>ATWD01000001.1:0-1167500 GCA_000421065.1 Acidobacteriaceae bacterium TAA 166
GGCTGCGACGACTTTATTGGAGTTTCCCGCTGCCACAAGCCGAAGCACTGCGATCTCCCGCTCCGTGAGATCTGGTGCGGATGCGTATTGCTCGATCCTTGAGGCTACCTCCGGAAGCACTACACACTCTCCGGAGTAAACCCGTCGAATCGTCTGCACCAGATCCTTGCTGAGCATGCTTTTGAAAAGATATCCCAGAGCACCGGCTTGATACGCCCTCTTTGCCGGCACGTCACCGTGGTAGGTTGTCAGCACAATGAACTTTCCCTCTGGGAAAGACTTGAGAATTTCTCCCATTGCGATGATGCCGCTCATATCTGGCAGGCGCAGATCGATCAGAGTAACGTCCGGCCTATGCAATGGATAGAGCCGAATCGCTTCGGCCCCTGTACAGCCTTCAGCGACTATCTGGATATCGAACTCCTCCTGTAGCGCGTAAGCAATTCCTCCCAGCGCAATCGGATGGTCGTCCACCGTCATTATTCGTATAGTCGCCTTATCGTTCAAGACGAGCCTCCCCTAAAAAACCGTATCCGGTTCGGCGAAGTCGAGCAATAGCAGACAGACCCAGGTACGGTCAGTTGAACTTCCGTACGGCCCGTCGATCGCCCTCGCAAAACAAAGTTTGCTCCTAATTTCCTAGCTCGCTTCTGCATGCCCAAAAGACCCCAGTGTCTCGTGTCCTCGTTGCGTTCCAATGCATTCATGGGAACTCCCTTGCCGTCGTCGCGGATGCTTGCACGAAGTTCCGATTGACCAAATCGAAGCTCCACGTCGATTGCTTGAGCTTCGGAGTGCCGGAAGCCATTCGAAAGTGCTTCGCCTGTGATCGCTCAGATCGCTTCAAATGCATCGACAAGAAGCGGCTGTGGCGTTCCGACGACGTGAAGAGAAAAATCAGCGGGCCATTGGGAGCTTGGGTCTCCGGCAGCCGCGCTGAGGCAACTGGCAAGATCTCCCGAAGGGCGCGACGACGCTCTGAGTTGCCAAACCCAGACAGTCCCTTCCGGAAAGGAATAGTTCGTGAGGACACCATGCTTAAGGAGGCTGCAGCCTCCTAGCCTGTAACCGATCCACAGACCTCCGTCGACTGTCGCCATTAAGGCCGAAATATCTGATTGTGGAAGCGCAGGACCGGTGGTTGGCCGGAATGCTTCAAAGGTAACCCCATCGAATCTCACCAGGCCGCTGGGTGTTGCCAGCCAAAGAAAACCACCCGTTGTCTGAGCGAGGTCAACGATTCCAATTGATGCTCCCAGACGCACTGTCCAGGAGCTGTGATCGAACTGCTTGATCGTTCGAGAAGGATCTAATGCGTTCGCCGTCTGCAAGAACAGGATAAACAATAGAAACTCAAGGATTCGTGCGGCTACTCGTCCAGGAAAGAACGGGTTACGACAGGAATGATCGGTCAGGGCCAAAGTCGCGTGACAGGTATGGAATGCTCGAGGCAGCAATCCATCCTCTCGGCTGGGCATGGTGATCAGATCCCTCTCTTCGTATTACGTCGCGCTTATCACGATACGTCACACGGAATCGAAAGTATTTGCAGTTCTGACCATTATGTTGAGAACCGTCAATTCACGCACGACTTCAATTCAGAGCCGCCCACTGCTTGTTTGTGGCTTGGCAATCAATGGAGCCAGGGTCGCTTGCCTCAAGCCTTTTTCCGGAGTCGCTGAGTTTTATGCTTCACTTCTGACGCCTTCGTGGCGTCGGCTTTCAGCAGTATGTAGAGCGTGAAATGGAAGAAATCTTCTATCGGCACTCTGCTCTTTGAGCTTTTCATCAGGAGCAAAGCACCTTGCCAGCAGGCCATCAGATATCGACCCAACTCTTCTGGATTGTGCGATGGATCGATCTCGCCTCTCTCTTGGGCGAGCTTCAAAGATGCCGCGATTGCAGCGTCCCATCGCTTGAAACTCTGATTGATCAACTTACGAAAGCTCGCAGGGAGAGTATCGGACTCTGCCGTAAAGTTTCCCATCAAACATCCCAGGGAACCGTTTGGTCCCTCCTGGAAATGTGCGGCCTGCATGAACTGATTGCGAATCCGTTCAACGTATGACTGCGCGTCTTTCCCAGACGTAGCCGCGACTTCAGTGGTGTCAGGAGAAGTGAACACTTGGTCTGCGATGCAAGCGTAGTGCTTCAAGGCCTCAAGAGCCAACCGCTCTTTGCTTTTGAAATAGTTGTAAAACGTCCCTTTCTGAACGCCAACCATATCCACGATGTCCTGCACGCTGCTGCCGTTGTAGCCGAAACGGTAAAAACGGACGTACGCTGCCTCTATGATCTTCTCGCGAGTTCCGTTCTTCGCCATAGCCCCCCCTTTGTTACAGTTCGATCATAGCGAACTGAACAACCGCTGTCGCACCTCAGGGGTACTGCTCTTCGTTTGAAGAAGGCGCGTCTTGGGCTAGGGATAGGACTATCCAAACTCGCGGATTCGACCGCACTTTTAGGGAGCGTCCCGCATCATTGCTTGCTCCAGGTATGCTGCGACGATTGCCAAGATCTCCTCAATAGGCGTCCCCTTTGTGATACAGGTTGAGAACAGGACACGGACCTCCGGTGGAATTCCCTCGACGCAACCGCTCAAAAGGAGGATCGGGCAAATCGCTCGGGCAGTTCTCAATCGGAGAAACAGTTCCCTGCCGTTCATCTCTGGCATGTCGTAATCCAGCAAGATCAGGTCAATGACAGACAAATCTTGTTCGAGGGCCTCGCTCGGCCGATCTATGGAGATCACCTGATAGCCCGCTCGCTCGAGGATTGCCCGGCGCAGGTGAAGGCTCGCAAGGTCATCGTCCACGCACAAGATTCGCCATGGGCCACGTATTGGGGGTAAGCTCTTGTCCAATTGGTCCTGACGGATGAAGCGTGATTGAGATCCCATGACCTTGCGCCCGGCGTAATAAATGTCACCGACTCCATCGAATGATCCGACTACCTCCAAACTAATGGCCCTCGAGATTCGCGGCGAATTCGATCTATGGCTTCAACGTGGACGCCGCCTTCTCGATGAAAGCAGATACGTCTGTCGGATGCGCCAGCAAAGCTACGTGGCAAGACTGCAAAGTGATTGTGGTCGCTTTCGCCCGGGTCGCCATCGTCTGCTCCAGCTGTGGCGAAATAACCCGATCGTTTGCCGCGACGATGAACCAGGAGTGTCTGCCCTTCCACGCCGGGTTCGTGATGGTGCCTCCAAGAGCGTTCGGAAACGAGATCGGCCCCTGCGTGACAGCCAGCGACGCTTTCTCCGTGTCCGTAAGTTCTGGTGCAAAATCTTCCGAGATACCTTCCGCCGATAGCTTGGCGTAGCCTTGCATGTCCGCCTGGACGGTAGCACCGACCGGCGTCGCAGCAACGGTGGCACCGAGCAAATTGGCCGATTCACCTTCATCCGGCGCAAACGCAGCCACGTACAGCAAACCTTCCACCTTCGGATCGTTCCCCGCCTGCGTAATGACAGCGCCTCCGTAAGAATGACCGACCAGCAGCACAGGTCCGGTTTCTACGGCGAGAGCACGCTGCACTACGGCTGCATCATCGGCAAGAGAAGTAAGAGGAAGTTGGACTGCGACAACGTTGTACCCGTCCGCTTGCAGGAGGGGGATTACCTTCGACCAGCTGGACCCATCCGCCCAGGCTCCGTGGACAAGAAGGATATTCTTGACCCCGGTTGGGCCTCCAGCTTGAACGGGGATGCCGGAGTTGCATCCAAGCAGAATTGTGCTTCCACACGCTGCGAAAATAAGTCCAAACCAATTCTTTGTGTTCACCATTTCTGTCCTCGATTCTGGATTCGATTGCGAGAGCTGATCTTCTTACTGCCGACGAGTCTTCCCGCGCTCGCCGAAGGTTCGATGAAACTGCTCATGAGGCTGGCAGGCAAAGGGTTTAAGCCAGCCCGCAGAGTGACGAGAGAGAGGTAGCGCGCCCTCGTTCCACGCATACCCATCTGCCGACTCTGCAACCTTAGCCGAGCGCGCTTTGAGTTATCTTGTCGAACACAGCCAGCGTTTGTCGGATCACGCCAGAAACCCGTGGCCGTCGAAAGCGCGATGAGAAATGGCATATAGAGCGGAACCTGCGTTTGCCCGCCTGCCAGTTACATCGAGACGGTCTCGCGAAAGCTCTGGCATTTCATACGCTTACGAAGATATCCACCTACCCCCCAAATGAGGAGTTAGCATTTCATGAGGAATCTGGTACGACTGGTCGTATTATATATTTCACGAGCCCACACAAAGGGGTTGAACATGGATAGCCACGCGAATACTCAACCATTTGAGAACTGGACCGATCGATCGATGCCCATCGTTCCAGAATCCATCCTCCCGGCGGGGCATCCCATTTCAACGCCAAAGGTTGCTCTTATCCCATTGGTTCGGCAGGTGGGAGCCCCTTCACAAGCAATAAGCCACATTCTTTTGCAACGGCTTATCGTCACAGTTCAATTCAATCCGGCATCCGTGCAATTACGTTGGGCCTTGGACATTTCAGACGATGACAAGCTCGACATCATTGCCAAAGCGCTTAGCGGAGCTTCCCGCGGCAACCTGCATTTTGGCAAAGCGAACACCTACGACAGCGTTCAGTATCATCTTCCGCGGACCACCCTAAACCAATTCACCGACAATCAGGGTCTTCCGCGTATTTCGACTGAGCTCGAAGATATCCCCTGCGAAGCCTCCGTATTTACCCGCCTTACACATCTAATCCTCCCCAGCCTCGAATCCCCCGAGTTGTTTTCGTCTTCCTTTATGGAACATTTCGTGATGCTCTTCTGTTCGCAAATTGTCCACCTCCGAAGTTTGGGACCTGCGGACAAGAGAATCCATCGAGGTGGCCTGTCAACTTCGCAGAAGCGTCGTGCAATCGAACTCTTATCCAAAGGGACTTACAGCGACGTCCGGCTGTCGATCGTTGCGAAGGAATGTGGTCTGTCGGTCAGTCATTTCGCACGATCATTCAAGACCAGTTTCGGTCAGCCGGTACATCGATGGGTGATCGCGCAGCGGATCGCTCGCGCGAAGCATCTCCTCTTGAACTCCGATGAATCGCTTCTTGAAATTGCCTTTCAGGCAGGCTTCTGTGATCAGGCTTCTTTCAACCGAACATTCGCGAAGTTGACCGGCACAAGCCCGGGTCGCTGGCGAAGAGACTTCAAAGGGTAGGTCTGCGGCTTCATGCATATGTTAGCCTTCCGATGCAGAAGGAAAGGGAGGCATGGAGGGGGTACCGGACTTCGCACGATTTAGAAGTCCATCGACTGCCAAAAGAGCAGCGGCTTGGGACTCTGGAGAACGGAGAAAACGCGCGGAAACATGGAAGCTGTAGCAAATTCCAGAGAGTTCCGAGACGAATTGCTCGCTGTTCAGATCTTGTCGGAATGCGCCTGTTTCAATCGTTTCCACAACCAGCTGGCGCAGGTGATCTCGCCATGCGACCTCCTGTTCCAGCAGCGCGTCTCTGACCGCTCCCTCTCTGTCGTCGAACTCGAAAAAGCCCGCGATCAGAGGAGATCCGCCGAATGTTCCTGGCCGTGCTGTCCATTCCAGCCACTTGGACATCGTCGCTTCCAGCCGAGGCAGGCCCGCATCCGATTCGAGTGCAGGCAGAATCACGTCTGATCGAAACACTTCACCTGCATAAGCGATCAACGCGAGATGTACCTGTTCGATTGATTTGAAGTGGGCAAAAAGACCGCTCTTCGACATCCCTACCTTGCGCGCAAGATGCCCCAGCGTGACTCCGGCGAAGCCATAGACGCAAACGATTTCAAATGCCGCCTGAAGAATGAGCGATCGCGTTCCTTGAGTAAATCTCTGTGCATTCATGCCCCACTCGTTTCCGTGGGCCCGCAGTCCATCGCGTCGTAATCCGTAGGCCGTCTCCCTGAAAGTTCCGTTCAAATACAGCTAACGATATAGGCGCCTCACGCGCGTTAACTTTGCAAATGTCACCACGTTTTGGCCTAACACGTTATCAAAGGCTTTGATCGTACCATCCCCCCCAAATGAGGAGTAGCTCCGTGACTACGTTCTAGGCGGCGCAGCATACAGATCCATTGATCGATCTGCCGAACTCATCGTTAGGGGATGTTGAGAGTCTATGGATAGAAGCAATCGAGGCGAACGAAGGAAGATGACCGCCAAATTCGTAAAAAGAAGATCGCATTGACAAAGATGTCGCCCGTACCTCTGCCATAGCTTGTGAACAGCGCACTCGGGGTTGGGATCCCAGCTTCAGCGAATGCCTGTCGTGACACTATCGGAGGTCCCATGGACTGCTGGCTTCTTGCATTACTGATCGGAGTTGTCTGCGGTCTGAGATCATTTACGGGGTTAGCAGCAATAAGCATTGCTGCACGGGCAGACCGGCTCGGACTCTCTGGTTCGAAGATCGCTTTTCTCGGATACAGGTATACTCCGTGGATCTTTGCCGCTCTCGCGCTTGTCGAATATGTGACAGACCAACTTCCCAAAACACCAAGCCGGAAAGTGCCTCAGCAGTTCATCCCGCGCGTGCTGGCGGGAGCACTCTGCGGCGCTGCAATGTGTGTTGCCAGCGGCTCTACACTCTTCGGGATTGTTGCGGGCATCGTCGGCGCGATTGCCGGGACTTTCGGGGGCGCAAAGGGACGTCAACTCTTGGCGTCTGCCTTTGGAAAAGACATGCCGGCTGCCTTCCTGGAAGATGCAATCGCAATTGGATTGGCTCTCCTGGTCGTCACTCGCAACACTATCTAACTGGTTTCACCTTCAGGAGGCCAAAATGTCACAAAACCTAATATGTTCCGTCAAGCAGGACGAGGAGAGTTCAACTTCCTCCGAGGCTCAGGTTCACATTTCGCGAAGAAATGTCCTGATCAGCGGGGCGGCTATGGCAGCCACGCTCGCACTTCCGAGCGTGGCTTTCGCGTTTCAACCCGAAACAATAAAACCAAAATCAGGCTCCAAAGGAGACACAGTGAACACTCTTACAGTGAAAGACGGCAATAGCATTTACTACAAGGACTGGGGCACGGGTCAGCCCATCGTCTTCTCGCACGGCTGGCCGCTCACAGCGGACGCCTGGGATGCGCAGATGCTCTTCTTTGGGCAGCATGGCTATCGGGTCATCGCTCATGATCGTCGCGGTCACGGGCGTTCGAGCCAGCCGTGGAATGGCAACGACATGGACACCTACGCGGACGATCTCGCGGAGTTGTTCGAGAAGTTGGACTTGAAGGACGCCATTCTCGTAGGTCACTCGACGGGCGGCGGCGAGGTCGCACGTTTCATTGGGCGCCACGGAACCAAGCGTGTGGCAAAGGCTGTTTTGATCTCTGCAGTAACACCGTTCATGCTGCAAACGCCCGATCATCCCGGCGCCCCCATGTCCGTCTTTGATGATTTGCGCAATGGGCTTGTGAGCAACCGCACTGAGTTCATTCGGAATTTGTCGATCGCGTTCTATGGCTACAACAAACCAGACGCGAAGATCTCCGAGGGCATTCGTGAGTCGTTCTGGTTGCAGTCCATGATGGGCGGGTTGAAGTGCGAGTACGACTCCATCAAGGCCTTCTCTGAGACTGACTTTCGCGGAGACTTGGCCAAGTTTACGATTCCAACATTAGTTCTGCAGGGCGATGTGGACGAAATCGTACCGCTTCAAATCTCCGGCCCTCTCACGGCGAAACTGGTCAAGAATTCCACTCTGAAGATCTACCCCGGTCAGCCACACGGATTGTGCACCACATTCGCCGATCAGGTAAACGCCGATATTCTGGCCTTCATCAAATCGTAGATCTTCGCTGAAATAGCTCAGGGCCGCCTTTCGGCGGCCCTGAGCTATTTCCCGAATCCCCTCACGTTGTTATAACTTTCGATGTGCGACCAGCCTGTGCCCATACATCCATGGCTGAATGAGGAATTGAGCAATCCCCCCCTGAAAGGAAGGGACTCGGCCAAGATCCTCTCGCACATGGTGTCCATGACGCATTTGCTTGTCACGAGGCAGTGACGTGGGAGCGCGGCGAGCATGACTGCTTCAAAGCTGTCTGAGGGGTCTGCCGATCCGCGTTCCTCGTTTATTCCGACACTGCGAGCGAGAATCGGTGCCCGGCGTGCGGCACCCAATTTATGTCGATCTTCGAAGTGAGCGTCTATGCTCCAACGATCGAAGAGAAGTCGAAGGAGACTGGCATCAGTAGACTACAACTCGCAGACCGGCCGTCCAGGAGATGGCTCGAGATGCTCGAAGACGTGATGTACAGGGGTGAGCAAATATCTTGAGTAGCTGCAGACAGAAGGATTTCCAGCAAGTGCGTCCCGCCTCGCGGTGGCCTTTTCACCGTTCGCAGGAGAACCCGTCTTCAATCTCGAGGAGGGTTCATCCCTACGACCGCAAGAATCAGCTCTCGTACGTCCTCCGCCGGGCGAGGACGCCGTGTCTCTCCCGGCGGAGTTTCGGACCTCTACAGGGCAAACGTGCGACGGCTCGCAGATCCAAGGTGCTCAAGCAGCAAGTCCGTTGTTTCCCCAGGCTTTTCTTCAACAACGAAATGGCCGCTGTCGGCAAGGTGAACGACGCGAGGATTTGTGGTCCGACGCATCAAGAAATCGTTCAACCATCCGTATGCCACGCCCCCGATCCCAAGAGTAGGCATCGTCAGCCGTTCTGGATAGCTACGCTGATCAATAATGTCCTGCGTGAATGTCTGGTACCAGGCATTACCCGCCCTGATGGAATCGCGTGTGTTGTATGCGGCCGCATATACAGCTCGGTCGCGTTCATCCAGGGCGTCTTCTTTTAGCAGCAGATAGTCAAAGAACCATTCCTGCAGGATATGCGCACGACCTTCAAGAAGAGCCTCGGGCATACCGCGAACCTGATTAAAGGCAAACCACCACGTGAAGGGGTGCGCGGGATCGATCTTGTCGCCGAATGTTCCGTGCTCGGGGAGGAGGCGCATCTGAAGCACCCCTTCATCCGAAGCCGGTACGTCTACAAGGGTAAGCGACGTAGTCGCCTCTGGATGATTGGCCGCATAGGAGTAAGCGACCTGGGAGCCGATATCGTGGCCAACAATATGTGCACTGTGATGACCCAAGCTGAGAACGAGCTCATAGACGTCCCGGGCCATATTCTTCTTGTCGTAACCGACGGCCGGCTTCTCTGAGGCGCCCATGCCGCGAATGTCCATCGAAATAACCCGGTACTGCTTAGATAGAGCGGGCATGATCTTGCGATAGGCCCACCAGTTTTGCGGCCAGCCCGGAAGGAGGACTACGGCCTCTCCAGACCCGCCACCAACATAATGCAGCCGAGCGCCGTTCACATCCGCAAAACCGCGTTCGAAGCCCGGCAGTTCGCGGACCAAGGTATCATCGGAAACGTCAAAGTTCGAGGATGGGCTAGTCTTGAGAGTCATTTTGATTTACCGGTTGCATTTTTCACAGTCCCCAAAACATATCAGCACCCCACACCGGAAGATTGATCAATACGTGCATAATTAGGCCTTTAGCGCCATTGCCATGTCGCTTCCGTTATTTTTGTTGGTCATGTTTTTTGCTGTCGACGCCATTCCCCCGGACTCACTCCGACATAGCGTCGGAAGATGCGGTTGAAGTGCGATTGATCGGCAAATCCACAGTTCACGCCGATCTGAGCGAGGGACATCTCCGACGTGCGGAGGGAACTCTTGGCAAGGGCGATCCGCCTCTCAAGCAACCACCTGTGAGGCGGATGTCCGGTGCTCTTTCTAAAGGCCCGGGTGAAGTGGCTAACGGAGAGTCCACATGCTAAGGCGACGCTGGAGAGAGGGATCTCCCCGTCCAGGTTAGCGCTCAGAGCCTCGGTCGCCCGCCTAAGCTGCCAAGGCTCCAGTCCTCCCCGGACCTCGCCTGGGAATCTCATGCCACCATATCGTCGGGCGAGATGGATGTGCATCGCAGAAGCAATATGGTCCACGAACAATTGATTAGCTTCCTGTGGATGGTCGATCGTCTCGAGCATGGCATAGCCGAGATGCCGAACGACGGGATCATCATAACTTTCTCCCGGGCGGAAGATCAGGTTATCAATGCGGCGAGCACCAACGTCGATGGCCACGCTGTCCAGCGCGGAGCGGGGCACATAAAAATGAATCTGGTCAAACGCGTCCACAAGGTCGGCGATTGGGTCTTCAGCAAGGTCGACAACGCTGAACGTCCCAGCTAGCATCGCACCCGGACGCAGGGGCTTTCCCCTCATGTAGAGTTCATGCTCAAATAGATTACTTAACTTGAAGACGAGCGCATGGGAATCCTCGGGCGGGATTGGGAGGGTTCTACCGTGATTGCGTTCGGTCGAGGTTAGGCGCGTAGCGGCGAAACTCACCTTGTTTAGTCTTCTCACGACCAATCCATCATGCGGCTCCAAACGGAACCGCTCGCAGATGCGTCGCCCATACGCTCCATCATTACTCATACTTTCTCCCAACAAGATTTCGTTCGAGAACATTCCGTTTTAACAATTGGATGTGATTGCCAATTCATCGATACTGGAAAATTATGAAGCTGGACGAGATACAGCTATTCGAGGCCCGGCAACCCGGAATCCGGAGTGGTTTGTCAGACCCTTCTTAAGGGTCAACAGGCAGCGCTCAGGGACATAGCAGTATTTGTAAAACTTCTCGAAAAGGGAAAGATTGGCCCGCCTCCGCCTTCCGAGCAGATCGCGTAGATGCTTCTTGTAGAGGTGGGCAAAGGCGTCAGGGGTGATGATATATGGGTGTTTTCCGACCAAGTTTCTGGTGTGATCTTCTTCCGGTTGAATTAGAAGGAGGTACGGCGGAGGTGCGCGGTCTACACCAGGTCCAATCTCCCTGGGCACACCTCTGACTTGTTAGCAGCCGTGTCTGACGATCCACTGTCGAAGGTCGAACGCTGGCGCGAACTCGAAACGATGTCAAGCTTCACTCGCCCCGGTCTACAGGTCGCCTTATTGGAGTGCAACCCGTTCCCACTTGCTGAGTAGATACAGATTGCGGTTAGAAGGCGTGCACCCCGTTGAATCCGCATGGCTGCAATCGCCCACAGCGGTAAAACAGTTCAAACTGCACACATCTATTTGTAAAGAAGAGCGTAAGTCGATGACATAAGAGAACAAGGCCCTAGCGTGCAAAATCTTCGCCCCAAAACCAACTTTAACATCTTTAGTATCCAAGTTCTCGCCGGTACGCCCCGGGCGGTAGACCAAAGCGTTTACGAAAGACAGAGGTCAAATGGGACTGACTGGAAAATCCACACTCCGCCGCAATGTCGGTCAAAGTCATCTTTTTCAGTCCTAAAAGACGCGCAGCTCGTTCTAAGCGTCGATTGAGTACATACTCATGCGGTCTCAGGCCCGTTTGAGCGTGAAACCACCGCAAGAAATAAGCCCGACTGTACCCACATTCATCCGCTAGACACTTTAGGGTCAATTGTCGTCCGAGTTCCGCGTCAACTCGCTCTTTCACCCGATCTAGTTTGGCGTCTCGCGGAAGGCGTCTCAATGTCGTTGAACCGCCGAGTCCGGCTGAGGTTAGCTTTAGGACCCTAATTACGAACGCACAAGCCAAGGAGTCGATGTATAGTTGCTGTTTCACGCTCTGTGCCTCAAGCTCTGCCAAGAAGAGGTTGAATATATCCTGGAGTTGCGCATCCTGTTTGTTTGTAATGATGCCCATATCGCTTGATATAGAGCCTTTCATTTCTCTCGCGATTTGCGTGACGAAGTCCGAATCGAACGCACAATAGGCGAATTCCGATTGAGTGAGAAGTCTTATTTCAGGAACCGGTCCAGGTGGAAACACTGAAATGGCCCCATACGTCACTCGATTTGAAGCAAATGCCCCTGTTCCATCTTTGTACTCATAGTGGGAACTGGCGGAGCGTAGCATGATCGCAACCGGTCCGTCTAAAACAGCCCCTCTGGGCAATCCGGGCATATTGATATGCTGCTCGACCGAAATGCAATTCCAGCCCAATAGCCTGCTGGATCGAAGGACTTTCGGAGACGGAGTGGCGGCTACTGCAATAGTCGAATGTAGAGCTTGATATCGCATTATTCCGGAAGCGTTTAGCTCAGCTTCCCCGGGATATCGTTTCATGCTTGGAGTCATCCGCCCTCTTACGCTCTTCGTGGTGCTGATCTCAAAGTTCGGATGATTCGTGAGATATAAATCATCCAGTCCCGTTCTCTGCAAGTCTGACGCGTTGATCTCTCTCTGGCTCGGTGCGGCCATCGGCCTTCGCCAATATTGCTAAATATATCAATTTTGCCGAATATTATCTATGGCGAAGATCGTGAACAGTTACAAGTAGAGAGCCAGATATGCTGAGCCAGCAATCGTGGTGTCTGGCTTGTCCCATCGGGGTGGGCTACTCTTTCGGCCTACTACACCAAGCATCTCCGGCAAACTTCTAGCCGTCCTCACCTGAACATACGGCCCTCGGCATTGGCTGGTAGCGTTACGGGGATGCGGGTCTCAGTGCGTTCTCCGAGCGGTAAGATCTCTCGATCCGTTATGGAGGTTATCCTCCAAGCAGAAGTTCCTGTGACGCGACTCCTGGTAGGTGACGCTATCTTCGAAGTGACTTCTATCGTCTCGCGAGTTCAGTGGCGTCGAGCGTCAGACAATATAACTATGGCAACAGAGCAAGCCAGTATGCCTCTCTCTATATATCGAGGCATACTGCCCTTTTAGGTTCCCGCACTGCTTATGATCAAGTACTCCAGTTATATCTTGGTCTGCTCGGCTTGCTTTTGTGCCAGTGAATAAGAGAAACACTGGACAAGGAGATCAAGATGGCCCGAGCAAGCGGTATCAGCCGGAGCAGGCAGTAAACCTGCTGAGACAGATTGAAGCGGCTGTGGCGAACGGGAAGACGACGGCACAGGCGTGCAAGGAAGCCGAGATTGTGGAGCAGACGTATTTCCGCTGGCGCAAGGAGTATGGCAGGTTGCAGATCGACCAAGCGAAGCGACTGAAGGAGCTTGAGCAGGAGAACTCCAAGCTGAAGCGGTTGGTGGCGAACCTAAGCCTGGATAACCTTGTGCTGAAGGACATCGCCTCGGGAAATGTATGGTCCGCTCCGTTTTTGCAAGCGCAGTTTGCTTTTGACACATAGCGGTTTGCATAAATGTATCCGGCCTCTCGCGAGTTGGCCGCTTTTGGTGACCAGGCCATGATGAGATCTGCGCATGCTGTTCCCAATAACTTGGGTCGGTCTTGAACAAGACCGGTTACCCCGAGCGGGTTTACAGCGTGCCGATCCACCGTTGTGCCATCTGTTCTCTGAGCAGCAAACTTGGGAAAAGCTTGTGTCAGACCTCCGCCCAGCCATAGATCTCTTCGGGCTTGGTGAGAATCTTCCAGGCGACTCGGGCGATCTTGTTAGCCAGTGCGACGATAACCTTATTGCGATGCATGCGTTGTTCAAGCTTGGTGATCGGAACGCTGGCCGATGTCATGGTGATGAAGGGAGTACCGGATCATCTTCGATCGGACAACGGTCCGGAGTTCGTCGCCAAAGACCTGTGCAAATGGCTTGCCTACACTGGTGCAAAGACTCTGTACATCGAACCCGACTCTCCCTGGGAGAATGGCTACTGCGAATCGTTCAACCCGAAACTTTGAGATGAATTCCTCAACGGCGAGCTCTTCTACTCGATAAAAGAACTGCGTGTGCTGGCCGAGCGCTGGCGTGTCCACTACAACGTCGTCAGACCACACTCTTCGCTGGGCTACAGACCACCAGCACCAGAGGCATGGCTGACTTCGACCACTCGGCAGCAAGGGGAGCCAGTCGCTTCGCTCCCGGCTCCCCTTGCTGCCATGCGCTGCATCGATCTGATCCCAGAGATCAATGCGCTACACTAACTCCTCACCGGTACAAAACAAGCCAGTAAATTCTCGGTGTGCCGATTGGCCTTTGATTCAGACCATATTCAATAGATTCTGGCCAAGTCGTACGTCGAATAGATTCGGCATTCAGGGAAGTTGAACCCCGGAATAGAGCTTGCAAGCCTCCAGTAATTCATCTTGGCAGCGCCTGTCATGTGTCACCGGAGCAGGAGGGCGAAGCAGACCGTGATAAAAGTATTGCCCGGTAACTTTCGCACCGGGCTCCTCACTTACAGCTAGCCACGCCTGAGTACGATACGCCAGATCCAGATCGTCTGGCGCTGATGGTCCGCCCATCTTTGTGGCAACCCACCCCGGTTCAAGCGCGTTGCTGAGCACATCCGGCCAAAGTCGGGCAACGGCGAAACCGAGCAGTACGTTGTGCAATTTGCTGTCCGAATATGCCTGTGTTCCATCCCAGCGGCGTTTTTCCCAAAGAAGGTCTTGCAAACTGCCATCGCCGTCTAAGTGGAGCTTTGAGCTCACGTAGACGAGTCTCTTAGGTTTGCGGATCAGTGCCGTCAATATGTACGGCGCCAGCGTGTTGATCGCAAACACGTGCGCAAGACCATCCTTCGTAATCTTTCGAGCCGGTTCTCGATAGCCTACAGCCGCATTGTGTATTACCGCATCGAAAAAACCCAGTTTATTCACCTGGTCGGCGACGCTCTTCGTTTGGGCAATGCTTGAGAGATCCCCGATTACAACTGCCTCGGCAGAAGGAAGGGTGGCAAGCGCCTGTTCGCCTCTCTCATTGTTCCGAGCGTGTAGAACGACTGCATGCCCCTGCTTCAATAAGAGTTCAGCTGCCATAAGGCCAAGCCCGTCCGATGAACCTGTAATAATGACTCTTGCCATCTGATTGTCTCCTTCGGCCGCATGTGCGGATCTATGGTGGCAGCCAACACTGCAAGCCCTATATCGGGCTATGCAGTATCCGTCACCCCCTGTCCATTTGTTCGCCTACGATGCGTTCTCTCAATTCAGGTCAACAGTGTTACCAAGGGATAGTCTCTCCGAAGTGCATGAACTTCCCTGTTGGACCATTTTCGTCAAGAAGTGCGAGTGCTGCACTCGTTTTTCCGCCCTCACTCAACTCCAAGGTGGCATTGCTTCCCCCAAGGTCAGTCTTGACCCAGCCCGGATGAGCTGAATTTACTTTGATGGGCGTATCACGGAGGGCATGTGCGAGGTAGATCGTGAATGCGTTCAATGCGGTTTTGGAGCTTCCGTAGGCGAAGGATTTGTATTCGGAGACAAGCGGCGACTGCGGGTCGGCATGGAGTGTCAGCGAGCCGAGAATGCTCGATACGTTAACGATGCGGCCAGCCTGCGACAAACGAAGCAGAGGCAAGAGAGTAAGGGTCAGATCATAGACGTTGAAGAAGTTTACGTCATAGGTCTCTCGCAATCCTTCGATCCCGACAGTTAGCACGGTGTTGTGCGGACCGAGATCCGATGCATTCCCCTCGAGCGTGAATGCTGCATTGTTCACAAGAATGTCGAGTCGGCCATACCGAGTCTTCAGATACTCATAAAGCAGACCGTGATCCCCTTTGTTCACCAAGTCGAACTTGATCGCTTCCGCATCGATTCCCTGATTACGCAACTCGCTAGCTGCATGGTCACCGGCGGTTGGGTTTCTCGATCCCATGACGACTTTAACGCCTGCCAGACCAAGCTCACGTGCCGTTTCCAGCCCCAAGCCTCTGTTCGCGCCCGAGATAAATGCAATTTTCTGACCGTTGTTGCTCATAACAGTGTCCTCATTTCTAGTTTTTGAAGCGTTTGGACTCGTCCACTTGACGAGCCTCAGCGACGTTCCGTTTTAGCGAGAAACGACCTGATGACAGTCTCGAAGGAGGTTGTTCCCTTACGGGTGTGCGCCTCCCCACTTTCGAAATCAATCCATCCCTCGTTGAACCCGTCCAACATCTGGATACGAGGTGCCGGGTTCTTCATCCCCGTAGAAGCGAATACGGATTCCCACGCATTACGCGGCACGTCGTGCAGTTGCACACTATGGCCAAGAATCTCAGCAAGGGTCGAGGCGATCTCGCGAGGGCTGAGTCGCTTCGCTCCTTCGAGCTCGACGATCCTCTGTCCGGGCCACGTCTCGAGCAAGAGCTCGGCAGCGGTTTGACCAACATCGGCGGTCGCCACCATCGGGAGTGGCTTGTCGCCCGGTTGAAGAAAGTTGGAGATGACTCCCGTTTCCTGCGCATTCCCGAGTTGCCAGATGTAGTTCTCCATGAACCAGCCGGGCCTCAAAAATACGAGTGGCGTCGCTAGGGTGCCGAGTTCATGCTCCAGCAGATGAAGTTGGCTCAGCAGGTTGGGCTTTTCTGATTGGGCCCCGATTGAGGACAATGCAACGATACGCTGCGGGTTGGCATTATCGAGCGCCCAGCGGATCGAGTGAACAATCGACCTTACTTCTTTGAAATCCGGCGAAGGATCAAAGTTTGGCGGCAGCATCACGAAGACCCCTTCAGTGTCAGCGAACGCAGCCACCAATGCGTACGGCGAATTGAGATCGGCGACTGCAATCTCACAGCCTAGTGCTTTCCAAGGTTCGCCTTTTTCCTCATCACGCACGACTGCGCGGACGGTTTTTCCTTTCGCGAGGAGCGTGTGGGCCACCGCACCTCCGACCTGACCCGATACACCGACGACAGCAAACATCTTTTGACCTCCGTTGAACATCTCGTACTCGTATGTGATGTCTCAAACATTGATGCAATGCAAACCCATGTGTCATTTCACGAATGACACGTAGTCATCAATGAAGAAGACTCGAGCGAACGCTTCCTGCCGAAGCAGATTCAGGCGTTCGACATGCGACTTTTGCACCTGTCAGCGCCACCCACCACCGAGCGCCGCGTAGAGTTCAACCAGCGAACTGGCTTCTCTCTCCTGAGCCTGTACAAGCTGTAGTTGTGCCGAATAGAGGTCCGTGTCCGTCGTCAGAACCTCAAGATAGCTGGAGTTCCCCCCTGAATACCGTAGCTTTGCCAAGCGAACTGCATCGGCGGCCGACTCGACCTGCTCTGCCTGGCGCTCCCGATGTTCGCGGGTCTCGGAATAAGCGACAAGCGAATCAGATACATCCCGGAGAGCATTGAGGATTGTCCTTTGGTACGTAAGAACCATCTCCTGTTCCTGCGATTGTGACAGCCGATAGTTGCTGCGGATCCGCCCCCCATCAAAGATGGGCTGCGTGATCGATCCGGCGGCATACCAGTACGTTGCTGGCCCCTTAAAGATTGAATTAAGTTGATTGCTCGCAGCCCCACCGAGGCTTGTCAGGGATATCTGGGGAAAAAATTGTGCCCGGGCGACGCCGATGCGCGCGTTAGCAGCAACAAGCCTCTGTTCAGCCTCCTGCACGTCCGGTCGACGTTCCAGCAATTCAGAGGGGATTCCAACGGGAACCTGTTCTGGGTGCGGTTGTTCTGCAATCGAAAGACCGCGCTGGATTGAGCCTGGGTTATGTCCCAACAAGATACTGAGCGCGTTCTCACGTACAGCAATTTGTCGCCTCAGTTCTGGAAAGTTCGCCTGCGCAGCATGAAGAAGCTCCTCCGCCTGCCGGAGATCCTCAAGGGATGCCGCGCCTCCTTTTTGGAGCGCCTGTATTAGTTTCACTGAGTTTTCCCGGGCTTCGATCGTGCTGCGTGTGATCTCCAATTGGCTATCCAAGCTACGCAGATCAAAGTAGGACACAGCAACATCCTGTACGAGCGCTGTCTGGGTCGCCCGTTGCCCCCATGTACTTGCCAACATCTCGGCCCGTGCCGCCTCTGTCTGCCGACGATAGAGCCCCCAGAAGTCAAGGTTCCAGGCTGCAGAGGCACTCGGACCACCTCCGTTAAAGAACCTATTCCCCGTCCTTCCATCGCTGTTCTTGCCGGCGAGAGGCGGCGGGAGCTGCTCCGCGCTGTAGTTTCCGCCGCCGGATACAGTAGGAAACTGCTGCGATCTCACGACACCAACTTCGGCGCGGGCTTCGAGGATTCGTTGCGCTGCGATCCGGAGATCAAGGTTGTTTGTGAGCGCCTCCTTTACCAGCCGTTCCAGCACCGCATCTTTGAAAATGCTGGCCCACTGTTCGTCGGCAAATGAGGGAGCGGGTATCGATTCCGCAATTTCGGGAGCAAGTTTACCGCGGTACCCAGCTGGAATATCTGCAAGCGGTCGTTTGTAGTTAGGCCCAACGTTGCAGCCGACGAGGGACCCGAACAATGAGATCGACAGAACGACCCTCCCTGCCTTTCTCACGAGATCATTCGTAATATGCCCTTGGAGCTTGATCATTATATGTACCTCACCGAACCTGAACAGTTTGACCATCATGAAGCAGATCTCCCGGGCTAGAGACAATCGCGTCTTCCGGGCGAATACCGCTGAGTATCTCTACGTCGGTTCCGAGATCCTTCCCCAGTACGACCGGCAGAAAACGGAGTTTATTGCCACTCTGAACTGCCACAACATGCATACCGTTTGGCTCGATGACAAGAGAACTGGTCGGAACGATCAGGGAGGTTCGTGGCTCCGCGAGAGTGAACTTCACATCGGCATACATGCCTGGAAGTAAAGACCCATCGCGATTGTCGAGTTGCACTTCCGCACGCATTGTTCGGGCAGCACTATCGAGCGAATTCGCATTTCTCACGACCGTTCCGGTGTACTCCCGGCCAAGACGTTCTTTTACGGAGAGCATAGCGGTCTGCCCATCCTGTATATTCACCGCCTGAGACTGCGGAACATCAACCTGGATACGAAGTGTTCCGCTCTGAGCAATATTGAATAGGGCTCGTCCCTGTCCGGCGCTTCCCGTCGTGATCAGGTCACCCTGCTCAACGTTTCGCGCAGTGATCACACCTTCGAAGGGTGCGACGATCCTCTCAAAACTCTGTAGTTGAAGTAGTCTGGCCACATTCGCCTGGTTCGCCGTGACGTTGGCCTCCGACGCCACAATATTCGCATTCGCAGCGGATACATCGGCAGCCCTGGCATCGAAAGCCTGTACAGCCTCGTCCACGATCTGTTGAGAGATCGCATGCTGCTCTCCCAAAGGGAGATCCCGTTCTTTGGTGAGGCGTGCAAGTTCCTGATTCGCCTTAGCCTGTTGCAGAGCTGCCTTGGCCTGTTGCAGAGCGCCTATAGATTGAGCGAGCGTGCTGCGAGCCTGCTGCAGTTGCTGGTCTACCTCAGGAGAAGCAATCACCGCAACAAGTTCCCCAGCCTTCACTTTGGAACCGATGTCCACAAACCTCTTTTGCAGGTAGCCGTCGGTTCGAGCGTAGATTGCAGCAGAATAGAGAGGTTCGACATTGCCGGGCAGCAGCAACTCGGACGTTGCCTGTCCCTTTCGGGGATGCAGAATAGAAACCAGTGGATGCGTTATCTGAGATTCATTGGTGGCTGCGAGAGCCTCGCGGTTGCGAAAGACACGAGGCATTGTGCCTATGGCGAGGAGAGCGGTCAGAACTACAGCACCGCCTAAAATCCTCAATTTGCTGCCGGAAGCTGCTGCATGTCGTTGCTGGGGCGATTTGGTGACGACTTGGTGTGTCATGCGATCTCCTGTGATGTGCTGTGACCTGAATGAACGAAACTGAACATGAGCGGAACAAAAAACAAGGTCGCAAACGTTGCCATCGTCAGACCACCGATGACGGCGCGTGCGAGTGGCGCATTCTGCTCTCCACCTTCACCCAATCCCAGAGCCATAGGCAGCATCCCGACGATCATTGCAAAGGCAGTCATGACGATCGGGCGGAGTCGTGTAAAGCCTGCCGTGACCACCGCTTCGGAAGCAGGCGTGCCGTCCTTGAGCAGACCATTTGCGAACGTTACGAGAAGAATCGAGTTCGCAGTTGCGACGCCGATCGACATAATCGCTCCCATGAGGCTCGGGACATTGAAGGTAGTTTGGGTTAAGAAGAGGGCCCACACAATACCGCAAAAGACGCCTGGCAATGCACAGATGATTACGAACGGAGCCGCCCAGCTCTGGTAGTTCACGACCATGAGCAAATAAACCAGCAACGCGGCAAAAGCCAGTCCTATCCCCAATCTTGTGAAGGCTTCGTTCATACTTTCGACTTGTCCGCGCACTACGATCGACGTGCCAGGTGGTAGGGACTTGCTCTCCTGCTTGACAATTTGCTGCACGCGCGCCGAGACGGAGCCAAGGTCGGTGTCCTGCGTGTTGGCATACACATCAAAGACCGGTGCCGCATTGTGATGATTCAGGACGACCGGTAACACGGAAGGCTTGATCGTCGCCATGTTGCTCAGAAGCTCGCTTCGATTGTTGACCGTCCGGATGGGAATCGGCGTGTTCTCGAGAGCGTTGATGGAGTTCATCCGATACTGGGGCGTCTGTGCCGCGACGTAGTATGTGATTCCCATCTTTGGATCGAGCCAGAAGTTGGGCAGAACCGCTGTGCTCGAGCTGAGCGAAATAAAAATGCTGTTTGCTACGTCTTGTTCCGTCAAACCGAACTGCGCGGCTTTTATACGATCGATGTCTAAATGGATGTCCGGCGCATTGACTACCTGATGCAGATGAACATCTACTAACCCCCGAACACCCGCGACTTTGTCTCGCACTCTACGTGCAATTTCGTAATTTCCAGGGTCATATCCTTGCACCTGAATGTCGATGGGAGATGGAAGGCCAAAGTTCAGAATCTGTGTAACGATGTCAGCGGGCTGGAAGAAAAACGTGAGATCAGGAAACTGCTTCTGTAATTGAGAGCGCAGCTCTTTGACATAACGCTCACTCGGAGCATGATGCTTTTCGTTGAGCGCAATCAGGATTTCTCCGTCTGCGCTGCTAATCGTTGCTCCTCCTCCGAAGGCATAGTTGTATGTCTCGTGGCTCAGGCCGATGTTGTCGATAATCAGATCGAATTGGTCGGATGGAATTATCTTCCGGATGTGCTCTTCAACTTCACTGAACAGGACTTTGGTTGTCTCAATTCGCGTGCCGGGCTGAGCTCTTACGTGCAATCGAATCTGTCCTGCATCGACAGAGGGAAAGAAGTCTCTGCCGATGAACGGAAGTAGTACAAACGCACTTGCCATGACTGCGACAGAAGCGATGAGTGCTTTCTTTCGGTTCGCGAGAAAGATTCGGAGAGACTCCGTATAGCGATCTTGCACCCAGAAATACCCCTGGTTGAAACGGCCATGAATCCGCCGGAAGATCGAATAGTGAGCGTCTTCTAAATCCTTCGATTGCTCGCCATGCCCAGACAAATGCTCGGACGCAAGCAGGAAGTTCACCAACACCGGCACCAAGGTCCTCGAGAGCAGATAGGACGCCATCATGGCAAAGACGACCGCCAGTGCCATGGGAGTGAATAAGTACTTTGCTGGCCCCGTGAGAAAGACAACAGACACGAAAACGATGCAAATGGTCAGCGTCGAAACGAATGTCGGGGTCGCAATCTCTGCAGCGCCGATCAATACTGCTTCCCTAAGCGGCTGGTCTTCCATGTGTCGATGGATGTTTTCGATTGTGACCGTCGCGTCGTCGACGAGAATTCCGATCGCGAGCGCAAGGCCTCCAAGCGTCATCGTGTTCATCGTCTCTCCCATCGCACTCAGCGCGATGATCGAGCTCAGAATCGAGAGAGGAATGGATATGGCAATGATGAGAGTACTGCGCCAGCTTCCAAGGAACAGAAGAATCATGAGTGCCGTTAGCGATGCCGCGATGACACCTTCCCGAAGCACTCCCGTAATTGATGCCCTCACGAAGAGCGACTGATCGAAAAGTTCCCTGATCTTCATCCCTTTTGGCGCTGCGCGGCGCGAAATCGGCAGGACATCGTTCTTGATCTGATTCACGATATCTAGGGTGGAAACCGAGCCAACCTTCATCACTGAGAGGAGGACGTTTGGTTTTCCGTCCGCTCGGGAGACGTTGTCTTGGACTGCCCACCCGTCGCGGACATGGGCGATATCCCTCATGTAGACCAGGGATCCATTAACGGTCTTTACCGGCACATCATTCAGAGTGAGAGCGTCTACCGGGCTGGAATTCGTACTGACGGTGTACTCATGGGATCCCATTTTCGTTGTACCCGAGGGTAGCGTGACGTTTTGGGCGTTGATTGCGTTCGTCACATCGATCGCCGTGATGCCTTTTGCCTGCATCGACGACTGGTCCATGTCCACCATGATCTGCCGGGCTACGCCGCCATAGGGAGTCGGCAATAGGGTTCCAGGGACGGTCGACAGTTGTTGACGGACTCGAAATAGACCGTAGTCGTACAATTCCGATTCTGAAAGTGTGTCGCTGGACAACGAGAGTTGAATGATCGGCACAGTGGATGCGCTGAACCGCACAATCCACGGCGGATTCACCCCCGGGGGCATTCGAAATCGGATTCCATTCACCGAGGCGTCGATCTGAGCCATCGCCGCGTCGATGTGTACCTGAGGCTGAAACGAGATCCTGATAACGCTCGCGCCCGTTACAGTCTGCGAATCGATCGACTTGATGTCATTGACATTGGCCATAACGAATTCGCTATACGTCGTGATTCGATTCTCCATCTCCTTGGCGGAAAGTCCCGAGTATGACCAGATAATCGTTACGACGGGTATATCGATGCTGGGAAAAATGTCGGTCGGTGTTGTAGCAAGAGAGGTGAAGCCGAGAACCAAAATAAGGATCGAGGCTACGATGAACGTATACGGTCGGTTTAGCGCTAGTTTTACAATCCACATACTCGGATCTCCACCATCGGCCTGTGGGCTGATGTCATTCCTAAATTCGAGCCGCCGCAAACAGCGCCTGTTAAGCCTTGGAAAAGTGCGGGGCTTCTCGCATCTAGCAATCAGATGTCAGGCCGCTTGATTTTGCGGCATCATCAATGTCATTCTGGAAATGACCGAAAGGCATGAATCATGAGTTTCGACGAACGAGTACTGAACGGAATGAGCGTACTTTCAGCGATTGTTCAAAATGGAACTTTCGCCGGCGCTGGCCGATCATTGAATATGACTCAGTCGGGCGTCAGTCGGGCCATGGCTCGATTGGAGGCAAGGATGGGGACCCGACTTCTGGAACGTACGACTCGTTCCGTAGTTCTCACTGACGATGGAAGACGCCTCTATGAGCAAGTTGTTCCTCTGCTGACGGGCCTGGAGGACGCTGTAGCGTCTGTCGCCGAAGGTAAAGCAGTTGTGAGGGGTAGACTTAGGGTGAACATCCACCCCTTTTTTGCCCAACTCATTCTCGGGCCTCAGTTGAGAAAATTTCTCGAAGGCCATCCAGAACTTCAACTCGAAATGATTACCCGCGAACAGATGGGCGATATGGTTGCGGAGGGATTCGATCTTGCCATTCGCTTCGGTACGCCCCGCCCCTCCACACATATAGCCCGCAAACTTCTCGACACTCGCATCGTCACCGTCGCTACGCCCGGCTATATCAAACGGCGCGGGAAGCCACACTCGCCCGAGGAACTCAACAGCGGAGGGCATACCCTGATCGACTTCCGTGATCCCGAAGCAAGCAGGCCATTTCAATGGGAGTTCCATAAAGGTCGAAAAATGCTGGGCGTCGCAACCGGAGGACAACTCATGGTGAGCGACGTATTGACCATGCACCGGATTTGCCTTTCCGGATATGGAATAGCACAGGTCATGGAACTTGGCTGCGAAAATTTATTGGCAAGCGGACAACTGATCGAGCTTTTTCCGGATTGGTCCGATGAGAATTTTCCGCTCTATGCCCTTTACCCATCTCGCAGTCACCTGCCAGCCAAGACACGTGCGTTCCTTGAGTTCGTCGTCTCGCTGATCCAACGGACTGCGACGGTGAAGGGATGAGTCAGGTCAGGGACTCGGGCAGAAGGCAGCGTGGGCTCGGTCCACGAAGCCCACGCTGTTTAAGCTGATGCTTAGCAAATCCCTGTGCGCCGGCCAGAAATTCTCTCTTGTTCGACCAAGGACACGCTGCTGGATAGATTGCCACGAAGTCATCGGCAATTAATTGCCGCATTGCCTTTGATCATTGTTGAACAAGCTGTCCCATACGAGTTAGCGAATGCTCAGCAACTCTTTGCGTTCTGCCCCGGTGGACCTGGCACGGGGTTGGGAGCGGGCCCAAGGCACAGAGAGTGACCGCGCGGGAAAATACTTCTATGAGTTTCAAATGATCATCTCCGATCGAATGGCGGATTCAATTAGCGTCGCGATGCTGTCACAATAAGCACAACTTCTGCGTTCACCAGAGCCTCGATTCGAACGGAAGTCTCGTCTTGAATAACGAGTCCATCTCTGGCTCTCACATGTACACCATTAACATTCAAACTCCCGGTAGCGGGGACGAGGTACGCGACATCGTCCTTCGGTATCGTGTACTCGAGGATTGTCCCTCCCGCGAAAATCGCCCCTAATACTTCGGCGTCTGTGCGAATGGGAAGAGCATCGCTCGCGGACCTGCCGCTCGCGAGAGTAACGAATTGTCCGGATCGATCTGCCCTCGGGAACTGCTTAGAGCCCCACTGTGGCGTGCCGCCCGGCTGCCTGGGGGTAAGCCATATCTGAAATAGCCGCGCTGGGATCGTCTCGTCGTTTCGCTCCGAATGACCGATGCCGGTACCGGCACTCATGACCTGTACATCTCCCGCGGGGATATAGCCTTTGTTCCCTAGATTGTCCTCGTGCGTTACGACGCCTTCACGCACATAGGTGATGACCTCAACATTCGAATGATGATGAAGGCCGAAACCGGAATGGGGCGCGATCTCGTCATCATTGAAGACATAAAGATTGCCCACAGGGCCGTGAATCGGATTCCCATAATGTCCGATTGCGAAATGATGCTTGGCTTTGAGCCATCCGGAGTCTAGGCCACCAATCTCTGCATAGGGTTTGAGTTTAATCATCTTTCAATCCTCCTCGTTTCTTTTATGAGGCGCGCCGCGGTGACGCCCCGTGACCTTCCATAGGTGGAACTTATGCGGCAACGGAGTCTGTTGTCCGAGGTTGAACCAGCTCTTTGAACACCCCTCGAACGCTGAGTGCGGTAAGAACCCAGAGGACTGAGGCAATCAATGCCATCGGTAGGCCTTCTGGCGCCATGAAGGCATGAAAGAGGACGATGTTGACGATCACGGGCGCCAACAGGAATAGCGCCAGCGGCACGAAACGGTTCACAAGGAGCAGCACGCCGACGATCACCTGGAGGGCCATGATGACAACGATCTCATGAGAGACAAAGAGGGCCCCCATGAACTGCGCCGCAGCTCCCGTGGGGGGAGGCAGTTTGATGAACTGCAGGAATCCGTTGAGGCCGAAGACGAGGAAGAGCACGCCGAGAAGAATCCGTGCGATGGTGGAAGTGAGTTTCATGGCGATTTGTCCTTTGCAATTGAGTAAGAAACATGGGATTTCGCGGGATACGGTGGACCGCTGGCGGCGTCCACCGTATATAGGGAAACTAGACTTTGCCTGCTGCCGCAGTCACCTGTTCTGAGAATGCGGCGAGGAAGTCTTCGGGCTTCTCAACACCGCGATCGATCTTCCAGGTCGATCCGGCCTGGATGAAGTTCACATCGGTGACACCAATGAAGCCGAGGATCGCACGCAGGTAAGGCTTCTCCGCGTCATATCCCTCGGTCGGCGTGCCGGGCAGATATTCCCCCGCGCTGGAGATGATCACAGTGGCCTTCTTGCCGGTGACCAGGCCGGTGTAGCTGCCGTCCGCATTGGCGTTGAATGTCTTTCCGATACGGACGATATGGTCGATATAGGTCTTCAGCTTTCCAGGCACTGCGAAGTTATACATTGGAGTTGCAATCAGCCACTCATCAGCCGCCTCCAATTCAGAAATCAAGTCATCTCCAATCTTGAGAGCGGCCTTTTGCTCTTCGTTGTGCGTGGATGGATCGCTGTAGGCAGCCATGATCCATGGAAGCTCCACATGAGGGAGTTCGGTCTTGGCGAGGTCACGCTCAATCACCTTGCCGTTGGCATGAGTCAGCTTCCACTGCTCGACAAACTGGTTTGAGAGCCTGCGGGAGACAGAGTAGTCGCCGCGGGTGCTGACATCGATTTTCAGAAGCGTAGGCATGGATAATCCCTTCTTGAGGTTTGTTGGTCCCGTTGGTTGTTTTAGCGAGCTGCCGGATTTGTCTCGCCCGAATAGCCGATTGAGAATATTTGCCATGGCTACTTTTGCCCCACCTCAAGGTCAATGGTGATCTTCACTTCGTCGCTTACCATTGCATTCGGATACTTGCTGCCGAAGTTGAAGTCGCTTCGCCCGAAGGTCGTGGTGGCTTCGAGGCCACTGACCAGGCCGCCTTCCATTCCCTTCTGCAGCAACGTCGGGCCAGTCACGTCGAGCACGACGGGCTTCGTGACTCCCGCCATGGTCAGATTTCCTGTTACCTTCAATTCGTTCCCGGAAGGGGTTACAGAGGTTGGTTTGAAGATCGAGGTCGGAAACTTCTGCACATCGAAGAAGTCTCCGCCCTTCAAATACCCGTCGCGGTAGTTGCTTCCCGTGTTGATTGTGGTTGCGGTCAAAACAGCTTTCACGCTGTCTTTCGTAGAATCTTTGGGATCCCAAATGACCGTTCCAGTGAGCTTGCTCATTCCGCCGCGCACATTCGTCATCGAGAGGTGGCGGGCCTCGAACGTAGCCTGGGTGTGAGCCGGATCAATGCTCCAAGTGGTGCTCTGGCCAAATGCCGAGACTGTCGAGGCAGTGGAGATAATCAATACCGTGGCTAACATCTTTATTTTCATGGAAATCCTCGGCTGAAGGTGGCGCTGATAGTTTTGAACCCAAACCACACATTTGATAATCAACAGTAGACGGATAACCGACGACTGTTCGTTATATAACCAACAGATGTTCACTATCCAACAGCTGATTCTTTTCTTAGAATAAAAAGAATACGAAAGATGAGAATGAGAGAACCCGAATGACCGAGTCCGAACACAAAAATCTCGACCCACGCATCAAGAGGACTCGCCTCCTATTGCAAGAAGCCCTGCTCCGGTTGCTCCAAAAGAAGAACTTCGACGAGATCTCCGTCCAGGATCTGACCGACGAAGCGACGCTGAACCGAGGTACCTTTTACGCGCACTACGACGATAAATACGCTCTGCTGGAATGCATGACGGCAACCCGGTTCCTCAGGCTATTGGAGGAGCGAGGTGTCAGCTTTGATGGAACCTGCGCCTCCGCCCTGCGCGCGATCCTGCTTGGAATATGTGACTATCTCCTCGCGGCGATGGGAGATCCCGCACGGCAAGGGCGCCCCATGGATCCTCACATGGAGTCCGCCATCATTGCCGTTGTCCAGAAGATGTCCTTCGACGGATTGAAACAACAGGAGCAACCGTGGCAAGGCCCAGTTTCCCAGGAGACGGTTGCGAACATTGTGAGTTGGGCGCTGTATGGAGCGGCCAAAGAGTGGGTTCTAAGGCCGAATCGTTGTCCTGCCGAGGGGATCGCGGACGGCGTCGTCGGGCTACTAACCCCGCTCGTCCATCCTGTCACCCAACCCGTGTCGGAACCTGTGGCCGCCTCCTAAGAAGGCAGGCGCAGGAATTTGGAGGATCTCGAAATGCAGATTGGAATCGATAGCTTTGTAGCCTCTGTCCCCGATGCCCTCACGGGCCAGAATCTCTCTCCTTCAGATCGCCTAAATCACCTGATTGAGGAGATTGTCCTCGCGGATGAGGTTGGCTTGGACGTATTCGGGATTGGCGAACATCACAGGGCGGAGTTTCTGGATTCGGCCCCCGAGACCCTCCTTGCTGCTGCCGCAATAAAGACGAAACACATTCGCCTTACCAGTGCGGTAACGGTTCTAAGCGCGAACGACCCAGTCCGCGTGTTTCAGCAGTTTGCCACTATCGACCTGCTTTCGAGAGGCCGTGTGGAGATGATTGTGGGACGCGGATCGTTCGTCGAAGCCTACCCCCTCTTCGGGCTCGACCTCCGAGATTACGATTCTCTCTTTGCCGACAAACTCAACCTGCTTCTCGCTCTTCGCGAGAACACTCGTGTCCACTGGTCGGGAAAACATCGGCCTCCACTCAGCGGTCAAGCCGTCTATCCTCGCCCACTGCAGAACCCGCTACCCGTCTGGCTCGGTGTCGGTGGGACGCCGGCTTCCTTCGAGCGTGCCGGAAGACTTGGCCTTCCCCTTATGGTTGCCATCATCGGGGGCGAGCCGCACCGCTTCCGTCCTTTGGTCGATCTTTATCGGGAAGCAGGCCGGCATGCCGGGCACAGTCCGGAGAAGCTAAAGGTTGGCGTGCATGCCCTTGGTTATGTTGCCGACACCGATCAGCAGGCCGCAGATGAGTTCTTCCCGGGGTACGCGCAGTCATTTACCGAGATCGGGAGAGAACGTGGCTGGCCTCCCGTCACCCGCTCCCAGTTTGAGGCACTGCGGAAGCCGAAGGGTGCCATACTGGTCAGCGACCCAAATATCGTTGCGGACAAGCTCATTGCATTCAGCGAAGCCCTGGGAGGTATCTCGCGACTGAGTTTCCAGATGAGTATCGCGTCCCTTCCGCACGTGAAACGAATGCACGCGATTGAACTTCTCGGAACCCGCGTGGCTCCGCGGATTCGTAAGCACGTAGAACCAGCTCCCATGCTTGCTTAGTGATGGTTCGATCGGTCTCTGTCGCCTAAACAAACTACGAAGCATCCACGCGAGGTAAGTATGTCGATCAAAAGTACAGCGCCTCTCGCCTCCAGCCTCTCTGCCAACGGCGCCGCAATTCCAACGCTGGGCTACGGCACCTACGTCATGCACGGGCCCAGTCTAGTGAGAATGATACAAGCAGCCTTGAAAGCGGGATTTCGCCCCTTCGATACCGGGCAAGTCTATGGGAACGAAAGTGCGGTTGGAGAGAGAAATGATGCTGTCCGGCATTCCCGCACGGAAGTCTTCATCACGACGAAGGTCTGGATCGCAAATTCCACCCTTCCAGATTTGTACGATCGGTCGATGAAAGCTTTCGTTCACTTCACATCGCCTACATCGATCTGCTTTCCCCGCATTGGCTCTCCGATGCTGCTCGGCTAGCCGATCAACTTCAGCGCGTTGAATGCTGTGATTGAGGCTGGTAAAGTCAGGCATGTTGGGGTCAGCAACTCCAATAGAGGCTTGCTGCGGTAGGCAGTGCGGTTGTATGAATCAAATCGAGTATCATCCTTTCCTGGGACAATCCGCCCCGGCCTCCGTGACACGCAACAGGGGAATGGCTGTTGCGGCATACTGCGCTACGGCCGTGGGCAGGGTGCTCTCCGATCCGACTTTGAAGAAGATCGCCGCTTGCTATGAAAGGGGCATCTCGCAGATTGAACTTTGATGGCTGGTGAAGCCAAAACGAACAGGCAATAAAGCTGCCTTCACGGCCGTCAATGCCATCAGAATCGCCCCCTTAGCGATAGACCAGATTGTCTTCCGTCAGATGTTCTTGAATGACGGACAAAATCGAAAGCCATCGAGGGTCCGAAGGGCTGATGAATCGCATCATCAGCATCATCAGCATCGAGGCGTCGGCTGTCTTTCGATGCAGTACAGACTGAGAGTGCGACGCTTTCGTTGTGATCCCTGCCTGCGCGCCCAACAGATGCAGATTGCGGTTGGGAGTTTGCATACGATTGAATCCGAAGTCAGCAATCTTTCATCAAGCGATAAGGCAGCCCGGACGGAGATCCCGAGCAAGTCTGCCACTTCGGTGGTCGTGAGGATGGCTTTCTCCACAAACTTCCCTCGATATGCACTCCGTCATATTTGTCATATTCGGCATATTTGATATATTCAGCAAATACCCGCGATCTGTACGCTTGCACCTGCGGATATTCCTCCACAAATGCCCCGCAGGGAAAGGTAAATTGCCCCAAGTGAAAAACGCCCCGATTCATGACCGCCTAAGCGATGCGGCCCTGCCGTCACAACCCACATCGGCGCAAGAACGAATATTCAGCATTGATGTCTTACGTGGGTTTGCTCTACTGGGTATCCTGGTGGCCAACATTGACGATTTCGCGACGCCTGAGGCCATGTTTGACATTCCCCTAGGGTTACCGTTACCCGCATTTTCAGGTCCCCACTCTCATCTGAATCTCATGATTCTCACGTTTAAATGGATGTTTATTGAGGGAAAGATGCGATCGTTGTTCGCAATGCTATTCGGCGCTGGCGTTGTTCTTATGGCCGAACGTGGGAGTCGAAGAGGAACACAGGAGCAGACAGCCGACATCTTTCTCCGTCGCAACATGTGGCTCTGCTTGCTTGGCGTGCTGCACGCTTGCCTAGTCTGGCATCATGACATTCTTTTCTGTTACGGACTGACAGCTCTGTTGTTTCTTTATCCCTGCCGCAAGCTCAAGCCTAAGACGTTGATCCTCTCCGGGAGTCTGATTTCATTGGTCTTCGCGACATTCGGCATGTTCGGGCTCCTTGGTGCCACATCCGATTTCTCTCTTAGTAAGGATTCTGCGCGCATTGAGGCTATCGAAAGAAAAGGCGGTGTGCTGAGTCCTGATCAACAGGACATTCAAAAAGCCTGGAAGGCACGTGTGGACTCGCAGACTGTAACCCCGCAAAGCATCGATGCGGCGATGGCGGATGCCAATCAACCTTATCTGGCGAGCGTACTTGAGCGAGTCCAGTTTCTATACACCGGGGCACCGGCGGCAACGGTTGAACTGTTTCTTGTGATCGACGCACTGGGTACCATGCTTATTGGAATTGGCCTTTTCAAGAACGGTTTTCTGACAGGCGAAAAGCCCAATGCGACTTATGTCTGGACCGCAATCGTTGGATTTGGGATCGCGGAACCGCTCTACCTGATAGGAGTATGGAAGTCCTATCAGAGCGGCTTCTACTTCCTAACCATAGAAAAGTGGCTTTTCCTCCCCTACTACCTCACACGCGAAGCTGGAGCTCTCGCAATCCTTTCGGTACTGCTCCTTATTATTAAAGGCCAGGTCATGTACCGCATCCAGGCACTCGTGGCAGCCGTCGGGAAGACTGCACTCAGCAATTACATCTTCACCAGTCTGCTTTGCCAATTTCTTTTCGTATGGGGGCCCTGGGACCTTTACGGCAAGCTTGAGTACTACCAAATCCACTATGTTGTTATCGCCGTATGGGCTGTGAATCTAACCATCAGCCAAGTCTGGCAACGACGGTTTCTTTTCGGTCCGATAGAGTGGCTATGGAGATCCCTTACCTACGCTCGACCTCAACCGTTTCAGCGCAGTGAATAATCCTTGGTGAGCAGAAATATGATCGAAATCTAATGCTTGGCCCAAGATAATTAAGCCCACGGTTGAGCCGCCCTACGCCGAGGAACAACTTGAGAGCGGTGGATCCGGTTCAGCTAGTCCGCCGCTACTAGATGGCTGTAGACAATCCATCTGATTTGCTCTTTAGCCCATCTCTAGTATCCGAGTTCTCGCCGATAAGCTCCAGACGGCAGACCAAAACGTTTACGAAAGGCCGATAGCAGATATAACTGACTGGAAAATCCATACCCCTCCGTAATGTCGGTCAAAGTCATCGTTTCTCAGCCTGAGAAGTTGTGCAGCTCATTCAAAGCACTGATTCAGTAGATACTCATGCGGTCTCCGACCCATCTGAGTGCGGGGCCATCGCAAGAAATAGGCACGACTATGTCCACAATCCACAACCCGCACCCATCTTTAAGCATGTGAGAATCAAGTGCCTACCGAGTTCCGCGTCAACTCGGTCTTTCACACGATCCAGTACGGCATCTCGCGGGAGACGCTCAGCGCGCTTGTGATGTCGATCCTGGATGAACTCAGACTTCGGATCGTAATTACGAACACACAAGCCAGAGAGTCGATATATCGCTACTGCTTCATCCCCTACGACTCAAGCTCTGTCAAGGGGAGGTTGAACATAAGCTGGAGTTGCATGTCCTACTTGTTTGTAATCGCCCCATACCGTCAGACATGGAGCCTCTTATTTCTCCCAGGATTTGCCTGATGATCTGGTCTTAGATGATTCACATTTTCGGCATAGAGAACCAGTGCTCTGTTGACAATAGAAAGCGCTAATGCCATTTCATGCGGTTGATCATTTGCGATTCGCGCCTACATATAATTTAGGTGTCGTGCTTAGATCTCCCTTCGCTCGCGGAGAGGAGCTCGCAGAAACAGCTTCTCTCCGCATTCGAGGAAGGCTTACAGCTTCTCTCTTATTGAGGATCGCTGCAGGGTACGGCCACCTATGTGATGGCTGTAGCTCCTGTTAACTGATTTGTGAAACATTGTTCAAGCGCGACACCTGTTTCATTAACTGAACCATTTCAACAACGGCGTTATGCTGGTCAAATTCTGCGGCCAGTTCTCGCACTCGCTTGGCGTAAGCCTTTTCTCGAAGCACTGTATCGATAGCAGCCGACAAATCTTGCACTGTCGGGTACGCTTTCCCCAGGCTAATACCTGCACCTGCCTGGGCCACACGCATTCCATTCTCTGGTTTGTCTCCATCTTCGCCCGAAACAACCAACGGAACTCCCTGCTGGAGCGCCAAGCAGATCGTACCGTATCCACCGTTTGTCACTACAAGCGATGCGTGCTTCAAAAGTGCGTACAGGGGAACAAATGTTGATATGAAGGCATTGCTTGGCAATTCCATACCTATCTCTTTCACCGGCCGCCCGCCCGTTGTCGCGATTACGATGATGTCTTGACGCTCGGCCAGGGCGCGGATTGTAGGCGCTAACAATTGGCTAAGATCTCGATTCTCCAAGGTGCCCTGAGTCACGATAACCAGACGCTTGCCGCTATCTACATGAGCCTGCAGATCAGCGGAAAGGCCATTATTTTCTATGGAAGGAAGATTACCGATGAATTGCACCGTATCAGGAAGGTCGGATCTCGGAACTTCAAAACTGCGAACTCCCAATTGCATATGAATATCCGGCACTCGAATCAAGGCATCAAACAAGTCACAAGGAAGTTCTGTCGCTCCCAGCTCTGCCAATATTGAATTCACTCGGTCCGTCAGCGGGATATTCCAAACCGGCGCTAGCTCATTCGCCATTTTCCGATAAGCGACAGCCTCAGGTGAATCGGGTGCAACAGGCATTAGGCCAGGACCGAACAGAGCACCATCATCTCGATGCAAGGGCATGGGTACGACGCCTAAATTTGCAACGACTGGACGTTTCTTACCAAGGGCTCCCAGCACGATGGGCTGTGCACCCAGATAACCGGTCTCGCTCAGGATCACGTCCGCAGGAAACTGCTCCAATAGAGTACAAAGCCCGTGGTATTGGGCCTTCATTGGCTCGAGGTGAATCTTGACTATGTCAAAAGTGAATCGCTCCAGACCAACTGGGATGTTCTTGCGTTCTGGGTAGGCTGAGTCCAGATCAGACAAGTCAAGGTGCGCGCCATTCGGTGCGGGCACAAAGTAGAGTCCGGCCGCCTCGGCTCTGGCACGGAATGGTTCCGCAGTGGTAAAAGCGACTTGATGACCTGCGTCTTGTAGAACTCGGCCCGCCTGAATCATAGGGGTAACATGACCTGAAAGAGGCGTAGAGGTCAAAATAATCCGCATATTGTCCATGGTGATGCTCCTTGGTTGAAAACTTGAGATCGACTGTGTGAATCGATCGAGCTTCGGAGAGTGTCTTTGTCTCTAACGATCATGCTCGACACCATTCCGAAACGCCCATGTACTCGTTTTACGCATAACCGAATGCGAAATCTTACATAAAAGTGTCATACAGAGTGGGAGCGTCCATCGTGGGAGGGCCGGAGCTCAGGCTACCGTTCTCATTGTGTTCTACGCGGGAACAACCGGACTTCTACTATCCCAATAGCTGGGACTTCAAAATTGAAAGCCTGGACCAATAGTGCAGCTCACCGTTAGTGCCATTCAGATTCGCCGCTCAAGCAACGTCGCCCTCCGAACATTCCGCTATTTAGAACGCCGAAGGATCGAGTACGTCTTCGCGGGTTTATCCCGCGATGTCGGAGACGAACGGCTGAGAAATACTCACAAGCGAGGCCGTAACTGTAGCAAAGGTACGCGGTGTCACAGCCTTCGACACAACGAGGAGGAAACAAGGAGGACTCTGTGATTCCGTATATTTCTGGAGAAATGACAAGGGCGCTGGCGGAAGGATTGGGTCTAGTGAAGTCCGATCCGACTCTTCAGGATCGCGCTCTTGTCTCTGAGGTGCAGAATCAATACGCATATTCGGCGCGGGACGGGCGTCGAGTTCCTCTCCAGCAAATCGCCGCAACCGACTTAACTTCCGAAACGGGCGTCCTGCGCCAATTCAACCGTTCGAGGGCGATCACCATCTCCTGCTATCCGCTCTCGGGGGAACTGGCTTCGACCGTACTCGACGCGGCTATGCCGCAGATCGAGAAGATGTCAGCGCGCCTTCCTCCTGGTTATTCGTTCGTCTTTGCGGGCGAGTACAAAGCGTAGAACAGCGGGTTTGCGGATCTCGCCGTTGCGCTGAGCGTATCCGTCCTCGCGATCTATCTCGCCCTGATGCTCCAGTTCAGGAATGTCGTAAAGCCGCTTATCATCTTCGCCGCGATTCCCTTTGGCTGTGTAGGCGCCTTCGCGGCGCTCTACGTCATGCATCAGCCGTTTGGTTTTATGGCATTTCTTGGCGTAGCCAGTCTGATGGGGGTTATCGTGAGCCACATCATCGTGCTATTCGACTACATCGAGGAACAACGCGAGAAAGGTGAACCGTTGGTGCAGGCTCTCCTCGACACAGGTCTGCTTAGACTGCGCCCGGACTGATCACCGTTGGCGCCACCGCTTTCGCGCTTATTCCATTGGCGGCACATGGTGGCCCTCTCTGGGAGCCTCTGTGTTACGCCCAAATTGGAGGACTGTTCTTTTCTACGTTCGTGACACTCTTGCTGGTCCCCACGCTGTATGCCTTTGTTGTTCTTGATCTGCGTTGGATTACCTGGAAACCTATGCAGTCGACCAGTTCCGCACGCTCCTTCGATAACTCGCCAACGAGAGGGGTGTGGCCCTAACAACGATCGTGGCGAAATATACTGACGCTTTAGCTCCATCTATGGCCTCATCCGGGAACGCTGGGGCCTCCGCTGTCAGTCTTGGTCCATTCAGAGGTGGCAAGAATTGACCTTCATCCGTGTTCACTTCAGCACTCCAGCCTCAACACGGGTGTACCCCGCCACCGAAAAAAATCGAGATTGAGTCTGTCAGATACTGCAGAGTCCGGATATCGTGCCCGAGGATAGATCGTCGAGTGTCACCCTGCATCTTCCACGAACTGCTCCGAGCGTGAGAGAGTGTGGGGGGCGAGCTGGATCTCTTCACTCAAGCAGACTTCAGCTATTCGTTGGTGTGGCGGTTCGTCATCCAGCAGATACATCCAGCATCAGGAGGGCACAGCGGCAAGACGCTCAGCGATAAGCGTCTTGCCTCCGTGTGATTTACCAACCGATACCGAATGCCATATGTTCCGGCTTCGGCGTATTGATCGTCGTGCTTTGGTTGTTGTTGTCATCATAAGAAAAGCCATATGCCAAGCCTCCTATGGAATGCTTGTGCCAAAACTGAGAGTAGAAGTTAGCTGGTCCGCTTCCGTAGTAGGCTGAAACATTGCTCCATTCCGCAGGGGCGAAAAAGACGTGGCGGTTGATGGCCGAGCATATCTGATTCTCCAGTTGTTTTTGCTCATTGTCCTCATCAGTGAGACGATCCGTGCTGCGGTCAGTGCCCAAGGCCATGGTGCCATCGCAGCCAAGTATGTCTTGTGTGGAAGGCTGCTGCACCACAAATACTTCACCAGATTTTTCCGGAACTGGATTGACCTCAGTGAAAGTGAACTTCGGTCCTGATGTTGTACCAATGAACTTACGATTCGCCAAGGCTATCGTGAGTGGAGTTCCGCTGTATTGTGCCCAGCCACTCGTGATGTAGTTATCGAAGTAGTTCGCATTCGCGCCGCCAGGGGCCATGGAGAGCTTGGCTGGCGAGAAGATGCGAAGATCGGACATTGTGGCTGGCTGGAATTGCGCTGGCACCTCACTAGCGAACTCACTATCGATTTGCGCAACCGACTCGGTAATTCCAACCTGCTGATGGAAGCTTCCACCGTCACCCCACACATCGAGCAACAGGGGCAGCCCGAACTGATCAACTTGCGTCGTGTTGATGAAGATGCCGTTGACATTGTTGAATTCGTACCAGTCATAGTGCGTGTTGATATTGGGGTCGGTCGCATTCTGTGGGTTGGGTCCCGCATAGCCTGCAACGCCACCCATTCCATTCCCATTTACCTGAACATACAATGGTTCTCCCAGCGAGATATAGGCACGGGCTGAGGTGAAAGGAGGGACCTTCAACAGCTTGCTTTGCGCCAACGTGAAGGAATAGTTACCGTAGTTCTGACCGTTCTTCGTCAAGTGCCCAGGGGCAGAAGTATCGGCGAGAGTGAAGTTTACGATTGTACCGTCAGGAGTCAAATAAGAGTAGTTTCCATTTTGATCTTGCCCGATCACCGTGACGTAAATTTGGTTGTCAGCCCACGCACCCTTCGTGTTGTTATTGAGATCGACCCCAATAAATCCCGGATAGATCGTGTAGCCTGAGCCGGAGTTATTGACTGTAAGAATGGCACCCGATGAAGTGACCGTACCGTTCGGATTACCGACTGTGACACTGTAGGCTTCCCCGTTATCAGTTGCTGACAAGACGGGTGTTGTGTAACTCGCCGCAGTGGCGCCCGAAATGGAGATACCATTCTTAAGCCACTGATAGGTGAATGGAGCCGTCCCGCCTGCAACTACGGTAAAGGTTGCCGTAGCCCCTACATCAACGGATTGGCTCACAGGTTGCGTGGTGATCGTCGGTGCGGTACCAACTCCATATACCTCGAATTCGTAAAGCGAGTAGCCATACGGTGTTGCACGCGCTATTCCAAACATACGGACGTAGCGTCCGCTTACGGGTGGGAAGGTAAGGTTCTCCACTCCTCCCTGACCATTGGACTGGTTAAACGCTGTGGTCCAGGTCTTCTCGTCATTTGAGACCTGAATCTGATAGGCCTTGCCGTAAGAATTTTCCCAGTGAAGAATAACCTGCCCGATGGTTCTTGGCGATCCAAGATCGACTTCGATCCATGAGGCATCCGCGAAGGCCGATGACCAACGTGTATTGAGGTTGCCATCGACGGCGTTTGCCGAGCCAAGGTTGACGTCATTCTCGCTGCCACTCTCCTTGGTGGGCTGATTCAGCGCCAAGTTTAATCCCGTTGGGCTACCAGCGTTGACAGTCACGATCGCCTTGGAAGAAGTACTTGCTCCATTGGCATTGCTGACCTTGACAGTGATGACGCTTCCATTATCTGCAGACATCAGGACTGGCGTTGTATAGTTAGCCGCGGTTGCACCGGGAATTGCCACCCCGTTCCTGAGCCACTGATATGTGAACGGTCCATCACCTCCTGCAACAACAGTGAAGGTCGCCTTATCCCCGGCACTCACTGTTTGGCTGAGAGGTTGCGATGTGATTGAGGGTACATCCGCGCCATAAATCTGGAACTCATAGAGCGAATAACCGTACAGCGTAGCTCTTTCCGTGCCATTGAAGCGAATGTAGCGTTCGATAATGGCGGGGAAGGTTAGCGTCTCGACGCCGCCCTGCCCTACCGTCTGCGTGTAAACCGTGGTCCAGGTTTGTTCATCGTTTGATACCTGTATCTGGTACGCCTTTCCAAATGCGGCCTCCCAGTACAAGACAACCTTATTTACAAGCGTCGGTGTGCCGAGGTCAACCTCAAGCCATGAAGGATCAACGAAGGCGGATGACCAACGTGTAGTGAGGTCGCCGTCCACAGCATTTAGTGGGCCTAGGCCGTCATTTTCATTTCCACTTGAGGTTACGGACTTTCCGAGTGCGAGATTGGCCACGCCGGATACTGGATTTGTGACGGTCAGGGAGGCATTGGCGGAGGTAACCGATCCTCCGGCATTGCTCACTGTCACGCTGAAAACAGCACCGCTATCCATCGAGGTAACCTCGGAAACTGTATAGGCAGCACCGGTTGCGCCCGGGATAGCAATTCCGTTGCGCAACCACTGGTACGAAAATGGAGGGTTGCCGCCTGCCACGACCGAGAATTGCGCCTGGGAGCCTGCGATTGCCGTCTGGCTAACGGGTTGGGTCACAATCGTTGGAAGGACGGGACCGTATACCTCAAATTCCCACAGAGAGTACCCGTACTGAGAAGCGCGCTGGATTCCGTACATTCTGACAAAGCGCGCATGGACGACCGGAAACACAAGGTTTTCGCTTCCTCCCTTCCCAGCAGGTTGATTGAACGCCGTGCTCCACGTCTGCCCGTCAGTTGAGGTCTGAATCTGGTAAACGGTTCCGAAGGACCTCTCCCAGCGCAAAACCACCTGTCCGATCGCCTGAACAGAACCCAAGTCAATCTGTATCCATGAGGGATCCACAAAAGCGGATGACCAGCGCGAGGTGAGGTCGCCATCTGCGGCGAGACTCGGAGGAAAAGAGGTATCCTGGTCGCCGCTCGATATAACCTGCCTGCCGAGTGCCAGGTTTGGGCCAACTGGCACGGGCCCCGACCCAAATCCGGGAATAGCAGTATCCGTATTGTTTGTATTTCCTGGATCGCCGCCCCCACCGTCGACCGGCGGAGGAGCATTGTCGGTGACTGTGAGCACACCCGCGGTGCTGGCTGCGCTGAGTCCATTGCCGCCAGTCACGGTGACACTGAACTGAGCATTGTTGTCGATATCGGAGACGGCTGGCGTGGTATAGGAAGGCACACCGGTGACGGAGACGGGAGCGCCGTTCTTGAACCACTCGTAGGTTGTTGGCGCCGTACCAGAGGTTGTGGCAACAACGTTGAACTGGGCCGCCAGCCCCACATTCGAGGTTGTATTCGTCGGCTGAGCAGTAATCGCCGGAGCAACCGCAGTCGGTCCTTGAGTGCAAACCACCGCCCCAGGCGAATTGTCGATAATGCTGAAATCGATCGCACCTGCGGACGAGACTGTATAGGCACGTTCAGGATCTGACGGATCGGCGGTCGATGTCCATGTACTCCATGGCTTCGGGAAGGCGCACGATGCGGCATTGCTGCCGCTGATCGCAATCGCTTCATCTCGGGTTGGAATTCGCATTCCTTGTTGGGCACAATACGCGATTGCGCTGCCTTGCGTGAACTGTGCCCCAGGGTCCGCAAGTGTGAATTCGGAACGGCTCCAAGTAAGACCACTCAGGTTGTCCAGCAACAGTCCTGTATTTGTCCCGTTGATCGTATAACGTTCGCTCGACGGACCACAGAGGGCGGCGTTGTAGATCGAGAATTCAAACAGAGAGTATCCATACTGGGTCGCGCGCTGTGTGCCAAACATCCGCACATAGCGTGCCTTCTGAGTCGGGAAGGTGAAGTCCTCTACTCCCCCGGAACCAGATTTTTGATCATAAGCAGGTGTCCAAGTAACATTGTCGTCCGACACCTGGATCTGATAAGCGACAGCATAGGCGTTCTGCCAGTTCAGGACCACACGATTGAAGGTCATGACCGCACCAAGATCAACTTCCAGCCACTGGGGATCGCTAAATGCGGAACCCCACCGAGTGTTGGTGGCATCGCCATCGAATGCCGCGCTTGCCGGAAGTGCTTGTTGATCTTCGTAGCTGCTGGCGACAGCTGTCTTTCCAAGCGCAAGGTCAAAGCCTGGAGGTGCAAGTGTCAGGACAGCTGGTGCGCTGGTTGCCGCCCCTGCGATGTTGGTTGCAATAACGGTATAGGCACCTATATTGCCGTTTTCCACAGACGGAATGACAAGGGTAGAAGTGCTTGAACCATCGCTATTCTGCACGTTCGTTACGCTGGCGGAGTTGGACGCAATACTGCTGCCTCCACTCTGCCACTGAAATGCGATAGGCGTGGTGCCCTGAACTGCAACAGCGAAAGTAGCGGACTGCCCTGGCAGAACGCTAATATTTCCAGGCTGCGCGACGATGGCCGGAGGAACGGCGGCACTAACTGTCAAGGTTGCCGACGCCGAGGCGATGGTGTTGACCGGGTTCTTGATCGACACAGCAAATACCTCGCCGCTGTCTTCAACCGTAAGCACAGGGGTTGTATAAGTCGACCCTGTGGCTCCCGCTATTGGAGTCCCATTCTTCAACCACTGATATTGAAGAGTAGGAGAGCCGGCGGCGATAACCGAGAAGGTGGCAGTCTGTCCCGCGAAGGCGGTTCGCGAGATTGGTTGCGTTTTAATTGTAGGAGCTTCTGCTGTGTCTACGGTGAGAGTTGCCGCACTCGAAGTGGCTTCGCCCAGACTGTTGCTGACGACCACCGTAAAGCGCGCGCCGTTGTCGGCACTTGTCGTCGCTTCCGTAGTCAGAGCGGTTTCCGTAGCAGTGGGGATCGGGGAGCCATTCTCCATCCACTGGAAGCTGAGTGGAGACGCACCGGATGCAGTGACGGCAAAATGTGCCGGTTGACCGAGAGTGACCGCAGCATTCACTGGTTGGGCAATGATGGAAGGGCGAGTAGCCGCGGGCGTGGACTGTGGCGCTGCCTGTGAAATCGAGTAGGAAGCTGTTCCGCTACCGAGGCCAGGGGAGGTTGCGACAACGGTGACTGTTCCTGTTGTGAACTGGCTGCGGATCGCTATCTTTTGCAACCCCCCTTCGGCCTGTAGCTCCGGATCTCCAGGAGAGTGATAACCCAGCGGCTTAGTCGGGGTTACAAGTTGCTGTGTCCCTCCCATGTATGTTCCGGGTCCCGTGACGGCAAAGGTTATGCTGTTCGAAGCAGTTGGAACGACAACACCGTTAGCATCGACAACTTTGGCAACGACGAAAGCGGTATCGGAACCATTGGCGGTTATGGCAAACGAGGAACCGTCGGGGCGAACCACTTCGGGAACAAGGTCCAGTTCGATATGGTCTGCATTGCCGGCGGTTACCTGCTGGTCGGTAGCAACGGTACGGCCAAAAGAGTCAAGACATGCGGCTGTTACAGTGCCGCTCGCCCACGTCACATTCCAGTGGACCTGGCCAGCGAGACTTGTGGTATTTTGCGTCGCAGCAACATCACCGTCGTTGCTGGCCGTTGATGTCGCTGAATTAGGGACTTGATCCGCGCCCTGGGGAACACCGTTAATCAACAGACGAACCTGAGGGCAGTTGCTGAATGCATTGACGGTAATTGCCCCGGTCCGGTTCCAGGTGTTCGCGAGCTTCACCACAGGCTTGATCTGATACGGAACCCAGTTCGCCTGGTTGATGTAGTAGAGCATCCTGGGAAAACGATTGAAGTCGGTCATCGAGTCGCCGATCGAACGCTCCAGGGTTTGGTCTGTGAGATCCGTATAGGTGCCAGTCTCTCCTGGAGAATCGGCGAAGTACCATTGTGCCAATCCGAAGACATGCGCTGTGACGCCCTGGCTCCAACTGTCGACATATGGTGCTGCGAAGGAGAGTTCATTGTCGTAGTCCTGACGAATGGTCCCCGTTCCCCAATATTCAGCGCCCCACGCGGGATTGTCCGGGAACTGCTGTTTTACGCCGACATCGCATCCCTCCCGAGAGCAGCTCAGAATATCGCCATTGGCTGGATTGGGCGTACGATCCGACTGCGCGCGCAGAGCCAGGTTGTCCCACTGTGTGCCGATCGCTTTCAGCTGCACCGCTAGCGGCGTGTTCATCTGACCGTTATTTGCCTCCCACGCGAGGATCGAGGGATGGTTTCGATCACGGACAATCATGTCGCGATGCAGTTCCTTTTTCAGGGTCTCTCGATCACAGGTTGGGCCATCGTCACATTGATTTTGAAATGAATTCTCTCCGTCCCCGCTCGGCTGAACGATCATGATGCCCAGAGCATCTGCAGCATTCACAAATTCTTCGCTTGACGTTGAATGCCCGGGGCGCCAGAGATTGCCGCCGGCAGCTGCGAGTTGCTGTAGATCACGCCATTGTTGCTCTTCTGGGACGGAAGTACCCAGAGCTGGATAGTCATATCGACCCGAAGCTCCCCAAAGATGCTGAGGTTTACCGTTGAAATAGGGAAAGTCTTTGTCCCAAGTGAGCGTCCGAATTCCAAGAGGACTCTGCACCGCATCGATGACAACACCGTTCACGCTGACGGTATGGAAGACCTTATACATATAAGGCTTTCCGTAGATACTGTTGTTGGGATACCAGAGTGTGGGATTCTTGACGGTCAGCATCTGATCAAATGTTGGCGACTGGGCAGCAAATCCTCCAACTCCGGTCGCGGGGATGGTTTTCGCATCCTGCGCTGTTGCCACGACATTTCCCTGGGCATCGACAATCTGCGTGGTGAGCGTAACATCCTGATTGCCCGTTCCTTCGTTCAAGACATTTGTCTGAACCTCGACCTCCGCCGTGCTGTCGCTGGCAGAAACCGTATTGACATACGTCCCCCACGTGCCTAGCCCTGCGTAGATATTCTGCGGGATGTGGACCGGATCGGTGATGTACATGTATGTTGGGCGGAAAAGCCCGGAGTCAGATTGTCCAAATCGGAAAGCCTCCGAGAAACCTGGGTCTTCAAACCAACCTGCACTCTTAGCGACACGAACTGCGAGAACATTGTCTGACCCATCGAATTTCAGATACGGCGTGAGGTCCACGATAAACGGCACGAAGCCAACAACGTGTGTCGCTTGTGGATTGATGGCGCTGTTGCCAGATAAAAATTGGCCGTTGATGTATACCTGAGCGCCAGTGTGTGCGCCCTCAAAGACGACTTCGACTTTGCTCTTGGCATACTGAGGGTCCATCGGGAAGTGCTTGCGATACCAAATCACCGTACCGCTTAGGAAAGCCTGCCCACCTCCCGATTGGGTATTGAGAAAAGTGTCTAACTGGTCGGCAGAATAAGGAATGCCCACTTGCTTCCAAGCGGAGTCGTCAAAGCCTGGTGCCTGAGCATTCGCAGGGTCCTGATCCTTCGAAAACTGCCAGGGGGTCTCGCCCAAATTGATGACGACTCGCTTCGAAGGTGCAAGTGTCGTGCCCTGAGCATCAGCAAATGGTAATAAGTTGAAAAGGCACAAGGCAAAGAGACAGGTGAAGCGGAAGGCACAACGAACGTGCTTGTTCAAGGGTCGTTCCTCAATTAAGGTTATATGTCGCAACCAAGACCAGCAGAATAGGCATAATCGGTATTGAAAGTCGACCTTGTTGGGTTTGATTGCACTGATTCAATAGCCTGGCATTACTCCTAGACATTATGTGGTTTTGTTCTAGAAAGCTCTTTCAGAATTGGGTCATTCTGTCACACAGGTCACCTAATTAAATGATTCATCAGATTTCTTGCGACCTTCCACCCAACATATTCCCGACTGTACCCCGGCAAATATCTGAATCAGATTTGGCCTGCGCTTCTCTTCTTCTGTAAATTGGAAAGATACTCGAGATTAGTTGTGTCATCAGCTGTATCCAGAAGATTCAGCTCTGGTTAGGTCCAGAGGCGACGACCGAAAGGAACCACAACTACTACTCGATCCCCCAATGCCATGTGACAGATCAAGTCGCTCAGGCTACCCTTGCGGCTATCAATTCGATCTTTGACCGTGTAAGACTCTACCCAACCCATTCCTGCCCCAAAATAAGAGATGCGATGTCCTTGGACGTCAGGAATGTCTTCCCATGCATAAGAAAAAGGCTGCGGAATCAAGTTCAGGCAGCTGCAATGCCACCATCAACGAACAGGTTTACGAGCGGAGACTCCCACAACACCAGGTAATGCAGAGAAGGAATAAATATCTCTGGTCGTTGTCATCTTTACGGGAGGCTAGCGTAATGATGGCCTTCACAGAAAGAGGAATCTTTGACTACCAAACTTCGGCCGACAACGGCCTCACTTATCGTCTTCCTTTTGCTCTCAGTCCCGAGCGCTTTTGCAGCACGGAATACGAGACTCGCCGAAGGCGAACATGTCGGGCATATCAATGGTCGAAGCTTTCGCTATTCCATCGCTGGACACGGTCCACTCGTGATTGTCCAGGCTCCAGGATGGGGTATTGGATCGGCATACCTCGAAAACGGACTAGCGCCTTTAAGGAAGCGCTTCACACTACTAGTCTTTGACCCTCGTGGGACTGGCGGCTCAAGCCCGGTATTCAGAACTGATCGATTGACCAATGGGGATTTAGTGGAAGACCTGGAACAATTACGAAGCTACTGGGGTCTCGAGACGATGGACCTTATCGGGCATTCGAACGGCGGTGCGATAGCGATTCTTTACGCGGAACGCTATCCAAACCGGGTTCGTAAATTGCTGCTCATCGGATCGCAGCTGCTCGGATACAAAGGAACCGACAATCCAGTGCGTACAGCTGAAGTAGAACGTCGGAAAAGTGATCCGCAATTCACTTATTACCTCGCCCATATTGATGATCCAGCGCCAAAGACCGACGAAGCGTTCACACGATACTTTAAAGAACGCGCGGGATTCTATTTTTACGATCCATCAAAGGATGTGCCCACCTTTCTAAAGACCATGACACGTCCTATGAGTGCTTCAGTCAACGAGGCATTTATTGAATCACCGCCTGTTTCTCAAGCTCCTCCGCTTGGAGATCTCACTAAAATCAATGCCGAAACATTGGTTATAGAGGGGCGACAGGACCCTGCCTGTCCTCTCGATGAATCAGAAAGAATTCGGGCGGGGATCACCAAATCGAAAATCGTAGCGATTGATAGGTCGGGACATTTCCCCTGGATAGAACAACCGAAGATCTTTTTTTCAGCGGCGTTTAAGTTCTTGGAACAATAGATCTCGACCTCGGAAAGAGTCTATCCGGTCCTCCAGCCATCCGACTTTTGCCTCAAGAAGTCGGATGGCTGGCTTGTTATCTGAACCTGAAAGTCTTTTTCAGTATGCACTTCGTCGCGGAACAGACATCGACCGTTTTCTGTCGTTCAACAAGCCCGTTCTGTCATAGGAACGTTCTTGGGAAGACGATTTCCCTTTCGATCCTTTTGGCAACGCTTAACGGACAGACGTTAAAATGGTTTCACGTTGCCCCCGTGACAAAATGTTCGCAATATTAAATACGGGAAGCTTGCCAAGGATTAAAACAGGCATATCAGCTTCCGCTGGCGAGCATTAATTAACTCAGCTATATCATCACTTTGCTGGATCACTGAAAATCTTCCCCTTACCTGGCAATCATTATCTGATCCTCAGTTTTGACTACAAAGGAATTTCTTACCTCTAAAACGATGAAGACTATATTATCTCTGCTTATCACGGCCATTGGACTGTCCCCTTCGATATCTGCACAGGAACACAATCAGCCCGACGGTCCGACTCCAACATTTAGCTACACAGTAGTTCAGTTGAGAAAGACAGTGCCGGACCCGTCGCCCGCAGACGTTTCGTCACCCGAAGCTATTGTGAACGCTTTGCATGAAGCTGTAAGCGGCCCACAAGGCAGGTGGAACCCTGAACGGTTACGATCACTCTGCGTACCCAATGTGCAATTTGAATACACCGACAAGGCAAAAGATGGAACAGCTCGACTGTCAACGATCACCTTGGATGACCTCATCGGCGAGTTCGCGAAGCTACATCAGGCCGGGCCGTGGTATGAAAGCATCGGCAATATCTCGGTCACAAACTTAAAACCTGCCGCGGATTCAATTGTGGCGGTTGTCACCTATTCAGAAGCTAGCGGACCGAGCAAACTTAATCGTTTCCCGTCCAGTCCAGCTCTGGTTACGACACTGATCTACGCGGACAAGCGGTGGTGGATAGTAAGCCATGTCTGGTAACAATCTCATCGATTCTAAATCTGCCTATTAGCCGGACGATATCACGTCGGGACTGCTGTACTCATTCGCCGTTGATCCAACTAGCCCCGTTCATCACTGAGGCAAACATTTATGGCACGCATCGGATTTATCACTCTCTACACTCCAGGTCATCTAAATCCTTCACTTTGTCTTGCTCGCGCCCTCAAGAACCATCGGCATGAGGGCGTCTTCTTCAATGTTCCTGACACGGAATAGGCAATCGGAATAGCATGTATGCGATTGGTGCCATTCGCTCGATCTGCATTTCTGCCAGGATCTCTCCGGGTCAGCCTGCAAACGTCGGGAACCCTCTTCGGTGCTGCTACGTTTGCCTATTACGTGGAGCGTATACGCCCCATTTTCTTGGCCATGGCTCGGCGGACGCCCACTCATCTATGCGTCATGTGAGACCATTCAAATCCGGCTTGAGCACGTTTTCCGGGCAATCGTTCACGTCTGTGCGCCTCTGGACGCGCAAACCGTCATCGCCCTCGGAGATGATGGACTGTCTCCGGACCTGTTTGGGGAGATTCCACCGAACATCAAGCTGTTGAAGTACGTTCCTCAGCGAAGCCCTCTCGAGCAGGCCAGTCTCTGTATTCACCACGGGGGATTCAACACCGCCCTAGGTTGTCTTGATCTTGGCGTACCAGCAGTCGTGATCCCAATCGCGAGCGAGCAGCCAGGAATAGCTATGCGCCTAACCCGAGTCGATGTGGCCGTTGTTTTGCCTCTTTCCGAACTGGCATCGCCCACACTCGGTAATGCAATCCATATGGCGTTCCATGACCCCAAATATCGCAACGCTGCTCTTAGCGCTGCCGACCAGTTACGAGAACCCCATCCAAGGGATGAGGCAGTTCATATTATTGAACGTGCTCTACCGTCTGCACTTCTTGCGATCCAGGCCTTGCAAAGATGTTTGAAGCTCCGAAGACTTAGCAGAAGCTGCTCTCGCCAAGTCTTCGGACCGGATCCGACGGCAACCCTCCGAAACATGGATCTACTGCCTTTCTTGAACTTTTTTGAACTGAGAGATCATGGGATTGATTTGACCGGGTACTTCGCAGGGCGAAAAATGTCCTGAACCGATGGTACGTGTATAGATGAGTTGTGGAACAGGGCTCTGAAGTCCGTTCAAATCGGGTAACGGCATGATCGAAAAGATATACGTGATCGGAAGATGGCAAGCCACAGCTGCTTCAGTGGCATCGTAGCTCGTCGTATGGTTTGCGAGGGCTGATGCCAGAACATGTCTTTCCACGGTCATCGAAGCTATTAGATCCAAAGATCGCTCATCGGTTGGGAGGCACATTGTTATCGTCGAATGTCGATAAGCATCAAGATAGTGAGCTCCGGCGAAAGCCCCGGTCAAACTGTGCCAAAAGAGGTTCGAGCAACTCGGGTAGCGGAGGCACTACCGATTCAATCCTCGCAAGAGATGAAGGAATCTCCGGACGCTGAGCCGGCAACTCCAATCCTAGGTCTCCTCCCATACTATGTCCGAGCACGATAGGCTTAACCAACTCGAACCTACCGCACGGCCAAGCAATATCATCGGCGACCCCTGCCATGATGTAGTTCTGCTGGGGAGCGTCACTCATCCCATCCCCCCGAAGATCAACGGCGATGACACGATGCGATCTACTGAAGAAGTTGATTTGTTGTGCCAACGAGAGATGATCAAAGCCACTACCATGAGTAAAAATCATAGGTAAGAATTCAGTGTGCGTATCTTCATAAACAAGCCTGACAGCGTCTCTTTTAATAAATTGCACGTTGTCTCTTTTGTTTTGTTTATTTTCCCTGCTCTTATTCGTTGCCTCCACCTGAAAATTCGCCCAGTGGGGCCAATAGACACGTCAAAGGGATGATGTCTATGGAGCTTCAGTCGATAGGTCGTGACCGTATAAAAGTCTGCTGTGAACAGCCAGGTGATCCAGGAAACTGCGACTATAACGGACTTCGGGCCTCAGCGTGTTTGCCCCACCATTGGTCACCTTCAGGAGTTGCCGATAGAAAGCGGCCGCATCTTCGGGTTTTCCGGCAGCTTCGGCAGCCTGTCCAGCATTGTAGAGCGCATCGAATCGGTTGGGGCTCAATCGCAGCGCAACACGATATTGAACAAGAGCTTCGGTTGGTCTATTTTCAGCGAGAAGCATATCGGCAAACATCTCTCGTGCCGGAATATCGACCTCGGCTTGCCCGACTCGATCCTGTATATCGGCCGCAACTCTAATCTCTTCTAAGGCTTGCTCATCTTTCCGATGCGCAAAGCTTTGCCATGCCTTAATCGTTGCCTGGGAGACAGCAATCTCCAACCCAATAGGGCTCTGCTCTTTTTCTGTCTCATCCGCCCAGCGCGAAGCCAAAGCGACTGCTGCATCGGCGGTCGCGGCGTCACGCAAATGACCTGCCGCAATCGCCTGTGACCAGGAGCGGAAGTATCTGGCGGAAGGAATCGCATCTTTTGGTTCACGGATTGCCAGAACTGCTTTCCACTCATGCATTTCGAGGTGATATATGCTGGGAAGTTCAACTTCAAAATAAGTGAGAAAGTGCTCCATTCCATCGTTTTCTATTCCGGGAAGGGAACGTAAATGCGAAGCGGTAGACTCTAAGTTATCGATGATGAATTTCGCTTTAGCATCGTCGCCCTGTTGCAGATATGCATAGAGGAGAAACTCCAATGCATGGAATTCATGGGTCACACCTCCAAGTGAGTGTTTCTCTGCGTATTCGGAAGCTCGCACGGACGCCAGATTGGAGTCGATATCCTCTCTCCACATACCAAGGCGGGCAAAAATGTGTCCAGGCATATGCAACGCATGCGGAGACGATGGTGCAATAGCGGCGTACTTTTCCGCCGCTAAAAGCCCTTCGCCAGCCAGCTGTGGACTATCGCAGGTGTGAATCATGTAGTGTGCAAAACCGGGATGGTCTGGATGAGCCCGAAAGCCCGGTTCCAGCACCGAGATGGCCTTCCGTGCATCGCCTAGCGGATCAGCCTGCCCGATGTTGGATGCAAGCGCCAAACCATAAAATGCCTGTGCCTCCACATCCTCTGGATATGCGGTGTACAAAGAATCCATAGCATCGACATATCGTCGCAACGGTTCGCTTCCCTCGGTTGAATCGGCATGGAGATAACTGCTTAGCGCGGCGACATAGCGGCGTTCACGATCAGACTTAGGATGCAATTCAACGGCCCTGTCGATCTCGATGCGGCCGGCATCACGACGCTCGGGCGGCAAGCCATCCCAAAATGGCCGCCATTCCGTCATGGCAATCCCCCAATACGCCATTGAACACTTCGGATCCGCGGCCACAACAGATCGAAACTGTTTGGCCGCTTCCTCATACCAGAAGGAATGCAGCAGCGCGATACCACGCTCGAATGGAGTCTGCACTGAGGCGGCACAGGAGATCGGCATGTCCACAGTCCCAAGCTTTTGAAGAGCGGCTTCCCTATCTCCTCCTCCAACTTGCGAATGATGGTGGACCTGTGCTTCAACAACTGCACCGGCGTGCAGGACAAGAACAATAACCAGCCCCCAGATAGGACTGCTCCCCTTGAGACAATGCGATAACATCGCGTAGAACAAGGCCACTCCAGATCGATTAAACATATATTTTTCTCAGCGTCGCTTTCTGTAGAACTCGAAATATCGATTGACCGGATGCTCACGGAATATTCGTTGCTTGGACTGCTTAAAGCGTTCTTTTCCGCTCTACTCGCTTTTTGGTTCCTCCTACAGATGAGCGCAGGGCGGCCAGCCAGCGGCGCCAACAGGAAAGCCGATTGGAAGGTTCATGAAGGAACAAAGGCGACTCTAGAAGCGGAACTATGAATCGCTCTTTTGGACATTTGGATTCAGGTGTATCAAAAAGATGCTGGTCGGATTTTATTAGGCCCAAGGATTCCGCCATGGCCTTAGCCATTTCGCCAGAAATATGTGGGATCACACAATGCTCCTTAATTAAACTTCTGTTGGCCCAGAACCTATGGCATTCCGCATCTTCGCTACGGTCACGGGACAACTTCTGACTGCTTCTAGGTCAATGGTTCTTCATCGAGACCTACTTTTTGGGTAAATGATCGGCTTCTCAGACTTCGTCATACCGATATGGGTTAGAAGCGACACTACTTCAACTGGGGATCTAAGTGGCAGCGCGAGGAATCAAGTCACTGTTGCTGACTTCCTATCGCAAACATCTCAGCTAATGCGACAGGGGCAATCCTGGCGTCCCTGCATAGAACACAATAAGAACTGCGGGATGAATGCCAGTTTTCCCCCGATGAATGCTGCCGACCGTCTCTGCGATCGTGTCACCGGCGACAAAGTGATGTCGAGTGCCATCCTGCTTTTCGACTATTAGTTCCCCTGACAACAGATAGCCTGCATTCGGCATCGGATGTGAATGCCATTTCAGTGTCGTGTTGGGAGCGATCGTTATTTTCAAAACCGTAATCTGAGGTTTCCCGATAGGGTATTGGGCATACGGTTCTCCATCCCAAGAAGAAGAGTTTTGAGCAAGGGTCTCTATTTTGAGGGAGGCTTGATCTTGTGCCATTGTGAAATAAGGGAAACAAGCCAATATCGCGAATAAAAGTGCACGCATCATTTTGATTTCCGAACTACTGTGAGTGGAGGCCGTTTGAGCTTGAGTATTGCGAAAGGCATTGTGCGAGCTGCCATATCCCAAAGCGATGTTGTTTCGCCACCGATTCGTGGCGATCGAGGATTACTTTCGAAAAGATCAATTTATTGACTCAATCTGTTCAATGAATGCCAGATAGAAACTGGAGATCTAGTGAACGTTGACAAGCAGTTCATCAGACCTCCTTGCATTTTGGTGCGGATATAAGACCGATCCATCCGATCGCGCTGAACACAGCGAGATAGTGCGCAGCGCTTAGTTTGTCCTTGTGCATCAGCAATGAGACAAGAAAGGGCGTCAGTCCGCCGACGATCGCTTGAGCGGTGTTATAGGCAAATGACACTCCGGTAAATCGCACTTCGACAGGAAATGCCTGCTCCATAACGAGCGGCACCAACACTACCGACCCCGCTGCTACACCGGCCAACACATGCCACCAGGGAAGGCTCCACGTCATAGAACCGTCAGCGCTCAGGAAGAGACCATAAGCCGCAATCACGAGCAGAAGGATCAGAGGCAAGCTGAGACGACGTGCGCCAAAGCGGTCGGAGGCAAGGCCAATCGCGACGCAGGCCCCGGCTTGCACAAGAGATGTAAGCAGGTTCAGAGACTGCGCTACTTTTAACGGAATGGCATAGAACGAGTGCAAGAGCGTTGGAGTCATCAGTAACAGCACCGCAATCGTCGCCGACAACATTGCAGTGCTAGCAATCGATGAAATGACGGACCTGGCATACTGTTTGAAGATAAGACGTAATGGCAACTCTTCGGCTATCTTCCGATGCGCTTGCATTTCAAGAAATACAGGTGTTTCGCTGAGTTGCCTGCGAAGAAATAATGCGCCAATACCGAAGATTCCTCCGACGATAAAGGGCAGACGCCATAACCCGCCCTCGATCTGTATAGGGGTGCAAAACGTATTCAACCCTGCCGCCGACAACGAGCCGAAGAATATCCCCATCGTCAGACCGCTCGTTAGAAGACCGATGAAGAGGCCACGCTTTCCCGGTGGCGCGTGTTCGGCTACAAAAGTCCATGCTCCCGGCGCCTCACCTCCAACTGCTGCCCCCTGGAGGATTCTCATCAGCAGCAATAGCAGCGAAGCCGCTCCCCCAATGCTCTTATAGGTTGGGAGTAAACCAATCGCCAGAGTCGGAAGCGCCATTAACAGAACACTAAAGGCAAACGTGCGTTTCCGTCCCAAACGATCGCCGAAATGGGCGATCACAATTCCCCCGACAGGACGCACCAGATACCCAGCGGAGAAGATTCCAAACGTTTGCGTCAAACGCAACCAATCAGGCATGGTCACCGGAAAGAACAATTTAGCAAAAGTCGTGCTGAAGTACACGAATACGACAAAATCATAAAACTCCAGAGCGCTTCCCAAAGAAGCGAGGATAAGCGTGCGGAGATGAATCCATGTCAGAGCGCTTCGTGTACGAGTGATGCTATTCAAGATGTGATGGGCTCCCCTTTTGATAGTTCTAGTTTCAAGAAGCAGGGATTGCCTTGTCCTACAGATCAGTGCTCATTTGTCGCATTAGTGCGCAGTCAGACAAATAATTCAATTTTCAACGAGGCAATGGGCCGCCAATGTTCCTCTGCCTCAGATCGCACGATTACATCCTGATTAATGGGACACCATCATCTACGGAATCGCCTGATCTTTACGGGAATGCGGATAATGAGTGAAGAGTCACTGGGTTCTTAGTTGTTGCTGCGACACGCGAGATCCTTTCAGCACTCGAGCTAAGTCCGATCTGCTACGGGGTTCCCTGGGAGCCCTTTAGAAAAGTGGACGAACTTGACCACTTCATCTTCGCGCTCGAACACCGGAACGATCTAGCCTCGGCATTTATGATGACCTATACGCTTTTCTTTTAGAAGATGAGAACCACTTAGCAACCGTCTGCCTCCCTTTCGCGACTGATCTGGTCGTTCATCTGCCTTGGTTCGAGCTTCGATCCATAAGGCATAGCTGTGGATTCATTGTCGCGAACGAGAGACCGCCTCGTGCTAGTTTCATCGCTGGCTCTTGAGCGGACTGCCAGCTATCTAATAAATATGGCTCACGATCCACCACCGTCTACCTAGATAGATCATCGAGGTGAACGATGTTTTCTTCTCGGTTTCTTCAGGAATTGGCGTCTGTGGCGCCTCTATTGCTGTAGCTGACAAAGTTACCAGAGTAGCCTGTGTGCCTCTCCTGATCTTGATCAGTGTAGGCACGTCAACCGCAATTTCGTACCAAGATGTCTGACGGTGAAGTCGCTGAAGATCTCGAACGAGGTCTTCAAGCGATAGTGTGGAGATACGAAGGGTGCCATCTTTCCCGGCATCGTCATATCCGAAAAACACATTGGGAATAAACAGAGATCGAAACCTGTCAGGATTCCACTCGCCCTTTGGCCCACTCACCGATTCATGGAGAGCTCTAATGATAGCTTCGGGAGAAGAGACGTCTTCAGGACGCGGCAGAGGAACCAACTTCTCCAGTTCCTGTTCGGTGTATGTAGTCGATGCGGTCAACGATGCGTCGGTCGGTTTATGAAGGGGACCGCTCTGTGCATGGAAAGGGACGGATATCAATGCAGCGCCAAGAGTGAGAAGGAACGATTTCCGACTAAGCATATTTACCTATTCGATAAGGGCGTTAGAGTCCAGCTAAGGTGTTCGATGGGGACAGAGAATTAACGTCCATCGCGAGGCAGGGGCGACACCCTGTCTCGCGGTGGTAGTAGTGCTATTGTTAGCGCAATTGAAGGCCTTGTAGCCGAGGGGATGATTAGACGAACGCCTGACGGAGTTCCTCGGCTGTTCGATCAATGATCGCTTTTCCGGCGTCAAGCACACCCGCCAGCGACGCGAACCCGTGAATCATCCCAGTCCAGCGAATATGTATCACTTTGACATTTGCCTGCTTCAGCTTCGTTGCATATGCGTCTCCCTCATCAGAAAGAGGGTCGTGATCCGCAGTAACAATTAGGGCTGGCGCGAGGCCGACGAGATCCTCTGCAAAGAACGGGGAAACTTCCGGTCTAAGACGATCCACTCCTTTGGGAATATAAGCATCGAACATGTCCACCATGTCGGAATGAGAAATGATATAGTCTCCGTTCCCGAGGGTCTTCCATGAGGCGCTCGACGTCGTCGTATCAAGATTCGGATATAACAACACCTGGAGACGAATCCCGATACCCTCTTCTCTCGCTTTCTGGCTTACAAACGCTGCCAGCAGCCCGCCTGCGCTATCGCCTCCAACGGCGACACGATGCGGATCGGCTCCGATCTGTGACGCATAACTGATAGTCCAGACAAGGGCTGTCCATGCGTCATCGTTAGGGGCAGGATACGGATTTTCCGGAGCAAGACGATAAGCGACAGAGAGGATGAGACATTTCCCTCGATTTGCCAGACCCCGAAGTAGCGTGTCGTGACTATCAAGGCTTCCAGCGACAAATGCTCCGCCATGATAATAGACCAAGATCGGCAGACTAGCGGACGATTTAGCTTCCTGAAGGGGAACATAGAGACGAACCGAAATATTTCCGCCCGGGCCAGAAATATCAAAGTCTTTCGTCTTTGCGACCGATTCGAACGGAAGACCGAGAGACTTCGTAACCTCCATACTCTGCCTTCTTCTTGTCACCACCTCCATCAGTGACAACTCTTTACCCGCATCCGGATTCTGAACTGCCTGCGCTTGGAATTGCTCCAATAGCGCCTTCACCTGGGGATCAATTTCGCTGAGCATTTGAACTCTTCTTCTTTCAGGACAAGATGACAATGGCCGCCGTTCTTCTTTTAGCCTTCGAGATGTATCAAGACGACATCAACTTAGCGTAGACGGCAGTGTTCATTCACGATGATACGAAGCTCGATAGCCTTCGTCTTTCAAGAGAGTGCGAACTGACAAAATAGTATTAAGTTAGAAAGGACCGTGGCGAACTCACTAGAATCTTTAGCGGCAAAAAGATTGCCATGCGTGCCCTTGTACGCGAGGAGCAGCAGGACATACTTCCCGGCGTTGAATATGTGACCGGAAACTTCGACGACGAAGGTTCGCTAAGAACCTCGTTGGCCGGGGTAAAGCGAGCATTTCTCGTATTGATCGGCCTCGGTATTTTTGAGCCAGTTGAGGTGTTAGTCTTCGGCAAAATCCGATAGGAGATTTTGTCATGAAGAAGAAGCGCTTCAGTGTGGAACAGATCATCGGCGTGTTGAAGCATGCCCAGGCAGGAGTACCTGTCGCCGAAGTAATACGGCAAGCGGGGATTAGCGAGCAGACGTTTTACCGATGGAAGGCGAAGTACGCTGGCCTGGAGGTAGACCATGTTCGGCAGGTGGCGCAGCTGCAAGGAGGAGAACCAGCGGTTGAAGAGGCTGGTGGCGGACCTTACGCTGGACAAGACGATGCTGCAGGATGTGCTGTCAAAAAAATGGTGAAGCCTTCGGGGCGTGGACCGATGGTCGAGCATCTGGAACGGTTGTACTGCGTGGGAGAGCGGCGAGCTTGTCGCGTGTTGCGAGTTCCACGAGCGACCTATCGTTACCGGAGCCGCCTGGATCCGCGAACGGAGCTACGGATGCGTATCCGCGAGATCGCCCAGGCGAGAGTTCGGTATGGATACCGCAAGATCCGTGTTCTGTTGAACCGCGAGGGCTGGAACGTGGGCAAGTGTCTGGTGTACCGTCTGTACTGCGAAGAGGGCCTGTGTCTCCAGCGCAGGAAGCCCGTAGGCAAGCGCAAGTCATCGCGACTACGCGCGGAGAAGCTCAAGGCCATGGCTCCTGATGAAGCGTGGAGCATGGACTTCGTTGCCGATCAGTTGCAGGATGGCACGAGGTTCCGTTCGTTGACCATCGTCGATGTCCATACCCGGGAGGCAGTTGCGATCGAAGCAGGTCAGAGTCTGAAAGGAGACGATGTGGTGCGCACGCTAAACCGGGTCAAGCTGGAACGCGGCGTGCCAAAGGTGTTGTTCTGTGACAACGGAAGCGAGTTCACCTCGCAGGCCATGGATATGTGGGCTTATAGCAATGGTGTGAAGATCGACTTCTCGCGTCCAGGCAAGCCCACCGACAACGCCTTCGTCGAGAGCTTCAACGGAACCTTCCGAGCCGAGTGCCTCAACACACACTGGTTCGCCGATCTGCAGGAGGCAAGGCAGCTCATCGAGGCCTGGAGGCGGGAATATAATGACAGTCGTCCTCACGCATCTCTCGCGGACAGGACCCCAAGCGAGTTCGCCAGCCAGTACGCGGCTAGCCGCGTACTGGCTGAAACCAAAACAGCTGCGGACTAACATCTGACTTGGTACAAGAAAACTAGGCCCTTCAATCAATGCGCTACACTAACTCCTCACTGGCACAAAACATCGGGCAATCCACCTTCAGCAGCTCACGATTGTCGATCTGCGCTTCTCCGGGAAGATAGAACGCCTGATGAAACTGCAGATCAAGTGCCGGCTCCAACTCTCCGAGGCGCGCCGCATCGACTCGCTGCAGCAGAGCCTCGAAGCGACGCGCCTCACCAGCAAAGCCACAATGTCTTCTCCTCGCGACAGTGTTCAGGCGATCGCCAGTTGAGCGGGAGTGCAATTCTTCTTGGCCGCCATGGAGTTCAGCACAGCGACGGTTTCAAGATTCTTGGCAAGATTCTCCTTCTGAAACCGAGGGAGGTTCGCTCGAGAATCATCTTCGGACAAATCCGGACTATCGAGGCCAGCGAGAAGGCCCTGACCCAACACGTTGTACGCAACAATCGAGATACCGAGCTCGCGTGCCGTTGGCAGGATATCGGGCTCAATCATTCGAGTGGCAAGGGAGTACTCAATCTCGAGAGCGGTAACCGGATAAAAGCTGTGAGCTCTTCGGAGTTGATACGAGTTGACTTCCGATAACCCAAGGTAGCGGGCCTTCCCTTCTTGAATCAGATCGGCGATCGCGCCAACTGTATCTTCGATGGGAACGGCAGGATCGATCCTGCCTGGCTGATAAAAGTCAATCACGTTTACGCCCAAGCGCTGCAAAGAATTGTGGCGAAGTTCTTTATGGACTTAGGTCTGACGTCGAGTCCAAGAAAACTTCCAGACGGCCCTCGGAGGACCCCACACTTGACGCTGATAAATGCCTGCTCTCTTCTATGCTCGATGGCGCGAGCGACGATAGTCTCGTTATGCCCTTGTCCATAGAAGTCTCCGGTATTGATGAAATTCATACCAGCATCGAGAGCGGCCTCTATGGTCGCCACACTCTCCTTGAATTCCTCCGAATGCCTGGTCGGCTGTGTCCCTGTGAAGCTCGACATCCTCATACATCCGAGACCCAGCGCCGAGACAACCGGGCCACCCCGACCAAGAACCCTGGTCTTCGGCGAGGTGATGAATTTCTTGATCAGCGGAAGATTTCCAACGGAAGAGGTGTGGACTGGAACCGTCAAAGAACTCGCCGCTCTTCTGGAACTCGGCACACTAAGCGATAAAGCGGCGGAGTTTGCAGCATACGACGAAAGCATTGACGAAGAAGTCCAAAGCGAAGAGGCGTTATCAAATCCGAATATCTACGCTGCTGTCGATGGAGTGCGAGTGGCGCTGGCGACGATTCACAGTGTAAAGGGCGAGACCCATGACACCACGTTAGTCTGCGAGACCAGGTACGGTTTCTGGTATGACATTCAAGAAATGGCGGAGTTTCTGTGTAATCCAGATGCTGTAAGGTCTGTCGCAGACTATACCCAGCCGAAGAGCAAGGCGACAAACAGGGCGGCTTTCATGAGGCGGTTGTTCGTCGCCATGAGTCGACCTCGGTATTTGCTTTGTCTGGCAGTAAAAAAGACCCATCTGACCGAAGCGCAGGTTGACCCCGCGCAGCGCCATTTCCGTGGTTCTCCGGGAGTTAATTCGGGTGCAACGATATTATCACAAGGTTCCCCGGAGAGAGTTTGGCGAGCGCGATCTGCAGTAAGCACGGTTAGAGCGCAGGCCGCTGTTCGAGAACATCGGCGCACCAACCTCCACTCCTTCGTCCTTCTCGGCCATAGGTGTCAGCTCACTGATGCGGTGGGACCGAAACTAGATCACGATACATCTCGACGGATGGAGAGATATCAATTTTCTGTGGGCGTCTTGTCCAAATGGTCAATCACCAGCATCTCAACGGGAATTTGCCCTCGCTCGAGCCTCAATCCGAGTTGTTCCTTCAGAGCCGTAAAAATAGATGGTGAGGATGAATTGGTATCTCCCTCCTGAGCGAAGTCCAGGGTGAAGTTATAGTTTCCCTTGATGCTTGTCTCGTCAATGACCGGACGGTTGACAACGTGAACGAGGAGAGTTGCAAGCGTGCTCATTGGCCGATCGCACGCTTGGAGCTTATTGGGGGCGATATAGGTTCCGCAAGAGTCTCCTTTCGCCGCAGGGACCTTCAGGCCACCTCGCTCCACCTTCAGTTCATAACCTTTGATATTTTTGCTTTCACGATGAACCGCCAGATGGAATCTTGCAATAAGCAAGTTTTGCAACAAAGGGCGCAAGTTCTCAATGTCGAGCTTCTTCTCGTTGCTGGTCTTGGCAGAGATGTCGAAAGTGGGAGACTCAAGCTTGGCTACTCCCCCGTCTAGTTGATATGTCTCAAGGCCGTATGCCAGCTGGATCAATTGAGATAGGGGAACCCGACGGGCCATAAACGTTGTTTGCCCGGCAAAGCTAATATCGGAAAATTGATTTCCGTCCGGTCGGCTGGCCCTTATCGATGCCACCTCGAACGTTGTGGCGCTCTGGGCTTCCACCAGTCCGGTTGGAGCCAGAGATAACGCGATCGCAGCCGCTATAAACCTTGCGCTCCAAACCCAGCAGATCGAGCGGATCACCATATGATTCCCCCTCTTGAAACTCAGTCCGTTGAAGATCGGGAGGCGGTGTTCGACTGAGATTCCCCCGCCCGGGCTCTGCCTCATCACGCCAAGCCTCGCCGTTGTTCGCCACTATTGAGCGCTCACAGAATCAAACCGTACTAGGAGTTTGGGGAATGGTCAACGGATACGGGACTTGGTGAATGAAACGGGAGGGTTGACCGCGTCCTGCCAGGCGAAGGCGCGGGCAGTCTTTGGAGTTGCTCAACCTCACTATATCCTTGGGCCCTCGAGGGCATATACCCATTAAACCCTTATCATTTATGCGCTTATGGTGCTTCGGCCACCCGCTCGGTCTTACAAGAGCAATGCATCTCCGGCAATAGGGGCGATCAGGAACGGGCCAATGGGAGGTGACACTCATTCGCACCCTAGACCCAACTCACACTTACGTCGAGGCTTAACGGATACTAAACCTAGCCTGTGAGCGCTCACTGATATTATTATTGGTCGTGCTCCACCTGATGACTAGGTACGTCAAATCTTGGCGATCGGGCATGTCAATTGCGAATGCAGCTCTTGCATGCAGCCGAAGAATGGGCCTGTCGAGGCACCTTCCTCTCAAGTGCTTGGTTCTACTAGCGTTGCCCCTAAACTCGTTGGTTGGGGCGGCGGCCGAACACTACGGGAAGGTGACGTCGGGCGGGTACGCAGTGCCGGGAGCGACGGTGACAGCTTCCAAAGGCGGATTGAAGGTCGTGGCAACGACCGATGGTGGGGGACGCTATACCTTACCGAATCTGGAGCCTGGTCCGTGGGATCTACACGTCGAAATGCCGTGCTTCGAAACCGTGGGCCGCCATATAGTCATCCAAGCCACACCTTCCGCTGATGACTTCGTGTTGACGATGTCACCTCTTGAGAAGATCCTGGCGAGCGATGAGAAGATAAAACTCGTTCCGGCAACCGCAAGCGCTCCTGTGAATACAGCCCCAGTCAACCACGGTGGACTCTCTTCGGCTGCTGAACAGGACCCGAACGAAGGCCTTTTAGTTAACGGCAGTTCCAATAATGCTTCGAGTTCCAAGTTTGGCACGTCTCCTGCTTTAGGTAATCAACGCCCCAGAAACATCGCAGTTTACACAGGCGGATTGGCTTTTCATTTCGGGAACTCGGCCCTTGATGCGAAGCCTTATTCAATTACGGGATTCGATATACCCAAGCCCGAATACAGCAATCTGACCGGTATTGCTACCTTAGGCGGCCCAATCCAAATCCCACATTTACTCCGGCACGGGCCAAATTTCAGTCTGGTCTATGAATGGACGCGCAACAACAACGCGATGTCGCTCTCGGGCCTAATGCCAACTACGGCCCAGCGGCACCCTGGCTTCGCCCTGGATCCCGTTGCGCAATCCCTCCTCGGACTCTACCCACTTCCGAACCTGTCAGGGAGCGCAAATTACAACTATCAAAGATCTGTATTAAACGGACAACATGTCGACAATGTCGAGCTTCGTCTCGACAAGACCATGGGAGGGTGGGGCAGCCTGTCGGGGGTTTTCAACCTAGCCAACCAGCGAGCAGACCAAACGAGTATCTTCGACTTCCACGATGTCACCAAGACACTTGGCTTGAACGCACATGTCGACTGGCAACACAAAGTCTCGCAACACGCATACGCTACGCTCGGGTACAACTTCAGTCGTGCTAGGACAGATCTTCGACCAAATTTCCTGAATGAGAGGAACATCTCCGGCGATGCGGGCATGAAGGGAAATTTGCAGGACAGTCGCGACTGGGGACCGCCGACGCTTAGCTTTTCGACCGGGATCGCCTCGTTGACTGACGCACAGAGCCAGTTCAATCGCAACCAGACCGATATGGTGAGCTATGGTTTTCAGGAGTATCGCCAGCGTCACAACATAAAAGCAGGAGGAGACTTCCGCCGCCAGCAGTTCAACTACCTGCAGCAACTCGATCCGCGCGGGACCTTCACCTTCACAGGCGCTGCCTTCGGTAGCGATTTTAGTGACTTTCTGCACGGCGTTCCGGACACAGCCTCTATCGCCTATGGCAATGCAGACAAGTATCTGCGCCAATCCGTGACCGATCTGTATATAAACGATGACCTACACCTGATGCCCGACCTTACAGTGAACTTGGGTCTTCGTTGGGACTACAGCGCCCCGATCTACGAACTCAAGGATCGCCTCGTTAACCTCGACATTGCCGGTGGGTTTACGCGGGAAGCACCGGTCTTGGCGAGCGACCCTGTTGGACTCGTTACGGGCCGATCGTACCCTCGCTCCCTCATGAAATCAGACTTCGGCAAGTTTCAGCCGCGGATAGGTGTTTCTTGGCGTCCAATTTCCGGCTCTTCCACTGTGGTTCGGGCAGGTTATGGGGTGTATGTGGACACATCGGTCTACCAGCAGATCGCATTCCAGTTGTCCCAGCAGTCGCCGCTATCCTACACAATCACAGCGAATAACGCGGATTGCGCGCAGACCCTGGCACGTGGTCCTGCCCCTTGCTCTACTTCAACTGCCAACACCTTTGCGGTCGATCCAGACTTTCGCATGGGATACGCCCAGACATGGCAACTAGGCATCCAACAGGATCTACCGTGGTCCCTCCAGATGTCGGCAACGTACAACGGACTCCGCGGAGCCCACGGTGTGCAGCAGTTCCTGCCCAACACCTACGCTCCAGGCGCACCGAACCCCTGTCCCTCATGCCCGGTCGGGTTTCTGTACGAGACCTCGAATGGGACCTCAATTCGCCACGCAGGCTTCCTGAGTCTGCGCCGCCGTTTGCACAGCGGCTTCGCGGCTGAGGCGACCTACACGTTCTCGAAGTCCATCGACAGCGACTCCGTGCTTGGAGGACAGGGCTCCCTTGCCACTGGCACCGCAACCGCGAACTTAGGCACTTCAACCATTGCGCAAAACTGGCGCAATCTGAGTGCGGAACGGAGCTTGTCGAGTTTCGACCAGCGCCACTTGCTGAGTCTCTCCGGGCAATACACCACAGGGACGGGGGCGACAGGAGGGACACTGCTCAGTGGCTGGAGAGGGCAACTCTACAAGGAGTGGACGTTCGCCATGACTTTGTCTGCAGGGACGGGCAGGCCACTCACTCCCGTATATCTTGCTGCATTGAACGGCACCGCCGTTACGGGGCTGATTCGCCCGGATGTGACAGGCATCTCGGTATACAGTGCATCGGGTGACCGTCACTTGAATCCGGCTGCTTTCACCTCACCCCATCCTGGTTACTTCGGCAATGCGGGTCGCTACTCGATCGAGGGTCCCGCGCAACTGACCCTCGGTTTCTCCGTGTCGCGAACCTTCCGCCTATCGAGGCGTTTCAACCTGGAGATCCGGAGTGATGCGAGCAACTTCACCAACCATGTGACCTTTTCCGGGTACAACACCACCATCAGTCCGACATTAGAAAGCCCAACGTTCGGCCTACCTACGCAGGCTGGCGCGATGCGCACTGTAAATATCACGGGAAGACTGAGGTTCTAAATGCCAAGGATCGTTGCGCACCTTCTCTTGTCATTGGCAGTTACATCAGGTTTGGAAGCCTTTGCCCAGACAATTGGGCAGACCAAGTCCGCGGACGCCCCGACGTTCACGCTGAGCGTCCGTTCCCAACTTGTCATCGAATCTGTAGTGGTCAAGGACAAGAGCGGGAATCTTGTGCATGGACTAAACGCAAAGGACTTCAGGCTCACCGAGGAAGGAGTGATGCAGGAGATCCGTGTGTTCGATCACCAATCGCTCTCAGCGGGGACAGAGCCGTTGCCGCCTCGATCCAAAGACGAGGAACAGCTCACGGTCTATGGGCGGCTCGCGAGAGGGCAGATCGCAGGGGAGAAGTTCGAATCACCGAAATACAAAGACCGACGCCTGATTACACTCTACTTCGATCTCTCAACGATGATGCCTTCCGACCAACATCGAGCGTTTGCTGCAGCAGAGCACTTTGTTCGCGAGCGACTGACCGCCGTGGACCTGGTGTCGATCATGCGCTATGACGGTGGCGCGGTGGATGTCCTGGCGGACTTCTCTGCTGATCGGAACCGCCTGCTCAGTATTCTACGTACTCTTAGCATTGGTGAAGGCCGGGGCGGCATAGAAACGAGCCAGGACGCTGGCACGGCAGATACAGGCGCAGCCTTCGGTCAGGATGACGCCGAGTTCAATGTCTTTAACACGGACCGGCAGCTCGCGGCTCTCCAAACAGCAACGAAGATGCTTAGCTCCCTGAATGAGAAGAAGGCTCTGGTTTACTTCGCTGGTGGGATGCGCCTGAATGGTTCAGACAACCAGGCGCAGTTGCATTCGACGATTGACTCAGCGATACGTGCCGGCGTCTCCTTCTGGCCTGTCGATACCCGTGGGCTTGTGGCCGAAGCTCCAATGGGCGATGCGTCGCAAGGGTCTCCGGGCGGGCAGGCGATGTACACGGGTGCCACTGAGCAAACCATGCAATCAAATCTTGCACAGTCGCAGGACACCCTCTATGCCCTTGCGAGCGACACAGGGGGGAAGGCGTTTCTTGACAACAACGATCTTGAACTTGGAATCCGCAACGCACAGGCCTCGATCTCGGATTACTACATTCTGGGCTACTACACCTCGAACAAAACGCTCGATGGGCGGTTTCGACGCGTGAAGATTGCGATTAACAATCCTGATTGGAAGCTGGAGTATCGGCAGGGCTACTACGCTGGAAAAGAGTTCGAAAAGTTTACGGCGGCAGACAAGGAGCGTCAGTTGGAAGATGCTCTGATGCTGGAAGATCCCATCACAGAGCTGACCCTCGCCGTCGAACTGAACTACTTCCAGCTCAACCATGCCGAATACTTCGTACCGATTACCGTCAAGATTCCGGGGCGAGAGCTCGCAATGGCCAAGAAGGGGGGAGCCGAACACACCCTCATCGACTTCATAGGGGAAATCAAAGAGGCAGTCGCTGGTACGACAGTCACGAACGTACGTGACAATGTGAACATCAAACTTACGAACGCAACAGCACTGCAGCTTGCACAGAAACCAATTGAGTATGACACCGGTTTCACGCTCCTGCCCGGTCGGTACACCATCAAGCTTCTCGCTCGTGACGACGAAACGGGCCGCATCGGCACATATCAGACATCGTTCACCATCCCAAACCTGAACACGCAGGGGGTGCGAGTGCCGATCAGCTCAGTCGTGCTGAGCAGCCAGCGCGTCGACCTAAATGACGCCCTCTACAGCGCTCAGAAGGGCAAGAATATTGCCAAGGATACCGCTGTGAATCCTTTGGTCTCAGACAACCAAATACTAATTCCAAGCGTAACGAGGGCCTTCAGCAAGAAGCGCCCACTCTTTGTCTACTTGCAGGCATATGAAAATGCTGGCGAGAGCAACGAGCCGTTGGTGGGTTTTGTCTCGTTATACAAAGGCGGGATAAAGCTTCTTGATTCCAATCGAGTGGCCGTCACACCGTTGCCCAGCACGAGACTTACTCCTGTGCCAATGACGTTCGGACTTAGTCTCGAGCACCTGTCGGAGGGGGACTACGACTTGCAAGTATCGGTCCTGGCTCCGCAGAGCAAACGAACGCAGTTTTGGAGGGGGATAATAACGGTCCTTCCATAAGGGCCAAGGCGCTTTAGGAAGCTGATGTCCGCGCAGAACTTACAAGGCATTGGTAACGTGAACATTCGGACTATCTCAGCCTCTAGGTGCCGCGTTGCGGCCCGCGCCCCCTAGCGTTCGAAAGACTCGGATCGTCAACATGTCCACTTGATTAGAGCACAGTGAGCGCTCACTTTGCCCAAATCGGATGCCAACTAGGGGCACGTTGAGCGCTCTTAGACGATCCATCGGTACTCATCAAGGAGGCAAAGCCGGAGACTAGCACGGCTAGGAGCAGTCTTTTAGTTCTAGTTGAGCGCTCACGACTCTGACCAGATGATGCAGGCAACCAATTGTTTGACAGGTTAATACCACATAACAAATTAGTTATTAAACATCTTGACGAATTATCATGCAGGTGCCTATCCTCACCTCTACCATGAGCGCTCACAAAGCTACTCTTGGCAATCGAAAAGGAGAGGAAATGAGAAAGATATCCAATCGCCTCGTTGTCCTTCGGATTCTCAACATCGTCTTGTTGGGATGCGGAGCGAGTCTGGCTTTTTCTGCGGACGCCATGAACGTTCAAGCCGACTGTTTCCAGTGCAGTCCTCAAGGCAAGTGTGCCCCTCGAATGCTTGGTAACCCCGGCTCGGCACTGAGCCAATGTATGAATGAAATCGACTCTGGCGGCACTCCATATTGCATGTTATGGGGCTCCGCTTGCTAAAAGCTTTAGTTTAGGGCACCGAGACTGATCCGCGTTCTGTTCACTGTTCTGAGCACTTCGTTGCCAAGTTGAGGTGCCCGTCTACGCAGAGTAGCCGCTAGTTCCGTGGGGAGGAGCCGCTGAGACTGCGCGCTCGAGCTTCTCTATTGGTTTTCATGCCACGTGACTGTCAAAGCAGGTGCAAGCCGATGAGATCGTTATTACGAGAAGCACTGTACGTTTTGACTGGGGCGCTAGCGATCTTCCTAGTCAGCCACTTTGTCACGGGACAATTGTTACATCGCAATCGTAGCCCTCTGCGCATCGGGAGTGACGCGACAGCTTTCAAACTTCCACGCTTTGCCGAAGACCGTGCATACGTTCTTGTAGTTTCTTCAGATGATCACTACTCGATCGAGAGTCTTGAATTTCACAAGAAGTTGGTGAACTTGGCTCGCGATCGTCAGATTCCCCTTTGGGTCATTGTGCCGAATCGATCGGCTGCTTCTTGGTACGAAACCCACCTGCCCCTTTCATCGCCCAGGATACTGATCCGCAATTTCGGCAAAGTAGGTGTGGTTGGCACGCCCACCATTGTGATGGTGGATCACAGTCAAACAGTCGTGGGTCTGTGGACTGGGTTGATGCCCCAAGGGAATCAAACGGCCCTTCTAGTACATGCCGAAACGACGGATCATACGATCACCACTCCCACACTCCGCAACGCGATCTCAATCCCTCGTGAGGGAGTGAAGGACATCCATGTCCGGATGGGATCCAAGGACCTCATCCTGAACCAATTGCAAAGGCAAGACGAAGGCAATCGAGGGGCAGCGCCAATCAGAGTAGTAACAACTACGCAATTTGGACAAGAGGCAAAGGACAGCCAAATTATCGATGTTCGATCCCCGTCGGATTTCAAACAACAAGCACTGGAGGGTGCCACTAACATCCCTTTGGATCAACTCAACATACGGGCACCTCTCGAACTTAAGTCAGACAGACCGATTCTCGTGGACTGCGCTAGGACCCAAACGTCTGTATGTGACTTATCCGGAGCCGCGTTACTGCTCCTAGGATTCACCAGAGTCGGTCTGGTTGATCGCGGCATGCACGAAATAGCATGCAAGATTACTCCTGTTCTATGAACTCACTTCGTGATGCAACACCAGCCGTAGAGACCTTTGCAATGCATTCTCATTCCCAAGGGCAGCTAGGCCCATTTAAAGGATTGACGGCCAGTTGGCTGATATTGTTCGGAGCGTCAGTGATATGAACCGGATCGATTCGGAGACGAAACTTCATCTTGCCTTCATCCCAGTCTTCATAGTGGCGGGGCTGCTCTTCTTTTGGCATGTACGGACCTACAAGCCAAGAGTCAACTTGAGTGCATTCTCGACTGCTCCGCTCGAACCATCCTACGATTGGGGCAGTCACCACCTGACTCTCGTTATCGCGGAAAGGGATGGTTGCCCCTACTGCGAAGCCAGTCGGCCGTTTTACTCGAGTTTGTTAAATCTCGAAAGAACATCCGCGATCAAGGCACACGTTATCTTCCTACTTCCAAATGACAATCGCGAAATAGTTCCTGATCAGGCGCGCGAAGACCAGATCTTCACTGGCGACATGGAGCGCTTTGGAATCAAAGGAACTCCCACAGTCTTGCTTGTCGATGAGTCGCGTGAGATACATGCCGCTTGGCTGGGTCAACTTTCAGCTCGCCAGGAGGAATTACTCATATCCGCCGTTCATTGAGGCAAGTGACTGTCTTCCCCAAACGTGGGCTCGCCGCCGTGCCCAGAGACGGTGCATGCTTTCCTGGCAACATAATGCTGCCAGCCGTTCGACCGAATGAATGGAGCGTCGTCGCACAGGCTCGCTCCTGGGGGACGCAGAGCATCATCCATCTGTTCTAGCGGAGTAACAATGATATTAACGATATGTCGGACCTTAACAATTCTCGCTGCGATTTACTCTGTCATTCATGTAGCCACCGCCCAACCGCGGGCGACTGAACCTCCCCTCCCCTCACAATCTTCAGGCAGCAGTAACTCGACCCAGTTTGAGGTGGCCACCATTAAACTGACCGACCCCAGCCGTCAGATCGTGGGCATGTTCAATCGCGGAGGGGGCCGGATCTCGACATGGAATTTCACCCTCAAGATGCTGGTCGAGGCTGCTAATGATTTCGACCCCTATACAGCCTTGCGGTGGCCACTTCGGCAGCGGATGCAATGTCGCGGTTCCGACGGGTGGTCGGGCGTCACCGCGAACCCTGCGCTCGGATTGGCGATGGATACGCTGATCGCGCTTGGTGGAACAGCCATATTATCGGAGGCCCCGGAGATTTTCGGCGCCGAACATCTTCTGACATCGCGCGCCGAAGCTTCGATCGCAGTTCGGCTCATGGAACGAATCGCATGGTGGGAAAAGTACGCAGCGCGACACAACAATACACTCAACAACAATCCTTCTCCGGGCAACAAGCTCGGCGGCATTACCACCATCCTCGAAAAGAGCCTCGGTGCTGTGGCTAAGGCCGGAAGCTCGCCATTGCGCGCCGTGGTGCGCTATGCAGAACCTCCTCCATGCAGAGGTTTAATCTTCATGGACTCGCCTGGTTACGATCCGGTCTCCGCTACCGGGCAAATCGCCTCTGGAGCGAATGTCCTTTGTTTTACGACTGGCAGAGGTTCCGTATTTGGGGCGAAACCAGTTCCCTGTCTCAAACTCTGTACCACCACACAGCTTTATCGCCGAATGAGTGACGACATGGACATCAACTGCGGCACTATTCTCGATGGCGCGGAGTCGCTTAGTTCTGTAGCCTCACGGATCTATTCCGGGATCATCCAAACGGCATCCGGGAGGTTGACCAAGAGTGAAGAACTCGGCTTCGGCGAAGAAGAGTTCCAGCCATGGCTGCTTAACTCGATTTTGTGAGCTTGTAAATCGTACCGTTCAACAGAAATAGAGTTCTACCGCAGAAGGAGGAGCGTTCGTTGATATACAAAGCTTTGGGAAAGACGGGATTAAAAGTTTCCTCGATCGGGTTTGGAATGGTCGCTTTTGGGGATGAATATGGAACGGTTTTGGTCGAAGACTGTACACGTACCTTAGCGCACGCCATAGACTCAGGGATCAACCTGGTCGATACCTCCCCGTACTATGGCAGAACGCTTTCTGAAGAGCGCCTTGGAGCAGCACTGTCCGGACGACGGCACGAAGTTGTTCTAGGAACCAAGTGTGGCCGGTATGGAGTGGACCAGTTCGACTTCTCCGCGGAGACCGTGGCTCGCGGTGTGGAGGGTTCTCTGCGCCGCTTGCGCACGGATTACGTCGACATCCTTCAAGCTCACGACGTAGAGTTTGGCTCTATTGATCAGATTGTCGAGGAGACTATCCCCGCGCTGAAGCGTCTGAAGGCGGAGGGCAAAGTCCGCTTCATCGGTGTCACGGGATATTGGCCTCACATTCTCGCGCAAATAGCGGAGTCTGCGTCGGTCGACGTCGTTCTGAATGATTGTCACTGGAATCTGATGATGGATGACATGGATGTCGCCCTAACTCCGGTGGCACGACAGCAACACCTCGGGTTGATGAATGGGTCCCCACTTCACATGGGGCTGTTAGGGGGCCATGCGGGACCGGACTGGCATCCAGCGTCCACTGAGATCAAGGCTGTTGCGGCTCGCTATGCGGCCCTGTGCAGAGAATACGAGACTGACCCGGCGACCCTTGCGCTCCACGCATGCTTTCAACATCCATCAGTTGCAACGACCCTCGTGGGACCACGAAGCGTGGACGAAGTCAACGACGCGATCGAGGCACTGGAGTTTCGACCTTCGGCAGAACTGATCGAAAAAGTACGGGCGCTCATTGCTCCGGTGTTCAACGCGTCATGGTCTTCGGGCCGTCCGGAGAATCAACCCCTTGAAGACTCCAATGCCACCTCGGGCATCGCGGCGCATTGACGCACGGCGGCTCAATCGAACGCCACAACCGACAAGGCCGCCATCCCCCTTCGGGCTCGTGCTTCAGCTGGTGGGAGGGCTGTGTATCAAACGCATACAATCGAGGCACGCCATGATGGTCTCTTTGCGTTCTACCACTCTATTACTTGCCAGCTTTCTTCTTGTGAGCCTTGCTTATGCGCAAAGCGCAGCTTACCGTTCCGTCGATCCTTTGATTGGTACTGGCCCAGACGGCCACACCTTTCCGGGTGCGGCTTCCCCCTTTGGGATGGTGCAGCTTAGCCCCGACACTCAAATTCGTAATTTCCGGGAAAGCTATAAGTGGGCCGCGGGCTATCGCTACGATGACACGACGATTCTGGGCTTTTCGCACACCCACTTCTCTGGTGCAGGACACTCCGATCTCGGAGATTTCCTGATTCAACCCATTGCAGGAGACGTGCAGCTCGAACCGGGCGCCTCCTCCACTCCAGGCTCCGGCTACCGCTCACGCTTCCGCCACGCCACCGAGCATGCCGAACCGGGCTACTACGCCGTCACTCTTGACGACTACAACATCCGCGCAGAGCTGACGGCTACGCCGCGCGTTGGAGTCCATCGCTACACCTTCCCTGCAGGCAAGCCGGCACACCTCCTGCTAGATCTCAGATCCTCCATCTACAACTATCCTGGGAAGGTCCTCTGGTCATCGCTGCGCATCCGGCCGGATGGCATCATCACCGGAATGCGCATGACGCGGGGATGGGCGCCTGGGCGACAGCTTTTCTTTGCCATGCGCCTCTCAACCCCACTTACGGGACACAGTTTTTATGACAAAGAATCCGACCCCGTGGAGTACCGCGGCTTTACGCCACCAGGCGGCTCGCCACTCACCGGTCAACCAATCACTGCCCAGGCCATCCAGGGCCGTGGATTGGTGGCGGTCTTTGATCTTGGGCAGCCCAACGCTCCTGTTGTCATTCGTGTCGCGCTTTCGCCGACGAGTGAGGACGAGGCGATTGCCAATCTTCAGACTGAAACTCCTGAGGCCGATTTCGATGCGATTCGCACTCGGGTTCGTACCGTTTGGGAGCATGAACTTGCACACCTCGATCTCCATGCTCCTCCTGCAATGGAGAAGAGCCTCTATACCGCTCTCTACCATGCTCTGCTTGCCCCATCGCTCGCGATGGACGCGGATGGCAGCTATCGCGGTCCTGATAATGCCGTTCATCATGCAGACGGCTTCCAGTTCGTCTCTTCGCTATCCCTGTGGGATACCTATCGAGCCGAGCAGCCCTTGATGACCTTGCTCGAGCCACCGGCGCGCACCACAGATCTCGTCCGCTCCATGCTTATGTCGCAGCAGGAAAGTCCTTTCGGCATCCTGCCCATCTGGCAATTCCAGGGACTGGAAACCTGGTGCATGATTGGCTATCACGCAGTCCCCGAGATAGCCGATGCCTACATGAAGGGTATAGGCGACTTCGATGCAAATGCCGCTCTCGATGCCATGGTCGCCAGTGCCACCGATGCTCAGTATGGGAACCTCGGTGAGTATATGAAGCGCGGCTACGTCCCGGCAGACAACGACTCCGAAGCCGCTTCAAAGACGGTCGAGTACGCGTTCGACGATTGGACCATTGCACGCATGGCTCACAAACTGGGGCGCCATGATGTGGCGGTGGTCTTCGAAAAGCGTGCTCACAACTGGCAAAATACCTTCAACCCGCAGGCGACTCTTGAAGGCGGTTTCATTCAGCCGCGTCTCGCAAACGGCCAGTTCCGCTTTCCCTTCGATCCAGCACAAGCCGGAGCGAAAAGTGGTTTCACAGAAGGCAACTCCTGGCAATACAGCTTCTATCAGCCTCAGGATGAGGCCAAGATGATTGACTTGCTCGGAGGTGACGAGAGATTCATCGCCCGGCTCGACCAGACCTTCGATGCGAAGGTCGATTCAAAGCGCTATGCCGACATCGACGACATCGCGGGCATGATCGGTCAGTACATTCACGGCAACGAGCCTAGCCATCACATGGCCTATCTCTACAGCTTTGCCGGCGCGCCGTGGCGCACGCAGGCCCGTCTGAAACAGATTGTCGATTCGCAATACCGAATGACGCCTGATGGCTTGGTAGGCAATGATGACCTTGGCCAGATGTCGGCATGGCTGCTCTTTACGGCGATCGGGTTTTATCCGGTAGCGCCCGCTTCAAATCAATATGTCATTGGCCGCCCTTTCGTGGACTCCGCCACGCTTCATTTGCCCAACGGCAAGGGATTCCACATCGCAGCAACCGATCTTTCCGATCAGAACATTTATGTGCAACGGGTCACTCTAAATGGGAAAGACATGGGTCGCAGCTACCTCACGCACGAAGAGATTCTGGCGGGTGGCGAGTTGCACTTCGTAATGGGTGCGACTCCCAATAAGGCCTGGGCGGCTGGAAAAGATGCGCGGCCCTACTCGCAATCCGCAATTTCTGCGCCCTAAGCTTTCAGATGCAATTCACTGCTTCAAATGAGCAGCGCCCTCACGGCTTCTCCGAACCTCGTCGAGCGTCCACCGCCATTGCCGCGTAACGCCTTTCAGCTGGATGGCCTCGGAAGTACCTGCAGGAGCAGTGTGATTGCAAAGGCCCAATCCCGCACCTCCGGCAAAAAGACACAACGACAATGCTTTGCATTGTCCGGAGTTCGTGGGATCTCAATCAATTCGTCAATCCTAGGTAATCCCGTCTTCCGAAACTCTTTGCCTTATGCCTCTGTCCACCGGCGTCCCGTCGGCCTCTCTCCATTGATGGAGCTGACGGATCACCGTCACATACCTGGCCCGACTTCCCGGAAATATGCCCGTTGAATGATGGAAAAGCCCGAGCTTGCGGTATGCATTGCGCCTTTCCCTGTACCAATCTACAGAGACCAAAGCCGCAATGATCCCCACGATAAAAACCAGCGTGGTAGCAACCACTCCCAACATCGCGCCCAAACCAAAGACGAATCCCTGCAGCATGAGTCCTCCACTAAAACGACCGGCGGGAACGCCGCGCATCGATAAGTGTGCACCTCTTTCTGTATACGCGATATAAAGAATTGCGTGCCCAAATAGCATTTTGTTGTCCGCTGGCGGACGACGCCGCGTCGAAAGAGCTTTGCGTTCAAGCCGCAGACGGCAGGGCGTACTGTCCACTCTCAATGAAAATCACGCGAGCGGACATCGATCTCAGTGAGCTTGAGAACACGAACAGCTGCCGCCTTAACGGAGACAACGCCGTCTTGATTCTGGAGAACGCCCTCAACTTGCAAGACTTTTCCGCGGGTTACCGCCACCCTGCTCCGCTCATACAATTGAGGATTGATGATCGCATTCGAGATGCCGGTCTCATCTTCCAGGCTAAGGAAGACAAAGCCACTAGCCGTTCCCGGACGCTGGCGAGCAATAACGACTCCTGCGATGCGCGCATAAAAGCCGTCGGGCACTACTCGCAGGCCAGCAGCCGTGGTGACGCCCGCGTTGTTCATCTCCATACGATGGTAGGCCATGAGGTGCGGCCCCATCGTTAGTCCTGTACCGCTGTAGTCGGCGATCAACCGCTCTTCTGTTGTCATAGGCGACAATGGAATAGAGTTCTCCAGTTCATGCTCATCTGGAACATTCGCGAAAAGCGGTCCAACGTTCTGACCGGCACGCGAGGCGCGCCAGAGCGACACACGGCGATGATGCTTTTCTCCTGTCCAGTTGAACGCCCCCACCTCGGCGAGCAAAGTTAGCTCTTTCCTCCGTATGGAAGGCACTCGACGCTGAAGATCATATTCTGACAAAAACGGTCCATCCATCTCTCGGGATTCTGCAATGGCGTGGCCAACCTCCACCCGCAGGCCGCGTACATATTTGAAGCCCACTCGGACTGCAAACGGGACTTTATATTTGCCGCGATCTTTTTCGGTCAGTTCCTCAAGGGTGCAGAACCATTCCGAGTGCTGTACATCGATAGGCAGAATTTTCAGACCATGACGTCTCGCATCGTTGAGGATGGTGTCCGGTGAATAGAATCCCATCGGCTGACAGTTCAACAGCGCAGCGGTATACGCCGCGGGAAAATGAAATCGAGTATAGGCGCTTGAATACGCGATCGACGCGAAGCTTTGGGCATGCGACTCCGGGAACATGAAATCCTTGACCGTCGAGAGGATTTGCATGATCTCTGCCTGAACATTCGGAGCGATGCCATTTGCGCTCATGCCTCGATACAGGCGCTCTTTCATCGCCGTGATAATGGTCTCCGAACGTTTGCCCCCCATTGCCTTGCGAAGCTCTTCAGCTTCCCCGCCACTGAGACTTGCGGCAACCATCCCGATCTTCATCACTTGCTCCTGATAGATCGCCACTCCAAACGTTTTACGCAGGAAGGACTCAAACAGGGGATGGAGGTATGTGACTGGTTGTCTACCTAGTTTTCGCTCGATATAGGGATTTACAAATTTTCCCGTCACCGGTCCAGGACGGATAATTGCCACCTGCTGCGCCAGATCTTCAAAGCAATCTGGTTTCGTACGGGGAAGCGCGGACATTTGCGCGCGGCTCTCTATCTGGAATAAGCCAACTGTATCTGCAAGTTGAATGCTCTTATAAACAGCGGGGTCCTGCGGAATCTGAGCGTAGTCGAGGGGCACGCCATAATGCTGGGGCACAAGGTACTTGGCCTCTTTCAGAACAGAAAGCATCCCCAGCCCGAGCAAATCCACTTTGATGATCTTCATGTCCGAGCAGTCGTCTTTGTCCCACTGCACGACCGTTCGTCCGGCCATCGAAGCACGTTCGATCGGCACCACGGAATCGAGGTGCCCCTGACAGATGACCATACCTCCGGAATGCTGGCCAAGATTGCGCGGCAGGTTCTGTATCCGTTCACAGATCTCCAGACACTTTCTGTCGCGAGCGCTCCGCATGTCAAAACCCGCAGCTTTCGCGGTGTTTTTCATCGTGTCGCTGGGGCCTTTCCACTCCCAACTACTCGCCAACTCTGCGGGACGCGCTGCAGTCTCTTTATCAAGGCCAAACGCTTTTCCTACTTCGCGAAAAGCCGAACGATCGCGGTACGTCGTGACGTTTGCGGTCATGGCCGCGCCGAGTTCCCCGTAGCGCTGGTAGACGTACTGAATGGCTCGTTCGCGGTCTGTATCGCTCGGCAAATCGAGATCGATATCCGGCCATTCGTCGCGCTCTTCAGACAGGAATCTCTCAAAGAGCAGATCGAGACCGACAGAGTCGACGATGGTTATTTCGAGCGCATAACAAACAACGCTGTTCGCCGCAGAGCCGCGCCCTTGAATCAGGATGCCATTGTCCTTGCAGAAGCTAACAATATCCCAGACGATGAGAAAGTATCCGGCGAGTCCGAGCTGTTCAATCAGTCGGAGTTCTCTTTCGGCCTGCTGTTCTGCCTTTGCGAAGAGCGCTGGATCATTCTTGGGGAGATAACGCCGTCGAATCCCCTCCCCTACCCGCTTGCGAAGAAACGAATCCATCGTTTGTCCATTCGGTACGGGGTACGCCGGAAACTCATAACCTAATCCCGTCAGTTCAAACTGCAGGCGTGTCGATAGCTCTCGCGTATTGGAGATAGCGATGGGATAGTCATAGAAGAGTTGCTGCATCTCGCGTGCAGGGCGCAGGTGCCGTTCCGCATTCGCAGAGAGCAGACGGCCAGCGGTGTCGAGCGTCTTGCGGTGCCGGATGCAGGTGAATACATCCAGAACCTCGCGCTCGCACTCAGTCGCATAGTTGATCCCGCCCGTTGCGAGCAAGGGGAGATTAAGCGATTGCGCGATACGGATAGCCGCTCGGTTGCGGTGTTCTTCTTCTCGATCGAAATGACGCTGTAACTCGACATAGACGTTGCGTGGACCAAAGATCTTCACCAGGTTCTCGACCGTACTCTGTGCGGCGTCGTAGCCTCCTTTCGCTAACGCCGCGGCAAGTGGACCTTCAGTGCCTCCCGTCAGGCATATCAGCCCGTCCCCATACTCTTCAAAGTCGGGGAGGAGCGCCGAGCCTTCTGCCTTCTTCTTCTCGCGTAGCTTCAGACGGGTGATAAGCCGACAGAGATTTTGGTATCCCTTTCGTGAGTCTGCCAACAGCGGCAACCGAACGGGTTCGACGGGGTGCGAGTGCGGCAGGTATGCAGCTGGCCGCAACCGCTGGCCCATATCGCCGATAGCGATTTCAGCACCGATGTGTGCTTTGACGCCTTGCTTCTGCCCTTCCATGTGAAGTCGAGGAGCACCATATACGCCATTACGGTCGAGAAGAGCGATCGCCGGCATGTCCAGATGGGCTGCCTGTCGGATCAGACCTTCAGGCATCGACGCACCTTCAAGGAAGCTGAATGCGGAACGAGCATGCAGTTCGACGTAATCAGTCATAGGTTCCCTGCACATACCAAGAGCGTGAGCGGGGATCGAACGCAATACGGCATACACGCACTGCAACCCCTGTCGCCAGTTGCACGTCCCATTCTTCCCGGCTCCAGACGGCCTCGGACCACCACTGCCCACTGACTCGCCACGGACCGGCGCAACCACGAACGACATACTTCTGCCTGTCCCAGAAAACGGCTGTCGGCCTGTTGCCGCTCAGTACAACCCCAATCACCTGTAGCGGACGGCTGATGCGCAGTGCTGTCGACACTGGCAACGATGACGTCGCACTCCTCACAGGGGGCGGTGGTGCGAAAGGAACCATACGAAACGCGGTCGGCCTGTAATCGTCGATCAGCTCAGGCGAGCCGACACGTTGTTCGCCGAGAAGCTTCCCCATACGTGCGAGAAGCACCTCCAACCTGCCCGGTTCCGGAGCCTGCGGCAGAAAGAGGCCGTGCTGCGCTCGATGGGGCGCTGCAGATTGGGCACGCAGTTCCAGGCCAACAATCGCCGCGCTGGGGGGATGTGTCTCTAAGTCGAGTTGCAACAGTTTGAGCAGCGTGGCAGTGTCTTGAAGAGGTAACGCCGGCCGAACAATTCGCTCATGGTGCTTCCCACCATTCAGGGAAAGAACAAGCTGCAACGAAGCAATCGCCCGCGCCTTCGACTTTGCACGGTCCAGAATCACATCTGTCATCCGACGGAGCAGGAACAGCAGTGACTCCAAGATCTCCACGGGAAACTCCAGCTCGATGTGCTCGACCAGACTTTCCTCGAAGCTGGGTTCTATCGGAAACATCAAGTGGGACCAATCGCCGCGTGAGAGCGAATGCAGTCTCTTTCCGGCCTGTCCGATGCGTGCGATCAGATCGCTCTCAGGGAATGCGGCCAGTTCCCCACAGGTGCGAACGCCCCATGATCGCAATGTTTGCTCATGCATCGGTTCTAGGTTCAGGACACCCAGATCGAGATCCCGCATTGCCACTGCCTCATGACCGGGAGGCACGATAGAGACGCCGCTCTTGCGAGATGCAAGACATAAAGCCACATGAAAATTGTGCGAGACCGCGACGTTGGCGAGCAAACCCGCCGACATGATCCGCTGACGCATCTTCGTGGCGAGTTGAACTTCGTCGCCGTATAAACTCGTCATGCCCTGTATGTCGAGAGCGTAGGTGCCGGGGTGCGTCTCAACGTATTCAATCCGCGGGGAAAACGTGCAGGCTATGGCGTTAAGAATCGTATCGGCAGACCTCTCGTGATCGAGCAGGCGAGGGAGAGTGACCACTCCCGGGAACGATTCAGCCTGCAGGCGGGCCATGCCTATTTCAATGCCAAGAGAACGTGCAGCCTTGTTCGCCGCGAAGACTACCTCCGCTGGTGGATCGCCATGGAGCAGTGCGAATGGTCTCTTACGCAGATCCGGCCGTGTACGCGAAGCCGCCTGCACAGGAAAGTTCGGAGGATGGAAGACCGCATACATTACCGCACCCGTGACCAGGGAGTCTCGGCACTCCACTCGGCGCGCACCGAAGGCTTTTTCTGAAGGAAAGGAGAGTTTCCGTGACGATTTCGTTCCCGTACCAAGGTGTAGTTCTGGCTCTCAAAAAGAGCCGTCTCCCCATGACTGCTAAACGATCGAACACACATGGGTTCGCAGCGTAGGGCGAGAGCCGCGCAACTGCTCGCACATGGAGCCTGGGACAAGAAGATAAGCGCGGTCCGCGCCTGTTCCGCTGCGAGCCGAAAGCGATACCACGTCGCCAGTGGAATCCGTATAGTGTGCTGCGGAAGCACATCGCTCATATCGAGCACAATAGCGGCGAAACCTCCAGACTGAAGCAATAAATCGGTCGCCTTCAACGCCTGCTCCAGGCGGGACCATGGCCTGTCTGTGACCTTCTGCTTACGCTCTCCCGTCGTCCGAAGCCAGAGCAATCGCTTCAGTTCTATGCCTGCTGCCGCAGCCGACTCCGGAGAAAGTGCATCGCTTACATCAATCCATGCACAAGCGGCACCTGATCGCGTAATCGCTGCGATTGCTGACAGCCCGAATGAGGTCTTACCTGTCGATGCTGCGCCCGCGACCTCGGTGATGCTTCCCCGAGGGATGCCACCATTCAGAGCTGCATCGACCTCCGCAATGCCTGTCTCAAACAGCTCCGGGGCCTGCCTGATTTTGAGCGACAGCGCGGCAGGCACTCGTTGAGCGAGTTTGGATTCGACCTGAAGGCGGATTGCCGAGGCTGAAGACATAGCGACCCATTCGCCTTATCTTCGCCTATCTATGCCGGGGCATGTCAAATGGCACCTAATGCTTTAGGTGCTACATATCCTTCAACTAAATGAATCACAACAACTTATTACTCCCCGTTCGATTGTGAAGTTCCGGAGAGCCAGGAAACTTATGAACGATGCGGGCTTGCTTCGGGTCTAGAATCAAGTTGTGCGAGCCCATGTTCTGACTGCCGGTCTTTTGTTCGCGCCGCTACTGCTGCCGTTGACCGGCTGCGGCAAGCCATCTTTGGATGTATCTCCTTCCCTGACCACCGTAGGACAGGAAACTCCCGTCAGCGTCCATGTCCACGATGCCCATGGCGTCAGCAAGCTCACCGCTACCGTGAAGCAGAACGGCACCCAGTATCAGGTCTGGCAGACAACTGCTGCCTCCAAGAGCACCGACACCACATTCAACTTCACTGTAGGCGTCAAGAACACCCCTCAGTTGCGCGATGGCTCCGCGCACTTGATCATCGACGCGACATCGGGTGCTCTGCTCCATGGCACCGCTCGCTGGGAGCGCGAGGTCAATGTCTCCACCCAGCCGCCTCTCGTCAGTGCAGACTCCGACCAGCACTACCTGTACCTCGGGATGGCCGATTTAGCGACTATGAACGTTAGCGGCCCCCACACCGCCGCAGGAGTTCGAGTCGGAGATCAGACCTTTCGTGCGTGGCCGATGCCTGGCGGCAAGCCAGGCCAGTTCTCTTTGTTTGCTTTTGCCTGGAACATGCCTCCCGGTACGACACCCGTGGTTTATGCAGCCAACGGCGTTGGGAATGACGTAACGACACCGCTGACGGTCGTTTTCCCCAAGAAGGAACAGCCCGTCTACACCCAGCATGAGATCCAGGTCTCTGACCAATTCATGCAAAAGGTTTTGGCCGAGCTAGATCCCAATGGCTCTGGTGAACCCGTCGCACGCTTCGTGAAGATCAACACCGAAATGCGCCGGGACAACAACAAGACTTTAGCCGACTTGCGCCTCAAGACTGCCGATCGCTTTCTTTGGCATCAATCTTTCTCTCGCCAATCGCACTCACAGGCGGAAGCCACCTTCGCGGACGTGCGCAGCTATCTTTACCACGGCAAGAAGATCGACCAACAAGTGCACCTTGGCTATGATCTCGCAGTGACTCAGCACGTCGGCGTCGAGGCGTCGAATGACGGTCGTGTCGTCTGGGCGGCGCCCCTTGGCATCTACGGCAACTGCATCGTCGTTGACCACGGGTATGGCCTGCAGACTATCTACGGCCATCTCAGCCGGATCGACGTCCACGAAGGTGACATGGTCAAGCGTGGACAGATCATGGGACACAGCGGCATGACGGGGATGGCTGGCGGAGACCATATCCACTTTGCGATGCAACTGGATGGGATCCAGATCGACCCCAAAGAGTGGTGGGACACGCACTGGATCAAGGACCACATCACCCGGCGCGTCGATCTGCCAGGCTTCGACAAATAACTGCAGGGCTGCGATCGCTGGACATCCACGACTGGCACGAGCTGACCGATTCATGGCAGTCCAGCTTTAGCGCCGACCTTGTCCGCAAGCTAACCGGCTCCTGCAACGACACCTTTAGCCCGGGATATTTCGTTCTCCCCATCGGGTCACCTCAACACGGCGGTGAATCACACGCGCCATCGTTTTCCAGGACCGTCCCAGACGAAGAGGATTGAACAGTGGATGAGAGGGATAAAGCTCTCTATGGCATCGATGACTGTTATTAGTGTGCAATCGACCGGTGAACAACAGTATCCGACTCTAGTGCAGAAGCCTTGTTTCGTATGCTTGTTTAGCCAGGAGAGTAACAGCCTTCTTATCGAAAGAGACGAACGTCTTTGCACCGAGCCATCTTCCCTCATAGGCAATGAGTCCGTCTGCAAAATCGCCGCCAGCCTCCAAAACAGCAAGTCCAGCCTCAACCGCAGGTCGATTGAGAGCAACGTTCGCCGAATCGGCGAGCGCCCGAATGGCTGCTGCGATTTCTTTCTGGTCGAATTCGTACAACCGGCGTAGTACCCAGACGAACTCACACAAGGAAGGAAGCGTTACTGCAATGATCTCAGCATTCTTCAGAATCTTATCTGCGGCCATCGCTTGTTTTTCATCGTCACGCACGACAGCACGAATGAGCACGTTGGTATCCGCCGTGATCTTCATTTCTTGCCGGCCCAGCCGTCTTCCGCTGCTTTGTTGATCTGGTCGATTGTGGCGGTCTTCTTTGTCCGACCTGCGAGAAGACCCAGAAAACCGTCTATCTTCTTCGATGGTCGAGCCGCTTTGAGAACTCCCTGTCCCCCCGGTAGCAACTCGAGTTCTATCTTTTCGCCCGGTTTAATACCAAGATGCTGCAGGACTTCTTTCCTAAATGTAATCTGTCCCCGCAACGTAACTGTCAATGTCCTCATGGCAATAACCACCTATCCGCTCAACTTAATCCATTGTAATGCACATTTCCATTACTTTAAACGCTCGGACCAAACACTCAGGGCCGTCTGAGAATCATTGGAAGAATCCCTATGAGACCTCAACTTTAGCCTTTTGGGAAATGGCCCAATGTTCCCTGGGGGCACGCAGGCAAAATATCCAAAATAAAGTCAGTTCACGACTGGATTACTCCGCTGTAGTGCTCGCAACGGTGACCACGTACCAGTTCAAGCATGCGGAAGCGTCTCGGTCCGATTTCTGGAAGCCAGCGTCGCTGCCTCCTCTTCCCTGAATGCTGTCTGAGCTGCAAAGTCCAACGTCGGTGAAGATGCAGTACGGGTCGCGACTGCAACGTCAACGGTGACGGAAAACTCCGCCTGACCGGGGGCGAGCAGCGGCACAGGGGACGTCCCGAATGATTGCTCACATACTGAAACTGGTGTGGCGCATTGACTGCAATGTGGAAGTTGGGTCAGCCCGTACCGTTGTTCTCTGCCCCCGGAAAGGTCGCTTCGTTCTCTCCTTCGAGCGCGATGAAGGACTCTTCAAAGTGATGGTATCGTCTTCAAACAGGGAGCAAAATGAGCTGTAAATTTGACTTCATAATCTGTAGCGGAGCGGATGTGAAATGACGGATTTAGAGGCGTGGACTCCCACAGTTTCGAAACTAGACCGCCCTGAAGTGACCCAGTTGCGCGCCACGTACCGATCAGCGGGGACGGCGGCGGGGCTGACGCTGCTGGCATTCGCAGCCAGATTGGCTCTTGAGACGATTCCCTCTGGGCCGAACCTGCAAAAGGGGTTCGCGGCAGTCGATCTCGCGGCTCGGGTCGGGGCGGGAGAGGATATTGATCCCTGGGCACTGTCCGAGGTTTACCACGATGAGCAAGACGAGGGCATCGAACCCATAGCATGGACCTACAAGCACACGTCCCACGAATCTGCCTGGCTGGCGGTTTTGTGTGTGGTGGGGGCTGCGTCCTGGCATTTGTCCACCCACCGCGGCGAAAGTCCGTATTCCCTGTTTGAGGACTTCGACGATCCGGATGTGCGCGAGCAAGAATGCGACGTGCTGAACGAGATCAGCGGACTGGACACTGCTGCGCTGAGCGCTGCCTGCGCCTATGTTCAAGCGTACGACTCCAAAGCATCGGAAGGCTGGGGGCAGCCACTCCGCATCGAGGAGTTATGCCATGCGACAGGGAGAGGCTGACAGGCACCCCCGCTGCCGCTAATGCACTCGTGTGCTGCAAGCGCTCGCATCGTCGCGCTTCCAATTCAGCCCACTCTTGAATTCCACCCCTTCAAGCTGAACGACGCCGTGGCCCGGACTGCTCGGCCCAATCTTCACCTGTGATTGGGAGGTATCTCCGGGCTTAAGCTTCACTTCGACCGTGAGGGTGCGTTCGACCGGCATCACGCTTTGGCCCATCGTCCCATTCGTGACGACCGTCGAACGGAACGTGACGCTGATCTCCGCGATCTCATCCGAAGTTCGATTGGCATAGCGAAGGTCAAGAACCGCATCCTGCCCCATGCTCAAACGGCTGCCATGCGCCTGAGGCCGCCAATGCGCATCGAGCAATTCGACTGGGCACGGCGGCCTTGGATTCTGTGCTTTCGCAGGAACGGGAGAAAGCGCAACGGAACACAGGGTGAATAGGATCGTTGAGACACTAGCGATTTGTTTCATACCCTCCCTCTAGGGTGTGGCTTCTGCCTGCGCATGGATGACACGGGATTGCGTACCATATCTCACGATAAAGCCCGGAGGGATGGAGAACAGCGAACGATCCAGCGACGATTCCACTTTAATGTTCTTGTAGATGGACGTTGTCGTCCCCCCAATCGGATCACTGATAACCGTCTTTAGAGGAAGATTCAGGTCCCTGGAGTGCCAGGTCTGGACCGTCCTCGTGATCGGCCGCTCATTCCCGGTTGCCGAATGAGCAGGCAGAGTAGACGAGAGCTCCCGGCCATTCGCCGTAAATCCTTCGATTGTTATGGGCGGAAGTGGTTTCGGAGCCGGGTTGAGCGCCTCGTCGGGCAGCCTGATCGTGATATCGAGCGAGTTGAGGGATAGGTTCCGCTTGCGCGTGACCCCGTTCGGCGCTGATATCTGCGGAGCATCGAGTTCCTGTGCTGTCCGGTTCTCGAGATTGAGAATGTAGAGCTTCTTCGCTTTCTTATCGATGATGGTCACTCGGCTTCCCGCTTCCAGCCGGGTGCTCCCATCAGCATCCCGATAGAAGCGGAGGTTCTTCTGACTGTTAAGGGAGTTGCCGTCGTTAAGCGTTCGCACATTGGTGACGGTCAGGTCGCTAACGAAAGCCTTCGATGACTTCTCAATGCGCTCCTGGGCTCGGAGGAAGGTACTTGGAGTGCTGGTGAGTGCCGTGAGAAAGACGGCAAGGACGATGCTGGCTCGGATCTTCATATCTCTTCTCCTGTCAGTGATGAATTCTCAACGAACAACAACAGACAGGCCGCCGTCTACGGGTGCGGCCCTTCGGCGACTAGCAAAAATCATCCCCACACCCTCCGCTCTCGTCGTCGATCGCGTCGTCGATGATCTGCGTCGAGTTTCCGTTCATCTGAAACAGATCCCCATTGGAACTGTCGATTCCGAAGACAATGTACGGATTGATGGAGATGAACGGATATTGGTCGAGCGAGAATACGAAGCTTCGGTCGCCTGTGTCGTAGAACGTGTGATCCCAGGCATAAAAGCCGCCGTTGAATTGGGTGCCGCCAATGTTGAGCGTCGTCGTGTAGATGTTCGAGTCCGCGATCCCCTCAGATCCAAGGTTGATGAAGGAATCGCTCACCTGCTGACAATTCGGTTCTGGCGTGTACGAGGTCACAGTCCCGGAGAATCCATAACTCCCGTCGTAGTAGACGTCACCAAACTCATCGATCGTCCAGAGGTCGGTGGACTCGACCAAGACATCGGGGATCAGAGCACCTCCCCCGAGTTGGACATTGTTTACGCTGCCAAAGCCGAAGAAGCAACTGGTTCCGCCAGACGGCGGCTGAACCGGGCACGCATCGGCACTGATCGTTTGTGCCGCATCTCTTGTTGCAACGTTCGCGCATGGATCGCCACATCTCAACCTGGAGCAGGGCTGCCCGGGTTGGCAAACCGGGTTCGTACATTCGGTTGTGATTTGAGCGGAGGCAGGCTTGCCGGACAAGATCAAGACGAAACCGGCCAAAATGGCAAAGAATAGAAAACAACGAGGCATTCTGAACATAACTCTCCTTATGCACGCATGGGCAAAACGCAAACTGTTCTTGAAGCAATTGGCGGCCAAGCGATCGAACCGAGGACGATGCAACTGCATCCGGGAAAGAGAGCTGTAAAAAAGTGGCTCTCTGCCACCACGTTTTCAATAAAAAGGCCGTTTCTACCCCGAGACTTTGCGCCTGGTCGAAAGTGAAGTCAACCCAAATTTCGCCCCAAACACGAGCACGTAGATGATTGGCTCAGGTGGGCTTCGAGCACGTAGATGAACGGCTTGAGGTACGTTGATGACTCGCTCAGAGGGCGGCGATGCAGGTGCGTCGAGTCGCGAGCAGTGAGTCCTCATGCTGGCTGCCTCTGACTTCCCTACCTGACCGCCACGTACTCCCCGCACCCGGGGCAATAGACCTTCGTCCAAGAGATGAGTGGATCGCGGAAATGGATTTGAGCTCCGCACAGTCCACAAGATGTTTCGTAAAACGGGAGTACTTCGGTTTCAGGCGCGGATGGTGGAAGCGAACCGCGAACAGGCGCGGCCGCAACTTTGTTGCGCATGAGAGATCTCCTGATTGAGTTGTGCGGAACGTGGATTGGCCGAAGAAAGTCGCCACGAAGCAACTAAGCAGATCCTGTCAATACGTCGAATCGAGAACGCTCCCGCTACGATCTTGCATCGAAGGCACCACCACCACGCCTCTAGGGCAGCCTATATCGGTTTTTCTATTTACGAATGCGATGCACATCTTCTGTGTGAGATTACGTGTCATTCGACGAAGCCATCTCTTGCGGGAGTCTGCTGGTGTCAACAATCTCCAACGTGAACTGGTGCCTCATTTTCATGCCAGCGGCGCTGACGAGCGTCCGCAAAGATCGCGCCGTACGTCCCTGCTTACCGATAACCTGGCCGATATCTTCCGGGGCGACATGCAACCGGAGGTGAGTTCCCTCCCCTTGCGGCACACACTCCACGACGACTTGGTGTGGTTGGTCCACGAGAGAGCGAGCCAGATTTCTTACCAGACCGGTCACCTGATTAACGACTTCGCTGGCGCTGCTGACGTTTGCTGTTTCGTTCATCACTTGCCTCCAGAATTTTCGTTATCGTTTCGTGCAGCAGCCACGCTCAAATGTGCTCTACGGTCCTGCAGAGTTCTCGCATAGGAGATACTCCAAGGATCTCTAAAGGCGAACAGCGCCTCGTGCTCGCCCCTGATGCCGCAAAGACTCACTACTCGGGACTATAAGAGTGCATGAATCAGGTCAACGGGAGATTGACGTCCTCATCCGGTGCATTTTCATCATGGCTCGTCTCGACGAAGAAGAAGGATGCATCGAAATACGGAGGATACACTTAGAATCAAAGGTGAAATTCTGGGAGCGTTCGTGGACAGTTCGATACTCGAGATGATTGACTCTGAAATTGCTAGGCTCCAAAGGGCACGAAGCCTGATCGCCGGCATTGATCAAAAACCAAAGCGTGGCAGGCCCCGAAAAGTGTCAATAGTCGCTCCTATTGAGAAGCCGGCGACTGGGAAGCGCACGCTAAGTGACGAAGCCAAAGAACGGATTCGCGAAGGCCAGCTTAGGCGTTGGGCGGACGCCAGGAAGTCCCTCAAAGCAAACAAGGCAGCAGGCACGGGCAACACAGCCCCACGAGCAACAAGAAAAGCGGTTAAGAGCGCGCCGGTCCAGTAGCGTCTCCGCACGCGCCTCGCTCCTGTCATGGTTTAACTGGATGGCACTAAGCAGCCAATCGCTGCTTGTGCCATTCAGTCTTCGCCTCTCGATAGGCGAGTGCATCCGCGCGGCTTTGAAGAGGGTGCCCTACATGCCCCTTGATCCATGTCCACCGCACACGATGGCGAATATTCAGACAGAGCAGATCTTCCCATAGAGATTGGTACTGCACGGGTGCTCCATGTCGGTTCCGCCATCCGTTCCTCTTCCAGCGGTGAGCGAGAGAGTGCATTCCGACGATCAGGTACCTAGAGTCTGATCGGACCTCGGCCTTTGATCCAGCCGGGAGAGAGCGCAAAGCCCTGGCGGCTGCGAGTAGTTCCATCTCAGAGATCGTCGTCGAGGCATTTGCTCCGGACATCTCCCAGCGTCGCTTCCCTCGAAGCAGAACCGCGGCCCAACCGCCCGGTCCGGGATTACCGATCGCGGACCCATCGGTAAAGATGTAAAACATATGGTTCCTCCTGACTCACGCCGTGCGGCACGACGTTATTGTCTCCGGGGGTGAAGTCCTGGGAAGGGCTGTTCGAGTGAGGCTCCAGGGTCGCAACGAACTAGTCCGGGGCTGAGGAGGGTCAACCGCTGCACAGATTGCATTGGGAATCAGCAGTTTCGTAGTGACACATCTCGTTCGTTACGCCACGATCCGGCTTCCCTGCGAAAGTGGCCATCGACCCCTCAAGCACCAAGGCATACAGCCGTCTTCCCAAAGTGTCCTTCTAGGAGCACTGGCCACGGATCCGAGTGTCAGCAAACACCTGAATGATTGCCGCAGTACGAACAGATTCCTTCACCGTGCGGGCGACAAAGCTCTCCCAGGCAATATCGAGAGCGAACGAGAGCAGTGGGTGCTCGATCCACGTCTCTTCTGGTCGGTCACGCGGGTTCGATTGGAGAAAGCTGTTTGGATCGTTTAGGAAGTGCTCAGTTTCCTCAACTCCTAAATCAGCGCGCTCCGCAATCTCCGCAAGGCTCTGCCGCGATGCCCAGCAAGCTGGGAACGCGATAAGATCGGTATAGTCCAGAGGCTTTCCCACAACAGAGAGAACGGTGGAGTCGACGGCGCCGTAGACTCCGCCAACATCTTCGGCTTCGAGAAGGTTCTTGCATCTCGTCAACGGGCGCGTACGGCCTGTGACGGCACGAAGGCGATTGGAGTCCATCGTGATGCGAAGTCCCGAATGGTACATCTCAAGGAACTTCAGGATTCTTCCAACTCGCTTATTTTCGATACCGGCTCCCAGAAGATGCACATGGGATGGTTGAATAGCGGCGACAAAATCCAGAAGCTCACTGGTGCGAGTCGCCGCCTTGCGCATAGGCATCGCCGGCACCATGAACATTCCTGCTGTAGCCATCGCGCGATCGTAGAACTGCGCATGGGTTAGCCTCCCCACTTGGAGCGGCACGAGTAGTATCGCGCCGAGCGCGGCGAGTTCGAGCAACTCAAGGCGATAGGTCGCAATCCTTGCGAGTGTCTCTTCCTGGCTTCCGACGCGGTCCGGAACGACAAGAAGTACGTTCGATCCAAGACCTTCGGCGAGCCTCTTGTACTTGCGAAGCCTGGCTTGCCATTCCTTGTCGGAGATGGGCGAGACAACGCTCAGTCCCTCAGGAGTGAATCCCACCTCACTGAATGCTCCACTATCGACCATCACCGGACGTTGCAACGCAAGCAAGGTTTCGAGCGCCTTGTCATTCAGGGATGGCGCCGAGACGCCGACTGGGATACCTAGTTTGGCGAACCCTTCTATCTCGACGACCCGATTTGCCCCCGAGGCGAACACCTGGATGTTCCGTGGAAGCGTCGCGCGGAATGCGGAGGTGTCGAAGAGCATGACACACCTCCGCAATATGGGTATGGGGTTCGACCAAACGGGGCAAGGAGTCGGATAGGGCGCACTTACTCCCTCATCAACAACCGGTAGAATCGGTCCACGCGAACCGCGTTGCGCGCCAGGACCTTTTCCTTGCCGAGTTGCAAGGACCCGGACCGCAAACCTAGCCGGCGAGCGAGTTCCGCCTTGCTGAAGCCCTCCGCCAGGAGCGTATTGAGTTGGCGCCAGGTGTTTGCCGCCGGCACGAGAGCGGCATCGCTGACAGCAAGTCTCGTTACCGCGAGAATCCTGTCCTGGGTACTCTTGCGGATGGTCGCACGCCGACCACGTTTGATCTCGAAGATAATCGTGGCGGAAACATCGGAGGCGGCAGAAATCGCGCGGCGTCCAACATTGTGCTTCGATAGGTTCAAAATGTGCCTCCGAGCCCTCGTTGCCGGCACGAGACAATTCCACTCCCCGCTCTGGCGCATCGCTCTTCGTTCAGATTCATACCGTGAATTCGCGGCACGGCACAGCAGACACCGGCATCCGACCCGATAATTCGATCGAGTTCCATGCGCTTTATTTGCTGTAGGCCGCACCACCCCTTTGAAGTCCTTCGTGGGCATATGGCGGTCCTCTGTGTTTGGCGCTCAGGCACGCACGTGGCTGTACCGGCACGCTCGGTTCGCGACGAGCGACGCTATGCCGTGTCCGCGCCACAGGTGGCCCGCGAGTAGATGGCGACGCCGATGTTCAACGTGAACCGGGTCCAGCCCCGCCTGCGACGACACCGTTCGAACTCTCAAGAGCATGACCTGCTTCGCATCACCGCTGCTGCGTGGGCGGCTCGCAGCGTAGAAGGAAGCGATAGCAGTTTCAAGAGTGGGGCGTGGAAGGATTCAGGAAAGAGATACTCAACAAGGCCGTCAACCTACAGCAAGCTGCCGTTATGAACAATCGGAGGATGATTCCGATCGCACTGACGACGGCCATTTTGGTGTGCTTGCGATCGGCAGTCTTATGACGTTTTGCAGTCTGGAGATAGCTGGACAGCATCACTCAGACTGGTGGCGATGCTCCACCGAATTGACTTTGACCACGGAAGCGGAGCGTGCGGGCCTTGCCTCTGCCATTTGATTCTCGGTCCGTTCAAGACGACCTATGAATACCTGGCTCCATCTACCTTAGGACGCGAGGTGGGCCAGCTCTTCATCTTTCCCGGAGCGACCGTTGTAGTAGCTCTCGTACTCGTACTTCTCGCCGGTCTGCCCTCTCTCTTTCCCAAAGAGCTGACTCATTGGGATAGCGGCTTCGTTTGTTGAGCTAGTTAATAGAACACGAGTTCCACAACGATGGAGAACGGTAAACTTGGAGCATGAAGCCAGGTTCGACACTTAACGCAAAACAGATCAACCACGGCCGATCCGAGATATGGATCGAAGCGAACGGAACCGAACTCACACCCCGACGCAATCTCGCCACAAACGAGGTGAATAACGTGGTCCGCAACCACTGCTCTCCGGAGATCTTCGATATCTTCTACAAGCAGTATCACAAGGTCGTCGGAGCTATCGCACAGTTGGATGTGCCGAATCTAGATGAAATCGCTGTGGAGTTGAAGCTTGAGCCGCCACCGAAGACTGAGTGAGCTCAAGGTGGAGCAGTCGAAACCGCTCCAGGCTTTCGACTTCCCCATGCATTGGACAGCGACTCTCCCATTGCGATATCTACCGGATGCCCATGGAGACATTTTGAAAACGGACGCAAGCTGCTCTCGGACGGCATCCGCGAGCATTGGCCCTGTCGCGAGCGCAACGAATGATCTAGCGACGCTCTACGAAATTGAAATAGAAGCGGGGAGAATGCTGAAATTCTAGCGATCCGGTTTTTCCGTCGCTCTTTCTTGTTACAACAACGAATGGTGCTGCGAAACCACTCACGTCGAACTCCGATGCCAGCTCCGACGTATTCCACACCTTGCCGTGTCTTACCTGAAGCTCTTCCCTGTTCCCGCTTTCCGCGTTAATCTCAGCCAAGCGGGCCCGGCGCGCTTGGTCGATCAAGAACTCATCCGAGTTTGTCATTGTGTCTCCAATTTGAAAGGGTGCACACTTCCCCCTGCAGCATTCTGCAAGCATTGCCTGCGGACACGGTGTCCGACCGTGTCCGAATGCAATGCACGGCAACGATGCGCTTCGGCTACTGACGTATCACGGCGAAATGCTTTAGGCGCTTTTCATAGCTTTCGGTACGCGACCAGCTTCTGGCCGTACATCCATGGGCGAATCGGGAGTTCAGCGATCCAATCCTGAAAGGAAGGGATTCGGCCGAGGTCCTCTCGTACATGCTGTTCGCCGATGTAGCGAACAGGCACTTCCCTGTTCTCGCTATTGGTAATGGACTGACCGAAGATTCTTTGCGCGAGAAAAATGCCTTCGGCATGATGCCGGAGCGCCCGGTGACGGAAGTCCGCGACATAGCTCTTGGAATCATCGAACCAGTCATGGATCGCCTGGTAGTCCTCCGCCCTCCCCCCGAACAATCGCGCGCTCGACTTTGCGTGCTCGATCGGGTGCGCCATCAGTACGTGTTCCATTCGGAGGAGGAACGTTCGATGACGAACCAGTAGGCTCCATGCCTGATTGATCCGTCGTCCACAGCGAGACGAATCTCACCGCCTCCGCCATCTCCATCTTCATACCCTGGAGTGGCCAGCCGATCGGCAAGCGCTTCAATGAGATCTGCGATCTCCTGCGGCAAGTCGTAGCTGACATCTTCTCGGTTGGCGTCGATCGCATGTATCTCCTGGAACTGTCCTTCGTCGCCCTCGCCTTGGTATTCTCCAACGATCTCAGCAACGCCGGCTTCCATCAGCGATTGCCGGTTCAACCCTAACCACTCTTTGAGTTGCCGTACCTCAGTCAGGCTTTCGTCCTGTGACATTGTTATCTCCTTGTGAAGTTGCCGAATTCGTGCGGGGGACCTGATCTCAGGGACACCAGACCCTCCGCTAGGTGTAGATTTGCCATTTGCCTTAGGGTGCCGAAGTAATCAGTTCGGTCTCCCAACGACCTGTTTCGGTCTTGCGTACCCGAATCTCTGACACGTTCTCCCTGCGCAGCAAGCCAGACACGTCGGTTCTCCAGCCAAATAAGGCCTCGTTCACCTCATGCTTGATCAGAGCCAGCGCGCCTCCCAAGATGCTGATGATCTCGGACTGCACGTTGTTACGAAAGGAGTCCAATTGGGTATCACTGCTATCGGCCTCTAGGCCATCACTCGGCGAGAACGCAATATAGATAGCTGCGTCTACCAGGTCGAAGGGCTTTGAGAGCTCATGAGAACGAGTCCACGGGCTGTTCTTGGCGATAACAAGAACCGTTTCTTCACTCCAGTCACCGCCTCTGAATCCAGCGAAAGGTAGATCCCAAACGAATGGCTCCTCTGAACCGTTGCGGTCGAGCGAAAAGTAGAGCTGGATCGAATCGGCAATCGAAAGAACCGGATACGAATCGGACTTGCCGACCCGGTTGCCATCAATCGCCAGAGAAAAACCTCGGAGACGAGGGATCGAGTCATACCAGCTGTACCCTTTGTAGTCGGGAACATCATCGAGTGCCACGACGGGTAACTCGTGAAATAGCTCGCCCGCGATCATGAACGTTGTGGCCATCATCTCAGCGTTATCGTCCTTGCCCTCGACGATGGCATGACCTTGCTCAGTCGCAATGACTGAGATTTTTTCGGAGAACATGGCATCATCGGTCCCTTCCCATGCGGGACCTTTGTAGAACGTTGTGAACCAGGGCGTCGCCTCCTTGAGTTCGACTCCAAGAGAGCGGGCTTCGACGAAGTCGGAGAATTTGGCCACATGTTCGGGAAGCGTCGCGAGGTACTCGTAGAGAGTGATCTTGGCCTCGCGGCAGAGTGCAACGTAGCTATCATCCTCGACGATTTCAGTGCGGTCTGGCAGCTTCAAGTGAATGTGGCGAGCTTCCTTGACGTCGACTCGCACATATAGGTCGCGGCGCTTCCCTTCATCGTCAATGGTTACGCGGGAAAGAGACGGGAGATGCCTTCGCCCCTCGATGACACGTCCATAAAAGTTCCACGAGGACGCGAAATAATCCGTGTGCACACCGATACGTACTCCGGAGACCTCTTTGACAAAGACGGACTCCTCAAGAAAGTCTTTGCGGGGCACCAGCGTGTCGTTGAGATAAACCTCAAGTGCTCCATACAGAGCTACTCTTTTTAGAGCCTCCTCGATCGCTCTAATGTCCTCCGGGCGATCAAAGATCAAGACTGTGCCGCGATCGGAGCCGGCACGTTTGACAACCTCAACAGGCTCGCTGCCCAGAAAACCCGCCTTGGTAATCACGGCCTCCTGACCACGACTCCTGATCGTCACCCCGCTGTGGAGGAGAGAGAACATCCCCATGCCTGCTGGATCTTCCTTTTCGGAGGTCGCCCGGTCCCAGTTTGAATCTCCAAGGTGAAGCAGAACGCGAAAATCCTCGATACCTTCCCCGTCATCGGCAAATCGGATTCGTGTACCCTGCGCAATCGTTTCGGTCGTGACCTCCACCCGAGTGGCTCCTGCACGTCGAGCATTTTGCAATAGCTCGATGATGATGTCGGACAGCCGATTCGAAAACAGGCGATCGACCTTGGACAGCATCTTCGGGCTAACCGCGGCTTGGATTGTCTCGGCGCTACGAACCCACGGAAGCAAGTTCCAGATGAGCCGTCGTCCAAGAGTAGCGAGCTGTGAGAACAGTGTAGGCAAGAGTGCGCGGGGTCTCTGTGGTGTGGGATTGCTTGTTGAAAGGGTCATGGACATGCCTCCGGTTTCCCGAAATATCGAGGAATTGATTGGTGGACATTTGGGGGTGGGAAGAAGGGTGGAGCGACAGGCCGAACGGCTTCGGCGCGCTTGAGGCGTGCGGCCCGCTTGCTCACCTGCATCGGCTGTCGTCGAGGGACTTTACGCGTGAAGAGTCGAGATCGAGCAGATGGATAAGCCTGCTGCGAGATTGTTGATCCAAAGAAGAAGGCCGGCTTGCGCCGGCCTTCTTCTTTGCCTTTGATGGCGAGCCGAGATTCCGTCTCGCTGGAACGATTCTCCCTCTCGGTACGCTATCACTACTCTCGCTCTCAGAGAAGTCCCTTCCCATCAATCTCAGATCCTCGCGCATCCGTGGCAAGTGCGAGAGCATTGGCGTTGCATCAGCTAACCTTACCAAGATGGCCGACTGCTCTCGGTTTTACTGTCCGTGCCGTCTGGTTTGCGCTTCTTTCGATTAGCACTTACCAGCCATGCGATAGAGCGCCCCAGCAGTTGGAGCGATTCGAGTACAACAGCTCCTATGGTTCGTTCGACTCCACCGCTTGATAGACCCACATTGCCGGACTGCGATCTCATGCACTGCGGGCATATATCTCCGGGATCGAGAGCCGTCACCCCATCGCTGGCATACCACACGCTCCTGCTGAAGTCTTCGTCCCCGGGTTCATCAACGAGGTAAGCATGCGACTCGTCTCCGTCATCGATGTATCGAAGAGAGATCCTCGATCCGTCAAGGTTCCTACCAACGTCGGTGTGCCGGTATCTCCTGATCAAATCGTGAAACCGGAGTTCATCAACGCGGCGAATTGCGTCTGTCTGCCAGCCTGCCGCGACCCCGTCAAAGCGGAAGTTCACTACGCGTTTTACGAGAACGCTGTATTTCACATCTGCCTCCTAGTTTCGACCATCTGTTGTGCTGTCCACACGAACGCATGTGGGTCCAATAGGACCGATCGGCGCTATCAGTGACGCCCCCTGCTCCCGCGGGACGGCAGCGTGCGTGCCGTGGCTTCACGAGGATTCTCACTGGCGTAGAAGTTTCGAACGCGCTCGCGCAGGGCGAAAAATTTGTCATTTCGTTCGGGATCGTCATCCGTACAGTTCTCGATGAAATGCCAAAGCGCCACGATAATCTCTGACGCCTCCTTCAAGGTCTTGATTTGGGGTGGCATAGTCTTCCTCTCTTGTTTTTGGAGTTTTCGGCACAGGGAATCTACACCCAGACTTCCCTCGTAAGCGCCATCGCAACTGGCGGAGGAACAGCATTCCCGATCTGGATCTGCTGTTCTTTCTTCGTACCCGTCCACTTGTAGTCATCACGGAATCCCTGCGCGCGAGCGCACTCCCGCTGGGTCAGCATCCGAAAATAAATGGCGAGCCGGTAAACTCTCGCGCCGGGGGGAAAGGAGGACATATCGAGCCGTTCGCCCAGCTTCATCGTCATCAACGCGAAGCGTTCGTGCGTCGTAACAGTAGGAGTTGGCTCCTCGACGGTGATCATGTTCTGCGTTCCGTAATACTCAATGAGAACGGAGGAACACATGGCATCGCCATGGCTTCCCGTCACGGTCGCGAGGGGTGCGTCTACAGATGCGGATCGCATCTCCCCTGCACCTCCATGATTGACCTTGACCAGCATGGGAATCGCGAGCGCCTGGTTTTGCTTGGTGATCATCGTAGGCGATGGGGAGTTGACGCCTCGAACCAAAGCGGCATTCGCGCCCGTGTGATCGATTTGAACAAGGATTGGTTGCACGAGATTGCCACATCCCCTTCCCGTGGCAGTGGGCAACGGGTCATCGACAGAATGGCTTCGAGCTGCCTGTCCCACACTCTCCGAAAAGCTCGGCGTGAGGAAAGCCTGAGCAACAGCGAAATCCCCACTGTTCGCTGTTACTGTCCGCAGCGGGGCATCAACCGAATCTACAGCCATATTCTGGAAGGTTCTGTGAGGGAGGAGGATTGGCTGGACCACACCAACATGGTTACCTTGCGCCGCAAGGGTTTGGACTGGATCGTCGATCGAACGTGCGATCCCCGTACCATGCAAATCCACAAGGAACGGCACAAGCTTCCCGTGGACGATGCCGGCCACGTCTAGATCGATTCCCCAAAAACGCTTGGCGCCGCCCTTGATTCGAAGCATCGTCTTGTCGGCGAGCGGCTTCTTGCGTTCAGTGAAGATGTCTCTGCCGAGGTTGCTCCAGTCGATAATCTCTCTTGCCGTGACCCATGGCTTGCGGCCGTCGGGAAAGAGCCTTGGCTTTGCAATCTCCGCCGCGGGAAGGTGTGTTGGTGCAGGCCAGGAGATGCGTCGGTTCCCTCTTCGAGCGATGAGGAAGAAGCGTTGCCGCGTAGTCGGTGCTCCATAGTCCGCGCAGTTCAGGATGCGCCACTCGTGTCGATAGCCACGCGCGGTGAGAGCTTGCAGCCACGCCTGAAAAAGCTCTCCCTTCTTCGATTTCATGGGCCTGCCGTTGACCCCGAGCGGCCCCCATTCGACGAACTCGCGAACGTTCTCGATGATCAGATTTTCGACGTAGAGCTTATCGAGAAAGTCCAACACGAGATTCGCCGATGCCCGGCTCTGATCGTTGGCTGGCTTGCCGCCCCTGGCGCGCGAATGATGAGTGCATTCAGGGGATGCACAAAGCAGTTTGACTCTACGGTCCTTCCGGCTGACCAGCTGTGCCGGGTCCGCGATCTGGCCGAGCGAGGCACACCTGTGCCTGACGAAAGGGTGATTGGCGGTGTGAGTATCGATCGCTACCTGCCAGTGGTTGATGGCAATAATCTCCAGGTCACTATTGGGGACATTGAGTGCTGCGAGCGCCATCAGCACGCCTTCGGTTGTGCCGCCACCACCGCAAAAAAGGTCCATCACGACGTCTTTCACGCTTGCCCTCGTATATGTCCGTCTAAGAGGCGTTCAAATGCGCAGAGGGGCTCCCGCGGCGTATCGTGTGCCGTCCCTGCCTCTCATCTGTATTGAGGTTTCTCGGAACCCTTCTCGTGGCAGTGAGCGGTCGAGCCGCCCCTTGTCGCCCGGTAGCTGTCTAACGCAATTACTGTCTTGGGTTCAAACGGCGTCCGAACGTGGCCATCTGAACGCCGAACAGATACCCGCAACGCAGACCACAAAAGAAGCCGTCGTGATAATCGCCTCCCTTTTGCTTCCGGGGTCGCTTGCTCCTGTCCTTGATCCAGTGACCTTCACGATCGAAAGCCTCCGAACGGAAGCGCAGAACTCGTCCACACCACACGCATGTTCCGGGCTTATTTGTCGGGTTCCACTCCCGCCACTGTGCCATTTTCTGATTCCTCTTTCACGCCAATCGGCAATCGGTCAGGGGTCTGCCCAGCAGCCGGTGGTATCCCTACCCCACGCACTTGCCGGGACAAGCCACCGAATGAATGAGCTGGCCCAATGGGGGCGATCCGTCAGAAAGGGAGGACGCCCGGACTCAGCCCATGTGAGCCACAGGATTCACCGTTCGGATTGCCGCCCTGTTCACAGGACGGGAGGGGAGACCGGTCCAGAGGCACAGGATGTGCCAGCGCCCAGGCATCGCCTTTCTCCTTGCGCCTCGCAGCCTCAAGCGCCTCCTCCCGCAATATCTCGGGCCGGCTGCGCTTCATGTTTATGTTGTAATAAGCGCGATGTGTCCGGCGGAAGGCACCCCAAACCCGGCGCTGCTTTCGGCTTACAATGCCATAGTCAAACTGATCAAGGTTGCGCAGTACCCACCGCGCCTGCCCCAAGTTCGTGAATGGATGACGGACCTTTCTCGTGAGACTCCCGCCATTGAGGTCAGGACGTGGGAAATAGCGAATCTCAAGCCTCGGTCGCCTCTGTTGCCACGAAGAACACGACGACCACACCGTATCGTCTCCCCGCGAAAAGACCGCAGAGCTTATGGCTCCAGGGTCGTAGGAGGAGTGAGTTGTGATGGAATAGAAGCAATCGAATCTCAGTGGCGCTTTAGAGTCCGAGATCAGCTGGTGGCTGGTGCTGCGGCCCAGGCGATCCGACGAACACCACCTTCATTTCCACTTCCAGCGGCGCGCGTCGCGCGCAATTACCCAAAACCGGAGACAACCGGTGCGTATGTGGCAACGGCCGTCAATCGTCCGTTAGATGGGCGAGATACTGCGAGGGAGATAGCACCGTGACTCCGTTCCTAATCGTCTCTGGGAAATGTTTGAGATTCCCTGTCACGAGCCAGGCTCCTGCTGTGTGGGCGAGAGCGAGAAAAGGAACATCCTTCGGATCAGGCCCTCGTTTGGGCCAGGGCACAGGGTCTGGAAGGCGGAGGCTCTCCTCAATCAGGAATTCCAACCAATAGGGAGGAAATCCGTAGCGGAGGAACTTTGGACGCCGGGCGACCTCCCTATACTCGCTAATGACCCAAGGGCTGGTGACCACTTGTAACTGCCCATCCAATACCCAATCCATGACGAGATTCGCAGGGGCACTTCCAGGTTTGAGACCAGCGGATACGATGACGTTGGTGTCAAGGACGACCAGTCTCACTTCTTCTTCCGGCGCTGGCGGACAACCCGGACATGGCTGATCTCCCGGTCGATCTCGTCGTCACTCAGACTCCCCCCCACAGCTTCCGCGAGGTGCCAGTTCTTCCGCAGGCTTGCCCTCGCCATGGCTCGCCGTAACTCTTTGTCTTCCAGGATGACATCTCCCACTACGGGGATCAAAAAATACGCAGGCCCCTTCTGGCCCGCCAGCAATATGGTTTCCCCATGCGGGACAGTCTCCAATGCCTTAGATCCCCGAGTTCTAAATTCACGTAGTGAAACCTGGCGCATCAGATACCCCCTGGATTCAGTGTAGCCATTTTGGCTACAATCGACAATCCGACGAACACAGCCTTTATTGGCTCTTCTGGCGGGGCGCCTGTCCCCGCGTGTTTGCGCCATGATCTTGTCGGTGCTCATGCGTGTGTCCGCAGTGCATCGAGTGCCCGGCTTCTTCGCACACCCACTTCCTCGGTATGCTTCGCCTTGCGGATAAGGGCGTGATCTCCCACCAACTCGAACTCGACTTCGGGGAGAGGGAGAAAGCCCAACCGTCTACGAATATTCAGCGGAACCGTCACCTATCCCTTGCTGGTTATCCGCACGGCCTTACACCTATTGGGGGGAATGATCTCTTCGCCATGGCACTCGTTACACGGCTCGGTAGTCTCGATTTGACCAAGGCGAAACTAGTCTGTCACCTACACATCGTCAGGTTCTAATTCAGCCCCTGCTTCAAAGGCGGCTTGCGCGGCGCACTTCGCCGTTTCAACATCTCCAAAGACTAGCACTTGGTCCTCAGGGATGGAACGAGAGTCCGTACCTTCTGGCACTTCGACGGATATGCGTACAAGGAATTGTTCGGCCATTTCTCCCCTCAGCTGTGGTTATGAATGTCAAAAAACGATTCAGGAAAAGGTTTCACCAGCCATGGCGCATAAAGCGCCCCATTCACCTTGGCCGCGCGGACGACCTGGCCGTCAATGTCCATACCGTATAGCCGCAGCGAGTGGTTGGAAGCATGCAACAGCATTCGTCCTGTGCCCATACAGGGATCTGAGACCTTCTCTGATCTTGTGACTCTCTCCTGCATCCCAGAAAAGTTGATCGCGGTCATCAATTCGACGACCTCGTGGGGGGTGGGGTAGAAGGCGTGCGGATTCCATTTGCCTTTCTGAAGCGCGATCCATTCTCCGAAGTAGTCGTAGGGCTTCAGGAGCAGCGGGCCAATATTGACTGCGCGATAGAGTTCCTCGTTCAGCCTCGGAGGAATTTGCGGCGGAACAGCGGCCAGCCCGAATCCCCAGAGGAGCCAGTCGAGAAGGACGTCCATCGGGGAGGACCGGCCTTCGCCGAAGCTATCCACCAGACGTATCCATTGGTCGATGAGCTTGTATCCCTCTGACCTTTCCCCGATTCCCCCGAAGAGAACCTGTGGAATCGGTTCGTCGAGGAGATGCCCCGCAGCCATGGTGCGATACCAATAGTCCCACCGTTTTGGGATGTCGCAATGCTCTTCGAGCAGGAGGCGGTAGTACATCAACCAACCGCGATACTCCCACGGCTTCTTCGGATCGCCCAACAATGGAACTCTGCCATGATTGCGCAGGAAGGAGACCCATTCACAATCCTCGATGACGTCGCAAGCCACCGATTCCCCTATCGGCCCTTGTGCCGGTGACTCTGATTTTGGAAGTTCAGAAGCTGTGGGTTCCCCCTGCTGGAGTCCGGAGGACATGCCAACTGGATCTTGTGTGCCAGGTGGGACGGGATCAACTCCCCATTCGAAGAGCGAGGCTTGTAAGTCCGACCTCATAAACGACTCCTTGGGCAAACAGAATCGCCGCCCTGAGGGCGGCGATGGGGCACTACGTGGGTTTCGGGGAGCAGACCGCATCAACGATACTGCGATCCTGAGAAACTCGATGTGTTCTAACTGTGAGAGCGAGCCTCTCTCCGGCGAGCGGTGCTTAGCGCGGATGGATTCATCTGGTCATGCCGGCATCAGCACAGGAGAGCAGTATCCAATCGGCGACTTGCTTTGTCTGGCGCGAGTCTCGCAAGGACCGGATCAGGGCCAGATGCCCGCCGGCGCGCCGGACCGTTTTATATCGTTTGGCAATGCCGTCCATCTCGGTCACTTCTCGCGGCACCCATGCCTCAACGCGCCACGGCTCCCTCCGCAACATGCGAGCAGGCGGGGAGAACGGGCGCAGATCATCCGGAATGTAGAGAATCGTACCGACATTCACTGTTCCTACCCGGCGTCCATCAGGGAGGTACCGAAACCGTTGCGCATAGTATTGGTATTCCATAGACTCCCTCCCACCCCATGTCCGACTCAGCTAGTCACCGACCATCGCTGGGATTCCGGAAAGTACCGTCCGGTCCCGGATCGATCTGCTCCATCCCCAACCAACCATTTGCCTCTTCACATCCTTCGAGAAAAGCATCCAGTTCGGCTCGCGTGGAGAACTCGTAATCTTTCACGGACCTGGCGTCGCCGCCCTCACCCAAGCCCCAGACCATCCGTACTTTGAAAGATTTGGATACCTCTGTCTCCGGAATTCGGGACGCTGCCGCGACAAAGTACCCAACTGAGCCGGTACCGCGAAAGGAACCAAGGATTTTAGCGAGTAGTTCAATGGCGGCAACTTCGCTCACAAGATCCGATATCGTATCTTCCGTTCGCACGCCTCCAACCTCAGGGTTGACTCCATACAGGGACCAGAAGAGGCGAGGTTCAACATTCGCTTGTGGATCGGCGGCAATAAGCCTCGCTTGCGCCACCAGCGCTTCTTCAAGCGTGTTGAACGCTCTGATTTCACGGCTTTCATCCGTGCCCTCCCATTCGACGACGGGTCGTATCCGGTAGGCTTCAAACATCTTCTCTGCTCCTCTGGTTTGATCTGGCAATCACATTGTGCCAAGCGAGAGTGAGATCAATCCGACACCGTTGCTTCGTCAGACTCGTAACAAGCTTCAGTCGACGTTGATCAGGACCTTCCGCTTGCCGTCCCGCGTGATCCAATACCGTTCTCCGCCATAGTCGTGATAGGGGAGCCCAATTTCCACGTACTCACCCCGCTTCCGTATCTTGTACTGAAGCGGCCGACCGGTCAGAGCTTCAAGTTCGAGCGAGCGCGAGGGATTTGACATACACCACAGAAAGGCTTGCTTCTGCCAGTCAGTCAGCGAGGAAGTGTGCGCGCTCACGAACTTCGCCATCGGAACCTTGTCGCCCACCAGGTAGGAGCGGCCTGCCTCAAGGGCCTTGGACCAGGTACCATACTCCACGTCCTCGCCATTCGTGTACGGATTGTCGTTCTCGCGGACTTGATAGGAGAACGACTGTAGCAGGAGACGCCGATCGCAATTTCGATAATGCCCATCGGGGGAGGGTCGTCCGTACATGCAGCGGTCGCGATACTCAAGGAAGGTGAGTCGGGCTGGGTCCGCGTGCCACTCGTCGATCGCGTCTTGCAGTTCGTCCGCGATGGCGGGGGATAAGTCCGATTCCGTGGTCATGCGATCTCCTCTTGTTGAAAGGGTGAAGCTGGCTGGATTTGCACGAGTCCTTGCTCAGGCTGCGAAAACGGCAACGCGTACCCCTTGGTCTTCTCCTCGAGCGTGCGTACGAAAGCGGCAATGCCGTCAGGTCCGAACTCCTCTCCATGACGAACCATCCGCCAGAAGTCACTGGGCATCAGGTCAAGCCGGCTTCTGATGACCCTCGCATCATCTGCTTTGAGGTTCTTCAGAAATGATTTCTTTGTGCTGCGGAGAGCTTCGGCGACCAGGCCGCTCCGGTTCCTGAGAATGCCTTTGAATGTATCCCTGAACTCCCACCTCATTCGCAGCTTGCTTGTAGGTTTGAGCACATAGGTGATGTTGGTTGGAAGGAGCCTGTCCTCAACCCTGAGCGGCTGGATTTCGGTAAGGAGTCCCCAGTTCTTGCTCTTTGCGATGTTTCCCGCATCGTTGATACAAGCGAAGACCGTCGCGTGCTCAAACTCGACTCGCACAGGGGGATTTGCACGAATCCCCTGCTCTGTCCACAAGTGTTGGAACTGCGCCTCCCTTTGGAAGGCCTGTATGGACAAATTGGCAACCGCCGCGGCGCCGAATTTCGGATGATCAACTTGACGAACGAGCCTTGCGATCTGCTCCGGCTGCAACCCAAGCATCGCTCCTACCCCGCCGACCTTGGCCTTCATAATCTTCACGGCGAAATCCGGTTGCTGCCGAGCGCTGCTCACCATCTGCTCCCGCGCCAACCGCCAAAAGACCTCGTCCTCCTGCTCGCCCGGCATGCCCTCGTGCCGCAGTCGCTCGATCTCTTCAAATGCTCCTGGGGAAACTACTGCTCGTACCGCTTCACGGTCGATCTGGACAAGCTTCATTCTCGAAAGTCCGCGTTTTCTTTTGTCTGAGGTCCGAGACATGGCATCTCCGTTCTGCGCTTCCCCGGTGACTCCGTGTCCACGCGCCGGTAAATCTCATCCAGGCCGGGACGTTTCATCGGCGGTCTACTGTTCGGACTCTCCGGCGTTCTCAGCTCGGTCAGCGCACGCTCCGCATAAGCCGTTAAAGCCCTCGCCATCGTCGTTGCGCGCACCGCAGGAGCAGAGCGGAACTTCATTCCGATCTACCCAGACCCACGCCGCAACATATGCGCCATCATCGTCTCCATAGCTCACGACAGCATTGCTATCGATCTCGACTCGCCCCTCGTCAGCGTATTCGCTGGTCGCAGCCTCTCGGTATGCGCTGTCACGGAGCGGGTCGCCGGGCGGTACCCCAGTTTCGATCACGTGGGATTGGAGTAAAAAGGAATCGCACCCGGTCTTCTCGCATTCACGCGAGACCCACTCCACCAGCTGAGCAACAGTGCTGTTCGCACGGTGGCTGTTGAAGGCTTGGGTTTCTGCATCCGACCAGCAAAAACGCTTTCCTAGTTCGTCGCAGGCTGCGTCCACCGTTCCATGGGCTGTGGTCTGGAGGCCATTGTCGGTATCGCTAGTCACCGTCCATATCGTGATGAAACTCCCTGACGGCTCGTTTCCTGTTGGTGCAGCGCCCGGAGCCGGCGTTCCATTGAGTACTGAATCTGATTCATGGAGCATCGTTCAACCCTCACATTCTTAAGCTGTTGTGTGGTTCAGCAAACGAGTAAGCCGTCGAAGAACTCGGTGTTTTCTCATCGGCTCGCGGGCTGAAGTGCAATCTCTTGCGGGCCTAAATTGTGATCCGGACCCGCCCAGTCGTTAGCGCTGATTCCTCAAAGGCTTCAGGAGGAAGCCAGACATTTCTGTCCGGGATAAGCCTCGGGTCGTAGTCGCTGATTGGTTCCCCAACGAGTCGGACAAGGATCTCGGTCGAGCCAATGAACAGAACGCGGACTCTCTGCGGTCCACCGGGGGCGGCCACCCAGTTGAGTCGCGCATCGGGCCTCAGCCATGGAAACGAAAGCCGCTCTGCCACGTTCACTTGAGGCCGAAAGATGCTCGGTCCACCGGTGTCGCGAATGTGCTCAAGCTGTTTTCTCCAGAAATAGATGCCATACAGCGCACTTGATGCAAACCGTTCGCGCGCCGCAACGAGTTCGAGATACTCACTGTCATTGACCAAGGCGCGTACTTGATCTCGAAGCGAGGTGGCCTGCAACGCAGCGTCATGGTCGCGCTCCAGTGCCTCCTCCCCGGACAGCCGCACGTTTTCCATCCATTGCTCCGCCGTCACGGTACGCGTTTCGATCTGATCGGCAAAGAGCGGAACCTTACGGGCTATGCGTTTGCGTTCGTTCACGACCGATCGCATCGCCTTGGCGTCCGCCTCCGCTTTCGTGAGCAGACACGGAACTGAGACCCACGACTCCCCGCGCCGGACATCGAACACGGCCCGATCTTCACGCACCCCGATCGCTCCGCCATCAACGACATTTTCTCCCCGCCGTTCTATGAGAAGTTCCCTTTCACCAGGAGTCCCCTCCCCGATGTGCAGGACACGGCCCGTGAATCCCTGCACAGAAAGAGAGCGATACACGACGGCGATTTCGTCGCCAGGCTGGATGTAATTGTCGATCCTCATGGAGATGTTTTCCCGATTGTCGGCTTCCGTCCACGATCTCGATCTACGGCCTGAGCGTCTGGTCCGCAAATTCCGAAACGGCGAGGAGACCTGAAGAGCCGTTCACGCTGGAGGGATCGTCTCCAGAGAGATTCTTCTCTATGGTTACGGTCACTGTGTTTATCCCAGTTCCGGAGACCAGGAAGGAACCCTGAGGATTCGGGATGATTCGCCCGTGGTGGGTTTGAACGAAGTCACGAAAGTCAGTTGTCAGTCGATTTTCACGATGTCGGACGCCCGCAGACATGACCGAAACCAATCGTCCGCCCGGACGAAGGAAGGTGAATGCGTGGAGGACATGCTTGATGTCGGCCTGGCGCGAGAATGGAGGGTTCATCACAACCCGATCAAAGAGTTCCCCCCGAGGCGCCACCGTGTTGGGAGACATCGAGAGGAAGTCCCCCATCTTCACGGAGTATTCAGGAGCGGCGGAGAACATCCTGGTCGAAAGGACCTCGACGTTCGTTTGCAGAAGTTCAATGCAGTGAACAATCGCTCCGGCTTCGGCGGCCGCCACCGCGATGTTTCCACGGCCAGCACTCGGTTCGAGGACAAGCATCCCGGGTTCAATTCCGGCGAGTTCTATGACACAAGAAACGATCGGGGAGGGACTCTCGAAAAACCCAACATCCTGAGCGGTCGTAATTTGGCCGGTCAGAATAACTTGGTCGAGTATGTCGGTGGGGTCAGCATCAAAGACATGCGCTTTTTCCCGCCGGTTCCATTTCCCACCAGCGGCCACCAACACTTTGTCAGTCGCCACATAGAGTTTGCGATCTAGTGCCGAACTGAGGACCACTTTATTGCCGGTGACGACGGCGCAGCTCAAAACGGAAATAACTTCCGGCTCTACATTCATTGGAAGAACCTCCATGAAACGGAAACGGCCACCCTCGAGAGGGCGGCCGTTCTACAAGTTGTTCGGTTTGTCGCAAAAGGCGACCAGTGGATACTCTGTCTCGGGGACAGAGCTGGCGGCCTTCTGGGCACCCAACGACAGTGCCATCAAGAAAGGAACTTAGATCGTGCCCTGGTTTCTAGGTCATTGGCATGTTGCTGTTCGTGCTATTCCTGCTCCTCTGCGCTTCCTTCGCCATCCTCGTCGTCATAGTCCGACGCATTCGCCGGTCGCTTCGATCGCTTTTCGTCTATTTTGTATTCGTAAACGAAATTGTCGGATGCGATGAGATCAGCCGCTTGTCCAAGTTCTGTCCGTACCTGTTCCGCGGCGCTGGCCTTGACCAACAATGTCAGAGTGACTCTCTTGTACTTTTTGCTCATACTTGTAAACCTCGAGTTCAGAACGTGCTCTGCGGCACGCTGGACGTCCTTCGGATGTGCGAATAGCGTGCTGTACCCGTCCTTCGCAATGGCAATGCTCGGGGCGTCTACTGTACGATCTTCCCCAGCCCCATGGATAGACCGAGGAAAAGAGAGTTCTCTGCGTCTCGGTGATGTGTTGATAGCTGAGAGATGGTAGCCGTCTCAGAACCCGAAGCGTTTGAGGCACTTCTTGCTCGAAGGCTGCCGTCTCGAGACGGCCCACGACACTGAGGTCTTTTTCCTGATAGTGGTTTCCCTGGTATCCCTCGGTCTCGTAGTCTCCCCAGGGATCGAGGACTTGGAGTTCCCTCTATCGCAGGTAGTGAACTTGCAAAAGGCCGCGTTGGAAGGAACTGATCACGCCAGCTCGTCCGAGTGCGACGAGGAGTTCTTCGACTGGATCGAGATCCACAACGCCACCGGACAGCCGCGAAACCGCCTTTACGAACTGTTGGTTAGGAAGACGGCGAACCGCGACGCCCTTCTGCCGAGCAGTCGTTTGTACCCAATTCGCAATATCGCTGGAGCCGTAACTCGCAACCTGTCGAATCTGCTGGTCGGAGAACAACGGAGTCTTGGTGGAACGCCTCGGGAAAGCAGCTACGCCGACAGCATTCATGACACCCTCCGCTTCCTCAATTTTATCAATTGTGTCTGAGATTTCCCTTCAAAATCAGCTTCATCTTCGTCCCGACTCGACCTGCGTTGTTTCCCTCGGCGAGGCTCTAGATCTCGCCATTTACCGCGGGGATCGCATTGCCTGCGGAAACCAGCGTTGGTTCAATCCAAAGAAGCTTCCGCAATTTGAACCCAGCCCCGTACGCCTGCTCCCGCCAATGCCCCCGGCGCCAGTGCAGGCGTGGACTATTACCCAGTTCCTGCTTGGAAGACGTATCGGCGACGACGCGATAGTTGCCGCCAACGACGTTAGGTGTCCAAAACTCGAGACCTCGTTTCGAACGTTTACCAGTGAAGCTGCCATGCGAGACCAGTTGCGGCCGTTCCAACATGACCAGCAAGACTCCAAGCACAAGGCTGATAGCTGACTGCAAGATCGTCTGGTCGCTCTCGTCAAGCGGTTTGGTGCTCTGACCGTAGAACGTGTCATCCGAACTTCTGCTCAAGTCGACGGCTGAGATGGTCGGCTGGAGGCTGACAGAATAGCCGTGCATCAGGGAGCCTAGCGACTTGTCGAGCAGGCCCCGGAAATATAGCTTGTCCTCACCCACCTCGAAGGTCCGGCCTGGAGCAAAGGGATGTCGATAGATTTGGCTACCGCGGAGCCTAGCGTACCATAGGCAACTCAGTTCCCCTTCGGTCTTATGTTTCAAGGTGCCGCGAGGAAAGATGAAGGCGGCGGCTTCGAAGGGGAGGTGCATCTCCGGCCACTCAATCGCCTGAGGAGGTCGCGTTTGGGCGACCGCATCGAGAAGGGTGCGGGACAGGAAAAAGGTTGGAACATTGAGCGATACAAGGAGCGAGGCGCCGATCGATGCGTGTTGATCGGGTGCTCCTAAGACATAATTGTTCTGTTTAGCCTGCTCCTCGGCGATAAAGGCCGCCAAGAGATCGGCGGCTATGTGCTTCGGCGTATGGTAGCTGCTCGTCCGTTCGTAGACCCGGGGATATAAGATTGCCCACTCGCGTGGATACCGCTTCTCTAGTTCCTCAATCGCCAACGCAGTCGGAATATTGAGATTCATCGGCACCTCAAAATACGGATTAGTTCAGCCTCTAATGTGCGCTGGCCTCACGGTCGCGTGATTCACTCGCTGGCTCGAGGTCGGATCTCCGAAGGGACATCGGCTCGTCATCTTCGGTAAAGCCCCACACTTCGATCATGTCTTCGGGAAAAATCGTCAGGGTGGCTTCGACGTGGCAGATCACTTCGTGCTCCTTGATCGGGTCGCTTAGGGTGTAGTCGTCCTCGTCTCGCTGTATGGGAAATCCAATATCCTTCAGCTTTCCGGCAAGCGCATCAAAGTCGAGGAAGGCGCGGAAGCCCGATTTTCGATAGAGTACGCCCCGCCCCGTATTCGAGAACTCTGCGAACGTCCGGGCACCCGCCTCTGTCCTGGAGAAGGAAAGCAATCTTCCTGCAAGGAGTTTTGTCAGTGGCTGCTTGGAGACCACCGTTTCGAACTCGGAATCATCAAGTTCGTCGCCCCGATAAAGCTCCCCATATTCACCAGAAAACTGGCTCGCAAGGTCCACGAATTCCATCAACTCCGCTTCCTGACGAGCGCGATCTTCGATCGTGCTGTCGCCCCACGCACGTAGCGCCTCGATGAAACGCTCAAACCGCTGTTGGTCTGGAGTGGAACTTACAGCAGCAGTTTCAACACTCTTGGCAGCCGTCTTCTCAGTATTCAAAGGAGACCTCCGGAGTCGGACCATCCGTTTATTCGCCGGTCCCAGCGACGAATTGTCCTCAGCCCATTCATTGGTGTTCACTCCTGTATCGCCGCGAAAGAAGATATATGCCGGGAAAAGACCACAGCTTCTGTCAGTCTTGGTACAACTCCACTATAAATATCCAGGTAGAATCCAAACTCTCATATCCGACCTGGAATCAATCAACGAAGAACTCGCTTCGCAAGGTCATGTTCTGCGGTGTAGCAGTCCCAGGACTGCCTCTGCTCTATTGGGATGATTTGAGCTTGATCGGCACAACTATTGATTGCTAGGACTCTTCGATCTCCTCGCACCATCCGTCCTGAATTTCTATAAAGGGATCGATACGCGGATCATGATGCGGATTATTCGCCTCCACCCAAGCCCTGGTCTTGTCTTCAGCCTCGGCAACGTTCGAAGCAACCGTAGTGTACTCGCCACCGGAAACGAAATCGTCCGTTGCCATGGAGGTATGGATCGCATACCGAACTCGGTACCTAGTCGCAAGGGGCTGCTGGTTGAGTTCGATCTCGTTCTCAAGGTCTCGGTCATTTTCTCTGTCGAGGGGGTTCATATCTGTCATGCAACTTTCCTCTGAGGGGGTATGAGTCGCCAGGTCAACTCCATTGAAAGGTACGTCGCTCACCATCTTCTTGCTTGAGTGAGGTGAGCATCCCCAACCTGGAGGTTTACTGCAATCTCTGGGAACGGTGAGGGGCCTGGAACCGAACGAGGACATGGGCAGAGGAGAAGCCCTTGCAGTAGGTCTTCCTGGTGCCCTTAATTTTCGTTCGCGTAGTACCGGTCGAGGTTTCTGGCGGTGGGATTCCGCTCCCAACTCCAACGCACTACCGGATGCGACTGCTCCCAGTTTGGGCGAGCGCCGCCTCCCATACTGCGCGGGTAGTTGGGATACTTTCGGAGGTCCTCTTCGAATGCGATCTGTCCTGCAGTCTTTTCTGCCATAAATGTCTCCAAGTAGAAACGGCTCCCATTGGGGAGCCGTTGAACGTTGCAGTGATTTTTTCGGACAGGGTGTGCTCTCGCGGCAACAAGACATGTTGCCTTTCAACAACATTTTATTCTGGCAAAACAATTTTCAACCAGATCTGCTCGAGACCATCATCACCCCTATCGATGGCATGAACAGTCAGTCCATCACTGTCGACTTTGAACAGGTGGTTTCCCACGACACCTGCGGCAAATTCATCGTCACATGCATACCAAGGGACTCCATACCGGTTGGCGCGCGGATATTCGGCACGGAATTCAATGCAAACGCCACTCGTCCGCAATTGATCTACTTCCTGTTCAGAAAGGTGCTTTCCTTCGGTCTTGCCCGTTTCCTCTACCTGAATGTAAGGTAGCGAATTGTCATCGGGTAGGTAGATCCAAACCTCCTTTGTCATCCCTTCGACTTCGGAAACTCGAACCTCCGCAGCGAAGGCAAAGTAGGTCGAACCCAAATGACGTAGAGCATCCTTTAGGTTCTTCTGAGTGACAGAATCATCGTTTGGAGTCACGATGGCCCCAAGTATGATTTTCTTCATTGGAAAGTCCTTGAGCGATGCGGATAACTGCAGATGAATTTCGAGGTGCTGATGCGCGCCGATAGCGGGATGTGTGGTCAAGGGGATAGGTCCGCCGATGGTTCGGACAAAACATGCTTGATGCGCGAGCTTCAGCCTCACCCCAAATGCCGATCGTTAGGCCATTCGACTAGACCTCTGGTTCACCTTCCAGGTCCGAATCCAATGTGTGTGCCGCATTCGCCCATTCCCAATATCCAGCCCTGGTATCTCCGTTTGCGACTTCGATCTTCCAATCCGATACTGGATAGCTTGGATCTTCGTCTTGCCAGTAGTCCTGACCTTCAGCTGGGATATTTGCTGATTGCATTTTGATCCTCGATGGTCGGTGCGCTATCAGTTGAGTCATAAGGTGGGAGCAAATCTAACCTGGGCTAATAGCATCTGCGAATTCTCAACTCTTATTTCGCGGCAGACATGTCAGTGCTGCTCAGCATTCCTATTCAGAATGTTTCTTTGCCTCTCCGCCTCAGCGCGTACATCGGGGGGCATTGGCACGATGCTGTGATCATTCGATGTCCCGGGTCCAGGTTTCATACCAGCATCGAACTTGCCCGGAGCTCGTAATGGCTGGTTCTGCCCATTCTCGTGGATGGTGTATATCTCATGGGTGAAGACGTAAAAGAACGCGAACGAGATCACCAGAATTAGCAGTCCGCTGACCGATGAACTCATGGAGAACTTATGCGCCTCGACATCCATCTTGCTTTCTGATTCGAAGGCGGCTTTACCTGCAACGGCGAGTTTATAGCTTGCAAGGAGTTGTGTCCCCGCGAGTACAACTCCAGAAATGGTGATAGCAATTACCATCCACATGAGCACGCTGGTTTGCGACTGCTGTCCTTCATAGGCATGACGGCGAATCGAATATTCGCTGAGTTCGTCTTCCTCTTCGACGCGCATGTAGCAGGCGCTCTGGATGGCCTCAAGGTCATCAAGGACAAGGCTCTTAGGGTTTAGCCGGGCCAAAAGTTCAGATCTACATGCCTCGATCCTGCTCTCCTCCGAATTCGTGGGATCGAAATGACTTGTGCCTTCCGCACTCAACATCCATCCTTGGGAAAGAATCAAGGAAGAGGCGACAGTGACAGCAATCAAGAGCAATTTCCTCAAACGCACTTGCAGCCTCATGAGATGCTCCTTTCAATCTCAGTTAAACAGGAACGATCCCTCAAGCGTCTTCCCCTCCCCATTGCAGTAACACTTCTCCCCTATTTCATGGAGGTCCGGATAGCGACATCCTCGAGATGGGTCCACTGTTACGTAGCAGGCGTTGCTCTTTACGCTCTTCCCGGGAATGACCGACGCGTTCGGCTTCGACTTCGGAGGTGATTTGGGGCTGGGCAGAGAGGTCACAGCCGGATAATCGCTTGTCATCGATCTTATGGCGGGTTGCGCTGCCGATGCAAAGAGCAGCATAGTTGCTGCGAACGTTGCGAATCTCTTCGGAAAGAGCATGGTTTCTCCTTGGGCCAGACGTCTTCAGCGACACCCCTCCGTCCCCAACGCGTCGTCTTGCCGATGGTCTTCAGAGCAACTCGACGAAGTTCGTCTTTCTGCAAAGCTCTCTGAAATTCAGGGGGCGTGCGAATTGTGACACTCTCCTGAGTTCACGTCAATTGGCAATTGAACTCACCCGATCAGAGGTCTAAGTCCCATGAGATCGATACTGCCAATACCCACGTAGCTGGGACGTACCGCACGGGTGGGAATGCCCAGCCAAGAGATGACACCTGCGCCAACAGGATTTTTGTCTTGTGGTTTACCCCACTTCGCGTTATGAGGTCAGCTCGGCGCCTGAGAGAAATCGGAGTTCGATCCAACGGAAGATATAGTCCATGATGGACTTCGCGTAGCCCATTTCTTCGTTGCCTGTCCAGCCGGAGGGCTCGAACCGAGTATGGGAGAACTTTTCGCATAGCACTTTGAGGGGAACGCCGTGCTGAAGCCCCACCGACACGGCTGTGCCGATGCACTCCATCAGCCCTCCAATCGTCGATCCCTCCTTCGCCATTCGCAGAAAGAGTTCTCCCGGCTGCCCGTTGGGATATAGCCCTACGGTGATATAACCCTTGTGGCCGGCAATCGAAAAGCGGTGGGTGACTGCTGGGCGCTCCGCCGGCAGACGGTGCCTCACGGCCTTGGGCGGTCCGGAGAGGTCTAGGGGCGAACGCGCTGACTCGGCTGAGGAAACCGACGGGAAGTCTTTTGCGGGACCGGCACCGGCTGCTTGTGGCGTATTGGATCTGTCTGTGTGAATAGGATTCATTGGGGCTCCCATCTTGTAAGCGTTGTGAGGCAACGTAACGTTGGCTTAGTCGAAGCATGTGCGCATGCCGGACAATCCAGGGGATCTGCCACGGGTTGTAACCCAGTTCGAAAACTCGATCAAATCCAACAACGGTGGGCTTCTGAACTAGGCCCGAATCCTTCCGCGGCAGAGCCGCCTGGATCAGCTAACCCATCTTTGCCTTTCAAAGAGGCCGTTCTAGCTATTCAGCTGCCATGTCCAGCGAAGACATCGCCTCGTCGAGAGAGTTCACCGCCTCATCGAGGGCACTGGCCGCGTCTTCCTGTTGCCTGCTCTTATCAGACATCTGCAGGTTCTCCGGGAGGTTATTGAACGCGTCCTGTTCGTCATCGCGCACTTCTTCTATGCTCGCTTTGAGGCTGTCGAGTTGGTCCCGGATGAGTGAGATCTGCTTTCTGCGCTTTTGGTTCATGCATCCCCCACATCGTTGGGCTTCTGCACTAGGCGTGGCGCCCGTTCCCTGGCTCGATCAGAATCTGCACAGTGTCCCTAGTCAGCTCAACAATGAACGTGTCTCCGTCACTGAGTCCGGCGGTCGCGCTTCCATCTGGAATCAGCTCTGCGAAATCGTCTCCCCCAACGGCGCGTCTGATCTTCTCGTACTGGGTCCTGCGATCGGGCAGGTCCGGGCTGTACCCATCGGCATAGACGACCTTGTTTTGGGTTTCAGCATCGGGGTCGGACGGGGACAAACCAGGAAGGCCATTGGACATCAGGTAGATGCCGTCGTCTTTGACCAGCAGCAATCCAGCCCCGGGATCGATACCGGGTTCGTACGGCTTGACGTGACGCCCCGCCATTCTGGCGTGTTCCAAAAGCTCGCGGACGGCTTGACCATTGAAGCGAAGACGTGTCATCAGAATTCTCCAGGTAGCGTGTTCGAAACGAGTGGCCGCCCACAATCTCCGATAGCGGCGTAAGCTCTGTGCACCGCCATTGGATTGTCAGAACGAAAGAGCGAACAGGGCCGGGACTATGGCCCCCGCATGGGTTAGCGATACGAGCGGAGCCTCGAACCGTCAGGCGGCATTTTCGAGGTGGCCGCCGTCAATCGCCATCGGAATCGTTGATCTCAGCCAGGACCTCGTCCTCTTCGCTTTGGGCGTTAGCGGACAATTCAACTGTTGCCGTCATCGCGGGAGCTTCTGAGAGATCGAAGAGGCCCGGGTTTTTCGGAGAGGAGGGCTTCGGGGGGTCCGCCGGTTTCGCGGCCTCGACGGATTGAGCAGGACTCTATGCAGCAGTTTGAGCCTTGGCCCCCTTACCCGAGTTCTTCGCCTTCGCACGCGCCTCTTCCCGGGCAGCTTTGGTCTCCTTCTGGTCGTTCAAAGTACAAGCAAACGGCATCGCTGCGTCCGGATCATTCCGGGAGCGCGGCGCCCTTTGCTTGATTGTGGGTTAGTGCGAAAAGCCGGGGTAGACAAAGGCAGCACGGATTGCGTCGACGTCGCGCTGGGAGGCGCCGCTGGCAAGGACCGTCTCTTCCCAAGTCTTTGTAACCTGGCCCGTCATCTCGGTGATGATCTTCTCCGCTTCCTCACGTTCCAGAAGAAAGCGTGCGTGCTGGGAAAGGATATTCGCTGCGTTGGCGAACCGTCCTTGATCGCCGCATTCCATCGCCAGGTCGCGACGATCCTGACTGACAAGGGGAGCGGGAGTGAGATCATAGGCCGGCGACAACATCCACTTGCGCTCCGGAGCGATCAGCGCGTGATTGCGCGGGTGGTCGTCGATGTTCGAGATGAGCGCGTTGAAGACGATGCGGCGAAACAGCTCGCGTGCATCACTTTTCGGATCGGAGACGCAACGCCTCATCTCTTCAACGAAAAGGACGTACGACCAACGCTCACGCGCCGACGCCGCGTCATCCGCCCGAAGAACGGTCAGGCTACTGATCATGCGGCTACGTGTGTAGCTGCTGCCGTCTTTGCGCGCGCGGTCAAACCGCTTGACGAGCAGAACGTCCTTGCCTCCGACACGCTCGATGCGGCTTTCGGCGGCACGAATGCCGCACTGCCCTGCCAGCCGCAGCATGGCGTCTTCGACTCGCTCCGCGTTCCAGCGATCATCTGGACGTGCAAACTTGGCAATCCACAGTTCTCCCTGATCCTCGATGACCGCCTTGGGACGTGCCCCTCCCATGGAGGTTCCAAGCAGGAGGAGGTCCTGCACTTGAGGTGCGTTCGGGTCGTCGGGAAAATCATCCCGCATCAGGGCCTCGGCGGTAGTCTGAAGCCGCGCGAGATCGAGCGTCTGATTGAATTTGCGGAGGGGGGCGGGCGGATCGACCTTTTCCCCAAATCCCAACGCTCCGGCACGATCATCTGGGGACTCGAGGAGGTAGTCGAGTTCTCCAAGCGTGGTGATCCCCGCATGCTTTTCGATCACTCGCCGTCCCCAGTAGTCTGGTCCCGCATCGCGCAGCGCTCCGAAGACCCCGTTCAGACGAACGGTTTCATAGGTCTCCCCCGACAGTTTGAGTTCGACAGGATCGATCTCGACAGCGTCGGGGTTGGCAAGGTACGAGCGGCCATAGACGAAGCGCCCGATGGGGTCGCCGGCAGGCGTTTGTTCGAGCACGAACCTGCCCGCCGTAACCGGCGAGGGCGAGCCGGGTAAGGTGACATAGACAAAGCACTCCGTGGGTCGCTTAGAAGTCATTGTTCAGTCCTCTGCTCCTACGCGCTCGCGTCGGCTCCCGGCGGCTCGCCAGGATGAGACCCTGTTCATCTTTGAGGGGATTAGCAAGGTCCTCAAGGGGAGCCAGCAAATCGTAGAGCCACAGAAGTGCTGCATAAACGGAGATGCCGAGGTTCGGCTTGCCATGTTCCGCCTCCGTCACCAGACGCGGGCCGGTGCCGATCTTTGCGGCAGCCTCTTCAATGGTTATTCCACGCCGCAGCCGCGCGGTGCGGAGGTTAGCGCCAATTTTACGGAGGGCATGTTCGACCGGATACGGCTGCGCCTCACGCAAGGGGTTGGTTTTCATAAATCCTCCGTCTTTAGCGGATTGCTTCGCCTAATCTGCCGTATACAGGATAGCGCACTCTTTCCAACATATCGCGCTTCATCTGCTGTCAAAAGCCTTCTATGTCGGTTAAACTGCTGAACACAGCGGTTTGAGGCAGTTTTCAAGAGACTTCCCACACACAAAAGACGGCTAACCACATGAAACAACTCGATTTGGCTGATACGGGTCACTATTGGCGGGGCAGCGGGCGTCTCTATGGGGTACACCGGGACTAAAACCCAGCCCGCGGCATCGCGGAAACCCAGTTTGACGGACGGGTAAGCGGACAGCCTCAGAACAACGATTGTTGCTCCGCTTCCGAAACGTCGTCAGAAGGATGGTTTATCTCGACCGGATCGCGCGAGCTGTTTTCCGCTGCTTCCCTGTCGGAGACAACAGGACGCCGATACTTTGCCTCAAGGGCCTCAAGTAACGCGACCTCTTTCGCCCTGAGTGTGGCTTCTGCGGCAGTTCTGAACCGCAAGTGATAGTTGAGGCTTAGCACCTCTGCCTGAACTGCACGCTCAACGTCACTGAAGGTAAACGCTGGATCGCCGTAGGAAGGCCAGCGGAGGAGTTGCTCGATGAATCTCACGTGATCGGCATCGTGAGCGAACCACTCATCCCAGAAGCCCCCCTGATTGTAGTGAGCGTTATGCAGTGCACTGCATAATGCCCATTATGTGGAGCGCGCGATTATGCGGAGTCTTGACTTCATACGCCGCGTAGATACAGCGTCCAAATGCCCTTCCACGCTGCATAATTGCATTCGTTTATGGTTCAATGTTGCTCCGGATCTTCGGATCGTCCGTGAGTCGCGACAAACGTCAAAGTTTTGAACTAGTACCAGTCTCGAAGAGTGCCTTGGCGATTTGACATCAAGGAAAGCGCCATTCAAATTGGGTTTATGACATTGCTCAGTCCTCAAAGCGCCGTTTGAGGGAAAGCCTTCGATGTCCCTGAGGCGAGGCGCCTGTTACGGCTCGGATTTTGAGAGCAAACTCAACTTCTCGCTTGCACAATCCTGTACTATGCGTAATAGTACACGTGATGATTCCTTTTCGATTAACTGCAAAGCCAGGTGTCCCGATCTATGAGCAGGCCGTCTATGCGGCGACGCGAGCGATTGTCGCTGGCCAGATGCGAGCGGGCGACCCGTTTCCTTCGGTAAGAACGCTATCTCGCGAACTGAAGATCAACCCGAATACGGCGCACAAGGTGATTGCGCGGTTGCTCACGGATGGCTTGTTGGAGTCGCGTCCTGGAATTGGAACCGTGGTGGCAAGGCTTCCGCATTCGAGCACGTCAGAACGTACGGAGCTATTGAACCGGCAGATTGAAGAGCTGGTAGTAGAGGCGAAACGTCTGTCGATTGATCTTGACGATGTAACGGTGGCCATCAACAAGCATTGGAAGCGCTTATCCAGTAGTGAGGAGACGTACCGATGACGGCCTCCACTGCGGCGATCGAAACGAACAGACTTACTAAACGAATTGGAAGAGCGACACTTCTGCATCCGATCGATCTGGTAGTCCCACGGGGCGCGGTGGTGGCACTGGTCGGACATAACGGTGCAGGCAAGACGACGTTGATTAAACTGCTGCTGAATATCCAACGGCCCAGCGGTGGTGCGGCGCGGGTGCTGGGAGTTCCGACGCAGGAGCTGCGTGGTGAGGCTTTTACCCGCATCGGCTATGTGTCAGAGAACCAGGAGATGCCGGAGTGGATGACGATCGCACAGGTGATGGGCCATCTTCGCCCGATGTATCCGCGGTGGAATGACGAGGGGTTGCTGGAAAAGCTGCAGCTGCCTCCAGAGCGGAAGATCATGCACCTGTCACGTGGGATGCGCATGAAGGCGGCTCTGGCAAGCGTGCTGTCCTTCGGACCCGAACTGCTGTTGATGGATGAGCCGTTCTCCGGTCTGGATATAGCAGTGAGGTCGGAGCTTGTGCAGACGCTGCTCGATCGCACACATGCAATGGAGACGACGGTGGTGATCTCTTCGCACGATCTTGAAGAGGTGGAGACCTTCGCTTCGCATGTCGCTTTTCTGCGAGCCGGCAAGTTGTTGTTTGCTGAGTCGATCGAAGTGTTGCAGGCGCGCTGCCGCGAGGTGACGGTGACGTTTCGTGGCAACGTTGCGGAACTCGCCATGGCGAAGTTGCCCGCAGGATGTGTTGCCGCTGAAGCAAGTGGAGCTATGCTGCGATTCGCGGATACGCACGTGAATGTCGAAAGCCACGAAGAAGCTATCCGCGCAATGATGCCCGACGCTGTCGCCGTGCAATCGGAGGCCATGACTCTGCGAGCGATCTTTCTGGCACTGAACAAGGCAGGCGAGGCGTGAGACAGATTGGGCTGGTGTTCTGGAAGGATGTGCGGCATCTCTGGCGGGAGTTGTGCCTATATGCATTGATCTTATTGGCGTTTGCGTTTGTGGCTCCGCAGGTCTGGGCAGGTCGAACTCCGGTAGGCTTTGTCGAGGTCTTTGTGACGCTGCTTAAGGTCCTGATGGTGGCGTCGTGGCTGGTGTTGATTGCGCGAGTCGTCCATGCCGATGGGCTGGTTGGAGACGACAAGTTCTGGCTAACGCGTCCCTATAGATGGCAGTCGTTGCTGGGAGCCAAGGTACTGTTTGTCGTGATGTGCGTGTTCCTGCCGTTTATCTTGATGCAATGGGGACTGTTGTTGCAGGCAGGACTGAATCCGTTTGAGGCGAAGGCAGGCATGGCGTTGTGCCTGTTGAGGATCGGGCTGAACGTGATGCTGCCCTTCTTGGTGATAGCTACAGTGACGGACAGTCTCGCGACAGTGTTCTCGTTTGTGGCCGGAATCATGGTGACGTGGGCAGCTTTGCTCACGTTCATTATGACGAAGACAGATAATCGGATGTCCCCACCCTATTCCCTTGCCGTGTTTTGTGTTGCCATGGGTGGACTGATGTTCGGGATCGTTGTCTACCAATATGCACAACGCCGCACAATGAGTTCGCGGCTGGCGATTGGCGGAGTGCTTGGACTATTCCTTCTGATGATCTTTGGATATGACCGGGGCGGATTCGGCAATCCCATCAAGGCGCTGATTCGGAATCACTACCCAGTGAGCGATTCAGTGCGCTTAAGCTTCGCGGAAAACTTACCATACAACGAGCGTGGTGAGGACAATCTGCAGATTCTGCGTGATCAAGTTGAAGTAAAGCTTCCGATAAAGATTGATGGTCTTCCGCCGGAAGCAAAATTGCGCTCCCCGCATATTGCCCTGGAGATCAACGGCGGAGGAGCCCATTATGCTTCGCCGTGGCAAGATGCGGCTTTGAGTGAGCATGCGGTTGGTTTCGTACTGCCAAAAGATGTCTTAGACCGCTTCGTCGCAGTGAATGCAAAGGTTCGTTTGGAGTTAGTCGCTGAAGAGTTGATGCCGACAAACATGAAGGCAACAACGGTCAGTGAGCGATTCGCTGGGCCGATGAACGGAGTTTGCGGGCTGATGCAAGGTCAGGTGATCTGTCGTTATTCCTACAGGGAGTGGACTCCTGCAAGGGCGGAGTTGGACGGATGTGGTCAGAGAAGTATCGTACTGATGCGACATGTGCCTGCAGGGACAACGCCGGACCCGGTGGTCAACGAGGTCTTGCATTTCGAGAAGGTCTGTGAAGGAGCGCAGTTGATCTTTACGGAGTACAGCAAATCGAAAGAAATCCGGTTAGAAGTCGGTGCAGAGAATGTGAGGCTTGGGAGCTTTCGTGCCCAGTGACGTAGGCTCTCTTGGCTGAACTTTTGGCCAATCTAAAATTGCTTGCTTGCAGGCGTTTCTTGCAAAGATGGCTCTGTTTTCTACGCCAGTTTCATGGGGAGTAGTAACCGAACCCATCTAGTTCTATACTGCATTGGCGATATCTGGGCAAAGCACTCGTCGAACCGATAGATACGATAAGTGCTTTGGCTACTATGTACTATTCGACCGACTTAGAGAAAGACGCGACAGATGCACGCATCAGCGTTTTTGGAAAAGCAACGGCGCAAAGTGGATCAGGCTATAGTGCCAGGAGGTCCAGTCATGTGTTCCGGGTGTTTCGACCGCGCTGAGTGAGAAGCCCTTTTCTTTCAGATCAGCGATGAATTGTCGGTTGTTCGGAAGGAGCGCGTCATTCACACCGCAGGAAATCCATAGCTTCCGGAAGTTAGTTCGTGTGGAATCCATATGCAGCGGACGGGGCAAATTGTGCATGTCACCAGCGCTGAAACTTCCGACCCACGCGAAAACTTCGGCTGGTGTAGAGGCTCTCCATTGCTCCCAGTGACAGGCCAGCAATCGCCCTGTGATCTCTGTCATTTAGGACTCTATACTCCGTTTCCACCTGTGGCATGATTTCGTTCAGGATTGCGTCGGAGCAGTTATCGATGGCCCATCCATAGCAAACCGGCATGACCAAAATCATCGGCTTGGTTTTGTTCTCTGCGATCAGGTTGTCGAGGATGAAATTGGCTCCGCCGGGAACGGCCCAGTCTGCTGCCGTTTGAGCGTAGCCGTGGAGCAGGTAGAGAGTCGGATATCGGCGACTGCTCCTTGGGTCGTAACCGGGCGGCGTGTAGACGTAATAATCGCGATACTCCAGGCTATGGTTCGGAGAGGAGTACTGGTAGTCCCCGTGACGCTCCCCTGGAGGTTCACTGATATAGCGCGATTTGTAGAAGTGGTGATGCAACTCCCCATGAGGAACGTCCGTGGCCTCCCATAGCTGCGGAGTCGCTCCTGGAACGACGACGACATTGTTCAAATAGCGATAGTTGGGGAGCACGACGCCGTTCAGTGGGTCCATTTGTGCTTGGCCATCGACAATAAAGTAGTACCAGTAAATCTCAGGAGGGAGCTGCTGGGTAGTTACGGTCCAGACTCTGCCGGTGATTGTCATAGGGACAGGAGCCTTCAACCCGCCGACGGAGACCTGAACATGCTTTGCACCCGTATCAAGATAGCGGAAGGTGACAGTGCCGTCAGGATGAACCTCGTGAGAATGAATTGGCTCTATTGTCTGACCCGGAACGCGGCATGGCAGCAGGATCACGAGAGATGCGAAAAACAGTGCTAGCGGGGAACTATATATGATCATGAAGTCATGGATTCCTTTCGTTAGTGTCCTGATCGGTGAGTCCAACCGCCTGATATCGCGCTCACGTCACCGCGTAACAAAAAAATAGTGCCCCCTTCATGCCAGATTACCAATGCACTTAGCGAGCGTTGTTCGCGGCTAGCCCTGCCCCAGCATCTGTTTGTGTTGGGTCTCACGCAAAACCGCACCCTGACACTCTATTCGGACAGATGTGGCTCCACGTCATTCCGTGCTGCGAATGGTAAGGCCGCAGCACGGAATGACTGGCGCATACATTGAAATGTAATTCTACGTTCATTCTTGCAGTGAGGCGATCAACGCATCGGGAGCCTTGAACCGCCCTCGACGTAGATTCAGTGGAAGCATCGCTTCAATAGCCTCAAGCTTTTCGGAGGGGTCGACTCGTAGGTAGATCTCGGTTGTTCGCATGTCACTATGGCCTAGCCAAAGAGCGACTTTTCGAACATCACGAGTAGCTTGAAGCATTACAACAGCGCAGCTATGCCTTAGCTGATGCGGCGATACTGAGCGCCCCCTGAGTTCAGGAAGTTTCAGCGCAGCGACCCGAACATGCTTCTCCAGAACGTATTCGAATCCAGATCGGGTCATGGGATTTCCGGCAGCATTCACGAACAATTCGGGAGTGCGAGGAGCACCACGAACAGCTAGCCATGCTCGAAGATCTGCAGCGGTTTCCTTCCATAGTGGAAGACATCTCTCCCTCCGTCCTTTTCCGCAGATACGGATACTAGGAGGATGGCGTAACGAGAGCGCGTCAAGTGGCGCCTCAACCAGTTCGGACACCCGAAGCCCGCCCGCGAAACAAAGGTGCAACATTGCTCTGTCTCTAACACCAGAGCGTGTCGACAGGTTCGGAGCATCCAAAATTGCTCTGATCTGTTTCATCGTGAGATGTTGAACCAGAGCTTGATCGTGACGTTTTATTGGAATTGCACGGATCTGGTGCGCCTGTTCAAGTGAAGAGGGTACGCGGAGTTCGACGTATCGCATGAAAGCCTTCACCGCAGCTAGCCGTGAATTCCGGGTGACAGCAGAGTTCGATCGTGCCCTCTCAATATGGCCCAAGAAGTCGAGCACCAAAGCAGCGGTGATGTCCTCAATACATAGTTGAGAAGGACTCTTGTGCAGGCGGCCACCGGCGAAGTCGAACAACAGGCGGAACGCATGTGCGTACGTTTCGCAAGTGTTTGGACTGTAGCCGCGTTCCACCGGCATGTGTTGTCGGAGAAAGGCAGTAATCAGTGGGGCGATGGGAGTCATGCGACCTCCCTGCCGGCCAGAGCTTCCGCAGACGCGGCAATGTCCGTCATCAACTCAGGCGTCGCTTCTAGGTACCAGTATGTATGCGTGATATCCGCATGCCCTAGGTAGGTTGCCAGAGCGACGAAATGAGCCGCAACATCTTCACGTCGAGTAGGACATGATTCCAAGGATCGGGTCGCGAATGTATGTCGAAGGTCATGAATCCGGCATGGTCGGGTTCCGGTCTGGGTGATTCCTGCGTGGATCACGATACGACGAAATGTGTAAACAGCCATGCTCCGGCCGATGCGTCGCATCCTTCCAGTAAGAAACAGGTGATCGTTGTCCGTGGGAAGCGCAAGCCTCGAAGAAAGATACGCGTTCAGCGCCGTCGTCACCGTGGGATGTAGAGGGATTAAGCGGCTTTTCCCGGACTTGCCTCGGCGAATGAGAAGGACACCATCTGGCTGAACGTCACTTACTCGCAGGTTGAGCGCCTCCGAGATGCGCAGCCCCGTCGCGGCTATGAGACCAAATAGTGTGGCGTAAGTCGCACGGCGGAGTGTATAGGTTCTGGGAAGCTTTGCCGCTGCGGCCACGAGCCGGCTCAGTTCCTCGGAAGAGTAGATATAGGGCATCAATCGGCCCTGCGGAGGCGGAAACAGGCGAGATGGCGGAATTTCGTGTTTGGAGTCTTCCGCATGGAGAAATCGGGCAAGCAGCACTACAGCATTCAGACGAACGTATCTTGTGCCTGGTGTAGACGCCGCCGTGGCCCAAGCGACCGCGGTGGACACTCGAATGTAAGTATCCCCTTGGGATTCAGCAAATCTGGCGTACGCGAGGAGCAGACGGTTGGTTTGCAGAAGGCCGTAACCAAGGCTGCGACGAAGTGCGATGTATCGTTTTACGGATTCGTTTAGCATGATGCCTCCGCAAGCCACGGTTGGGCAATTGTGGACAACATGCCGAGATCCACCTTGGCATACCGAGCGGTCGTTTGGGGCGAACGATGACGCAGAACCAATCCAATACTGGCGAGAGATGCACCCTGCCGTAGCATCGCCGTCGCAGCTGAATGTCTGAGGACATGCGCCCCAGAAACCGGCGCTTTCACGTTGGCACGTTCCAATGCCCTCCGAACAATGCCGCTGACTGCCTGATAGCTCAACTTTGTAAAAGGAGGAGGAATGGTAACAAACAGTGCGGGCGTTTTACACGTTGGTCGGCCTGCTTTGAGATACCGCAGTATTGCCTTGCCCACCTCGTGTTGTAGGGGAAGAAAATCATGGCGGCGGCCCTTTCCACACACCTTGATCCTTGCGTTTGTCCAATCGACATCACTCAACCGTAACCCGACGATATCGCCTGCGCGCAATCCCAAACGTGCCAAGAGTAGGAGAACAGCCTTGTCACGCGTACCCGCACCATCTGCTGGGCACGAAGCAATAATCCGATTCACAACGTCAGGTGTGAGAAACCTGGGCAACGATGACGACTCCCTAGAAGCACAAGCGGGCAAAGCGAACTCTAATCCAGGCTTGCATTGTCCCGTAGCACCCAAGAACCGTAGAAAGCTGCGAACGGCGGTTCCACCAAGGCTCGCATACGAGGATCCATGACGCGATCCTCTTTCGACGACAAAACCACGCAGCGCCTGAGGACTATAGCGATGCGGATCGCTTCCAGCGGAAGCGATAAACTCGTCGAGAATTCTCTGATAGACGTCCAAGGTGCTCTTCGTAACACCTCGATGTTCAAGCATCCAGGCGCGAAACTCTACGACCAACGGGTAGGGTGGGATCGATGAGTCCACGGGCGCCTGGATCGTCCCCTGTTCGCGGAGGAAACAGAGGAAGAGCCGTACAACTGAGAGAGACTCGCGCTTAGGTCCGCGCTGATATGGAAATTGAGATTCTGTCAGGACGTATCTTGTGCATGCATCCAGTCCTTCCAAAAAATCCGTCGTGGATCTGCCGGTTTTGGTTAGCCAGTCAGTCCAGGCGGCAAAAGATTGAAGCTTTCGGAACACCGACCGTTTGTTGTGGCCTCGATTGTGAAGCCATTCCGCAAAATTGTCGACATGGTTAGCCGCAGGCCCTGAATAGAGCCTGCGTCGCGTGATTGCTGCACCTACGTGATCTTCGAGCATGTTGCCTCCTTGGCCATAAGGAGACAGGTTTGGCTCTGCGAGATCCAGCGACGCGAGGACAGCACGATGCTAAAACACGCGGTCATCAGTTTAGGCAAGTATGATGAAGATCAGATTGCCACCATGAGTGTCCCGCGAAGAACTGCCGTAGGCGAGCAGCCTCAATACTCGAAGCTGGAGCCTTTAACGTTCCAGGATCTTTGTAAAGAGATTCTGCAGGCAAGTCCTGATTTTCGCAACGTGCAGGTTTACGGCCGGCCCGGCCAAACGCAACGAGGGATAGACATCCTTGCAGAGCGACTTTCCCCTTCCGGGCTGACGGTCGGACAGTGCAAACGGTTCCAGAAATTTACCGACACGCAACTCCGCGGCGCCGTTAAGGAGTTCCTCAAGTACAAACCATATTGGAAGAGGCAGGGCGTCGACACCTTTATCCTCTTCATCTCTTGTGACACGAGCGATGTGAACGTTCAGAGTGAGTTTCTGCGTCAACGGCGCCGACTCCAAAAGAGCGACATTGCCCTTGAGCTTTGGTCGGATTCTACGATCACTAAGAACTTGCGCCCGCATTCCGGACTTGTCAGCACGTACTTGGGAGGCGACTGGGCGACCATCCTGTGTGGCGGAAGTGTGTACGTCCCCCAAATTGAGTACCCACACACCACAAACCTCCTTTTCACGCAACTTGAACAGATGTCTGCGCTTCATTCTGACGCGGTCGAGCGAGCTATCGAAAGCGCACGAGAAGCCTGGCGTGGCGGCAACAAGAAAGATGCTTTCAATGTGGTCGAGAACTACCGACAACTCCATGTCTGGCCAACACTTCAACTCGAGACGCGCTCATCGTTATGCCGGCTCGAAGGACAACTTGCGCTCGACGATGGCCAATTGGAACAGGCAAAAACGCTGCTGGCCGAGGCGAATTCGTATGCGCCGAACCGAGCCCTGCGATTAGAGGCATTGATCCTGCGTGCTGAACGCAGGACCCCCGAAGCACGGGAACTTTTAGAAGACTCGTCCGATCCTGACAGTGTCACGATGTACGCCGCATTGTCTCTGGAACTCGGAGAAATCGAAACAGCGCTCAAACGGCTCGATACCGTGAACAACTTGCCTGACGGGCACAGGCTTCGGGCAGTCGCTTATCTGATGAGCGGAGATCCCGATAAAGCATCCGACGAGATCGCCAAAGCGACGCTGTTGGCTCCGGGCTGGACCATCAATCGGTTTACGGCAGCAGTCATCGACTACTATGCCTGTCTATCGCCAGCCCGTCGCCTGCAACAGGTGCCACCGTGGCCAGAGCCACCACACTGGACCTTTGTACGCACTGACGATGAGGCTCGGACCAGACTTTCGCGGGCCGCTGCAATGTTTCGAGTTCTTCAAACCGAGCCCAATAGTCATTTTCAGCTTGTCCGAGCTCTCAAGACCTGGGAGCTTGCTTGTGTCGCGAACGATCCGACCCGCGGATCCGATGCGGATGCGCTATGCCGCAAACTTCTCCAAGACGATCCGGCAAACGAATACTGCCTGGTCTGGGCAGTCGCTCGAAGGTTCGATGTCGACACGGCCCAGCCCAGAGCCTTGCTGGAACAAAAGGCAAGAACTCCTGAAGGTGCTTATGAGTCGGTAATATCTTTGCTTATTTGCTACCTGGAGGACCAAGATATCGAAGCGGCGAGTCAGTTGATTGAAGCTTCGCGTGAAGATTTTGCTCGCATCAATCAGCTCCGTGTCTGGCAGTTCTGGCACGACCAGATCGCTGCAATCCAGGGCGGCGAAAGCGAGGATGTGCACGACAGCTCAATCAGCGAGCCGCACTTTCTTGCTCTCTCACTTCGTTCTAAGGCAAGAATAGACGGCGATCGGCTACCGCTTACGCAATTCCTTGAGAAAAGAGAGGCGGAAGGAAGCGTCGAAGCCAGACTGGAACTCTGTGAGCTTTACATAGCTTCAAAGCGCTGGTCTGATGCAGTTCCGCTCGCTGATAAGTTGCTTGAGACCATGCGAACGACAGAAGCGCTCCGGCTCGCATGCACTATTTTCTTGCACGCTGGCCTGTATTCGAAGTGTGCAGACAGTATTGAGGAACATCGTACCTGGTTTCCACTCTCACAGCTGCCCGTTGCATTAATACAGATGAAGGCATCCGCAGAGCAACGGTCCGGCCAGATCAGATCTGCAGTTCGAAGTGCCGAAGATGCGCTGTCGCTTGAGCCGAATCGAATCAATCTGAGGAATCTGGCAGAGCTCTATCTTGAGTCGGGCGATTTTACTGCCCTCGCTCAGCTGGCTTCACGCCATGAGCGTTACCCTGATCTGACGACCGACGACCTGCTCATTCTCGCAGCCCGCCTATCAGGTGTGAATCAACCGGTTGGGGTTTCACTCTGGAAGCGTGCCGTCGACATCGGCGTGCTCAATCAACAAGTGGCAGGGGCGATCAGCATCGGCTACAGCCTAAGCATGGATTCTGAAATCGGTCCGTTGATGGAACGGCTCAGCGCTCTGCCGCGGGAGGAGGGGATTCAAAGGCTCGACGTAGTTCAGATGCAAACAATTTTGTTGTCCAGGCACCAAGCCGCAACCGAAACCTTCGAACGGTACCGGGCAGGAGAGACCCCCCTCCAGGTTGCACTTGCGATGTTTGGGTCTCAACTGTCGTATTGGTTTGGTCGAAGGCTGGAAGACAATGAAAGTAATCAAAAGATTCAGCATCCAACCTACGCGCGTCATGGCTGGAGATCGAGAAACGAGCCGTTTGAACTAGTCCACAGAAGGGTATGTGTCGACCTGACAAGCCTGTTGTTAGCACGCCGGCTGGGAGTACTATCTCATGTGGTGCAGGCGTATCGGCCTCTGCATATTCCTCACCGCACTCCGCTGGCTCTAGCCGCAATGCGCGAAGCCACTTTTTATAATCAGCCGACGAGAAAAGTGTCATTATTCGCAGTCCAGAGTGCAATTAGTAACAAGCTCATCACGATTCTTCCTGCGGACGATGTTTCTCCTCTGGCTTCCTTAGAGTCAAATCGTCTAGGTGAGGCTGTGAATACCGTTGTCGTCAATTTCGACTCACCCGAGGATGCGTCAGTTGATGATTGTGACGATCGACCTTCTCCCCGCACCTACTCACCACACTCGGTCATCCGTCGTGTCAATGAATCCGGTCGGTTGTCGTCCGATCGTTCAACTGAAGCCCTTATAGGTCTTGGTATAGAACGCGAGAGCCTCGTTCGTGAAATTGTGGGGGCTTCACCACGATTGCTCATAAGCGTTGGCGTTATGGAGGCGTTTGCGAGAGTTGGTGTTCTCCAGGATATCTGTGACACCTGCGATGTTTATATCCGGGACTCGGAAGCCAGGGCTCTTTCAGCAGAAATCAAGAATATCGAGAAAGCTGAAGATGACTCTGCATGCCTGACTTCCATGATCGAAGAGATAAGGGTAGGCCTCGAATCCGGGGACTACAAACTGTTACCAATGTTCGACAATCAGCAGAGTGAATCCCAGGACGGCGAGGAACCGCTAGCCTTGCAGTGCACAGCCGACCTCCTCCGATACCAAAATCTAAGCACGGATCTGATCTGGATAGACGATCGTATGATCAACGCTTTTATCCACCGGGATGGATCGAAGATCGTTGATAGCGTGGATATGCTTTCGCATTTGAGAAATGCAGGCAAGCTGAGCGATGCGGATTTCTTCCGCTACCTCAATCGTTATCGCGCATCTGGCTTACGCTTTTTGGCACTTAGGAAGGATGAAATCCTTTATTGGCTGAATGCTGCGATTGGGTCGAACGGAGAATTCAAAGAGTCATATGAGCTTTTCGTCATTCGCCTCAGCCATGCCCGAGCTTTGGGGGATTCCAATGCCTTGCGAACGGCACCTGTAATAGAAGGGCAAACCCTGGAGTGGCCGTTCTTATTGGATTCGTCAGCAGCTGTACTCGACGCCATGCAAGCGGTTTGGTATCAGCAGGGCCAGGACAAAGACTGTGCGAAGAAGGCGAAATGGATACTGGACCATCTGTATACGCCCGACCGAGGACGCTCGTCAGCTCTGGGCAACGTCAGCCCTGAGTCGGACATGATGATGGAGGCGGTCGCTTTGGGCGGATTGATTGCATCGACCTGTGCGGGATTCGCTCTTGATGAACACGGCCAAAGCAGAAGACGCGCATACTTAAATTGGCTCTACCATCGGCTCATTCTTCCTCGCTTCGAAACAGACGCTGAGTTACGTGAGGTGACGCTGAGCCAAGTCACGCAACTGCTTTATGTATTACACCCTCAAAAACGTCAGACCCGGAGAGAGACTGGAGCAATCGCGCAGCTGTTCAAGCTGTGGCTGGGAAGCCTTCCGGAACAGATTAGCGATCGAGTCGCTGCCGACAACGGTCTGATGAATACTCTGGGGGTGAAGATCACCCGGTCTGTCGTCATAGGGGATATGCACTTTGGCACGGCCAAGTTTTGGAGCGCTGCACGGGAGTTGCTACGAACGGGTACTCCTGTCTCGCTCGGTCAAGGCAGATTGATCTCCTATCCGCAGAATGGTTTGACATTCCTCATAACAGAGAATGTGCAAACGGGGGAAAAGAGTCTATTAGAAGACTTCCCTCTAGAGCTCCTCGCCTCCACCACATCACAGCGTGAAAAAGCAATCATTCACGCGATTCAGTCCTTCGATCTGCCGCAACGTGATGCCGATAATCTCAGGCAGGTACTGCGCGATGAAGATTCTCCCGCAAAGGTGATGGAGAGACTTGTTTTACTGCGAGCACAAAGTGCACAACACTTTTATCGAGCCCTGGAGGAAAAGTTATGTAAGAATTTGCCGGTTGCCCTGAGCGATCTTATCCCCAGCGACATGCTCCTTTTCCTCCGCCACCTCCGCCTTGAGATCGAACGGTCGGAGATAGAGAGAAATGAAGGAACTCAGGATGTTTTGGAGACTCTTTCCACGAGCCTTTCCGTGGAGGACGCCCTAGATCGGCTTGCGCAACTTCCGCGCGCGCTTCCGAATGGCCTTCTCGACCGCATCTCCGTTTTATCCATCTCAGAAAGGCGCAAGATCTTCAAACGATTTACCAAACGGGCCGCCTGGAATATCGTTCCCTTGGCGCATGTCTGCAATCTGTACTACACATTCGAAAGCGACAATCGAGCTTACAGCCGATTCGCGGACAGGCTGCTTAAGACGATTCGCTCTGCGGAAGGGGCACATCCGATAGATGCCCTCTTAAGAATCCTTGAGAACGTAGAGTCCGAGTTGAGACTCAACCGTGATTTCACAAGACTACCTGTTGCACACCGCCTTCTCTCTTTATGGAGTCACGCGTCAAATCTGCTTCTTACCATGGCGCATCTTGGAGTAGATTTGAAGTGGATCGGAGACAACTTTGGTAACGGCTGGAATCGACTGCCTACAGAACTGTTCAATGAGGAGTCGGAATACTGGAGAGATGTTGCCCATCCTTCGCGATTGTCATCCTCACGTCTTGTCCTTTCTCTGGCATGGTTTGCCTCCAGGAATGGAGTGCACTTGGCTGAGCCCATCCGGCAAGAGATTTCAAATGTCTGGAAAGCTGATGGCTCCAGGGTTATTGAGCTGCTGTTCGACGCATCTCGCGAGCCGGATTCGATTTCTTCCTTCTTTGCCGAAAGCACTGGTTGGCCAGGAGTGTTTGTCGGCGAAGCTTCAGCGTATTATTCCAGCTCCCGTAGCCCAGCGGGAGCAAAGGAAGCAGCAACACTTCTGCTCCAAGGTGGCGATCCCATTCATTGGGCACACCTCCACGCTGTTCTAAGAAATGGGATCATACCCGAGGAGGCCCATGATTCGTTCCGGACTCTCTTTCTTGAGGCGGACTTTGAGAAGCTTCGTGTGGATCGTCCCGAACTTACATCACTCGCCCTTACGTTCGCTTCCATGCATGCCCACACTCTCGGCGCTCAAGTCGTCGACAAGGTCCGATCCGACATCCTTAAGATGGTTAGGACTGAGCCTCCAGCGCAGACATCTCGTGGTGAAAGGCATTCTGAGGACATCGTTTTGTCGGCGGCGTTTTATCTGTACAGGCGGTCTACTCCCCAGGAACGACAATACGAACAGACGTCTGCCCTCTGGAAAGAGATGGTCGAAGTAAGACAGGCAATAGCGGGTAGTTGCCAACTGTTCGTCGATCGATTGGTAGAAGCCCTTCCCAACCACCACTCGAGATATTTGTGGAAGCTCCAAGTATTTCTTAGGAGCTGTAACGTTGCGCTGGAACGAGAGTAGTTCGTCAACGAGTGATTGATCGCCAACGCGCTCAGCGAGCGTTGGCCACGGTTAGCCCTGCCCTGGCATGGGATTATGCGGAGCGAATAGATGTTGACATCCAGCGCTTCATTGGAACCCGTGTGAATACTCCGCATAATCATACTCTCCACATAATGAGCGTTATGCAGTGCACTGCATAATGCGCACTACAACATCCATGGCTTCTACAGCACGTGGTTCGAACGCAACGAAGACCGCCTCGCATTTCTTGAGAACACCCTGCGGTACCCCTGCTATGGACAACCGGAGTTCACCTATTGCGACGTTGAGCGGGCGATCCAGATCGAATTGCGCAAGCTCAATCTCAGTGCCGTCTACCGGCAACGCATTGAGGCGGAGGTGCGTTCGCGGGAGATCAGCGAATTGGCGCGGCTGCAAAAGAAGTATGGTGCGATTCCAACTTCAACCTTACCCATCGTCACGAGTGAGCCCGGAAGTCCAGGCGGCTTGCAGTTGAAACAACCCGCCCCTCCATCGTCGCCGGTTAGCTCGACGCCGATACAGGGAACACTCTTTTAGCCCGCGTATCTACGCCTGGCCGCAACCAACACATACCGAATCTCCCCGAACAGCAAGCAACGGAGCGAAGAGATGCCAAAGGAATTGCCAGAAATCGAACCGGGTCTTCTATACACGACGTCAACTCTTCCCGACGGCTGCCGATACCTTTTCACAACGCGACAGTTTCTCCAATATGGCCTCCCTACCTATTACCTTTCAACGCGCGGCCAATGGATCACTCCCTTAATGGGCAGGATCTACATCACCGACTACGTCCTCCTGCCGTGGGAGGACCGTCTTGTTGAACGGCATACCGTTCAAGACGAATTACGAAAGCGATATACCGACTACGATCCTTCCACATCTCCCGCACCCAACGTGCAGCAGCTCGTACTCGCGGAGGTCTTTGCAGACGAAGCCTTCGATGAACCACCCAACCCGGTGTTGGAAGGCTATGTCTTTCTCTTCTGGTCCGAGATCTTTCCAGACATTCCCGCACATTACACGGCGCCATTGCAGGCGTGGATCAACGAGAACGAAGTGTGCGGACGCATCAGTGAGCAACTGACTGAGTATCGAAATCGTCAACAGCTCCTCAGAGAGCGCTCAAGCAAAGCGGTGTCACACGCGCCCGACGAGGACGCGGGGGCCACCGACGACATCGAGTTCTAGCCGTGTGAACGACCGAGCCCTCGTGACGCCTGGGGCTGAATCCACTCGGCGCAACAGGCTCACTGCTCACTCTCTATCCCCATCCGACAACAACTCTCAGGAGGCAATATGGCTGGCCACCCCATGTTTGGTGAGGTCATTCACTCGTACTCGCGTCGTGAGGCGATCGAAGACGGAGTTCTCATCGACCTCATGCAGGGCGAGGACGAGGCAATGGTTCGCTCTCTCGGCTTTCGTTTCGACATCGCCATGACCTCCGCAGCTTACGCCGCTGCTGTCGTTCCATCCGACGGGCACCTGCCGCCAGGACAAGAAAGGAAGGGTCGGTTGTGGGATGTCTTGTGGATGTTGAAGCTCGCCATCAAGAAAACTGGCAGCGATTCCCGCATCGTCAGCTTTGCCCTGCATGTCGTCAACTTCAGGGGCGGTAAAGCAACAAGCGAACCGCTGCATCTCAAGGCGCTTTCCGGCCCCGGAGATCGTGCAGAACCAGTCATTACCATCCTGCTTCCCGACGAAGACTGATCAGCCGGAACTGAGTCTCCCGCCCGGCGGCATGCAGCACCACAGCACCTATTCCGCAGGAGGCCCATCTCATGCCCTATCCCGTTTATTACACCGGCTTGATCGGAATTACTCCTCGCGTCAACGACGAAGACGCTTGGCTGTTTTCCACTCTGACGGACACCACATCGAACGATTCCGCGCGCGCCTTTCTCGCTTCTGTGCAAACAGCCTCAAGAACGACCGCGGGGCGGTATGCAAGATTTCTTCACCTTGGACGGATGCACGCCTCCCTCTCTCCGACCAAGGAGGCGAGTTGTCATGGCCTCCCACTCTGGCTCGAAATCCTGATCAAGCACTTCTTCGAACCACGCGGCTATGTACTGCAGGGGGAAATCTCATGGAGAGCTTCCGATGATCCTGCCGATCGAGGCTCGATCTTCATTGCGGAGAACCGGATCGAAGTCGTCGACGACGTGATCCTCAACCCTGGACCAAGCTGGAGACGGACTGGCTTCACGGATACGGAACTGAGGGGCGTCATCGAAGCATTGATCGAGTCGGCTGACAATACGGGCTGCACGGAAGACCTCACGGTGGTTTCCGCGAACGCCCTCGTCGCTCTCCGCGAACACTACTTCGCCCGCTGATCTTCCTTTATCCACGCCAAACCCTCCGGGCCGAGTACCCCGGAGAAGCCGCCTTGCGGCTTTAACTCAGCAACTCGATGGAGCACTTATGGGACGACCGCTCATGTTTGCGCACCACAATAACTGCTCTCGGTGTCCCGTGATCAGAGCGGAGGACGTCGATAACGACGAGTATTACCACCTTCTCTCGTTACGCTTCAACATCCGAAGCGCAAGGAAGATTGCGCTACGACACGAGCCAGTCCTGGTCGAGTGCGACGCTCTCGAAGCCTGGCTCCGTAATACTCGCATCGATCGTGAGCATGTTGGACACGTTCCTCTTACAGCGGGACCAGGCATCCAGGTGACACTTCCGGCAGGAGCGGGGATGCCGATCATCGACGGCAATCATCGTGCCGCCCGTGCGCTTCGCGAGAAACGAAACTTCTACGTCTACGTGTTGGACGAGCCGGAAACGCTCGAACTCCTTCGACGGAGCATGGGTAACTCCATGGCGGATCATTTCTGGCTCCGGCTGGCCGAGTCGAAACCTCATCCCGCAGACATCTGATACCGGCTCCGCGGGTCCTTCCGGCTGACTTCTCAGTTCATTCGATTGGGCCGCACTTCACCGTGTGCTCCAAACCATTCCCTCAAACCATCCATGGAGAATTTCAATGGCAAACGTTATTGTCGCCGCGCTGCCGCGCGAACTTTATCTCAACGATGACACCCGGCTTCCCGACCCCTCCCCAGATCTTCCCGTGGAGGAGGTCCAGGATCTCTTGACCACTGCATACCCGGAGCTTGCAACGGCCAAAATCGAAGGGCCGGTCGATACGGGCAAGGCCCTGCGTTTTACGTTCCGCCGTTTTATCGGAAGCAAGGGCTAAAGCAACCGAGCCGCAGCTTCGCAACCAATTCCACTCGGACGAAGCCAGCCCACGGTTCCCTACTTCCAGCTTCCTCGTCCATCTCTTCACCGAACACTTCCCCACTCATAGCCGCGCACCCGGAGACAAGCCCTGAGCTTGGAGCCGAGTGCGCGGCTTGTGCTTTGCGACGGAGACTCCCTTTGGCGACCGCAGAAGTTTCACCACTCCTACCATTCGTCGGAGAGCCAGCAGCTTGCCTCGCAATCCCCCAGACGCAAAAGGCCAAAGGGATTGTTGCGCTCTCTCAATTTGACATGGACTCGCGTATTCCGAACTTCCATGTCTATCCTGCGAACAGGGTGCATCCAAGCCAGCTTGTCGGTTACTTCGCAAGGCCCTGCCCGATGCGACCGCGTCACGGTTTCGTCGATTCCAGGGTTGTACGCTCAGTAGAGGAAGGCGTCTCCCTGATCCATGAGACCCTGACGGCAGACCCGGAGGCTGAGATCGTGACGATGCCTCACGTCGCCGCTGAGTTCAGTGGGATCTGGACTCCTGGCTTCTTGATTATCGGCAAGGGCACGGATGGCGCTACTTCCGGTTCTTCAGCCTTCACAATCCCTGCTCTGGGTGATTTAACAAGCCAGCATCCGAATCTCAAGACGGCCGCCGGCATCAAAGGAACGCCATATCTAGAACTGCTCTGGCCCGAAGCCGATTCACTGCCCCTGAAGGTCCAGTTGCGGGACGGACCACCGCTGCCCCAATCTGTCGATTACATCCCCGAAGAAACCTGCGTGACCGAGATCATTCGGGCCGAAGGGGATCTTCTCGCATGGGAGACGAAGATGCGCAACGTCCACCCCGGCGCTATTGTCTATCACCCTAATGGCTCGCTTGCCTCCCACTATGCCATCCACGCCGTGCTCAATCGGGTTCCGCTCCTCATCAGCGATGAGCCGGCGATTGGAGACATACTCTTTCCCGATGTGGGCGGCAACGGAGCGAGCGAGATCGACATGGAAGCATTGCGCGCCGGATACTTCCTCGCACTCCGCGCAAAGATTAACAAGTACCCAGCGGCCCTGATCATGCTCGCGGGATGCCACCATATCGCCGCCTGGAAGGGCAAGCAGGACGGTTTTCTGGGACTTGCTCTCGGATTTAGTTACCGGTTGGCCGTCACTGCCGCGCTAGCAGAGATACGGCACATTGGCCGAAAGGATCGAGGAATCGACCGCGAAGTCCTCTACAGCGCGTGTTGGAACAAGACGCATCACAGCCGGGTCCGCGCCAGGTTCCGAAGGGCGCTTTACGAGTTTCTCGAAGCGGATCTGTGGAAACGCGGATATGGTGGACGACGCTGGTTTGAGTTCACCCGATGGGCTGCGGTGATTCACAACCGTATGGCTGCATCGAACGGTCAAGGATCTCTCGAAGCCTTGAACCAGCTCGTTCATGGGGTCCACAACGGCGGCTGGGGGTTCAACAAATTCCTGCGCGATGAACTACTCGATGAAACCGCAGCCAACCCCGTAACGACGCTGGCGGAGTGCGCTCCCGCTCTCTACCAGTTGGCAGGCGTTCTGCAATGCCGCAAGACCGAGCTCGCACAGAAGCAGCTCACGCCTGGCGAAACGATCGAGTTCCCGCAGGATTTTGCGGTCCAGGAGATTTATGTCGCCGACAGAGACCGCTCGCGGAGGTCGGAATGGTGAGGGACGAACAATACGATCTCGACTTGGAGGACCGGGAGTGGGAGGCCGACCAAGCCTATTACGCCGCATCGGGACGATCGCCCGGCTCCTACCTTTCCTCGGGATTCCTTTCGGACCAATACGGCTTTCACCCCATATGCAAGCATCCTCCCCAGTGCCTGCTCAAGTCCGAGTCCGCGGGCTGGGAGATCTGGGCGGGAGCCCGGTTCGATTGTCTGGATTACCTTCCGTACTTCCATATGATCCTGAACCTGTCGGGCGATGCCGCCCTTGAAGGCCACTACTTTCCGATGAAGGAACTCGCCCGCTGGTCGGCCGCATCCCGCCCACAAGAAGCAGTGATCGACTGGCCAGACATGGGTGTCGTCACCCTTCCTTGTCAGTTCTGGAAAGACCTTGTGCAATACCTCGCCAGCCACAAGACGCGGCTGCTCATCTTTTGCGTAGGCGGTCACGGAAGGACCGGCACAGCGATTGCTTGTCTGATGGTCGCCTGCGGCTGGGATAGCGGCGAAGCAGTCCGTTGGATCCGGCATCACTATTGCGCCAGTGCTATCGAGAGCAAGGCTCAGGAAGCGTACATCCGCGAGATCGAGGCCGGGTGCTCTGCTGAGAGGGAGCCAGAGCACATCCGATCCAAGAGAGCTAAGAGCAGCGCACGCGGAGGAAAGAACGATGGTAAAGAAGCAGACCGCCGAACCGGGTCTCCTGAGCACTCTCAGTGAACTCGGGAAAAAGCCTCCGAAGAGCGCGAGCCGGTCGATCGAAAGGTACCTCAAATGCGAAAGCCAGCAAAACCTGTGCGCCATCGTGGCCGAAGCCGTCGACAGCACCAAGCACGCCTCGCTACGTCCAATCGAAGCGCCGAGTTCCTTCCTTCCACCGTTGGCATAGCGATGCCAAGCCGGTCCTTTGGTGACGGGCTTCCTTCGTTACACGGAACCCGCGCCAATTACGTACATGAAGTCGATGCTCAAGTTCTCTATCGACTCTGTTATGCGCTCGCCGAGCGCAGCTTTGGAGATATCAGGCTCTGGCACGACTGCGAAGAGATCCCCAGCTTGTTCGCTGAAGCCGTCATTACCAAACTCATCGATCAAGTTTCCGGAGACTCATTCAAAGATACCCTCACCTACGTCTGCGAGATCAGCGATGACACGCATGAATACTCATACCCGCGTCAGAAGAAGAAACCGGAAGAAGGGTGTCTGACGGCAACCTTCGAGATTCAACAGGTGGGTTGTCTAAAGATCGGGGCGGCGATCGAATCGCTCGAGCAAGAGGAGCGCTTTCTCGGTGCGGCCTTCTACCTTATGTTGTGCCGTTCCCTCTACCGTCGGATCTGGGCGTACACGCATCACGATGCGGGGTACTACAAGGAACAGGTCGAGGAATGGAGGGAGATGGAGGACCCGGAGTCCAGGGACGCATACGAAATACCCAAGGTCGATGAAGCGATCCCTGAAGCCGTTCACACGTTGGAGAATGTTATAGGCCAATGTGATCCACACCAATTGCGGCCTCTCCTGCGTCGACATCTCCACGGTCCATACGGACTCTGGATCAAAAAACTATTGACTATCCATCGCCTATCGCGGCTTCCGGTGGATTCTGTCCGCTTTGAGGACGAGTACGACTGCCACCCAGTCCCATCGGTACTGATTCTGTTCAAGGATCATGACGCCATCGAAGAATGCTTTGACCAGGAGGAGGAGCACTATCAACAGTGTTCCTGCGAGCCTACCTGCGCGGTGAGTTTCCGGCCGGACGTAAAGGACGAGTTTGATGCAGCTTACCGGACCATGGCGATCTTCCTCAAGCTAAATCGGGAGTTCGCAGAACTCATCACCCTGCTCAACAAATGGGAGAAGGCTCATGGACGTCGGCATCAGCATCGGGCAAAACCAGCACTACCAGCTCACTGAAGCGCTGCTGCTCTACAGGTCCAAGCAGATCCACAACTCGCGTGGCCCCAGCACCTACGTCACACACCACCCCGTCATTCTCGACGACGAGGATCGAGTCCCAAAACTTGGGGCCGCAAAGCCTCTGACTCTCGACTTTATCGAATCGCTCGTTCAAAGCCTTGGCGGATATCTCGACGTCGAGTTTCTGCCGGAGAACATACTCGCTCGCGGTCAGCGCACGCTCGCATGGTGGACCCCACGGCAAAGCCGCCGCATGTACTTTGCAGACAGGGATGGGCTGAAAGCAATTAGTGGAAGCGCCTTTCCTCAACCAGCTCTGGTATGGATGACTACCGGGCAGAGCCTGGCGGTCCGTGCCTTGAAAGAGAACAAGCGGCCTGAGGCTTCTACCAAGCTTTGTGTTGCCCCTTACTGGAATCTCTATGAGGGCGGAAGCGTGTGCCAAGGGTCGATGCGCTCTCCGAAGAAGTCCACGGTCGCATCGATCCGACAGTGGGAAGCACGTTTCTTTGAGAGCGAGTTTACCCATGGAAACGTAGGCAGGGCGACTCGCCACAAAGGCGGGTTCGAGGGTCTTTGGAAGGCTCTGGCCGGGAAACGCACTTTCCCCGGAGACACCCTGATTCAGTTACCCCAAACGTTGGAACAATTTCTCACAGCGAAAGGTCTCAGGCGATGAAGAGTGAACACGTTCTCCATCCCGGGCTGAGTCGCGATCAGCCCATACAGATCCTCGTGGCCGGCGCAGGTGGGAACGGAAGCGCCATCGCCCTTTGGCTCCCGTTCCTGCACCAGGCCATGCAAGTATGGGGGTTTCGGCATGGGTTGCATGTCACTCTGGCGGACGGTGATGTTGTGACCGAAACCAACTGCGTGCGTCAACCATTCTCTGCCTCCGATATCGGCCTTAACAAAGCCATCGTCCTCATCAACCGCATCAATCTGTTTTATGGACGGACCTGGAGTGCGCATCCCAAGCACCTGCGTAAAGACTCTCTGAAGAGCAAAACTCCTCCGCATATCGTCATCGGATGCGTCGACACACGGAAGGCGAGACAACAAATTCTTCAACTCGTTTCTGGGCCGAACAAGAACACCGTCTACTGGCTCGATCTCGGCAACAATGCCGACAGCGGCCAGTACGTTCTCGGCCAGCCGCTCAACTCAGTCAATCGGCGTAACGCGACGCGGCTTAGAACTGTGGCCGAACTCTATCCGGAGATAGCCGATCCGCGCGTTGGAGAAGATCCCCTTCCAAGCTGCAGCGCGCTGGAAGCGCTGGAACGCCAGCAACCGTACGTCAACCAGGCACTGGCATCGAGCGCACTATCGATGTTGGCGCGGCTGTTTCACTACGGGAGGCTCAAGTACCACGGGGCGTTCTTCAACGCTACGACCGGCCGCATGAGCGCGCTTCCCGTCGATGCTGCACTTTGGCGAAAGACCCGCCCGAGCGCCCGCAAGTCTTTACCAGCGGTTGGCTGATTGCTGTCATACTGTGTCCTCGGTGAGGTGCAGCATGGCTCCCAAGCTTGACCCAGGACTGGCACTCGAAGCAAAGGCTCTTGTGGCTCTTGCCTTCCGCAATGGTCCCATCGAGGACCTGCACGCTGGTAGAACATGTCCCACGTGCAACGGCAATAGCGAGATCTCCCACATCTCCGATGTAGAGATGAAGAAGATCATGAAAGCAGCCGTCAACAAGGTGTATTCGCTGTTATGGCAACGCGCCAACGACAGCACAGCCTATCTCAATTCCGTCTCGTTCGGGCTGCGGTACAGCCAGAACTGGGACGATCCCGAAGTCTAAATCCACCTCATCTCATCCTCATATCCACAAGGAAGGTAGAACCATGTTCAAAGAACTGGCTCCACTGCTTAGGCAGCGCTGCGTCGTGATGACTCTCACCTGCACGAACGACGACATTCGCGTTGCCGTCGTTCCGAAGAAGCTCAAAGAAAGCGAGAACGTCGCTTTGACTACACCCTTCGAAGTCCAGGGAACCGCAGAAGAACTGGACGAACAGCTACCAGCGGCCTTCAGCCAGCTCGTCGGCGCACATCTCGAACTCAGCCGTTCCCTTCAAAACGTGAAGGAAATCATGGAGGATGCCGCGAAGAAGGCAAAGGCAGAGGCCAAGGAAAAAGCCGCTTCGACGACCGCGACCAACAAGCCCACCGCCGTACAGAAATCGGCCGCCAAGCCTGCGAAGCCCGTCGCAGAGAAGAAGGAAGAGAAGAAACCCACTCCGCCCAGAACAGCAAGCCTCTTCGATTTCTCTGCTCCGCCGATGGCTGCCGCGACTCCGGCGCCCGTTCCAGCTGCTATCGCTACCGAAGCCCCAGCCGACGAAGATGAGGAAGATGCGATTCTGTCGGAGATTGCGGACGACGCAGAGGAAGAAGACGACGACGAAAGCGGCGTCGAGAGCACCCCGAACGCCGCGTAGCTCGCCGCTGGCACGACGATACCACCGGAAGGGGGATAACGATGACACTCGAATTCGCACAGAGAGAAGCAAAGCGGAGAGCAGGAGTTCTCGGCAAAACACATTACGTTATTTACGCCGCCGAGTCATGGGCTGCCGATGCCCGGTGCGCTTTTCTGGTATCGACGCGAAAGCCAGATACAGATCGTCACGTCGTAGTTGAGACGGCTGATCCTGGCAGTTAGCTAGCATCGTCGCAGTCTCCGCGAGATTACCTATCAATAACGAGCGTGAGGCAAACCAACAGTACCCTTCCACTAGGTACGACTAGACATGCTTTCGGCGCTTACATCAAGCGCGGCGGCCAGTGGACAGATAACGGCTCGCCTCGTAGAAGAAGCACAGGCCGAAATATGAACCGAGGGGGCAATGGCGATGCCGTCAGTACGCAAAATCAATGCACACCTTTGGGCCGCGACAGGTTATTGCTACATCGATCTACCGGATGGCCGCGGAATTCGGATCAGTCGCGCTCGCACGCGCAACGGGGTTGTCGAGGGACGGGTGATCAGCGGCAGTAAGAAGACCTGGGAGATAATTCCGGCGGGCTCCCGCGTGGAGCTGAGTTGAGAAGAGGCGACACTCGAAATGGAAAGCAGCAAAGGGAGCCTCAACTGAACTTGTTCGAGGTAGCAAGAACTAGATCACCGTCCATTGCGTTCCTTTCCCGCTGTCGAAAATGCCAATTGTCGAATGATGTCAGCTCATGGCGGCAAAGATATGGGCTACAAAGCGGCAAGCTTACGGGGTAAGCCACATCCATGACTAACATCAAGGGAGGACCAAACGATGGAAACCCTCTTTGCTCCCTTTGGGGAGCTTGCTCTCAAGCTGAAACGATTCCTGCCTTCCGAAGAGGATGGCGCACACGACCTCTCTCACCTCCACCGCGTATGGAGCAATGCGAAGCGCATTCAGAGCGAGGAAGGCGGCGACCTTGAGATACTCGCGGCCGCCGTGCTTCTGCATGACTGCGTCCAAGTCCCAAAGGACTCCCCCCTTCGTTCGAGGGCCGCAGGGCTTGCAGCCGAACAGGCCCGGATTGCGCTAACCCTGCTCCAGTGGCGTGACAATCGGATTGACGTCGTTGCCCGCGCCATCGAGAGCCATAGCTACTCCGCCGGTGTAACTCCTTCAAACCTCGAAGGCCGCATCCTTCAGGATGCCGATCGACTAGATGCGATCGGATACATCGGAATAGCGCGATGCTTCTATACGGCGGGGCGAATGAGATCAAGCCTGTATGACCTCGACGAACCAGAGGCGACTCTCCGAATGATGGATGATCGACATTACGCGCTCGATCACTTCCCGAACAAGCTCCTGAAACTTGCCGACGGGTTCCAGACGAAAGCTGGAGCACGCCTTGCAAAGGAGCGCCAGCAGACGCTTAGGGGCTTCTACCTGGGATTCCTGAACGAGATCGGCCACTAGCGGGGGTCTGGCGCTCTCTCCAGCCCGCTTTCCTCAAACAACCCCATAAGCAAGATCAGCCCTCTTCGGAGGGCATTTTTCATTTATGCGGTGTTGCTGTCCGTCCAAGCGTGGCGGCCGGTCCGCGCGATGAACCGACTTCGTCGCGAATCGATCAGTCCTCCGCAATCTTTCTCATCTCCAATTGAAAGGAATACCTTCAACATGGCTTCCGTTGCCGTCGTAGAACCCATCGCCATTCAGGATCCAGTCGCTGTAAAACCCGCTGCAAAGCTCATGGAGCTGGCCGTCAACCAAGAGACGCTGCTCAATGAAGTCGCTGCCGTGGCACGTGTCTCGGACACCCGCAGCACCCAGCCGATTCTCTCGCATCTGTTGCTCGAAGCGAGCAAGGGGGTACTCACGATTACCGCCACCGACCTCCAGCGAACCCTGAGAAGCGAGTGTCCGGCTGAGGTGAAGACATCCGGAGCGGCAACGATCTCTGCCCAGAAGTTCCTCAACTACATCAAGCTGCTGCCAAAAGGAAAAGTCAGCCTGAAGATGCTGGCCAACCAGCATATCCAGATTCAGGCGGGCGCCTCCCGAACAAGGATGCCGGGCCGATCGGCCTCCGAGTTTCCGGCGCGTCCCACGCCTGCGAAAGAAGTTGTCCAGCTCAGCAGCCGCGCCCTCAGGACAGTGTTGAGGCAGAGCCTCTTTGCCGTTTCTACGAGCGAGGACCGCTATCTCTTGAAGGCAGGACTCCTTATTCTGCGCGAAGACCGGATGGGCATGGTTGCCACCGATGGACACCGGCTATCCCTGGTCGAAATGATCGAGAACGATGTGGTCCTTCAGGGGCGCTCAGATACTCTGATTCCACGCGAGTGCATGATGGACCTGCTGGCATTGCTCAACCCGTCGAAGGAGGAATCGGTCGCCTTCAGCCAGGACGACTCCAGCGTGTACTTCCGAATCGGGTCACGCGAACTCTCTGCCCGAAAGCTGATCGGTCAGTTTCCCAACTATGAGGCCATCATCCCGCGCGACTACACCAACTCCACTTTGGTTCGCACCGCGGAGTTGATGAGTTCCGTGCAGCGGGTACTCGAATTCGCCGACGAACGCACGAGCGGCGTCAAGGTTCAGCTTTCGGAGAACAACCTCAGCATCTCTTCCGCGTCAGCCGATCGGGGAGAATCTGAAGAGTCGCTGCCCGTAAGCTATGCGGCTCCGGCCATCACCATTGGGTTCAATGGCCGCTATCTGGTGGACTTTCTGAAGACGATTGGTGCCGACGGGGAGGTTCGAGTGTCGCTCAAAGACGGCCAATCCGCAGCTGTCCTCACACCCGAACGGCTGAATCCCGACTATCAGCAGAACTACATCGTGATGCCCATGCGGATCTGATTGTCACCTTTGATGCTCCCGGTCAAACAAGTGGTGCGGTCTCGCCCCTTGGCAATCGTTGGCCCTAGATTCTTCCGAGCGCCAGTAATCTTTCACGACCGGTCCTGCTCATCCTAAGTAATTTGCCGTCTGCCAACCGGATAGAACCTTGCGTTGCCCCTTCTCGATATATTTCTGCGATCCGATCGAGATTGACGATCGCCGACCGATGGATGCGCACAAACCGTTTTGGGTCCATACGTTCGCTGAGGTCGGAGATGGTCTCACGCAACACGTAGTTCCGGTTCCCTGCATGAAGGCAGGAGTAGTACTCCGCGGCCTCCACCCACTCGATTCTTTCTACGGGCAAGAGTATTTCCTTTTCACCATCCTTGACCAGCAACCGGTCTACGTAGGACTTTGGCTCTTCCCCCGTCCGCAACTCTTTCAACACCGCAGCAAGTTGCTCCCGCGTCAGGAGCGCTGCTTCTGACGCTGCCTTCTTGCGAACGCGCGCCAGCGCCGTCGCGAGTCGCTCCGGTTCCACCGGTTTGGTTAGATAGTCCACCGCATGAATATCGAAGGCCCGCACCGCATATTCGTGGTATGCGGTGACAAAGATGGTGGGAGGAAGATGCGATAACCCCAGTGCCTCGATGACACCAAACCCGTCAATCTTCGGCATCTGCACATCGAGAAACAGCAGGTCGACCGGACTCGATTGCAGACATGCAATCGCTTCCCGTCCATTTTGGCATTCCGCGACAATTTCAATGTCCTCGTGGACTGCAAGCAGCATTCTCAACAGGTCGAGTGCCAGTGGCTCATCGTCAACAATCACGGTCCGGAATCTCATGCGGTCGCGCTCTCGTACGGAATCTGAATGGTCACTTCATAACCGCCAGCCGGCGGTGCTGCGGTCAGGAATTCGTGGCTTCCCGGGTAGAAATAGGCCAGACGCTCTCGTGTGTTCGCTAATCCGATTCCATGTCCCTTTGTTCCGGAGTCAGAGAGCCCACAGCCATTGTCCCGCACCTGCATCCAGAGCCGATCTCCTACTCGCTTCACGTGTGTCTCGAGAGTGCCCCCCTCCTCCATCGGCGCTATTCCATGCTGAATTGCATTCTCTACGATTGGCTGCAACAGGAAGCAAGGGATGAGTCCGTTCAGCGCTTCCGGAGTAACATCAATCTTTATGTCCAGCCGTTTTGCAAAGCGAACTTTCTGAATCGCCAGATAACTCTCGATGACTCGCAGTTCTTCCGAGAACGGCACTTTCTCCGGCGCTCGATGCTGCAGTGTTCGCCGCAAGATCGTGTTCAGGTGCGAAACGGTGGTCATCGCCTCGTTACTTCTCCCCTGCACCATCAGGCTCGTAATGGCGTTGAGAGTGTTGAACAGGAAGTGAGGCTCCATCTGCATCTGGAGAGCCTTGAGCTGCGACTGGGTAAGTTGGCGCTCCACTTCTATTTTCTGAATCAACGCTTGTTGTGCCTGAAACTGTGCAAACCATAGCGCAGAGAATCCGTAGACGCAGCCGTAGATCGCCAGATCCAGGCCAAACCGTTCAAGGGATGTTACGTAGAAGCCCGAATACGCATGGCCCCATACGGGCCAATGCACTGAATCCCAGCGGATCGTCGCAGTCAACAATAGAAGATGAAGCTCTCCAACCACGCTGGCGATGCCAAGCTGCAGTAAGAATCCGCGAAGGGAAAAGTGAAGGAACGTCGGCCAACGCTTGGCACATTGCCAGATCATAACCGTCACGGCAACCCACCAATACCACGACACGAAGCCGAATAGCAACGAAGGCAGAAACGATGTATGCAGTCCGTGGAATACAAAATTCAGGTGGCATTCGCGTGCAGTCATCGCAGTCAGAGCGCTTACGACCGCGAGAATAGCCAGCAAACCTATTGCGCCGACTCCAGGCACTAATCGGGCTCCCCCAGCTCTGAACCTCTTGTCCATCAAACTTTGCACGCCAACTCCTTTCCCGTGAGAATAGCCCTCGACCCAACCTCTACGTGATCGCCCTAAAAAGTAAAGCGTACTCCCAACTCGATACGTCGGGCAGTATCTGCAGCAATTGGCTGCCCTACTGTCGAGGAAGAGAGCACCGTGCTCACCGCCGTAACATTCGTGTGATTCAGAACATTCGCGCTGCGAGCATTGAGCACAAGGGTGCGGATATGGTCTTTGTCGTTGGTGTTGAACTGAAAGGTACGATTGAGATTCAAATCAAGATACGCCACGGCAGGCATCGTTCCAAGATTGCGCGGCACGTCTCCATTCACGGTATTGGGTGTAAGCAGTCCAAACCGCGTCGGGTAGACGTCTGTGTTGGAGACAGATGCTCCCCTGGCGTAAGCCGGCCGGTCATTGAAGATCCCATCGCCGTTGTTATCCGTCCCCGTAGTGATGTTGTAGGTTCGCCCGCTTCTGGCGCGAAACTGCTCGGAGAGCTGCAACTTCCACGGCAGAGACAGGCTCCCGATCAGGGTGATCACGTTTGGCGCATACCAGTCAATGCGTGACGATTCTCCCATCTCGCTGTAGCTGGATTGAGGTATGCCAGTACTTGAACCACCATCCGATTTCACATAGTTCATATGCAGGTAGTTGGCGTTGAAGCTGAACCATTTATAGCTGTTTTGCTGAAGGCTCAGGATCACCATCGTTCCCTGGGTATGGCCCGAGTTCTCGTAGCGGAAGATGTTCTGATTCGGGGCCTGAGGCCGCGGCGCGAGTAAGGCCGCAGTTGGATCGGGTGCATTGCCGACCGTGCTCGCGACCATCGGAGCATTGACGTTTCTTTCCCGGAGTTGGCCCCAGTTGTCTCCCAGAGTTAGGTCAGCCTGGACCTGCCAGTGATGTTGAAACTCGTGCTCGACGCGGAGGTCTACTCCTAGGTTGGGTGGCTGCTCAAGGGAGCGTGGAAACTGCCACAAGGTTCCGATCTGGATCGATCCGGGTACAGGCGTCAGGGGATTGCTGTAGTTCGGAGAATACATGGTCAACTGCCGCTGGCGAACGCCGTTCAAGCGATAGACCATGGTTGCAAAGCTCGGATTGTTGTTGGAGTTAAACAGCCCTGTTCGCAGATGGAAAACCCACGTCGATTTTTTATCCGGAGTCCAGGTGATTCCGACACGAGGCTGGAAGTTGGCAAAGCTGCCTGGTGTCGTCTGGAACTGGTAGCGCAATCCTCCCGAAACCATGAAATGTGGGGTGAGTCTGATGTCGTCTTGCGCGAACAGGCCAACGCGCCACTGCGTGAGAGACACCAAGGGGGTCCCCATGGTGATCTGGTACGTCGTCGGATTGCCGCCGGGGAGGTTCTGCAAAGCCCGGCGATATTGATCGATTGGTTTGATGGTCTCGGTTCGGCCCGTTGGATTGTTGTTCGCATCCAATACCGGGGCACTGCCTCCGCCGAAGACATAAGCGCCATTGAAGGTATCAGGATCATGGTTATGGACAAAAATGCCAAGGGACTGAATGCCTGCGGTCCATGAATGTTTGGCCTGGGTGCCCCTCACATCATCGTCAATCTCCAGATCACGCTCCCGGTCATTGAGATTCTGACTGGTAGCTCCTCCACGAGAGAAGAAGCCGGATACCTGGAGTGCAGGGGCAGTCGAATTGGGAGTCTGTTGCGTCCGCTTCCATGTATAACCAATGCGGGTCTCGTGCAACAGCGTTGGGCTGAGTGTCTGTGTGTTGGTGAATCGAAGATCGTACTCGCGGGCGACACCTGCATATCCAGCCTCTGGGAGTGTCAAACCACCGACTCCCTGATTCCCCTGGCTGTTGACATTCGCCGAGAACGAAAGGTTCGCAACGTCTTTCGAAGTTACCTGCCAGTCACCACGAACAGAACCGAGCCAGAGGCGCTGCGGAGCAGATACCGTCTCTTGGTACGGAGCCGAATTGCCATGCGCGTCAAGCGTCGTCGCATTCACCACATTGAACTCATCAATATCCCGCTTCTCCAGCGCGAGAGCGAAGTCTGTTTTCTTCGCAGTGATCGGTCCGCTTAGTTCAAATCCATAGCGCCTTCTCCCCGCAGGTGTCGCGGTAATGGAGAAGGGATTGGTCGCGTTGAACGACCCGTCGCTGTCCGTGTAGAAGAGCGCTCCGTGATAAGACCTCGCACCTGGTTTTGTCGTAATCTCGATGCGACCTCCAGTCCAGGGAGGACTCTCGTATTCGGCGGAAAACAGCTCCGGATTGATGCGAATCGATGCAATCGCGCTCTTCGGTGGCAGAACGCTGGCATTTTGGAATCCGTCGACGACTACGAGAGCCGATTCGGCAGGCCCCCCGGCTGAACCGGCTAAGGCCTGCAACTGAATCAGGAGGTCATCAGGATCGTCCGCGAGTTGTTGGACCTGTTGAGTATTTAGGAGGGTGGTTCCCGCTCCGCGTCCGCTGTCGATTCCGGTGTCTCCATTTACGTCCACATCCGTCTGCACGGATGCAATCGCCAGTTGGACGCTCAGACGCACAGTACCTCCTATACGCCCCCGAGCGCGAACTGTTCCGCTTGCAAAGCCCTGGGCCTCAGCAGTAACCACAACCGAAGCACCTGAGACGCACGGCAACGTGTAAGTTCCTGACTCGTCTGTAACCCCTTTTTCACCACCAGCAGCCTGTACTCGCGCTCCGGGGATGATGGCTCCTGTTGGATCAGTGATCGTTCCCTCGACGCGGGTTCCGTCAGTGCAAGTCCGCTGCGCCGAAGAGTACGCCCCTGTCGAGAAAACTGCCAAAATCAGCCACTTTAGCCTGTTTCGATACATGAACCGCCCCGCTTCCTGGTTCCAAAGTCCCAGACGCGGCGGATGCTATCGAGGCTTTTGCAAGGAAGGGCCGATTTGAGGCGCTGAACAACCATGCGTGCCCGCGAATCGATCTTCGCAATCAACGAAAGGAAGCCGTTCCATGAATCCGACACAAACGCGTCCCGGCTGCTACTGGAAGACCAACGACCCTGCCGACCTTGCCTTCGATGAGGCGGGGCCGGAGAAACCGGAGACGATTCGCTGCTACAACATGCAGGACCACCTCAATCGAAGCGAGGTGCGCCATGTCCCTGTCGCCGGGCTGGAGTTTCTCGCGGCCGGTCATTTCGGCGAGAGCAGACCCTCGGGTCTCGGCTCGACCACGAGATGGACCGGCGACAGCCATCGCTACGGCGTCTACCGTAACCCGTCCGGCCTCTACAAGAACGGCATCGTGATCATCGAATGCCACGGCGCGGGCATGCGCGCCTATGCGTTTGACAATCTGGTAGCAGGCGAAACCTGGGAGCACATCGCAACAAGCTTCTCGCCAGAGATGATCTGGAACCTGTGTCATCAAATCGCCGACTCTTATAGCACCGCGAGGGATGCGGAGCGCCATATCAACTTCCGAGCGTTCGCTGAAGGCCGGTTGAAGAAACGCAAGAGGCGCAACCAGATTTTCGTCCAGATGGTGACCGCCTGATTCTGCCCTTTTCCTTCCTATCCAACTCTCCCTCGCAACATTGACGGCGGGCACTCATGCTCTTCGATATAGCCGCTTTTCGCACTCCCTTGCCGGCGAGGGTCCAGGTCTTTGCGTCCGGCGCGAACCGGCTCGCTGAGATTCGCGGTTTCGCCAGACTGGGTATCCCGGTCGGCGTTTCCGTCAATCATCTCAACGAGGCGGCGATCTCCGAGCTGATCGACCTTCAGCAGCCAGTCATGATCGATAGCGGAGCGTTCAGCGAGGTAGCCTTCGGCCCTGAAGGCGCTCGGGTCGTTTCGCAAATTACTGACCATGACTGGCGACACAGGCTCGCAGTATACCTTCGCCTGGCCTCTTCGCTTCGCACTAAGGCAATGCTGGTGGTCCCGGATCAGGTCGGCAATCAAGACGAGACCTTGCGGCGGTTGACTCTGTATCGCGCGGAGATAGAGGCAATCGCCATGACAGGAGCGACCCTTCTCCTGCCTCTCCAGGTCGGTTCAATGTCCCACACTCAGTTCCTGAAAGCAGCAGAGTTGGCGGCAGGCGTTCCTCTCGTGCCAGCAATGCCAATGCGCAAAGCCGCGACCTCCGCGACGGCGTTGATTGATTTCGTTCAAGAGAGCCAGACGCAACACATTCATCTTCTCGGCATGGGAATCGACAATCACCAGGCGGCGAAGATCCTCCAGCTAATCCGGCATTTCAGCCCGAACACCAGCATCAGTCTCGATTCGAACCGGATTCGCGCCGTAAGCGGCGGCTCACGCCCACTTACTCTGTTGGAGGCCGAGTTACGCTCCACTGAGCCGGGGTTGGTCTACGGAGAGGTGGAGTCGCGAGTCCTTGAACTGGCGGGCGTGAGCCTCGATTACACCGATCTGGTCGCTTCTCCCTCGTTGTGGTGTACGGCACAGCACCTATTCGCCATAGCCTTGGCTGCCTGCATGACGCCCGACGAAAACGAAAGCTTTTGTTGCGATCCGGACGGTTTTCTTCAAACGCCCTTCCGCGGCAACGATGAGTTCCTGTGGATCGAACATCCCTTGATCGATCTCGAACTCAATCGTGCGTGGGAGGCGCACGTCGACCAGACCATCCGCGGGGCTGTGCGCACTGCGGCAATCGTAAACGTCTTTCGACACTCTCCCGCACGGAAACAATGCGCATAACCCGTTGATGAGGATCGCGCCGGGAGGAAAGGAGATCAGCATGAGGTTCGTATTTACGGACGGCGGCAGAGCGGCAGCCGGTCACAAGAGGCAAGCCAGAGACTGTGTAACGCGCTCCATCTCCATCGCCACTGGCAGGCCCTACCAAGAGGTCTACGACGCGTTGAATGTGTTAGCAGCGTCAGAACGGATTGGCAGGCGAAAGACTCACCGATCCAACAGCGAGTCGGGCGTCTATCGCCAAACATACCAACACTATCTGGAATCTCTCGGATGGCGGTGGCACCCAACGATGACCGTAGGTTCGGGATGCCGGGTGCATCTGAGGACCGGCGAGCTGCCGGCCGGACGACTCATCGTTTTGGTCTCGCGCCATATCACGGCAGTTGTCGATGGCGTCATTCACGACACGCACGATTGTTCCCGCTGCGGCACCCGCTGCGTCTACGGGTACTTTTGGCGCCCATCCCGATAAGGCATTCCAACCATTTCACTCGTTCCGGGCACGAGGTCCCAACCGCATGAACAACCTCGTCCTCACCCAGGATCAGCTTTTGGATATGGCCTTCGCTATCCTTCGTGCGACCGACGACGGAAACAAGCTTGCCGCTTCGGACCTGAAGCTCGTTCAACTGGCCGCAAACAATCTGCTCGACCTGAACGGCATGGCCCTCCTTCAGCAACTCCACGCCAACGCCACCAAACCTGAGGGGTACACAACCCCGTTTTTGTTTGGCATCAAGCATCTGACGATGGACCCACGGGGCCTCGTTCGCTGGAGAGGAGCTGTGGTCGATCACTTCGATCACGCCGTTTGGAAGTCTGCGAAGTGGCGCGAGCGAATGTGGTTGGACGCGACGAGCCTTGCTGCACGCTGCCGGGAACTCGAAGCACAGGGCATACGACCCACGGCCGCGAATGTGGCCAACAACCGCTAACCACAGGAGGACCGTGATGGCAGGCAAGAACCTCTATTGGGGCAGAAACGATTCTCACGAGTTCTGGGAGAGCGAAGATCGTGACTTGCTGATCCTTCGCGTTGATCGGGAGACGGCCTGGACCGCTCATCGCGATTACCGTTTCCTCTTTGCCTGCGACACCGCGAGACAGGGAGCAGAGCAACTGAATTCGGCCCTGTGCAACGACCGGGTTTGGAAGAAATCCTCCCAAGGCATATTTCGTCTCGTGTCTAGAACGTCACGTGCCGACAACGAGTTGTCGCATTGAAAAATATGCCGTCGACCAAGCCACGAAAGGACACGCAAATGCACCGTTCTGCCCTAGCCGTGCTTCACATCGCCGCCGATGCTATCCGGCAGTGGGATGGCGTCATTGAGTCCACCGCGGAGATCGATCACAAGTCCGGAGAGGTCATCTTCACCACGATTACGGGCGAGACCTATTCGCTTAAGCTCACCCGCGTTGAAGGAGATGGCAGCGAAACCCCCATCGAGCAATAACGTGCGGCAACCAAAGGAGCCATCGCCATGCCCAACTTATGCGACTGTGCGGCTGGGGAGTGGCAGCAGGAGGTCGCCGAGTGGATTCTTAGCCGCTTTGGGGCAGCCTCCCTCGCCGACCCCAGAGAGAGAATCCGCAGGGTAGTCGAGGAAGCGTGCGAACTAGGCCAGGCGGCTAAATTGCCCAAGAAGCAAATCGCGCCTATCGCAAGATACGTCTACGCGCACCCGGTTGGTTCGCTCCAACAGGAGACTGCGGGTTTGGTCGTAGCGCTTTTTGCTCTCGCGCATGCCCATGGATTCGATCTTCTCCACGAGACTCGCAAGGAGATTGACCGCATCCTGTCGGTTCCCATCGAGGTCTCACGTCAAAGACAGGCACTCAAGGCACAAGCGGGGATTGCACGCATGCCCGGCGGCGCCATTCGGAATGTAAAGGACAGTCATGAGTCGGAAATCTAAGGTGAACGCGCTGGTGGCACAGACTGCCGCAATCGAAAACGGCCTGAAGGTTCCAGCAAATCCTCCCCGCTATGTTGCGCTCGAACAGGATCTATTCGGCAACATTATTTGGGCGTACTTCGAGGAAACTCTCGACGAGGTCAAGCAAGCCCTTGAGGACAGCGACACGAGTCATGTCGATCGTATCCGCATCTACGACATCGACACGGACCAGCAATATCTCCCCGTATGGAAGATCGCCGATCTTGTAGACCTGGACGACCTATAACCTCTCATCTTCGTGCAGGACGTTCCAAACCTATCTGGTGTCCATACCCGGTCGCGATTTCCGAAGGAATCTCCCATGTCCAAACTCACCAAGCGACAGTCGGTGTTGCATAAGCAAGCTTGCGCGCTGTTGGAGAAAGATGTTCTCACCGACGACGACCGCATCTTCGTCCTTGAACACTGGCAGGAGAGCGCCCACCACATCAATAACGTCTCGGGCGCATTCTTCACACCAGTCGACCTCGCGCGCCATCTGGCAATCGAAGTCAGCGGAGCCGATGTCATCGATCTCTGCGCGGGGATCGGCTCACTCGCGTACGCGGTCTATCGACGGGGTGCGTCGGTCTACTCTCCTCCACAAATCACCTGCGTCGAGCTGAATCCGGATTATCTGGAGATCGGCCGCAAGGTGCTTCCCGAAGCGACGTGGGTGCTGGCCGATGTTTTCGACCTTCCACCTTCCCTCAAGGGCTTCGACTGTGCGATTGCAAATCCTCCATTCGGCCACATCAAGCACCAGGGCGCTCCTCCGCGCTACAAGGGCGGCGAGTTCGAGTACAAGGTCATCGACGTTGCCAGCGACCTCGCAAGGGACGGCGTGTTTCTCCTGCCTCAGTCGTCCTCGCCCTTCCAGCTCAGCGGACGGAGATGCTTTGAAGAGATTAGCCCGGAGAAATACAAACGCTTCTCCGAAGAGACCTCTGTCGAACTCGAAGCGAACTGCGGAATTGACACATCCTTCGCCACCCAGAGCTGGCGCGGCGTGTCGATTGTTACGGAGATCGCGCTAGCCGACTTCCGTGAGGCTCGTTCCCGAAGACAGGAAAAGGGCCATTCGTGGAAACAGCCGGGACTCTTCGAATCGGCAGACGAACAAGCAGCCTAGCCCTTCGAAACGGGAGCTTTTGCCTATGAACGAGCCCGCGTTACACACGTTTGCTTACAGCGATCCTGTCCGGCAATGGATCGATCCACACGAATGCGGCTGGCAGGATGGCGGGTGCTTTATCTTCGCTGTCGCCCTCTGTTTGTGGCTAGCACCCGATGCCGAACCCGCCTGCCTCTATCGTGCCTCACTGATCGATGAGCAGACCGCAGACCACTGGGTCTGTTCCATCGGCGGAATCTTTATCGATTCCGATGGGGTGTACGACGCGGCGGGCCTGTTGTCTCGTTGGAGCCACAGCCGTCTGCTCAACGAACCGATGGTGCTCGAACTGCCAGCGCCAGAGAGCCGCGCAGTTGACGTGCTCAAAGACACAGGCGTGTCGAGGGAGATCGCGCGCTTACTGTCGATCAGGTTTGGCCGTCCGGCGCATGACCAGCTTCTTGCTGTCCTCGGTGCGGGAATCCAGGACTGAATGACCTAAAGCTACTCCCCTGGGGGATGGAGGTAAACATGGAACGCTCAACCAGCCTATCGCTCCTTCAACTCCTGGAGATTGCCAACGAGGCGTATCCGGACGGATTCCTTGGACTGTACTTCGAGCGATCAAGCGGCAACCCGAAGGATGGACAGGGGGACAGTCTCGCTCGATTCGTCGTCGCCGAGCTCAGCGAGACCTTTCAACCGGGGTTGCCTGCGGAGAAACAACTCGAAGAGGCGCGGTTCGCGCTCGAACGCGCAATCGAAGCAATCCACGACGTAATCGTGGGACTACATCGGCCACCGGATCAGGGGAGAAGCGATGGATTTCAAACAACTCCTTCTTGAGGCGATCGCAGGGCTGTACTCAACCACCGTCGAAGCGGTGGCACGAGATATCCGTGCGATGCCTATAGCAGAAGAAAACCTCAACGAATTTTGCGAGGCGATGGAAGATGCAGGGTACTAGACCTCCCTCATCTTTTCGACCCAAAGGAGATCCAATGTTTATAGGCTACAGAATCCGTCCCGTACTCGAATGGGAAGGCAGCGATGAGAGTCGCGAACTGAAGGCGTTCTCATCCATCGACGAAGCGACGGAGGCAAAGTCAGCGCTGCTGCGCGATCATCCAGACCCCGACGTCGAACCTCGCATCCTTTGGACTCTCTACGGACTCAATCCGGTGGTCAATGGCGTCACCACCGAGGAAGCAATCGCGGATCGGGACAGTGAGGCATCTGCAACCGAGTTGCTGGAGAAGCTGGTAGGAACCTTCCGATCCAATGCGGAGGCGATTACGCCGCACCTCTACGCTGTCTCGAAGCAGAAACCGCCCACGACTGCCGACCGCAGGTTTATCGATGTCACCCTTGAGTTCAAGGTCGATCTTGTCTTGCTTAGGAAGAGGAAGCGCGCCCTGATCGGAGTCTACGAAGGTGTGCCGGTCTCGGCCGAACAGGAAGACGCAGCCGAGGGCATGTTGAACATGCTTGACGACATTCAGGACTCGATCCTCGAACAGGGCCTCGCCAGCGAAGACGAGATCTTTGCGTGGGGCCCCAGCCTGTTCGAGGCCGCCGCCTAACCATCAATCTCACTCCACCACGTCGGCAAACCCGCACTGGCATTGCCACCAGAAGGGATTCCTATGGCCTCAGCATTCGTCCCACTCAAGGACATTGGGCCACAGCGTCAACTTCCGCTCCCATTCCTTCCCGTCAACACAGTGCCTTCGGTAGCCATCACCCCGGAGATCTCTGCGATGCTGGCTGCCGATGCAGTGGTCGCGATTGGTGTCAGCGGAGGAAAAGACAGCCAGGCGTGCGCCATCCAGACCGCGAAGTACCTCGACGAGATAGGACATAGAGGGCCACGTGTTCTCATCCACGCCGACCTCGGTGCCGTGGAATGGCGGGACAGCCTTCCCGCGTGTGAGCGACTGGCTGCTTACCTGGGCCTTGAATTGATTGTCGTCCGCCGCAAGTCGGGCGACATGCTGGCGAGATGGCGGAAGCGCTGGCAGAACAACGTCATTCGTTACCAAAATCTGTCCTGCGTTCGGCTGATCCTGCCCTGGAGTACGCCTTCGATGAGGTTCTGTACGTCCGAGTTGAAGGTCGCCCCCATCGCCTCGGCACTCAAGAGACGATTTCCGACGCACCCCATCATCAATGTCTCTGGCATAAGGCGTCAGGAAAGCAGCAAGCGAAGCCGGATGCCGGTAGCCGCACTCGAACCTAAGCTCCAACGGGCCAACCGCGCGGGAGCCATCTGGAACCCGATCATCGAATGGAATCTCGACGCGGTGTTGGCTCAAATTCGACAGACCAATCAGAGCCTCCATGAAGCCTATGTAAGGTACGGTTCGAGCCGGGTGAGCTGCGCCTTCTGCATCATGAGTTCGGCGCGGGATCTCGACGCCGCGGCCTCCTGCTCGGACAATCATGACGTCTATCGCTCCATGGTCGAGCTGGAGGCGGATTCCAGCTTCGGCCTCCAGGGAGCGCGCTGGCTCGCCGATGTGGCTCCGCACCTTCTGAGCCCGGACCTGAGAGCCCGAGTCGAAAACGCAAAGGCAGTTGCGCAGCGGCGCCAATCCATCGAAGCCGAGATACCGGAGCATCTGCTCTACACGAAAGGATGGCCCACCTCCATGCCCACCCCTGAAGAGGCAGAGATTGTCTCCAGCGTTCGACGACGCATTTCGGAACTCCTTCATCTAGACTCCCGATTCCTGACTGCGGACTCTGTTCGCTCGCGCTACGCGGAGCTGCTCGAAGCCAAGAGAACAAAAGAACGGAAAGCGGCGCTCAAGAGGAGACGCACATGAGAAGAGATCGAATCCGAGTTGCCATGGATGCAGGCAGGGTCTGGGCAGAACGGCAGATCAAACATGGCATCGACATCACAGCCTCCACTGTCGAAAACGCGGCACATGAGAGGTTCACCCACGCCGGATTCCAGCACCTCTTTATGTGTTCGGCCCTCGAAGTTGCGCTGTCAAAAGGAGCAATCACAGATGACTCCAACCGGCCACAAAGCGTTCGATAAGCAGTGTCGTGGCGGACTCATCACCGGCAATGTAATCGGAGATGCCCAATTCTCCTGGTACATCCGCCCCAGACATGCCACGGAATGCAATGGTTTCACCTTCGCTCCGGGCGAACTGCTCGCCACTGACCTCAAAACCTTTCAGGATCTGCCACCCACCATCTCGAAGTTTATCGACGGGCTGAATCGACAGGAGATCCTCAATGAAATCCGCCATTGGACGGGACCGACATCGAAACGGAAGAAGCATGTTCACGGCTATATCGTGACCGAAGGCCACGAATTGAACTACGCCCACGTTCGAACGTTCTACACGCGCGGCGCAGTATGGTCGCTGAGGATCATGGCTGCTGTGACTCCAGCATTGACGGGACAGCAGAGTTAACTCAAGCGACCTGCGGTGGTTGGGTTCCTTGAACGGGATGGCAGAAAGCTGTGACGGTCTCTCACTCTGGAACGGCTTCATCCGTTTCGTGGACAGATTCACCGAGGACGCCGTAGTCGGTGACCTCCCCCGCCAGATCGCCCTCGTTATCTACATCCATGAATTGGACTTTGAAGCGTGCCTGGGGATCGATTCGAAAGATAGTCCCATCCGTGAATTGAAATTCCAGAAAATCGCCTGAGTCCCCGTCCTTGCAGAAACGAGCCCTGGCTACTGTCTTGCCTACCGGCTCCTTGAACTCAATATCTTCCGGTCCTGAGGGGTCGAGCCAACCTTCCAATAGGGGCATAGCTACCTCGCTGGCGCAGATCTCGATTCGCCCCTATTTTAGTCCGTTCCTTCCGCAAAGACCTCCTTACTTAATCGTCCGCCGTTCTCTCCGAGCTCGATCCGTCAGAACGCGAGATCGGGATGAGGCTCGGTTCCGGCATCGCGGGCGCCCTCCACCAAGAACACAACGAAAACCCCAGCGCTCGGCTACCTGCGCGCCTGCGGAGGACTGCCGCATGACTCCAAGACATCTACCCACTCCTGCTACTACGTCCGCGGACAGACCCCATGGGACTAGGCAAAAATACAAGTCCGGTTGCCGGTGCCTACTCTGCCGCGCCGCGAACGCACGATACGAGTCGAAACGCGCAAAAGCATACCTCCCCGGAGGGGGAACCAGCCTCGTGTCAGCAACAGCCGCTCGTGAACACATTCTCGAGCTTGCGAAAGCGGGCCTGGGGCGAGATGCGCTTTCCGCCGCATCCGATATCGCCACGTCCGCCATCTCGCGGATTAAGTCGGGCCGGAGCACACTCATTCGGAAACACACCGAAGATAAGCTCCTTGCGATTTCGAACGATGCCGTCAGTGATGGAAGCCTGGTCAAAGCTCGACCGACCTGGCGTCAGATCAATGCTCTTCTCGCGGAGGGATTCACCAAGGCGGAGCTGGCACGCAGGCTTAACTACAAGACCGGATCGCTTCAGTTGGGGAAGAAGTGGATTCTTGCGCGTAACGCGGCGCGGGTAGACCGGTTGTACCGGATGCTGATGAAGGAGTAACTCCAGGCGGCCTCGTTATCTGCATTTTCCCCAACCCAACAGGACCATGAAACAAGGAACCGCCATGAGCGAAAAGCGAATTATTGCCGTATTTATTCCCGAGGCATGGATCGGGGATAACGCAATCGAAGTCGACGGACGTGTGCAGTTTGACGTAACCGACAAGGTTCTTGCGATGTCGGAAGAGCAGCGAGCTGAGCTTCAAGACGACGACTACCCGTCCGATGATCTGGTTCCCGACGAGATTCGAGATGCCCACACCGGCCCTTTCCGTGTCGAGATAGAACAAGCCATCGAAGACTACTTCTCCAACGACGAGGAGCGGTCTGATGGGCATGACTGAAGACATCCACAGGGTCGATCTCACACGATACCTCGTCGCCCCATCGAGGCTGCGAACGGAGGAGACAGCATCCGGAAGATCGTCGGGAGACATCTATTCGTCTTACAGCGGCGACGTGATTCCCGAAGGCAGCAGAGTGCGCAAACCCTTCAAGTGGCAAGGACAGTTATGGGTGACAGTCAGCCTTTGCTCAGAAGACGGAGTCTGGACCGCGAAGGCATACCGACTTATCCCCAAGGCGACCTTCCAGGACATCCCAACGACGTACTGGGGAAAGACTCGTAACCCGGAAGATGCGGAAGCAGCTCGACACGACCCTATGGGCTTTTATCACGGCATGACGGTAGGTCAAGGCGGTGACGCATACGTGCTCAGCGGTCCTCCCGCGATCTTCTCAGCTGGCTCGACCACAGACGAGCTTTCCGCCATGTCAGACGAGCCAATCCTCCAACTCTCTCTGTTCTAACGCATCCTCTGTGTCCCTCGCGCGGAAGATCGCAACGGAAATCCGAGACCAAGTCAACTCCATTTCAAGCAAAGGACCTTCCGATGAAGGACTACACAAAGATCACCGTGTCTCTAACGGTCGAAAACGATGATGCGGACGATGTCAGGGACGAACTGAATCAGGCGCTCGATTTGATTGAGCAAGAGCATACCCTCCACCATGTCGGCGTTGGCAGCGACGTTGGTGAAGCCCCGGACGCTGACGAGGAAGACGAGGCATAGCGTGTGTGGACTATGAACTCATGTCCTATACCGATTGCAACTTGCGGAAGCCGACTATCCAAAATCAACTGTAGAAACTAACGACTGAATAGTTGACGGCACCGTCATCGCTGAGACGGCGGAACAAGGAGAAACAGTATGGCTAAAGGCATTGCAAAGATCGACGGCATGGAGTTTCGGTTCGAACGACGGCGCTATCCTGGCTGCACCTATACGTGGGCGAGCGTGCGCAATCAGGAAGGCAATTGGATTAGTCTCGGCGATCCTTGGCCATGCATCACGCCGAAACACTCTGAACTGACGGCATCTGCCCGTAAAGTTCTTGCTGCCGCATCGACACCGCCGTTGGTGGCGGATGAAACGCATATCCGAGGCGGAAACTCTCCAAATCAGGAGTAACGTCGCCACGGCGCTGACGAGGACGACGAGGCGTAGCGTGTTTCCCTCTGCATCGAACCCCGCCAACCACGTCGAAGCAAGCCTCGGCGACCCATCGCGAAAGAACTCCCATGCCTACCAACCCAATTGCAGAGCCCTCCAAAGGCTCTCCCGGATTGCAAGAAAGTTCCGAGCACATTCCCGACGGCATCTACGAGACATGCTGCGGCCTATGCGGAGCCCAGATCCACTTTCACACTCCGCTCACTGACTGGACCAAGATCTGTTGCCCGCGGTGCGGAGAGTACGTCGCGGTTCGATCTCAAGACCACACCGCCTCCAGAGATTATTTATTTTGTCTCTCAGAAATAGCCGATGCGGCAGCAAATGCCAAGCCTTTTCTTGATGTTCGTCCTGTGAAGTCGGGTTCCGTAGCAGCTCAGCTTTAAGGTTTCAAGAACGAATCAGGCTCTCCTCATCACACCGCCTGCCGAGTCCTCCTTATTAGCGTGCCTTAGCTCGCCAAACACTCGGTGGGACACCTGCGACCCTTCGAAAGGTCGCAGCGAAATGGCTTTGATCAGCAAAACCGGACTTGATCGCGATGTCGGCGAGTACTGCCTTGTCATTGAGAAGATATCGCTTCGCCGCCTCGATGCGTCGCATGATCAGGTACCGGTGAGGTGGAAGCCCCGTCGACTGCCTAAAGGCCCGAAGGAAATGTTTGCAACTCAAGCCCGTGAGTCCAGCTAAGTCATCCAGGTAAATGCTTTCCGATAGATGCTCCGTGATGAAGTCACAGACGAGGCGCAAATGTTTTGCCGACAACCCACCTCGCGGCTCAGTTGCGTACCCTCGTGGGGTTTCATGTAGTCGCTGCAATGCGTCGACCAGCAGGAGCGCGCGTCCCTCCATTTCAAGCGTAGTTGGGGGAACGACCGTATCGAATGCGCGCCGGAGGTAGTCACGTATGAGTGTTTGAATCCGGTCTTCCGAGACGAACGACAGATCGTCACGCAGGCGGCCGCTAAGAGGAGAATGGCCGTCCGCATGGCAAGCCCGGTCAAGTAATGAGTCCGCCAGGAAGACATGGCCGAATTCCAGGGTGTTGAAGCAGAGAAATCGGGTTGAGCTGCCTTTCGGCTGAAGCGCGAACTCTCGGCGGGGTCCGCTCTTTCGAATCGCCTTTCGATTGTGATCTTCAACGACCCCTCCGCGGAGACGGATCGCAAGTACTGTCTCGGTAGTGGTCGTCCATGACGATTCGCCAATACCCTGTGGCGCTGTATACAAAGCCGCGGGGGCAACCCATCCTTCGTGGGATCCCTTGATTTTTCCTGTTCCGACGCTTTCGCGAAGAAAACAAAAGAAGCGCGGTCTGATCGCATCAAGCGCCACGCGCGAGCGACTCGTGTCCTCTCCACGGAGGAACTTGCCAGTATTGTCCATCGAAGGGGCCTCGCTCAATTGCGACCTCGACTTCGCACAGAATTTCAATAGCCCGGTAGCAAATCACTCGCCGCAGCGCAGCCAAGCCCGTGACCTAACAGCAATCTGCGACTTTTCTCACAAAATTGCGAAGAACCTACAAGCGCTTTCCTGACCATTCCTCATAGCCTATCAGGGCAGGACAATCTCAGCGGGGGCGAGTACCCATCCTCGATCTCTTCCCTAATTTGAAAGGAGATACAAATGAGTGACGTCATTCTGAGCGATAAGATCCTGTCGTCGTCCGCATTCAGCCATGAGATTGCCGTGCCCATGGACAAGATTGACATAGCCGAGTGGTTGTTCAATCTTCCTGAGGCCGAATACCAGCGCTGCTGTCCACCCGACCACATCAGTTGCGGGACGACCTCTACCGATAGCGGCAACCGAATGTCTATCAACGTCGAGATGATTGGCCACACGCTGATGGTTCAACATTATGTAGCGGAGATCGCGACTCCACAGCTTTGCCGCATGGTATCCGTCAGCGATGCCTTTACTCCGGCGGGTCGCACCCGCGTTCAGGTCATATGGACCCTTAGCGTCAAAGCCGTGAACGAAAAGAGCTGCCAATACACCAACAGCGTACTTGCACACCCTACACAGGAGTTCATGGATTTCATCGCTGGTCACGGTATGAGCTTCGAGGAAGCCGCAGCTGCTCGACAACACGACGGTGGCGACCACAATCACCGCGAAACTCCCCTGTTCGCAGAGAGCATCGCACGGAGAGCTCTCAGGCAGTCATAGAGTTGAAAGTTGACCGGCAAAAGGCTATCGAGAACTTTGCCTGTTAGAGAACCCAAGCGGCTTCGCTTCCGTCCCTTTGACTGCTTCGCCACTCAGGATTTGCATAGAGGTCATCTATGCATCTCTGCGTGAGGACGCAGCCGTGACGGGCTTCTGTACTTCGAATCCAGCGGGCCAGACGAAATAGGTTCCACTCATTCCGACTCAGCCACCGTGGCATTTCCGATGCTCGCGGGCCAATTCTCTGACAGCGCGTCCCTCTCGCGCCGCCAGGACATGTATTAGTTCCGAACCCCAATAAGCCTCATTTCATCCTGAACCAGAAGGAGCATTCATGCGCACGATCCTCTCCTATGGGATGGGCGTGGAATCCTCTGCGCTTTTAATCAGGTGGTTAACCACTCCCGCCACTTGCCCATCGAGTCTTCACGACCTGATCGTGATCTCCGCGCAAACCGGCGACGAATATGAAGACACGCGCCGCTCGGTGGAGCATCACATCTTGCCACTCCTGCGGCAACACAATATCCGCTATGTCCAAGTTGCCCGTCACGGACATCTTGAAGAGGATGGAATCACCGTCCTCTCGGATACGACGCAACCCGACCAGCTTTTCATCGGAGGCGACTACAAGCTCTCCGACGAATTGCGTGTCAATGGGACCGTGCCCCAGTACGGCGGTGTACATCGCTGCTCACTCAAGGCGAAAGTTTTTCCGATCGAATCATGGCTCCGGGACTGCTACCCGTACCCTGCACTTCACGCGTTCGGTTATAACGCCGACGAGACGAAGCGTGTCCAAAAGAGTAATGCGGCGGAGGCCCGGCGTGTGGCCTTCGGCTTCAATGTAGAGGAAACGAAACGCATTGCACGGACGAAGCTCTATGACTCGCCAATTCGTACCAGCATCTTTCCTCTCGTCGAGTGGGGGTGGACACGCGAAGACTGCGTCGACTACCTGAAGCAGCAGCTTGGAGTGGTTTGGAAAAAGTCCGCGTGCGTGTACTGTCCTTTCAACAGGCTGAGTTCGGATGCGATCGAACGGCACAGAGAGCACGCGCCGCAGGTTGCGGACGCGCTCGAACTCGAGTACTTGAGCCTGTCGCTGAACCCGCGGGGAACACTCTATCCAGGAAAATCTCTCATTCAGATCACGGAAGCAAGCGGCAACCAAGAGGCCATCAACCTCTTTCGGTCACAACTGGATCGCACACCGTGGGTGGTCTATCGCGTCCGGAGAATCTACTACGCCGCGAAAGACAAGAGCGGCCGAGCCCATCCTGAAAAGAAGGGCCACGCCATCCGCGCCGTCGAGCAAGTCTCTGAGGCTGTTCCAAAAGCCAGCGCTCTTGACCGCCTCAAAGAGCTAGCCCTTCCATCCCATCTGCTCACCGAGCAGCGTGGAATCACCTATGCCTATCAGCACCGGTGTGGAGACGTGTATCCCACACGAGAAGAGTTCCTGGTTGCCGCTCCTGCCGTAGTCAAGACGAAAGCGCGCTACGGGTTGGCATGGTTTGAGGAGCAATGGGATTCCGCTCAAGGAAGGCTATTCGAGTGAAGTGATGAACCCCGGAGAGGAGCGCTGTCATGGACGTGTGCTTCTACTGTGGTGAGCCAGCAATGCTTGAAGTCTCGGAGATCATCTTCGAAACACGCGAGCTGGTGCTTGATGCCTGCTGCGAGGGGAATCTTCACGGCTGGATTGAGGTAATTCCTACGTGGACGCGTAAGGAGAGAGCGCGGTGGATGCTCCTCGAAACAGGGATGCGCGTTCGGGACCTGCTCGTTTCCGAAGAGACCGTCTCATGGACTCTCGACTACGGAGTGCAACTCGGCGAGGTAGCCTTTCCCATCGCAGCGGAGTTTATTGACAAGCACCACCGCGAGTTGGATGCGCCTGTCGGTTGGATGTTCGGCAAGGCTGCGTTCAATGGCACTGAGATGGTCGGCGTGATGACAGCTGGCCGGCCCGTCTCACCGGCTCTGGCAGCCCAGGGTTGTCTCGAAATCAACCGCGTATGCGTCAAGGAGTCATGCCCGCGTTCCCTCGGGAAGGATGCCTGTTCTCTTCTCTATGGGTACGCCTGCAGAGAAGGCTTCCGTCGCGGCTATCACCGCATCGTGACGTATACAGGCAAGCACGAAAGCGGAGCGTCCCTTCGAGCTGCCGGATTCGTCCCGGTTGCCATCACCTCCGGTGGTAGCTGGAACAGGACGAGACGACCCCGCAAAGACAAGTCTTCGACCAAACCGAAAATCCGGTGGGAACGATGGAGCGACGCGGCAACCCTTCCGGAACAACTTTGCCTGCCTCTTGCTGCATGAGGCGAACCGGCGTGATGGCTGGGGGCGAGCCACCTTCCTTGCACGCCTTCACCGACGCAATCCCATCCCCTTGAATAAGGCGAAAACAAGTATGACGATCATATCGATCCCCAAAGAACTCGACCTGTATTTCCTCGGAAGGAACGACTACGCACGCATGTGCGGCGTTGTGGTCACGGCACTCCATTCGTCGAATTCGATCCACATCGAACCAGTTACATCGCGAGGCATGGTCGGCCGCTGCAGTATGGAGATACCTATCAACCAGGTTGGGGAGTTCATAGACGCCCTGCGCAAGGCTGCCGAGATTCAGCCAGCCGGAGAGCATGAGTGGGCTCTAGAGGTAGGTGACCTTATCCAGAAGTTTGGCGCATGGGGCGAGCATCCAAAGTGGCCGCGCGCGGACTGGCAGCGGGAAGTCGCCAATAGCAACACCCAGCGAGGGTATTGGGACTACGTGGCGGCTCAATTGGACGAAGAGCAAGCCGCCGCTTCCGTTGCCGCTTCGACGCAACGCGAAACTGTCCAGCGGGATTTTTAAGAGGGTCCAAAAGTGACGGTCAGCGTCTGAATGTCATTTCGATTTCGGTCCCCGCTCAAGGTCACGGTCACAATGTTGACCACGGGGTCTCCCTCTGCGCTAGCGTCCCACTTGACTCCATAGGCGAGAGTAACGGTCAGAGAGTTAAATTTCGCCTGCCCAACCGAGGGTGTCTGCGCAATCTGCGTAGCTGCGGCGCGAAGAAGCTCAATCAGCGTTGTAGCGAGCTTCGTGCTCTTTTTCGCAATCAGAGCCTGGTTGGGACCGGGAACTTGATAGGCGAAGCTGACCTCATTGGTCACGTCCTTCTCTCGAGAACCACCGAACTTGAAAATCAAGAAACTGATCTTGGCTCCAACCGTCGTGCTGATCTGGGTCTTGAAGTCGAAATTGACCTTTGAGAGTTTAGGCAGGTTCGCACTGCCGGGGTCCGAGTTGTATTGATCCAGAGCTTGAGCCATCTCATTTGCAACGAGGCAGAGGGGAACTTCCGGTTTGTTTCTGTCGAGAGATTTTGGATCGGGGCAGGAGCCGTTGGCCGCTGCAGAGACTGGTTGTTGTGAAGTTTGCGCGTCCGCCGCGACAACCAGCAGCAACGCAAAGAGCGAAAAGGCTACGCACTTCATTGTTTGCTTCTCCAGGCTGAAATCGGGGAGTGTCCAGAGTCTATAAGCAAACCCCGAATCCTGGCCGTGAAATTCTCCTGCAGAGAGCGAGTGCGGGTCAGGCGGAGTCACTCTGATGAATGCTCAAGATATTGGAAGACCGAGGGACCGACTGTCAGCTCTCCCGCACCACCTTGGACGGATCTTTATCGTCACGCAAAGCCACAAACGTCGCATGCCTCAAGTGGTTCGCTTCGGTCCACTCGCGAAACTCGATCTGCGCCACCGCTTCCGGTCGCAGCCACCGGCACTCCTTCATCTTCTCTTTTGTAAGGCCCTGTCCCCACCGCCCGGCAGCCGTCTCGGGCAGATTTATAAAAGGGCACTCCGAGGTCTCCAGGTGCTTGAGTTTTTCAAAGACGTCCCGCCGTGTTCTCGGGATGAATCCCGCTCTCACCCTGGCTGCGTAGAAAAGATCAGCGCCGCGGTAGAACCCAACTACCAGCGAATCAAGCCCGAGATTGCTCGGTACATATCCACCCACCACAAACTCCTGACCACTGTTGAGCTTGTGCTTGGACCATGTCCCGGTCCGTCTCCCGGGTTCGTAGGCACTCTCGGCCCGTTTCGCAATAATTCCTTCCAGGCGATGTTCCGTCACAAACTCCAGCATGGTTGCAAAGGACGTGGAGACTTCCGAGAGAGCGATATGAGGCCCCGCCTCGACCGTCGTGCGAAGCAGCTTCCTTCGCTCCGAGAGCGGACTGTTCAGCAGACTACGGCCTTCTAAGAACAGAAGGTCGAACGGGTAAAAGATGATTTGAGACTCGGCGGAGCGGAAATTCTGGAGAAGATTGAAACTAGGACGACCATCGGAATCGAGTGCGACGAGCTCTCCGTCCACGATGGTTTCATCCGGTAGCTCGCCCAGAGCCTTCGCAATATACGGAAACTGCCGGTTTAGAGAATTCTGCTTGCGCGAATAGAGCGATATCTGTCCCTTAGTCCGTACAACTTCAAGCCGGTAGCCGTCGAGCTTGATCTCGTACGTCCATCCCGGACCTTGCGGGATCTTCGCGACGGGCAGACAGTCCATCGGCTCGATAAAGCGGGCGTCATGCGTTTTGCGCGATCCTGCCATCACAGCATTGGATGTCAGAAATCCAGTGCGTGAAGATGGATTCGGTGTGCGAATCCTCTCAAAGATCGTCGAAGAGACCTGGCTCACAGGCAGGTTCCGGTATTCGCCCCACCAGAGTCGCCCTCAATTCCTCGGCAGGTAGAACCCGAAAAAGATGAACCGGCGGTCTTTCGGCCTTCTCCAGATACTCCGAGTACTCTCTAACCTCAAGCACTGACGGCTGCCTGTCTTTGATCGGCAGCATCACTTCGTTCGGTGCCGTCGTCACGATAGCAAAAGTCTTTTCCCACTCGCCGGTCTTCGGATTCTTCCACGGGGACCACACTCCAGCCATGCCAAACGGCTCGCGACCAGGGATGTTGAATTCATACTTCGGCTTCGTACCCTTCCCTACTTTTTTCCAATCGTAAAAGCTGTCGGCGGGCACGATTGCTCGCCGTTGCGCGAATCGATCCTTCCAGAACGGCTTCTCAAGGATCTCTTCCGAACGGGCGACGAAGAGCATTCGGTCAGGCAGTTTGAACCCCCAGCGCATCCGCTCGATAACCCGCTCTCCGTGCTCATTCAACACGAGAACGGGCTGCACGGAACCGGGCGAAATATCATCTTCGGGTCCAAGACTCAGATCATCCACGTCCGCCTCTACCTGAAAGGCATTGGCGACTCGTTGCTTGTCGGAGCGCCTACAATACCTACCGCACATAGAGATATTTTAGAAGATTTCGGCCAGTCAAGCCGCATTCCCAAGCGGTGGAGCCTTTCGAGCCCGTGACCTATCTCAAGGAGGACGTATGCTCACCCCAGTCCCAGACAACACCCTAACCAGCACAGGCGACGGAGAAGATATTCGGCCCCGAGGGCGTTTCGATCCATTCACCGAGTCCGAGCGTTGCGTCTTGGGAGAAGCATTGCGTGAACTCTTACAGGTCAAGAAGGAAGCCAAGGAGATAGCAAACGCCGATCTTGGCAGCGACCCCAGGAACCACTTTTCCGGGGATGATTTCGGCATTCCCGAGATCGAACGGATGATGGACGAACTTGAGGACGAAGTTTAGCCCGCGAGGCCGGAATTGAGATTCTGCGGCCCGCACAGAAGTACTGGAGAGATGAGCATCCCCATGAAAGACACAGTGTCACACACTTCCGAGGTAACACTTATCGAGGCCACGGCGGACTCCATCGACGGCTTGGTCACTATCGTCAATCCTGATCCTCGGATCGGGCAGTTACAGATCACAGCAGAGCAGCTCCGATCATTACGCAGAAAGTATGAGCAGAGCACGGATGGAGCGAAGAGTCTTGAGGAGTTTCTGACCCGCGTTACCTCAAGAGGCGTGGGAACGGATTCCTACCTCTTCTTGCCCTGGTGCGGCATGTGGCTCGGCATAGAAACCGACGGGTATACCCACTCCTAAGTTTCTTCCAGGGAAGCCGACCTGGAGCCGAGATCGACCCGCCCCAAAAACTCCAAGTAAAGATTGTCATGCCGGGAAGGCAGCCCGGAACCTACTCACCGTCCCGATCAACGGTGTCACTGATCAGGTAGCGCGCAACACGGTGCAGCGCGGGCATGGCAATAGTTTCACCCCGAACGTCCTCCACAAGCTACATCCCCTACCACTAAACCACGAACAAGGAGAACACTATCCCATGCTCCTCACCATGGAGTCCAAGAGCGCTGCCATCAGCAAACTCGAAGCACTGATCGCCCAAGGGCGATCCAAAGCCGGCGAGGTCATCGACCACGTCATGAACAACCAGCCAACCGACCGGCTACAACCCGGCGCAACGCTTTCCTTCGACCCTGAGGACAACCGCGGCGTGCAGATCGCATACACCGACCAGTTGGGAATCAGCCACCGCCAGCGTCTTCACCGCCACGCCGTGCAACAGATGGCGCAGACAACGGACCTGCCCATCAAGTTCATCGACGGCCTGCAAAACACTCCCGAGCGGTGGGCGAAAGAACTGCTCGCTCACAATCTCAGCACGATGTTCGCCAACCGTTTCGCAAAGAACCGCTACTTGCTTCGCTCTGTACTCGGCGAGGTACGAGGTTTCCTGTCGGACCGCTATCGCAGGCTCGATTCGCGCCCGATCATCGAAGCCTTTGCAACGGAAGTCCAGCGCAAGGGAGCAATGCCCTACAACGGTTACGTGACCGACACAAAGGTCGCCATCCAGGCAATCATGCCGGAGGTCTACGAGCCTGTTCCGGGGGAGATGGTCGCATACGGCCTGAGTCTCGAAAACTCGGACTTCGGGAATGGGGCTCTTTCGGTCCGGGCATATCTGTTGCGGATCTGGTGCTCCAATCTTGCCATCACGCAGGAGGAGATGCGACAGGTGCATCTGGGAAGGCGGCTCGATGACTCGATGATCTACTCGCAGAGAACATACGAGCTCGACGCGGAGACGACGGTGAGCGCGCTTCGTGATGTCATTGGAACCCACCTCAATGCGGAAGCCCTCCACAGCCGCATGGACTCGATCAAGCAGGCCAATTCCACCGCCGTCGATCCGGTTGGGGCGAAGGAGTCGCTCAAGAAGCTCCTGCTGAAGTCGGAAACCGATCAGGTGATCGAAGCCTACAACTCTCCGGACACTTACAACCTGCCCGCGGGAAACACTACCTGGCGCCTGTCCAATGCCATCTCGTGGATTGCCGGGAAGACGGAGGACACGGAACGGAAGCTCGAATTGATGAAGATTGCGGGAGACGTTCTACCCAAGGCCACCTCTGCTTCCAGTTCGTTGACGAAAGCCGCATAACCAGGCCGCGGCACGGCGCGAGACTTTCTCTGCCGTGCCGCTCTCTCGTTTATTGCTACATCTCTCAAAGGAGCATTCCATGGCGTCCATCGCCCAATCCAGTTCATTGTTTGAGATCGACCTAGAACTTGACCTGCTGCTTGATGCGATTCAGGAAGAGATCGCGACCAACGGAAAAGCATCCGACGAGTTGGAGCAGAGGTTCCAGGAGTTCCTTAAAGCACAGGGGGAAAAGGTCGATCGGATCGGCCGTTTTCTTTGCGTCATGGAGGCACGTTCGAACCACTGCAAGGCCGAAGCCAAGCGGCTCTATGACCGTGCCCGTACTGCGGAAAACAAATGCACGCGGACCAAAGGGATGGTTCTGTACTACCTGAAAGCTCGGGGCCTTGCACAAATCGATGGCATCGAATTCACGCTGCAACAGCGTAAGAACTCACAGGATTCAGTGCGCATTCTGAATGAAGAAGAGTTGCCAATACGCTACAAGCGAATTCAGGTCTCAGTAGACGGGGATTTTTGGGAGACACTCCTCGAAACGCTTCCGGCAGAGTTCCAGAAGCGACTTCAATCAGGGATCAAAGAATCTACTCCCAATAACGAAGCCATAAAGGCAGCCGTGTTGCGGCGCGAAGATGTTCCCGGGGCTGAAGTCAAGCGTGGTGAACATATACGCCTACTTTAGCTGTCAAATCGGTGGTCCCATAGATCCTTCCTCTAACGGCGGCTACCATTTCCGTAACTCCAGCGGATGCACAGCCTAAGTCTTTCCCAGCGCCGCGAGCTTTTGCCGGCCAACCTTGCTCATCTTCAACCTCTGTCCATCCTTGAGCACAATAGAACTTTCAGCGTGGCCGTCTCGGTAGATCTCGCGCACGTGATCGAGATTCACGATGGTGGAGCGGTGAATGCGGATGAATTGCCGAGGATCGAGCTTACCGGCCAAATCTCCAATCGACTCGCGGAGCATATACCTGCGTCCATTGACATGCAGGCAGGCGTAATAGTCGGCAGCTTCGATCCAGTCAATACTATCCGTCGATATCAGAATCTCTTTCTCGCCCTCCCGCACAAGGAAACGGGATGGATACGTGTTTAATCCCTCCGCCGTATTCCGCAGCCCATTCAATATAGCCGTAAGCTGCTCCTGTGTCAGCAGAGCAGCCTTGGCCGTAATCTTCTCCCGAACGCGCTCCAGTGCTGTTGCCAGCCTCTCGGCGTCTACCGGCTTGGTCAGATAATCCACGGCATGAACATCGAAGGCCCGGACTGCGTGCTCGTGATAGGCCGTCACAAAGACGGTTGGCGGAAGTTGCCGCAACCCAAGTTTCGCTACGACATCGAACCCATCCACCTCCGGCATCTGTACGTCGAGAAACAAAAGGTCAACTGGCTTTGCTTGAAGATACGAGATAGTCTCTTGACCGTTCCTGCACTGCGCGACAACCTCAATATCCTTGTGCTCGGACAGCAACATCTGGAGAAACTCCCGCGCCAGCGGTTCATCATCGACAATCACAGTTCGAAGGCTCATGCCATCACACGCTCATAAGGGATTTGAATTGTTACCTCATAGCCACCGCCTAGCGGAACTATGGCGTCAAACTCGTACTTGTCAGGATAGAAATATGCGAGGCGCTCTTTTACGTTCTGCATGCCGATGCCATGCCCTTTTGTGGCAGAACCACTGGGTCCGCAACCATCGTCTCTCACCTGCATCCAGAGCTTGTCCGCGATTCGTTTGACGCTTGTTTCTATCGAACCGCCTGCGGCCCTCGGCGCGATGCCGTGTTTGATTGCATTTTCGACGATAGGCTGAAGGAGAAAACAAGGCACAAGGCCATCCAGTGCTTCGGGCGTTGCATCAATCCTGACCTGAAGACGGTCGGAAAATCGGACCTTCTGAATTGCCAGGTAACTCTCGATGATCTTCAATTCTTCCGCAACTGGCACTTTTTCCGGTGATTTGCGCTGGAGTGTCATGCGCAGAATTGTGTTCAGATGGCCAAGCATCTTCATCGCCTCGTCCGTTCTCTTCTGCGCGACCAGGCTCGTAATCGCGTTCAGTGTATTAAAGAGAAAATGCGGTTCCATCTGGGTCTGGAGCGCTTGAAGTTGGGCCTGGGTGAGTTGGCGCTCAACCTCCATCTTCTGGACCAGGGCTTGTTGTGTCTGCATGCGGGAGTGGAGGAATGCACATGTACCGGCGATAAGCCCGTAGATGATAAGTTCCACTCCGAACCGTTCCAGGCTCTTCAGGTACAGCGTGCCATTTGGGCCCCATGCGGGCCAGTGCCAAGAGGCAAACCAGAGGGCGTACTGAAGCAGCGCTATGTGAGCGGTCGCAAGCACACACGCGCCTCCAAAATGGGCCATGATTGTTAGCCTTGAGGGCTTGAATGCAGCTGCCCATCGGTCCGCGAGCCGCCACAGAACTAACGTCACTACTACCCACCACATCCAGTATGCGCAGCCGTAGAGGAGAGAGGGGGCGAAGGGGGCGTGCAGATAGCGATAGTGATACACAAGGTTGAGATTGGCATCTCTTGCGGTCAAAGTTGCCAGGATTCCGCCAATCAGGATAACCGCGGCGAATCCGGTAGCTGGCCGTATAGAAAGGATCCTCTCAGTTGTTGGTCCTTCGCTCATCGCATGGCCTTTCTTTCATTGCGAGATTCTAGTATTGCTCTGCACCGGGTATATTCAGAACTCAAACCGCATTCCCAATTCAATTCGGCGCGCCGTCTCAGCGGCGACCGCCTGGCCAAGAGTCGACGACGAGACGACCGTATTCACGGTCGTCACGTTTGTGTGATTCAGCAGGTTGGCACTGCGTGCATTGAAGGTTAGTACGCGGGGATGGTTTTTATCCTTCGGGTAGAGGGTGAAACTACGCCTCAGATTCATGTCCAGATGAATCACCCCTGGCATGGTTCCAAGATTGGCAGGAACATTTCCGTTAACCGTATTCGTGCTCAGTAGGCCGAACTTCGTACTGTAGACACCGGGTCCGGGAGCAGTTGCATACGAAGGACGATCCGTGAAGTTTCCGTCGCCGTTGTTATCCGTCCCCGTAGTGATGTCATAGGCACGGCCATTACCGACATCAAATTGAGCAGCGGCTTGAACTTTGTATAGAAGATCAAGCGACCCGAAAAGAGTGAAACTGTTTTTCCTTTCGTAGTTAAGACGCCCCCACTCTCCTCCGTTGGAATAGCTGGACTGTGGAGTTCGATTGCCCGGACTGTCGGCTTTGAAATTCACGTACCCGTATCTAGCGAGCAGGCTGAACCGCTTGTAATGGTGTTGTTCGAGGGAAAGGGTAAGTGCGGGACCGGCAGCACGAGCGGAGTTCTGATACTCGACTAGGTTCTTATCCGGGGCGATTGGGCGAGCCGCCTCAAGGGCTGCCGTTGGATCTGGAGGCGCTCCAACGCTGTCGGCTACCAATGGAGCGTTGATGTTCACGGTTCGGATGAGTCCATACCCCACCCCGTAGAGGAAGCTACCAGTGGCATGCCAGCCATGAGCGAAATCATGTTCAACGTCGACATAGCTCATGAATGATTTGGATTGATAGGGGGTCGGAGAAAACAGATTGGTCGTGGTGACCTGAACAGATCCCGGAACCGGAATAAGAGGAGTGCTAAACCCGGGCGAATACACGGTGGTCTGCCGCTGTTGGGTCCCATTCAGCCGATAGACATTGGTTGCGTCGCTCGGGTCAGTAGCGACCGCGAAGAGTCCTGTGCGAGCGTGAAAGACCCACGTTTGTTTTCGGTCGGGAGACCACGCAAAAGCGACTCTGGGACCAAAGTTGGCGAAGGTGCCCGGCGAGGTCTGAATTTGATAGCGAAAACCAGTGTCAACGGTCAGGTGTTGAGTAAGCTTCCAGGTTTCCTGCGCCCAGAGATTGAGCTGCCATTGCGCCAGCGAAACCAGCGGCGTTCCCGTAGTAAGTTGATAAGTCGTCGGTGCCCCTCCAGGGAGGCTATGCAAGGCTCGCCAATATTGCTCGATTGGTTTGATGGATTTTGTCTGACCTGTCGGCTGGTTGTTCGCATCGAGCACAGGCGCGCTCCCGCCGCCGAACACGTATGCACCGTTGAATGTGTTCGGGTCGTAGTTATGCACGAAGATGCCCAGTGATTGTGCGCCGAATGCGATCGTATGCTTTCCATGCGCCATGGTCATGTCTTCATCAACTTCGAGATCACGTTCCCTGTTGTTGAGGTTTTGACTGGTTGCACCTCCATTCAGGAAGTATCCGGCAACCTGCACGGAAGGAGTACTCGATAGCGGTGTTTGCTCTGTTCGCTTCCAGCTATATCCGATGTGTGTTTCGTGCAGGATATTCGGGCTGATCGTCTGCGCGTTGTGAAAGCGGAGGTCATATTCACTGACCAGACTCGAATATCCGGCATCCGTGAGCGTTTGGCCACCGACGCCTTGATTGCCTTCGTTGTTCACGTTCGCGGAGAACGAGAGACTGGCTACGTCACTTGGAGTCACCTGCCAGTCTCCACGCGCAGACGCAATCCATAGCCGCTGCGGAGCCGAAACCGTCTGCTGCTCCGGAACGCCGTTTCCATTCGGCCCCAAGCCGCCATCTGCATCGAGCGTAACGGCATTCACCACGTTGAATTCGTCGATATCACGTTTTTCGAGTGTGAGGGCAAAGCCGCTCTTCTTCGAAACGATCGGCCCAGTCAGTTCAAAGCCGTATCGCCGCCTCCCCGCCGGCGTAGCTGTAACGGAAAAGGGGTCCGTGGCATTGAAGATTCCGTTGCTATCCGTGAAGAAAGCTGCACCGTGAACAGCGTCAGCCCCCGGCTTGGTTGCAATTTCGATGATTCCACCAGAAAAGGGAGGCCACTTATTCTTCGCCGAAAAGAGATCGGGGTTGATGCGGATCGATGCGATTGAGTTCTTCGGCGGGAGGGCGCTCGAGTTCTGAAAGCCGTCCACCATAATCATGGTCTGAGTTGGATCGCCACTGACGTCGGAAGCCAGGACCTGAAGCTGACGCAGAAAATCATCCGGATCATCGGCAAGGCTTTGCACAGCCTTCGTGTTCAGGGTAGCTGTGGCACCGCCACCGTCGATGCCTGAATCTCCGTTCACCTGAACATCCGACTGGACGGCGGCAACGGCCAGTTGCAGATTGACGTGAACGGTCCTTCCCTGGCGAGCACGCGCCGAGGCCGTACCGCTCGCAAAACCGTCAGCCTGTGCTGTGAGGGTGGTAGAAGTTGCCGGAACGCACGACAGCAGATAATGACCTGTTGGGTCCGTGGTAGCCATTACACCATTCGCTGCACGGACCTGCGCTCCGGGAATCACCGCTCCCGTTGGATCGGTAACTGTTCCATCGATACGAATGCCATTGCAACTCTGCTGCGCATGCAGTGCGGACGCAAGCAGCCCGCTGCTCAATATCAGTCCGTATGTCCAATTCCTGCGCATGACAGATGTATCTCCCGATCCCAAAATTCCAGAGACCGGTACGAACAGCCATCGATTTGCAGGATGGGCGCGTTTCTATCCGACAGTAGTCACTTTCTTACGTCGAATTGTGGCCGCAAAGCGCGGCGACAACACCTGACTCCTCTGAGATGGAGAGACAAGCTCTAAGCCAAAAAAGATTCGCCCATGGGATGGTTGTTCAACCCCATGGGCAAATCTCTCTCGAAACCACGATCTACTTCGACTTCGGCGTTTCTGCCTCAGCCTTTTTCTTCGCCCACCTGCGCCTGGTGGCTTCGCCGATAGCTTTTTTTGCCTCAGCCGACATGATCCTCTTCTTCTTGGCCGGCGCGGCAGGAGCGGTCTTCGCGGCAGTCTTGGCAGCGGTTTTCGCAGCAGTCTTTTTGACCGCTCTCTTCTTGTAGGGACCGCGGACGCCTTTTACAGCGGGAACTGTCGTCCCGGCCGAGAGCGAATCTCGCAACTTCGTCAGGCGTTCCGCCTCTTTGTTTAAACGCTCAGCTTCTTTGTTCAACCGCTGGATCTCATGCGTCAGTTCTTTCGCCGCAGCTTCGATGCTCATTGACCCTCCGAGGTAAAGACTACCACTCGATTTCTATCGCATTTTCAAATCCCAATCCAATAGGAGATTCCCATGAGTCTTTCGGCAATCAAGCGACGTATCGAAGTTGGCACATCCCTTCAGATCGTGCGCCATGACCATCCGCCAATCATCTTTCCTCACGATTCTCCTGAGAGAATTCAAGAGAAGCAAAACAGATTTCGTGAACTGTTCGAGCCACGTAAGGTCGCAATCGTGCAGTCAAACGCAATCGCAATGCGCATGGCAGACGGTGAAGCATCCTGGCTGCATTGGCCCAAAGCGAAGTTCGTCCGACTGACTACTGAAGGTTTTGAGATCGACCTGGATGAAAAGGGTGAATTCACGCGGGTCATTCGTTACGAATGGCGCTGAGGAACCCTTCCGAGAGAAGAAGATGGGTAAACCTCATCGCATCCCTGACATAAATCAACGCGTCGAGCCCCTACGTTTTGTTTGACTCGGCGTTTTCGACCTCTTCAGACCGCTGCGGTCCCTACGTCCTTCCACCAGGGCACGCGACAAGGCGATCGACTCGTGAAGCTTCTGTTCCAGAACCTTTTTCGGAGGCAGTTCGGTAAGATACTGCCCGACGCGGATTCCCGACTGGTCCAGACGTAGCAAGGCGATGCTCTCCTGACCTCCCTCCGCGCACAGAATCAGACCAAGAGGTGACTCCTCATTCGGCTCCTGTTCGTACTCCTCCAGCCAGCGGAGGTACAACTCCATCTGCCCCTTGTAGGCAGCCTTGAACTTTCCAAGTTTCAACTCCACGGCAACGAGTCGACGCAACCGCCGATGGTAAAAGAGCAGATCGAGCGTGTGATCTTCGCCATCAATCACCATGCGTTTCTGGCGCGTGACAAAACTGAAACCGCTTCCCATCTCCAGCAGGAAGGCTTCGATGTCTCGGAGAATCGCTGTTTCCAGATCCCGTTCGCTATAGGCGTCGGAGAGCTTGAGAAAGTCCAGGATGTAAGGGTCACGAAAGACCATGTCAGGCATCCATCGACTATCGGTACGTAGAGCATCCAGCTCTTTCCGTGCCAGTTTCTCAGGCTTACGCGATACAGCTGTTCGCTCAAAGAGCATGGAGTCGATCTTTTGCCGTAGCGTGTTGACGCTCCAGCCTTCGACGCGGCAAAGCTCGGCATAGAAGTCCCGTTGCAGGCGGTTCTTCAGGGGTAGCAAGGCAATAAAGTGAGTCCAACTCAATTGTCGTATCAGCGATACGACAATCTGGCGACCATAGGCAGCTCGTTCCTTACCCAGAACCTCATGGAGGATTCGCTTACCGATGCGCCAGTAGAGCAACGTCAAGCCTGCATTCACAGTGCTGGCGACGGAGCGGCGGGCCTCTGCGATGAGTTGACGAAGATCCGCGATCAAGGCAGAGGGAGCCACACCACCATCAGTATCTTGAACAATTGCCCTTAGTTGCTTACGCGCCATGCACCATTTTCCAACACGCAACCGCGAATGCGCGAACTTGCGCGCCTCCACTGCACCTACCCTCCGGAGGTTCTACTTCAGGAGCCAGGTAGCCGAGAAGCATCTAGGCGAATACAAGGCGAATACGACAGAATAGTTTGAGATTCTCCGGGAGAGTCGATGAAGGAACAAATTTCTGATAGCCGGCTGGAGGCGTTATTTCCGGTGGATGATGGTCTTCCATGTCCCGAGGGAACGGCTCTGCTTCGAGCCTTCGCTGAAAAGCGCCCTGCAGACTTCGTGTTTCTCAAGCCAAGCGACTTAGTCGATCTCCGCAACTCGGCATTTGACGGAATTCCTGAGTGGGACGCGTTCGCCGATCATTTCGGCACATGCGAGATGTGCAATGCATGAATCCCCCAGCAGCTCGCGCTCTGATCTTGGCTCGCGCAAGATCGTACACGCCGATATGGACGCGTTTTATGCATCCGTCGAACAGCGGGATGATCCATCGCTGCGCGGGCAACCAGTCGTCGTCGCCTGGAAGGGCAAGCGGTCAGTTGTATGCGCGGCGTCCTATGAAGCAAGACGCTACGGGGTGCGTTCCGCGATGCCGGCCGTCACTGCGGAGAGACTTTGCCCGGAGGCTATCTTTGTCCCTCCCGACTTCACACGCTACAAGGCGGCATCACAGTCCGTGCGAGAAATCTTTCACCGCCATACCGACGCCGTCGAACCCCTGTCGCTCGACGAAGCGTATCTCGACGTCACGGAAAATAAGCTGGGCCTGCCAACGGCCACCCTCGTCGCAAAGACCATTCGACAGCAGATCCGCGAAGAGCTGAACCTCACCGCGTCAGCGGGTGTCGCGCCGAACAAGTTCCTCGCGAAGATCGCCTCGGACTGGAAAAAGCCAAACGGCCAGTTTGTGATTCAGCCACACGAGGTGCAGGCGTTTCTGCTCCCTCTGCCAGTGGGTCGCATTCCGGGAGTGGGAAAGGTCACCGAAGCCCATATGGCCCGAGTGGGCATCAAGACGGTCGGAGACATCTACGCAATGGATATGCCCACGCTCGAAGAACACTTCGGGAGGTATGGCTTACGTCTCTACGAACTCGCTCGCGGGATCGATCACAACCCCGTGGTCTCGAACCGGGTTCGTAAACAAATCTCCGCAGAAGACACTTTTCCCGACGATCTCCCGCTCGAACAGTGCGAAAGCCACATCCTTCGCCTCGCTGAGAAGGTCTGGGCCGCTTCACGCGACAACGCGCGTGGTGCGAAGACGGTTGGGCTGAAGCTGAAAACCAAGGAATTCGTCTCACTGACACGTAGCCTCACTGTTTCGGCTCCTCTGTGTTCCCGCGAGGAATTCACGACGATTGCGCTTGCTCTCTGCCGACGCGTCGATCTCGGCCCGCAACAGCTCTATCGTTTGGTGGGTGTTGGATTGAGTAATTTTCAAGTGGAGACAGAATCGAATCCTCCACTGTTCGAGGAGACCGTTACGCAAGATTCCGAAGTTGCTTCATCCGATGAATTCGAGGAGAAGATGCATTCCCACTAACGAAAACTACGGCCGGTCATCTCGGCACCCGTTAGATTGAGCGGCTTGATCATCTCTGCACGAACGGTCAATACGACATCGACACTTCCGTACCTTATTCACTTCGTAGCGCGCGCATCGGCTCGACCGATGCGGCGCGACGTGCGGGAAACCACGAAGCGAAGGCTACGACAACGCAGAAGATCATCGTAATCCCTACGTAAGTAAGTGGATCAACAATCTTCGTTTCTACAAGGAGGCTTCGAATCCACCGGGATAGAAACAACGCGATCACAAAACCGGCAGCCACTCCATAGGCACCCAACTTCAGGCCTTGTCCCACGATGAGCCCAAACACCTTTGCTCGCGTAGCTCCCAAAGCCATGCGAACGCCAATCTCCGAGGTGCGCTGGCGGACCGAAGTGGACAGAACCCCATAGATGCCAAGGGTCGCAAGCAGCACAGCGACAATGGAGAACGCCGCGATGAGGACGAACGCGAGGCGAGTTGTCGCCTGTGCCTGTTCCACAAGCCCGCTCATCGGTCGCAATTCGGTTAGCACTGTTTGCGCACTCAACTGAGTAAGCCGGTTACGAACGATCTCCGTATAGGTTGAAGGGTTGGCCGATGTGCGGATTGCCCATCGAGTTGCGAACCCGTGGCCCATGAAGCCGTCTGTCAGGTAAATTTCTTCACGGCCCATCTCGGCGAGCGAGGTATCGCGCTGGTGCGCAGCGACGCCGATCACCTCAACCCATTCCGGCTCCGGTGTGCGAAGACGAATCAGAATCCTCTTACCAATTGCCGATTCGTGTGGGAATGCCTTCTCCGCAAGAAGTTGGTCGATAATGACAAGGTTGCGACTCGGAGCATTGTCAGCATCCGTAAACGTGCGGCCCGCGATCAATGGCGTCCGCAGCGTTTCGAAATAACCAGGCAAAACGATCTGGTAGTCGGCGGATTGGAACCTGCTTGGATCGCTCATAGCCTGCTCGGTCCCCCAACGGATTGGAAAGAACTGGTCGGCCAGCGGGAATGGTGTGGCAGCGGTGGCGCTCTTTACCCCTGAAATGCCCATGAGGGTATCGTGGATCTCATGCGTGAAGGCACTTCGTTGTTCCGGCGTTGACTGTTGCGGATAGAGTATCTGGAAGGTGAGAAGGCTTTGCGCATCGAATCCAGGATCGATCTGTTGCAGTCGGAGAAAGCTTCGCAGCATCAGCCCACCGCCGACCAGCAGCGCGAAGGACAACGCTATTTCTGCCACCACGACGGTATTGCGCAACAAGCGCCCACCCGATAGCAAGGAGTTCTGGCCTCCCGACCGGAGCACAACCATGAGCGCCGGACGAGAGACATGCAATGCGGGTCCGATCCCAAACAGAGCGGCAGAGACCACACAAAAGAGAACAGCAAATCCCACAACCGTAAGATCGATGCTTGTGGATGCGAGAAGCGGCTGATTCGGGGCGAAGTTGGACAATTCGCGCACCCCAATCCACGCCAAGCCAACGCCGATCAGTGTACCGGCCACCGCAAGGAGACTTGCTTCGGCCATCACCTGTCGGATCAGATCCCACCGCCCACCTCCGAGGGCATTGCGGACGGCAAGCTCCCGTTCGCGGAGGGACATTCTCACCAACATGAGGTTCGCGACGTTCGCGCATGCGATCAGGAGCAGAAAGGCCGCTGCTCCCATAAGTGCATAGATGGAGGGCTTCAGCTCCGCGATGAGGTACTGGTGCATCGGCTGGAGTTGTATATGGCCGTTGGTCGTCTGCCAAAGCGGGAAGTTCCTACGCAGCTCAGAGGCAACGCCATCGACCTCGCTCTGCGCATTCGTGAGGTTGACTCCATCTTTCAGTCTGCCGATCACCCGATACATGAGTGTCTTCCGGTCGGCATTGTTGTAGCTCAAGCGCGTAGCGATCCACACATCAGGATTTCGCTCGACGTCCGACTTAGGAGGAAACAACAATTCGAAACCTGGAGCGAGGACGCCGATAATTTCGGAGCCCGCATCGGGGCCGCTCGAGAGGCGCTGACCGATCACAGACGGGCTGGCGCCATAGCGACGTTGCCAATACTCATAGCTGAGAATCGCCGGAGGGGCCGTGCTTTGGGTCGTTTGTGTCGGCGTAGCCGCGTCCGCGGTACCGGACGGAAGCGGCGCATCCTCTTCCCGGAAATCACGTCCGAGAACGATTCTTCCACCGAGCAAACCGAAGAAATTCGTCGTCACGGTCGCGGATTGAACCTGTTCGAGGCCACCGTCCTGACGCTGCAGGAGAAGCTTGCCGGTCCGCAGACCTGCAAACCCTTCAAACATTCTGGTTGCTCCTCTTTTCAGATCCACGAAGTCCGGACTTGAAAACGGAAGGTCCGAGGCGCTCCGCTGCACCATGTTTCCATAGGCCACGACAAGTTGATCGGGATTTCGATATGGCAGCGGGCGAAGTAGAACAGAATGCACGACGCTGAAAACAGCGACAGTTGCACCTATGCCAAGTGCGAGCGTCCCAACTACCGTTAAAGCAAAAGTTGGGTGGCGTTGGAACTGGCGGAATGCGTAGAGGATATCGCGCAATAATTTTTCGCCGCCGAATGAAGTGTCAATCGTGACAATCTTCTCCCGAATTACGGCAGGGTTCCCGAACCTCAAGAGGGCGTTGCGCCGGGCATCTTCCGGAGACATGCCATCCGCGATATTGTCTTCTGTCCGCATCTCGATATGGGCCCGTAATTCATCCTTGACCTCACGATCGATACGGAATCGGGAACGCAGGTTCGACATTCTTTTCAGCAACGACATCGCATCTCCTCACGCATACCGCAGCATGGCCCTCTGCAGCACTCCAGTTAAAAAAAACGTACTCAGAGCAAGCAGTTCAAAATCTCCCCGGGAGGCTAGCCATGGGTAAGCAGTTCGATCGCTTTTCGATACAAGGCGTCCTCGTTCTCTTGCGCTCCGGCAGATGGCGCGAGAACATCGGGAGTGAGGCCCGCTCCTTTGTTGAAACGGGCACCACGGATGCTTTCAGCACTCGCATCCGGGATCACAATTCCTGCGCTATTGTTGAGGGCGACATAGGTCTGGATCTGGCCGCGTCCGTATGTCTTGGACCCTATGAGCTGCGCCCCGATTGCATCACGAAGCCCCGCAGCCAGGACCTCCGCGGCGCTTGCCGTGCCGTCATTGATAAGGACAACAATGCGCATCGTCTTAAACGGCTTCTCTGACGAATGAATCGGCTCTCTCGTCCCGTCACGGCGAACCTTCCATCCGAGCGTCTGCTCGGTGAAGGCGCTTCCTGCAGTCGCCATCGCATCGAGATAGCCACCAGGATTATTGCGGAGATCGAGGATGCAGCCATCGACGCCAAGGGCGGACAGGGTCTGAACTGCTTTGCGCGTCAGAGTTCCGGACTCAGAGGTGAAGAGGCGAATGCCTACGTATCCCAACTGTTTCTCGCCAGCGGAGAAATGCCGCGAGACGACGGCCGACTGCTCCCAGACCTCCATCGGGACTTCCATGGAAATTGGCTTTCCGTCGCGGCGAAGCTTGAGTTTCAACGTACCGGAGTCCCCACGGAGCAGTGACATGACGTCTTCGTGGATTAATCCGCGAGTGGCATGCCCGTTGACTTCCACGATGATGTCTCGAGGCCGCAGGCCGGCTTTATCGGCCGGAGAATCGACAAGGGCCGTCACCACCTGGGCCTCATCAGATCTTGGTTCAACGGTAATGGCGAAATCGACAAGCCCGATGCCGCGCTCCTTGCCCGCTGTCTCAGCCTGCATGGCGATCATTTGGTTTGAGGTGATGATCCGAAGATCTCCGTCGTGCAATTCAGCCAACTGTTGATCGAGCGCAGGAATGGTAGCAACGGCATTCGCCAACAACGTGGGCCGTAGATGTTTCCAGGCGTCGTTGTCTGCGTAGAGGTAGTTATGGTCGATCGCATCCACCACTTTCGCGGCAAGGGTAGGCTGTCCCGCTACAGACGGCTGGAGCAGCGTTGAAGCGAGAACGATGTTTACCAGCAAGGTTGCACCCCATTCCATAAGCCCTTTTGCAGCTCTGTCTGTCCTTGGAACCCATCAAGAAGCATTTGTCATCACTCGGTGCGTAGAGACCGAACGGGATCGATCGTTGCCGCCCTTCGGGCGGGGAGAAAGCTGGCAATCAGAGACACGAAGCAAACCACGGCAATGACCCCGAAATACGTTGCGGGACTGTTGGCGCTGATGCCGTAGAGGAGGCTCTTCATGAACCGAACGGCGACTAAGCCGAGGATCGTTCCGAGGACGACCCCGAAGAGCGTAAGACTCAGCCCTTGTTTCAATACCAGGCGAAGCACATTGTTCCGGTCCGCGCCGAGCGCCATGCGGATTCCAATCTCGCGGTACCTCTGAGCCACCGATTGGGCCATGACGCCATAGATCCCAATCGCTGCGAGGAGCAGGGTCAAGCCCGCGAAGACTGTGAGCAGGCGTGCTCGTACCCGCGGTTGAGTCTGAAGTCCAGAGACCATCTCGCCCAAAGATTTGATCTGGCCTACCGGCAGGTTCGGGTCTTCGCTCCAAATTGCTCGCTGAATGGCCGCATCACTCAGGCTCACTCCGGGCCGCGTCCGAACAACAAAGGACATCCTCGTAAAGTCGGAACTGTCGGCGGATTGGTCGAACTGCTGTTGACGATAGTCTGTGTAGACCTCTGGCCGAGACTCCCATGCAATCTGGTTGTAGCGTGTCGACTTCGTGCTTGCCACGATACCGACTACTTCGAGCCAGGGGTTCTTCTGCGTTTCCGCATCTTTCGGATTTCCGATACGGAGTTGTTCGCCGATGGGATTCTTGCCTGCGAAATACCGCTGCACAGCCTCCTCATTCAGGAGCGCCACGGGCCGCGTCGCCTGTACGTCCGACTCCGAGAAATCCCGGCCAGCAATCGTTGCGATCCCCATGGCCTGAAAGAAGCCCGGACCTACCGTTACTGGGACGGCCTGCGGCAGATGCTCCTCGCTCACGTCCCGTTGGCTGTCCATCTGCATCGGTTCTGTTCCCGCGTCGGACATTCGCAGGAACAAGGTCATTCCGGCTGCATCCACGCCGGGTAGCGTCCGCAGCCGTTGGACCAACCGATCCGCGAATTGGGTCAGTTGCGTGCCCGAAGGGTAGCGCTTGTGCGAGAGCGAGAGATTGATAACGGCAGTATCAGCCGGATTGAAGCCAAGGGGCTGCGCGTTCAAGCGGAGGAAGGTCGTCAACAGGAGAGACGCTCCAATCAAGAGAACCACCGAGAGAGCGATCTGGGTGAGCACGATGATGCTTCGTGAACGAAGCGTTCCCGACGCCGCCGAAGCGCCCGAGCTGCTTGCTCGTAGCGCCTGATTGACATTGAGCTTCGCCGCCTGGAACGCCGGATAGGCCCCAAAGAAAAGCCCCGACAATACGGTCAAAGCGGCAGCCACACCCAGGACTGGCAGACTGACCGTGACGGGTTGTGCTGGAAGCGCGCCGAAGGGATTCCACGCAATGAAGCCGCGCACTGAGCCAAAGGCGATCAATAAGCCGAGAGCCCCGCTAATTCCATACAGCACCAGATTCTCCACCAACAACTGGACCAGAAGGCGACGTGCGCTCGAGCCCAGAGCAGCGCGAATGGCAAACTCCTTCTCTCGCTGTATGTTTCTGCCAACGATCAGACTTGCGGTATTGGTGCAGGCAATGAGGAGCATGAGTCCAACCGCTCCCCCCAGCACCAGAAGCGACGCCCTGACCTCGCGGGTGTTGTCCTGTTGCAGGCTCGAGAGATACGCGGTCGACTTCGGAATGTCGGGATAATGTCGGTCGTTCTCCGCCTGTAAGGACGCAATCTCCGACTTTGCCTGCGCGGGAGTCACGCTTGGCTTGAGGCGTCCAATGATCGCCACCGCAGCTACGGAGTCCTGTTTGTAGTGCGGATCTCCGGCCTGAATCAGCGTCCAGACATCTATGTCGTGCGGCTGATCGAGTACGCGGTAGGAGAAACCGGGGCGCAGAATGCCGACGATCTTGAAGGACTTGTCATTGAGGGTCAACGTCTGACCGAGGACATCCAGCGATTGGTGAAACCGTCTGGTCCAGAGAGCGTGGCTGATCACTGCGACCGGCTGGCCCATATCGTCATCCGGCAGAAACAGTCTTCCTCGGAACGCAGACACGCCCAACGTTGAGAACAGGGTACGGCTCATGATCCCGCCGTTGAGATTCTCAGGTTCGCCGTTTCCCGTCAGGGCATAGCTTCGCTCGAAGGAAGCGCCAAGCGATTGGAATGCGTGGCTTCTCTGAGTGAAGTAGATATAGTCACGCCAACTGAAGTAGTAGGCGGGCTCGTTGGGAACTTCTGCCGCTGCACGCCAGAAGATGATGAGTTGCTGAGGGTCTTTGAGCGGCAAAGGCTGAATGATCCAGGCATTCAGGATCGAGAAGATGCCGGTCGTCGCGCCGATGCCCAGTGCCAACGTCAGAATGGTAATCACGGCGAATCCGCGATTGCGCAGCAGTTGGTGAAACGAGTAGCGCACATCAGCTGCTAAGCTCTCCAAGGTCAGTGCCGCGTCCTGAGCCACTACTCGCTCCTTCATCAGGTTCGGATTTCCGAATCGCAGGAGCGCGTCCCGATGGGCCTGCTCCGGGTCCATTCCCGCCTCAATGTTCCCGGTCGTGCGCATGTCGATATGGGAACGGATTTCGTCCTGTATCTCCTGCTCCAACTTGCCGCGTGAGAACAAATTTGAGATACGACGAAAGAGGGACATGAAATTACCTCACCGGTGGCGTTTATTCAGATCGAAGAGCTTCCATCGGATGGATGGTGGCGGCCCGGCCAGCGGGCAAGACAGCAGCCAACAACGCAACGAGCAACAGAGCAGCAACAGATGCGCAGACGGAGACGAGGTCGGCGCTGCTCGTTTGGAAAAGCAGTGCCCTCGCAAAATGAGCGCACACGAAAGCACCCATGAGTCCCGCCAAAATCCCGAGCCCCGTCAAGGTAGCCGCCTCCCGCAATATCAGAAGCAAGATGTTTTTCCGGTTTGCTCCAACAGCCATCCGCACCCCTATTTCGCGTGTGCGCTGCGTCACGGAATAGGCAATCACTCCATAAATGCCGATGGACGCAAGCGTGAGCGCCAGCAGCGCAAAGATGCCGAGCAGAACAGCGGTCATCTTCTGCCTCGCCAGGGAGTCGGAGAGTACCTCATCGATGGTCTGGACATGATAGGTGGGCTGATTCGGATCGAGTTCCCGGACGGCATCGCGCACTTCAGCGGCGACGCCGACGGGATCGACATTGGTGCGAAGCAAAATCACTGCATGAGTGCCAAACCCGGGCAGGTACAGTTCCGGTTCGGCATCGGTCTCGACTCCCAAATCGCGCGCGTTCGAAACGATACCGATCACCGGAATCTTATCGGGATGAGGACTAAGAACACCAAGCAGGATGCTCGATGTCAGAGGATCTCTGCCTGCGAGATAGCGTTGTGCAAATGCCTGATTAACGATAAACAGGTTGGAGTTATTCTCGATGTCTTTCAACTTAAAACCTCTGCCCTTTACCACTCCAAGCCCCATCGTGCGGAAGAAGTCCGGACTGACGTAGCGAATCTGCGCGAACGGAAACGCGCCCGGAGCTAAGGGAGCTGCACCCGCGATGAGAAAGCGAGTCATGGAATGAGAGGCGTTAAGTGGGACGGCATTCGTGGTCCCGGCCGACACGATGCCCGGCGACTGCCGTAGCTTTTCGAGCAACGCTTCGTAGAAGTGATTTGTCGCGGGTGCTTGGTCCTCATACCGAGGCTGGGGCAATGTGATCTCAAGGCTAAGCAAGTGATCCGTGCGAAAGCCGGGATCGATCTGGATGAGCTTCTGAAAGCTGCGTATCAACAGCGACCCAAGAAACAGCACCACGATCGCAATGGCTATCTCCGCCGAGACCAGCGCACTCCTGCTCCTGCTCTTCCTGCCGGTGCTGCCACGATCTCCTGGCCGCAATGCCTCAGTCAGTTTGCGTGGTGTCTTCAACATGGGCAGCAGCCCGAAGAGGATCGCAGTGAACACGCAAACGACCAGCGTCACGAGCAAAACCGGAATGTTGAGCTGGATCGACTGGACCAACGATGGATCAGCGCCATCCGTATGCTCAAACGCCATCCGCAGGAGCGGAAGGGTAAGAGCAGCGAATACCGTTCCAAGCACACCTCCCAGCAGGCACAAGAGCAGGGTTTCGGAGAGGGATTGTGTGAAGAGGCGGAGGCGGCTTGCTCCGAGAGCCTGCCTGACGGCCACTTCTTGCGAATGTGCCGCAGCTCTCGCTAACAGGAGATTGGCGACGTTGGCACAGGCGATGAGCAGAACCAGCACGACGCAGCCCATGAGGCTCAGTACCGCCGGGCGCAAGGAGCCCACGAGTTGTTCGCGCAGTGGGGTAAGGAGCACCCCGACGTTCCGGTTCGTTGCGGGATAGACCCGTGCCAAACGGGCCGCAATGGTCTGCATGTCCGCTTGAGCCTGTGCTAGTTCAAGTCCGGGCTTCAGACGCCCTAGTACGTTGACCGTATGCCATACGCGGGACGCCTGCGATTCCTTGTCCATCAGCGAAAAGGGCATCCAAAACTCGCCCGCCGCTGGATAGGCGCTCCCAGGCGGGAGCACACCGATGATGGTGAAGCTGACACCGTTTAGATCGACGTTGCGGCCAACCACGTTTCGATCCGCCCCGAAATAACGCTGCCACGCTTCGGCACTGATGACGACGACGTGGTTTACGTTCGACGTGTCGTCCTGTTCCACGAAGGTGCGGCCCAAAGACGGCGCGACTCCGAGAAGCGAGAACAAATTGCTGGATGCAAGAACCCGGTGAACCTGTTCTGCATGCCCATCCCAAACCAGCGATACGGTTTCGGGGCTCACGATGGAATATCCGGCCAACTGCTCAAAGCTCGATTGCTGTGACCGCCAATCCAGATAATCCGGAAATGTGACCTCTCCTCCCCCGGCAACCTGTGGATGCGTCTCGTTGATCGTCACAATACGATCAGCATGCTGAAAAGGCAGCGATCGCAGCAGTACCGAATACGCGGCGCTAAATATGGCTGTGGTTGCTCCGATCCCAAGGGCGAGCGTCAAGATGGCAGTGATCGAAAAGCCGGGAGACTTCAGGAGACGACGTCCAGCGAACCTGATGTCGTTCCATAGATTGTCGAGGCTCAGGGCTGTATCGACGCCAGCAACGCGCTCCCTCACCGCCGTGGGATTGCCGAAGCGAAGGACCGCATCGCGGCGCGCCTCGGTCGCTGGCATACCTGCCGCTACGTTGTCGGCAGTCCGCATCCGAATGTGCTCCTTCAATTCGTCTTCAATCTCATGATCGATTTTGGCGCGGAAACCAAGAGCCCATATGCGACTGAGAAGCGACATGGCAGACCTCACGCGTACCGGAAGATAGCGCGCACGCCTTTGACGAGTTGCTCAAAGTCGCGCTCTGCCGTTTCCAGCTGTTTGCGACCCGCCGCAGTCAGCTTGTAATACTTCACTTTGCGATTCGTCTCGCTAAGCGACCACTGAGAACTGAGCCATCCACGCTGCTCCATACGGTGCAGCGCGGGATACAGAGAACCTTCTTCGATCCGAAGCAAATCGTCGGAGGCGCTTTGAATGTGCAGCACAATCCCGTAACCGTATAACGGTCCCGTTTGCGAGAGCGTTTTGAGAACGAGAAGATCGAGGGTTCCCTGAAGGTCGCTTCTTGCCATGTCGGCTCAACCCCTATAAGACTTCCAAATGCTATCCATAGCACGCTAGGTATGTCAAACATGATGGGAGTCCAATGTCCATAGGGTAAATTGCCATTTGATCCCTTGGCATCTAGGCTTATTGCTTAATAGCTAATAGCATGGCCGTCTAGGTATAGGCGTTCATCGACCGCCATACCCGGCTAGGCGGAATGACACTCCAATTTCTAAGAGGCTCGATTGGCGCGCTGTCCGCATCCTCTCCAAAGGTTCCAGTTCGGCTAACTAACGAAAGCTGCGTCCGGTCATCTCGGCACCCGTTAGATTGAGCGGCTTGATCACCTCTGCACGAACAGTCAGCACACCATCTACACTCTGCATCTTGCCTTCAATCAGAAGATACCGCGATCTCCTCAGTAACGGGTCGAATCGTCTGCAGAGGTGAGGCATGACTGCGACGTTTGCAATTCCAGTCTCATCTTCCAAACTTTGGAAGAGCATCCCATTGGCGGTCCCAGGCCGTTGTGTGACGATTGCAAAGCCGGCGACGGTTACGCGTTCCGTATCGGAGACCGACCGCAACCGCACCGCTGTCGTCACCCCCATCCGATTCAGTTGCGAGCGCTTATAGAACAGAGGATGAGGCCCTGTTGTCATACCTGAAACCCGGTAATCAGCGACCAGACGTTCCTCATTCGTCATTGGTTCGAGTGGTCCGTCCGACGTCTCAGGCGCCAGATTCGCGAAAAGAGGCCCTGCCGATTTCAGGGCACGAGCAACATCCCACAACGCTGTACGTCGATTTGCCTTAAGCTTCGAGCTGTATGTCGAATTGAGGGCGCCAATGTCTGCTAGCAGCGTCAGCTCATCCGCGCGAAGCTCCGGCACGCGCTGATACAAATCATCGACGGAGCGGAATAGGCCATTGGTGTTGCGCTCACGGACAATAGCCTCTCCCGCCGACTTTCGCAGGCCCTTGATGTAGCGGAACCCAATACGCAACACAGGCCTGGGAACCAATCCTCCGGTCTGTTCGATTGTGCATAGCCATGCGGATGCGTTGACATCGATATGGCGGACCTTCAGGCCATGGTGCTTCGCATCTCTCACGATAGTGTCAGGCGCGTAGAAGCCCATGGCTGCTGATTGAGAATTGCGGCGGTAAAGGCCGCGCGATAGTGTTCTCTCAGATAGGCGCTTGAGTAGGTCAGTGCCGCAAAGCTGGCGGCATGCGACTCGGGGAACATATAGTGACCGACAGCCTGAATAAGGCGAATGATCTCGTCCTGTACGCGAGGCTCAACACCTTTTGCCGTCATGCGGCTGCGAAGCAACGATTCCATGGCTTGCACCTTAGCGACGGAACGCTTGCTGCCCATTGCACGACGCAGTTGCTCCGCTTCACCGCCGGTGAGATCCGCCATCACCATCGCAACCTTGAGAATCTGCTCCTGAAAGAGAGGAACGCCAAGAGTGCGAGCAAGGATGGGCTCAAGCAGTGGGTGTGGATAGGTAATCGCCTGCCGACCCAGCACGCGCAAAATGAATGGATTTACGAAGTCTCCCTGAATCGGACCAGGCCGGATGATTGCTTCCTGTCTCACAAGGTCGTAGAAACACTTCGGCCGAGTTCGAGGAAGCGAACTCATCTGAGCGCGGCTCTCGATCTGAAAGACGCCGATCGTGTCGGCTTGCTGAATTGCCGCATAGACGGCGGGATCGTCGGGCGGCAGTTGGGCCAGATCCACCTCTTCGCCATATCCATCACGAATGAGAAACAACGTTTCCTCAAGCACGGCCATCATGCCCAGCCCAAGAACGTCGAACTTGATAATTCCGAAGTCAGAGCAATCGTCCTTGTCCCACTGAACAACCACCCTTCCAGGCATGGTCGCGGGCTCCAAAGGCACGACCGCATCAAGCTGCCCCCGGCAGACGATCATCCCGCCTGAATGCTGGCTGAGGTTCCGGGGAAGGTCCTGCATCCGCTGCACAAGATCGAGATACTTCACGACCTTCGCGTTCGAGAGGTTGAGACCAGCCTTGCGAAAATGCTCCTCGACGGTCTCCGTAGGGGACTTCCACTCGAATGGACTAACTGCAGAGGAAACTTCCGATACAGTGTCCTCGCTCAGACCGAGTACTTTGCCTATCTCTCGTGAGGCCGACTTCTCGCGGTACGTGGTGACATTGGCGGTCATAGCCGCGCCATGCCGACCGTACTTCGTGTAGAGATACTGAATGACTCTCTCTCGCTGATCTCCACTCGGCAGATCGAGATCGATGTCAGGCCACTCGCCTCTTTCCTCGCTGAGAAACCGCTCGAACAAGAGGTCCATCCCGACTGGGTCAACGATGGTGATACCAAGGGAATAGCAAACGGCGCTGTTCGCCGCCGAGCCTCGCCCCTGCACGAGAATCTTCTGCTCGTTGCAGAAGCGCACGAGATCCCAGACGACCAGAAAATAACCTGAGAGTTCGAGCTTCTCGATCAATGCAAGCTCTCGTTCGATCTGCCGGCGAGCACGCTCCTTCAAGCCGAATTCTGTTCTGTGTCCATAACGCCGCTCCCATCCTTCGCGAGTTCTCTCGCGCAGAAAAGAGATCATCGTTTCGCCCTGCGGCACGGGGTAGCGAGGAAGCTCGTAGCCAAGGTCTTTGAGCTGGAACTTCAGCCGATCCGAGAGCGCCACGGTGTTGTGAATCGCCTCGGGAAGATCGGCAAAGAGTCGCGCCATCTCTTTCCCGGACCGGAGATGACGTTCCGCATTTCCCTGAAGGTTTGTTCCCGCGCCTTCGAGCGTCGTATGCAAACGGATGGCTGTAAGCACATCCTGAATCTCCCTCTCACGGGGAGTCGCGTACGTGACTCCGTTTGTCGCCAACAAGGGCAGATGGAGGTTCCGAGCGATCGAGACGGCTGCTTTGTTGCGTGCCTCCTGCTGCCGGTTCCGATGTCTTTGCAGCTCCACATAGACGTTCTTTGGCCCGAAGGTCTGAACCATCCGCTCGACCGTGCGTCGACCTTCGTCGTAGCCCCCACGCCGCAAGGCTTCGGTCAGCGGCCCTTCCTCGCCGCCGGTCAGACAGACAAGACCGCCAGCGTATTCCTCGAGTTCCGTGAGGTCAGCGGCACCTTGCCCTTTGTGGTGCTCCCTCAACTTGTATTTCGTGATCAGCCGGCAAAGGTTTTGGTAGCCTGTTCGTGTTTCAGCAAGGAGGGGATATCGGCATCTCGCAGCTTCTCCAAAGAGCGCATCGTCCACTGAAACTTCAGCACCTACATACGCCTTCAGCCCCAGGCTTTGCGCCGCCATGTGCATGCGCGGTGAACCGTAGACACCATCTCGATCAAGCAAACCGATTGCGGGGATACCCCGCTCGGCACAAACCTCGGCGAGCGTTTCTGGTACGGAAGCTGCTCCCAGGAAACTGAAGGCAGAACTGGCATGGAGTTCGACATAGTCCATCAGTCGTACTCCGCTTCGACATACCACTGTCCAGTCACCAGATCCCGATAGGCGCGAACAAGCAGACGGCTGCTGCTCCCGCCACAGTCGAGAACCAGATCCCACTCATCGCGACCCCAGTGGTCCGGAGTCCACCATTCCCCAGAGCGTCGCCATGGCCCGGAGGCCTGAATGACCCGATGATCGACTCCGCGGAACCGGACCCGACGTGGAGCGCCGTTTGTCTTCTCCACTCGAACCGGCACGCTCGGTCGAAAAACCCGGACCGATGTTTGAGAGACAGGAGACACCGATCCCGATGTCCTGGCCGCCCCCGGAGTGAAGCGGACCATTCGAAATGGGACCTGAAGGTGCCCGTCGATCAGCTCAGGACTCCCGACCCTGTCTTCCCCCACAATCCCCCTCAACCTGGCGAGGGTTATCTCCAGCCGTTGCGGTTCCGGCCCTTTAGGGACGAACATTCCCTCCTGAATGACACGAGGCCGCATGGCTTCGGCATGGAGGATGACCCTGGCGACAGGCGCTCCGGGCCGATGTGCCTCAAGGTCGAGTTGCAGCAACTTGAGCAACAACCTGGTATCGACGGTCGGTACTGGCAGCGTCAGAACCCGGGTGAAAATCCGTTCGGTAGCCGTCGCACCATCCGCGGCGAGATTGAGTTGAAGCTCCAGATGGAGTTCGCCCACCGCAAGGGAGCGGGCCGTCAGGCGCAATACCAGTTGGTCGAGCAACCGGTTGAAGACGAAGGCCAGAGATTCGAGGTCTTCGACAGAATCGTCGAATGCCATCACCTCCTCGAAGACGGGCGGGGAGGAGGTTGGGGACAGGATACGAGTGGACCGTCCCTGCGCGAGCATTTGCAGGCGCAGCCCCTCCTGTCCCAACCGCTGACTGAGATCCAGTTCCGGCAAAGCCGCGAGTTGGCCGAAGCTGCGAATCCCCCAACGCACCAGAGTGCCGGCGATCTCCGGGGAGGGATCGAGAATCTCCAGCGGGGCGTTTTTAAGGAGTTCCGCCTCTCTGCCAGCGGGGAGAATGCAGATGCCCTTCGCAAGTCGAGCCGCGTGGATGGCCGAGTCAATGTTCCGAGCTACGCCCAACCATATATAGAGAGAGAGATTTCTTGCCTGATCACGAATGCTTCGGGCGATCTGCGTCGGCGATCCGAGCAGCTTCGATAAGCCACTGATATCCAGCACAAGCGTGTCATCCGCGATGTCTTCACACCAGGGAGAGAAGCCGGTCATGCAATCGAGCAGGGCCGCATGTGCCGCGGCCTCGAGTCCGATCGAGCGCTCCCTAATCTGGATGCCGGCCAACACTTCCGCTTCGGACCGGGTCATGCCGGTCCAGAGGCCAAGCTTCCTCGCCTTTGCATTGAGGGCGACGACGCGCGTCTGCGGCGGCGCACCGGCTACAACAGCGAAGGGCTTGCTTCGCGTCTCCCGTTCATGGCGCAGTGCTGCCTGGGCCACAAAATTGGGAACATACACGCAGGCGAACAACACCGCGCACCTTTAGTGGTACGACTGCAGGCGCGTCGAGAACTCACCTACGGTGCGAACCGAGCGCACGGGTTTGCGCATCTGCCCACGCAGCAGCTCCGCACGGGTGCGTAACGTCCGGATCAGGCAGTCGCCATCGATGTGTTGAAGCCGTGAGGAGACTGCATTTCCCTCGATGTCGATACCGGACTGCGACAGATCGAGGACACTGCCACCGCTATTGCTGGCGTTTGATTGTTTTTCGAGAACCAGGAAGAGCGCCCGTGTTACTTCGACCGCCCGCCGGAAACGGAACCATGTTCCCAGCGAAATCCGTCGTACATCGTTGTCGGACACGCCACCGAGGTCGAGAGCGATCAGCCCGAACCCTCCATTCCGCAAGAGATGCTCAACCGCATCGAGGGCCTGTTCGAGAGCCGTGCGTGCCTTCCCGTGCGCAGGAGTTGATCCACACCGCACCCATAGCAACTCGCTCAGAACCACACCTGCCTGAGAGGCGGAAACCGGGTCGAAGGTATCGCTGACATCGATTACGACCGCAGCCTCTCCTCCTGCCGTACACCGCGCCAGAAGCCCATGAAGAAGCGTTGTTCTCCCTGTCGAAGGCGGACCACAGATTTCGGCAAGGGTTCCGCGCGGGAAGGCATTGAGCCGGTCTATGGCATCTACCCCGCAAGACATTGACTCCTGGTCGGGCCTGGCTTTCGGGGTAAGCGCAGAGGGAATCCGGGCTTCGAGCATGCCCTCGATCTGCGCTCGTAAAGTAGCTGCACTCCCCATAGTTCTATTCGCCTTATCTTCGCCTTCAAGAACCTTGATTTTCAGGCGGGCGGGCGAGGTTGTCAAGGTGTGGAAACCGGGAGAGACCTCTCAGAAGCTCACTTATACCCGGCAATTTGAAGCGGTCTGCCCCTAGTATTTGTGTGCCCAGACCGATTTTGGAAACACGTCGATTGGCCGCTAACCCTTGCAAAATGTGCGGTGTATTCTGACAAAGAAGCTGGCAATCCGCGCTCCTATGCCATCTTGGCAGGATTCTTTCTTTACAGAGTTTCTCTAAATTGCTAGGCTTTATTCAGGCTTGGTTCACCGTTACTGGTATCCGCGCAGACCTCGCAATGAGGAAAAGCGCCAGGCATCACCTGAGATCTGACGGCTATGTGGCCCTTTAGTTCTGGTTCTTGAATTAGAACTATCGGGATTGTTGAACAATCTACCAGCTGGGACGAATTGTAACGCCAACCAAAAGCCCAAGGTTCAAAGCCGTCCGAAAGGACGGCTTTACTGTGATGGGCGCACAAAATCATCCGGATAGACATTCGCATAGTCGCACTTTAGATTCAATGCCCCTTTGCGGGAGCATTGGAAAGTAGTTCCGCCTAATGGGCGGCCCGGATATTGAACATCATGATGAAATCCGGGGGGCAATGGAACACCAAAGCGGAAGCCTGATCGGAGATACAACGCTTCATCCATTGCTTCCGGTTCCTCTTCCATCTCACGCAATGGTCCATGCAAGCCCGGATCGCGTGGAAATAGCAGTCCACGGGCATCGGCGAAGAAATTGCGCTGCACTCCTTTTTTGACATGCAGCGGCAAATCATCGTGGTCCGCTCTCTTCACTCCCACTTCCTCCAGCGAGTCATCCCAGGGACGCTCCTCCTTACGGAACTGAAGAAAGAGATTGGACAGAGGATCATCCTGGCGCACGAGAAAATTAGCGCCTGGAAGAAAAAGCGGCTCTCGCTGACTGAAGGTGGACAATCGCTGCTTGATTTCCCTGAAATCCGCCGCAACTTCCTGTAGCCGCGAAACACTTTCCTCGCGGCTTGCAGCCAAATCATGTCGGAGTTGCCGTCCGTCCTTATATTCCGCGAGCAATCCCAGTCTCACCGGGAAGACGGCAAAATCAAGGGGCGCGAGTAGTTGCTCCTCGTCCGGAGATGGCACATACGCAAGCCATAACTCAGACGGCGCCGGAATCGGATCTTTCAACTTAGCCTGACGCTGCGCGTATCCAACCGTTGCACTTAGTAGCTGCTCAACAAACTCCTCTGTATAGAGAACTCCATCCCTGCCGGAAGCCGGAACACTCACGACCCGCAACGCCCCATGAAACGATTGCTCGATGAATTTCGCCGTTGCCGAGGCGATCGGATGAGGCAGCCCGGCAAGAATTACTAATGGCAGACTCGTTTGAATCTTGGCTTTCTGCTTTCGTTGTCGCACTGAGCCTCACTCGTGTTCGCTCAGCAGCAAAGCGATGTCTGCAGGGATCAATAGCTTCCCGACAATGTCAGAAGGCTGTGCCTCGAGCAACCGTTGGAGCGCATTGGTTCCGCGATTTTGGGGAAGATACAACGAGTTCAGTTTCACCCCCGCATCAGCGCTCCACAGTTCGAGTCTTTGTAAGAGCGGACGTCGAAAACGGTCTGGAAGCTTTTCGACTGAGTCGATGCGTACACCAGGAAGACGGTATTTCTCCTCGATTCGCCAAAACTCATCTGCTTTTTCAGGTGACGGCTCCGTCAACACATATTGATGAGGCATTGTCTTGCCAAGATAAACAGGCTTGCCGGCCTCCTGACGGACGCAGAAAGCGCGCAGCAAGAATTTCGGAAGTCGATTCAGATCGATTCCCTCTGTCGTGCTTCTCGTACGGCTCTGAATTATCCCTTCGACCCGCTCACGGTTAGCTGGGTCTGTCACCGCGATGTATGCCCTCGCTTGCGGATCTCGAACAACAATAATGTCGGGATCTCCAGCCGACTCAAGAAATGTCTTCAACGAACCATCAGCGTTTCCTTCGGGCGGCCAGAGCTTCTTGTCTCGCAAGAGTTTCCCCAAATGGGATAGCAGCAGCGGAGTAGCCTCTGCTTTCTGGTAGTGCTCCGCAACGATGGTTCGAATCTCTTGGATTATGTCTTGCGGATTGCTTGTCATCATTCCTCTTTACACCACAAAACTACATCCGCCATTGTAGAACGCTGGCCCGTCTAGGCCCGGCATTACCCTCCCGCGGCCGGTTATCCCAGTTCACTGGTGTCTTCGACTACGCGATTCAAAACGCTGCGTCGAAGTCCTATGGACGGCGCAAGTCATGCTGACGACGATATACAATTCTCGACACCATGCAAGATCCGGACTAGAGCCTCAGTTGGCTGTATGGAGCATGTCGTGGACCCTGTGCTTTTGATCGATGACGACCGCTTGACCTGCACGAGGCTTCAAGGATCGCTTGCGCGCTGGGGAATTCCCCTCGAAACAGCATTGACTTTTAGCGAGGGCCTCCATCTGGCACGCACCAGAGGCTATTCCCTGATTCTGGTCGACCTGTTTCTCGGAGACGAAACAGGAATTACTCTGGTTCGCCAGCTTCGGGACCTTCGATTTCAGCTACCGATCCTCATCTACAGCGCCCATGTGGCACCGCATTTCGAAAGTGCCGCCATCGATGCCGGTGCGAATGGGTATATCGAGAAGAGAATTTCCGATGCTCTCCTGGCGGAACACATTAGGCTCCATATTCGAAGGGCCATGCGAGGATCATCGGAGCGATGCATCACGATAGGCAATACAACGTTAGAACACGAAACGGCTTCGCTTAAGATCGGCGGAAAAATCGTTCGGCTGACCGAGACTCAATTCGACATTCTCGAGTTGCTGTTCACCGAGAAGCTTGAACGTATCACGGATCGGGAACTCCTGGACAGGATATGGGGAACCCCGTCCCTCCGCACCGAAAATCTGACGCACACGATTATGAAGCGACTCCAGCGAAAGCTGGACGATACGGGCATCCTTCAAGGTCTTATTGAAGACCAGGCCGACGACACATTCCGATTCAACCGCCAACTTCTATGATTTCATTCGTCCGAGCCGAAAATCGCTGACCTTCCGTGACAGCACCAGATATCCAGTCCGCTACGACCACGTGGGGCAGCTTTCTTCTTAGGCAGGACCGACGAGTCTCGTCGAGCTCCCTAGCGGGGTGTACTTCCGCCTGAATAATCGTGAGCAGACAAGGGTAATGGCGAGGAGCACTAAAATCGTCGAGAGATAGCCGCCACCGATCAAGATTGCCAATTCTCCCCAGGGAGGTAGCTTCACTTCCCGGTGATTGTGCAACAACGATTCCATGCGACTTTCTGGAGGGGATGGACGAGAACCGGGAACCATGAAAAGCGGGCGAGAAGAATCTTGAGCGACAGCCCCAAGCAAGTTCGGAGACGCAGTTCCCCGTTCCACAACATCGAGAACGAAGAATCCGCCAGCGTGCAAAGCCCCCCACTCGACCCCGAGAAGCTGCATGTACCAAGGATCATCTGATGAACTGCCAGGATCGAGGGCATACCCTGCGACGGCTGGAAAATTCACTGCCTCTATCACCAATGCTACCAAGAGAATGATTCCCAGTTTCCGCTTCATCTCGGTTCATTGCTCCTTTCGGGTATCCCCGATTCGAATACAGCTCCATCCTCTATGTCTATTAGACACCGGCGAGCGTAGCGTGTTCCACCCGAACCGGCCTCATCCGGCTTGAGGCACAACATCCTTTGAGCGATTGAGTTTCGGCCAACCTTCGAGGTCGCCACGGCTCCCTTCGGGTTTTGGACAGTTGTCAACTGCACAATTGTCCACGCCCGGCGATGCTGAATTAATGGCTCAGGGTGAACAACATACGGTCGCTCCTCGGGATTCCCTCCGAGCGATCCTCATTGAAAGACGCCTTAAGCTTGGCCTGTCTCAGGATCAGCTGGCCTTTCTGGCCGGTTACGAGCGGACTGCGATCATCAAGATCGAGAAAAGTGAGCGCTTCCCGACGATCACCACCCTTCTGAATCTCTGCAGCGTTCTCGGTATTCGCCCGTCCACCCTCATGAAAAGGCTCGAAGCGGAAATTGGGTTTGAAGTTCTTCCTAAAGAACGAATCGAACAGTCGCTCGAAGCCGAGAGACAAAACTCACGCATGAGAAAGCGGTTCGACAAGAAGTAGACAATAGTCCACAGGACAACTGTCCACATTTCACTTGAGCTCCTGAAATCCTCAAGACATAATTGGGTATGCGTCACTCCGTTCCGAGGAAGGGCGGAGAACATTGCTTTCATTCCGTCAGGCCAAACAGACCACTGATGCGTTCCGGGGAGGGATGCGCACGGTGATCGATATGGCTCGCCGGACCTCGGGAGTTCGAATCTAAGCATTCGAACTCCACTCCTTTGCTATTCGAAGGATGCGAGTTTCTTTGCATCGAGCGCGAAATAGAGCCGCCCTCAAACTCCGTTTCACCTGCAAATCCCCAGCAAATCAAGCCTCCGCGCAAGCTCACCGCTTCCATCCGCAATGGAATCGCTATGCGCCTATGTGCTGTCATATCAGGCCTTTATATACGATCGTATATAGCCCTATCAGGCATCATCCACCGATGATAAAAGGATGCCGCTGTCGAGACGTCAAAAAAGAGTTGAGACGCTCGATCGGGCATTTCGCACACTCCTGCGCGAGAAGAGACTTGAAAAGGGCTGGAGTCAGGGAGAACTCGGGGACCGGGCCGGCTATGTGCAAAGCTTCATCAGCAACATCGAAACCGGAAAGCAAACTCCCAGTACCAGGGTTCTTTTCGATCTTCTTGACACGCTCGGGATCATGCCCAATGCCTTCATGGACGTGATTGTGATCCGCGCGAAGCACAGACTCCCGGGCAGACCGGTACGCTCCTAGAGAACAAACGGAACCAATTTGCGTGACCAGGGGTCCTGCGGCCAGATACTCAGCCGTTGGAATAGTCACTTACGTTCGTAACGCCAGTAATCGCCCATTTCAAAGGAATGCGGCGGAATCGCAACAAAGTTGGCGCTAAAACGGTTTATCGTCGATCGACGATAACGACCTTTTGAAGAACTCAACGGGCCAACCTTGAAATAACTGTTAATCGGATTCGGCGCGCCTAAAAAACACTGACATAATTGGCATACTAATCATGTACTCTAATGCTGATTTCGGCGAATATAATGCCAGTATCCACTGACGCATTTACGACTGATTTCCTCAGAGTCTGGCATAACCAATCCCTCCCGGTTTGGGGTCCTATGAAAGCGTTGCTCCTCGTCGACGACGAGCCATTAGTTAGTTCAGAACTTCAGAAGGCGTTACAGAAGTACCGATTTCATGTGGAATGCGCCGAGGACGTCGAGTCGGCCAAGCACATGGTCGAAAAGACCCACTTCGACTTGATGATCGTAGACCTGAACCTGAAGGCAAAAAAGGACGGTCTACCGAATCCTGAAAACGGTGCGGGCTTAGTGCGCGAGTTTAGGGCAGCGGGCATCAATGTTCCGATCCTGATGCATTCCGCGCTCACCGGCGATTATCACGAGATGGCTTCGATCGACGCCGGCGCAGATGCGTACATCATCAAGAAAAGCTATTCGTTCCGCGTTCTGCTCACCAGGATTCAGGCGCAGTTCCGTAGGGATGAACGCCTTCTCGGGGGCAAGCCCTCAGCGACCCGGTTCGCAGGCACAGACCACTTCAAGCTCGACCGCCAGGAACGGCGGCTGGCAGTGGGCCACAAGTCGATCGACCTCACGGTCCGCGAGACCAAGGTTCTTGAAATGTTCGTGACGAACCCGAAGAGGGTCTTCACCTGCGAAGAGATCCTGCACAAAGTCTGGGGGCACGATATAAGGCGCTCTGCCACTGCGCTCGATAGTCTGCTGCACCGGCTGCGCGGTAAGTTCCAGCAACACAAGATCGAGGATTTGATCGAGAACGTGAGGGGCCAAGGATACAAGCTCGCGGAGCTCACGGCCGCGCGGTCGCACTGAATCCTCTCCATTGTTGGGCCGCCAGCGGATCGCTAGGCTCTCGTGTTTGCCACCGACGGGCCTCTTCCCCTGGGGAATACCTCCGCCCCGCATCGATCCCTATTTAAGGCGACTCGCCCTGTGCGATCAGAGATGGCCCACTTCCCTCCTTCCGAGATTCCAGCTTATTTCCCGTCCATGGCGTCTGTGCGCGACGGTCTTTGCCGCGCGCTCTCAAGAATCCGGTCGGCGGATCCAAAGAGCGGATTCTTTCCCTTCAAAACTTTCAAATCTTTCACCTGAATGAGAACGTTTTCAGCGCACTGACGCGAACACATTCCGGACTGCCAAGTCTTTGCCGAACATCAAGAATGAGACTCAAATCAGTAGAGGTGAGTAGAGGAAACAATCTTGGGCTCGCGTCGCATACACAAAGTCGAGAAGACTCCCGATCACGAGGACATATTCCTCCGCCACTATGCGTGGATGCTCGACCGGGCGACGAGGCTGACGAACGGATCGAAGGAAGAAGCACAGGACCTCGTGCAGGACCTCTATCTCCGGTTCGTCTTCTCCCGATCCGAGGTTGATCTGACCGATGAAGATCGCCTTCGTGGCTATCTCTTCAAGATCCTCCAGAACCTTGCGAACGACAAACACCGAAGCAACTCACGCGATCCATTGTCGAGCCTGCAGACCATCGACTACGACTCCATGGAGTCCGCGTTACATGCAGTCGATCGAAGCCGGCTCCTGCATGTCCGCAGCGATCTTGCGGGAATTTGCGAGTATGCGTGTATTCGACGCAGCACGTCGCGGGCCGGAAGCGTTCTGATCTTTCGCTTCTTTCTCGGATATTACCCATCGGAGATAGTGCGCCTGCTGAAAAGCACTCCCTCGGCAGTCCACAAACTTACTGAAACCGCCCGGCTCGAAAGCAAAGCCTTCCTGACGCGCCCCGATTCACTTCATTTCCTCGGCCCAAACCCCCTCCCCAAAACTTCGTTCGCCAAACGTTATCTTCCGGACGACCCATCCGTTCTCTATGAAGAACTTCGCAAACGTATCTTTGCCGAAGCCGAGGGGCCGTGTCCAGCCCCGGATGTACTCGACGGCATATACGTCGGAGGCTCCAAGAGCCAACTGACAATGCAGGAAGTCGCCCATCTGGCGAGCTGTCAGGCATGTCTTGAAAGGGCAAACCATTTGCTCCGCATTCCAAACCTGCCCGACCGATTTTCTGACGATTTCAATGACCGAAAAGACGATAACTTCCCACCTCCTCCGCGCAACCCACTAGCGGAGCCAATGGACCGCATGCGCAGAGGGGTCCGCGAAGTATACGAACATCGTCCCAAGAGTCTTGAGATCGCGGTCAATGGCGAAGTTCGCGGCGCCCAGCAAGTCACCTCACCTCAGAGCACGTTTCGGATCAAGCTCAAGTCCCATTCCAAACCGAAATACATCGAGGTCTTCAGCGAACAAGGCCTCTGCCTGCTCTATCTCAATCTTGAGAATCACGAAGTCGATGAGCCCGCGCCTATGCAGACGGAAGTCACGCTCAGTGATGATCGCCTGCTGTCCCTCGACATCACCCGGAACGGCACTTCTCCCGTAGTAAACATCTCCTACTTCGATCCAGTGCTCACCCAAGCCGATGAGAGCTGGGCTTTTGAAGACGAGCTGCGCTACTTCAATGCCTCCAGCAAGGCGCTCGAAGAGAAGAAATCAACGCAACCAGATCTCCTTCGCAGGCTCCGCACAAAACTATCGTCTTGGCTCTACGGTTCTGACTCTAGCTGGCCTTTGAGCGTAGGCATCGCCGTCGGCCTTGTTGCTCTTATCGGACTTGGAGGCATGCTTCTAAGCCATACGGGCAAAAACGACTCCGTACTGCCAACAGCAGCGACGTTGCTGGCGCAATCGGAGAGATCCGCTGACCTCGCAATCCCTTCCCATGGAGCCGCCCGCCAGACATTTGCGCTTGAGGTACGGGGCGATGGCGGCAAGGTGATCGACACCGCGACTGTGGTGACTCTCCGGAGCGTCACACCACGGCGAAAAGCCACGCGATTCCTGAATGCCAAGGGCAAGGTTCAGGCGGGCCGGTGGTCGGATGGCGCAGGAAAGCTGACGACGTACTCCGTCAAAGACGGCCTCCGGCACGCCCCTGAATCGTCCTCCTCGCCCGTAACAAATGCTGACGCCTGGTCCCATGTTCCCGACGCGGGCGACTTCGATCAATTCAGTGGTGAAGCCACCAATCTGAGCGTGCGTCGTGACCAGGATGGCTATGCCCTCGTATATACCGATGCAGCCCCCGAACGCGCTGCATCGCTTGTCTCGGCCGAACTCGTTCTTTCGGGCAATACGATGCGTCCCATCGCAGAGACGCTACGGCTTAGGGAGGGAGAGACTACCCGTGAGTACCGCTTCCGCGAAGTGAACTACGAGGTCTTACCGGCGAGTGAGGTCATTGACAGCGACTTCGAGCCGGACATGACGCTCGCCAGCCTTCGCACTGTGCTTCCCCACGAGGAAGCATCGGTGGCCCATCTAACACTCGAAGCGCTTCAGCTGCTCAATAACCTCGGGCCAGAGGTCGAGAGCATCGTCAACCTCGAACGCCGTTCGGATGGCAAGGTGGAGCTTAGCGGAGTCTTCCCGACCACAGAGCAAAAGGCCTCCGTGGCGCGAGTCTTCCAATCTCTCCGCGCAAGCGGCCTCCTGAAGCTCGACCTGCATTCGAGTGACGAGGTTGTAGAACGGTCCAATGTCGCACGCAATGTCTCCGTCGAATCGTTCGAGCCTATTGCGGTAGACACCCAACGCATTCCCTTCGATGCCAACCTGCGGACGTTCCTGACCGCGGAGGGATTGAACGGATCCCGACTCGACGAACGTATTCGTCAAACCGCCAGCGATATCACAGCCCATAGCGCACAGCTTCACCGCGAAAGCTGGAGCATCTGTCAAATCGCAGCGCATGACATTACGATCGACGAGCTTCGCAAGATGACGCCGGACGACCAGATGCTTTGGGTCACGCTGCTCGACAAGCATATGCGGTCTTTTCATCAACACATTGCAGCCCTTCGCACGGAGATGACGCCTCTGCTGCACGAAGAAAGGGCGCGATTGCCAGATCCATCTATTCTTCCTTCCTCACCCCAGTCTGCCGGCGAAATGAATCAGATCGCCACGAACCTCAATCTTCACAGTGAACGCCTGGACCGTCTGCTCACGGCAGGCTTCACCCTCTCTCCGTCCCGCCTCCCCTTAAACGACAACTTTGCTGATATTGGGCCGTTGCTATCCGACCTTGATCGCGAGGAGACCGCGCTCCGCGGAACTATCGAGCGACTCCAGACGTTTGGTCGAACTGACGCACACAAGTAGCACCGAACTTCACACATTGATCTTGGCTCTCGAAGCCTTAGGAGAGGTATGCCTTATTTTGGATTACTTGCTCGTAGAATTACTCCCTGGATATTCGTACTCCTTCTTTCATTGGGCCTACATCATGATGCGTTCGCGGACACAAATTCAGCAACCATTGGTGTGACAGTATCAGACTCAACCCGTGCCATAGTCCCCGGCGCAACCGTCGTCATTCGAAGTGCCGACACGACTCAAGAGCAACACCTCGACACTGCAAAGAATGGAACTGCGGTATTCTCATACCTCAAACCCGGGCGCTACAGCCTTACGGTCTCAAAGGAGAACTTCAGCCCAATCACGGTAGACGGTATTGTTCTAGCGGTGGGCGACAATAAGCAGTTCAGTCTTACGCTCAAAATTGGATCCAGTACCGCAACTGTTAACGTCGACGGCAGCGGCCCCAATATCAACACGACCGATGGCTCGGTGAGCACGGTTGTAGATAGGCGGTTCGTCGAAAACCTGCCCTTGAACGGAAGAAGCTTTCAAGACCTTATTCTCCTGACACCTGGCGTCACAACGAATAGCCCACAAACAGGATCTACGTCAGGCTATTCAGGAGAGTTCAACATCAATGGCCAGCGCTCGGAATCGAATGCCTATTATGTTGACGGCGTTAGCGCTAACACCGGTGGATACATCTACGGATATGGCACTTCAGGTACAAGTGGATCGCTTCCGGCGGCGACAGCTTTAGGTACCACCCAGAGCCTAGCGTCTGTTGACGCGCTTCAGGAATTCCGAGTCGCCAGTTCAACGTATTCGGCCGAGTACGGGCTATCACCCGGTGGACAGTTATCCTTTGTAACTCGTTCAGGCACAAAAGACTTGCATGGAACAGCATATGACTATCTTAGAAATAACTTTTTCGATGCGAATGACTGGTTCAATAACAATCTAAACAAGCCGATCACTCCATTACGCCAGAATGATTTCGGGGGCACACTTGGTGGTCCTATTCTGATTCCTCGAATCTACAACGGTAGGGCACGTTCCTTCTTCTTCTTTTCGTATGAGGGACTCCGCCTGATGCAACCTCAAGCGGCGCTCACATATTATGTTCCCACAAAGGAACTCCGCCAAAGCGCTGACCGAGCACTTCAATCCGCCTTAAACGCGTTTCCGCTTCCTAGCGGTTCCGAAGTGACTGTACCTTGTAATACGACAACATACTTGTGCCCGCAAGGCCAGCCCATAGGAACTCCGGTTCCAAGCGGACTAGCGCCATTTGTTCAAGTGGATTCACTCCCTAGCAGAATCGATTCCACAAGCGTTCGCTTCGATCACCAGATCACATCAAGCACGAAAGTGTTTTACCGCTTCAGCAACACCCAAAGTTCAAAACAAACGAGACAACTTTCAACGTTATCGCCGATGAGCCAGAGCGCCTATACGAACACGCTCGGCTTAACACGCTCAGCAACCGAACGGATGGTTGTGGATCTTCGGCTAAACTACACCTCGAATCGGGGTGCGGATTCGAATGTTCTGGACACATTCGGCGGGGCACAACAAGCAGATCTCCTTAAACTTCAGGGATTGTCCGATCCGACCGCATATGATGTCTTCGAGCTTACATTTCCCGGCTACACAACATATCTTAAACAGGGTGGAACAACGCAACCCCAGCATATGTGGGACGTTGTCGGCAGCACGACTGTAGCTGTCGGCCTCAATACCATCAAAATTGGAGGCGAATACCGACGGTTAGGTTCGAGGCTTCAGCAAACCAACCCATCCGTAGCGAACGTATTCAACAGCAGCCAGTCGCTTCAGGCGAATAGTTCCTACTTATCCGTCGTCCAAGAGTACGGAAGAACTTACCCGTCATATCTCAATGCCGCTCTATATGTTCAGGACGACTTGCGTCTCTCTCGACGTCTCGGCCTATCGGCAGGAATTCGATGGGAAGTGAATCCTCCTCCAACTCAGGCATCCGGTAGTCTCCCATATATATTAGAAGGCGACATTGCGACCCCCTCAAGCCTCCGGCTGGCTCCCGCTGGTACGGCATTTTGGAAGACAACCTATTTCAATTTTGCGCCGAGAGTTGGATTTGCCTATCAAGCTCGCACGGAGGCGGGAAAGGAGACGGTAATTCGCGGTGGTGGCGGCATATTCTTTGACTCAGGGCAGCAGGCTTCCACACAAGCATTCGGGAACAGCCCAGGCGACTCCGCGACTGCGCAATATGCGAATGTCTCGTACCCTCTCACTCCCAGTCAGTTGAAGGTACAGATATCTGACCCTCCCACACCCCCGTATTACTCCACATACTACTTCTCCGATAGGCAGCAATTACCGTACACATGGCAGTGGAATTTGAGCTTGGAACAGGGTCTTGGGACGAATCAAACTGTTACATTCTCCTACGTTGGAAGTAACGGCCGACGGCTGTTGTCCCAACAGTTGGTCACTCCAGGGAAGGCCAGCCCCAATTTCACCAATATCTACAACGAGATGACCGGCACAAGCTCTAGTTACAATGCTCTTCAGATCCAATTCCGAAGAACACTAAGCCGCGGTTTTCAGTTCCTTGGATCTTATAATTGGGCACATTCGTTAGATTTTGGTTCCCAAAATATTGCGTACTCACAGATTCGTGGAAACTCTGATTTTGATCTGCGTCACAACTTCAATGCGGCGCTTAGTTATGAGATTCCATCACACTTCGACACATTCGTTTTGAGAACTCTATCGACCGGCTGGGGCGTAGATGGTCGTGTTTCGACCCGGACGGGATTCCCAGTCACACTGAACGGCAATACGATAATTGAACCAAATGGACAGGCGGGTTATTCCGGTCTGGACTTAGTAGCAAATACTCCGCTGTATATTCATCTTCCGGGTGTGGCGGGAAATCGTCGAATCAGTCCCGCCGCCTTTGCTCTTCCGTCTGCGGGAGAAACTGGCGACGCCCCCAGAAATTTGGTACGGGGGTTTGGCGATGGTCAAGTCGACATCGCCGTTCGCAGGAGTTTCCCCATCGGAGAACGACTTTCCATCCAGTTCCGGGCGGAATCATTCAACGTGCTGAATCACCCCAACTTCGGATACATCCAGCCAACATACGGAAATATTCAGTTTGGAGAAGCCACTGGCATGTTGAACCAAGGTCTGGGTGGCGTGAGCCCTCTATATCAACAAGGGGGCCCTCGTTCCATGCAATTTGCACTCAAGTGCATATTCTAACGGTGACACCGCCGCACACATTGATTGACTCACTTCGCACTTGGAGATTGGGGAGCCGTCACTATGAATAGGCATATGTGGATTTTTGCGATGCTTGCAGTTGTGTGGTCAACTGGTGCGTTTGGACAGCAGCGCGCCTTTACAGTGCGAGACTCCATAGAAATGGCAACATTCAGCGTGCCATATGCTCGAGATCCAGCCTCCACTGCGCTCAAGTCTCCTGATCACAAGTACTTTGCTGTTGTTACTTCGAGAGGGATCGTTGAATCGGACCAGATTGAATCGAGTCTCTGGATCATTGATGCTCTTTCCGTGAGAAGATTCCTCTTGAAACCAGCGGGTTCGCTTCCATCACCGCCGAAACTCGCGGCGAAAATAGCGGGCGTTCCACCAACATCCTTTCACAACACATACACTTATCAACCTCTTATCACTGACCTCCGGTGGGACGAACATTCCCCGGTAATCTACTATCTAGCAGTAAGTCGCAAAGGAACTTACCGGCTGTGCAGCAGTAACGTGGCAACAGGAAAAACCCAACAACTAACTGGTGCGGAGCAAAACGTAGACGAGTACAGCGTGCAGGGTCATACCATTGTTTACAGGACCTCCAACCACGATCCATCGTCAGCCGGAGTTGGGTCTCCATCAGCGAACCAGACCCGGCGCGGGGCCTTCGCTGTCACTGGACTTCCTATAGATGACATTCTTTTTTCTCATCGCCCCACAGTTCCTGGCGTGGCAAGGAGGGAGCTTTGGGTGATTAATAACAACCGGACCAGAAGAATACCCGCGGCTGACTCTTTACTGGACGGTCAACACGATCGGGACGTGTTGGCAATCTCGCCTTCCGGCCGGCAGGTGGTTCAACTCCAGCCCGTGCCGAGTTTGCCTGCCCTATGGGAATCCTACATTCCCCAGGCGGCATTTGAGTCATGGAGGTTGCGGTCGACCGATCCTAATACCACATCTCCCACAAATCCGTTCCGCGTCCGTGAGTACGTTCTGACAGACATTGAAAACGGAAAGTCTCATCCTCTAGTCTCGGCACCTTATGGTGAGGCACTCGCGTATTCGGAAGGAGCCCAAGCAGTTTGGTCACCGACAGGCTCTCGCTTGTTAATATCGAACAGCTTCCTCCCTTTGAATGGAGTGGACGACTTCGAGCGGCAACGAAGAATGCGGCCATGCACAGTCGTAGTACTAGACATGCCGTCGGGCGAGCCACAATGTCTCGCTTACACACGTGAGAGCATAACCAACGCCTCAGTCCGTCTGCGTGATGTGTCGTTCGGGTCTTCAGAAGATGACGTGATAATCCACTTCTCGTCAGCAGGGCGTAAGCTCCTGACCGAACGATACCGACGAATTGGCGAACATTGGAGTGAAGTCGAATCATTCTCTGATGATCGGACTCAGGCCGGTGCCACCATTGATACAAGGGCACAAAGGGACACGCTCTGCCTATCGGTGAAGCAATCTCTAAACGATCCTCCTGCCTTATATGCGACTGACACATCAAGTGGCAAAGCGCGAGAAGTGTGGGACCCTAACCCACAATTCGCGAACATCAGATTCGGTAGGGCTTCGGTCTACCATTGGAAGGCTTCGGACGGTGTCACTTGGACCGGCGGACTCGTATTGCCCGTTAATTACGTTCCAGGAACCCGCTATCCACTTATCATCCAAACTCATGGCTTTCTGGATCATGAATTCATAACCGATGGTCAATACCCAACAGCGATGGCGGCACGCCCTCTGGCGAGTGCTGGGTTTGTAGTCCTTCAGGTGGGTAATACTTATGCTCACACGGAGCAACTACGAGAAGCGTCCGACTATGTCTCTGCATTCGAATCAGCAGTGCGCGAACTGGATGTGCGAGGCCTCATCGATACCAGAAGAGTGGGCATCATCGGTTTCAGTAGAACGTGCTGGTATGTGGAGAGTGCGCTAATTAGAAAACCTAACCTCTTTGCTGCAGCATCTATCACGGACGGCGTGGATCAGAGCTACATGCAGACGATGCTTTTCTACAATGATCGAAAGTCCGAAGGCCGAAGGATTTACGATGCCCCGCCGTTTGGTAGTGGCCTGGATCGTTGGATGAACGACGCTCCTGGATTTCACCTCGATCGCGTTCAGACCCCCCTCATGATCACAGCGATCGGTCCGTTGTCTCTGCTTCTCGAGTGGGAAACATACTCATCGCTTTATCAACAGGCAAAGCCTGTCGATTTCATGTACATCCCAAAGGGCCAACATGTCTTACAAGAGCCAGCGGAGAGATTTGCCTCGCAACAGGGAAACGTGGACTGGTTCCGATTCTGGCTTCAGGACTATGAGCGTCCAAATCCCCAGGACAACTCTCAATACATAAGGTGGCGTCGACTTCAGGCTTCCACGACAAACAATGGCCAACCAGCGCAGTGAAATACTGTATCGTCGCATAATGCCGACCGCAAGGATCGGCTGCACCGCGCCATCGTCATTGTCTGGCGTTTGTCTAGCGTAAGAAAGGGGGCTAATACTCATACTTCAAGCACGCCCCCTCCCATGTTCAATGAACCCCACTACGCAGTCTACTCGTCGCCCGGATAGGCCGGTGGGGTGCTGCGGTTTGTACCGCCATCGATGACGAAGCTCCCGCTCTTTGGTTGTGCGTTCTGAATGCACGCGGTCGCTTTTCTGGTTGAGAGGATTTGCGGTTGAGTGTATTTCATTTGGTGTTACCTCTTTTCTGGTTCGGATTTTCCGTGCGGGCCAAGTCAACTAACAACTTGGTCAGCATGGAACTTGATTGCCCTCTTTCCATAGGCAACGACTGTCTCTGGAGTTGCAGGCACTAAAGCAAGCTTGCGAAGACTGCTTTGCAGCCATAGCTCGAAGCTGATAGCTCTCACGATGGCGGGCCACCATTGTGGGTTCCCGCCGGCAATTGTTGACTTGACTGCCCCTAAGAGTTCGGCTGAATCAACCAAACCGTACTCCACTAACAGTGACTTTGCGAAGAGCATAGTGATTTTGTCTTCTGACTCTTGCAAGAAAAGGAGGGGGCCGCGAACGCTGAAAGCCTTGCGGCGACGCTCTAGAATTTCGCTTGGGACAATATCCTTCAGCGCTCTTCGCATCAAAGACCGACGCCTTCCGGGACGCACAAGTTGGTCACGCGGAGTTGTGAAGAGAAAATCTACAAGGTCTCGATCAAGATACGGGTAACGATATTCGTGTCTCGTCAATATCGACGGATCTAGGTTGGGTAGCGTTTCCATGATGAACCACCAGGTGAGCCCATTACTGATAGCCGCTGGAGAGAATCCAAATCTCCGATCGAGCATTGTGTGAGCCTGCGCCACATCTAAACACTGATCCCGTGTTGGCTTGGTCAACCAGCGTGGAATTGTCTTTTGATCCACAACGGCAGGCCGGTAAAGGGATGCGGTAAAGCGTAGGACTTCCAAAAGTAGATATAGAAATGGAGTTCTGTCTACGAGACACCACGAGAATGCCTGAGTGAGCAGCTTGTTAAACTGACAGCCCACAAGATAACCTGATAGTTCGGGGAGCGACGTCGGGACTCCCCCTAACACTTCATCTCCTCCAATTCCAGATAGAATCGATCGATACCCGCCCGGCGACAGGTGCTGGTCTAACGTTTTCTCCCACTCAATCGCAGAGCTGTCGCCTCCTGGAAACATGTAAGAACCCTGCGCTGGGTCGAGCATCTCGAATGATCTACTCATGAACGAAAGTCGAAGGTGAATACCAGACTTGCCGCGAAGTCTCTCAACCGCAGAGAAATAAGGCTTCTCGTTCCAATTGGGTTCGGCGTCGTCATAGAAGGAAATAGTGTCTAAGAGCTCGACCGAGGGTGTCTGCGACGCGCGAATCAGATCTGACATACAGACGATGGATGTCGAATCCATCCCTCCACTCAACTGCGCAAGAATCGGGGCGCCGGGACCGGTCCGGCGGTCGACAGCCTGTCTGAAAAGTCGAAGAAACTCTTGCTCATACTCGACATCTGTCGAAGCAGAGGTTTTTCCCTGCTTCATCCATTGCCAATGGGCCGTTTGGAGCGTCCCAGTTTCTCTGATAGCTACGAAATGTGCAGGCGGAACTGCCAGAATACCTTTGTAGGGCGTCAGGTTTCGGCAAGGTTGGTTACCTAGATAGCAAGCAGCGTAGCGGGGCTCCAATGCGTGCATTTCTCCTTCTGCGAAAAAGGTTTCGAGGTAGGTGGACCACTGACATACTCCATTGATCTCCCTGAAATACAGGGTTCGCGTGCCGGCGTGGTCACGCGCAAGATAGAGGGTCTCTTCTGCAGCCGACCAGAGCGACAGCGCCCAATCGCCAACCATCTTCGCAAAAACGCCTTCGCCCCATTTACGGAAACCTGCCAACACTATCAAGGAATCTGCTGTGCCGTCCTCCTCCAGCGCCAGGAGCGTGCATAGCTCGAACCTATTATCGAGCCGACCATCGAGCGCGAGCATGTTACCCAGACCGTCGCTGAGCGGCTGCTGCTCCAATCGCGAGCGCTGATGTGTATGGTACGGTTGAAAACCCATACCAATTCGACTTGCCGTGTCCACTGCGCCACCGTCGACGGCGTACCGCTCAGTTGCGCGAGCCAACACGAGCATGTCCTCTTGAGTAACACGTTGATCCATTGGCTTGCGAAGGCCAAAGATAATGCTCATATCGACTCCTTATCTAGCAACGTTCGAGTACCTGATAGATGTCGCGCATGTATGGTTTGTCATTAATCACGGCGTCGCGGATCTCCACCCATGCGTGATACTCAAACGGAAACATCTGTGCTCCGATGAGTAGGTGCGCCTCGGAACCGTGGGCCTTTAAAAAGAGCGCAGTGGCAATCGATCTTTGCAGACACAGCACTCGCTTGTAATACAAGACACAGGCCACATCCATCGCGTGGCACATTTGATCAACCGATGGTGTATTGGCGTTGGGAGCGTCGTTTACTAGCCGCTCATGCGTCATCTTGTGAACAAAGCTGAGCCCTCGGAAACTCAATAGGATCTGGGTCCACACTAAGAAGCAGATGCTTTGAAATACGAGACCACTCATCTCTCCTCCAACTCTGGAATTGTCACTCCCAGTTCACGACAAAGAAATGCGAGGCGCCGAGACAACCCAGCTGTGCGACTAGACACGTTCAGAGCTGGATAGTGGCCCCTTTCCCTTTCGTAATCAACGAGTATCGGGTTGGCCTGGGCGCTTCTGTTCTGCAAAAGAGCTGCCATCTTGCGCACGTGTGCTGGATTGCAGCGGTCGTCGCGATCCCCGGATACGAAAAGCGTAGGTGGGTAGTTGACTTCAGCTTTTACGCGATGATAAGGAGAGTAACCGTGAAGTGCTAGAAAGTCCTCATAATCGTCAACAGACCCATATTCCTTACGCCACCTCACCGCGCGATCAAACCGTTCGTAACGAAGCATATCGAGCAAGGGAGCGATGCAGACTACAGCGCGGAACAGATCTGGCCTCTGTATCATCGCAGCAGCAACCAGTAAGCCCGAGTTCGAGCCCCCCAATATCCCAAGACGGCTTGGAGAGGTTACTCTCCGATCGCACAACCACTCCGCGGCCGCGAGAAAATCATCAAACGCATTTTGACGCTTCCGGCCTCGCCCTGCCTCGTGCCAAGATGCGCCTCCTTCACCGCCTCCACGGATATGCGCGACAGCGAAGATCGCACCTAACTCCATCATGATGTTCGCCAAAATGGAATATTCAGGGCCGCTCGAAATTCCGAACCCGCCATAGCTGGTTAGCAAGGTAGGTGCAGGTGAGCCTCCCTCCTTGAAACCGAGAGAACTAAGCGTCAGAGACACTTCTGTGCCATCTCTCGATAGGTACCGATGTTCACGCACAAAAAGTTGTTTCTGATCCTTGGCTGGTGCTTGCTGGGACCACAGGATCGAGCTCCCTTTGTCAGGCTCATATTCAAGGAACACGGATGGCTGCCGAGTCCCTTCATACGTGTAAAACACATGGTTCTCGCATGTAATTTGGTTGCCGATCAATTGAACAGATCCGCCGGAAGGTACCTCAAGCATGCCAAGATCCTCGCCAGTGAGGCTTCGCATATAAATTGCGGAACGTCCGGCTTCAGAGTAAGACACATAGATTCGGTCGTTGGCAATAGCTACTTGGCGAATCGCCGAAGGACGAGGCGGGACGACGACGCTAAGCTGGCTTCCGTCACGTGCCAATTCGACGACCACACTCTGACCTTGAGTTGTGTTGCGAACAACGAATAGTCTCTCTCGATGGAGAAGTGGGTAACTGGGCAATTCGGAATTCTGAAACACGCAAGTCCACTCCAGTTGTGGCTTCACCAATGCGGTAGAGAGATCACACCAGGCCTTGCCGCAAGCCTGATGGAATAAAGTCGCACCTATCCGGACCTCGCTTCCGGATAAGACCAAACGGCTTAGGGGTGTTTTCGCGGCGCGATAGACAACTTCATCGTTGTTGCAACCGTGGATGGAACGAAACAGTATCGTGTGTTCTGATGCAGAGGAACTCGCCTCGTGGCAATAGTAGAACCCTCTGCCGTCGGCGCAAAACACCAAACCTCTCGGATACCCCTCTTGGAGCGCTTCTGACAATTCAATCCCGGACTCGACCTCTATAAAGCGGATACTGGATTTATCGCTGCCACCGTATCGTACGGAATAGGCAAGCATGGCACCATCAGATGAAACACGATAGATGTCTACTGATGCGAGCGGACTTATTCTGCTTGGGTCGACAAGCAACCTCTGCTGTGCAGTACCGCGGTCGCGGACGTAGATGCTGTGCTGTTCCTGTCCCCGAAGCCTTCGTCTGTAGAATTCGTATTGGCCCGCCCTGCATACCTGATCGAGCAATTCCACATCCAAGTGCTCGCGCACTCTTCTCGTAATGCAGCTAAGTTCGTGAAAAGAGTCGAGATATTGCGCCAAGCGCAGTCGTTGTTGTCTTAGCCATGCCTCGGTTTCGACTGTGTCACGCTCTTCGAGCCAACGATAGTCATCCACGATCCTTACACCGTGAATGATGTCAACCGCGGGGACACGAGCAGCCAACTCTAATGGCATAGAGCCTCCATAAACTCCGGGGAGCGTGCGGCTCGATCCATGTGCCTGGCTATGCTTCGGCTATAACTCTCGAATCGTGAATCGTAACGAATTGGGTCCGCGAGCCACGTTCCCTTTCCGTAGAGATACGAAACAATCGCGATCACAGGACTAAGAGCAAACGCACGATCGATTACCTTCTTTGGAAGAATCTGATTCCAACGCTTCGCGTACCCGGCCTTCAATAACTCGCACGATTCGTTGGAGGTGCGACTGGTCGCAACTTGCGCGCATACCCTTTGGAAAGTGACAAACGGATTGCCTATGCACGCCTCTGCCCAATCGGTCAGAACGCACCGTGAGCCATCGATCAAAATATTGCCCGGATTGATGTCGTTGTGGATTAGAGTGTCAGGTATTTCAAGCTCAAGGAGCCGAGCGCAAGCATCTATCACGATCTCCTTCAACTCAAGCAAGCGCGGGGTTGCGAGGGGTGCCACCTTCGCGGACGTCTGCTTTTCCATCGCTTCTTCCAGATAGAGTGTCATTGCCGTCATATGCGCCTGAAGGACGCTCAGACGTTGATCGGCACATCCGGCTGATAGTAGTGAGTCGACATAGGGGATGCTTTCCGTCTGTAACGACGCTATGCAACTCACGGCACGGTCAAACGCGCAAACTGACGCCATTGGTTGGAGAGGCTGTCCTACTTCCTCCATAACCCAAGCCTTCTCAGTGTCTTTTAATGTCACTATTGGCGGCAGATACTTAGCAAGGCACGTCGTCAAGAACTTGGTAATGTGATATTCATGAGTATTTGGTTCGCCTACAGCTTTCAGCCAATATGCGGGACCAGGATGCGCATCTAGGCGTACCAGCACAAAGTTGCCCCCAGCATTCAGCTGAACTACTTCATCCGAGAAGGTAATTCTTCTATCAGGAGACGAGTCTCGGATCCATTCCTTGACCTCCTCGATCCACCCAATACGATTCCAGAGTGTACGTGTGTTGTCTCCTGACAGGATCGAGGTAATAATCTCTTTTTCATGCACACTAAGAGATGTCGCGCTCACGTCGTCAGGACAGAGCGTGGTGAGGCCGTAAGTCCGGTATGGCCAATCCGGGCCTCGTACTTCAATGACTGCGCAGGGTGTCGTCGTTGTGTCTCCCAGAATATCTAGCACTAACGATGCGACATGCCATGTCAGCCGGATCAATTTAGTCAACTGTTCCGCGGGCCGTTGCGCGGATGGGATGAGCAAGAGTGGTAATTGCATGCCACCTACCGTCTGCATCCCAATTAGTTGTCGGGACTGCGGGAGAATAAACGCGATTCGGTATGTTGTAGATTCCGTCATGGTTGGATCTCAACTGTTGATTGTGTCTCCACCTGTGATAAGTTTTCTTTTGCTTAGGTCAGCTAGAAACGTAGCGATGTCCGCCGATACGATTGCTGTGTCCATGTCCGCCAATGTGGCGAGGTTCTTGACGATCGTGTCTAGTGGGACTCGCTGCTCAAGCTGTCGCCATACATACGCCGCAGTCGGATTGAGAACAATCATCGAATCTCTTGGTATATCGAGGACTACTGCACCATTTGCTTCTACAAGGGTTTTTAGACCGGATGCGATAACAACCATTGGTTCTCCTCCGATAAGAGATCAGTCGTGTCTATTGACATTCGGCGGATCGCGTCGATTTGCCTCTAGTAGCGCTTTGGTCGATTGATAGGAAAAGAGGCCATTTGACGCTGTAATGCCTGGATTCCTAACTTGTCCGATTCACCGAACAAGTACTTGGGCATTGACATATGTCGGCAAGCCAATCGACGTCAGTCAATGACAATCCAACTGTGAGGATGAGTCTGCACCTCAACGACAATTACGACAATTCGTAGAAGTCGTCATAATGCAGGGCACATGTTCGGTATGCATTAAACCGAGGTAGAGTGAGCTTATTCGTTGATTGGTGTTCGCTCGCGCGTCATCGGCTCAGAGCGTTTAACGTTTTGATCGGTCAGTGATTATGACGCCACCAGTCGGTAGGTGACATGTGCATATGATCTTGAAAGAATCGGTTGAAGTTGCGTACGTCCGTGTACCCAAGCTTCTTTGCAATCTCCCCGATTCTCTTCTTAGGGAAAAAACCAAGCAAAAAGAGGGCAAACTCCAACCGTACCTCGACCTGTCGGTCACGCACATTCTTTCCATACCTGGCGATGAAGTTTCGCTCAAGCCTGCGCAACTCAATCCCAACCTCGGCCGCGATCACGCTTGCTCGAAGTCGCGCGTGGCCATGCTTCGTCTCGATGAAGTGGTTGATGAGCTCGACAGGATCGTCGAGAGGAGCGCGCGCCGGGTCGTCTGGCGGCAATCCTCTGCGCTCCTCGATCTCGGCGATGACCTCGCGTTCGATGGGCCTGATATGTTTGATCGTACGTCTGGCCACGCTCATTTCCTCAAGGCAGAATCTCTGCAGTGTCCTCAAGGCACGCCCGGAGCTGTGTCCCAGCGCGTCCGAAACTTACCTGTGATAACCCTACTCTCCGGACCTCACCGCCACCCTGTTGTTGGTGATGGGGATCGAACGGAGATCGTGTCGTCTCGCACCGAAGTGAAGGATCACCTTTCGCCTGAACGAGGCGTGCTCAGTCACCTCTGGAGAAAGACGCCCGCTCAAGACGTCGCCAATGCACCATGCGCTCGGTGCAATTCGATCAAGCCTTACTTTCAGACAACACAGGAGGGAAAAATGAACCAGCCAACTTACATGTTGCTTAGTACCGCAGTAAGTCAATGTCGTCAAAGCTCGCAATAACGTCACTCGGATCATGCAACTGGGGGTCCGAGGGCTTTTGCCCAACGCGATGAAAATTCGATGTACGACCCGTACCATTCGTTTCAGTTTTCCTGGCTGCTGTTGTTACCAGAGACGGCGCACCGGCGATTATTAACCCGGCGTTCACATTTCGGGCACTCATGGATCAACGCCACACAACTCGCTGGCTAGTGAAGAGACTGCAGCCTTATTCGCTGCTTCTCGCTTCGAGCTTCGCAGCGGCAATTACGGCCGGCCTCGTTTCAACGATCGATCCCCTGCTCATGCGCCACTGGCTCGACGTCACTCTGCCGAAACGAGAGTTGATCGCTTCCCTCTCAATGGTACTTCTGATTGCGTTATGTTTCGTCGGTAGATCGGCGGTCAATGGTGTCGGCTCGCTGTTCAGCTTTCGCGTAAGCCAGCTGCTGGGGCAAGACCTTCGCTCGGAGCTGCTTCACCACATGACCGCCCTTTCAGCCGACTGGCACGAGCGAACCCTTCTCGGAGAGAAGGTAAGCAGGTTCGAGCAGGACGTGGAGCAGATCGCTCAGTTCGCGTCCGACGCACTGAACATCATCCTGCGTTCGGTGATCTTCTTTGCCATGAACCTCGGCATCATGTTCGCGTTGGACTGGAGGATTACGCTCATCGTATTGCCATTACTCCCGTTGTTTGCCTGGGTGCGCGCACGGTTTCGTAGCTTGATTCAATTGTGGGCGGATCGAACGCAGGTTGAAGTCGGCCATGCCTCTGGCTACCTGGCGGAGCACCTCGGCGCTGTTCCTCAGATTCAGATCCTCGGGGCTGAAGACGTCCGCACTTCGCGTACGCTCGAAGTCAGGAACAAGATGGTTTCCGCGCAATGGACACAACGCAAGACCGAGATCGCCTTCAATGTCGCAGTAACCAGTGTTATGGCCCTTGCGATTCTCTTCCTCCTCGGCATGGGGACGCACGAATATTTGAGGGGTGCGCTGACCATCGGTAGTCTCGTCGCCTTCTACGCCTACGTGACGCGGCTCTTTGAGCCCGTCTCCACTGCGATGGAACTCTACTCGCGCTCGCAGCGCATGTTGGCAAGCGCCCGCCGGGTCCGTGGCGTTCTCGAAACCCAGCCGAGCGTGATGGATTCAGGCAACATGACAGCCGTGGCCTCGCCACTCGTTCACGGCCTGGCCTGCACTTCGGTGTCGTTTGCTTACTCCAACGGGAAACAGGTTCTGCGTGATCTTTCATTCGCCATTCGTCCTGGAGAGCGTGTGGCCCTGATCGGCAGAAGCGGGTCGGGCAAGTCCTCGCTTGCCCGCTTGTTGGCACGAATGGCCGATCCGGCCTCCGGGGTGGTTAGCCTCGAAGAGGTACCCCTGGCCGACTACACACTCCGCGCACTTCGTCAGGCCGTCTGCTACGTTCCGCAACATCCCGTCCTGTTCTCGGGCACGATCCGCGAAAACCTCCTCTACGCAGACCAAAATGCCTCAGATTCGGAGATCGAGGCGGTGATCGACGCGGCCCAGCTGCTGACCGTGCTCAAACGTCAGCCGCAAGGACTCGACACTGTACTTGGACCGGAGGCCGCGGGCCTCTCGGGTGGCGAGCGTCAACGTCTCTCGATCGCTCGTGCTCTGCTGCGCCAGTCGCCCATTTTGGTCTTGGATGAATCGACCTCTGCTCTCGATATGCCCACGGAGCGCGACGTCCTTCGAGCAATCGATCACATGCGTCACAGCCAGGCAATGGTCGTCATCTCGCATCGATTGCGATCGCTCACGTGGGTCGATCGCATTGTGCTCCTGAATGCAGGGCGAATCGTCGCTGAGGGTACACACGCCTCCCTCTACCGTGAATCGAAGCTCTATCGACACCTGTACGAGAAGGACGATGAAGCCGAAGGGACCGAGGCGGCCGCTGCTCAGGTATCTGGACGCATTCAGCTCGGAGTCCAGTCCCTGAACGCCAGATAGATCGGCTCGCGCCTCATGGCACTAATTGACTATCGGCTCAATCATGCTGATGGTGTGGTCCGGGTTTCCTTCAGCGTCGCGGATCAGGTTGAGTGTCATCTTGGTCTCGAAGACATTGCCATGCTTGTGAACGAGCCGCTTGGGTGTCTCGTAATGATCGATCTTACCGGTGATCAGTTTGAGAAACAGCTCACGCCCTGCCGTGAGGTCATCAGGATGGACGAGGGATGCAAACGGCATCCGCATCGCCTCCTCGGCGGAATAGCCTGTCAGCTCCTCAAACTTCTTATTGCACGCAATCGGGACGCCCTTGGTGTTGACCTTCACGATGCCGATGGGCATGCTCTCGAACAAAGCCGTCCTCTCCTGCTCGCTCAAGGACAGTCTGTCCTGTAGCACTGCCTCTCCTCCGAGGTCTTTGCCGACGCACGCTATCGAAACCAGCGTACGAGCCGACGACCGATAGATCGGGAATATCTTGAACTGGATCGGAATGTCAGTATCTGTGGCGAAATTCTTCATTCGCAACTCTGGATAGTGCTCGGTGTACGCTTTTGACTCAAGTAACTCCAGGAAATAAGTCTCTGCTTTGGCCCGCTGATCTGCCACAAAGAACTCCAGGATGTGGGTACCCGGAATCTCATTCAATTCTTTCGCGGCGATGGTAGCCACAACGGAATTCGCGTAAACGACACGCAAATCGGTGTCGAGCAGCATAAAGAACTCGTTACTGTTATCCGCGAGCACCAGCAGGTCCTCAATCTCGACCTTCGGCGCGGGCAACTCATCCGACTCGATAATCAATCCCAACAGTCCCGAAAGCTCATGGTTTTCGTCGAAGAGGGGTACTCCGGAGATGTAGGCGGTAAACATTGATCCATCCTTCCGCATGCGCGTGGTCTTCACATTCAGAAATGGCTCTCCTCTGCGAAGTTGATCTTCGAGAGCTGTCCATTCTGCCTTCCGATCTTCCGGGAGTGGCAGCGACTTGCCGAGATATTCGTCCCGCTCAAGACCGTACATCCTCCAGAACGCGGCATTGGAATAGCGGACTTTTCGGTCGAGGCCGAAGTGAACGATACCGATTCGCACCCAATCGAGCATGATTTGAAGTTCTTCGTTTCTCGCAAGCAGTTCGCCCCTCCACTTCCGGAAGGCACTGATGGCGTAACCGCCCGATGCAAGAACGCACAGCAATAACGTCACTCTGAGAAACTCACTCCAGCTGTGCATCATCCGGAGCATTGCATACAACAATGCCGCGCAGACGGCCGCGGCCAGCGCCGGTAAGGTTCCGGCCAGCCACGCCGCGGCGGCGACGCTAAGGGCGAGGCCAATCTCAAGCCAATAGTGCCTCAGCCGAAAGAATGGCACGACTGCAAGACACCAGAACACAACCAAGGGAATGACGATTCCAAGCGCGTACCGGAACTGGCCCCATCTGCCGCTTTTTCTTGCCACCTTTCGCATGAGCGCTCATTGGTAAAGAAAGTGGTACTGGTTAGTGACGCGAACAGCTTCAGCGTTTCAAACAAAATCTCAAACGTGATTTGAGACGCGACGAGCGTATCAAGCATTGCCAATAAGATTTTGTTCGCGACCCCTATGAAAAAGAAGCAAGTACCTCGTCAGATGGTCATGACCACCAGGCCGTGAATTCTAGTGGTCCTTCGTCGCTTTCAAATGTGATCTGGGACACAAACGCAATCAGACCGAGACGCTGAGGAAGCTAACAGCATTTCTACTGCTCTCGTACTTCTCTGAGGCCACTTCTGAACGGCGGCCTATCGGAGGACAGCAGATTTTGCGTAGCACGGTTAGAGTAACTTGCGCCTGGTTATTTCTGCGTCCTGTGAACCATAACAGATGGAATTTTTCGATTCAATCTTACAAATGTTTGCTCCTCTGCTTTGTTGTCTATCGCAGCAGTGATTCGGACGAATTTCCTCCATAACCTTAAAGCGTTTACGAGCGGCATTTTCCTTTTTTGGGAAACGAAATAAATCACAAGAGATCAGCGCCTCGGATTCGGCTTAAATAATTCGACGCGGGACGCCGGCATGGGACAGCGGCTAACTCTTTACAGTGCCTTCAGTTAGAGAAGGATGTACGGCCTATCGGATGCTCTTCACTATCGAGCCGCAGAGAGTACCTCAACCATTCGATGGAGTACCTCAATTCGAACGAGTCAACAGCTCGATGTCGACTTCTACGAATTGTCGCGTTTTACGAAGTCGGGTAACTTGTGCTGAAGGCACAGACGATCAACATGGATGTGCCGCGTTCGATGCTACTGCAATCCCACCGGACTGAGCGCGACGCTCACCCTTCGCCCTCATTGCCTTATTGATGTATTCAGGTGCTGCCATGTCGAGATTCAAGACAGCCCGGGCCCTCATCATTGTTTGCAGCCTTGCCCTCATCGTTGTCGCCTTCGTCGCATCTCGATATCTTCAGCGGAAAGGAACGGCCGAGGCGCTCCTTGAGCGTGCCGACGAACTTTCCTGGAACAACCAATGGATGGCAGCCACGCCGCTGTATGAGCAAGCGGAGCAGCTCTTCAACAAGGATGGGCGCACGTACGCGGCGCTCTATGCTCACGTCAGCCAATTCATCATGCGGGCGGAATCAGAACCGCTCCCTCGGCTCCTTCTCGAGCTGCAACGCGCTGAATCTCTTCCCGCAGCGCAGGTGCCCGATACCAGGCTTCGCATTCTGGTCATCAAAGGAATGATCGAGACCAACTACGATGCCTCCATGGCCCGCCAGACATGGCAACAGGTCGAAGACCTGGCGTTGAAGCATGGGCACTATCTCCTGATGAGCCGCGCAATGGGCGAACAAGGCATCGCTGCGTTTCTTCTAGGCGACTTCGCAGCTGCCAAGACACTTGTTCGTCGGGCATGGATCGCTTCCGAGTGTCTTCGCGATCCGGCAGCCCACGTTCGATACGCCAGTGTTTATGGTGCTGGCCTGGTTGAGCTGCAACGTTATGAGGAAGCCTTGAAGGTGCTGGACGAGGCCATCCGTACAGCAGAGCGGTCCCGCGGAGTCGCCTACCCAAGTATTGCGGTGAACTCGAAGATCGATGCTCTACGCGGCCTGCACCGCTACCAGGATGCTTTATCGCTTGCCGATGACGCCATTCGCAGGCTACCGGCAACTGCCCTCGACGCCCACATGTTTCAGATATTGACGTCGAAGGGGGAAGTCTTCAGTGACTTGGGGAAGCCGATAGAAGCCGAGGTGCGGTATACCCAAGCCCTGGAGTATGCACGCAAGCTTAACTATTGGAGAGGCATCGCCCAAACGGGCGGGCTACTAGCCGAGGCATACGAACAGGCGAACGACTTGCCCTCGGCTCTTCGCAGCATCAACGAGGCGATCCATGCCAATGAGCAGCTTCCGGATGAGCTCTACTTTGTTCCTCACAACCTGGCAATCAAGGCCCGGATTCTTGCCAAGCTCGGAGATACGAAAGAGTCACGCGTTCTTTACGAGAAGAGTCTTACTCTGATCGACTCTCTGGTAGCCACCGCACCCACGCCGGATGTCGAGCGGGAACTTCTGACGCAACTCGGTCTCGTTTACAAGGGTTATTTCGACTCGCTCTCGAAATCCGGAGACATCGCGGGAGCATTCAGAGTTGTCGAGAAGGCACGAGGACGCATCGAGGCTCAGGCACTCGAAGATCACGCACCCGTACTGCCTCACGAGCCCACATCGCAAGAGCAACACATTATGCAGTTGAACGTGAAGCTTCTCGAGACCAACCGGCCCAACGTGACCGCTGAACTCCAGGAGGAGATTGATCGAGCCGAGCTTCAATCAGGCGGACCGGCGCTCGCTTCGATCGCCGCCAGGAAGCCATTGTCGATCGAGGCCGTCCAGGAGCACCTGCGCCCAAACGAGCTTGTACTTGAGTATGTCCTTGCGGACCCGGTCTCGTCTGTCCTCGCCATCACGCGTCGCAGCGTTCGCAAATACGAGCTTGCCTCACGAAGCACCATTGAGGCGGATTCACTCCGATACCGGAAGGTGATCCATGACCGTCAGATGAACGCCGCGCTCGCTGCGACTCTCTTTCAGGAACTCCTCGCGCCTGTTGCGGAGTACAAGACCAACACCTCGGTGATCGTGATTCCCGATGGGCAGCTCCATCTGCTGCCGTTCTCAGCTCTCATGGACCAGAGTTCCTATATCTTGGCTGACCATGTCGTGAGCGCCAGTCCATCCTCCACCGTCCTTTGCCTCCTCCGCGACCGGGAGGATGCGACGCTTCAGGACCCGCTCCAGTACGTCGGAGTCGCGGCAGGGGCTGGACCGTCGACAAAACCGAGCGTGTTTCTGAAATCGATTGCCTTTCTCCGCGACCAGCAACCTTCACCGCTTCCCGAGACCAAAGCAGAAGTGGAGACGATAGCCCACGAATTTCCAGCCTCCAGCACGGTGCTTGTGGGAACCGATGCCACGGAAACCAGATTCAAAGGCCTTCCATTGGTTCAGTATCGTGTCCTCCATCTGGCGCTTCATGGGACTGTCAACCTCGAGTATCCCGATCGTTCTGCCTTGGTCTTCTCCCCAGAGGAAAAAGGGCCGGATGATGGGCTGCTCGAAGTGCGAGAGATTAGAAATCTGCGTCTTAAGGCCCGCCTGGTTACGCTCTCGGCATGTAACACCGGCGTGGGGCCGATTGGGGAGTCGGACGTTGAGAACCTGGGAAACGCATTCATTGAGGCCGGCGCCGAGAGCGTTGTCTCGACACTGTGGGAACTTCAGGACCGGACGGCCGAGCGGCTAATGACGGTGTTTTACCAGAACCTGTCGCACCGCAGCGATAAGGCAGCCGCGCTCCGCGACGCACAGCTCGAATTGGTCCGGGCTGGTCTCTCTCCGTATTACTGGGCCGGTTTTGAAATCAGCGGCGATCCATCCGGAATACTCTGATGCTGTCGGGAGCTAAATCTTGAAAAGAAAAGTGGACATGCCACCAAAGGAACTCACTCGGGACCAACGAGCGGAGGTGCTCAGAGCACTGTCGGAGATAATGGCGCAGCGCTTTTACGACCCAGCGATGCGTGGAGTCGACTGGCCCGCCGCCGTGGCCAACCATCACGAGGCAATTGTGAATGCCCCGACAGAAGAGAAGTTTGAGATCGAGGTGACGGAGCTGCTTAGGGAATTGAAATCCTCCCATGTGGGCTTCTATCGTGAGCGTCCGAAACGCGCCTCCGCAAGGATGGCTATATGCGCGTGCTACACCTCGATTCCATTTGTGGGCCGCGATCATTGGGTCTTTCAGGATGTTCATGCAGGCGGGCCGGGAGGAAATGCCGGAATTCGGCCGGGAGATATCTTGCTGTCAGTCGACGGAAGAGAATATCGCCCTCCAGAACACCCTATTTTCCCACTGGGCTCTTCGCTTAAGGTGGAAGTACTGACGAGCAACTCCGATGTTGCCACACGGCAACTCAACATACCCGCGCCGGTTCAAAAGAAGTTTCAGCTTCCGCATGTCGAGCCGGCGCTTGTGGTTCATCGACGGCTTCGGGATGACATTGGGTACATCAGAATCTCGATGTTCCCAGGCATTGTTGGTCTCGAAGTAGCGAACGAGATTTCTACTGCAGTCGACCAGTTGAATCCGGTCGAACGGCTCATCATCGATTTGCGCGGAAATAGCGGAGGTGGGGCGGCTGTTGTGCGGGTCATGAGCCTGCTTACATCCAAACGACTGCCGATCGGATATAGCCTCCATCGCTGCCAACTTGGAATCTCTGCAAACCAGGACCACTTTCCGGTCTATGACAAGATCCCCAGTCAGCAACTAGCCCTAAAGATGCTCCTCCTGAAGTTTGGCTGGCGCTTGGTAGCCTTGCATTACAGGCTGCCTGTCAAACCTGTGCTTCTGCGAACCGAGAGGCCGAAGGCTGAGCCTTTTCATGGCCGCGTTGCGCTCCTGGTCGATCGCCATACCGCAAGCGCGAGTGAAATGATCGTCGCATTCGCCCGTGAAAACCAGCTTGCCGTTCTTGTTGGGGAAGCCACATCAGGACGTCTTCTCGATGGAGATGACTTCAAACTCCCCGGTGGCTACAAAGTCGCCATTCCTGTTGGCGCATATCGCACGGCCCGCGGCTGGATACTTGAAGGATCTCCCATCATGCCCGACGTCGAAGTGCCCTTCGATCCCGAACTAGCCCGCGAAGGGAAAGACCCTCAGATGGAACGAGCGATCGAAGTCGTGTCCTCCCTCTGACCCCTGTGTTGGCGGGAAATGCCCTGGCGTCAGGACCGCGGCGACAAGAAACTCATCGCGCGTCGGATGCTGCGAAGATGCTGAGCACTGAAACGGCAGACCGACCTCGCCTCTTACCGGCCTGCCTGGCTGTCCGTCGAACGTTCCCGGCATAATGCTGGTTCATACCCTGGCGAAGCAAAGTGGCTACCAACGCCTCCGTTTCAATGTTCAGCTCGGAAGCCAAGGCACGGATCTCTTTCAGCATTGCAACGGGCAGAGGAACGTCTATCTGTCCGTTGCGTCTCACCCCAGATGCCTGCTCGCTGAGAAAACGATAGACGTCCTCAGCGTTCGCCGCCATACGCGCCACAGTCGCGGCGGAGGGCGGTTTCCTGTTCCTAATAGTGCTTCGCATGACGGTCCTCTGCTCCCGGAATCAAAACGATGGTTCCAACCGAGGATATCCGGCTTACGCGGCTCCCCACTTCCAAGACGAAAACGATGTAGACAATTGTCCGCCGTACAATTGTCTTCGTCAAGAGATACTGGAGTTCCAATGGCCTCAGCGAACAATTCGGTTCCGAGCCTGATGGATGTGCTCCGTGGAATATTGAGAGAGCGTCGCGAAGAGCAAGGCATTAGCCAGGACGAGCTTGCCTATAGGTCCGGATACGATCGAACCTACATCAGCCTGCTGGAGAGGGGCCGGAGAAGTCCTTCGATTACCGCTTTGTTTAATCTCTGCGAAGAGCTTGAACTGCCTCCTTCCAGGTTGATGCGGGAAATCGAACTCCGGGTTGGGTTCAAGGAATCGATGAAACGCGTGAAAGATCGTAGGATTCGCCGCTGATACAGTTACGCGGCGAGCAATCGAAAGGGCTGTTCCCCTAAAAGTATTCCGCAAAAACGTCGACTTCTACGAATTGCCATCAAGTGCGTGCGGTGGCAAACTCGATTTGAGTTTGAGTCAACGACTAGGCCGCTCGACGCTCCGGCAAACGACCGGACGGTGGCATAGACCTATCTGCTGATGCCATGCTCTAGCCCCCAATTCGATTGTTACCGATTGGTCCTTCTATCACCTTCTCCCAGGCGTGTGCTTCTTGAAAAGAACGGATTACATACTTATCTCCCGCGGCTCCCTGTTCCTCGCTGGACACGAGCCGCGAAGGAGATAACTGATTTCATCCTGCGTAAGTGGAACTGTCGCGGCATTGTGCTGGACTTCTTGGGCGAGCGTCCCGGTGCGGGCGGCATTGTGCTTGTCGAGATGATCGACGACGAGAAGTCACAGCGCTGGCCTAAAGAATACTTCTGGGGGACCGTCGACGAAATCTCCGATCCCTCTCTCACCCTTCACTCCCGGTGCACAATCGAGACGCTCCTGTCGCGGGGCGATACAGGCAGGGGTACGTTCTCGCGCCTGGGGTGGGTCCACGAGGTGCTGGACTGGGTGAGCGAGATCACAGGCATAGATCGCGCCCGATTCGAGTCCGGCATCCAGCAACTCAATGGCTCCGCGAACTCCACCCTTTTGCATTTCGCGGGCGGAGAAGATCATGACTATTGGTTCAAGGCGTCCGGATCGCGCCACGCCAACGAAAGCAGGATTACCGAGACTTTGGCCTCCTTGTTTCCCCCCTACCTTCCCGAGGTCGTAGGTTGCCACAAGAAATGGAATGCTTGGCTAATGCGGAACGCAGGAACTCCTCTCTCTGACCGTGCTTCCTTCGAGGCGGCCGATCTCTTTCGTGTTGTTCGGCGCATTGCGGAACTTCAGAGGGCCAGCATCAAGCACGTTCCGGAATTGCTCACCAGCGGTTGCCACGATCACCGGATGCCGGCGCTGCGAGCCGAATTACCTGAGCTTACCCCGTATCTGGAGGAGGCGATGAGTATGCAAGACGAGGCCATCGGTACTCGAATCCCCGCCTCGCGAATCCGCAAAGTCGCCAGGCTCATCGAAGAGGCCAGCTTCAGGTTGGAGGACATCGGCATCCCAGACGCGCTCGTGCATTGCGACGTCAACCTGCAAAACGTGCTCATTGGCAGCCGTGGGTGCGTCTTCACCGACTGGGCCGAGGCGAGCGTCGGGAATCCCCTGATGACGTTCGAGCAGATCCGCATCCAGGTTGCGCAGATGGACGAGGCCGCGACGTTGGCAACTCAGTTCAAGCTGTCCTATCAGCAAGTATGGGAAGACATCATTCCCGCTGCCGATTTTCTCTACGCTTCGACTCTGGTGCCACTTATTGGGCTGGCCTCAACCTTGTGCTGCAGGCGCGAGTGGTTGACCGCCGACAGCCTTCACCGGCCGCAGTCCCAAAGCTACGCCAGGATACTCGCGCGGCAGATGAATCGGGCGGCACAGGTCATCGAGCAGAGCGCGGGGGCGTGCGCATGAGGCTTCCCAAAATGCTTACGCTCCGTTATTGAGTGACAGCCTGGTGGTGTTCTGCGGGGATCGAGATCACAAACTCCGCGCCTTCCGGATCGAGATTTCTCGCGGCAACGCTGCCGCGGTGAAGCTCAGCCACACGGCGCACCAGCGCAAGTCCCAGTCCCAGGGACCCGCATCGTGCTGAATCTTGTTGGACTTTGCCCCGATACCGGAATTCAAAGATTCGGTCAATCTCATCGGCTGGTATACCCGCACCCGTGTCGGCGACCGAGATATAGACCATGTCTTCGTGTCGCTCGGCACGAACCGAAATAAGGCCTCCCACTGGAGTAAATCGAATCGCATTTGAAATCAGGTTTTCGATGGCTCTTCGGATGAGAAGCTTTTCGACCCGGACAGGGCCGATACCGGGAACAATTCGCAGGTCGAGTTCGATGCTCTTACGGGAGGCGTCGAACTCGAACACCTGGATGATGTATTCAAGGATGGGATTCAGCAGAACCTCCTCAAACTGCCGCTCTACATCGATCTCCGCCTGAGCGAAATCGTTCACGGAAGCGATGAGCTGCGCCATGTGCGTGATCTCAATATGAGCCGATTCGAGTACCTTCTCCGCATCCTTCGGCGTCAACTCTTCGTTGTATTCAAGCGCCTCGATTCGGGTAAGAACACGCAGCAGCGGCGCGCCGAGATCGTGACAGAGAAAGGCGAGCCAGTCAAGATGTTCACGCTCCCGTACCATCATGCTCCGCTTGCTCTCTTGCATAGCGCTCGCCATGAGTTCTGCGTTGGCTTCAACCTGATCAATCTCCCGCCAGGGAAAGAACTTCTCTCTCACGTGATCTGGAAACGATTGGACCGTGCGGTTGGGGCCGAACGATACCACTCCTTGAAACCCATTTGTGACAAATTGCTCCATCGCGTTCGACAGGGCACGCAGGCGCTTTCGGGTATGTCTCGACACCAACCAGTAGATCGAGAGCGCAACGAGAATTGCGAGGACCACCAAGGCGACGACGACCCAGGCGTTGGGAGGCTTGGCAAACTCTCTCCACGACAGGAAGAGCCCGAATCTTGAGGTCGCAAAGAACCGCTGAAAGCCAGAGCCGCGATTCAAACCAGCGGCCGCTCTGGCTTCATGAGAGCCGGCGAATCGTGCGAGCTTCCTACTTCGCTCTGAATCGCTCACTTTGGAAATCCGGTTGTCGCGGGAATCGGCGTTTCAGCTATGTGTATAGACGGCGTCAACCAGCCGGAGTGGTACGTCCGGTCGTTATCGATTCCCAAAATCCTTGACGTGAGACCCTCTTGAGCCGACAGCAGAAATACTGTGACCGCAAAGGCAAGAAGACGCGTTGGGGTAAGCTGCCGCATTCCTATGTAAGACAAAACGGCCCAGATATCAATCGAATCCGCATAATCTGACCAGGGACGCCCCGGGCGGGGGAGCCGAGTGCGAACTGCCGACGTCTTGGCCGAAAACTGGATAGAAACAAACCGGAACGCGAGCGCAGGGCTAGTGCTGAAGTTCGCGTAGATTTGCTCTGCGATAAGTGTAAGGCCTCGCGACAAAAGGCACCTCAAAGCAAGTTGAATTCCGGTCGAACGATCGCCGAAACGCTCGGCTATCGATCTTGGCCCCGCGGAACATGATTTTCCAGTGGGGTCGCTTGCAACCCTAAGATCACGTAGTCAGACTCTCAGGATTGTGGCCATCATCTGGACCGAGTGAGCTCTGACAACAGACCTGGGAGAGTCAGCTCAGTGGGCTTCGTCTCAGCACGGCCAGGCTGGATGCCTGATCTTAGATTCTGAGATGTTCTGATCGCGTGCTGGGCAGGCTCCGTAGGGCCTCGATCTGGAACAATTAGAACACAGTTTCTGTCGAAACTGTAGGTACTACATCATGCTACTGTAGGTCGTACATGATTCCGTATGATGCGTTGCTCGTAAACACTTGAGGTGTGAAGCGAGCCCCTGAAAAGACTGTAATTGAAAAATTTGGTGAACGGATTTCTGAGCTTCGTCGGTTGTCTGGAAAGACGATGGAAGAGTTCGCTGCCGCGGTGGAGATCTCCATACATAGCGCTTCTCAGATCGAAAACGGTAAGTCATTTCCAAAATGGCACAGACTGGAACCAATCGCGGTTTTCTACAGAGTTGAGGTCCGCGACCTTTTTGATTCCAGGGCGGAACGGCTCATGCCGCCGATCCTTCCAAAATCGCCCAGACTCCCGCGCAGAAGAGTGGCCAGGAAGTCAGGGCCGTCGAGGGTCTCGAAAGCCTCTAACCAACAGTGAACGGATAGAAGTACGTCGTTGCTTCTCCGTCATGCTTGGTCCCCAGATAGTAGCGTCCGGGGCGTAGATCGCGCAGATCCAGCCGCACACGAAGCTCAGTACGAGCCGCTTGGGACGTCGCTATCGCCTGGCCCAGACGGACCGGCGGGGAGTTGCGGCCTTGAGCGACCATGACCCGATAGTCTCCTGCGGGACTGTAGTAGGGCAGAATCAAATGAAGGTCGACAAGCCTTCTCGGCAACGAGATGAGTTTGTCGACGCTCGATCCTTCTGAATCTCGAACGACCCCGTCTGCGCTTAAGTCGACCGTTACCTCGGCAATCCCATCTTCCGGAACCGGCCCTTTCGATTTCGCATCCTGGTTGATCCAAACCATGGTTGCCGCAACGAGCATCAGACAAAGCGAGACTACAGCGACCGCCGGTCTCCAGCCCCACCAGCTGCGCGTCTGCGGCACTTGGGCAGGCTGGTTGAGCCGCTCCTCGCGGAGTCGTCGCAGTTCTATCAATTCACGCGTGCATTCGCTGCAGTGGGTAATGTGGTCACCATGAAGTTCCGGCAGCCCAACCTTGCGAGGCGTTTCGACAAAGGTCTTCAAAGTCTCGTAATCAGGGCATCCGATGCGCTCCGGATTCGGACAGTTGTTGAGGACGTGCTCTTCCCACCTGCTGAACAGGAGAGTGTCGTTCTCATCGTCCTCCGCAAACTTTGGAAAATTGCTCACTGATTCCTTTCCCGGATTTTCAGACCCGCGAACCATGCTTACTTGGTGCGATCTCGAATTCCGAATCTCTTCCGGATGCGGTTCACTTCGCGCCGGCAGCCCATCCGAATTGCGTCGATTGATTTTGCTGTCTCTTTCGCCACGTCTTTCCAACTGCCACGAGCACCATAGCGCATCAGCATGGCGAGTTGTAAATCCGGATCTGTGTCGTCGAGCAGCGTATCCAGATCAATCTCTGCCTCGACGGCACTTCCAAAAGACTTCGTCGGAGGAGTGCAATATTCAATGTCTCTTGAAGCTCCCCTGAAAAATATCCGTTGGTATGTGCGCGCCTTGCGTCGTACTGCATTGCGATAAAAGCGCGAGAGTATTGTGCGCGTCTCCTCGACGCTGGTAGGGGGGCGATCGGCGAGATATTCCGCCGTCTGTTGAATCGCAAGTTCCATGAGTTCAGGCGCCAGTGTCTCGTCACCCAACTGTGAGACAGCCATCTGCTGTGCCTTCTGCCATTCGACTCTCACGGCAGCACGCACAATGGGTGCGATCCAGCGGCCCTGAGGCGTGAAACCTATGACCCAGACCAGATCGGACGGGGAGGGGGAAAACATAAGTTAGCCCACAGTAGCCTTGTCGAACGGCCCGCGTCGTGCGCGTGCCGATGTTGTAAGCCCACATTACCGCAAAATTGCTCCGATATCCACAATTCATCCATTTTTTCCAGATTGACGTGTTCGGTTTTCTGGTTTTAGGCGGTGCTATTGCGTCGGGGGGTTCTCTTCCAATTGTGCCTCCCTGAACTCGCATGAGCAGCCATCTGAATTCGTCGAGAGCCAGCCTGGACTGGAGCCCGGAAGCCTATGCAATGGCCCAGCAGGCGAAGGTATTGTCAGGCAACAAGCTTGAGGAGCTGGTCGTGCGCTTGCAGCGGCACAGCGGCCACACGAAGGATCAATGCTGGCGTTTCGTCATCCAGCGGGGGCTGAAGAAGAGCACGGACTACCGCCCTTGGACCGACGAGGAGAAAGAGAACGCACGCGAGGAACTTGTCAAATACTCAGTCAACGAAGTAGCTGAGAGGCTACATCGGAGTCCAGAGTCTCTTCGAGGGATGCTACGCCGCAATCACCTCAGTCTTCGTGAGATTCGTTGCGACCTCTTCTCGCTCGATAGCCTCTCTGCCGCCCTGCGGATTCGCAAATCCGAAATTCACTATTGGATCGATCAGGGTTGGCTCCAGGCGACGATCCAGATTCATGGGCAGAAACGCAATTACATCATTACGCCTGAAGCGTTGGCGCAGCTCTATAAACGCCATCTTCCAAAGCTTCTCGCGCGAGGGGCGCGCAACCTCTCACTGTTCGAAGCCTACGTCCAGTACTGCTACTCGCCCAAACATACGGTTGGCAGCCAGCTCTTGGATGTCCGCAGAGACAAGAAAGAACGAGCTGCGTTTGAAGCACGAAATGGAGAAGAAAACGATGAAGGAGACGAAGACGATGAGACGGAAGATGAAGACCGCTATCAAGTTGATCTTGAACCGGATGACGCGTTCCCCGAGGACGGAAACCCATATGGAGAGTGACCGCTGCCCGCACTGCGGCGCACCTCTAGGGGTGAACGATCGGCCGACAGCATCAGAGATTGCCGTCAATGCCTTATGCGCCCTCGCGCTGCTGGCGATTCTCGTGCCGGCGATCTACTTCGGCGGACAATGGGTGCATTGCTATATTCACCATCACTTCGAATACCAGAGATGGCGTGAACCATTGGATGTCTGGAGTCTCAGTTGACTCAACCTTCGCCAGGTCCACAAGTCAAACAATCGCTACAATCTACTCGTCGTTCTGATGCCTGGTCGATCTCTGGTCTTACGGGTTGGATCGCGGACGGGCGGCTGTCCCCATCCTGCTGCCGACGCCACCAATCCGTTGGCGACATCCCCATGTGTTCCTGGAAGAACCGGTTGAAGTTCCGCACGTCTGTGTAACCCAGCGTCTTGGCAACATCGGCAATTCGTTGTCGAGGGAAGAACCCTAGCAAGAACAGTGCGAAGTCTAGCCTCACCTCTACCTGGCGCTGGCGCACGTTCCTGCCGTATCTTGTCTTGAAATTGCGTTCAAGTCTCCGCAGGTCTACGCCAATCTCTGCTGCCAGAACGGCTGAGCGAAGTCGGGCATGGCCGTGCTTCGTCTCGATGAAGTAATTGACGAGTTCGACCGGGTCGTCCAGAGGGACACGACCGGGGTCACCCGGCGGCAGTCCCCGGCGGTACTGGATTTCGGCGACAAGTTCGCGCTCGATGGGCCTCAGCCGTTGAGTCAGACGTCTTGCCACTTCGTGACCTCAAGACAAGAATTCTGCACATCCTTAAGGCACGTTCTGACTGCCGCCTCAGAATGTTCGCCATAGCTGACGCCCAAACTGGGGACAGCCACATCCTCGAAAACCTCTGGCAGGACAACAGCCCAGCCGCAGTCAGGAAGTCGATGCCACAGATTCCCAAGCTTTGACCGCGGTCGTTGCCAAATCCAATAGAACTCCCACACTCGCTCCGTCTCGCGCTTGAACAGACATCCCCTGATGGATGCTTTGATAAAAACGGGCCATGCGGGGCAGGTCTGTTTCGGGGCCGAATTCTCCCTCGAGCGCTCCGCGCCGCAAGCGACGGAGCAATCTCTGTCTGGCTATTTTCGCTTGCGACAGGAGCAACTTGGCTCCAACACTCGTCGGGTCTTCCGGCGCGGAGCAGACGGTGAGCATACAGCCTCGTGGTCTCGATGAGGCAGATAGGCATTTCGCAGAGTTTTCCAGCAACGCGGCGATTCCCTCGCGAGCCGTTGATGATGTTTCAAGTTCGTCCCATATTTGCGGGATCATGGTTCGTACGTAGAACTCGACCGCTTCACAAAATAACTTTTGCTTGCTCTCGAAGGCGGCATACAGGCTGGGCGACCCCACTTTCATCACGGCGCAAAGATCCTGGATGGACGTGGCCGGATACCCTTTTTCCCAGAAGAGCAACATGGCTTTCCCCAAGGCCTCGTCTCGATCAAATTCCCTTGGACGACCTCGCTGCGCCATATTTTGAACCTTTCTGTGTCGATCACTAGTCTATTAGACATTTGGCCGTGTGAGTTTGTCACTATTTTTGTGTCGTTCGATATAGAAATGAGGCAACACACCAACTGCTGGGCGTATGGAGTACGCATGAATAGGTCAGTCAGCGCTATCACTGTGTTTAGCCCGTCCGATGTGACGGACATCGAGATCGAATACTCGCAACCGCTCAAGCGTGGGCGAACAATCTTTGGGGAAGTAGTGCCCTTTGGGCGAGTTTGGCGCACCGGGGCGAACGGAAACACCACAGTTTTCCTGAGCCGGGACTTGGAGATCGCCGGAGGCCTCCTCAGGAGCGGCAAGTATGCGTTATTTACCGTTCCGGGACCGGAGCGCTGGGTCGTAATCTTCTATTCCGAGTTTACGAACTTTGGCCTGCCGAGAAAATGGGACGAGGGCAAGGAAGCTCTCGCGGTCGAAGTTCCCAGCTATACGTTTGAACGCACTGTGGAAGCGCTGACAATCTCCATTGAGCAGACGAGTCACTTCGAAGGCGAGTTGCAGATCGCATGGGACAACACTGGTGTATCGGTGCCGTTCGAAATGCCATTGCAGCGAAACGCACTTGAAGAAGACGAGCTTGTGACTGGGGGCGTTTCGATTAATGACTACTACTCTGCAACGAAGTTTTATTACGATTCTGGAGACCTGCCCGGCGCACTCCTCCGCATCAACGCCGCGCTTGATATGAATGAGCGGAAGCCGTACTTCTATTCCCGACTCAAATCGCTGATCGAAGCCAAATTGGGGGACAGAGAGGCTGCTCTCAAGAGCGCCCGTCAGTCACTCCGTGACTCGAAGGCCGCCGGAAACGAATACTATGTGCGTCTCAACGAAGCCAGTATCTCTTTGTGGACGCGTGATCGCAACGGCATCTTTGCCGAGGGCCTCGCGCGATGAAACTGTCCATCGTCGATCTTGCCGTCGTTCAACCAGGCGAAACGCCAGCGCAAGCGCTCGAACACAGTCTCCATCTCGCTGTATTTGCGGAACAACTTGGCTATGAGAGGATCTGGTTCTCCGAGCATCACGGAAAGGCGCTCGTTGGCCGATCTCCGGACGTCCTGATGGCTGCTGCCGCCGCCCGCACACAGACGATACGTATCGGCTCTGGCTCTGTGCTTCTCAACCATTACAGCGCATATCGGGTAGCGGAGACATTTTGTACGCTCAATGAGCTCTATCCCGGAAGAATCGATCTTGGCATCGGCCGCGCAACGACTGGCCCAGTCATCGACCTTACCTTGCAACAAGATCGCTCCAAGCCATTCCATCCAGACTCAAGCGAGCAACTCACCGAGATCGTGGACTGGCTGCAGGATTCCTTCGAAGCAGACTCGATTTTGGGCACGATTCCAATTCATAGCATCGAGTCCCGCCCGCAACTTCATCTCACGGGCACAAGCCCCTGGAGTGCGCGCGCGGCGGGCCTGCTCGGCCTTCGGTACGTGTTCGCGAGCTTCTTCAATCAGTATCAAACGCGGGAGTGCGTCGAACTCTATAGAGACTCCTTCCACCCTGCTTCGGGATCGGCCGGGGTGCAATCGCCCGAAACACGGCTGGGGCTCCACGTCGTTTGTGCTGATACCGAACTGGAGGCGCGACGGCAGATTGCCCCGGTGCAGATCGGGTACCGCTATTTGGGTGAAGGCAAGTTGCAGTTTGTCCTGCCTTCACCGGCCGAAGCAGTGAAGATGCTCGGAGGTATTCCTACGGTAGAGAAATATCAACGAGGCCATTATCTTCCGCCTCGCTATATTGCGGGCACCTTTGAGCAGGTGGCGGAACAACTAACCGCGATCAGCGAAGACTTCTTGGTGGACGAGTTTGTGATTCAGGACATGATGACCGATTCGGCTGCGCGACTTCGCTCGTACGAACTTCTCGCTGGCCTCTTCAAAGAAGCGGCTCCAGTAGAAGCCCGTCCACGCCGTGCTTCAAAGCGCCAGAAAAAGGTGACCTCGTAGGCTTCCGAGGTGGGGAGCTACTGCGGGGTTGCTTTCGGAGGTGGAGTTGGGACGCGTCGCTTCGACTTGGTCTCAACGCCGTATCCTCGATTCCCTTTCAAGAGCTGGGTTTCAACAAGAGATTGAAGCACGCGCAAAGCTGCAGGCGCGCCGCGAGACTCTTTTCTGAACATGGCCTGAATAGAGAGTCCGCGGATTGCCGCCACGACGAGCGTAACCAGTTCCCTGCTTGCATCGTCAACCGTGAGGCCCGCGGAATGCATTAACTCAGCCACACGCTCTTGGGATTCCGCTTCGATCTGGGTCTGAACGGACTCCAACGCCTGAGCCAGATCGTGATCGCTCCGCGACGCCATCATGATTTCGAGGGCTGCGATTCCGGATGGTCCGCTCAACGCGTTCCATGTGAGTTTCGGAAGCGACGCAACTCGATCGAACGGAAGTTCAACCTTTTCGAGATGCTCACGCAGATAAGCCGTGTCTGCGTCGTGCGCCGACTGAAACACCGCCACCATCAGATCCACCTTGGACGGGAAATGATGGAGCATGGCGCCACGGCTGACTCCGGCATGCGCTGCTATCCGTTGGGTGGTCGCTGCCGCATATCCTTCCGCAAATAGGATCTCGGTTGCTGCCCGCAAAATCTGAAGCTGTGTCGCGCTCGATCGTTCTTCTTGTGACCGGCGTTCATGCGGCTCGGATACTTCGAAGGTTTTCTTTGCCATTTTGGGATGTTCTCCGCATCGGAGTGCAGTCGTTCTGCATCTCTTGTTATGTTACAAGCCGTCTATCCGGTTTGTATATATCGGATTTTGGTGCGGCCGGCGCCGTATGGCGCAAGTGGGAGGTTACTGTGGCAGTTCTAAGAAGGTTGTTGGTGGCGCTGTGTTTAGGTGGGATGAGCATACCTATGGCGGCTACGCTCTCTGGCGGCCATTGGGCACAGGTCAAGCATGTCATTGGTTTTGGCAACGCGACTCAAAATGCCAAGGGTGAGCTGGTGCTCACTGAGGACACTCTTTCATTTGTCGATTCCAGTCAACGGGTCGTGTTGTTCCGGCGGCAGGTGAAATCGGTCATATTTGGAAGTGAGCGTGTGGAAACCGGAGGAACGGCAGGCAAAATCGCGCGCGCCGCGGTGCCCTACGGAGGCGGTGCTCTGCTGGGTACATTCACGCAGCGCAATGTCGGTATTCTGACCATTCGCTATGCGGATTCCGCAAATGGCCTTCATGAGGCCGTCTTTATCATGCCGCGCGCGGAAGCCGCGAATGCGCAGGAGTGGATTTCAGGAGGTGTCAATGCGGAGAGGGTCCTGCCCCGTGACACGTCATGCAATACGGGTTCCCTGGCCAACTCTGCGATTCGTATTGTTATGAGCGATGCGGATGTTTCGGCACCCGAATACGGAGCCCTCGTATACGAACACCTCGTCGACAACGTTCGCCGTCAGTGGCCGTCCACGACGGTCCTTCGTGGTACTGACGAAAAGCTTGCTTGCGGAGCTGAAACCGTTTCCATCACGATGCAAAGTGTTGCGAAAGGCAATGCGATGGTGCGAACAATGACTGGCCCCATCGGCTTGTTCGCTGACGTCACCCATGTGCAGGCCCATGTCGTAGTTAAGGGACCTGACGGAACCGTCGTACTCGATAGAATCTACAGCACCTCACGCCGCGGTGACCGGGAGAGTCTGAATGCGGCGACCTCTCTTGCGCAGAAGGTCGCGAAGGACTTGCGAAAGGCGAATCATGGCGCGCCACTCTGGAATGCGGAAGCTCTCCAATGACAGCGGAGAATCAGATTCCCGCACCGCGGAAGAGTCCCTGGATGAGAACTGGAGCCGTGGTGTCGATACTTTTGCTTTTCGGGGGAGTTCTGATACACCACGCAGCTCGCATACCTCCGGGAGATCCCGAGTATGTTGCCCTTGGTAGCTCCTTCGCCGCAGGCCCCGGAGATGGCGAGCAGGCTGCAGGCAGCTATCTGCCGTGTTTTCGCTCCCGCGTGAACTACCCTCATCTCTTTGCAGAACACGCCAGGCTTCGCTTGATCGACGTGACCTGCTCAGGCGCAACCTCGCACGATGTTCTGGAGGGTGGGCAGTTCTTCCAGCCGGCACAGATAGACGCCGTGCGCGAGACAACCAAACTCGTAACGGTGACCATCGGTGGCAATGATGTGGCTTATCTAGGAAATCTCGGCGCCTGGGCTTGCGCCAACGACCCAGTACATGTGCCTGTCTTGGCGCGTTTACTCGGACTCTGCCGGGAGACCGCGAGTGCCGAAATCGAAGAGGCCATTGCCGGGCTGCCTGTTCAGTTGAAGAACATCGTCGATGAGGTCCATCGACGGGCTCCGGGAGCGCGCGTGGTTCTGGTCGATTACGCTGATGTACTTCCCCAGAGTGGCACCTGCAATCAACTGCGTTTGTCGTCGCAGGAGGCCGATGCAGGCCGGGAGCTTGCGATGCGTCTCAACGCAATTACAGCGGAGACTGCATGGCGGACTGATTCCGGCCTCGTTCAAGCATCCCAGCTCACGCGCGGACATGACGTGTGCTCTGCTCAGCCATGGGTTTTTGGCTTCCAGTTTCCAGAACACCTTTCATCTTCAGGTCCTGTCCCGTTTCATCCGAAAGCGGAGGCTATGCAAGCCATCGCTGCTGGACTCGCTGAAGAACTCTTAGGCAGTTCCAGCAATATCAAGGCAACCGACCATTGATGAACAGACGGGTTGTATCGCGGCGCCAGGACTAAGGATTGTTGCCCCTGGAGAGTTGAGCGTAGCGCTGTGGAGTGCTACCTGGCTGCATCGATTTTGTGGAGCATAAGGAAGCCCCAAAACATCGAATTGAGTGCATAGAGATCTTTTGATTCGCCGAAACTTTCTAACGCAATGCGGAGGACCAATCGCAGCCATGAGTACATCTCCTGTAGTTGACACGTCTCAAACACCTGCCACGAGCGCACTGCCGCATACATCGGTTCACAGGATTGAAGTGGACGGCATCACCGTCTTCTACCGCGAGTCCGGTCCACCGAACGCTCCGGTAGTACTGCTGCTACATGGCTTCCCAGCATCGTCGTTCATGTACCGCGAGTTGATGCCACGTTTGGCAGGTCGTTATCGAGTGATTGCGCCGGACCTGCCGGGCTTCGGCTTCACGGAAGTGCCCGAGGATCGGAAGTACGTCTACACCTTTGACGCGTTGGCACGATCGATCCTGGCCTTCACGGATGCACTGCAGCTGAAGCGTTATGCGATCTACGTCTTCGACTATGGTGCCCCCACGGGTTTCCGGATGGCCATGGCTCATCCTGAACGAATCGCCGCGATCATCTCGCAGAACGGTAACGCCTACGAAGAAGGACTGGGCGATGCCTGGGCACCGATCCAACGGTACTGGCTAGATCCGACACCTCAGAATCGGGACGCCGTCCGCAACGAACTTGGCCCTGACGGAATACGTTCGCAATATACCTATGGGGTTCCAGATCCCGCAGTCATTGCGCCGGAGGGCTATACGCTCGATGTCGCAATGATCACACGTCCTGGGAACATGGAGATTCAGTTAGACCTGTTTCTCGACTATGCGAACAACGTGAAACTGTACCCTGCATTTCAAGAGTATTTCCGCAAGGCACAACCTCCCTTGCTGGCAATCTGGGGAAAGCATGATCCTTTCTTCATTCCAGCAGGCGCAGATGCATACAGAAGAGACAATCCGAACGCTTTGGTTCAATTTCTGGATACTGGACATTTCGCAACAGAGACGCATGTGGTAGACATCGCGGCTGCAATGCAGGATTTCCTCGCGGCGATAGCATGGTAACGCCATGCTATCGTTCGGTCCGCGCCCCTTATAGGGCGACCCATTCGGTGAGATTCGGCAATTCCCATGCGAAAACACTAAGGTCCGAGTACCCGCTGGAAATGCGACTACTTGTCGCTAAGCACGATTGGCCGTCCGCTTGTCGAGTCTGGTGAGATAGCGACGGTATGCAGCGAGCCGGCCCGGAATTGCCCGGTAGAGAATGTGTTGTCCTTTACGGTGGGAGGAAACCAGGCCGGCCCGGCTCAGGGTCTGAAGATGATGAGAGACCGTGGCGGGCGTGACGATCTCACAAACGCGCAGCTCGCCGGCACAGATTTCCTGGTGCTGCGCGATCTCGCTGTAGGTCCGCAAGCGAATGGGATCGCCTAACGCCTTCGCTATCAGGACTGCATCGGCTTCATGGAACTCATTCTCGGTCGTTCCGCCTTCGATCGCAGGAGACATTCGCAGATCACCGGAACATGTAGCACGGTTGGGGGCGGCCACCTAACGAATCCCCATGAGTGCGCAGGGGGATCGTTGGGCGATCTCTTTCGATGTGCTTCCTGTGAGCAACAGATGATGAGGCATGCCCATGACGAGGAGATCCGCATGGTACTTCTTAGCACAATCGATGATGCTGTCTACTTCATCGCCATTGACAAGCTCAGCATCAACAGCCAGTCCCGCATCCCCGGCTTGGCGTATAGCACTTGCTTGGAGAGACATATACTTCGCCCTTTTCTTTTCAGACCATTCAATCAACGGGAGAGCGGACATGGCCCAGGAGAAATAACTGGGAGGCGGTTCGAGGACGGTGACAATACTCAGGTGCGCCTTCAGCGTGCCGGCTAGGAGGATCGCCTCCTCAAGCGCTCTGCCCGATTCGGGCGACTCGTCATATGCAACCATAATTTCGTGAAACATGGCATAGCTCCTTATCCAATGTCCGCTGGATCGGTACCGGCCCATCCTCGCCGGTGAGAGGATTTATGTAATGGATACCGCTAGCCTCAGCTGCTGTCAGGATGGGAACACGCAGACGATCGGATCGATTGCTATTGCGAAGCGATACCACACTGCTTCCTGCGCCTGTCGCAGCGCAGACCGCATCGCTCGGGAGCTGGCGCGGCCGAGCAAGATATACCGTCCGTCGATCGCTATACTCACGCATAGTGCCTCAGGGGATGAGGTCTGGAAGGAGTTCATGTGCCGCGCTCTGCGGCTCACCATGAGATCCTCCGGTATTCTACACCTGTAGAATATGATGAGGGAGCCCGAATGGAGATGCAAAAGGTGACGCGGAAACCATTGCGCCGTAGACCAGGCAGGCCAGCGAAAGGTCAGAAGGACCAGCCCCAGGGAAATCTTGCCTTGCTGCGAGCAGCGCAATCCTCGTTCGCGCGATACGGCTTCGAGGGCGTGAGCCTCCGCGGAATTGCAGCGGCGGCGGGCGTGGATCCCGGTTTGGCGACACATTATTTCGGAACGAAGCAAGCTATGTGGGAAGCCGTCATCGAACGGCTTGCAGAACGATGCAGTCAATTGGTTTCAGAGCTACAGGATCTGGTGACAGGTACGGATACTCCAATTGAAATCCGGCTTGAAACTGCGTTTCGCCAATTGATCAACATATGCTGCGAGGAGCCCGATTTCGGTATGTTCATCGCAAGAATCGGCTCTGAAAGAGGCGAGAAGCTGGAATTCCTGATCTCGAAGTTGCTGCGTCCCTACCACGACCCCTTCCAGTCCCTTCTAAAGCAGGCGATGAAAGCAAAAGTGATACGCAAGCAGCCAGTAGAGGTGTTGTACTTCATGGTTTTGCATGCAGTTGCGATGACAGTGTCCTATCGGCACCTTCTCGAGCATTTTGAGGAGCGACCTGGGGACATAGATCAGCTCAAAGCCGACATGACGCGTTGTATTCTCGCGACGTTTCTCAACAAAGATGACAGAGGACCGATCGGCAAGGCTCGAAGCGTCAAGTCGCCGGCGCGTCGACAAGTCTAAAGAGATACGTTGCGAACGCCATAAAGATCACAAGGAGCGAAACGTCGGAGTTCCAGGTTCCCACAAGAAGCGAGATCAGGACAGTCAGGAAACACCATAAATCGCTTCGACTATCGCCCCCACGATCGGCGATTGGCGGTCGTTGCGCCATCTCCCGTTCACAAACCCAACGAAAGCAGTTCCCCGAGAGCATTAAGATACACACCCAAAACGTGTACTGAATCATGGATGGCTCGTTCAATCTGCAATCCACTGCATTTGCGGCTGCGAGCACGAGTCCGAATATGGGCACTGCCATCCACAGATTTGCCACAATGAGCACGGGCGTGACATGTTGCCTTACTGCAATCGCTGCTCGGTATTTGAGCCACTGGCAGCCCATCACGATAAAAGCCGTGCCGAAGCTTCCAACCCAGTAGAGGATCGCGGGAGGTTGTCCAGGGAGTCTCTTTTGTCCCGGAACGACCATCAACGTCAGAACCATGACATAGAAGATGAGCCACAGACTCAACGCGGAACCTTCTCGTAGGCCCTCGATCGTGATCCTGAACTTCTGATCCGTTTTTGATCGCCTGTACAGCATCGCCTGGTCGAAGAGCACAAGCTCCCGACTACCACAATTATATTCTATACCCGTAGAATTAGCTGCCTTTTTTAACTGCGCCTGTCATCTCGCCCTCCCCCAGAACTTGCACTCTTCACTCTTCCTGTTGACGCCAACCGATTGCAAGTCTCTTAGTTGAATTGTCTTCCAGCCTTATTGTTGTTATTATTCCAACATTATGGAGTGAGGAAGTTCGACCGCGCGAGCGGTCACTTCGCTGGAGCGATAGCGGGACACTATTTCGTGGAACCCAACAACGCCGATCAACCATGAAAGGAAGCACCGTGACTGCAGCGAAGCCCTTGTCCCAACCGAAGATGCCCCTCGCGTTATTTGTCCTGACCCTAAGCACCTTCATCATCGGCACCTCCGAGTTCGTGATCATGGGGCTGTTACCGAACGTAGCGCACGACCTTAGCGTCTCGATTCCCGCCGCCGGATGGCTCATCACAGGATATGCACTCGGCGTTGCTATCGGCGGACCTCTGGTCGCGCTCAGTACAGTTCGAATTCCCCGGAAAACATCGCTGTTGCTTTTACAGTTGGTTTTCCTGCTGGGGAACCTCCTATCCGCACTGGCGCCTAACTACGGCTACCTCATGCTGGCACGGATCATTACCTCGCTCGGGCAGGGAGCGTCCTTCGGCATTGGGGCCGTGATGGCAGCCAGCCTGGTTGCCGAAGAACGGCGTGCATCTGCCATTGCCATCATGTTCGCTGGATTGACGCTTGCGAACGTTGCAGGGATTCCGCTGGGGACAGCCATTGGCCAATGGGCGGGTTGGAGGGTGGCGTTCTGGCCCATCGCTGGTATGAGCGCCCTCGCGTTGATCGGACTATGGCGAACCCTCCCATCCAATCGAGAGGAAGAACATATTCATGTTGGCAACGAACTGCGCGCGCTAAGAGATCTCCGCATCTGGTGGGCGCTGGGGACTTCCATCATCTTCGCTGCATCCTACTTCACACTCTTTACCTATACTGCGCCCATGCTCGGCCAACTGAGCGGAGTTTCACCCCATGGGATCACGCTCAGCCTTTTCCTGATTGGGAGTGGATTGACGATCGGAAACATCGTTGGTGGCAAACTCTCCGATTGGAACCTGGATTTGGCCCTAACGGGAATCGCGGTCGCCATAGCACTCGCGTCGATTCTCCTTCGTTGGGCCAGCCACAGCATCTGGAGTGCTGAAGTCGGCTGGTTTGTTTGGAGCATCGCGGCCTTCTCCGCAATACCTACGCTGCAGGTCAACGTGATGCGTTTTGGGGGAAAAGCGCCCAATCTTGTCTCCACATTGAATATCGCCGCCTTCAATGCAGGCATTGCTTTGGGCGCCCGAGTTGGCGGCGCTGTTCTTGATTCTGGTCACACTTTGGCGGCATTGCCCATCGCAGCTTCGGTGCTTGCCGTTCTGGCAGCCTTAGCTACCCGAGTGAACAGAAGATTGGCTCTTCGACAAGCCGAGCCATCCATCACGCTATCGTAATTGCCAATAGGAATCTTCCTGCTGGAGTCGGGGAGGTGGCATGACACGTGCAATGGAATCTGTTGGATTTATCCTTACATTATGTCGGCAGTTAATACCCAATTCTCGGTTGGAGTTCATGTGATGCAGGTCCTGGAGGTGTATTCGGACCAGAAGGTTGTCTCCTCGTTTATCGCGGGAAGCGTCAACGCAGATCCTGGATTGGTGAGATTTACGCTGTCAAAGCTGGTTAAGGCAGGATTGGTGAATTCAACCCGTGGTCGCTATGGCTCCTGTGAACTGTCCAGGCCAGCCAGCCAGATCAGCTTGCTTGAGATCTACCGCGCCATAGAGGCGCCGGGCGTCTTTGCAACCCACAACTATCCAGTAGACAAGAAGTGCGTCGTGAGTGTTCATCACAAAGAGACCATGGAACAGGTTTTTATGGATTGCCAGGAAGCATTTGAGCTTTCTCTTCAAAAGACCATGCTCGCCGATGTTGTGAAGCCGATGGAGAAGGAACGCCGGAGCGGAACAAAGACCAAAACTACCCGGAACCTCCGTACCGGTCGGGTAGCGCCTTCCCGCTCCTTGAAGGCTTGATTGGGAGACACGGCAGAGCTTAGAGAGGAATCGCTTCTCCTGCTGCCAACACGGAGTGGCTTCAGGGCCAATAGGCGCGGCCTCTGTCATTTAGAGCTTGTGCCCTGAACTCGGGTAGCAGGACTGACCGCGAGTTCAGGGTACGAGCATCGACCTTAGAATCCCTTGGCGTTCGACACTCCATTGCCGAACGAATAGTCTTCCAGGTAAGTGTTCACGTCGAGGGAGACAAATACGTCCTGTGGATCGATCCCCGGCGATTTCGCGAGATTCTCCGTGATCGATTTGTATAAGGCCTCCTTTTCCTCAGCCCGACGGGCATCAGACTTGATGTTCACGATCATGAAGTTGTCGGTACGAGAATGTTGGGTCCGGAAATTACGGTCAAACCTAAGCTCGCCGGGTTCCTTCTGTTCAAAAACCTGGAAGAGGTCTTCCTCTGGCATCACATAGGACTTCACCAGAGCGTCGTAGATTCCAGTTGATACCGCGTCCAGGTATTCGGGGGACTTGCCTTTGAGCAACGTGACACGAACGAGTGGCATTGCAGACTCCTTTGTTGATAGAACGGTTTGTGCTAAGGCTTGGGGAGCCGCTCTGGCACCAACGACTCCCATCGAAAGTTCAGGATGGTTACACTCAGTTACCGAGTTTTGTTCGTCTCACCGGCGCTAACGAGTTCCTCATGAACCGAATAGTCGTTATAGCCAAGCGGTGTCTTGCCGTAGAAATACTGACGCTGGTACTTGGTCAGCGGCAGATTGCGCCGCAGGCGCTCGGGAAGATCAGGGTTTGATGTGTAATAGCGGCCGAAAGCGACAACATCGGCGTCACCACTCTGCAGGATAGCCTCGGCGCTGTCACGAAGGAAACCACCTGCAACCATGATCGTTCCCTTGTAGTGCTTCCGAAGAATCGCTGCCGCAACGGGAGGGATCGCCGTCGCGGTCACCTTATCGTCATTGCCATAGATCCGTGGCTCAATAATGTGGAGGAATGCAAGCGGGAACTTGTCCAACTGCTGGGCGAGATAACCGAAAAGAGCTTCGGGATCGGTTTCACTCATCTCGTTGAATTCGCCACTTGGCGAGATACGTACTGCGACCCGTCCAGGACCGAATACGGAAATGGCAGCGTTCGTCACTTCCAGGACAAAACGCGCGCGATTCTCAATGGAACCACCGTAGATGTCATTCCGCTTGTTCGAACTGTCCTCAAGAAACTGATCGAGGAGATAGCCGTTGGCGCTGTGCAGCTCGACGCCATCGAAGCCAGCAACCTTCGCCCGGAGTGCTGCCTTTCGGAACTCCTCGATTACTGCTCGAATCTCATCGATCGTCAGTTCACGGGCTGGCGAGGCTACCACTTCCCCCTCTTCCGTTGCAGCATGACCGGAAAATGGGCCTGCAGACGGCGCCACTGGTGAACCGCCATCCGGCTGGAGAGAAGTATGCGAAACTCGTCCGCCATGATAGAGCTGTGCGAAGATCAGGCCACCCTTGGCGTGAACCGCGTGAGCGATGCGGGAGAAACCCGGGATGAAGCGATCGTCATAGAGGCCTGGGGCACCCTTGTATGCGCGTCCGTTCGCTGCCGCAACGGACCCTTCCATAATGATCAAGGCCCCCTTGGATGCGCGTTGTGCGTAGTGATCGACCATCATGTCACTAACGGAGTCATCTTCGTTTGATCGCATTCGACTCATGGGAGCCATTACGACCCTATGAGCCAGGTTGAGTGCTCCCACTTTGACTGGAGTGAAGAGCTTGCTTGTTACGTCTACGGGCATATTGATCTCCTTTGGGATTGGTGCCGAGTGAACTCTTTACCGGACGACTTCGTTGCGAGCGGCACTTAATCCGCCGGATCATCTCGAACGCATCCGAAAGCTGCGTGCATGTTTAATGTGATTATAATAATCACAATACGATGCAAGAAAATGACGTCTTTGTCGTCGGTGATTAGTGCAGATGTATCGAATGTGCCGGAGGATGGAGTCGCGGATGACGAATCATCTAAACGTGCGGATGGCCCAAATCCGCTTTCGCTATCTGGTCATCAAGAACTGCCGAAGAGACCCGCCACACCGTGCAAGCTCTACTTGGAACGAGCACGAACTTGCGCGACAAGGTCCGCTAAAGTGATCGCCGCAAGCTCCTCCTCGAAGCCGCTCTGAGCCTTCGAGAGTACGTTGCCCATGATCTTCTTGATGTTCGTGCTCGTCCTGCAGGTCTTCTCGACAGGATAGTTGTGCATCTCGAAGGTTGCGGGCGCTTCGCTCGCTCGATAGATATCGAGGAGATTGATCTTCGCAGGTGGCCGAGAGAGCAGACAATAGCCGACATTGCCTCGGGTTGCGATGACAAGCCCGGCCTTCACCAGTTTCGAAATGGACTTGCGGACGAAGCTCGGCGTCGTATGCACGCTCTCAGCAAGAAAGGTTGAAGTGCAGTGCTCTCCATAGTGGTCGCCAAGGGCGGTCATGATATGAGTTGCAACCGAGAACTGCACATTCGTCGACGCCATGCTTATGTATATATCACAGATACATAAGCATGGCAACGTTTGACGTGTCTGTCTACTTCCAACCTCCTCCCAGCGAAGCATAAAGTTGGACGAGTGAAAGCGCCTCTTCCTCCTGAGCTTCGGCAAGATTGAGCTGGGCTTCATAGAGGATAGTGTCTGTCGTAAGCACCTCAAGATAGCTCGCGTCTCCACCAGAGTACCGGGCTCTCGCTAGGCGCACGGCATCGACAGCGGACTCCACCTGACCGGACTGTTCAACGCGGGATAATCTTGTCTCCTGGTAGCTGGATAGAGCATCCGAAACGTCCTTGAGGGCGCTCAGGATGGTCTTCCGATAGGACAGGAGCATCTCATGCTCCTGCGCCTGCGAGAGGTGATAGTTGCTACGGATGCGACCTCCGTCGAATATCGGCTCCGTGAGCGAACCGGACGCCAACCAGAAATTGCTTTGCTCTGAGAGCACGTTCTGAAGTTGATTGCTTGCCGAACCGCCCATTGCACTTAAAGATATGTTTGGCAGGAACTGTGCTTTCGCTGCCCCGATCCGTGCATTGGCAGCGATGAGTTTGGCTTCGGCCTGTTGAATATCAGGACGGCGCTCGATAAGTTCCGCGGGAAGGCCGGCCGGTACCGACTCGGGATGAGGCTGGCGACTGATTGGAAGACCGCGCTCGATGCCGTTTGGGTTTTTCCCAAGCAGGATACTAATTGTGTTTTCCTGGGCGAGGATTTGCCTCCGTATAGCGGGCAGATTGGCTTGGGCGACGTGGAGCAACTCTTCCGCCTGGCGGACGTCGGCCAGGGAGCCGGCTCCGCCTCGTTGGAGGACGGAAACGAGTTTGAGCGAATCGTGTCGGGCTTTGATCGAGTTTTGCGTGACTTCTAACTGAGCATCGAGCCGCCTAAGTTCAAAGTAAGCCTGAGCCACTCCTTCAACGATTGCGGCCCGGGTCGCGCGTTGAACCCAAACGGTCGCTAAGAGGTCCGCCCGGGCCGCCTCGGTTTGCCGCCGATAGAGGCCCCAGAAGTCGAGGTTCCAAACGGCCGAAGCGGTTGGTCCACCTCCGTTGAAGAAATTGTTGCCTGGTGTTCCATCTGACTTCGTCGGAGCGAGCGAAGACGGGAGCTGAAGAGCAGAGTACGATCCTCCCGCTCCGATCGTAGGGAACTGCTGCGATCTCGTGAGCCCCGCTCTCGCCTGGGCTTCCAGAACGCGCTGGGCGGCGATCTGGAGGTCGAGATTCGATGCGAGGGCTTCGGTAACAAGCCGTTGCAAGACTGGATCGCCAAAAATCGCTGCCCACTCTTCGTCCCCGAGACTCTGGTCCGCAATGGTCGGGGTGGTCGGTGCAAGCGCGCCTCGATATCCTTGCGCTATGTTGAGCGCTGGTCGCTTGTAACGAGGACCCACGTTGCACCCAGCTAGCGGGATTAGCAATGCAGCTGCAAGCAATCCCTGCCCTACCAGTCTCGTGACTGGCGGGTTGCGGCAGGAATCTCGAGTGGCCGAATTGCGCGATTGGAGCTTAGCGAACCTCGACATGTTGCCCCTCCGAAAGTAGGTCACTTGGACTTGCAGCGATGGTCTCGCCGCTTCTGAGTCCACTAATGATCTCGACGGTGGTTCCCATGTCTTTGCCGATAACGACCTCACGGACGTGAACGACATGGCTATCGTCGACAGTGACGACGTGCATTCCGGTGTGGTTCGCTATAAGAGCACTGGTTGGAATGACAAGCGAGGTGCGTTGGTGCGGCAGTGTGAACTTGACTTGTGCATACATGCCGGGGAGAAGAGAGCCGTCCCGATTGTCCACTTGTACTTCGGTAAGCATCGTTCTTGCCGCAGCATCCAGAGCGCCGGCGGTGTGGGTGATCACGCCTGTATACTCCCTGCCGAACAGCTCGCGAACCGTGACTTTCGTCTTTTGCCCATCGCGAATGTTCACGACCTCAGATTGGGGAACGTCGACTTGTATGCGCAGGGTTCCACTTTGCGCGATGCTGAAGAGCGGTTTTGCCGTATTGCCACTGACCGAGACGAGATCACCGCGTTCGATGTTCCGCGCGGTAATGACTCCGTCGAATGGAGCAACGATGTGTTCAAACTGCTGCATCTGCTGTAGGCGAGCTACGTTCGCTCGATTCGCGGAGACGTTCGCCTGCGAAGCAACAACGTTCGCTTCTGCTGCAGAGACATCGGCTAACCGCGCATCATGACTTTGCACTGCGGCGTCCACAACCTGCTGGGAGATCGCTTGTTGTTGCCCAAGAGGGACATCGCGATCCTTGGTCAGACGGCTTAACTCAGCGTTCGCCTGAGCCTGTTTCAGTGCTGCTTTGGCCTGCAACACCGACGCCTGGGCCTGCTCCAGTGCAGCCTGTGCTTGCAAGAGTTGCTGATCTATTTCAGGCGAAGCGATGACCGCAATCACCTGCCCGGATTTCACTCTTGCGCCGATCTCCACGTTGCGGCGTTCGAGATATCCGTCGACTCGTGCATAGAGATTCGCGGTGTACAACGGCAGAATGTTCCCCGGGAGCGACAATTCCGTCGTGGGCTCCCCCGTCGTTACCTGTGTGACCGCAACGACAGGATGTGTAGCTGCGGCGGAATCAGAGGCCGCAGCAGCTTCACGCTGTCGTCCGAAATGCGGGTACCAACCGATCACAAGGAGTGCAAACACGACGACGACGATCGCGGCGACACGCACGAGTTTCTTCGATGAGCTGCCCTGCTCCTGCGAGGGAGGTATTGTTACGTTTGAAAAGGTCATGCTGCCTCCTGTTGTGTTGGTTCCTTGCGTCCATGAATGAGGGTGAACATCAGCGGCACGAAGAAAAGTGTTGCGAAGGTTGCAACGCCAAGTCCTCCGATGACCGCCCTCGCGAGCGGCGCGTTCTGCTCACCACCCTCGCCGAGCCCTAACGCCATCGGAAGCATCCCCACGATCATGGCAAAGGCCGTCATAACGATTGGTCTCAGGCGAGTGAATCCAGCTTTAACGGCGGACTCCAAGGGAGATATCCCTTCCTTTCGCATCAACTGGTTGGCAAACGTTACAAGGAGAATTGAGTTTGCTGTTGCGACTCCAATCGACATAATCGCGCCCATAAGACTTGGAACATTGAAAGTAGTTTGAGTCAGGAAGAGAGCCCACACGATTCCACAGAACGCTCCCGGAAGAGCACAGATGATAATGAACGGATCCACCCAGCTCTGGTAATTCACGACCATGAGCATGTAGACCATCAGCGCCGCAAACGCAAGGCCAAGGCCAAGCCGCGTGAAGGCTTCATTCATACTTTCCACTTGACCTCTTACAGTGATCGCAGTCCCTGAAGGGAGATGCTGGCTCTCCTCCTTGACGATGCGGTTGACCTTCTTAGCCACCGTGCCCAGATCGCTATCTTGTGTGTTGGCATAGATGTCAAAGACCGGCTGGCCATTGTGGTGATTCAGATTGACCGGGACCGAGGAAGGGGTGAATGTTGCCATATTGCCCAATATCTCGGTGCGGTTCTCGAGGGTATGCAAAGGGATCGGCGTATTCGCCAGCGCATTCATTGAGTTGATCTGGGATTGTGGGGTTTGCGCAGCGACCCAATAGGTGAAGCCTGTTTTAGGGTCAAACCAGAAATTGGATTGAACTGCCACACTCGAGCTAAGGGAAACATAGATACTGTTCGCGACGTCAGATTGCGTGAGGCCGAACTGAGCGGCACGTACGCGATCGACATCCACTTGAATATCGGGAGCATCAACGACTTGGTGAAGGCGCACGTCCACCGCCCCCGGAACCTTGGCGAGTCGTTCTCGGATACGCCGAGCGACGTCATAATTCGCGGGATCGTAACCCTCGATTTGAACGTCGATGGGCGATGGAAGGCCAAAGTTCAGAATCTGCGTAACGATGTCGGCGGGCTGAAAGAATACCGTGAGGTCGGGAAAATCCTTTTGTAGTTTCGCCCGGAGTTCCTTGATGTATTTCTCGCTCGGCGCATGTTTATCTTCTTTGAGCGAGATCAGTATCTCTCCATCAGCCGCGCTAATGGTTGAGCCGTCACCGAAGGCGTAGTCGTACGTCTCTGCGGTCAACCCAATGTTGTCGGTCATAAGAGCAAGTTCCTGCGCCGGGATGACCTGCCGAATCTCCGCTTCGACCCGGCTGAAGATGACTTTTGTGCTTTCGAGTCTTGTTCCTGGTGACGCGCGCAGGTGCAGTCGGATCTGACCGGCATCAACGGAAGGGAAAAAGTCCCGCCCAACCAGCGGGAGCAGCAAGAATGCCGTGGACATGATCGCAACAGATCCCAATAGCGCGATCTTTCTATGACGAAGCATGGTTCTCAGCGCACTTGTGTACTTGCTTTGAACCCAGGCGTATCCCCAATTGAAGCTGTCATGAATCCGGCCGAAGAAGGAGATCTTCTGCGGCTTGCTGGTATCACTCACCTGATGTTCTGCGCCAAGGAGGAAGTGGGCCAGAACGGGCACCAGAGTCCTCGACAAGATGTAGGAGGCAATCATCGCAAAGACAACGGCCAATGCCATGGGGGTAAACAGGTATTTGGCGGGGCCGGTAAGAAAGACCACAGATACAAAGACGATGCATATCGTCATGGTGGAGACGAGCGTCGGACCTGCAATCTCCGACGCTCCTATCAGCACGGCATCCATGAGAGATTGACCATCCATGTGGCGATGAATATTTTCAATCGTCACGGTTGCATCGTCGACGAGGATTCCGATCGCCAGGGCGAGGCCGCCTAGCGTCATCGTATTCATGGTCTCGCCCATTGCACTCAGGACGATGATCGAGCTCAAGATCGAAAGAGGGATCGAAATGGCGATGATGATCGTGCTTCGCCAACTACCGAGAAACAACAGAATCATGAGGGCGGTAAGGCTAGCCGCGATGACACCCTCGCGAAGGACACCTTTGATGGACGCACGAACGAAGACGGATTGGTCAAAGAGTTCTTTGATCACGAGGCCTTTCGGAGCTGCAGCTCTTGATCTCGGGAGCACCTTGTTCTTGATCGAATCAACGATGTCTAAGGTCGAGACCGCACCGATCTTCATGAGCGGGAGAAGAACGGCAGCCTTTCCGTCAGCACGGGTCACGCTCTGCTGAACAGCCCAGCCATCCCGCACATGGGCTACGTCCCGCATGTAAACGATCGAACCGTTCACCACCTTTACCGGAATGTCATTGATGTCGAGGGCCTTGAGTGGGCTCGAATTGGTGCTGACGTTGTATTCCTTCTCCCCGAACTTTACGGTCCCGGATGGAAGGGTCAGGTTCTGCGCAGAGATGGCGTTGGTCACGTCTACGGGAGTGAGCCCCTTTGCTAACAGCGCATTCTGGTCAAGATCGACCATTACCTGACGGGCAACTCCACCGTACGGAGTCGGGACCAGAATGCCCGGAACAGTGCTCACCTGTTGACGGATGCGGTAGAGAGCATAGTCGTATAACTCGGATTCGGACAGTGTTTCGCTTGATAGCGAGAGCTGAATGATCGGCACCGTCGACGCGCTGAATCGGAATATCCATGGCGGGTTAACGCCGGGTGGCATTCGAAACCGTATACCTTGTACGGCCGCCCCAATCTGCGCCATTGCCGCATCAATATGAACTTGCGGTTGAAATGAAACCTTGATGACGCTGGCGCCGTTGATTGTCTGGGAATCAACGGCCTTGACGTCATTCACGATCGCCATCACGAACTCACTAAAGTTGGTAATGCGCCCTTCCATCTCCTTCGCGGACAGACCGTTGTAGGTCCAGATGATCGTGACAACCGGAATATCGATGTTCGGAAAAATGTCTACCGGGGTCGTAGCGATGGAGGTGAAGCCCAATACCAGGATGAGGATCGCGGTGACGATGAAGGTATACGGCCTGTTGAGTGCTAAGCGAACGATCCACATCGTATTGTCTCCATGTAGACGGAAGTCTGATAGTTATTGTGCTAATCGAACACACAAAAGCAAAAGCAATTCTACCCAGCGAAGCTGGTCAAAAAGGCAATAAAAACCCAATTCCCTGCTATTCACCCTATAATTTCAAGGTAAAGCAAACATACCTGTTGGCGCCCCTCGGATTTAGTTGGCCAAAAGAACTGATTACGCAATGGGTGAATCTGATTCAAAAGATGACCAGTCGTCTACTTCTCGGCTAGAATGTATCTTGCCACACTCGACTGAGAGTGCAAAATCCGGGGCAGTCACTGACGTGGCGATTGAGGCAGAAACGAGCGCCGGTGATTACCTGTAAAAGGCGTTCAGCAATGCATGTCCGGGGATCAATGGACCGCTATCTGCTCGAATATGATCTATCAAGGAGTTCGGAGGGCCAGTTGGCAAAGAAGGATATTCGGGAGAGGATTGTCGAGGCCGCGTCCCATCGATTCCATGAGTTTGGGTATAACGCGACCGGAATTCAAGACATCGTGGACGCTGCCAAGATACCCAAAGGGAGCTTTTACGCCCATTTCAAGAGTAAGGAGGCGTTGGGGCTCGAAGTACTTTCCGATGATGCCCGGGACACCGAGGCGACACTTACTCTGAACGACGAAACTTCACCCGTCGAACGTCTCCGTGAGCACTTCAATATCCTTGTATCGGACTATCACCGATTGAAATATCGATCAGGCTGTCTCATAGGGGACTTCGCCTCGGAACTCGCGAGTAATCCCAACTTTCGACAGGCGACCCTGCATCATCACTCCGAATGGAGCAATAACCTCGAGGCGGTCATTCGACAGGGCCAGGCCCGAGGCGAAATCGACGCTTCTCGCGATTCCGGAGTCCTGGCTCGATACCTTCTCGATTCATTTCTGGGCGCGGTACTCCGTTCTAGGATCGCCAGATCTCAGGATGCCTATGACGACTTTCTCGAGGTTTGCTTTGACATTCTCTTAGTCAAAGGTCCGACAGCGTCTCCGATGGCGACGAAGAAATAGAACGTCCATCCACGTATCCGCGGGACGACCAGCTTACTGGATCCGCTTGCGGGTCTCCGCAAGTATCTCGCTCGCGAACTCCTCATCGTCAACAGCTCGCGCGAGAACGAGTGCTCCGATCATCGAGGTATACCAGTGGATCGCATCTCCGCGTGCGGAACGACGCGAACGCCAAGGGAAATAGGTCGCAAACTTCTGTATTGTGCTCTTGACCTGTTCGGTAAACGTGCTTCTCACGTCATTGAGTTGACGGACTTCCGATGAAAGAGCCGCGACCGTACAGCCTCCGCTGCAGTCACGCATGTGCTCTTCGCTTAGGAAGAAATCGGAGAACTCGGCCTTTCCGGCCTCGTTCGCGGGCAGCTTGTCGATCTCCCCAACGAATCGTTGCAAAGCGCGAGTCAGAGCCTCCCTGATCAGAGCCTCTTTTGAGGAAAAATGATTGTAAAACGGCCCATGAGTCAGCCCGGCAGCCTTCATGAGCTCGCTCACGCTGACGCCGGAAAATCCGCGCTGTCGGAACATCCTGATCGATTCGTCAAGGATACGTTCGTGTTGTTGGGCTGTATGGCTTGCTGAATATCCCATCGAGGTATAACTCCAAATCTTGCGGCACTCTTCATGATAAGTCTCATGTTCGACTACAAGCAAGATACCTCTGGTATGAACAAACTGTTGGAACGCTGCGGCTCATTTCTTGACGATGTGCATGATGTCTGTCATGCTCATTCTTGTTCGGCGTGACCTTAAATAAAACATGCCTGACGCGAAGGGAGCTTCACTTGAGCAGTGGTACGAACGATCTATCGTCGCTTGGAATCGCGGTTGTAACCGGCGCTTCGGCTGGTCTGGGCAAGGTATACGCCGATAGGCTGGCAAAGCGCGGCTTCGACCTTATTTTGGTCGCGCGCCGAAAGGAAAGGCTGGACGAGCTTTCACAGCGTCTGCAGCAAAGCTACGGAATCAAGGCGGAAGTCGTCTCGGCCGATCTGGGTGAGGCGGGTGATTTGAGAAGGGTCTCAGATCTGATCGCCTCGAACGAGCGAATCACGATGTTGGTGAATAACGCCGGCACTTGTACCTTCAAATCGTCGATTGACCTTCCGGGCGACAGGGTGCAGGAGATGCTGGACGTAAACGAAAAATCGGTCATCCACTTGAGCCTGGCGGTCCTCCCGAACTTTGTGAAGAGAGGCAGCGGTACCCTGGTTAACGTCGGGTCCGTACTGTCCTACTACGCAATCCCAATCAGCACGGCATACAGCGCCACAAAGGCGAACGTGATGCTCTTCACCATCGGTCTTCGCGATGAACTGGCGGCGTCCGGCGTACGCGTTCAGTTGGTCTTGCCCGCGAGCACCGACACCGAGATATGGGACGTCGCTGGCGTCGGCATCGGCATTCTCGACCCGGAGACCGTCATGACAGCGGAGGATTGCGTGGATGCGGCTCTGGCGGGGCTCGATAGCGGAGAGACGGTAACCCTCCCTTCAGTCGAAGATGCCAGCCTCTGGGAAGCCTTTGATGCCGCACGCATCAAGCTATTTCAAGGCTCCCAGACCAAGAAGCCAGCTTCGCGATACGGTCTCGCGAAATAGAGATAGAGGGCACGAGCGTTGGATTGGCGGGTGAAGTAGCGCCCGCCAGAACGCGGCCTCGATGTCAACCTCTGAATCCCGCACGCCAAATGCCTTGAGCATCTAGCCATAGACCGAAAAGGAACAAAAACTATGTCAAACTCCACGGGCGCGTCTACTGGCGCTGCTGGCATCACTCCGCACACTGGAAAGCTTGGCATCATGATCCCGGGTATGGGCGCTGTTGCAACAACATTCATCGCAGGAGTGGAGGCGGTCCGCCGCGGATTCTCCAAGCCGTTTGGTTCTATGACCCAGATGGGTACGATCCGTCTGGGCAAGCGCACAGATAACCGGACCCCGTTGATCAAAGAATTCGTTCCACTTGCCCCGCTTGAGGATCTGGTCTTCACCGGATGGGACGTATTTGGTGGAAATCTCTATGACGCCGCCAAGACCGCGGCAGTGCTCGACAGAGACCAACTCGACAGCATGAAGGACTTTCTTAGTGCAATCGAGCCACTGCCGGCGGCCTTCGACCAAAGCTGGGTCAAGCGTCTTGACCCAAAGGTGCAAAAGAAGGGCAAGAACAAATGCGATCTGGCCAGCCAGATTCGTAACGACATCGCGGAGTTCCGTGCCACGAGCGGAACGGATCGGCAAGTGATGATCTGGTGCGGGTCGACCGAGGCCTATATCGAACCGAGCGAGATACATCAGACTCTCGAAGCCTTCGAAAAAGGCCTGGTGAATGACGACCCGGGCATTTCTCCGTCGATGCTATACGCGTGGGCTGCACTCAAGGAAGGAATCCCTTTCGCCAACGGCGCTCCCAACCTGACCGTCGATATTCCTGCCCTACAGGAGCTGTCGAGACGAATGGGCGCTCCCATCTGCGGCAAGGACTTCAAGACCGGACAGACCTTCATCAAGACTGTTCTCGCACCGGGCTTCAAGACGCGCCAGCTAGGCGTCTCCGGGTGGTACTCGACCAACATCCTCGGTAACCGAGACGGCGAGGTACTGGATGAGCCTATCAACTTCAAGACCAAGGAAGTGTCGAAACTGGGGGTGCTCGAACACATCTTCCAACCCGAGAAGAACCCGGACCTGTACGGCGACGTCTATCACAAGGTTCGTATCGAGTATTACCGGCCCAGGGGTGACAACAAAGAGAGTTGGGACAATATAGACATCTTCGGATGGCTCGGCTATCCGATGCAGGTCAAGGTGGACTTCCTTTGCCGCGATTCCATCCTCGCCGCTCCACTGGCACTCGACCTTTGCCTTTTCATGGACCTCGCGCACCGTACTCCGGTACTCAAACACCTCGGAATTCAGGAATGGTTGAGCTTCTACTTCAAGGACCCCGACTCCGCACTAGGAGTCTATCCTGAGCATGATCTCTTCATTCAGAGCGCCAAGCTGAAGAACACGTTGCGCCACATCATGGGCGAGGAACTGATCACGCATCTTAGCTTAGAGTATTACGAGTGATTTCAGTCGGTTCCCTGCAAAAGGGACGATCCCTTCGAGATCTCGAAAAGCCGCAGCTTCATTGCACATTCGTCGTCTGAACTGGAGTAGCTCCGGCGTACGGCAAGTGGAACGACAATTTCTTGATCAAGTCGGTGTTGGGCCGAAGACATTTGCGAAGCTCCAACGATTGGAGCGCGCTCTGCGGATACGAAGTGAGAACCCGCAGCTAAGCTGGGCCGCTATCGCCCTGACTTGCGGCTACTTCGAGCAGGCCCATCTCGGGCGTGACTTTCGGCTGATGACGGGTTAAACTCCGGTGCGCTTTGCAGCCATGGCGGCTGCTGGTAAGAACATGTGGCACTCTCTACATCAGCCACCCACACAAGACGATGTCGCATTTTTCCTATCCGGTGCGGTTGCGGATACTCTAGCCTCCGAATCATGAAAACCTTTCGAACTATCGTTACCGCCGTGCTGGTCATTGCCAGCTTGACCTATCGATGAAGGCCCAGGAGACAAGAATACTGACAGCCGCAGAGACTCAAGAGATCAACGCTACCCTGCAGCGTCTGGAAGATGCATGGAACCACAACGACATGCCGGGGTACGCGGCACAACTGACTGACGATTGCAGCTGGGTCAACATTGTGGGGATGCACTGGGACGGCAAGACCGCGGTGATGAAGGCACACACGGCATACCTCAACACGATGTTCAAGGGCGTCCTGCAACATCCACTAGATACGAAGCTCTCGTATGTCACTCCTGGTATTGCCTTGGCGGTGAGGACGTTCCGTATGGGGGATTTCCACGATCCTACCGGCAAGTTGGAGAAAGACATGCATGACCGCATGACTCTCCTTCTGGTGAAGCAGACGGACGGACGGTGGCTTATCCGCGCAGCGCATAACACCACAATCAACCCGATGGCCGCGCAATTCGATCCAGCCAGATAAGGATATGGGTACCGTAATTCGGTTTGCCCGTACTGAGGCCGATTATCCTGATATGCCGTCCATCGCTTCGCCAGATGCCTCATGTCCCGACACGGGCTGAAGGAAAAGACGTTCATAACGAGTGAAGCATCTGGTCTCCCGGACCAGCGCTGCTGCCGATAAGCACTCCGGGTCGGTTGCAACCTTCTCGCGATAGAGCCGGTAGCTCTCTTCGTCCGGAAAAGTGAACATCGCCAGTGCGATATCTGTTGGGCCGTCGTAGCCGAGCCCAGGGAAACTCGGGCCCACTCTATCTGGAGAAGCTCTTGGGATGAAATATCCATGATGAATGCCGCCGTACTGCGGAATAAGGGCAATCCAGGTACGTGCGTAGGTCTCGAATGCGTCAATCCTGGCCAGATTCAGTGTGTATCGAATCTGGCACGTCACTGGTTGCGGGTTTGCCATTGCTCTTCTTCCTCTCTCTGTAAGCTGGGCTGAAGGTAGTGTCTCTGATCTGATCGATGACTCTCTTGAGTTCGCTCAAGACGGAGTTGAAATCCCCAGAAAGGCAAACGTCCTGGGATCTTGCAATATTTCTCGACTCTTCAAACGCCTGCATAGTCTGGACGCGGCCCTCAATATCGTTTACGCGCGAAAGCTGTTCTTCATGACTCGTCAGCGTATCCAGACCAACCGTCACGATATTGGCACCCGATGGTTTCTCTTTCAGGCGATGGATCGCTTCCGTATGTGCTGCAACAACACCGACGGAGTGAGCCGAAAGCCTACTTAGCTCTGAGATCGAAAACCCATATTCTGAACCGGCCTTGGTATATCGCCACAACACATCTGGCTGTGTTGTAGATACGAACATATATTCATCGCTCTCTCCGTCTCTTCTTGAGCGGGTCGTGTACTGCCGCAAGCGAACTGCCACATGCTCGCGATCCAGGGCGTCCGCGAGTGAAGTTTTGCCGCTGCCATGCGGCCCAACAAGAAGGACGATCGTTTTCACATCCACCTCAATGTCTGCTTCTAGAGTAGCTCGGAGTCAACGAGGAGTGACAGCCTCGGGCATCGCAACGACAACCCGCGCCATTGAAGGTGAGGTGCTTTCGAGAATTTGCGTAAGTAAAGGGAACTCGGCTTAGCGTCAGTAATCGCCAGCTCACGGCTAACACTCATCTCGCCCAGTCGTTTGCTGATGAGATGGCGGCTTCTCGTTACTGATGGGTTGCCAAGCTGGCCAGACGGTCTCCGCTAGGGGCGACGAATAGTTAACTTAATCGATGAGCGGTCGTTCATTGGTGGCGTCGTAACGTAGAACATCGACTCTGATCCTGTTCATCCATCTTTGAAAAGACGCCGTCTGTGGCCCTTCAACGTGAGCCGTCAACGATGCCTGATCCTGCCAGCGCTCAGCGACCACCATGCGTCCGGCATGCGCGTCGTCCAGAGTAACGGCATAGAAGAGGCACCCTTTCTCGGCTCTCGTAGCGGGACCGATCACTTCGATATCCGTCAGAAACTCCTTTGCGTCGGACGGATCGAGATAAACGTAGCCCATAACGATGATCAATTTCACTTCTCCGTTTCAACTGGTAAGAGCTGGAGCTTCCGAAAACCCGTAGCGAGAAAGAACACGCCCGCCGGAACGTGTTTTTCTTCACTGCGTTTATTCGACCGTGAGGACGAGCTTGCCCTGGATATGCCCAAGCGCAGCCTGCTCGTGCGCTTTGCGAGCTTCGGCAAGCGGGAACGTACTGTCGATGGCGACGCGAACGGTACCCGCATCGAGCAAGCGGCCAACTTCCGCCAACTGCACCCCATTTGAGCGCACCTGGGTCGCCGAGACCGTAACGCCCAGCTTCTTAGCCTCTTCAGCGCCTGAAAACCCTAACGGGAAGATCGGAAACAGAGCTCCGCCACGCTTGAGCGTGCGCAGGAAACGGCCAGTGGCCGGGCCGCCAACCGCGTCGATGACGAGATCGACGTCGTGGACGGCGTCCTCGGGCGTGGTCTTTGTGTAGTCGATGAACTCGTCCGCGCCGAGGCCGCGCAGAAATGCCTCGTTCTTCCCGGATGCGACTGCGATTACTCGCGCGCCCTTCCACTTTGCCAGTTGCACCGCGAAATGCCCCACACCACCCGCTGCTCCATTGACGAGAACAGTCTTGCCTTCAAGCGGCACCGGTTCATGCCTGTTCGGCTGAAGCGGGTTCTGCTCGTTGTGGCCGAGTTCGATCATGTACTGCCACGCAGTGAGCAACGACATCGGCGCTGCAGCAGCATGCGCGTGATCGATGCCGGCCGGCTTGCGTGCAACTTCCGATACCGGCACGCTGACATACTCGGCATAAGCCTTGCTGCCGCCGGCAAGGCCGCTGGGGAAGCGGACCATCGAATACACCTCGTCTCCGGCGGAGAAGTCCGTAACGTCGTCCGCGACCGCCTCGATGACGCCAGAAATATCTGTTCCCAGAATGACGGGGAAAGCTACCTTCGGCTGCCATTCCGGGGGAAGCATCTTGTATCCCTCGCGCAGGTACCAGTCCGGAGGATTGATGCCCACGGCATGAACGCGAACGAGCACCTCTCCTGGCGTCAGTTCAGGAATCGGTGCTTCCTCGTAACGTAGGACTTCTGGGCCACCGAACTCGTGTAGCCGAACCGCCTTCATCGTCTTTGTGGGCATTGCTGTCTCCTAGACCGCAGATCGGCTATGATTACCGGAGCAGTGTTCCGAATATACGGAGCGGTGTTCCGCTTGTCAAGAGAGCCTATGCGCGCCGACGCCCAGAAGAATTACGACCACCTACTCGCCATAGCCCGCGACGTCTTCACCGAGCAAGGTGTGGATGCGTCGCTGCGCGATGTCGCCCGTCGAGCAGGCGTCGGACTTGGCACGCTGTATCGCCATTTCCCGACGCGAGAGGCGTTGCTCGAAGCTCTGCTCCGCGCAAGCTTTGACGAACTGACGGCAAAGGCAAAGGAAAGCGAAACATCGAATTCGCCCGCGGAAGCGCTCGTGTCATGGCTTCGGGACTTGGTCACGGTTGCGCATAGCCCTCGCGGTGTTGTGGCGTCCATGGCGGCTGCCATCGCGGACGAGAACTCTGCACTCCACGCCTCGTGCGTCACGATGAAAGCAGCGGGTGCGCGGCTCCTGGTCCGCGCTCAGGCTTCGGGATTGGCACGGAGCGATCTCGAGGGTGCGGACCTCTTTGCGCTGGTCGGAGCGCTGGCCTGGATTCACGATCAACCCTCGCTTGCGCCACGTGCTGACTATCTTTTCCGTCTTATCGCGGGTGCAATCCTGACGAGTCGGTCGAGGAACGATGCGGAGTGCGACTAACGACTCGGGGCTTGCTACCTTGCGGCTAATTGCCTGATGTCAAGTGCCAGCATTCGAATCAGCGAGTGTTAAATCGATTGCAGACGTTCTATGCCCCCTGCTCACCCCATTTCTCGCCGGCGAAGAGAATAGTGAAGAGATGACAACAAGTCAGGCAGTTGAACTCATTCATACGCCTCTCATCGAATGGACGCGACCGCAATCCTGGTGCGATCTCGGCTGCGGTAGTGGAACGTTCACTGCCGCCCTCGCTCAGTTATTGCCTGCCGGCAGCACGATTCACGCTGTCGATCAGGACCCAAGAGCCTTAGCGAAAATTCCGAACCGATACGATGGAGTCGAAATCCAAAAGGCCCTGGGGGACCTACAAAGGCCTAACCTCATCCTTCCCTCGGTCGATGGAATTCTCATGGCAAACATCCTGCACTTCATTCGTGAGCAACGGCTTTTCCTGGGAAGGCTTTTCTCCGTCACAGATCGTCTCTTGATTGTTGAGTATGAAAGATCCACGCCGAATCCGTGGGGACCGTATCCGGTCGACTTTGAGAAGCTCTGCAACCTCCTCCGTGGAGTGGGAGTGGACCGTGTTGAGAGATTGACAACCCGGCCATCGAAGTATGGTGGCATCATCTACTCCGCTATTGCAGTGCGGTCTAGAGCGTGAAATCCATCAGCACCTCCAAGGCCGCGCCTCCTGCGACATGAGGCACACGCTGGACGAAAGTGAAGGGGTTCATAGGCTCGACTCCCGAGTCAAAGAAACAAGAAGCTTAATTGGAAGGGATACGCATAATGTTCAATGATTGATCCGCCGCAACAACGAAGTATGGACGAAACTGTTGATATGCGGGAAGCGATGAGGGCAAACATTTGAATCCGGGAACGGCATACTAGTCATCGACGCAACCATGCCAGACTCTGCAATCTTGGCAGCGGTCAAGGTCAGTCTAAGTTACGGCAAAGCGTCTACTGTACTGCCACAAAAGTAGGAAAATTACCCTGACTTCCAGACGTCAAATCCTGCGGAAGATCGAGGGAATCAAGTAAACGAATCCCTTATTTCGTTGCCAGGATGATCTGGCCCAGATGAAACGAAGCGTGACTCGTTCGGTTAAGAAGCACCGCGAAACGATTTCGGCCGGGATCCTTCACGTAGTCTTCGTCAGTCATTGCCTGATGCCGCTGCACCCATTCAGACGGTGTCAGACTCTTAAAATGTTCCTGGAGTCGATTCGTGACCTCGACCCAGCAGCGCAATAGCTCTGCGGGACTCGGCAACGGAGCGATCAGGACGATGGAGAAAGGTCTCTTCGAACGCGGGATACAATCGCGGGCCGAATCCCAGTAAAGGGAGCATGCCGTCGTTCGACGCAGTCAGGTGTCCAAGAAGAAAAATAAGACGGTTCCTTCCGGGGGCGACGGTCTCGTAGAACTTCGCCTCGGGCAGGACCTTGAAGGTGGAACTGACACGTTGGATCGTGCGAGTCCAGTTTCCAATAGCGCTCTGGACCATGAGTTGCTCAGCAATCATGTACATACTCCCGTCGTGCGTCTGCAGAAGTCACTCCCGCTTCTCTTGGTGCGCAGGAGTGAACTCGCAGAGTCTGGGTTTCGAAGACATCTTCAGCTTCCCGCTCGGGCAAACTGCCGTGCTTAGACGGCTGTAACGCCGCCGTCCGCCAGGATGTCGCTTCCAAGCACGTAGCTGCTCTCGTCTGAAGCGAGGAACAGGGCGACCGAGGCGATTTCTTCCGGGCGCGCAATCCGACCAGCAGGACTGATCGACGTGAACCAGTCTCTCGCTCTGTCGGCCTCCTCCCTCGTTGCGAACTGGCCGTCGATGGCGGGGGTTTCGACCGCGCCCGGGCTGAGAAGGTTGACACGAATCCCTCGATCTTTGAATTCAGTAGTCCAGGTCCGCACGAACGAGCGTAGCGCCGCTTTGGTTCCGGAATACGTGCCGTAGCCTGGGAAGCCCTTTAACCAGACAGCAGACCCGACTAGGACCACAGAGGCGCCATCGTTCAGAACGGGAAGCGACTTCTGCACCGTAAACCACACGCCTCGGGCATTCGTGTTGAATATCTTGTCGAAGTGCTCAGGCGTTACGGCAGGTGTGGGCATAATCTCGACGATTGCCGCGTTCGCAATTAGGATGTCGATCTTGCCCTTGCTTGAGGCAATCTCTGCGTACAGGCGGTCCAGGTCCTCAAGATTTGAGACATCGGCGCGGACTCCCGCCACATTCTTGCCAATCGCCTTCACCGCAGAATCGAGAGCTTCCTGACCGCGACCGACGATGAAGACATACGCGCCTTCTTCAACAAATCGCTTTGCCGTAGCCAATCCAATCCCACTGCTACCTCCGGTGATTACAGCTACCTTCGCTTCGAGTCTCGCCATTTTCTCTCCTTTTGCTGCGATTGAACGTTGTGGGGCACAAGGCCCGATGAATTGGAAGCACAAGATATCCGCACCCTAACGTAAAGAGCGAAAGGCCTGGCGTAGTTCGGCAACAAAGGATTGTGGCTGTTCAAAGGCAGCAAAGTGGCCACCTGAAGCGGACCTTCCAAAATGGATGAGGTTCGGATAGTTCTTCCGAATCCAGCTCTCAGGTAAGCGAGGACGCTCCTTCGGAAAGATGGTTACGGCCACCGGAAGATCCACTATGCCCCCGGCGAAACTCGCGGCCTTGTTCTCCCAATACATGCGAGCCGATGAGGCTCCACTGTTGGTGAACCAGAACAATGAAATGACATCAAGGATTTCGTTGAGGGATAAAACTTCTTCGACACTGTGTTGGTTATCAGTCCACTCCTGAAATTTCTCCAATATCCACGTAGCTTGTCCAACGGGAGAGTCTGCCAGGGAGTAACCAATGGTCTGGGGTCGGGTGCTTTGGAGATGGTTGTACCCGCCTTGGTCCTGGGTGTAGACGTTCAAGTCGTCTACAGCTCGTTTCTCTTCTGGCGATGGATGTTCCGGAAGCGGATCTGGGAAGACGAATTGCCAGTTAAGGTGGATGCCTGCCAATCCTTCTGGCTTCAGCTTTCCGAGCACTGTCGTGACGACAGCTCCCCAATCGCCCCCTTGTGCAACCCAGCGCTTGTATCCAAGCGTAGTCATAAGAACGGTCCAAGCTTTTGCGATTCTCTCGACGTTCCATCCGGGTTCCGTGGGCTTACCCGAAAAGCCAAAGCCTGGGAGAGAAGGAATCACGAGATCGAATGCATCGCGCGCGGAACCGCCACTGTTCTCTGGGTGAGTGAGTGGCCAAATCACCTTCGAGAGCTCCGCGATTGTCCCAGGCCAACCGTGTGTGATCAATAAGGGCAGCGCATTGGGATGAGGGGATTTCCTGTATATGAAATGAATGGGAAGCCCGTCGATTTCGATGAGGAACTGAGGATGCAGGTTGAGAGCCGCCTCGAACTGTCGCCAGTCGTAGTCTCCAGCCCAACGCTCGACAAGAGCTTTTGCCTTTGCGAGAGGAACACCTTGGCTCCAGTCCGATACCGTCTCGGGCGATGGCCAACGGGTATCTCGAAGACGAGCCCTGAGCGAGTCGATATCAGCCTGGGGAACGGAAATCCTAAATTCTCTCAGAGCCTGTTCATCGTTCTCTGTTTGCGTCATCACACCTCCTGTTGCGCTGCATTGAAATCTGGTCGATATGGGATTGAATTGGGGACATCAGGACTGTGGGGTAAGTTCTTTCTCATGACGGCGGATAAACGCCTCAAAGGTAATCGGTGGCCGCCCTACGAGGCGTTGCACATGATCCGTAACAGGCAGGTCAGGGATAGACCGAAGCGTTTTGGATTGCGCGACGAGATGATCGATTCCTCGCGGATTTGGACGCCCCGCCGCCTCCGCCGAGGCAGTCAGCTCTCGATGCCAGTATTCAGGCGACAACTCCTTGTAGTGAACTGTCCTGTGGGTCAACGATGAAATCTTCTCTGCAATCTCAGAAAAACTGAGGAGGACGGTCCCCCCGGCGAGCACTGTACGGTCGTTTTGTCCAGGCTCAGCTATGAGACTTGCCGCCAGTGCGCCTACATCGCTCCCCGCTATCCAACTGAGCCTCTTGTCCCCAAATGCATTCGCGATCCGCCCACGACTGCGGATCTCTCCGCCGTGGATATAGGGCAGATTCTCCATGAAGAATGCGGCAATTCGGAGATGAACTCCATCGAATCCCGCCCATTCAAAGATTTGCTCGGCAACCCACTGGGCGCGGCCTTGGGGGCTTGGGCTTGTCGGGCTCGCTGCAGCTACCGACAGATCGATGACTCTCCTGAGTCCTTGAACCTTACCCGCGGCAGCAAACAGCCCCGCGGCTTCTGCTATGCCCGGCGCCACCGGATAGCAAAAATAGGCCGATTCCATTCCTTCGAGCGCGCGGACGAGGCTTTGGTAGTCTGTGAAGTCGCCGAGCACCACCTCGACGCCGCGTTGACGAAGTGCTTCGGCACGATCGTCTTCCGTTCGAACGAGGGCGCGGATTTTGTAGCTGCGGGCCAAAAGCTCCTCGACCACAGACGAGCCGGTGCCGCCCTGCCGGCCGGTTGCTCCGGTTACGAGAACTTTTTCTCCAGTCTGTGCAGGCGATGCCATTCCAGAATCCTCACGTTTTCTTACATGATCTCGACCTTGTATAGCGGGACGCAGGCCAGCTCTCTTTTTCCGAAAGCCAGCCCCCGCACCGAACCCTCTGTAGCTGCGGCGTCACTCAGTGGCTGTCAGCTGGGTCCTCCGCAGCGCGCCTTGTTAGGCGAGAAGGCCGCCATCGATATTGAGAAGCGTGCCCGTGACGTAGGAGGCTTCGGGGCTTGCGAGGAACACGACGCCCGCCGCGATTTCCTCGGGACGGCCATAGCGACCGAGTGGCACCGTTGCAATCCAGGCAGGAGCCCAATCGCTGTTCTCAGGATTCATGTCCGTGTCCACAAAACCCGCCTGAAGCGTATTCACGGTGATATTGCGCGCCGCAAGATCTCTCGCGGCCACACGATTGAAGGCACCTACAGCGGCCTTCGTCGCAGAATAATCAGCTGCGCCATTGAAACCTGTCCGTGTTCCAGCGCCGGAACCGATAGTGATGATGCGGCCGTGGTCGGGCAAAACCTTTGCCGCGGCGCGCGTCGTTGCAAAGACGCCGTCGACATTAATCTTGTTCTGGCGCTCAAGGGCCTCCGCATCTACGTCCCCACCGACGGGAGCCATGACGAAGACTGCAGCGTTATTAACCAAGATGTCGAGCTTGCCGAACTTATCGACCGTCTTACCTACCAGTCCTTCAGCTTCGGAGATATTGCCTTGGTCTGCACGAATCGCAAACCCGCGCACGCCTTTTGCTTCGATTTTCTTGACGACTTCGGCTGCTTTGTCGGCTGCGGCGGTATAACTGATAACTACGTCCGCGCCTTCCTCTGCAAGGGCCAATGCTGTGGCTGCTCCGATTCCGCGAGAGCCTCCCGTGACGAGTGCGACCTTACCACTAAGCTTCTTTGCCATATGTCTCCTATCGGTTCACTTTGATGAACCTCAAAATAAGATGCGGCGAGTCGGCCAGAGTCGCATATATTTGAGTGCTCGATCTATAATTTATCAAGTGAACGATCCGGATCGGAGATGAAGCTACGGAGCTGGGCATACATCAAATATCAGATTGATCGCTAAAATATTGCATGATGGCTCAGGTCGATGGGAGGAACGATGAACGTCACTGCTGAAAAATCGCGAGGTCAGGTTGGCCGTCCGAGATCGTTTGATGAGGAGGAGGCGCTCGACAAGGCCATGAGGGTGTTCTGGGAAAAGGGATATGAGGGAGCATCCCTTCAACTCCTGACCACAGCGATGGGCATTCGACCCGCGAGTTTGTATGCGGTGTTTGGCAACAAGGAGCGACTATTCACGCAAGTCCTTGCACGCTATCGCGCATCTCAAGTCCCGTTTGTGCAAGACGCCCTCAAGGAATCCAGCGCGTTCGCTGTTGCTGAAAAGTTACTTCGCGACACTGCGGTGTTTCTGACACGTCCAGGCTTCCCCCACGGTTGCCTGACAATTCAGACATCGTTGGCCGCCTCCGATGAGGCTCAAGGCGTTCACAATGATTTGATTTCCCTGAGGATCAATGCCGAACGAGCCCTGCGGCAGCGCTTCGCCCGCGCCAAAAAAGAGGGCGATCTACCTGATTCTGCAGATCCAGCTAGTCTGGCCCGATTTGTGACTACGCTCTATCAGGGCATGACAGTCCAGGGAGTCAATGGCGCAACACGGAGAGAGCTTCTAGATCTTGTGCGGACCGGTCTTGAGGCATGGCCGAAGGCTAGTTGATCAAACGCGAGTGATCGCTTAACCCATTTGCATATTCGGGCTGCTACCAATCCCAGCTCGCCAACTTTTCCGCGTCTTGCTGAGTTTGGACACATCGAATTGAATACTTGAGCAATCGCTCTAATATCTACGGGAAATCATGTCGCGTTGAGCTTCGAATTCACCGCGGATATCACATTGAGATTGATCGTTGAGAGGTGCAATTGACCGAGCCAAAGAAGTCGCAGAAGACTAACGAAAATCAGCATGTGAATTGGCTGCCCATTTTTGCTATCGCAGCTGGAACTTTTTCGACAGTGACCACTGAGTTCCTGCCGGTCGGTCTGCTCCCACAAATTGCAGCGTCGTTCGGAGTGTCAATCGGCTCGGCAGGATGGATGGTCACGATACCGGGTCTGGTCGCGGCCTGCGCGGCGCCTCTCTTGCTTGTCAAGGCGGGGCGAATAGATCGGCGGACCATCCTTCTCGCGCTTACCGTAACTACAGCGATCTCGAATCTTGTATCGGCTACGGCGGCGAATTTCACCGTGATGTTAGTCGGACGCATCCTGCTCGGAATCTGCGTGGGAGGCTTTTGGGCTGTTGCCGCCAATCTTGGAAGACGGCTGGTGCCGGAAGACAAAAAAGACCGAGCGACTGCGATCATCATGGCCGGGATATCCGCTGGGACTGTTTGCGGCCTGCCGGCTGGGGCATGGGTAGGTTTGGCCCTGGGCTGGCGCGTCTCGTTCGTGATTAATTGCATCCTGGCTGTGCTCATCTTGCTGGCCCAGGCTCTCACGTTGCCGAAATGCCCCGCTCAAAGCTCATTTTATTGGTCCAATTTGGCCCGTCCTCTTAGGCTTTCCGCGGTTCGGCTTGGCTTACTCGCTACCTTCTTCGTCATCGCAGGATACTTTGCCGGCTACGCTTTCCTGAGCCCGTATCTAATGCAAATGTTCTCCGTATCCGGGCAAGTGTTGTCATCCTTGTTTCTTGTATATGGCGTCGCCGGAATAGGTGGAACATTCATGGCGGAACGCCTCTTGGGGCTAGGAGCGCGCAAAGCGTTAGTCTTTGTCTCTATAGGCCTTGTATTCTCAATGCTCATTGGGCATCATCTTGGCCACGGACTTCTCGCAGCGATTATGTTTGTCGTTTTGATCGGAGCGGGGTTTGGCGCAGCGCCTGTCTGCCTGTCGGCCACCTTGTTTGAGGCGACTCCGAAAGAGCCTGAAGCTGGGCAAGCACTGTTGACGTTGGTCTTTCAGGCTGCGATAGCTTTGGGGACTGCGATCGGCGGCACTGTGGTATCTCGGATAGGGGTGTCCCAGGTCATGCTAAGTGGTGGAGGAATAATCCTCATTGCGGTCATTTTAGTAGTTGTGGGTACTCCGCAGCCGCGTAGCGGTTCGGCTGCGCTCGAGCGTGGCTGACGGCGCCCGTCCCATTCAATCAGATCAACTCTTGTTGAAAGAGACGGGCATACCGATTAGCGAATGCCACCGCTAGCAATAAGCAACTCACCAGTCAGCCATGCTGAATCGTCAGAGGCCAGGAACACGGCGATCGGGGCAATGTCGTTGACCTGGCCGACCCGTCCGAGAGGAGTTTGTGAAACCAGAAAGGTCTCAAGTTCGGAACCGATCTGTCCCCGCGAAACCGTTCCTTCTGTCTCCACCATACCCGGATTCAGTGAGTTCACCCGGATCTGCCGAGCGCCGAATTCGCGCGCCCACACGCCGGTCAGGGCATCAAGAGCGCCCTTCGTCGCTGTATACACGGTCGAGCCGGCAGGAGTGATGCGGCTGACGCCCGAGCCCACATTGATGATGCTTCCCCCTTTAGGGAGATGCTTCAAGGCAGCCTGGGTCACAAGCACAGGACCAAGGACATTGATGTTGAAGTGGTTGTGGAAGTCCTGCTCGGTCACCCCTTCGAGGGGGGAGAATTCGTAAATGCCCGAGTTATTCACCAGAACGTCGAGTCTTCCAAAATTCTTGATGGCCGCATCGATGATCGCTTGCGCGTCCGTCGCCTTCGATACATCGCCACCGACGGCCACTGCTTTACCGCCAGCGGAGGTGATAGCGGCTACCACAGCGTCTGCTCCGGACTTACTTGATGCATAGTTGACAACAACGGATGCGCCTTCAAGTGCGTATGCCTTAGCGATTCCCGCACCGATACCTTTTGACGCGCCTGTAATCACAGCGACTTTTCCTTTGAGCTTGCTCATATGAACTTCCTTTCGAATTGGAGGTTGAGAACGACTGATACGAGTTGAGCGGTGAACGAAGCTACACAAACAACCGTTGACTGTTTAGAGTGAGCTACCATCTCGAATGATTCAATAGTTCCGATATAATGAACTATAAGAAAGACTGTCCGAGACAGTTAGGATCAAACATATGAGGCCGCTGACTCATCCATCGATTGATGACATTTCGGTAGAAGGTATTCTTCACGCACTTTCCGATCCGGTGCGGGTCGCCATCTTCTCCGACATCGTGGGTTCAGACTGTGCCCACAACTGCTCCACCTTCCTCACCGTAAGCGAGAAAGCCATCCCGAAATCCACGCTGTCGCAACACTTCAGAATCCTGCGCGAAGCGGGACTCATCAGAGGCGAGCGCCACGGAGTGGAGATGTATAACGTCTCCCGGTGCGATGAAGTCGAGCAAAGGTTTCCGGGGCTGATCAAGGCGATTGTTACGGCCCATAATATTCAGTCCATGGAACAAAGCGAAACCTCGAAGCGAACCAGGAGGGGAAAGGGCGATCGAAAGCCGGCCACCAGGTAGCCTTACTTTCGATATCGCCTTCCTCATCAACAAACAGTTCTCGGTTCATGTCCTGATCAACCGACCCAGGCGGAGTTCCGGATGACAGTGCAAAAGTTTCCTCGCCGAAACTTAGGGTCTTTATCGGCCAGAACGTCAGCTTTAACATTTCCGAAAGTCGTCTCCGGCTTGTGCTTGATCCCGTCATAGAACGCCTGGAGAATATCCTCCTTGAAGTGTGGCGTACGGGGATGAGCTCTTACGACAGCCTCGCGATCCGTGTCGGAAAATCCAGCGTAGTCGATACCCAGTACATCCATCTCAACCCCCGCTGTTACCAGGGCGACGACAGGGTGCATGTACTTCGGGATATCGGGCGTCGTATGTAGGGCGATTGCCGTCCACACCGCGTCGATGTCCTGCTGCGGAATATTGTGCTTTCTGAGGAAGTCACTCGCGGCATTCGCTCCATCTACCTCGAAACGATCCGTCGCGCTGCTGAAAGCGGAGACAAGACCAACGTCGTGAAACATAGCTCCCGCGTACAGCAGCTCCGGATCGAACTTCAACAGCCGGCGCTTCCCTGCCAAAGCGCCGAAATAGTAGACGCGGCTCGAATGGTTGAAGAGTAAGGTCGACTCGGTATCGCGAATGTACTCGGTGATCTCCCGGGCGAGTTTGCTGTCTGGGACCTGGACGCCTGAAACAAATGTTGTTGGTTCGTGCGCTGCAGTAGCCATTGATTCCTCCTGTGAGCGTTCCTCACAGAAGAACAGTAGCTCCGATCTCATAGTTGCGCCACGACACAGATCCAGCAATTTAGGACATGTCTTCGGAACGATGAACCTGGTTGGTGGTCATTGCGTCAACGTACTCTTGAAGCGTTGTGCATAGTCCCCTGCCGTGACGCCGAGTATCCGAAGGAAAGTGCGACGCATCGCATCCGCCGTCTTGAAGCCACAGGCATCGGCAACTTCCTTAAGACCCATGGAAGAGCTGTCGATCAACTGTTGCGCAGCCTCGACGCGCATGCGATCGACCAGCTGCCCAGGGTTCAAGGAGGTTTCCCGAAAACACACTCGAGTGAATTGACGGGCGCTCATCCCAAGTCGACTGGCCATCAGTTCCACGGTCAGATCGTCCTTGAGATGTTCGAACATCCACACTTGTAATTCTCTGAGGGGCTGCGAGGTCACCGCTTGCCGTGAGAGCATGTGGCTGTATTGTGCTTGTCCCCCGGGCCGTACCAGAAACATCACAAGAGTCCGGGCGATGTTCAGAGCAACGTTATGCCCACAATCTTCCTCGACCAACGCCAGAGAAAGGTCGATGCCTGCAGTAATTCCGGCCGAAGTATACGTTGAACCATCCTTCAGGTAAATTGGGTCCGGCCGAACGTTGATGGCCGGGTACTCTCTCGCTAAGCGGTCGCAAAAGCTCCAGTGAGTCACGGCCTTCTTGCCGTCTAGAAGACGGGCTTCGGCGAGAAGAAATGCGCCCGTGCAAATGGACGCAATGCGTCTGCTTCGGGACGACATATCGGCCAGCAACGTAATGAAATCCGAATCATATGGACCGGCTTCGGCCCCCGGCCCGCCTGCGACGACTAACGTATCGATCGGCCCAGCGACACTTGCCATCGGCACCGCCGCGCCAAGTGTAAGCGCTCTATTCGTCCTTAACGCACCGTCATTCGTTGGTGTCGCTATGGAAACCTCATACCCGGGCGCACTGGAGAAGACTTCTAGCGGACCGGTGACATCAAGGACCTGGACGGGCGGCAGACCAACGATGACCACGTTTCGCATCATTCAATTCTAGTTCTCTTATTTGAAATTCCTGGCGCCCTTCAATGGAGCAACTTCGAGGAGGCCGGGGTCTTATCAGCGGGCGATGAAGCCTCTTCCTCCACGCAAGTTTCGAGCAAACTCATGAGCAAGTCCACGGCGTTGGCGTACGCGTCGTAGAGCACTAGATTCGTAAATGTTTGCTCCATCGATCCAAATGGCGTTAGAAGAAACTGCGTATAGTCCTCGGTGGAAACAAGCGAATCAATGATCGCGCGGATTGCCAGAGCGAGTGTGGCGCCGTTACGAGTTTCACGAAGAAGGCTTTGTGCTCGGGCTGCACATCCTCTCAAAACGCATTCGGCAGCTAGGACATTGAGATCTTCCTTGGAATCAAAATGCTTATAGAACCCTCCAGGGGTGAATCCTGCACTCGCCATGAATGATCCAAGCCCCAAGATAGTGCCCGTTTCAAGGAGACCCTTGGCGGCGTGTTCAATCAGTCGGCCCTTGGTCTTTCGCCGTTTTGTAGTGCTTTGTGTCACAACATCCGTTTCCGTCCGATCTCTAGAGGCCTGCGCAACCTCATCTCGCCAATCTACTTACCGGGAAGGAACAACTGTCGTCATGACTCCAGGTTCAGGGCAATTGATTCTCAGACGCAACGACGAAGGCCTCTGCATCATGGCTGAACTGACGCCGCACGCCGGAGGTGAGGTACGCGGCATGGCCGCCTTCATAGCGGACCCGTTGTATCCGCCCGCGAGCTTCAGCGGGCAGACCGAGATGACTTACTGTGAAATCCGCTGCGGCAAAAGGCGTGGAGAGATCAAAGTAACCGGACGCTACGAGAATGCGCAGCTGTGGCGCACGCAACATAGCGGAAGCCAGGATCGGCCCGCGGTCGATCGAATTGCCACTTCGGTCCCAGCGCGAAGAGGTCCAATCGGCACGAGGAAAATCCGGTGAGGGCCATCGACCACCGAATGGCCCGGCATAAAAAGCGTCGGACTTCAAGCCAAGTTCGTTTCGGAGATAGGGCACGATCTGATTCTCAACTCCGGAATCGAGGCTGGGGTCCTTCGACACATCGTAGGAAGCTCCAGCGCGATCTAACCTGCCGACCACCCGCGTGTCGTAGTGCCCGACGTAGCGATCACGACTCGGACCCAACAGATCTAGCGCGAAGTCATCGACCGTGAGTCGGAGATTTGCCTTGAGCCAAATCGAAGAGTCTACACCCGTAAGCTTCTGCAGGGTGCGAGAGGCATCCTCTTTTTCTTCAGTGGAAAGTCTATCGCCTTGAATCAGGTCCGAGATGTATGTGGTCTCGGCCCAGCGTTGACTTTCCGAAACGCTTGTCGACAGATCCTTCATATGGGAGGCATCCAGCTTGCGCTGCGCAAATGCGGCCGCCGTATAGTTTGGGAGTATGAGCGCCGAGCTGATGTCAGCATCAGGAGCGAAATTCAGAATGGTGGACAGAAGGATGAGCCCGGATACCCGAATGCCTCGGCGAAGGAGCACGTCCGCAACCCCCACGGCGCGATATGTCCCGTAGCTCTCGCCCAACAGAAAGACCGGCTCGCTCTGCGTTTGGAAATGGACGCGAAAGATGCGGATGAACTCCCCCATCGCATCCGCGTCACCTTTATCGCTTAGAAAAGATTTTTGATACTCCTCAGTCGTCGCGTAACTGTATCCCGTGAAGACAGGATCGACGAACACAAGATCGGCGAAGCGTAGCCACGTGTCATCGTTATCGATCAACGTCCTGTCATGGTCCCCCGCTTCAGTGGCGGAGAGAATGCGCCTTGGGCCGAGCGCGCCGAGTTCCAGGAGTGAAGCGTTCGAACCCGGACCTCCATTCCATACGAAGACGAGCGGACGAGGTGTGGAGTCTTTCTTGTGACCTGCTGCGTAGTACACGAAAAACATTTGCGCATGGACCTGTCCCTGCTCGTCTCGTATCGGCAGGAAACCGGCGGTGGCGGTATAGGGCAAATCCTCTCCTGCTACTTTCGCCGAGTGCTGGCTTGTGAGTACTGACGGCTCCGATCTTCCGAGGTCGCGAGAAAGCTGAGCGGCGGCATACGTTCCAGCTCCGAGGTAGCAGAGCAAAAGAATGGAACTCAAAAGAGAGCTCCATCCCAGAGTGCGGACAGTCCTGAACTTCATGGCGTTAGAAATCATCTTTCGCGCTGTCATCACGGCAATTGCGTGAAGTCCAGCAGGACCTTCCCGCCCTGTATCGCATGGTTGAGAGCGGCGGTGAGTTCCGATGGAGGGTAGGTCGCAGCCACTGGCGCATGAAGTTGGCCGCCCGCGATCAGCTCTGCACTTCGCGCGATCCACTCGGGTAACTTGGCCAGGTACTCAGGGTAGTACATGTAAAACGGATGAACGCTGACATGCTTCGCCACCATCGTTAGCGGATTTACCGCAATTGGTTCTCTTGTCGGGGCCGCATAGCAGAGGATCTTTCCTTGCCACGTTAGAATCTCCGAAAGAGTACCGGTTGCAGCTCCGCTCACGCCATCAAGTCCAAGGACCACGGGAACGTCACCGATCTCCTTCTTGATCTCGCTGACGACAGAGGATGATGCCACGGCCACTAGATTGCCCCCTAGCGACTTAAGCTCATCGACAAGCTCGCTTCTCCGCACAATGTTGATCGTGTTGACCCCCAGCGACTTGGCTATTGCAATGACGGCTCGCCCAACTCCAGAGTTCGCCGAATTTTGTACGATCCAGTCTCCGGGCTTGAGGTCTACGAACTCTGTCAGGAGGAGACCAGCGGTAGGAGGGTTGATGCTAAGCATGGACGCCTGTTGAGGTTCGACGCCAGCCGGAACGACGAAGACATCTTTCGCAAGGGCGATCACCTTTTCAGCCCAGACGAATGTCCCATGAGGTATTAGTACCTGGTCGCCTGCATTGACAGAACGAACGCCTTTTCCGACCGCCAACACTCTTCCAGAGCCTTCATTCCCGATGACAGAAGGGAGAGTCGGCTTGGCTGCGTACATGCCCCGGGCGAGCAGGAGATCGCTCACATTAATAGGAGAAAACTCGACTTTAATCAGGACTTCATTGTCGCTTGGTGCCCCGGGATCAGGCAGGTCGACGTACCTGAGACCGTCCAGCGGATCGCCATAAGAAAAGAGTTGAATTGCTTTCATAAATCCTCCAGGAACCGAACACGCGGTCTCCGCTAACTGCTCAAAAGCACCGTTCCGACTTTGCGCTTCTCAACATGACTGATTGCCAATTGAAAGTCCTTGAAGGGATAATCAGCGGCTACCGGGAAGAGCTCCGGAAATTTCTGTGCGAGTCGTAGCGCGGCCTTTATGTCCGAAGCGCGAAGATCTGCTGTCGTCGATTGGATCCACCCGCCGATGGACACACCCCGGAGAGAAAGCCCGTTGGGAGCGAATCCGGTTAGATCTGGGACACCTTCCCCAAGCCAGCCAAAGTTCACAATCGCGCCTCCGTAATCCATGAGCGACGCAACCTCGTTGAGAAAAGCCCCACCAATGGAATCAATGACCACCTGCAATGGGCGGTCTTCGAAAGCGACCTTTACTTGGGCCTTCCAGTCGTGGTCCTCCGTGGCAATGACCGGCGAGCCGGGAAGGACCGCCTCGAGCGTCCTTGCACGTTCACCGAACCGTACGAGTCGGATCGGCTTCACTCCGAGGTCCATCGCCAGGCGGGAAATCAACATCCCGACTGCCGATCCCGCAGCCGTCTGAAGAATGTAGACAGGTAATTCGAAATCAGGTGGAAGTGAATTATGACCGGAGCGAAGCACGATGCGGGCTGTAATTGTGTTCACCAACATCTGTGCGGCAATCTCATCCGGCACATCATCGGGAACAGGGACAAGGGCTTCCGACGGCACTACCGTCAGCGACGACCATGAGGCTGCCTTGGGATGAAAGAACGCCACCCGCTGACCGATCGCGAGCTTATTCTCACGGTTTGCATCTGAGCCAAACCGTTCAATTACTCCGACGCCTTCAAAGCCCGGCACGCGGCCCATTGGAAGTCCGTAACGGCCCAAATCCGTGCCGGTATCCGTGGAAATGGGCGTTGAGGGACCGCCCTTCGCGAGCGCCCGAATGATATGAAGGTCACCGGGATGGATCGGGCGTTTCGAGACTCGAACCACGACGTCACGCGAGCGCGGTTGCAGCGTTTCCGCTTTGAATTCGGATGCGACCAGCACTTCTCCTGGTTCGCCGTATCGATTGTGTGTAATCGCTGTGCACACCGTCGATGTCTCGAAGTCTGATGACGTTTCCTGCTCACTCAGAATGCTCATCGTGGCTCCTGTTTTTAAGATCGGACGGGATGAGGCTCGCCGCGCAAATGCAGCTTTCGAATATGAGTCCCACGACCGATTGAACAACGGGTTCCACATGCGGGACTCGCTGGCTCGGTACGGCTTGAGGCGGACTCACCAATCGACGAAGCACCATCCAGATATCTTGCGCTCTAAATGTGATGTTGATTACCACATTCAGATGCACTAAATTCTAACCTGCAGGGACGAGATCAGCTGCATTTGAAGACCAAACGACTTCGGAATAACGTGCCTTGACCAAAGTTACTCGGTGCTTAGGGGCCACATCGATATCTCGGGCGGAACCGAGACCATCGACAGAAGTGTGTCCAGATCCCCACGTTGACGCCGCCAATCGAAGTAATCGTCCGCCGCCTTCGCGGACCGGAATACATCGATAAACAGAATCTTGTTTGATGGACCGACTTGTCGAACGGCTCGCGCGGAGAGAACGCCTTCGAAAACCCGAGTGTCGGCCAGCAAGCCCGGGAGGATCTCGTTCCAGAACTTCTCCACAATTTCTGGCTTCACATCAACCAGCACTGTCACGGTCACTTCGTTTGCCATCTAATAACCACCTTCCGGGTGTCCCGCTCCGTTCACGTAAAACGGTCGCCGATACAGCGTGTACCAGTTCATCTGTATCCGGGCTATAATCATAGCGAACACTATCAATAGCTCTAATCATACTGACTTCTACGAATAGAGCAAGCGCCAAAAAGGAGGTGCGTGTTGAAAGTTAGCAAAGAAAAACTCGAGGGAAATCGGGCTGCTTTGGTCGAAGCGGGGATGTGGCTACTGCAGGAGCGAGGCTTTGATGGCGCGGGTGTGGCTGAGATAAGTGCTCGTGCCGGACTGACTCAGGGGGCGTTCTATAGCCAGTTCAAGTCTAAGAGTGAGTTGGCCGCTGCGGCATGCCAGGTGTCGCACGTCAAAGGCCTGGCTTCGTGGCAGTCGCGGAAAGGTAAGACAGCTTCTGACGCGTCGGCCTTCATCGATCAGTATTTCGCGCCCGACCATATCGAAAACGTGGGGGGCGGTTGCCCTATGGCTGCCTACTCTTCCGAGGTGAGACGGCAGGACGAGTCTATAAAGGAAGAGTTTCTAGTTGGTTTTCAAAGGATGGTCGGTTTGATGGAGGAAGCCCTTTCCGCTGACATGCCCAGGAAAGCAGCTCGGCGCAGAGCCCTTGCCTGCGTCTCAGCCATGTCCGGGAGCCTCTCGATGGCGAGAGCAGTAGCAGGCCAAAATCCGGAGCTGGCGAAGGACATTATTGAGGCAGCGAAGGCCGAATTAAAGCGTTTCGCTTCAAACCCTAAAGCATAAGTGCGAGATCAGCAGATCACGGCTATTTCCGAAGCTTGACCGACGCCCTTGGAATCCTTTTACTTCTTGCCCTTGTTCGTATACTGCTGATGATCGAAGACAGAGAAACTTTGGCTAACGTCTTCTCTACACTGGCTTGTGTCTCCGCCTGGATGTCCGATAGAAAAGGCTTGATGTTCGAGCTGACGGGACATGCCTCTTCCACTGGGTAATTGTGAACGGCGAACGCTGCTGGGGCTTCGCTGGCGAGATAGATGTCCTTTAGGGAGATCCGCTCGGGAGGCAAAGCCAGAGCACAGAAGCCGCCTTTTCCCCGGCTAGTGGTAATCAGTCCCGCTTTGGCGAGTTTTGAGACGGTCTTCCGCACAAAAGTTGGCTCCGCATTCACGCTCTCGGAAAGAGCCGCAGATGTCATTGCTTCCCCATAGTGAAACCCCAGTGAAGCCATGATGTGTGTTGCCACTGCGAATTGAAAGCTAGTGGTCGCCATAATGCGATCCTATTGAGCCTGTCTGCCCAAGGTCAATGTCCGGGGTTAGACGCATTTGAATTTTCGGGTTGGATGAGCGCCCTTTTGGCTTATGAAACGAGAGATCGCTGGCTGGATAACTCACGAGAGGCCGACTCGTCGGTAGCAAACTGAGGGTTGCCCGGACCAGGCTATGGAAATCTTTTGATCGGTGAGAACATGGGGAGCATGGATGACATTGCTCGCAGCCCCGAACACGCTATTGAGATTCTCGACCGTGCCTTTAACGGAGGCGATCTAGAGACAATCATGAACTTCTACGATGAGGCCGCCGTTGTAGTGCCTCAACCTGGGGTCGAGGCTAGGGGAAAAGCGGCTATCCGCGACATGTACGCGAAGATGCTCCAGCCGGGAATGGTGGCTCGCCAGTTGAAAATTCGTGTGCTCGAAGCGGATGGGATCGCGCTATTCATCTCTCATTGGGGCCTAAGTGTGCCTGGTCAAGACGAAAAAACCTTCATCTCAACTACGGTTCTACGTCAACAGAATGATGGCGGATGGAAGGCCATGATCGATAACGCACAGGGACCAGCGATCCTCGATCACTGAACATAGGTCCCGACAAACGCGATTCCTGTCACTGATCCTTCTGGGTTGATACCAAATCGGCAAACCACTCGGTGAGGGGCTGATCATATCCGATAAGCCGACCTGGCGGTACTTATCAGGTCTCGATGAGTACGTTGGCGATTTTGCACCATCTGACAAGCTGATGGGGAGCAGACACAACTTCTCGAAGTTTCCGAAAGCCCCGTTTTCCATGCACATGAAACAGAATCGCCTCAGCCATTGGCCCAGGTTAATGTCACACTCACACTCAATGGAATTGAGTGTGGTGTCGACATCGGCCGGAAGCCTGCCTCATTCATGGAACCAATTCCAGCTCTCTTACGTTAGAGAGTGCATGTTCCCATGGATACGATGCCTGTTAGCAGCGACCCTCTTCCTGCCACTCTGCGCTCTTGCTCAGGACTACCCTCCCTTGAAAGTGGAGACCCATCTGATCGACACCACGGTGAGCGTCCACAACACCGCGGGCGGTCTCGTCAACGACCTTACCCGGGACGACATCTCCATCGTCGAGGACGGCATCCCCCAGACCATCCGCTTCTTCTCCCACGCCGATCAGCTCAACCTCAGCATAGGCCTTGTCATTGATGCCAGCGGGAGCCAGGAAAAGTTCATCAAGGATCATGAGCGCGATATCGCCGACTTCCTCCATCAGACGCTACTCCCCGGCGACCGCGCCTTCGCGCTTTGCTTTGGAAACCATCTCCGCCTGGTCAGTGATTGGACCGACGATCAGACCGCCATCCTCGATGGTCTGCGCAGTTACGACAAGGGCCATCGCGACGGCCCCGAGCTCGGTCCAAAAGAAAACCGCGAACTCGGCACCGCGCTCGACGATGCCGTCTTTTACTCCACCACTGAGAGGATGGCCGATGTCCACCATCGCCGAAAGGTTCTGGTGGTCTTCTCGGATGGCGAAGAAAATTCCAGCGAACACGACCTCATTGACGCCATCGAAGTGGCCCAGAGTAACGACGTCCTTGTCTATGCGATCCGCTACACAGAACTGGATCACGGCAGGATGAACGCACGCGACCGCTACGGCATGCGCGAACTGGAGCACCTGACCGCGCAAACGGGAGGCAAGTCCTACGACACCCACACCATGAAGGTCAGCCAGGCCTTCGCGGAGATCGCCGGGGAACTACGCTCCCTCTATGGTGTTGCTTATCAATCCACCAACAAGGTTCGGGATGGTTCCTTCCGCAAGATCGTCATTCAACCGAATCGCCCCGGCCTGGTCCTGAGAGCTCGCGCCGGCTACTACGCGAAGTAGCATCTTTCTGCGCATTGCCGTGGGAGTAACGCTCCCTGGCCGACTAAGCTCCCCGAAAAGTGACGTTATCGGCAATTACACTCGACTGGCGCATCCAGGGCATGTGCCCATTGACTCGTGTCAGGGCCGCTTTGTGGTTGCTACCGGCAAACGCTTTTGTGTTGACCGATTTGTAAATTCGATGTCGATGGGTGCTAAGGCCTGTGGGTGTTGAAAAAGTCGTTGGTCTCGGACTTGCCAGGAGCTGGCCTACCGAACGCTTGGCAGTGTTAGGGTCCGCTAAGCTGTGACCGTCGCCGGCCCTGTTGATGTGCTCAGGAACCGTACCAATCGTTTGATGTTCTGGGCAGTGGCAGCCAGGAAGAACTGCTCCTGAACGAACTTCAGTCTGCGTAGACGCAGGCGGTGAAGGCCGATGCGACCCTTCAGCTCTGCGAACAGCGCTTCGACTTTCTTCCGCTGCCTCTGTGCCTGTTCGAACTCCGGAGTATTCCAGAGATCTCTCGCCCGTTGTCGAGCGGCTTCGTTCATATGGATGGCAAGGAAGCGAAATGCCCCTTTCGTGCACTGCGATTTCAGCGGGCATGGCCCACACTTGGGGCGAGTCCCGATGTAAGCAAACGCGCGGTTTCTGTCATTGCGACCGCCGTAGTTCAGTTGCTGGCCCGCAGGACAGAGATAGCTGTTGCTTTCAGGCTGGTACGTGAAGCGCTCTGGGCCGAACAATGGGCTCCTTGTCCGAGCCACAGCATCGCGTGTGGGCATGTACGGCGTGATCTGTCGGTCCATCAACCACTGCAACAACTCGCCATTGCCATAGCTGGCATCGGCGGCGATCGACTGCGGGTTCTTACCTTGCCACTGAGTGAACCGAGCGATCATCTCTTCGGCAGCTCGGGACTCCTCGCTTAGGCGAGCGCCCGTAGCTTGCACGCCGACGATGATGCAACTGTGATTGTCCACCAGGTAGTTGTTGTAGTAGCCCATCCGCGCTGGCGTGCCACCCTTCGTTGCATATGTGGAATCCGGATCGGTCGTAGACACCTTATCCTGGCTATGCGTCGGCTCCTCGACTGGATTCTGCGCTTCCAGTTCAGTGAGCCACTCGCGAACCGTTCGATTCACTTGCGCGGCTTCCGCCAGTTGCTCTCTCGGGATACGGCTCTCTTTGGAAGCGCTAGCTTCAACGAACGTTCCATCTACTGATAGCTTGTCTCCGCGGACCAGGCCTACTTCTAAACACTGGGCAACGAGGCGTTCGAATAGATGCTCGAACAGCTTCGACTCATGAAAACGCCCGTGGCGATTCTTCGAAAACGTAGAGTGATGCGGGATCTCCTGATCGAATCCAAGACCTGTGAACCAGCGCCACGCCAGATGCATGCGCAGTTCTTCGATCAGCCTACGCTCACTGCTGATTCCGTACAGGTAACCGATCAGTACGATCCGCAGCAGAAGTTCAGGATCGATCGATGGACGGCCGGTATCGCTGTAGCTGTCCTTCAGATGCTCACGAACAAAACCGAAGTCGATGTGCTTATCGATCAACCGTAGTAAGTGATTCTCCGGGACCTGATCTTCCAGGCGGAAGTAGTAGAACAGCGATTCCGAGCGGGTGTGCCGACCCATCATGAGCCTTAGTCCTCCATCAATGGCAATCCTCAACAGCATGGTCAAACTATGCTGCCAAGCCGCTCCCGTTGCCATAAAAATCACAGCAAAATCCGTTCATGCGCACTGAGTTTTTCAACACCCACGCCTGAATGCGCCAGTCCACATCTGGTTCTGCAAATCCAAGCTGACTTCCCGCTACCAATCAACTCGATCCGGCCTTCATGTAGCTTCTCCGAGGCCGCAGCGCTGCGAGGACGCTACATCATCACGCCGCCGTTCACCTCGATGCGCTGCCCATTGACCCAGCCGTTCTCGTCAGACAGCAACGCAGCGATTGCGGGTCCAATGTCGTCTGGCCCAGCCACACGACCGAGAGCCGTATGATTAGCGACCAACTTGTTTACCTCGGGATTGTCGCGCACGATGCCTCCGCTGAAGTCCGTTGCAACTGCACCCGGCGCGATGACATTGACCGTAATGCGGCGCGGGCCAAGCTCCGTCGCCATGTGTCGTGAAAGCACGTCTATGGCTCCCTTCATCGAGGCATACGCTGCTCCACCACGACTCGAAAGGCGAGTACGGGTGGTCGAAATATTGACAATCCGGCCACCATCTTTCATTAGAGGCAGCAGCTTCTGCGTCAGAAACAGGACGCCCTTGAAATGAACGTTGTAGATGCTATCCATCTCTTCTTCGGTGACACTCTCCAGGGGCATGTTGCGATGATTGTTGCCCGCGTTGTTGACCAGGTAGTCAAAGCGCTCCTCCCCTATTTCGGCAAGCACATCGCGCACGCTTTGAGCGAAGGCCTCGAACCCGCCGACTTTCCCTGTGTCGAGAGGCAGAGCAGAAGCCTGGACGCCAAACGACCTCGCTTCAACGACGACAGCATCAGAGTCCTCGCGATGACTGTGATATGTAAAGATCACGTTCACTCCGCGACGTGCGAGACTTTCAACGGTGCTGCGACCGATGCCTCGGCTTCCTCCAGTAACGATAGCGATCTTTCCTTGCTGATCTTGTGACATGCTTCCTCCTGATCTTCTTACAAACTAAGCCGCCGAAGAGTGATGGGGAATGGCCTGGTTTTGCAATTTCTTGCCTATTCCTCTCACGTACACTGGTGTTCAATGGCTATCGCGAAGAACAGGAGAGCGCAGTGTCTCAACGACCTGGCGCAGGCGCTGCGCCGCTACACGGACTCGTGCGCAACGACGAACCCCTACCTGACTGCCATCGAAGGCTTCGTAGTCCTTCGTTCCGATCAGCCGAAGCTTCCCAGCTACCGGCTCTTCCAGCCTGCTCTTTGCATCGCGGTCCAAGGAAGCAAGTGGGCCACTTTCGGCGACTTTCGCTACGAGTACAACGCCGGCCAAGCGATGGTTGTGACTGTTGAAATGCCGTCACGCGGCGCTGTCTCCACGGCAAGCCCGGGCGAACCCTTTCTAGGCTTCGCGCTCGTTCTCGATCTCGCTGTTTTGCATGAACTTGCAGAACAGATACCATCGCAGCCAAAGAGTGAAACGCATGCTTCTTCGGCCTCGCCTGCTGGCGTCTGCGTCATTGATCTCGACGCGGAAGTCTTGGATTGCCTATGCAGAGCCATGCGTATGCTTGAGACGCCGGCAGCCATCCCGATTCTCTATCCTGGGCTGTACCGTGAGCTGCTCTATTGGCTTCTAACGGGTTCTGGTGGAGGACAGATCCTACACACAGTCGTCGCATCCAGCCGCGAAAATCGATTGATCGCCGCGATTCACGAGCTGAAGACGCGCTTTGCGGAAGCAGTGCGAGTCGATGAGCTGGCTACCATCGCCGGTATGAGTTCTGCAACCTTCCATCGTCACTTCAAAGCGATAACAGGGATGAGTCCTCTGCAATATCAAAAGGAGCTACGTCTGTTAGCGGGTCGGCGGCTCATGCTCGCAAGCGGTTCGAACGTTGAGACAGTCGCAACCAAAGTGGGCTACGAAAGTGCCCCACAGTTCAGCCGCGAGTACGCCCGGATGTTTGGCCGACCGCCACGGCGTGACGTACGTGCGTTGACTGAAATTGTGAGCGAATCCTTCTAATAGCGACGGCGCAAATCCGGATGAACGCTGTTCTTGTCATCTATCTCCGGGTGATGCCAGACCAAACAGCACGTCCACTCGCCTTCTCGACAAACGCCAAATCGCTTACCCTGCGATTAGTAACGGGAAGTGGCGGAGACGGAAGTTTGCCGGAACCCCACGCATTTGTAGCTTGGACGGGGAGGCTGACTAGCGTGAGATGCGTTTACCGGCGCTGATCGGTGCTGCTATTTATGAATAGTTGGGACGGTGAGGATACTGCCTGGGAGAGCAGCCCCACTGACGTTTGAAGGCCGCACAGAACGCACTCTCCGACTGCTAACCGAGAGACGACGCGATCGAAGTAAGTCTCTCCCCCTTCTCGCCAATGCGGTTCGCCGCCAGTGTCATGCGCCATCGGATGAGGTACGCCAAGGGTGTTTCACCCACACCCGTTTGAAAGTTTGGGCAAACGCTGTTCTCGACATGCCGGCAAGGTGGGCGAGTATCTCGAGAGTCCATGCACGAGCGGCTCCTGATGCATGCGGGTGAGGGCAGCACATATGCGCTTATCTGCAAGTGCTGACAGCCAGCTAGCGACGCGCTGCGTCCCATCTGCCAGGTAAACGCGAAGTGCATCGATCAGATGGCACCAGTCAAGAGTCACAATGCCGGCTGGTGAGGAACCCAAAAGTTCACTCATTATTACGAACGACCTTCTAGGTAGATTTGGTTGGTGTCGTTTCGACAGTCGCGGCTCCGTAACGGAGGCCATCCACTAGCAATGCGACCATTCTGCGCGCGTAGGCGGGTTCTTTCTCGTGAGATACACGGCACAAGTTGGCGACAGCATGCAGCAATTCTTCGGAATCCACGCCTGGCCGTACCGCTCCCGCTGCAACTGCGGGATCCATTAGGGACTTCAGCGCAGGAAGCAGACGCGTATTGAAAAGACGCGGCAGAGCGCTGTAGGCCGGATCGCCGGAATGTAAGGCTGCTGCGAGCCCGCGCTTGGTGGCAATGAAGTCCACAAAACGTTGCATCCAGCGAGCCAATGCTTCGCCTGGCTCATACTGGCTCGCCAGTTCAGAGGCAGCATCCGCGCAGGCATCGACACGGCTTTGAAACACCGCTTTGATGAGATCGGATCGCTGCGGGAAATGACGGTACACCGTTCCCAGGCCTACGCCCGCCCGTTCCGCTATCGAGCGGACCGGTGCATCTACACCTGATTCCTGAAAGATCTCCCCAGCCGCCTTTAGAAGTGAAGCCATTTTGCGCTGTGCATCGGCACGCAGGGGGCGAGCCTTTGGGTTCTCTGGCTTCGGTATGAGATCGGGTTTTCTTTTAAAGGATGTCTTCATAGCGCCTTGCAAGCGGAACCGCGTTCCGATTATGATGCGGAACATGGTTCCGGTAACGCTTTGAGCTTATCAGAAGCAAGACGAAACGATCCCGGTAAACGGCTGCATTGCCGATCGAATCGAAAAAGGAGAAGCACATGTCGCAGAAAGTTTGGTTCATCACCGGCACTTCCAGAGGCTTCGGGCGAGTTTGGGCTGAGGCCGCACTCAACCGCGGCGACAAGGTCGCGGCCACGGCTCGTACGTTGGAAAGCATCGCCGACCTCAAGGACAAATATGGCGCAAACGTACTGACTTTGGAGGCGGACGTGACCCGGCCCGATCATGTGAAGACGGCCGTGACGGAGGCTCACGCTCACTTCGGGAGATTGGATGTTGTCCTCAACAACGTGGGCTATCCACTGATCGCCACGATTGAAGAGGCCAGCGCAGAAGATGTTCGCGCCCTCTACGAAACCAACATTATCGGAACGCTTTCCGTCATTCAGGCTGCACTGCCGTTGCTGCGAGAGCAAAGGAGTGGTCACATCGTCGGGATCTCGAGCACTCTCGGTCATGTGACGATGCCGCTCATCGGTTACTACTGTTCGTCCAAGTGGGCCTTTGAAGCGATCCACGAAAGCCTCGCTATGGAAGTAAAACCTTTTGGCATCAAGGTAACGATCGTAGAGCCGGGCGCCTATGCCACCGAGTTCGGCGGTCCTTCGTCTGGGAAGTTTGCGACGGGACTCGATATCTATGCGGACTTGAAGGCACAGGTGTTCGAGGGCATGAAGACCATGAAACGAGGCGATCCCAATGCCACCTCGGAAGCTATGTTCAAGCTGGTCGATGCGGAAAACCCGCCTTTACGCTTGTTTCTCGGCAGCCACAACCTGCCACAGGTCCGTGCTGCCTATGCGGAACGGCTCGCAATATGGGAGGCCTGGCAGTCCATCGCAGAATCAGCTCAGGGCACCTCAAACGGCTAAAGGCTCACGGAGGCGATCCCGACCAGGCACATCAGACATGTCTGGTCGGGATTAGTCCTGGCACGTTTCTTCACATTTTCATCCTGTCGAGACTTTAGAGTTGTCGATGAGTACATCATCGCCGATGCACTTATCGACGGCTATTGGTATTGGTAAATGCTAGACGACTTCCCAGGTCTGACAGTCGGCTCACAGTTGGTTATTCTTGTGACTCGATTGTTTCGCGACCAAGGAGAAATGAGTATGGTCCATTCTCGTCTATTAAGGATGTTTTGGTGCCTGATTTCCATTGAACTAGTTTTGGTCGGCACCACCGCAGCGGAATGGAAGGCCGCGAACAATCAAGTTGCTGCTGCGGCTAAGGATGCTGAGATCGCGGCTGTACTTGAAGCTGTCAACAGGATCGACAACGCTCTCATTGCAGATGATCGCGCTGCGTTCGCCCGCCTTCTTGCCCCAGATCTCGTTGTAAATAATCCACAGAATGGCATCTCCATTCCGGGGGCGACAGCCCGCCGAGATGCCGCAGGATTGATCAGTTACAGCAGTTACGTGCGTTCGATCGAATATGCCGGGAAGCTCGGGGACATGGTGTTACTCATGGGAGATGAGATGGTCGTGCCGAAAGGTAGTGCGCCGATGGCGGGCAAAGAAGTGCGCCGGCGATTCACGGACGTATGGAAAATTGCCTCGGGCCATTGGGTATTAGTGGCGCGCCAAGCCACGATCGTTGCGCCATAGCTACACAGTTGTACTGAATCTTTGAGGCCGCAGAAGCGCATTCGGCATCATCGGGCGATGAAAACCGGAATTTCATCCCAATTGCTTAATTGAGATTCGAGATCTTTTGCGCACAGCGGAAGTCTGAAAAGCCTATCGCCACAACCGAATCATCGCCTGAATAAGGATCTACATCCTCCGTCCACTGGGTTCTATCTCACGCTCGCCTTTGACATTGTCGTCTGAGGTGGGATTGCTAATCATCACAAGTCGGTCGGCTAGGCGACACAGCGTATGCTTGTAGATAGCTGGGGACACTCGGATGCTCGTCTGCGACCACCTGGAGGTATCGATGGCGCGGGCTAGGGTTTTAGTCGTTGATGATAATGAAGCAATCCGCTTGAGCCTGAGGGCTATTCTCGAAGAGCACGATTTCGAAGTCACCGTTGCCGCCGATGTTAGCGAAGCGCTACGGCTCATCAGTTCCCACACATACGACGTCCTTTTGAGTGATTTGCATATGCCGGGAGCCGGAGACGGGCTGACCGTTGTGAGCGCCATGCGTCATGCGAATCCCGAGGCCGTGACTCTACTCTTAAGTGCTTTTCCCGAGATGTCCGCGGCCGCCAATGCGATCCTGATGCAGACCGATGAGATCCTGGTCAAACCCATGAATGTGCCCGACCTACTCGATGCGATCACACAACGACTCGCCAAGGGCCCGCTCCACAAACGTCATGTGGAAACCCTGGCTACGATCCTCGAACGCACGACCGCAGCCAGCATTGCCGACTGGTATGAAGAGGTAGAGAAGGAAAACACCTTGATGGCGATCTCACTCAGTCGCGAGGCGCGCTGCAAGCATCTCCCTCAGCTGTTCCGTGATCTTGGAAGGCGCCTGCAAGCGTTTAAGCCGCTCGGCACCAAAGAGCTGAAGTCCGAAGCTGCCTCCAATCATGGGCTGGAACGGCGCAGGCAGGGATATACAGCCGCGATGATGGTGGAAGAGAGCCGTATTCTTCAGGTAACCATCTTCCATACCCTGCAAAAAAACCTGGGCACGATCGACTTCAGCGTTCTGCTTCTCGGGGTTATGACGATTGCCGACGAGGTGGATTCACAGCTGAGTCAGGCAATGGAAAGCTACATCGCGGAGTCCGTCCAGGACGCCTTACCCTCCTGAACGTCTGATCTGGTAACAGTTGAGCCCAGACAAGCGAAAGGGGCGAGAAAATTCTGCATCCTGCCCGACTAGTTGGTAGTCTACTTTGTATGCTAGGTGAAACGGCAGAACGCATCCTGACAACAGCGCGATCCCTGATGATGGAGAGGGGATATTCGGCCTTTAGCTATGCCGACATCTCCGAAGCAGTCGAGATCAAGAAGCCGAGCATCCATCATCATTTTCCGACAAAAGCCGGGCTGGTGGTGGCTGTGCTCCAAGCTCATCGTGAAAGGCTCATCCAGGGAACCGCGGCGATCGATTCAAAGATTGAAAGTCCTTTTGGGCGGATCCAGGCTTATGTCCAGCATTGGGAAGGATGTATCCGCGATAAAACAGTGCCGTTTTGCATTGCGGCACTGCTTGCGGCAGAAATGCCTTCATTACCCGAAGAGGTCCGGGCTGAAGTAACCCTGCACTTCAACGCACTGGAGGATTGGCTTGAACGAACGCTGAAGGCTGGAGTCAAGAAGCACGAGATTCAACTTCAGAATTCCGCCGCTACAGAAGCGCAGGCCTTGATGGCCATGGTGCATGGCGCGATGCTTTCGGCGCGTGCGTTGTCGAGCGGTGAGGTATTCAAGACCATCACCGATGCAGCGCTCAAGAGGCTATCGGCGCCAAAGCGCTAAACCCTGCGGCTCCATTTTCAGGAGCCGTACGCTTAGATTACCTACCAACTAGAAGATAGTGAGGATGGATATGGAAATGAAATATCAACAGGCAAGCTCTCTCCGGAAGCTGTATTTCGTAAGAACTGCATTTCAGGTGCTCTGGGCTGGCAGCGTGTTTGCTACGGCGATGACACAACCGGCTGTTGCGGCCGCTTTGCTGATTCTTTATCCGCTGTGGGACGTTGCTTGCACCGCCTACGACCTGAAGACTTCAGCGCTCGACGGCAGCACGCGAACGTCTCAGACCATCAACGCGATCCTGGGCACTGCCGCGGCGTTGGGGATTGGGTTGACGACCTTCTCGCAACCTGCTTACGCGATTGGGATCTTCGGTGCATGGGCGCTCGGCGCAGGTTTGCTCCAACTCGCGGCTGGCCTTTTTCGCCGCAGGCAGTTGGGCGGACAGTGGGCCATGATCCTCAGCGGTCTTCAATCGACTGCTGCCGGTATAGCTCTTGGCCTGGGCGGTCTCCATGGTACGGTTCACGCGAAGAATCTGGGCGGCTACGCAATCTTCGGCGCCCTTTACTTCTCGATCGCGGGCATCCTGCTCAGCCGCAAGCTGTCCCGGCCCACCTCGGCTGAAGCCATTGGCTGACCGCTGAAGCATTCCTTGCGGAAGAAGTAGCCGACTCCCCCGCACACAAGAATTTGGAAATAACCAACACAGGAGAATCGTGATGTCAGTTGATGTTAAATTTCGGACAAGCGCAACCACGGCCGCAGGCAAGATCCACACCGAGGACGGACACCTTGACCTCTCACTTGCGGCACCTAAGGCACTCGGAGGCCCGGGTGATGGTACCAATCCGGAGCAACTCTTTGCAGCGGGGTACTCGGCCTGCTTCTTCTCTTCTCTGAAGTTCGCCGCACAACAAGGAAAAGTACACCTGCCAGCGGATGCTTCAGTCACCGCTGATATCGGCGTCGGTCCGCGCTCTGAGGGCGGATGGGGGCTCGTCGCGAATCTCAGCGTCAAGCTGCCGGGAGTCGATCCTGAGCAAGCCGGGCAACTGATCGACGTCGCTCACCAGATCTGCCCTTACTCCAATTCCACTCGAAACAATATCGAGGTGAGCTTCCAGGTGGTCTAGGACCACTGCCCATCGAGACAGAGGAAGCCCGCGATGCATCCCGATCGCGGGCTTTTTAGGAGACAGTGCCCGCATCAGGGAGTCAGGCCTGCAGTCAGTCCCCGGTGCATGTGGTTCAACGCGCTGGTGTCTTATCAGTACGCTTTAATACTTTCCAAAGACGAGGGAGAACAACATGCAAAAAGTAAAGAAAGTGGCTCTCATTACCGGAGCAAACAAGGGCATTGGGTTCGAAGTTGCCCGTCAGATCGCCAAGTCGGGCTGGACGGTTCTCGCGTCCGCGCGCAGCGAAGATCTCGGAAGGCAGGCAGTCGTGAAACTCCAGGCGGAAGGTCTCGACGTTCAGTACATTCACATCGATCTCGATGCACCGGAAAGCGCAGCCATTGCAGCCGAGATCACTCGGAAGCAGTTCGGCAAGCTTGATCTCCTCATCAACAATGCTGGCGTGGTGAGTCAAAGCGACGGTCCGCCGAGCAAGGTTGACCTGGAGGCCGTCCAGAAAACCATGCACACCAATTTCATAGGCACGGTTGCGGTCACGCAAGCTATGATCCCTCTCCTCCAGGCTGCTGGCAAAGCTCAAATCATTAACGTCTCCAGCAGACTCGGCTCTTTAAGTCAGCCGACCAACCCGAATTGGGTGGTGCTGGGCTACTGCGCTTCTAAGGCGGCGCTCAACATGCTGACCGTCCAGCTGGCCTACGAGTTCCGCGACGGAAATATCGCTGTGAATTCGGTGAACCCAGGCTACACAGCCACGGACCTGAACGGAAACAGTGGCACGCAGACGGTATCAGAAGGTGCCGCGGAGATCATCCGCGCAGCTCTTCTCGACCCTCCAGTAACCGGGAAGTTCCTCCAAACGGGCGGAGAAATTCCTTGGTAGAACATCCAGCGTGTGGTGGGGCATATTGCTCACCACATACCGCCGACTGAGATTGGATCATCATGCCAAACCACAAGCCCCAGACCGCTCCGGTCACCGTCTACGTGACCTATACGGGAACACCCCAAACCCGTTTCGATCGGGCTTACTACGTGAGTCATCACCTGCCTCTCGTCATGAAAGCCTGGGGGCAATACGGCCTGGAGAGCACCACCGCCTTTTTCCCAGCAGCCGACCACACCGGCACCATAGCCATCTGCGAATGCCGATTTGCAAGTGAAGCGGCGATGACTGCAGCGTTCTCTTCATCGGAGTCTCCTGCTGTGATGGCCGATGTTGCCCGATTCACCGATGTTCAACCCACGCGCGTACGCGCGATGTATCTTGAGTGAGGTCTGTATGGGTCATGGCCATTTCACCCTGACGATGCAGCAGAGATGGGCGAGTTTATCGCTGGATACGGTCCGCTTCCAGCCGATTTGGAGCTTTTGGAAGTGATGATGGTGACCCGACTGCCGCTTTGCTGGATCGCAGGAAGACAAACGAACGCATCGGTCTCCGGCCTCAGGTGCTGCACGTCACCGGCAGCGGGGATGGGTGGCTCCGTCGCAATCCTCGGCGCTGCAGCCTTGGCCGATGCGCTAGCACTGCTAGGTGACAGATTCAGCAGGCCAAATATCCACCGTCCACAACCACCTCGGAGCCCGTCATGTAGGAGGATTCTTCAGATGCCAGGAAAGCAACTACCTTTGCTACCTCTTCCGGAGATCCGGCGCGTTGCATCGGCGTTCTCCCGATCAGCTTTGGCTTGAAACTCGGATCTTCCAAATATGGGACCACGAACGGGGTAGCAATCACACCGGGATGGATCGAGTTCACTCTGATATTGAATTGGACATAGTCGATCGCCGCCGCCTTTGTCAGCAGGCGTACAGCGCCCTTCGACGTTGAGTAAGCTCCCTGATCGGGCATGTTGGAGACCATACCTGACATCGAGCACATATTGACGATGGTTCCTCCGCCTGCGGACTTCATTGCTGGGAGGACTTTTTGGCAGCCAAGAAACGTCCCACGAACATTAACTGCCATGACTCTGTCGAACTGCTCAACGGGGATCTCGGCGAATGGTGCGAACCAGATGAGACCTGCATTGTTAACGAGGATGTCGATCTTTCCGAATCGCTCAACTGTGCGTTCGATCACCAAGTTCCAGTCATCTTCCTTCGAGACATCGTGGGAAATGAAGAGCGCCTGAGAACCAAGGCTTTCCAGATCCTTCACAACAGCCTCGCCTGTGTCACTCTTCAAGTCGGTGACGACTACGGACGCGCCCCGCTTGGACAGCTCGCGACTAATTGCCTCTCCGATACCTTGGCCGCCACCCGTTACGATGGCGACCTTTCCATTGAGATTTGCTATGTCAGACATGTTGCTCCCCTTATGCGGTTTCGATTTGGTTGAAGCCGGGTTCGAGACTCTCTTTGGAACCCGGACGATCCGTAGGCTTTACCCGGAACCAGATCGTGTAGAGCGCAGGCAGGAAAACAAGCGTGAGCACTGTGCCCACAGCCGTTCCGCCGATCAGCGTATACGCCAGCGATCCCCAAAAGGCCGAAAACGTGAGCGGAATGAACGCAAGCACAGCGGCAAGGGCCGTTAGGACGACCGGACGTGACCGTTGGACGGTCGCTTCCACTACCGCATGGAAGTCATCCAGGCCCTCGGCTTTGTTGACCTTGATCTGCCCCATCAGGATCAAGGTGTTGCGCATAAGAATTCCGGCCAGGGCGATGAGTCCGAGAATTGCGTCAAATCCGAAGGGCTGGTGGAAGATAAGGAGAATGGGAACCACTCCGACGATTCCGAGAGGCGCGGTGAGCAAGGTCATCGACAATGCCGAAATAGAACGCACCTGGATGATGATGACGACAAGCATGCAGACGAGCATGATCGGAAAGACCTTCGCCAAGGCGGCGTTCGCCTTGTTTGCTTCCTCAACGGCCGCGCCTACTTCGATGGCGTATCCGGGAGGTAGCTTGTCCATGATGGGTTGGAAAGACTTTGCCAGTTCGGCAGTGACCTCAGGAGGCTGCAGAGCCTCGTCAATATCGCATTGCACCGTTATCGTCGGAACACGGTCTCGGCGTTTCAGGATCGAGTCTTCAGGGCGAATCTCGACTTTGCCAATCTGACTCAGCGGAACGGAGCGTCCGTCACGGCTCTGCAAGGTCATGTTCATCAGCTTGCTGGGGTCGAGCCTATTGTCTCCGGATGTGCGAGCGACAACGTCAACAGCACGAATGTCCTCCCGTACCTGAGTCACCGGGATACCAGTGAGCAGGAACTGGATCTGCTGTCCCGCATCGCTCGGCGTCAGGCCGATGAGACGGAGGCGCTCCTGGTCGAGGGTAAAGTGGACAGTCGGGGCGCGCTCTCCCCAGTCCTCGTTAGCCTGCCGTGTGTTTGGATTCGCTTGCATCTTGGCGAGCACCTCATCTGAAATCTCGCGCACCTTCGCGAGGTCCGGACCAGATACACGGAAAGCGATGGGCCACGGAGAGTACGGTCCAAAGACAAACCGGGACGCGCGAACACGTGCCTCCTGTACCAACCCGGCCGCGAGGTTTTCTCGTAAGCGTTCTAATAACTTGCCTTGTGCCTTCTCGTTGGGAGTCGAGACGATCAGCTTCGCGAAGTTCGGATTTGGAAGTTCGGGATTGTAAGCAAGGAAGAACCGAGGGGCACCGCCTCCGGCGTAGGAAGTAACGATTTTGGCCTCTGGCTGTTTCTTGAGCCAGTCTTCAAGCTTCTTGACGGCACCTTCAGTTGCCTCGATGCTTGTCCCTTGAGGCATGGTCACATCAATCAGAACTTCGGTTCGATCCGAGTTAGGAAAGAACTGCTGTTGAACAAATCCCATACCGAAGACCGCCGTGAAAAATAGGGCGATCACCGCGCCGGCAACCAGGAACTTGTGACTTACCGCACCAACGACGAGCTTGCGGAATCGTTGGTAGTTCGGCGTCTCGTAGATCTCGGCATATCCACCCTCCATACGATGGATATTCGGAAGCATCTTCACTCCGAGATAAGGTGTAAAGGTTACCGCGACGATCCACGAAATGATTAGCGCGATAAATACTACCCAAAACAGATTTCTTACGTACTCACCGGGGCTTGACTGCGCGAAGCCGATTGGCATCAAGCCAATAATCGTCACAAGTGTGCCTGCAAGCATTGGCGCCGCGGTATGGCTCCATGCGTACCCCGCTGCTTTGACTCTGTCCCAGCCCTCTTCCATCTTCACAACCATGGTTTCGATCGCGATGATGGCATCGTCCACCAGAAGACCAAGAGCGAGGATGAGTGCGCCCAGCGAGATTCGGTCCAGGTTGATGCCAGCGGACAACATGGCGACGAGAGTGGCCGAAAGGGTAAGCGGGACCGCCGCGGCAACCACGATACCGACCCTCCATCCCAGGCTCACCAGACTGACGATCATGACCACAAGGAGAGCGACAAAGAACTTGAGTTGGAACTCATCCACCGCTTCCTTGATGACCTGCGCCTGGTCGATCACCTTCACAAATGTGAGACCGGCTGGCAGTTCTTTTTCGAGTCTGTCCTGCTCCGCGTCCAGGGCTTTTCCAAGGTCTAGGCCGTTGTACTGGTCCTTCATAACGACATCGAGCATCATGGCTGGATCACCGTTATGGTGGACAACATATTGTGCCGGGTCCTCATAGCCGCGCGTCACACCTGCAATATCGGAAAGCTTGAACGTCCGTCCATTAGCTACGACAGGCGTGTCCTTGATTTTCTGAAGGTCATCAAGCGCGCCGTCGAGCCGGATGTAAACCTGTTGGTTGCTCGTGTTGATCGAACCTGCGGGAGTCACCACATTCTGCTTGACGAGTCCGTCGAAGATGTCCTGTGCCCTGACTCCCAGAGTGGCAATCCGGTCGTAAGAGAACTGCACAAAGATGCGTTCGGGCTGCTCACCGAGGATGTTGACTTTTTTTACTCCAGGCACATGAAGAAGGCCTTGGCGAATGGATTCTGCTTCTCTGGTCAGTTGCCGAAGAGGCAGGTCTTTCGCCTTGAGAGAGTAGACGGAGAAGATAACGTCGGTGTACTCGTCATTCAGCACCGGAGTGAGGACACCCTGAGGTAATTTCGATGTCTCATCCTGGATCTTCTTGCGGCCCTGGTAGTACTCTTCCCGCACTTCTTCGGGCGGTGTGTAGTCCTGGAGCGTGACCGTGAGAAACGCGAGTCCTGGTCGGGTGAACGTGTCAACGTGATAGTAGTACTTCAACTCCTGCATGCGCTTCTCTAGCGGCTCGGCAACGAGATCCTGCATCTCCTGGGCCGTAGCTCCGGGCCATGCAGCCGTCACGGTAAAGACCTTGATCGTGAATACCGGGTCCTCGGCGCGACCGAGTTTTAGATATGCCACCACACCCGCGATGATGATGCCGAGCAGGAAGAAGAGAGTAAGCGACTTTTCTCGAACGGCGAGGGAAGAGAGGTTGAAGCCTTTTTCTTCCTCGGGGTTTTCGATCTTCGGGATTTCTATGTGGAACTCGCTCATCGGGATGCCGTCTCTTTCTCGGCGATGCGGACGTGCTCTCCCTCGCTGAGCAAATGTGCCCCAAGAGCGACGATGAGTTGCCCGGGACGAAGGCCACTATCAATGAAGGTCTCTTCAGCGTTGATGCGACGCACCTTCACAGGGCTGAATGCGACCGTCGATGTTTGTCTGTTCACTACCCAGACGCCGGGATTTGATCCGCGATCGGTAACTGCAGCATTCGGTACGACCAGGGAGTCTGCGGCATTGCTCACTGGAAGCTGGATCGTGACTGTTGCACCGAGTGGCGCCCTGGCTTCGGGGCCTTCGAGGACATACCGAGCCTCATAGGTACGCGTCTCAGGGTCGGCAGCGTCGGACAATTGCCTGAGTCTCGCGGGAACGCTCGACGTTTCCCCATAGAGTGTCGCGTTCGCAACTGAATGGAGTGCAGGACGAATGGTCTCTGGCAGATTGACCGCAGCTTCTCGTGGCCCTGCGTGTGCTAACTTCACGACTGTCTGACCGGCTGCCACAACCTGACCGGGTTCTGCGAGTGTTTGCACCACCGTCCCATCTGAATCAGCGACGAGGAGCGAGTAGTCACCTTCGTCCCTCGCCACTTGGGCTTGGGCCTGTACCGCTGCCAGTTGCGCCCGCGCGGCATCGGCAGTCGCTTTCACCTGGTCATACGTCGATGCCGACACAGCTCCCGTGCTCACCAGCCCGCGATACCGCGCTTCATCGGCCGCTGCCTGATCGGTCTTCGCCTTTGCGGCCTCAACATTCTGGGTCTGGGTCGTGATCACATGGGCGTAGTCCGTGACATCAATTCGCATGAGCGGCTGGCCCACGCGAACTTTTTCGCCCACATCGACGAAACGCTTGGTCACCTTGCCCGGGACGCGAAAACCCAGATCGCTCTGAACCCTGGCGGTAACGACACCCGTATAGGCTCGGCTACCCTCGCCGCTGGAATGCACCGCCTCGACACGAACGAGTAGAGGCAGTGTTCTTGGATCCGCAGCCTGCTGCTTCGAGCATCCTGTCAGGCCAGCGGTCAACGAGAGGGCAAGTAACAAGGATTGAGGTGAAACCCACTTTTTCATTTCAAGTCCGCTCCTGAGCAGACAATAATGAAGAGTTATAGGTTTGTCAATTTGTCACTAATTACACAGCGAGCGAACGCAATACGAGATTTGCGACCGCCGTTGCATTGTCGTCCAGATTATCCAGGTACTGGACCAGCAGAACCGGATGGTAAAAGGCTTGCATCGAAAAGAGGATCGCGCGGCAGGTCTCCTCAAGAGACGTCTTTCGCTCGAACTCGCCTGATTCCCGCCCACGAAGCACCACTTGCTGGATCACATTGACAAGCGCCTCGTTGTACAACTGGAGGGAACTCCACTTCTCCTCGAACGATACGACAACCAGTTCGTGGATCTTGCGATCTTCGAGAAATACTCTCGCTGACATTGACGCAAGACCGCGAAAAACCTTGCGTAAACACTCGACCGGAGAGCTTGTTGTGGCAAGAATCGTCTCAAGGTTAGAGCTGATTTGTGCGAGTCCCAACGAGCAGACGGCCTCTCCGATCGCCTGCTTCGAATCGAAAAATTTGTAGATGTACGCGCTGGACAGTCCAATAGCGCGTGCGAGATCGCCCACGGTTGTCTTCTTGTAGCCGTACAGTCGGAAGTGTTCCGCAGCCGCCTGGAGGATCTGTTGGCGGCGTTCATGCTCTGCTGGGCCACGTTGGCCAGCGGTCGCCACTGCATGAGACGACCCGTGATCAGGGAAATCCATAGATTTCATCATAGTCTTTCCGTTCGAGTTTGACTACGAGTGACAAGATACACTAGTCTTCACTTATTATGGATTGGCTACCCTGGTTCCGACTCACCTCTGTCCTCGCCCCCCGGAAGCCCGCGTTTTCGCTCCGACGTCAAAGCGCGACGCGCGGACGGCTGGCGGTCGCTTGCACGTCACTCCTGCTGCTGCCATTTGCGACAGGCTGCCGTGTTGGGCCGAACTACAAGCGCCCGACCGTCGCGGTACAGCCGTTTCACAACGCTCCTGAGATCACCGCGAGAAATTCCGACACTCCGGCCCCGCCTCTCGACAAATGGTGGAATGGCTTCAACGATCCGATGCTGACACGCATCGTGGAGCGGGCGCTCAATCAGAATCTGGACTTGCAAGCCGCAATCACGCGTGTGCTACAGGCTCGTGCCGTAGCGAAAGGGGCTGGGGCTCAACGTCTTCCCAGTGGGGACCTCAATGCACAGGTCCAAACATTTCGTCAGTCGCTCGAAAGTCCCGTAGGACGTTATGGGGGAGCTTTGCCCGGCTACGACCGGAACCAGTTCTACTCTGACCTGAATATCGGGGCCACGTGGGAGACGGACCTGTTTGGAGGCATAAGGCGTGGCGCTGAGGCCGCGACGGCAGAGGCCCAGGCGGCAGAGGCAGAACAACTTGGAACGCGCGTCTCGGTCGTAGCCGATGCAGCGGATGCTTATCTGCAGATACGTGGAGCTCAGGTTCGAATTGCATTTGCAAAGGATCAGATAACGACAGACGAACATCTTCTTCAGCTGGTACGCCAGCGTAGGGAGGCCGGTGTTGCCTCAGACCGGGAGCTGGCGCAGGCAGAGGCTCTTCTTTCGCAAGCGAAAGCAATCGTCCCTCCGCTTCAGATCACTCTTGAATCGCAGCTGAATCGGCTCGACGTGCTCATGGGGGCTCAGCCGGGAACCTATGCCGCCGAGTTGGCGCAGCCCGCCGATATTCCCGTCGTGCCGTCTGTCGATGTCTCCACGCCGGCGGACGATCTCTTGCGCCGCAGACCAGACATCATCGCTGCTGAAAGGCGCGTCGCTGCATCGAACGCTCGTATCGGTCAGGCACTCGCCGAATATTATCCGAAGATCTCACTCTCCGGTGTCCTCGGTTCCGAAAGCATTGCTCCTGGAAATCTGTTTCAAGAGAAAGGATTCCAGCCAGCCGCTGTAGCTGGATTGAGATGGCGGTTGTTTGACTTTGGTCGCGTTGATGCGGAAGTGAAGCAGGCGCGTGGAGCAAGTGCGGAAGCGCTCCTCGTCTACAGGAAGTCCATCCTGCAAGCGACCGAGGACGTGGAAGATGCTTTCAGCACACTGGCACAATCGGAAACCCGCCGCAAGGAAATCCTTGTAGAAGTAGGTGCTCTGCAACGCGTCAAGGATCGCTCCCAAGAGTCGTACACCGCAGGCGTCATTCCGCTGACCGACGTTCTCGATGCAGATCGTCAACTACTCGTGGCCAGGGACGAACTTGCCTTGACGCGTGAGAATGCTGCCCGTGCGGCGGTCACATCATTCCGCGCACTCGGCGGCGGCTGGACGCCGTAGGTTGATCGACTCTGGTGCAACTGGCCAATTGGCCGACATGGTTGCACCAGACGCAAAGGGACGGACGCATCGCGAGGTAGGAGGAAAGTATGCGCATAACAAGAAGGAACTTTGCTGCTGGCGCCGTCGCGGCCAGCGTGCTGCCCGGAACGCTATCCAGCGATGCTTTCGCCGAACGGAACAATGAAGCGGTTGATGCCAACGCTCAGTCCAAGACCGGTGGCTTCTGGCCCAATGGAGCAAGGTTAGCGATCAGCGTCTCCCTAATGTTTGAGGGAGGTGGCCAGCCGATCAGCGGCGCAGGAGGTCCCATCTCTGAGCCCATCAAGAATGGGCTGCCAGATTTCCCGACCAATGCGTTTTTCTCCTATGGGCACTATGAGGGTATTCCTCGTGCCCTCAATCTGTTCGACGAGCACGGAATCAAAGTTTCCAGCTTCATGATTGGTAAAGCCGTGGAGAACGCCCCTGATATCGCTCAGGAAATCGTGCGGCGTGGTCACGAGGCAGCGGCACATGGACGAACGTGGGAGAACTCATATTTTCTGCCCCAGGATGAAGAGAAGCGTTTTATCGCAGACTGCGCGGAGACCATTCTGAAGGTCACCGGACAACGTCCCGTCGGGTGGAATGCCTACTACATGCGAAATTCCGTTCACATTCTGGAGACGCTGCAAGAGTTGGGCTTCCTCTACCTCATCGACGAGCCGAGTCACGATGAGCCCATCATCATTCCGGTGAAAGGGAAAGACTTCGTGACCATTCCGTATACCTTCCACATGAATGACATCTCGTCCTTCCCAATGGAAGGTTACAACCCAATGGGATATGAAATGGCGCTCAAAGATGAGTTCGACCAGTTATATGAAGAAGGTGCAAAGCGGCGTCGCATGATGCTAGTCGGCTTTCATGACCGCATCAATGGACACGCAAACCGCATCCGCATGCTCGACCGATTCTTCGCTTACGCAAAAGGTCATCAGGGCGTCTGGTTCGCCCGTAAGGACGAGATAGCGAAATGGGTGCTCGAACATAGGACAGATACGCCAGTTCTGACCGATCGACCGAACAGTCTCGAAGGTCTGCCCGGCGGAAAATTCATCGGCTGACGAACTGCCAACAATTCTCGTGCGGCTGTCCCATATGGATGATCGCAAACCCAACCCGCAAACCGATACAAGGAGGATGTATGGACAACGATGACGCCAATGGACGGGGCTTTTTGAAGGAACTTGCTCCGGAGGCTGTTTTAACGGCGACGATCATGCGGCGCCCCGCGGAAGGCCCCCAGGAAATCACTCGTGTCATACACGCAGTAGCGGATCGTTATGCATTGAAGACACCGCTCTTCGAGGGCTCGATCGAGGGACGTGTCCTTGTTGGATATAAAGCAAACCTTATTTCCGGCGAAGAGGTTTACGGCCTAATTACGATAATCCGTAGCGAGGATGGGCTCATTACGAGACTCAACGTTAGCTATTCCCCGCTGCCTGGAGTGCTCGCTCTCTCAAAGGCAGTCGGACAGGCTCTCGGGCCGGACTTCTCCGGCATGTTCTTCGAGTGACATCGCCAAGATCAATGTGGTCCGTGGTTATGGACCCTATTTGAAATGAGCCAAAGCTGGCCAGTCTTCAAGGCGAAACGTCAAGTGCGCGCCAAAGACTGGCCGGTTTACTCCGCCAACCGCTCAACACATTAATCATTTGGAGACATGATGTCCGCTGACCACAAACAGAAAGTCGTTGCTCTGCTGAAATCCTTCGAAACCGGCGATACGCTACCCATTTCCTATATCAACCCGAACAAATACATCCAGCATCAGCGTCTCTTACCAGATGGTCGAGATGCGCTCGCTGCGCTCGTAAAGAGCTTGCCTTCAGGCACGAAGGCCAACACCCTCCGTGTCTTCCAAGATGGTGACTTTGTCTTTACCCACTCCGAATTTGATCTATTTGGCCCGAAGGTCGGATTCGACATCTTCCGCTTTGAAGACGGCGAAATCGTCGAACACTGGGACAATCAGCAGGAGACTGCCTCCGAACTTAGTCCCAGCGGCCACAGCATGGTCGATGGGCCGACGATCGCCACGGATCTTCATTCGACGGTGGCGAACAAAGCGCTGCTGCGGCAGTACATGGATGATCTGCTCGCTGGACGCCGCGAGGCATTCTCCGAATATTTCGAGGGGACGGCCTACATTCAACACAACCCATGGGTTGGCGATGGCATTCCGGGCTTACTCAAAGGCTTACAAGAACTCGCGGCCAAGGGAAAGGCGATCAGTTACAAGGCAGTCCACCGCATACTCGGCGAGGGAAACTTCGTTCTCGTCGTCTCGGAGGCTACCTTTGGTGGCGAACTCACCGCCATCTACGATCTGTATCGAGTTGAAAACGGAAAGATCGCGGAGCATTGGGATATCTTGCAGGCCATTCCGCCTCGCGAAGATTGGAAAAACGATAACGGCAAGTTTTAGTTGATTCATCGGGCTGGCCGCCCCGGCTGCGGCCCGATTCCCTCCAATGGCGTGGAAGAGGTCGCAGCTCGGTTCTTCTCAAGGGGTCTGACGAGAAAGCAGAGCCAACACGTCTGACGGAGTAACCGCGACGGCATCAGCCCGAAGGCACTCCTCCTCAGGCCCGTAGCCCCATCCGGCGGCGATACAGCGAAGACCGTTGGCACGGGCTGCCTCGAAATCGAAAATTCGATCGCCGATCATCCAGGCCGAATTTGCCTGAAGGCCACTCTCGCGAATGAGCATAGCCAGCAGATCAGCCTTGCTATGGCTGGCGTATTCCGCTTTGTCTGCATAGATGGCGATGAAAACGTTGGTCAGTTTACACGCATCCAGCATTCGAATCGCAAAATGATGTCGCTTTGAGGTACACACGTACAGCGAAAATCCCTTCTTACGAAGTTCGCCGAGCAGATCGGGAACGCCCTCGAAGACGGCGCTGTTCATCCAACCCTCGCGGTCGTAACAGCTACGGTAATCCCGCGCCAAGGCCGCACGGGCTTCTTCGCTCCCGTCTGGCAGCAGTTCGATGACCCAATCCTCAACCGGAGGTCCAACAAAGCGATCCAGCGGACCGCTTGCAGCCAGACCATGTGCGTCAAGCAGCTTGCGTAGACAGCCGAGAATACCTGGTTTCGAGTCTATGATCGTGCCATCAAGGTCGAAGATCAAGGCGGGCAATTCGATTGACATAGTTGCAGTATCGCAAGAACGCCACTTCTCTTCTCTTTGGAACAAGTGCAGCTACGGAAGCCTTCCCCTCTTTGCAGCCGCCAAACAGCAAACCGTCCGTCCCGAACCTTAGGTGCTCAGTCGCAGCTCTGCGGCAATTTGTTCTAAATTTGGCACCGACAGACTTGCGATGTTGCCCAAAACTCTGTGGTAGTCGGCATAGAATCTTTCGTAATCCTCGACTGTACAGTGACGACGAGTCACATAGACAACTTCGTTCGTGGCGAGGTTGCGTCTCTTAGTCAGTTCCTCGCCATCCGCCTCCAGCCATATCTCCGATCGGCCGTGATCAATCAGTCTCGCTTGTAGAGTCGTATGTTTCTTCACAGTACAAGTCTACTGTTCGGCTACTCAGTTCGCTAACCATCTGATGTGTCCCGAATAGGAGGCATCCATCGAACCGACTTGCCCAATCTCTCTAAGGCTGACATCAATCAAATTTGACCGAGAATATGAACGAATAAAGAATAACGAAGTCAGTACTGACCGGACCCGCCATCTCAGAGAAGAATGTCTGAGTAATAGACTTGGAGGACTGGACACTTTCTTTAGTCTGAGGCTTTTGCTTCCAAGGTACACAATGCCAGATTCCCTGGCTCATGATGGGGTGAAGACGTCGAGTAGTTGTGCCCTGAGCATGTGGCTATTCAAGTTTCTGGACGCTATCGTGAATAGGCGACGTTAGTGGTCGGGTTATTGGGCATCACGGAACAACGAACGATCTGGATGATGGCGATAGTATCAACAAAGGTGGGCCCTGAGATTGGAACAACTGACAACGATCCTCATCCTTTTGTTTGCAGTGTCCCTCTCAGGAGTGGCCTCGCTTGTCTCCCGAATCCCCCTGCCGCTGTTTCAGATAGGTCTCGGCATCGCGCTAGCCGGCTTGCATGTTCACAGCACGCTCGATCCTTCCCTGTTTCTCCTGCTCTTTGTTGCGCCGCTTCTTTATGTTGATGCCTTCCGGTTTCCGCGCGCTGAGTTTCTAAGTCTTCGTAAACCGATTCTCACCATGGCAGTCGGGCTTGTGGTCTTCACTGTGCTTGGAGCGGGATACTTCATCCACTGGATCATCCCCATCATGCCGCTAGCTATCAGCTTCGCGCTGGCGTCCGTGCTCTCTCCAACGGATGCAGTTGCCCTGTCGGGATCGGTACGAGGCGTCAAGATTCCGTCACGCCTGATGCATCTTCTCGAGGGAGAGGCTCTCCTCAACGATGCCTCCGGACTCGTCTGCTTTCGCTTTGCCGTCGCTGCTGCCCTCACGGGCACCTTCTCCGCATCAAATGCTCTCTTGACCTTCCTTCAAGTGTCCCTCGGAGGACTGGCGGTTGGGGCGTTAGTCGCGTTTATCGTCATGCGAGGAGAACGATGGATCGGCACGACGATCGGCTCGTTTCCCTCCGGTCAGATTCTCCTCACACTTCTCCTGCCCTTTGCCGCCTACCTGGCGGCGGAGCATCTTGGCTTCTCGGGCATCCTCTCCGCAGTGGCTGCGGGTTTTGTCGGCAACTGGGTGTTGCAGGAGATTCCGGAGGCTGAGACCCGTATCAAGAGCGAAGCCATTACGGACATGGTCCAATTCACGTTCAACGGTTTTATCTTTATCCTGCTTGGCCTGCAACTGCCTGCAATCGGAAAGAGCATTCCCCTGATTGTGAAGCAGGAACAGTTTCGTTCGGCGTGGGTGGTGGGTATCTTTGTCCTGAGCATCACCTTGTGTCTTGTTTTACTGCGCTTCCTCTGGACATGGACCTCGCTCAAATGGAGCTTCTATCGCGAGAGTCGGAACACAGGCACAAGGCGCCCCACTCCGAAACGCTTGCTTATCGCCATGTCTTTGGCAGGAGTTCGAGGCGCGGTGACACTGGCGGCTGTTCTCTCCCTCCCTCTCACCCTCAACGATGGGACCGCACTTCCAGGCCGCGAGCTCGCTATTCTTATCGCTGCCGGAGTGATTCTTTTTTCGCTGGTTACCGCATCCATCGGACTGCCTATGGTGATGAAGGGTGTCGAGGAACCGCCCGAGTCCTCTCGGGAAACGCAGGAACGGAAGGCGCGTGTGCTCTCAGCGCAAGCCGCCATCAAGAGACTGGAGGAAGCACAACATCAAGTCTCGAGAGATAGCGATGTCGCCGATGGTATAGCGGCTATTGCGGCCCGCTTGATGGACTATTATCGCCGGCGCATGGAAGCGTTGACCGGAGACAACCCCAACCAAGCAAAAGCTGGTGCCCTTCGGGCGGCCGAGATAAAGCTGCGACTGGAGGCCGTGCGAGCCGAGCGTCACGAAGTCAACCGGTTGATTGAAGAGCGTGAGCTGGACCAGGAATCGGCACGCACCATGCTGCACAAGCTGGACAATACTGAAGCCGCTCTGCAAGGCAACTGAACCACCGGATCGCTTCATGCATAAGGTCCGTTCGGTATTGCATCGACTATCTTCCAATCCTCCCCGACCGTCCAGAGGACGGGTATCAGAAATCCAAAATGCCGGAGTAGACAGAGAACTCGGTCCCTGTGATCGCAGACCAACAATTGACCTCTACCTCACTCCTCTAGTCGATCCGCCACTGAAGACGATAAACTTTGCTTATGCAGAATGGGACAATGCTCTACGCAACGCAGATCAATCATGGACAATCGGAGATATGGTTGGGGACGGACTCAGAGGAACTGATTCCGCGTCGCATTGTTGCCACAAACGAGGTGGTGAATGTAACCCGCCGCCTCTGCGATCCGGAAGTATTCAAGGACTTCTATGTCCAGTACTACGCGTCGCAGCAAAAGATTGTCTCACTGTCTGACGCGAATATCACAGAGATAGCCAAAGAGCTGAAGCTAGCTATCTCCTGAGGCAGCGTTTGGGCGCATTCGCCCGCGGATGTCGCGCCTGCGACTTTCGCTCGATCTAGCCTCTCCTTTCTGAGACTCACCGCTACGTTGGAATGTATTGGAACGATCGGGTCAATAAGCGGGACTCTGAAAAGAAGAGTTCGCAAAATCCCAAGTATCTCCATCGTGCATCGTGCGGATTCGATCTAGAGCTATGACATTTTCAGTGTTCTATTTAACCGTCCCCGGCAAAAAACGCCGTTATTCCTTGGGCCACACCTGATTGCGATCGGAAACACGAGGTATGCCGCGCGTCACAGTTAAGCATCATTGCCACTCAGAATGCCTCTAACTCAATAGAGCGACTCGAACCCCGTTTCCTCGCCTCACTTGAAACAACAGATATTCTGAGACCGAGTATGCTATCGATTGAGCAAATCCTGATAATAGTGGCAATCCTGCTCGCTATGGGCGTGGTGGCGAGCAAAGCGTCGAGCAAGCTCGGTGTGCCGGCACTGTTGTTATTTCTCTTGATTGGAATCCTGGCTGGATCGGAAGGCCCAGGCCGCATCCCGTTCGACAACGTGCTCATCGCTCAATCTGTCGGGGTAATCGCCCTTGCCTTTATCCTCTTTGCTGGTGGCCTCGACACGAACTGGCGCCTCGTGTCGCCTGTTTTGTGGCAAGGCATGAGCCTGGCCTCGATCGGTGTTTTTGTAACCGCACTCCTCGTCGGATGGTTTGCGACAGTATTACTCCGTGTTGACTGGCTCCACGGTTTACTCGTGGGCGCGATTGTCTCCTCGACCGATGCGGCAGCTGTCTTCTCGGTGCTTGGTTCGCAAGGGATCTCCCTCAAGGGACGCATTCAACCTCTCCTCGAGTTGGAATCGGGGACCAACGATCCCATGGCCGTGTTCCTCACGATCGGGATTATTCAACTGATCGTCTCTCCAGCGCAAAACCCGTGGCTGTTGGGGACTCTCTTTCTTAAGCAAATGCTGGTAGGCGGCGCGGTGGGTTGGGGGACCGGGCGATTGGCAGTACCGATCATCAATCGATTGAATCTTGAAGCGGAAGGCCTCTACTCGGCTTTCACTGTGGCGATCGTACTGTTTGCTTATGGGATCACCACAGCGTTAGAAGGAAGTGGCTTCTTGGCCGTCTATCTCGCAGGCGTGGTGATGGGCAATCGAGATTTTGTTCATCGCCGCAGCCTGACCACATTCCACAACGGTCTGGCATGGCTCATGCAGATCATTCTGTTTCTGGTATTGGGACTACTGGTCTACCCTTCCCGCTTGCGTCCCGTCATCGGCGTTTCCGTGCTGTTGGCACTATTCCTGGTTGTGGTCGCGCGCCCGGTCGGTGTATTCATCAGCTTGGCATTCGCGAAGGTCGGTCTTCGCCCCAAAATCCTCATTTCGTGGATTGGATTGCGTGGCGCGGTTCCCATCGTGTTGGCGACATTTCCACTGCTGGCTGGTGTGCGCGGCGCAGAAATTTACTTCAACATCGTGTTCTTTACGGTATCGGTCTCCGTTCTCCTACAGGGCACCACGATCGGATGGCTCGCGCGGAAGTTGAGACTCCAGAAGCCTTCCCCGGCAACCGACCGAAGGTTCCCGTTGGATATCCTGCCGGCCGGCGTGGACCGCAGTCACGTTGCCGAGATAACGGTGAGCGAGGGCTCACTCGCCGTTGGCAAGCGGGTTGTCAGTCTGCGCCTCCCACGTGAGGCCCACCTTATGTTGGTGACGAGGCAAGGGGAGCATCTGGTCCCGCGAGGCAGCACAACCTTAAGAGCCGGCGATGTCTTGTCGGTGCTGGCTGACCAGACAGCTCTAACAAAGGTTGATTCGGTGATGAAACCACCATCTATCAATAAGGAATGATCGCGTCTGGCATCGGAAGACGAATTGGCGATTATGCCTCTATTGAGGATTAGGATGACAGACGCGTTTCTAGGGGCAAATCAGTGCCCAGACTGTGCTTCCCACGGGTACTTTCGACGCGTCAGGGTTTAGATCATTGTTTTCTTGACAGCAACTGGAGTCCTCTTTAGGTTCGGGAGAAAGGTTTCATCACCAGCAGAACCTTCGCTCCGCCCATGACAACAATACCCAGCGCCGGATCGTCGCTTTCCGTATCCGGAGGGCGCCTTCGTTTCATCGACGTGCTTCGCGGCTTCGTCATTGTATTAATGGCACTCGATCACACGCGCGACATGTTCCACTTCAGCGGCTATGCGTATGATCCGCTGGACGCTGCCCAGACCACCCCGGCTGTCTTTCTTACTCGCTGGATCACTCATCTCTGCGCGCCCGCTTTCATTCTTCTCGCGGGCGCATCTGCATGGCTTCAACATGATCGGGGCAAGTCCACCCCCAGCCTCTCTCGTTTTCTCCTGACTCGCGGCCTCTGGCTGATTTTTCTTGAAGCCACGGTCATCAGTTTTGGATGGGCATTCTCCATTCCATATCTGATCTTTTTCCAGGTGATGTGGGCCATCGGCTGCGCGATGATGATCCTTGCGGCTCTTGTCTGGCTACCCCGCGTTGCCGTACTGGCAGTGGGTTTAGTCATTGTCGCGGGACACAACCTGCTGGACCGCGTTCCGCCAAGGATCTTTGGCCATTTCCCCACGCTTTGGGCTGTGCTGCATACCGGCGGACAGTGGCCCCGGAACAACTCGGCCGTTCTGCTGATGACCTATCCAGTCCTCGCCTGGGCAGGCGTGATGGCTCTCGGTTATGGCATTGGCCCGCTCTTTGTGTCCCGCCTGCGCAACCGTCTCTTCCTCGCGATCGGCGCGTTTCTTTTAGCGTTGTTCTTTGGGCTCCGATTTCTGAATGTCTATGGCGACCCGCACCCCTGGGCAATTGGTGTAACGCCGGCGCAGACTGCCATGCATTTCTTCAACGTGCAGAAATACCCTCCCTCTCTGCTTTATCTCTCTGTCACGCTGGGCATCGCCTGTCTGCTCGCTTCGCTGTTTGATCGCTGGCGCGGACGTCTCACGGAAGTGCTTCGCATATTCGGCTCAGTCCCGCTCTTCGCCTACGTCCTACATATCTACCTGCTCCATGCGGCCAATGTCGTGCTGCTCGTGCTTACCCACCGCCCCACTCTGGGCACCTTCGACCAGACCCGCACCGCCTTTCTTGAACCGGAAAAGCTCACTGGCTCGGGTTTTCCATTGCCCGTCATCTTCGCGGTTTGGTTAGGCGTGCTTGCCTTGCTCTATCCGCTATGCCGTTGGTGGGCATCTCTCAAATCCAGGAAACGCTCCTGGTGGCTGTCTTATCTCTGAGCGGCTGCATACAGGTTGTTGTCCTTCCTGTAAGAAAAACTTGATGGCCCCGATTTGAGCATTTTCTCGGTCGGGGGCATCAGCCCGATGCGCGTTTTCAGTCTGAGTTGGCTCGATTTCATGCTCGGCAATTGCTTACGATCGAAGCCTTTCTTGTCGACATCCCGATTTCGTATTCATCTCGAACATGAACCTGGCAGATTTCTCGTAATCAACAAGCAAGTTCACAATAGTTCGTTGAGCGGTCACTTCTTCTTCGCAAGCCACGCATCATGTTGCCTCTCGAGACGTTCATTGTTAGCTACTGCGGCGGCATCTGCCGGATCATCAACATTCCCGAGCCGCGACAGATTCCGATATGCTTTTCCATCCAAAATGGAGGAAATTAGCTCATTGCCTCGCAGCAGCCATCGATCGTATTCCTTCTGTCCCAGAGCGACGGACGCAAGTCCCGGTGTTCCAAAGTAGCCCGGCCAGTCGCTTGCGGAAGCGACCTTCTCCAATTGTTCCAGATTTTCTCCGGGTAATGGTTTTGCCGACTTGTAGTCCTTGGAAACGGCTGCGGGATTCAGGGCAAGAATCCAGCTCGTTTCCACCATGGTCGCGTGCTCCGCTAAGCCATCTTCCTTCTGTTCCCGTGCGGTTCTCAGATCCTCCAGACCCATCGCCCAGAGATGACCGAATACGTTGACCATATCGCCGCCGTAGATGTCGTGAAAGTAATCGCCCGCCTGATCCAGCATGCGGTTGTGGGCCGGATCGCCATGGCCACTCACGACAAGTATCCATTGAAAATGCTGCTGTCCCAGTTGATCCGCTATGTCCATAAAGACACCTCGCAGTGTCGCCGGCAGGACGGTACAACTTCCTGCGAACGAATACTTATGGCCGATCTCATTGGCAGCTCCAGCGCCAAGCGGAACGGATGGCAATATGAGTACAGTCCAGCCTGGACGGCTGGCAATTGATTTTCCCAGATCATCGGCGAACCGCCGGTTGAAGATGCCATCGGTGCCCGATGGAAGATAGGGACCGTGCTCTTCCAGAATGCCACCTGGGATGATAACGACAGTTTTGGCTTTGTCTAAATGGGCAAAGTCACGTGTGTTCAGATCGGCAAACTGCAGAACCTGGGCCGCCACTGGCGATACCCCCAGCACGACCGCGAAGAGAACATAAGCAAGCTTGGACATAAAAGTATTATGCGATCAGAACCTCGAAACCGACTCAAGGGCGCAGATGAAGCTGGCCAGTGACCAGATCCTCCCGGGCGAATTTCGATTGGCGCATTCAGGGCAATGCACTCATTGAGTCCTAGTGCAGAACAGATTACTTCCGCAAAGCGTGTTTCTGGGGACCTACACCGAATGCCTCCAAACCGAAAACGTCTGAGAATGTCGCCTTTGTACTATGGTCGATTTCTCGTGCGAAATATCTTGCGGTCATGACCAACTCTTCCGTTACTCGAAGGACCTTCATGACGATCGCAGCCGCTGCCGGAACCAGGGGCTATCTTCACGCCGATTCGGACTCAACAAGAACCATCGCTTCCCGCTTTCTTCTGGCCTGGGACCAAGCATGGGGACGACATGATGCTCATGCTCTCGCCGAACTCCATACTTCGGATGCCGTGACCGTCAACCGGTTTGGCACGTTGATCGTCGGCCGAGCTCCGACCGAGAAGGCGTTGGGCTTTCTGCACTCCAAGGAGGGTCTTTTCGGCCATTCGACGTTTCGCGCACTCAAGCTCTTGCAGGCGCGGCGCGTTGCTACGGATGTTCTAATCGTGCAGGCCGGATGGAAGAATCCGGTGATGCACCCAGACGGCAAAATCTCCGAGACGGAGTGGAGCGATATGATCGTAACGTTCGTTCTGGTGCGAACCGGCGCGGGATGGCAGGCATCAGAGATTGACCCGCATAACGTCGAGAAGATGGACCTGCCCTACTCGAACCCCGGCCAGAAGCCTTAGAACATGGGAGGTAGTTCATGCTATTCGTGGAGCATACGAAGCCTTCGCCAGAGCTGGCAACCTATGTATACGGCTATGTCCAGCGAATCTCCGTTCCAAACAGGCCGGATGTGATCGAACCGGTGGTCGCACGATCCGGCTCGATGCTGGAGTTTCAGTTCGGTGATCCTTACGATGTGCCAGCCTACGACGTCGATTTGCCCAATCCATCGGTTCCAATCACTGTTATCGGCCCGATGCCGGCACGCCATGTTCGCCTCGTGATTCGCGGCCGCGTCGAAGCCCTCGCTGTTCTCTTCCGTCCTCTCGGATGGAGCGCAATCTTCAAAATTCCGCTTACTCCTCTTGTGGGCACTGGAACAGAAGCCGGCGGCATCTTAGGCAGAGGAGTGAATGCTCTCTACCAACAGATGGGGAATATGCGTTCCTTTTCCGAGCGCGTCAAAATGGTCGAAGCCTTCCTTGTGTGCCAGCTTCAGCGGCGCGGCACAGTCCATTCCGCGCATCGTGCCCTGCATGTGATCGCCAGTGGCAGGAGTGGGCTTATCGTCCAGCAGGCTGCCTCGCAGGCGGGGATAAGTACAAGGCAGTTGGAGCGTGTCGCTCTCGAATGCTTCGGCATCACTCCCGTGCTGCTTGGTCGGCTCGGGCGTTTTCAACATTCACTTCGGCTGCGCCAAAGCACGAAAAATAGTTGGACATGGATTGCACATGAAGCGGGTTATCACGATCAGATGCATATGGTCCGCGACTACCACCAGTTTGCCGGCATGCCTCCGGAACGAGCGATGATGCAGCTTTCTGCCGAACATCTCATCAGCTTCATGTGCCGATAACTCCTGAGGCCTTCGTCGGGATCGATTATGTATGGTCCGCCGCACGACTACAAGGGAAAACCTCCGGATGACACTTTTGTCGATCGATTCAAGAAGGAACTGGAAAAGCTAGTTCCCGGCGATCCGATGGAGGAGAAGACGACACTTGGACCGCTATGCACCGCAAGTGCCCTCGAATTGGTCCAGAAACAGATCAAAACAGCGATCGATGGCGGCGCGCGGTTGATTCTGGGAGGCACACGTCTAGATCGGAAGGGTTATTTCCTTGAGCCCACGATTCTGACAAACATCAAGCCCGAAAACCCAGCGTACTATCAGGAGTTCTTCGCTCCGGTTGCGCTTATCTTCCGCGTGAAGAACGAGGAGGAGGCGATCAACCTGGCAAACGATTCACCGTATGGGCTTGGCGGCACGATTATCACCAAAGATATAGAACGGGGAAAGCACGTGGCGCGGCAGATTGAGACCGGCATGGTCTTCATCAATCAGGCAACATGGACTGCTCCTGACCTTCCATTCGGTGGAGTGAAGAACTCCGGTTACGGACGTGAGCTTTCCGATCTCGGGATCGGTGAATTCGTCAACAAGAAGCTCATCCGGGTCGCCTAATCGGTTCGAAGCAGAGGCATCGGGTCGGATCGCGTGATGGTGAATGTAGCGGCCCGATGCTTCGCTCTCGCAGGAAGACTGTTGGGACAGTTCCCTGCCAATAGAGGAATTGTGGAGGCTTGCAAACTCCTGGAGGATGCTGCCTCGTTCCGGGACTAGAATCGAATTGTGCGAGCCCATGTTATCGCTGCAAGTCTTCTGATATCGCCGCTAGTGCTTCCTCTAACTGGCTGCGGCAAGCCATCCGTGGAGGTCTCCCCTTCCCTGTCCACGATAGGGCAGGAAACGCCGGTCGCCGTCCGCGTCCACGATCCCCACGGCGTCAGCAAACTCACCACCACCATGGTGCAGAATGGTTCCCAATACCAGGTCTGGCAGACAACTACCGCATCCAAAAGCACCGACACCACATTCAACTTCAGTGTGGGCGCCAAGAGCACACCCCAGTTGCGCGACGGCTCTGCCCATTTGATCATCGAAGCCACATCAGGAGGCCTGTTTCACGGCACCACCCGTTGGGAGCGCGAAGTGAGCGTGGTCACCCAACCGCCTCTCGTTAGCGCAGACTCCGACCAGCACTACCTGTACCTCGGCATGGCCGACCTGGCTACGATGAACATTACCGGTCCCTTCACCTCTGCTGGAGTCCGAGTCGGAGATCAGGCCTTTCGTGCCTGGCCGATGCCCGACGGCAAGCCCGGACAGTTCTCCTTGTTCGCTTTTGCCTGGAACATGCCTTCCGGCACCACGCCCTTGGTCTACGCTTCCAACGGCACTGGAAACGATATAACGACTCCGCTGACCGTCGTGTTCCCCAAGAAGGAACAGCCCGTCTACACCCAGCATGAGATCCAGGTCTCCGACCAATTTATGCAGAAGGTCTTGGGCGAGCTTGATCCCAACGGCACTGGAGAACCTGTCGCGCGTTTCGTCAAGATCAACACCGAGATGCGTCAAGCCAACAATAAAACTCTCGCCGATCTCCGCTTCAAAACCGCCGATCGATTTCTTTGGCATCAGACCTTCACGCGCCAGTCGCACTCCCAGGCCGAGGCCACCTTCGCTGACGTGCGTGGCTATCTTTATCACGGCAAGAAGATCGACCAGCAGGTGCACCTCGGCTACGATCTCGCCGTCACCCAGCATGTCGGCGTCGAGGCTTCCAATGATGGCCGAGTCGTCTTCGCAGCTCCGCTCGGCATCTATGGAAACTGCATCGTAGTCGACCACGGCTATGGCCTGCAGACCATCTACGGCCATCTCAGCCGAATCGATGTGCATGAGGGTGACATGGTCAAGCGCGGCCAGACTATGGGTCTAAGCGGCATGACGGGGATGGCCGGTGGCGACCATGTCCACTTTGCGATGCAGCTCGATGGTGTCCAGATCGACCCTAAAGAGTGGTGGGATACCCACTGGATTCACGACCACATCGTCCGCCGCGTCGACCTGCCTGGCTTCAGCAAGTAACCGCTGCGATTCGTGGAGAACCAAGACTATGGCCCCTCCCGAAATCTGCGAAGAGGTTCCTCGGGCAACATATAGGTTGACTTAGGAGTCGGCGCTACTTAGTGGCGTAGTCCTCTTCGATCGGTCGAACGCTCCACACGGGGCGTATGAGTCTGCCTTCTCACTTGCGGACAGGCGACGGGCATTTCTAGAGATGCCCGTCGCCTATTGTCGGCTGGGATAGCCAATCTGATGTCTGATCCGCAATGTGCTATGCTGCCCGGACGATATGCGTCAAAATGTCGTTCACGGTGTTGAACTGCCGCACTCATGTAGTTGCCTGACATCGTCGAGATGTCTATTTCACGGCGTCTTTTACATCTCCTACCGCGGTGTGGACAGCACCTTTGATCTGATCGACCTTGCCCTCATTCTCGAGCTTCCTGTCGCCAGTAACATGGCCAACTGCTTCCTTGACTTTGCCTTCGCCTTTTTCTACTGCACCTTTGACATGTTCGTTGTTCATATGACACCTCGTTCTCGGTGAGATGCGTTTAAACCTTAATACGGTATACGAGGTGATACCCGGCCCATTCGACATGTGAGCGAAATTGCGCAGATCAATGCTGAAGAGGCCGGCATCGACCGGATCGAAATCAAGCGTGCCAATGAGCGCACGATCACGTTTCTTCGTTTCGAGATCATCGCCTAGGTAGAAGGCTGTAAGTTTTCTGCTGTCCGGTTGAATAGTTCGACTTGCAGACACTTTCGCAAAAGCGGCACTTGAATGCCATCACGACGTGCGAGGCTGGAAAGCGCCTCGGAATCGCGTTGCCTTGGGTACACGGAAGACTCAATGAAGGACAATAGATTCATGGCGAGACGTCGGGGTAATCCGAATTAGGGTAAGCCGGACACAACCGGACCGGTAGAGTTCACTCCGAGTTCGTTCGAACGCGTTATGGTGGAATTCGGTCTCACCCCTGACCAATACGTTCGTTCAACACGACTACGCGAATGGGCACGTAGTAACAAGAACTCAAAATACGTGCCCGAGGCACTCTTGCAGGCATGGGGATTTGAGGTGGACTCAGGAACTTAGTTCGCGTCCAGGGTTTCTCGCTCCGGCCAAAGGGCTATTCGCTGATTCCAGACAACTTGGAGCGGTGAACAAAAGGTCCTGAAACGCCTGGTGTCTACCCTTCGAGACGTTGAAATCGAATTTGACAGAAAACCGGAACGGATTGATGATCTGCCCGTGTCAGAGGTCGAGCTGACTACAGATAGAATGGCGGTGATGGATCACTTTCAAGAGTGAAGCAAATCGAGAGACCCGTACGTTGAGAGGGATGAAGTCCGACTCCCTGCGGTTTCCCATGTGGCGAAACCCTATGGGAAATCGACCATTCGGGTATTTCATTCGACGGAATTGGCGGGTATTTTCAAGGATTTCGGCGAAGGGCGGAAAAGTGCAAAACCTTTATGCGTCGGTTTATCGAGATCACTTCCGAGCAGCCGACTTGGCACTACCCATTCCGCTGCCGCAGGTGGGATCAGCTATTTGCACGCCTCCCAAGAATCCACCGATACAGCGACGGTAGGACAAGCAGGGTGAGAAATGTGGATGTCACCAAGCCACCGATGACCACCGTTGCTAACGGCCTTTGTACTTCCGCCCCGGCCCCGGTCGAAAAAGCCATTGGAATGAAGCCGAGACTTGCGACCAGGGCTGTTGTTGCGACCGGTCGTAGGCGAGTCTCAGCGCCTTCAATGACCGCGTTGGTGATCGCATGCCCCTTAGCTACCAGTTCTCGAATGTAGCTCAGAAGAACAATGCCATTGAGAACGGCAATGCCGAAGAGTGCGATGAAGCCAACACCGGCGGATATGCTGAACGGCATTCCTCGCACAAGTAAGGCGATGATGCCTCCTGTTGCCGCTAGAGGGATATTGAGGAAGATGAGCAGAGCTGGCATCGCCGAGCCGAAGTTCATAAACAGCAGCACAAAGATCAGAGTCAACGCACACGGAACGACGATCATCAACCGCTTGCTCGCGCTTGTGAGCTGTTCAAATTGGCCGCCCCACTGAATCTCATAGCCACTGGGAACTCGGACCTTGGCAGCAACCGCTTTCTGCGCTTCCGCAACGAAGCTTCCAAGATCGCGCCCTCGGACATTGACTTCCACGCTGATACGACGCTGCCCTCCTTCACGACTGATCTGCGCAGGCCCCACCTCATCCACGATATCGGCCAACTGAGCAAGCGGTATAAAGTGGCCGTCCTTGTCCCCAACACGGAGATTTGCGATCGCGTCGTTACTATTGCGCTGCGTCTCCGGGAAGCGGACCTGGATTCCGAAGCGGCTGTTTCCTTCGAGTACCTCACCCACCGGCTTCCCACCAATGGCCTGGATGGTGTCCAGCACATCGGCAGCGTCGAGACCGTGACGTGCCAGGTCTTCGCGTCGCAATTTGATACGCAGGTACGGCAGTCCAGCAACTCGTTCAGCACGAACATCTGCTGCGCCCTTTACCTTGCTAACCGTGGCAGCGATTTCGTCTGCCTTGGTCTTTAAGACGGTCAGATCATCACCGAATAGTTTGATGGCAAGGTCACTTCGTGAACCACCTTCCATCAATTCCTGCACGCGCATCTGGATCGGCTGCGAAAAGCTGTAACCAGAGCCAGGTGCTTCTGCTTCGAGGCGTTCTTTCATGGCGGCGATGAGTTCAACCTTTGTGCGTCGTTTCGGCCACTGATCCACCGGTTTGAGGGCGATGTAGACATCACTCACGTCGATGGACATCGGATCGGTCGCAACCTCAGGACTTCCCGTTCGGGTGACTACGCGCTCTACTTCAGGAAACTCCCGTAGAACACTCTCGATGATCTCGTTACCGTGCAACGACTCCTTGACAGAGATACCAGGCACCCGGAACATCTCAATGAGAATTGAACCTTCGTCTAAAGACGGGATAAATTCAGCGCCCAGAAACGGAATCGCCGTGAGTGACACAAGGAAGAGTCCAAGCGCGATGCCGCACGTGAGCTTTGGATGCGAGATCGCCCGAAGCAGCACCGGCTGGTAAACAGCATTGAGCTTGTGCATCACCCAGGTTGGCTTCTCCTCCCTTTCTTTGCGGAGGAGATACCAACTCAGCACGGGCATCAACAGCAAGGCCAGAAGAAGCGACGCAAATAGCGCGAAGAGCACCGTCGCGGCCATCGGTTTAAACATCTTTCCTTCCACGCCGCTAAGAGCCAAGATAGGCACGTAGACCAAGAAGATGATGGCAACTCCGAAAAAGATGGGTTTTGCCACTTCGATACCGGCAAGGTAAATCGTATTCTCCACCGATTCACCTTCCTTACGGTGATGCAATCGCCGAAGAATGTTCTCGATCATCACTACGGAACCATCTACGATGAGTCCGAAGTCGATGGCTCCAAGACTCATCAGATTGCCGGATATCTTTGCCTGCACCATACCGGTCACCGCAACGAGCATGGAGATTGGAATCGCGACGGAAACGGCGATGCCCGCACGGAAACTACCGAGCAGCAGGAAGAGAATTGCAACGACGAGCAGTCCTCCTTCGGTCAAATTGCGCGCAACGGTATGGATCGTTCGATCCACTAGCTCTTCCCGATCGAGGAGCGGTGTGATTTTCACACCTGTAGGAAGTGTCTGCTGAATCTCGTTGAGCTTCGTTTTGACATTGCCCGCGACCTCTCGCGAGTTCTCTCCGAGGAGCATCATGCCGATACCGATAACAATTTCTCCCTTGCCATCTTGTGTTGCAAAGCCACGCCGAACCATAGGAGCAAAGTGAACGGTTGCGACGTTTCGAATGATGATTGGTGTACCAGTCGGAGAAGCGGATACAACGATGTTCTCGATATCCGACAGGCTTGTGATCAAACCTTCCCCGCGAATAAGCGATTGCTGTTCGTAGTGCTCCAGATAGGCGCCTCCCGCGTTCGCATTATTTTTTGAGATTGCTTCGAGGACGCGCTCCAGAGTGACGTGATAGCTGGCGAGTTTGTCATTGTCGACCTCCACCTCGTAGGTTTTTAGCTCGCCGCCGTGGCTATTGACTTCGACGATTCCCGGTACAAGGCGAAGCTTTGGAGCAATCTGCCAGTCGAGGATGGAGCGCAGCTCCATTGGGGAGCGCCCTTCGCCGCTCACTTTGAACTGGTAGATTTCACCCAACCCTGTCGAAATTGGTCCGACTTCGGGCACGCCGATATTCTCAGGGATGAGTTCCTTTGCCTGAGTAAGGCGTTCGTTCACGAGCTGTCGGCAGAAGTACGGGTCGGCATTGTCATCGAAGTACACCGCAACGTAGGAGAGCCCGTACTTCGAAGTGGACTGCACGCGTTTCAGACCGGGCAGGCCACTCATCGCGACTTCGACGGGAAACGATATGAGCTTTTCCACCTCAAGCGGAGATAGACTCGGCGCGCGCGTCAAGACAAGCACTTGATTCGGAGTGATGTCCGGTTCGACATCGATGGGCAACTCACGCAGTGAGACGATGCCGATACCGATGACGAAGAGCGTTCCCAGCAGAACGAGGACGCGATAGCGGAGAGCAATTGATATGAGCTTTTCCATCTAGTCATCCCCCAGTTCGCCACCCGCCGCAATGGACTTCAGATGAAACGCACCTTGGGTCACGACATGCTCCCCGGCTTTGAGACCGCTCACGATCTCAACACGGTCTTTGACGGTGACACCTTTCTCAACCTGACGAATGACAAACTTTGTGGGTGCTACCTGCACGAAGACCACGTTTTTGCCCTCGACTTCCTGCAGAGCGCTGCTCGAAACGGTCAACGCCGTCTTGCTAAATTTGGTGGGCAATTCGATGCTGGCGTACATATCGGTCTTCAGGCGCATGTCAGTGTTAGCGACCTCACACCGCACGCGCGCGGTGCGCGTCTGAGGATCAAGGACATCGCTGATAAAAGTGACTCGCCCGGGGAACGTGACATCAGGATAGGTCTCAACGCGTATGGACGCATCTTGACCAGGTCGAATTCGCCCGAGGTCTTTTTCGTAGACTTCTGCCTGCACCCAGATGCGAGAGAGGTCCGCAACACGAAAAGCGGAGCGTCCCGGTTCGAGCACATCCCCGTTAGCGGCGTCCACCTTGATGATCGCGCCTGAGAAAGGTGCTCTTAGAACTGTCATACCGGCTGGCCCGGTGGTGCCGAAGCGGTGTAGGCGCTGTTGCAGGCCATGCACGACGGCTTCCTGGGACTGAATATTAGCGCGGATGCCTTGCTCTTCCGCCTTATTGAATTCGTAGTCTTTCTCTGCAACTGCGCCGATGTCGGCGAGACGGCGGGAACGTTCCGTCTGCCGTGCCGCAGGTACAAGCTGCGATTGCAGTTTGCTCATCTCCGCCTTCGCAGACTGCTCTTGTGTGCTCAAATCGGCTGCGTCCATATTGTCGAAGGTTGCAAGAATTTGACCGGCATTCACCCGGTCACCCACCTTAACCTTCACTTCAGAGATCCGTCCACGTGCCAGGGAGGCCACTTCACCGACACGGCTGTCGATCGGCTGCACGGTTCCCGTTGCACGGAAAAACTCGCTCATCTGTTCCGTCGTCGCAGGCACTGTTTTCAGTCCGATGTGCTGCTGCGCGGGTAATTGCATCTCCAGTTCATTGCGCTTTGTTTCTTGTTGCGCGGTGTCTTGCTCCTCATCAGATGGCGACGTCTTGCTCTTGCATCCGACCATCAAAACAGTGGCATACGTTACAGCAATCCAAATCTTTTTCATGGGAGATTCCCTCCAATCGTGCGTTGCAGCTCCGCCCAGGAGCGCTGCACCTCTGCTTGCGCTTCGATAAAGACGAGTTGGTTGTCTACAACCTGCCGCTGCTCGTTGATCACATCCAGCAACCGAAGTTGTCCCAGCCTGTAAGCTTCTCGGATGACTTCCAAGTTCTTCGTCGAGGTCGGTACGACATCCGCATCGAGCATCTTGAGTGAAGTCTGCGCTGCTTCAAGACGGCGGAACGCCGCTTCCACTTCATTTGGGATACTGCGTTCCAGGTACTCGCGGTGCAATCTCGCTGCATTGCTTCTTGCTGTGGCTGCCTCAACATCACCTCGGCCGCCGCGGCTGCTCCTAAGCGGAATGGAGACAGAAAAGCTGAGGATGTCATCGCGGTCACGAAGCGGCGCGAGTGATCCGGTGGGGGTATACCCGAAGAGGTCGTCGAACTGCGCGGTCTGCCGGATGTAGCCAGCACCGAAACTCACGTTCGGCCTGGCGTTCGCTCGCGATAGGTCGATGGCCGCTTGGGACTGTGCCTCACTGAGCCGCGCCGTCTGCAAATCCGAGCGGCCTTCGAGTGCCTTTTTCCGAAACGCTTCCAGCAACTCCGGTGACGGCATTTCTTGCTTCAACTCCGGCAGCACGTCATCGGCATTGAGACCAGCCAGACGACGCAAATTCGCCTCCACGGTCGCGAGTCTCCCTTGAGCGCTATTGGCTTGTACCGAAGCCTTCGCCACCTCGACCTTCAGCAGATTCGCTTCCAGCGCTGACGCGTCACCTTCTCGCACACGCGCCTCAGTCAAGCGAAACGCGTCGCGGTTCGCCTCAATGAGCTGGCGAAGCATAGCGAGCTTGTCGGCTTCGGCTTTACGGTCTGCCGCCGCCGTCCTGATCTCGTAGGCCAGCGCGGCAGACTTCTCCTTGAGTTCTGACTCAGCCTTGTCTACGTCGAAGCTTGCGACGGCGACACGTTTCCCGCGTTTTCCGAAAGTCTCCAGTTCCTGCGTCAAGTCGGCGCCGTAGGTGTCTTCTCCGATGGTATTGAGCGGTCGCCCGGTGGCACCTTTGAGGGTCAGCGTCGGCGCAGGTCGTACGCTAGCCTGTCGTTTCAGCCCGCGTGCTTCGGCTATCCCTTCGCGAATTGCGGCAAGGTCTTTATTACCCTCAAGTCCTGTGCGTACAAGGCCCTCTACCGTGAAAGGCGAGGTCTGTTGCGCCGGCAGAGTTGCCGATGCAGACAGGAGTACGCAAAGGACTAGAAATCGTCCTTTGTACATGGAATCTCCTTATGTCGTTAGCTCAGAACAGCGAAGCGGCGACTAGGAGAGCTGGGGAGGGTGTTCAATCTCAGAGGATCTGGTGCGAGGCTTTGCTGCTGCCTCAGGTACGTATGCAGGAACACTAATACGTTCCAGGGCAACTAGTGCCATCATTGCCACTGGTGCCGGGTGAGCGCAGCAGCAAATACAATTGTCGCCCGCATCCGTCGGTATGGATTGCTTGTGACCATCTTGCGTTGCAAAGGCCGAACAATCCGAGCCCGGAGCATCACACGTTACGACCTGCACGCCTACATAGAGGACGAGCAGGAAAGCGACAGCGCGGACAACTCTGGACCAAGGTACCATCGCCACGATCATACGCCTTCTCGACCATTGGGTTCTGTTTCCTGATGATCGGACGAAATAGACGAAGAGTGTGCCTATGCTCACTCTTCACGAAGAACCTGTGTAGAATTAACTCGCGTGGCGCGCACCGCCGGAAAGATCGAAGCCAACCCAGCGACGAGCAGAGTGAGCACCGGGACACTCATGTACGTATCGGGATCGAATGGTGAAATACCGTAAAGCATACCTCTGAGCAGTCGGCTCAAAGCCATACCAAGGAGCAATCCGATCACACAACCAATCGTGGTCACATGAATCCCTTGAAGCAGGAACCGCGAAGGCTGGAAGGTGGGTAAGGACCTGGTGTACCGGCTTTATGAGGAAGAAGGGCTGGGGCTACGCAGACGGCCAGCTGGGCGACGGCGGGCGGTGGTGCATCGGCAGGAGCGGTTCAAGCCAACGGGCCCGATCCAGGTGTGGGCCATGGACTTCGTCTCCGATCAACTCTGCGATGGCAGACGCTTCCGAGCTCTGACGGTGGTTGATATCTACACGCGTGAGAGCCTGGCCATCGAAGCGGGTCAGAGCCTGAGAGGAGAAGATGTGGTGCGAGTGTTGAACCGGTTGAAGCTGGGCGTGAAGCTCCGAAGGTCTTGTTCTATGACAACGGCAGCGAGTTCACCGGTCAGATGATGGATATGTGGGCTTACCGCAACGGCGTAAAGATCGACTTCTCTCGGCCGGGCAAGCCCTTCATTGAGCAGGAGAACGGGAAGCTGAAGCGGTTGGTGGCGAACCTGAGTCTGGATAACCTCGTGTTGAAGGACATCGCGCGGGGAAACTTCTAAGCCCTGAGCGACGGCGCAGTGCGGTAAGCCACGCCTGTGAGTGTGGCGTAAGTGAGCGACATGCGTGCCATCTGCTGGGACAGCCCAGGGGCACGCAGCGCTACCGTCCGACACAGCGCGAAGACGAAGATCGCATGACCCAGGCCATCGTTGCTCTTGCCAGTCAGTACGGACGCTACGGGTATCGCCGGATCACGGCGTTGCTGGTGCGTGCTGGCTGGAAGGTGGGCAAGGACCGAGTCGAGAGGATCTGGCGTCGTGAAGGGCTGAAAGTTCCAAAGAAGCAGAAGCCAAGAGGGCGGTTGTGGCTCAACGATGGATCGTGCGTGCGGCTCAGACCGACGCATGCGGGCCATGTGTGGAGCTACGACTTCGTGAGCGCGCGAACCCACGATGGTCGTAGTGTGCGCATCCTCAACCCGATCGACGAGTCTACACGCGAGTGCCTGCTGATCCGCGCGGAACGGCGCTGGTCCTCAGCCAAAGTGATCGGAGCGCTGGCCGATGTCATGGTGTGGAAAGGAGTGCCAGAGCATCTTCGATCAGACAACGGGCCGGAGTTCGTCGCCAAAGACCTGCGCAAATGGCTTGCCGATACCGGGGCAAAAACACTGTACATCGAGCCCGGCTCTCCATGGGAGAACGGCTACTGCGAATCGTTCAACTCGAAACTTCGAGATGAGTTCCTCAACGGCGAACTCTTCTACTCGATCAAAGAACTGCGTGTGCTGGCCGAGCGCTGGCGCGTCCACTACAACACCGTCAGGCCGCACTCCTCGCTGAGATACAGACCTCCAGCACCAGAGGCGTGGATGACTTCGATCACTCGGCAGCAAGGGGAGCCAGTCGCTTCGCTCCCGGCTCCCCTTGCTGCCATACCCTGCATCGATCTGAACGCAGAGATCAATGCGCTACACTAACTCCTCACTGGTACAAAAGATCGGGCAATCCAGTAGAAATGATCCTAATTCGTCCTACGTGATCCTAAACCCGCGTCGCCCTAAGCTGCCTGTGTTCAGCAACTTGCGCTGATTCTAAGGAGCTTAGATACTTTGCCAAGCGGCCCTGAAGAGGCCGCCTAGCAAATCGGCTAACTTTCCCCTACAAAAACTCATGCTGGAATGGTGCCGGAAACCACTCCCCGAGGGGCGCCGCCAAAGACGTGCGGTGGCAATACCAGCCCTTGCGGCTCGCCCCAGGAGTTGCCGTGCTCCTTGATCTGAGCGAGGTATGCTTTGAGTTGGCTAATGATTGGCCAATCGTTACGGATGGGGCATTTGGGGAGCCATACGTCAAATCTTTCACGTGATTTGTAACGCGCCCTACAAACTCGTCGTGAATTGTGGCGTCAACAATAATCCGGTTTGTGCTTATGCAGATCTGACCCCGGTCGAGGAACCTGCCGACGGCCGCTGCTTGCACTACATACTCAAGATCCGCGTCGTCCAGGATGACACATGGCGTATTGCCGCCAAGCTCAAGAGCAACACGCTCTATTGTTGGGCCGGTCAGTGCAAGCTCGCCAATGTGTCGGCCAACTCGCGTAGGCCCTGTGAACGAGATAAGGCTCAGGGCCCTGTGCAACGACCCAATAGCTTCGAAACCCGCGCGGCCGTGCCCGCGTTTGTCGCGGGTGGGACTATATAGCCCAGGTGTTTCAAAAATTTAAGTAGATGGGATTACCTACGATCAACAATATGCCGTCGGCCGACCTGATATTTACTCGAAACCAATGCCGTTTACCGTCACTTGGATAATCGAAGTTGCGGATTTCTTCTTTGTCCTTTACAGGGGAGAAGTCGGCGAGCGTAACTATTTCACCATCGCAAATGATTTCAGGATGGGAGCTTTCCAGGTTCAACATCTTTAGGGCAAAGCGCACTCGCTCGCCGCTAGGCGCCGATAAATTGTCTCCCATCGATGCGGTAGATAGAGCTGTGTGAGCAGAGAACTCGATGGTGCGGTTTGCTGTTCCTTCAACATCAATAAAGACATGACCAGCTCGGATGGCATTCAGGATCTCAGGTTCGGAAAGATTCGCTGCGTAGACAATGGTAGATGGGTGACCGACAGCAGTTCGTGTATGCGATGAGTAATCTGCATCATGATTGTCGCTTCCACCAACTCCGGTAATTCGGTAGCCCTTGTTGAGTTTGTCCTGCCAAAACGGTATCCCAGATTGTGGGCCGTCCAGTGAAGCTCCGTTAACCGCTTCAATCGCATTCACGAAACTGTAGTTCGTGTTGGGCGCTGACCAGCCGCAACCCATGCAGGCTGCCCCGGATGGAGAGCCAGGATGATTAATGGAGAAGAGTCCGTGAAGTTCCTGCACCTGTCGTAACAGATTGTCAACTGTAGGGACATGAGGACTGGTTAGCCTGAAGTCAACGAACGAGGTCGTGCCGAAGACATTGGCATGACCTTGAAAGGTTGTTATCTCTCGTCCGGGCATGATCAGGAGGCGATCGAAGTATGGCTGCAACTCCCGCATATCGTCGTAGTGTGAAATTGTGTTGTGATCCGTGATAGCGATAAAATCAAGACCTCTTGCCGTGGCAGCTTCCACCGTTTTGTAGAGCGGACACGGTACCTTTGCCCCAGACTGACTCAGACACGAGCCATCGCTGTGAGCGTCGTGCATGTGCAGGTCTCCTCTGTACCAGGCAGGACCGTCACGTAGTGGCCTTTGGCTAAATGTTGATCCCGCAAGCTCATCGGTGCGATGGGAGAAATATATCTTGACTTCATAGTCGGAGCGTATACTTTCTTCAATACTCGGGACGCCGAGAATCAACTTCCACTGGCCCTGCACAATAACGCCGGGAAGATACGACGGCGTAGCGTCTGTCTCCGAGATGGTGAAGAAGCTCTTATTTCCCCCACTCCAGCCGCGAAAGCGCTCACTGTCAAAGACACCCATGTCGATATTGGTATGCTTGTCCCGCTCCGTGTAAGAGAGTTCCACCGACACGCGAGTGACATCTTCGCCCACCGCGAATGGTAGTTCAAGATAGCTCTGGCGATCAGCATAAGTCACTGTTCCCCGTAACACCAGGTCCGGTTGTTTTTGCTGAGCATATCCATTGCTTCCCAAGAACAATAGAAAGGACATCAAGGCCATCGCGCACTTCGCGGCTAACAATGAATGTGTTGAATACAGTAGTTTTTTCAAGATGCAGCCTATCTCTTGCTCTCATGCGTAAAGCGCTGTTGTAAGTTTCTCGTTGGCAGGCTGACGGAGCAGCTGGCTGGAGTCAATCGGCCCAGCCGAGATAACACAGATTATTGCCCAATCAGTTTGCAGGTGAAGGAGGACGCGGAGTTTTTGTCGCCCGTTCCGGAGTACTCCGCAACCTGAGGGTAGGCGCATAGCGGTCGAGTCATCTTAGCTCCATTGGCAGGATCATCGTCGATGAACTTCGTCGCTATAACGGTGGACGGGGCACGATCTTTCTCGACCCAGTCCACCAATCCAAGGTAGAGATTGTGTTGGGCATCCTTTCCCGTGTTTGCCTCGTCTTGCCCAAAGGCATTGGCGCCAGGTCCACCGCCACAATGTTGCATGCCCGGAACCATGTAGAGCCTCAGAGACTGCTCCGCCTGCAGTTCACCAACTTCCGCTGACACGCTCTTGTAGTAATCGATAGTATTGAGAGCGGGAATTGCCGGGTCATTCCATCCCTGGAACAAGATCAACTTGCCTCCGCGAGCCAGAAAAGGTTTTAGGTTCGGATCGGCGGCGTCCATTACCTTAGCTGTCTTTTCCACCGCAAGCTTGTGCGCGTCTTCAGGCTTTATCTTCTGATGATCCCAGTGGGGATCGTTATAGACCATATTGCCAAAGTAGCCGTAAACAAATCCCGCACCTGAGCTTTTGTCCGGGTGTGGACCCGTGAGAGAGTGTACCCAACCGCCCTGCCCCTCTTCAGCTCCAGGAAGAAGCCCGGGTACGGTCAGATGACCGTACATGTCATGAGTCCCAGAATAGATAGCCTTGAGTGCACCGATCTGAGGCGCAGTGAGGCACGAATCTGACGCTGTTCCTTTGCACAATAGAACGTCTGGATTGAAATGACATTCGCGGGGATCGTTGAGGACCCCGTCCTGGACTCCATCACTGGCATCGCACGCTTTAATGACGGCTTGACCGATAGCGGGGATCTTTTCAGGGGGAATGTATGCGTCGCCATCCATTTTTTGAAGTAAGTCCAACCCGCTGCTGAGCAGTGAAGTCCAATTATTGGCAGGAGCTCCGGCGAGGATGCCATCGTAGTCCGCGGGATAGCGTTGGGCTTCCATGAGCGCCTGACGACCACCGTTCGAGCAACTTGCAAAATAGGAGTGACTGATGGAATGACCGTAAAACGATTCGATGAGATTCTTGGCATACACGGTCATCTCATGAACGCCGCGGTAGCCATAGTCTGTGATCTTCTCGGGATGTCCCAGCGCCCAAGCAGGATTGGCCCTGGTGTGGCCGGTATCGGTACTAGCGGATGCATACTGCTGAGTCACTGCTGCTGCCAACCCCGCATAATCGATGTAGCCGGCGAATCCTCCATTGCCTTGCCCCTTGAACCTTCCGTTCCAATGAGCTTCGGGCAGCCAGATCTCGACACGAATCTCCGAATCTGCGGTCGGTGTCAATGTCGCTGCTATTCGGCAGAACGCAGGTACCTTCTTGTAGAAGGGAGGAACTTGCTCGCCTGTCTTGAGATTTGGCGGAGTGAAGGCTCCTGCTTTGACAGCCTCCGCCAGCTCAATTTTCACGTTGGGTAGTGCGGTGTGGACCAGACTTGCGCATGCAGATTCAGCAGAGGCTTGCGTGAAGGGTGACAAGAATCCAAACCACGCAAAAAGGAACAGGGGAAGAACACGAAGACGCATAACGTAAGATCGCAAATCAGAGCCAAAGAGACAAGTGAATATCAGGCAACACAATCAGACTCCATCTGTCGGAGCGCATCGCTTGAATCTGTTGCTCGCAGATATGCGTGCTCCGACCTCTCAGTAGAGACGGCTGGCAATAATTTTTGTATTGGTAGAGTTCTGCTGAATGCTGGTTGTCTGGAGAAGGAGTTCGAAGGACGGAATATTTCCGCTATTGGACGACAATTTGCTTTTCAGGAAAGTGATAGCTGCACCATTGAAGAGAGTTTCGGCTGCAGCCTGAGTGCCAGCGGCATCCAGACCCTGGATGACCAGAATATGTCCGTCGCCGCCCAGATTTGGCAGAAACGATATCGTCGCGAAAGTCTCGTGCTCAGGCTCATTCCAGTGACTCCGATAAAAGGGAGCCTCGCCTGAGTTTGGCTTTTCATTGGAGATCCATGCGTTGTGCATTTCCGGGTTGTATCGAATAGAAAAATTCAGGCTCTTCTGTACTAACTCTACCCACGGATCTGTCATGATCGATCCGATGAAAATGACATTTCCCGTTTTCAGATCATCCATGCGGAGATCGCGGGGAGAACGCAGGAAAAAGCGTCTTGCATCAATTTCAGGAAGGCGAGACAAACCCGCGACTATCTGCAGTGAGTCGAAGCTCGTATATTGCTGAGAGTAGAGGTCCATCGATCTTTGAACATCCATACCGGGCAATGGAAGCTGCAAATAGCTGCCTCTCAGGTAATCCGGCAGCGACAGTTGCTTCCGAGTAATGCCTCCAAGGATGTTGTATCCAGAGTCTGCAGGAACAACAAAGGTGTCGACCGAGGAGTTAAAAAGAGCTTTCCAGAGTTCATGAGATGGCTTGTTCTCAAGATGGATCTGCTGGATACGTAACACGACGAGCAACGTTACACAGATCCATAGCGCAGTATATCCAAATAACAACAGGAGCCTTCGCGCCGATAGTCCACCCCATGGGGATCTAATCGGGTGTGCGGAGCTTGCCGTTGTCAAGGTTGCTTCACTCGAAAGCCGAGAGAGCTCAGGGGCGCTGAGCTTTCCATAATTTGGCACAAACACGGGCACATACGCGCCTTTGGGGATCTCGACACAAAGGGGATCATCCTTCCCGTCCGTCTCGTAGTACTCCTGTAGACGTTTCCTAAGCAGTCGGGCATAAGTGCGGACAATATTGTCTTCGCGTGGGTCAAATCCGACAGCGCGGTTGAAGACCTTTACGCCAATATCATGTTCGGAGATGCGAGCGATCTGATCGCTCCAGACTTGCCTGCAGACATAGTCAAGGAAAGACGACAGGAGAGGCGCCTTTGTAAAGTGTTTGCTCGTCAGAACGCGATCGATAGCCTGCTCTTCTTCCCTTACGGCCAGCGACCCGACGGGAAAATCAGATGTCGGTGATTCAGATAATCCTGGCATCAGGCTGCCTGTCTGTTTCCTTCACAAGCGTTAATCGTAACGACGATTCATCAATGGACTGTTAACAGCACGGTTGAGAGAAGGTCGCAGAGAAGCTATACACTCCTCCTCCCCCCTAAGTCCCTAGTTTTTGACCCGGCGAGAGGTGCCTCCTCTATTCAAATCTTAATAGTGCTGCAAGTAACGGGAAACTCGCTTTGAGGGCCTAAATATGCCCATTTTTCATGGGTGTATACACCCCAATGCACTTGAATCGCATTCTGCGGACTGCCTACATTTGGCTCAGCGCTCTCGAATTGCGACCCGAAATCATTTCGAGGACTCTTCGCGTCGACTGCCTAGATAAATATTTTATGGAGAATGCCGTGACCTCGTATGTCAGATCCAACATCGACAAGATCAGTCGGCCAACCACTGCTTTAATCTTGTTCGTACTCCTTCTCTGTTCCTTAGCGCCCCACGCACAATCCCAAATCACAACCGCCGATGTCCTGGGCACGGTTACAGACAACACGGGAGCTGTGATTGCAAACGCGACCATTACGTTGCAAAATGAGGACACGCGCGAGACGCGAACAGCGCTATCTGGCAATTCCGGGCAGTACACGTTCAATCTCGTCCCGAGTGGTCATTATTTCATCACGGTAGAAGCCCCTGGCTTCGGCAAGTTTCTTGTACCGCATCTGTCGATTGCGGCTGGCGACCGGGCACGTGTGGATGCTTCTCTGGAAACCGGAAGTGTGCAAAATACCGTGGAAGTCATCTCCGCCTCAAGCGGACTTCAGACCGACTCCTCTACTCTCGGAATCGCCGTAACCGAACGCTCCGTCCAGGACCTTCCGCTCAATGGAAGAAACTTTATTCAGCTCGCTCAACTTGCGCCTGGGGCGAACGAAGGACCGGCCGGAGGACTCTATAGCGGCCTGCGACCGGATGATCGCAGGCAGTCCGCGTCCATCTCCGCCAATGGGCAATCGGACACATTGAACTCGCAACTGATTGATGGAACCGACAACAATGAACGCGTGATCGGCACCATCGGAGTTCGTCCTTCGATCGATTCGATCGCTGAGTTTCGCGTGCAGACGAATCTATATACCGCCGAGGTCGGCCGCACTGCAGGAGCGGTCGTCAATATTGTGACGAAATCCGGTTCAAACCAGCTTCACGGCACGGTGTATGAATTCTTTCGGAACGATGTTCTGAACGCGAAAAACTTCTTTGCCGCGACCGGACCAAAACCAGCTTACAAACAGAACCAGTTTGGTGGCAGCGTTGGAGGTCCTATCCGCAAAGACAAGACCTTCTTCTTCGGAGATTATGAGGGGTATCGGATTGCTCAAGGCGTCACGTCTGTACTCCCTGTCCCTACGGCTTATGAACAAGAGCATGTTGGTGATTTCACCGATATTGGCGGAGCGAGAGTTGCTGCTGCAGATATCAATCCAATTGCGGCGAAATACTTTGCGTTGTATCCGCTCCCCAATCTGAGCGGCTCTGGTAATAACTACAACAGCACTTCCAGCAAGACCCAGAATAGTGATACCTTCGATGGCCGCATCGACCATAATTTCAGCAATCGCGATATGTTTTTCGCCAGATTTACCTTGAACAATGTTAATTCAGATCTTGCCGGCCCTCTACCGATAGTGAATGGCATCGCTCCGGGAGGAAACATCAGCAATTTTGATGGCACCTCGCGGCAACGGGCACAGAATGCACAACTCAACTATCTCCACATCTTCAATCCGAATCTCTTGCTCGAGTTGAAGACTGCATATACCCGGATCAACAACGCATCATTTCCTCTCAACTACGGCCATAATTTTGCCGACAGCTTCGGTCTGCCGGGGTATAACCTGAGTCCATTCTCATCCGGGCTTGCGCCAATGTATATCATCGGCTATGCGACCTTGGGTGAAGCCAACGACCTTCCGCTGCAGGATCTCAACAATACCTTCCAACATAACGGGGCCGTGACCCTGACTCGTGGCTCGCACAATATTAAGGCTGGAGCAACGCTGATCCGCAGGCAGGCCACCGAGGCCCAGAATGTTCGCGCAGGGCTGTTTGTCTTTGCTGGGTTCACCACCTCTCCGGGTGATGCAATGGCGAACTTTCTCAAAGGTGTCCCCTATCAGGTATCCCGAGTCACTCAGCTTCTTGCGCCTGGTTGGCGGACCTGGGAACCGAGTCTCTATGTGCAGGACGATTGGAGGGTGACGAAGTCGCTCACGCTCAACCTCGGAATACGGTATGACCTCTTCACGCCGTTTAGTGAGTCGCACAATCGTATATCCAACTTCGACATTGCAACCGGGAAGATTATCATCGCGGGTCAGTCCGCCAGCAACACTGCAGGAGTCAACACAGACTACAGCAACTTGGCACCGCGGGCAGGTTTCGCGGCATCGCTAGGGCGTGGTGCCGTCTTGCGCGGCGGCTTCGGTCTTACATTCTTTCCTGCCAACTATACGAGCGATTCATCCTTGCTGAATGCGCCCTACGTCTCGACCTACGGCCCGGTTACCTACGGAACTCCTCAATATCAGGGGCTCTCTGCTGGACTTCCAGCCGCGCTTACGCCACAGGACCCAACGAATCCGAGCGGAAGTTTGGTCGCAGTCGACCGTCACTTCAAGTCAAGCTATCTGGAGCAATACAACATCAACATACAGAAGCAGCTTGGCTCGAATGTCCTGACCGTGGGGTATGTGGGTTCGCTCGGCCGTAGGCTGAGTGAACGAATTGCCAATCTCGACGTTCCTCCACCCAGCACTGCCACCAATATTAATCTGCTGCGTCCATTCAACTCGCAGGTTCCAAATATTACGTCTATTGCTTACCTGACCACACATGGCAGTTCGAGCTACAACGCGCTCCAGATGAGCTTTGAGCGGCGGCTCCAGCGTGGATTGACAGTCAGCTCGAACTACACCTATGCGCGGGGAATTGACGATGTGCAGAATATCAGCAACACCAATGCAACCCCTTATGCTCTGCTGCCGAACGAAATCTCCACATACGACCGCGGAAATTCGGATCTGGATGTACGCCACCGCTTTGTCTTCACTGCGACCTACCAGCTGCCGTTTGGCGAATCGGCACGTGGCTTGAAGCGAACTGTAATCCAGGGATGGCATGTCAACGCGATTGAGGTGTGGGGAACCGGGCTTCCATTCTCAGTCGCCAATAGCGTACCGCAGATCAACACCGGGGCGTCGGTCGACCGTCCCAATCGCATCGCTTCCGGTAAAGTCGCAAATCCGAGCATTACCAAGTGGTTCGACACGACAGCCTTTGTGCCTCAGGCAAAGGGGACAGCGGGGAACTCTGGACGCAACATCCTCTATGGACCTAACCAACGGCACTTCGATGCTTCTCTGTTCAAGGACTTTTCGGTAACCGAGAGGATGCGGCTTCAGTTCCGCGCCGAGGCGTTCAATCTCACGAATACGCCAAGCTTCGCAAGTCCCAATGGATCTCTCAACACTACGGGTGTCGCGACGATCACCTCTACGACCCTTGACCCGCGAGAGTTCCAGTTTGCGCTGAAGCTCATCTTCTAAGTAGGAAGTTGCCCTGTGCTGATGTGACATATCAGCTAATGAGCCCTGCCCGATGAGGTGTCGAAGTGAGAGAGCAACTTGCTTCGACATCTTTCTACCTCTGTTTTGAATGCAAATGCCCGAGGATAAGGAAATGCACAAGTACTTCATCTGCGGTCTATTTCTTGTCGGCACGATGTTCAGGAGCGTTGCTGCGCAGGAACAGCAATCGCAAATGCCTGACAGAACCACCTCAACCGAGCTCGTGGTGCAGATTGTGAAGGCAGCGCAACGGCATGCTAAGGTTCATGGCGACAAATATCCGCCAGCCTTCTCACCCTCCGAGCAGCTTCTGCTCGGGAATGGTGCTGCCATCGACTTAAAAGTGTTTCGCCAGGCTACCGGAGCGCCGATCATCGTATGGACCGTCGACGACGTGGCACACATGAGACTTTTCATCCGGGAACGGGTCGAGGGAATCATCTCAGACCGCCCGGACATACTTCGCCAGGTAGTCCATGGGGAGGCGGAACTGCCAAGAACGAATCGAAAGGATGACCCCGGATACTTCACGCATTTTGACGTTGAAGCCCATGCAGGAGGAAAAGGTCTTCGTCCGGAGAATACCCTTCCAGCATATGAGACGGCCCTTGATAGCTTGGCAACCACCATCGAGACCGATACGGGTTTGACCAAAGATGGAATTTCTGTTGTTAGTCATGATTCTTCGCTAAGCCCCGAGTACTGTAGGCGAAACGATGGAAAACCTTACGCAGACGCTGATCGCGTCTTGCTCAAAGACATCACGTTGGCTGAAGCACAAAAGACATTTACCTGCGATAAGATCAGCACGGCCGGCACGCAAAAGAACGACCCGATATTGAATCCAGTAGCAATGGCCTTTTCGAAGACACTTGCGTTGGCAAGTCCATATGCTCCGGTAAGCGTGGAGCAGCTATATAGATTTGTCGCATTCTATGTGGAGTACTACAAAACAGGTCCAGGAAAGAACCTGCCACAAGCTGGGCAAAGATGGAGGAATGCTCTGAGTGTCCGCTTCAATCTGGAGATAAAGATCAATCTAAGACCATCGCGCCAACAGGAGACCTTTGGTCCAGAGCGGTTCGTGGATGCACTTTGCGGCACCATCATGCGTGCGCACATGGACTCCCGTTCGGATGTTCAAAGTTTTAACTTCCAATCGCTGCTTTTAGTGCAGGAGAAGTTTCCGGCGATCAGGACCGTGTACTTGTTCGGGACTGTCGATCCGCGATTGCGCTATCTCTTACCTCCTGCCTTACTGGAAGAAGTCTCCGAAAGAAACACCGGGCCGTTGCCGCCTGATGACAAGTAGATGCCGTTGTTCCATGGTCGACGAAAATAACAGGCCAGCAATCTTAGCAAACGCCTTCATCTCGCAAAATGGATATGCCCCCCATGCAATGCTTTCTCTTCCAAAGACACTTTTACATCGCGATTGTAAGTACATACATACTCGCGATGTCGGCACATGCAAGCGATCTACTTCGAGTGTCCACAGACCGTGGCAAGGTGGAAGGTAAATTGGGTCCAGGCGGGGAAACAAGAGAATTTCTCGGCATTCCGTATGCAGCCCCACCTGTTGGTTCTCTGCGTTGGAAACGCCCACAACCTGTGGAGAAGTGGAGTCGGATGCGTCAGACCACCACTTTTGGCCCGCGCTGTGTGCAGCCGGCCATTCATGCTCCGGATATGGTCTTCCGTGACGAAGGGCAAAGCGAGGATTGCCTTACGCTGAATGTTTGGACACCTGCCAAGAACAAACGTGCCAAACTCCCGGTTATGGTTTGGATCTACGGAGGAGGATTTGCCTCAGGGGGCACCTCGGAACAGAGACAAGATGGTGAGCGTCTCACTCGCAAAGGCGTCATAGTTGTTTCGCTCAACTACAGGCTTGGTATCTTCGGCTTCTTTGCAAGTCATGAACTTGAATCGGAATCACCTCGCCATGCGGCAGGCGACTATGGGTTGATGGACCAGGTCGCTGCGCTTCGGTGGGTGCGCAGAAACATTGCAGCATTCGGTGGAGATCCTTCCAATGTAACGTTGTTCGGTCAGTCAGCAGGATCAATCTCCGTCAGTGCACAAATGGCATCACCTCTCGCTCAGGGCCTGTTCACGCGAGCGATCGGAGAGAGTGGAGGAGCCTTTCCTAATTTATCGTTCTATTTCCCGAGCTTGGCTGCGAGTGAACAAACGGATGAAAAGTTCGCTCAGGCTGCTTTCGGTAGCAGCAGGCTTGCTTCTCTTCGTGCCATTGCCGCCGAGGATTTGCAAAAAGCAGTGACATCTACATTTCATTTCTGGCCGAACATTGATGGGGACTTCTTTCCGGAAGATCCAGCAGCGATCTACGCTAAGGGAAAACAAGCACATGTGCCACTGCTGGCGGGATGGAATAGAGACGAGGGAACCTCACAAGTGTTGCGAGCGTCCGAAATGCCAACGGTAGAGAGATTGAAAGAGAACGCTCAGAAGCAGTTTGGCTCACGGGCTAGTGAGTTTCTTCGTGCATACTTGGCTTCGAGCGATACAGAGGCAGTGCGGGTTGCGGAAGATTTTGCGGGAGATCGCTTCATTGCTTATTCCACCTGGGTTTGGCTCGAATCACAGGTAAGAACTAGTGGCGCCCATGTCTTCCGGTATCGCTTCGACCTGGGATCGCCGGGTGATGCAAACCACCCAGCCTCGATCGGAGCATTTCATTCTGACGAGATCGAGTATGTGTTTGGAAATTTAGATTCGCGAAGAGGCGCTGCATGGCGGCAAGAAGACTATAAGGTATCTGAGCTCATGCAGCAGTACTGGACTAATTTTGCCAAAACCGGAGATCCTAACGGGCCCGACCTACCACGTTGGCCGATCTACGATGCAACGGGCGACTGGCAAGTCATGCACTTGAACCCCGATGCCCACTCTGAACCTGATGAGCATCGTGACCGATATATATTTCTGGATGAAATAAGCCATCCATGAATGCCAATATTGAGGCGGGAAATGATGAAGATGGATAGGGAGACATCCTTCTTCGTTTCTTAGGCGTGATCCATGCCGTTTGCAGCCAGCTGTGCATTTTACGGTCGCACGCCCTCCTCTGCCAGGGTCGGGAAACGCTGACGAACGAACGTGCAGACCGTGAGTTCTTTACTTGGCTCAAAACAGGTATCTCGTTTGTCGAGAATCGCGTTTCTACCAGGGGGACATCTCAGCCGGTCGGCGAGTTCGATAAACTCATGGAGACTCAAGCTGTGCGATCTGGATTTCAGGTACAGATAAATCTCCATGGTTGGCCAAGCCGCCCATTCGAAGGTCGACGCGAAACGTCTTGCGCGGACCTACCTCGAGATGCTCGTAGGAGATGATTTCGAAGCCGGCTTCTTTCTCGACAGTAGGCAGACGATGTCTGCCAGGACCGTCTGAACGGCTACGGAGCGATTGCCGCGTAAGCGATTTGAGACGAGGCGCTGTCCAAACGTAGCCTATATTCCTGGCCGCGTCTATGCCTGGCCGCATCGCGGATGAAAGACAAGCGCTGGCCTGAAGCAGGCTATGCATGTACCGGATAGGTGCCGCGTGCTTCAGCGTTCTGCTTCTCGGCGTTATGACGATTGCCGACGAGGTGGATTCACAGTTGAGCCAGGCGATGGAAAGCTACATCGCGGAGTCCGTTCAGGACGCCTTACCCTCCTGAACGGTGGATCTGGTAGTAGCCGAGCCTGGACAAGATCTTACGTGGCTTTGTGAGGGTGTAACGCAGCACGAACCTTTTCGACGTGGGTCCCATGACTACGGATAGCTTCGTGGAGTTAATCGCCAGTGACGTTGAACTCTTTGGACCGGTAGGCGATGTCAGAGGCCATCTTGGGATTGATCTCTTTTGGGTCGTGAGGGCCTTTGAGGTGGTCTTCCCGGACGACATGAGGTTCGTAGACTTTAGGGGTATCGTGGTGTTCAGACATATTGTTTCCTCTTTTTAGGTTCTCTTGGATGGATGAGGAACGGCTGGGCGAAGATGTACACGATGGTGGCCAAGCCGTGGGATTGATCAGCCGGTTCGGTCATATAGAGGAACCCTGGCTAATGACGTAGCCATAGCGGAGTTGGACTGACTATGCCGCGGGGAATCGTTGATGTGTCGCTGTTTAACATCGCCTTCTCCTCCCGCTTCTTTTGCGAGCGTCCTCAGAAGGTAGCAACTCCAGCCTTTCATCTCACTCCGTTCCTTGCTCTCAAATCCCTTCTGCTTGGACGAAGCCCAACCTCGGATTCGAAAGCAAGATACGGAGTGCAGTTCCCCCTAGATCGGAATATCTTTCGAGATGCAGAGGCGAACGCCCTGCCGGTCTTCGCCAACATCGCCTGCATACGGAGAACACTTATGTCGAAAGAACAAGAGAATAAAGCCATCGTAGGTCGTTGGTTCACCAGCTTCTGGGGACCCACATGCGACCTCAGCATCGTTGACGCGCTCGCCGCACCGGACATGCTCTTGCAGTATTCGTTGCACGAGCCCGCCGCGGACACGCGGACATCAAGGCGTTCATGACTGATTTCCGCGCCGCCTTGCGTAGACCTTTGCAATTTATGCGGGTGCCGTTATCTGTTTCGGCGGTCTGATTTTCGCCGGAATCCGCATGATGTCTGGGCGGTTTCATGTCACCAACCCAGTGACTAAGGTATCGAACGAACGCTACCTTCCTTCCGTCGGGTGACACTCTGGAATAGCAGTCTTGGTCGTCTGGATTGCCCGATGTTTTGTACCAGTGAGGAGTTAGTGTAGCGCATTGATTTGAAGGGCGGGAGGCTGCGGGCGAAGCCCGCGACCCAGAGCAGCCCTGGCGGTCGTATATGGAGGCTTTCACGCCGGACAACTCGCTCATTGCCCGTTTGCACGCGAAGTTTCTCAAACCCCGAACCGAGGTGACTTCTGGCCCGACGGGCGACTTCGAGTTACTCCCAGAGGACGTGAAACGGCGGTTCCGAGAAGCGATGGAGTTGATCGACGAGCAGGATCGCCAACGCGGAGGCAGGCCGGGGGAACGCTCCTGAGTAGTTACCTTATTACCCTAATGGTAAACTCCTGAAGTAACTTGCCCTCAGATGGTCAGCTCTCGGGCTCCAAAGACGAGCTGATCCAGGCCGATTGTTGGCTTGGTCCAAAGGAGGCTCCATGCCTCAGCAGCACCCATCCCGTGTTCCTACCCCGCTTGGTCCACCCTCAGACGTGAACATCGGGCCTCTGACGCGCTCGCTCATTGCCGGTGCGAAGTGGCAGAGCCACGACGCCTTTCCCGCGTGGCAGAGGTGGGCGGACGATGTTGAATCGATCCTGCAGTTCCTCCGCGACAATGGCCGCTTCGACCGCTTCCGCGAACTCATTCAAAAAACTCACACGACCCAGCACCGCGACGCCATGCTCGCGGAGGCGCGGGGCAGTTTCTACCTGGGCCGCCACGGCTTCAAGATCCTCGAATGGGAGCCGCTGGGAGAAGGGACGGCGCTCGGCGAAGCGCGCGCTCAGTTCGGTGCGTCTCCGGCGATCTTCGTCGAGGTGAAGCAACCGAGTTGGCAGGGAGAATATCTTCCTCTGACCGTCGGAGAGAAACAGCGCCTCTCGCCCGAAGACCTGGCCGCTAGACTTGCGCGGATGAAGCAGCCGCGTTTTCTTCCGAATGTCTGTGAAGGCGGAGCCGTGGGTTCGCATCATTTCTCGATGAGCGTGGTGCGACGCAACGCACTGCACAAACTCACCGCGACGCAGCCGAATCTGGTCATCGTGGTCGACGAGTGCAGGGTCACCCCCGTAGGGCTGCCTTCGCTGACGCACTATGTGGAGAGCGAGTTTCTGCATCCCGCTCACGATCCAAACGACCCTGACGACCGCTACAGCTATGAGCGGCTGGGAGGAGTTCTCTTCCTCAATACGGTTTCTTTCGGGGTCGAGGTGGAGTACAACGTTGAGTTCATTACGAACCCGAACGTAACCGCTGCCTGTGCTCTGCCGGAGGAGGTCATCTCCCTCTTCGCTGCGCTGACGGAGGACACGGATCGGCGGGAAGAATTGCGCTACCCAGAATCGAATGGCTTCTTCCGCGCGATCATGAATCGTGGCGGCTCAGACACGCGGGTGGCCTTCTAATCGCATGACTCTTCGTCTTTCTGATGCGGAGTTGGGGGCAAGGCTAGACGCCCGAAGAACGCAGGCTTTTCTGGTGGCCTTGAACCCAGCGGAGGGCGCTGAGTACAGCCAGTGTCACGAAAACGCGGAAGCTTACGCGAGTCGGCATGTGGACTGCCAGGTTGTGCGTGGCTGGATTATCGAAGAGTTTGTCGGCTTCACATACTTCAATGCGCACAGCGTGGTACGCGACTCCTCCGGTCAACTCTTCGACCCGACTCCAATAAGGCAGCATTGCCTCTTCATTCTGCACGAAGGCGATGAAGACGATTTTGCCGAACAACGACACACTCGTCCGCGGATTCAGTATCCGGTTCTTGAACCGGACTGGAATGACTTGGGCGGCCCAATCGATGAAGACCCGGAGTTCGATAACGATTTCGAGCTTCACCTGACTGGCTACGGTTGAAAGAGCTGGAGCAGGAGAACTCGAAGCTGAAGCGGTTGGCGACCAACCTGAGCCTGGATAATCCGGTGTTGAAGGACATTGTCGCGGCAGATGTATGGTCTGCTCCGCGTTTGCAAGCGCAGAGGTGCCTCTGACACATGGAGGTTTCCGTAAATGTATCTGGCCTCTCGCGAGTCAGCCATTCGTGGCGACCATGCCGTGATGAGATCCGCAGCTCACAAGAGCTTGACGGATCGTTCCTTCCAGCAGTCTTCCGGTGAATCGCAGGAACTCGCACTTTCCCAGTCCAAAGGGCAGAAGCTTGAACGAGGGTTCAAGACCGATTTAGCAATTCGGACAGGGAGCATCGAGGACCGAACACCATCCGTACAAGAAATGTCATTCACTGAGCCATCGCGGCCTTTTGTAGGGAAGTTGGCAGAAGATACAGCAATCTCGGATCGACAATACCAAAAAGATACACGGTCCGAATCGCAGGAAACTGCTCTTGTACAAGTAGAAGCGATTGGAAGTTAAAACTTTCAATGTCCGTGCGTGCTTCCATGTGTGCCTTCATGATGGCTCCCCCCAAAGCCGAGGCAAATTTTTCGGGAGGAAATGCGTCCTTTTGATTGGCTGGCCGTAGATCAATCTTGATTTCGAGGTTGAAGCGTACCTTTTCCGCAGTCTGTATTCGTTGTTGGGCCTCAGGCTGGTTCTTGCCAGAACCACTCTGGTAGTAGTCACGATAAAACGATACGAAATCGTAAAGTTCAGCTACGCTCACCGGTGTGTAGGGTCCAGAAAGGCCAATCTTCTTCGCAAAAGCGACCGCCACGGGGCTTAATTCCAGATCATTTTTCTGGGTGCTGCCTGGTGTGATCTTGTCGCAGGTGAATGCCTTCTGCGCCTCGGCCATGGTCATGTCCTTGATAAGAACGCGGTCGGACTCAGTATAAGGAGTGCCATCGTTGCGTCGGCAGTACTCAGGACTTAGTGAGGCATCGTGACTCATGAGGGAGACCCCATCTAACGTCAGACCTGTATCGGATTCGATCGTGGTCGCCCCTGCATCGAGAGCCCCTTCGTAAGCGGGAAGAGTGTTTTCCGGTCTGAGTCCCTTTCCCCCAGCATGAGCCTCGATATCGAAGTTCTCGAAGTATTTCTTATCTTCAGGCCGGGACGAGCCGGTTGACACGGCCTCTTCACGAAGAACCTGATGCAATACGTCTGGCCGATCAGCGATGATCCCTTCGACTCGATGCTGGATAAGCCAATGCATATGGGCCACGTCATTAACTGTCCAAACGATTACGGGGGCCTCCGTACCAGAACGAAATGCTGCAATGTCGATTGCGGGGCTATCCCCAAGTAGCAACTGCTCCGACGGAGAAATTGCAGGAGGGTACTTGCCTCCATGGGCCATCGCATGATCATGAGCAGCCTTCATGATCTTTACGACCATCTCGGTTGAAGCTGCGGTATCAAGTTTAGAGGGAGCCGGGCCTTGAGCGATTCCCTGCCCGATTAAGCCAGTCCATAACAGCCCGCAGAGCGCATTTCTGATTCTCATCGTTGATCTCCTTCAACAAAATATGTTGGCCTATCGTGCGGACTTAGTAGCTCAACTTCAGTCCAAGCTGTAGAACTCGCGGAGTATTCGTTGTTGATATGGTTCCGAATCCTGCATCACTGAAATTCGAATCCGGTCCCCCGAAGTTCGTCTTATTGAAGAGGTTGTATGCCTCGGCGCGGAACTGCAGCTTCAGGCTGTCAAGGGGCAACGAGAACGTCTTGTTGAGGGCGAGGTTGAGATTCGAGTAAGCATAGCCACGAACGATGCCACGTGATGCATTCCCAAATGGGCTTAGGAGATGACCTGCCTCATCCTTCGCTGGCGGCGCTGCGAATGCGGCCCGGTTCAGGTAGCTTGTCGGTGTCCCAGTGTGTGCCCGTATGTCGACTCCGGAGGTCCGGTTGGGGCGATAGGTATTTGCGCCGCGGAAATCGGAGCTGATCCCCGATACCTGGTTTGCGGTTCCGGGTGTATAGGTGACGGTGATCGGCTGGCCGCTGTTATTGCTGTAGATGCCGCTCAACTGCCAGCCGCCTACGACAGCATCCATGGCGGCCGGTATCGAGTTGAGGAGGCGCCCACCGCGGCCGATCGGCAGGTTATAGACCAGACTGGTTACGTTGTTGATCGGCGCGTCATAGTTGGACGGGCCATAGTCCTTGCCGATGTCGTAGAGATTTTGAGGTGTGGATGCGTTTCCGTTGTAGGTTTCAAGGGTTCCGGATGCATTGTCGAACGTCCTGGAATAGGTAAACGAGTTCAGAAGCGTTAGAGCCCGGCCCAGTCGCTGCTGATATCGGACCTGCAGAGCGTTGTAGTTGCTATAGGAGCCATTGAATGCATAGGTAATGTCCCCCCAGCTTGGAATTGGCCGGGCGAACTGTCCTGTCGAATCGACGCCGGCTGCCGGATTTCTCTGGTTATAGTTGCCGATCTCCATCATCTTCAGTCCATGATTTCCTACATAGGCAACGTCAAGCATTCCGTCTCTTCCAAGCTTCTGTTGTACGGAGAGGAAGTAACTCTCCACGTAGCCATCGCGGAAGTTCTTTGGGATGTAGCCGACATTCACCGTTATCGGATTGAAGTTGGCGGGGTCGTTGAAACCCTGCGGAAATCCTTGATCCAAGGTTCTGAAGTTCGCTTGCCCAGGAAGTTGTGTCTGCTGCGCAAAAAGCGTGTTCGGCGCGTTTAGCGCCAACAGGTTGCCTGATCCGGCCCGGTAGTAGTGAACATAGCTGATACCGAACCCACCGTGAATCACGGTTGAATCCGTAGCGCCGTACGCAAATCCGATCCGGGGAGCGAAGTCGTTTTTGTCTGGGTTTACCAGGGCACGCTGGGCTACCCCGCCGGATTGTGCGTTGACCATCTTTCCCGTTGCAACCGAAGTTACCGGATCGAAATTGGTCAGATTGTTGTCCTTGTCCCACAACGGAGAACCATATTCATACCGCAGTCCAAGGTTGAGTGTGAGGCGCTTATTGACCTTCCAGTCGTCCTGGACATAGGCGTTGTGCATCACCTGACGAATATGGGAGACCGTCAGATTTGTGAGTTCGAACTGATAAGGAGTGCCCAGCAAGAAATCAGCGAAGTAATTGCCGCTGAACCCACCGTAGAAGATATAGAGGCCATAGAGCGGGAACTCATCTTCGACCTGAGTTCGGATCTGCTCGTACTCGTAGCCGAATTTAAGGAAGTGCTTGCCCTTGGTCCATGAGTAGTTGATCTTCGGGTCGAAGACAAAGGGATACTGCCACTGTGGATCAGTCGCCAAACGGCCAATCTGGGAATATCCATTAATAAAAATACTCGGCATACCCCCCGCAATTCGTGGATCGGTCGTGAGACCGGGGATTCCAAATGCCTCTTCTGCGCCGGGCTGACCGATCACCACCGAAGCGTCGCCGCCCTTCGTGTAGGAGACACCGAGGCGAGCGTCGAGCAACTGCGTCGGAGTGATCTGCCGAGTTACACCAAGAGCAAGTTGCTGGTCGATGATCCGTATGTGACCGGCAGCTCCTCCATCGAGCGGTCCCGGCAGAGTTGGGCCTTGTAGCGCATTCTCTTTGCTCTGGCTCACACGGGCGAAGAGCGTCGTCTTATCGTTCGGCACATAGTCGAGCTTCAGGTCATACTTGTCGAGGTTGTCATTCAGTTGTTGAAGTTGGAGGTAGTTCAACCCTCCCAGAGAGACGTTCGGTGCGGGGAAGAAGGCCGAGATCTTTCGAGCTGCGGCCGACATGTCGTCCTCCGGAATCGGTGCAGGGCTGCCATCCGGATTCACGTATTTTTTGCCGGTGAGAGGATTTGTGATCACGGTTGAGAAGATGCCATGAATCTGATCCTGCGTGGGAATCGTAGAGTAGTGCGGCGTTGTGAACTTCTGCCGGAACCCCTCGTAATCGGCGAAGAAGAACAGTTTGTTCTTGATAATGGGTCCGCTGAATGTTCCGCCAAATTGATTCCGCCGGATGCTTGGATTGCCTCCAGAAAAGTAGCCGATGGCATTGAACGCAGGGTTCCGAATGAACTCATACAGGTCGAAATGGAACCTATTCGAACCACTGGCGAAAGCGACGTTGACCGTTGCACCGGGAGCGCGTCCGTATTCCGCACTCTCGTTGTTGGTAACTACCTGAAACTGGGCCACGGCGTCAGGAGAAGGTTGAATAATCTGGTTGGAAAACCCCTGGTTCGAGGTGCCATAAGCATTATTGTCCAGACCGTCGAGCAGGTAGTTATTGAAGGTGCTCCGGAGTCCGTCCACGTTGAAGGCGCCTTCGCGGGCGAGGTTTCCATTGCTGATCCCCGCTTGAGACTGCATTGTTCCCGTTGTCAGCAAGACCAACTGCGAGTATTGCCTGCTCACCAATGGCAATGCACGGATCTCCTCACGGTTGATGATTTGTCCGCGCTGACTGGACTCCGTCTCGAGCGCCAAATCGCCTGAGCCATCGACATTGACCGTCTCGGCGGTATCTCCTAGTTTCATCTGCGCGTCGACCGCCAAACTCTCTGCGACGGTCAGAACGATGTTACGCATCTCAAAGGTTGCAAATCCTGCCCGCTCGATACGTAAGGTGTAGTGTCCGATCGGCAAGGAGCCGAAGACGAAGAGACCTTGCGAGTTCGTCTTCGCCTGGCGTTCAAGTGACGTTTCATCGCTTCTCACGGTTGCCATAGCGTCGGCGACGATGGCCTTTTGCGGGTCGACAACTGTACCACTGAGGGTAGCCGTTTCAAACTGTGCGAGCGATGGTCTTACACAGAGAACGAGGAGCAAGAGAAAGACGATAAGCTGAGCATTCTGTCTGAAAATGAGCGCACATTTCCTTCTAGTGTTGAGCATTGGCTAGACTCCGGGAATAAATTGATCGTTAGGAAATGAATGATTGCGGGACACTACTGCGCGCCACGCAATAGATCAGTTGCAGTTGTAGAAATCTGTTGGGCCAGATCTTTCGTCTCATGGATGTCTGACCAGAATGTCTCGTCGATCTGCCCGGGTGATCTCGATTCCAACGGCGCAAGGGTGAAAGACCAATCGACGATGCTGGATGCCTTCTGCACGTGAGTCAGGAGGAGTTCCGCCCGGCTTCTAAGCTCTGAAGCCTGCTCTAAATCGGCCATCCGACGCTCGGTAGTTTGATCGTGTGGGAATGCCGAGTCTAGTTGTTTCTCCAAAACCTCCAATTCCTCCTGGAGGAGTCTGGAGTGCATCGCTGTGACCTGCAGCCATTCCTTCCGGGCCTCCGGACTAAGCGATTGAATCTCCTGCGGAGATAGAAGCCTGCTCAGTGTCACCAGAGCCCACGCGTGTTGCCTCATCGCAGAAGAACGCTGAAGGGCCTGCTCGGCGAACGATTGAACTTGCTTATTGAGTTGCTGCTTATTCAGGGTTCGCATGCCGAGTGCGGTTCGCAACTGAGCATCCATCGGAATTCGATCCGCAGTGCTCTCCCCTTCTTCCGAGACCAATCTCGTCGTCCTGGGTTTCGCCGACGCCCCGGTACTGAGACGCAGAATCAGGAAGCGGCGATCCGTCAAGGGACGAAGGGCCTGCTGAATCTGTTTAAGACGGTCCTCGCTATCGAGCACTCCCGAAACAAGAAGTCTTCCGTCGGACTTTGTAAGTTTCACCTCGCCGCGCATATCCGCGCCTACCTGGTTCAATCGATAGAGCGCGTGTACCTGAAGATCTGGAGACAGTCTCGCTGGAGCAGTGAGATGTGAGGGATGAAGTCGAGCCTCGCCAACTCTCTGGGGACTTTTTGCAAACACGCCCGGTGGGACGCGGCCGTCCTCCACTACTTCAAGGATCGCGGGCACAAGGCGAACTTTGACCAACCTACCCGTTTCCCGGAAGGTGAGAGTCTCCTCATTCACGCGCCGGCTCGCCCTGTTTACCACAAGGACAGCCTCCTGAAGAGCCGTACCCGCCTTTCGCGGGGATTCCAGGCGGACATAGAAAAGTGAACTGCTCGCGTCAAGAGTTTCCACTGGTTGGGGCTCGGTGGCTCTCATATCCTCAGCAGAGGCATTCATATCCCATAGGTTCATGCTGCGGATGTTGAGTTCGGTGAGTTGTTTGTCGGTTTCCTGTAGGTTGGGAGCGATCCAGACATCGCTCTTGTCGTTCTGCTTCAGTTCTTCGGCAAGTAGGCGGCCATCTCGCGTGAAGCGACGAGCGAGCAATCGCCTGGCTGGGTCGGTCCACGATTCCAGCACTCCCACATCCGTCCATACCCCATTCCCTGCGAGAGACTGGACGTGGACGAGGCGATGTACAGCCCCAGGAGCAGCGATGAGGTTCATTTCAGTCCGCGCCGCGGACGCGAGTATCGATGCCGCGGTGTCCGGCGCACCGGCCGAACCGTTACGCCAGATCAGCGCCCCAATCAGGACGGAGACCGCTACAGCGGAGGCAAATGCCGTGAGGGGGAGCCTTCGAGATACAAGGCGGAGCAGAGTTCGTGCCTTTTCGCCCCATATGGAAGTGGAACGAGAGGTAGCTGTTCGTGAAGAAATCTGATCGAGGAGATCGAGCGGTTCCCGATACTCGACGTTCACCAGCGCGCCAGTCGAAGTGAAGCTGACGACAAGAGACAGGCTCCTCCCGCAGCTCAACCGGATGTCCTGGCGCAACGAGTTCGCTCCAACAGGAGGCTGATCCTCGACGTACAGCAATGCTAATCGCTGATGTTGTTCGCTGAAGACCTCAATGAAGGCTATCTCTTTGCTGTCCGGAATAGAGAGATGGAGACGGCTCTCTTCCGACGTAATCTCCTGACAGGCCAACCATAGCCCATTGATCGCGACCTGCAACTCTTCCGGAAAGTGCCGAAAGACCGCTTGCGATTTTTCCCTGGTACTCCGAGCTACGGAAGAGTCCTTCCCCGACAGCTTCCGGACTGTGCCTTCTCCCCGACGTCCATCTCCTCCGTCCGGATTTCCTGAAGAGTTGTACCCCCGCCTAAGAACACCCAGACAGCTTTCACAACTGACAATATGAGCCAGGACTTCCGCACTATGACTTGTCGGCGGATTGAGCAGCTCTTCTGCTGAAAGGCAAGCTCCTTCATGTTGCGAAAAAAGAAAGCTTCGCAACTCTTGAACCATCACTTCCGGAGACACCGCACGGTCAGGCTTCATCTCTACGGAGCTTTCGCCTCGCGTGCGAATCGAGGCAAACTTTTCTGGAGAGCGGAGGTATGCTTTGACCTCAGTGCGCGCAACATGAATGTGCTGGCGGATGGCATTCCATCTCAGTCCAACACAATAGACAAGTTCTTCTGGCTCCAGACCGTGCACAAACCGAAGCAGGATCAGACTTGCGCTCTTGGTCTGCACCTTCCGAGAACAGAAATACCGGCAGACGGTCCAGAGATTGGCCTGTACCTCGCTAAGATCCGTCTCGTCGTGTTCGGCGGCCATCAGGCTCTTCAACGAAGAGTCATAGTCGATGAGTGAAAGCGATTCCATTGGATATCGCTGAAAGCGTTTCAAAGAGGAGCGATGAAGATGTTTGAGGATCGTGTAGAGGTAGCCGTCAACATTTCGGATGTCGCCCGGATCAGAGGTCGGCAACGTGAACAGAACATACGCATCATGAACCAGATCTTCCGCAGCCTGCTTGCTTCCCTGGGTGATGAACATCGCCCATTCCAACAGAGAGGAATACCTGCTGGAGAAGATCCGGTCTCGGTCGGACCTTCCGGACTCATTCCGATCTTTTGGAGCAATGGCTGGCATAGATGTCTTCTAATATGAAGACAACGAAATTGCTCTCCTGTTAGGAAGCTTAGTGTTAAGTGTCGATGACAAAACATTCACACAGCGTGGATGTCCAAGGAAGAACCAAACGATGCTCTCCGATATAGTGAGTCTGACTATGTCGCCTGATATTCACCTGACCACTGACAAAGAGGTTCGCGCGCATGCTCTTCCCCCGTACCGAGGGGCCTTCACCCGCCGATCATGTTTTACTTTCCCTGCAAGGAGTTGACATAGTCGCTGTACATCTTGTCATAGCAAGACGTCAGATCCTTGAAGTTAGAGTATTCGGAAGGCTTGACTTCAAACATAAACGGACCGGAGTAATCGGTATCGTTCAAAGCGGAAAGGATTGCCACCCAATTGTTGACTCCTTTTCCCGAACATGGGAACCAATGTTTTTCCTGAATGCCGGTTCCATCCGACACGTGCAGAGTCTTTACCCGCTTACCCAGAGCCCGAATAACCTGTTCCGGATGATCGATATGGTTGAGATCGGTGGCCGAATAAATATCGTCAGGCAGGAGATTGAACTGGTCCACAATATCTTTCGTTGTCTGCATTAGCACCATGTGCTGATCGTTTGCGTCATTCATATTCTCAACCACCATGGTCGCACCGATCGATCTCACAGCCTTATCCAATTCCGTGGCCGACCTGATCAGTTGCTGTATCCTAAGTTCCTTTTCACTTTTCGGAATGAAGTAACTGGGATGAAACAGAACGATCTTCGGATGGAGGTTTGGAAGCAGGTCCACGACCACCTGTTTCTGGAGTTCAACCACCTGGCGGCGGTCCGCTTCATTCGCCTTGGATATTTCGTACTCTGCACCGGCCAGCATGTGTACGGACCATATCGTTATACCTGCATCGTCCGCCGCTTTTTTAGCGTTCCGCAACAATTGTGCGACTTCGTCTTTGTTCTGGATGACGTACCCTGTCCCAGAAAACTCTATCTTCAACGACGTCAAACCGACCTCAATGTAGTCCATGCCCACCGATTTTGCGTAGTTTAGCTTTTCCGGGGTTATATCTTTGAGCGGAATGGACGTTCCCAGTTTCAGGCGCCGCGGCGTTCCCGGCGAGGCAGCAGTAGCCGTTGATACGTTTAAAAAGAACAGACATATCACGAGCGCAGCACTTAAACATCTGCCCCCTGAGAGCATCGTTGCGGACATCCTATCTTCCATGTTGACTCCATCAATGCTGGTTCTGTATTCCACAAAGCCTCCACGGCAGTCTGTTATCGCGCTACGAAAACTGGCTCATATTGATGTCCAGTTTGTAGGGCTTGTCATGCGCAAGCAGTTCGTCCCAGGTCACCTCGCGATTCAGGCGACCTGCCATGCGTCCAAGCATGGCACTGCGTGCGCTCTCGACGCCCGTGGCAATCTGGTTGTGAAACTTCCCCGATGTGATGCTTTCGATAAAGCTTTTATCTTTTTCCGCGTCGGCATGGGCAAGGTTATTGTTAAACGCACCATTGGCCGCGAACGAAGCTGTTGCCTGGGTCTCGTTTCCAGACCATGTCCAAGGGGTCTTGCCCAGGATATGCAGGGGGCCCGAATAAGGAGCCTCGGCAATGCCATCCGATCCAAAGACACGCTGGGAGACGTCGAACCAGTGATCCGGACAGAATTGCGTCGACGAGAAGCTGACGTGGATGTCATCCGGGTAGGTAAAGGAGACCTGGTAGTTATCCCAGCAATCACCCGCATGCGTGAGGACGTTGCGCCCTCCGGTGGCACGCGCTTTGACCGGATGAGCCTGAAGAATCCAGTTGCAGCTATCGATCACATGGATGTTCTGCTCTACGAGGATATCGCCGGAGAGGGTGCGATCCCAGAGCCAGTTGCGAATCCGTAATTCATCCGCGGCGACGCCAGGACGATCTGGGTAGGTGGAACGTGGAGCGTTATACCACGCAGTGATGCTTGCAATTTTTCCCAATGCTCCCTCATGAATACGGCGAACGATCTCGACAAACGGTGGGGCGCTCCGAATCTGAAAGCCTACGTCGACGCTGACTTTGCCTTCGACTCGCTTCGCGATCGCAAGAGCCTGATTTGTTTGTTCGATATCGACGCCGACTGGCTTCTCGCAATAGGCATGCTTCCCGCCACGCACAACCGCGTCAAGGTGCTGGACATGGAAGTAAGGAGGGGTTGAGATCTGCACGGCGTCGATATCGGGGGAAGCCGCTACCTCCTCGAACGCCTTGTAACCATGAAAACTCCGTTCGGGGCCGGCATATCCCAGGGATCGATTGAGTTTCTCGAAGTAGCCTTTGCCGTTCTCAAGCTGATCCGGGAAGAGATCAGCAAGAGCGACAATCCGAGCGCTGGTATTTTTTGCGAAGGAAGTGGCGACCGTAGTGCCACGGCGGCCGCATCCCAGCAGGGCAAGTCGGACTGCAGAATTCGCTTCATAGCCGAAAGCAGTTCTAGACTTGAGGAGTAAGAGTCCCGAGGCCGCAGCAGAGCCGGTGAGAAATTGTCTTCTATTCATTGATACGTGCGCTCCCTTATGTCCGCTTGGGTTGAATATCTGCCAGGATGTGTTCCAGATAGAGCTTTTCCTGCTTGACGTCTTCGATCTGCTTAGGACCGTGGGTTTCCCTCTCGATCGTGATCGTGCCTGTATAAGCGAGGCCGCTCAGTTTGGAGAAGACTGCCTTGAAATCAACGAGACCTGAGCCTATGACGACCTCTTTGCCGAGCTTCATGGGATTGGTGGGCCATCGGCCATCTTTAGCATGAACACTCTTAATGTGAGGACCGAGAATCTCGACCGCGTCCACCGGGTTTGCCTTCCCATAAAGGATCAGATTCGCGGTATCCAGGCCGACTCCAAGGTTGGACTGGTTTGCATTTTCAAGCACGCGCGACATCGTAGTCGGGGTCTCCTGTCCCGTTTCCATCAGGAAACTCTGCCCATTGCCAGCGCAATGCTTCGCAACCTCCTGAATCGCAGCCACCGTCTCGTCGTAGAGCGGATCGTGCGGGTCCTCGGGAATAAATCCACAGTGGGTCTGGATCAACGGTATTCCCAGAATTTTGGCGAAGTCTGAAGTCTGCTTCAGTGCATCGATGCGCGATGCACGGGTCTCCCGCGGAACAAGACCGATCGTCGATGGACCATTTTCGAAGTCCCAAACCCTGCGCCCGGGACCCACCACCTCGGCGGCCGTTGCCACGATACTGAATTGCGTCAGCAGGCTACTGATTCGGTCTGCGAGTGCCGGCGAATATTGACCAATATAGGCATCAAGGGAAAAGAAACAATTGCTGAAGCCAAGTTGTTGGACGCGCGAGATGGTCTCCTCCGGACCGTCCGCAGGCTTGATCAGCAATCCCAAAGCCATCGGTTTCAGCGAAGAAGGACTATCCCCCTCCGCCCCTGCGTTATGGGAGATGGGAGTGTCCGCGAGTGGACCCGTAAGCGCATGAAGGGAGGCACTCACCTGAACCAATGCCATCCCTCCTGCCGTCTTTAGAAAATCTCTTCGATGCATGCTTTCCTTTTTTGTGAGCATTCTGATCGAGCGATCAGGGTTAGGGTTATGTTCCCATTGCAAAGCGATCGTCGATCCAATCCTTCGATCCGCCCGGAACGGCTTGCTACTTGAGAATCGACTTGAGAGGCTCCCCTTGCGCAGCATCGAGCTTAAGTCCGAGAATCATGGCGATCGTCGGCGCTACCTGAAGGTTCGAGATGGTGCCAAGCGGAACGCCCTGCCGAATGGCAGCGCCCGAGGCAACGAACAACGCCTGCATATCGGGATTCGTGTTGACATAACCGTGAGTTCCCCGAATCGCGCCGTTCTGTATGACATTGCCTTGCGTTTGAGCAAGAAAAGAGTAGCCGGACTTCGCGGACAGAACCAGTTGAGGCGCTTGATCGGTCTGATCACTTGTCGGAAGTCCTAGCGCCTCCAACTCTTTCCCTTCGTACACATGCTCCACACCTTCCAGCGCGGCGAACTCACTCGTCAGTTTTGGAATCAGCTCAGCCCTTTGCTCCGGCTTCCGGATGTAGATCATGGCAGTACCGCCTTCCGCCTTGGCCCACACATCCCCTGCGTATTGCCCATTCTCAACATGCATGAGATGGTCCTGCATCAAAACCACATTGGGACTGACCGTGTGGGAGAAGGAAGCAAAGCCATGATCGGAGACAATAAAGAACGTCGTTCGATCCAGCGCCTTCGCATCCCGAAATGCCTGAAGCAGAGCAGCTATCCGCGTATCGGCATAAGCGTACGCTTCATAGGCCGCTGGCGTCAGCGCTCCATAGCGATGCTGCAGAGAATCCGTGGCGAGCAGATGAAACAACAGCAAATTCGGTGTGTGCCGCTTGACGATATCGACCGCCGCATCTGTCCAGACCTGGTCATGCCAAGCCGGACTGGAGTCTTCACCGAAGTTCTCGAGTTCCTCGCGTGTTACAAACTTCTCGTCCACCAGATCTCGTTCAATGGGGCCATCCGGATCAGGCCGCTCGGGAAAGGACCAGTTCAATCCACGCGCACCATAGATGGCAACCCAGTCCACCTGTGCCGTGGTAAGGCCGTGATCGGAGGCCAATTCATAGAGTGTTTTCGCATGGACAAGTTCGTCTTTATTGATCCACGGCTTCACCAGTGGTTCTGCTCCCGACGAGGGGAAGGTCAACAAGCCATTGAACAGCACTTGATGATGCGCTGCGTCGACACCCGTAACCAGGGAGGTGTGGTTGGGCCATGTGACCGTCGGATTGACCGGGGTCATTGCGTCCGCCGCCACTCCATCTGCAATGAGCTTCCGAAGCGTCGGCATCGGCAGGCGTGGATCTTTCAAAGCTCGGGAGGGGAAACCATCCAGGCTGAGGACAACCACGATGGGTTGCGACGCTGTGGTTTGGGCCCTGCCGATGGTCCCTGAAAAGCACAATGCGGCGAAGACCAGAAATATCTTTCTCATCATTTTTCGACCAACTCCAGTTTCTTCCGCCAGGGCGATCTGCCACGCCGTGGCACTTGACGCGTATGGCTATAAGGTTCGTAAGGACGCCGTGAACTTCACGGCGTCCTCGGCTAGCTAGAAGATCAGTTTCAACCCGAATTGAATCTGCCGGGGCGAGTTTGCCTGCGAGGTGATCTCTCCAAAGGACGTCGACGTGACCGAAACATTCGGAGATCCAAACTGCACATAATTGAAGGCGTTGAACGCCTCCGCGCGAAACTGCACCAGGAAGCCCTCCATGGGAATGAATTGCTTGAAGATCGAAAGGTCCGTGTTGACCGTTCCGGGAGCTCGCAGGTAGCTGATGTAAGCCGGGGTGTTGCCCAGGGTGTAGGCCGCAGGTTGACTGAACACGGTCGTATCAAAGTAACGGTTCAATCGACTGCTGATACTGCCATGAAGGGTAGGATATTTTCCGTTCGTGTTCGCGCGCTCGACCACGGTTCCGATTCCCGCGGTATTGCTTGCGCTAATCCCGAGGGCCTTCCCGCTCTGTAAGGTCGTGATGCCGTTGATCTGCCATCCTCCCAGAACGAGGTCCAGTGGCCGGGAGATATCCGAACCGAATCTATGTCCGCGTCCAAATGGAAGCTCATAGATATAGCTGGCGATAAACCTGTGAGGAAAGTCCCAAGATGTAACGGCCCAATCCGCCTTTGGATTATAGGAGTCCTGGTGATTGTCCCCGTCATCCATGCTCTTCGACCACACATAGGAGGCCATCACCTGCAACCCATTCGTGAACCGTCGATTGAAGCGGACCTGGAGCGAGTCGAACTCCGCTCTTCCATCGTCCAGATTGATAGGAGTCACGGTCGTGAACTGCGGATAGGGTCTTAAGAGTTGCATCCGGGAAATCGTCGGAGCGGCCAGAGTTCCTGACTTCACGACCCCATAAAATGGATTGGGGACAAGCTGATTGAGTTGTGATCCGAGAGCGAGGTCACTGGTGGGCAGTTGGTTGAGGTTGATTCCGGTGTTGTACGAGAGATCGAGTTTGTGCGTACGATTGCCTGCATACCCGATCTCGAAGGTTGTGTCCTGGCCCAGAGAACGCTGGAAATTCAGGTTATATTGCACGACATAGGGAGTCACGGAGTGCGGAAGCTCTCCGTTCACCGGTCCACCCACTGCAGTGAGGAGTCCCTGGGAGGCCCCGGGGACTGGCTGAAACCCCTGGGGGAAGGGATTCGAAAGCGTGTCGTATGGAGTGAATCCATCCAGGCTTCCCACCCACGAATTTGTCACGCTGAAACCATACGTGCCAATGGTCCCGGCAGCAGCCTGTGGGGATTGCGCATAGACGATTCCCCCGGCTGCATGGACTACTGTTTTGTCATCCAGCCGATAAGAGAGGCCAAGGCGAGGGGCCACATTGTTTGTTTCCCAGTCATATTGATGACGTCCATGACCATCCACACCTACGAACTGCAGACCGCCTTTGAGGCCTGGTATCCCGACCTCCGACGCCAACGGCGACGGCGCATTCAGATCCAGGTAATTCATGCGATTGAATCGCTCCGTGCGCGGTGTGCTCAGGTCATATCGGATACCGGCATTCAAGGTAAGCCGGGGAGTGATCATCCAATCGTCCTGAAGGTATTCGGCAAAGTAGAAGCTTTGTGTCGCCAGGTTCTGATAGTTCTGAATCGCGCTTCCGCTTCCGGTCCCGAGCAGCAGCGAGGCAAGGCCATTGCCGGCGTTCGAGCTGGAGGTTGCCGGGTTGGGGCCCTGCGTAAATGCCGTCGTGAAGCCGTATGTACCCGTTGGATGATCTGCCTCGTGGTCGTTGATGCGGATCATGCGGGCATCCACTCCAACTTTGAGGGTGTGAGCTCCGTGTACCTTCGTCAGGCTCGCCAGGAGGCTGTAGGTCATGAAGGCATTGTGATCGTAGCTGGAGGCACCGAGCGTGGCATAGCCAGTTTGCGTGAACTGCGGAAACATAGTGACCCCGTCGATCGTATCGAGTGCGGCGGGCAATCCAAGACTGCTGGCGGGGAATCCTATGCTTCCATTTGCCGGAACGTAATCGTACAAGGCTCGTGTAAAGCCCAGCCGAGCATCCAGGATGGTCTTGGACGACGGAATATAGGTATAGGCGAAGTCAAGATTCCGCATGTGGTTGGTCGTTTCGACTAGGCCTTCGGCGACCGCCTGGGCCTCTGGAAAGAGAGGTTGCGGATCGGTATCTGAAAACCGGTCAGAGTAACGAGCCGATATCTTCTGCGTGCCGGAGAACATGTGATCGATTCGGATGTCCCAGCTGTTGATGTTATTGGTTGTTTTTCCCGTGGCGTAGTAGTTGTTCGCATTCGTCACACTGTTGCCGGTTGCATTTGGCAGCGGAAAGTATTTGAGTACATTCAACGCCACCGGATCGAGCATGGTCGACGGGATCTTGTTCTCGGGAAAAGGATCCCGAATAGAGCCAGACCCGCTGGGGTTTGGGCGTGTCGAGAAGGGGTTATAAATCGTGATCAGTTTGCCATTCTGGGCATACGTCTGGGAAAAGTCTCCCTGGCGTTGCAGCAGAGTCGGCACTGTAGTCGTCACAGAAGAGAAAGCCCCTTGGCGCAGGAGTTCGGTCGACAGGAGGAAGAAGGTCTTGTCTTTGCGGATGGGGCCAGTCAGAACACCGCCGAACTGACTCTGCTTGAAGCTGGGCAACGAGACACCCTTGCCTTTCGAGAAGTAGTCGTTCGCGTCAAGCGCTGAATTCCGAAGAAACTCGAAGGCCGTGCCGTGGAATTGATTAGTGCCGCTTTTATAAACGACGCTCACCACGCCGTCCGCACTGCGACCGAACTCTGCCGGATAGTTCTGCGCCAGGACTTTGAACTCGCCGATGGCGTCGACTGAAGGGAAAACACCAACGCCTGCATTTCCCCCAACGGTTGGAAAACCCGCGGGAACGCCGTCGACAAGGATCTCCCCATAATCGGTCCTTCCACCATTAATGGAGAAAGCGACTCCGTTGTAGTTGCTGGAGATACTCCCTGAATAGCCTGGAACGAGAGCGATCAATGAAAAGGGATTTCTCGTATTGAGAGGCAGATTCAGAATCGCCTTGTTGTTCACGACATCCCCAAGCGTCGATGTCGTTGTATCCAGGGTGGTGGCATCTGCCTGAACGGTGACCGTGTTGGAGACCTCTCCCACCTGCAAGGCCACGTCTTGCCGCGCTTGCTGCCCGATATCCAGCACGATCCCGGTCTGAACATATTGCCGGAAACCATTGGCCTCGACCTGCAGCCGATAGACACCGGGATTGAGCTGCAGGAGAACATAGCTGCCGTTCGTATTGGTCTGTGCGGATGATCTTGCATTCGTGGCTATGTTGACGGCGACAACGCTCGCGTTCGTGATTGCCGCACCAGAACTATCGTGGACGTTACCAACAATTCCTGACGTTACAGTCTGGGCGACCCCCATTACCGACAGGGTCAAGATGAAGATCGCTATCAAGATACGCATTGTGTTCCTCAAATTCATCGGTTCGTAATCTTTCTGTCCTATGCGGTGGAGCTTTCGATCCGCATACCATCAAAACGGTTGACCGTTGCCTCGTCTGATCGGGCGCTCTGCGTCTCAGCGAGGATCTCTTCGTGCGAAATGGTGTTGGCACTGGCTGAACACACCAGGCATCTTCCGGTCCGAGATTTCTCGAATCGTGGATTGCCTGGAACCTGAGTGGTATTTCAGCTTCATCATGCGGTCGCCAGCGTTGTTCGGGAAGCGATAACGGGCTACACCCACGTTGTAGCGGTTACAGGGCCACGATTACCGCCCCCGATTCATCGCGAATGGTGTGAAGATTGCGCAGTTCGGGCGCGTCTGACGCGGAATGCAGGGTTTTCGGCAGCAGTCGCATTGCGTGCGACTGTTGCACGATAGAGTTTTCCTAGAATGAGGGTAGGGAGCGCAGACGCGATTAAACGAAGGGGGAAGTCCCTCCCATCCGGATGCCTCACCGGGCTGCACGGAGCATGCGGACTCAAGACCCGGGGCGCCAGGCACCTGGAAATGATCTCTGGGGCTGCGCCTGTTCCATATCGACGGCTAGGGAGTGCGCTTATGGACAGCAACGAGACTGGATTGAATGGGGACACCGCCCCGCACCTCTGCTCGCAGTAATGCCTCAAACGGCGGGACAGGAGCGTTCAGTGGAATCCCTAGTTTCTCGTACAGGGTCTTCAGTTGCTCCGGATCGCAGACGAATCTTGCTGCGGCCTCGGTCCCGTAGGTATTTGTGCCTGCGAGCATAAGGACTTTGTGGTGGGCAGATGCTCCGGGAGTCATCGCGACGATAGCATAGACGACTCCGTTGGTTCCGTAATCCACCCCGGGTGTCTCTACATAGAAACTCGGCTCACTGCCCTCTGGTCTCTGATTGCGCACTGCCCCTTGAGCAAGAAAAGGAGGATCAATCCGGGACTTCAGGGCAAATTTTTCCAGTTGCGGTAGTTGCTTGTAAGGGGTACTTTGCGCGGGGCCACCGATAAAGATCAGATTATGGGAGAGAGCCTCGTCCCATGCAAATAACCCGGATCGCTGAATGCCGGAAGCATCACCCAACGCATCCAATTGCTTCGTCAACAATTGAACCGCCTCGACCTCGCCAGTTCCCGAGAAGATATTGATCGTCGCCTTAGAGTCCGGCTTCGACGAAGACTCGAGGCGAATACTGTCCTCGAGAACTCCAGAAAAAACCGGATTCGAATAGATGATGAGGGACGGCTGATTCCCTAGTACACCGGCCCAGAAATTCTCCGTCGCCGGGGGGTCACTTTTTGGCGGATTCGGTCGGTTGATACGGCCAAGCAGGAATGCACTTACTGCAACGACAAGCAAAACCACGCCAACTCGCGCAACTTGGCCAAAGGGGAAGACGCTTACCGGAGCAGAAGAGGGATTCCCGGGATGGAGAACGACAGGAGCGCCTGGCCGGTCTGTCTCAAGCTGCGGCGGAACAGAAGGCGCACGATAGGACGCAGAAAGAACATACGACCCCTTGGGGAGATCAATAATGACCCGATCTGCTAATCCTTCGCGTACATAATACGAATCCAGGCGATCGCGCAGACGCGTCGCAAGGGTTCGCACCGTGGAATCTATGCGTGGATCGAAATCCTGTCCTCGGTCCAAAGCCTCGGTTGCTATCTGATATTCTTTGACCGGAACCCCGTCGCCCTTTCGCGTCTGTTCTCCAAGGAACAAGAGCATCTTGGTAACCGGCCCGGAATTTTTGAATCTGTCGCTTTGGGCAATCCGCTTGATCTGATCGGCGATCTCTCGAGGCGTTGGACTGGTCCCGTCACTTCCCGTCACATTCCCTGGATGATCGGGGCGCTCCAATTCAGAGACAACATTCGCCACTGTGCCGTCGCCCATACCGCGATAGTAGTCGAAAAGCATGAGAGATCTGTAAATCTCTTCCCACAGAGAGAGGATGCATCTGCTTTACCCGAGTGCATCCCATTCCCCGCGCAGTGCAGATTGACACCTCGGTGCTCTCCGTCCACTCAACCTGGGCCAGCTTGAAATCGGACGAAAGCGATTCCGTTTCTCAACTGCAGCCTCACCACCGGCAATGCCAGAGCGACGATCCCGTCCAGGGAAAAACGAAGGTGGCTTCCCGCATGTTGCTCTTCTGCTCTTGCGGGAACCAGAGTCGCCCATCCCAACTCCAGCCGACAACCATCTCCCCTGAGGCCCATTACTTGGACTTCGGTTTGGTTCGCTCGGGTTTGAGTTTAGGACCCTTTCGGTCCGGTGCCTTCGCCTTCTCCCGGAACTCGCAGTCCACGAGTTGTTCGGCCTGGACGATGAGAGTGCCCAATCGAATATCCAACAGCGATGCAAGCTTCTCCATGGTCCGCAAGGTAGGGCTCTTTGCTCCTCGCTCAATCTGACCGATGAAGCGCACACTATATTGGGAAGCCACCGCCAGATCGATCTGTGTCATCTTTCGCTCGTCCCGCCGTTCCGACAGGACTTTCCCGAACGCCTCCGCAAGCGTTCCGGCATGACGAATTTTCGCTCTGGCCACACGCCAATCCTCTCGGGTTGGCTTCCATCCATGTAGGCACTATAGTTCCGTTAGAATACAAAACATAACGACTAGAAATCGGCGACCTACCCGAAGTGACAAGCCGGCAAACGATCAAAACACTTTGGCGGGGCCGATCGCCAAGGTGTCCGTCGGAGACACGCTCATGAAAACGTCTGTAAGAACGATCCTGAAATACAGCTGGCTCCTGAATCTTCTGTTGTGGCAGCGGCCAGGCCAACTCCAAGCTCAAAGCAGCCCGTCCCCCTATCGGACCCGCTCCGGCGACACGGCTTCTCTGCCTCCTCTTTTCGGAAAAAAGGCGCCCGGCTTTACGATAAAGACCCTCGATGGCAAGCTCGTGTCGCTCTCCGATTACAGGGGAAAGGCCGTCGTTGTCAATTTCTGGGCAACCTGGTGCGGCGCCTGCAAGATCGAGATGCCCTGGCTCGCCGAGCTGCGAGAAAAGTACAAAGGGCAAGGGTTCGAGGTCCTCGGGGTTCTCACCAACGATGCATCGCCGGAGACGATCGCCACGACGCTCCGAAAATACGGGTGGACTATCCGGTCCTGATGTGCAATCATCCGACCGCGCAGGCTTACGGCGGACTGCCTTATCTTCCTACGTCCTTCTTCATCGATCGCAAAGGCAACGTCGTCGGGGAGATGGCCGATGCCCGTTCCAAGGATGCCCTCGAACGGGAGATTCGGAAGGCCCTGAGTCTGCGGACAGGCGTCCTACGGTGACTCTAAGTCGTCGGCCATCACTGCGGTGCCCATCTGCGTGCTATCAGCAGGCCGCGTCGACTTACCGCTTCCACGCGTATCGAGGAAGAGCAACATGAAGTGCTCCTCCAGAGGAGCAAGGCCGTTCTGGAGATAGAGCGATCCGATGCCCCATCCCGGGGACGTGACCAGTACAAGGGGTCCATGACCAGCAACGTAGTAGTGCAGTTGTACTCCCGCAACCGGAGCGTAGTGGTCGCCTGGGCTCAGCTTGGATGATTCATCGCTGCTGAGTGCGAACGCTGAGGAGGATAGCCTACTAACATCATCCAGAACGACGACCACGGCGAGACATAATTTCATGAACATGTTCCTTTCCAGCCGTCGCCCCATGGCTAGTGGCTGATACACAATTGAATGAGACAAGCTGGGACAGCGGTCCTGCAGCATCGAGCACTTTCAGCCATGCAGAGGAAATCGATAAGTTACTGAGGCTCAACGAGCCGGATGTGCTGCCCAACCCTCATCCTCGAAAGGCAAGCCCTACAGTCTCAGTAATCCTTTGTTGGGTTCTGGCTCCGTCTATGCATCAATGGATCTCCGCGATCCAGGTAACCTGAACAGGAGTTGGCCGAGTTGGAGAGTTGAACGAGAATTCCTCATCGCTCGTAGTGAGTGAACCCACCGTCTCGCCTGCTGATTCCGAGGAGTGATATGCTTCGAAATGAGGGAAAAGTCCAAAATTGGCGGCTCCCCGACCGGGTCCCCATAAGGCGAAAAACGATGGAAAACTGACCAATTCGGGTATTTCATTCGACGGAATTGGCGGGTATTTTGAAGGGTTTAGGCGAGGGGCGGAAAACTGCAAAACCTTTATGCGTCGGTTCGATCCCGACCCGCGCCTCCAAATTCTCTCAACAACTTACAGCATTGCAACCCGGCTCCGGCGACGCCTTAGCTGCCGTTTCGCTGCCAATACGCGCTTAAACCGTTTTGATTCCGTCTTTTGGGCAGGCTTTGCGGCGCGATGCCTGCCGCTTGGCTAGCCCGCTGTTTTGTACCAGTGAGGAGTTAGTGTAGCGCATTGACCTCTGAGATCAGATCGATGCAGGGTGTGGCAACATGGGGAGCCGGGAGCGAAGCGACTGGCTCCCCATGTTGCCAAGTGGTCGAAGTCATCCATGCCTCTGGTGCTGGAGGTCTGTAGCCGAGCGAAGAGTGCGGCCTGACGGTGTTGTAGTGGATGCGCCAGCGCTCAGCCAGCACACGCAGTTCTTTCATCGAGTAGAAGAGTTCGCCGTTGAGGAACTCACCTCTGAGCTTGGAGTTGAAGCTTTCACAGTAGCCGTTCTCCCACGGAGATCCAGGTTCGATGTACAGTGTTTTTGCGCCGGTATCGGCAAGCCATTTGCGCAGGTCCTTGGCCACGAACTCGGGCCCGTTGTCTGATCGAAGATGCTCTGGCACTCCCTTCCACACCATGACGTCAGCCAGCGCTCCGATCACTTTGGCTGAGGACCAACGCCGTTCCGCACGGATCAGCAGGCACTCGCGCGTGGACTCGTCGATCAGGTTGAGGATGCGCACACTACGGCCGTCATGCGTTCGTGCGCTGACGAAGTCGTAGCTCCACACGTGGCCCGCATGCGTCGGTCTAAGCCGCACACACGATCCATCGTTGAGCCACAACCGTCCTCTTGGCTTCTGCCTCTTCGGTACCTTCAGCCCTTCACGACGCCAGATGCGTTCGACCCGGTCCTTGCCCACCTTCCAGCCGGCACGCACCAGCAACGCCGTGATCCGGCGATACCCGTAACGTCCATACTGGCTGGCAAGAGCAACGATGGCCTGAGTCAGACGATCTTCGTCTTCGCGCTGTGTCGGCCGGTAGCGCTGCGTGCCCCTGGGCTGCCCCAACAGAAGGCACGCATGCCGCTCACTCGCGCCACGCTCACAGGCATGGCTCACCGCACTGCGCCGTCGCTCAGGGCTTAGAAGTTTCCCGAGGCGATGTCCTTCAGCACAAGGTTATCCAGACTCAGGTTCGCCACCAGACGCTTCAGCTTCCCGTTCTCCTGCTCAAGCTCCTTCAACCGTTTCGCCTGGTCGATCTGCAACCCGCCATACTCCCTGCGCCAGCGAAAATACGTCTGCTCCACGATCTCCGCTTCCTTGCATGCCTGCGACGTCGTCTTGCCGTTCGCTACCGCCACTTCGATCTGTCGCAGCAGGTTCACAACCTGCTCGGGTTGGTACCGCTTACCTCGGGACATCTTGCTCTCCTCATTCCAGTGTCTCTCTTAGTCACTGGTACAAAGCAAGTCGGGCAGACCAACTCGACACGTATATTTAATCCAGAAGAATTATACGGGCCACGCTCTAGGCTTCCAGCAGCATCCTCCCTAACTTCAATAGAATGAGCCTGGACGTTTCAAAAATATTGCGTGAGCGGATTCGCTCACTGAGAGACGCTAAGGGACTGACACAGGAAGAACTGGAAGAGATCATTGGCCGGCCCTCCCCGAACTACATCTCCCGAATCGAGACGGGAAGGTTCGACCCTCCGTTGGACGTCATCGGCGACATTGCCGAAGGACTCGGCGTTCCGCTCAACAGCTTGTTTTCTACTGAGGATCTCGATGAGACTATCGAAGATATCCGAATGAAAATACATCGTTTAGCGGATGTAAATGATCTGGGGAAGCTCCGAACATATTACCGACTGATGCTCGCCGTTACTGAAGACTAAGCAGTTCCCTTCCATATGGATGCTGACTTTGTGCTGATTCGACATTATGCCCTATGGACGTGTGGCATAATGTCCATAGAGGATTCTCATGGCGACCAATCCCAACATCAGCGAGTACATCGGCGTCACACCGAAGTCGGAGTTCGATCTGGCCGAGATCGTCGAGAACGGTCTTCCAATCGAGAGCCTGGCCTTGTTGAAGGAGAAGGGTCTGAGTTTTTCCGAGGTCTCGGAGATGGTCATTTCGCCTCGCACCTTGAAGCACCGGAAGAGCCGTGGCGAACACCTTTCCGACGAAGAGACGGATCGCCTCGTTCGCGTGGCCCGTATCGTTGCGCTTGCCGACGAGGTATTTGGCAACCGTGAGAAGGCGCTACTCTGGCTGCGCTCCCCGGATGACCGCATTGCCGACCGCACTCCGCTGAGCATGCTCCAGACCGAGTCTGGCGGACGTTTGATCGAGAACATGCTGTGGCAGCTCGATGAGGGTGTCTATTCGTGAAGTCGCTGTGGCGGATCAGCAAGCACAGTGATCTTGAGGGCCTGGGCGGAGAAAAGACCGATGGGCGCTGGCATACGGCAGCGAGAGGGAAACGGATCGTTTACCTGTCCGAGCATCCCGCGCTGGCGCTGATCGAAGTGCTCGCCAACCTCAAGGGAAATCCAAAGCTCTTTCCTGACTCCTATCGACTGATGAAAGTCAATGTTGCCGACGGCATCCTGGAAGAAGCTCTGGTTCCCAATATCCTGGAGAGCAATTGGCGCGACGATCTCAATGCAACCCGCAATGCCGGCGATTCATGGCTCGCTGGAGGCACTTCACCGTTGTTGGCGGTACCGTCTGCCCCCTCGCCTGAGTCCTGGAACTACCTGTTCAATCCCCTGCACTCCGATGCTGTGCGCCTTACGATCGAATGGTCCAGGTGGATCGCATACGATAAGCGCCTCTTTCATCTTTAGGCGCTGGCAGAAGATTCGTACATCGCTCGAATTTTCTGATGACATCCAAGATAGAACTTGCCTCGCCCAACAAAGATAGTGTTGGAGAGTTCTATCGCTGAAAAATGGGATGCGTAAATGTCCACGAGTTTTGCGAGAAACTCTTAACGCTCCCAGAATGCCAACAAAAGACTGGCTCATGTCGCCGCGACTTCCCGCCTTCAGCTAAGGATGAGTTAGGCGCTACTCTATCAAGCGGATGAGCACAACTCTTATTTGAATTTGCACCCGACCCAACCGAAGACCAAAGACGTGCTGATCGGCGAGCCGGCGGAATCTGCACAAAAGTAAGAGCGATCTTGTTGGGTTCCGGTGTCTAAATGAGCAGGAGCACCGAGGTCCGTGTGATGAGAAAGAATGCAGTACTGCACATAATGTTAAGCAACATAGTCTCATTGCTCCTGTTTGCGATCCCCGGATACCTCAGGGCAATCTGGTGCCACCAGGCGATCCTCGCTGCTCCGCGCTTGAGATTCCCCCTGTCACGCAGGCAAGGTATTTTGCTGCGCATCCTGAAGATTTGGAGCGAGCGAAATGCATGCTCGACTTCTATGCGCGTCGCCTCCCCGTGAGCGAGCTGCGGCCGTATCGACTTGCCCTTATCCGATGGGTCATTGAACACTATCCCGGCATTAATCTTGAGAATTACCTGGATCAGGGACTCGACGTCAGCACAGAGGCTACTCGAGACTACTTCGAGATCAGAGCTCTCTGGAGCAAACGGTGGAACGCAAGCCTACTGACTCTGCCGTACTCTCCAACGCCGGGCGCGCACTCTCCATCGCAGATCGGGAACATGCTCTCCAGTGGCTGAAGAACGCCCGCACGCTGTCTCCACAAGATCCAACCATTCCGAAACGGCTGGCAGATCTCTATGCCTATGCAATCAGCGGGGTGGCGGGGACAGGACCGGAGCTCAATATAAACCGTGTGGATATTCGCGAAGTGCAATCAAGCTTTGCGCTCCTTGCCCTACGAGAGGCAGAGGAGGACTCGAATATAGCTACGTTGACCGGAATGAAGCTCCATTCCATGTCGCGGTGGCCCTTCTTTCGCAGCCGCCAGCTCGACTACGACAAGCTGGCGGAGAGGCCTCTCTTGAAAGCTGCGGCCCTTGAGTCTCCCAATCCGACAAAGATCTCCGCGCTTGCGGATTTTTATGCTGATCAGAGCGCCAAAGAAAGCGGGCGGGTTCCTTCCGAAGCTCCAACGGTCGAACGGCCGGGCAACGAGATGATGAAGAGGCTCACTACGCCCGGGATCCTCGCAGTCGGCAACGCCCGGCCGTCCCTTTCGGTCCGCGTAAAACTCGTCGTTGGTGTCGACGGCCATGTACAGTCAGCCTCAGCGGTCGATCCACCGACCGAGCAAGGCGGCCTTATGGCAGCGCACAAAGCGAAAACGCTCAGCTTCCTTCCGCTGCAAGAGGATGGAAAGCCTGTGCAGGTCGGGACGAAACTCACCGTGATGGTGGAAGACATAAGATAGCCTCGACGCAGTAATCACTCTAGCCCGGACTTTGCAGAGCCGGCGAGGCGCAATTCAAGGCGCGCGAAGCGGCCTTTGAGAAACCTTTCTCTTTGTCCCTTAAACTTCAGGCTTGACGCGGCGACGGTAAGCTTCGGGAGTCTCAATTTGAAATGCCGTTTGCCCGGCCAGTACCAGCAGATCCTGATCGCCGCTGACCAGCAAATCGGAGTTACTACTCTGCGCCAGATCGAGAAATGGCTGATCCTTTGGATCCCTGCAGTCACATTTGCATCGCTCTGAGGGTTCGATGACTTCACAATAGGGCAGATAGTCGGCGAGCAACTCGCGGCGGTCATCCTGAGAGAGCCGAAACTTGGGATATCCGAGAACTCGGGTGAGTTCCGCAGCGGTCACCCGAGAGAGAAGAGGCGTACACCCACCCTCCCGCCAATGCGGGCGCAGCCACGCCAAACGGCCATTCGCAAAAAGGAGAGCTGACACGACGGTCGTCGTGTCAAAGACTACGCGCAGACTCAAGCTCGTTCACGCGCCCAGGAGACAGCAGCTGCGACATCCTCTTCTTCGATCCCGAGTTGTGCTAGCCGGGTACGGACCTCGTCCGCACGGCTCTTTTGCAGCGGGCGCAGGACAATGGTCTCTCCATCCGTACTCACATCAAAGTATTCCACTCCGGCGAAACGGGTCACAACCGTTTTCGGGAGGGTGATTTGATTCTTAACGGTTTTCTTTGCCAGCATGAATTCCCTCCTGAAAGGATACAAGGAAATCTTACTATAGGCTCAACGACCTTTCAGGCTCACGAGCAAAGGGAGCAATGGCCCTTCCGGATTCAAGGGCGCTGTCCTGTGCTGGAATTTCGCTGTTAAACAAAAGACGCATCAAGTGCTGCGCAAGTTGCGGGGTCGACGAAATTCTTTCCTGCCGTCAAAGACAAGCGCCCTTTCGCCATCTTCCTTGCGCGAAAACTTACCCGGCTAGTACTGCCCATCTCCTGATGAGACGCTTCTAAAAAATGAGGTCGCGTATCGGTCAATCCACTAATGACAAGAGCTGCCGCCGCGGCGGCAGCGCGCAACGACTGGAGCGACCGCCAGCGAGCTCTGCTGGCCATTTCAGCAATCGGTTCCAACCACAGAATGAGCTAAGCCTCTGCCCTTTCCACATGGGCTGGGGACAGTGAAAACGGCGTCGAATTTAATGAAACCTAATCCCGTGGAGTCGATCACTATCTCGTGCTGTGGTGTTTCCGCGATATCGTTCAGACTGCGAACTAGCAGGGGATACAATATTGTGCGCAGCATGTTTACGGTTGAGGCATTCTCAGGATTCATGGAAACGCTGCAGGACTGAATCTTCGTCTGAACAATTGTTCCCGGTCTCAACAGTTTGCAAAAGCGTTCCCCAGCAAATCCATCGCTCCGAGAACGTGCGAAACCTCACTTAGGATGGCGGTGGTGTGCCATCCGAGATGGCTCGTGGTATGGAAATGACCACTCGGTTTTGTTGCAATCAACATGATTTCGGCACGATCGTGAAACGTACCGGCTGGTCGGGACACCATACGGTTACGGGGACCGGGTATCCACTCGATCCGAGGAGGAATGCTGTGGCGACGCTCCTGCCGTGCGCGCTCTTCAAGCCACGACTGCAGATTGCCGTCCATCTTTTGACCTGAAAACAACTGGACATAAACGCTGCCAGGCGCCGCATCCGAAGGTGTCAGGACAGCCGTGTCGCCATGCTGTGGTCACCTGCCATCCAGCCGGAGCCTGAAAGCTCCACTCTTTAAACTGCTGGCCCTTCATCGCTTCTGTAAACGCCAGACACATCACAAAAACAAGAAACAGTCTCTGCATGGTTCCAGTTTCCTCAACAGCATAGAATTTCTGTAGCCCGCCACTGAGGGTAACAAAATTGGGTTAAGGCGAATGTTTCCTACTATTGGAGAAATCATCCGTGTCACTAGGGGTCCATCGTTATAAACCCGCACATCACCAAGTTCCACTCAGACCACCAGCAAGTGTGTCCGCGGCGAGACAATCTAGGAACTCGATGAGGAGTTAACGCATTTGTTCTCACGTCATGTCCTGCACTAGTTTGATCTTCAAGTAAAAGATAAAAAAGGGCTTCTACTAGAATAATTACAGGAAGATCTATGGCTTTAGCTTCAGTTCAACGGCAATCACCTCGAGATTGGGCACATTCAGGCTAGCGATATTACCGACCGCCCGATGGTAGTCAGCATTGAAGATTTGGAAGGCTTCCGGAGCGCAAAGGCGACGCAGCGCATTGACGACCTCGTTTGAAGCGAGTTTTCGCTTTGGCGTAATTTCCTTGCCGTCTGCTTCCAACCAGATTTCCGATTGGCCATGATTGATCTGCTGTGCGCACAACTTAGTGCCTTCTGTCATAACGCAAGTTTCCCCGACGACGAGAGCGGCATCTGTCATGTCCGAACGCGGCATGAATCGTGCTGTGAACTCAACTAGCGGTCCCTTAGATACAGTTCAATCGTCTCGCTCGTCCAAATGGAAACTCCACTGCCAAAAAAGTCCCGATCTTCCGTCCAAACTGGGCACTTCAAGAGAAGAGCGGTCGCAACAATCGGCCAATCATCCTCATCACGAGAGATCATTCGCTCGCGAGCAGAAGCTTCGTATTCTTCATAGAGACTCCTGTCCACAACTTCGACCAAACGCGCCAGTCGATCGAGCAGCAGAATTCCCGGACCAGGGTCGATTCGCCGTTTCTCCGAGTTGCATGACGGCGTGACGCTGCGCGAAGTACAAGTACAAAACCCCACGACGCCATTACCTTCTGGTCCAGAACTGGATGGTCTTCCCACCAATCTCGTCCAATTCTCCTCGCATGTTCGTTCGCCGTATTCGATTCAGTACAGTGCTGGATTCGAGCGTCGGATCGGGAAAAAGGCAACGTTGACAGCTGAATATCGCGGACAGGTTCAGGTCAAGGCCTTCCGTTCTGTCGATGTCAATGCCCCCATTCTTCCTCCAAACCCTGAACTCAGTGCGAATTACCCGCGCCCCGATCCGCGGTACGGCCAGATTCAAGACATCGAATCCGGAGGCCGCGCTTTGGTGAATGCACTCGATCTCTCTTTTCGGGGAGACCTCGGCCATTGGTTTACGGGTCGGGCACAGTACGCCTTCGCCCACTTCTTTAACAACACTGGAGGACTGTCGCAATTTCCCCAGGACCAATACCATCCCAATCGTGAGTGGGGCCGCGCAGACCTCGATCGACGGCACAAGTTCAATCTGCTTGGCACCATCAACCCAGATCATTGGTTGTCCTTGGGAGTTGCTGCGACGATCTATTCCGGTACACCCTACACGGAGACAACGGGAAACGACGATTATCACACGGGTCTTGGGAACGCTCGCCCTGTCGGTGTCGCTCGGAATACCCTACAAGGCCAAGGGACAACCTCCTTTGACGCTCTCTACGGTCACGATTTTCGGCTGACGAAAGAGACGGGCGACAAAGCCAAGGTACTCAGCGCCGGAATCTCTGCGTTTGATGTCTTTAATCACACGAACTACCAGAAGTACATCGGAACGTTATCCTCTCCTCGTTTCGGTATGCCGACAACGGCGTCACCGGGGCGCCAGATTCAGTTTTCGCTGGGCTATCGCTTCTGATCGTTGATTCGAATATTTGCTTGGGTGCGGCATAACAACCGGAGTTCAGATTCTCCTGTTTTGCCCCAATCAAGCATCAGGCTGAACCCCAAGCTGCCCTGTGGCTTCCGCGAAGATCTCTTCGCCGCGCCAACGCGCCGCCCTGTTGACGGCTGAGGCCGAGTGGACGCCTGCGAGTTTCTGGCACGTTCAGCTTCACTTCCACTTCTGCCAACCCGTTCTTGCCCGTAAAGAGTTTCCGAAGAGATCGCCTTCGAGCCGGTATTGGATACATTTGGGGGGGAACATTATCGACCAATATTAAGGTAGCCTTAAAGCTTAACCGCTAAGGTAAACTTGTGCTCCGCAGGAGCGAGCCAATCCACTATCGTGGGTGTCATGCCGCTCCCCGAGCTCTGATCGCTACATAAAGAGATTGCGCTTTCTTGGGGGATCGTTCGCGCAAGAGGTGCGAGTTCCTAGAACGTAGTATGAATAGTCCGACAACGCTGGAGTTCGCAATGTAGCAGGTTGATAGCTGATATGCAGGAGCGGTACTCATGATGCGCTTGACTGCCTGGTTGTCCCGAAATACTGCCACGCACATCTACAAGTGAGAGGCTTTTCGCCTGCATCATTCGGTGAAATGAGCCTCACGGAGACGTTCCGAAAACGCAATGTAATCCGCGTACGTGATGATTTCAGCGATCACATCAACATCGTTCGTGCCGCGAATGGGAACCGCGGCCTTGTCGGTAATCAGCATTCCTAGGGTGATACCACAACAAAAACGATCTCGTCCAGAAAGGGGGCGAGTTTGAGAACCGCGTCTTCCAACAACGGCAGATTCGGATCAGCCATTAATTTCCTTGCCGAGCAGTTCAATAGCGAGGTTTCGCTCTCGCGTTCTGCCGCCACGAATCGCATCGCAGAGCGCGAGAACACTATAAAACTTAGGATCTCGCAGAGCTGCTTTCGGCGCGCCCTTGTAGAGAGGCGCGAGAGAAATTCCTCGTACTTTTCCATCAATAAACGGCCACACTTCAGGAGGATCGCCGTCATCCAGAAAGCGTGATTTCAAAGGCTCTGCTGCCGTCGCCGTAGGGACACCACGGGCCATAGAGCCTTTTGCTGGCGGAAAGACATACTTGAGCCCATGAGACAGGAACTCCATCAGCGCAGATCGATTGACCCTTTTTTTCCCATCGGCGATGTGGAGCAGCCCAGACTCCGCACTGCGCTTCAGAGATTTCGACACCTCTGATTGAGAAATAAAGAGGCTTTCCGCCAAGTCTTTGGACGGCACTTGCGGCTCATTCGCGATGGCCAGTTTCAAAAATATCGCAACGTCCTGCCCCTGCATGAAGTAATCATAGAGTGTAATTTCCAAATTGGAAATTATTCTAGCCATCCCATTTTTGGGGGTGGAGGAGTAACTACCCGATGTTCCCAAAGCAATAACGTGAAACGTGTCTTGCCTAAGTCGATGCCTACCGAACGAATCTGCATGCCGATGATCCTCCTGTGAAACCGCTGCTTCCATCCTCCGCCTCAGCGGAGGGGACAGCGGCGGACCATCTCATTAGTCGGCTTGTCGCCAGCGATAATCGTACGCATTACGTGGATTGGAGATGTCGAGAACCGATTTCCCTTGATATCCGTCAGACATTACAGCTCTGTTTGGAATTTCCATTGATCACTAATGTCCCTGACAAGAATCAATAAAAACGGGCTGATCCCACACGATCAGCCCTGTGGCCCGCTGTTTGAGTAGCAGAAAAGTTTGTAGCATTTTTGTCGCAAATACCGCCGATTGGGCCGTTTTCCGACTCTGCCAGCTTATAAGTAATGTGCCGTCAATAATTTACGATCCTGACGCAACATGGCATGGAAGAGGTCATAGGTTCGGATCCTTAAACACGTTCAGAGGTCAGGTTCAAGCCCACCACCTGGCTGACGTTCACGTGGATGTTGAGATTTAATTGGATGGAGTCCAACGATAGACGACGACGTTGGAGCTGTTGTAGTTGTCCTTGGTGACGACATACTCGCCCGTGGAGCGAAGGTAGGCGCGAATTCCATACATGGAGTCGACGTCGTTGCCCACGGATACGTTGTCAGGATTGCTGTTGATGAAGGTTATCTCGTTGGCGCCGCTGGTCAGGTTGAAGGCATCGATGTTGGGAACGGTATGCACGTAGCCTACGAAGAGATAGTTGCCGGCGGCGGCGATGGTCTTGGGATTGGGGCTGGAGAGAGTAATCACGGGGTTAGGGGAGCTGGTGTTGCCGGCGAACCAGCCATGATAGACCTCGACGCGCGTGCCGATGGCCGTCCAATCAGTGCTGCCGGTGATGCCGGAGGCGAGGATCATGGTGTCCGTGTCGGCGAGATAGATGATACGGGTGAGAGTGCCGATGCTCGCAGGCGTGGGAGTGGAGACACCCGCGCCCCAGATGGGTTTGCCGGTCGAGTCGAAGCCGGTGAGAGGATAGTGCCAGATGGCGTTGGTCTTATCCAGCCCGGCCCAGATGCCGCCTTTGCTGTCGATGCAGAAACCGTTGCGAATGCGCGCCGTAGTATTGAAGAGAGTCCCGGGGATGGAGCCGATGGGATTCGCGATATATCCGGTGGCGTTGGTGAAGTAGTGGAGATAGAAGATATCGGGGTTCTGGCCGTTGGCAACGAGGATGCGATGACCATTCACGTAGGCGATCTGTCCGAAGTCTTCGCCACGCTGCGGGTCGGCAACATTGATGCGGGGATCGTTCGGGTAGGTGAAGGGATCAATGGTGTTGTACTGAAAGGAGCCTCCCGCGGTGCCGGTGTAGACGTTGTTGCCGCTGAAAAAATAGACGCCATCGGTGGCCGGATCGGGCGCGGCGACGGCTTCGAAGTTGAGGCTCTGAAGCTTCCATTTGAGCTGTCCACTCGGGTCATAGGCGTGAATGTCGGTGCCGCCATCACGGCCAAGATCCCACGTGCCGCCCCAAGGGTTATTGAGCACATAGAGCATGCCACTGGAATCTCTACCGATGCCATGGACGCGCGTGAAGCGCTTGTCACCAACATAGCCCTTGGTGCCGCTGGTCGTGTCCAGATAGCCTCCAAGAGTGCCGAAGGTGCTGGAGAGTACGGGCGCGTTATTGCTGATGTCGAATATCTTGATGTTCATGTCGGGACCTTCGTCGCCGACATAGAGCTTCTGCTGCCCTGCGTCATAGAAGAGCGAGGCGGGGCGAGCGGTAGAGGCTAGAGTGATCGTGGTAAGCGGAGCTCCGGTGGGATCGAACTTCTGGATGGCGGCTGCGGCTTTCTGCGCGACCCAGAGATTGCCGGCGCTGTCGACGGCCAGCGCTCCGGGCGAGGCAACGCCGATATCGAGCTTCCAGGTGCCGTCGGTCATGTAGACACGAACACGATTGCCTGGGTTATCGCTGACATAGAGCAGAGTGCCGGAGGTGGCCAGGCCGGTAATGACGTCCGCCTTTTGCTCAGTGGTGTCGGCGCTGACCTGCAGGATGATATCGCGGGTTTTGGAGGAGCGGTTGTAGCGTCCGACGAGCCCGCTGCCGCCGAGAGAGCTGTTGAAGGAGAGCGCGACGAAGAGGTCGGTGGCGTTGCCGGTGATTGCAGAGCCCTGAAACTCATTGTGGACGCCGATAGAGCCGACAGTAGTGCCGTTCTGATAGATGCCGACGCCGCCGGCGTCCTCATCCCAGAGACTTGAGGTGTAGATGACGCCTTCAGGTGCGACCCACATCGAACGGGCGACGCTGCCGATGTGGTTGGCGTCGAGACCAAAGGTGTTGGCCGCCCAGTCGGTAGTGTATTGAGCGTGCGCACGCGAGGCAGGCACAAAAAGAATGGCGGCAGCGAGCAGAAGAAGAGTGAGCGGACTTCTGGACTTCGACATGGAGGGTGATGCTCCTAAAGGGGAGTTCCGCAGATGCGCGGGCCGTTCGGCAGGAGAGGCCATCGGCGACGAACTTTCTACGTGGACGCGGAAGAGGTGGTCAACGAAGTTCTTTAGATTTCCCTGAGGCATGCGACCGTCTCACCATGCAAAATATTCCGATGCGTTTCGAAGAGAGAAGGAGACGCTCGGCAATCCCGTATTTTGAGGGGGGAGTAATGCGCAAAGATGGAAATCTCTCGCACAGCACAAGGAGCGCGCAGCAGATGGCGGCGTTTCTGTAGATGAAACGAGCGAAGGCGATCAGGGGTGCGGCTGCATCCAGCCATGCCGGGTCATCCAAGTGGCGAGAAGGCCAGGCCATGCGGAGGGGCCCGGAAGATTTTGCGCGAGCACGACGCCATGAGGACCATGCTCAAAAAGGTGCATCTCGACGGAGACATGGTGATCGACGCAGGCCTGGTAAAGGGCAAGGCTGTTCCGGACGGGAACAACGCCGTCGTCAGTGGTGGCGAAGAGGAATACGGGCGGCGTGTCCGAGGTGACGTGAAGGTCGCTCGAGAGCTGCGTCTCAAGCTCGGGCGTGGCTGCCGGGCCGAGCAGGCTATCATGCGAGCCCTGGTGAAGGAAGCCGGGGCGCATGGAGATCACAGGATAGGCGAGGATACCAAAGGAGGGACGCGCATCGATGCTGTCGATCTCGTCGCGCGCGGGGAGGAGCGGCTGCCGATACTGAGTGAGGAGGTAGGAGGCGAGATGTCCGCCTGCGGAGAATCCCCAGACGCCGAGCTTATTCTGGTCGATGCCAAACCTTGCGGCGTTTGATCGCACCAGGCGGACAGCCCGTAGGCCATCGAGCATCTCGGCCGGATAGTGATTGGGGGCAACGCGATAGTGGAGCACGAAGGCGGCTACGCCATGCGCCTGCAGCCAGAGCGCGACGGGCTGACCTTCGGGCGCGGCGAGATAGTGGTAACTTCCGCCGGGAATGACGATGATGCCGGCAGCGCTGGGATTGGCGGCGGGAAGATAAACATCCAGTAAAGGCTGATCGGCAGAGCTTTGCGAGAGCGGAGCAGGAGCAGGCCACAGCGGAAGGGTGCTCTGCTGCGCGGCGGCCAGGGATGAGGAGAAGCCGATGCAGCCGACGGCGAGGAGGAGCCGGCTAAGGATTTTCGGAGAGCGTGCGTTCACTGCATTTGCCTTTCATGTTCGGCTTGCATGATGATGCGTTCTGTTCTAACGGGAGACGAGAAGCAGGACGACACCATGCTTGGGAATCACCGGATCGATCGTCTCCCTGTAGGGAAGGTCGGCACCCGCCCAGACGTTGCGGATGTGCGCGGTGGACGGAACCCCCAGCTGGCGAAGATCAACATGCATGGCGTGAGCAAGCTCGCTGCGGTTGAAGAGTGCTATGGCGATGCGATTGTGAGCCATGGGCTTGGTCCAGATCTCGTAAGGTCCGAGCGCGGAGACGCGATCTCCCTGCCTGCCAAGGCTATCCTGATCGATGGCAATCACGTCTTTGTCTTTGAGAATAGCGAGGTGCTCGGGCTTCATGTGACTAAGATCGTTGCCGGCAAGCAGCGGCGCGGCAAGGATAGCCCAGAGGCTCATGTGGGTGCGGTACTCATCGAGCGTCATACCGCCGTTGCCAACTTCGAGCATGTCAGGATCGTTCCAATGGCCAGGGCCAGCGTAGCGGGAGAGACCGGCCTGCGAAAATCCAATAAGAGCCATGCGATCGTACTTGTCGCTGATGTCCCCGGTCGTGCGCCAGAGATTGCCTCCGAGCTCAGGTCCCCACTCCCAGACGTTGCTCATGCCGTACTGGCAGAGGCTGAAGACGATGGGGCGGCCGGTGGCGACGAGGGCATCATGCATCTTGCGATACGCCTTCTGCTGCAGAGCGAAGGCCGCCGGAGCAGCCTGGTCGCCCTTCCCTGCTTTGGTGAGCATGTCTCCAAAGCTGCAGAGATCGTACTTGAGATAATCGATTCCCCACGCGGCATAGGTTTTAGCATCCTGAGCCTCGTGACCATAACTGCCCTCGAACTTGGCACAGGTTTTAGGGCCGGGCGAGGAGTAGATGCCAAGCTTGAGGCCATGGGCATGAACATAGTCCGCGAGGGCCTTCATGTCAGGAAAGCGCTCATTGCTTTGGATGGTGCCGTCGGCGCGGCGTGTGCCCTGCCAGCCGTCATCAATGTTGACGTAGACGTACCCGGCGTCGCGCATACCGTTGGCAACCATCGCGTGGGCTGCGGCGCGCACGTCAGCGTCGGTGACGTGCTGATAGAAGTGATTCCAGCTGTTCCAGCCCATCGGTGGCGTGGGAGCGAGAGTGGTTTGGGCGATAGCGGCGGAGGCAAGAAGTGGAATAAGGGCAAGGCACTTGCGCAGCAGGCGCATGAAGAAAATCTCCTGAATGGTTATCGTTGGTCTGAGAACAGGCGGACGGCCTGGGCATTCGCTCCGTTGAAAAAGCTATATCGATGTTGCGGCGCGAGAGAGAAATCGTTGGCAGTCCCCCTTGCCCTATGCAAGCTCCGGTGCGGCAGAGATGAGGTTAAGAGTGATCTGTTGCGAGCCGAGGCGAGGGTGCTTCGCCTTGAGGGTGACCGTGCCGGGGCGCTGCTGGGCGCGGACCCAGACAGCACCGACGCCGCCGACGAGCGCGAACGGATTGTCTCCAATCAGCTGTGCAGGACCGGTGAGCTCAAATTGGATAGGGTCGTTAGCGATGGGGCGGATGCGGCCATATTCATCGGTAACGCGGAAGACGATGCGAGTGGTGTCCGCTCCGTCGGCGATCAGTTCGCGATCATCGGCGAGAAGCTCGAAGCGGCGATCGACGCCGTGACCGGAGAAGGTCTTCGATATAACCTGCCTGCCCCGCAGAAAGCCGTCGATGCGAAGATCTCCCCAGTTGCGAATGGAGTTTTTATCGAGCGAAACGGAGAAGGGAGCATAGCGGAGGTGAGGAAACTGCTTGCGGTCAGGATCGGCTTCGGCGATCTGCTGAAAGCCTTTGCCGCTATTGAGAAAGAGCTTGACATGATCGCAGTTGGAGCAGATGAGAGCGACCGTGAAGCCGGTGTCTTCGTCATTGCGGGCCCAGTGGAATGCGGGCTCGAGAACGATCTCTTCTTCAGGATCGCACTGCGATCTGTAGAAACCGGCGGCAGGTTTGGGAAGACGGAAGATATCGGACACGCCGTGATAGCAGATACGATCGCCACTGCCGAAGTTAAAGTGGGTGTTGTAGTCGAAGGCGCACCAGCCGATGCCCCCGGAAAACCTCGCGTCGGAGGCGATCTGATCGTGAATGCGGGCGTGGCGAAGAGTGTGCTCCCGCTGGCGCGCGGAGTTGTCGGTGGAACGCGTGGGAAAGGTATGGCCGACGAACTCGGTGTTGAGATAGAGCGGTGCGACGGGAGGGTGTAGCGGAAAACCAAAGTCGTTGTTGGTGTACACGTCTTCGAGCAGCTCGGAGTTGAGGTTGGAGCGAATGCCTCCCGTCTGGCGGGTCTTGTCCAGAGCGTGGGCGGCAGCATTAGTGCGCGTGTAGAAGTCATGATCGTCTTTGGACTCGTTAATTCGCACCCCCCAGAGAATGATGGAGGGATGATTCCAATCGCGCCGGATCATGCGGGATACATTGTCGACGGCGATATCCTGCCACGCCTGGTCTCCTATGTGCTGCCATCCGGTAATCTCTTCCAGCACGAGCAGGCCAAGCTCATCGCACGCATCGAGGAAGTGGCGCGACTGCGGATAATGCGAGGTGCGGACGATGTTGCATTTAAGCTCGTGGCGGAGAATGTAAGCATCACGGCGCTGCACACGCGCCGGCATAGTTTGGCCGACAAAAGGGAAGGTCTGATGACGGTCGAGCCCGCGCAGCTTGACGATGCGTCCGTTGAGCGAGAAGCCCTGCGGCGTAAAGCGAGCCTCCCGAAAACCGATCCGACGCATGTCTTGATCGAAGACCTCTCCCTTGCGCAGCAGGCGCGCGTGGACCTCGTAAAGCTTTGGAGTGTGGAGGTCCCATAGCTCGATGCCGGTGAGGCGGTCGAAGCGCAGGGTCTGCGAGGGCATGCCAGATTCCACAGTGTGGAGGGAGAGCGGCGCGGTCTCCTTCGCGAGGACCTTGTCGCCATCGCGCAGCTCGGCTTCGAGGGTAATGGCGTCATCGGAGACGGCGTGTTCGAAGAAGCACTCGACCTCCAGCGCGGGCGCGGAAGAGAGCGGCTCGATAGCGCGGGCGAAGATGTTTTCAAGGAAGAGCTCGGAGACGATGCTCAGGCTAACCTCGCGATAGATGCCGCCGAAGGTCATGTAATCGACCTCATAGCCGAAGGGCGGAATGTCTTTGCGCTCGGTAGAGTCAAGGTGGACAGCGAGAATGTTGGGCCCGTCCCAGCGCAGGTGCGGCGTGAGCTCGAAGGAGAAGGGAGTATAGCCGCCCTTGTATTCTCCCAGTAAGTGACCGTTGATCCAGACGGTACTGGCAGTCATGGCCCCTTCGAAGTCGACGAAGACACGCTTGTCTCGCGCTGAAGCGGACAGACGGAAGTGCCGGCGGTAGGTAGAGATGAACTCGTAGTCGGCGTCGTCGAAGCTATGCCAGGGAAAGAGTTTGTTGGTGTGGGGAAGGACGACTGAGGTGAAGGCGCGGTCGTCGAAGTCCGGGCCTGTATCGCCGGGCGTGATGGAGGGATGGAAGAGCCAGCCGCGATTGATGAAGATGCGTCGCGGCAGAGAGGAAGGTGCGGGAAACTGCGTGTAGGCTGTGGGACCGATGAGCGAGGCTCCGGCAGCAAGGCTGGAAGACTTAAGGAAGGCTCTGCGATTCATTCTTTATCCTGCTTTACAGGGAAGGCCGCCATGTCAAGCGTGAGCGCGGCTCCGCGAAGGATGTCCTTGTGGCTGAATCTCCAATCCGGCTGAGCGTGGCCGTCAAGATGGACTGAGCGAACGTAGACGTTCTCGCCAGAGTTGCCTCGCGCTTCGATCGTGAAGGTCTTGCCATTGGTAAGGTGAATGGCGATGCGCGAAAACAGGGGCGAGCCGATGCTGTAATCGAGCGAGCCGGGACAGATAGGATAAAAGCCGAGCGCGCTGAGAACGTACCAGGCAGACATCTGGCCTGCGTCATCGTTGCCTGGAAGTCCATCGGGCCCAGGGCCGAACTGCGTGTTCATTAGCTCGCGGACATGCTGCTGCGTCTTCGCGGGCGCGCCGGCAAAGTTGTAGAGATAGGCGATGGCATGGCTGGGCTCGTTGCCCTGATCGTAGAGATGCTGATCAAAGAGCCCGTCCAGCTTGGCGACGAAGGCGGTGGGTCCCCCAGTAGCCTGGATGAGGCCCTCGATGTCCTGGGGAACGAAGAACGTGTACTGCCAAGGATTGGCTTCCGTGACGAAGGTAGCGTGTTTAGCCGGATCGAAGGGCGTAATCCAGGAGCCGTCTGCGTGGCGGCCACGGACAAAGCGGGTTTCCGGGTCGAGGACGTTGCGCCAGTTCCGCGAGCGCTGGAGAAGGAGCGCGGCATCGTCGCGGTGTCCGAGAGCGGAGGCGAACTGCGCGGCGACGTAGTCATCGTAGGCGTACTCAAGTGTGCGCGAGACCTGCTCGCGCTGATGGAAGGCGTCGAGAACCTCATCCTCAAGAGGGATATAACCGTAGCGCAGATAAGAGGTAAGAGCGCGGCGGCCTTTGCCTTCGACGTACTCGTCCCGGGGAGGGGTGATGAAAGCGTTCTGGCGCACAAGGCGATAGGCCTCAGGGACGTCGAAGTTACGAATGCCCTTCGCGTACGCGTCGTAGACGACCGCGACCGTGTGATCGCCAATCATCTCGGAGGTGTAGCTGTTCCAGGTAGGAAAGACGGGGAGAAAACCACCCTGCTGGCCTTTGTCGACGAGGCTCTGAATCATATGCCCATCGCGCTGGGGATCGAGGATGGTGAGGAGAGGATGAAGAGAGCGGAAGCTATCCCAGAGCGAGAAGTCGTCGTAGTAGTCGGTGCCTTCGGGCGCGTGGTGAAGGCGGCCTTCGTTGGCGAAGCCGTTGTAGGTGCCGTCAGCGTCGCTGACGATGCGGGGCGCGAGCGAGGCATGGAAGAGCGCAGTGTAGAACATCCTCTGCTGCGCCGGTGTTCCTCCCTCGATCTCGATACGGCTGAGGTAATCACGCCACGCGGCTTCGGTGTGCGCTCGAATATTCTCGAAGTTCCAGCCGGGCTCTTCGGCGGAGAGATTGCGCTCCGCTTCGGCAAGGCTGGTGAACGATGTGCCGATGCGGACCAGCATCCGCTGAGGTGCGTTAGGCGAGAGCGTGATGTAGGCACCAATGCGATCGCAGCCGGAGCCTTTCTGTTGCGCGCGCTTCGCTGGAGTGGCGTTGCACCACGTGCCGAAGCCGGCGATCGGCTGATCGATCTTGACGACGAAGTAGCCGCTGAACCCAGCAGGCTTGCCCGCTCCCTGATAGATGCGGACGACGGGGTTGTAGCCGATGATCTCGCCTCTCTCAGGGTGCACTTCGATGAAGCCCTGGTTGGGGCGAACATTGGGTTCGATGAGAAGATGCCGCGCGCCCGACGAGGGAAAGGTGATGCGCATGATGCCGGCGCGGGTAGTGCCGGTAAGCTCCACCTTGAGGTGATAGTTGTCGAGATCGACAGAGTAGAAGGCAGGGGACATCACCTCGGAGGCGTGCTCGAAGCGCGAGGCGCGCTCATCGGGCGCGACCTTGAGCTCTCCCGTCGTTGGCATCAGGGTGACGCTGCCGTAGTCCTGGGTGCAGCTTCCGCTCAGCCAGTGGCTGCCGCGGAAGCCGGTGATCTTCGTGTCGTTGTAGTAGTAGGGAGAGACGCACTTGGCCTCCGTGCTGCGCGTCTCCGGCGTCCATCCGGCCATGCCGAACGGAACGCCGACGACGGGATAGGTCTGGCCATCATGCGATGTGCCGATGCGGGGATCGATCAGTCGAAGCGGGTCTAAGGAGCGGCGCTGTGCGATGCATGGGACGGCGATGAGACATGCCGCAATAACAGCTGCGAGGCTCCAGAAGACTCCTCCAGCCGTGCGGTTCGGTTCTTTGCTGACCTGCCTGTTCAATCCGGAGCTTCCTCACAATGCGCTCTGACCGCCGGCTCTCACAAGGGAGAGCGGCCAGAGCGGAGATGGCAATGATTGCCGCGACAACAGTTTAGAAGGTGAACTCTCCTCCGACGAGAATGACGCGGGACATACCGGCGGTCTGCGATTGGTTGAACTGGCCAAAGCTCGCGGTCGCAACCGGCGTAACCGTTCCAGTCACATTAGAGACTGTGTTGGAGCTCATCAGAGCGTGATTCACGCCGTAGTAGACAGGATGGTTGAATGCGTTAATGAAGTTGCCGGTTACCTTGAGATCATAGCGCTCGCCGATCTTGAATCCCTTTCTGAACTGCATATCGAACATGGCCTCTCGCGGGGAGCGCGCATTTGCGAGAAGGCGAGGCGCATTGCCCAGCTGCGGGTTATTGAGCGAGCCCGGAACCGCGAACGCCGCAGGATTGAGGTACGGAACAAAGTTCGGATTGAGCGCATTCTTCTTCCAGTTCTTATTGATCAAAGGAACGCCCGGAACTATATTAGGCCGCAGCATATAGCCAGTCGGCAAGGCGTTTGCCGTGCAGTAGCGATTGACTCCAGTGGCGGTGCAGCCGTTCGTTCCCGCCGGCGTAACCGAGACGAAGTATCCCACCGTGCCGAGGGTAATCGCGTTCGGAAGGCCATCCGCATAGGTTGCGATGCCCGAGGTGGAGATGTTGCCGATCAGGTTGTCGAGGATGTGATTGTGCAGATTGAATCTCTGACCGGTGCCAATGGGAAGATCGTAGGTATAGCCGAGCTTGAGGCGGCTGGCCTGATCGAAGCTGGCAACCGACCACTCCGAGTTGGAATTGGTCGGATTTTGCGGAAGGACATAGCCGAAGCCGCCGCCGTTGGCCCCGGTGTTGGTGTCGGGAACGTTGTCCAGAGTCTTCGACCAGGTATAGTTGGCGAGCACCGAAAGACCGGCGCCGAAGCGTTGATTCACGCTGAGATAGAGCCCGTTGTACTCCATCGTTCCGCCGCGAGGATAGATTTCGTTGATCGACTGGTTGAAGAAGTTCTGGTAGGGGTTGAGAAGCTGAAGGCCGGTCTCGGAGACAAGCGCACCGTTCTGGGTGATGCCCCAGGGATTAGGATTGGAGGCGCCAAGGTTCTGGTGCGTCTGGATGGCATTGGTGATGGTACTGAGTGAGGGAACGTTGAGCGCGCTGGCATAGCCTCCGCCGCCAAACGCCCCCATCAGGTGGGTCCCCTTAGCCCCGTTGTAAGTGGCCTGAAGAACAGTATGGATCGCGGGCTGATACTGAAGCGTCAGATTCCAGAATTGCGTGTAAGGAACCGCCTTGCTCTGGTTGACATAGACCGGAGCGAGACCCGTGGAGTAGAGGATAGGTCCGCGGTTCCCATTGAGCGAAGTGTAGGCAGAGGTAAGCGGGCCGACTGGATTCGTAATGTAGTTGACGGTGGAGTTGGCGACAACGCCGCCGGTCTGGTTGCCCACTGCCTGTGAAGACACATTGAAGTTAGGATCGGGAGTGTTCTCGTAACCGGTAAGCGGAAGGCGCTGGAGCGTATACGCCGCGCGCACGGTGGTCTTCGGCGTGGGAGCGTAGGAGAAGCCAATGCGAGGCTCGAAGCCCATGTAGTTGATGGGCCACAGAGACCTGGGATTGCCGCAAGCTCCGGAGAAGCAGAAGGCGGTTGAGGTGGCGAAGCCGTTCAGGTTGCCGGAGATATTCTGACTCACAAAGGCCTGGTTGTTGAACTTCTCCATGCGAGGTGTCTCAAGCTCGTAGCGCATGCCGACGTTCAGCGTGAGATTGGGCAGGAGCTTCCAGTCGTCCTGGAAGTAGCCGGCATAGTAGCGCCAGCGATAGTAGCCCGGCACCTCGACGGGAGTGTTGCTGAAGGTGGAGATCGTACCCAGGATAAAGGTGGCGAGCGGAGCTCCGCCGGTCGAGCCATTATTGGTCTGCGCAGCGGAGAAGGTATAGCGGCCACCGGTGGCTCCGCCTAGATCGTACTGGTTGGACTCGAGCCAGCGAACCTCCCCGCCGAACTGGAAGAGGTGGTGGCCATAAGTCCAGGTCACGTCATCGCCGACGATGAAGTTCTGGTCGACCTGGATCGCAGCGTTAGAAAGGCCCATCTGCATCGTGTAGGCGACGCCATTCGCATTCAGGTTACCGAGACTCGGAAACCCGTAGCCGAAAGAGGCAGGCGTGAGACCGTAGGCCCCCGCATAATCCTTGTCCTGCGTGCTCGGGGGAGCCAGGCGCTGCTGGTTCACCCGCATGAAGGAGTAGTGGAAGCCGTTGACGATGTTCTGTGAGAAGACATGCGTATAGCCGAGCGCGATATCGTGCGTTGCAGCCGAGTCCGTCGGAACGATCGTCAGGGGATTGGATGCGGCAACGGCAAAGAATCGCGCCGCGCTCACCGGGATGGACGTGTAGCGAACAAAGAGCTGATTGTTATTGTTGAACTGCTGATCGATGCGGAAAGAGTAGCGGTTGTCTGTGTTGAGAACGCCGCGCTTATAGGTCGCGTTGGTGCCGTCGTTCTGGGGCGTAGCCTGACCGTTGTCGAATTTGATGTAGGGGCCGGGATTCGACGGCGTCGGAAACTGCGACAGCACATACTGCGCAAAGGGATTTTTGGCCAGCTGTGCGGAGACATCATCGTTAGGGATCGCGCGGATCTGCGAAGCGTCATAAGGGCCGTTCGGGAGGCCGTTGGCGTCCACCGTGGACTGATAATTGATCGAACCGATGCGAGGAGCCGCCAGCGCCGCCCCATATCCGGAGCTCTTGAGGATGCTCTGATTGAGAAGCGTCAGCGAGTTGTGAAGGTGACCGGCAAGCTCATCGGGCGTGGGGAAGATTCCACGGAAGCCGAAGGTGTTCTGCATCCGCGCCGGCTCAACCCCGAGGTAGAAGAAGGTCTTATTCCGCTTCGGATAGATCTTCGGGATCCAGACCGGGCCTCCGACGTAGAAGCCGTAGTAGTTTTCGTGCAGAGCGCTGGGGGCCGTGTTGCCGTCCGGGTAGGCATTGAAGTAAGGATCGGTATGGCTGTAGGTGACGGCGCCATGGAAATCGCTCGTTCCCGCCGTGCTGCTCTGAACGATGACGCCGCCGCCGGTGCGGCCATACTTGGCCGACAGGCCGGTAGTGATGACAGTGGTCTCCTGCACCTCGCGGCCGGAAAGGTTGACGCCGGTGCGGGCAAGGCTGGGCTGCGTAACGTCTGAGCCATCGACGACGATCGAGCTCGTGCCTGGAGGCGCGCCGCCGATCACAATGCCCGCTCCGGGCGTGACGTAGCTGGTATAGGCGCTGGGATTTTCAGTCGAGATGCCGCCCGGCTGCAGCGGGTCGCCGACGACGCCGGGCACCAGCAGCGAGGCCTCCAGCGAGCTGCGCTCAGGGTAAGGCAAGCTTTGGACGAGGGCGTGATCGACTGTCGTAATCACGTTGGATTCGGTCTTCGTAAGGAGGTCCGCATCGGCGCTGACCGTAACGCTCTGCGTAATCTTCCCTGCAGACAGCACGATATCGAGCGGGGTGGCTCCCACGCCGGAGACGCTGACCGATTCCGTGACCACGCGCTCGAAACCATCCCTCTGCACCGTCACCGTGTAGAGTCCGGGATTGAGCGACTGCACGCCGAAGAGACCGTTTTGGTTGGTGACCGTATTTTGGTGTACGCCGGTAGCCTGGCTGACGATATCCACTTCGGCATCGGCGACGAACGCTCCGGTGTTGTCGCGCACGGAGCCGTTGATGGCTCCCTGACCTGTCTGCGCAGAGACACTGGCAGGGAAAGCGAGGACAACTGCGGCAGCGCCGCAGAGAATCCAGGGCATTGAAAACACCACGTGGCCAGCGTAGTTGAGACAAAAGCTGCGCAGGATACTTCGCTCTGTATTCTTGTTTTGTTGTTGGACTTGCATAAAACCTCCGGGAAAATTCACACAAACTGCGCCACGATCGGCTCTGGCTGATTGGACGAGCAGTTTTTTATTCGCTGGCAAAAAGACATGTCAATGGGCGAGTGAAAGCGAATGTGAGCTGGCGTTCCGTATCGCCATGCGATACGGAACTTGCTTGAGAAATCCTCGAGGGCGCAGCATCGTACTCGGAAATCTACCCATATATTTCCTACTTAGGATGTTGGCATGCCCTGGTGGTAGCCACGCTGGATTACCATCCAACGTCTCACGATACGAAACAACACATGGCCTTCCGCTAAGCATTCTCCGCGCTTAGATTGGCTCCGGTGCGGATTTCATCCATGCGTCGTTGGGATAAACCTTGTTGACGTTCTGAGGCGTAAGCACCTCATGCTGCACGAAGACCGCAGGCGCTGTGGGCTTGTGTTTGAGAATATCGAGCGCCAGGCGGATGATTCGTTCGCCATAAGTCTCAGGAAAGTAGGCGACGGAGCAAACGAGTCGGCTCGAAGGCCTTCGCATCTCGTCGCGAGCGGCAAGGCTTCCATCCTGCCCGGCGATCGCGCAGGAGCGCTCAAGGCCTGCCTCGCGAAAGGCCTGCAGGGCAGCAAGCGCCGTCGAATCGTTGACGGCGCCGATGAGAACGCGCTCCGGCTTTCTGCGGCGGATATGGCGCCGAACGATATCGAGCGTCGCTTCAAACTGGCCGCCCTTGGTGTCATAGTGATGCGTGGGAATGCGATGGCTGAAGGCGCTCACCTCATGGATGCCGTCGAGTACCCCGGTAAGTCGGGCATTCAGCAGAGGCCCCGCAGCGTCCACTCCAAGAAGGATGATCTGTTCCGGACCGTTCTCCCAGTTCTTCGCCGTCCATCGAGCCAGATGGCGACCCGCCATGCGGCCCGCCTTGTAATTGTCGGCGCCGAAGTAGACGGCGCCAGGATGCGGAATATCAAGCGCAATGAAGGGAATGCGCGCCTCGGAGAACTTGACGGCGATCTGCGCCGCAACGCCGATATTGATCTGCGAGTCGATGACCAGATCGACCTTCTCCGAAACGAAGGTGTCGGCGTTCTGCAGCGCAATCCGCGGGCTCAGGCCGTTGTTGAGCACCATCAGGTCGATATTGGCAGCATTGGCCGCAACCACAAGCCCATCGCTGACGGCGGCGGTGAACGGCAGCAGGCTGGTCTGCGAGCCGTAGCCGATGCGATAGCGCTTGGTGCGCGCCGGCTGGACGCAGCAACGATAGCCCTGCTTCCCTGCCCTCTCCAGCAGATGTGTTTCCACCAGGGTCTCCAGCAGGCGGAAGGTCGTCGCCTTGTGCAGTCCGACGCGAGCAGCGACCACCCGAAGATCAAGAACCTCCGAGGTCGACTGGAATGCATTAATAATCGCGGCCGCACGAGCAACCGACTGAACCATGTATCCGCGCTTCCCCACCGTAGCGGAGCGTGCAGTCTTCAAGGGTGATTTCATGCGAATCTTTCCTCCATATAAGCTCAGGAAAAGCGTCGAGTGCGTTTCACAATGCAAAACGAAGATTTCCCGCGAGTTTTGCGCTTTCCTGCAATGCTTTTGCCGCTTTAGCATCGTGAAGCTTGGCGAAACAATCTTATTCGGGTTTGCAACCTTCACCGGAACGTTATCGCATCGCACACAATTGACGCAAAGGGATCGCATCCTGCCCTCAAAAGAGTGAGCGATCTCAGGAAAGGGCGAGGATGTTACTGGAGCAGACTTGGCGATGGTTCGGCTCCAACGACCGTGTCACACTGCGAGACGCTCGCGAGGCCGGAGCAACCGGCATCGTGACCTCCCTGCATGAGATATCCGCGGGCGAGATATGGCCGGTCGAGGCCATTCGAGAGCGCCAGAAGATGATTCGCGCGGCGAAGCTGGAGTGGACGGTCGTTGAAAGTCTCGAGGTCACCGAGCGCATCAAAATGCGCGCGCCGGGGTGGCAGCAGGACGTTGGGAGCTTCGCACAGTCGATTCGCAATCTCGCCACGTGCGGTATACACACCGTTGCCTACAACTGGATGCCCCTGTTCAGCTGGATGAGAACGCATCTGCACGAACCTGCTCCCAAGGGTGGCTTTACCACGCGCTTCGATGCGACAGCCTTTGCGGCCTTCGATCTCTTCATGCTCAAGCGCAAGGCCGCCGAAGAGGAGTGGGGCGAGGAGGCAGTAAGTGCGGCCCATGCCTGCTTCGAGCGGCTCCTGCCGGTCGAGGCCGATATGCTGCGCGAGACCATTCTTGCCGGTCTCCCCGGAGGCCATCATCGTCTCACGCTGGAGCAGACGTCCGAGATGCTTCGTGGCTACGAGGGAATCTCGCGCGCAGAGCTGCGCTCAACCCTGGCGGAGTTTCTCGCGCGTGTCTGCCCTGTCGCGCAGGAGTGCGGTGTAAGGCTCTGCATTCATCCGGACGATCCTCCGCGGCCGCTACTGGGACTGCCCAGGATTGTGAGCACGGCCGAGGATCTGCGATGGATTCTCGATCAGCATGACGGCGACGCAAACTCTCTGACCCTGTGTACGGGAGCGCTCGGAGTTCGCGCGGACAACGACTTGCGGGCGATGCTTACGGAGTTCGCTCCGCGTATCGGGTTTCTGCACCTGCGCTCGACCGAACGGGAACCGGGAACGATTGCAGGCATGGAATCGTTCTTCGAGGCTGCGCACTTGGACGGCGATACGGACCTGATCAGCCTCGCAATCGAAGTAGTGCGAGAGGCACGCCGGCGCGAACTCGCAGGCGACAAACGCAGCCTGCCGTTTCGCGCCGATCATGGGCAGGAGCTTTTGAATGACCGCGAGCGTGGCGCGGCGCCGGGATATCCGGCAGTGGGACGTTTGCGTGGCCTGGCGGAGTTGCGCGGGGCTTTGACGATGGCGGAACGATGTATGACGAAAGTTGAGCAGGAATGCAGGATTCCCTGAACAAAAATGCGCTAATCTTCGGCGGAGCTTCGGGCATTGGATGGGCGACAGCCTGCGCTCTGATCGAGAGCGGGGCCATGGTGACGATTGCGGACGTGCGCACGCCCTCAGAGCGCAATGGTGTGCTACGCCCCATCCGATGCGATGTCCGTGACGCGGCGCAGGTGCGCTACGCGGTCCACTCCGCAACGGAAACCGCGCCCCTGGACTGGCTGGTCTACAGCACAGGCATTCAGCACTACGGGTCGGTCGTCGACACCCCGGTGGAGGAGTACGACCTGGTGCAGTCGATCAATGCGCGCGGAGCATTTCTGGCCTGCCACGAGGCCATTCCGCGGATGCGCAAGGGCAGCGCCATCGTGTTGGTGTCATCCGTGCAAGCGCTGGCCTGTCAGGAGGGCGTCGCCGCTTATGCGGCAAGCAAGGGCACGCTCGAGTCCCTGACGCGCGCCATCGCCGTCGATCACGCCAAGGACAATATTCGTGTCAATGCGGTGCTGCCGGGAACGGTGGATACGCCGATGGTGCGCTCCTCGGCAGAGCGGTTTGGAGGAACCGATGGGCTTGAGCAGACGCTGCAGCAGTGGGGAGAGAACCATCCGCTGGGCCGCGTAGCGCATGCGGACGAGATTGCAAGGCTGATCGCATTTCTGTTGAGCGATAAGGCCTCGTTTATTACGGGTGCCTCCTATCGCGCCGATGGCGGCCTTCTGGCGCAGCTTGCGGTGCGGCTATAACCGAAGCGGCGTACTGAGCATGCCGCGCACGCCGGTCTCGAAAGAGAAGAGAGAGCCTCCTGAATCGTCAGGATGCGTGGTGTCAATCGCAGAGGTGAAAAGAAGCGTCGAGGCATCGCCGCCAGCGAAGGCGCAGGTGGTGAGATTGCGCATGGGCGTGTCGATGATGTTGGCGATAGAGCCATCGGGCGCGATGCGGACGATGCACGCGCCACCGAAACGGCAGTTCCAGAGATAACCTTCGGCGTCGATCGTAGAACCATCAGGAAGTCCGCGCGAGAAATCCGCGAAGAATGCCTCGCGACTCTCGAGGATGCTCTGGGCAGAATCGAAGGTGCCGCGATAGAGACAGTTTGCGAGGGTATCCCCAAAGTACATGGTCTCGCCGTTAGGCGACCATGCAAGCGTATTGACGATGCCGAAGCCGCTCTGCCACTGCTTCGCTCCTCCACCGGCAGCCAGCGAATAGAGGCCGCCCTGCCATTCGGTGACCTGCGCGGTTGAGCCGTCAGGCCCCACATTGTTCTGCATGGTGCCGAACCAGAGAACGCCGGCGGGATCAACGCGAGCGTCGTTGCAGCGAAGAGCCGGCCATCCGGGCAGACGAAAGAGAACATCGGTCTCCCGATGAGTGAATGAATCCCATAGAACGATGCGCCCGCTGAGCACAAGTGCCAGAAGATGCTCCTGCGTAGTAAGCGCGACTGCGGTGACCGGCTGGTCGAAGGCCCAGGTCTCAACGCTGCCGTTCGCAAGCGAACACCGATGGAGTAGACCGCGATTGATGTCGGTCCAAAAGGCGGCATTCTGCTGCGGGTGCCAGACGCAGCCCTCACCGCAGATGTCCTGCGTTGCAGCAACTGGGCGAATGGAGGAGTGAGACATCGGTACCCTCGATGATCGAATATTCCGCTCAGAAGTGGAACAGGCCCCACTGGCTGGGATTAAGGCCAGCTTCGCTGGGAACGTCAGCGGTCATGGCATCGGCTTTATTGTGCCAGTACACGCGGGCCTGCGCGCGCGTGCCGTCGCTGAGAACAAAGCCAACGTCGCCGCGGTATCGTTTCCCCGGCGATGCATCGAGCCCAAGCAGGGACAGCGGAACCGTGAACTGATAGAAGCCTCCATCGGCTGAGAGCGTCACGCGACCGCTGACGTCCTCGACATCGTCGAAGACGACCTCCCCAACGGGAGAGGAAAAAGTAACGCGGTTGCCCGGCCGCGCAGCCTTCTGATGATAGAGCACGGCAAGCAACCTGCCATCGCGGCGTGTCACGAACAGACGTTCGTCACCGATACCAGCGTGGCGGTCGTCGCCAGCGCCGGTCGAGCGCAGCATCAGGTCCAGACCACCGCCCTGCGTGAATGCAAAGGGAAACTCGGCGGCGGAGTTGCGCAGTAGATCGGGATGGCTGGAGCGATAAGCCACGATGAGGTTCTTGCCGTCGGTGCCGAGTTGGAAAGAAGAGCTCTTGTCGATCGCGGCCCATCCATCTTTGGGCCACGCCTCGGACGAGGCCTTTGGGATTGCAGTGAGATGATGAACCTCGACCTCCGCCTTTCGTCTCTCGAGCGAGCGCGACTCAGCGCGAAGTGCCGCGGCCTGCGCCAGCTGCGAGCCGCTGACATCGATACTGCCGAGATCGACGCGCTCGATCGTGTCGAGGCCATCCAAACGCACGATAGAGGTGTGCCACTTGCCCACTGCAAGATAAACATTACCGTCATCTTCACCGAACATGAAGGGCCAGAAGTGCTCAGCATCGAAGCTGAGGTTCGTAATCTCCATGCCGGCAGTTTGCTTTGGATACGGCCAGAAGGGCGACAGGCGCATATCGCCGCCAAGTGTAGCGACCAGCAGCCCGTCGACAGTATAGATATAGATCTCGCCCATGTAGGAGTAGCGGGCGACAAGATAACCAGCCTCCCCATGCGCCGGGCGCACAGGATAGCCGAGCATCCGCTTCGGGTCCTGAATCTCCCCCGGACCTGCGGGGGGAACAGAGGAGGAGCGCACAGGTATCGTCCAGCGGAGCTGACCATTTTTATATCCGCTCATGTCCGCGAGGAACCATCCATCAGGACTGAGCGCGACATCTCCCGCCGCAGGCGCATGAGAGACCAGAGTAAGATTGGTCAGATCATAAGAGGGAACGCCCTTATCATCCACCGCGGCCGTCGGCAGATGATAAGGACCGCCGCTGATCACCGAAAGATCGGGCTGAAAGACAACTCCCGCCGAGCCGGGCACGGCAGGACGCGTAAACTCGACCTCATCCGGCTGCACCGCGTGATCGTGATTGCGATCGGTCCAGGTGAAGAAGGTCTGGTCGGGATTGCCAGCCGGAATCCGCCGCCGGATCTCCGGCTGATCCAGCGCAGTCCAGTGATGCGCACCTCCCGTAGCTCCCACCCAGCCTGCGCTGGCGATAGGGCGGCACACGCCATCCTCGAGAATCCAGAGCGTCGTAACCGTGGTCTGGTTATACCAATAAGTATTGTAGGAATCCGTGAAGTACTGATCGCCGTTGCGATAGAAGGTCTGCGCAGGCGTGATTCCTCCATGCGAGCCCACAGGAATCATGTCATGGGGAAAGAAGATCGGCTTCGGTGAATAACCGCCATAGCTGATAATGTCGTTGAGCGGATCGGGAAAACGATACCGCACAGCGGTAAGGCGCTCTTTACCGGTCGCAGGATCGACGCGAAACTCGAGCAGCCCCATACTGCCGGGATTTCCAATCGAGGGATAATACGCTCGATAGAGATCGTGCGGATCGGCAAAACCGCCCCCGCCATACTGTGTAGGACCATACCACGCATTGATGAAGCGACCTGTCTTTGCGTCCCAGCGACTGATGCGCTTGGGAAGATAGTCCTCCTCCGCCACCCACAGGACACCGTTCGAATCGACAGCCAGCCCCAGCGGATGAGCCATGCGCTGCTCATCGTATGCTCCAATCTGCGGTCCCCCCGGACGCCCGATGACGCGCAGCATCCTGCCCGTAGCCGCCGAAAAGACCTTGACCTGATGGTTGCCCCCCCAGTCGGTGACATAGATCTCGCCATCGGATTCGATCATCTGCTTCGGAGCGTCGAGCGCAGAGGCAGGAACGACCACCTTCGGATCGGTCAGCGAGAGCGTGTGCCAGTCATGGCTCACCGTGAAGCGCGTAATAGCTCCTCCTGTCGTGACCAGCAGATGGCCGTCCGGCTCGAAAGCAAGCGCTCCAACATGAGGGAGCTTAATCCTCGCGAAAGGCGCCTGCGCGCCATGACGAACGTCAAAGGCGACGATCTCGCCCCCCGCAGGGTTCGAAAGCAGGAGCAGTCCGTTGCAGGCCGAAAGCCCGACGAGCTCACGGAAAGCATCGTGAGTCTGGATACCACCCAAAACCTTCGCCAGGGGTGTAAGCCCCGTCTTCGTTATAGCGAAGACCTGGAGCGCGCCAGGATCGGTCTTGCCGAAGTCGCGGCTCGGATTGACAACATAAACCGTGTAGGCGATATGGTCAGGGTTGCGATCACGACCTATGTCACGCGCCAGGGCGATGCCGCCGTTCCATCCGCGAATCTTGATTCCATCCAGCTTGCGGCCGTTCAGATCCATCCACATCAAAGCATGGCCCGCCTCGGCCGCCTGCGCTCCCAGCAAAATCTGCGGCGCACTCGAGTGAGTGGGCCACAAGCTGCCCTCAGGCAGAAAAAGCGCAGAGGCCGGCGCAGTGTGATCGGCAAGCCATGCGCCGGTACCATCAGCCGTAGGCCATGGGGGCGTACCGGGTGAGTAGATCGAATACTGAAGACGCGGCACAATGCGCTCATGGAAGAGGCCTCGAACGCGATAGCGGCCAGCGGCGGCGACGCCGTCGAGAGAGCTCCCGTCCCACGGAATCGTATTGTGCCCCCGATGGACGGGATAATCCGCAACCACGTTTTTGATCCGATTTCCCTGCTGATCTTCAATCACCAGCGTGAGCAGACCATCTCGCTTTGCCTCATAAGGAATTCCGATGGCCGAAGACGCCTGAGGCGAATCAAGGGTGCGAGACGGAAGAGCGAACGAAAAAAACAGAGTACCGAGAGCCGCAAGGTTTGCCAGGGTGCGCTTCATACATCTCCAGCGAGCATCTTCAGCCAGCGTGAGGTTCCAGACTGCGCGCCTCTCGTTAGCCGGAGAAATACTATAAAGAATCGCGAAAGATCACGAGACCTCCCGCCGGCGCACGGCTGCGTTTCACCATTCGAGTTCGGACGATGATCAAAAAGCGGTTCATCACCGAACGAACCCAGCTTATTCGCTTCACTGTGATCGCGAAACAGAACTCTCGATCGGGAATGGCATCTCGCCATGCGAGACGGACGGCAAGTGGAGTGCCCGGCTTGCTTTGTGCCAGTGATTAAGAGACACACTGGAACAAAGAGAGCAAGATGGGACGAGGTAAGCGGTATCAACCAGAGCAGGTGGTAAACCTGCTGCGCCAGATCGAAGTAGCGGTAGCGAATGGCAAGACGACGTCGCAGGCGTGCAAGGAAGCGGAGATCGTGGAGCAGACGTACTTCCGTTGGCGCAAGGAGTACGGCGGGCTGCAGATCGACCAGGCGAAGCGGCTGAAGGAGCTGGAGCAGGAGAACTCCAAGCTGAAGCGTCTGGTGGCGAATCTGAGTCTGGATAACCTGGTGTTGAAGGACATCGCGCGGGGAAATTTCTAAGCCCTGAGCGACGGCGCAGTGCGGTGAACCATGCCTGTGAGCATGGCGTGAGTGAGCGACATGCGTGCCTTCTGTTGGGGTAGCCCAGAGGCACGCAGCGCTACCGGCCGACACAGCGTGAAGACGAAGATCGTCTGACTGAGGCCATCGTTGCTCTTGCCAGCTAGTACGGACGCTACGGGTATCGCCGGATCACGGCGCTTCTGCGGCGATCTGGCTGGAAGGTAGGCAAGGACCTGGTCGAGCAGGTTGTGCAGCATTGGCCGGCGCAAAAAGGCTGCAAGACTCGCTCCGACTGTAAACGCGAATACCAGCAGCGAGAGGTGATACCCATAGACACGAAGCGCGCGCCCCCAAAGCTTGGCGCGAAGTGTTGCCGGATCGGAGTCCCGCAACAGGCGGCTGTGCAGTTTGCCAGTCAAGATCGCGGAGAGAAAGACAAACCCCTCCGCTGCGGATACGAACCCAAAAGGCTGATTCGCCCACGCGCTCACCTTTGTTGGCAGGTGCGTCAAGGTCATCCAGAGTAGCAGCAAACCACGCAAAGCATCCAATTCGGGCTGTCGAAGCGAATGCGACGCAACCTGTTCAACTATATGTGTAGTCCGACTCAGGACTGAATTGGGACCCGACAAATATTTCGCCCCACTAGGATACGACCCGGATTCGGGTTCACCGGAACGTGACAGACTGGGCTCATCAGAAAAGAGGGAGAGCTGTGATTCAGCGGCGTTTCGCTCGGATTTCATCTCGCTCGCTTCTCATTAATCAGGGCCACCGCTCTGAAATGCAATTGCGCTCTTGGCTCAGTGGTTTGAGGCTAGAGTACAGGGGATATGGACCTATTCTAACCGAGCAAATCTCCGGGCCAGGATGTCAGCGCATCGTCGAAAGCCTGGAAGGACCGGGAGATGAGCAATACCAGAGGGTATTGGCTCCGGCGATCGTTCATTGTCGCCAAGGGCGACACTGTGACGGAATACTCATTCTGAGACTGAAATGAACGACCTGAGCTAATGTCTTCTCGGAAGACGTTTTAGGTGTTTGCGCAATCTGTGCGCCCTGTCCAAAGTCCTTGCTATTGAGGGAGCGAATGACGGCTTGAACGAAAGCAGCATTACGGTCCAACTCCCCCGTTTTGATCCAGCGCTGGATGCCTAGTTTAACGTTCTGGCTGACTTCTCCCACAAGAGCATTCTCCGGAAACATTGGTCCCACCGCGAGAAGTGGCGTCTCCCTTATTGCGCGGTCTTCGAGAAACTCCAACTGCTTATAGACTTCGTCGGGCCAATCCTGCGGCAGATCTAGCAGGTCTCCAGTGCCTACAAATCCCGTCGTAAACCCAGGACGGTAATCTGAATGCATTTGGAATCCAGAAAGAGACGCGCCGGGAGCAATGCGAGCATCTATTGTCCGCGCAAACCACGGAGCATATCTTCCAGGCGGAGTCTCCGGACTCAATTCTGTCTGCTTTGCGACCGCAACATTCACGGCTGCAGAACCGAGCCAAAAATCGTCACGACCTTTCCCAGGGTGTGTCATGGTTAGGTTGAACGACTCTTTCGGAACGATGAGATACCAGCTACCGATCGATTCCTTTGCCGTTCTGGCGTTGCTGAGAGTGTACTGATACCGATATCCCTCTCGGCCTTCCGCTACTTCGACTAAGACCGTTGGTCGAATCTGATTGTGTAGAGGGACCGTAGCGATGTGCGGTTGGCCGCCGCCGGATGGTTTTAGAAGCACAATTAGCTCCGAACCCAAAGTATTCAGGAACACGTATTGATCCCTATATTTTTGTGAAGCCTCCGACAGACTGCCAGGCCAAAGCGGCACAGGCAGCTTGGAGGGCTGCTGTGCCGCCGCAAAACATTGAAAGGCGACTACAACGAATCGTAGATATCTCATTGTGCCAAGCTGTATTTCAAAGCCACAGCGATCTTCTGCTCAATTCCTGATTGCGCAGCGACAGTGTTGATGGTCGTTGGATTTTGAGATGCCTGGCCCGACTGAATGAACGAGTCCAGTGCCTGCAACCTTGAAACCACAAATGGAGAGGTCGATTCCAACATCTTCCGTTTCGCGAACATTTGTATTTCAGTATAGAAGTCAGCTGCGAGGACAGTTGGTGGCGTCCCTCATTGAAATTTTGGCCCGAGCATAATCTCGAGTTTCCCGACTCACCTGTTTTTTCATCATCCGCACATTCTCCGCCCGACGATCAGGGTGGTTCCGGTCTACTAGTTGCCTTGCAGCGCCGCTTCGGTATTGTCCAGTTTGTGCAACATGGTGCGTGCCGCTTCCTGATCCAGTTGACGCCCTTCGATCAATCGGTTGATTTCCTGGCGCTCAGCTCGCACGGCTTCCAATCGCATCCTTATCTCGGCGGCTCGAAGCGCGCCCGCTTTTGCCTGATTCGGGTTGTCTCCGGTCAATGCTTCCATGCGCCGGCGATAGTAGTCCATCAAGCGGGATGCAATCGCCGCCACGCCGTCGACTGCCTGGCTGTCCTCCGATATCTGATGTTGCACTTCTTCGAGTCGCTTGATGGCGGCTTGCGCTGAAAGGACACGTGCCTTCCGCTCCTGCGTCTCCCGAGAAGATTCAGGAGGCTCCTCCACTCCCTTCATCACTATCGGGAGCCCGATGGACGCAGTAACCAGCGAAAAGAGAATGACCCCGGCAGAAATCAGAATAGCGAGCTCGCGGCCTGGAAGCGCGGTCCCGTCGTTGAGAGTGAGTGGGAGGGAGAGAACAGCAGCCAGCGTAACCGCACCGCGAACTCCCGCCAAAGACATCGCGACAAGCAGGCGTCTCGGAGTAGGCTGCATTTCACCTGTGTTCCGCCTCTGGCGATAGAACGTCCATTTGAGTGAGGTCCATGTCCAGAGAAAACGCAGAAGAGCCAGACACACGGTGATGCTCAGAACAAAAATACCGACGATCCATGGCGAACGGAATTGTTCCTGCTGCACGATGAGCGGAATGCTCTTTCCGATTGCAGGCAGTTGCAGGCCAAGCAGAATAAAGATGAACCCGTTAAAGGTGAACTGGACCATGTTCGTAATGGCTTCGCTCTTGATACGAGTCTCAGCCTCTGGAATCTCCTGCAACACCCAGTTGCCCACAAAACCTGCAGCGACAGAGGAGAGGATGCCGGAAAAGCCGAGATGCTCTGCGGCGAGGTAGGCGGCAAAGGGTAGAAGCAGGGTCAGGAGAATCTGGCCGGAGGGAAACGAGCCGATCGTCGTGCCGATCCATCGTTCTCCTCGCATGACGATAAACGCGACTAATGCCCCAACCGCAAGTCCTCCGAGGGACACCTGGAGGAAGGTGAAGAGAGCATTTGAAGCGGAGAAGCTGCCGGTCAGGGCTGCAGCCACGGCAAATCGAAAGCAGACGAGTCCGGAGGCATCGTTTAGCAAGGCCTCTCCCTCGAGAAGATGCATCAGCCGTGACGGAATCTTTACGCCTCGGACCGAGCCTGACAGGGCTACTGCATCGGTTGGAGAGAGCACCGACGCCAATGCAAAGCTGATAGCCAGCGGCATGATGGGGATGATCCAGTGGATGAAATATCCCGCTCCGACTACCGTGAAGACCACAAGCCCTACTGCCATGGTGAGAATCGGTTTACGAAGACTTAGAAATTCAGCGCGCGGAAAGCGGTAAGCATCGACGTAGAGAAGCGGCGCAACAAAAAGCAGGAGAAAGAGAGATGGATCAAGCGCACTGTGAACGTGCAGACCGGCCAATGCAATCCCGAGACCTATCTGAAACAGCGGCAGTGGAATCCGAGAGACAAGCGATGCTGCTCCGGAAAGAGATACCGCGAACAAAAGAATAAGGATCGTTGTCAGCTGTTCCAATCTCAGGGCCTACCTTTGTCGATACTATCGCCATCATCGAGAAATCGTTCGTTCTTTTGTCATGCACGATAACCCGATCATTAACGTATCCTATTCACGAGAGCGTCCTGCTAATCGAATAAGCCACATGCTCAGAGAACAACTACTCGAACGTCTTCAATCGATCATGAGCCAGGGGAATCTCGCGTTACGTACCCTGGAAGCAAGGCCTCAGACTGAAGAAAGTATTCGGTCAGCCAGGTCTATCGTTCAGTCATTGAGGAACGAATTGGAAGCGGAGTTTGCTCGGACCTCTCCCGAACGAGCCCAAAAGGCTATGACGATGTTCGAACTGAGCATCTACGCCCCCACCATAGAGGAGGCGTGGCGGAGAAGTGGTATCAGTCGACTTCGGCTCGAGGCTGAACCCAACAAAAGGTGGATCGATGCGATCGTTTACACGGCAGGAAAATATACGTCCTGACCAATTGCTACGGTGACACTCTCGGCCATATCGATTCCTCCTCTCATACGCTTGCTGATCTTGAACCGACGGCTGCAATACCGTCTCGAACCGCATATCCATAGGCTCGCCGAAAAAGCGTGGAAGGCTTGGTAGGAAAACGCTTGCGGAGCCAGAACCTATAACGCCCCATTTTTTACTGTCAATGTGCGATGGAGGAGACGCTTCTTTTCAGCCGGCGGATCGCTAGACAACATCCATCCCGCATTTATCGGCGGAACCCGTCTTAGCAGCATAGGGCAGAAACCAGAAGAGGTGGATCACCGCCGACGGGCTGACTGCGCGCCAGTCGAGCTCCGCTTCGTGGCGCGAAGCGGAGCTCATTTCCCAGATTCACGGCACCGTTCTTGCGGGTTTGACCAGAAATTCCCGCACTACATTGAAGGCAGCGTTTAGCGCCACCCCTGTCTCATAGCGAGAGGCTGCGTCCGAAGCATTTCGATTGCGATCGGGATAGTAGGCGTTCGACAGGGCAACGGACATTGCTAGTCCCCCCAGCACCGACGCGTTAATATTGCTTCTTCCTGAGTCTTGGCGCGTCACGAATGTGCGAATAGCTGCATACCAGATTCTTGAAGGGATGGGGCCTTCGCCTTTTGGAAAATAGCGAGGGTCCTGATGCAAGACAGTGGGCAGAAGAGCCTCACTGAAAAACGTCGTCGCTGCATAGCCTGCAGCAATCGCTCCCACCCGTTGCCCGAATGCTTCACTCCCCTCTCCGTACTGGGGCTGGGAATTTCCGGGTTGCGTGATGCCCGCTCCAAGTGCCGCGACCACAATCGCGGATGGGTCAAATGTAATTCGCTCAAATACTCGAAACTTCTGCCTCGCCGATAGAGGAACATACGGACCGTTTGCCCCGGGAACCCGAACGATTGGGAAAATACCGAGACCTCGTACGATCTGGACTTGCGGAGCGTCAGGGAGTGAATTGGAGTCGGCGTGGCCTTGCGCGAGAGCAACGGCGCCAGACAACGAGATCATGATGAGGACAAAGAGTGCTAGTTTTTTCATTAAATATTCAGGAGTAGATTTCAGCTGGAAATGACACGCTGCGGGCTAACTTCGCATGGACTTATCTGTGGGGAGGAGCACGGTCGGACAGTGCGTGCATGCCAAAGTGAACGTGTGGGTGGGGACCTTAATAGTTCCCCACGGGCCTAGCTGCAACGCATTGCTCAACCTGACTCCATTTGACTCCCGTCTTTTGAGGGGAGTGTTGTAATCTCAGGTGATCGTATGACGAACCGGGGGGCCCAAGTCACCAAGAATCCAATGAGTGCGGAGTTTGGGGGTTGAGCGCGGATCGTAGTGCCCACAATAGGACGATTTGGTCCAGCGCATTCTATGTTTGCGGAGAACTTCCGAAGTGTACGAACACAAAGCTCGCCAATGATTCCGACCGGGTAGTGTTGGGGGACCCGCACTGATCCGTCATTTTTCCCCGTTCATTGTTTATTCGTTGGCCATGCCGCCGAATGACAGTAGCTTCAACGCTAATGAGAGTTCGCATACCTGCTGGATATGGCAATGTGACGGATGTTGCCCCAAGAGTTGTTGTCGTGTTGTGTTACAGATTCATTGTCTGTGTCTTCGCAGTTGTTATAGCATCCGCATCCGTCCCATTAGGAGCTCAGACTTCTGAAGTCCTGCCTCCTGCAGCGCCCACGGAGTCGGCTCTTCATATCCAGCATGTGATTCATCTTGTTGGCTTAGGAGATCTGAAAGGCGGAAGCTCCGGAGATCTCGCAGTTGGCCGCGAACAATTGATTTTCACCACCGCAAGCTCGAGGGCGGAGATTCGGTTGCGCTCGATCAAGGCGTTCTCGATGTCGCATGACGATGGCCCTTTGATCCGTGGGACGAAAGGGGCAATCGCATCCATGACGCCCTATGGCGTTGGACAGGCCGTCACCTTAGTCCGGCCGGCCGCTGACACGTTTACTTTGGTGTACACGGATAACCGCCAGGCAGTTCATGGTTCGGTGTTGGTCCTTCCCAAAGGAAAAGGAGATCAGGTCAGCGCGGCTCTAGCGAAAACAGGACTTACTCCCCGCGACTATCCGCAATCGGGGCCGATTCCGGCAGGACAAATCTCCAGAAAGGCATTAAAACAGGACATCGAGAAACAGTGGGGCTCTTCGATTCGCGTGATGTTGTTGACGGAAAGCGTGCCAGGTATTCCCACAGCGTTTCCAGTCGCCACCTATGAGGATTTGGTCTCACAACTCACCAGCAGCATGATATTCCAGAAGGTTTGGAGGCAGGGCGACATGCGCGCTGATGCGGATGTGCTGGCTCTTCACGTCAATATTTTGGAATTCAAGAAAGGCAATGCCCGCATACGAGGGCTCATTCCATTTGTTGCTCCCACGGTCCTCAAGGCGAAGATTCAAATCACTGACCGAACCAACAAGGTTATTTTTAGTAAGCAGATCAATGCCGCCACGCGCATGCACGGTGAAAATATCAGTGTGACCAAGTCGTTTGCCAAGAAAGTGAAGAGCGAACTCCTCAAGGTGCCGGGCCTCGGACTGCCAGAAGTCGAGTAGTCCCCTCTCCTACAGAGGCCAACGCGATGGGGAAACATAACGATTCGAGAGGGAAGTGAGCTCATTTGGTAGACCAGGAGATAGCAGATGATCAGAGTCCCGGAGTACGCTCGCGAAGAACCTTCGCCTGACGCTCGCTCACATGAATTTCCGTACGCCCACGATCGGCCAGAAGCAACACGAAGCTGCTGCGGAAGGAGGGTTGGATCTCTCTGACTTGAGAGAGGTTAACCAAGGCAGAACGGTGAGCTCGGAAAAACTGTAGATGAGTCAGGGACTGCTCCAGGTCGTTGAGCGTAAAGGCAACAAGATAGGTCTCCATTGCCGTATGGCCTTTGACGACTCCGTCCTCGGCAGAAAAATATACGATGTCGACAGGCCGGAGGAAAAAGAAACGATCGTGCTTTTTCCCGACAATCTGATCCATTCGAATCGATCTCTGCGCTACGGCAGAGGCAATGCGTCTGCTCTCCGCAACGCGCTCCGCAGGCTCACTCAAAATCCGACGAGCGCGCCCGACAGCGGTAGCCAACCGCTCCTCATCAACCGGCTTGAGGAGATATGCAAGCGCGTCTGCCTCAAACGCTGCGAGCGCATGCTCGTCATAGCCCGTAATGAAAATCACAAGCGGGATGGGCGTGCCTTCGGGAATAGACCTCAACATTTGAAGGCCATTGAGCACGGGCATCCCAATGTCCAGGAAGATGAGGTCAGGCATCAGGGACACGATCAGTTCCAGTCCCTTCATGCCATTCGCTGCTTCACCAATCACCTGAACATCCGGTTGGGTAGCGAGTAGTCTGTTTATCCGTGACCGGGAGACCGATTCATCATCAATGATCAGCGAGCGCATAACGAGTTGCCTATAGAGGGTATGAGATGGAAACGCGGCAGCCTCCCATCGGGCGGGAGTCGATGCTGATCGTTGCCCGGTTGCCGTAAATTGTCTGTAGCCTGGAAGCTGTATTCTCCAAGCCGACGCCGCTCGGCCTGGAGTTCAGTGCTTCAGAACTCCCAAGCTGTGTGCACGACCATCCCACGCCGTCGTCACAGACCAGCAACTGAATGGAGGCCCCATGATGCGTCGCGGAGATCTGTAGGTGTCCCTCCCCTTCTTTGGGAGCGAGGCCATGCTTCAACGCATTCTCCACAATCGGCTGCAGGAGGAGCGTGGGCACGTATTGATGGATGAGAGCCGGGTCGAGAGTGAGGCTTACATTCAACCGATCTCCGAATCGTTCCTTCTCGATATAGAGATAGTTTCGTAGAAAGTCGAACTCCTCGCGTAGTGTCATAAACTGCCGATCTGCCTGCGCCAGAACATGACGAAAAATGCTCGCGAGACGTAAAGTCATACGTTCGGCATTCACAGGGCTGGTAAGGATAAGCTCTGAGAGCGTATTCAAGGAATTGAACAGGAAGTGAGGGTTCACTTGCGCGCGGAGGGCGCGAAGCTCGGCTTCGGTAAGTTGATTTCTCAACAAGGATTCGCGCAGTGCTTGCCGACGTGATGCAGCCTCTCTCTCTAGTTGGTGAATACGGAGGCCGAGTTGGCGGGCAACTGCGCGCAGGAACTGCATTTCACTACCGAGCAAGGTACGGCGCACCACTCCCGCACTAATGGCCATAACATAACGCATCTCTGCTTCGACAAGGACAGGCACCAGTATCTCGGGGTTTACCAGTCCATCCGCAAAAGGCATTAATGGAGTTCCGTAGGACTCAACGACATCGCCAAAGCTCCGAAGTTTGCCCAAAACCGCCTCAGGAATGGCATCGCAGGATATCGTCCGCACAAGAGTCAACGGAAGGCAGTTCAGGACCTCGCGATCGATTGCCTGGAGCAACTGAGGTTCTGAATCAGTGGCGAGCATGCTCATGCCAATTCGCTCGAGTTCTTCCTTCAGATCCGCCTGCTGCAGCAGCCAGTGCGCAGCCGACTTTTCAATCGCAGGTATGACTGTAAGCACCACGGTCAATAACCCGAAGAGGATCACTGTTTCGGTCAACGCGATATACGTGCGATTTTCATTCCCCGGCAGGATAGTGAGACCAATGGACGTCGCCATAGCTACCATGCTCAACCCGACGATCCGAACACTCCACTTGATAAAGACGTCAGCAAGATGAAATTGAGCGATAAAGATAAAGGAGCCCAGGATGCCTGCCAGCACACTCAACTGCTGTATGGCACTGAAAACGGTGTAAGTCAAAGATGGGGTAGCTTCCTGAGAGGACAGCATCAATCCGAGGATCAGGCCCACTGCGTAGAAGCCCCGAGTGATCTCCATGCAGAGCCTGAGTTGCGCTGAGAGCGTTTGCCTCATGAGATCGCGAAAGCCGATCATAAGGATTAGTAGGACGTTGAAAATCAGAATTTTTGCCAGGTAATCTCTGTTGAGTTGGAAGAATGGCCCGAGCCAAAGCAAGCCCACGATAAGCGACGTGGTCAGCAGCGATACCTGAAAGGAGCGATTGCTTATGGGAGATCCATCTTTGAAGATCGAAGACCATTTCCAACTCAGGAGGATCTCCAAGGGAACAGATGCGACCATGGAAAAGAAGATCCGGCTGTTCACAAGAGATATGGGACTCTCCTTGGATAGACCAGCCGCCAACGCAACGGACGACACCAGCGAACTGAGGAAGATCACGACAAAAGAGACTGCCAGCAGAACTCCGGCTATCCATTCTCGCGGGTTCCCGGACTGCCGCTTCAGCAGGAAGAGCAGGAGAAGGCTCAGTGCAATGCCATCGGTGGCGCAGACCACGGGCACAATGAGGTACGGATGAATCATTTTCGCCGTCCGTCCTGAATGGCCCGAGAGAAGCGAGATCTTTCGATTTCGGATTGAGAGAGAGATGTCACTTATTTGAGTCAGTCCGATGGTCGATACGAAAGCTCCCGGATGTGTTTGGTCCGAATCGTTCTCCACAACCATGTCCAGGATCTGTCGCCGATGAACGTCCGAGACAAGCGGTCTACATCGGCAATTCCAATGCTTTCAACCCATCATATGGCATATCTGCCCTATGCCAAACCATTGCCGGACGAAAGCGTAGTTTTGGGGGGGCGAACGCGGATCACAAGGCGGGAATCATCAAGTGAAGCATTTACAGGATCGCGTTTGACAATACCGATTCTGCTGTTCCATCCGCGTTGGGGAGCCATTCATCCGCGATCAGCGCCTTCTTCTTTCCAACACGATTGATGGACGGGAGTCTCGGGCCTGTCCCCATACATCCAGATTCACTGTTTGCGATTGCAACCGCTCTTGGCAGCGCACTGCCCTAACTCCATTGGCAAGTGAATCCGTTCCCTCGACCGAATGCCTCCCGGGCGTACTGAGCAGGCGAGACGCTTCCGCCCGGGGACCGCAGCCACCAGCAACACCTCTCTCCATGTGCCGAGGCTGTTCACCCTTTCACAGAAGGTTGGAGTAGAGGCAAAGAAGTTACCGCTTCTTTGATCTCTGGGTTCCCTTCCAGAAGCTGAAGCAATGCTTCGGTCAGTTCCTCGTCCGTCTCCGATGCGGTCCTGATCTGTACCGGGAAGCGTGCCCAGAACTGAAGTGTGCCGCCCTCGAACTGCAGCCGGGATTCGATGGCAGGGGACGTGATCGAGGTATGCATCCATTGCTCGACACTTCGATGCTGCTGTTCAATGCCGCTTCGATACTTGTCATAGGTCGAATGAAGGACCTTCAGGATCGCCTCGGCAGCCTGCTTGTAGTGTGCGGTCTCCGAGGTTTCACAATCAGCTCATGCCAGGCGTACTCGGTGCCAGGAATTTGCTTGTAGATCGGCGCTCCCGCCTGAAACAACACAGCATTCGAGAAGACCGCGACACGCCCGGTGGGATTCAACTCGGCCTCGTTGCCGGCCAACTCCATCATGTAGAAGCGGACTAGTCCAACTTCGATCACCTCTCCGGTGACAGGAGGAATGGTAATCTGGTCTCCGACTTTAATTCCATACCTGCCGATGATGAAGAAGTAGGCCGCTACCGATAAGAGAATCGTCTGTAAACCAACGGCAACGCCCGCCGTGATGAACCCGGCAAAGGTAGCCAGAGAATTAAACTGGGTGACAAAGCCGAACAGCAGAACGATCGCAGAAAGAAAGCCAACCACGGCTCGGCGCATGAGCAGGATCTGGCGGCGGCGGCGAGCATCGCGGATGTACCGGTTGGTTGCACGAGTCCAGAGCTCTCCTCCGGCAAAGGACCTCTCATGATGCTACGTCGCAAACTGTCGTTCAGTTTGGTGCTTTTGTCTGCCGCCGTCTTCTCTGAGGCTCAAACTCCGGCTCTTCCCGGGACCATTCCCGGTGGAGTCTCAAACATCGATACCCAATTGCTTCTGCTGCAAATGAATCATGGGTCGTCAAATAACGACCTGGTTCTGGTTGCCGCGCACCGTGGCTTTTGGTTGAATAATCCCGAAAATAGCACTCCAGGTCTTCAGGCAGCGTTTAGTTCCGGAGTCGAGATCATCGAAATTGATCTGCGAACTACCTCTGACGGTGTCTTGGTCATCTCGCATGACGCCGACCTGAAAAAGGAGACCACGGGGACAGGTTTTGTAAACCAAACGTCGTGGGCGACAATAAGCGGCCTAAAGCTTCGCGACCGCAGAGGCAATCCTCAGAATCTCACGATGCTTCGATTCCAAGATGCACTGAGTATTCTAAGCAGCTTCAGTACGGGAACAGGCTTAGGGCCGGTGATCATTGCCGATCTAAAAGACCAAAACCCTTGGCCCGCATACCTCGCGGGTGTAAACCTCGTGCAATCCACACTCGATACCCCGACGCAGCGGGCCGTTGTTTTTAAGATGAAGATGAAGAATCTTCCGTCGATCCTAACCCTGCAGCAACAGTATTCATCACATCCATTTACCGGTCATATTATTCCAGTTATCAACCCCGAGGACGCGACAGGAAATCCAAATGGTTTCGACGGCCCCGATTGGGATCCTAGTACAGGATCAGGAGACTGGAGCCCGTTCAGCCAGAATTTTCAGGGTCTCCTGGGCCTTAGCAACAATCCGACCAATTTCATCCAGCAGTTTGAGTTGAATTCGAATTCCGTAGGCGATGGCGCGTCGCAATATGTAGGAGCTGCAGGTCCTCTTACTTCCTTCGCACCTATACTGTCGAGCGAGATCGCAACCACTGCTATGCACCAGGAACCTTGGTATGGTTGCGATGGCCTTTTTCCTGTTGCGGCTCCTGCTGATCTTCGCTGGGAATTGCCGGAAGCGGCAGGGTGCCAGTGTATCTCGCCAAGCTAAGTTGACCACTTGTATCGGGCAACGCGGGCGGCCTGGCCGTAGGCTCTCGAAAGCGGAACGCTGATGTCAGATCGCCAAAGTTCTGTCTGCGCCAATTGCTGATATTGGGCTCTCGCACACCTGTGATCAGCTCCAGTAATTGCAACACCGACGTGTGGTCGAACTGCTGACTGCAAACCCAGCCACCTGTTGTCCAGGGAGAGACGATGATACAGGGGACGCGAAAGCCAGCGCCAATCGGCAGCCCCATCACGAACTCGCCAGGAGTTCCCGTCGGAGGAGGCGGGGGCACCACATGATCGAAGAGTCCGTCATTCTCATCGTAATCAATGATGAATGCAGTCTTTGCCCATACATCCGGGTTTGCCGCAATGGCATCGAGTTTGGCCGCGATATACGCCGCACCATCCGCGGGCATATAGTGCGGATGTTCCGATGCACTATAAGGAGGACACAGCCAGGACACGGTAGGCAGTTGGTCATGAAGCGCATCGTACTCAAATCGTCCTTCGGGCTTTGCCAGAATGCCCTTCGTGTAGAGAGAAGAATCCTTTGGAGCATCCCGGAAACTCCGGAAATTCCCCAGCATATTGAGTCCGAATACCTTTTTATCCTCCGAATAGACCTGCCAACTGATACCTGCGGCTTCCAGCCGTTCCGCATACGTTGTCCAGGTATATCCGGCTGGAGGAGCGACGTTGTTCGTAATGGGTCCCCCATCGATTCCCTCCGCATCGATCGTCCCCGTAAACCAGTACAGCCTGTTCGGCCAGGTTGGTCCCATCACCGAGCAATGATATGCGTCACAGATCGTAAAAGCCTCGGCCAAGGCATATTGAAACGGAATATCTTCCCGCTTGTAGTACCCCATGCAGTATGGCCCTTTCGGTCCATCGGCCTTGCGATGTGCGGGAAGCCACTGGTCCATGTTTCCGTCATTCCACGCTTCGTGCTGCACCGCCCAGGCATGACTCGTTGAAGGGATCTTCTGTGCACCCGTTGAATGAGTATCCAGATGAAATGGCAGCATGTAACCCTTTGGGTTCTCAGCATCGGGCTGATAGAAGACGGATTTGCCGTTTGGCAGTTTGTGGGCCTTGGGGTCTCCAAAGCCACGAACACCCGCCAGCGTACCGAAGTAGTGATCGAAGGAGCGGTTCTCCTGCATCAGCAGGACAACATGCTTGATGTCCTGCAATGACCCTTTTTTTGGAAGTCCCTGTGCGAGTAACCGCTGCACGTTCGGCGGCATCAGCGTCGAAGCCGCAGTAAATGATGCAAGCCGCGCCGCCTCCGTGAGCAATCGACGGCGAGTAAGTTTCCTATTCTCCATAAAGACTCTGAACCTTTTCGAGTGGGGATTGCTGCAAACCCTTTGCGAGAGGCAGGAGACGTGTACACGTCCCCTGCCTTGCTGGTTAGAACTGGAGTTTCAACATGAACTCCAGCGAGCGCGGACCGCCCTGCTGATATAACGCATTCAGGTTGCCCAGGCCGGTGTTGAGCGTGTTCGTGGCCTGCCCCATAATCGTGTTGTTGCAGGTTGCGCCGGCGGTTGTGATCCCGCAGGTACGGCTGACCGCGCCGAAGTTCGGATGGTTGGTCAGGTTGAAGGCCTCGGCTCGGAACGACAGGTTAGCCTGGTCATAGATCGGAAAGATGCGCTCAATGGCCACGTTTGCCTGGGCTTCTCCGAAGGCCCGCAGAAAGTTGCGTGGCATGGTGCCTACAGCCAGCGGCGTTTTCGTAATGCTGAAGACCGCAGGATTGAGCTGACGGCCCCCCGGAATCCCTGACTTGTGCACATAAGGGTTTTGGCCATTCCAGTCCAGTTCACCGTAAGTCACCTCTCCAGTGTCCGGGTTGGTGACATTCGCGCCCGTCAGCTGAAAGGGAAAGGCGGAGCGGGCGATGAACCACACATCTGCCTTCCAGTGAGCCAGGAGCGCCTTTTCGAGGAAATTGTTGTAGTTCGAGGGAAGACTGTAGACCGCGGCCGCCGTGAAGTTGTGGCGAACATCATGATCGCTGTTACTTCGTTCGAGTGGGAAAAGCGCGGTGTCGGAGCTTGCCGAATCGATGGCATGCGCCCAAGTATAGGAGGCCAGAGCCTGGAAGCCGTGAGCCATCTGGCGCTGGTACTTCACCTGGAGAGCGTTGTAACTGGAGCCTGGCCCATTGACATAGAGATCAAAGGTCGCAAACTGCTTGTTTGTCAAAGCGGACAGAGAATAGTTCTTGTAGGTATTCAGTTTGCGTCCCAAGGAGGCAACATAGCCAATGGTAACGGTCTGGGTCGAGCCAAGGGCCTGCTCAAGGGCGACGTTCCACTGGAGGGTATAGGGAGGAACGATGTTGTTTGCCGGGTACTGCACAAAGCTGTAGGGCGCCTTGGGCTGTAGGACCGGGACATTGAGCTGGCTCGGCTGGAGTGGAAACTGCGTTGCGTACTTGTAAATCGACTGCGACCCCAGGGAGTTGCCGTTGCCGAAGACGCCACTCAGGGAGATGGAATCGTAGAAGAGTCCGCCGCCGGCACGAAGTACCGTTTCACGTCCGGGCTCATTGTGCAGGGTATACGCCGCACCGAGTCGCGGGCCGAAATCTGTCCACGTGGTTTTGTACAAGGGAGCGCCAAGCGTGGAAAGCCCCAGGGATGAAGGGTCGTTGACGTTCCCGGTATAGGTATATGTTTGCCCACCGGAGATGGAGGGTGGCGGAGCAAGTTCCCAGCGAAGTCCCATGGAGAGACTCAGGCGAGGAAGAGCATGCCACTCATCCTGCACATAGAGTCCCCATTGTTTGAAGGTTGGATCCTGCCGCTCAAATACGCTGACCTGCTGGGTGCTGGGCACTCCGGAGAGGAACTGATTCGCATTCGTGAATGAATATCCGACAAGCGGGCTACGGGTATAGGAGCCTCCATCGAAGTAGGAGGTCGTCTGCATCCACGTCCCGCCGAACTTTAGAAGATGCCTGCCGTGCGTCCAGGTGAGTGCCTCCGTGACGTTTGGCTGGTATTGGAAGCGACCGTATCTCGTGTTGTAGTTTCTGGAGATATTCGGGAAATAGAGATACACGTATGTCTCTCCGACATTCGGTATACCCTGCGCATCATTGAGGCTGTAAGGCTGTGCTCCGCCTACCTGATAAGGATTATCCAGAATGATGAATGACGCTGGCGAATACTGCAACCGAAGCTCATTGGACATGTTCCCGCGTATGGTATTGTCTACGCCCAGGAGATAGGTCCGGTTCCGCACTGGAAGCTGAGCCTCATAGGGACCGGCGGTGGTACCGTATTGCACGGTCTTACTGTTGGAGTCAGAGTATCGCGCGAAGATACGCATCCAGGGAGTCGCCTGGTAGTCGATGCGGGCGCTGAGTGCGTCGATCTTTCCCGTTGTGAGCTCGCTCGAAATATAGGCCGTTCCGCCCTGGCCATAATCCACGCACTGGGCGTCGATACTCGTGTCGCAGTTCGGCAACGGGAAAGAGTTCAGGAGCGCCTGTGTCCCCGCAGGAGCATTCTGGCGGAGGTTCGCCCACTTGGGATTCTTTGAATAGTCAGCCGTAATGTGCGTTCCATTGGACGGAACATCGTAGATAGTGGCGGCCGAAGGTTCACTCAGACGAAGCCCCTCGTAGGAGAAGAAGAAGAAGGTGCGATCGCGGCCCGACCAGACGTGCGGAATCGAGAGTGGTCCGCCCAGCGTTCCACCAAAGTCATTCTGTCGTTCCGCAGGAGTTGGGGTTGGGGTTGCGCTGTAGGTATTGAACCAGTTGTTAGCGTCAAAGGCCGAGTTGCGGAGGTAGTCAAAGGCTGTTCCATGCCAGGTGTTGGTGCCTGAGCGGGAACGAAAGCTGACCTGACCTCCGGGGTGATTTCCTAACTCAGCGGAGTAACTCGAAGTGGAGATGCGAAACTCCTCCATCGCATCCAGCTGAAGCATTGCCTGGGTCGTTCCCAGCGCCGTCGCACTGGGGGCCATGCCTGAGCTGCCGGCCGTGCTGGTGTACGACGGAGCGTTACTTGCGCTTGCCCCGTCCACATAAAAGCCGTTTGCATCGGTGCGCTGGCCGTTGACGCTGTACTGACCGGAGTCTGAACCGTTGGGGTTATTGGTCACAACGCCCGGTGAGAGCAGAACCAACGTCTGGAAGCTCCTGCCGTTCATCGGAATATTTTCCACAAACTGACGATCAATCACGGTGCCCACCGTGGCGTCCGTTGTGTTGATGTTCGCGCCCTCGCCATTGACTGTCACTGATTCAGAGGTCGAGCCGACAGAGAGTTTGAAGTTCTGCTCGATATTCGACTGAACATTGACGATCAGGTTAGTCAGATCCACCTGACGAAAGCCCGCATGGCTCACGGCGAGGTTGTATCGCCCTGGAGTTACACTCGGCAGAACGTAGATACCTGAGCCGTTGCTGTTGGCATGGGTGACGGTACCGCGGTCAATGCTTGTCAGGTCTACCTGGGCGTTGGGAACCACCGCTCCGGCAGGATCAGTAACGCGCCCGGTGATCATGCCGGAATCGCTCTGTGCGGACGCGGGTTGCATTTCGCAGAAAATAGTAATCGCTACGGCGATAGCAAGAGAAAGAAGACGCAAGATTCGCATGTGGCAGGAATGCCCTCCACAAGGGTATGCCCAGAGTGCAGAAGGAATTCACCAACACCATTGTTAAGCGTCTATAAAAGATGCCTACGGATGGTTGGCCTTTGCCCCAAGAAAGGCATAGAGCACCTTTTTGCCAGTGGGCATCCTCACGTCACGATTGATGGGCTCCATCGTGACGAAGACCGAGTTGATCTTTGCCAGCACCTTCGGATCGTCATAGGTCAAAGCCCATCGTTGCTCACTCGGGTCTTCGTCATGCAGTACGCCGAGACTGATCGTGGTCTCCTTGCCATCGCTATGTGCGCCCCACACGTGAAATGTGATCTTCTTCTCCGAGTGCGCTTTTCCAAGGTCGTAAGCGTAGAACACCAGAGAGCGTCCCTCCACATAGAAGACTCGCCCAAAGGCACGTTGACGGTTACCCTCTGTGTCGGAGTCGTATACGTCGATGATGTGCAGGTTACGGGCAGCCACAAGATTTTGAACCTCATCACCGCTCATCTGCGGGACGCGAGGCAGACTTGCCAGTTGCGTTTGAAGCTCGCCGATGCGGGAAGAGTATTTGCGGGTCTCCTGCTCCTGCACCATGAGAGCCGCCTCGGTGATGGTCTGCTTCTGCTGGAGTGCGACGAGTTGAGATTGAAGAGCCGTTGCCGAGTCGTTCAATGCGGTGGTCTGCTGCATGAGGGATGCATGATCGTGTGCAGCATTCGATTTCAAGGAGGAGATTTGCTGCTGGAGAGCCTCCTCGTTATCACGCTTCGCTTTATTGACCGCTTCCAATTCGCTGGCGAGATGGGCGCGCTGTTGCGCCAGGCTGTCCCGGTCCGCGGTCAGCATCCGAATTGCATCGAATTGCCTTTCCGAAGCAGGAGACTGCTCGCTCGGTGTCGTAACCGCCGCGTGATCCGCTATCGGATTGACTTGAGTCGCTTCCTCCTGGTGCGTCCGCAATGTAGCTCCAACTGCAAAACACATAGCGCACGCGCAGGCGACCAATGCCACACCCTGCCACGTGAACCACGTACGGCGCTTAGTCGTACGAGTGGCGGACATCCCTCTTTGACTCGTTGCGTCCGCGCGGGATCCATTAGAAGCGAAGACCGGTGCGCCGGCGCTAATGCGAAGCCCCTGGACCGCAGCCCGCGCCAGAAACCTCTCACGCATCCCTTCGGGAACGACGGGTGCGTGCTCCGGCATGGGTAAGATTCGTGGAAGCATCGTATCGCTGATAACGCGGGCATCGTCGAGAAAGCGGCGGCAAGCGTCGCACTCCTGTAGATGCGAGTCCAAAACGCGTGCCTCGGCAGCCGTTAGCTGTCCCGACGTGGAGAGGGCGCAAAGCTCTTCAAATTGTGCGTGCGTCAGCAATCTGCTTCTTCCTTTCGTTCGTGACGGACTCTGCTGGGACCGGTCTCTTCGCTGAAGGCGTTAGCGAGCTTCGCAGCTTGGCCAACCCTCGATAAAGATCGTGACGAACATTCGTGACCAGGCGCTTTTGCCTTTCCGCGATCTCCTGCGCGGTCCACCCCTCAAGGTAGGTGAGTTCGAGAACCTCTCGCTGAATGGGCTTCAGTCGCATCAGCATCTGCTCGCAGAGCCGGATCGCCTCCGGCTCCGGTGCGTGGCTCCTCTCACTGGCCCCATCCAGTTCGTCCCAAAGGTAGACCCCTTGCGCGGCCAACATCCGACGCCTGTTGATCGACCGATGGTACGCATACTGCAACAGCCATACTCTTAGTGGGCCCTTGAGAGGGTCAAAGTTTGCCGCTGCCTCGAAGATATTAAGAAAGACGGTCTGCACCACGTCCTCCGCCTCGGCTTCGTCGCGGAGGATACGAACCGCGATCGAGTAGATGAGACAGTAGTATCGGTCGAAGAGCACGGCAAGCGCGTCATGGTCTCCGGCAACCAGGCGCGCCAACAGGTCTTCGTCTGCAAGCGAGTTCAAGCCCGCCCAGACAATTGATTCATTGGATATTGGAAACTCGCCCATAGAGATGACAGTGTGGTCTTGATTCGCAGCATACCGGAGTCCAATGAAAAAGAAGTGCCGAAATGCCCTGAGATAAGAACATTTTGGCTGCTCATTTTTTGATCAAGAAAAGTCGGCAGCACTTGGTAAATAAGCTGTCTTTGGCGGGCATTCTAATAAATGGGCGCTGCGCGGGGAGATACTCCTGGAAGGAGTCGAAGACACGAGAAACGCAGCCTGCAGGCTGCTGACACCCGAAAGAAAAGGTGCTGTCATTAAGCGGCTTTCGTCTTCTTCGCGGGTTTGGAATACGCCTTCTCGCTCTAAATACCTTGCCGAGGTAGCCCGAGCACTCTTTCAGGCTCCCATATATGCCCCGTTTTCAGAGCGTATCCCGAATGCCGAGACGGATCTAAGCTCTGATTGTTCCCGCACTCATGCGAGCGTGGCGTGGGTGAGCGATATGCGTGCCATCTGTGGGGACAGCCAGAGACATGCAACGCTACCATCCGACACAGCGCGAAGACGACGATCGCTGGCGCTTGAACTCACGTTTCACGTCACGCATCGAACGATCGCCAACCTGATGCAATGGAAGAACGGAAACGCCCAGGTATTGGATACGCAGAGACGCTCCGAGGAAACGCTACAGGGAGATCTAGCCAGGTGTTGGCAACCAGGGGTTCAGGATCACTACGCCTGTTGGTCGAAAATCTTCTACGTTACGCGTCACTACCGTCACGCCATGGACATAGGCGGTCGCCGCAATCAACGCGTCTCGCTCCGAACGCGGGGAGAACATGCTATTCCATCCACGCACGAAGTAATGCTCCCTGCGCTCGGTCGCGCCGTTCCACCAGAAGAATGCTGAATTCAAGTTCCAAAATCGAAATGGCAGACAGAAACAGGGAGCCAGGATCGACCTTCTTTGCCCATGCCTTGACGTGACGATCCATCTTGGCAGACTTCGCCTTACGCAGTTCCGAGATGACATTCGTGTCGGGCAGACACATCAGGACAGATCCGCCTCTCGACACAGCTTGCCCTGCAGCTTCGGCGGATCAAATTCTATCTCTGCGACCTCCGGCATCGCCAACAGATCCACGATGCTCTCCCGTTTATGGGTAATCCGCTGGTACTCCTCAATGGTCAGGAGCACACGCGTGGGCTGACGCCGGTCGGTGATGAACACCAGTCCCCGCCGGGCAGCCTTCTTTGCCTTCGTGGCGTCCTGATTGAATTCCCGGCTGGAAAGAGTGGTAATCGCCATCGCTTCATCCCCGATGTAGGTACATATTTACAGTACAGGCTGGGTGTCTGCCAAATCCATCCCTGCCTTTCAGAGCAAACTCAAATCCTCCCAGGAGCACTGGATGACCCCCAAGATCGTTCCGACACATCACCCACGATGAGACTTTCTGCAGTGACGCGGTAGTCGAAGTCCGCATCTATGACATCGCTCCGCTTTCGATGAAGCTTCAAGACACGTTCGTCTGCTTCTGTGACACCAAGTGCGCCGCTTGCCGCACCTGCGCGCAACTGATCGACGGAAACCGCTGGGCGGATCTGAGCGCACGCTCCTACGAGGAGCGGTTCATGTCTCATCTGACGCACTTGGATGCTGGCAGTGACGACCTTGGTGACATACAACCAAGAGATATTACAAATAGCCCAAAATCTGATTCCACGTGATTTCACCGATGTAGTCTTCTGTGAACTACCTGCCAAGATCAGGCGCTCTCCGGTATGACTGGGACATCAGAGTCTCCATCAAGATCTTCGACTCTATCCCAAATGAAGAATTGCGAGATGAATGCCCATTCCCTACCCCGTACTTTGCCCTCCGTCCGAATACAGTCGACAGACGACGCTCGTGAAACCGATTGGACGGCGCCATTGAGCAATACAACCACAAGTGGCATCTCGTCCAAGACCGGGGTCCAAGTTAGCTACGATCCAAGCAAGACGCCCCGTCTCGCCCTCATCGGAGGTGGCCGAAAGGCGCCTATCGTGAAACAGGCCATCTCTCTGGGTCTTATTCTTTGGGGAGGTTTGCTCGCAACCACCAGTTCTCTTGCGCAGAATGGGGACCGATCGGGAAGCGAAACACTGTTTCCCGGAATCGTCTACACACAGGAGACGCTACAAGGCGACAAGCCGCAGCACATCCATATTGTTGCTCTCGATCTGCGAAAGAAAGGCATGAGTCTTGCTGTTACTCCTGGCGATACCAGCAAGGGGATGGAGTATGTCGCGCACCTGACCAGCACTTACCTCGCCGATCATCACGCTCAACTCGCTATCAACGCGAGCTATTTTCTACCGTTCAAGGGGGGACACAAGGGAGCCGACGACTTCTACCCACACGAGGGGGAGCCGGTGAATGTATCCGGCGCGGTCATCGTCGACGGAAAAACGGTGTCGCCTGTCGAAGAGCATCTGGATGACCGTGTGGACTCAATGCTGTGCTTCAACCACGCGAAGGCCCTGATCGTTGATGGGCAACGCTGCCCGCAAGGCTTCTCCGATGGCGTGGCGGCGGGTCCCCGAATGCTGGACAACGGCAAAATCCGGGCCTCAACACTTACCTATGCGACCACCCCTCAGCCGCGAACGATCTTCGCACTATCTCGTAACCGCAAGCGCGCGTGGATTGTGACCGTCGATGGCCGCCAGCCAGCGAGCGTGGGAATGCCCCTTGATGATCTGTCCAAATTGCTTCTTGTGCTAGGCGCCAGCGATGCCATCAATTTCGATGGCGGCGGCTCCACAACCCTCGTTGCCGAAGGTCCGGATGGCAAGCCCCGCATTCTGAACTCACCAATCCAAACTGGAATCATTGGACGCGAACGCCCTGTAGCCAATCAAGTCTTGGTATTTGCAAAACAAAGAAAAGAAAAAAAGAAAGACGTTCGTTGATAACTCTGATTCACTAACATCTGCTCTGGCTATCTTTGCGGCTGGCTACTTCGGATAAAACCGTGTAGCCAGCACCGTCGATTCACCGCTGTTGCCCTTCAAAAAGTTAGCTTCGATCAGTACCTCAAAATTTGATAGAGGCTTATTTCTTACCTTTGCTTTCGAGATGATCGGAGCCATCTTCCCATCGTTGAAGAGAAATGAAATGGCGGCGTCTACTCCCAGGTGGGACGTGCCTTCTATCAGGAGAACCTTGCCATCGCCCTCCAGGTTGTCGGTGAGAGCAATGTACCCAAACCCCTGCCGAGCAGGCTCAACTTTGTAGGTAGACGGTTCATCCCCGACCGGTTCGCGATTGACAACGTACATCGTGCTATCGCCTTCGCCGTTGTACATAATGTGAAAGTTGAGATGAGCGTCGAACATCTCAACCCAGGGGTTATACACCGGGGATCCGGCAAGAATGGCGTTTGCATCGCGAAAATCTTCGGCCGCTAAACCACGTGGAAACTTGATCCTGTAGCGACTACGAGAAAATCGAGCGAGTCCCTTGAGATCGCTTGCCAGTTCGAGATCCGAAATGCTGACATAGCGGCGAGCCGCAACCGGGCCACCGGCAAAACCTGGTGACTTCGCCGCCGGAGAGTAGATCCAGCCGCCGCCGATATAGTCCCTGAGCGCTAGGTGAGTTGAGGAGTGAGCCTCATTGTTGAACAGGTTCAGACCGGCGTCGCCCGGCACGAACATGGTCGTCTGACTGCCGGAGAATAGTTCACGCCAGAGAGGATCGGTGACCGAGGAACGCATCCGGTACAACGAGATCCCTCGTTCAATTCCCAGGCAAAGTGCAGCCCCGAGGAGCAAGAGCAGCAATCCATTCAGCCACGTCCGAGAGACTCTTGCTGGAGAGATGGGCACATCTGCAGCATCGCTCTGAGGCTCGGTGACGGGCGGCGGTATGGCCACCGATTCCACCAGCTGACTTCCAGAAGTGTGGAAGGCAGGGATGTATCCTCCCCGCGGAATTTCCACCCGGAGAGTGTCGGAGCTTCCCTCCTCCTGGTAGTAGAGCGCCAGACGCTGGCGAAGCTGCCGAGCCGAAGTGCGAACAATATTGTCGTCGGCAGGATTGTATCCGGGCGTCCGGCCGAAAACGTGGATCCCGATCTGTTGCTCTGAGACCCCTTCCGTACGGTCCTCGATAGCACACTGAACAACGTACGACAGGAAGGCACTTAAACGGCCCGACTTCGCAAAGTTCCGGCTGGCAATAATTCGTTCAACTGCAATCCAGCGAGAATCCGACGTCGTAGTTGCCGCTGGAGTCTGCGCTTTGTCCTCTAACTTTTCATCCAGGATCATGCCAAGGCCTACTGCTGCGTAACGATCTTATCAAGCGACTGTGTCTGAACGATGAATCGAAGCGAGTCCCTCTGCCCCAACCTCCCGATTCCCAAGGGGCTCCCTGCGTAATCTCCTGTAAACCTCCTTCCAGACGGGACACTGCCGGATGATGATGGCCCTACGCCAACAACTCTCGTGCGAGGGAACGTCCGCAAAAAAGTTCCCTCAGGTTGTCTCTTCCAACACTGTCATGATTTCTTTCGGAGGAAAGTAATGCATCACTTCATGCACTTCATTCGATCATCCGGCTTGATCGCCGCGGAGGCATCGCCGCTGCTGCAATCAAAGCGGAAGGCGAATATCATGAGCAAGGCGCTCCCAAATTGGTTGAGTTGCATTGCTCAATCGATCTCTTTGTTGCTTCTATTCGTCCATCCCCTGGCATTCGCACAACAAGGCTCCACAGCGGGACTCACCGGAACGGTTACGGATAAGACTGGTGCTGCGGTTGCTGGTGCAGAGGTCGTTGCCCTCAACCTCGAAAGGCACGTATCGTATAACGCCACGACGACCGGGGCGGGCGTCTACAACCTTCCTTCGCTACCTCCCGGTCCGTATGACATTTCGGCGACGCATCAAGGGTTTAACAAGGCTGTCGTCAAAGGCGTTACATTCCACGTCGCCCAACTTCTCGGAGTCGACCTGACGCTTGATATTGCATCTTCGTCCGACACGGTCACCGTCTCTGGAGATGAACAACTCCTCGAGACCGGTTCGACGCAGATTAACTACATCATCGGCGAAAAGGAGATGAAGGACTGGCCGGCATTGGCATCAGGTGATGAGCGAGACATCTCGCAATATATTTACAGCAATTTGCCAGGAGCCACAGGCGTCTCCTTTACCGGATCCATTAACGGGGGCCAGACCAAGCAGAACGAAATCTACTACGAAGGCCTTCCGTTGGGCACGATGGACACCGCAGAGGAGGGCGCAAGTGTGGATGCCGTCAGGGAGATGAATCTCCAGGTTGGCGTCATGGGAGCTCAATACAATGGTGGAGGAACCGCTGTCACCAACGTTGGCCTCAAATCAGGCACGAACAGCCTGCACGGCTCCCTGGTTGCCATCTTGCAAAATGAGGATCTGAATGCGAACAGCTATTCAGCGAAGCAGGCGGGGCAAGCGCGCTCCAAGCAACGGTTCAATCTCTACAGCGGTACGATCGGCGGGCCAGTTTACATTCCGAAGCTTTATGACGGCAGGAACAGGACCTTCTTTTTCTTCAATTACGAAAGCGATCACAGAAACAATCTGGCGCTCAGCGGAGGCAATATCACCATGCCGACTCCGGCGATGCTCAGCGGCGACTTTTCCGCGTGGCTGAACCCGGGACTGGTAAACGACGCGCGGTCGGGGCAAGTTGCCACGACAGACGCCCTCGGTCGCCCAGTGGCATTTGGGCAGATCTATAACCCCGCAACGACGCGCGTCTTAAGCGCGGGACAGACTGATCCTTTGACCGGGCTGACGGCTAAGACAAATGGCCTTGCTCGCGAGCCCTTTCCGAACAATCAGATCTCGCCCTCGCTCTTTGACCCGGTTGCCGCAAACCTGCTCAAACTGACATGGCCACAGCATTATCTCGGGAACCAGGTCGTCAGCAATATCGCAACAACGACAAACCCTGGCCTGTCGCAGCATTTCATTACAGCCAAAGTGGATCAAGTACTGACATCGAACCAAAAACTCTCTGTTCTTTATAACTACAGCTACCGAGAGACCATCAACGGAACTGGCCAGTACTGGTCACAGCCCAGCGACAATAATATTCTCGACACGGCCTACAACCAATCTTTCCCAGGGGTACAGATAGCCCGAATCAACCACTATTGGACGCTCTCTTCGAGCATCTCGAACCACTTTGGGATGGGGTATTTCCGTGCGCCCATCGCTTTCGACGCTGTCCAGCCGAACCAGAACTGGGCTTCCAAACTGGGGATTCCCAACTATAGCGGGTTTGGGTTTCCAACCATTGCTTTTGCCGGGGGCACATCTCTTGCCGGGGGAACCAACACGTTGGGCATCGCTGGATCGTATCAGGGACAGTTACGCGGCAACTCTGATTTCATGTTGATCGACCAGGTTTACATGAGTCACGGTGCTCACCAACTGCAGGCGGGATTTGAGGGGCGCTTCTATCTGACAAACTGGACCAACCCCAACGCACCGGGCACGTTCTCCTTTAGCAATGCAATGACCGATGATGGCCCCTCTACGACGAACTTCGCAGGAAATGCATTTGCCAGCTTCCTCCTGGGGCAACTGAACTCCATCTCGAGTACTGCCTACGCTGGCAACCAGCACTACCGTCGCCGTGAGGGCGGACTTTACATTCAGGATGATTGGAAGGCGACATCGCACCTTACCCTCAACCTTGGAGTTCGCTGGGAGATTATTGGAAAACTCTACGAGACGAACGGACAGTGGAGCGGTGTCGACCTCTCGGTTCCGAACACTGGCGCGGGAGGCCGGCCAGGGGCGCTGGTCTTTGCGAGCCAGCTTGGGAAGAAGAGTTTTGAAGACACTGCGTGGACGATGATCCTTCCCCGGATAGGATTCGCGTATACCCCGACTCCCCGCCTGGTCTTCAGGGCTGGCTTCGGCGTGAACACACAGGCACCCGTGTATAGCGCTGAGCCGTTTCAAGGACAGACTCTCCCTCCGACGACGGGTTACTCTGCATCGATTGCTCTAAACTCCACCACCAATCCGCAACCTTTTTCAGACATTGCGGTCGGACGGCTCAGCAACCCATACCCTTCCCCTCTGACTTCCCTTCCCAACTACGATCCCACGCAGTTGAATCGCCAGAGTGTTACCGTCAACAATCCGGCAGGCTCCAAACCCGTCTACTACGGGAATTACACCGCAGGTATGCAGGTGGACCTTGGGCATGGCATGATCGGACAGATCAACTACGTCGGCAATGCCGCCCGCCGGATTCGCGCGAGTGGACTGACCCAGATGAACCAGCTTCCGGTGGGTGCTCTTTCGCAATATGGAGATGCTCTCCTGGATAACATCGCCCTGCATCCTGAGATTGCGAGTCCCTATCCGGGCTTTTCGGGCACCGTGGCGCAGGCGCTGGCGCCGTATCCGCAGTTCAATGGTGGAGGCGTCACCCTGTTCGACCCAGGTGTGGGGTGGTCTCGCTATGATGCCATGCAGGCAACTCTCACCAAGAGGATGAACAATGGTCTTTCGATCTTCGCCAACTACTCGTGGTCGAAGACCCTTACCAACACCAATACTGGAATTCAAGACATCTACAACCGGAAGGCGACTAAAGCCGAGGCGTCCTTCATTCATGTTCCGCAGATCTTCAAAATTACTGCCATCTACGAACTCCCCCTCGGAAAGGGCAAGCTGGTAAGCCTTCATGGACCACTTGACTGGATCGCGGGAGGATGGAAGCTGGCAGCCAATGGTATCTACCAGTCGGGAGATACTCTGACTATCACCGATAGCTTCGTGGCAAACGGCATCTTTGCGACGAGTCGTCCCAGATTTACGGGTGCTCCGATCAAACTCAATCAGAAAGGGTTCATCGACACTGCGCACAACAACGGACCTCTGTACTTGAATCCAGCCGCATTCACCCATGTTCCATATACGTCGAATAACCACGTGGCCTTGACTACCGGCGATGTTCCCTCGGTTCTGCCAGGTCTTCAAGGTCCTGGGTACGCTTACGAGAATATCGGCCTGGAGAAAGGGTTTGGCTTAGGCGAAGGTCGAAATATCTCGTTCCGTGCGGATGCATTCAACGCTTTGAATCGCGCGGGACGCGGCAATCCGGTAACCGACATCAATAATGCAAACTTCGGCAAGATTGTGAGTACGCAATCGTCTTCACGTCAGAACTTCAACCCACGCACCGCTCAGGTGCAAGCCCTCTTCACTTTCTAAACAAGAACATGGGGATGTACGGGCGGCTTTCCGCTCGTGCATCCCCGTATTCCGAAACCGTGGCCAACCCTGTCGGTCTCCCGGATTTGCTTCCCTCGTTCAACGTTGTCGGGACCTTGTAGCGGGACTCGTTTTGCGAGCCCGCGTGCGGCCACAGCACTACCTCTGGCTAATCGGTTTCAACGGGCGGCGGGTCCTTAGGTTCCTCTTCCGATTTTTCGAGGGCAACGGACGACCTTTCAAGACTAGTCCTTATCAACAACTGTAGCTGGGGTAACGGTCGAAATCCATATTGAGGGGGAACAGCAGTAAAGCTCTTCATGTGATCGGCCCACAAATCGTCGAGACTCGGGGGGAATTTCGATTTCTTCTCATCTTCCTGAATGCTGTCTTCCACGAAGCCTCCGCCCAATCGCTATACCGAGATCCGATGTAGAACGTTCTAACGCGATTAAGTTTCGAGCAGAACAGAACATTAACCCATCTGCAGAGGATGCCGGTCTTCGAGCAACGACTGCTCCCGACGCAGCTTAGTCCTTTGCCAGGACCGAACTGATCGAGGCTTGCGGCCAGAAGATTGGACCGGCAAGCTCAACGCACTGGACCGCATCTCCTCTCCAATCCTCTCCAGCATCGCCTCGATCGTCGTCCAAACCAATACCGGCTCGCATATCGCCTGGATAGTTCGGTGCAGCGGGAAAGCTGTCGTCTTGAATCGAATCGAGAATTACGACTCCGCCTTCAATCCCGATCGTGGTGTAACTGCCATAGGTTCCTGTTCGACAGATCCGACATCGAGCCAGTGCTGAAACTGGGGGTTTCAGGTACTACGCCCCGCATGAGCTTTGCTCAAGATTTGCATAATCAAGCCGCTACTTCAGCGATCTTTGCCAATTCCGCACATGGCCATTTCATCGCTCGGGCTGGACACATGACCAGGCTCTACGTGTCACTCGACAGTCCGCATTTGCGCCGCACGTTGCTTTCCCAACTGTACATTGCAGCTCGGTTCGATTTGGCGCTGTTCGTCCACGACCGAGGGGCGCAGGTAGCGCGTCTTGGTCGACATTGCGATGCCATTTTCTGCCTGTGTGAGCATATCCTCACGTATGAGCGATCCATCTTCATAGCTTGTAAAGAGGACATTCATTAGGACCGGCAAAGGCGCTGCAGGAAGCCGTAAGGATTGTATGGACGCAGCAGGTTCGAGTGCTGGTGGCAAGCCTGCGGTGACCGGATTGGGTGCACTGCGCATTTGCAGAGAGGAAGGTGGGTCCATATAAATCCCATCATTCTGACGAAACAGCCGAGTGCCCGAGCGAGTGTGATCAAGGTGCAGGCTGCGCAATGTCCCGTTTGCCTCGTAGTTGCCGGTCAACACCACAGCACCATCACTGTCGCAATAGATGCGCACCAACGCAAAGGACGTAGGGGGCTCTGTAGCCATGGGTGGCCCGACTGTCTGCATCGCAGGTTCCGCTTCCCCGTCGTAGTGCCCAATCGCTATCGTGTCGAGGTTGACATCGAAGGATCTATGGTAGAAGCAGGTCTTCTTAAGCGTGATGTTGCCGAAGTCGCCCCGCAATAGCTGAGTTGCCTGCCAGTCTCAAGATCTCCTTCAAGATAAAACGCTATATGCGCTGGGGCCGACTGCGAAGCCCGAACAAAATGCGTGGCACTTGCTGAGGTCGCACCTTTAAAATAATGAAAGAAGGACGGCAGTGGCGGTTGATACAAAGAGCGCTCCCCCTGCGGCTGCATCGTGGCGTCCGGGCCAATCTGGATGCGGGGATAGAAGCCGCCGACCGCACGATCTCGCTTGCAGCCGGACATGCACATAAGCAAGACGAAAAATCTGATGTTTAGACGAGAAATCCCTGTCATCCTCGCATTTCCTAGCAAGCGGTGTGAGGCACCAACGCGTCGGACCTCCGATTCTCCGGGCGCGTGCTTGGCAGCCCGGAAGCTCATCTCCACCATGCTAGGGTAAACCGTTCGTAGCATGGGAGTATGCGGAGCGACTTGGGCCGGCAGGAGTGTCCGTCGTGGCCTTTGAGCTCATGCCCCGCACAATCACGCTTAGCAATCAGCATAATGGTTCCACCAACGCACGGAAGGATGCTCCAACACTGGATGCATCACGCTTCTCAACCTTTGACTACAGCGAATTGGCCATCATGAGCGGCGCATCTCGTGAGCTTCTGGACGATCAGCAAAAGACCGTGATTCCGTGGCTACGATTGATAGCATGTTGGCCGGGTAGAGCGCATCGATGTCCTTGTCAACACGGCCGGCCCTCAAACATACGGCCGGTTGAAGAAACCACGGTCAAGCAAGCAAAAAACTTGTTCGAAACGAATGTCTTAGGCACACTACGTCTTTCCCGCGCGGTTTTGCCGGGCATGCGAAGCCGAAGGCAAGGCCGAATCATCAATATCAGCTCAATGGCCGGATTCGTTCCTGCGCCCTACATGGTTGTTTCTTCAGCAGACAAGCATGCACTCGAGGCGTTGTCTGAAACGATGGACCATGAGCTCAGAACTTTCGGAGTCCGTGTTGCGGTTGTTCAACCGTACTATGCGCGAACGAACCTTGGAGAAGCGGCACCCCTCGCTGCAAGGCCCGGGAACCATGTCGTCGTGTCGTAGATAACAACAGCAACAAAGATTATGACGACACTGGTCCATGCAAGAAGTTTCTCCTTCAACGACGAGCAGAGACCGATCAGCCGCGGCTGGTATATACAAGTAAGGATCCCAAGCAGCAACTCCCAGCCATGAGCGGCATTGCCTCATGTATAATTTTTCAACCACCCGGAACACTTACCCCTATCTGACGCGAAACTAGATACCGCTTGAATGAAATCTGATTTTTGAGAGGATTGTTTTTTGAGCGACTGTTAGATCAGTGCTCCATTAGCACGTATGTTCTGGCCTGATACCCACGCGGCTTCATCAGAGCAAAGCTATGTCACGACATTCGAGATGTCAACTGGCTCGCCAATTCTATTGAAAGCGGAAAGGCTCGCCATATGCTTGATTTGCTCTTCGGTCTTGCCGGTCGTAAAAAGATCTGTCATTACCGGTCCAGGCGAAACAACATTTACGCGAATCCCCTTGGCACCCATCTCCTTCGCAAAGACATGACTAAGCTGCTCAACCGCTCCCTTGGTTGCAACGTAGGTTGCATAGGTGGGGAGAGCGAGTGTAGTAGTCGACGATGAAAAATTGACGATAACGCCCTTCTCTTTCAGCCGAGTCGCCGCAAGCTGACAGGTCAGGAACGTTCCTTTGACATTGACTGCAAACAGCCGATCATATTCCTCTTCGGCTACGGCAGCGAGAGGCTTGTAGAGAATGAGACCTGCATTGTTGATGAGGATGTCAGCATTACCGAACGCCTTCTCCGTCGCATCGAAGATTGCAATGCAATCCTGTTTCTTACTGACGTCGCCCTTTACGGAAATCGCTTCGCCGCCAGCCTTGACAATTTCAGCCACCACAGCACTGGCTTCTGTTGCGCTATTCGCATAGTTGACGACGACCTTCGCGCTTTCTTTAGCAAATCGACGGGCGATCATAGCGCCAATGCCACGACCGGCACCGGTGACAATAGCAACTTTACCCTTCAGCAGTTCCGACATAACTAAGCCTCCTCTGCTGATTAGAGCCTGAACTCATCCTCCCGTGTTATGCATTCTTTGTATACACCTCATGTAAATAATGCATACCGCCCTCTGTAAACATTCGTGAACGTGTAAACATTTCATGCTAAATTGCGAGGCTTTGCAGTTAGGCGGTTCGCGGGCCACGTTGTGGCTTCGGGCGTACTCGGCTCATGTCTTGCCCTAGATTTCTCACTTGTCCTCGAAACCATCGATGGACGGGATCGTCGTCCAAACGAGGGTGCCAGATCATTTCGTATCGGAACCCTTTGATCTCACTCGGAGCGGCCATCACTCTTACATGAGAAAGTCGCGCCATTTGATTGGCAAGTCTACGCGGTACCGTGAGAATAAGATCACTGTTTGCAACTGCCGCGACAGCTGGGGCGAAAAAAGGAAGTGTGAGACCAACATCGCGTTTTAGCGAAAGATCGCTCAGTGGACGGTCAACAAGCGTCTGCTGGCCAGCAATCACGGCGACTACCGCATGCCGGTACTTGAGGTACTGCTGTAGTGTCACCCCCTTGGTGTTTAACGGGTGCTTCGTTGACACTACACAGACAAACTTATCCGCAAAGATTGTTTCAATATGTAAGCTGGGATGCGCTCCAATGCCTGCAACCGTAATGACGGTGTCGAGACGCCCATTACTCAGTTCCTCAAAGCTGCGTTCGCTCCAGGGAAGCACTTCAATGCAAGACTTGGGCGCGACCTCGGTGATGCGTCGGATGAGTTCCGGCAGTAACACGACGCACGCGTAGTCTGTCATCGCCATTTGAAAGCGATCCTGGCTGTTCGCTGGGTCGAAGCCTCGGCCCTGCAAAACTTCTTCTAGTCGAGGAAGCAGAGGCTCAAGCTCCCTGAGGAGTCTTTCGCCTCGTGCCGTACGTTCGTGTGTCTTGCCGTTACGAAGCAAGAGATCGTCTCCCAGAGAGTCGCGAAGGCTCTCGAGATGACGACTCATCGCTGACTGGCTGAGGAAACAGCGTTTGGCAGCACGGGTCACATGCTTCTCTTCAAGAAGGACAGTCAGGTAGTAGAGAAGATCCAAGTCCAACTTGCTTATATGCGGATAGCGCATCGTCTCGATCATATCAATGCGTACTCCGACGAGAAAGGACGTGTTTGTCAGTACGGGGTGATCATCCTTGCTGTTAAGAAAAGCCTCGACAAACAACGGCTGCACAAGAGTCCACCATATTACGGCCGACTCGTTTGCTGGTCCCTTCTCGATCAAATGCCCTGTTCAAATTAACTTTCAATCTCACTCTGACCGGGCCCCGAAGTCCTTTCTCCTGTTCTGTGCATGATAACTCGGTGGATCATGCACATGTCGCATGATACTCATCCGAAAAAAGCATGGTCGAATGCATATCGAATTCACTCTATTCATGTGTACTGATGGACGTTGGAAGTTAACTTCGCACGTCCGCTAGCGCCTGCGTTTTGGGCTATACCTTGCAGGCGATAACGAGGAAGGTTAAGGAGAACCACTATGGAATACAGGACACTCGGACACACTGGACTTCTGGTTTCACGGGTCTCGCTCGGGACTATGACCTTCGCGGGGCAGGGATTCTACAAGGCGATCGGTAGCGTCGATCAGGCGGGCGCGGATGTTCTCATAAAGGCTGCTTTCGATGCCGGTATCAACCTCTTCGACACTGCAGACGTGTACTCGGATGGAGAGAGCGAGCTGACTCTCGGGCAGTCGCTCAAAAATCTCAATATCCCCCGCAAGGATGTAGTCATCGCAACCAAGGCCTACTCCAGGGTTGGCCAAGGGCCAAACGATATGGGAGCGTCCAGGGGGCACATTATGGATGCTGTGGAAGCGAGCCTGAAGAGGCTACAAACCGACCACATTGACCTGTATCAGATCCATGCCAATGACGATGTTACCCCGCTTGAAGAGACCATGCGCGCGCTGGATGATCTGGTCCGCCAAGGAAAGGTTCGCTATATCGGAGTCTCGAACTGGCAGGCCTGGAAGATTGCCACATCGTTCGGTATATCGAAGCTTCATGACCTGAATCGCTTCGAAACCATACAGGCATACTATTCCATCGCCGGTCGCGATTTGGAGCGCGAAATTGCTCCCCTCCTTCAAGCCGAAAAGACGGGGTTGCTGGTCTGGAGTCCCCTTGCAGGTGGTTTGCTGTCCGGGAAGTTCAGCCGGAACAACCAAAAGCCGGAGGGTTCGCGACGCTCGGAGTTCGACTTTCCCATTGTCGATAAGGAGCGTGCATGGAACGTGATGGATGTGATGGTTCCCATCGCTCAGGCACACGACTGCACCCCCGCACGAATTGCGCTTGCGTGGCTTCTGACGCGCCCGTTTGTGACCTCGATTGTGCTCGGAGCAAAACGGCTCGATCAACTCCAGGACAATATCGCGGCCCTCGACGTGCACCTGACGGAAGACGAGATCAAGAAGCTGGACGAAGTCAGTGCTCTTCCGCAAGAGTACCCCGGCTGGATGCTAAACGTTCAGAGCGTGGGACGCATGGACGCGCAAGAGAAACTCGTCTGGGACAGATTCAACAGCTAAGACCAACGAGGCTGCCCCTCACGGGCACGTGCTGGTGGAACGCAATCTCCAAGCAATGTTCATTCAAGTTGGCCTCAACATGAGCCAATCATTCTATTGGCTCATAGATATAAGTTGCCTGATCTTATTCCGGCAAACTGATCGAAAGGAACAATATGGCGAAGCTCTTTGAACCGATCACGCTTCGTAGCATTACGATTGCCAACCGCACCATGGTTTCGCCCATGTGTATGTATTCAGCAAAAGATGGCGTAGCAGACGATTTCCACTTCGTACATCTTGGGAGGTTCGCCCTAGGAGGCTGGGGGCTCGTCATGGCGGAAGCCACAGCGGTAGAACAGAGAGGCCGAATCACGCATGGAGACCTCGGCCTGTGGTTCGATCAGCAGATAGCTCCGCTTGCACGCATCGCTTCTTTCCTGAAGAAGCATGGAGCGATCCCGGCCATACAACTCGCGCACTCTGGTCGGAAGGCCAGCGTCCAACGTCCCTGGGAAGGTGGTGGTCCCTTAACGGAAGCTCAGTTCAGGGTAGGTGAAAAGCCCTGGGATGTAGTTGGTGCAAGTGCACTGCCCTTTGACGAAGGCTGGCTGAGACCAGCTGAGCTTTCAATCTCTGAATTAGAACAGGTTAAAGGTTCCTTTGTGGCTTCAACTCGCCGCGCACTAGAGGCCGGTTTTGAGGTCATAGAGATGCATGCGGCGCATGGATATCTCCTGAATAGCTTCCTTTCTCCTCTCTCAAATCACCGTGCCGACCAATATGGTGGCAGCCGTGAGGCTCGATTCCGCTTTCCACTGGAAGTTGCCGAAGCGATGCGTAGTGCGTGGCCGGATCATTTGCCTATGTTCGTCCGGCTTTCAGCCACCGACTATGTTGAAGGCGGTGTCACAATCGACGACACCGTCGAGTTCGCGAAAAATCTCCGTCAGATCGGAGTCGACGTCGTCGACCTTTCCTCTGGGGGCATCTCGCCCAAAGGCATTCCGCCCCGAGGCTATGGCTTCCAGGTACCGTTCGCAGAGAGCGTGCGGAAGACTGCCGGGGTGACAACAGCATCTGTTGGTCTGATCACGAGGCCGGAGCAAGCCGAGCAGATACTCTCGAGCGGCCAATCTGACTTGATAGCAATTGCTCGCGAGGCGCTCGCCGACCCAAACTGGCCTTTGCACGCCCGGCGAACGCTCGATCAACAAGGTTCCGACCGCTTTGAGGGTTGGCCGACACAATATCAGGTGTGGCTCTCGAAACGTGCATGCGTTCTGCGAGAGCTGGACGCACCGGTCCCAGACGGGGACTTCGCTGAGGTCCGGTAGCTTCGACACTTCACAAGCATATTGCTATCGGCGGCGTCATCGAGACTGCCGCTGAGTTGGCAAATCAATAGCAAATCAACTTCAACACGGAGACGTAATCATGGCAAGCACATTTGGACTCGAAGGTAAGGTCGTTGTAATCACAGGTGCATCGTCTGGTATGGGAGAAGCGGCAGCTCGCGCATTCGCGCGTGAGGGAGCCAAGCTCGTTCTTGGTGCGCGGCGAAAGAAGGAGGGTGAGGCTGTTGCGGCGGCCCTCATCAAGGAAGGTGCAGAGGCGACCTTCGCGCAGGTTGATGTCCGAAAAGAAGAGGAGATTCAGAACCTTCTCGGCGTTGCCGTGAAGAAGTACGGCAAGATCGACATTGCGTTCAACAATGCCGGTACAGATGGTGATTTCACTCCCTTCACTGAACAGACAAACGAAAACTACGACAACATTATCGATACCAACGTAAAAGGCGTCTTCTGGTCGATGAAGCACGAGATCGAGCTCATGCTCAAACAAGGACACGGTGTCATCATCAACAATGCGTCGATGGGCTCATTTATCGGCTTCAAAAATGGAGCTGCCTATATCGCCAGCAAACATGCCGTGATGGGACTGACGAAGACCGCTGCCCTCGAATACTTCCCGAAGGGCATCCGCGTGAACGCCGTCAATCCGGGCATCATCGACACGCCCTTTCAGGACCGTCTCTGGGGAAGCGAAGAAGCCAAACAGAAGTTCGCGAAGTCCACGATTCCGGAGCGTATCGGCACGGCGGATGAAGTAGCCCAGTCCGTGCTTTTCCTGGCCTCAGACAAAGCTAGCTTTATCAGCGGGCATGGCCTTGTCGTCGACGGCGGATACATCGTTGCCTAATCCGGTGACTAGCGGTAAACAAACGAACAGAAACGAGGGACAACAATGAAGAAGCGAACACTTGGAACCAATGGACTAGAGGTATCGGCTCTTGGATTGGGTTGTATGGGAATGAGTTGGGCATATGGCCCTGCTGGAGACCGGCAGGCCATGATTTCGCTCCTGCGATCAACAGTCGATCGTGGCATAACCTTCTTTGATACGGCAGAGGTTTATGGCCCATTCAAGAATGAAGAACTTGTTGGAGATGCTCTTTCTCCCATCCGCGATCAAGTGGTCATTGCGACCAAGTTCGGATTCAAGCACGACCCAAATGGCGGCGAGTGGCCTGTGGGTGTAGACAGCAGCCCGAAAAACATCAAGGCCGTTGCGGAAGCATCTCTCAAGCGTCTGAAGATCGATGCTATCGATCTCTTCTATCAGCATCGTGTCGACCCAATTGTCCCAATCGAAGACGTTGCTGGTGCCGTACGAGATTTGATCGCAGAAGGCAAGGTTAAGCATTTCGGACTTTCGGAAGCCGCAGCCCAGACAATTCGTCGCGCTCATGCTGTGCAACCGGTCACGGCTGTGCAGAGCGAGTATTCACTCTGGTCGAGAGATCCCGAGGGAGAGGTGCTGTCCACTCTGGAAGAACTGGGAATCGGTTTTGTTCCATATAGCCCTTTGGGGCGGGGCTTCCTGACTGGGGCGATCAAGAGCGACACTTCATTCGACAGTTCGGATTTTCGCAACTCGAATCCGCGCTTTACGAAGGAAGCGCTCAAAGCAAACCAAGCTCTTGTCGAAATGCTGTCAAAGATCGCCGAAAGCAAGAGCGCTACGCAGGCGCAGATCGCGTTGGCCTGGCTCCTCGCACAAAGACCTTGGATCGTGCCGATTCCCGGAACCACGAAATTGGCGCGTCTCGAGGAGAACATCGGTGCCGTTGATGTGGAATTGACGACGGAGGATCTGCGGGATATCGAAAAGGCCGCCTCAGATCTGAAGATTCATGGGAAGCGGTACGACGAAAAGAGCCTGCAGATGGTGGGACTCTGAAGCTGAGAGTTCAGGAACACGAGCGCATTGGACGAGTGCTCATCACCGTAAGGACAGCGATAAGCGCGCTCCACTCACTTGACATTGAATTGCTGAACGTGAACGTTCAGTCACGGAGAACTTATGAAAAGTTGGCAGCTTGAAAAAGGAGGACGAGAGAATCTTCATCTCGTCGACACTCCTAAACCGGAACCCGGACCAAAGCAAATTCTGGTTCGCACCGACGCCGTTTCTCTAAACTTTAGGGATAAGGCGATCATCGAGGGATCGTATCCATTTCCTCTCACCTTCCCAATGGTGCCCGGATCAGACCTCGCTGGTGAAGTGGTATCCGTCGGAGATAAGGTGACACGGTTCAAAGCTGGGGACAAAGTTGTTTCTATCTTCAAACCATTGTGGCTCGATGGCGTACCGACTCATGAAGCCAGCCTGTCCACCCTTGGCGGTCCTCTTCCAGGGGTTCTGGAAGAGTATGTCTTGCTCTCCGAAGATGGGGCGCTCAGTTATCCCGAGTATCTGACCCCGGCACAAGCGTCGACCTTAGCGATTGCTGCCGTGACGGCCTGGAGGAGCCTCTTCGACAACGAACATCTGGAGCCAGATGAAACGGTATTGGTTCAAGGGAGTGGCGGAGTTTCTCTGTTCGGCCTGCAGCTTGCCCGGGCCTGTGGATCTCGTGTAATCGCGACGTCCAGAAGCGCGAACAAAATTCCACGTCTCAAAGAACTTGGTGCAAACGAAGTCATCGACACTGCGAAGCATCCGGATTGGGAAGAAGCGGTCAGAGCGCTTACCGAGGGCAAGGGCGTAGACCACATTCTCGAGGTTGTAGGCGGGGAGTCGGTTCAGCGTTCCATCGCGGCTTCGGCATGGAGAGGAAAGATCGCCATCATCGGCTTCATGGAGTCGAGTTGGTCGAATATTTCCGTGGCATCCATGCTCTTTCCAGAGGTCAAGCTTAAGGGGATTGGTGTTGGATCGCGAAGGCATATGACCGACCTTCTGAATTTTCTGGAATAGCACAGGATCGAACCTGTCATCGATGCAACCTACGATTTCACTGCTCTTCCCGAGGCGTTGGACCATCTGGACAGAGGGCCATTCGGCAAGGTAGTCGTGGAAGTTCACTAGCCGGTACGCCCCAGTTTGAAAGCAAATGACGAGTGGCAAGGCTCGATCCCGTATCATTTTGAAGATGTCCTGACAGATACCCCTTTTCGATCCATTTCCTCTTGCAATCTGGAATTTCCACGCAGCACAACGAACAGAAAGGTGATTCCGCGTGAAGTACGTCATTGTGATTACCGGAGCCTCCAGCGGTTTCGGCGGACTTACAGCTCGTGCCCTCGCAAAAGCGGGCCATATCGTATACGCGAGCATGCGCGATACCGCTGGCCATAACAAGCCGCAGGTCGATGACGCTGCGAAGTTTGCCTCTGAGAACAACGTTGACCTAAGAACAATCGAACTGGACGTCGCGTCGCAGGAATCCGTGGATGCCGCAATTAACAAGATTATTGCCGACAATGCCAGACTCGATGTGGTCATGCACAACGCAGGTCATATGGTCTTTGGCCCTGCAGAGGCGTTTACGCCGGAGCAACTCGCCGAACTCTATGACGTCAACGTTTTGAGCACCCAGCGGGTCAATCGCGCGGCTCTTCCTCAGTTACGCAAGCAAAAGCATGGATTGGTGGTCTGGGTCTCCAGCAGCAGCTGCGCCGGCGGCACTCCCCCCTACCTTGCTCCCTACTTTGCCGCAAAGGCTGGCATGGATGCGATGGCCGTAGTTTATGCCCGCGAACTCACCCGTTGGGGCATCGAGACCTCGATTATCGTTCCTGGTGCGTTCACGGGAGGAACGAATCACTTTGCCCATGCGGGTAAGCCAGAGGATACTGCCTGCGTAGCGGAATACAAGGCGGGCCCATACAAGAACTTTGCAGATGATGTTCTGAAAGGTTTTGCTTCCATCGTACCTCCCGACGCGAATGCAGACACGGTAGCAGAAGCAATCGTCAAAGTAGTCGATACTCCTTTCGGCAAACGCCCCTTCCGTGTTCATATCGATCCGAGCCAAGACGGAGCGGAAGTGACAAATATGGTCATGGACCGTGTCCGAGCCGAAATGCTGCGCCGTATTGGGCTCGAAGACGTACTTACGCCACGAAAGCTGGTCTGACATAACAAAACGAAATCGGGTAGCCACGAAAGAAGGACAGTAACCACGTCGGGTGAGGCGTCCAGAGCCTCACCTGACATTTGCTTTCCATTTGGGCGGAAGGAGATTTCAATGCACACCCTCAAAGTAGTTGCGGTAGGGCTGATGCTGCTCGTAATCTTCGCTGCTGTCGGTCGGATCACTGCAGGTGCAAGAGGTATGGCGGCAGCTGCAGTAGTGTTCGCGCCCGTATGGATTGTATGCTCAGGAATCAACATGTATCTGGGAGCAAGGCTAGCTAGATATTCGCTAATAGCCGGCGAAACCAGGCACATCTCTATTGAGCTCACCGATCGTTCTTTCGCTTATTGGGATCTTGCCCTGAAGAACTGACACATCGCCCCCCAGGACCTTTGTGATCGGTATAGGCGACTCGGCAGATTCCATCGAGTTCAAGGGAAAGGTAGAGATTTCGGAAGAGGCTGCCAACTCCGCGAGGTTCTAAGTTCGTTCAAGATCCAGGCGGTTCTTGGACTGCGGATCTATTCGATCATGGTGCGCCAAACTAGTCGCAGCCCCGGAAATTGCCGACGACTGATCAAGCGGGCGACGAGTCTGATCGCAGATACCGTGTCAGCTAGCAAACTCGCGCCGATATCCGGTCGGCGTAATTTTCATGAGTCTCTGAAAGACCTTTGCAAGCTGCTGGGAACTCTGAAAACCACAGGCCATTGCAACCTCAGTGACCGTCATGTCGGTGGATCTCAGAAGCCCTTTTGCTCGCTCCAAGCGAGCCCGTAGAACAAACTGATGGGGAGGACATCCTGTAGATTTACGAAAGGCGTCGGAGAAATACGCCGCACTCAGCCCAGCCGTCCCTGCGAGTTCCGTGACGCTAAGATTGTCATCCAGATGAGCGTGAATCCATTCCGTGACTCGGCGTAGCTGAACCGGAGACAGGTGCGCAGAACATTGTCTCAATGGTTTGCGGAGGGTCCCCCTGGCCTGCATGACCGCCGCCGCCAGAGCTCTTCCGACGCTATCCAGGAATATCCTGCCCGATGGGAAGCCGCTCGCCTGTTCCGCCTCAACGGCCTGAATTAGCGAGGCGATGCGACGGTCGTGGAGGTACGGCGTCCCCTCTATTTCGACATCGTCCGTATCTGTAGCATCTGCGATATCCTGAAGTGCCGCATCAGGCAAGTCCAGCATCAACATCTCGGAATCGCTGATCCAACGGACCCATTCTTCGGTGTGACGGCGCGCGAGGATCATATCTCCGGAAGCGTAACGGTATCGGATCATATGCGCTGTTGTTAGGCCATGATCGAATATTCCGGGCTTGATTACCTTGAATAGGCACTGCTTGCCGAGCGTTCGAGACACGCTGTCTCGACTCGACGTGGCGATCAGTCGATTCAATGTTAGTCCATCACCATATAGAACATTCTCGTCATGCATTAGTTTTCCGCTGCTCGCTATCGCCATACACCTTCCACAGTCAACCTGATACGGCAATCTTATATGGGCCGGATTGGGAACCTGCGGTCTATCAAGAATCTCCCGAGGCCATCGGTAGCCGGGTCGCTAACTTCTCGCGTGCCACGAATAGGGATTCACGCTAAATCTTATCTGCAAGCAAGAAATGCTTCCTGCTTGAAACTTATTATAACGTCCATTATCCTAACGATCAGTTTATTATCTTCTAACGTCAAAAGACGAGCCAAGCTGGAATGGCTATCGGAGGGGACACCCAATCATAGCGGTGCTGTTTCGCCTGACATAGGCCTGTTTGTAGAAGAGTTTCTGAATAGTTGGGAACCGCCACCAACTTCTCAAGAAGCGCATGGACGCTTTGCCGCAAGCGGAGCTCGTTTCGAATAAGTTGTGACACGACTTGGAATATCGTAAAGATTTGAATACAGAGGAGACGATATTCTGAGTACAGGAAACTATTCCTTGAGGTAATCGATCTTGTCACGCATCGGCTTCATAACTCTCTACGCTACTGGTCACCTCAACCCGTCTATTGTCCTTGCTAGAGCACTTCAGCGGCAGGGTCACGAAGTGATTTTCTTCAACATTCTCGATACTCGCGAGGCAATCAGTTCCGCGGAACTGCGTTTTGTTCCGTTTGCTGAAGCCGAATACCCGGTTGGTGCCCTCAAGCCTACGATGAAGAAAGTCGCCGAACTCTCTGGCGCCGCTGCCTTCGCATACTATGTTGAGCGCATGGCTCTGTTCTTCAGGACATCGTTCCGAGACCTGCCGCAGCTCATCGACCACGAGAAGATCGACCTTCTCGTCGTTGACCAATTGCAATTCGGTGGCGCGACCCTCGCGGAGTATGTGGGGATTCCGTTTCTCTCTCTTGCGAATGCGCTCATCGTCAATCGCGAAGACGTCATTCCTCCCCCCGTCATGCTCTGGGCTTATGATCCGACTCCAGAAAGTATCGAACGCAACCGCAAAGGGTGGGCAGGGGTTGACCAAGCCTTGACCACGCTCCTCCAGGTGGTTAACGAGCAGCGTCGCGCGTGGAACCTTCCCGAATATATGAATCTACTTGAAGATTCTTTCTCGCCGCTCGCACAGATCTGTCAGCAGCCACCTATCTTCGAGTTTCCTCGTCCACAGATGCCGGCAACGCTGCAGATGGTTGGTCATCTTCAGGACGAGCATCTTTCCCGAGAAGTGCCGTTCCCCTGGGAATGGCTTGATGGTCGACCGCTCATCTATGCCTCCTGCGGCACGCTTCAGAACCGTTTGGAGCACGTCTTCAGTGCCATCATCGAAGCTTGCGCTCCACTTGATGCCCAGACCGTCGTCGCCCTTGGTAAAGATGCTCTCTCTCCGGAGGATTTCGGCGCTGTGCCTGCCAACGTCTTGCTGGTACCTTATGCCCCCCAGACAGAGCTTCTTCGTCGAGCCAGTCTGTGCATCCTCCACGCGGGGCTGAATACCACCCTGGACTGTCTTGAAAATGGTGTCCCGATGGTCGCCATTCCAATCGCCAGCGAACAGCCCGGCATCGCGATGCGGATCGCCCGCCTCGGAGCCGGAACGGTCGTGCCACTCGCCGAATCGAATGCCGCAACCGTCGGCGCAGCGGTCCAGGAAGTTCTCACCCATGACACCTATCGTGAAGCTGCCCAAGCGGCAGCTCGCGAGATAGCGAAACTTACCCCAACGGCAGAGGCGGTCCGCATTGTTGAGCAAGTCCTTGCGTCGACCTTAACCAACGCCTGACACTGCGATCCAGGAGCGGAGTTCTCACTCCTCTCCTGGATCGCAGGATTCCCCTATTGCCCAATGTGTGGCATTACTCAAAGATATATCCATGAGTGAGATTTCCTGAGGTTTGGGAACAAGAGCGAATGTTTCGACACGCCAAACAGTGGCCCAGAAGGTCTCATCGGAGAAGAACTTATTTCTGGAGAATCAATGACCCCCGGCAATCACAATTCGCTATCCTCTCCCACAGACGATCAGACATTCGATGTATTTGGCGTCCAGCTTCAGTTTCTGGTCGCACCAGAAGAAACAGCCAATCAGTCCAGTCTCTACAAGGGTATTCTTCCACCTGGAATCATCATCCCCCTGCACAGCCACCCTGATTCCGAAGTCTTCTATGTGCTCGAGGGAAGTCTCGAGGTCTATCAGGAATCCGGCGCGCATAAGGGTTGGCAGACCGCCTCATCAGGTACGGCGCTGGCAGTCCCTCCCGGCGTGAAGCATGCATTACGAAACTCTACCTCCGCTCCATCAGTGACAATCGCTGTAACTCAGCACGGCCTCTACGAGTTCTTCCGCGAGATTGCGAAGCCTGCTCAGGCGGGGCCTCCGAGTCCGCCGTCTCCGGAGGACATGCAGATGCTCTTCACCACAGCGTCAAAATATTCCTATTGGATGGGACCTCCAGAAGAGAATGCCGCCATTGGGATAAGACTCGGTTGAACCGATCTTCTTTGATTTCGGTCTCCGTCAGGGCTCGGGGACCGAAATCAGTTATCCGTGAGATTGGAATAAACTTGGCCGTCACGTGCTTACGTAAGCATGTCAGGCGATACGTCGCCTGATGACCCCTAACAGAGCACTCCGCCATGACTACTTTCCCCAATCGTAACCGTCATTCGCATCAGGAACGTCCGGCATTCGTGACCAGCTTGGCCCAATACTGCTCGGCGCTACTTGTTCCGTTACATTAGCTGTCCTTGTCCTAAAGCGCGCGCCACTTTGCCGATCCGAGAACCCCCTCCCTCTATCTATGAATTAAGGCCAGAGATATATGCGTTGCAAATTAGTCATTCTGTTCCTCGTATCGTTGCTGCTTTTCAAAACCTCACCCGGGCAGACCCAACAGTTGCCTAAAGAAGGCGGTTACGACACGCCTTTAGGGGACGTGACCCTCCATTACGTCGTACGAGGCTACGGTCCCATAGTGTTTGTAGTATCCCCCGGCTGGGGCAGCGGCTCTCGCTATCTCCAACACGGACTCTCTCCCCTTGAAGAATCCTTCACCATGGTCTACATCGACATGCGTGGAGCGGGCGGCTCAACTCGCCCCAAAGACGTGATGAGGATGTCCCATTCGGTGATGGCAGGCGACATCGAGAATCTTCGTCGATATCTCAAGCTTGATAAGGTGATGCTGTTCGGTCACTCCGACGGTGGCACCTTGTCACTGGAATACGCAGAGCGATATCCGGAACACACCAAGAAGGTCGTTCTGGCTGATCCTCAAATCCTTGGCGACATCGGCATACAGGAAACTGAGAATTTCCTGACATTGTGGCAAAACGATCCCCACTATGCCCAAGCAGCAAAGCAGGCCAGAAAAGACTTCACGCCTCACGATTCAGACGATGCGTTTGAGCACGACCTTTCGATCGAGCTCCCGATGTATGTTTCTGACCCGGATCGATATGTCCCGGTGCTGACCAAAGATTTCTCGGATACCCATCTCTCTTCATTCGCTGAACGCCAACAGCGTATGGCTGACGAGCTGGAGAAGCGAGACCAAACCAAAGATTTCAGGAAGATCACCGCTAAGACTCTTATACTCAGCGGGACGGCGGACTGGGTCTGCCCATATCAAACTGCAGTAAGAGCGTCTTCAGCAATTCCTAACGCACGAGTGAGCCTTTATGTGAACAAGGGACATGTGCTGTGGATCGAAGATCCGGCGCGGTTCTTCGCTGAGGTCAAGGCATTCTTCTTGGAGCTGTGACAGCGGTTATCTCTCGCTAAAGTCAAATAGGCTGCAAATTCCGTTGTTGTCAGCGCGACAACTTCTTTTCCTCGATTGCATAGTATTTGCGCGCCGGGGGAGCCATTCAAAGCCTGTCCGTCCCACGGAAATTTCGACTTCCGAAGGAATTCGGATACCAAAGATTCGGCGGTCAGTGTCTGTAATATATGCCATGCCTGCCCCAAGCGGGCGGCAGTCGTCGCGCCACGATGCCTTTGCTTCATGTTGGTTCTGGGATTTCGCACGACAACATCGACGTGATGGAGTCCAGCTTGCCAGGCAGGAATAAAGTCGGGAGAGCCGTTGCTCATCACATCAAGTAGTTCACTGGTATTGACATTTTTATCTCCTCCTGGCACTGTGCCTTCGAGTACCGGGGCCTCCACGAAAATCTGCGGGCTGAGAGGACAATTGCCTTCAGGTGGAATGGGAGCCTGTGCACATAAGTTCGAACTAAACACTACGCTGAGGGCCAATGTGAGAAGAGCCATACTAGATTTCATTGATTCTCCTTTCCCTTCGAACAACGTTACAGTTCCCTGTCCTCATCATCGACGACGCGAAAGTGCCGATGATGAGGACAGCCGATCTCACTGCGGTCCCTAGAACGAGAGCTTTCCAGAGAGTTGAAGAACTCGACTTCCAGTTGCTCCCTGATTCGCCGTTACCTGCCCGAAATTCGTGTCGGTAATTGCACTATCGGGATTGCCGAATTGTGGTGTGTTTGTGAGCCCAAATGCCGACGCCCGCAGTTCCAGTCCAAATCGCTCCGACAGAGATATCTTAAAGTTGGTGTCCTGAGCATAGGAATAGTTGGTGTAAGCATAGGCATCGCCGACGATGGGGTAATAACTTTAGCCAAAACCAGTTCGAAGAACTGTCGTCTTCGTGGGACGGGTAGGCCAGACCCAGTCCTGGCTAGCCCGCTGTTTTGTACCAGTGAGGAGTTAGTGTAGCGCATTGACCTCTGAGATCAGATCGATGCAGGGTGTGGCAACATGGGGAGCCGGGAGCGAAGCGACTGGCTCCCCATGTTGCCAAGTGGTCGAAGTCATCCATGCCTCTGGTGCTGGAGGTCTGTAGCCGAGCGAAGAGTGCGGCCTGACGGTGTTGTAGTGGATGCGCCAGCGCTCAGCCAGCACACGCAGTTCTTTCATCGAGTAGAAGAGTTCGCCGTTGAGGAACTCACCTCTGAGCTTGGAGTTGAAGCTTTCACAGTAGCCGTTCTCCCACGGAGATCCAGGTTCGATGTACAGTGTTTTTGCGCCGGTATCGGCAAGCCATTTGCGCAGGTCCTTGGCCACGAACTCGGGCCCGTTGTCTGATCGAAGATGCTCTGGCACTCCCTTCCACACCATGACGTCAGCCAGCGCTCCGATCACTTTGGCTGAGGACCAACGCCGTTCCGCACGGATCAGCAGGCACTCGCGCGTGGACTCGTCGATCAGGTTGAGGATGCGCACACTACGGCCGTCATGCGTTCGTGCGCTGACGAAGTCGTAGCTCCACACGTGGCCCGCATGCGTCGGTCTAAGCCGCACACACGATCCATCGTTGAGCCACAACCGTCCTCTTGGCTTCTGCCTCTTCGGTACCTTCAGCCCTTCACGACGCCAGATGCGTTCGACCCGGTCCTTGCCCACCTTCCAGCCGGCACGCACCAGCAACGCCGTGATCCGGCGATACCCGTAACGTCCATACTGGCTGGCAAGAGCAACGATGGCCTGAGTCAGACGATCTTCGTCTTCGCGCTGTGTCGGCCGGTAGCGCTGCGTGCCCCTGGGCTGCCCCAACAGAAGGCACGCATGCCGCTCACTCGCGCCACGCTCACAGGCATGGCTCACCGCACTGCGCCGTCGCTCAGGGCTTAGAAGTTTCCCGAGGCGATGTCCTTCAGCACAAGGTTATCCAGACTCAGGTTCGCCACCAGACGCTTCAGCTTCCCGTTCTCCTGCTCAAGCTCCTTCAACCGTTTCGCCTGGTCGATCTGCAACCCGCCATACTCCCTGCGCCAGCGAAAATACGTCTGCTCCACGATCTCCGCTTCCTTGCATGCCTGCGACGTCGTCTTGCCGTTCGCTACCGCCACTTCGATCTGTCGCAGCAGGTTCACAACCTGCTCGGGTTGGTACCGCTTACCTCGGGACATCTTGCTCTCCTCATTCCAGTGTCTCTCTTAGTCACTGGTACAAAGCAAGTCGGGCAGACCACGTCGCTCTCTGGAGGCAGCCCGACTCGGACACACAGAAAAACTTGAGGGCTTCCGGCGATTGGATCGCCTGACTCACGATGTCGAAGAGCGACGTGAGCCACTGGCGGACTTCGATGCGGCGCTCGCGCACGAGCGAGCGATTTCCGCATCGGTTGGCGGCAGGACGGTCTTCGACGCGTCGGTTAATCCCAGGTCGTTGGCCGCCGTAATGCCGTCTACCAGCACGCGCACGTTGCCTTTCCGACTGATCGCATCGATGACATCCCGGGGACTCGGGCTGGTCGGTTTCTTAGTCAGGCTGTTCATGACTGGGGTGTCATACAAACCACGAGCGAGGTGCCTGACGTCGTTGCTTGCCGCGAGCCGATGGAGCGCCGTGTCGATTGCCTGCCCCCAATGTCTGCGAAATCGTTTGGAGTCCAGACGTAGCCGGGCGAGGCCGATTTGATCCGGTTCAGAATGGCTGTTTGAACTTTGTCCTGCGAAATCAAGACGACCGCGTGTAAGAAAAATGTAGCAAATTTCTTACATGCAAGGAAAGCGAATTCGTAAGATTAATGTGGCAATTCATACACTTCAATTCGGCTCATTCAAAAGAAGACTAGATGGATCACCTTCAGGCTCTCTGTCTTATGAAAGATCACAAACTTTACGGATGATAGGTCGAGCCAGAGGCCACCGTGATGACTGGACAATTTGCCTCTACGATGATCGGGAATGCGCCTGAGGTGCGGTTTTGCATCCCAAGATGGGTATTTCTGCGAAGACCGAGGATCAACAGATCAATCTCGCGTTCGTTGACGTGCCGCAGAATCTCGACATGAGGAAGGCCAACACTGACAAACGTGTGCGGTTCGCAGAGTTGGCCCGCATTGCAATGGACTAAAGCCTCTACGGCTCCATAGAGATGTTTCTGAAGTCGTTGAAGTTGCTCTGGATGGTCGATGTCGCTGGCCTGGACCCCGTTCAGCACATCGAGTTCCGCATCGAAGGACTCTGCGAGTGCAATCGCGACAGTAGCGGCGTGCGCTGCTTCAACAGAGCAATCTGTGGCGTAGAGGATTCTTTTGATTTGCAAAGCCCCCGATCGAAGGATATTAACGTGTGGCCCTACCGTCAGGGATGGTCCGCTTGAGTGGCGAAGAACGCCTTCCGCTGTGGACCCGAGAACAAAGCGATTCACCGACCCGCCACCATGAGTGCCGAGAACGACGAGGGACTTAGATTTCTGTAACGCCAAAACTGGAATCGTTTTACGCGGGTCCCCTTCAACCAGAACGGATTCAGTTGTGCCCCTGCCTGCATCCAGCACCTCTGCTTCCAACTTCAACTCATGCTCAAGATCGATCCGCTGCCGGCTTGCCGTTGCCTTCTCCACCTCGACCTCAAGCGCGGCCTGCGTCAAGGTAAATGCATGACCCGACGATGAGCCTGGTCCCAAAGTGGACGGAAACGGCAGATGCATACAAGCCTGCGTTCTGAGATGCGGGCGAAAAATCGGTGGCAAACAAAATGGAGTCGAGCTGAATGGTAGAGCTCTTGCCAATGATGGACACTAGTGTCCTCCTTGAATAAGGCTGTAAATCAGAATTGCAAAGACAGATGTGCTGATGAACACATACAGACGGTTCTTCTGGCGTGCGAAACCGACGATGCAGAACGCTACCCGAACTATCGGAGTAGCAATCAAAAGTAGAACGCCCAGCCCAATGACTGATTTGGCGTCGAGATGTGACGCTCCTCGCAGCACAGCGGCAATCCCTCCAAGATGTTCATGCTCCGCAACGAAGCATCCATAGGTTGGAGCTTTCAGCCAGGGATGCCGGAGATAGAGAACTCCTCCAAGCAAAACAAGGACTGCGGATAGGCTGACACCGAAACGGAGCATTCCCGCAATCGACAGTTCCATCTCTTTGTCGGTTAGAGTCTTCATTTAAATCCTTCCCGTGAGACCGCTGAAGATCATCTCGATCCCGAGCGCGACGATGACGAGACCGAATACTACTTTGAGCGTTGCAACGCGAGCTTTGACAAGGAGCTTTGAGCCCATCATGGAACCGATGAGAACCCCGAGCATGACAGGCATCGCGATCCCGGCATCGATATAACCTCTCGCCAGATAGATGCCAGCGCTTGCAGCCGCCGTTACGCCGATCATGAAGTTACTTGTGGTGGTCGAGACCTTGAACGGCAGCCCCATCGCTTGATCCATCGCCAGCACCTTGACCGCTCCTGAGCCAATTCCTAGAAGACCGGAGAGCGTGCCTGCGCCGAACATAATACCGAAGCCGAAAGGCACATGCTGGGCGTGGTAGGGTTCGGGACCGGCTGGCGTCGGATAGGTGCCGGAGAGTTGGAGGGAGGTCGCGAGGGGGTTCTCTTTCGTAATCAGCGTGTCGTGGGTTCTGCCGCGGAACGAGGCATACGCCGAGTAGAGCAGAACTGCGCCGAAAAGAATGGCGATGGAATGACTCGATACTTTCGCGGTCAGGTATGCTCCAAGCAACGCTCCCAAAGTGGTGGCCACTTCCAGGAACATCCCAATCCGGATGTTCGACAGGCCTTCCTTCACGTAAGCTGCAGCTGCTCCCGAGGAGGTCGCAATCACGGAAACCAGAGACGCGCCAATGGCGTAGCGCAGATCGACCTTGAACAGAAGTACAAGCGCGGGCACAATGATAACGCCTCCACCCAGTCCCGTTAGCGCACCCAGCAGTCCAGCGAAGAGTGAAGTCGCAAAAACAAGCGTCGTGAACAGGAGGACGCTCATGTGGCCTTCCTGCCAGTCTTGACTGTCTTCTTCGCAGATGGACGAATAACCCGTAGCAATTCGATCAGGTCTTGCAGTGGACCTTCTCGAACGGGGCCGCTCAAAAGCGCAAAGCTGAACTGTCTAGTGATCGGCCCGTTTTCAAGCGGTACGATTTTGACGCTGCCCATTGATTTGGCTTTCTCCAAAGCCATTACGGGGACAAAGCCGATGCCAAGTCCCGACTCGACGGCAGAGAGAATTGCTTCCGTCGAGTTCATGTCGATGTTTGTGTGTAACTGCTGACTCAGTACTCCGTTTCGCTCAAGATAGTCTTCGACGAAGCGGCGCATCCCGGAGCCAGTCTCCCGGAGAAGAATAGGCTCTTGCACAATCTCAGCCGCGCGAAGTACTGATTTCTTTGCCCACCGATGGCTGGGTGGCAGAATCAGACAGAGTTCGTCTTCCATGAAAATTTCGATCTTGAGGTCAGGACGATGAGCTGGCGCTTCGATGAGGCCAATTGATACCTGATGAGTTGCCAGGGCATTCAGGATTTCGGTCGTGCTGCCGCTGACGATATGAATCCGCAGCTTCGGCCACTCCCGCACAAGGGCGGGTAGCAATCCTGGTAACAGATAGACCCCGACCGTATGGGACGCGCCGATGTTTAGTTCGACTTCCTCCTGGACCCCAAAAGGAGCGAGGGCGGCGATTGCATCGCTCGTCAGCGTCTCTATCTGGCGAACAAAGGGAAGAAGAGTCTTTCCGGCCGGGGTGAGCGTTGCGTTCCGTCCCACCCGATCGAAGAGTGCGATCCCTAATCCCTCTTCAAGACTTCGTACTTGTGAGGTCACCGCTGGCTGGGAGAGGTGCAGTTCCTCCGCAGCCTTGCTGAAGTTGAGTGTGTCCGCGACAACCCGGAACACATGGAGTTTGAAGTTCTCGATCATGGCTGGACGCCTGTCTGGAAGTTGATCGTCGAGATTGCAAAGTTGTACTGCGACCTTGCATTGGCATTACCGATCGCTGCTTCCGTTTGCTGCAACTCTGCCTGACTCAATTCGACAATGGAGCTTAGGCCAAGATCGTATCGGGTTTTGGCCAGATCAAGCGCGGTGTTTGCCTGTTTCAGCAACTCTGCTGTCACCGTTACCCGCTGCATTGCTGTGCGTGCGCTAAGCCAGGCTGTACGGACGTCACGGACAACCTGGTCCCGCAACGCACGGGTCTGCTCGGTCGCTGCTTTCGATTGGAGCGCGGCTTCAGAGGCCTGTGCCGTGAGTCGAAAGCCATTGAAGATCGGGATGCTCACGTTCCCACCCACGGCACCATACCAGTTTGTCGTGAAGAATTGCGAAGAGCCGACTGGAGTCCCTCCAACCATCCCGAGAGCACTAATCGTTGGGAGCAACTGTTCGTGTTGTGCCTTACTGAACTTCTGAGCAGCCTGTTCGCTGTATTTCAGCGATTGAAGATCGGGCCGATTTTGAATGGCTTGAGCTATGAGCGCATCCGAATCGGGAGGAACTGGGGGGAGAGAGCCCGAATCGTCGACGAGTTGAAAGTTCATCTCCTTGTCGTAGCCAAGTACCGCGCTGAACGCGGCCTTAGCAGCATCAAGGTTGTTTTGCGCGTCCAGTTGCAAGAGCTTTGCCTGAGACAAGTTAACTTGAGCGAAGCTCTCGTCCAGGTCAGACTTCAGCTTTGCCTTCGTGAGCGCACTCACTTGATCTGTAAGTGTCTGCCTCGCATCCACGGTCTGGGTTGCTACCTTCAAAGTCTCTTGAGCTTCGATGACTGCAAAAAAGACCTGATCGACAGCAAGGACTATATCGAGACGGCTTGCTTCAGCATCTGCCAGCCGGGCCTTCTCTTGCAGTTTTGCTGAGGCCACCAGATTCCGAGTGTGTCCGAAGTCAGTGATGAGCTGACTGAGTTGGACTCCCATCCCTGCGTGTTCAAGCAGACGCGATGCCGTCAGCGAACCGCTGGAGAGTCGGCTTCCGTCGTTCGCCTCCACCGCAGTTAAGTTTCCGTTCAGGTTGGGAAGTTCATCGGCTCGGCGTTCTCTCACGGCCTGATGCTGAACACGCGCGATCAAGTCAGTGATGCGAATACGAGGATTGTTCGCCAAAGCGAGCTTTTCAGCCTCTTGCCGGGTGAGAGGTGTCGGCGTTCCTTCCGCCTGGGCAGGTGGTGGAGAGTTCGTGACTGATCCTGCCTGTACTGACGCGACAAGGAACGATTGCGTCATGGGTGCATTTGGAAGTGATGTCGTGGCCGTCTGTGCAAGCAGATCCGGAGCCCCCAGAACGAATGAAAAGAGTGCGGTATAGATGATTGGATTCGCTTGCATGGCTAAACCTCCCCTGCTACGGCACTGTGCTCTTCTTTTCGGTGGATGAGCAGATAAGCCGTGGGAACCAGAAAGACCGTGACAAGGCCCGATACCGACAATCCTCCGAGGATGGCGCGCGCCAGCGGTGCATATTGCTCACTGCCAGGCTCAAGAGCAAGCGCCATTGGAATTAGCCCGAGAATGGTAGCCAATGTTGTCATCAGGATCGGGCGCAAACGCACTTTACAGGCCTCCGATAGAGCCTGTTTCAGTGCCATTCCCTCGTGCCGCAAGGTTCCAACGAACTCAACGATCAAAATGCTGTCTGACACGGCAATACCTGTCATCATGACTACCCCCATGAGAGACATCACGTTGAGCGTAGTGCCGGTAATAAGCAGGAAGATCAGTACTCCTGATAGACCGGGTGGCACAGCCAACAGGATGATGAACGGATCGGAGAAAGATGCGAATTGGGCCATGAGGATCAGGTACACCAGCACCACGGCAAGAATGAGGCCTATCCCGAAGCTGGAGAAGGAATTGTCCATATCGCGGACCGCGCCACGGATCTTGACGGTTACGCCGTGTGGCTTCTGAATCTGACTAACAATGGACTCAACTTCTTCATTGACCTTGCTGAGATCTTCCTTCTTCGGCATGACATAGATGTCAAACTCGCGCCGTAACTGGTAATGGTCCACTTCTGTAGGTGTGTTGATTTGTTTGATGTCGGCAACTGATTGAAGTGGGGTGGTATTCGCTCCATCGGGAGAGCGGAGAGGAATCTGCTTGAAGTCGGTCATCGTTTTGATCAGGTTCTCGGGGTACTGAACCGTCAACATATAGCTGTTGCCAGTCTTCGGATCAACCCAGAAGCTCGGAGAGATGACCCCGTTCGATGTGAGTGCCGTGATGACGTTGTCGACGATATTCTTGGGTGACACGCCAAGCAAACCAGCCTGGACCCGGTTGATATTCAGTTCTAGTCCGGGATAATCGAGATCTTGTGGGATCAGCACGTCGTTGACCGAGCCCAACTTCTTCAGCTTGGCTGCTGTCGCCTGGGCGATGTCGTAGGCCTGTTGCAGATCGTTGCCGCCAATCTGAATGTCGATTGGGGCGGGCTTACCCTGATTGACCACCGAATCAACTAGACCGCCGGCCTGAAAGTAAGTGGCGACATCGGGAAAATCTTTGGTCAACCTTTCGCGGACCTTTTGCATATAGGCATAGCTGCCAGTCTTGTGCTCCTCTTTCAAACTGACTTGAATGAAGGCTGTGTGCATTCCGGAGTTCGAGGTATAGATCGCGGAGAGGTCAGGTGTGATACCGATGTTCGAGACGATCATGTTCAGGTCTTCCGGCGAAACCACACTGCGAATGTCCTGCTCCATCTTCGCGATGTAGTCATCCGTTACCTCGATTCGCGTCCCCGCCGGAACCTTCACATTGACGACAAACTGGCCGGGATCGGTGCGAGGAAAGAATGCTTTGCCAAGGAATGGATAGAGAGCAAAACTGCACACCACAAACAGACTGAAGACAACGACGACAAGCACGGGACGATTCAAACAGATGGCAATTGCCGTCTCATATTTCGTCTGCAGTTTGTGGAAGCCCAGATTGAACCTGTCGATGACGACGCGGAAGAAGTTGACCTTCATTTTTTGGTGGGGATGCGAGTCGAGGTGTTCCTCAAGCGCCGCTGCACCATGATGAAGATGGGCAGGGTCGACCGTGATGAACTTTGCACAGAAAAGAGGCACGACGGTCATCGCGACGACATATGACGCGAAGAGAGCGAGCACGACCGCGAGAGCAAGTGCCGTGAATAGATACTTACTCACACCAACGAGCAGAATGACAGGAAAGAAAACAATACAGGTACTGAACGTAGCCGCGAGCACCGCAAGCTGTACCTCTTTGCCTCCCTTAACGGCTGCGTCTTCTGGCGACTCCCCCATCTCCATGTGACGAAAGATGTTCTCAAGCACGACAACAGAGTTGTCGATGAGACGGGATAATGCCAGTGCAAGCCCCCCCAGAACCATCGTGTTGATCGAGCTGCCGCCTAGATTGAGCCCTAGAAATGTGGCGAGACAGGAGATCGGGATCGAGATAAGAACCGCAACCGTGGCACGAACATTCCCGAGAAATAGAAGGATCATCAAGGCTGTCAGGCAGAGCCCAATCGTTCCTTCGTTGATGACGTTCTTGACCGCTATTTTCACGAAGACTGATTGATCGAAGACGACGTCTGTCTTCAATACGGAGGGAATATCCAGCAGGTTTTCGACCGCTTTCTTGACGCCATTCACGATGGTGATCGTGTTGGAGTTACCACCTTGTTTCAGGACAGGGATATACACGGAGTGCTGGCCGTCAACCCGAACAATATTGGTCTGGAGCTGGCCGCCATCCTTTGCTTTGCCAATATCGGCGACCATAACCGAGGCATTTCCGACTGTCTTAAGCGGCAGATCGTTGATCTGATCCACAACTGGAACCTGGCTGTTCGCATAGATGTTGTAGTCCTTCATGCCGATGCGCACGTCGCCGGCGGGAAGGATCAGATTGGACTTGTTCAAAGAGTCCACTACATCCGTCACGCTCATCTGGTGCGCTTCGAGCTTGACCGGATCGACGTACACCATGATCTGGCGATAACGTCCGCCATAGGGTTGCGGAACCGAGGCTCCGGGCACATTCGCAACCTGGTTGCGGACTGTGAACTGGGCGAGGTCCTTCAATTGCGTTTCATTGAGTCCTTCACCCTTCAAGGTGATGAGGCATACGGGCAAGTTGGCAGCGTCGAACTTTAGAACGACGGGCGGAAGGGTTCCAGGCGGGAGGCGGCGCAGGTTCGCCATCGCAAGGTTGGATATGTTACTTACGGCCGCATTCGCGTCGGTTCCGGGCTGAAAATAAATCTTGATAAGGCTGACGCCCGGCAGAGAGCGAGACTCAATATGGTCGATTCCACTGCCCAGGGTGAAGAACCGTTCGTAACTGTTCGTGATGTCGGATTCAATCTGTTGGGGGGGCATGCCGGCGTAAAAGGTCGCGACGACGACAACCGGAATATTGACCTCCGGAAAGAGATCTACGGGCATGCTGGTCACCGTCGTGATGCCAACGACCATCACAAAGAGACACATCATCAGGACGAAAAAGGGGTACTTGATAGCGAAGGATGACATTACTGGTTATCCCCCTGCTTCGGCATCGAAATGGTACTGAGTTGCGGATGCACCACCTGACCGGGCTGATAGTTGGTCTGTCCAGAGACGATGACTGACTGATGTTCGGAAAGTCCCTGCGTGATCTCAATGCGATCGGGACTCTGAATCCCAAGAGTGACCGGCACCTTCTGCACTTTGTTCTCTGAGTCCACAATCAGTACCGAGGCCTGAGTGTCTCCCTTGAGAACAGCACCGGCGGGAACGGTAAGAACATTTTTTTGCGCCTCAAGAACGATGGTCGTCTGAGCCGTCATACCTGCGCTAAGGGTCAGATCGGGATTGGGTACATCAACCTCGACCAACATCGTACGGGTCGAAGTCGTGAGTTCGCGAGTGAAGCGGACAATCTTGCCAGTAATGGTCTTGCCGTTTGCCTGCAGCTTAATCGAGACATCTCCGCCTATATGGAGGAAGAGAACATCTTCCTCTGGAACTGGCATTCGCAGGCGGAGGAGGTCACTCTGCGCCACCTTGACCACCGGCATGGACTGCGTGTTCGACGCGGTTCCAGCCTGGATGAGCGAGCCGACATCGGCGTAACGCATGGTGATGACGCCGTTAAACGGCGCGGTCACCACTGAATAGTCCTTCAGGGATTGAACACGCTGATTGTCGGCTTGTGAGATCCCCAGTTGCTCTCTGGAAGCTTCGAGAGCGGACTTGGCGACGTTGATCCTGGCCTGTGCGTCCAGATCCTTTGCCCGCGCATCGTCGAGCTCCTGCTCGGCAACCAGGCCAGGACGTCGCTTCGATGCTTCGGACAACCGGGTAAACGCCGCATGCACCGCAGCATAATTCGCCTCGGCAAGCGCGACGCTATTTTGTTCGCGCGCAATCTCAGACTGACTATGCCGTACCTCTGCCTGCGATCCTGCAACTTGAGCAGTCAGTTCAGGGACCTCAAGTGTGGCAATGACCTGTCCCGTCTTTACGCGGTCCCCGATATCGACATTGATCTTTCGGATGTAGCCGGAGACCTTTGCGTGCAGTTCCACCTCTTGGTAGGGCTGGAACTCGCCGGCAACGGTCAATGTGCTCGAAAGATTACCGCGCGTCACGGGAGCTATCGAAGCTGTGGCGATGGGCGCAGAATCTGCTTGCTTTTCCTTGCAGCCAGTGAAGACAAAACATGGAAGCGCCATGAGAAGCGCACCCCTCAAAACGATCGAAGCAGATCGCATGGACATGGTGAAGGCACCTATCGCAATACAGGAAGATGTATGGGGTCAACAAGCCCTTCGGAAGGAGGACAGACTAAGCGAACTGCGGAGGTCTGACTATCTACTTGAAGGGAACTGTCTAATTGCAGGAGAGGGATGCAGGTGGGGGGCGGAACGAGAAAAAATTTGAATGCGCGGATCGCTGCGCAATCGAATCATGCTCTATCGTCACTCGTACCCAGGCGGATATGAGGAGTCGCAGACTAAACATGAGACCAACAAGGACGATCGCTGGGTAATAGTTAGTCGTCTTTCGATCTGGAGCTGGGGGAACCAGCTGAGTGGCGACTTTTGCAGTCGACGGCCGTTCTTTCTGGGAGAGAAGCTTCGCCGCGGGAATGATGGTCGACGGACTCCCAGGCGGATCATAGAGCGAGAGCTTGTATCCAGTACCCCAACCGAATACGGTGAACGCCAAAAACAGAACGGCGAACACTGTGACAACGGATGCGCGTCGATCGGAAGAAATTATCCGCATGGATCAGAGTCACTCATCGCAGATCAGTCCGTCCGGCGGGACGCAGACTAGGTCAACTTTGAGTATGAGGGTATGCGGCAAGTTTCACAAAGGCAAATTTTCTTATGGAAGATAAGCTCCCATAGGATCAGGATTCACGCAATCCGACCGCAGACTGATCTTCGAAAAAGATGCCCGATCAGGACGAGCGTCGCCGTAAGTCCAGCCTCCCCTGGCCGGTGGGGATCGAGATGGGTCTCCATGAAGCATGGCAGATCGGTGCCCAACACCGATGCTCCAGCAATGGCTTCGGCCCCGACCTAAGGTTTTCAGCAGAATTCGAACAGGACCACAAGTTCTCGGAATTCGTGTATCGGGCGATCGCCGAGTGATTTTTCTAAGCCGTGATTCCCATCTGTTGCATATAGGCGCGCATTTCTTGCTCGTCGCCTTTGAAGAGAAGAACATACGTCTTTCGCCCATCTGACCAACGGCTATTGCTTCCCTCATTTCCATGGAACGAACGCAGAGCACTGTCATGCGTGAGTACGCCGTCCACGATGAGGAGGCTTGCTCGTTGCTCGTTCTTCATTCCTAGCAGGACGGCTTGATGGTGGCCCACTTCCAGAGCACTTGCGGACCGAAACGTCACTTTTCTCAGCTCGGGTGGAAGTCCTGTAAAGCCGTGAAGCGTTATGGCACTCCATGCCATCAGTTGGCTCTGATCGGTACTATTGATGCCCGCGGCTGGAGGGTGGCTCAGCAGAGTCGTGATCTGCCTTCCGAGTTGTGCTTCGCGTGCGTACGGCATAACCCCGAGCCACAGGGTAAGCAGCAGCATTGCGGCGATTGGAAACAGCGCCCACCTCTTCCACGGAGGTTGGGGTCTGGGGGCCTGCAATCGCTCATGCGCGAGCCCCGAGAGGATGCGCCTTTCTAGCGTGGGTGCCTCCGGTACTTCACGGAATGTCTGCCGGGCAGCTTGGTCTAACTCGCTGAGTTGTGCGAAACGTCGCGCACATGCGGGACACGCGGCTAGGTGTTCGAAAAGCTGTTTGAAGTCGCTGACTTCGCACCCGTGGCGCCAAGCGTACATCTCCAATTCATAGAGTTCACAATTCATAGGTTCTTCGCTTTCTTCAGCAGGACGAGTTTCGCTGGCGTCTGCAACAAGTCGTGAAGTTGCTTTCGTGCCCGTGCCAACCGGGACATCACCGTCCCAATCGGCACGTCCAGTGCTGCCGAAATCTCCTTGTAGGAGAGTTCGTCGAAGTAGTAGAGGACCAGAGGAATGCGATGGCGCTCCTCGAGCTTATCCAGGGATTGATGAAGGGCAAGCGCGTCCGTACTGATGTTCTTTTCGCTCGCCGGTTCGACGAGCATCTCTTCAAGGGCTAGTTCGCTCCTGGAGGCGTCGCGCCGCCGCGTCTGGCTGTAGCAGTTCCGCAGGATGCCGACGAGCCAGCCCTTCACTGCTTCGGGATCGCGGAGCGTCGAGCGCGACCGATAGGCTTGGAAAAACGCTTCTTGTGTGAGTTCTTCCGCGTCCGCACGCGAGTGCGTCCACCAGTATGCGATCCCGAACAGCAGCCGCTGATGCTGCCTGACCCAGTCATCGAATTGGCGATCGCTGATCTGCACGTTTCTCTTCCGCACCCGGCACTTACGGGTGTCTGAAATAGAGTGTCATCCTCTCGACTGTTTATTCCCAGTATTCTCCGAATCTTTTTCGTCGGTCGGGGAATAAAAGCAGCGTTTCTCACGACTCTACTTCCGTGAGCACAGTTTCGGCGCTGGATCGGCTCGCAAGGAGAAAAAGATGAAGTTGAAGTGGATTTTGGCTACATCGGCGCTCGCATGTACAGCCGGTGCACAAATGGCACCCATGGCCGACCAGTTCATGAAGGCGATGGAGATCAGCATGTCCAAGATGGACAAGGGCATGGCGGAAGCGCCGATGAACGGCAATACCGACCATGATTTTGCGACCATGATGCTCGCTCACCATCAGGGCGCAATCGACATGGCGAAAGCCGAATTGAGCTACGGAAAAGATCCCGTGATGCGTCGCCTTGCTCAGGAAATTCTTGTGGATCAGCAGTCCGAGATGGACGCAATGAATCTATGGCTAAACAAGCGTCCCTAATAACGAAAGGAACTATGCAAAACCGACTTATTCCTGCCCTTCTTCTCGCGTGTGCAGTCCCGGCCTTCGCTCAACAGAGTGATCGCGTCTACACTGCGGATCAGACTTCGAACACCGTATCGGTCATCGATCCAGCCACGAACAAGCTCCTGGGATCGATTCATTTAGGCGACGATGTTCCAGCTGCGCTCAGCCCGCTCTATCGGGGGCAACTGCTCGTACATGGCTTGGGATTTTCTCCCGATCACAAGACCCTCGACGTGATCTCGATCGGTTCGAACGCCGTGACGCTTATCGACACCCAGAGCAATACGGTGAAGGGCACGGTTTACGTGGGACGGTCACCTCATGAGGGATTCTTCCGGCCCGATGGGAAGGAACTTTGGGTCACCGTTCGAGGGGAGAACTATCTGAGTGTCATCGACCCGGTCTCAATGAAGGAAGTCCGTCGCATCGAGACTGCGAATGGCCCAGGAATGGTGTTGTTCCGTCCGGACGGCAAGCTCGCCTTTGTACCATCCAGCTTTACCCCGGAGATGGACGTCATTGATACAGCTACCTACCAAGTCATCGCGCGTGTTCCACAGGTGAGTCCATTCTCGCCGAACCTTGCTGTCGATCAGGATGAGGTATGGTTCACTCTCAAGGACACGGGAAAGACACAGGTTGTAAGCGCGACGGCTCCGTTCAAGACGCTCGCAACGCTAGAGACCGGTCCAATCAGCAATCACGTCACTCTCATCACGAATCGGAATGGGAAGTTCGCCTATGTCACGGTCGGCGGCTTGAACGAGGTGAAGGTCTATCACGGCCAGGCAGGAGTTGAGCCCACGCTCACAGGCACGATCAAAGTAGGTGATCTGCCGCACGGCGTTTGGGGCTCAGACGACGGCAGCAAGGTATACGTTGGTTTGGAAAATGGCGATTCTGTCCAAGCCATCGATACTCTGACCAACCGGGTTGTCGCTACCATCCCCATCGGACAGTTGCCGCAGGCGTTAGTCTACGTGTCGCATGCCGTGTCGTCTGAGGCAGGCACTGCAAATCTGAAGCCGCTCGGTCCTGCGACGGACGCCCTCCACCTGGAGCTTGTGCCGCCTTTGGAGAAGGCCTCCTCCGCGCACGCGAGCGTTTCCGTCAACTCGCTCGGAGCTATCGACAATCTGCAGATTGCAGCGACAGGTTTAACCCCAGGGAAGAAGTACAAACTGGTGCTTGTGGGCGACGCGGCATCTCAGGATCTTGTGACGCTGATGGGAGGCGTCGGAGGCGTTGCCATTGCCCAGACGCTTGGCCCGCTGAAGCGAGCCATTGCCCCTGGCCAGTTATCTGCCGCCTTGACACTCCAGCTGAGAACCTCGGATGATGCAAATGAGATCATCCTTCAGCAGAAACGGTAGTTGAAACGTCGCCCAGTCGGGTCGAGCCTGCCGTCCATCAGCGGCAGGCTCTTTGGCCACCGTCACAGCCGACCAGCCACTGTCCTGCCGACAGGCGACGCCACAAAAGATCGATTCTCACAAGCTTTATTTGATCAACCAGCGCCGAAGCCTCGCTCCAGATTACTTGCGGCCGCCCAGGACATCCAAATCTGTTCGGGACAGAACACGTTGATACACGTCGTACCAGTCACATTTCGAACCACGCCGGAGCTGAGGTGACCGCGTTGCGGAGGGTCAGGCACTGAAAAGGAAAACGGTAGTTCCTAGCATTCTGAGCATTAGTTCAGAGCAAAACGTTGAGTCGACAAGAGGAAGTGTACCGAACGGCCCGTTCGGTTTTATGTAAAGATTTGTCGTTTGAAGAACCCTTCCGAAACGGATATAGCGTCCAACATTTCTTTACAGAAGCGGGAGCATCGAGGCAGAGGGCATCCGTGTCTATCTGATTGGAAACGGTCACCATGAAGAGTGCTCTTGTGGTGATGCACTCCAACCCAATTCGGAGCCCTTGATATGAAGAAATTGTTTATCACGTTAGCTGGAGCCGCTGCTCTCATGTCATCTACAGCGTGGTCTCAGGTTGTTGTGCGTGTGGGACCACCCCGAGTGATCGTCGAAAGACCAATCCCGCGTCCAGGGCCACGATATGTCTGGTTGCCTGGTTACTATCGCTGGGGAGGCGCCCGGTACGTGTGGGTTCCAGGAAGATATGAGATTCCGCCTCGCCCTGGCGTGGTCTGGATCGCTCCCCGCTGGGTTCAACGGAATGGTTCCTGGGTGTTTATCGCTGGGTATTGGCGTTAGGTCAGTTGCTTCCAGCACTCTTGACAGCCGCTGGAAGGCGGAGTTGTAGCTGAAAACCACAACCGGGCAGGTTCTGGGCTGCGATCGTTCCACCGTACAACGTCGCAATTCTCTTACTGATAGAGAGGCCCAGACCTGCGCCACCTTGCTTGTGAGAGTTTTGCGAGGCGATTCGAAAGAACGGGTCGAAGATCTGCTCCAGAGCCTCTTCAGGGACACCACTGCCTTCATCTGTCGTGGTGATGGCGATCATCGAGCCTCGGAAGTTAGAGACATCTGCAATATTCACTTCCACAACTCCGGTTCCGGGCGTATGTTTTAGCGCGTTGCGCACAATATTCTCGATACAACTGTGCAGTAGACCCGTGTCCCCTGAAATATAACGGTCGAACACTCCTGTTTGAACGACCGTCTTTGCCTCAGCCGCACCTTCAAACGATGCATCCTTAACAATTTGTTGTATCAATCGGCCGATGTGAACTGGTTCGCGTCGTGAGTGTTTATCCGCGGCGTCAATCCGAGCAAGCGTCAGCAAATCGGAGATCATCGTCTCCAAGGTCTTGATATCGGCTTGCATACGCGCTGCTGCGGCGAGATCACCACGCTGGACCAGTTCTGCCGAGACAGTTAGCCGTGCCAGAGGCGAGCGCAGTTCGTGGGATATATCACGGAGCAATAGCTTTTGCTGTTCAAGCAAAAGCTGTATCCGTTCAGCCATGCGATCAAAGTCATGTGCCAGCGAAGCAAGTTCGTCGGTACGACCCGCGAGGGCGGGTGAGGCGCGGGCCGTGAGATCCCCGCCTGCGATATCCATCGCGGTTCTCTGCAAGCTTCTGATGGGCTTCGTAATGCTTCGAGCAAGGAGACCGCAGAGAGCCGCCGAAATGATCAAGACAAAGATCGTTCGAAACGGACCTGTTTCCGAGTCGACATAGTTGCCAAACATCTTCACCTGCGGCACCTGGGCAATGAAGAAGTAGATGTGATTGCCATGCTGCTGCCTGACTACGCCAAGCCACGGAGAGTCGAACGAGTATTCGGATCTCTTCTCGGCTCGAGCTCTGGCTAGTAAATCGACAGCACCAGGTGGGATTGAACGCGTATCGTTATCAGAATTATCCACGAGAAGAACGGCAGATGTAAGCGCATCACTTTGAATGTCTAAGAGATATTCATTGAGTCTTTTCGAGCCTCCCTCTTCGTAGGCGTCGATTGCCGTTTTCGCGTAGAGATCCAGCGTGTGCATGAGCCAACGGTGGGCGAGAGGGCGTGCATTGGTCGCAGCAGTAATGACAGCTAAACTCAACAGCACGAGTGCGGAAACCAGCCAAAATGTGAGGAACACGCGAAGAAAGAGGCTACGCATGTGCCAATCCCGTATAGCAGTATCCCAGGTGGCGAATACTGCGAATTCGATCTGTATCTCCTGCCTGGGCACCCAGCTTTCGGCGCAGACTACTAATATGGTTGTCGATTGCCCGGTCTGCGACACCAACGGGACGGCCTAAGACCTGTTCGGTAAGCTCATCGCGAGTGACACACTCGCCACTACGGCGAACTAAGGCCAATAAGATATCGAACTCTGCCGCAGTCAGAACAACATCTTCTCCATCGCGTAGTACCCGTCTCTTCGATACTTCAATCTTCAAGTCTCCCGCCAAAAGGGTGTCTCCCTTGCCACCAACACGGCGACGAAGGACAGCACGAATGCGCGCAACGAGTTCTCCAGGGACGAATGGTTTGGGGATGTAGTCATCGGCGCCATTCTCTAAGCCTGCAATACGATCGCCGGCATCTCCTCGTGCAGTGAGCATGATGACAGGAACATCAGAACGATCGCGGATCTTCTTCAGAAGAATGCGCCCGTCCCCATCGGGAAGCATGACATCGAGAACAACGAGATCGTACCGCTTCGATTTAAGCTCGGATTTTCCTGTAGCAATGTTGTGGGCGGAGGTAATGGCAATGTCATCCATTGCCAGAAGGCGCGTGAGCGATTCACAAAGCTCGGTATCGTCATCTATGAGAAGGATCGAACTGCTCATTGTCCCCATCCGAATTCATCCTTTCCCTCGAATCAGAGCTCTTGCTCTTTCGAGAGTGCCTTCGCAACAAAAACGAGTTTGTTGCAAAAGGGATCAATGACTGTCAATATCCTGCCCCAATCCGCGTCTTCAATGCCAGGTCTCATATAAGGATTTTGTCGATCCGTCAGCTCTTGATGTAGCGAATCAAGGTCGTCGACCTCGATGAACACCTTCGTTCCCGGCGTCCCATCACCATAATGTTCCGATAAAACCAGAGTTGTGTCATCACGTTTTACTTCCATGATGGAAGGGCCACCATCCTGGGGGCGATGTTCCCAACTCAACTGAAATGCAAGCCAATCGAGGTAGAACGATTTTGCAAGGTGATTGTCGAAAACGCGAAGTGCAGGACGAGCGGATTTCATAGCCATAGCAAGCTCCAACTCAGTAAAGTGTGCATGATTCTTGGCACAAATCCAGTATGACGGAGGCCGTACTAGATAGATTGGCTCGGACAAAACTTTACACGGTCTCCTACGCTTTCGCAGCCGTCTTTGGCCTAGATTCGATAAAGGAGGAACTATGAAGTCGAGAAATTTATCCGCAGCTTGTCTAGCATTTGTTGTCGCCACTAGCGCATCTTATGCAGTTGGGCAGCAGCCAACTCCACCACCGACGAATCAATCGATTCCAAGCGATTCCGTTCCAACAACTACCGGCGGTTGGCCAACTCCCGAAGAAGTTGTCACTCGCATGAGCAGCAAGTTGAACCTGACGGATGACCAGAAAGCGAAGATCACCCCCATCATCGCCGGCCGGCAAACGCAAATGAAAGCATTGATGGCCGATACTTCGGGTCGTCGGTTGCAGAAGGCAAGGAAAGCCAAGTCGATCATGTCCGATAGCGACAACAAGATTGAGGCGATACTCACTAGCGATCAGAAGAAGGCCTACGCGCAGATGAAGGAACAAACGAAGGAGCAGCTGCAAGCCCGTAGACAACAAAATGCAGGCAGCAACGTGCAGTAGGGCTTACTAATTGAGACGGGTGAGCCGCTTCACTGGAACGCCATCACTCCAGGTTCCCATATCAAGAACGCTCGGGCCCTGAAAGAGGCGGTTCCCCTCGCCTCCGAAAGCTGCATCCATGAGCCTATCGAGCAATCTCCAAGTCCCCATGTAGTCCAATGCGTCGACAACACCGATATCGGCCGTGTTTCTACTGAACGAAGCCCTGGTTGGTTCCTTCGCAAACGTACCGTCGGAATTCAGCACTGCAGACGGTGTGTAGTGGTTCGCGACTAATGCAGGCGAACCGTGATCATCGCTGTGAAGCATCAAGAGCGCCTTGTCCGAAGCAGAAACAGAGATGGATTCGTGCAGGATTCGTTCTCCGTCGAAAGTCCCAACCGAAGTATCGTCTTGCCCAACCAGAATGAGCATCAACGTGTCGGATGGAAGCGTGCTTAGGTCGGCCAGGGGAACCGAAGCTATCCCCCCGCGTTGACTATCCCCCGGCTCCACGGACATCAGAGCCCTCATCTTGGGTAGGCCTTCGGCAATTGCTCTCGCCGCGATTCCAGCTGCGACCATTCCGCCAGCCGAATGGCCTGCGACGACGACACGGTCAAGATCGGGACGAATGCTGTAGTTACCAGATTCCAGGACTCGCAAGCCAGCTTTCACCCCAGCGAGAGCATTCGGCAAAGCCTGACGCGTCGGTGTCAGAGGGTTGTCCTGATAGTTGGGCCATAGGACGATATTTCCTCGCATGACAAGATGATTGATCCACGCTTGGTATCCGCGTGGAGGGATGGCCGCCCATCCGTGACAGAAGATGATGACAGGTGCTTTGCTTGGACTTGGATCGGCCGGAAGGAATAACCATCCCCCTTGGCCGCCGTCTGCAATCTTTACGGTGACGATGGAATGAGAAGTGGTTTCGCTACTTCCAGGGCCATGCTGCGGCTGAGATGGCTGCTTGGGCTTTGCGGCATTGTTTGTACCCTCCTGGCCCAACGCTCCCATGGTTAGCCGCAAGAAGATTATCGCTGCGCAGGCAAACCGTTGTTTCTTTTTCATCGCTTCCTACCTCATTTCGCTTCGTTTTCGAACCACTTCGATGGTTGCCGATTGCGAAGAGTTTGTGGGTAAAGATTTGTAGGCTCGCGTCCGCAGCAAGCTTTACATATCCATACATTTGAAACAGCGACATGCGACTGGAAGTTGCGTTCCAATGAATGCACGGCTTGGTTCCGTGACTTTCTAAATCGAGGTGAAACATGATCTCTCAAGCCAGACTTAGCCTTGCCATCGCAGGTATCCTTTTTTGCACTAGCATGGCCCCCGCACAAATTACCCGTGGAAGAACTCGTATCGGACCCCGCGGAGGCACGCGGTCCGTGACCCAAACGCGAGGTAACGGACAGGTCTCCAGCACGCGTCAAGCGACCGGCCTCAATGGAGCCAGTTACACAAATCAGAGGACGATGTCTGACGGGCACTACACGGACACACGAACGATGACCGGACCAAACGGCGCTACTCGGACTTCTCAGAAATCTGCCCAGAACGGAGAGTTGACGAGTACAAAAACAGCGACGGGGCCGGATGGCGCAACGTACACCAATCAGCGGACTGCCGGGAATGGCCAGTACACAGACACCCGCACCGCAACCGGGCCAAACGGTGCGACGTATACATCGCAGCGCTCGGCCGAGCCTGGGCAGCTCAATAGCACAAAGACAGCCGTAGGTCCCAATGGTGGTGTTTACACCGATCAGCGAAGTGTTTCCAACGGCCAGGTGAACAATGTTCGAACTGTCACACCTCCACCGCAGCCCTAACCCAATTGGGGCTGCGATTCGCAAAGATTGCAGCCTCATTAGCTTGCGAATGGTCCAGTTCACAACAAGAGATCGTGGGCTATCGGCTGTTCTCCGTATGAACGTCTTGAGCCAAGGAGGTGTAGAACAAAATGCTAACGAATCGCTCGATGCCGGAATGTACGGTCATACCGGTTCTTTCGTATCCCGACGTCAACCAAGCCATCGATTGGCTGTGCGAGGCATTTGGGTTCACCCTCCGCTTAAGAATTGGTGACCATCGTGCTCAGCTTGCGATCAATGATGGTGCGATCGTCATCACGAAGAAACATGCGTCCTCAGCTAGAGCAACAGGCTCGGTGATGGTACGGGTGGAGGATGTGCATCGGCATAGCGTAGTCGCTATAGGTCACGGCGCGCACTTGATTTCACTACCCACGGATTATCCATACGGTGAGCGACAATATACGGTCGAAGACATTGCAGGACATCGCTGGACTTTCTCGCAGACTCTATCGGACATCGATCCCGAAGACTGGGGCGGCTCACAAACGAAGAGATAGGCAGCAGCCTCGAATGTGTCAGTTGCTAAACATCAGGGCCACTTCTAAGCCTCAACATTCCTGGGCTAAGAACCTGCCGAATAAAGAATGTGTTGCCAATCGATCCACATAACGTAGTCGTTCGATATTGCGCAGAAGGTATACAGGTAGAACAGAGTGGTCAGCGCGACGAAACGTTGCGGCTTTTCGCGCTTGCGCGAGACAAAAGCACGGATGCATTTGAGCGAACAATTGCTGCCCACTATTTGGCGAGGCATCAACCAACGCCTAAAGAAGTCCTTCACTGGAATCAGGGAGCGCTGAGCAATGCAGACGCGGTCGGGGATGATCGTGTTCGGCTGGCACCGTTACCGCGACGAAGTAGCGGGTCAAGGCTTACCTCGCTCGGAGGTTGTGTAGAAAATCACTGCGCTGGTTTCTTAGTGATCCGTCGTCCTCTCGTTTGCGGCTAATACCGGATAAGCGTTTCCAACTGGATTCCGAATCAAAGCGAGAGCACACTTCCTTCAGTGGCAGGAAATACCGCCCGAAGGAGAAACGCCATGAATCTCACGACACTTGAAAACGATATTGCAGCGGACGTCAGGCACCTTGCAAGAGATCTGACAACGGACCTCAAGGCTGAAGCACTTCATATAGCCGACCCATCGCAGTGTGGTTCTATCGTGCGGCGGCATTTTGATGGCCTCACATTCACCCTGCTTCTCTTCGTTGCCCTGTTCCTTGCAAGCGCAGCTGTCGGAATCTTTGTCTATATCTGGCGCTAATCCGAACCAAAGGAGAATGAAAATGAGTGAAGCTCAGGAATCCCTAAATGCGGTCTTCCGTCGTTTTCTGCAAGCAATCAGTGAAGTCGATTATCCAACACTCAAGAAGCTGGCTACTGAATCGGTGACTATCGATATTCCGGGGGCGCGTTTTGTCGATATTACCAAGAACGGTGAAGGGATCGACGCCTTGTGCGAATGGGCCGCGACCGTTCAACGCGAGTGTGGAAACACGACGTTCAACATACATCGCTACTTCGAGAATGGCTGCGAACTGATGGCAAATGCCACAATTCGGATTGAACGTCTGCCACGCTTATTTGAATCGCCCTGCTCGCTGCACGTCCGCTTCGAGGCTGGCAGAATTGCAGCCTTCCAGCTCCTCCTTGATACCTATGCGCTACAGAAATTCCGGGGCGAAATGGACTAAACCTTCTTCGACAGCACGCCATCTCTCTTCGTTCGCTTTGGGGCGAGGTCGAGTGCCTGGCTGTGTAGAAAGCTACGGAATGCGTCAACATTCCCTGACGGTTCTGGTCCGGCAGGAAAAGCCAGGGAGAAGCGGCGCGAGAGCTTCAGTCCCTGAACGCGTGCTAGCTTTACCGTTCCAAGCGCTAGCTGATTGCGCACAGCCCAGCGCGAAACGAATGTGACGCCGAGTCCCGCCTCGACGGCATTGAGCAAGCCTTCGGTCGAGTCCAGCTCCATACTTATTGTCAATTCCTTCGTTTTTAGGTTCGCAGCGGTCAGCGCCTGCTCCACCACACGCCGGGAGCCGGAGCCAAATTCTCGCATCAGCAGCGGTTGCTTCTTGAGATCTTCAAGAGAGACTTCATGATTCGCCCATTCATGGGCGGACGGAACCACCAGGACCATGTGGTCTTCCATGAAGGGTTCGATGTGGATATCCTTCCGATGCTCTGGTCCCTCAATGAGAGCAAGCTGAATCTGCCCCGCGACCAGAGCCTCCAGCATTGCATCTGTGTTGCCGCTGCGGGCCTTAAGCTGCACCCTCGGATTCCTTTTGATAAATCCGGCAATGAGCATGGGCAACAGGTATTGGCTGATCGTCTGGGATGCGCCGAGTGAGAACTCCCCGGCCTGTTGACCATAGGCTTCCGCGACTGCAGCAACGGCTTCCTCTCCCAGAATCTTCATCTTCTCTGCGAACGGGAGCAGAGCCACACCACCTGGTGTCAATGCGATGTGGCCTCCGCCACGATCGAATAGCGGTATACCAAGCTCCTCTTCCAGAGCCTTGATCTGCTGCGTGACCGCTGGCTGCGTGAGCAAAAGTTCTTCGGCGGCGCGGCTGAAGTTCAGATGCTGAGCGACGCTACGAAAGACTCGAATGCGGAAGTTCTCGATCATGGGAAGATTCCTACTTTACGGCGGGATGCACAGTGGATTCCGCCATGAAAGGTATTGTTTCATCTGTGGGGTCAGGTGTGGCGATCGCATATAGAGAGTCAGACGAGAGCCTGCATGCGACGTTCCAGGATAGTAGGTTTCCAATCAGCAGAAGAGGCAGAAGGTGCCACTGACCAGTAAGCTCAGCCGCCATAAACGCAGACATACAGGGTGCATGGGTTACCGCGGACAAGAAGACGCTCATACCGACCACGGCGAAGAGAAGAGGATGCGAAAGGTGCAGCGTTCCACCGAACATGAGGCCAACCGCTGCGCCCGCAAAAAGTGTCGGCGTAAATACTCCGCCGATGGTTCCCGTCCCGACACAGCATGTTGTCGCTGCGAGCCGGATGACGAGCAAAGATCCAATCGTCCACATCACGGGAGCAGGGCTGAAGACCTCAAGCAGAGCCATATCGCCATTGCCCCATACTTCCGGTCGTAGAAGACTGAGGATTCCAACGAGGCATCCCGCCCAGATGAGGGCGAATGGCAGGTGACTGGCAGAGCGAAGGCTCCGGAGCATTCGATGATAGAGAGGTGCAGCCAGCCCAAGAAGAATTGCAAGTGGAATGGCCCACAAATACTGAGGAGAAAGAGTGAACCGCTCGTTCACCGGAAAGAGCGGTCCGCCTCCCAGGAAGAGCCGGCTTGCCAGCCATCCCGCGCAGGATGCTAAGGCGAGCCGTGGCATTTCCTCCCACAACCACTCCCCGAGAACGATCTCCATGGCAAAGAACACGCCCGCAATCGGAGCCTGGTATGCGGCTGCGATGGCAGCCGCCGCGCCATAGGCTACCTGCCGGGACAATCGAATCGTAGGGACCGGGGAGCGCTCTCCGATCCAGGAGGTAACTGCAGCTGCGAATTGGATCATCGAGCCTTCACGCCCGATCGCAGCGCCTGTCGCCACGGAAAATGCGGACGAGATCGTCCTCCAGAAGGTTGGAGCGAATGCTATTCGCCCGTTCTCGAAGCGAACTGCCTCAACATATTCTTCGAAGTGCTTCCCAGAGCTTGACCACCGGCGAGCACCCCAGATCACGAATGTTGCACAAAGAGCACCAAGTATCGGTGTAAGCACACGCTGGACCGCTGTGAGGGATAAAGCAGCCTCGGGCAAGAACCCGGCATGTCGAACAAAGACCCATTGAAGAGATCGGAAGAACATCCTTACAGCCACACAGGCGGTGCCGCTTACAGCGCCGAGAACCGCCGCCCATAAGCCAGCAACAAGGGTGGTCACCCCACGTGAAACCGATGCCTGAGGTCGATGTAAGAGAGCGGTCGTCATGCTAGGACGGCCTCCACGCGCGGCTCCACTTGTCTTCGGACGACATTTGACGTTGCAAGCCCATCGAGGGCATTCGCTTCTCTCACGTGCTCACTCAGTAGCTCAGCCAACTGAACAGCCTGTTGGCGAATCTCGGGGACGGCGATTGACTCCAACAATGTGCCCAGTCGGCCCGGTCCAAGATTGAACATGCCCTCGGATACATTCCCTGGGGCATCGATCATTGCTCCATCACTTGCGCACAGAAAACCTCCTCCCAGTGGTCCTGAGGAGATCAGCCCCTGCTCGAAGAGACGGTCCAGCAGAGCCGATCCGACCCGGCGGAAATTCATGCTCGGCCCTGTGCAGTTGATTACGCGAGCTGCGGTAAATCTCTCCGTGCCTGCATGCGTCCTAATGACGACGCTCGCGCCGATGTCGGTGGCGTCGACGGCGGCGAGATGCCCTTCGCGGATGACCAGCGTTCCGGCTTTCAGTTCGGCGTCGATGATTTCAGCGATGGGCGGGGCCATGCGATGGCGCACCACGTCCCAGCGTCGCTGAAGATGGCGGCGAAATCTCTTTTGCTCATGAAGTGGCAACGCAAGCCAGAGTTCATTCGTGGTGGCGCGCAGGCTGTCAATGACCGCTCTCCAGTCGGCGCCATTCCGGATCGCAGTGTGAATGGCATGAAGGTAAGCCACACAGGTCGGCGGTGTGGCTGTGGGAATGGCGCTCTCATCGAGCGGCACATAGTCGGCGTGGCGGTTGGGGAAGACACCGTGACGAGAGACCGCGGCAATGATGCCGCGATGGCCCAGTTCACGTAGCCGGAGCACAACATCGACCCCGGTGAGGCCGGTGCCGATCAAAGCAACAGGCGCATCGGGATTAAGGTTCTCATAGGTTTCCGGTGCCCATGCGTTATGGCAGTATGCGCCCGTCTTTATTGCTTCTTCACTGATGCCCGGCAATGCTGCCGGATCAAAGTTCCCGGTCGCCAATACGACAAAGTCGGCTCGGAGTTCGTGTCCTGTATCCAGCGTCAGAACCGCGCCGGTCTTGTTCGCGCGATAATCCACTACAAACGCAAGCACCTGGCTCAGGCCGATGTCTTCCGCAAGAGAGTGAATGTAGCGGCCAAAGACAGCGCGCGGAGCAAAGGTCGTAGGCTGCGCTTCCGCATCGTGATTCGCCCGCAGCCAGTCGAGGAAGTGATCCGGCTCATCGGGTAGTGCGCTGATCTTGCCGGCCGGAACATTGAGCAGGTGCCGCAGGCTAGGAGTTGAATACGCGAGCCCGAGACCAAGCTTGGGTCGAGGGTCGATGACGATCACCCGCGCGTCTGCATTCTGTCGAAGGAGATGGTAAGCGGTCAGAGTTCCGCTGACCCCGCCGCCGATGATTGCAATTGTCCTGGTTACTGCATCCCGTGTCTTCATGATTCGAATCTAGGCCGGTGCAGCAAGCATTGGAATTCGCAAATTCTTATGCCATATAAGCTCGCTCGAAGATATGACGCATGCTGTTCGGGTGCTTATACGGCATCACGATTACTTCTTGGACGCGAGCCCCGTGCCGGATCGACACTTGATTTCGAAAGGAAACAAGAACATGAAAAATCTAATTACACTCCGTCTCGCACTTGGCCTCCTTGGTCTTACGATGGTGCTGGCTCCCATCGCAGTAAAGGCTGAAATCCACTCCGGCTCGAAAGAGATCGTAGTAATGGAACCGCGTGACCTGCCCGAACAGGCGCAACTTCCGGGTAATTCGTTCTTTCTGCATTCCGACGATGCGGGAAGCACCTATCTCTACATCGAGCAACAGCAGGGCGCACGGCTGACGGTCTTCGATGTGACCGATCCGGCTCGCATCCGTACAGTCGCCAGCGTACCCCTCACAGTTCCTGGAGCGTTCGATTTCGTCCGTCCCCTGGACGGACGCGCCGAGTTGGTACGATTCCGGGACGGGAAAGGCGTTGCCGTGTTGGATATGCACAAGGCCCGCAAACCGACCTTGCGCATGGTGGAGACACTAGCGAATCTTGGAATGACGCAGCCACTGGGAGAAAGCGGCTTCCTCGCCGTCAACGAACCCTATGAGTATGTCCGCGCGATTCCACGCGACTTTGCAGTGATTGACACCTCGGCACCATCTGACCCGAAGCTGCTCGCCACAGTGAAGCTGGTAAAGCATCAGGTGATGAATGATGACACAGGCACAACATTCCTGCTTGGAAGCGATGGTCTTACAGTTGTGCGGCGTCTCAGCGTTGAAGAAGAATACAAGGTCCACCAGATGCAGATGCAAGGCAACTAGTAAATGGAGGGTGTAAGGCCGCACTGCGCGATGAGCAGCTGCGGCCTTCTCATTTGAGGTTGCTGTTTACGCGTTCGCAGAGAATGGCGTCCGATCTGTCTTCACCCATTACTGTCGACAAAGCATCAGCCTCGAATGGAGATCGCGCTCCGTGCAGGTATACGTGAACTCGGTATCGGTTTCCGCTTCAAATTTGCTATCAGTGGCCTTACTCTGCACAGAGATGATGAGATTTTTAACTTCGGCATCCTCATTCCTGATCTCCAATCGTCCGTCGATCCCCGCTTCGACGCCGCCACTCGGATACCAGAGGAATCCCATCTCAAGCACTCGGCGCTCGACGATATTCACGCCGAGAGACCCGGTCATGTTCGATTGGCCGACTTTTTTAGGTGTCATCGTCGATGTTGCCATCACTGATTCCCGAAGGTTACTGTCGCAAACCAAGAATGCGAAGCCATTCATCCACTTGGCCAAACGCATCCTGCTGCCATTGCTCCGCTGTACGCTCTCCCACGAGCTTGGATTCTTCGACAAAGTTCTTAACGCAGGTAGGCCCGTAGCCTTCCGGCGTGTCGAACTTCTCATTGATAAAACCGTAGCCCGTTGCACCACTCGGATGTTCCAGTAGCGGCCGGCAATCTTCTGCGAGAGCGGCTATGCCTGTCGGATAGTTACGGATGCAGTAGTAGATGTCGTATGCATCCTTTTGCTTATAACGTCCGTTTACGGCATGTCCTTTCATCGCCAGCAGCGCCGGGATGGAGCACACGGCAATCTCAACGCTGTTCGTACCACCACCAGGCATTGCACCGCGCACCGCAACCATCTCATAGAAACGCATCGCCAGATCGGCACCGTCAGCCCGTTGCACAGCGAAGTTGTCAATAAGTGGAGGCTTGTTTCTAACAATCTCGGCATCACGTGGCATGAGAAAATCCACGATCACATCAATGGGATCGCCTCCATCTGTTGCGGGGATCTGTCGGATGAGTTGAAAGCGGCGTAGATCGTCGCGTTGATCGTAATCATGCTTCATCAGCGTTTCGATCAATAGAGCGTATTCGCCATCTCCCAAAGCTTCAGCATCAAGACCAAGGTCGACGTCGAGAGTGCCGACATGGGGCATGTCTTCATTGTTTAGAAGAAGCCACGGCACAGCTCCCCCGATGACTGCGTATTTTCCTTGGAAGCTGCCCAATATTTGTCCGATCTCAACAAGCACCGACTTAACCGCAGCCGTAGTGCGGTCATCATAGTCATTCGCCGATTGCGGGTCGGGAGGAATCATTTCTGCCATGTAAGCCTCATGCGCCGTAAATGCTCTGCTGCTTCTGCACCGCGTTCGCCACTTCTTGAGAGATCAAGATACGTCTGAACCGGACTTGTGCATCGCACGCCCGGAGCAGGCTCGTAGATGTCGAAAAATACCCCGCGGTCCTTTGGAACAGAGACAATGACATTTTCTCCCTTCAGGGAAGAAGAGAGCCGGAGTTGTTGTTTGACTTGTTCCAGCGCCAATCGATCCGCGTACAGGAATTGTGTGCCGGTTCGCGCGTAGGGAGCGATCCAATGGGCCGCGGAAAAGGAGGACAGGGCTGCCTTTGCCTCGGCTGGCATAGAATTGAACATTTCGCGGATGGAAGACTCCAAAGCACTGCTATGGAGTGTCGTGTAGAAACGTAGTTCTTGCTCGACAGGCGGCTCATAGCTCGCCTTCCAAGCATCCAGCAGAGCGTCAGGGGACGTCAGAACGAGCCCTTCAGGTTCAACCTTGCCCCACTCGTGATCAAGCAGCGCGGTTCGCACATTGCTGACGTGTCCTAGACTTGCATCGGCGGCCTCTGCCAGATCGGTGACTCGCCAGGATTTTTGCGGATCGCGCAGGAGAACCCGCAGGATCTGCGCCGACTTCGGTCGGAAGAGCGACTTGAATTCCCGTCGTTGTGACACAGGTTTGCTGGAAACCTGCCGATCGATGAATACTGCCCCGAAAGCAAGCTGGGCATTCCCCTCGAAATCCAGAAATGAGATCCCGTTCTCCAAGCAGAGTTTCTGGGAAATTGGGGACAGATAAGGGGCAATCAGAACCGGAGTTGCCGGCTTTCCAAGATGAGCAATATAGCTTTGCAGTTGATAGATTCCATCGCGGACGTACCGGGGTTGACCGTTCTGTTTCACTTCGCAGACCAGAAGGTAAGACTGCCCGGAGGCATCCACACAAGCTGTGAAATCAATGCGCGAATTGGGTGTCGCAAATTCAATCTTAGGAACCGTAGATTTGAGCACCGGTATGTGCATCAGGAACTCCCGAAGCACGGTTGCTGCTAGCTGCTCAGTCTCTTTCGCCAAATTGATGGTTTTCAGCATATGCTGAAAATACCATATCGAGTGAAATCATAGTTATTGGTTTCGATCAAGATGACTGTTTCAACATCTGCTGAAACAACCCATCCAGATGAAATGTTCGAGCAATCTGCAAGGTGGGTCCAATCAGAATCCTCGGTTTGCAGGATCGGCACCGAGGACCGCTGCCGTTTAGAGGATCGGATCTCAATGTCAAAAATATGCTGAAAAATAAAAGGTTTATTCCGTGGGAGCAATAAGCGGGACTTTAGGGGATTTTGAGGGCTTTCAGGGGCGACGGAGGCCTTCAGAATCAATAAGTTACATGATCATCTAAAATGGCATGGAAGAGGTTAAGGGTTCGATCCCGCTCAGATTCACCAATCACTCCGATAAACTTAGAGCGATTTCCCTCCGGGGAACCGTAGGTTCGCGGGAACGCTTGCGAGTTCCAGTGAAACGGACGCGCGGAGCTAGCCAGTGTCCGTGCTCCGTTGTCGGCGCGCTGTTAGCCTCAGCCCGACGAATGGATGGAAGAGATCATCAGTTCATTCAGTTGCTTCTACGCTGACCAGAGGACCACCATAACCACATTAAACGATGAACGGGTGAGATGGCTTTTGTACCAATTTTGTACCGCCGAGCCGGGAGAAGAGGAGTTTTCGGATTTCCTGTCATTGTGTTTTCTGTAACTTACAGAAATACAAGACCCGTGGAAAGAACGATCCCGTCTTTGGCCACCAATACCATTACACACTCCTACACCCCGCTGTATATCTCAATAGCGGGTCTTACGCTTCGACCTGCGGCGTGAGTGAATCTTCAGTGACATGAACAACCTCAGCGCTCGGAAACTTCCCAGCCGTTGTTGGTCAACTGAACTCCTATTGTCTGCTCCGCCCTTGCTGTCCCGCGTACAGTTGCCCCAATATCGGGAAATGCCTGTTGGATTTCCGACATGTTGGCCCAGGAAGCGAGATTCACCAGTTTGTAGGTGTAAGTAACCTCAAGCTGGGAATATCGTTACCGGATTGCCCCATTTGAGAACGGAAGCAACGGTCTTCTGTCCGTAGCAAAGGCCGCCAGTCTGCCCGAATGTGCCGGGAATCTGCCGGAAGTATTGCTGGCCTTCGGCAGTAAGCCGGAAACGCTTTACAGGCTGAGGTGGTGTCAGACCATGGAGGGCGTCCAGCATTCCATGAACGACCGCAGTTGTATCGGTTTCGGAGACTAGGCCTGCCTGTTGGAGAGCTGCCAATTGTGAGCCAAATCCATATTGAGATTGTTGAGCCGACGCAGGAATATCAATCGGAAACTGACGGCCTATCGATGTGCAGGTTTCGCCGTGCTTCGTGAGGTATTGGTCGATCGCCTTTGTGAAGTTTTCAAAATTTGGCTTCCGGGTACTATTGCAGGCGACTAATAAGACGAGGCCCGCAATCGAGATGAGGGAGAGTCTTCGCATGGCTTCTTGGAGTCTAGTTTTAACGGGATCGTAATGCGATGTTTTTACAGTCACGACGTAGTGGTTTTACAGTGACGCCCCAAGAGTTTCGTACTGCCAGCGGATGGTGAATGTCCGATGTGTTCGCTATAAGATCGCGATCCAGCTCGGACGCTCGTGGGAAATTCGCCTATTGGTGGGATCGCAGCAGCATCGCAACATTTGCCCCCAGACCTCTTGGATTCGGCCAGACACCTCAATAGGGGAATATTACAGTTGGGTAACTCTCAGCGAGGGGAGGAACATCACCCTCTCTTTAGCTGCTTGTTACGGTTACATTGACGCTACGTTCACAGACTCAAACTATTGATAAATAATGCCTTCCCCTGAATCTGTATCTAAATTCGGGCGAAGCGGTAAAAGCAATACGTACCACCTACTCTGCCCTCGACGCTTAGTGGATGCTTCCTCTGCAGAAGATATCCACTTCGCTTTTGGAGGCATTTGCAATGATGAACGGCTCTACAACCAGGTCTTTTCGGGGAACCGAACCTAAATTGCACCGATCGTTTTATCTAGTTCGGTGTCTGACGAAATCACGAACACTCATAACAGCCCTCTCACTGATGATTGGTGTTGCAGTGGCGCACGCTCAACAGACAGGAATCACCGGCCATGTAGTCGATGCTTCTGGCGCGGCAGTTCCGAACGCCCAGATCACTGTGCAGGAACAAGACGGTGCTTCGTTCCACACACAGTCGAACGGATCGGGCGAATTTCAGGTTCCGTCTCTACGTGCAGACGACTATACAGTCCACGTCGAAGCGCCTGGCTTTACAACGTTCGAGCAAAAGATAAGCCTTCTTATCGGTCAAAGGCTCTCCGTCGACGCAAAGATGATTCCGGAGGGATCTTCACAGACCGTCACCGTAACGGCCACGGCAGTTGCGGTAGAGTCTACTTCATCTCAGGTCGCGGGAAACATCGATCCAGAAGCAATGAAGACCATTCCGCTCAACGGGCGGAATTGGCTGGAAGTGGCGACGCTCGTTCCTGGTATCCGCGTGAACGCGATCACGAACTTCACCCCCTTGGGACGTGAAGTGAGCGGAAAATTTCAGCTCCAACTCGACGGTCAGCAGGTAACCCAGAATACCGCTGATGCAAGATACGGCCAGCCACAGTTCAGTCGGGACGCGATCGGCCAATTTCAAATCATCACAAATCGCTTTGATGCCACATCGGGACGCTCATCTCAAATCTACGTCGTCGCACAAAGTAAGAACGAAACCGATCGCCTTCATGGATCGGCCTTTGGCTATTTCCGCGACGCTTCACTCAATGCCGCAGACCCGATCGCACATAAAGTTCTGCCCTTCCAAGATCAGCAATTCGGTGGATCACTTGGCGGCCCGATCCAGAAGGGCAAGATGTGGTATTTCGGATCTTATGAGGGAGAACGCAATCCCGGAACGATTGTGACTAATCCGCTGGGAGGATTCAGCCAGTACACCAAAGCAAACAATCTGATGGTCAATGAATACCTTGGCCGCATTGACCGCCAAATCAACACCAATAACCAACTTATGTTCCGTGGAAACGGCTACACATGGCGCAACCCCTATAACCTCGGTGGGAGTACTTCGAATCCGAGCCAGCTCTACAACGCTACGCGTACGAATTACGGTTTCGCCGGAAACTGGACTTCTACGCATGGGCCGAACCTCGTGAACGAAGTGAAGGGCGCCTTTAACTATTTCGAATGGACGAATGTTCCATATGTCCTCAGCGTCTTGTATATCTTCCCTACGACGCAGATCGGCGGCCCCTCTAACTACCCTCAGGCCTTCAAACAATCCACCCAGCAGTACCGTGATGACCTCTATTGGCTGCGCGGGAAACACGCTATCAGAGCCGGTGTTGAATATCTCTACAATCATCACACGGGTTCCTACTACCAGAGCGCTCGTGGCCAGATAGCTTGCAACAGCGACCCCACGGCGTCGACCCTGTATCCAGGTTCGACATTTACCTCTGTGTTTCCGAACCTCTTTGATCCAACGAGCTGGAATCTTCAGGTCTTACAAGATCCAAGCGTTTGCGGCAGGGGAACCTTCACGCAGGCCTTTGGCAACTTCAACATGAATGTTCCGCGCAATACGCTCGGCGCCTGGCTCCAGGACGATTGGAAGTTGACACACCGGCTTACATTGAATCTTGGCGTCCGTTACGACAACGACCTGGGCGTGTGGGATACAGGCCTGAAGCTAACGAATGGACTCGCCATCAAGCATGGCGGGGAAAATCACAATATCGCACCTCGCGTTGGCTTTACCTTCGATCCGATCGGTGACGGCAAGACCGTCATCCGCGGTGGCGCTGGTATTTACTTCTCTGACGTGGCAGCGAATCAGATTATCAATCAGGAACTATTCAATGGACAGACGAACGTTTCCGCCTCTGTTCAGGGAACAGCAGCCAACCCGATCAACTTGACGAATCCGTTCGGGTCCACGACCCCAGAACAGATTCTGGCCAATCCCTCGGCATACGTCCAGTCGCCGCAGATCAACGATCCCAGCGTGACTACGCCTTGGTCGTTCCAGGCTTCGCTCGGTGGCCAGAGGCAGATTGGAAATAATTGGATCGTCCAGTTGGATGCGGTAGCCAATCGCGTTTATCACGATTGGTCAATCGTTGACTCAAACCTCTTTTACGACCCAGCCACGGGTTTCAACAAAAACCCTACGATTTACGGGCGACCCATGTCGCAGTTCACGCTTGTTGCCGATTCGATAACCCCGCATGGGGTCGGATCTAACTACCATGCATTGCAACTTGGCATTCAGCGGCGTCTGGCCGACAACTGGACTACCGGACTCGCCTACACGCTTTCAACATATAGCGACTCAAGCAGTGGACCGTTCAACTATCCGAACAATCCGTTCAACGTCAAGGGAGAGTGGAGTACATCGCTCGACGATCAACGTCACACGTTGAGTGCCACCGGCGACTATCACTGGCGTTGGGGCATCCAAGCAGGCGCGCTCTACCACTTCGGATCGGGCAACGCTTACTCGACTTTGGTGGTTTGCCGGCGAGCTGATAACTCCCGGCTGCGATGACTTGTTGTGAAGATAGGGCGGGAAATGCCGAGTTAGACAGAATCCTTTTCTGCACCCATGTCCTGAAAGGAAATGGCGGCCCGTCGGGTGGGCAGATAGGACCTCCTGCGTAGCAGGAGCACTCTGGAGGGTGGGAAGACAGGCGTTTTACGAAGCAAAAGAAAAGGCGCCCAGCCGAGGCTGGACGCCTTTTCTATGCTCTATTCCACCACGTTCTAAAACATCGTAATAAGCCTTACGCGCTTGATGGATGGTTCGTACTCTAAAGCAACCATAAGCTTCACTGGCCATTCAATACCCTCAGGATTGAAATTCAGGATCGTGTTGAACTTCATCGTTTCATGTTCGGGCACATAGACCATATTAAAGATATAGTTACTCGCTAAGCGCTGGCGAATTTTAACTTGGACCTCTTCTCGTGTGAGAGGGAGAAGCCCCGATTTTTTCATGCTGCCTTCTTTTTGTTCTTGCAGATATTTCAATTTCGCTTCTTCGACAAGAACTTCACATTCATCAAGAGGAACTATGGAGCTACTTACTGCATTTAATGAGAACGTCATGTCCGACTCAAACCCAGGATAGACACCGCGCTCGATTTTGTAATGCAAGAACAGATCGTTGTACATAGACTGAAGACTCTTACACGTATAGCCGTGCTCCTCGAACGGGTAGCCCACCATATTCACATCTTCACCATTATCTCTGTCGTCCTCGTGTCCCTGAATGATGGTTTTCTTTGCTTTGAGAAAGCTATTGCACAGATTGAATGACAAATATGTTTTGAGAAAAGAAGGAGCGTAGCAGTCGATCCAGCCGACATACCCTACACAGGCATTCAGGGAAGACCGGATATTCAAATACATCTGATCAGAGAGATTGTTGATATACACAATAAAGAATTGGCTGCTGTGCTTCCATTCGCAGGTCCTCACGAGGACAACCTCTTGAGCGAATGCTTCATATAGACGATCTTGCAGATTATTTTCGCCAATCAAATCTCCACAAAGAACGCTGTGCGTGGCATTTGGGTCGAGTGCAGGCAAAATATGTTTGAAGATTCCTCAACCGGCTGCGAGGGGTGGAACAGTGGAGAGGCTTCGGTCAGGTTCTGAAAGCCCTCACACCAGTTTGCCTGGCTTTTCATGCCGCCCTTCATGTGATAGTGCTTCCAACTCACGCCAGCCTCGGTAAGGTATTCCGCATAGGTCTTCCACCGATGCACAAAGCCCTCGTTACTTAGCATCGGGCCACCTCCTTGCCCGTTGGGATCGATCATGCCCGTCTCCCAGTAAAAACGATTCGGTCCAGTCGGCCCGAGCATCGAACAGTGATAGCGGTCGCAGATGGTGAATGCAGAGGCGAGGGCACGGTGAAAAGGAATGTCCTCTTCTTCGTAATACCCCATGACGATCGGAACATTCTCCTTGTTTCCGTCGTACTTATAGTGAGCGCCGAGCCAGTTATCCATCTTGCCATTATTCCAGGATGCGTGCTGCACATCCCAACCGTGGCCGGTTGACAGGATATATTGCGCTGACGTCGTACGTGTGTCGAGATGAAACGGAAGAAGGTAACCTTCTGGCCTCGTATCCGTAGGTTGATAGAAGATACTCCGACCATTCGGAAGTGTCATCGCATGTGGATCCGAATAGCCCATCACTCCAGACATCGTTCCGAAATAGTGATCGAAGGAACGATTCTCCTGCATCAACAGGACGACGTGCTTGATGTCGTGGAGTGAGGCCGCCATGTTCGACCGTGGCTCTGCCAGCACTCTTCTGATATTCGGAGGAAGCGCCATTATCCCGGCGACCGCGCCACCTGCCGTAACTGCTGCCCCAAGCAGGCGGCGGCGAGTATAAAGGCTTAGCGGTTTAGATGAAGGGTTATCAGTCATGATGATCCATTGCTTTTCCTTTGCCTGAGTTCTGCCCGAGTTCGCTGTCCAGATACTTCCCTACTTTGTCTGCCCATAGTGCTCCGTGAGTTTGCAGGCCAAGGCTGTTGAAGTGGATCCCTTTACCGTTCGCCTGGCGGTAGGCTTCAGTCAGAGTATCTGTGTCCGGGCCTTCCTGAGCGACTCCGCTCTCCCATAGAGAGCGTTGCGCCTGTTCGATAGCTGGATCAGAAGGTTGCCCCGGATGATACGTCGCCTCTGCAACGAACCAGGGAAAGCTCCAGCCCGCGCGGCGCTGAGATTCGTCAATGACGCGCGTCAGCATCTCGCGGTAGGTATCAGGTGAGATCTGATGCTCGGGTAGCTGGTTGGCGTCCGACTCCCCTTGATGCCATAGAACGGCTCTGAAACCACGTTTCCCTAGTTGATTGACGCGGGCCATCAGCCCGTTGAAAAGTGTTCCATCGGAAACCAGTCGGCCGTCCGCATCTCTAAGGATGAACTTAGTCATCTGCGGCATGATCATGACACGATCGTCAACAGGAAGCCATTGCCGCACACTTGTCGATCCATATCCAACGGAAGCTATGCCGATAGGAACGTGGTACTTCCGGTAGAGGGCATCCCCAAAGGCAGGAATGAAACTGCCCTTGTTGCTATTATCCTGGACACCCAATTGAGGATCATTCGCGATTGCCCACGAGACTCCGCTAAACGAACTCACCATCCCAGTGCTGGAAACCTGAGGGGTCTCTCCGTAGTTCGTAGAGTTCGATTGGCCGGCAATAACAAAGACTTCACCAATGCCGACATGGCCGACAATCAATTCTTTTACGACGCTTCCGTTTTGGATAAACCTCAGTCTGAGTTCATAAAATCCTCCCGATGGAGCAGAAACGAGAGAATTAAAGTGCCCCGATTTCCGGTTGAATGAAATTCTCTGACGTTCCGAAGTCCAAGGCCCCTTCAAGGAATTACCGCTCAGAGAAGCCTCGATTCGATCTATCGGCAAATGTATGGTGCCACGTATCTCGACTTTACCTTCCCAAAGGCTCTCACGCTGGAAGACCTGATAATCGAGCGGAGATGCCATGACTATTTGATCTTCGCCCGCAAGATTCTGCGCGGAGATCGAACTATTACACAGTAGAACGGAAAGAAATAAAGAAAGCACGAAAAGTATTTGACGAGTATTTTGTGATCTGGACATGAGCATGTCGCTTCGCTTTCTCGGATGAATTCACGGACCGTGCAATCTACCGAAGATGTTGGTGTTGGAGATACTGAAGAAGTTCATTTGGCCTATCTGTCTGGAGGATCCCCGCGCCGTGCGACACGATCCAGCCCCATGTCTGATCAGGCTGCCCAGAATCAACTGCTCTATCGTCGTCATGATTCGCGTTCTGATCAGGCCAGAGACTATTAATCCAGATCGGAAAATGCTGTCGATACCCAGGTATCTGCTGGACCGACTCGAGATGCTCATCGGCAAAAATGCACTGGACGATGGTGCGCTTGTGCATCCGATAGCTCTGGATGAGATTCTCCGCATCCGGTCTGGCCATGTTCACGACGATCATCAGTGCAGCGTCTTCCGGTATTTCTCCTACACGGCTTTGCAGGTCAGCATACGATGTATTCGGAAAGACATTGATGATGACTTGATTTAGCTGGTGAGCAGCGCGGACCTGGGCGATCACATCGGGCAAATAATCCCACCCCTGATCGATATCGAGGACAACCCCTGACTCCCGAGCAGCATTAAGTTCTTCTGAGAAGGTGGGGATGCTATATGCCGTGGGATGCGACGTGCCGGCACGCAGCTTCAGATGTTTTATCTCCTCAAGAGTGTGATCAGAGACGGCCCCGGTGCCTGTGGTCGTCCGATTCAGAGTTGGATCGTGCATGACCACAAGCTGCCCATCTTTTGTCCGTTTGAGATCGCATTCGACGATGTCGACACCTTCTTTGGAGGCCCACTGGAGACTCAAAATCGAGTTTTCCGGTGCGTTGCGCCAGTCACCCCGATGGGCCGCCACATAGACTGTTTTGGCTTTCGTATCAAACATTGCATTCAAGCGTGCTTCGGCGCTTTGCTGGCCATATACGTGGCCTGCAATGAACATCGAGGAGGACAGCACAACGAGAAGGTATCGCTTCATAAACAAACCTTGTTTGACCATTAATTCCTCCGCTCCTTAGCTACTCTGCGGCCTGTTGTGGTTTAACTTCGATGTCTTCTCCACTAGTGGTCTTGAACTCGAGCAGACTGCCGCTTAAAGTCTCTGCACGCCTTCCATCGCGATAGAGTTGAACGGTTTTTGAGTAGGGATTACGGAGCCGGCAAGGAGACCCGGCAGAGGAGTAGAGAGCTACCGATTTTACTTCTCCGTTTTCCATCGAAGCAGTTACCGTAAAGCCCCCTCGCGCAAACAGGGTGTAGCTCGCGTCCCACTCCTTTGGCCAGGCGGGGAAAACGTGGATAATCGGCTGGCCCGCAGGAGATGGAGGATTGCTTTGAAGAAGCGCCATATGGAGTGCCTCCGAGGCACGACCGAGATGCTCTGCGGCAAGCGCCTGCGTGCCTTCGAGCAGGTTCATGCGGTTCCGAAGCACTGCCGATTTCTTATAAGAAGACGAATTCGTAGAAGGAGAAGCATTCATCTGGCGTGGAATGAACTTTTTCGCCGCATCTGTTCGACCAAGTGAGGCGGCGGCAACTCCAACCTTAGATAGGCCACCTGGATTTTCTGAATCCTGAGGATTTACTCGCAGAAGCTCATCCAGCGTGGCCTGCGCAAGGTCAACCATCCCCCTATCACTGGTCTCGACGTTGCTCAGATCGAAGAACCATGTCGGAAGACTGTTGATGTCCTGTATCACGGCAGACGTTCCAGGCCGAACAACCGGCTTCAGCCCAGACACGAAGATGCGAGGGCCCTTGTAGTTCTCAGCGCCTATAGCGTCACGGTTGTCACTTGTCGGCAGTGGTGCGATATTCGCAAAGAACTCGCGCCAGGCGGGCAGCGTCTGAGAATCGAGCTGGAGCAGTTCTGCAGCGCGAATCAATGCCGCTGTTGTTGCTCGCATCGCCGCAATGTCCTCGGTTGTGTCGGTTGCACCTCGTACCGCTTCACCGTTATTCACACCGTGAATGTGATATTTACCATCGCTTCCCTTCTTTACGTTGGGGTGGCAACGGTAAAACTCGACAGCCCCGCGGAGCATCGGATAAGCTCGCAGGCGAAGCCACTGCTCATCCTGCGTGTACTCATAGCGGCGCCAGAACAGATAAGCGACCTTCGCGGTTGCTGTGATCCAGTGGCTGGTTGGACCGTAAGGTCCGTCTCCGCGCTCAGGAACGATATAGCGGCCCTGCTTCCAGTGCCCTACACCCTCCCAGTTCCATACGCTGGAGTATGGATGCTTTGTTGAGGCGTAGGCCATGAATGCGGCTGAGCGCTGCTCCCATGGCTTTCGTTGGAGGTAGAGTTCCTGCATCTCACTTGCGATGGATTCGGGAAGGCGTTCCAGTCCATCGAAGTAAACCGTCTCGGCAATGTAGATGCCTTGCGAGCCCCATTCCTGATGGGCCGCTGTGGAGCAAGCCTCAAACATATTTGTATACATGTCAAAGACGGGGTCCATCAGGTCAAAGCGCCCCGAAGCAGGTAGGGCCTCATAGTAACAACTGAGGTTCGTCCACCAGTGTTGCGCGCCCCACATGCGAAAGTCGCCGCCTGTGTTCCAGAGCATACCGTTGAACTTCGGAGGAAATTTTCCTTGCGAGGTGGACGCCATGAGGTAGAGAAAGTAGTGGTAGTTCGACTGAATGAATTCGGCCGTTCCATCGCTGCTCCGAAGTTCCAGCGAGCCTCTCTGCCAGAATGCATGCCACCATGATTCGGACTCCGACTTCAGCGATGTGGGATCGATTCCGGTCACAGCATCGATCTGCGTTCTACTGGCTGCAGCGATGTCCACGTGTTGATCGAAGCTGGCCGCCGATCCGACCAGAATACGACAGGAGCTCTGGTCTGCAGTACGTAGTTGCACTGCTGTTTCGTTTACTATCTCTGACTCACCATGGGCACCGACGAATTTCGCTGCGACGGCTGAAGAGCAGAAGTACGCTGCTTCCCGGAACTCCTGGGTCAGCGTAATGAAGCCGTCTCCGGCCATAACACGGGTTCGGGCCGTTTGATCTCGCGTTTGGAGAGTGGAGGCGTATTCACGAGCATTGACTTCCAGTTGAAACCCCACGTATTTGGGATCGTATCGAAGCGAGCGGAGCGATGCTGTGATTGGTTGGCGATCGGTCCGACGATCGGAGATCGAGATGGCGAGAACGTCGTGAGAGAAGACCGGGTAAACTTCCAGCGTCAAGTTGGCCGCGTCTACAAGGAGCCTCCCATCGAAGATCTGGAGATGCTGGCGGCAACCTGATTGGGAGAAGATGGCTTCACCGAAATCAATATCGAGAAACGCGCACCCTCCGCAGTAGTCATTATGTGGCTCAATGAAGCTATTTGAGGATGCATTACTGGCGTACACATCTACGCGGTTGATTTGCATGCGCAGGCGTGACGGTGTCGTCCAGACCAGAGTTCCCATCCTGCCATTGCCTATCGGAATACCTTCTTCGCTACGAGAGACAGGCTCACAGTATACAAGATCCGACCTAGAGATCCTTTGCCGCAGCGAATCTTCTGAAATTTGGAAACTTGCCCTCTTTCCAGGCGAAACACTCGCGGAAAGCAGCTCATATGGGGAGAAAAGCTGAGTCGCTGCGACTCCGCCGGCTATAAGAAAATCACGTCGCGATACTTCGGTCATTACATAACTCCACGTGGGCACACTACCCGTCGATCGGCTTCATATAAGCCATGAATCCGACGGCATTTCCCGTCGGATTCATGGTTAGAACCATCTCAGAAGATGATCTTCATCGCCAGTTGCAGAGACCGCGGGCCTCCCTGCTGGTACAATGCAGACAGTCCGCCAAGACTTGCTCCCAAAGTGGCCGTCGGCTGACCCATAATGGTGTTGTTACAAGTCGCCCCCGCCGCCGTGGCGCCACACGTGGTGCTGATTGTTCCAAAGTTGGGATGATTAGCGATGTTGAAAGCCTCGCCCCGGAACTGCAGATGCAGTCTTTCGTAGAGTGGGAATTCACGTTGAAGAGCAAAGTTCGCCTGTATCTCGCCGAAACCACGCAGAAAGTTCCGCGGAGCATTTCCAACGCCGTCCGATGAGTTGGTCACAGTGAAGATTGTGGGGTCGACTTGACGGCCGCCAGGAATTCCTGCCTTATAAACGTACGGAACTTTGCCGTTGTAATTCAGCTCTTCGTAATGTGTCTCTCCGGTTGATGGGTCGGTAACTGCAGGACCGAGGACCTCATAAGGAAAGGCAGTGCGAGAGACAAACCAGAGGTCGGTATTCCAGTGGCCCAGGATCGCTCGTTTCAACCAACTGCTGTAGTCAGACGGAACATTGTAGACGAGCGCCGCTGTAAAGTTATGCCGCACGTCGAAGTTCGAGTTACCCCTCTGAAAGGGTTGATTGACGTTGTAATCTTCCGTGCTGACCGAATCGATGGAATGAGCCCACGTATAGGAACCCAGCACCTGCAGACCATGTGACATCTGCCGCTGGTATTTGAGCTGCAACGAGTTGTAATTTGAGCCTGGTCCGTTGACGTACATCTCGGCGGTGCCGAAGTTTGGATTTAGCTTGGTGAAGGAGAACGCCTGGTACCGAAGGAGGTTCCTACCCATGGAACCGACGTATCCCATCGTCACAGTCTGCTTGTCGCCAAAGGCCTGCTCGAGCGAGAAGTTCCATTGAAGCGCCGAGGGCGAGATGAGATTGTTCGCTGGATAGAAATCGAGCGAATATGGACCGGTTGGCGTGGTCTTTATTGGCTCCAGAATGATACTCGCCGGGACTGGATAACCTGTATGACCTGTGTTTGTTGCAGATGTTCCTATACCGGTGCCATTCCCGAACATGCCATTGAGAGCGATGAGGTCGTAAAACAATCCAGCTCCTGTGCGCAGGACAAGTTCGTGACCAGGCTGATTACGAACTGTAAACGCCATTCCAAACCTGGGGGCAAAGTTGGTGTACTTCGTTGAATAGAGCTTGCCGCCTGGTTGAGTTGAAAGAACCAAAGTAGAAGGATTATTGATGTCGCCAGTGTAGGTATACGCCTGCGCTCCGCTAACAGATGGCGGTGGATTCAAATCCCACCGCAGTCCAAGCGAAAGGCTAAGTCTCGGAAGGACATGCCATTCGTCCTGCGCAAAGAGTCCAAGGTTCTTGTAGGTAGGATCGACGCGCGGTTCGTTTTCGGTAGTGTAGGCTGCACTGTTCTCCAGGATTTCCGCTGCAGTGTCAAAGCCGTAAGCCACATAAGGGCTGCGTGCGAGAGCCCCATCATTGTAGTAGGCCGTCGTTTGACGATAGTCCCCGCCGAATTTGAATACGTGTCGCCCGTGCGTCCAGGTAAAAGAATCCGTACCGTTTGGCTGGTACTGCTGCGAGCCTAGATGAATCTGGTAGATGCTCGTCGTGTTCGGCAGTTCGAGGTGGACCACGCTCTCCCCAACCGAACCAGGAAGCCCCTCATCCCCCTGAAGACTGACGGTGTGAGACGCCCCACCGATCTGGACAGGAGTGCTCCCGCTTATATAAAGCGAGGAAGAATACTGAAGTCGTAGTTCATTAGCGATCCGGCCACCAAACGTGTTGTCCGAGCCGAGAAGGTAAACGCGGCTACGATCATTCAGCTGAGAGACAGCGGGACCGCCTGTGCTCAGCGAGTGCGTACTGCTTGTCGTGTCGTTATACCGCGCGAATATACGCATTGTGGGCAGGAGTTGATAGTCGAGTCGAACATTGATGGAATCAAGTGCTCCATTTGAAAACGGCGATGAGATATACGCAGAGCCCCCCTCACCGTAATCAATACACTGCGCATCCTGCGCGACAGAACAGTTGGGCAATGGGAATGAGTTCATGAGTGGTTGCAGGGCCGGTGGAGCGTATAGCCGCAGGTTCTTGTACCGTGGATCGGCATACGCCGTCGACGTGTTGAAGGTACCGTTCGAAGGCACGTAATAAATACTTGCGGCTTGCGGCTGAGTCAGCCGAAGTCCTTCATAGGCAAAGAAAAAGAAGGCGCGATCCTTCCCCGAATAGAGATAAGGAATAGAGAGCGGTCCCCCCAGTGTGCCCCCAAAGTCATTCTGCCGCTCTGCTGGTGTTGGAGTGGGTGTCTTACTGTAGGTATTGAACCAGTTGTTCGAATCAAAGGCCGAGTTGCGAAGATAGTCGTATAGGTTCCCGTGAAATTCATTGGTGCCGGATCGGGACCGGAAGGTCACCTGTCCGCCGGGCTGCCGACCATATTCGGCAGAATAGGTCGAGGTCGAAATTCTAAATTCCTCCATCGCATCGATCTGCAACATTGCCTGCGTCGTTCCAAGCGCGGTCGCGCTTGGCAACATACCGGTGGAACCTGCCGCACTCTGGATGCCTGCCTGATTGCTCGCGCTCGCTCCATCGACCATGAAGTTGTTGGAGTCGCTTCGCATTCCATTGACGACATATTCTCCTGAGTCATTTCCACCGGCAGCCACCTGCGGAGTGTTGGTGACCGCTCCAGGGGAAAGCAGAACAAGAGTCTGAAAGCTCCTGCCGTTCATAGGAATGTTATCGACAAACTGATGATCGATGACCGTTTCCACGGCTGCATCTACAGTATTAATGTTGTTCGTATCGCTGTTTACCGTCACAGTCTCTGCCATCGATCCGACCGGAAGCTCGAAGTTGATCTGTAGCGTATCCTGGGTATGGAGAAACAGTCCCTCTTTGAGAAGAGTCCGGAATCCAATTTTTTCGATCTGTAAACGATACGGTCCGACCGGAAGAGAAGAGATGGTATAGCTTCCATCCCTATTGCTCGTCGCCTCAAATTGTTGATTGGTGTCGGTATTGATAGCAAGCACATGGACACCGGAGACGAACGCCTTCGATGTGTCCTGAACAAAACCTGTCAGGCTGGCATTTCCAGACTGAGAGAACAATTTCGTACTGAGAAGTAGAAGAACAATGACGACGGCTACTTTGCGATGCATGCGGGTGGTGTCTCCTTGGGTGGCTCTGATCCAGGGGATTCTGCAAACTAGTACGGACACGTCCGCGCTCCTGTACCAACACAGTCGAAGAAGTCATCGACTCTTAACAAAGAGATCAAGAAGTTTAAAAAGGAAGGCGCGAGATGCTGTGAAGCGCCTCACGCCAACACCCATATCTTTATTGCATCATCTTCCCAGTAAGACACCGTGGCCCGCTTCCTTAGGGATGATTTGGCTCACGGCGGAGCGAGGCATAGAGGAAGGGCTTACCGGTCGGTTTATCTGGCTGTTCGCCTTGCTCGACGGTCACGAACACAGCATCAAGCCGGGCGAGTTGCTCTGGATTGTCCACTCGCAGTGTCCATCTCCGATTGGTCTCGCTGTCTAGATAGAGAACTCCGAGATTGAGCGGTTTGCGGTCGTCCGGACCTGAGCGTCCCCACACGTGAAAGGTGCTCGCCGTCTTCACTCCAGGTTGTTTGTCCAGGTCGTATGCGTAAAAGATCAGCGATTTCGTCTTGGTGTAGAAGACACGTCCAAAGGGCTTTTTCGAAGAGCCGTCCTGGCGGACGTCCATGATGTCTGCAATGTAAAGGTTGCGTGCGCCGATCAGGTCCCGAATGTCTTTGTCCGATATGAGGAACTGTTCATCATCCTTCGCTCGGCTGTTCTGTAAGTTCAATGCAACATTAAGACCACCGATCTGGCTCTCCAGAGTTGCGATCTTTGTTTCGTCTTGTTTGCGTTGAAAGCGCAAACTGTTGAGTTCGTCCTGCGCGTTCTTTGCCATCAATTCTGCGTCTTGTACCTTAACCATCGCTGCGTTTCGTTCATCTGTGATTGCTCTTAGTTTCGAGACCGAATCGGCTACGTTTGAGGCCTCGGAAACCGACTCGGCCTCCAGACGAGCTTGCGCAGCCGTGGCATCTTCATGTGCCCGATCAAGGTCAGCCTCCTCCTGCGTCGCCCTCACCTGCAGTGCTTCTTCCTTCCGTTTCGCATCCTGCAGGCTGGTCCGAAGATCCTGAAGTTCCTGTTCCACATTCGGGTGCGGCGAAGTAGTTGTAGACGACTGTGCAGCCACATTGCCGTGATGTGAGGATCCTAGCTTGTAGAACCCGAGCGCAACTGAAATCAACAGGCCGGCAGCAATCATAGCCCGCCACCCAGGGTGTGAATAAGGCCGATTCGATCGAAGCAAGGACATAGGTTTGAGCGACTCCGACCGTTTTGCAACCTGAAGCAAATGCTCCAACGCAACGCTTTCATTGAACTCATCTGCCTCCGGGATGGTTCGATGAAGCTCGCCGAGCATAGGCATTGCTTCGCCGGCCAGGCTCTGATATTCCGCGAAGCACCTGCTGCACTCTGTACACTCATTGAGGTGCGCAAACAGCTCTTCCGACTCCGCAGCAGTCAACGCACCGGCGGTAGCGAGGGCACACAGTTCCTCATAATGCTCATGTTTGAAAGGATGTGACCTGTCTGTCATTCTGTCTCTTTGCCTTTGAGGGTCCGGACGAGCCCATTTTTTCGTAACTTTTGAAGGCCGCGATAATAATAGTGCCTCACGTTTTCTGGTGTCTCTCCAATGTGTTGAGCGATCTCCTTCAGTTCAACTCCTTCGAAGAAAAACAATTCCAGGGTCCGTCGCTGCTTCTCTGGAAGTTCACGTAGCGCTACCTGCAATTGCGATAGATTCCACTTCGACATGACTTGCCGTTCTACGTCATAGGCTCCTGCTAATGTATCCGCGAAATCTGCAATATCTGTACCACCGTAAAATTGCCTGCGCTGTAAAAAGCTTCTTCGATCGAGGGATCGGGAATGGGCAATCTGGACTATCCACGACTTCGCAGCCCCCTTTACCGGATCGAACTGACCTGCCCGGTCGTACAGGTAAAGGAAGACATCCTGCACGATCTCCTCAGCCTCCCCGGCGTCTTGAAGTACTCGAAATCCTATGCTGAACACGAGCCGCGAGTAGCAGCGGAAAAGCTCTGCCAAAGCTCTATGGTCGCGCTCTTTCAAAGCTTCCATCAACACGGCATCGCTCGATGTCGACATTCGCTCGCCGAGCGAGACCGAAGAATCGGACGCGGCTTTCTCTTTGGCCCAGAGAAAGGGAATGTTGAGGGTTCGCTCTGGAGGGCCAGTCAATGACACAGCACATCTCCCAATGAAACGATGTTATCCACTATGTCCTTCAAAATACACCGAGCAAGATCACAACCCGGTAAACGCCGGAGCATTGTTAATTTAGATATCAGTGCTGGTACAAAGAGAAGATAGTAGTCGTATATGTTTGATCGGGCTTGTCTTTGCTTCGAGACCAAGCATCAGTCGTATTTCTGAAACGCGAGAAACGTCATCTCCGCCCTGGTACAGAATCGCAGCCTGAGGCGTACTTTCTGTAGGGCATAGTGAGGATTCTCATTGATGAATAAAAGCTTTGATTCGCGTCTTCTCCGCTGGTGCGTCACCCTCCTGAGCCTCATTTCGCAGCCAGGGTCCGGGCAATCCCCTTCCACTGCTCGGGACTACCCTTCTGCTGCGCCCACGATCCACGCTCAAGTACAACTCGTAAATATTGACGTCGCTGTGCGTGATAAGAATGGCCAGCCAATACACGCACTCAAGCGAGAAGACTTTGTCTTAACTGAAGACAATCAAACGCAGGCCGTTCGCTATTTCGGAGAAAAGTCTGCACAGACAAATGCCCAATCCGGTCCGACGCTTCCCCCTTTGCCGGCTGGTACGTTCTCGGACTATTCTCCCGTCTCCTCGAACGGACCGCTGAACGTTCTACTACTCGATTCGCTCAATACCTCAATGGCGGACCAGGCCTACGTGCGTGACCAGCTCAGGCAGTATGTGAAGAAGATCAGGCCAGGGACAAAGATCGCCGTCTTTGGACTTTCGCGCAAGCTCGTCATGCTTCAGGGTTTCAATTCAGATCCCGAAGTGCTGAAGGATGTCGTGGAGCATAAGCTCATATCGCGATCATCTAGCCTGCTGGAAGATCCTGTAGGCGCAGGCACCACGCCTGAATCCAGTTCAGATATTGCTGCCAGCAGTCTATCCAGTCTGGAAGGTGCGTCGAACCTGCCTATCGCTTCGGTGGTTTCCAATATGCAGCAGTTCGAGGCAGACCAGAAAGCTGCTGCTACTCAATTTCGTATTCAGTACACTCTCGACGCCCTCAACATTCTCGGGCACTATCTCTCGGCCTTCCCTGAACGGAAAAATCTAATTTGGTTCTCTGGTTCTTTCCCAATCAGTCTCATTCCAGACCCATCAAGCGGAAGGATCGACTCACAACTCAACGCCAAAGAGTTTGAGGAGACGAGCAGTCTACTCTCCAAGGCACAGGTCGCAGTTTACCCGGTGGACGCGCGCGGACTAACCACAGATAGCACATACTCGGCTGCTGCGACGAAGAGCGATCCATTCGGAAAAAACTCGGCTGCATTCGTTCGGTCGCAGTTCAACGAGCATGCCACGATGAGCCAGATTGCCGAAGATACAGGCGGGCAGGCCTTCTATAATACGAACGATCTTGCCACGGCGGTTCAGAGTGCAATCGACAGCGGTTCGAATTACTACACGCTCGCGTATACTCCATCCACTTCGAAGATAGGTTATCGGTCAATCCACGTGGCGCTAGCAGGGAAACTGGCTTCCATTGGCTATTCTCTCGAGTATCGGCACGAGTATTTCGTTGACAGCCACAGAAACTCCGCAATCCCGTCAACCCCTCCTTCACAGGATGCCAACGACAATCGTAGTGCCGATTATGCACGTCTGGCCATGGCCCATGGAGCGCCGACTCCCCAGGACATCCTATTTAAGGTCCGCGTTCTTCCAACCACTGCTCTCCTCGAACAGGAGCTCGCGCAAAACAACACGCAACCCCAGGGACGCTCCTTAAAACCTCCGTTCCGACGGTATGCTATCGACCTGGTTGCGGTACCTGAAGATTTTCGACTCGCGCTACACGATAGCGGCAACCGAACCGGGTCGCTCGAATTCAGCGTGTGGCTTTATGACAATGACGGAAACTTACTGAACGAAACTGGAAAGGCCATTGATCTCAATTTGACACCGGAGCGATACAAGCAATTTCTTACCGGTGTGAATGGACATTTTGAAATCAGCGTGCCTGCTAAGGCGGGCGGTCTCTTTCTCCGGATCGGAGTACGCGACATCTCATCAAATCGCATCGGCGCAATTGAGATTCCGATTTCATCCGTCAGGAAACTATCCCCATTAAGCACGTCTGATCCGAACCGGTAGGGAAAGTTGGCGCTCTCCGCGAAAGGGCCACCATCACTTCAGAGAAGGCTACCACTGACGCTATGATCTATCCTCGCCGATCCCTCGCGAACGATGCCCTCCTCTAAGGTACAAGCGTCACTTCATCAATGAGTTATCCTCAGCTCGGCAGCGATATCGAGACGAGGATTCAGCACGATTCCGGTTGTCGGTAGCCGGAAAGCAGCGTGTAGCACTGACCAAAGCCGTCTACCGCTTCCGCCATTTCACAATCAACACTGGAATGCGCTTCGAGCGCTTTACCGGAACCCATGGCTGGGCAACCACCATCCCCATAAACGTAGCTCTGATAGTTATCACGGGCCCAAAGTGGATGGCAGACTACGAATCCCGGACGGGGTGGAGCGAAGACCGCGAACGGACCGTGGTAGCTGCCAGTGTCGACCACGTTCCACGTCATTTACGGGATAGTTCGGAGCGGTCCGAGGTATGAGGGGATAAAGCTGCTTCCAAGAAGCACTCTGTCCCGACTCAAGTTCACCTTCGGCGAAGCAGTCCACTACAGATGGTCCGATCTTTGTTAGCTAGAGACGTACACAGCGATCTAGAAGTGGCACTTGACGCCCATTTGCAACTGACGTGCCGGTAACGATGCCGTGGGATGTCGAAAGAGCGGGGACTGGATATTTCCAATGTACGACGTATCGTTTGTGGTGTTGAGGATATTGAAAGCGTCCAACATAAAGCCCCTTTCCATCCTTTCCACCAGAGGCACCTAGTGGAATGTCGTGCGACCAGCGCAGATCCAGATCTGTTACCCCTGCTCCACTCAACGTATTACGTCCTACACCGGATGGTCGCGCATTCCCTAAACCTGTGTTGTAGAGGTCGCCCCCGGCTGTTTCCGTATATGGGCTCGCGGAATAGAGTGCGGCGTTGACTCCCAGAGAGAGCCAGTGGCCAGGACGGAGGGTTCCGAGAATTTTCTCGCTTGGTTGTTCCCCCTTAAAGTTTGGACTCGTTTTACAACATTGACTCGCATCGTGAAAAACCTCCTAACGGTTCATAAGAGGTATCGCTCTTTGCAAACTCGGTCAAATTTGCTGACTTAACCACATCAAAACTTTGATCAAATTTCAGAATCTATACCAGCTATCTTCGATCAAACTCGCCGCGACGATACAAGAACAAGGCGGGGTTTGCCATTCTCAGGTAGATTTTGAACCTTGTCTGGCTTTAGCGTAGAGAACTTCTTTCGTTGTTCTAGCCTCTGCAAGGCGTCTTCAATATCGGTGTGTGAAACGATGGCGTAGCGTTCGAAAACGCTTCGATTCTTCCAGCCGCCGATTTTCATAATCACTCCCTCAGCGATCCCAGCTCGGCGAAAGTTTCGAGCCGCAGTCCGACGCAGATCGTGAAAGAGCAATTTTGGAACTCCGGCAGCAATGCGGGCTTTATCCCATGCGTCACGGAAATCCCCAATTCTCTTTCCATTCGGTCTGGTAAAGAGGTAGCCCTCGGGAGATTTCCCCTCGGTACATAGTTCGAACAGATCATGGATTGTTTGGGTCATGGTGACCTCGCGCCCCTCTTTGTTCTTTGTCGTTCCTGGATTCAAACGAATGACGCGGTTCTCCATATCAACCTGATTGACCTTGAGCTTCAACAGTTCTCCAATCCGCCATCCATAAGTACACCCAGCCTCCACAAGAGCCTGGAACCATATCTCCGGGCATGACTCTAAGAGTCGCTGGTACTGAGCATCCTCGAGAAAGCCCTGGCGAACGTTGTTTTCCAACAGTTTCGGGAAGTGTGGGATGAAGAAGATTTTCGGAGGAGTGGCCTCATGACCAAGATTGAACATTCTCTTGAGCGCGGCCAACTCGCGGTTGATCGTGCCATTGGCGGCACCTGCTTCTTGACGCTTGTCGACGTATTTATTAAGGAGGACGCTTGTTACCTGCGAGGCCTTCATCTTTCCAAAGAAAGGCTCCAGGTGGAGCCTCCACCGCGCTTCTGCGTCATCGAGTGAGGCCCTGCCGTTGATCTTGTAGTCGCGAATGAAGTCTTCCGCCAGTTCCGAAATTCGAGTTCTCTTAGGTGTAAGCCCAGTAACTGAACCAGTTGTTAGTTCCGCGATCCGAAGCTTTAACTTCTCCAGAGCATCCTTTCGATTAGAAGTCTCTGCGGATTCCCGTCGCTTGACGCCATTCTGGTAATACTGCAGCCACCAAATCGAGCTTCCCTTGGGCAGAAAGATTCGCCCCGTTCCACGTTGGCGTCGGCTCATTTGCTCCTCCTCGGTTGAGGTGAGGCCTCGCGCTTAGCCGTTAACACGGGATTCGGTTCCCCATGGTGGGCATCACTGATGCTGTGCTTGTTGCCTTCGATGTAGGCATCTAGGTCACGGACGTCGACAAGAAACGGCCCGCCGCGCTGGTCCTGAACGAACGGGATGATCTCGGTCTGGATGAGGCGTCTCAGCTTCCATTCACTCATCGACAGATAGGCAGCAGCCTGCTTGGTGCGCAAGAGCCGTCTGGTCACCATGGGAATAACGGTCATAGTAGTGTCCTCTCGCATGCAGGCAGTTCCGCATCCGCATGTCATCCTCGACCAGCGAGCCAGTCGAGTGGGGATCATGGGGCTGTTCCTGATTTCGGTCAAATTTCTGGCATAGGGCTCTTGCACTCCCGTCAAGGGAGCACAAAGGACTGCTCCGCGCGAGTCGAAGGAGGCCCATGCTTCACCTGTCCCAGGGCAGTCTTTGAGTTGACTACTCAGGGAGAGTTGAGCCGTTGAGTTTGCGAGATCAGCCTCTCTTGCTCCCAGTTGGAGTGGGAACGAAGAGGATGGTTTTTCTTTGGAAGGAGACGGGGCGAACGATGTGCGGTTCCGCCGGTCGTTCGGTGTGATTCGAGGGGTTGGACAAAGAATGGACAAAGTCGGCTCCAAGCTGGGAACCGGCGATGATGTAAGTTGTTGTATTTTATGGTGCCGGGAGGGGGGGACGAACCCCCACGACCGCAAGGGTCGGCGGATTTTGAGTCCTTTCGGTAAAGCCGTAAACTTTTGTAAAATATGCATTTATTTCCATAAAACTGTGTACTGTGTAAGAAAATGTGCAAATTTGCACTTTTTTTGACCCCACCTGCGAAGGCGTTTATGGCTTCTCAGTCATATAACAAATATTGTTATAATAAATGCTGTGACTGGTAATGACCTCAAATCGGCCCGGACCGCTTCGAACTGGACTCAGGCCGAAGCTGCTCATCGCCTTGGCGTCACGCAGGCTTACCTTTCCATGGTTGAACGCGGCAATAGGCCGGTCTCAGACGATCTCACGTCGGCAGCTCTTCAGGTGTTCCCTTTACCTGCAACGGCACGCCCTATAGAAGATCGTCCTGCCGCGAAGGCAGGAGAAGAGTTCTTCAAGCGAGCTTTGGGAGAGCTAGGATATCCGGGGTTTGCCTATATGGAGAGTCAGCAACTGCTCAATCCAGCCGAATTGCTTCTCCTTGCACTCGACAGCGAAGATCTTGATGCTCGGGTGACGGAAGCTTTGCCGTGGCTCCCGTTTCACTTCCCTGAGATGAACTGGAACTGGCTTACATCCGAGAGCAAATCTCGGGACAGACAGAATCGGCTTGCATACGTTGCTCTGCTGGCAAGCGACGTTGCACAAAAGCGCGGAGACTCGCAGCTAGCAGAGAAGCTTCGCTCTCGTGTGACGGCGTTGGAACGCTCTCGCCTGGCTAACGAAGACACGCTCGCCAAAAGCTCCATGTCACAGGCCGAACGCAAATGGCTGAGCACCCACCGAACTCCATTGGCAGCTCACTGGAATTTGCTCACTGACCTGAAAGCCGAGGACCTCCAGCATGTCTTCTGAGTTAAGGCCTCCCGAACCTTGGCACTCGTTCCTTCGCGATCTCGATGATGCGTTGCAAGCGCCTGCTCGTCTGGACTGCATCGGAGGGTTTGTTGTCACGCAGCTATATGGACTCGCCCGTCCTACGGCGGATGTGGACGTCATCGAACTTGCACCAAGAGAGGCGTCTGAGGCGCTGATGCAGATTGCAATGCAAGGAGGCCCTCTTCACCGAAAGCATCGGATTTACCTTGATCGCGTAGGCGTGGCCGCAATCCCGGAGAATTATGAAGACCGGCTCACAGAGATGTTTCCTGGAGCATATCGACACCTCAGACTGATGGCTCTCGATCCGTACGATATCGCCCTATCGAAACTCGAACGGAACAGTCAGAAAGACCGCGATGATGTTCGGTATCTCAACCGCACCGTTCCCTTCGATCTCGCGACGTTACAGCAACGCTATGAAATCGAACTGCGTTGGCAACTTGGAAGGCCCGACCGCGAGGATCTGACGATGAAGTTATGGATGGAAATGCTCGCGGAGAAATAGGTGCCATTGTTTGCGGTTCGAGATGGGATATCTGCCTCGTATACGAGTCAAAGGCGATTTGGTGCCCCGTTGTGCCCGATATACTGGGCAACATGTTGTTACTGATTGACATCGGTGAAGAGATTTCAAAGCGGCGAAAGACTGTTGGTTTGACTCAAGCTGAACTTGCGAAGATGGCGCGCGTTAGCCGTTCGACCTTGGACGCTCTTGAAAATGGCAGGATGGGCGAGCTGGGATACATGAAAGTAAACAACATCCTGATTTCACTCGGCGTGGAGTTCAAACTTCAAGTCGCAGCGAGCAAGCGGCCTACCCTTGATGACTTGATGCTGGAAAATGAGAGGCTTTTTGCTGCTTCAACAGTTTCAAAGCAGAGATGACGGGCAGGAAGTCGCGTCAGTGGTGGCCGAGAGTAGCTCCGCGCATCGAAGATGCATCATGCAGCGAGGTTGGTCCAGGGCTCCTCACTGCCGACAGCACTGGGAACTGATAGACGGCATTTCAGTCAAGCTCCGGGAGTTCGGGCCTCTTGGGAAGTGGCACCCCGGCGTCCTTCTTTGCCCAAAATCCCCGTCCAGGTACCGGTACTCGGAGCTTCCTACAGGTCTTAGACAAAGCCACGTCAGAGATGCCATATTCCTTCACCAGCTTTTGCATTGGTTGTTCCCAAACCTGGCGATAGAGCTGCTCCCGGTCGTAACGAGCCAAGAGTTGGCGGGAAATCCGTGGCGAAGATGCTAACCTCCCTTTGCTCTTACCGGGCGGCCCCTCAGCAAAGTCTCTCAGCTTCAATCGAGTCAGCCACCAGGACTCCTTCTCTAGATGCTGCCTAAAGCGCGCACTTAAGAAAAGACTCTTCCAGGTGTCCTGAGAACACACAGCGTTCGGAACAAAGATTTTGAAAAGTGCAATCGAGACCTCAGGCTCGCATTCGAGCAGAGTTCTTCGCACCGAGTTCATCTCATAGGCATCGTCAGGATTCCAGATTGCTTTATGCTCGGCGAGGATACGGATTTTTCTCAGGGATTCGGAGACAGAGTAGACTGTGCGCTTTCCTGCAAAGCCGTGGATACCTATCCGCTCAAAGCGCATGAAGTTTAAACAGCGGCTAAGAGAAGACGACCCGCCATTCGGCCTATCATTTGGTCGCGCCCCGAGTTCTAGTAGATAGACAAGAACGTCGCTCGATTGCCCAAATGAGGCTTCACACAGGAGACGAGACATGTCATCTCGCTCCAGATTGAGCTTGAACTTCTTCAAAATCTCAACATGACTGGATGCAGCCGCCTGCTCTATGGCTGAGACATAGATTTCCGGATCATCCTCATCCATGCCGCTTGGGCCTATCGATCGAGGGTCGGCCCCAGCCCAAAGGAGTAAGCTCACCCACTTCAAATCGCCCTCACGAGCGAAATGGCGAAGGGCACGCTCTAACTGCTCTTGAAGCTGGAACTCGAATTCAGAATGCGACTGTTTGAAGTTGATAAATGGGCGCAGCGCCGTTCGGACTTTTGCGCAGAAGGCTACAGTGAAAGGCAACCCCTCAAGCACGTCCGCTCCGCCATCTAGAAATAGCTGGATGAGCTTTGGTTCCCAGGTCAATAAGACATCGGCAAGAGGAACGCTCTTCAGATCGGCGCCATGTTCCAGTAAAAGAGGGACAGTGTCGAGGTTCCTAAGTGCAACAGCATCCGACAGCGCCTGATTCAGATTCGTTACGTCTCTGTCGTTGCGCGCGAGTAATCGAACGAGGCTATGGAATCCAATCTCGACAGCGACCTGAAGTGGAGTCTTCCTAATGGTTGAAGGAACGGAGAGCGATTTGCCTGACGCTATCCAAGCATCCACTTCGTAGAGTCTCCCAGTGCGGCAAAGGCGAACGAGTTCCTTGCCTTCTTCAATCGTCAGAACCTGAGACGTAGCGGCATTGGAAGCTGTGGGGCTCGGATACTTCGTGACACTCATGGTCTCAGCAATCCCCTCGATAGCAGGGCATTGCGGTCTGTGGATGGCTTGATGTCTGTCAATATACGAGCCCTCTTGGGATCACGGAGTGCACCGAAGCGAGTTCCTTGCGTAGAATCGATGAATCTCAATATTCACGAGTTCTCTGAATCATGGCAATTCCTGATTACCAATTCCTCATGCTCCCTGTCCTGCGGGAGGCCGCGCGGGGAGAAGTACGCATTGGCGCTGTAGTCGAGGCCCTCGCGGACGAGTTATCTCTCAGTCCAGAGGACAGGACTGCCCTGCTACCGTCAGGTAAGCAATCGGTTTTCAGCAATAGGGTTCACTGGGCGAAGTCTTATCTCAGCAAGGCTGGACTCGTAGAGCTCACGAAGAGAGGTCATTTCAAAATCTCCGCGCGTGGACAAGAGGTTTTGGCTTCCAACCCTGCCGCCATCGACAACCGCTTTCTCAATCAGTTCGAGGAGTTTCGAGAGTTCCGGCGTCGGAGTGATGAAACCGACGAAGCTGTGTCTCCACCGCAAGTGGTGGAAGATCTCTCAGAGCAAAAGGAAACTCCAGACGAGCTCATGCGGTCAGCACATCGGCAGATTGAAACGGCCCTTGCACAGGATCTCTTGGCACGAGTCCGCAATGCTCCGCCAGCTTTCTTTGAACGCTTGATCGTGAATCTGCTTCTGAGCATGGGATACGGCGGCACCAGCGCCGATAAGGCAGGTCGAACATTGGGGCGTTCCGGAGACGATGGTGTCGATGGAGTGGTCGATCAAGACATCTTGGGCTTGGATCGCGTCTATATCCAAGCCAAACGATATGGTGCTGGAAATAACATCGGTTCAGGAGCGATCCGCGATTTCTTCGGCAGCCTTGACCGTCACAAAGCAAACAAAGGTCTCTTCGTAACCACATCGAGCTTTTCACCATCTGCCAGAGAGACGGCAGACTTCTTGAGCAAACGCATCGTGCTGATCGATGGAAACCAACTGGCGGAGCTCATGATTCGCCAGAATATCGGCTGCCGTATCGAAGAGACCCTCGCTATCAAGAACATCGACGAGGAATTCTTCGAGGCCTAATTGTATTGGGTGGGATGGTGGCCGAGGTCGGACTCGAACCGACACGAAGTTGCCTTCGGCAGATTTTGAGTCTGCTGTGGCTGCCAATTTCACCACTCGGCCATCCTCTAGATTGTACCGCAGTACTAAGAGCCGATGCGCGCTCTGAGCGTCTCTTCTATCGCGCAGCCGGCGAGCGAAGGCCGGAAAACAGGCGGAAATGGGTGCAGGGAGAAACCGAGCGGGTTTCTCCCGCCGCGCGATGAGCGCGCAAAAAGAGAGGCCGCAGTTTCGCGGCCTCACGAATATTGGTCTTGTTTAGCCGAGAATGCATTTACTCGTGAAAGCTTCTTCGAAACCCTGCAAGCGCAGGTTGTTGTCCCATGTCTCCGCCAACTGCTCGTGCTGCTTTTGCAATTCGAGAAGAGCGACGTAGTGATCCCGGACAATGGCGCGTGAGACCTGCTCCACGGCTACATAGTCATTTCGCCAAAAGTATGGAATCAGGTGTGCGCCTCCTGCGAGGCCAAGCTCGAAACACATTTCCGGGTCGCGCATGGCATCGCCGTTCCGTTCGCCGTAGTGTGCAACTGCCAGCGCAGGGAGACCGAGTGGGCCTGACTCAGGCATTCCCTCAATCACTAACGGCAGATAAGGCGGGTTCAATTCTGATATAGAGGTTGGGTCTCCAGCCTCCGGCTTTTTTGAGGATGTTGAGAATGGTCTTCATGCCGCCACCTCCGTGAATTCGTCGGTGGCGGCTGTGTCGTTCTCCTCTTCTAGGGTTGGCTCCAATGCGGCAAGGATGACTGCCGCCGTCTTCTGGATGACTTCCAACGATTCGGCCAGCAACGATGCGTTGCCGTGGTACAGGTGGATGTAGTCGGCGGATGCCGTTCCGGTCACCAAACCAACCGCCTTGCCCACAACAAAAGCAACGGCCTCGGCTTCTGTCTCACGCACGGTCTTGGTGGTAGCTGTTCTGCGCTCTGCCTTATGCAGCAACTCGTGTGCCGTCTCATGCACCAGTGTTGAAAACTCTTCGGCCTTCGACTGTCCGGGCAGGATGGCGATACGTCCGCCGTAGCTCATGCCGAGTGCGGGAGAGATGTTGGGGTTATAGACAAGGGTGATGCCGCGAGTGCGAACAAATGCGGCCAATCGTTCCGAGGTCTCGCCGGGGTCGCCGGACACTTGGTGCATGTCGGGCAGGTCTGCGCCGTCCGTCTGCGAGACATCGAAAACATACGTCGAACGAAAGCCACACAGGACAGCGGTGTTTTGCTTGGTGACGTCCTTCTCGGCTTCTGCATCCTTCTTCCGGTGAACGCCGATGATAGGCGCAAGAATACGGATGCCCTTCTCGCCTTTCTTCACGGAACGGCCTAAGTTTTTCCATGTCCAGAAGCCAGCTACGCGGGTTGCATCCGGTCTCTGCCGTGCGATTTCAAGGATGTTGCCAAGCGAGTAGTTGTGAAACCGGCTCATGGCGTTGAGGTAGCCGGTGAGTGCTTCGGAACGTCCAGCCTCTAACTGCTCGATGAGAAGCTGGACATTCTCCGCGATGACTTCGCGGGCGGTCTTGGGCTGTTCTTTGGTTTCGAGGGTTGCGGTGTTGGCTGTGGTGCTCATGGTGTCTGCTCCTTGTCGGCTTTTGCTTTTGCACGTCCGCGTTGAACGCGGCATGTACATGCCGAACGCCTCCTGGCGAAGGCGGGGGTAGCAAACGGAAAGGCCTTCGAGCGAAGCTTTTTGGGGGGACCGCTTGCGGGGGAGCCAAAACCCGAAGGGCGGATGGCCTTGCAGAGCGCGGGGGGCAGGGCGCCCCTAGGGAAGGCTTGGTTTCCTTGTTAAGTGCGCATCAGCGCACAAGATTCATGGGGTCGCGTTGCGGCAGGACACAGGCCGCTGGGGAGGGTGGCGGAAGACGCGGAACGCGGCTGGAGACAGGCGAGGGGCCGTCAGCCCCTCCCTACTGCGCATGGACGACTGTTCGTTCGTCTCCAGAACTTGTGAGGAACACCTATCTGCCGATGCTGTAGCCGTAGCCGTGTTCGATCTGCATCTCGATTTTCGGCTCCGGTGCAGGAGTGGCTTTCTCAATGGCCATCTGCGGCGTATGCGCACTCTGCTGCGACACGTCCCGTCCGAGTGCTTGTCCTAGCTTGCCACGGTCATTGGTGAAGAGTTGCGCATCTTCTGCGCCGCGTGAGATCGCCACGTAGGCCATGCGGTTATTGAGAAGGTCTTTGGAGGCAAGCTCGGTATCGACATGCACCAGCACACGGTGTGCGGTCTGCCCCTGGCTGGAATGGCTCGTCACTGCGTAGCCATGATCGATATGAGGATGCTTTGTAGGATCGATCTGGACATTCCGTCCATCCTCCATGCGTAAACTCATCCGGCCATCCTCGATGCGCTCGACTGTCGCCAGCTCACGGTTGGCGATCTTCAACTCATTCGCGGGAGCGGTGAGCTGTATACGGTCTCCCACGGAAAAGGCTCGCTCTTCTTCTCGATAGACAGAGACACCCGATTGACGACGCGGATCGTAGCATCGCTCGATTCCGTCCTTGGTCTCCACAGTCACACGGTTACTACGCGCGTCCACATCGGTCACGCGAGCATACTCGCCTTTACCAATGCCAGTCTCCTTCGACGCACGGCTATAACGGACGACATCACCGACTGCATAGTTCTCTGCCCAAGTGCGGGCCGCGCCGGTAAGCTCCTGTCGTGGCACCAGCGTTCGCGTCGCATATTCCTCATGGCTCACAACGCCGCGTACCTGCAACTCTGCATGAATAACCTGATTGATCTCCATACGCGAACGGTTGTCGGGCGAGACAACCAAGGTGTTTTCAGGACTCTTGGCGTACTCCTTCGCAATGGCCTCGATGCGCTCTTCCCGGCCCTTGAACTCGTGGATATGCCCCTGTTGCACTAGCCGTTGAATTGCTCCTCCCACATCGCCCTGAGCAAGCTGTTCGACTACCAGTCTCAGCTCCGGGTCTTTCTGTCTCACGACCTGGTCGAGTGAAACGGTCTTCATACCAGCCTGCTGTAGCTGCGCAAACGGTCTGCCCGCTTCCACGGCTTCATGCTGTCGCTTGTCTCCCACCAGCAATACACGGTCGTTCGGATGCAGGCGTGTCAGGAACTCATGCATCTGTTTGGTGGATGTGAGAGAGGATTCATCCAGAATGTACAGGCGCTTTTCGCCTGTATCCTGTTTTTCTCCACGCGCAAGATGCATCTGGAGCGTGGATGTTTCAATTCCGGCTTCGCCAAGCTTCTGCGCCGCACGGGATGTCGGCGCAAAACCTTCCACCGCATATCCGTCTCGTTCTGCTGTTTCACGGATGACCGCCAGCGTGGTCGTTTTGCCAGCACCGGCGACGCCGTCGATGCCAATGATCTTTTCGAACGAAGCGGAAACCTCTTCGACAGCGCGGCGCTGGGAATCGCTTAACTCGGGATGACGACTCAAGGTATCAATGCGATTCTGGCTGTCGAGCATCATCGGACGGGGCTGTTCGTTGCTCTTTTGAAGAATGTTGATGATCTCCCGCTCAGTGCGCAGCATAGTGGCGGTCGTCATCTGCGGCCCGCGCACGGATGCAGCAGCCTGACGAAACTCGCCTGAATCAAAGCGTCGCTTCACCTCCTCGCGCACCTGACTGTACGTGACTTCGCCCATGCCGCGTTGCAACGCGATGTCATACAAAGCGCGACGGTCTTGTACGGCGGATCTCTCGAAGAGATGATCGCGGGCATAGGTGACGGCCTGCCGTGCAGCTACCTCTGGGCTTCGTTCTTGCTGATGCTGCTGGCTACGCTCCCGCGCTGCTGTAACCACACGATCTGCCTGATGACCGAACGAAGCGGCCAGCTCACGATGTTGGCGCTGCACCTCTTCAGGCGAAAGCAGCTCTTTCTTATCTCGGGTGGAACGCGCCGCAATCTGGGCGGCTCCGGCACCATCCAAACCCTGCTCGCGAAGATGGTCTTTGATCTGTTCCCGGCGAAGGCTTGATGCCTCCAGATAGTCGCGCGTGTAGCCTTTGATCTCCGGCTGTCCATATTTGCCGCGCTCGATCTCATAGCCCAACTGCTGCAACCGTATCGCTAACTCTGCCCGATAGATGGCTGTGGCGAAATGCTGCGAAGCATACAACTCGCGCGGTTGCAGAGAACGAGTCTGTCCATTGTCGCGTTCAGTCACATTGAAGATCACCGAATGGGTATGCAACTGAGGTGCGGCATAACCTTCAACAGGACGAGCCGTGTCATGCTCGAAGGTCGCCACAGCGAACTTGCCGGTAGTCTCGGGCGCGTGGATGTTGCCGATCCGGGCTTGCGTGTAGTGCTCCAGTTCGCTCAGTGCAACGCGAACGCTCTCGCGATGCGCCAGCCGAACGCGCTCGTCGCCGCCCACCAAGGCGGTCAGAGACGCGGATTTAGGCGCGGAGAACGTCGCGTCCCATCCGGCACGATGTTCCATGCTCGTGACTTCTTTACCGTCTTTACCTTCATAGGTGCGTGAGACCTGGTGCTGCACCATCTGCTTCTCGGTGAACGGATGCTGGCCCTCGGTCAGCCGTGCGAAGTATTCGTCGCCCACAGCACCCGAAAGACGCCAGTCTTTCGCAAGCTGCCCTTGCCACTCGCTGTAGCCTTGCTGGTCGCGGCTCCAATAGTTCTGCCGCTCCGACGCAAACTCCCGCTCATGGTACGTACGTACCTGGCCCGCTGACAACGGCTTGGACAGCGTCAGCATAAGAAGATTCTATGCTGGCAGCTCTACATATGCCGACTTCTCGGTACTAATCCAGGGGCGGTAGTATCGAGCAATGCCCACACCGGAAGATTTCACTATTACATTCGGCTTCCCAGAATTCTGGCAACAGGTCGTCGAGCGGCACAAAAGCTTTTTCGAACCTGGGAATCGTCTCCAGCAAGCTGTCATCAGCGTGACTGACAGGGCCTACGAGGGCCTCGACGCGAATCAGCATATCCTGCTCAACATCCTGATGCTCGAAGCAGTCGCGATGACTGAAGCTGTAACGCTAATTGGTAACGGGATGGGCCACGGTGCGATGAAAATCGTTAGGGGTATGGTCGAGGGCGCAATCAACGCCGAGTACATTAGAAGGTTTCCCGAACAAGGTGAGAAATACAAAGAGTGGCACTGGATGGAGATACATAAGCTGTACAACTACATGACGGAAACCAACCCGGACGCTTTGCAGGAAATTCCGCCGGAGAAGGTGGCTGAAGATCTAGCGAATTACGAGCGAGTGAAGGGCATGTTTCGCTACAAGGTAACGGGCAGAGATGGTGCAGAAAGGATTGTGAAGCAGGACAGTTGGTGCCGTGAAAACCTCTTTGAGCGTGCCAAACTTACCGACTGCCTGCAGATGTATACAACCGTCATGCCTTCAGCCAATCAGATACTTCACGGCTCCATTGGAGGGCTCATGAGCCATATGGAGCAGGAAAATACAGATGGCCGCATCAGCAATCCTCCTAGCCATCAATGGGGAGGCCAAGCTCTCATCGCCGCACATACGGCGCTGTATCAGACACTCGAATCGGTATCACGAGCTCTGGATGTCACACCTGTTCCAGGCATGGACATTTTGGCGGCGGATCATGCCGCTGTTTGGAGAGAAGAGTCTCCTGCAAGCGAGGCTGCACCCGGAACTGAGTAGGTGGGGCGAGATAAGACTGCACACCTACGATCTCTGGTCTATCGGCGCTCGATACACGCCGGTTGCCAAAAACCGGAAGTATGGGATGAGCAAGTCATTCAGCTCAAGAAAGTCGTCGGCTAGAAGCTGGGGTCTCGCTTCCGCACCGAATCTGCTGTCCGGATGGATGACGCGTATGCGATTCTCGTAATCGTCCTCGAAGAACTTCTCCCATACGTTCTCATCGCCGGTAACGTCATCGAAGTACGCCGACGCGTCAGCCGATGTTGGATTCTGGTTTCCGGCATCTCGTAGCTTTTGCAGCGTCAGGCTAAATGCTGCGTCGAGCGCTATCCACATATGAATACAGGCGGCATCCGAGAACTCAGAATGCTTCCACGCCATGTGCGCTTTTATAAGAGAGGCCACACCGCGCAAAAGTACCGGCCCAGCCGCCTCTAGGTGACTTGTGCACTCTCGTATGGCCTCAGTGCAATCCTCGTAATTAGCCGATTCATAGCCGATTCCACCTAGTACCGGAGGCCGGTGTATGAGGCCGGTGGGCCTGAGGTCGGTGGCATGATTTCGCAGCATCTCGATGAGATGGTCGCGGCACTCGGCTATGCAGTCATCCGTGATGAGCGGCGAATCTTTTGCTTCCAGGATGAGGCCGTACATCGGGTAGGGATACCCCGGCCCTGCCAGCAGAATGCTACCCAGCAGCGGAATCTCCAGCGGCGAAAGCATATCCACCTCAGAGAAGCCCCAATCCTCTTTGGTAATCCGTACTATGGAGAAGCAAATCTCAGGGCTCATTATGTACGCCGCGTTATCGAGAATGACGCTGCTCTCCGGGTAAGTTCCAAGCGGAGATAAGAGGCAGACATGAAAGCCCTGCGCGACAGGTCTGTGGGATGGTTTCATCGGTTCCGCGCCCTCCTGGTTCATTCCAGCATTTCTAGACGTAGCAAGACTCGAAGCTGCATACGGTCAACCGTCGGTGATGCTTTTTGCATGCTACTCTTCTGCCCGAAACTTGCCTTGAGTCCCAGAAACGCGGATATGGCCAGCTGAGACTTTTCGCCCCCTCCGAGATCCGCACAGGCCGGATCGCTGCCGAGAAGTCGACTTCCCGTTACTAATCCAGCTCCGTGAGTGCATCACCCTCATTGCACCCGAGTCGGCTACTCTAATGAGCTTCACCCCACTGGCCCAATGCCTAGACCAATCCACAAATATCGGCTAGAAGTAGACATTCAGTTCCACGACATGGGTCATCACGGAACGATTAGGCTCTCAAAATTGACGAGCTTGTAAAAGCTGGATTCTTCTTGCTCGCTGTATTCGCTCTTGCGAATCCGATACTCATGCTTCAAAACGAAACCTAGTTTCAAGCCCATCTTTTGCAGCTGTCCTTCGAGCCAAGCACGACCAACGGTTGCAAACTGTCCGCATTCATTGAAGTGGAAACTCAGTCTCTGCATCGGACCGCTAGACCAACTACAACCTGAGAACACGGTTTGTGAAGCCTGGCGAAGGTTCCAACTTCTGCTGTCTCTTGCGAAGGCACAACGTTGAGCAAGATACGCGACCGGGAGTACCAGACGATTCAGCCCTCGATCGTATTGCCAACAGTTGATGTTGGCCGACTCGATGTGGGCTAGAAGCGGGAGCACTCTGAGGTCGTGCATTTGGATACCTTCGTGGTCATCAGGTACCCACTCCCGCATCGGAGCATCGAAGAAAGCAAGTTGGTTGGGGTAAGAGCTGCGGAGCGACCAAGCCGGGCGACGCAAAATCCACGAAATCTCCTCTAAGGAGGGAAGGTCTGGGCCCACTACCTGATATGCAAATGGAATGAGAGAGAAGCGAACGGACTGCAGGTCGTCCTTGCTAGAAGAAGTTGGACCAACGGCGTAAAGCAAGGCCTTGCCGTCAACGTCCCTCAGGGCTAGTTTGCTTGTCTCGGTCCATTCCTCCGTAGTCTGCAGACCTTCTTTTCGCGGTGGCGATTGAGGCCACCAGCTCGGCTTCGCGACGGCTCCTATTTCCGAAAAGCTGAAATCAAGCGGACACACGATCGCGGAAAGCAACCGGAACTCCGGTTCGTCGATCTTCTTTGCAAGCAACAACGCTTTGAGCACACGAAGGTAGGCCGAACGGAACACCTCGGATACCCTGGACGACGCGCAAGGGATGGCTCCTTCCCGATGGTCTGCCACGTAACTGCTAAAGTTTGCCGCGTCTCTCCGCAACCCGACTTCATCGGCAAGCTGATCAAACGTCCAACCCCACTGTTGAACCGTGTCGACGCCGGTCTTTTGCCCCAGCTCCTCCAGATTCAACCGGTAAATCGGCGCTACGAAGGACTTGTTGTATCGGACGAAGAAGCGACTTGGGGTGTAGTCCTGCGGACAAGCAAACACTTGCAGCGATTGGCTATCCTGCTTGAACGATTCGACACTCATGAGGCACCGCCGGCCAACACCATATCGGATGCTGCGGAACGAGCGTGTAGCAGAGGGGCAAGTTCTGTATTCGGCCAGACATAACCGCGTCGCCGCGCATACGCAACGGGATAGAGAAGCGTGACCAACTCAGACTCAAGGACGCACGCTGTCATCCTCTTTTCCAATTCCGCTCTAACTATGGGAACCGCCTCCGGGCGGAGCAACAGATCACCAAGTGACTGCGCAGCACGAGAACGCACTTCAGGGTGGACATAGAAGAGTCGCGCGAAGAGTGCGTTCAGCAAATTTGCCTCGTCGAATGACCATTCGACATCGGGTATCGTCAGATTCGCCATCAAGGAAATCAGGCGATTGACCCCTGTGGTAACCAGCTTGATGGCTTCATCTGCCCGACCTGCTTCGAAAAGGAACTGAGAGCCACGACGCACGGAGAGGGCACCCAAGCGCCGGCGATAGCCCTCGAGTTCGACACTCCGTTGAATGAACTCGTCGATTCGCTTTGGGAAATGCTCGAACAGAAACTCGAAGATCGTCTTCGTTTTTTCGAAACTTGTATAGAAGCTGTTCCAGACGTGAACCGCGCGAGCGGCATCGATAAGAACCTCGAAGGCACGATGGTCCCCGTCGAACTCAAATACCGTTGGCAGAAGGCGCAGCTCCAGATTGCCCGACCATGAGCGAATCACACGTTGGTTTAAGGCCTCCGTGACGGCATCGTGGGCGCCCTTCCGATCCTTCAAGACCCAGCAATCCCACCAGCGTTCTACAAACTGTTCCACATGATGATCCCTCTGATGTGTTGTGCAGAAGGCGAGGAACTCACTGGGCCTAATCTCGTCCGGGGCGGTCGTTCGGGTTACCGACTCGAACAAGTCGAGGCCGCGTTCCTGGCGAGGAGTCTCGGTCGTTGCTTCACCACTCTTTACGATCTCGAGCGCGGAGTCGTGGTCCACAGATTCCATGGCAGCAACGAGCGAAGCTGCGTCACTGTCCTGCTGCGCTCTCTTCACGAGGTAGTGGCGCGCGCTTCTGTCAATCGCTGTCCGCAGAAGGGCTTGAACCCAGACATTCGATAGGTCGCCGCACTCGGCAAGCTTGCTGAATATCTTGTCGGCCTCGTAGTACCTCTCATCGCCGGCCATCTGAACGTAGACCGCGCCAGCGATTGCAGAGGTTCCGTTCTGCATACTGATCTCCGTGAAATCTTCTATGAGATGTGACGTTTCATCTCCGTCAGTGACCTTTCGAATCGCATTGACGATCGGCGCCACGCGACTCAGCATTGCTTTGGCTTCCACGGGCCTGTGTTTTGCCGCGAAGTCCAAAGACTGCAAAAGCTCATGAAGGAAGATGTCCTTGTGATTTCCGTACCCTAGCAGGTTGTCGATGGCATGGCGGAGACACGCTTGGCTCAGGTCGGATGCTCCGACGCGTCGTGCCAGTTTCGCGACTTCTAGATAGAATTCCGCCCGTTGCGGAAACTCCTCCAGGAGCGTGTCGAGCGAACGGAGGCGGTGGGCGGTGAACGATTCGACGACGGACCGTACAAGCATCTCCGGCTCACACGACAGCAACAGCTTATAGTGGTCGTGTTCTTCCAACCCCGAGATCGCAGCGATCCTCGCAAGTGCTGCATCGTCGAGCATCGTGTCCTGCCACCGATATCGCAGCGCGAGGACATCCCTCAAAATGTTCGTGATTGCGCGCTTATACCCAATCCACAGCTCGTAATCATCCCAGCCGACATCTCCGGGACGCATGCGTTCCACTTCGTCGAACTTCGCCAATGCCAGGGACAGATCTGTTCCCGTTCGAGCAAGACACGCCCCCATCTCATATCCGGCCGAGGCAAGATGAGATGCTGTTCTGCCCGTCCACCCCAGGGATCGCACACCTGCCTTCCATGACTGTAGCGATGATGGATCGTCGACAACGCCAGCCAAAAGGCCGTTGAGCCAGGCGGAATGCAAGGAACTCGCTACTAGATACCGATCATCTTCGTTGTATCTCTGAACGGAAGCGGGCAGCTGTTCGCCGGACGGCCACTGATACTGCGGAGTTTCCATGCCTTGTCCCACGAGGCGTTCGCAAAGCTGGCTCCACAGGCCGGTCGCACTCACGGAAGAAAACGGAACCCCGCGCTTTGCAATGCACGCGAACGCGATTTTTTCGTTCAGCATGGAACGGTGCGCTTCAGTCACAGGAAGTTGTTCGACCGCAGACCGTGCGTTCGTATATTGCTTCGAGCGTAGCAGTGCCTCCACGTAGTCGCTGGCCACAGCGAAGCGTCCAGGCTCACTACGGAAACGACCAATAAAGGATGCGACTTCCCGAATCGGCTTTCGGATGAAGACGAGAACTTCGAGATAGTATCTTGCCGCACCTTCGACTGCGGTTTCGTACGAATTCACTCGTTTTGCGTAGGCAATCGATTCGAACCTGTCGAAGAGTTCTGCTTCGATCTCAGGAAGGGTTTCCGCTGGCGCTCGACGCGCCAGTTCCACCAGTACGTCGCTGTTCTCAAATCGAAAATCCAAAAACCTTGGTGCGCCGGTCTCACGATCGAGGCGCTGAAAGCCTGCGAGTGAAAGCGAGTCGCTCCAAAACGTGTCGTCCGTACTGAGATTGAAATCTAACTGTCCGGCTGACATTGCACGGTCCATGGCGACGCCGTACTCTGATTGCCGCATCGCGGCGTCACAGGCCAATCGAAGAAGTTCTTCCACAGCGTACGGAGAATGCCCCTCTCGAATCGAATCGATAACCCAATCGCGATGTGTCGCTTCCAGTAACGGTTGCGCGTTTCCAGCTTCCCATTCCTTCGCATGCAGCCATCGCCAGCGAAGCCGCACACTGGCATGATTCTTGAGCCAAGAGATGAGCCGTTCGAGGCTCGGTCCCCTGAGCGCGTCAGTGTCGGGATGTGCGGAAACAAATTCTTGGAAACTTGCATGAAAGAGAGTGAAACCTTGCACGCCCTCGTTCACGAACGGCCTCAGACGCTCGACGGCTCGCTGCAAATCGATCAAGTTCCCGTGGAACAAGAAGGGCAAAGCCTTGCGAGGGACCGGAAACTCCGCGATGGCTAAAGCTGTGGCGAGGACCTTAGTCTCGGCGGTCAACGGGAGCCAAATCGCTTCGTAGTACGCCTTCAGGTCGCCACCATAAGGAACCAGCTGGTCAAGATCGTGCTCAAGGATGAAACCTTGTTGGCTCAGATCCTCCAGCTGGACCATGCAGTAGTGGGCGTGCAGTGGAAGGCCTTCGGTAATGGAGGCCAACCTTGACGAAACGGCGTCAAGCGCGTGCTCCGGAACTTGGATTGCCGGATGCGCCAACAGCATCGCTTTGCAGTCCTCAGCAGTCATCCTTGGTACGTGATACTGCCGGTCGGACGGAACATGCTGCAGGAGATTCTGTACACGCGCAGAGAGTCCCTCGCGTGAGCCAAAGACGATCAAGAGATTTGGTGGAACGGGGAGTAGCTGCTTGAGGATGGCTTCGAGTTCTTCCTCGTCATCGTCTCGCAACACATGATCGAGGCCATCGAGCAGCAGAACAAGCTTTCGTTTCTGGCCGTGAAGTTCTGCAGCTGCACAGGCAAGAATATCGCGCAGCTTCTCCAAAGAAGCGCTGATCGAGATACTGACAAATGCTTCCAGTTCGGCGACGATAGCGTCAGCCGTCCGCTTTGCATTCAAGCGAGGATACTTTGCATCATCGTCCCCGCTTAGGAAATAGTGATGTCGCACGCACGGCACACCGTTCGCATCCAAGTGCGAATAGAGCTTCGCGAGGAACGTGCTCTTGCCGGCGCCCGGAACGTCGGAAAGAAGGAACTCGCCCGCGTCATACGATAGAACCTTGTTCGTGAAGGCTTGTAAGGCATAGCCACCCAGCGGAATGTAGTCTGGCGCAACCGGGAACTCTTCACTGAGCCGCTCGCCTTTATGCCAGCCGCACGCTTGCTTGACGGCGTCCAAGGTGATTCGAACGGTCTTACGATCTTCTCCCTTGCGGGTGGACCATTCGTAAACTTTATCCGATAACGCCCGGAACCCTTCGTCGCCAATGTTCAGGAATTTTGCTCGCTCTTTTAGAGCCTCTTCCGTCGGCTCGATGTCCGGGCTGTTGAGGCGGAAAGCGACAGTATTAAAGAAATCATCCAGCCGCACCGAATCATCTCCGGCTTGTTCAAGGAAGCTTGCAAACGCGGTTGGGTTCTCGGAACGGAGCAATGCGGGATCGATTTTTAGTGGTGGGTTCTTGCAGAAGAGTGCAGCCAATGTTCTCTGCCGGAGGCCTGTTCGCATGGACAATCACTTCAACTCGGATATAAGCCGGATCGGCTTCGACAGACAGCCACGATTGGAACCACTTTTGGAAGAGAGAACGGCTCTTTTTCCCATCCTTCTCCAAGAGGTCATCCACGGATAGACCCGGTCGCTCGGGGCGCTCCGTGACATGCTTGATCTGATTCAGGCAGAGTGTCCCGTCGGATCTCAGAACGGCAACGTCGTCCAGGAAGCCAAAATCATCTGCTTCCAAACGCATCCATGTCATGTTGCTCGGTTGCTCAAGCCAAGTAATGGCCATGTGCATCCCGTATAGGTCTTGATAGCGGAAGCCCTCCCGTAGCTGTCCGGGTTTTGTCAGTATTGAGACTGAATTGCTCACGACTTCAATGGTATCGAGGATGACTCAGGAGATCTTCAAGGAATTTGGCAGGTGCGAAATTTGGGTAGCGGGAGCGGTTCAGGCCAAGACACCAAGCTCGCCTTCCGCGACCCACGGCTCACCCAGATGAGGAACGCTACGCCCAAAATCTCGGTGCTTCAGTTCATGATCGATGGCACGGATCACAGTTGTCCACGAGTAGGTGTGAGAAAGCTCACTATAAGCCGGCCTATCTGAAGTGATCTCCCAGCGCAGACGTTGTCAAATGACGCTCCAGGCCAATGCACTCATCGAACTTAGTAGGTCCTCATAAACGCCGTTAGCGTCATTCGATGCCCTTGCTCTCATCCCAACTAAAGCCCTCACGCTTGGTGGCAGAAGTTTCCTCCAAAAGCAAAACGCCTTGAACAGGCTTCTTATTAGTTTCAGGAGCCTTGGCGGGCGGCGCAGCCTTCACAACTTCAACCTTGCGCGGTCGTAGCTTTTCCATTGCTCGCTCGATAAACTCCGGCTGTTTGCTATTCTTCTTTGCCAGCTGGAACCTTACGGGCACGACACTATTCTCCAGCTTAATGAAGCCTGTAAGCGGAACAAGCCCGGCGATCTCAGAAGCCATGATGAGCGGCTTGGTGGCGATTTCCATAGCAAAACTCTTCTTTGAGCTCAGCAGTCCCATGCTCCGCGACTCCTTCAGCCGCTCGACCTCGATCTCGCCGATGCTGTCGGAGATCCACTTGGCAGCGCGTGGTTCGGAGGTCTTCAGGAAGATCTTCGTCGCAGGCTGCGAGAGCATGGCTTCTGCGTCCTGGCCGTACCGCTTCTCCATCTGGCTGCGCCCCTGAATGCCCATGACGACGGGATTACCGTACTTGCGATTCTCGGTCACAGCGGTATGAAGTTGCGGCAACTTGTTCAGGCTAGCCAGCTCATCCAAAACAAACCAGACTGGTTTTACCGCAGGGTCTTCGCAGTAACCCATCATGCGCAGGATGAATAAATCGAGCCATGCCGAGTGCAGCGGCAGCACCTTTTCGCGGTAGGCGGCAGAGGAGGTGAGGAAGACCCAGCGCTTGCGCTCGGTGTACCACTCCGAAGTCGCAAAGTTTTTTTCTCGACCGTGCCACTCCGGGAGCAACTCCAGGCTATCGGCGACCATGTTCAGACTGGAGAGAACGCCCGCACGCTGCGCGGGAGCGCCGGGATCGAGAAGAGCAGCTAGTGGAGTTCCCTTGACAACTTCATCGATACGTCGTGGGTCGGCCATCATCCGCAGGATGTCTCTGGGTTGCGGCTTGTTCCTCAGTAGATAGGCCAGCACACGGCGGGGCGCATCGGTGAAGAACGCTTTCTCGTACTCCTTCTCCGGCAACATCGCGGCGGCGATGGTGGTGGCTGTTTCCGGTCGGTCAATCTCGTCTCCAAGACCCCAATACGGACAGCGCTGATCGAGCGGGTTCAGAATCAGGTCGCCTCTTTTCGGATCGTAGAACTCGCTTAGGAAGTCCATCGCTGGGTCATAGACGATGGCGCTCTCACCCCTGTCCTTGACCTGACGAAGAATCTGCCGGATGGCCGAAGACTTGCCCGAGCCGGTGTCACCCATCAGCAGAATATGACTGGATTCCAGCCGCTTCGGAATGGAAAAGCTCGGTCCTGGAATCACCCTGCCGAGCACGCCCTCCCGCTCCATCCGGAACCGGATTCCGTCCTCACCGAAGCGACCGAAGACGTTTAACGCTGACACCAGCTCCGGGCCTTTGGTGCGTCGTCCGTGACGCTGCTCATGCTTCCGGCTGATGCGAATTTTATGGCCGAACACCAGCCATAGGGTGTACAGGAAAAGCACTGCTGCCGTCAGGTAGAGGATGGGCCGCAGGAAGATCAGCCACGCACTGTCACCGTCATAAATTGTGTCCTGCAAATAGGCTTTCAACTCTGCTGCGCGAACTTTGCCGGGTGGCAGAACCGCGATCCCACGCCAGCCTTCCGCGATGGCTTTCGGACTTAATGCGAACCGCTGTTTTGGATCGGGACTCTTGACCGCATCCTCCGGCAAGAGCGGCTCAGGCTTTCGGCCCGGAGCCGTCTTCTCGGCATACCGAACGGTGGTCAGAGCAGCGGGATACGGGCTCAGTGTAGAGGATGCCACATAGGTTCCAAGATAGAAATTTTGGACTGGATTCATCGTCCATCCCAGCCAAAGTGTTCCGGGAACGATCACCAGAAACGGCCCCAGCACGAAGAGCAAAACCAGCCACAGGAGCCATCGCCCCCGGCTGGGAAAGCGCATTGCGCCGGCGCTCACTTCGGGCCCCCGGTTCCACCCTCCCCGGCCAGAAAATCCGCGACCATTTTTCGGGCGTCGGCCAGCTTACGGGCATTCGCTTGGTCGCGGATTTTGAGCACCGACTCGGCCAGCAGATGCTTGCTCTCCGCGTTCGCCTGGGCGGTCGCATGGAAGAGATTCAGGAGCATGTAACGAAGTGCCGCTACCTCGGAAAGCACCAGCTCGGTCGGGTCGGCGGCACGCTCTCGCACGGCGTTCAGCGAAAGTTGCCGAAGCCATTCCGCGAGTGTTTTGCCGCTCTTCTCGGCAGCCGCTTCGATCTCTCGAAGCTCCTCCGGAGTGACCCTTGTCGCGATGGTTTTTGTGCGGAAGCCGGGCTTCTCCTGCGCGCTCTCCGAAGCGCTGGACACAGCCGGACTGGTCGTGCGGGATGTGCTCATGGGGGAGCCCGCCTTGCTTCCAAGATGCTCCACTGGTAAATCCGCGTCAAGTACAGCTCTGAGACAGACCGCGGCTAAATGCGTTCCGTTTCAGCGCGTTTACGCATTTTGGCCGTTTGCAGGATTCTCAAGAATCCCTGCGTTTACGCTGCGGAGCGGCGTTTTCGCAAAATGCTGTTTCTAAACACGTTCACCCACGTAAACACAGGTGCACCTGTACAGTTCCCACTTGGGGGTGACGTATCATTCCTTCATCCGGTGCGGAGCACCGCGCTATTTGTTTTCCGAAACGGATGCGAGCCAAACGAGAATCTAGCCAGCTGTGTTGTATGGTCTACCTGAGTACGATGTTGGCAGTTTCATTGCACCAATTCCATCAGTTTGCCGTAGCTATCCACCACGTCATAGCGCACCTGATCTGACGTGATCTTCGCGAAAAACTTCCGAGCGCACTTGATCTTCGCTTCTTCGATACCGCGTAGCTCTAGGCTTGAGAGGTCGCCCTTAGTCTCGGCAACGAAGTATACGTGCTTCACAGTGCCTTCTTTGAAGGCAATCGCCCAATCCGGGCTATAGTTGCCTACCGGGGTGGGGATAAAGAAGCTCTTCGGCAGCTTCGCGTAGACCTCCACCTCGGCTCCCTTATCCAGGCGCTTCACAAACTCGCGCTCAGTGTTGGCATCGACAAAGACGTAATCGTAGATGTGGCGCTCGACTTCAACCGCCTTCGAGAAATCAGCCTTTGGTTTCTCTTGGGAGAAGATGTCGATGGCGTAGCTTTGCGACGTAGCGTTATAGGTCAGATGCTCAATGATGACCGAAGCCTTTTGCTCATTGATGAGCCTACCAGCCACGCGCAGGAAGTCTTCGGGATTCACGCGAAAGAGCGCAAATTGCGACGGCGCAATTCGATGCAGGATCGCTCCGATGGTGCGCCTCGTCAGCTGTGTTTCCTCCGCAAGCTTGCCAAGCAGATCATAGGCGACTTGGGACTGCACGGATGTTTGAAGTTGAGAGGTCTGTGTCTGAGGAATTGCGAAACCATCTCCCCCGCGAAGCGCTTCATATGTCGTCTTTGCAGTCTGCTCCCCTCGCTCCACCACATACTGCAACGGCGCAACTTTGAGGTCGGCGTTCAGCACCGCGACCGACTTCTCGACCAGTTCCTCTGTGTTGAAGGAAACTCTGTACACGGCCTTACCGTGAATCCTATTCCAAAGCTCTCGGAACTCCTTCTTTTCGAAGTTGGAGTTCAGCTTGTTAGACCGTAGATTCCGGTCATCTTCAGGAGTCGGAAGATCGGCGGGATTGAAGACCGAATCGACGAGCTTGAACAGCTCTACAGCATGAGGAGCTAGCGACGACGGTAGCGCGACGAGTGTTCCTGCGGCCTTGGCCTCGTGGTATTCCGGAGTGATGACGTGCTTGTCATCGGTATATCCATTTACGAGAAGCCACGCAGAGAGCATCTGAGCCATCTTTTCGGTGACTTCAATATCGCCCGTTTCAGCGTGGAGAATCTTGCCCGTAAAGAAGGCGGTATCTGCCTTGCGGGGACGCGCTGAAAGCGCCTCCAACATATCTTTCTGCAGGCCTGAGACGAACTCCTTATAGCCTTCGCTTGCGATCACCGTTAGCACGTTGATCTGGTGTACCGTTGACGGGTCGTCCATGCGGTCACCATTCTGATTCACTGCCAGGCGCAGGCCGCGACCAACCTCCTGACGGCGTGAAATGTTGTTTTCGCTATGCTTGAGCATTGCGATCACGAATACGTTCGGATTGTCCCAGCCTTCGCGCAATGCAGAGTGTGAGAAAAGGAAGCGCACCGGCTCGTCAAAGGAAAGCAGCCGCGCCTTGTTGCGGAGGATCAGATCGTATGCCGTTTGGTCGTCGGATTCATCCGAACGCGCAGCCGTGCCGGGATTCACCATACGGCCCTTCTTGTCTTGCGAGAAGTATCCGTCATGCGTTCGTCCGACTTCGATATTCTTCAAATACTCGCCATACGCGCCACCATAGAGACTCTGCACCTCGTTCAACTGGCGCGTGTACTCTTCCTCGAAGAACTTTGCGTATTCCCCCAGCTGCTCACCGGCATCGTCATAGAGGCGGTACTTCGCAACCTCGTCGATGAAGAACAGCGACAGCACCTTGATACCGCGCGGGAAGAGTTCACGCTCCTTCTCAAAGTGTGCCTGAATGGCCTCGCGAATCTGAATGCGGCGCAGCGCGGCCTCAGTCATATCTCCCGCAGCATCGCCAGCCGTCAGCACCTGCCCGTTGGTAAAGTGCAGCGTGTTATCGCGAGCGTCGATCTCGGAAACAACATAGCCGTCGTACTGGTCTAAACCAGGTGTTCCGGCGTAACCCTTTGACTTGTCGAAGATGTTGTCGCCTTTGCCGAGGGTACGCCATTCCTTGCGGATGGACTGCTTGCCGCGTACCTCCATCTCTACCTTCGCCACAGGCGGTTTGCTGGGCGAAATGTCGATTCGCTCCAGGTAGAGGTAAGCGTTCGTTCCGGCCAGGCCCTTCGCCTTTACGCCTCGCACGGCAATCTTTTTCACCAGCTTCTGGTTGTAGGCGTCGAGCGCGTCTAGGCGATAGACCTTGTTGTGCTCCTTGCGGTGTGTTGCGGAGTAGCGCAGCACGAACAGTGGGTCGAACTCCTTCAGCCCCTCGACCGTCTTCGCGCCTTCCATCTTCTGCGGCTCGTCCATGATCATGATGGGACGGTTGCGCTTCAGCACATCGATCGGTCGCCGCGATTGGAAGTCGTCCAGTTCCTCGTAGATGCGGCGAGCATCTTTGCCGCGAGCGTTGAAGGCTTGGACATTGATGATCATAATGTTCACACCAGCATCCGAAGAGAAGCTCTCCAACTCGTGCAACTGGCGCGAGTTGTAGATGAAGTACCGAGCCTTCTTTCCGTACAACTCCTGAAAGTGCTCGGTCGTATCCTTCAGCGACTGGGCGACGCCTTCGCGGATGGCCACGCTCGGCACCACGACGATGAACTTGCTCCAGCCATAGCGGCGGTTCATCTCGAACGCTGTGCGGATGTAGCAGTAGGTCTTTCCTGTGCCCGTCTCCATCTCCACATCGAGATTGATGTTGCTGGCTGGGGTGCGCTCCAGCGCCGTCGAAAGCGGCAGGTTCTGTCGCCGCTGCACGGCTTGCACGTTCTTCAGCACGGCCTCGCCGGGCAGCAGGATGTCCTGGTTCTTGAACCCCTCATCGAACTCCATCGATGCTGTCTGCCCCTTGGCAAGACGGCCCGGATCGAGCCGATACTTGCGGGCGTCTGACAGTGGCTGCCCCTCAAAGCAGTCGGCGACGGCTTCCACGGCATCGATCTGGTATTGCTGCTGTTTGAACCGGAGCTTCATGGCTAGAGGCACTTCAATTCGGTATCGGGCGAGTAGAACTTAAAGATCTGTTCGACGTTGATCTTAGCGGCGTCGGAGTTGTAGCTGGCGTCGCGGAAGACGGCGCGTAGAGGTTTGCGCTCAGCCATCTGCTTCACGAACTCATCCGTCAGGCCAGTGTCGAAGCAGGCGGCCAGCGCGTTGCCATCGACGAAGAAGACCTGCTTGCCGCCGATGGATTCGGACGCGATGGGCGAGGCAAGGTCCACGCCCCAGTCGAGCAGCACCTGGAAGAGCAGGTCTTCGGGTGTGCGGTCGGGCTTGATGTTGTCAACGTGGTCGAGCAGGTTCTGCTGCTGCGTCTCATCTGGCGTGTAGTACACGTCCTGCATGTTGGAGGTGTCGATCTTGAGTACCCGAAATCCGATGTCGAGATCAGACGACGTGAGTGACGCGGCAGACCTAATTTTCGCGCCAGCTCGCTTTGCACGCTCTTTCGCAATGTTGGAGATCGTTTGATAGACTGCGTCACCACTCGGTTCTGGCAACTGAACCAGCACATACCTGCGATTTCCGCCGTCTTTGGCGTTGGCATCCATGACGGCATGAGCTAGGGTGCCACTTCCTGCAAAAAAATCCAGAATCAAAGAATCGTCATCTTTGGCAGTCGCCAGTTCGAGCATCCTCAGAATTAAACGAACGGGTTTAGGGGTTGTGAAGACGGATGCCGAATCTTCGAATGGCATCAAATCGACCAGCACCTTCTTTGCTTCTTGAGTATGCCCAACTTCTTCGTAGGTCCAAAGAGTTTGTGGCACACGTCCTTGCCGAACTTCTGAGAAGTAGATTTTGGGCGCAGGAACATTGCTCCTGTCTAGGCCCCACCAAACGCGTCCCTGCGAATCGAGCTCTTCGAGCTTCTCTTTCGATATCGCCCAATAACGACCTTTTGGTGGCCCGTCAATGATCCGTCCACTTGGACACGTGATCGAATAGGTCCCCTTGCTGTAAAAATTACGCGCCGAGAGGTTACTCGCTTTCCAGAGACCACGAGGATCATTATCTGGATTCTTGTAGTCTGCGTTCTGCTCTTCGGTTCGCGGAAGCAGGTTTGGTTTCCAAAGCTCTGAATCCTTCGAATACACGACGATGTAGTCATGATCTTCAGAAAAATGCCGCGCGGTGCTCTTCGGGGCATAGACCTTCTGCCAGATTACGGTACCTATGAAGTTGGCACTTCCGAAAACTTCGTCGCATATTTCACGGAGTGTAGCGACTTCGCCATCATCTATGGAGATGAAGATAGCTCCATCGTCTCGCAACAAATTGCGTGCCAAGCGGAGACGAGCATACAGCATCGAAGCCCAATCCGAATGAAATCTTCCGTTCGCCTCGGTATTTGCAATTAGCCTATTGCCTACCTCGTCCTTTTGATTTGAACGCAGAAGGTATGCCGGTCCGTCCTCAGCGAAATCGTCGTCATAGATGAAGTCATTACCAGTGTTGTAAGGCGGATCAATATAGATGAGCTTGACCTTGCCAAGATACGTCTCCTGCAGCAGCTTGAGCGCGTCGAGGTTGTCACCTTCGATGAAGAGGTTCTTGGTGGTGTCGAAGTCCACGCTCTCTTCGCGGCAGGGGCGTAGTGTTTTGGCGATGGGCGCGTTCGCCGTGAGGATCGCTTCACGCTTGCCCGGCCAGTCCAGACGATAGCGCTCCGCAGGCCCCTCAACGATGTGATCGGAGAGCTCCTGGCGCAACTGGTCGAAGTCAATCGCCTGGCGCACAACTCCATCCTCACTCCTGGACTCAGTGACGCAGTTGGGCAGCAGCTCGGCAATCTGGCGAATCTTCTCCGCCGTCAGATCAAGGGAATGCATCTTGAGTTTGTCCATAATTGTCCGGCTTCGTGGTCTTTCTGTAGCTCGACTCGTTCTCTCTTCAAATTCAGTGCAACCGGCGTACATGCGGCTGGCGGGCAAATGCTTTATCGAAGGTGAGAATCTCTCGCACTCCCTCGGCAAAGGCAACCTCGGCAATCAGGCGGTCCGCGAAGCCTGCCCCGCCCGTACGAGACTCCTTCAATGCCCGTTCGGCAAAGGCGTGGGACTCGACCGTCACTCCGTCGGTGCTGAAGATGTGCTCCAAGGTATCAAGCACGCGTTCCTTCTCCCAGGCCCCGGCAAGCACCCAGAAGAGTTCCGCCAGAACAAGGAGCGGCACGAAGATGCCCTCAGCCGAACAGGCGTCCGAGATCGCCTTACGGGCTTGCTGTGCCTGGCGGACATCATCATTCAGGTAGGCTCGCGCCCAGACGTTGGTATCAGCAGCTTGCATTACCCCAGCCTCCGCGCCTTGGCTGCGTTCATTTCCTCAAAGCTCATGACGCGCGTAGGCTTTGGCCCAGAATCCGCCATGCGCCATAGGTCTTCAATGGTGAAGCGCACGGGTTCAATCTGCACAGGACCGGTGGTTGGAATGCTGAACCGGATGCGGCTACCTTTTTCCAGACCCAACCGCTTCCGGAGTTCACTGGGAAGCGTTATCTGACCTTTGGAGGTGACCGTGGCTTCGATGGTCGTGATCGAGTTCCGCGCGCTAGCAGGCATTGGATGCTCCTCCTTACATAATAGCTTTCTCCGCCTTACCTGGGAAGCTCCAGTTTGGTTGGTCAGGCCAGATCAGTCCCCAGCAGTCCCTTTAGCAGTGACTTGGCATGGCGAAGCTCGGCGTTGATCTCCACCTTCCGGTTGAACTGATCTTCTTTACGCATCCGAGCCTCCAATTTGTCGCAGAGCAGCCGTTGGGATCGTATGCGGATGCCACGCTCGGCGGTGTCTTCGAGCGTCTCTCCGGAGCGGGGTTCGAGCCCGGCCGCCTGCATGTGGCGATGCAGCATCTCCTGGTAGAGACTGTCCATGTTGATAGCGACCGGTAAAGACAACCTCGGTAGGGATGCGTCCTGCCAGGGCGACCAGTAGTAGGAAGCGACGAACTGCTTGCTGCGGTCGGCCTCACTGGTGCGCTTGTATGCCGCCACGAAACGGACGCGTCCCTGGAAGTTCAGCTCAAAGAACAACTGCGACGGGATGGCGCGGTCGAGAGTGCGGAGGATATCTTCTTTAAGCTCAGGCAGGCGCTGGGCGATGGAGAAGATTTGAATCTCCTTGACTTCGGATCCCGCAGGCAGGTTGATCGTGGCCGGTGAGAGCTTGTACTGCCAAGTGATCCCTTCTACGTGATCGACGAACTTCTGCCGCAGCGCCCGGCTGGGCTGCGCGTGGCCGTAGACCTTGTTCTTCGGCAAAACACGCTGGAAGAGAGCGCGCTCGGGATACTCGAACATACCTATATCTCCGAAGCCACGACGGCGACTGGCTCTACGACAAGGAAGGCCAGGAGTTCGAAGTCGTCGATACCATTGCTTGGGCCGGTAAGCGCCGTGGTCTGCTGCCCATTGAAGAGACTGTCGAGGTCTTGCTCCTCTTTAATCTGAACGATGGAGCGGATGGCACCGTTCAGGAGATCGGAGTAGGCCGACATTTCGCGGCCATCATGCGTGCGCTCATTGAATGGCGAGTAAGCAGCGGGGATCGGCTCTGCACACGGTTTTGCTGAAGCGCGAAGCTGATCGAGCAGCTTCTTGACCTCAGTGTGCGGGGTGACTGGGTTCCCGGCAAGATCGACATAGACGAGGTAGTACGGATGCAGCCGGTTGAGCTGGCCGACGTTCACGCCGTCGTTCCGGTTGTGCAGCGCGAAGATCACGCCTGGGACGAGTCCACGGTCAGGGCTGGCGGGAAGAACCGCATGGAGCCCTGTGGGTTGGCGGTTCAGACCGGGGTTCGCCTTGACGTAGTTGAGCAGATCCATGCGGAAGTCATTCAGGCCGAGGTCCGTGATGCTGACACCCGCTTTGAGGTCTTCCAGTTCGATGACTTCATCCTGCAAACGGCGAAGCTGTTCTTTGCGATAGGAGAGATCGTTCGATTTTCCATCGAGCGGGTTGTCATCGCCGGTTGCTGTCACGTCGGCGATGATCATGCGGCTTTCGACGCGCTCGCGCAGGCGAATGTACTCATCAAGCGAGATGTCGGGCCAGTAGTTCACGAGTTGGATCGATGCGTTCTTTGAACCGATACGGTCGATACGCCCGAACCGCTGTATGATACGCACCGGGTTCCAATGAATGTCGTAGTTGATGAGGTAGTCACAGTCCTGTAAATTCTGCCCCTCCGAGATGCAATCCGTCGCGATGAGCAGGTCAATCTCGCCATCGACTTCGGGATAGAGGAGGGCCTTTTCTTTGGAGACCGGAGAGAAAAGCGTCAGGATTTTCTGGAAGTCCGTGATGCGGAGCAACGTGGACTTGGGATCAGAAGAGCCAACCACCAGAGCCGAATGCAGGTTGTGCTCTTCGAGCAGCGCCGGAGCAAGATGGTCATAGAGATAGGCCGCTGTATCCGCGAACGCAGTGAAGACAATGATCTTCTTGTTGCCCGGATTGATGGGTGACGCAATCTTGTCGAAGATGTGCTTCCTCAGATGCTGCAGCTTGGCGTCGTCAGAAGCAGGCACTTTCTCCATTTCGACGAGCAGCGACTGGATCGTGTGCAGGTCATCCCGCAGGACCTGCTCCCATCCGACCAGGTCCATGTCAGCAAGCCGGATGGCTACCTTGCCACCGGTTTGCTCCTCCGAAGGATCGTAGAACTCGACATCTTCATCGGGCTCACTGTTCTCAAGGTCGGATAAGCGGTCGAAGAAATTACTGTCCTGCCCCGTCTTTTGATAGCGCTCAATGCTCGCGAGAGTATTGAGATGAATATTCCTGAGGCGATCCAGCGTGAGACGGAATGCGTGTACCGAGCTTTCCAAGCGCTTCAGCAGGTTAACTGTCATCAGGGAGCGTAAGCTTTGTTCACGATCACGCTGACGAAGACGGCCACCGCCGCCGCTGACTTCCGTGTCATAAGCCGCTTCGTACTCGGCCATTCGACTCGGGAGGATATAGCTGGTCGGCGTATACACACCAAGCTTCAATAAGGAAAGTTGAGTGAAGATTTCGTTGAAGCCAACCACGTCCTGCCGTTCAGTCAACGGACTCCGGAACGATAACGGTTTGCGGCGCTCTGGAAACTGCCCGATCTCACTCACATCGTAGAAGGTCGTGATGTGACGGCGAGACCGAGCAATGGTGACCGCATCGAGAAGCTCGAAGAAGTCAAAGTCCAAGGAAGAAAGAATTGCCTGGGGTGTCCGCTCTTCAGCAGGAAGTTTCGACCATACATTGAACGCAGCTTGCGCGCGACGGAAAATCTGATCGACATCGCGCGATGTACCGAGCTTTTCGCTAAACTCTTCCACATCGCCTTCATAGGCAAGCGCAAGTTGGTTCTTCAGGTCATTGAAGCGATTGTTGACCGGAGTTGCGGAGAGCATCAAGACCTTCGTTTTCACACCCTGCCGGATGATGCGATTCATCAATCTTTGATAGCGAGTCTCGCGGTTCTTGAAGGCGTCATCGTTGCGAAAGTTGTGGGATTCGTCAATGACGACAAGATCGTAATTGCTCCAGTTGACGCGATCCAGCCGCAGACCAAGCGACTCGCCGCGCTCACGCAAGAGATCGGTATGACAGAGTACATCGAAGTTGAAGCGATCTTTGTGGAGAGGGTTGTTCTTGAGATTGCCCTTGTAGTTAGTCCAATTCTCCGCAAGCTTCTTCGGACACAGAACAAGTACTGATTTATTGCGAAGCTCGTAATACTTCACCACGGCCAACGCGGTGAACGTCTTGCCAAGGCCTACGCTATCGGCAAGGATGCAGCCGTTATACGTCTCCAGCTTATTGATGATGCCAGTCGCAGCGTCCTTCTGAAAGCTGTATAGCTTATTCCAAATCAAACTTTCCTGGTATCCGGTGCGCTCATTCGGCAGAACGTCCTCGCTAATGTCCTCAAGAAACTCGCGGAAGATGTGAAACAGAATTAGAAAGTAGATGCGCTGAGGCGAGTTCTCTTGATAGACCGCAGCAATATGCTCTCGAATGGTGTCGGTCACATCGGAAACTTGGGTTGGGCTATTCCAAACCTGAGAGAACAGATCCAAGTAACGCTGAGTGAAGCTCGGTTCTTCGAGCTTCTGAACGAAGTTGGAGACAGCATCACCGCGTTCATATCCGAAGTCTACGACAGTGAAACCTTGGAGCGGACTGTAGACAATCTGTTCTTCTCCATTTCCCACGCAGCAAAACTGCTGCATCCGTGCTCCCGTGCGATTAGAGCGGAACTTTGCCTTCCGCGTGATCCATTCAGCGCATTCTTTTGCGATGGCGCGTTGGGTCAATTTGTTCTTGAGATGGATTTCGAACTCGGTGCCAAAGAACTCTTGCTCTGCCCCAGACTCCTCAAGTTGAAACTGGCGGGGTTGGCGGTCGGCCTTATCCAAAACATCATTCGGCACATAAGTCGGTTTGGTAAAGATGAACTCGACCGCCTCAACCGTCTCAAGCTCAGCCTTGAGGGCTTCGTAGGCATAAATTGAAAAAGCAGAGGCCGCGACGGACAATTTCGCCCCTGGACGAATCACCTTCTTAAGATTATCTCCGAGCAGGCTACTAATGTTATCGATCACGTCCATTCGTCGAGTTCCTCAACCTTCATCCTGATGCACAAGTAGGTTCGAATATGGCGGACGAACCCTAATGTCACTACCGTTGGAATGGACAATTCTACTTGAGCGGGACGAAATGAATCGTCTACGCTCTGTCGTGATTGAAGCCGCTGGACACTATAGACGACATGATCGGCGAACTACCCGGTGCCAGATCGCCCAACAGGCATCAGTTCTACAAGGACCTTCCACGCAGGCTTTGACAGCGCATAATCTGTGATGCGCCGCGTGTTCTCTGCTTCGATCACAGATGGACGACGAAGCCGGAACACCTGCCTGCCACGTTTATAACTTGCGTAGCTACTGCGCGTAGCGTGCCAGTCTATTTTGCCAATCTGCATCGTGAAAAATTCGATCGTGGTGGTGATGGCCAGCAAGGATTTCGGTCTTTGTGAGATGCGAAACTGTCTGCCAATTACCTCGGAAAATGTACGTAGCATTCGCAGGCATTACGCTTTCTAGAACAGTCATGCCGGTTCTTGGAAAAACATAGGCTACATAGGCGTTAAACCCGCCTTGACCGAGGTAAACATCTACAGGATTGCGACTCGCTAGAAAAGTTAATCGAGACATAATCGGTCCGCGGAACGACGGGGGAGTGCGGTTGATCACCCCTTGTACATGAGCGGTAACACCCGCCATCCCATGCCCGGGAGGCAATAGAACCCAGTTGACACGGCGGGTTTGGGGAGGCAAAAAGGAAGCTAGGTTATCATGTCTGATTTCGGCTTCTCCAAACAACTCCAGCATCAAGTTCAGAGCATGAATGATTTGTATATCAGGCGTTTGTTGCCAAATAAATGTCGGAGAAACAGCAAAGAGATGGCCGTCGTGCTCGACAGCCGTCAATTCAATGCCTGGCGGCGGGATGAACGTACGTGGATAGCAGTCACGATAAATATCAACCTCTTCTGTAATAGTGTTTGTTTGCCCCCTGCCTGCCCATTCTTCTCGCGTCCACTCCCGGCGTCCGACAAGCCGTCGTTCTTTAGGTTGATCTCGATGGACCTCATACGATCCTTCGCTATTAATCCTGCTAGTATTGCCCACTATCGATGGGAGGATGGTCTCACCAGTTTCAAGTTCATGGAATCCTGACCTGACCAGAGCTGCATTTCCGATTCTGTCCAGCTGTGTCGCAAATTTTATTTCGGTGTAAGGGATCAAACCGCCAAGATAACTAGTTAGCTGCCGGACATATTTTCGAGTGATGATCATCGTTCTTGCCTCTTCAAAGCATAGTTAAAAGCGCGATAACAACCTACCAAAACCCCGGCCCGTTCTGGCTCTCGATTCTCAGATGGATTGGCGAAGGCGGATTCTCAGCTGGCGCGATCAAGGGAACGCGGCAGCTGAGTTGGGCCAAGCCCTTCGCATAAATGGCGTCTCCCACAATCGTGGTGCTAACGACGCCTATGCTTACTTCTCTTTGCGGACGCCCTTGAACGGTGCATTGTCAGCTTTCTGGTCCATGAAGCGACCAGTGTCGCCGTCACGCTTCGTCCAACGCTCGTTCTGCGGGTTGTAAACTTGCGAACGGTCACGAACTGCTCCGTTGCGGTGTCCATCGCCTTTTGGTGGATTTGTAGCCATAGCCGCCTCTCTTTCTTACGCTTCTGATGAAGTTGTAGCTAGGGGCCTCCACGAAGCCCCTAGCTGCGGGTTAATTGGTCTTCTTCTCACGTACGAGGAAGCAAAAGGCCTTGCGACCGTGCTCCTCAGCCTTGATGATCTTCTTCGAGCGCCAGTGCTTGAATTGCGGGACGCAAATCCACCGGAAGCCCGACGGTGGTGGAAAAGGTGCAGAGTCCGTCGTCATGTGGGGTGGCAATCTTTCTCGGCGTTTAGAACGCCGGTTCCTGCCTGTCCAATGGAAACGTGAGATATTGCGGAATGCGGCCCGGTCGCATAAGCTTAGGAACGCAGTTGAACGCTGCAATAATGCAGTAGCCGACAGGCTTGCTGCTACCTGAGGCCCCGGTTGCCGCCGGGGCTTCAGTCACGTTGGGGAACCTCAAACCAATAAAATCTCCCTCCGCTGCGAGAAGACATCGCGACGAATGCCGGCGGCTTCATAAGAAACCTTGAATGTCTCTTGGATCATGTCTATCGTCAGCAGCCCATACGTCTGCTGCAATTGCGCGAGCCCCTTAGCAGGCATGAAAAGTGCGCCGGCAAAACCGTTTGCCTGCCACTCTGTGTCTTCGTAAACCTGATGGACCGTTGCACCGCGATGCATTGCTGCCAACTGGTTTGTTGGCATCTGCGCGAGACGCACAAGCTGGCCGGTGTGCAGAAGGCAATGTCCGAGTTCATGCCCAACGAAAAAGCCGGCACGCGGATGCCGGCTCTCAAGTCGATCGTAGGTATACACCGACGCAATGACCTCGATGCATTTCTGCTCTTTGTCATACCGCGTGTAGCCCTCCGAATCTTCCAGATTGCTAACCCGATAATTCAGCGGGATGCGCATCCCACCGTGCTTGATGATGATCTTATCCAGGTCTTCGAAAAGCTTCAGGGGGTCAATGGCCTTCGTCGGCCCCACATGCAGCATTTCTCGCACTTTGCTGGCGACTGCTTCCAGCTTCTTGTGGCTGGAAGGCTTATCGGCTTTTACTCCGGCTAGTCGGGTCATTGCTTGCTACCTCTTTTTTCGCCCAGAATGTCCTGAATCTGCGCAAGCTGTTCTTCGCTTACGCCGCCACGGGCCAAGCCGTGGATTAGTCCTCCCACAACATGCGCCTCTAACGGCGGCGCTTTTCGAAGGTCGTATTCGATGAAACCTTTCTCTCTGTCTGCTGCTTCGATCAGCGGCTCTGCATCCGCTTCCAAAAACTTCGCAACCTTCATTACTCTTTCGGTGCTAAATGGGTTGCGGTTGCCACGCTCAACGTCCGAGATGTAAACAACTGAAACCCCCAGTTCGCGGGCAACATCACCCAACGTCTTGTCGGCTTTTCGCCGTAGCCTCCGAAGCAGGTCACCGAATCTATCAGCCATAGTCGATCTCCTCTCCGATGGATGCTCTTCTAGAACAACTTAGCCACTTTTAGCGTATAGCTAAATTTCTGTCAAGTCCTTTTGCTTATAAGAGCAGACTCAGAGCTATGTGATAGATACAGTTCACGTTCACACGTTCGTGTGTGACGGCACCGGATCAATGCGGGCCGTAGCGGCCCTGATCCGGTGCCAAAAGCAAGCCGGATGCTTCCATCCGGGAAGAACAGCTACATCGCATCGGCCAACGGCTGCGACTCGACACGCCGGGGCTGCTTCTTTGCCATGCGAGGCTTCATCACATTGATCGCAGAAGCATCCAGCTGAGTCTTTAGGTGTGCCGCATAGTATTTCTCAATCATCTCTACGCTTGTCCTGCAATTCTTTGCGATCTGGTAGATGTCGGCACCTTCGAGCAGCCGCAAGCAGATGTAAGTGTGCCGAAGACTGTAAGCCGTTCGTGGCCTTCCATCGCGATCAACCCTCAGCTTCTCTTCTTCAAGAATTGCGTTAAACAAGTCACGCGACCACTTCGGAAACAGAAGGTCAGTTGGTCCTGGTTGCTGCCATTCGCCGCTTTCCTTACGGCTTCCTGCCCGTCCGGGTCCACCATCAGGACGAGGACGAGTCTTCAAACGTTCGAACGGCCGCACTGCTCCTGCTGTGCTCTTGCAGAAGCCAATACCTCTCTTGCCTCGAACTTCGATCTCTAGGATCGTCTGGCCGCTGCCTTCATCTTCGATGACCTTTACATCACGAAACTGAAGACGCATCGCTTCATCGGGGCGTAGTCCCGTATTCGCGGAGAACAGAACGTAGTCGTGAAGTTGCTCTGCTTCCCAGCGGAAGCGGGGTTGCTTTGGGTGTTGCGCCCTTTTGCGGGTCGCTTCGTAAAGCTGCTTATACTCTTCCGGTGAAAACCAAGCTCGGTGAGAAATCTTGGCCGACGCCCGATAGGGCGCGGACATGTCCGGCATAAGGTCGATCCATCCGTGCCGCAATGCTGTTTTGAAAATCTGGCGCAGTGTCACGATCTCTTGGTGCATCGTGCTATGCGCCGGAGGCTTGCCACGGGCTGCCTTGGCTTCTTCTAGTCGATGGATGCGGTATTCATTGATTTTGCCCGCAGTGATTTCGGGAAGCACCATGCCGCCGAAGAATGGCACGAGATAACCATTCGTACGCGCGTGCTGACCACGCGCGTACGTCGCGTTTCGCTGTCCCTGCGTCATGATGTCGAACTCGCGCAGATATAACTTCGCGGCATCGCGGAACATTCTGCCGGTCTTTAACTCGCCGTCGCGGAGCTTACCGCGCAGCTGCAGGTACCAGTCTTCGGCGAACTCTTTCGCTTTCGAGAGGCTGTCTTCTTTTGTTGTTGTGCGCCGGTTCTTTCCCGCTAAATACGTCGCGCATTGCCAGCTTGAGCTATTCGGACGTTTGTAGACGTGAACCTTGCCACCGAGGATGGTGTGGTGTTCGGACATGCGAAAGCACCTCCTGACACCTCCAACATACACCAAAGTGTGAAAGGGTTGTGTAACAGAAAGCTCTAAGACGATTTTCGTATAAGCCGTTTATTTTTATTTATTTGATGGCAATATAAGCGCTGTCTTGGACGATTTTGAGTCCGCTGCGTCTGCCAGTTCCGCCATCCCGGCCTTTCTGCACTTCACAAAATTACGAACAATCTGTGAGTCCAGACTATGCCATAATAATCCCATCTAGTATCGCATAGCACATCATTCTTCTACCCCGCTATCGCGCCAACGGCCAGAGCCACGCGGCCCCTCTTACGCCGCTTGAATCTCCAAACTTCGCCTGCAGGATTGGAGTATCGACCTCGCCCCCGAAGACAAATTTGGGCAGCCGTTGCGGCAGGCTTTCATAAAGATGCTTCGTCAGCGAAAGTCCCCCTCCAAGCACGAAGACATCCGGGTCGAGAATATTGATCACCGTGGCCAACCCACGCGCCAGACGATCCTCCAATCGATCCACTGCAGCCACACCTTCACTCTCGCCCGCTTCAAATGCCGCAATTACCTCGCGAGCCGTCTTCTGCTGCCCCGTCATCTCACGATAATCCCGGGCCAAACCAGTCCCCGAAACCCACATCTCCATGCAGCCGCGTTTGCCGCAGTAGCACAACGGTCCGGGATTCTCCTCATCCGTTGGCCAGGGCAAAGGATTGTGTCCCCACTCTCCTCCTGTTCCATTGGGGCCAGCATGAACCCGTCCCTCGATTGCAACGCCGCCACCGCACCCCGTTCCTAAGATCACTCCGAAGACAACCCGCTTCCCGGCAGCTGCGCCATCGGTCGACTCGGACACCGCAAGGCAGTTCGCATCGTTGGCAATCCTTACCTCGCGCCCCAACGCCGAGGAGAGATCCTTATCAAGCGGCCGCCCATTCAGCCACGTCGAATTCGCATTCTTCACCAGCCCCGTCTTCTCCGAGATGCTTCCCGGAATCCCGGCCCCCACACTCCCCATGCGGCCTGTCTTCGACTCCAGCAGCTTCACGAGCCCCACCATGGCGGCAATCGTGCCGTCATAATCGTCCCGCGGAGTATCCACGCGATGCCGCGTTAGCTCTTCCCCATGCTCGTCCATGGCCAGGGCCTCAATTTTGGTTCCACCCAAATCGATCCCGATGCGCATTCCATTCTCCGTCCGCTGATGCAACACGTACTTATCTTCCTCCCTGATTCCATCTCCCGTATCTCACGCGACCTCTCGCTCACTGCACCTTGCCCGAGGGACGCAGACGCCGCAGTTCCCCCGCGCACGCAATCGCATGATGCGCTGCCAGCTTCAGATTATCCGCAGCCAACCAGAGCCAAAACCGGCTTCCACCACCAGCTCCATCGCTCTCAGAAGAAACACGAACCATAATCTCTTCCTGTCCCGCCGCGCTCAAATTACTCGGAGGCTCTGAGTCGGCAGCGACAAGATCGATGTGATCTCCGGCCAGCGCCTGTTCCACCTGTTCGGCTGTCGTCTCCGCCTGCAACTCCACCAACACCGAAGCGGTGTATCCATGGAACACCGGTGCCTGCACCATCTGTAGAGCGAGCGGAGGAAGTATGTCCTGCGACAGAACGCCATAGTGCTCACGGATCCGCCTCTCCGTTGCCGTAAGCCTCACCTTCGCGTTTTCACCGAGAGCCGGCAGTAGATTGAAGGAGACCTGCGCATCGTACTGTTCGCGCGGAAGATCCTGAAATGACAATAGACTCACCGTCTGCTGGTGCATCTCATCCATCGCCGCCCGGCCATGCTCCGACGCCGGCTCCATGACCGTCGCCGCAAGCGTTGCGATCTCCATCTTCTCCTGCACCCTCGCCGCTATCAACGCCAGCATCATCGCCACAGGGTGCGCGGGAATTACCGCCTGGGTACCCAGATGCGGCTCTGCCGAGGAACGGGACTCCTTCCCAAGCGCCTCACTCACCCACGGCGACATCACCAGAACATCCTTCTCCGGCTCGAGCGCGTAGGTCAGGTCCACAATGCTCGACCCGGCCTTACGCGCCTGCTGCCAGTGCTGCCTCGTCTCTTCCTCGCTCCCGGCAAAAAACACGAAGTCCATATGGTCGAACGAGGAGCTCTCGATCTTCTGCAGAAACGCCGCCTCCTCGCCCGTCGAGGTCAGCTGCCCTGCAACCTCCTCATCCTCCTCCAGCAGAACGACGTTCGAGGCCGCCAGTGGCGACTCGCCCAGCTCATCGCTCAGCTCCTTGCCCACCAGCGATGAGGCGCCAACAATTCCAATCCGATAGATCCTGCTCGTCATCTCCACCTGCAATCGATGAAATTTCGCTTCAACGGGGCACGCCCGCCTTTCGCCTCTTCTGTCCCCATGAATACGCCAGCCTCGCCAGAACTCCCGAGACCAGGTATCCCAGTGCAATCACAATCAAGACATACTCCGAATACAGCGCCACCAAAGCACCCACGGCAACGATCACAGCCACCAGTTGAAAGGGATGGCGCTGCCCCAGACTAATCTCTTTGCCGCTCCAGAATCTCCACGTGCTCACCATCAGGAATCCCGTAAACAGAATCAGGCACAGCCAGACCAGCGACAGACGAGGATCCGAGATCGGGGAGCCATTTTCAAAGTGCACCACCGAGGCCAGCACCCCCGCACCCGCCGGAATCGGCATTCCGACAAAGTACTTCTTTCCTGGCCGTCCCGGATTGCGCGGCTGCGGATTCACGCTGATATTGAACCGCGCCAACCGGCTGGCTCCGCAGATCAGAAACAAAAAACAGACAAACACGCCGATATGCGTAATCCGCTGCTGCAGATAGGGGTACCCGGTAGCCGGAAGCATCCTGAAGCCCCAGATATAGGCAAGCAGGCTGGGAGCCACACCGAAGGTAATCACATCGGCCAGGGAGTCCAGCTCGCGCCCAAAGTCGCTTGCCGTATTCGTCAGCCGCGCAATCATCCCATCCACGCCATCGAATAACACCGCAAACCCGATCGCCAGCGCCGCGCGATCGAAGGACGCGGGATTGTCGGTCGTGCCTTGAATGCTCTGCGTGATCGCATAGTAGCCCGCGGCGATATTGCCCGCCGTAAACAGCGAGGGCAGCACATACATGCCGCGGCTGGGACGGCGCCTCTGCCGGCCCTCGATCCCCGCTTGCGTAATCTCTGGCGTTCCGGCCGCCATCAATTCACCACGGCCTGGGTCTGTGAGACCTCCGGCGCAATCTCAGCCAGCACCGAGGAGCCGCCTCGAACCCGTGTTCCCACCTTAACCTTCAGCGTGGCCTCCGAGGGCAAGAGAATATCGGTACGCGACCCGAACTTGATCAATCCCATCCTCTGGCCGCGCTCCACTCGATCGCCTGTCTTAAGATTGCACACGATCCGGCGGGCCAGAAGACCAGCGATCTGCTTAAATCCCACCTCATAACCACCCGCATCGATCACGATCAGCGTCTGCTCGTTGTTCAGTACGGACTCCGCTTTCATCGCATTCAGAAACTCGCCCTTGCGAAACTCGACCAGCTTGACCGTGCCAGCCACCGGCGTGCGGTTCACATGCACATCGAAGACATTCAGAAAAATACTCACCCTCTGCCGGCTTCCGGAGGTCGTCTCAATCCACTCGGCATCCGTGACCAGACCGTCCGCCGGAGACACAATCACTCCCGCCCCTGAGGGAATCACACGTTCAGGATCCCGAAAGAACCATAGGAAAAAGGCCGCAAGCACCAGCGGCAGCGCCAGCAGAGGGAGGGAGTGCGTCAGCAGCCAGACCACGACGGCCACCACCCCTAACCCCAGCGCATAAAAGTATCCATCTCGAACCATAAGTGAGTCGATTATACGGCCACGCACACGTCGGCTTTGAGCGCGTCCGCCTCAACCTCAACAGGTCGAGTCGTCCCTTCGGAAGGCGTTACTCACATCTTTTTTAGCGTCGGGTCGGTCCTTCAGCCCTGCGTCCGCAACCGACGCAGCCGCTCCATCTCATCCTTCAGGTTAAGCTTCAGCTTCTTCAGCCGAACCTCCTCAAGCTTCTCCGGCTCTGTAAGGAATAACTTCGAACGCAACATGTCCAGCCTTCGATCGTACAGGCTATGCTCCTGCTCCAGCCGCTGCAAAGACGCGTAGGGGGTGATGTTCGGAAGCTCGGTATACTTCGCAGTCTGCATGAGATAAGCACCTCCAGCTCAGGTCGACATCCCAACTGGAGCAACAAACTACCACAGCCCCTCGAGCCGAGGCAAAACACGTTTTCCACCGATCAGAGCGGAGCGACAATTTCCAATACGAGATTGTTTGGAGGAGAGACGATGGCCTGCCGGCCGGGCCCTCTGCGCGTGGAGCGGTCACTTCATGACGCGTGTACTCCCTTCGGGGCGGGCTCCCGTTGGTCGCTTGCGTAAATCTTCGCGCCGACCAACGGGAGGCCCACGCCGAAGGCGGTATACACTCCACGAAGTGGGCGCTGTCCGCGTAGGACGCCCGCGCGGCAGCGCATCGCCTTCCCAAACAACAGGTCGATACGTCCCAAAGCATTCCAATTTCTATAACCCTTCCAGCTTGTCGAGACACCTGGCTTTAGCCTGAATCCTGAATGAGGAAGCAGCTGGAGCCTAAAAGCTCGCCGTGCCGGCCCGCATCAAAATCGCGTCCTCCACAGGCTCTCGATAGTACCGAGGACGTATCCCGACCTCCACAAATCCCAGTCCTCGATAGAGCGCACGAGCCCCGGAGTTCCCTTCCCGCACCTCCAGCTCCACCGTCGTCGCCCCTGCCTCCCTGCACCAGGCGACGACCGCCTCACACAGTGCCCGCCCCACCCCAGCTCGCCGAGCCGCGGCGGCCACAATCACGCTCTCGAGTTCAGCCTCAGCCACCATCGCAATCGTCTTCCCCACGGCAAACCCCACGAGGCCTCCTCCACCCTCCGCAACGAACAGGCATCGCCTCACCCATCCCTCCCTATCGTCAGGCACCATCGCCCCATACTCCTCCACCGGCCAGTGCGGAGCCTCCGCAACACCCCGTTCAAGAGCGATCACCGCCGCCAGATCCTCCACCCGCGCCAGCCTGACCTTAAACTCCTTCAAACCCCGCACCCTTGACCGCGTTCAGAAAGGCATTCTTGGCAAAGATCTCGAGGTCCGTCCGGCGCAGATAGTTCGCATCGATCGCAGCCACATCCTCGAACTCCCCCGCCGCCACCCTCTCCAGAATCAGCCCCACCGCCGAAGACGCTGAGGGCTCCTCCACCAGCCTCGCTCCAAGCGCCTCGGCAACCCGCGGCTCGCAGGCCACCAGAACGCTCGCCCCCCTCGCAGCAGCCACAATCTCATCCGCCGCGACCAGAGCCTCACTCACCCTTCGCCGCCCCTCATAGACCCCGCAGTAAAACTCCCCGCGCCCGGCATCGAGCACAGCGCACACTCTCGCCTCTTCCCCGCCTGCGGCCCGCGCCAACAAAGCCAGCCGCGACACCGTAACCAACGAAACTCCCCCGGCCTCGCTCAATCCCTTCGCCGCGCTCAAACCCACCCGAACCCCTGTGAACGAGCCCGGCCCATGCACCACACCAATCGCCCCCAGCTCGTTCAACCGCCATTCCGCCGTCTCTAGCGCCTGCCGGATCACTGAGATCAAACTCTCCGACGCGCTTCGTCCCGGAAGCCTCTCCTCGGCAATCACCTTCGCCCCCTCCGCGAGAGCGACGCTTCCCTCCGCACCGCACGTATCGATCGCCAGAAGCTTCACCATCACGCGCCCACCACCTCCACCAGCACACCTCCCGTACTCGCAGGATGCACAAAGAAATACCGGTGTCCGCCGGCTCCCACCTGAACCCGATCGCTCACCAGCCTCACGCCATTCTCTTTCAGCCGCAGATACATCGCATCCACATCGCCCACCTTCATCGCCACATGATGCAGCCCCTCGCCCCGCTTCGCCAGAAAACGCCCGATCACCGAATCCTCCCCGACCGGCTCCAGCAGCTCCATCCTGCTCTCCCCCATCGGCAGCATCGCTACTCTCACCTGCTCATGCTCCACCGTCTCTTCATGCGTAATCTTCATCCCCAATAACTCGTAAAAGCTACGCGCACGCTCGAGGCTCTTTACCGCCACCCCCAAATGATCGAGCCGCAGCTCCCCCATCCATGAAGCCTCCTGCATCTCCGCAGGATCCGACAACCGCCGGCACTCTCCCTCGCCCCGAGCCGCCGCCTCCATCAACTCCGCCACGCCCTCGCCCGTCGTCGCCACGGTGCGGATCACCGGGATCATCTCGCCTTGCCCCGACAGCCCCTGCATCGCGACGATCTCCGCCGCCGTCCTCTCCGCCCCCTCGCGATCACTCTTATTCACCACGAAGACATCGGCTATCTCCATTACGCCCGCCTTCAGGCTCTGCACCTCATCGCCCATGCCCGGCACCAGAACCAGCACCGTCACATCCGCCAGCCGCGCTATCTCGACCTCATCCTGCCCCACCCCAACGGTCTCGATCAGGATCACATCCCTGCCCCCGGCCTCCATCACCAGGCACGCATCCCCCACCGCCCTCGACAAGCCGCCCAGTGTTCCCCGCGAGGCCATGCTGCGGACATAGATTCCCTCTCCAGAGTTCATCAAAGCATCCTGCATCCGAATCCGATCCCCCAGCAGCGCTCCCCCTGTATAAGGACTCGTCGGATCGATCGCAATCACCCCAACCGTCTTCCCCTGCTCTCGCAGCCACCGCGCCATCCGGTCCACCAGCGTGCTCTTCCCCGCCCCAGGAGCTCCCGTAACCCCAATCTTCCGTGCTCCCCCCGCAAGCTCCCTGCAGGCGTCCAGAAGATCCTTCGCCCCTTCGCCCCCGTCCTCGGCCAGCGAGATCGCACGCGCCAGCGCCCGTACATCGCCGCCGCGCACCCGCTCCAACATCTCCAACATGCCGTTCCGTCGTTCCGCCGCGTCCACGTCAGCGATCATATCGTGATCCCTCCCGCCCCTTTTCAGGCGATCCCACTCTTTACTACTGATGAACGTAATCTTTCACCTATAATTCCCCGTGCCGTCAATTCCGCTCCAAAGGGATGTCCCTGTGAATCTTCTGCAACGCAGCATCGCCACCGGTCTCCTCCTCGCCTCCCCATCCCTCGGCTACGCCCAGCTCGAAGGCTCCAAGCCCGACCAGCCCCCCGCCCACCATCCCGTCCCCTCCATCCAGGACACCGAGACTCCCGCCCAGCACGACGCCCGCATGGCCTGGTGGCGCGAGGCCCGCTTCGGCATGTTCATCCACTGGGGCCTCTACTCCATCCCCGCCGGCACCTGGAACGGCAAGCAGGTTCCCGGCGCCGGCGAATGGATCATGAACAACGGTTCCATCCCCGTCGCCGACTACAAAACCCTCGCCCCACGGTTTAACCCCACCGGCTTCAGCGCCCACGACATCGTCGCCCTCGCCAAGGCAGCCGGCATGAAGTACATCGTCATCACCTCCAAGCACCACGACGGCTTCGCCATGTTCGACTCTAAGGCCGACCCCTTTAATATCGTCGCCGCCACCCCCTTCAAGCGCGACCCACTCAAGGAGCTCGCCGAGGAGTGCCGCAAGCAGGGCGTCAAGCTCGGCTTCTACTACTCTCAGGATCAGGACTGGACCGCGCCCGGCGGAGGAGCCTACGCCACCAACGGCCGCCACACCCCCAACAATCACTGGGACAAGGCCCAGGACGGATCCTTCGACGAGTACCTCCACAAGAAGGCCATTCCCCAGATCACCGAGCTCCTCACCAACTACGGAAACTTCCCCGTCGTCGTCTGGTTCGATACCCAGGCCCAGATGTCTCCCCAGAACGCCGCCGACATCGTCAAGCTGCTCAACAAATATCCCAAGCTCATCTGGAACAACCGCCTCGGCGGCGGCTATAAGGGCGACACCGAGACCCCCGAGCAGTACATCCCCGCCCAAGGCTTCCCCGGGCGCGACTGGGAGTCCTGCATGACCATCAACGACACCTGGGGCTACAAGTCCAACGACACCAACTTCAAGTCCACCGAAACCCTCCTGCGCAACCTCATCGACATCGCCAGTAAGGGCGGCAACTATCTTCTGAACATCGGTCCCGACTCCCACGGCATCGTGCCCCAGCCTGAGGTCGAGCGTCTCCAGGCGATGGGTCAGTGGATGAAGGTCAACGGCGAAGCCATCTACGGCACCGGCGCGACCATCTTCGATACCCCCACCGGAACCCTCAGCGCCACCGAGAAGGGACGCGACGGCAAACCCAAGTTCATCCCCACCTGGAACTGGCGCTCCACCACCAAGGGCAACAAGGTCTACATCGAGATCTTCCAATGGCCCAACGGCAGCTTCCACCTCGACAAGACGCCGCGCCATGTCACAGGAGCCTATCTGCTCGCCGACCGCGCTCACAAGCCGCTCAAGATAACCCAGAACGGGGAGAGCCTTGACGTCCAACTCCCGGCCCAGGCCCTGGATCCGATTGCCACGGTCGTGGTTCTCAACACCACCCGGTAAGCGAGCTCCCGTAATTCGAATCCGCGCTTTTTGGGAGGAAACCTTAGCGCTGCCCCACACGCAGTGGGTCCGTGCGGCAGCGCTCTTCTCTCCCTACCACCGGCTCACAAACCATCCTCCCCAATCATCAGTCCACATCCGATCATTCGCATGGCGATAACGCTCGAGCCCAATCCAGCCCAGATGGTCCAACATCACCGACGTCACTAGGGCCGCCGTAATACTGATCCCGGTAAACATCCCCGAGCCCATCTTCTGCGCCAGCACCAGTCCCGCCATCGTGAGCGCGGTACTAATCAACCCTCCCGTCCAGGCCGAAGGCCGGGCTGCCACAACCCTTGCCATTTCAGGGACAGGCTGCCGCATCCCCAGGGCGACCACCAGCATTCCTGCCAGCCCGAGCGCATAGACCGCGATACACGTCCAGACCGGTTGACCAAGCACTTTATTCAGCTCGGCGTTCGTTCCCGATTGAAACGGATTCGCCGCTCCCGTCAAAATTGCAATCAAAAACCTTGAGCATGATCATTCCTCTTCCCTCGCTCCCGTAGATGCCCCTTCCCCCTTCGCCTTGACACACCCGTGGCGCAAACGGCTATCCTCATCCAGAAATATAACTTACGTTTTGTAAACAGCCCTGGCGGCATCGCCCGAACCAGGCTCTCTCAGTGCAGCCAACCCTAGGGACCAACACGTCCGCCGGAGCCTCGATTCATGCCGACTCAATCTGCCTCGATCTCAAATCCCGGTCTCTCCTCCGAGAAGTCCAATATCCGATGGTTCGTCTGTGCCCTGCTCTTCGCCGCAACCACCATCAACTACATGGACCGGTCCGTCTTCTCGCTTATCGAACCTATCCTGCACAACGTCTCCTTCATGGGATGGAACCCCGGCGCCGACCGCTTTCACCAGCCGGACTTCGATAACAACTTCGGCAACGTCATCATCTACTTCCAGATCGCCTACGGCATCGGCCTTCTGACCGCCGGCCGCATCATCGACAAGCTGGGAACCAAGGTCGGCTACGCCCTGGCCATCCTCATCTGGGGCCTGTCCTCGATGTGCCACTCACTCGTCTCCTCGGTCGTTGGCTTCTACATAGCGCGCATCTTCCTCGGCCTCGGCGAAAGCGGCAACTTCCCCGCCGCCATCAAGGCCACCTCCGAGTGGTTCCCCGCCGACGAGCGCGCTCTCGCCACCGGACTCTTCAACTCCGGCTCCAACTTCTCCGCTCTCCTTGCCCCGCTCTTGGTCGCCGGCGTCACCTCCCGCTTCGGCTGGCGCGCGGCCTTCGTCACCACCGGCTCCCTGGGCATGATCTGGCTGGTCGTCTGGCTGCTCTTCCCCTATAACAAGCTCCGCCGCGGAGCCACCCAGACCCAGGCCAATCTCGCCCCCGTCACCGAAGGCGGCCCTCTGCTCAGCAAGCTCCTCACAAACCCCGGCCTCTATGCCTTCGCCGCCGGCAAGGCACTCACCGACGGCGTCTGGTGGTTCTATCTCTTTTATCTGCCTCAGTTCCTCAACCGGAACTATGGCCTCGACCTTCGCCAGCAGTACTGGTTCCTGGTCACCGTCTACGTCGTCTCCTCGGTGGGCTCCATCTTTGGCGGAGCGCTCTCCGGCTGGCGCATGAAGCGCGGAGCCACGGTCAACTCCGGACGCAAGTTCGCCATGCTGGTCATGGCCATCTGTGTCGTCCCGGTCATCTTCGTTCCGCACATGGGTCAGCTCTTCCCCAGCAATCCCTGGCCCGCGACCCTGCTCTTCGCCCTCGCCGCCGCCGCCCATCAGGGCTGGTCGGCCAACCTCTTCTCCACCACCGGCGACATGTTCCCCTCGACCGCCATCTCCACTGTCGTCGGCATCGGAGGCGCCTGTGGGGCCGCCGGAGGAGCCATCTTCACCTCCATCGTGAAGAAAAACCTCTCCCTCCATCCCCTGCTTGTCTTCTGCATGGCTGGCTTTCTTTATCTGATCGCGCTGGCCATCATCCAGGTGCTGGTGCCCCGTCTGGGAGCTCCGCGCGAGGCATAACAGGTCGCCTTCATTCCGGCTAACCCCAAAACTGATTGTGGTGGTTAGCCGGATCTCACCCATCCAGCGGCCTTCGGTTGACCTTCCCGCAGCTGACACGTCGTAGAATAGACACCAGAGCCATGCTTCCCGCGAAGCCATCTCGACTTCTCCTGCTGCTCGGTCTGACCGCACCGCTCTTCGCCCAGATTCCAGCCCAGCCCCCCACTCAGGCTCCAGCCGAGGCTGCCCCCCCGACTCCGGCTCAAATGCCGCCGAAAGACGCGAAGATCAGCCTGGACTCCGGCCAGCTTGACGTGATGGCGAATAACTCCAGCCTCAATCAGATCCTGCGCCGAATCACACAGCTTGCCGGCATCACCCTGACCGGCAGCGTTCCCGAGGAGCGGGTCTTCGGCAACTATGGTCCCGGGAAGCCCTCCGAGGTCATCGGTCAGCTGCTCGACGGCACCTCGACAAACATCCTGTTTATCGCCAGCACCGGGGACAAGCCCTCCGAGCTCATCCTGACCCCTCGGGCAGGCGCGCCAACGCCCCCCAGTTCGAATTCTGCCTCCCGCTCCGAGGACAACGACGACGCCAACGCCCTGGCGGTCAATCCGCCTCCTCCAGCCGACCCGGATGCGGCAGCTCAGGCATCTCCTCCAGCGCAGCCCGCGCCTGCTCCGGCCCAGGCACCCGCCGTCTCGGGCCAGCAGTCTCCCAACAACGTCAAGACGCCCCAGCAGATCTACGATCAGCTGATGAAGATGCGCCAGCAGCAGTCCCAATAGGCGATCGGGAACGATCCCGATCCTATCCGCACGCACATTTCCTGCTCTGGCTAATATCGATGACTACTTACTATTAAAGCTTCTCAACCTCTCTAAGGTGTCATCTTGAGCGAAGCAACCGAAGGAAGCGCGGTCGAAGGATCCCAGCCTTACCTTCGCACATGAGCGCGCCGCATCACGTCATCCACAGCGTTGACCGCGGCCTCAAGCACCTGCCTTCCGCTCTCGGTCCAGGTCCTGGCCTCGAGGACCGGCATCCGCAGCGTCACCTTGGTTCCCCTGCCCGGGCGGCTGTTGACCTCGACGCTGGCCAGGGGGCCGTACTGAACCTCCATGCGCTCGCGAACGTTCTTCATGCCGATGCCGGCTCCCTGCCGCACCAGCGACTCCGCGCCTGAGTCCGAGTTGCGCTCGATCGACATTCCCACGCCATCGTCCTCCACCTCGATGATCAGCATGGCCCTCTCGTCGATGCGGCTGCGCAGCGTGACCGTCCCTCCGGAGATTCTGGGCTCGAGGCCATGCTTGATGCTGTTCTCGATCAGGGGCTGCAGCAACATGCCGGGCACGACGATGTCGAGGGTGTCAGGGGCGATCTCCTTAACCACCCTCAGCTTCTCCCCGAAGCGCACGACCTCGATGTCGAGATAGTCGTCCGTAAACGCCAGCTCGTCGCGAAAGGGGACGAAGGCGTCGCGGTCTTTGAGCAGTACGCGCAGAATATTGGCGAGTTTGACGATCATCTCGCGCGCCAGCTCCGGCTGGGATCGCACCAGAGAGGTGATCGAGTTCAGCGTGTTGAAAAGGAAGTGTGGATTGATCTGCCGCTGCAGGGCATCCAGACGGGCCTCGAGCAGAAGCCTCTCCTGCTCCTCGAGCCTTCGCTCCACCCGGATGGCGTTCCATATCTTCAGGGGAATTCCGACGACGATGGGAGCGTTGGCGCAGATCAGAAGCTCGACCCACCACTGGCTGGAGTGCAGGCTGAAGTAGCGGCGCGGGTCGAACCAGGAGACGAGGCTGGCGCAGAACTGCATGCCCGCGATGGTGACCAGCAGCAGGATCTGGCGGTCCAGGTGCGGCCTGCGCAGGTTGCGCGTGATCCAGCGGTAGATGCTGAGGTCGATCATCGGCGAGAACGACCAGACGTCCTCGGCATCGGCAAACCTTCGGAAGGTTCCGGCGGCGGCGGCGAGGATGAGGTTGATGGGAAGGGCCCAGTACTCGCCGTGAAACAGCGCCGGGATGGCGAGCGCGGCTCCGCCGGCCATGGCCGCGACCGGCCCTACCAGGATGCCGAGCAGGACAGTGGTCTCGAGCGAGAGATCGGCAGCGAGGAAGTTCGGGACCTTAACCCGGACGAGCACACCCAGCACCAGGGGGATGCAGATCATCGAGACCAGCTGCGCGGTCTCGCGAGGGGATCGGCGCGGGGCCAGAAGGACGTCCTTGAACCTCCGTGAGCGGGCAAGCGAGCTCGAGAAAGCGGCCGCGACTCCCAACTCGATCAGAAGCGTGATGAGGATCAGGGAGTAGGAGACATGGGCCACCTTATTAATCTACGCTCCCGTAAAGATAGGTTGAAAGCGCGAGCAGGCTCCCGGCAGAAGAGAGAATCCCGGCCTGTGCTCCCCGAATCCAATCCTCGTGAGCCTCGAAACGTATAATCGCAAAGAGATGCCTTTTACTGCCGTAAGCAAGGTAGCCGACGCCGACTTTCCCACTCGCTGGGGACATTTCCGGATCCTCGGCTTCGAGGGCATCATCGACAACCCCGAGCCCTGTAACGATGCCATCCCCGCGCCTGCCCGCAGAGTTGAGGGCGCGGTCGCCCTGGTGATGGGGGACATCCACTCGGCTCCTCCGATCGTCCGGATCCACTCCCAATGCCTCACGGGCGACGTCTTCCATTCGCTCCGCTGCGACTGCCGCCAGCAGCTTGAGCTCGCGCTTTCGATCATCACCGAGGCGGGATCGGGCATCGTGCTGTACGAGCAGCAGGAGGGCCGCGGGATCGGCCTGATGGCCAAGCTGCGGGCCTACGAGCTGCAGGATCAGGGCATGGACACGATCGAGGCTAATCTAGAACTGGGGTACAAGGCCGATTGCCGCGAATTCGAGCTTCCGGCTGAGGTCCTGAAGCTGCTCGACGTTCCGGCGGTTCGCCTGATTACGAATAATCCGGCCAAAGTGGAGGCGCTGGAGCAGGCCGGGATACTGGTGGTCGAGAGGATCTCCGCCGAGGTCCCCTCCGAGCCGACGAACGAGCGTTATCTCCAAACCAAGCGCGAGAAGATGGGACACCTTGTCAGTTGAGCTGGTTTCCCCCGGTAATCCCTAAGCCATTTATTCGATTCATCTTCGAAGCCCGGAGTCCAGACCGAGGATTCCGAGACCTTTTCATATTAAAAACGATCGAGTTTGCCGATTTCGTAGACCTCGAAGAGAAAATCTGCATCGCATGCAGAAGGGCCATATTTAACAAAAGAAAGAGGAAATGTCAGCTATGGCATCTCGTTCCAAGACACTGCTGATCGTTCTGGGAGGTCTCCTCGCGATTCTTCTCATCGCTGTTCTGGCGATTCCACTCTTCCTGAACGCGGATAACTTCCGTTCACGCATTGAGACTGAGCTCACCAACTCGTTGGGACGCAAGGTGACCCTGGGCAAGCTGAACCTGTCGGTCTGGTCGGGAAGCCTTGTGGCCGAGAACGCCACGGTGGCGGACGATCCTGCGTTCAGCAGTCAGCCCTTCCTGCAGGCGACCTCGGTCAAGATCAACATCGAGATGATTCCTCTGATCACGACCCGCCAGGTGCACATCACCGGATTTGCGATCGATGCTCCGAAGATCAACCTGATCCGGCATACCAACGGCTCCTGGAATTATTCGACCATCGGGGCTGCGTCGGCGAAGCCGTCGAGCGACAGCTCAAGCTCGATGACCGGAGTGACGGTCGGCCACGTCGATGTCAGCAACGGTCAGGTCTCGATCTCGACGGAGTCAGCTCCCGGGCAGCCGGTGTCGCAGAAGCGCACGTACGATCAGGTCAACCTGCAGGCGAAGGACTTCGCCTTTTCAAAGCAGTTCCCCTTCACTGTCTCGGCGCACCTGCCGGCAGATGGAACAGTGGATCTGAATGGAAACGCCGGGCCGATCGACAAGACCGATGCCTCGAAGACTCCCTTTGGAGCGAAGCTTTCGGTGAAGCATCTGGATCCGGTGGCGGCGGGATTTCTCGAGAGCTCGGCCGGGGTGACCGGAACGATCGGAGCCATCGACGTGGAGGCGACGTGGAACGGGCAGCAGCTTCACCTCGCCAATCTGACGGTGGATACGCCGAACCTGAACGTGGCCCTCAAGAACACTCCCAAGACCGCGGCGGCGGCGCCTTCCGCTCCCGACAGCAATCAGATGCTGACGACGATGAGCGCCGATCATCTGCAGGTGAAGAATGGGACGCTGTCGATCGCTTCGCCGGGCCAGGCGAAGCCGGCGGTCTACTCGCAGATGAACGCGGAGGTGACGAACCTCTCGCCCACGGCGGCGGCTCCGTTCAAAGTAAGCGCGCAGGTTCCGGGAGGTGGGTCGCTGAACGCGGATGGGACCGCAGGGCCGATTAATTGGAACGATACGGGCGAGACTCCGTTCAATACGCATGCCACCCTGAACCACATCGATCTGGCTTCGAGCGGAGTGGTCGCGCCAGAGACCGGGATTGCGGGACTGGCCAACATCGACCTAAAGGCCAGCTCGGATGGAAAGACGATGAACGCGAACCTCTCAGCCAACGCGCAGCAGCTGCGGTTGGCACGGAATGGTTCGCCCTCGGCCAAGCCGGTTAACCTGACCGCGCAGATCAACCAGAATATGCAGGCGTTGACCGGACAGATTCAGAGCGCAACGGTCACCGTGGGCAAAGCCTCCGTCAATATCAATGGCACCTATCAGAGCAGCGGACCGACGACTGCGCTGAACCTGAAGGTCAGCGGAAATTCGATGTCCATCGACGAGCTGCAGGACTTCCTGCCCTCGGTCGGGGTAAAGCTGCCGAGCGGATCGCGGCTGCAGGGCGGCACCTTAACGGCAAACCTGAACGTGACGGGCTCGAGCGCCCAGCCGATTATCAGCGGACCGATCAAGCTGCAGAATACGAACCTCGCAGGCTTCGACCTGGGCTCGAAGCTGCAGGCGGTCACGGCGCTGACGGGAGCGAAGACAGGTTCGGTGACGCAGATTCGCTCGCTAAGCACCAACCTTCGCGTCGAGGGTGCGAATGTGCGCACGGATAATCTAGTGCTCGATGTTCCCTCTCTGGGCACCGCAACGGGGGCCGGAACGGTGGCGGCCTCGGGAGCGTTGAACTACAACGTCATCCTGAAGCTGACGGGCATTATCGGCGGCGGCAAGGCAGGTGCCGCCGCCGGAGCGGGCGGAATCGCCGGACAGCTGATGGGGATGATCCCCAACGCCGGCGGGGCGGCGGGCTCGATCGGAAGCATCGCAACCGGAGCGCTGAAGAACGGGATTCCGGTGGCGATCGGTGGAACGACCTCCAATCCGACCTTCGCGCCGAATCTTGCCGGAGCGATGAAGAGCGGAGCCGGCGCCCTGACGGGCAAAGCTCCGGCGCAGGGCAAGCAGAACCAGGCGAATCCTCTGGGTGGCGTTCTGGGAGGACTGCTGAACCGCAAGTAAAAAAGCAGCAGCAATCACGAAGGCCATTCTTGCAATGAGGCTATTTAGTCCGCATCGCAAGAACGGCCTTCGCCGTGGTAACGGCCTGGCCGATATGGCGCTGGGTGTGATCGGCGCAGTGGACGAGCAGGCCAGCCACAGTCGTAGGGAGTCTTTTGCGGCCCACGGTGCGGGCTTGGCCGTAGCTCTTCTCCGAGAAGGAGAGCAGGCGTCGGGTCGAGACCTCGATGGCTTCGGCGAACTCCATCAGGGTGGCCTCGCGGTCGACGAACTCCTCCTCGGTCTTGAGCAGGTGCAGCTGTCGCTCGGTAAGAGGCTGGTTCTCGGCGTAGGTCAACAGACGGTCGAGCGAACGTGCGATGTGGCGCAACTGAAAGCCTACAGAGGGAAGTCCGAGGGGACGAGCCTCCATCTCATCGCCGTTCAGACCATCGCACCAGCGGGCGGCATCTTCTGCCGCCAGCTCGAGCGCGTGCAGGATGGCGCGAAGAACTGGGTCCACCTCGGAGCGGGTTCCGCGCAGCCAGGGCTCTACTCGTGGTTCTGTCATCTGAATCACCATACTAGGCTGTATCGACCGATTCAAGGATGGCCTGCCGGCCGGGCCCGGTACGGTCGGTCACTTCGTGATCCGTATACCGGCTTCGCCCAGGACCTCCTTTCGGTTCGGCACAAACATCTTCGCAAACGAGCAACGGGAGCCCCAGGCCGAAGACCCAATACCAATACGCGTCACGAAGTGACTGCCCCACGCGCAGTGGGCCCGCGCGGCAGCGCATGGTCTTCCTCAAAGCCCCTTGCTCTTTCTATAGTCATGCACAACATCCGCTACGTTTCGATGCTGCCCATCGACGGCATCGTTCATCTGCCGGACCTCGTCTGCGGCTAACTTGCCGGCGAGGCGATCCATGGCGATCTGGATGCCGGGATGCTCCCGCAGCGAGTCTTCGCGAAAGAGGGGCACGGCCTCGTAGGGCGGAAAGTAATGAAGACTGTCTTCGAGCGCCACCAGGTTCAGGGCGCGGATGGGGCCGTCGGTCGAGTTCCCCGCCACCATATCAACCTGGTTGGATCCGAGCGCGCGGTACAGCAGGCCAAGATCCATCAACCGCGGATCGCCCTTGAACTTCAGATGGTAGGTCTGCTCGAGGCCCTTAAGCCCGTCGGGACGCTCCTCGAACTCATACCCGACGCCAAGCCGCATCCCGGGCGCGTGCGGAACTGCATCCGAGATAGTTTTGAGATGCAGGCGCCCGGCATCGTCTCCACGGACGACCATGGCGAAGGTGTTCTCGAAGCCGAGGCCGGGCTCGACCCGGACGTGATAGCGCTCACGGTAAAGGCGCTCGACGGTCGCGAAGACGCGGGCCGCCTCCCGCTGGCCAACAGGAGGCAAAGACTGCTTCAAAATGGCGGTGAGGGCGGTGCCGGTGTACTCGACGTATCCGTCGATGCGGCCGCTGACCAGGGCCTGCTGGCAGAGATAGCTTCCTGCGAGATAGAAGCGTCTTTCGACGGGCTGGCCGGTGACAGCTTCGATCTCCTGCGCCACCAGTTCGCCGAGGACTACCTGTTCGGTGAAGTTCTTCGCCCCGATAGTGACGCGGGAGGAGCGCGGAGGGACACAGGCCGTAACCGCCAGAAGCAGCAAGCAGAGTGCCGCGCGGAGAGGCCAGCGTATGAAGTGTAGCAGGTTCATGAACGGCGCACCGCGACCTTCTTCTCCATCCAGCCGAGCAGACCATCTGCCAGCAGCGCAAGCAGTGCCGCCGGAATCGCCCCGGCCAGGACGAGACTGTTATCGACGCTGGCGACTCCCCGGAAGATGAGCTCGCCGAGGCCGCCCGCCCCGATGGCCGCCGCGATAGTCGCCACGCCGACGCAGATGACGGTGGCAGTGCGGATGCCGGCGAGAATGACGCTGGCAGCCAGGGGAAGCTCGACCTTCTGAAGCTTCTGCCAGCCGGTCATCCCCATGGCGTTGGCGACATCCCGAAGCTGCGGGTCGACGCTCTCGATCCCGACATATGTGTTGCGCAAGATCGGCAGCAAGGCATAGCCGGTGAGGGCGACGATGGCCAGACGGGCGGCGTTGTCTCCAAGCAAGGGGACCGGCAGCAGGAGACCGAAGAGCGCCAGGCTTGGGACAGTCTGGATGACGTTGGCGATGCCAAGTACCGGGCGCGCCCATGCCTGCCTTCGCGTGAGCAGGATGCCGAGCGGCAGACCGATAAACGCCGCAAAGAGCATGGCGCTGACGGTGAGCCAGAGGTGCTCGAAGGTAAGCCGGCCTATCTCCCAACCGTACTGATAAATAAATTTCATCTACTTTTGAATAAATGCTTTACAGAGGAAACGTACTCTTTTACGTGATGATTTTCTGAATCAAGGACATCCTCTGCGGGCAGATCGGCTGCGACCTCACCTTGATGGATAATGATGACGCGGTCAGCGAGCGTCAGGGCCTCTCCCAGGTCATGCGTGACCAAGAGCACAGTCTTATGGAGTTGTTGCTGTAATGCTTGAAAGATCGCCTGCATCTCACTGCGTGTAAGGGGATCCAGTGCGCCGAAGGGCTCATCCATTAAGAGGACGGGAGGATCGAGCGCGAGGGCGCGGGCCAGGCCGACGCGCTGACGCTGCCCTCCCGAAAGCTGCCAGGGGAGACGTCCGCGAAGGCCTACGAAGTCGAGGCCCACCAGCTCGACCATCTCGCGGGCGCGGGCGGAGATCTCAGAGGCAGGTCTTTTGTCGAGCTCGAGGCTGAGACCGGCATTGCGCTCGACGGTCATGTGGGGAAAGAGGCCGGTCTCTTGGATGACGTAGCCGATACCGCGCCTGAGGGCGACGATCTCGTCGGGAGACTGCATCGAGGTAACGTTTTTTTCGTTGACAGTCACCTCGCCCGAGGTGGGACGAACGAGGCCGTTGACGGTACGGAGGAGGGTCGTCTTGCCGGATCCGGAGCGGCCGAGCAGGGCGGTGGTGGTCCCTGCGGCGAGCGCGAGCGAGATCTCGCGCAAGATAGACGGCCCACCTGCCGGCGTGAAGCTCACCTTCGCGAACTTGACGCCGGCTGTGGACATGAACCTACTTTACTCCGGCGAGCCTACTGCGCTGCCTCCGGGTCCGACTCAGGAGCAGAGCCCGGGGCAACCGCAATCTCGGATTCGAGGGGAGACCCCACTGGGGTCGCCGGCTGGCCCTTCACCCGAACGATGGTGATCTTGTCGAAGCCCTCCTTGAAGCTGGGCGGACGAAGACGCTCGGCCATCTTCTGCATGACGTCGTCTGAGACGGAGCGATCGCGCTTGCTGTTACGCTCCATGCAGACGACCAGAGGAACGTCGAAGAAGACCGCCTGCACCTCGTAGCCGAAGCTCTTGGCCATACGAATCCACTGACGGCGCTCATGCGGGGAGAGGTTGGTGGCGTCCACATAGTTCCACGGCATCTTGGCGATCAGCCGGGCGCGCAGCAGGCTGCGGAGCGTGGAGAAGACCAGCCCCTGGTAGCGCTGCTCGGTGATGTCGTCGAACAGAATGCTTCTGAGCATGTCGCTCGAAAGCGGGGCGACGCCGCGGCGCTTGTACCAGGTGGTCTTGCCGGAGCCCGGAAGCCCAATGGTGAGCACGACGTAGCCCTTCGGCGACTTCGCGGCGGTCTGCTCGGCGGGAGCCACAGCGACGGAGTCGGGCTGGGTCTCGACGACGACCTTCTGATCGGGGATGGAGGGGGTGAAAGGAGTTGATGGCTCCAACGGCTCCGAAGGAGTCTCGACTTCGGCAGCCTCTACGACGGGAGCCGTTTCTTCCGGCTGCGCGGCAGGCTCGTTCTCCGCGGCTTCGGCCGGAGTGCGATCCGGGTACGAGGGCCTCAGAGGTGCCGGTTGATTTGCGGGCAGTTCCTGTCCGCTCTTGCCCGTGGACTCCGAGTTGTTCGGACCACGTCTTGGGCGTCTTCTCATCTTTTCGCTTATCCAATCGCGCAGATCGCGCATACGTCGCTTGTAACACACGGCGAAAGCCGCCCGCAAATCCTTAGCCTCCAAAGATACAAACTCATTCCCTTTTCCGGAGATCAATACATCGTCCGTTCATCAATGAGCGTTAGCTTGCGTGTACGAGGTGATCTATGCCGGTAGAGATTCCAGAACTGGATGAGATGCAGAAGGAATATAAAGCAGCGGTTGAGAAGTGGGTCGCTGCCATTCGCGAAGAAGAGGCTTTAGCCTCGACGGAACACTCCGTGGCCGACATCGACCGCTGGGAAGAGGCGGAGGAGACCCAGGAAAAACTAGGCAAGGCCGTAGTCGACGCCAAGTGCCGATACGAGGACGCTCTGCGCGAGAAGTTCTTCAACTTCTAGGTCCTTCGCTGAATCAAAGACGTGAAGGCTGATCTTTGCGGTGCCCCGGAGGGAGTGATAGCATCCGGGGCGAATGGCGCATGCGCTGTTTCTTGCGTTTTATAATGAACGAAACGCGTAACCTCAGCATCATCAGAGACAGGAGCAACGGTAAACATGGCTGTAAAGGTAGGCATCAACGGCTTCGGCCGCATCGGGCGCAATGTGTTTCGCAGCGCCCTCGGAAATCCTGAGATCGAGTTCGTCGCGGTTAACGACCTGACCACCCCGGCCACGCTCGCGCACCTGTTGAAGTACGACTCCATTCTTGGCAACCTCCATCACGACATCAAGCACGGGGCCGACTTCATCTCGGTTGACGGCAAGCAGGTGAAGGTCTTCGCCGAGCGCGATCCCTCCAAGCTGGACTGGGCCTCGGTGGGAGCCCAGGTCGTCATCGAGTCGACCGGCTTCTTTACGGACGCCGAGAAAGCCAAGGCTCACCTGGGATCGACGGTAAAGAAGGTCATTATCTCGGCCCCGGCGACCAACGAGGACATCACCCTTGTTCTGGGCGTGAACCAGGACAAGTACGACGCCGCCAAGCACCATGTGATCTCGAATGCCAGCTGCACCACGAACTGCCTGGCGCCGGTGGTCAAGGTGCTGCACGAGAACTTCGGCATCGTGAGCGGCATCATGAACACGATCCACAGCTACACCAACGACCAGGTCGTGCTCGACGCCCCGCACAAGGATCTGCGCCGCGCCCGCGCCGCCAATCTCTCGATGATTCCGACCAGCACCGGCGCCGCCAAGGCCCTCAAGCTGGTGATCCCGGAGATGGCCGGCAAGCTCGATGGCTTCTCGATCCGCGTTCCGACCCCGACGGTCTCGGTGGTCGACCTGACCATCGTCGCCGAGAAGCCGGTCTCGGCCGAAAGCATCAATGCCGCAATTAAAACGGCCTCCGAGGGACCGCTGAAGGGCATCCTGGGTTACACCGAGGAGGAGCTGGTCTCGACCGACTTCCGCGGCAACCCGCTCTCGTCCATTTTCGACTCGAAGCTGACCAAGGTGGTCGGCTCACAGGCGAAGGTCATCAGCTGGTACGACAATGAGTGGGGCTACTCGAACCGAGTAAAGGACCTGGTCCTGTTCCTCGTGAGCAAGGGTCTCTAAGGCGCTGCCGCGCGGGCGCCCTGCGCGGGCAGCGCACCCTTCGTGACGCATTTACCGCCTTCGGTGGGCCTCTCGCCGGTCGGCGCGAGAATCTTTCAAGCGACCAACGGAAGCCTCGACCCCAAAGGGAGTACACGCGTCACGAAGGGTGCGCCCCACGCGCAGTGGCTCGGCGACAGGACATCGCCCTAAATAGCTCGATACTGACTAGAGCTTCGCTTTAAAGCAAAGCCCTATCCCCAGATGGCTTCGCCATAGCGGAAGGGGCGCTGCAGGCGGCTCTTCCAGAAGTAAGCAAGGATGATGACGCTGGCAGCTGCCGCGTAGGCGCACCAGACCGAGGTGAAGGCGTATCGCTTGACGGCCATGACGGCCAGCAGGATCGCCAGATTGGCCGCCCCGAAGATCATCATGTCCCGCACCTTCGAGAAGAAGAGCGAGCCGCAGGTGGCGATGACGTACAGAGTAGCCAGCAGCGTGTTGTTGGTGCCGTCGTTGATGTAGACGATGCTGTTTCCCTCGACGAAGACGTGCAGGGGATAGGCGATGAGCGCCCACAGCATGTAGATCGTCGTGCCGGTCCCGATGGCAAGGAAGGGCAGCATGCGACGACGGCTCCGTTGGTCCGGCTCGAAGAGCAGAACGCTGAGTGGGATGAGGAAAGGGAGCAGCCCCTGCGCGTAGAGAACGAAGGCGGCCCCCATCCTGTGGATGAAGTCGGGTGAGAACCTGCCGTCGAGGCCCAGCCACACGAAGCCTTCGATAAACTGATGAATCGCAAACAGCGTAGGTAGGGAGGCGAAGAGCAGCTCGCGCTTATGCTTGACGCGGGTAAAGGTCGCGACTCCCACAGTTCCGAGCACGATACTGCCTACAAAGTTCGCTGTCGCTGAAAAGCACACTCGGGTCTTGTCCTCGTCGCATGGAGATGGATTCGTATACGGTGCAGCCGATGCAATCGCAGGCCGTTACAATCTTCCCATGTCTCAGAAGAATCGCACCAACATCGCCGGCACCAGCCCTTACGAGCCGATCATCGGCTTCTCTCGGGCGGTGCGGATCGGCAGCCATGTGCATGTCTCCGGTACAGGCCCGGTGGGCGCAGACGACCTCGATGCGGCGGAGCAGACAGACCAGTGTCTGCCCCTGATCGCGGCGGCGCTCAAGAATGCCGGATCGTCGATCGAGCACGTCTATCGCACACGCATCTTTCTTACCCATCGCGAAGATTGGGAGCGGGTGGGACGCGTACACGGCAAGTTCTTCTCGCTCATCCGCCCGTCAGCCACGATGGTCGTCGTCAAGGAGCTGCTCGATCCCCGATGGAGAGTCGAGATCGAGGCCGACGCCCTGATTCCCCAGTCCTGATTCCTCTTTTTTCGATGCGCAGAATCCGCCTTCCTCACGAAGCGGCTCGCATCCAAACGCTATGATGGAATGCGGCGAGCATTCCCGAACTCTGCGCCTGTTTTGCACGAGGAGATAAAAAGAAATGTCGAAGCTTTCGATCCGCGACCTGGACCTTACCAACAAACGCGTCCTCATCCGAGTGGACTTCAACGTTCCACTCTCGGTCGACGGCTCCGACGGCACCACGCACATCACCGACGACACGCGCATTCGGGAGACCATCCCCACCATCGAGTACGCTCTCCGGCGCAAGGCCCGCGTGATTCTCTGCTCGCACCTGGGGCGTCCCAAGGGCAAGGTGGTCGCCTCGATGAGCCTGCGTCCGGTGGTCGACCGCCTGCGCGAGCTGCTCGATCATGTTCTGGGTGACGATGAGAACGTCGCCTTCTCGCCCGACTGCGTCGGCGATATTGCGACCGAGATGGTGAGCAAGCTCGAGCCGGGCCAGCCGCTGCTGCTCGAGAACCTGCGCTTTCACGCCGAAGAGGAGAAGAACGATCCGGAGTTTGCCAGGCAGCTGGCTTCGTTGTGCGAGATCTACATCAACGACGCTTTCGGCAGCGCGCACCGGGCTCACGCCTCGACGGAGGGAATCACGCACTTCGTTCCCGTCTCGGCCGCGGGTCTGCTAATGGAGAAGGAGCTGACCTACCTGGGCAAGGCGGTCAGCGATCCCATCAAGCCGTTCGTGGCGATCATCGGAGGAGCCAAGGTCTCCGACAAGATCGAGGTCATCGACAGCCTGCTCGACCGCGCGACCTCGCTGATCGTTGGTGGAGGAATGGCCTACACCTTCCTGAACGCGAAGGGCCAGACGACGGGCAAGTCTCTGGTGGAGACCGACAAGATCGACGTGGCCAAGGCAGCTCTCGAGAAGGCCGCGAAGAAAGGGGTCGATCTTCTGCTTCCGGTCGATCATGTGCTGGCCGACAAGTTCGCCGCCAATGCCGCGACGCAGATCTTCTCGGGCGATGGGGACTTCCCTGCCGACTGGATGGGACTCGATATCGGCCCGGCCTCGATAGAGCTGTTCAAGAAGACCATTGGCGACGCCATTACGATCGTATGGAACGGACCGATGGGGGTCTTCGAGATGCCGGCCTTCGCCAAGGGAACGAACGCCATAGCCAAAGCGGTCGCGGCGAACCACGATGCGACGAGTATTGTGGGAGGCGGCGACTCCGTAGCCGCAGTGCAGCAGTCTGGAGTAGCAGACAAGATCTCACACATCTCAACCGGAGGGGGCGCTTCACTCGAGTTTCTCGAGGGCAAGACGCTTCCCGGGGTAGCGGCGTTGACGAACAAAGAGTAGACGCTGACGATGCCGTCGATTCGGGCATCTACCCGTAGGAGAAACTTCCTCTAAAATGATCTCCACCATGCGTACGCCTCTGATCGCCGCCAACTGGAAGATGTACAAGACGCCAACCGAGGCGACGGCCTTTCTGACCAGCTTTTTCCCATTGGTCAAAAACAACACAGCCGCCGAGATCGTACTCTTCCCTGCGATGCCGTGCCTTCCGGCTCTGGTCGACGCCGCGCGGGGAAAGTCGGTCTTCATCGGATCGCAGAACATGCACTGGATGCAGGAGGGGGCCTACACCGGGGAGACCTCTCCGACGATGTTGACGGCGATCGGGGTCACGCATGTTCTGATCGGACACTCGGAGCGGCGCCAGTACTTCAACGAGACTGATACGACAGTCAACCTGAAGCTTAAATCGGCGCTCGAGCACGATCTCTTCCCGATCGTATGCGTGGGGGAGAGGCTGGAAGAACGCCAACACGGCCGCACCGCCGAGGTTCTCAGGCTTCAGGTCTCGATAGCGCTCGAGGGGATCGATCCTGTCAGGCTTGGCTCTCTGGTCGTCGCCTATGAGCCGGTATGGGCGATCGGCACCGGCAAAACGGCGACTCCTGAGACGGCCGAAGAGGCCCACACGATGATTCGCTCCGAGATCGCTCGAATCGCAGGCCAGGAGCTGGCCCAGGCCACGCGGATTCTCTACGGAGGATCGGTCAAGCCGGAGAACGCCGCTTCTCTCTGCTGCCTCAAGGATGTCGATGGAGCATTGGTGGGAGGAGCGAGCCTTAACCCGCAATCATTCTCTGAGATCGTCGCGAGCGCCTCCGAGCGCCCCAAGAGGTAGAGCATATCGATCTATTGTTGGGATGGAGGGCAGACGCTGCCACGCGGGCGCCCCACGCGGACGGCGCCCTTCGTGACTCGTATACCGGCTTCGCCCGGGCCTCCCGTTGGTCGGCGCAAGGATCTCCGCAAGCAACCAACGGGAGCCTCGACCCGAAGGGGATATACACATAAAAATCGCAGATTGGAATTTGTCGATACGCCCTAGTGGACGACGCCGACCTGCTCCATGGGCCAGTACACGAAGGCGGCCTTGCCATAGATCAGATCGCGGTCGACCGATCCAAAGTCGCGGCTGTCGCTTGAGATGGATCGATGATCTCCCATCACAAAGTATTCGTGGTCGGGAACGATCGTCTCCGGTAATGAACGGCTATCGGAAAAACGCAGCGGAACATACTTTTCGATCAGCGGCTGGCCGTTGACGAAGACGCGGCCGTGCTCGATCTTCAGATCATCTCCGGGCAGCGCGATCACGCGCTTGATGTAGCTCTTCTGGTGATCGTGCGGATAGAGAAAGACAACCACATCGCCCCGATGAATCTCCCCGACCCGGTAGGCCATCTTGTTGACGAAGAGGCGATCCTGATCCTCGAGCATGGGAAGCATGCTGGTCCCCTCTACTCGGACCGGCTGGTAGAGGAAGATGATGATAAAGGCGGAGACCGCGATCGAGATCACCAGATCGCGCAGCCATGAGGTCATTCCACTCGATCGGCGCTGAGACGGATTGTTTCGGGGCTGGGGAGCGAGTTCGGTGTCCGGCTCGCTGCCAGGCTTCTCGCCGCAGGTCTGGTGGTCGATCTGCACTTTCTCGCTCTCTTCTCCTGTCATTTAGACGTACCAGAGGCTGATCCGGCAGCGGGCGCAATGCCCAGCCCCGGAACGAGAGACCCTCCATCCACCCCGGAGGGGGACCAAGCCATCATGATCTCTTTTGCCAGCCTTGCAATCATCATCTCAGCCTCGTTGTCCGGAGTCCAGCTCTTGTCCTCGTTCTCCGTGGTGAAGATCGAGATAACCATCGGCCCGCTCTTGCCGGCGACGATGGCGACGTCATTCCGAACAGCGTTCAGACCGCCTGTCTTGCTGGCGATGCCGGAGCCCGTCTCGGACGAGTCCAGGGTCTCGAGATAACGCGGTATCGTATTGCGGTAAAACTGGTTGCGCAGCATGGTCAGCGCCGTCTGGCAGATGGCCGCGTCTGCAGCCCGTTCCGACTCGCCGGGGAGCCCCAGCTGGCAACGGCCGATCCGCTCCATCACGATCTCCATCTCGTGCGCCGTGGTCTTGCCGAGACCGAACTTCGGCTGGTCCGCCGGCATGGGCGCGGTCGCGGGCTTGCCGATCTTTTTATAAAGATGTGTGTCCTTCAGGCCCAGCCAGGCGATGCGCTCGTTCACGGCATCGACGCCGAAGCGGTCGATGGCGAGGTTGGTTGCGGTGTTGTCGCTCACGATCACCATCATGGTGAGAACGTCCTTGAGCGTAAGCGTCAGCGGGGTGTCGAAGAAGGTCAGCACTCCGGAGCCGCTAACGCCGTCCCCTTTGGCCAGGGTCAGCTTCTCATCCCAGCGCGCCTTCCCTGCCCTCACCTGCTCCATCGCCTCGAAGAGGATGGTCAGCTTGATCACCGAAGCTGTCTGGACCGGCCTGTCGGCGTTGAGAGCGACCGTCTTTCCGCTCTTGAGCTGCGTGGCGTACAGCGAGACATGTCCCCTGTGCGTTGCGGCCAGGCTCTGGAGTCTCTGCTCGAGCGCCTGATCCTCCGATCGCTGCGGCGGGGAGTCGTTTGTCACGCCAGGGGGAGATTGCGCGACGCCAGAGGCCGAAGACAAGTACATCAGAACGACGGCGCCGACGACCGCAGCCCGGCGAAGATGAGGATGCATCATGATCTGTACCTTAAATGAGAACTTGACAGATTCCCAGTATCCTGCAAAAACTTTCCCAGAGACGTGAGGATCTGCGCCTCTGCCTCCATAGAGTCCATCGAGCGAAGATAGTCAAGAATTATCCTTTGAGCTCTCATGAGAGATGAATCAAACGCGTACCTTTATATGCGCATCAAACCCCGATTAGGACTAAAATCGTTTAGAAAAGAGCGGCGCGTTTTGCTGCAGGTTTTTGGCTTATGGCAACCCTTACGATGCTCGAACCGGCCCAGTCGTCCAAATCCGTTCCCAATGGCCCCGATGAGTTTCTCGGTCTGGTCACTGAAACTTCAAACGCCGCCTCGGAAGGACTCGATACAAAATCCGCGCTCGAGATCGCCCGCATCATCAACCATGAGGATGCCAGGGTTGCAGCGGCCGTAAAGAGGGCCTTGCCGGAGATCGCGGTCGTCATCGATACCGTCGCCCGCTCGCTGCGCGACGGAGGCCGATTAATCTACGTGGGTGCGGGATCCTCGGGCCGTATCGCATCGCTCGATGCCTCGGAGTGCCCTCCGACCTTCTCGACCGCCCCGGCGCAGGTGCAGTACATCATGGCAGGAGGACCGAAGGCCCTTGCGTCCGCTTCGGACGTCAACGAGGACTCCCCCGAGCTCGGCCAGCGCGATATCGCCCGCCGCCGCCCTACGCGCAAGGATATCGTGATCGGCGTCTCGGCCTCGGGCCGCACCCCCTATGTCGTCGGCGCTGTGGAGTATGCCCGCGCGCGCGGAGCCAAGACAGCGGCGGTCACCTGCAATCTGAATACGGCGCTCTCCGAGGCCGCCGACACCACCATCGTCGCCGAGGTCGGGCCTGAGGCTCTCTCCGGATCGACGCGCATGAAGTCTGCCACCGCCCAAAAGATGATCCTCAACATGATCACGACCGGCGCCATGACCCGGCTCGGCTATGTGTACGACAACCTGATGGTGAACGTGCACATGAAGAACGCGAAGCTGGTCGAGCGTGGGATCCGCGTGCTGATGAAGGTCTGCAATATCGACCGCGATACTGCGATTCGCACGATTAAATCCGCTGGCAAGTCGATCCCGATCGCTGTCGTGATGCTGAAGGCGAATGTGGACAAGATGGAGGCGGTGCGCCGCCTGACCAAATCCGATGGCAATGTCCGCCTCGCCATCGACGACTCTCGCCTGGAGCTCTGATCGGCCTGTTCAAGGCGCTGGCCGGCCGGGCCCATTGCGCGTGGATCGCACCCTTCGTGACGCGTATACCGGCTTCGCCGTGGGCCTCCCGCTGGTCGACGCAAAGGTTTACGCAAGCGACCAACGGGAGCCTTCATCCCGCAGGGGATACACAAGTCACAAAGTGACCGCCCCACGCGCAGTGGACCCAAGCGGCAGCGCATATCTTCCAACAACTAAAGTGCGCCCGCATCCTGAAGTGCCTTCTTCATGCCGCTCCAGCTCTCGCGCGTCGATGCCTCCGGAGTCGCGCCACCGTGCCAGTGCGTCTCGAGACTCACTGCCTCCCGATACCCCGACCTCGCCAGATCACGGAACTGCCCGGTCCAGTCGATGATCCCTGTTCCCGTGGGCGACCAGGCGACCTTGCCGTCTGGTCCCTTCACCGCGTTCTTCACGTGGCAGTGGTGGATGCGCTGCTTCGGCAGCATCTTCCAGGCGACCGGATAGGCATCGAACTCCCCGCGCATGACGGCGTTGCCGGGATCCCAGTTCAGCGCCAGGTGCGGCGTCTTGACTGCATTCAACAGACGCACGGACTCCCGCCCGGTCGCCGTATTGCAGGCCGGCTCATTCTCAACCACCAGCAAAATTCCCTGGCCCGCGCACTTCTCAGCAGCCTCGGCGAGCTTGTGGTCGATCGCCTCGCGATAAGGCGAAATGTCCTCGATCCTCCAGAAGTCGAAGCAACGCACCTTGTTCGTCTTAAATCTTTTCGCCAGGGCGATGCTCTTCTCTAAGACCTCGTCCTGCTGCTTCAGAACATCACCGCCGGAATCGTTCTTCGGTCCTTCAGAGGAACGCGGCGCCCCAGGCCAATGGGCCTTGAAGAGGGGGCTCGCGATATCGGTCACCTGCAGGCTGTACTTTGCAAGCGTCTTTTCCACCTCCCCAAGTTCGGTGTCGTCGAGGGACGTCAGGCTCTTCTTCCACATCGCCCGCAGCTCCACCCACCGCATACCGAAGTCCTTCGAGGCGACCGAACAGGCGTGATCGAAGTCCTGCGTAATCTCGTCGGTGATTACCGCTACCTTGAATGGACCTGCCGAAGCCGCAAAGGCCCTGCTCCCCGTTACCGCAGCGGCGCCTAACGCCGCGAGCGACCCCACAAAACCACGTCGAGAGATCATGCTTATCCCGCTCCTTATCTTGCCCTCCTAAGATACAACCGGTCTCTTCGCAAGGAGAGACCGGTTGGCCAATTCAATCAATTTTGTTCGATCTAGAAGTTAATTCTGGCCGAGGCCTGCAGACTGCGCCCTCCGCCCACGCCATTCACGCTTCCCTGCCCGCTGCCCAGCGTGCTCGTAATGGTGCCGAAGTTTCCGGCGGTAAAGATAGCTCCACTGCCGGAGTTGGGAACCGAGAACTGCGGCGTGTTACTCAGCTGAAACGCGTCGAGCCGCAGCTCCATCGCAGTCTCCCTCCAGACGGGAAAGCTCTTGAAGATCGAGAGATTGTCCTGAACATAGCCCGGCCCGCGAAACTGATTCCTGCCGGTGTTGCCCAGCTGCACGTTCTGCGCATTGCAGCCTGTCGTCGGGCAGCCCGCAGGCTGCGAGAACGCGGACACATCCAGCCATGGATTGTTCGGTCCAATGCCGCCCAACACGCGATACGGCTTGGACAGATTGGCAAGCAAAGCCGTGCCGGGAGTGTTGAGTGGACTTCCATTGGCATAGACCGAGAAGGGGAGCCCTGAGACGGCAGAGACCACACCGGACAGCTTCCATCCCCCGATCACGAGCGCTCCCACGCCCGAGCTCAGATACCTGTGACCTCGGCCGATGGGAAGCTCATAGGTAAAACTCTCCTGGAAGTTAAGTTTTCGGTCATAGTCGTTCGGGGCGTAATTCCTGTGCAGCGTATCCCCCGTGAAGAAGAGGATGCCACCGTCGTCCGCGGTGACATAGCCCAGTCCCTTGCCCCAGGTAAACGACGAGGTAAAACCGAGGCCACGCGCGAATCGCTTGTTCAGCTGCAGTTGTAAAGACTGATAGTTGGAGGAGAAACCCTGAAAGATCTTTTGCGTAGAGGCGGTGCGATGAACTCCAGCAGGGCATCCCACACAGTTATACTCCGGCTTCGAGGCGGTTCCTCCACCATAGATCGACGTTGGGTTGTTGATATCGATGTTGCCGGGAATGCCTGCGCCGTGGTTTCCGACATAGGCAATCTGCAAGGACATGTCATACGGCAGCGCCTGCTGAATCGCAACGTTCCACGATTCGACATACGGATTCTTATAGTCCAGAGGAACGTAGAACATCTGCTGGGCGGCCAGAGAAGATGTCACGACAGGAATGATTCCATCTCCCGGGATGGGAACCGGAACCGGCGCCGGGAATCCAGACTGGAAGGTCGCCACTGTCGTTCCATCCGCCAGCACGGCCGGGGTGTAGGGGCTCGAACCGCTCGGTCCATAAGCGTTGTTGGAACGAACCGGATAGTTATACGCATAGTTATTATCGGCATATGGCATATAGCTGATGCCGAAGCCTCCGCGAACGACGGTCTGATCCGTCGCCCGGTACGAGAAGCCAGTACGCGGCGCGAAGTAGCGATAGCGCGTCTGTATTCCGAGGTTGCGGGGATTTCCGCCAACCCCAGCAATGACCAGGTTATTCGCGACGGGATCGTAGTTCGTGAATCCACTGGCGATCTTCGGCGTGGCTGGAGGATAGAACTCCCAGCGAATGCCAAGATCGAGCGTCAGCTTCGGAGAGACCTGCCACTTGTCGGTCGCGAAACCGAAGATCCACCACTGCCGGTACGCCGGAAAGAAGGTATTCACATCGCGGCCCACCTGATTCGGCAGCCCGAGCAGAAAGCTCGCAATGTTATTCGCAAGATTCGTTCCTGCTCGTGAATCTGAGGTCTGTACGTCGGCAAAATTGAAGACGCCACGCGGACTGAAGGTCTGATCCTGCAACAGATCGTCACGAATCCGCCGAAGGTCCCCGCCAAACTTGATGGTGTGGTTGCGAATGATCTTGGTCCAGTTGTTGACGAAGTCAATGTTCGACTCGCCTCGAATCCAGGGAACCGACGCGGAATAACCGATCATCGTCCCTGTAAATGCTCCCCCGATCGAGATACCGACCTGACCGCTCGAGAATGGATTGATGTTGACGCCAGGAATTCCTAACGCGGTGGCGTCATTCGATCCATAGTCGCTCGGCTCAGCGTTATTTCTCAGGTGAGCGACTCCAAATCGAACCTCGGTAAAGAGAGTCGGAGAGAAGACATGGTCGTAGTTCGCGCCGGTGCTGTACGAGGTCTGAACGCCGGTACCCTGGAATCCCCCTCCGGCCGGTCCACCCAGAAAAGATCCGAACGCCGGCGCTTGAAAGGTGTTCACGCGCTGCCAGCTGAACCGGCCGCTCACATGATTCCTCTCGTTCAGCGTGTAATCGATCTTTGTATCCCAGCTGTCGGTTCCCTTCGTAAAAGGAAGATTAGAGGTGTAGTTGTTGCTCGGATTCGACATCGGCAGGCCCGAGTTGAGCGTACCGAACTGCGCGGCCGCCGCGTTCACACGTTGCAGAATATCCAGCGAGATCGGATTTACACGGCTAAAGGGAATCTGATTATTCGCGAACGTCGTGCGCGGGCTCCCTGCCGTTCCCGTTCCGGTTGACGGATCGAAGATCTGCCCTTGCTGGAATCCATTTGCATTCGCGCTTCCTGAGAGCATCGAGCTGAGATCGATGTTGCCCTGAGCATTCGGCGTGAAATATCGCGCATCCGGAATCGTGAAGGTGTTGCTCGCAGTCTCATGATCCGAGCTTCCCTGGTAGTCGCCGAAGAAGAAAAGCTTGTCCTTGATGATTGGGCCGCCGATCGACCCGCCGTAGCTGTTATATGAAAGACGTCCCAAGGGACCGCCGAAGTAGGAGCGCGCGTTCACGGCGTTGTTCTGGATGTACTCGAACGCCGATCCGTGGAACGAGTTCGTGCCCGACTTCAGGATCACGTTGGTCACCGCGCCCGTTGCGCGTCCAAGCTCGGCGTCGAAGTTGTTGGTCGAGATATCGACCGACTGGATCGAGTCCGCAGGGGGAATGATGATCTGGAGCAGACCCGTACGCTCGTCATCGTCGATACCCTCGATCTGGTAAAGGTTGCCCATGCGCGGAATGCCGTTCACGCGCGTCTGCAGCGAGCTCTGCGCATTGAAAAACTGCGAGTGTTCGAAGGTAGAGGGTGTCGTGCCCGGAACCAGCGTCAGCAGAGACTGAAAGTTCCGGTTCGTGGTCATGGGAAGATTTTCGATCTGGTGCGCCTCGAGTTTGGTGCTGATATCGGCGCGGTCGGTCTGCAGCAGCGGAGGAGCCGTCGTCACCATCACCTCTTCCGTCACGCTGCCCGGAACCACGCTGAAGTCCGCGCGTGTGGAGGAGTTGATCTGTACATCGATGTTCTGATGCGTCTCCTTCTTGAATCCCTGCGCCGACACCGTGATCGAATATCTTCCCGGAGGGATGTTGGGAATGGTGTAATTGCCCCCCTCGTTGGTCACCGACTCATACACTGTCGAGGTGGCCTCTGCCGTGGCCGTCACCTTTGCGTTCGCCACCGAGGCTCCCGTCGAGTCGTTCACGGTTCCAAGCAGGGTCGCATTTACAGCCTGGGCCAATGACGGTAGCGGGAACGCCAGCAGGCATACAGCAAGGTAAACAAAGATTCTTTTCATCGCCTGACCTCCTCCGAAAAAGAACGACAACTTTCGCGCTCGAGAGAACTATTGTTTGAAATGCGAACGAAAGTTACCAGCCCGTGTTCCATCGTGTCAATGCGGAATATTCCCCAGCTCGCAGCTCCAAAAAGATTCCGCTGGATTCACTGGACGAGGCAGCGGTAAGAACGCTACCATGCCGAGCATGAAGCCCACACTCTCGCGTCGCAGCCTTCTCGGTGGAGGCAGCCTGCTCGCCGTCTCCTCGCTTCTCCCAAACTCTGCCTTCTCCTTTGCAGCGCCCCCCTCGTCCTCATCACCTATCCGGCTGGGCATCGCCAGTTACACCTTCCGTAAGTTCGATCAGGCTCACCTGCTTCAGTTCATGAAAGAGCTGAAGACCCCGCTGCTCAATCTGAAGGACACTCATCTCCCGATGACCCCGGCGGACCAGGTCGCCGCGCGCGCCGCGGAGTATCGCTCCGCAGGCATGACGTTAACTGCGGCAGGCACCATCTACTTCGACAAGGACGACGACAACGACATTCGTTCGAAGTTCGAGTATGTGAAGGCCGCCGGAATTCCCATCATCGTCGGAGCCCCCACCCGGGAGGTGCTGCCTCGTGTCGAAAAGTTCGTGAAGGAATACGACATTAAGCTCGCCATCCACAATCACGGTCCCGAGGACAAGCAGTGGCCTTCTCCCCTCGATATCCTCGCGGCCGTCAAGTCGATGGATCACCGCATCGGCTGCTGCATCGACGTTGGGCACACCATGCGCACGGGAACCGATCCTGTGGAGGCGATCAAGAAGGTGGGACCTCGCCTCTATGACATCCACATGAAGGATCTCGCCGAGGGCAAGGTGAAGGAGAGCCAGGTGGCTGTCGGCGACGGCGTCATGCCGGTCCGCCAGATCTTCCGCGCCCTTGTAGACCTGGGCTACAAAGGCAACGTCGATCTCGAGTACGAGATCATGGCCGACGATCCTATGCCTGGGGTGGTGAAGAGCTTTGCCTACATGCGTGGCGTCATCGCCGGTATGAATCTTTAACCCTGTCGCTCCCGGCGATGCGGAGTGGATTCGCCATGCCGCATCGCCCTCGTCAAGCGTGAAAACTGTTACGAAGAAAATCAATCCCACGTGTGGGGGAGTCCTGACCGACAGGATTGTCGTAAACGAACAGCCCCTTGACCGTGAGAAGATAACCGTAATGGACCCGCAAAAATTCGCGATTGCCATCATGGCTGCCGGTAAAGGCACGCGCCTCAAAAGCAGACGTCCCAAGGTTCTCCATGAGATCGGAGGGCGCGCGCTTCTGCTTCACGTTATTGCTGCCGCACTGAAGATCGTTCCCTCTGACCGCATCTACTGCATCATCGGCCATGAAGCAGATCGCGTCCGCGCCGCGGTCGAATCTACCGGCGTCCAGTTTGTTCTGCAGCCGGAGCAACGCGGCACCGGCCATGCCATGCAAATGATCAAGGCCTTCTTCGCCCTCTCCGGCGATGCGATTCCCGAAAACCTTCTCGTCCTCTCCGGCGACGTCCCTCTCATCCGTCCCGAGACCATCGCCTCGATCTGCGAGACGCATCTTCGCGAACAAGCAGCCATGACGATCCTTACCGCCGTTCCTGACGATCCGACAGGATATGGCCGTGTCCTCCGTGTCGCCCCGGCAAGTCCCGAGGTCACGGCAATCGTCGAGCAGAGGTCGCTTGCGCCCCATCAGCTGGCTACGCCCGAGATCAACTCCGGCATCTACTGCTTCCGTACGGCGGCGCTCTTCGACAAGCTCGATCAACTCGACACCAACAACGCGCACGGAGAGTTTTACTTGACCGACGTCGCGGCCATGCTGGTCGCCGGCGGGCAGCGCGTCGTCGCCGTCCAGGCCGAGAGCGTCAACGAGGTCCTTGGAGCCAACACCATCGCCGAGATGATGCATCTCGATGCCGCCATGCGCCTCAACACCGCCCACCGGCTCATGGCCCAGGGCGTCACGATCTTTCGCCCTGACACCGCCGTCATCGACGCGGAGGTCGAGGTGGGAGCCGATACCGTCATCGAACCGTATGTCCAACTTCTGGGAGCAACCAGGATCGGCTCTAACTGCCGCATTCGCTCCTACTCAGTGATTCAGAACAGCATCATCGGCGACGAGGTGACGGTACGCAACGGCTGCATCATGGACTCGGCGACGATCGCCGCCGGAGCTATCCTCGGCCCCTACTCGCATCTTCGCCCGGAGAGCGACATCGGAGCCGGAGCCCATATCGGCAACTTCGTCGAGACCAAGAAAGTCTCCATCGGAGCGGGCTCCAAGGCAAACCACCTCAACTACCTGGGAGATGCCGTCATCGGCTCGGGAGTCAACATCGGTGCCGGAGTCATCACCTGCAATTATGACGGAGTTCACAAGCATCGAACCACGATCGGAGACGACGTCTTTGTAGGCTCCGATTCGACGCTGGTAGCTCCCGTCACGCTGGAGGACGACTCGTATGTTGCGGCGGGAAGCTGTATCACGGACGATGTGCCCTCCGGCTCCCTTGCTTTAGGCCGGTCCCGCCAGGTCATCAAGGCTGGATGGGTTGCCGACCGTAGAGAATCGACGGAAACCGGGAAGAGATGATGGTGCCTTTCTTGTTTTCAAAGGATGTCCGCCGTAAAGCTTTTAGCACCACGCCGATAGGTTTGAGATACATTGCAGAGCAACCACGCAGAGGAGTTTCGGGAGCAAATGTCGCAGGAAAAAATCCTGATCGTCGACGATGAGGCGACCATTCGGGGGATCGTCTCGACGCTGCTTGAGCGGAGTGGCCATCGGACGGTTACGGCTTCCGGGGCCAACGAGGCGATCGATCTGCTCAGCCACGATCCCAATTACTCCCTCGTCCTCTCCGACATTCTGATGCCCGGAACCGACGGCCTGGCCCTGCTCGATCGCATCTCGACCGAACATCCTGAAGTGCCGGTGGTCATGTTCTCGGCCGTGCGTGACATCCAGGTAGCCACCAACGCGTTTCGCCGTGGAGCCTTCGACTATCTCGTAAAGCCCTTCGAACGCGGCCAGCTCGAAAACGTGGTCGCCCGCGCCTCGGAACATCGCCGCCATTTGCGTCAGAACATCGCCTATCGTCTCCACCTGGAAGAGGTGATCTCCACCCGAACCAGCCGCCTCCGCGCCATCATGCATGACCTGGAGCGCAGCTACGACATCACGATCGGTGCGATGGGAGATGCTCTCGATCTTCGCGACCAAGAGACGGAAGGCCACTCCAAGCGCGTGACCGCATACACCATCGAGCTCGCGCGGATCTTCGGGGTCAACGATGGAGACCTCCGGACTATCGCGCGCGGAGCCTTCCTGCACGATATCGGCAAGATCGCTACCCCCGATGCCATTCTTCTCAAGCCTGGGCGCCTCGACGACGCGGAGATGACCGTCATGCGCGAGCACTGCCAACGAGGCTACGAGATGCTGCGCAAGATTCCATTCCTCTGCGATGCCGCGGAGATCGTCTACGCGCATCAGGAGCGATACGACGGATCCGGCTATCCACGCGGCCTCAAGGGCATTGAGATTCCCCTCGGCGCACGGATCTTCACCATCGCCGATACCCTCGACGCCATGACCTCGGACCGTCCTTATCGTAAGGGAACCACCTTTGCCGCCGCACGTTCCGAGATCCAACATTGCTCCGGATCTCAGTTCGATCCCGCAATCGTCGAGGTCTTCCTGAAGATTCCCGATGAGGAGTGGATCAGGATCCGTAAGAAGAGTGAGGAGCCGGGCTTCGACGTTCTCACATCAATTTAATCCTCGGATCGGCCGGGTCGAGCATCCAAGAGAGAAGACCTGATGGAGGCGGCCATGGCGACACTTTCCTCGTCCCAAATCGATGCCCTCTTACAAGAGAACCCCGGCTGGAGGCTCGACTCCGGAGAGCTTGTTCGCGACTGGGCGTTTGAGAACTTCGTGGAGGCCATGGTCTTCGTCAACCACGTCGCCGGGGTCGCCGAAGCCTCCGGCCATCACCCCGATATCGATATCCGCTATAACAAAGTCCGGCTGGGGCTCGTGTCGCACGATGCTGGGGGCATCACCGACCGCGATGCCCGCATGGTCTCACGCCTAAAGCAACTTTCCTGAAGAAAAAGGGCGGACCCATTCGCGTCGCCTTCCTGCAAAGAAAACGACCTGATAATCCTCACCCGGCCACGCATCAGGAAGATTATTCTCAAGCGAGCCTGAGCCTCAGGCTCGCTCCAGAGCCCGAGCACTGCGAATCCGTCGATCCAGATTCCGCTCCAGCAGTGCAATCGCAAAGTGCCGCAGGTGAATCCCTCTGCGCCTCGACCACTCCTCCGTGGCCAGCTCCCCAATTGGCGAGCGAAAGATCTTCTGTGCCTCGACGACCGATTCCGGCGGCAAAGCCTCGCTCTCGCCTCGTCGGTCGTCTTCGCAAGTAACTCCGTCCGCGGTCGCCGAGTACCAGACCGTCTCCCCCCGCAGATCCACACCGCAGGCGACACAATGTCCCAGCGCTGGCATCCAGCCCATCAGGCGGCTCACCCAGAGGGCGAAGTAGGTCGCCGGCATCCACACCCGGCCCAGGTGCATCTCTTCGGCGACGGCCAATGCAAGACGAAAGAGAGCGTCGTCAGGAGCCTGCTCCGGCAAGACCTCTTCAAGCACCTCGGCGACCATCTCCAGCGCGGCGGTCCGGGCATAATCGACCGGCTCGGCCAGGGGCGACCACAGAATCTCGAAGGCATCCAGCCGCACCAGCTCCTGTCGGGGTTTCTCCGAGTAGCTGGCGCGCACGTAGGTCATCGGCTCCAGCGCGCCGCCGAAACGCCGTCGCGAACGCATGGCATGACGGGCAACTCCCTTGATGCGTCCCTGGTCTCTCGTCAGTAGACTGACCAGCAGGTCGGCCTCCTCGAACGGCCAGCTCCGCAGCACAATCGCCTCGCTCTGCCGTTGCGCCATTCCCTCCCCTACCCGCCCCTAAAGGAAAAGACGCGCAGCCTAACGGCCACGCGTCTCAATCGATCCTCCCGCATGCGCGGGCAAAGCTTAGCGTCCGTAGTGATCAGCGGCCTTCTGCTGAAAGCTCACCCACTTCTCCGGAAGGTCGTCGCCGGCATAGATCGCCGAGACCGGGCAGACCGGAACGCATGCACCGCAGTCGATGCACTCGACAGGATCGATGAACAGCTGCTCGGCATCGGCGTGGCCCGTCTCGTCCTTCTTCGGGTGGATACAATCGACCGGGCAGGCATCCACGCAGGCCGTATCCTTCGTCCCGATGCAAGGTTCAGCAATCACATAAGCCATCTTCTAATCTCTCCCTTTGCCGCGTCTGAAATGTCAGTTATGGGCGTTTGCTCAGATTTTAGCAGTAAATTCCATCCATCCCCTAATCGGAAGATCAAGCCTATATGCGACTATTTTAGGCCTACTTTCCCGACCGATTCAGGCCTATTTTGCCAGCCCGGCGAAGTGTGGTTCCCTGAAGGAGATCGATCTTTTCGGGAGTTAAAGATGCCCGAGACCAAGGCCTATACCGAGTACCTCACCTTCAAGACCCGCGAGCGTTACGAGATGGTGCATATCACCCCGCAAGTCGAAGAGATCGTCCGTCGCAGCGGAATCGATGACGGTCTCTGCTTCGTCTCGCCCATGCACATTACGGCGGCCGTCTACGTCAACGATCACGAGGAGGGCCTGATCGAGGACATCGGCGTATGGCTCGAAAAACTCGCGCCACGCTGGCCTGGTTACAAGCATCATCAGACCGGCGAAGACAACGCCGACGCTCACCTGAAGACTCTTCTCCTCCACCACGAGACCACCCTGCCCATCACCAGGGGACGTCTCGATCTCGGCACCTGGCAGCGCATCTTCTACGCCGAATTCGATGGACAGCGGGCAAAGCGCGTCATCGTGAAGCTGCTGGGGATCGCAAAAGAATAATGTCGACCCGCCGGTTCTGGCTGCGTCCCTCTTCGGTCGCGTTCGACGTCACCGGGTGAAACTCCGCGTATCCTGCGGCCGAGACGTTCGTCGGATGCATGCTTCCCCGCTCCAGCAGGATGCGCGCGATCATGCTGGAGCGCGCCGTCGACAGCTCCCAGTTCGTGGCGAACTGATCCGTGTGGATCGGAAGATTGTCCGTATGGCCCTCGACGCGCAGAGGAGCGTCGGGAAGCGTCTGGGCAAGCGCCGCCAGCAGTGCAGCCGCGCCGGGACGCACCTGCGCGGAGCCCGAGGCGAAGAACCCGGCCTCGTGCAACGAGATCACCATTCCGTCGGGATCGACCCGCGTCGTCAAGCTCCCGGCCGGAAGCTTGCCTCCAGTCTCTTTCACCAGCTTGTCCAGCCTGGACTTGACCTCCTGCTCCCCCGGCGTCATCTGACCGGCCTGAGGAAACGGCATCGCCAGCATCGCCGGCCTGGTCACGGTGGAGTTGGTCGCTCCCGGTTCGAGAGGAGGCGTCTTCGAGTGCGTCTCGAAGCTTCCCAGCGGAGTGAACGCGCTCTGCATCGCGGCGGCCACCTGCATCGCCTTCTTCTTGTCCGCCTGGCTCGACGCGAACAGCACGACAAAGAATGCGAACAGCAGCGTGATGAAGTCGGCGTAGGAGACTAGCCAGCGCTCATGGTTTACATGCTCGGGCTTCTTCTTGCGGCTCACGCTGCCGCCTCCGCCGGGCCTTCTGCCCCCGCATCCTCAGCCAGGAAGGTGCGCAGCTTGGTCTCCATCATGCGCGGATTCATGCCCTCGAGGATGGAGATGACGCCCTCCAGCACCATCTCCTTCGCCATCTGCTCCTCACGGTGGCGGATCTTCAGCTTGCCGGCCGCCGGAAGGAAGATCAGGTTGGCGAGCGCCACCCCGTAGATGGTCGCGACGAAGGCCACCGCGATGCCGCGGCCCACCTCCGTGATGTTGTCCAGGTGCTGCATCACCTGGATCAGGCCCAGCACCGCGCCGATGATGCCGACCGTCGGCGAGTATCCTCCCGCCGCCTCGAAGACCTGCGGAATCTTCTCCTCCATCTCCGACTTGTTGTCCAGCTCCATCTGCATGATCTTTCGAACCTCGCTCGGCTCCGTCCCATCGATGGCCAGCATCAGTGCCTGCCGGAAGAAGGGATCCTTAATCAACGCCAGGTCCTGGTCCAGCGAGACGATACCGCTCTTGCGCGCCTTGTTTGCGAACTCCACCAGCTGTTTGAGGGTCTCTTCATTGTCGGAGGCGCCATGAAAAAAGACCTTGGCCAGCTGTTTGAGCGCAGACAAAAAAGTCTTCAAGGGGAACTGCAACATGACCGCCCCCATCGTTCCTCCAATCACGATCATGGCTGCGGTGGGCTGGGTGATCTGGCCAATGTTTCCGCCCTCGATCATCATTCCGGTCAGAATGCCGAGTAGCGCAAGTAAGATGCCACCGATGCTGGCGATGTCCATAAAAATATTCCTTGTAGGCGAGATGTCTCGGGTTTAGTCCGTGAGCTTTTCGGTCTCGGCGATCAGATCCAGGGTGGAGCGCACGACCCTCGCCGACAGCGCCGCATCCGCGTCCGGCCACGCCTGGCGAATCACCGCTGCCCGGTACTCCACGATCTTGCGCGTCACCTCGGCGCGGACCTCCAGCACCACCAGCTTCTCCCCCGTCACCAGGGTCAGCAGCGTATCCGGGGCAGAGTCCACATATTTAATCAGGTCGCAGTTGAGGCTCAGGCGACTGCCGTTCAGGCGAGTCAGTTCAATCATGGAAGAGTTCCTCTCTGTGTCTCTCATCGGCAGCATGAGCCCAAGGCAATAGCGAAGGGCCGCCGATCCCTCCCACTTACTCATTCACGAACACTCCTCAAGTCCCTTACTCCCCCGCCGATGAGTGGGGTGAACGCAAAGCCTTTCGCTAAGGTCAGCCGGATCGATCGGACCTCACCCGATCCGGATCTCCCCAAAGACAGGCGATGCGGTAACTCAAATCGAGTCATAAGAGGAGCGTTCCCCAATGTCTTTGGGCGTGCTAAACAACATCTCATCTATCTACGCGCAGAACAATCTCAACCAGACCCAGATGAGCCTGCAGAGCACCCTGCAGCAGCTCTCGTCGGGTTCGCGCATCAACAGCGGAGCCGATGACGCCGCCGGTCTGGCGCTGGCCGATGGCCTGCATGCCAACGCGACCGCCCTTACCCAGTCAGCCCAGAATGCCAGTGCCGGCGTCGGCATGCTGCAGACCGCCGACGGTGCTCTCGCCCAGGTCACCAACCTGCTCGACCGCGCCATCACCCTCGCCACCGAGGCCTCCAACGGAACCCTTAACACCACTCAGGTCAGCTCCGCCAATCAGGAGTATCAAAACATCCTGACCGAGATCGGAAACATCGGTTCGAACACCAACTACAACGGAAACACGCTCTTCAGCGCCTCCGCGGTCAGCATCGTCGTCAGCGACGGAACCACAGCCGGCACGACGACCTTCTCCGAGACCATCGGCACCCTCAGCAAAACCAGCGTTGGAACTACTGGCGCCTCCGGTGCGGGCCAGGATCTCAGCACCGCCAACCCAACGCTGACCGCAACCTCCGCCACAGCCATCCTGAACACGCTTACCACGGCTGTCCAGGATGTCGCCTACCAGCGCGGCACCATCGGAGCGAACATCAACCAGCTCAACGCCGCCGAAAACGTCGCCAACGCCCAGCAGGTCAACCTGTCCTCGGCCGAAAACGACATCCGCGCCACCAACTACGGACAGGCAACCAGCGATATGGCCAAGTACCAGGTCCTGAGCCAGACCGGCATCGCCGCTCTCTCCCAGGCAAACTCCGTCCAGCAGGACGTCCTCAAGCTGCTCCAGTAAACCCTTACCCGGTGCGGCGGATGGCCCAATCCATCCGCCGTACCTGCTTCCTTTTGCCTTCTCAGGGGTTTGTTTCTGTCTTCCAGGAGAAGGTTCGGCGCATTAACTCCGCCTAATCCAGACCTCCATCGATTAGGCATCTTAGTTGCACAACTGCTTCGCGGGAGAGAACGAGATGGGTACAGTAGGGATCAACTTCGGTCCGATCAATAGCGGTCAGGGCTTCGACGTCGCCTCCACCGTTACCTCCATCCTGGCGTCGGAGCAGGCCATCGAGGATCCGTGGAAGACGCAACTCACCGGTCTGCAGGCGCAGGACACAGTCTTCAGCAAGATCGGCACCGACATGTCGACGTTGGCCATCGCCATGCAGAATCTCACCGATTTCTCCGGCGTTCTCGCCGGTAAACAGGGCTCGAGCTCAAACCCGGATGCGGTAACCATCTCATCGGCGACCAACACGGCCTCGGCTGGAAGCCACACCATCGTCGTCAACAGCCTGGCCCAGACCTCGACCCAGTACTCCGACCAGATCACGAACTCCAATGACACGCTGACCGGCACCATCCAGATCTCCATCAATGGAGCCTCTCCACAGTCGATCGATGTAAGCGGTCTCACCCTCTCCCAGATCCAGACCCAGATCAATGGAGCCGATATGGGCGTCCAGGCCTCGGTCGTCACCGACACCCATGGCTCGCGCCTCTCCCTCGTCAGCCGCACCAGCGGCGCGGCGGGCGAGATCTCCATGAGCGGAAGCTCGCTCACCGATGACGCCAACGGCTCCAGCGTCAACTTCAATGAGAGCACGGCCGGCGCAGACGCCGATCTGATCGTCGACGGCCTCGAGACCACCAGCGCCTCGAACACGGTCACCGGAGCCATCCCCGGCATCAGTCTGCAGCTGCTCGCGAAGACCGACGCCTCCAATCCGGTTCAGATCCAGATCATCACCGACAATAACTCCATCGAGAGCGCCATGAGCAGCTTCGTCAACGCTTATAACGCTGTGGTCGACGACATTCAGTCCCAGGAGACCAACGACTCCAGCGGCAATCCGGAGCCCCTGTTCGGCGACCCCACCCTGGCCCTGATCCAGAACACGCTCTCGCAGGGCCTGCTCTCCGGAGCCGCCAGTGGATCGATCAAGGACATGTCCCAGCTCGGTCTCTCCATCGACAAGACCGGCCACCTCAGCCTCGACGGCGACACCCTCGACGCTACTCTCGACAGTAACTTCAGTGATGTCCAAGGCTTCCTGCAGAATCCCAACAGCTTTGGGCAGAACTTCAACAACATCCTGAACAATCTCGGCAACTCCTCGACCACCGGCGCCATCTCGCTCGCACTCCAGCAGAACTCCTCCCAGGAGACCGCCCTGAACCAGAGCATCAGCGACGAGGACGCCCGCATCGCCAACGACAAGGCCAACCTGACCACCGAGCTCAACACCGCCAACGAGGTCCTGCAATCGCTGCCCTCGCAGCTGAACGAGATCAACGAGCTCTACAGCGCGGTCACCGGTTACCAGCAGCAGCAAAGCTAAGGCAGCTTCCCTGAAGGCGCGGAGCGCAGCGATGCTCTTCGACGTCGTCTTCTCTCGCGGAAGACGATATCGAGTAGATTCACCGCAGCCACAACCTTCAGGGAAGTCGTTCCAAAGATCAAGAAGAGGAAGGATCGAGAAAGATCATGGAATCGAGCTATCAACAACAAACGCTGATCGGGGCCACCGGCATGGAGCTGATCCTGGCTCTCTACGATGGAGCCATCCGCTTCCTCTACCGCGCCATCCACAGCATCGAAGAGAACGACGTAAGCGGTCGCCGCCGCGCCGCCAGCCGCGCCCTCGATATCCTGATGTACCTTCAGGCTCGGCTGCGCACGGATGTGGGCGGCACCGTCGCCCAGTCGCTCTCCGACTTTTACGCCGCCATGTTCACCCTGGCGCTCGAGGCCTCGCACTACGAGTCCGCCGAGCAGCTTCATGAGGTCATCGCCTGCCTCCGCAACGTCCGCGACGCCTGGGTCGTCGTCGCGCGCGATCCCAGCGCCAACCGCGTGCTTCCGCGCGAGCTGCGAACCCGGGAGGAGCTCTTTCCCGCCCCGGCTCTTCCCACTCCGGCCCAGGATACGGCGACGGCCTCCCACTGGTCGGCCTGAGTCTTCGCTCTCGATTTTTGGAGGAACGAGGACAGACGCTGCCGCGCGGGCCCACTGCGCGTGGCGTCTGTCCTTGACCGTATCCTGGTAACGGCCGCGGCAGCATCCCGAATCCGCCACGGAATCTCTCCTCCTGACGATTGCGACCACAACATTCCCGTTTATTCGTGTTTATTCCAGCAGCAGCACCGAGCAGCCCAGAGCTGTTACAGAGCTGCCACAAGGAGTAAGCACCCATGAAACGCATTCTTCTTCGTTCCACTCTGGCCCTTACCCTCGCCGCGACCGCGGCCTTCGCCCAGCAGTCCGCCACCCTCCAGGCTGCCGACCCCGGCAGCACCCAGCAGCCGGCCGCGCAACAGGGTCATCGCCACCATAACTTCGATCCCCACAAAGCAGCCCAGCACCTTGGGAAGAAGCTGAACCTGACCGACGACCAGACCGCGAAGATCGAGCCTATCCTCGCCGACCAGCACCAGAAGATGGCCGCCCTTCACTCCGACACCAGCCTCACTCCCGATCAGCGCCATCAGCAGATGCACACCATCTTCGAGCAGACTCACAGCCAGCTCGCCGGCGTCCTGACTCCCGAGCAGATGCAGCAGCTCGGCTTCATGCGCCATGGCCATGGCCGGCACCAGCAGCAGGGCCAGGGTTCGGCCCCCTCGGCGAGCTGAGGAAAGACGATGGCCTGCCGGCCGGGCCCACTGCGCGTGGGGCGCAGGTCAATGCGCCCGAAGCCACAGCATCAGGGAAATTGCTCCAAGATCGTCTTCCCTGTGCGGGAAGGCCGCTCCACACCTGGCCTTCCCGCTTTTTCCCATCGGATCTCCCCGATCTTTTCCCGTACCAATCTCGGCACCCATTTCCTCTTTACTCTTTCGTAGACTGATGGGATGGATAAGTTTGTTGTACGCGGCGGAAATCCCCTTCTCGGAACCATCAAAGTCTCCGGAGCCAAAAACTCCGCCCTTCCCTGCATGGCCGCCGCCATCCTCACCGAGGACGAGATCATCCTCGAGAACATCCCCCAGGTCCGCGACATCGAGACCGAGCGCAAGCTCCTCTCCTCCATGGGCGCCGAGGTCGAGCTCGGCTACGGCCGCGCCCAGCACCGTACCCGCATCAAATGCGGCATCCTCTCCGATCCCGTCGCCAAGTACGAGATCGTCAAGACCATGCGCGCCAGCGCCTTGGTCCTGGGGCCTCTCATCGCCCGCACCGGCATGGCCCGCGTCGCCATGCCCGGAGGGTGCAACATCGGAGGCCGCCCCATCGACCTGCACATCAAGGGGCTTGAGGCCATGGGAGCGACCATCACCTACGACCACGGCTACCTCGAGGCCCGCGCCGAGCGGCTCAAGGGAGCGCACATCGTCTTCGATAAGATCACCGTCACCGGCACCGAAGACCTCCTGATGGCCGCCGTCCTCGCCGACGGCGAGACCCTCTTCGAAAATTGCGCGCGCGAGCCTGAGGTCACCGATCTCGCCGCCCTCCTCGGGGCCATGGGCGCGAAGATCGAAGGCGCAGGCACCTCCACCATCAAGGTGCAGGGAGTCCCCAGCCTCCACGGTGCCCGTCATCGCATCAATCCCGACCGCATCGAGGCCGGAACCTTCCTCGTCGCCGGGGCCATCACCGGAGGCGATCTTAACGTCGACGGCTGCGAGCCCGCCCACCTCGGCGCTCTCATCGCGAAGCTCGAAGAGTGCGGCGTCCGTCTCGACGTCGGCAAAGAGTCCATCCGCGTCCGCTCCGGCGATACCCCACTCAAAGCCGCCGACATCTCCACCGAGGAGTTTCCCGGCTTTCCCACAGACATGCAGGCCCAGTACATGGCGCTGGCCACCCAGATTGAAGGCACCTCCACCATCACCGAGAACATCTTCGAGAACCGTTTCATGCACGTCGGCGAGCTCAACCGCATGGGAGCCAACATCACCGTGCAGGGCCGCACCGCCACCGTCCGGGGCAAGTCCGAGCTCCAATCCGCCGCGGTCATGTGCTCGGACCTCCGAGCCTCCGCCTCGCTCGTCCTCGCCGCGCTGGTCGCCGACGGCGAGACCATCCTCGATCGCGTCTATCATCTCGACCGCGGCTACGAGCGCTTCGAAGAAAAGCTCCGCGGTGTAGGCGCGCAGATCCGCCGCATGGGAGACGTCTTCGGCAAGAAATAAATCTCTGCCGGGACGGGCAGCTTTATCCTTCCGTGTCCGTCCCGGCAAGTTCCTTCCAATAGATCGCCGCATCCAGACCCGGCCCATAGAAGCGTGGCTGCGTACCCACCTTCCGATATCCCATCCGCTCGTAAAACCGCACCGCCTGCGTGTTCTCCACAAGAACGTGCAGCAGCATCCCAGTACCCTTCCAGCCGCGAACCCACGTCTCCCCCGCAGCGAGCATCCTCTCCCCCAGTCCTCTCCCGCGCACGTGCTTCGCCACATCGATCGTCACCAGATAGCCGAACTCGGCCTCGTCCTCCTTCTCGTCCTCTTTCTCCCGATGCACGATACAGAATCCGAAGATTCGCTCTTCTTCCCCCGCCACCGTAACCCAGGCGTTGCCGGCCTCGGCAAAGTGCTTCATCGCGGAACGATGGAAGCGGAAGGGAGGGTCGAAACACTCGCGGTCGAGCTCCACCATCGCCTCCAGCTCCGATCCCGCGTAAGGACGTAGCACGAATTGTTTTCTCTTCTGCTCCATTCTCCAAGCCTACCGGTAGGACCTCTTCTCAAACGAAGCATGAATGACTTTGCACGCCGGATCACTTCTCTGTTCATTCGCAGAAGTGGAAGTGTAAAACAGTTCCCAGCCCTTGGAACGAAGCAGCGACATGGCCACAAAAAGACACGCCCTCCCGGATCCATCCAAGCCGGTCACTCTTAAGGTGCTCGCGGATTATCTCGACCTCTCGCCCGCCACTGTCTCGATCGTGTTGAATAACTCTCCCGTCGCCCGATCCATCTCGTCCAAGACGCAGCAGCGCGTCCTGCAGGCGGCCAAGAGGTTCGAGTACCGTCCCAATCTGCACGCCCGCATGCTGCGCACACGCCTCACCAACACCATCGGTGTCCTGGTCCCCGAGCTGAGCGAAGGCTACTTCACCGGCGTGATGCTGGGTGTTGAGGAGACCCTCCTCCAGTCCGGATATCTCTCCTTCACTGTCAGCCATCTGGGTCGTCCCGACCTCGTCGACGAGTATCCCGACCTGCTCATCAACCGCGCAGTGGACGGACTTCTTCTGATCAACACAGCGCTGCATCGGCGCCTGCCCATTCCCACCGTCGGCGTCTCCTCCCACGTCGATATCCCCCAGGTAACCAACGTTCTGCTCGACCACGACAACGCCATGCGTCCGGCGTTGCAGCACCTTCACGACCTGGGACACCGGCGCATCGCCCTGATGAAGGGCCAGCCCTTCTCTCTCGACTCGACTCCGCGCTGGGAGTCCATCCACACCATCGCGCAGGAGATCGGAATGACGATCCACCCTGAGCTCTGCCTCTATCTCGAAAAGCAGGAGTGGTCGCCCGAGCTCGGCTACGCTCCGGTCCGCGAGCTTCTCCGCCGCACCCACGACTTCACCGCGCTTGTCTGCTTCAACGACACCTCCGCCATCGGCGCCATGCGCGCCATCGAAGATGAAGGACTCTCCTGCCCGCACGACATCTCCGTCATCGGCTTCGACGACATTCTCATCGCGCAATACACTCGTCCCCGCCTGACCACCGTCCGGCAACCGCTCCATAAAATGGGCATGACCGCCGCCGAGCTCCTCATCAAACGAATCCAGAATCCCGGCGACGCCGCCGTTCCGTCCGCCGCCGTCTGGTTCTCTCCCGAGCTGATCGTGCGCGAGTCCACAGCCGCCCCCCCGGCCCATCCCAAAGCCCCTTCTAAAGAGCGGACCAGAAGAGCCTGATACTCTCAACCCGGAATGCGTTCCAATCCCACGGATCTCCCGGTGTCCTGGCCACGCCTGCTTCCCCTCTTCGCCGCAACCTCTGCCTGGGGATTGGCGACGGTGATGCTCGGGCCTCTGCTTCCCTCTCTCATCGCCCGCTGGCACATCCAGGACGCTCAGGCCGGAGGCCTGTTTACCGCAAGCTTTCTCGGCCAGCTGGTGGGAGCCTGGTTCGCCGCCCGCAACCTTCGACGGAGCCTTCTCTGGGGAGCCGCTCTAAGCTCCGCCGGAACCGCGGCCCTGGCCTGGTGCGGCTATCATGGCGCTCTTATCGCGCTCTTCGCCGCCGGTATCGGTATCTCGGCCGGTATTACCGCCGGCAATCTAGTCGCAGGAACCGCGGCCTCCCATCGCGCCCGTACGCTGGCGCTCTATAACGTCAGCTGGAGCGTCGGCGCGATCGCGTGTCCTCTGCTGGCTCGACTCTGCGGCCCCTCAAACCCGCGGCTCTTCTTTCTTATCGCAACAGGTCTGCTCGCCTTGGGAGGAGTCTTTGTAGCCGCGCTGCCTCGCCCCCTGACGAAAGGCCTACCGGCTACGAAGACGACGGACTCCCGCCTTCCCTTGCCCGCACCTCCACTCGCGCTCTTCGCAATCACCATGCTGCTCTACATCGGCGATGAAAACGCCCTGGGAGGGTGGCTGCCCAGCTTTGCCGAACGCAGTCACGCTCTGGCCCCTGCCTCCACGATCGCCCTGCTCTACTGGCTCTCGGAACTGGCCAGCCGCCTGCTGATGGCATCGCTTCTTCATCGGGTCTCGGAGACCGCGCTCTATCGCGCCTGCCTGCTCCTCTTGGTGCTTACGTTGGCAGTCCTGCTCGTAACTCCGCATCCTAGTCCGGGGGCCGTGATCGCCGCGGCGATCCTCATCGGAGTTGCGGTCGGACCACTCTACCCGCTTGTGGTCAGCTTCCTGCTCGAGCGTACGGGAGAGCACCCCGGGCTCGGTCCGGTCTTCGCCTCCGCATCTCTCGGGGGCGCCGCTCTGCCCTGGTTGACCGGAGTCATCTCGACCCGCTTCGGTGGTCTGCGCATGGGGCTTCTGGTCCCGGTCGTGGGGGCTGTGCTGATGATGGCAATCTCGCCCGTGATCGCCGCCCGAAGACGCTCTTAGCCTCGACAGACGAGCAAAAACTCGACAGGCGAGCAAAAAAAGAAAAGGAGCACTCCAACCCCATCAGGGCATGGCCTGCTCCTTTCGATCCATCGAACTATCGCGCCGAGGAGTGAAACTGATCACGCAACATCACAGCGCCGATGATCAATACCGCAATAACAGCTGGGAGAAAAAAGAGATACATTTTGGAACCTCTCCTCGAGGCTCGAACGAGCCCGATCAAATTTATGAGGTCCCCGGTCGCGCCGGGGACCTCATCTCAATAAGGATTTATTTGGAGATGCTCGCCGCAATCCTGCGACGCATCGCACCCGCAACGCCGATCAGACCGGAGCCCATCAGCAGAAGCGTCGAAGGCTCGGGAGTCGCGGCCGGAGGAGGATCGTTCGGAGTCGCGCCGATCATCTCCTGCGGCTCTCCATCGAAGAACGGCCAGCTGGTCGGAATGTAGAAGTCGTAGTTATCCAGGAAGCCCTTCGTGTAATTGAAATCGCCGGCCTGATCGATCAGAGCATCGGCCCACTTGTCGGTGTCGGCGTGGCGGTCGAAGATGGACCAGAGAGCCTCCTGAACATCGGTGGTGGTGTACGTGTGGCCCTTGGAGTCCTTCTGGCCCAGCATGCTGTAGATGTAGGCCTCCTCCTCGTACTTGAAGTCCGTGGATCGGGTGTTGGTCGTGTAGTACTGATCTCCCGAGACCACGCTCACCTGCCAGGACTCGCCGGGAGTAATCGTGCGGAGATCATCCAGGCAAAACAGATCGACGTTGCTCTTTCCGTCCAGCTGCATCTTGTAAGGACCGATGTCGCTGGAGGGGTTGGAAGAATTGACGAACTTCAGGGTGTCGGCTTTCGCCAGGGAACCAAGGCAGAGAACAGCGGACAGCAGGCAAACAATATTTTTCACAAAATCTCCTCGCTCTTATTGGAGCTTTTGAAGTCATGCCGGCTGTGAGATTCACCTTCGCCGCCGGAGTTGGTCTCGCGAGATCCTCTTCGCGAAAGGTCCTTTGTCTTAGCCAGGTCCCTCGTACAAAGAGCGACGATCGGCCACCTGAATTCCTGTTGGAGCACTACGGATTTCTCTTATTGCAAGCATCGTGCCATTTGCAAAAACGTCGGACGAATTCCCTCGACCGCGTCGAAATGCCCTGAATATGCCCACTCTGCGCAACCAACAGGCATAGTCTGCCGAAACGGTGTCTCGTCGAGGGCAAATAATTTCACATTGTGCATCTTCTCTTTCCCTTCTTCGAGCAACGATCGGCCATGCACGCTCTCCACCGATCTCACCTCAGCCGGACTGCTATCCTCCCTCCATGCGTCTCTTCCTCCTCGTCGTTCTCTGCGCCCTCGTCCCCTCGGCGCCGGGCCAGTTCCTCCTTCAGGACTCGCACACAACCGCGAGCCTGCGCGGCATTTACAGCGTCGATGGAAAGATCGCCTGGGCCAGCGGAACCGAGGGTACAGTTCTCCGCACCACCGATGGCGGCTCTCACTGGCAGCGCTGCTCTACTCCTCCCAACGCCGAAGAGCTCGACCTCCGCGGCATCCAGGCCTTCGGCCGCAGCACAGCCATCGTCATGTCCTCCGGCAAGGGCAATCTCTCCCGCATCTACAAGACCACCGACGCCTGCAGAACCTGGAAGCTCCTCCTTACCAACCCCGATAAAGAAGGCTTCTTCGATGCCATGCAGTTCGAGCTAAGCCCGAGTGGTCACACCGGCGAAAGAGGATGGTTGCTCGGAGATCCCGTCGACCATCGCTTCGTTCTCATGGCAACCTTCGACGGCGGCCTTCACTGGCAGAAGGTCTATCAGGCCGGGCTCGCTGAAGCTCCGGAGCAAGGCGGAGCCTTCGCCGCCAGCAACTCCCTTCTCCTAACCGGCCTCCCCCTCTACTTCGCGGCATCCCACGGCTGGCTCTATGAAGGCGCCTCCACCTGCACCATGGGTCTCGTCCAGGAGCATCCGCAATCCTGCCTCGATCTCTTCGACTTCTCAAAAAGACAGCTTCCCCTCGCCCACCAGAACGAGACCTCCGGCATCTTCTCTTTAGCCAGATGGAACAACCTAGCAATCGCGGTAGGCGGTAATTTCAAATCCCCGGATCGCTCCGAAGGCACAGCCGCCTACAGTAAGGACGATCTCCACTGGAGCGCCCCTCAGACTCCTCCCCATGGCTATCGCAGCGCCGTAGCCTACGACGAAAAGAACAAACGCTGGATCACCGTAGGCCCGAACGGAACCGACATCTCGCTCGACGATGGTCACAATTGGAGCGCCCTCAAACCCGATTCCGAAGACCAACCCGACGCCGACAAAAACTGGAACGCTCTCTCGCTTCCCTTCGCAGTCGGCCCGAAGGGCCGCATCGGCAAGCTCCACTAAGCTTTGGATAGAAGACGTATGGCCTGCCGGTCTTCTTGAATTGAGTCTCTCTTCGGTTATCGGTTAGGATTTGAAGGTGACAAGGAGGTTGTCGAGATGAGTTCGTCGTCGCATGATTCCGTCTGGCTGGATGAGTGGTGGCCCCTGCTGCTGATTCTGTTTGGAGTGATCTTCCTTACCTTTCTGGTTTCCTTCAAGCCGTTCTACTAAGAGCTTCAAGCTGCGAGTCAGCAGGAGAGGGCACGGCGCAAGCCGTGCCTTTCGCTTGCAGAGAGGGCCGACGTTCGATGAAGCGACGTGAATTCCTCTTCGCCGCCTGCCTCACCGCCGCCTCAAAGATCTCTCGCGCCGAAACCTCGATCACCGTCCAGCTCAACCAGCCCCACGCCACCTGGCCCGTCATGCCGGAAGACTTCACCGGCCTGAGCTACGAGACCGGCCAGCTCTACAACCCCGACTTCTTCTCCCCCAAAAACCTCCCGCTGGTCAACGCCTTTCTCGAACTGAACCGCCACGGAGTCCTCCGCCTCGGCGGCCATCTCAGCAACGTCACCCCATGGGAAGGAGCCGGCCAGACCGACCCGAAGCAGATACGCGGAGTCAGGCACGGAATCGAAGACTACTGGGAGTGGCCCCTGGTCGATCCCATCGTTCAACAGCACAAAAACGGCATCCTCACCCGCCGCGCCCTCCACAACCTCCGCGCCTTCCTCGACGCTGTCGACTGGCGCCTGATCTACGGTATGAACTTCGCCTGCGGCAGCCCCGCCAGGGCCGCGGACGAGGCCCATGCTGTCACCTCCATCCTCGGCGACCGCCTGATCGCCTTCGTCATCGGCAACGAGCCCGACGGCTTCGGAGAAGACCCCTACTTCCGCCCCAAGGGATACGATCTCCACCAGTACCTCCTCGAATACGAGGCCTGGGTCAAAGCCATCCGCCAGCGCGTACCCCACGCGCAGTTCGCAGGCCCCGACACCGACGGAAAGGTCGACACCTGGGTCCTCGAGTTCGCTCGAAGAACCAAAGGCGACGCCCGGCTGTTGACCAGTCACTTCTACGGCATGGGACCGGCCAGCGATCCATCGATGACCGCGGAGCGTCTGCTGCGACGACGCAATCCAGATCTTGCAGCAGCGATCGTCGGCCTTCACGCCGTGCGCAAAGCCGCAGGCGGCACGCCCTACCGGATGGACGAGGGCAACTCCTGCTTCGGTGGAGGCCGCAGAGACGTCAGCGACGCCTATGCCTCAGCACTGTGGGCGGCGGACTACATCCTCACAGCCGCCTGCGCCGGCTTCTCCGGAGTCAACCTGCACGGCGGCGGTGTCGGGGTCTACACACCCATCGAAAGCTCCTCCGCAGCTCCAGCTGCGCCCCGCCCCGTCTACTTCGGAATGCAATTCGCGCAGCGCTTCGCCGGCTGCAGGATCGCATCCTGCGATCTGGAGACAAGCGAGAACCTCACCGCCTACCAGGGAGATCGCCCCCACCGGCAGCTGCTCGCGCTGATCAATAAAGGAAGCAGCACACTCCGGATCGCTCTCCCCCAGCAACTCCGCTCCAGGCAGCAGCTCGAAATGTGGAGGCTCGAAGGCCCCGATCTGCATGCGAAGACAGGCATCCGGTTTGAACAGGCCGTCGTCCCCGGCAGCCATCCCCTTCAAGTCGCTCCCTACACCGCCATTCTTCTCGAAAGCCGCTGACACCGGCCGCAGCGCGAAATCCCCCTCAAAATCCCGAAACGTAGAAAAATCCTTCACTTCGGCCCTCGTGCAATCGTCTGTTCATCTTTCACCCCATAAAATCGGTCTTTACAAGCTTCACGACTGGAGAAAAACAGAATGTCCGCGACCGTCTTCGCATCGATTGGCGACCATGGAGCGCTCAATACCGAGCTCGCTTCCAACCTTTCTGAGATCTGGATCGACCGGGACCTGAGCTGGCTGGACTTCAACGAACGCGTCCTCGCCGAGGCTCTCGACGAACGCACTCCTCTCCTTGAGCGCGCGAAGTTTCTCGCAATCTTTACCTCGAACCTCGATGAGTTCTTCATGAAGCGCCGTGCCGTCCTGCAGAATGGCACCGATGCCTCTCACGACACGCTTCTTCAGAACATCCGCGAACGCATCCTGCTCGTCCTCGATCATCAGGCCCGGTGCTATCGCGACACCATCGTGCCTGGCCTTGCCTCGCACGGCGTCTTCCTTCGTCGCTGGAGCCAGCTCACGCCAGCCCAGCAGGAGGAGGCGAGAAAAATCTTCCGCTCCGACGTCTCTCCCGCCCTCACGCCCCTGGTCATCGATCCCGTTCATCCCTTCCCCTTCCTCTCCAATCTCTCCACCTCGCTCGTCTTCCGCCTGCACGACAAAGCAAAGGACGAGACCATGTATGCCCGCGTCAAGATTCCCACCGTGCTCAAGCCCTGGATCGCCCTCTCGGTCGACCTCGAGCCCAACCAGAAGCTCCTCATTCCCCTCTACGAGATCATTCGCGGCAACCTGGGCGAGCTCTACAGCGGCATGGAGATCTCCGACGTCACCGTCATGCGCCTCACCCGCGACGCCGAGGTCGAGCTCGACGACCATCCCGTCGCCGACTTCCGCGCTCTCGTCAAGGAGCAGATCCGTCAGCGCCGCTACGAGCCCGTCGTCCGCCTCGAGTTCGGCCCCGACGCCAATCCCGACATCAAAGAGATGCTGCGCGAGCGCTTCGCCCTCACCCCGCTCGATCTCTACGACCTTGCCGAAGAGCTCGACTACACCGCCCTCTTCGATCTCCTCGGCCTGCCGCTTCCCGCTGCGCTCCACGACTCGCCCTGGACCCCCCTGCTGCCGAACGCCTTCGATGACGGCCCGGGTGCGATCTTCACCGCGATGCAGGCCGGCGATCTCCTCGTCCACCATCCCTACGAAAGCTTCGACGCCACCGTCGAGCACTTCATCTCCGCCGCCGCCGACGATCCCCAGACCGTCTCCATCAAGATGACCGCCTACCGCATCGGCGACGACACCCCCTTCGTCAAATCCCTCATCCGCGCCGCCGAGCAGGGCAAGAACGTCGCCTGCGTCATGGAGATCAAGGCACGCTTCGACGAGGAGCGCAACCTGCACTGGGCCGCCGAGCTCGAGCGCGCCGGGGCCCACGTCAACTTCGGCGTCAGCGGCCTCAAGACCCACGCCAAGACCGCCCTCGTTGTCCGCAAGGAAGGCGGACACCTCCGCTCCTACGTCCACATCGGCACCGGCAACTATCACGTCAAGACCGCGCGCCTCTACGTCGACATGGGCCTCTTCACCTGCAATCCCGGCATCACCCAGGACGCCGTCAATCTCTTCCACTACCTCACCGGCCACGCCGATCAGCCCAACAACTCCACGCTGCTCGTCGCTCCCTTGAGCATGCGTCCCCGTCTTCTCGAACTCATCCACCGCGAGATCCAGAACCAGCGCGACGGCAAACCGGCCCGCATCATCGCCAAGATGAACCAGCTCGAAGACCCCGACATGATCGAGGCTCTCTGCGAGGCCTCGCGCGCCGGAGTCTCCATCGACCTCATCATCCGCGGCTTCTGCTGCCTCCGCCCCGGCGTCCCCGGCCAGACGGAAAACATCCGCGTCCGCTCCATCATCGGCCGTTTCCTCGAGCACTCCCGCATCTTCTACTTCGCCAACGGCAGCAAAGATCCCGCGGAAGGCGAGTACCTCATCGGCTCGGCCGACTGGATGTACCGCAATCTCTCCAAGCGCGTCGAGGTCGTCACCCCCGTCCTCTCCGCCGGTCCACGTCAACGCCTCTGGGAGGTGCTCGACATCTGTCTCAGCGATCGCCGCCAGGCCTGGATGCTCGGCGAAGACTGCCGCTACACGCAGCTTCATCCCTCCCCCGGCGAGACCGGACCCGCCGCCCTCGGAACCCACCAGACCCTCATGGATCTCACCCGCTCGCGTTTAGCGGTCTAGGCGTATCGGCAGATTGTTTGGGGTAAAGAAGTGCGCAGCCGCGCGGGCCCACTGCGCGTGGAGCGGTCACTTCGTGAAGCGTGTTGGGCCTTCGGCGTGGGACTCCCGTTGGTCGCTTGCGAAATTTCGTGTCGACCACCGGGAGGCCCTCGGGCGAAGCCGGTATACGCGTCACGAAGTGGCCGCCCGTACCGGGGTCCCCACAAACAGGTCTTCGTTTGTGGGGTGGCAGAGCGCAGTGGGCCCGGCCGGCAGGCCATCGCCTTCCCTCCCGAACGTCAGATCTGACTCATAAATATGGCATTCTTCTTTTTATGGAATAATTCGCAGCATCTTCGCCGCATCGCCAGGGATTTCGGGCAACGTGAGCTCACCCCAGGCTCGTCGTATTCAAGTGCAGGTCGTGCGTAGCACCTGCTTCAGAAAGGGAGAATCCTTCCATGAACACCACTAAGATGAGCTCTCCTCTCTCGCTTGCAGCTACGATTGCAGTGATGTCCGTAACTCTGCAGGCACAGACCGCTTCCTCCCCCCAGATCTCCAGCCCGTCGACGACGGCGGCCACCCAAAGCGCACCGCAGGCCGCTCAGGCCCCGGTGCAGGCAGCCAGCCTAACGGCTGAATTGACCAAGAGTATCGATACCAAAAAAGCGAAGGTCGGCGACGAGGTCAGCGCCAAGACCACCGACGATGCCAAGCTGCCGGATGGAACAGCGCTTCCAAAAGGGACCAAACTTGTTGGCAATGTGGTCGATGTAACCGCTAAAACCAAGGACCAGAAAAACGCGCACCTCGTTCTTGCGCTGAACCGCGCAGTCACCAAGGATGGACGCCAGATGCCGATCCGCGCGGCGGTCACCTCGATGACCGCTCCCAATGCCGCGAACTCCGGCATGGACACCGCCTCGTCAGGCGGCGGGATGAGTGCTCCCTCCGGAGGAGCCTCCACGGGGACAGGGGCCGGTGGCTCTTCCAGCGGAGCCGCTGCAGCCCCGACTCCCAGTGCGCCTACGATGAGTGACAGCGGCCCCGCTGGCCAGCCCACGCAGGGACAGATGCTGAAGAGCGCGCAGGACCGGGTAGCCGTAGGCAACATGCCGAAGGTCATGCTGAGCGCCCCGACCACCGCCGATAGCGCTGGCGTGCTCGACGCCGAGGGCCAGAACATCTCGCTCGACAGCGGAACCAAGCTCACCCTCAATGTCATTCCTGCCCAGCCCGGCACGCAGGGTCAATAAATACCTCCAACAGCGCAGAGGGCGGCCTGACAGGCCGCCCTTTCGCTTGCCCCCTAAGATAAAAAGAACAGGCGCTGCCGCGCGGGCCCACTACGCGTGCAGCGGTCACTTCGTGAAGCGTATACCGGCTTGGCGGTGGGCTCCCGTTGCTCGGCGCAAAAATCTTCGCAAGCGACCAACGGGAACCCCACCGCGAAGCGCAACCACACGCCACGAAGTAGCCGCCCCACGCGTAGTGGGCCCGGTCGGCAGGCCATCGCCTTTAGAAAATTTGATGACGCGCCTAAATCCGGTGGAACGCCTTCTGAATATCCTTTAGCGAATACCGCAATGCAATCGGACGTCCATGCGGACAGCTCGTCGGATGCTCCGTCTTCGCCAGCTCCGCTAGCAGCCAGCTGATCTTCGTCGGCTCGAGCGGCGTATTGATCTTGATCGCCGCATGGCAGGCAATTGAGGCCGCGATCCTTGTGCTCCGCGCCTCCGCGTTCTCCACCTGCTGCTCCCGCTCCGCCGACAGAACCTCCTCCAGCATCCGCTCCAGCTCCCGCCCCTCCAGGCCCACCGGAGCCTCTTTGATCGCAATAGTCTGCGGTCCGAACGGCTCCGCCTCAAATCCGTTCCGCTTCAGCTCCTCCGCGATCCGCGCAAACGCCACCATCTGCCCCGGCAGCAGGTCCACCAGCATCGGCATCAGCAGACGCTGCCGCTGTACCCGCTCCACCTCGCGCTCCCGCAAGATCTTCTCAAACAAAACCCTCTCATGCGCCACATGCTGGTCCACAATCCACAGCCCCTCTTCATTCACCGCCAGAATGAACGAGTCATGCAGCTGCCCCAGCGGCCTGAGCGTCGCCAGCGCATTCAGCGTATGCACCTCTTCCTCAGGATCCATGCCCTCCCGCACAGCAGGCCCTTCGTATCCCACCGCAATCGAGGCTTCACCAAATCCCAACCTCTCCGTAGAAGCAGGCACCACAATGGGAGCCAGGGTAAACCCATCCATATCCGCCGAGGTCGGCACCGGCTCCGACCCAAACCCCACCGCCTCACGCTGAGGATCGAACGCCGGAGCCTCCGGCCCTCCCGGCAGCGGACTCACATCCACCAGCAGCGAAGCGCTCGCCAGCGGCGAGTTATGCAGCGCCTGCAAAAAATCTGCCGCCGGCCTCGCCTGCATCAGTGCCGTCCGCACATTGTCGCGGACAAAGTCATGCACAAACGCCGATTGCCGAAAACGTACCTCCGTCTTCGCCGGATGCACATTCACATCCACCTCCTGCGGAGGCATCTCCAGAAACAGCAGCACCACCGGGTACGAGGTCGGAGGAATCACATTCCGGTACGCCTCCGCCAGCGCATGCAGAATCAGCCGATCCCGTATCAGCCTTCCGTTCACGAAGACATAGATCGAGTTGCGATTCAGCTTCTGCAGCTCCGGCTTCGAACAAAACCCCGACAACCGCAGAAATCCAGGCTCCGGCACCTCGTAGTCCGCCTCACGCTTCCACGGCGGAGGCTCCGGCAGCCCCGCACGCGTAAAGTCCATCTCCGCCGCCACCGAGATCATATGCGAGCTCGTCTCGCGTCCGAAGATCTGGAACAGCCGGTCCGAGCTGTTCGCCGTCATCGGCGCCGTCAACAACGACTGCGTAGCCGAGCGCAGTTCAAAGTGCCGCGTAGGATTGGCCAAAGCATAATGCGTCACCAGAGCCGCAATGTGCGAGAGCTCCGTCTGCTCAGACCGAAGAAACTTGCGCCGCGCCGGCGTGTTGTAAAACAGGTCCCGGATCGTGATCGTCGTCCCCACCGGCAGTCCCGCCGGATCGACACGCAAAATATTGCCCCCCACAATCTCCACCACCGTGCCCGAGCTCTCCTCCGCCGCCTTCGTCTCCAGCAGCAGCCGCGACACCGACGCAATCGAAGGCAATGCCTCCCCGCGAAATCCCAGCGTAGCAATCGAAAGCAGATCGTCCGAGGTCCTCAGCTTCGAGGTCGCATGCCGCTCAAACGCCAGCAGAGCATCGTCGGCCATCATTCCATGCCCGTTGTCCGCGATGCGGATCAGCTTGCGGCCGCCGCCCTCCACCTCGATGCGAATCCGCGTCGCTCCCGCATCCAGCGAGTTTTCGAGCAGCTCCTTCACCACCGATGCAGGACGCTCGACCACCTCGCCGGCAGCGATCTGGTTGGCCACCAAGTCAGACAAAATGCGGATACGGCCCATATCTCTTGATTGTATGGCGAGTTCACGCAATTGCACGGCGCCTCACGCTGCGAAAACTCGGGTCCCAGACTGCTTCGAAGGAGAGCCCTACCAGGGATTCTTGATAAAGAGTGTCCCAAGAGGGGTGTCTTTTTTTAAGGGGGTGTCATCCCGAGCTTTTAAGGGGCGGTGTCATCCTGAGCGAAGCGATCGAAAGGAGCACAGTCGAAGAATCTGCGTTTCTTTGCAGGATATTTCCTCCTGAACCCCAAGCGCACATCTTGCGAGACCGCCGGGTGGAGAACCAACTCAGCCAGGCATTCGAGCGAAGCTCGAACCGCTTCTTTCCCATCCGAAACATCGTCATCCTCGAGCAGGTGGAACCGCCACGCACCCCAGCTCGCGCATCTAACGAAGGCGAGGTAAACCATGATCCGCAAGCTGAAGACCGGCGAGTTCAGAATCTACTCCCGCCACGTCGATCCAAAAACCAAAAAGCGCCGCAACCTCGGAACCTTCTCCACCCGCGAAAAAGCAGAGGAGCACGAGCGCGCCATCCAGTACTTCAAGAGCCACTAGAGCCCATCATGCTGGGACTCTTCGTCGTCGCCTTCGGTACCGCTCTCTGGTTCGCCCCCTTCCTCTTCACCAAACGCGGAGGGCCAACCCTGCTGTCCATCGACCGCCGCGCTCGCTGGGGCCTTCTGCTCCAGGTAGCAGGTCTGGCCATGATGGCGATCAGTCCTTTCTGGAGCGCAACTCGACTCACTCCACGCCTGGCCACGGCAGCAGTCCTCTTCCTCCTCGCCGCGCTCCTCTCCTGGACAGCAACCCGCTCCCTGGGAGAGCAACTCCGCTTCGACGCGGCCATCGGCGCCGAGCACCGGCTCATCCAGCAAGGGCCCTACCGCATCATTCGCCACCCCGTCTATGGCTCCATGCTCTGCCTGTTATGGGCCCTGGGAGCCGTGACCACCCCCATCCCCCTCTTTGCGGCAGCAACCGTGGTCTTCCTTATCGGCACCGAGATCCGCGTCCAGATCGAAGACCGTCTCCTGCGAGATCGCTTCGGCGAGAGCTTCACCCGCTACCGGCACTCCACCGCGGCTTACGTCCCATTCCTTCGCTAAGCTTCGAGGCGGTCGAATCGCGTTCGACCGCCTCGTTCCACCCACTACCGGCGAACTCGACGGAAGCTCTCGGCCGCGCCGCCCAACAATCCCGTCGCCAGCAGAGCCAGTGAGCCCGGCTCCGGAACCGGCGCGTTGTCGCTGGCCAAAGCCGCGCTGAAGTCGCCGTAAGACGCCTTCTGGCCATTGTCGTAATAGAAGGCATAGCGATCGGTCGAATCCAGCGTGAACCGGCCGTTCACTCCGTTCATCGTCTCGGAGAAGGTGATGTCGCGAAGCTCACCGTCGAGGAACTCCACCAGCGTGTTCCCCGTGGCCCCCGCAAGGCTAAAGGTCTGACCGCCTATCTCAAAGACCAGGTTGTCCAGCCTTCCATTGGCGACACTGTAATCCGTCAGCCCCGTAGCCAAAGGAGTCCCCTCCAGCGTGATCGATCCAGCTCCCCCATAAACAGAGCCCGCCTCGGGAGTAAGCGTCAGGTTATAGGTCACCGTATCGGCAAGCAAGGTCGCGGGAGCAGCGAAAACCAGGGAGAGAGTGAAAAAAATAACAGACTTAAAGAGACTACGCATATCTTCTAACCACCTATGGTTGTTGACTTCACAACTTCAACAGGCAAGTGGAGGACCAAACCTCAAGAGGCTTCCCCGCCCCGAAACATTCCAAATATTTCCCTAAAGACCGGGAGATCACCCAGTTGAAGGCCTCGTTTTTGAGAAGCCTTTTTCCCATCCGCACCGGCCATGTGCAAAGAAATGCCCTCCTGAAACACTCGCGTCAATCCACCTCACACGAAAAAGTGGCCAGACCTCTTAAAACTTCTGTACACTTCGCAGGCATTCCCAGCAGGCATCTTGTGCAGCACAAACGTATGGGAGAGGCACTTCATCTACGCTGTAAATTCCGAGGGAGCAAGTCCAATGAAATCTGAAAACACCAGCCGACGTGATTTCGTAAAGATGACCGCAGCGGTCGCAGGCACCGTTGCCACCTGGAACGCCCGCAGCTACGCCAAGATCGTCGGCGCCAACGACCGCGTCCGCACCGCCGTCGTAGGCTGCGGCGACCGCATGAAAAGCTCCCTCATCCCCGCCTTCCTCCAGCACAACAAGGAGATGAACTTCGAGTTCGTCGCCCTCTCCGACCTCTGGAGCCGCCGCCGCGAAGACGGCGTCGCTTACATCCAGAAGCTCGGCGGCCCCAAGGTCGAAACCGTCCGCAACAATGACGAGCTCTACGCCCGCAACGACGTCGATGCCGTCCTCATCGCCACCGCCGATTTCCAGCACGCCAAGCACGGCGTCGAAGCCGTCAAGGCCGGGCGCGACGCCTACGTCGAGAAGCCCCTCGCCCACACCATGAAGGACGCCCACGCCATCCGCGACACCGTCCACGCCAACAAGCAGATCGTGCAGATCGGAACCCAGCGCCGCTCCACCCCCAGCTACCAGAGGGCCTACGAGTACATCAAGTCCGGCAAGTTCGGTGAGATCAACATGGTCGAGATGACCTGGAACGTCAACCAGCCCGGACGCTGGCGCCGCCCCGACGTCGTCCCCCTGCTCAAAGAGCAGGACACCGACTGGAAGCGCTACCTCATGGATCAGCCCTACGAGCCCTTCGACGCCCGCAAGTACCTCGAGTTCCGCCTCTTCTGGCCCTACTCCTCCGGCATCCCCGACCAGTGGCTCGTCCACCAGATCGATACCGTCCACTGGTTCAGCGGCTACCCCAACCCACGCTCCGTCGTCGCCAACGGCGGCATCTATCAGTGGCACGACGGCCGCCGCAACTGGGATACCTTCACCGCCGTCTTCGACTACGGCCCCGAAAACGATCCCACCAAGGGCTTCCAGGTCCTCTACTCCTCCCGCCAGACCAACTCCGCCGGAGGCGTCAAGGAGATCTACTACTCCAACGGCGGCTCCCTCGACATGGACAAGCAGATCGTCACCCCCACCGGTGGTCTCACCGCCAAAGCTGCGGCCGAGATGCAGATGAAGCCCGACCTGCTCGAGAAGTTCTCCCTTGGCGAGACCGAAGCCGCCTCCACCGACGCCAACACCGGCGTCGACAATCAGACCTCCGCCAACATGCGCAACTGGATGGATTGTGTCCGCTCGCGCAAGCAGCCGAACGCCAATGTGGACGCCGGTTACAGTCACTCCGTCGCGCTCTGCATGTGCATCGCCGCCATGCAGACCGGCCAGAAGGTCACCTTCGACGCGAAGACCCAGCAGGTCATGGCTGGAGGCAAAGCCCATGCCTAGACCAATAAAAGACAGCGCTGCCGCGCGGGCGTCCTACGCGGACAGCGCCCACTTCGTGGGGGGTGGGTCGCCTTCGGCGCATGCCTCCCGCTGGTCGGCGCAAACATCTTCGCGCCCCACCGCGAAGCGCAACCACACGCCGCGAAGTGGCCGCCCCGCGCGTAGCGGGCCCGGCCGGCAGGCCATTCTGTCCCTCGTCCTAGCAATCGCAGGAGCCCAGATGGCCAACGCCGCAGCCAAGGGAGTCCAGATCATCACCAACGAGTCCCAGCAGCGCGTCGACGTCACTATCGACGGCAAGCCCTTCACCGCCTACGTCTGGCCCTCCACGCTCAAAAAGCCCGTGCTCTTCCCCCTCATCGCGGCCGACGGAACCACCGTCACCCGCGGCTACCCCCTCGCTCCCCGCGAGACCGAGCGCGTCGATCACCCCCACCACGCCGGTCTCTGGTTCAACTACGGCAACGCCAACAACTTCGACTTCTGGAACAACTCCGACGCCATCAAGCCCGAAGACCGCCACAAGATGGGCTCCATCCATCACGAAAAGATCGTCTCCTCCAAAAGCGGAGCCAAGGGCGAGCTCGTCGTCGACTCCGCCTGGTCGACCGGAGCCGGAGACAAGATCTTCAACCAGCGAACCAAGTACGTCTTCTCCAACGCAGGCGACGCCAGAACCATCGACATGACCGTTACCCTCACCGCGCTCGACAAGGTCGTCTTCCACGACGACAAAGAAGGCGTCCTCGGCATTCGCGTAGCCCACTTCCTCGAATCCCCCACCGAGAAGGGCGGAACCTTCGCCGACACCAGCGGTCGCCCCACCAAGGTCGAAGGCAACACCGCTGGAGCCACCGGAGTCTACCGCACCAGCGAAGGCGTAGAAGGCGACGCCGTATGGTCCACACGCGGCAAGTGGTGCGAGCTCACCGGCCACACCACCGACGGCCACACCGAGACCATCGCCATCTTCGACCACACCGGCAACCCCGGCTACCCCACCTACTGGCACGCTCGCGGCTACGGCCTCTTCGCGGCCAATCCCCTCGGCCGCAAGATTTTCGACACCAAGCAGCCGCAGTTCGACTACACCGTCGAAAAGGGTGCCTCCACCACCTTCCAATACCGCATCACCATCTCCTCCCACGCCGTAACCCCGGACGAGATGAACAAGGCCTGGACCAACTTCGAAGCCGAGGTCAAATAAAACAAGCCACAAAGAAAAGAGCCGCCGCACTCAAGAGGCGGCTCTTTTCTTTGGATAGCGCTGCCGCGCGGGCGCCCTACGCGGGCAGCGGTCACTTCGTGACGCGTGTACCGGCAACGCCCGGGGTCTCCCGCTGGTCGGCGCAAAGATCTTCTTAAGCGACCAACGGGAGCCCCACCGCGAAGCGCAACCACACGCCACGAAGTGGCCGCCCCGCGCGTAGCGGGCCCGGCCGGCAGGCCATTCCTCTAAGCGCGAACCCCATCCCGATACCCACGCCTCATCGGCATCTCCTCAAACGCCGCAGCCGGAGTATCCATCGCCTTCTTGAACGAAGTCTGAAACGCCTCCATCTCCGAAGGCAGCCCCACCGTCACCCGCACATACGTCGGCAACGCCGCCCAGCTCCTCCCAATGTGAACGTTATCCTTCGCCATCAGCCCGCGAATCTGCGGCCCCGGCCTCTTCACATCGATCATGAAGCAGTTACTCTCCGAAGGAATAAAGCTGTAGTTATTCTCCTTCAGCCACGCAAACGTCTTGTTCCGCGTATCTGCAATCATCTTCTTCCGCGTCGGAACCAGCTCCGCATCCATCAGGCTCGCCTGCGCCGCAATCATCCCCGTAATCGGCATCGGCGACTGCCCATAGTTCTCCAGCTTCTTCAGCAAGTCCGGCCGCGCAATCGCAAATCCGCAGCGAATCCCCGCCATGCCATAGATCTTCGAGAACGTGCGCAGGACAATCACATCCTTGCCCGCCTTCACATGATCGATCGCCGAAGTCGCATCCGACAGATGGATATACGCCTCATCCACCAGCAGCACCGTCCCCGCCGACTTGTTCGAGACGACATAGTCGATCTTCTCCTTGCTCGTCGTCGTGCCCGTAGGATTGTTCGGATTGCAGATATAGATCAGCCCCGCGCCCGAGTCCGCCTTCACCATCGCTTCCACATCGTGCGAATAATCCTTCGCCAGCGGAACCGCATGAATTTTCGCTCCCGCAATCTCCGCCGCCCTCTGCCCCGCCTCGTACGTAGGGTTCCCGCACACGAAGCTCTTCGTCGGCGAGGTGAACGCCAGCGCCGTATAGTGCAGCGGAGGGCTCGATCCGTCATACACCATCACATGATCCACCGGAACGCCCATCTGCTCCGCATACAGCTTCATCAGGTTGAAGTAGAGCGGTGGAGCATAGCGCCCGCCGTTCGGAATAATATCCGCGATCGCCTTCCGCGCAGCCTCCGAAGGCCCCAGCGGATTCTCATTGGCGTCCAGATAGATGCCGTCCATCGAGAAGGTAGGAACCATGCCCGCGCCCATCGCCGCAGCGCGAGCAAAGTGCGCCTCCGTAAGAATCGGAGCCGCAATCAGAGCCGCCGAGGCAGAACTCAAAAACGTGCGTCGTGAAAAAGCACTACAGGAAGAAGAGTCTTTGGAAGATGACATGTCGAGCTCCTGATGAATAGCAGCGAGGAAACAACCTGTTGAATTGGCCGGGAGAAACGCAAGGAACAGACAGGGTTCGACTCGCTTGAGCAAAAGACTACTCCGAACCGGCGGCCGGCACAAGATCTTCTTGGCGAACAACACCGAACAGCGCCGAACGAAGAACAGGCTGCCCTTTGGGCAGCCTGTTCTTCGACTCCTGCAAATCCTCTCTAACCGAGACGCCGCGTCAAAGCTTCTTGGCGACTGCCTTCGTGGCTTTCTTCGCCGCGCCGTTCTTCGCCCCCGGAGCAACCGTCTCCGTATCGCGGTCGCCGATCATATGCAGACGCATGAAGTTCGTCGCACCCGACCTCGTCCGCGTTCCCGCCACGATGCCGACGATCTGCCTCGCCCGAACCCGGCCATGGCTCTCCAGAATCTCCTCGGCCATATTCACCAGCGTGTCGGTGTCGTTGAAGCGCCCGCACAGAATCGGATACGTTCCCCACAGCAGCATCGACCGATTGATCACCTTCTCAAACGGCGACAAAGCATAGATCGGAGGATCGGGGCGATACTTCGAAAGCAGCCTCGCCGTCGCTCCCGTCTCGGTGAAGATCGCAATCGCGGCCACATCCAGATCGTCCGCCGCATGCGCCATGCACTCGCAGATCGTCTCCGCCACCGAAAGCCGCATCCCGCGCGGGTGCCGCATATCCGGAGGAGGATCGAGATGAATCTGCTCCTCCGTCTCGACCACGATCTTCGCCATCATCGCGACCGCTTCCACCGGATACTTTCCGGCGGCGCTCTCGGCCGAGAGCATCACCGCGTCCGTGCCGTCGTAGATCGCATTCGCAACGTCCGAGGCCTCGGCGCGCGTCGGACGTGGATTCTCGATCATCGACTCCAGCATCTGCGTCGCCGTAATCACCGGCTTGCGATACTCCGCGGCCCGCTTGATGATGTGCTTCTGGATCGCCGGAACCTTCTCCGGAGGAACCTCCACGCCCAGGTCGCCACGCGCCACCATGATCGCGTCCGTCGCCTCCAGAATTGAGTCCAGATGCTCGATCGCCTGCGGCTTCTCCAGCTTCGCCACGATCCACGCATCCGAGTTCAGCTCCAGCAGCCGGCCCTTCACGTGACGAATATCGTCGGCCGTACGCACAAACGAGACCGCGACCGTATCCACGCCCTGCCCGATCGCGAACACCAGGTCCTCTTCGTCCTTCTCCGTCAGCGAAGGCACCTTCACCGGAATGCCCGGAAGGTTGATGCCTTTGTTCTCCCCCAGCATGCCTCCGTTGATGATCTTCGTGATCACGTCTCCGCCCTCAATCTGCTCCACCCGTAGCTCGATCAGGCCGTCGGACAGCAGGATGCGCGATCCTGACTCCAGGTTCTCGGCCAGCGTCGTAAAGGTCGTGCCCACCCTCGCGGCCGTGCCGGCAATCTCCTGCGGCGTGATGATCAGCTGCTCGCCCGCCAGCAGCTGCACCGGCTTATGATCCTTCAGCTTGCCCGTGCGGATCTTCGGCCCCTGCAGGTCGGCGAGAATGCAGATCGGCTTGCTCTCCTCATGCGCAACCTGCCGCACCATCCGGATCAGTTCCGCCTTCTGTTCGTGCGAACCATGCGAGAAGTTCAGACGCGCCACATCCAGACCCGCTTTGACAAGTTGACGAAAGACCTCGATGGAGCTCGATGCAGGGCCGAGTGTAGCGACGATCTTGGCGCGGCGAACGCGCCCTGTGCCGGAAGCAAAGGCGTCGTTGAAGATGGGATTCGCGGGGATGGTCATAGAGGATACTGCGTTCCTTGTGTTATGACCTCCGCAAAGCATGCTCTGCGAAGGTGAGCCTGATTTTTTAACCGCCGTTGGCCATTCTAACCGTGACCACCCCAATCTGGGTAAAACGCTTCAGACCACCCCATTTTGCGAGGAGGAGAAGTACGTTGCCACGCGGGGTCCTTCGCGGACGGCGGGTGAGCCTTCGGCACGGGCCTCCCGCTGATCGGCGCAGGAATTTGTCCAGCGACCAACGGGAGACCCCGGCGAAGCCGGTACACGCGTCACGAAGGGACCGCCCGTACGGGGTCCCCACAAACAAGTCTTCGTTTGTGAGGTGACCGAGCGCAGTGGGCCCGGCCGGCAGGCCATTGCCTTTCCTAACCCAAAACCTCTCTGGACGGCGATCGCAGGACGGAGTTGAACTCCGCTCCAAAGAAGACGCTGATTGAGATCAGATACAGCCAGAACAGCAAGGCGATTCCAGCGCCAAGCGAGCCATACACCTGCGAATAGTTCGCAAATCGCGTCACGTACCACCCAAAAACCAATGTCGTGACAAACCACATCGCCGTCGCCGCCACCGCGCCCGGTAAAACCTCGCGCCAAGGCTGCCGGATCGGCGTCCCCATGTGATAGATCAACGTCATCAATCCCACCGAGCCTGTAAAGGCAATCGCCCAGCGCAGAATCAGAGCCATGGCATACACCTCGATCCGCACCACCGCAAAGACATGGTGGGCCACCCAGTGCGTGATCAACTGACCGAAGACGATCAGCGAGCTCGCAATCCCCAAAGGAACCAGCGACAGCGGAACCAGAACATACGCCCGCACCCTCCTGCGCCAGAACGTCCAGCAATCGAGGGGGAGATCGTACGCTCTGCGAAACCCTTCCATGTATGTCGCGATCACGCTCGAGGCTCCCGTGAACGAGACGATGAACGAGAGCACAAGCACCCGAGTTGACTTGCTCGAATGATGCGACGCATCGAAGTAGCTGTCGAGCACCGGCACCGCCTCCGAAGGCAACACGCGACTGAAGAACTCCCCCAGCTGATGACGGACCGGGGCCGCATCCGGCAGCACCGCGATCACCGCCGCCGCCACCAGCAGCGCGGGAAAAAATGCCACAATCGCCGAATAAGCCGCCGACTGCGCCAGGTTTAAAACGTCATGATCCATCGCCCGAGCCCCGGCGCGATGGATCACCATGGGAATGTGCAGCAGTCGTCTCAACGATTCCGTTCGAAGCTCCCTGCCCAACAGCATAGAACGGGCTTCCATCCCTCAGGCCTTCCAGCGCTTCAGAAACGCCGTAATGTCCTCCGGGGTCGTGTGCTCGAAGACCTTGTCCTGATCCGACCACAGCACCGTCCCATTGGCATCGAGCACCGCCAGCGCCGGAACGCCCCTCTTCACCGGAACCTTGTACCTCGTAGCGATATCGATGTTGTGATCCATCTGCCCGATGTCCACATGGACGACGAGATAGTGCTTGCTCAGCAGGTCCCCATTGGGGGACTGATGCATGTAGTAATCCAGCACCTGGCAATCGCCGCACCAGTTCCCACCAAAGTCCAGGATCACCCGCTTCTTCTCGACCTTCGCCTTCTTCAGTGCCGCTGCGATCTCCATCCGCGGATTCGCCGTCTCCGAGTACAGGTCCTTCTTCACGAACGGCATCGGAGACTGCGCGGCAAGCCCGGCCGCTCCCGATAAAACCAGTGCCGCCGCCGCCATCAGATTAAGGTGTCGCATCGCAGGTCCAGCCCTCCCCGAAAACATCTCCTGTTCATGATGCCTGACCGTCGCGCCCATCGCAAAACATCGGCATCGCGATGGCCTGCCGGCCGGGCCCACTGCGCGGCAACGCCTGCCCTCCCCAAAGAGGTCGATACACACTATTTACCTCCGTAGTAGCCATCCCGCGTCTGCACAAACAGATCCTTCTTCGTCACGCTCAGATCCACCTGGTGATAGCCCTCGGCAGCCGCCGTCTGGTCCGGCGTATATCCCAGCCGATACTGCGCCCGCAGCTCCTCCGCGATCTGGTCATAGATCTTCGCAACCGTCTCCTTCTTCGACACCTCGAAGAGCCGCCCTCCCGTCTCCTCCGACATCTGCTTCAGCACCCTCTTCCCATCGATGTGGCTCCCGGAGCCTCCGCCTCCGCCATTTCCCCCACCTCCGCCCGGATACCCTCCGCCTGGATAACGTCCCGGATAGCCGCCCCCCGGATAGCCTCCCCCCGGATAGCCTCCGCCGGGATATCTTCCTCCGCCCCCGCCGCGCCGCCCCCAGTCCTGCTGCGGCTCCTCGCCCTTGAAGTAGATCGCATAGATCACCGTATCGGCCCTCTGCGCGCTCTCGAGAGCCTTCGTCAGGCTCTCCTTGCTCCCGCGATCCACCCCATCCGAAAGAATAATGATCGCCTTACGCCCCTTCTGCTTGCTCATCAGCTCATCGGCCGCCAGAAACACCGCGTCGTACAGCGTCGTTCCCCCCGCATATCTTCTCCCGCCGCCACGCGAAGACCCTGAAGACCCCGAAGTTCCTGAAGCCCCCCCACTCTTGTCATCGTCATTCGACCCATCCCTGGCCCCCCCCGGAGCCGTCGTATCGATCTCTTTCAGAGCCGCCCGCAGCTTCGGCTTCGAGCTCGTCAGATCCCCCAGCAGTTCCACCTGCCGCGAAAACTGCATCACGAACGTCTGATCCTTCTCCGTCTTCAACATTTGATCCAGAAACGCCTCGCTCGCGCTCCTCTCATCGTCGATCGCCGATCTCTGGCTCGCGCTCGTGTCCACCAGCAGCCCCAGCGTCAGCGGAAGATTCGCGTCCCTATCGAAGTACCGGATCACCTGCGGCTTCCCGTCCACCTGAAGCTTAAAATCATCCTTCGTCAGGTTGTTGATCAGCGCTCCCTTCTTGTCCCGAACTACCACTGGAAGATTAACCAGCCGCGCGCTCACCGACAGGTCAGCGGCAGCGGTCGAGTCGCCCTTCTGCGCCCATGCTCTCTCCGGCTCCAGTCCACTCCCACCCAACACAAGACAGACCAGGCCAACAGCATAAAAAATACGATGATTGAAGATCATGTTTGCTTAGACCAAGTTTTTCGCAGGGGGTTTCGGTCGCAGCCTAACTTGAAAAATTATGTCAACTCTTCAAGTTCACAAATCTGAAGTATGTAGACCTTAGTTTTAATCCTCCCTGTTCAGAAGATCCTTCCTTTTCCTTCTTCAACTCGATATCAAACAAACCAAAGCAATTGCGCAGCCTCGTCGGATTCTCTTCAACAACCAACGACTGGGGCTCAACTCGGAGACCGGCCGGCTCCGGAACGTCCCTTTGAAAAAATAAGTTAAAACCGGGTTACGCTAAGGTTGATTGTTCCACTGAACCATCTTCGTGGACTGGTAAGCCGGATGCACTATCTTGGGAGTACATTTTGAGGGGTTGGGCTTATGGCTTTTCATGTCGAGGGAGATCAAAGCCAGGACCCGGCGCCACGTCCGTCCCTACCGCGCCTGCGTCTCTCTCAACCGCACCCGTGTACCTCTTGATCGGCGACCTTCACTTGCAACTTCTCCCCTCTTCGTTCGTGGAAGTCCCGGCCGCCCTGCTCCTTCTCACCGCAATCGCCCTGATCCTCTGGCTGCTCTGGCGCGATCGTCGGCACCGTGTTCTTCTCCGTCACCTCAACCAGATGCAGTCCCGGTTTATCGGCGCGGCCGAAGCCAGCCTCGACGCCTTCATGCTCGTCGACCCCGTGCGCGATGCCAGCGGCCGCATCTCCGATCTCCGCATCCAGTACCTCAACGAAAATGCCGGGCGCATGATCGGACGTCCCCGCGCCGATCTCCTCGGAAAAAGTCTCTGCGCGGTCAAACCCGAGGTCCGCACCTCCGGGCGCCTGGATCGTTATCGCGAGGTCCTTGAGACCGGCATTCCCTTCGATCAGGAGTATCCCGCCCCCGAAGAAAATCTCGCGCACGCCACCTGGTTTCGCTTTCAGGCGGTCCGGCTCGATCAAAGCCTCGCCATCACCTGCGTCGATATCACCTCCGCCAAACAAAACCAGACCCGCTACGAACACCTCGTCGAGTTCAACGAGTCCGTCTTTCAAAATGCTCCCTTCAGCATCGTCGCCACCGACGTCGAAGGCATCATCACCGCGATGAACGCCGCCGCCGAAAAGCTCACCGGATATCCCAGCCACGAACTCATCGGAAAGGCACCCCTCACCGTCCTCCACGACCCTCGCGAGCTGGCCGCCGCCGCCCGCGATGCCGCCGCCCCCGGCGACCCCATCGAAGACTTCGATCTCCTCTCCTCCCGAGCCGCCGCCGGAGAGATCGAAGAGAAGGAGTGGACCCTCGTCCGCCGTGACGGAAGCCGCATCCCCATCAACCTCGCCATGCGGGCCGTCTCCTCCGAGACCGGGGAGATCAGCGGCTTCGTCGGAATCGCCTTCGACATCACCGAACGCCGCCAGATGCTCCAATACGTCACCCACCTCGCCACCCACGACCAGCTCACCGGCCTCGTCGGCCGAACCATGCTCAACGACAAGACCGTCGAGGCCGTCCAGCGCGCCCGGCGCTATGGAACCAAGGTCGCCGTCCTCGTCATCGACCTCGACCAGTTCAAGCGCATCAACGACTCCCTCGGCCATATCTGCGGCGATCAGATCCTCATCGAGACCGCCTCCCGCCTCCTCCGTTCCGTCCGCAGCACCGACGTCGTCGCCCGCGTCGGTGGCGACGAATTCATCATCGTCCTGCCCGACATCACCAGCCTCTCCGACGTCGAGCACTGCGCCTCCAATCTCATCGAAAAGATGTCCCCTGAGATGCGCGCCGACGATCAGCTCGTCAACGTCACCATGAGTATCGGCGTCTGTATCTATCCCGACTTCGCCGCCGATGCCAAGCACCTGCTCAAACGCGCTGACGCCGCCATGTACGTCGCCAAGGAGAACGGACGCAACCAGTACCAGGTCTTCAGCGAAGACATGCTGAAGGAGACCGTCGACCGTCTCTCCATGGAGCACGCCCTCCGCCACGCCCTCGCCAACCACGAGCTCTCGCTCGACTACCAGCCCCAGGTCTCCCTCACCACCGGTCTCATCACCGGCGTCGAAGCCCTTCTCCGCTGGAACAATCCCAGGCTGGGCTCTGTTCCTCCCACCCAGTTCATCCCCATCGCCGAAGAGAGCGGTCTCATCGTCCCCATCGGCGAATGGATCTTTATGACCGCCTGCTCCGAAGGCAAGGTGCTGCAGGATGAGCTCGGCATCGATCTCACCATCTCCGTCAATCTTTCACCGCGCCAGTTCTGCCAGCGCAATCTGGTCCAGGTCATCGAACAGGCTCTCGCTCTCAGCGGACTTCCCGCCCGCTGCCTCGAGATCGAGATCACTGAGAACATCCTCATGGTGAACTCCTCCGGGAACCTCGCGATCCTTCAGAGAATCCGCGAGCTCGGCGCCCGCATCTCCATCGACGACTTCGGAACCGGCTTCTGCAGCTTCTCCTACCTGCTCCAGTACCAGGTCGATCGGCTTAAGATCGACCGCAGCTTCATCAAACAGGCCGGAACCGACCCCAACGCCGCCGCCGTCGTCCGGACCATCATCGCCATGTCGCACGGTCTCGCCATACGGGTCGTCGCCGAAGGCGTCGAGAGCGAGGATCAGCTCCGCTTCCTCCTGCGCCGCAAATGCGATGAGGCCCAGGGCTACTATCTCGGAGCTCCGGTCCCCGCCGCTGAGCTCGCCGCCTCCATCGCGCACCACGGCATCGGAACACTCCAGAACCTGTAGCCAGAATAACCAGCGAAGAATGCCTCGTTAAGGGCACGGCTTAAGCCGTGTCATAGAGACACATCAGAAAAAAGGGACTTCAGCCCGGGAGGGTCATCCACACCAACCGGGTGCCCCATCTTCGCGACGGCCTCATCGTCGCTAAGGCGGGTTTGCAGGAAGTCTGCCGTCACCCCGCATTTCAGCACACACACCGCCCCCCAGAGGGGGCCATCCTGAGCGGGTGAGTTGATTTTTAGAAATCGCTGATTTACAGAGAGATAAATGGCCTGTTTTGGCTGTGTAGGAACTGTGCAGGAAAATTGTGCCGCCTCTTCAAGTTGATAGTGCAACAAGGTGAGAAAAAGCTCAAGGAATTGGGGTAAATGCACCTCCAGTGGCTTAAGCCACTGGAGGTGCATTTTGGCGGCATACCGACACCTGGGCATCGATGACCGGGTACAGATTCAAGTTCTCACGAAGCGGGGCGTCTCCGATGCGGAGATCGCCCGCGAGTTGCAGGTTCATCGTTCCACTGTTGGACGAGAGCGGCGGCGGAACAAAGTGGATGGCAAGTATTACTACCACCAGGCGCAGGCCTGCGCGGAGAAGCGTCAACGAGAACGGCGGCGGCGTGCGGCGAAGCTGACACCTGCGGTGGTCGCCTTCGTGGAAGAGAAACTGCGCCTGGGCTGGAGTCCGGAACAAATCGGCGGATGGCTCAAGCATCGGCAGACGGAGCTTGCCTCTGTCAGCTACGAACGCATCTACTGGCACGTCTGGCGCAACAAGGTCGATGGTGGAAACCTCTATCGGCATCTTCGGCGCGGCGGTCGCCGCTATCGTCGCTTCGGCTCACGGTTCGACTTTACACGCAATAGAAGCAATAGAAAGGGGCCTGTTTCCGGGCGCGTGGACATCGGCCAGCGGCCCGTCATCGTGGAAGAAAAGTCGCGTGTCGGCGACTGGGAACTCGACACCATCGTTGGTAGCCAGCGCAAGGGGGCGCTGGTCAGCATGGTCGAACGCGGATCGAAGTTCGTTCGTCTCGCTCTTGTTCAGGAAGCAAAATCCGATGTCGTGGCAAACGTCATCGAAGCATGTCTCTCCAAAGACATCGACAAAGTACTTACTCTGACTATGGACAACGGAGCTGAGTTCGCACGGCACAGAATCTTCGGGGCTGCTCTGGATGCAGATACGTTCTTCGCAAAGCCATACCACGCATGGGAACGCGGAATCAACGAACACACCAACGGCCTCGTCCGGCAATACTTCCCAAAGTCCACAGACTTCACCACAATCTCCGATGACGAAGTGCTCAGAGTGGAGGAACTTCTTAACAACCGGCCACGCGCCGTGCTAGGCTTCAGAACACCACTGGAGGTCTTCTCGAACCCTCGTCTTCTCCAACCTGTTGCACTGCCCACCTAAATGGGGCTGCCCCGCCTCTTTGTTGATAGTGCAACACAACACTGAGCGGACGATTTCTATCCCCTTTGAATGGGCGCTGTGTCAGTACCTTTTGTTCGCCTTGGGGCAACAGCTTCGCCATTCGCAATTATCATGCGTGATCACGCTGAAGAAATCTCTACCTCGGAACAAGCTTGCGGAAGGGGACGTATCACGGACATGCGAGTCTTCTTCCTCTTCCTGGCTTCTATGTTGTGTGGGGCATTTTCGTGCAGCACAGGCTTTGCTTCTGACTTGATTCTTATCCACGCAAAGGTTTACACCTCGCCGGTAGAAAAATCCCTCGAAGATGCAACGATTGTTATCCATGATGGTCAAATCCGAGCCGTGGGTCCGAGCAAGACAACAAAGGGGCCTCATTTCGCCCGACTTGTGACTGTGGTTGATTGCACAGGCATGACGGTTACAGCAGGTTTGTGGAACAGCCATGTCCATATTTTCAATGCCGGTCTTCTCCATGCTGACCAAGTTCCAGCAAGCCAGCTCACATCGCAACTTGACTCGATGCTTACGCGATGGGGTTTTACAACTGTGTTTGACACTGGCTCCCTGCTTGGAAACACCAATGTTATACGGAAGCGCATTGATGACGGAGAGGTGAAGGGGCCAAGGATACTGACTGTTGGCGAACCTTTTTACGCTAAAGGCGGGATACCTGTTTACGTGGAACCCTTTCTCGAAGAGAACCACATCCAACTCCCTACAATCAGTTCCAGTGCGGAAGCTGTCGAACGAGTGAAACAACAGGTCAATGATGGTGCGGACGGCATCAAGATTTTTGCCGGTTCGATTGAGGCCGACGGCGTTCATATCATGCCGCTGGACATGGCGAAAGCCATCGTCACGGAAGCACATCGCCTTGGCAGACCTATTTTGGTTCACCCATCGAATGAACAGGGGGTCGAAGTGGCCCTCCAGAGCGGCGCTGACATTCTCGCGCATGTTGCGCCGATGAGCGGCCCGTGGACTCCGGCATTGATTGAACGTATGAAAACAGCCCATACGGGGTTGATTCCTACTCTCACTCTCTTTGATGTTGAAGCCAAAAAGGCTCATGCCTCTCCCGAAGAAAACCAAATGTGGATCGACGCGGCTGTCCAGCAGCTTAGGGCATACTCGGCAGCAGGAGGGCAGATTCTCTTTGGAACCGATGTCGGCTATACCGATCATTACGATACGACTGAAGAATATGTGCTGATGTCGAAAGCGGGAATGACGTTCGCTCAAATCCTTGCTTCTCTCACGACGAACCCGGCTGAGCGTTTTGGCCGTTCCAGCCATAGTGGCGGAATTGCAAAAGGCATGGATGCTGATTTAACCGTGTTCGATGGCGACCCCTCTACGGACATAAAGGTTTTCTCGAAAGTCCGCTACACGGTTCGAGACGGTAAGATCATTTACCAAGCGCACCCTTCACGGTGAGATTAGCGGTTGTGGATTCCAAACCAAAGGCTGTTGCTTGTTTTCCCTACCTGCCCCGGATTAACTAGCTGATTTTGTCCCAACCGTAAAGTCCGTGTGTCAAGGCTGCCGAAGGCACCGCGTAGCGGCTGTGGCCTTGACACACGGCCAGGTTGGGCTACGCTCCCACTGCTACGGAGCAGGTAGGTTTAGAGGCTATGTCCCATGCCGAGTCCGTGTTCTATGCCGACGCGATTTCCGGCTGCTTTGGCATGATGGCTTGCTCCGGCTTTATCGTCGGCGTGTGGGCGCTCTCGTGGGACACGTCATGCCCTAATGCCTCCGGCAGTTTTTCGCGGTCGTTGGTGTAGAGCTGCGCGTCCTCGGCTCCGCGTGAGACGCGACGTAGGCCATGCGGCTATTGAGTAAATCTTTCGCGGCTAGCTCGGTATCGACGTGAATCAATACCCGCCCGGCGGTCTGCCCTGGCTGGAATGGCTCGTCACCGCATAGCCGTGATCGAGATGCAGATGCTGAGCGAAGCGGCCAACGGGAGCGCAGTCGAAGGATCTGCGGTTCGCCAATGCAACCGCAGAAATCAGCCACCGAGCGAGAAAAGAACCCAGAAGCCCACCGCCCAATCCTGCGCGGCAATCCCAGGCAAACCAGTTCAGAACGGCTTCAAACCGCCTGTCGGCGCCGGAAGAAGTGGTAGATCGCCAGCAGCACGATCGCCCCGATCAGCGACATGATGAACCCCGCCGACTGCCCTTCCTGGTAGTGCCCGATCAGGCGCCCCAGAAAAGTTCCCACAAACGATCCCGCGATCCCCAAGATCATCGTGACCAGAATTCCACCCGGATCCTTTCCCGGCATGACCAACTTGGCAAGTGCACCGACGACGAGACCGATCAAGGCGGTCCAAAGCAGGCTAAGCATGAAAGCTCCTCCAATGCTCGATCATCTACGGGTGAGGGCCCGCCCGTGGTGGCGTCCAGAATACCTCTTCCGCCGTCCTCCTCCCTAGACAAAAACAATAGGCTGCAAAAAAATTATGCGCCGCGATGGACGGCAACGGAAACCCTCGAAGCTCGCGGGTAGCCCGGGCTTCCCTCCTGTCAAGCCTTTCTCCCGCTTAAGTTATACATAAAACAAGGGATATAGAGTGCCGATCTACCCCTCCCCGCCCTCTACAATAAGAGAGAACTCAAAAGGACTGGTGTCCCAGCAATGCCGAGCCGCAGCCAGGATCCACTCCCTACAACTTCAACAATTTCAATAGTTTGCAAAGACTGCTCCTTTGTCTTCCATACCTTAGCGCACAGGTCCGGACCTATGCCATTTTGAATGAATACTTTGCACAAAAAAGACGGGTGGGTGGATGGCCGTCAGTAGGCGCGGAGACGGTTGATCGGCACCCGCACCTGGAAGCAAGTGAAGTGAGGCTTCGAATCCACCGCCACCGATCCCATGTGACGGCTGACGATCCTCTGCACCGTATCAAGCCCCAGTCCCATCGCCGTCCCGATCGGTTTCGTCGTAAAGAACGGCTCGAAGATCCTCGACTGCAGCGCCTCCGGAATCCCCGGACCGTCGTCCCGGATCTCGACGATGGCCATCTGCCCGCTCGCCCGGATCGAGATCGTCAGCGTGCCGTGATCGTGCATCGCGTCGAGCGCGTTCTCGATCAGCGCCGACCAGACCTGATTCAGCTCGCTCCCGTAGGCGCTCACCAGAGGAAGCTCCGGCTCGAACTCCAGGTGAATCTCCACCCGCTCCGTCCGCGACCGGAACATCGCCAGCGTGTTCTCGATCGTCTGCGGCAGGTCGATGTCCTGCACCGGAGCCTGATCCATGAAGGAGTAGCCGCGAATCGCCGAGATCAGCTCGAAGATGCGATCGCTCGAATCCACCACCGTGTCCGCCATCCTCTCCACCCGCAGCGAGCTAGCGAAGGTCGCGATCGCCGCCGACAGCGTCTCCTCATCCAGCGTGTCGGCCAGCGTATCCAGCATCAGCACCGGCATCCTCGCCTCGGCGATCGTCGGCGCGATCGTCCAGGGCTCGGCGACGTGATGCTCCTCGAGCCACCGCAGGATCTCCTCCTCATAGTCCGAGGCCTCGAGCGGACTGTTCGGTATCAGCGAGTAGCCCTGCAACGCATGCAGATGCGCGCGGGTGCTCTTCACCCAGACGTTGTACCGTTCAAGCTCCTCCTCAGAGCGAAACAGCCGGCCGAGACGATACTTCGCCTCGTCGGTATCGCGCAGCTCCTTCGAGAGGCTCGCCGCCGACCGCTGCGCCGCCGAGGCCGGGTTGTTGAGCTCGTGCGACAGGTTCCCCGCCAGCTTCCCCAGTGCAAGCAGCTTCTCCGCCTGCTCCTCCATGCGTGTGAAGTCACGGACGCGGTCCAGCAGAAGGCTCACGCACCTTTGTCCCATCGAAGGAATCACACGTAGCATCTCTACGAAGAGACTCTCGTGGATGTCGAGGACCCAGACCTCTCCCACACTGAGGCCGTCCGCGCCCCAGGTCCTCATGCGCGAGTAAGGAAGCTTGCCTGTCACCCGCGAGGTCCGTCCCACGAAGCGCGCGAACGGCCCGGACTTCCGCCGGTGGGCCATCACCTCGCCGCGCAGGATGATGTTCATGTGAGAGGCGCCGTCATCCTCGCGAAAGATCAGCGCTCCGTCCGGCCCCACGCGCTCCGTGCCGTGGGTCGCGAGCCAGTGAAACTCCGGATCGTCGAGCCCGTCGAGCGGAGGAATCGTCCGTAGGGCGGAGACGATCTCCTCAGCCGGCGACGGCTGCGCTGGAGCGACCGCCATCAGAGCGCCTGAAGACGGTATTCCAGCCGGAAGGGCGGGGATAATCTCGGTTGCGATCGCAGGCTCCTCTCGATGAAGCGGAAATTCCATTAAACCAGAACTTCGCGGGCGGCGAAGGGCGAGGCTTACTTCTTTGGCACGGCCGGCTTCCCACGCGGAGCAACCCGCTTCAAGGCAGGTTCCTTCTCGACCGCTCGGATGAACTTACGTTCGTTAGCGCTCTGCCACAGACGAATTCCCCCGACGATCGCGTTGCTGTTCGCGCCGACGATAACGTGAGGAGGAAGACTCTTCATCAGCTTCGCATTGCCCCCTCCCAGCAGGACGTACTCACAGACCATCGCTGCCATCAGACGCTCGGTGACATCGAGCACCGACTTGCGCCAGCGCTTCTTGCCCCGCAGCTCGAGACCATTTAGCCCGACATAATCCTCGTAGGTCTGTCCTTTGCGATAAGGAAGATGCGCAAGCTCGAGAGGAACGACGACCCCTTCGAAGACCAGGGCCGAGCCCAGGCCGGTCCCGATGCCAAGAAAGAGCATGCGGCCGCCCCGGTAGCCTCCAAGCGCCTGCATCGCAGCGTCGTTGATGAAGCGCAAAGGCTTCTTGAACGCCTTTCGATAAGGAAAATCGATCCATCCCGAGGCTAGGTTGTGAGGCTCGGCGAGGGGACGATCATTCGAGACCGGTCCCGGATATCCGATGGAGATGCAGTCGTAGTTCCAGCCGTGCGTTCCCAGCACCACCTGCTCGGCCATCTTTTCAGCTGTCATGGTGGGGCCGGAGGGGATCTTGAGAGGAACGCGCTGGGTGTTGGAAGCGACCTTCACATGGGTTCCACCGATGTCGATCACAAGAACATTCTTCATGGGAAAAAGCATACAGGCTGTAGCCGGATTGGCCCCAATGCGCTTTGCGAATCAAGGAGTTGAGATTGCAATCTTTATTTCCAGATCAATAGAAACTTTTCCGTAAATGACCACCGTTCAAGATTAGAACATTGAAAACAATATAGATATCCATTGATAAATAAATTCATTGACAATCGTTACCACACAGGAGTAAATTGGTGATGGGCACTTCAATACTTTAGGAGAAAGATTATGCGCAAAGCGCTTTTGGCTTCCTTGCTTCTCTCCCCCGTTCTGCTGCACGCTCAGGCAAATTCGCCTGCTCAGACCGAGATCGCCTTTGCGACCCCGAAGCCCGCTGCCGGCGCCGCCGACCGCGGAACGGTTCCGTCGCACATACGCATCTCGACCGGTGTCGTCGCTCCCAAGCTCATCCACTCTGTCAGCGTCAACGAGGAGACCACCCGCCCCTGGACCAACGTTGAGATCAATCGCTCCGTTACGGTCGGCATGACTGTCGATCCGACGGGCAAGCCCACCGACCTGAAGATCCTCAAGTCTGCCGGCCCCGTGGTCGACCAGAACGTACTGGCCGCTGTCAGCCAGTACCGCTTTCAGCCCGGCACAGTGAGCAACCAGCCCGTTGCTTTCCCCCTGAACCTTGCAATCAACCTTCAGGCCGCGCGCTAAAGCTGCAACACAAGCTGCAATAATATAGAGAACTGGCGGACCCCACTGTGGGTCCGTTTTTTTGCTGACTATGGCCTGCCGACCGGGCCCACTAGGCGTGGAGCGGCCACTTCGTGACGTGTGTACTCCCTTCGGGGTGGGCTTCCATTGGTCGCTTACACAAAAATCTTCGCACCGACCAACGGGAGGCTCAAGGGGAAGCCGGTATACAACCTCACGAAGGGCGCGCTGCCCGCGTAGGGCGCCCGCGCGGCAGCGCCTATCCTCCACCCAACATGAGGAGACCTACGAGAATAATCTGCTGTCATAAAGAGGTCTCTCGACGTGAACGATCTTCAGGGAGGCCGCCTCCGCATGCCTAGGATTGAGGAGCCAGTTGCAGGTCTCAGGAGCAATGACGGACGGAACTCGCATAAGGGCACTCGAGGACCGGAGCAGCCACTCGTCTCCGATTCCACGAGTGATGTCCTCGTCACGCTTCCAGTCAGCGGGCAACGACTCTAAACTCGTCTCTTCGCTGCTGATTCCCTCCGGCGCGTCGATCTTCAAAAGCTGAAAGGTATCAGGGCGATGCTCTTCATCGATCTCAAGGTGAACCAGAGTTTCAAGCAGAGCCGATGCTGGATTTTCGGCAAGATAGACGATCGGCCTGCCCGCGGTGTGCCATCTTCCGGACGCCTGCATCCCGCCGATCCCCAGCAGATCGGCGTAGTTGCTGATTCTCCATAGGATCATCAGGCAAACATGCCTTCGTCGATCTGGACCAACATCTCTTCGACCAGCCTGGCTCCCGCCTCGGTCTGAAGCATCAGCATCGGAGTTTCGCCTTCGAAGCGCTTTTTGGGCTGTCTCATCCAGGAGAGCGCCTTCTCCCGGTTGGCAAAGACACGTTCGGAGAGAGCGAGAACTCTCGCGACCCGGAGCGCTTTATCCGACTCGTCGGCGGAGAGCAGCTCATCAAGGCCCTTGTTGAGTCGCTCCTTCCGGTGCCGAAACGTGCGGAGAGGAATGACGATGTGGTGAAACTCGTCCTTGGTGATCCCATGCTCCAGCATGGCAATCTGGGTGGTCAGCGGCAGACCACGACGGACAGTTCTGGCTAAATCCAGTTCGTTTGCCGGCTCAGTGCCAAGCCATTCAGCGATCTTCCGGGCTGCCGCAGTCATTTTTGAACCTCCAATACCATTATGCCATGGTCAATTCGGCATAGTGGCAAATCACAGCTATCCTGTAGAAAGCAAAACGGCAGAGCCCGAAGGCTCTGCCGTTTTTGTTGTTTGCCGCGAAGAGCGTTCCGCCGTGCGCACCAGGACTTATTCAGCTGCCATCTCTTCCTGCTCGCCTTCCATGCGCATCGCCTCGAGCTCGCGCTCTTCGGCGTCGTGCGCCTCCTGGACCTCGGCCTGGACCTGGGCTGCCGCCTCTTCGAGCTCGGGGGAGAGCTGAACGTCGCGGTAGTACTCCATGCCCGTGCCGGCCGGGATAAGACGGCCGACGATGACGTTCTCCTTGAGGCCACGCAGCGTGTCGACCTTGCCGCTGATCGAGGCTTCGGTGAGGACGCGGGTGGTCTCCTGGAAGCTGGCAGCCGAGATGAAGCTATCGGTCGACAGCGACGCCTTGGTGATGCCCAGCAGGAGCGAGCGGCCGATGGCAGGACGTCCCCCGGTCATCAGCACGCGCTGGTTCTCCGCGTTGAAGCGGAAGCGGTCGGTCTGCTCGTCGACGAGGAAGGTGGTGTCGCCCACATCCTCGATCTTCACCCAGCGGAGCATCTGCCGGACGATGGTCTCGATGTGCTTGTCGGAGATGGCCACACCCTGCAGACGGTAGACCTCCTGGATTTCATTCACCAGGTACTGCTGCAGAGCGCGCTCACCGAGCACCTCGAGGATGTCGTGCGGGTTGCGGGGACCGTCGATGAGTGCATCACCGGCACGGAGGCGTTCGCCCTCCTGCACGTTGACGTAGACACCGCGCGGAACCGAGTACTCCTCTTCCTGCCCGTTGTCGGCGGTGACGTAGACCTTGCGCTGCCCCTTGGAGACATCGCCGAAGCGAACCACGCCGTCGATCTTCGAGATGATTGCGGGGTCACGCGGCTTGCGCGCCTCGAACAGCTCGACGACCCTCGGCAGACCGCCGGTGATGTCCTTGGTGCGGGTGGTCTCGCGCGGGATCTTGGCGAGGACGTCGCCGGGGAAGATCTCGTCGCCATCGACCACCATGAGGTGAGCACGGCTCGGCATCAGGTAGCGCTTGTTGCCCTGCGCGGACTTGATGAGGATGGTAGGCTGACGCTTCTCGTCGGGCGAGTCAGCGACAACGAGACGCGAGAGGCCGGTGACCTCGTCGATCTCTTCGTGCAGGGTGACGCCCTCCTGCAGGTCCTTGAACTGGACCGTGCCGGCGATCTCGGTGAGGATCGAGAAAGTGTAGGGATCCCACTCGCCGAGCCGGTCGCCGAGAGCGACGACGGCACCGTCCTCGACCTTCAGCTTGGCGCCGTAGACGATGGCGTAGCGCTCCTTCTCACGGCCCTTGTCGTCGATGATGGCGATGGAGCCGTTCCGGTTCATCGCGACCAGGTCGCCGGACTTGGAGCGAACGGTGACCAGGTTGATGAAGCGCACCGATCCGGCGTTCTTGGCCTCGATGTGCGAGGTGTCGGAGACGCGGGATGCGGTGCCGCCGATGTGGAAGGTACGCATGGTGAGCTGGGTTCCGGGCTCGCCGATAGACTGCGCCGCGATGACGCCGACGGCCTCGCCCATCTCGACCATCTTGCCCGAGCCGAGGTTGCGGCCGTAGCAGAGGATGCAGGCGCCGCGCTTGGACTCGCAGGTGAGCACGGAGCGGATCTTCACCTTCTCGATGCCGGCCGCCTGGATGGCGCTGGCGAGATCCTCGTCGATCTCCTGGTTGATATCGACGATGGTCTTGCCTTCGAAGTCCTTCAGCTTCTCGAGCGAGACGCGGCCGATGATACGGTCGCGCAGGGGCTCGATGGTCTCGCCGGCTTCGATGATCGGAGTGACGTAGATGCCTTCCACCGTGCCGCAATCGTTCTGCGAGATGATGACATCCTGCGCCACGTCGACGAGGCGGCGGGTGAGGTAGCCCGAGTCCGCAGTCTTGAGCGCAGTATCGGCCAGCCCCTTACGAGCACCGTGGGTCGAGATGAAGTACTGGAGCACGGTGAGACCTTCGCGGAAGTTCGCCGTGATCGGGGTCTCGATGATCTCGCCCGAAGGCTTGGCCATCAGACCGCGCATGCCGGAGAGCTGACGGATCTGCTGCTTCGAACCACGGGCACCGGAGTCGGCCATGATGTAGATCGGGTTCATGGCTCCTTCCTTGTCCGCACGCTTCATGTTGTTGAACATCTCGTCGGCCACCTTCTCGGTGACGCCGGACCACATCTGGATGACCTTGTTGTTGCGCTCGCCGTTGGTGATGGCACCGTCAAGGTACTGTTGCTGGACGTTGATGACCTGCTTCTCCGCCTCGGAGACGACGGTGTACTTCGACTCCGGGATGACCATGTCGTCGAGGCCCACAGAGAGGCCGGAACGGGTGGCGTAACGGAAGCCGAGGTCCTTGATACGGTCGAGCGTCTTGACGGTGACCTCGAGGCCGAGGTTCAGGTAGCAGTAGTTGACCAGCTGGCCGATTCCCTTCTTCTTGAGCAGGCCGTTGATGTATGGCATGCCCTCAGGAAGAGCGTCGTTCAGGATGGCGCGGCCGACCGTCGTGTTGATGAACTGCTTGTTGAACTCGACCGGCTCGGTGTGCAGGATGTCCTGATCGTCATAGGCCGTAGTCATGTCGAGCACAGGGCCGGTGTAGCGAAGACGAATCGGGGTCAGGGTTTCGACCTGCTGGGCCTCGAGCGCCATCAGCACCTCTTCGATATTGGCGAAGACGCGGCCTTCTCCCTTCGCATTCACCTTGGCCTTGGTCAGGTAATAGAGACCAAGCACGAGATCCTGCGTCGGCACCGTGATGGGGTGACCGCTGGCGGGCGAGAGAATGTTGTGCGATGCGAGCATCAGCACGGAGGCCTCGATCTGCGCCTCGGGCGAGAGCGGGATGTGCACGGCCATCTGGTCGCCGTCGAAGTCCGCGTTGAAGGCGGTGCAGACGAGCGGGTGAATCTTGATGGCCTTGCCCTCGACGAGGACGGGCTCAAACGCCTGGATACCGAGACGGTGCAGAGTCGGGGCGCGATTCAGCAGGACCGGATGGTCCTTGATGACCTCTTCGAGGATGTCCCAGACGATCGGGTCCTGCAGCTCCACCATCTCCTTGGCCTGCTTGATGGTGGTGCAGTGGCCGGTCTGCTCGAGACGGTGATAGATGAAGGGTTTGAAGAGCTCGAGCGCCATCTTCTTGGGAAGACCGCACTGGTGCAGCTTCAGCTCGGGACCAACGACGATCACGGAACGTCCTGAGTAGTCGACGCGCTTGCCGAGCAGGTTCTGACGGAAGCGGCCCTGCTTGCCCTTGAGGGTGTCGGAGAGCGACTTCAACGGACGGTTGTTGGCGCCACGCAGCACACGGCCGCGGCGGCCGTTGTCGAACAGAGCGTCGACGGCCTCCTGCAGCATGCGCTTTTCGTTGCGCACGATGACCTCAGGCGCATGGAGATCCATGAGCTTCTTGAGGCGGTTGTTGCGGTTGATCACGCGGCGGTAGAGATCATTGAGGTCCGAGGTGGCGAAGCGACCGCCGTCCAATGGCACCAGGGGACGAAGCTCAGGCGGAATGACGGGGATCACGTCGAGGATCATCCACTCCGGCTTGTTGTCGGACTTGCGGAAGGCCTCGACGATCTTGAGGCGCTTGGAGTACTTGAGCTTCTTCTGGAGCGAGGCCTCCTGCTTCATGCGCTCACGCAACTCGGTGGCGAGCTCGGCGACATCGACGCGCTTGAGCAACTCCTTGATCGCCTCGGCGCCCATCATGGCCTTGAAGCCCGTGGGACGGTACTGCTGATCGAGCTCACGGAACTTGGTCTCGTCCTTGATGACCTCGCGCTCCTTAACCGGAGCGTCGCCTGGATCGACGACGACGTACGATTCGAAGTAGAGGACTGCCTCGAGCTCGCGCAGGGAGATATCGAGCAGGTGGCCGATACGCGAAGGCAGGCCCTTGAAGAACCAGACGTGCGAGCAGGGCGAGGCGAGCTCGATATGTCCGAGACGCTCGCGCCGTACCTTCGAGAGGGTAACCTCGACGCCGCACTTGTCGCAGATGACGCCGCGGTGCTTCATGCGCTTGTACTTGCCGCAGAGGCACTCCCAGTCGGTGATGGGTCCGAAGATGCGGGCGCAGAAGAGGCCGTCGCGCTCGGGCTTGAAGGTGCGGTAGTTGATGGTTTCAGGCTTGGTGACTTCGCCGTGGGACCAGCTGCGAATCTTTTCGGGGCTGGCAAGCTGAATCTTGATCGCGTCGAAGTCAGCGATCGGACCGGTCAGTTCGAAGGGGCTGGAGCGGAACATATTTGGCGTCTCCCTTATTTCCTGCGCATGCAGTGCAGCGTGGGCTGCGGTTACTCAATCTGGCGATGACTCTCGGCGCATCGGTTTGCCGTCGTTCTGAAGCTGTTGCTCGATTTCGATTGTCTTTGCCACTCGTAAAAGGTGAGTGGCGCCCGGGGAGACGCGGCGTGGCGTTCTCCCCGGGCCAGCTGCCTTTCGTTAGTCGGCGGCGGCGATGGCCGGCACCGGTTGCTTCTTCGAGTCGGACTGCTTGACCAGCTCCACGTCGAGGCAAAGCGACTGAAGCTCGCGGATGAGAACGTTGAACGACTCCGGCACACCGGGCTCGATCGCGGCCTCGCCCTTGACGATGGCCTCGTAGATCTTGGTGCGGCCGTAGACGTCGTCGGATTTCGCCGTGAGGAGCTCCTGCAGGATGTAGGCCGCGCCGTAAGCCTCGAGGGCCCAGACCTCCATCTCTCCGAAGCGCTGTCCGCCGAACTGTGCCTTTCCTCCCAGCGGCTGCTGGGTGATCAGCGAGTACGGCCCGATGGAACGCGCGTGGATCTTGTCGTCGACAAGGTGCGAGAGCTTCAGCATGTAGATGTAGCCGACCGTGGCGGGCTGCTCGAACTCGTCGCCCGTCATCCCGTCATGCAGGGGGGTCTTGCCCGAGCTCGGCAATCCGGCGGACTTCAGCAGGGCCTTGATCTCGTTCTCGCGGGCTCCGTCGAAGACCGCGGTTCCGAACCAGATGCCGCGCTTCATACCGGCGGCGACGCGCAGGGTCTGCTCGTCGTCGAGCGTCAGAAGCTGGTTGAGAGCGGCGGTTCCTTCGAAGCGCGCCTTGAAGAGCTCGCGGACCTCGGCGGCCGACTGCATCTTCGCGGCGGCCTCGGCGACCTGCTGGCCGAGCTCATGAGCGGCCCAGCCCAGATGCGTCTCGAGGATCTGACCGACGTTCATACGAGAGGGCACACCTAGCGGATTGAGGACGATCTCGACCGGAGTTCCGTCGGGGAGGTACGGCATATCCTCCTCGGGCAGAATGCGGGCGATGACACCCTTGTTGCCGTGGCGTCCGGCCATCTTGTCGCCGACTGAGAGCTTGCGCTTCATGGCGATGTAGACCTTGACCATCTTGATGACGCCCGGAGCGAGTTCGTCGCCCTTGGACATCTTGCCGATCTTCTCGTTGGTGATCTTGCGCAGAACGTCGATCTGGCGCGAGGTCATCTCTTCGATCTCGTCGATCTGCTCGTTGACGCGCGGATCCTTGTCGGCGTAGCGGATACGCTTCAGGTTGCGGGTCGAGATCAACTCGATGGTGTCGCGGTTGAGAACCTCGCCCTTCGAGAGCAGCTTCTTGTTGGTGCGCTCGTCGTGCAGGTCGGCCAGGACCTCCTTGCCGCCGAGGATGGCCTCGAGACGCTTAAGGCGCTCGTCGGTGAGAATACGGATCTCATCGGCGAGGTTGCGCTCGAGCTTCTCGATCTGCTCCTGCTCGATCTGCTTGGCGCGCTCGTCCTTCTCCTGTCCCTTGCGGGAGAAGATGCGGACGTCGACGACCGTTCCCTCTATTCCGGGAGGGCAGGTCAAGGAGGCGTCGCGAACGTCGCCGGCCTTCTCGCCGAAGATGGCGCGAAGCAGCTTCTCCTCAGGAGTGAGCTGGGTCTCGCCCTTCGGAGTGACCTTGCCGACAAGGATGTCGTTGTGCGAGATCTTGGCGCCGATGCGGATGATTCCGCTCTCGTCCAGGTCACGCAGGGCGTGCTCGGAGACGTTCGGGATATCCCGCGTGATCTCTTCCGGCCCCAGCTTGGTGTCGCGGGCCTCGATCTCGAACTCCTCGATGTGGATCGAGGTGTAGTAGTCCTCGCGGACCAGCTTTTCGGAGATCAGGATCGCGTCCTCGAAGTTGTAGCCGCGCCAGGGCATGAAGGCCACCAGAACGTTGCGTCCAAGGCCGAGCTCGCCCTGCTCCGTGCACGGACCATCGGCGATCACCTGCCCCTTGAGGACACGGTCGCCCTTGCGGACCACCGGCTTCTGGTTGATGCAGGTGTTCTGGTTGGAGCGCTTGAACTTCGTGAGCTGGTAGATGTCGGAACCGACCTCACGCGAGAGCTGCGTGGGATGATGCTCGCCCTCGACGCGGATGATGATGCGCTCGGAGTCGACCGAATCCACGATGCCGTTGCGCTTGGCCAGGATGACGGCGCCGGAGTCGCGGGCAGTGACGCCCTCCATGCCGGTTCCGACGAACGGAGCCTCGGCGACCAGCAGAGGAACAGACTGGCGCTGCATGTTCGCTCCCATCAGGGCGCGGTTGGCGTCGTCGTGCTCGAGGAAGGGAACCAGTGAGGCGGCGACCGAGACCAGCTGCTTCGGCGAGACGTCGACGTAGTCTACCTCGGCCTTGTTGACCAGGATGAAGTTGCCCTGACGGCGGGCATCGACGATGTCCTGAACGATCTTCTGCTCCTCGTCGAGCTCGATGTTCGCCTGCGCGATGGTGTGGCGGTCTTCTTCCCAGGCCGAGAGATAGAAGCTGAATGGAACCAGGTCCATCGTGCGCTTCTTGTCCTTCTTCAGCTGGTCGTTGAGCTTCCTAGCCTCGGTGATTTCGAGGTAGTCGCCCTGACGCAGACCGCTCTCACCGGCGTTCGAGACGGCGACGTAGTCGAGCGCACGTCCGTCCTTGACGCGACGGTACGGCGACTCGATGAAGCCGTACTCGTTGATGCGGGCAAAGCAGCTCAGCGAGGAGATAAGACCGATGTTCGGACCTTCCGGGGTTTCGATCGGGCAGATACGACCGTAATGGGTCGGGTGCACGTCGCGAACCTCGAAGCCTGCTCTTTCACGAGAAAGTCCACCGGGCCCAAGGGCCGAAAGACGGCGCTTGTGCGTGATCTCGGAGAGCGGGTTAGTCTGGTCCATGAACTGCGAGAGCTGCGAGGAGCCGAAGAACTCGCGGATGGCCGCCATGACGGGCTTCGCATTGATGAGGTCGTGCGGCATCGCCGTCGACATCTCCTGGTAGACCGACATCTTCTCCTTGATGGCTCGCTCCATGCGGACCAGGCCGATGCGGAACTGGTTCTCCATGAGCTCACCGACGGCGCGAACGCGGCGGTTGCCGAGGTGATCGATATCGTCGACGACTCCGATGTTCTTGCGCAGCTTGAGCAGGTACCGGATGGTGCCGTAGAAGTCCTCGGGCGTGAGCGTGCGACGGTCGAGACCGGTGGCATCTGCATTCTCGTACAGCTTGATGTTGAACTTCAGGCGGCCGACGCGCGAGAAGTCGTACTTGCGCGCGTCGAAGAACATTCCCTCGAAGAGAGCGGTGGCGGTGTCGAGGGTCGGCGGGTCGCCCGGACGCAACTTGCGGTAGATCTCGATGAGAGCCTCTTCGGGCTTGCGCACCGAGTCGCGGCGCAGAGTATTGGTGATGATGGTGCCCACGTCGTCGCGCTCGGGGAAGAAGACCTCGAAGGAGGCGACGCCGGACTGCAGAATCTTGTGCAGCTTGTCGGCGGTGAGCTCCTGGTTGGCCTCGTAGAGCAGCTCGCCGGTGGTGAGATCGACGACGTCGGCGGCGGCCATGGCGCCATCGAACTCCGAGGTCTCGACCTCGACCGCCTCAACATTGGCCGCGCGCAGAGCCTTAAGAGCGTGGCCTGAGATCTTGCGCGTGGCAGGGGCGATCTCTTCGCCCTTCACGGTGATGGCGCCGGCGGGACGGGTCCCCTGCAGGTTGGTCGAGGTGCCTTCGGCGGCGACCTTCCAGAAGAGCTTCCCTTCCTTCACGTTGATCGTATCGACCGTGTAGAAGGTCTTGAGGATCTCCTCGTCGGTGCGCAGGCCGAGGGCGCGCAGGAAGATGGTTCCGAGGAACTTGCGCTTGCGGTCGATGCGAACGTAGAGGGTGTTCTTCTGATCGTACTCGAACTCGACCCAGCTGCCGCGGTAGGGGATGATCTTGCCGAGGAAGTAGGTGCGGTTGTTGGCAGTCTCGAAGAAGACGCCGGGCGAGCGGTGGAGCTGCGAGACGATGACGCGCTCGGTTCCGTTGACGATGAAGGTTCCATTGGCCGACATCAGCGGGATGTCACCGAAGAAGACCTCCTGCTCCTTCATGTCGCGCAGGGTCTTGACGCCGGTCTCCAGGTCCTTGTCGTAGATCTTCAGGCGGATGGTGACCTTGAGCGGGGCCGAGTAGGTCATGCCGCGCTCTTCGCACTCGGCCTGATCGTACTTCAGCTGCAGGCCGACAGGGTCCCCGCACTTGGTGCAGAAGTCAGGGGTGTTCTTGTTGTAGGTTCCGCAGAAGTTGCAAAGCACGTCGCCCGGGTGGAAGGGGTCGGTGATGACCATGTGGCCGCAGTTGACGCAGGCCGTGCGCAGATGGTTGAGCCCCTTCAGGTAGCCGCACTTGCACTCCCAGTTGCCGATCGAATAATCGACAAACTCGAGCTCCGAGACGTTACGGAAGTCAGTGATAGGAAAGACCGAGGTGAAGACCGACTGCAGGCCATTGTCCTCGCGCTCCTGCGGAAGCTTATCCATCTGCAGGAAGCGCTCGTAGCTGCGGCGCTGAACCTCGATGAGGTTGGGAATTTCGATTGCGGTTGGAATTTTGGAAAAATCAAGACGGCTGCGGATCGCGCGCATTTCACTGGACATGCTCTCTCCTGAATCAGTACCTTCGAGGACCCATCATCGGAACGATCTCTAAAAGATCGCCCATTTGAAGGGGGAGAGCCCCGGTCCTGACTCTCCTGGTTGAACCTTCACTTGCGCCTCTGGTTTCTTCGGATCCCGCCGTCCTCGACTACGGGGATTCCGTGCGCAAAATCTACGGTCGCCCTTTCACCGGGCGACAAAAACTCCCACAAATGAAAACCTTCAAAGACTTTTCACAGTATTCAACTCGTCCAATACCGATTGAATCTGCTATAAGGAACGCGTACAGATTGCATAGCAGCTATAAAATAGACCCAAATCCGCGCATCTCGGGTAGCCGAAAACACGGCAACGCGCTCGATGGGACAGCGTATCCCACGAGCGCAAAGATCGACTTGTGCACTGTTCCGATCGTATGAATAGAAATTTCTGCCGCCATTTGAGGCTCGCCTGCCCCAAAATCTGCTGCCGCCAACCTGAAACCGTTACACCATGCGCATCCGCCGCTTGAGACGCATGATGGCCGGCCCCTTAACCCCTCTCATTCGATGAGGATGGACCGGATTACCACCGTAGCCTTTATCTACTAACCAATCCGCCGACAGAGATGCAACTAGGCGGAACGAATCTTCCTTACAAGAATAACTCGTTCCGCCAGGTTGTGCAACTGCGTGGAGGTTACTTGATCTCGACCGTCGCGACGCCTTCGAACTTCTTGGCGATGGCAGCCGCGTCATCCTTCGAGATGTTCTCCTTCAAGGGCTTGGGGGCTCCGTCGACCAGATCCTTGGCTTCCTTGAGGCCAAGGGCGGTGACTTCGCGCACAGCCTTGATGGTGTTGATTTTGTTCGCGCCCGCATCCTTGAGGATAACCGTAAACTCGGTCTTCTCCTCAACCGGGGCCGCCGCCGCCGTGCCGCCAGCCGCGGGAGCCGCCGCCACGGCCGCCGCCGCAGCTGAGACGCCGAGGCGCTCCTCGAGCTTCTTGACCAGAGCCGAAGCCTCGAGCAGGCTCAGGCTAACAATCGAATCTTCCAACTGCTGAATATCCGCCATTTTATTCTCCAATTCCTTCTGAACTTATACTGCCAATTACCTCTCCGAAGCTTTGCTCCGCTCCGGTTGTCCTGCCCGATTCGGGTTTCCGTAGCGCCCAGACCAGCGCACCCAAATCAAACGGGACGAAATTTGCGCTTACCCCTCGGCGGGAGCGGTATCTGCCGCCTCGCCACCCTGCGATGCCGTCGCATTCTCAGGCTGCGCCGCTCCGGAAGGCTGCTCACCTGCGGCCGACTCCTCAACGTGCGCTGCCTCAACCTCGGCAGCCGGGACAACCCCTGCTTCCGCTGCTGGCGCCTCCGCTTTCTCCACAGATGCAGGAGCCGAGTCAGGCGCTGCAGCCGATCCGGCGAACTTCTCCTTCTCGACGCCCTGGTTGATCACCACGGCCAGATCGCGGCCGGTGGCATTGATGACCGTAGCCAGGCGCTGCGCCGGGGCATTGATGAGGAAGAGAAGCTTAGCGAAGATCTCTTCCCTGCCCGGCATAGTCGCCAACTCGCCGATCTCCTGAACGGTGATGACCTTGCCGTCCACAATTCCCAGCTTGAAAGTGAACTCCGAGTTATCCTTCACCCAGGTTGAGAGCGCCTTGGCCAGGGCGACAGGATCGCCCGAGGTGTAGGCCACAGAGGTGACGCCCTTGAGCCCCTGGAGCGCGGCCTCGATCTTGGTTCCCTCGCCCGAGATGCGGGCCAGCTTATTCTTCACTACGTGGTAGCTTCCGCCTGCCGCGCGAACCGTCTTGCGCAGGTCGAAGTCCTTCGACGCCGTCAACCCGGTAAACGTACCGAGAATGGCCGAGGTCGAGGTCTCCAGCTCTGCCGCAAGCTTCTTTACCTTATTCGACTTCTGTGATCTGGACAGTGCCATAAAAATCCTAACCTTCACTGCTAGCCTCAATCGCCAGCTGAAAATGTTTGTCGCGCCTTGCGACCGGAAAACCGTCTAACCCAAGTAAACCGGGCGCTTACGCCTTGCCAGCAGCCTCGGCAGCCGCATAGTCCAGCTGAATGCCAGGGCCCATCGACGAGCTGAGAGTTACACCCTTGATGTACTTGCCCTTCGCCGCAGCCGGCTTCGCCTTGACCACGCTCGAGATGACCGTCGACGCATTATCGATCAGCTTTTGCGGATCGAAGGAGAGCTTGCCCACGGGAACATGCACGAGAGCGGTCTTGTCGGTGCGGAACTCAACCTTACCGGCCTTGATCTCCTTGACCGCTCCGGCCACGTCCGTGGTCACGGTTCCAGTCTTCGGGTTAGGCATCAGCCCCTTGGGACCGAGCACCTTACCCAGACGTCCGACCGACTTCATCATGTCTGGGGTCGCAATCAGGGCATCGAATGCGGTCCAGTTTTCCTTCTGGATCTTCTCGACCAACTCTTCGCCGCCGAAGAACTCGGCTCCCGCAGCCTCGGCGTCGCGAACCTTGTCGCCCGAGGCGATCACAGCGACCACCTTGGTCTTGCCCAGACCATGGGGTAGAACGACGGTACCGCGGACCATCTGATCGGCGTGCCGGGGATCGACGCCCAGACGCAGAGTGAGATCGACCGTCTCGTCAAACTTGGCGTACTTTGCCTTTTGAAGGAGCGGAACTGCATCCGCCAGAACGTAAGGACGGGGCTCAACGAGCGCACGCGCCTTCGTCAGATTCTTGGAGATCTTCCTTGCCATCTTTCCTCATCTCCCACCTCACTCGGCTTCTTCTCCGGGACGTGGTTATCGACTGGTCTCAACGGTGAGTTGATACGCTCTTTCGATTCTGCCTCAAAAACTGGTTTTGTGCAAGAGATTTTGCGCTGCCGCGCGGGCCCACTGCGCGGCAGCGCCTATCCTCTAGCCGTTAGCCGTGAAGGTACATAGGCCAGCCGAGATATTTCTCGGCCGCCTCGCGAACCGGAGCCGCTACATGCGCGAAGTTGGCCGCCACATGATGCTCGAAGCCGTTCTCACAGATATAGTGCAGCAGCTTCTGCATGTTCGGAATCTCGACCACGCCGGCGCCGCCGAAGGTCTGGAGCGGATCGTCGGTGAAGGCTCCCTGCCCTGCATAGCCCTTAATGGTGCCGCTGAACTCGTCGGTAGAGAAGCGGACGAAGCTCATCGCGCCCGCCTTGACCTGACCGTCGAGGGTACCGAAAGTGTTGTCTTTGCCTACGGTTCCGGCGATGATCTGCTGGAAGTCCATCTTCACGCCCTCGCGGAAGAAGTGCTTGGGCAGGTTGGAGCAGTGAAAGCAGACGGCCTTGTCGGGGTTGGTTCCGTAGTTATTGTTCCAGTCGAGCAATGCCGAAGGAGTCTCGCTGGCGAGCGCGAGGGCGTGCATGGAGAGGGTTCCCATGGTGTCGACCTCGCAGGCCGAGGGTAAAAGCTTCTCGCTCATCATACTCATCACCGTGCAGGGCACGATGCCGAAGAACTCCTCCATCGAAGTCCAGCACTGCACGGAGGTAACATCGAGCGAGTTGGACTTCATCCAGCCGTCGATGACGACGCCGAGCTTGGCCATCTTGACGAGCGCCGGCTCGGGCACCTCTTGCGTGGGGAGATAGCTCTTGATGGCGGAGAGCTTCTCCTGCACATCGTGCTCCTCGTCGGGCAGGCGATGGATGCGGCCGATCACCTCACTGAGGTCGAGCGTGTCGACGGTGATGCCGCTTTTCTCGAGCAGCTTTTCGGAGTAGCGCACGGTGTTGAACGCCGCAGGCCGGGCGCCGATGGCGCCAATCCGGAGGTTGCGGAAGCCACGGACGATGCGGCAGGTGGCGGCGAAGGACTGGAGGTCGGCGGTGAACTGCTCGGAGTCAGGCGCTTCGGTGTGCAGCGTCGTGAGGGAATACGGGATGCCATACTGGCGAAGGTTGTTGCAGATCGACATCTTTCCGCAGAAGCTGTCGCGGCGGAAGGCGATGGTCATCTTACCGGCGTCATCAGGCGTGGCCTGAATGAGGATGGGAACGTTCAGATTAGCGAGCCGGATGGCGTCGGCGAGTCCGCGCTCTTCGCCGAAGTTTGGAAGCGTGATGATGATGCCGTCGATCTCGCGCGCGTGCTGCTGGAAGAGATCGGCGCAGATCCTGGCCTCGGAGTAGGTCTCGACCGCGCCGAAGGCGGTCTGCTCCGGCGTGGTGACGATGGCTTTATGTCCCTGCCGCTCGATGGCGGCGATCATCTCGGTCCTTCCGGTCGCCGCCAGATGGCTCGGAAAGAATCCGCGGTTCCCTACTATAACGCCGAATGTCATCTGTCTTCCCATATTTCCCCCATTACTTTTATCGATGCCGCGAGCGGCGTTGATGATCAGCCTTTGCCAGGCCGGAAACGGATCGTGTAATAAACCCCAAAGATCAGAAGAAGGATGCCCCACCATAGCGTGGGGTGGAGCTGGTGAAGGGTTGTGGGAGCCTCGTGACCCATCGCCTCCCAGGCTCCGTAGGGCACGAGGATCAGGCCATAGAGCAGCGGAAGAAGCCCGACAAAGAACCAGATAGAGAGTTTTTCTCCGCGTCCTGTACCTTCAGCCATAATGTTTGCTCCCTACCAGAAGATCAGGTTCAAGATAAAGAAGACGACGATGACGATGATGGCCCAGAAGATGGGCCTCTGCCAAAGGGCATCTGCGCCATCGTCCGGAATCTCTGTGGCTCCGTAGACAAGCCCTGCGAGCTGGGCCACAGGAGTCGGCTTCGTCAGCATACTGACGACGAAGGTGATGACGACGCAGATGACGAAGCTCCAGAGCGCGCGATAGAGGTTTTCGGCCATGGGCTTGGCGTCAGGCGAGAGAGCGATGTACTGCAACGCCCCTGCGTCACGCTGGACCCAGATCCACATCGCGATCGAAGAGACGGTGCCAGCGAGCAGCCCCCAGAAGCCTCCGGCGCTCGTAGCACGCTTCCAGAGCATTCCCAGGACGACGGTGCCAAAGAGCGGCGCGATGAAGAAGCTGAACAGCGCTTGGACGTAGTCCATGATGCTTGCGGCGTTGGCGACGAGATACGCTGTTCCCACCGAGAGCAGCATGCCCACGATCGTCGACCAGCGGCCCATGGAGACGTAGTGGCTGTCGGGCGCGTTCTTCTTCATGTAGGCACCGTAGAGGTCATAGGTCCAGACAGTGGAGAAGGCGCTGACGTTGCCGGCCATTCCGCTCATGAAGCCGGCGACGAGGGCCGTGATTCCAAGCCCGAGAAGCCCCGGGCCGCAGTAGCGGATCAGCATCAGGGGAAGGACTTCGTTGTAGCTGTGCTGGCCGGTTGCGGCGGCCACGTCTTCCCCGACCAGGTGCATGATGCTGCCGTCGGGATTCTTGAGGACCGTAAGCGCCAGGAGTCCGGGGACGATGACGATCAGGGGCACGGCCATCTTGAATGCGGCGCCGATGATCGGAGCCATCTTGGCCGCGCGGAGATTGTTGGCCGAAAGCACGCGCTGCACGACGAGGAAGTCGGTCGTCCAATAGCCGAAGCTGATGACGAAGCCGAGACCGAAGACGATTCCGGTCCAGTGAACTCCCATGGGATTGTCTTTGAAGTGGCCTAGCGTGCTCCAGAGATGGGTGTAATCGTTCGAGCCCAGGTTGGCGGCGATCTGGGCCTTGAGGTTCGACCAGCCGCCGGCCTCGATCAGGCCGAGGATGGGGATCAGCGCGGCTCCTGCCCAGATCAGGACAAACTGAAGAACCTCGTTGATGATGGCCGAGCGAAGCCCACCCAGCATGACATAGATGGCCACGGTGACGGCACCGATCCAGATAGAGAAGCTGATGTTCCATCCGAGTACGACCTTCATCACCAGTGCCATCGAGTACATGTTGACGCCGCTCATCAGCACGGTCATCAGGGCAAAAGAGACTGCGCTGACGCTTCGGGCTCCTTCACCGAAGCGAAGCTGAAGGTATCCGGGGACGGAGTGCGTCTTCGAGATGTAGTAGAAGGGCATCATCACGATGCCGAGAAAGAGCATCGCCGGAATGGCGCCGATCCAGTACCAGTGCGCGGCCAGGATTCCATACTGATAGGCCGCGCCCGCCCATCCCATCAGCTCGAGCGAGCCCAGATTGGCGGAGACGAAGCTGAGGCCCGCAATCCACGCGGACATCTCCCTGCCGGCAAGAAAGAACTCTTCGCTGGTGTTCGTCGAGCCTTTCACGTAGAAGCCAATAAAGATGACCACAACGAAGTAAAGGGCGAGGACCGCGATATCGATCGGAGACAGCACCGTAAGCTGACGGGACGCGAAGAACAACAGCAGAGGCGCGAAGATGTGTGGCATCACGATTACCCTAACAGGTGCCGAAGATGGTGATTATTATTCGTCGCGAAATAATATGGACCCGCTTTCACGCCTGTCAATTCTTATGGAGGTAATACTCGTTCAGCACGCCGCGATATCGTTCCATCGCCTGGCGGTAGGCGTCTTTGAGGCCAGCACGCGGGGTCTGCTGGCCATCGGTGGAAAGCCGAACGCAGCGGTCGGCGATCTCACTGAAGCTCATCGGAGCTCCCGCCTGCCGTTGAAAGACATACATGGCCTGCATGGCGGCTCCGAGGGCTCCAGCCTCTTCTTCGGCAGGAACCTGGATGGTGGCTCCTGTCGCGTCAGCCAGAAGCTGTCTCCACTGCCGGGAACGGGCACCGCCGCCGATGGCGAAGATCACCTCGGGAGATTTGCCGGCGAGGATCAGGTCGAGCCCGTTGAGGATTCCAAAGCTTACGCCTTCGACCGCGGCGCGAATGAGATTATCACCCGTGAAGTTGTTTGAGGAGATGCCGACGATGGAGCCTCGGGCACGAGGCAGATCGGGTGTGCGCTCTCCATTCAGAAATGGCACGAAGACCAGGCCATCGGCTCCGGGCTGCGCAGAGGAGAGCGCACCATCGAGATCGTCGACGGTCTTCGACAGGAGAGCCATGGTCTGGGTGACGACGTTGGTTGCGTTCATCGTGCAGACAAGCGGTAGCCAGCCTCCGCTGGAGGAGCAGAATGAGGCGACTGATCCCGTGGCATCCGCCACGGGATCGTTGCGGAAGGAGTAGACGGTGGACGATGTACCCAGACTCAGGGTGACGACGCCCTCCTTCACATTGCCGGTCCCGATCGCGCCCATCATGTTGTCGCCGCCGCCGGAGGAGACGATGCAGTCCGGAGAGAGTTCGAGCTCCGTGGCCACTTCGGGTCGCACCGTGCCGACGATCTCCTCCGGACGAAGCAGCTCGGGAAGAGCGTCCCGCAACAAGCCGCTTCCTCCATCGATGAGGTCGAGGACATCCTGCGACCAGGAACGCCTCCGGACATCGAAGAAGGCGCTTCCGGAGGCGTCGCCGAACTCGGCGCGAAGCTGCCCGGTGAGCCAGAAGTTCAGGTAGTCGTGCGGGAGAAGAACGTGGCGAACGCGTGCGAAGTTCTCAGGCTCGTTCTCCTTCAGCCACAGGAGCTTTGAGGCGGTATAACCAGTTAGCGGGATGATTCCGAACTGCCGCAGACACTCGGCCGATCCTCCCAGCCTTTGTACGAGCTCCTCGTTCTGGGGCGCGGTCTCGGTGTCGTTCCACAGCTTCGCGGGGCGAATGACATTCTTCTGCTCATCGAGCACGACGAGACCATGCTGCTGCCCAGAGACGCCGAGCGCATCCACCTTCGCTCCCGGAGCCTGCGACAGAGCCTGCCGGATCGCGCTCTGCATCGCCTCCACCCACCAGCGCGGCTCCTGCTCGCGGGCGCCATTCTCGCGTTCAATGAGGGCATGGCGGGCGTACCCGCGACCCAGGGGAGCACCTTCCCCGTCGATCAGGAGAACCTTAGTCCCCTGGGTTCCACAATCCACTCCGAGATACATCGTTCCCCCTCCGCTGCCACTGAATACTTGTGCGTTAAACCTTACTTGTGCGTTCCACCTTCTGTGCTCGGCCCTTCCTGATCGGCTTTCGCGCGCGTGTTCCATGGGTCGATCGATGGTAGTGCGAATGCCTCTGCAGGAGCAGGGCCGCCCCGCCGCTCAGTCGAGCAAGATAGCCGTCGCCCGCTGTCGTCAGCTGGGGCGGAGGTCCGGCGAGCATGCCGCGTTGCAGCTCCTGTTGGATGACCGGCCCAACGAGCTCCCAACACGCGGTCAGCTCGCCCGTGATGAGGATGCGCTCCGGGGAGAGCGCGGCTGTGATCAGGCGAAGTCCCCGGCCCAGGGCCACGGCCTGTGTCCGGATCGCCTTCGCTGCCACGGCATCGCCATCCTGCGCCATTCGCAGCAAGGTCCGGATATCCCCCACGTGCGACCGAGGGGAGAGCTTGCGATAGGCGTCGAGCGCCACGCGCGACGAGGCAACCGTCTCCCAGCATCCACGCTGTCCGCACCCGCACATCGGTCCCTTGGGATCGACCGGGATATGACCAAACTCTCCCGCGAGGCCGTTATATCCGGAGTGCATCTGTCCCCCGGCGAGAATCGCCGTACCCAGCCCCTCGGAGACCGCAACTAGGACGGCGTTTCGAATCCCGTCAAGACGACCAAACCAAAGCTCGGAGAGCAGGCAGGCGTTCGCATCGTTGTCGATCTCGACCTGGAGGCCCATCCCTTTTTCCAGGGCAGCTCGGATGTCAAATCCTTCCCATCCCAGATTAGGCGCCATCAGGAGGCGGTGGGTCACAGGATCGATCCGGCCCGGCACGCTGACACCCACTCCCTCGAAGGTCTTGTCTTTGTGTTTAGAGCGCAACATGCGCATCTTCTTGACCAGCTTCGCGATCGCTGCGCGTGGCTCCGCCTCGGTCACGACGGTCTCGTGAGACAGGAAGTGGCCGCTGAGATCGACGACAGCAACGATGGCCTGACCGGGGCGGATATCCAACGCCAGCGTGACGAGGTCGTCGTTTACCAGCAGCATTGTCGAAGGTCGTCCTCGTCCGCCGCGAACGACGGCCCCTTCCCTGACCCAACCCTCTTCCATCAGGTCTTCCACGATGGCCGAGATGGTGCTGGGTTGCAGACCGGAGAGCCGTGACAGATCGACACGCGAGACCGGCTGGCGAAAGCGAATGAACTCAAGGACGATGTCGCGATTGATGTCGCGCGCCAGCTCGCTTGAGGCCAGTTGCGCCGACGAAAGATCGATCCGTCTCACTCCATGGTGCGGAGTGACCGGAGAGGAGACATTCCTGACACGTTGGGCGGGATGTGGCTTCATTTATTTCGACCATCATAATATAGCCCCCAAAACCGCCTTCGGTCGCGTGGACTTTGGTCGAAAATATAGACTCTCTCAGGCCCTCTGGCAAAAGCTCTCTTTGTCAAGGGGAGCCGCAGAGAGGCGAAGAGCTAAACCGCGACCGTAAAGGTATCTTCGGTGCGAGTGACGGCGCGATACATGGTGTCGCGCTCGAAGGGTTCACGGCCGGCCTCGGTGATGAGACGGACCAAATCTTTCCGGCGAAGTCCCTGAGGGGTGGTGGCGCCGGCGTCATGGTAGATCTTCTCTTCGATGACGGTCCCGTCGATATCGTCCGCTCCAAAGCGAAGCGAGATCTGGGCCATCTTGGGCGAGACCATCTGCCAGTAGCTTTTGATATGCGGAAAATTGTCGAGCATCAGCCGGCCGACGGCGATCTGCCTCACATCGAGCATCCCGGTGGTTCGCGGAATGTGCGCCAGAGCCGTATTGTCAGGATGAAACGCCAGCGGAATAAACGTCTGGAAGCCGCCGGTATCGTCTTGCACCTCGCGCAGACGGATCAGGTGGTCGACGCGGTCCTCATCGTTCTCGACATGGCCATAGAGCATGGTAGCGTTCGAGCGGAGGCCGAGTTTGTGAGCCATACGCGCGGTCTCCAGCCACTCGGATCCATCGATCTTGTGGTCGCAGATGATGTGGCGGATGCGGTCGGCGAAGATCTCGGCGCCGCCGCCCGGCATGGAGTCGACCCCGGCAGCCTTCATCCGCTCAAGCGTCTCGGCGATGGTCATCTTGCCGCGTTTGGCGAGGAATGCCACCTCGACCATGGTGAAGGCCTTGATGTGCACCTTGGGGAAGCGTTCTTTCAGGCCCCGGACCAGGTCCATGAAGTATTCGAAGGGGAGGTCGGGGTGCAGCCCGCCGACGATATGGAACTCGGTGACCGCCTCGGTGTAGCCGGCACCAGCCGTCTCCCATGCCTCCTCGAGCGCCATGGTGTAGGTACCTGCATCGCCCTTCTTACGGCCGAAGGCGCACAGCCTGCAAGAGGCGACGCAGACATTGGTAGGGTTGATGTGGCGGTTTACGTTGAAGTAAGCGATGTTTCCATGGAGCTTCTCGCGCACATAGTTGGCGAGCCAGCCCACGGCGAGGATGTCACCGCTTCGATACAGGCGGACTCCGTCCTCGAAGTCCAGCCTTTGTCCTGCGAGCACTTTTTCAGCGATGGGCTCGAGCGCCCGATCGTCAGTCTGGAAGGAGTGGCGCGGCCGCGAGGAGGACGAGAGGCTGAAGGTGCCTGTTGCAGTACTCATAGAACGATTCTAATCCTTCGGGCAGGGCCACGAAGCACACCTTCAGTGCTTCGCGACCTCGGCCGAGTTCACCATCTCGGGCTGAATGACGATGCCGTCGAACAGCGTTGCCCCAACCATGTGGTCCCCTACTGGACGGAGCAGGCGGAGGTTCCATCCGGTATTCCAGTAGCTCACCTTCCTGTCAGGAAGGTGAGCTGAGAAGGCGATCGTGGTCGAACTGTTCGCCGTTATGAGGATGCGCTGACCTCTCTCGTCGTAGAAGATGCTGTTGACGTCACGCATAAAGAGGTTCTTTACAATCTGCCAAGTTACGCCTTTGTCCTCAGAGAGATAAACGCCCTCGCGGCCGCCGATCCAGAGGCCGCCGAAGCCATCGACCGAGACCGAGGCGATCTGCGTCAACTCCGCGGGAGGCGTGATCGAGCTCCAGGTGTGACCGTCGTCCGTCGAATAAGAGGCCTTCGAGAGAGAGGCAGCAAAGATGTTCGACTTCGAAGATGCGATCGTGTACCAGACATGTCCCTGGGGATCGGTCACCAGATTCCAACTCTGCCCCCCATCGACGCTCTTGAGGATGCCGTCAGAGGTCGCAGCAAAGACCTGCTCTCCATCCCGGGCAAAGGCAAAGACAGTGCCGTCGAAGGGCTTCGGCGCAGGCTTCTTCTTCACAGGAATGGCCTTCGGGGCCACCTTCTTCGCCGCTGCTCCCTTCTTGCGCACCGTCACGGGCTTTGCGGCTGGAGGCTGCTCCACCACCGGAAGCTCGAGCGAGACCTTTTCGACCTTCGTCCACAGCTCCCCGTCCAGGCGATAGATTCCGTGACGAGTCCCTGCGAGGACGGTTCCGTCGGAGGCCTGACCGAGGCTGAAGACATCATGCGCCTCAAGACCAGTGTTCTTTTGGGCCCAGTTCAGACCGCCGTTGGTGCTGACAAAGACGCCTCCCCAGGCCTTGTCGTTGACCAGGCCGACGTAGATGGTTCCGGGGGTACGGATGTCTTCGACATAGGAGGTGATCTGACGCGAGGAGAAGCCGGAGTTGGTGGGGCGGAAGCTGGCGCCATCATCGTTCGAGACCAGAACGCCGCCTCGGTCGGTGGCCAGCATGACACGGTTGGTGTCCTTCGGATCGATATAGACGTCATTGACAATCAGCTCGGGTCCGGTGGTCCGGGTCCACGTCTTGCCCGCGTCTGTGGTGCGGTAAAGGCCTTCGGTGGTGCCGGCGAAGACGATGTTCTGGTGCTCTGGGTCCTGCATCAGGACGCGGGTACGCCGTGCCGTCGATGGGATTCCCTGGATCTTGTGGAAGAGGGAGCCCGCGCTCTCGCTCTTATAGATTCCCGAGCAGGCGCTGGCGTAGACGACGCTGGGATCCTTCGGGTCGATGATGATCGAGAAGACATCCGAATCATCGATCACACCTTCTTTAATATTCGACCAATGAGCACCGTCATCGGTCGTCTTCCAGGGAAGATGCCAAGTTCCGGCGTAGATGATCTTGGGGTCCTTGGGATCGATTGCAATCGACTCGACCTCATGAAGCTCCATGCTGCCCTCCGGGCTGATGAGCTTCCAGTGAGCGCCGCTGTCGGTCGTCTTGTAGACGCCTTTGAGTGTACCGGCGACGAAGGTGCCAGGATCGGAGGGTGAGGCGACCAGCGCGAGGACAGACTGTCCTTTCAGATCCGAGACCTCCTTCCAGGAGACGCCTCCATCCTCACTGAGGAAGAGGCCGCCATCGCTATTTCCAAGCGCCCAGGCCCCGACCAGAACCCGGCTCGGCCTGGTGGGATCGACTAGGATATTGTCCACAACCAGATTGTCGCGTTTACCGATGCGGGCAAGCCTCTTCCACTGAGCTCCGCCGTTATGCGACTCGTACACCCAGCCGTTGACACCCCCGAGGTAGAGATGTTGATTGTCGTGCGGGTCGGCTGCCAGAGCTCGCGCGTCCCCTCCGTCCGGACCATAGGGGAGCCAATCGGAGGCGCTTGCCTGGGTGCGGGCGGGAGAGAAGATCAGGGCAGTAAGAAAAGCCAGGAAAGAGGTCCGTCTATAGAGGTGTCGCATGATTCTGGCTTTCAGTTTATCGGACTGAGCTTCCTCTGTCTGTTAACTACTTGGACACGAAAAAAGCTGGCCGGGAATAATCCCGGCCAGCTTCTCGTATCTGCTGCTTACTGCGTTGGTTACTTCCTGTGGTGACGAGCCGCCGGGCGAGTGCGAGGAACCGCTTTCACTTCGCTCTCGTCGACCGCCGTGAGGCCGGTCTGATCGAAGTTCGCCCCGGTCGGGATCAGGGTGGAGGAGACCGACTTGCCGTCCTGCGATCCGGTATAGACCGAGATACGGCTGGCATCGATGCCCTTCTCTGTGACCAGGTACTCCTTCGTGTTGACTGCGCGGGCTGCGGCAGCCTTGGTTCCGGCCTTCTCGTTGCCAGCGGCGTTTCCGACGACGGCAAGTTTGGCATCGGAGGAGCGCTGCAGGTTCAGAGCAACGTCATCGAGGCAGGCCTTGGCTTCGTTGTCGACGCGGGTCGGACGACGCTTGTCACGATCGAAGTTGATCGAGCAGAGGCTGGTCGTCGTGGGAGCCGGCGGCGGCGGCGGAGCATTGACCGTCACGGAGGCGGTGCAGGAGGCCGACTGGCCCTTGTCGTCCACCACGTTCGCGGTCACGGTGATGGTTCCCGGAGCAGCGCCAGTGGTGTTGAGGGTGGCGGTCGAGGTGTTTCCGGTGACCGATCCAGCCGTCGAGCTATAGCTGTAGGTCAGAGGACGATTCTGCGGGCTGGTTCCGGTCGCGGTGATTGTGGCCGAATCGCCAGGAGCAACCGTCGAGGGATTCGCCGAGCAGGTGACCGTCGGAGGCTGGAACTGCTGAATGGTGAACGGAGCCGAGCAATCCGCCATCTCGCCGGGCTTGTTGCCCTCGGTGACATGACCCTTGACGGTGTAGCTGCCAGGGTTGAGGTTCGTCGTGGCAACGTTGGCCGTCGTGTCGGTGCCGGAGACCGTACCGCCGTCCGAGGTCCAGTTATAGGTCGCGGTCTTCTTCGGGTTCAGGTTGGCCGCAGTACCGGTCACAGTGATCGGGTCACCCGGGTAAGCGGTTGAAGGCGAAGCCGAGCAGGTAAAGGTAACAGGGGGAGGAGGAATGATGTGACCGAAGTGCGTCACGATACCCGTGCTGAGATCTACGCCACTGAGGTTGGCGCGGCCACCCGTCGGAGCGCTCGGAGGAGGGGTATAAGGTCCGAAGTTCGCGTGAATGTAGCGGTAGTCAGCTTCAAACAGGCGGAACGAGAAGCGGTGGTTGAAGAACGGAAGATCGTAGTCCATTCCGCCGCCGGCCGTCAGAGTCGGTCCCCAGGTCCAGGGCTGCTTGTAAGTGTCCGAGTTCGGTCCAGCCAGCTTACCTCCGCCAGCGAGACCATGCGCGAAGAGCGTGAAGTTCTGCATGGGAGCACGGAAGATCGGACCAGCCGAAGCGCTGTACAGGCCGTCGTTGTTTCCGTCCGGATGAGCCACGAAGTTAATCTCGCCACCGAAGTATTTATTGAAATAGTAAGCTCCGCTGGCAATCGCTCCGATATCAACCGAGCTGTAATTGACGCCCAAAGGCTTTACCTGACCGTGCGCTCCAAAGTAGGAATAGCCGGTGAAAAGATCGAAGCGAGAGGGGTTAACGCCCGTGGGGGCGGCTGTGCTGGGCGCACTGGGAGTCTGCGCACCCAGACTCGCGGCTCCTAAACTGACTGCACATGCAGCCAGCAAGAACCGGCCAAAACTACGTAAAGGGCTATAAACCATTCGACATCCTCCGCTCAAATTCTTCCAAGTTTCAGGAGCCAATCGTATCGGCTCAATCTCGTTGATATGCTGCTTCGATTCAGTAAAGCTTACCGCAGTTGCTAGCTGTACCGGTAAAAAAATACTCTCCGGCAACTATATTTTCAATACTTTACATCCATTTTAGATATCGGGAAGGGCGGGAGAACCTTCCCAGTTATTACGGTCCAGAGCAATATGGGAGGCTATATCCGATTTCGTCAGTCGAGATTCAGGGTCTTGCGAATGGTCCCGCGCTCGTTCTGTATCTTCTCTTGTAACAGAGTGATAGCGTACAGCAGCTGTTCGGGCCGGGGCGGGCAGCCGGGAACATAAACATCGACCGGAATGACCTGGTTGACTCCCTGAAGAAGAGCGTAATTATTGAAGACGCCTCCAGAGGTCGCGCACGCTCCCATCGAGATCACCCACTTCGGCTCCGGCATCTGCTCGTAAAGCCGGCGAATGACCGGCGCCATCTTCTGCGAGACGCGGCCGGCGATGATCATCAGATCGCTCTGCCGCGGCGAGGGACGAAACACCTCCGCCCCGAAGCGGGCAATATCATAACGGGATCCGCCCATCGACATCATCTCGATCGCGCAGCAGGCCAGGCCGAAGGTCATCGGCCAGACTGAGTTCTTGCGAACCCAGTTGATCGCGGCATCGAGCGAGGCTAGCACGATTCCCTCCGGCTGGTCGTAGCCCCAGTTGACCTCCTTGAGCTTCTCCTGATTCTTCGCAAAGCTCTCGAGATTTCCGAAGAGATACCGGTCTCCCTTTTGAGGAACATCGGTGGGACGTCCACTGCTGGTGTTCTCTGCCGATCCTGTGCTCATAGCTTCCATCATAAGTCCGGGAGGGCTCCTCGGGCGATGCTTTCCTGCAGTTCTCCCTGAAATCTTTCGGCCAGGGTCCTGTTCCGCAAGCGCTGCTAGGAGGCGGCGTTCTCTTCCATCGCCCGCAGCAGAGCCGAGCGAAGCGTATGCTGCTGCCTCTTCTGGAGCCTTTCGCCGTTGTGGGTCAGGTAAAAGACGTCGATCGCGCTCTCCCCCTCCGTATCCACAAGAGCGACCTCGATATTGTGCCCCTGCGCGGCAAGCGTGAGGCTGAGCGCTCGGAGAAGACCGGGGACGTCCTGCGCGTTGACCTCAAGCAGAGTGCTATGGGAGGACGCCTCGTCATTGAACTCGACGCGGGGCTCGACGACGACCTTCGGGGCTTTGCGTCTGGCGCGACGCCTTCCGCTCAACAGCTTCTCGACCGACAAGGCGCCCGTCATCACGTCAAAGATGCTCTTGACGAAGCGCTCGTGCTCGGAGGCATTCATCTCCAGCGTGCGAAAGGTGTCGGTAAAACGGAAGCTGTCGACGACGATGCCTTGGCGATTGGAAAAGGCGTCCGCAGTCACGATGTTCATGCCCCAAGCTGCAAGCGCACCGGTCATGTTGGCGAAGAGAAGTGCTCGATCCGGCGTGACGACGGTCAACTCGCTGACCGTTGGAGCGTACCGGAAATCGAGCTGAACGCGATTGACGGACAGCTGCTCCGCCATGCGGAAGTGCGTGCGTATCTGGTCGGGAGATCGGGTTCGGACATAGCGTTCGGGAAACCCATCGAGATATTCGGCGACCGCGGAGCGCTGGTCCGGCATAAGCGCTGAGACGCGATCGACGAGCTCATGCGCCTCCTCTGCTCCGACGCGCTCATCGTCCACGCTGCGGTCGAGATAGTTGGCTGTGGCAATGTACAGCCGCCACAGGTTCTCCGCCTTCCAGGGCGTCAATGCGTCAGGATGAACGGCGTTGATATCCGCGTAGGTGAACAGAGTGAGCATGCGCAGGAGCTCTGGCGTCTGTACCTTGCCGGCGAAGGCCCGCACGGTCTCGGCGTCAAAGATATCGCGGCGCAGAGCCGAGGACATCTCAAGATGGTGGGTGATGAGGCTGAGGACGAGATCGCTCTCGTAAAGATCGAGTTCAAGGCGCGCCAGCAGACCACGCGCCATACGTGCGCTCTCCGCCGCATGATCGCCGGTGCTGCGGCCCTTCCCCGTGTCATGCAAGAGAGCTGTCAGGTAGAGCAGCGCCGGATGGGGAAGCTCGCGCAAAAGTCCTCCGAAGCGAGAGGCCCACTCCTGGCGGGAGCCCCACTCGAGCTTCGAGGGGATCGGAGCGGATTCGAGTCCATGCAGCGTATCGATCAACACGAAAGTGTGCTCGTCGACGGTGTAACGGTGATAGGCGTCCCGGATCACGAGCGCATCGATGCCGTGGAACTCGGGAATGAGCAGTTCAAGGATTCCAGCAGCATGCATGGAACGAAGTGCGTTTCCGGCATAAGGACCGGTAAGGATCGCCTGCAGACGGCTCCAGAGAGAAGGTCCTTCCTCCAAATTCGAGGAGATCGAGGCCAGCGCCTGAGAGAGTCTCTCTTCCGTATCGCGCCCAGGCGCATACCCCGTGCGGGCCATTGCGGCAAAGATCTCGAGAACGATCTCGGGATCCTGGGCCGGGTCATCCGCGCGTTCCTGCGCGGCCTCGAGCACGATCTGGCCTCGCTCGATGCGAAATCCATGAGAAGCATCGACGGCTGCATCCCCCCGTTTGAGGGAGAACCTGCGCAGACGCTTCTGGGGCGAGGGAAGGTCTTCGATCGCTCGCTTCAGAGCCCGCTCGACGCGGCGGGCATGACGGAAGTAGAGACGCATCCAGTAGGCCGCATCGACGGACTGATTCCGATCCCCAGGCAGACCAATCGCAGCCGCCGCGGCCGCATCCTGGGCCTGCCAGTCCAACGTGTTGTCATCCCGCTCATGACGATAATGAAGAAAGCAACGCACCAGCCGCAAAAACTCAACGGCCTGATGAAAACCGGTACTCCCGGTGACCGTTGCTGCAGTCCCGGAGTCGCCGTTGAGAAGCTTAATCCATCCGCAGACATGAACGTCGCGCAGACCGCCAGGACAATCCTTGATGTTCGGCTCGAGGTGAAACAGCGTGTCGCCATACCTGCCATGGCGCTCGCGGGTCAGCTCCAGAAGCCGGGCAAGAATCGCCTTATGATCCCGCCCCAGAAGCTTCGGCACGCTCTCGTCGGCAAGCTTTGCATAGAGAGCCGCATCCCCCTCAAGAAAGCGATGATCAAGAAGAGAGAGAGAAAACTCCGCGTTCTCTTCTGAGAACCGCTCACACTCGCTGAGTCTGCGAATGGTCTGGGAGATGCGAATGCCGCAGTCCCACATCTGCTGGCCGATCCAACGAAGGGATTCTTTCACCTCCTTCTCGTTCACCTTCACATCAAGAAGGAAGAGGAGGTCGACATCGGAGCAAGGAAAAAGCTCCCTTCGCCCGTAACCTCCAACCGCAAGCAGTGAGACTCCCGCCGAAAGAGTGGGATTGGAGTCCGCAGCATGGCTCCAGAGGTCATGGATGAGCTCGTCCACAACGGCGGTCCGCGCCGCAAGCGTGCCCTCTCCCGAGGCTCCAGCCTCAAAGGCCCCTCGTATCTCGAGCATATTTCGCTGGTAAAGACTGCGCCGCTCGACTTCTCTGGACTCGCTCGCCTGCATCACTTTCTCCCGAGTCTTCGAACCACGCTCGTCTGCGTGATTGATTAGAGAGCGATCTCACCCCGCTCGTCGTTGCGAATACGAATGGCCTCGTCGATCTTCGAGATAAAGATCTTTCCGTCGCCGATGGTTCCGGTGCGAGCCGCCGCGATGATGGCATTCACCGCGGAATCGACCATCTCATCGGTCACGACGATCTCGAGCTTCACCTTGGGCAGCAGGTCGACGGCATACTCCCGTCCGCGATAGACCTCGGTGTGTCCCTTCTGCCGGCCATGCCCTCTGGCCTCCAGAATCGTCATCCCATTGACGCCGATCTCCACCAGCGCATCCTTGACCGAGTCCAGCTTCGACGGCTGAATCACCGCCTCAATCTTCTGCATATCTGTATCGTCCTCTCTCCGCTCTAGTGCGCCCAGTCGTACCCTTCTTCGCCGTGCTGCGACAGATCGAGACCATCACGCTCGTGGTCTTCGCTCACACGAAGCCCCATCAGCTTATCAACCACGAACAGGATAACGAGAGTCCCCACAATCGAGATGGTCCAGGCGATGGCGACGCCCGCGAACTGGTTCAGCAGTTGACGTCCATTGCCCTCCAGCATTCCGGTTGCCTTGCCTGCTCCGAAGATCGGGTTGATGGAGCTGTTGGCGAAGATTCCCGTCAGAATGGCTCCAAGGGTTCCACCTGCGCCGTGTACCCCGAAGGCATCGAGAGAGTCGTCATAACCGAAGAGCGCCTTCACCTTCACCACCATAAAGTAGCAGAAGGCGCCGGCGATCAGGCCAATCCAGATGGCCGACATGGGAGTGACGAAGCCGGCCGCCGGAGTGATGGCAACCAGACCTGCCACCGCGCCCGAGATCGCGCCCAGTGCCGATGCCTTGCCCTGCCGCATCCACTCGGCTGCGCTCCAGCTGATAGCAGCGGCGGCAGCGCCGAAGTGCGTCGCGACGAAGGCCGACGTTGCCAGTGTTCCCGCCGAGAGAGCAGAGCCGGCGTTGAATCCAAACCAGCCCACCCACAGAAGGCATGCGCCAATGAAGCTGAGAACCACGGAGTGCGGTGGCATTGGTTCCTTGGGGTAGCCGAGACGCTTGCCAAGGTAGATGGCCGTAACCAGAGCAGAGACTCCCGAGGTGACGTGAACGACCGTGCCTCCGGCGAAGTCCAGACAAGGGATGCGTCCGCCGAGAGCGGCGTTCAACAGGCCGCCCTTGCCCCAGACCATGTGAGCCATGGGGCTATAGATAAACAGCGTCCACAGCAGCATGAAGACCAGCATGGAGGAGAACTTCATCCTCTCGGCGAAGGCGCCGGTGATCAGGGCTGGGGTGATGATCGCAAACATCATCTGATAGATCATGAAGGTCTGAAGCGGAATCGTAGCCGCGTACTTGGGATCGGGAGTCAGGCCGACGCCGTGAAGAAACACATTCTGGAAGCCGCCGATAAAGACGTTGCCCTCCCCGAAGGCCAGAGAGTAACTCACAAGACCCCACAGCACCGTCACCATCGCCATCATGGCGAAGGTCTGCATCATGGTACCGAGGACGTTCTTCTTACGCACCAGGCCGCCGTAAAATAGCGCCAGTCCAGGCCCGCTCATCATCAGAACCAGAGCGGCGGAGACCAGCATCCAGGCGTTATCTCCCGAAGTTTGGGCAGCGGCGATGGCTGTCGTATTGTCAGCAGTCTGCTTCTCCAGCGTGGCCAGCCTTTCGGCCTGAGGCGCAGGGGCCTGAGCCAATATCGATCCACCCACTCCCAGAAAGAGCAGAAGGGCGAGAAACACCTTCACTACAGCAACACGCATGGATTCGATCACCTGTCAGATAAAGTTTAGAAGCTTTGAAAGGAGACGTGCGGATGAACTCGCCCGGAAAAGGCGCGGCAACCAACCGTCCTAGGCCTTCGCTGCAGCATGGGAGCAAAGACTTAATGGTTTCTTTACATCCTTAATCTACACAAGCAAGCGTCCATCACAAAGTGGGAAATCGAATTGATGGCCGGGGCAAAGAATGATCTCCGCGCGATCACCGCGCCAGCATCTCCTCCACCATCTGCTGCCACTCCTGATTCGAGTCTCCTGACGCGGCACGCCGGCCGGCTCTTCGATACCAGTAGCCAGCGTTGCCTTCGTCTCCTTCTTTGCGATGGAGGTAGGCGGGTACCCATGCTCCCTCTCGATCGTCGAGCCCCTGGGCCACCTCGTGGGCATGGTCCCAGTCGCCTTGCCCATCCCACCAGAGGGCGAGCAGGGCTCCGCTCCACTGCTCGGATCGCGTTGCCTTGAACTCTTCCGCTGTCACGGTGATCTCCTTATGGGGCCGGCGCAGCGAATCCGCGCTCCCGCATCCATTTGATGACCAGATCCGGCCAGACACTCAGTTGAGGATTAGCCGCCGCCAACCCCGCCCCATGCGCTCCGTGCTGAAAGAGATGCATTTCGGCCGGAACGCCTGCCCGCACCAACGCCTGGTAGAACATCACACTGTTCGCCACGGGCACTGTCTTGTCGTCCGTCGTCGAAAACAGAAACGTAGGCGGCGTGTCGGGGGTTACCTGCAGCTCCGCCGACAGGGCCTCAACCAGAGCAGGATCGGCATTTTCACCGACCAAGTTCCGCTTCGAGCCCTGATGCACGTAGGGGCTGGTCATGGTGATGACCGGATAGGCGAGGATGAGAAAGTCGGGCCGGCTGCTCTTTTGTTCCACCGGATCGGTCGCCCTGGCGTCTCCGCGATCGAAATGCGTCCCTGCACTGGCCGCCAGATGACCTCCTGCGGAGAATCCCCAGATTCCCACATGGTCCTCGGCGATCCCATACTCAGCCGCATGCGCTCTGACCATCCGGATTGCGCGCTGTGCGTCGCCCAGCTGCACTGGATAGCGATAGCGAGGCCCCAGGCGATAGCGCAGAACGAAAGCCGCGACGCCATGGTCGTTTAGCCAGCGCGCCACCGCGAATCCTTCCTTGTCCATCGACAGGTGCTCATACCCTCCTCCGGGAGCGACGACGACTCCGGTCCGCGTGGCGTTGGGCCCGGTCGGCAGAAACACCGTCAACTCAGGCTTGTCGACATCCTCCGTTCCCTGTGCTCCAGGCGCGCCGGAGGGCCAGAGAAGGACCTCGGGCTGGGAGGGTTGTTGGGCGGGAACGGCTCTCGATATCAGGGCGAAGGCCAGAAGAGACAGAACTACAGATCGCACCTCGCTGCTCCTTTGCACGCGCAGATTTTTATGTAGATCACTTTACCAAGAGAAGCTCTCCAAGCCCGGCAGATGAGAATCTTCATGCAACCGAAATAGATTTTCCTGCGCCGATCCCTTACCCTAGTTACGGGAGTAACCCATAAGCCCCCGGAGAGTTCATGAAGGATCTTGTCCAGAAGCAGCTCGCTCAGTCCATCTCTACCTTTCAGGCCACGCTGGCTGATCCTCAGATCGCAGAGACCGTCGTCAAGATCGCCGAACTGACCGCCCAATCGATGAAGGCAGGTGGAAAGCTGATGGTCGCGGGCAACGGGGGCTCAGCCGCCGATGCACAGCATCTAGTGGCGGAGTTCGTCGTCCGGCTGGTGGGAAATCGGCCTGCACTGCGGGCCGTGGCACTGACGACGGACAGCTCGATCATGACTGCGGCTGGAAATGACTTCAACTTCGATTGCATCTTTGCCCGTCAGGTCGAGGCACTCGGTCTTTCTGGAGATATCTTTCTCGGCATCTCGACCTCAGGCAACTCCCGGAATATTCTTCAGGCCTGCCAACAGGCCAAGGAGATGAACATCACGACCATCGGCTTTACGGGAAACGGAGGCGGCAAGATGCTCGATCTCTGCGACCACAACGTCATCATTCCCTCCGACGTCACGATGAAGATTCAGGAGTGCCATCTCTCGCTCGAGCACATCTTCTGCATGCTTGTGGAGCGCTTCTACTTCGAGGACCAGCAAGCCGAAGCTTAGGGCTTGAGCGCGGAGGTCTCCTGCAGGAGGATCTTTAGGTCTCTCCGGAGCATCCTCTCTTGCGCCACTAACGTATATCCTGGCAAGTCTCCCCTGCCGATCGACGAGCAGGGTCGTGGGCAGACCATCCATGCCATGAGCCATCTGAGACATGGCGGGATTCAGGGCGATTGGATAAGGAACGCGCAGAGTTTCGACGAACTGCTGGACACCCCTGCGGAACCTCCGTCGAGCTGCGTTCGTCCATCGCGACACCGATGACGGCCACGCCCTGGGAAGCGAACTCGCGAGTGATGCGAGAGAGCGTTGGGGTCTCCTCCCAACAGGGAGCGCACCAGCTCGCCCAGTAATTGATCACAACCACTTGACCACGACGGTCGGCCAGACTCCAGCTTCCACCTCGCAGGAGATCAAGACGCAGAGGCGGCATTGGTCGCCTCTCCCGCGGAGGCGTCACTTCGCCGGAACCCTCTAAACGCGATCTCAGAAAGAGGGCAGACGTAAAAAGAGCAAGGGCGAGCAGACCGTAGAAGAGCCTCTGTCTTTGGTCGCTAACGTTCAACGCTCTCCCTGTCATCCGCAGTTTATGTTTCATTTAAAGAAAACGCACCCTGAATCCGCAGGACGAGAGACCGGCATCCTCAGCATCCCTATTGGCATCTCACCGTTCTGCAACAACGACTTGAGGAGCTCGAATGAAAAGCAATCTTCTGCACGTAAAGATTACCCGGGTCAAACTTCTCTGCTGTTCTCTTTTGATTGCAATGGGGTTTACAGGATGTAGCTCAAAGACAAAGGCCACATCTGAAAACTTCACCCAGGCCATCAATACCTATTTTCAAGATCGTTCGGAGTGTCTGTTCTCGAACATCCGTTTTCCTTATGCGACCTCGGACCCCGATGTGACCAAACAGATGAATACCCTGGTCAAGGCGCACCTACTCGATTCGAGCTACGAATCGGCGGTCAAGACCACACGCTACACGGTCACGACGACTGGGGCGCGCTATGCTCCCCGCTTTTGCTACGGACATCGTGAGGTAGCGGAGATCGATCACTTCACGCCTCCGCAGAAAGGCCCTAGCGGATTCCCGGAGGCACGCATCGACTACCGCTACACTCTTCGCGACGTTCCGGTATGGGCTCAGTCGCCGGACATCGCCGCAGCTTATCCTGAGATGACGCAGGCGACCACCAAAGGCGGATCGGCGCAGATCACACTCGCACAGACATTGGCCGGATGGCAGGTGCCGGAGCGGTAGAGTCACCTCTTCCCTGCCCGGCTACTTCAATCTGCAATTCAGATAGGTTATCTCCAGCCGCCGCCCAGGGCGGAGTACAGCTGCACGAGCGAGGAGGCTTCCTGCTCCTGCGCCTGGGCCAGTTGGAGCTGCGCTCCGTAGAGATCGGTGTCTGTCGTAAGCACCTCGAGGTAACCCGTATTTCCACCGGAGTATCGTAGCCGCGCGAGCCGGACGGCGTCGGCCGCGGACTTGACCTGATCCGCCTGCCGCTCACGATGCTCTCGTGTCTCGCGGTAGGTGACCAGCGCATTCGAGACATCCTTGAAGGCGTTAAGGATGGTGTTCTGGTAGGTGAGGAGCACCTCCTTCTGCTGCTCTTGCGAGAGCTGGTAGTTGCTCCGGATTCTTCCGCCATCGAAGATAGGCTCGGTGACCGATCCAGCCGCGTACCAGTAAGAAGTCGGGCCAGTGAAGACGGAGTTGAGCTGATTGCTTGCGGCGCCTCCGAGGCTGGTCAACGAGATCTGAGGGAAATACTGCGCGCGGGCTACACCGATTCGTGCGTTCGCCGCGACGAGCTTCTGTTCGGCCTGCTGGACATCAGGACGTCGCTCGAGGATCGCGGAGGGAATCCCTACCGGAAGATCCTCGGGATGGGGCTGTTCTTCGATCTTCCATCCGCGGTCGATCGTGCCGGGGTTATGCCCGAGAAGAACGCTCAGCGCATTCTCCTCGATCGCAATCTGACGGCGGATGTCCGGCAGATTGGCCTCGGCGGCGTGCAGAAGCTCCTCGGCCTGGCGAACATCCGCAAGAGAGCCGTAGCCTCCCTTGTCCAGAGCCTTGGTGAGCTGCAGGGAGTCTTCGCGAGCCTTGATGGTGTTCTGCGTGATCTCGAGCTGGGCATCGAGGCTGCGAAGCCGGAAGTATGCCTCGGCGACGCTCTCGATGAGAGTAGTGCGGGTGGCACGCTCTCCCCACACACTCGCGAGCATATCCGCACGCGCGGCCTCGGTCTGGCGGCGGTAGAGTCCCCAGAAATCCAGGTTCCAGGCAGCGGATGCGCTCGGTCCGCCTCCATTGAAGAAGCTGTTGTTCGGCTTACCATTGCTATCGGTGCCGTTCAACCCCGCGGGCAGCTGAATCGCGCTGTAGCTTCCGCCTCCCGATACCGTCGGAAGCTGCTGAGAGCGAATGACACCCACCTGCGCCTGGGCCTCGAGGATGCGCTGCGCCGCGACCCGGAGATCGAGGTTGTTCGCCAGCGCCTCCTGGACAAGCCGCTTGAGCACATCGTCCTGAAAGATCGTGGCCCACTGCTGATCCGCGATGGAATTCTCTTTGTTGGCGCCGGGGCCGCCGATCTCGGGAGCCATCGCCCCACGATATTGATTCGGAACATCGACCACCGGGCGCTTGTAGTTAGGCCCCGCGTTGCAACCTACCATGAGGAGTGTCGCCAGCACGGCCAGAACGACCTCTCCAACGCGCATCCATGGTTCCTGAAAGGCTTCACTCTGCTTAGGCGAAGTTTCGGGCTTCATCGTACGGTCACTTCCTGCCCATCATAAAGAAGATCGCTGGGGCTCGCGACGAGCGTGTCGGTCGACTGAAGACCGCTCAGAATCTCGACCTGGGTTCCCATATCCCGACCGATGACGACGGGGGTGAAGTGAACCGTGCGGCCGTTATGAATGGTGATGACGTGCTGCCCCTTCTGATCAATCACAAGAGAGCTGGTAGGGATCACCATGGACGTATGCAGCTCGGGCAGAGTGAATCGCACGTCTGCGTACATGCCCGGGAGAAGCGAACTGTCATGATTGTCGACCTGAACCTCGGCACGCATGGTTCGCGCAGCATTGTCCAGAGCATTTGCGCTGCGAACGACCTTGCCGGTGTAGGTGCGGTCTCGATGCTCGTTGACGATAACCGATGCTGTCTGCCCGTCCTGAACATTGACCGACTGCGACTGAGGAATGTCGACCTGAATCCTCACGGTACCGCTCTGCGCAATCGCGAATAAGGCCTTGCCCGCACCTGCGCTCCCCGTGGTCACCAGATCACCCTGCTCTACGTTTCTCGCGGTGATGATGCCGTCGAAGGGAGCGATCACACGTTCGAACCCTTGCATCTGCATCAGACGCGAGACGTTGGCCTGATTCGCCGTTACCGAAGCCTCTGCCGCGGTGATATTGGCCTGAGCGGCGGCGACATCCGCGACCCGGGCGTCATAAGCCTGCGTCGCTTCATCGACGATCTGCTGCGAGATCGCATGCTGCTGCCCCAGTGGGAGATCGCGCTCCTTGGTCAGGCGAGCGAGTTCCTCGTTTGCCTTCGCCTGCTGCAAGGCTGCTCGAGCCTGCTGCAAGGCTGCAGAGGACTGAGCCACCGTCGCCTTCGCCTGCAAGAGCTGCTGATCGACCTCAGGCGAAGAGATAACGCCCAGAAGCTGACCGGCCTTTACATGAGCGCCGATATCGACGAAACGCTTCTGCAGATAGCCCTCGGTTCGGGCGTAGATCGAGGCGGAGTAGAGCGGCTCGATATTGCCCGGCAGACGGAGCTCCGACGTCGGATCGCCGATCTTGGCATGGATCACGGTTACTACCGGATGAGTCACCGGCGACTCCGCGGTCGCCGCGATGGCTTCGTGGTTCCGTGCGATGCGGGGAACGATTCCCACGGCGAGCAGAGCCAGGACGACAGCGATGCTGCCCCCGACGACCAGGCTCTTTGAGCCTGCTGCCTTCTGTTCCTTTACCTGCGTCTCAACTGGCTGTGTCATGCGGCCTCCTGTGTGCGGGCATTTCTTCCGTGAATCAGTGTGAACATCAAGGGGACAAAGAAGAGGGTGGCGAAGGTGGCGACGGAAAGACCGCCGATGACGGCCCTCGCCAGCGGCGCGTTCTGCTCACCGCCCTCTCCCAAGCCAAGTGCCATGGGTAACATGCCGACGATCATGGCAAATGCGGTCATAACGATGGGCCGAAGCCGTGTGTAACCTGCGGTAACTGCCGACTCAAGAGGATTCTTTCCGTCGGCCATAAGATCGTTCGCGAAGGTCACCAGCAGGATGGAGTTTGCGGTAGCGACGCCGATCGACATGATGGCGCCCATCAGGCTGGGTACGTTGAAAGTGGTCTGAGTGAGGAAGAGCGCCCAGACGATGCCGCAGAAGGCTCCTGGCAAAGCGCAGATAATGATGAAGGGATCGAGCCAGCTCTGATAGTTGACCACCATCAATAGATAGACAAGCAGCGCCGCAAACGCCAGACCGAGGCCAAGCCGGTTGAAGGCTTCATTCATGCTCTCCACCTGACCACGCACGACGATCTTCGTTCCCGCAGGAAGATTCTTGTTCTCCTCGCTCACAATGCGGTTGACGCGGGCAGCGACCGAGCCCAAGTCTGTATCCTGCGTGTTCGCGTAGATGTCGAACACGGGAGCGCCGTTGTGATGATTGATCACCACTGGAAGTGTTGCCGGCTTGAGAGTCGCCATGTTACCCAGCAACTCACTGCGGTTAGCCAACGTGTGCATGGGGATGGGAGTGTTCTCGATCGCATTGATCGAGTCGATCTTGTACTGCGGAGTCTGAGCCGCGACAAGGTAGGTGATCCCCATCTTTGGATCGAGCCAGAAGTTCGGCTGAACGGCGCCGCTCGAACTCAGTGAGATATAGATGCTGTTGGCAACGTCCTGCTGGGTCAGACCGAACTGTGCCGCCTTCACCCGGTCGATATCCAGATGGAGGTCAGGAGCATCGACGACCTGGTGCAGATGTACATCGACCAGGCCGGGAACGGCTGCGATGCGCTCACGCACGCGGCGGGCGATCTCGTAGTTGGCTGCATCGTACCCCTGCACCTGAACATCGATGGGAGAAGGCAGGCCAAAGTTCAGGATCTGCGTCACGATATCGGCTGGCTGGAAGAAGAAGGTCAGACCGGGAAAATCTTTTTGCAGCTGCGAACGAAGCTGCTTGACATACTTCTCGCCCGAGTCATGGTGCTTGCTGTTCAATGCAATCAGAATCTCGCCATCCGCGCTGCTGATCGTCGCCCCATCTCCAAAGGCATAGTTGAACGTCTCGGGACTTAAGCCAATGTTGTCAATGATGAGATCCAGCTGATCGACAGGAATCATCCTGCGAATCTCGTCTTCGACCTGGCTGAACTGGATCTTCGTCGCCTCGATTCGCGTCCCTGGAAGAGTCCGCACGTGAAGGCGGATCTGGCCCGCATCCACAGAAGGAAAGAAGTCGCGCCCAACGAACGGAACAAGAATAAAAGCACTTGCCATAATTCCGATGGAGACGACCAAAGCAGGTCGACGGTGCGCCAGCATCGTACGGAGAGCGGCCGTGTAGTGATCCTGTACCCAGCCGTAACCCTGATTGAAACGGGTGTTGATGCGGCGGAAGAACGATGGTTTTCTGGAATCACCCTGAGTCTCAGTGGCATGCCCCTCATAAGAGTGCTCCGCCCCCAGGAGGAAGTTCACCAGAACCGGGACAAGAGTACGCGAAAGCACATACGACGCAAGCATTGCGAAGACGACCGCCAAGGCCATGGGGGTGAAGAGGTACTTCGCCGGACCGGTGAGAAAGACCACCGAGACGAAGACGATGCAGATCGTGAGAGTAGAGACGAAGGTGGGGGTCGCGATCTCGGAGGCTCCGATCAGAACCGCGTCGCGCAGCGGCTGGCCGTCCATGTGACGATGGATGTTCTCGATCGTCACGGTCGCATCGTCGACCAGAATGCCGATAGCGAGGGCAAGACCGCCCAAGGTCATCGTGTTCATCGTCTGCCCCATGGCGCTGAGAACGATAATCGAGCTCAGAATGGAGAGCGGGATGGAGATGGCAATGATGAGAGTGCTGCGCCAGCTTCCCAGGAACAGCAGAATCATCAGCGCGGTGAGGCAGGCAGCGATCACTCCCTCGCGCAACACTCCCTCGATCGAGGCCCGCACAAAGAGAGACTGGTCAAAGAGCTCGGTGATCTTCAACCCCTTGGGAGCCGCAGCTCGCGAGACGGGGAGAACATCCTCTTTGATCTGCCTGACGATATCGAGGGTTGAAACAGAACCCGTCTTCATCACTGACAACAGAACATTCGGCTTCCCATCCGCGCGCGAGGCATTCTGTTGCACAGCCCAACCGTCGCGCACATGAGCGATGTCGCGCATATAGACCAGGGAGCCATTGACGGTCTTGACCGGCACGTCATTCAGCGAAAGCGCATCGATCGGACTCGAGTTGGTGCTTACGGTGTACTCCCGTGAGCCAATCTTCGCGGTGCCTGATGGCAATGTAACATTCTGCGCGTTGATCGCATTGGTTACCTCGAGCGGTGTAACACCTTTAGCCAGCAACGCATTTTGGTCCATGTCGACCATGATCTGCCGGGCGACGCCGCCATAGGGCGCAGGCAGAAGGGTGCCAGGAACGGTCGAGAGCTGCTGACGAACCCGGAAGAGGCCGTAATCATAAAGCTCCGACTCAGAGAGCGTGTCGCTCGAAAGCGAGAGCTGAATGATAGGAACGGTCGATGCACTGAACCTCAGGATCCATGGAGGATTCACGCCAGGCGGCATGCGGAAGCGAATTGAATTGACCGCCGCTCCAATCTGCGACACAGCAGCGTCGATTCGCACCTGGGGCTGAAACGAGATCCTGATGACACTGGCGCCGCTCACCGTCTGCGAGTCGATCGCCTTGACATCGTTCACGACCGCCATCACGAACTCGCTAAATGTCGTGACCCGGTTCTCCATCTCCTTCGCAGGCAGACCGCTGTAAGACCAGATTACGGTAACAACAGGAATATCGATGTTGGGAAAGATATCCGTCGGGGTCGTCGCAATGGAGGTAAACCCTAGAACCAGGATGAGAATCGAGGCAACAATAAACGTGTAGGGCCGATTCAGTGCAAGTCTAACGATCCACATCTTAGCTTCTCCATCGGGCGCGCCGCAGTTAATTTTTTAGTTAGATGTGCGTCTAACTAACAAGATTCAAAGTTCCGCTCCAAGGCCCTTAGCGAAACGAGACCTTGATCATGGATTAGTTTTTTTGCGTGGGTGGAATGTTAAAATTTCGAAAGATAATCGGCGTACTGGCGAAGAACTTCTCGATTTAGCCAGAGATTGAGGAACTTGCCCTCCTTCACCACATGAAGGAGGCCGGCATCTTCCAGCTCCCGAATATGGTGCGAAAGCGTCGGAGCGCTGATCGGTTGCACATCGAAGAGGACATTACAGGGACGCGGCTTCTCCCACATCCCAACCTCTTTCAGAATCTCAACTCGTCTTGGTTCGGCTAATGCGTGTGCGATTCGACCGGCTTGTCTTTGCGACATCGAGCCTAATTTCCTGGCAGCCATCTTTCCTGATGTCCGATCTGTGCTTCCACACATTGTTATAGATTCGTAGATCCGGGCTATAGATTCATAGATCCGGTAAACGATTCGGAGGGAAGATCCGGAATGACGAAGTCATCCTCTCTGCCCAATGCTAAAGCGAATTCCCCCGGTTCCAATCTCCGGGCAGCGCTGCCGTCGATTCGGAATTGGTGCGATATGGTGTCTCCGACGTCCAGGTTCACGATGCCCGTGAAGACCATTGCTGGCGAAGTCAGAATCACAGCCCGTAGGCCGCTGCACTTAGCTACTATGCCTCAGTTGGCCGTTGATGCAGGATAAAGTGGTCTGTCTCAATAACGAATCCTGACACGATGCGTTGATCGACCCCACGAGAGAGACTGACCTGCTCGATCGGTCTTCTGCCATCAACATCACTTCTCCGTTGAGATGGGATCAGAACACCAAAAAGCGGATTCATCTGATACACTTAATCTAGTAGTTGCAGTGGTGGTTTTGGTGTCCACGGAAGACCTAAAAACGAGTCCACAGCAGCGAATAGGTAGAAACCAGCGAAACGCTTGATTCTATGTGGCATATAACCATGTTGTTGAAAAACACTCTGGGGACGTAGCTCAGTTGGTTAGAGCGCTGCCCTGTCACGGCAGAGGTCGCGGGTTCGAGCCCCGTCGTCCCCGCCATAGATTCTAAAAGACTTAGAAGCTATGGCAACCCCAAGTGACAAGCAAATCCAGACACATTACGGGCACAATAAGCGATTACGCTTCTGTACCTGTACGTGCTTGATCCCTCTTTGTGCCCACGCCGGGCACAATCATTTGCACAACCTTGCTCTGTGCGGCCCGCTTGTGCGAGTTCACGGCCTGCGTATAAACGTCGAGCGTGATCTTGCTGTTGGCGTGTCGTAAAAGCTCCTGGACGGTCTTCACATCTTCCCCGTTTGCCTTCAGCAGCGTGCCGAAGGAGTGACGGAAGGTGTGCCAACCGATGTTCTTGTGGATGCCAGCCGCCTTCGCCGCTGGCTTGATGTAACGCTTCATGAGGTTGTCCGGCCAGTAGGGCTGCTTGCCCTTCATGCGCGGACTGGCGAACACCCAATCGCTCTCCATCGGGTACGCGCAGGTTTTTCTCCAACGCAGAAGATCCTCGGCCATGTACTCGTCCATTGGGACGGGCCTTGCCGACGCCTCTGTTTTGCAGACACCCAATACCTGATGCCAGATTGATTCCGTGACGCGAATCTCCAGATTTTCAAAGTCAATGTCATCCCACTTGAGAGCGAGCAGTTCGCTCACTCGCAATCCGGTTGCCGCGTCGAGCAATACTAACGTGCGTTCCCTGACGGCAAGTTTGGTGAGAAGTGTCTGGAGTTCGTGCAATTCAAGAACATCGGGAATCTTCTCTCGCTTCGCGCTTTGCCGAACGAGGCGGATGGGATTCTTATCCGTCCACTCGTACCGCATTGCGTGACTGAAGAGAGCGCTCATAATGTTCCGAATCTTCGCTTTGGTTCCTCTTGCCCGCTCGATGTCACCCAGCCATTCCTCGACCGCCACAGACTTTACTTGCTGGAGCCGGTGATTACCCCAACGGGGAGCAATCCAGACGTTTAGATAACATTCGTAAGCGGCTCGTGTCGAGTGCGCCTTGCGTCCCTGGTCGTCTTCGGTCAATTCCTTCAACCGATAATGCTCGATCAGTTCCGCTATCGTGCTCGGGCGACTATCCGCTCGCGGGGTTTGTTGGTTGGCGTCGATGCGCAACGCTTGCGCTGCTTTGAGGGCGGATGCTTCTGAGGGGAGAGTGACTACCGTTCCGATGACGGCTTTGCGCTGCGCGCTTTTGCCATCTGGTCCGATCTCCCTCCAACGGAATACCCAAACATCCGGTCCGCTTTGCCGCTTGTCACGTTGCACGCTTCCTTGTTGATACCGTGTGCGCCTTGGCATAACTATTCCTTTCCTCCGGCGCAACGGATGGCTTTCTTAAAGCCTATCGCCACGTCGGGCATAGGTCGAGAGAAAAACTCAACCTGCGAGTTGCTCAGAGATCCATCGGTCAATATCGCTCGCCCGAAAGCGCCACATTGATCCGAGTTGAAAGCCTCGAACCAAACCCTGCCGGGCATAACGCTGAAGTGTTTTGGGATGTACCCGCATGATTGCGGCTGCCTGATCCGTATCCAGCAGAGGTTCAGGGATGAAAGGCTCGCTGGCGACAGGTTTACGAACCGATTGCGGCGCTCCCTCAAACTCATGCTCTAACGATTTGCGCAGCATCGACGACCCCCCTTGGACGATCCATCAGTGTCCCGGCGTTTACAAAAGCCTCATCGCCGGTGGTGGTTCGTTCAATTCCTCATCCACGCGGGAGCCAGAGTTCCAACGCTTTCGTATACTGCCTTGCTGATTACGATTGACGCGGGCAGCTCAGAATGTCCAATTACATTCTTGAGGTCGGTTATTCCAGATTGGAATGACCGCATCGGGAGCCAACGATAGATTTTGTAACTGTCTATGACGTAAGGACGTCTAAAGACGATACAGAGGTCTCAATAAGACCCGCTGGGCGCATCTGCGATCCTCTAAAACTGTCTTTCCCACGCCTTAGTACCCGTCGTCTGTACGGGTCTCGGGCCTTCTGAACCCAGGTTGAGCGTCAAAGGGGGCAGCATGGCACGAAACGAACTGAAGTACATGGAAGCGGCAATCGCGGTAGCGGAAGAATTGAGCTTTTCTCGCGCTGCCAAGCGTCTTCACCTCAGCCAGCCAGCCGTTACAAAACATATTGCCGAACTGGAGGAGAGCCTTGGCGTCGTTCTCTTTGTGCGAGACCATCATCTGGTGTCTCTGACGGATGCAGGTAGAGCGTATGTTGAAGAAGCTCGCATAGCCGTTCTCCATGCACATCGCGCCGTACAAGCGGCACGAGCGGCGGGACAGGATGCAGAGATGAGTTTGAATGTAGGGCGAACTCCTTACGCAGACCCATTCTTCACATCGACGATCCTCGCCACGAGGCTTCCTTTATTTCCTCGTCTGAGGCTGAACTTGTCGAGCGGTTTCTCTTGCGACTTGGCTCACGAAGTTCTCATAGGCGAGCTTGACCTTGCACTCGTCATCGAACCACCTGACTCCGGTTTGCTGACGGGCCTGAAGATCGACGAATCTCCCTTCTACGTCGTGATGTCAGAAGACGACGGGTTGGCAAATTACCCGTCAATAACTCTCGACCAACTTGCCGGAAAGCGTTGGATACTCTTTCAGCGCCAAAACCATCCGCCTCTCTACGACCTGATCCAGAAACTCACCGATGAGCTACGAATCATCCCGTCGGGAATTCAGCACTTTATGATTCCGGAGGAAGCAATCCCGCTGCTCAATGAGCCGGGCGGTGTGGTGATCGTTGGCAAGTCCGGCGCACTGCGAATCGCAAGAGCCGGTCTCACAATGAGGCCGCTGGATGAAGTTAAATTGATGATGACCACGCTACTTATTTCGCGCGCAGATAACGGCTCGCAGGTTATAAGCGAGCTTGTGCGAAACTTCATGCGGCGGATGAACCACCTGAAGGACGATGACCAAATGTCGTTGCCTATTCCGGTCTAAGAGAAATCGCCTGTCAGCGTTTCATTTGCAATATCTGTACGTTGATGGGTCCAGACACTTCACATTTTGGGCATGTGATGACACCCGTCGTAATCGCCCTTATCTCTATGTCATCAACTCGGATTATGTGCCCACATTTGCGGCACTGATGAGTGTGTTCCCAACGAACTTTCATGGCGTTTACCTGAAACCGGCCTAGAAGCTCTCCATCTCCGCGCCCGCTTTGGTCCGCTGAACACGTTGATCCGATTTCCGGGTCGTGATCCTCAGAGATAATCGTCAGTCAACTTCGCTCGTGGAATTGTAGAGAAATGTCGAGTGCATCATCTCCTCGTTGCCGACAACGATTGACATTTCTCGACAGAAAATGTCGCACAAAGGGAGCAAAATAGCGGTAGCGATGAGCACCCCTGTTTGCAATGTCGAGCCTTTTCCACGCCATCTGTTGTTGATTGATGATGATCTGTCTCTCGGCAAGATGATCCGGGATTATTGCGCGACGGATGGTTTAACCGTCACCGCTGCGGGTACTGGTGAAGAAGGGCTCTTCCTTTCCCAGAAAAAGCATTTTCATCTCATTATTCTGGACATCATGCTTCCCAAGATGGATGGCTTCGAGGTGTTGAAGCGCATACGTCAGCGCTCGAACGTTCCCATCCTCATGCTCACCACCCGTGGAGCCACACGAGACCGCGTTCATGGGTTACAAGCAGGAGCCGACGATTATCTGCCCAAGCCCTTTCAGCCGGAAGAGTTGAACGCGCGGGTCCAGTCAATCCTGAGACGAGCATACCCGGTGCCAAAGGCGACGCATCTTCAGATTGGGGATGTCGAACTCGATGAGGCAGAGAGATCGGTAACGATTCGAGGTCTTCCAGTAGAACTCACCGGGGCGCAGTTTCATCTGCTTCGGCTCCTGCTGGAGCAACCTGGCATTCCTCTGCCACGCGAAGAACTTATCGCAAAGATTTTCGACCGCGATGCTCAGGGCCAAGACCGCAGTATCGACACCTTGGCGAGCAATCTACGTCGAAAACTTGGCCCTCATTCAAGTGGAACAGACCGGATCAAGAGCGTTCGGAATGTCGGCTATGCCTATGCCGTGGATCGGAAGAGGTAGCAATCATGCGGATGTTGAGCAAGATTTATCTCAGCCTTTGGATTGCGTTGGCGGTGGTGATGACCGCCGTGATGGTGAATGTATTTACTGCTCTGTGGTCCTCCGTTCGACCTCCATCGCCGCGCTCCGTCTCAGTGGACGTTCTCCGGTCCTGCGCGGATACCGCGAGCAACAAGTATGAGCATGGAGGTGCCGAGCCGCTGCGTCAATTCTTGTCGGAGCGGAGTGGCTGTCCCGATGCGATTCTAGTGGACATCGGTCACGGCGCACCAAGGGATGTTTCGGATGAAAGTCTTTCGAGGAGAGATTCTGCCTTTGTGGAGCAGGTGAGGAGCATCCGAGAAACCACGATTCAGTTGCTCCCGTGGCGCAATATGATCGCTGTTCCGGTCTCCACCGAGAGATCGTCGTATGTCTATGTAGCGACGGTCTGGGCCATCGGTAATTCCTTCCCTATTCGAGCGGGGCTTCAACTGTTCACCGTCGGACTGATCTCCGGTGTCTTTTGCTATCTCCTGACACTTTATTTTGGGAGACCGTTGACTCGATTGGGCCGCACTGCGGAAAAGCTGGGAGCTGGCGACCTTAGCGCGAGAATCGACGATGCTCTGACCAAGAGACGGGATGAGGTCGGCGACCTTGCACAATCGTTCAATCGGATGGCTGGAAAGATCGAAACGCTGGTTTCTGACTACAAGAACTTTCTCGCCCACGTGTCGCACGAACTTGGATCGCCGCTCACCCGCGTCAACATGGCGCTTGGTCTTGCACGGAGAAAAGCTCCCGCATCGTTGGAACCCGAGTTGGACCGCATAGCAGACGAGACAGAGCGATTGAATACGTTGGTGCAGGAACTCCTTCTCCTTGCCCGTCTGGAGAGCGGCAATGAACTCGACAGGCACACCTCCTCTTTCAACATCGGAATCCTGATAGAAGAGGCGTGCGCCGATGTGAACTTCGAAGCGGAGTTGGCAGGCAAGTCTATCGTCGTTCGGAGGAGCGAAGATTTCGGGGTGAATGGATACCGCGAACTCCTGCGCCGTTCGCTCGATAACATACTCCGCAATGGACTGCGATTCAGCCGCGAAGGTGGATCGGTTTACGTGGATGTCTACCGTGATCGGGAGAAAAACCTGGGTATCATCTCGATCCAAGACGACGGGCCGGGAATAGAGCCCGAGCAACAAAGATTGATTTTTGAACCTTTCGTGTCCCTTCCCAATCGTGCCACTGGCCTGACAGAAGGATCAGGGCTGGGACTTGCGATCTCCCGACAGGCGATTCTCGCGCACAAAGGCAGAATCCATGCACGCAATTCTGATCAAGGTGGTCTCATTGTAACCATCGAGTTGCCGATCGCGGACGCGAGTCAGCCAATAGTCTCGATGCCAAGCAATAACTTGATCACACTGTAATGTGAAGGTCTATTCAAAGAGCGTCAACGGGTACTCGACACTTCTCCACATTCGCCGTCCATCTTCGGGGCGATCATGATCGTATGGTGCGGTTTTGCCCACTTGTTATTTTCGTCCTATGGGTCTCGATGTTGCAGGGGCAGACCCAATCGACACCCTACAATCTTTCCATACAGGCCAACCTCGTGGTCGTTCCTACGCAGGTGAAGAGCAAGCAGGGAGAGTACCTTTATGGTCTTCGCGCCAACCAGTTCGTGTTGACCGACAATGGAGTGAAGCAAACCGTTCGCCTCGACGACGATCCCGCAGTGACCGGCATGTCGCTGGTTGTGCTGGTCCAATCGACGGGGGCGGCAGCACTCGAAGTAACTAAATTGAAGGGACTTGAGACCCTGGCTGAAGGCATCGTGGGCGATGTTCCGCACGAGATTGCGATTGCCAGCTTCGCGTCTGGGCCAACACTGCTTTGCGATTTCACAACCGATTCAAGCAAGCTCTCCTCGGCAATCTCAGGTATAAGGCCGGGCGGCATAGAAGGAGCTGCCATACTCGATTCCGTGTACTACGCTGCGCGTCTACTTGAAGCACGCCATAACAATTACCGGCATGTCATTCTTCTCATCAGCGAAACGCGAGATCACGGTAGTCATTCCACGCCCCAGGAGGTCATCGCGGCTCTTGGCCGTACAAATACGGTGGTTGATTCTGTAGCGTTCTCGCCAGCACGAGATCAATTTCTATACGAGGTGCAGCATCCGGGACCTCGCAATCTGATTCCGTGGTTCATGGCCGCCGTCAGTGCGACACGTAGAAACGCACCTTCACAGCTCTCCGATTTGTCCGGAGGGGCGTATTCCAACTTCGAGACACACAAAGGCTTCGAGACGGCTCTTGGCCGTATCTCGAATGAGGCTCATAACTACTACCAACTCAGCTTTCAACCTCCATCTACTCTTAGCTACGGCTTCCACTCCATCGTGGTGAGCGTTCCCGATTATCCGGACGCCGTTGTCCGGTACAGAACGAGCTACTGGTCCGGTACGATTCGTTCGCCTGCGGCAGTACCGTAAGTTCCAACCGGCGATGTTTCGTTACAGCTCTCAGCTTTCACGCGCTGGAAATCGTGAATTGGCAACGCTTAGCAGATACCACCTTTATCACCATAACCACGAATAACACCTTCAAATATCGCAGCCGCAGTAACCGTCGCCGGAGGCAAGCGTCAAATACAAACAACAATCTTCACGCTGAGAAAGAAACACGGACATATGTGCGGCACCCTTACCAAGCATTCTCGATACATCACGACAAATTCATGAGGAGACCCCCGATGAAAGGTGCAAACTTACATGGAGTATCAGAACTCTATAGAGCAGCAATTATGACGCTTCTGCTTTTGACTGGGTCTGATCTATTGGCACAAGTGCAGCCGCAATCTGTTACCGATCACACCGTCGCTTTTTTGAAGGATGCGGATCTTTCGGTTAGCTATTCCGCCACTATTGAACCGCCCAACCCAGGTTCCGATCAGCCCGTACATTCGGTAGCAAATTTTGCTTCCGGCGTGATGGCAAGATACGAAAAGTCATTTCATAGGTGGTGGCTTAACGCCGATCTCAACTACGGATACTCGAACATCAACCAGCGATACAACGAGGACGCGGGGGGATATAGCGGTATCAAATCTAATCTCCAGGAATGGTCAATAACGGACGTACTCAAAGGGCCAAAGCTCTGGCACCGTATTGGAACGTTCGCTGAAATCGGGGCGGGAGCACTGATCTTCAACCCGATTAATGGCGAAGTGGATATGGTGGAGCACATAACACACGGAGCCAATGGAAAGAAGCTCGCTACCCCGTATGACATCACGATACGAAATTTTGGAACCACAGGACAGACGAAGGCGAGTGCGGTTTTCGGTGCAGGTCTGTCCATGGATTTGTCAAAGCATTTTGCAGCGCGGGCTGAATATCGCGGCTTTGAATATCTGAGCCCTACCTACAATGCGTTCACAACCTTCAATTCACAAGAAGCTAAATACACGCAGCAACCAACCTTGGGCATGATTCTGAAATTTTGAGATATATGTCTTCGGAACATGCAGGCTTACTTTCCTCCAATCCAACTGACCTTGCATTGTCGAATCTCTTCTACAGCCCGTTGTATGGGCAAGATGGGTCCGGCGCCATCGGCGCTGACGCACTTGGGGATGGAAAAGATGAGCGCAAGAAAATAGAGCCTGCCGATAGGCAGGCTCCATAAGAAAGCAAAGATGAAGGCTAGGCAGCTTTCGCCTTCTTCGCAGCCTTGAGTGGGATTGGAGTTACAGGCTTTTTCACAGACCGCACTTTTGCTTTGGCGGCAAACTCCTGCTTCACCTTGAGGGCGATAGCATCGGTGTCCACCTTATAGGTGTTGGCGGCATCGCGGAGAACGGTAGCGGGATTTGTTCTCGATGCTGCAAGCATGATGGTGGATTCCACCATCAGACGGGAGAGCGTACTTTCATCGGCGCGGCGAAGATATGCGCCGAAGGTCTTTGCCAAACCTCCCTCGTCGCGCTTCTGGCGGATGCCATGTTGCCGCGCCAGCGTCTTGATGAGGCGCTCGTCCATCAGAGTTACCAGCTTCTCAAGGATGAAAAGCAGGTCACGCTTCATCAGACGGACAGGCACGGCGGCACTTACAGCGGCGAGGACGCGGAGGCCGGTGGTGTTGGCGATGGTCTGCTCCCTGCGCTGCTTGTCCTGCTCGGTCTTCCATGTCTCATCCTCGCGGCTGGCTTTCTGCTTGGGATGATGGACAGGGCAAGATGGATTGGCGCACACCTTATGGATGGTGCCAACATCGCTGCCTTCGGTGATGATGGCCTCGGTCGTGAACTTGCACACCTTGTATTCCGGCCTTTGGGCTTGCTGCTTGTCCTTCGGCTTCTCATCCTGAATCGCGATGTACTTGTTGCGCGGGAGTACCGGGCTGCCTTCCTTCTGCCCACCGTAGGCCGTGCTGATCTGTACCAGCTCTGGTTTCTCCGCGATGGTCTTGGCAACGTGCGCATCCACTTTTGCCTGATAGCAAGTCGGGTCGGTGCAGCGGTCGCCTTGTCTTCCGAGGTCATCTCCGAAAAGCAATTTGTTATGTCCCGTCCGCTTGGGGCAGTCGGCACAACTGCCAGCGGCGGGCACAAGCTGCGCATCGCGCTTGTTGAACGGTGCATCCTTGAGGACTAACAGAATATTGCTGTCAATCCAGAATTGCAGGTTGCGGACGGGGAGCAGGATACGCGCTGGCTTGGCTCCGTTGTTGTAGACCTCTTTGAAGCAAGCAGATAGCGCCTGTTCCTGCACGTTGGCAGGCAGCTTCGCCAGAAGCAAGGCGTGGCCTACGCCGATTTCATCGGCATAGAATACTTCAACGGCGACGGGTACAAGGTCAGTCAATTTCAACCTCGCCGCGATGAATACGGCACTCTTGCCCACCTTCGCGGCGATTTGCTCGATGCTGTACTTGGGTTCGTCCAAGTCCAGCAAGGCGCGGAAACCCTGCGCCTCCTCCAGCGGGTGAACATCCTTGCGTTGCAGGTTTTCCACGATGGACATCTCGACGGCCTGTGCATCGGTGAGATTGACGATGCGGACAGGCACGGTCGGGACTTCGGCCATCTGTGCGGCGCGGTAACGCCTCGCTCCAGCGACAATCTCAAAGCCGTTCTCCATGAGCGGACGAACGAGCAAGGGAGAGAGAACGCCTTGGCTGCGGATAGACTCGGCCAGTTCCTTCAAGGCTGTTTCCTCAAAGGTACGGCGCGGGTTGGTCTTCGATTCATTCAAGAGGGCAAGCGAAACGTTGCGGTACTCGGTGGCATTGATGACTTGGGTTTCCATGATGACAGGCTCCTTTCGAGCGGTTGGGGGCTGAGGTCACAGAGCGGCAAAGGTGCGGCTTCCGCTCCAGGTTGAGCGGACTAGCTGACGATGCACTTGTCCGTGAACACTTCCGCAAAGCCTTGCTGTCGCAGGTTTTTGTCCCACGTCTTCGCAAAGCTCTCGTGTTGCGCGTGTCGCTGCGGGTGAACACAGTAGTTGCCTTCGCGGATGAAGCGACTCCACTGCTCGATCCCTACACGGTCATTTCTCCAATAGAACGGATTGAGGTGCGCTCCACCCGCGAAGCCAAGCTCGAAGCACATCTCCGGGTCGCGCATGGCATCGCCGTTCTGTTCGCCGTAGTGAGCAACAGAGATAGCCGGAAGTCCGCAAGGGCCGGACTCGTCCATCGCCTCGATGACAAGCTGCATAAACGGCGGGTTGTCAATCTTGAGGTGCAGGCCGGGATGCCATCCCCCGGCCATCTTGAGGATCTGAAGAACGGTCTGCATTACGCCACCTTCGCCAGTTCTGCATCGGGCATCGTCGCCTCGGCTGCGGTTGGCGGCTGCAATGCGGCAAGTATGACGGCGGAGGTCTGCTGGATGACTTCCAAGGATTCGGCCAGCAAGGATGCGTTGCCGTGGTACAGGTGGATGTAGTCAGCGGATGCGCTGCCTGTCTCCAGCCCTACAGCTTTGCCGATGACAAAGGCGATAGCTTCGGCCTCTGTCTCGCGTACTGTTTTCGTCGTAGCCGTGCGCCGCTCCGCCTTGTGCAACATCTCGTGTGCCAACTCATGCACTAGGGTGCTGAACTCTTCAGCCTCGGTCTGTCCGGGCAGGATGGCGATGCGTCCGCCGTAGCTCATGCCAAGCGCGGGTGCGATGCGCTCGGTAAAGACAAGCTCGATGCCCTGATGCTCGATGAAAGCAATTAGCCTGTCTCTGTTCTCGCCTACATCGCCGGTGATGCCGCGCAACTCTGGAAGCTCTACGCCTTCGGTCTGCGAGACATCGAAGATATAGGCGGAACGAAAACCAACCAATACGGGTTTGTTGATGGCGGCGGGGTCGGTGCTGGTCCTTGCTTCATCGTTCTTCTTGCGGCGAACTCCGACGATGGGAGCAAGGATGCGGATGCCTTTCTCACCCTTCTTGACGGAGCGGCCAAGCTCTTTCCATTTCCAGAACCCACCTACTCTGGTCGCGTCCGGGCGTTGCCGTGCGATTTCGAGAATGTTCCCGAAGCTGTAGTTATGAAAGCGGCTCATCGCATTGAGGTAGGCGGTGAGTGCATCGCTGTGTCCGGCCTCTAGCTGCTCGATGAGGCTCTGGGCGTTGGCGGCGATTACTTCTTTCGCCGTCTTGGGCTGGTTGTCGGTGTTGTTGCTGCTGGTGGTCGCTGCGCTGCTCATGGTGTTCTCTCCTTGGCTTTTGCCGTTGCTTTTCATGCCATGCGTGGCATGTACCTACATGCCGAACGCCTCCTGGCGAAGGCGGGGCGGCAAGGCGCAAGGGGAGGGGTATCTCCCACTCTTGGAGCGGAAGCGAAGCTGGAGCGGAAAGAGCGAAGCGAAGCGGAGGTCTGCACAAGCGCAGCGCGGAAGACTGCGGGAAACCCCTTGTGCCGCGCCAGGGCAGAGCCCTCAGCGAGGCTTGGTTTCCTTATGCGTGCGCATCAAGCGCACAGGGATTTTCAGGGGTGGGCGTTGCGGGCGGGAAAGGCCCGCTGTGGTGGGAAGCGAAGAATGCGGAGCAGTCGCAGCGCGGGAGGAGACCCCTCCCGCAACGCAGTGCGACTTTTAGCGAGCCACAGGAGAGGTGGAGTAGTCCTTCAGAAGGCGAGGGTGTCCACCTTCATTTCGCATTGTCTTAGCTTCAAGGGCTGTCGAGACTTTCAGACACGAAGAGAACACGGTGCCGTCGGTGAACTCGATACAGATTTCCGGGCCGTCGATGGTGTCCTCATAGATGGTGAAACTGCTGATGGTCTTTCCGACGAATTCCTGGCAAGCGGCCATTCAAAACTCCTCTCTGGGAACTGCGATGGTGGAATGGGTTGGGTTCGATGCTTTCGGCAAGCAGCGTCATTGCGATCTGCCTAGTCGTCAAATCGCAAATTAGAGCCCCCGCAAGCATACCTAGAACGGGCCGGTGACTGTCGATTCTGTTGAAACCGGCGATGGGTGGGGCGGCGGCACGCAGCGTTGCCCAACAACCTGTGTTGTTCGGAGCATGACAGCGGCTCAATGCGTATGGGAGATGCCAAGCAAATCTCCTCGACTGGTTCGAGGGAAAACATTTGCGGTGCGCCCCCGCAAACAGCCCTAGCAAACCCGTGATCGGGGAGTTGGAAAACCGTCAAACCGCGCGGTTCCTGGACCTTTAGCTTTAGGGGCCTGGACATAGTCGCAGGCTCCCCGACCGCAAAGGCGTAGGGAATCTTGTGCGCCACTGTGGCGCACGTCGGTTTGAAGGAGTTTCCACACTCCAGAACGGTGCGTACCCGTCCCGCATCCATGATTTCGGATCAGGGGGCAAAATGCAAGGTGTCGGCGGAGCCGCAATCTTTCCTAGCCCGTTGGGAAATTCAGGACGAGGCCGAATAGTCCAGGTCGTTTTACTGGATGAGGCTATCCAGCTTCAGGACGAAGCCCGCAGAAGTAAGGGCTTCTTCGGTAGTCTCACCCTTCGCAATGAGCGCGTGACCCTGTTGCGCTTCGATACTCACGGGTTCAGCGTCGGGATACACAAGTTCGGTCAGGGCGACCAAATCCGTCATCGGAACCGTGTCAACGCCAACCTGCGGGGTAATGGTCGTGCTGGCTTCCGTCAATCGAGCGGCTGCCTCGGAGCCCAAGAAACCCAGGGAGACGAGAATATCCGCGACTTGTTCAATCGTCATGACAAACAGTTCCCAGGATTGCGGAGGTCGGCTGTGTGGCACGATGGCGACCAAGCGGAATCTGACGAACGCATCCGTAACCATAATCGTCGCTTTCATATTTCTTCCTTTCCGCACGGATACTTACTCTGCCTCCAATCAGCCAGATCGAAGGGCGCGCATCTTAAGCATGAGGTATGAGAACAACTCAACGCAATGCTTGTGCTATCCCTGGCCCATCGAAGGGACACTCTAAACTCAGGAGGGCGTGGGTCTCGGTGAAAGGCATCAGCGGCAGGTGTCTTCGATGCTGACGCAGTTAATATGTGGTCGCGTGACTGCCACTGATCTGAACGCCCATAATTTGGGAGAACCAAGAGCTATAGAGGAATAAACTGAACATACGAAGGAGATGTCTATGGCAACGTCTCAGGAGCGAATAAACCTGATTGTTCCTTTTCCGCAGAAGGACAAAGCCAAGGCTTTGGGAGCCAAATGGGACGGGGATAGCAGGTGCTGGTGGATACCCGCCAATGTCGATACAGCTCCATTCGCACAATGGCTTCCGGCACAAAACACTGAGCAGCCGCTCTATCAAGATCTTGTGCCGATAAATCGAGAAGAATTGCTTGAACACCGAACTAGTGATTTGCTTGAGGTCATTTTTGTTCCGTGGACGTGTTGGAAGTGCCAACAAACAACCCTCGCATTTCATGGATCGATAGAGCGGGCCATTTGTGCTACGCACCTCTTTTACCAGCCGCAAGTGCTTGAAGGGTTGGAGAGAATTCGGAAAGAATTGGAACTCGCACGGTTCGGCTGTATCAAGCCGCGCTTTTCTCGCACGCTCGGCTCAGCTTACGTTTCGCAGGGATGCAGACATTGCGATGCACTCATTGGAGAGTTTCCTCTTTCTGAAGACTTCAGTGAAGTTCTCAGCACATTGGATTTGTCAACATATCGTTGTTGCAGAGTGCTGGATTGGTCGCTCCTGCTCGGGCAACAGGCATCATCAGCATCCCGGAGGAGGACGGGTTAGCGCAATGCTTGCGCTAACCCTTGTCCCATCGCATTGCTCTGTGCATTGCTGAAGCTGGTCGCGGTGCTCTTACTCACGTCCTGGCTGAGTTTGCCAGCAAGCGAAGCGGCATCATTGGTGTAAATCTGCGCGTCATGCGAGGCGCGGGAGACCGACACGTAGGCGAACCTGCTGGACATCAGCTCAGGATGAACTTCGGTGTCCATGTTGACGATCACTCGTTCGGAAGTGAGTCCCTGTGAGCTATGCGACGTGACGGCGTACCCATGATCTAGGTGTGTCATGCTATTCGCGTCGAAGCGCACCATCCTGTCTTTTCCGCCGTCCATCCGAACGCTGATCTTGCCATCGTCGCCGATGTGCTGGATAGTGCCGAGGTCACGATTCGCAACCTGCAAATCTCTTGACGGAGCCGTGAATTGGATCTTGTCCCCAATCGCAAATTCGCGCTCGATCTCGCGGTAGGCAGCGACGCCGCGCAACCGTGACGGGTCATAGGTGACTTGCTGGCCGTCAGCCTTTCGCACGGTTACGAGGTTTTCAGGTGCATTCGTCGTCACGACCTTGGCATAGCTTCTGGCTTCGATACCATGTTCCTTGCTGCCGCGCACGTAATGAAGAACATCTCCCGGCTGATAGCGAGCGGCCCATTCCCGGTCAGCCCCGGTCATATCATTGCGCGGCGTGAGCACGCGCATGGAATGATCGGTTTTGTCCACGACCCCAAGCGTCTGCAACTTCTGCCGGACGGCCTGATTGATAGCACGGCGCGAGGCATTATCCGGTGAAACGATCAGCGTATTTTCAGGATGGGCGGCGTACTCTTTGGCGATAGCTGCGACCCGCTGTGCCGGGTCAACGATCTCTGTGATACGTCCCTGCTGCTGAAGCATCTCAACGCCTACAGCGGTTTCGTTGTTGGACAGATACTCGACAGCTCTCAGCAATTCAGGGTCTTTTTGGCGCATGATCTGGTCAAGCTGTGCGGTCCTCATTCCGGCTTCCTGCAACTGCTCGAAGGGCTTTCCGGCATCAACGCCTTGATGCTGGCGTGTATCGCCGATAAGCAAGACTTTATCCTGCGGCCCAACCTTATTCAGGAAGTCACGCATCTGCTGCGTCGATGCCAGAGAGGATTCATCGACCATGTAGAGATGTTTGTTCGCGGGATCGCCGGCGGCCCGCAGGCCGCCGCCCGCGAGGAACCGTTGCAACGTGTCCGCTTTAATTCCGGCATCTCGTAATTGCTTCGCGGCACGCGATGTCGGCGCAAACCCTTCTACGGCGAAGCCGTTTTTCTCTGCTCCTTCACGTATGGTTTCAAGGACCGAGGTCTTACCCGATCCGGCCCGCCCCTGTAGTCCCTGCACGCGGTCACGCGAGGTCAAAACTTCCTCAACAACCCTCTTTTGAGCTGCATTGAAATGCGGGCGCGAGTCCACGAGCGGGACTGCGCTTTCAATCCCCATAATCTGCGATGTGCGGCTCTGTCCATCCCGAACCTTCTGCACGATTTCATTTTCAGCCTGAATGGTCGCCGCGGTGGTGAACCTGCGCCCGGCTTTCGAGCCATCGTCGGTGATTTGTTTGAACTCGCCGGAGGCGATGCGGGCCTCGAAGCTGGCGTGTACCTCCGGGTATGTCATCTCCCCCATGCCACGGCGTAAGGCATCGACGTATAGAGCGCGTTCATCTACGACTGCCTCCCGCTCGAATCCCTTATCGCGAGCAAAGGTCACAGCTTCGCGCACCTGTTGTTGACGTTCCTTGGCAGGCCGTTCCTGATGCTGTTCCTGCATACGAGCCCGCGCCTCGGCCACAACCCGGTCGGCTTGGTTGCCGAACTCATCGGCGATCTGTTTGTGTGCGGCCAAGATTTGATCGGGAGACAGGATGACCTTCTTATCACGGGTATTGTGAGCCGCGATTTGCGCGGCCTCCGGCCCGGTGAAACCGCTACGCGAGAGCGCTTCTTCGATCTGCTGGCGGCGTGGGCTGGATGCCTCAAGATAGGCTGCTGTGTACCCCTTTACGTCAGGAGCGCCGCTCTTGCCCGCTTCGATTTCATAACCGAGATCGCGCAACTTATAGGTCAGATGAGATTGGTAGACTGCGGTAGCAAACTGCTGGCTCTCAAAGAGGGCATGCGGTTGCAATGCTCGCATCCTGCCGTTATCGCGCTCGGTCATATTGAAGACGACGACATGCGTGTGGAGTTGTGGTGCGGCGTAACCGTCTACCGGACGGGCGGTATCATGCTCAAACTTGGCCGCCGCAAACTTTCCGGTGGTCTCGGCAGGACTGTTCCCGCCGATGCGAGCCTGCGTATATCTCTCCAATTCGTTTAGGGCGACGTTGACGGCCTCACGGTGCGCCTCGCGCACGCGGTCATCGCCGCCGACAAGCGCAGTAAGAGAGACGGACTTCGGCGCGGAGAAAGTAGCGTCCCATCCGGCACGGTGCTCGACCGGAGACACCGTTTTCCCGTCCGCGTTCTTGTATTCGTGAACAACCCGATGCGAAACCAACTGCTTGCCCGTCTCAGGGTGCTGACCTTCGGAGAGACGGGCAAACTCCGCTGCGCCCACTGCTCCCGACAAACCAAATTCATCTGCCAGCTTGCCATGCCATTCGCCCTGAATGGTATCCCCTTGCTTCCAATAATTTTGCTCGGCAGCGGTGAACTCTTTCGCGTGATACGTCTGCGCCTGGCTGGCCGAGAGCGGCTTCGAGATGTTCAACATGGCGGCTCCTAACCGTGCGTGATGACATTCTGTTCTTCGTGTGCATCCACGGTAAGTGGAAGCTCAGGCTGTACCGCGTGTGATGTTGCAGGCTCGTTGGGTGTAGGCGGCAGGGCTGGGGGTTCTGGCTCCTGCTTCAGTTCCGCAGAAGACGGCTCCGGCTTGCCGCTCCGTATGTTCTTTGGGTCATACGGGAGCTTATCGTCAGGCCGCTCTCGCAGTTCAAAGGGCTTGGCGATCTCCGGCATATCGAAGTACGGAAACGAAAAGTAAGTCACATAGTTCTGGTATTTCATAAAGGCGTGGAGGTCGGGGAGACCGGAGATTTCGGACTCCAGAACCAGAGGCTCGACCTGCCTATCCATCGTGAAATTGCGACCTGCCCTCGTACCGTCGAAGTGTGTCTCGCGTAGCCGCTCAATCTCCACTTTGCCGATGAACTTCGATACCCACTCCCCGGCATTTGGTTCTTTGGTGGTGAGCCAAACACTCGTCGCTGGCTGGGAGAGCATTACCTCGGCCAGATGCCCGTACAGGTACTCAACCTGTGCCTTGCCCTGGAAGCCAAGCACGACCGGATTCTGACCTTTGCGCCCCTCCGTGATCGCCGTATGAAGCTGCGGCAACTTCTGTAGACTGGCTAACTCATCAATCAAAAACCAAACACGCTTTTGTCCCTTTGTCGGCTCATTGAGCAGGCGCAAAACCAGCCAGTCAATCCATAGACTCTGCAATGGCCTTAGCGCCTCACGTTCGGCTGCTCGGGAGGTAAGGAAGATCCATCCCTGTCGTTTCTCCGCCCATTCGGAAGCGGTCCATGTGCCGTTGCCCTCCGTCTTTTTCGGCAACAGGCGAAGACTATCGGCAACCAATCCCAGGGAGCCCAGAACACCGGCTCTCTGCTGGTGGGCCTGTGGGTCGATCAGGTGGGCGTGCTCGGTGCCTTTGAGCCTGCGGTCGATCTCATCGGGGTTCGACATCCACTGCACCAGTTCATCCGGCGTCGGTCCATAGGCCATCAGGAACGCGAAGATTTTCTGCGGCGACTCGATGAAGAACTCGCCTTTGCGATCCTGCGGCGGCTGGAACAGGGATACGGCCAACGCCTTCGCTTCGGAGCGGCTGCGCAGTTCCTCGGCTGGTCCCCAATAGGGGCAGCGCTTGTCCAACGGATTCAGGATCACGTCACCCCTTGATGGGTCATAGAAGCGCTTCACAAACTCGCGTGCCGGGTCATAGACGATGGCCGAATCGCGCCGGCTCTGTACCTGTCGAAGTACCTGGAACATTAAGGCCGACTTGCCCGCGCCCGTGTCTCCGATGAACTGCATGTGTTGGGCTTCTGCCCGTGCTGGTATGCGAATCATCTCCTTCATATCGTCAGTTTTGAAGCCGACACCATCGCCTTTGACGACCTCGTTGAACTCCTGTGGGGTCAACTTTTCAGGGCCTTTCAGCCGCCGCCCATACTTCAAAGCCTTCTGCCGCTTTACATCCCTGGTGACAGCGAGCGGCAACAGGATCAGAAACACTCCAGCCCCACAGAGCAACGGTATTTTCACGATGGCGGACAGGTCATCCTTATAGACAGCGACTTTGAGATAGTCGCCCAGGCGGGCGTCCACGTAGCTCCGCAGCGGGCCGCGAAAGAGCAAGTCATCGCCACGCTGAAGCGCAGTCGGAGAGAGCGCCAGAGGGATGATTCGGCCTCCCGGCTCCATCGTTTGTCCATGCACTACGTCGTCATTCATGGCGGGGCTTGGCTTGTTGCCGCGCCCGGCCAGAAAGAGCATCCGGTACTCACTGCGGTGTGTCTTGCTGAACGCCCCAAAGATGGAAGTACGCACATAGACCGGCATATAAAACCGCTGCAATGGAGTTCCAATCAAGCGAAGGCGACCATAGAGAAACAGAAGCGTCAGAACGATGGCGGCGAAGATCGCGCCATAGGTATAGATGGGCCGGTGCTGCGGCCAGATGATCGTCTCTTTGCGACCCCACGTTGTCTTCGCCATCGTCTTATTTCCTTCCTTCGGCCAGGAGTTTTCCGGCCATCTCGTGTTTCAAAGTGCTGATCTGGTCAAGCAGTTTGTCGAATGCTTCGAGAGAAAGGCTCTGTCCTGCGGCTAGCGGTCGTAGGACGTTCACGAGGAGCAGACGGACGCCCAAAACCTCGGTCAGTGTGGGATCGCTGACACCGTTCCCGTTATTCGTTCGGCCCAATTCAGCCAGGATGAGGTCGCGGATGAACTCGCCGGGCGTTCTCCCAATCTCCCGGCAATGCTTTTCAAGCGCCGTAAGCTCCTCTGTGTTGAGCTTTGTTCCGGCTGTCTTGAGGCGGTAGCCAGCGCGCTTGATGGCTTTCTCTGCGAGTTTCGTTTCATCCAGTAGGAGCATCGGAAGTTCCTCGAAAGCCAGAGTGCCCTGAAGCGCCCCAAGGCGCTTCGAAGCGCTCTGCGCGTCGTAAGTCTTTTGCTTGCTGTGGCAGTACCAGAGCGCCTTGTAGCGCTCCAGCACGAACCTGTAAGGGGTGGAGTGTCACAATTCTTCCGGTGCGCAGCACCGCTCTGGTATTGCCACGGATGTAGAGGGCTCATCATGCTCTCCGAACCGCCACGGAATCCGCTGGCTCCACCCCGGCTGAAGGCTTCTTCGCGCTGCTGCGAGGAGCCTTCGTTCCATTAGCGCGACGGGGCTTTAGAAGCTCCGGCACATCCTTGCATTTATCGGAGGCTCGAAAGGCCGCGAAATCGCGGTCTTTATCGAACAGATATTCGAGTCCCTTGTTGATGACTTCATCGGGCGTTGCGCCGATGAAAGCCGCATACTGATTGATCTGCGTAACGACCGGCTCATTGAACCGGACGTGGGCGGTTACGCGGCGGATTTGAGTGACTTCGATGAGTGGCATAGCGTTCTCCTTTGAGGTTTGAAATCAGGCAGTCTTTCTGCGGGAAATCATGCGTTCTGCCGTGGCTGCAATCTCCCGCGCACGAGCGGAGCAAAGTGCGGTGGGAAGCTCGAAGCGGCGGCGTGATTCAAGCATGGTTATTACGTCATCGAAGCGGATGCCTTCGATGAACCACAGGCGAGCTGAAGCGACATCGACAGTGCGTTGTGCGTAGTACAGAGGATTGGGCTTGTCGGAGCGGCGCGAAGCCAGCTCCCGCGTCAGCTTCACAGCGTCTTTACCGTGGGCAAGCTCATGGGAAACCCATGCCCAATCGCTCTCTGAATTACTGTGCTTCGATGGTGGCTTGCGCGGCGTCGAAGTAGCGGCGAAGAGCATGGCATCGACTGCGCCTGCGTCAAGCTGGAAGTCATCGGGAGTCCAAACGGAATCGTCGGGATATTCGACCGTGACTTTGTAGGCTGGATCGTACTTGCGATTCAGGAAACCGGGGACGCGGAGGACACGGTTGCAATCGGTGCAAGCGGGATCGCCGCCGAAGGCGATAGCGAGCAGCTTGAGCATCTGTTCCTGACGCACAAAGTCAAACTCTTCGACCCGCCAAAGCACCTGATACTTACCGGGAGATGTCGAAAGAATCGAGGTCGGCGGCGGCACCAACTCCGATGCCCGGAGCGCAGCGAGCCGGGCATCTCCATCTGTATCTATATCGAGGTACAAGTGCCGGACAGAAGCGATGCACTCTTTGGTGCGTTTGCGGCTGCCGGGGCGAAGCGGATTGGCGGCGACATAAATGTTGTTGCGACCGTGCTGGTTCTCGTAGGAGAGCCACGCCATATACCGGGTCTCCAAGACCGCTTCAAGTCGGACGACTCGTTGCATGGGAGTAGCAGCATCCTGCCTGCGAAGGAGGACGGCTATGGTCTCTTCCGGGGCAAAACAACGTCTGAGAAAGCTGGCGGCGATTTGGCTCATAGCGATAACCTTTTGCGAGTGCAATCATGCGGGTCTTAGCAGCAAAAGAAGCCCGGTGATGCCGGGCTTCCATGCTGGAGGAAATGGCCTATGCGACCACTTCCTCTTCGGGGATCTCATCGAACACCTCTTCCTCGGGAGCGGCTTGCTCTGTGCGGTCGAGATTGCGAAGGAACTGAACGCGAATCTGATCCTTCTTCACGCCCTTGTAGACGGTGTGTTCGATCTTGCCTTCGATGAGGATGTGCCCGCCCTTCTGGAGCTTGGCTGCATATTCACCGCGCTTGCCGGATACGATCAGGTTGTGCCATTCGGGAACGTTCGTATACTTGCCGGTCTCGCTGTCCTTTCGCACCTCCTGAGTAGCGAGGGAGAGAGTGGTGAATGGCTTGTTGTTTTTTCCGGTGCGAACGACGGCATCGCCGCCGAGATAGCCTTCGAGGATTGCTTTGTTCATGATGGTGTCTCCGTTTTGAATTCCCGATCTGATCGGGTCACACTTTGGCGAAGCCTGGCGAGTGGGTCCGACTCCCAAGGCCGAAGTTCTGCATTTGCGGAAGGTTCGGAAAATTTTTTCGTCCGTGTTCTGTGCGGAGGTTTCCGAAAAGATTTTTTGAAAGCCGTAAAAGCAGAAGAACGAGCTTGCCGCAGGGCGCCGGATAGACCCCGAAGCCGTGACCGAGCAGAAGCGGGATGCTGGTGGGAGACACACACCTGAACAATCCTCCCTTCATCGGCTTTCTGGCGATGCCATACACCGGCAAATTGCCATTCACTCTCCCGGCTCAGAGTGCTGCTAGACAATCGCAAGTGCGCCCCGAAATGGCCTGTCTTCCGGCAACGGTTGCCACACTCAAGGGCACACTCCGAACGTCTGAGACTCGATACCGGATTGGGGGCGTGAAAGAGCATAAGAAGATCGCTTTCATTCGCAACTCATGCAGCGGTCGCCGCAGCGGGAGCACGATAGATGTCCTCGGTCTCGAAGGACTGGTCCGCATGGCTGTATCCCTTCACACGAATCAACTCGCGTACCCGGCGTTGGCCCGCGTGATCGCGCTCGCAATACAGAATAAAGTCGATGGCTTCCGCCGTCTCCGAACGAATGAAAGAGTGATTGAGATTGGGCCTCGCACTCAGGGCGAGGTCTGAGAGACGATTGAGGGCGTCCCATGCGCTCTTGGCATGGATCGTGGACAACGTACCGCCATGCCCTGTATTCATCGCTTGCAACAGGTCATAGCCGCACTCGTCGCGTATCTCGCCCATGATGATGCGGTCGGGACGGTGACGCAGCGCGGCGGCCACAAGCTGGCTTGGAGTGACGGCAACCTGGCCGGGGATGGCCTCGACTGCTTCCCACCGAACGGCGTTTGGATGCGTTATCTTTAGCTCGGCGGGCTGCTCGATCACGATGAGCCGCTCCTGCATCGGCACATGATCCAATAGCGCCTTCATCAAAGTTGTCTTCCCACTACCCGTTCCGCCGCTGATGATGCCGTTCTTCCGCTCTCCAATGAAGCCCACGACAGCATCCCGAATCTGCTCCGGCAGACTACCCGATGCAATCAACTCCGCCGATGTGAACCAGCGATTGAATTTCCTGACGGTGAAGGTTGGGCCGTTGATCGAAGAGGGCGAGCCGACGACGGCGACACGGGAGCCGTCCGGCAGGCGCGTATTGAGGATGGGATTCTGGCTGGTAAGGTCTTGTCCGAGAAGCCGGGCGACACGCTCTATCGCGGCCTGCAAGCGGTCGTTGGTGTATGGCGTGGAGAGCGCAATGTGCTCGACCACGCCGCCACGATCCGCGTAGACGCCGGTTGTCCCGTTAATCATCAAATCCGAGATGGACGGGTCAAGCAGAAGCGCCCGCAGCTCGTCGGGAAAGAACGGCAATATCAGGTCGAAGCTCACCGTACCGCTCCATCTGTTGTGGCTGCGCTGGTGCCGGGTGCAATCGGATCAACCGAGACGCGGTTTTCGTGAAACTCGGTGATCGTCAATCCAAGCGGATTGATGAACTCATATTGCGGGTAAATCTTGGCCTGATCGCTGACCTGCTTAAGATTCAGGTAGTAGGTCAGACTGAGCATCCAATGCTCCGTCCTGGGCTGATGTGAATGGCTGGAGGAATACAGCCTATCGAGCGCCAGTAGCGCCGTACCACGCGCCATGACCGCGCCCTGCACGGTCTCCTGCGACATGGACGTAATGGTGACGTTCTTTATCTCCACGTCGCTCTGCTCGATCTGGCCGCCTACTACCTGCGAAACAAGATGGTTCGCGTTGTCTTCCGTCATCAACTGTGACGCAAGATTGCCGGACAGGAAGTAGTAGTTGAGCGGGTACTTCTTGGCGATGGTGTCGCGGCTGATGGTGTAGCGGTAGTTCGCCCAATCGGTAAGGTACGTCCGTACCTCTCCCTCGCGTGGGCTGTAGCTCAAGTCGCTGTACTGGATGGCCTGGGCACGGCCCATCTCGTCGATACGGATGTAGCGGTTTACGAGTGGGCGGCGGGCCAGCGAGAGATTGAGCCACATGGAACCGCAAAGCAGGACTGTTCCACAGATGAGGATGATGCGGTAGGCTTTGCGCTCGGCGTAATGTGAGGCGTACACCTCATTGCCAATCTGATCCGTGAGCAAGGCTTGCTCAGGTGACATCTCTTGCTCATGGACTACTGTGCGTGTGGACATGGGAATGGCTCCTTTGCTCAACCGCTTGGAAGATCACGTAGGTATAGATAGCTCCGGCCACAACAGAACCGAGAAGAATGAGAACAATCGCCAACCTGACGATCCGCAACCGCAATATGCGACGAACAAATTGAACTTGCAATGCGTAGTCGAACATGGGCCTTATCCTCCTCCTGACATTCCTAGCGATGCAGCCGTGCCAGCAACTTTCGTGATGCTTTCAGCCATTCCCGCCGCTCCACCGAAGATTGCTTGAGTCATGCTCGGAATAAAGAGCATGTTCACGATGAATGCGACGAATACCATGATGCACGGAATGAGATTGGCAAGCCACATCTCCATCGAGTAATTTCCATTGAAGGTTTGTTGGATGAAGGCGTTCATAAAGCCGCCCCACACGAAGATGAAGGCAGCAGCGACGGCGCGAATCATAGCGAAGCTGATAAGGACATCAAGAAAGTGAAAGAACTTTGCGCGAAAGGTCTTCGTCATCAGCAGCGGAATGAAGACAGGGCCGAACAATGCGGTCACGCCATAGAGGATGAAGGCGCTGCAATTGATGACGAACAGAATGGCAGATGCGGTGCCAAGAAGAACCTGCACAACGAAGTAGCAAAGGATCTGAACCGGAGCCATAAGCGACGGCATCGCCGTACCGTCGCCAGCGGTCTTAAGTAGCTGAAGCAGGTTATCGAGGGAATTCTGATCGAACGCCGCAACCATCGCCTGCGCGATGTAGGAAAAGAAGTGATTGATGCCGAAGCTCGCACCGGGGAAAGGATTCACCCAATAGTTTTCGAGCAGGCAGCAAATGATGAGCCGCAACAGAAAATTGACTAGATCACCTGCATGGACGGGCTGCGCGTGAAAGCGAAAGGTCATGCTGGTGGTATTCCAGTTGATGACAAGGCTAATAAGGCTAAAGAGCGAGATGCAGGCCAGCTCCGTCAATCCAAGCTGCGTGAGCGCCCCACCGTTCTGTGTGGTGAGATTGGTCAGATTGTTGGTGAACTGGTACAGCCAATTGACGCCGGAACTTGCGCTCGGTAGTGCCTGTGCCAACACTGCTACGGAAACCATATCGCTACCCTCCCTCGGTTGCGTTTAGGGAATGTACTTCTGCCATGTCTTGCCTTCATTCGCAGCGGCGGAGTTGTGCTTCTTCTTGGCCGCCTCCACGCGCTGCCGAAATGCCTCATCCTCGGCCTTACGTTCGTCGGCCTCCTTCTGCTGTTGCTGAAGGATGGCCGCTGCTTTGGCGGCGGCAGCGGCGGCTTTCGCCGCCTCATGCCGCTGGTAAGTGAGCGCACCACCAATCGCGGTTAGGGCCGCGAGAATGGCGAGCAGAATTTTGGTATTGATGGCCTTCAACATCGGCATCCTCTCAGGGAAGGTAGGTCGTCCATGTGCTCGATTCGTTCGCGGCACTGGTGTCATTGGCGGAACGCTGCTGCTGGACGAAGACGGCGGTGTTGAGGTCTTCAACGTGGGCATTGCGTCGCTCCATATTGGCGACCGTCATCTGCGACGCAAGGCAGGCGTGCAGCGCGCCTTGTGACTGCATTTCGCTCAATCGTTGCGCCTCCGCTGCGTTAAGAAGATTGAGTTGCTGCACCTCGCTATTGGTGGAATCGGTGCTGTCGAACTGCTGTGAGAGAAGCGAGCTGTTGGCCGTAGAATTCTCGCTACGGGCCGCACGATACTGGCCCACGGCGGTAAGGCAGCCGGGAGAGACAGAATCGGCGGTCTCGATCATCGCCAGTTGCGAGGTGCGCGAGCTGCCGAGGGACTGGCTGGCGAGATAGGTAGGCGCACTGCCGTTCATGGTGACGGTCGCGGCCTTCCATGCGGTGCTTGAGGCGGAAGGCGAATTGCTGTTGAGCGCGATGCTCATGCCCGCTGTCTCACCGAACATATTGGCGACGTTCACGTTTTCGAGGGCGTGGAGCGTTGTTTGCCACTGCTGCTTAGCCGAAAAATGTGTGATGTTGTTTTTCAGCATGTTGTATTGCGTTTGAAGAGTGGTGAGCTGAGATACAAGGCTGGCGTAGCTGGTGGGATCGAAGACAATATCCCCGATGCCGAAGAGAGCAAAGCTCGGCGTTGCCGTGAGCAACAATGCTGCGCCTGCTCCGATGAGCCACTTGCGGCGGTTGGTCAGTGTGACTTTCATAAAGCCTCCTGCGCTTGGTTGAACTACATGCACTGCGGGCAGGTCGGGTCCAACCTGGCCAGGGGAAACGTGTGGAAGTGTGCTGCGTTTGTCATCGCGCCGGTGGATTGGAGGTAAATCCACGCGAGCGCATCTCTGCCGGTCGCTGTCCCAATAAGCAGGAGAGCGAGCACAACAGCCGAGATGATGCCGGAGACCTCGCAGAAGCGATGGAAGCGAACTGTCTGCATGACCGTTACTGCTCCTCTGAAAGTTGCCGCGCAACCTGCGGAATGATTGCAACCCACTCCATGCCACTGCGCTCGATGGCCTCGGGCATCGTGTAGTCGATCTCGGCCAGCCAATCGGCACGATTGAGAACGAGCGCGACGGCGACCTTTTCGCCGGTGGACTGCACGCCCCATGCGTCATGTCCGCCGCGCTTGGCATCGCGGGCCTTTCGGAGCAGATGTTCGTAACGGTCATTCATCGCAATGCTCCTCTCTACAACGTGGGATCGACGTGGTGCTCCGCATAGGCCGGGATCAAAAGGTCGGTGCCGATGTACACGCGGGCACGCGAACCTTCTTTGAGCGTGATAATCGGAAGCCGGTTAAGGAAGTGATTGAGCACCTGTTCACCCTCCATCGCGGACTCTTCCGAGATGCCGTTCCGTATCTCCGTCGAAGGTGTGAAGACGCTACCGTTGTTGCCGATCTGCGCGAGACCGCCCAACCCGCCAATAGCAGCGGCAGCGGCGAACGCCTGTAAGTACCCGTGGTTTACTTTTGTTGCTAGGCCGGTCGTCCCGATCTGGTCAAGGCCGATGTACTTGGCGAACTCAAGCGAAAACCCATCCGGGCAAATGGCGCGATGGAAGGTCACGAACATCTTGCGCTGCTGTGCGTTGCCGACGCTCTGTACATCCCCTAACAGCCGTGTGCCTTGCGGCAAGAGAAGCTGTTGGTGGTCGTGGGAGTAGAGGTCGGTGGTCAGCGAAACCATGATGGGGCCGCTGAAACCGCCGTCGATATGGTTGGTGACAACGCCCTCAAGAACCGTACCCTCGAAGATTCGATAGAGACGGCCATCGTAGGTATCGAAGTCGTAACCGCCCATCGGATTGCTCTTACCGTCCTTCTTGGCTTCGGTGGACACTGGCTTGACGGGAGCCGCGCCGCCGGCTGCGTTAGCAGTCGTCTCTTGCGCGGCCTCTGGCATTACGGAAGATGAGGCAGTGCGTTCAAAGTCAATCGCTACGGTGTCGCTGTTGATGGCGTCCTGTTGCTGCTTCTCTTTGGCAAGCTGCTTCTGTTTGGCTTCTGCCTGGGCCTGCGACATCTCAGAGGTGTGCGCGGGCGCATTGGGGTTATCGCCGTAGATCGACGAACGCTGTGCGGCGGTCATCGGCGGTGCGCCAGCGGCCTCCGGGCCGGGCGCACCTTCCGTTTGCTGGAGCTGCTGGAGCGCGGCGTTAAGCTCCTGCTGATGCTGCCGCGCCTCTGTGTCACGTTGCGCCTGCAACTGCTGCTGCGACTCGAAGCTGTTAACCTGCTGCGCGTTTGGCGCTGCGGGGCGCATCGGCATGGCGCTGTTGGGAGCATTCTTCTTACTGCCGTTCAACAAGCTAGACAGATTCGCGATGCCGATAAGCCCGAGGATGACAACCAGGGCGATGACGACCGGCATACTCTTTTTGAGCGGCGGCTTGGACTCGGGCTGATCCGGTACGGTGGCAGGGACGTTCTGATTGGGTTCCGGCATGGCTACCTCGCTTCCTCGGTGCGGTGAAACTCCACCTTTTGCTTGCCGATGGCAAGGTAGCCGTTATCCAGCTCCTTCGGGACTGTGTAAAGGCCATTGCTGAAATCGAAGTTGATAAGCGACGGTTTCTTGTCCTTCACCTCATACAGAGCGGGTGTTTCTTGAAATTGCCCGCGCAAGTAGGTGAATTTGTCATCGCGCCATATCGCCTGCAAGCCAAGCTCTTTGCCCTTCGGTTTGTCCCAGGTGTAGTCAAAGTGCAGGGAGCCGGGGTACTGACTGCGGTACGCCTCTTCCTGCGACTTCTCGGCCTTTAGCGTCGCGGCTTGCGCCGCCTGCGCTGCTGCTGCTTCCTGCTTCACCTTGTCCAGCTCGGCGGCGGGGACGAAGACAGGCAACTCGGCCAACCTGTCTTTTGCGGCCTTGTCGCCGGGTGTAATGAAGATTTTGGAATCGAAGTGGGGATCGTCGTCGCCGGAGACTTCGCGCAACTGCAAGGTGTATTCGTTGCCGTGGTCGGAGATGATATGCACGTCCGTCGTGCTGTTTGCCAGCTTCGGCTTAATGCTGACAAAGCGGCTGGCGACGTGACCACCATCGAAGACCCAATCCACTGTGTCTCCGGCAAAGACATTCGCAACCTTCTCCTGATCTGGAAGCAAAATGAGCGTCGATTGCAAGAGTCCGGCGCGGACAACAGGCGGCGTGTCCGTCTCGGACACGGTGACGGTGCGCGGCGCGTTCGGCTGGAGATGCTTTGCGTCGGGAGTGCCGGGGCCGGAGGCAGAGGCAGCAGTTGCGGCGAAGGCAAGTCCACAGGCGACGAAGATAAGGATGGGTGGTTTCATTTGCTCTGTCCTTTCGGTTATGCAGACTCGCCCTGGGCGAACCGCGTGATGCCTTCGGTGAGTCCGTACTTGGCAATCAGCTTCGACCGGCGTACCCGGTCTTTGGGTTTGGTGGAGAATGTCGCGTAGCTCCGGCTGTCGAGATTCATGCGAACAACTTTGGTGAGTCCATCGCGGCGCATGTACAGCGCCTCGCGGTCCTGCAAGCTCTCAAAGAGAGCGAGCTGCTGTTCCGTCATCTTGAACAGCTCCGCGTACCGTTTACGGTTGAAGGTCGCATCCTTCAGAAATAGGAACGACGTGCAGGAATTGACGATGGAGTCGGCATTCTCGCCAAGGTCTTCCGCCGATTGCCCAATCATCGTCACGCCGCCAAGGTTTTTTCGGACGGTCTTGATGGACGCAAGAGCGCCTTCGAGCAACTGGCGATTCTTCATCGAAGAGAAAATCTCTTCGATCAAAATGTGCTTGGGCACACCGAGATTGGAAGGGTCATACAACACGTCGTTGATGCGCCGTAGGAGCCACACCATCAGCGGCTCGATGAGGTCGGCGTATTGCGCGTTATTGACGCTCTGGAAGTCGAAGCATTGCAGGCGAGAAAGCGAGAGGCTGTCCTCTACGTTGTCGAAGACGGCGTTATAGATGCCTCTTCCAAGCCATTTCGAGAGATACCTGTCGAGCTTCTTGGGAAGAAAGAGATTCGATAGACGGCGGTTCTCTGGGTCGAGCAGGTACATATCCTGCACGGCTTTGTGGATCACATCGTCGTCTTCCGGCTCCAGCTCTGCCCCGCCATTGGTAAGCAATAGCTTGATGAAGCTGTATAGAAACTTGATGTTGCTCTCGGTCGGCTCCAGAGAGAACAACGCGACACGCGGGCCATCTTTACCGATGCGGTCAACTCGTCCGCCATACAGTTCGACCACACTTTCGTAACTGCCGCCGATGTCGAAAATGTAAGTAAAACCTCCGTACTTTTGCTCAAGTGCAACGGTGGCGTTACCGATCACGCTTTTGCCTGAACCTGTAGGCCCGATGATGAGCGAGACACGCACGCCGTCCACGTACACATCCTGAAAGAACGGCGTCCGCGTGCGGGTCTCAAAGACATTCAGGTACTCGGAATCGAGGTCTTCGGAATGAGGATGTCCTATGTGCGGCGCGAATACAGAGGAGAGCCGTGCATGGTGTTCTTCGGACAGCCACATCGGGAAGACATTGAACTTCCCATTGCCGGGGAACATGGCATAGAACGCGCAGAGGTTGCCAAGCGTCTCCTCGATCATCTGGGCGCGTGCGTCGACGAAGATCCGATGTACGGGAGGCGCGTTGTCACGTAGCTGCTCCGCGCTGTTCGCGGCCAGCAGCAGACGCAGGGAGAATTCGCCCTGCGCCTTCTTGTCCAGTTCTCGAATCACAACGCTCAAGTCATCGACGCTGCTGTTGGCTGCTTTTGCGCCTGCTCCGGTTTCAAGCGAAGCGGTATCGCGCCCGCTCATCACGCGAGTCAACACACCGACTTTGAAAAACGAGATGAACCTCTCCTGGGCGTCGATCTCGCTTCGAGCGGCGGTGGTGGACTTAGGCCGCCATGTCGAGCACAGCACGCTATCGCAGTCGAGCGCCATCAGGCCGGAGAAGAGGCAGGGCCGCGATGCCTCGGGCGTGGTCTTGAGCGAAAACATCTGCACGTAGCGTTTCCCGACGCGGAGATGGTCGCTGTGCCACGCAACCGGATTGCTGACGATCTGGCGGTCTACGCCAGCATCGTCGCGGAGCTGCGCTCCCTTGGCCCACTCTTCGAGATTGAAGAGATACGAGAAAAACTGAAATGCGCCGTCCTTATCGAGCAGTCGCAGTCCCAACAGGCCGCCGAGATGCCCTTCAAGGATGGTGGCGGCCTTCTGAAGCTCTACGAGCATCCGCGATGTATCGGCGGCGTTCTCCTGCGGCTTATGCTCAAACGCCTTTAGCTTTGCCGGTTCGACCGTGAGGCACCAGTGAAGGTCAATGCGCCGAAAGGCTGCGGTCTTTTCAAGGAAGCCCAGGCGCTCATCCACGAATACCTGCGTCACGGGATTGCTGTAGTTCTGTTGGCGCGGCAGTTTATAGCCGGACATGACGCGGGTGTACTGATACAGGCAAGAGCCTTCGGGGAGTCCACGCAATGCGCCTTCAATCGAGCGCATCCGCGAATCAAGCTCCTGATCTGTCAAACCTTCTTCGTCGATGCCAGTGAGCGTAAACAGGCAGCCATATCCGCCGCCCTTCAGAGCGAAGATGTTTGGGCCGATGAAACGTGCAATCGGAACGATGCTGCACGCGGCCCCGGCCTTAGCGAACCACGGAACGAATTTCGCTTGCTCAGTATTTGCGCGGGTCATAGTAGGACTTCTGGTTGAGGCTCAGGCCCCACAGTTGGAACATCTTTGGGTGTTTGCGAACGATCAGCCATGCGCTCACTGCAAGCGTGGGGAAGGCAATCATTGCCAGAAGACGAAACCCAACGAGGAAAACCGTTACGCAGACGAATACGATCGCCATCCATGCTGTAAGATCGAGACCAAGCTTGGCTCTCGGTCGATTCAGCGCTTGATTGATCGGTAACGGCTCTCCCCGCTTGGTCATAGTCGATGTCACCTCCTACATCGACTGTCCGGTCAACGAGCCTATCCATCCGGCTCCCCAACCGAGCACTCCGGCACCGAAAAGCGCGCCGAAAAGTCCTGGGATCGCATCTTGAAAGCGTCCACTCATCATGCGGATGCCCGCAAAAATGAGTCCGCCAAGGCAGATGACGGCTCCCGCGTACATGGCAAAAGTTTTGAAGGTTGTCATCAGGGTTTGCGCCCCGGAGAAGTCCATCGTTCCCTGGGCGTGGGCAACGTCTGCGAAGGCCAACGCAACGAGCGTTGGCCCCATCACACGCGCTGTGCCGAGCAGTGTCGGTTTGAAGAAGGGTTGCGGCCACCTTTTAGGGCGGGAATTGGACGACTGATTGAGAGGCTTCTCCAATCGGTATGCGCGGCGGGTTCTGAGCATATGTGCACCTCCGCTGACTTGATCGCGTCAGCATGGCGCAAAGCTAAGGTTCCCCGGCGCGTGGTGTCCAATAACCCAGAGCCTTTTGGTTATTCTGAAACGTAATAACCAATCAGTTCGTAGTGCTGCTACGAGAGGACTCAAGGGAAGAGAAATGGATAATTTTGGGAAAGGTATCTTTAGCGGCTCGACATTCGACGATTTTCTTCAAGAAGAGAGTCTGTATAAGGAGGTCGAAGCAGCGGCCATTCAGCGAGTGCTCGCTTGGCAAATTGAACACGCGGCATCATCTGATTCATCGGACGACGATTGCATTCCAAGTCAGGATTGATTGCTCTAAAGGCCACTTGCTGAATATTGCAAAAAAGGTATAATCGAGAGATGATATGGGTCGTTGGATTCTTGAATGAAGAAGTGAAGGCATCGCTCGATGCGTTCCCTTTGGACATTCGAGCAAGCTTCCAACGCATAGCAGAGCTGATTCAGTCGCATGGTTTGGAGCGGGTGCGGGAACCCTATGTGAAACACCTGGAGGGTCCGCTATGGGAGATGCGCATGAAGGGCAGGAGCGGGATTGCGCGGGCCTGTTATGTCACTGCCGTGGGGAAACGGGTCGTCATTGTTCACGTCTTTGAGAAGAAAACGCAGAAAACACCAAGGCGGGAGATTCTAACCGCCCTCAAACGGGCAAAGGAGGTCCAATGAAGCGTAAATTCATACCGGCTGAGGAGTCCTTCACACAGTGGAAGAAAGATCCGAAGTACATCGCTGAATATGCCGCATTAGAGAAGGAGTTTGCACTCGCGTCCGTATTGATCGAGGCCAGGGGGAATGCTGACATGACACAGGAAGAGGTTGCGGAGGCGATGGGAACTACGCAGGCCGTCGTTGCGAGGCTGGAGAGTGGCAAAGTATTGCCCTCTACGCGTACCTTGGAGCGGTTTGCTAAAGCGACCCGTACTCGACTCCGTATCAGTTTTGAACCCAATCACGAGCCTGTTGCATTGAAGCGTGGATAGAGGTTCTATACCCCGCAATTCAAAGGAATGGGATATTGACCTACTGTTCAATAAACCTTAGACCGTCTCGCGCGAAGCAGAGTTCATGCAGGGATGGAATACAGTTATCGTTCGACCAGCGAACAGCGCCTTGGACCATGACTCTGCTACGCTGGCGAAGCGCATTCTGCTGAGCCATGCCAATTTCTCTAGGTACTCTGACGTTCGATGATGATGTTGTCGTCAAGCAATTGCGTGGCGACATGAAAGATGATTGGTTTGCTGATCCGCTCCTTTTCAGAGACATGTTGAACAGTGGATTGCTCAACAAGATCGTCTCCGCGAATCACTCTGAGAACAACGGTCAATATCGCGCTGGCACCCGGTCGCTCTACAACATTCCCAAATCAAACCTGACATTAAGATACGCTCTGGAAACAGGATTATCCGACCGTTTCCTCTATCACGCATTGGCCTCCGGTCTGGTCCCGCTCTACGATCCCTTACTGGGACCTTCTGTTTATAGTCACCGATACCATCATGCTGGGACGAATGCAAAATACTTGTTCAAAAAAGGCGTCGGTGCATGGAATGATTTCATTGGAAGCGTCAGCAGCGCGGTGAAGTCGAGCACCTTCTTGCTGTCCACCGACTTAACAAATTATTTCGAAGCAATTGATCTAGATCTCTTGAAGGCGCAGCTAGTCGGATTAATTCCTGAGCTATCGGCTACGTCTGACGAGAAGGCGAAGGCGCGCCTCACAATCGACCTACTCTTCGAGTCACTTCAGAAGTGGACTTTCAATGCTAAGCGTGGTTTACCTCAGAATCGAGATGCCTCGTCCTTCCTTGCAAACATCTACATGGTTCCGGTTGATAGGGAGATGAAGAAACACGGCTACGGGGAAGTCTATTTTCGATATATGGACGACATCAAGATCGTTTGCGCAACCGAGGTTGAAGCAAGGCTTGCCCTTAAGCGTTTAATACTTGCTCTTCGAGAGCAGGGTCTATCGGTCAATGCGAAGAAGACAATAATCATCAACTCGAATAACAAAGAGAAGATCGGTGAATGTCTCCAGCATGTTTCGACGACAGTGACATATATCGATTCGGTTTGGAAGACAAATATCCCAAGTAAAATACTAGAAGTTCTTCCTATTCTTCGGGATTACACAATCTCACTGTTGGAATCCGGGGACTTCGAAAGCAAAGCTTTCAGATTCTGCATCAATCGACTCTACACTGTGTGCTTGTGTCCCACTCTGTCGATTCCGCCTGAGTATTTCGCGCCCGTAACACCAAAGATTTTAGATGGACTTGACGTAATGCCCGCAGCAACGGATCAGCTTGCCAAGTACCTAAGGGCCGCACCGACCACACCGGAGCAGTTGGAGCGAGTAGCCGATTTTCTCATGGATCCAGCACGATCAATCTACAACTGGCAGAACTATCAACTGTGGGTTGTGCTCACAGACAAGAAGCATCAAAGCAGACCGTTGTCGCTCTTCGCTTATCAAGTCGTTGCTACAAGGGAAGATTCTCCCGCCCGCGCGGGCGCGAGCCTTTATTTGGGAGCAACTGGAGACGCGAGTGCTAAAGAACTCATCGCAAAGATGATTTAGCACATTGTCAACTTTCCTGGGTCAGAGGATTGCGCTGATCGGCCTACATGAGCTTGCCTACAAGCCTTTGATAGAAAACCTTGTCAAGCCATTCCTGCGAAGAGATCTGCTCGGTGCTTATATGGAGATGAAGAAAAAGCCCGGAATCTATTGCCAACCCCTGGAGACGGTACTTCTCGGTGAAGAGACATACGAGGAGGTTGAATCGTGAACAGCTTCGGTTTCCTCGCTCATTTCTTGGACCCGTTTCAGCTACTTGATCCAGTGCTATCGCTAATAACTGACTCGGGCGAGTCAGTGTCCGTATCTCTTCAACAATTGACCGATCGGCGCGAAGCGCTGGTGACATATGACGCTCCTCGGCTCATCGCAGCACTGCGCAAAGCAGCCGTGCAACCTCCGGTATTGGTAGATATTCGCGACGGGTTGAAACTCTTGAGTGGACTCTCGAAGGATCAGGGGGGGAGAAGGAGTGGAACGCCTTCGCAGCACTCAGTCGCGCGAGCACAAGCGATCAACCAAAGCTTGTCAGAGATTTGGTTTCAGCGAAGAGTCCCCAAATTGAGCGCGCTAGTCTAGAAGCTCTCATCAAAGCGACAGCAGAGGCACTAAGGACAACTTGGAGCGATCTGAGAACTGCACTTGAAATGAAGGGTGAACTGAGGCGCTTCCTTGAAATTGAAATGCCTGTACAAGAGGTGTTTCGCAAGAGGGAATTCTTAGGTCTCCCCATTGATCGAAAGCAGTGGTCGGAGACCTTGGAACGGGTTCGATCTGAGAAATACACTGCATACCGCGAGCTTGCCCAACAGATAGGTTTCAGTCCAGCATCTCTCAATTATTGGAACGTAGGAGAGCATCTCAAAGGCACTGATGCCGAATATCTCGTTGAATTCTCTGACAACCAATCTTTGGAGCACTACTTTAACCTCGCACAGCACCAATCAAAGTTTGCTAAGACCTTCCTGATGTTCTCTGATGCGCGACGAGATGAGTCAACGCTGATTCGGATCGGGCCGGGGGACGATTGCGTCTATCCTACTTTCGAATGTTTCGGAACCGTCACCGGGAGGATCATCGTTACCAATCCACCTCTCCAGACACTCAAGAAGCGTCATCGGTCCATGATTATTCCTGAACCGGGTAAGGAGTTCCTTTATTTTGATTACTGCCAATTTGAGCCTGGAGTATTTGCGAGTTTGGCAGGAGACGAATCGTTTCTTCTTCTTTACAACACAGAGGATGTTTACGTGAGCTTGGCCGTGGCTATATTCAACGATGCGGCACGGCGTTTAGATGCCAAGCGAGTCTTCCTTGGGTATATGTATGGAATGAGCGTCGCCGGGCTAAGTAGGATGCTGGCAGGTCCGACGGCGGACGACAGTATGATCGCCGATTTCCGAACTGCAATCAATAGGTTCTTTGATCGGTTTCCTGCGTTATGGGAGTACAGACGTACAGTACAGAGTGACCTTCAACAGACCGGCTACGTCAGCAGTGTTTTGGGTAATCGACGGATTCGACTCGGTTCAGGACGCCTGTCTGCGAAAGAGCAACAGTGGGCTCTCAGCCAAAGAATTCAGGGCACGGCATCTCTTATATTCAAAGACGCGCTCATTCAGATCAGTAAACTGATTGGCAGCGAGAATGTTTTCCTGCCTATGCACGACGCCATACTGGTCCAGTGTACTGAGTTAGAGGCAGACATCCAGCGTGAGGCAGTGTCGAAGTTGATGAAGGATACCTTTGTGCGCTGGTGTCCTGGCGTCCGACCACGCGTGAGCATCGGCGCTTACGCTTCTGAATAGACACCTGGGCTGAAGACATGTCCAGCATTGACCTGCGCCTGACAACGATGGTGCTTCGAACCCAATCGCGAGTCTGTTGTATTGAAGCTGGGATTGCTCACAAAACTTTCAAGCTAACAGAAAACCTGTATACCTAGATGCGAAAGGCAGAGTTGTTTGTTCCAGCATCACCTTGACGACGGCTTTAGATGCTCATAGGGTGTCTTGTTGATCGTAGCCACGCCGCGCCTTTTGACCTTCCCTTGTATTAGCTTAATATCCTCTTCAACCCCACCAGAGTAGGTAGGGATAAAACGATTTCGGAGAGGAATTGAATCACTTTTGCTCATAACAACCGTATATTCTCTGTCTTCTTCGCGGCGAAGATATTCCAGAAACGTTCTCACCCGAGTAAATCTATCATTCATTTCATGACTATTTGCTAAAGCCTTAATTTCGTCGAAGGCCTTGGAATCGCCGATGGGAGTGTCTTGGAACACTAAATCTGAATAAGAGAATCGTAAAGCAAGATATCTAATATAGTATCTTCCTGCCGGTGTGATTCGATATGCATCTGAAATTATGCGAACATCATAGATGTCATTTTCTATAAGAGCATAGGTGGAAAGAAGTTTAAGGCTTTCCAACACATCGCTCTCACTCGTGCCAACGATCTCCAAGCTGTCTCGCAAAGAGGATGTGCGGAAGAAACCAACGCCTAGTGATGCTGCAGATCTATTTCGATTGAAATAGAGCACCTCTAGTAAGCGAATTTTAGTGAAATGTGATGGTCTTGATTCGTCCGCAATCGAAAAAAGATTCATGATCGGGCTTAGTTCGCTTTGATAGCTTCTATTGTCCCCAAGCCCAATCGATTTAATGAATTCGTGCAGAGGGATATAGTACCCGGATATCGACAAAATCTTATTGGCATCCGTATGGCCAGATACCAGAAATGATGAAAATATATCCATCGCTTTTCTGAGGTTTCCCATTGCGATAGATTCCAAAAAGAATCTAGATCGTTTTCGATCATGCATAATCGAACTGTTAACTAATGATAGAAATGCTGCTACCTTATCTCCTTGATTGGGATTGGGCAAGAGTTGCTTAGATAATCCATTGTTCCGTAGTTCATCGACAATAAAGGTCAGGCGTTTGCTAAGTATATCCACAACGCTAACGGGTGGTAGATGATAACCCGATGTCTGGTAAGCCGCGAGTGTCCCGGTCCTTTTTGAACGAACAAATGTCTCTTCCCACATTGTCAGCAGGCTGATTGCATGCGTATTAGCTGAAACCGCATGTGCAAAAGCAAATATGTCCTGCTGTAAAGTGAAATCGAGCTGATCGACGTTATCAAAGACTAGAAGACAACGAATTCCAAGTTTGTCCGCCAAAAAGCGAAGGCTTCGAGAATAGTAAGTGGCCGAGTCCGAATAAATATTTTGCAATAATGAAGAAATCCTTTCTTCATATTTGCTTTTGTTCGTTTTTGCTATCGATGATAATGGCCCCAATGTTAGCTCTCGAATTTCAGCTGCAAATATTTTTTTGATATTCGTTCCAACTAGACCAGCGAACTTTTCATTGCGCGATAAGACATGACGCACCTTGTCAAAAAAGAACTGTTTTATATCGCCGCCTAGAACCAGATCTCGAAAATCTAAAGAAACTATCATGTGGTCCTTAAATAATTTCTTCGCTTCTACCCGCAGGAGATGGTCAACGAATGTTGTCTTTCCAGAGCCAACGCGTCCTAGCAATAGAATGACTTCCCCCCGATTCTTAATCGAGAGAGTTTTACTGATATTTCCTTTTGCTGAAGCGCGTAAATCTACAACACTCGAGAACCGAGTAATATTGTTTGTGCCACTGATTGTCTTTGATAATTCCAAGCTGACATTGTGGGACACTTCGCTGAACATTTCCCTTAGACTTGGGCTATTCACGAATAACTGTCGCAGGAGGTCGCGAGTATCGTCCCCCGCGATTTCGCCCATGTACTGTTGAATGATCGGAGCCAACGCTGGCCCAAGGGCGTTTCTTGTGACCTTATCATTTCTGTGATGCAGTTCGTCGACCACCCGTCGATAGTTGGCACTTGATAATTCCTCCGGCAATAGCGCACGCCTAAGTGAATTGTCTACAACAGATGCATATGACAACAGAGACCAGAATTCAATAAACCTAGTATGGATATCTTCTAAGCTGCGGAAAACTAGCAGTTTTCCCTTGGCTACTTCCTTGCCGTCGGTGCGAGACCCCGCAAAAATTAACCATTGAAATCCGTTGGTAACTATTGCAAAGGGAATGCCAGCGGAGCTGCAATATCCGGTCGCTTGCTCAATATGATCTTTGACATTTTGTACCGTCCGAATAATTCCGCCGACGGTTAGGGTGCGTGTAGTCGCTACGTCGGGTGGCAAAATGAATGTGTCACCAGATTTCTTTGCCTCGACAACAGCGACGGGTTTCTGGGCCAATAGCTTGTAATCGAGAAATCCTGCGTCGGTATATGGCTCACGAATGATGTTAGACTCTGGCCAATTGAGAATACCGATAAGCATGCGATCAATTACTTTTGATCGAGTATCGGCTTCGCTATGGAGGGAGAGATTATGATTTTGCAATTCGAGCTTCAGGCGAGTGAATTCTGTATAGCACTCTTCACTTGATTTCATTTGAACTCTCCGTCGCGTTTGATTCCAATCGTACAAGGGAGTTCTCCCGCCAACGCTTAAAGTCCGCCAACGCCTCTTCCTCTGAAACACGCTCGGCATCAAGGATCTCCTGCCACCGCGCAGATGCTTCCTTCAGGGCAGCCCGCTCCGTTTCGCTCCGCTTGCGGCGAGCAGGAATGAAATAGCCGACGGTATCGCCGTGGCGCGTAATCGCCACGGGGCAGTCCGATTCAAGCAGGTAGGTCGCCAATTTGTCGCGAAACTGTCTCATGCCAACTTTCAGTGTTTCCATAACAGCCCCTCGCGTACTATTGCGTACGCAAGTGTACTACTCTCCCTTGCTCTGGAATCCGGGCACAACTGGGCACAATTGCGTCTAGGTGTGCCCATGTCTTGGTTTTGTCTCATTTCCTCTGCCGTTCTGAGGCAGAGGAAACGGTCAAAACGAACGACCTCTGCCCCGTGGAGGCAGAGGTCGCAGGGGCAATATCAAAGGCACAATAAGGACACAATAACGGTTCCTTGGTGTGCCTAATAGCGCGAATTGGAGCCATCCGTTGCTTGTTATTTCAGCAAGTTACGGGATTCTGGCTCACTGTCACGGCAGAGGTCGCGGGTTCGAGCCCCGTCGTCCCCGCCATACATTCCAAAAGACTTACGGAATATATGGGACCTAAGTGACAAGCAAATCCGGGTCCGGTAAAGGTCCATTAAGCACTAACCTGAGCTTCTGCGCGTCCATCTCACCCGCGTTTTGACCCAAGCCGGGAATCATCATCCTTACAACCTTGCTTTGTGCGGCTCGCTTATTGGAACCCACTGCCTGCGTATAGACATCCAGTGTGATCCTGCTGTTGGCGTGCCGTAAAAGCTCCTGTACCGTCTTCACATCTTCCCCATTGGCCTTCAGCAGTGTGCCGAAGGTGTGGCGGAAGGTGTGCCAACCGATGTTCTTGTGGATGCCGTTCGCCTTGGCGACCGGCTTGATATACCGCTTCATCAGATTGTCCGGCCAATAGGATTGTTCCCCCCCTTCATGGTCGGGCTGGCGAAGAACTTTGACATCTACCACCTTTTACCGCATCCGCAGTCGGAGTTGGCGCGGGACATCCGATGGTTCAAGGCGACGCGCCAGATGCGCGGAGCAGCACGGGGAGCCTTCTGGAGACCCTCTGAGAATTCGGTCACAAGACGGGAGATTTAGTCCTTTACCATGAGGCAAGCGAGATCGAGGCAGAGGTAAAACGGCGCCTATAGAGGACATCATCAATACGACTGGATTAGACCGCGGCATACCTGGCTCGACGCAACCTGTCCTGTATACGTTGACCTCGGAGATGATCTGTTAGCGAAGCTGGAAATTTACGATGAATCCGGTTGCCATGTATTCGCCTCGTTGCGAGGCCACCGAGAGGGCGAGGTATTCACTGCGCCAGCCAAAGCCATAGCCGCGTTTACGCGACAGTTCTTCACGGCCTCTCCATTCAGGCGAGGGACGGTTCTTCTCTCAAAAGTTTGACAGATGGCGTGAACTGCTCGATGAGTGGCTGGGGCCGCCTTACGGGCGACGTTTAGGTCACAGATCCTGACTTTGATACTTAGGTGTAGGAGCTTGCAAACAGCTACATCTCTGCTCGCAAAAGGTACAGGTTCCTGCTCTAATTAGCTGACAATGAAGGCTCCATCCTGCTTGAATTAATCGGACAACGTGCTCACATTGTGGACGACAACTCAGGCGTTCAGGGTTTGTGCTCACTTTAAAGACAATAGTGGGCGATGTCGTAGCGGGATGCTGACCATCATTGCGTGCTGAAGTTCCCGATCCCTCTCGTGTGAGAGTTTGACCGTGGACAAAGCGTGTATCTACGAGGCGTTGGCATTAAGCTAACGCGACCGCAGCTTCAAGAAATAGCAAACGTTGGGGATGACACATTGCCCGATGGCGGCATGCTGCTCGTGGGAAGGAACATCCTCTAACTGCGGTGGTCATCTTTGAGCGTGAATACGGCACGCTGATTCCTTAGCCGCCGAGTCAGTTCACGAAGCGAGGCAGCTACAGCCAGCCTTGGGCGAGTACTTGCCGTAGTGTTCGCCAGAGCAACAGACCTTGAACGCTCCCGTTCGATTTTGTTTTTTGCCGCAATCGGAATAGATGGACGGCAGCTGGGCACGATGTGTTGGTAGTATTTGCCGAGGGCGGGCAGAAGGGAGATCTTTCAGGCTGGCACAGAGAAAACTCTGCGGACGTGTGTTCCGCGAAAGCCGCATAGCAATCCATCGGCAAGCTAAGAGCAGGAGCAGTAGGCTATGACGATGGCTGCGACCCTTCACGCATTTACTCTAACGCCTTCTGGTGCTGACAGCAATTCGTGGCCCCGGATAGAACATCTCCATCGATTTAACGAAATATGAGGTCCTGCTGCATAGCAGTCTTCACGATGAACCACTAGGGCACGAAATGCGCGAATAATAAAGGCTGGGGGCGCCGCAAGAAGAATCGTCATCTGAAATATAGGGATGGCTTGTCTGGCCTGGAATTAGTCGACTCTTGCCCTAATAGTCTAGGAGCGCGTGAATGCCAAGCAAGCGGCGCGCAGATGCGTCTGCAAGGCTTCAGCGATGGGAAACGATGGAAGGATGGGAAGCTAATTTTACCGCCTCGGTCTTTATCTCAGTAATAGTATTCACGCGATAGTGGGACAAGCAAACGTGAGAGGCCATGCCAAATGCGCTATGCGCGCTCGTAGGGGATGCTGACGCCGGGTTTGAGTACCAAGTCGCGCATTCGCTATTTCCCTCTCCATCTTTTAGTTAGGCCCCACCCCTATTCTCACGATGCCGATAGGCTAAGTAAAAGCCAGCAGGCACAAGAAAAATAGTCAAGAATACAGACAGGCTCAGACCGCCGATGAGCGCTTGCGCCAAGGGTGCGTAAGACTCGCTTCCCTCCCCCAACTTGAGTGCCATTGGCAGCAGACCAATCACCGTTGCGAGCGAAGTCATCAGAATCGGACGCAGCCGCACTCTGCATGAGGTTGTGATTGCCTTGCGAACACTCATTCCCTCGCTAAGCAGATGCTTCGCAAACTCTACAATCAGGATGCTATTGGAGAGTGCGATGCCGGCGAGCATCACGACACCCATCAAGGACATCACGTTCAGTGTTGTTCCCCAAAGCAGTAGAGAAAGAATGACGCCGATGATGCCCGGAGGGAGTGCCAGCAGGATAATAAACGGATCGAGGAACGATCGAAACTGCGCCACAAGGATGAGGTAAAGAAGCGCAACAGAGAGCGTCAGGCCAATCGCGAAGCTGCGGAATGAAGCGTTCATCGAAGTGACGCTGCCGGCAAGTGAGACATCGATTCCATGCGGTGGATTCGACTCATCGACGATGGTCTGGATCTTCTTCGTGATCGCGCTCAGGTCTTCCGATTGAGGACGAACATAGATATCAAGGTTGCGTCGGATCTGCGTGTGATCCATCTCAGTGGGCGCGTTGAACTGCTCAATGTTCGCAACCATATCCAGTCGCGTCGGTTGAGTGATGTTGGCACCATGCAGAGGAATAGCTTTCAGATCTTCCAGTGACTTGATCTGGCCTTCTTTGTACATCACTGTGAGGAAATAATTATTGCCGCTGTTGGGGTCAATCCAAATGGACGGCGCAATCATCTGGTTCGAGGTCAACGCGGTGATAATGTTCGATACGACCTCCTTTTCCGTGAGGCCAAGTTCACTCGCGCGCGTCCGATCCACAGAGATGCGAAGCGACGGATAGTCAATGTCCTGTGGGATATAAACGTCAGCGACACCGCGAATGCCGCGAAGCCGTGAAGCGATCTTCTGTGCTAGTCCAAAATCTGCGGTTACGTCGTTGCCGGTGATGCGGACATCGATGGGTGCAGGCGCGCCCATATTCAGAACACCGTCGACTAGACTTCCGGAAGAATAAAAGGTCTGAAGCTCAGGAATCTCTTTGGCGATGGTGGACTTCACCTCGTCGATATAGCGGAAGCTGCTCTCCTTGTGATCCGGAGAAAGCGCTACCTGGGTGAAGCCGGTGTGCATCGCTGCGTTCGGAGAAAAGAGCGCCGAAAAGCCTGGATCGACGCCAATGTTCGTTACGACGATTCCGAGGTCATGCTGCGATACGACGCGATGAACAATCTGCTCAATCCGCTCAGCTTCCCCTTCCGTCGCTCCCAGATTGGTACCCGATGGGGCTTTGAAGCTGATGACAAATTGCCCTGCATCCGTCCGGGGAAAGAAGGACAGCCCTAGAAAAGGCACAAGAAATAGTGAAAGCACAAATAGAATCCCAGCGATACTGAGTGTCTGCCAGGGTTTAACCAATACTTTCTCTACAAGATGGTCATAGCGGTGCAGTATCGCGTCAAAATTGCGCGTGAATGCTGTGTTGAAACGTGCCCATAATCCGTGATGTTCCTGCTTCGGGTCCGCGGTGACAGCAGCTTCATCCTCTGCAGACTCGTGAACCACTTCTCCGTGCGGGCTTTTGATGAACCGTGCGCAAAAGAGGGGGACGACGGTCAGCGCAACGAAGTAAGAAGCAAAAAGAGAGATCACCACGGCAAGCGCAAGTGCCGAAAACAAAAACTTGCTGACGCCGTAAAGCATGGTTACAGGGAAAAAGACCACGACGGTTGTAAGGGTGCCCGCAAGCACGGGAAGCGCTACTTCCTTACCGCCTTTTTCCGCCGCTTCAGCGGGGGATTCGCCTTCTTCCAAATGCCTGAAGATGTTCTCCAGAACCACGACCGAGTTATCGATCAGCCGTGACAGTGCAAGCGCCAATCCGCCAAGCACCATGCTGTTCAATGAACTTCCGCTCAAGCGGAGTATGAAGAAGGTCGTCAGCAGCGAAAGTGGAATGGAAAAGAAGACCGCAACCGTGGCTCGCAAACTACCGAGGAAGATCAGGATCATGAGGCAGGTGAGAAACAGGCCGACGCCGCCTTCATGGATGAGTGTCTCGATAGCGGTCTTCACAAAACGCGACTGATCGAATTCGACGTCCGTTTTAAGAGATGCTGGAACGTCCACCAGCTTCTTCAACGTGTCATTCACACCGTTCACGATAGCGATCGTGTTGGAGTCACCTCCCTGCTTGAAGATGGGAAGATAGACGCCCCGTTGTCCGTTTACGCGAACGATGTTGTATTGCAGACCGAACGCATCCTGCGGAGTTGCGACATCGCCCACGCGAACCGGAGACTGCCCGACCATCTTGAGAGGAACCTGTGCGATGTCACTTGCACCCTTCAGCATCGAGTTCGTGTAGATGTTGTAGTCATAGCGACCGATCTGCACATCGCCGGCAGGCAGGATGACGTTCGCATCGTTGACCGAGCGAACCACATCCATGGGGCTCAGTTGGTTCGCTTCTAACTTGTATGGGTCGGCGTAGAGCATAATCTGCCGCCAACGCCCTCCAAAAGGCTGTGTAACCGATGCTCCGGCCACGCTCGCAAGCTGATTACGAACAAAGTTTTGCCCCACATCCTTCAACGTGCTTTCGTTGAGGCCGGAACCGCTCAGCGTGACAAGCGCCACAGGCGTACTCGCCGCGTCTTGTTTCAGAACAATGGGCGGATAAGTTCCCGGAGGCATGTCGCGAAGATCGCTGCTGGCGAGAGACGAGATGCTGGCCGCATCGGCATCGGGGTTGGTGCCCGCACGGAAGTAGACCTTGATCAACGACACGCCCGGAAGCGAGCGCGAGTCCATATGGTCAATCCCCGCCGCCAGCGTGAACTGACGCTCCAGGTGGTAGGTGATATTGGTTTCAATTTGCTGAGGCGGCATACCGGAATAGAAAGTAGCCACCGCCACGACTGGCAGGTCGACAGAAGGAAACATATCGACAGGCATGTCTCCAACGCTGACTGTACCGAGGATCATGACCACGAGGCACAGCACAACGATCAGGTAAGGGTTACGGATGGAGAATCCTGACATCTTCCTTCGTGCTTCCTTTCCGGCTTAGTTCTTCGTGGAGGATTCATACGCAGCAGGCTGTGCATCGACCTTTTGCCCGTCAGATATACCGGTGTGTCGCCCAACAATGACTTTGTCGCCGCTCTGGAGGCCAGAAAGAATCTCGATGCGGCTTGAGGTTTGAAGGCCAACCTTGATCGTGGCCAGGTGTACGATGCCATCTCGAACGAGATAGGCCTGCTGCACACTCGTGCCGATACCATCGACTGCATCCAGGGGCACACTCAATGCCGCAGCGTGATTTGCTAAATGGAGATGCACCTCAGCGTACATACCTGGAACCAGCGATCCATCAGTGTTAGGAACATCCACCTCGGTGTCCATGGTGCGCGTGGCCATCTGTACGGAATCCGCATATCGCGCGATCTTTCCTTGCAGCTTGCGGCCGGTACTTGCTATCTCTACATCCACCAGTTGGCCATCGCGAATTTCAGCCACGTCGGCTACCGGCACCGGCAATACCAGCCGTAGCAAGTTATTCTGCGCGAGCTTCACCACTGGCATTGCCTGCGTCTGCGACGAGATGCCCGCCTGAATCATCGAGCCCGTGTTTGCATAGCGCTTTGTCACCACCCCATCGAACGGGGCGCGAATGGTAGCGTACTGCATCATGGCCGTAGCGCGGGAGTATTCGGAGTCCGCCTGCAACTTATTCTGCTCGGCTGCCTTCAGCGCTGAGATCATGCTTGCCAACTGGGCTGCCGCTTCAAGATGCCGCGACTGAGCCACGTCGATCTCCTGTTTAGGCACCAGGCCTTTGTCGCGTTTGGCGACATCCGCAATACGCTGGAACGACAGCAAGGCGATATCCGCCCCCGCTTGCGTGCGTCGAATGGCGGCCTGCGCCGTGGTGACATTTGCTTCCGCAGCGGCAACGCCGGCCATGGCCTTTGCGACGTCATCCTGAATCTCGGGAACTTCAAGTGTGGCGATCACAGCATTCCTGCGAACGTGAGTGCCGATATCTACGTTGATATCTTTCACATATCCCGCGACCTTCGCCATCACATCGACTTCCTGAAATGGACGAAATTCAGCGCTTAAGACAAGGTTGTTCTCAAGGCGCGCAGGCTCAGCGGTTGCGACCGGAACCGTAGGCACGGGTGCAGCCGTGGGAGACGGCGATTTGCAACCCTGTATGAAGGCGGAGATCGTGAAAATTCCAACGACTGATGACATTCTGAGATGCACGGCAGCGTAGCCTTTCAGTTCAAAAGTCCAGATGCAAAATCGAGTTCAGCGCGACGCGTGAAATAGGTGTAGATCGCATCGGCGGCAGTGATCTCCGCGGACGTTTCGTTCAGTTGCGCTTCATTGAGCTCCACAATATTGCCCAGTCCTGCTTCGTAGCGGTCCTGCGCAAGACGAAGGGCTTCTTTGCCCTGAGCAACAAGGCGCGCGGTGACATCGAGACTTCGGTAAGCCTCGTCTGCGCGATACCATGCGTCGCGCACCTGTTCGTTCACCTGCAGGCGAACCTCTTCGACATCTCGTGTGCGCGCTGAAGCTTCGAGCTCCGCCTCTTCTCGGCGGGCATTGAAGAGATTCCCATTAAAGATGGGAATATTGAGATTAAAGCCAACGCCGGCATAGCTATCACGCAATGTGTGGTCGTGGTAAGGGATTTCACCCCCTGTGGCTAATACGTTGAGCGTCGGATAGCTAAGACGCTTCTCGGCGAGCGCAAATTCATGTGCGGCGGATTGCTGCGCCTGTATTGCACTCAGGTCAGCACGTTGCGTTTGAGCCTGCTGCTGAAGCGCATCTGGCGAAGGAGGAAGCGCCTCGGCCGACGCGGATGGCTCACTCAAAGCTGCCGTAATTGGCAACGATTGACCCATCGCTGTGGCAAGACGCGATCGCTGCTGTGCCACGGTGCTCTGCGCTCGGACGACCGCGAGATCGGCTTCGCTTTCGAGAACATTTGCAAAGTTCACGTCGAGCGTGGAACGCAGTTCGCTCTGTGCCATAGCAGCAAGTTGACGAGAGATAAGATGACGATTTGCCTGGGCTGCCTGGGCAGCTCGCAGGACCGCTTCGGCTCCCAATGTCTGGTAGTACGCCTCGCGCACATTGAGACGAACCTGCGCTTTCGTAAGCGTTGCCATATCGTTTTGCGCGGTGGCAGTATATCGAGCGTTTCCTATGAGAGCGCTTGTTCGACCAAAGTCAGTCACAAGCTGTGTGAGATTACCTCCATACGCAAAACGATCCGAGATCGCCGAGGTCGTAATGTTGCCAGCCGCCGTCGATGCCCCGGTATCGGCGACGAGCACACCACTGGCATTGAAGGCGACCATGGGCATGTAGCCGGAACGCTCTTCACGAATCCGCTGTGCCGAGGCGCGCGTTCGTAATTGAGCTGCCAATAGACGAGGCTGGTTCGCGATCGCGGCAGCCTCAGCCTGATCGATGGTCAAGGCTGAGGCTGCAGCAACGGGAGCAGACTGCGCTTGCGAAAAAACTGAAGACAGGAGGAATCCCGCTGTGATCAGTGTCCGGCGAATGATCATCCGTCAATCACCGTTCAATCGAGGCCTGCTGCGTAGGCAGCACCTCGAGAAGGGCCGTGGTGCTCTTCCACAGCTTTGGTGATCCATGGGAAGAAACAAGCGTCAGCGTAGAAGGATTGGAAGAGGTCCCGCGCTCGTTCAGAGAGACGTCTCCAAAGCCATAGGCGCCGCATGCTGAGGCGGAGTAAAGCGCAACTGAAACTTCGACGTCGCTACCATCGCAATCTCCAGAGGCAATAAGATGTGCGAATACGCCACCGTGCTTGTTATAAGCAACCACATCACCGTCTATATTTCGAACTTCAGATTGAGAGGGTACAAGCTGATCGCCACCAATTTGCGTAAGTGTGCCCAAAGGGTCCATATCGCTTGCCTGCGGCTTCTTTGCGTCCCAGCTCGCAATAGGGGACGCAATGGCGCGAACGGTGACACTCAAAGGAAAAGATCGGTCTTTGGACTGTATAGTGTCGAAGTGGACGGACAGCGCTGAGGCCTGCTGATGAGCATAGGGAGTCTTATCATAGGTAAAGCCGCTGGCAGCGATGACATGACCGATGACATGGGCCCCCGAAGGGATTATTTCTCCTCCAGGAAGCTCGACCTTCTGAATTGTCTTTGCCTGAACCACATCCCCCGGCTTCGCGTGATCCGCTGCGACGGACTGGGTAAAGACGATCGGTAGGGTTGTCGGAGCCGTAAGGGGCGAAGTTGAAGAGCTTTGGGCAAACGCTGCAGATGACAATAGCACCAGCGCAGATAGGACGCGTGCAGGGAACATAAAACCTCCGGCCAGGCTGAATCCTGTTGAACGGAGTTGACCATTTTTGCTTCTTACATACCCCTTACAAATACCTGACATCGATCCATGGAGGCTTGTCGAAGCGTGACAAGCTGCGAAATCATACAGTTGGGGAGAGCTCCTATCGTGCAGATGCGGCCGAAGATTCTCGTTATCGAAGACGACAGGAAACTGTCGACCGCACTCGTTTCCGGCATCGAAGCCGCAGGTTACGAAGTGCTAGCCGCAAATAGCGCAGAAGAAGGCTTCTTCATCGTGCATCGCGTTCAACCCGACCTTTTACTTCTGGACCTGACGCTACCCAATCGAAATGGATTGGATATCCTGCAGCAGATACGCAGAGAGGGGATTGATGTGCGAGTTCTCATTCTCACCTCCCACAACACCATTGACGACCGTGTCGCCGGCTTGAAGACCGGAGCCGATGACTACATGGGCAAACCTTTCTCCTTCCCTGAGCTGCTCGCGCGCATAGAAGCTTTGCTGAGGCGCATTCTTCCTCCTGTGACGCCGCAGGCAATCAAGGTCAGCGACCTTGTACTTGACACTCAAGCGCGAACGGCGGCACGAGGTGAATCGAAGCTGGACCTCACTGCAAGGGAGTTTGACCTTCTGCTCTATCTGGCGGAAAACCGTGGAAGGACCGTCTCGCGCGAGATGCTGGCCCGCGATGTATGGCGGGAGACATCGCGATACACCCCGATCGACAACGTGATCGACGTTCAAATGACACGCCTTCGCAGAAAGATCGACGACCCCTTTCCCATTAAGCTTCTTCAAACCATCCGCGGGATCGGATTTACCCTCAGGGAGCCATAATTTGCGCATTCCAGCCTCGTCAAGCATTCGATCACGGCTGACTTTATGGTATGTCTGCGTCTTAGCCATCCTCCTGCTGGTTTACGCTGCGATCGTCTTTGTCTTTCAGTACGCCACGCTCACGAGCCAGCTCTTTCACGACGAAGTGCAAGACATTGTCACCGTTGAAGGCTTACTCTACTTCGACACGCATGGCACCTTGCAGTTGAGACAGGACTATTATTCGCGCCCTCAATCGCATCTGCTCCTTGATCGCATGATGGAGGTTCGCACTCAGTCCGGCAGAGTGCTGTACAGAAGCAATACATTGCACGGGTTCCCACTCGGTGGCACCAACAAGCCAAATGAAGGCGATACAGGCTTTAATGAACGAGTTATCCGCCTCGAAGACGGACGGCATGTCTTCGTTGTCAGCCATATCCATCAGATGGATGGCCAAACACTATTGATCCGGCTTGGATACAGTTTGGTGCCGCTGCGCGACCGCATGGAGAAGTTTCTTCTGCTCCTGTTGATCGCTTTACCTGTGGCTATTGCGCTCGCGGCTTTTGCAGGCCACGCAATTGCGAGGCGCGCTTTGCGACCGTTGGAGGAGATGACCGCACGGGCGCAAGGCATTACTGCCGACAATCTCAGCGACCGGCTGACAATCACGAATCCTGATGACGAACTCGGTCACATGGCGTCCGTCTTCAATCACCTGCTCGAAAGGCTCGACCAGGCGTTCCATCAGCTGCAACGATTCACCGCAGATGCGGCTCACGAACTAAGAACTCCTCTAGCATCTTTGAGAGCTGTGGGGGAGGTAGCCTTGGAAAAAAATGGCGATACGGAGAGTTACCGTGAAGCGCTCAGCAGCATCCTCGAAGAAACAAGTCGGTTAAATGAAACAGTCAACAGCCTCCTCCTCCTTGCCCGAGCTGAGGTCATCCACAGCAACTCGGGCGCCGATGTCTTCTCTCTCGCTGAGTTGGTCAACGAAGTATTGGCATTGCTTGGCGTCTTGACCGACGAGCGCCATATTGATGTGATTCAAGAAAACCTGAATGCCGGAAGAGTCATGGTCAAAGGAGATCGCAGCCTAATGCGGGTCGCTATCTTGAATGTTTTGCACAATGCATTGAAGTTCTCACCTGTAAGAGGGCAACTGAAAGTTCGCTATCAGCCACTTGGCATAGGGCAAAAAACAATTTCTTTGACAGTGGAAGACCAGGGACCAGGCATCGCAACTGGCGAGCACGAAAAGATATTTGAGCGGTTCTTTCGCGGCCATAACCAGCCTGAACATACCAACCTGGGAACAGGTCTTGGACTGTCTATGGCTCGACTCATAATTGAGCGCGCGGGAGGTACAATCTATTTCGACGAGAATCTTCTACATGGAAGTCGCTGTGTAATACGATTGGCGCGAATCGACCTATGAAGAGGACGCGCTCGCGGCAGAGGCTTTTCCGATGGAATCTCCCATCGTCTCGCATCGATGCGACGTCGGAAACGGACATTTGAGGAATACCCCGATGCCATGTTCTCAACAGAACACCGCGATAACCTGGAAAATGAATGTCCGATGACGGCATCCGCGAGCGAGATTGCACGGCAAGGAACTGCGGTCGCTACAAGCTTCGCGCAGGCGTTTCAAGAGACAGTTGCGTTACTTGAAGAATCAATCGAGAGCGAAATGCCAGCTTCTCAAAGACGACATCTTGCCGTTTCGGCTTTGACGGCGCAAATCGGTGCGATGGCTGTGGCGGAGTAAATCCTACAAACGCACGACGACGTGGCCAGGACACTGATTGTTCGCGGTCTCGACCAGGCGGTCGACCAGGCCATCGCCATAACGGGCAAGAAACCAGACCCCGGCGAGCAGACGCTCCTGCGGATGTCCCTCGGGAAAGAGATTCAACGTAATCGCCGCGGCGTGCTTGCTCAACGACGCCTCCTTCTGCAGCTCGTAGGTAGCGGCCATGCGGCGCAGGCGGTTCATCTGGTATCGCATCTTCGAGCCCGAGGTCGCAGCCGCAGTCCCCAACGAGGCATCGATCCCGCGAAGGTACTCGGTCAAGGCGTCGAGCTCCGTCTCGAGCGCGTTGCCCACGGCGGCGAGCCTGCGCTTCAAAGCGATGGGCATAGCGCGGGCCCCAAGCCGCTGGGCGAGCTCCACGGCAGTCGTCATCGCATCGGGAAGCTGGATCTCGTCCTTTTCCATCACCGCCGCGATCGCCGGCTCAATCAGCGTGGCGCTGAGACGCGGAAGCACGGGCGTGATCCTTCCTAGGATGGCGTCGTAGAGCACGGCGCTCTGGGCGAAGTACGCGATCTCCGCGGGGCCGCCGATGTAGGCTGCGGTAGGGAGCACGGTGTCCTGAAAGATGGGACGCAACAGTGCGTTCGGGCTCAGGCGCTCAGGCGCGCGCTCAAGAATGCCAAGCAGGTCGGCTGTCGAGAAGACATGCGAGCCCGCCCTCCACTGACGCTCCGAGGTAGCCGGCTCGCTGACTCGCCGCAAGGCAACCCGCTCTCCGGTCCCCTCATCGAGCAGAAACAGCAGCGAGGAGGAGTCCGCAACCATCACCTGCGCATGGTAGCCGTGAGCGGTCAGCTCGTTCGTTCGCTCCTGAAGATGCTGGTGAAGCTCATCGGCGCGTTCCATCGCGGCGCGCAGCGTCGAAGCCCCCATGGCATGAAATTCGCGGCCGGCGGCGTCGACGACGATCAGCCCCTGGGTCGCGAAGATGCGGGAGATCAGGCGTCCGAAGGCGGTGGAGAGCGTCCCTCCGGGAGCGAGATAGGCTTCGCGAATCCAATCGGCGACCGGAGCGTACTCAAGAAGCTCCGTGGCCCGCTCGACGGCCTGCTCGAGCAGGGGAGCCGTCTCCGGAGTCAGCTCGACATCGCCCACCCGAACCGTATGGGACACGCGAAGACCGGCCTTCAAGGTTTCGACCTCGGTCTTCGTCAACAGGCTGACCTGATCGACCTCGGCCAGGTCGTGATCCTCGGTCGCCATCCAGAAGACGGGAACATGATCGATGCCGGTGATACGAGTCGCCTCGCGCGCCCGCGAGACGACCGTCGCGGCCTTCAGAAGCGTAAACAGATGCCCGCCGAAGAGGGAGACCTGCTGGCCGGTGACGACGGCCCGGGCGCCGGAGCGAAGTCTTTCCACGTTGGCGATCGTCTCGTCGCTCGCATTGAAGCTGCGGGCCTGACGGAGAAGCTCATCGGCAAGACGGCCGCGATCCGCCGGCTCGGCCGCGGCCTTCATCCAACCGCCAGCGAAAGGTCCACCCGAATCGCCCGAGCCGTACCAGGAGCGTACGGGGGTGTCGGCGTCGTCGCCCATCGCAAGATAATCGCGGTACAGCTGCGATACATGGGGCAACACCGTAATCGGATAACACTCAATGCTCATGCCGGCCTTCGTCCTCGAATCTCGATCGCTCACCGCAGACTCGATCCGAATCCGCGAACACACTTAAGTTAAAACGTTACTTCGATGAATGTCGATTTATCTGATGCGAACCTGAGACCCTACGGTCTTTTTTTCTCTGCAAACCGTTGGATGCTAAAGTCCAGGCCTTCGATGCAGGGATGATACCGTAGCGATATGGCTGCCACGACAACGAACGCGAAGAAAGCGAAGGCGAGCGCCGCCGCCTCCCGCAAAACCAGCTCCCACGCCTCCCCTGCAAAGACGAACCCGGCTGCGAAAAAGTCTGCGCCGAAGAAGGGAGCCAGGACCAAGGTCATCTCCTCAAAGGTCGTCTTCAAGGGCAAGGTCTTCGAGGTTCACCGCGACGAGGTCATCGAGCCCAGCGGCGCAAAGAATACCCGCGAGATCATCCGCCATAACGGCTCCGTCGTCATCCTCGCCGTCGACGAGTCGCGCAATCCCCTCGATCCCGACGTCATCCTCGAGCGCCAGTACCGCCATGCGGCGGGCCAGTTCCTGCTGGAGCTGCCGGCCGGCCGGGTCGAGCCGGGCGAGGCCACCCTGGCCGCGGCCAAGCGCGAGATGATCGAAGAGACCGGCTATCGCGCCAGACGCTGGACCCTGCTGACGAAGTACTTCGCCAGCCCGGGATTTCTCGGCGAGTGGATGCAGATCTATCTTGCGCGCGAGATTCGGGACGGCAAGGCGCAGCCGGAGCCCGACGAACAGATCGAGGTCATCCGCATGCCGCTATCCGAGGCCCTGGCGCTCGTCTCGCTAAACAAGATTCACGACGGCAAGACCCTCATCGGTCTGATGCTCTTCGAGCGCCTGCTCCGCGAAAAGCGTCTCCCGTAGGGCCTAGCGACAAATTGCTTAGGGAAGACTGTGGCCTGCCGGCCGGGCCCACTGCGCGGCAGCGCAAGTCTTTCCTCAGAATCGCTGATTTGAATTTGTCGATACCCCTAGTTGCTGCGCGATCCTACATGAAGCCTAACGATCTGCTGCGGCACGGCCTCCACGCGGAAGGTCGCGATCTGTCCGTTGACCTCGGAAGGCGCGGGATCCGAGTCGATACGCCAGCCTTTGGCCAACCGATACCGGACAAGAAACGCGACAGGGATACGGGTTGTGTTCTGAAGAAGATATTCCCGCTCACGAACCTGGACCTGGATCCTCTGCTGCTTCCCTTTTACGGGAATACGCTTCCAGTGAGCGGACTGAAGATTGCTTTCGACGTGGCACCCCACCCGGTCGTAACGGTAGCGAGGAGCCGGAGATGGATTCGTCTTCGTCGGCTGCCCCGGAGACAGGATGCGACACGATGAATCGACGTGGATCTTCTCGGCATTGGCCACCGTTGAAGACTGGGCCAAAGCCCCGGCAGTCAGACTCGGAGCAGTTCCGAAGAGCAGGATCAGGGAAATTCGCATACGAACAACACCTCTCGGCATCGAAACCATTCTAACCACAGCACTTTCCCTTACCCATCCATCCCTTAGTCATGCAGGGCAAAGGGTTAGCAGTGCCGCAGCCATTTTCAAGAAAACCCCGGGTATCCGTTTTGCGTCACAGATGGTGTGAGTGGTCGTCTCCCCCCCGGGGCGAAGCTCTCATCGACACGACAGCAAGGAGCAGGGTCTTGGCACAGTACAAAGGCACCGTAAAGTGGTTCAACAACGCAAAGGGATACGGCTTCCTTGGCCGCGATGGCGGAGCCGACGTTTTCGTTCACTACACCTCCATCCAGCGTGAGGGATACAAGAGCCTGAAAGAAGGAGACGAGGTCGAGTTCGATATCATCCAGGGCGCAAAGGGTCCGCAGGCCGATCAGGTCTTCCGAGTCCGCGAGCTCGCCAGCTAAATCACTCGTCGCTTTTGAAGGACGGGGCCTTCACCTCCCCGCCGCAAGGGTTCGTGTGCCCAGGTTTGAAGAGCACACCCCAAATGCCCCATGGTTTGAAGAGCACACCCCCAATGCCCCATACTGACCTGGAGCCCGGTGAACGAAACGGGCCTGGTCGCCTCCCAAATGGACAATATCTCGATCGCGCGTGTGCTGGATGAGACGGCGGCTCTGCTGGAGATCGATGCCGCCGATCCGTTCCGCATCCGCTCCTACCGCCGTGCCGCCGAGGCCGTGGAGCAGCAGACCACCCAGCTTGCCGCCCTGGCCGACGACCCCAAGCAGCTGCTCGCCATCGCCGGCATAGGCAAAGGCATGGCCGCCAATATCGTCGATATCCTCAATACCGGCTCGACCCCCTTACGCGATGAGCTGCTGAAGAAGTACCGGCCCTCTATGCTCGAGCTGCTGCGGCTGCCCGGCATGGGGCCAAAGACCGTCGCTCTGATCTGGTCGGCCCTCGAGGTCTGCGACATCGACGCCCTCGAAGAGGCGGCCAAGGCCGGTGCCCTCAACAAGCTTCCCCGCATGGGCGAGAAGTTCACGTCCAAGCTGCTCAAAGGCATCGAAGACTACCGCAAGAACACCAGCCGCTTCCGCATCGATCAGGCCCGCGAGCAGGCCGACCGCATCGCCGCTCTCATCCGCGAGTTTCCCGGTATCGACGAGATCACTCCCGCCGGCTCCCTGCGCCGGGGCCGCGAGAGCGTGGGCGACCTCGACCTGCTGGTGACCGGCTCCGCCTGCGAGCCCGACGTCGTCGCCGCTGCCGTCGAGCACGTCGCCACGCTCCCGTTGATCGACAAGCTGCTCGCGCGCGGACAGAACAAGGTCAGCTTCACCCTGCGAAATCATCTGCAGGTCGATGTCCGGCTGCTGCCCCGCGCCAGCTATGGAGCCGCCCTTCAATACTTCACCGGATCCAAGATGCACAACGTCGCCCTGCGCCAGAGGGCGATCAAGCGCGGCATGACCCTGAACGAGTACGCCCTGGTTCGCGTCGAGGACAACTCCATCGTCGCCGCCGCCACCGAGGAGCTCATCTACCGCGCGCTCGACCTCGACTACATTCCCCCCGAGCTGCGCGAAAACTCCGGCGAGCTCGAAGCCGCCGAAAAGCACATCCTCCCCGAACTCATCACCCTGACGGACATCTGCGGCGATCTACACATGCACACGGTCGAGACCGACGGCTCCAATACCATCCGGGAGATGGCCGAGGCCGCCCTCGTCCGCGGCCTGAAGTACATCGCCATCACCGACCACTCCAAAAACCTCGCCATGACCAACGGCATGGACGACCGCCGCGCCCTCGCCCACATTCAGCGCATCCGCGAGATTGACGTCGAGATGCAGGGACGCATCCGCATTCTCGCCGGCGTCGAGGTCGACATTCTCGCCGAAGGCGAGCTCGATCTCTCCGACGAGACCTTCGCCCAGATGGACATCGTCGTCGCCAGCGTTCACAGCCGCTTCGACCAGCCCGCCGAGCAGATGACCGAGCGCATCCTGCGCGCCCTCGAGAACCCCTACGTCCGCATCCTCGGCCATCCCACCGGCCGCAAGGTGCTCAAGCGCGAGCCCTACGCCCTGCAGATGGAAGCCATCCTGAAGCGCGCCGCCGAGCTGGGCGTGGCCGTCGAGCACAACGCCAGCCCCGCCCGCGCCGATCTCAACGACCTGCACCTCCGTCTGGCCAAACAGCACGGCTGCAGGATCGTGGTCAACACCGACGCGCACTCGACTGTGGAGCTCGACCAGATCCGGTACGGAATCACCCAGCTTCGCCGCGCCTGGCTCACCTCTGCCGACGTGCTCAACACGCGGCCCACGGCAGAGGCTCTGCTGGCCGAGATGCGGCCGCGTCCCTGATTCTCTTCAAAGAGCAAGCGCTGCCGCGCGGCCCCATGTTGAGCGATTATCAGCCTTCGCCCGCAAACAGAGTAATCCCCAGAGTATCCTTAGATCGTGGCGCAATCCGCGACAACTCCGGCAACGACGATCTCGGCTCGAAAGGCAGCCGCCGAGCCCGGCCTGCTCACCGACTACGCCACCCTCTTCAAGCTGCGCGTCACCGTCATGGTCGTCATCACCGCCGGCGCGGGCTTCTATCTCGGCTCCCTGGCCAGCGGAATCAGCCCCTTCCACGCTGGCCTCCTCCAGGCGCTGGCTGGAATCGCCATCGTCACCTGCGGATCGAGTGCCCTCAACCAGGCCATGGAGCGCCGCACCGACGCCCTGATGCGCCGCACCTCCAACCGCCCTATGGCCGCTGGAAGAATCTCGCTCTTCCACGGTCTCCTCGTCGGCTTCGCGGCAATCTTCCTGGGCTCGCTCTACCTCGCGCACGTCACCAATCCCCTCACCGGGACCCTCACCCTCATCACCGCCGTCGGCTACGTCGGAATCTACACCCCGCTCAAGCGAATTACCGTCGTCAACACCTTCATCGGAGCCTTCCCCGGAGCCCTGCCTCCGTTAATCGGCTGGACCGCCGCCCGCGGCCTGATCGAATGGCCCGCCATCGCTCTGTTCGCCATCCTCTTCGTCTGGCAGTTCCCGCACTTCATGGCCATCGGATGGATGCACCGCGACGACTATGCCGCCGCCGGAATCCGGCTCACCCCCACCCAGCCCGACCAGGACTTCGCCGCGCGCTCCACCGTCATTCAGTCACTCTTCTATGCCGTGCTGATGGTTCCCGTAAGCCTCTGGCCCACCTGGCTGGGAGTCACGGGCTACTTCTATGAGGCCGTTGCTGCCGTCCTCTCCCTCGGTTATCTCTGGTACACGATCCGTTTCGCGCGCATCACCCGCGATCCGGCCGCGCCCGAGTCCCGCACCTATGCCCGCGACCTGCTCAAGGCTTCGGTGATCTATCTCCCTCTGCTGATGGCAGCCATGATGCTCGACGCGAAAGGACGTCTGCTCTTCTGATGACCACCCGCACGACCACCCCCGGAGCCAATCTCCGGACGCCGCCCTCGATCATCGCCACCATCATCGCCGTAAGCGCCGTGGCCAGCGCCTTCATCTGCTGGCTGGTCTACTTCCACGCCCCCATCGACGTCGCCGGAACCCGGCTGCGATCGCTTCCGCTGGTCAACGCCATCCTGAACGCCCTCTCGACCGTCGCCCTGGTCCTCGGCTACCGTTTTATCCGATCCAGAAAGATCGACCAGCACCGCGCGGCGATGTTCACGGCGTTCGTCTTCTCGTCCATCTTTCTGGTCTCTTATCTGACCAACTTCACCCTCCACGGCGAGACCCACTTCAACCGCCTCAGCCCCTGGTGGCCCTTTTACTGGAAGCTGCTGGCCTCCCACATCCTGCTCTCGATCCTCGCCCTTCCGATGATCCTGATCACCTTCTTCCTGTCGCTCACAGGGCGCTTCCCGGCACACCGCAGGTTGGCGCGCTATACCTGGCCCATCTGGCTCTACGTCTCCATCACCGGCGTCATCGTCTACTGGATGCAGTCGGCGATCCACTAGAGCCCTCTCTCCCTGGTAATGTGGCCTTGGGTGAAATCATTCAGCGTCGTCTCCTTGGGAGAAGACGGCGCCAACCGCTTCCTGTCGCTCTGCACTCTTCAGGGAAATCGCTAGAACGGTAAACGCCTTGGCACGCATGCAATCCGACACACGCAAACTTCTCCGCACCGGGCTCTGGATCTTCGGCACCGGGGTGGCTTCGGTCATCGCCATTCATTTTTTCTTCGGCGGCATGGGCCGCCAGGGCCCCCACACCAACTCGGGATGGCTCGCCCTGATGGTGGCCATGGGCTGCCTTCCCACCGGAAGCCTCACCCTGATCCTCGCCCTGATGAAGCTCTTCGCCGACCTCCGCCGGTAACCCCGCTCCATCTGCTATCCTCAACCTTCAGAACTTGAATCCGGAGTATCCGCATGGCAAAAGGCGTTAACAAAGTATTTCTTCTCGGCAACGTGGGCAAAGACCCCGAGATCCGTTCCACCGCGAGCGGCACCACGGTTGCCAGCTTCTCCCTCGCGACCGCTGAGCGGGCTAAAGATCAGCAGGGCAACTGGCAGGACAAGACCGAGTGGCACAATCTCGTCGCCTTCAACCGCACCGCCGAGATCGTTCGCGACTACGTCAAAAAGGGAACCCAGCTCTTCATCGAGGGCAGAATTCAGACCCGCTCCTGGGACGACAAGGAATCCGGGCAGAAGAAGTACCGCACCGAGATCCTGGTCAACGAGATGAGCCTGCTCGGCGGAGGCCCCGGCCGCGGCGAAGGTTCGAGCTCCGGCGGAGGCTACTCCCGCTCCAACACCACCAGCTTCGACCAGCGCACCCCCGCCTCCACGCCCGACTACGCCGACCAGGGCATCACCGACGACGACATCCCCTTCTAGCTCGTATCGATTTATTTTTTTTGAGAGAAAGAGCAAGCGCTGCCGCGCGGGCCCACTGCGCGTGGGGCGGTCACTTCGTGACCAGTGTATCCCCTCGGGGTGGTTGCTCCCGTTGGTCGCTTGCGAAGATGTTTGCGCGACCGAAGGAAGGCCCGCGCGGCAAAGCCGATATACGCGTCACGGAGTGACCGCCTGTACCGGGGTCCCCACAAACAGGTCTTCGTTTGTGGGGTGGCCCAGCGCAGTGGGCCCCGCCGGCAGGCCACCGTCTTTCCTCAAAACACGAATCGCACGCTGCTCTGAAAGATATGATTAGATGCATGATAGCTGGTGATCGCGGTCTGAAAGCCCGCGCCCAAGGTAATTCCCAGCCGGCTCTTCTCCACCGAGCGAATCGGCAGCCTGCCGACGATGATCCCCGGCGAAAGATATATCTGCGTCTTGCCGTCGCGAGGCCCGCCAAGGTAGGTGTTCGAGTTCAGCTCGACCTCGGGGAAGAAGTACCGGCCCACACGATACTGCGCCACGCTGTTCCAGTGGATCGTGCGTCCCGTAGTGGCGACGTGCGAGGTCGGCAGGCTTCCTCCCAGCGAGCTCATCAGCGTAAAACGGCCAAAGCCCTTCCCCGTAAGCAGCGTAGGCGTCAACGACGAGCTCGCCGCTCCGTTCTTATAGCTTCCCGTCGGAATATTCCAGGCCAGCGCGCCGCTCACGATGTAGTTGCCATGCTGCTCATTCCCGGCGAAGAAGCGATACTTCCCCAACAGCGTCATATCGCCGAAGCCGTCCTGAGCGTCATCGCCGTGAACGATGTATCCCGGCACGAAGATATCCACCTGAGTATTTGCAAAAGGGATCAGGTTGAACCCCTTGCCGCTGCCATAGTTCCATGTACCTCCGCCGCCGCCCTCTGTGGGCTGGCGCGTAAAGTCGGTTCGGAAGACCTGCGCCAGCATAGGGAACGGAGAAAACATCGGGACGCTCCACCTCGGCTGCACAGCCTGCGTGCGGGTAGCGCGTTGCTCCCACTTTGTGGAGAAGTCGCGGAGAAAGCCATCCTGGCAACGAGCAGGCAGAGCCGCAACAAGCAGCAGGAATGAAAATAGAATTCTGAGCAAAAAATCACTCCTTCTATCCCGTTGCTTGCCAAAGTAACTCGAGCCGGAATCTTCCGTTCCGGTCTCATCTTCTCCGTCAATCTTATCCCACGTCCGGATTCTCACCTTTGTCACCGGAACCGGCTAAACTATATCCCTATGCTCGATGAGACGACCTTCCGCCGCGAATCCGACCACGCCCTCGACTCCCTCAAGCAGTCCCTCATCCGCGCCGAGGAGCAGAGCGATGCCGAAGAGATTCCCTTCGAGACCGAAGAGAAGAACGGCGTCCTGAACGTGGTCTTCGAGCGCGACGACAGCAAGTTCGTCTTCACCCCCAACACCCCCGTGCGGCAGATCTGGATCTCCGCCCAGACCACCAGCTTCAAGCTGGACTGGTCGGACGAGGCGAAGGCCTTCGTCCTCTCCAGGACCGGCGAAGACCTCAAGACGCTGACCCAGCGCCTGCTCCGCGAGCACCTGGGAGATCCCGCCGTCTCGCTCCCCTGAGCCCAAAACAGAACAGGCTACACAAAAGAGGCAGGCCGTTAAGACCATTCAGGAGTAGACAAGAAATTTAGATGTGGCACAATCCCAGTATTGAGCCTACATTCTCCAACTCCGCTAAAGTCCTCTTTAGACTCCCTCTCCCATGAGTCCGAAGATCGGTCTCTGACCGTTGATCCTCCACCCCGGCCGACGCTTTCGGTCGCAATCGTTACGCTGAACGAAGAGCAGAATCTCGCTCGCACCCTCTCGAGCGTCCAGTTCGCCGACGAGATCATCGTCATCGACTCCGGATCCACCGACCGCACCCTCCAGATCGCCCATGACTTCGACGCCAAGGTCTTCCAGGAGCCCTGGAAGGGCTTCGCCCGGCAGAAAAACTCGGCGATCGAGAAGTGTACCGGGACCTGGATCCTCTCGCTCGATGCCGACGAAGAGCTCACGCTCGAGCTGCAGCAGGAGATTCGCGCCCTGCTGCGAAGCAAGCCCATGGCCGACGCCTACCTGATCCGGCGGCGCAATCTCTTCCTCGGCGACTGGATCCGGCACGGCGGCTACTATCCCGACCCCAAGCTCCGGCTCTTCCGCCGCTACTCGGCCAACTTCGCCCCTCCGGCGCGATTCACCGAGCGTCCGGTGCATGAGACGATCGCCTTCGACGGCACCCTCGAGACCCTCGAGCACGACCTGATCCACCACGCCTATCCCACCATCGAGAGCTACCTCGAGCACATGGACCGCTACAGCACCCTCGGCGCCCAGATCATCGTGGACAAGGGCAAGACCAGCCGCTCGTGGTGGAGCTTCTACTCCAACATCTTCGTCATCCCCATCTTTACCTTCCTCTGGAACTTCATCTTCCGGTTCGGGTTTCTGGATGGCCGCAAGGGCTTTCTGCTTCACCTTTACCACTCCACCTACACCAGCTGGAAGTACGCCAAGGCCTGGCAGACGACCCTCCGCGACCGCTGAGGAGCGTGCTACAAAGGAACGCATGTCCCTGCGTCTCCTTCTTAGCATCCTTACGCTCGCAATGCCCCTGCTGGCCCAGACCTCGGCCGATTCAATCAAAACCGACGATCTTAAAGCGGATATCTTCTTCCTCTCCTCGGACGATCTGGCCGGGCGCAACGCCGGCAGCCCGGAGGACCGCATCGCGGCCGACTACATCGCCGCGGAGTTCATGCGCCTGGGCCTGAAACCCATGGGGGACAACGGCACCTTCTTCCAGAACATGGAGATTCTCACCGGCCGCCCCGACCGGGATCGCTCCTCCCTCACGACGACCGTCAACGGTGTAGAACACCGCTATCCTCTTGGAGAAGACGTTCAGCTCGCCCGCCAGAGCCTGCGCGACGCCTCCCCCTGCGGGAAGGTGGTCTTCGCCGGATACGGAATCTCCGCTCCGGAGTTCAACTACGACGACTTCTCCGGCATCGACGTAAAAGGAAAGATCGCCCTCGTCCTCACGCGCGAGCCCCAGGCCAACGACGCCGGATCCAGGTTCATGGGCACCTGGGACACCTACCATGCCTTCAACTGGCACAAGATCGAGGAGCTGCGCAGACGAGGCGCTGCCGGCATTCTCATCGTTCAGGACCGGACTCCCCGCGCAGTGAAGACGATTCCCGCAACCTCGCCGCGGCCGTCCGGAGAGCCCTCCTACGCTCTCGCCGGCCAGATGTGGGACATCCCCGTCTTCCTCGTAAAGCGCGACGTAGCCGACCATCTGCTCGCTCCCAGCGGAAAAGATGCCGACGGTCTTCAGGCCGGAATCGACAGCTCCGTTCGTCCAAACTCCTTCGATGTGTCCCAGAGCTCCGCCTGTCTCACGAAGTCCTACACAGCCGTCGAGCCGCACCAGGGGCGCAACGTCGTCGCCCTGCTCGAGGGCTCCGATCCCACGCTGAAGGCCCAGACTATCCTCCTCACCGCCCACCACGACCACATGGGCACGTCGAATGGCCACATCTATCACGGAGCCGACGATAACGCCTCCGGCATCGCCGGAATGCTCGCCGTCGCCCGATCGATGACGCAGGGCAAGGTTCGTCCCAAACGAAGCATCCTGTTCCTCGCCTACGACGGCGAAGAGCGCATCTTCCTCGGCTCGTATTTTTACGTCACCCACCCTGCCGTTCCGTTGAGCCAGACCATCGCAACGTTCAACCTCGACATGATCGGCCGCAACGAGGACGACGCCAACTGGCCCACCCCCGCCGACCGCAACGTAAACATGGTCAACGTCCTCGGCACCCGCTACAACCCGGGCCTGCGCCAGATCATCGACAACCAGAACCAACACGAAGCTCTGAAGCTGGACTACAAGATGGACACCGTCGATCCCGATTCCCTCTGGTCCCGCAGCGACCACTTCTGGTTCGCCACCCTCCACATCCCGCAGGTGGAGTTTCAGACCGGCCTGCACCCGGACTATCACACCGAGAACGACACCTGGGACCGGATCAACTATCCCAAGCTGACCAAGATCGCCCGCCTCGTCGCCCGCTCCGTCGCCGACCTCGCAGACTCCGGCAAGCCCATACCCTTCCTCAGCGCGGGAGAGAGTCCTCACTAGAAAAGACAGCGCTGCCGCGCGGGCCCACTGCGTGTAGGGCGGTCACTTCGTGTATTTGCCCTTTGGGTTAGGGCTTCCGTTGGCCGCCTGCAAAGATTTTTGCGCCGACCAGCGGGAGGCCCGTGCCGAAGGCGGTATACGCGTCACGAAGTAACCGCCCCATGCGCAGTGGGCTCGGCCGGCGGGCCAGCCTTTTCCAAATCAAGCCGAAGGAAACGTATACTCACAAACGCATGCCCACCCCACCCATCCGCGTGCTCGTCGCCAAACCCGGCCTCGACGGTCACGACCGCGGCGCCAAGATCATCGCCCGCGCCCTTCGCGACGCCGGCATGGAGGTCATCTACACCGGCCTGCGCCAGACGCCCGAAAAGATCGTCTCCGCCGCCATCCAGGAAGACGTCGACTGCATCGGCCTCTCCATCCTCTCGGGAGCCCACAACGCCATCCTCCCCCGCATCGCCGAGCTCCTGCGCGAGCAGCGCGCCGAAGACATCCTCCTCGTCCTGGGAGGCACTATCCCCGAAGAGGACTTTCCCCGCATGAAACAAAGCGGCGTCGCGGCCATCTTTGGCCCCGGAACGCCGCTTGAAGTCACCATTCAATTCATCCGCAAAAACGTAAAGCCCCGCGGCCTGCTTACCAGCTGATCGCCTCGCCCAGGTGGAAGTAGCCGCCCGTCGGCCCATCCGGTCCCAGGGTCGCCAGCTCGACCGAGGTCTTCGCTCCCTCCTCGATCTCCATTGGAGCCGCGTCCGTTCCCATGTCCGTCTTCACCCATCCCGGGTGCACGGAGTTCACCTTGATCTTGGCGTCCTTCAAAGCATGCGCCAGATGAATCGTGTAGGAGTTGAGCGCGGCCTTCGAAGCGTTATACGCGAACGCCTTGACCTCGTAGATGGGAGAGCCCTCCGTGGCCCCCAGCGAGAGCGAGCCCAGGATGCTCGAGAGATTCACGATCCTTCCCGCCTCGCTCTTCTTCACCAGAGGCAGCAGGGCATTCGTCACCGCAACCGTCGCGAAGAAATTCGTCTCGAACGTCTTCCGCAGATCGTCTTCCGAGATCGAGAGCGTCGTATTCCCGCCGATCGATTCCAGCATCACCCCGGCGTTATTGATCAGGATGTCCAGATGCCCGAACTCCTTCTCGATCTTCTCCGCCGCCGCCTCCACATCGGCAGGATTGACGACGTCGAACTTCACCGCGCGTGCGTCAATTCCCTCTTTCTTCAGCTGCTCCGCGGCAGCCTCTCCCCGAGCCAGATCGCGCGCCCAGCAGAACCGTGATGCCCTGCTTGCCCAGCTGCCGCGCCGTCTCGAAGCCGATTCCCTTGTTCGCGCCGGAGATCAGCGCAACCTTCTTCTCTGCACTCATGGACGTTGTCCTCGCATCTCGCTGAATTGAACGACCCTTGTCGGGTCCCAACGCTTCAGATGAGCACCGCGGCGAAACGGCTCGCATATTTCTCCGGCAGCGAATGCTTCTTCATGTCCTTGCCCACCACGACATGAACCGTCTCTCCCTCGCACAGAAACGCCTGATCGGCGGGTCGGATAATCCTGTAGCCGAACTTGATGACCGCCCCCCGCGCCGCCAGCAGCCGCGTCTCCACCACCAGATCGTCATCGTACCGCGCCGGGGACTTATACCGTGCCGACACGTCGGCCACGGCAATCGCCAGCCCATCCTCGCGCTCCATCGTGCGATAGTCCATTCCCAGAGCGCGGATAAAATCCACGCGCCCCACCTCGAACCAGACCAGGTAGTTCGCGTGATAGACCACGCCCATCTGGTCGGTCTCGGCATAGCGCACGCGAATGCGAGACTGGCTTACATGGTTTACTGGGATTTCATTCATCCTACCAGTCTAACCAATCCTCGCACCTACTTCCCCCACACCGGCCGGCGCTTCTCGAGGAATGCAGCCACCCCTTCGTGGAAGTCGTGCATCGCCCTCACCTCCGCGTTCGCCGACATGGCATGCCCGATCGCCGCATCCAGCCATGCCCGATTCTGTGTCGCCATCAGGTGCTTGGTCGCGGCGATGGACTGTGGGCTGTTCTCCTTGAGCGCCTGCGCCAGCTCGTCCGCCCTCTCCGCCAGCTGCTCGGCCGGAACCACCTCGTTCACCAACCCCAGCCGCTCCGCCTCCTCCGACGTGAAGAGCCTTCCGCTCAACAAAAGATCGCGCGTGCGCTTCTCCCCGATCTGCAGCGTAAGAAACGCCGAGACCAGCGCCGGAACGAAGCCGATCTTCACCTCCGTGTATCCGAACTTCACCCCCGGGGCCGCCAGCGTGAAGTCACAGATCGTAGCCAGCCCCGTGCCGCCCGCGATCGCCGGTCCCTGCACCACCGCGATCGTAGGCTTGGGAAGCTCGTATAGCGTGCGGAACAGCCTCGCCACGCGCTCCGCATCCACCACGTGCTCGGACTGCGACTTAGCCGCCACCGCCTGCAGATGCACCAAATCCAGACCCGCGCAGAACGCCTCGCCCGCCCCGGTCAACACCACCACCCGGCAGTGCCCCGAACCCGCCTTCTCAAAAGCCGCGATCAACTCGTCCTGCATCTCCGGGGTCATCGCGTTGCGGCGCGTCGGCCGGTTCAGCATGATCGTCTTGATGCCATCTTCTTCCGTCACCAGAATCGTCTTGTAGCTCATATCCCCGTCGCCTCTTTCGCCGAACAGAATCCTACCGCAATGCCTCTGCTACTGAACCGCCGTCGCTACTGAACCGCAGCCTCTACTGAACCTTCGCCCCATACCTGCGAGCGATCTCCCCGCTGGCCGTCTGCAAACCTTCGAGCGGCTCAAACGGAGGAAGCTCCGCGCCCAACGCCCGCAACTCCTCGAACACACTCTCCGTGGCAAGGTTGCCCACCAGCACATCCTGGGCAAACGGACACCCTCCCAGCCCCCCGATCGCCGCATCGAACCGCCTGCACCCGGCGTTATACGCCGCCCGCACCAGCTCCCGCGCTCCGTCATGCCGCGCATGCAGATGCACGCCAATCTCAATCCCGTCATGCACCGCCATCACATCGCTCACCACATCCGCAACCAGCTTCGGCGTAGCCACCCCCACCGTGTCCGCCAGCGAGATCTGCGTCACCCCCGAATCCACCAGCAGGTCGCAGGCATCCACCACCTCGTCGATCGACCACGCATCTCCATAAGGATTCCCGAAGGCCATCGAGATATACGCCACCACATCCAGCCCCGCCTTGTACGCCAGCGTCCCCACCTGCTCCAGCGCCTCCAGTGACTCCTCCGGCGTCTGATTCTGATTCCGCTTCAGAAACTCCGGCGAGATCGAGTAAGGAAATCCCAGCGTCCGCACCACATCCGTCTTGATCGCGCGCTCGGCCCCCTTCGCATTCACGACGATGCCGATGATCTCCGTATCCTCCGGAGGATCCAGATACTCCAGCACCCTCTCCGAGTCCGCCATCTGCGGCACCGCTGCGGCAGAGACAAAGCTCACCGCGTCGATATGCTTGAACCCCGCCGCAATCAACACACGCAGGTAGTCCGCCTTAACCTCCGCGGGAATGTGCAGAGGCAGTCCCTGCCACGCATCCCTCGGACACTCGATCATCTTTACAACCTTCGACATCTGTATTCCCTTCTTTCACTAAAAGCATAGCGCTGCCGCGCGGGCGTCCTACGCGGACGGCGGTCACTTCGTGACGCGTATTGGGCCTTCGGCGTGAGGCTCCCGTTGGTCGCTTATATAAATCTTCGCAAGCGACCAACGGGAGCCCCACCGCGAAGCGCAACCACACCCCACGAAGTGACCGCCCCACGCGCAGTGGGCCCGGACGGCAGGCCATCGCTTTTCTTCACGTCTGCAACACTCCCGGATTAAACCTGGCCACCTCCGGATTCAGCGCACAGGCCTCCAACGCCGTCATCAAAGCCTCCCGCGTCTTCGCCGGATCAAGAATCGCATCCACCCACATCCGCGCCGCTCCATACCGTGGATCGGCCTGCGCATCGTACGTCGCCTTCATCTCGTCATAGATCGCCTTCTTCTCCTCCTCCGAAAGCGTCTTCCCTCCCCGCTCCATCTGCTTCACCCTCACCTCCACCAGCGTATTCGCCGCCGAGGCCCCACTCATCACCGCATACCTCGCCGTAGGCCAAGCAAAGATAAACCGCGGGTCATAAGCCTTCCCGCACATCGCATAGTGCCCCGCCCCAAAGCTCCCGCCCACGATCACCGTAATCTTCGGAACCACACTCGTGCTCACAGCCGAAACCATCTTCGCCCCCGCACGAATAATCCCGCTCCACTCCGCGTCCTTGCCCACCATGAAGCCGTTCACGTCATGCAGAAAGATCAGCGGAATCAAACTCTGATTGCAGTCCATAATGAACCGCGCCGCCTTCTGCGCGCTCTCCGTATAGATCACCCCGCCAAACTCCGTGCGCTTCGATCCCGCCTGCGGCCTCATCGCCACCGTCTGCTGCTGATGCACCTTCTGGTTCGCGACGATCCCCACGGCCCGCCCGCCGATCCGAGCATATCCACACAAAAGCGTACGGCCAAAGTCAGCCTTGTACTCATCGAACTCCGACCGGTCCACAATCCGCGCAATCACCTCGCGCATGTCATAGACATTGGTCGCGGCCTTCGCAGGATCAGGATCTATCAGCCCATACATCTCCTCCGCCGCATACCGCGGAGCATCCTTCGCCGCATCGAACGCCACCACACTGAACGGCGCACCCGGCCTCTCGCCGATCTTTCCCACCAGCGACCGCAGCCGCGCGATACAAAGATGATCATTGGACTCCTTGAAGTCCACCGTGCCCGAGATCTCCGCATGCATCCCCGCCCCGCCCAGCTCCTCCGCGCTCGTCTTCTGTCCAATCGCCACCTGCACCAGCGAAGGCCCCGCCAGAAACAGCCCCGAGCCCTCCGTCATCAGCACCGTATCCGTCATCACCGGCAGATAAGCCCCACCCGCCACGCACATCCCCATAATCGCCGTAATCTGCGGAACCCCCAGCGAGCTCATCACCGCGTTGTTGCGAAACACCCTCCCAAAGTCATCCTGATCCGGAAACACATCCTCCTGCAGCGGCAGAAACACCCCCGCCGAATCCACCAGATACAGCGTAGGAATCCGATTCTCCAGCGCAATCGTCTGCGCGCGCAGCACTTTCTTCGCCGTCATCGGAAAGAACGCCCCCGCCTTCACCGTCGCGTCATTCGCGACAATCATGCACAACCGCCCGCTCACCCTCCCCAGCCCCGTCACCACCCCCGCGCCCGGAGCCCCGCCGAACTCCCCATACATCCCATGCGCCGCCCACAGCCCCAGCTCCAGAAACTCCGTCCCCTCATCCAGCAGCAGGGCCAGCCGCTCCCGCGCCGTCAGCCTTCCCTTCACTCTCTGCGCCTCCGCCGCCTTCGCGCCTCCGCCCCGGCGAATCTCCTCTTCCTCATCTCTCAATCCCGCCAGCAGTGCCAGCAAGGCCGCACGATTCGACGCAACCCGCGCCGACCCCGCCTCCAGCTTCGACTCCAAAACGCTCTCCAGCTTCGCTTCCCCGGCCATCGCACCTTCCCTGAAGGACCAGCCAGCATAGCATCTTCCCTCCTTCGATACATCTCCCCCAACCATGTAACCTGTTCGCAGGTCAGAGACATGTCCATCCCCCTCACCCCTACCGACGCCCTCCTCGTCATCGACATGCAGAACGACTTCTGCCCCGCTCGCGATGGAATCGGCGGCGCGCTCGCCGTCCAGGACGGCGACCAGATCATCCCCCTCATCAACCAGCTCGGCCAACGCTTCCACCACGTCCTCCTCACCCAGGACTGGCACCCCCGCGGCCACATCTCCTTCGCCTCCTCTCATCCCGGTACCCAGCCCTTCGCGGTCATCGACCTCCCCTACGGCCCCCAAACCCTCTGGCCCGATCACTGCGTCCAGGGCACCCCCGGAGCCGACCTCCACCCGGCCCTCCATCTCCCCCACGCCGAGCTGATCGTCCGCAAGGGCTTCCACCGCCAGATCGACAGCTACTCCGCCTTCCTCGAAAACGACCACATCACCCCCACCGGCCTCGCCGGATACCTCCACGAGCGCGACCTCAAGCGTCTCTTTCTCTGCGGTCTCGCCTACGACTTCTGCGTCCGCTACTCCGCCCTCGACGGAACCGCACGCGGCTTCGAGTGCATCGTCCTCGAAGACGCCACCCGCGCCATCGGCCTCCCCGGCTCCATCGAATCCACGAACGCCGCCTTCGCCGCGCACAACATCGCCCGCATCCACTCGTCTCAGCTTGCCTAGGGTAAAGAAGAGCGCTGCCGCGGGATCACTACGCGTGGGGCGCCCGCGCGGCAGCGCTTGTCTTTACCCTCCACCGATTGTCCATCCCACCCCATCCCCAGTACAGTGGGAGCGATGACCCCAGGCGAGCTAATCGATCCCCGCGCCATCTACCGCCGCATCACCTGGCGCCTCATCCCCTATCTCTTCCTCCTCTACATCGTCGCCTACGTCGACCGCGTCAACGTCGGCTTCGCCGCGCTCGACATGAAGCGCCAGCTCCACTTCTCCGACACCGTCTACGGCACCGGCGCCGGAATCTTCTTCCTCGGCTACGCCCTCTTCGACATCCCCAGCAACCTCATGATGCAGCGCGTCGGCACCCGCCTCTGGATCGCCCGCATCATGATCACCTGGGGCCTCATCGCCGCCTGCATGATCTTCGTCCACTCCGCCGGCTCCTTCTACGCCATGCGCTTCCTCCTCGGCGTTGGCGAAGCCGGCTTCGTCCCTGGCATGCTCCTCTACCTCACCTTCTGGTTCCCCTCGCACGAGCGCGCCCGCGCCGTCGCCTGGTTCATGACCGCCACCTCGCTCGCCGGAGTCGTCGGAGGCCCGCTCTCGAGCGCCCTGCTCCGTCTCGACGGCCTCGCCGGCCTCCAGGGCTGGCAGTGGCTCTTCCTCGCCGAAGGCCTCCCCACCGTCCTGCTCGGCATCTCCGTCCTCTTCATCCTCAAAGATGGCCCCGCCCAGGCCTCCTGGCTCGCACCCGCAGAGCGCCAATGGCTCACCCGCGAGATCGAGCTCGACCGCGCCCGCTACGGCGCCACCCAACACCACCACTTCGCCGACGCCTTCAAGCTCCCAGCCGTCTGGATGCTCGCCTTCGTCTACGTCACCATCCAGATCGGCGTCTACACCGTCAATCTCTGGATGCCGCTGATCCTCGACAGCTTGTCGAGCACGGCCGGCCACGATGCAAGCCTGATCGCACGCTTCTCCACCATCCCCTATCTCCTCGCCGCCATCTTCACCGTCCTCATCGGTTGGAGCTCGGACCGCACCAACGAGCGCAGCGGCCACCTCGCCGGCTGCATGGTCCTCGTCGCCATCGGCTTCGCCTGGGCCGCCCGCTCCGGCAGCGTAGCCGTGGCTCTCTGCGCCTTCTCGCTCGCGGCCATCGGCCTCTGGAGCACCATGGGACCCTTCTGGGCCCTGATGACCCGCACCGTCGCCGGAACCGCCGCGGCCGCCGGGGTCGCCCTCATCACCACCCTCGGAGGAGTCGGAGGCTTCACCGGACCCTACGTCACCGGCCGCCTGCGCGAGGCCACCCACAGCTTTTCCGGCGGACTCTACGCCATGAGCGCGCTGGCCCTGCTGGCTGCCCTCATCGGCATGGGTACTCGTTGGCTACAGAAAAAGGATGCTGGCCTGCCGGCCGGGCCCACTCCGCGTGGGGCGGTCACTTCGTGACTTGTAATCCCCTTCGGGTCGAGGCTCCCGCTGGTCGCTTGAAGAATCTTCCCGCCGACCAACGGGAGGCCCACGCCGAAGGCCCACCACTCGTCACGAAGTGACCGCCGCCCGCGTAGGGCGCCCGCGCGGCAGCGCACCGCAGGTAGTATCCTTACAATTGGAAATCCAGCATCACCCAATTCTTTTTTGAGGTGCCTTTCATGGCGACAGCAACCATCGATAAAGCAGCAGCAGCCGACTACAAAGTCGCGGATCTGTCGCTTGCAGACTTCGGCCGCAAAGAGATCGACATCGCCGAGCAGGAGATGCCCGGCCTGATGTCCATCCGCAACAAGTACGCCCCGTCCAAGCCTCTGGCCGGCGTACGCGTCACCGGCTCCCTGCACATGACCATCCAGACCGCTGTGCTGATCGAAACGATGGTCGCCCTCGGCGCCGACGTGCGCTGGGCCAGCTGCAACATCTTCTCCACGCAGGACCACGCCGCCGCCGCCATCGCCGCCGCCGGCGTCCCCGTCTTCGCCTGGAAGGGCGAGACCCTCGAGGAGTACTGGTGGTGCACCGATCAGGCCCTCCGCCACAAGGGCGGCCTCGGTCCCCAGATCGTCATCGACGACGGCGGCGACGTCACCCTCCTCATCCACAAGGGCGTCGACCTCGAGAAGGGCGACGACTGGGTCAACACCCCCTCCGGCAATCAGGAAGAGCAAGTCATCAAGGACCTCCTCAAGAAGATCCACGCCGAAGACCCCACCTACTTCCAGAAGCTGGCCAAGGAGTGGAAGGGCGTAGCCGAGGAGACCACCACCGGCGTTCACCGCCTCTACAAGATGATGGAGCAGGGCAAGCTGCTCGTCCCCGCCATCAACGTCAACGACTCCGTCACCAAGTCGAAGTTCGACAACCTCTACGGCTGCCGCGAATCGCTGGTCGACGGCATCAAGCGCGCCACTGACGTCATGGTCGCCGGCAAGGTCGCCGTCGTCTGCGGCTATGGCGACGTCGGCAAGGGCTCCTCCCGCTCGCTGCGCGGCATGGGCGCCCGCGTCATCGTCACCGAGATCGATCCCATCAATGCCCTTCAGGCCGCCATGGAAGGCTACGAGGTCACCACCATCGAAGAGACCCTCGGCATCGGCGACATCTACGTCACCACAACGGGCAATGTGGACGTCATCACCTACGAACACATGCAGGCCATGAAGGATCAGGCTATCGTCTGCAACATCGGCCACTTCGACAACGAGATCCAGATGGACGCCCTCAACGCAGGCAAGGGGGTCACCCGGCTCAACATCAAGCCCCAGGTCGACAAGTACACCCTTCCCGGCGGAAACTCGATCTTCGTCCTCGCCGAGGGCCGTCTGGTCAACCTCGGATGCGCCACCGGCCATCCCAGCTTCGTGATGTCGAACAGCTTCTCCAACCAGACGCTGGCCGCCCTCGACCTCTGGAAGAACAAGGATACCTACAAGCCTGGCGTCTACATCCTTCCCAAGAAGCTCGACGAAGAGGTCGCCCGCCTTCACCTCGAGAAGATCGGAGTCAAGCTGACCACCCTCTCGCCCAAGCAGGCCGACTATCTCGGCATCCCCGTCGAAGGCCCCTACAAGTCCGAGCAGTACCGCTACTAAGCATCTCGCAGAACTCTCAATAGAGAGGCCGCCTGGACCGGGTGGCCTCTTTGCTTTTGGATATCTACCAGCGAATTTTGTTCTTCATCGACCAGAAACCGACAAAAGCGATGAGCCCGAAGATTGCCACTCCAGTAAGAATTGCATTCGCCATAGGCGATCTCCTCAGCCGGAAGTGAAGTATAGTCCGGCAGTATAAGTTCAGGTTTTGCTCCTAAGGCGCGGGTAATGGGTCACTTTGACCCACTACTAAGGCGTGCCGCTATTCAGCAGCGTTCGGGACATAATCGGCAGCGAGGATCGCCTGCACTCCCGCCTCCTCACGCTGGTCGACCAGCCCAAAAACCGGGTGCCCCATCTTCGTCTCCGAAGCGGCTAAGGTGGGCATTCGAGCGAAGCTCGAATCGTGCCGCAAAATCAGCCAAGAGAAGGGCTTCAGCCCCTGAGGGCCGACCCCCGCCCGGAAGTTATCCCTGTCAAGCCCCTTCCTCCCTAAACCACACAAACAAAACCAATTTCCAGTGCCGATTCAGCCTCCGGACCTTGCTAAAATGGACTTAAGACAGACCCTCAAGAAAAGACCCTCCGGGTCTTTTCCTGTTTATAAGCCTATATTCCTCAATACTTTGACAACAGAAACCCGGAATTATCAAGCACTTCCCACTGAAGTCCGAAGCAAACTGCTTTATTTCGAAGACTTTGCACAAAATAAGGCAGGGGGAGGGGATCACTCCGCCGCAGCGGGAACATAGTCCGGCGCCAGGATCGCCTGCACTCCCGCCTCCTCACGCTGGTCGACCAGCACCACCGTGCTGGCCGCCCCGCTCGCGTAGGTCACCTGCGCTCCCCTGTAGGCGGGCTCTGTCTCCCCCGCCGCAACCACCTCAAGGGTATAAACCCCTGCGGGCTGGTTCAGATAACCCGTGTTCGCGCCAAAAGACAGATGAGTCGCCACCGGCTTCACTGTGCCCAACCTCTGGCCCGCCGGCACGAGATAGAGATCCACAGGCCCCGTATGCGTCGCCTGATTCACAAATCGCATCGCAATCTGTCCTGCGGGAGCCGGCTGGCTCTGATCCTTCAGCATCACCTGCTGCAGGCTCGATGTGTAGTTTCCGATCAGCACCGTATATTGCTCAGCCGATACCAGCCTGGCCTTCGAAGAGACCAGCGTCTGCCGCGTCCCCGTCACCGCTGCCCGAGTCGTATACGTCCCCGGCTCGACCGGAACATACGACGTAATCGTGCCGAAACCGAGCCTGTAAGCCAGCACGGAGGAGTTCTGGTAGACATCCACCTCCGGAGCGTCAGGCGAGACGTCGATGATCCGCACCTGCGGCCGGCTCGCCGTCGAAAGCGCCCCCTGGCATCCACTCAATCCGAAGACACACGCCCCCAGCGACATCCCGGCAATGACCCTTGTAGTGAAAGAATGGAGCGACATAAGTTGTCTTGCCGTGTTGAGCATCTTAAGTCGGGAGCTCGATATGATTCACTCTAAACGATCCCTGTCTCGAAGTCGCCGTCCGAGACAGTGGACCACCGCAGCGCTCCTCGCGCTTTCAGCCTGCACCCTCGCTTCGGCGCCGCTGAGCGCCCAATCCAACGTCCAGACCGACGCGCAGCCGCCCAGCTCATCACTGGTGCCCCTCAATACCCAGCCCAGTTCGCAGCAGCAGGCCGTTCCTCCGCAGCCGCCGGTCACCACTCCAGTGCCCCCGGTTCCTCCACCCGCCAGCGCCACGCACCCAACCGTGGGCCCGCGCGTCGAACCGATCGTGAGCATGCGCGACCAGCAGATCAAGACCGCGGCCGCCGTCGCCGCGCACAAACCAAGCTACGACTTCACCCTCGACGACTCCGAGTGGCTCGACACCGGAGCCGTTGTCGCCGCCGGTGAGATCGCTAACTTCACCGCGACCGGAGACATCACCCTGGCCGACGGCCGCCAGGCCGCCCCCGACGGCGTCGACCGAGGATGGAAGGATCTCCTCCGCCAGTTCCCCCTGAACCAGGCTGAGGTAGGCGCGCTCATTGGCCGCGTCAGCGACATCGGAGCCTCCGTTCCCTTCACCATCGGAGCATCGAACAAGGTCACGATGCCCACCACCGGCGAGCTCTACCTCCGCATCAACGTCAGCAATGACCTGTCCTTCACCGGAAGCTACAAAGCGAAGTTCAAGTTCGCAGCCGCTCCAAAATCCGATCCGAAGGCTGCCACCGCCACTCCCCTGGTCCCGATCAGCACCCTCATTACCCCCGCGGTCTTCACCAGCATCCCCCGTCGCGTCTCCGACGTGGCCGCCGGTCAAGGGAACCCGGGCGACATGGTGAACTTCGCTCTCGTCGGAACCCGCGAGCAGGTACAGGCCGCCTTCAAAGCCGCCGGATGGATCGGCGTCGACAAGTCCGTGCAGGAGGCCGTAATCAACGGCCTCATCGCCACCCTCAGCCGCGAGGCCTACACCGCGATGCCCATGAGCACGCTCTACCTCTTCGGTCGTCCGCAGGATATGTCCTTCGCCCGCGCCGATCCCCTGCTGGTCGCAGCCGAGCGGCATCACCTCCGCGTATGGCAGAGCGACAAGACCGTCGGCGGACGTCCGCTCTGGGTCGGCTCGGCCACGCACGATATCGGCTTCGAAAAGGACCAACGTACCGGGGGCGTCACCCACAAGATCGATCCCGAGATCGACAAGGAACGCGACTACCTTCTCCAGAGCTTCGACGCCGCCGGCGTCTACTCCAGCGCCGCCTACGTCACACCCACCAATCCCCTGCTCGATGCAAAGACGGCCACCGGAGGAAGCTTCCACTCCGATGGCCGCATCGTGGTGATGGAGCTGAAATAACCAGGTGGCCTGCCGGCGGGCCACAGGTCTTGCACGGGATGGAGTTGAAGGCCGACTACTTCTTCTTCGGGTGCGACGCGACAATCTGGTCCTTCACCTTGTCGTAGACTCCCTGCGGAAGAATGCCGCGCGAGACCAGCTGGTTCTTCGCCGTATAAGGACGGCCGTCGACGATGCGCTTCGAGTAGGCATCGCCAATGCCGGGGATCGCCTTCAGCTGGTCGGGGGTCGCCGTGTTGATGTCGATCTTATCGGCAGTCGCTGCCGCAGCTGTCGCCGGCTTGGCAGCGGCGGTCTGCGCCGTCATCGAAAGCGGAAGAGTCGAGAAGAGGGCCGTCGCCAGCATGAGATTTCGCAAAATGCGCATAATAGATTCAAGCTCCTGAAAACAAGAGAATAGATACAGTTGCATCGGAAGAGTAAGGCAGACGATAGCGTCCGTCAATCGGCATTTTCGTCCGTTCGCCGAGGGCCGGAGGAGGCTTCCGCCTCTCTCTACTCCTCCCTCAGGGTCGTCGCCGGATCGATGCCGGCGATCCGCAGCGTCGGAATCGCCACCGCGACGAGAACGACGGAGGCCAGCATGGCCGCGACTCCGAAGAGGGTGGGAAGATCGTAGACGGCGATCCCGTAAAGCACGCTGCGCATTGTACGCAGGGCTCCGGAGCAGAGAACGAGCCCCAGCATCAGTCCCAGGAGCGCTGCCCTCGCGCCGGGAACTCCAATATGCACCATCGCCTGTTGGATGGTGGAGCCCAGGGCGATGCGGATCCCGATCTCCCGCGTTCTCTGCGCCACGACATTTGCCACCAGCGCAAAGACACCGACCGCGCTCAGAAGCAGCGCCAGGGCCGCCATCGCGCCCAGCAGCGCCACCTCGACCCGCTGCGTCGCCAGCGTCTTGGCCTGCAGATCGCGCATGCTGTAGAAGCCCGAGAAGGGAAGATTGGGATCGGCGCTCGACAGCGCTCTCTGCATCTGCCCGGTCAGGCCCTCTACCGGTCCCGCCGTTCGTACCACCCAGCTTGGCTGGAAGAAGGCGTGAGCCATCGAGATCAGCTGTCCCTTCATCTGGTCGGCTGGAATGTAGATCGTCTCCTCCGTCGTCAAAGGCGCGGCGGCATTCAGCCCCGGCTCCACCTGCACATCTCCGACCACCCCCACGATCCTCAGCTTCGTTCCAATGCCGAGGTACTGGCCGACGGGCTCCGTTCCATGAAAGAACCTGCGCGCGAAGGTCTGGTTGATCAGAACGACGGGCTCGGTCTCGGGACCATCCCCTGCATCGAAGACGCGGCCGCTCAGGATCGGCATCCGCAGGGTCTTGAAGTAATCCGGCGTGACATAGGTCTCCTGCGCCAGCACCTTCTGCCCGGCGCCCTTGCCTGTCTCGACCCCGATATCTCCCATGATGATGGAACGCTCATAGGGCAGGCTCAGCCCCACGGCAACGTCCTGCACTCCGGGTATCCGGCGCATCGCCGCCGTGCTCTCAAGCAGAAGCCTGCGGAAGACCGCCGCATCGTGATAGCGCACGTCGTCAAGCGATACCCTTGCCGCCATCACTCCCTTCGGATCGAACCCCGGAGGCAGGGTCTCAAGATGCACCAGCGTTCGGATCAGCAGCCCCGAGGCCGCCAGCAGGACGACCGTAAGAGCCACCTCGCACACGATGAGGGTCTGGCGCAGCCGTAGGTGGCCTCCTCCTGTGGACGTCCGGTTGATCATCGCCCCGCGAAGATCCATTCCTCGAATCGCCAGCGCCGGAAGCACACCGAAGAACACGCTGGTCACGAGGGAAAGGAGCAGCGTGAAAGCCATCACGCGACCGTCCAGCGAGACTCCCGCGACCGGAAGAAATCCTTCGGGCAAGAGAAGAAGCAGGCCTCGCAGCGCTCCAAACCCGACGATGGTCCCCGCGGCTCCTCCCATCAGGGCCAACAGCAGACTCTCGATCCACAGCTGCCGCTGCACACGCCAGCGCGAGGCCCCCAGCGCCATCCGGGTCGCGATCTCCGGGATGCGCCGCATCATCCGCACCAGCGTCAGCCCGGCGAGATTCGCGCATGCGATGAGCAGGATGAACCCTGCCGCGAGCATCAGCGCCAGAGCCTGCGGACGCAGCTTCGCGGTTACACCCTGTTGCAGCGGAATCGTGTGATAGCTCACCTGAACGCCCGGACCCTCTCCGAGCTCGTACCGGTGCGGGCGCGACAGCCATACGCGATTGATCTCCGCATCGGCCTGCTGCCAGGTGGCTCCATCGCGCAGCCGCGTGATGACCTCGAAGTTCGTTCCCGCGCCTTCGCCCTTCTTGCTCTCCTGCAGGGCAGTGTAGATATCGACATCGATCGCGGGCACCGACTGCTCGGCCAGGACCCCCACGACGGTATAAGCCTCGCCCTTCAGCAGGACCGTCCTGCCGACAAGACCGCGGTCCGAACCGAACGTATCCCGCCACAACCCATAGCTGAGGATGGCCGCCTTCGGGCCGCCGGGCATATCCTCCTGCTCCAGAAAGTTTCGCCCGATCATGGGATGGATTCCAAGCACATCCAGGAAGTGCGCCGAGAGCCGCCGCGTCCGCAGATACTGCGCATGCGATCCCGCCTGCAGGTTCACGCCGGAGGTTCTCCCGCTCGCGATCCCGGAGAGCAGCGAAGGCACATTATCCCGCAGCAGCTCCCATTGCTCGCCGTCGACCTTATGCCGCTCATCGGACGAGACCGGTCCGGTCATGCGCGTGAAGATCGTGCCGATGCGCTCCGGCTGCGCGTAGGGCAGGCTCTTCAGCATCAGAGCGTTCACGACGGAAAAGATCGCGGTGTTCGCACCGATCGAGAGCGCCAGCGTCAGCACCATCGTCACGGTGAAGCCGGGATTCCTCCACAACAGACGAAATCCATACCGCACATCCTGCGCCAGCGTCTCGAGCCCGGTGCCGGAGCGCTGCTCTCGCACCGTCTGCTTCACCTGCTCGACTCCGCCCAGGTTGATCAGCGCGCTGCGTCGCGCATCTTCCGCGGACATACCCGCTGCGGAACGCTCCTCCGCCACCATATCGACGTAAGCGCGAACCTCGTCGTCGAGATCGGTCTCCAACTTTTTTCTTCGCGAAAGATTTTGCAAAGCACGCCGCACACGAAGCCAGAGTCCCATCGCCGCCTCCCTTTTACGTCGCCTTTAAAGCATTGGTCATCGCCATTGCCACCTTCAGCCACTGCTCCGTCTCCACCTGAAGCTGCCCTCTTCCCGCCTTGGTCAACCGATAGAACTTCGCCTTGCGGTTGTTCTCGGACTCGCCCCAGAACGAGCTCAGCCAGCCGGCCTCCTCCATGCGGTGGAGTGCGGGAAAGAGCGATCCCGGCTTCACCAGAAAGGTTCCCTCGGTGATCTGCTCGACCCTCCGCGAGATTCCGAGCCCGTGGAGCTCGCCCGTTCCCAGCGCCCTGAGGATCAGGAGATCCAGCGTGCCTTGCAGAAGATTGGTCTGCTTCGAGCTCATACGATCCTTTTCCTATCGATCTTCGATAGGAGTATCTTCCCGGCTCCTATCGAATGTCAATAGGAATAAATTGACACGCAGTTTGACTTCCTCCGGTCTCCGACGCTACTCTGAACTGGCGATGCGTTCGCTCAACCTCCATCACGGGCATCATCACCATCATCATGCGCAGAGCGTGTTGGCGGCTGTGTCCGGTGTTGCGAAGTAACGAAGCGCAAAACCCAGGATTCTGAAAAGGCCCGCTAACGCGCACTCCGCGAGCGGGCCTTTTCTTGTGTCAACGACAACCGAGGAGAACTTTGAGATGTCCGAAGCAGTAAAGATCGACTTTGCCAAGATGGACGGCCTGGTTCCAGGCATCGTTCAGGACTGGAAGACCGGCGAGATGCTGATGCTCGGCTTCCTCAACGAGACCAGCTACCAGAAGACGCTCGAGAGCGGCTTCGTCACCTTCTGGAGCCGCAGCCGGTCGAAGCTCTGGATGAAGGGCGAGACCAGCGGCAACCGCCTGCGCATCGTCGAGGCCTCGACCGACTGCGACAACGACGCCCTGCTCTTCCGCGTCGAGGTCGAAGGCGACGGCCTGGTCTGCCACGAAGGCACTGTAAGCTGCTTCACCAAGAAGATCGAAACGGAGACGAAATAAATGAGTGACGCACCCAAGAAGCTGAAGCTCGGCATCCCCAAAGGCAGCCTGCAGGACGCCACGATTGCTCTGTTCGAGCGCGCCGGATGGAACATCTTCGCCAACGGCCGCAGCTACTTTCCCGCCATCGACGACACTGAGATCGAGTGCATGCTCGTTCGCGCGCAGGAGATGGCCCGCTACGTCGAGCACGGTGCGCTCGACGCCGGCCTGACCGGCAACGATTGGGTGCTCGAGAACCAGCACGACGTCGAGTACGTCACCAGCCTCACCTACTCCAAGCAGAGCCGCCAGAAGGTGAAGTGGGTGCTCGCTGTTCCAGAGGACTCTCCCTTCCAGAAGCCCGAAGATCTCGCCGGAAAGATCATCGCCACCGAGCTGGTGGAGTTCACCAAGCGCTACTTCGCCTCGAAGAACATCCCCGTCAAGGTCGAGTTCAGCTGGGGGGCCACCGAGGTGAAGCCCCCCACGCTCGCCGACGCCATCGTCGAGGTGACCGAGACCGGAAGCTCTCTGCGCGCCAACCGTCTGCGCATCATCGAGACCCTGATGGAGAGCGAGACGCAGTTGATCGCCAACAAGAGCTCCTGGCAGGATGAGTGGAAGAAGGCGAAGATCAATAACATCTCGCTGATGCTGAACGCCGCCATCGCCGCGCAGGGGCGCGTCGGCCTGATGCTGAATGCGAAGAAGGCCGACCTGCCGCAGGTCCTGTCCGTGCTGCCCGCACTCAACTCGCCCACCATCTCGCAGCTCAGCGACGTAGAGTGGGTCGCGCTCAACACCATCCTCGATGAGACCGAGGTCCGCGAGGTCATCCCTAGGCTCAAGGCCGTCGGAGCCACCGGCATCGTGGAATATCCGCTGAGCAAGGTCGTTCTGTAGCGCAAACCATAAGCCCGATTTTTGTGCTTCTGATTTTGCGCTTGCTTCTGATTTTGCGCTTGCTTCTGATTTTGCGCCTAAGAATCGCCACATTTTTACAAGGTGTCATTCCGACCGGAGCGCAGCGGAGTGGAGGAACCTGCTTTCTGCGCTGCCCGTCGCGTCATTGGAGTCCGTCAAGCATGAAGTTGATCAAAACCTACGGCCGCACCGCCAAATCCGCCGCTGCTCTGATCGCCTCGATCGAGCAGCGCGGAGCGGTCAGCACCCAGAAGGTCGAACCCGTCGTGCGTCGCATCCTCGCCGACGTTCGCAAGAACGGCGATGCAGCCGTTAAAAAATACGCAATAAAGTTCGATGCCCTCCAGAAGAATCAGCCTCTGCTCGTCCCCCGCGAAGAGATGCAGGCTGCGTGGGAATCCACCGCGCCTGAGCTCCAGGCCGCCATGATGGTTGCGCGTGGCAACATCCTTGCCTTCGCCGAGGCGCAGCTTCCCAGGGAGTGGAGCTTCTCTCCCACAGACGGCGTGAAGACCGGACAGATTGTTCGCCCGCTGGGAAGCGTCGGCTGCTACGTCCCAGGAGGCCGCTATCCTCTTCCCTCCACGTTGCTGATGACGGTCACGCCCGCGCAGGTCGCAGGCGTCGAGCGCATCGTCGTCTGTTCTCCCAAGCCCGCACGCGAGACCCTCGCCGCCGCCTTCCTCGCTGGCGTCACCGAGTTCTACCGCATCGGCGGAGCCCAGGCCATCGCCGCGCTCGCCTACGGCACCCGGAACAAAGAGACGTGGACCATCGAGCCTGTCAACAAGATCGTCGGCCCCGGCAATCTCTTCGTCACCGCCGCCAAGCAGCTGGTGTCCACCGAGTGCGGCATCGACATGCCCGCCGGCCCCACCGAGATCGTCGTCACCAGCGAGCGTGGCAACCCCGCAGGTATCGCCGCCGATCTCATCGCGCAGGCCGAGCACGATCCCGAGACCCTCGCCGTCTTCATCACCTGCAACGAAGCCCTCGCAAAGGCCGTCGCAGCCGAGGTCAAGACGCAGGCAAAGAACAACAAGATCGCGAAACAGTCGCTCGCCGCACGGGGTGCGATCTTTGTAACTAAAGCCGTTACAGAAGCCCAGGCCCTTACCAATCGCCTCGCCCCCGAGCATCTCACCGTCGACTCCGCCGCCGATCTCGCGTGGGTCCAGAACGCCGGCTCGGTCTTCGTCGGCGACTACGCTCCGCAGTCCATGGGCGACTACATCTCCGGCCCCAATCACGTTCTTCCCACCGGCCGCGTGGGCCGCGTGCGCGGAGGCCTGAGTACTCTCGACTTCGTCAAGATCATCACCGTGCAGGAGTACACCCCGAAGGGTCTCAGCAAGCTAGGCCCCCACGCCATCGCCCTTGCCACCGCCGAGGGTCTAACCGGTCACGCCGAAAGCGTTCGCGTAAGAATGAGGTAAGCCGATGAGCACCTGCATCACGCAACCCGTACTGGTTCAACCGCGCGGCGCCGTGCTCGCCATGCCGGAGTATCACCCTCCGCTTGCGGGCCGCGACGCTCTGCGTCTCGACTTCAACGAGAACACGCTCGCGCCATCGCCTCTCGTCCTCGACAGGCTCAAACAGATCACCGCCGAAGGGCTTACAAAATATCCCGAGCGCGAGCCGGCCGAGCGCAAGGTCGCCGCGCACTTCGGCCTCGATCCCGCGCAGCTTCTTCTCACAAACGGCGTCGACGAGGCCATCCATCTCGTCTGCTGCACCTTCCTCGAACCCGAAGACGAAGCCCTGATCGCCACACCGTCGTTCTTTATGTACGACGTCAGCGTCGCACTCATGACCAAGGGCCTGATCAAGGTTCAGGCCGACGAGACGCTGCAGTTTCCCTTCGAGCGCGTCCTCGCCGCCATCACCGAGCGCACCAAGCTCATCATCGTCGCCTCTCCCAACAATCCCACCGGGGCCACCGTCAGCCGCGCGCAGATTCTCTCGATCGCCAACGCCGCGCCCTACGCCGTCATCATGGTCGATGAGGCCTACTTCCACTTCCACGGCGAGACCGTTCTGGACGACCTCGCCACCACGCCCAACCTCATCGTCGCCCGCACCTTCTCGAAGGCTTACGGCCTTGCCAATCTCCGCATCGGCATGCTGGCCGGAAACCCGGAGCTGATGCGATACCTGCGCAAAACTTCCTCGCCGTACAACGTCAACGGCGTGGCACTCGACTGCCTTACCGCTGCCATCGACGACGACGCTTACATCGCCTGGTACGCCGAGCAGATTCGCATCGGACGCGAACGCGTCATGGGTGGCCTCGATGAGCTAGGCGTGCACTACTTCCCGAGCGCCGCCAACTTCATCCTGATGAAGATTGGGCCACTCCACAAAGAGCTCGTCACCGCCATGCGTCATCGCGGCGTGCTGCTGCGCGACCGCTCCGCTGACCCCGGCTGCGACGGGTACGTCCGCATCACCGTCGGCATCGGCGATCAGGTGACACAAGGCCTTGAAGCCCTCAAGGCATCGCTTGAAGAGATCGGATGGAAGCCCATGTACGGCTTCACCACCACAGAACCCAACGCACGACAGGAGCTATAAACCAGGATGGCCGCCAGCAAGAAGATCACACCAGCAACGAAGAAAGAGACACGAAAGACCGGCGCTAAGCCGCGTACTGCGACCAGTGGTAAGTCACGCACAGCCACCATCAAGCGCGACACCACCGAGACCCAGATCGCTTTGAAGCTGAACATCGACGGCACCGGCGTCTATAAGGTCACGACCGGCATCCGCTTCTTCGATCACATGCTAGAGCTCTTCACCCGCCACGGCGGCTTCGACCTCACGCTCACCTGCACCGGCGATCTTGACGTCGATCAGCACCACACGGTGGAAGACGTAGGCATCGCCCTCGGCGAGGCCTTCAACAATGCCCTCGGCGACAAGAAGGGCATCCTGCGCGCAGGCTACTTCGTGATGGCCATGGACGAGACCCTCGCCGTCGCCGCCGTCGATCTCTCCGGTCGAGTCGCTTATGTCGTCAACGACAAGGTAAAGGTCCGCATGGTAGGCGACTTCCAGTCCGAGCTGCTGGCCGACTTCTTCGACGGCTTCGCCCGCGGAGCCAAGGCCAACGTCCACGTCAAGACGATGTACGGACGCTCCAACCACCACAAGATCGAAGCTATCTTCAAGGCCTTCGCCCGGGCCCTCCGCGGAGCCTGCAGCCGTGATGAGCGCATGGCCGAGATTCTGCCAAGTACTAAGGGACTGCTGTAATGACTGCGGAGATGGCGACTTGGCGAACGATAGTGCTTCGCATCGGATATCTCTTTTTTTTGTTGCAGTAGTGGTTCATATCGCTTTCTGGATACGTGTAGATAGGCTGCATGGCTTTTGGGGGCATCTTGATGAAGCAAGCCAATGGATTCAAGCGATCGATTTGTTTTCGTTGTTCGCATTGATCTTTTGTCTTTTTGGGAAAGGTTATAAACGATGGGTAGGTTTCAGCCTCGGACTAAGTTCGTTTCTTTTGTGTTGTGCTTATGCCGCCGGACTTTGAGTCTAGTTTTTGTGACGATTGAGCAAGTCAGTGCCGCTGTGAGAATAACGGCTACATGGACGTAAGAAAATGATTCAAGTCATCGACTACAAAGCGGGCAATCTCACCAGCGTCCTCAAAGCGCTCCACTACCTCGGCGCCGAGACGCACGTCACCCAATCACCAGAAGACGTGCGTAACGCCACCAAGATCGTCCTTCCCGGCGTCGGACACTTCCAGGCGACTCAGTTACTGCACGACCTCCAACTCACCGAAGCCACACGCGAGGCCCTTGCTAACGGTGTTCCTTTCCTCGGGATCTGCGTCGGTCTGCAATGGCTGTACGAGGGTTCTACCGAGGCCCAAAGCACCGACGGCCTCTGCCACTTCGCTTCCAGGTGCGAGCGCTTCCCCGCAACCTACAACAACGCCGAGCTAAAATCCCCGCACGTCGGCTGGAACTCCCTCGAAGACATCCGCAAAGACTCACGCCTTCTGAACGGAGTCGCTAACGGCAGTTTCGTGTACTACACCCACTCCTGGCGCGCGCCTATCAGCCGCGACACTGCGGCAAGCACCAGCTACGGCGGCGCCTTTACCGCTGCGGTCGAGCGCGACAACGTGATGGGCGTGCAGTTCCATCCTGAAAAATCCGGCGAGACCGGCCTAACCATCCTCAAGAACTTCGTGGAGCTATAAATGCCTTTCATATACGAGCTCACATTCGCCGAACAGTCTCCGCAGCCCGACTACACGCTCGTGCAGCAGCTCATCCCCGCCGGAACACTCGTCGGAACCGGGCAGAACGTAGCCGTCCTCTCCGACGGTTCAAACGAGTTTCATCTCCGTGCACCGCTGCAGGGCCTGCTCGTTGAGTGGTACCTCTCAAGCGGCGACCCCGTCGATCCCGATGAAACCCTCGCCCGTATCGTCGCCGAGGGTTCCGAACGCCCCATCGATCCCGAAACGCCCATCAAGGTCAACCCCAACTAACATCGCCTGCCTCGACGCAAAGCGCGAAAGGAATATTCGTTGCTGACGAAACGCATCATCGCCTGCTTAGACGTCCGTGACGGACGCGTCGTCAAGGGCATCCAGTTCGTCGACATCATCGACGCCGGCGACCCCGCCGAGCTCGCGCATCGTCACGCCGCTGCCGGCGCCGATGAGATCGTCCTGCTTGACATCACCGCTACCCACGAAGGCCGCGGAACCCTGCTCGACACCGTCAAGCGCACTGCAGCCACACTCTTCATTCCCTTCACCGTCGGCGGAGGTATCCGCTCCGCCGAAGACGCCGCAGCCGTCTTCGACGCTGGCGCCGACAAGGTCAGCATCAACTCCTCCGCCATCGGCCGCCCCGAGCTGATCGGCGAGATTGGCGCCAGCTTCGGAGCACAGGCCGTCATCGTCGCCATCGACGCTCGTCGTGCGAAGAACTCCTCCGATCCCGTCGCCAACGCCGAGGTCTACGTCGCCGGGGGCCGTAAGCCCACCGGCCGCAAGGTTGTCGAATGGGCCTGCGAGGCCGAGCAACGCGGCGCAGGCGAGATACTGCTCACCTCCATGGACACCGACGGCATGCGCAACGGTTTTGACTGCGAGCTCACCGCCCGTGTCTCCCAGGCCGTGCAGATCCCCGTCATCGCCTCGGGAGGAGCAGGCTCAGCCGCCCACTTCGCCGATGTCTTCGGGCGCGGCAAGGCCGACGCCGCCCTCGCCGCCAGCATCTTTCATTTCGGCGTCACCGACTCCCGCGCCCTCAAATCCGAGCTCCAGCATGCAGGCGTTAGCGTGAGGCTGCCGTGCTAATGCCTGAATTCCTCACCGAACTTGAACGTCGCGTCCTCGAACTTCTACTTGAAGGGGAAGCTGAAGAACGTTCGATTGTGCGTTTTCAACTCGCTCAATCGCGCCTGCGAGAACGTGAATACCGTGGTTCAAGAGTGTGGACAAAATTTTTCGTGGATAGCTCTTCTGTAGCTCTTACAGAAGGGTATGACGATTTTGATATTGAAGGTGTTTCTGCAATTGTTTCTGGAAAGGAATGCCGCTTTAGCGTCTCCATATTCGATGGAAAAATTCTCCTTCTAGATAGCTCTACGGTAGATTCCACAATATGGCCGCAGCCTGAAATTACTGAGAAAGTTTTTAGAGAAAAATAAATGCTCATCCCATCCATCGACCTCATGGGCGGCCGCATCGTCCAGCTCGTTCAGGGCGAAAAGCTCAAGCTCGCCTTCGACGACTTCGATTACTGGATCGAACGCTTCTCGAAGTATCCGCTGGTCCAGCTCATCGACCTCGACGCCGCTATGCGCCAAGGCTCGAACGCCGACCTCATCTCACGCTTCACCTCGAAGCTTCCCTGCCAGGTCGGCGGAGGACTCCGCACCGCAGAAGACGGCCAGCGTGTCCTCGACCTCGGCGCCAGGCGCGTCATCTATGGATCCTCGCTCTTCGGGGGAGACATCGACGCCGACCGTAAGCGCCACCCGCTCATCAATCTCGACTTCGCGCAGAGGCTCCGCGATATCCTAGGCGAAGAGCAGCTCGTCTTCTCTGTCGACACCAAGGGCGGCCAGGTCGCCGTGCGCGGCTGGAAGGAGTCCGTCGCCCTCACGCCTGAGGAGGCCGTCACCTGGCTCGAGGACTACTGCGCCGCCTTCCTCTACACCCACGTCGATACCGAAGGCACCATGACCGGCTTCCCCATCGACGTCGCCGCCATCCTCCGCGCCACCACCGCCAAACAGCTCATCGTCGCCGGCGGCATCAAGGAGCACGCCGAGATTGACTCGCTCGATGCCATGGGCGTCGATGCGGTGGCCGGCATGGCTGTCTACTCGGGCGCGATGGAGGCGTAGTCAGGGGCCAGAGAGTAAGTCGTATCGGCAGATTTTTGGGATGAAAGACGAGCGCTGCCGCGCGGGCCCACTACGCGTAGGACGGTCACTTCGTGACGCGTATACCGGCTTCGCCCTGGGCCTCCCTTCGGTTCGGCGCAAACATCTTCGCAAGCGACCAACGGGAGCCCCACCCCGAAGGGAGCACACGCGTCACGAAGTGACCGCTCCACGCGTAGTGGGGCCGGCCATTCTCTCAATAGGTCTAGTTATCCCCGCCCATGCTTTCGGCCAGAGCATAGTACCCCTTGCGCGCCTGCACCTTCGTATCCTTGCCGCAGCTGATATTCAGCGTGCGGAAGGTCCCGTCGACTTTCAGGTTCGTCGGCGTATAGCTGGCCAGGTACTGGGTGCGCAGCTCGTCCTGAATCTGATCGAATGCATCCTGTAGCTTCTTGCCATTGTTACCCACGTTGATCACGCGGCCGCCAGTCTCCTTCGCCAGCCGATCCATATCGCCGGCGCCCGAGTATCCAAATCCACCATAGAAGCCGCGGTCGGCGATCATAATGACATAGACGATCGCATTCGACTTCTGCGAGGCCTCGATCGCCGACCGAATATTCTCCTGCGATCCCTGGTCCTGCCCATCCGTCAGGATCACCAGAATCTTCCTTCCGGCCTCCTGGTGCAGCTTGTCGTGCGCAGCCAGATAGACTGCGTCATACAGCAGCGTCCCTCGCGGCGAGCCATTGCCCGTCACCGAACCTGTACCCGCTCCCGTGTTGATGCTGGCCTTTTGCATCGCCCGCCTCAGCTCGCTCGGCGAGTTCGTATAGTCCGCCAGCAGGTCCACGTTGATATCGAACGAGATCAAAAAAGCTTCGTCCTTCGGAGTCAGCACATCCTTCAGAAACTCCGCGCCCGCATCCTGCTCCATAGGAAGAACGTTCTGCTGGCTTCCGCTGGTGTCAAGCAGGATCCCGATCGTCAGCGGAAGGTTCTTCTCCTGGGTAAAGTTCTTGATCTTCTGATCGACCTTGTCTTCCTGAATCTGGCACTCGTCCTTGTGCAGGTTGGTGATGTAGCCGTTCTTATCCCGCACCGAAAAATAGACGTTCACCAGGTTTACGTTCACCTTCAGGGTCTGGGTCTCGCCGATATCCACGGGCTGATCCCCGGCGGCCGCGCTCGCCGGCGGCGGGCCTTCCGGCGAGGGAGCCTCCTGGGCATGCAGAACGGAAGAGAGGCCAAACGACAGGACGAACAGGGCAGCAAGAGTGAGAAAGGAGCGCATGTACTGTATAGACGAGACAGAGGACTGCCGGGTCAGTGAAAAATTCATCATCCTTCTCCTCAAGTAACCCTCGCCTGGGTACGGCAGGCGCAACGTCCCCCTGCCTACCTGCGTCCTACAGGAAAGAGGCCGAGATTATCGTCCTGGCTGGGTCATCGTCCTGTAGGATAGCTTCGATCCCCGGGCGCTGATACTCTGGTAGTTGGTAGTCCTCAACGCCAGCCAAAACCGGCCTGGGTTGAAAGTTTACGGGGGTTTGGATTGGTCAGGCAAAGCGTATTGGCGGGAGTTCTAGCGTTTATGACGCTGGGACAGCAGGCAGCACAGAAGACGACGACCGAAGAGGCATCGGCCGCGCAACAGCAGATTCCCGATGCTCCGCGCCCGCAGGTCGGTCTTCCCACCATCGACAGCACCCGCCCCGGCATGGGCACCACCCCCAACTCGAACGGCGATCAGGCTCCCGCAGACCCAAAGGCTCCGCCAACGAGCCTTCCTTCTTCAGCCCCCGCCTCGCAGGAAAAGCCCGACGACGGTCCTCCCCCGGAGATGGGAAACGATGCCTTCACCCTGCGAGTCCGGACCAACTTCGTGGAAATCCCTTTCACCGTGAAGGACAATAAGCAGCGCCTGGTCCCGGGAATTCAGTGGCGCGAGGTTCGTGTCTACGAAAACAACGTTCCGCAGCATCCGGCCGTCTTCTCCGTCGATCCCTCGCCACTCTCCGTCGCCATCGTCATCGATCAGAGCCTCACGCAGGACAACATGACCAAGGTCAACAACTCCCTGGCCGCGCTCCAGGGCGCCTTCGCTCCTTACGACGAGGTCGCCCTCTACACCTACAACAACGGCCCCCGCCGCTGGACTGAGTTCACCGCCGCGCAGAGCGCTCGTCTGAACTTTGCACTCGAGACCTCAAAGAGCACCGGACGCGAGGCCTACATGAACATGGGCGGACCGCTTGCCCAGACCACCGTCATCAACGGACGGCAGTTCGACCCCAATACGGCCCCCATCCGCAACAGCCAGGCAATGGAACTGAAGGTTCCCAAGGAAGTCCATACTCTCAACGACGCCATCCTCGAGGCCGCCAAAGCGGCCAGCCGAGCCGAAAAGGGACGCCTGCGCATCATCTACGTCATCAGCGATGGCAAGGAGTATGGATCGAAGGCCAAGACCAAGGACGTCATCCATTACCTCCAACAAAACAAGATCGCGGTCTATGGAACTCTGGTCGGCGACTCTTCGCTTCCCGTCATCGGCTTCCTCGACAAGGTCCACCTTCCGTACACCATGCGTGACAATGTGCTCCCGCTCTACACCTCCGAGACCGGAGGCAACCTCGACGCTGAGTTTCGTCAGCGCGGTATCGAGGAGAGTTTCCAGAAGATCTTCAGCGAGGTCCGGACCCAATACAAAGTCGGTTACTACTCGCACGAGCCCTTCATCGACGGCAAGTTCCGTCCCGTCGAGGTCCGTGTCCTTCGGCCGAATCTGACGGTCATCTCCAAGAAGGGCTACTACCCCACCGCAGAGGACTCAGGACCGACCAACGTCGTCACCCCCAACCGTCCTGCCGCCACCACTCCCTCGCCCCAGTCCCAGCCCCGGCCATAGTCTGGACCGATCCGCAGGTGATGCTCCCGGCAAACGCACTTCTGGCTCTCTCCGCCGCCGTCCTTTGGGGCGGCGGAGACTTTTCAGGTGGCATGGCCTCGAAGCAGGCGGGCGGAGCAGTGCCCGGAACCCTGCGCGTCCTCCTCACCAGCCACAGCGCCAGCTTCTGTGTCCTGGTCGCGCTGGCCTCTCTTCGCAGATACCCCTTCCCCCACGGCGCGCCTCTCTACTGGGGCATCGCCGCTGGCGTCATGGCCGGCCTCTCCCTGACCGGCTTCTATATCGCTCTCTCCCGCGGCGCTATGGGGGTCTCGGCTGCGATCAGCGGTCTGCTGGCGGCAGCGATCCCCGCCGCCATCTCCATCTCCCAGGAGGGCTGGCCTGGGCGGCTGCGCATCGCTGGTTTCCTGATCGCCGGGGCGTCCATCTGGATGATCGCCGCCGGAGATAATCCAGAGGCCAAGCCCGTCTCCACCGGAACCACCTGGCTGGCTATCCTCGCTGGAGCCGGCTTCGGGCTCTACTTCACTGCTCTGAAGTTCGCCGGAGTCGCCGGAGTTCTCTGGTCGATGGCAGCCGTCCGTATCGGCAGCCTCTCGGCTTGTTCGCTTCTTCTGTTGATAACTTTTCTGGTCAAAAAACCTACCCCCGATCCAGTTCCGCCTCAGCTGTCCGCTGACCACAAAAACGCGTTTCAGTGGTTACCCAGACTGGCCGTACTCTGGGCTCTCTCGACAGCCCTTCTGGATACCTCCGGCAACCTGCTCTACATCGCCTCCACCCGCGCCGGCAGACTCGACGTCGCCGCTGTTCTGGCGTCTCTTTACCCTGCATCCACCATCCTGCTCGCCGCCTGGACCCTCCACGAGAGTCCCACCCGCAGGCAAACGATTGGAATGCTGGTCGCGGCAGTCGCCGTCATCATGATCACGCTTTAGCGATTTTCTGGGAGGAAAGGCAATGGCTTGCCAGCCGGGCCCACTGCGCGTGGGGCGGTCACTTCGTGACCTGTACCGGCTTCGCCGTGGGCCTCCGTTGGTCGGCACGAGAATTCTCTAGCGACCAACGGGAGCCCCACCCCAAAGTGGATATACCGCCGCTCGCGCGGCAGCGCTCTTCTCCACCAAAACAACTTGTCGATATGCCCCCAGCCGGTCTTGAAACCGAGATCTACAGGAGCATCAGCATCTACAGCCTGATCTTGGCAGGATCCATCACCGGCTTCGGATATTTGAGCTTCATTCCCTCCATCACCTCTACCAGGATCTCGGAGATCACCACATTCCGATACCACTTGCGATCCGAAGGAATGACGAACCATGGAGCGTGTTTACGGCTCGTCTCCCCAATCAGCTGGTTATAGGCATGCTCGTACTCCGGCCACAGCTTGCGCTCGCGAAAGTCGCTCTCCGACAGCTTCCAATGCTTCTCCGGAGTCTCGATACGGTCCTTGAGACGGCTGGTCTGCTCTTTATAAGAGATGTGGAGAAAGAACTTCAGGACCACGACGTCGTTGTCGTGCAGCATCGATTCGAACTCGAGAATGTCCTCGATATGCTGCTTCAGCTTTGCAGCGGAGATGAGCTTGTGGACCCGAGGAACCAGAATATCCTCGTAGTGCGATCGGTTGAAGATCTGGATCATGCCTCGCGGCGGCACCTGGGAATGGACGCGCCACAGAAAGTCGTGACGGACCTCCATCGGAGTCGGCTCTTTGAATGAGGAGACATTGCAGCCCTGGGGATTGATTCCAGAGAAGATATGGCTGATGGCGCCGTCTTTTCCCGCCGTATCCATCCCCTGCAGCACAATCAGCAGAGCCTTTTGCTGACTCGCATAGAAAATCTCCTGCAACCGGGCCAGCGTCTCGCGGTGCCCCGCAAGCACGGCCTTGGCCGCCTCTTCCTGCTTAAACAGCCCGGTCTCATCCGTCGCGATCCGCGATAGCTTGACCTTGGAGCCAGGTTTAACCAGGTAGGGAGATCTCAGCTTCATTCGATGAGTCGGGGATCGATGCGAAGGCGGCGAGAGGATCGTCTCCGCATATCCTTTATAAGAAGTAGCTTACTTGGCCGTCTCGCCCGGCTTCGGCGTGACGCTGTGGGCATCGGCAGGCTTGCTGACCTCGTCGGTGACGCCCTTCATGCCCTCTTTGAAGCCGCGAAGACCTTCGCCAAGTCCCTTGCCGAGCTCAGGCAACTTCTTGCCTCCGAAGAGGACCAGAACCACGACTGCGAGGACGATGAGATGCGTCGGTGTAAATAGTTCGCCCATGAAAATTCTCCCCTTGCGGCCGCCGCGCTTCAACGTTCCAAAAGATGGGAGCGACGGTAGGGATTATTGTCGCACAGGAGCGCGATGGCGTGGGGACGGACAACGCATGACTCCAAAGCAATTTTCCCTAACCGCGATGGCGCATAAACGCCTATCTCATGATCAAGTCAGCCTTTTCCATGGCTAAAACCTTGCAGGTTAAGGCTCTTCCCTGCCGAAACGTTATATCTTGGATGAGTACGCGAATTGCAGGAGCAGATGTTGGAGAAGACGCAGGAGTTTTTGTTGCCCGAAGTAAGTACGAGCAGATGCGGTTTCAAAGCAGGATGGATGAGAGCACTGGCCGTCGCCGTTATGGCCCTTGCCACCGGAGCCGCCTGCGCCCAGGATGCACAGAGCACACAGGTCCAGAATCCCGGAAGCTCAAGCAGCCCAGGCGCCTCTCCGGCCGCGAAGACGAAGATCGGATTTATCGCCCCCGTCACCTACGACAATAAGTATGAGATCTACGGCGGCTTTAACTTCATGAACTTTCAGGCGGGCCAGGCGCTACCCACTCGCATGAACCTGGCAGGAACCGAGATTCTCGGAACCTACTGGATCACGCCCAAGTGGGGTCTTGGAGCCGACTATCGCGGAGAGTGGGGAACCACCCCCGTGCATCCCAATCCCTACATCAGCGGCCGTCCCCTGGTCTCGCTGAACCTGGGTATGCTGGGAGCCCAGTACCGCGGTCCCAGGAACCAGTACGCAGCCCTGAACTTCCACGGCTACTTCGGAATTGCTCATGGCGCCTTCAACCATGACACCGGCGTAGTTCCCCCCGATGCCCTGCCCCAGATCGGCCTGTACACCGACCGGACCAAGCCTGTCGCGGCTCTCGGTGGCAGCATCGACATCAACCACTCCAAGAACATCGCCATCCGGCTCTCTCCCGACCTGATGCTCGAGCACTTCGGCACCGAGACCCGGACCTTCTTCGCGATCTCGGCCGGCGTCATCTACCGTTTCGGCAAGCGATAAAGAGACTCCGCAAAAGAAGAAACCCGCCCGGTCTGTACGAGGGCGGGGTTCTTCTTTTGCGGATGAATTCGGACCTTAGCGGTAGGCTTCCGAGAGCATAGCCGCGCCCGCTGTCTTGCGTCCGCCTCCAAACTCCCTGCGTCCAACGGCCGCCAAGTTGCGCGCCGCTTCGCTATCGACCATCGCATGCAGCCTGCCGACGATCTCCTTCATCGCTTCGGACTGCGCGTTGAGCTCCTCGGCCGCCGCCGCGCTCTCCTCCGCGTTCGCCGCCGTCGTCTGCGTAACCTGCTCCATCTGCTGGATCGAGCGCCCGATCTGGTCGATGCTGCGGGACTGCTCCTCACTGCCCAGGCTCACCTCGTCCACCAGCAACTTCACCTGCCCGGAGTCTTCGGTGACATCGCGGATGGCGCTGGCGACCTGCTCGACCCGATGCTTGCCGTCCATGGCGCGGGCGATCGACTCCTCGATCAGGACCGCCGTATCCTTAGCGGCGACCGCGCTTCTCTGCGCCAGGCTGCGGACCTCGTCGGCAACCACGGCGAATCCCATGCCCGCCTCGCCCGCCCGTGCCGCCTCGACAGCTGCGTTCAGGGCAAGGATGTTGGTCTGGAAGGCGATCTCGTCGATCACCTTGATGATCTTCGAGACCTTGCTGCTCGACTCGGAGATCCCGTTGATCGACAGCATCATTCCATCCAACCGCTCGTTGGCCACCTTGATCTTTTCCATCGACCGTTCGAGCAGGCTTACCGTCGAGCGGGAGTTATCCGCGTTCCTGCGCGCCATGGAGTTGATCTCGTTCGAAGATGCGCTGGTCTCCTCGAGCGAGGCTGCCTGCTGGGAGGCTCCCTGCGCCAGCGACTGGCTAGAAGAGGCAACCTGGCTGGCCGCGCTGGCGACCTGCTCGGCTCCCACCGAGAGATCGGCGACGCTCTTGCGAATCATCTGTGAGATTCCGCGCACCGCAAAGCTCAGGACGATTCCCAGACCGGCGGAGAGGACGGCCATCAGAAGGCTGATATTTCGCGCAGGCCCAACCTGAGAGGCATCGTCGTTGGCCTTCGCCGAGACGACTCCATTCGACTGCTGCCCCAGATCGTTGGCTGCCGCGGCCATCGAGTCCATCAATGGATTGAGTTGTTCGTTATAAAGCTTCGATGCCCCTGGCAGATTCCCCTTCATGATCATCTCGTGCATCGTCGCGTTCTCTTCGGCCAGGGTGTTCAGCTTATCCAGGATCAGCTTCTGCGCCTGGTCGCGCACGCGGGGAACCCGGGCCATACGGACGAACTGCTCGCCCTCGTTGCGCGTACGTTCGAGGTTGGCCAGAAACTGCTGGTTATATTCGCGGGACTTGCCGGGGTCTTTCATATAACCGGCCAGCAAGACCGCGCGCGATTCGGAGTTCATATCCAGCGCGATGCTGTTCAGGTCGGTCGCCAGGTGCATGGCCGCAACATAGTGATGCCCCAGGTCCCCCAGGCTGGCGCCGAGCGTATCGACATAATGGACCGCCACGATGCCCGAAGCCACCGTGATCGTGAACATGAAGCTGAGAATGGAGAAAAGTTTTTTCTCGATGGTCATTCGTTGATTCCTTCCCTTGCTGAGCGAATTCGTTAGGGCGAGCCTTTGAATTGCGGGTCGAGGAGTGTATCGGCAGAAAGAAACATAGATTGAGCCAAACGAAGAATTTTGTGAGTACCCTCCCGGGCGAATCCTGTCTTTCACCCCCGCTTTCAGTACCTCCGTACCTGCCACAACGGCTTTCCCTGAATCTCAAGGCTCACCGGCTCTCCCCCCTGCCCGATAAGACGGACAGGAAGTTCGAGGAGAGAACGAATGAGATTAGTCAGATCCGTCCAGACGAGCGTTATCCTGCTCGTGGGTATTGCGTATACCGGTGCAGCCGTGGCGCAACAGTTCGAGCAGGTATCGCTCAGGAACATCGAGAAGAACACCGTATTAATGCGCCAGTACGAGCCCTCCTGGCCCGTCCCCATCGTCGGAGTCACCCCGGCGCTGGCCCAGGTCTTCCGCTTCTCCTATGCGCGGCAGATTACCCCGACGGGAGTTCCGGTCAATAACTATCTGAACGGAAAAGGTCTCTGCGTCGTCAGCTCGAACCGCACCGAAATCGACCTGAGCCTGCCCAGCTACCAGGAGCACAACAGCGCAGCCATCGATGGATTCGGCGATACCGGGGTCAATGTAAAGTACCGCCTCTTCTCCGGCAACGAGCAGCATGGAAACTACGTCCTCACCCTGATGGGAACCCACACCTTCGCCACCGGAAGCGCCAAGAACGGGGCTCCGGCATCGTCCAATGGCCTGATGATGCTGGCGGGAAAGGGCTTTGGCAGCCGCTTCAATGTCCAGAGTGGCTTCGGGGCCACACTTCCCACGCAGCTCGTCTCGGCTACCGGACGTCCCCTGGCCTTGAATTCCGTCTTCCAGGCTCACCTGACCCGCCGTATCTGGCTGGATGTGGAGTCGAATTCGACCTTCTTCAAGGGTGGGCCGAACGACAGCAAAAAGCAAACATTCCTTACGCCGGGAGTGATCCTGGTGGGGGGGCGCCCAGGATTCCTGGGTCCGAAGAGCCCCTTGTTCGTCTTCGATACCGCCATGCAGATCGCGACGACGCACTATCACGCCACCAACCACAACCTTCTGCTCGACCTGAAGATGGCCTTTTAGCTGGCGATCGGCCCTCAAGCATGAAATGCGAGCCCATGCCGGGCTCGCATTTCGTGCTTCTCCCGGCGGTTAGACCGCGAGCAGAATACGCAGATCGCGCAGGTTGTTCCCCGTCGGTCCGGTCACGATCGAATCGCCAAGCCGGCTCAGCAGAGTGCCGCTGTCAAAGTTCTCCAGAGCCTGCGCGACGGGATATGCTTCCGCCTCGGCACGGGCCGCCGTCGTGCCGTCGGCGACTCCCCCGGCAGCCGGGCTGTTGCCGTCCATGCCGTCGCTGCCAGCGCTCAGCACCGTGATCTCCTCGCCGGCAAGCAGCCTTGCCGCTTCGAGCACAAAGTGCTGATTTCTGCCGCCGATTCCCAGGGCTCCATGCGGCACCGTGACCGTCACCTCGCCTGCGGAGAGCAGGCACACGCGGCCGTGCTCGCGGCGCAGCTCCCGGAGACGGTCGACGAGATAACGCGCAGCATCCTCGGCGCTCCAATCGTCGCAGGCGTTGTCGACGACCACCGTCCAGCCCAGTTCCTCCGCCCGTCTTCCCGCTGCAACCTCGAGCGAAGAGCTATCCAGCAGCACTGTCCACCGCGACCGCGCAAAGATTGCGTCCTCACGCTTCGGCGTCTCCTGCGCCGTGCCAGGCTCAAGCTGCGCCACAACGGATGGAGGGAGACGATCGCGCAGGCGATACCGTTCGACCGTCTCGCGAACATCGGCCAGCGTGCTTTCATCGGGCACCGTGGGACCGGAGGAGAGAGCGTCGAGACGTCCGGCGGGAACATCCGACACCGCGATCGTCAGCTGCTCCGCGGGAGCCGCCGCGGCGGCCAGCCGGCCTCCCTTCACCGCCGAGAGGTGCTTGCGCACCGCATTGATCGCCGTGATCGGAGCTCCACTCCCCACCAGCGCCTTATGGGTAGCTGCAATCACCTCGAGCGGCGTCTCCGAGGCGAGAAACAGTTCCACCAGCGACGAGGCTCCTCCACTCACGAGAAAGATCACCAGGTCTTGCTGGCCCAGCCCGGTCAGCAGCTCGAGAATCGCCCTGGCTCCATCGACGGAATCCTGGTTCGGACTGGGATGGCCGGCATGGAACGCGACAAAGCGGCTGGAGGGCACGACCACCGGATCGGGAGCCGAGATCACTCCCTCGAAGTCTGCGGCAGCCTCACCGCTGATTGCCAGAAAAGATCTCAGCATCGGCTCCGCGGCCTTGCCCACCGCGATCAGCATGCGCCGTCGGTAGCCGGAGAGCACATAGCGCAGGCCGTCGATCTCCATCGCGACGCCGTCGAAGCGCAGCCGCTCCGCAAGCATCGCCCCAACGCGCGAAGACTGCATCGCGTATCCGAAGATATCGACGATGTCCTCGTGCGGCGTCGTCATGTGTTAGACCACAACCATCGCTGTCAGATCGGGAGAGATCGCCAGCTTGGCTTCGGTGCGCGCCTGCACCTCAGCCGGGCCGATCCCCTCGGCGATCTCGGTCAGCATGAGACCGTCGGGCGTCACCCTGATCCATCCCAACTCAGTCACAATATCGTGGACTACATGCGTTCCCGTCAGCGGCAGGGTACATTGCCGCAGAATGCGCGACTCGCCTTCCTTCGTCTGATGCTCCATCGCGACGATCACGCGCCGGGCCCCGGCCACCAGGTCCATCGCGCCTCCCATGCCCTTCACCATCTTTCCGGGGATGGTCCAGTTGGCGAGATTTCCCTGCTCGTCGACCTGCATCGCGCCGAGCACACTCATGTCCATATGGCCGCCGCGAATCATCGCAAACGACTCGTCGCTCGCAAAATAGCTCGAGCCCGCAATCTCCGTCACCGGCTGCTTGCCTGCGTTGATCAGGTCAGGGTCGGCCACATCTTCGAGCGGCGGAATCCCCACGCCCAGCATCCCGTTCTCCGACTGAAAGATCACATCGATCCCCAGGGGCAGATAGGCCGCGACCATCGTCGGCAGGCCGATCCCGAGGTTCACGTAGTAGCCGTCCTTCACCTCGCGCGCGATGCGCCGGGCGATTCTCTCCTTGCCGTTCACGCCGCGCCTCCCGCCTGCGCCATCTTCTCGCGAATAAACCGGGACTCGATGGGCTTCTTGTATTCCCGCCCCACCACCATGCGCTTCACGTAGATTCCCGGCGTCACAATGTGGTCCGGATCCAGCTCACCGGGCTCGACCAGCTCCTCCACCTCGGCGATCGTCACCCTGGCCGCGGTCGCCATCACCGGGTTGAAGTTCCGCGCCGTCTTGCGATAGACCAGGTTTCCCAGGCGATCGCCCTTCCAGGCCTTCACCAGCGCCACGTCCGCGCGCAGAGCTGTCTCCAGCACATAGGTGCGGTCGCCGATCTCGCGCGTCTCCTTGCCCTCGGCTACCACTGTCCCCAGACCGGTCGGCGTATAGAATGCGGGAATTCCCGCGCCTCCCGCGCGAATCCGCTCGGCGAGCGTACCCTGCGGGATCAGCGTCAGCGCTAGCTCGCCCTTCAACACCATCTGCTCCAGCCTGCGATTCTCCCCGACGTAGCTGCCGATGTGCGAGGCGATCATTCCCGCCTCGAGCATCAGCCCCATGCCGAAGCCATCGACGCCCATGTTGTTGCTGATCGTATGGAGCCCCATGAGACCCCGCTTCACCAGCGCCGCGATCAGGTTCTCGGGGATGCCGCACAGACCGAAGCCCCCAAGCATGATCGTCGATCCGTTCGCAATATCCTGAACGGCCTCCTCAGCTGAAGCGACAACCTTGTTCATGGTTCCCGCTACTTCTCGACCGTGAAGGTGAAGGTGGTCGTGCTGTGGCGCGTCTCCCCCGGCTTCAGCTCGGTCGTCGGAAACGACGGGTGATTCGGCGAGTCGGGGAAGTGCTGGGTCTCCAGGCACAGCGCCGTGTTCTTCGCGTAAGGCCAGCCCGCCGGGCTCTTGAACGATCCATCCAGCGAGACGCCCGCATAGAACTGCACGCCGGGCTCGGTCGTCGTCACGGTCAAAACGCGGCCCGTGACCGGATCGTGAACCCGTGCCGCCGTCTTCGTCTCGCCGTTGGCTCCGCGCAGAACCCAGTTATGGTCGTAGCCGCCCGCCAGCTTCAGCTGCGGGTTATCGTCGTGGATGTGCTTTCCGATCACGGTCGGCTTGCGCAGATCGAACGGAGTTCCCTCGACCGATGCCAGCTCACCTGTCGGAATCAGTCCACTGTCCACCGGGGTGTACTTATCGGCGGCCACCATGATCTCGTCGTTCAGGATGGTTCCGCTGCCCGCGCCGCCCAGGTTAAAGTAGGAGTGGTTGGTCAGATTCACCACCGTATCCTTATCGGTCGTCGCCGTGTAGTCGATGCGCAGGGCGTTGTGATGCAGCGTGTAACGCACATGCGCGGTCAGCGTGCCGGGATATCCCTGGTCCCCGTCCTTGCTCACCAGCGTCAGCTCTACACCGCCGGGAATCTCACGCCCCGTCCACACCAGACGATCGAAGCCGATGGTTCCGCCGTGCAGGGAGTTCGCGCCGTTGTTCCTGGGCAGGTGATAGGTCTTGCCGTCCAGCTTGAACTCGCCGTGCGCGATGCGGTTGCCGTAACGGCCCACCACCGCGCCGAAGTAGGTCTTGGTATCGGCCAGGTATCCGGAGAGTGTGTCGTAGCCCAGAACCACATCGGCCGACTTGCCGTTCTTGTCGGCCGTCGTGATCGAGATAATGCGCGCCCCGTAGGTGGTGATCTTCGCCTCAACGGCATCGCTCTTCAACGTGTAAAGATCGACCTCGGTCCCGTCGGGCATCTTGCCGAAGGCCGCTTTCGTTACCGAACCAGCAGATCCATGTGCAGTCTGTGGTGTACCCTGTGCACCCATCGCAGTTGTCATGCCTAGCAGCATAACCAATAGAGCCCGCATCGTCATTTTTCTCTGATCCTTCACGTGTTCGTCCTCTACCGTAACCCTCGCCACTATACTTCACCGGTGCTGCACAAAAGAAGGCATGGGGAAGGGATTGCGTTCGATTTCGCCCTCATACCGCCCATGGCTGCTTCAGAGATACCCGAGCCGGAGTGCCATTCCGGCCGTGGAATTATCCTGTCTCCATAAGCTTTCCTTGGGGTGACAGGCTTGATCCGCGGTAAGGCTATCGATCTGATCCGAACGCCAGAGATCGGGGGTTCCCGCCCCCAGGTCTGGCACGACCTCGGATGCGGCACCGGCACCTTTACCCTCGCATTGGCCGAGCTGCTCCCGCCTGGAAGCACGATTCATGCGCTCGACCGGAACCCGGCCGCGCTCGATCACATTCCCGGTCATCATCATGGCGTGCACATCCTGAAGACCGTCGGCGACCTCACTCACGGCAACCTCGCTCTGGCCCTGGCCGATGGCGTCCTGATGGCCAACTCCGCACACTTCCTTCCGCAACCCGCGGCCCTGTTCCGACAGGTCGGGCGTGCCGCCCGGCAGATACTGCTCGTCGAGTACGAGCTCACGACTCCCAGCGTATGGGTTCCTTATCCGCTTCCCTTCGCCAGGCTGCGGGCGGAGCTTTTGGGCGCGGGAGCAAGCCGGGTGGAAAGGCTCCGCGCCCTTCCCTCGCTCTACGGAGGCACGCTCTACTCCGCCCTTGCGGAGCTGCCGTGACCCGCGAAGCTTGCCATGACCGAAGAACGCCTCCGAAGCTCCCCCTTGCTCCCAGGTTGAACATCCGCAACAAAAGCGGGTTAGCATGGAGCGGAAGAAAAATCTAATCGAAGACCGCTCCGAGGATGCCCCGCATATGCTCCAGAGAATCCCCGCTCTTGTTCTTGCCCTGCTCGCTCTTTTCCCCACCTTGGCCACCGCAGAAGACCATTGGGTCGGGACCTGGGCGGCTTCTCCCATGGCCCAGCCCAATACCGATGCCAGCATCGGCGCCGCCGACACCACCTACCGCCAGATCGTTCACGTCTCGCTCGGAGGAGACACCTCGCGCATCCTCCTCACGAATGAGTTCGGCCTCGCCCCGCTCACCATCAGCTCGGCCTACATCGCCCTCAGCACCAAAGGCAGCGAGATCGACACCGCCACCGCGCATCCGGTCACCTTCGGGGGCCGCACGTCCATCGTCATTCCTCCCGGCGCTCTGGCCGTCAGCGATCCCACCGGCCTGAAGCTTCCGGCGCTCTCGGACGTCGCCGTCAGCTTCGTCGTCCCCGCCCAGACCATCCAGCAGGTCACGCTGCACGGCTTCGCCGACCAGACCAGCTACACCGCACCGGGCAATGTCTCCGGCGCGGCCTCGCTGACCAGCCCCACCGAGATCAACCACTGGTACTTCTTCAAGGGCATCGACGTTCGCGCCGACGACAAGAGCGGAGCCGTCGTCGCCTTCGGAGACAGCATCACCGACGGCGCGCACAGCACCAAGGACACCAACCAGCGCTGGCCCGATGTGCTCGCCCGCCGCCTGCAGGCCGAAAAGAAGACCCAGAAGCTGGGTGTACTGAATGAGGGCATCGGGGGCAACCGCATTCTGCACGACAACACCGGCCCCGGCGCCCTGGCCCGCTTCGACCGTGACGTTTTGGCCCAGGCCGGCGTGAAGTACCTCGTCATCCTCGAGAGCATCAACGACATCGGTCACGCCCAGAACCCGACGAGTCCCAACGACCCGGTAACGGCCGAGGATCTGATCGCGGGCCTCAGCCAGCTCGCCACCCGCGCTCACACCCACGGCATCAAGGTCTATGGAGCCACTCTGACACCCTACATGGGAGCCGGTTACTCCTCCCCGGCAGGCGAAGAGATCCGCCTGGCCATCAACCAGTGGATCCGCACCTCGAAGGAGCTCGACGGCTTCGTCGACTTCGAAAAGGCCACCCAGGACCCGGCCAAGCCGTCTGTGTTCTCAGCCGCGGCCGACAGCGGCGACCACCTGCACCCCACCGACGCGGGCTACAAGGCCATGGGAGATTCGATCGACCTGAAGCTCTTCACTAAATAGGGTAACCACCCAAACGCAGGATGGCGGTTAGCGCTGAATACGCTAACCGCCACTCTTTGGGATCGTGAATCGAGATTTACTTGAGCTCGAAGCCGGCGAAGAAGTAACCGATCTCGAAGGCTGCGGTCTCCTCGGCGTCCGATCCGTGGATCGCGTTCTCGCCGATCGAAGCCGCGAACTGCTTGCGGATGGTTCCCTCTTCGGCCTTGGCCGGGTCAGTCGCGCCCATCAGCTTGCGCAGGTCGGCGATGGCGTTGTCCTTCTCGAGGACCACGGGAAAGATGGGGCCGGAGGACATGAACTCGGTAAGCTCACCGAAGAACGGACGCTCCTTATGGACGTAGTAGAAGCCCTCGGCCTGCGTCTTGGAGATGGAGACTTTCTTGATGGAGACGATCTTGAATCCGGCCTTTTCGATCTCGGCCAGGATGGCGCCCGCGTGTCCCTTCTTGACGGCGTCGGGCTTGATGATGCTGAAAGTGCGCTGTGACAACGTGTTTCTCCTTACGTTTTCGCTCGAAATCTGCTTCGACCAGTGTAATTCAGCCTCGTAAAAATCCCGCGAACCCCTCCGCGTCTCGATCAAGACGCATCACACCCCTATGCGCAACCTGGCCTGGATATGGTTCGCCGGATTCGCCGCCTGGGTCATCGACGGCGTGATCAGCCTGCGACTTCATTCCATGCAGCACGCCCAGTTGGCCTTCCTCGTGGCCATGGTCTTTCTCGCGGCTGCACTCTTTTACCGCCGACAGCAGCGTTGAGGAAAAAGGCGATGGCCGGCCGGTCGGGCCCACTGCGCGTGGGCGCACCCTTCGTGACGCGTGTACTCCCTTCGGGGTGAAGGCTCCCGTTGGTCGCTTGCGAAGATATGGGCGCCGACCAACGGGAGGCTCATGGTGAAACCGGTATACGCGTCACGAAGTGACCGCTGCCCGCGCAGGGCGCCCGCGCGGCAGCGCTATTCTTTGCTAAAGAGTGAAAGGCCGGCAATGAGGTCGAATCCCTCGTTGCCGGCCTGATCGCTTGCTATTCTCTACGCCTTGCCCAGAACCCTGGCCATGGCGTCGCCGATCTCGGCCGGCGACTTGACCACCGTGATTCCAGCCTCGGACATGGCCTTCATCTTCTCGGAGGCCGTTCCCTCGCCGCCGGAGATGATGGCTCCGGCGTGCCCCATGCGGCGTCCCGGAGGCGCCGTCTGGCCGGCGATGAAGCCGACCACCGGCTTCTTCACGTTTTCCTTGATGTACTTGGCCGCAGCCTCCTCAGCCGTTCCGCCAATCTCGCCGATCATGATGATGGCTTCAGTCTCAGGATCCTCGTTGAGCAGCTTGAGGGCATCAATGTGCGTGGTTCCGATGATGGGATCACCGCCGATGCCAATGGCGGTCGACTGACCGATACCGCGCTGCGTCAGCTGGTAGACAGCCTCGTAGGTCAGGGTGCCGGACTTCGAGACGATGCCGACCGAGCCTTCCTTATGGATGCGGCCGGGCATGATGCCGATCTTGGCCTTGCCGGGTGAGATGACGCCGGGGCAGTTGGGGCCGATCAAGCGCGACTTCGACTGCTTGACGACCTCCCAGGTCTTGACCATGTCAAGGACGGGAATGCCCTCGGTGATGCAGATGATCAGCGGGACCTCGGCAGCAGTAGCCTCGAGGATGCCGTCCGCGGCAAACGGCGGAGGAACGAAGATGACGGTCGCGTTGGCTCCTGTCTCCTTCACCGCCTCTTCGACGGTGTTGAAGACCGGCCATCCCTCGTGTGTGGTTCCGCCCTTGCCGGGAGTGACTCCGCCCACAACCAGATCGACGCCGAACTGCTTTGCATACTCCGCGCAACCCTTCGCGTGGAAGGTGCCTTCGCGTCCGGTGATGCCCTGCACGATCAGCCGCGTATTCTTATCAACCAGTACCGCCATTACTTTCCACCTTTCGCAGCCGCCACGGCCAGATCTGCAGCTTCCTTCATGGTCGCTCCGACCTCGAACTTGAGCCCCGAATCCTTCAGGATCTTGCGCCCCTCTTCGACGTTGGTCCCCTCCAGGCGAAGGATGATGGGAAGCTGGACGTTGAGCTTCTTCGCCGCCGCCACGACCGCCGTCGCCAGAACATCGACGCGCAGAATGCCGCCGAAGATATTGATGAAGATCGCCTTGACGTTAGGGTCGCTCAACAGGATTCCGAAGGCGTTCTCGATCTGCTCCTGGTTGGCTCCGCCGCCTACGTCGAGGAAGTTGGCGGCCTTGCCGCCGGCGTACTCGATGATGTCCATCGTCGCCATGGCGAGACCGGCTCCGTTGACCATGCAGGCGATGTTGCCGTCGAGCTTGATGTAGTTAAGCGCGAACTTCGACGCCTCTACCTCGAGCGGATCTTCCTCCGACAGGTCGCGCAGCTCCTTCAGGTCCTTGTGGCGGAACATGGCGTTGTCGTCGAAGTTGATCTTGCAGTCGAGCGCGAGCAGCTTGTCGTCCTTGGTGGTGATGAAGGGGTTGATCTCCATCAGGGTCGAGTCGGTCTCGACGAAGGCCTTGTAGAGGCCCGTCATGAACTTGACGGCGTCGTTGACCTGCGTGGGTTTGAGGCCCAGCTTGAAGGCCAGCTTGCGGGCCTGGTAGGGCTGCAGGCCGATAGCCGGATCGATGTACTCCTTGTAGATCTTCTCGGGGGTCGAGTGTGCGACCTCCTCGATCTCCATGCCGCCGGCCTGCGAGGCCATGAAGACCAGACGCGCCGCGGCGCGATCGAGCACGATGCCGAGGTAGAGCTCCCGGTCGATGGCCGAGCCCTCTTCGACGAGAAGGCGCTGCACCTTCTGGCCATGCGGTCCGGTCTGGTGCGTGACCAGCTGCATGCCGAGGATCGCCTTGGATGCAGTCGAGGCATCGGCAAGCGACTTGACCACCTTCACGCCGCCACCCTTGCCACGGCCTCCGGCGTGAATCTGCGCCTTCACCACGACGACAGGATTGCCCTTGTCGAAGAGATCTTTCGCTGCCCGGTCCGCCTCTTCGAGGGTCTGAACCATCTCGCCGCCTGGAACCGGCACGCCATACTTCCGCAGAATCTCTTTTGCCTGATACTCGTGAATTTTCATAGGTTAATCTTCGCCCGCGCGAGAAGTGTAGCGGAGCCCGAGGAGGGACCGCAATACGGAATGCGAACAACGGTGCGGTTATCGCTTGATCCATCGACATTTTTTGATGAAGGACAGGCGCTGCCGCGCGGGCCCACTGCGCGTGGGGTGGTCACTTCGTGACGCGTATACCGGCTTCGCCGTGGGCCTCCCGATGGTCGGCGCAAACATTTATCAAGCGACCAACGGGAGCCGCGACCCGAAGGGGATATACATGTTACGAAGTGACCGCCCCACGCGCAGTGGGCCCGGCCGGCAGGCCATCGCCTCTCCTCAATAAATTTTCTTTTAAGCGCTCCTCCCCTGCTTGAGACAAACGCCTCCACGTTCCTCTCATCTGAGACAGGAGGAGGTATCGCCATGAGAGCAGTCGTGATCGAAGAGTTCGGCGACGTGAACAAGCTGCAGATGGAGGACGTGGAAGATCCCGAGGTGGGACAGGGCGAGGTTCTGATCCGCATCAAGGCCACGAGCGTGAATCCGGTCGACTGGAAGATCCGCAACGGCGATTCGAAGGACCGTAATCCTGCCGAGCTTCCCGCCATCCTTGGCCGCGACCTGGCCGGCGTGGTGGAGAAGGCAGGTCCGGGCGTTGCCGGCTTCGAGAAGGGGATGCGCGTCATGGCGCTCGCGGCAGGAACCTACGCCGAGTTGACGACCGCGAAGGCCGACGTTCTAGCTCCGATTCCGGAGAAGCTGAGCTTCGAACAGGCGGCCGCGCTTCCCCTGGTGCTGACGACGGGAGCGCAGCTGATCGAGCGGGCGATCAAGGTCTCGCGCGGCCAGAGAGTGCTGGTCCTGGGCGCGCTCGGCGGGGTGGGGAGAACCGCCGTCCATGTGGCACTCGAGCATGGAGCCCATGTGATCGCCGGAGTGCGCAGGAGCCAGATGGAGGAGGCCAAGTTGCTGCCCGCCCACGAGGTGGTGGCGATTGATGAGGCCGCCGACCTTGAACACCTGCACGATCTCGATGCCATCGCCGATACCGTGGGTGGGACCACGGCGCATCGTGCGATCAAGACGCTGAGGTCTGGGGGGATCTTTGGGACGGTGCTGGCGCTTCCGAAAGATGCGGCGAAGTTCGATGTGCATTTTGAGACGATGCGGGTGGTCCCGGACGCATCGCGGCTCTATCAGCTGGCCGACGATGTCTCCCGCGGCAGCCTGGTAATTCCGATCGTCAAGGTGTTTCCGCTGGATGAGATTCGTCAGGCCCAGCAAGAGGCGGAGTCGGGCCGGGCGCACGGCAAGATTGTGATCAAAACCGCGGCCTGAAAGACTGCGGTGAAGTTCGGGGCAATTCCTGAAGGGGCTTCGCGGCTGCTAACCTTGAAGCGATGCCCCTTCAGATTTATCTCAGGAAGATGATGGAAGAGCGCGGTCCCCTCTCGCGCGAGGAGGCTCGCGAGGCGATGCGCGAGATCGTCTCGGGGACGGCTCTCGACGTAGAAATTGCAGCGCTGGCCGCGGCTCTGGCCTCACGTGGGGAGACACCGGAAGAGGTCGCCGGCTTCGTCGACGTGATGCGCGAAGAGGTGACGAGGGTTCCGCTGGGCCCCGATGAACAGGCTCTTTTGGTGGACACCTGCGGGACGGGTGGGGATGCTAGCCGCACCTTCAACATCTCAACTGCGGCTGCGCTGGTCGCCGCAGCGGCGGGGGCCACGATTGCCAAGCATGGCAATCGCGCCATCACCTCGCAGTGCGGCTCGGCCGATGTGCTCGAGGCGCTGGGGGTTCCGGTGGACCTCGCGCCGAGTGCGGCATCGGAGGCTCTTCGGCGGCACCGGTTTGCGTTTTTACATGCTCCTTCGCTGCATCCTGCGATGAAGGCGGTGATGCCGGTGCGGAGGGCGCTAGGGGTGCGGACGGTATTCAACCTGCTTGGGCCGTTGACCAATCCGGCGGGCGCCTCGGCGCAGGTAATGGGGGTGTACTCGAGCCAGGCGGTGGAGCTCGTGGCCCATACCATGGCTCTGTTGGAGACCCGTCACGCCTTTGTGGTGCACGGGACGGCGGAGGATGTGGAGGGAAGGGTGCAGGGGCTCGATGAGATCTCGATCTCTGGACCGACCCGGGTGGCCGAGGTGCGGAATGGGATCGTGACGATGAGGACGATCACGCCGGAGGAGCTGGGGCTCGAGCGCGCCCCGATAAGTTCGCTCGCCGGCGGCGGGGCCGGGGAGAACGCCGGGATTCTGCGGTCGATCTTTGCCGGGGAGCATGGACCGAGGCGCGACATCGTGGTGGCGAACGCGGCGGCGGTGCTGGTGGCTGCCGACCTCGCGCCAGACCTTGCGACTGGGGTGGCCCTGGCCGGCCGCATCATCGACAGCGGGACGGTCACGAGGCTGATCGATGGACTTAGCGGAGCCGCCTAGGCGTATCGACCTATTATTTGAGGTAAAGACAGGCGCTGCCGCGCGGGCGCCCCACGCGCAGTGGGCCCGCGCGGCAGCGCTCTTCAGGTCGATAAAGCCTAGCTGCTCGTTCTCAGTTCTCCATCAACCCAGCTGAGAACGATAGACGCACAAACTGGAAAAGAAGAGAGCCGGGGCAGTCAGGGCTCTCTCCGTTCCGTTTAGGACTTGATCAGGGAGGCCTCGATCTCGATCTTCAGCTCGTCGCCGAGCGCGACACCGCCAGCCTCGAGGACCATGTTATAGGTCAGGCCGAAGTCGCTGCGTTTGATCTTCGTGGTGGCCGAAGCTCCGATGCGGGTGTTGCCCATCGGATCCTTGGTCTCCGGAGACGGGCCCTCGACGTCGAGCACCACCTCTTTGGTGACGCCGTGGAGGGTCAGGTCGCCGGTAACCTTGAGTCCGTCGCCGGCGGCGGCGACGGATTTGCTCTTGAAGGTGATGGTGGGAAACTTCTCCGCGTCGAGAAACTCGGCGCTCTTCAGGTGCGCGTCGCGCTGCGCCTCCCGGGTGTCGATGGTGTTGACGTCGATGGTGATCTCCACGGTGGTGGCGGCGACGTTCTGGGGGTCGTATACGACTGTTCCCTGAAGGCCATGCAAGGCTCCGCGTACGTTCGAGATCATCATGTGGCGAACGACGAAGCCTGCGCTCGAGTGTGCAGGGTCGATCTTGTAGGTCACGTTCAAAAGACTCCTCCTGTGATTCGGGAAACGATGCCTCGGCCGTCCGAGAGGCATGTGATTCAGCCTACCCCAAAGAACAACATCTGTTGCGCTTCGCAATTTATTTTTCCGTCAAATCAGAAAAAGAGAGGATGGCCTGCCGGCCGGGCCATCCTCTCCATCAAAAAAAGTGAGGTGATTTAGAAAGACTCACTTTTCAAGCGTCTCCCCGGTGGGAGCCAGGTCTTCGATGGTGCGCTCGGCGCCGAACTCGCCCTCCCACCGGGCGACGACGACGGAGGCGAGGCAGTTGCCGACGACATTGACCGTGGTGCGGGCCATATCGGCGAGGGCGTCGATGCCGAGCAGCACAAAGATCGGCTCGGTGGGGAGGCTGAAGGTGGCGGCTGTGGCCAGAAGGACGACGAGCGTGGCGCGGGGAACTCCTGCGACGCCCTTGCTGGTGAGCATGAGGGTAAGCATCATGACGAGCTGACGGCCGAAGGAGAGGTGCATTCCGGCGGCCTGGGTGACGAAGATGCTGGCGGCGGCGAGGTAGAGGGTAGAGCCGTCGAGGTTGAAGCTGTAGCCCGCCGGGATGACGAAGGCGACGATGCGGCGGGGGACTCCGAAGGCCTCCATGGCCTCCATGGCGCGGGGAAGGGCGGCCTCGCTGGTGGAGGTGGCGAAGGCGATGGTGGCGGGCTCTGCGACGGCGCGGAGAAATCCGGCGATCGGGACGCGGAAGAGCATGGCCGCGGGTAGAAGCACGAAAAGGCCGAAGGCGAGAAGGGATCCGTAGAGGGTGAGCAGCAGCTTGCCGAGGTTGACCAGGACGCCGAGTCCCATGTGGCCGATGGTGTAGGCCATGGCCGCGCCGACAGCCAGCGGCGCGAGGTACATGACGATGTTGGTGAAGCGGAACATGATCTCGCTGAGCGACTCACAGAGGGCGAGCACGGGGACGCGGCGGGATTCTTGGAGGCCGGCGAGGGCGATGCCGAAAAAGACAGCGAAGACGGCCACCTGAAGGATCTGGCCTTCGGCGACGGACTTGGCGATGTTTTCGGGAAAGACGTGGAGGAGGAAGTCCTGCCAATGGGCGGCGGGAGGGGCGGCCTGGGTGACCTCGGCGACAGCGGTTGCGGCGGGAAGGGTGAGGCCGCGGCCGGCCTGGCTGAGGTTGATGGCGATGAGTCCGACGAGAAGGGCGAGGGTAGTGACGACCTCGAAGTAGATGAGGCTTTTGAGGCCGATGCGCCCGATGCCTTTGAGGTCGCCGTGGCCGGCGATTCCGGTGACCAGGGTGGCGAAGATGAGCGGGGCGACGATGGCCTTGATGAGGCGCAGGAAGATATCGCTGAAGACGCGAAGAGAGACGGCGAGGTGCGGAGCATCGAAGCCGAGCTCGGCCCCAGCGACCATGGCGACGAAGATCCAGGGAGTGAGGGTACGGCGGCGAAGGGCTACGGCGGCCAGGAAAAAGACGGCCAGCCAGCGGAGGACGAGCGCGGCCATGAGCGAAGGGCCGGAGGCGGCAGGCAAAAGATGGAAGGCGGCGAGGAAGACTCCCGCGACGAAGAGGGCTCCGGCGAGGAGAAACAGGATTCGCTCTGTGGATCGCGTGATCACCTCGCGCAGGATATCAGCCGGAGTGCGGGCCGAGAACCGGGTAAGCCTGGGCTGTGGAATCTGCGACCGGAGGAATGTTTCAGACGTCGGCAGGAATCATTTATCACTTATAGGAGAGCTTTGGATCGATTGAGGGAGAGCGATGGGAACGAGCGTCTGGGTACGGGCTGCGACGGCGGGGATTCTGCTGGCGTTGGGAGCATGCGGGATGCGGGCGCAGATGCCGGGAGCGCCTGGGCTGGAGGGGCTGGGGCGCGGAGGGGCTGGAAGCTCGCAGGGGCCGCAGCTGAGCCCGTTGACGCAGCCTACGCTTTCGCCCGGGGTGATTCAGCTTATGGAGCTGGAAGGAAGGTTCGCGCAGGCGGTGGCCTCCGGCGGAGGGAAGGCGTTTGCGCAGTGGTTCGCCGACGACGCGGTGATTTTGAACAACGGCCAGCCCGCGATCATGGGGAAGGCGGCGATCGCGGCGCAGGCAAAATGGGACGCGAAGGAGTATCAGCTGACGTGGGCTCCCGAGGGTGCGCAGATGGGGCCTTCGAACGATATGGGATTTACGTGGGGCCACTATGAGGGCCGGTCGAAGGACAAGAACGGTCAGCCGGTGGTGCTGGCGGGGCGTTATATGACGGTGTGGAAGAAGATGCCGGACGGGAGCTGGAAGGTGGCGATGGATGCGAGCGCGAACGATGCTCCTCCGGCCGGGGAGTGCTGTACACTGCCGAAGCCGCACTGAAGCAATGTTCTTGAGGTTGCGGCAGAGTCGGATCCTTCGATGTTGCGTTCCCTGAGAGAAACGAACGGAACAGTCTTCCCACGCTCTACCTTTTCAGATTTTCAGCGAAATTGCACTAAAGTCCCGGTGTATTCAAGTTTGAGAAGATGGCATTCGGGTTGCCTGCGGATTTCGTGTAACCCCTTGTCAGCGCTACACCTAAAGTAGGATTTGCCCACCCACTGGGGTGACCTAGTATCAAGCTCCAGGCTTATGGATGCTCTTCTGGTCAAAGTCGAAACACCGGAACAGCACGACGTTCTGATTGCAGCGAAAGACCCGATCCTTGAGGATCTGGCAAGGCTGGCCGCGGAGGCGTGCGGTGCTCCCGTTGGCATGGTGTGTCTCACGGAAGAAGAGTCAGGATCCATGAAGGCGGTGGCCGGGCTGGGCGGAGCCAAGCTGGAGCTGGACGGCCAACTGCTGAACCGGATTGCGACGACGCGCGGGCCAGGGACAGACATCGTCGCGGTCGAAGACCTGCAGAGGGATCCGGAGTTTGCTCCGCACGGAATGGTGATTGGAAGAAGGGCCTACCGCTACTATGCGTCGGCTCCGGTGATCGTCGAGCAGATACGCGTGGGCGTGGTGGCGGTGCTCGACGATGCTCCTCGCGAGCTTACCGGGATACAGGCGGAGACGCTGGGGGTTCTGGCGCGGCAGGCCGCGACGCAGTTGGAGATTCACGAGCGCAGCCGGCAGATGGCGCTGACGGCGCAGTCGCAAAAGAAGATGGTCTCGGCGGTGCTAGACACAATTGGCGCGCTGGTGGTGGTCTTCGATATGGACGGCCGGATCGTTCGCTTCAACCAGGCCTGCGAGGCGGTCTCGGGATACAGCTTCGAAGATCTGGCGGGAGGCCGGATGTGGGACCGGCTGATCCTCGAGGAGGAGATTCCGGAGGCGATTGCGGAGTTCGAACGGCTGCGCAAGGGAGTGTTTCCGGTGAGCTTCGAGAATCGCTGGAAGCGCCGCGATGGAACGCTGCGGCACTTGACCTGGGCGGCGACGGCACTGCGGAACGGCGACGGCGAGGTGGCGTTTCTGATCGCCACGGGAACCGACGTGACCGAGCAGAGAGCGCGGGATCTGACGCTGCGAGAGAGCGAGGCGCGCTATCGCCAGCTGGTCGAAAGCTCGCTGGGCATGGTCTTCACGCATGACATGGAGGGCCGGCTGATGTCGATCAACGCCTATGGATCGGCGACGGTGGGCAGGACAATCGAGGAGATGGTAGGCCGGAAGCTTGAGGAGTTCGTCTCGCCCAAACGCAGGGTGGCGATGCTGGAGTACCTTGAGACGATCGCGGCACACGGCGAGGCCCAGGGCCTGTTCCATCTGGCCCACGCGGACGGTGGGTTACGCGTAATCGTCTACAGGAACAAGCTGATTACGGTCCCGGAGCGAACGCCCTATGTGCTGGGCATGGGGGTGGACATCACCGAACAGACCCGAGCGGAACGGGAGCTGCGCACGCTGACGCGGCAGTCGGACTCGATCCTGGAGTCGGTCGGGGACGGGATCTTCTGCATCGATCTGGAGGGCAGGGTGACGCTGGTCAACACGGCCGCGGCGCAGATGCTGGGATATCGCCAGGAAGAGATGCTGGGAAGGCAGATGCACGCTCTGATCCATCACAGCAGGCCGGACGGGACGGCATATCCGATCGAGCAATCCCCGATCCATCGCAGCCTGGTGAGCTTCGGAACGGTGCGGCTGCGGGACGAGATATTCTGGCGCAAGGATGGGACCGGAGTTCCGGTGGAGTATGTCGCCCGCCCTCTGCTCGATACCCATCTGTACGAGAGCGGAAAGACCCACGCGGTGGGCGTGGTGGTGGCCTTCACCGACACGACGGAGCGCAGGATTCTGGACCGGCTGAAGGATGAGTTCATCTCGACGGTCTCGCACGAGCTGCGCACCCCGCTGACCTCGCTGCGCGCAGCGCTGGGGCTTCTGAACGGAGCCCTCGAAGACCGCCCGGAGAAGTCGCAGCAGATGCTCGAGATCGCGCTAAGCAATACGGACCGCCTGACCAGGCTGATCAACGACATCGTGGACCTGGAGCGGATCTCCAGCGGAAAGAATGAGCTTCACCTGGACCTGGCGGATGCGGAGGATCTTCTGCGCGGAGCGATCGAGAAGACGAGCGATGAGTCTCCGGCGCTGGCGGGGAAGATCCGCTCCAAGGTTCGCTATACGGCCGACCGGGTAAGTGCCTGGTGCGACCGGGAGCGAATCGTGCAGGTGCTCTGCAACCTGCTCTCGAACGCGATCAAGTTCTCGGCGCTGGCGGAAGAGATTGAGATCTCCGCGCACGCGTTGGAAGACCAGATGGTGCTCTTCAAGGTGCGCGACCGCGGCATCGGCATTCCGGCGGACCGGCTGGAGCATGTCTTCGACCGCTTCCGCCAAGGAGATGGATCGGACTCCCGCGCATTAGGAGGGACGGGGCTGGGGCTGGCGATCTGCCGCAGCATCGTGACCCTGCATGGAGGACGAATCTGGGCCATCAGCCTTCCGGGAAAGGGCACGACCGTTCACTTCACCCTTCCGATGCGACCGCATCCGAACCTGCAGTAGGACTGCCGAATCTATTCTTCGTTCTCGCGCAGCTTGGCGATGACGCCGAAGTCTTCGAGGGTAGTGGTGTCGCCCTTGACCTCGCCGGTGGTGGCGAGTTCGCGCAACAAGCGGCGCATGATTTTGCCGCTGCGAGTCTTCGGGAGCGCCTCGGTAAAGCGAACGTCGTCAGGACGGGCGAGGGCTCCGATCTCTTTCGCGACCCATTGGCGGATCTCCTGCTTGAGCTCTTCAGAGACCTCGTGACCTTGTTCCAGGGTGACGAAGGCGCAGATGGCCTGGCCCTTGAGATCGTCGGGACGGCCGACGACGGCGGCCTCGGCGACCTTGACGTGGGCGACGAGGGCGGATTCTATCTCCATGGTTCCGAGGCGGTGTCCGCTGACGTTGAGGACGTCGTCGACGCGTCCCATCAGCCAGTAGTAGCCGTCGGCGTCGCGGCGGGCGCCATCGCCGGTGAAATAGCTTCCGGGGATCTCGGACCAGTAGGCTGCTTCATAGCGATCGGGGTTGCCGTAGACGGTGCGGGCGAGCGAGGGCCACGGGGTGCGGAAGACGAGCAATCCGCCCTTGCCGTCGGTGACGAGCTCGCCCTCTTTGGTAACGATCTCAGGCACGACTCCGAAGAAGGGCCGGGTGGCAGAGCCGGGCTTGGCGGCGACGGCTCCGGGGATGGGAGCGATCATGATGGCCCCGGTCTCGGTCTGCCAGTAGGTATCGACGATGGGGCAGCGCTCGTGGCCAACCTCGCGGTGGAACCACATCCAGGCCTCGGGGTTGATGGGCTCGCCGACGGTGCCGAGCAGGCGCAGCGAGGTGAGCTTGTACTTGCGGACCCAGTCGACGCCCCACTTGGTGAAGGCGCGGATGGCGGTGGGAGCGGTATAGAAGACGGTGACGCGGTGCTCGTCGATGATCTTCCAGAAGCGGTCGCACTCAGGCCAGTTGGGAGCGCCTTCGTACATCAGGACGGTGGCTCCGTTCTGGAGGGGGCCGTAGACCACGTAGCTGTGGCCGGTGACCCAGCCGATGTCGGCCGAGCACCAGTAGACGTCATCGTCATGCAGATCGAAGATGTACTTCGAGGTGAGGTAGGTCTGGACGGAGTAGCCGCCGGTGGTGTGGAGAAGCCCTTTGGGCTTGCCGGTGGTTCCGGAGGTGTAGAGGAGGTAGAGCGGGTCCTCGGAGTCCATGGGCTCGGCCGGGCACTCCTTGGGGGCGGAGAGCATAGACTCGTCCCACCAGTGGTCGCGGCCTTCCTTCATGGAGACGGGGGTTCCGCTGCGCCGGTAGACGACGACATTCCGGATGGTGGGGCACTGCTCGAGGGCCTCGTCGGCGATCTTCTTCAGGTTGATCTCGGCGCCGCGGCGGTAGGAGGTATCCTGGGTGATGAGGGCGACGCAGGCGGAGTCGTTGACGCGGTCCACGATGGCGTGAGCGGCGAAGCCACCGAAGATGACGGAGTGGACTGCTCCGATGCGGGCGCAGGCGAGCAGGGCGATGGCAAGCTCGGGGCACATGCCCATGTAGATGGCGACGCGGTCGCCCTTCTGGATGCCCAGGCCCTTGAGGACGTTGGCGAAGCGCTGGACATCGGCATGGAGCTCGCCATAGGTGATGCGGCGGACCTCGCCGGGCTCGCCCTCCCAAAGCAGCGCGACCTTGTCGCGGCGTGAGCCGAGGGCGTGGCGGTCGACGCAGTTGTGGGAGATGTTGAGCCTGCCTCCCTCAAACCACTTGGCTCCGAGGCCGGAGCCGTCCGGACCGGGGGTGAGGACACTGGTCCAGGGGGTGAGCCATTCGAGCTCGCGGGCAGCTTCGGCCCAGAACTCTTCGGGCTGCTCGATGCTGCGGCGATACATCTGCTCATACTGTTCGAGCGAGGAGATATGAGCTTTGGAGCGAAACTCCACGGAAGGTTCAAAGACCCTGTTTTCCCTCAAACTTGAGTCCAGATTCGCCGTTCCTTCCTGAGTCACCGTCAACGTACTTCCCTCCTTGTACTTCGTCATGAAAAAGGTACGCTATGGCCGATACAAGCGGCAATAAGAAGCTAGGACAAATGTCCCGGTGAAGAGGAAGGTTCGGACCCGATCTTCTCTCCCTTGTAATTTTCTGATCGCGGAAAGGTTGAAGGATGCAGGCATCCAAGAGTTCGCATCCAACGCGCAGGAAGAATTTTGCAGTTTTTGCTGCTATGATTCCACCGCTGTACCTGGGAGCCCCTTATGGCACTTGCATTTCTCGATCGCGAGCGTTCGGTAGCACCGGCTGGATATAGCCGATGGCTGGTTCCCCCGGCGGCTCTGGCGATTCATCTCTCCATCGGTCAGGTATATGCGTTTTCGGTCTTCAAGAATCCTCTGCTGGCTCTGCATGGCGCCGATGGCTCGGCGTGGAACTTGAAGGAGGTTGGTTCCATCTTTTCCATCGCGATTGCATTTCTCGGCATCTCGGCGGCGCTGTTCGGTGCGTGGCTGGAGCGCGCGGGACCGCGCAGGGCGATGTTCTATGCCGCGAGCTGCTTCGGGGCGGGGTTTCTGATCGCCGCGGCTGGTGTCGAGATGCATCAGCTGGCGCTGATCTACCTGGGCTATGGGGTGATCGGCGGAATTGGGCTGGGCCTGGGATATATCTCCCCGGTTTCGACGCTAATTAAGTGGTTTCCGGACCGCCCGGGGCTTTCGACGGGGCTCGCGATTATGGGCTTTGGCGGAGGCGCAATGATCGGAGGCCCTCTGGCCGGGCAGCTGATGGCTCACTTCAAGTCTGCGGGGCAGCCGTCGATTCCCTGCACCATGGTTGCGATGGGAGTGATCTACTTCCTGTTCATGATGTTCGGGGTCTTCATGATCCGGGTGCCGAGGGAGGGCTGGAAGCCCGCAGGATGGCAGGCTCCGGCGAAGCAGTCGGCGCTGATCTCGACCCACAACGTGGCGGTCGCGCAGGCGTGGAAGACGCCCCAATTCTGGCTGCTGTGGGTGATGCTCTTTGCGAATGTGACGGCGGGAATCGGGATTCTGGAGCAGGCGGCTCCAATGATCCAGGACCTGTTCAAGGGCAGCATCGGACCGGCCGCAGCGGTGGGATTCGTCGGACTGCTGAGCATCTTCAACATGGCCGGGCGCTTCTTCTGGGCGTCGGTCTCGGACTATATCGGAAGAAAGGCGACCTACTTCTGCTTCTTTACCCTGGGCGCGGTGCTGTACTTCGTGCTGCCGTTCACGCGGCAGGATCAGATGAACTCGGTGCCGCTGTTTGTGGGAATTGCCGCCGTGCTGCTGTCGATGTATGGAGGAGGATTCTCGACGATTCCGGCGTACCTGAAGGACCTGTTCGGAGGCTATAACGTCTCGGCGATTCATGGGCGCCTATTGACGGCGTGGTCGGTGGCGGGCATCGTCGGCCCGCTGATCGTCAATGGCATTCTGGATCACTATGTGGAGACGAAGCTGCCCAAGCAGGATGCGTATCCTCTGATCCTGCACATCATGACCGGACTGCTGGTCATCGGCTTTATCGCGAACCTGCTGGTACGCGCCGTGGATGAGAGGTACTGGCTGAATGATAAGAATGTTCCGGAGGTAGTGGGCGCAGCCCACTGAGGAGAATCAAGATGGCGGAGACAAACGTTAAAAATTCGTCGCCGGTGGCGATTCTGGTGGCCTGGACGATCGTGGTCGTTCCCCTCATCTGGGGCTTCAGCTATACACTCGCGAATGCACTGAAGATCTTTACGGCCCCGGGCGGCCACTGAGCGGGCAGGACGCTGTTCCTGGCACGCCCCGGCAACATTCCAGCACATTTGCACTCCGCCGACGAAGTGCAAATGTGCCACTGCGGGCGTAGACACACGGCGTTGAGGCTTGTGGAAGCCAACAATCGCGGATAGTCTTGCACTATCGTCAGCCTCTTCAGGTTGTCGATCTCCGGGTCCCTGCTCGCTTCGCCAAAAAGACAGGGCGGGGACCTGTTTCTTCTCCTCCTGAAGCTCCTCTCAATTGTCACTTTCTTGTAAATTTTCCTTGTGGCACAATATAGGACTGATTTAGTCTTTGTTCAAGAGACAGAATTTCTCCGGCTCGGCGGTCTTTTGGCGAAGCAGCCGTGCGCGGAGAGAGATCGGCAACGCAACTTGCAACACTTCGCGAGCGGGTGAGCTGGCTCCTCTGGAGCGTGCTCGCCCCCTCGCGTCCGAAGAGGTGATTTTCATGACGAAGTTTATTTGCTTCCTGCTGGCCCTTTGCTCCCTTACGGCCTCGCGCTCTGCGAGGGCGGCCTCCGCGGCGGCGGCTCTGCCGTCGGCTCCTGCGTGCTCAACGGAGGCGGCTATGGCGGTGACAATCCGAGTGCGGGATTCAGACCAAGCTATGGTGCAGCGCGCTGCGGTCGAGGCGAGCTGCGGCGAGAGGGTGTTCTCGGCCCAGACTGGCGCGGACGGAGGGGTGGCGTTCCGGCTAGTTCCGGGGCGGTACCGGTTGAGCGTGGTGGCTCCGGGGTTCGGACAGACGGTTCAGGAGATCGCGGTCGACCCGGCAAACCCCATGATCGAAGTTGTGCTGACGCCGGGTTCGGCGAGCGAGACGGTGAATGTCTCGGCCGATGCGGGCTTCGTTCCGTTTGCTTCGAACTTCGGATCGAAGACGGGATCGCTGCTGGTGGAGGTTCCGCAGTCGATCTCGATCATCAATCAGCGCGAGATTCAGGCGCGAAACCCGATCACGGTGAACGAGGCTCTGCGCTACACGCCGGGGGTGGAGGCGGATGAGTACGGCGTGGAGCAGAGACAGGACTGGATGAAGATCCGCGGATTTTCGGCGGACACGACGGGCGTGTTTCGCGATGGGATGCGGTGGAACTCGCTGGCGGGCAAGATGGACCCGGCGGAGCTGGAATCGATCGAGGTGCTGAAGGGGCCAAGCTCGGTGCTGTATGGGCAAGCTCCTCCGGGAGGCCTGGTGAACCTGACGACGAAGCGTCCGCCGGACGAGACGCAGCGTGAGATCGAGGTGCAGGTGGGGAGCTACGACCGCAGGCAGGCGCAGGCGGACGTGGGCGGCCCGATCGATCGCAACGGCGTGTGGCGATATCGATTAGTCGGCCTGGTGCGGGACAGCGGGACGCAGGTGATCGCGACTCCCGATGACCGCAGGCTGATTGCGCCTTCGCTGGCGTGGCATCCGAGCGAGCGCACCAGCGCGACGGTGCTGGGCGACTGGCAGCACGACAAGACGAAGTGGAGCCAGTTTCTGCCGGCCTCGGGGACGCTCTATCACGACAATCCGAATGGGATTATTCCTGTCGATGTCTTTCCGGGAGAGCCGGGGTGGGAGCATGTGTTGCGCGATCAGGCCTCGATCGGCCACAGCATCGATCATCTGTTCGGCGATGGATGGAATGTGCATCAGAACTACCGCTTCCAGCATGTGAACTTTCAAGGACGGACGGTCTATGGGCTCGGGTTTGTTCCGGGGAGCGAGAGTCTGCTGAGCCGCCTGGCCTACGACTATCCGCAACAGAACGACATTCACACGCTGGATACGCGGGCGCTGCGCAGGTTCGCGACGCGGAACTGGCAGCATACGGTACTGGGCGGATACGACTATGTGCACCTGAACACGCGCACGGCGGGAGGATCGGCTTCGGTCGATCCCATCGATCTCTTCCACCCGACCTATGGTGCGCCGATCCCGCCGCTGGCCCAGGATACGAACAACAATCAGCTGAACCAGCAACACGGAGCTTATCTGCAGGATCAGGTGAAGTTCCGGCAGAACCTGGTGTTCACGCTAGGGGGCCGTGAGGACTGGGCGATCACGGACTTCGACAACTACCTGGGAGGGACGACCTTTCAGCACCAGAACGACTCGAAGTTCACGGGACGCGCCGGCGTGACCTACCTGACGAACGCGGGGATCAATCCCTACTACAGCTACTCGACTTCGTTTCAGCCGACGACCGGAAGCACAACCTTCGACGGCAATCTGTTTCGTCCTTCGCTGGGCAGGCAGCATGAGGCAGGCGTGAAGATTCAGCCGCGCACCTGGAACAGCTTCATCACGGCTTCGGTCTTCAACATCGATCAGACGAATGTGCTGACGACCGATCCGCAGCATCCGCTGTACTCGGTGCAGACGGGCGGAGTACGGTCGCGGGGCGTGGAGCTCGAGGGCGTGGCGAATCTTTCGCGAGGGTGGAACCTGCATGCGAGCTACTCGCTGGTCGATACGGCGATCACCAGCGTCTCGGAGACCGATACGGCGCAGCTGGGCAAGCGGTTTCCGCAGACGCCGCGCAACCAGGCGGGGCTGCTGGGCGATTACACGGTGCAGAGCGGACGGTTTACGGGCTGGGGAGGAAACTTCGGCGTGCGCTTTGTGGGGTGGTCGGCGGGCGATACCTTGAACACGATCCTGATTCCGAACTACACGCTCTTCGATGCGGGATTTCGCGCGCACATGAGGAGCTTCGACCTTCAGGTGAATGCGACCAATCTTGGAAACCGACGCTACGTCGCGACCTGCACGGGAATCTCGTACTGCGGATACGGCTATGCCCGCAATGTTGTAGGGCTGGTGAAGTATCACTTCTAAGGTGAGATCGACATGTTTTTGAAGGAAAAGCGATGGCCTGCCGGCCCGGTCCACTGCGCGTGGAGCGATCAGTTCGTGACGTGCGTACTCCCTTCGGAGCGGGGCTCCCGTTGGTCGCTTGAGAGACCTTCGCGCCGACCTGCGGGAGGCCCGGGGCTATATGACTGGGTGAGGACTGCGCGATGAGTTTCTTCGGGGAGGCTCTCCATCATCCGCGCAGGCTGTGGCTGAGGAGAGCGATCTTCCAGGTACATCTGTGGGCGGGGATTCTGCTGTCGGTGTACCTGATCGTCATCGCGCTGACCGGAGCGGTGCTGGTCTTTCAGGACGAGCTGGGCTCGGCGATGCTTCCTGCCGGATTGCACCGGTATGAAGAGAGCCGCACGGTACCGGTGAATGCTGTGCTCGTGGGGTTCCAGCGCAGGTTTCCGGGAGCGAAGATCGAGATGCTGACGATGCCGAGCCCGGCCATTCCTACATTTCAGATTGAGGCGTCGGATGCGACGAAGCGTGAGTTCCATGCGATCGGCGATCCGGAGACAGGAGCGCTGGTGGCCACTCCGCGCAACTGGCTGGATGTGGTCCACGACCTGCATGTTTACCTTCTGCTGGGCGAGGCTCATGGGGCTCAGGTGAACGGAGTCGGGGCGGCGGTTCTGCTGGCTTTGGCGGCGACGGGAATCGTGCTGTGGTGGCCGGGGGTGCGGACGTGGACGCGCGGGCTGCGGGTGTCGCTGCGGCACAGCTGGCAGCGCATCAACTACGACGCGCACAGCGCCATCGGCTTCTGGACGCTGGCGCTGGTGACCTGGTGGGCGGTCTCGGGGGTGTACTTTGGCTGGTACCGGCAGGTGGGCGCGGTGGTGAATGTGGTCTCGCCGCTGAGGAATATGATTCCGCCTACGCCGGCTGCGGTTGAGGCTAGAGGGGTGAGGGTATCGCTGGAAGCGATTCTGACCGCCGCACAGGCGGCTTCACCACGCGGGCACCTGGGTGGTCTGACGAACGTGACGCGGGACGAGCCGACGATGCTGGCGATGATGGACCTGGCCGAGCCGGGGGATTTTTCGCATCGCGATCTGGTGACTCTGGATGCGGCCAGCGGCAGGGTGCTCTCAGTGTGGCACTACGGGAGGAACGAGAGCGCGGGCGATTGGGTGATGTGGGCGATGCATCCTCTGCACTTCGGCACGCTGTGGGGGCTTCCGGTCAAGGTGCTGTGGGCGGGGGTGGGCGTCTCGCTGGCAGTGCTGAGCGCGACCGGTGTGCTGATGTACTGGAATCGGTATCTGGGCAAGCGCTGGCGGGCGTTGAAGCGTTCAGGAAAAGAAGTCCCAGGATGAAGGCAGCTAGCCTTTAGCCGCAAGCAGGGCTTTGAGATCCCTAACCTCGGCGGTAAGGGTGGTGATCTGTGAGAGAATCTGACCGCGCTCATGGGTCTCCCGGAAGGGATCCATCTGCTCGACGTAGAAGTTGCCGCTGGGCTCGAGGACGCAACGCTCGACCTCGGTGAAGTCGTGCAGGCCCTGCTTGTGCAGGACGGTCTTGAGCTCGAGCTCGCTGAGGGCCTCGCGTTTCATGGCCTCCTGGTCGATCTGACCGCGGCGGATGAGCACGGTTCGTTTGCCCTCGAGGGCTTGGTTGAGCTTTGGCATGTGGAAGAGGACGCGGGTGAGGAGATAGTTGACCGTTAAGAGCGAGAAGACGCCGATGATGCCGCCGGAGACGGTGTTGTCGTCGCCGATGATGGAGTTCTGCACGGTGTTAGAGAGGCAGAGCAGGACGACAAGGTCGAAGGGGTTGAGCTGGGCCAGCTCGCGCTTGCCAAAGAGGCGAAGGAAGAGGATGAGGCAGATGTAGACGAGGACGGGCCGAAGGATCTTTTCGAGCAGGGGAACGTGCAGGTGGAACATGCTTTCGATCACGGGTTGCTCCTTGCCTGTATTCGATGCGGCCTGACCTACCGGCCGGGCCCCACTGCGTGGGCGCGCCCCTTCGTGACGTGTGTACTCCCTTCGGGGTGAGGCTCCCGATGGTCGCTTGCGAAGATTTTGCGCCGATCAGCGTAAGGTCCTCGGGCGTTGCCGGTATACGCATCACGAAGGGACCGCTGGTCCGGGCAGGGTGCCCCCGCAGCAGCGCTGTTCTCAGGTGTGGCGTTGCTGATGCCACTTCCAGGCGCTCTCGATGATCTGGTCGAGCTCGGGAAACTGGGGCTGCCAGCCGAGATCGGATTTGATCTTCTCGGAGCTGGCGACGAGGACGGCGGGGTCGCCGGGGCGGCGGTCCTGCTCTTCGACCGGGATGGATTTGCCGGTGACCCGCTGGACGGAGTCGATGACCTCACGTACGGTAAAGCCCTGGCCGCTGCCGAGGTTATAGATCAGGCGGCCGTACTTCTCGAGCGCTCCAAGGGCGAGGAAGTGCGCCTGCGCGAGATCCTGGACATGGATGTAGTCGCGAACGCAGGTGCCGTCCTTGGTGGGGTAGTCCTGGCCGAAGACCTTGATGGAGGCGCGGCGGCCGAGCGCGACGTCGAGGATGAGGGGAATGAGGTGGGACTCGGGCTCGTGGGCCTCGCCGTAGCCCTCGATGGCGCCGGCGACGTTGAAGTAGCGCAGGCTGGCATAGCGGAAGCCATGGATGCGGTTGAGCCAGGTGAGCATCTGCTCGACCAGAAGCTTGCTCTCGCCGTAGGCGTTGGTCGGGAGCAGGCGGGCCTCTTCGGTGATGGGGGTGAACTCGGGCTCGCCGTAGCAGGCGGCGGTGGAGCTGAAGACCAGTTTATTGTGGCCAGTGGCGAGCATGGCCTCGAGCAGCGTCAGCGTCGACGCGGTGTTGTTGCGGAAGTAGACCTCGGGGACCTTCATGCTCTCGCCGGCCTCGATGAGTGCAGCAAAATGCATAACGCCGTCGAAGCGGCCTTCGCGTAGGGTCCGCTCGATGCATGGGCGATCGGCGAGATCGGCCTCGATGAAGGTTGCTCCGGGAGCGACGGCCTCGCGACGGCTGTGACAGAGATTGTCGTAGAGGGTGACGGTATGGCCCTGCGCGAGCAGGAGCCGCGAGACGGTGCCTCCGATATAGCCTGCACCGCCCGTTACTAAGATGTTCATTTTTCGACTCCTATTGCCTCAATTTGTCTACCACAAAAGTACCAGTGCGAAGTAAATGAGGCTACGGCACTATACTAAGAGGGTGGATTGGCAGAGTCCCCGGCCAACTGGACTGGTTTGGTCTCCCAATTGCACATACGGGCACAACTCTGAGGCACTCTCTCACGTCTGTCTTATGTACAGGTTTTCTCGGCGGAGGCGTCGGGCTACGCCGTCCGGTTGCAACGAGCAGGGACTCGACGGCATACTCCAATTGGGCAGGGGATCTCTTCCCTGGTAGGCCAGTCCTCCGGTATCGCACCCGGATTGGTCCCAATGTTCCGTCTCTTGTCTGGAGATGTCAACAAAAAGGACTTTTTTTCAATGGCTAAGCCACTACGCACCGATGAGCTAACCCCGCCAGACATGCAGTTTAAGCATTTTGGCGTTATGCACGACGGACAGCAGAGCAAAGGCTCGCTGGTCACCTCGATCACCGTCAATGTCATCGTTGCCATTGTTGTTTGCATCCTGGGCGCAGCTGCGAAGAAAACGATCGAGAACAATCACAAGCTGACGGAGCTGAGCCTGGCGCTTCCTCCGAAGCCGATCGAGCCTCCCAAGCCGAAGGCTCTTCCCAAGCCCCTTCCTCCTCCTCCCATCGCGAAGCTAGCGCCTCCGAAGATTGATATTCCTGAAATTAAGCAGCCGGAGCCCCCGAAGCCGGTCCCGGTGAAGATGGCGCAGCCGACGCCGGTGACTCCCCCGGCTCCTCCCAAGCAGGTCGTCGCTCCCGCGGCTCCCAAGCCGGTCTCGCTGGCGCATCCGCAGGCAGCCTCTGTGGTGAACAACTCTCCTCATCCGACTCCGGTAGCCCTAGGCCAGCCGGATAATCCCATCGCCCCTTCGAATCGTCCGGCCACGGCAGCGATCAACCTGGGCCAGAAGGGCGCGCCGGACATGCCCGAGTCGAATACAGGCACGGGGCCGCGCGCGACAGCGGTCAACCTGGGCTCGGGCTCACCGGGAAGCCAGGCGATGGCGGGCAATGGAGCTCGTCCCGTTCAGGGCGTGAAGCTAGGAGTTCCCGGCGGCAACGGCCCCCTGAATTCGACCAGCCACACGGCGGCGGCGGGCCAGGTGAATCTGGGGCAGAATAATCCTCCCCCCATGCCGAAGCCTGCAACGCTATCCGCGCCGGCCGCGCGGGCTCCGAAGGTGCTCTTCAAGCCCAAGCCGGTATATACGGCCGAGGCGATCAAGCAGAGGATCGAAGGCACGGTCTCTGTCCGGCTGAAGGTCTCGGCGACCGGAACGGTACAGGTTCTGGGCGTCACCAGCGATCTGGGCTACGGCCTGGGAGAGTCGGCGATCCAGGCGGTTCGCGCGACTCGCTTTCAACCCGCAACCGATGCCGCGGGACATCCCGTGGACTGGGAGGGTATTGTTAACGTCGCCTTCCAGCTGGCAGGCTAGTTTATCTATTTATCTGGCCATACGCAGTTTTGTTCATCAAACGCAGCAAGACATCATGGATGACCGAAGGTCACCGCAGGAGCCGTAAATCATGAGTGTTCGGAAACAACCTACCGCTGGTCTTGCACTGGCGGCTCTTCTCACCACCCTTTCCCCCTACGCCGTCTGGGCAGGGCCGTTCGGCAAGAAGTCGGAGCAGGCACCGGCAGTCAAGCTGACTCCGAACCAGAGCGCCCTGGTGGATAAGTCGGTCGCTCGCGAGAAAGAGGTGATCAAGGTCGTCCGGGAGCGCGCTCCCCTGGTGGAGACCTACATCCAGAACATGCGGGCGGATAACCAGCTGGGTCAGGCTCCGGAGTCGGACCAGCACTTCCTGGGACGGGTCGAATTTGGCCGCATTATCGGCGGCGACAAGTTCGACGTGAATAAGCGGGGCGGCGATAGCGGCAAGTTCGGTTTCTTCAAGCACTCGACCTCATTCCTCTCCGGACTGGGCGGGAGCCTGCATCTGCAGTTCAGCGAGACCGGCTTCATCCAGATGCTGCTGATGGATTCGAACGACTACGACCGGCAGCACTATCAGTTCGCCTACGTTCGCAACGAGTTTCTGGGCAACACCCCGACGGCGGTCTTCGATGTAACTCCGCTGGGCAAGGACAAGACGGGACGGTTCTTCGGACGCATCTGGATCGAGACCAGGGACGGCAATGTGGTCCGGTTCAATGGCGACTTTGCCGGAACCGAGAAGGACTCCCGCGAGTACTACCACTTCGACAGCTGGCGCACGAACGTTCAGCCGGACCTCTGGCTTCCGACCTCCTTCTATGTGGAGGAGAGCGACCCGAAGAGCGTGACCCGTACCCTGAAGTTTAAGTCCATCAACCACATCTGGGGTTATGCGTTGAAAGTTCCGACCAAGGAGTCGGAGAACACGTCCATGGACGTGGTGGGAGCGACCGACGTCAGCAACGACGCGCAGGATATGAGCCCGCTGGGAGCGCAGCGCGCCTGGGTGCAGCAGGCCGAGGACAATGTCGTCGAGAGGCTCTTCCAGGCCGGACTTCTGGATGCTCCGAGCGACTTCGACAAGACGCTGGAGGCTCTGGCGACCAACATCCTGGCCTATAACAACATCACGCTGTCGCGTCCGATCCATGTGCGCACGCTGCTGACTGAACCGTTGGAGTCGCTGTCAGTAGGCAACACGATCATCCTGTCAAAGAGCCTGATCGACACGACCGCCGTGCTCAGCCAGGATGGAGCGCAGCAGATGGGCAATCTGAACGCTCTGCTGGCCTTCCAACTGGCTCACATCATCCTGGGTCATCGCCTGGACACGAAGTTCGCCTTCAACGATCGTCTGCTCTTCCCCACGACCTCGGTCTTCAACCGCATCCCGATGCACCATACGGATGCCGACAATACGGCCGCGGCTAAGAAGGCGATGGAGCTGTTGAACGCCAAGGAGCTCGAGGCCGGGCAGCAGTACTTCGGCCTGTATCTGCAGCAGCTGCAAGAGCGGTTGAAGCCGCTGAAGGCTCTCAACCAGCCGATGATCGGCGACGGCCTGGTGAAGAGCGATAACGATCAGACCTTCTGGCTGGCGGCCCTGATGCCGAAAGGACCGAAGCTGCAGATGGAGGACTTGAAGCAGCAGGCGGCGATGCCGCTGTCGAGCTTCCTGCGGCGCGATCCCTGGACCGACCAGACGATCACGCTGCATCCGGCGTACGAGTCGCTGCTCTCGCCCGCGGACAAGATGCCGTTCGAGGTCGGCCCGCTGTACATCAAATTGGTCTACTACAAGGCACCGAGCGCCACGCCGCAGGCAGGCGCACCGGCTGCAAGCACGCAGGCAGCACCGGCAGATGCGGCTCCGACGGCGGGCCAAGCTGCTCCCACGGAGGCTCCGGCTGCAGGACAGGCGGCTCCCCCGGCTGAGACGGCGCCGGCCGGACAAGCTCCGGCACCGGCCAATCCGCCGCAGAATTAACCCGGCCAATCCGCCAGAAAGTTTTCCGGCAGGATCCGCTTAATCATCCAGCGGATCCTGCCGGAAAGAATAGATCGGATAACCAAGACAGCAGTCCCTTTCGACGATCCGACACCGAGGCAGGACCGGATCTCCCAGGTTTCACCAGACACTCCCCAACTTTCGACCAACAACAGGAGAACGCTCGATCTCTCCGTCTTAGCGTGAAAGTCAATCACTGGAGGAACATGAGTTTGAGACGCCTTCTCTCAATTGCAACCATCGCTTTTTCTCTCTGGACAGGGCCCCGTATCTCTTATGCGCAGGCCGCTGCCACAGCAACCCAGGCCGGCGGCGCACAGCTCGGCGTGGCGTACTCTTTCGCAAGTCCGGATTACGGCGATCGCAATATTCAGGGGTACACGATCTATGGCGACTTCAACTTCACCCGCCACTGGGGAATCGAAGGCGACGTTCACCAGGTCAATGTGGTCACTCCGGGCGATATTAGTGAGGACTCCTACCTGCTCGGCCCCCGATACACCTTTCGTTTTCGCCGATTTCATCCCTACGCGAAAGGACTGCTTGGCCTTGGGCGCTTCAACACCGATTACGATAAGGGCTTTGGACGCCCGAACGTAAGTTATACCTATAAGATTTATGCATTAGGCGGTGGCGTCGATATTCCGATCAGTCAGCACGTGAACATCCGCGCCGTCGACTTCGAGTATCAGGGATGGCCAGGGTTTGGAACGAACGGGCTGAGCCCTTACGTCTTCAGCTTTGGAACCGCTTACCGGTTCCGCTAGTCTTCCTCGGCTGCTCTGCCGATATAAGAAGAGCGGAGCAGCCTTCATCTACTTTGCGGGCCTTCGAGCCACAAGCTCCGGGCCTCTTCCAGGGGTCGATTCATTGTTTACGAAGATTTTGATTGCAGCCTCCCTGCTCGGCGTTCCCACCATGCTCGCCGCTCAGGCCACTCCCACTGCCACCCGCAAGGCCTCTCTTCAGGTGGGCGGGGGATATTCCAACGCCAGCACGGACTATACTGCGACCCGGGCCGGCGGATTCAACGCCTTCTTCGACTACGACTTCTTTCATCACCTGGGAATCGAGGGCGAGTTTCGTTACGTCAAGGACGGCGAGACGAATGTCTACCAGAAGACCTACGAGGTTGGCCCCCGCTACTCCCGCACCTACCATGGGCGTTTTTCCCCATACGTGAAGGGCATGTACGGCCGTGGGGTCTTCAACTTCACCTATCAGAAACAGACGACGGCCAACATAGCCTATAACCTGCTGGCTCTGGGGGGAGGCCTGGACTACACAGTCCAGCGGCACCTGAACCTTCGCGGCGAGTATGAGTACCAACACTGGTTTGGATTTCTGCCCAGCGGTCTGACGCCTTCGGCGATCACCATCGGCGCAGCTTACCGCTTCCGCTAGGTCGTATCGACAAATTCAAATCCGCGGATTTTGGCCTGCCGACCGACCCACTGCGCATGAGGTGGTCACTTCGTGACGTGTATATCTCTTCGGGGGTGAGGCTCCCGTTGATTGCTTGTGAAGATCTTCGCGCCGACCAACGGGAGGCCTACGGCGAAGCCGGTATACGCGTCACGAAGTCTCCCCACGCCGTAGTGGGCCCGCTCGGTAGCGCTCGTCTTTGCCCAAATAAGAGGTCGATACGCCCTAGAAAAACCCGAGATCCCTTCACCACTAAAAGCTAGCCCCAGGTCTTCCCTGGGCTAGCTTTTGTTCTTGGTTGAGGAAGACGTTAGAAATGGTAGGCCATACCAATCGCCGGCATAGAGACGACCTGCCAGCGGTTGGTCTTGAAGTTGTCGAGACCGAAGCTGGGGGCCTTGACGATGAAGCCGCGATACTCGGCGCGGATATCCCAGCTGGGGCTGAGCTCATAGGCGACGCCGCCACCGAAAACACCGCCAAAGCTGGTGCTGTTGCGGGTATCTAAATTGGTGGTGTTGAAGTCGCGGATGGGCGAGAAGATGATGGCTCCCGGGCCGGCCTCGAGGAAGGGATTGAGGTTGCGGAAGTTGAGATTGTAGACGTAGGCTCCCGAGATCTCCTGTTGGCGGGTGTGAATGGCCACATTGGGGAGATTGCTAGTGACGTATTTGGTGCTGTACTGAACGAAGGAGTAGTTCAGCTCAAGGGCGCTACGTGGCGTTAACATGTAGCGATAGCTGCCTAGAAACCCTAAAAACGGAGACGTGGTGTATTCGACCCCATTTCCGTTGACCGTCGGCGTAAAGCTGCCGATCGCGCTTATGCTTGCGTCCTGCCGACTTTCCTGCGCATGTCCGAAGGATGCCAACAGTATCAGCGCGCCCAACAACATCGTCTTCTTCATTCTTCGCTTGATCCCTTCAAAATCGTCCAGAAACACTCTGACGCTCGGCGCCTTTGTTACTGTCCCTTCATTGTAAACGCACACCGCCGACTATGGCTCTTTCAGGACGCAGAAAGGCCGGAGAGAGACGGTCCTCCGGCCTCGGGATTGTCTTCACGAAAGAAGAGGGTTACTGGGGGGAAGCATCGCCGCCTTGACGACGCTCTTTCATGCGCTCGCGCATCTGGGCCTGCATCTCGTCGAACTTCGGCTTCTGCTCGTCGGTGAGGATACCCCGGATCTTGTCGTTGGAGGACTTGCGAATATCCATCATCTTCGAGCGTTTGTCGTCCTGGGACATGGAGGTATCATCTCGCAGCGCCATCATCTGCTTCATACTGTCCTGGTTGATGGCCTTGATCTGGGTCTGCTGATCGGAGGTCAGGTTGAGCTTCTTGGTCATCATCTCCATCTGGCGTTCCTGCATCCTGCCGCCACGGCCTCCACCGTTGCCGCCATCCTGCGCTGGGGCGGGGGCTGGAGCTGCGTCCTGCGCCATGACCGGTAGGGTACAGAGAACACCACCACAGAGGGCGACCATCGCCATCCGCATTGCTGTCTTACGAATCGTCATTATCATTAGGATCGTCACCTCGTATTTGGAGAAGCCGGTTGCCCCGGCTTCGAGCCTGCTCCTTCAGACGTTGATCCGGAAGAAAATGTTCTGCATGGACGAAGAAATTAATTGTCCTGTCAGGCTCCGCGCTCGGGCTGAAAACAATAGGGATCGCCGTGGGTTTGGGCGTAGGATTCCACCACCTTCAAGAAAGCCTCGGCGGCGTGCGAGAGATTGGCCTGGCGGCGATAGACGAGCCGTAATCTGCGCTCGGTCTGGAGTTCAGGGACCACGAGCAGGACCAGGGCTCCACTTGCCAGCTCGGGCACGGCGGTGAGGCGGGGGACGAGCGCGACGCCGTTCCCCATCTCGACGAAGCGCTTGATGGCCTCGAGCGAGGGTAGCTCGACACCCATATTGAGGGGGGTCTTGTGACGCTTGAAGGTCTGAATAACCTTCTGGCGTTGCGGCGAGGGGATGTTATGCGCGATGAAGTTCTGGGCTCCCAGCTGGCGGATGGAGACCTTCCCTGCCCCGGCGAGGGGGTGGCGCGGATTAACGACCAGGGCCAGTTCGTCCCGGTAGACGACAATGGAGCGGATCTGGGAGTCGTCGGGGCGGAAGGAGAGCACGCCGAACTCTACCGAATGGATCAGGACCTCGTCGGGGATGCGGCTGGCGAGGGTGCGCTGCACGGCGAGCTTGATGCGGGGGTTCTGCTTGCGGAACTCGTCGAGCAGCGGCAGAAGGTAGAGGCTAGTGTACTCGTTGGCTGCAAGGTTGAGGCGGCCGCGGTGGAGCGATCGCAGCTCGGTGAGGGCGCCCGAGGCCTCGCTGCGCAGATTAAGCATCTTGGCCGCGTACTCGCGCAGCACCTCGCCGGCGTCGGTGAGGGTTCCATCGCGCGAGGAGCGATCGAAGAGCACCTCGCCAATTTCGCCTTCGAGTTTGGCGATTGCCTGACTGACCGCTGGCTGGGTACGATGGAGCCGTGAGGCGGCCCGTGAAAAACTTCGTTCCTCCGCTACGGCCAGAAATGTCTCCATCTGGACCAGATCCACATCTTCCTCGCTTGGGCCATGACTTGAATCCGCGAATACATCAATTAGAAGTTTTGATATAGGCGCAAACCATCATAAGCCTGCGTTATGATAACGTGCAGGATCGAAAGTAACCAGAACTATGCAGAATTCGAACCACAATCCGAACCAGATCGTCTTCTTCGACACCACTCTCCGTGACGGCGAACAGTCCCCCGGCTGCACCATGCACCATGACGAGAAGCTGCGCATGGCGCACCAGCTCCGCGACCTGGGCGTGGATATCCTGGAGGCCGGCTTCGCCATCGCCTCCGAGGGCGACTTCGCGGCGGTGCAGGCGATTGCCCGTGAGGTGACCGGAACCCGTATCGCCTCCCTGGCCCGCTGCAAGAGCGAGGACATCGACGCCGCCGGGAGGGCGATTCAGCCAGCGAAGGTGAACCGCATCCATACCTTCCTGGCGTCATCGGATCTTCATCTCGAGTACAAGCTGCGCATCTCGCGCGAGCAGGCGCTCGACCAGGTGGCCGAGTCGGTCAAGCAGGCCCGCAACTATACCGAAGACGTCGAATTTTCGACCGAGGACGGAACCCGCACCAATCCCGGTTTTCTGGTGAAGATGATTACGGTCGCGGTGCAGGCGGGGGCGACGACGATCAACATTCCCGACACCGTCGGCTACACGACTCCGGAGGAGTATGCGGCGATCTTCCGCATGGTGCGCGAGCGCGTTCCGGGGATCGAGAACGTGATTCTTTCGACGCACTGTCACGACGACCTGGGCATGGCGGTTGCGAATACGCTGGCCGGCATTCAGGGCGGGGCCCGGCAGGTGGAGTGCACGATCAACGGGATCGGCGAGCGCGCCGGCAATGCCGCACTTGAGGAGATCGCTGCGGCCCTGATGGTGCGCCGCGACAAGTTCCCCTACTCGCACAACATTAAGATGGAGCAGATCTTCCCCACCAGCCAGATGCTGGCGCAGTGCATCAGCTTTGGCGCGGCTCCAAACAAGGCCGTGGTGGGAGCGAATGCGTTCGCGCACGAGTCGGGGATCCATCAGCATGGAATGCTGTCCAATCCGCGGACCTACGAGATCATGACTCCGGCCTCGGTGGGCGCGGGCAGCACCAACCTGGTGCTGGGCAAGCACTCCGGACGGCGCGCTCTGGCGGATCGCCTTGAGAAGCTGGGCCACCCGCTGACACGCGAGCAGCTGGATGAGGTCTATCACCGCTTCACAGAGCTGGCGGATCGGAAGAAGTCCATCTATGACCAGGACATTCTTGGGCTGCTGAAGCCGGAGAAATCTCCCGTTGTAGCATAGATCGTTTTTGTAATCGTAAGTGAAACAATAGAGAACAAGAGCTCGGCGCACAGCCCTCAACCTCAGCAGAAGGAACAGCAAATGCGTTTGAAGATTGCAGTCCTTGCCGGAGACGGCATCGGTCCTGAAGTAACACGGGAAGCCACGAACATCTTGCGCGCGGTCGCAGAGCTCGGCGGCCACGACTTCACCTTCGTCGAGGGCCTGATCGGCGGCGTGGCCATCACGGAGAACGGAACTCCGCTCCCGAGTGCGACGATGGACGCCGCACTCGATTCGGACGCGGTTCTGCTGGGCGCGGTGGGCGACAACAAGTTCAACTCGCTGACTCCGGATAAGCGCCCAGAGGCGGGTCTGTTGCAGATTCGCCAGGCGCTTGGAGGCTATGCGAACCTTCGTCCTTCGATTGCGTATACGGCGCTGGCGGCGAGCTCTCCGCTGCGTCCCGAGGTGATCGAGAACGCCGACATTCTCTTCGTTCGAGAGCTTCTGGGCGGTCTCTACTTCGGCGAACCGCGTTGGTGGAACAAGGAGACAAACGAAGCCATCAACACCATGCGCTACACCCGGGATGAGGTGGTTCGCGTGGCGAGGATCGCGTTTGAGCTGGCCTCGAAGCGGCGCAAAAAGGTCACCTCCGTGGACAAGGCCAACGTGCTGGAGGTCTCGCAGCTGTGGCGAGCGACCGTGACGGAGATCGCGAAGGACTACCCGGACGTTACGCTCGAGCACCAGCTGGTGGACTCGATGGCGATGCACATCATGAATATTCCGCGGAACTTCGATGTCGTATTGACCGAGAATCTCTTCGGCGACATCCTCTCCGATGAAGCGGGCGTCATCACCGGCTCACTGGGCATGCTGCCCTCGGCGACCATCGGCGGCCAGGTGAATCTCTACGAGCCCGTTCACGGCTCAGCCCCCGATATCGCTGGCACAGGCAAGGCGAATCCGCTGGGTGCGATCCTTACGGCCGCGATGGTACTGCGGCACTCGGCGGGTCTCGAGCAAGATGCGCGGGCGGTCGAGCAGGCGGTCCACAAGGTTCTGGACGCGGGATATCGCACCGCCGACATTGCACGCGGAGACAAGAACGCTCAGCTGGTCTCCACACTGGAGATGGGCAAGCACGTGCACCAGGCGCTGGCTGAATCGATCGACCGCCGTCAGTCGATGCACGCCGTGTAAGCGCGATGAACTGGAGATTCAAGCTGTTCCTCATGAACCTGGCCGTTGTGGTGGCGCTCTACTATCGCTGGTCTCGCGGCGCAGCCATCGTTCCGCTGGTCATCACCGGAGTAGTTATGTTGCTTCTGGTCAACGTACTGCTTCTGTTGACACGCACCTGTTCTGTTTCACGAAAAAGATAGCTTGCTTCAGGAAGAAGATCATGCCACGACGCATACTCCAACTCGCTGCCTCTTTTGTGATGATGGCCACGGCGGCTGGGGCGTGCGCCCAGTTTCCGTTGAGACGCGAAAAGCCTCCGGTGGAGGATCTCTCGTGGATGTGGCAGCACGCGAAGCCGTCTCCCACCAATAACGGTAGCGCGCTTACGGGAGATCCACGCTTCGGCGAGTTCGTCGCGAAGAACTTCACCGCACCGCAAAGCTTTTGGGACAAGAACAAGCCTCTCCCCGAGACAGTCGAGGACTTTCTTGCGCTTCCGGGTGAGATCGTCGCCGAAGAAAATCGCTACATCTCGGTCGATGGCTGCGTGATTCACTTCTGTCCTGACCATGGGATGATGTGGATCGATCTCGGCCTTCCGCATCCTCTTGCGGTCTTCGCCGCCATCGACTGGATCGCCGACAACCGGCCCACCGATCAGGCGGGTTCCGCCTATACGATGTGGGTCTTTTCGAACCGCACGCTCGCACAGGATCGCTTCCCTCCACCGCTGACGCGCAGCATCGCACGATGGACGAGGCATCCTTCCCCCGGAGCGAAGGATCTCCAAAATATTACGCGCGTCTTCCTCATCGATTCCGACGGTACGCCGCATCCTATCACTCCCAGCGCGATTGGCGCGCATAACGCACTTCCCCCAGAGACCACCACGGAGCCGGAACAGGCTTCAGTAAAGGCACTTCCATGAGCACAGCACCGAAGACGTTGTTTGAAAAAGTCTGGCAGCAGCACGTCGTCGTCGAACCTGCGGGCGAACCGACGATCCTCTATATCGACCTGCACCTCGTGCACGAGGTCACCAGCCCGCAGGCCTTCGACGGCCTGCGCCTGGCAGGACGCAGGCTTCGCCGCCCTGACCGCACCATCGCCACGGTCGACCACAACGTCCCGACCACCAGCGCATATGACCGTCTGCATATCGTCGACCAGGTGTCGGCCGCGCAGGTGAACGCCCTGCGCAAGAACTGCGCGGAGTTCGGGATCGAGTTCTTCGACGTGCAGGACACCTCGCAGGGTATCGTGCATATGATCGGGCCGGAGTTGGGAGCGACCAAGCCGGGCATGACCATCGTCTGCGGCGATTCGCACACCTCGACACATGGAGCCTTCGGCGCTCTGGCCTTCGGCATCGGCACCAGCGAGGTGGAGCACGTGATGGCTACGCAGACGCTGCCGCAGTCGACGCCGAAGACCTTCCGCATCACCGTCGACGGCGAGCTTCCCTTCGGCGTGACCGCCAAGGACATCATCCTCGACATCATCGGCAAGATCGGAACGGACGGCGCGACCGGCCACGTCATCGAATACGCCGGCTCAGCCATCCGCTCCCTCTCGATGGAAGGCCGCATGACCATCTGCAACATGTCGATCGAGGCGGGAGCCCGTGCAGGCATGATCGCCCCCGACGAGACGACCTTTGCCTACCTCAAGGGCCGCCGCTTCGCACCGCAGGGAGCGGCGTGGGATGAGGCCGTCGCGCACTGGAAGACGCTGCCCACCGATGACGGAGCTACCTTCGACCGCGAGCTTCACATCGACGCCGCCACACTTGCGCCTGCCGTCACCTGGGGAACCTCGCCGGGCATGCACGCGACCATCGAGGGCAAAGTGCCTTTGCTCGAGGATGCGAAGACCGAGTCCGACCGCAAGAGCTTTGAGCGAGCCTACGAATATATGGGCCTGAAGCCGGGTACACCGATGGAGGAGATCGCGATCGACACGGTCTTTCTGGGCTCCTGCACCAATGGCCGCATCGAAGACCTGCGCGCCGCAGCGTCGGTGGTCAAGGGACACCACATTGCGACCAAGGTACGGGCAATGGTCGTTCCCGGATCGCAGGCGGTGAAGCGACAGGCCGAGCAGGAGGGCCTGGACGAGATCTTCAAGTCAGCAGGCTTCGAGTGGCGTGAGCCCGGATGCTCAATGTGCCTCGGCATGAATCCCGACATCCTCGAGCCGGGCGAGCGCTGCGCCTCCACCTCGAACCGCAACTTCGAAGGCCGGCAGGGACGCGGCGGACGCACGCACCTGGTCTCGCCCGAGATGGCCGCCGCGGCCGCCATCACCGGGCACTTCACCGACATTCGCAAGTGGAAGCAGACGGAAGGAGCCGCACGCTAAATGGAAGCCATCAACATCCTGACCTCGAAGGCCGTGCCGCTGCCGCTGCCCAACATCGACACCGACCAGATCATCCCCAAGCAGTTCCTGAAGCGTATCGAGCGCACCGGCTACGGAGAGTTTCTCTTCTTCGACTGGCGTTATGACCTGGATACTCCGGACCACGTCGAAGAGCGTAAGGACTTCGTTCTCAATAAGCCGGAGCGCAAAGGCGCGCAGATCCTGATCGCCGAGAAGAACTTCGGCTGCGGCAGCTCGCGCGAGCACGCGGCCTGGGCGCTGCAGCAGTACGGCTTCCGCGCCGTAATCGCTCCCACCTTCGCCGACATCTTCTTTTCGAACGCAGGGAAAAACGGGATGATCCTGGTGCGGCTTTCGGAAGAAGACGTAAAGACGCTGATGGAGCGCACGACGGCGAATCCCGATCACCTCATCACGATTAATCTCGAACAGCAGACCGTGACCGATGAGCGGGGCTTTCACGCAAGCTTTGAGATCGATCCGTTCCGCAAATACTGCCTATTGAACGGGCTCGACGATATCGGCCTGACGCTGCGCCACCAGGCGGATCTCGACAAGTTTGAAGAGACCCACAACAAGAACTTCTGGTCCGCCCCGAAAGGAACAGCGGCCTGATGTCACTCCGAGGCGTTCTTCTTCCGGCAATGTTTGCGCTCGCGTCGCCTGTGATGACGTTCGCGCAGGAGGCCATGCCTCCGGCAGCTCCCCTGCCTTCGGCGTTGAGCCATGCGAAGAAGATCTTTCTCGGGAATGCGGGCGACCAGGAAAACGCCGACTGCCTGCGCGCCTACAACGAGTTTTACCGTGACCTTATCGCGATGAACCGCTTCGAGCTTGTGGCCGATCCCGCGCAGGCCGAACTTGTTCTCGAGCTGCACTATGAGATCGATCTTGGTGGATCGCTCGTCAGCAGTCACGATAAAGACAGCGTGCGGCAGTTTCGCGTCGCCGTGATCGATCCTCACACCCATACCGTTCTCTGGTCGCTGACCGAGAGAACCAACTACGCCATCTTTCAGAAGAACCGCAACAAGAACCTCGATCAGACGGTCGATCAGCTGGCAAAAGACTTCGACACGCTTACCGCATCCGCCCCGGTTGCGCCGAACAACAAGTCGCATGTCACTCACTAACGCTTCGAACCTTTGGAGACTTCGCCGATTATGAGCAGCAATCCCGCCAAGAAGCACTCTGTCGTTCTTACCGAAGGCCCTAACCGCGCGGCTGCGCGCAGCTATCTGCGCGGCGTCGGCTTCAGCAAGGAAGACCTCCACAAGCCCATCATCGGCATCGCCAATACCTGGACCGAGATCGGTCCCTGCAACTTCCATCTGCGCCAGGTCGCCGAGGCGGTCAAGCAGGGCGTGCGCGATGCGGGCGGAACTCCGATGGAGTTCAACACCGTCACCATCTCCGACGGCATCACCATGGGCACCGAGGGCATGAAGGCATCGCTGGTCTCGCGCGAGGTGATCGCCGATTCGATCGAGCTGGTCACGCGCGGCAACAGCTTCGACGGCCTGGTCTGCATCGCCGGCTGCGACAAGAACATGCCCGCCGCCGTGATGGCGCTGGCACGGCTCGACATCCCCGGGCTGATGCTCTACGGCGGCTCGATCGCTCCCGGGCATCTGCAGCAGTCGGATGGCTCCAATAAAGACATCACCATCCTGAATGTCTTCGAGGCCATCGGATCGCACGCGGCGGGCAAAATCAACGACGATCAGCTTGAAGCGGTGGAAGCCGCGGCCTGTCCCGGCCCCGGAGCCTGCGGCGGTCAGTTCACCGCCAACACCATGGCGATGGCGGGCGAGTTCCTCGGCATCTCGCCGATCGAGATCACCGGCGTTCCGGCGATGTCGGCCGAGAAGGCGCGGGCCTCGCGCGAGGCCGGCCGCCTGGTGATGGAGCTGGCGAAGAACGATCTGCGCCCCTCGAAGATCCTTACCCGCGAGTCGCTCGAGAACGCCATCGCGGCGGTCTGCGCCTCGGGAGGATCGACCAACGCCGTGCTGCACCTGATCGCGATCGCACATGAGCTGAACATCCCGCTCTCGATGGAGGACTTCGACAAGATCTCCGAGCGCACGCCGTTCATCTGCGACCTCTCACCGGGAGGAAAGTACGTCGCCAGGGATTATCAGGATGCAGGTGGATCGCGCGTTCTGGCCAAGCGCCTGATGGAGACCGGACGCCTGCACGACACCATCACCGTCACCGGCAAGACGCTCTTCGAGGAGGCCAGGGCCGCGCACGAGACTCCGGGACAACCTGTAATCCATACCTGGGACGATCCGCTGAAGCCGACCGGCGGCCTGGTCATCCTGCGCGGCAACCTCGCTCCCGACGGCTGCGTGGTGAAGGTCGCCGGACACGAGCGTATCTTTCACCAGGGGCCGGCGCGGGTCTTCGACAGCGAGGACGACTGCTTCGCCGCGGTCGAGGCCGGAAAGATCAACCCCAACGATGTCTGCGTGATTCGCTACGAGGGTCCGAAGGGCGGCCCCGGCATGCGCGAGATGCTCGCCGTCACCGCTGCCATCAAGGGGATTCCCGAGCTCTCGGAGACGGTGGCCCTGCTGACCGACGGACGCTTCTCCGGTGCCACGCGCGGCCTGATGGCCGGCCACGTCGCGCCCGAGGCCTTTATGGGCGGCCCCATCGCGGCGGTTCACGAGGGGGATCTGATCTCCTTCGATATTCCCAAACGCGAGCTTCGGCTCGAGGTTCCAGCCTACGAGATCGAGAAGCGCCTGAAGGAAGTGAGGGAGCCGGAGCCGCGTTACAAGCGTGGCGTCTTCGCCAAGTACGCCAGCACCGTGAGCAGCGCGAGCCAGGGAGCGATCACGACCTAATGACGACGACAAAGCCAGCGGCGAAGGGCACGGCCGGCGTGAAGAACGCAGGCCAACCCGTGCACTTTATTCCGCCGAAGAACCATCGATTTTTGCTCCTCGATGCTCTTCGTGGAATCGCGGCTCTGATCGTCGTCGTCTTTCATATCCCCAGTCCGGCTAAGGCAGCAATTGCCGGCAACGGGTTTCTGGCGGTCGACTTCTTCTTCTGCCTGAGCGGCTTTGTGATTGCGTTCTCGTACGAGAAGCGACTTGCGGAGAGTCTTTCCCTGAGAGATTTCTTCGTCGCCCGCGTGATCCGTCTTTATCCTGTCTACCTTCTGGGGGCGATGATCGGTCTGCTCGTCCTGATTCCGACCTACCACTTTGCTCTTCATGCCAATCGCCCATGGTCGAGCTGGGCGAGTCTCTTTGCGCTTGCGCTTCTGCTCTGGCCGACTCGCCTCTCGACGGTCCCGGGCACAACAAACTTTCCTCTGAATAATCCGGCATGGTCGTTGTTCTATGAGATGGTCGCGAACCTTGCCTACGCTCTTCTGATCAAGCTTAGGGCAGCGGGAAATATCATCCTGGGCCTGATTGCGGGGCTGTCCTTCGCCGTGCTGGCCAACGCAGTGCTTCGCGGCGGCTCGCTGGATGTGGGGAACGAGCGCATCACCCTGGGCCTCGGCTTTGCGCGCGTCGCCTTTTCTTTCTCCATCGGAGTGTTGATCTTTCGCCTATACCGTTCACGCCTGCATAAAACTGAGGAGGGCACCTCGCACTGGGCCCCGGCCGTGATCGTGACGATCGGGGTCGTAGGGATTCTGACCTCTCCCCTCGCCGGCATGATCTCCGGAGCTTTTCGCCTGGTAGCGGTCGGAGTCCTCTTTCCCGCCCTGGTGTACTTCGGAGCGATGGTGCGGCTGCCGCACAGATTTGCGAAGGTCTCCTCGGTGTTGGGAGAGCTCTCGTATCCGCTCTACCTGCTGCACTGGCCCTTAGTGGCGCCGTTGCTGGCGCGGCGGGTTCAGCAGATCTTTGCAGCCCATGCCGCTTTGGTACCTGGCATTGTTCTCACACTTCTGGCCGTATTCGCCGCGATTGCATGGTGGATCGGCGAGCATGTGGATCTACCGATCCGCCGTGCTCTCACCAAACACTACAACCTGATCAAGGCCAACCGCGAGGTGGCTGCCAACCGATGAAACCTCTTCTGATTTTTTGTGGAATCCATAACGTCGCTCTCCATCGCGCAGAGCCAAGAAAGGCGGAACAATCATGACCCATCCCACCCTCACTGGAGCCGAGATTCTCTGGGCAACGCTTGTAGGCGAAGGTGTCACCACCGTCTTCGGCTATCCCGGCGGAGCCATCCTTCCCGCCTATGATGCGCTGCGCAAATTCCCCATCCACCATGTGCTCACGCGGCACGAGCAGGGTGCGGCGCATATGGCCGACGGCTACGCTCGCGCATCGGGCAAGGTCGGCGTCGCCATCGCCACCTCGGGCCCGGGCGCGACCAATCTCGTCACCGGCATCGCCACCGCCATGCTCGATTCGATCCCGATCGTCTGCATCACCGGGCAGGTCTCGTCGAAGGTGCTCGGCTCTGATGCCTTCCAGGAGATCGACATCACCGGCATCACGCTGCCGATCACCAAGCATAACTTCGTCGCCACACGCGCCGAGGAGATCGCACCGATGATCCGCGAGGCGTTTCAGATCGCTGCTTCGGGTCGTCCGGGGCCAGTGCTGGTCGACATTACCAAGGACGCACAGCAGGGCACGGCACTGTTCAACTTCGAGGAGTCAGCTCCCGATCCCTTCCGTCCGCACCCGATGCTGCGCGCCGAATCGACTGAGGTGTCCCGTGCGATCGAGCTGATGCGCGCCTCGCACCGGCCCGTCATCCTCGCCGGTCACGGCATCATCCACTCCGCCGCCGAGCGCGAGGTACGGGCCTTCGCTGAGCGCTACCAGATCCCGGTCGCAACCACGCTGCTGGGTCTTGGAGCCTTCCCAGCCTCGCATCCGCTGGCGCTGGGAATGATGGGCATGCACGGCGAGAGCTGGGTCAATCATGCGATTCAGCAGGCCGATCTATTGCTCGCCTTCGGGATGCGCTTCGACGACCGCGTGACCGGCAACCTCGCCAGCTACGCTCCCAACGCGAAGAAGATCCACATCGAGATCGATCCCAGCGAGATCAATAAAAACGTTCTCGTGGATGTTGCCCTGATCGGCGACCTCAAGGAGGTGCTTGGCACGATGGAGCCCCTCATCCACGACAAGAGCTACCTGGCGGATGCGACCTCCGACAACAACACGTCGCAGTGGCTGCGCGAGATCGGCGCAATGAAGGGCGACGCCGCCGTGCGTGACATCATCAACCTTCCCGACAACGGCCACCTCTACGCCGCGCACGTCATCAACGACATCTGGCAGGAGGCCAAGGCCGCGGGACGTCTCGACAAAACCATCATCGCCACCGACGTGGGCCAGCATCAGATGTGGGAGGCGCAGTACTTCAAGCACGAGGACACCCGCACACTGATCACCTCGGGCGGCCTGGGAACGATGGGCTTCGCCCTGCCCGCCGCCATCGGAGCCAAGATGGCACGGCCCGACTGCGACGTCTGGTGCATTGCCGGGGATGGCGGCTTCCAGATGACCGCCTCCGAGCTCTCGACCATCGGGCAGGAGAATCTGCACATCAACGTCGCCATCATCAACAACGGCTTCCTCGGCATGGTGCGGCAGTGGCAGGAAGCGTTCTACGACAAGAACTACGCCTGCTCGCCGATCCTCTCGCCCGACTTCGTCAAGCTGGCTGGAGCTCATGGCATCCCCGGAGCGCACGTAGCCGAGCGCAAGGATGTAACCCCCACCGTTACAAAGGCTCGCACCGGCTCCTCGCCCTTCGTAATCAACTTCTCGGTCGAAAAGGAAGATGGCGTCTATCCGATGATCGCCCCCGGATCAGCGCTGCACGAGATGGTGCTGAGGCCCAATCCGCTGATCGAGACGGCGGAGGACGAATAGACGAAGAGAAGATCGGCAACGAAGTTATGACCTCCGCCCCCTTCCAACTCGAAACCTCTCGACTCCTGTTCCGTCCATGGCAGGACGAGGATCGTTCCTGCTTCGCCGAATTGTACGCAAATCCTGAGGTGATGCGTTACTTCGCGTCTCCGCTCACACGGCAGCAGAGCGACGATGGCATCGACCACTATATCGGGTTCTTCGAGCGGGATGGCTTCTGCATGATGCCGGCGCGATTGCGCGAGACAGGCGAGTTCATCGGCATCATCGGTATCCAAACCATGCGCGACCTCGTGGAAGGCCTCGAACAACCCGCGGTCGAGATCGGCTGGCGTCTGCTTCCAGAGGCGCAGGGCAAAGGCCTCGCAACCGAAGGAGCCAGGGCATTCCTCAATCACGGCCTGCGCAATCTTCGCCTGCCCGAGATCGTCGCCATCACCGCTATTCGAAACACGCCGTCACGCAGGGTTATTGAAAAGCTCGGCATGACGCATCGGCCGGAGCTCGAGTTCGATCATCCTCGCGTTCCTCACGGACATCCTCATCGCAGGCACGTCCTTTACTCGCTTCGCAACCCAGACCTTGGATCTTAAGAGGCATCAATGCTCCATACCTTTGTAGCCCTCGTCGACGATAAGCCCGGCACACTCACCCGGGTCGCTTCTCTCTTTCGCCGTCTCAACGTCAACATCGTCTCGCTCACGGTCGGAGAAAGCGAGCGTGACGGCATCTCGCGCATGACCATCGTCTGCGACGCTCCCGAGCACGCGGCCGACCGCATCCGCGCCTCGCTCTACAAGCTCGAGTCCACGCGCGACGTCGACGAGCTCGGCCGCAGCGAGGCCGTCATCCGCGAACTCTGCCTGATCAAGATCGCCGCCGGCCCCAACTCGCCGCATGGCCAGCACTCGCGCTCGCAGATCTTCGAGCTTGCCAACGTCTTCCGCGCCCGCGTCGTCGATCTCGCGCCCGAGTCCATCATGCTCGAGATGACGGGAGCGGCCTCGAAGATCGAAGGACTGCTGCAGGTGTTGCGCGAGTCAAACTTCGAGATCCTCGAGGTCTCGCGCACCGGCCGCATGGCCATGCGCCGCGGCCATCACACCAGCCGCGTGCTCAAGGCCCTGGGCACGAAGACGGCAGAGGATACTCCAGTGGCATTCCCCGACCGTCCCGACACCGACGATCTTCCCAACCAGTTCTCCGAGCACGAAGCTTAACTCCATTCCATTTACGATTAACGAACTACAACAAAGGAAGAAAAGGAAAAATGGCAAAGACGTATCACGATCAAGACGCAGACCTCTCCCTCATCCAGGCTAAGAAAGTCGGCATCATCGGCTACGGCTCGCAGGGCCACGCCCATGCGCTCAACCTTAAGGACTCCGGCGTCGAGGTTCGTGTCGGTCTTCGGCCCGAGTCGCCGAACGCCGAGCGCGCCCGCAAGGCCGGCCTCCAGGTGGACACAGTCGCCAATGTCGCCAAGTGGGCCGACGTCATCATGAACCTCACGCCGGACCAGACCGCGGCCAAGGTTCACAAGACCGAGATCGAGCCTAATCTGACCCCCGGCAAGGCACTGCTCTTCGCGCATGGCTTCAACATCCGCTTCGGTACCATCGTTCCTCCCGCCGGCGTGGACGTTGCTCTGGTCGCCCCCAAGGCCCCAGGCCATCGCGTCCGCGAGGTCTTCACCGAGGGCGGCGGCGTCCCAGGCCTCGTCGCCGTCGAGCAGAACGCCAGCGGCAAGGCGCTTGAACTGGCTCTCTCCTACGCCAAGGGCATCGGCTGCACCCGCGCCGGTGTGCTCGAGACCACCTTTACGGAGGAGACCGAGACCGACCTCTTCGGCGAGCAGGCCGTTCTCTGCGGAGGCACCGCCGCTCTGGTCAAGGCTGGCTTCGAGGTTCTCACCGAGGCGGGCTACCAGCCCGAGCTCGCCTACTTTGAGGTCCTGCACGAGCTGAAGCTGATCGTCGACCTGATGTATCGCGGCGGCCTCGCGTACATGCGCCACTCCATCTCCGACACCGCCGAGTGGGGCGACTACGTCGCCGGCCCGCGCATTGTCACCGCCGACACCAAAAAGGCGATGAAGAAGTTGCTCGAGGAGATCCAGGATGGATCGTTTGCCAAGAAGTTCATCGAGGAGAACGAGACCGGTCGTCACGAGTTCGCTCGCATCCGCCAGCAGGAGGCCGCTCACGGCGTCGAGAAGGTCGGCGCCGATCTGCGCAAGGCAATGCCCTTCCTCGATCCGGTCAAGGTCGAGAACGGCACCGTCGTCAAGGCATAGTCATGGATCAAAGGCCTCGCAACTTCGTTGTCACCGCGACGTTGCGAGGCCATCTCTTTGCCTGCATGATCCGGGTTCAAGACAACGATGGCGATATGAGCTGTTATGACGTAAAGCCCGCAACGAAACAGGATACGAACGATAACCGGCTGGCGGCAAATCTTTTTTTTCGAAGACCTATGGCCACAGAATGTCGAATTTCTTCCATCGGATTCCATCTTTCTCCGTTCCCTGCAAATGCACTTCAACTGGTCACAAAACCAAGGGATTCCTCCCAGTCTTTGCTCCCATACCGATTCAAAAACCTGTCACAATAAAGTCTGAGTCGCCGGTTTTGTTTTCCTGCCCACGAAGGCAGGTAGAAGGAGATTCGCCCCATGGCCGCCCCCAGCAGCTACGAAGCCTTGCTTCCCCATCCGTCTGGGCACCAGGTCTTCATCGCTCCCCCAGACCATCCCACTCCGCAGTCGGAGATCGTCGCGGCTCTGCGTACAATCCCTGCGCTCGACGGCCTCACCGAAGAGGAGTACCGCTGGTTCGCCGTCAACGGCGTTGAGAGCATGGGCGAGGACGGTGCCATGGTCTTCTGCGAGGGATCGCCCTGCGACCGCATGATCTTCATCCTCAGGGGAGAGGTTCATGTGCGGCGTCACCATTCCGGTCCAATGGCCTTCTGGGTCGGACGGGCAGGACAGATGACGGGTAAGCTGCCCTACTCGCGCATGAAAATCTACACCGGTGAGGCTTATCTTGTAGGCTCAGGCTGGTCGCTCCAGATTCACGAGGATCTCTTTCCCGACATGCTCGCGAAGATTCCTTCGATGACTCAAAGGTGCGTCACCACGATGATGGACCGGGTCCGGGAGGTAACGCGTATCGAGCAGCAGGCGGAGAAGCTGGGCGCTCTTGGCAAGCTGGCCGCCAACCTGGCACACGAGCTCAATAACCCCGCCTCGGCGGCACAGCGCTCCGCGTCGAGCCTCTTCTCCGAACTGCGGCAGTATGGCGATCAGAAGTATCGCATGGGCAATCTCTGCCTCTCCGAGTCCGAGACCTCGCTCTACCGTTCCTGGGTTACGCGGACGCGGTCGGCTCTCTCCGATCAGGAGCAGCAGCGTTCAGCCGCTCGCGACACACTCGCCGTCAGCGATCGTGAAGTCGATCTGCTGGGCTGGCTCGATAAGCATGAGATCTCAAACCCCTGGGCGATCGCGCCTGCTCTGGCGGAGACGGGGGTATCCACCACACAGCTCGATGAGCTCGCGACCGTGGCCTCGCCGGCGTCTCTTCCGGTTGCCATCGCCACCTTTGCCAGCTCGCTGCGCGTGGAGCGCATGGCCGAGACCGTGGTCGATTCGACCGTCCGCATCTTCGACCTGATCCGCGCCATCAAGGACTACTCCTACATGGACCAGGCACCGATTCAGGATATCGATCTGGCGCAGTCGATCGAAAACACGCTGGCGATGTTCAAGTCCAGGCTCGAGGGCATCGAGGTCGTCACCGACTTTGACCCGACACTGCCTCCCATCGGAGGCTACGGGCGCGAGCTCAACCAGGTCTGGACCGCGCTTATCGAAAACGCCATCGAAGCGATGCCGGATAGGGGCACCCTGCGGATTTGTACGCAGCTACACGGTCACATGGCCTTTATCGAGGTCTGGGATACAGGGCCAGGTATCGATCCGGAGCTGAAGAGCCGCATCTTCGAGCCCTTCTATACCACCAAGGCTCCAGGACGAGGGCTTGGATTAGGGCTGGATACGGTGCAGCGTATTCTCGAGCGCCACTCCGGCTACATCCACGTGGAGTCGAGTCCCGGTGCAACCTGCTTTCAGGTCCGGCTTCCCCTCGAGCCGGCACAAGCGTACTAACTCAGGTCGCGCCACAGCACGTCCCGGATCCGGCCTAGACTATTGAAGATCTCTACTTATTTGGTGACTTCGACGCCACGCCAGAAGGCGATGTGATGCTTGACGTTACGTGCGGCGGGCTTGGGGTCGGGATAGTACCAAGCGGCGTCCTGGTTCTCCTGGCCATCGACAACGATGGTGAAGTACCGGGCCTGCCCTTTCCACGGGCAGCTGGAGGTGGTCGAGCTGGATCTCAGAAATTCACGCCGAACCGTCTCTTCCGGGAAGTAAACGTTCCCCTCCACTGTCTCGAACGTCTCGCTCTCGGCCAGGACCTGACCGTTCCAAACTGCCTTCGCCATAGTCTGAAACCCATCTTTTCAATAATTTACAGCAACGCCCGAGGACCCGGCCCAGTTCACCAGTGTTACAAGACTCTTTGTCCGTTGTAACAGAAACGGTGCAAAAAAGAAACCCGGCTAGATCTTGTCGGGAGCGAAGTTCTTGACGAAGACTTCATGGAGCCTTGGCTGCCGCCGGATGACGCTCAATGAGCGCTGCCGTGTTGCGCATGAAGGGATTGCCGGACTGCAGCTCGGTCTCGATGTGCCAGTGGTGGTACCTGGCATAGATCAGGATGCCCTCGCCATCGGAGTCCAGGAAGAGGTCGGTGTCGAGAGCGCCACAGAGGATCAGCGAATGGGCCATCTCCCAATAGCTGATGGTTTGACGCCAGGCGGCATGTAACGGAGAGGTGATGTCGGGGGAGACGGCGCGAAGCTCCTCAAGCGTCTTGGGCTGGAAGTCAAAGACCATAAATCGCCGGGAGGCCCGTAAAGTCTCCTCCCGCCGCATCTCACAGAGTTTCAGGATCAGTTACGCATCCGCAGCCGTTGCCATCCATTTTCATCATATTTTGAATAACCTACGCGGTACTTCCTAAAGCAAAACTGAAAGAATCAGGCTGCCGCCCCTTCGGTCTTCGGCACCGCACTCCCCACCCACTTCTCGTAGCTACAGGGCGGAGCGGTAGGAACGGGCTCCTCTTCAGCACCCTTCCGCTTGCGACGCTTCGGTAGTGCCTCCTGATTATTGGGGCAGACCCAGAAGGTTCCCTTGTCATTCCCAACCTCAAGCAGATAGGCGCTGTCGCACTTCGGGCAGGTCTCGTTGATGAGCTTCTGGTTGGAGGCGAAGTCGCACTTAGGATAGTTCACGCAGCCGTAGAAGACATCGCCGCGCTTGGTCTTGCGGGCCGCGATATCGCCACCGCACTTCGGGCACTTCACCTCCAGCAGATCCTGCTTGATGTACTTGCACTTCGGGTAGCCGCTGCAGCTGATGAACTCCCCATACTGGCCGTTGCGCAGCAGAAGGGGCTTGCCGCACTTGGGGCATGCCTCTTCGAGCTGCACCGGGGGCTTCTGCTGCACCTTCTGGGTGAGCTTGCGGATGGTCTTGCACGGAGGATCTTCGTTGTATCCGGGACAGGCCATAAATGGACCCCAAGGTCCGTTGCGCAGAACCATCACCCGGCCGCAGTTGTCGCAGAACTCCTCCTCCGCAGCCTCATCGGCTCCGGGGGCATTCAGGTCAGGCTTGGAGGCGTAGTTCTCCTTGGTGAAGTCGCAGCTAAAGGTCTCGACGGCGATCTTCTTGCCCTTACCCTGCGCCTCGGTGAGAGCGGAGGTCAGCTCCCTGGCATCGGCAGCCTCACGGGTGAAGCCGGTCACGTCCTCGGTCACCGCCTTCACCGTCATGGGGAAGGTAAAGGCCGAGGTAATCTTCTTGACCACTGCCTTCGGGTCCTTCTTCCAGGGACCGGCAGCGACCGTCATCGGCTTCGACTTGGTGAAGTTTGAGCAGGAGTAGAAGCTGCCGAACTTGCCCCACTTCAGAATCAGCGGCGAGCCGCACTTCTCGCACAGCTCTGTGGTGGGCTCCTCCATGCGCTTGATATCTTCCATGTGCTTCTCGGCGACCTTGAGCTCCTTCTCAAAGTGGTCGTAGAAGCCGCTGAGAAGATCGGTCCAGCGCTCTTGTCCGTCTTCGACCGCGTCCAGCTCGCCCTCGAGCGTGGCCGTGTACTGCGTATCGAAGATGTAGGGGAAGTTCTTGACCAGAAGCTTGGTGACGACGATGCCGATCTCCGTCGGCACAAACCGGCCGGTGATCTTCTTCACGTAATCGCGATCCTGGATTGTATTAATGATGGAGGCGTAAGTCGAAGGACGTCCGATGCCCTTCTCCTCGAGCGTCTTCACCAGGCTGGCCTCGTTGTAGCGGGGCGGGGGCTGGGTAAACTTCTGCTCCGGGTCGAGCTTTTCTAGCTTCAGAGCCTCGCCGGCAGCAAGCTCCGGCAGACGGCGCTCGACATCCTCTTCTCCCTCGGCCTCGGCATCGCCCTGCTGCGCCAGCTTCTCGGCCTTCTCTTCCCGGGCGGCCCTGTCCCTGGCGGCCTGACGGGCGCGCTTCTCCTCTTCCTCAAACTTCAGATGGCCGTCGAACTTCAGAACGCTTCCGCTCACCCGGAAGTCATAGCTGAGCCTGGCCTTGGCCTCGATCTCGACGGTCGTCTGATCGAAGACCGCAGGCGTCATCTGGCTGGAAACGAAGCGCTGCCAGATCAGCTTATAAAGACGGTACTGCTCGTCCGACAGATAGCGACGGATGGAGTCCGGGGTAAACCGCACCGAGGTGGGCCGGATGGCCTCGTGGGCGTCCTGCGCCTGGACCTGCTTCTTACCGGCGAACTCATTCGGCTTGGCGGGCAGGTAGTCCGGCCCCAGCTTGCCGATGTACTCGCGGGCGTCGGCGATGGCATCCGGGCTGACCCGGATGGAGTCGGTACGCATATAGGTGATCAGCCCGACGGTGCCCTCGCTTCCCAACTCGACTCCCTCATAGAGACGCTGCGCCACGCCCATCGTCCGGCGCACGTTGAAGCCGAGCCTGCCGGCAGCCTCCTGCTGCAGCTTGCTGGTGGTAAAGGGGGCCTTAGGGTTGTTGCGCCGCTCCTTTTTCTCGACCGAGCGCACCGTCCACTTCGCGGCATCGAGCTCGCCGACGATCTCGTCGACGGCGTCCTTATCCGGCAGGGCGTTCGCGAGGAACTGCTCCTTGCCGCTCTCATCGACACCGTTGGCGACGCGCGAGGGAACGCCGTTGACTCCAACGAACCGCGCCGTAAATCCCTGCTTGCCGGCTCCGGGCAGAAGATCGGCATCGATGGTCCAGTATTCGACCGGCTTGAAGTCGTTGATCTCCTGCTCGCGCTCGACGATCAGGCGAAGCGCCACCGTCTGGACGCGGCCCGCGCTCAATCCGCGGCGCACCTTGTCCCATAGCAGCGGCGAGATCTGGTAGCCCACCAGGCGGTCCAGCACGCGGCGAGTCTGCTGCGCGTCGACCAGGTTCTCGTCCACGTCGCGGGCGTGCTCGAAGGCGGCCTTGACAGCCTTCTGGGTGATCTCATTAAAAGTGACCCGGCGGACTCTGTTCTTATCCTTAACTATAGGCAGCAGCTGCATCGAAAGGTGCGCCGCGATGGCCTCGCCTTCGCGGTCCGGGTCAGGTGCGAGATAGACGATATCGGCCTTCGCCGCCAGCTTCTTCAGCCGGTCGACGACCTTCTCCTTGCCAGGAGAAACGATCAGGGTCGGCTCGAAGGTCCTCCTCTTCAGCTCGACACCAATGTCGTTTTTGGGCAGGTCCATGATGTGGCCGATCGAGGCCTCCACCAGGTAGTCGCTGCCGAGATATTTTCCGATCGTCTTCGCCTTCGCCGGCGACTCTACGATCACTAATGACTTAGCCATTGCTTCCCTTCGTTGTTGAAGAACGTCCGCACGCGGCAAAACGTTCCATCATCCTGCGCAAAGAGGTGCCAACTTCACTCACTTCGCGCTTGCATTCTTCTTTTCTTCGTTCTTTGCGAAGATTCCCTTGCGAACCTAACACGGTTTTGCCGGGCACGTCATCTCTCTACAATGCCGGACAGACGCTTCCATCGGCGAAAAGTTATCATCGGCCTCCCTGCCCACCACCAAAAACAAACCTATGAATAAAACAGTCAAACGCAACAAAACAGTTGGCTTAAATCGCTAAACTCAAAGTTTTTCCACCGCCCTCACATGGTCAGGACATAGTTTTTGCCTGGAAACTGCCGCACCCGGCCGGAAAGCTCAAGCTCAAAGAGCGCCGTAAAGATCTCTCCCGAGCCCATCTGGCCGTCGAGATTCTCGATCAACTCATCCAGCTGCGTCGCTTCGTCCTGCCTCAGTCTGGCCATCACCATCCGTTCGTGATCCGACAGCCGCGGTTCGTTAAATAAGGATGCGGCCTTCTCCGAATTCGATTCACCCCCGGTTCTGGCCCCCATCTCTTCTTCGAGCTGGAGCCGGATCTGGGAGGGTAGATCCTCCCATACATCCTCCCAAGTGGCGGTCAGCTTTGCGCCCTGTTTAATCAGCGTGTTAGGCCCCCAGGCGTTCTTGTTAGTCACGTTGCCGGGAACAGCGAAGACGTCGCGGTTCTGCTCCATGGCGAGCCGCGCCGTGATGCGGGTTCCACTGTGCTCGCCGGCCTCGATCACCAGGACCCCCACGCTCATGCCGCTCAAGATGCGGTTGCGGATGGGGAAGTTCTGGGGCGCCGGAAAGGTCCCCAGGGGATACTCGCTGACGATCGCGCCGCCCCCTTCAAGGATCTGTTCGGCCAGCCGCTTGTTCTCCTTGGGATAGATGACGTCGATTCCGGTTCCCCAGACCGCGACCGTCCTTCCACGGGCCTCGAGCGCTCCCTTATGCGCCGCCGTATCGACCCCGCGCGCCATTCCACTCAGGATGGTCAACCGGCGTGCCGCCAGATCACGCGAGAGCATCTCGGCCATGCCGGCTCCATAGCTCGAGGGATGGCGGGTTCCGACGACAGCGATCCCGGGGCGCGCCAGTAGGCTCAAATCACCGCGGATCCAAAGCACGGCAGGAGGATCGTAGATCTCCTCCAGACGCTGCGGATACTCCTCATCGATCGGCGTCAGGATCGTGCCTCCGTTTGCCGTCACGCGGGCCCACTCATCTTCGGCCGCCGCGCGAGCCTTGCCCTCGAAGACGAACTGCGCCGAGTGCGAAGGCATTCCCAAGCCTTCGAGCTCGGTCAGGGAGGCCGAAAACATCTGCTCCGGACGGGCAAGACGCTGCATCGCCCGCCAGGTCCGCGTGGAGCCCATCGCCGGGGTCAGAATCAAGGCCAGCCATGCCAGCTGCGCCATCCTTTTCTGTTCCTGCTCGGCTACAGTTAAGCCGATCTTCTCCTGAATCTCCTCAAGCATCTGCGGGACCTCTCCGCGCGTACACCTGGTACGGCACATCTACTCCCTATCACGCGCCGCAGGCTCCCGCCATACCACCAAGGTCAGGCAGGCCGCGGCCGGAGAGAGCACCGGCTAACACGAACGAGGCTCCGCTCATCGCCAGGGCCACGAACTCGCTGGTCCACTCGTTGCCGTTGAGGTAAGCCCGGTGTACGCGGGGCGTGTGCAGCACCAGCACCCAGAGTAGGAACATAATGCCCAGCAGATTCGCCGAGAGCCGGACCTGACGCCGCGCCGCCAGGCTGATGGCAGCCAGAAGGAAGGCGATGCCGGTCGCCCACGTCCAGACGAGATGTGCCGGAATCCAGCCGGGGATGAGAGCAGCGATGAACTTCGGATACATCAGGTGCAGCACTCCGAAGACGATCAGCGCGACCGCAAAGAGCCAGCGCCCCAGCTCCGGAAGAATCCTCCGGGAGCTCACTCTCCTCTTGCGATAATTCGAAGGCTCCAGAGCGGGCATGGTCCTCGCCATCACCAGAGCCGCGCCTCCCAGCGCCACCAGCTCGAAGGTCGAGGTCCAAAGCCGGGGATCATGCGGATGGGCGATCAACTGAGGCATGTAGAACAACAGCGCGCGAAGCAGGATCAGGATGCTCAGAGTGTTCGCCGCCACTCGCCCATACCCTTGGGTGATCAGGCAGATGGACAGCGCAATTAACCCCATCCCAACCACCAGGGCGAGGCCGCGTTCCGACTGGGTCCACGGAGGCCCCACCGACGGAACCAGAACCTTCCTTCCGCTCCCGCTCGACAGGCATTGCAGGCCGAAGACCAGCATCGCCACACCATAAAGCAATCGTCCGATTCGCGTCAGAAGCTCCATCGCATCTGGTCCTCGCACCTCTCTGCCAGTCTCTCTTTTTTATCTTTTGAATGCCAGCGACATAATTGGGGCGAAGAATTGCGCTGCCGCGCGGGCCCACTGCGCGTGGCCATCCCAAGATCGCGGATTGGAATTTGTCCATCAGGAGGTCAAGGGTTCGGAGATCGCACACACCGCATCTTCCCCGCGATCGCCCGCATCTCCTAAACTAGACCTTTGGGCGCCTCACTCCATCCCGTACGCGTAGCCGCGATCAATTTTCTTAATCCCGCTCCTTTGATGTGGGACTTCGAGCACCCTCCACTCTCCCAGGAGCTCTCCGAACACTACGATCTTCGCTACATGCGGCCCGCGCTCTGCGCCGACGAGCTTCTGGCCGGTCGCGCCGACCTGGGCCTGATCCCCATCGCAGCCCTCACCCCCGATCTTGTCGTGGTGCCCGGATGCACCATCGCCTCGCTCGACCGCGTCCGCTCCATTCAACTGATCGTTAAAGATCCGCACACCCTCGAGACCGTCCGCACCGTCGCCGCCGACAACGCCTCACGCAGCTCGCGCACCTACGCCGAGATCCTCTTCCGCAGCTTCTTCCGCACCGAACCGAGCTTTGTGACCTCGTCCGCCGACCCCATCGCCATGCTCGGCCAGGCGGACGCCGCGCTTCTCATCGGCGATCCGGCCCTGCTGGCGCTCGAGGCCCGCAGCCAGATCGAAGCGGCCGTCGGACCCTGCCAGTGGTTCGACCTGGCGCATGAGTGGCGCACCCATACCGGGCTGCCCTGGGTGGCGGCGGTCTGGGCGGCACGGCCGGAGGCCATCGCCCAGTCGAGCCTTACCTCCGCCCAGCTCGCCGAACACCTCGTCGCCTCGCGCGACCACGGTCTCGCTCACATCGACGACTTGGTTGAGGAGTGGACACTCCGCATTGCCGTTCCCCCTGAGACCATCCATCACTACCTATCCCTAAACATCCATTACATCCTCACCCCGGAGTGCATTCGCGCGATCGACCTCTTCCGCCGCTATGCCGCCGAGCAGGAGATCCTGCCGCCGCTTCCCTCGCTTCGCTTTCTCTAGGGCGTATCGACATTCTTGTTTGGGATAAAGAAGAGCGGAGCCCCACTCCGGCGGCCCACCCTTCGTGACGGTATACCGGCTTCGCCCTGGGTCTCCCTCCGGTCGATGCAAGCGACCAAGGGGAGCTCACCCCGAAGGGAGTACACGTGCCACGAAGTGACCGCTCGTACCGGGGTCCCCACAAACAGGTCTTCCTTTGTGGGGGTGGCCGAGCGCAGTGGGCCCGGCCGGCAGGCCATCGCTCTCATCAGTTTTTGCTTGTCCTGCGCGACTTGCTGGCCCTGTCGAGCGTCCAATTCTGTATGACCAGGGCGAGCGCCACCCTCTTCGTGGCTGACTCCGCGGCACGAGCCGCGGACAAGGTCATGGCGTTCGCACCGAAGCACTCTCCCCTGATGCACTTCATGCTGGCCTTCGGTCCCTTCGGGCTCTTCCTCGTCTCCATCGTCGACTCGTCGTTTATCCCGCTGCCCATCCCCGGGGTGACCGACATCATGCTGATCCTGATGGCCGCCCGGCACGCCAACTGGATCCTGATGGTGGTCGTCGCCTCTATAGGCTCTGCCGTGGGTGGCTATCTCAGCTACCGCGTCGGCCTGTCGGGCGGCATGGCCTTTCTCGAGAAGCGCGTCCCGCCTCGCATCTTCCGGCACATCTGCGACTGGATGGAGCGCCACGCCATCCTGGCCGTCGCCCTGCCCGCGATCCTACCCCCGCCGATGCCGCTGGCTCCGTTTGTCCTGGCGGCGGGAGCGCTCAAGATGTCGCAGCGGAAGTTCATGACCGCCTTCACTATCAGCCGAACGGCGCGTCACCTGATCGCCGCCGGGCTGGGCCTTTACTACGGAAGATCGATTCTGAAGTTCTGGGACAGGATCTCGGACAAATACGCTACCCCCATCCTGATCGTCATGTGGAGCGCAATCATTCTGAGTTGTGTCATCGCCTTCTGGCAGCTCTATCGCACATCGAAGAGCATAGGCACCTCCTCTCGCGACCCCGCGCCCGAGAGCCACCCCACGACCTGACCTTGGAGAAAAACACGAGGGGCGCGACCGAAGTCACGCCCCTCTTCCCTTGAAGAAGTGTGTTCGCTTAGAACTCCCAGCGCAGCAGCGTCGCACCGACCGTAAATCCGGCTCCCACGCTGGCCAGCAGCACCAGGTCGCCCTTCTTCAGGCGCTTCTCGTCGAGGGCCGTCTGCATCGCCAAAGGGATAGTTGCAGCCGTGGTGTTCCCGTAGCGGTCGATGTTGATGACCACGCGGTCCTCGGACAATCCTAGCCGATCGGCGGTCGAGAGAATGATGCGCCGGTTGGCCTGGTGAGGAATGAAGCAGGAGAGCTCGCTGCCCGCGACGCCGTTGCGCTGGAGCACCGTCTCGGCGGCCTCGGCCATCTTGCGCACGGCAAACTTGTAGACCGCCTGGCCGTCCTGGTGGACATAGTGCATCTTCTTGGCCACGGTCTCTGCCGTCGGGGGATGAAGACTTCCTCCACCCGGCATATTCAGGGCCACGGCTCCGGAGCCGTCGATCTCGTGCCAGTAATCGATCAGGCCGATCTCGCCCTCCTCGCATGGCTCAAGCAGCACCGCTCCCGCTCCGTCGCCGAAGATGACGCAGGTGGCGCGGTCGGTGTAATCAATGACGGAGCTCATTACATCGGCGCCGATGACGAGCACCTTCTTGTGCATTCCGCTCTCGATCAGCTTGGCTCCCACCTGCAGGGCATACGGGAATCCCGAGCAGGCCGCCGACAGATCGAATCCCCAGGCGGACTTGGCTCCGAGCTTGTCCTGCACCAGGCAGGCGGTCGCCGGAAAAAGCATGTCCGGAGTGACGGTGGCGACGATGATGACCTCAACGTCGTTGGCATCGACACCGCGCTTGGCCAGGCAGCACTTCGCAGCCTCTACGGCAAGATCGCTGGTGGCTACGCCGGGATCGACCAGGTGGCGTTCACGGATACCCGTGCGTTCGACGATCCACTGATCGTTGGTCTCAACCATCTTCTCCAGATCGGCGTTCGTCAGTAACCGGGGTGGAACATAGCTTCCAACGGAGGAGATCTTCGCCCGCACCTGGGCCCGCGGCATCAACTTCAGACTCAAACCTTCACCTCAACGCTCGACATCGTTCTGAATTGCTATTAACGCAACATGAACCATTGTCTCTAAGAATGACCGGCGTGTCACTTCGAAGGAACGGGCAGGGCTCACACAGGTGTGAGCAAATAAAATACCGGGCCTACCTGCTGCGCCATCGCACGCTAGTCTTTCTTGGGGGAGCTCAAGGCAAAGAAAGTATCGGAGTACCCACCGCCTACCCACTGCGCCATGGCGCAACAAGCCTCACCCTTCCCTTGAGGCAAAGAAAAAGTACCGGGCTACCCACTGCGCCCGTAATGACCCGTTACCGTTGCTTCCTTCCGGACCTGGCGGGGTTGGCGGGATTACGTCGCGTAGGACCCGGCACAGGAGTAGTTTACCATCGCCGAACGACGCGCGCATCCCCACCGGACGCTTGCTACTCTGGACAACACACGATGCTCCCACCGACCAACAACGAAGAGCTGCAGGCCTTCTATCGCGAGCGGCTATCATCGCTCGAGCGCGAGCAGAAGAGGGTTTCGTCGCGCCGCGCGACGATGCGGATCTTCCTTCTTCTCTGCGCCGCACTTGCCGTCGCGCTCGTCGCACACGACTTCGATATTCCGCGCTGGCTTGCGCTCGTCCCCGTCGGCGCCTTCGTCCTCGGCCTGCCGTTTTATCTTCGGCTCCGAGCCCAGTCGCTTCAGCTGCAACGCCTCGCGGTCTTTCACGAGACGAATCTCGCTCGCGCCAACGGCTCCGAGACGCAATCCGGAAATACCGGCGAAGAGTTCCTCCACCCGGAGCATCTTTACGCGCGCGACCTGAACGTCCTGGGGACGAACTCCCTCTTCGCCCTGCTTGCCACCACACGCACCGGCATCGGCCAGCGCGGCCTGGCACAGGCTCTTCTTGAGCCCGCAGGAGCGCAGCAGACTCTCGAGCGGCAGCAGGCGGTTCGGGAGCTCGCACCCTTGACCGAACTACGCGAACAGATCGCCCTGCTAGGGCCCTCGCGCTTTCATCAGGTCGCAGCGTCGGTCTTCGACGAGTGGCTGGATGATCCGCCTCCCAGCTTTCATCCTGCGGTTCGCTGGACTCTCATCGCCGCATCGCTCTCTCTCTTCGCAGTGCTGCTGGCCGGGCTGCTTCATCCTCGCGAATGGTCTACGCTGCTGCCGAACGTCGCCGTCATCTTCGCCGTCCAGGCCGCGGTGGCGCTTCGTGTGCGCAGCCGAGTAGTACCCATCCTCGAGGCCTCGCGCGTCGCCAACCAGATGCAGCTATTCGCGGACGGCATCGCTCTGCTCGACCAACAGAGCTTCCACTGTGCCCGTCTTCTCGCCCTGCAACAGATGTGCCGGGAACCGGTACGCGCGACCTCCTCTCTGCGCAGCATCCAGAATCAGTTCGTCATCGTCGATCAGCGCAACTCGCAGTACTTCTACGTCGTCTCGCTGCTGATCTCGGCTGGAACCCACGCCGCCATCGCGATCGCCAACTGGAAGCGCCGATACGGCTCCGAGATGCGGCGGTGGATCGCGGCCTGGGGAGAGTTCGAGGCGCTCGTCGCCCTGGCCAACTATGCCTTCGAGCACCCGCAGGATGTCTATCCCACGCTCGAATCCGGCACAGCGCCTGCCGCCTTCGAGGCAAACGCACTCGGCCATCCGCTGCTTCCGGAGCAGACCTGCGTGCGCAACGACATCACCCTCAACGCGTCCACCCGCTTCTATCTCATCAGCGGATCGAACATGGCCGGCAAGTCGACGCTTCTGCGCGCCATCGGCCTGAACGCTGTGCTGGCCTATGCCGGCGCTCCTGTGCGCGCATCCTCGCTGCGCCTGACGCCACTCGCCATCGGAGCATCGCTCGCCCTCACCGATTCGCTCGCCGAGGGCAAGTCGAAGTTTCTCGCGGAGGTACAGAGACTCGAAGCTATCCTCACCCTTAGCCGCACCTCTCCGACTCTCTTTCTGGTCGATGAGCTCTTCAGCGGCACCAACTCGCAGGACCGCAGCCTCGCCGCCGAGGCTGTGCTGCGCATCCTCGTCGAGAACGGCGCGCTGGGAGCTCTTTCGACGCACGATCTCGCCCTGACTGTGCTGGCTGACGACAAGAACCACGGCATCAACCTACACATGGCCAGCCCTGACCCCAACGATCCCCTCGCCTTCGACTTCCGCCTCAAACCTGGAGTCAATCCGTCTTCGAATGCCCTTGCGATCATTCGCATGATGGGAATCAAGGCGTAGGTCAGACCCGGCCGGCAGGTCATCCTCGCGTCATGTACCTCAACACGGATCTGCCGCCAACCCTCGCCCCCCAGGGTTGGGATAACTGGAACAGTGCGGCGAACGAGAAGACCGCCTACGATGGCGAGCGCCTGCACAAACCACGCTGTACGATACGGAGACATGAAGCCCTCCCGGAGCTGGAGCCGCATCGACGGCATCGACCTTCTGCGCGGCCTGTCGATCCTGTTCGTGCTGATGAACCACGTCAACATGCGGCTGCTCTCGGCCAAGGTCCCGTATACCAAAGGTCTGCCGCCGCAGCTGGTCCTGTCGCTGGTATGGAACGGCCAGTTCGGCGTGCAGATGTTCTTCGTGATCTCCGGCTTTCTGATCACCTCGACCAGCCTTCGTCGCTGGGGATCGCTTGGCGATCTGTCGATCCGCGACTTCTATGCTCTCCGCTTCGCCCGCATCGCCCCCTTGCTGCTGCTTCTGCTCGTGGTCCTCAGCGGGCTTCATCTAGGAGATGTGCAGGGCTATGTCGTCTCTCCCAGGACCGGCGGACTCGGTCGCGCTCTCCTGGCCGCCCTCACCTTCCACATCAACCGGCTCGAAGCCGCACGCGGTTATCTTCCTGCCGGCTGGGACATCCTCTGGTCGCTCTCGGTGGAGGAGATGTTCTATCTCTTCTTCCCGCTGGCATCACGCCTTCTAAAAATCAGGAAGCTGCTCGTTCCTTTGCTGATGCTCTTCATCATTGCGGGCCCCTTCGCAAGAGCCAAGGCCTTCAATCCGAACCCGGTCTGGCGCGAGTACTCGTACCTGGGAGGCATGGACGCCATCGCGCTGGGATGCCTCACCGCGCTTCTGCTCGCCGATCACCGTCGTCTCTCGAAAGCTGCGATCGCTCTCTGCGGAGCTACCGGAGCCGCGCTATTAATCTTCAGCCTCTGCTTCTCCCTCAAGGCCTACGCCTGGGGCCTGGGACGCAATGGCCTCAACATGACGGCTCTCGCCATCGGCACCTCGCTCGTGATTGCAGCCATCGCGCAGACAGAGTGGCGCGCGCCGAAGCTGCTCTCTCCCCTGCTGGCCCTCGGACGTCGCAGCTACGAGATCTACCTCACGCATATCTTCGTCGTCCTGCCGCTGTTTGCTCTCTTTCTTCATCTGGGCAAGCCGATGACCGCGGTATTTCCGCTCTTCCTCGCCAGCATCGTTCTGGCCGGTATCCTTGGAGGTCTCGTCGCCGCCCTCTACTCCGAGCCGATGAACCGCTGGATTCGCCGCAGGACGGGCGACGATGCCAGCCGCCTGGGAGCCGCTCTCCCCACAACGCCCTGATTGGCACGCCCTTTTGAAAACGGCTAAACTTCCTGACAGCCTGATATGAGGACAAGCCCCCGGTGCTCAATCGATTTTCCAGACGTGAATTTGCCAAGCTCTTCGGCTCCGCTGCCATCGTTCCATCGGCTCTTCCCGCGCTCGCCTCCGTGGCGCCCGCGACTCATCACACGGCGGCCCCCGCGCCCCAGCGTTTTCCCCAAGGCTTCCTCTGGGGCTCGGCGACGGCGTCCTATCAGGTAGAAGGCGCCGTCAAAGAAGACGGCCGCGGCCCTTCCATCTGGGACACCTTCTCGCATACTCCGGGCAAGACCAACAACGGCGACACCGGCGACGTCGCCGACGATCACTATCACCGCTACAAGGAAGACGTACAGCTGATGAAGGCGCTGGGGCTGAAGACCTACCGCTTCTCGGTCGCATGGCCGCGCATCTTCCCTCAAGGCAAGGGCACACCGAACTCAAAGGGGCTCGACTTCTATAGCCGCCTGGTCGATGAGCTGCTCGCCAACAACATTCAGCCCTACTGCACGCTCTTTCACTGGGACCTTCCCCAGGCCCTCGAGGACAAGGGGGGATGGCAGTCTCGCGATACGTCCGAGGCCTTCGCCAACTACGCCGGCTACGTCGCCCAGCACCTCTCCGACCGCGTGAAGCACTTTATGACGCTCAACGAGATGCGTTCCTTCGTGGACATCGGCTACCGCGACGGCCGCCACGCCCCTGGGCTGAAGCTCTCCGCAGGCAAGGTCAACCAGGTGCGCCATCATGCCGTGCTCGCCCACGGTCTCGGCGTTCAGGCGATTCGCGCGCATGCCCGTCCCGGAACCAGGGTGGGGATCGCCGAAAACGCCAACTCCTGCGTGCCCGTCATCGAGACCCCCGAGCACATCGTCGCCGCCGCCAAGGCCTACCGCGAGACCAACGCCGGCTACCTCACCGTCATTATGGAAGGCCGTTACACCGACGCCTATCTCGCGCACGCCGGGGCCGACGCCCCGAAGTTTACCCCGGAAGATCTGAAGGCTATCGGATCGCCACTCGACTTCGTCGGCATCAATATCTACACCCCGCAGTACGTTCGCGCCGATGACTCCCCCGCGGGCTACGCCCTCGTGCCCATGCCTGCGTCCTTCCCGCACATGATGAGCTCCTGGCTGCACACCGGTCCCGAGGCCCTCTACTGGAGCCCCAAGCTCGCCTCCGAGCTCTGGGGAATCAGGGAGATCTACATCACCGAAAACGGAGCCTCCTCCTCCGACGTCCTCGCCCCCGACGGACACGTCTACGACACCGATCGCGTGATGTACCTGCGCAGCTATCTCACCCAGCTCCATCGCGCCGTCCGCGAAGGCGTTCCGGTGAAGGGATACTTCTGCTGGAGTCTGATGGACAACTACGAGTGGGCCGACGGCTACGCCTATCGCTTCGGCATCCACTACGTCGACTTCAAGACCCAGAAACGTACCCCCAAACTCAGCGCGCACTTCTACCGCGAGGTGATTGCACGCAACGGCCTGGCCTGAGACCCGCTCCAAAAAGATGGAAGTGCTTCTGCCGCAGTCCCGAAAACCATAATTTCTTCGGGACGTTGAGAATTTTTCTACAATTTGAATTGCTCTGCGCCTCAACGGATCTCCCATCGATGCCATACCTGCGCGGCATCGATGGGAGATTTTTATGCTCAGAGCATATGCCTGACAAATAAGATCCGCCGCCGCCTTTACCCTATGCGGCGGCGAAGGGTGACAGCCGCCCCCCCCCACTCCGGTTTCCGGAAACAGCAGGCTGGCCAGCTCTGAAACCAAGGTCACCCGAGGCGCACATAAGAGGTCACGGCAAAGGTCGTCGTCGTTCCCAACTGCCCGACAACCGTTTTGACGGAAGGAATCACACCCCTCTTCTGGTAAACTAAAAGGCTGTGACTTCCCCGGCGACTATTGAAGCTCCACTCCGAGACGAATCCTCCACGGCGGATGCTCAGACCCGTCCCAGGATTGGCTTCGTCTCGCTTGGCTGCCCCAAGAACCTCGTCGATTCCGAGGTGATGATGGGGCTTCTGCACTCGGCCGGGGGACAACTTACGCCGAATGCGGAAGATGCCGAGATTCTGGTCGTCAACACCTGCAGCTTCATCGACTCCGCCAAGCAGGAGTCCGTCAACACCATCCTCGAGATGGCGCGGCACAAGCAGTCCCATGGCGGCCGCGCGCAACGTCTGATCGTCGCCGGATGCCTGGTGGAGCGCTACCGCGACGAGATCCGGAAGAACATCCCCGAGGTGGACGCCGTCGTCGGCACCGGCGAGCTCGAGGCCATTCTCGCCGCGGCCGGACTCGTTCCCAAGCCGGTTCCGGCAACCGGCTCGCCCTTCAACATCTTTCCCCAGGGTAGTTCTCCTTCGTCGCAGTCGCTGGCCGCCCGAGCCCAGAGCTCCGTCCGGCAGCACTCTCACCCGGAGGCCGACTCGGCCCAGCTCGCCATCGAGCAGAACGCCCTCGCTCAGCCCACGGTTGCAAGCCGCCCCGAAGGCGACCTGCGCCAGCAGCAGGGCCGCTTCTCCCGCGATGCATGGGATGGAACCACCGCCGCTCTGCCCGAGTATCTTTACTCCGACGAGACGCCGCGCATCCTGGCCACTCCGCGAGCCAGCGCCTACATCAAGATCGCCGAGGGCTGCGATCATCCCTGCAGCTTCTGCATCATCCCGCAGCTGCGCGGGAAGTTCCGCTCACGCCGCCTGTCCTCGATAGTCGCCGAGGCCGAAAAGCTTATCGCGCAGGGCGTGCGAGAAATCACCCTCATAGGCCAGGACACCACCTGCTACGGCGAAGACCTCGGCCTCACCGACGGCCTCGCGCAGTTGCTTGAGGCTCTGGCCGTACTGCCCAACCTGCGCTGGCTGCGCTTTCTCTACACCTACCCCAACAAGGTGACGACGCGTCTGCTCGAGACCATGGCCCGGCACGACAACATCGCCAGGTACCTCGACGTTCCGCTGCAGCACGCCTCGGCATCGGTGCTCAAGCGCATGAAGCGCGGAGGCAACGCCAAGATCTTCCTCGAACTGATCGAAAAGGCGCGCCGCATCGTTCCCGGCATCGTCATCCGCACCAGCTTCATCGTCGGCTTCCCCGGCGAGACCGAAGAGGACTACAAGGAACTCGAGTCCTTCATCAGGGCCGCGCGCATCGACTGGCTCGGCGTCTTCACCTACTCGGACGAAGAGGGCGCGAAGGCCTTCGAGCTCGACACCGCGCTCAAGGTCCCCGAACGCACCATCCAGGCCCGCCGCCGCAAGCTGATGAAGCTCCAGCAGAAAATCAGCGCCAAGGCCAAGGCTGAATGGGTCGGACGCGAGATCGACCTTCTGGTCGAAGGCGAGTCGGAAGAGACCGAGCTTCTCTGGGAGGGCCGTACTTTGCAGCACGCCCCCGAGATCGACGGCAAGGTCTTCATCAACGACTTCGGCCCGCACGAGGAACTCGTCCCCGGAACCTTCTACCGCGCCGAGATCACCGAGTCGCACGACTACGACGTCGTCGCGCGCATCATTGAGTAAAGTTCGCATTTGTACTTGAACTTGGCGCCCTTCGATCTACGATCAAGGTCATGAAACGGTTAGTGCTTTTCATAGTAGTCATGGACCAAGGCCGCGCTACGGAGATCATTGTTTGTAAAGGCTAGACAAGAGTTGTAACAAGATATTTCTATTCGTTCAGCCTATTACACTGTGAATCCAGCCCTCCAACTTCGACATCCATCTAAGTAGGTAGGAAAGAGAGACAAAAATGGACCTGCAACTCAAAGGTAAAACCGCCATCGTCACCGGAGGCTCCGCAGGAATCGGCCTGGCCATCACCAAGGCTCTCGCCGCGGAGGGCGTTACCGTCACGGTTCCCGGCCGCAGTAAAGAGAAGCTCGATCAGGCGCTCGCCGGAATTTCCAACGTGAAGCCTATCGTCGCCGACGTCGCCACAGCCGAGGGCGCGGAAGCTCTGATCCAGCAGGTCCCTGATACCGATATCCTCGTCAACAACCTCGGTATCTACGAGGCCAAGCCCTTCGCCGAGATCACCGATGCCGACTGGCTCAAGATCTTCGAGGTCAACGTCCTCAGCGGAGTCCGCCTCTCGCGCCACTACTTCCCTCATATGCTCGAGCGCAAGCAGGGCCGCGTCATCTTCATCTCGTCGGAGTCCGGCGTCATGACGCCCTCCGAGATGATCCACTACGGCGTCACCAAGTCCTCGCAGCTGGCTATCGCACGCGGCCTCGCCGAGCTGACCAAGGGCACGGCAGTCACGGTCAACACCATCCTGCCCGGGCCTACGCGCTCCGAGGCCATCATCGAATTCCTCGAGAGCATGTCCTCCGTCAAGAACCCGACGCCCGAGCAGGCCGAGCGGGAGTTCTTCGAAAAGCATCGCCAAAGCTCCCTGCTGCAACGCCTGATCGAAGGCGAGGAGATTGCGAATCTCGTAGCCTACATCGCCAGCCCGCTCTCAGCGGCCACCAATGGCGCCGCTCTCCGGGCCGAGGGCGGGCTGTTGCGCTCCATCGTCTAAGCGTGAATCAAGCCACTCAAGGCGTGGGCTCCCATTGGTGGCTTGCAAAGATTCTCGCGCCGACCAGCGGGAGGCCCACGGCGAAGCCGGTATACGCCTCATGAAGGGTGCGCGGCCCGCGCAGGGCGCCCGCGCGGCAGCTCCCATCCTCCACAAAATATATCCGCGGTCTGTTGCAATGACTCGCAGCAGGCCGCGGATTTACAATCGAGACTGCAATGTCCAAGGCTCTCTTCTGTCCGACCTGTCGCAACGTTGTCCTGATCGACAACGAGAACTTTCCCTTCTGCTCGGACCGCTGCCGCTTGCTCGATCTCGGCAAGTGGGCCTCGGGAGACTACAAGATCTCGAGTCCCATCCAGGACCCCGACCTGCTCGAGGAGCTCGCGCGTACCCAGCGCAACAAGCGCGAAGACGACGAGAGCTAGGTGGCGAACTCCAGTAGACAGATCCATCCTCCCATCGAGAAGAAGACGCTCTGGGCCTGGACGCTCGGAACCTTCTTCGGCGCGGGGCTGCTCAAGCCGGGCCCCGGGACTTATGGCTCCATCGCCGCGCTTCTGCTCTGGTACGGCGCCGCACACGCTCTTCATCCCTCGTTCGCTGCCCTGACCACCGGCACCGTGCTGGCGGCGATCCTCGTGACCTTGATCGGCATTCCCGCAGCGACGATCGTCGCCCGCGAATCGGGCCGCGAAGATCCCGGCCACGTCGTCATCGATGAGGTCGCAGGCCAGCTCATCGCCCTCATCGCGATCACTCCCGGCTGGCGGCATGCAGCCATCTCCCTGATTCTCTTCCGCCTCTTCGACATTCTCAAGCCGCCTCCCATCCGTCAGCTCGAACGCCTTCCGGAGGGCACGGGCATCATGATGGACGACGTTGCCGCCGGCGTGCTGGCGCTTGTCTGTGCCCAGATCTTCCAGACCTTTGTTTAGGGCGTATTGACTTATTTGGGAGGAAGAACAGGCGCTGCCGCGCGGGCCACTGCGCTCGGCCGGCAGACCATCGCCTTGAAGTTCTAACCTGAGTAAAGTTCTTCCATGTCGTTTTCCCTGGAGGGAAAACGACACGAACAGCACTGACGCTCTCCACCTTCAGGAAAATTGCTTTACCCTTGAGGTGTCCATGAGCCTCTTCCATCCAACTCCGGCCGACGCTCCGCACCTCACCCGCGTTCTTCCCATTGCAGCCATGCCCGGAGGAGAGCTCGAGGTCTTCGGCACGCACCTCGACCCCGCAGGCAGCCGCACCCCGCATGCCACCATCGGCGACCTCTTCGCTCCCATCCTCCTCAGCCGCCCCACCCGCGCCACCGTGCAGGTCCCCGAGGGCACCATCTCGGGCAACCTGATCCTGCATCGCGGCAACGGCACCTCGAACGCCCTCGCCGTCAGCATCGCCGTTCCCATGGCCGAGAATATTCACCCCGTCTCGAACCCGGCGGTCGATGCCACAGGACAGGTCTTCACGACGCTCTCCGGATCGCGCGGCCAGGAGACTCCGGTCTCGATCTTCCGCATCCAGCGCGACTTCCAGATGGTTCCCTTCGTGCGCGAGCTGATGAATCCAACCGGCCTGGCCTTCGATCGCGAGGGCTATCTCTACGCCAGCTCGCGCGCCGAGGGCACCGTCTACCGCATCTCGCCCGAAGGCGAGATGACTACCTACGCCGAAGGCATGGGCATCGCCACCGGAATCGCCTTCGACGACGAGGGCAACCTCTACGTCGGCGACCGCTCCGGGACCATCTTCAAGATCAACCGCGACCGCGAGATCTTCGTCTTCGCCACACTTGAGCCCTCGATGTCGGCCTATCATCTGGCCTTCAACGCAGCCGGAACCCTCTTCGTCACCGGCCCCACTACCTCGTCCAACCAGGCCATTCACGCCATCGACCGCGACGGCAGTACCAGCGTCTTCTACCAGGGCCTGGGACGCGCCCAGGGCATGGCCTTCGACGTCGACGACAATCTCTACGTCGCCGCCAGCCTGCGCGGGCAGCGCGGAATCGTTCGCATCACACCCTCGCGGCAGGCCTCGTTCGTGGTCTCCGGCAACAACCTGGTGGGACTGGCTTTCGTCGAAGACGGCTGCGCCGCCCTGGCTACCCGCGACGCTCTTTATCACGTCTCGCTTGAGATCGAGGGCCGCTCGCTGATCGGCTAACAGGCGTGTCCTCCTCCGAATCGGAATCGGCGCAGAAAACATCCTCTGGCTCAACCTCCGTTCGGTCGTGTACATTGATTGCGCACCGCTTTGGGCATACCTGCCTGCCATTGCTTCAAAGCTCGAACTATAGTGGTTTTCCTGAAGGTGCAGAGCGAGCCGAGATTGTTTGCGCCGTTTTCTCTCAAGGAAAATGGCATTCGACAACCTTCTGGTGAGCCGCAGCATCAGGAAAACCGCCCTAACTGCCGCTTGAGAGGACTACCCATGATGACCCGACGCGAATTTCTCGACACCGCAGCGGTGACCGCCGCCGGTGCCGCCGTTGCCACCACCGCCAAGAGCTACGCCCAGATCGCAGGCGCCAACGATCGAGTCAACTTCGCCGTCATCGGCCTCAACAGCCGAGCCTACGCTCATCTGTCGTCGTTGAAGGCCAACGAGAAGAACGCCCGTATCAGCTACGTTTGCGACGTCGACACTCCCATCCTCGAAAAGTATGCCGGTAAGGCCGAGGCTGCGATGGGAACCAGGCCCACCACGCAGAAGGACTTTCGCAAGGTACTGGCGTTGAAGGAGATCGACGCCGTCACCATCGCCACTCCCGACCACTGGCACGCCCCCATGGCGATCCTCGCCCTCGAGGCCGGCAAGAACGTCTATGTCGAGAAGCCCTGCAGCCACAACCCCGCCGAGGGCGCCATGCTGGTCGCCGCCCGCGACAAATACAAGAAGCTGGTCCAGATGGGAACCCAGCAGCGCTCCTCTCCCCACACCATCGAGGTGGTTGGCAAGATCCGCGACGGCATCATCGGCCGTCCGTACTACGCCAAGGCCTGGTACAGCAACACCCGCAAATCCATCGGTACAGGCAAGCCCGCCGCCGTGCCCGCCACGCTCGACTGGGATCTTTGGCAGGGCCCCGCGCCTCGCAAGGCATACATGGACAACTACCACCCCTATAACTGGCACTGGTTCCGGCACTGGGGCACCGGCGAGACCCTTAACAACGGCACGCACGAGGTCGATGTTTGCCGCTGGGCCCTCGGGGTCGACTTCCCCAAACACATCTCCTCCTCCGGCGGACGTTATCAGTTCAAGGACGACTGGCAGTTCTACGACACCCTGGTCACCAGCTACGAGTACGACGACAAGATCATCTCCTGGGAGGGCAAGTGCTGCCAGGGCATGAAGTTCTACGATCGCGACCGCGGCTCGGCCATCATGGGAACCACCGGAACCGTCGTCGTCGATCGCAGCGGCTACGAGATCTACGACCTCAAGGGCACAAAGACCGCATCGTTCATCGAGAAGCCCGAGAAGTCGGCGTCGTCGTCCGATACGGTGGGAGCCGACTCCATGACCGACCGCCACTTCGCCAACTTCATCGCCGGAATCCAGAAGGGCGAGAAGCTCAACGCTCCCATCGAGGTCGGCAACGTCGCCGTCACCATGCTGCAGCTCTCGAATGTGGCGTGGGAGGTCAACCGCGGCCTCACCCTCGATCCCACCAACGGCCACATCCTCAACGACGCCGAAGCCCAGAAGCACTGGGGCCGCGAGTACGAGAAGGGCTGGGCCCCCAAGGTCTAGTTTTCTCTCCCCACGCTACGACGATCGAACCGGCAGCCGATTCTGGCTGCCGGTTCCTTTTCTACATCGAAGATACAAACCGGAGTGTCGCCTCTCCGAGCGCGGGCGAAAGTAGCCTCATGAACCTTGCAGAAAAGATCGCATCGCTCGACTGGGAACAACTCTCCCGCCAGCTGACCGAACGAGGCTATGCCCTCACTGGCCCGTTACTCACCCAGGCAGAATGCATCGAACTGGCCTCCGGCTACGACCAACCACCGCAGTTCCGCAGCAAAGTCGTCATGTCCCGGCACGGATTCGGCAGAGGAGAATACCAGTACTACGCCTACCCTCTTCCCTCGCTCATCCAAACGCTCCGCGAATCGCTCTACCCGCCTCTGGCGCAGATCGCCAGCCGCTGGACCGAGGCCCTCGGCTCACCGGACCGCTTCCCTCCCGACCACGAGAGCTACCGCAGGCTCTGCCACGACGCAGGCCAGACCAAGCCGACCCCGCTGCTGCTCCAATACCAGGCTGGCGACTACAACTGCCTCCATCAGGACCTCTACGGCGACCAGGTCTTCCCCATCCAGGCAGCTTTCTTGCTCAGCCGTCCCGTCGAAGACTTTACCGGAGGCGAGTTCGTCCTCACCGAACAGCGCCCCCGCATGCAGTCCCGTGTCTCTGTCGTCCCGCTCAACCAGGGTGAGGCTGTCCTCTTCGCCGTCAACCATCGCCCACAGCAGGGCACGCGCGGAGTCTACCGGGTCGCGATGCGCCACGGAGTCAGCGTGCTTCACTCCGGCCGACGCTTTACCCTGGGAGTGATCTTTCACGATGCGCTCTAGCAATCACAATCACGAGACCGAGGGCCACAATCCTGCGGCTGAGGTCTCTCTCTTCCCCGAGCTCACCCCTCCCTCCATCGAGTCGCTCGCCGAGGGAGTCACCCTCCTCCGCGCCTTCTGCCTCGATCAGGCCCCAGCCCTGTTCGAGGCCGTCTCATCCATCGAGACCACCTCACCCTTCCGCCACATGGTCGTCCCCGCCGGCCACACCATGTCCGTCGCCATGACCAACGCCGGCGAACTCGGCTGGACCACCGACCGTACCGGCTACCGTTACTCCCCCATCGATCCCGCGAACGACCGCCCCTGGCCCGCGATCCCCGCCGTGCTGCTCGACCTCGCTCAAAGCGCTGCGGCCGGAGCAGGCTTCCCCGGCTTCACCCCGAACAGCTGCCTCATCAACCGCTACGCCATCGGCGCCCGACTCTCCCTCCATCAGGACAAGAACGAGCAGGACTACGGCCATCCCATCGTCTCGGTCTCGCTCGGCCTTCCCGCCACCTTCCTGCTCGGAACTCTTCGCCGCACCGACACGCCCCGCCGCATTCGCATTGAGCATGGCGACGTTCTGGTCTGGGGAGGCCCCGCCCGCCTCGTCTACCACGGCGTCGCTCCCATCGCCCAGGGCGGCCATCCGCTCACCGGCCCCTTCCGCATCAACATCACCTTTCGCCGGGCACGCTGAAGATACAAATCCGCCGAGAACGTCACGAACCAACCCGGCCTTCCGCAAAACTCTCTATGATGGAAGGAGGCAATCCAGTCTGTGTCCGCAACTTGCGGACACGCAGAGGACCCAAGCCACCCCATCATGATCGCTGAAATCATCGCCGCCGGCTCCGAGATGCTCACGCCCCATCGGCAGGACACCAACTCCCTCTTCCTCACCGCTCAGCTCAACGATCTTGGCGTCGAGGTCGCCTTCAAGACCATCGTCGGCGACTCGCTCGAGCACCTCGCCGACGCCGCCCGTACCGCGCTGCGCCGCACCGACATCATCGTCTTCTCCGGCGGCCTGGGCCCCACCGAGGACGATCTCACCCGCGAGGCCGTCGCCTCTGCTCTCGACATTGGTCTCCATCGCGACGCCGAGATCCTCGCCAGCCTCTACAAACGCTTCGCCGCCCGCCAGATGGCCATGCCCCGCAACAACGTCAAGCAGGCCGACATCCTTGACGGAGCTACCGTCCTCGTCAACCCGGTCGGCAGCGCGCCCGGCCAGATGCTCGACACCTCCGTCGACGGCTACCGCAAGCTCGTCCTCTTGCTGCCCGGACCACCCCGCGAGCTCAAGCCCCTCTTCACCGACGTCGTCAAGCCTCTCCTCGCCGAGATCCTGCCGCCCCGCTTCATCGCGCGCCGCCTCCTGCGCATGCCGCTCATCCCCGAGTCCCAGGTCGACGCCCGCACCGCCCCCATCTACCAGCAGTACACCGACGTCCAAACCACCATCCTCGCCGGCCACGGCGAGATTCAGCTGCACTTCTTCACCTCGAGTACCGTCCTCTCCGAGGCCCAGGCCCGTGTCGATGAGCTCGCCTCCCGGGTCGAGGCCGAGATGCAGGACGCCGTCTTCTCCGCGCAGGGCGAGAGCCTCGAAGAGGTCGTCCTCCTCATGCTCGAGATGCGCCACCTCACCCTGGCCGCAGCCGAGAGCTGCACCGGAGGTCTGCTCGGCCAGCGCCTCACCGCAGTTCCCAACAGCTCGCGCGCCTTTCTCGGCGGCGCCATCGTCTATACCCCAGAGCTCAAGACCCGGTTCGCCGACGTACCCGAAGAGATGATCGAGCGACACGGTGCCGTCTCGCCCGAGGTCTCGCGCGCGCTCGCCGAAGGCATCCGCAAACGCACCGGGGCCTCGCTGGGCATCTCCATCACCGGCCTCGCCGGACCCAACGGAGGCCCTCCCGGCCCCGATGAGGAACGTCCCATCGGACTGGTCTATATCGGTCTCTCCGATGACCGCGATACCCAGGTTAAAGAACTCAATCTAAACGGCGATCGCGAATACATTCGATGGTGGGCCTCCCAGCACGCGCTCGACCTCCTTCGCCGGACGCTCCTCTAAACATTCGGCCTCATAACTTGGTAAACTCAAGAATCTGGACTCGATGACTCCCCCGATGAAACCCTGGATCATCTCCATCTCGCTGGCTTACCTGCTCGGTTCCATCCCCTTCGGCTACCTTCTGGTCCTCGTCTTCCGCAACGAAGACATCCGCAAGACGGGAAGCGGCAACATCGGCGCCACCAACGTCGCCCGCTCGGGAGCCAGAGGTCTCGGCATCCTCACCCTCGTCCTCGACGCCCTCAAAGGATTCATCGCCGTCACCATCGCCCTGCACATCGCCGCCACCTACGATGTTGGCAATATCTATGACATCGGCGTGGCTGCGGCCGTCGCCGCCATCCTAGGACACTGCTTCCCCGTCTGGCTCGGCTTCCGTGGCGGCAAAGGCGTCGCCACCGCACTCGGCGTCTTCCTCGCCCTGGTCTCGGTTTCCACCATCCTTGTGCTTCTCGGAGTCTTTCTGGTAATAGTCTTCCTCACCCGCTACGTCTCGCTGGCCTCCATCCTCGCTGCCGCGGTCTTTCCCTTTGTCGCGTTTCCGCATGCACCCGTTCGCACCCCCGTCGTCCTCACCGGCTATATCCTGATTCCGCTGATTCTGATCCTCAAACACCACCAGAACATCCGCCGCCTGCTCTCGGGAACGGAGCACCGCTTCGGATCGCCGAAGGTGGCCGCATGAGCCGCATCGCCATCCTGGGCGCGGGTGCCTGGGGAACCGCGCTGGCACTCTCGCTCGCCCGCCGCGGCGGCCACCAGCTCTGCCTCTGGGCACACTCCCCCTCCCTCGCCGAGCAACTCAACGAGACCGGCGAGAACCTCGCCTACCTTCCCGGCTATATCCTCCCGGTCGACGTCCGCGTCACCAGCGATCTTCCCTCGGCTGTCTTCGAGGCTGACATCATCCTCTGCGTCATGCCCTCGCAGCACCTGCGCGGCATCCTCACCGATCTGGCCCCCCTGTTCACCCGCAACCAGATCATCGTCTCCGCCTCCAAGGGCATCGAAGAGAAGACTTTCCTGCGCATGTCGCAGATCGTCGCCTCCATCACCGACAATCCCTGCGCCGTGCTCTCCGGTCCCTCCTTCGCGCAGGAGGTCGCCCAGGGCAGCCCCACCGCCATCGTGGCCGCGGCCACGGAGCCGCGCTACGCCCTTACCCTTCAGCGCGAGTTCTCCTCCTCCGCCCTGCGCGTCTACACCAACGACGACATCATCGGAGTGGAGCTGGGAGGAGCGCTCAAGAACGTCATCGCCCTCGCCGCCGGGGTCGTCACCGGTCTCAATCTCGGACACAACTCCGCCTCCGCCCTCATCACCCGCGGCATCGCCGAGATCACCCGGCTCTCCATCGCCTGCGGAGGCCGCCGTCAGACCCTGTCAGGGCTCTCCGGACTGGGCGACCTGGTCCTCACCTGCACCGGCAACCTCTCCCGCAACCGCAGCGTCGGGATCGAGCTCGGACGCGGCCACAAGCTCGAAGACATCCTGGCCGGAATGGGAGGAAAGGTGGCCGAAGGCGTACGCTCCACCGCCGCCGCGCTCGGTCTGGCCTCGCGCTATGGAGTCGAGATGCCCATCGCCGAACAGGTCGATGCCATCCTCCATCACAACAAGGTCCCCTCCGATGCCATCCGCGACCTGATGGCGCGTCCCGGCCGCGACGAATAGCGCAAAAGACAGATCGACAAATTTCAATACGCCCATGTGCGAAGTCGAAGGATCGACGGCCTCCAGCTCCAGCTAAAAGCCGGGAGTTAAAACCAGTGGCTGTTTCAAAGACTTTTCGCATCTAAAATCAACATGGCTGACGCTATCGAACCAACCCGCAACGATCCCACCCCCCAGCGGCGAAAGGGAGATGCGCGCTTCCTTCCCGTCGTCATCATCGCCGCCATCGCTCTGGTCCTCATCCTGATCGCCTCGGTCGTGCTGATCGGCGGCAAGGGCAAGAAACTGGTTCCTCACGAGCAGGACAATCATCCGAAGTCGAGCCTCCTCTATACGCTCCCGGCGGCGGGATAGCGTCTTCTCTCAACAGCAGAGCCTGGTGTGTCCGGGTCTCCTTCAGAACAGAGAAGACTCTTACTCCGGCACCCGCAACGCGGCAGCCGTCGTGCAACTCCATCTTCCTGTCGATCCGATAGACTGAGAGCTGTATGGTCTTCTCGTCTCTCTTCGGCAAGCGTCCGACCGAACCTGAACCGCCGGAGTCTCCGGCCCCTGAGCAGCCGAAGCGTTCGCTCTTCGACCGCATGCGGCAGGCGGTCACCCGCACGCGCGAGTCGCTCTCGGAGTCCATCAGCTCCGTCGTCGCCCTCACCCGCGAGATCGATCAGGCCTCGCTCGATCAGCTCGAGCCCAGGCTGCTGGCCGCCGATATCGGCAGCGCCACCACCGCCATCATCATGGAGAACCTGCGCCAGCGCGCCCTCCGCACCGGCATCGAGAGCGGAGCCCAGCTCCAGCAGATCCTCAAAGCCGAGCTCAAGCAGATTCTCGACGGTGTAGCCCGACCCATTCAACATCCCTCGGCTCCGCCCGAGGTCATCCTGATGGTGGGGGTCAACGGAACTGGAAAGACCACTACCACCGGCAAGCTGGCCAATCTCTACCGCACGCAGGGCAGGAGCGTTCTGCTCTGCGCCGCCGATACCTTCCGGGCCGCCGCCATCGAGCAGCTCGAGGTCTGGGCCCAGCGCTCCGGGGTCCCGGTCATCAAGACCAAGCAGGGCGGCGATCCCTCCGCCGCACTCTACGATGCTCTGGCCGCAGCCACGTCTCGTGGGACCGACGTCATGATCGCCGACACCGCCGGGCGTCTGCACACCAAGACCGACCTGATGAAAGAGCTGGACAAGATGCGCCGCACCGCCGAGAAGCTGGTTCCCGGCGCCCCGCACCAGACCTTCCTGGTCATGGACGCGACCACCGGCCAGAATGGCCTGCAGCAGGCGCGCCTCTTCACCGAGGCCGCCCGCGTCACCGGAATCGTCTTGACCAAGCTCGACGGAACCGCCAAGGGAGGCATCGTGCTCGCCATCGCAACCGAGCTGAAGCTTCCGGTGGTCTACGCCGGGATCGGCGAAAAGATTGACGACCTGATTCCATTCGATTCGACCGCCTTCATCGATTCGCTCGTCGGGGCGTAGAAGACAGGCGCTGCCGCGCGGGCCAATCAGTCCATAAAGCAGCTTCAACCGCTGAGAAAAGGTGCTATCCCGCCGTCACAATCTCGGAGAAGTCCGCAATCTCCGAGAAGCCCTTGACGATCGTCGCCAGCAGAGACAGCCTTCCTCTGCGAATTTCCGCATCCGGGTCCATCACCATCACCTGCTCGAAGAATGCGTCCACCTGCGGCCGCAGCGTAGCAATGGCCTCGAGCGCCGGGACATACTCGCGACGCCCACTCATCTCCTTCACCTGCTCGAGCAGAGTCAACGATGCCGTCGTCAGCGCACCCTGCGCCGGATGAACGCTCCCCTGCCTTACCGCCGCACCACCGACGAGCTCATCCTTTGCCTGGGCTGCCTGAGCCAGAATATTCTTCATGCGTTTGAAGGCAGCGCTCACCGCCTCGAAGTCAGCCGAGCTGCGAACTGCCGTAACCGCCTCCGCCCGCGCCACCGCATCGCGCACATCGTCGCTTCCAGCAGCCATCCCGGCCTTCACCACGTCGTAAGCCTGCCCGCGCGCCTCGCGCAGGTAGAACTCCAGGCGCTCCACCAGGAACGCCCGCACCTTCGCCTCGACCGCCTCGTTCTCAGTGGCCCGACCGGCGATCTCGCTCAAGCTGAGCGGAACCGCAACCGCACTCTCGGCGAGAATCTTCACAATGCCATTGGCCGCGCGCCGCAGGGCGAAGGGATCCTTCGATCCCGTCGGCTCCATCCCCAGGCCGAACATTCCAGCGATCGTGTCAGCCTTATCCGCAATGGCCAGCAAAGCGCCTTCGACGGTGCGAGGAACCGCGTCCTCCATCGAGACCGGGCGATATTGATCGTAGATCGCAGCGCTCGCCGCAGCCGATACACCCTGGGCCCGCGCATACAAACCGCCCACCACGCCCTGCAGCTCGGTAAACTCCTTCACCAGCTCGGTAGTCAGATCGGTTTTGGCCAGCTTCGCCGCCTCATCGAGCGCAGCCGCATCGAGGACAACGCCGCGCTTCGTCACCAGCTCGGCCAGTCCGGCGGCCAGCCTGCGCACGTTGCCGGTCTTTACCGCATAGCTTCCCAGGTCCTTCTGGAATGTGACGTTCTCAAGCAGCTTCACGCGCTCGGCCAGCGGATGCCGCTGATCGAACTCCCAGAAGAAACGGGCATCGTTAAAGCGCGCCCGCAGCACGCGCTCGTTGCCGTGGCGAATAATCTTCTGCTCGGCCTCGCTCGCCTCGGTGTTCAGTACAGCGAGAAAATGAGGCGCCAACTTACCGTCTTTGTCCTCGACGGCAAGGTACTTCTGGTGGTCGCGCATCACCGTCACCAGAACCTCCTCCGGAAGCGCCAGATACTCGGGCTCAAACCCTCCCAGGATCACCGACTGATCCGAGGCCCACTCCGTCAGGTGCGTCAGCGTGTCGATCAGGTCGTGATCCTCACGCCACCGCGCCCCCTCCGCCGTTCGTGTCATGCGGTCCAGCGCCTTGCGAATTTTCTGCCGCCGCGCCTCCACATCGACAATCACATAGGCGGTCAACAGCGCCTCTTCGTACTTCGCCGGAGCCTCGAGCGCCACCGCGGCCTCGCCGAACAGCACGCGATGGCCGAAGGTGACCTTGCCGGCGGTCCTGCCGCCAAACTCCACTGGAACCACCTGGTCGCCCAGCAGGGCGATCATCCAGCGCACCGGCCGCACGAACCGCTCCGGCTTGCCCGCGCGCCAGTACATATTCTTTGCCCAATAGATGCCGGCCAGCTCCTTCGGTAGCTCCTCGGCGATAACCTCGGCAGCGGAACGGCCCGGCTTCACCACCGTCGCCGCGAGATACTCCCCCTTGGCGGTCGAAACTGTCTTCAGCTCCTCCACCGCAACGCCTGCCTTCTTGGCGAAGGCCAGTGCCGCCGGTGTCGGCGCGCCATCCTTATAGGCCACCTTCACGGAGGGTCCGGTCAGCTCTTCCGAGGCATCGTCCTGCCTCTCGGCCACACTCTCGACCAGCACCGCCAGCCGGCGAGGCGTCGAAAAGCTCTTCGCCTCCGCGCCAGCCGCAACCAGGCGCTCTCGCTCTAAAAGTCCGGTCACACGCCGCTCAAGCTCCGCCTGGGCTCCGGCGATCATGCGGGCCGGAACCTCCTCCAGCCCAATCTCAAAAAGAAAATCCGCCATCACTTAACCTGTCTCTCGTTCGTTTGCCTCGAAGAGGCTCCGCGTCAAACTGCTGCGACTTCCCTCGGCTCTGCCGCCAGAAGCTCGCCCTGCGCCGCATAGGCTTTGGCCACACCCACCACCAACGTGCGAATCCTCGCCATCACACCCACGCGCTCGGTCACCGAGATCGCGCCTCGCGCATCCAGCAGGTTAAAGACGTGCGAGCACTTCAGCGCCAGCTCATACGCCCCCAGAACCGGAAACCGCTTCAGCGTGAGCGCATCCATCTTATCCATGCCCTTGGCTCGGTCCAGCAAGTCCAGGCACTCCGTCTCGTACAGCTTCAGGTGCTCCCACAGCTTGGGGACCTCGGCGTAGTCGAAGCTGTAGGCCGAGAACTGCTCCTCCTCGGCCAGACGCATCTCCCCATAGGTCACCTTGCGGCCAGTATCCGGCTCGACCGCCCAGACGATGTCATAGATCGAATCCACATCCTGCAAAAATCCGGCGATGCGCTCGAGACCATACGTGATCTCGCCGCAGATAGGGTCCAGGTCCATGCCGCCGCACTGCTGGAAGTAGGTAAACTGCGTAATCTCGAGGCCGTCGAGCATCACCTGCCAGCCCACGCCCCAGGCCCCGCCGACCGGCCACTCCCAGTTGTCCTCTTCGAACTTGATGTCGTGCTCGCGCAGGTTGATGCCGATGGCCTCGAGCGACTCGAGGTAGAGCTCCTGGATGCGCTCCGGCGGCGGCTTCAAAATCACCTGAAGCTGCGTGTGGCGAAACAGGCGGTTGGGATTCTCTCCGTAGCGTCCATCGGCCGGACGCCGCGAGGGCTGCGCGTAGGCGATGCGAACTGGCTTCGGCCCCAGCACCCGCAGGAAGGTATCCGGGGACATCGTACCGGCGCCGACCTCCACATCGTACGGCTGCTGCAGCACGCACCCCTGCTCGGCCCAGAATCTTTGCAGCCGGAACAGAAGCTCCTGAAACGTAAGCGCTTTTTCCCCTTCGTTGACCGTCATCCGCTCTCTTCTACGAACTACAGATTTATTTCCACCTGCGTTGAATCTTCTGATTCTAAATGCTCCTGGGAAGTAGGCGCTGCCGCGCGGACCCACTGCGCGTGGGGCGGTTACTTCTTGACGCATATGTCGGCTTCGCCGTGGACCTCCCACTGGTCGGCGCGAAGATATTTTCAAGCGACCAACGGGAGCCGCGACCCAAAAAGGCTATACGCGTCACGAAGGGACCGCCCATACCGGGGTCCACAAACAGGTCTTCGTTGTGGGGTAGCCGAGCGCAGTGGGCCCGGGCCGTAAGGCCATTCCACCCTTAAAATTCAATTCTTCGTTTTTTAGAAGATTTGATCTTGCGGTCTATTCAAAAAACTGAATGCGCCTTGAGGTGCAACCCTGAAAATATAGTTCTCGAGTAAACAATTGAAAAAAATAAATTTAGCTGCTTCAATCCAGAGTTGACGACCAGCTTTTAAAGCCCAATCCTCTATGGCGAAACATATTTCTTGCATTCACCCTTCCAGTTTGTGGTATATTTCTCTTACGGATGAAGGGGCGCCGGTCGCCCCCCGGACAGGTTCTCAGCCAACGGCTGACACAAGTTGCGTCACTGGCCTCCCGGCACGAACAATGTTCGTGCCGTCTTTTTTTTCTTAAATCCGACCTGCCAGCACTCTTCCGCACTTCTTCATTTACCATCTCCCCATGAAGCGCATTCTGGGACTCTTCGCCCTGGGCCTCGTCACCATCGCGGCGTCCGCTCAGTGGAGCAATCCTGCCGCGGACATTCCCGCCTACAACGCCAAGCCCCCCGCGAAGCCGCTTCCCCCCATGCTCGCCGGCGATCAGCTCACCGGCCCCTACTTCTCGCACCCCTACCAGGTGACGGTCTACAAGATGGCGGCGAAGATTCCTGCGGTGCTGCACCAGCAGCCCTGCTACTGCCACTGTGATCGCGCCCTCGGGCACAACAGCCTGCACAGCTGCTTTGAGGGGACGCACGGAGCCGCCTGCTCCACCTGCATGCGCGAGGCCGTCTACGCCTACCAGCAGACCCAAAAGGGCAAGAGCCCGGCCCAGATCCGCACCGGAATCCTTCGCGGCGACTTCGAAGAGGTCGACCTCGAAAACGCCTCGCTCTAGGATCCAATCCTAAAATTGTTTAGAGTAGGAGCGCTGCCGCGCGGGTCCACTGCGCGTGTGCCCGGCCGGCAGGCCATGATTCCTCCTCCCGAGAATCCAATCTTGATCAGCCGGCAGCGATGGCGGCCACGGCATAGAGCACCGCATCCGATTCGGCGACCATCTCCCCATCAACCCTCACCTCAGCCCTGGCATCGAAGAGCTTCTTTCGCTGCCGAACCACCCAGGCCTTGATCTCCAGACTCGCTCCGATACGGATCGGCTTATGAAACCGCGTCTCGATCTTCGCCGTCACCGCCGGAATATCGCGAAAGAAGAGACACCATCCGAAGGCCTCGTCCATCAGCGAGAAAACCACCCCGCCATGCAGGATGCCGTTCCATCCTCCATGTTCCCTGCGCGCCACATACTCCGCTCGACTCCCCATCTCCCCATCAGGTTTAAAGGGAACCCTTAATCCCAATGGATTGTCCGGCCCGCAGACGTAACAGGTCGCATCCTTCGTTCCAGAAAAGCTCGTTCCAGAAAAGCTCATTTGTACTCTCCACCTTAAGATTATGGCTGCGAAGACTAATACGTCCAATATCTCAAAACAACGTATCCATACTTTAGATATATGGATCGATTCAGCTTCCAACACTCCTTCCTCCTGGCCTGTCTTTACACCGTTCTTCAAATCCCCTACCCTTCATCTCGCAAGCCAAAATTGGTTTACCCCTGTTGAAACGAGATGCACACGCATGAGCCTGAACCGCAGATCCTTCCTTAAAGTTGGCAGCCTCGCAGCCGCCGCCACCAGTCTTCACGTCCTCGCCGAGCCGCAGCAGGCGCCCGCGCCCAAGTCTCCCAACGACAATATTCATCTCGCGCTCATCGGAGCCGGAATCCAGGGCCAAGGCGATACGCACGCCGCTCTCGAGGTTCCTGGCGTCAAGCTCGTCGCCGCAGCCGACTGCTACGATGGCCGCCTCACCCACGTCAAAGAGCTCTGGGGCACAGGCACCGCCAATAATGTCGACGTCTTCACCACCCGCGACTACCGCGAGATCCTCGCCCGGCCCGACGTCGATGCCGTCCTGATCGCCACGCCCGATCACTGGCACAAACAGGCCGCCGTCGACGCCATGAAGGCGGGCAAAGACGTCTACCTCGAAAAGCCGATGATCCATCTCTACTCCGATGGACCGGAGATCGTCTCCACCGCGCGCTCCACCAACCGTATCCTCCAGGTGGGCAGCCAGCGCGTCAGCTCCATCATCTACGCCAAGGCCAAGGAGCTTCTCGCTTCAGGTGCCATCGGCGAGGTTAACATGGTCTCGGCGCGCTGGGATCGCAACTCTTCCATCGGAGCCTGGAACTACTCCGTCCCGCTCGACGCCAGCCCCGAGACCTGCGACTGGCCGCGCTTCCTGGGCTCCGCTCCCAAGATCGCCTGGAACCCCGAGCACTTCTTCCAGTGGCGCAAGTGGAGCGACTACGGCTCGGGCGTCGCCGGCGACCTCTTCGTGCATCTCTTCAGCGGAACTCACTTCATCACCGGAGCCCATGGACCCACCCGCGCCATGGCGACCGGAGGAATCCGCTACTGGAAGGATGGGCGCAACGCCCCCGACGTTCTGCTCGCGCTCTTCGACTACCCGCAGGGCTTCAACCTGAGCCTGCGCGTCAACTTCGTGAACGGTGGCGAGGAGAGCGAGGGCTTCCTCTTCACCGGATCCGAGGGCACCATGGAAATCGCCGGCCAGACCGTCACCGTCACCCGCGTTCCACGCGAGAAGGAGCCCGGCTACACCGTCTCCACCTTCGCGAACGAGATGCAGCAGAAGTTTCTCAAGGACTATCGCGCGAAACACCCCTCCACGCCTCCCACGGACCCGCCCTACAACGCCATCGAGAAGTTCTCCGCGCCCAAGGGATACTCCGACAGCGTCGATCACTTCCGCAACTTCTTCAACTCCGTACGCACGCGTCAGCAGCCGGTCGAGGACGCGACCTTCGGATTCCGCGCCGCCGGAGCCGCCCTCCTCAGCAACCTCTCGCTCGAGAAGGGGCAGGTCGTCAAGTGGGATCCTGAAACGATGAAGATTGGTTAAAGGTTGATTCAAGACACGAAAGCCTGTCCTCCGTCGTGAGGACAGGCTTTCGTGTCTGAGTTGTTGAATCGGCGCGGTCTTAGGCAAGCTTACGAAAGCCGAACAGAGCCACCCCGAAGAGTCCAGTTCCGAACAGGGTCTTCGAAAAAGGCTCCGATACCGGGCTGGGTTCGCCGGGTTCAGTTACCTGTCCCTGCTCCCGAGCTCGAGGTGGAGGTTGTCGTTTGCAAATCCGGCAGCCCTGATCTGCACCCAAAAAGAAGCAGGGTTTTGCTCAAGGCAGAAGGTCGAATCGACTCCCGCCGGGTATTATGGTCTCCGAGCCAGCAACGCCGTTCTCAAGATCAGCTCCTTCAGAACCCAACAGGAAAGAATCTCTTCTTTATGCCTCGAATTGGTCGTTACTCCATGCCCCGTATCGCCCGCGTCGTCTCTGCCGCCATCCTTCTGGCAGCCTCGGCCCTGGGCCACGCACAGTCTTCGACGGTCTCCCCGGCGGTCTCTCCGGACAAGCCCATCCGCGTCGTCATCGTCGGCCTCGTCCACGGGCATGTCCAGGGATTCCTGCACGCCCTGCCCCAGAATCACGCAGCGCAGCTGGTCGGCATCGTCGAGCCCGATACCGCCCTCGCGAAGCAGTACGCCACGCGCTATCACCTCGACTCTTCCCTCTTCTCCACCGACCTCGACAAGACCCTGACCACGCTGCACCCCGATGCCGTGCTGGTCTACACCACCATCCAGGACCACCGCCGCGTCATCGAGGCCGCGGCTCGCCACAACATCAGCTCCATGGTCGAGAAACCCCTCTCTACCACTATGGCCGACGCCCTCGCCATCCGCAGCGCCGCTCGCCAGCACCACGTGAATGTGCTGGTCAACTACGAGACCACCTGGTACACCTCAAACGCCGAGGCGCTGCGCGAGGCCGAATCCGGCAAGCTCGGCACCGTCCGCAAGATCGTCGTGCATGACGGTCACGAGGGACCGAAGGAGATCGGCGTCGGGCCCGAGTGGCTGCCCTGGCTCACCGACCCGGTCAAGAACGGAGCCGGAGCTCTCTTCGACTTCGGCTGCTATGGAGCCGACCTCATGACGGTGATGAAGCACGGCGAGGTTCCCACCTCGGTCACCGCCGTCGCCCAGACCGATAAGCCCGACATCTACCCCCACGTCGATGACGATGCCACCATTATCATCCGTTATCCCGGAACCCAGACCGTCCTGATGCCATCGTGGAACTGGTCCTTCGCACGCAAGGACATGGAGGTCTACGGCACCGGCGGCTACGCCATCACCGTCGGTCCCGACCACATGCGCACACGCTATCGGCCCGAGAAGGAAGAGTCGCAGAGCGCAGCGCCCGAGCTTCCCCTCGACCAGCGCGACTCCCTCGCCTACCTGGCCGCTGTTCTTCACGGACAGATCAAGGCGCAGGGCGACCTCTCCTCGCTCGATACCAACATGGTGGTGATGCAGATCCTCGATGCGGCGCGAACCTCGGCCGCGACCGGACGCACCGTCCAGCTCAAACCGCTTCCTCAATAGCAATCTTCTAGCTTCTAAACCAACGAAAAGACAGGGCTGCGGATTCATCGCCGCCCTGTCTTTTGTATTTCGTGGCGATTTATCGTGATCGAGCTGCGATCCGCCGCCACCGGCCATCTTTCAGGCAGAGCAGGGCTCCCGTCGCCATCAACACCAGGCTCGCCGGCTCCGGCACGACCGTCGTCGATTCGTCCGGACTGATCGACATGAAATAGCTGGTTCCGATTCCAATAAATCCATACTGTCCAGTAAGGAACGTGACCTGACCGTTCTCGACGCTGAAAAAGGGAATCGCGTCCGCGGAGGTTCCGCTAAACCATCCCACCGCCGACTCGATATCGAAGGAGGGACCATCCCCGTTGTCGGAGAACGATACCGTTCCCGGCCCAACCGTTCCCGGCGGAGGATTGTCGCTAAAACCAAAGAGCAACGTAATCGGAATGTTGTCGATGGAAAAGCTGTTCCCCTCCAGGCTGTCCGGAGTCGCCGGCGTAGGAATCGAGAAGGTGAGCGCGGCGCTCCCTTCGACACCGGCTCCATTGATGGAAAAGGTATCGGCCTTTGCCACCAGACCTGCAGCAGCAACGAGGCTCAACAGGGATGCGCGCGAGAAGAATCTGTGCAGAAGCATCGAGGAAGGATCCTTTCAGGGAAGATGCTGGCGTCGGGGAAGACGCGGACGATCTCCCGCACAGAAAGCTTGTTGCCCTCCCGCCTGCATGTCAATACACGGAAGCATATAGACCGATGCTCTTTGCAACAGCCCACGAGCGGTCGAACAAGGGGCTGAGACGAAGGCCTGCGTCCCCGTGCTGAAGCTTCAAAGACATCCTCCCGAGGCGCGGCTCCCCTTTGACTTCCCTCGCGAGACGGTGCTTACCGTGCCGGTACATCCAAGGGCCGCGCTTCTCAATCTCATCGCCGAGGAACACCACGATGAAGAAGCTCATCTTTGCTCTGTGCATGCTCCCCTTCATCCGGTTCATCTTCACTCCAGCGCTGGCCAGCCCGCTTCCCGTCGGCGCCTATCGCCTGTCTGTCCACACCCCAACCTCGGGTGTCCACTCCAGTTCGGATCAGGGCACGCTCTCCGGAACCCTCGCCTTCGACACAGCTTCCAACCTCGTCTCCGCGAATCTCGTCTTCGACGACACCACCACCGGGACGACCTTCTCCTTCAGCGATCCCGGCCCCACCAACATCGCAGGCGGCGATTTTTTGAGCGCCACCCTCTACAACGCCGTCAATCCCAACACCTTCTACCAGCTCTCCCTCGCCCTTCCCGGCGATCCCTCCGGCGGCTTCACCCTCATCTGCGGGACCGACTGCCACACCTGGATGGACCTCGACCAGAGAGGTCCGAATCCTGTTTATGTCGAGCTCAACTTCGGTGAGATCGCTCCTACCGTCGTCCCCGAGCCTTCGTCCCTGCTCCTCGTGGGGACCGGTCTCTTCACCGGGATTAAGGCTCTCCGTCAACCACGCCCGCAGATCGGCCCACGCAGCATTACCGTCCCCAGGATTGTCCCCGGGACCGTCCCAGGAGGATTCCGCTCTCCCTGCGAGACTCCCAAGTCAGTCCTGGACCCCACAAAGAGAGTGCCTCCCTTTCTTGGGCGAGCGGGCTGGCGATATTGGACTGGGACATATAGATAGACAAATTCAAATCCGCGATTCTGGGAGGAAAGGCGATGGCCTGCCGGCCGGGCCCACTACGCATGGGGCGGTCACTTCGTGACGCGTATTTGCCCTTCGGGGTGGGGGCTCCCGTTGGTCGCTGGAAAGATTCCCGCGCCGACCAGCGGGAGGTTGCCGGTATACGCGTCACGAGTGACCGCCGCCCGCGTAGGCGCCCGCGCGGCAGCGCGAAATAGCCAGTTGCCGCCATCGGTCTCCATGTACCGAATCAATTAAATACGGTGAGGACTTGACCGCCGGCTGCGGAGTACCATGGCATAACTCAACTCGATGGCTCTCTCCCATCTCACTCGAGTCCCCGCCGAGATCGATCACAAGTCGGCCACACGCCACAAAGCCGGCCTCAAAAGGCCGGCTTTGCATTAAAGCTTGTGGAGCACCGAGTGGGAATTGAACCCACGAATACTGGTTTTGCAGACCAGCGCGTTAGCCACTTCGCCATCGGTGCTCATCGTTTGCCGCTGTGGTATGGCGGCAAAGAGGGTTGCAGAACAGGTTACCTTACTTCGGCTGCGATGTCGTGCGCAGATAAGGCTTGACCGTCTTGTAACCCGGGAAGACCTTCTCCGCCTCTTCGTTCGAGACCGCGCCGGTGATGATCACATCGTCGCCCTGCTTCCAATCCGCCGGGGTAGCGACCTTGTGCTTCGAGGTCAGCTGCATCGAGTCCAGCACGCGGATGATCTCGTCGAAGTTGCGGCCTGTAGTCATCGGGTAGGCCAACGTCAGCTTAATGCGCTTGTCCGGACCCACCACGAAGACCGTGCGCACCGGGGCGTTGTCGGCGGGGGAGCGTCCCTCACAGCTATCGCCCGCATCCGCGGCCAGCATGTCGTACAGCTTCGCAACCTTCAGCTCCGGATCGCCGATGATGGGAAAGTTGACCTCCGCGCCCGAGACGTCCTTGATGTCCGCGGCCCACTTGCTGTGATTGCCCACCGGGTCGACGCTCAGGCCGATCACCTTGGCTCCCCGTGCCTCGAACTGCTTCTCGAGCGTGGCCACCGCGCCCAGCTCGGTCGTGCACACCGGCGTGAAGTCCTTGGGGTGCGAGAAGAGAACCGCCCAGTTGTCGCCAATCCACTCATGGAAGTGGATCGTGCCGTGCGTCGTTTCCGCGGTAAAGTCCGGAGCGATATCGTTGATGCGCAGCGCCATTTTTATCGTGCCTTTCGGGGATCGTCCCCAACGTTCGGATTTAATTCTCTGTCCCAAGAAGAAACCCACCCGGCCGATCAGCTTGGGGTGGGTTCGATGCTTCTCGAAGGCCTTTACTCCGATCCGCTCATCCACACACCCGCGCCGTGCTACACCGACAGCAGCAGCACATCGAGATCGGATTGAGCGAGATCATCATCATGGCCATCAGAATATCGTACCGCCGCCAGCATTCAAGTTAGCATCAGGCAGGTTGGCCCGATTGCGGTCTAATCAAACCATAGCCTTGGAGTCTTTGCATGTCAACTCTCGCAGCGCCCTCGACCGCCCACACGGCTTATAACTATGCCCTGGTCGACGTCTTCGCCGAACGCGCCCTCGAAGGCAACCAGCTCGCCATCTTTACCGACGCCCGCGGCCTCACCGATCTCGAGATGCAGGCCCTTGCGCACGAGACCAACCTCTCCGAGACCACCTTCCTCCTCCCCCGCTCCCCCCAGATCGAGCGCGAACACGGCGTCCGGGTCCGAATCTTCACCAGCGAGGAGGAGCTTCCCTTCGCCGGCCACCCCACCCTCGGCACCGCCAGCTGGCTCTACCTGAATCACCCCGAACTTCGAGGCAGCGAGACCCTCCGGCTCGATCTCAACATCGGCAGCATCCCCGTGCGCTTCACCCCGCCCCAAACCGGCGAGGCGGGAGTCTTCGCCACCATGCGCCAGAACGATCCCATCTTCGGAGCTCCGCAGGAGAGCGAAGCTCTCGCGCATGTCCTCGGCCTTCCCCTCGACGACATCGACCCCGATCTTCCGATTCAGACCGTCACTACCGGCAATCCCTTCTGCCTCGTCCCCCTGCGCTCCCTCGAAGCCCTCAAGCGCCTCACCCTTCCCAACACGGCAGAGATCGCCCAGTACCTCAAACAAAACAACGCGAAGTTTTTCTACTTCCTCGCCCCCACGTTCGGCAGCCATGAGGTCTCCTGGCGCGCCCGCATGATGTTTTACGGCCGCGAAGACCCCGCCACAGGCTCCGCGGCAGGTCCCGCCATCGCCTGGCTCCTCCGTCACGGCCGCGCCCAAAGCGGAGAGACCATCCTCCTCGAACAAGGGATTGAGATGAAGCGGCCCAGCCGTCTCACCCTCTCCGCGCAGATTAATGCAGGCGAGATCACCGAAGTGTTCGTCGGAGGACGCACTATTCCTGTTGCAACGGGACGCTTTTTCCTGCCGTGATGCACTTAATTTCAACAGCCATCTTTCGTGAATCTCCAATGAATTCGCGGTCTTTTCATTCTTCGGTGGATGCGCAAGCGCGATCGGGAGTGCTTTTCGCTCTAGCTTCGCCATTGCGCCGGCGCCCATCTCTTCCTACTCTTAGCAAGCGTTAACGATTGGTTCGCACGCAATGTGCGAAACATCGCTGATGAGTCTTTCGCCTGTTTGACTGACAACCTGAGTTGAGAGAAGCTCGCCGCCCCGCAGTTGCGAGTCTCCCGAAACGCACCATCGCCGTCTGCACCCACGCAGCCCGAGTGCGAGCCGCATTTTTTCGCCGGCCTCCCACATCGAGCAGCATCCGCAGCCCGATCCACTGCGTCTTCCTCCAGCCTCGCATGGCAACCTGCGATGGCGACGAGCCTCTCTCACCCCGCGGTCCGGCCTTCCCACGCCGGACGGTGGCCCTGTTCCCGTTCCGGAGCAGACAGGAGAGCTTTGCCTCTTCTGTTCCGCTCCCCGGGAGGCAGAGGACCCACTATGCGCCCGAGTCGCCTCGGGCCGGACCGCCGGGGATGCCTGAACCATTCAGGCCCGCGGAGCGAAAACCAGCCGATCCGCAGGCCTGATCATCCGCCGGAGCAGCTATTACGGCTGCCCGCCGGCAGAAGTGAGACCTCTTTGCGCCCGAAGAAGACCATCCTTTGCGTCGATGACAACGAACAGACCCTCTCCGTTCGCACCTTCCTCCTCGAAACCCGCGGCTACCGCGTCATCGCCGCGCTCTCTCCCCACCAAGCGCTTGAAGTCGTCCAGCAGTCGGCTCCCGGCTCCCTCGACCTTCTGCTCAGCGACCTGCACATGCCCCAGATGGACGGCAACGAGCTCGTCCGCCGCGCCAAACAGCTGCAACCCACGCTGCCCGCAATGATCGTCTCCGGATCCACCGGATCCATCGAGCGCGCCTGCTGCGCCGACGTCTTCCTTCCCAAGGGAGCCAGCTCGCCGGCCGAGATGATCGAGCGTATCCGCGTCCTCGTCGCCCGCAAGCGCGGACCCAAGAAGGCCCACCCGGTCCAGGCTCCGATGATGAGCCCAGCCATTGCTTCCTAGGCCTGCCGCCCGGACCCACTACGCGTGGAGAGATCACTTCGTGACGCGTATTTGCCCTTCGGAGTGGGTGCTCCCATTGGTCGTTGGAAAGATTCTCGCGCCGACCAGCGGGAGGCCCGGTATACGCGTCACGAAGTGACCGCCGCCCGCGTTGGGCGCCCGCACGGCAGCGCTAAGATTAAAAAAAACTGCCGAGACCCCTGCGCGTGGCCTCGGCAAGCTGCTCTCTATTAGAACTGTCAGTGCATGGAGTATCCCACTGAACGCAAAAGATCGCTCTCCCACTTTCGGGTCATGGAGCATACCACCCTTCTTCGATACTCTCAACTCATCACATTGGGCCCCCCGTAGTACAAGAAGTAAAGGAAAAGCCCCTCATGGGGGCTTTCCTCTTTTAACCCAGATTTCCCCTCCAGCTTAAAGCAGCGGCTGCATCGGCGGAGGCGTAACCAGCCACGGATCGAACTCCACCGCCTGCCCCATCGCCGCCGCACAGGCCCCGGGAATCGTCGGACCGAAGCCGCAGTTCCACCAGTTGTTCGTCGCGTCCACGGGCGTCGTATTGAGATTGTCCGCGCCCGCCTTCCTCGCCTGCAGGCTGTTGAACTCCACCTGCACCAGAGCCGGATCGTTGATCACCACGCCGTTCTCCTGACCCGTAACCGTGTTGCCCGAGAAGATATTTCCGGCCGCCGGAACCAGAGAGTACAGGTTGATCCCCGCCGTTCCCGGCGTCGCCGCATCCTCCGTATCCGGGCCATTGTTCCGCGACGTGTTGCCGACGATCATATTGTCGCTCAGCTTCTGCCCCGGAGCATGCGCGTGCATCGCGATTCCCGGCAAGCCGTTCTCGCTCACCGTGTTCGCCGCCACCACATTCCCATACGACATTGCCCCCGGAATCGAAGCGAAGATGCCAACTCCCGCACCGCCGCCAATCGCCAGGCCATTTCGCTGCGACCGGTTACCGAACACCGTGTTGTGATACACACCCAGCGGAACCGACGATCCCGAGACCGCCGCTGAAACATGCGAAGCCAGGGTGATGCCACAGGCATACGGGTTATCGCTGACCACGTTATAGCTGACCAGATTGTCGTGCGTCGCCGCCGTATCGTCCGAGACGAGGATTCCGCCCGAGTTCCTCGTCACCGTATTGTTGGTGACGATTGAATGATCCGTCCCATCAGGTGAATCCCCTCGCCACAGTCCTGGGCCTCGCCCGGCTCGATCGAAGGCAGATCAGTGCAGTTCCCATCGCTCAGATTCTTATTGTTGTTCTCAACCGTGTTGCCCGAGACCGTCACCGCCGAGGCGTTCGCCACCAGCACGCCTTCATACTGCGCGTTCTGCAGCGTGAATCCCGAGATATGCACCTTCCGGATCGTAAGCGAGCGCCGCAACACGACGCATCGGTATCGAGGGTTTACAACGAGAGCTTTTGAGGGGGGCCGAAAAGGAAGATCAGACTCTTCTTGTAATCAGTGCGGGCCGAGGAGGGGCCTGGACTACGACGGGATTATAGCGCTCCCGTCCAATCTCCTCAGAGAATTCAGCAAGCAACTTCCTCTCTCGAAATAAAATCGTAGCCGGTAAGGGATCCGCTCAGAGAAGAGGACACAAGGAACGATGATCACACCTGGCCAAACCGGGAGACTCCGCACAGCCGTTCTTTGGTGCGCCGTCCTTCTTCCTCTCTCCGCGATGGCGCGACAGGCTCCCGCGCCCGAGACCAAACCCGGCGCCGCTGCTGCGGCAAAGCCTGCTCTTACCGCCGAAGTGCAGCGCAAGAAAGATCTTGAGGCCGATACCGAGAAGCTCTACAAGCTTACGCAGGAGCTCAAGGCCGAGGTCGCCAAAACCGACAAGAACACCCTCTCGGTCGCGGTCGTTAAAAAGGCGCAGGAGATCGAGCGCCTCGCCAAGAGCATCAAGGACCGTTCCCGCGCCTCTCACTAGTTGCATGGCCTGCCGGCCGGGCACACTGCGCTCGGCTACCCCACAAACGAAGACCTGTTTGGGGACCCCGGTACGGGCGGTCACCTCGTAACGCGCATACCGGCAACGCCCGAGGGCCTCCCGCTGGTCGGCACGAGAATCTTTCCAGCGACCAACGGGAGCCTCACCCCGAAGGGCAAATACGCGTCACGAAGGGACCGCGCCCGCGCAGGGCGCCCGCGCGGAAGCGCCCTCATCCTCAAGCCTCCGGATCGGCGATCCCATACTCCTTCAGCTTGCGATAGAGCGTCGTCTTGCCGATCCCCAGCAGCTTCGCCGCCAGCAGCTTGTCTCCCTTTAGCTGCCGGATCGTCCCCAGGATCGCCTGCTTCTCCATCTCGGCGATCGAGACGATCTCGCTCGAGCCCATCGCGGCCGGGCGAAACTCCTCGATCACCCCAACCGCCTCCGCCTCCACAGCACGGTGCATCCGCAGATCCTGCAGCTGCGTCGGCATATCCCCTAGGTGCAGCACCGGGCCGCTCGAGAGCGCGCAGGCCCGCTCGATGGCATTCTCCAGCTCGCGGACGTTGCCCGGCCAGTCATACTCGGCCAGCAGACGCAGCGAATCGTCCGAGAGCGTACGCTCGACTCCCGTCTGGCGCTCCATCCGCGCCAGAAAGTGCATCGCCAGCAGAGGAATATCCCCACGTCGCTCCCGCAGCGCGGGAATCCGCAGATTGACCACGTTCAGCCGGAAGAAGAGGTCCTTGCGAAACTTGCCCTGCTCCACCATCGCCGTCAGGTCGCGGTTGGTCGCCGCCAGCACCCGCGCCGAGATCGGCCGCGACTGCGTCGATCCCACCGGCCGCACCTCCTTCTCCTGCAACGCGCGCAGCAGCTTCGTCTGCAGATCGAGCGGAAGCTCGCCGATCTCATCCAGAAAGACCGTCCCGCCATCGGCCGAGACCAGCAGGCCCTCCTTGGCGCGGTCGGCTCCCGTAAACGCGCCCTTCACATGGCCGAACAGCTCGCTCTCGATCAGGCTCGGCACCAGCGACCCGCAATCGACCGGAACGAAGGGTTTCTCATGGTTCGGTCCGTTGAAGTGGATCGAGCGCGCTACCAGCTCCTTGCCCGTTCCGCTCTCGCCCAGAATCAACACCGGATGGGTCGAAAACGCCACCTTCGACAGGATGCGATAGAGCTTCTCCATCTCCGGCGACTGCCCCACCAGACCCTCGGCGTCCTTCTGCGACCGTAGCTTCTCGCGCAACAGGCGGCTCTCGCGGTCGAAGTGAAGTCTCTGCCCCGCCCTCTCGATCACCGTCGTCAGCTCTTCCAGCGCAAACGGCTTGGTCAGGTAGTCGCGCGCGCCGATCCGCATCGCCTCCACCGCCGACGACACTGTGGCGAACGCCGTCATCACCACCACCGCCGTATCCGGGTAAAGCGTCTTCACCTGCTCCAGCAGCTCCAGGCCGCCGCCATCCGGAAGCTTCAGGTCCAGCAGCAGAACGTCGATCTTACGGTTCTTCAAGATAGCTCGAGCACGCGCCAAACTCTCCGCGCCAACCGGTGCGCATCCCATCGCCTCCGCGATCGAGCAGCACGCCTGCCGTATGGAGGTATCGTCATCGACCACCAGGACATGCAGCTCCGGAGTCTTGCCCGGCTCCGCTGCTGCGGCCTTCGCCCCATCGAACATCCCGGTCTCCATCTTCGAGACCCCGACCAGCACCCCTGTGGGCGCCTCCCGTTCCCGCCGTGTCCTGCTCTCGATTGCAACGGTCATTCATCTCTCTCCAACTCGCATCGTTCTCTGCAACGAGTTGCACTTTCTATAATCACGCGTAGTGCCAAAGTGGGATTTGCCGGAAAATACCGGGAAATCCTGCTTTATCGCTGACATGCATCTATACCGTCCAGACAATCACGCTTCGTCTCCCACCGCAATTCCCAAAACAGGACAGAACCGCCCCCTCCTCTCCCCCAAATGGGTCATCCCAAAACGGGAACCCGCTCCATTTCGGGAAAAGGCAAGGCGCTGCCGCGCGGGCCCACTCCGCGTGGGGCGGTCACTTCGTGACGCGTATTGGGCCTTCGGCGTGAGGCTCCCGTTGGTCGCTTGCGAAATGTTTACGCCGACCAACGGGAGGCCCATGGCGAAGCCGGTATACACGTCACGAAGTGACCGCCCCACGCGGAGTGGGCCCGGCCGGCAGGCCATCGCCCTTCTATAATCACCAGATGCCCGCAGCCACCCAGGTCTTTCGTCCCGATGCCCGCGCCGTCGACGCCCTTCGCACCCTTCGCATCACTCCCGGCTTCATCGCCATGGCCGAGGGCTCAGTCCTCATCGAGACCGGCAACACCCGCGTCCTCTGCAACGCCTCCGTCGAGCCGGGCGTCCCCGCCTGGCTGCGCAACTCCGGCCGCGGCTGGGTCACCGCCGAGTATGGCATGCTTCCCCGCGCCACCCTCACCCGCTCTCCCCGCGAGGCCGAGCGCGGCAAGATCGGCGGCCGCACCCATGAGATCCAGCGCCTCATCGGCCGCAGTTTGCGGTCTGTCGTCGACATGAAGGTTCTGGGTGAGCGCACCATCATCCTCGACTGCGACGTCCTCCAGGCCGACGGCGGAACCCGCACCGCCGCCGTCACCGGAGCCGCCGTCGCCCTCGCCATTGCGCTCGAAAAGCTCGTCGCCGCCGGAACCCTCAAGACCTCGCCCCTGCGCCAGATGGTCGCGGCCACCAGCGTCGGCATCGTCGACGGCAACACCCTGCTCGACCTCTGCTACGAAGAGGACTCCCGCGCCACTGTAGATATGAATGTGGTGATGCTGGCCGATGGAGGCCTCGTCGAGACCCAGGCCACCGCCGAGAAGGACTCCTACAGCCGAGCCCAGCTCAACCAGATGCTCGACTACGCCGAAAAGGGCATCCGGGATCTTCTCGTCGCGCAGCAAGCCGCGCTGAAATCCACCATCTAGTCAGAGAGAAGATAGGCGCTGCCCTGCGGGCGCCGCGGTCACATCGTGACGCGTGTACCGGGGCTCCACAAACAGGTCTTCGTTTGTGGGGTGGCCGAGCGCAGTGGGCCCGGCCGGCAGGCCCTCGCCTCTCATAAAAACTACTGTTTGAATTTGTAGATACACTGAATTCAACTTTCTTTGAGGAGTTCGCCATGACCAGGAAGCAAACGTCCGGCACCAGCCTCCAGGAGCTCGCCTCGCTCTGCTCCACCTTCGCCGTCGCCTTCTTCGTGATGACCTTCCTCTTTCAAAACTTCGTCATCCCATCGGCTTCGATGGCCAGTACGCTTCTTGTCGGCGACCATGTCCTCGTCGAGCGCGTCACCCTCGCTCCATCTTCTCCCCTGGCCCATTTCCTTCCCTACGGCCAGCTTCAGCACGACGAACCCATCGTCTTCTTCCGTCCCGCTCCCAACGAGCAGGGCGGCCACGACATCCTCGTCAAGCGCGTCATCGGCCTTCCCGGAGATCGCATCCATCTCCGCCATGGAGTCGTCTATCGCAACGGCGTCTCGCTCCACGAGCCCTACGCCGCCATGCCCACGTCTGCCAACTACGATCCCTACAACGACGACTTTCCGGCCCTCCCGCCCAGCCAGGGCCGCCTCGTCCTCGCCTCCTGGTCCGTCGATCTTCCCAACCATATTCAAGGAGAAGATCTCGTCGTCCCGACCGGCTACTACTTCATGATGGGAGACAACCGGAACAACAGCTACGACAGCCGCTACTGGGGTCTCGTTCCCCGCGAAAATCTCATCGGGCGGCCCCTATTCATCTACTGGTCCTTCAAGATGTCCGACGAGCAGCAGTACAAAACCACCATCACCGAACGGGCGGAGTTCGCTCTGCACCAGACCCTGCACCTCTTCGATGAGACCCGCTGGGAACGAACCTTCCGGATAGTCCGATAGCTCCCGCCGCTCCCATCAGTGGCACGAATCAACATCCTGAAACTGGCCTCCAGGAACCGCCATCGCGGCCATCCCCTGCGCGCAGGCCGTGATCTTCTTATCCAGAGGATCGTCGTCAAGACTCTTCGGGTCGACATAGCTGACCGTCTTCCGCAGCGCTAAAAACCGGTCGGTAAGCTCCCCGACCATGCTCGTCGCATCTTCGAGCAGCGGAAGCGCCTCCCTGTCGGCATCGGTCGTCGCGTTCGCCTGGGTCATCGCCATGCGGCTCTGAGCGGTCTGGCGATACCCCGCCACCCAGCTCTCATCCACCGGATTGTTGGTGCGAACGGCGTTCTCGACCGCGCTGCGCCACTCCCGCACCACCGTCATCTGCTCAACACCTGCACGAAGAAAATCCCTCGAAAACCCCTTCGGCTCGGGCGGAGCCACCGGCGCGGGGGCCGGAGCCGCCGTCTGCACCTCCGGCGTGGCCGGTGCCGGAAGATTCAGCACAATCGTCTTTCCCTGAAACCCCAGCGTCGATCCCGTCACCTCCGCCAGCCCCTCGAGCTCCACGTAAGCATGCCCATTGCGGTGGATAATCGGAACGGTGCCGTCGTATCCACCCACCACCAGCTGCGTGCTTCTCGCCGCGCCCTGGACCGGACTCGTTGCCGTCGCAGCCCGTGCCGTGCTCTGGTCCGCGCCCGGAGCCGTTGCCTGCACAGCGAGAGCCTGCGCCCCGGCCATCCCCACGCCCAGCCACATCGCACACCCCGCCACCGCTATCGCCCTCCAGCCAGCTCTCTTTCCACGCATCGCCGTTCTCCTCACCCTCACTATAGATGTCCCCCATCAGATGCCCCAGCTCCACTCGGCCCATATCTTCCCGACATGGCCTCTTCTATAGACGAGGCCGCGGGCTTCAGGAGCTCCTTGCGCTCGAGCCCATCTTCCACCGCTTTCAGGGCACCTCGTCTGAACATTGCCGCCCCATCGTCCCACGCCGTCAGACCTTCTCCACAGCCAACCTTTTCGCTCCATTTCGCACGAAATACACAAACGGCCATTAACCTAGGGCTCTGGCATCCTGCCAACCCTGTTATCTGCTGTGTAAAATGAACCCCACGAAGACCTAACTTCAGGAGAAGATGAGCAATGTCGAAGCCGACCCCAGGGAAACTCGCCGGACTTAAAGCCGTATCCGACTCGCGCGGCGTCATCGCCGCAGCCGCCATGGACCAGCGCGGTTCCCTCCAGAAGTCGCTCGCCAAGGAGCGTGGAGCAGCCGCCAACGCGCAGGACCTCGAAGAGTTCAAGATCAACGTCACCGACGTCCTCACCAGGCATGCCTCCGCCATCCTGCTCGACCCCGAGTACGGCCTCCCGGCCTCGAAGGTCCGCAACGGCAAGGGACTCCTTCTCGCCTACGAGAAGACCGGCTACGACTCCAACACCCCCGGCCGCCTTCCCGACCTGCTCGACGTCTGGAGCGTTCGCCGCCTCAAGGAAGCCGGCGCCGACTGCATCAAGATCCTGCTCTACTACACCCCCTACGAGAAGTCCCACATCAACGACCTCAAGCACGCCTGGATCGAGCGCATCGGCGACGAGTGCGTCGCCCACGACATCCCCTTCTTCCTCGAATTCGTCGGCTACGACGCCGAGGGCGGCGACGAGAAGTCCCTCGCCTACGCCAAGAAGAAGCCCGAGATCGTCTCCGGCTCCATGGCCGAGTTCGGCAAGGCCCGCTACAACGTCGACGTCCTCAAGGTCGAGGTCCCCGTCGAGATGGCCTTCGTCGAAGGCACCAGATCCTTCAAGGGCGAGAAGGCCTATACCCGCGCCGAGGCCCTGCAGCACTTCCGTGACGCCGAGACCATGACCCACAAGCCCTTCATCTATCTCTCCGCCGGCGTCTCCAACCCCGTTTTCATCGAGACCCTCGAGCTCGCCGGGGAGTCCGGAACCAAGTTCAACGGCGTCCTCTGCGGCCGCGCCACCTGGAAGGACGGCATCCCAATCTTCGCCACCAAGGGCCCGAAGGCCTTCCGCGACTGGCTCGAGACCACCGGCGTCGAAAACATCGAGAACGTCAACAAAGCGCTTAAGTCTGCCAGCCCCTGGTATCTCAAGTTCGGAGCCAACAGCCTCGAAGAGCTCGGCTAGGCAAGCGCTGCCGCGCGGGCCACTACGCGTGGAGCGGTCACTTCGTGACGCGTAGTTGCCCTTTGGGGTGGGGCTCCCGTTGGTCGCTTGGAAGAATCTTTGCACCGACCAACGGGAGGCCCACGGCGAAGCCGACATACGCGTCACGAAGTGACCGCTCCACGCGCAGTGGGCCCGGCCGGCAGGCCATCGTCTTGCTCTCGAAAAAAAACACCTTCATCGCTTTGAAAAAAAGAGCGGGGCCGACGGGATTGCAGCCCCGCTCCTGCGAAAAATCAATCTCTAAATCACGGTCTCACTCACCCGCGCCCGATATCGCAGATGGAGCTTCTCCATCTCGATGTGCACCATCTGTCCATTCTGCTCAAGACGTTCCGTCCAGCTCTCGATCACCTCGATGCACGCGTGGTCGATATACCGAAGCTCCGAGCAGTGAACATGCACCGCACCTCCATTCGCCTTCACCTGGTCGAGCGCCTGTGTAATCTTCGGAATCGAGATGAAGGTCCCGATCCCCGAGAGGTGAACATGCGTATCGCCCTCCTGCTCGACGATGCGGGCCTCAAGATGCGTCACCGTGTACAGCAGACGCATCAGTGAAAGCGTCACGCCCACCAGCACTCCGGTCAGCAGGTCCGTCGCGACGATCGTAAGCATCGAGGCAAAGTAGATCAGGACCGGAACCTTGCCGAAGCGAGCCAGCTTTCTCACCTCCGAGGGCTTCACCAGCCGGATGCCGACAAAGATCAGCACCGCCGCAAGACTTGCCGTCGGAATCAGCCGCAGCACCGAGGCGAAGACAACCACCGAGATCAGCATCCATACGCCGTGCAGAATCGCCGAACGCTTCGTCTCCGCGCCCGCCTGCACGTTGGTCGAGCTGCGAACGATCACGCCCGTCATCGGAAGCGCTCCCACCAGCCCGCAAAGAATGTTTCCGACCCCCTGCGCCGCCAGCTCGCGGTCGTAGTTCGTCTTCCAGCGCGTCTGCATCTGCTCCACCGCCGCGGCCGAGAGCAGCGTCTCCGCACTGGCAATAAACGCCAGTGCCAGAGCCGTTCCCGCAATCGAGGAAAGCGAGAGTCCCTGAAGCGCCCCCAGGCTGGGCAGGGAGATCATCTGGGTCAGGTTTTCAGGAACCTTGATGCGGTTCACGCCAAGATGCATCCCCTGCGCCAGCATGGTCGCGGCCGTGATTCCCAACAACGCCCCCGGAACCAGCTTCAGCTTCGCCGGGCGGAACTTCTCCCACAAAATCATCACGGCCATCGTCACGATCCCGACCAGAGCCGCAGCCTCCTCCTTGCTTCCGTTCAGCGGAAACAACCCGCCGAAGATGGCATCCCACATCCCGATAATGTTCGCCGGGCCGCTGTGCTTCGGAGAACGATCGAGCACCACATGAAACTGCTGGATCACGATCAGGATGCCGATGCCCGCCAGCATCCCATGAATGACCTCCGGAGAGATCGCGCGAAACCAGCGGCCTGTCTTCAGCAGACCCGCCACCAGCTGAATCGCTCCGGCAAGCATCAGCAGAGGCCCAAGCGACGCGATGCCATGCTCGCGAACGAGCTCAAAGACAATCACCGCCAGTCCCGCGGCCGGGCCGCTCACCTGCAGCGGCTGCCCGGCCATAAATCCAACCACCAGGCCGCCGATCATTCCCGTGATCAGCCCTGTAGCCGGAGGCATGCCCGACGCCAGCGCAATTCCCATGCACAGCGGAAGAGCCACCAGAAAGACGACAAGCGATGCTGAAAGATCTCGCACAAACGAACCTCTGCCTTTGCCTGTCGTTTCCTTCACGGCATGACCAAGTGTGGTAGACATATCTTCTCTCCTACGCAATCTTCAGTTCCTGCATCTCTTCGCCAATCTGCTCTTCGGCCAGCAACGGACGGAAGCATCCATGCTCCATATCGAACTGCTGAATGCCTCCGCTGCCGATGTCGTACATCCATCCATGCACTCGAACCGAGTTGCTCTTCAGAGCAGCGTCGACGGAGGAGTGCATCTTCAGGTTGTGCATCTGCGTAATGACATTCGCCTCTGTCAGCAGCCGCAGCTTCTGGTCGAACGTCATCGACATGGCATCCCGCAGCAGTCGCGTCAACCACTTTGAAGAGGGCCCCGCATGCTGAAGCCAGGCCTGCACCACCGGCAGCGACTCCAACCGCTCGTGCTCCAGCATTCCCTTCATCGCTCCGCAGTCGGAGTGGCCGCAGATCACAATGTCGCCGACCTTCAGAACGCGCATCGCATACTCGATCGTCGCCGCGACGCCGCTCGCCGCCTCCGTTGGAGGAGGAATAAGATTGCCCGCGTTCCTGCACGTAAACAACGTGCCCGGATCGGACTGCGTCACCATCTCAGGCATCACTCGGGAGTCGGAGCAGCAGATGAACAGCGCCTGGGGCTGCTGTCCCGTCGCCAAACGCTCAAACAGTTTGGAGTGCTGCGGAAATACATCGGAACGAAACCGAACATAACCATCAATCAACTGCTGCATACACATCTCTCCATGGGCGGCGCTGCTTGAGAGCACGCCGTAGCATCGCGAGAACAGAGACGCCGGGACGAAGCAGAGATCCATCCGATACCCGGAGATCCCCGCGGCTGCAGCCTCTCAGAGAGAGATCCGCAACGTCAGGCGAAGTTGTGCGAGGGAGATTTATGCAGTGGGAGGAGCGCGGCCCAGTCCAGGCGCGCGCGGCGCGCTGCCAAGCGCCAGTACATTCTCACGCGCCAGCAGCTCAACCCTCTCTTCAGGAACCGGCAGCAGGATCTGCGCCGAGGCAATCGCCACCTGCGGCACGATTGAAGCACCGCCATGACGAGCCTTCGCCACATGGCTGCCCGAAGGAGAAGCCACCACCACATGATCGGCAGTCGCGTCCACCGAGGCCACCGTGCTGCTCCGGTCGCCGCTCGACCCCGAACGCCGAGGGCCGTGCGCCGGAATATGCGAATAGTTCACCCGCGTGTGATGGGCCGCGCGATGGCCGTACATCACCCCGAAGAAGCACAACAGATTCAGACCGGCAAAGAGAGCGCCAAGAATCAATCGTTTCGAGATGGCCTTCTGCGAGTTCATAGCGGCGTAGTCCGGTACAGCAATAGACGCAGAGATCAACGAAAGGGTGTTACAAATTCTTCCTCTTTCGCTGCTTCCCTCCGGCTCACTCTAAGAAACAAAGCTTCGCCGACAGGCTCTATTCTGAGCCTCGGTATCGCAGTCCGCAACCTATCTTTCGGTCATTAATCGAGCAGGGATTACTCCCACTCGATCGTCCCCGGCGGCTTCGAGGTGATGTCGTACACCACGCGGTTGATCCCTCGTACCTCGCTCACAATCCTGCTCGAGATCGTCCGCAGCACCTCGTACGGCAGCGGAGCCCAATCCGCCGTCATGCCGTCCTCGCTCTCCACTGCGCGGATCGCGCACGTGTACGCATACGTGCGCTGGTCGCCCATCACGCCCACGCTCTTCACCGGCAGCAGCACCGCGAAGCTCTGCCACACCTTGCGATAGAGCCCCGCGGCCTTGATCTCCGTCACGACGATCTCATCGGCCTCCTGCAGCAGCGCCACGCGATCCGCCGTCACCTCGCCCAGAATCCGCACCGCCAGCCCCGGCCCCGGAAACGGCTGCCGCTCCAGAATCTCCTCCGGCATCCCCAGGTCGCGCCCGATCCTGCGAACCTCGTCCTTGAACAGATCGCGCAGCGGCTCAATCAGCTTCAGCTTCATATTCTCCGGAAGCCCGCCGACGTTGTGATGGCTCTTGATCGTGTGCGAAGGACCATGCACGCTCGACGACTCGATCACGTCCGGATACAGTGTTCCCTGCACCAGCCAAGCAACCTCCTCGCCCGCGCTCTTCTCAGCCTCGAATATCTTCGCGGCTTCATCATCGAACACCGCGATGAACTCATTGCCGATAATCTTGCGCTTCTTCTCCGGGTCCGTCACGCCGGCAAGCTTGGTCAGAAACCTCTCGGCCGCATCCACCGCGACCACGTTCAGCCCCAGCTCCTCGCGCATCGTGCGCTGCACCTTGCGAAACTCATCCTTCCTCAGCACGCCGTTGTTCACGAAGATGCACGTCAGCCGATCCCCAATCGCCCGCGCCACCAGCACCGCCGCCACCGACGAGTCCACACCTCCGCTCAGCCCGCAGATCGCATGTCCATCGCCCACCTGCCTGCGAATCTTCTCCACCGTCGACTGAATAAAATGCTCCGGCGTCCAGTCCTGCTTCGCCCCGCAGATCTCCAGGCAGAAGTTCCTCAGCAGCTCCATGCCCTGCCGCGTATGCGCCACCTCAGGATGAAACTGCACCGCCCAGATGCGCCGCTCTTCATTCGCGATTCCCGCCACCGCATTCGACGTCTTCGCCGTCAGCTCAAATCCCGCGGGCAACGTCTTCGCCTCATCACCATGCGACATCCACACATCCATCGCCTGCGGAAGCCCGCGAAACAGCGCCGTCTCGCGAATAATATTCACCTGCGCATGGCCATACTCGCGCGCCGGAGCCGGCTCCACCTTGCCACCCAGGTGATGCGCGATGAACTGCAGACCATAGCAGATGCCCAGCACCGGCACGCCCATCGCCAGCATCGCAGGATCGGCCGCCGGAGCATCCGCGTCATACACCGAAGAGGGTCCGCCCGAAAGAATCAGGCCCTTCGGCTGAAGCTCCTGAATCTTCTCGAGAGAAGTCGTACAGGGCAGCACGACGGAAAAAACATTGAACTCGCGAATACGGCGCGCAATCAGCTGCGTATATTGCGACCCAAAATCCAGAATGACGATCGTTGAGGTGTCCACGTATCCAGTGTAAATCGCATGAACCCGCCTTTGAGGAAGATGGCCGGCCGGGCCCACTGCGCGTGGGGCGCCCACTTCGTGGGGTGTGGACTCCCTTCGGGGTGGGCTCCCGTTGGTCGCTGGAAAGATCTTCATGCCGACCAGCGGGAGGCCCACGGCGAAGCCGATCCACACGCCACGAAGTGACCGCCCCACGCATAGTGGGCCCGCGCGGCAGCGCCTATCTTTTTTACCTCACCCCAGCTCCTTCAAACGCCCGCCACAGCTTCAAATAAGCCATCGCCCGCGCCACATGAAAGAAGTCCGAGGCAATGAAGTAGAACACCGCAACAACTCCCCACCAAACCTGCAGGAACGCTCCCGTCGCCAGACTCTCAAAGGGCATGGGCGAGGCCGAAAAGACCATCGCCAGCACCAGCAGGGCGATCTTCACAATCCCCATCACCAGGTTGATCTCCACCAGCTTGCCCTTCAGCGGGCCTAAACGGGCCGCAGCCTTCAAGCTCGCCCAAGGGCTCAGATCGCGCAGCATCGCCAGCAAAGGAGCCACACTCAGGAACCAGCTCACCACCGCCCACAGCGTAAACAGCCCCAGCGTGGTCACAATCGCCAGCGCAAAATATCCCACCAGCCTCGGCTCCCCCCCACGCTCCAGCGGCCCGGTCACCGTAGTCGATGCTGCCCACTCCAGACAACAAAACCACAGCACGAACGCCGCACTCAACGCCGCCACGCGAATCGCCTGCAGCGCCATCACCGTGCCCACGCGGGCATGCAGCCTTGCATCGGCGCGGCGCAGAACAAACGTCCTGCCCACCGACGACCACACCACCCACACACCCAGCAGCAGCGGCACCAGCCACACCGCCGCCCTGCCCACGGGAGGCAGCAGCACCTCCATCGCCTCCGCCATCGTCTCAGAAGCCCGCAGAGGATCGGTCACCGTCATCGACGACAACGCCGCCGTATTCACCGGAGCCGCAGCCAGAATCCTCTGGCCCGCATGCCACAGCACCAGCAGAGCAGGCACGCCATAGATCCATCGCCACAGCACCTCGAGCACCGTCAACGAAGGCCGCGACCAGCACTCCGAAAGCGTCCTGACAAACGACTGCGTTCCACGCACCGACCCGTCGGCCGAAGAGACCAGACCCGACAGCTCGTTCTCGCGAAGGCGGCTCACTACTTCACCACAAGATTCACAAGCTTGCCCGCGACCACAATCACCTTCACCACATTCTTGCCTTCGACGCGAGCCTTCACCTTCTCATCCGCAAGCGCCATCGCCTTGATCGCGGCCTCGTCGCTTCCCGCCGCCAGCGTCACCACATTCACCAGCTTGCCGTTCACCTGCACAGGAACCTCGATCTCGTCCTCGCGCGCCAGCTCCTCGTCCGCCACCGGCCACGGCGTGCGAAAGACCACGCCCTCACCGCCAATCTGCTCCCACATCTCCGCAGCAAAGAATGGAGCGAACGGAGTCAGCAGCAGCACCAGCGTCCGCATCACCTCGGCCACCGCCGCCGGCGAGACCTGCCCCGCATCGATCGCCGCCTCCGCCGCAACAATCTCGTTGATCAGCGACATGATCGCCGCAATCGACGTATTGAAGTGCCAGCGCCCGCTGAAGTCCTGCGTGATCTTCGCAATCGTCTGGTGCAGCTTGCGCAGCAGCTTCTGGTCGGTCTCGGTGCGGCCAACAATATGAGGCTCCCGCCCCTCGCGCGCCACATCGACGTACTTCGTCGCAAAGCGGTACACCCGTCCCAGAAAGCGGCTGATGCCCGCAACGCCCTCCTCCTGCCACTCCAGATCGCGATCCGGGGGCGCGGCAAACAACGCATACATCCGCGTCGCATCCGCTCCATACCGCGTAATCATGTCATCGGGCGAGACCACATTGCCCTTCGACTTCGACATCTTCGCGCCGTCCTTGATCACCATGCCCTGCGTAAACAACCGCTCCGCAGGCTCGTCATTGTGGATCAATCCCAGGTCGCGCATCACCTTCGTCCAGAAGCGCGAGTAGATCAGATGAAGAATCGCGTGTTCCACACCGCCGATGTACTGATCGATCGGGAACCAGTAGTTCGCCTTCTCACTCGCAAACGGAGCCGCATCGTCCTTCGCATCCGTGTACCGGTAGAAGTACCAGCTCGAGTCGACGAACGTATCCATCGTGTCGGTCTCACGGCGCGCCGGACCGCCGCACACCGGACAGGTCGTATTCAAAAACTCCGGAATCCTCCCCAGAGGCGAGCCACCCTCCTGCGTAATCTCCACCTGCTCCGGCAGCAGCACCGGCAACGCACTCTCCGGCAGCGCCACCACGCCACCCGGCTCCACGCAGGGCTTCCCCGGCTCAGGGCTGTCATGCCCGTTCAGGCAGTACACCATCGGGATCGGCGTTCCCCAATAACGCTGCCGGCTCACGCCCCAGTCCTTCAGCCGATAGGTAACCGTAGCCTCGCCAAATCCCTGCTTCTGCGCAAACGCCGCAATCTTCTGCTGCGCCTCAACGCAGCTCAACCCATCCCACTCGCGCGAGTTGATCAGCACCGCATCGTCTTCCGCCGTAAACGGAAGCTCCGGCTGCTCGCCCTCCTTCGCCGCAATCACGCGACGCACCGGAAGGCCATACTTCTGGGCAAACTCGAAGTCGCGCTCATCATGCGCAGGTACGCTCATAATCGCGCCCGTGCCATAATCCGCCAGGATGTAGTTGCCCACCCAGATCGGCAACCGTTCCTGCGTGAACGGATTGATCGCGAACCGCCCCGTATTCACGCCATGCTTCTCGATCCCGCCCAGATCGTCGGCCTCGCGCGCCTTCCGCTGCTCCTCCAGCAAAGCCTCGATCTGCAACGCCAGCGCCGGGTCCTCCGCCGCAAACGCCTTCGCCACCGCATGTTCAGGAGCCAACTGAATCGATGTCGCCCCATAGATCGTATCCACGCGCGTCGTAAACACCGTAATTACATTACAGGTGTCATCCTGAGCGTAGCGTAGCGGAGTCGAAGGATCTGCGTTTGCATTTTGCACACTCGCATCCACGGCAAAGTTCACCAGAGCGCCCTCGCTGCGGCCGATCCAGTTCCTCTGCATCGTCCGCACCTTCTCCGGCCAACCCTCCAACTTCTCCAGCCCATCCAGCAGCTCATCGGCATACTTCGTGATGCGCAGAAACCACTGGGTCAGGTCGCGCAGCTCGACGATCGTCTCCTCATGCCGCCAGCAGCGCCCGTTGATCACCTGCTCGTTGGCCAGCACCGTCTGGCAGTCCGGGCACCAGTTCACCTTGCTCTTCTTCCGATACGCCAGCCCCTTCTCGAACATCTTCACGAAGAACCACTGGTTCCAGCGGTAGTAGTCCGGCAGGCACGTCGTCACCTCGCGCGACCAGTCGTAGCTCAGCCCCATGCGTCGCATCTGCTTCTTCATCGCGTCGATGTTCTTCAGCGTCCACTCCCGCGGAGGCGTATTGTTCTTGAGCGCCGCATTCTCCGCCGGCAGACCGAAAGCATCCCATCCCATCGGGTGCAGCACGTTATATCCGCGCATCCACATAAAGCGCGCCAGCGCATCGCCGATCGCATAGTTCCGCACATGTCCCATGTGCAGCTGGCCGCTCGGGTACGGCAGCATCTCCAGGCAATAAAACTTCGGGCGGCCCGCCTCATGCCCCTCGGCGGTGTAGAGCTCCGGATCGGCGTCCCACCGCGCCTGCCACTTCGGCTCAATCTCCGCAGGGTTATACCGCGCCTGATCCCGTACCTGGTCGTTAGTCTCGATCTCTGACATATCCCTTGATTGTAAAGGTGCTGCGCGCACGGCGAGTGGGCCTTCGGCGCGTCCTCCCGCTGGTCGGCACATAAATCCATCAGGCGACCAACGGGAGCCCCACGCCGAAGGCCCAACACGCGTCACGAAGTGACCGCCCCACGCGCAGTGGGACCCTGCCGGCAGGCCATAAGCTCTTCCCTCACAAGACCCTCACCCATTACCATGGCCACGCTTCGCAAACGCCACCCACGAGGGCATGATGGATAAGAGACAGTTTCTAAAGACCTCCGGAGCATTCGCTGCAATGGCCCTACTTCCCCGCCTCACCTCCGCAGAACAAAAGGTTATGCCCACCCACACGACTCCCAGAACCAACTGGTCCGGAAACCTCACCTACCACACCACCAACCTCTTCGAGCCCGCCTCCGTCGCCGACCTCCAGCAGGTCGTCCGCGACCACCCCAGCCTCCGCCCCCTCGGCACCCGCCACTCCTTCAACCCCATCGCCGACAGCACCCAGGCCCAGGTCTCCCTCAAAAACCTCACCCAGATCAAGCTCGACGAGAGCGCAAAGACCGTCACCGTAGGCGCAGGCGTCCGCTACGGCGACGTCGCCCCCGTCATCGATGCCAAGGGCTTCGCCCTCCACAACCTCGCCTCCCTCCCCCACATCTCCGTCCCAGGAGCCATCGCCACCGGAACCCACGGCTCCGGCATCCACAATCGCAACCTCTCCTCCTCCGTAGCCGCCATCGAGTTCGTCTCCGCCGACGGCACCCTCCACACCCTCTCCCGCGCCCACGACGGCGACACCTTCAACGGAGCCGTCGTCAACCTCGGTCTCCTAGGCCCCATGACGAGCGTCACCCTCGACGTCGAGCCCACCTTCCAGATCGCCCAGACCATCTATACCGACATCCCCTTCGCCGAGCTCGAGCACCACTTCGACGACATCTTCGGCGCCGGCTATAGCGTCAGCATCTTCACCGACTGGCAGCAAGGGCGCGGCACCGAGCTCTGGCTCAAGCGCAAAGTCGCCCCCGGCCAAACCCTCGACACCCCCGAGCTCTTCTACAACGCCAAGCTCGCCACCAAAAACCTCCACCCCATCCCCGCCCTCGACGCCGTCAACTGCACCCCGCAGATGGGCGTCCCCGGCCCCTGGTACGAGCGCCTCCCCCACTTCCGCATGAACTTCACCCCCTCCAGCGGCGAAGAGCTCCAGACCGAGTACTTCGTCCCCCGCGAGCACGGCTACGAAGCCATCCGCGCCGTCGAGACCCTCCGCGATCGCATCACCCCGCACCTGCTCACCACCGAGCTCCGCACCATCGCCGCCGACCAGCTGTGGATGAGCATGGCCCACCAGCAGGATTCCCTCGCCATCCACTTCACCTGGAAGCGCCAGTGGCCCGAGGTCCAGAAGATCCTCCCCCTCATCGAGGCCAGGCTCCAGCCCTTCCACCCCCGCCCCCACTGGGCCAAGCTCTTCACCCTGCCGCCCGCCCAGCTCCGCGCCGCCTACCCCAAACTCGACGACTTCAAACAACTCGCCCAGCAGTACGACCCCACCGGCAAGTTCCGCAACGACTTCACCACCACGAATCTTTACGTCTGAAGAACTGCGCTGCCGCGCGGGCCCACTGCGCGTGGAGCGGTCACTTCGTGACGCGTATTGGGCCTTCGGCGTGGGCCTCCCGTTGGTCGGCGCGTAGATTCTTCCAGCGACCAACGGGAGCAGCGATCCGAAGGGGATCACACGCCACGAAGTGGCCGCCCCACGCGTAGTGGGCCCGGCCGGCAGGCCATCCTTCCTCAAAGTTGAGATTTCGAATTCATCGATACGGACCAAGCATCCAAACCCACATGACCCAGGAACTCAAAGACCAGATCGCCGTCGTCACCGGAGCCGCCCGAGGCATCGGAGCCGCCATCAGCCAGCAGCTCGCCTCCATGGGAGCCACCGTCCTGCTCGCCGCCCGCGACCAGAGCAAACTGCGCGAGGTCCAATCCCAGATCCAAAGCGCAGGAGGCACCGCCCACATCGCCCAGCTCGATCTCCTCGACGAGTCCTCCATCCTATCCCTCGCCGATACCCTCAAGGCCCGCCACAACAGCCGCTGCGACATCCTCGTCAACAACGCCGGCATCGGCCTCCTCGGCAAGCCTCTCACCGAGCTCACCCCCACCGACTGGGACACCCTCATGGGCACCAACCTCCGCGGCCCCTACCTGATGATCCGCGCCCTCGCGCCCCTAATGATCGCCGCAAACTACGGCCACATCATCAACATCTCCTCGCTCGCCGGACGCAACCCGCTCCCCAACGGAGCCGCCTATTCGGCCTCCAAGTGGGCGCTCAACGGCCTCACCTACTCGGTCGCCGAAGAGCTCCGCCCCCACAACATCCGTGTCTCCGTCGTCGCCCCAGGCTCGGTCGACACCGGCTTCGGCCGCGGCGAGCCCGGCAACCCCCGCAAGATCCAGCCCACCGACATCGCCCACGTCGTCGCCACCCTCGTCACCCAGGCCCCGCAGTCCTTCATCAGCGAGGTCCTCGTCCGCCCCACGCAGAAGCCTTAGGTCCACACCAGAGGAAACACGATGGCCTGCCGGCCGGGCCCACTCCGCGTGGGGCGCCCACTTCGTGGGTGTGTGCGCCCTTCGGGGTGGGACTCCCGTTGGTCGCTTGCGAAGATCTTCGCGCCGCCCAACGGGAGTCCCACGCCGAAGGCTCACTCGCCGTCCGCGAAGGACCCCGGGCGGCAGCGCTCCTCACCCCGCCGCCAGCGCCCGCAGTACACCCACATTCCTCGCCTCGTCCCCGGGGTTATCCACCGGCGTCTCGGCAATGAACGCGCAGTGATCGAAGCGAGCATCGTGCAGCAGCCGACGAAACGCCTCCGCCCCGATCGTTCCCTCGCCGATATGCTCGTGCCGGTCCAGCTTCGATCCCATCGCGGCCTTGGCATCGTTGCAGTGCCACACCTTCACCGCCTCAAATCCCACCGTCGACTCCACCAGCTTCATGGTCTCGATATATCCATCCGTGGTCACAATGTCATACCCCGCCACATGCACATGGCACGTATCCAGGCACACCCCCACCGGCGCGCAAGCCTTCAGACACTCCACCAGCTCCGCCACCTGCTCCAGCTTCCCGCCCAGCGAAAACTCCGCCCCCGCCGTATTCTCGATCAAAATCCTGAAGTCCTTGCCCGGACTCGCAGCCTTGGAAAAATCAATCCCCTCGATCGCCCGCTCAATCGACTGCGCCGCATAGGTCAGCCCCTGCTCCCGCGTCAACCCCTTCCAGCTCCCCGGATGCAGCACCAGAAACTCCGCGCCCAGGTCGAGCGCACGCTCCACCTCTCCGCGAAACGCCGCAATCGAGTTCGCCCGCACGCTCTCCGTCTGGCTGCACAGATTGATCAGATAGCTCGCATGAACCGCCACCGGATTCACATCGTGCTTCGCCCGCAGCTCCGCCATCTTCTTCGCATCCGCCGGCTTCACCGGCGACGCCTTCCACATCCTCGGACTCGCCGAAAAGATCTGAAAGGTATTCGCTCCCGCCGCTACCGCCCGATCCACCGCGGTCCAGACCCCGCCCGCCGTCCCCACATGCACGCCAATCTGCTTCATCTTCGCCATCCCTCCAGCTTAGATCAAACAGCCTCCAACAGGCACCCGGGCCAATCCCGCATGCTATCCTCAACCCGCATTCCCTCCAGGAAGGAACCCATGGCAGCTCCGCAGAACTACTCCAATCACAGCCGCATCGATCCTCCCATGCACCTCTTCGTCGTCCCCGTCCTCCTCGCCAACCTGGGAGTCGCCCTCTGGCTCGCCCTCCACCTCCGCCACGACCACCCCTGGCTCGGCCCCTGGTCCATCGTCGTCTCGCTCGCCCTCGCCGTCCTCGCCATAAAATGCCGCAGCAACGACCTCAAGCTGCAGGACCGCATCATCCGCATCGAAGAGCGCCTCCGACTCAACGCTCTCCTGCCCGCCGACACCCTCCCCCACCTCGAAGATCTCACCCTCCAACAGCCCGTCGCCCTCCGCTTCGCCTCCGACGAAGAGCTCCCCTCGCTCACCTACCGCACCCTCACCCAGCGGCTCGAGCCTAAAGCCATCAAACAAGCCATCGCCAACTGGCGCGCCGACCACCACCGCGTCTAAGCCCATCCTCGCCTCTGGCCCATACCGTCAAAGCCCACAATCGGATTCAATCAAGGCGCTCCCCGGGCAATCGTCTGGAGCTCCCCGCCCCTAGGCAGATGGAGAGCGAGAAAAGGGCAGACCCCCCACTCCGGGGCTCGGCCACTTCCGGCAACCACCTGCCCTTCGAACAAACTCTCATCGCCGTTCCGCGTGAAACATCCGCCCATTCGGTCTGTCAAGCCACCCCTATTTGTAAATCAAACAAAACAGATCACTAAAGCTCAAAAACAAGTGCCGACTCTCCCTCCTGGATCCGCTATTCTAGGAACAAAGACAAAAAAAATCCCCAGGCATGGCCCGGGGACTCCTATAAATCCTGTTACTTGAATACTTTACAAGCGATCACTCAGCAAAAACAGGACTTTACGCCGCAAGTCCACCCACAAATCATGCAAAATGAATACTTTGCATGAAATTGTAGGAGGGGGCCTAGTAAACGTCGCGCTGGTAGCGCTTCTCTTTCTTCATCGTGGCCAGATACTCGGCCGCGTGCTCCAGCGTCCCGTTCGACCCCTTCGCAATTGCGTCCAGCAGAGCATTCTCCACGTCCTTCGCCATGCGCGTCGCATCGCCGCAGACGTAGAAATAGGCGCCGTTCTCCAGCCACTCGAAGACCTCCTTCGCGTGCTCCTGGATGCGGTCCTGCACGTAGACCTTGTTGTGCTGGTCGCGCGAGAAGGCCGTGCTCAAGTGGGTCAAAACGCCGCTCTTCACCATCCCCTCCAGCTGCTCCTGGTAGAGGAAGTCCATCTTCATGCGCTGCTCGCCGAAAAAAAGCCAGTTCTTGCCCTTCGCTCCATCCGCCTGACGCTCCTCGAGGAACGAGCGGAAGGGCGCGATGCCCGTGCCCGGCCCGATCATGATCACCGGAGCGTCATGGTTCTCCGGCAGGCGGAAGTTGTTGTTCGAGTGCAGGAAGATCGGCAGGCTCGTGCCCTCGCCCGCCCGGTCGCCCAGATGGCCGCTGGCGACGCCCTGGCGGTCGCGTCCATGCGTCTCGTAGCGGATCACGCGAACCGTCGTGTGCACCGAGTCCGGATGAACCTTCTGGCTCGACGAGATCGAGTACATGCGCGGCGTCAGGCGCTGCAGAATGTTGAACAGCTGCTGCGGCTCGGTGACGATGCCCGGAAAGTCCGTGGCCAGGTCGACGAACTCACGTCCCCAGCAGTACTCCTCGGCGCGGGCGCGGTTGTCCGGGCCGATGAGGACCTTCAGCCCCTCGAGCTCAGGAGCGAGCTTCGCGAACTGGTTCACGCTGCCGCGCGCCAGCTTGCCGATGCCAAGGCGCGTGCGCAGCGCCTCTTCCAGCGAGATCTCGACCTTGTAGTGGTCGAGCACGCGCTCGTCGCCCTTGAAGCCAAGAGCCTTCAAAACGTCCTCGACCGCCTCGGCGCGGTTCTCCGGAATGATGCCGACCGCATCGCCGGGCGTATAGGTCATGCCCTCCTCGAGGGCCAGCTCAATGTGACGCGTCTCCTTCTCCGAACCTTCGGCGGTCAGAAGATAGTTGACGTTGACGTTCGAGAGGTACGGACTGTTCCGCGTGTACTTCTGGGCGTGGCCGGATCCCGACTTCGCTTCCTGCTCCAAAACTTCGCTCATCTTTCCATGGTAAAACGCAACCCGGCCGGGATGCACATGGAAAGCGCAGAAAACTCGCCGGGGGCTGGAACAACCCGCTTCCGGCTGTCCGGGGCCAAAGCTCTCTCGCCAAGCTACAATTCTAAGAACGTGATCCAACAGCGCAACCACCTCCCTGCGACCGTCGCGGCTGTGCTGCTGACTGCACTTCCTCTGGTCTCCCAGGCACCTCCGCCGCCCGCTCCCCCGGCACCAAGGCCGCAGCCTGCGCTGTATCGCAATCTGATCGTGCTCGATCCCGCACACGGAGGCCGAGACAAAGGCTCGCAGATCTCCGCAAACTCAGCAGAGAAAGAGGTTACGCTGGCCTTCGCCCAGAGGCTGCGACCGGCTCTGGTGGCCCAGGGCTTCACCGTGGTCTCGACCCGCGACTCCGACCCTGCCGACGAGCTCACCACCGACCAGCGCGCCGGAACCGCCAACCACGTCCGTCCGCTCGCCTGCATCCTCCTGCACGCCGCCCCCGCAGGTTCCGGCGTTCACATCGTCACCTCGTCGCTCGTGCCCCCTGAAACTACACCTCCACCCGGCAGAGCGGTGATGTGGAACCGGGCCCAGGCCCCGGTGATCCCGATGAGCCTGCGTCTGGCCAACGAGGTCGGCCTCACCCTCGAAGCGGCAAACCTTCCGGTACTACTGATGCGATCCTCGGTTCCTCCCCTCGACAACCTGACCTGCCCGGCTGTCGCGGTGGAGCTGGCCCCGTTGAAAGGCTCCTCGAAGAACGCGACCTCCGCCGCCGACGCCGGTTACCAGCAGCGCGTGGCCAACGCCATCGCCGCCGGGCTGGCCTCGTTCCGCACGCACAATGCGCCGCCGCCGAACGCCATCCCTTCGATGGCCTCGCCTCGCGCAGGAGTCGCCCCATGATTCCTCGTTATCAACGCATCCTGTTCTGGAGTCTGGTCGGCTGCATCCTGCTGATGGGAGCCTTCCTGCTGCACGGCTGCCGCGAGGCGCACAAGCGACTGACCGCTCTCAACGATGCGACTCCCATCGCGGCGCCCACCGCCGCCGCGACGGAGGAGGTGAACCTCTACTTCGCCTCCGACGCCAACGCGACCATCCACTCCAGCCGCGCCCAGGTCGCGCTCCCGCAGGACACCTCTTTGAAGGCCAGGGCGCTGCTCGAACATCTCCTGGCGCAGTACTCGCGTCCCGACTCGGCTCATCCGCTCCAGAGTGGGCCGTCGGTGGACGATGTCTTCCTCCTCGCCGACCCTGCGCACCCGAACGCCGGAAGAATCACAGTGAACCTGCACGGATCGTTCGCGGACACGCATCCCTCCGGCATCGAGGTGGAGCAGCTTACGCTGGACTCGATCATCGGCACGCTGCACGCGGCGTTCCCCGAGTTCAACGAGGTGCGCTTCCTGGTCGACGGCCAGGTGCGCGAGACCCTGGCCGGGCATGCGAGCCTGGATCGGACTTACCCGCTCCTCGACACGACAGCCGGTCCCGCCGTGCCCAGCGAGGCAGCCACACAACCATGAAGACAATCGGTGTATTCGATTCAGGCTTCGGCGGCCTCACCGTGCTGCGCGAACTTCTGCCTCTGTTGCCGGGAGACCGCTTCCTCTACCTGGGCGACACGGCGCGGCTTCCCTATGGCTCCAAGTCACGCGCGACCATCGCGCGCTACGCGGTCTCGAGCGCCAAGTTTCTCGCCGATCAGGGAGCGGAGCTGCTGGTGATCGCGTGCAACACCGCGACGGCGCTCGCGCTCGATGACATTCGCGAAGCGCTTCCGATCCCGATCGTCGGTGTGGTCGAGCCCGGCGCGGAGTCGGCGCTCGCGGCGGCGATCGCGAGCAAACAGGGCGCGGCAGCCTCGCAGATCCTGGTGCTCGCAACCGCCGCGACGACGCAGTCCGGGGCCTACCGCCGTACCCTCGAAGGACTGGGTCTGCGCGCCACCGAGAAGTCCTGTCCGCTGCTGGTGCCCCTGGTGGAAGAAGGATGGCTCGATGCCGCGACCCACGATTCGGTGACGCTCGAGGTGCTGCGCATCTACCTGCTCGAGGCCATGGAAGAGGCTCCCGCGGCCAACGTGCTGCTGCTGGGGTGCACCCACTATCCTCTGCTGCGGCCACTGATCGAGACGACGCTCGAGGACCTTCGCCACCCCATGCGCATCATCGATTCGGCGGCGGCGACGGCGCGCGCCGTTGCTGCGCTCGCTCCGCAGGACGTCACTTCGACGGCATCCTCGCCGACGCGGTGCGAGTTCTATGCCACCGATTCCATCGAAAAGTTCCAGCGGCTGGGATCGACGTTTTTAGGCCGCGAGCTGCCCGAGGTGCGGCTGATCGATCTGGGCGGCTAGGAACACAGGCGCTGCCGCGCGGGCCCACTACGCGTGGGGCGTGTACTCCCTTCGGGGCGGGGCTCCCGTTGGTCGCTTATCCAGATGTTTGCGCCGACCGAAGGAAGGCCCACGGCGAAGCCGGTACACGTCACGAAGTGACCGCCCCACGCGCAGTGGGCCCGGCCGGCAGGCCACCGCCTTTCCTCCATCAAGATCGCGCATTTCGAATCGATCATGACAGGGCGGCTGAGATTTTTTCGCGACCGCGATACTCTGTCGTCATGCCTTATCTGCTGAAGACGGAACCCAACAAATACTCCTACGACGACCTGCTTCGCGACGGCGAGACGATCTGGGACGGCATCTCCAACAACCAGGCCCTGATGACGCTGCGCAATATGAAGAAGGGCGACAAGCTGGTGATCTATCACTCGAACATCGGCAAAGTCGCGGTGGGCACTGCCAAGGTGCTCTCGGTCGATGCCGGCGACCCAAAGAATCCGATCGTGCACATCGCTCCCGTGAAAAGGCTGAAGCACGAGAAGCCTCTAGCGGAGATTCGCGAAGCTCCCGTCTTTCACGGCTCGATTATGTTCCGGCAGTTCCGCCTCTCGGTCGTTCCTCTGTCGGAGGAGCAGTACGACTGGCTTACGGCGTAGCAGCCGCGCGATAACGTCCGAGGATTTTGACCATCCTGCAGTGCTCCATCAGCGCGGCGACGGCGGCCTCGGCCTTGCCGGGAGCGTCGAAGCGCACATCCACGTAGAAGACGTACTCCCACGGGCTTCCCGGGACGGGCCGTGACTCGATCTTGGTGAGATCAACTCCGGCCCAGGCCAGACGCTCGAGCGCCGCGACCAGCGTACCCGGACGATGCTCGATGGCGAAGGCGAGGCTCATCTTGTTGTCGGGCTCGGTGGGCGCGATGAGCCACGGGTCTTCCATTCTGCGCACCAGGTGAAAGCGCGTGAAGTTCTGGGCATGATCTTCGACGGAGGAGACGAGGACCTGCCCTTCGTATTGCGTCGCGGCCAGCACGGGAGCGATTCCGGCGACGTCGCGCAGCTGATGCTCCATCAGGTACTTCACGCTGCCGGCGGTGTCATAGAAGGGCATCACCTCGAACTCGGGATGCGCGGCGAGAAACTTCCTGCACTGCGAGAGCGCGACCGGATGGGAGATCACTCGGCGGACCTCCACGAGCGCAACGCCGGGAGCGACGATGAGGTTGTGGTGGATGCGGAGAAGGCTCTCGCGCTCGATGCGAACGTCGAGCTCGAGCAGGAGATCGTAGTGCTCGGCGACGGAGCCGTGCAGGCTGTTTTCAATGGGCAGGACCGCGGCATCGACGGCGCCCGAGAGAACCTGGGCCATCACCTCCGCCGAGACGTTGCAGGGCACGATGCTCAATGCGGCAAGGTCGTTGCCCAGCATGGACATCGCCGCCATATGGCTGTTGGAGCCAAGCTCTCCCTGAATCGCGATCTTCAAACTGAAAGCCTCCGTAAGACCTCTATTTTATTCATGAATGGCAACCTCCTCGACACGGAAGGCACCTTACAACAGGAAGGCCGAGCAGATGCAACGCATTTGAAGCGATTCCTGGCTCGGCGCGCTTTCCACCTTTTATTTCAGGAGTTCACCATGCTTTGGACAATCACGATTATTCTCTTCATCCTCTGGGTGCTTGGATTAGTCAGCAGCTATACGCTCGGCGGATGGATTCATATCCTGCTGGTTCTGGCCATCATTGTTCTGATCTTCAACCTGATGAGTGGGCGAAGAGGAGCTTTGTAACGCGAAGGTCGAGCCGCGAACTACTAAGCGCCTATCCACTTGGAACCAGAATTTACTCTCAACCTGCACGAAGGCATGCGAGGGAGTCATCATGAACAAAGAGACTGTAGAAGGAAAATTCGATCAGATCGCGGGAGCGATCAAGCAGAAGACAGGCGAGGCTTTTGGCGATCAGAGCCTTGCCAACTCCGGCGTCGCCGACCAGGTGAAGGGCGCAGCCAAGGAGACCTGGGGCCACGCCAAGGATGTCGCCGCAGATCGGAGAGACGACGCTGAGGTGCGAGCGGAGAGTTCCCGTCTGCGCGCCGAGGACAAGGCGGATAATCTGCGCGACCGCATCGTGGACGGAGCGAAGAACCTGAAGGACAAAACGAACGAAGAGCTCGAAGATCTGCGTAATCGGGGCCGCGACGTCTGATACCGGAGCTCAGCTTCAAAGCAACGATGACCCTTCCTTTCAAGGAGGGTCATCGTTTTTAACGGCGCAGAAGAACGTCGGTCGCGATGAAGCCGAAGAAGACCACGGAGATGATCCCGTTCAGGGTGAAGAAGGCCGCATTCATCCTTCTCATGTCCTTGGGCGAGATGATGAGGTGCTCGTAGAGCAGAAGCAGAGCGACGACGGCGATTCCCACCAGTGCGATCTGTCCCAGCGCGAAGGAGACGACCAGCCAATAGAGCATGCCCAGCATGCCGAGGTGCATGAGGCGGGCGATCCAGAATGCGGCCTCGAGACCGAAGGCCTGGGGAATGCTGTTGAGACCGGCGCCTCGGTCGTGCTCGAAGTCCTGGCAGGCGTAAAGAACGTCGAAGCCTCCGACCCACAGGAGGACGGCGAAAGTCAGGATGATGATGCGCGGGTCGAGCGAGCCACGGACGGCGATCCAGGCGGCTGAGGGCGCGATTCCGAGAGCCAGGCCGAGAACGAGGTGCGACCACCGTGTGATCCGCTTCATGTAGCTGTAGGCGAGGACGACGAAGAGCGCCACCGGAGCAAGCAGCAGCGTAAGGCGATTGAGCATTGCGGCTCCGACGAAGAAGACCACCGCGGAGAGGATGACAAAGCCTCCAACGAAACGGCCGGTCAGCGCGCCCACGGGGATAGCTCGCATCGCAGTACGGGGGTTGGCGGCATCGAGTTTAGCGTCGACCAGGCGGTTGAAAGCCATCGCCGCCGAACGCGCCGCGACCATGCAGACGATGATCCATCCCAGCACACGCAACGAAGGCCACGCACCGGCGGCGAGAACGGCTGCCGTAAGGGCAAAAGGCAGGGCAAAGATCGAGTGCTCCCACTTGATCATCTCCAGGGTGACCGCGGTGCTCTTCCACAATGAGCTCATGGATTCATCTTAAAAGAGAACCGGCCGCGAAGACAGCCTTCTTCGCGGCCGGGGGAACATGCGCAGGATTATTTTTCCTGCGCGGGGCCGGCAACCTGCAGGTTGTTGACGACCTTGAAGACGCCGGGAACACCGTTGGCGCGGATGTTGGCGACGTCTTTGTCGGCCTGGCTGTCGACCATGCCGGAAAGGGTGACGTTGCCGTTGATCACGGTGATGCGGATCGGCTTGGCCGGATCGATCGCGTACTTATTCAGCTGCGCAGCGCCGTAGACGGCCCGCGCCGTGGCCAGCCGGATGCGGTCGTCCATAGGAGAGACGGGCGCGACTTCGATGTTATCGACGACGTCCTTCACGCCGGGGTAGTTCGAGACCAGGCTGATGGCGGAGTCCTTGTCGGTGGGACCGTAGGCGACGCCGCCCAGGGTCACGACGCCGTCCTGCACTCCGATCGTGAAGGCGTTGAAGGCGGTAGTGCCGTACCCCACGCGGTCGTAGGTCAGCTTCTCGGCGAGCTTGTTGCGCAGCGTGACGTCCTCGATCGGAGGCCCAGCGACCTCGATCATATTCTGTACAACCTTGACGTTCTTTCGATGAGTTGCCTTCCTGTAAGCGTCTTCCTTCGCCGAATAGAGATCGACGGTGCCGCGCAGGGTCACGACGCCGTTCTGCACGGAGATATTCACATCCTTGAACCTCTTGTTGTCGAGCGCCTTGGAGACCTCGGCCTGAATCTCCGTGTCCTGCGGACTCGCCGCCTGCGCGAATCCCTTTGTGGATGCCGTTGCAAAAGACACGGTCATAAGCAAAGCAGCCGCAATCGAGCGTATCGTTCCAGTCTTCATCTGCGCTTCCTCCTGAGCGGGCGTTCATGGCCAGCCCGTCTTCTAATGAGATAGACACTTCCTGATCCGATTTTGTTGCTAGCGGTAACGACGGCGAAGCTTGTAGACGATGCTGAAGACGCCGGATTCGTCGCGGGTGACGACGATGGACGAGTTATGGGTAAGGTCGTACTGCACCTGGATCAGCTGCTGGGCCGAGGTATTGACGTTGGTGGCAAAGGTTGCTGTGACCTGTTTGGAGATCTGCTCCTGAATGGTAATACGCGCCGATGAATTGCCGAGCGTGCCCACGAACGCAGGGTCGATCTTGACGCTGCCCACGCCAAAGAGCTTCTGCACGCGCGAGCCGACGGTTGCGTTGAGAGCCCCTCCGAGCAGGGCGCTGGTGGTGGGATCGGTGCCGGCGGCGACCTGTTGGGCTTCGTAGATCTGCGCCTCCTCCTGCGTTCTTCCCAAGGCAAGCAGGGCAAAGACATCGGCCTGGCTCAGCGGCGGCTCCGAGCGGTAGGTCGGCTTGAGGTTGCTGGAGGTGCCGTGCAGCCCGACGGTGATCTCATAGTTTTCAACCTGCGCAGTGGCATCAATGTCGATCGTCGGGTCGATGCGAACCGGATTGGTGAAGTAGATATCGCCGCGCTGCAGCTGGTACTTCGTATTCGCGAAGGTGGCGCTGCCGTCGGTGATCTGGATGCGGCCCAGGATCGAAGGATCGGCGACGGTGCCACGAATATTCAGATCGACCGAACCCGCGAGCTTGGCGTAGGAGTTCTGAAAGTCGAGCTGCGGCGCACTGGTGACATGGACATCGAGACGGATCTTGTTCGAGGGAGCATTTGGATCAGGTGGAGCGCTGATGGTTCCGCCGCTGCCGGCAAAAGCAGCGAAGTCGACATCCGGGCCGATACCGAAGCGGGTAATGAGGATGCTGCCGCTGAGCAGCGTATTTGTAGCCGTACCCTGCAGCTTGAGGTTCGCGTTGGCGGTCGCGCTCAGGCCATACAGGCGGACGCGAACCGCATTTCCGGTCGCCGTCAGGTCAGCGTAAAGACCATTGCGATAACGAAGCGATCCGCCGAGCTTCAGCTCTCCTCCTCCGGTCTTCCCGGTGAGGCTCTGCACCTGCAGACTATCTTCATTGAAGACCATCGTTCCATTCATGTCGCTCAGGCCGTTCGGGATTCCATCGAGCGCGATATTGACGTGTTGCAGCTCCACCTTGCCGGTAAGCGATGGTTTGGAGACGAAACCTCCAGCCGCGGCGGTAAACTGCACCTTTCCGCTGGAGATGACATCGGGATCGAAGGTGTGGAGCAGAGCGACGCTCACGCTTCCATTTCCTTTCACATCCAGCTTGCCGCCCTTTGGATCGGTCGCCCCGAACAGCTGCGCCGTTCCGGAGAAGTGCATGTCCGTATCCTGCCCGGTGATGTGCACCTGCTCGAGCGTCGCCACGCCAGCGTTGAGGCTCACGCGCAGAGGCTCGGCCGCCTTCAGCTCTATTCCCTGGAGGTGAAGATCGACGTTATCCAGCTGCGCGACGCCATCGAGAAGTTTGGGCGTCTTCAGGGGGCCATTAATCGTCGCCGCTCCTGTGATGGAAGACTGCGCTTTGAGACCCTCTGGGCCGAAGAGAGCGAGGGGACGGCTGACGTCGAAGTCAGACAACGTCAGCTTCGCCTGCGTCTGGTAGTCCCCGGTCAGCATGGTCTGGCCCTGCAGATTGAGCCGGGTTCCGACAGCGGTTGAGTTGGCGGTGAAGAAGAGCTTATCGCGGTCGCTGTGCGCCTCAACCGTCGCGCTTCCGACCGGCTGGCCGGAGTAGGTGATGTCGTTCAGCTGTAAATTCGCGCGCAGGCCGGGCTGGCTCACCGTCCCATCGGCATCGGCGACCAGAGTCAGGCGACCATCCACATCGGCGGCGGACCGCTTGACCGCCTCGAACTTCGACAGCAGAAGATCGTGGCCTTCCAGGTGGCCGTGAAAGCGTTGGCTGCCCATGTCATAGCCGCCATTGCCCGCGATCTGCATTCCGTGCAGCTTCACCGTCAGATTGGCGGCGTCGATCGTCTTGCCCTGAGCGGTCAGATCGGTCGAGACCGACTCATAGGGTTCACCATAGGCGACTCCATTCCGCAGTGAGACATGGCCCGAGCCGTTGATGCTGCCGAACGTTCCGGTCACGTGCGCGTTCGCCGCGATGGTTCCAGTCACAGGAATCTTTTGACCCTGACCCGCCATCTCGAGGAGATCCGGAACCGGTGCATCCGCCAACTGAAGATGGGCGTCGATGAGGGAACCGTCGTCCCACACAAAGCTTGTCGCTCCACGACGCGATACCACCCGACGTGGAGCGATCTTTCCCGCTGCGTCGAGCACGGCACTGCCGCGAAGGATCGTCGAATTGGCAACGGCCACGCCGGTGTTGGGGGAGTATTCGGCATCGGCGACCACGGAGTCGAGCATTACATCGGTCGAGTCCATCGCGAATTCGAGATTGGACGCCTGCACATGCCCCTTCACGTCGAGATCTCGGGCGACCCCCTCCGCCGTGCCCGTGAAATGCAGGGCGCCGTGCAGCTTGACCGGGATGGCGGCGGCTCCCTTCTTCCCTTCGCTCTCGAGCCCGATGGTGGTGAGCAGCTGGTTGTACTCCTGGAGGTCGCGAACGGTGAGGTCCACATGCAGTGCCGTAAGGGGATCGCCATCGGCCACGCCGAGAATTCCCGAGCCCTGCACCGTCGACTGGGGCGTCTCGAGCGAGAGCCGCTGGATCTGCACGGTCTCGTTCTTCCCGCTGTAGTGAGCCAGAATCGCGCCCGTAAGCGGCACGTTCGAGGCAATGCCGCGACGAGCCGTGCCGGTGGGCGCGAGATTCAGGTCGCCGTCGAGCTCGACCGTATCGGCGACATTCTTCGCACTGCCTCCCCATTCCACCTTGACCGGCCCGCTGACTGCCGTGTCAAACCCCAGATCGCCGTAATGCTCTGCGGTGATATCCAAAATGGATCGCAGGGGAACCCTGTTCACGGAGACGTTAAGGTATGCATGCGAGGGCTTGATCTCCGGGACCTTCGTGACCGGAGCCTTGGCACTCAGGCTCTTCGCAGCGGTATTGGCCGTCCGCGCCGCGGCCTTGGCCGTGGGGGAGGAAGAACTCTCGACAGCAGTCGTGCCGAGCCAGTTTTCAATGCGCAGATCGCCGGTGATGGAGCCTCCCTCGGGCAATCTCGCCACCATCTCCGTAAGCGCAAGCTCAGTTGGATTGATGCGCATCTGCGTGGTTGCATCGATCCCGCGCGCATCGATGGTCTCATCCCGATAGGTCGCGCCCTTCAGCTTCGCCGTGCCGACGACAAGGAACATGGCGGGGCATCCAGGCTCGATGACCGCAGGCTCTGCAGGCTTGGCCGGCTGCCTCGATCGCGGGCGAAGACGCTGCCAGAAGGGTGGCCGCTTCTCTGCCTGCGGGGTGGTGGCGATGCAGTTGCGAGCGCGCAGATCGAGATCGACGATTCCAGCCCTCAGGGCGTCCAGGCCCGTCATTGCGGCGATCTGGCTGATCTCGAGCGAACCGTTGGTCGTGCCTCTCCACTCGGGATCGGCGAAGTGCGTCAAGGTCGCCTTGGCGTGCAGCTGCGAGCTCTTGCCGGTGTGAAGATCGAACTGATTGAGGTCGAATTCGTCGCGCCCCAGCTCGGCCTCGAGATGCAGAGAGGACTGCGCCTCGGCCTCGTTCTTAAGGCGCGTGCGCAGATCTTTGAGGTCGATCGTCGCGCCGTAGCGATCGGTGTGGAAGATGTAGTGGATCTGGGCATCGAGATCGCGCGCGGCGAGGTCGAACGGAATGGCGCTGTCGTTGATCAGAGCGACTCCGTTGGCCAGCTCCACCGTGCGTGCCCGCAGATCGAGAAGTGTGTCGGTCACGGGAGTCTTGCTGGTGCTGGGGTGCTTCGGGGTGGGTTGATTGGTATGGCCGTCCTTGTCGACGATCAGGTGAAACTGCGGATGATCGACGCGCAGGTAGTTTAGAGCGATGTGTGAGGCCAGGCCCTTGCCGATGACGCGGGAGAAGAAGTTGAGGATCTTGACGCGAACCAGAATCTTGTCGACCGAGAGATACGGAGCCTCGTTCGGCCCTTCCAGCCCATGGATCACCAGGCCATCGGCCTCGACCGCGAGATGCCACAGGTCAAAGTGGACCTGTTTCAGCTCGACGCGACCGCCGGTCGCGTCTCCTAGGGCGGTGACGACTTCGGCCGCAACCCGATGCTCGAAGTCCGCAGTGGTAGTGTACCAGGCGAAGGTGCCAAAGAGGACGGCGAGGAGGGCAAGGATGCCTCCCATCGTCCACAGCGTACCGCGTGTGATGCGGGATGCGATCGAGCGCTTGACCTGTCCCAGGCGCTGCTCGATCTGTTCCTTGCGCTCCTCGAGCCGCTCCTCGATCTGATCGCGGCGCTCCTGAACGCGCTCCCGGATGCGCTCCTCGAGACTCGGGCGCTCGGGGTCGGGGGGAGGCGTGGGCGGCGGAGTCTTCTGATCGTCACTCATAAGGCCACCTCGCCGCTCATGGAGCCACCTCTCCCGGCCGCATAATCCACACGCTGCCCTGGGCGCGCAACGACTGCAGCCAGTCACGCATCAGGTCACCCACACGCTGCTGCAGCAATACCTCCTCGATGCGTGGGGAGATGGTTTCAAGCTTCGGGGGCGCGATCTTCTGCCTGGCGTACTCCGGTAGCATGGTCTTCTCGTAGTAGTCCTTGATCTCGCTGTCGTCGATATGGATGCCGCTGCGGAAGCGTACCTCGATCAGCTTGAGCAGCTCCATGCGCTTGCGCCAGCGGTCGCGAAACTCCTGCGCGGTGAAACCATTCGCGGCGAGGTACTTCTCCCAGCCGGCATCGGTCTCGCAGTGATACTGCTGCCGGCAGACGGGAATATCCGTGCGAAGGGTAAGCATCTGTTTATTCAACTCATCGTCGGTCACGGCGATCTGATCTGCCTCGATCGTCGCCTGCTGCAAGATCAAGGTGCGATCGATCAGACGCTGCACGGCACGATCGCGCGAGAACTCCGATGGGGTGCCGCGATAGGGCTGGATGTTTTCGAACCGGCGCTCCTCGTCGACGTCGCTCTCGAGAATGACGTCGGCATTGACCACAGCGACGATTCCATCGAGGACGACCCCCTTCTCCCTGGGAGGGACCTGCACAATCGGAACCGTGGGGGGCGGCGTGGCCTTCTGCTGCGCTCCCGCAGACATCGCAAGAGACAGAGACACAAAGGCTCCTGCGAACCAACGCCTTGCCGGAATGGGAAGCGCGCTCTGCATGCTTAGAAGCTCTGACCGATGCTGAAGAAGAAGTTGAAGTGATCGCCAACCCCGACGTAGGGAGGCCTACCGCTATAGTCGTTGATCACCGGATAGATGGGTGGATTAAGGTTATAGCTGAAGTCGAAACGAACTGGGCCGACCGGCGTTCCATAACGCGCTCCGATCCCGAGCGCATGGGAGAAGTAGTTGAAGTCGCAGTGGCCCACGGTGCCCGAGACATCACGGCACGTCCCGCGATTGGGCTGACGAAAGTTCAGGAAGCTGGGGAACATATCTTTGGCGTTCTGGAAGACGTTGCCCATGTCGTGGAAGAGCACGAAGCTGACGCTTTCTCCGACGTAAGGAAGCGTAGGCGGTGGAAGACGAAGCTCGAGGGTGTTGACGAAGGCAGCTGAACCTCCGACCGGATAGCCGGTCTGAAGGTCGCGGGGACCGGCGGCGTTGATGCCGAATCCGCGATGCGAGGTAGCGCCGCCGGCGTAGAGCCGCTCGGGCAGAGGCACGGGATTGCAGGTGGGATTCGTTGTCAGCAGATCGCCCTGGCAGATCTCGGTGCCTGCATTGGGATTCGGGCCGGAGGAACGCTCGTACCCGATGCGCGTATTTCTCGCTAGCACATAACGCTTATGCAGCCTGTAGTAGGTCGAGTTGGTTCCATCGAGCTTCCAGAAGTCGGCTTGCGAGCCAAACTTGGAGGAGGCATAAAAGGCCTGCAGCGAAGAGTAGGTTCCGCGGTTGGCATCGAGCGGCGTCGGCTGGCGTGTGTCGTGAAACCAGGTAAGCCCCGGGCCGCCGACGCGCACCGGCTGCGAGAGCTGGGGGATCAGGTCAGGCGCGATACGCAGGCTGTTGGGATCGACCTGCACGCGACGATAGAGAAACTCGTAGATGAAGGTGTCGGTGCGTCTCCATTTCTCGGTAACGCGAAAGCTTCCTTGAAGCCGGGAGGAGGCGAAGGTGGTGATGTCCTGAATGTTGGTGTACCCTCCCGAGACGGAGGTGGAGAAATTCTTCGACCCGAAGGAGTTTGGGCTCTGATAGGTCAGGACGGCAATCTGCTCGAGCAGGCCATAGGTTGTGTGCAGAGTGATCGAGTCCTGCGTGCCGCGGAAGTTGATGCGCGAGACGTCGAGCGAGACGCGAGGACTGACTCCACCTCGGCCCTCAGGTGAGTATGCGTTCGGGTTGCCGATGTTCGTCTGGATCGTTCCTCCAGGATTGCCGGTCTGGGCCTCGAAGCCGACGCCGTAGGTCACATTCCAGCGCTTGGCCTCCGTCGTCTGCACCAGCACGTTCTTCCTCGGGGCGTCTCCGGTGGGATTCTGCACCGCCGTCACCACCTCGTTGAAGAGCGCCAGGTTGTAGAGATTACGCTGCGTCTCGAGAAGAGCCGTCTGATCCAACGGGTCGCCCGGATGCACCAACACCTGACTCTGGACCACCTTCGGACGGGTGAATCCTAGTCCGGACAGCAGAACATGATTGACAAAGACCTGCTGCCCTTCAGAGACAACGAGCGACACATCGCTCCGGTCGGCAGCATCCGTTTTGCGCAGCTGGAGATCCACCTTCGCCTGGTCGAAGCCATGGCTCAGGTAGTACGTGAGCACGGCATCGCGATCGCCGGCGAGGGTGGCCAGCGAGAACGGCTGCCCCTCCTGCGAGTTCAGCAAGGTCCTTACATCCTCGAGACGAGTCTTGTCGACCCCTGCGATATCGACCGTTCCAAACTTCTTCTGCGGACCCTCTTCGATGTTGTAGACGACTGAGATCCCCTCTTCCTTCTTTTTGGGAGCACTGGGATGCTCATCGGTGTCCTTTGCGTCCGTCATAATCTTCACCTTGTCGAACCCGTTAGCCCGGTAGAGCGCCTGCATAGCAGCGACATCGCTTGCCACCAGGCCAGGACTGTAGCGGCCGCTGCGTTGATAGGCATCGGCCTTCTTGACCTGCATGCGCTCGCGAAGAATATCTTCGGAGAAGTATTTGTTCCCCTTCAGCGTGACCGAGACGACCTTGTGCTTGATGCCTCGGTCCACGGTAAAGACCACGCGCTCATGGGGGGTATTCTCTCCAATCAGCCTAACCTTGACGTCCGCATCGAAGTATCCCTGCTGCTGCACGAAGTCGCGGATATTATGCATGCCCTCGTTCAGAAGATCGTTGTCGATCGTTCCCTCTTCAAAGATCGGCACCAGCAGGTGCAGACGGCTCTTCGAGACCTTGATTCCCTCGACCAGCACCTTGACGACGGGGCCCTGGTTCACGTTGAAGCCATAGTCCACCTGGCGACGGGAATCGTTGTAATCCTGCTTCTGTACGCTGACCGTCGCCTCCAGACGGTCTTTTTTCTGATACTGGGAGCGAAGGCGGGTGAGGGCATTGCTGGTGGTATCGCGACTGACCTTGCTTCCCTGCTTCAGCTTTCCCTTCTTCCTAAACTCATCCACGGTCATGCCCAGGTCCGCACTATCCACCGTCACGTTGCCGACGCGGGCCTGAACTCCCACAGCCACGTCATACTCCACGTTGACCTGGCTGTTCGGTTTGTCAATGGTTGTACCGGCATAGATCTTCGGCTCGTAGTAGCCGTTCGCGCGCAGAACCTCGCGAATCCCGTCGGTGCCGTCGGCAACGGAGGTGTCGGTATAGGGTCGACCGGGGTTGAGCTTGGTCGCATACTCCAGCAGTGAGCTCAACTGATCGCTCTTCACCCCGCCGATCGTCACGCGGCCCACATAGTATCGCGGCGTGCCGGAGAAGATCAGGACCATCCCTCCCTCTTCCTTCTCGCCCCGCACCTTGATGTCGCGGTAGCGGCCGCTGTTGAACAGGCGGCGGGTGCTGTCGCGAACCTTCTGCGGATCGAGCGGCGTGCCCTCTTTTTGTTCAAGCTCGCTGGGCAGCGTATCTCCGGGATCGAAGGTCACGCCCTCAAATTCGATGCGATTGACGCGCAGCCCCTTCCACTCCCACACCGAGGTGCTGAGCCCGGGACCGGTGGAGACGGTCGTATCGTTGCGCTGGGATCTCTGTCCCCTTCGGCGCAGACGCGAGGCCTGCGGAGTGACCGGCGGTCGAGTCGGCTCTCCTGCCCGGGGAACGGTCTGGTCCGTAGTCTGGCCGGAGGAGGGAGTCGCCGCCGGGATGGACTGGGCCGGATTCGAAGGGTCCGTCTGCGCCCAGGCATCCCCGCTTAGCGCGATCCACAGAAACAGAGCGGCGAGGAGCATCTTCGGCCTCCTCCCCACGCGGCTTCTTTTCCCTCGATCTCTTCCTTGCTGACCCAAAAAACACCTTTCCTCTTCGTGCCGCCTGCGTCTATCCGGCGCTTGTCCTTGAGCAAGTTGGATGCTTGCCGACCAGTCCCTTGCATCCTCTCATTCGTCGTGCAGGGAGGGCATTCCTTATACTACGAAACAGCAGCGTCCGCCGGGACACGGAAAGCCAGACCCATGCAGCACACTTCGCTCGATCCATCACCGACCGCCTTCCCCTCGATCGACGACCGGGAACGTTACTCCAGGCAGATCCTCTTCCCCGGCATCGGCGAGGAGGGCCAGCGCCGTCTCCGGGAGGCGCATGTGGGCATCGTCGGCTGCGGAGCCACCGGTGCCGCCGCCGCCTCTCTGCTCGCCCGCGCGGGCGTCGGAACCCTCACCCTGATCGATCGCGACTTCGTCGAGCCCTCGAACCTGCAGCGCCAGGTTCTCTTCGACGAGAGCGATGCCCTCGAAGCCCTTCCCAAGGCGGAGGCCGCACGGCGCAAGATCGCCCAGTTCAATTCAGGCGTTCAGGTGCGCTCCCACGTCTCCGACCTCGTCCCCGAAAACATCGCCGCTTTGCTGGGAGACGCTCCCCTGATCCTCGACGCCACCGACAACTTCGAGACGCGCTACCTCATCAACGACTTTGCCGTCGAGCAGGGCAGGCCCTGGATCTATGCCGCCGCCATCGGCGCCTATGCAGCCACCATGAACATCCTGCCCCGCCCGGCGTCGGGCGCCGATGCTGCCTGGGAGCCGACCGCGTGCCTCGCATGTCTCTTTCCCAAGCCACCCTCGGGGCCGGTCGAGACCTGCGACACCTCGGGCATCCTTTCGACCGCAGTTAATCTCGCAGCCTCGCTCCAGGTAACCGAGACGCTGAAGTTTCTCACCGGCCAACCCGAGCGCATGCGTCGCTCCCTGATCTCTTTCGACCTCTGGACCTCCGAGCGCTCGGAGATCGGCGCGGCGAAGCCACGGACCGGCTGCACCGTCTGCGGCCAGCGCAGCTTTACGCATCTTGAAGGAGCCGACCGGCCCCACATCACGCTCTGCGGAAGGAACTCCGTGCAGATTCACGAGCATCACCGTCCGGTCGACTTCGCCGCCATGCGCGATCGTCTCACCCCTCATGGGCAGGTCCGATTCAACAATCTTTTGCTGCGGTTCGAGCGCGCTCCCCACACCCTCACGCTCTTTGCTGACGGCCGTGCCATCATCCAGGGAACGACCGACGTAACTGTCGCCCGGTCCCTCTATGCGCGCTTTATTGGGAACTAAGGGGCAGCTCTCTTCGGCAGCGCAACACGCAACCTTTTTTGAAACGGCGAACTCCTATGGAAAATAAGCAACCCACTCGTCTGTCCCTTCCCCCCAGACTTAAAACAGGCGTAATCAATCATTTGAAGATATCAACACAACCCGGAGCTAATGTATGGAAGTCCAAGGTCTACAAATGACAGAAGCCAAGACCGCCCCGGGGCTTTTCAAACGAAATCCCCCCATTGCAGGAGAGGCAGAGGCTATCGAACGCGCCAAGGCAGGGGACGCCGAAGCCTTCTCGAAGCTCTACGCTTTGCACAAACGCCGCGTGTATACCCTTTGCCTCCGCATGCTCGGCAATGTCTCCGAAGCCGAGGACATGACCCAGGAGGCCTTCCTGCATCTCTTCCGGAAGATCGGCAGCTTTCGCGGCGAGAGCGCCTTTTCCACCTGGTTGCACCGGCTTACCGTTAACCTCGTGTTGATGCACCTTCGCAAGAAGGGACTGCAGCTGGTCTCTCTCGAAGAGACCATCAATCCCTCGGAAGAAGATTCGCCGAAGCGCGACTTCGGCAGCCGCGATACGCAATTGGCCGGATCGGTCGATCGCGTTGCTCTCGAGCGCGCCGTCGCCTCTCTTCCTCCCGGCTATCGCATGGTCTTCGTCCTGCACGACGTAGAAGGTTTTGAGCATAATGAGATCGCGGTCATGCTTGAGTGTTCGACCGGCAACAGCAAATCCCAGCTCCACAAGGCTCGTCTGAAGCTGCGGGAGCTCCTCCGTCAGGCGGAGGCAACACCTCAGGCCGACCTGAAGGAAGCGGCTCTATGACCTTGAAAGATTCCAATCGTCCGAATTCCGTGTCTTGCGCCGAATTTCAGGAGCAGCTCCCCGATCTATTCGCGGCGGGAGCCACCGGCCATATTGAAGATTCCGAGCTGGCCGGGCATCTGAAGACCTGCGAAAACTGTTCCGCCCTGATTCGCGATCTCGAGTACATAGCGGAACAGGCCAAACAGCTTCTTCAACCCCAGGAGCCCAGCGATAACGTCTGGAAAAAGATCCAGGAAGGCTTGGCCACCGACACCAGCTACGCCGCCAAATCACACAAAGAGTAGTTTTTTAAGTTGCCTCCCGAATGCCTTGGGTGTATCTTCATATATGTATGAACAGCAGCAACATCCACTCCGGCCGATTTACCTACTGCTTCTGGTATCCGTCTGCGGCCGGCGGAGCTCTCGCATGCATCTCTGAAAAACCCTAAAGAACTTCAGAGTCATCGAACTTTTCCGAGCCGCGACCCAAAAGGTCGCGGCTTTTGCATTGATGCCAGATCATAATGAAGACACCGGAGAATGAAATGCCCGCCAGCCAAGAAGCCTCCATCAACACGAACGACACTTCCGCCCCCTCGCCCCTGCCCTCGCTTCCCCCTTCTCTGCGCCGCCTTATCCTCACGGGCTTCATGGGAGCCGGTAAGTCCACCGTGGGACGGCTGCTTGCCTCGCAGCTAGGTTGGGAGTTCCTCGATCTCGACGCGCATCTCGAGAGCCGCACCGGAGCCACCATTCCCGAGCTCTTCTCCCGTCATGGCGAGATCCACTTCCGCCGTTTAGAGTCGACCGCCCTGGCCTCCGCGCTTGGCCGCTCGCAGGTCGTCCTGGCCCTCGGCGGGGGAACTCCCGAGGACCTCACCAACCGGCTTTTGATCGAACAGACGCCGGGAACACTCGCCATCTTCCTCGATGCTCCCTTCGACGTCCTCTTCGACCGCTGTCTGCTCCAGCAGATCGATCGCCCCGTGCTCGCCGATACCGCCGCCGCCCAGCTGCGCTTCGACCGCCGCCGTCCCCTCTATCATCGCCTCTCGCGCATCGTCGTCGATACCTCTCCGATTACGGCAGTCGAAACCGTTCAGGCTATCCTCGATCGCTTGAAGCGGGGAGCCTGAACCAGACTTCGCACCCCGTCGCAGGTATCGATTGGCCGGACGCCTGGCATCCAAAGGCGCATAGACCTGACAGAGGAGAACGCTCGTTAACTCCACCGATCTCACCCCCGACGAAAGACGCTCCCGCAACATCGTCCGCGGCCATATCCTCTTTACCTTTGCCGTCCTCCTTGGCCTCGGCCTGGCTTGGCTGCTGTCGAAGGAAATCCTGCTGATCTATGTCAGCGCCCTCTTCGCGGCCGTGCTGATGCCGATCGTCGACCGTATCGCCAAGCTGAAGATCGGAGGCCGCCGCCCCTCGAAGCCTGCGGCGATCTTTCTCCTGGTCGTCGGGGTCGCGTTGGTAGTCGCAATCTTCCTGACGGTGGGGCTTCCGCCGGTACTGCACGATCTCAACCAGTTCTCCGCCGATCTTCCCCAGCGCATCCCCAAGATGATCTCGAAGCTCGACCAGCTTCCCATCGCCAATCGCCTGGGGGTCGACGACATCGCCCGGCGCTCCGAAGGAGCCCTCACCACGACGGCCAGCTACCTGATGACGTCGCTTCCCAACTGGCTCTCGCACCTGTTCGATATCCTGTCAGCTCTCTTCCTCTGCATCTATTTCATGCTCGAGGGAGACGCTGCCTATCAGTTCACGCTCTCTCTCTTCCCCCTCACGCATCGCTCGCGTCTGGGAGCGGCCATCGCCCGCGCCCACCGCAAGATGAGCAACTGGCTGCTCGGCCAGGGACTGCTGATGATCATCCTCGGCGTCTCCTCGACCGTCGTCTTCGCCATCCTGCACGTCCGTTATTTCCTGCTGCTCGGCTTTCTGATGGGACTCTTCAACATCATTCCTATCGCCGGCGGCGTGATCACGATTACGCTCTCGGCCATCGTCGCGGCCTTCGACTCCTGGAGCAAGCTCTTCGGCGTCATCGTCTTTTACGTGCTCTACATCAACGTCGAAAACGCCTACCTGACCCCACGCATCATGAGCAGCAGCGTCGAGCTTTCGGGCTTGACCGTACTGATTGCCCTGCTCTGCGGAACTGCTCTTGCCGGTATCGTCGGGGCTCTGGTGGCCGTTCCTACCGCCGCCCTGATCGCCGTTCTTCTCGAAGAGTATGCCGTACAAAAGGACATCGCCTGATTCTATCCAGAGGTAACCATGTTCAAGCGACAAGCGTTGGCATACTTTGGTAACTTACTGAATTAACTATCTATTGCTAGACTCAATTAAGTGTCCGAGCTGAAGTTTCCCCAACCCGCGCGCAGCAATCTCCTTGCACCTGTTCTGATCGCTTTTTTGGTTCTGGGAGTCGCCCTCACTCTCCTGCTGCGATATACACCACGCAGCACGGCGAAGCTGACCATCCTCAAGACCGCGATCTATCCCACCCATACGGTTTACAAAGCCGATTCCATTCTCGTCGGACGCGATCGCTCGCAGGATGATCTCTACCTGGTGATGAACGTGCGGATCGAAGACAAACTCAACCTTCCTCTCTTCATCAAGGACCTCACAGCGACTCTCGTCACCGGCGAAGGCGAGACGATCGACACCAGTGCCGTGCAGAAGCAGGAGTTCGAGAATCTCTACACCGCCTTCCCCGCGCTGCGTCCTCTCGGCTCTGCCCCGCTTCTGCGCGAGACGCTCATCGAACCCGGCAAGGACGCCGAAGGCATGGTGTTGTTGCATTTCCCCGTCACCGAACAAGCCTGGAAGCAGCGCTCCTCCGCTACACTGCATATTGCGCTCTATCATCAGGGACCGGTCTCGATCGTGATCCCCAAAGGCAGTACCTCCTCCTCGAGCAACGATAAGACCACCGAAGAATGACCCGCCGCCGCTGGATCGCCGATACCTGGACCGCTACCACTGCCACCCTCACCGGAGAGCAGGCCGAACACCTCGCGCGCGTCCTTCGCGCTGCCCCGGGCCAGGTCTACGACGTCGTCGCCGGAGGCTTCCTGCATCGCGCCGAGATCACCAGCGTCCAGCCCACTGAGATCGTCTTCGCCCTGCACGAGGAGCTCGAGTCCGACACCGCTCTCCCGCTGCATCTTCTGCTGGCCGTCTTCAAGTTCGATCACATGGAATGGGCCATCGAGAAGGCCACCGAACTCGGCGTCGCCCGCGTGACTCCTGTCCTCGCTCGCAGGACGGAGAAGCATCTGGCGCAGGCTGCCGCCAAGCGCGTCGAGCGATGGCGAAGGATCGCGCTCGAGGCATCGAAGCAGTCCCGCCGAACGACGATTCCTGAGATCTCCGAGCCTTTGCCATTGAAGGCCGCTCTCGAACACTCGACCGAGCTAGTCCGCATCCTGCTCTCGGAGACCGAACAGACCGAGACCATTGCGGCTACGCTCGCCGCATCGCAGACGTCAGAAGCCGGTTACGCCCTCGCTATCGGGCCCGAGGGCGGCTGGACTCAGGAGGAGATGGGTCTCTTCACCCAGCACCAGTGGAGGCCGGTCACGCTAGGACCGCGCATTCTGCGGGCCGAGACGGCAGCCATCTCCGCCATCGCCATCCTCGGCGCGCAGATTACATAGCGCTGCCGCGCGGGCCCACTGCGCGTGGAGCGGTCCCTTCGTGACGCGTGGAACGGCTTCGCCGTAGGCCTCCCGCTGGTCGGCACAAAGATCTTCGCAAACGACCTGCCGAAGGCTCACCCGCCGTCCGCGAAGGACCCGCAGTGGGCTTGGCGGCTAGCCGTCAGTTCGGCCGCTCACGCTCCGTGCGTCCGAACCGCGCATCGATCGGCTTCCGCCCGGCGTATCCTTCCTCGACCGAGTGCCAATAGCCGATCTCCGGCTCACCCAGCTTCCAGCACAGCAGAATCGACTTTCCCTCCATCACCGAGGGAAAGTCGAGCAGTCCCTTATCGAGATCCTTCACCTGCACGCCGATCTCATCGATCTCGGTCAAGGTATCCTGCGTATCCTGGAGAGCTTTATCGCGTTCGGCACGCCGCCGCGCCGCAACCGTCACCTCAATATGCATTCCCCCGGAGACGAAGATCCTCTGACGCAGCTGCTCCAGCTCCGCCTCGATCTCAGCCGCGCGGGCTCCCGTCTTCTGGGCCCTTCGCAGCAGCGACTCCAGCACCGGCAGCAACGTCTGGGCTTCGCTCAGGGTGAAGGTCTTGCTCAAGCCTGGACCTCCAGCATCCGGTCCAGGGCCACCCTGGCCCAGTGCTTCACGTCCTCGTCCACCTGAATGCGATTCACAACATTGCCGGCGATCAGGTTCTCGAGCGACCACGCCAAGTGCTGCGGCGAGATGCGATACATCGTCGTGCACAGGCAGCCGGCATCGTCCAGAGTGATGATCTCCTTGCCCAGCGGAGCGAAGCGCTTCGCTAGGCGATTGACCAGGTGAATCTCCGTGCCGACGGCGAAGCTCGAGCCCTCGGGAGCCTTCTCGATTACATCGATGATGCGCTCGGTCGAGCCGATAGCGTCGGCCTTCTGGCAGACCTCCCAACGGCACTCCGGATGAACGACCACCTGCATCTGGGGCCGCTCGCGGCGGATATGGTCGACGTGCTCGGGAAGAAACCTCTGGTGCACCGAGCAGTGCCCCTTCCACAGGATGACCTTCGCCGCGCGCAGACGATCTGTGCTGGCGCCGCCGTTGATCTGGTAAGGGTCCCACACCACCATCTCGCTCAGGGGAATTCCCATGGCATAGGCAGTGTTGCGGCCAAGGTGCTGGTCTGGAAGAAAGAGAATCTTCGACTTGCGGGCGAAGGCCCACTCGAAGGCTCCGCGGGCGTTCGAAGAGGTACAGACCAGGCCGCCATTCTCGCCGCAGAAGGCTTTGATGGCTGCAGTCGAGTTCATATAGGTCAGGGGCAGAAGATCACCGGTCAGCCCTGCGCGCTCGAGCGCGTCCCAGCAGTTCTCCACCTGCCCGATCTCGGCCATGTCGGCCATCGAACAGCCGGCGTTCAGGTCCGGGAGGATCACCTGCTGCCAGGGCTTGGCCAGCACATCGGCGGTCTCGGCCATAAAGTGGACGCCGCAGAAGATCATGTACTTCGCGTCGGTCTCGGCTGCGACCTTCGAGAGCTTGTAGCTGTCGCCGGTGTAATCCGCAAAACGGATCACCTCGTCGCGCTGGTAGTGATGCCCCAGCAGAATGACGTCGGTTCCCAGCCTGGCGCGGGCCAATGCAATCCGCTCGTCCATGGTGTGGTCCGGCTGAGAGAGATAATGATCGAGGGAACACGACTCCTGAACTGCATACGCCGCGGTCGCTGCCGCAGCCTCTTCCATCAGAACGCTCAAGGTACTCCGCCTTCAGTCTCACCGAGACGTCGAGCGCCAAACCATCAGCGCCGTCCTTTGCCTCTGAGACGGGGATGTTGAAAGCATGCACTGCACGGTTGCAGTGGATTCGCTGCTCCAGCCTTTCACTACGGCTCTCGCCCAACCCACGGGGATGTTGCAACCAGACTTCTTTACTGCTCTACCGCAGCGGCCCATTCACCGCTGTATAACATTGGACGATTCTGCCGGCGGAAGGACACATCTTTTTGTTCCCCACGCCGCTTCGCCCTACACCTTGGATTTTACAACAGGAGCAAGCAGCGGCATGAGGTTGGAGCACAACCATTGTTCGCTCCCGGGCGAGGCCGTATCATAGGAGGAATTATGCCGAGCTTCGGCGACAGTGCCTTCATCTTCATCCTTGCCCTGATCCTCTTCGGCCCGAAGAAGCTACCCGAGCTCGCGCGTCAGCTCGGAAAGCTGATGGGCGAGTTCCGCCGCGCCTCCAACGAGTTCCGCATCCAGATGGAAGAAGAGCTCCGGCTCTCCGAGCAGGCCGAGCAACAGAAAAAGATCGCCGCCATGGAGGCCGCCGCGCCTGCCGCGCCGGGCCTGGCCGAAGGCACCAGCACCGCGCCTGCCGCCGAAGCCGAAGCCGTCGCCGAGACCGAAGCCGTGAAGCCGGAGGGGACCGCTCCCCTGCCCATCGCCAGCTCGGGCGAGCTGAACCTGATGCCTCCCTCGACCGGCCTGCCCGTCGAGAGCAACTCGGTCTCGCACGCCTTCGACTCCGTCCCGCACACCGAGGACCCCGCCGCCCATCTGCTGAACCAGGCGCAGAATATAGCTACGGATCGGTCTGGCGGCCACACCCCGGACGCTCCGGACCACTTCCCCAGCGAGGCGCCACTGCATGGATGACCTGATCGACCGCGCCCGAACGGCAGTCACCGACCGTGCCGAGCTGCCCGGCATGAGCCTGATGGAGCATCTCGATGAGCTGCGCAAACGGCTCATCCACTCCGTCATCTATCTGCTCATCGGCTTCGTCGTCGCCTACATCTTTCATGAGCGGCTCTATGGCTTCGTGCAGGCCCCGCTCGACAAGCTCCACATCGACCTGAACTTCACCCATCCCACCGACGGGTTGAATCTCTATCTCAAGACGTCCCTGGTCGGCGGCGCGATCCTGGCCTCCCCCTTCATCCTCTACCAGATCTGGCTCTTCATCTCGCCCGGAATGTACTCCAACGAGAAACGCTACGTCGTCCCCTTCATGAGCGCCACCATCGCTCTCTTCTTTGCCGGGGCCTGGTTCGGCTATCGCTGGGTCCTTCCCGGGGCCATCAAGGTGCTGGTGCTCGAGTTCGGCAAGCGCTTCCACCCCATCCTCACGATCGAGGACTATACCGGCTTCTTCCTGGCCGTCATCCTTGGACTCGGCATCTGCTTCGAGCTTCCAATCCTGATCTTCTTTCTCGCTCTCTTCGGCATCGTTGACGCCCGCTTCCTTCTACGGCACTTCCGATACGCCGTGCTGGTCATCTTCGTTATCGCGGCCATCATCTGCCCGTCGCCCGAGCCCACGGCGATGTGCCTGTTTGCGGTGCCCATGCTGGCGCTCTACTTCCTCGGCGTCGCGGTGGCCTTCTTCGTCCATCCCGCCCGCCGTGAACCGAAAAAGGAAATGACTGCGTGAGGTTCTTCGGCTCTCTTCTCTCTGCTCTCCTGCTGGTCGCACCCGCTGTCAACGCCCAAGCCCCCGCTGTCAAAGCTCAAAAGCCAGTCGCCTCCAAGGCCACTGGCCGGTTCAATGGACAGGCCGCCTATCTCCTGACCCAGCAATACCTCGCCACGGCTCCGAAGCGCTGGGTCGGATCGCCCGGCCACGCCAAGGCCGAGGAGTTTCTCCAGTCACACTTCACCGCAGAAGCCGCCAAGGGCAACTTCGAGACCGACACCTTCACCGCCTCCACCCCTTCCGGCCTGCTCACGATGAAGAACTTCATCGCCAAATACCCGGGCAAAAAAGACGACATCATCGTCATCGCCAGCCACTATGAGACCAACTACCCATTGCGCGACATCAACTTCGTCGGAGCCAACGATGGTGCCGCCACCTCGGCGCTGCTGATCGAGCTAGGTAACTACCTGCGAGCTCATCCTCCCGAGGGTTCCAGCGTCTGGCTGGTCTTCGACGACGGCGAGGAGGCCATCCAGTCCTGGTCGGCCCGCGACTCCGTCTACGGCACCCGGCATCTGGCCGCAAAGTGGTCGCAGGACGGCACCCTCAAGAAGATCAAGGCATTCATCGTGGCCGACATGATCGGCGACCGCGACCTCGATATCGACCGCGACGCCAACTCCACCCCCTGGCTGCTCGACCTGCTGGCGACGGCGGCAAAGAATACCGGTCACACCCCCAACGTCTTCCAGAACGAAACCGCGGCCGACGACGATCACATGCCCTTCAAGCAGCGCGGCGTCCCGGTCCTCGACATGATCGATTTTCACTACGGTCCGCCCACTGCCGAGCAGCCTGAGGGCTCCTATCATCACACCGACCAGGACTCCCTGGACAAGGTCAGCGCCCGTTCACTCCAGATCTCAGGCGATCTTCTGGTCGAGATGATCCACCTCATCAGCCAGCACGGCTGACGCCTTTCGGAAGCTGCCCTTCAACAGGTTCCGTTTCGGTCCCGGTCTCTCCTTTTAGAAAAAAATCTCGCCTCTGCCCTCAAGTCCCACCTTCCGGGGCCGATTGACTCCTTCGTGGGATAGATCGGATCGTGTCGATCTTCCTACTCTGAGATCAACGAAAGCGAGACAGGATCATGCGACTTGCCGTCTGGCGGGACCGTCAGGAGACTCTTCCCGGCGTCTGGCCTAAAAAAACCAACTACTTCGACACCCATCCCGTCACGGACGTGATTCGTGGCCTGATCTACACCACTGTCCTCTGGGGGCTTCTGGCCGTCGGCGTCTACACAATCTATGCCATGATGGTGGGCCCCACAAACCCCTTCTGAAGAACTCAACGCCGTTGCGAGTCCGGTAACATCCCGGTCCGGTAGAGCCCCAGTCCGGATAGCATCTCAGATAAGATGCCCTCGACGCCGCTCAGCCACTGGGTCGGATTTCACGTCTTCGTGCTCACACTGATGGCGGGGGAGTTCCTGTATCTTCGCTGGCAGCGATCGAAGCACCCCGCCTCCCAGTACCCGCGCCAAGACCTGCGTCCGGACCCGTGCCAAGACCAGCGCTCGACCTCGATGGCAGCAACCGGCCTCTGGATCGGCGCGGCTCTCGTCTTCGCCCTCTTCGTGCTTCGCACCCTGGGCTCCGAGGCCGCGACCCAGTATCTCGCCGGGTATGCGATCGAAGAAGCCCTCTCCATCGACAACCTCTTCGTCTTCCTGCTGCTCTTCCGCCTCTTTCGCATCGAGCCTCTGAATCAGCCCCGTGTCTTGCTGCTCGGCGTTCTGGGAGCCATCGTGATGCGCGGCATCTTTATTTCAGCCGGCATCGGCCTGCTCTCACGCTTCGAGTGGATCAGTTACCTCTTCGCCATCGTACTTCTCATCGCCTCCATCCGCCTTCTCTTTCCTGAAAAGAAGACCACGGAAGAGATGCCGCGATGGCTCTGGTGGCTCTCGGGCCTCAGGCCCATCAGCCTGCGACAGGACTGCTTTCTGGTACGAGAGAACGGCCGTATCCTGTCGACGGTCCTCCTGCTGGCGCTCATCGCCATCGAGGTCACGGACCTAGTCTTCGCTATCGATTCCATCCCGGCGGTGCTCTCGATCACGCGCCACCGCTTCCTCGCCTACACATCGAACATCATGGCGGTCATGGGCCTGCGGTCGCTCTACTTCCTTCTGGCTCATCTGCTCACGCGCCTCCGCTACCTGCACTATGGCTTGGCGGCGGTCCTCGCTTTCGCTGCGTTCAAGATGCTGACTGCGCACTTGTTCGAGATCGAGCCTCTGGTCTCGCTCGCAATCGTGGCGGCGTTTCTGGCTCTCACAGTGGCGATCTCGCTCATGGCGCAACCTCCCAAACACACCGAAGCCTAGCCAGGGCTTTAAAAGGACAGCGCTGCCGCGCGGGCCCACTACGCGTGGGGCGGTCACTTCGTGACGCGTATACCGGCTTCGCCATGGGCCTCCCTTCGGTTCGGCGCAAACATTTTCGCAAGCGACCAACGGGAGCCCCACGCCGAAGGCCCACCACGCGTCACGAAGTGACCGCCCCACGCGTAGTGGGCCCGGCCGGAAGGCCATCGCCTTTCTTCCCCCAAATCACCTAGAATAAATCGGACCCTTCTTGTCCTAGTTATTTTTTTCAGCTAGAAATGAGGAATCATGACACGTTCCTCGAGCCATACTCTTCTGCGGGGCGTCCGTCTGCTTCACCTGTATCTCGGTGTCTTTATCGCTCCCGCACTTATGTTCTTTGCCTTTACCGGGGCTCTTCAGACCTTCAGCCTGCACGAGACGACCCGGGGCAGCTCCTATAAGCCGCCCGCCTGGGCAGTCACGCTGGGGCAGATCCACAAGAAACAGACGCCCGTGGTCCCAGTGCGCAGGCCGCCGCCGACGGCGACTTCCGATGCCACCGCCCGGGTAGCAGAAGAAGGCGCAGCCCCTCAGCACGAAGGAAGAAGGACGCGCGAGGCGAACCCCGCAGCACAGTCTGCACCGCAGGCCGCTCCCGAGGTCGCCAAGCACCATCCTCTTCCGCTCAAAATCTTCTTTCTGATCGTCTCGATCGGGCTCTTTCTCTCGACCCTGACGGGAATCTACATGTCGTACAAGTACATGAGGAACCGCGTCGTGGTCACGACGCTTCTGATCCTGGGAGCGGTCATTCCTGTCGTCCTGACCTTCGTGTAATCGCGCATCTAGTCCTCGACGAGGTTCTGACGGAAGCTGAGCTGCTCACCGACCATCACCGAGTGCAGAGCCATAGGGTCGTGCTGTGGAAAGTCGTGGCGGAAGTGAGCCCCACGGCTCTCGCGCCTTCCCACTGCGGAGGCGACGATCATCGTTGCAATCGCATGTAGATTGCGAGCCTCGATCCCGCGGCGGCTCCGACCCCGAGGCATCGTCTCTCCCAGCGTCGACAACACGCGCTGCATGGTCTCAAGCCCCTGAGCGTCCCGCAAGAGCCCGGCATACTTCCACATGTTGGAACGCAGGTCGGCCATCCAGCGCTCGACATTTTCCTCTTGCGTGTTCCCATCTTCAACAGGACGTGTGCATTCCTGCGGCAGTTCTGCAGGCTGCGGATCCCCTGTCATCGCCTCAGCAGCCAGCGCCCCGAAGACCAGGCCCTCCAGCAGGGAGTTCGAGGCCAGCCGGTTAGCTCCATGCACCCCGGTGCAGGCGGCCTCTCCCGCGGCGTAGAGACCAGACAGCGTCGTCCTTCCCCGCGTATCGGTCAGGATGCCGCCCATCAGGTAATGCGCCGCAGGCCGCACCGGGATCAGGTCGCGATTGAGATCCAGCCGATACGCCGCTAGAAAACGCGAGATCCCTGGAAAGCGCTCCTGCAGGTCCTTCTTCACGTGCCGTATGTCGAGATAGACCTCGCCGTCCATCCCTTCTTGCGTAATTGCGCGCGCGACTATATCGCGCGGCGCAAGCTCCAGCAGAGGATGATAGCTCTGCATGAAGCGCTCGCCGCGAGCGTTGACCAGATACGCTCCCTCGCCCCGCAGAGCCTCGCTCATTAAAAAGCGCGGGGCTCCAGGCATGCTGAAGGCCGTGGGATGGAACTGGTAAAACTCCATGTCGGAGACGGCTGCGCCAGCGCGCCAGGCCATGGCGATTCCGTCTCCGGTGGCCACGGCAGGGTTGGTGGTGTCGCTGTAGACCTGTCCCGCGCCTCCGCTGGCCAGCAACGTTGCCCGCGAATGGATGGTCAGGATGCCGTCCTCACCATCGAGCAACGTCGCGCCGATCACCCGTCGCTCATCGCTAACGATCAGATCGATTCCCGTAGTCCACTCCAGCAGGCGCACATTCTCGAGCTTGCGCACATGCCGCAGCAGCGACACCGCGATCTCGCGGCCGGTGGCATCGCCGTTGGCGTGCAGGATGCGCGACCGGCTATGCGCTCCCTCGCGCGTCAGCATCAGCTCGCCGTTCTCGCGATCGAAGGCCGTGCCCCAGTCCAGAAGCTCCTCGACCCGCTCTGGACCTTGCTCCACCAGAACCTTTGCGGCGGCGGCGTCTACCAGGCCATCTCCAGCAGCAAGCGTGTCCTCCAGATGCAGGGCAACGTCCTCGCCGCCGCCCAGAGCGACCGCGATGCCTCCCTGCGCGTAGGCCGTATTCGATTCGGCCAGCTCTTCTTTGGTCACCACCAGAACGGAGCCCGACACCGCCAACCGGATGGCGGCGCTCAATCCCGCAATCCCGGCTCCGATCACGAGGAAGTCAAAGTGTTGGTCGGCAAGGTCAGCGGAAGGAACGACAGAGGACACAATCTCTCCTGATGAAAAAATCCTTACGATAGGATGAAGGTATTGTGCCTTCGATTCAACTCAAGACGCCCAACGCAAGCTATGAGATCGTCATCGGCTCCGGTCTCATCAAGACGCTTCCCGCACGCCTGAAGAAGCTGAAGGGCAGCAAACCGTTTCGGCCCTTCCTCATCACCTCGCCCGAGATCTGGGGTCTCTGGGGACGCCAGGTCCTCTCCGGCTTCGGCAAGCAGGAGCAGCCGACCGTGCTCTTTATTCCCTCCGGCGAGAAGCATAAGCGCCTGCGCACGCTCGAAGTTCTGCTCGAACAATTAGCCGCTGCCGGAGCCGACCGCGATGCCCTGCTGATCGCCTTTGGCGGCGGAGTCATCGGCGATATCACTGGCTTTCTGGCCGCGATCTATATGCGCGGCGTGCCTTACGTTCAGTCACCCACCACGCTGCTCGCGCAGGTCGACTCCTCCGTGGGCGGCAAGACCGGAGTCAATCTCGAGGCCGGAAAAAATCTCGTCGGTAGCTTCAATCATCCGCTCGCAGTCCTCGCCGATACCGATCTTCTCAGCACCCTGCCCGACGCCGAGCTCCGCGCCGGCCTGCAGGAGTCCATCAAGGCTGGCGTCATTCGTGACCCCAAGCTCTTCCGCTATCTCGAGAGCAATGCAGAAGCCATCCTCTCCGGAGACGTGAAGGCGCTGACTCAGGTCGTCGCCTCAAGCGTGCGCGTGAAGGCCGACGTGGTCGCCAAGGACGAGCGTGAGTCCGGCCTGCGCATGATTCTCAACTATGGCCACACCCTCGGCCACGCCATCGAGGCAGCCACCGGCTACAAGCAGCTCCTGCATGGCGAGGCGGTGGGATGGGGCAGCATCGCGGCGACGCGCCTGGGCGTGATGCGCGGCATAGTCGACAAAGCCGAGGCCGAGCGCATCATCCACCTGATCCTGCGCTACGGTCCGCTCACCCGCTTCAAAGCCGCTCCTGAGAAGCTGGTTTCTCTCACCGCCAACGACAAAAAAAACCGCAGCGGATCACTCAGCTTCGTTCTTCCCCAAAAGATCGGCGAGGTCATCATAGTCCGCGACGTCACGCGCGACGAGATGCTCCAGGCCGCCGAGTGGACCATCGCCCTCATGCGCAAAGAGGGCGCGAAGAAGAGAGAGAAGCCCGGCAGCGGAAGGAAGAAGCGGAGGTGAACATGGCCGAGCGAATTCGCATCGAACACGAGCTTTCGACCGGTGCGCGTCCCGAGGGCGCGACCACTGAGCAGGCCGCCGCGATCAACGTGCGGAAGATGTTCGACTCCATCGCTCCCCGCTACGATCTTCTGAATCATCTGCTATCGATGGGCCTCGACCGCTGGTGGTGGAACCGAACCGCCCGCAGCCTTCGCGCTGTGCTCGAGCGACCCGAAGCCTCCGTGCTCGACCTCTGCTGCGGCACCGGCGACATGACGCTGGCGCTGATGCAGTACCGGCCCACCAGTGCAGGCGAGGCCCCTGTCTTCGCCGTGGACTTCTCCCCTGAGATGCTCGCGCGCGGCAAAGAAAAATTTGCGGGCCATAACATCGTCGCCATCGAGGCCGACGCCCTGCACCTTCCGCTGGAGAACGACTCGCTCGATCTGATCACCTCGGCCTTCGGCTTCCGCAATCTCGCTAATTATGACGAAGGCCTGGCCGAGCTCTATCGCGTGCTGCGTTCCGGGGGCCAGATCGGCATCCTCGACTGCAACCAGCCCGAGGGCATCGTCGGCTCGCTCTACAACCTCTACTTCAAAAGCGTATTGCCTCGCGTTGGAGGCTTCATCTCCGGCGACGCTAACGCTTATCGCTACCTTCCGGCCTCGGTCGAACGCTTTCCCCGCCCCCCGCGCATGCTCGAGATGATCCGCGCCGCAGGCTTTCGCGATGCCCATTGGACCGGCTATACCTTTGGCACCGCGGGCCTCTATCGCGCAACTAAGCCTTAAGCATCCCTGCCTCGGTCACGGTAGGATGGAAGTCGGTATGAGCGCGACCGCCACTCCTGAGAGCACCCGCACCTCGTCGCACGAGAAGCGCGCGGCAGCACTGTTTTCCGTTCTGGCGGCGGGAGGCATAACGCTGCTCAAGTTGGCCACGGGAATTCTTACCGGATCGCTGGGAATGCTCTCCGAGGCCGCCCACTCGACCATAGATCTCCTTGCCGCGGGAATCACCCTCTTCTCTGTACGGATGTCGGACTGCCCCGCTGACGAGACCCACAACTACGGCCACGGCAAAATCGAGAGCCTTTCTGCCTTCGTCGAATCCTTCCTGATGCTCGGTTCCTGCATCTGGATCGTCACCGAGGCCATCCGCAGGATGACCTCGCGCGAACACCTCGCGCTGGCCCCCTCCCCCTGGCCCTTCCTCGTACTCCTGCTCTCCATCGCGGTCGATTTCACCCGCTCGCGCAAGCTGCACAAGATCGCTCTCGAATCCTCCAGCCAGGCGCTCGAGGCCGACGCCATCCACTTCAGCACCGACATCTGGTCCTCCACCGCCGTTCTTATCGGTCTCACCGCCTCCTTCATCGGCTCCAAATGGAAGATCCCCGCGCTCGAGATGGCCGATCCCATTGCTGCGCTGGTGGTCTCGGGAATCATCCTGCATGTCACCATCGGCCTCGCCCGCCGCACCATCGATGCCCTGCTCGACGCCACCCCCAAAGAAGCCCGCGAAGCGACCCAGGCGCTCGAGCACGAGCTCAGGAGCATTCACGGAGTCCTCGAGGTTAACCGTGTGCGTACCCGCCGCTCCGGTTCCAACTCCTTCGCCGACCTGACCCTGGGCCTGGCGCAGAACCTCACCTTCCAGCGCACTGAGCAGATCACCCGCGAGGCCACCGCCGCGGTCGAGCGGCATCTTCCCGGCGCCGACGTCGTCATTCACACCGTGCCTATGGCCACTGGCGCCGAGAGCGTGCACGACCGCATCCGCGCCGTCGCCGCCCGCATGAACCTCACCATCCACGACGTCAGCGTGCAGCGCATCGGCGAACGCCTCCAGGTCGAGCAGCACCTCGAGGTCGACGAGAGGATGCCCCTCCGGCAGGCACACGATCTCGCCACCCAGCTCGAGGCCGCAATCGATCGCGCCATCCCCGAGGTCGGCTCCATCCTCACGCACATTGAGAGCGAACCCGCCACCATCGAGCAGCCCGACTCCCAGGAGCACGACCGCCAGCTCGAGGTGCTTCTCCGTCACGTCGCCAAAGCCTTTCCCGAGATCCTCGATATCCACGACGTCCTGGTCACACGCATGGGCTCGCACCTGCAGGTCAACTGTCACTGCACCATGCCCGACGACCTCCCCATGTCAAAAGTTCACGCCACCATCACGGCGCTCGAAGGTGCGTTTAAACTGGAAGCACCCAAGGTCGACCGGCTGCTGATCCATCCCGAGCCTGCCACGGATAACCGACGATGAAAGTGCGCGTACGATTTGTGGGCTGGGCGGCGATCCGGCGCTTCTTCAACATCGTCCTGGGGGCGATGGCGATGGTCGCCGTGGCGATGGTGTCGGCGTTTCTCGCCATGCGGCTCGCCATCCACGGCCGCGAGGTCAAGGTCCCCCGGCTCACGCACCTGACCATCTCCGAGGCCAGCCGCAGCGCCAGCTCCATGGGACTTCGGCTGCAGCTCGAGAACCGCTTTTATTCGCCCGACGTTCCCCATGGACAGGTACTTGCTCAATACCCCGTTGCCGGAGCCACTGTGCGCCGCCAGTGGCCAGTGCGAGTCACCGAGAGTCTAGGCTCGCAGCAGGTCTCCATCCCCGATCTGCGCGGGGCAGGCGAGCGCGCCGCTTCCATCAATCTGCGCCGGCTCGGCCTCGAGCTCGGCACCGTCGGGCACGTCAATCTTTCCGGCCCCGCCGGCGTTGTCGTCGCCCAGACCCCCGCCCCGGGAGCTGAAGGCGTCGACCGCCCTCGCGTCAGCATCCTGCTGAACGACGGTCCGGAAGAAGCAAGCTCCGGCTACGTCATGCCCTCCCTCGTCGGCTTCACCATCGCCGGAGCCTACGCTCGCGCAGGTGCCGCGGGTCTACGCATCGTCAGCGCCGAAGACATCACCCCAGCAGCTGCCTCGCCCGCTCCTTCCACTCCCCCCGCACAGCCAGCCCCGGCAGCCGCAGTCACCCCCGGCATCGTCGTTGCGCAGAGTCCCCTCGCCGGCCACCGCGTCGCGCGCGGCGACACGGTGCAGCTCGCACTCACCCACTGAAGCCTAGCGACTTTGCGCTGTAACGTGTCTGAAATCAATTTGCTATAAGCGTTCCAATGTTCCCGCAAGGGGGTGCAAGGTCTTGTGTTACGTTTCGGTTACCTCTGCGTGAAACGCGGCAAAATCCTCACTCTGTCTGGCCATTCATTTGCCATAGGTTAGCTGCACGACCAACCTAACCACGGGAGTTACCCCTGATGAAGCTGAACAAAGCCGTTCGCCTGTTCGTCCTTCCTGCTGCTCTTGCGATCTCATCCCTTGCGGCTCACGCCGACACCTTCGAGTGGAGCCTCACCGGCCCCGCAGCCTCTCTCGGAGGTTTTCCTGAGACCGGAAACGGCTCGCTGACCGCCAATCTCACCAATGGCGACTGGGTCGTCTCTTCCATCGCCGGAACCGTCGGCGGTAGCGTCATCACCGGCCTCAGCAGCTTCGCCGGCGCCGATAACCAGCTGTTTCCCGGAGACACTCTTCTTGATACCAACGGCCTCAGCTTCTCGACCGCCGATGGCGATCTCTTCAACATCTTCAGCTTCTTCGCTCCCGGTTCCGATATCACCCCCGGCAATAACTTCGGCGAGAGCGTCGGCGGCGCGGGCAGCGGCTTCGGCGTCGGAACCTTCTCGTTGAACGAGAACGCCCCGGTTCCTGAGCCCTCCACCTTCCTCATGCTCGGCACCGGTCTGGCCGGAGCCGCGACGGCCCTCCGCCGCAAGCTCTTCCGCGCCTAGCCCTTACGCAACCCGCTCGATCAACGCTGCAAAGAAGCCGTCCGCGGGATGAACTCCAGGCAAAGTTCGGAGAAGATCCCCGCGGACAGCTCCCTCGAGCGGATCTCGCAGACGTCCTCCCTGCAGCAAACGCGTCATCACTGGCTCCAGCGAGACCAGCCGCACCGAAGCTTTCAGCGCGTGGTCCGCAAGAACCGCTTCCACCACCTGTTCGCACTCCTCCGGCTCCAGCGAACAGGTCGAATACACCAGACACCCTCCAGCCTCCAGCCGCTCCAGCGAAGCCCGCAGAATCTTCCGCTGCCGATCCGCATGACGCGCCAGGTCCGATGCCGTCAGGCGCAGCCGAATCTCCGGGTTCCGCGCCAGCGTTCCGGTGCCGCTGCAAGGCACATCCGCAAGAATCAGGTCGAACCGCCCCGACGTCCCGAGCCCGGAGGTGTGCGGCGTCGTTGCATCTTCCACAGCCGTCTTTACCCTGGCATACTCATACCCATTTAGCCGCGCCAGCATCTCCTTCAGGCGGCGCTCGCTCACATCCGTGGCAAGAATCTCTGCCTGGGGCAGACGCGAGGCCAGCACGAGGGTCTTGCCCCCGGGCGCCGCGCAGGCGTCCCATACGCTTCTGGCCTCGGGATTCGCTGCGGCCGCCAGCTCGGCGATCAGGCGCGAACCATTGTCGATCACAGGCAGATCTTCCTCCGGCGCCTCCGCAAAGATCGCCGCTCCATCCGGCTCCGTCTGATCGGCCTCGCAGATCTTCATCGCCGCCGATCGTCCGTAAGTCGCAACCCAGCGCTCTACCAGCCAGCGCGGGTGCGCCAGACGCTGCGCGAAGGCCGCCGTGCTCTCATGAATCGGAACGCCCTTCGGCTTCTCCGCTGTCAACCGGCGCAGAATCGCGTTCACCATGCCCGCCGCATGCGCGTGCCCACTCTGCCGCGTCAGCTCCACGCTCTCGTTCAGAGCGGCGTGCGCGGGAATGCGATCCAGGTGAAACAGCTGAAACGCGGCCAGGCGCAGAGCGATCGCTACTGGCTCCGCCAGACGCTGATCCGGCCGCTGCAGAAACGTGGAGATCTGCGCATCAAGCGCGATCTCCCAGCGCAGCGTACCTAGCACCAGCGCTGTCGCGAGGTTCTTGTCCTCTGGAGACAGGCCCTCCATCTGGGGCGAATAAAGCAGATCATCGCTGTGGCCATCTCCAGTAGCCACACGCAACAGGATCTCGAAAGCAGCCAGACGAGCCGGTGCAATCGGGGCCGATCGTGGAGCAGCAGAGCGGGAATGAGATTTAACAGGGGGTCTGGGCAAGGGATCAGCTTTCTCATTAAGAATAACGCCTGCGTGCCCGCATCACTAAACACCCTTCCGCCACGCTCCCGGAGTCACTCCCACCCGCTGCCGGAAGGCCCGCACGAAGTTTACCGGTGAGTTGAACCCGGTCATCGTTGCAATCTCCTGAACCGGCCAGTCATGCTGCTTCAGCAGACGCTTCGCCCGCTCCATCCTCTGGTCCAGAAGATACTGGTACGGCGTCTGTCCTGTAACCGACCTGAACTCCCGCGCAAAGTAGAACGGACTCAGGCCGACCTCCCGCGCAATCTCCTGCAGAGACAGATCGCGGTCGAGCCCCGCCGAGATGAACTCTATCACCCGACGAAGCTCGGGCATCGGCAGACCTCCCCGCTGAGGAGGAGGTTCGACTGGATCAATCGCGTATCTGCGCAAAAGCTGGCGCACCATCCCCGCCACGACCAGATCGGCATAGAGACGGCCCAGCGGCCAACCCTCCTGCGCCTCCCGCCCCATCTCGCCAAGCAGAGCCCTCAGCCCAGGATCTTCGAGGGACCACCACGCCCGGAACTCCGGCACGGCCCCGCTCCACTCCTCGGCCGTTCTGCGCAAAAGCTCCGGCTGGACCGTGAGGATGAGGCGCTCCGAGGCTCCGTGCCACAGGAGGCGATCCTCCGTGCCCTCGGGCAACAGAATCATCGTCCCCGGAGCCGTCTTCTCCTGCCCATGTCCTCCGCCCGACCACCACTCCATGGCCTCCTGCCCAGTGATCTGCAGGTGCAGGCACAGCTCGCGATGCTGATGTACAGGAATTTCGATTGCCGCGACTCTGTGCCGCTCAAGCAGCACGCCGTTCCAAGGCTGCTCCAGCCCTCTCCTCTCGCCCCTCCCGCCCTCCCCTGGCAGCAGCGGAACCATCCTGTTCCCGCGCACGACGGAGATTCGGTTCTGTCTGGAGTCCATCACTTCACTAGTGTGCCTCGGCCTATCCGCGCGGGCAATCCATCCCGTTCTCCGCAGGATTTGCATATCGGTGCCCTCCCCCAGGAGCATCCTTAATCTAGACGGTCTCCAAAGGAGAGGTGCCATGAAGCGACTTACCGAGTTTGTAAGCGAAGGATTCATCTGGGGAGTGGGCATCACTCGGCCTCGCCCGGAGCATGAGCGCACCGCAGCCATCTACATCACTGCGACGCTCGCCGGCTCTCTCCTGCTGGCCGTGGGGATGTTTGTGCTTCTGCTCAAGCACATCTAACAACTCTCATACTCCATCGAACCTCGGCGGTAACCTGCGAGTTCCAGTCGCAGTTTCTCGCCACAGTGGGGTCAATTTTGTTGGGAACGGCTTTGGCTTTTCTCTGCACCAGTTGCAGTCTTCTGCAATCTCCCAAGGCGCGGCCATGCGCTCCGTGGAAGAGCTCAAAATTTACATAGCTGCAATCAGCACTTGAAACCCATTCAGGCCCATTCCGCGTCAACACGAAGGGAGATCGCTGTTCCATTTTGACAAGAAGAAAGGCCTCTCTCCTTGCAAACAAAGGTCGCTTGTATCGCGGCGTTATGCCTTCCTCCTTTCCCCGTCTTCGCACAAACATCGACAACCGCCCAGCCTGAGCCGACGGGTCCACTCCTGAGGGAGGTCGCCGAGCAGGCCGGTTTTGTGGATGCGTTCATCAGCTTCTGTTCTTCCTCGAATCGCATGGGCGCCTCCGGATATGAGGTGCAGCTCCAGGGTTGGGAGTTGCGGAACCACTGGCAGGATGTAAAGGCACGCATTACAAGCGATCTCTCGCTGCAATCCATCTTTGAGAGCTCTCGCACCGCCGAGAGGACCGCACTGACGACACATCGCTTTACGAGCACTCTCTCCTGCATCACACTCGCTCAGCAGTTGCGCAGCGCGGCGCATGACCCTTCCGTCGCGCACCAAGCAATCGCGGCAAGTGAAGATCCGATGGGAATAGGGTCGGAAGGACCTGCTGCCTCTCCGGCGCAACCCGGATCCGCTCATCCACGTGCTGCCGCGGCTTCATCGACTCCGGCTCCTACCCAGAGCGAAACCCCCTCAACCACCACCGCACCGGCTGCGCCTTCCGTGAACCACGCAGAGAGCACCACGGCAGACATAACAAGTACGGTCGGCGTTGCTGGATCCGCTGCAGGAACAAATAGCATCACCGTCGGCGCAATGACAGTGACGCCACCGGCGGGCTGGACGATCCAAAAACGGACACCAGACGTAGTCATTCTCAAAACAAAGACTCCGCACAACACAGCAGTGATTCTGCTGACAGACGTTCCGATGAGCGGCTCTCTCGAGCAATCGCTGTACAGCGCTGTGCGTGCGAACTTCCCGGGAACCGGACTCACCTTCAAGTATCCGCACACCGGAACCACGGGCGGGGGAAGCCAGGCGATGTACGTGCTCGACTCCGGTACCCTCAACCGCCAGTCCCAGGACATTGCCGCGGTAGGGATTGCGGTGGAGGGAAAGCTGCAGATGGCACTCCTGATCAGCGGCACGTGGGGCGGCGAATGGGCGCAGTTCCGCAACCAGCTGGACACGATGATGTCTACAGCTGCGCTGCAGGGTGAGACCGGCGGACGCTGGGATCCGCTGCATCCTCCATCCGGCAACCGCGGCCGCTCCGGTCTCTTCTTTGGATCCGGCGTGCAGAATCAGCTGAATCCGCTGGGTGGCATGGACCTTGTCGCACGTCGTGAGTATGTGGTGCTGTTTCCTACAGGGCAAGCCTACTTTGGCCTGCCGATTGGCGGCCGCGTGCTCGATATGGACTTCGCAGCAGCATGTCATCCGATGCCCAAGCGGTGCGGCACCTACAAGATCGAAAACGGCAACATCGTCTTCACCGAACGCGATGCCTACGGTCTGGTCTCTCACTCCAGTTCTCCCTTTACCGTGGGTGATCCCGGGCACTCCATCATCGCTTCGTATCACGACACGAAGGCCTTTGAGGTGCTTCCGGTCCGCGACAAAAAGCTCTCCGGTAAGTTCACCAGCACCTTCGCTCAGACGGGTCACATCGGCATATCGACCAGCGTCGTCTCGCAAACATTTATCGCGTTCAGACCCAACGGCACCTATCAGAAGTCGGGGTTCTCTTCAGCGAGCTTCCAGGGTGCGGCGGCCGGTGGCACCACAATGAACAACCGAGCCCTGGGAAGCGGGCGCTATGCATTTGAGGGCTACACATTGACGCTGACGCCCGCGAGCGGCGAACCGGAGTTGTACACTGCGATCTTTGAGAACCAGGACCCGAATCCAAAGGCGGTCTTCATCAACGACAAGGCGTTTCTAAAGGATGGCAGCTACTAGCCGCATAAGCATGAGTGATCGGTCTCGATAAATTGACGTCTTATAGTAATCGCCAGACGATGAGAACGTCGAAACCGGCTACGCTCGAGCCGCCCACAGTATTGTTTGCCTGCCATAAAGCTAAAACCGGAATTCAAATAGTTCCTCAATGCGCCTTGCTCAAACGGCGATAGTACTCCGCTACTGAATCCTGATATCCCTGTGGGACAGTATCGGGCCTTCCCGCACGTGCTTCAGCGAACGAATCTCCACGCTTCAATTGAAGCTCGATGCGATCGATGGAGTTCAACATCTCGCGGTGCATCTGTTCGACCATCTCACGATTGCCTTGGAATCGGCTGGGATCCAGTCCCTGCATCTGCTTTGTCAGATCTCGAACCTCTCTCGAGAGACCAGGATCGCTTTGGACCATTCCACCAAGCCGGTTCAGCTCACGCAACTTTTGTTGGAATGCCTGTTCCGTGTCTTGCGGATTGCCAGACGCATCCCGCGGTGATGTTTCTGCCCTTCCGGCGGCATAGGTGTTGTTGCCGATATTGATATTGCTCCAGGCAACCCCTCCGTTATAGCCGCCTCCGCTTCGAATCTCTCCACCTGCATTCCCCGCTTGATCTGAACCGCCTCCTGGCTGCTGCCCCGAACTACTTTGTCCGGATGGAGCATTCTGCGCGCTCCTATTCGATGAATTCTGCCCACGCGACATGCTACTTCCGGCCTGCGGCTGGTCGCCACTATGTCCCTTTTGCGATCCGGTCATCGCTTCGATCTGTCTGCGCAAACGTTGCACCTGGTCAAGCGCAGCCGCCTGATCTCCTTGGCCGCTAGATTTTTCTGGACTGCTCTGGCCCATTCCTCTTTGTGCATCACGAAGCTGTTGACCGAGCTTTTGAAGTCCCTGTGCGATTTCAGCCTCAGTGCCATTCGAGTTGGGATTAATCCCTCGACGAAGCCAGTCAGCGGTTCTTTGAACGCGATTGTCAAGATCAGATTCATCCATCTCCGTGAGCGCATCGCGAAGCTTCTGCGCAGTCTGCGGTTGGTTCGAAGCCAGTGAGCGGGCTGAATCGCGAAGATCTTTTTGCAGTTTGGAGAGATCGTTGGAGAGCTGCTGCCGTTCTCCCGCTAATTGATTTCGTTTGCTCAGTCTCGCTGTCACGCTGTCGCGATCCATCGGATCGACCTGCCCCTGGCTGGCAAAATTATTGATGTGGTCCGTCTGAGCGCGCTCCTCCTGTGCCAGACGATTAGCCTCCTGCGATAGATCCCCAAGTCTTCCGGAAGCATGCTGTTGCTGGCTGGCTCCGAGCAGGCTCTTCGCCTCCTGTAACCGGTCAGCCGCCTGACGGGCGGCATCGGAGCTCTGCTGAGAGCGATCACTCCTCTTCATCGCTTCCCCCGCCTGACGGAGTCGGCTGAGCGCCTGTTCGATTCTCTGGTCCTGCGATCCTCCTGAAGCCTGCGAAGATGAGCTTTGTTGCTGCTGTTTTCCAGACTGCTGCCCTGAAGCGCCGTTAGAGCCCGAACTACCTCCCTGTTGCGAAGTTTTGTTCTGCTGGCCATTTTGAGCCATTTGTTCCAGCTGGCGCTGCAGTTCTTCAGCTTCGCGGCGTAACATCTCCTGCTGCCAACGATCCTGAAAGTTCTGTTGTGGATTTTGTTGTTGCCTGGAGATTTCCTCCTGACGTTTTGCCAATGCGTCGAGCTTCGCCAGCACATCTTCAATGTCCTTTTGTTGCTGCTCGGCTGGAGAAGTATTTTGGGCAGTCTCATACTGATTCTTTTCGGTATCCAGCTCCAGATCGAAGAGACTGGCTAAATCGCGCCCCGCAGAATTGGCGCCTCCGCCTCCACCTCCTCCTTGCTGGCCGAAGGCCACCTGAATCTGTCTAAATGTCGCTTCTGCGCGTAAGAGAGCCTGCAGCGCCTTCTGTTCCAATGGAAGCGCGTCTTTCCAATGAGTGGCCTTCAGCTTCTCCGAAGAAGGAGCCATCGCTTCCGCTGCCTGCTGCATGTTCTTTTCGAAAGAGTTGAACTCCTCGTTAGCTTCGGAAAGATCTCTGCTCTGCATCCTTGCTGAAAGCGCCAGCACCTGATCGCGAAGCTTTTGTTGCGCGTCAGCAAGAAATTGACCGGCCGTGGCGGCGTTCTTAGCTGCAACGCTCTTGTCATTTTGCTGCTTCCAGGTCTCCGCAATCAGCTCTTTCTCACGCTTGGACATATCGGTCTGATTATTTTGTCCGCCTCCACCGCCTCCACCGCCACTCCCGCCACCGCCCTGCTGCGACTGCGAAAACTCCCTTTCGAAGGGATCGATCTGGACAAAACTGATGTCGGTGCGCGCTTCGGAGTGCCCGTCTTTCGCTGTTGCATAAAGGCTAACCAGGTCTCCTGGGACCAACTTAAAATCCTCGAGCCGCAACGTGAGTGAGCCATCCACATTCTTCGCGCCAGGTGTCTTCAGCAGATTCACATCACGATCTGAGCCGCCGTTTACCGAATAATGCAAATGAACATCTCTGAGTCCAAACTGATCTGAAGCCTCAACGCCGATCTTGACCTCTTCAATTGGAGTTGCACGGTAGTCACCGCCCGGCTTCGCAATATTGACCTGGGGCGGCGTTGCCTTATCCGTCGCGATGAAGTAATCCTCTGAGAGACGAACCGTCTGTCCTTGATCAAGAGCGACAACGTGATAAGCCCCATCCTTATCCATATGAATGGTGCCTGTATACGTATTCTCCGCACTGCTTGAGAGCGGAATCGCCTTGTTATCGTCGAAGGTGAGCCTGCCTTCCGCCAAAGGTTTATCCATCTGGACTTCGATTAAGGCGTCGGTCCCTTCGATTCCCCTCAGGTCACCACTTTGCTCCTGCTGAACGGGTTTCAGCCCGGTCCACCTCGGAAACTGATACGTGACATGGATCTTCTTCACGGAAGGAAGGTCTACCACGCGCACTTTGTAATGCTGTGAGACCAATGGGCCGGCCGACACGTAATACTCAACATTTTCGGGAAGTCCGGTAAGAATAAATCGGTAGTCCGACAAACTTCCCTGAGGCTGCATCACGGCAGGCTCCCAGATGTTTGCACTCTGATAGCGCGCAAACATCTGGACTCTCCCTGGCTTTAAACCGACGACATGCGCGGATATGAGCTGGTCGCTGTTCCGGCGGACCGTCACGTCGCCGGGCGTGACGGTCATGCCGTAGAGTGGAGCCACATTTTTTCGAGGCCCCGTCCACAAGAGCGCTGCCCCATACCCCATGAACCCAGGCATGGCTGCAACCATCCAGATCAGCGTCCCCAGACATCCCAGACACACTCCGGCGAATGCAAATAAACCACGTTGAGGAGCTAGCGAAGACGGGCTTATTTGCTCTGCGTGCCTGAGAGTATCGGCGGCCAGAAGCTCAACGAAAGGGTCTCCTGCATCTCGTTGGCGCTCAAAAAATGTTGTAAGCCGTTCCTCTAATTCCTGGTGCAAAGCCTCGGTTTTGCGTACAGCGCGTACCGGTGTGAGGTGAATCCGTGGAAGAATGACGCCAAAGATCGCCGCAATCGCCAACGCCAGCAGCAAAGCAATCCTGCTTCCCTTCACTGCAAACGATGGAAAGGCATAATGATTCAGCACAACGACGAGCGCGATTGTGGTAAGAAGCGCGGTTCCCATCAAAATGGCGGCGCCGAGCAACCAGGCTCGCAACCGCAACCTCCGGAGCAACCGCGAAATATAGGAGTTGAGCTCACTCTGCTTGCTCATAATTCCTCCCTCTGCGTTCCGAGATAGCGGGTGGAAAATACCGTTTCCATCACCGCCACCACGAATGCAAGCAGCATAGCGTACCACCATAGACTTACGTACTGAAATTTCGTCCCCGCAACTGGCGTTTTCTCGGCCTCAGGCGTCCTGGCCTTGCCCCTCGCCCACAAGGCACGTATCTCCTGCGACATAGGCTCCAGGTTGGATTCCCGGCGATCCGGGTTTACTCCGATGACAGCGCTGCGGCCGTTCGCAAAATGAATCTGGTAAAAACCTGCGCGAGACAAACGAAAGGTTTGCACTTTTTGCGAATCGGCTAAGGAAAGTGGCCTGCGTCCGTCCGGATCGATGACTTCGCTGGTTGCTGTGACTGATTTGTTTGTTTCGGCAGTATTACGAAGCTGCACAAAAGAATCGACCATCCGTACACCACTTAATTGTTCGCTGCCTGAAAGATATCGAGAGGTCTTGTCAACGAAGTTCACGAAAACAGGATGTAATGGAAGATCATTCGTTAGATTCTCAAGACCTGAAGCGAATAGAAGCAAATGCCCTTCACCAATCGGCTTTTCGAGCAGGAGAGGCGTACCATCGCTCAACCGAGCAGCTACACGTGCGTGAGATGGATCCACCATCATCGCATAGAAGAACTTAGCGCCTGCCCATCCGCCGTTATCGCGGCCAGGTTGCGCTTGTTCTAGCCCCGGATAGGTGAAATCCACCTGGCCTACCACCGCTGATTCTTCAGAGGACGCAAAATTGCGGATCTTTTGTAAGTCGCCTCCCCATAAGGGAAGATGCGCGCGACGGCCTGCATCCAATCCCAAAGCCATGAAAACACTTCCACCTTTCGAGAGGTATTGCTCGAGTGTGTGCTCAAAGATGGAAGGAAGCGAAGTTACATCGGACAAAACCGTAAATGCAAATTTATTCGGATCAAGATCGGTAACCTGTTCAACGGCTACGGGCTGTAAAATGAATGCACCGTGACTCGCCGCATTTAACGCTGTTCCGAAATACAGTGCCGATCTCTCGTCGGCAGCTCTATGTACGAACAAAATCCGTTGCGGATCACTCCGTCGCACGACGAAGACACTTCCATTATCCGCAGGCAGAGCATCGTCACCCTCAATTCTTACCTCGCAACGGTTAAAGCCATATTTGATGTCAAGCGGCGCGAACTCGACGGTAGCTCTGCCATTTGCCGGCACCTTTACCTCGCGGCTCAGGAGTGTCTTTCCATCCACAACAAATGAAATTTTCTTTGTGGCTTCAGGAGTGCTTGAACCAGCTATGACAGCTTGCACGTGCGATTTCGTTGTGTCTTTAGGATCCAGAAGTTCAACTGGAGCGTTGATACTTTCTACGGTCCAGTTGGGCGAAGCGGAAACTTTAGCTACATCATGCAGTATTAGATCTACATGGGGCGGGAGCACCGCATCGGCGAAGTTTCCGGGCATCCCCGTCCTTTGCATATCGCTAAAGAGATGAAGGTCCACTGGTCCAGGTGCGGCTTCATTCAGAGTACGGACGGTGCGTCCCAGAGCGCCGAAATTTCCCTGCCCGTCTCCCACCTGAATGCCCTCCAACGTTGATCGCAATAGATTTGAATCCGGCGTTGGCTGGGTGAGGACTTCGACTCGGCCTCCTAGCATAAGAATCTGTGCCCGTTGCGATCGCGGCTTGGAAGCGAGGAGACTGAGAGCCTGTTGCTTCGCATCGGAAAATCGAGTGCCCGCCCGCATGCTGAACGATCGATCGACAACAATCAAAAGAAGGTGACTATGGGTATCGCTTGCAAAGCGACGGATGAACGGATCAGCAAAGGCTAGCACGATCAGGAGCAGCAACAGGAACCTGAGGGCGAAGAGCAAAAGATACCGCAGTCTTCTGTGTCGTGTAGAACTCTGTATCCCTCGTTCAAAGAACATCAGGGAACTTACGGGGCGAGGCGTGACCACGTGTTTGCGCAGCAGATGCACAAAGATAGGAATGCCTAACGTTGCGAGTCCGACCAAGGACCATGGCGCCAGGAATCCCATCTATCTTTCCGCCTGTCTTACCGAAAGATATTCGCGCAACACTGCATCCAGCGGCTGATCCGTAGGCAAGAGCTGGTATCCCAATCCTGCCGCCTGTGCCCGCGTTCGAAGCTGTTCTATATGAGCCTGCAGCTTCTCGCGATATCTTGCGGCAACATACTCTGGAACAACTTCGATATTTTGTTGCGACTCAAGATCTACCAAAATCGCAGGTCCCTTCAGCTCCGGACGAAGCTCCTGTGGGTCGAGAACATGAAAAAGAACGACATCGTTTCCGCGGAAACGCAACACCTCCAGAGCTTGCACGATCGTCTCGGGATCTTCGTAAAAATCAGAGATCACAATCACGATCCCACGTCGATGCAGAAGCGCTTGAAGATGCGTTAAGGGCTTGAAGAAGTCGGTACGTGAACGTGGCTCAGCCTGCTCCAGCGCAGCTAGTAGGCGAGTCAACTGGCCCTGGCGCATAGATGGCTGCACATACTCTCGCACTTCGTCATCAAAGACAATCACACCTGCCGCATCATGTTGGTTTCGAATTGCCAGGTAGAACAGAGATGCTGCGAGATAACGAGCATAATCCGCCTTTACCGGCTTCCGGGAACCGTACTGCATCGAATTACTCGCGTCGAGCATTACCACAAGCTGGCTGTTTGTCTCCCCCTTATAACGCTTCAGATAACAACGCTCAGTTCGCGCAAATAGATTCCAGTCCACATGACGCAGATCGTCTCCTTGAACATAAGCACGATATTCCGCAAACTCCTGACTGAAACCGAAATCAGGGGATCGGTGCAGCCCCGACACGAAACCGTCGACGACAGTCTTCGCGATCAGGTCCAGCGAAGAGATGTTTGCCAAAACCGTCGGATCGAGGAAGCGTTGCATTAGCTCTCCTTGGGCGGCGGCATGTGAGCTAACAGGCGCCTCAGAATCTCATCCGCATCCAGCCGCTCTGATTCAGCATGGAAATTTAACAAGATACGATGACGCAGCACTGGAAGAGTGAGTGCCGTGATGTCTTCATAAGTAACGTGATATCGCTTGCGCGATAAGGCCCTCGCTTTCGCGGCGAGGACAATAAACTGAGTTGCACGGACGCTTCCGCCATAGCTCACATATTTTTTTATGAACTCCGGGGCATTTGCACTCTTATGGCGGCTCGCCCGCACCAAGCTGACAACGTAGCGCGCCAAGGAATCGGCGATTGGAACCATTCTCACAAGCTGTTGGAAATCGTTAAGCTCCGCAGCTGAGGTTACCGGACGCACCTTGGCCAGGCGCGTCGTCGTTGTATAAGTCACAACCTTCAACTCCTCTTCGGCATTCAGATAATCGAGCGTTGCATTAAATAGAAATCGATCCAGCTGAGCCTCAGGCAATGGGTATGTTCCTTCAAGCTCGATTGGATTCTGCGTTGCAAGAACAAAGAACGGCGCAGGCAAAGGGTATATCTGTCCTCTCACAGTACAGGAGCGTTCCTGCATTGCTTCAAGCAGAGCTGCCTGAGTCTTCGGAGGCGTGCGGTTGATCTCATCGGCCAGAAGGATGTTCCCGAAGACTGGACCTGGAACAAAAGTCCACCTCCGATGCCCGGTCGTCATATCTTCCTCGATGATGTCCGTGCCTGTAATATCTGACGGCATCAGATCCGGGGTAAATTGAATCCTCCGAAACTCCAGTCCCAGCGTCTCAGCGATCGTTCGCACCATCAGAGTCTTCGCTGTGCCTGGCATTCCTGTCAGCAGACAGTGGCCACCAACAAAGAGGGCTATCAGAATTTGATCGATCACGTCATCCTGGCCAACAATCACTTCACTCACCTGTTTGACGATATCTTCGCGCACGGTATGAAACCGTTCCACTCGCTGTTGAAGCTGTGCAGCATCTGAATTGAGATTGGCAAAAGTAGCCATCGAATTTATAGCTCCTGGAAGATTATTTTTCTGGTGGCTGATGCAGTTCCAACAATAATTTCTGCGCTGGAACGTAACCTGGTGCTATCTCGAGAGCAGCCAACACACTGTCCTCAGCCTCACTTCGGTGACCTGCAGCAAGATATGCCTTCGCCAGTCGGAATTCCACGCCTGCCTTATCCACAGGGTTGGATGCCACCGCCGCGACGTACTCACGAACTGAATGGTCATAATCCTTTTTCTCATAGAGCAGATCGCCCAGCTCAAGGTGCAGATCGCTGTCCTTAACGGGATAAATATAGTTCACCCGCTTGAGAGTCTCGATAGAACCGGTCTTATCTCCGGTTGAATCTTCGAGCGTCGCCAAGCGCTTCAACATCCCCGGATCCTGTCCTCCCATCTTCTCGTAGGCCGCGAGAATTTCTTTCTCCGACTTGTTATCCGCCTTCGCTCGAAAGGTCTCCGCTAATAGTTGATAAACGCTTCCCTCACCCACATATTCGGGATAAAGAGCCAGCACTGCTGGTCCTTGCCGAATCACGACATCTAATTGTTTATCTCGTGATGCTGTAGCAAGTAATTTGATCTGCTCTTGCCACTCATTAAAATGACTAGCCTCAAAGCCATATTTTTTGTCGATCCAGATTAAGAATTGCCTATCGAACTCTTCCGGATTCAAGCCGAGATCATGCTCTATGACCTGCTGTGTAGTCTGCAGATTCGCATAAGAGTGGATCATCTCGAGCAGCTTTCCCTCTCCCCATCGTGACTTGATAAAATCACAGATACCACTGGCCTGGAAGTAAGAAACCACGACCTGCGACGGATACTCCGGATACACAAAGCCACGATCTAGCCTTAGAACCGGCAGTAGCTTTTTGTCTCGAATCGCGATCAGCACATCAGGAGTAGCCCGGTTTGCCCATTCCGGGGAACGTTCGCCTTCTTCATGAACTGCCAGCCCCTCCGTAAACCATCTCGGGACGTGATTCTTGGTTGCCGTAAGTACGTAGACATGGCTCATCTCATGCCATAAAGTCGCACCCCAGTTAAAATCTCCTGGGCGGCGTGCCGAAGGACTATCCATCGCGACCACTTCGCCGAAGGTCACCCCCAGTGCTCCCAATCCAGGCATGCCCATCGTTCTTACCGCGAAGTCCTCATGATCGGGATAAACCTCCACCTGAACAGGTCGAGGCAATTTCATCGCATATTTTTGGTTATATACAGAAAGAATCGCTCCTACCTCATCCTGTAAATAAGGTCGAAGTAGATCTGCCTCCGTCTTCCTGAGTGTTAGAACCATTGCATCATCACGAAATGTGACATAGTTCTTGTAGCTATCGAGCAGCCTTAGACTATTCACAGTTGCCGCATCGCGGTAACTGTTGCTGTAACTCAGTTCAAGCTCTTTTTGCGCCTCTTCCTGTTGCCCCATCCTCATCAATCCGATTCCCAACGCTGAATGTCCAACCCAGAAATTCGGCTCTGCCTCGATAGCCTTGCGGTAGTAAGTGACTGCATCCTGCTGCCTGTAATGCAGCTCAAGATGGTGCGCGATTCGCGCGTATGCCTCTCCATAATGAGGATTGATGGCCGTGATCTTGTTAATCCAGACATCAGGCGAACGCTCGTTGATGAGCTCGACCGCGGCGTGAACCGCCATAGCATCCAAGGCGTCGTTTTCTAGCGCGATCGCTTTGTCAGCTTCGGCCGCTGCAAGCTCGCGATCGTCGTTTTCCAGGGCTACATTGGCCAGAAGTTCATGTGTTTCGGCTCTCTGCGGATCGAGACTTAGCGCTTTTCCTAAATAGAAGGAGGCTCTTCCATCGAAACTGTCACTCGAGACGATGGCAAGTCCAACATAGGCGTCGACGTTGGAAGGATCCTTTGCAAGTGCTTCCCGGAAAAGATCGACCGCTTCTCGATCATTGAAGCGTTCGTGCAACAGTATTCCCCAGCGCACTTTGTATGTAGGTTCGCTATCTGCGGATCGAATTGCCAATCGGAACTGCTCATTGGCGTTGTCCCATTGTTCCAGTCCCCAAAAACCTTCCGCACGAACGGCCTCATCACCGGCCTGTGTCAACTGATTGAAGCATCTCCTTGCTTCCGTCTCATGTCCGCGCTTTCTCATCTGCCAGCAGTCTGCCGGCACAGCTGCTGCTGCCGTCGCCGTGGTTATGAGCAGAGATGCGATGGCCGAGAGCATCATCTGTCTAACTCCTGCTGCACCTTAGCCAGATCGAGTAAGAGCGCCGTTAACTTTTTTTTATAATCTCCTGGATCCATCGCAGCCTTCTGATATTTAAGACTATCGATCTTTTGTTCCAGATCTTCCTTTTTCGTAAATAGTGCACGCTTCGCAGGATCATTGACTACTCGTTGATTGTTGTCCAACCGAAGCAGCGTAATGCTCGCAAGAAGTGCTCCCTGCCTTCCATCTGCTTCGCGCACAGGCTGTCCACTACCAATGTCGTCAAAGACAGCGTGTTCGGTAGCGAGCCTCTTCTGGGAATCGTAAAAAGCCACGGTCTTCTTGGAGGCGTAGATGAATGCTTCCAGACCGCTGATGGAATTGCTTTTATCGGTGTCGGCATCTGGATCCTGCAAGGCTTGTACCCAGTACCTTGCAAATACAGTGGCATTCTTTTCGCTTCCTGCCTTGGTCGAGGTCACGACTGCTCTACCAGGGCGTTCGAGCACCTGTACCGCGCCTCCGCTCGCGCTTGAAGTGTCCACAATCAATTGGCGCCGCGAGGAAATTCGATTGCACATCTCTGCGATCTCTCCTCCCGTGATATCTGGGCCAACGAGATTGAACTTGTACTCCGCCCCATCAAAAGAGCCATGCCCGATCAGTAATAGAACCAGGTCGTCCTCGGGCTTCGCAGACTGCGCTACAGTGTTCAACGCATCTTTGAAGCGTGACGCTGTGGCATCGTTTCCCGTCAGCAAGTAGGTATGCGCGTTGTCTGCCGATCCTTTGAATGCCTTCTCCGCATCTTTTGCAGACGCTGTGAAGCGTTGTTCATATTCAGGTTCACCCCCAAGCCCGGCAACGATGATGTAGTAAGTTGCAGCGAACGTACGAGGTACCCCAACACTCCACAAGGTGAAGAGCAGAACAAGCAAGGCACCTCGGCGATGCGCTCTCATATCACACCCCATCTGCGCCGCAGCAGCCACTCCCCAACCGACAACCCCAAGAGGAGAAGAAAGATGATGGGCATATTCCATAGCTCATTCGTAGATCGCACCGAGATCCCTGCTTCGGAATAAGAGATGTTTTGGGCCAGATCCTTAATTCCATCAGGTTTCCAATACTGACCACCAGTCTCCGAGGAGAGGTGTTGTAGAAAGGTTCGGTTCTGTTCTGTATGAAAGTTTTCAGCCACACCGTCTTCACGACGGAATGTAAGTACATCGCGTCCTATCTCCTGCTTCTGCTTCCCTTCTGTCTCCGCAACAATCTCGGCTAAATATCCCCCTGGTTTGTCAGCGCTCCACGAGGCGGTATAAAGACCTGGGGAGTCTTGCGACGGTACAAAATCGATCCACGCACTCGTGTTCTCCGGACCGATAAGGTGTGCTGTTACATGAGCGTCGGCGGCGGGCTGGAACTGTGGATCGCGCACCTGCGCCGTCAAACGCAAGTTTCCTTCGTCGATCAGAGTATGCTCTGAAACAGAAACACTTACCTCGCCAGGCGTATCTGCAATCAGCCAGCGCAGAAGCTGTTGCCAGAACAGATCATGAGAAGGATCACCGAGTGCCTCGCTCATCTGCCAGCGCCAGGTTCCGCCAGTTGCCAAGATCGCGGTGCGGCCATGACCATAATTTTCGGTAATCAGCAGCGGCAGCTTTCGCCTTCCGGCATTCATCTGAGCCAGAACCGTGGCTCCCGGTTTGGGCGATCCAGCATCCTGATAATCCGCGAGATAGGTTAGCTTTTTCCAACGCTGAACGTTCTTCGAAGGATCGTCGAGCAATCGGGTAATCGGAGAATCTGCTCCATCCGGAGTCAACTCGACGGTCGCAGAGTTGCGGTGGAAGTTGTTGCGCCCTGCGGGCAAAAAGGTTGGGAAGAGCTCATTGGCACTGGATGTACCCCAGCCCCCATCGCTTAGGGATCCCCGTCCGCCCAGGAAGAGCAAACCTCCGCCACGGCGGTCGACGTATTCTCGCAAAAGCTCGCGCTGCAAGGGAGTAAAGTAATCGGCGTCGACTGAACCGATAATGATTCCCGCGTATCCGAAGAGGTCCTCCGGACGAACCGGAAAACCATCCGCCAGCTCGCTTTGATTCGCGATTCCCTGGCGATAAACTTTGTTCTCGCTTGTCCGGAGCATCGAAGCCAACTGGACCGTTGCATCCTCATCTTCCGCGCGACGAATAAACTTAAACTCCCATCGCGGCTCGCCCTCCACGTAAAGAATCCGCCGTTTCTTGTCGCTTACAAGAAGCGGGCGGATCACCTCGTTGTTCTTGAGATTCTCCTCCCCGGCAAGGGGTTCGATTGCGAACCGAAGCTCCTTCGCACCCGCAGCAGAACCGGCGGCAAAGTATAGGGGCTCCGTCTGGAGAACTCCATTCGGAACCAATTTGACCTCTTGACTTGAGATTGTCTTGCCCCCGTCGCGAACTGTGATCTTCGCCGTCTGGCCGACGTAGCCATGCTGCACGAAGCTGATCGCGGCGGAGACACGCGAATTGATCATCGCGCTTGGAGCGACACTCACGTTCTCAATCTCCAGGTCGTGTCTGAGCTCCGGTTGTCCGAAGCCAATAGTGTGAACGGGCAATCGGCGGTTCCGCAGCGCCTGCAGAGTCTCCATCGCTACACCAGCTTCACCCATCTCAACGCTATTCTGTCCCCCATCGCTCAACAGAAGAACCGCGCCAATAGGAAGATCTGCAGTATCTTCGACAAATTGTTTGAGCCCGCTATTGATATGGGTCGCTGTTTCCACGGGCTGAAGATTCGATACCCCCTCCACCCGGGAAAGATCTTTTCCTAGCCGATACAGCCGCACCTGGAAGCGCTTTTCAATGCCCGCAAGTAGTCCATTTCGGAGAAGATCCAGAGCCGCTGTCTCCCGAGAATTTCCATCCTGATCCTGAATTGCCATGCTCCGCGATGTATCCACAACTATGGCAATGATGTTCTGCTGCGAATTCAACGCCGTAACCGTCATCGCAGGCTGCCACAGCAGTAAAAGGATCAGTGAGAGAAATGCGGATTGCATCATCCATAGCACCCACGGTCGCCAGTTCCTTAGCTTCGGCACAGTGTCGGAGATCCTTCGATGGGTCAACACCGCCAGGCTCGCTGAAAAAACCACAATCAGAATCGCCAGCAACCAGACAGGCCATGCAGAGAGAAAGATAATTCGGCCTTTGAGAAAGACCGGAGCCGGATATTTTAACAGATACTCAAACATGCCCGCAGAACCTGGAAACCTCTCGTCAGATACCGTTAGTGAGTCATGCCATAAATGATGTAATCCAGCCCCGCACGAAACGCCATCGAGGCAAACTCCTCCGGATAGTTCGGATCGTCCGCCCATTCCCATGCGTCACCTAGGTGCATATTGTGACAGATAGCTACTATGATGCGCCCCTTGTCATCCCGGATTGCGCGCCACTTCGGTTGATATCCGTCCTTTTCGTAGGTGCGCCGCGTCCGGACCCAGTGTTCTCCGGGAATCTGTATCTTGTTATCAACGTCATACAGGGTGTGAAAGATTTCGTCTCCACTCTGAAGATCTTCGACGGGATAATCGGGAAGTACCTGGCGCATACCGTTCATGAAGTTTTCCCAGTCTTCGGTCCCGTGAAAGTCGTCGACCATGAGAAATCCTCCCTTTAATAGGTATTCCCGTAATCTCTTAGCTTCTTTATCGGTAAATGACCACATCTGCACCTGAACGGCGTAGATCCATGGGTAATTGAAGATGTCATCCGAATCGAGCGTGACAACCTGCTCCGTGGGCCGGCCATCGATCCGGGTTAACCTGTGCATGGCGATCAGAAACTGCCGGTCCGCCTTCGGATAATCTCTCGACCAGGCATAGCTGCGCCAATACCCAAAGCTGCTAACTCCTTGTAGATTGGGGGCATAAGCTAACCTCGACCAATAAAACTCCGCTTTGATATTTGTGGGCGAATCATCGTTTCCGAAGCCAAAGTCTGCCACCCGCTGATATCCTCGCAGTCCGGCGCAGCACACAGCAGCCATCACGGAGACGACCGCGATCTGCGAGAGCTTCATCAAGACCTCCAAGGTTGGAGTAGCGAAGGTGCCAGAAATCCTTGTTGCCCTGTCTAATAGACAGTAGACGTAGCAAACAGATGTTTTGTAGCACCTGAATTCAGCATTCTGGTCCGTCTTTGCCGCCAGAACGCCTCAAACAAGATCCAAGGGGCAGAAATTCATGAATCGGCGCGATCTACTCAAGCTAGGCGGTCTGACCCTCAGCCAGGCTGCAACCTCGGGGTCCCCTCTGTTCGGTCTGCAGAATCTTCCTGTCCCCGCGGCAGCCCCGCCGGATGGCAAACCGGATTACACCCTTCGTATCTCGCCGGTTCAGGTCGAGCTCGACCGTTCTCACATCCTTTCCACTATCGGGTACAACGGCTCTGCTCCTGGCCCGGTACTGAGGATGCGCGAGGGGAAACCGGTGACCATCGAGGTTATCAACGACACCGATACTCCAGAGCTGGTTCACTGGCATGGCATGCTCATCCCATCCGCGGTGGATGGCACCGAAGAAGAAGGCTCCCCCTTGGTCCCCCCTCATGGCAGATATCGTTTTCAATTGACCCCGGGACCTGCCGGAAGTCGTTGGTACCACTCTCACGCCATGGCGATGGACGACCTTCACAAAGGCTCCTTTACCGGACAATTCGGCTTCGTCTACGTTGAGGGTGCGAGTAATCTTGGTCAATACGATCAGGAGCTCTTCCTCTCCCTACGCGACTGGGAACCCTTCTTTACCAGCACGATGGAAGATGATGACGACGACACTCACAACGAGCCGGTACTTGAAAAACCCACAAATCCAAACACAGATCCGAATGGCCTTGAAGTCGGATCCATGACTTACTCCATCAACGACAAGGCTTTAGGGTTCGGCGAACCAATCCGCGTTCGGCAAGGCCAGCGGCTACTTCTACATTTCCTCAATGCGAGCGCCATCGAAAATCGCCGCGTTGCCCTCGCTGGGCACAAGATGACGGTCATCGCCCTTGACGGCAATCCCGTTCCAACCCCGCGAGCGGTTGATTCTCTGTTTCTCGGCGCCGGTGAGCGTGCCGACGTCACGGTCGAAATGACCAATCCCGGCATCTGGATTCTGGGCTCGACTGAAAAGATGGTGCGCGAAGCCGGTCTCGGCGTCATCATGGAGTACGCCGGACAACATCGCCAACCTCAATGGATTGATCCTCCCCGACGGCCATGGGACTACACCATCTTCGGCAGAGATACATCCAGTTCCCCTGCACCCGAGCAGACCGTCGAGATGATCTTTGAAAAGATTCCGGGTGGGTCAGGCAAATTCAACACCTGGCTCATCAATGGCAAACCCTATCCACACGATCGCGAGTTCGTGCTCCAGAAAGGAACTCGCTATCGCCTCGTCATGCGCAATCGCACCGACGACGCGCATCCCATGCACCTGCATCGTCATCTTTGGGAGCTGGTCGAGATTAATGGGAGGAAGACAGCAGGGATTATCAAAGACACAGTTGTGGTTCCTTACTACGGCCGCGCGACCGTCGACTTCACGGCGGACCAACCCGGCCTTTCCCTCTTTCATTGTCATCTACAGCAGCACATGGACTACGGATTCAAAGCACTCTTTCGCTATGCATGACTGGGCATGTCTAAACCGCGAAACTCTGGATCAACTTGTAGTGGCAAACGGCCGGAGCTTCAGGAAAGAATCTGATCTACGGCGCGGTCTGCCTCTGCGATTGAAGCACGATGGTCCATAATTCCCGACAGATCGGAGTTCGCGAAGGAGATTTTGCCGAACGGAGTCCGGCGAATCACCTCGCGCGGAGCTGGTTTACCGTCTCTGCCAAAAAAGAATCCCGGTTGAGCGCACAGATAGGCATGTCCCCAACGGTTTACGATGATGCCTGCAATATCGCGCCGTGCATCGAAACCGGAGATCGCAAACATCGAAGTAAACTGCTCCCTCACCATCCGCTCATACTCCGAGTAGGGCGTGCTGAAAAGACGCATCCGACCTCGCACCGCCTGCTGCGGCAACGGGACGCCTGGTTCTGTAAACAAGACTTTGAGACGAACTACGGTAGGATCATCCGGGCTGATGGTGGGAGCAACGCCTCCAAAGGTAGCCATCTTGCGGACTGCAAAGGAGGTGCTCAATCCCTCGAACCACTGGCACTCCGTCATTCCCATCTTTGCCAGGAAACGCCAGTTGCGCAGAGCGATATTACTTACCGCGCATGGCATGCGATAGAACTGCTGATACGCATCGCGATATTCCTCAGGCAGATCGGAGACCGTTCTCCACGTCGTCCAACCTCCCGACATCACCACCAACCGTGCATGCACGCCGAACAAACGCCCGTTGACCGCATAGGTCACCCGAACACCATCTTTTTGGTGCCGGACATCCGCCACCGTTGCGCCCAAACAAATCCGTACCGGCTTGTGGAAGGATACGATTCTCCTCGCGCCTTATGATTTCATCGACGCCGACGTTGTACCGTACTCATAACGAAGTATTGATATGGTTCGAAAACGGCCTCGATCAACGACCGGACCGCCTTCGCTGGGAGTGCAGTCATGGCTCCGGACATCTCCAAACATCTCCAAGATCAATGCCGATCGTCAGCTCGACCCTAGACCACCTGCATGGAACTTCCGTGATGAAGGGATGCGTCGTCTTCTTCCTGGAAAACAGTCTCTCTCTTCAAACGACCGACTCCTCCTGTTTCCTGGTACCGATGGGCAAGCAACCGTTGAACACCTCGACTAATGCCCGTAGCCTTCGGCGTCGGTGGGGACTTTGCCACGGAACAGCCAGTAGACGACTCCGAAGTAGATCAACGCCAGGCACATGCCGACGGACCACCAGGCGAGGCCCACCCGCAGCGCGTGTAGGCCGGAGATGGCGCGAGCGATGGTGAGGTCGTGGCCCTGCGTTCCGACTACGGGGAGAAGTACGGGGAAAAGGCCCGCGGCGGCGCCGATCATCATGGAAGCAAGATAGCCGCACGAAGCGAGGAAGGATGGAAGTCGCGAGGGGGTACCCATGGTCAGGCGCATCATGGCAACGCTCACGATGGCGGTCAGTGGAATGAGGAATGCGATTGGGTGATGTAGAACAATAGCGGTAAGGTGGAAGGCCATTGGTCGCGGGCGAAATGGTCAAGGCCTTCGACCTCGGCGGCGGTGGTGCCGTAGATGATGAAGCTGAGAACCTTGTTGACGCGGAGCGGATTGTCGATGATTTGCGACTCATAGTCGAGCTGGCCTATGACGGTCATGCCGGCGCCCTTTTCCGTATGGAAGAAGCCTCCATGGCTGCAATGGCGGTTTTTCGCCATGTACTTACCGTGAAGATCGCCGGCGGGAGAGACCTGCGGGACGCACGAAATGACACCAGCGACGATATCAAGCTTGAGAAAGATGTACCCAAAGGGGTCTTCGCGTTTTTGAAGTAGGTACAGCGCGCCGACGGCGGCCATGACGAAGGACGCAGTAACAACGGCAGCACACATGTTGTGCGCGTACTCGAGCCACGCCCAGGAGTTGAGGAGACGAGCACGGCAGAGAGCCAGTGGAAACGGCGGGAGAGGCGAGGGGCATGCCGATGACACAGCCGGTGTGGCGCGAAAACTCGCTCCAGTTCGTGCCGAACTGGAACTCCATGGAATGCCGGTAACACGCCAAGGAGAAATTGATGGCGAAGATTTTGCCCCAGAAGCGAGCAGAGACATCGTACTTCAATCGATCGTCGGGATCGGTGGCGCGCAGAGTGATCGTCTTGAGAATAACGATCAGGAGCGCTAGCCCCCTGGTGAGTTGGGAAATAAATAGTGTTACGTAATAGTGAAGCCGAAGTGGATTCGGTGCAGCGTTAGAGTGTCCAAGCTAGACCCCCGTGGTGCGAAGACGAAAGAGCCTCGCGCTGCAACTAGCGTCCCACTTCCCTGCTGTTTGCGATATGGTGATAGATCGATCAACGGATTCGATACCGCTCGATCTTATCTTTAGATAGCTTTCTAGTTATCAAGGACAAGAGGAGGCATAGAACACCATCGAAGCACCCACGGCTCCGTCAAAACAGAACTAAGAAGGCCGATGATCATAGGTAGTGCTAGACGCGCTTCTCGTCGACGAGGATCGGTGAAAAGAAGCCGCTTCCGGCTTCGATCTCCTTCTTGTTTTTCTTTCTGAAGACACCCTGGCCCGCAAATGCTGCGGGACGCTAAGCCGGACTCAAGTGATTCACTCGGGTCGACCTTACCGGACACAGAACATTGCTTCAGTTCTTTGGGATGACGACGAAGGGGCTAGGTTTATGTTGTTGCTCATCCCCCAGAAATGCCGAACTAAGTACCAAAGGCGTTGCTAATGCAAGTTCCCACGCGGGGGACTGCAGATGCGGCATTGGCTTTGCCTGAAAAAGTTTTCTGCACTGCTTGGCAGTCCATCTAGCCCAAATTTTGGATTTCTTCCTGCGAGCGCTGTCAGTCGAGATTCCAGTTCCCGCATACATCTGCCGGTAGAGCTTGGAGAGGAACATAAAAGCTACTCGAGCACGCAGCGTCGGAGTGCAAGCGGACCTCTGCCAGATGGCGCTCCAGTTGTAGAACCTGTCCCACACCTTCTGCGTTCGTTCTCGAATCTCATCCGAGCTCATCGAAGGATGTGGCGTAAACATCTTGGGGCGAACCTCCGTCGGAATCAGCCAGTATCGAGTAATCGGCACATCCCCAACCAGTGTCGGAGCCTTCGCCTCCTCCTTTTCCCACCGTGTAAAGTCCACGGTTCCGGGAAAAGGTGTCATCATGACGAACTGAGCAAACGTTACGCCAGCTTTTAGCGCCATCTCGACAGTAGCGTTGAACGTTGCAGGTTTATCCGTCGGAAGTCCGAAGATAAATGATCCAAGCACATGGACACCATGTTGCTTGAATGTCTGTAGCTGTTTTGGCAAAGCCTCGCCCGAGTAGTTGAAGTCCTTGAAGACGGCCTTGAGCCCTTCTGGCGTGACCGCTTCGACTCCCACCAGAGCACCCTTGATGTTGGCTCTTCGCATAGCATCCAGGTACTCGCCATCCTCGCCCGCCTCCATCGTAATCTGTGTGAAAAAGACCATGTCTTTGGGCAGCTTCGCCAACTCCTCCATAAGTTGAAAGCGTTCTGTGCGGATCGCAGTCAACTCTTCCAGCTTGGCGAGGTTGTTCTGTTCTCGAGCTAATCGGAGGTCGGTCAAGGTCACCGGATAGAAATTGTCATCGGCCAAGGCTATAAATCGAAAACCGATTCGCCGCAGCTTCACGATCTCGTCAATCACACTCTGGAATCTTCGTTGTCGGGGTTTCTGCCCGTCCGTTCGCCAGACACTGCAAAAAGAGCAGTGCTTCGGGCATCCACGAATTGTCTGCACCGATGCCCACATATATTTGTCACGAGGTATCAGATCCCATCGCGCAGTCAGGAACTGGTCGCCTTCGATTCTTCCGCCTTCGTAAATCTTGTCTGGGACGCCAGCGAGGCAATCGGTTACGACTTTACCCCATGCAAGATCCCCGTCGCCTTTCACCACGGCATGAGCATGGCCGAGACCCAGTGCTTCTTCGGGAAACAGTGTGGCGTGAATGCCACCATAGATCACCCATGCGCCGCGTTCGCGCGATATCCGGCCAACTTCATACCCACGCAGCGCATTGCCTGTATGGACGCTAATGCCGACAATATCCCCCGGCATGATGGTTTCGGGCACGATCTGCTCCAGCGACTCATCGACCAGGATCGGATCTCCCGCCAATTCCGGCGTGGCCGCCGCAAGAACGAACAGCCATCGGGGGGTAATGACAGCCGTGCCAAATGAATTGTCGCTGGGATTGACGAGATGAACGCTCATTGAATCCAACCTTTCCTCGTGCGAGTACGGTGGCTTCAGAGAGCGTCTTCACAATACGGGAATCATTGACACCAAGTGCGTTTGGCGTGATTTCCAATCACGAATCTTCCTGCCCGAATTACCATATCGATCATACAGGACTGGTCGTCGAATCTTAGTCTTGAGAAACCGACTATATGGGAAAGCCGGGATTCGGGAAATTTGGCCTGAAGATATCAGCCGCTTTACCCTACCTTCACGAGTGCCCTGCTTCTCCGCAATCGACTTTATAAGTGGATATTCCACTGACGCCTTTGGAGGACAATGGCCAGCGAACAAGATCTGTTACTTATGAGCCGAGCGATACAGGCAGCGCGAGAAGGTCGGCGAACTCACGAGGGCGACTCGGGGCTAAAGCCTCAGAGTGCTCAAGAATGCTGAAAAGCTGTCCGACGATCAACACAAGGATGTTTCTGAGGATTTCTCCACATGAGATCGTTCGAGCTTAGATAAGTTCCTGAATCCATTGGATCACGTTCCATGAGAACGTATCTTACACTTCACGCGAGCTTGTTCCTGTCCATCTAAATTCGATCAGGCGATAGAGTTTTTCAAAGATCGCGACAAACGCCATTCAACAGGCTTGCATCTGCTTGCAATGAGGAGTTGATACTTAAATTTATATGATGCCGATAGAAGGTCGCAGACGTGTCGCAGTTGAAGATGTGCATCCTACCGTCAATGCCGGACGCTTTGCTGCGAAGCGAGTCGTCGGAGAAACAGTACAAATTCGTGCGGCTGTATATGCGGACGGGCACGACCATGTCCGAGCGAGGATTATCTACCGTCACGAGCACGATGGAGAATGGCGATATACCGACATGCGATCTATGGGGAATGACCTGTGGGAGGGCGAGTTTGTTCCAGCTGGAGTCGGCTTATGGTTCTTTCGAATCGAAGGGTGGATCGATCACTTCGATACATGGGCTGCTGATTTGTCCAAACGAATCTCAGCTCAACTCGGGGTGCTTGCCGATCCGCAACTCGGGGGAACATCTTCACCGGCAGGACAGGATATTCCGCTGGCACTCGCGACGGGGGCTAAGCTTCTCTCCAAACTATCGATTGAAAATTCCGGCGTCGATGCCGGTTTGCTGCAAGAATTTGCCCGATCGCTTCAGAGACTGTCCGAGTCCAGAGTGACTCTCACCGAAACACCTGTAACAGGGGAATGGCTGGAGGTAGTGCGCCGCAATCCAGACCTTCGTTTCTCCACACAAACATCCGAATTTCTTTTACGAGTCGATCGCAAGCGAGCCTTGTACTCGACCTGGTATGAATTCTTCCCTCGTTCTGCGGCACACGCAGACCGCCACGGGAATCTATACGATGCCGCTCGTCTTATCCCTTCTCTTGCCCAGGCGGGGTTCGACGTCCTCTACCTCCCACCGATCCATCCCATTGGTTTATCTTTTCGGAAAGGCAAGAACAACAATGTTCAAGCGGCGCCCGACGACGTGGGTAGTCCTTGGGCCATTGGCAGCCTACATGGCGGTCATACCGCGATTGCCCCTGAACTCGGTGGATTTCGAGAGTTTGATGAACTTATTCGAACGGCCGAGCAATATGGAGTCGAAATCGCATTGGATATCGCGTTTCAGTGTTCTCCAGATCACCCATGGGTGAAATCACATCCCGACTGGTTTATCGTTCGCCCCGATGGCAGCATTCAGTATGCGGAAAATCCGCCGAAAAAATACCAAGACATTTATCCTCTCAACTTCGAATCGGACGATTGGCGAAATCTTTGGGGAGAGCTCTCGGAGGTATTTCTATTTTGGGTAAAGCGGGGGGTCAAGATCTTCCGCGTTGACAATCCCCATACCAAAGCACTGCCTTTTTGGGAATGGTGTATCGGCAAGGTCCAACGATCACATCCGGATGTGATTTTCCTCGCGGAAGCCTTCACCAGACCCCATCTTATGTATGGACTGGCCAAGCTTGGCTTCACGCAAAGCTACACCTATTTCACATGGCGGAATACGAAGGAGGAGCTGGTCTCGTATCTAGAAGAGATAACCTCTGAGCCGGTCTGCGAATATTTCCGTCCCAACTTCTGGCCGAACACACCGGACATTCTGCCCTTTTCCTTACAGAAAAATCAGAGATCTGTATTCATTCACCGTGCAGTTCTCGCGGCTACCCTGACGGCGAACTATGGTATCTATGGACCGGCTTTTGAGCTCATGGAATCTCGTCCGCTACGCGAAGGCAGCGAGGAATACTATGAGAGCGAGAAATATCAGATACGGGAGTGGAATAGGGACGCCGCAACCTCTCTCATGCCGATCTTGACTACCCTCAACAAAATCCGCGCGGAACATTCCGCTTTACAACAAAACAGGTCCTTACGCTTCCACAAGGTCGATAATCCTGACTTACTTTGCTACAGCAAACGTGAGCATGAAGATTTAGTGCTGGTCGTAGTGAATCTCGATCCAACCCATGTGCAGAGCGGCTGGACCGAGCTAGACATGTCTGTGCTCGGACTTGATGCCGATGGTACGTTCGAATGTCGCGATTTACTGCAGGACGGTCGGTATACCTGGAACGGACCTCGCAATTTTGTGCGCCTGGATCCACAGATATGTCCTGCTCATATATTTCACGTGCGAAGGTCTCTTTCCGGACCGGGCGGAATCCTATGAAGAAACCCGGAAGTGCAACTGATCCGCTCTGGTTTAAGGATGCAATCATCTACGAGCTTCACGTGAAAGCCTTCGCTGACTCAAATGGAGACGGCATGGGTGATTTCCGCGGTCTCATGAGTAAGTTGGATTACCTTCAGGACCTGGGTGTTACCTGTATTTGGCTACTCCCTTTTTTCCCGTCGCCATTCAAAGACGATGGTTACGACATCTCGAACTATGTAGACGTAAATCCAGCCTATGGAACCTTGGAGGATTTCCAAGCATTTCTTGGAGCGGCGCACCAACGCGGGCTGCAGGTAATGATCGAATTGGTTATCAACCATACGAGTGACCAGCATCCATGGTTCCAGCGCGCACGCAAGGCGCTTCCCGGATCAGCCGAACGCGAGATGTACGTATGGAGCGACACCGACCAGCTTTTTAGCAGTGTCCGCATCATCTTTACCGATACCGAGAGAAGCAACTGGACTTGGGATGAGGAAGCAGGGGCCTACTATTGGCATCGATTTTTCTCTCATCAACCCGATCTTAACTTTGACAATCCTGCGGTACTCGAAGAGGTATTGCGGATTATGCGTTTCTGGTTGGATATGGGAGTGGATGGCCTCCGCCTCGACGCGATTCCATATCTCATAGAGCGGGATGGAACATCTTGCGAGAACCTGCCTGAGACTCATGAAATCATCAAAAAGATTCGTTATGCAATCGATTCGGAGTACGGCAATCGATTCATCCTGGCCGAAGCGAACATGTGGCCTCCCGACGTTCGACCTTATTTCGGGGAAGGCGATGAATGCCATATGGCATTTCACTTTCCACTCATGCCCAGGATCTATATGGCTCTCCGGCAGGAGGATCGCCTTCCCATCACTGAGATCATGGCTCAAACTCCAGATATTCCAGCCAGTTGTCAGTGGGGGCTCTTCCTTCGCAACCACGACGAGCTAACACTGGAAATGGTCACAAATGATGAACGAGATTATATGTACTTTGCTTATTCGTCCGATCCCCGCATGCGAATCAATGTGGGGATACGACGACGCCTAGCTCCACTGGTCGACAATAATCGCCGCCGCATCGAATTGTTGAATTCCTTATTGTTTTCATTTCCTGGCACGCCGATTCTTTACTACGGCGATGAAATAGGGATGGGCGATAACATCTACCTCGGAGATAGGAACGGTGTTAGGACCCCGATGCAGTGGAATAGCGATCGGAATGCTGGGTTTTCGACAGCTACACCGGCAAGGCTCTATTCCCCCGTAATCATGGATCCAATCTGGGGCTATCAGGCGATCAATGTGGAAGCTCAGGAGGGTGACAGCTCAAGTCTGTTGCACTGGACCCGCAATATGATTGCTTTGCGGAAGCTCTTTCAAGTGTTTGGAAGAGGCAGTTTCGGGTTTTTAAAACCAGAGAACCGCAAGGTGCTGGCCTATGTCCGCGAGTACCAGGGGGAACAGGTGGTATGTGTCGCGAATCTGTCGCGCTTTGCTCAGCCGATAAGTCTGGATCTTAGTCAGTGGCAAGACAAAGTTCCTGTAGAGATGTTGGGCTACGTCGCGTTCCCTCCCATCAAAGCCGAACCCTACGCGATCACCTTGGGACCCTATGCATTTTTGTGGCTCGAACTTCAAGACCCTTCCCCGAGCGACGAGGTAAGCGAACCCGCCCAATCTGAGATCGCTATGCTCGCCAGCAATATCTCTGAGGCATTATCGGGGCCAGGCCTCGAACTCTTAGAAGAATCCTTATTGCCCAAATACCTCTGTCAGCAGCGTTGGTTTGGCTCGAAGGCCCGAACGATCAAGGATGTCCATGTGTATGACTGGACTTTGCTCCCAACCGTGGATAGTGCGCTCGCCCTTCTCGATGTGACCTATAGTGACGGCGGAACTGAGAGATACCTCCTTCCGGTAGCGATTTCCCTTCCAACGGAGGTCGTTGATGAACGATTTGTCATTGGGAGTTTAAAGCGGACTCTGGAGGGCGTCACGTCCAGTGGCATTCTAATCGATGGCCTGGCTCTGGAGGCGGTGCGGGAGTCGTTCTTGCGCCTCATTCTGGAGGGAGACATGCTCGATACTCAAAAGGGTCAGCTCCGGGGAATACCGGGTTCTGTCTTGGGTGATCTGAAAACCGACCTCTCTTCACGCTTAAGTTCCGCTGAACAAAGCAATTCCTCGATCTTCTTCGGCGAATCCCTGATCCTGAAGGTATTCCGTCGCCTCGAATCTGGCATCAACCCGGATGTGGAGATCGGGCGTTATCTAACAGAAGAAGCAAAATTCGAACATACTCCGGCATTTGCGGGGCAGATTTGCTACGCACATGGCGGCGCTGAATCTGAGACCCCCTACGTTCTCGGGTTGCTGCAGGGGCAAGTGAAGAACGACGGAGATGGATGGAAGTGGACTCTGTCACAACTTAGGTTGGTCTCGGAATCAGGAGAAGAACATCGCGCCGTAAGTATCTACGAGCCGGCTGCCCGGGTTCTCGCCCAGCGAACCGCGCAACTGCATGACGCCTTCCAGAGAGCGGATATTCGAGATTTCCATCCCCGTCCAGCGACAGTCGATGAACTCGCTGCGGATTCTCACAGGCTCCTCCAACAAATCGAATCGACGTTTGGTCTGCTACGACAAAAATTCGCCGAATTCCCAGAAAGCTATATAGAGGATGCGGCATCCCTTCTTGCGCAAAGACGAAAGATAGAGGCCGTCGCGAAACAGCTTGTCTCCCTACCGCCTCACGAGGCAGGCATGTGGACGAGAATCCATGGAGATTTTCACCTGGGTCAAGTGCTGCGTACCAAGGACGATTTTGTGATCCTTGATTTTGAGGGCGAGCCTATCAAATCCCTAGAAGAACGCCGGCGCCTTCAATCACCTTTGCGAGACGTCGCAGGCATGCTGCGATCGTTCAGTTACGTCGCAGGCGCTCACGAACGAGAACAATCAAGCGCGGCATCTTGGATTCACCAGTGGCAAACCTCAATTGCCGAAGCCTATCTTGATAGATACCTCAAAGAGAGGAATCTAGCGCACGGTCCTGCCGACCAGACAATCCTCAGAGCATACGTTTTGGAAAAAGCACTTTACGAGCTGCAATACGAATTGAATCACCGGCCTGATTGGACGTATATTCCCTTGCGAGGCGTACTTGAAATCCTCTCTCTGTAGAACTTACACAGACTTCAATCGCCTGGCGATCAGAGGATTGACCTCGAAAGGTTAAGCGATGAATAACTCGACATACTGCAGGCGCGCAATAAGCGCGACCTATCAGGCAAGAAAGAGATAAAAGCATGAAAGCACTCGCCGATCCAATAAAACTAAAGCCGATCGATAAGAAGGACGGTCTTCTTCAGGTGATCATCGAGACGCCTGCTGGCAGCCAAAACAAGTTTGCCTATGATCCGGATCAGAGAATCTTTGCGCTCAAGAAGGTTCTTCCGGCGGGCATGGTCTTCCCCTACGACTTCGGCTTCCTTCCGCAAACCATTGCTCCGGACGGCGATCCAATCGATGTTTTGCTGCTGATGGATGAGCCTGCCTTCCCGGGTTGTGCCGTTCGTGCCCGACTCGTCGGGGTCATCGAAGGGGAACAACTGGATGGGAAAGACAAGATCAGAAACGACAGGCTGATCGCGGTCGCTGAAGCAAATCATCAGTATGCCAACATCCGGAAGCTCAAAGACCTCCCCTCGCAATGGATGAAGGAATTGCAGGATTTCTTCGTGAACTACCACAACCTTGAAGGAAAGAAGTATTGCTTACTTGGATGCAAAGGCCCAGCCGCCGCGATGAAGCTCATCCAAGATGCCCAGAAGGCGGCCTAGCTGCTGTCTGCCTCGAGAGCTCCAACTGCGAGATAAGGTTGCGGTTCAGGCACCGATCAAGGGCTGAATGAAACGCAGCAGTCTCACAAACCTCTCCGGTTACGAGGAATATCGCTGGTTACGATCGCTCCACCTTGTTTGCTCATCCCGGAGGTGCCGAGCAAATAGGATAAAAATCCTCCTGCAATACTCACAATCCACTATCCTGCTCACGGGCAACGAAATCTCAAGGTGTCATCGAGACCCGAGCAAGAACGTGAGGTCGTGTCATTTCAAGTCTCCTCCTTCCGGTCTACGACGATGGGCGTCCCGTCGGAATAGTTCGTAAAGTCCTCACTGATAGCTGGCCGCCGCCTTCATTGCTGACGTAGCCATACTTGCCCCGGACAACGATACTGTTCGAAACATTGCCGACAGGTATCTGGGCGATGAGCTTAGGCGGAGAATCGGTAAGATCGATCACGCCAAGCGTATTTGCCGCGTTGAGCGCGACATACGCCCGATTATTATCGGCAGAAAATGCAATGCCGCCCGGATCGATCGACTTGGAGTTGTGATAAGGTCGCCGCAGGCGGTGCAGGTAGGTCGACTCTCTGCTGGTGAGTCAACATGCCGGTCTCCCGGTCCACATTCGCAACAACGATGTAATTGTTGTCCTAGCTGAATAGCAGCTTCGCGCCGTCCGAGGAACACGTGATCCCGGTGAAGAATCCAGTCTGCAGCCCCTTGGGAGAGTCTCCCGTAGCGCCCATGAGAATAAAGGTCGAAGGATCTTTCCGGTCACGGTATGGAATACGATGACCGGTTGTGGCGAACCCATCAGCAGCACGCGCCGGCGCCGCTATGCGTGGCGCCATTCGGATTGAGCACGATGGCTTTGGCGCGTACGGGCCTGAAGCCATGTTTTTCCCCGCCAGCGTAACTCCCGTAGCGGCATCTTTGGGCGGCCCAACATTAAAATCGGAACTATCTTTCTGGGCAGGCTACGTTTGGGCGTAAGCCCACCCAGAGCCGGCGAGCAGGCAAAACAAGATCGAATGAGCGACAGGGATCGCAAATGGAAATTTCAAATGCATGCTTGACACTTTCTTTCAACCTATATCCTAGCCAGTTTTCTTCGCAGTGTTATGAACGTCTGATGAGCGGTGTACCTGTAGTCCTGCAGACCCGATTTTGAGGGCAAAGCCTCGCTGAATGCAACGACCACCTTCGCCATAGAGCGTAGTGCGTTAAAAATGCAAATCAGGCTCATGATGTCCGCTGTCTGCGCGACACACAGTGTGGGTGGCTGCAAGAGCGATAGCGGGATACACTCGATCCACCCACTAAGCCTCTCTCAGCTCAGAAGCCGATAACTCCTTGCGACTGAGCCTGCAAAACAATTATTTCCCCAGTTTAGTTCTCTTGCTTCGACCATACTTCAAGGCAATAGCTACTAGCGGAATAGTAAGAGCACACCACGAAGCCATATCCCAGATGCCATCGCCCAGAAGAGCGGATAGCAGTCCACAAAGAGTGATCGTCGAGAGTATCGCTGGCGGACCATAGACCTTACGAAACGGAACTGGCGGACTCATCGGGCAACCACTCTCGACGCAGAGACCCTAGATTGCCGGCTCTCGATTGCAACGAGGCGATCCAGTTCATTTTCTACAGGCGTCCGCCTGCGTGAAATCCAGAGGTAAATGCCGCTTGTAAGTACCAGGATCGTAACAAGGTCGAAGAGCGCCCAGATCGCTTTAAGCGGCAGACCTCCATAGTCTCCGAAATGCAATGGACGCGAAACTTCCAGCGTCCGAATGTACCAGGGAAACGGTTTGGCCATTGCGACCTGCCCGGTCTCTGCATCGACCAGTACCGGCGTAAACAGCCGGGAGGTCACCGGAGTCCGTCCTTTGGTGTACACGAGGAAATGGTGAGCTGTGCTCATGACGGGATTAGGGAAAATAATGCCAGTCACTTTCATTCCCGGCAAGGCTCGACGAGCGGCTGCGGCTGCGGCATCAGCGGTAATCATCCTCTCTGCCGGTGGTTTATTCCCATACGAAGCCAGCAGCTGAGGCATGGCGCTGGCTCTCCACATGGCGAACAGAGGGGTGGAGAGGGCGTTCATGATTCCCGTCGCCCCTACGACCAGCGCCCAGCATAGCGTCACGATCCCAAGAAGATTATGCAGATCGAACCAATGAAGGCGCCGGGAGCCAGTGTTCCTTACTGTTCCAAAATCGAGTCGCCGCATGAAAGGGCCGTACACCAGAGCACCTGAGATGAGCGATACGACGAAGAACAGAGCCATCCATCCCATAAAGAGTTCCCCGGGAATTCCTGCGAAGAGTCCGCGATGGAGCAGCAGCACCTTGTCCATGAGGCTCTGTCCCGGCTGAGAGGCCTGAACCGGAACCCCTGTATAAGCGTCGAATACGGTAAGCTTTCTGGGCATCGACTGGATGGTCGGCCCCGTGGCCATGCCAACGTTGACATGGGGCGCATCCTCTTCAATCGTGACGAACAGAGTGCGCATCGTGGGGTTTTGCTGTCGTGCAGCAATAACCATTCTGTCGAGCGAAATCGGAGGCACCTCGATGGCAGGAGCCGATGTCGCCTCGGGGCTGACCAGCCGATCGATCTCATCGTGAAAGATCAAGGGCAGCCCCGTCAGACATGAGACCAGTAGAAAGAGCGTACACAGCAGGCTCGTCCATTTGTGAAGGCGATACCAGATGCGGACTTTGCGTGCCGAGAGCATGAACCTTCTCCCTAGAAATGCAGTTTGAGAGCCGCCTGCATCGAGCGCGGGCCTCCGGTTTGATACAGCGAGTTGAGTCCGCCGAGTTGGTTATTCAAAGTCCCGGAGGTCGTTCCAAAAAGATTGCCCTGCGAGAGATTGTTGTAAACCATCCCATAGATCGGATGATTGAGGACATTGAAGGCTTCCATGCGCAGCAGTAAGCCGAAGCGCTCATGAATCGGAAAATCGCGCTGCACGGCAACATTGGCTTCGACTGCGTCATAGCCTCGCACTGAGTTCCTGCCTGAATTTCCCTCTACAGGCTGCCCCCCCGAAAACGCTTCCGTGAAGGCCGCCGCATTGATACGACGTCCACTCGGCACCGAGTTGTCCTGTACGTAGACAGGAGCTCCGGGAATAACATTCGGGTGATAAGTGACCTGCAGCGCGCTTCCGGCTCCTATCGACTGGTAGCCGATCAGGTCGATCGGCAAAGCGGATCGCGCAGTCACGCGTGTGACCAAGGACCAGTGCTTCAACGCCGCGGCGACGAAAGGATTCTGGTAGCTGCCCGGCACGTCATAGGTGAGGGCCAGCTCAAAGTTGTTGCGGATATCATAGTCCGAAGGTCCACGAAGCTGCTCATAAACCGAGGCATTGTTAGTCGCATCATCGATGGAGTGCGACCATGTGTAGGAGGCCAGCGCCTGAAGTCCCTCCGCCAGTCGCCGATTGAACTGCAATTGAAACGCGTTATAGCTCGAAGACGCTCCATTGTTCGTCAGAACCAGATAGGCATTTGGGCTGAAGCTGGTATTGCCTAGATAGTAGGGAAGGTACTGCTTCGGAAGATAGAGCTGTCTTCCAATCGAGGCCACATAATTCAGGGTGAGGGTTTGATTTTGTCCGAGCCCCTGTTCCACAGCGGCATTCCATTGCAGACTGTAGGGCGAGCTCAGATGTGGATTTATTGCATAAACGCTTGCGCCGTAAGGTGCGCTCGTATCAGGTGCAGAAATAGCGTCCACCTGAGCCTGCGTCAACGGAAAAGCAACGCTGGAAGGCGTGATCGTGGCGGAAGAGCCTAAGCCGCTGTATCCCTGAGACGCATTCGTCGTGCCGACATCGAAGAAAAGGCCGCCGCCGAGACGAAACACCGTCTCGTATCCCGGCGTCTGGTGGATCTGGTACGCGAGCCCGAAGCGCGGAGCGATATTGCCATACTGTGTCCGCCACAGCTTCGTACCCTTAGGAGCGACCTGTGCCGTGTAAGGACTGCTCGTTGTGACTCCATAGGGATCATTCCCGGCATCATCATGCGGGGCCGGATTGACATCCCAACGCACCCCCATGGAAAGACTCAGGCGTGGTGTGGCCTTCCATTCATCCTGTGCGAACGCGGAATAGTTCTCATACACGGGCCGCATGGCCGCCGTGTACTTTTGAGCCACGATGCCGGCCATGCTGTTGGAGTAAATCTGATCCGGGGAAAGTACGTAGGCAAACTCATAGAGCGGAGGACGCGACTCCGAAGTGATCAACCTGCGGTAGTCCACACCGAAGCGCAACGAATGCCTTCCAAACACCGTGGAGAACGTGTCCACGACATTGATCTGTCGCTGGCGGGTCGCTGCCGGAGCCAGAGACATGCGGGCATGGATGTCATAAAAGAAGTTGAAGATGAACGTGTCGCGGGTGGGATCGGTGAATCCGGGGATGTCGGAAAGCGGGAACGATGTAGCCCCGCCAAAGTTATCCATCGTCTGGGCAGTGTCAGCGTCGTTGGCTGTAATGTTGAAGCGCAGATCGTTCGTCGCCCGAGCGGAAAAGATGTTCGTTGCTCCGAGCGTAACAAGCTTCGTCTTGCCCTTGGAGGCATCGATGGTGGAGAGATCGCCTGGATCGCGCGTGGTGATGCTGGCCGGCGTATAAGCTGCACGACCGAAGATTTTGAAACGGTCGCTGAAGCTATGATCCAGACGCAGACTGCTCGCGTCCAACCGGCTCGGGCTGGCATACCCTGCAGTGAAGCTGCTCAGTGTGTCATAAGTCTTATTCGTGCCGGCCGTACCGCTGCGATCTGGACCGTTTGGAACTGGATAGGCACTGAATATCTGTCTGAGCTGTGGGCTGACGGTGGGGTCTTGGCGAAGAGCCATACTGGGAACGCCAGTGAGGGAGGCTGCCACCGGCGTGCGAAGCCGGAGGCCTTCGTAAGAGAAAAAGAAGAACGTCTTGTCGCGGCCATCGTAGAGATGCGGAAGCCATACAGGACCTCCGATGGTGCCTCCAAAATCATTCTGACGTTCGGCTATCCGCGGCAATCCATTCCGCTTGTTGAACGTGTTATTGGCGTCCAGAGCATCATTCCGCAGGTAATCGTAAGCGGTGCCGTGCAGCTGATTGGCGCCGGACCGCGAGAGGATAGAGAACTGGCCGCCGGGGGTTCGCCCGTATTCAGCCGAAAAACTGGATGTGGTTGCGCGAAACTCCTGAAGGGCATCCACCGATAAGAGACTCTGCGTTGTTCCCAGCACGGTCTCATTCGGCGTTGTCCCGCTGAATCCTCCACCAAATCCGATGCCCCCCGGAGAAGCGCCCGTGTTGGCCGCGACCCCATCCACGGTGAAGTAATTGCCTTCGGTGCGCTGGCCATTCACTGTGAACTCTCCGCTCTCCCCGTTCCCGGTTGAGGGAACGACAGAGACGCCTGGAACCGCTGTCAAAAGGGATTGAAAGCTGCGTCCATTCAGAGGGATGTTGGAGACGAACTGCCGGTCAATGACCGTGCTCACCGTCGCATCGGTCGTATTCAACCCCAGGCCGCTCCCATTAACCATTACGGTCTGGTCCACCGCACCGGGACGGAGTTTGAAATCCAGAGTGATCCTGGCTGCAACGGCGATCGTCGTATTGTCGACCACCTGCGTCTCGAATCCAGGAGCCGAGACGGTGATGCGATAGATGCCCGGTTTGAGCGCAGAGGCGCTGTAAAGACCGGAACCATTTGTCTTCGTCGAAATAGTCTCGTGAGTTTGCTGATTGACGATGTCAATGGAGGAGTTAGGAACCAGCGCGTTGCTCGGATCGGACACAATGCCGGCAAGCTGAGCGTTCTGTGCAAAAAGTATTGGGGATACCAAAAAGCCGCCGAGGAGAATAAGGGAACGGGGAAAACGCAGGGCCATTGCACACCTTTCAAGAGTACGTGGCCGCGTATCCGTCGATGAGGATGGAGCCGTCAGCCTTCGGATTGTCGATCTCGGGGCCTTCGCGGTGAGCTTCGCCAAAAGACAGCCGCGGGGCCCTTCATTATTTTCGAGAGACTCTGTCAATATACGACAACATGAGTCCGAGATAAAGCTTTCTGGCTGAATCGGTCTGGCTGCACGCAGCAAGCAGGTCTCATTGCAGCACTGGTATTCTCAATCATCGAGACTGATTCGACCACGCTCTAAAAGCAACGAAGCCGCGAGCTATACTTGGCATTGCAATCGGCATACATTCGCTAGTAGGCTAGTGATGAAGGGCGTAGATCTTCGTATAGTGGGTGAACTTCTTGGCCATCTGAGCTCTCAGAAGACCATGCATTATGCTCATTTGGCGGCAGATCATAAGCGCAACGCGGTTGCTCGTCTCGACAAGCTTGATGCCGGTTCAGTCCTGCAGGTTGGCGAGTTGAGTTGCATTATCCGCAACGTGGTTGTGCATATGCGGGAGTGGCGAAATTGGCAGACGCACTTGGTTTAGGTCCAAGCGGAGAAATCCGTGGGGGTTCAAGTCCCTTCTCCCGCACCAATTTAAACAAAGTTCTGGCTACATCATTACAGGGCGCGGCTATATTTTGCCGCGCCCTTCTTAGTTTTAGAAATCCTTGCCGAACCTGCATTGCGAACTAAATCCCCCCTGCAGATGACACCCTCTCTGTAAAAAGCCTTGCCAATATGCGAGACCACAATCCTTACGCAAATAGATGGGCGTGTTTGAAATTTCTTCCCGACGAAGGGGCAGCTTCGGCTGAGAGGGAGCCGGATTAGCACAGTCGAGGGCCGGGAAAATTAGACAAGCCTGCTCGCTTAAGCGCCTCGGAGGAAACAACCCGTCGACCGAACGGTCCAAAGCCTCCCGTTGAATCGCAGGTCGGTAATGGAAAGCGGAGCAATCTCTATGCGCCAGAAGGACTCTGGTGGCGCCTGAATCGCACACAGGATCGCAGCCCGGATCACTGCTGGGTGTGTTATTGCAACCGTGTGTCCGGCACTCGTCTGACACTCCATCCATCGCCGAACCCTTGCCAGCAGCTGCGCAATCGATTCGCCACCGTGGGGCGCGACATTCACGTTCGTTAGCCAATCGGCCAGTCCCTCGGGGTCGTTTGCCTGGATATTGTCAATCTCTTTCCCCTCCCAGGCCCCGTAATTCACATCACCAAGATCAATGGAAACAGAAGATTCAAGCCCCAAAGCCGCCGCCGTCTGCCGCGTGCGTTGTTCCGGGCCGCACCACACCTGCTGTGCTCGGGGAGCCCTCCATCCAATGGAGGCGATCTTCTCAATCTCTCCCTCCAGGAGCGGCTCATCCAACGGAAAGGATGCATGCCTCATCGCGACAGTGGGCGCATGGCTAAGGAGCGTGATCCGGGTTGGCAGCATCTACGATTCCAAGGGTTCCCGCCGCCAGATTACCATTGACAGGAGGGTTGTCTTGACACTGCCATTCACGTTCACTAGGCTCAGATTCAGTAAGAGGCTCTGTCCTTCCTACAGGATGTGACAACCCAGGAGGGCTTCAGCATGGCGCAATCGGCCGCCGGTTCTATCGCACAACCTGTAACCGTCCTCGTCATTCCACTTCGCGACTGGATGCCCTGGGCGCTCTTTGGCGGATTGCTGATGCTGCTCCTGATCTACTTTGTCGGTGCAGAACAAGGCGCCACTTCTCTACTCCAGGGCCGTGCAGTTCACGAATTTGTCCACGACAGCCGCCATCTGCTCGGTTTCCCCTGTCACTAGCGCAACCTTCGATGACTCGGACATTGCTTCTTCGCGGGATGCTGGTCGGCCTTGTGGCCGGCCTTCTCGTTTTTGCATTTGCGAGGTGCGCTGGGGAGCCTCAGGTGGATAGAGCGATTGCCTTCGAAGCCGGCGCGGGCCAGGCCAGAGACGAAGCGCCAGAGCCTGAGATGGTCAGCCGCAAGATCCAGCGGGGTATCGGGCTGTTGACCGGCGTCGTCGTTTACGGCGCGGCTCTTGGAGGCATCTTTGGGCTCGTCTTCGCATACGCCCGTGGGCGGCTTAGCGTGGCCAGACCAAGAGTCCTCGCAGCATGGCTGGCGGCGATCGGGTTTGTCACTCTCGTGCTGGCTCCTTCCCTCAAATACCCTGCAAATCCTCCCGCCGTCGGCAATCCCGAAACCATTGGCGTTCGAACGGGAGCGTACTTTTTCCTCATAGCGATTTCCATACTGGCTTCAACCCTTGCCGTCAAAGTGGGCCGCCGTTTGAGCGGAACTTTCGGCACATGGTATGCAACGCTGCTCGCGGCGTTGTTTTACGTGCTTGTTGTCGGTCTTTGCGGGCATTTTCTACCCACGATGGATGAAGTGCCTGCGAATTTTCCGGCTTCTCTCCTATGGAAGTTTCGGATTGCTTCGTGGGAGACCCAGGCCGTATTGTGGGGTTCGCTGGGACTACTCTTCGGATGGCTCACCGAACGAGCGGAAGGCATGGCGACAACGCACGCCAAAGGGTGATTCCCCTGGATGAGATGCGATACTCCTGAAATACTCATGCAGCACAAATGCTGCGTGGTACTGTTGGTAATGACCCACGGTGCCCACAAGGGGCTTAAAAGGGAAGTCCGGAGAATAGCCGGCGCGGTCCCGCCACTGTAAACAAAGACAAGCCGCTAGTAGTACCACTCGATCGATTCATCGGGGAAGGATAGCGGCGGATACACCCGTATCGTCTTTGAGCCAGGAGACCTGCCAAGGGGTAAAACTGCAACTTTCTGCGGAGAACAGAAACCTTGCGCCTGACCTTCGGCTCGCTAGAACACAACTCGTATCCTTCCGCGTTATCCCGGCGTCGGTTCTTGCAGACCGTTGCGTTTGCAACGCTGGCCACGCGGCTGTTCGCCCAGCAACGACCCCGCCGCATCGTTTCAACCGCTCCCAGCATCACGGAGGCATTGTTCGCTCTCGGCCTCGGAGACGAGGTCGTCGGCGTCTCGCGCTTCTGCGACTTCCCTGCCGCGGTCCAGAGGCTACCCAGGGTGGGCAGCTATCTCGCGCCGGATGTCGAGGCGATTGCACGCCTGACCCCCGACCTGGTGATTCTGCAGAGGGTCTCCAGCGAGTTGACCGGCCGGCTCCATGCCCTGCACATCGCCTTCATCGAAGTTCCCCATGGCACGCTCAGCGATGTCTATACCGGCATCACTCTCATCGCCAGGGCAGCAGGCGTTCCAGAGCGGGCCAATCTCCTGATCGATCGCATCAGGCACGATCTGGCGGCGATTCAGGAAAAGGCCCAGGTGCTGTCCTCACCCCGTGCCCTCGTGATCGTCAATCACCGGCCCGGGATGCTTGCTGACCTTACGGCAGTCGGCCCCGAGAGCTATCTGCAAGAACTGCTTAAGGTTGCCGGTGGCACCAATGTGCTCGCGACTCCCGGCTTGCCCATCTATCCCCGCATCTCGCTCGAAACTGTACTTCGCGACGACCCCGAGGTGATCCTCGACCTGAGCGGTCAACAGGAGTCGGAGGAGGAGCGCCAAGCTGCGAGCGTTCAAGTGCTGGCTCTTTGGAGGCAGAACCCCCAACTGGGCGCGGTTCGCAACGGACGTGTCATCGTCGGAACCTCAAACGCCCTTCTCGTGCCCGGCCCTCGCGCTGCGGAGGCCGCACAGTTGCTGTTCGACTATATACATGGTGCGAGCGGCAAGGGGCGTCCACGTTGAGCCCCCTGCTTGAAGTCGCCAACCTCCAGATCTCTTATGGGAACCGGATCATTCTTCGCTCGGCGACCCTCACGGCACAGAGCGGCGAGTTCCTAGCGTTGGTCGGGGTAAACGGGGCCGGCAAGAGCACACTGCTCGATATCATCGCGGGCTTTCGCAGACCAGCGTCCGGCTCAGTCGCCATCGCGGGATGCGATCAGAGAGATTGGAATCTGCGCGAGCTCTCGCAACGGGTGAGTCATCTCCCGCAAACTGTCCACGCGGACCTCCCGTACACGGCAGAGCAACTGGTGGCGATGGGACGGTACCCGCACACGGACAGATGGTTTGAGTCGGACGAGGATCACAGCTTTATTCGCGAGGCCATGAAAAGAACCCACTGCTGGGAGCATCGTCATCGCAACTTCGGCACTCTGAGCGGCGGGGAGCGCCAGCGCGTTCTGCTCGCGGCGTGCCTCGCCCAGAACGCTTCGATCCTGCTGCTGGACGAACCGTCCACCTTCCTCGACATCGAGCAGCAGCTCCATTGCTTCAACGTCCTGCGCGAAGAAGCGAAGACCGGCAAACTCTGCATCGCGGTGACCCACGATCTCAACCTCGCCCTGACTCACTGTTCACGGATCGTCGTGCTTGCGGATGGGGTCATCGCGCACGACCTTCCGGCATCGAGAGCTCCTGAAGATGAGGCGTGGCTGCGCTGCTTCTCTTCTCAGCTCAGGATCGGCAAGACACCTGCCGGAAGACCGTGGGTCTGGTACCAATGACCCCATACGAGTACACAACGGCAGCAGCACGCAGGAATCTTATCCTGCCTGTCTGCGCCTTTGTCGCCTCAGCCCTCCTCTTGCCATGGGTAGGAGCAGGCCCGATCAGCCTTGCAAGAGTGCTGCATCATCAATCGCCCGACTACGAGATCCTGGTTCAGTTACGGGTCACTCGAACGCTTCTTGCGCTCGTGGCTGGAGGAGCTCTGTCCCTTGCCGGCTCGCTGTTTCAGGCGATGCTTCGTGACGCGTTGGCAACTCCCTACACCTTGGGAATCTCCGCGGGAGCATCGCTGGGGGCAGTCGCCGTAATCGCCGCCGGATGGCAGATGGCCTGGGGCATCCCGGCGACGTGGTTTGGATCTCTGGCTGGAGCGTTCGCGATCTTGACACTGGTTCTCGGTGGCTTCTCCAGGAGGATACGAATCTCCGCTTTCAGCCTGCTGCTGTCGGGGATTGCCGTCAACAGTGTTTGCGCAGCTTGCATCATCATTCTGGGCGGATTCGCCGGTATGTCTCGGACCTTCTCGATCGCCCGGTGGCTTATCGGCAGCGTCGACTCCACCAGCTTCGCCTCTCTTGGAGTGCTCACTGTCGTCGTTCTGGCGCTGGCCGTCGTGATCGTGTCTCAGGCGCGCAGCTGGAATCTGCTCGCAGTAGGCGACCAGTGGGCTGCGTCCCGCGGTGTACATGTGCCAGCACTCCTGCGAACCGGCTACCTGGCCGGCTCAGTCCTGGTCGCTGGAGCGATTGCGCTGACCGGCCCAATCGGTTTTGTCGGTCTGATCGTTCCACATCTGGTGCGTTCCAGAATCAGCCCGGACCACCGCGTACTGCTGCCGAGCGTATTTCTCTTCGGAGGAGCCTTGCTCGCAGCCTGCGATGCTTTGGGACGCATCGTGCTCCCTCCTGCAGAGATTCCTGCGGGAGCAATCCTTGCCCTGATCGGCGGCCCCTATCTCGTCTGGGCCATCCATCAAAGAAGACCTTCCGAGGAGATGTAGCCATGCCGCCATCGCACCGTCAACGCGTCGTTCGCGCCGATGGGCGCGCCTTCAATATCATCCAGCATCGGGCGCACCTGACCTACTGCTACACCGGATGCTGCTGCGGCATCACCGAACGCGGATACGCGGCCGTACCCGTTGACGTGTACACGGAAGAATGGCTCAAACGCAAAATCCGCAACGATGTCCATCTGACTAGGGGCGGGTGCATTGGCCCTTGCGCGCTCGCCAATGTGGCGAGTCTCGTCTTCGATGGCAAGAGCATCTGGTTCCATTCAGTAAACAGCGAATGGCATGTCCGGCAGATATTCGAATACATCGATTCGATGCTGAAGGCCGACCGCTTCCTGCAGCCTCCCGCCGAGCTGGTCGAGTACACCTTCAATTACTATGACTGGGACGTTCGCCTTCCCAGCCCGCCCGAGGCTCTGACTCAGCTTGAACTGGTGCAGCCGAATGGCGCCCTCATGTTGCTGTCCCATGCGGATACAGACATGCTTACGCTCATCAAGGCATCGGAATTACTCCCTGCCGAGCTGCGCGTGGGCGCGTTCTCGCTGAATGCGCTCCGCACAGAGGACCAGATGAGTGCGTTGATCACTGGCGAGATGAGTAAAGCGAAGGTGATTGTGGTGCGTTGCCACGGACCGCTTCATTGCATCCCCGGCTTCGACAAACTAAGAGCGGCCTGCATCGAGCGGGGTCAGTCGCTCGTACTTGTCAGTGGAACGGGAGATAACACCTCTGAATTTGCCGAGACGATCAATGTGCCTGCCGACGTGATGCACACCGCGTCGGGATATCTCGATCTCGGAGGCGTGTCCAACTTTGGCGAGCTGTTCCGCTTTTTATCGGATCGATTGATGCTCACAGGTTATGGCTATGCCGCGCCAACCCCAATGCCGGAGCATGGAATCTACCTGCCGGAGATGGACGCCGCAACCTTCGAGGATTGGCGGAGACAAGCGGATCCAACCAAGCCGACCGCGGCAGTTCTCTTCTATCGGGCTCATCGCATGAGCGGCAATACGGCCTTCGTCGATAAGCTCGTCGAGGCTCTGCACAACAAAGGCCTGAACGCTCTGTGCATCTTCACCTCGAGTCTCAAGTCGAAAGAAGATGGAAAGCCCGCGGCATTCCGCCTGATTGAGGGCAACGCTGATGTCCTTATCTCCACGCTGTCCTTTGCCCTCGGAGAGGTGAACACCGGCTCCGTGACGCTGGCCGGGGAGTCCGTGGACTCGCTGGAACAACTCGGCATCCCCGTCTTACAGGCAATTCCGAGCGGAATGCCACGCGGCGCGTGGGAAGGATCACGCCGGGGCTTGAACTCGCTCGATACCGCTGTCAACGTCGCCATCCCGGAGTTCGACGGGCGCACCATCACGGTGCCGATCTCCTTCAAGGAGCGGAGTTCTGCCGGTACTGAGAACCTGTATGTGGCGCACGAGGAACGCATGGAGCGTGTCGCTGGCATCGCTGCGCGTCTCGCGGCGCTGCCTCACAAACCGAATAGCGAACGCCGGATCGCCTTTGTGCTGACCAACTCCGCGGCAAAGGCAGCACAGGTCGGTGGGGCGGTTGGCCTCGATTCTCCAGCAAGCCTTTTGACGACGCTTCATGCGATGCGCGCGCGACGGTACAGCATCTCCAAATTACCGGAGACCTCGGACGAATTGATGCAGCGGCTGCTGCAGCATGGAACCTACGACGACAAATATCCTCTTGATCCTGCCCAGGCCAAACGTTTTTCGAGAGCGGCTTATAGGAAGATCTTTGCGGGTTTCCCGGAACGCCCCAGCCGCCGGATGCAGGACTTCTGGGGGCAACCGCAGGATTGTGGCTTCAGCATCCTGCCCGCGAAGAAGACCGACAAGAAGCTGCTGCCAACCATTGGCGGCAAGGTTGTTTCGATCCAGCAGGAAGAGCCCTGGGGAGATGAGCACGACTATCTTTTTGCAGCGATGGATTTCGGCAACGCGTTGATTGCGCTTCAACCGCCGCGAGGTTATGGCATCGATCCGGATGCCATCTATCACACGCCCGACCTGCCGCCGACGCATCACTACGCCGCCTTTTACCGCTGGCTGGGGACGCCACAGTCCGAGGGGGGCTGGGGCGCGGACGCGGTCGTTCACATGGGGAAACATGGCACGCTCGAATGGCTTCCCGGAAAAGGGATCGGGCTATCGGGCGAATGCTTTCCCGATTTATTGTTGAGCGATCTTCCGCTGGTGTATCCCTTCATCCTCAATGATCCCGGCGAAGGAAGCCAATCCAAACGGCGGGCGCACGCCGTCATTGTGGACCATCTCACACCGCCGATGACGACCGCCGAAACCTATGGACCGCTTGCCGAACTGAACCAGCTCGTCAACGAGTATTACGCGGTCGAAAAGCTCGATCCGGCCAAGCTGCCCTATCTTCAACAGCAGATATGGGAGCTGGTCCAGCGCACCAACCTCAAAGCCGATCTCGACACCAAGACAATGCTCACCCGCGAGCGCGGGGACCACACGCACGCGTGGGACGACGCTCTGACCCCAGAGGGTATTCCGACCACACTTGCCTCGATGACCGGGAATGAAGTCGCGCATTTAATCGAAGATCTCGACGGATATCTCTGCGAACTGGGAATGGCGCAGATTCGAGATGGATTGCACCTCCTCGGGCAGATGCCGCCGCTTCCGGAGATGCTCCGTTCGCTCACACGCCTGGCGAATCTAAATACCCCCAGCCTTCAGGTAAGCCTTGCGACGGCCTTCGGCTTCGATCTGGCTTTGCTGATCGACAAACCCGGGAAACGCCTGGAAGAGTCGCGGCAGCTGCTTGGACAGACCTGCCACACCCATGCGGATGCATTGGAGTCGCTCGATCGGGCAGCACTTGATCTCTTCACCCTGCTGGAAACATTCGGATTTCGCACGGAGGTCATCGGAGAAGTTCAAAGAGCTGTTCTAGGCCTTGAAACAACAGGGGTGGCGGAAGCACTCACCTTTGCCTGCATCGAGCTCGTGCCCAATCTCGAACAGACCGGCGATGAAATCGAGCATCTTCTCGATGCCCTCGAAGGCAAGTACATACCTGCGGGACCGGCGGGCGCGCCGACGCGTGGCATGGCACACATCCTTCCCACTGGACGGAACTTCTACGCTGTCGATCCGCGAGCCTTACCCTCCCAGGCCGCCTGGCGCGTTGGACAACAGCTGGCGCGTGAGGCCATCGACCGCTTCCGCAAGGAGGAAGGCCGATATCCGGAGATGATGGGCCTGAGCGTCTGGGGAACATCGCAGATGCGGACGCATGGCGACGATATCGCGGAGGCCTTCGCGCTTCTGGGGGTGCAGCCTGTTTGGAATCCGCAGTCTCGCAGGCTGGAAGGTGTCTCCGCTACTCCACTCGAACAGCTTGGCCGGCCCCGTGTAGACGTAACGCTGCGCATCAGCGGCTTCTTCCGCGATGCCTTCCCCCATCTCATCGATATCTTTGATCAAGCCGTCTCTCTCGTCATCGAGTTGGATGAGCCGCTGGAACAGAACTTCCCGCGAAAGCACTATCTGGCTGACCTTGAATCCCATAAGAATACTCCAGAACATGAGGCCGACACACAGGCCCGCTATCGCATCTTTGGATCGAAGCCGGGCTCTTATGGAGCTGGGATTCTGCCCCTGATCGAGAGTGGCAATTGGAAGGGCGATGAGGACTTCGCTCGTGCCTTCCTCACCTGGGGAGGCTACGCCTACGGCAAAGGAACAGATGGCGTCGATGCTCAACCGGTATTTGCCGAACGGCTGAAGTCGATCCAGGTCGCGCTGCATAACCAGGACAATCGTGAGCACGATATCTTCGACTCGGATGACTACTTCCAGTTTCATGGGGGCATGGTCGCCTCGATCCGCGCTCTCACCGGCGCGCAGCCCAAGGCATACTTTGGGGATAGCTCTCGGCCGGAGGCGGTGCAGGTTCGCGATCTGCGCGAAGAGGCTCTGCGCGTCTACCGCTCGCGCGTCATCAATCCGAAGTGGATCGAGAGCATCAAGCGGCACGGCTACAAGGGAGGCCTGGAGCTGGCCGCAACGGTTGACTACATCTTCGGCTTCGATGCGACGGCACAGATAGCTCCGGACTTCGTCTACGAAGGACTCGCGGAGCATTATGCGTTATCGCAGGAGATGCGGGAGTTTCTGGGTGCTTCAAATCCATGGGCGTTGAATGCGATCGCAGAACGTCTGCTCGAAGCCGCCAGACGCGAACTGTGGGAGAATCCAGCCCCCGAGACTCTTGATGCGCTGCGTGGGGTTCTCATGGAAAGCGAGACTCTCTTAGAGGCGCAGGGAGAGCGGAAACGGGAGGCTGTCCTATGAAACACCCGGTCTATCCCTTTTCGGCCATCGTCGGACAGGAAGAGATGAAGCTGGCGCTGCTGCTTGCGGCGGTGGATTGGCGCATCAGCGTTCTTTTACGGGGAGATAAGGGCGCGGGCAAGACGACCGCGGCACGCGGTCTTGCGGCTCTCCTGCCCTCACCCTCCCCATTCCTCAACCTGCCGATCGGGGCAACGGAGGACAGACTTCTCGGGGGCCTGCACCTAGAGCGGGCGCTCAAAGGCGACCCCGCGCTCAAGCCCGGACTCCTATCCGAAGCGCACGGTGGGGTCCTCTACGTCGATGAGATCAATCTTCTTCCCGCGCACCTCGGCGACGCTCTGCTGGACACGGCTTCGAGCGGCGTCAACGTGGTCGAACGCGAGGGCCTGAGCGCCTCGCACGCGGCCGAGTTCGTTTTGCTGGGAAGCATGAATCCCGAGGAAGGCTCTTTGCGTCCTCAGCTGCTCGATCGTTTCGCACTTGCGGTCGATATCATGGCGACCCTCGATCCGGCGATGCGGCAAACAGTCGTTGAAAGACGGATAGCCTTCGAGCGCAACCCTGCAAGCTTCCATTCGGAATCCTCACCGATAGAGGAACAGCTCCGCGATCAGATCCGTAAAGCGCGTGAGAACCTTACCGACATCCTCTGCTCCAAAGAGATTCTCGCGCAGATCAGTGCCGCAGTATGTGACGCGGGAGTACGCTCTCTTCGTGCCGATCTTGCCGCGGTGCGTGCTTCCATCGCCTATGCTGCCCTGGTCGGCGATGCGTCGGTACGCCCGGAGCATGTAGCAGTTGTTCTGCCGCTGGTCCTTGCTCATCGCTCTCATGATCGCGGGCGTTCGCCTGCGCAGCGGCCTCAGACGCCTGAGCCCCAGCCGGAGCAGGAGCCGCAATCGGAGATACCCGATGAGAAGAGTCCCTCGAACGGGAAAGGTGAACTGGCAAGAATCTTCGCTCCAAAAGAGATAGCCACATCCGCGTTGCGTTCAGGTTTTCAAGACTCTTCGACGCTTGGCGCGAGTGCGTCGACGCCCGTTTCTCAGTCCGGTCCCGTTACTGGGGTACGGCGGACGGAAACGCCTATAGAGCTTGACCTTCGCGCAACACTGAACCATGCCGTGCTGGAAACCGGAACCACCCAACCGAGGGCGGCGGATCTCCATGAGCGGGTCCGAACTCCGGCAAGTGGGACTCGATATCTATTCGTCATCGATTCAAGCGGCTCGCACGCAGCCCAGGAGCGAATGCGCCTCGTCAAGGGCGCCGTTTCCAGCCTGTTGGCACGTTCCTTCAAAAATGGAGACGAAGTTGTTCTCATTGTGTTTCGCGGCGCATCAGCTCAGGTTCTCCTTGAGCCATCACGCTCGCTCCATGAGGCCGCAACTGCCCTGGAGTATCTGCCTACGGGAGGCAGAACGCCGCTGGCACATGCGCTCGATCTCGCGAAATCATACCTCACGCCATCGACGGTACTCGTCCTTCTCACCGACGGACGGGCGAACGTCCCCGTTCAAAACGGGGACCCATGGCAGGAAGCCCTGGACCTTGCAGGCCAGATCAAGACCCCGGCAGTCGTCATCGACACGGAAGACTCCGCAGAGCGGATCGGCCGGCCCGTCAAACTGGCCGAAGCTCTAGCTGCCAGGTATGTTCGCCTGGAGAGTCCCGAACTGAAGGAGGATATTGTGTTCGCACAGTAACGTCTTCCGGCGGTTTACAAGAATTAGACCGGTTATGCGCTTCTCGCCCGCAATTGACCGGGCTCCCGTCGGAACGGTATAACTCGATTATCTGGTGTTCGGGAAGACGGTGCGAATCCGTCGCTACCCCGTAACTGTAAGCGTTGAGAACCTGGCACAAAAAGGGTCACTGGGACGAGCGTCCTGGGAAGGCCGCACAGGCTCGATGAAGCGCAAGTCAGGAGACCGGCCAGATAAGTATCGGGCTTCATTCAACTTCGCTGGGAGAGTTGAAGAGTGCATCCACGCGCCCTCGCGCCGTGGATGCTGTGGCAACTGCCGATTAACAATCCCGCTCAGCCTCTGGTGCGTCTCTCTGCCAGAGCCAGGAGCGCTGTATGCCGGAACATCAATCCGCAACCGTAACCCTCGTGCTCGGCGGCGTCCGCAGCGGGAAGAGCCGGCTTGCACAACGGATCGCGGAACGCGCCGAGCGTGTCACGTTTGTTGCGACAGCAGAACGTCACGACGATGCGGAGATGCACGCGAAGATCGAACGTCATCGCGCGGATCGGCCTCCATCCTGGGCAACGATCGAAGAGCCGCTGTACCTGGCTCGAACGATTCAGGAAGCAGGCAAAGATTCTGATGTGCTTCTGATCGATTGCCTGACGCTCTTTGCCTCCAATCTCCTCGAATCCTGCGGCGAGAATGCAGAACAACTTCAAAGCCACATAGACCAGCTCTGCTTGGCACTCAGCAACGCCCCGTGTTCCGTCATTCTCGTGTCGAACGAAGTCGGTAGCGGCGTCGTTCCGGCCTATCAACTTGGCCGTCGCTTCCGCGATCTCGTCGGCGAGATCAATCAGCGGGTCGCATCGGCAGCCGACAGCGTATTTTTGATGGTGGCCGGGCTTCCCTTTCCGCTCAAGGGCTCCATCCCTGCGGAAGTGTGGTCATGAAAGGCTTCCTCATCGCCGGCACGGCCAGCGGTGTCGGCAAAACCACCGTCACGCTCGCGCTCCTCGCCGCCATGCGTCGGCGAGGGTTGGCCGTTCAACCATTCAAAGCCGGCCCGGACTTTCTGGACACTGGTCATCACACCCGAATCGCCGGACGCATAGCGCGCAACCTCGATACCTGGATGCTCGCTGCCAGCGCAAACCAGGATGTATTGCGTGACGCGTCCCGAGCCGCCGATGCGGTCGTCGTGGAAGGCATGATGGGACTGTTCGATGGAAAGGACGGCGAGACCGGAAGCAGCGCAGAGATTGCGAAGCTGCTCCGGCTCCCCGTGGTGCTCGTGGTCGATGCCGGGAAGAGTGCACGGAGCATCGCAGCGACTATCCTTGGTTTTGAGCTGTTCGATCTCCAGCTTCCATTAGCAGGCATCATTCTCAACCGCGTGGCGAGTGAACGCCACTTCAAGCTCCTCGAAACAGCCATCCTTTTCTCCTGCAAGACACCCGTCCTGGGTTGGATTCCTGGAGAACCTCGCATCGCGCTCCCGGAGCGACATCTCGGATTACACACACCGGAGGAATTTGATGACCGAGAAAGCACCGAGCGGCAGAGAGACACGCTCGCGACAGTTGCAGAAAAGCATCTCGATCTGGAGGCGCTGTTGTCCTTGGAATGCGGACTCGACCTTGAATGCCTCTCGCCCATGGAGCAGCGGAGAGAGATGCCTTCCGTCCGCATTGGCATAGCCCGAGACCGCGCATTCAGCTTCTACTACGAGGACAACCTTGACCTCCTTCGTCAACATGGGGCCGAGATCGTATCCTTCAGCCCGATGCTTGACGCTTCACTCCCCGAGGGGTTGGACGCGCTCTATCTGGGAGGTGGGTATCCGGAGCTTTACGCCAGGCAATTGAGTAACAACACGTCGATGCTTGCTTCCATCCGGGCATTCGCCGCGACGGGTCGTCCGATCTACGCCGAGTGCGGAGGAATGATCTATCTCTGTCACGAACTTACGACAGCCGATGGCGCAACCTATGCCATGGCAAATCTTCTTTCTTGCGCAATGGAGATGACCGGCAGGCTGGTTCAATTTGGATATGCCACGCTCGAACTCACGCGGGACTGCCTGCTTGGCGCGTGTGGCACAGTTTTGCGCGGCCATAGCTTTCATTACTCCCGTATTGCCGACGCGCCGCCGGCAGCAACCAGCTATCGGGTGCGGTACTCACTTTCGGACCAGGAAGAAGAGGAGGGTTTCAGCGTCGGGAATATCTTGGCCAGCTATATTCACCTGCACTTCCGCACGGAGCCCGGGATAGCTCTCCACTTTCTTCAGCAAGCGCGCATCGTGAAAAAAAGGATTGGTAGCGGTAGAAAGACCACCCACAACAACGAAGGGCCTCTCAAACAGATTCTAATTTCGGGCTGATTTACCTCCATCAGTTCATAACGATGACCAACATCAGGGTGTCGGGAAGCGCGGTGAAACTCCGCCACTACCCCGTAACTGTAAGCGCAGAGAGACATGCAGGCTCGTTAACGCCACTGGAGCGCGGCTCTGGGAAGGCAGCATGAATCGATGAAGCGCAAGTCAGGAGACCGGCCCTGCTGCAACCAATCCCGAGGGGGAACATGAAGATAGCAGTACGCCAAAAGGGTTGTCACGGCGACGTGTCCAAAAGCGGCGGGATCAAACTCTTTGTTCTCAGAGCGACCCGAATCTTCGTAATCGTCGCGATGACACCGGCTTTGTTCGCACAACAACAAAAAACATTGCGTGGAACGGTCCACGATCCTCTCGGCGCGCTCGTGCCCGGCGCTTCCGTCGATCTCATGCGGGGAGAGCATGTCATTGCCAGTGCAAAGACGGGTATAGATGGAACGTTCCACTTTGATGTGTCGACTGCCGAGCGCTATAGCGTTCGCGTCCGCGCTGCCTCCTTCGAGACAACGACGACGCCCTCTGTTTACATCGCCGGGTCCGGCACAACGGAGTTAGACGTCACACTCGCGACGCAGACGCTCACCCAGCAGGTTACGGTGACGGCCACCGGAACCCCGCTGCCTGAAGCACAAACAGGGGCGTCGATAACGGTTCTTCCAGCGGAAGACTATCGCTACATGCCCGAAGTTCAAGCTCCTCTCCGCCTCGTTCCCGGCCTGCAAATCGCGCAGACAGGCCAAATGGGCGGGACCACCGGCCTTTCGATACACGGCGGGAGCACTGACGCCAATAAAGTGCTAATCGATGGTGTCCCAGCAAACGCCATTGGGGGCGGGGTTGAATTTGCGAACCTGGCCACAGTTGGCATCGACTCTATCGAAGTGCTGCGCGAGCCCAACAGTGCCCTCTACGGCTCCGATGCTTTGGCCGGAGTCGTAAGCCTGCGTTCTACTCGCGGGACGACTCCTCTTCCGCTGCTGACCTACGCGGGCGACGCGGGCAACTTTCACACCTACCGCAATGAAGTCACCGCTGGCACAACCTTTCATCAGTTCGATCTCTACTCGGCCTTCGCCCGCATCGATACCGACAACAATCTTCCCAACAACGCGTTTCATAACGTCACCTACGCCGGCAACTTTGGATGGACTCCAAACGCGACCAATGAACTTCGATTCACCATGCGCCACCTTGCCGTTTCGGGCGGACAGCCAAACGCCATTGCATTTTTCGGCATCCCCGATGCCGGTCAGCAAAAAGAACAGGACGACTATTACAACGCTGTCTGGAATAACCAGGCCACACCTGCATGGCACAACCAGGTCCGCTATGGCGGCGTGCGTCAGAATGGCCTGTACACGGAGTTCGGAGCCACAGGCTTCCCCGATCCCAATAGTCCTGGATACTTCGACGGCGCTCCCGTCATCCTTCCCGGAGCCAATGGTTATAGCGTCCGCGGGCAAGCCCTGTTTCAGTACAGCTCGGAGTTATCGCAATCGGTTTCCACTACGAATCGGGATTTCGTATACGCGCAGAGCGACTACCGTCTGACCCCTCATCTACTAGCTCTAGGGGCATTCAAGTACGAAAAGGAAAGCGGCACATCTCTCAACACGGGCTATCCTGCCGCGGCCATCCAGCGTGGAAACTATAGCTACACACTTCAGCTCTCCGGCGATATATCGCATCGCCTCTTCTATAACTTCGGCACGGGGCTCGAAGACAATGGGCTATTCGGATTCGCCGCTACTCCACGCGCATCGCTTGCTTACTACCTTTTCAAGCCATCCACATCTGGTCTCTTCAACGGCACGAAGCTGCATGGCACATTTGGCAAGGGCATTAAAGAGCCCAGCATCTACGATCAAGCAAACTCCCTCTACGATGCACTCGCCGCCTTGCCCAACGGGAGCCAATTGATCGGCCAGTATTCGGTGAAGCCACTTGGAGCCGAAAACTCGCGGACCTTCGACGCCGGCATCGATCAGCAGATTCTGGATGGACGCGTTCGCCTCGGCATCACATACTTCCACAACAAGTTCACGAATGGGGTAGAGTATGTTCCGCCTTCAGGGCTTGTCGCACTTGGCATACCTGCTGCTGGCGCGCTGCCACAATACGTCGGGGCTTATTTGAACTCTTCCGCTCTCCGTTCGCAGGGCCTGGAGTTCGAATCGGAATACAGAATGACCGGCCACCTCTTCGCACGCGGAGGCTATACCTATACCGATGCCGTCGTCCAGCGCTCCTTTTCGAGCGACAATCTTGGTCCCAGCTTCAACACCTCATCGAACTTCGCTGCGATTCCCATCGGAGCCGACTCCCCGCTGGTGGGTGCTCGCCCTTTTCGCGTCGCACCTCACACCGGCTACTTTGCCCTGAATTACTCTCGTCCGAAGTTCTTTGCCTCTCTAACCGGCACTCTCGTGGGAAGGCGCGACGACAGCGATTTTCTCTGTGACAACACGATCTCTTATGGTTGCGGCACCGGCCTGCTCCTGCCGAACCGCAATCTTCTCGGCTCCTATCAGCGTCTCGAACTGGGTGGGGGCTACCAGGTAACTCCACAGATCAACGTCTACGCGAACGTCCAGAACCTGCTCAGTGAGCATTACTTCGAGGCGTTTGGATTCCCAGCGCTTCCACTAACCCTCCGCACCGGCATCAGGTTTAACTTTGGAGGAGAGTCTTGGAAGCTGAACTAGAACCTTCCCGCGAAAGAACACGATGAATCCACTTAGCACGCATCAGGTCGACCGAATCACGCGAGCCATCACGCCGCCAAGTGAACCTTGGCGGCAGAAGGCGCGGGTGCGTCTCGATACTCTCACCAAGCCTCTCGGAAGCCTCGGCCGGTTGGAAGATATCGCGGCTCAAATCCTTGCCATTCGCCAGGAGACCTTTGCCGAACCAATTCGTAAGGGAGTCTATGTCTTCGCGGCGGATCACGGAATCACCGCGGAAGGTGTAAGCGCCTACCCACGCGAAGTCACCTCCCAGATGGTCCTGAATTTTCTGCGGAAGGGGGCCGCGATCAACGTGCTTACAGCTCTGCATCGAGCTGAACTTCAAATCGTAGATGTCGGCGTCGACGCTGACTTTGACACGATTCCCGGCCTTCTTCACCACAAGGTCGCCAAAGGCACGCGCAATATGTTGCATGAGCCTGCAATGTCGGATGAGCAGCTTGCAGAAGCTATCGCCGTCGGCGTAGAGGTTGCAGAAGATGCAGTCAGGGCCGGACAGACCATGATCGCAATCGGAGAGATGGGCATTGGCAACACGACCTCCGCGAGCGCCATGACCTGCGCCCTCACCGGAGCGACCGCAGCCGCGGCCACCGGTCGTGGCACAGGACTGAACCTTGAGGCTCACACGCGAAAGATCGATGTGATCGAGGCTGTAGGTCATAAACACTTCGGACGTTCCTCCAGGCCGGCGCCGCTTGACATCTTGCGCTGTGTCGGTGGTCTTGAGCTTGCCGCGATGACAGGCATGATCCTCGCGGCAGCCGAACACAGGCTGGTCATCGTGATCGACGGTTTTATCGCAACGGCGGCGGCAGCGATCGCCGTCGCTCTTGCACCTGCCGTCCAGGGGTATCTCATCGCCGGTCATCAATCCGAGGAACCCGGACACAAACTGCTCCTTGAGCATTTAAACCTGTCTCCGGTGCTGATGCTGAACATGCGTCTTGGCGAAGGGACGGGCGCCGTTCTTGCAATGCCGATCATCGAATCAGCAGTCGCCCTTTACACCCAGATGGCAACATTTACCTCGGCGGGGGTGAGCGAAGCATCCTGATGAGTCCCCTGACCTATCTTCGAAGAAGCTGGTCCGAGCTCCTCTCGGCGGTGCAGTTTCTCACGCGTATTCCTGTGCCATCGCAGCCGTATGAAGCGGACTCTCTTGCGCGTTCCGTTAAGTTTTTCCCGGCAGTCGGAATCGTGGTAGGCGGAGGGGCTGCGCTGCTGCATCTTGCACTGGCTCCTCATCTTCCAAGACTGGTCTCGGCATTCCTCGTCCTCCTTTATCTGGTGTTCGTCACAGGCTGCTTTCACGAAGACGGCCTGGCCGATGCCGCGGATGGTTTCGGTGGCGGAAACAGTCGTGAACAGGTTCTTCTCATCTTGCGCGATAGTCGCATCGGCAGCTATGGAGGAGCCGCTCTTGCGCTCAGCCTCATAGGGCGCATCGTGCTTATCGCATCTCTCCCGCTCGCTCAGGTTCCGCATTACCTTATCGCAGCCCACGTACTGTGCCGGTGGACGACGCTCCCCCTGAGCTATCTCCTCGCCTCAGCTCGGAGCTCAGATTCGCAACCCGCCGACGCACAAGGCGCTCGGATTGCGAGGCTCACTTCGGCTGGCACGCTCATCGGGGGGACGGTATTCAGTTTTGTCGTCGTCGCCTTTCTGCTAAAGACCCATGCGACCGCCCCAATCCTCAGCGCCCTCATGCTAACGGGGATCAGCGGCGTCTACTACAAGCGCCGCATTGGCGGCGTGACGGGTGACTGCTTCGGCGCAACCAATCAACTCTCCGAGATCGGCGTCTACCTTTGTGGAGCGTGGACTCTATGAATGGCCTTGTCTTTATACGCCACGCCGAAACCGACCTGGCTGGCACGTTTTGCGGGCACTCGGACCCTCCAATCAACGCCTGCGGTCGGGCGCAGACATTGGAGATGATCTCGCGCCTCCGGCCTGAGAGCTTCGATGCAATCTATAGCAGCGACCTACGCCGGGCCGTGGAGACAGCGACACCTTTAGCTGAGGCATGTGCACTTCCTGTCATGATGAGCAGCCAACTGCGCGAGATTCATTTCGGAGATTGGGAGGGCCTGAGCTGGATTAAAATCGAACAGCGCGATGCGGTATACGCTCGCCGCTGGATAGACGCCTTTCCTACTCTGGCTGCCCCCAACGGTGAGCCCTTCGCCAACTTTGAGCAGCGTGTTCTCGAAGAGGTTCACCATCTTCAATCCGTCGCTGCAAAGAAGCGGATTGCTGTTATCACGCACGGTGGTGTCATGCGGGTCGTGCTCCGCAGGCTTCTTGGACGCAACGAAGAGCAGGCCTGGCATCTGACAAAGCTTTACTGCTCGTCATTCGTTTGTCCTGCGGTCCTCGACGCCCGCGAGGTGAGACGATGAACTCCCGTCCGGTTCACATTCGAGAGCTTGCTGCCTGGGGTCTCGATGACTACGAGTATCGTCCCCAATCGCTCAACGATGAAAGGTTGCAACAGGCAGGACATCTTGTTACACGGCGAGAGGGATTCGAGCAATCAAACGTTGTGCTCGCGAACGAAACGGAAAGCCTGAGCGAGATGTTCGCAGCTCATGCAGTGCGGCCAGATCTTCTCGCCGAGATGTCCGGCTTGACATGGTCACTCGGCGTCGTGGACCTACGCCAGCTCATTGCCTTCCAGCGCAGGCTCTCCTTTCACCCGGAGCTTCCACAAATCGCCGTCCCCGAGCCTCGGCAATGGTCTGCGCTGCTCGCCCTCTCCTTCGGTTCGGCGAAGGCTGTTGAATGTGAGATCGTTCACGATCGCTCCGCCCAAACGTTGATCTTGCGATCGAACAATCCGAACCTGCATTTTCGTATCACCGACGATCCCGCCTCTCCGCTGAGCATTCATAGCGGCGGCCCATTCTTCGAAGTTGCCTGCTTGCATGGACGGTGGTTCCTGCGCGACGGATACCATCGGGCCTACGCCCTTTTGAACGCCGGAGTCTTCGCAGCGCCTGCTGTAATCGTCTACGCCACGACCCTTGAAGAGCTTGGCGCGACCCAACCGTGGTTCTTTTCGGAAGGGATACTCTTCTCGGAGGCTCCGCCACTCGTGGCGGATTTCCTCGATAGCGACCTGGTTCTCGAATACGATCGTCCTCCACTCATCAAGACGCTCCGCATCACAATGGAAGAAACTCTCACCCCAGCAACATCCACAGGAGACCCATCATGAGCATCTCAACCAAACGCGGCGATGGCGGCCAAACCGGCCTCGCCGGAGGAATCCGTGTCTCCAAAGCAGACCTCCGCGTCGAGTCTTACGGCTCCGTCGATGAACTGAACACTGTGCTCGGTTTCGCGCGCAGCATCTGCCGGGACAAAGAGATTGCGGAGTGGACCGAAACCATCCAGCGCACACTCTTCCGCGTAGGTTCGGCGCTTGCCACGCCTCCCGAAAGCAAGAAACAACCCCCTGCTATCTCTCCGGAAGACATCGACATGCTTACCGATCTCGTTCACAAGATCGAAGCGACCGAAGGCATTCTTGCCGACTGGTCGCTGCCGGGTGCCCATACAGAATCCGCTGCATACGAAGTAGCTCGTACGGTCTGCCGTCGGGCAGAACGCGCTGTCGTCCGTTTCGTGGAGAATGGCGGAATCATGCAGCCTACCGTTCTCCCCTACCTCAATCGTCTCTCCGACGTCATCTGGCTCTTTGGCCGTCTCATCGAGCTGAAAGCCGGGATCGAGTCACGTCTCCGTCCTGAAACCAAAGGTGGTCCGAAATGGTCGAGAGCCTGGGAGTAACAGCAGACATGGCCTTTAGCGAAGCCGAACGCGCTGCCGTATATCGTGCCATCGCCGAGCGCCGCGATGTACGGCGCGGTTTCGTGGATCGTTCCCTGCCTGATGAACTGCTCCAGCGCTTGCTTGCCGCAGCGCACAACGCGCCCTCCGTGGGGTTGATGCAGCCATCGCGTTTCATCGTGATCCGCAATCTCGCCACGCGGAAAGCAATACACGACATCTTCCAGGAAGCGAACGCCAATGCGGCTACGACCTACACGGGGGAGCAGGGGCAGCAGTACGCTGCGCTCAAGCTCGAAGGCATTCTGGAAGCTCCACAGAATCTTTGCATCGTGTGCGACGCCCAGAATGAACGCGGTCACAAGCTCGGTCGCCATACCATGCCCGAGACAGCCGCTTACTCGACCGTATGTGCGGTGCAGAATCTCTGGCTGGCCGCGCGAGCGGAAGGAGTTGGAGTGGGCTGGGTCAGCATCCTTGATCCCATCCGCCTGCGAGGCCTGCTGCGCATCCCTGAGCGCCTTCTTCCCGTGGCCTACCTGTGCCTGGGCTACGTCGACCGATTCGCCTCCGAGCCAGAGCTTGAGCGCGCGGGCTGGGAGAAGCGCGTACCTCTTCGATCCGCCATCTGCTACGAAACATACAGCGAGGAGGACAAATCGTGAGAGCCCGCGCCATCATGGTACTCGGAACGAGTTCACACGTCGGCAAGTCCCTGTTGACGGCGGCTCTCTGTCGCATCTTTGCTCAGGAGGGCTACCGCGTCGCGCCCTTCAAATCGCAAAACATGTCGCTCAATTCTGCTGTTACGCCGGAAGGCCTTGAGATCGGCCGCGCCCAGGCGCTCCAGGCTGAAGCCGCCGGCATTCTCCCTTCGGTACACATGAACCCCATTCTCCTCAAACCCTGCGGAGATATGACCTCGCAGATTATTGTTCATGGGAAGATCTGGGGCAGATTGACGGCATCCGACTATCACCTTCGCCGCGTCGACGAATTGTTGCCGGTTATCCGCGAAAGCTACGAAATGCTCGCCGCAGAACACGACGTCATGATCCTTGAAGGCGCCGGATCCCCCGCCGAGATTAATCTGAAGCAGCACGATATTGTGAACATGCGTATGGCCGACCTCGCCGACGCAGCCTGTCTGCTGGTAGGTGACATTGATCGTGGAGGCGTCTTCGCCTCTTTGCTCGGAACCGTCGAGCTGCTCGATCCACCAGAACAGGAGCGCATCCGGGGTTTCCTCATCAATAAGTTCCGCGGTGACGTTCAGCTCCTTGAGCCCGGTCTCCGCAGGATGGAGGATCGTCTCGGAAAACCCTGCCTCGGTGTGATGCCCTACCTGCCTCAGCTCACGCTCGATGAAGAAGATAGCCTTGGCCTCGGCTCGGAAAACGGAATGTCATGGGAGCTCTCCGATGATCCTCTGCGACCCATCCGCATCGCCGTAATCGCCCTGCCTTCGTTCTCCAACTTCACGGACTTCGACGCGTTGCAAAGCGAGCCCTCTGTCTCGTTGCACTTCTGCCGCACGCCCGCGCAGCTCATCCACGCGGACATCCTCATCGTGCCGGGCAGCAAGCAAACTGCCGACGACCTTTTATGGCTGTGTTCACAAGAGCTCGATCGCCGCCTGATCGATCACTCCCGTAGAGGCCCGGTCGTGGGCATCTGCGGAGGAATGCAGATGCTGGGCAAGGAGATCGTCGATCCACAGGCCATGGAGCACAGCGAAACCATCCAGGGGCTTGGCTTATTGGCGATTCAAACAACGATGCAGCCACAGAAGATAACCAGGATCAGCTCCGGCCGTCTTGTCGCAGCGTCCCTCTTGGGTCAGCCTGTGGCATCGCTCAACGTCAGTGGCTATGAGATTCACATCGGCGAGACACGCTATCTCGAAGCCGCACAGCCCTTCGCTCGACTTACCACCGAAAACGATGGGGAACCCTCCTTCGACGGGTGCACTTCTCCTGGCGGCCTTGTCTTCGGAAGCTACCTGCATGGCCTCTTCGACGACGATAGTTTTCGCCACTCCTTTCTTGCCTCCGCTCGCGCCTATTATGGCCTGAGTCCTGCCATTCATCTGGAAGGCTGGAAACAGAAACGAGAAGAGTCCCTGAATCGTCTCGCCGATGCCGTGCGGGCCTCCCTTGATCTGGAGAAGATCTTCGCATGGGTTGGACTCACCTGCGGAGCTCGGTCCTCCGGGAGCACGGAGGCTCGACCGTGAATCGGAGCGTTCTTCTTCCCCTGGCATACCTTCTCGACCAGGCCGCCGGCGATCCCGAATGGTTCCCTCACCCGGTCCGTCTCATCGGAGCGGGGATCTCGCGCGGAGAATCCACACTCCGCCGCCCCGGCCAGACCGGCACAGTCGAACTCGCTTCCGGGGCAGCGCTCACAATCGCAATGGTCGGATCAGCCTACTGGCTTACCGCGGCGGCCATCCGGCTCACACGCCGCTCCTCCATTTCTATTGGGAATGCCACGGAGCTGGTTCTCGCATGGACCTGCCTCGCCGCTCGTAATCTCGAGCAGGAAGCGGCTGCCGTCACCGATACGCTTCAGCGAGGCGACCTTCCACTCGCACGAAAAAGACTCTCCCGAATCGTCGGCCGAGATACGGAAGATCTCGACGAGCAGGAGATCAGCCGCGCTGTCATCGAAACGGGCGCAGAAAGCTCATCCGACGGCATCATGGCTCCCCTGTTCTATATGGCGCTCGGCGGCGTTCCGCTCGCGATGGCCTATAAGGCGGTCAACACGCTCGATTCCATGATTGGGCACGCGGACAGCAAATACTTTTTCTTCGGCAAAGCCGCTGCTCGCCTCGACGATGTCGCCAATTTTCTTCCGTCCCGGATCACTGCCCTCGCCCTCGTCGCGGCATCGCCCCTCGTTCGCCGGTCGGACCCAAAAGCCGCCTGGCGGACCTGGCGTCGCGATGGCGCGAAGCACAAAAGCCCCAACGCTGGGCAACCGGAGAGTGCGATGTCCGGGGCTCTTCATGTTGCGCTCGGCGGCGGCAACGTCTATGCCGGCGAACTCATTCCTGCGGAACGCATGGGCCGGGAATTTCCTCCGTCCACTCCAGATAAGTCGAGACAGGCGCTTCGCCTTGTGTCCGTTGCGTCCCTGATCGGCCTCGCGGTTGGCGTTCTACTCTCAACAGCCCTACAGGCCAGAAAGCGCGATTGAGATGGCGAGGAGCGAATCGTATCCCATGCATGGGGGACAACTTCGACAGATCGCCGAGCGATTCGGCGTGCCTGTCGCGGAGCTATTGGATTTCAGCGCCAATATAAACCCCGAGGGACCTCCGCCCTCCGTCTTATCCACCTTGCGCACGAGCTTGGATGATCTCTCAACATTGGCGGAGTACCCCGACCTTCAACTAACCGATCTCAAAATCTCCATCGCACGCTATGCGGGCGTTGACGTTCAGAACATCACCGTCGCCAACGGCTTCGTCCCACTCCTCGAAGCCGCTTTACGTGCTCTCCCCATTTGCCGCTGCCTGCTTCCGGTTCCAGCCTTCGTTGAATATCGCAAAGCTCTGGAGCACGCCGGAGTCGATCCAGTCTCCTATCCGCTGAACCCGAGCTTGAACTTCGCATACGATCCTCCAGCGATGGTTGCAGGCCAAGAAGACGCAATCCTTCTCGCAAACCCTCAGAATCCATCAGGAATCTGCCATAATGCCGCCCTGCTTCGCGACCTTGTCGCCAGGGCTTCGGAAAAGAAGATGTATGTCTTGCTCGATGAAGCATTCATCGATTACGTTCCCGAATGCTCCCTCACAACGATCACGAATGAATTTTCTAACCTGATCGTCTTTCGTTCGGTCACAAAGTTTCACGGTATCCCTGGATTACGCGTCGCTTACGGAGTCGCTCATCCTGGCGTTTCACCGCTGATCGGTGAAAACCTGCCGCCATGGCCTGTCACCACATTGGCCTCGCGCGCGGTCAGCACCGCTCTCGGCGATCTGCCGTATGCTGCTCGATCGAGAGCTCAAAACATCGAACGGCGAACCTCGCTACAGCACGCTCTTGAGCGGCTGGGATCTTCGGTTTATCCATCGTCGGCCAATTTCATTCTGTTCCGGCTGCCTTCAACAATCGATCCCGATGCCTTCTGGCGAGACATGATCATCGCGCATGGGATTGTCCTCCGCGCCTGCACCAACTACCAGGGCCTCCCAGACGGATATTTTCGCGCATCGGTTCGGACCACAGAAGAAAACAGCCGCCTCATCCGAGCTTTAGCGGAATCGTTCTCTAACCTGGCACCTGATTCGCGGTAGGGACAATTCACAATCAGACGGTCCATCTGCAGTTTAAGGAGAGACTCAACCGAGGCGGATAGCGACGAGCATCTAACAGCAGACGGTTCCGTCTGGCAGATTCTCCGTTTGGCAGGTTCTCCGTCTGGCAGATTCAATGATCTCTGCGCTCTCTCTGGTCGGCCTAAATGTAAGATTCCCTCCAGAAAGCCGAAGCAGAATACGAATCTGCGACGGTTCATCCGCCGGAAGCAAGATCGCTCCCCAGGCTCCACTCGCTTCATCTCTGTGAGCGCACGAGCATATACGTCGTCTGCCGCTACCTAAATGGCATACTTCTCTTGGCAAAGCCGTATAGATGGCTCCCAAGGCTCCCGTTGCCTCGGAGTCGGAACGCATACTGCCGTGAACGACTCCAATAGCAATCCGGCTGTAAACTAAACGGGCAGGATAGGGGCCCCTTGCCGCAGCCGTTGTGGCGGAAAGTGTTTTGTGATTTCGAACAAATGTCCATGCCATTAAAACTGCCGCCTGCGCTTTTCGACTTTCTCGAGTGATTGATTTTTTGAGAAGATAGAGAAACAAATCACGGAACTTAGGATCTGGCAGGGCAACCCGTACGGGTTCAAGTTTCCCCTTTCGCACCAACCTCCGGAAAGTGAATCTATGAATCAGCCGAAACCGAACGCCGAGCCCAAGCTCAATGTCTCCTCCACCGCCGAATATCGTGAAGGCTACGCCAACAGCGTCCAGGTCCGCATGTCCGTGTGGGACTTCATGCTTGTCTTCGGAACCCTCAGCCAGGAAACCCCCGAGGAACTCGACGTCAAGAACTTCCAGGGCATCTACCTGAGCCCGCAGCAGGCCAAGGCCCTGCTCAACATCCTCGGCCACAACCTCGCCCAGTACGAGCAGACCTTCGGCACCATCGCGCTCGATCAGCAGGTCCAGCAGGTTCCGCAGGCCAGCGGCCCTGTCCACTAAGAGAGGAGCGTGCAAGCCTCCCCCAACACTCGCCGAGCGCCCGGCGATCTCTCCGCCGGGCTGCTGTTTCCACTCTTCTTCGCCGCCGTCTATCTCTCTCACATCACCCTGCTCCGTCTCCCCTACTTCTGGGACGAGGCGGGCTACTACATTCCCGCGGCGTGGGACTTCCTCCGCACCGGCTCGCTCATCCCCCAGTCGACGCTCACCAATGCCCATCCTCCGCTGCCCTCCATCCTGCTCGCGGCTTGGTGGCACGTCTCCGGATTCGTAGTCAGCGGAACCCGCACGCTGGTCGTCATGGTGACGGCGATCGCTCTGGTCGCAGTCTTTCGTCTCACGCGGTCGCTGCGCGACACTCCAGCCGCCGTCGCCACCGTCGCGCTCACCGCGGTCTATCCCATCTGGTTTGCGCAGAGCACCCTTGCCCACGCCGACATCTTCGCCGCGGCGTTCACCCTCTGGGCCCTGGCCCTCTACTTCGATCCCACCGCCGAAGACCAGATCCTCGTCTCCGGCCTCTTCTCCTTCGCCACCCTCTCAAAAGAGACCGCCATCGTCACCCCCCTGGCGCTCGCCTGCTATCAGGCCGTGCTTTACCTGCGCTCGCGCAACGCCTCCCAGCGGCGTTCTCACGCTCTCTGGGTTGCCTCGCTGCTCTCTCCCCTGCTTCCCCTCGTCGCCTGGTACGCCTACCACCGCCATCGCACCGGCTTCATCTTCGGCAACCCGGAGTTCCTGCGCTACAACGCCACCGCCAACCTCGACCCGGTCCGCATCCTGCTCTCGCTCTGGCACCGCCTGCTGCACCTCACCACCCACATGAACATGTACGTCCCGGTGGTCTGCGCCATCGCGGCCATCTTCATGCCGGTCGTGCCCAATGCGCGTCCCCTGCTCTCGCGCCGCGCCCTCGGCAGCGTCCTCACAGTCCTCATCGCCAACTGGATCGCCTTCTCCATCCTCGGAGGAGCGCTGCTGACCCGCTACCTTCTGCCCATATATCCATTGGTGATCCTGCTCTGTGTCGTCATCTGGCAGCGCCACCTCCGTCAATGGTGGATGCTCGCCGCGCTCAGCGGCGCCGCCTTCCTCGCCGGCATCTGGATCAACCCTCCCTACGCCTTCGCCCCCGAGGACAACCTCACCTACCGTGACATGATCGTTCTGCACCAGCAGGCCATCTCGATCCTGGCGCAACACTACCCGCATTCGACCGTCCTGACCGCGTGGCCCGCCACCGCCGAGCTCTCCCGGCCCGAGCTCGGCTACGTCCGCCAGCCCATCAAGACCGTCTCGCTCGAAAACTTCGCCATCGACCAGATCGAACGCGCCGCAGAGGACCCCGGGGCCTTCGACACCGCGCTCCTCTTCTCCACCAAGTGGGAGCCCCCGCCCAATCATCTCGACTTCGGCCGCGGCAACCGCAAGGCCGACACGAAATACTTCGACTTCCACCACGACCTCTCTCCCGCAGAAGCCGCCTCCCTCCTTCATGGAGAGATCGTCTGGCAAGCCCACCGCAAAGGCGAATGGGCCGCGGTCCTTCACTTCCCACGAGCCGTCAACGCGTCACTCACGAAGTAACGACAGCGCTGCCGCGCGGGCCCACTCGCGTGGGGCGGTCACTTCGTGACGCGTGTAACGGCTACGCCGTGGGCCTCCCTTCGGTTCGGCGCAAACATCTTCGCAAGCGACCAACGGGAGCCACCCCGAAGGGCAAATACGCGTCACGAAGTGACCGCTCCACGCGCAGTGGGCCCGGCTGGCAGGCCATCGCCTCTCCTCACCCCATCTATACTCAACCTGTGCTCAGGTTCTCCTCACTTCGCCCGGCGCTTCACAGAATCGCCGTCTTCCTCGCGCTCTTTGTTGTCGCAACATCCCTCCTCGCGGCACAAGCTCCGGATGCCGCAAACCCTCCCGGCCGCGTCGTCCTGGTCCTCCCCTTTGAAAACCACTCCGGTCAGCCCGACCTCGCCTGGATCGGCGAGTCCTTCCCCGACACCCTGAACCAGCGACTCTCCTCCGCCACCTTCCTCACCATCTCCCGCGACGACCGCCAGTACGCCCTCCACCATCTCGGCTTCCCCGCCGACTTCCGTCCCACCCGCGCCACCACCATCCGCATCGCCCAGACCCTCGACGCCAACTACGTCATCCTCGGAAGCTACAACGTAGCCAACGGTCGCATCTCCGTTCAGGCCCAGGTGCTCGAGATCAACAACCTGCGCCTGTCCGCGCCCATCGAGGACTCCAGCTCCCTCGAGCGCCTCTTCGACGTCCAGAATGCCATCGCCTGGAAGGTCGCCCGCCAGATCGACCCCAAGTTCAACGTCGCCCAGCAGACCTTCCTCGCCGCCTCCGGCCAGATCAAGCTCAGCGCCTTCGAAAACTACATCCGCGGCATCACCGCCACCACGCCCCAGGACCGCGTCAAGCGTCTGCAGCTCGCCGTGCAGGAGTCTCCCAACTACACCGACGCACTTCTCGCCCTGGGCAAGGCCCAGTACGCCTCCCGGGACTACGACCACGCCGCCGCCACGCTCGCCCGCATCCCCGAGAACGACCGCCGCGACCTCGAGGCCAACTTCTACCTCGGTCTCTCCCGCTTCAACACCGGCCGCTACGCCGACGCCGAGCGGGCCTTCGCCTTCATCGCCACCCGTCTGCCTCTGCCCGAGATCATCAACAACCAGGCCGTCGCCTCCAGCCGCCAGGGTCACAACGCCACCGCCTTATTCCAGCGAGCCGTCGCCGCCGACCCCAAGGATCCCGACTACCACTACAATCTCGCCGTCTCGCTTTACCGCTCCGGAGACTTCGCCGGAGCCCAGCGCGAGACCGACACCACCCTCAAGCTGCGCCCCGCCGACCCCGAAGCCCCGCAGCTCAAAACCCTGATCTCCCGCGGCCATCCCTCTTCCACGCCGCCCCTCACCCCCGCCTCGTCCACATCCGCCTTCGAGCCCCTCGAGCGCATCCGTCGTGCCTACACGGAAGCCTCCTTCCGTCAGGCCGCCTTCCAGATCGACCAGATGCGCGCCGTCCGCCTGGCCATGCTTCCTCCCGCCGAGCAGGCCACCCAGTACGTCCAGATGGGCAGCGACTATCTCGCCCAGGGGCTCATCCCCGAGGCCGAGCGCGAGTTTCAGGCCGCCCTCGCCGCCAGCCCCGCCTCCGCACAGGCCCGCGCCGGACTCGCTCAGGTCCGCGAGCGCTCCGGCGACACCAACGCCGCCCGCGACGAGGCGCAGGCCTCGCTCAAGCTTGCTCCCAACGCCCCGGCCTATCTCGTGCTCGCACGCCTCGATCTCAACGCCAACCAACCGGCGGCCTCGGCCACCGACGTCTCGCAGGCCCTCAAGCTCGAGCCCCGCAACTCTGCCGCCCTCGGCATGAAGCAGGCGCTCGCCGCACGCGGGCAGTCCGTCCCATGATGCTTTTAGCTCATATCGACATATTCAAGACAGGCGCTGCCGCGCGGGCCCACTGCGCGTGGGGCGGTCACTTCGTGACGCGTGTACCGGCTTCGCCCAGGGCCTCCCGCTGGTCGGCGCAAAAATTTCATTAAGCGACCAACGGGAGTCCCACCCCGAAGGGAGTACATAAGTCACGAAGTGACCGCCCCACGCGCAGTGGGCTCGGCCGGCAGGCCAGCGCCTTGAATAGCTCAATACAACCCAGCAAAGAGGTGTCATCATTGAGCAAAGCAGCTTCAAACGGCAGACACTGATGGCACAATGAACCTCCGCCTCCATCCCGGCACCGGCATCTTCTCCAGCCTTCTCCTGCTCCTTCTGTGCCTCAGCGGAGCCGTTCCCAGCCCTGCGCAACAGCCCGCGCCCGTCATCCGGCTCACCCTCCACGACACCATCCAGCCCATCTCCGCCGGCTATCTCGAGCGCGGTCTCGCCGAAGCCGAGCGCCGCCACGCCGCCGCCGTCCTCATCTCGCTCGGAACCCCCGGCGGCCTGCTCGACTCCACCCGCGTCATCGTCCAGGCCTTCGAGCACTCCGCCGTCCCCGTCATCGTCTACATCTCTCCTTCCGGCAGCCGGGCCGGGTCAGCCGGCTTCTTCCTCCTCGAGGCCGCCGACGTCGCTGCCATGGCCCCCGGAACCAACGCCGGAGCCGCCCACCCCATCCTCGAAGGTAAGCAAGCCGACTCGATCCTCAATCAGAAGATCGAAAACGACGCCACCGCCTTCCTGCGCTCCTACGTCTCCCGCCGCGGCCACAACGCCCGGGCCGCCGAAGACGCTGTCCGCAGCTCGAAGTCCTACAGCGACGAGGAGGCACTCAAGCTCAATCTCATCGATCTCACCGCCCCCGACGACGCCTCCCTGCTCCGCGCCCTCGACGGCCGCAAAATCCACCGCTTCGACAGCACAGTCCAAACGCTTCATCTCGCCGGTGCTCCCATCCTCCTCATCGAGCCCTCTGTCCGCGAGCGCCTCCTCGGCCATCTCGCCAGCCCCGATCTCGCCGTGCTGGTCCTCACCCTCGGCGCCCTGCTCATCTATCTCGAGTTCAATATCCCCGGAACCATCGTCCCTGGCGCCCTCGGAACCCTGCTCGTCCTCGTCGCCCTCTTCGGCCTCAATCTCCTTCCCATCCACCACACCTCCGTCTTCCTCCTGCTCGCAGGACTCACCCTCTTCGTCCTCGAGGCCAAGTTCCCCAGCCACGGCATCCTCGCGCTCACCGGAACCCTCGCTCTCATCTTCGGTCTGGCCACCCTGGTCGAGGGCCCCATCCCCCAGCAGCGTGTCCACACCTCGACCGCCGTCGCCGTCGGCCTCGGCTTCGGCATCATTACCTTCGGCCTCGCCTGGATCGCCCTTCGAGCCCGCCGCGGCAAAGTCCTGCTTGGCTCACAGGCCATGATCGGCGCTGAGGCCATCGTGCGCCCCTCGCTTCCCGATGCCTCACCCTCCGATAGCTTCCAGGTCGAGATCCGTGGCGAGCTCTGGAGCGCCCGGCTCCTCTCGCCCTCCACTCCGCTTCCACCGGCGGGCTCCGTCGTCCGCGTCGCCCAGGTCGACGGCCTCGTCCTCCTCGTCACCCCCACGGCTTCATAGATCGAGGACAGCGCTGCCGCGCGGGCCCACGGCGCTCGGCCGGCAGGCCATCTCCAAAAATCGTGGCTTTGAACAGGGTTGACGCCAGCCGTAATCCAGCGCACTCCAGTAATCCAGAGTAGACTGAAGAGGCAATACTTTTGTTCTCAGGGAGTTCTTTTCTGATGTCGATCGTCTCTCGCCCACTGCGCGTGTGGAGCCTCGCTCTTTGCCTCTTCGCAACCTTCGCAGCACCCACCGCCCACGCCCAGGCCAACAGCAGCAGTGACGGTACCACCACTCCCCTTCACAAGCAGCTCTCCCGAATCGATGTAGCCGCCAACGCCATGGCGACCTTCACCAAGAACACCTCTGGCACCAACTACCTCGGCATCACCGCGGATCAGACCGCCAGCAACACCGTCGGTTTTCTCCTCACCTTCCGTTACACCAAGTCCCCCTACATTGGCGGCGAGTTCAACTACAGCTACGCCCGCTTCACCCAGCACTATCAGCAGAACGGCCAGGACGTCTATCTCTTTGGCGGTGTCCAGGCCAACACCAGCGAGTACACCGTGGGCTACGTCGCCCATCCCCCGCACCGCCTGCTGACGGCCAAGCCCTTCATCGCGGCCGGCCTCGGCTCCACCGCCTTCCGTCCCACCAGCGGCGGAGGACAGGCCCTCTTCTCCCGCGCCCGCGCCACCTACTACTACAGCGCCGGCCTCGAGAAGGAGCTCAATAATCACTTCGACGTCCGAGTTCAGTTCCGCCAGACCTTCTACAAGGCTCCCGACTTCGGCCAGAACTATCTCTTCTTCGATGCGCGAACCTGGACCGTCGAGCCCACCATCGGCTTCGCCTACCACTTTTAGCGGTTCCCCCGGTAACCGACGACTGTGCCCATCGCCCGGCTCCTCCTTGAGATTGAGATCGCGCACGCTCAGTCGCTCAAAGATCGACGGCAGGTGGTCCGCTCGCTTAAGGACAAGCTGCGCAACGGCTTCAATCTCGCGGTGGCGGAGCTCGATTCCGCCGAGGTCTGGAATCGCGCCACCCTCGGCATCGCCGTCATCTCCGGCTCCCGAAGCTACCTCACCGGTCAGCTCCAGCAGATCGATCAGGCCGCCCATCGCATCGTCCAAGGCTTGGGTGCCGAGATCATCGACTCCTACAGCGAGTTCCTCGAGGATTAGAATCGAGATACCCACAAATCCGACCTCGAAATCCACCGGCAGGATTAGGTGCGAGGCCGCAACCTTTGGTAGTCTGACCAGTCCAGCAGGACCTAACGTATGCCCGAACATCGCGCCCGTGCCCACCATCGCAATCGTGTAGCCAATACCTTCTCGGAAGAGATCGGGGCTATGCTCGAAGGCGAACTCTCCGATCCACGCATCGCTCCCAGCTACGTCACCGACGTCGTCCTGGCCCCCGGAGGAAAGTCCGCCCGCATCTACGTCGCCGTCTACGGCGACGAGCGTGAAGAAGAATCCACGCTCGCGGGACTCATGACCGCGCGGGCCTACATCCGCTCCCAGCTCCGCGAGAGAATGGGGGTCCGTCACGTTCCCGAGCTCACCTTCGCCATCGACCGCTCCGAAAAGATGACCGGCCGCATGGACGAGCTTCTCGAACGAATGCGAAAACGGGAGAGAAAGCAGGTCTCCTCCAACGCGGAGACCTCACGGGTAAACGCCAACTCATGACGAAGGAAGCCCCCATCGCAGCTCTGCTCGAGGCTCTGCGCTCATCTCCACGTTTTCTCATTACATCGCATGCCCGTCCGGATGGGGACGCCATCGGCTCGGTGATTGCCATGGCCTGCATCCTCGACCAGCTGGGGGTGGAATCCGTCGTCGTTCTCGCCGACTCGATCCCCCAGGTCTACCGGACCCTGCCCGGCATCGATCGCGTCCACCTCTCCACCGACGTGCGCTTGGTCGAACCCGATCCCAACGTCCCCGTCATCGTGCTTGAGTGCGACAGCATCGCCCGCACCGGTCTCGCCGGCCTTGAAGGACGGAGACTGATCAACATCGACCATCACGCCAGCGGAAAGAACTTCGGCGACCTGAACTGGATCGACGAGCACGCCAGCGCCGTCGCCGCCATGGTCTACCGCATCGCGCGGGCAGGGGGGCTCGATATCCCGCCAGCCATGGCCGCCTGCCTCTATACCGCCATCATCTCCGACACCGGATCCTTCACTTATCCCAGCACCAATCTCGAAACCTTCGCCATGGCGCACGATCTCGTCCGCCGCGGGGCGGACCCCAACCGAGTCGCGCGAGACATCTACTTCTCCAATCCCGAGAGCAAGATACGGCTCCTCGGAGCCGCCCTCTCCAATCTCCGCAAGGACGGCACCATCGCTTGGAGCTGGATCACCACCCCCGAGATGGAGCAGGTCGGCGCCGGAGCCGAGGACTGCGAAGGCGTCGTGAACTACCTCATCGGCATCGCCGGCGTCGAATCGGCAGTCTTCCTGCGCGAGCTCCCCGGAGATCAGTTCCGCCTCAGCATCCGCAGCAAGGGAGGACTCGATGTCGCCAGGGTGGCCGAAAAATTCGGCGGAGGCGGCCATCGCAGCGCCAGCGGATGCACGATCGATGGACCGCTCGAGGACGCAACCTATCGCATTCTCCAGGGCCTCCGCGAACAACGCAAGGCAGGACTCTGTTAGCCTTGTCTCGTCTTCACTTCCGAAATGATTGATTCTTCACCATCCACCGGACGGGCCTCAACGGCCGGCAGCACAGGACGCCCGCCGGAAGGCTGGCTCTCGCATCTTTGGAGACATCCTGAGGCCGTTGCCCCCCGCGAGATGCTGCTCCTCATCCTCGTCTCCGGATTCCTTCTGCTCTATGGCCTCGTCCCGGCCTTCGGGGGCGATCAGCTGGGCCTCGTCGGAGCCGACGAGCCCCGTTACGCCCAGGTCGCCCGAGAGATGCTCGAGGCCCACTCCCAGGCCTGTCACGAAGCCGGAGCCAAGGTCGTTCCCCGCAGCCTCCGCGCCGCCGACCTCGCGGCCTCCTACCACTGCCTCGTCGGCGGCACCGTCACTCCCATCCTCTACGGACAGCCCTGGCTCGAAAAGCCGGCCCTCTACTACTGGCGCGCCATGGGCTTCTTCAAGGAGTTCGGCGTCTCCGACTGGTCCGCCCGCCTCCCCTCCTCCTCCGGCGCCTTCGCCCTCATCGTGCTCATCTTCCTGCACATGCGCCGGTTCCGTCCCGGAGGACACCTCGACGCCGCGCTCATCACCACCTCCGCCGTGGCCATCGTCAGCTTCGCCCGCGGAGCCTCCACCGACATGCAGCTCGCGGCCCCCTTCTGCATCGGAATGCTCGGCTGGTACGCCTGGTACGAGACCGGGAAGAAGTTCTGGCTCTTCGATCTCTACTTCTTCGGCGCCGCCGCCACCCTGGCCAAAGGCCCCGTCGCTCCCTTCCTCGCCCTCACCATCATCCTGATCTTCGCTGGCCTCCGCCGCGAGTGGTCGCTTCTACACCGCACCATCTGGATACCGGGCCTTCTGCTCTACCTCGCGATGGTGTTGCCCTGGTTTATCGCCGTCCAGCATCACAACCCCACCTTCTTCCGCGTCTTCTTCAAAGAGCACAATCTGGAGCGGTTCTCGACCAATCGCTACCAGCACCACCAGCCCTTCTGGTACTACCTGGCCGTACTGGTCATCGGCCTGATGCCTTGGACCGTCATCGCCATCCGTGCCCTCATCGACTCCATCGAGGTCTCGATCGCCGAGTGGAAGGTTCGCCACAACCCCACCCGCTACCTCGGACACACTCGCGCCGGCGACGCCTTTCCGGAGTTCCTCGTCCTCTGGGCTCTCTTCCCCATCGTCTTCTTCTCCTTCTCCGGATCGAAGCTGCCCGGCTACATCCTCCCCTCCATCCCTCCCTTGACCATCCTCACCGCCGACTACCTGAACCGCATTCGTCCCACCGGCCTTCCCCGTTGGCTTCTGTGGGCTCACGCCGCCACCTGCGCCGTGCTGGTCTTCGTCCTTACCCTCGCCCCGCAGCACATGAAGTATGAGACTCTGGTGCCCTCCACCGGCTGGCTGGTCGCCGCCGCGACCGCCGCCCTCTTCTTCGCCGGACTCGTCTTCTGGATCGTCAAGCGCTGGGGCGTCGCCCAGCTGGGGATCGCCACCCTGCTTCCCGCCCTCTCGGTCCTCGTCTTCCTCCTCGGCTTCCACGGCAGAGATCTCGATCTCAACTACTCCGCCCGGCCCCTGGCGCAGGAGATGGCAGAGAAGGCCCCCGACATCAAGCTGGTAGCCGTCGAACAGGTTCGCCGCGATCTCGACTACGGAATCGCCTTCTACCGCAACCAGCCGACGATCCACTACGCCGCCGACGGTGTTCCCCCGGAAGAGCATCTGCTGGTCATCCGCTCGAACGACACCGCCGACCTCGAACACTATCTCGCCGGACGCCTCTACACCCCGCTCTTTCTCTACGAATCCCAGGGGCTCGAGGTCTATCGCGTGGCCGCTCGCACGGACATCAGCGACCTGCAGGCCCCGCCCCGGCCCTGACCAGAGAGGGTCCTCTCCACGAATCGAGCGGAATCCAGGATAAAAATTCGGTAAGCTCAACGGAAGCTCCTTTGGTCAACCACCCTGCTCCCGCGATGCCCGTCGAGACCCAATTCGAGCTGTTGGACCTCAAGCAGTTCTCCGCTCGTCAGCTTCGCCCCCTGCTCGAGTCCGAGGCCGCCCTCTGGCACGAGCGTCTGCGCTGGGACTACTCCAGCTCCACCGAACTTCTGCTCCAGTACCTGGACTCCCGCATCCTTCCCGGCTTCGTCGTCCTCGACCGCGGCCGCCTCGCCGGATACACCTTCTGCGTCTACGAGGGAAACAAAGCGGTCGTCGGCGACGCCTACGCCATCGGTTCGACGCCCGAACAGACCGCCCGGATCACCGAAACTCTCCTGCGCCGGCTCCTCGATCTTCTACTCGAGACACCCAGCGTCGGCCGCATCGAGTCCCAGCTTCTGCTTTACGATGCCGGCTCGGTGGATGGAGGCTTCCGGGAGGCGGGCTTCGCCCGTCACCCCAGGCTTTTCATGGAGCTGAACCTCTCCCAGGCGCGGCTCTCCTCTCCTTCCCTCACTCCCGAGATCGAGCTGATGCCCTGGTCCTCGCTCTACTACCAGTCCGCCGCCGAGCTCATCAACCTTGCCTATCTCGGCCACGTCGACGCCGAGATCAACGATCAGTACTGCTCCCTACACGGATCGCTTCGTTTCCTGCACAACATCATCCGTTTCCCCGGCTGTGGCGTCTTCGAGGAGAACAACTCCTGGCTTCTGCGCGAGCGAAACACCGGCCAGCTCTCCGGTATGATCCTCTGCTCCCGCGTCGCTCCCGACGTCGCCCACATCACCCAGCTCTGCATCGCCCCCGCCCAGCGCGGACGCGGCCTTGGACGTCTCCTCCTCTATCACGCGACCAACCACCTGCGCCGAACCGGGACGGCTGCCATCACCCTGACCGTCACCGAGTCCAACCATCAAGCCGTCGCCCTCTACGAAGACGCGGGCTTTCACGTCCGCCATCGCTTCGACGCCATGGTCCTCAACCGCAGCTCCACGCTCTGGATGCGCGGGTAAGCTACAATCCGAAAAGAGATTGCCCGATGGCCGAAAATATCCTCGAGACCTTGCAGCACGCGATTCAAGACGTCATCGCGCCCGATGTACGCGAGCTGAAAGTGCGCCTCGCCGCTCTCGAGAAGCAGAGCGAGACGCAATACAACTCTCTGCGCGATCAGTTCCACTCTCTGCGTGAGCAGCAGGATGCGAACTTCAAAGCCTTAATGGCCGCCATCGGAGAGTCCAGGGCAAAGAACGAGCTCGAAACCTACAAGCTCATCCCCGCACTCACCGAACGCGTCGCCGTCCTCGAAGCAGCAAAGCACTAGGGCGTATCGACAAATTCAAATCCACTATTGGGGGAGAAAAGGCGATGGCCTGCCGGCCGGGCCATTGCAGCGCCCTTTTTTACCCCAAACAATTTGTCCACCTCCCCGCGCCAAAATCGTCATCTATCATGGCTTCATCGTGATCCGGCTTACCGCTCTCCTTCTCCTCGCCGCTCCCCTGCTCGGGCAGGTCAACGCCCCCGCCTCCGACCTCATCTTCCAGACCGGCCAGGGCTGGTCCCCGCGCGTCAACGTCGAGTCCCAGACCGTCATGGTCTACGGGATCGACGACACCATGCCCGAGCGCATCCGCAGCTGGCGCGATCACGGCTACCGCGTCGCCGTCATGACCGGAGTCGCCTGGGGCCGCTACGGCGACTATCTCCGCGGCGACTTCGACGGCAAGACCCACTGGAACGAGACCCAGCAGGAAAAATCCGGAAAACTCATCCTCCATACCGGCCGCGAAGTCCCCTACATCTCTCCCACCGAGAGCTACGGCAAATATCTCAGCCAGGGCGTCAAGCGCGCCCTCGAGGCCGGAGCCGAGGCCATCTACCTCGAAGAGCCCGAGTTCTGGGCCCGCGCCGGATGGTCCGACGCCTTCAAGTCCGAATGGCAGGCTTACTACCACGAGCCCTGGCAAGCCCCCGACAGCTCCCCCGACGCCCAGTACCGCGCCTCCAAGCTCAAGTACTTCCTTTACCGCCGCGCCCTCGGCCAAGTCTTTGACTTCGTCAAGCAGTGGAGCACAGAGCAAGGCAAATCCATCCCCTGCTACGTCGCAACCCACTCCCTCATCAACTACGCACAATGGGCCATCGTCTCCCCCGAATCCTCACTCCTCAAAGTAGGAGCCGACGGCTTCATCGCCCAGGTCTGGACCGGAACCTCCCGCGAGCCCAACCTCTACGAAGGCGTCCGCCAGGAGCGCACCTTCGAGACCGCCTTCCTCGAGTACGGCGCCCTCCAGAACATCGCCCGCTCCTCCGGCAAGCGCATCTGGTATCTCAACGACCCCATCGAGGACAATCCCAATCACTCCTGGACCGACTACCAGCGCAACTGGGAGTCGACCCTCGTCGCCTCTCTCCTGCAACCGCACGTCTCCAGCTACGAGATCCTCCCCTGGCCCGACCGCATCTTCGGTCCCCGGGGCCTTCACCAAACCACCGAGCCGTCCCCCGACAATCCGCATCCCGATAAGACTCCCATCTCGCCCGAGTACGAGACCGAGCTCCAGACCGTCTTCCACGCCCTCGGCCAGATGAACCAGCCCAACACCCGCTGGGAAAAAGCCGGCACCCAGGGCATCGGTGTCCTGGTCTCCGACTCCATGATGTTCCAACGCGCCCAGCCCCAGCCCTCCGATCCTGAGCTCGGTAGCTTCTACGGCCTCGCGCTTCCACTCCTCATGCGCGGCATGCCCGTCGAGCCCGTCCAGATCGAAAGCACCTACCAGGGCTCGAACGCCGCCGGCTTCCTCAACAACTACAAGCTTCTGGTTCTCACCTACGAAGGCCAGAAGCCGCCCTCCCCCGCCTTTCACGCCGCCCTCGCCAGCTGGGTCAAGACTGGCGGAGCCCTGGTCGTGGTCGACGACGACCAAGACCCCTATAACCGCGCTACCGAGTGGTGGAACTCCAGCGGCAAGCGCCTGCCCGCGCCACGCGAAGACCTCTTCCGCGCCCTCGGCCTCAACCCGTCCGCCCAGGGCCTGCACCGCGTCGGCAAGGGAGTCGTCCTCTACACCGCCCAATCCCCCGCCGCTCTCACGCACAGCCCCACCGGAGCCGAGGCCATCCGCAAGCTCACCCATCAGGCCGCCGACGCCATCCACCTCGCGTGGACCGAGACCGATGCCCTCGTCCTCCGGCGAGGCCCCTTCGTCATCGCCTCCGGCCTCGACCTTCCCAATGGAACCCCAACCCCGCTGCAAGGAACCTTCATCAATCTCTTCGATCCGCACCTCGCCCTTCGGCAGAACCCCAGCCTGGCTCCCGGAGAGCGTTCACTCCTGCTCGACCCCAGCTTCTACCCCGCGGACCAGCCGCGCATCCTCGCCGCCAGCGCACGGATTGCCAATCTTTCTACCTCGCCTAATCGCATGGCATTCACCACCTCCGCGATTGAGGGACGTGACGCGCGCGACCTCTCCGCCATCCGCATTCTGCTCCCGCATGAGCCTGAGGAAGTCACCATCAACGGAAAGACACTCGACTCCGAAGAGGCAAAATATGCCAATGGAATGCTGCTGATCGAGTTTCCCGCCCGCGCCACCCAGCAGCAGGTCGCCATCACCTTCTAGGGAGCATCGATAAATTCAAATTCGCGGTTTTGGGGAGGAAAGGCGATGGCCTGCCGCCGGGCCCACTGCGCGTGGGGCGCCCACTTCGTGGGATGTATCCCGGCTTCGCCGTACGCCTCCCGTTGGTCGGCGCAAGAATTTATGCAAGCGACCAACGGGAGCCCCACCCCGAAGGGCAAATACGCGTCACGAAATGACCGCCCCACGCGCAGTGGGCCTGCCCGGCAGCACCCGCTCCTACCCACAATCATTAAACAAAAGAGGCCGGGAATATTCCCGGCCTCTTTTGTTTAATGATTGTGGTTTGTAGATTACGCGTTGGCGGTCTCCGTTGCAGCAGCAGCCTTGCGCTCCGCAGCCGTCTGTCCCAGTTCGGCGGCCAGCTTCTCGGTCGTGAAGGCCTCGATGAAGTCGCCCACCTGGATGTCCTTGAAGCTGCCGAGATCAATACCGCACTCGACACCCTGACGAACCTCCGGCACATCGTCCTTGAAGCGCTTGAGCGACGAGATCTTGCCCTTCCAGACCTCTTCTCCATTGCGCTCCACCTTCACCTGAGCATCGCGGCGAATCAGACCGTCGCGAACGACGCAGCCCGCAATCTGACCGACCTTCGTGATCTTGAAGACGTTGAGCACTTCGGCTCGTCCAAGGTAGTTCTCTTTGAACACCGGCTCCAGCAGCCCATACATCGCCTTCGTGATCTCGTCCTGCAGCTCGTAGATGATCGAGTGGATGCGGATCTCGACGTTCTCGCGCTCGGCGATCTCGGCAGCCTTGCGATCCGGCCGCACGTTGAAGCCGATAACGACGGCGTTCGAAGCCGAGGCCAGCAGAACGTCCGACTCGGTGATCGCGCCGACGCCTGCGCGCAGCACGCGTACACGAACCTTCTCGGTCGACATCTTCTCGAGCGAGTCGGCCAGAACCTCGACCGAGCCCTGCACGTCGCCCTTCAGGATCAGGTTCAGATCCTTCATGCCGGCCTGCTTGATCTGCTCCGCCAGTCCCTCCAGCGAGACACGCGAGCTCTTCGCCAGCTGCGCCTCGCGTTCCTTCATGGTGCGGTAGCGCGCAATCTCCTTGGCTCGGTCGCGATCGGCCATGACCAAGAACGTATCGCCCGCATCCGGAATCGCCTCGAGACCAAGAATCTCGACCGGCGTCGAAGGTCCGGCCTCGGTAATGGCCTGTCCACGGTCATCGAACATGGCGCGGACTTTGCCGAAGGTGTTGCCGACGATGTAGCTGTCTCCGGTGCGGAGCGTACCGTTCTGGACCAGGACGGAGGCCACCACGCCGCGTCCGCGATCGAGCTTGGCTTCGATAACGGTTCCGACTGCAGGACGGTCGGGCTGCGCCTTCTGCTCGTTCGTATCGGCAACCAGGCAGATCATCTCCTCGAGCCCGTCGAGGTTGATGCGCTGCTTGGCCGAGACCTGCACGAACTCGATGTCGCCACCCATGGAGGTAGCCTGGACGCCGCGCGCTGCAAGCTGCTGCATCACGCGGTCTGGGTTGGCCTCGGGCTTATCGATCTTGTTGACCGCGACGATCATGGGAACCTTAGCCGCCCGGGCGTGATCGATGGCTTCGAGAGTCTGCGGCATTACGCCATCATCGGCGGCAACGACCACGACCACGATATCGGTGACCTTCGCGCCGCGGGCACGCATGCGGGTGAAGGCCTCGTGACCCGGGGTGTCGAGGAAGACGATCTCGCGGCCGAAGGCGGGCGAGTCCGGCTTGGTGACGTGCACCTTGTACGCCCCGATGTGCTGGGTAATTCCGCCGGCCTCGCCGGCAGCCACCTCGGTCATCCGGATCGCATCGAGCAGCGAGGTCTTTCCGTGATCGACGTGGCCCATGACCGTGACCACTGGCGAACGCACGATCTCGGTCATGCCGGTTGTGTCCTCGAGGAAGCCCTCGATGGCCTCGTTCTCCATCTGCTCTTCGACCGTGATGATGGTGGCGTCCGCGCCGAACTGACGCGCCACGTCCTTCACCAACTCGCCCTCGAGCGACTGATTGACGGTGACGAAGACGCCGCGCATCAGCAGCGTAGCAATCAGGTCCTTGCCGCGAACATCCAGCTTCTCGGCAAGATCCTTGACGCTGATGCCCTCCGTGACCGTGATGGTACGGGTGATCGGCAATGGCTCGCGAGGAATCTGGACTCCGCCAAAACGCGGCGGCGGAGCGAATCCCTTCATCGGGCCTTCTTTGGACTTCTCGTAGCGCTGGTTGCCTCCACGGCGCTGCGGTGGGCGTCCGGCGGGACGTCCGGCCGGAGGCGCCTCAGTGCCAGCAGGCAGAAGCCCTCCGGGACCTCCCGGACGCGGGCCGCCAAAGCCGGGGCGTCCGCCAGGGCCGCCGCCAAAGCCAGGACGAGGCCCACCGAAACCGGGACGTCCGCCAGGGCCGCCAGGCCCACCCGGACCACCGGGAAAGGTGCGGGTCGGATGCATGGGACGCCGTGCGCCCGCAGGCATCCCAGGACGTCCGCCAGGACCTCCCGGGCCACTCGGACCTCCCGGCCCGCCGGGTCCTCCCGGACGCGGGCGCTCAAAGATGGGTCGATTGCGCGGCGGAACTCCCGGAACCGGAGGCGGCGCCGTGTAGATCGGGCGCGGTCCGGTCTGCGGCATAATTACACGCCGAGCAGGAGCCGCGGGAGGCGCCGGTGCGGCAGGAGCCGCCGCCGCAGCAGCAGCAGGAGCCGGTGTGGAGACCGGAGCAGAAGGAGATACCTGAGCGGATGTGGGTACCGGAGCGGATGGGGCGAGCGGAGCAGACGGAGCTGCCGGACGGACCGCAGCCGCAGCAGGCGGAGCCACGACCGGCCGCGACTGCGCCTGTCCCGGACCGCTCGGGGGGGGGGAGCCAGCGGAGCCGCGGGCGAACCGCCACCACCGGACCCGCCGGAGGCCGGCTCGCGATCGCGGGAGCAGCCTGCGGAGGAGCAATGATGTTGGCCTGCTGGCGCGGCTGAGGAACGATGCGGCGCGGTGCCGGAGGAGCTCCGGGCACAGTGTTTGCAGCAGCGGCTGCTCCAGGAGCGGAAGGTTGAACCGCCGCCGGTGCGCTCGAGGCCGCGACGCTGGATACGGTTCCTGGTCCTGACGCGATTCCTGGTCCAGCTCCGGCTACAGCTCCGGGCCTCGGTGCCGAAGCCTGGGCGACCGAAGGAGCCACAGGCGCAGACGTCGCCGGATGCGCCACCACGGGGTTCGACGGCGGCGCAACCACCGCAGGCCGGGCCGCCATCGCCGGGGAAGCGGACTTCGCCGCCGCCTCTGCTTGCTTGCGCTCAAGAATTGCCTTCAAGGCATCACCCGGCTTCGAGACCTTCGACAGGTCGAACTTCGGCGCCTCGTGTGAGGTTCTCTGCGCCTGGCTGCGGCTTCCGCCCTTGACATACGCACGTACCTTCTCGGCCTCATCGGCTTCGATGGAGCTGGAGTGGGTCTTCTTCTCCGTGACGCCGACCGCAGTCAGCGCATCGAGGATTGATTTACTTTTCACTTCCAACTCACGTGCCAGATCGTTGATTCGAACTTTGCTCATCCGTCCCTTTTTGTCCGCTTCCCTAGCGCCCTAGCTGCTCATATTGGCCTCTTCGAGGTAGGTATCGTCCCTATATCTATTATCCCTGATAATGCTGCATCCGCGATGCAGCGCTTCTATTCCGTTCGCGCTATTCACTATCTCGCCCGTCGTCGATGCCTTCGCTCGACCGGTCCTCAGACTCATCCACCAGCGCGTCGACCGTATCGTTGTCAAGCTCGATCCGCTCCTCGCGTGCATCTGCATCGCTGTAAGCGTCCGACTCCGAGCCCTCATCCTCTGCATCGGCCAGATCCTCGGCCGAGACGCCGCGCTCCTCTTCCGCGCGTCCTTCTCCAGCCTCGCCGGCCAGAATCTCCTCTGGTGTCTTCTCCATCGAGCTCTCCTCTCCGATCGTCTCCGCTGCCACTGCAACCTCCGCGGCGACTGCCGCAGCCGGACGCTCCTCGCCCTCTTCGTACTGTCCGAAGTAGTGGCGAACCGCGACCGAGATCTTCTCGACCGTCTTCTCCCCGATGCCCGGAACCTCTTCGAGCTGCTCCGGGGTCATATCCGCAAGCGCCTCGACAGTGGTGATTCCGGCGGCGATCAGCTTCTCGAGGATCGTCTCGCCCAGCTCGGTGACCTGCTCGATCGGCGTCGAAGGTCCGCCGCCCATGGCCTGCATCTGCTGCTCGACCTCCTGGCGCTTCTCTTCCTCGCTCTTGATGTCGATCTTCCACTGCAGCAGCTTGGCCGCCAGACGAACGTTCTGGCCCTTCTTTCCAATCGCCAGCGAAAGCTGGGTGTCGTCGACGATCACCTCGATCTGCTTCTCGCCCAGGTCAGTAATAGAGACGCGGCTGACCTTCGCCGGTTGCAAAGCTTTCTCCGCAAAGGTCGTAATCTCGTCCGAATACTCAATGATGTCAATCTTCTCTCCGCGAAGCTCGCGGATGATCGACTGCACGCGCATGCCCTTCATGCCCACGCACGCTCCCACCGGGTCCACGTCCTTGTCGCGCGACTGCACCGCGATCTTGGTGCGCTCACCCGCCTCGCGCGCGATGGCCTTGATCCCGACCGTGTTGTCGTAGATCTCCGGAACCTCGCTCTGAAACAGGTTCTGCACCAGCACCGGCGAGGCGCGGGAGACGATCACCTGCGGCCCCTTCGCCGCGCGATCCACGCGCAGCAGCACCACACGAACCCGTTCGCCCACGGCAAACTGCTCCAGCCGAGACTGCTCGCGCTTCGGCATCCGTGCCTCGGCCTTGCCCAGGTCGAAGATCACATCCATTGGCTCCAGGCGTTTGACGGTCGCGGTCAGGACCTCGCCAGCGCGGTGGTTGTACTCGTTGAAGACCGTGTCGCGCTCGGCCTCGCGCACCTTCTGGAAGATGACCTGCTTGGCCATCTGCGCCGCGATACGCCCCAGCGGCGTCGTGTCCTTGTAGAAGCGCAGTTCCCCGCCCACCTCAACCTCAGGAGCCAGCTCGCGGGCCTGCTCCAGCGTCAGCTGGTTGGTCTCGTCCTCCACCTGCTCCGGGCCTTCGACCACGGTCTTGTAAACATAGGCGCGGATCTCGCCGGTCTCGCGGTCCATCTCGGCGCGCATATTCTCCTGCGTCTTGTAGTACTTGCGGGTCGCCAGCGCAATCGCGTCTTCGACGGCCCCGATCACCACACCGGGCTCGATACCCTTGTCCCGGCTCAAAACCTCGATCGATTGATACAACGCACTTGCCATTCGTCCTCTGTCCTTCATGCCCCGGTGGAGATCGCTGTCTCCTCTCAGGCGGTAAATCTTTCCTGTGTTCTTCTGATGCGCTTCGGTGGGGGGCTAAAGCTCGGCCACCAGCTGCGCCTTCTCTACATTCGCAAGCGGAATCTCGATCACGGTTGCAATCACAGCTTTTTTCGCCTTCCCCTTCTGCTTCACCGCCGCCAGATCGAGCGTTAACACATCGCCTGCAAACCCCGTAAGACGCCCCTGCCAGTTCCGGTTATCGTTCACCGGGGAGAAGGTCTGAACCTTGACCAGACTCCCGGTAAAACGCCGGTAGTCCTCCGGCCGGGTCAGCTTCCTCTCCAGGCCCGGCGACGAGACCTCGAGCGTATATTCGGCCCCCGGCATCAGGTCCTCAACGTCAAGCACAGTGCCGAAGTCCCGAGCAAAGGTCGCGCAATCCTCATGGGTAACCCCCGAAAGCATCTCGACCGGAATCCCCTTCGGCAGCGTCGGGACGCCGTCTCCTTCGGTCTCCGCTGCCTCGGCCGAAGCCTTGACTGCCAGCTTCGCCCGTTCCTCGGCATTCTTCTCGATAAAGATCCGAAGCGTCCGGAACTTGGCCCCTCCCTGAAACTCCAGATCGACCACCTCCAGGTGATGCGAGGCTGCCACGCGATCCGCCGTTGCCCGTATTGTGTCCAGATTCAGCGCCATACCTGTTGTTTCTACTGCCTGCTTCGCGTCCCCGGCCCAATGGTGGAGTGGCATATTTCAGAGCAAATAAAAAGTGGGCTCGAGCCCACTCATCTCTTCCGTCCTTTTGCCGGTGCGGTCACGGCCTCGTTCGGACAACGGAAAAAACGCTGCAAACAACATCATACACCGTCTGCGGCACGACTTCAACATCGACCGATTCAAGGCGACGGCCTCCCGGCCGGGCAAACGCCAGCCTTACGCCTCGCGGACCAACTCGAATATCGAAAACTCTCCGCGATCCTCAAACCCCATCCTCCGGTAGATCTCGATCGCAGGATTGGTCGCCGTCACATGCAGGTATGTCCGCTGCCCGGCTGCGCGGTGATCCTGCATCAGCTTCACCATCAGGCTCTGCGCATACCCTTTGCCGCGATGGTCCGGATGCGTGCATAGCCCGCTGAGTTCGCGAAACTCCCCGATCGACATCCGCTCGCCGCACATCGCCACCAGCCTGCCCTCCGAACGAATGCCGTAGTAGTTCCCCATCTCGCAGGTACGGCGCCGGAAAAATCCCGGAAAGGCGATCTCCGTCAGTGCCACCATCTCGTCCGCATTCCTGCAGGTAAGCCGCTCGATCACCGCATCGCCTGCGTCCGGCGCCTCAGGCAGCCCCCGGTCGGCTGGATAGAGCATCTGCCCCACCCCGACTGGCCCCCTTGCGGTGAGACCTTCCAATGCCGGGAGACGATCGCTGATCACATAGATCAGCTCTCCCGGCTCCATCAACGCATACAGATCGCGCAGCGTCTCCGGCGAGTCGTCCTCAATCGCTGCAAAGGGAGCTACATCCCTGATGTACTTTCGTGCCTGTCCACGAGTCAGGGCAAAGTGAGGGTGCGTCGAACGCAGCGCCTCCAAAGCAGGGTTTCGAAACTGAAGTGTACCGTCGATCGTCGTCTTCACAACCTTATAGATGAATGGACGACGTCTTCGATGCAGCCCATGCCCGCCCGCCCCTCAATGAGCGAAAACTATGGAGCCTGGCCCCGCTTCCGGTCCATAAGCCTGGCCCCGCTTCCGGTCCATAATAGAATTCGCCGAACGGCGCCTCGATGGACATTCCCCGACCACGTCCGAAGCAAAGCTGGAGAGATTCGCCTTGGTGGAAGGCCACGCGCGAGGCCGCGATCTGCGGCCTGCTAATGGTGATCTTCGCCGCTCCCCCTCTCTTCTTTTTCGCCGCTCAGATTCTTCCGTCGTTCCATCAGCCTCTGCGAAGCCGCCTGCTTTTTGTGGAGCTGGGCAAAGGCGCGCTCACTCTGATGCCCTACCTGTGGATCTACTTCTTTGCCCTCGAACGCATCTCCCGACAGCGCCATAGCGCATTTTCACCTTCTATTAATCACCGATAGAACGGCAACTGCGGCTAAATCGACTGCAACGCGAAGATAGCCGGGATAAGTCGCCTTGCTGCATCCGAGCCCCATCCCCTAGAATCAAATGTTAAATCTCCAACGGCCACGCGCCTCCTCCTGAGGCCCCTACCCTTGGAACGAAAGACGACATGATCAATCTTCCCGTACCCGAAGCCCTCACCTTCGACGACGTCCTCCTCGTACCTGCCTATAGCGAAGTGATCCCCACCCAGGTCTCCACCCAGACCCGCCTCACCCGGAAGATCACCCTCAACACGCCCCTCCTCTCGGCAGCCATGGATACCGTCACGGAGTCCCGCCTGGCCATCGCCATGGCCCAGCAGGGCGGCATGGGCGTCGTCCACCGCAACCTCACCATCGAGCAGCAGGCCGGCGAGATCGATAAGGTCAAGCGCTCCGAGTCCGGAATGATCGTCGACCCCGTCACCATCTCCCCCGAAGAGCCCATCGCCGCCGCCCTCGAGGTTATGCGCCGTTACAAGATCTCCGGCGTCCCCGTCACCAAGAACAAGAAGCTCGTCGGCATCCTCACCAACCGCGACCTCCGCTTCGTCTCACGCACCGACATCCCCATCTCCGACGTGATGACCAAAGAGAACCTCATCACCGTCGCCGTAGGAACCACCCTCGAGCAGGCCGAGCTCATCCTCCACAAGCACCGCGTCGAAAAACTCCTCGTCGTCAACGACGACTTCGAGCTCAAGGGCCTCATCACCGTCAAGGACATCCAGAAGAAGCTCAAGTACCCCAACGCCTCCAAGGATTCGCAGGGCCGCCTCCGCGTCGCCGGAGCCATCGGGGCCACCGGAGACTTCCTCGAGCGCGCCGAAGAGCTCGTCCGCGCCCGCGTCGACGCCCTCGCCATCGACTCCGCCCACGGCCACTCCTCCCGCGTGCTCGAAGCCGTGCGCGAGGCCAAGCACCGCTTCCCCGAGATCGACGTCCTCGCCGGAAACGTCGCCACCTACGAAGGCGCCATCGCTTTGATCAAGGTCGGAGCCGACGCCGTCAAAGTCGGCATCGGTCCCGGCTCCATCTGCACCACCCGCATGGTCACGGGAGCAGGCATGCCCCAGATCACCGCCATCTCCGAGGCCTTCCGCGCCGGACAGGAGAACGACATCCCCATCATCGCCGACGGCGGCATCAAGTACTCCGGCGACGTCACCAAGGCCATCGCCGCAGGAGCTTCCGTCGTCATGATGGGCTCCATGTTCGCGGGTGTCGACGAGAGCCCCGGCGAGACCATCCTCTACCAGGGCCGCAGCTTCAAGGCCTATCGCGGCATGGGCTCGCTCTCCGCCATGGCACAGGGCTCGGGCGAGCGCTACTTCCAGGGCAAGGACGACATGGACGCTTCGACAGAACGTCCTAATCTGACTGCACGCGAAAATGTAGGCAACCGCCTCGCCAAGTTCGTCCCCGAAGGCATCGAAGGCCGCGTCCCGCATCGCGGACCGCTCGAAGGCGTCGTCTACCAGATGGTCGGCGGCCTGCGCTCCGGCATGGGCTACCTCGGCTGCTCCTCCATTGAAGAGCTGCAGCAGAACGCCCGCTTCATCCGCATCTCCGGAGCCGGCCTGCGCGAGAGCCACGTCCACGACGTCATCATCACCCGCGAGGCACCCAACTACCACGTCGAGTAGCAGCCTCCGAAGACAAAAGAAAAGGCCCGCATCGCTTGGTTGCGATGCGGGCCTTTTCTTTCATCCACGCAAGTTGCGCTGCCGCGCGGGCAGGCCATCGCCTCTACTCCGGAACGACCACAGCTTCCTTCCGACCAATCTTCGCCAGAAAATCCTCACCCGTCTTCAAATGCTGGTCCACCAGCCGCGAAGGCGTATGCGCCATCCACTCCGCCAGCGAGATGTCCTCATAGAACGGCGTAGGAAACACCTCGATAAACACCAGGTCCGTATCCCCCGTGTTCTCGATATAGTGCGGCACCGACTTCTCGATATACCCCACATCGCCCTCCTGGAAGTCCATCGTCCGCGCACGCCCACCCGCCGCAAACACCGTCATCCTGCCTTTACCCTTCACGTAGTACTGCCACTCATCCTCGTTCGGATGCCAGTGCAGCTCGCGCAGCCCACCCGGCTTCAGCGTCACAATCGCCGCCGCAATATTGGTCGCAGGCCAGATCTTCTGATCGACAATCTTCACCTCGCCACCCTTCGAGACCTTCGACGGCTTCATCTCGCTCGGCCTGAAGTCGAAGCTGTGCGGAACCCGCCCCGTCCCCGCCTCCGACTGCCTCTGCTCCTCGGCCAGCGGACGCGGAAGATCGCGCTCGAAGATAAACAGCTCCTTCTTCGGCGACTCCGCAAATGGATTCTCCTTCACATTGAAGTTCTTCGCCAGAATCTCCGGCGGCGTATGCGCGATCCAGTCCGTCAGCAGAAACGTCTCGAACTCATTGAAGTTCCCATCGTCGAAGACCAGCAGAAACTCCGCGCCATCCGGCCCCAGCCCCTGAATCGAGTGCGGAATCCCTCCCGGGAAGATCCAGAGATCGCCCTCCTTCACATCGCTCACATGGCTGCGCCCCTGCTGGTCCACCGCCGTAATGCGCGCCGATCCATACAGCATCAGAGCCCACTCCGCGCCCACATGCCAGTGCAGCTCGCGAATGCCGCCTTCGATCAGCCGCATCTGCACGCCCGCCATCTTCTTCGAGATGGGAAGATCGCGCACCGTCACCTGCCGCGTCCATCCGCCTTCTTCAATCCTCTTGTGCGAGAGCGAGAACGAATACTTGAACGGAGGCTGTCCACCGGAATCCGTCGCAGGAGCCCACACCGAGCTCGGGTTCTCCTTATCGAGCGGATCGTTCCCCTGCACCGGCTGCGACTCGCCCTTCAGGTGATGATCGCTCGACCGGATCGCGGTCTTCTCCTGCGCCTGCGCTCCCTGCAATCCCGCCGCCGCTGCAATCGCAGCTGATCCCGCACCAAGAAATCTGCGGCGGCTAACTCTCTTCTGCTCGTTCTCCTGCTGCACGGAATACTCCCTTCGTCTTACAACCGACATCTCTCTTCAAGAAGTGAAACTGCGCTCCAAGCTTACGCCAACCGAGCTTTCGCGCCTTACTCCCAATGACCTAGGTCGTATCGACATATTTTTGGCGTGGAGGCTAAGGCGCTGCCGCTCGGGCACCACTACGCGTGGTGCCCGAGCGGCATCGCTCTTCTTTACCTACCCCGGACTTGCCCCGCCTTCATGCCGTCCGCTCCGAAGATCCACCGTAAACGGCACCTCTTTATCCGTCATCAGATTCCACCCCATCCCATGCAGCGTGTCCCCTTCCACGCCGGTGACCCGAACTCCCTCCCAGCTCAGCCTTCCCGTCTGCCAAGCCTCGCCCTCCGGCCCCCACGCGTACAACGTGTGAAACCCAGCAAACACCAGCAGTCCGTGCGACGTCACCGGAACCACCTCCACCACCGGCTTCAGCGGAAGATGCGTCGTCCGCTCCGGCTGCGTCGTATCGAAGACATACGCATACCCTCCAGCCACCGCACAAATTTCATCTTCATGAGGGCACGCATAAACCCCCGTCGGCACCGAAGGATCGGTAAACCCCAGCGCACACGTCGCCAGAAAATTTCCACCGGTCTCTGGCGAGACCATCAACAGCAAAGCCCCCCGCGCCAAAGCATCCTCCTCACCCGCAATCTGCCTCGGATAAACAAACTGCCGCGCCGGAGCAATCATCGGAGCCGCCTTCAAAACCTCCACCCTCCACGAATGCGGAAACGCCTCCACCTCACTCATCGCGTCGCATCCAGAGCCTGCCCGATGTCCTCCAGCAGATCGTCAATCATCTCGCAACCCGCGCTCAGACGAATAAACCCATCCGCAATCTTGTCCCCGCCCCAGCGAGCCCTCCGCTCCGCGGAAGACGTAATCCCGCCAAAGCTCGTCGCATCCACCAGCAGCTTCGACTTCGCCATAAACGTCTCCGCCGCCACCTTGTCGCGCAGCACAAAACTCAGCACCGGCCCGAAGTACCGCATCTGCCGCTTCGCAACCTCATGCCCCGGATGCGTCTGCAAGCCGGGATACATCACCTGCTCCACCTCCGCACGCCTAGCAAGAAACTCCGCAATCCTCTGCGCATTCGCGCAAGCGCGTTCGAGCCGCAGCGGCAGCGTAGCGATCGACCGCAGCGCCAGCCATGCCTCCATCGGCCCCAGCACGCCTCCCGTCAGCGTGCGCCACTGATCGATCTTCTGCTTCAGCTCCAGATCCCGCACCGCCACATGCCCCACCAGAATGTCGCTGTGTCCCGTCATCGCCTTCGTATCCGAGGCGACAGAAAAATCCGCTCCCAGCTCCAGAGGCCTCTGCCCCATCGGAGTCGGCGTCGTGTTATCGACCGCCACCAGCGCCCCCGCGCGATGCGCCGCCTCCGACAGCGCCGCGATATCGCACACATCCATCGTCGGGTTGCTCGGCGTCTCGATCCACAGCAGCTTCGCGCCCGCAAGCTGTGCCGCCTGCGCATCCCCCGCCGTAGGAGCCAGCCTCACCTCCACACCCATCTGCGCAAAATACTCCTGCGCCAGCACCCGCGCGGCGAAGTAAGCATTCGAAGGCAGCACCACAGCATCGCCGGGACGCAGCACCGCGCCAAAGATCGCTGTACAAGCCGCCATTCCCGACGCAAACACCAGCGCCGACGCGCGATACCCTTCACCCGACTCCATCTGCGCAATCGCCTTTTCCAGGTGCGTCCACGTCGGATTATGCGACCGGGCATACGTATAAGGACTCGCCGTCGGGTCCCCCGGAACATGATAAGGAGCTGCAAAGACGGGGCCTGCGTGAAGAGGTTCACCAGCCTCCGCACGCGTGAGTGTGGAGCGAATAATCTTCGTCGCTTCGTGCATAGATCGATTGTAAGACTGCGTTGCCGCGCGGGCCCACTACGCGTGGGGCCGGCCGGCCATCGCCTTGCATGTACTCACGAAGAAAAGTGCTGCCACCCGGCAGGCATCAACTCTCTCACCTCACCCGCCGCACCCCGAATCACAACCCGAGGCACACGCGCATTGCGTTTACGAATCGTCCCAATCCGCGTGATCGCAACCCCCGCAATCCTCCCCGGCACCCGCGCCCCGGCCCGAGCCGTAAACAGCAGCTCATAGTCCTCGCCGCCGTTCAGAGCCGCATCCAGCGCCTTCTTCCTTCCCAGCCTCTTCGTCAACGGATGCAGCGGAATCGCACCCTCCTCCACCTCGGCCCCCACCCCCGAGGCCTCGCACAGATGCGCCAGATCCGTCGACACCCCATCGCTCAGGTCGATCGCCGCCGTCGCCATCCCGCGCCGCATCAACTCCGCACCCACCCCCAGCCGGGGCTCGGGATAAAGATGCGGATGCCCCGCAGCCCCAGCCCGCGCAGCACGCCCCAAACCAAGCAGCGCCGAAAGCTCCGCATGCGCCCCTCCCAGGGCCCCGGTCACATAAATCTCATCTCCCGCCCGCGCCCCCGATCGCCGCAGCGATCTTCCCCGAGGCGCCGATCCGATCAAAACAATATCCGCAAAAATAAGGTCCGCCGGAGACTCCGAAGTATCCCCTCCGGCCAGCGTCGTTCCGCTCTGCTCGGCCAGCAGATGCAATCCCTCAAAAAAACCCGCAACCCACCGCTGTCCCTTCCGCGCCTTCAGAAAATCCCCCGGCAGCGCCAGCGAAAGAAACGCCGCCACCGGCGTCGCTCCCATCGCCGTCAGATCGCTCAGCCCTCGTACCAGGCAGCGGTGCCCCACCGACTTCGCAGGATGCAGCTCCCTGCGGAAGTGCCGATTCTCCAGGCTGAAGTCCGTGGTCACCAGAACCTCGTGCCCGGCCGGAGGCCGCAGAATCGCGCAGTCATCCCCAATCCCCAGAGCGACTCCCCTCCCCCTGGCAGAAAACCTGCTTCGAATCTGCTCAATGAGCCCCAGCTCCCCCAACCAACCTCTCTCGCTTCGAGCCATATCGTTGAAGCATAAACCTCATGACGACTGCGTCTTTTGTGGGATGCACAGGCGACCAAATTGTTTGGAGATCGGTTTGCTTACTCCTCCCCCGTTTGTTACCCTCGGAGAGAAGCTCAAGAGAGTCCGGAATTCCGAAATGGCAATTTGCGAATTTCATTCGGGCCCCGGGATTGGGAATCGCCGACTCTCCGCGCCACCTTCCCGCAGGTGACCAAACTCTGGGCCTGGACTCTGGATTGAAGCTGAAGAAGCGTTACTACATCCTGTTCGTAAGCCGCGACGAGGACGGAAGCCTCAGCAAGGTTCCGGTGCCCCTGCACTACGCCTACCTCTTCGTCGCCGCCGCCGTGATCGGTATGTTCACCATCACCGGCCTCGCAGGCTCCTACTCGCGCATGCTCATCAAGACCGCGCGCTTCAATCAGCTCCGTCAGGACCACAACGCTCTCAAGAAGGACTACGCGCACCTCGAAGAGGAGGCACGACAGAAGGACATCCAGACGGCCTCCCTCGGCTCGCTGGCCAGCGAGGTCTCCGCCCTCTACGGCTTCACCGCCAGCAAGCTGGCCCTTCCCATGGGACGCATGACCGGCAAAGCCGGTCGGGCCCACGCCGAGGCCGTGGCCAAAGAGGTCGCCACCGCTCCTCTCACCGAGACCGTCAGCACCTCCGATGAGAGCTATTACAAGTCCGTCGAAGCCTTTTACTCCCTACGTAACCAGGCTCTCAGCGGTGCCGCCACCCGCTCCCTCGGTCTCAGCCACCCGAACCTTGGCTCCTCCCTCTACGGAACCTTCTCCCTCGAGCAGGAGGCTGCCTCTTACGTTCCTTCCCTGTGGCCTGTCATGGGACCCATCACCAGCAGCTTCGGACAGCGCGAAGATCCCGTCCTCGGCAACGGCGAAGGCGAGTTCCACAAAGGCCTCGACATCGCGGCTCCCAGCGGGACTCCCATCCGCGCCACCGGCGACGGCGTGGTCAAGTCCGCGGAGGTCGAAAACGGCTACGGCCGCGAGGTCACCATCGACCACGGCCACGGCGTCGAGACTCTCTACGGCCACATGTCCGGATTCGCCGTCATGGCCGGCCAGACCGTCACCCGCGGCGAGATCATCGGCTACGTCGGCCACAGCGGACGCGTCAGCGGAGCCACCGGCAACCACGTCCACTACGAGGTTCGAATCCGCAACACCGCCGTCAATCCGCACAAGTATCTGCGCATGACCATCGCCGATCTCGGTGGCGTCCCTGATGTCCCTTCGGCTCCCGGAGCCAGCTCAGGACCAACCGGTACATCGAAGGCCGCCGGCCTCGACCGATAATTTTTTATTTGGGTGAAGAAAACCTGCGCTGCCGCGCGGGCCCACTGCGCTTGGGGTCCCCACAAACGAAGACCTGTTTGTGGGAACCCCGGTACGGGCGGTCACTTCGTGATGCGTATACCGGCTTTGCCCTGGGCCTCCCTTCGGTTCGGCGTAAACATCTTCGCAAGCGACCAACGTGAGCCCCACCCTAAAGGGCAAATACACGTCACGAAGTGACCGCTCCACGCGCAGTGGGCCCGCGCGGCAGGCCACTGTAAGATGAACGAAAGCATTCACAGGAGCATTCACAGGTGAGGTATCGTCGTACTCTCTTCGCTGGTCTGGTCTTTGCCGTTACCTCCCTCATCGCCTCCCCCGCCCATCCGCAGGGCAAGACCATCGCCGGCGAGAACACCGACTTCACCTCCTCCCTCAATCACCCCGACCGCGTCGAATGGTTCCGCGACCAGGGCTTCGGCCTCTTCCTTCACTGGAGCGTCGACAGCCAGCTCGGCGTCACCATCAGCCACTCCCTCGTCGGGGCCTCCCCCGACTACATCGACCGCTTCTACAACGATCTCCCCAAGACCTTCAACCCCACTCAGTTCGATCCCGCAGAGTGGGCCCGCGTAGCCAAACTCGCAGGCTTCCGCTACGTCGTCTTCACCGCCAAGCACCACTCCGGCTTCGGCATGTACTCGACCGCGACGACGCCCTTCAACGTCATGAACACCCCCTTCCACCGCGACATCACCTCCGAGGTGTTGAAGGCCTTCCGCGATCAGGGCATCGCCCCCGGGCTCTACTTCTCTCCCGACGACTTCTACTGGCTGCACAAGAACGGCAAGCGGATCCAGCGCGGCATCGAAGACGTCCAGCCCAGCCACAACCCCGGCCTGCTCCAGTACGACAGCGCCCAGCTCCAGGAGCTCCTCACCCACTACGGCCCCGTCGACGTCATCTTCTTCGACGGCGAGGCCAACAGCCTCCGCCAGCTCGCCTGGAAGCTCCAGCCCAACATCCTCGTCACCCGCGGCGCCATGCGAACCCCCGAGCAGACCATCCCCGGCCAGGCCTTCGACGAGCCCTGGGAGTCCTGCATCACCATGGGCGACGCCTGGCAGTACCAGCCCCAGAACGATCACCTCCGCTCCGGCCGCGAGCTCATCCGCATGCTCGTCGAGACCCGCGCCAAAGGCGGCAATCTCCTCCTCAACATCGGTCCCGAGCCCAACGGCCAGCTCCCTCCCGAGCAGGTCCAGCGCCTCGGAGAGCTCTCCCTCTGGATGTTCGTCAACGGCGAGGCCATCTACGGCGTCCGTCCCTGGGTCCTCACCAACGAGGGCGACACCTGGTTTACCCGCAGGAAGGATCACACCGCCCTCTACGCCATCGTCGATCCTCTCACGCCGTGGAAGTTCGGCGAATGGCACGACCTCGTCCTCCACTCCGTCAAGGCTACGGACAAAACCCAGGTTTCCGTCCTTGGAGCCAGCGGCGAGATCCTCGAGTACTCCCCCAAGGTCGTCCCCCAGACCACCTTCCGCATGGAGCCCGACGGCCTCCACATCCACGCCATGCGCTCGCAGCGCCTGCAGGACAACAAGCGCTGGCCCAACCCCATCGTCATCAAGCTCACCAACGTCGAGCCCGCCCTCGTCCCCCCGCGCGTCCAAACCGGCGCCTACCAATGGAACCCCTCCTCCGGCAGCTACCATCTCGAAGGCGAGGTCACCGACATGGGCGAAGCCAAATCCCTCGAGGCCGGCTTCGAGTACCGCTCCATCGAAGGCGAAGACGTCAACTCCCGCACCGCGCCCTGGGTCGCGCTTCCCTTCAAAACCCTCACCGCGCCCGGCAGCTTCTCCGCCGATCTCACCGGCCTTTCCGCTTCAGGACGCTACGAGTTCCGCGCCGTCGTTCGTCACCCTCTGCTCTCTCTCTACGGAGCCGAAAAGACACTGCGCAACGTTCCGTAGCTCAGTAGTTCAGTAACTCTATAGTTTAGTAACTCTATTACTGAGTTAGCTCTATAACTAACTCAGTAGCTCGATAACTCAGTAGCTCAGTAGAGGGGGTCTATAGACCTTTGGTCTTCGCCTTCCTGTTCCAATTCGGGAAAGAAAGCCTCTCTAAGCCCGAAACTTGCATCTTTTGTGTGAGTGGCAGTTGCAAGCAGCAACTCTATAGTCACTGATGGAACACCGGGACCTTCCCCGCTCGTCTGTTTCTCTGCCGAACTGCCTCCCAGGATTCCAATGTTCGCCAGTTACACCTTTCGCGGAGTGGAATCTGATTTATGGATCACACCTCAATCTCTATCCGGAGCCAGGCACCGGAGCCAGGCCGATCCATCTCCCTGTCGGAGATCATCGCCGCGCTCTCCTTCGCCATCGAGCTCACCGACGGAGCCGTCATCGGCCATGCGCTCCGTAGCTGCCTGATCGGCATGCGCATCGCCCAGGAGGCCGGCTTCACCTCCGACGAAATGAGCAGCCTCTACTATGCCCTCCTGCTCAAGGACATCGGCAACGAAGAGAGGATCGGCCTGCGCTGCGACCGAGGCCGCAGCATCATCCATAAGCTCTCCATGGGCCCGCTCGCCGCCGATGCCGTCAGCTTCCTCGAGGAGCACTGGGACGGCACCGGCTATCCCCGCCGCGCCTGCAGCGAAGAGATTCCCCGCCTGGCTCGCGTCGCCGCCATCGCCCAGCATCTGGACATGTTCTCCATCGGTCGCGATCCCATCCTCGCCCTCGAGACCCTGAAGCAGTGGAGCGGAAGCTGGTTCGACCCCGAGCTCGTCAAAGTCGCCCTCTCCCTCCATCTCAGAGACCGTCTCTGGACCCACTGCCGCTCCACCGACCATCACGAGACCACCCGCGCCGCCGTCCTCGATCTCGACCCCCACCAGTGTCGCCGGCTCGACGACAACAGAATCGACCGCATCTGCGAGGCCTTCGCCGAGGTCGTCGACGCCAAGTCCCACTTCACCTTCCGCCACTCCATGGGCGTCGCTGAATTCTCCCGCGGAATCGCCCAGGCCCTCGAACTCCCTCCCGACCGCATCCGTCTCGTCTGGCGCGCCGCCCTCCTTCACGACCTCGGTAAGCTCGGCATCTCCAACCGCATCCTCAACAAGACCACGCCGCTCACCGAGGCCGAGTGGAAGACCGTGCACCTCCATCCCGGACTCACCCGCCGCATCCTCGAGCAGATCGGCCCCTTTCAGGAGATCGCCATTGTCGCCGGCGAGCACCACGAAAAGCTCGACGGTTCCGGCTACCCCAACCGCCTCACCGCCAGCGACCTCTCCCTCGAGTCCCGCATCATCGCCGTCGCCGACGTCTACGGAGCGCTCTCCGAAGACCGACCCTATCGCGAGGGCCTGCATCACCAGGAGATCGTTCCCATGCTTAAAGAACTCGCAGGACGTCAGCTCGACGGCGACTGCATCGAAGCCCTGATACGCCATATCAACCAGACCACGTCCCTCAATCTCTCTGCCGCCGAAAATCCGCTGGGGAGTATCGGCAAATTTCAATCCGCGATTTTTTAGAAGAAAGACATGGGGCTGCCGGCCGGGCCCACTACGCATGGAGCGGTCACTTCGTGACGTGTATACCGGCAACGCCCGGGGCCTCCCTTCGGTTCGGCGCAAACATCTTTGCGAGCGACCAATGGCAGCCTCGACCCGAAGGGAATGCACGCCTCACGAAGTGACCACCCATGCGGTGGCTGAGCGTAGAACATCCGCGCGGCAGCGCAAGTTTTCATCCACTCGTCCGCGACCCAGTGATGAGGATATCGACCAGCCGCCGCGCGCTCTCCGGCCACCCCGGACCCGACACCACGTTCGAGACTCCCACCAGCGCCCGCAGCAGATCCAGCGGCTCCAGGTCCGCCCGAATCTCCCCACTCTCCATCGCGCGCCGCGCCAGCGAGTCAATCGCATTCGTAATCAAGGCCCCGCTCTCCTCAAACACCTTTGGAGAGCAGCCCAGCATCGTATTCAGGGCCGGAGCGATAATCTGCTTCGCCTCGATGTAATCCACAAACAGCAGCATCCACGCCCGCAACGCATCCAGCGGAGCCATCGTCGCGGCAAACCTGCGCTCCGCCGCCGCCAGCCTCTCTACCTCCTCCCGATACACCGTCTCGAGCAGTGCCTCCCGCGTGGGAAAGTGCCGGTACAGCGTACCCGGACCCACCCCCGCCAGCCGGGCGATCTCGTCCAGAGAGACATTCGCCCCCGACCGCGCAAACGACTCCCTCGCCACCTCCAGAATGCGCTCGCGATTCCTCTGCGCATCGGCCCGGGGCTTTCGGTATGGCGTCGTTGGCTTTTTCTCGGTCATAGGCTCTTGCAAACGGAGCATTCCTCCGTTTACTATCCACTTTAGCGGAGACAGTCTCCGTTTTATCCCGCGATCACGCGGTGAGTCAATCCCGGATACCCCATGGGTACCCATCTGGAAACGTTACAGCAGAGACACGGAGGAAGAGCATGGCAAACAATTTTGGAGCGACCTCAACCACGGACGAGGTTCTGTCCGGAGTCCGTCTGGACGGCAAGCGGGTCCTCGTGACCGGCGTCTCGGCCGGCCTCGGCGTTGAGACCGCACGGTCCCTCGCCGCCCACGGAGCCCACGTCGTCGGTGCCGCCCGCGACCTCGCCAAGGCCGAGCAGGCGACCGCTGAGGTCCGTCGCGACGCCACCGCCAATGGCGGAGCCTTCGAGCTGGTCGAGCTCGACCTCGCCAGCCTCAAGAGCGTCCGCACCGCCGCCGATGCCCTCCTGGGCGCCGCGCAGCCCTTCGATCTCGTTATCGCCAACGCCGGCGTCATGGCCACCCCCTTCGGCCACACCGCCGACGGCTTTGAGACCCAGTTCGGAACCAATCACCTCGGCCACTTCGTCTTCGTCAACCGCATCGCGCCCCTCATGCGCTCCGGCGCGCGTCTCGTCAACCTCTCCTCCTCCGGGCATCGCTTCTCGAACGTCGACCTCGAGGATCCGAACTTCGAGCACACGCCTTACGCCCCCTTCGTCTCCTACGGACGCTCAAAGACGGCCAACATCCTCTTCGTCGTCGCCTTCGATCAGCGCCATCGCGGCCGCGGCGTCCGCGCCACCGCCGTCCATCCCGGAGGCATCCTGACCGAGCTCGCCCGTTACATGGAGCCGGGTCAGATCGAACAGATGGTCGAGCAGCTCAACAAGGAAAACGCCGCCGAAGGCAAGGGTCCCTTCCAGTTCAAGACCGTCCCTCAAGGCTCCGCCACCTCCGTTTGGGCTGGCGTCGTCGCCTCCGCCGACGAGGTCGGTGCCCGTTACTGCGAGAACTGCCACGTCAGCGAGATCGTGGCGGACGACGCTCCCCTCGGCATGATGAACGAGGGTGTGCGCGCCTACGCCCTCGACCCCAAAACCGCCGAAGCGCTCTGGAAGAAGAGCGAAGAGATGGTGGGCGAGACCTTCTAGGAAGGATGATGGCCTACCGGCCGGGCCCACTACGCGTGGGGCGGTCACTTCGTGACGCGTAGTTGCCCTTCGGGGTGGGGCTCCCGTTGGTCGCTTGCATAGATCTGTGCGCCGACCAACGGGAGGCCCACGGCGAAGCCGACATACGCGTCACGAAGTGACCGCCCCACGCGCAGTGGGCCCGGCCGGCAGGCCACAAGCCTCTAAGCCTACCGCCGCCCCTCGCGCTTCTGCGCCACCACCAACCCACGCGGAGTCGGCAGAAACACGCACGACAGCAGCCCTTCGGCCTCCAGCTCAAACGCAGCCTGCCTCACCACCTTCATATGCGAGCTGGCGTCGTGGATCAGAATCACGCCATTCGAAGAGATCTGCGGCAGAAACCTCCGAATCTCCGACGCACGGATCGGCGTATCGCTGTCCGAGAAAAACAGATCGATCGTTCCCTCGATCTTCATCTCCAGGCTCGATTCGTTGCGCAGCTCGATCCACTCCTTCAGCCCCGAAGCCTCGATCCTCTCCTTCGCCTTGGCGAAGACCACCGGATCGAACTCGCAGCTCACCACCTTGCCGAAGCCGTTCGCCTTCAGGCCCTTCGCGATCCACAGCGTGCTCGCCCCCAGAAACGACCCCGTCTCCACCACCATCTCCGGCTTGATCGTCGTCACCAGTGTCTGGATAAACTCCAGCACCTCCGCCTCCGCCGTCATGGAGTCGTACATATGCCAACGCTCCGGGTGCGGACACTCCTCCGTCGCACGGTGATACTCCGGCAGCAACGCACCTCCGGCACGCTCCGCCTGCAGCATCACCTTATGTTCCTGTTTAAGTTTCTTTCTGAACAACCCCATCCTTATCCCTCGTCCTCATACTACGGTCTCAGACCTCCGCCGGAAGCGGCAGAAAGACATCGAAGAGCGTGCCTCGATAGGGCGCTTCGGTCCGTGACCGAACCCTCATGTAACCGCGATGCTTCCCCAGCACCTCTGCGCTCAGCCACAGTCCGATGCCCGAGCCCTTGGAGTCCTTCGTCGTATAAAACGCCTCGAAGACGCGAGGCAGGGCGGCCTCGGGGATTCCCGTGCCCGAGTCGCTGAAGACAAATCGCACCCCCGGCCGGCCGGCCGGATAGCTGACCGTCTTCTGGCACCGCACCCACAGCGTCCCCCGCGTCCCTTCCATGGCGTCCAGCGCATTCGCAATCAGGTTGCTGAAGACCTGCCGGATCTCGCCCGGATGAACCGGAATCGAATCCTTGCAGTCCAGACGCACATCCACCCTGATCCCGTTCTTGTTCACCTGCGAGGCGAAGATAGCGAGCACCCCCTCGACGATCTCATCGGCCGGCGTCGGTGTGGGATGACTGGAGTCGCGATGATAGGCGAGCACCTGTTTGGTGATCCGGCTGATCCGCAGCAGCTCCAGCGAGGCCTGTTCAATGTAGCTGTGGGTCTCAGGCTGTTCCGTCGTCGCATTCGAAGCGAGATACAGCAGATTCGACATCGCCGCCAGCGGATTGTTGATCTCGTGCGCGATGATGTGAGCCAGCCGTCCCGTCGCCGCAAGCCGCTCGCTCAGCTTCAGCATCTCCTCCAGCTTTCTCTGGGCGGTAATGTCGTTCACCACCAGGATCGAGCTGCGCTCGCTGCTCACATCCGACGGAATCGCGTCGAAGCGAATTCGAAACCATCGATTTTCGAAGGCCGTCTCCCAAGCCCTGCTGTTGCCCACCCTGTCGAAAAACTCTTGCGGCGAGAGGAAAAACTTCTCTCGAATCAGCTCGTCCAGACGGAGGCTCCGGAGATCCGGCGAAACCAGGTTCAGCAGCCTCATCAGCGCCGCATTGGCCCGAATCAGACTTCCCGCTCCATCGATCAGCGCCACTCCCGCGCTCATCGCATCGAAGGTCGACTGCCACTGCAGCGCGGAGAGACGAAACAGCGACTCCGCCTTGCGCAGACGCATCAGGGAGTTGACCTGCGCCACCAGAACGGTCGGATCCACCGGCTGCGTCAGGTACAGGTCCGCCCCCTCCTCGAGCGCCTGTACCTTGCTCTCGTCCGAGACGAACGACGCCGAGATCTGCAGCACAGGCGTGCTCTGCGTCACCGGATTGGACTTCAATCTCCGGCACACCTCGTACCCCAGCATGTCGGGAAGATTTACGTCCAGGATGACGATATCCGGCGCGGACATCGCCATGGCCAGCCCCTCGCTTCCCGTCGCCGCCTCCTCCACCGTGAACCTCGCGCGCGTCAAAATGCGGCGAAAGATATAACGGTTCGCCTCCCGGTCATCGATGACCAGTACGCGTCCGCGTGTGGAGGTCTCACCCATGACGACCTTCCGCCCGGCCATGCGAGATCAGCGTCTCGATCAGCGACCGCACCCGCGCCGAGGAGTCCGGCAGCGTCAGCATCTGCTTCGGAAAGATCGTGATCGAGTTCTCCTTGAAGTACTCCAACTCCGCCGCATCCAGCGTCTTGGTCGAATGCAGAACCACCGGCGTATGCCGAAGCTCCTCCGAGCTGCGAAGATTGCGCAGAATCTCCGTCCCGTTCAGGTCCGGAATATAAAAGTCCAGAAAGATCAGCCCCGGCTTCAGCTCCTGCGCCATCCGCAGACCCTCCCGCCCGCTCCTCGCCTCGAAGACCTCATACCTCGTCTCCGGAATATGCTCCCGCAGAAGATAGCGCGACACCTCGTTGTCGTCGATCATCAACAGGCAGATCCGCTCCCCGACCGTCGTCAGCCTCAGAACCTCGGCAATCATCTGTTCCGGCACAAACGGCTTCAGCAGATACGCATCCCCTCCCGTGCCGTAGATCCTCTGCTGATCGTCGGTCACGCTCATCACCAGAACCGGGATCGCGTCCTTCTCCTGCTTCAGCTCCCGCAAAAACTCCCACGTCATCTCCGCGCTCAATAAGACGTCGAGAATGATCGCGTCCGGCCGAATTCTTTCGAGCACCTCCCACGCCTGCTGCACCGTCGCGACATGGTGCGTTTGAAATCCCGCGTTCGTCAAATAGCGCGCATAGACAAACGCCGTCTCCGCATTATCCTCGACGATCAGAATCAGCTTCTTGTCCAGCTCGCGAACCGGGACCACCGGCTCCACCTCCGACTCGACTCCCGCAAAGATCAGCGGCACAATCAAACGGAAGGTCGAGCCCCTCCCCACCGCGCTCTCCACCGTCACCGAGCCCCCCAGCAGCTCGGCCAGCTTACGCGCCAGCGGAAGCCCCAGCCCCGTCCCCTTCACCTTCTTCTGCATCGAGCTATCCACCTGCGAAAACTCCTCGAAGATCATCCGCAAGTCGTTCTCCTCGATCCCGATCCCCGTATCGGCGACCGAAAACTCCATCTGCCGGTCCACCACCCGCGCCCGCACCCGCACCTCGCCCTTCGGCGTGAACTTGATCGCATTCGAGATGAAGTTGCGCAGAATCTGCGAGACCTTCTGCTCGTCCGTGAACAGCTGCGGCAGCCCATCCGCCGGCTCGAACACCAGGTTCAGCGAGCTCTCCGCCAGCAGCGGCTTCAACATCCCGCGGAGAGCTCCAAACAGGTCAGCCGCCTCGAACGCCCTGCTCTTCACCTCCAGCCTTCCCGCCTCCACCTTGGCCAGATCCAGCAGATCGTCCACCATCTCCGCCAGCTCCTTCGCCGACCGCTCAATAAACCGGATCTGCTGGTCCTGCTCCGCCGTCAGCTCCCCATCCATCCGGTCCAGCAGTATTCGCGTCAGCGCCAGCATCGAGTTCAACGGCGTCCGGAACTCATGCGACATATTCGACAGAAAGCTGCTCTTCAGCTCCGAAGCCCGCCGCAGATAGTCCGCCCTCTCATCCAGCTCCGCATACAGCGCCACCACGCCGCGGTTCGTATCCTGCAGCTCCGCGTTCAGCTGTACCAGCTCCTCCTTCCGCTCCCTCAGCTCGTTCAGCGTCCGCAGCATCTCGCGGTTCTGCGTCTGCAGCTCCTCGATCGGATTCACCGGATGCTGTCGCGCAATCTCCGCCGCAATCCTCTCCAGCCCCCTCCCATCCAACGCCGGGCTGTTCACCGGAAGCGTCTTGCCGAACTCCACCGCCGTCCCCATCCGCGTCGAGTCGATCGAAAACTCGTCCATCAGCCGCTTCGTCCCCAGCAGCCCCATCCCCATCCCCGTCGTCGAGCGATACGACCCGCCCAGAACCAGGTCCAGGTGCGGAATCCCCGTGCCCCGATCCGTCACCGCAATCCGAAACACCCTCGCCTCCGGGTCCACTCTGAAGGCGACCTCACCCTCCCGCGCATACCGGAACGCATTGCGCGCAATCTCCGAGACCGCCGTCGCAATCCGGATCTGGTCGTGATGATCGAACCCCAGGGACTCCGCAATCGACCGCGCCCGTTGACGGGCATTCACCACATCGCGCTCATCCGTCAAACCCATCCTGTACAGCGGGCGATTCAATCTCTTCCCCCCAGGGGAGCGACCATCACCGTAGCATCGTCTCTCTTTCGTGAAAAGTCCCGGTACAACACCCCCGCCAGCAAAGCCGGAGGACGCTTCAGAATCCCCGGATACCCTGCCACCCCCACCTTCGAGCTCAGGCCGTCCGTAAACATGATCAGCGTCGTCTCCCCCTCCACCGGATACACATACTCCTGCGTCTGTCGCGGCATCACCGCCCCCAACGTCCCGTTCTGCGGAGTCAGCGTGCGCGAGCTCCCCGCCCCCACCAGCATCGCCGTAACATTGCCCACCCCGGCATAGGTCAGCAATCTCCTCTCCCCGTCCACAATCGCCACCGACATCGCCGCCCCGCGCGTCTTCTTCAGAGCGTCATGGGTCCTGCTCACAATCTCCGCCGCCGGAAGCCCCGCGCTCCGTCCCACCACCCGCACCGCCTCATCGGCGGCCTCCGCCGCGCCTTTCCCATGCCCCAACCCATCCACCATCATGTAGATCGTCCGGCCGCCTTCGTTCAGCACCAGATACGAATCCCCCGCCACCGTCTCCCCCCGAATCGGAACGCAGACCACGCCGACCCCCTGCTGAAACTCCGCCTGCCCCTTCGTAAAGCGGCTCCAGCCCACCGTTCCCCGCCCGGGCATCGAAAACACCGAAGAAAAGTCGGAGATTCGCTCAATCGCCCCCAGCCCCTGTCCCGCCGTTCCTATCGTGGAGTATCCATCCTCCATCGCCCGTGGAAGGTCGGCGATTCCCGGCCCCCTATCCAGCGCCAGCAGGTCGAGCCACGCTCCTTCGCCGTCCGCAAACGGGCAGATCGCCACCTCGCCGCCGTTGGCGTGCAGCAGAACGTTATTCGCAATCTCCGTGGCTACAATCCCGACATTGCTCCGCTGCTCCTCATCGAAGCCCAGAGCCTGCGCCAGGCCCGTCGCCGTGCGCCGAGCCTCTCCCACGGAGCTGCGGTCGGTGATCGCGATACATCGATGTGGATTGCGCAAAATAGCTCACTACTTCCAGCGAACGATCGTGACCGTCGTGCCCAGGCCCGGCTCGCTCTTGATGTCGAATTCGTTGACCAGCCTCTTGCTCCCGCTCAATCCCAAACCCATGCCATTGCCCGTGGTATAGCCATCCTGCAAAGCCAGCTCCAGATTCGCAATGCCGGGCCCCTGGTCCGTGAACGTCAGCTTGATTCCTCTTCGGATGCCGTTTTCGACCATCTCGGCCGTCATCGCGCCGCCCCCGCCGTGCTCTAGCGTGTTCCGGGCTAGCTCGCTGGTCGCCGTCACCAGCTTGGTCTGGTCCACCAGGCTCAGCTTGATCTCCGACGCCCATGCCCTCGCAATCTGGCGCACCCGCACCACATCGTCCGACGAGCGGATGGTGTACGTCTCACTCTTCAGCGCCATCGACGTCCTCAGCCTCGGCGTCCCGACCGATAAACTCCCGCAGCAGCTCCATCCCGCGCTCCACGTTCAACGCGGTCCTGATTCCAGGAAGGGACATCCCCAGCTCCACCAGCGTGATCGCCACCGCGGGCTGCATTCCCGTCACCACCGTCTGCGCATCCAGCACCCGCGACATCGCCGCGATGTTCGCCAGCATCCGGCCGATGAAGGAGTCCACGATCTCGAGCGACGAGATATCGATCAGGACCCCTCGCGAAGCATGCTTCGCGATCTGCATCGTCAGGTCCTCCTGCAGCGACATCGCCAGCTCGTCGTGCATATCCACCTGGATCGTGACCAGAAGGCAGTCCCCAACCTTAAGGATAGGAATTCGGTCCATTGCTCTACTGTTCCTCTGCCCTAGCGGCTGGATGGTTCTTGATAGAGACCACGGCCTTGCCCAGCCGCGTCAATGCGATCTTGAAGGCATCCGAGAGCTTCGCCTTCGTCTGCACGTCCACCAGGTCGATCCCCAGGTGAACGATCGTCTGCGCGATCGCCGGACGGATGCCGCTCAAATAACACTCAGCGCCCATCAGCCGCGCCGCCGTGATGGTCTTGATCAGGTGCTGCGCCACCAGCGTGTCCACCGTGGGAACGCCCGTGATATCGATGATCGCCACCTGGCTGTTGGTCTCGACGATCGCCGAGAGCAACGACTCCATCACCACCTGCGTGCGTCCCGAATCCAGCGTTCCAATCAGAGGCAGGGCCAGGACGCCATCCCAGAGCTTGACCACCGGCGTCGAAAGCTCCATCATCTCCTCCTGCTGACGAGCGATCGTCTGCTCGCGCAGCTCGATCGCCGCATCCACCGTCATCATTGCGAGCTTGTCCAGAAGATCGCCCGACGTCCAGATCTCCGTCACCAGCTTCGAAGCATCGCCCTTGAACTCATCCCGGAGAACGTTGAACACCGGCTGCTTCAGCGAAAGGACGAACATCGAAATCTCGGAGGCCGTGAACCCCTGCTCCATGCGCGACTTGGCAACTCCCTTCAGGAATTCCCGCGCCGCCGCAAAGGCGTCCGAACGAACCTCGGAGCTCACCTGCGTCGCCTCGGTAAACAAGTGCAGGAACTCGGAGGACTGCTGCCGCATCTCGGCATCGTTCATCAGGTCGCTGCGCCGGGTCGCAATCGAGATCTCCTTCATCCATCCGTTGAGAATCGCCGTTTCATGGGTTCGAACTATCTGCTGAAATACGCTCATCCGCAAAATCCCTTCCTTAGGTCACAGGCTCTTTATCTTATCCTGAACGTTTCTTTTCTTGCGGGAGGAAAGCCAGTCCATCCTCCTCTTCCGTCCCCGCCTCGAAATCGCATCCCTTCTCTCGAACCCAGACCACGTTTTACTGACATATCGCCAGAAAATCCCCCTTTGCCGTGCCCTCCCGAGCAGAGCAATCGAAATTGATCCTTCCAAGGGTGTCATCCTGAGCGAAGCGACCACAGGGAGCGAAGTCGAAGGATCTGTGGTTAAGTCCCGCCACAGATCCCGGCAACCCTGTTCTCCCATCCACTCGTCTTCATGCAGTTTTCATCGCAGGATGGAGCCATTTGAACGAAGCTCGCCAATCTCCTTGACACACCTGATATCATTAATTCAGAGAAAGAAAGAGCCCGGCGCAAGCCGGGCCTTATGATTTAAGCGGAAGAGAAAATACGAAGTCCGGACTTATCTCTATTTTTTTGAATACTTTGCGCAATAAAGTACGGAGGGGAATACCCGGCATGACCGAGACCACCAGTACCCGAAGCCTCCCGCTCGACGAAGTTCAGGCGGCGCTCCGAGAAAAGAAATTCGACGGCTGGCTCTTCTACGACCACCACCACCGCGACCCCCTCGCCTACCGCATCCTCTCGCTCGATCCCGGCATGCACGTCACCCGGCGCTGGTTCTACTTCATCCCCGCCGAAGGCGAGCCCCGTAAGCTCGTCCACCGCATCGAAGCCGGCCGCCTCGACACCCTGCCCGGTACGAAGACCGTCTACTCCTCCTGGCAGGAGCTCGAAGCCCGGCTCGAAGCCCTGACTGCGGGCGCCACGAAGATCGCGATGCAGTACTCCCCCCGCAACGCGATCATGTATGTCTCGATGGTCGATGCCGGCACGGTCGAGCTCGTGCGCTCGCTCGGCAGGCAGGACAAGCAGATCGTCAGCTCCGCCGATCTCGTCAGCCGCTTCGAAGCCGTCCTCACCGACGAGCAGATTGCGACCCACTACGCCGCCCAGCAGAAGATCGACGCCATCCTCGTCGCCGCCTGGCAGGAGATCGCCAGCCGAGTCCGCGGCGGCGCCACGCATCCACTCGCCCGAGGAACCCAAGGGTTCGCCGGAGGCACCCACGAGTTTCAGATGGTCGAATTTCTCTCCGAAGCCATGCGCCGCGAGGGCCTCGTCTGGGAGCACGGACCGAACGTAAGCGCCGGACCCAACTCCGCCGACTCGCACTATGAGCCGACCCCGGCAAGCTCGAAGCCCATCCGCAGCAGCGACTTCGTCCTGATCGATCTCTGGGCCCGGCTCGACCGGCCCGGCTCCTGTTACTACGACATCACCTGGACCGGCGTCGTTGGCCGCGAGCCCACAGCGAAGGAGCAGGCGATCTTCGAGACCGTCCGCAACGCCCGCGACGCCGCGATCGAAGCCGTGAAAGACGCCTTCGCAGCTCAGCGCCCCATCGCGGGCTGGCAGGCCGACGACGCCGCCCGCGCCGTCATCCGCGAGGCCGGATACGCCGACTGGTTCACCCACCGCACCGGACACAACATCGGCAACGAGCTGCACGGCAACGGAGCCAACCTCGACAACCTCGAGACCCACGACGAGCGCCTGATCCTGCCCCAAACCTGTTTCTCCGTCGAGCCCGGGCTCTACTTCCCAGGCGAGTTCGGCGTCCGCAGCGAGGTCGACATAATCGCCCGGCCCGGCCGGGCCGAGGTTACCGGAAGAGTCCAGACCGAGCTGGTCCGGATATGAAAGCGCAGGCAGCCTCAAACAAGGCCGTCTCGAAACGCCTGAGTTCGCTTTTCAAGGGAAGAGATGGCCGGCCATCTCTTCCCCCAACGACACACGCAGAACGAAACACGCCACAGAACAATCGGACTGTTATGATGAGGTGAGATGACGACGAACGTTCAGGCGCAGGCCAGGGCCGCGCAGAAGACCACCACCCTGCCGCCGGTGCTGATCCTGATCGCAGGATGGCTGGTGCCGGGCGCTGGACATTTCCTGCTGAAGAAATGGATCCGCGGCGCACTGCTGTTCGCCTCCATCCTCGCGATGTTCGCGATCGGCCTCGCTCTCAAAGGCAAGGTCTACGGACCGAACACAGCCGAGCTGCTCGACATGCTGAACTTCGCCGGTGATCTCGGCTCAGGACTTCTCTATGTCGTAGCGCGTGTCTTCGACCTGGGCCAGGGAACGGTGCAGATCGCGATCGCAGACTACGGCACCAAGTTCATCGTCGTGGCGGGCCTTCTGAACATCATCGCCGCGGTCGACGCACACTCGCTGGCGACGGGGAGGAAGGCATCGTGACCATCTCGCACTTCTCCGCGGTACTGCTCTTCTCGCTCTTCACCTCGGTCGTCTTCGGCATCACCATGCGCTCAGAACCGAAGATGATGATCCGCTTCGGCGCCTTCTGCTTCGCTCTGTTCGTGGGCGGAACGATCGTGGCCAGCTGGCTGATGTGGCTGATCAAACACTAGAAAAAAGATGATGGCCTGCCGGGCTCACTGCGCGTGGAGTCCACCCCGGTGCGCGGTCGCTCCAGATCGAGGCTCCCGTTGGTCACTTGAAAGATCTTCTCGCCGACCAACGGGAAGCCCACGCCGAAGCCGGTATACATGTCACGAAGTGACCGCCCCATTACGTAGTGGGCAGCGCAGCAGCGCCTGTCTTCTACAGATTGTGTTGGATACAACCTAGAGCTCGGCACCAGCGCCGGAATTTCCACCCGCGGCTACTGCCGGGCAGGACGTCAGGATTTTTCCGAGCCTCTCAAGATAGGCCGTAAAGACCTCGCGCCGCAGCGTGTAGCTGACGAACTTCCCTTCCTTCTCTGACTCGACCAGGCCCGCGTTCTCCAGCTCCTTCATGTGGTGCGAGAGCGTCGCCGCACTGACCGGAATGCACTCGCGAATGTCACCGCAGGCACAGTGATCGCTTGCCTTGCCCAGCTTCTCGAGAATCTCGTAACGGCGCGGGTCGGCCAGAGCTTTCGTGATGAGGTGAAACTGGCGATCAGACAACGAGATGGGCCTGGAGTCGTTCATATCCTCTACTTCCTACTGTAATGGATGCTTAAAGAGACGACTCGTCGCTTTCTGTCTAAAACGAAAGAGGCGCACCTGCTTTGATCTCCATCGCAGCAGATGCGCCTCCTGTTTTCAATCTCCGAGGAGAGTTAGGACTCCTGTCCCTCTTCTCCGGCGGGCGGATTCTGCTCTTCGAGCTGCTTCTGGAGCTCCTCGCGCCGCTTGGCGCGGGCCTCGGTGCGCTTCTGCGCCTTCTCGTTCAGCTCCTGCTCGGCTCCGAGAAGCTCGATGAAGGCCATCTCGGCGGCATCGCCCTTGCGGGCTCCGGTGCGGGTGACGCGCGTGTATCCACCATTGCGCGAGCCATAGCGAGGAGCGACGGTCGCAAAGAGGCGGTCGACCGATTCGGGCGTCATCAGGTAGGCTGCGGCCTGACGGCGGGCGTGAACGTCGCCGCGCTTGCCGAGAGTGATCATGCGCTCAACGAGAGGCTTCGAGGCCTTGGCCTTGGTGATGGTGGTCTCGATGCGGTCCATCAGAATGATGGAGGTGACGAGGTTGCGCAGCGTGGCGCGGCGGTGGCTGGTGTTTCGTCCTAGCTTGAATCCTGCATTGCGATGGCGCATGATGATCTCCTTCGGCAGAGACCTCTGTCTCGGCCGGGTTCTGCATGGTTAAGCGAGGGAGTGAAGCCTGGGCTTCACTCCCTGCAGGTTGCGGTTCGAACTGAACTTCAAACCAGTCTTAAAACTGGTCCGAGTCAGCGGGAAGCACGAGGTCTTCGTCCTCATCCTCGTCTTCGTCGTCATCGTCGTAGCGACCGAAGCTGGCGGCCAAGGTCGCGGCCGGAAGCACCGAGGTAGGTCCGGGCTGCGGGTTGCCGTTCTCGTCGATCTTCATGCCGAGGGACAGGCCCATCTGCGCGAGGATCTCCTTAATCTCGTTCAGGGACTTGCGGCCGAAGTTCTTGGTCTTCAGCATCTCGGCCTCGGTCTTCTGAATCAGCTCGCCGATGGTCGCAATGTTGGCGTTCTTCAGGCAGTTGTAGCTGCGAACCGAGAGCTCGAGCTCCTCGACCGAACGGTTGAGGTTCTCGTTGCGGATCGCGGGGCCGTCGTGCGCGCTGTCGTGACCTGCCTCCATCTCCTCCTCGAAGTTGATGAAGATGGTCATGTGATCCTTGAGCAGCTTGGCCGAAAGCCCGAGCGCGTCGGCAGGAGTCACAGTACCATTGGTCCAGATCTCGACCGTGAGCTTGTCGTAGTCGGTGATCTGGCCGAGACGGGCAGCCTCGACGAGGTAGTTGACCTTGCGGACGGGCGAGTGGACGCTGTCGACCGGGATGAAACCCAGGCCGAGGTCGGCGTCGAAGTTCTTGTCGGCCGAGACGTAGCCGCGGCCACGCTTCAGACGCATCTCCATGTCGATCTTGCCACCCTCGGAGACGGTGCAGATGTAGACGTCCTTGTCGAGGATCTCGACGTCGCCGTCGGCCTCGATGGAGCCGGAGGTGACGACGCCGGCCGCTTCGGAGCGCAGATAAAGGGCCTTGGGGCCGTCGCCGTTCAGCTTGAACGGAATTTGCTTGAGGTTGAGGATGATGTCGGTCGCGTCCTCAACGACGCCGGCGATGGACTGAAACTCGTGCAGGACGCCTTCGATGCGGACCGCGGTAACGGCCGCGCCCTCGATGGACGAGAGCAGGGTGCGGCGAAGGGCGTTGCCGACGGTGGTGCCGAAGCCGCGCTCAAAGGGCTGAGCGCTGAACTTGCCAAACTTTTCGGTGAGAGACTCGCTGTCGACTGCGAGACGCTTGGGCTTTTGGAATCCTCTCCAAAGCATGTGGTCTTCTCCTTTGCCATCTCAGCCGCGAAGCATTCTGCGGTCTGGAGGGTGATGCGGTTGGCGTATTCGGTTGTGGTGTTCGCTGCGCTCCGTAGAACACAGCGTTTGCGGCCAGCCTCCATAGCTGCATGGAAGACCGGCCGCGAAGCTCGATTACTTGCTGTAAAGTTCGACGATCAGCTGCTCGTTGACCGGCAGGTTGACGTCCTCGCGCTTGGGCAGGGAGAGAACCTTACCCGAGAAGTTGTCGCGGTTGATGTCGAGCCAAGCGGCCTGACGCTGTCCGCTGGCGAAGTTCTTCGCCTCCTCGAGGAGGGTGATGGACTTCGAGCCCTCGCGGATCGCGATCTCGTCGCCGACCTTGCACTGGAACGAAGGGATATTCACCTTGCGGCCGTTGACCTGGATGTGGCCGTGACGGACGATCTGGCGGGCTTGGCGGCGGCTCTGCGCGAAGCCAAGACGGTAGACGACGTTGTCGAGGCGGGTCTCAAGCTGCTGCAGCAGGAGCTCGCCGGTGACGCCGGTCTTGTTCGAAGCCTTCTCGTAGTAGGCGCGGAACTGGCCCTCGAGGGTGAAGTAGATGCGCTTGGCCTTCTGCTTCTCACGCAGCTGCAGGCCGTATCCAACGACCTTCTTCTGCTTCTTGGACTGGCCGTGCTGGCCAGGGGGAAAATTGCGCTTCTCGACGGGGCACTTCTCGGTGAAGCACTTGGCTCCCTTGAGGAAGAGCTTGGTACCATCGCGGCGGCAGAGGCGGCAGACGGGTCCGGTATAACGTGCCATAACTTATTTCTCCTTACTTCGGGTGTCGATCGCTTTACACGCTGGCTGCGCTTCGTCGCGATCCCGTTGGAATGAAACAGCTGCCAGCCGCCTTCTAAAGAGCAACTGGCAGCCAGGACTTACACGCGGCGGCGCTTGGGAGGACGGCAGCCGTTGTGCGGGATTGGGGTAACGTCCCGGATCGAGCGAACCTCGATACCGGCCGAGGCGAGCGCGCGGATGGCGGACTCACGGCCCGAACCGGGACCGGAGACGCGCACATCGACCGAGCGCAGGCCGTGCTCGCGGGCGGAGTTGGCAGCGCCCACAGCAGCCTGCTGCGCGGCGAACGGGGTTCCCTTGCGGGAGCCGCGGAAGCCGAGCGAACCCGAGCTCTTCCAGCTGAGCGTGTTGCCCGTCTGGTCGGTGATGGTGACGATGGTGTTGTTGAACGAAGCCTGGATAAAGACCAGACCGAACGGAACGTTCTTCCGCTCGCGCTTCTTGAACTTCTTGTTCTTACCAGCCTTGGCGCCGGCAGCCTTATTCTGTGTCTTCGCCATGGCTTACTTCGTCGCTTTCTTCTTACCGGCGACGGTTCCCTTGCGAGGACCTTTGCGGGTACGAGCGTTGGTGTGGGTGCGCTGGCCGCGGACAGGAAGCGATCGGCGGTGGCGGAGGCCACGGTAAGACTGGATCTCGATCAGGCGCTTGATGTTGAGCGAGACATCCTTGCGGAGGTCACCCTCTATCTGGCCCTCCTGCTCGATGACCTGACGGATGCGGTTCAGCTGGTCCTCGTCGAGCGTGGCGATCTTGACGAAGGGATCGATGTCCGCCTTCGCCAGGATCTTCGTAGCGCGCGAGTCGCCGATGCCGAAGATGTAGGTGAGTCCGATGCGTACCTGCTTGTTGTTGGGTACGTCGACTCCAGCAATACGTGCCATGGGGGGTCCTTATCGTTAGGCTCCGGAGGCTTTGCCACGGAGCAGGGTGGATGGATTCCGGTAAGGTCCGCGGGGTTCGACGCACGCCTTGACTTCGGCGAACTAGCCCTGCGGAGCCGGCTGGGAGCGGGTAGTGCCCGCCCGGTTGCTTACTTATCCCTGACGCTGCTTGTGCTTGGCGTTCTCGCAGATAACGCGAACGACGCCGCGGCGGTGGATGACCTTGCACTTGTCACAGATCTTTTTGACGGACGCACGAACCTTCATTGCTTCTCCTAAAACGCAGCTCTTAGCGATTAGCGCTAGCTTTCGGCCAGGCCAATTGCCTTGAGCTTCGATTGCTGATTCTTGATTGTTTCCAGCTGGAAGCCAACAGCTAAGAGCCGGAATCTACTTAATCGTCCAGCCGCTTACTTATAGCGGTAGACGATGCGGCCGCGGTTGAGATCGTACGGGCTGAGCTCAATCGCGACACGGTCGCCGGGGAGGATGCGGATGAAGTTCTTACGCATACGGCCGGAGACGTGCGCCAGAGCCTGATGCTTATTCTCCAGCTCGACCCGGAACATCGCGTTGGGCAGGGTCTCGACGACCGTGGCCATTACCTCAATTGCATCTTCCTTCGACAAACGATCTCCTTGGGATAAGCCTTCTAAGAACCGGCTCTCTCCGCAAATTCTTCTTTGGTCCCGTTTAGTTCTTCTTTGGTTCCGCTTAGCCCGGTTCTCTAATCCCAAAGAACCAGAAGTGCGCGGAATACCGCGCACAGCATCTCTTATGATACCCCATTTTGCTGGGTTTCCCCATGCCAAACGGGATTTTCTGTCACTCGCCCAGCCTCGGCTAACGGGTGAGAACGATAGGACCGTCCTGGGTAATGGCAACAGTGTGCTCGAAATGCGCGCTGTAACTGCCGTCGACAGTGATGGCGGTCCAGCCATCCTTGAGAACCTTCACCTCGGGAGCTCCGGCGTTGATCATGGGCTCGACGGCCAGAACCATGCCCGCCTTGAGCCGCAGGCCTTTGCCTCGGGTACCGAAGTTTGGCACCTGGGGGTCTTCGTGCATGCTGCGGCCGATGCCGTGACCGACAAAATCGCGGACTACGCCGAAGCCCTCGGCCTCGCAGATCTCCTGCACCGTTGCGCCGATGTCGAAGAGGCGTCCTCCGACCCGGCACTGCTCGATAGCCGCCTCGAGCGAGGCTTTGGTCACGTCCAGCAGCTTTTGCACCTTGGGCTCGGGCTTGCCGATAGCGTAGGTCACGGCGGCGTCGGAGTAATAACTGTCGATAATGACGCCGCAGTCGATCGAGAGGATGTCGCCGTCCTTGAGGATGCGCTTGGCGTTGGGCATGCCATGGACGACCTCCTCGTTGATGGAGGTGCAGAGCGCGGAGGGATAACCGTGGTAGCCCTTGAAGGCGGCCTTGCCGCCGAGCTCGGCGATCTTCGCGACGGCGATCTCTTCGAGATCCATGGTCGAGGCTCCCGCGACGACGTGCGGAGCGATGGCGTCGTGGACCTTGCGCAGAGCGATGCCGGAGACACGCATCTTCTCGATCTCCTGCGGGGTTTTGATCATGATCGCCATGGGTGTCTGGTTACTCTCCCGCCTGGCGCAGCTCACGCAGAGCCGACTCGATCGACGCCGTGACCTCTTCGACGGAGCGCGCACCGTCGACCTCGCGGAAGCGTCCCTGATGGCTGTAGTGCTCGATCACCGGGGCGGTCAGGGAGTTGTAGGCCTTCATGCGCTCGGTGAAAGCTTCTTCGGTATCGTCGGAGCGATGCTGGAGAGGGGTTCCGTCGTTATCGCAGACTCCCTCTTTTTTAGGAGGCTTCGAGTAGATGTTGTAGATCGTCTTGCAGACCGGACAGATGCGGCGGCCGGTGATGCGGCGCAGAAGCTCCTGCTCGTCGACGCGGATGTTGATCGCGACCAGGGGAAGGGTCTCCACGGCTGCCGATACGAGATGAGCGTCGAGCCATTCGGCCTGTCCGAGGGTGCGGGGATATCCATCGAGGATATAGCCGCGCTCAACGTCAGACTGCGAGAGCCGGGCTTTGACCATGTCGTTGACCAGATCGTCGGGGACGAGCTGCCCCTGGTCCATCAGGCCCTTGGCCGCCTTGCCGAGATCGGTTCCGCGGGCGATGTTATCGCGCAGAGTGTCGCCGGTCGAGATCTGGGGGATGCCGAAGTCGGCCATCAGGAACTGGGCCTGCGTCCCCTTGCCGACACCAGGGGCTCCCAGAAGAAGGACCGGCCCGGGCAGAAGCGCCGGGGCCGGAGTATGCGGTCGAGATTCAGAGGTCACAGTTTCCAAGTTCCTACCAGCTCTTGCGTCCACGGATGCGGCCGCTCTTGGGAGTAAAGCCGTCGTAGTGACGCATGATCAATTGCGATTCGATCTGCTGGACCGTATCCATCGCGACGCCGACCACGATCAGCAGCGAGGTGCCGCCGAAGTAGAAGGTCACTCCCAGACCGTTGGTCATCCAGGTGGGGAGCTTGTCGAAGACCGGACCGATTAGCCACAGGTGATTGAAGTGGATACCGCTGATGATCGCCTGCGGAATCATGACGATGATGATCAGGTAGACCGCGCCGACCAGGGTGATGCGGGTCAACACGTCATTGATAAAGTCGGCGGTGCGCTTGCCGGGACGAATGCCGGGGATGAAGCCGCCGTACTTGCGCATGTTATCGGCGATGTCGTCGGGACGGAAGACGATCGAGATGTAGAAGTAGGCGAAGAAGATGATCGCCACCATGAAGATGAGCTCGTAGAAGGGCTCTCCCGGGGCGATGTACTGAAAGAGCGGTCCCAGCAGCTTGGTCTCGCGTAGGGGAGCGCTTCCGAAGAAGCTCATTCCGGCGAAGAGCAGAGGCGCCGAAAGGATGGAGCTGGCGAAGATGACCGGCATCACGCCGCCGGAGTTCACCTTGAGCGGAAGATGGGTCGACTGGCCACCCATCATACGGCGGCCGACGATACGCTTGGCATACTGGACCGGAATGCGACGCTCGGAGCGTTCGACATAGACGATGAAGGCGACGACCGCAATCATGCCGACGACGAGAATCGCGACCGCGATGGGCGTGAAGGCTCCCCAGGCGTTGGTCTGAACCTTGTCGTAGAGCTCGGCGATACCCTTGGGAACGCCGACGACGATACCGGCGAAGATCAGCAGCGACATCCCGTTGCCGATGCCTCGCTCGGTGATCTGCTCCCCCAGCCACATGATGAAGGCGGTTCCCGCCGTGAGCGTGAGAACGCAGAGCGGGATGAAGGCCGCGCGGGGAAGGGTGACCATCGAGGAGCCGGTCGAGGTGTTCGTGAGGGTCAGCGCGATGGTGAACGACTGGACGATGCCGAGCAGGACGGTGACGTAGCGGGTCCACTGGGTGATCTTGCGGCGTCCGAGCTCGCCCTCCTTCTGCAGCTTGGCCAGGGGCTCATAGATGACGGTGAGCAGCTGGAAGATGATCGACGCGGTGATGTATGGCATGATGCCAAGCGCGAAGATCGTGAGCTTGCGAAGGTTTCCGCCCGAGAAGAGATCGACGAGACCGAGGGCCGAGCCGGAGTTCTGATTGAAGAACTCGGCCAGCATGGTGCCGTTGATGCCAGGGGTGGGGATGTGGGATCCAAGGCGGTAGACTGCCAGCAGGCCCAGCGTAAACAGGACGCGCTTACGCAGGTCTGGGACGCGGAAGATGTTTGCGAACTTGTCGAACATCGGAGAGCGAAACCTCGAGAGATAGGACGGGTGAGACGGCGATGCGAGGGAACGTCTCCCTCGCTTGCCTTGATTCTACATGCTCGCGGCCCTGAGCGTTTGGGCTCGGAGTCCTTGCGCTTAGCCGATCAGAACGGCCTTGCCGCCAGCCTTCTCGATCGCCTCCTGGGCGGTCTTCGAGAACTTGTGAGCGTGGACGGTGATGGCAGCCTTGATCTCTCCGTTGTTGAGAACCTTGATCAGGCCATTGCGCTTACGCAGAAGGCCGAGCGCGACAATCTTTTCGAGGGTGAACTCGGTCTCGTTCGAGGCGGCGTTGATCTCGGCGATGCGGTCGAGGCCGAGGACGGTGTACTCGGTACGAAAGATATTGGTAAAGCCGCGCTTGGGCAGACGACGGTGAAGCGGCATCTGGCCGCCCTCGAAGCCGCGCATCAGGCTCGAGCCCGAGCGCGATCCCTGGCCCTTGTGGCCGCGGGTCGAGGTCTTACCCATGCCGGAGCCCATACCGCGCCCCACACGCTTCTTGTTGCTATTGGCCTTTGCCGGGGCCTTCAGATTGGAGAGATTACGGATTGCCATGATTTCCTCGCTATAACGCCGGGAGGTCGACTCCCGACTCGCATTTTGGGACTGACTGAGCAGTCGATGAAAGGTGATGCTCTTCCCTACTCGACGATGCGGACGAGATGGGGAACCTTCGCAACCATACCGCGGATGGAAGGTGTATCCTCGCGCACGACGATCTGATTCAGACGGGTAAAGCCGAGGCCCTTGACGACGAGCTTGTGCTTCTCCGGCGTGGCGATCTTCGAGCGGAAGTACTGCAGCTTGATGGTGGCTTTGGACTCGGCCATAGCGAAAACTCCTCTTACTTCTTCTAGAGCAAACTCTTTTTACTTGCTTACAGCTCGTCTTCGGTCTTGCCGCGCAGCGTGGCGACATCGGCCTTGCTGCGAAGCTGCGTGAGAGCGTCAAAGGTGGCCTTGATGACGTTGTGCGGGTTCTTGGTCCCGATGGACTTGGTCAGGACGTTCTGCACGCCGGCCGAGGTCATCACGGCGCGAACCGTGCCTCCGGCGATGACGCCAGTACCTTCGGGAGCGGGCTTCAGCATGACCTGGCCTGCGCCGTAGTGACCCAGCACTTGGTGCGGGATCGAGGTCTCGGTGAGGTTGATCTTGAAGAGATTCTTCTTGGCGGCCTCGATCCCCTTGCGGATGGCCTGCGGAACCTCCTTGGCCTTGCCCGAGCCGTAGCCCACGACACCCTCGGCCGGGTCGCCGATGACGACCAGCGCGGCAAAGGACATATTCTTACCGCCCTTGACGACCTTGGTGACGCGGTTGATGCTGACGACCTGATCCTTCAGGTTGAGCCGGTTCGCGTCGATCTTCTTCTTTGTTGCCATAATGTCTTATCCAGCTTTCTGGCCGCCCGTCCCGGGACCCGGCCTTGAGACTTTTGAGAACCCTTAGAACTCGAGGCCTGCCTCGCGGGCCGCATCGGCCAGCGCCTTGATGCGGCCATGATAGAGGTAACCGCCGCGGTCAAAGACCACCTTCTTGATGCCTTTCTGCTGTGCGCGCTCGGCGATCGCCTTGCCCACCTCGGCAGCGGCGGGGATATTCCCGCCCGCCTTCCTCTCCTCACCCTTCGGGGATACGGTCGAGGCCGAGGCGATGGTGACACCGGCAGCGTCGTCAATCAGCTGGGTGTAGATGTGGTTCAGCGAGCGGTAGACGTTCAAGCGCGGACGCTCTGCGGTGCCGGCGAGCTTCTCTCGGATACGCGTGTGGACGCGTTTGCGGATGACGTCGCGTTTGCGGGGTGTGATCATAGTTCGCTTTCCTTCCTAAAGGCGTCGCCAGAGTGCCGGCGACGTTCGGTTGAACTTCCAAAATCTGGGAACAGGGACCGGAGGATGGCTTCAAGCTTCCTCAACCTGGCTGGGGTCACCTGCGGCCAGCCTCCGGTTCCTATACTTATCGTTCGCGCTCTATCGTTCTGCGCGATCTTGGCAGCAACAGCGGGGGATAAGCTTACCCTCCCCGGCTACTTAGCGCCCGTTTTACCAACCTTCTTCTTCAGCTTCTCGCCAGTGTAGCGAACGCCCTTGTTCTTGTACGGATCGGGCTTGCGCAGGGCGCGCATATCGGCGGCGACCTGGCCGACCTTCTGGCGATCGATGCCGGAGACGGTCACGTGGGTCTGCTTGGGGTCGATCGTGACATCAATGCCGGTCGGCAGCGGGAACTCGATCGGATGCGAATAGCCGAGAGTGAAGACGACGACGTTCTTGCCCTTCATCTCGACACGGTAGCCGATGCCGACGATGTCGAGCTCCTTGGTCCAGCCGGCAGTGACGCCATGGACCGCGTTGAAGAGCAGGGCGCGGGCCAGGCCATGGAAGGCAGCCTGCTTGTCGCTCTCACGCTCGACCAGGATCTCTCCATCCTTCTGGACCAGTGAGATGCCGGCCGGGAGCAGCGCGGGAGCCTTGCCCTTGGGACCTTCGACCAGAACGGTGTTACCGCTGATGGTGTACTTGACACCGGAGGGCATCGGGATCGGCTTCTTGCCAATACGAGACATAGTTCAAATCCTTTTGTGGCTTGCGAGTCCCTCAAGTAGCCTCGAGTTCCACTGCAGCCCGGGCCGAGACCCGTCCTTACACTCAACACACTCAACAAAACCTAAAACAGGCATAGGAAAATTACGCTGGAAGATCTTTTCCATGCCGAGGAAGACGCAAAGCGCTCCCTCCCAGGGTCACCAGACCTCGCAGAGGATCTCGCCGCCAACGCCCTCGCGACGGGCCTGACGACCGGTCATCACACCCTTCGGGGTAGTCATGATCGAGATGCCGAGACCACCCTGAACGCGACGAATCTCATCCCGGCCGACGTAGACGCGGCATCCGGGACGCGAGACGCGCTGCAGATCACGGATGGCAGCCTCATTGTTGGTGCCGTACTTCAGGTACACGCGAATCACTCGCTGCCCATTCTCCTCGGTCGCCTTGAAGTTGGCGATGTAGCCTTCATCCTTCAGGATGCGGGCGATCTCAGCCTTCAACTTCGAGGCAGGAACGTCGAGCTTCTGGTGGCGGGCCCGGATGGAGTTGCGGATACGGGTCAAAAAGTCTGCTACCGGATCGGTAAGGTTCATTCATTCTCCTTCATCTCCCGTTCGCTCGCGCACGAAGACGGCGAGAACCTGCAGAGATGTTATGTTGCCTGACGGTTGCGTTCCAGACGTCTGCACCCTAAGCCTTGGCTTGAATGAGGTCTCTGGAGCGGGCATGCGAGCGAGTTCCCCGCACACTGGTTAATGAAACCATTGTATCAGTTTCTGAATGCTTACCAGCTCGACTTCACGACGCCCGGGATCTCTCCCTTGAGCGCAAGCGAACGGAAGCAGAGACGGCAGACGCCGAACTTGCGAAGATAGGCGCGAGGACGACCGCAGAGCTGGCAGCGGTTGTGCTTGCGGGACTTGAACTTCGGCGTACGTGCATCTTTGACGCGCTTTGCAGTAGTTGACATAGCTTTTACTCTCTATCCTTACAAAAACGGTTGCGGTCGCAAAGACCGAAAGGTTACGCTCCCTGCCGGAAGGGCATACCGAAAGCGCGGAGCAGAGCGCGGGCGCCGTTGTCGTCCTGGGCGGTGGTCACGATGGTGACGTTCATGCCCTTGATCTTGTCAACCTTCGCATAGTCGATCTCGGCGAAGATGAGCTGGTCGCGAAGACCCAGCGTATAGTTGCCGCGGCCGTCAAAGCTCTTGGACGAGACGCCGCGGAAGTCCCGCACACGCGGAAGCGCGATCGAGACCAGGCGGTCGAGGAACTCGTACATCGTATCGCCGCGCAGGGTCACCATTGCGCCGATGGGCATTCCCTCACGCACCTTGAAGGCCGCGATCGATTTCTTGGCCTTGGTCGTCACCGGCTTTTGTCCGGTGATAGAGGCAAGATCAGCCACCAGGGGATCCATGATCTTGACGTTCTGGGTCGCCTCACCGAGGCCCATGTTGACGACGATCTTCTCGAGCTTTGGGATCGCCATCACGTTCTCTATATTGAGCTCCTTGGCGAGAGCCAACTTGATCTCTTTCTCGTACTTCTCTCTGAATCGCGATGCCATCTTCTTGTCTTCGCTTTCTCCACGGTTCCGGATTGGCCGTAGCCGTCTACCGTTTCGTGGGGTGAACCTGTTTTATGAATGACTCTAAAATCCCTTACTTCTTCTTCTCGGCGATCACGTTTCCGCTCGCCTTCGAGACGCGAACCTTCTTGTCGCCCTCAATCCGTGCTCCGATGCGGGTCTTGTTGCCTTCGCCGTCGACCAACATCACGTTCGAGAGGTGGATTGGGGCTTCCTGCTCGGCGATGCCTCCCTTGATGTTGCGCTGGGGGTTCGGCTTCACGTGCTTCTTGACCATCATCACGTGCTCGACCAGAACACGATTCCTGTCGGCGATCACGCGCAGGACGCGGCCACGCTTGCCCTTGTCCTTGCCGGCGATGACCTCGACCGTATCGTTACGCTTAATCTTAATGCCTGCCATAGCTACCTCTCCTACCCTCGGCGATCTGTCGGAGCCGGAATCCGCTTGATGTCACCGCAAACCGCGCGGTGAAAAAACTAGATGACCTCAGGCGCCAGCGAGGCGATCTTGAGGAACTTCTTCTCGCGCAGCTCGCGGGCCACAGGGCCGAAGACGCGGGTTCCGACCGGCTCCATCGCATCGTTGATCACGACCGCGGCGTTCTGGTCGAAGCGGATGTAGGTTCCATCCTTGCGGCGATACTCCTTGCGGGTACGCACGATCACCGCCTTGACGACCTTGCCCTTCTTGACGGTTCCGTCCGGTGAGGCCTCTTTGACCGCCGCCGTGACGACGTCGCCCAGGCCGGCCTTCTTGCCGAGACCGCCACCAAGGGGCAGGATCACCTGCAGCTTGCGCGCACCGGAGTTATCGGCCACGTCAAGAATTGTTCTCATCTGTACTGCCATCGTTCGTCTCCTCGGTACGGCCCGGGAATCTTCATCGTCCCGTAGCGTCAAATCCAGACTTCATCGTCGCCCTCACGCCTCGCCTCACTGCATAAGGCAAGCGTGCGGCGAGCTTACTTGGCCTCGGCGGCCGGAGTCTTCTCGTCAGCCAGCTGTGCCAGCGAACTGCGACGGACGATCTCCTCAAGCGACCAGCGCTTCAGCTTCGACAGCGGACGAGCCTCGCGGATGCGAACCACATCGCCCACGCGGGCCGAGTTCTGCTCGTCGTGCGCGTAGAACTTCTTGTTAGACTTGATGACGCGCTTGTACTTGGGGTGCGCCTTGCGCATCTCGATCTCAACGACGATGGTCTTCTGCATCTTGGTCGAGACGACCAGGCCGACCTTCTCGTTACGGCGAGAGGAGGCCTGCTCGGTAGCTTCGGGGTTGTTCGTGCTCTCTGCCATGGCTTAGTCCTTCTTTGCTTTCTTGCGAGTGCTCTTCGCGGGTGCGACGACCTTGACGGCGTCGTTCGATCCGGCGGCAAGCTCGCGCTCGCGGGCGACGGTATTGATGCGGGCGATATCGAGCTTCAGCGTCCGCAGCTTCTTGATGCCCTCGGTATTGCCGAGGCTCTGCTGAAAGCGGATGCGGAAGATCTGCTCGGCCGCCTTGGCCTGCTCGCTCTTGAGCTCGTCGTCACTGAGGTTACGAATCTTATTGAGTTCCATCTGTCTCTTCCTTCAAACCTAATCTGCTACTTGGCCGCAGCCGTGGCCACAACATCGTGGCGCTGAACAAAGCTGGTCTTGAGCGGCAGCTTGTGAGCGGCGAGGCGCATCGCCTCTTTCGCGATCTCGGGGTTCACACCCTCCATCTCAAACAGGATGCGTCCGGGACGAACCACGCAGACCCAATGATCCGGAGCGCCCTTGCCCTTACCCATACGGGTCTCGGCCGGCTTCTTGGTGATCGGCTTGTCCGGGAAAAGACGCAGCCAAACCTTGCCGCCGCGCTTGATAAAACGCGTCATCGCGATACGGCTGGCCTCAATCTGGCGGTCGGTGATATAACCGCACTCCATGACCTTCAAGCCGTAGTCGCCGAACGAAAGATCGGAGCCGCGCCACGCCTTGCCGGTCATACGGCCGCGCTGCTGCTTGCGATACTTTACCTTCTTAGGCATCAACATAACGAAACCCCTAGCTTTTTAGCTTCCTGCCCCGGACTGTCGTCCGAGGCCGGATCCATCAAAATTCTTTACGAGGCGAAGACGCCCGTAGTCGTTCCCTGCTCGCGGCGGCGCTTCTGCTCATAGATATCGCCGCGGTAGATCCAGGTTTTGACGCCGATGACGCCGTAGGTCGTGCGGGCCTCAGCGAAGCCGTAGTCGATGTCGGCGCGCAGCGTGTGCAGCGGCAGACGGCCCTGGAGATACCACTCCGAGCGCGCGATCTCGTTGCCGTTCAGGCGGCCCGAGACGCGGACCTTGATGCCCTTACAGCCGAAGCGCAGGGCCGAATCGACCGACTTGCGCATGGCGCGGCGGAAGCTCACGCGCTTCTCGAGCTGCAGCGCGATGTTCTCGGCCACCAGCTGCGCATCAAGCTCAGGCTTGTTGACCTCGAGGATATCGATAAAGACCTCGCGGTTGGTGCGCTTCTGGATGTCCGCTTTCAACTTGTCGATCTCGGCGCCCTTGCGGCCGATGATGATGCCCGGACGCGCGGTGCGAATGATCAGACGCAGCTTGTTGCCGGGACGCTCCACCTCGACCGAGCTGACGCCGGCAGCCTTCAGCTTTTCGCGAAGCTCGGCCTTCAGCTTGACATCCTCAACCAGCAGCTTGTCATAGCCGCGCTCAACAAACCAGCGCGACTTCCACGGCTTGTTCACGCCGAGGCGAAACCCATACGGATGGACTTTCTGTCCCATAGCTTCCCTTTACTCTCTCGCTCCTGACCGGTTGAGCCGGCGGACGGTGATGCAAAACCTTTATTTTACCGCAAGAAAACCGTGATCTTTCGCTTACTTCGCGGCTTTCTTGGCAGTCGTCTTCTTCGCCGCGGCCTTCTTGGCCGGGGCTTTCTTGGCGGCGGTCTTCTTGGCGGCCTTCTTCGCCGGAGCCGAAGCGGTCTCGGCAGCAGCTGCGTCCACACCAGGCTTGTTCTTCTCGGCCACGGTGACGACGATGTGGGCGAGACGACGCTGGTAACGGAAGGCGCGTCCCATCGGAGCGGGCCGGATGCGCTTCATACGCGGGCCTTCGTTGGCGACGGCGGACTTCACGTAGAGGTTGTCGACGTCGACGTCCAGCCCCTGCTCCTGCGAGAGGTAGTTGGCGTTCTGGATCGCCGAACGCAGAACCTTCTCGACCACCGGAGCGATGCGCTTGTTGTTGAAGTGGACCGTGTTGATCGCCTGCTCCACGCGGAGCCCCTTGATCAGATCCAGGACGAGCTTCGCCTTCTGCGGGCTGGTGCGCTGGAATTTCGCCTCCGCGCGGAACTCTCTCGTATTCTCTGCTGCCTTAGCCATGACTTTCAGTCCTTAGAAGATGCTTTGCCGAGGGCCTTACTTGGCCTTCGTCGCCGTCTCGGTCTTGGCCGAGTGGCCCTTGAAGGTACGGGTCGCTGCGAACTCTCCGAGCTTGTGGCCGACCATGTTCTCGGTCACATAGACCGGGATGAACTTGCGGCCATTGTGGACCGCGATGGTGTGGCCGACGAAGTCCGGGTGGATCGTCGAGCGGCGGGACCAGGTACGAAGGACCTTCTTGTCGTTCGTCTGGTTCATGACCGTGATCTTGGTCATGAGGTGGTCATCAATGAATGGACCTTTTTTTGCAGAACGTGCCATCTCTTAGCTCCGAATTCTTTACTTGGTGCGGCGATTGACGATGAATACATCCGTCCGCTTGTTATTACGAGTCTTGTATCCGCGAGTAGGCTGGCCCCACGGCGTCACCGGGTGACGTCCGCCCGAGGTCTTACCCTCACCACCACCGTGCGGGTGATCGACCGGGTTCATCGAGACACCGCGGTTGGCTGGGCGAATGCCCTTCCAGCGGTTGCGTCCCGCCTTGCCGATGGTCACATTCTCATGATCGGTGTTGCCCACCTGCCCGACAGTCGCCATGCAGTCGACCAGAACCCGGCGGGTCTCGCCGGAGGGAAGCTTCAGCAGGGCATAGTCGCCTTCCTTGGCGATCAGCTGAGCCGACGAACCGGCCGAACGAGCCATCTGCGCGCCCTTGCCGGGGCGAAGCTCGATGTTGTGCACCGTCGTACCGGCGGGGATGTTCTTCAGAGGAAGAGCATTGCCGACGAGGATATCGGCCTCGGGGCCGCTCATGATCGATTGACCGACCTTGAGTCCGACCGGCTGCAGGATGTAGCGCTTCTCGCCGTCGGCGTAGCTGACCAGGGCGATGCGCGAGCTGCGGTTCGGATCGTACTCGATAGTGGTGACCGTCGCCGGGATCCCGTATTTGTCGCGCTTGAAGTCGATCAGACGCAACTTCTTCTTGTGTCCTCCGCCATGGTGACGGATGGTCAGCGCTCCGGTGGAGTTGCGACCGCCGGTGCGCTGCTTGACGGCCAGCAGCGGCTTGTACGGCTTGTCCGTCGTCAGGTCGTCATTCACCAGCTTCGTCGCGAAGCGGAGAGAGGGGGTAATGGGTCGAAATGATTTAATCGGCATCGTCTTCTTAGCTCCTAGCTCTAATCTCCGGATCTTCCCGGACCTCAGCTAGTTCAAATTCCAGTGACACTTTCACGCTGCTGAACTTCGTTCAAAACAGGCAGCGAACGGCCGACAGCGAGTTACAGGCTGTCGAGATACTCCGGCATCTTCTCGCCCTCTTTCAGGCGAACATAAGCCTTCTTCCAGTCGGGCTGATAACCGGCGAACTTTCCGCGGCGACGCTCCTTACCCTCGACGATCGAGGTGCGAACAGCGGCGACCTTCACCTTGAAGAGGCTCTCTACGGCCTGCTTGACCTCAGTCTTGGTGGCCTTTTCGGCGACCTCGAAGACCAGGGTGTTTTGGGTCTCCTTGACGGTCATGCCCTTCTCGGTGATCAGGGGGCGGCGAATGACGGTATACAGGGTCGGCATTACGCGACCTCCTTCTCGGAAGCGGTCTTGCGCTTCGAAACATACTTCTTGAGCGTCTCCTGCAGTGCCTCGATGGCGTCCTTCGAGAAGACGGCGTGCTCGTAACGGAGCAGATCGTAGGGGTGAACCTCGGAGCTCAGGACCAGCTCAACGCCGGCCAGGTTACGCGAACCGAGATAAAGCTTCTCGTCGAGCCTCTTGCTGGTCTCGACCAGAAGAGTGGTCTTGCCCGCCTCGAGCTTATCGAGGGCCTGACGGAAGAGCTTGGTCTTGGCCTCCGGGACCTCGAATGAATCGACGACAGTGAACTTGCCCTCGGTGATCTTCGCGGTAATAGCGGAGCGCAGGGCGCCCATCAGCTTCTTCTGCGGGAAGGCATACTCGTAGCTGCGCGGCTGGGGTCCGTGGACCGTGCCGCCGCCACGCCAGAGAGGGGTGCGGATCGAGCCCACGCGAGCGCGGCCGGTTCCCTTCTGCTTCCAGAGCTTCTTACCGGCGCCCGAGACCAGCTTGCGGTTCTTGGTCGCAGCGGTTCCCTGGCGGAGAGCGGCGCGATAATGCTTTACCGCCTCCCAGAGAAGAGCGTCGTTGATCTCGCCGGCGAAGACCGAGTCAGCGAGCTCGAACTCGCCGACCTTCGCTCCCCCGAGATTGACTACATTGATGTTTGCCATCGTCCTTCAGTTCTCTTTCTGTGCGGCCATCGATGCGGCGCGCCCTAACGTTGTCTCTCTGCCTTTACCGGTCAGTTCCCCGAGCAGAGCCTGCTGCTTTACTTAAGCTGCCTGCTGCGTCCAGCTTTCCGCCGAAGGCGCGATCCGCCAGATGCGCAGTCCTACTTCTTCTTCGGCGAAGCCTTCTTCGAGGCCTTTAGCGGATCGAGCGTGGTCGCTCCGGCGAAGCCACGGCGCTCGCGCGGAGGAGCCTTGGCCTTCGAGATCAGAACGTATCCATCACGAGGTCCCGGAACCGCCCCCTCGACCATCAGAAGATTGTCGTCAAGGTCGATGCCGCGGATACGCAGATTGCGAACCGTCACTTGATCGTGTCCCATATGGCCGGGCATGCGCTGGCCGGGAAAGACACGCGAGGGGAACGACGATGCTCCGATCGAGCCCTGCACCTGGAACATGTGACCGTGCGACTTGGGGCCACCGCCAAAGCCATGGCGGCGGATGACACCGGCAAAGCCACGGCCCTTCGAGGTTCCGATGATATCGACGAACTTTTCATCGGAGAAGATGTCGACCAGAATGCGGTCGCCCGCCTTCACGCCGTTCGACTCGCCGTCTTCGGAGGTTGCGGCAGAAGCCTCAATTTCGACCTCCTTCAGCATGCGGACCGGAGGAACGTTCGACTTGGCGAAGTGGCCGGTCATGGCCTTGTTTACCTTCGAAGCCTTCACGAAGTCGACGTAGCCGATCTGAGCGGCATCGTAGCCGTCCTTGGCCAGCGTCTTGAGCTGCGTGATCACGCAGGGGCCTGCCTTCAGCACGGTGACCGGGTGAACATCGCCCCTCTCATCGAACATCTGGGTCATGCCGATCTTCTTACCGAGAATTCCCTGTACAGACATCTTCTTTTCCTTTCCTCATCATGCCGGCTTCTCGCTCAAGCACTGTAGGTACTGCCTAAAACCAAACGCTTTACTATTCAGCCCAAACCTGTTACTTCTGAACGGTCTTGATCTCGACGTCCACGCCCGCAGGAAGATCGAGCTTCATCAGAGCATCGACGGTCTGCTGGGTGGGCTCGAGGATATCGATCAGCCGCTTGTGGGTCCGGATCTCGAAGGCCTCGCGGGACTTCTTGTCCACATGGGGCGAACGCAGAACGCAGTACTTGTTCTTCATCGTCGGCAACGGGATCGGCCCTGCAACCTGCGCGCCCGTACGCTTCGCCGTTTCAACGATCTCTCCCGTGGAGGTATCGAGCACGCGGTAGTCATACGCCTTCAAACGAATTCTGATCCTCTGTCCTGCCATCGTCTTCTCTCTTTTCTTTACGCAAAGAACTTGCTTGAGTCGCCGCCCGCAGCTGCTTCTACAGAAGCGGGCGGCGCTGAATTACTTGATAATCTCGGAGATGGTACCGGCGCCGACGGTCCTTCCACCCTCACGGATGGCGAAGCGCAGGCCCTTCTCCATGGCCACCGGAGTATGCAGGGTGATCTCCAGCTGGATGTTATCCCCAGGCATCACCATCTCCGTGCCCTCAGGAAGCTTCGCCGAGCCCGTCACATCGGTCGTGCGGAAGTAGAATTGAGGACGATACCCGTTGAAGAACGGTGTGTGGCGTCCACCCTCTTCCTTCGACAGCACGTAAACCTCGCCCTTGAACACCGTGTGCGGCGTGATCGAGCCCGGCTTGGCCAACACCATGCCGCGCTCCACATCTTCCTTCGCCGTGCCGCGCAGAAGAAGACCGGCGTTATCCCCCGCCAGACCCTCGTCCAGCTGCTTCTTGAACATCTCCACGCCCGTCACCACCGTCGCCTGCGTGTCGCGGAAGCCCACGATCTGCGCAGCGTCGCCGACCTTGATCTTGCCGCGCTCGATGCGGCCCGTCACCACCGTGCCACGGCCCGAGATCGAGAAGATATCCTCGATCGGCATCAGGAACGGAAGGTCGACCATCCGGTCCGGCTGCGGTACGTTCTTGTCCACCGCATCCATCAGCTCGTCGATCTTGGCCTCCCACTGCGCCTCGCCGTTCAGGGCGCCAAGCGCCGATCCGCGGATCACAGGAACGTCGTCGCCGGGGAAGTTGTACTTCGACAGAAGCTCGCGAACCTCCATCTCCACCAGGTCCGTCAACTCCTCGTCCTCGACCGCATCGCACTTGTTCAGGAACACCACGATGTACGGAACGCCCACCTGACGAGCCAAGAGAACGTGCTCCTTGGTCTGGGGCATCGGACCGTCGGTCGCCGCCACCACCAGGATCGCGCCGTCCATCTGCGCCGCGCCCGTGATCATGTTCTTGATGTAGTCGGCGTGGCCAGGGCAGTCCACGTGAGCATAGTGACGGTTCGCCGTCTCGTACTCCACGTGCGAGGTCGCGATCGTGATACCGCGCTCACGCTCCTCAGGAGCGTTATCAATCGTATCGAACGAACGAAACGAGTTCTTCGGGTTGTGCTTCGACAACACCTTCGTGATCGCAGCCGTCAACGTCGTCTTGCCGTGATCAATGTGCCCAATCGTCCCAATGTTCACATGCGGTTTGGAACGATCAAATTTCTCCTTCGCCATTGCTCTCTCCGTCTCTCTTGAACTTCAAAAATCGTTATGGACTACCGAACCCGGCTGATGACTAGACCTTGGCTTCCTTGCCCTGGACCTTGGCGATGATCTCTTCCGAGACCGACTTCGGCGCCTCTTCATATTGCTTGAACTGCATCGAGTAGTTCGCGCGGCCCTGCGTCGAAGAACGCATGTGCGTCGCGTAGCCGAACATCGTCGATAGCGGAACGGTGGCCTTGATCGCCTGGGTTCCGCCGACCATCTCCATGCCCTCGATGCGTCCACGGCGGGAGTTCAGATCGCCGATGATGGTTCCCATGAACTCCTCGGGGACTGTCACCTCAACGTCCATCACAGGCTCGAGCAGGACCGGCTTCGCCTTGCGGGCCGCTTCCTTGAAGGCCATCGAACCGGCGATCTTGAACGCCATTTCGTTCGAGTCGACATCGTGATAGCTTCCGTCGTACAGCGAGACCTTGATATCGACCATCTCGTAGCCGGCAAGCACGCCGCGAGTCATCGCGTCCTGAATGCCCTGATCGATCGGCTTGATGTACTCCTTCGGGATCACACCGCCCTTGATGTCGTTCGAGAACTCGTATCCCTTGCCGGGCTCATTCGGCGAGACGCGAATCTTCGCATGCCCATAATTACCCGAGCCACCGGTCTGGCGAATGTACTTACCCTCCGCCTCGGCGTTCGAGCGGATCGTCTCGCGGTAGGCCACCTGCGGCTTACCGACGTTGGCCTCAACCTTATACTCGCGCATCATGCGGTCGACGATGATCTCGAGGTGAAGTTCGCCCATTCCGGCGATGATGGTCTGGCCCGAGTCGGGATCGGTGTGCACGCGGAAGGTCGGATCCTCCTGCGCGAGCTTGGCCAGCGCCATGCCCATCTTCTCCTGGTCCGCCTTGGTCTTCGGCTCGACCGCGAGCTCGATGACCGGAGCCGGGAAGTCGATCGACTCGAGGACCACCGGGGCCTTATCGGTGCAGATCGTGTCGCCGGTCACCAGGTTCTTGAGACCGACCGCGGCGCAGATATCGCCCGCAAGGATCTCGGTGATCTCTTCGCGCTTGTTGGCGTGCATCTTCAGCAGGCGACCGATACGCTCCGTCTTGCCGGTGCGCGGATTCAGAACCGAGTCGCCGGTCTTCAGCATGCCCGAGTAGACGCGGATGAAGATCAGTTGGCCGACGAACGGGTCGGTCATGATCTTGAAGCCGAGAGCGGCAAAGGGCTCGCTGTCCTCGGTCTTGCGGACGATCTTCTCCTCCATGTTGTCGGGGTTCGAACCCACGATCGGAGGGATGTCGAGCGGACTGGGCAGGTAGTCAACCACCGCATCGAGCAGCGTTTGAACGCCTTTGTTCTTGAAGGAGGAGCCGCAGAGCACCGGGAAGATATTCATCCCGATCGTCGCCTTGCGGATGCCAGCCTTGAGCTGCTCCACCGTTGGCTCCTGCCCCTCAAGGTAGAGGCCCATCAGCTCGTCGTCGTGCTCGGCGACCGCCTCAATCAGGAAGTGGCGCGCCTCGATGGCCGTCTCGACCAGCTCGGCCGGAATATCCTCAACCGAATACTCCGCGCCCATGGTCTCGTCGTGCCAGAGAATCGCCTTCATGATGACCAGGTCAACGACACCGGCAAACTTCGACTCCGCACCGATCTGAATATTGATCGGAACCGCACGCGCACCCAGGCGATCGACGATCGTAGAGGTCGCATACACGGCATCAGCGCCAGCCTTGTCCATCTTATTGATGAAGCAGATGCGAGGAACCTTGTACTTCGTCGCCTGGCGCCACACCGTCTCCGACTGGGGCTGCACACCGGCGACCGCGTCGAAGCAGGCCACCGCGCCGTCGAGCACGCGGAGGGAACGCTCCACCTCGGCCGTGAAGTCCACGTGGCCGGGGGTATCAATGATATTGATACGGGTGTTCTTCCAGGTGCAGGTGGTCGCTGCCGAGGTGATGGTAATGCCGCGCTCCTGCTCCTGCTCCATCCAGTCCATCGTCGCAGTGCCCTCGTGCACCTCGCCGATACGGTGCGTAATGCCCGTATAAAAGAGAATGCGCTCGGTCGTCGTCGTCTTACCGGCGTCGATGTGCGCCATAATCCCGATGTTCCGGCAACGATTTAGAGGTGTAGTGCGTGCCACGATTGATCTCTCATCTGCGGGCTTCCCCGCGGTAAAACTGCGTTAACTCTAAAATCTTAAAGACTCGAAAATCTGGCCGCTTACCAGCGATAGTGCGCGAAGGCCTTGTTCGCCTCGGCCATGCGATGAACGTCTTCCTTCTTCTTCATCGCGGCGCCACGGCCATTGGCCGCATCGAGCAGCTCGGCGGTCAACTTCTCGACCATGCCCTTCTCTCCGCGGGCGCGGCCGTAGGTCACCAGCCAGCGGATCGCCAGCGAGGTGCGGCGCTCGGGATTAACCTCGATCGGCACCTGGTAGTTCGCACCACCGACGCGGCGGCTCTTCACTTCGAGTAGGGGCTTTACATTCTCGACGGCCTTCTTGAAGAGCTTCAACGCCTCGTCTCCGCCCTTCTGTTCGAGATTTGTCATCGAGGTGTAAAAGATGCTCTGCGCGGTCGACTTCTTTCCACCCCACATCATCGAGTTGACGAACTTCGTCACCAAGGTGGAGTTATAAACCGGGTCGGCAGCGACCTCACGTTTGGCGATGTAACCTTTTCTCGGCATTGTTTCTTTCCCCCTCTCCCCCCAGCGCGGTCAACCTCTCACGGGCTGGGCTTGATTGCTAAAACTTCGATTTACTTGGCAGCAGCCTTCGGACGCTTGGCGCCGTACTTCGAGCGGCTCTGCTTACGGTTGGCGACGCCGACCGAGTCGAGCGTTCCGCGAACCACGTGGTAACGGACACCCGGCAGATCCTTCACACGGCCCCCGCGGATCAGCACAATCGAGTGCTCCTGCAGGTTGTGGCCGATACCCGGGATGTAGGTCGTCACCTCGATACCGTTGGTGAGACGAACGCGCGCGACCTTGCGGAGCGCCGAGTTCGGCTTCTTCGGCGTCTGAGTGTAGACGCGGGTGCAGACGCCACGGCGCTGGGGCGAACCCTGCAGCGCGGGGCTGGCAGTCTTATAGCGGGTGGGCGTGCGGCCCTGCTTGACGAGCTGATGGAACGTAGGCACTCGGACTCCTTGGTATGACAAAACCTAAACTTGTGTCAGGCGCGCATAAGGCTTCCCTCGAATACCCCTTGCGACACGCGCAAAGATGATCGAGCGAAGTAACCCTGCTTCGCGTCTGTAAAACCCTTTACAACCAGACGAAAACAGTCGACGGTGGCCGAGTCAACCCACCCAAGGATTCCCCTCCTCAGGTCTGCCCAACTCCGTTTCGCTGTTCCGGCCCGCATAGCCCATCCAAGGTGGAGGGTGTCGCAGGCTCGCAATCGATGGGCCGCATGAAACTTCAGCGGTTCTCTATTTCTTTATCCAGTATAGCGCAAAAATTTATCTTCCACTCAAGAGTGAAAGCATCGCTTCTGTCCGGGCTTCCTCCGCCCGCCACATCCTCGTCTCCTCGGACGCGCTCCGGATATTTGCGGAACCTTTTGAGAATAGCAATTTCATGAAGGGAGGTCAACAAGATCACCGTAAATTCTCGTCTTTTTCAAGGGAACAGAGCGCATCCTACGCGACCAGGCCATCTTCCTCGTCTACAGCACGATGCCGGATGCTAGCCTAAAGCCCATGATGTCTGTACTAACCCCTCGCCTTTGGATCACCGCCTCATTGTTCGTTCTTCTTCCTCTCCCCTCCTTCTCCCAGATAGACAGGAAGATCTCCGACCCTCGCATCGGCAGCGTGCTCGAGACCCTGGGCGAGACCCGCACTCCCAACCAGGCCGCTATCTCCCCGGACGGCAGGACCGTCGCCTGGTCCGTCCGCTCCTCCCATGGCTATGAGCTCCACCTGAGCGACACCGCCGAGGCCTCCCCCGCGAAGGAGCTGACCCTCCGCGCCTCCGCCAGTGCCAATGACTGCGGCAGCGACGCTCCGGCCTGGTCGCCCGACAGCCAATCCCTGGCTTACGCCTCCACCTGCACGGCGGAGCACACCGACCAGCCCCAGATCTTCCTCTGGTCGAAGAAAACTGGCGAGTCCCGCCAGTTGACCCACGTCACCGGCTCCATGGACGACATCGCCTGGTCGCCCGACGGAAGATCGATCGGCTTTCTCTTCGTGAAAGACGCCACACGCTCGGCCGGCGCACTCGATGCCATGAAGCCCTGGAACGGCGTGTACGGAGAGGACGGGGTCGAGGTCCAGGGAGTCGCCGCAGTGGATGTCGTCAGCGGCAATCTCTCCCAGATCACACCTTCCAGCCTGCACGTCTACGAGTTCAGCTGGGCTCCGGACTCCAAACAGATCACCTACATCGCGGCGAACCCTCCCGGCGAGAACAACTGGTGGGTCGCACAGCTCTATACACAGACCGCTTTCGCCACACAGACCGCTCCCTCCGAGGAACATACCCCACACTCCATCCTCGATCCCCAAAAGGTCTCTGGCCCCCTCCACGGCCTGCAGATCGCCCTTCCCCGCTTCTCCCCCGACGGGAAGCAGATCGCCTTCATTGGCGGCCTGATGAGCGACCAGGGCTCGACCGGAGGCGACGTTTATCTTGTCCCAGCGACCGGCGGCGAGCCAAAGAACATTACCCCCAACCGCACTGCCTCGGTCGCCTTCCTCCAGTGGCTTACCCCGGCGATCCTCGACCTCAGCGAGCATGTCGGCGGCTCCAGCCACATCGGAGCGATCGATGTAAACTCCGGCGCTGACGTCTCCAGGGTGAACCTCACCCTGCCGGAATCCATCTCCTCAGGCACCTCGGTGATGAGTGTCTCGATCTCCCAGAACCAGAAGATCGCCCTTATCCGCAGCTCCTACGAGCACGCGCCCGAGGTCTGGGCCGGATCGCTCAACAATCTCAAGCAGGTCTCTCACCTCAACGACTCCATCAAGCCGCTCTGGGGCAGGACTGAGAACATCGAATGGACCAACGAGGGCTTCCACGTCCAGGGCTGGCTGCTCTACCCGGCCAACTACGATCCCACAAAGAAGTACCCTCTCCTCGTCACCGTCCACGGGGGTCCCTCCGCAGCCGTCACCCCGCGCTGGCCAGGTCTCGGTTACGGTGGAGTTCCCTTCTCCGCCCTCGGCTACTTCGTCTTCATGCCCAATCCAAGGGGAAGCTACGGTCAGGGAGAGAAGTTCACTCAGGCCAACATCAAGGACTTCGGTTACGGTGATCTGCGCGACATCCTTACGGGCATGGACACCCTAGAATCCCGCCTCCCCATCGACAAGAGCCGCGAGGGACTGACCGGCTGGAGCTACGGCGGCTTCATGACCATGTTCGCCGTCACCCAGACCACGCGCTTCCACGCTGCGGTCGCCGGAGCCGGTATCTCGGACTGGAAGAGCTACTACGGCGAGAACTCCATCGACCAGTGGATGACGCCCTTCTTTGGAGCCAGCGTCTATGACGACCCGGCCGTCTACGCCAGGAGCTCGGCCATCGAGTCCATCAAGAAGGTGAAGACCCCGACCCTGGTCGTCGTCGGAGACCGCGACGGCGAGTGTCCCGCTCCGCAGAGCTTCGAGTTCTGGCACGCTCTCCGCGCCCAGGGAGTCAAGACGCAGCTGGTGATCTATCCCAACGAAGGCCATGCCTTTCGTGCCCCGGAGCATCGCCGCGACGTGCTCGAAAGGGCTCTTAACTGGTTCGAAACCCAGATGCCCGCCAACTAGCGGCAACAACCTGCCCGGCGGCCGCAACAAAGCCGCGGCCGCCGAGTCCAAAAAGATAGCTCTACTTATTTGCCTATAGGACTTCGGCTTTATACACTGAAGCCTCGGGAATTCCAGCATATGCGGTGAAACCGTTCAGCTGTTTCCGGTTGAACGGGGAGGTTCAATGCGTCGGTTCGTCACTTTAGCAGTTCTGTTGTTCTTTACGATTCCATTCGGTATCTCGATCTCAGGTTGCGGCAAGGGCGGGACCAAGCAGGTCTTCTGCAACTCGAGCGATACCGGCCCGGTCGTCGGGCAGGTCGATACCATTACCCTGACGCCCAGAATCTATGGAATCTCCCTGAATCAGGGACAAATCGGACAGGTGGCCACGCCCACCGCCGCCGATTGCAACGGCACCCCTGTTACGGTCTCGGCCTACACCTATGGCATCTTCGATGCCAACGGGCATCAATCCAACGATCTTCTGCAGATCGCCGATGTCGTTCCCTCGGGGACGAACGCCGGTAAGCTCTGCGCCGGAAACTGGAATCGCAACACCGGCGGCGGAATCCCCGACTACACGACCTGCAATGTGACCGGCAAGACCGGCACCGTCTATGTGGTGGCTTCGGCGGGAGCGACCAGCAATCCTCTCCCGATCTTTGTTCACCCCAAGGTCGCCAGCGTGACGCTGGGCAATCCAACGCCATCCAACGCCTGCGCCGCCACCGATGACGCGGTCGACGCCGCCGGCCAGTCCTCCAACTGCTGCCAGCTCTCGAAGCAGGCTACCGTCACCGCACCGCCTTACGATGGCGTCTCCTGCGTATCCCAAGGACAGAGCCAGCAGATCGTCGGGCGCGCCTTCGATACGAACGGCAACAACATCACCTGCCAGGTCGGTCACCTCTCCTTTGCGGCTCAGACCACCACCATCGCCTCGGTCGACGAGAACGGCGTCGCCACAGCGCAGCAGCCAGGCTCCACCATCGTGAGCGCCGACCTGACCCAGGCCGGATCGAGCGCCGGATTTTTCTCCACCTGCCCGCCGGTCTCGATCAGCCTCACCGTTCCCGGAACCCAGCCCGGGATCACCAGCGCGGTCGTAAACCAGAACAATCCCCAGCCGCTGACCGCGGTCGCCATCGACAAAAACGGCACCACGCTGACCGGCCTCAGCCTGAACTTCGTCTCCACCACTCCGATCACCGTTCCGGTGGCCTCGACCGGCATCGTTACGCCGGTCTTTCCTGGAGCGGCGGCCATCACTGCCATCTGCCAGCCTCCCACCTGCAACCAATCTCCGAATAATCAGATCGGTCTGCTCGCCAACGGCAAGCCCGTCGCCTCGAACCCGGTGAACATCACGACGCCGGGCAGCAACAGCTCCCAGATTTGGGTGGGAAGCACGCAGTCCCGCTACATCCTCCCGGTCGACTTCACCAATCCGACCTTCGGAACTCCCGTGCGGCTTCCCTTCGCCCCCAACTCCATGGTCATGTCCAACGATGGGGCCTCGATCTACATGGGAACCGAGACCGAGCTGATGGTCTTCACGGCCACGACCAACAGCCTCTCGCGCGAGGACGCCTCTGTAGCCGGCCAGGTTCTGGCGGTATCGCCTGATGGCGGAACCCTGGTTATCTCCGATCCGCGCAAGCAGCTCGTCTATCTCTATTCCACGGCCACCAGCTCTGGCACCGGCACAAGCTCGAGCACCGGGACTGGAACAGGAACAACCGGTACAGGCACCACCACGACGGCGAGCGGCGGCGTCACCACGACCTTCGGCGGGGTCGCCACCCACGCCGAATTCACGCAGGACAACCAGACCGTCTACATCACCCTGGGAACGCCCGACCCGAACGATCCGACCAATCCGCAGAAGATCGCCCCCACCAACCAGATGTTGGTCCATTCCACCTTCAATGGCTGGTCGCAGGTCGCCCTGCCCAACCCCGCCTCCGATGTCGCCATCACCGTACCGGCCATCGGCGCCTATCTTGCAGGGTCCAAGACAACCGGACGCAGCTACTGCGCCAGCACGACGGTGAATCCAGACCAGAGCGTCACCAACAACTTCTACCCGCTGGCCGATACGCAAAATGCCGTGACCGACCGGATCGTCGCGACCGACGATGGGCTCCATGTCATCGGAGCCACCGCTTCGAGCGGCGGATCCATCACGGACATAACCTTCAATAAGGCTCTTCCGCCTTCTCCCCCTTCAAACGATCCCTACTATCCCCAGCCACAGAATCCTCCGGCGGGACTGCAGTGGCCGCCCCAGGGAGGCTGCCCCACCATCGTGGCTTCGGACTACTTCAGCCCCTTTGTGTCGGCGCTGAATTCACATCCACTGGGCGTGACGGCTGACACCATCACAGGCGTCCTCCCCACCACGAACTCGAGCCTGGCTTTCATCACCTACACCGGCAGCTCGGGCGTTCTTCCCGCCTATGCCCCAGCGACCGGTACCGTGACCCCAGTCCAGCTGACCGGTGCGACTGCTCCCGTGGCCGCCGCCATCAGCTCGGACGACCTCACGGTCTTCGTCGGGACCTCCGGCGACAACAAGGTGCACCTCGTCAATACGAAGACCCTTACCGATACGCCATCCCAGTCCATTACCCCAAACCTGCCGCAGTACATCGACGTCAACACCGACAATCCATCCACGGTGGTCCCTCCCAACCTGATCGTCCAGCATCCTCGCAAGGCGACCTCGTAGGAGCCTCATTCCCAGCCTGCAAGTAAAAAGCCCTCTCGAACCGAGAGGGCTTTTTACTTGCAGGATATACGGTGCGGGATTTTCAGGAAAAAAGAATGGCCTGCCGGCCGAACCCACTACGCGGTCACTTCGTGACGCATAATCCCTTTGGGGTGGGGCTCCCGTTGGTCGCTGGAAGAATCTTAGCGCCGACCAATGGGAGGCCCATGGCGAAGTCGGCATACATCCCACGAAGTGGGCGCCGTCCGTGTAGGACGCCCGCGCGGCAGCGCCTGTTTCAGCCTAAACGCTGCTTCAGAAGATCGCGGGCAATCGCATCCAGAACGCCGTTGAGGAACTGCACCGACTCCGGCGCCGCATACCGCCGCGCCACCTCCAGCGACTCGTTGATGATGATCGCCGCCGGGGTACTCGGACTTCCTAGCATCTCGGCCACGGCCGCGCGGATCAGGTTGCGATCGACCACAGCCATCCGCTCCAGCCGCCAGTTCTGCGCATGCGCCTCGATCATCTTGTCGATCTCCGGCTGCCGGTTGGTGGCGACGCGATAGATATCCTCGGCGAAGGCGCGCGTGTCGTCATCGACATCGTCGCGGGAGTCCCAGAAGAGCTTCGCGACCTGTTCGGGAGTCTGCTTGCCCAGGTCGCCTTGAAAGAGCATCTGCATGGCCAGCTCGCGGGATTTGCGTCTCGTCCCCATTACCGCCCACCCTCTTCCGCCCGGATCTTGCGTTGGATCGAAACCATCTCGATCGCCGCAATCGCCGCCTCGAAGCCCTTGTTCCCGGCCTTGATGCCGGCGCGGTCCAGCGCCTGCTCCAACGTCTCGCAGGTCAGCACGCCAAAGGCGTGGGGAATGCCGGTGTCCTGCTGCGACTGTCCGATGCCGCGAGCAACTTCGTTATAGATCGCCTCGTAGTGCGCGGTCTCCCCTCGAATGAGACAGCCGAGCGTGATGATGCCGTCGAATCGCTTCGTCTCCGCCAACGTACGGGCCGCAGAAGGCACCTCCCATGCTCCCGGCACGCGAACGATCTCGATGTCGCCCCGGGCCGCTCCGCTGCGATGCAGAGCGTCGAGCGAGCCTTGCAGAAGGCGGTCGGTAATCACCGCGTTCCAGCGCGCCGTCACGATCGCAAACTTCATCCCCGCCGCCGAGAGATCGCCCTCGATCGCCACAGGCTTATTGTGCAGAGGGTTCTCCGACTGCCAGAATCCCAGCTCCAGTCCATCCCCGCTCCCGACGACAGCCCCGTCCCGCAGCTTCACCCGAAACAGGCGGCTGTTCCAGCTCGTCGGCTCGGGCCTGGTCAGCAGAAGAGCCACCTCTTCGCTGCGATAGTTCGCCTGCATCCACTGCTCCACTGCGGAGTGAACCGCGTCGAGTCCGAAGACCTCGATCAAAATCGTTGGAGCGTCATGTATCGTTCCCGCGACCAGCTCCAGATTTCCCAGGGGAGCCAGCATCGCCGCCCCGCGGCTGCTCTCCTGCTTCCAGCCCTTCCCTTCCTCGAATCCCAGCGAGAGCAGAAGGCGGCTCAACCGGTCGAGCGCCTCGTCCGAGGCCACCTCGCGTATCAGCGTCATTCCCTTGATCATAGGTTCGATTGTATCGTTATCCCTTCAAAGCCCTTACACCAGGCGCAGATCTGCAACAGAAGGTGACGAAAGATTTACAAAGGAGATCTATGCCAGACGCAGCCGCCTCCGAAGCCATCCTCTCCGATACCCTGCTCTGCGAGATCGAGGGCCGAATCGCGACCGTCACCCTCAAACGCCCGCAGGTTCTCAACGCCCTCAACGCGCAGGTCTTCGACGATCTGGAATACGTCTTCACCTACCTGGCCAAAGACGCCTCCGTGCGGGTCATCCTGCTCACCGGCTCCGGCGAAAAGGCCTTTGCTGCGGGCGCCGATATCAAGGAGCTCGCCGAGATCGGCCGGTTTCAAGCACAGGCACTCTCCCGCCGCGGCCAGCGCATCTTTCGCCTCATCGAGACCTGCGACACGCCGGTCATCGCGCTGATCAACGGCTTCGCCCTCGGTGGCGGCTGCGAGCTAGCCCTCGCCTGCACCCTTCGCATCGCCGCCGATACCGCAAAACTCGGCCTGCCCGAAGCAAGGCTCGGCCTGATCCCCGGCTATGGCGGAACTCAGCGCCTGCCGCGGCTGATCGGTCCATCGGCTGCATTGAAGATGATGCTGACCGGCGAGCGCATCAGCGCCGCCGAGGCCCTGCGGCTGGGGCTGGTCGACGAGGTCGTTCCTGCGGCCGATTTGCTTGCCCACGGCCGTGAACTTGCCGCCGCCATCCTCTCCATGGCCCCGCTCGCCGTCACGGCCTGCCTTGAAGCCGTCTCCAAAGGAGTCGATCGCGACCTCGAGGACGCCCTGCGGCTCGAGAGCAGGATCTTTGGACGCCTCGCGGCGACCGAGGACAAATCGGAGGGTGTGCAGGCCTTCCTCGAGAAACGCGTTCCAACATGGGCAGGCCGCTAGCCTGGGGAGGAGAACTGCACTGCCGCGCGGGCCCACTGCGCGGCAGCGCAGTTCTCCCCATTCCACCCGGCCTTGGTATCCTGATAATCGATATGCGAACCTCCATCGGCCGATTCTCCCTCGGGGTCGCCCTCGCCAGCCTGCCCCTTCTCCCCCTCACGCTCACCGGATGCACCGGAAGCTCCGCTGCGAACGTCCCCTCCGCATCCCTCGCCGAGCAGCGACAGGCCGCTATCAACGACATGCGCCAGCAGCTGGAGCAGATCCCTCCTCCCTCGAAGACCCGTTACATGGCGGTCCATAATCTCACCACATGGGAGAATCCCTACCTCACCGTGCAGGGCGGCATGGTCACGCTGCATGTTCTAATCGCCGACGCCAACACCAGCCCCCTGGGGCAGGGCGGCATGCTGCGCCCAGTCGGCGCCCGCCGCCGCAATCTCGACGTCCGCGTCAACGACCTTCCGGCGGCCCTCAACGCCATTCCCGCGTCCGCCTGGCCCTACGGCCGTGTCGTGGCGGTCGAAGAAGCGCACGAGATTCCGGTCAGCGCAAGACCCGAGGTGCGGCGCAACCTCGAATCCGTCCTCAAAACCCTCGGCGACCTCGGCGTCGTCACCTACGAATGGAACGACGCCGGTCGCGGGCTGTAGCCTCTTTCCATCCTGATTCCTTCCGAGAGGGCGGGAACAAACAAGCACATGCAGTAACATGGCTCCTATCCGAAATTCAGGGGAGTCCCTTCGATTGCACGCAACCGCGCTCGCTGTCTTCTGCGTCTTCTTTCTTTTGGTCACGCTGGCAGGCTTCTGGGCGGCGAGGTGGAGAAGACCCGCTGCCGGCATTGCCTCGCTTGAAGAGTGGGGTCTGGCCGGCCGCAGCTTCGGAACCTGGATCACCTGGTTTCTGATCGGCGGCGACCTCTACACCGCCTACACCGTCATCGCCGTTCCCGCCGCGCTCTATGGCGCCGGAGCGATGGGGTTCTTCGCCGTCCCCTACGCCGTCATCGCCTACCCCTACATGATGGTCGTGCTTCCCCAACTCTGGCGCGTCTGCCATCGCCACGGCTACATCACCTTCGCCGACTTCGTCGAAGGCCGCTACGGCAACCGCTGGCTCACCGTCGCCATCGCCCTCACGGGAGTCCTGGCGCTGATGCCCTACATCGCCCTGCAGCTGGTCGGCATGAAGGTGGTACTGGCGGCGATGGGACTCCATGGCGAGTGGCCCCTGGCCGCCGCCTTCATCATCTTGGCCGCCTACACCTACTCGAGCGGTCTGCGCGCCCCTGCCGTAATCGCCATCGTCAAGGACGTCATGCTCTACGTCATGGTCCTGTCCGCCCTGATCTTTATCCCCATCAAGCTCGGCGGCTACAGGCATGTCTTCGCGATGGCCAATCACATCCTCGCAGGTCACACACCGCCTGCGACCATCTTCCTCAAACCGACACAATTCCTCGGCTACTCCACGCTCGCGATCGGATCGGCGCTGGCCCTGATGCTCTACCCGCACACCGCGACGGCCGTCCTCTCGGCCTCGAGCGCCAACGTCGTCCGGCGCAACGCGGCCATGCTCCCGGCCTACAGCTTTCTGCTCGGCCTGATCGCTTTGCTGGGTTATCTCGCGCTTGCCGCGGGAATTCACACCAAGGACACCAGCGCCGCCGTTCCCCTCCTCTTCCTCAACTCTTTTCCAGAATGGTACGCCGGCTTCTGCCTCGCCGCCGTCGCCATCGGCGCCCTGGTTCCCGCCGCGATCATGTCCATCGCCGCATCCAACCTCTTCACCCGCAACCTCTACGGTGCCTTCGCGGGGCGCAAGATGCTGCCCAGCGAAGAGTCCGGAATGGCCAAGGTGGTCTCGCTCGTCGTCAAGTTCGGAGCCCTCATCTTCGTGCTCTACCTTCCCGCGCCCTACGCCATCGAGATGCAGTTGCTGGGGGGCATCTGGATCTGCCAGCTTGTGCCTTCGGTCGTCATCGGCGTCTTTTCGCGCTGGCTTCATCCCTGGGCTCTGATTGCAGGATGGGCGGCCGGAATGGCCACGGGAACCGCTATGGCAGCCTCGCTGCAGCTGAAGAGTTCGGTCTACCCTCTGCATCTTCCGGCGTGGCTCGGGGGAACGTATGCGATGTACGCGGCGGTTCCGGCGCTGCTGATCAACCTCGCAGTCTCGGCGCTGCTGACCCTCTTCTTCCGAAGTATGGGCGTCGGCGCAGGCCACGATTCGACCGACGCCGCGGCCTACGTCGGCTAGCGTCAAACAATTTCAGCTTCCAGGCGCAGCCAGAACCTTTCGGCAGTGCATCCTACGTGCAAAGGGCTAATCCATTCGGGCTCTCCAAGAGGAGCCGCATCGAGGTGAACGAGTGAGCACACGGTCGAGATCCATCGTGAAGGGAGCGCTCGCGGGACTCGTTGGCGGACTTCTCGCCACCGCCGTCAAATCTTCCATCGAGAAGGTGCATTCCCAGCTCCCCGGCGTCGAGTCGGAGTCCTCCGCGCCGCTCGAGAGTCTCCAGGGGCGCGAGCGGAGCGAACGTCAGAGTGGGACTCACTGGGGCTTCGGAGCCGCCGTAGGAGCAGCCTATGGCGCCTTCGCCGAGCTTTACCCTCCCGTGACCTCCAAACTCGGCGCAAGCTTCGGCATGGCCATGGTGCCGCTCGCTCATGACACAACCATCCCCCTGCTTGGAGCAGCGCTCGCCGCCGCGGGAATCTCAGCCCGACCCGAACCCCAGACCACGCGCGAGCACTTCGGCGAGATGGCCTCGAACATCGCCTTCGGGGTCGTCACCGAGACGACACGCCGGATCGTCCGCCGCGCCATCGACTAAGACTGTATCGACTTATTCAAGACAATGGCCTGCCGGCCGGGCCCACTGCGCATGGGGCGGTCACTTCGTGACGCGTAGTTGCCCTTTGGGGTGGGGCTCCCGTTGGTCGCTTGCATAAATCTTCGCGCCGAACCGAAGGGAGGCCCACAGCGAAGCCGACATACGCGTCACGAAGTGACCGACCGCCCGTAACGGGGTCTCCACAAACAGGTCTTCGTTTGCGGGGCGGCCGAGCGTAGTGGCCCGCGCGGCAGCGCCTGGCCTTTATCCTTCGCTCACTTCCCCGCTGCTGGAAGATGCTCCCGCGTCTCGCTCCAGTCCGCGACCAGCCGGTCCACCACGACATGACCCACGCGATAGGCCGAATCCAGCGAGGGCATGTATGCGCTGTACTGCCGGATCTTCGTCTCAGCCAGGCTCTGGGCCGCCGTCGCTCCCTCACGCTGCTGATCGTAGTTCGACGCCGTCCGCAGCACCAGCACGCGGTCGATGTCGATCTTTCCCGCGCGCGCCAGCCAGGTCAGCGACTGCAGGGTTCCCGTATCCTCCATGCCGCAGACCGCATACGTGCTCTTGCCGTCGGTCTGGTAGCTCACCCAGTCGTGCGCCCACTGACTCAACAGCTTTCCATGCCAGAAGGTCGAGCCCGACATCTCGCCGCCGCGCAGCACAAACGGCGGACGCTTGGCGGCCTCGGGCGAGAACTGCTGCCGGCGCTCGCGGATCCCCGGTGTGTCCTCAAGGTGAATCTCGCGCGTCAGGCTGAACGCCCAGTCCACCAGCGCCGGATTGAGCCGATAGACATTGCCGTCGTCGCCAAAGCGCGCCTGCCGCGGCTGCTCGTATGGGGTGGACCTGCCCAGCGGTACATAGCCCGTCTTCCAGTCCGGCGGAATCTCCCGGGCATCGATCTCGTGGGCCAGATCGGCATCGACCACATAGTCGGCCCAGACCGCCGAGCCCAGCGAGCCCATATGCGGGTCAATGCCCGCGATCCCCGCAACCACGAAGTAAGCATGCGTCAGGTCGAAACGAGGATCGCGGCCCAGGGCCATCATCGTCGCCGCCGCTCGAGCCGTACCCACGCCCGTCACAACGCCAAGCACCCCATCCTTGTTCATGCGCAGATCGTGGTAACCCTCGGGAAAGGGCAGGACCGTATCCAGATGCTCGCGCTCGACCCAGTACTGATGCTCGCCCGGCGCATCCCCGGTATCGGCGCCGACCTCGAACATATTCACGACCACGACCTTGACCTCGATGGGCTTTGGCGCAGCCTGTCCCAGGGCGCACGAAGCTGCGGCGGCCAGCAGAAAAACGGAGAAAAGACGCATGAAAAGAATGCTAGCGCATCGGAACAGCTCTCGAATGCCGTAAAGCTGCAGAAGATCGTTCCGCGAAAATAACAGAAAACAAATCTCCGCGTGACTCCACGCATCCTAGACTGTCGCCATGCTCGCCAGCCTGCGCCGCCGGGCGCTCACATTGTTGGCAATCCTCTGCCTCTGCGCGACCGTCTTTGCGCAGAGCCGTCCCCGTGCGGCCGCCGACATGGAGCTTCCCCTTTCGGCCGAACAGACCGCCGCAGCCATCGGTGTAAAACCTGTCTACGACCGGCTGCGCGATCTGGCCGCTCATCCCGACACCTCCGACCGTTTCGAGCTCCTTTACCTGCAGCAACAGGCGCTCCTCCAGGTCACCTCGGCCTCACTCCAGGTCGATGCCTCCGCCGAGGCCGTCGACGCCGAGATCGGCGAGATTCGCGAGCTCCAGAACTATCTCACCTCGCGCCGCGACACCCGCGTCGACCACCTCAACCTGATGGCGCTGGTGCTGGGAGGCGTCGCCGGCACCGCAAGCTCGGCGCTCGGCTTCACCTCGCACGACAACGCCGCCTCCGTGCTCGGCGTCCTCGGCGGCGCGGCCGCCACCTCTCTCTCCTTCGCTGGGCTCCGCGTCAGCAAAGGGGAATCTCACGAGCTCATGGTCCAGAGCAACATGCTCAGCGAGGTCTTCGAACACCCCTCGGACGTCAACAACGTCTACCCGCAGGTCGTCGTCTCCTTCATGGACGCCATCGCTCCTAATGACGAGGACGGCCTCTCACGCCAGGACCGGCTGATCAAAAACTGGGTCGATATCGGCCGCATTCCCGATCCCAAGACCGACCAGGGTCAGCAGAAGGTTGACCGCCTCGTCAGTCTGCCCGGCCAGAAGGTGCGACAATCCATCGCCGACCTCGACGACCGCCAGGCCATGCTCTACGACCTTCGCGTCCGGATGAACTACATGAAGCTCGATCTCGCTATTCTCATGGGCAGCCTCTCGAAGATCGCCGTTCCCCTGAGCGCACTGAATCGGAGCTCGCCCGACGACCAGATCACCGCGTCGCACGCATCCGATGCCGCGACCCAGCCGCCAGCGCCTCGCTAGACACCCTTCTTCTGCGGCTCCCAGACGAACTTGTGGATCTGCAGCGAGAGCCGCGCCGGAAGCCCATCTTCAAGCATCCATTCGACCAGCTTGCGCGGATCGAGCGCCATGTTGTCGGCCGTCCGCAGCGGGCTCGGAGCCTTCTGAAACGCCGGCGACAGCAGGATCTGCCCTGCCCTCGTCTCCAGCGCATGCTCGCGAATAAAGTCCCGTGCAAACTCGTAATCCACGCGATCCGAGATCACGAACTTCACCTCGTCGTTCTTCGTCAGAGCCTCGAGGTTTTCCATGCGAAAGCTGTTCGCCGCCGCACCCGCGCCCGGACACTTCACATCCACGATCTTGTGCACGGCCTTTGGAACCTCCGCCAGCGGACGCTCGCCCGAGGTCTCGATCATCAGCGTGTACCCGGCGGCCAGCAGACGACTCATCAGCGGGAGCAGCTCCCGCGCCTGCAGCATCGGCTCACCGCCGGTGAACTCGATCAACGTGCAAGGAGCCAGCGCCTCGATCTGCGCGACGACCTCATCTTCCGTAAAGGGCTTGCCCCCGGTAAACGTGTACTCCGAATCGCACCACGCGCAGCGCAGATTGCAGCCTGCCAGTCGCACGAAGATGCACGGCAGCCCGGCGAACGAGCTCTCGCCCTGGACCGATTTATAAAGCTCAATCAGATGCATAACAGGCTACTCGTAGTAGCGCGCAAAGCTCGTGTCGGTCTCATACAGCGTGCAGTCCTTCACGCGCACGCGGCCCGAGGTCATCTCGCGCAGCTGCTTTGCGGTCTCTTCATAGAAGTAGCGCGCCAGGTTCTCCGCCGAAGGATTCAACGTGACGAACGGCTCCAGGTCATTGATCATCTGGTGATCCAGATACTCCACCACCGGCCGCATCACCTGCTTCAGCAGCTTGAAGTCCAGCAGAAGGCCGGCCTCGTCCAGCTCCTCGCCGATCAGCGTAACGAAGACCTTGTAGTTGTGGCCATGCGGATTCTCGCACTTGCCGCGATAGTTGCGCAGGTAGTGACCGGAGGAGAATCCCGCTTCGACAGTAACCTCAAACATGCTTTCCCAATACCTTTCAAGGATCCGCGCGAGATAAGGAGAAGAGTGGCGCGGTCTGCCCTTCTTCTCATTGTAACGTTTCGGCCACCTTCTAAGGCTTAGAACGACGCCGGAGGCGATCCTCTTCGGCCCTCCGCTCGGCCTGTTCGAACAGCGACGAGAGAATTCCGCCCAGGGCAACCACCAGAGCCAGCACCAGCAACGCCAGCCCCGTCGTCCTCCACAACGACACGTCGCCGGGCGACCCCGGCTGCTGCGCGATGTTGGTGTAGGCCACCCCGCAGGAGATCGCTGCGAGCACGCCAAGCGTTGCAGCCAGAATGAAGAGATTCCGTCCCATGGATAGCTTCTATTCTACGGCCCGCTGGCTCTCTTCGGCTTCCGCCTGCGGCACAGTCTTCTCGGCAAAGAACTCCTCCACATCGGAGATCTCGGTCGTTCGCCGATACGGCGGAAGGCTGTCGAGAAAGATGCGGCCATAGCGCTGACGCTGAATGCGAGGATCGAGCAGCATCAGAACGCCGCGATCTTCAAGCGAACGAATGAGCCGCCCAAATCCCTGCTTCAGCGTGATGACGGCATTTGGTATCTGATAGTCGAAGAACGGCTTGCCGCCTGAGGCTTCGATGGCACGCATCCGCGCCTCGACCACCGGATCGGTCGGGACCGCGAACGGAAGCCGGTCGATAATTACGCAGCTCAGCTGCTCGCCCTGCACATCGACGCCCTGCCAGAAGCTCGAGGTTCCGAACAGCACGGCATTCGGCCGCTCGCGAAACTGCTCGATCAGCACATGACGCGGCGCGGTCCCGTGCAACAGCAGAGGATAAGGAAGCTCTGCCAGCATGAGCTCGTAAATGATGCGCATCTGGCTGTAGCTGGTAAACAAGCAGAAGGCGCGTCCCTTCGTGATCTCGAGCACGCGCCGGATACGCTCGGCGGCGCGGTCGGTGAACTCCGGCTCGCGGGGATCGGGCATCGTCGGGGGCAGATACAGCAATGCCTGCCGCTCGTATTTGAAGTGCGATGGAACGATCAGCTCTCGCGCCGTAATCAGGCCCAGCCGCTTGCGGAGATGCTCGAAGCCTCCCGAGACCGTCAGCGTCGCCGAGGTCAGCACCACGCTCGAGTAGTTGTCGAACAGCGCCGTCGACAGCAGCTCCGAGACATCGATGGGCGTCGCCTGCAGATGCGTGTTGTATGCCGTGTGGCCGCGCGTCGAGGCACGAACTCCACCCACGGCGCGGCGCTCGATCCAGAAGACGGTATTGTCGTCGTTCGCCTCGAGCAGAAAGTTCAGATGCGCTCGAATGTCCGAAGTTCTCTTGCGCAGGCCGGCGGCCTCGTCCACATTCCTCACCCGCTCCAGCTCGCCCTCGAGCTTCGTCAGCGCATTCAACGTCGCTGTGTAATAGTCTCCGCTCTCTTCGAGAAACTCGGCGCGGTGCAGGAAGGGCATGCGTCCCGCGCCGTTCGCATCTTCAGGAAGCGCGGAGAAGAACATGCGCGAACGGTTCTGCAGGGTTCCGCACGCGCTCTCGATCGCGGAGGTCGAGGCCTGCTTGGAGCGCAGCATAATCTCCACATCGCGCACCAGCTCGTCCACACGCTGCGTGCTCAGGCCGATGCCGAAGTAGTTCGAAGCAATCTCTTCGAGCTCGTGCGCCTCGTCGAAGACCACCGCCGCGGCCTCCGGCAGGATGCCCGCGTCGGGAGCGTTCGCGGCCTGCTGCTTGATGCTGAGATCAGCGAAGAAGAGATGGTGGTTGACGATGACGATGTCGCTCTCGAGCGCCTTGCGCCGCATCGCGGTCACGAAGCATCGCTCCCAGTCCGGGCAGCTCTGGCCCAGGCAGGCCTCGGTGCGCGCATCGATCTTGTGCCACAGCGCGGAGGCCTCGGGCAGAGCGTCGATCTCGGCGCGGTCGCCGGTCTCGGTCGTCTTCTCCCACGCGGCGATGGCGTGAAACTGCTCGATCTCTTCCAGGCCGTTGAGCAGAGGGTTGTCGCGCAGGGCGTAGAGCTTGTGCCGGCACAGATAGTTGCCGCGGCCCTTCATGTAGCAGACCTTCAAGGGTCCCAGCAGAGACTCGAGGAAGGGAATGTCCTTGAAGTAGAGCTGCTCCTGCAGGTTCTTGGTCCCGGTCGAGACGATCACCCGCTGCTGCTCGGCCCGCGCCTTGCGCAGCGCGGGCAGCAGGTAGGCCAGCGTCTTGCCGGTTCCAGTCCCGGCCTCGACGATCAGGTGGCGCTTGTCTTCAAATGCCTTCTCGACCGCGCGCGCCATCTCGTATTGTCCAGGCCTATGCTCGAAGGCGAGCGACGAGCGCGACAGAATACCGCCCGGCGCAAAGAACTCACGCAGCGAGGGCAGGTGCTCGCCCGGCTCAAGAGCCCGGGGCAGGATCGTGATGGGGGAAGACGTGGACATGGACGACAGAAACAGGGGCGAAGAAGCGGCAAAACCCTCGCTCGTTTCTATAATAGACAGGTTGCGGCGAACGCCCGCATAACAGTTCTCCTGAAATATGGGGCGAATCGAGATGTTTGCGCCGCTTCCTTTCAAAGAAAACGGCTTTCGGCGATCTCATCGCGGATCACAGCATCAGGAGAACTGCTCGCAATAACGACTTTGGAATAACCTCGCCGCGGAAGTGCCGCGAGGAGAAAGCTGGAATCTCCTGTGGCAAAAAGCGATCAGAAGCGGCTGGGAAAGAAACACCGTCAGGCCAGCACCCGGCCCAAGAAGGGCCGCGCACCGAAGGTCACGCCGACCACCGGCGCCGTCGACCCGCGCAAACGCAAGGAGCTCGCGGCCAGGAAGGCGGCGGCGGAGAAGTTGAAGCGCACGCCGAAGAAGTCGCCGGAGCGTGAGGCGCGCATTACGCTGCGTTCTGAGGCTGCGGGCTCAACCAGGCGCTCGGCGCAACCGCCAGCTCCACGCGCGGCTGTTCGTCCGGCGCGAGCTGGAGCGAAGTCTCTCGCTTCGCGCGGCGCGGGCGTGGAAGACGTCGACGAGGTGCAGGAGCAGCGCGACTGGCGCAGGGCCGAGGTCGAGGCTACGCGCTACGACACGGAGAAAGAAGCGGTCGACACGCAGTCGCCACTCATCGCCATCTGCGGACGGCCGAACGTCGGCAAATCGACGCTCTTCAACCGTCTCACCGGATCGCGCCGCTCCATCGTCGGCGACGAGCCCGGCATCACGCGCGACCGTATCTACGGCGAGATTGACTGGGCCGGACGCATTGTCCGCGTGGTCGACACCGGCGGCGTCGTCCCGGACGACGAGGCCCTGATTCCGGGCGAGATCTTTCGGCAGGCGCAGATCGCGCTCGAGGAGGCCGACACGGTCATGATGGTCGTCGACGGCCGAACCGAGCTTGCCTCGCCCGACCTGGAGCTGGCGCGGCTGCTTCTACGCGGAAGCAAGCCGGTCTTCCTGGCGGTCAACAAGATGGATACGGCCGAGCTGCTGGCCGGGGCGGAGAACTTCCGCTCTCTGGGCTTTCGCAACGTGCTTCCGGTCTCCGCCGAGCACGGCACCGGCGTCGGCGACCTGCTGGACGAGGTCTTCGCCTCGCTGCCGACGGAGACAGTCGCCGAGGAGCCGACCGAGGTCATGCTCACGGCGGGCGATGAGATGGAGGAGGACGAGGACGGTGCCGCCGGGGACCAAAACACGGCGCGGCCTCGCAAGCTGCGCACGCACGGCGAGTACGAGCAGCTGGAGACCAAGATCGCGATCATCGGCCGGCCGAACGTCGGCAAGTCGACCCTGCTGAACGCTCTCACCGGCACGACGCGCGCCATCGTGTCACCGATCGCGGGAACCACGCGCGACGCCGTCGACGAGGTGGTCGAGCGCGACGGACACCTGTTCCGCTTCGTCGATACGGCGGGCATCCGTCGCAAGGGGAAGACCACGCTGATGGCGGAGAAGCTTTCGGTCATCATGGCTCGGAAGCATCTGGAGGCGGCCGACGTCTCGCTGCTGCTGATCGATGCTGTGGAGGGGGTCACGGCTCTGGACGCGAACATCGGCGGCTACGCTCATGAGAGCGGACGGAGTGTGATCATCGTGGTGAACAAGTGGGACGCGGTCACGACCAACCGCACGGATGGGAAGGCTCCGGCGGACAAGAAGGTCTACGAGCAGCAGGTGCGGGACGCTTTGAAGTATCTGGACTATGCTCCTCTGCTGTTCATCTCGGCGGCGGAGGGCAAGGGCGTCGATCAGGTCTTCAAGAAGGTCGAGCTGGTGGCGCGGGAGCGGCGCAAGCGCGTCACGACGGGGAACATGAACCGCTTCCTCGAGCGGGTGGACTTTCAGAAGGCTTCGGTGCCGATGTCGAAGCGGATCAGGATCTACTACATGACGCAGGCTGCGGTCGCGCCTCCGACCTTCGTGCTGTTCACGGACAAGGATGTGAAGCTGCACTTCAGCTACGAACGGTTCCTGGCGAATCAGATTCGCGAGCACTTCAGCTTCATCGGGACGCCGATCTGGTTCAAGGTGCGCGCACGAAACAAGAAGAAGGAAGAGTAGGCCCCTCCGTCGATATTGCGCAAAGTATTCATTTAAAATACTTTATCTTCGGACTACATCTTCAAAGTATTGACATATAAGGGGTTATACCCAAAGTCTTGACAGGGAATGACTTATTGTCAAAAAAGTATGAATGAAAAAGGTTCAATGGGTTTTGAACGGAAATTCTTTCCGGATCTGCCGGAAGGCTTCTGTTTCCGGGAGTACTTCTATTTTAGCGAAGCCGGAGGGGTAAATCGGCACCCCGAAGTTGCTCATAAAAAATAGTTATTCCGATGCGGTCTTGACAACCTTATGCCGGGCGGAGTCGAGAAGGGGTTGCAATGCGATGGGTTCGTGGGTAAATGGTTCATCTTTTCGGTCTTAGGCTCCCCACCTTCCGAATGCCTCGATGGACCTGAAGGATGCACATCGACAGGCTCGGATTCCATTCCGAATCTCTCCTTCGAGGAAGATTAATGTAGCGGGAGTTGTGACTGAGCTGGTTGCAGGGGGTGTCGGCGGAAATATCGCCAGCGCGGTGCTGAAGAAATTCAACCTGGGACCGATCGGAAATCTCGTCGCCGGGCTGGTTGGTGGCGGACTGGGCGGCCAGCTGCTGAACATGGTGCTGGCCGGGCGGGGGTGTTGATGGTGATGGCGATCGCTTAGGCACGCCTTCGTAACCGGGGTCGGCAGCACCCTCTGGATCTAAGAGCCGCCGGCCAGCCGCTTTACGGCCATCACCGCTTTACGGCCATCACAATGCTGAGCTGCTGGTGCCATCGGCCGAAGCACATACCGGAACAGCGTCGACTCAAGCGGGAAGCAACACCGCTTGTCGACTGGCGCCAGGCGGACGACCGGTGATGCGCTTGAACGCGCGGCTGAACGCGGCTTGAGAGGCGTAGCCCAAGCGTTGCGCTACGGCGTCGATCGGCAGCCTATCCTGGATGAGCCATTGGCTGGCGAGGCGCATTCGCAGTTCAATGGCATAGCGTAACGGCGGCATGCCGATCGTGGCCTGAAAGCGTTCCGCGAAAACAGAGCGGGATATATGACACTCCGCTGCTAACTTTGCCACGGTCCAGTCGCGCCCAGGCTGTCGGTGGAGAGCCAAAATAGCCCGGGCCAGCCGGGGGTCGCGCAATGCTGCTACGAGTCCAGATGCGTTGTCGCAGCCGCATTCGATCCAGCCGCGCACGATCATGGCCGCAACCACATCGGCGAGGCGAGCAAGGATACCGGCGAAACCAACGCGCCCCGAGCAAATTTCGCGTTTCATCGAAGCGAGGATCGGCATGAGTCCGGGGTAGCGCTGCCCTGTGGCATCGACCACCATGAGGCTGGGCATCAGTGGGCCGAGCCCCTGCATACCGCCAAGATCAAACTCCATACACCCGTAAAAGAGGATAGCGCTGGGGGTAATGTCAGTGCTGGGGCAGGTATCCACACCGCTTACCGTGTCACCGAGAGGTGCCACGTCGAAGCTGTCTATGTGTCGGGCCGAAATCTCCGGGCCGGACAAAAGCTGATGGCTCTCTCCCTGGGGCATGAACACGGCGTTGCCGGCCGACAACTCATGCAAGACGCCGTCCCTGGTTCGCAGAACGGCGGAGCCGACGGCGAGATAGTGGAAGTAGGCGTGTCCACGCTTGGCATCAAAGTTCAGACCGAAAGCCGGCCCGGTCTGGATGCGGCGGTACTGGACACCGCGCAGCCGCATGCCGGTCAGCAGCTCGCTGATGAGGTCAGAGGACAGTGCAAACTGATCTGGCGAGTTCATTTCAGGGGTTTCAGTCAAAAATACCAGACTATTCATCATAGACCATCCTGATTATCGCTCCTAGACTAGGTTTTGTGATGAGCAATCGAGTTTACGAAACTGAATCGGACGCCAATCCGGAGTTAGCGGTTGGCATGGAGTCTTCGCCGCCAGCCTGGATGGCGGTGTTTTCGCTGACGATGGGGGTCTTTGGGTTGTTGACGGCGGAATACCTTCCGGCCAGCCTGCTGACGCCGATGGCCGCCGGCCTCGGGGTGTCGGAAGCATTGGCGGGGCAAGCGGTTACTGTAACGGCCATGGTGGCGCTTTTTTCAGGCTTGCTGGTGCCGAGCGTCACGCGCAGGCTCGACCGCCGTGTGGTCCTGTTGAGTTTTACCACGTTGATGATCGCGTCCAATCTGCTGGTTGCCCTATCGTCCAGCTTGGCGGTGCTGTTAGCGATGCGGGTTCTGCTGGGCATCGCCTTGGGCGGGTTCTGGAGTATGGCGGCAGCCGTGGCGATGCGCCTTGTACCCGAAAAATTGGTGCCTCGCGCCCTCTCGATCATTTTCAGTGGTATTGCGGTGGGGGTCGTCGTGGCGGTGCCACTCGGGAGCTATCTGGGGGGACTGTACGGCTGGCATAGCGCCTTCGTCGCCGCTGCCGCAGTCGGCTTGGTAACGTTTGCCTTCCAATGGTTCACGCTACCGCGAATGGCGCCGCGCAAAACGGCACGAACGGCGTCGGTACTGGAGTTACTGCGCCGACCCGGAATCGGGATTGGGATGATAGGTTGCGTGCTCGCACATACCGGCCAATACGCTCTGTTCACTTACATCCGGCCTGCTCTGGAAAGTGTGGTGCATGTTGATGTCGATGGACTGGCCCTGATGCTGCTGGGTTTTGGCATAGCCAACTTCGTAGGCACGCTGCTGGTCGGTTGGCTGATGGAGCGTAGCCTGCATATGACCTTGGTCGTGATGCCTGCGTTGGTCGGCTTGGCAGCACTGGGCATGGTGGCGCTGCCCATTCAAATGACAGGGCTAACGCTGCTGGTGGTGCTTTGGGGTATGGCATTCGGTGGCGTGCCGGTGGCGTGGTCGAACTGGGTGGCCCGCGCGGTGCCTGATCAAGCTGAAAGCGCAGGCGGGATGGTAGTGGCGTCGGTGCAATCTTCCATTGCCGCCGGCGCCGCTTTGGGTGGCATGGTTTTCGGCTTTGGAGGTGTCACGGGGGTGTTCGTTACCGCAGGCATCGTGATGCTGCTTGCGGCACTGGTGATTGCCCTGCGTGTCAAGGTTGAGGCACCTCGACACGGCGTACAAGCTGGTTCGAGCCTACATTTTTGATGGTACCGTCCGCTCTTGTCGGGTTAACGGTGTGGAATTACGACATCATCTTCGTTGTTTCCTAGCCGTTGCCGAAGAACTCCATTTCGCCCGTGCGGCAGAACGGCTGCACGTTGAGCAGTCCCCTCTGTCGCGGGCGATCAAGGAACTCGAAGAAGACTTGGGCGCACAGCTTTTCGCGCGTACCTCGCGCAGTACCCGTTTGACCCGCGCGGGCAAGTTGTTTCTGGAGCATGTGCCGCGCATCTTCACGGCTTTACAGCAGGCCCGCGACGGCGTAAAAGCCGCTGCCAACGGTTTCACGACCAGTTATCAGCCGCTCTTTGTCCAGCGAGGAAGGACGCCATGAGTAACGTCCACAAAGAAGCTACGGCTGGGGCCGCTACCGAAGACCGATAGCATTAAGGTGACCCTTCTCGTGTCCGGCCACGCTTAAGGCTGACCTTGACCGCTACGCCATGCTGCACGCGCAAACGCTCAGGATGGATGACACTTTGCGGGGTGGGCGTGGCTCATTCGGTGGAACGAGAGAGCCACTGGTCCCAGGCCTCGAGAGCTCGTTCGCACTGAATGCGGTGGCGCTCTTTTTTGTCGCGGATCTTCTTGCGCAGCTCCTCTTCGAGGGGCAGCAACAGGTCGAAGGTGACGTTGGCGGGCTGGAAGTTTTTGGCCTCGCTATGGGTGATGTAGTGAATGAGCGAGCCGTGCGCGCTCTCGCGTGGCGGAGGCTCGGGGATGCGGCCGTGGGCGAGGGCGGCGGCGAAGCGTCCGGCGAGCAGGCCTCCCGCGATGGATTCGGTATAACCCTCGACTCCGCTGAGCTGGCCGGCGATGAGGATGCGGGGGTGGTCCTTGAGCTGCAGCGTGGGGGTGAGGACGGCGGGCGAGTTGAGGTAGGTATTGCGGTGGATCTGGCCGTAGCGGAGGAACTTCGCGTTCTCGAGGCCGGGGATGAGGCGGAGGACGCGGGCCTGTTCGGAGTACTTCATGTGATTCTGGAAGCCGACGATGTTCCAAGAGTCGGCGCGGAGATTCTCCTGCCGGAGCTGGACGGCGGCATAGGGCCAGCGGCCGGTGCGCGGGTTGGTGAGCCCGGCGGGCTTCATGGGGCCAAAGCGGAGAGTGTCGTGGCCTCGGCGGGCGATCTCCTCGATGGGGAGACAGCCTTCGAAGTACTTGGGGGCGGGGGGTGGGGTGGTTTTGGGTGCGTTCTGGACATCCTGAGCGTTCTGCGAAACCCAGGTCTCAGAAGCGAGACCTGGGGCCCCCGGTCTTGTGGCGGTGAGAGAAGGATTCTCTGCTCCGCTTCCTGAATGATGGGCCTCTTCCCCGCTTCGTTGAAGACGGTCTTCGAGGAGCTGGCCGGCGGTGGGGAGGTGCTCCCACTCCTTGGCGGGGACGGTCTCGGCGGCGGAGAGGGCGTCGATGAAGCGGTCGTACTCCTCCTTGGTGAAGGGGCAGTTGATGTAGTCGGCGGTGCCCTTGTCCCAGCGGGCGGCGAGATAAACCTTGTCCATGTCGATGGATCCGGCGTCGACGATGGGGGAGATGGAGTCGTAGAAGGCGAGGTGCCGGGAGCCGGTGAGGCGCTGGAGCTCGGCGGTGAGAGCCGGCGACGTCAGGGGTCCGGTGGCGAGGATGGTGATCTCGTCGGAGCCGGGGTCGAGGCGGGTGACCTCTTCGCGAACGACGGTGATGTCGGGGTTGCTGTCGATGAGGGTGGTGACCCAGGCGGAGAACTTCTGGCGGTCGACGGCGAGGGCATGGCCGGCGGGGACCTGGGAGGCGTGGGCGGCGGCGAGCAGGAAGGAGTCGGCGCGGCGCATCTCCTGCTTGAGGAGCCAGGGGGCGGAGTTTTCGCTCTCGCTTTTGAGGGAGTTGGAGCAGACGAGCTCGGCGAAGTCGGGGGTGAGGTGGGCCTCGGTGGAGCGGTGGGGTCGCATCTCGTAGAGGGTGACTTCGCAGCCGAGGGAGGCGGCCTGGAGGGCAGCCTCGGGGCCGGCGAGACCTCCTCCGATGATTCTTACTTTGGGTTTGGGCATCTTTTTGTATTGTCTCGCAGATGGGATGAGATCTGGTCCTGAACGAAGTGCCGAGAGGTTCTGCGCCTTCTCAGAGAACTGGGACCTGCTTTGGCTCGGGTAGGAGAGAGCCATACCCCAGGGGCTAAAAGCCCCATTCTTCTGATGGCCGGGAGAGGGCCAAGCCTGAAGGCTTGGCGTACCTCGAGGCGGTTCGAGCTTCGCTCGAATGTCTCACCTTAGCCGCTGCCCGGCGAAGATGATGAGGCTGACGCAATTTAGGGAACCGGCGTAAGATGGCTACCGTATTTTCTCTGTCTGGCGCTGCTGATGATGCGCCGATCACGAGGTCGTCATGCTTTGCCTGATTCTGCTGATCCTCCTGCTAACCCGCCGCAGCTGGTGCGGCTACTCCCCCTACTCCTACGGATATTACGGACCTTACCCTTATCCGTATGGAGCTTACACTCCCTATGATCCCTACTGGCGGATGCGGTACTACGACTATCGCTACGGATACCGCAGGGGCTATTGGTAGGCGACTCTCCCCGCTTATTTGCCTGACCGGGCTAGTGTCTTTAGGGTTTCGCCTTCGAGGCGCATGATGCGCCATTCGGAGAGCATTTGGGCTCCCATCTGTTGGTAGAAGTCGAGGGCGGGCTGGTTCCAGTCGAGGACGTGCCACTGGAAGCGGTCGCCGCGCTCGAGCGCGAGAGCGGCGAGGCGGGCGAAGAGGGCTCGGGCGATGCCGCGGCGGCGAAAGTGCGGGCGGACGAAGAGGTCTTCGAGGTGGAGCCCGGCGTTGCCGCGCCAAGTGGAGTAGAAGGGAAAGTAAAGCGCCATGGCGGCGACTTCGGGGGCGTCGTTCTCCTGCCACTCGGCGATGAGGCAGTGGAAGACAGGACGCGGCCCGAAGCCGTCGCGGAGGAGGTCTTCGGCGGTGGCGATGGCGGAGTCGGGGGAGCGCTCGTAGGCGGCGAGCTCGCGGATCATGGCCAGCATCTCGGGGACATCGGCGGGGGTGGCGGGGCGGAGGAGCAGGGACATGGGATCAGGTTCAGGGTAACGGTTTTCGGGGCCGATCCGCCGTCTTTCGGAAAGAAGCTGCAAGCAGGTCTTCCCTGACCGCAGGCTCCCTGATCTCTCTCTGAATCTCGGCAAAGGGAATGGATATCAGAACGGCACAGGCCTGGACGGCGTGCGGGAGAACGGGTTGAGCCATCAATCCGTCTTGGCTGTCGAGCCATACAGTGAACGCGCCGCCGGAGTTCTTCATCACGCCGAGACATTCGCCGTCCAAATGAGCATGGCGAAGGTAGATGGCCCACAGGCTTGCGGGCGATTCACTTTGAGGTCTTAGAAAACCATCCGTGAAGAAGAGCGACCAGTCCTTAAGAGCTTTGCCCTGGACGAGATCGATGGTGACTGGCGTTGGGACGTCGCGGTTGGGGTAGGCAGAACAGCCGTCCCAGGAGGATCGAACGTCGATGCTGAGAAGGCGGGGGGAGAGATAGGCCGTGCGGATCTCCTCGTGCCAGCTTGCATGCGGGCGGGGGGATGAGTTGGCGAGAAGGCATTCTTTGCGAGCGTTGCGATCCTGAAGCTCTCTTGACGCCAGAATCGCGTTGGCTCGATCCATCTGCTTTTGCGGCAGTCCCGAGACTCTGGGAAACGTGGGTTGGGCCGAAAGAGATGGCGTGGGGCGGGCTTCAAACTGCGAGTGGGCGCTCGCGGGAGAACAGAGGGCCGCCGCGAGGATCAGGAGCATCGAAGAGTGGCGCAGGGGAGGGGCCCACTCTCTCATTGGCTTTTGGAGCGATCGCCGGCGGAAGATTTCCGGGTGGCAAGCCACTTGTTGAACGGCAGGGTGAAGGCGAAGAGCTCCTTGCCGTTGGCGGTGCGGATGGTCTTGACGTAGATCTCGGCGTCTTTGAGGGGAGCGTTGTCGAGATCCTTGACGTCGTAGAAGAGGTAGCCGGCCAGCGTCGAGTGCGGAGCGACGGTGGTCGAGGAGAAGCCGAAGTCCTGGTCGTCCTGGGTGATCTTTTTGTCGATGGGGGCGTGGTGAAGAGGGATGGAGGTGAGGGGGATCTTGGTGCCCTTGGCGCGCTGGAGGGAGAAGAGGCGGCGGTTGAGGTCATCGAGGTTGGCGGCGGGGAGCTTGTCGCCGTTGGCGGTGAGGAACTGCATGCGCGCCTCGTCGAGGTTGAGGGCGGCGTCGGAGTCGTTGGTGAGGATGAGGCGGACGGGAATTAGGGAGTGGCGGAGGTAGGGCAGGCGGAAGAAGTCACAGTCTTTGGGGTCGGTGCAGGGGTCGATGGCGAGGGTGACGTGTTCGGCGGGGTGGGTGTCGAAGACGGTGTAGCTGGCGGCGGGCCGCGCGGGAGGAGCTTTTTTCCCGCCGGCAAGAGCGGGCAAGCTGTTGAATGCGCAGAGCAACGCGCAGAGCTGCAAGGTTCTCAGTGACGCTCGTAATCTCAAGGCGCTATGGGACTTCATCGATAAGTTGATTATCATCTTCGCTGGGACGACTGGTAAAGCAAGGGGACCGTGGGCTTGATTCTGCTGGGTTATAGCGCGCTGCTGGCGGGAGTGCTGGTGGTTGGCGCTCCCTGGTGGCTGTTTCGCATGGCGACCAGCGGGCGGTATCGCGCAGGATTGACGGGCCGAATGGGGGTGATTCCGACCGGGCTGGCGAGGTCGGCCGAGGGTCGGAGGGTGGTGTGGCTGCATGCGGTGTCGGTGGGCGAGGTGATGGCGGCGACGGAGCTGATGCGGGAGCTGCGGGGGTCGCTGCCGGGATGGACGATTGCCGTCTCCACTACGACTGAGACGGGCCAGCGGCTGGCGCGTGAGCGGTTTGGGGAGGAGTCGCCGGTGTTCTATCTCCCGCTGGACTTCGGGTGGGTGGTCGGACGCTATATGAGAGCGCTGAAGCCGGAGCTTCTGGTGCTGATGGAGAGCGAGCTGTGGCCGAACCTGATGGACGTCTGCGGGCGCGAGGGCGTGCGGGTAGCGGTGGTGAATGCGAGGGTCTCGGACCGGTCGCTGCCGCGGTATCTGTGGCTGAGGAGGTTGTGGAGACCGCTGCTGGGGAGGGTCTCGCTGTTTCTGGCACAGAGCGAAGAGAATGCGCGGAGGCTGGTCAGGATTGGGGCTCAAGAGGATCGCGTGCGGGTGAGCGGCAACCTGAAGTACGACGTGAAGGCGGCCGAGGAGAGCGACCTGACCCGGCTGCTTCGGGAGAGGATTCCGGCGGGGGCGAAGGTGGTGGTGGCGGGGAGCGTACTCGAGGGCGAGGAGAAGCTGCTGCTGAAGGCGTGGCGCGGGGTACGGCGCGAGGTGCCGGGGGCGTGGCTGATCGTTGCTCCACGGAGGCCGGAGAGGTTTGAGGCCGTGGCTTCGTTGATGGAGCAGGAGGCGCTTGCTCCTTTGCGGGCGAGCCGGATGCGGGAGGAGATGGTGCCGCCGACAAGGGCGGCGTTGCCGGGTACGGCGGTTGTGTTGCCGGGTTCCGTCCTGCTGGATACGATTGGGGACCTAGCCTCGGTGTACTCACTGGGGACCGTGGCCTTCGTGGGCGGAAGCCTGGTGGCGGCAGGAGGACATAATCCTCTGGAACCGGCCCGGTTTGGGGTGCCGGTGGTGATGGGAAGGTCGAGCGAGAACTTCCGCGAGATTGTGGATGCGATGCGGGAGGCCGGGGGGATCCGGATCGTCGGAGAAGGAGAAGAGGAGCTGGCGGGGGCGCTGGTGGCTTTGCTGAACGATGAGGACGAGGCGCGCAGGATGGGGGATCTTGGGCGAGAGGTCTTCGCGGCCCAGGCCGGGGCGACGAGGCGTACGGTCAAGGCTTTGCTTGGACTTGTGAGTGGGGTGCAGCCGTGAATGCACAGAGGAGGTGGCTGGCTCCGTTGTCGCCGGTCTACGGGTCGGTGGTGTGGGCGAAGCGGGAGATGTACCGGATGGGCTGGCTGAAGAGCAAGAGGCTGGGAGCTCCGGTGATCAGCGTGGGCAGCGTCTCCGCCGGGGGAGCGGGCAAGACGCCGGTGGTGGCGATGCTGGCGGGGATTCTGCGCCGGCGCGGATATGCGGTGGATATCCTTACGCGAGGGTACGGCCGGACCTCGCGCGCGGTGGAGAGGGTGGAGCCATACCACGATCCGGAGCAGCACGGCGATGAGGCGGTGCTGCTGGCGCAGAGGACCGGGATCCCGGTCTTCGCGGCGGCGGAGCGCTATCTCGCCGGGGAGATGGCGGAACGGGAGCAGCGCGGCGAGCGGCTGCGGGTGCATCTGCTGGATGACGGATATCAGCACATGCGGCTGGAGCGAAACGTAGATATCGTTTTGCTGACGCTCGAGGATCTTCGCGACCGGCTGCTTCCGGCGGGGAACCTGCGCGAGCCGATTGCGGCGGCGGGACAGGCCGATGTGGTGGTAGTGCGGGAGGAAGAAGCGGAGGAGCTGAAGCCGGCGCTCGACAGGCTTCTGAAGACCGGCTATCGATTTGTCGTGTGGGTGATCCGTCGTGGGCTGAGCCTGGGTGAAGAGGGGAACAGCCTGCCGACGCTGCCACTGGCCTTCTGCGGGATTGCCCGGCCGGGGAGTTTCAGCCGCATGCTGAAGGGAGGGCGCTATGAGCCGCTGGAGACGGTCGCATTTCCCGATCATCATCTTTACCGGGCGGGGGATATCGATCGTTTGCTGCAGAGGGCACGGGAGAGGGGGGCGAACGGCTTCGTGACGACCGAAAAGGACGCGGTGAAGCTGACGCCGAAGCTGCGAGCGAGGCTGGAGAGCATCGGTCCGTTGATTGTGGCTCGGTTGACGGTCGATCTGCTGGACGAGCAGAAGGCCATGACGCAGCTGGTGGAGCTGGTGGGAGAGCTTGACCGGAGGAAGGCTCAGGATAGGCGCGGGCGAACGTGATAAATTTGCCCTTTTGGGGAAGAGAGGCGATGGCCTGCCGGCCGGGCCCACTGCGCTCTTCTACCAAAATATGTCGATACAACCTGGACCGTCAGAGGGCGGAGTTCAAAACGTTTTGAGCGGATCGCAGAGGATTTTGATTGTGCGGATCGGCGCGATGGGCGATGTCCTGCACGCGATGCCGGCGGTGGCGGCGCTGCGACGGAGCCGTCCGGAGTGGAGCGTGGGCTGGGTGATCGAGCCGCGCTGGGCTCCCCTGGTCGAGGCCGCCGAGGTGGACGACGGACACACTGTCCGGCCGCTGATCGACCGGGTCTTCCCTGCCGCGACGAAGAGCTGGAAGACTCGACCGGTCTCGGCGAAGACGCTGGGGGAGATCGCAGGACTGCGCCGCGAGCTGAGGGAGCAGCGATTCGACCTGTGCGTGGATATGCAGGGGTCGATCCGGTCGGCGGTGATCGGAAAGATGTCGAAAGCGAAGATGATTGCAGGGCCGGACCATCCTCGCGAAGCTCCGGCGCGCTGGCTTTATGGCAGGCGGGTGGCGCTGCGTGCGGAGCATGTGATCGAGCAGGGCTGCGAGCTGCTGGGCCACGCCGCGGGAGTCTCGCTTGCGCCGTGCCCGCTGAACTTCGCCACCGATCCGGCCATGGAGCAGTGGTGCGATGAGGTGCTGACGAGGATCTTTCCCGAAGGAGGGCCGTTTGTTCTGCTGGCCCCGACGGCCGGGTGGGGAGCGAAGCAGTGGCCGGCGGAGCGGTTCGCGGAGCTGGCGGTGGAGCTGGGCCGGAGAGGATTTCGATCCGCCGTCAATGCGAGCGGCCCGGGGGATGAGGTGGCGACGAGGGTCGTGACCGCGAGCGCGGGTTATGCGGTGGGAGTCGCCGGAGATCTTACTCAGCTGATGGCGCTGACGCGACGGGCGAGCGTGGCGATCGCGGGCGATACCGGGCCGCTGCACCTGGCAGCGGCGATGCGGAGGCCGGTGGTGGCGCTGTTCGGACCGACGGATCCGGCGCGCAATGGGCCCTATGGGACGCGTGCCGTGACGATCCGGCATGGAGCTCCCCGGCGGGACCATCGCAGGCGCGAGGAGCCGGAGGAGGGGATGCTGGCAATTACAGTAGAGGAGGTGCTTGCGGCCGCGATGGAGCTGCTGCGGGAAGAGTACGAGAACGGGACGAAGGATCGGACGGGGTCGGGTAGAACGAGTGAGTGAGAGAAGCAGCTGGCAGAGGATCGCGCGGAGGATCCGCGTCCCGCTGGGATTTTTATTTGCGGCCGGGTTTCTGTGGCTGGCGCGGCCTACGGGCAGGCTAATGCTGCTGAGCCTTCTGCTGGTGGTTCCGGGCTTGTGGCTGCGCGGCTATGCGGCCGGCTATGTGAAGAAGAACGCCGAGCTGACGCGGACCGGGCCTTACGCGTACACGCGCAATCCACTGTACCTGGGCTCGATGATGATCGCGTTCGGGTTTGCGTGGGCGTCGGGGAGCTGGGTGATCTTTGTGGCGCTGGCGGTGGGGTTCCTGGCGATCTATCTTCCGACGATCCGGTCGGAGGAGGAGTTTCTGCGGTCGCACTTCGCGGACTTTGACGATTACGCACGGAGGGTACCGCGGCTGCTGCCGCGGCTGAGGGCGGCGAAGAACGATCTGCCTACGGGAAGATTCTCGCGCGAGAGATATCTGCACCATCGCGAGTACAATGCCCTTATGGGCGCTGCCGCCCTCTATGCGGCGCTCGCGGCACGGCTTCTGTTGAAACGCTAGCAGGAGATGAGTGAGATCACCGGCAGAGTGATCCTTGATCGAGCAAAGGGGTTTCTGTAGTTTTCTTGTGATGCCGGTGGACGTTTATTTGTTAATCCCAACTCTGTGAGCTAGCCCTGTCGAAACATTTCACGGTCTTTCTGCTTCCGATCCTTGTGTGGCTCTCGTGCGCCTGTGTGCCGGCGCAGACTCCGGCGCGCTCACCGGCGCAGACGTTGACACAGCACCTCTTCCCTCCCGCGCCTCCGGTGACGATTCCTACGCTGGTGCCTCCTCCGGCGGGATACACCTTTCCGACGAAGCAGACGCTGACCTATACGGTCGACTGGCGCGTGTTTACCGCAGCGGTCGCCACCTTTCAGGTGGAGCAGCAGGGGACGACCCAAAAGGTCACGGCTACGGCCGATACGGTGGGCGCGGTAACGATGCTGTTCCCGGTGGTGGACCGGTTTCAATCGTCGTTCGATAACAAGACGGGGTGCTCGGCGGGATTTTCGAAGCAGACGCTGGAGGGCCGGAGGAAGATCTCGAGCGACCTGAGCTTCAACTACGGCCAGGGCAAGCAGACGCTGGTGGAGCGGAACCTGGTGAAGGGGACGTCGAAGACGTTGACGGCGTCGATTCCGGCCTGCGTCACGGACTCCATGTCGGCGATCTTTTACGTGGGATCGCAGCCGATGGTGGTGGGGCAGAGCTTCCGCCTGCCTCTAGCGGATTCGATGCGGACGGTGACGGTGACGATGAAGGTGGAGGCCAAGGAGGAGATCAAGACCCCGGCCGGGACCTTCCAGACGGTGCGGGTGCAGCCGACCGCCGATGAGGGCGTGGTGAAGAATCGCGGCAAAATCTGGATCTGGTATACCGATGACGCGCGCCACATTCCGGTGCAGGTGCGGGCGAGCCTGTTCTGGGGAACGATTACGGCGAAGCTCGAGAGCTATGAGACGAGGTGAGGGAGGTTGGAGATGAACGGTCTGGCCCACACAATCCGCGATCCTGAACAGATGGTGACGGTGGCCCGGTATGCAGACCCGGTGGAGGCCCAGATGGCCAAGGGTCTGCTGGAGACGGCCGGGATCGATTATTTTCTGCAGGGCGAGAATGCGAACAGCTTGCTGGGCGTAGCGTTTCGGGCGCGGCTGCTGGTACATCGCAAGGACGAGGCCTTGGCGCATGAGATTCTGCCCGCGCCGGAGGACGAGATCCCCGAGGAGGACGCATGACGGCTGCAACGAACGATCTTCGCGGCCTGCCCCATGCACGAGCTCGGGAACGGGCGGTGCTGTGCCTTTCGGGAGGGATGGACTCGACGGTGTGCGCTTCGCTGGTGGGGCGCGACTACGACGTCTATGCCCTGCACTTCAGCTATGGGCAGCGCACAGAGGCTAAAGAGCTGGCCTCGGCTACGGAGATCGCGCAGCTGACAGGAGCGAAGGAGTTCCTGCCACTGAAGATGGATCTTTTCCGCAGGATCGGTGGCTCGGCGCTGACGGACGCCTCGATCGCGGTTCCGGATGCTCCTGAGGAAGAGGCGATCGGGGCGGAGGTTCCGGTGACGTATGTTCCGTTCCGGAATGCGCATTTTCTTGCGGCTGCGGTGAGCTGGGCGGAGGTGGTGAGCGCGAAGAGGGTTTTTATCGGGGCGGTGGAACAGGATAGCTCGGGGTATCCGGACTGCCGTCCGGCATACTACGACGCCTTCAACCGGCTGATTCAGCAGGGGACAAAGGAGGGCGATATTCGGATCGAGACGCCGCTTATCCACTTGCGCAAGAGCGAGATCGTGCGATTGGGAGTTGAACTGGGCGCTCCGTTCCATGTAAGTTGGTCATGCTATTCCGGGGAGCGGGAGGCGTGCGGCGTCTGTGAGAGCTGCGTTCTGCGTCTACGGGCGTTTCGTGAGGCGGGAGCCCGGGATCCCATACCCTATGCCGGCGCAAAGGCGGCATCTAACCCTCAGCAGGCTTCGTGAAGTTTATTGGTCAGGCTGTTTCGCGAATCCCAAGAATTTGGCATGTTGCTGCAGATTTTCTTTAGAACCCAGCCTGGCCGCCCCCCTTGGGACGGCAGGGCGAGAACTGAAAACGAGAACTGAAAACCAGGAGAACGAAGAGATGACTATGGGAAGAAAGATTAGCGTGAGGCTCGGAGCCTGCCTGGCGCTTGTGCTTGCGCTCACGGCGCAGAAGGGCTGGTCCCAGCCGGCTCCAGCGAGCGTTCATGGGCATGTGAACAACGCCATTGGATCCCCCTTGACGAAGGGACAGGTAAAGCTGACCCAGGACAAGTCTTCGGATGCGGCGGCCCGGAAGTATACGAACACCTTCGAGATCGATGCGAATGGCGACTTCAAGGGAACCGGGATCGCTCCCGGCAACTACCTGGCGATCGTCTTCGTGGACGACAAGAGCGTGGATTTTCAGGACAACGTGGCCTTCGCGGCAGGCGAGGACCATGCGCTGAACTTCGATATGACCCGTAAGGAGTACATCGACAAGATGACTCCCGAGGAGAAGAAGCAGCTGGAGGAGTTCAAGAAGAAGAACGGCGAGGCTGCGCAGGCCAACGCGAAGATCGCCAACCTGAATGCCCTGTTGACGCAGGCGCGCGCGGATACGAAGGCGGGCAACTACGACTCCGCCATCACCGCGATGCAGCAGGCGACCACGCAGAAGCCGGACGAGGGCATTCTGTGGGTGGCGCTGGGCGATGCGCAGCTGGGCTCGGCGGACGCTGCCGCCAAGACGGCTAAGGCCGCGGGCAAGCCGATCGACCAGACGGTCCAGGCGAAGTATGCCGAGGCCGCGGCTTCGTACAAGAAGGGCGTCGATGCCAATGCCGCCTCGAAGAAGCCGAACGTCGAGACGACGGCGGCGGCCTACAACCAGATGGGCCAGGCACTGGCGAAGAGCGGCGACGGCAAGGGAGCCTCGGATGCCTACGAGCAGGCGGCCAAGGCCCTGCCTGCGAACGCCGGCATGTATTACTACAACGAGGCCGCCACGCTGTACAACGCGGGCAAGCTGGATGACGCCGCCGTGGCCGCAGACAAGGCCATTACCGCCGATCCGAAGCGCGCCGATGCGTACTACATCAAGGGCCAGTCGCTGATCCCGAAGGCCACCGTCGATCCGAAGACGCAGAAGATCACTGCGCCCCCAGGATGCGTCGAGGCTTATCAGCAGTACCTGGAACTGGTTCCGGAGGGTCCGCGCTCGGAGGAGGTCAAGGGCATCCTCCAGGGCATCGGAGCCCAGGTCAAGTCCAGCTACAAGGCAGGCAAGAAGTAGGGCTCTAAAATCTTCGACGGGAGAGGCCTCGGCGATATGCCGAGGCCTTTTTCTTGGAGAGCATCGGGGGAATGAAGGATGAGATCGAGCAGTATCGACGGCGGCAAAGAGGACGGCCGGGTGGTGAGCTTCGACGAGGCGCTTGGGATTGTTCTGGAGCAGGCTTCGAATCTGCAAAGGCCAGCGCGGGAGCGGGTCTCGCTGACGGGCTCGCTGGGGCGCGTGCTGGCATCGGCGGTCATGGCGGATCGGGATCATCCAGCCTTCAACCGTTCGACGCGGGATGGCTTCGCGGTGCGAGCCGGGGATGCGATGTCGGGAGGCTGGATCGAGGTGGTGGGGCAAGTTGCGGCGGGGGGAGCCTGGAGAGAGGGCCTGAGAGAGGACGCGACGGTCGAGATCATGACCGGGGCACCCGTGCCCGACGATGCGGATGCCGTGGTGATGCTGGAGCATGTGGAGCGTGACGGCGAGGGCGGGATCCGGCTGGCGGAAGGACGGGCGATCAGGAAGGGAGAGAACATCGTGGCGCGGGGCAGCGAGGCACGGGCCGGCGATGAGGTGTTGCCCGAAGGAACGGAGATGGATGCGGCTGCGATTGCCCTGGCGGCGGGATGCGGCGCGGCAGAGGTTGAGGTCTTTCGCCGGCCCAGGGTCTCGATTCTGGCTACGGGCGATGAGCTGGTGGATCTAGGGGAGACTCCGGGGCCGGAGCAGATTCGCAACTCGAACAGCTATGGCCTAGAGGCCCTGGTAAGCCGTGCGGGAGCAGAGCCCTTGCGATTACCCGTGGCTCGCGACCGCCGCGACGATCTGAGGAGGTCGATTCTTCGGGCACGCGAGGCGGACCTGCTGCTGCTGACCGGAGGGGTCTCGATGGGGGAGTACGACCTGGTGGAGGAGGTCCTGCTGGAGTTGGGCGCGGAGTTCTTCTTCACCGGGGTGAGGATGCAACCGGGCAAGCCGCTGGTCTTCGGAAGGCTTCCGGAGGGGAAGGACAGGCGGGCGATGTACTTTTTCGGTCATCCGGGGAACCCGGTTTCGACGCAAGCGACCTTCGCATGTTTTGCGGAGCCGATGGTGAGGGCGATGCGCGGGGCGGCGGTGGAAGAGCCGCGCTTCGCGCAGGCGACGCTGGCCGAGGAGGTTGCGGGCCGTCCGGCGCTGACGAGGGTTCTGCCCGCGCGATTGACGGCGAAGCGCGACCGGCCTGAGGTGCGGCTGGTGCCGTGGCAGGGCTCGGGCGATATGGCGGCAAACGCCAGGTCCAACTGCTATGCCGTTCTGCCGGAGGGGATCGAGGGCTTTCAAGCGGGCGAGGTGATTACGGTGCTTCTGCGCTGAGCCGCGCCTGCGTATGGTTAGTAGAAACAGAGAAGAGGGAGGCGGGATTGACGAAGTTATCGCACTATGACGAAGAGGGGCACGCCCACATGGTGGATGTGAGCGCGAAGCCGAACAGCAGGCGCGAGGCGAGGGCGAGGGCGTTTGTCGAGCTCTCGGCCGAGGCTCTGGCCGCGCTGCCTCGGAATCCCAAGGGCAATCCTTTGGAGGTGGCTCGTTTTGCGGGGATTCAGGCGGCCAAGCAGACCTCTTCGCTGATTCCGATGTGTCATCCGCTGGCGTTGAGTTTTGTGGAGGTGGAGGCGCGTGTGACGGAGGGCGGAGTTGCGATTGAGTCGACGGCGGCGACGGTCGCCGGGACGGGCGTCGAGATGGAGGCGATGGTGGCGGCTTCGGTTGCGGCACTCACGGTCTATGACATGACCAAGGCTCTCGATAAGGGCATCCGCATCCGTGAGGTGGAGCTGGTGAGCAAGAGCGGCGGCAAGAGCGGAGAGTGGAGGCGGGAATAAGGATCCGCGTTTTTGGGGAGCAAAGACGATGGCCTGCCGGCCGGGTCCACTGCGCTCGGCAGCACTAGTTTTTATCCCAAACCATGCCCTAGACCGCGGTGGCAAGATTGACGGCGAAGCGGTGTTGCGGGTCCTGCCAGCTGTGCGCGAGGGTGAAGCCGGAGGATTCGAGCAGCTCACGAATGCGCGCTTCCGTGAATTTGTAACTGTTTTCGGTATGAATCGATTCGTTCGGCGCAAATCGCAGATGGAGCGCGGTTCCGGCAGAGTTCGCGGGGAGGTGAACCTGCTGTGCGGCTTCTGAGACGAGGTGCATCTCCATGCGCGACTCGGAGGGGTTCCAGCGAGCTTCGTGGCGGAAGGCTCCGGGGATGAAGTCGGCGTCGAGATCGCGGTTGATGCGGGTGAGAACGTTGCGATTAAAGGCGGCGGTGACTCCACGAGCATCGTCGTAAGCCGCGATGAGCTCTTCGACGGTCTTTGCCGGGCCGGGGGCGAGATCGGTGCCGAGAAGGAGCCGGTCGCCGGGAAGCAGCTGGGCGCGCAGGTTGCGCAGGACGCCGCGGGCGTCTTCGGGAGCGAAGTTTCCGATGCTGGATCCGATGTAGAGCGCGAGGGTGCGGGTGTTGGGAAGGCGGTTGAGCGGGAGGGCCTGGGTGGTGTAGTCGGCGACCTGGCTGCGGACGGTGACGCCGGGGATGTGGTCGCGGATGTTGGCGGAGGCCTCGGCGAGCGCGGTCTCGGAGACGTCGACGGGCTGGTAGACGACGGTGCGTTGGCGGCGAACGGTGGCGGCGAGGAGGATGCCGGTCTTAGTGGCGGTCCCGGCGCCGAGCTCGATGAGGGTGAGCATGGGCGAGGAATCGTCGCCGGTGGGCTGGGAGGCGCGCTGGATGATCTCGTCGGCGTGGGCGGTGAAGAGACTGCGCTCGGTGCGGGTGAGGTAGTACTCCTCGAGATCGGTGATCTGCTCGAAGAGGCGCGATCCGGCCTCGTCGTAGAAGAGCCAGGGGGAGAGGGTTTTGGGGGTGCTGGTGAGGCCGGCGCGGACCTCGGCGGCAACAGCATCGGTGGAGGAGGTCAACGGGGACTCTTCGAACTGGGAGAGCGAATCCGAGGAGAGCGAATCGACGGCCGCGGGGGTGATGGACACTTGGAATAGGTCCTTTCCTGGGATACGCGGCACAGACCGCTCGATGTTGGATGCAGATAAAAGGCCGGGGAAGGCAGATGGATGCTTCTTTACTGACGCCACGTTGTCAGCAGAGGAGGTAGGGGAAGATTAATTTTGTAAAAGGAGCGCTCCGGCCGGGTTAACGGAGCAGGGGTATGGGCCGTAGGCAGGACCGATCGATCAGGGATACTCTGCCAGGGGGATGGGAGGAGGGAGGTAGCCTGCGAGTCCCAGGCCTCGATGTGGAGGCCTGGGCTGAGGGAGCTAACGCGTGGCGGCCGCGGCCAGGTCGAGCACGTCGGCGATGATGCGCGAGGTGGGGTTATAGGCGACGACATAGCCGTCATAGTAGCCGTATTGATAACCGGGGGGCGGGGGGGGAACCTGAGAGTAGTAGGAACGGGGAACGGGCTGGAAGCGATAGTTTGGAGGGATGCGCTGTCCGCGCTCGAAGTGCGGGCGACGCGGATTGTTCCGCCAGCGGCTGATGTCCTTCTGGTAGTGCGGGGCGAAGTGGCCGCGGTCTTCGTCGCGGAAGTGGAAGTCTTGGCCGCGACCGTTGTCGCGCCGGTCGTCACGATGCTGAGGAACGGCCTGGGCTACACCCGTTAAAAGAGCAAATGCCAAAGCCGGAGCGATGGCGTTTTGAAGGGCCCTGTGCGCGATGGAACGGACTGTCATTTTTTTATTCCCTCGTCGACATAGATATGTCATGTATTGAGATGCAAGAGGTTATGGGAGGTCGCCTGCGGATCCCAGTAGAAGATGCACAGATTTCAGGGTAACGAGGCTGGAGAGAATCTCCGGCCATGAAGAGAAGGTTCAACCGAATTTTAATGCGGATGCGGACCTGGGTAAAGAGCTGCGCTGCCGCGCGGGCCCACTGCGCGTGGGGCGGTCACTTCGTGACGCGTAATTGCCCTCCGGGTCGAGGCTCCAGTTGGTCGCTTGCAAAATTCTCGAGCCGACCAGAAGGAGGCCCACGGGCGTTGCCGATACGCGCGTCGGGAAGTGACCGCCCGTACTGCGGGGTCCCCACAAACAGATCTTCGTTTGTGGGGCGGCCGAGTGCGATGGACCCGGTCGGCAGACCATAGGTCTGTGCTCTAACGGGCCAGGCGTAGGCCGGAGAACTGCCAGCGTGTGGCAGGCGAAAAGAAGTTGCGATACGTGGCGCGAATGTGACTTGCCGGCGTGACGCAGGAGCCTCCCCGCAGCACCATCTGCGAGCTCATGAACTTGCCGTTGTACTCCCCGAGGGCGCCGGGCAGCGGAGCATAGCCGGGATAGCCGGTGTATGGGCTGGCGGTCCACTCCCACACGTCGCCGAAGATCTGCTGCAGGCCAGAGAGATGGCCGGCGGGGGTGGGATGGAGGCTGCCGGTGTCGAGCAGGTTGGAGCGGGCTCCGGGCGCGGCCTCGCGGGCGGCGTACTCCCACTCGAACTCCGTGGGGAGACGGTAGCCGGTCCAGCGGGCGTAGGCGTCGGCCTCGAAGAAGCTGAGGTGGCAGACGGGCGTCTCGGAGAGGTCTTCGAGCGGGATGAGCCCGTGGAGCGTGTAGATGGACCATCCGGATTTGGTCTCGGAGTCGCGCTGCCAGTAGAGAGGGGCCTGCCAGCCCTCGGAGCGAATGGCGGTCCAGCCCTCGGAGAGCCAGAGCTCGGGACGGTTGTAGCCGTTCTGGTCGAGGAAGGCGAGGTATTCGGCACAAGTGACGAGGCGGCTGGCGAGACGGTAGGGCGCGATGTAGACGGGATGGCGCGGGGTCTCGTTGTCGAAGGCGAAGCAGTCGATGGCGTTGGGGTCGGGGGTGAGTCCGATCTCGGTGAGGCCGGGGGAGAAGTCGATCCACTCGAGCGGAGGCGCGATGGTGGTTCCCTGCGCGGGGGAGGCATCTTCGATGTAGGGCGGATGCAGGGGGTTGGTGAAGAGGGCGTGCTTAACGTCGGTGGCGATCAGCTCCTGATGCTGCTGCTCGTGTTCGATGCCGAGGGCGATGCGGCGGGCGGCCTCGTCTTCGACGGTGTGCTGCAGCAGACGCTCGATGCCGGCATCGACGCTGGCGCGATAGGAGAGGATGAGGTCGAGCGGGGGACGGGAGAAGGAGGAGCGGAGCTTCTTTTCGGGCATCTCGCCGAGGGAGTTGTAGTAGCTGTTGAAGAGCCAGCGGAAGTCGGGATGGAAGGGGGTGTAACCGGCGAGGAATTCGGAGAGGACGAAGGTTTCGAAGAACCAGCTGGTATGGGCCAGGTGCCATTTGACTGGGCTGGCCTCGGGACAGGACTGCACCATCATGTCCTCGGGCGAGAGAGGTCGACAGAGCGTTGCCGTGGCGTTGCGGACGGCCTTGTAACGGGCAAGGAGAGAGGCGGCTGCATTATCGAGGGAGGCTGGCATGTTTGTTTTTACCCCGTTTTCATGGGATGGGCGGCGCGGAGGTTTTGTTGCTTTTTCTATCCTGCGTAAAAACCGTTCGTTCAGGTAGGGCGGTTGAGCAGGCCGGCAAGCAGGTAGGCGACCGCGGCGGCGGCACCCCCGATGAGCACGGTCTGGGTGGCGCTGCGCAGCCATCCGGTGCCGACGATTTTACCCTTCAAGGCTCCGAAGACGCCAAGCGCGGCCAGCGTGACGACGACCGAGAGCTCGAGGGCGGTGCGGTTACGTGAGACCAGCATATAAGGCACGAGCGGTACCAGGCCGCCGGCGATGTAGGAGATGGCGATGGTCAGGGCGGAGCGGTGGGCGCGGCCCGGGAGGGGCGCTTCAAGGCCGAGCTCGAAGCGCATCATGAAGTCGACCCATGCGGCGGGGTTCTGCTTGAGAGCCTCGAGCACGGGAGCGGCGCTGGCTCGCGGTACGGTGTACTGCTCGAAGATCTCGTAGATCTCCTCCTCTTCATCGCGGGTGCGCTCGACGACCTCGCGCTGTTCGCGGAGTTTTTCGGAGGCGTAGTGCTCGGCGTCGCCGCGCGCGGCGAGATATCCTCCGAGGCCCATGGCGATGGATCCGGCGGCGATCTCGGCCAGGCCGGCGAGCACGACGATGCGCGAGGAGGCGACGGCTCCGGAGAGCCCCGCGGCGAGCGCGAAGGGGACGGTGAGGCCGTCGGAGAGGCCGATGACGATATCGCGGAGGGTGGCGCTGGATTCGAAGTGTCCCTCGACGTGGGTCGGATTCGTAAGATTCGCCGCGGAGCGGGCCCTAACGGAGGAGGGCGAGGATTCGGTCATGGCGGTAGTTTAGACGCTTTGCGGGAGAGGATTTTTCTTGGTCTGGATCGCGTCTTTCCTCCCAAAAACACGTCTCTATGGACACAGGTTCGAAAGATAAGGACGGCACGGAATGGGAGCGAGATGGGCGGGGTATCTTCTGGCCTGCGGGATGGCCGTGGCAGGCGCGATGGCCACGCAGGCGCAGGATGCTTCCGAGGGAGCGGCCCTTGCCCGGGGACCGATGGTCCGGGGCACGGTGACGGCCACGGCGGCCGATCACCTGACCATCAAGACCGAGACGGGCGAGGTGTACGAGATCGCAGTGACGCCGAATACGCGCATGACCAAGGACCGCCAGCCGGTGAAGGCCGCCGACGTGAAGGTGGGCGACGGCGTGGGCGCGATGGGCGAGCTCGACGAACCGAAGAAGACGCTGCACGCGCTGTTTGTGGGAGTGATGGACGCGGAACAGGTGAAGAAGATGCGCGAGGGCCTGGGCAAGGTCTACATCACCGGCAAGGTGACCGCGATCGACGAGGTGAAGATTACCGTGATGCGGCCGGACCGCGTGAGCCAGGTGATCGAGGTGGACGAGACGACGTCGTTCCGCAAGGGGAGGCGGCGGGGACAGACGGACGATGCTTCCGCGACGGCGAATGGCGGCGGCGAAATGGTGACGCTGGCCGATGTCAAGGTCGGCGACATGATCGCGGGACAGGGCGGGTTGAAGCATGGCACGTTCGTTCCGACGACGCTTTCGATTCTGCCTCCCGGTGCGGAGGGAGTGATGGGAATGCGTGCGCGGCGTGGAGAGAACGGCGCGACGAACGATACTGCTGCTCCCGCTGCGAAGCAGTGATGCTGATGGGATGACGGAACTGGGCGGGAGGTTGAAAGACTTTTTGAACGAGGTCTCTGTGGAAAGAGCGTTGCGAGCGATGGTGTTGTGCGGGCTTCTGCTGGGGGAGATTGCGCCGGGTGCGTCTCAAGGCTGGGCCCAGGGCACAGCCCAGAGTGCGGTCCCGAGCGCGGCCCAAACCGCGTCCCAGACTGTCTCTCAACCACCTTCTGCACCGGAGGCTGCAGCCGTATCTCAATCGCAACCTGCGGCACCGGCAGTGGGGACGATCAAGGGATCGGTGAAGGCGGGCGCGGCTCCTCTGCCGGGGGTCTCGATCACCGCGACCAACACGCTTACCGGAAAGAAGTACGCCACCACTACGGATGTGACGGGAGCCTTCGCGATGGCGATCCCGCGCAATGGACGATACGTGGTCAAGGCGGAGCTTGCGGCCTTCGCGGCGGTGACGAAAGAGGTTTTGATCAACGCGACGGGAGAGAACGGAGGGCAGCCGAACCAGGCTGCCGACTTCACATTGCAGCTGGCCTCGCGCGTGGAACAACAGGAGCAACGACAGGAACAGCAGCAGCAACGGGCGCAGTCGGCGACGAGCAGTGCGCTGGCGGGCGCGATCGGGCGCGGGATGCAGTCGTTGAGCGTGACGGGAGGAGGCGCGGACCTGGCCGATGCGAGCGCGGGAGCGGGCAACGCCGGAGCGCAGATGCCGTCGATGGCCGGACTGGGCGGGGAGACGGCATCCTCGGATTCGGTCGCGGTCTCCGGACAGATGGGACAGACCAACGGGCTGGCCAACATGAGCGAGGACGAGGTTCGGCAGCGCGTCGAGGATGCGATGTCGCGGGCGCGGCAGCAGGGCGGAGCAAACGCCGATGTGGCGAATGCGGTCGCGGGAATGCTCGGCGGCATCATGGGAGGCGGCGGCCCTGGCGGCGGGCGAGGAGCGTTCGGTGGAGGGCCGGGGGGTGGCGGCGGCTTCGGGGGGCGAGGAGGAGGAGGGCGCGGGCGCGGCGGCTTCAATCCCACGCAGCCGCATGGAGCGATCTTCTACCAGGGCGGCAACAGCGCGCTCAACGCGACGAACTTCTCACTCACCGGGGCGCCGGTCTTCAAGCCCGCGGCCAGCACAAATCAGTTCGGTGTTACCTTCGCCGGGTCACCATTTATCCCGGGGCTGATCAAGCCCAGCAGCAAGCAGTTCGTCTTCTTCAACCTGACGGGCCGGCGCAATGTTACTCCGCAGAATTATTACGCCACGGTTCCCACAGCGGAGGAGCGCGGCGGCGACTTCTCGCAGCTCAATACGCCGATCTACGATCCCGCCTCGGGAGGACAGTTCGCGTGCAACGGCGTGTTGAACGTGATCTGCGGCAATCGCATCTCCCCGCAGGCGAATGCCCTGTTGAAGTACTACCCGGCGCCGAATATTCCGGTGACGGGGAGCCAGGGGTACAACTACCAGACCATCACGACCGCGGGGCTGAACTCCCTCAGTCTCTCGAGCCGGTATGTCCGGAACTTCGGCCAGAACGCGGGCATGGGCATGGGAGGATTCGGCGGACGCAGACAGCAGGCCAACGCTCCGAAGACGCTGCGTCAGAACATCAACTTCGGATTCAGCTACAGTCACTCTGCGAGCGACCTGCCTAATGTTTTTCTTCCGCTGGGAGGATCTCGCTCGTCTGACGGCTACAACGTCTCTGCCGGATACACCATCGGCTATGGCCGGCTGACGAACAACGCGACCGTCACCTGGAATCGGTCGCACGCCAGCCAGGTGAACTTCTTCACCAATGGGACCGACGACCCCGCCGCCGACGCGGGTGTTCAGATCGGCAATGCGGCGATCGCGTCGAACCGCTTCTATTTCGGCGTGCCCTCGCTGAGCTTCACCGGCCTGACTGGGCTGAATGGGACCACCCCCAGCGATGCGATCAACCAGACGATCTCGTTCAGCGACTTTGTGAGCTGGATTCATAAGAAACATAACTTCCGCTTCGGCGGGGATATTCGCCGTGTCCATGCCGACAGCATCACGGCCCCAAGCAACCTGCAGACGCAGGCCGGTCCTCTGGGCTCCTTCACTTTTAGCGGCATCTCCACGGCGCAGCCAGATTCCAATGGCAACAAACCATCGGCCGGCGGATTCGGCTTCGCCGATTTTCTGCTGGGGCTGCCTCAGCAGGCAGCGATCCAGGCTGGCCTGTCGAAGGCTTACCTGCGAGCGAACGTGATGGATCTCTATGCGACCGACGACTGGAGGCTGCTGCCGAACCTGACCCTGAACTACGGTCTGCGCTATGAATACTTCGCGCCCTATACCGAAAAATATGGGCATCTGGCGAATCTCGATCACAGCTCTGACTTTCAGACCGTAGCGCCGGTCCAGGCTGGCCAGAGCGGACCCTTCAGCGGTGCGTTTCCCTCCTCGCTGGTAAATCCGGACCGCACCATGTTCGCTCCGCGCCTGGGTGCGGCCTATCGTCCGAAGGGGAGCTGGTTCAAGGAGACGGTGATTCGCGCAGGGTACGGCATCAACTACAACACGTCGCAGCCGGCGACCTTTGCGCAGAGGCTCGCCTTCCAGCCGCCCTTTGCCCTTACGCAGACCAACGTCGCCAATCAGTCAGGGTGCGGCGATCTTCAGCTGGCCAATGCCTTCAACTGCTCGACGGCCGCGGTGCAGAACAATTACAGCGTAAATTTGAACTACCGGCTGGGCCGTGTGCAGATCTGGAACATCGATATTCAACGTACGCTCCCGATGGATATCGTCCTCAATGTCGGCTATAACGGCGCCGCGGGCGGCAATCTCGATCTGACCCAGACTCCGATTCTGGCGGCGAGCTCTAAGACTCAACCCTTCAATTACGAGACGTCCGCTGGCACCTCGCGTTTCAATGCTCTTGCGATCAACGCGCGCAAGCGGATGCAGAAGGGCGTCTCGCTGCAGGCGACCTATCAGTATGGCCACTCCATCGACAACGCGTCTTCGATCGGCGGGTCGACGCCGGTGCCGGTGCAGAACTTTCAGAACATCAATGCCGAGTATGGCAACAGCTCCTTCGACATTCGCCACAAGGTGACGGGCAACTGGGTCTTCGAGCTTCCCTTCGGACCGAACCGGACCTTCTTCACCAAGGGCGACGCGTGGTCGAAGGTGATGGATGGATTCTCCCTGTCGGGCGATTTCACCTTCGCCACCGGCAACTACTACACGCCGCATTATGAGGGAACGGCGGCGCAGGTGGCGACGGGAACCAATCTCTCGCTTCGCCCGGACCGCATCTTCACCGCGCCGATTCATGGGGCAGGGACGAGCCTCGACTGGTTCAACAAGGCCGCCTTCACCGCACCCGCAAATGGCTTCGGCACGGCCTCGCGCGGATCAATTGAGGGCCCGGGCACGGTGGGGGTCGACGGCTCGCTCTCGCGCACGATCGGGCTCGGCGATACGCGGTCGTTCGAGATGCGCGTGACCGCGAGCAATGTCTTCAACACAGTGCAGTACTCGACGATCGATACGAGTCTCACCTCACGCACCTTTGGACAGGTCACCCAGGCGGCGCCGATGCGGCAACTGGCGTTCTATGCTCGGTACAGGTTTTAGGAGAGGCTGGATATGCGTCGAATTATCGCAGCGGTACTGGCCCTTTTCATCGCTCCCCTGCCGGGATACTGCCAGCAGGCCGCCTCCGACGGCACCTTTACGTTGAGGGTGCAGAGCGACATCGTGCTGACCAATGTGGTCGTTCGCGATAAGAAGACGGGCGCTGTCGTTAAGGGCCTGAAGGCGAGTGACTTCACGGTGTTCGAGAACGGCAAGCCGCAGAAGATCGCTAGCTTCGACTATCAGAGTGTGGATGAAGCCGTGGCTCTCAACGAGAAGTCGACCGTCAGCGGCAAGGCCTCGATTGCCGACATGGTCAATCGCAACTTCGCCACCGACCCTGCTCAGCTCAAGGATCATCGTCTGATCGTAATGTTCTTCGACCTGAGCAGCATGCAGCCGGAGGACGTCGATCGCGCGGTCGAATCCGCGCAGGATTATCTCAACAAAAAGATGGAGCCTGCCGACCTGGTCTCGGTGGTCAGCATGGATACGGGGCTGAGCCTCGATCAGGACTTTACCGCGGACAAGGCTGCCCTGCTGAAGGCCGTGGGCAAGTACAACGGCACGGAGGGAACAGGCTTCGGCAACGGCAATGAGGGCGGCAACTCCGCGGGCACGGCGGATGACACTTCAAGCTTCGTCGCCGATGACTCCGAGTACAACGCCCTCAACACCGACCGCGAGCTGTATGCGATCCAGACGATTGCGAAGACGCTGGAGCGCGTGGACCAGCGCAAGAGCCTGCTCTATTTTTCAGGCGGCCTTACTCGTCAGGGTATCGAGAACCAAGCCAGCATGCGCGCCGCGACCAACGCCGCCGTGCGGGCCAACATGGCCATCTACAGCGTCGATTCGCGCGGTCTCGAAGCTCTACCTCCGGTGGGCGACGCCTCCAAGGGGAGCCTGCGCGGCACCTCGGCCTATAGCGGAGGCGCGATGCAGAGCCAGCTTGATGCAAACTTCGGATCGCAGGAGGTGCTGGCCACGCTCTCGAAGGATACCGGCGGCAAGGCCTTCTTCGACTCCAACGACTTTGGCCCGGTCTTCCAGCAGATCCAGCACGACACCGAGGCGTACTACATCGTCGGCTTCCGCTCCACCAATACGAACCGCGATGGGGGCTATCGCCGGCTGAGCATCAAGGTAAATCGCGACGATGTGAAGATCGACTATCGTCCGGGTTATTACGCTCCGGCAGACTTCCAGCACCAGAAGACAGAGGACCGCGAGGTGGCGCTGACCGAACAGATGCGGAGCGATCTTCCTGCGACCGATGTTGCGGTCTACCTGCAGGCGCTCTACTTCCGTATGGACGAGAGCCGGTTCTTCGTTCCGGTCTCTTTGATCGTTCCGGGGTCGCAGGTCCCGTTTCTCAAGAACGGCGATCGCGACAAGGCAAGCATCGATGTTCTTGGGCAGGTGAAGAACGCGCAGGGCATCATCGTCGGCGATGTTCGCGACACGGTGAAGCTGGCGCTCGACTCCTCGCAGCAGGTAACGCGCAAGAACATTCAGTACTCGACGGGATTTACACTTGCGCCGGGGCGCTATCACGTCAAGTTTGTGGTTCGTGAGAATCAGACTGGCCGCATGGGAAGCTTTGAGACCGATCTGCAGGTTCCCGACCTCAAGAAACTTCCACTTAAGCTCAGCTCTGTAGTGCTTGCCAGTCAGCAGAGTCCAAACGCCAACAAGAAGAGCAACAATCCTCTGGTGCGCGACGGGGTGGAGTGGATCCCCAACGTGGCGCATGTCTTTCGCCAGAACCAGCACCTCTACTTTCTCTACGAGGTCTACGATCCCACACGGCAGAAGGGAGACAGCGCTCCCAAGGCTTCGCCGGGATTGAGCCGACGGCCTTCGGGCGCGGTCAAGGTGCTTACCAGCATCGAGTTCCTGAATGGAGGCGTAAAGGTCTATGAGACTCCGCTGATCTCCGCCGATGCTGTCAACGTTCCTGATCGCGATGCGGTGGCGTTTCAGTTCGATGTTCCGCTCACGCAATTGAAGCCGGGAACGTACGTCTGTCAAATCAACGTGATCGACGACGCGGGTGGCACCTTCAGCTTTCCGAGGCTTGCTCTCCGTATCGAGCCGGGCGGCGACGGTGCTCCCGCCCCTGCCGCCAGCGCGGAGCTCGCAGCGCCGCGATAGCCGTGCTCTCTGTGACGAATCGTTGTTGACAGTCGTTGCGATGAGGGGGATGATTTGGGCGTACCTCGTGGAGGTATGCCATGAACCGGCTGGAACGGTCTCTCCTTCCCTCGCTTCTCTTCCCTATTTTGCTGCTTGCCGCGACAACTGGGTTCACGCAGAATGCGTTGAGCCATGAGGAGGCGCGCGCACTCGATCATCAGAACCCTGTGTGGGAATCGGTGCGGTCCCACCTGCCCGATCCGGCTGCCGCCGCCTCGGCGGAGAAGCTGGAGGAGGCTGCCGATCTTCTGCGAGCGCGACGGTTTATGGAAGATGCGATCGATTACTACAGCTTCGCCCTGGCGCGCGGCGGAGATCAGGTGCATCTGCTGAACAAGCTCGGCATCACCGAGCTCGAGCTGCGCAGGCTGCCTGTGGCGCGAGCCTACTTTCAGCGTGCGGTGAAGATCGAGAAGAAGTCGCCCGAGGGATGGAACAATCTGGGCGTCATCGACTACATCACCGGCCGCTACGACGAGGCCGTCGGCAGCTACAAGCACGCGATCAAGCTGGATAAGAAGTCCGCGACGTATCACTCGAACATGGCGACGGTCTTCTTCGACAAGAAGGACTTCGGCCGGGCTCGCAAGGAGTACGACATCGCGCTCAGGCTCGATCCCGACATGATGCATCATCACAGCGCGATGGGCATCGCTACGCGCATGCTCTCCCCGGAAGACCATGCCCGGTTCTGTTTCGAGCTGGCGCGGCTGTATGCGCAGCACGGCGACGAGGCGGCGATGTTGAGCTATCTGACGAAGGCGAGCGAGTGGGGCTTCGACATTCTGGCCGCCATGGGCAGCGACCCGGTGTTCACACAATATCGCAAAGACCCGCGCATTCTGGTGATCGTGAAGAACGGACGTGATCTACGGAGCAACGAGAACATTACCCAGGCCTCGGCTGCACCGCCTCCGCTGCCTGCAGAGAAGCACTGAATCATGGCTCGCGATATGGACAATGACGGCAGCCGGAGTTACAGCAATAGCCTCGTTTGAGGTGATAGGCCGAAGTGAAGACGAGGTATGGACCTTCGTAGTAGAAGTCCTCGGGGGCGAGCTCGCGTGAGGCTTCGGTCTCCCCGGACTTGCCGTCGTCTTTGAGGTCGTGATTCGGCATCATCCAAAAAGCACTGGGTTGGATGGGAGGGTCTGGGTCGCTGGTGGAGGGATCGGAAGGACGCTCTCGCTTCCTTCTTCGAGGGGTACCTTGTCCCCGCTGATTCTGCCGTTCTGGTACTGAATCTTCCGGCCCGGCACCGAGGCGACACGTTCGCCGGGCAACACGATTCCGGCGAGATTAAGGGGGTCGGCGGCGGCCACGGCGATCATGGCGTTGCACTCGCGCGAGCGCGAGGAACGCAGCGAATCGGCGGCCTCGGGCAGACCGAACTGCTCTCCTCCGAAGCCGGTGACGAAGCGGCCGCCTCGAACTTCTCCGCGTGCTTCGAGGCGGCGAAGGACGGTGACGAGCTCACGCCACTTGGGGGCGTTCGATTCGCGCGTCAACAGGTCGCGGAAGACGATGCCGTAGCGGGCGAGCAGCATGCGTGCGTACGATACGAGCGCATCGTCGTGGCGATGCGCCTGTTCGATGGCGCTGGGGGCTGCATGCACGGTTTCGTTGAGAAGCGACCATCGGCCCGCGTTCGAGCGTGCGGGGCGGCGTGCAGCGGGCGCAGCTGACCGGCGGCGAGGGTCCATCATCGAGCGGAGTTGATCGAAGCCGTCGGCGGAGGCCAGTCCCGCCGTTGCGAGCTCCCACAAGGCGTGCTGCGTCGTCTGTTTCGACAGACCGAGAATGCGTTCGATGTCGTTGGCGAAGCAGGCCCCGCGCTGCTCGAGCAGGGAGCGCACGGCGAGGGCCTCGGAGCTGAGCGACTGGGTGAGACGCGACTCTTCCACACGCTCGCGAGCGAGGGCGTGCGGCAGCCACTCGGCGGAGCCGCGAATGTAAAAGGTGATGGGAGCGGCACTGGTGGGGACGACGCGGCGGGGGCCACTTCCTTCCGCGCTCGACCAGGCTGGGTGCGGAGAGATACGTCCCCAGCCGACCGCGCCCGACAGGCAGAGCGCGTCGAGCCAGCGAGGATCGTAGCTGGCGACACGCGCGGGCAGGAGGGTGCGCTCCCACTCAATGGCCGGAGCCTCGAAGCCTTCCAGCTGATGCAGAGCCTCGAGCACGCCCTCTTCGCCACGGAGCTGCGTCTGCGGCGCGAGGTGCTGCCATCCGAGCAGCCAGCGCATGTAGACCGCAGGCGGCACAGGCTCGATCTGCTTGCGCAGCGAATGGAGAGTGCGGCGATGGATGCGCTGCAGGATGCGGCGCTCGCACCACTCGATCTCATGATCGATCGCGGTCTTCCGGCCTTCGAAGACGCCGCGCATCAGCAGGCCCTGCATCTCCATCGCGAGAAATGCCTGGAAGATGTCGGCGGGGTTGAGGCCGAGACGCTCCGCAAAGGAGAGGGCAGTGGTTGGACCGAGGATCTGAATCCATCCCTGTACGCACTGCCGCAGAGCTGTCTCTTTTGTAACCGAATCGGTATCTCTTCCGAAGAGAGCCTGGAAGTGAGCGACGCGCTCGGTCGAGATCCAGTAGGCGATGCCGGAATCGGTCATCAGGCGAGCGCGGCCGTGGCGCTCCAAACGGTCGTAAAACCCGCGCCAGTCGCGGGCCTCTGGTCTCTCCGCGAAGAAGTCCAGCGGCAGAGCGATGAGCGAATGCAGAAGGTCGTGCAACTCGTGCTCGTCGCGAAGATCGGGCCAGCACTCGCGGCGGATCTCGTCGATGGCCTGCGGATCGAGCTGGCCGGCTTCTTCGAGAACGCTTGCGGGTAACGTGCGCGAGAGCGAGACCGCCCTTGCGCGACGCTCCTCGAGCCCCGCCTCATCCAGAAAGGCATACGGGTTGGCGTTGAGCAGCTCATGCGCGAACTGCGATGGCACCGGCGTGTCAACGGCGAGGCAGCGGATGCTTCCATCCTTGATGCCGCGCAGCAACTCGATCAGGCCTTCGAGATCCATCGCCTCGCCCAGCACGTCCTTCATCACCTCATCGACCAGAGGATGATCGGGAATCTGGATATCGCCTTCGATGTTCTCGAAGCACGCGGCTGCCTGCGGGAAGACGCTGGCCAGCAGATCCTCCGAGCGCGTGCGCTGAATCTGCGGGGCGATGCGCTTGCCCTTGGAGAAGCGCAGAAGCTGCAGGCTGCGGCCGGCGGCCCAGCGCCAGCGCGTCTTGAAGATGGGCGAGGCCAGCGCAGCCTGCTCCAGCAGCTCCTTCGCGGTGTGCTCGGTAAGGAAGTGGAAGACGTCGGAGAGCGGAAAGCTGTGCTGCTCGGCGAGTGAGATGTTGATGCCGTTGTCGGTTGCCGCAGCCTGCAGCTCGAAGTTGAAGCCGCGGCAGAAGCGCTTGCGCAGCGCCAGGCCCCAGGCCTTGTTGATGCGGCCACCGAAGGGAGCATGAAGGATGAGCTGCATGCCTCCGCCTTCGTCGAAGAAGCGCTCGGCGATGATGGTGGTCTTCGACGGCACGGCGCCCAGAACGGCGCGGCCCGCGGCGATGTATTCGATCAGCTGCTGGGCTCCTCCGGCGCAGACGCCGCACTCTTGCATCAGCCACGCGGTGGCTGCGGTGACTTCAGGATCGGCAGGGGAGACCTGCCCGGGCACTACATTCGCGGCGAGCGAGGAGATCTTCTCGCGAAGCTCACCGACGCCCGTCGACAGCACCGCCGTGCGCTGCGGAGCCTCGCCCTCCCAGAAGGGCAGGCTCGGCGGAGCTCCGTGCGCATCTTCGACCAGCACGCGACCAATGGCCTCGACGCGTTGAATGCGCCAGCTCGAGTTGCCCAGCAGAACCACATCGCCCGGCGAGGAGTCTACTGCGAAGTGCTCGTCCAACGTTGCGATCTGCACGCCCTCGGGCTGCAGCACGACGGAGTAAAGATTGGTCTCCGGGATGGCCCCGCCGTTGCCGATCGCGATCATGCGGGCTCCCCGGCGCGGATGAAGCTGTCCGTGGATGCCGTCGCGCAGAAGATACGCTCCGTAGCGTCCGCGGCTGGACTCGATGCCGGTGGCCAGGAGTGCGACGATCTCGTCGAAACGGGCACGCGTCAGGTTGCGGTACGGCCATGCTCGCGTGAGCATGGCGTAGAGCGCATCCTCATCCCACGGCTCGGCCCCGCAGGCCGCGACGATCTGCTGCATGAGCACATCGATGGGCTCGGGCGGAATTTCCAGATGATCGAGCAAGCCTGCGCGCATGGAGCGAATCAGGGCGGCCTGCTCCATCAGGTCGTCGCGCGTGGTGGCGAAGAAGCGGCCCTTGGGGATGGCTCCGCGCCAGTGTCCTGCGCGGCCTACACGCTGCATCCCAACTGCAACCGAGCGGGTCGTCGCGATCTGGCAGACCAGGTCGACATCGCCGATGTCGATGCCGAGCTCGAGCGAGGCGGTCGCAATCAGAATCTTGATCTGGCCGTTCTTCAGCCGTTGTTCGGCATCCAGTCGCAGCGTGCGCGAGAGCGAGCCGTGGTGCGCGGCGACATCCTCACGGCCAAGACGCTCCGCGAGCGAGAAGGCGATCCTCTCGACGAGCTTCCTGGTATTGACGAAGACCAGCGTCGAGCGGTGCGTTTCGGTGTAGGCGGCGAGCTTGTCGAAGATCTCCTCCCACATCCTGGTCGTCAACACCGAGCTCAGCTCATCGGAGGGGACTTCGATGGCGAGATCGAGCTGACGGCGCTGCCCCACCTGCACGATGGTTGCGCGCCTTCGTTCGGGATGTACTCCAGTAAGAAAGTCGGCGACCAGCTCGATTGGATTCTGCGTTGCCGAAAGACCGATGCGTTGCGGAGGCGCGGCCAGTCCGGTCAGGAAGGCTCCCGGCGAGAGGCGGTTTTCGCCGCAGACCAGAGCATCCAGCCGCTCAAGCGAGAGCGCGAGATGCGCTCCACGCTTGTCGTCGGCAACGGCATGAATCTCATCGACGATGACGGTGCGGACGCGACGCAGGTGCTCCCGCGCCTTGCCCGCCGTCAGCATGATGTAGAGCGACTCAGGCGTCGTCACCAGGATGTGCGGAGGATTGCGTAGCATCGCCGCGCGCTCCTTCTGCAGAGTGTCTCCGGTGCGAACGCCTGTGCGAATTTCGGTCGAGAGATAGCCGCGATCGAGCGCGAGCTGCTGAATCTCACGCAGCGGCTGATCGAGGTTCTTCTGCACGTCGTTCGACAGCGCTTTGAGCGGGCTGACGTAGACTACCTGCGTGGCCGGGGCCAGATTGCCGTCGATGGCATCGCGCAACAGCTTGTCGATCGCGACCAGAAACGCCGCCAGGGTCTTGCCGCTTCCCGTGGGCGCCGAGATGAGGGTGGCGTTGCCGGCGACGATCGCGGGCCAGCCTTCTTGCTGCGGCTCGGTTGGCGAACCGAAGCGGTGGAGGAACCACTCGGCCGTCACTGGATGGGCCCAGGCGAGCGATGCCGGGATCTCGAGGATGGGGATGGCCGAAGGCATGCGCTATTTTAGCGCGGATCTGTTCGATCTTTGTTCGCCAAGGACTTAAGAGCATGCGTTGCCGCGCGGGCGCCCTGCGCGTGGACCCGGCCGACAGGCCAAAAGCCTTTGCTTGCTACATATTTCCTACGCCGACGTCAGCGATCTCAGCGGCCTTATTGTCCTCATCCAGATACTGTTCGATCACACGCTCCAGGCTTCCCTGCGCGCCCAGGATGAAGTCGATTGCATCGCGGCCGGCACCATGGCCTCCGGGATTCGGAGTGACGTAATGCGCCACGGACTTGACCTGAAGCCTCGCGTTGGCGGTCGCGATGGCCAGGCCGCACCTCCGCATCACCGGAAGATCGATGATGTCGTCGCCGACGTAGCAGAGCTCTTCGAGCGAGGCTCCCGTCTTCTCGAGGATCTCGAGGGCGGCGTGCATCTTATGCGCCTGCCCCTGGTAGACGAACTCGAGCTTCAGGTCGCGGGCACGAATCGCCACGGTCTGCGAGTTGCGCTTGGTGATGATGCCGATGCGCAGGCCGCCCAGGCGTCCCAGAGTGATGCCCAGGCCATCGTGGGCGGAGAAGCCCTTCGATTCGATTCCCTTGCCATCGGAACCGGGAACGACGAAGATCTGTCCGTCGGTGAGAACACCATCCACGTCGAAGATAAGAACTTTGATCTTTTGCGCGCGAGCTTCAGCAGTCATGCTGAAGATCATAACGTGAGCGAAGGCGCGGCAGGATGAACCCTTACCGCGCCTCCGGAAGCGAAGCTGCGTTTAGCGCCAGCGTCCCTGAATCCAGACCCAGCCACGCGGCGTCTGGCGCCAGTGTCCGGGGTACCAGCGGTAGCCCGCGTGCGGCGGACGAACGTAGCTGCCGGGCACCCAGACGTAGCGGCCACCGTACCAGCGATAGTAGCCGCCGCGCCAGGCCCAGTTCGGATGTGCCTGAGGAATCGGAGGAATCACCTCTCGCGGAGGGGGTGGAGGAGCCGCGCGAGGGGAAGCATATGGCGGTGGCGGCTGGGCATGGGCGGTTGCAATCGTAAGGACAAAGGTACAGGCTGCTGCCGAAAGAACTCTCTTCATCGTTTTTGCTCCCTGCCACAATCAACCCAGTTCCAGCCGCGAGGACGCGGCCCGGCACCGGACAGAGTTACAAGTTCTGCTTCGTGGGAGATATCTCCGTCTTCAACGCCCGCGATTCTTTGACATGAAACGGTGTGAGCAATCGAGACACTTCCAGGGGTAGTAGCCGAAACGGATCCAGAACACTCGTTGCAGAAGTGTTCTGCGATGCGCGCGCGCCGTGCGAAAGCCTCCGCATCGCTCACAGGCAATGGAGGAGAACGAGGAGGATCGCCGGGATTTCGTGGGGGAGGCGGGGCCGGTTTGTGCAATCGATGGGGAGTGTGTAGACATGAAGGTTCAACCTCAAGGCCGGAGGTTTAAAAGACAAAGCTAATAGCTACGACTTTTTAGCATAATAAATGCACACCGCGAAAGCCCCAAAACCTTCCGACAGTCCTGCCAGGAATCAGAGGAGCTTCAGGGAGACGATCTCGGCGGGGTCTTCTTCCTCGAAGACCAGGTTCTCCGACCGCACCCGGGATCCTCCGAACCGATGCAGAGCCATGAGGAGGACGCACATCGAGAGAATCGCCAGAAACAAGCCGAAGCGGTCGTTCAGCAGGCGATCTTCAAACGCGGCAATGTCGCGAAGCCAGGAAGCCACGAAGAAAAATCCCACCCAGAAGACGAAGTGCAGCTTTCCTTTGCCGGGAAGATAAGAGCAGGTGAAAGGAATCTTGCGAAAGGTCGACAGGCACAACTCGACCAGCGTGGCGCCTAAGAGTGCCATCACCACGAGATGGGCAGGAACCCTCCACGGAGAGAGGACTGGAAGAGACAGGCACGCAAGTACGGCGAGGACCGGCATCACCGCGAGCAGCAGCCAGGAGAGCCGGATCGCGCTCTGATACTGCGAGGCCGGCCGTATCTGGGTGGTGCGGAAGACCCAGTTGGCTCGAAGGGTGATGGGGATCGAGACCACCACTCGCAGGGCGAGAACCGCCAGGATCATCATGAGGATGCTCGCGAAGAGGACGATCGTCTCCAGGCTCGCGTCTGCGTGCATCTGTCCAAGGGTTTTTCCGGCCAGCATCGATTTGCTGAAGCCGATCACAATCGCCAGGCCCATCCCCAGATAGAAGCTGAGGATCATGCGATGCTGCCGGCTGCGAAGCAGCGTGCGCAGACTGAACAACGCCACTGCGCTCCGCACCGAGCTTCCCAGGCGAAGCGAGCGACCAGAACGCTCGCCCGGAAGAATCTCCGGCTGCTCCACGATCTTCGGCAGAATGCGATAGTACGACAACAGAAGAGCGGCCGCCGCTCCGGACAACATCCAAGCAAGGCCCAGCCAGGCCCGTTTCGCCAGAGACTGGAGCGCAGGGTGCATCGATCCGTCCAGCTGATGAAAGAGCCCGAGAAACCAGTACGAGGGCAGCCAGGCCAGCAGGCGCTGATTCTCAGGAGCCGCTAAAGCCTGGGGGCTGGATAACGACGGCTCGACGAAATAGACGCTTAGCAGAAGGCAGAGTACAACCGCTTGCAGAAGTGCGGAGAGGCGTAGAAAGATCTGGCGCGGCAACAGGTTCTCCGCCAGCCCCTGGATCGCAAGTATCGCAAAGACGAAGAACGCTCCTCCCAGAAAGATCGTGATCCAGTAGGCGAAGACCGCCCGGAACACCGCCTCCATTCCTCCCTTGCCCATGGCAAAGACCAGCGACCACGCGAAGCCCGAGAAGAGATTGAGAGCGATCACGGCCAGCGCCGGTCCAGCGAAGAGAGCGGAGATCTTGGCCAGAAATAAGGTGGAGGATCGAACAGGCAGGGGAGCCAGAATCAAAACATCTCTCTTATCTGGAAAGCTCGCATCCCAGCTCAGCACGGCGATCAATCCTGCAATCGTCACCGCTGTCTCAATGAAAAAGTGTTCGACCATCCATTCAGAGGAGATGGGAAGAGGCCGTGACGTGAGCCTCCGTCCGCCTGCGATCAACAGCGCCGGAAAGCTGACGAGAAAGCTAATGGTCAGCAGGATCGATCCGAAATGGCCCATCAGCCTCTCCGGATCGCCGTCTGTAGACAGGATCTCGAGATCGATGACGCGCAGAAGGAAGACGCGATAGAGCACGCGGAACTGAAAGAGGGTCGAGCGCCAGTCTTCATGCATGGATCAGGTCCACGATCTCCCTGGAGACGGAGACGAAGTCATGCTCGACCGCGAGCTGAGAGAAGATGCCTTCGAGGGTCGGCAGCTCCATCAACGTTCTGAGGTGCTCGATGGAATCATCGGCCACGACCTTGCCCCGGTGCAGGATCACGACGTGTGAACAGATGCGCTCCACCGTCTCTAGCTCATGCGAGCTGAAAAGCACCACCTTGCCGCGATGGGCGAGCTCTTCGATCAGGCTACGCAGGATCAGCGATGAGCCCACGTCGAGTCCGGAGAAGGGCTCGTCAAGCAGGATGAGCTCCGGGTTGTGCATCAACGCCGCCGAGAGAAGAATCTTCTGGCGCATGCCCTTCGAATAGGACGACATGGGAACGTCCCGGTCGGAGTGCAGGCCGAAGAGACGCAGCAGCCCATGAATGCGCGAGGCAATGGTGGCGCGGTCCAGACCGCGCAGCTGCGCCACCATCGCCAGATACTCCATGCCACTGAGATGGGTATACAGGTAAGGCTCCTCGGGCACGTAGCCCACGCGCTGGCGATACTCCATCGGACGCTCGTGAATCGAGTTGCCCTGAAAGAGGACGTCGCCGGAGCTCGGTTCGATCAGCCCCATGATCATCTTCATGGTGGTCGATTTGCCGGAGCCGTTCGGCCCCAGGTATCCGGTGATCTCACCGGCGCGCGCGATAAAACTGACGCCCTCGACGACGGGAATACTGGAGTAACGCTTATGAATATTGCGAAGTTCAAGCATCTTGGCCTCTCGCCGCCGCCCCGGAGTTTTAGGAGCTTTCCGTAAGCGGTTTACATGTCGGAGTTCGACTATATCGAAATCCGACCACGCGAGACAAGGAATATTTTTCAGCGATGGATTAAAGCTTTATCGGAGAGAACTCCGCAGCATCAGTGCATCACGACCAGGTCCTGCTCTTCGTTTTCGACGATGTGCGGGATGGCTCTTCTACCTATCAACAGAATCGCCAGCGCGACCAGTGCGGTTGAAGAGAGCAGCAATACGACGGAGTTTGCGCCCAGCACAGCGATGCCCATCGAAATCAGTGCTCCGGTACCGTTCTGCAGGCAGCCCAGCAGAGCCGACGCCCGCCCCGCATGACTCGAATACGGCGCCAGAGCAAGCGCCGCCGAGTTCGGAAAGGTCAGGCCGATGGAGGCGAGGAAGATGAAAAACAGCAACATCGTCACCTTCAGGCCGACGATGTGGGCCTGAAGGCCCGCGAAGAAGATGGCGCCCGTCAAGACCTGCAGAATCAGGGCGGCAAGAAAGATCTGCTGGCTCGAGAACTTCTTCAGCAGGAAGATGTTGATCTGGTTGCCTCCGATGAAGCCCATCACCAGCACGGCGAAGATAATGCCGAAGGTCTTGGTGCCCACGTGGAACCCTTCCATGAAAAGGATGGATGAGCCGGACACGAAACCTAGGAGCCCGGCGAAGGAGAAGCCGCCGGCCAGGGTGTAGGTGAGGAACTGCGGGTCTTTGAAGATGGTCCAGAAGCTTCGTGCCATCGGTCCGGGCTTGAGCGAGACGGTCGGGTCGGGCTGGTGGCCTTCGGGGAGGAAGAAGAAGGTGACGGCGAGAACCACGGTTGCGATCGTGGCCAGCATGAGAAAGATCCAGCGCCAGCCGAAGGCAGCGATCAGCAGGCTTCCGATCGTCGGGGCCAGCAGGGGTGAGACGCCGATCATCAGGAAGAGGAGGGAGAAGATCTTCGCGCTTTCCTTGACGGGGAAGAAGTCGCGGACCATCGCGATCGCGCCGACCTGCGCGACGCAGCCTCCGAGCGCCTCGAGGAAGCGGAGGGCGACGAGCGCGCGCAGGCTGGGGGCGGAGGCGCAGCCGATGGAGCAGAGGATATAGACTGCGAGGCCGACGTAGAGCGGGCGCTTGCGGCCGTAGCGGTCGAGCAGCGGGCCGTAGAGCATCTGGCCAAGAGCGAAGCCTATGAAGTAGGTGGAAAGCGAGAAGGAGATCTCGGCCGTGGTGGTGTGGTATTCCTTCGCGATGGTGGAGAAGGCGGGCAGGTACATGTCCACGGCGAACGGGGTGACGACGCAGAGCGCGCCGAGCAGGACGATGATCCAGCTGCCGTGCAGTCTGCCGGCTGGGGGCGCTGTGTTCTGCTTGTGCTGCTCAGGATGAGACATCAGTGACTGCTCCGAGGGGAGGCCCCCCTCTGTATTAGTTGCGCAAAGTCTTCTATCGAAAAGACTTAAGGGCAGACTTTAGATGCAAAGTATAGATAATAAAATACTTGCCGGTAAAGTATTGATTTTGCTTGAGTTGAATTGGGACCCTTCGCTCCGGGTCCTTTGTCCTGCTTCTAGGATAGATGATCCGAAGGGGTCAATCGGCACTTAAAATCGCTTCTGTTTTCAGCAGGATGAACGATTTGCGGACTTGACAGGCCTTTTGTTTCTCCAAAAATTGATCGGAACGGACCAAAGACGCAGATCCTTCGACTTCGGTTGCGCCTTCGCTCAGGATGACACCTTCTTAATTCTAAGAGGCGTATGGGCACACTTATTTTAAGAGGCTAGAGCACACTTAGGAGGTGTATGGGCACACGGCGCCTGGGAGGAAGCAGGCGGCATTCTCTCCGGGAGGGCTTCGGTTTTCGTTTTGCCTGCCTCTGAGATTCCCGTCTTTGGGATTCTCGTCTCTGAAATTTCTGCCTCTTGGATTTCTGCCTTTGGGATTTGGAGGGCCTGAGAGATACCCCTCCCTTTGGGCTTTGGTCTAGTCGTGCATGCCTTTGCGGTCGGGCTGGAAGTGGGGGAAGCTGGGGCCGGTGGTGGGGGCGGGGTCGCGGTCGGGAAGGATCTGCTTCCAGATGCGGAGGTAGTTGCCCCCGGCGATCATGCGGATGTGGTCGTCGGTGAAGCCGCGGTCGGAGAGCAGGGTGAGGAAGGTCTCCCAGTGCTGACGGATGGTCTGGGCCTCGACTCCGGTGAACTTTTTGGAGGGACCGTAGCCGGGGATGGTGTGGGGGTCGGGGTTGTCGACGTCGTGGCCGAGCCAGCCGATGCCGATGTGTTCGGGGCCGATCTTTTTGGCGAGGTACTCGATCTCGTCGACGAGCTGCTTGTAGCCGAAGAGGTCGGCGATGTAGCGGACGCCAACGATGCCGCCGGTCCTGGCGACGGCATGAATCTCTTCGTCGGTGAGCTCGATGGGGGAGTCGAGGAAGGGGCGGACGTTCTGGTGGGTGGAGACGATGGGCTTAGTGGAGATCTCGCAGACCTGCAGGAGGCCGGCTCCGGAGAGGTGGGAGACGCCGACCATCATGCCGAGGGCGTTCATCTCCTTGACGACGGCGACGCCGAACTCGGAGAGAGGCTGGCCGGTGTGACCTTCGCCGACGCCCTGGCCGAGCAGGTTGCGGGCGTTGTGGGTGAGCTGGAGGCCGCGCATGCCGAGGCGGAAGAACTGACGGAGGAGGGCCATGTAGCGCTCGGGGTTGTAGCCGGGCTCGGGCTCGTTGTCCTGGAGGGAGGCACCGCCTTCCATATCGAGGAAGATCTGGACGTGGCCGGGGGTGGGTCCGGTGGGGAGGTCCTGCTTGGAGCGGAGGATGGAGACCTTGCCGTTGGTCTCTTCGACGCCGGTGAGGAGCATGTCGAGGGTTCGCATGGAGCCTTCGAAGAGGGGGTCGAGACCGCCGCGCTCGGCGATGGAGTCTCCACCGCAGGGAACGATGGCGACGGTGTATCCGGCGTCGATGAGGCGGGGAGCGATGAAGTCGCGGAGTGGGCTCCACTGCTTGGGGTCCTTGAGAGCGAGGCGGGCATTAAACTCCCAGATGTCTCGATGGCCTTCGACGATGACGAAGTCGTTGGGGTTCTTTTGTGCGGCGTAGAGGGGTTGCGGGAGAAGGCCGCTGAGGGTGGCGCTGCCGAGGAGGGCGCTGGATTGAGCGAGGAAGCTTCGGCGGGTGGTGGGCATAGAGGCCATGCTAGCCGACGGAGGAGAGGCTGCGTATAGGTGAAATGTTGTAGAGGGAGTGGATTTCAGGGCCGCATGCGGGTGGCTGCGTCGCGGAGGTGGCCGGTGGCGGGCTCGTGGGAGCCGGCCCGGGCGAGGCCGTAGCGGGGCATGTTGGCGTAGATGCATTCAGACTGGCCGGCGGCGATCTGATAGGTCTCGTGCCAGATCCCGACGGTGCCGTCAGCGTTACCGACGCTCTGGTTGAAGGCCTTCCAGGCGGGGAGGTGATTGGCATCGCGGGCGTGGGCGTAGGCGAGGAGCTGGTCGAAGGTGCTCCAGTACTGGATGACGGTGGCTCCACGCGGCGCGAGGCTGGTCTCGGAGCCGAGGAAGCCTAAGGCGGGGTTGGCGTAGAGCTCCTGGAGCATGGGTCTCATGGCGCGGGCGGTGGGAAGCCACTTGTGGATGGCATAGAGGCGGTTGATGCGGAAGCCGATGAGGAAGACGACGAAGGGGCCTTCGATGAGGGAGGTGTAACGGCCTGGGTAGAGGGTGGCCATATGGGGGAAGGATAGCGCGGGATTGTGGGGATGAAAAGCGGTTCGAGCTTCGCTCGAATGCCCCATCTTCGTCGCTTCGCGACGAAGATGGGGCATTCGGTCTATGGCGGGATCAGATGTGGACTGCCCTCTGCTCCACGCTAAATTTGTCGTGTCCCGAAAGTGTGTCTTATGTCTCGTGCTCCATGCAAGATCGCGTGAATCATGATTGGAGAGACGTCTCGCTGGTAGATCACGAGATAGGGATAGACCGGGAAGAAGACTACCGGCCGTGCAGTGAGATCGGAGCGGCGGTGTCCGAGGCCAGGGTTGGTGGCGAGATCTTCAAAACAAGCGAAGAGCTTCTGCTCGACTCGTTGAGCGACCTGCTCGCCGACTTCCATGGCGAGATATACCATGATTTCCCGAAGATCCTCCACTGCGGAGGAGGTCAGGGCGTAGCGGCTCATTTACTGGCGATACGTGTTTGCCGGTCCCGCTCAAGGATGCGGCGAGCCTCTTCCGGAGTGTGAACCTGGCCGCTCTCGGCCTGTGCGAAGCTCTCGTCGAGGCGCTGGTTGATGACTTCCTTATTGCGAAGGAGCCATTCCTGCTCGGCTTCGAGGAGAGCGACGGCGCGGGCGATGACCTCAGCCGGATCGCGATAGTGGCCGAGATCGATCTCGCGCTGGATACGCTGCTCGGTGGCGGGATCGAGGGTGAGGTTCATGAGGAAAGTGTATATCGAAACGATATACAAACGATGGCTGAGAGACGTCGGAAGGCTGAAGCCGCTTTTTGTGATGCGACTTTTGTGGCACGGCTGAAGCCGTGCCCTTAACGAGGCGTTCGAGCTGACGCTCGAATGTGGACTCTGGAAGCATCGTGACCTATCCGGTGTTTGTCTCAACATGAAAAACAAAAAGCCCCGCCGAAGCGGGGCTTTTTGTTTTTGCGCGAGGCGCGTTTCGCCGTCTGCGTAGATCCTAGCTGCAGCCGCTGGTGGAGCCGCACTCCATGCAGCGGTAGCAGGAGCCGTTGCGGGTCATGATGGCTCCGCAGGTGGCGCAGCTGGGGGCATCGCCCATGTCGTACATCGACTTCATGGCGTTGGCCGCGTGGTAGATTCCGCGGTCCTCCATCGACACGGGGCTGGGGTCGGGGGTATAGGTCGGGTCGGGGGCGATTCCCTGTTGGGGTGGGGTGGTGTAGTCGCCGAAACCAATTGCGGATCCTTCCAATCCGGCGATTCCGGCTGCACCTCCGCTCAGGAGGACACTTCTTTCCTTTTGTCCCGAAGCCAGGACACCTCTCTCGTCGGCCGAGGCTGAGAGCGAGGGGATGACGTGGCTTTCGGGGCCCTGGACGGAGCCGGTGACGGGGACGGCGTGCTGGCCGGGCGCCTGCGGAGCGAGTCCGGCGAAGAGGGAGAGCTGGGTGCCTGAGAGGAAGCGGATCTGCAACCAGCGGAAGATGTAGTCCATGATGGACTTGGCGTAGCCGATCTGCTCGTTGCCGGTCCAGCCGGAGGGTTCGAAGCGGGTGTGGGCGAACTTCTCGCAGAGCACCTTGAGCGGGACGCCGTGCTGGAGGGCAAGCGAGACCGCGGTGGCGAAGGAGTCCATGAGTCCGGAGACGGTGGAGCCTTCTTTGGCCATGCGGATGAAGATCTCGCCGGGCTGGCCGTTGGGGTAGAGGCCGACGGTGATGTAGCCCTCGTGTCCGGAGAGGCCGAACTTGTGGGTGATGGAGGCGCGCTCGGCGGGGAGGCGGTGACGGAGGGCGCGGGGCGGGGACTGGGCGTCGGGGGCGTCGGCGTTTTTGCTGGCGGCCTCGGTGATGGCGCGGACCTGATGCTCGAGGGCGGCGATCTGCTGGGCCTGGGCCTGGAGCTTGGCTTCGGCGGCGGCGAGGACGGCGGATCCCTCGGCTTCGCTGCGGGAGGACAGAGAGGCTTCAGAGACGGCGTCCTTCTCCTTCTGGGCCTTGCCGTCGGCTCCGGAGACGTTGAGGGGCTGGGAGCCCTTGGAGTTGTCGCGGTAGATGGCGACGGCCTTGAGGCCCTGACGCCAGGACTCGAGGTAGGCCTCGGCGATGTCGTCGACGGAAGCGTCCTGAGGCAGGTTGACGGTCTTCGAGATGGCTCCCGAGAGGAAGGGCTGGGTGGCGGACATCATCTTGATGTGGCCCATGTAGTGGATGGAGCGGGTTCCCTTGGCGGCCTTGAAAGAGCAGTCGAAGACGGCGAGGTGCTCGGGCTTGACGTGGGGGGCGCCTTCGATAGTTCCGGTGGCGTCGATGAAGCTGACGATGGCGTCGACTTCGGCGTTGGTGTAGCCGAGCTTGAAGAGGGCCGAGGGGACGGTGTTGTTGACGATCTTGATCATGCCGCCGCCGACGAGCTTCTTGTACTTGACGAGGGCGAGATCGGGCTCGATGCCGGTGGTGTCGCAGTCCATCATGAAGCCGATGGTTCCGGTGGGGGCGAGGACGGTGACCTGGGAGTTGCGGTAGCCGTGCTTTTCGCCGTGGGCGAGGGCACCGTTCCAGGAGTCTCGGCTGGCGGCGATGAGCTCGTCGAGCTGCGGGGCGACGAAGGCGGCCTGGGATTCCTGGCCGCGGGCGCTCGAGGTGCGGGACTTGCCGATGTTGTTGACCTCGGCGCGGTGCATGCGGATGACGTCGAGGAAGGGCTCGCGGTTGACGTAGAAGCCGGGGCAGGCTCCGGCGAGACCGTCCCAGTTCTCCGCGGTCTTTCTATCAGCCTGCTGGGTGAGCGGGGTGGCAGCACCGAGCGGGGGGCAGAGCTCGGCGATGCGCGAGGACTGCCAGTAGGCGTCGCCGCAGAGGATGCTGGTGACGGTGGCGGCGAAGTCGCGTCCGGCGTCGGAGTCGTAGGGCAGGCCGAAGGCCATCAGGAGGGCGCCGAGGTTGGCGTAGCCGAGGCCGAGCGGGCGGTAGTCGTGGGAGTTCTTGGAGATGTTCTCGGTGGGGTAGCCAGCGGCGTCGACGATGATCTCCATCGCGGTGGTGACGACGGCGATGCCGTGACGGTAGGCGGCGACGTCGAACTGGCCTCCGGGGGTGAGGAACTTCAGCAGATTGAAGCTGGCAAGATTGCAGGCCGAGTCGTCGAGGAACATGTACTCGGAGCAGGGGTTGGAGGCGTTGATGCGGCCGGTGTTCTTGCTGGTGTGCCAGCGGTTGATGGTGGTGTCGTACTGCATGCCGGGATCGCCGCACTGCCAGGTGGCTTCGGCGATCCTGGTCATGATGTCGCGGGCGCGGTACTCCTTGACGGGGGCGCGGTCCTTGACGGTGCGGGTGACGAAGGTGGAGTCGGACTCGACGGCGGCCATGAACTCGTCGGTGACGCGGACGGAGTTGTTGGCGTTCTGGAAGAAGATGGAGCTATAGGCTTCGCTATCGGGGCCGGAGCCGTCGTAGCCTGCCTGCACCAGCGTGTAGGCCTTGGCCTCTTCCTTCTGCTTGCACTCGATGAAGTCGATGATGTCGGGATGGTCGACGTTGAGGATGACCATCTTGGCAGCACGGCGGGTCTTGCCGCCGGATTTGATGACGCCGGCGAAGGCGTCGAAGCCGCGCATGAAGGAGAGCGGGCCCGAAGCGGTGCCTCCTCCGCTGAGGGTTTCCATCGAACCGCGGATGCTGGAGAGATTAGAGCCGGTTCCCGATCCCCATTTGAAGAGCATGCCCTCGGTCTTGGCGAGGGTGAGGATGGAGTCGAGCGAATCGTTAACGGAGTTGATGAAGCAGGCCGAGCACTGGGGTTTGCGATAACCGGTGACGGAGAACTCGACCTTGCCGGTGGCTGCGTTCCAGTGCCAGTTCTGGGCGTCGGAGTTGGGCTCAAGGCGGTCGCAGCCGACGTTGAACCAGACGGGGGAGTTGAAGGCGACCTTCTGGTTGAGGAGGAGGTGGCAGAGCTCGTCGAAGAAAACTTCTGCGTCTTGAGTCGAGGCGAAGTAGCCGCCCTGGATGCCCCAGTCGCGCATGGACTCGGCGACGCGGCTGACGAGCTGGCGGACGCCGGTCTCGCGCTCGGGGGTTCCGAGCTGACCGTGGAGGTATTTGGAGGCGACGATGTTGGTCGCGGTCATGGACCAGTCGGAGGGAACCTCGACGTTCTTCTGCTCGAAGATGATCTTGCCCTTGAAATCCTGGATGACAGCGTCGCGGAGCTCCCAGGTGACCTCATCGAAGGGCGAGACGCCGGGGCGGGTGAAGTGGCGCGAAAAGGTGAGGCCGGGGGCCTTGCCTGCAGCCGGGGGGACCTGTTCGGTGGCGGTGGGGGTGGGCTTGGAAAGGGGGGTCTTGGAAGGGGTGGGATTGGAAAGGGTTGCCATGGGGAGTTTTCTCCTTCTCGCTGCTAGAAATTAGATGCTCCAGAGGGCTGTTTTTTCCTCTGGTGGCGGTGCGGGCTCCGGCGGGCGGAGCAGGTCTCTTTTGGGGCCTCAGGGAACCCGCCGTGAGATCGGGCGGCATACTGCCCGCGATCTGGGAACGGACTGGGGGACGGGCTGAGGTCGGTGTTGCCAGTAACGTTTTGCGGTGTGGACGAACCGTCCTACATCCTGCTGCAGTGGTGAAGGTACCTCTGCCTATGGGGCGTGTCAAGCGCAAAACACAAGATGTTGTGTTTGCTATGGAAATACTGCCCTTCCTTCCAAGGATAAATCAGTGGGGGGCGTGGAAATTCCTGATTCTATTGTGGAAGACGCGGTTCCGAATTGGGAATGGGGTGTTTGCTCCCGGGGCGGGAGCCCTTTCTTCAGCGATTTTTTGGGAGGAAAGGCGATGGCCTGCCGGCCGGGCCCACTGCGCTCGGCCACCCCACAAACGAAGACCTGTTTGTTGGGGACCCCGGTACGGGCGGCCCCTTCGTGACGTGTATATCCCCTTCAGGGTGAAGGCTCCCGTTGGTCGCTTGCGAAGATCTTCGTGCCGACCAACGGGAGACCCGTGCCGAAGGCTGTATACGCGTCACGAAGTGACCGCCGCCCGCGTAGGGCGCCCGCGCGACAGCGCTCTTCTGGATACATGACGCTTTGGCTTGCAGAAGAAAAGGAGGCCGGGAGCTGCATGACGAATGAGCGTTTCCGTCGTGCAGCGGCCCGGCCGAAGAGAAGAGAAGTTCAAAACAGAAGGAGAACCAAAGGCAGAGAGTGTTGCAGGAGGTTTTCTAACCGATGTCAGGCCCCTGCAGGACAGAGAGCGAGCCGCACTCCCGAGACGGCTGAGCGCTGTCATGACAGGATCCTGATAGAAACGGTAAGCCGATTGTGGAGGAGAGCGGGAGGACGGCGCATCTCCCAGATGGGAGATATCTATGGCACAATCGTGGTTCCTCCCCAGGGTTCAGGAAGACAGCCGCACGAGAAGGAGTGTCTTATGTATGCCAACCCTGAAGAGCTCTTCGGTGGAACGAAGAGACTTCTGTCGCTGATCGATCTGATCTATAGCGCGGTGAACGATGCCGCGGGCTGGCCGGGGGTTCTGGAGCAGGTCTCGGAGGCTGTGGGAGGGCGAGAGACGGTGTTGTTTACGAGCTTCACGGACCCGGCGGCGACGAACGTCTCGAGCATGGCCAGGATGGACCCGGCAGCGCTGGCTCCTTATGTGGAGCACTATGCCTCGGTGAATGTTCTGTCGAAGCGGTGCGATGCGTTGTATGCGGACGGGACGGCGCGGTATGCGCATCGGGCGGTTCCGGATGCGGAGTTTGAGCAGACGGAGTTCTGCAATGACTACTTTCACCCACATGGCATGCACTACAGCGTGGGGATCAAGATCCCTCTCACGGGGCAGGCCCCGGCGTATCTTTCGTGCATGCGGAGGAAGCGGGAGGGAGGCTTCGAGGATGCGGAGGGGCGATGCTGGAGATCCTGATGCCGCATCTGCAGAGAGCTTTGACGCTGCACCTGCAGATGGCGCAGATGGAGGCGAGGGCCGAGGGGATGGGCTCGGCGCTGGATGTCTTTGGACATGCGGTCTTCGGGGTGAACGGCGAGGGCCGGGTGGTGGCGGCGAACCGGGCGGCGGAGGAGATGGCGCGAAGCCGCGATGGCCTGAAGGTGGTGGAGGGACGGCTGGAGGTGGAGGACGCGGGCGAGCAGAGGAAGCTGGAGGAGATGCTGGAACGGCCCGGGCTGATGGCGAAGGTGGGGGCGAGGCGTTCGATGCGGGTGAGCCGGAGGCTGGAGGCCCCCCTGAGCATGGTGCTGGTTCCGCTGCCTTTGGGACGGCTAACGGACTATGGCCGGATGGAGGCGCTGGTGGTGGTGAACGATCCGAAGCTGCGGGCGGGATCGCGGGCGGAGGTTCTGCGGCAGCTTTACCGGTTGACTCCCACGGAGGCGCGGATGGCGGACCTGATTGCGCAGGGCAACGAGGTCAGGGAGGCGGCGACGACGATGCGGACGACGCTGGAGACGGCGAGGTTCCACATGAAGCGGGTGCTGGAGAAGACGGGAGCGCGGAGGCAGGCGGAGTTGGTGCGGCTGGTGATGTCGCTGCCGGGATGCTAGTTAATTTTTATGAAAGACAATGGCCTGCCGGTAGGCCATCGTCTTGAATGATCTCAATCTGGCGCAGACGGGAACGGAGCTGCGAGGTGGCTTCGCGGTGGCAGAGCAGACAGAGGGTGCGAAGGTTGTCGAGGTCGCACTGGCCACCGCCCTCGGCGACGGGGAGGATGTGGTCGGCGTCCCAGAGGCTGCGGCGGCTGGCGATGGTCTTCATGCCGTAGAGGCGGAGGCCGGCGGCGCGGGCGGGACCTCGGGCTCGCTTGAGCGCGGCGTAGGCGGCGACGGTGTCGATGCGGCAGACGGCGCAGCGGCCGCGGTCGCGGGCGAAGACCTGGTCGCGGAGGTAGCCGGGGTCGGTGCGGAGACGCCACTGGTGGACGCAGTAGTCGCTGCAGAAGGTGCGGCGGCGTTTGGCGAGGATCTCGAGCTGGCACCAGCGGCAGAGAGGAAGGCCGTTGGGGCCGGTGGGGAGATCGGCGCGACGGGCGGAGCCTCCGGCGAGTTTGCGCGAGGGATGCATGGACTGTATCAATCTATTTTCTGCGCTGCCGCGCGGGCCCACTGCGCTCGGCCACCCAACCATTATGACGCGGGCTCGAAGTCGACTTCGAGGGGTTCGATGAGGGGAACCAGCCAGGATAAGAGCTGCTGGTGGATGGGGTGGTCGTTGTAGGCCTCGTAGGCTGCGCGGTCGGAGAACTTCATGATGCCGCCGAGCTCGTACCCCTGGGAGCGCGGGGAGATGTTGTGGCCGATGAGGGTCTCGACCAGGCCGGGAATCTTGCCCTGAAGAGCGAGGATGCCTTCGATGGCCTGCTGCTTCTGAGCGTCGGTGACCGTTGGTTTCCAACGGAAGATGAATGTATGGATAACCATGAGCTCAAGTGTATTGCCTCCGCTTTAGAATGGTTCGACGAAGATCCGAAGGATGGTGCGAGGATGGCGAAGACGCAATCGACGATGGTGGAGCTGGGAACGGTGGCTCCTCCGTTTGAGCTGATGGACGTGATGAGCGGACGGGCGGTGGGCCGTGACGATGCCGCTGCCGAGCGCAAGGGTCTGCTGGTGATGTTTCTCTGCGTGCACTGCCCGTATGTGAAACACATCGAGGAGGAGCTGGCGCGGATCGGCAACGAGTATGCGGACCGGATCGGCGTGGTGGCGATCTCGTCGAACGACATTGTGACGCACCCCGAGGATGCTCCGGAGGAGATGAAGAAGCAGGCGGAGCGGCTGGGCTTCCGCTTCCCTTACCTGTACGACGAGACCCAGGAGGTGGCGCGCGAGTATGGCGCGGCCTGCACGCCGGATATCTTTCTGTTCGATGGGGAGATGAGGCTGGTATATCGCGGACAGATCGACGACAGCCGTCCGCGGAGGGGCGAGAGCGGCAATGACATTCCTGTCACCGGCAAGGATTTGAGGGCAGCGATGGAGGCGGTGATCGCGGGCAAGCGCCCGGATCCGAACCAGAGGTTTTCAATCGGATGCAATATCAAGTGGAAGGAATAGCGGGGAATTATGGACGAGATTCTCGAGAAGCTGAAAAATGGCATCCGGAAGTTCCAGACAGAGATCTATCCCGGACAAGAGGATGTTTATCGCCGGGCGGCCAGCGAGCCCCAGAAGCCGGATGCGCTGATTATTACGTGCGCGGACTCGCGGATCGACGTGGAGACGATTACGCAGTCGGGGACGGGAGATATCTTTGTGACGCGCAATATCGGCAACCTGGTTCCGGCCTATGGCGAGATGATGGGCGGCGTCAGCGCGGTGATCGAGTATGCGGTGAGCGCCCTGAAAGTTCGGCACATTGCGGTGTGCGGACACAGCGACTGCGGAGCGATGAAGGCGCTGCTGAATCCGGCGAGCCTGGAGCAGATGGCGACGGTGAGGCGGTGGATGCGCAACGCCGAGGCAGCCATGAGCGTGACCGACTCTCTCACGCAACCGGATGAAAAGCCGAACGAGAGGTTGAAGCGGCTGACGGAGGAGAACGTTCTGCTGCAGGTGCAGCACCTGCGGACACATCCGGCGGTGGCGGGCGCGGTGGCTCGCGGGGAGCTTACGCTGTCCGGCTGGGTGTACGACATCGGCGGGGGACAGGTGCGGATCTCCGAGAACAGCAGCCGGACCTTCGACGCCGTGACGACAAGGGCCAACGGATGATCGTGCCGGAGACGCGGCAGCTGGTCTTCAACACGATCCGATATGTCGGCAAGTCGCTGCTGCTGCTGCTGGCGTACGACGTGGCGGTGGTGCTGGCGTACAAGCACGGGTATCTGCGCTGGCCGGCGCTGGAACAGATTCCGCTGTCGCTGTTCGGATCGGCGGTGGGCGTGCTGCTGGCGTTCCGCAATACGAGCTCGTATGCGCGGTGGTGGGAGGCGCGGATGCTGTGGGGCTCGATCGTGAACAACTCGCGCAGCTGGGCCCGGCAGGTGACGACGGTGATGCGCGGGAGCGAGGGCCTGGGGCCGGCGCAGCGGCGGATGGTGTACTACCAGATTGCCTGGGTGCATGCGCTGCGCCAGCATCTGAGAAAGTTCGATCCCCTGGCCGATCTTGCCGGGATTCTGCCCGCCGAGGAGATCGAGGAGCTGAGACCGGAGAAGAATGTCCCGGTGGCGATCCAGCAGCGGCAGAGCACGATGCTGCGGGATGCCCTGGATCGCGGTTGGATTGACGCGATGCAATGGCGCGCGATGGATGAGACGCTGAACGATCTGGTCGACGCGCAGGGCGGCGCGGAGCGGATCAAGAATACGCCGATGCCACGGCAGTACGACTTTCTTCCACAGCTGGTGGCGCACCTTTACTGCGTTCTGCTGCCGCTGGCGATGGTCTCGAGCCTGGGATGGTTTACGCCGCTGGGATCTTCGCTGGTGGGTTTTATCTTTCTTTCGATGGACAAGATCGGACGCGATCTGGAGGATCCGTTCGACAATACGATCCATGATATTCCGCTGACTTCGATAACGCGGACGATCGAGATCAATCTGCGGCAGTCGCTGGGGGAGACGAACCTTCCCCCAGCCACGACTCCGGTGAACGGCATCCTCTGGTAGAGGACCTTAAACCTGATCGGAATGTTGGTCCGAATGGTCTGCTGCGGCTCCGTCCGATCCGTGAATCTTGACGAGCTTGTTGTAGATACCGAGCAGAAGGAAGGGTGCTGCCCACTGGCCGATGAAGAGGGCTTCATGCTCTCTTTTGGCCGCTTTGAAAGAGAGCGACGCTACCATCGAGGCGAGCGCAGCCGCCAGATAGGCGCTGGATGGAACCTGCGCTGTGACCTTTTCGATCGCTGCCGTGACCTGGTCTTCCTTCGCTTCGCCTTTGGATACGCGGTAATCAGTCATTGTTTTTCTCCCCCTGCTGGGCTAGTAAGAGAGATGCCTTCGGCTGTGCGTTTGAGGGTATGGTCTAAAAGATTTTTCAGGAAAATCAGGAATTTCGTTCGATCGCTCTCTTAGATCCACTTGAGCCGGCGCAGGACGAGCAGGAGCAGAGCCGTGACGGCGAGGGTGAAGATGCCGACGATGCGGGCTCCGTGGGGCGAGTCCTCGAAGGGCAGGCCCTTGAGGTTCATACCGTAGATTCCGGTGATGGCGAGGGCGGGAAGGGCGATGGTTCCGAGGACCGTGAGAACCTTCATGACCTCGTTGGTGCGGTTGGAGACGGAGGTGAGATAGATGTCGAGGGTGTTGTTGAGCAGGTCGCGCTGGGTTTCGACCGAGTCCAGCAGGCGAACGACGTGGTCGTAGGTGTCGCGGATGTAGACCTGATGCTCGGTGTCGATGATGGTGGTGGCGTCGCGCTGGAGGTGGAGGCAGGCGTCGCGGGTGTTGACGAGGACGCGGCGCAGGTCGATCAGCTCGCGCTTGATGGTGAAGACGCGGGCGAGGATCTCGGGGTCGGGACGGTCGAAGACCTCGTCCTCAAGCTCGTCGATACGGTCGTCGTAGTAGTCGATGGCGGGAAAGTAGTGGTCGACGACGGTGTCGAGGATGAGATAGAGGAGGCGGGAGGGGTGGTCGTCGTCGCCTTCGCGGCGGGCACGCTCCAGGGCTGCGTTGGTGGCGGGACAGACGGGGTCGACGATGGTGATGAGGAAGTTTTTGCCGCAGAATACATCAATGGTGGTGAAGGTGGGCATCTGCTCGCCGGTCATGTCGGGATCGGGCTTGAGGTAGACGGGCTTGAGGACGGCGAAGGTGTAGTGGCTTCCGGAGTCGACCTTGACGGCTTCGTCGTCGCTGCGGGCGTCTTCGATGTGCAGGGGATGAAGGTTGTACTGCCTCGCCAGTTCGTCGAGCCTGGAGTCATTCGGATTATCGAGTTGATACCACGGCATGCGCGTTCTTCTCCCGTTGGTGTGCTTCGGCGTCCCCGGTGCGGCATCGGCGGCCCGGAGCTCCATCTGCGTCCATCGTACCGGCTTGGACGTATATTTCAGATAACAGACAACCCTTACTTTGAGTTTGAGGAGCGTAGCTAGGATGTGGAATCGCTGCCTTACCTTCGTATTTTTTCTTGCCGCGGGAGGACCGCTGGCCTTGACGCAGAGCGCATCTCCTTCCGGGCCCGCCTACGATCCGGTGAAGACCTTCGCTCCGTATCGGATGCCGGATCCGGTGAACTCCTATCGGTCGAGCAATGGAGCTCCAGGGCCGAGCTACTGGCAGAATGAGGCTGACTACGATCTGCACCCGGTGATCGACACGGCCAGCAAGATTCTGACGGCGACCGAGACGATCACCTACACCAACAACAGCCCGGATGTGCTGACCAGCCTGTGGCTGCATGTGGAGCAGAATATCTACCGCAAGGACTCGCGCTCGCGGCTGGCGGGGGGCGCGGTGAGGATGCGGAGGGGAGTGGAGGAGACGGAGCCCCGGCCCTCTTCGGAGGGGTACGGCTTCGACTCGGTGGAGATTGAGGCGGGCAGACAAAGGATGAAGGCCGACTATCTTATCTCGGACACAAGGATGCAGATTCGGCTGGCGGAGCCGCTGAAGCCGAAGGGCGGACAGCTGAAGATCCACATCAAGTACCACTACCAGATTCCGGGGGTGTGGGGAGGAAGGACTTCGTGGGGGCAGTCGAAGCAGGGCGAGATCTACGACATGGCGCAGTGGTATCCGAGGATGTGCGTGTATGACGATCTGCGCGGGTGGGACACGCTGCCTTACTTGGGGAGCGAGTTTTATCTGGAGTATGGGCACTTCGATTACTTCGTGACGGTACCTTCGAGCTTCATCGTTGCGGGATCGGGCGAGCTGGTGAATCCGAAGGAGGTGCTGACCTCGCAGCAGGTGGCGAGGCTGGAGGAGGCCCGGAACAGCGATGCCACGGTGATGATCCGGACGCCTGGGGAGGTGACCGATCCTGCGAGCAGGCCGAAGCGGGACGGCACGCTGACGTGGCACTTCCACATGGACAATACACGCGACGTGGCCTTCAGCGCGTCGCCGGTGTTTGTGTGGGATGCGGCGAGGATCAATCTTCCCGATGGGAAGAGGTCGCTGGCGATGAGCGTGTATCCGCCGGAGAGCGTGGGCGAGGATGCTTGGACGAAGTCGACGGAGTATGTGAAGAACTCCATCGAAAATTTTTCGAAGCGGTGGTATCCGTATCCTTATCCAGCGGCGATTAACGTTGCCGGATTTTCTACGGGCATGGAGTATCCAGGGATCGTCTTCGATGGAATTCCGGACAAGGGAGCGTTTCTGTTCTGGGTGACGGCGCATGAGATCGGGCATGACTGGTTCCCGATGATGGTGGGGTCGAACGAGCGGCGGAATGCGTTTATGGACGAGGGCTTCAATACGTTCATCGATATCTTCGAGTCGGATGAGTATGCGGGAGGAAAGTATGGGCCGAAGCGCGACTCGGAGTACTCGGCCGGGGGCGAGCCTGCGGACACGATCCTGAAGGTGCTGGATGAGCCGGGGGTTCCTCCGGTGCTCTTCCCGGCGGATGGATATCCGGGGCGGCTGGGGCATCCGGTGAGCTACTTCAAGGGGGCGTACGGGAACGTTCTGCTGCGGGAGCAGATCCTGGGACCGGAGAGGTTCGACTGGGCGTTTCGGAAGTACATTCGCGACTGGGCGTTCAAGCATCCTTCGCCTTCGGACTTCTTCCGCGCAATCGAGAGCGAGGGCGGCGAGGACCTGGGGTGGTTCTGGCGTGGGTGGTATGAGAACGACTGGAAGTTCGACCTTGCCGTCACGAAGATCGATGGAGCCACGATGACGATCGTGAACAAACAGCAGCTGGTGTTGCCGGCCACGGTCGAGGTGAAGTTCAAGGACGGGACTTCGGAGAAGTTCCGGCTGCCATGGGAGACCTGGCTGAGCAAGGGCGAGTATGTGTGGGCGTCGGAGGAGAAGAAGCCGATCGCCTCAGTAACGATCGATCCGGAGCATCAGCTGCCGGATGATGATCGTGGGAATAATACGATGTCGGTGCAGTAGAGGGAGCAGGTTGATAAACCGGGGAGCCTTCTCCGGCTCGGAAAGGAATTGCATTCCCTGGAGCTAAAGAGGGCGATCAGATCGAGATTCGCATTGCGGGCCGGCGGGAGTTTGCCGTTGATCGCGATATGAGCCGGCAACGTGCGATAGCGCAGCTGAAGCGGCTACGCCGCCCGTTGCCGACAGGGTTTACCTTCGATCGAAACCTGGCAAATGAGCGATAAGAGATTCTTCGACACCACGATTCTGATCTACACCCTCTCCGAGGGAGATCGGCGCTCGGAGAGGGCGGAAGAACTTTTAGCGGTTGGCGGCTTGATCAGCGTACAGGTGTTGAACGAGTTTGCCGCAGTGGCACATAGAAAACTCGGGCTTTCGTGGAAGGAGATTCGTGAGGCGCTCGGCGCGATTCGCACTTTATGCGACTCACCGGTGGCCTTAACGACAGAGGTCCACGAGAAGGGGATCGAGATCGCTGAGCGGTACAAGTATCAGATCTACGATGCATTGACCATAGCGGCGGCGCTCAGTGCGGGGTGTCAGGTGCTGTACTCCGAGGACATGCAGGATGGGCAGAGGATCGAGACCTTGACGATCCTGAATCCCTTTACCGTTTGAGTTTTGGGGAAAGGAGCAGATTCCTCCGCTCCGGTCGGAATGATCCTCTCCACTCTTTATGCTTCGTTTGGCGCTGCCGCGCGGGCCCACTGCGCCAGCGTCTTGAAGAAGTTGACACGGCCTAGTCTTCAGTCTTCGTGGAGGATCTGGCCTCTTCCCTTTTCGATGTTGCGGATCTGGCCGTCGCGCATGTGGATGATGCGGTCGGCGATCTGGGCGGCCTCGGGGTTGTGGGTGATCATGAGCACGGTCTGGTTGAGCTCGCGGCTGGAGTGGCGCAGCATCTCAAGGACGGCGTCGGAGTTTTTGGTGTCGAGGTTGCCGGTGGGCTCGTCGGCGAGCACGATGGCCGGGCGCGAGATGAGGGCGCGGGCGATGGCGACGCGCTGCTGCTCGCCGCCGGAGAGCTCGTTGGGGCGGTGATCGAGACGGCCCTTGATGCCCAGCAGGTCGGCGAGGTGATCGAGCAGAGCGCGGTCGAGGGGCTGCTTGGGCTCGGCCCCGATATTGGCGATGTCGTGGGCGATCTCGATGTTGTTGTAGGCCGAGAGGGTGGGCAGCAGGTTGAAGCGCTGGAAGACGAAGCCGATCTTGGCGCGGCGCATCTTGGTGCGCTCGATATCGGAGAGGCGGGAGAACTCGGCGCCTTCGATGAAGAGCGAGCCGGAGGTGGCGTGGGTGAGGCCGCCGAGGACGTAGAAGAGGGTGGATTTGCCGGAGCCGGAGGGGCCGACGATGGCGACGAACTCGCCGGGGTCGGCGGAGAAGGTGACGTTACGAAGGGCAGGTACCTCGAGCTTGCCAGAGCGGTAGGTCTTGCCCAGGTTCTGGGCGACGATGATCGGCTGGGTGTTTCCGGGGACCGAGCTCGAAGGGAAAGTAGAAGGAGTCGCCATGGGTTACCTTTGAGTTTATCGTGACTGGGACCTTTGTATGTGGACGGGGATAAGTTGGCCGGGGTTTCTGCTGTTGGTTCTTGCCGCATGGACGGTGGTAGGCGCACTGGGTGTGGGCTTTTCGCTGAAACGCGGGGAGAGGACGAAGGCCCTGAGGGACCTGGGATGGATCGTCGCGGTCTGGATGATCTATCTGGCGGTGCTGGTTGGGGTCTCTGTAAGCTCGCGACCTCGCTCTGTGGCGATGGGGCAGGAGCAGTGCTTCGGGAAGCTGTGCCTGACGGCGATTAAGGCCGAGGCGAGGCCGAGCTTCCTGGCACGTCAGGGCGAGCGCGACCTTCGCGTCTCGATACGGATGACGAACCACTCCGACAGACGCCTGGAGGATCACGGACTGGAGGCGCACCTCGAGGACTCGCGCGGGCGTCGATGGTACGAGGTTCCGGGGTTGGGCGGAGTCCGGTTGTCGACGACGGTGGGAGCGGGCGAGTCGATGGTGAGCGCGCCGGTCTTCCGGGTGGCGCCGGATGCGGCCGGGCTGCGGCTGGTGCTGAGTCATGGACGCAGCGTCACTTACCTTCTGCGGATCGGGGATCGGGACAGCCTGCTGCATGCCCCGGTCTACACTCCGCTCGCGATCTCTGAAGAGCCCTAGTTGTATCGACATATTGTTTGGTGAAAGACAGGCGCTGCCGCGCGGGCCCACTGCACTCGGCCGGCAGGCCATGATCTTTCCTCCCAAAATCGCCTGATTTGAATTTGCCGATACGACCTAGAAGAGCGAATGCACCCGATGCATTCGTAGACGTAAAGTTAGCGGAAGTCGGCATCCACGCCGGCGAATACGCTGTTGATGCGGAGGAGATACCGCCAGCTTCGCTGCACACGAATGGGGAAATAGATACTTAAACACTCTGATTTCACTTTTCCCTGCAAACGCTTGCGACCATCACTCTCTGGAGTAAACGCAAAACCCTCTATTTCTAAAGAGAACAGGTTGGCATGGGGATTGCATTAGTGCCAGACCGTGTTGTAGGGTCCCCCATTCGTCGGCGCTGGGCTGAGCGCACGAGGAAGCTGATATTCACCACGAATTAATGCAGTCGGGCTCTTGAGGTCTCCACTCCGGTGAACGAGCAGAGACGCGCCGCGTTCTGGGGACACATGCAAGCTTTCTTCAAATCTCCTGGGATTTAAATCCGCGACGTCGGCGTGGCTTCCTTGCGTGGTAAGCCTGCAGGCGCCAAATGGCCACTGTGCGGCATCGCCCGCGCAGGCGGCGGACGTTATCAAACAAGCCGTGGAGGCATTCTGTGAAGAACATTGTTACCACTACTACTCTCGTTGCAGCCTTAGTCGTCTCTGGACAAGCGTATGGCCAGAGCAAGTCGAACTCGTCGAACAAGAAACAGCAGACCAAGACGCGCGAGCTGCGCGACAACCAGATGGATTCGGTGACGGCCGCCGGTGAAGAGAACAGCGCGGTCGCGGCTGCCGGATCCTCGGTGGTCGAGAACAACAGCGGCGCGGTCAGCCTGAGCGGCAACGCCGGCATGGGCGCTTCGGGCATCAACATCGTCAGCGCTTCGGACTCCGTGGTGGGCAATGGAGCCAACGTGATGGATAACTCCGGCGCCGTCAACGGCAACAACACCACGACGGTCGGCCAGGGAAATGCGATCACCCAGAGCAGCGGCTCGACAGCATCGCTCGACGGCTACTCGCGTGGAGCGAACGTTCAGCTGGGCGTAACGGCGAACTCGGACGTGAACACCACCTCGGCGAAGAGCGACAGCTACAACAGCTCCGTGAACGCCTCGAAGACGCATGACCAGAGCCTGAATGTCGGTCACACGACTTCGGACAGCCTGGCTGCGGACAAGAGCAACAACAAGAGCCAGTCGCTGAACACCAGCGCGAGCAACTCGAACTCACTGGCGGCGAATGCCTCTTCGTCGAAGTCGCAGAACGAGTCGCTTGGGACCAACAGCTCGGCCGCGCAGAACGCCAATGGATCGCTGTCGGCCAACAAGTCGGCCGCGCAGGGTTCCAACAGCTCCCTGTCGACGGACAAGTCGGCTGATCAGAGCTCGAACGCGAACCTGTCGACGGGCAAGTCGGCGGCGCAGAGCTCCAACAACAACTCGGCGGCCAGCCAGACGGCTTCGCAGGGTTCCAACAGCTCGCTTTCGACCACCGGCTCCTCGGCGAATAACTCCAGCAGCACGCTGGCTGCGAACGGCAGCAAGTCGAGCAACTCGTCCGTGAACGCGGGCGCGTCCGACCAGCACGCGGGTTCGACGAACTCGACCGGAGCCAGCAACTCGGCCAGCAACAGCACGGGCACGACGACGGCCGCGGGCAACGGCGTGATCGCCGGTTCCAACGGCTCTGCCAGCAACAACGGCAGCACGGCCAGCAACACGGCGCAGTCCAGCGGCTCGAGCGCGGACAACTCGTCCGCGTCGAAGGGCGGCGCTGCTCTGAACGCTTCGAAGACCACCTCTGACACCGCGGCGGCGAATGCGAACTCCACGAACAGCCAGGCGGCGAACGCCAGCGGATCGGCCAGCAAGAACCTCTCGGCCGGCAACTCCAACACCGCGAGCGCGGGACTGAATGCTTCGACGGGCAAGTCGGCGAACAACGCGAGCTCGCTGGACGCCGCGAAGGGTGAGCAGGCCAGCGGATCGGCCAGCAAGAACAACTCGGCGGCTCAGGGTTCCAACAGCTCGAGCTTCCTGAACGCCTCGGGCGCGCAGGGATCGAACTCGGCCAGCTCGCTCGATGCTTCGAAGGGTCAGTCCTCGAACTCGGCTAGCTCGCTGAATGCTTCGGCGGCTGAGTCGAGCAACCAGGCGAACTCGCTGAATGCTTCGGCCTCCAAGTCGAACAACAAGGCGGCTTCGCTGAACACCAGCAACTCGGCAAACGATTCGCTGAGCGCGAACAAGGCTTCGTCGAACTCGGCGAGCCTCAACACGAGCAGCTCCACCAACGACAGCCTGGCTGCCGCGGACAACCAGAGCGCGAGCCTGGCGACCAGCGTTGCCAAGTCGAGCTCGGACAACGAGAGCAACCACACCACCGATTCGCTTGAGCTGAGCTACAGCAAGCAGGGTGCGATCGCTTTCGATTCCGCCACCGGCAAGTATGTCGCGGTTGACGGATCGTCGGTGAACGCCACCAACAGCTACAGCGTCGCGCTGGCGGGCAATGCCCTTCAGAACGCTGCTGGCCTGAACATCGTCAGCGCCGCGGGCGGCATGGTTGCCAACGGCGTGAACGTGTTCCACAACTCCGGCAGCATGGTAGGCACGAACCTGGTGCAGACCAACAACATCAGCCAGGTCCGCTAACCAGCCCGCTAAAAAGGCGAACGGCGCGGGTGGAGTCCGGCGGTTGGAGGCCGGATTTCATCCGCAGTCCGCTCGCTTCACTGGATTCAAGGAGTATGTATGCGACGAATTCTCGTGATAGCGGCTGTGGCTCTGCTGGGTTCGGCAGGGATGGCTCAGGCCGGCGCGCAGGCTCAGACAAGCCCGCAGGCTCCGGCCAAGGCCAAGGCCCCGATTCAGGCTCAGGCGAAGCCCTTGAGTGACGATGCGATGGACAACGTAACAGCCGGCGGTGTTCAGGCCGGCGTTGACAATGGCGTCGTTCACTTCCAGGGGCAGAGCCAGACTCCGAACGGTCCGGTCTCGGCCAAGGGCTCGATGTCGTTTATGAACAGTCCCATCGGGAGTGTCAACAACACCACCACGACGGGAACGTTGAACCTGGGCGGCAACGCGCAGCAGAATCTGAGCTCGCTGGTCAATATCAACGCTGTGAACTCAACCATCAGCGTGCTGTTGAACCTTAACGTCAACATCAACTCGACTGTGGGAACCCTGACGCAGTCGAATCTGGCGAGAAGGCCGTAAATGCTTTGCACTGCATTTCGGTCACGACTTACCTCAAGGGCGCTCGTGCTGGTGATGGCGAGCGCTCCTCTCTTCCCTTCCACTCTGCTGGCGCAGAGCACGGAGGATGGTCACAAGAATGTTCGCAGCCTCGAGGAGATTCGCGGCGAGGGCGTGGTTCGCCAGCGCTGGGACATGAGCTGCGGGGCGGCTGCTCTGAGCACGCTGCTCACCTATGAGTTCAAGGACAACACTCCAGAGACGGCGATCGTGGTCTGGATTCTGCATCGGGTCGATCCGGTGAAAGTGCATGCTCGCGGAGGGTTTTCGCTGCTCGACCTGAAGCACTTCGCACAGGCCCGCGGATATCGCGCCGAGGGCTTTACCGGGATGTCCATTCAAGAGCTGGCGTCGCAGAAGACGGCGGTGATCGTACCGATCCGGTTGAAGGGCTTTGACCACTTCATCGTGGTGCGGCAGATTGTGGAGGGCCGCGTGATCGTGGCCGATCCTGGGTTCGGCAACCTGACCATGCGTGTCGACCGGTTTCAGCAGTTGTGGAAGGAAGGCATCGTCTTCGTCGTGCATCCGCCGACGGATCTGATGCTGACGGAGAAGCGCCCCACGGTCGCATCGCGCACGATTCCGGACGCGACCATCATTCAACGCGAGATTGGCGTAGCCATTCCGCCTAACTATCTCTACTGAAATTCGACGGCTTCGTTTTACTGATTTTCAGCAGTCTCGTTTTACTGATTTTCTTGGTCTTCTCTGGAAAGGCATGATCCATGCAGTTATCCCTGTTGAGAACGTATGGCACCGCATTGATCGGCTGGGCCCTGGTTGTTCCGGTCGCGAACCTGCAAGCTCAGGTCCCCGCAACGCAGCAGCAGCAACCTCCTCAGGCGCAGAACAGGCAGCCGACGGGAGGCATGACCGCAGAGCAGCAGGCGTCTCTTCTGCAGGCTGTGAACCAACGCCTGAACGATAGTCTTCGCGAGCGTGACGCGATCATCCGCAATCTGCTGGAGAGGGTCGCCGAGCTGGAGTGGCGCGTGAACGGCGGCCTGACGACGAAGCCCGCGGAGATGTCGGCGGCGAAGCCGATCTCGGCGAGCGTTCCGGCTCCTGCCGCGGTGAACTCCGTGGTGGCGAACTCGGGCTATGACGTCGAGGAGCGGCAGGCGAGCCAGGCTCTCGATCAACAGCTGATTGTGCGCGGAGGTCTTTTGCTGCCGAGCGGCACGGTGGAGCTGGATAACAACACGTCGTACTTCAGCACCAGCTCGGATCATTTGAACGTGGATGGATTCGCTCTGCTTCCGGTGCTGGTGGTGGGGGATATCACCTCGGAGCGCGTGCGCAAGGATCTTCTGCTACCGATGTTTTCGGCGCGGCTGGGACTTCCGCACAAGCTTCAGTTCGACACTTATATTCCTTATGGATATCAGCTGCAGCGCACGGTGGATGCGACCAACAAAGAGACTTCGGAGAGCACCTTCGGGCTAGGAGACATCACCTTGGGACTCTCCCGGCAGCTGACGCTGGAGCGCGGGAAGGTTCCCGACCTTCTGGCGAATGTGCGGTTCAAGACGACGACGGGCGTGGACAGCTTCAACCTGAACAGCAGCCAGACTGCACTGGGGACCGGGTTCTACGCGGTGCAGGGGAACCTGACCGCGGCGAAGTCGAACGACCCGGTGGTGTTCTTCGGCAACCTATCGTACACGGCGAACCTGAATGGGTCGCACACGGTTCCGGTCAGCGATCCCAACACGGGCGCGACGACGACGATGGTGGGTCACTTCAAGCCGGGCGACTCGGTCGGCTTCCAGATCGGATCGATCCTGTCGCTGAATCCGGAGACGTCGATGACGATTGGATGGGACCAGCGGTTCACGCGATCGACGACGCTGAACAACCAGGTAATTCCGGCGTCGTACCTGGTGGAGGGATCGCTGCGGCTGGGAGCTTCGTATCTTTACGCTCCGGGAAAGACGATCGACCTGAGCTTCGGCGTGGGTCTGACGCCGGATACGCCGAACCTGCAGTTCTCGATTGGGTTGCCGATTCGGCGAGCTCTCTGGAAGCCGAAGAGCGGGGTTCATTGATCGCGTGGAAATCGGCGTAGAGATTATCGGCGTGGATATTGGCGAAATCACAATCGAATGACAACTCCCTGACAACTCCGCCGGGCGGGGAGGACTAGGGTGCTTCTATGTCATCGGCAGCGCACCGCTGCAGAGGACATGAAGTGACCACAGCAGAACCGGTCTCTCACCGGCCCTTAGGCGATGGAGCGTGTTTTGGGCGATGCTCCATCGCCTCTTTTTTTTCGTGACGACACAGGCGCTGCCGCGCGGGCCCACTGCGCGTGGGAGGTCACTTCGTGACGCGTAGTTGCCCTTTGGGGTGGGCCTCCCGCTGGTCGGCTCGAAGATTTTTGCAAGCGACCAACGGGAACCTCGTCCCGAAGGGGATATACGCGTCACGAAGCGACCCGCCCGTACCGGGTCCCCACAAACAGGTCTTCGTTTGTGGGGTGGCCGAGCGCAATGGGACCGGCCGGCAGGCCGCCTTATACAGGTGAGCCTCCGGATTCGAGCAGGGAGTGCAGCGTGATCTCTTCGAGGAAGCTGATCTCGAGGCGCAGGGTCACGATCTGGCCGAGGTCAGTGGAGGAGCTCAGGTTGCGATAGCAGGTGCAGAGGTCGGTCAAAGCCATGTGCGAAGAACGGGTGAGCTCGAGGCCGGCGGCGACGATGGAGCCGTAGAGATCGAGGATGGCCCGAAGCTGGATCTCGAGCTTGAGATCCATCATGGTGGGAGACAGGGTGCGCCGGTCGAGGACCCAGCCGCCGCAGTCGGCGAGGGAGACCAGGAGGCCGGGGAGTACGCCGGCTCGCTCCTCGTAGCTGAACCCCTGGATATCAAGAGACGTCATGGGTTGGGGTTCCTTTCGGTGAGATTTCTGTGGACACAAGAGCTTCATCGGAGCGAGAGAGTTGTCTCGTGATGACTGTCGCGGTACGGTGGTCATATGACGAAGGGGCACGCAGGAGGCAACCGTTGATTGTGGGGCTGGGAACGGACATGATCGAGATCAGCCGGATCGAGCGCAGCCTGGAACAGTTTGGCCAGCGCTTTCTGGAGAAGATCTTCACGCCGGGCGAGATCGCCTATTGCCAGCGGAAGAAAAAGAACGCGGCCGAGAGCTTTGCGGCTCGGTTTGCGGCCAAGGAGGCGGGAGCGAAGGCTCTGGGCACCGGGATCAGCCGCGGCGTGACCTGGAAGGAGATCGAGGTGCGGCGTGAGCCGAGCGGCCGCCCTACGCTGCATCTGAGCGGACGCGCCCGGGAGAGAGCCGACCAGATGAGGGTCACGCGGCTGTCGTTGAGCCTGACCCATAGCCGCGATCTGGCCCTGGCGGTGGTCATCGCGGAGGGTTAAATCCAGACCGTGATTTCGAGCAAAGACGATGGCCTGCCGGCCCGGGCGCACTGCGCGTGGGGCAGCGCCTAGCGTCGGAAGAAAGTTATCTGCATTGAATTGCAGAGTGCCATAATCTCTCTGAGGAGACCTCCCCAACCTTGACCGGCCAGCAGACCCTTGTCGCCCGCGCCGCCCTCGGCGTCTTTGCAGGAGCAGCCTCGATGGCGGCCTGCTCGAACGGAACGCTCCGGCGCATGGCCGCGCCGCGCTTCGACCGGCTGGCGATCCTCAGCTTCCTGGTGACTCGGCTGGGACTCTTCGGGCTGATCTTTTTTGTGCTGCACATTCCACCTCGCGGAGATGTTCCGGCCTACTACTGGCCCCAGGCAAACTCGGTGCTGCGGGGGCTGGTTCCTTATCGGGACTTTGTGAGCAGCTATGCTCCCCTGCACCCGGGGCTGGACGCGATGGCTGTACGGGTATGGCACAGTCCGCTCTCCATCATTCTTCTGGCGGTGGTGGTGGAGATGGCCCTGCTGCCTCTGTGGTTGGGGTTCGGGCGCACACTGTTGTCAGAGACGGAGGTTCGGACGGCGGCGCTGCTGTACCTGTTCAGCTCCGTGAGCCTGCAGTTTGTGGCGGTGGACGGACAGGATACGGTGATGATCGGGGTGCTGCTGGGTCTGGCGATGTTCTTCCTCGCCCGGCGCAGGGAGACGCTCTCGGGAGCGTCGCTGGGGCTGGCGATCTCGGCGATCAAGTTCCTTCCTCTGATCTATGCTCCGGCGTTCTTTGTTGCGACGGCGAGGCGATGGAGGTGGGCGCTGGGGCTGGCGATTCCGCTGGTGGTGGTCTATGGCGGAGCGCTGGGGATGCACCTTCCGATTTCGATGCCGCTCCGGCAGGAGGGAGGGATCAAGGGGGCGGGCAATCTGCCGTATGTCGTGGAGTCTCTGCTGGGGGTGAGCCTGCCTTCGCGGCTTCTGGATGGGATCCTGGTGCTGGTACTGGCGGGGATCTTCTACCGGCTGTGGCGGGTGGCCGAGGCGGCGAGCCCGGAGGCGCGGCTGCGGGCCCTGACCTTCGCGATAGCCGCGCTGACGCTGGCGCTGCTGATTTTTTCGAAGAAGTCATGGTCGTCGTATCTGACGCTGGCGCTGTTTCCGATCGGTCTGCTGATCGACGCCCGGCGCAAGGTGGAGCTGCTGGGGTTTGCGTTGCTGGGGGTGATCGCGGTGATCGAACACAGCTACTGGGCGACGCTGCTGCATCAGCTCAGCTCGCAGGAGCTGCACCGGGGGCTGCTTTCGGGAGAGGCGATGTTCTTCGTCTTTCTTGCAATTGAGCTGATGCTGCTGGCGGGGTATGGATGGCTGCTGGGGCTGGCATGGCGGAAGATGGCTGCGGGTACGAGCTTTTCAGCCTTGAGATAAGACGTGCGCTGCCGCGCGGCCCACTACGCGTGGGGCGGTCACTTCGTGACGCGTATTTGCCCTTCGGGTGGGGCTCCCGTTGGTCGCTTGCGAAGATATTTGCGCCGAACCGGAGGGAGGCCCCGGGCGTTGCCGGTATACGCGTCACGAAGTGACCGCCCGTACCGAGGTCCCCACAAACAGGTCTTCGTTTGTGGGGTGGCCACGCGCAGTGGGCCCAGCCAGCAGGCCATCGCCTTCAATTCTTCGTTGACTCCCTCCCAAACCTCGACTATCCTTAAAACTCGCGCAGTCTCGCGTCTGCGCGTCTGTACACTTGTTCGTTCAGACGTCGGCGAGAATCGTGGTGGATCCATCTGGGGCATGTGAACTTCGCCCCGAAAGCACCCACTTCTCAGGCCCCCGAATCAGGCACTGTGCGCAGCTCCGAGCTCATCGATCTTTCGTTGAGGGAGATTTTTTCTTCCCGACGTGCGATTTCTCTGAGGCATTTGGTTCGTTTTCAAAGATTTGGCTTTAAACGGCAGTACCCATCTGTTCCATCATTCTTCCGAAACACGCCGACCTAGGAAGACGGCAGAGGTAAGGAGTACCAAAGACGATGTCCACCAGGATTCCTAGCGCGAAAGAGATTCAGCGCAAGTGGTTTGTCCTCGACGCCAGCGGCAAGACGCTGGGCCGGCTTGCGACTCAGGCAGCGAATGTGCTGTCGGGCAAGCTTAACCCGATCTACACGCCCTATATCGATACCGGCGATCATGTCGTGATCATCAACGCCGAGAAGATCGTACTTACGGGCATGAAGGCAGACCAGAAGCTTTACCGCCGTTATACCGGCTTCCCTGGCGGGCTTCGTGAAGAGTCCTTCATCAAGCTGCTGGCGCGCCGTCCTGAGGCGATCATCGAGCAGGCGGTCAAGGGCATGCTTCCGAAGTCGAAGATGGGCCGCCAGATGGCGACCAAGCTGAAGGTCTACAAGGGCGACAAGCATCCGCATCTGGCCCAGAAGCCTGAGCCGCTCGAAGCGACCATCTAGTTTTGCGGGTCGCAAACCAGGTTTGATGGGCTACGGCCCAGTTTCAAGAAGGATTAGGAGCATATGGCAGATCTCGTCCAGTACTATGGCACCGGCCGCCGCAAGAGCTCGATCGCGCGCGTCTTCCTGCGCCCGGGCAGCGGAAAATTCACCGTCAACAAGAAAGAAGTTGACGTTTACTTTGTTACGGCGCAGCAGCGTGCTGCCGCCAAGCGTTCGCTCGGCATCGAAAATATAGGCGAGACCTTCGACGTCATCACCACGGTTCGTGGCGGCGGCGTGATGGGTCAGGCGGATGCGGTCAAGCTCGGCATCGCCCGCGCGCTGATGGTGTTCAACCCTGAGCTGCGCAAGGCGCTCAAGAGCGAGGGACTTGTCACCCGTGATTCGCGCGCCAAGGAGCGCAAGAAGTACGGACAGAAGGGCGCTCGCGCACGCTTCCAGTTCTCGAAGCGATAGAAACGCTCGACGGCGGAGTCATTCGCTGTCCGGTTTCTTTTACGGGAATGACGCATTGGCAGGGGCCGGATCGCAGATGTTCCGGCTCCTGTTCGCAACACCCGTGGGAAGATGATCTTCCACGGCAAGGAGTCCAATCTCCCCTGCGGGGGATCAATCCAGGTCCCGGATGCGCACACTCCGTTTGGACCTCAACCAAGGAGATTCAATTTGGCTACCATTACCATGAAAGAGCTGCTCGAAGCCGGCGTTCACTTCGGGCACCAGACCAAGCGCTGGAACCCGAAGATGAAGGAGTATATCTTCGGCGAGCGTAACGGAATCTACATCATCGACCTGCAGAAGACCTTAAAGATGTTCAAGGACGCGTCGAAGTTCGTCACCGAGCTGACCTCGCAGGGCAAGCTGATCCTCTTTGTCGGAACCAAGCGCCAGGCGCAGGACGCCGTGGCCGAAGAGGCAAATCGCGCTGGAATGCCCTACATCAACTCGCGCTGGCTGGGTGGTCTGCTGACCAACTGGGTCACCGTCCAGAAGTCGGTGAAGCGCCTGCAGGAGCTCGACGATATGTCGACCGACGGCCGCTATGAGCTTCTGACCAAGAAGGAAGTCATCAAGCTCGAGCGCGAGCGCAAGCACCTTTCGACCAATCTGGCCGGCATCAAGAACATGAAGCGCCTTCCGGACGCTCTGTTCATCGTCGACTCGAACAACGAGGCGATCGCCGTCTCGGAGGCCCGCAAGCTAGGCATCCCGGTCGTCGCCGTGGTCGATACCAACTGCGATCCGACCGTGGTCGACTATGTCATCCCCGGCAACGACGACGCTCTGCGCGCCATCCGCCTGTTCACCACCAAGATCGCCGACTCGGCCTTCGAGGGCGTGCAGATGGTCTCCGAGCGCGCCTTCTCCGATGAGGTCGCCGATGTTCAGCAGGCCGAGGTCGCGCCTGAGTTTGTTGGCGAAGAGGGCGAGCTGAACGAGGTTCAGGCCACGATCACGGCCGCCGATGAGGACGAGGACGAGAATGTGGATCTGGCCGCCGTTCTGGGTGGAAACATCCGCAAAGCCCCTGCCGCAGCCTCGGTCGACGAGCCCGAAGCGGCCATCGCCGACGCCGGAGCCTAAAGCCCCCGAGCACCGCATTTGCAGTGCCGTAACCGCCATCTGGCATCATGAGGGGGCGCGGGACTTATCCCGCGCCCCCTTTGTCTGAAACACGTCTTACTAGGAAGGGATCTACCAATGTCTGAGACTGCCGTAAAGATCGACGCGAAACTGGTGAAGGAGCTTCGCGAGAAGTCCGGCGCCCCCATGGGCGACTGCCTCAAGGCTCTGCAGGAAGCCAAGGGCGATATGGAGGACGCGTTCGTCGTCCTCCGCAAGCGCGGGATGGCGTCGGCCGCCAAGAAGGCCTCGCGCACCACCAACGAGGGCTCGGTGGGAACCTACATCCATGCCGGCGGCAAGATCGGCGTGCTGGTGGAACTGAACTGCGAGTCGGACTTCGTGGCCCGCACGCCCGAGTTCCAGGAGCTTCTGCGCGACATCGCGATGCACATCGCCGCAGCCGATCCGCGCTATGTTCGCCGCGAGGATGTGACCCCCGAGGACATCGAGCGTGAGAAGGAGATCTATCGCGCGCAGGCAGCCTCGACCGGCAAGCCGGCGGCGATCATCGAGAAGATGCTCGAGGGCAAGATGAGCAAGTTCTACGAGGAGGTTTGCCTGCTCGATCAACCGTTCATCAAGGAGCAGTCGCAGACGATCGCGCAGATCATCGCGGCCCGCGTGGGCAAGCTTGGCGAGAACATCAGCGTGCGCCGCTTTGCGCGCTTCAAGGTGGGCGATCCGAACTGGACCGTCGCCACTACCGCCCTGACCACCTCGGAGGAGGCATCAGCATAAGCTGAACCTCTGACTCCCTGAGTCAACAAGCCCGGGCGACGGCCCGGGCTCTTCTTTTTGCCCTGAAGGCGAGGATCGCCGACGGAGCGGCCCAGCCCGGCGATCACGGCTACAACCAGCCCAATCGTCAGACCCAATCGCCAGAAAGGAACTACGGAGCACCATGCAGTACATCGACAACATTCCCGTCTGGGGGACGCACGAAGAGAAAACGATCGAGCAGGCCCGCGTCTGCGCCGAGCAGCCGACTATACCGCGTTGATGGCGGACGGCCATCTTGGATACGGCGTGCCGATCGGCGGCGTCATTGCGGCCGAGGATCGTATCAGCCCGACTGCGGTCGGATTCGATATTGCCTGCGGAAACAAGGCCGTACGTCTCGATATCCCGGGCAACGAGGTTCGGTCCAACATCGCAAGGATCATGGACGATATCTGGAAGACGCTCTCCTTCGGCGTCGGCCGCAAGAACCCGGAACGCAACGACGATTCCCCCCGTTCGTCATGGATGCGCATGAGGGCTGGAATACCGAAGCGGCGAAGCCTCTTCGCCACAAAGCCAACGCGCAACTGGGGACGATCGGCAGCGGCAATCACTATGTCGATTGCCGCCGGAGCGAAGGATGGGATGATGGTCGATCCTGTCTTTCTGGACGCGAAGAGCGATCTCGGTCAACAGTACATCCACGCAGATGTGGGTGTGCCGCAAGGGAGCGACGCCTGCTTTTCCGGGCCAGCGGGGCTTCGTAGGCGGAACGATGGGAGGGCAGTCGGTGATCCTGGAGGGAGCGGATTCGGAGGAGTCGCGGGGTGCTCTCTACAGCACGGTCCACGGGGCGGGACGCGTCCTGGGGCGCAAGCCGGGCGACGGGCGTAATCGATCGCAAGACCGGCGTGGTGAAGCGTGAGGGCCTGATCCGGCCGGAGATGATGCGCGACTGGATCACGCGGTCGAACGTCGTTCTTCGCGGAGGAGGCGTCGATGAGTCGCCGCACTGCTACAAGCGTCTGCCGGAGGTGCCGGAGGCTCATGGAGGGACAATTCGGATTCTGCACACGCTGACGCCGCTGGGCGTGGCGATGGCCGGGGCCGATGAGTTCGTCCCCTACAAGGACTGATCTGAAGCTGAGAAGAGCGCTCCGCTCTTCTCAGCTTTTTCGTTTATTGTGGTGAGCTACGGAGGATGGAATGAGCAGGATGGGTAAAGCGCTCTTCGGTCTGTGGTCGGTGATGACCTTCTCGCTTCTTGGCTATGGCCTGTTTGTCGCGCTGGGCGACTCTCCTCCTGACGCCGAACAGGGCAATATGATTCGGGCGTTTTACTATCACTTCCCCAACTGGATTGGGGCCGGGATCTTTCTTCCGCTGAATCTCCTTGCCTCGGTTGCGTATCTCGCGTTGCGCAAGAAGAATGTTCTGGCCGCGACGAAGGCCGATGCCCTGGCGTTGGCGACAGCGGAGATGGGTGTTCTCTACTGCGTTCTCGGCATGATCACCGGCTCGTTGTGGGGCCGGGTGGAGTGGGGCATCTGGTGGGCGTGGGATGCGCGTCTGACGACGACGCTGATGCTGGCCCTGATCTATATCGCCTATCTGATGGTGCGGCGCATCTCTTCGGGAAGCTCGCGGGCTACGATCTGCGCCGTGCTCGCCATCTTCGGCTTTGTGGATATGCCAATCGTCTACATGTCCACGACCTGGTGGCGGACGCAGCATCCCGCGCCGGTGTTTGGAGGCGGCGACGGCTCGGGGATTGCGCCCAGCATGATGAGAGCGACGCTCTGGAATGTGACCGCTTGGGTTGCATGGGGCGTTCTCGTGGCCGGCATCCGCTATCGGGGCGAGCTGCAGGCGCAACTGCGGGAACAGGAAGATGCCTTGCGTGTCCTCGAAGAGGCTTCAATCGAGGAGGCTTCGAATGTCTAGCCCATTTGTCCCCTATGATCCATCGATCGACACCCCGATGGGCTATCGCCATCTTTTACTGATTTACTGCGTCGTCTGGGCGGTGCAGCTTGCTTACGGAGGATATGCCGTTCTCCAGTGGAAGAGGAGCAGAAAGAATAAGAGCGAATAGGCCGCAGGCGGCGCAGACCGCAGGCGAGAAAGAGCCCGACGAACCTGCGCCTGCGACGATCGCCTCATCGTTCAGGGCTGTTCCCTCGGATGGATTTTATAGGATCGCCCGAAACGATCGAACTTCTTTCTATCGGAAGACTGGGATGGAGGCAAAGTTTCGTCTCTTCCTCTCTTTCTCGAGAGCATAGTTGGGGACGGATGTCGGAAAACCCTGTCCCAGCATGCGATACTAGGACCTGACATGTACAAAAGAGTCCTCCTCAAGCTCTCAGGAGAAGCCCTGGCCGCAGGCCGCGGCTTTGGCATCGACGCAGTCTTCATCCATAAGATCGCCGAAGAGATCGCATCCGCCCATGCGCTCGGCTGCCAGATCGGAATCGTCGTTGGTGGAGGAAACTTCTTCCGCGGGGTTGCGCAGCAGGCCATCGATATGGATCGAGTCGCGGCCGATCATATGGGCATGCTCTCGACGGTCATCAACGCCATCGCCCTTCAGGACGCGATCGAGAAACGTGGGGTCTTCTGCCGCGTGATGAGCGCGATCGAGATGCACCAGGTGAGCGAGCCGTACATTCGCCGCCGCGCCATCCGGCACTTCGAAAAGGGGCGGATCGTCGTCTTCGCCGCGGGCACCGGGAATCCGTTTTTTTCGACCGATACCGCCGCGGCCCTGCGCGCTATGGAGGTAAAGGCCGATATTCTGCTGAAGGCCACGTCGGTTGACGGCATCTACAGCGCCGACCCCAAGAAGGACCCGACAGCTGAGCGTTTTCCAGAGATCACCTACAACGAGATTCTTCACCGCAACCTAGGCGTGATGGACACGACCGCCGTCTCGCTGTGCCGGGACAATCATATGCCGATGATGGTCTTCAGCATGCGCGAGCAGGGCAACATCGTGCGTGTGGTCGCGGGAGAGAAGATCGGGTCGCTGGTCACCGCCTAGGGGCGCCCGAAAAGGCGCACCCGTGAAGTTTTTCCGCATCAAACCTCACGGAAAGGCGTTCAATCTCAACAGGGACTCTGGAATTTGGCCTCCACTGCAACGACGCCGCTGGTCAAGCCAGCACGCAAACCTTCGCTGCCGGCGCTGACGGGCATTCGTACCTTACTTGCCTTCAACATCGTTCTGTTTCACTTCACTCCTCCCCACCTGGGACCGATTCGGCCTTTTGTCGAGCACGGATTCGTCTTCGTCAATGTCTTCTTCCTGATCTCGGGCTTCATCCTTTCGTACAACTACTTCGACCGTGGCGCGAACCTGGTCAAGCGCGACTTCTGGATGGCGCGGTTCTCGCGGCTCTATCCGGTCTATCTTCTCGTGCTCGCGATCTCGATTCCGATGCTGGAGCTGGAGTGGCATGCGCGTTCGAGCACGGAGTTCTGGCAGGGAGTGGCGCTTACGCCGTTCCTGCTGCAGGGCTGGAGCCCATCGCTGGCCACCTTCTGGAATACGGTCGCGTGGACGCTCTCCTGCGAGATGGCGTTCTATGCGGTGTTTCCCTGGCTGATCCGGCTGCCGTGGCCGCGCAGGCCTTCGCGGCTGATCCTCACCATCCTGGTGCTGTGGGTGATCGACCTGACGCCGGCAGTGCTTTATCTCTGGCTGAATCCGGATCATCTTCCCGGAGCGGTGGTGGACCGCTATACCTCGACGACCTTCGTACGATTTTTGAAGTACACGCCAATTCCCTACGCACCTACATTTTTTTCGGGGATTGCGCTCTCGCGGCTGCAGCTGACGATGGAGATCTCCGAGAGACAGCGGATGGCGGTTGCGGCGGTCGCTTTGACGGGGCTGGGGCTCTTCTTCTATCTGGGCTCGGAGAGGGTCTCTTACCTGATTCTGCATGGCGGACTTCTGCTTCCGCTGTTCGCCGCGCTGGTCTTCGGGCTGAGCGGGCGGCATGCGATCTCGAGCGTCTTCTCGTGGGGGCCGTTGCTGCTGGTGGGCGAGAGCAGCTACTGCCTGTACCTTCTGCACTTCAACGTCTTCGTGCTGATCCATCAATATCATCTGCCGGAGCGGCTGCACGTCGCGTCGCTCGATCCGTGGATCTCCTATGCGGCGTTGGTGGGTCTCTCCATCCTGATCTATCGCGGCTTTGAGAATCCGGTGCGGAAGGCTATCCTGAGACGGTTTCCTCCGACCTCTCGTCAGAAGCCCGCGTAAGGAAACGACCTGGGCTCAGCAGTAGAAACGGAAAGAGCCTCGCAGAAGCGAGGCTCTTTCCGTTATGAGCGGTTTCGAAGTGTGAAGTCCGTTTGCAGGAGAATAGGGTGGAACCGGTTAGGGGTTGACCACCTGGGTTGCATGCGATCCGTTGGCCACGGCGACGATGCAGGTCGGCGTTCCCGCTGCCGGGAACGGCGTATTCTGCACGTTCTGCAGGGTTCCGTTGTGGGAATCGAGCTTGAGGCCGGTCGTCGTGTTGTCGAGGGTGTTCGAGCTGTAGAGATAGATTCCCAACGCATTCTCGATGGAGAGGCAGCTGGGGCCGGTACCGACCTTGGTCGCACTCGACCCGACAGAACCTGTGGGAGCTCCGGTGGCCGGGTCGATGGCGAAGGCGCTGACTGTGTTGTCGTTGAAGTTCGAGACGTAGAGATATTTGCTCCGCGGGTCGACGGTGACAGCGACCGGAAGCAGGCCGGTAGCGAAGGGCGAGTTCTGCATGGGTTGCAGCACGCCTCCGTTGAGGACCAGGTTTCCATAGAGCTGATTGGTTGCGCGGTCGGTGACGTAGATGAAGCGCGTCGTCGGATCGACGGCGATGGCGCTGGGCTGGGTTCCCGCACCGTAGCCGACGGCTACGGTCTTTCCGGTTTGATCGGTCGAGATCCTGGTGTTGCCGACGGGCGCCAGGGCCCCGGAGTTCGTATCCTGCGAGAAGGCCAGGATCCATCCTGCGGGTGAGCCGGAGCCGACGGCGGGCTCGGCATCGATGACGTAGACATTGTGGTTGAAGTTCGTGGTGACAAGATCGACCGGATTATTGCCGACGGGCTGCACGGCGGGGGTTCCCAGGGTGTAGTCCGAGGTGTTGACCGGGAAGATGTTTACGCCGCCGGGGCCGGGATTCGAGGCCGAATAACCCTGCTGATAGGTGAAGGTGACGTAGAGGAACTTCTGCGAGGGATCGAGCGACATGGAGGTCGGGTGCGATCCGGTGGGATAGGTTCCCTTGGAGGTCAGCTTGCCTGTCTCCTCGTCGATTGCGAAGAGCTGGACGGTCGAGTCGTCCTGGTTCAAGACATAGACGAAGAGGTCGTTGCTCGAAGCAATGACCTTGATCGGATTGTTGCCTGCGGCGACCGGGGAACCGGCAATCGGCACCAGGGCTCCGGACTGGTAGTCGACCGCGTACTCGTTGATCCCGGCGTTTTGGGCGGTCGCGTAGACATAGGCCACGGTGTAGTCGCGGGTGCAGGCAGTGAGACCGAGCGCTCCGGTCAGCAGAAGCGCCGAGGCTACGCGTGAAACCACCGAGGCCTTGCCGTCCAGAAGCCTGGGAGCCGGGTCCGAGGACGTCGATTTGAAGATCTTTCCTGTCAAACTCATGTTCTTCCTTCATCCGGCGGAGCAGGCCGCCATGCCATCATTTTATCTTCCGTCAGAGCGTCAGCGTCCCGGAACCGTGGGAACCGCCACCAGGCAGGAGGGTAAAGCGTTCGCACCGAACGGCGTTCTTTGGACCTGCCGAAGCGTTCCGTCCGTGGGATCCATCTGGTTTCCCGAGATGTTGTTGCTCAGCGAATTCGAGGTGTAAAGATAGATCGCGTGCGTCGCGTCTCCGGTGCTGGGAGCTCCAATGAAGCTCAGGCAGGTCGGACCGGTTCCCACCTGATAGCTTCTTGCCGTGCTCGAGATGATCGGGGCGCCGTTGGCCGCAAAGGTGAACCCGTTGACCGCACCTGCGCCATTGGCAGCGACATAAAGATATTTGCCGCTCGCGTCGATGGTCATTGCCGCCGGGCTGGTATCCGTGCTGGCGGTTCCGATGAGCGTGGGGGTTCCATCGGCTCCGATCGAGTAGCCCATCACCTCGTTCAAGGTGGAGTCGGTGACATAGACATGGCCGCCGGAGCTGTCGGTGAGAATGCCGGCCGGGGTAACGCCGGAATTAAAGCCGGTCGAGGCGATATTGAGCGGATTGATGGTGACTCCGGGGAGGGGGCTCAGACTGCCGTTGCTGGCGTTCTGCGAGAAGCCGAAGAGGTTCGCCTGGGTCGCGGAGTCCTGCGAGATGAGATAGACGAAGTGGTTTGGGCTGGTGGCCGAGATCTTGACCGGGTTGCGTCCAACGTGGAAGTCCGTGGGGCTGCCGAGGCTGCCATCGGAGTTGATAGGGAAGATGGTCACGCCCCCGGGCCCGGGGTTTCCAGGAGTGTAGAGCTGCTGCTGGGTTCCATCCGGCAGGAGCGTGTTCTGGTAGGTGTAGGTGACGTAGAGGAACTTGCCCGCGGCATCGATCGAGGCGTCGGTGGCGAAGCTTCCGGTGATGGTATAGAGCTTCTGGGGGTAAAGCTTGCCGTCGGTTCCGATCAGGAAGTGCGCCACGTTGGAGTCGTCGCGATGGACCACGTAGATGCTAAGGTGATCCGGCGAGGCGATGACTGTGACGGGATTCTTTCCGCCTGAGGGAAGCGGAGAGTTCGCCAGCTGGACCAGATAGCCCTGCTGGTAGTCGACCTTGTAGCCGTTGACCAAGCCTGCAGTAGCCTGAGACGAGGTGCTGTAGATGTAGCCGACGGTATAGTCACGACCGCAGGCCGTCAGGCCGAGCCCGATCGCCAGGGAACCGATTGAGGCGATCGCGGCTTTGACTCCACGGCCCATCTTCTTCAAGCTCATGCGCTTCCTTACTCCAGATACCACACCGGCCTCATCGTCGAGTAGCTCGGTCATCTCCTCCGCGGCCTCTTCTGCGGGAGAAGAGGCCGCGGACGTGTTTCTTTTGACTCGTCCGCCGGGTTCTTAGCTTACGTTCGGGCTAAGCGCCAGACAGGTGGGCTGTCCAATCGTCGGGAAGGTCGAGTTTCTCGGAAGAGCTCTCAACTCGCCCGTGGTAGAGTCGATCCTCTTGCCCGTAAGTGTGTTGTCGATGTTGCCCGAGACGTAGATCCATTGCTGGGTCGGGTCTTCCACCATGCAGACCGGACCTGCCCCGGTAGTATAGGGGTTGCCGGGGGAGATCACGCCGCCGCCCGTTCCGAGAGGCTGCAGCTTGCCGGTGGTCGGGTCGATGGTGAAGGCCGAGATGGAGCTGCCCGGATTGTTGGGATCGAGCGAGGAACGATTGAGGACGTAGAGTGTCTTGCCCTTGGTATCCGCCATCGAGTAGACCGGGTTCGAGGTCGACGGAAGGTTGTTGACGGGACCACCGGTAAGAACGTTCAGCGAGCAGGCCGAGGATCCCGTGCCCACGGTGTAGGCGATGATGCGCCCGCCGGGGGAGTCGGACTGCGCGCCGGCGTCGGTCACGTACACGTAGTTGCCTTGGGTGCTGATGGAGGTAGGATTGACGGCCTGGGTGGCAATGGTCGAGTTCGCCGTGGTGACAAGCTGCCCGTTCGCACCAACCGCGTAAGGAACGATCGTCTGGTCGCCGGTGTTGACCGTAAAGAGGCAGCTGCCGGAGACACGCATCATGTTGGGGACCTTGCCTACCGGGAAGAAGGTCAGCTGGCTCTGGTTGCTGTCCTTGAACTGCTGGTTGGGGACCAGCTGCATACGGCCGGTGTTGGGGTCGAGGGCGAAGACGGTGATGTCGCCGAGGCCGTTGGGATTGGGGTACTCGGGGACATCGGGGTAGAGCGAGTCGAGCACGTACAGGTAGTTGCCATCGCTGCTCATCGTCGCCCAGATGGGCGAGCTTCCGCGACTGGTGTAGGTCTGCTGAAAGGTCAGGACGCCGTCGCCGCCGACGCTGTACAGAGCGATGTTTCCGGCGATCGACTTGGTGTCGTCTCCCTTATTGACCACATAGACGAATCGTCCGCCCGGCTTCACGGCGACGGAGATCGGATTGGTGCCGTTCGAGCTGAAGGGCGAGCCCACGACCTGAGTGAGGTTTCCGGTAAAGTTATCGACCTTGAACCCGGCGATCTGATTGTACTGAGTGCCCAGCACCCACAGAAAGGCGACAGTGCCGCCCCCGCACGCCGTCATGCCCAGACCCAATGCAACGGAGACTACCAAGGCCAAGGTAACCCGGCCAATCCTGCTCAACTTCATGCGCTTCCTTAATCCTCGCCGACGCCGGCTTGCTGACGCCGCTTTCCTGCGAGCAACTCTTAGGGATAGATTCCTCTCGACATTGTAGAAGGTGTGCGGCGTTTGTGCCACTTCCGGAGCCGGAATCATTCGCTCTGACTACCGATCTTTCACATGGAAAACCGCCCCACAGACAGGAACCCGGACCGAGATCCGGGTTCCTGTCAACCATCTTCAACCTTACCAGACGCGGCACGCATTCGCCGGCATCATGGGTTGTCCTACCTTGCAGCCGAAGGCCTTGCCGAACTCGTCGAAGTTCTGCACGCTTCCGTTGGTGCGCCAGCGGCCCGCGGAGTGCGGATCGGTCCTAGCACGGAGCCGCGCCGCCTGCTCGGTGACGTTCTCGCACCAGACCTGGCCGAAGCCGAGGAAGTAGCGCTGGGCCGGAGTATAGTTGTCGATCCTGGCGGTCGTGGAGGCGTTCTGCTCGGCCAGCGTGCTCATCAGCGCCTGGTAGGCGATGCGGAGACCGCCGTTGTCGGCGGTGTTCTCGCCGAGGGTGAGCTTGCCGTTCAGGTTCTGCCCGGGCGCCACCTCGAAGCCGTCGTACTCCTTCGCCTCGCAGCCGGTGCGCTCGTCGAACTTCTTCTTGTCCTCGTCGGTCCACCAGCTGCGCACGTTGCCCTGGGGATCGTACTGGCTGCCCTGGTCGTCGAAGGCGTGGGTCATCTCGTGCCCGATGACGACGCCGATCGCTCCGAAGTTGGCGGCGGGATCGATCTTGAAGTCATAGAACGGAGGCTGCAGGATTCCAGCCGGAAAGTTGATGTCGTTCATGGCCGGGTTGTAGTAGGCGTTGACGGTGGGAGGAGTCATGTCCCACTCCTTCTCGTCGACGGGCTGGCCGATCTTGGCCAGGTCGCGGCGGTCGTCGAAGGCGGCGACCTGCTGAACGTTGCCGACGGGGTTATCGCGCTCGACCTTGACCGAGGAGTAGTCGCGCCACTTCTCGGGATAGCCGATCTTGTCGCGGAAGGCGTCGAGCTTCTTCTTCGCTTCGACCTTGGTGGCGTCGCTCATCCAGTCCAGATGCTGGATGTCCTGGTCGAGGGCGGCCTCGAGGGCCTTGACCAGCTTCTCCATGTTGTCCTTGGCGGCGGGAGGAAAGTTCTTCGCCACCCAGTCCTGCCCGACCGCCTCGCCCAACGCGCGATCGGTCGCCTGGGTGCAGCGCTTCCAGCGTGGAGCGAGCTCCTTCTGCCCGGCGAGCGTGGCGGCATAGAAGTGGAAGTTCTCCTGCACGAAAACGTCGCTGAGGTTGGGGGCGTAGCGATGGATGGTGTGCCAGCGCAGGTAGCTCTTGAGATCGTTGAGATCAGCGGTTTCGATCTGCCGATTCATCGCTTTGAAGAAGCCGGGCGTGGCTACGTTGACGGTCGCAAGGCCGCTCTGCTTCTTCGCCGCGAGGTAGACCTTCCAGTCGAAGTCGGGCGTGAGCGACTCGAGCTCGGCGATGGTCATGATGTGGTAGACATTGGCGGGATTGCGACGATCGACGCGCGCCATGGAGCCTTCGGCCAGCGCGGTCTCGATGGCAAGCACACTTCTGGCCTCCTTGGCCGCCTGTTCGGGAGAGTCGCCGGTGAGGGTGAACATCCTGGTCATGTGCTCGAGGTACTGCTCACGCAGTTTGGTGGAGCGCTCGTCCTTGTTCAGGTAGTAATCGCGGTCGGGGAGTCCGAGGCCGGCCTGGTCGACCTCGCCGATCTGCTTGCTGGAGTCCTTCTGGTCCTGGTCGGAGCCGAAGGCGAAGAGGTAGCCCATGGCATACCGGTTCTCGGTCTCGCCGAAGAGGGTGGCCAGGTGCTTGCGGTCGTTCCAGGAGGCAATCTCCTGGAGGATGGGCTCGATGGGCTTCGCTCCCAGACGATCGGCGAGCGAGGTGTTCATGCAGGCGGCGTAGTAGTCGCCGTACTTTTTCTGGAGCGGAGTCCTGGGGGAGTCGGCGGCGGCCTTCAGCTCGGAGTAGAGAAGGTAGTTGTTGTACTCGGCCAGCTCATTGAAGCGACCCCAGCGGGTCTGATCGCCGGGGATGGGATTGTTCTTGCGCCAGTTTCCGCAGGCGTACTGGTAGAAGTCCGTGCAGGGGTCGGCGGTGGCGTCGATGGCGGAGAGGTCGAGACTGATGGGCTTCTTCGGGGCCGTCTTTGGCCCGGAGGCCTCCTGCGCGATAGCCGGATGCAGGCCGGCGGCCAACACAAGGGCAGGAATAAGGTATTTAGACGAGGGGATCTTCATGGCGCTCCTTCAAGGGAAACTCGGCTGTCAAGAATAGATTCTCATTTATTGAGAGGCAGCTGGCAAGCGAGCGATGGCCGCGCTCCCTTTGCTTCATCCACGCAGGAAGTCCGAGCCGCTCTCATTCAAAATCAGAACGGGGCCGCAGACAAGACGCGGAGACGATCTTCCGTCACAAAATCCTGAGGAAAGTGTGGAGCTTAGAAGATCTTCAGATGGATGGTGAGGTACTTCTTCGGGTCTTTGCGGATGGCGGTGACCAGATCGGAGCTGTTGGTCAGCAGGTTGTTCATGTTGGTGTGCAGCGTGTCTTCGGTCGCCAGCTTGCCCAGCGTGCCTTTGCCCTGGTTGATTCCCGTCACCAGATGATTGACCTGGGTGAAGGTGTCCTCCAGCTGGGTGCGGAAGTTCGGGTCCTTGAGCAGAAGCCCGACGCCTCCCCGGCCCGCGTCCGCGTCCGATATCAGGGAGTTCGCGTGCTTCAAGGTGGAGTTGAGATTGTCGAAGAGCGAAGGATCCTTGAGCAGCTTGCCCGCCGATCCCTGTCCGGCATCGAGCTGGTTGGCGATATTGTCGAGCTTGGCAGCGGTTTCGTTGAGGCGGTTGTAGAGCGAGGGATCGCTCACCAGCTTGCCCACGGTTCCCTTGCCGCTGTTCAGGCTGACGGTCAGCTTATGCAGCTCGTCGACAGTGGCGTTGGCCTTGTTGTAGAGATCGGGGCTGTTGATGAGCTGACCGATCGATCCCTTGCCCGATTGCAGGTTGTCGACGATCGCGTTCATCTTGGCCAGGATGACGTTCAGGCTCTCGATGGTTCCCTGGCTGGCCTTGACGACGTCGGTCAGGCTCGGGGTCTCGAGCGTCTTGAGCTCGTCGCCGTCACGTAGCGGGGGACCGGCGGCGGTCTGGCTGTTGATGTCGACGACGGTGTCGCCGAGGACGCCGACGGTGGTCAGCGACGCTTTGGAATCTCTCTTGAGGTCTTCGGCGAACTTCTCATTCAACTTCATGATGACCTTGACCGGGGTCAGCTTGCGGTCGGGGGTGGCGACGACGGTCACGGTCTTGACGGTTCCGATGGTAACGCCCTGAAGATTGACGGCAGCTCCGGGCTTGAGGCCGGCGGAGTTTTCAAAGTAGGTGGTGATGGTGAGCTTATGCGAGAAGATTCCGAGGCCGGCCGAGCTTGTCATCAGAAATAACAGGGTGACGAGGACGACGGACGCCACCAGAACGACGAGGCCAACCTTCAGTTGCGACCACCGTACCTCCTGCTGGCTAGGCATAGCTCTCCTTGTAGATCAGTCTTCCGACACTCCGGACGCAAGACAGGGGCCTTGCAGTTCAGAGGATACATTACATCGCAGCTCAATCGGTTGATCTAAAGCATGGATGCAGAGTCTGCGGTCTCGGATGCAGGGGTTTCTCTTTCATTGTAAGACAGCGCTGCCGCGCGGGCGTCCTGCGCACCCTTCGTAACGCGTATACCGGCGTGGGCCTCTCGTTGCCCGACGGAAAGGATCTTTGCGCCGAGCAACGGGAGGCCTGGGCCAACAGGTCATTGGTCTTTCCTGAAAACACAATCTGGACCTCAGTGCTGGAGCTGGATGGGATTCGTCTGCTGGCCAAACCGGGTCTCCAGGAAACGGGGGACGGTACGCGGACGGGAGAGAGGCCGGGGAGCCTGGTCCGGCGGGTCGAGACGATACAGGATCATGAGATTCCGCTCCGGATCGTCCATGGCCGGGAAGGACGCGACCCTCCGCAGATGATAGAGGGGGGTAAGGGCGTCCATCTTGTCGTCGTCGACCTGGTTCCAGGCGACGTACCAGCCGGGATGGTAGGACTTGACGCGCTCGGAGAGATCGAGGGTGCCGAAGTCGTCGCAGATGGAGGGCAGGCCGGTCATCAGGGAGAGGTCGGACCCGCTGATGGAGAGCACCAGAGGATTGTGGTTGCGGTCGGAGGTGACGATCTGGCGGATGCGCTCGGCGGCGTTGGCGAAGGTGTACTCGGGATGACGGACGTAGCTGAGGGTCTGGCGAGCGTCGGTGGCGACGACGAGAGCGAGCATCGCGGCGGCGGTGAGGATGCCCGGCGGGTAGAACGTGGCCGGACCTTCACGGCGCTGCAGGCTCTCACGACGCTGCCAGAGGCTCTCGAAGACCACCCCGGTGAGCAACGTAACCGGGACCACGATGACCAGGTAGTAGCGCGGCTGCAGATTATCGTGGTACGCGATGAAGCCCAGATAGCCGACGATCCACAGCAGAAAGGAGGGGAGAAGGGGATTTTTCAGAAGGTGAGGACGGACGCAGAGCGCAATCGCAGCTGCCGCCAGGGCGAAGGGATAGAGGATCTTGCCCAGCCACATGCCGTCGAGAAAGGTGCCGCTCAGGACGGACATGGCATTGGACATGGTCATGCCGGTGTAGGCGTTGGCGCTGAAGAGATATCGATAGTCTTCGAGGAAGTGCGGGCGCACGACAAAGCCGTAGTATCCGGCCCAGACCACAGCGGCCAGCACGGCAGATGGAAGCACGAGCTTCACCGCGTCCCGAAGCTTGTACCCGGAGCGCGCGAAGACAATCCACCCGATCGATGGGAAGAGAAAGAGGGCGGTGGTCTTGGTCAGGATCATCAGGGGCAGAAGAAGACCTAACGCAAGCGTGGAAAACCATCGTCCGAACCGGGATGCCGGTTGGCCTGGTTCGGGTAGGGATGAGGCGGCCAAAAGGGACAGGAGGGTCAGCAAGATCAGCATGGGCTCCAGAATCGCCATGCGACTGAAGACGTAACAGTAGGGGCTGACGGCGAGCAGAAGCACCGAGGCCGCGGGTGCGAGCGAGGGCCGGCCGGAGGGGGTCCAGCGCCTGACCAAAAGATAGACGGAGAGCAGGATCAGGCCGAAGATGGCCACGGTCAGGGCTCGGGCCGCGACGATGTCGACCCCGGTGAAGTGGAAGACCGCGGCCTCGACCAGGGGCCAGACCGGGAGGGCGGCGGCGGGATTGAAGTCGCCGGGGACGTACCAGTCGCCACGCTGGAAGTGACGGATCGCGGCGTCGCCGTACCATCCCTCGTCGGTGTACTTGGCCCAGTCCATCCAGGGGGATTGGTTGGGGAAGTCGGCGCGAAGGTGCACACCGTGGAGCACGAGAAAGAATGCGGCCGTGGCGAGCATGCACATCTCGAGTACACGAAGGGCGATGCGAGGCGAGACGGCCTCGGCACTCTGTTGTTTTGTCTCTGCAAGCAACGAAGTCATAACGAAGAAGATCTGGAGAGCAGTTCCATCCTCACAGCAAATTCACTCGCAAACCAGCAATGGAAGGTAGGATGCGCATTTGGCGCGCATCGACAACTGAGGCTATTCGTAGGCCAGAGCGTCGATGGGATCTTTGCTGGCGGCCTTGAGGGCCGGGTAGACGGCTCCCAGCAGAGCTCCGACGAATGCGATCATGACAGACTTCCATACCCAAGGCAGATTGATGTCAAAGTCCAGTGTTGGAAAACGGGCATTGAGCGCCGTGCTGAGCACGAAGCTGGTGACGATGCCCAAAATGATTCCCGCCGCGGCGATCACCGCCGTCTCGCGCATGACCAGCGAGACGATGTAGGCCCGCGAGGCTCCCAGCGACTTCAGAACTCCGATCTCGCGCGTGCGCTCCATCACCGCCGTGTACATGGACTGGAAGATGACGAGGAAGCCGATGACGAGCGAGATGCCGACGACCACCTTGATGGCGGTATTCATATAAGGGAGTTTATCGGGCGAAAAGGAGGAGAGATATTCATCGGCAGTGCGCACATCGTAGGTGCTCATGCCCGGTGTAACCATGATCGCCTTACGAACGTCCTCCTGATACTGGGGGGAGTTCTCGGTCTGGACGTAGAACGTCGACGCCTTGCCCTCGGTCTGGTTGAGTTTTCCCATGGTGTCGATGGGGATAAACTTGCGCGCTCCCTTGCCGTGCCGGACGATGCCGCAGATGCGGAAGTCATGGTTCAGAATCTGGAGCTTGTCTCCTACCTTTTTTCCGGGAGCGGCGTAGTCGTCGATGATGACATCGTCCGGCCCCTGGAAGGACGTCCCAGAGAGATACTGGAACGGCAGTAGAGCGTTGAAGCTGTCATATTCAATGCCGTAGATGCTGTCGAGCGATCCGGTGATCTGAATGTTGACCGGAGCCACGACTTTGATATGAGGGATCTTGCGCAGGACATCGGCTACCTTGATGGAGGCTCCGGCGCCGCTCATGCCGAGGAAGTTGTTCGTCGTCGCCGGACGCACGATCATGTCCATGCCGATGCCGTTCTGCCGCGTCTTGAAGCCGCTGATCTTGCCCAGCAGGATCGCCGTGATCGACAGGATCATGATGACCTCGATGGCGATGGCGAGCGCACTGATGAGCGAGCGTAAAGGGCGGTGGACCAAGTTTCCGGCGACGAGCTTATTCATTCTATTAATAGTGTATGGCAGCGGGAGGGATTTCCCGCGCAAAGATGCTCGTCCCCAATTTGTGGCAGAGGGCGGGGTTCGGCGGGAAAGACCTTCAGGCATAATCGGTTATGTAGGAATGCTTCAGTTTTTATCGTCTTTCAATCGGCCCGAGGACCCCTCCCCATGGAATTGCCCCAGGTAACGGACCCGCGCAGTCCTGCATATACGCCGGGTGTGCGGCGACTGCCCAACATCAAGCCACTCACCTCGATCCGGTTTTTCGCCGCGCTTTACGTCACGGTCTATCACCTGGTGCGGCCGTTTTCCCTATGGGGCAGACTGGAGCCGGCGGCGAGCGCGGGCTACATCGGGGTCAGCTTCTTCTTTTTGCTCTCGGGCTTCATCCTGACCTACAGCCATGCCAACGAATATGAGGCGGGGAGAAGCAATCCGCCGAAGTTCTGGATCGCTCGCCTGGCCCGCATCTATCCGGTCTACCTGGCTAGCATGTTGTTTGCCGCCTATGTGAACCGGTACCAGTTTCATAACAAGGTTCACCTCTTGGCGTATGCGGCGGATCTACTGCTGGTTCAGTCCTGGTCGATACGCATGGCTCCGTTCTTCAACGTGCCTGCGTGGAGCCTCTCCTGCGAGGCGTTCTTCTACCTTGTCTTTCCGTTTCTGCTGTTACGGCTGCGGCCGTCCTCAGCGAAGCGATGCCTGGGGGCGATGGCGGTCTGGTGGATGCTGGCTCTGGCGGCTCCGTTGATCTGCGTCAAGCTCTTCCCTGCCGCCGCCTGGTCCGAGCACGCCAGCGCGGTTCGAGCGGGAGGCGAATGGGTCTACCGGGTGCGCCGTCTTCCCATCCTGGCTCTGCCGCAGTTTCTGGCGGGCATCTCGCTGGGATGGTTCTACCTGCGCTATCGGCCCAGCGCTCGAACCGCCTCCCTCCTGGTATGGACCGGGCTGGCGGCGCTGTTCGCGATCCTGTTCTGGGCGGACAAGTTCCCTCTTGTCATGCTGCACAATGGTCTGCTGATCCCGCTGTTTTCGATGATCATCCTCGGGTTGGGCGAACCGAGCTTCCTCTCGCGGATCCTGTCCAACTCGGTATTGGTCCTGCTCGGCGAGGCCAGCTTCGCGCTTTACCTCATCCACTTCCTCTTTAATGATTTCTCGAAACAGGATTTTGGGGCCAACGACTCCTTCGCCGCCCTGGGCTGGAAGCTCGCAATCGTGATTCCGGTCTCGGTGCTTCTCCACCTGTTCGTGGAACGGCCCGGCCGCAAGGTCATACTTGGATGGTGGAGCCGGAGGCATCCGGCACAGCTGAAGATGTCCAACAGCTAATCGTTCGCCCGAAGGGGCTAACCACCCACGCCCCACTGGTTCATGCTCGCGCTAAAGCGGACCGGGGCCGGGAGCCGGGAGCGAGCGGGCACGGCTGGCGAAGCTGCGCGCCGGCCCGATGGGGCGAAGGGGCGCACGGTCAGGAGCCTTCACCAGCGTGGCCAGAAGCGGCATCAGGTAGGCCGCCGAAAACGCGGCGAAGACGATGCCGAAGGTCAGGTAGCCGAGCGTGTAAATGATTCCCCCAAGCATCTTCTCGGGGGCGAGGTGAGCGTAATAGGAGCAGATGAGCAGCCCCCAGGGCGAGTTCCGGGGATCGCCGCAGAGCGAATCAAACAGCACAAACAACATAATCCAGAGCAGCGGCGCCCAGACGAAGACTCCCACCCACTTGCTCAAATGGTAGGCCTCGGCGGCGGGAGAGAAGGAGATTCCGGTCGTGACGTCGTCGTCCGCGAGATGTCCCAGTTGATGGGAGTAAAAGTTGCCGAAGTTAACCGCCGGCTTTCCGGGCCAGAGAGCGTGCGGGACCAGATTCTCGAAGTCCAGGATCAGCGGAAACGGCCCCATGGGGCCTCGACGCTCGGTCAGATCGTGCAGTTCATCGTCGGGCGCAATCATCTGCAAACGATCCATGAGACCCTGCGACTTGCTGAAGTATCCTCCGCCTCGCTCTTCTTCGTTATCGGCTGCGATCTTCAGGTACTTCGTGCGGGTGTCTTCGAGATCGGACAAAAGATCGATGGAGATGCTCACGCCTCCCCAGAAGTCCTCGTCGACGCGAAAGTTTCTTCCATACTGGGTGTAAGGCACCAGGTAGTGAGCCATGAAGTAGATGGCCAGAAGGACGCCGCACAGCTGGAGGCGCGTGATGCGGTAGCCCTGCGAGGCCGCCGCGATCAGCCAGCAGGCCAGGGGAGTGAAGATGAACTCCTTGGAGTAACCGACCAGGCCGAGGATCATCGTGACGCCGCCGGCGATGATCACGGGAAGATTAACGCTTCTGCGGCCTCCCGTGCTCCGCACCTCATAGATCACGCCGAGGATGATGGCCATGGGCAGGAAGCGGTTGATCTGAGCGATTGCGCTGAGAGCGCTTCCCTCCGCGTGGTCGGCCGTGGAGAAGATGACGATCAGGACAAGTCCGGCCACGACACATCCGACCGTGGCGCTGTGCATGTTGGAGTCGTTGACCAGGCCCCCGAGCAGGGCGCGCCGGGTGGTCAGCTTCTTGCTGATCACCACCGCCAACCACATGGACAGCATCATGCCGACGTAGATCTGCATGGTCAGGTTGGGCTGCAGGAGGTTCGAATCGGCCCTCTCCCCCAGAACGGCCTTCCAGCATAGTCCAAGGATGACAGCGAGTACGGAGAAGAAGAAGACGTAAGAGCCCGAGGTACTGGAGAATCCTCCGGCGGCATTAAAGGTCACCACCGAGAGCAGAACGAAGAGGAAGCTGTAGAGCGCGAAGGTGGGCGAGGTTCCCTGGTACATCTGGATCATGGCCAGGGAGACGGCAAAGACCGCGGCTCGCCAGAGTGGGATATGAATCGGAAACGGGATGCGCAATCGTGCTCTCTTTCGATTCCTCGTCCAGGCAGAACGCGCCCATTGGGGAGATGGTCGTGACTTGAAGATCCACTGCGGCAGCAGATTCTAGGAGACCTCTCCATGATACGAGCGGGGGTTCCAGACCGTCAAAGCCCATCTTTCGGCTGGGGGAAGGCCTCTCTCAGGCCCAAATTGGGCCTAACCAGCTGGATTCCGGCTCTCAATGACCTGTTTGGGGCTTTGACTTGAGGCGCATCCGGGACTATTCTGACCCCGAAAGCGCACGGTTTTGCAGTAGGGAAGAGAATTCTGGGACCCAACGGGCTGACATATATGGAACAGTTCGGCAAGGAGTTACGGGCAGAGCGGGAACGGCGTCAGGTTACGCTCGAGACCATCTGTGCAGTTACCAAGGTATCGGTTCGCCATCTTCAGGCCCTCGAGGCGGGAGACTACGCCGAGTTACCCGGGGGCGTCTTCCGTAAAGGGATTGTACGCAGCTACTTGACGGCGGTCGGGCTGGAAGAGGAGAGCTGGCTCCAGCGATTCGATGCAACGCTGCGCGACTGCGGAGTTGCCGGGGGTGAGGAGCAGTGGGCCGAGTTCGCAGAAAACGTTCGCCGCAACCGCGTGGGCAGCGAGAGATCCGGAATGGATTCACGCTGGATCGGAGTGGCGGTGATGGTGGGGGCGCTGGTTGTGCTCGGCTGGGGAGTCTGGAAGTACGTGCTGCACGGCCGAATTTTTCTGTAAGCCCCGGCCGGTCTTTATTTATTAAAACAGATCCGGATTTATAAAAGCAGATCCTGGTTTACAAAAGCAGATCAGGGTTTATAAAGAACAGATCAGCCCCTTTCTTCCCTGACGAAGAAGCTCCCTCCCCGGGAGATTGTTCCTCGACGAACTCATCAGTTGACATTGCGGAAGAAGAAGGATTAACTCTCTCTTCATATAAGCCAGACGGAGGCATTGGATCGCTGTTTCAGCGAACGGCTTCCCTGTAGCTCGTCACGGAAATTCAGCTCGCCAAATTGTTTTTTTTTAGGAGACAGTGATGAACAGATTCAGGCTCTTTGCCTGTCGCGCGATCTTCTTCGCGCTGGCAGTCCTCGTTCTGGGAATACGCGCCCAGGCACAGAATGTCTTGGGAAGCATCAGCGGAACAGTTACGGATTCGAGCGGCGCCGCCCTCTCCGGCGCTAAAGTGAGCCTTCTGAATACGGACCGCAACGAGGTCGTTCGCGAGACGACGACCAACGGCAGCGGATACTACACCGCGACCACGCTTCCCCTGGGAAGCTACCGGATCACGGTCAGCGCGTCGGGATTTGGGGACAAAATCTTCAACGGCGTCGTCCTGCACGTCAACGACGCTCTGACGATGAATGCCACGCTGAATCCGGGAGCGGTTGAACAGGTTCAGGTGACGGCCGACACCCTGGCGATCAATACGGAGAATGCGACGCAGGCCGGGCTGATCAGCGGGACGCAGGTGCGTGAGCTGGTTCTGTCGAGCCGCAATTACGAACAGCTAGTGGGTCTCCAGACGGGTGTGGCCTATACGGGAGGCGACCAGATCTACATTGGCAACTCGAGCCCATCCGGAGCCTCGAACTCGGTCAGCTTCTCGGTGAACGGATCGCGGACCAGCGGTAATGCATGGACCGTGGACGGCTCCGACAACGTGGACCGAGGATCGAACTCGACCTTGCTGACCTATCCCTCGGTCGATGCGATCGCGGAGTTCAAGACGCTGCGGGGAACCTACGAGGCGGAGTTCGGGCGCAGCGCGAGCGGCCAGATTAACGTCATCACCAAGTCCGGAACCAAGGAATTTCACGGCAGCGCATACGAATTCGTCCGCAATGACATCTTCAACGCCAACGATGTTTTGAATAAGCAGCTGACCAGCCCCAGCGGAGCCGTGAGCAAGACCGTGGCGACGCCGCGCGGCGCACTGCGCTACAACGACTTCGGGTATACGGGCGGAGGTCCGGTCTGGATTCCGAAGATCTACGACGGACGCAAGCACAACACCTTCTTCTTCTTCTCGCAGGAGATTCGGCGCGTTATCACCTACAAGCCGCTTACGCTGACCGGAGTTCCCAATCACAACGAGCGAAACGGCACCTTCAGCGCTCCGGTGTGCGCGAATACGAACGCCTCAGGAGCTTGTGCCGACGCGGGAACGACCAACGTCCCGATCACCAGTACGCTCGCCCAGGCTTATCTGAAGGACATTTATGCGAATGTGGGAGAGCCTGACGCGCAGGGAAATCTGATCACGGCTCCCCAGCGCAACATCTACAACGCCAACCAGCAGATCGTGCGCATCGATCAGCAGATCGGCCAGAAGCTGAACGTCTTCTTCCGCTTCATCAACGACTCCATTCCGACGCAGGAGCCCGGCGGTCTGTTTCAAAGCGCGGGCTATCCGGGGGTGAATACAACCAATACGAACGCCCCGGGCAAGATCTACCTGGGCCACGTGACGTATGTCTTCACACCGACGCTGCTGATCGATGGGGGATATGCATACTCCTATGGTGCTCTTCTGAGCGACCCGGTGGGCCTGGCGGCCAATGCCAACTCGCCCGACATCAAGCCGAACCTTCCCTTCACCTCGACGCTTCCGCGCGTTCCCACCCTCACCTTCACGAACGGAACGACCGTGACAACCTACGGTCCTTATCGCGACTACAACCGCAACCATAATGTCTTCGCCAATTTAACCAAGACACTGGGCAATCACACGATCAAGACCGGATTCACTTATAACCACTACAACAAAAACGAGAACAATGCCGCGGCGAACGCAGGCAGCTTTGCCTTCTCCAACGGCAATGCCCCGAAGGGCTCGGCGGCGCAGGCGTACCAGCAGTCTTGGGCCAACTTCCTCACCGGCTTCGTCTCGACCTTTACGCAGGCTTCGACCGATGTGACGCCCAGCGTCACGGCCCAGCAGATCGAGGCTTACGTGCAGGACGACTGGAAGATCACCCGTCGCCTGACGCTCAACCTCGGCGTGCGTTACTCCTACTTCGGGCAGCCGACCGACGCCAACCAGCAGCTGACCACCTTCGATCCGTCGATCTACGATCCATCGCAGGCTCCGGCCATCGGGACGACCGGCCAGATCTGTGTGACCGGCGCTCCGGCCTCGGCCTGCAACGGCGTCACACCGGTTCCGGGCGTCACGCTCTCCGGAGCCATCACCAACGGCATCAGCATCAACCATGTCAACTCGCCCTACGGCGGCCAGATTGCCCAGTCCGATACGAAGAACTTTGCTCCCCGCGTCGGCTTTGCCCTGGACGTCTTCGGGGATGGAAAGACCTCGCTGCGCGGCGGATATGGCATCGCTTACGACTCGTCGCTGTTCGGCATCTATGAGCAGAACATCTTTCAGAACCCACCCTTCGTCAATACGCCGACGATCTCGAACACCAGCTTCGATAACCCGGCGGCGATCTCGGCGAATGTGAACTACTCGGCGCAGGTGCTGCGGGCGACCTCGCCGCACTTCAGCACGCCGTATGTGCAGCAGTTCTCGCTGGGAGTGCAGCAGCAGCTCACGGGTGGCGTGGCGATGGATATCTCCTATGTTGGGAATCAGCAGGTTCATCTTCTGGGCCTGGTGGATATCAATCAGGCTCCGGTGGGAGCGTTTGCGGCGGCTAACCCGGGGGTTGCGGTGACCTCGTCGAACGTCTCGATGATCAATGCTTATCGCCCTTACAAGGGCTATAGCGCGATCAACTCGGTTCTTCCGATCTTCTCCGGCAACTACCACTCTCTGCAGGCTTCGGCGCGTAAGGAGTGGAAGCACAGCTCGCTGATCGCGGCCAACTATACCTGGTCGCGCGCCCTGACCAACGCCAATGCCGACCGGACGGGAGCTCCGCAGATCTCCTCGGACACCCGGGCGGAGTATGGCCCCTCGGCAGCGGACCGCCGCCACATGTTCAACTTCAACGCAGTCTATGCCCTTCCCTTCCTCTACGAGCAGCATGGATGGATGGGGCACATCCTGGGAGGCTGGGAGGTCTCGGGCCTGGGCTACTTCAACAGCGGGCTTCCGCTCAACGTCTCGACGACGAACCTCGATCCGGCCGGGGTAGGCGTCGTCTTCAGCTCCAGCACCTCGGCAGGCCGGCCCGATATGGTTGCGAATCCTAACCAGGGCACCGCCGGGAACCCGATTCACAATCGCCAGCACTGGTTCAACCTCGACGCGTTCACCGCGGTTCCCGCGGGACAGATTCGCGGCGGCGATGCACCGCGGAATGCTGTGCAGGGACCGGGATGGTGGCGTGTTGATACCGGACTGTTCAAAAACCTGAACATCACCGAGCGCACGCATCTGCAGTTCCGCGGGGAGGCCTTCAACCTCTTCAACCACACCAACCCCGATACGATCAGCACCTCCAGCCTGATCAGCACGAACGGCTTTAGCTCGACGGCTGGAAATATTACCGGGTATCGCGACAAACGCATCCTTCAGCTGGGAGCGAAGTTCGTCTTCTAGAAGGAAGATGGCCTGCAGGCCGGGCCCACTGCGCGTGGGCCCGCGGCAGCGCCTGTCTTCTATTCCCCGTTTAATGCAACATCTTGCCGTTAGAAACCCGAACCAAGCCATAGACTGCCTGGATCTGCTGCGCTTTTTGAACGACAGGTAAAATAAGAGGGTTGTATCAAACCCCGCGGGCAGCCCTGTCTGCTGCCTGGTCTCAAAAAAGGAGCTTCATTTGGCTACACGCGAGCGTTTCCTCTTCACCAGCGAGTCTGTCACCGAGGGTCACCCCGACAAGATCGCCGATCAGATCTCTGACGCCATCCTCGATGCCTGCCTTGCGCAGGACCCCTACAGCCGCGTAGCCTGCGAGACCCTGACCTGCACGGGCCTGGTGGTCATCGCCGGCGAGATCACTACCAAGGCTTATGTCGATTTTCAGAGTCTGGTCCGCGGCACCGTCGCCGCCATCGGATACGACAATGCCCTCTACGGCTTCGACTCGAATACCTGCGCGGTCATCTCGACCATCAACAAACAGTCCGGTGATATCGCCATGGGCGTAGATACGGGCGGAGCGGGCGACCAGGGCATGATGTTCGGCTATGCCACCAACGAGACCCCCGAACTGATGCCGACTCCCATCTCGCTGGCGCACCGCCTCGCGCTGAAGCTCAGCGAGGTTCGCAAGGACGGCACCATGTCGTACCTTCGCCCCGACGGCAAGAGCCAGGTCACGGTGGAGTACGACTCCAACCACAGGCCGGTGCGCGTCGATGCGGTGGTCATCTCGACCCAGCACGCCGAGACCGTCTCCAACGAGGAGCTGCGCGGAGACATTCTGAAGAACGTCATCCAAGCGGTCATTCCCGCCAAGTTGCTCGATGAGAACACCAAGTACCACATCAATCCGACCGGACGCTTCGTTGTGGGCGGGCCGATGGGAGACACTGGCCTGACCGGACGCAAGATCATCGTCGACACCTACGGAGGCATGGGCCGTCACGGCGGCGGAGCTTTCAGCGGCAAGGACGCCACCAAGGTGGACCGTTCGGCCGCCTACATGGCCCGCTACGTCGCCAAGAACATCGTTGCCGCCGGCCTGGCCGACCGCTGCGAGGTTCAGCTGGCCTATGCGATCGGCGTTGCCGAGCCGGTCAGCGTTCTGGTGGATACCTTCGGCACCGGCAAGGTAGATGAGACCCAGCTCGAGCAGCTGGTTCGCAAGAACTTCACGCTCACGCCGAAGGGGATTATCGAGACCCTGCAGCTGCGCCGTCCCATCTTCAAGGCGACCGCCGCCTACGGCCACTTCGGCCGCACCGGCGAGAGCTTTACCTGGGAGAAGACGGACAAGGCTGCCGTCCTCAAGGAGCAGGCTCTCGCGGTCGCCGCAACGAAGTAAGCTGTTCTATTACCTGCACGAAACCTGCACGAAGAAACGAAGGGCCAGGCCGCACGGCTTGGCCCCTTCCCTTTTGCGCCGCGCAAATACCACGCACCTCACGCAACCGCCGATTCACCCCATGCATCGAAACAGGTTCCTATGCTGATCCGGTCGGAGTTCGATATCCAATTTCAGCTTCCAGCGTCCACAGCCATCCTCGCGCTGATGCGGCTGCATTGGTCGCTGGCCGCTACTCATGTACAGCCGGAGTCCATTCGCATCGAGCATACCAGTGGGGAGACCAAGTGCGAGCTGTCACCCGACGAGTACCTGGACGGATTCGGGAACCGCAGTTTCCGGCTTCGTGTGCCCGCGGGAGAGGTAAGGTTCTCGGGTATCAGCCTGGTGCGTGTAGGCGACGGCTTCGATGAGGCGGGCACGGACGCGGCTCAGCACCCAATCGAGGATCTGCCCTACGATGTGCTGCCGTTCCTTCTGAGCAGCCGCTACTGCGAGCTGGACCGGCTCTCGCAGATCGCATGCGACCTCTTCTCCTCTTTTCCCGAGGGATGGGAGCGGGCGGTCGCGATCCGCGACTGGGTTCACGATCATGTGCAGTTCAACTACATGACGGCTCGCTCCACCAAGACGGCGCTCGATGTCTTCACGGAGAGGGTGGGCGTCTGCCGGGACTTTCAGCATCTTGCGATCACGCTGACCCGTGCGATGAATATCCCGGCGCGGTATGCGACAGGATATCTTGGCGACATTCGAATTCCCTATAGCGGTCCTGGAGATTTCAGCGCATGGTACGAGGTCTTTCTCGGCGGCCGCTGGTGGACGATGGATGCGCGCCATAATGTTCCTCGCAGAGGTCGCCTGCTGATGGCGACGGGACGCGACGCCACCGATGTTGCGATTACGACCAGCTTCGGAGCCGCCAATCTGAAGCACTTCTTCGTCGAGAGCAACGAGGTGGACGAGGCAGGCAACCGGGTTTCGCTGCCGGTGTCCCTGACCTCGCCAGCAGTAGAGACGACGGCAGCCGATATGGGCGGCCCTCTTAGCCCGCTACTTTGAACGAACAAAACGGAGTGTAGGCTTCGTCGCGAACAGCGAAGATACAGGCATGGCAACCTCCGCAGACAAGATCGCCGACATCCTCTCCGGCCGACAGTGGCAGCAGGTTCTGGAACGCGACCCGAAGGCCGACGGCAGCTTCTTCTATGCCGTTCGTTCGACCGGGATCGTATGCCGTCCCACCTGTCCCAGCCGTCGACCTTCGCGAACCAACGTCCGGTTTTTCCCGACGCTGGCCGAGGCGATGGATGCCGGTTTTCGCCCCTGCAGGCGATGCCATCCAGAACGCACTGTTCCGGCGGCCGATCCCCAGGCCAAGGCAGTCGCCCGCGCCGCCCGTTATCTCGAGCAGCACAGGAGCGAACGCGTCACCACGGGCGAGCTCGCCCAGGCCGCAGGGATCCACCGGCTAACCCTTCACCGCGCCTTCAGACGCATCTTCGGGGTCAGCCCCGCGCAGTATGCACGGCAGCAGCGCCTGAAGACCTTCGACAGAAATATCAGGGAGTCCACCATGCGAGTTACGGATGCAATCTACGATGCAGGCTTCGGATCGAGCAGCCGGCTGTATGAGAACAGCGGCGCCAAGCTGGGCATGACCCCGCGCGATATGCGCAACGGAGCCCATGGCATCACCGTTCGCTACACCACCGCCGCGAGTCCTCTGGGAAGAATGTTGGTCGCCGCCACCGACAAGGGCATCTGCACTATCGCCTTCGGCGAGGACGACGATGAGATCTTCGAGGTACTCCACAAGCGTTTTCCCAACGCCGAGCTGAAGCAGGAGACCCGAGAGACGCAGCAGACGGGCTGGCTCGCCGAGGCGGTCGAGTTCATCACCAACCAGATGAGCGAAAACCCCACCGCGGCCAGGTTTCCGCTGGACGTTCGCGCCACAGCCTTTCAGCAACGGGTCTGGCAGGCACTGCGCGAGATTCCGCGTGGGGAGACGCGCAGCTACTCGCAGCTGGCAGCCGAGCTGGGCGACCCTAAAGCCACACGCGCCGTGGCCGGAGCCTGCGCGACCAACCCCGTCGCGGTCATCGTTCCCTGCCATCGCGTGGTCGGCAAGAACGGGGCGCTGACTGGCTTCCGCTGGGGCACGGAACGGAAGCGGAGGCTGCTGGAAGCCGAGAAGGCTCCGCTGGTCTCGTAACTGGCGAAGGAGCCGCCTTGTGCGGCTCCTTCGCTAAAGGGATATCGAAATTGTTAGAATCCATGGCCTACCGGCTGGGCCCACTACGCGTGGGGCGCACCCTTCGTGACGTGTGCGCTCCCTTCGGGGTGGGCCTCCCGTTGGTCGCTCGCGCCGACCAGCGGGAGGCCCATGCCGGAGGGAGCATACGCGCGTTACGAAGGATGCGCTGCCGTCGCAGTAGCGCTCAGGCTCCGTTTTCCAGCCCAAGCTCCTCAGCTCTCTCCTGCATTGCCCGCAGGCAATTCGCAAGATGCTCTTCGAGAGGAACTCCTAACAACTCCGCCCCTGCGGTGATGTCTTCTCGCTTGACGGCACGAGCGAAGGCCTTGTCCTTCATCTTCTTTTTGACACTCGCAACCTCGACGTCGTGGATCGACTTCGAGGGCTTGACCAGGGCGCAGGCGGTCAGGAATCCCGCCAGCTCGTCGCAGGCGAAGAGCGCCTTGTCGAGATGCGACGCGCGCGGCGTGCCGGAGTAGTCGGCGTGCGCCAGAATGGCGTGCAGAATGGACTCGGGCCAGCCGAGACCGCGCAGGTGCTCGACGCCGACGAAGGGATGCTCTTCGAGCGAAGGATGGCGCTCGTAGTCCATATCGTGCAGGAGGCCCGCGCAGGCGTAGGGTTCGGCAAAGGCCTCGACTTCCGCTCCGGTCAGGCCAAGCTTCTCGGCTTCGCGACGTCCGTAGGACTCGGTGCATACCGACACGGCCAGGCCGTGCTTTCGCAGCGACTCGCCCTTCGTCCATTCATAGAGCAATGCCATCGCATCCTGCCGTCCAAATCTCATCTCTTCTCTCCTCACCGCTTTCGGCACTCTTCGACTTCCGTCTAAGTGCCATCACACTTTGGGAGTCTCTTCCAAGTTACTACTTTGGTTCTCTTCCGTGTTTTCTTGGCATTCTACGATGAACCGGCGGTTTTTCCCTTGACTCCCCAGGAACCCCGGTGTCACTCTAGGCACATCCTTTGCTCCGTTATCGGACATCGGATGCGGTCCTTGCTCTGGATCCGCCCGCGTCAAGACAACTTATGGCAACCATGATGGCACCTGTCGAGCAGCGCGAGGTCTTGCGTTGCGACCACTGCAGCCTGGTGCAGTTCCGCACAGCCAACTCGCTGTGCCGGCGCTGCCACAAATCGCTCGAGGTGGAAGAACCCGAGCCCGCACCAGCCCCGCTGTCCATCGTTCCCCCCACCACCAGCAACGTCGAGGGCCTTCAGGTCGCGACGGCAGTACGCGATCTTCGTCACGTTCGCAATCTGTCGCAGCGTCAGCTGGCGGCGCGGATGAATGTTCCGCGCACCTACATCTCGAAGATCGAGAATGGCAAGGCGATGCCTACGCTCTCCTCGCTCGACCGCCTGGCCAGGGCGCTGCAGGTGGATATTTCCACGCTGCTGCGCGACCCCAGCACACGGCACCGTGATGAGACGGCCGTGCTGATGGCCGATCCGTTCCTGGCCGAGATTGCGGCCTACACTTCTCAGCTCGACGCCCTGCAGCGGTCGATCTTCCTGAACCATGTTCGGGAGCTCGCAGCGGGACGCCGTCGCTCCGCGTAGCGACAGACAAAGCAGTCTGCCGTATCCTCTCCTCCGTGCCGCGCCGACCGCAAACTGCGGGAGGCGCGGCGCTCTCCTTTTTCCGAAAAGATAAAGACTGCGCTGCCGCTCGGGCCCACTGCGCTCGACCGGCAGGCCATGATTTCTCTTAGTGCGCCGCCACCGGATTGCCCTGAATGTCCCGAACCTCCACCGGTCCCAGTCCGGCGTCTTTCAGTCCAGGCTCGATCTTCGAGCGATCGCCTGCGGCGACGATCACCAGCTGATCCGGATGCAGATACTCTTTGGCCGCACGGGCGACATCGGAGGAACTGACTGCTTCGTACTTCTCCGGGAGCTTGGCGTAGTAGTCGAGAGGACGGTGATAGAGGAAGATGTTTCCCATGGAATTGGCGATGGTCTCGGACATGACAAAGCTTCCGGGCAGCGACTGCACCAGAGCCTCCTTGGCGGCGGCCAGCTCTTCGATGGTCGAGGGCTTGGCGGGGAAGTTGCGAAGCTCGGACATCATCTCCTTCGCGGCGGGCGCGGTGACGTCGGTGCGGACCAGGGCACCGGAGAAGAACTCTCCGCCTTCGCGGTAAGGAAGAAAGCCCGACCGGGCACCATAGGTGTAGCCATGCACCTCGCGCAGGTTCATATTGATGCGGCTGCCGAAGCTTGAACCGAGGGTGTAGTTCAGCACGCTGAGGATGGGGAAGTCGGGAGAGTTTTCCGGCACGCCGAGACCGAAGGCGTAGAGCGCCGTCTGCGGGGCTCCGGGCTTATCGACGATGACGACATGCGTCGGCTGTTGTGGGGGAGCAGTAGGAATCGAGAGCTCGCCCGTTCCCTTGCCCGCCCACGGACCGAAGTACTGTTTGGCGAGCTTCTCGGCGTCGGCCCGGGTCACATCTCCGGCGAGCACGAGGGCCGAGTCCTGAGGGTGGTAGTGCGCGGCGTAGAAGCCGGTGATCTGCTCCGGCTTGAGGCTGGTAATGGTCTCGGTGGTTCCGGTTCCGCTAAGCCCATAGGGCTGGTCGCCGAAGACCAGCTTCGGTCCCACGCGGTTGGCCATGCTCTGGACGCTGTCGGTCTCCTGGCTGATGCGGACCAGAAGCCGCTTGCGCTGGCGGTCGACGTCTTCGGGCCGGAAGGCAGGATGTTCGGCTACATCGGCGAGCAAGTCGAGGCCATCGGCGGCATAATCGGTAAGAACGCTTATCGCCAGCGCGCTTGCATCCATGGTGGTGTTCGCCAGGATCGAGGTCCCGATCTTGGCCTGATCGTCGGCCAGCTTCTTCAAGTCGCGAGAGGAGGTTCCGTCGGTCATGATCTGAGCGGTGAGACCGGCAAGACCGTTGGTTGCGGAAGTGTTGTTCTCGTTGCCGGCGCGTGATACCAGACGGGCGGAGATTACGGGCAGAGCGTGGTTTTCTACCAGCAGGACCTCCATGCCGTTCTGGAGCTTGAACCGCTCGGGCACGGGGAGGTGCAGGACAGGCACGGGTCCGGCCGCGGGCTTGTTCCTGCGCCACTCTTGCGCGGTCTCGAACTCCGCCGAGTAGGGATTGGTAATCTTCACGTCGGCGTCGGTGTTCTCCGGGCTGCGGGGAACGTCTTCGAGCTCCTTCTTGCCGGGAACGCAGTAGACGACGACAACGGAGTTTTTGGTCAGGTATTTGACGGCGGCTGCTTTGGCGTCGGCAGCGGTGACGGCCTGGGTTGCGGCGACGTCCCTGGTGAGATAGCCGGGATCGCCGGTATACTGGTTGTAGCTGTTGAGGGTATCGGCGACTCCGCCGAAGCCTCCGAGCCGCTGCAGGCTGTTGATCTTGCCGGTCAGCTTGATGGCCTTCGAGGCCGCGAGCTCATCCGGGGTAAGGCCCTCCTGTTGCAGCTTCGCAAGCTCGCTCCAGAAGACGGTTTCGAGCTCTTCGAGCTTGACGCCCGGCTTGGCGGTGATCGAGCAGGCGGCGATTCCAGTCAGCTTCAGAGCGTCGATGTCGCACTCCACACTCTGCGCCTTCTGGGTCTTGTAGACCAGGGCTTCGTCGAGGCGGCTGACCTTGGCTCCTCCTAAGGCGTACCAAGCAGCGGCGAGGTTGTAGGAGTCCGGAGTGAACGCGGCCGGGGTCAACCAAGCGACCGTGAGCTGCGGCAGCTGCACCGTATCGGTGACGGTAACGCGACGCTGCGAGGTGATGGCTGGAGTGGTCGCTGTCACCGGCTCGACCTTGGGCCCCTCGGGGATGGGACCGAAGTACTTGGTCAGCAATGCGCGAAGCTGCTTGGGATCGAAGTCCCCGGCGATGGCGATGGAGGCGTTGTTGGGCGTGTAGAACTGCTGGTGGAAGTCGCGCACATCGGCAATGCGGGCCGACTCGATATCGGCGTGGCTGCCGATCACCTCGCCGTAGTAGGGATGCTCCCTGGGGAAGAGCAGGTGATAGACCTTCTCTTCGGCCACGTTGTACGGCTGGCCTTCGCCCTGGCGGCGTTCGTTGCGGACCACATCGCGCTGGTTGGCGAGCTTCTCGCGGTCGAGGCCCTCCATCAGGAATCCCATGCGGTCGCTCTCGAGCCACAGGGCAAGCTCCAGCTGGTTGCTGGGCATGGTCTCGAAGTAATTGGTGCGGTCGAAGCTGGTGGTGCCGTTGACGTCCGTGGCTCCGGCCGACTGCACGTACTTGATGTGCGCCTTCTCGCCGACGTGCTCGGAGCCCTCAAACATCATGTGCTCGAACAGATGCGCGAAGCCGGTGCGCCCCGGGCGCTCATTCAGAGGCCCGACGTGATACCACAGGTCGACGGCAACCAGAGGCAGCCGATGATCCTCATGCGTGATGACAGTAAGGCCGTTCGGAAGAGTGAACTTTTCATACTGGATCTCGGGAAGCTTGTGCGTGGGTTGCGCGATACTCGCGCCTCCCAGACCGAATAGAAGCGTCAAGGCTGATAAAGAGAGAGTTTTCCAAAGGGCTCGCATCTAAGGATTCTCCTTCAAACTATTGATAATGCGTTGAGCCGATCCAGAATACTCCCAGGTCAAGCCCCACAGGGGAACGTTCATTGCGCCGCCCACTCCGGTATGCTAGCGTCATGCTTTGTGAGGCCGTCTTTGCCGTCTAATCTTCCCAGCCGCGTACACGAGCTCTCTGCCGAGGAACAGAGTATCTACCGGCAGCTCGATCCCTCCCGCATCCCCCAGCACATCGCCATCATCATGGACGGCAATGGCCGGTGGGCGGGCAAGCGCGCGCTCAAGCGCTTCCTCGGTCATCAGCAGGGAGCCGAGAGCGTGCAGTATGTGGTCGAGACCGCCTCGCGCATCAATCTTCCCTGGCTGACGCTCTACGCCTTCTCGCTTGAGAACAACCTCAAGCGGCCCAAGGCCGAGGTCACCTTCCTGATGAAGCTGCTGAAGAACTACCTGATCGGCAACGTGAAACGGATGAACGACAACAACGTCCGCATGGCCTACATCGGCCGCACCTACGATCTGCCGCAGGAGGTCCAGGAGACGATGCAGTGGGCGATGGAGGCGACCGCCAAGAACACCGGCACGACCCTGACGCTGGCGCTCAACTACGGCGCGCGCACGGAGATCGTCGATGCCGTTCGCCGTATCCTGACTGACCTGACCACCGAGGCTCACAGCCGCGGCTGCTCGGTCGAGGACCTGCTCGGCGCGGGAGCCCTCGACGCGCTCGATGAGTCGACCCTCTCCAAGGCTCTCTATACCGCGAATATGCCGGACCCCGACCTGATCGTGCGGACCTCGGGCGAGCAGCGCATCTCGAACTTCCTGCTGTGGCAGATCGCCTATGCGGAGATCTTCATCACCGACCGGCTGTGGCCGGACTTCCGCGGCGTTCATCTGCTCGAGGCCATCGCCGACTACCAGCGCCGTGACCGGCGCTTCGGCGGGTTGAGCGACAACTCGGACGAGAAGATCGATTCGCTGCAGCCGGTCTCCGAGCTCGAGACCGAGATCGCCACCGAGCTTACCCCTCCGCAGGAGCTGAGTCGCCGGTAGCCGGCATCTGTTTCAGCTGCTGAATAAAGCTCGACAGCGCGGGGCGAATCTCGGCAAAGAGCGGATGGTTGCGGTGAGCCAGCGCCACTTCGCTGAAGAGCTTCAGTCCTACCCCCAGCGATGCAGCTGTGCCGGAGGTGAACGGCAGCCGAGTCTCGAGCCTTTGAACGATCGCCAGAATATCGTCGTGATTGGCGGCGTAAAAGCTGAGACTCTGCCCCGTGACTGCTTCTCCCTTCGCGTCGGCCAGCTTTTCGACCGTGATGCGATACCGGTAGGAGCTCATCAGATCCTCTCGATCTTCTTGGCTGCATCGTCGATGATGTCGGTGACGGCGTTGATCTGCTCGGTCGTCAGCGATCCCATCTTCATGCGCAGGGCCATGCGAAGGTTCTCGACGGCACGCTCGATCTGCTGGGGACGCTGGTTGGCGTAGGCGGCCCGGCGGCTGTCCATCCTGGCGAAGAGAGCATCGACGACGGGCTTGTTCTCGGCCAGCGCCTTGGCTCCCTCGGGGGTGATGGTGTAGAGCTTTCGCGTTCCTTCGGTGACGACGCTGGCATATCCCATCTCCTCGAGCATGGTCAGCATGGGATAGACGATGCCCGGGCTGGGAGCATAGTCTCCGCCGAGGCGCTCCTGGATGGACTTGATGATCTCGTAGCCGTAGCTGGGCTTTTCGGAGATGAGCTGCAGGATGACGTAGCGGAGATCGCCGGAGCTGAACATGCGGCCCTCGCCTCGTCCGCGTCCGCGGAGGCCGTGACGTCCGTGGCCGAAACCGCCGAAGTTGCCGCAGAACTTCTGATGATGATGCTGATGTTGTGCTTCGCGAAAGCCTTCCGCCTCGCGAAACCTTCTGAAATATTCTGAATTCATAAATCCACCTCTCATAGGATGGAATGTATCAAGATATATCTTTATATGTCAATATTGCTTTCCGCGCACCGATTTCAAAGGCGATGGCCGGCCGGTCGGCCCCACTACGCGTGGGGCGGTCACTTCGTGACGTGTGTATTCCCTTCGGGGTGGTTGCTCCCGTTGGTCGCTTGCGAAGATGGTTTGCGCCAAACCGGAGGGAGGCCCATGGCGAAGCCGACATACAAGTCACGAAGTGACCGCCCCACGCGCAGTGGGCCCGCGCGGCAGCGCCCGACCTCCTAGTATGCTTACCAACAGCACATGAAACGCATTCTGACCGCTGTCGTACTTATCCTTGCTGTCTTTGCCCTGATCTTTTTCGGCCAGCTCTGGATGCTGACCCTCGCCTCTGCCCTGGTCGCGGAGCTTGCCGTGTATGAGTTCCTCAAGCTCGCCTCAGTCGGAGCCGAAGCCCACGGCGCTCACTTGCGAATTCCGATCTGGTGGATGTCGATCAGCACCGCCCTGGCCTTTGTCGTCACGCTCCCGAACTTCCCGGTCGAAGCGCAGCTTCCTGTCCTGAGCGCCTTGACGCTGCTTTTGTTCGCATGGAACGGCTTTCGCGCGCCGTTGATCCAGGTATTGCCCGACACCGCGCAGGGACTCTTCGGCCTGATTTGGATCGCCTACCCGCTGACGCTGGTTCCGATGCTCTGGAAGCAGGAGGATGGTCCAGCACTTTTACTCTTTCTGATGGTCTGTGTGTGGTCGGGAGATATCGCCGCGCTCTATGTCGGGCGTGCCCTTGGCCGTCATAAGCTTGCCCCGACGATCAGCCCGGGCAAGACCTGGGAGGGCTCGATCGCATCGATCCTCGGGAGTATAGCGGCAGCGGGGCTGGTCCTCTGGATCAGCGACAGCCTGACCGCCCGCGGCAACCTGATGCTGCACATCTCGGAACCCATCTGGCAGACGCTGGTGCTGGCTGCGATTCTGAACATCGCGGCACAGCTCGGAGATCTGCTGGAGTCCGCCGTCAAACGCGGAGCCGGAGTGAAGGACTCAGGCACGATGCTTCCCGGGCACGGAGGCATCCTCGACCGCATCGACGCCCTGCTGGTCGCGGCTCCAGTGCTGTGGTTTGCGCTGCTACTGAAGGACTACTTCGGCCTGGGGCGCTTTTAACTGAGTGCAGAACCGATCTACGATGAACTCCGCTGAGCTCTGCGAGGACAGCCAAAAACAGGATCGAGTCACTTCGCGAGGTGGTGCAGGACCCACTCGTCCCTGAGATGAAAGCTGTGAAGGTCTCGGTCAACTCGTTGCACCTGGAGATGAACCTTCTGCGGGCGAAATGGGTTCTTTTATGTAATGAGATTAAGATTCGCGACGAAAAGCAGTCCCAGGCCATTCAACATCTCTCCGAAAACTCGATTTTGCTATCGATATCCGTGAGCGCCCGGCCTCGCTTGAGGCGAGACTGCCTCGGCAGTAGCTTCTGCGATATTTGCGCAGATCAGCGCAGATCAATCGAATCGAATCTGAGAAAATAGAGCTTGTGAAAAAGCTCGCTATCCTCGGCTCCACCGGGTCCATCGGCACTTCTACTCTTTCGGTCTGCGAATCTTTTCCCGACCGCTATCGCCCTGTTGCTCTGGCTGCCGGACAGAATGTGGAGACTGCCTTCGCGCAGTGCGCCCGCTGGCGTCCGCAGGTCGTCTCCATGGCCACCGAGGAGCTTGCCTCCCAGCTTCAGCTGCTCCTCAAGGCGGAAGGTATTACCAACATGGAGGTCGTCCATGGAACCGCTGGAACGGTTCGTGTCGCGACGTTGCCTGAGGTAGATTTCGTCGTCTCGGCCATTGTGGGCGTGGCCGGACTGGAGGCGACCTATGCTGCCGTCAAGTTGGGGAAGACCATCGGCCTTGCGAATAAAGAGTGCCTGGTCGCCGCCGGCGAGCTCATCCTGGCGGCAGCCAAGGAACACAACGTTGCCCTGCTGCCCATCGACTCCGAGCACAACGCCGTGCATCAGTGCATGCGCGGAGGCGAGGCCCGAGAGGTTCGTCAGGTTTGGCTTACGGCCTCGGGCGGCCCCTTCCGCAACACCCCACTCGCGGGGTTCGAGCACATCACGCCGGCCCAGGCCTTGAAGCACCCCACCTGGGTGATGGGCCAGCGCATCACCATCGATTCGGCTACCTTGATGAACAAGGGCTTCGAGGTAATCGAGGCCTGCCGCCTCTTTTCGCTTCCGGCCTCGCAGGTCCAGGTGACGATCCACCCGCAGTCGACCGTTCATTCCATGGTCGAGTTCATCGATGGAAGCATCCTGGCGCAGATCTCGGTGACGGATATGCGGCTACCTATCCTGTACGCCCTGGCCTACCCCGAGCGAGTCGATGCCACCCCCGCCCCGGGACTCCAATTCGACCTTACCGCATTGAACCAGCTGGACTTCTCCGTCCCCGACCTGAATCGTTTCCCTTGCCTTCAACTGGCTTACGAGGCTGCCGAGACCGGAGGCGAGGCCTGCATCGCCCTAAACGCCGCCGACGAGATCGCCGTCGCCGCCTTCCTCGAAGGTCGCATTCCCTTCCTCGGCATCCCACGTACAATAGAACGTGTGCTCGAACAAACCTCAAACCAGCATCCTTCGTCTATCCATGAGGTGCTCGAGGCCGATCTGCGGGCCAGAGCCTGTGCCCGCGATGTGATCGCCCACCAATTCTCCGGCGTATTACGATAAGTCGCACCGATTCTCCGAGCGAGGTCTTCACTCTCCCATGTCCACCATCATTCAATTAGGCATCGTGCTCGGCATCATGGTTCTGGTGCACGAGTTCGGCCACTTCGCCGTCGCCAAGCTGTGCGGCATCCGCGTGGAGGTCTTCTCCATCGGCTTCGGAAAGCGGCTCTTCGGCTTCCGCCATGGTGAGACCGACTACCGCCTCTCCTTGCTCCCTCTCGGCGGCTATGTCAAGATGTCGGGCGACAACCCGGGAGAGGCTCCGACCGATCCCGGCGACTTCAACGCGCACCCGCGCTGGCAGAGGATCCTGGTCGCGCTGGCCGGGCCGTTCGCCAACTTCATCCTCGCTATCGGCCTGATGACGGGCGTCTCCATGCTGCACAACGAGGTGCAGGAGTACATCTCGCAGCCGGCCCGCACCGACTACATTCCCGCCGGTACTTCGGCGGCGCGCACCGGTATTCACTCCGGCGACCTGATAGTCCATTACGACACGGTCGAGAACCCGACCTGGGACCAGGTGGCGATCCGGTCGCTGCTGAACATCAACCAGAGCGTGGCCTTCTCGTACCTGCACGACGGTCAGCGGGTCGATACCAAGCTCTTCGTCGAGGCCAAAGAGGGCGCCGACAACTTCTCGCTCGACCGCCTCGGCCTGATCCCGAAGATGCAGAACGCGCCGGTGCAGGTGGACTCGCTCGAGCCGAATATGCCTGCCGCGAAGGCCGGTCTTCAGCCCGGCGACCAGATCGCGACGATCGATGGGCTTCAGCTTCACTCGGTTCCTGCGCTACTGTCCTACCTGCAGGATGAGGCAGGCAAGCCTGCCTCGCTGACCGTGCTCCGCAATGGCCAGTCCCTGCCCATCGAGATCACGCCGCAGCTGGCGGAGATCGGAGACGGCACCGGAGCCAAGGACTATCGCCTCGGCTTCCGCCCGGTGCAGCCGCCTGTGAAGGTCGAGAAGCTTCCCCTCGGCAAGGCTGTGGTCGCGTCGTGGGAGTACAACAAGAAGGGCTCGATGCTGATCGTCGAGGTGCTGAAGAGGATGTTCACCCGGCAGGTCTCGGTGCGTTCGCTCTCCGGTCCTATCGGAATCGGCCAACAGATTCACCAGGCCGCTTCGATGCCGGGCTGGATGCCGCTAATCGGCCTGATGGCGTATATCTCGCTGAACCTTGGGATCTTCAACCTGCTGCCGATCCCGATCCTCGATGGAGGAATGATCCTGTTTCTTCTGGTGGAGTCGGTCCTGCGGCGCGACCTGAACCAGCAGCTCAAGGAACGGGTCTACCAAGTCGCCTTCGTCTGCATCCTGGTCTTTGCGGCAATGGTAATCTTCAACGATATCAGTAAGCTGGGACTGTTCTCCAAGGTCAAGCCCTAGAGGCAGGCGCTGCCGCGCGGGCCCACTGCGCGTGGGGCGGTCACTTCGTGACGCGTAGTTGCCCTTCGGGGTGGGCTCCCGTTGGTCGCTTGAAGATTTTCATGCCGACCACGGGAGAGGCCCACGCCGAAGGCGGTACACGCGTCACAAAGTGACCCACGCGCAGTGGGCCCGGCCGGCAGGCCATCGTCTTTCGTAAAAAGATTTGTGTTTAAACAAAAAGTGGCCTCTTCAGACCGCTTTTTGCATCTCTAAAGGCTCAGTCGTCCCCGCCGCTGACACGCCCCTGGTTTCTGGGCAAGACCGCGGGGCGTTGATCGGTGCGCTTCCACTTCGTCTTCCCCATCGTCACCGCGGCGATTACGATCAGCAGAACAACGACGACACCACCCCATACGACAGGATTCATCGCAGCACCTCCACGTTCATGTGAGGGCCGCCGTGTCTGTTCGGTTGCTTTTAGCGATATTTCAGTAATTTGCCTTAGGCCGTCTCTCGCGCCTGCAGCTCCGCGACGATCTCCCCGGCCGCCCGACGGGCATCCTCTTCACGGTCGGGAGAAAAGCTGATGGCTCCCACCCTCGCGTGCCCGCCTCCACCGTAACGTTCGCAGATCACCGCCAGGTTCGCGAGCTTTTCGGCAGGAATCGGTGTCCACGGATTGGTGCCGACCGAGACCTTGGTCCGGAAGCTCGATTTGCTTAGCCCCACGTTGTAGGTTCCTTCCGGGAACAGGTAGTAGGGGATGAACTTGTTGTACCCCTCAGTGAGGTGGTCGGTGATATCGAAGGCAATCACACCACGCTCGAGCGCGGCTCGCTCGCCGATCAGCTTCAACGCGGCATGATGACGCTCCATCAGTGGGCCCAGCAGCGTCTGCACGAAAGGCTGGTCGAGCACCTGCTGTAGTGGCATCTCCGTCAGGAGAGGAATCAGCTTTTCGCCCAAGGTGTCGTCCTGCGTGCTCTCGATCACCATGGTCAGCTTCATGGCCGGGGAAGCCATCTCGACCGCGGCCTTTGCGCTCTCGTATTTGGCGCCGTCGACGATGTCGGCCCAGTGACGCAGCTCTTCAAGTCCCTTGGTGCTGAAGCCAAATTTATTGGCTGCAATATCGAGGATCAGGCCCGTGCAGGAGGTATAGCTGGGATCGTAGAACTTGCGCATCGCCTCGGATCCATCGGACTGACCGCGTTCGTAGCCGGCCTGGTCTTCCGGGGTCAGAAAGGCGCTGAGGTGATGGTCGAACCACCAGGTCACCTTCTTCGATGCGGAGTACTTGAAGTCGACGATGGCATTTTCGCCATCGATGAACTCACGTTCGTCAAACAACGCGCCAGCCCGATGCACCAGGCCGTGATAGAGGAAGCTCGAGGCCGTTCCAATACACTCCCGATGAAACCGCGTGAACACGGAGGCGGAACACGCCCCATCGAAGCACTTATCGTGGTAGAAGATCTTGCAATCCAAGCGGGAGCCCCCAAAGACTTGAGCGCCTGTCTGCGCGCTCGAAGCTTTTAGCTTATCTGGCCCCATGGCAACCGCCAAGCCTTCCGAGTCTCTTGGCCTCCGCAACGGAGAAGGCACCTCGTATATCCTCGACAGCAAGCCACCTTGGCCCGTTGTGAGGCTTCTGTTTGTCGGAGAGCAACTTCGAACCTGTAACTCGCTCCGCCCCCTCCTCCCATTCGCGGATCTTCTTCGGTCCCGATGGCCTTCGCGCCGGATGGAGCCTGCTGATCGCCATCATTATGTTCATGGCGTGGGGATGGGCCCTCTCAACCCTCGTTCATGCAAGCGGCCTAGTTCCGCGACATGCCATGGAGCATGCGCCCGGTCCCCGGCCGGTCTTTGTCGGCGAGCTTGCGATTTTTTTGGCCGTCTTGATTACGACCTTTTCCATGGCTCGCATCGAGCATCGCCCGGTCGGCGTCTATGGCCTTGGAGGAGTACGCAAACTTCCGCGCCTGCTTGCGGGAGCCGTTACGGGACTGCTGGCCATCTCGCTGCTGGTCTTCCTGCTTCTGAAGTCGGGACTGCTTGTCATCGACCGCCAACTTCTGGCAGGAACGGAGGCGCTTCGCTACGCTCTCGCCTGGATTCCAGGGTTTCTTGCCATCGGCTTCTTTGAGGAGTCTCTATTTCGCGGATACCTGCAGTACACGCTCGCTCGCGGCCTCGCGGGCCTGGCGCGGTCTCTTCCCGGCAATCGCGATCCACGCGCGCTCGGCTTCTGGGCGGCCGCGCTGATTGTCTCCTTCGGCTTTGGAGCCGTGCATGGCTCGAACCCTGGAGAGAGTCCCGCGGGACTGGTGTGCGCCGGTCTTGCCTCGCTGCTGTTCTGCTTCAGCCTGTGGCGTACCGGCTCGCTCTGGTGGGCCGTGGGAATGCACGCCGCGTGGGACTATGGACAGTCGTTCGTCTTTGGCGTTGCAGACAGCGGAGCCCTCTTCGGGCATCGCCTTCTCGAGACTCATCCCCTCGGCGCTCCTCTTCTCAGCGGAGGTGCGACCGGCCCGGAGGGAAGCATCTTCTGCCTTCTCCCCCTGGCGCTGATGGCGCTTCTGATCCACTTCACCCAGCCACGGACTGAGAGTAGCTATGCCAGCCTGATGCAAGACGATGGCCTGCCGGTCGGGCCCACTGCGCGTGGGGCGGTCACTTCGTGACGCATATGTCGGCTTCGCCATAGCCTCCCTTCGTTTCGGCGCGAAGATTTATGCAAGCGACCAACGGGAGCCCCACCCCAAAGGGCAACTACGCGTCACGAATTGACCGCCCCACGCGCAGTGGGCCCGGCCGGCAGGCCTTCTCTAATCAGCCCTGGATCTTGGTCTCTTCGAAGTCCAGCTCGCGCTCGATCTTCCGCAGAACGTCATCGCTGATCTTGCCCTGATCGCGCAGCCAGATCACGGTTCTGCGTTCCACCTGCGCGGCTCCAAGAGTCGCCCGGCGCAGGCAGTGGTAGACCTCTGCCTTCGAGACTCCGGGATCTTCTTCTTCATCGCTGACATCGGCCAACCTGTGCTCGTAGCGGTCGATCAGGTCGTTGTAGGCGTGCTCGTAGGCGTCGTCGTTCTCGCTTCGCTCCTTTTCGAGGTAGGCGATCGCCTCCCGGATCGAAAGCTCGCGGGCATAACGCTCTTCCGGCTCCATGCCTTCTTCGCCGGAGAGGCCGAGAGCCCGGATGATCGAAGGCAGGGTCAGCCCCTGCAGAACGAGCGTCACCAGGATCACAGAAAAGGTCAGGAAGACGATCAGGTTGCGCTGGCTGAACTCAACACCGTTGATCGTCTCAGGGACCGAGACCGCTGCAGCCAGAGCGATGACGCCACGCATTCCCGTCCAACCGATGACAAAGGTCTCCGGCCCCGTGATCTTCTCCTCTTTCGCCTGCAAATGGCGAAGCCTCTGCATGAAGTTTGAGAACTTGATGGCCGGAGTCACCCAGATGATGCGCAGCACGATCAACGTAATGCTGAAGATGGCTCCATACTCCACCAGGGTCAGGAAGTGGAAGCCGCCCTTGATTCCCGCGAGGACATAGGGCATCTGCAGCCCGATCATGATGAAGACGATGCCATTCAACACGAAGGTCATCGCCTCCCAGGCGCCGAGGATCTGAATCCGGACGCTGGGTGAGAAAATTCGGGCGCTTTGGCGGCTCAGGTAAAGCCCGGCGGCGACCACGGCAAGTACTCCCGAGGCCTTAGCCTCCTCGCCCGCGAGATATGCCGCATAGGGAACGACCAAGCTGAGGACCATCTCGACCGGGCCGTTGTCGATGTAATGCTCGAATGTCGCCACGATGATTCCGATCACCAGACCGATCGCCAGGCCGCCGACGATCAGGTAGATCAGCCGCAGCGTGCCTTCGCCGGCGGAGGGAAGATCGCCGCGCTCGAGCAGACGCAGACCGATCTCAAGCGCCAGCAGGCCGGTGGCGTCGTTGAGCAGGCTCTCTCCCTCGAGGATGTCGACGATTCTTCGCGGCAGGCCAAGCGACTTCGCGATGGAGGTGGCTGCAATCGCATCGGTGGTCGAGAGCACGGCTCCCAGAAGGAAGCCCGCCTTCCAGTCCAGTGCCGAGACGAAGCGGTCGGAGAACTCCGCGACGCCCCACACGGTGAAGCCCACCAGCCCCACGGCCAGCATCGAGATGATCAGCAGGTTGTTGCGAAAGTCTCGCCAGGAGACTGTCCACGCCGAGGAGTACAGCAGCGGAGGAAGAAAGATGACGAAGACAAAGTTCGGATCGAGGGGGATTCTGGGCATGTGCGGGATGAAGCTCAACGAGAGCCCGGCAAGCACAAGCATGATCGGGTAAGGCACCTTGATCCTGTGGGCCATGACGGCAAAGCCCGCCACCAAGACCAGCAGCAGCAGAACCACTCTTTCGATGGCATGGAGACTGGCGACTGACTCCAAAGCAGTAATCCTCCTTTCCCTGACGACCTCAGTAAAACAAAATTTCGAGGTGCGTGTCGTGGGGGCAAAGTGACTGGCAGGTTGATTGGTCTTTGCGATGGAGCCTTTATGCCGCTCGAAAAGAGAAAGGCTGGAGGTTCAAACCCGTTCGCCCAGCATATAGACTCTGCATTAGCGATGATCCGTCCCGATCCCAACGCCGAGCCGATCCTGGTCCCCCGCCGCCTCCCGAACGATTCCAACCGTAAGCCCTCGCGAGTCTCGAAGTACCTCACCATCATCGTCGCCGTCCTTCTCATCCTGGGCCTTACCACCTTCTTCGCAGCGCGCAGCTTTATCCATCATGCGCTCGTCGTCGCACTGCCCCAGACCGATGGCACGCTCATCGTTCCCGGCCTCTCCGCTCCTGTTACGGTCCAGCGCGATGCCCACGGCGTTCCTCACATCCGCGCCGCCTCGCTCGACGACCTCATCTTCGCGCAGGGATTCATCACCGCGCAGGATCGCCTCTTCCAGATGGATCTTCTGCGACGCCACGCCGCAGGCGAGCTCGCACAGGTGCTTGGCCCAGGACTGGTCGAACACGACCGCATTCAACGCTACCTGCAGCTACGCGCAACGGCCGATCGTGCGGTCTCCACTCTGCCGGCGGAGCAGCTTCACTTTCTCGAGGCCTACTCGCGCGGCGTCAATGCCTCCATTGCAGGGCAGCACGATCATCTTCCGCTCGAGTTCCGCCTCCTGCGCTACGATCCCGCGCCCTGGACCTCCCGGGACTCCCTGCTCGTCGGCCTGGTGATGTTCCAGGACCTCACCAACAGCTTTCCCACCAAGCTCAGCCGCGAGGCCATCGCGGCGCATCTTCCACCCGAGCTCCTCGCCGACCTCTACCCGGTCGGCTCCTGGCGCGATCATCCGCCCGAGCAGCCCGTCGTCGACCTTACCGCTCCGCAGGAGCTTCCCGACATACCTCTCGACGAGTCGCAGTCGCGCTTAAATCGCCCCCGGCTCTCGACCGCTTCTCCCGAAGATCTGCTCACCCTGGCCAGGGAGCTTGGCCCCATCTGTGACTCCTGTCTTGCAGGCTCGAATAACTGGGCGGTCTCCGGCACCCGCACAGCAACCGGAAAACCATTGCTTTCAAACGACATGCACCTTGCCCACCGGGTGCCGGGAGTCTGGTACCAGGCAGAGCTCTCCTCGCCGGCGCCCTTCGGAAGCTTCCATGTCGCCGGAGTTTCGCTGCCCGGCTTCCCCTTCATCGTCGTGGGACACAACGATCACATCGCGTGGGGCTTCACCAATCTCGGCGCCGACCTTCAGGATATTTTTATCGAGCACATCCGCGGCTCCGGAGCTTCTTCTGAATACCAATCGGCGGACCGGTCCTGGCACTCCTTGCTGCACCAGACCGAGGTCATCCACGTCCATGGCAAACCCGATGTCACCCTCGACGTCACCTCGACTCTCCACTCCGGCGTACCGACCCCCATTCTCTCTCCGCTGATTGCCAGCGAAAAACGCTCCCTGTCCCTGCGTTGGACCATCTATTCGCCTTCGACGCTCTCGGCCCCCTTCCTGCACATTAATGCGGCGAGCGACTGGCCGAGCTTTCTCGCCGCGTTCTCACAGTTTGGCGGACCGACGCAGAACGCCGTTTACGCGGACGATCAGGGTCACATCGGATATCACGCCGTGGGCTTCATTCCCATCCGCGGCAATCCCACGGCGCCAACAACACCGGCTCCCCCGACGCAGCCTGCGACGGCACCTGGATCGATCGAAGGAGCAGCGTCCTCCGCGACCCCCATCAGCCCTGTGCCGGTCGATGCGGTCGACGGTCACTATGACTGGATTGGAGCGATTCCCTTCGTCCAGCTGCCGCAGTCCTTCGATCCTCCGAACGGCGTACTGGCAACCGCGAACGCGCGCGTTACACCGGACGACTATCCCTACACCATCACCCTCAACTGGTCCGCGCCCTATCGCAACGAACGCATCTGGAAGCTTCTGCTCGGCCGAGAGCATCTGACAGCAGCCGATTTGCTTACGATCCAGACCGACGTTTATTCCGACCTCGATCGCAACATCGCCCAGCGGCTGGCCTACTCCATCGATCACTCCTCGACGAAGGAGAAGCGACTTCATCAGGCTGCCGATATTCTTCGCGGCTGGGACGGACAGGTGCAGGCTGACACCCCCGCCGCACCGATCGTCAACGCCGCGCGCGAGGCGCTCTGGCAGCTGCTGCTTGAGCCTCGGCTGGGGAAAGAAGTTCATACCGACGCCCAAGGCAAGCCAGCTCCGCTGTGGAAGCTCTACAACTGGGGCGAGAAGAGCTACGCGGCCGAGCAGATTATTATGCACACGCCCGACCGCTGGCTTCCTCCCGGATACAGCAACTGGAACGATCTGCTGACGGCGGCCGTCTCCCAGGGGCTCATCGATGCCCACGCTCCCAGCGATCTCAGCCGATGGACGCAAGGGCAGGCCGCACCGGTCGAGATCGAACATCCCATCTACTCGAGCTCGCCCTTCCTGCGCGCCCTGATCGACAGGCCTACGGGAACCGGCGTCCGTCCGCAGAGCGGAGATGGCAGCACCATCAAGCAGGTAGGCCGCGCCTTTGGGCCGTCCGAGCGATTTACCGCCGATCTCGGCGATCTCGATCGCTCGACGATGAACATCGTTCTTGGAGAGTCGGAGAATCCGGTCAGCCCGTGGTTTCTCGATCAATGGCCCATCTGGTATAACGGCACCACCCTTCCGATGCCTTTCACCACCGCAGCCGTACGCGCTGCCACGCGTCATACTCTGACCTTGAAGCCTCGTTAGTCGAGGGTATCTCTCAACGACCGGAGACGAGCCCCAGCGCCGTGGCCGCGATCTCCCTGACGGCATGAGGATGAGCGAGAGCGCGTGCCCGCTCGCCCATCGCGATCCTGCGATCGGCGTCGGAGAGCAGCGCCGAGAGAGTCTCGAGCAGCCGCGTCTCCGTCAGCTCCGCCTCGACGATCAGATCGGCCGCTCCCACAGCGACGAAGGCTTCGGCGTTCTTTCGTTGATGGTCGTCTGCGGCCTGGGGAAACGGGATCAGCACCGCCGCACGTCCCGCCGCGGCAACCTCCGCGACCGAGCTCGCCCCGCTGCGGCAGAGGATCAGGTCGGCCTCGGCGAACTGCGCGGCCATGTCGTCGAGGTAAGGCGTCACGCGCAGGCGTTCGAAGCCGATACCCGCTCGCCCGTAGGCGGCAAGTGTCGTCTCGCCATGCCGCGCTCCGGTCTGGTGCACGACCGAGAGCTCAGGAAACGTGTCCAGCAGCCGCCCCATAATCTTCGGCATGGTCTCGTTGAGTACACGCGCTCCCTGGCTGGCCCCGAAGACCAGAAGACGGCGTGCCGGACCGGCGGTCTTTGGCGGAATGTCGAAGAACTCCGGGCGCACCGGGGTTCCAGTGACGCGGGCGTTGCGGAAGTACTTCGTCGTCTCGGGAAGATTCACCGCGGCGGCCCTCACGCGTTTGCCGACAAGACGGTTCGCTAGACCGGGAACTGCGTTGGGCTCGAAGGCCAGCGTGGGCACGCGAAGCAGAATCGCGGCCATCATCGCGGGGCCCGAGGCGTATCCGCCGACGCCGATCACGACCTGTGGGCGGAAGCTTCGAAGCAGCTCGACGCAGCGAAGCACCCCCAACGGAAGATCGAAGAGCGTACGCGCACGCGTGGCGAAGCTCACGTTTTTAAGTTGGCCGACCTTGATCAGCTCAAGGGGGAATCCAGCCTCGGGAACCAGGCGCGTCTCGAGTCCCCTCGCGGTTCCCACAAAGCGAACCTCAGCACCATGCGCGTCGCGAAGCTCGCGCGCAATGGCCAGCGCCGGGACCACATGGCCTCCGGTCCCTCCACCCGCGATAAGAACTCGTAGGCTGTTGCCTGCCGCTGCCACCGTCAGTCGATCTCGCGCGTGACGTTCAGGAGCACGCCCACGCTCGCCAGCATGACGAAGAGCGAGGTTCCACCGAAGGAGATGAAGGGCAGCGTGATGCCCTTGGTCGGCAGGAGAGCCACGACGACGCTCATGTTGAAGAACGCCTGGATCAGCACGGTCGAGGTGATACCAAAGGCAAGGAAGCGAGCGAAGGGATCGGTCGAGAGATACGCCGTGCGCAGACCGCGATAGCCCAACGCGACGAAGAGCGCTATCACCAGCACGGCTCCGATCAGGCCCAGCTCCTCGCAGACATTGGCGAAGATGAAGTCAGTATGCGGCTCTGGAAGATAGAAGAGCTTCTGACGTCCTTCCATTAGCCCCAGGCCGTGAATACCGCCGGTTCCCACCGCAATCAACGACTGCAGGATATGGAAGCCGGTTCCGCGGGGGTCGGCCTCGGGATTCACGAAGGCCAGCATGCGCGCCCTGCGCCACGGCACGCGGAAGAGCATGTAATAAAGGACCGGTGAGGCGCACAGTGCCCCGATGCCGAGATATTTGACCTGCATCCCCGCGAGGTACAGCATCAGCGCCGTGACTGCGGCGCAGACGATGGCGGTGCCGAGATCAGGCTCCTTGAGGATGAGTCCGACGAAGAGCAGCGGTGGAAGCGCGGCTCGGACCACCGTCCCCTTCCAGTCGTCCATCTTGTGGATGCGGGTCTGCAGGAAGTAGGCGAGAAAGAGCACCAGCGTGGGCTTGGCCAGCTCCGACGGCTGAAAGCTCGCAAAGCCAAAGCGGAACCAGCGGTGCGTGTTGTGCGAGTCGCGCATCGCGAAGACGCCGATCAGCATCAGCATGGTCACGCCAAGCGCGGTGAAGACGAACTTCGAGTTGTTATAGCGGCGATAGTCCACCTGCATGAACAGAACCAGGGCGATCAGTCCCGAGACCGCCCACATACCCTGGCGCAGCATGAAGTAGTAGGGAGTCCCGAAGGTGGCCTTGGCCATGACGGCCGACGCGGAGAAGACCGTCACCAGTCCGAACAGCACCAGCAACAGCACCACTCCGAAGAGCCACTTATCGACGCCAACCCGCTTCGCCATCTCGCTTCGCCTTCTCTGAAAACTAAACCAATCCTGGCCTGCCGCTAACCCAGCTCCTCGACGATCTGCCGGAAGACCCTGCCACGATGCTCGTAGCTCTCAAACTGATCGAAGCTGGAGCAGGCCGGCGCCAGCAGCACCACATCGCCGGCGGTGGCGGTTTCCCGGGCCTCTCGCACGGCGGCGTCGAGGGTTCCCGCTTCCACCATCTTCACGACTCCACCCAGCTCACGCTCAATCTTTTCGGCGGCCGAACCAATCGTATAAACAGCCTTGACCCGCTCGCGGAGAAGCGGAGCCATCGTAGTGTAGTCGGAGTCCTTGTCCTTGCCACCGAGGATCAGGTGAATGCCGCCCGGAAAGGCCGCGACCGCTTTCATCGCGGCATCCACATTGGTAGCCTTCGAGTCGTTGAAGTACTCGACGCCGTCGAATGAGCGAACGAACTCCAGCCGATGCTCGACCGCCTTGAAGCTCGCGACGGTGGCCCGGATCGTCTCGGCTGGGACTCCGGCGAGCCGTGCCGCACAAACGGCAGCGAGAACGTTCTCGACGTTGTGGGAACCCTTGAGAGGAATCTCCGCGACCGGAAGGATGGGCTCGGCCTTGCCTCCCTCGCGCGGAAGAAAGACCACGCTCTCGCCATGAACGAAGGTCCCTTGCTTGATGGGCCTGCGTGAGGAAAACCAGAAGATCTGCGCCTTCGTCTTGGCCGCCACCATCTGGGTCGGCTTGTCCTCTGCGTTCAGGATCAAAAAGTCGTCCGCCTGCTGGCGCTCGGTGATGCGCGCCTTCATCGCAGCGTAGTTCTCAAAGCTGCCGTGGCGATCCAGATGATCGGGAGTGATATTGAGCACCACCGCGATCCAGGGACGGAGCTGCTCGATCGTCTCCAGCTGGAAGCTCGACACCTCGAGCACGTTTAGGGTCTCGTCCGTGCTCTCCGGGATCAGGTCGATCACAGGCCTGCCGATGTTGCCGCCTACCAGCGTCGGGGCCCCGCTCTCGGAGAGAATCTTCCCCAGCAGCGTAGTGGTGGTCGTCTTGCCGTTCGATCCGGTAACTGCGACGATCCGCCCCTTGAGGAAGCGGCTCGCCAGCTCCAGCTCTCCAATCACCGGCACGCCGTAGCCGATCACCTGCTTGACCTCCGGCGTATCCAGAGGAACTCCTGGCGAGATGACGATCAGATCCTGGCGACGGAAGGTGAGCAGGCCGTGGCCTCCGCTCTCGACCATGATGCCCGCATCGAGCAACGCGGGGATCTCCTTGGCCAGCGCGACCGCGCTACGGGCATCGCTCACCGTCACCCGCGCTCCCTGCCGGCGCAGAAACATCGCGGCCGCGATGCCCGACTTGCCCAATCCCACTACCAACACCCGCTTGTTCTTCAGCTCCATCGCCATCCTCATCGCAGCTTCAAAGTCGTCAGCGCCAGCAGCGCAAAGATCAGCGCCAGAATCCAGAACCTCGCAATCACCTTCGACTCGGACCATCCCAACAGCTCGAAGTGATGATGCAGCGGGGCCATCTTGAAGATGCGCTTTCCATTGCGAAGTTTATAGCTTCCCACCTGCAACATCACACTCAGCGCCTCCAGAATAAAGACGCCACCGATGAAGGGCAGCAGAAGCTCCTGCTTGATCGCCACCGCAACGGTCCCGATGGCGCCTCCCAGCGCGAGACTGCCGACGTCGCCCATGAAGATCTCCGCCGGATGAGCGTTGTACCAGAGAAAGCCGATGCTCCCCCCCACCATGGCCCCGCAGAAGATCGTCAGCTCGCTCACCAGAGGCATTCGCTGCAGCTCCAGGTAGTCCGCGAAGACGACGTGGCCGCTCACGTAGGTCAGCACCGTCAGGGCCCCTGCCGCGATGATCGTGCATCCGATGGCAAGTCCATCGAGTCCGTCGGTCAGGTTCACCGCATTGCTCGAGCCCGCGATCACAAGCATCACGAAGACCACAAAGGGCACGAAGGCCAGCCAGTGCATATGTGGGATATGCCCCAGGAACTCCCACACCAGGTCGGGCCGAAAACGCTTGAGGAATGGGAACAACAGATGCGTGGAGTAGTTCCCATGCTCCTGCATGACCAGCAACGCCACCGCGACCGCGCCGCTGGCAAGCAGCTGCAGGCCGAGCTTCGCACGCGCCGTCAGGCCCAAATTCCTGCGATGCACCACCTTGATGTAGTCATCGGCAAAGCCGATCGCCCCGAAGGCAAGCGTCGAGAGCATCACCAGCCATACGAAGGGGTTCGAGAGATCGGACCAGAGCAGCGTAGGGACCAGGATGGAGATGCAGATCAGCACTCCTCCCATCGTCGGGGTGCCGCTCTTCTTCTGATGCGACTGCGGTCCCTCTTCGCGAATGTACTGGCCGATCTGAAACTCGCGCAAACGATCAATAACATACGGGCCGATCAGAAGACCGATCAGCAGCGCCGTCAGGCTGGCAAAGACCGTGCGAAAGGTGAGGTAACGAAAGATGCGAAAGAGGCGAAAGTAGGGGAAGAGCTTCTGATACAGCAGCCAATAGAGCAAACCGTCCGCCTTTGGAGTGAACTGGAAGTATCTTAACAGGCAGTCTGCGCGGCACTGCGAAGGATTTCCACCAGCGAACCAAACTCCACTCCCTACATCAGGCGCTGCCGCGCGGGCCCACTGCGCGTGGGGCGGTCACTTCGTGACGCGTATATCGCCTTCGGCACGGGCCTCCCGCTGGTCGGCGCAAAGATTTATGCAGGCGACCAACGGGAGCCCACCCCGAAGGGAGTACACGCGTCATGAAGTGACCGCTCCATGCGCAGAGGGCCCGGCCGGCAGGCCATCGTCTCTCCCTAATCCTTCAAGCTCTCGAGAGCCTTTTCCAACCGCACCCCACGCGAGGCCTTCAACAAAACGATGTCGCCCTCGCGAAGATTCACCCGCATCCACTTGCCCGCCTCTTCAGGAGTATCGAGAAAGATCGCCTCTCCGCCCGCACGCTGGGCTCCATTCACCAGCGCCCGCGCAGATCCCCGCACTCCCACAATCATTGAGACGCGCCGTTCGGCCATCCTCTGACCGCAAGCCTCATGCATCGCGAACGCTCCCGACCCCAGCTCCAGCATCTCGCCCGCGATCACGATATGACGTCCACCCGGCATCGCCATCAGCGCATCCACCATCGCATCCAGGGCGCGCGGGTTGGAATTATAGGAGTCATTAATCAGCGTCGCTCCACGCCACCGAAGCACCTCGCCCCGCTTGTCCGCAGGCGCAAGATCCTGGATAGCAACCGCACACTCCTGGAGTGGAATTCCGCTCTTCAGGCCCGCGGCAATTGCTGCCAGAGCGTTTAAAACGTTATGCCTGCCCAGCAATTTAAGATGAACCGGCGCGCTCTCCTGCTGCGCGATGACGGTAAACCGAACCCCGTCGATCCCTGCCTCTTCCACATCCTCGGCGCGAACCGCAGCCTCTTCCTGAATGCCGTACAGAACGGATCGATCCCCCATGCCTCGGCCAAACGCACGCACATACGGATCATCCCCATTCAGGATCGCAAGGCCGTTCTCAGGCAGAGCCTCCACCAGCTCATACTTCGCGCGAGCTATTCCCTCCAGGCCATCGGGAAAGAACTCAATATGCACCGGCGCGACGTTCGAGACGACGGCCCAGTTCGGCTCGGCGATTCTGGCCAGCGCGGCGATCTCCCCCGCATGATTCATGCCCATCTCGATGACCGCAACCTCGTGCTCCCGCTCCAGCCGTAACAGTTGAAGAGGAACTCCGAAAGCATTGTTGAGGTTGCCGGCGGACTTCAGCACCCTGAACCGCGTTCCCAGCACCTGCGCGACCGCTTCCTTGGTCGTCGTCTTGCCCGCCGATCCGGTAACGCCGATCACGCGTCCTCCCCACTCGCGTCGCACAGCGTTTGCCAGCCTTTGCAGCGCGCCCAGCACGCAGTCTTCACACTCGGATACACGCAGTAACCTGATCTCATCGACGTTCGCCGGAATCAACCAGGCATTGCTAACCACGGCCGCTACGGCTCCATCTGCGAGCGCAGAGGCTACGAACTCGTGCCCATCGAAGCGCTCGCCCTTCACCGCGAAGAAGAGATCGCCCGCGCCGATGGTTCGCGAGTCGATCGAGTAGCCCATCGCCTCAGCCTCGTTGTCGAAGACACCCTCGGCGTGAATCCAGTCCGCAATCTGCCCCAGCTTAAGCTTCATCCCTCTCCTCGTAAAAAGCCCGCGGCAACGGCCACATCATCGAAGGGAACCGTACCGTCTTTCAGAATCTGCACCTTCTCGTGTCCTTTGCCCGCGATCAGAACAATGTCGCCCTCATGTGCGGATTCAATCGCGATCCCAATCGCCGTGGCGCGGTCTTCCTCCACGATGCAAGGCGTGCCGGCCTCCTTCACCCCCACCAGAGCTTCGGCAAGAATCGTCACAGGGTCTTCGCTGCGAGGATTATCGCTGGTCAGGATCACCAGATCGCTTCCCTCACCCGCCGCACGTCCCATGCGCGGACGCTTGGTGCGATCACGATCCCCGCCGCAACCGAAGAGCGTGATCACGCGCCCGCCGCGCTCCTTCACCAGCTCACGCGCCAGCGCAATCAGGTTTCTCAGAGCATCGTCCGTGTGTGCGTAATCGACGACGACCGTGACGCCATTGCGGGAAGGGACGACCTCAAATCGTCCCGGAACCTGAGCGCCGCGATCGGCTGCCGTCCGAATCTCCTCGAGCGAAAGCCCGCGCGCCCACGCTGCGGCCGAGGCGGCCAGAAGGTTATAGACATTCACGCGGCCCGTCAGCGGGGAGCGCATCTCCACATCATCGCCTGGGGTCTTCATCACAAAGCTCGTCTCACCGGCACGCATCCGGACGCCTTCGGCACGGAAGTCCGCCGCATCGCCGAAGCCGTACCGAATCAGCCCGGAACGATCCATCCCCGCAGCCAGCCTCTGCCCATAGGGATCGTCGGTATTCACCACAGCCACGCGAGGGGGAGGTGTACCCACGCCTTCGAACAGGCGCACCTTAGCGGCAAAATAACTCTCCATGGTGCCGTGGTAGTCCAGGTGATCCTGCGTGAGATTGGTGAAGATCGCAACATCGACCGGCATCCGCCATACTCGTTCCTGTTCGAGGGCGTGGCTCGACATCTCCATGACCACTTCGGTCGCTCCTGCCTTGACCCCATCGGCGAAGAGCGCAAGGACATCCCGCGACTCCGGCGTCGTGTGTGGAGACTCCCTCACCTCACCGGCAACATGAGTCTCAATCGTTCCAATCAGCACCGAACGGCGGCCAACGCTGTTCAGCATGGCCTCGAGGAGGAAAGCAGTCGTCGTTTTTCCGTTGGTGCCGGTCACGCCACTCAACGCGAGGTGCCGCTGCGGCTCGCCAAAGACGGCCGCACTCGCCTCGGCCAGGGCACGCCTTCCGTGCTCCACCAACGCAACCGCGATCTTTGCTCCTTCGCCCGAAAGCCGTTCGTAGGTCTCCGGCGAATCCGTCGCAACAGCAACCGCCCCCTTCGCAATCGCCGCATCTACAAAGCGGTTGCCATCCGCGACACCACCGCGCATCGCGACGAAGAGATCGCCGGGCTGCACCTTGCGCGAGTCGTATTGGACACCACGGAATTCGGCCTCCGACAAAACGGAGCGAGCCGTTTCGACCTCGCGAAGAAGATCGTTCCATCTCATAGCTTGAATTCTATTCGGCTTCGAACGAGCCAAAGCCGATTGGCTCTATCGTGTGAACCGCACGACGATCTCCGTTCCCGCGGGAACCATGGTTCCGGGCGTCGGGGCCTGATCGCGCGCAAGTCCGCTCCCGACCGGCTGGACGCGAAGTCCGACCTGCCCTGCCTTCTCGACCACCGTACGCAACGAGCCGCCTTCGAACGAAGGCACCGCGACCCGATGCGAGGCGTCCACAACGATGCCGCCATCCCCCCTGGATTGAACCGCCGGAACGATCTTAGGCGACGAGATCGAAGCGCTCTCGTCGCCGGAGCCATTCTTTGTGCCCGAGTGGAACGCCGCAAGCATCTTCGGCGGAAGCATGTTCACGGGGCGCGAACCCTTCTCTTGCGCCAGATCCTTTGGCTTTGCGAGACTATCCGCCTTCGCCGTGTTTACGGGCTCATCCTCCGCCGTTGTCGCACCTGCCGGCGTCGTGCCGTTCGCAGCCTGGCGCAGAGGATCGTCCGCAGGAAGGCTATTAATATCGGCAAACATCTCGTTGAGGTTCGCTCCGTTGTCCTCGGAATCCTCTTCCACCGGTTCGGCCTTCGCCAGCATCATCTGCTGTTTGGTCTTGAGCGGCTGATCGTGAGGAACCCCGAGATACTCGAGCACCTCCTGTGCTACCTCCGCGAAGACCGGAGCGCTGGTCTCGGCTCCATAACGCGTGCCGACGGTGGGCGTATCGATGATGACCGCAACTGAGATCGCCGGGTTACTCACAGGCGCAAATCCCGCAAAGCTGGCCACCAGCTTCGTATGGGAATACGTATGGGTAGCAGGATCGATCTTCTGCGCCGTGCCGGTCTTTCCTCCAGCACTGTATCCATTCAACGCCGCCTTTCTGCCCGTTCCTTCGGTGACGATGCTCTGCATCATGCTGCGCATCTTGGCCGAGGTGATCTCCCGGATCACGCGATGTGCTCCATCCGGAAGGGGATCTGGAAGCTGGTTCGCAGGACGGAAGGAGATTGGCTTCAGGCGAGGGTCGCCTTTCATCTCATCGGTGGAATTCAATAGAACGTGCGGCGGCATATACACACCCCCGTTGGCGATCGTGCTGACCATCGTCACCAGCTGGACCGGCGTCACGCCGATCTCCTGACCAATGGCAAGGGACAGGATGCTGGTTGCGTCCCACTTGGTAGGCTTGCGCAGCAGGCCGCGCGTCTCGCTGGGAAGCTCGATCCCCGAGCGATCGCCAAACCCGAATGCCCGGATGTAGTCGTAGAACTTCTGATTGCCCAGTTTGAGCGCCATCTTCGCCGCGCCCACATCGCTTGAACGCTCCAACGCATATTGCACCGTCACTCGTCCAAGGTGACCGTCAGACTTGTCATCATGCAGCGTGCGCCCATACATCGTCAGGGCTCCGCCTTGGCAGTCCACAATATCCGTCGGCTGTACCCCAGCAGCGTCCAGCGCTGCCGAGTACGTCAACAGCTTGAAGGTCGAGCCCGGCTCATAGACGTCGCTCACCGCAAGGTTCTTGAGAACACTCGCGTCCATATGGCGCTGATCGTTCGGATTGAAGCGCGGCGAGATCGCGAGCGCGAGGATCTGGCCGGTGTGCGGATCCTGCACCACCACCGTGCCGTGCGCCGCCTTCATCTTCTCCATCTGGGCATCGAGCGCGCGTTCGGCGATGTACTGAATGTTGGAATCGATGGCGAGCACAAGATTCTCTCCCGGCAACGGCTGGCTCTCCTCCGAGCCCAGCACATGGCGCTTCGCATCGACCGCCGTCATCACATGTCCCGGCGTGCCGTGCATCTCATCATCGAATTGACGCTCCAGGCCACCGAGCCCCGTGTCGTCCGTGCCCACATAACCCAGCACCTGCGCGGCAAGATCGTTGCTCGGATAAAAACGTTTGAACTCCTTCTGAAAGTAGACGCCCTTCAGATTCAGCTCGCGGACACGCGTCGCCGTCTCCGCATCCACCCTCCTCGCTACCCAGGCGAAATTGCGCGACGCATTGAAACGCGCCAGCATCTGGTGTTCGGAGGTGAAGTTATCGTGCGAATCTTTGTGCGCGATCTGCGCCAGGATCTCCGCCGTCGATGCGCGATTCTCCCCCAGCTCGCTTGGCACCGCATAGACGCTGTCGACCAGCACCGTCATCGCCATCTCTTTCAGGTTGCGGTCGTACAGAACGCCGCGCCTGGGAGCCACCTCGAAGGTCCTCTGCTGCTGCCGCGCCGCGCGTTCTACAAAGTCGCCGTGCCGGACCACCTGCAGCCACACCAGCCGCATGCCTAACGCCGCAGTCCAGAAGATAAAAAACAGCGCCACGTAGACGAACCGAATTCTCCGGATGGGAGCGGTCAACGTCTGCCGTGGCGCCTGATTCATGTTCTTCAATCCTGATTTGAATATTTTCTGTTACAAATTCTCCCGCGCCCTGAGGAGAAGACCTACCGCACAGCGATCGCGGGAGCCTTGACCTCGGCCCATACCGGACCGTTCTGTTCGACGCTGCCGTCCGGACGAACCACCTGGCCGGGCTGAGGAGCATCGAGTCCCATCTGCTTGGCCATCTTATCGATCCGCTCCGGATCCGTGAGCTGCGCCTCGGTCAGCCGCAGCTGACGATTCTGCTCCCGCAGCTGCTCTACCTGCTGCTTCTGAGCCTCCACACGATAGCCGATCTCGATGGCCATGAAGTGCTGCCAGACGTACACCATCACCAGCACAAACAGCATGCTCATCACGACGGAGAACTGACGCATCTCGCGACGGCGTTCCGGGTCATCGGCCTTCACCAGACGCGTGTTGTCGATGTGCTTGGCAAAGAAGACCTCCGGCGTCGGCCCCCGACGAGCCTTGCGCTGCGTCTCGAAGAGCGCACGGTTTCGCTCTGCCAGCGACTCGGTGCGACGCTGCGACCTTGACGCTGCCGCGCCCATCATCTCAATCTCGTGTCCTGCCATCACCGACGCTGCCATCGCACACCTCTCGCTTCTTCTCTCTCGCCTGCTGCACTCCTCAAAACGAAACCGGACCGGGGTCGTTATTCGAGGAAGGGACTTTTTGTTACGGGTTGTCTTTCGCCTGAAAGCACGGTGGGACAACCCCGGTCCGATCACTTGTCTCCACAAACATCAACCGTCTAGAACCAAGTACGACAAAATCAAACCTTGCTTGCCGCCCGCAGCTTCGCGCTTCTGGACCGCGGGTTTTTTCTCTCTTCTTCCTCGCCGGCTACGACCGGCTTCTTGGTCAAAACCTCGTACACCTTGGTGCGTCCTGCCTCCCGGAAGGCATCCTTCACCTGCCGGTCCTCCAACGAGTGGAAGCTGATCAACACCAGCCTTCCTCCCGGCTTCAGAAGAGATGGCGCGCTTTCGAGCAGCGTCCTGATCTCTCCCAACTCATCGTTCACTCGAATCCGGAGCGCCTGAAAGGTCCTGGTCGCCGCGTGAATCTTGTCGCCTTTCATTGCTGGGGCTGCGGCCGATACGACTCTTGCCAGTTCCGCCGTTGTCGTAATCGGCCGAGCCCTCACAATGGCTCTGGCGATTCTCCGCGACCTCCTTTCCTCTCCGAATTCGTAAATCAGGTCGGCGAGCTCGTTTTCGTCTTCCTGATTTACCACCTGCTCGGCCGTCTCCCCCGTACGCGTATCCATCCGCATATCCAGGGGTCCATCCGACCGAAAACTGAATCCTCTGTGCGCCTCGTCGAGCTGTAGGCTGCTGACCCCAAAGTCCGCCAGCAGACCGTCCAGGCTTGCCGGCTCGATCTCGCTGGCCGCCTCGGAAAAGGACTTCGGCACCAGCCGAATCTCCGGCATCTCCGGTCCCAGCTCCGCGCGAAGATCTTCGAGCCTCGCCTTCGCCAGCTCCATCGCCTCGGGGTCGCGATCGAAGGCGATCAGTATTCCCTTCGGCCCCAGCCTCCTCGCAATCTCCGAGGAGTGTCCGGCGAGCCCGAGCGTCGCGTCCACATAGACGCCGCCCGGCCGCACATGGAGGTACTCCAAAACTTCCTCTAAAAGAACCGGCACATGTTGCGGTTTCGTCATTCTTCTCCGCCCTCTGTGCTGCCCCTGGGGGCCGACTGCCTACAATCCAAACTCTGACAACGCCATCTGGTCGGCCTCGGTCATCGGCTGAGCCTCAAGCTCGGCCTTGAACGAATCATGGTTGACCACCTCGAGAAACGTCTGCGAACCCAGCACCACAACGTCTCCCATCACCTTCGCCGACTCACGCAGCAGCTGCGGCATCAGCAGCCGTCCCTGCGCATCCATCTCCGCCATCTGGCCGTAGTAGTTCGTCACGTCCAGAAACTTCTTCCTTGCAGGGTTCATGGAAGGGATCGCGGCCAGCTTCTCCTCGATCTTTTCCCACTCCTTCAGCGGATAGATCTCAGCCCGCTTCCCGTCCTTGCTGGTGATGTAGAACTGAGGACCGTACAGCTCATCCACCCGGCGCTTGAACTCAGCCGGAAGCTTCAGCCGGCCCTTCTCGTCCACGCGCGTTGGATGATTTCCCCGAAACATGACAACCTCGATACCCGTTTCTCTTCACTCTTCGGAAGAGGGGTCCGCGGAGGTAGACTGGCTCAAATCCTGCTAGAGATGGTCCCTAAAACTCCACTTTTTACCACTTCCATCCACATAGTCGCGTAGACAGCGGCTGGTGTAAAGAACGGAATTCGGAGAAAGTGCAGCAATTCCCACAATGGGATGTGGATAACTCAGTAAATGGGGGAAGCTACTTCGATAACCACAAGATATTGGGCTTACAAAGTCGGTTCATGCCTGAGCCGCCACTTGCGGAGTCGCCGGGTGATCTGATAAAGCGAAGTAAAGGCGAAAGTGAGCACAGAACCCGCGCACTTCCATTGATTGGGGCAAAAGACTAGCGCGGCCGCGCAGGCCCACCGCGCGTGGGGCGGTCACTTCGTGACGCGTGAATCCCCTTCGGGTCTGGGCTCCCGTTGGTCGCTTGCGAAGATGTTTGCAGGCGACCAACGGGAGCCCCACCCCAAAGGGCAAATACGCGTCACGAAGTGACCGCCCCACGCGGCAGCGCCAGTCTTTTGCCAAAACAATATGGTGTTGATAGCCCTAAGCAGTCACGGCCGTCTTCTTCTTCTTGAGCAGCCAGAGCAGATAGCCCAGCACGGCCAGATTGATTAACAAAAGGCTCAGTCGAAACCAGTTGGGATGGCGCGTAAGCTCGAAGAGCTCCCACGGAAGGAACGAGACGGTCAGGATCAGGGTCAGGTACTCGGCCCACGTCTTCTCGAGCATCAGTCCGATCCCCTCGGTCAGGGCCAGCACAGAGTAGCCGAAGGTCGCCAGGCTGATCAGCTTCAGGCGGTGGGCGTCGATCAGGTCCACCTTGTCCAGCAGGAGCGTGATGAACTTACTCTCCGGGTCGAACTTGAGCATCATCGCCAGGCGCATCACCTCATCGCCCAGGTCTTTGTGGAGCAAATGAATCGCGCCCACGCCGAGCAGGAAGAAGAAGATAGCCTTGCCCAGTTTGAAGAGTCCGATCATCAGCAGGCCGCGGTCGCGATGACGCCGTCCGCTTCCGACCTCGCGCGCCTTCAAAGGCGTCCAGCTGCGCTCGGTTGAGATCTCGCTCTCCATAATCTCCAGTTGACGGGCTTGCGGATGAAATGTCAACGGCGCCGCATCGAACGGCGATCTGAACGATTTATCGGCTCCCGAAACGGCCTTGGGTCATGTCAACAAACTTGAAATCTGCTTTCAAGGCGATGGCCTGCCGACCCACTGCGCGTGGAGCGGTCACTTCGTGACGCGTATGTCGGCTTCGCCGTGGCCTCTCGTTGGTCGGCGCGAGAATTTTTGCATGCGACCAGCGGGAGCACCCACCCCGAAGGGCAAACACGCGCGCAGTGGGCCCGGCCGGCAGGCCATCTTCTTTAATACGTCATATAACTAGGAGTGTTTGGCCAGAATCCGCTCCATCAGCGTGGCCAGATATGGCCTTGCGCGTTCGAGCGCGCCCTCTGCTGTCAGACCGTACTTCTCACGCAGAGAATCCACCTTGCCGTGCTCGATGAAGACGTCGGGCCAACCGATGCGAACGACCGGAACATTCAGACCGAGCTCGTTCAGCGTCTCCATCACCGCCGAGCCGAAGCCTCCGGCCAAGACATGGTCTTCAAGGGTGATGACAATTCCGGCGCGCGAGCCGAAGTCGGAGAGGCAGCCACGGTCGACCGGCTTCGCGAACCTGGGGTTAATGACCGCGGAGTGAAAGCCCTCGCGCTCCAGCATCTCGCTGAGACGCACAGCCTCGGGCAGCATCGCTCCGAGTCCGAGGATCGCAACGTCGACGTGTCCGGGGTCGCTGAGGATCTCGGCGCGGCCGATCTCGAGGGCGACCGGCTGCTCCTTCACCGCGACGCCCGGGCCGGCGCCGCGCGGGTAGCGGATGGCAGAGGGACCGTCGTGCAGCATCGCGGTGTACATCATGTCCTGCAGCTCGTCCTCGTCCTTGGGGACCATGTGGATGAGGTTGGGAACGCTGCGCAGGTAGCTGATGTCGAACAGGCCGTGGTGCGTGGGGCCGTCGTCTCCGCTCAGGCCGCCGCGGTCCATGCAGAAGACTACGGGGAGATTCTGGAGAGCGACGTCGTGGACGATGGGATCGAAGGCGCGTTGCAGGAAGGTGGAGTAGATGGCTACGAACGGCTTGTAGCCCTTCGTGGCCATGCCGGCCGCGAAGATGACGGCGTGTTCTTCAGCGATGCCGACGTCGAAGTAGCGCGTAGGATGGTGAGGGCGGAAGAGGTCGAGGGCGGTGCCGTTCGGCATCGCGGCGGTGATCGCGACGATCTTGTCGTTGCGGTTCGCGAGCTTGGTCAGGCTCTCGGCGAAGATCTCGGAGTAGGTCTTCTGGCCGGCTGACTTAGTTTCGCCGGACTCGGGGTCGTAGGGTCCGAGGCCGTGGAACTTCTTCTGCTTCTCGAGCGCGGGCTGGAAGCCGCGGCCCTTCTGGGTGATCGCGTGCAGGACTACGGGCTTGTTCTGCTGCTTGAGGAACTTGAAGGTCTCGATCAGCAGCGGAAGATTGTGGCCGTCGATGGGGCCGTAGTAGCTGAGGCCGAACTCCTCGAAGAGCATGCCGGGACCGATCAGGCCCTTCGCCGCCTCCTCCGCCTTGCGGACGACGTGGCGGGCGGCCTTGCCTCCGAACCTCTCGATCAGGCCGGCGGCCTTGTCGTGCAGGTTGCTGAAGGTGTTGGTCGCGGTGATCTTGTGGAAGTACTCGGCGATGGCTCCGACGTTCTTGTCGATGGACCAAGCGTTGTCGTTGAGGACGATGATCAGGCGGCGCGTCTGCGCGGCGATGTTGTTGAGTGCCTCGAAGGAGATTCCATTCGTGAACGCGGCGTCGCCGGCGAGGGCAACGATGTGCTCCGTGCCTCCGGCGAGGTCGCGGGCGACGGCCATGCCGAGCGCGGCGGAGAGGGCGGTTCCGGCGTGACCGGCGCCGTAGCTGTCGTGCTCGCTCTCGGTGCGGAGCATGAAGCCGTTCAGGCCGTCGGGCTGGCGGATGGTGTGGAAGCGGCTCTCACGGCCGGTGAGGAGCTTGTGGACGTACGCCTGGTGGCTGACATCGAAGATGAAGCTGTCGGCGGGGGTATCGAAGACGGAGTGAAGAGCGAGGGTGAGCTCGACGACGCCGAGATTCGGTCCGATGTGTCCGCCGGTCTTGGCGACGGAGGTGATGAGACGCTCACGGATCTCTTCGGCGAGCTGCTCGAGCTCCACCAGCGAGAGCTTCTTCACGTCGGCTGGTGATTTGATCGTTTGTAGAATCCCGTCCATCTGGCTGTCCTAAGTTCGCGGAATCCATCCCTTGGAGGATTGGATTCAGCGGATGCGGCGTGCGACTCTCTGATCCTTTCGGTCGCTGGCCTCAGTATAAATAGACGATGAAAACAGTGGTTCGGCACCCGCCCCCTGGACTTTATCGCGCAAACTATTCCAATCATTGCACTTAGCTTAGGACTTGGTGTTCGAGGGTTCCCCTGGGACTGGAAAATGTCTACTTTTAAAATAGCAGGCGGGCGGGGGCGAATCGGCACGTCTTTTCTTGTTTAGATTCAGGGAGTTATACGGATTATGGCTTGACAGGGTGAACTTATGGCTTTGATCTCAGGAACTGAAGCTCCTTTCTTGTCACTCTTCTGACGGCACGGCTTAAGCCGTGCCCTTAACAAGGCCGATTGCGCTCGCTCGGTTTTTTAACGAAGACATGCGTTGCCGCGCGGGCCCACTGCGCGTGGGGCGGTCACTTCGTGAAGTTAGATCTGCGAATACGGAGCTGGGGTGAGGATGAGGTTATCGACGTTCGAGACGATGGCCTCGAAGCTGTAGCGCGGGTCGGCGGTGAGCTTCTTCCAATCGGGATCGGCGAAGAACTTCTCCCAGCCGGTGTTGAGGGCGTCCATGTCGGGGAAGGTGAGCATGTAGGTGAGCTTGGGAAGGTTGGGGCCGACGAGGGCGTCGGAGAAGAAGACATTGCCGCAACCAGATTTCTCGAAGATGCGGAACTCGCCCTGATGGAACATCTCGACCTTGCGGATGTGGTCGGCGGGGGTAGGGCTCTCGTAGGTACGGAGCTGGAAGATGCGTTTCGCCGTGCCCGAGGGAGGGGTGAGTTTGGGGTAGCCCTCGAAGGCCTTCAACAGGGTGCTCTCGATGCGCTCGAAGGGAGGCTCAGCGGCGGAAGCATTCCAGAAGGGCTGGGCGGCCTTGAGGAACTCGGCGTCTTTGGCGAGGAGAAGGTCGACTTCGGCTACAGTCTCGAGGCTGGTGCCGGGGATGAGGAGATAGGTGGTGGGGGTCTGGGGTCCGAACTGGACCTTGAAGGCTCCGATGGGCTTGAGGCCGAGGCGGTTGAGCGCGGGGATGAGGGCGGAGGAGAAGAACTGGTCGGAGAGCTTGCCCTGGGCACCGCTGCGGAGGATGTACTTGCGGAGCTGGTAGTACTCGCGCGAGGAAGTGGCCTGCGCCGAGGCGTTGGGGACGAGGGCCGTGGCAGAGGCGGCGAGGGCGGCAGACAGGAAGTTTCTTCTTTGCACAGGGGTCTCCGGAGTGTTTTTTGTTTCAGGGCTGCCAGTTTAGCGTACTGGAGCGTATCGAGAATTTTTTAGAGGAAAGCGATGGCCTGCCGGCCGGGCCATCGCTTTTCCTCTAAAACGCCGATGAACGGAAAATCCACACCTCATCCGTGGCGGCACGTTTAACATCGAACCAATGAACCCTGTTCCCCCTGGCCGGATCGAGATGATCACGGGCCCCATGTTCTCCGGCAAGTCGGAGGAGCTGATCCGCCGCCTGAAGCGGGCCCGCATCGCGCGCCAGCGCGTAGCCTGTTTCAAGCCCGATATCGATCTTCGCTACCATCGCACCGCGATCGCGAGCCACAGCTCGCTGACGCATGACGCCTCGGCGGTCACTACCGTCGAGGACCTGCGGGCCGCGCTCTTTCCGCAGCTCGACCAGGTGGAGGTGATCGGCGTCGACGAGGTTCAGTTCTTCTCCGACGCCATCGTCACACTTTCGGTCGAGTTGGTGCATCTGGGCAAGCGGATCGTGATGGCCGGTCTCGACACCACCTTTACCGCCGAGCCCTTCGGTCCGGTTCCGGACCTGATGGCGATCGCCGATGAGGTGACCAAGCTCTCCGCCGTCTGCATGGTCTGCGGGGCTCCGGCGATCCATACCCAGCGGCTGGGGCAGAGCCAGGAGCTTGTGGTGGTGGGAGCGGCGGGCCTGTATGAGGCTCGCTGCCGGGCTCACTTCCATCCCTGGGCCGATGAGGACGGTTCCGAGCAGCTGGAGCTTCCTTCCGCCCGATAAACGGCTGGAAAGACGAGACGTAGACAACGCATGTCCTCAAGCTGCGATATTCTTCTCTCGGGTTTCCCAGCATCTAACTTTCGCAGGAGAAAAAATATTATGCGTCTTACTGCCGCTGCCCTCGCCGTCAGTCTCTTCACCCTCCCCGCCATGGCCGCCAAGAAAGACGCCGTGACCGTCGATCTCAAGACGAGCACGGGGCAGGATGCCGGGACCGCCACCTTCGCTCCCGCCAAGGACAATGGAATCGCGATTCACCTGAAGCTCAAGAATCTTCCCGCGGGCGAGCACGCCGTTCACATCCATGAGCACCCGATGTGCGATGCTCCGGACTTCAAGACGGCGGGAGGCCACTTCAATCCCGACGCCAAGAAGCACGGCACGGAGAATCCGATGGGCCACCACAATGGCGACCTTCCGCACAACGTTACGGCCGGGGCCGATGGAACTGCCAAGGCGAATTTCCATGTGAGCTACCTTTCACTCAATCCGACGGCGGCCAACTCGCTGTTCGCGAACGGTGGAACGTCGATCATGGTGCATGAGAAGGCCGACGATATGAAGACCGATCCCACGGGCAACGCCGGCGGCCGCATCGCCTGCGGCGTGATCACGGCCACCAAGTAACCGGCAAAGGAACCAGACCGGACGCCTGTGCGTATAGGCCTGCATGGGCGTCCTTACCATCGCGCTTCCCGCCGCCGGCCGTCGGGTTCCGGGCTCCCGGACGAGGTCTGGGCGGCTTGAGAGCGCCCGTTTCAGCCCGGATAACCCCACCCCGATTCCTCCAAATCCCGCTGGCCCACGCGGTAGACTCGTACCACCGTTTAAGCCAGAGGCCACGTTGGATCGCACCCCAGAACAGGACGCCGCGCAGGAGGCCGTAGCCCGGCTGGTGCGGCAGTGCATGGCCGGCGATGCCCAGGCGTGGCAGCAGCTGGTGGTCTCGCAGCACAGGCGGATCTACGCCATCTGCTACCGGTTTACCGGGTCGCCCTCCGACGCCGAGGACCTGACCCAGGACGTCTTCCTCAAACTTTATAAAAATCTATCGAGCTTCGATCTGCAGAAGGGCAGCTTTCAGACCTGGATTACCACGCTGGCGCGGAATCTGCTGGTCGATCACTTTCGCAGGACCCGGCTGGAGCGGGCTTCGGACTCGCTGGACGCGACCTTCGACGGGGAGGAGGACGGCCCGACGATGGCCGACCGCCTGGCCGATCCGCGCCAGTCGCAGGAGCGGCACGTCGCTTCGCTGGAGATGAAGGAACAGATTCAGGACGCGCTGACGCAGCTGTCGCCGGAGCTGCGCGAGGCCGTGATTCTGCGGGACCTTGAAGACATGGACTACAAAGACATTGCGCAGGTTCTCCGCATTCCCGAGGGGACGGTGAAAAGCCGCATCAGCCGTGGTCGCGGGGAACTTGCAAGGCTGTTACAACGTATAGAAAAACAACAGAGGATGGAAAGATAGAAGGCGAGGTGGTTTCAGGTGGCAGGGATCAATCAACCCAATCAATTCGGTAGCGCGCAGCCCTCCCGGTCTCCGGACCCGGCCCACTGCGCCCAGTGCGAGAGGATGCTGACGGACGCGCTGGACAGGATGCTCTCGCCTGAGGACCAGGCCCTGTTCGACCGCCATCTGTCGATCTGCCCGGAGTGCTCGCGCATGTTCATCGACGCTAAGCTCGGCGTGGACCTGCTGAGCAAGCTTCACGATAGCCGCCCTGAACCGCCCGCAGCCCTGCTGGAGCGGATCCTGGCCGCGACCGGCCCGGCGGCCGAGCTTGCCTCCGTTCAGAGCGCCCAGCCGAATACCCTGCTGAGCTATCCCGCAGCCGCCGTGGTTTCCGCTACCCCGGTTTATGGCGGCGTGGGCAAGGTGCTTCCGTTCCATAAACGGCTAGTGAGCGCCCTAAAGCCCCAGGCTCTGACCCACACGTTTATGCAGCCCCGGCTGGCGATGACGGCGGCGATGGCGTTCTTCTCCATCGCGCTGACGCTCAACCTGACCGGCGTGCGCCTCACCCAGCTGCGGGCCAGCGACTTCAAGCCTTCGAGCATCCGGCGCAGCTTCTACGACACGAATGCGCGGGTGGTCCGCTCGATCGACAATCTCCGCGTGGTCTACGAGTTGGAATCGCGGGTCCGCGATCTTCAGCGCGACAACGAGTCCAGCGAACCCCAGGCCCCGGCCGTCAGCTCCCCGGCCCCGGGCAATCCCGGCAAACAGAACGACCAGAAGCCCCAGGAGCAGGAGCAGCGGAAGCAGACGAATCCGCATCCTCGCTCGGGCGCAAGCCGCAGCCTCGGGCTCGAGCGTTCCCGTCAGGCGACGGCCTCGATCGATTCCTCTCATGTCGGCCCCTTCCCCCGGACCGGCTATGAGACGCGCACGACCTTCGTTCTCTCTTGCTTCAACCCGAGGGAGCGAGCGATCCAACAAGTCACTCAGCAAGAAATTCGGCAGGGGGGCCAGGCATGAATTGCGCCAATCATCCCGATCGTGAACGGATCGCATTTTGCCAGAACTGCGGCAAGGCACTCTGTAAGGAGTGCGCCCGCACGGTAGGCACTGCCGTCTTCTGCGAGCCATGCCTGGAGGCCCGGATTGCCGGAGCTACTGGGGCTACCGCCTCCGGGACGGTGGGTGGCGTCAACTTCAACACCTCCTCGCAAGGAGGCGCCTATACCGATCCGGCCGGCGGTTACACGGTGAGTGGAGGCATTCCGCCCCAGCCTCCCCCGGGCGCTCCCAATCCCGGCCTCGCCGCCCTGCTGGGCTTCATCCCCGGCGTGGGAGCCATGTACAACGGACAGTACGCGAAGGGCATCGTTCACCTGATCATCTTTGCGGTCCTCGTGAGTCTTGCGGACGAGCATGGAATCTTCGGCCTCTTCGTCGCGGGCTGGGTGTTCTACCAGATCTTCGAGGCCTATCAGACGGCAAAGGCGCGCCGCGACTCCACTCCTCTACCCAACCCTTTCGGCCTGAACGATCTGGGCGAGCGGCTGGGATTCAACAGGACGTGGACGGGAGCTCCCACGGGCGCGGCCGCCCCTCCCGCACCGGCCAATCCCCCTGCCGCCTCTTACGCTCCGCCGGCGGCGAGTTATCCTCCTCCCGGTGCGACCTGGGGGGCCCCGAGCGAGAGCTATTACGGCTCTCCTTACAATCCGCCCTATGTCGCTCCTCCCCCGGCCTTCGATCCTAATGGGCCCATGCCGCGCAATCGTTTTCCGGGAGGAGCTCTGTGGCTGATCGGCTTCGGGGTGTTCTTCCTGATCGCCAACACCGGCCTCTTTCACGGGCTGCGCGCCGACATTCTCTTCCCGTTCTTCATGATCGCGCTGGGCGTGTGGCTGTTCGTCCGCAGGATGACGGGGACGGGGGCGACCCTGGCCGACGACGGCACTCCCTACTACCGTATGCGGCTGCTGGTGGCCCTGCGGGCATCGGTCTGGGTGATCCTCACCGGGGTGATCTTTCTGCTGGCCAACCTCCATATCCTCTCCTGGGGACGAAGCTGGCCGCTCTTCATCATTGTGGCGGGCGTCATGATCCTGGCGGAGAGGACGATGTCTAACCCAGGTGCGGTGCCTCCCCCGGCGGCCTACCCGGTCCCGCCAGCTCCGCCGTCGCCGGCAGCCGGGCCGACGCAGGACTCTTCCACCACGTTCAAGCAGGAAGGGCGGTAACGGCCATGGGAAATCCGCCCTATCCACCACCGCCAGGCCAGCAATATCCTCCTCCTCCGCAGGGGGACTGGCGCTATCAACGCCGCGTGATGCGGGAGCAGGCGCGAGCGCAGCGCGAGTACTTCCGCGCGCAGCAGGCTGCCTATCGCGCACAGACCCGCGCCTACCGCCGCACCTCGGTCGTCGGCCCCCTGCTGATCATCGGCGTCGGCATCATCTTCTTCCTAATCCAGACGGGGCATATCTCCGCGCGATATTTCTGGGCCTGGTATGGGCGATGGTGGCCGGTGCTGCTGATCGGGACGGGGGTCATCCTTCTGCTCGAATGGGGCTACGACCGCTACTTTCACGACGAAGAGGCGCAATACCGCAGGCGTTCGCTGGGCGGAGGCGTCTTCTCCCTGCTGCTGCTGTTTTCGATCCTCGGCTTCGTCTTCAACGGCGTCCGCGAGGGAGACTTCAGCAAGTCCTTCAACCTGAATCCCGACAACATGGACGAGTTCCTCGGCGACAAGCATGAGAGCAGTCAATCACTCTCCCAGGGCTTTACCGCGGGGAACAGCCTTACCATCGACAATCCTCGCGGCGACGTCACGGTCGCCGGGACCAGCGACGACAACCAGATTCACGTCGAGGTTCATAAGCAGGTCTACACCCGCTCGGACTCCGAGGCCGAGAGCCGCGCCCAGCAGCTTGCGCCGAAGTTCGCGACCGACGGAACCTCGGTGCGCCTAACAGTCCCGACGATCGATGGCGCACGCGCCGACCTGGATATCACGCTGCCGGCCGCGGCTCCCATCACAGTCATGGCGAACCGGGGCGATATCCATGTGGCTTCCATTAAGGGGAAAGTGATGGCCACGGCCAATCACGGCGATATCTCGGCGACAGCAATCACCGGCCCTGTCGACATCCGCATCAATAACGGAGACTCCTCCTTCTCGGCCCACAGCGTGACCGGGCCGGTCACGGTGGAAGGGCATGCCCGCGATCTGACCTTCTCCGAGATTAGCGGCCCCACCACGATGAGCGGCGAGTTCTTCGGCACCACCCACCTTGAGCGCATCAACGGCCCCGTCCGCTTTCATACCAGCCGCTCCGATCTGCGCTTCGCTCGTCTCGATGGCGAGGCGGAGATCAGCTCGTCGGAGATCTCGGCCGATAGCGCCGCGGGGCCCTTTACGCTCGCCACGGGCAACAAAAATGTCAGCCTGGAGAGGGTCTCGGGCGACATCTCCATCACCAATCGCAACGGGTCGGTCGAGCTGACGGGAGCGCCTCCGCTCGGAAACGTCACGGTCGAGAATCGCAACGGTTCCATCGAGCTTACGCTTCCCGAAAAGGCGAGTTTCGCGGTGCAGGCCGAGACCACGAACGGCGATCTCGAAAACGACTTTGGCCTCGAGCAGCAGGGCAACGAGGACAGCAGGCAGAAGCGCTATAACGGGACCATCGGCAAGGGCGGTCCACTGGTGCGGTTGACGACCAGCCAGAACGATATCTCGATCAAAAAGGCGTCCGTCGCGCCTATCCCTCCCGCGCCTCCGAAGCCGCCGGCTCCTCTTTCCATTCGTGGCAACGATGGCTCTTCTGTCGACATTGGCAAGGATGGCATCAACATCAAGGACAGCGACGGCTCGGCGGTCATCATCAACAAGGGCGGAATCAATATTCGCGAGAGCTCCGATGGATCGAGCGTTTACGTCAACAAGGGGACGAAGCTCACCACGTCGGCCGATGGATCGAAGGTCTACGCCGGCGCCGATGGAACCCGCTACACCCGGAATGTGGATGGATCGAAGATCTATCGCGGAAGAGACGGCACCCGGATTACTATCAACGCCGATGGAAGCCATATCGCAACCAGTCCTGGCGGTCACGCTCTTTCGAACTCCGAGATCGAGAGCCGCCTGCGCGAGGCCGAACGGGATGTGGACCAGGCAGCCCGGGATCGCGACGCTGCGCGCGCCCGCTAGGGCGCAGGCGCTGCCGCGCGGGCCCACTGCGCGTGGAGCACTTCGTGACGTGTGTATCGGCTTCGCCGTGGGCCTCCCTTCGGTTCGGCGCGAGGATCTGTGCAAGCGACCAACGGGAGCCTCGCCCGAAGGGAGTACACGCGTCACGAAGTGACCGCCCCATGCGCCGCAGTGGGCCCGGCCGGCAGGCCAGCCTCAACAGCCTTGCTTCGTAAACCCGCTGGCGTAAAATCGCTGACGCGTCTTGCTCACTCTGCGGAGTATTGCGTATCTTCGAGGTGACTGTGCGGTTATGAAGAAGCTGTTCCTCTTGACGACACTCGCCTTGTTCGCAACGGCTCCACGCTGCCGAGCGCAGGAGCTCCGTCCCGGCGTGGACCTTACCCGGCCGCAGAACTATACACTGCATCGCGCCTCCAGCACCGATCCCCTGGGCGGCAACGCCGACTCGAGGGCTCTGCCGTCATCGGCCACACTGACGCTGCTCGACGTTGACGGCCCCGGCCTCGTCTCGCATATCTGGCTCACGATCAACGACCGCGAGAAGTATCACCTGAAGCGCATGGTGCTGCGCATGTACTGGGATAACGAGAGCGCGCCCAGCGTGGAGACACCGGTGGGCGACTTCTTCGGACTTAATCTGGGCGACTATCACAACTGGGAGTCCGCGGTCCTTTCGGTCGGCAACGATCGGGGCATGAACTGCTTCTTCCCCATGCCTTTTCGCAAGCATGCGCGCATCACCCTGACCAACGAAGGCAAGGTCGCGGCTCAGAACGTCTACTTCAACATCGACTACAGGACAGGCGCTAAGACCGCCGACAACGACTCGCTCTACTTTCACGCGCAGTATCGCCAGGCCGCGCCGAACCCGACGTGGACGACCGACTGGTACGCCAATAACGATCCCACAATTGATAATCGTCCGAACAAGGACGGCAAGGACAACTACGTCTTTGCCGAAGCGAAGGGCAGAGGACACTACGTCGGCCTGACGCTGGGCGTGATTCAGAACCAGGACGGATGGTGGGGCGAGGGCGATGACATGTTCTTTATCGACGATCCCAACACGCCGGCGATCGTGGGCACGGGCGCCGAAGATTACATCCTGGGCGCGTGGGGGTTCGGGCCTTCGCGGTTCTTTTATCAGAGCTACGGCGCTCCCATCAAGGGCGATGAGCTGGCGGGCAGCCGCTCCATCGTCTATCGTTTTCACCTTGACTCACCGGTGCCCTTCACGAAGTACTTCCGGGGCACGCTCGAGCACGGCCACGCCAACCATCGCACGGACAGCTACTACTCGGAGAGCTACTGGTATCAGGCCGAGCCACATGCTCCCTTCCCGGCGCTGCCCCCGGTCGAGGCGCGGCTTCCGGCGATCTTTGCCACCGGAGGCCCCGGCAACGGGCCGCAACGGAATGTAGCCCCGCCCTCGGCTGTTCCCTCAATTGCGCCCTCAGCCGCACCTCCTGCGGCTCCGTCGGTTTCCATGCCGCCGGGAGCGAACACGCGAACCGGAGATCAAACGACGACTCCGACGAAGCAGCCTCAGCCTGCTTCGCCGCGCTGATGCGTTCTTGTGATTTCGATTATTTGTAAATATTTTTTTGAACAAGGTCAAAAACAGCTTGACACTTCTACCGGGCGTAGCCAATATTTGACCATGTTCAAAAGTTCACTCTCAACGGATAAGGCCGAGCAGACGCGAAGCCTGATCTATGCGTCGGCGCTCGAGCTCTTCCGCGAAAAGGGCTTCGACCAGACGACCATGCAGGATGTCGCTACGCGGGCGGGCGTGGCGAAGGGCGCGGCGTACTACTACTTCCCCGGGAAAGAGGCCATCATCCAGGCCTACTACGAAGATATTCAGACCCGCCAGGAAGAGGGGTGCGCGGAGATCTTTGCGCGGGAGACCAAGTTGAAGACACGCATTAAAGCCGTCTTCGACTCGAAGTTCGACCTAGCGCAGAGCGATCGCCGCCTGCTGGGGGTGGTCTTTCGCTATGCCGGAGAGCCGGAGAATCCGATCTCCTGCCTGGGCAAAGGGACCGAGGAAATCCGGCTCCGCAGTATCGCCGTCTTTCGGGAAGCTCTGACCGTTGAGAAGCTTCCCGCAGACCTTGCACGCCTGCTGCCGGTGGCCTTCTGGGCACTGCAGATGGGAGTGCTGGTCCTGTTTCTTTACGACAACTCCAAACAGCAACAGAGAACCCGCAGGCTCACAGACGGATCGATCGATCTTGCTCTGAAGCTGCTGACGCTGGCCAGGCTTCCTTTGCTTAAGCCGGTGCGGACGCGGCTGCTTAATCTGCTGACTGAAGCAGAACTGTTGCCCTAATCGCCCTTATCAGAAAGGAAGAGTCATGACCGATCCGGAACAGCAGGGAGAAGATCCACGCGCACCACGACGAACGCTGATTCTGGTCGTCGTCACCATGAGCATCGGCGCGCTGCTCTATCGCTACCTGATGCATCATGATCCTCTCTGGCAGAGTTCCGCGATGTTTATCGGAATTCCCGCGGTGCTGGCGATTCTTCTTTCCTTCTCTCCAAGAGCAAAGACGGTCACCGGTGGAATCATTAAGGGCCTCACGTTGGCGCTCCTGATTCTTGCCCCGATTCTCGGGGAGGGCTATCTCTGTATCCTCATGGCATCGCCCCTCTTCTATGCCGTGGGAATCTCCGTCGGACGCCTCATCGACCTGAGCCGCGGGGAAAGAAAAAACACAATCCTGTGCGTGGCTGTGGTTCTCCTGCCGCTTAGTCTCGAAGGCGTCGTTCCGGAGTTGACCTTTTCTCGCGGTCAGACGGTCGAAGCGACACAGATCGTCGAGGGTTCTCTCGGGGACGTGCAGAGATCGCTCGCCAGCAGCCCGCGCGTGAATACCCAGCTGCCACGATTTCTACAGATTGGTTTCCCAAGACCACTCATGGCATCCGGAGAGGGACTCAATGAAGGCAATCTGCGTGTCATTCACTTTGCAGGAGCGGAGGGCGATCCTCCCGGAGATCTGGTCATGAGGGTGGAGGAGTCGCGGCCAGGTTATGTTCGCTTCACCGCCGTCAGCGACACCAGCAAACTAACGCAGTGGATTCGATGGAGGGGCTCCGAGGTGAGCTGGCGAAGCATCGATGGGAACCATACGGGGGTTCGGTGGCGAATTGCATTCGATCGTCAACTTGATCCGGCGTGGTACTTCACCCCCTGGGAACGGATGGCCGTGCGGCAGGCTGCATCCTTTCTGATCGCGGCCAACGCGAGCCCTCGATGAACAGGTCGACGGGGATGATGGTCGCCTGCATCTATGGTCCACTCAGCGCCGCTCTTCTGGCGCGGGCCGTAAATGGCAGGAGGCCAAGGCAGCTCGCCGCTTGCCTGCTGGGTACGCTCTGGGTCGCGGCGACACTGCCTCTCGTGGCTAAGGTGAACCTGTGGGCGAAGTGGTGGAAGTTCGGGACCTCGCTCCCAAGCGCCACCTTTGCCGGTGTTCCGCTTGCGCTTTATGTCGGCTGGGTTATCCTCTGGGGACCACTGCCGACCTTGATGTTTCCCAAAATGCGGCTGCGATGGGTGGCACTGTTCCTGGCCTGCATCGACCTGTGCGTCATGCCGGCGATGGAGCCGGTTGTGTCTCTGAGTAAAAGCTGGGTGGTGGGAGAGGCCGTGGCCGTGGGAGTTGTCCTTCTTCCGGCACTGTGTCTCTCCCGATGGACGATTGAGAGTAGATTTCTCTATGGCCGCGCGTCCCTCCAGATTATTTTGGCGGGGCTGCTCTTTCTCTTTCTGCTTCCAGAAGTGGTCTTCGCGCTTCGGCCTGATTCAGGATGGGCTCCGTTGCTCGGCGCGCCAAGCTGGATGCGACAGTTGAACCTCCAGGTGATCTTTCTCCTAGCGGTCCCCGGAATCTCCGCCGTGTTCGAGTTTGCCGAACGCGGTCAGGGAACTCCGATCCCGTACGATCCTCCGCAGAAGCTGGTTGTGAGCGGCATCTATCGCTATGTCGCGAATCCAATGCAGCTATCCTGCAGCCTGGTTATGGTGGGATGGGCTTCGCTGCTGCGCAACGGATGGATGGCCGCCGGGGCCGTAATGGTGATTGTTTACGGCGCGGGAATCGCCGAATGGGATGAACGCCGCGACTTGAGGCGAAGGTTCGGAGAAGATTGGATCGCTTACCGGCGCGAGGTCAAGAACTGGTTTCCGAGATGGCGCCCCTTTGTGGGGGGGCATAGGAGCCATCTGTATATCGCCAGTACCTGTGGGCCTTGCGGCGCACTCTGGCTCTGGATCGCCACGAGACAGCCAGAGGGGCTTGAGATTGTGGCTGCAGAAACATTGCCTGCCGGGTCGATCCATCGCATGCGTTACGAACCAGAGGATGGCTCATGGTCCGTGGACGGAATCCGCGCCCTGGGCCGCGCTCTCGAACACCTGCATCTTGGATGGGCGTTCTGTGGATTTATCATGCGACTTCCTGGAATCTGGAACGCCATACAGCTCGTGATGGACGTGGCGGGATTCGGGCCACGCAATCTTAGCGGCATAACGATTGAAAATAGAGAGAGGCCGGTCAAACAGGATTAAAGCAAAAAGCCCCATCCGAAGATGGGGCTTTCTAGATTATGCCGGCGATCACCTAATCTCCCACACACTTACGCGTGCAGTACCATCGGCCCAACGAGGCTTAACTTCCGTGTTCGGGATGGGAACGGGTGTGACCCTCGCGGTAAACTCACCGGCAAACTTGAGAATTTCGCTCTCGCGATCTTCCACAACTGAATAGATTGAGCAGACATTTACCAAAACGTACTCGTTATATCTTGTATAACTACAAAGCTTGTGTTGAATGACTCATTGAACAATGAACAATGTTACTCACTGCGCAGAGTAAATTCTATGGACAAGCCGAACGGGCGATTAGTACTGGTAAGCTACACACATTACTGCGCTTCAACCTCCAGCCTATCAACCAGGTGGTCTTCCTGGGCCCTTCATTTCCCTTACGGGTTGGGAGATCTCATCTTAGAGCGTGCTTCCCGCTTATATGCATTCAGCGGTTATCACAACCGAACTTCGCTACCCAGCCGTGCCTTTGGCAAGACAACTGGAACACAAGAGGTTCGTCCATCCCGGTCCTCTCGTACTAAGGACAGCCCTCTTCAAATCTCCTACGCCCACAGCAGATAGAGACCGAACTGTCTCGCGACGTTCTGAACCCAGCTCACGTACCACTTTAATAGGCGAACAGCCTAACCCTTGGAACCTTCTACAGCTCCAGGATGTGATGAGCCGACATCGAGGTGCCAAACCATTGCGTCGATATGAACTCTTGGCAATGATCAGCCTGTTATCCCCGGCGTACCTTTTATCCGTTGAGCGATGGCCCTTCCATACAGAACCACCGGATCACTAAGGCCTGCTTTCGCATCTGCTCGACTTGTAGGTCTCGCAGTTAACCACACTTATGCCTTTGCACTCGACGGTCGATTTCCAAACGACCTGAGTGTAGCTTCGCGCGCCTCCGTTACAATTTAGGAGGCGACCGCCCCAGTCAAACTACCCGTCTTACAATGTCCCTCTCCCGGATCACGGGAGGAGGTTAGGATCACAACAATCGCAGGGTGGTATCTCACCGTTGGCTCCTCCGAACCCGAGAGTCCGGGATCAAAGCCTCCCACCTATCCTGCGCAGCAATTGCCGTAACCCACTGTAAAAGTATAGTAAAGGTGCACGGGGTCTTTTCGTCTAGCTGCGGGTAACCGGCATCTTCACCGGTACTACAAGTTCGCCGAGCAACTCGTTAAGACAGTCGAACGATCGTTACTCCATTCGTGCAGGTCGGAACTTACCCGACAAGGAATTTCGCTACCTTAGGACCGTTATAGTTACGGCCGCCGTTCACCGGGGCTTCAATTCAAAGCTTCGCCTTGCGGCTAACCTCTCCTTTTAACCTTCCGGCACCGGGCAGGAGTCAGCCCCTATACGTCGTTTTAGACTTTGCAGAGACCTGTGTTTTTGTTAAACAGTCGCCGTTCGCATTTCGCTGCGGCCATCAGAGGCTATGAACCTCGATGGCGACCCTTCTCCCGAAGTTACGGGTCTAATTTGCCGAGTTCCTTAACAAGCTTTCACTCGAGCGCCTTTGGATATTCTCCTCGTCTACCTGTGTCGGTTTGTGGTACGGTTCCCAATCTCTCTCCTTAGAGGTTTTTCTTGGCAGCGTGAAATCAGCAGCTTTCAGCCATTCGGCTTACTGCTTTGTGCCTCACTGTTAAGCTTCTCCGGATTTGCCTAGAGAAACCAGCTTACGCACATCGAACCTCATAGCCATAGGAGGTCCTGCTTATCCTTCTGCGTCACCCCATCGTAATAACGAAAAACTGGGAGGTCTGGAATATTAACCAGATGTCCATCGCTTACGCCTTTCGGCCTCAGCTTAGGGACCGCCTAACCCTGAGCGGATTAACCTTCCTCAGGAAACCTTAGACTTTCGGCGGGAAGGGTTCTCACCTTCCTTATCGCTACTTATGCCGGCAGGGTCTCTTCTCAACGCTCCATCAGTCTTCTCAGTCTGACTTCATCGCTGTGAGAATGCTCTCCTACCACGTCCTTACGGACATCCGCTGCTTCGGTATATAGTTTTAGCCCCGTTGTATTGTCGGCACCGGACCGCTTGACCAGTGAGCTATTACGCTTTCTTTAAAGGATGGCTGCTTCTAAGCCAACCTCCTGGCTGTCTGAGCGTTCCGACTTCCTTTCCCACTTAACTATAATTTGGGGACCTTAGCAGGCGGTCTGGACTGTTTTCCTCTCGACTGTGAAGCTTAGCCCCCACAGTCTGACTCCCGGGCTGGTTGTAATTGGCATTCGAAGTTTGGCTGGATTCAGTAAGCCGGAAAGCCCCCTAGTCCAATCATGTCTCTACCACCAATCCAAATCACCCGAGGCTAGCCCTAAAGCTATTTCGGAGAGAACGAGCTATCACGGAATTTGATTAGCCTTTCACCCCTACCCTCAGCTCATCCGAGCTTTTTTCAACAAACACCGGTTCGGTCCTCCAGTGGGTGTTACCCCACCTTCAACCTGGCCAAGGGTAGATCATCCCGCTTCGCGTCTATTCCTGCCAACTTATCGCCCTATTCAGACTCGCTTTCGCTGCGGCTCGCTCACGCTTAACCTTGCTGACAAGAATAACTAGCCGGCTCATTATGCAATAGGCACGCGGTCAGACATTCCCTTACGGGCATAGTCCTCCCACTGCTTGTAGGCACACGGTTTCAGGTACTTTTCACTCCCCTCAAAGGGGTGCTTTTCGCCTTTCCCTCACGGTACTGGTTCACTATCGGTCAGAGACTAGTATTTAGCCTTACGGGATGGTCCCCGTCGATTCAAGCAGGGTTTCTCGTGCCCCGCCTTACTCAGGTACCTGCTTCGAGTCTGGATCAATTTCGTCTACGGGTCTGTCACCCTCTATGGAGCTCCTTTCCAGAAGCTTCGACTATCGACCAGATTGGTAACTCTACTGTTGCAGGCCCTACAACCCCCGACGCACCTAAATGCAACGGGTTTGGGCTGTTCCGATTTCGCTCGCCACTACTTTCGGAATCGAGGTTTCTTTCTACTCCTGGAGGTACTGAGATGGTTCACTTCCCTCCGTTCGCCTGTTCCCACCTATGAATTCAGTAGGACATACATACGTTTTGCGTATGTGGGTTTCCCCATTCGGAAATCTCCGGATCAACGCCTGTGTGCGGCTTCCCGAAGCTTATCGCAGCTTGCCACGTCCTTCATCGCCTGTCTCTGCCAAGGCATCCACCGTGCGCCCTTAGTAGCTTGACCATAGAATTTACTCGCACGCAGTAGAGCAACTACCTCTACCACTTACTCAGCAATCTATATTGTCCATTTTTCGCCTGTATCGCCACGACCTTACCCTCAACTTACTGAGGCTTGATCGCCGATACGAATATTCTAAAGACACTCAACACTGATTGACAGCTTTCTTCGGAAACTACCCGAAGACATGCTGCTCAGCCTTGTAGTTATATTTACCCAATCTATTCAGTTGTCAAAAATCGTCGAGCGACTTATGTGTCGCTATCGCGCCCTGAGGCGGCCCGAGCATTCCTGCTCAAGGTTCAATCTCTGCTTGCACAGGGACTCAACCTCAAGCAGCTTGGCTTTCCTTCCTCGAGAGTAGATGGTGGAGCTGAACGGGATCGAACCGTTGACCCCCTGCTTGCAAAGCAGGTGCTCTCCCAACTGAGCTACAGCCCCATCGCTATCGATTGTAGCCGATAGCTGCGGTAAAGGTGGTGGGCCTGGGTAGATTCGAACTACCGACCTCACCCTTATCAGGGGTGCGCTCTAACCAACTGAGCTACAGGCCCGGCACTGCGCCGATATCATAGGATACCGAACCGCATGCTGCTCTGTTGTTGAGCTGCAATCAAATTATTGCAGGCTCAAAGTCGAGCTCTCTCGAAAAGGTTTCGAGGACACAGTTG
>ATWD01000001.1:1170000-4712210 GCA_000421065.1 Acidobacteriaceae bacterium TAA 166
AAAACTGGATTTACCCCAATAAACACGCGGCTAAAACTTCTTCAAGAATTCTCTAGATTCATCTGAATCGCCCCTTATGCATCGGAGAATCTGCTTGTTTTCCCTTTCTCCGGCTTGCAATCTTTACGGAGAATTTGCGGAGCCCTCGAGCCGAAGCCCTCTGGGGCGTATCGACAAATTCAAATCTGCAATTTCTGGGAGGAAGATGGCCTGCCGGCCGGGTCCATTGCGCGTGGAGCGGTCACTTCGTGACGGGTATTTGCCCTTCGGGGTGAGGCTCCCATTGGTCGCTTGCGAAGATGTTTGCGCCGAACCGAAGGGAGACCCACGGCGTAGCCGGTGCACGCGTCACGAAGTGACCGCCCCATGCGCAGTGGGCCCGCGCGGCAGCGCTCTTCTTTATTTGTGGATCCACCCTAACGCACCCGAAAGCTCTGCGCCATCGCCGTAAAAAGTGGCTTCAGAGCCGAATAATCCGCCTCGGGCGAGACAAAGACGATGTAGCTGACGGCGCCGTCGGGCCGGGCCACCGTGACCAGAAGATCGCGTTCCGTGGAGGCTGCCCCTCCCGTCGCGACGACCGGCGAGCTTCCCTTAAGCTCTACTGCCCTGGCCATCTGCCCATTCACCGTCATGGAGCTCGCCGCCCCGATCGCCTGCATTCCACCGTTTTGGCCGCCCAGTTGCCCGGCGATCGCGGTGGTCGCCTGCGTCAGCGAGTTGGCGTCGTTGACCGGGCTCTGAAAACGCGCTCCATCGACGATCGCTCCATAGGCGATCCCCGCCTGACTGGCCCCGTTTACCGGAACGAAGGCTACGCTGCCGTTCTGGGCCTCGCCCTTCTGCCAGCTCTCGGGATAGCTGATCGAAAAGGTCTTGCCGTTGTAGAAGATCCTGCGGTCGTCCAGGCCCAGGGCATCTTTACTCAGCCGAGCCGCTGCTCCGGCGGACTGTTGCTGCGACGCCCCATTTCCTCCGCTGGCCGCAACCGGAATTACCTGCGCCGGACCTCCGGGGAGCAGGGCATACTGCCCGGTCTTGCGCCATCCTCCAGCCGCAATCTCCTTGCCGTTGTAGGCTTTTTCCTTCTCGGCTAGCGCCCGGGCCTGGGTGAACTCGGGCGTCGTCACCCGTGGGTTCGATCGCTTGGGAAAGGTTGCGATCTCGGCAGCGATGTACTCCATGCGGTTGCCGGGATTGGGGTGGTCGCTGAAGAGCTGTGCTCCACCCTCTCCGTACTTTGCCTGAATGGTCTCGAAGAACTGAGGCAGGCCGCGAGGATCGTATCCCGCGTCATAAAGAATGGACGCGCCCAGAAGGTCGGCCTGCTTCTCGTAATCCCGCGACATGCGCAGGAATCCGAGCCCGGTCGCCATCCCGATGCCCTGCGTGGCCAGCGATCCCAGCGCGCCGTTGCCGAGGGCGATCGCCGCCCCGATCTGCCCGAGGGCCGCCCAGGTCCCTACCTTCTGCTGCTTGGTCATATTGCAGGTAGAGTGACGCATGACCACGTGCGAGAGCTCGTGCGCCATCACGCCGGCCAGCTGAGCCTCGGTCTCGGCCGCTCGAATGGCGCCGATGTTGACGAACATGGCTCCGCCCGGAAGGGCGAAGGCGTTGATCTCGTCGCTGGCCACCACATGGAAGTTGAACGGCCAGCGATAACCCGGCGTCACCGCCACCAGCCGCTCGCCGACCTGCCGCACGTACTGCGACAGGGGAGAGCTATCCGGGAGCACTGGCATCTGCTTGAAGATCTCGCCGGCATACTTCGCGCCCTCGGCCTGCTCCTGCTGCACGGTGAAGGCATTTTTGCAGGGCGGGGGAACCTGAAACCGTGCCCAGGCCGACTGGGTCGCTCCCCCAACGACCAGCCCCACTGCCAGAATCCAACTTGCCACACATCCACATCGCAACATGCTCCACCCCTTCTCGTATTCAAGAACCGCAGGCCCGCAGGATAACTTCCGACCGATGGTTTCACGCTCTTCAAGAAGGCTTGGCGATCACCCCAAGGTCGGCCATTCCATTGACGAAATACTGCACCGCCAGCGCGACCAGGAGCAAGCCCATGATGCGCACCAGAATCCTGATTCCAGTCTCCCCCAGCCCTCGGGCGACCTTGTCCGAATTACCGAGCACAAAGTAGCAGATCACGGCGGTGACGAGGATCGATCCCAGAATCGCGACCATCTGCCAGGTACTCTGCGCCTGTCCCACCAGCACCATCACACTGGCAATCGCACCCGGGCCGGCCAGCATGGGAATGCCCAGGGGAACGATGCCCGCATCTTCCTTACTGGCTGCCTCCTCGGTGTCTCCGCTGGTCTCCTGGGTAGGAGAGCGCCTCGCCTCGAGCATGTCGAGGCCGATCAGCAGCAGGATTATTCCGCCTGCAATCTCGAAGGCCGGCAGGGTGATCCCGAACATCTTGAAGATGTACTGCCCGGCCAGCGCGAAGGCGCTCAGGAAGATCAGCGCCGTCAGCGAGGCCTTGCGCGCCATGCGCTTGCGGCGGTCCCGGTCCGATCCGGCGGTGACGGCGAGAAATGTCGGGAGTGCCGCGAAGGGATCGACCAGAAAGAAGATGGAGCTCAACGCGAGCAGCGAAAAACGGACGTAAACCGATTGCTCGAGTCCGTGGAGGCTCACCGGGGAGTGGGGCTGGTAGAGCACGTCTCCATTTTCCCATGGTCCCCTTTTTGGGAGTAGGAACAGCGCTGCCGCGTGGGCCCACTGCGCGTGGGCGGTCACTTCGTGACGCGTATACCGGCTTCGCCGTGGGCCTCCCGCTGGTTGGCTAAGATTCTTCGCAAGCGACCAACGGGAGCCTCGACCCGAAGGGGATATACGTGTCACGAAGTGACCGCCCCGTGCGCAGTGGACCCGGGCCGGCAAGGCCAGCGCCTTTTCAGAGCAGGTCGACAAGCAGGACCTTCGTCTCTGGCCCTAGCGCCCGGCGCTGGCTATAATGAATCTCCACGCGAGGAGCGAACATGCCCATTCAACCGACTGCAAACATCTGGCATAACGGACAACTGATCCCCTGGGACAAGGCCCAGATTCACGTCATGAGCCACGTCATTCACTATGGCTCGTCCGTATTTGAGGGAATCCGCTGTTACACACAGCCCAACGGTGCAGGAATCTTCCGCTTGCAGGAGCACATGCAACGGCTGATCGATTCGGCCAAGATCTACCGCATGCCTCTTCCCTACACCGCCGACCAGCTCTCTGCGACCACCATCGATGTCGTCGAAGCCAATGGGGTCGTCCCGTGTTACATCCGGCCGATTGCCTTTCGAGGCTACGGCGAGACCGGCGTCAATCCGATGAAGAATCCGGTCGAAGTTTACATCGTCAACTATCCCTGGGGTAAATACGTCCCCGGAGACGATGGTGCGGATGTCTGCGTTTCCAGCTGGGCGCGGCTGGCCCCCAACACTATGCCGTCGCTGGCCAAGGCCGGAGCCAACTACATGAACGCGCAGCTCATCCGCATGGAGGCCGAGATCAACGGATACTCCGAAGGAATCGCGCTCGACGTGAATGGCTATCTCTCCGAAGGCTCGGGCGAAAACCTCTTCCTGGTACGCAGCGGCATCCTCTACACCACCCCGCTTGCGAACTCGGTGCTGAGCGGCATTACGCGCAGCTCGGTGATTACAATCGCACGACAGCTCGGCGTTGAGGTTATTGAGCAGGCCCTGCCCCGCGAGCTGCTCTACATCTGCGACGAGGCCTTCTTCACCGGCACCGCCGCTGAGGTCACGCACCTGCGCTCGGTCGATCGCATTCTGGTCGGAGACGGCACCATGGGCCCCATTACCAAGGCCATCTCCGACGAGTTCTTCGGCATCGTCAACGGTCTCAAGCCCGATCGCTACAACTGGCTGACTCCAGTCAACGTAAAGGTCACCGAGACTGTCGGCGCATAGCTCGCTTCCCCTCGAAAGACAGATGCGACAGCCCATGCTGTCGCATCTGTCTTTAATACTCTTCTCCTGGATTGTCACCGGCGTAGAATTAGCCCATGTCGCGTGGATGGGAGAGTAAATCCGTGGAAGAACAGCAGGCACAGGCCGCTATCCCGAAGTCGGAGCCGCAGGAGAGCACCCCGGCCGAGCTCGCCGAACGCAAACGCCAGATGCAGGCGCTCGAGCTTCAACGCGAGCGTATCCTCTCGGAGCGGACTTCGAGTCCGCTCCGGCGCTCCGCCCTCACCTACGCCCTGGCCGACATCGAGGAGAAGCTGGCTGAGCTGGGCTGGACCGTGCATCTGTAACTTCGGTCAAAGCTGCGGTTTTTAAGGTAAAGGCGATGGCCTGCCGGCCGGGCCCACTGCGCGTGGAGCGGTCACTTCGTGACGTGGGTACTCCCTTCGGGGTGGGGCTCCCGTTGGTCGCTGGCGAAGATGTTTGCGCCGAACCGAAGGGAGGCCCCGGGCGTTGCCGACATACGCGTCACGAAGTGACCGCCCCACGCGCAGTGGGCCCGGCCGGCAGGCCAATCTCTTTGCCGATCCAGCCTAAGAGTGACGGTGGAAGACCGTCGAGTTGGCCTGGTCAATCGATGTCAGCACCACGGTATGGATGTTGACATGAACCGGCCTCGAAGCCGCCCATACAATCGCATCCGCAATATCCTCCGGCTGCAGCGGCGTAATGTTCTGGTACACCTTCGCCGCCCGCTCACTGTCGCCTCGAAAGCGGACCTCGCTGAACGCCGTCTCCACCATCCCCGGATCGATCGAGGTCACCCGCACCGGAGTTCCCATCAGATCGATCTTGAGCCCCTCGCTGATCGACTTCTCCGCCGCCTTGGTGGCGCAATAGACAGCGCCGTTGGCATAGGTCGTGTAAGCCGCCGTCGATCCCAGGCTGATCACATGGCCCCGGCCGCGCTCCACCATGCCCGGCACCACGGCGCGGGTTACGTAGAGCAGGCCCTTTACGTTGGTGTCGATCATCTCTTCCCAGTTCAGGGGATCGTCCTCGTAGACCTTGGTGAGCCCGCGGCTGAGACCAGCGTTGTTCACCAGCACATCGATCGCGCTCCACTCCGCGGGAAGCGCGGCGATCGCAGCCTCGACCGCGGCGCGATCCTGCACGTCCAGCAGAAAGCTGTGAACCGCGGGGGCTCCGGCCTGCTTCAGATCCTCGATCACCTGCTCAAGGCGGTCCTCACGCCGGGCGCAGACGACCACCCGAGCTCCTTCTTTTGCAAACGCCAGCGCCGTCGCCCGGCCAATGCCCGAGCTCGCTCCCGTTACCAGAACAATCTTTCCGCTAAGGTTCATAGCTTCTCTTATAAATAAAAAGCCAGTCTCCTGTCCGGGAAACAAAGCCCGCATCGCCCTCCGACAACAAAAAGGCCGGAGAGCGGTTCAAGCTCTCCGGCTTCGTTTACTACGTCAACCATCTTTACTGTTGCGGCGGATTGGCGACGCCACGGTTCGCCGGCTCAGGCGCTGGAGCGGGCACCGGCGTCGAATCCGCATCCGGCCCCTTCTCCTGCACCCCGATCGCATCGCCCGAGACCACCAGCTGCACGCGCCGGTTCAGCGAACGCCCCTGCGACGTATTGTTGTCCGCCACTGGCTTGGCCATGCCGTAGCCGGTGGCAACGATATTGTTCGCGTTCACACCCTGGGTGACCAGGAAGTCCCGCACCGCACCGGCGCGGTTCTCCGACAGCTTCTGGTTGAACTCCGGGCTTCCCGTGCTGTCGGTGTAGCCCTCCACCTGCAGCTTCAGCCCCGGGTACGCCTGCAGGATGCCCGAGACCTTGGCCAGGCTGACCTGCGTCGCCGGCTTGAGCGTGTACTTGCCGGTGTCGAAGAGGACGTCCGACATATTCACGATCAGGCCGCGAGCCGTCTCGCTGGTGGCCAGCACGGTGTTTAGCTGCGCCCGCAGCCGCTCGCGAGCTTCGGTAGCTGTATCCGCGCTCTTATTCGCAGTAGCCGCCTGAGCCTGCGCCTGAGCCGCGGCAGCCTCCGCTCGTGCTCGCTCCGCATCGGCCTGCGCTTGGGCGGCGCGGGCTCGTTCCGCGTCGAGAGCGGACTGCTGGGCCTGATTCTGCGCCTCCTGACGTGCCAGATCCGAGTTCCTCTGCCGCTCGGCCGCCTGCTTGCGCAGCGTCACCAGGCGAGCGTCTTCGGCGCGCTGCACGGCCTGACGGGCATAGGTGATGCCCATCTTGGTGTCGCGCTTCTTGCCGCTCAGAATGTCCGTCGCGTTGCGCAGGTCCAGCATCGCCTCCTTGTAGATATCCGCGGCGTACTTGTCCGCTCCTGCCTGTTGAGCGATGCGAATCGCGTTGTTCGCCTGGTACAGTTCAAGCGGCATCTTCTCATCGCGGGTAATCGGTTCGGCGACCGTCTTCGATCCCTCAGTCTCCGCGTAGGTTCCCCGCGGCAACAGCATGTAATGTGCGTTGACCTTCTCGAGCACGCCGTTGGTCTTGTCCTGGATGATCTGGTTCTCGAGCACCACGACGTCGCTCGGCTGCGTGACGGAGAAGTAGGGCTCCGCCGTCACCACCAGGCCAAAGGATTGCAGAGCCGTGGTCACGGTGATGTTGTTCTTGTTTCCCGCCGGAAGGATCTCACCCAGGTTATTCGGCCGGCCATCGGGCGTAATCGCCCAGAGCACATAGGTCAGATACTCCCGCCCGAATCCATTGGCCGGGGTAAGGCCCTCGAAGCGAGCCTCGATGGTGATTCCGCCGCGCTCGCTCGTAACCTTCGCGTCGCCCTTGGCCATCGGCAGCAGAGGCGTGCCGCGGAAGGCGATCCTGGTCGATCCGCTGCGATGGAGATAGTTCACCGCATCCAGATCGCGCTGCACCACCTTCACGCGATACAGGTAGACGCCTTCGGACTCCTTAGTGATCTTGTTGTCGTCCGGAGGAGCCTGCTGCGACATCGGGTTGGCCTCTTGAGCCCGCAGCGCTCTGGAAGAACCCGCACCCAAGACCAAACCGGTAAAAACCAAGGCGTACAAAATATTCCATCGCTTATTGTTCGACATGAGCCCATTCTCCTCGTCCCGCGGATTCGTAAGGCCCTCAGATTCGTTCCATAGGATGGAACAAACAGGGGATCCTCACTTCTATCCCGCATTTGTGCGATGCCCGGGCGGAAGAAAAAGTAGTCTGCCGACCCAGAAGCGGGACAATCTATGAGGCTTACCCTCTCTGGCGGCAAATCGAAAGGAGCGAATCGGATCCCGGGAGGGAGAATTCGCTCCTTTTATAAGCAAGAAAGGCTTTACGCCTATATCAACCATAAGCCAGAAATGCTTTAAGCCGTGTGCTGATGCGTATTGCGGTGCACGAAGTGATAGGGCGGCCACGGCCCGGAGAGCTGCATCTGGCACTCCTTCATCATCTGCATCGCCGAGCTGTACTTGTTCTGGTAGCGCTCAATCGTCTTGTTATCGATCAGGTGAGCGATGTCGAGAAGCATCTTGCCGGAGTCCATCCGGCGGCAGGTGATCTCCTCGGCAAGCGGAAGGAACATGCGGTGCACCTGGACCGAAAGCGCACGCGCCTTGGACTGGCGCTCGCGCTGACGACTCGCGCTCTCGCGCAGGCTGGTCAGGTACTGCTGACCTACAGTCAGATCCCGTTGAGAGTTTCCAGGGCAGGTATCGTCGACCAAGACCTTCAGGTGCATCTCGGCCTTGCCGCGCAGACGCTCGACGTTAGCCAGAAAATGACGCTGATTGGATCGGACGGAGCGGCGCAGAGCATCATCGTCCTGAAAGGAGGTCCCGAAACGGAAGGGGAGGACAGTCGAATGTTTGAAGCAGTCAGCGATGACACGGGCGTGGTCTTTCTGCGCCTGCTGGTCCATCCGGGCGGCATCTTCTGCACTGTGCTCCGAGACGACCACCGCAAGATCACTGGCTGGAAAGAGGAAGGTCTGGTTCCCAAACAGGCCTGTTACTCCGGTTAAGGGCATCGGACGGCGATGCCGATTCAGCTCCGGGAAGGCCTGTCTTTCAGCAATGCAATAGGCATACCAAGCCATCGTTTTTTACCTTTCCTTGACGCTCCGCGAGACACAAAGCCGCCCCGCAGGCAGATGGAATATGTAACTCTTACTGAAACGAAAGGTGTGAGACAAACAACTCATTTCGAACACTTTCGCCTTCGAGTGCCGTGCGCGATAAGCGAACTGTACCGAAGCCGAAACGGATACTATGCCGATGAAGTAACAATTGGCAAGCATTTCATCGAAAAAAATGCACCGAATCCGGAGCAGACCGCATCTTCCCCTCAGATTCCGGGTCTGATTCCACACCCGCGTTGTCGCGGAAAGAGGTCCAATGAGGCTTCTTTTTCACAGACTGATCGTTCTCATCCTGACAACCTGCATACCTGAACCTGTGTCTAATAGAGGAGTTAACTCAAATCCATTCCTCTAAGGCTCGCGAAACGAAACGCTGAATCCAACCTGGAGTACGACCACCGGAAACGAATGACAGCTAATCTGGATATGACTCCCCCCTCTCGACTGCGAGGTCTCCGGACCCTCGCTCGCCCCTTCGCTTTCACCGGCCTGTTCTGCGCCATGCTTCCCTTCAGCCTGCATGCCCAGGACAAAGCCGCAACCCCGGCCCCCGACGTGATCCTCTTTAAGAATGGAGACCAGTTGACTGGTAAACTCGAGCGCGGAGTTGGAGACAGTGTCGTCTTCAAGAGCGACTCCGTTGGAGAGATCACGGTCCCGATGGACAAGGTGAAGGAGCTGAAGTCCAGCTCCAACTTCGTCGTCCTCAAGAAGGACGACAAGATCACCCACGCTCCGAGGCAGGCTGAGACCGTCGCCGTCGAAGACGGTGCCGTGAAGGAGACCGCTCCCGGCGGAAACTCGCAGACCATCGCCAGCAAGGACGTAGGCTACATCGTCGACGGAGCCACCTACAACAAGGAGCTCAACGGGCACCCCGGCATCTTTAGCGGATGGGACGGCGGCATTACCGGCGGAGCGACCGTGCTACAGTCCACCTCCTACGGCCAGACGCTCACCGCCGGAGTCTCGCTCATCCGCGCGATTCCCACCGTGGCCTATCTGCCTCCCCGCACCCGCACTACCTTTAATCTGCTCGAGACCTACGGCAAGCTGACCCAGCCGACCGTCCCGCAGACCAATCCACCCACCCCGGCGGCCGTAGCCAAGACCAGCATCTTCCACACCGACTTCGAGCATGACAAGTACCTCAGCTCGCGCCTTTATGCGCTCGGCGGCCTCTCCTACGACCACAACTTCTCGCAAGGCCTGAACTTCCAGCAGATCTACGGCGGTGGCCTCGGGTACACCGTCTTCCAGACCCCGGTCCACCAGCTCGACGTCAAGGCGGACCTCCACTACGAGAGCCAGCGCTTCATCCAGCCCACCCAGGCCGACGTTCAGCTGGGAGCTCCTTTGCCCACGACCCCCGACCAGAACCTGATCGGCTCCTCCTTCGGCGAGGCCTACAAGCGCACCCTCCCCGGCAAGATCCTGCTCACCGAGAGCGGGACCTACATCCAGTCGTGGAATAACACTGACGCCTGGTCCGCCATCGGCAACCTCGGCCTCGCGCTTCCCGTCTATCATCGCTTCAGCCTCAGCCTGAACTTGTTGGACAACTACCTCAACAACCCTGCCTTTGGGTTCAACAAGAACAGCCTGCAGTTCGTGACCGGCGTAACCTACACCCTGCACTAAACCAGCGCGAGAAGGCCCGGCCGGAAGATCTCTCCGACCGGGCCTTTTTGTTTACCTCTTCGCCTGCGAGCTACTGGCCTCCAAGAATCTTCACGACAGGATCGGGAATCTCCTTTCCCGCGTTCTTAACCAGCAGGGTGACCTGCCATATCTCTGTATCGGATAGCTTCCCTGCGTAAGCCGGCATTCCCTCGGAGGGTGCGCCGTCAGCGATCTTTCCATAAATCTCGCCGGCATCCTCATCGCTCACGGCTCCTCCTCCCTCAGCCTGCTTCCAAAGCTGCGGTGCAGGCCGCCCACTGGTCCTGGCATCCCGGCCGGGGACTCCATGACAGCTCGCGCATCGCCTGCGGTAGACCTTGGCTCCATCCTCGAAGACGTCTTCGCTGATGCCGAAAGGAGGAACTCTCTTCACGTGATGATGATCCTGTCCAGGCGCCACCCCCAGCTGTCTCTCTATGGGAAGAGTCACCTGACGGACGCTCGCGGGAGGCTTGCCGAACTGAAGCCACGCGTAGGCTCCCCCGATAGTCGCCGCTACGCCGAGAAAAAATCCCAGCAGCAGCCCTCCTATCCCTCCGCCGCTCTTCTTCGCCATAAACCCACGCCCTTTCCCCAGCAAATTGCGCAGGAAGAGCCGCTTCCCCGCCCGCGGATGTTCTAATAAGAGGATGGCTCGCGGCGGCATTTTCCTGCCCGCGCCCCCAGGTTCCACCATAGCAAGGCTCAGCTCGTCGAGAGGTAATCGTTGATGTTCGGTTTCAGGTTTAGTGTGAAGTGTGCGGCAGCCGCGCTGGCAGCCGTCTTCTTAGCCAGCGGGGCCACCTCCCTTCAGGCCCAGTTTCTCCATCCCAGGCGCGAGACCAATGCCAATCGCAGGGCGCGCATCGAGCGCATCATTCAGGACACCTATGCCCACAAGTGGGAAGTCGGCGGAGGCGGCGGCTATCTCCGCTTCCGCTCCGGCGAGGACCTGCAGAAGAATAACGAGGTCACCTTCTGGCTCTCCGGGACCCGCTACTTCACCCCGAAGCTCGGAGTCCTCGCCGACGTCCGCGGAGCCTACGGCAACGCCAAGGTCGGCAACACCATCTTCAACATCAATAATCCGCAGATCTCCGAATACACCTTCATGGCGGGACCGAACTACCGCTTCTACCAGAGGGAGAAGTACGCGGTCAGCGTCTTCGGAACCGTCGGCGCCGGCATCGGCAAGTTCGACTCCGGATCGAAGCGCATTCCCGCTCAGGATCTCGGCATCTGGCCGTCCGAGACTCGCGCCGTCTTCTCCGTCGGAGCCAATCTGGACTACAACTTCTATCCCAACTTGGCCTTCCGGGTCACCCCGACCTACCTCGGCTCAACCTGGGGTGGAACCATCCAGAACAACCTGGGTGTGAACCTCGGAATTGTCTATCGGTTCGGCAGAATCAAGTAGCGCTTCGGGGAAGAATCAAAAGCTGCGCTGCGCGCGGGCCCACTGCGCTTGTCCACCCCACAAACAGGTCTTCGTTTGTGGGGTGGACAAGCGTAGTGGGCCCGGTCGGCAGGCCATCGCCTTTCCTTCTCTAAGTTTCCTTAACGCGGGGCTCAGTCATCTTCCTGGGATCGAGGATCTCGGCCATCTGCTCCGAGCTTAGAAAATTCTTCTCACGAGCCAGCGTGACGATGGGACGTCCCGTCGCCACCGACTCCTTCACCAGCTCCGCCGCCTTCTGATAGCCGATATAAGGGTTCAGCGCCGTCGCCAACGCGACCGTGCTCGCGGCATAAAAAGCATTGCGCTCGCGGTTGGCCGTGATTCCCCGGATACAATTCACATCGAGCTCGCGGAGGGTGTTGGTCAGAATCACGATCGACTCGAGCGTGGCATGCGCCATCGCCGGCATCATCACATTCAGCTCCAGCTGTCCCGCCTGCACCGCCATCGCGACCGTCGTATCATTGCCCACCACCTGAAACCCTACCATCGCGGTCAGCTCGGCCAGCACGGGATTCACCTTGCCCGGCATAATGCTCGAGCCTGGCTGCAGGCTGGGAAGATGAATCTCGTTGAAGCCCGTGTTCGGTCCTGAAGACATCAATCGAAGATCGTTCGAGATGCGGATCATCTCGAGCGCGAGCCCGCGCAGCGCGCCCGAGACGTCGGCCATCGGAGCGCACGACTGCATCGCGTAGCGAAGATCATAGGCCGGATGCAGCTCGAACCCTGAGATACGCGACAGCTTCATTACCGCCTTCTCGCGATACGCCGGATGCGTGTTGAGCCCTGTTCCCACCGCCGATCCGCCCAGCCCCAGCGGGCACAGCGTAACCGCGTTCCGGCGAATCGAAGCCGCGGCCTCACGCACCGCCGCCGCATAGGCGTCGAACTCCTGCCCCAGTGTGATCGGAACGGCATCCTGCATGTGCGTGCGGCCAGCCGTAAGAACGTCGCGAAACTCCTCAGCCTTCGCGACAAAGCTCGACGCCAGCGATGTAAGCACCGGATAGAGACCTTCAAGCGCCAGCAGGGCACTCAGCCGCATCGCCGTCGGAAAGACGTCGTTGGTCGATTGCCCGTAGTTCACATGGTCGTTCGGATGAATTTTCCTGTAGCTGCCCAGCGGCTCGCCGAGGATCTGGCTGGCTCGATTCGCCAGCACCTCGTTGGTGTTCATATGCAGGCTCACGCCTGCGCCCGCCTGGAAGACGTCGACGACGAAGTGCTCATGGTGCTGTCCATCGAGCACCTCCTGCGCCGCCTGCGCGATGGCTCTTCCCTGCTCTTCGGTGATCAGCTCGAGCTCGGTGTTGGCCTCGGCAGCAGCCAGCTTGACCATCGCCAGAGCCCGAATCAAAAACGGACTCGCCTTCAGACCGCTGATGGGAAAGTTGGTAACCGCACGTGCCGTCTGGGCTCCATAGAGTGCTTCGGCAGGAACATCAACAAAGCCAAGAGAATCCGTTTCGGTGCGGATATCGTGCATATATTTGATCCTCAACGCGGTTAGATGCGCCGGTTGATGCCCCGAATGAGACAACGACATGAAAGACATCCTAAAATTGAGCGAATCCACTGATTGAATCGCTCCGAGGAACACCGCAGTCATGGCCACCATCCAGCAATCCGACTTCATCCAGTCCGTCGCCGACGCCCTGCAGTACATCAGCTACTACCATCCTGAGGACTTCATCACCAATCTCACCCGCGCCTGGGAGCTCGAGCAGTCACCCGCCGCCAAGGATGCGATGGCGCAGATCCTCATCAACTCGCGCATGTGCGCCGAGGGTCATCGTCCCGTCTGTCAGGACACTGGCATCGTGACCGCCTTCGTGAAGGTCGGGATGGAGACGCGCTGGGACAATGACGGAAAGCCGTTGATGACCGTGCAGCAGATGGTCGACGAAGGCGTGCGCCGCGCCTACAACCATCCGGACAACAAGCTTCGCGCCAGCATCCTGGCCGATCCGGCCTTCTCGCGCAAGAACACCGGCGACAACACGCCCGCGGTGGTCTCGGTCGAGATGGTTGAGGGGGGCAACGTCGATGTGACCGTCGCGGCCAAGGGCGGAGGCTCGGAGGCGAAGTCGAAGTTCGTCATGCTGAATCCTTCGGACTCGATCGTCGACTGGGTGGTCAAGACAGTGCCTACGATGGGCGCGGGATGGTGCCCGCCGGGAATGCTGGGTATCGGCATTGGAGGTACGGCGGAGAAGGCGATGGCGCTGGCGAAGGAGTCCTTGATGGACCCGATCGACATGCAGGAGCTGATCGCGCGCGGGGCTGAAGGTCAAAAACTAAGCAAAATTGAGGAACTGCGCGTCGAGCTCTACAACAGGATCAACCAGCTCGGCATCGGAGCACAGGGCCTCGGCGGCCTGACCACCGTACTCGACATCAAGATTCTGGACTATCCGACCCACGCGGCCAACCTTCCTGTCGCGATGATTCCGAACTGCGCGGCCACGCGGCACGCTCACTTTCATCTGGACGGCTCGGGACCGGTGGCGCTCGAGCCGCCGTCGCTCGAAGCCTGGCCGGAGCTGACCTACGACTCTTCGAGCGCTCGGCGCGTGAATCTGGACACAGTCACGCACGAGGAGGTGCAGACGTGGAAGCCGGGCGAGGTACTGCTGCTGAACGGCAAGCTGCTCACGGGCCGCGATGCCGCGCACAAGCGCATGACGGACATGCTGAACCGCGGGGCGAGGCTTCCGGTCGACTTCAAGAACCGCTTCATCTACTACGTCGGTCCGGTCGATGCGGTGCGGGACGAAGCAGTCGGTCCGGCCGGCCCGACGACGGCTACGCGCATGGACAAGTTCACGCGGCAGATGCTGGCCGAGACGGGGCTGCTGGGCATGGTCGGGAAGGCGGAGCGCGGTCAGGTGGCCATCGATGCGATCGAGGAGTTCGGCGCGGTCTACCTGATGGCGGTCGGTGGAGCAGCCTATCTGGTTTCGAAGGCGATTCGCAGCTCGCGGCTGGTGGCCTTCGGGGACCTGGGGATGGAGGCGATCTACGAGTTCGAGGTCGTGGACATGCCGGTTACCGTCGCCGTCGATTCGAAGGGTGTGAGCGTGCACCGGACGGGTCCGGCGGAGTGGCAGGCGAGGATCGCGGGCGAGTTGGGCGGGGTGCCGATCCTGCAGTAGGCTTCTTCGCTTCGCAGCCTGCGGCAGCCCTCCCCTGTTTTTGCACAAAGTCTTAGGGAGAAAAGACTTAGGTCTGGACCTGGGTTTGGACTTCGATCTGGAGGTCCGTTCCCTGACCGCGTAGTGAGAAGCCTTCCTGCGATGGCGGCTCGGGAAAGCGTGAAGAATTTATTTCAGTTTTCCTCCACATTTTTGCAGGACGGCTCTGCTTCAGAGAGACAATTTCAGCGGACTCTGCCGCCGTTTAATCGCAAAACCGTCGATCTCAAAACGCCGTTCATCTCAAAACTAGGAACTCTCCCCATGCGCTTATCCCTCCTATCGCTCGCCATCGCCGGTTTTGTCCTGACTACGGTTACCGCCGTTCATGCCGATACCATTACCCAGACCTTTACCGCTCCCGATGGTTTACTCGGATACGAACCCCCTGCACCGACAAGCGAAATGAATCAATTCAATCCCTCTCTTGGAACCCTGACCAGCGTAACGGTCGCCTATACCGTAGGCATCACCGGGTTCTGCACCTCCGAGATGGGAATCGGGTGCTATGTCGATTTTGATATTGCCGATGCGGGTATGGGGTATCAAGCGGGTAAAGAGACCGTTGTTTTGCCCTCACCCTCTTTCTCGCTCATGTTTTCGGGATCACAGGACAACGTGGATCCATCGACTTTTACCGCTGACATTATCGGTACCGGGCAATTCCAGCTTGCGGTATACGGGGCAGTCGCCGACGCGTCCGGAGGCGGATACCCTGCCGCCGGCTATATAAACAATCTCAACGGCACCGTCACGTATGACTACATCCCCGTCGCACCGGCTGTTCCCGAACCCTCCAGCATCGCATTGATCGGCACCGGAGCCCTGATGGGAGCCGGGATGCTGCGCCGGAAGTTCTCCAGGAGCTGACGCTCTCTTCTGGAGCAAAAGGAAGGGCTCCCATAGCGGGAGCCCTTCTTTTTACTTCTTTAAGAGTAGCAGATGGGAGGGATCAGATCGGCACTCTGGCGCTGCCGCGCGGGCCCACTGCGCGGCAGCGCCTAGTGAACTTTTCCTGCGGAGTTTTCGAGGATGACGTTGGAGAGGATGGCGGTGTCGGGGGTCGCGGGAAGGTGCGAGGTGAAGCCGATGCCGACGTAGATGGAGCCTTCGAAGTGGATGGTGATGGGAGGGCCGAACTGGTGGAGGGGCTCGCCTTCGAGCGAGAGGTAGAGAGCCACCTGATCGCCGTGGCGCTCGATGCCGATGCGTTTGGGGAGGATGTCCACGCGGGAGTTGGGGTTGGTGCTGGTGGGGAGACCGACGGCGGAGAGGCGGTACTCGTAGTCGCGGAAGTTGGCTCCGCGCTCGGGTCGGGCGGCGAGATGGACCATGCCGGTGCCGTGCTCGCCGGTCATGATCTCTTTGGAGTCGTCGTCGAGGCTCTGGCGGAGGACGAGGACGGCCTTGCGGTCGTTGTAGCCCTTGGGGTCGGGAAAGGTAACGTCGGCGGCGAGGGAGAGATCGCCCGACATCTTCTTCCAGAGGAAGCGGAACTCGTCGCGGGAGTACCAGATGTTATAGCCGGCGGAGTGGAGGGTGTACTGCTTGGCGGCGGGGTCGTAGCTGGAGGAACCGGGGACGAGGGCGGAGCCGATGTCGGACTGGCCTTCAAAGAGGCCGATGGGGGTGTTGGAGGTTCGGGCGGGGCGGTGGAAGTCGGCGGGGGGAGGGACCTGCTTGTGGGTGGGGGAGCCGGGCTGGGCCCAGTCGGGGACCTCGGGGGTTTGGGCTTGGAGGGCGGTGGCGAAGAGCGCGAGGGCGAAGAGGATTTTCATGGCAGGGAGAACTCTAGCAGGGAGGTTCGCGCTTTCGCGCGAAGGGAGCGTAGCTCAGCGGTTGAAGCCGCTTCCCTCTATGTGGTTTTTGTGGCGCGGCTGAAGCCGTGCCCTTAACGGGGCGGTTCGAGATTCGCTCGAATGGCTTGCACATCCGACCACTCGGATGCGATTTAAGCCAGGTCCGTTCGTGCTGGTCCGGCCATGCAAGTCTCATCCATGCAGGTCCGTCCATGCTGTTCTCGTCCGTGCCCGGGTCCCATCCGTGCTCAGGCGCCATCCATCTGATCGCTCTCTACGGACCGAAGGAACGCTGTCGTTTTGACGGATCTCGAGGGGGTGGAAGGGTTTCGAAGAGAACAGGTGACATTTCTGGGCCGAAAGACGTTACACTCAACGCGTGAAAATGAAGACCCTGTTTGTATCGATCCTGGCGAGCGCTCTGGCCTCGTCCGCCGCCGCCGCGCAAGACGCCAAAGAGTTTTTGGGCCGTTGGGATATGACGGTGACCCCCGCCACAGGCAAGCCTTATCCGCAATGGATGGAGCTGACGGAGAACGGTGGCAAGATTGAAGGCCGCTTTCAGCCGAGAGGCGGAGCATGGCGTCCGATCGCGGGGGCCAGTGTTGAGTCGGGCAAGCTGATTGTGGCTCTGGGGGAGGCGGGCCCCGGTTCGGCCGTCCGGTGGGAGCTGACGTCGCCCGGCGCGGGCAGGCTGACCGGCATTGAGAAGCGCGGCGGAGCCGACGGCCCGGCGCTCGCCGGCGTTAAAGCGCCTTCGCTCGACCGGCCGATGCCAAAGAGATGGACGAAGCCCAGGCCTCTCTTCGACGGCAAGGATCTTAAAGGCTGGGAGCCGATCGGGAGCGTCGAGAACAACAGGTGGGTGGCGCGGGATGGCGAGCTGGTGAACGACAATCCTGAGGTGCCCGGTCAAAAGATACGCCCGGCGGCCAACATCATGACCACGGAAAAGTTCCAGGACTTCAAGCTGCATATTGAGGTGAACTGCCCGGAGGGCGGCAACAGCGGCATCTATCTGCGCGGCCGCTATGAGCTGCAGGTGGGAACCGAGGGAGGCAAGCTTCCGTCGCATGAGATGGGAGCGATCTACAGCTACTATCCTCCGCCGGAGAGCTCGGAGCCTGGGCTGGGACGATGGACGGCCTTCGACGTGACCCTTGTAGGCAGGCATGTGACGGTTTTGCGCGATGGCAAGGTGTACCACGACCATGTCGAGATTCCCGGCCCGACCGGAGGCGCTCTTGACAGCAATGAGGCCGAGCCGGGACCGTTCTATCTGCAGGGGGATCATCACGGCGTCATCCTCTACCGCAATATCACCCTCTCTGTTCCGAAGAAGTAAGGTCGTGTCTTGAGACGCTTGTGGGCTGGCGATTCGCTTTTGTGGCCAGGGCAGACGATGCGTGGCATAAGGCACAAAAGGGCGCTTCGAACGAATTTCAGCGCTTCGGCCTGCTTTCCGTTGGGCCAAGCCGGCTTTTCATAGGTCGAATTTTTCCGGCAGGGCGCCTGGGTCTCGTCGACCTCGCTTAACCGATTCTGGAGGGGTGTTCGGGACTGGGTGGGGTGGGCTTGGTCTTGCGACTGAGGACGAAGCTGCGGCGTTTGCGTTTGCTCTCAGAGGCGCGGTCGATCTTCTTCCAGAAGGCTGCGAAGTAATCGACGGCGGAGATGATGGAGACGATGGTCATCCAGTAGATGGCCGTGAGGGCGATGAAGCGGACCGCGATGACGAAGCCTCCGTGGAAGCCGGGGAACCAGAGCCAGTAGTCCCAGCGGTGGGCGAGGATGGCGGCGACGACGGAGACGATCTGGATGACGGTCTTGAGCTTGCCGATCTCGGAGGCTTCGATGGTGAAGCCCTCGGTGGCGGCGATGGAGCGGAGGCCGGAGACGAGGAACTCGCGGCCGATGACGACGACGGCGATCCAGGGCGGGACGATGCGGGGGTTGTAGGCCACCAGAACGATGTAGGCGGCCGAGACCATGAGCTTATCGGCGAGGGGGTCGAGGAGGATGCCCATGGTGGTGATCTGGCCGCGCTTGCGGGCGAGGTAGCCGTCGACGCCGTCGGTAATGGAGGCGAGGATGAAGACGATGGAGGCGATGATCTCCTGCTCGCCGCCGCCGAGGCCGGCGTGGCCGTGGCCCTGGAGGGGGAAGGCGGGGGAGAGGATCCAGATGAGCAGGGGGATCGCCGCAATGCGGCTCATCGTGATGGAGTTCGGAAGATTCATCGCGCGGTGATTCGGGCCCGGCCGGAAGGACTCGCCGGGGGAGTCGTTGAGATCATTCTGCCACAGTTGCCGGGGGACGGGTGGCCAGGCAGAGGGTGAGGACAAGCAGAGGGGCGGGGCGTACGCGCATGGGAAGCTCCCTTGGGATCGCGAGGGAATTCTACCCCCTGCGACTGTTCTTCGGGACGGGGCGGGCCGATAAGGAACTCGTCATGATGACGATGCGTGAGCGGATATACAAGGTGGCTGCATTACTTTTGGTCTCGTCGAGCGCCGGGGCGGCGACGAAGGCTGCGAGCACGGTCACACTCGCGGTGAAGACTCCGTCGGCGCTGATCTACGGGCAGGAGATCGATGGGGTAGCGCAGGTGACGGCGGGGGATGGGGCGCAGGTCTCGGGGACGGTGACGTTCTATGACGGGGGGGCGAGCTTCTGCGTGCTGACGCTGGCGAATGGGTCCAGCTGCCCGGAGGGGACGGTGTTTTCGGCGGGAACGCACGCGTTTGCAGCGGTGTATTCGGGGGATGGGACGCATGCGAGGGCGACGTCGAATGAGGTGACGGTGGCGGTGGCGAAGGATACGACGACGGCGGCGGTGGCGAGCTCGGCGAACCCGATGGCTGTGGGCGGCGGTGTGGTCTACACGGCACAGGTGGCCGGGGCGCATGGGAGGCCGACGGGGATGGTGCGGTTTCTGGATGGGGCTGAGACGGGCAGGGCGCGGGAGATGGGCGAAGCTCCGCTCGATGCAAACGGGCAGGCGGCGCTGGCGGCGGTGATGCTGACGGCAGGCGACCATGCGATTACGGCGGTCTATGCGGGGGATGGGAACTCGGAGGGATCGTCGAGCACGGTGCTGCATGAGACGGTGACGGGGCTGCTGGCGGCGACGACGACGGTGCTGGGGGTGAATGCGGGGGCCGTAAGCGCGGGACAGAGCGTGGTGCTGACGGCCAAGGTAGAGATGGCGGCGAATGCGGCTGCGGGCTCACAGGCTATAGCGTCGACCGGGCCGGGCGGGACGGTGGGGTTCTCGGATGGGAAGACGGTTCTGGGATCGGTGCGGGTAAGCGATGGGGTGGCTGCGTGGAGCATGTCGACACTAGGTGTCGGGAGCCACAGCCTGGTGGCGGCGTATCAGGGGGATGCGTGGACGGCGGCGAGCCTGTCGGCTCCAGTGAATGTGGAGGTGACGCAGGTCGTGGCTCCTCCGGCGGGGCCTCCAGTGCTGACGCTGGGGGCAGGCACCGTAACGGTGGCGGCGGGCGACTGGGTGCAGATGCCGGTGGCGGTCTCGGGGGGATCGGCGAAGACGGTTGGGTTGAGCTGCAGCGGACTTCCGGCGGAGGCTGCGTGCTCCTTTGATGCTGGCATGTTGAAGATTACGACGTCGGCTCCCCGGGACTGCGGGTCTTTGGTGCCTTATGGGGATGCTTCGGCGAAGGGTGCTGTGTTGTTGATGCTGCTTTTCGTTCCCCGGCGGAAGATGGCCCGGCTGCTGGGGATTCTGTGCGCGGTGTTGGCGATGGGCGCGATGACGGGATGCGGCACGGGGGGGTGTACGGATCTGGGGACGCGGCCGGGGACATATACAGTTACGGTGTCGGGGAGTGTGGGGGGGGCGGTGGTTTCGCAGAAGGTGAAGCTGGTGGTTACGCCTTAGGCTGCGCTTTTGGAGGAGGAGAGACGATGGCCTGTCGGCCGGGCCCACTCCGCGTGGTGCGCCCACGTCGTGGGGGTGTACTCCCTTCGGGGTGGGGCTCCCGTTGGTCGCTTGCATAAATCTTTACACCGACCAGCGGGAGGCCCACGCCAAAGGCGGTATACGCGTCACGAAGTGACCGCCCCACGCGGAGTGGGCCCGCGCGGCAGGTTGCAGAGAATCCTGAAAACAGCACAAGGGTAAGGATGGAGAGACGATGCATGGGTTCACGCTCCTTTGCCCGACTCGACGGAAATCCTGCAAAAAACGCAGATCCTTCGACTGCGCTCCCTTCGGTCGCTTCGCTCAGGATGACACCTTTTTAAGGATTAGGATTTAGAGATTTGCCGGGGTCAGGGCTCAGGGATTAGAAGCTACGTTCAAGTCCCCGGGCCCTTTAGTCTCCGGAGCCGGTTGTTGTTCAGGCGTAGATGCCGCGCTGGCGCGTGGTGTAGGCTACTCGGTCAATGGCGAGCATGTAGGCGGCGATGCGGTTGTTTACGCTGTGGTTCTGGGCGTAGGTGATGACGTCGCGGAAGCTCTCGGTCATGATGTGGTCGAGGCGTTGGTTGACCTCGGCCTCGGTCCAGAAGTAGCCCATGCGGTCCTGCACCCACTCGAAGTAGCTGGTGGTGACGCCGCCGGCGTTGGCGAGGATGTCGGGGACGACGAAGATTTTTTTGTCGGCGAGGATCTCGTCGGCGACGGGCGTGGTGGGGCCGTTGGCTCCCTCGCAGAGGATCTTGCAACGGAGCTGCGCGGCGTTGCGGCTGGTGATGACGTTTTCGGTCGCGGCGGGAAGAAGGATCTCGCAGGGATAGGTGAGCAGCTCGCCCTTGTCGACGGCCTTGGCTCCAACGAAGCCGGTGATGGTGCGGGTGTTTTTTTTGTGCTCGATCAGCGCGGGGATGTCGATGCCGTCGGGGTTGAAGAGGCCGCCGTCGTACTCGGAGATGCCTATGATGGTGTAGCCCTTTTCGGCCAGCAGGCGCGCGGCGTTGGAGCCGACGTTGCCGAAGCCCTGCACGATGACGCGGCAGCCTGCGACGGGCATCGAGAGGGTCTTGAGGGCTTCGTCGCAGACGACGGAGAGGCCACGGCCGGTGGCGGCGGTGCGTCCGCGCGAGCCGCCGAGGTTGACTGGCTTGCCGGTGACGACGGCGTTGACGGTCTGGCGCATGTGCATGGAGTAGGTGTCCATGATCCAGGCCATGGTCTGCTCGTCGGTTCCCATGTCGGGGGCGGGGACGTCTTTTTCAGGCCCGAGGAACTCGATGAGCTCGGCGGTGTAGCGGCGGGTGATGCGCTCGAGCTCGGTCTGGGAGAGCTTGCGCGGGTCGCAGATGACGCCGCCTTTGGCGCCTCCGAAGGGGATGTTGACGACGGCGCACTTCCAGGTCATCCAGGAAGCGAGGGCGCGGACCTCGTCGAGGGAGACGTCGGGGGCGTAGCGGATGCCGCCTTTGCCGGGGCCGCGGGCGACGGAGTGCTGGACGCGATAGCCGGTGAAGACCTCGACGGTGCCGTCGTCCATGGCGACGGGAAAGTGAACGATGATCTCGCGGGAGGGCTGGCTGAGGACCTTCCAGATGCCACGGTCGAGGTTGAGCTTTTTGGCAGCGAATTCGAAGCGGGCCGCCTGGGCCTCCCACGGATTGGTCTCGTGCTCGAGGGTCAGGGTCTCCATGGTGATGTCCTTTGGTGCGGTTGCGGATGATTCTGCGGCCATTGTTGTCTCCCCGGTTTGAGGCCTGGGCTCGAACCTCGCTGAGTATAGGACGCGGCGGGGGAGGATTCAATGCGGAGATATATTCCGTTCGCCAGGGTTTGAGGGAAGACTTCTGCCTGCCGGCCGAGCGGAGTGGGGGCCCCCGCGGCAGCGGTATGATGGAGGCAGTATGCCTGTCTCCGCTACGAATACTCTTCCCGCAGAAAAAGACTTTTTGAAGCTCAGCCGGTCGCACACGCTGGTGCCGGTGTACCGCGCGGTGGCGGCGGATCTGGAGACGCCAGTCTCGGCATTTTTGCGCATCGCGGCGGAGGAGCCGGAGGCGTTTCTGCTGGAGTCGGTGGAGGGCGGCGAGCACGTGGGCCGCTACACGTTTATTGGGATCGAGCCGTACAAGAAGATGATTGCGCGGGGCAACGATCTGGTGGTTCGGGAGGGCAAGCGCGAGCGGCGGTTTACGGGCGATGTGTTTGCGGAGCTGAAGCAGGCGCTGAATGGGCACAAGCCCGCGAAGCTGGCGGGGTTGCCTCCGTTTACCGCGGGCGCGGTGGGGTACTTTGCCTACGATGTGGTGCGGCAGATCGAGAGGCTGCCGGAGAGAGCCAAGGACGAGCTGGGGGTTCCGGATGCTTGCTTGATGTTCTTCGACCAGGTGCTGGTCTTCGATCATGTAAAGAAGCAGATTTATCTGATCGTGACCACCGATCTTTCTCGGGAGAACCGCGAAGGAGCGTATGCGCGAGCGGTGCGGAGGCTGAATAAGCTGGAGAAGAGGCTGGCGGGGACTCTGCCTGGGCTGAGGAAGAAGAAGCCGGCGGGGAAGTTGAAGCTGGCACCGCGGACCTCGAAGGCTGCGTTTTTGAAGTCGGTGGAGAGGACGAAGGAATATATTGCCGCTGGCGATGTGTTTCAGTGCGTGCTCTCGCAAAGGTTCGACTGCGAGCCGGGGGTGGATGCATTTGAGGTGTATCGCGCGCTGCGGATTGTGAATCCTTCGCCGTATATGTACTTTTTGCGCTTTGGGCTGGAGGATTCGGGCTCGAAGAAGAAGGCTGCGGCGCACCATATTGTGGGGTCGTCGCCGGAGCTTCTGGTGCGGGTGCATGGGCGCGAAGTGGAGTACAGGCCGATTGCGGGAACGCGGCATCGCAGCGCTGACGAAGTAGAGGATCGCGCGATTGAGGCTGAGCTGCGCAACGACGAGAAGGAGCGCGCCGAGCACATCATGCTGGTGGACCTGGGGCGCAACGATGTGGGCCGGGTGAGCGAGTTTGGGTCGGTGCGGGTGAAGGATTTGATGTTCGTCGAGCGCTACAGCCATGTGATGCATCTGGTGAGCGCGCTCGAGGGGCGGCTGAGGGAGGGTCTGGAGCCGATCGATGCGTTCCGGGCGTGCTTCCCTGCCGGGACACTGAGTGGAGCTCCGAAGGTGCGGGCGATGGAGATTATCGACGAGATGGAGCCGGCGCGGCGCGGGGTGTATGGCGGAAGCATTTTGTATGCGGACTTCAGCGGGAATCTGGACTCGTGCATCGCGATTCGCACGCTGTATATGAATGGCGAGCGCGGATATATCCAGGCGGGCGCGGGGATTGTGGCGGACTCGGTTCCGGAGAAGGAGTTCGAGGAGTGCCGGAATAAGGCTCAGGCGGTGGTGAGGGCGATCGAGAAGGCTCGAGGCTTCTAGACTCTGCGCTGCCGCGCGCACACGCTCTTTCTTCTCCAGTTTTATGCGATGCGGCGGCGGGGAGCGCCTTTCGTAGCGGATGCGTCGAGGGTGGAGGGCTTCTCTTCCGAGTGCAGGACCCAGAGGATACCACCGGCGACCTGCGCGGCTCCGATGAGGCGGGTGAGATTGGGGTGGTCTTCGAGGGAGTGCATGAGGCTCTGCCAGGGCTTGGGGCCATACTGCCAGGCGCGGGAGTCGCGGCGCGGATGGACCATGCCCATGACTCCGTCTCCGATGAGAGCCATCGCGGTGAAGTGCTTCCAGCGGCTGAGGTCGATTTGCATCGCTCGTTGTCTCCCAGACAGATAAGAGCCCGGAAGAGGCGGCTCCGTTGCCTGTGCGGGGAGGGCTTGCCGTCTACGGCGTAGAATCAGAAGAACCATGGTCTTTGTTCTGGATAACTACGATTCGTTTACCTACAACCTGGTGCAGTACATGGGTGAGCTGGGCGCCGAGATGGTGGTGAAGCGCAATGACGAGCTGACGCCGGAGGAGGTCGAAAACCTTCACCCGGACCGCATCCTGATCTCGCCCGGGCCGTGCACGCCGCAGGACGCGGGGATCAGCATGGGCCTGATCCGGCACTTTGCGCGGGCCGAGAAGAAGGTTCCGATCCTTGGGGTCTGCCTGGGGCACCAGGCGATCGGCGCGGCGTTCGGAGGCGAGGTGATCCGGGCTCCCAAGCTGATGCACGGCAAGACGAGCGAGGTAGAGCATGACGGCCGAACGATCTTTACCGGGATTCCCTCGCGGATGACGTGCACGCGGTACCACTCGCTGATCGTGAGCCCGAAGGGGCTGCCGGAGGAGCTGGAGATCTCGGCCCGGACGGTGGACGCGGTGACGGGCGAGGAGACGATTATGGGCTTGCGGCATCGCGAGCTTCCCATTGAGGGAGTGCAGTTTCATCCCGAGAGCGTGCTGACCTCGCACGGTAAAGAGATCATCGCCAACTTTTTGAAGATGTAAGGAGACGCATGGGCATGGGCCGGCGAGCGAGAGGGTTGAGGCGGCGGTGTGGCCCTGGGTATAACCTGCTGTGCGCCCTTGGATATGGCTCGCTGTGCTTGACCGTATCTTCTGTAGGCTGGGCACAGCAGGCGCAGCCGATTGGGTCGGTGGGGGTGGCGGACGCAACGGTTTCGGGGGCGCTCGAGGTCTCGAACGGCCGGGCGGTGCTGGTGGGAGCCTCGACGGTGACGGCGAAGGACAGGACGGCCGAGATTGCGCTGAGCCGCGGCGGCGCGGTACGGGTGTGCTCGACCAGCGGGCTGCATGTGACGGCGGGCAACGGCGCAGCGCAAGCGCAGGCTCCGTTGCTGCTGGCGCTCGATCGCGGGGCGATTGAGGTGGCGGCTCCGGTGACGACGAGCGATGTGGTGATGACGCCGGACCTTCGGTTCACGATGCGGTCGGCGGGCGCGCTGGATCTGAGGGTGCGGGTGGCGCGCAACGGCGATACGTGCGTAGAGAATCGCGGGGCGACGGCTCCCACGCTGGGGGTGAGCGATCCGTTCGGCGAAGCGAGCTATGAGATCAAGCCGGGGCAACATGTGCTGTTCGAGCATGGCAGCCTGAAGGAGGTTGTGGACCACGAGAGTGAGCCGTGCGGGTGCCCGGCGGTGCCGGTGGTCTCGGTGGCGGACGCCGGAGCTGCGGCTGCGCGGGGAGCCGCGGTTGCCGCGCCGGGTGCGGCAACCGCAGCTTCCGTTGCGGCGAGGACGGCGGCGGAGCAGCATCCCTTCCCTGCCGCGGAGAGCGCTGGGCTGGCTCCGGTGAGCTCGCCTCCGCAGGCTCCGGCGGGGCAGGTGCATGCACAGGTTTCGACCTCGATGAGTTATGGCGAAAGTGCCGGGACTGTGGGATCGGCGGATGGAACGGGGACGCCTGCTCCCGCGAGCGCTACGGGGAATGAGTCCAGTGCAGAGCCGAAGAGCGCGGGAACGGCACAGGCATCTCCGCCTCCGGCCGCCCCGCCGTCGGGCAATGTCTTTCACTCGATCGGGCGGTTCTTCAAGAAACTGTTCGGCGGCCACTGAGCCACTTTCTAGCCTGCCTGACGGGCCCACTGCGCGTGGGGCGATCACTTTCGTGACGCGTATACCGCCTTCGGCGTGGGCCTCCCACTGGTCGGCGCAAATATCTTTCCAACGACCAATGGGAGCCTCACCCCAAAGGGCAAATATACGTCACGATGTGACCGCTGCCCGCGTAGGGCGCCCGCGCGGGAGCGCCTCGCCTCTCATCTGAGCCCTGTTACGGAAAACTGCTGCGATACAATGATTGAGGTTTCGGGGACCGGACGCTCGGATTGGGCGCCTCGCCGGACAAAACTCACAGCACAAGTTCAACTCAACCAAAGTCAGAGGTTTTTCAATGTCGATTCCCGCAACGCAGATGCGCCCGGGCATGGTTATCAAGTTCAAGGACGATCTTCACCTGGTGTTTTCGGTGGAGCACCGCACGCCGGGCAATCTCCGCGCCTTCATCCAGGCCAAGCTGCGCAACATCCGCACGGGCGCGATGTTCGTCGAGCGTTTCCGCTCGCCTGACCCGATCGATCGCGTGATCGTGGACGAGGTCAAGATGGAGTACCTGTATAACGACGGCGACGACTACTACTTCATGGACATGGAGACCTTCGAGCAGACGAACCTGAAGCGCGAGACGCTGGGCGATGCGGTCGAGTATCTTCTGCCCAACCTGACCATCGCGGTCAGCTTCCATGACGGCAAGGCCGTCGGTATCGAGCTGCCGAACGTGGTGGAGATGACGGTGGTCGAGACCGAGCCGGGCATCAAGTCGGCGACGGCGTCTTCGGTGACCAAGCCGGCGAAGCTCGAGACGGGTCTGGTGGTGCAGGTTCCTCCGTTCATCAACGAGGGCGAGAAGATTCGCGTGGATACGGCGGAAGGCGCTTACATGAGCCGGGCGTAGACCTTGCTCCGCAGATTGGGAAGAGGCAGGGCTTTCGGGCTCTGCCTCTTTCGTTTGCTCCCGTACGCGGCTGTCTGTTGTGAATCGCTGCCTGCTGCGCATTGCTGTTTGTTGCGCGTTGCGGGGGCCTCTGCGAAACTGAAGGCTCTTATGGTTCGTTATTACCTTGTGAAAGGCCGTGTGCAGGGCGTGGGGTTTCGCTGGTTCGTGCATCGCGAGGCGGCGGAGTTGGGCCTGCGCGGATGGGTCCGGAATACGGAGTCGGGTGACGTGGAGGTGGTCGCCTCGGGGGAGCCGGAGCTGTTGGCGGAGCTGAAGGGCGCTCTGCGGAAGGGCTCGCGGGGAAGCCGGGTGGACGCTGTGCTCGATGAGGAGATGGACCCCGGTGAGGATGCAAAGCTTGGACCGTTTGTGATTGAAGGAGCCTGGTAGGAGAAGAATGCCAAATTCAAAACAGATTAATTGCGAGCCGCTGAAGGCTCTTGTGCGAACCGTTCCGGACTTTCCGAAGCCCGGAATCCTGTTCTATGACATTACGACGCTGCTGAAGGACAAGACAGGATTCGCGCAGCTGATCGATGCGTTTGCCGCATACTACATCGGCAAGGATATCGACCTGGTGCTGGGGATCGAGGCGCGCGGGTTTATCTTCGGGCCAGCGCTGGCGTACCGGCTGAACGCGGGATTCGTCCCGGTGCGCAAGCCGAAGAAGCTTCCGGCCAAGACCGCCCGGGTGAGCTATGACCTGGAGTACGGGACGGATTCGCTGGAGATTCACCTGGACGCGATCAAGCCGGGGCAGAGGGTGATCATCGTCGACGATCTGCTGGCGACGGGAGGAACGATGGAGGCCACGGTGCAGCTGGTTCGCCAGCTGGGCGGCGTGATCGCGGGGCTTGGGTTCGCGGTGGAGCTGGATTTCCTGAAGGGCCGCGAAAAATTTCAGGAGTATGACGTTTTGAGCCTTCTGCACTACGACGAATAAAATGGTTCTCACAGAGGCCGGCGCTCTTCATGCCGGCTTTTGTTATAGGTGTGTTGCATCGGGGTCGATCGGGCCGATCGATGCATCGAATGGATATCCACCCCAAAAAGAGCGAATTGGAGAAGATGAAATGGTTGCAACAAAGGGTTATGCTGTGCAGTCCGCAACGACGCCCGCGGCTCCGTTTGCCTACGAACATCGCGAGCCGGGCGAGAAGGATGTTTTGATCGACATTCGGTTCTGCGGAATTTGCCACTCGGATATTCACCAGGCACGCAATGAGTGGGGAAATTCGATGTACCCCATGGTGCCTGGGCATGAGATCGTCGGTACCGTCGCCCGCGTGGGCTCGAAGGTGAAGAAGTTCAAGGTGGGCGATATCGCCGCAGTCGGCTGTATGGTCGATTCGTGTCGAGAGTGCGCTTCGTGCAAGGCGGGCGAGGAGCAGTACTGCGATCGCGGAGAGACGCTGTGGACCTACAACGGCCGCGACAAGCAGGGGAACCTGACCTTCGGCGGCTATGGCGACCACATTGTGGTGGATGAGGCGTTTGTGGTGTCGGTCCCGAAGAATCTCGATCCCGCCGCCGCCGCTCCTCTGCTGTGCGCTGGGATCACGACGTACTCTCCCCTGAAGCACTGGGGCGCGGGACCGGGCAAGAAGATCGGCGTGGTGGGCCTGGGCGGTCTGGGTCACATGGCGCTGAAGTTTTCGCACGCCTTCGGAGCGAAGACGGTGCAGTTCACGACCTCGGCCAACAAGGTCGAGGATGCGAAGAAGCTGGGAGCCGATGAGGTGATCCTTACCAAGGATCCCGACTGGCACGTGAAGCATGAGGGAACCTTCGACTTTATCCTGGACTGCGTCTCCGCGCCGCATGACGTTACGCCTTATATGGCGCTGCTGAAGCGGGACAGCACGATGTGCACGGTGGGGATTCCGGAGTCTCCGATTCAGCTGCCGGCGTTTGCGGTGGCGGCCGGGCGCAAGAGCTTCTCGGGCTCGGCGATCGGCGGGATCAACGAGACCCAGGAGATGCTGGACTTCTGCGGCGAGCACAACATCGTCTCCGATATCGAGATGACGAGCTTCGACAAGGTGAACGAGGCCTGGGAGCGCGTGATCAAGGGCGATGTGAAGTATCGCTTCGTGCTCGACCTGAAGACCCTGTAGGCGAACGGGATCGCCTGCAGATCAATACAGGCTCGGGGAGCTCAAGAGGCTCTTCGGGCCTGTGTTTTTTCGGAGCAAAGGCGATGGCCTGCCGGCCGGGCCCACTGCGCGTGGGGCGGTCACTTCGTGACGCGTATTTGCCCTTCGGGGTGGGTGCTCCCGTTGGTCGCTTGCAAAGATTCTCGCGCCGACCAACGGGAGGCCCACGGCGAAGCCGACATACGCGTCACGAAGTGACCGCCCCACGCGCAGTGGGCCCGGCCGGCAGGCCATTGTCTTTGCTCTAAGCGAAGAGGGTGAAGAGCGGAGAGTCCACGGGCGCGGTCTGGACGGGACCTGCGAGCTGGCCGGTGCCAAGGTCGCGGCGAAAGACGGTGACCGAGGCCGAGTCCTGGTTGCCGCAGAGAATCCACTGGAAGGTGGGATCGAAGGTGAAGTGGCGCGGAGTTCTGCCGCCGCAGGGGATGCGCTGGACCTCTTTGAGTGCACCGCCTTGGCCGATGGCGAAGACGACGAGGGTATCTTCGCCGCGATTGCTGGCGTAGAGGAAGCGGCCGTCGTTCGAGATCATGACCTCGGCCGCGGTGTTTTTGTCGGCGGGAAAACCGGGAGCGATGGTCTTGACGGTGGTGTTGGTGTTGATCAGAAGACCCTGCGGGTGTTCGAGCGAGTGGGTGGTGGTCCAGAGAAAATGGTCGAGGGTGGAGTCGAGCTCGTTGATGAGGTAGACCCAGCGCCCATTGGGGTGAAAGGCGATGTGGCGGGGCCCGGAGCCGGCGCGGAGGTTGGTCAGCAACGGGCTCGATGGCGTGAGCTTGGCCGTGACAGGGTCGATGCGGAAGACCGAGATGGCGTCGTTGCCGAGATCGTTGACGATGAGAAAGCGGTCGTCGGGGGAGACGAAGACGGAGTGCGGATGCGGGCCGTCCTGACGGACGGGAACGGGGCCGTGGTGGCCGAACTGCGCATCTTTGTAGTTGAGGGTATCGACCGGCTGCGAGAGAGAGCCGTCGCTCTCGATCCGGTAGGAGGAGACGGTTCCGCCGAAGTAGTTGGCGACGAAGGCGGCGCGACCGGTGGAATCGACGGAGACGTAGGCAGGGCCTGCGCCGGCGGAGGTGACCTTGGCTTTTTCGGTGAGCAGGCCGCTGCGAATGTCGAGGTCAAAGGTAGTCATCGTAGCCGTGGGATCGGGGATGGCGTTGACGGCGTAGAGCGATCGGCGGCCGGCGCGCGCCGGCGAGAGAGCCATATAGGACGGGCGCAGAGTCTCAGCGGCGAGGATAGGGACGGAGAGCTGGCCGGACTGGGGATTGAAGGTGCTGTGAAAGATGCCCTTGCTGATGCCCCTGGCGGTATCGGTTCCGATGAAGACGTGGACTGGGGCGGGAGGCGCGGGCTGCTTCTTGCGGAAGGGAGACTGCGCCGAGGCCATGTAGGCCGGGAGCAGAGCGAGGAATCGCCGGCGCGAGATCATGGAGCTAGGCGGGTTCTCCGGGTAGGTGGATCGCCATATCGTCCTCGGCACGGACGTTCTCGTTGATGAGAGGGAGGCTGGGAAGATTCAGGGTATTGCCAGCCTCGTGGACGACCTTGTCGGCGAGCTCGAGGACCTCGTCGACGGTCATGGTATACATCTCGCGGCCGTTGTCGTAGCCGGACTCGATGGCCCGCTTGAGGTAAAGGCCGGCGGTCTGGGCGGCGAGATAGTCGGTGATGACGTGGCCGGTCTTGCGCTTCAGCTCGACCCAAGCCAGGTTGGGCAGGGCGATCCATACGGGACGCTGGTTGACCGAGAAACGGATGTCGGTCGCGTCGGCATGGCGGGTGGCGATGGCGACGATGGTTCCCTTCCACTGGCAGTGGAGCTGTTCGCCGGTCCAGCGATCGGTCACTTTGAAGTCTTCATACATGATGGCTTCTAGGCTAATCGACCACAGGGGGATGGGCAAGGCGACGCGGAAGAATCTGTGACCAGACAGGCGCTGCCGCGCATAGTGGGCCCGGCCGGCAGGCCAATCTCTTTCCTCAGTCGATCCAGCCTAGATTCCCAGCTCGACGCGGATCGCCTCGGCGATGGTGTCGGCGTGGCGGCGCATGGCGGGCTCGGACTCGGCCTCGATCATGACGCGGGCGAGGGCCTCGGTGCCGGAGTAGCGGATGACGACGCGGCCGGTGTCGGCGAGCTCGCGCTCGGCCTCGGCGATGGCGCGGGCGACGGCGGGAATGGCATCGAGGGGGCGCTTCTCGCGGACCTTGACGTTGACGATGACCTGGGGGAAGACCTTGAGGTCGCTGACGAGCTCGCCGAGGGACTTGCCGCTGCGGTGGACGATGTCGAGCAGAAGGAGCGCGGTGAGCAGGCCGTCACCGGTGGTGGAGCGGCCGGTGAAGATGATGTGGCCGGACTGTTCGCCGCCGAGCGCGGCCTGGGTGGCGAGCATCTGCTCGAGGACGTACTTGTCGCCGACGGCGGCGCGAAGCATCTGGATTCCGCTGCGCTTCAACGCTGCTTCGAGGCCCATGTTGGACATGGTGGTGGCGACAACAGTGGAGTTGGTGAGCAGGCCGCGGGCCTGGAGGTCGCGGGCGGCGAGCAGGAGGACGGCGTCGCCGTTGACAACGTTTCCATCCTCGTCGGCGAAGAGGGCGCGGTCGGCGTCGCCGTCGAAGGTGATGCCGAGCTGCGCTTTGTGATGGCGGACCTGGGCGGCGACGATTTCGGGGTGGAGGGCACCGCACTGCTCGTTGATGTTGCGGCCATCGGGAGAGGCGTGGGTGAAGAGAATCTCGGTGCCGCCTAACTGGGCGAAGAGCTCGGGGGCGACGGCGGAGGCGGCTCCGTTGGCGCAGTCGATGACGATGCGGCGGTTATCGAGGGAGAGGCCGGAGACGGCGGCGAGGAGGAAACGGATGTAGTCGGCGCGGTCGGATTCGTTGACGGGGGGGTTATTCTGCGACCCCACCTTCGCCTGAGTCGAAGATGGGGCACCCGATTGAGAAGATGTGCCCGTTTCTTTTGAGGGGCTGCTGGTGCTCTTGAGGTGGTGGAAGATCTCGGCTTCGATGGCGAGCTCGGTCGCGTCGGGGAGCTTGTAGCCGTCGGGGCCGAAGACCTTGATGCCATTGTCCTGCCAGGGATTGTGGGAGGCGGAGATGACGATTCCTGCGGCGAATCTGTGGGTATGGGTGAGGTAGGCGATGGCCGGGGTGGTGATGACGCCGGCGTTCTCGACCGAGGCTCCTCCGGCGACGAGGCCCGCGGTGAGCTGGGCGGTGAGGGCGGGGCCGGACTCGCGGGTGTCCATGCCGAGCAGGACGCGGGGGGTGGGTGAGGTCTTCGACAACGTATGGGCGAGAGCGAGACCGATGGCGTGGACGGTGGAGGCGTCGAGGGGGTACTGCCCGGCGACGGAGCGGATGCCGTCGGTTCCAAAGAGCTTCTTCATGAGCTGCTGTTCTCCGTTGAGTCGGTTGCGGTGACCGTGGCTGAGAGCGTTCCTGAGGCAAGACGGGCGCGAATGGGCTGGCCGGGGGCCGTCTCGGCGTGGGAGCGGAGGAGGCTGCCGTCTTCAGCGTAAATCAGGGCGTAGCCTCGGGCCAGGACGCTGAGTGGGGAGAGGGCCTGAAGTCTTACCGTCGCCGATTGTAGGCGGGAACGGCGATGTGCCACGGAGGTGGCCGCGGCACGCTCGATGCGGTCCGTCGCACGGTCCAGGCGACGATGCGAGGCGGCGAGACGGTGCTTAATGTCCTGACGCTGCAGACGTTCGGTAAGGCTGCGCAGGCGCTCGGCACGAAGGCGAAGGAGGCGGGCGCTGGAGCGGTCGAGTCGCAGGGCCAGCTCGTCGACGCGCTGGCCGCGGCGGTTGATGGAGTCGGAGAGGCGCTGGAGGACGGCGGGGGCGGAAAGCCGGGCGTAGCGCTGGCGCGATTCGAGCAGGTGCAGGCGGATGGCGCGGCGGACGCGGAGGGAGAGGGATTCGACGCGCTCTTCGATGCGGTACTGCGCGGCGGTGATGATCTCGGCGGCGGCCGAGGGGGTGGGAGCGCGGAGGTCGGCCACGAAGTCGGCGATGGTGAAGTCGGTCTCGTGCCCGATGGCCGAGACGATGGGGAGCTCGGAGCCGGCGATGAGGCGGGCGAGGCCCTCGTGGTTGAAGCAGGCGAGGTCTTCGAGGGAGCCGCCGCCGCGGGCGATGAGGATGAGGTCGGCGTGGCCGGGGTTGCGGTTGAACCAGCGGATGCCGGAGGCGACTGACGAGGGGCTGGAGGCTCCCTGCATGACGGCGGGGTAGACGAGGAGGTTGAGCCGGGCGTGGCGGCGGCGGACGACGGAGACGATGTCGCGGATCACGGCTCCGGTGGGGGAGGTGATGACGCCGATGCATTGGGGGAAAGCCGGGAGCAGTCGCTTGCGGGCGGGATCGAAGAGGCCCTCGGCGGCGAGGCGGGCTTTGAGCTGCTCGAAGGCGAGCTGGAGGGAGCCGGCGCCTCGGGGCTCCATGGTCTCGGCGACGAGCTGGAGCTGGCCGCGGGATTCGTAGATGGAGATGCGGCCACGGACGAGGACGGCGAGGCCGTCGGCGGGGCGAAAGCGCAGGAGCTGGGCCTGGCGGCGGAAGAGGACGACAGGGAGCTGGCCTCCGGCGTCCTTGAGGGTGAGATAGATGTGGCCGGAGGGAGCGGGGCGGCAGTTGGAGATCTCGCCTTCGACCCAGACGTCGGTATGGGTGGTCTCGACCTGCTGGCGGATGCTGGCGACGAGGGAGGCCACGGTCCAGACGCGGCGTTCGGAAGGTTTGGGAGCGGCCGGCGGAGGCGCGGGCTCAGGGTCGAAAAGGAGGCTGGCCTGGTCCTCTTCCGAGGCTGCGCGGGGAGGACGTGAAGACCGACCTGCGCGAAGGCTGGCGAGCGTGGGCGGATTCCGGTCCCGATCGGGCATACCAAGCTCGAGTCTAGCAGGGTCCAAGGGAAAACAGGCGCTGCCGCGCGAGCCCACTGCGCGTGGAGCGCCTGTCTTTCCTGAAAGGTCCTAACGGCGAAAGTGATTGATCGCCCAGAGGATGAGGCTGAGAACGACGCTGATCACGAGGGAGCTGACGAGGGGAAAGGAGATGCTCCAGCCCCGTCCCCTCCAGGAGAGGTCGCCGGGAAGCCGTCCCAGGGGAATGTTCATGCGGGTGAACGCCATAAAGATCAACCCAATCACGACGAGCAGGATGCCGAGGCTGATGAGGAGGCGGCCGAAATCGGGCATCCGGAGTCAGACCCCGGCCAGGATAGCGTTGGCCTCACGCAGGAGATCGTTGGGAGGACAGGGTTTGATGAGGACACGAATGGGTCGGGCGAGACGGCGGGCGTGCTCCTTAACCTTGTGGAGGTTGGAGTAGAGGCCGGTGAGCATGAGGATCCGGCAGGAAGGCAGCTCGCTGGTCATCGTCCGCACCAGATCGAAGCCATCACGGCCGGGCATGGAAATATCGCAGAGAAGAAGGTCGGGGGTAAATTCGCGGGCGCAGGCGAGGGCCTGGTCGGCGGAGTAGCAGGCGGTTGAACGAAAACCGCTCCTGTCGAAGATCATGCGGAGGGTATCGGCCACGAGAGCGTCATCGTCGACGATCAGGACGCGTTGGAGGCCGGAGAGCATCGGTTGTCACCTCCGAGACGCTCGTTTGGGGGAGCGGAGCGCGAATTTAAAAACTAAACCTCCGCCTGGGGAATGTCGATAAAAAATCGGCCAGATCATGTGGAAATACGAAGTTTACGGCCATTAGAAGGGAATTTTTCTGGAGGTCTTCCGGCCCGGGAGAGATCGGCCGATCCTCCCGGGTGAGGAAGGAGACTAAAGGAAGATCTTTGCCAGGGTAGGCGGGAGCGACTAAGCTGCTGTTCTCGAGAGAGGAGATGCTGCATCAAAAAGACGCTGCTTCGCATCAGTTTGTCATCGGATCGAGGAGAGAACCGCCGTTGCATATCTTTGCATGGATCGCCGGATGCATCTGCTGTTTTGCGGTCTCTCTGGACGCATTCCAGACGATTATCCTTCCACGCCGCGCCACGGGAAGGTTCCGCATCACGCGGCTGTTTCTGCTGGGCACATGGAAGCCGTGGAGGCTGTTCGCCGAGCGCACGCGGGACATCCGGGCTAGGGAGCAGATCTACAGCGTCTATGGTCCGCTGTCGCTGCTGCTGTTGCTTTCGTTGTGGGCGATGCTGGTGATCCTGGGGTTTGCCCTGTTCTACTACGCGCTGGGGACGCCGTTTACGGATGTGATGGGGGTCCATACCGCGACGGGGCTGACGCAGTTTCGAACCGCGCTGTATGTGAGCGGAACGACCATGTTCACGCTGGGTCTGGGAGATGTGATTCCGCACAGCATGGCGGCGCGAACGCTGATTATCGGCGAATCAGGCGTGGGACTGGGATTTGTGGCCCTGGTGATCGGGTATCTTCCGGTGCTCTACCAGGCGTTTTCGCGCCGCGAGGTGAGCATCGCCCTGCTCGATGCCAGGGCGGGCTCGCCGCCGAGCGCGGCGGAGCTTTTGCGCCGACACAGCTTCGAGGGCAGCGAAGAGGCGCTGATCGACCTGCTGGCGGAGTGGGAGCGATGGTCGGCGGAGATCCTGGAGTCGCACATCTCGTACCCGATTCTCTGCTACTACCGGTCGCAGCACGACAACCAGAGCTGGCTGTCGGCGCTGGTCTCGATCCTTGATACGTGCGCCCTGCTGATCTCAGTGCTGGAGGGTCCGGCGTCGCGGCAGGCGCAGCTGACGTTCGTCATGGCGAGGCATGCTCTGATCGACCTGGGGAACGTCTTTCACATTCAGGAGCAGAGGGTGTGGGCAGACCAAGAGCATCGTGAGCGGCTTCCGACGGATGACTTCGACCACTTGTGCACGGTGCTGGGCGAGGTCCGGTTGCGGTTGTGTGGGGACAGGGCTTCGGCGGAGCGTCTGCATACCATCCGCAGGCTGTACGAGCCGTATGCGGGGGCGCTGTCGGACTACCTGAGAATGCCCTTGCCGGCGTGGGTCCCGGTGGTCAAGGAGAAGGATCAGTGGAGGCTGCTGTCGAAGCTGCGCAATGAGGCCCAGGGCGCCGGGAGAGAAGAGGCACACGGGCGACGGGTGGTCGCGGCACTTTTGCATGACGAGCACGACCACTGAGGCGGGATCGGGATATTTGGAGAGGTGCCGGACTGGTTCGAAGGAAGGCTTGCCTCCGTTCAGAGGTGCCTCCTGATCGAAGCCCATAGTGCGGAGTCGAAGGATCTGCAGTTCCTTTGCCTCGCCCTCGAATTCAAAGGTTCCTCCGACCGGATTCCGAAGCCATGGAAAACTCGATGGCCGGGAGAAAAGACGCAGATCCATCGACTCCGCTACGTTCCGTTCAGGATGACACTTTCAAGGGCAAAACAGGAGGGAGCGGTCATCCGGTAAATGTGCCGAGCAGTCACTGGTGTCAGTCTGGCCGCGGCTCTTCACGTAGTCAGGGCGTCGATATTTTGATACGCCCTGATCATTAAGGCTCATACAAGCGAATGGCCACCTCGGGAGGGTGGCCATTTTTGTTGCTGGAGGTATTCGCAGGAGCTACTGCGCCATGGGTCCGGGAGCTCCGGCAGGCGTGGGGTTGAGCTTTTGGGCGGCGATCATGCCGGCCGGGCTCTTGCCGTCCTTGTCCTTGAGCTGGGCATAGATCTTCTTTGCCATCTCGGGCTTGTTCTCGGCCTCGTAGAGGCCGGCGAGCTGAAGCTGCGCGGTGCCTGCGGGGACGGAGGTGCTGGGATGGGCGATGATGTCGTTATAGACCTCGATGGCCTGCGCATCGCGATTGGTCTGGCGGTAGAGCTGAGCCAGGGCCAGCCTGGCCAGCGAGGCCAAGTCGCTATTCCAGCCGCTCGAGACCTGCTTCAGCGTGCTCTCGGCCTGGGAGTTCTGGCCTGCCTCGATGGAGGTGAGGCCGGCGAAGTAGCGGGCGAGCTTGCCGCTGGAGGTTATGCCATAGTCGTCGGCGACTTTGAGGAAAAGCTGGTTGGCGGCCTTGGCGCGCTCGGCGGACGAGGGAAAGGTCTTGATCCCGGGAGGCACCTGCTGGCCGGGGATGGCGAGCGGGGTTTGATAGGCCTGCATGGCCGCACCGAAGGCGACGTCGGCCTGCCGGCTACGCTGGTTGAAGACGACAGCTCCGATCACGAAGAGGATCAGGACGACAGCGGCGACGGCGCCCCAGACGAAGAGGGAGCGGCGGTTCTGGTTGGCCCACTCCAGGCCGTGCTGGGCGGTGTCGGCGAGTTCATCGTGCTTGAGAGCTTGGCGGGTCTGCTGGTCCACGGTTACGAGTCTTCCTTTGGAGAAACGGAGAAATCAACACGGGGCCGAGGGCTCCCGATGCAGAGCCCTTAGTTTATCAGTCTGGAACGTTCTTATGTACTCACCAAAGGCTGTAGAAGATTTTCGTCTCCTGCAGATGCAATTCGTGCCAAACTCATCTTCCGCCTAAATTGCGCCTTTTCTTGCATCTCAGAAGTAAGGCGGTTGACTTTTCGCCTCCGCTTTCTTATTTCAGGGAGCGGATAACCAGAAAACTAAGGACGCCGAGCGAGTCCGCAGCGCCGAACCGATTATGCCCTCATCCTCCGTTCAGAGCGACATCATTAACCAGCAGATCGGCAGGTTCTCCGGTCTACGGTTTCAATGGCTCTCGTTTCCAGAGGACCTGGAAGAACGCTTTGAGAAAGAGACCGCCGAGCCTCGCTCGAAGCGGTTGTGGATGGAAGGCCTGATCGCGATCGCCTTGTTCGACCTGTTCCTGATCGCGGATTTTTACGGCTCCCGCGGGCATTTCTGGAACGCGTTCGTGGTGCGGCTGCTGATCGTTACGCCGGTCTGCCTGCTGGTGAATGCGAGCATGCTGCGCAGGCCGGAGAAGTTCTATCGCGAGACCAGCATTGCGTTGGGGGCGTGCCTGGCCGGGCTGACGCAGCTATACCTGGAGTCCGATCGCAGTCGTGTGGCCTCGGCGTACGTGCAGATGGCGGTGCTGGCGGTGATTCTATTTACCAACATCGTGATGCGGCTGCGGCTGCCCTATGCCACCGCAACCTCACTTGTGATGCTGGTGGGAGACGGTGTCTTCCTGTGGAAGGACCGCCTGCTGGCGCCGGGAGACAAGATCTTCGGCATCGGGCTGGCCATTGGAGCGACGGCGGTGACGCTGGTCGCGAACTACAGCTTCTGCCGGGAGGAGAGGCTGAACTTTCTGCTGCAGCTGCGCGGCGAGATGCTGGTGGCCGATCTGAACCGCCTGAACGCTCAGCTCCTGCGCCACTCGGAGAGCGATGCTCTGACGGGGTTGGCCAACCGACGTTCGTTCGACAATCAGTATGCGGAGCTCTGGCGCACGGCATTGAAGCGCGGGACGGCGCTCTCGGTGATTGTGGCGGATGTGGATTACTTCAAGCAGCTGAACGACCGCTACGGCCATCTCTACGGCGACGAGGTGTTGAAACGCATCGGTTCCCTGCTGCAGCAGGCGTTGCGGGTGAAGGACGACTTCGCGGCGCGCTATGGCGGCGAGGAGTTCGTCATTCTTCTTCCCGGAACCAACGCGGGCGCCGCGGTGCAAGTGGCCGAGCGCCTGCGCAAGATGGTGGAGCTGGCTGGATTTCCGGCGCTCGATCCGTCGCAGGGCCCCTACGATCAGAGCATCCGGGCGACGGTGAGCTGCGGGGTGGCGACGATGTATCCCGCGGACCACGACCAGCCGGAACGGCTGATCGAGTGCGCGGATCGCGAGCTCTACCGGGCCAAGGCCGAGGGAAGGAACCGGGTGTGCTCCGCGGTTCTGCAGCAGCCGATACCGGAGCTGAAACAGCCTACAGAGGCGTGACGGACACGGACACTATTTGATGTCGCGCCAGTTCTTGCCGAGGCCGATCTCGGCGATGATGGGGACGGAGAACTCGGCGACGTTTTCCATCTCGTGGCGGACGAGGGTTTCGAGTTCTTCGGCCTCTTCGGGGACGACGTCGAAGAGGAGCTCGTCGTGGACCTGAAGGGTCATGCGGGAGCGGAGCCTGCGCTCGTCGATGGCGGCGTCGATGCGGAGCATGGCGAGCTTGATGAGGTCGGCGGCGGTGCCTTGCAGGGGCGTGTTAACGGCGGTGCGCTCGGCGAAGCCGCGCATGTTGGGGTTGCGGGACTGGATGTCGGGGATGGGACGGACGCGGCCGAAGGAGGTGCGGACGGCCTGCTCGCGGCGCACGGTGTCGAGGACCTCTTCGATGAAGCGCTGGACGCCTTTGTACCGCTCGAAGTAGGTCTCGATGTACTGCCGCGCGGTCTTCTGATCGATGTTGAGCTGCGCGGCGAGGCCGAAGGGAGAGATGCCGTAGACGATGCCGAAGTTGACGGCCTTGGCGCGGTTGCGGGTCTCCTTGTCCATGGTGGCGGCGTCGACGCCGAAGACCTCGCTGGCGGTGAGGGTATGGATGTCCTTGCCGGTACGGTAGGCATCGAGCAGGAGGGGGTCCTGCGAGAAGTGGGCCATCAGGCGCAGCTCGATCTGCGAGTAGTCGGCGGACATGAGCTGGTTGCCTTCAGCGGGGATGAAGGCGGCGCGGATCTCGCGGCCGACGGAGGTGCGGACGGGGATGTTCTGCAGGTTGGGGTTGGTGCTGGAGAGCCTACCGGTTGCGGTACCGACCTGGTTGAAGGTGGTGTGGACTCTTCCCTGCTCGTCGGCGAGCTGCGGGAGCTGGTCGAGGTAGGTGGACTTGAGCTTGGTGAGCTGGCGGTACTCGAGGACGAGCGCGGGGACGGTGTGGGACTCGGCGAGCTCTTCGAGGACATCGACGGCGGTGGAGACGATCTTGCCCTTGCCGTACTTCATGGGCTTTGGGAGGAGCATCTTGTTGAAGAGGACGTCGCCGAGCTGCTTGGGGGAGTTGACGTTGAAGCGATGGCCGCTCTCGGCGTAGATGCGCTCGGCGAAGTTGTCGATCTCGACGGCGAGGCGCGAGGACATCTCGCGGAGGAAGCTGGAGTCGATGCGGACGCCGGTCTGCTCCATCTTGAGCAGGACGGGGACGAGGGGAAGGTCGATGGTCTCGTAGACGTGCTGGAGGGGATAGGCTTCTGTCGTCTTCGTGGCTGGGCCCACCTTAGCCTGCTGCGCGGTCGGAGATGGGGCACCCTGTGTCTCCGCTGCTGGATCGGGCTTGTCAGCGAAGAGCATCCCGGGCGTTACGGCTCCGCCGAGTGAGGGATCGGCGGCGGGAATTGCGTGCTCGATGGGAGCGTAGTCTGCGATCTGCTGGCCGAGGGTTTTGGAGAGTCGCACGACGGCGGCGGCGGCCTCGGGGAGGCGGTCGGGATCGTTGGGATTGTCCTTGGTGGGCTGATGTGTGAGGGCGCGGCTGGTGCTGCGCGCGGCGATGTCGGGAAGCGTGTGCGAGCCGTGCGTGGGGTTGATAAGGTAGCTCAGCAGCATGACGTCGTTGCGGACGCCGGCGAGCGTGAGGTTGTGGGGCTCGAGGGAGCGGAGAATGGCTTTGAGGTCGTGGACGTCCTTGGGGAGAGTGGCGTCGGCAAGGGCTTCCTTGATGCCGGGGGTGTCAAGCGGGACCTCGATGGCGAAGGCATCGGTGACGGCGAGGCCGAGGCGGCAGGCGGGGTCTTCGGTGGGTTGGGCCGCCTCGGGGACGGTCTCGGGCGCGGCGGCTCCGAAGAGCGACATGTTTTCGGCGGGCGGAGGCTCGGGCTCGACGCCTTCTTCCGCGAGTTCGGCGGCGACCTCTTCGGCGAGGGCGCGGGCGTCTTCGAAGATGGCGATGGCGAGGCCGTTGGGCGCACCGGTCTCGGGGTTCGTGGCGCGGGCCTCGGCGAGGAGATCCTTGATCTGCTTGGCCGTGGGCTTCAGCTCGTAGGTGATGACGGTGGTGTCTTCAGCGGGCGCGAGCTCTTTAAGCAGCGTGGTGAACTCGAGCTCACTGAAGAGATCACGACAGGCGGCGAGGTCGGGAGCCTGGGTGCGCATGGCATCGAGCGAATACTCGATGGGGACGTTGGTGTGGATGGTGACGAGCTCTTTGGAGAGGAGGATGTTGTCGCGATTGTTCTGGAGCGATTCGCGATAGGTCTTGCGCTTAACGGAATCGGGATCGGCCGTGGCGGCATCGAGCGCGGCCTCGACGGTGCCGAACTGCTGGATGAGATCGACGGAGCCCTTGTCGCCGATGCCGGGGGCGCCGGGGATGTTGTCGATGGAGTCGCCGCGCAAGGCCATGACGTCGATGACGCGCCCGGGAGGAACGCCGAGGGTGGCCTCGACTCCGGCGGGATCGAGGACGAGGTTGTCTTTCGTCGGGTTGAGGATGGAGACGTCCTGGTTGACGAGCTGCATCATGTCCTTGTCGGAGGAGACGACGTAGACGTGATGGCCGAGCTCGGCGAGGCGGCAGGAGAGGGTGCCGATGACGTCGTCGGCCTCAAAACCCTCGTAGTAGAGGATGGGGATGCGGAAGGCTTCGAGGGCGCGACGGATGTAGGGCTGCTGCTGGATGAGGTCGGCAGGGGTCTCGGTGCGGTTGGCTTTGTAGCCGCCGTACTCTGTGGCCTCAAACTGCTGGGTCTTGATGTTGAACTTTTTGACGTCTTTCAGCTGCGCGGCCATCTCGTTGCGATGGACGGGGGCGCCGACGTCGTAGATTGCGGCGAGGTACTCGGGCTGGAAGTCCTTGCGCAGCTTGTTGATCATGTTGACGAAGACGTAGGTGGCGGCGGTGGGAATGCCGGTGCGCGTGGACATGGGGCGCGAGCGCTGCATGGCGTGGTAGGCGCGGAAGATGAAGGCCATCGAGTCGAGGAGGTAGATGGGGGGCTTGCCTGACTTTGATGGAGATGCGGATTTGTTTGGCGTCTTTGCCATAGCCATTTGATGTTAGCAGCGTGAAGACAGGCGCTGCCGCGCGGGCCCACTACGCGTGGAGCGGTCACTTCGTGACGCGTGTTGGGCCTTCGGCGTGGGCCTCTCGCTGGTCGGCACGAGAATTTGTATAAGCGGCCAACGGGAGCCTCACCCAGAAGGGAGTACGCACGCCACGAAGTGGGCTCTAGGCTTCAACGAGTCCGTAGCGGCGCTGCCACTGTTGTTTGAGACGGACCCACACGGCCTCGCGCTCTTCGCGGGTGATGGAGGGATCGGGCTGCTCTACGAACTTTGCAGCTTCCGCCTTCGCGAGCTCGAGGAGGCCGCGGTCGCGAATGAGATTGGCGACACGGAACTCGGGCATGCCAGCCTGGCGGGTGCCGAAGAACTCGCCGGGGCCGCGCTGTTCGAGGTCGAGCTCGGCTAGTTCAAAACCATTTTGCGTCGCAACCATTGCGTTCAAGCGAGCGTCGGCCTGCTCGCTGACGCGGCCTCCGGTCATGAGGATGCAGAAGCTTTTGGCTGCTCCTCGGCCGACGCGGCCGCGGAGCTGGTGCATCTGGGCGAGACCGAAACGCTCGGCGTGCTCGATGACCATGACGGAGGCGTTGGGGACGTCGACGCCGACTTCAATGACGGTGGTGGCGACGAGGACGTCGATCTCTCCGCGCTGGAAGCGGCGCATGACGACCTCTTTTTCGTCGGCGCTGAGGCGACCGTGCAGGAGGCCGAGGCGAAGGCCGGAGAGAGCGCCTGCGCGGAGGTCTTCGTACATGTCGGTGGCGGCGCGGAGGGGCTTGGCGGGAAAGAGGCCTTCGGGCCTGAAAGTTTTTTTCGACCTGGTGGGCTTCGCTGATTTGGCAGGGGCGCGCTTGGCGGCTTTGGACGGGGCTTTGGTTGCGGCCTGGGCTTTGGGGGCTTCGGCTTGAGCGGCCTCGGATGTCTCGTCGTGGGCGAAGTCGAGCTCGGGCTGGTCGTTCTTTGCGCCCTCGATGACGGGGTAGACGATGTAGGCCTGGCGTCCGCCGGCGACCTGTTTGCGCACGAAGCTCCAGACGTCGTCAGCTCGCTCTTCGGTGGTGCGGCGGGTGACGATGGGGGTGCGGCCGGGGGGAAGCTCGTCGATGACGCTGGTCTCGAGGTCGCCGTAGAGGGTGAGCGCGAGGGTGCGGGGGATGGGGGTCGCGGTCATGACGAGGACGTCGGGCTCGGCGGAGCGGCCGTCGGGGCCGGGCTTCTTCATCAGCTGGAAGCGCTGCTGCACGCCGAAGCGGTGCTGCTCGTCGACGATGACGAGGCCGAGGTTGTCGAAGTCGACCTTCTCTTCGATGAGGGCGTGGGTGCCGATGGCGAGCTCGGTCTCGCCGCGATAGATGCGGCCCCGGGCCTCGCGCTTGGCCGCGTCGTCGAGCGAGCCGGTGAGTAGCGTGATGCGATAGGGGCGTCCGGTGCGGGGCGAGACGGCCTCGCCGAGCAGCTTGCGCGTGGAGAGATAGTGCTGGGTGGCGAGAATCTCGGTGGGGGCCATCAGCGCGGCCTGATAGCCATTCTCGATGGCGATGAGCGCGGCCTGGAGGGCGACGATGGTCTTGCCGGATCCGACGTCTCCCTGCAGGAGGCGGCGCATGGGCTGGGGTTTGCGCATGTCGGCGGCGATCTCGCCGAGGACGAGCTTCTGCGCGGAGGTGGGATGGAAGGGCAGAATCTGCTTGAGGGCGCGGCGAACGCTCTCGCCGGTGGTGAAGGCGGTTCCCTCGCGCTCGCGCAGGCGGCGGCGCTTGAGCTCTAGGCCGAGCTCGAGGTAAAAAAACTCTTCGAAGATGAGACGGCGATGCCCTGGGGTTGCAGCCGACATGAGGTCGGCGATGGGGGTTCCGGCCTCGGGAAAGTGGACGGAGCGGAGGGCCTCGAGGCGGCTTGGGAGGGCGAGCCTTTGGAGAAGTGCAGGGGGGAGGGTCTCGGTGATTTGCGGCGGTGCGGAGAGATCTTTCTTCTCGGCTGCCAGCTCTTCGAACAGCGACCAGACGACGCGGCGCAGCCAGCGCGAGGTGAGCTTCGCACCCCAGGCGGTAGTTCCGCCGAGGAACTCATAGACGGGGACGATGCGGCCGACCTCGAGCGAGACGAACTCGGCCTCGGGCGAGTTGAGCGAGGGAAGAATCTCGAACTGAGGCTGGATGATCTTGAACTTGCCGACGGTGGAGCGCGAGGGCTCGAGCTTGCCGTAGAGCGCGATCATCTGGCCGGCCTGGAACTTGTCCTTGAGGTAGCTGCCGTGGAACCAGACGCATTTGACCGTGTCGAGGCCCTGGCCGACGGTGAGCTCGAAGAGCGGCATGGAACGGGTGCGCAGGAGCGCGGAGCCGCGGACCTCGCCGATGACGGAGGCCATGGCACCGGCCTTGAGCTCGCGGATGGGGAGCGGGTTGAGACGGTCTTCGTAGCGGAAGGGCAGGTGGTAGAGGAGGTCTTCGACGGTCTCGACGCCGCGTTTGGCCAGGGCTTCGGCGACCCGCTCTCCTACACGCTTCACAAATTTGATGGGGGTCGAAAGCTCGAGCATCGGGGTCGGGACGTGAGATACAGATTCGATGCTATCAAGCTATGCTGGCCTTTGGAGAGGAGCCGGGGATGGCGAAGCGGAGCGCAGGACTTCTGATGTATCGCAGGCGGTCTTCTGGGGTCGAGGTGTTTCTGGTCCATCCGGGAGGTCCGCTGTGGGCGAAGAAGGATCTGGGGGCGTGGGGAGTTCCGAAGGGGGAGTACGGCGAGGACGAGGAGCCGCTCGACGCCGCGCGGAGGGAGTTCCTGGAAGAGACGGGTTTCACCGCGAGCGGTGATTTTTTTGCGCTGGGCGAGGTGAAGCTGAAGAGCGGGAAGCGAGTGGCGGCCTGGGCGTTCGAGGGAGACTGCGATCCGGAGAAGCTGGTGAGCAACACCTGCGAGATCGAGTGGCCGCCGCGGTCCGGCAAGCGGATCGAGATTGTGGAGGTGGACCGGGGACGGTGGTTTTCGCCGGAAGAGGCGCTCGAATATATCCGGCTGGAGCAGCAACCTTTTCTGGATGCGCTGCGTAGACAGATCGAGGGCGGCGCATAAAGCGCGCCTGCTAAACTTGCGCTAGCTCAATCCACGAGAATCCATGGCAATCGTTGAACTTCAGAAGGTCCGCAAAGCTTACGACACGAAGGTCGCTGTCGTCGATCTAAGCTTCCGCATCGAGCAGGGCAGCATGTTCGGTCTGCTGGGACCGAATGGATCGGGAAAGACCTCCTCCATCCGCATGATGATCGGAATGACGGTTCCGGACTCGGGTTCGGTGAGGCTGTTCGACCAGCCCTTCGACCGCAAAAACCTCCATCGCGTTGGGTATCTGCCGGAGGAGCGCGGTCTGTATAAGAAGATGAAGGTGATCGATCAGCTGATCTTCCTGGGCGAGCTGCACGGCCTGGACGCGGTGACGGCGAGCAAGCGCGCGCACGCCTGGTGCGAACGGATGGAGATCACCGAGGCGATTCCGAAGAAGACCGAAGAGCTGTCGAAGGGCATGCAGCAGAAGATCCAGTTCATCGCCGCGCTGATGCACGAGCCGGAACTGATCATCATGGACGAGCCCTTCAGCGGCCTGGACCCGGTGAACGCTACGCTGCTGCAGGATACTTTGATCGATCTGCACAAGCAGGGGCGGACGGTGCTATTTTCGACGCATCGCATGGACCAAGTGGAGAAGATGTGCGACACGATCTGCCTGATCCACCGCGGCAATCTCGTTCTGTCGGGGCCGATGCAGGAGATCAAGTCGCGCTATCCGAAGAATCGGGTGCAGATGGTCTTCGAGGGCGATGCCTCGTTTTTGAATAACCCGAACGTCGAGAGCGCCAAGAACTATAACGGCATGGCGGAGATTAAGCTGCGGGAGGGCGCGGACGCGCAGCCGGTGCTGGCCGAGGCGGTCGCGAAGGCGCGCATCTCGCGCTTCGAGGTGATGGAACCGACGCTGGAAGAGATCTTTATCGAGACCGTAGGAGGCCGAGTCGATGCGTAATGTGTGGCTGATCGCAAAGCGCGAGTACCTGGAGCGGGTTCGCACCAAGGCCTTCCTGATCTCGACGCTGATGATTCCTCTGCTGATGGGCGGGGGCATCGTGGGTTCGATTCTGGCGGGAAGTAAATCGAAGCCGAGCTCACACATCACGGTGGTCTCGCCGGACCAGCAGCTGGCCCTCGATCTGCAGAAGGAGCTGGAGCACGGCAAGGAGAGCCGGATGACGGTGGATGTGGTCTCGCCGGGCAACAGCTCGACGCGGACGACGCTGGATGGGATGCTGGCGGACAAGCAGCTGGACGGGTATCTCTGGATCACGCCGGGAGCGAAGACAGGCGAGCGCCCGAGCTTCTCGTATACGCCGCGTTCGACGGCGGATATCAGCACCAAGGAGACGATCACATCTTCCCTTCACACGGTTCTGATGCGCGAGCGGTTGTCGCATGACGGCATCGTCGCGGGCGAGGTGAGCGCCTTGATGGAGCCGGTCAAAGTGGATACGACCCAGGCCGGAAAGAGTGCGGACACGGTCTCGAGCTTTGTTGCGATCTATGTTCTCTTCTTCCTGATGTACATGGTGATTCTGCTGTATGGGATGAACGTGGCCCGGTCGATCATCGAGGAGAAGACCTCGCGCGTCTTTGAGGTTCTGCTGGCGACGATCAGGCCGGAGGAGATGATGGCGGGCAAGGTGATCGGCGTGGGCTCGGTGGGGCTGACGCAGGTTGCGGTGTGGCTGCTGACGGCAGTCCTGCTGACCAGCAGCTCGCTGATCGGAGCCGTCGCCGGGGGCAACGTACACGTCTCGCTCAGCCCGATGCAGATCATCTTTTTCGTCGTCTACTTCCTTCTGGGCTATCTGCTTTATTCGTCGATCGCCGCGGCTCTGGGAGCCATGGTGAACTCCGAGCAGGAGCTGCAGCAGCTGAATATGTTTCTGGTGATGCCGCTGGCGGGGTGCATGTTTGCGCTGGCTCCGGTGATCAGCAATCCCAGTGGAACCGTCGCCCGGGTGATCTCGCTGATCCCCTTCTGCACGCCGCTAATTATGTATCTGCGCATCTCGCTGGCGACGCCGCCGATGTGGGAGATTGCGCTTTCGATCGTGCTGATGCTGGTGACGATCTATGCGATCCTGTGGGTCGCGAGCCGCATCTACCGCGTAGGAATCCTGATGTACGGCAAGCGGCCGAATCTTCCGGAGATCATGCGCTGGCTGAAGTACAGCTAGGCCTGGGCGACAGAGACGTGGCCTCGAACTACACCTTCAAGCAGCGTATGGCACTCGCCATCGTTCCCCGGCTGGCGTACATGGTCATCTGCCTGCTGGGGGTGACGCTGCGCTTCGAGGATATCGCCGAAGAGGGCGCGGAGCCGGCTTACCTGACGCCTCCGCCGTTGATCTATGCGCTGTGGCACCGGTGCCTGCTGGCCTGCGCGTGGAGGTTTCGGCAGGGTGGGATTCACATTCTGATCAGCCAGAGCTTCGATGGCGAGCTGATCGCCCGCACGGTGGAGCAGCTGGGATTTGTAGCAGTGCGGGGATCGAGCTCGCGGGATGGCGCGGCGGGTCTGCGCAGTTTGCAGCGGGCTTATCTCGCGGGGAACTACTGCGCGGTGACGGCGGATGGGCCGCGGGGGCCGGTGTACCGGGCAAAACCGGGGGTGACGCAGCTGGGACAGAGTGTGAACGCGCCGGTGGGGGCGATCTATCTGCATCCGGAGCGAGCGTGGGTGCTGCGCTCGTGGGACCGGTTTATGATCCCGAAGCCTTTTTCGCGCGTGACGGTGGGGTGGGCCGCGCCGGTCGCGGCGGAGCGTGAGGCGGTGCAGGCGGCGCTCGAGCGCTCGGTCGAGATCGCGGAGTCGCGCACGGGGACGCGGTTTCGATTCTGACGACTAAGGCAGTGGGTCCGCGCGGCAGCGCAAAATGCATCGATACGACCTAGAATGGAAGGCAGTGCGCGTCGATGCGTTTCATTTCGATCTGCCTGAGGAGCTGATCGCTCAGGCTCCTCCGCCGGTACGCGGATTGAGCCGCATGCTGGTGCTCGACCGTCGCAGACGCGAGCATCGCGACAGCTTCTTTCGCGATCTTCCGGAGCTGCTCTCCCCGGGCGATCTTCTGGTGCTGAACGACAGCCGGGTGATTCCGGCGCGACTCTACGCGACGCGAGCGAGGGGTGCGAGTACGCAGGCCAGCTCGCCTGATCCTACAGGCCGAATTGAGGTGCTGTTGACGCAGCAGTTGGGCCCGCAGGAGTGGACGGCACTGGTTCGGCCGGGACGGAAGGTGCAGGTTGGGGAGCGGCTGCAGTTTGCGGCTGCGGGAGACCCGACACCGCTGCTTGAGGCGGAGGTGATCGAGGCCGGAGAGTTCGGCGAGCGGACACTGCGTTTTGCTCCGACGACGGAGTTTCTGGGCATTCTCGACCGCATCGGGCACATGCCTCTGCCGCCGTATATCCATCGCGAGGACACCGCCGAAGACCGCGACCGTTATCAGACGGTCTTCTCGCATGAGCCGGGATCGGCGGCGGCTCCGACGGCGGGACTGCACTTCACGCCGGAGATTCTGGAGCAGATTCGTGCGCGCGGGGTGGAGATTGCAACGGTCACACTGCATGTGGGGCTGGGAACCTTTCAGCCCGTGCGAGCGGAGACCGTCGAGGAGATTCATTTGCACTCCGAGCGCTATACGCTGCCGGAGGCGACGGCCGAGGCGCTCAATCGGGCTCTGCGCAAAAGGCGGCGCATCATCGCTGCCGGAACGACGACGACACGAACGCTGGAGCACTGCGCGCATATTGCCTCGAGCGATGCCTTCGAGCCGCATGCGGGGCTGACGCTGCATCCGCACTCGGGGGAGACGAGCATCTTTCTGCATCCGGGGTATGAGTTTCGCGTCATCAGCGGGCTGCTGACGAACTTTCATCTTCCGCAGTCGACGCTGCTGATGCTGGTGAGCGCCTTTGCGGGCCGGGAGACGGTGCTGGCGGCATATGCGCATGCGGTGCGGGAGAGGTATCGGTTCTTCTCTTATGGGGATTGCATGTTGATTCTTTGATGGCCTGCCGGGCCCACTGCGCGGTCCTTCGCGGACGGCGGGTGAGCCTTGGGCACGGGCCTCCCATTGGTCGGCGCGAGAATCTTCGCAAGCGACCAACGGGAGCCCCATCCCAAAGGGCAAATACGCGTCACGAAGTGACCGCCCATACCGGGGGCCCCACAAACAGGTCTTCGTTTGTGGGGTGGAAGAGCGCAGTGGGTCCGCACGGCAGCGATCTTTTTCACCCACAACCTAAGTTGTGATGTTTGGACTCGCGCCTTGTTGAAGAAAGCCAGGCGAGACAGGGTTCTCATAAACGGAGTAGTCGCGGGTGACAACCGTCAGGCCGCTCGAGGAGACGAAGTAGTTCTTCTTATCCTCCTGCGGGTCGTAGCCGATGACGGTTCCGTCGGGGATGTGGACGTCGCGGTCGATGATGGCGTGGCGGATGCGGCAGTGCCGACCGATGTTGACGTGCGAAAAGATGATGGATGAATCGACGTCGGCGTAGGAGTTGACGCGAACGTCCTGCGAGAGAACGGAGTTGCGAATGACCGCTCCGGAGACGATGGAGCCGGCCGAGACGATGGAGTTGATGGCCATGCCGGTGCGACCGGGCTCGCCGAAGACGAACTTGGCGGGAGGGTACTGATAGGGTCGTGTGCGCATGGGCCAGGACTTGTCGTAGAGGTTGAAGGTCGGCGAGACCGAGGCCACGTCCATGTTGGCCTCGTAGTAGGCCTCGAGCGTTCCTACGTCGCGCCAGTAGAGCGCCTGCTGCTTGTTCTCATCGACGAAGTTATAGGCCTGCATCCTGGCGCGGCCGAGGATGTTGGGAAGGATGTTGTGCCCGAAGTCGTGCTTGGACTGCGGGTCGTCGGCATCCCGGATGAGCTCGGGAAGGAGGACGTCGGTGTTGAAGATGTAGATGCCCATGGAGACGTCGACCATGTCGGGGTTGAAGGGCGAGCGGATGCTGGTCTCTTTGGGCTTCTCGATGAAGCCGGTGACGTCGCCGTTGCGGGCGACCTCGACGACACCGAAGGAGGCAACCTCCGTCGGCTGCACGGGCAGGGTGGCGATGGTCACGTCGGCCCCGGTGTTGCAGTGGTGCTCGAGCATGAGGGCGTAGTTCATCTTGTAGATGTGATCGCCGGAGAGGATGATCACGTACTTGGGCTGCTCGGAGCCGATGGAGTAGATGTTTTGGTAGACGGCGTCGGCGGTTCCCTGGTACCAGGACTTGGAGACGCGCTGCATGGGCGGAAGGATCTCGATGAACTCGCCGAGCTCGTTGCCGACGACCGAGCCCCAGCCCTCGCGGATGTGGCGGTTAAGGGAGAGCGCCTTGTACTGGGTGAGGATGTAGACCTTGCGCAGGTCGGAGTTGATGCAGTTGGAGAGGGTGATATCGATGATGCGGTATTGACCGGCGAAGGGTACTGCAGGCTTGGCGCGATCACGGGTCAAGGGGAAAAGACGTTCACCGGCACCACCGGCTAGCAGAACTCCAAGCGTATCTCTCATCTCTTGCGACCTCGGGCAGATCCCTAAGGGACCGACAGTGTTGGGATGCACAAAACAATGCGCACGACCGGTGAAGAGACGTGAGTCTATCAGAGAAAGTTAAATTTTAGTCGCAGGAAGGTGCAAGCTTTTGCGGAGGATATACGATTCGGGCGATAGCCGACAGGGAAAGCGGACGCCCCCCGGGGAGATCCGCCTTTTCCGTTACTCGCGCGCTTCGAATCCGGCGTCACCAACGCTGATGCGGAGGGACTTGAGGAAGGTAAGGTCGCCGGTCGTGAAGGGACCTTCGATCTCGGCATCTCCATCTTCTTCTTCCGTGGCCGAGTCGACCTCGTTGAGGCCGATGGTAGCCTCGAGCATCAGCAGGACATCAAAACCCTGTTCGCGGATGTCCTTGACGACCACGGCAATGTCCTCGGACTCGGATACGGTCTCGTGGATCGCTTCGCCAAGTTTCTGGATGAGGTTTTTAACCTTTTGATTCAATGCCACCTCCGGGCTGCTCGATATACGTCTGACCTCGCATCGGGTATTCCCGGCTGAAGGAGACCGGCGGGAACGGCATTGCGGGTGCTACGAACTGAGGACAGAATACGCTCATCGCGGAGCGGGCTGCAATGAGATTGACGTTCGAGGGGGCACATTGGTGAGTTCCCTTTTCCGCCTTCGGGGAAGGTCCGCTTCGATGAAGAATGGATTCAGGCGATCGTGTGGTGATCGGACCACGCCTTCTCAAGGCGGTGCGCCAGTTCTTCTGCTGGAAGATCGCGGCGCGGACCCAGGACGACGACTCCCACTGCGGCGGCACAAAGTCCTGCTGTCATCCAAAGAATAGTTTTCATTCCATCTCCCAATCCGGACGTATCGGCCTTCTGATTCCGATTGGATGCATGGCCATGGACTTGCGTTTGATGAGCTACACTCAAGCGTATGGATTCGGTACGCTTCGGCCGCGCGCTAGGAGCAGGAGCGCGAGCGGCCGCCAAGACGCTGGCAACGGCCGCAGATGCAGCGGCGGCACCTCATCCGTCTTCTGCGCGGAGGCCCGAGGCACAGAGACCTTCGCCTTCACCGCAACCATCCTCTCAGCAATTCAGGAGTTCTTCCTCTGCCGCCTCGCGACCGGTTGCGACGGTAACCGAACAGGTGACGCGCACGGCGACCCAGGCGGTCAGGGCAACCGAAGGGGTAGCTCGCGGTGGCAAACGATTCGGCGAGTCGGTATGGCGGCCGTTCGTTCGGCTCTCGGGGGTGCTGTGGCTCGAGTTTACCGGCGTCTTCTTCGGGATCTTCGCTCTCTTTGCCGGAACAGGAGCATGGAAGCTGCGCGGCAGCCTGCATGAGACGGCAACGAATCACGAGGACCACATACACTTTGTGATGGCAGCGCTGATGGCTGTGGTGTTCGCTTACTTCTGCATCAGCAGCTTTGTGCGGGCGGGCCGCCGGGAGCGGGCCCGCTAGGTTGTAGCGTCCTCTTCTGATCCGCGTTTTTTGAAGTAGAAGAGCTGGCCTGCCGGCCGGGCCCACTGCGCTCGGCCACCCCACAAACGAAGACCTGTTTGTGGGGACCCCGGTATAAGCGGTCACTTCGTGACGCGTGTACCCCTTTCGGGGTGGCTGCTCCCGTTGGTCGCTTGCATAAATTTGTGCTCCGCAGCGCTCTTCTCCACTAATCGCTTCAGCTGGACTGGCCGCGATGGAAGATCATCTCGGCGATGTCCTGAATCTCCTCGATGGTGAGGCCTTCGCGCTGCTGGCGGGCGAGCGGATGATCGGGGTCGCGGATGGTGAACTGCGGCCTCTCTCCAACGGGCTGGGTGTGGACATCGACCTCGAGATTGATGGTGTCGCCGAAGAGGAAGAGATCGCTGTTGAGCCAGCCCGGAAAGGGCGGCTCCTGCTCGCGACCGTCGGTGTTCCAGAGCTCGTTGGAGCGGAGAAAGGACTTGGGACCGACCTCGGCCCATACACCCCACACGAAGGGGGCATCGAGCTCGGGAACAGGGATGAGGATGCGTCCACGAAGATAGAAGCTGCTGTTGTCGATGACGCACTGATCGGCGGTGATGACGATCCGCTCCTGGATCTGGTCGGAGGGAATCGTCATGACGGCCTGCGGGGCGTTGACGCTGTACTGCAGCGGAAGGACATCATGCCGCTCCCCGCATACAGTGCAGGCAAACCCTTCTTGTAGCTCACCACTCATAGCCTTCATTGTTCCATAAACAGTTGAGGATCGCGGCGAGCGAGTACACTTTGAGCGTTATGGCCCAGACTCGTTCAAACACAGCTTCACAGGCACCTTTGCAGGAGACGGCGACCAGCTCGGGGATTCCGGTGGAGCCGCTGTATGGACCGGAGCGGCTTACGGACTTCGACCCCGAAGCGCAGCTGGGTTCGCCGGGGGAGTATCCGTTCACGCGGGGGATTCAACCGACGATGTATCGCGGGCGGCTTTGGACAATGCGGCAGTATGCCGGGATGGGCGATGCGGAGGAGTCGAACCGTAGATACAAGTACCTGCTGGCCCAGGGCACCAGAGGCCTGAGCGTGGCGTTCGATCTGCCGACGCAGATCGGCTACGATTCGGACTCGGCGATGGCGCTGGGCGAGGTGGGCAAGGTCGGGGTGGCGATCGATTCGATCGAGGACATGGAGCGGCTCTTCGAGGGGATTCGTCTGGACGGCATCTCGACGTCGATGACGATCAATGCCACGGCCTCGATTCTGCTGGCGCTCTATGTCGCCGTGGCCCGGCGACAGGGCGCGGAGGTGCGAAGGCTGAATGGTACGGTGCAGAACGACATCCTGAAGGAGTACATCGCGCGCGGAACGTACATCTATCCGGTCGGGCATGCGATGCGGCTGGTGACGGACGTCTTCGCGTGGGCGTCGGAGGAGATTCCGGAGTGGAACACGATCTCGATCTCGGGCTATCACATGCGCGAGGCCGGATGCACGGCGGTGCAGGAGGTGGCCTTCACGCTGGCGGACGGGATGACCTATGTTCAGGCCGCGCTCGACGCGGGGATGGAGGTAGACGCGTTTGCTCCGCGGCTGAGCTTCTTCTTCAACGCGCATAACAATCTGCTGGAAGAGGTGGCAAAGTTTCGCGCGGCGCGGAGGATGTGGGCGCGGATCATGCGCGAGCACTTCGGCGCCAAGAATCCGCGCAGCTGGATGCTGCGGTTTCATGCGCAGACGGCGGGTTCGACCCTGACGGCGCAGCAGCCGGAGAACAATATTGCGCGAACGACGATTCAGGCTCTGGCGGCGGTGCTTGGCGGGACGCAGTCGCTGCACACCAATGGATTTGACGAGGCGCTGGCGCTGCCGACCGAGAACGCCGCGAGGCTTGCGCTGAGGACGCAGCAGATTCTGGCGCACGAGAGCGGCGTGGCGCAGACGGTCGATCCGCTGGCGGGTTCGTACTTTGTGGAGACGCTGACGGATGAGATGGAGAAACGTGCGGAAGAGTACATGACGACGATTGCGCGATTCGACCTGGGCGGTCGCTATGGGATGCTGCGCGCGATCGAGCAGGGGTATGTGCAGCGCGAGATCCAGAACGCAGCGTATGCGTACCAGAGAGCGATGGATGAGAAGAGCGCGATTGTTGTGGGGGTGAATGAGTTTGTCAGCGAGGAAGAGAGCACGGTGCCGATTCAGAGGATCGACGAGGCGCTGGAGCAGAGGCAGGTGGAGCGGGTGCGCGCCTTGCGGGCTCGGCGGGATGCTGAGAGGCAAGCGGGGGCTCTGCACGCGGTGGAGGACGCGGCTCGCGATGGAGGGAACCTGATGCCGAGGATCGTGGAGGCGGTCGAGAGCAGCGCAACCGTAGGCGAGATTGCCGATGTGCTGCGCGGGGTGTTTGGGGAGTATCGGGAGTCGGTGGTGGTGTAGGGCTCTGAAAAGCTTGCAGCCATTTCATTCTTTTTCGTCCGGGGGGCAGGCATGGCTCTTCCTTCGACCTAGTAAAATGAGCCTTGCCTGCGATCTCTTCGCAAAAAGGACCTCTCTCTTGTCCACATCATCGACTCCCGAACTTCGCAAGACTGCACTGAATGCTGTTCACCGCGCCGCGAAGGCGAAGATGGTGGACTTTGGCGGCTGGGATATGCCGGTGGACTGCTGCGGCCTGACCGCCGAGCATATGGCCGTGCGCACCGCCGTTGGCGTCTTCGATGTCTCGCACATGGGCGACATTCAGCTGCGCGGGCCGGGATCGCTGGCTGCGGTGCAGAAGCTGTGCATCAACGATGCCTCGAAGCTGCAGGCAGGGCAAGCGCAGTACTCGGCGATGCTGTACCCGAATGGCACGTTTGTGGATGACGTGGTGGTGCATAAGCTTTCGGACAACGACTATCTGATCGTGATTAACGCGGGGACGCGCGAGAAGGATGTGCAGTGGGTGCGACAGGTGATCGGCGGGATGCCGAGCGTCCACATGAACGACTTCAGCGACTACTACACGCAGCTCGCGATTCAGGGTCCGTTCGCGCAGCGGACGCTGCAGAAGCTGACGCCGGTGGATCTGGGCCCGATCAAGAATTACTGGTTTACGTGGGGACAGGTCGCGGGGCTGCACAACGTGATGATCGCCCGCACGGGATATACGGGCGAGGATGGGTTCGAGATCTACATCCCCTCGGACGAGCCGACCAGCGCTCGCGTGTGGAACGAGGTTCTGGAGGCGGGCAAGGAGTTCGGGATTCTGCCGTGCGGCCTGGGAGCGCGCAACACGCTGCGGCTGGAGGCGGCGATGGCGCTGTATGGGCATGAGATCTCCGACTCGATCAACGTCTTCGAGGCGGGGCTCGGGCGCTACGCCAAGTTCGACAAGGGCGACTTTGTGGGCCGCGACGCCCTGGTGAAGGTGCAGGAAGAGGGCGGACCGAAGAGGAAGCTGGTGGGGCTGGAGATGATCGAGCGCGGCATTGGGCGGGACGGGTATCCGGTCTTCTCGCTTGAGGGACAGAGGATCGGCGAGATTACGAGCGGATCGCCGGCTCCGTTCCTCAAGAAGAACATTGCTCTGGCCTATGTGCCGGTGGAGAGCTCGGAGGTCGATACCGAGGTTGCGGTTGAGATTCGCGGACAGAAGGTGAAGGCGAAGGTTGTGCCTACGCCGTTCTATAAGCGGCCAAAGAAGTAGTTTGCTGCTGGATTCGCAGCTTTTCGCCTCTGCTGGAGGCGGTTGCAATGAGAGGCTAGAGGTCGCGACACCTCGGCTTGTCTTTTTCGGAGGAGAGGGATGCAGTTTCTGGTTTTGACCGAGCGTTTTACCGATCAGTTTCCTGCCGAGGCGTGGAAGTCGGAGCTGCTTGAGGCAGAGGGCCAGCGGGTGCGCGAGCTCTATGCGGCGGGAGTGCTGCGCAGCGCGTGGCGGCGGAAGGACAAGCCCGGCGCGACGCTGATCCTTGAGGCGGCCAGCGAGGCCGAGGTCCGGCAGGCAATCGAGAGTCTTCCCCTGGCGAAGCTGGGGATGATCGGGTTTCCGCTGGTCACCGAGCTTGAGCCTTATCCCGGATTTGGTCCTCGCTGAGCGATCCGGGGTTCGGTCCTCGCTGAGCGGCCTCAAGGACGTTCCGCAGCCGGACACACTACAATGAAATAAAGGGAATTCCAAAGAATACAGACGGAGCGCTCCAGAATATCTATGTCCTATCCAGCGGATTACAAGTACACGAAGGAACACGAGTGGATCAGCGTCGACGGCTCCAAGGGCACGGTCGGCATTACCGATTACGCGCAGAGCTCGCTGGGAGACATCGTCTTCGTCGATCTGCCCAAGGTGGGAGATCCAGTGAAGGCCGGTGAGATCTTCGGCTCGGTGGAGTCGGTGAAGGCGGTCTCGGATCTGTACTCGCCTGTGACCGGAACGGTGGCCGAGGTGAACGAGGCTCTGAAGGATGCTCCCGAAAAGATCAACGCGGACGCGAACGCGACCTGGATGCTGAAGGTGGACGTGAGCGATGCCGCGGAGTTGAACGGGCTGCTGTCGGCGGCCGATTACGAAAAGTTTGTCAGCGAAGAGACCGGACACTAAAACGATGCGCTATCTGCCGAAGTCCCCTGCGGACCGCGAGGAGATGCTTGCCGAGATCGGCGTGGCGTCGATCGACGATCTGTTCTCCACCATTCCAGCGGAGTACCAGTTCAAGCGGGATCTCGCGATTCCGCGCCAGCACGGCGAGTCGGAGATCATCGACCGCTTCCGCGAGTTCGCGAACCAGAACGCTACGGGGTATGCGAGCTTTCTGGGCGCGGGCGTCTATCGCCACTATCGCCCGGTGCTGATCGACACGGTGGTCTCGCGCGGCGAGTTCCTGACCAGCTACACGCCCTACCAGCCGGAGATCGCGCAGGGAACCCTGCAGGCGATGTTCGAGTTCCAGACGATGATCTGCGAGCTGACCGGCATGGAGATTGCGAACGCGTCGATGTATGACGGCTCGACCGGAGCGGCCGAGGCCATCATGATGGCGGTGCGCGTCACTGGACGCGATGGCGCGGTGATCGCGCGGACGGTGCATCCGGAGTATCGCGAGGTGGTCGCCACCTATGCGCAGCATCAGGAGATTCCGCTGGTTGAGGCTGGATATAGCGAGAGTGGCCGTGTGGATCTGGCCGCGCTGGATGCGGCGATCGACGACAACACGGCGTGCGTGCTGATCCAGTCGCCGAACTTCTTCGGCACGATTGAGGATGTTGCGGCGATTGCCGAGATTGCGCACAAGAAGGGCGCTCTGCTGATCGTCTCGATCGCCGAGGCCATCTCGCTGGGGATCGTGAGGCCGCCGGCTGAGGCCGATATCGTCTCGCTTGAGGCGCAGAGCTTCGGCGTAGCGCCGAGCTACGGCGGACCGTTCTGCGGCGTGATCGCCTGCAAGGAGAAGTTCCTGCGGCAGATGCCGGGACGCATCGTGGGCGAGACGAAGGACATGGACGGCAAGCGCGGCTTCGTGCTGACACTGTCCACGCGAGAGCAGCACATTCGGCGCGAGAAGGCGACCTCGAACATCTGCACCAACCAGGCGCTGGTGGCGATGATGACGACGGTCTTCCTGACCGTGTATGGCAAGGAAGGGCTGAAGGAGCTTGCCGTGCACAATCTGGCCAAGGCGAAGTATGCCGCCGATACGCTGGGCGGCATTGGCAAGGTTTTGTTCAACGGCGCTCCGCGCTTCCACGAGTTCGTGATCGATCTGGGCAAAGATGCTGAAGCTGTGAACACGGCTCTGCTCGAGAGGAAGATCATCGGCGGACTGCCGCTGGCGAGGTGGTATCCGGAGCTGGGCGCGAACGCGAGTCTTTGGTGCGCGACGGAGCTGACGACCAAGGCGCAGATCGATGCGGCGGCTGAGGCGCTGAAGTAGCGTGGATATCTCGGGAATCGCCGGTGAGGAGCTTGCCGCGGTGGAGTTTGTGCAGGACTATCTGCAGCTTCGCTTCGATGGTCCATTGTTGACGCTATATGCGTGGCCGCATATCTTGCTGAGCGAGTTTTCGATCGCCTACGGTGAGCCGGAGTATCGCAATGCGTTGTGCTCGTTGATCGGCGAGAAGGTCGAGGAGGCGGCGCTTGAAGAGGGCGACTCCCTTACGGTGAAGTTTGAGAACGATACGGTGATCGCGCTTTCGCTGCGCGAGGAAGATCTGGACGGGCCGGAGGCCGGAGCGCTTTCGCTGACCGGCTCGGTCGCGGATCAGATGGAGTTTTGAGGAACGCTGATGAGTGATACGAAGTTTGTCGGAACGCCGCGCAAGGTGACGACGCACGTCAACCAGAACGAGGACCTGATCTTTGAGAAGTCCTCGGCGGGTAAGAAGGCTTATCGTCTGGCGGAGCTGGATGTTCCCGCGGTGGACGCCGCTTCCCTGCTGGGAGATGCGGCTCGCACGGACCTGGGCGTGATGCCGGAGCTGAGCGAGATTGAGATTGTGCGGCACTTCACGCGGCTTTCGACGTGGAACTATGCCATCGACCTGGGCATGTATCCGCTGGGGAGCTGCACGATGAAGTACAACCCGCGCGTGAACGAGCTGGTGTCGCGGCTGGAGGGCATCGCCGAGGCGCATCCTTATCAGCCGGAGTCGCTCTCGCAGGGCGTGCTGGGCATCATGAAGCTGCTGAGCGACTGCCTGGTCGAGATTACGGGCATGGATACGATCACGCTGCAGCCTGCGGCGGGGGCGCACGGCGAGTTTACCGGCATCCTGCTGGCGCGCGCTTATCACGAGGCCAAAGGCAATCCGCGCAAGAAGGTGCTGATCCCTGACTCCGCGCACGGGACCAACCCGGCGACCGCGGCGGTGTGCGGATACCAGGTGGCGAATCTTAAGTCGAACGCGCAGGGCATGGTCGACATCGCTGAGTTGGAGCGCATGGTGGATGAAGATACCGCCGCGCTGATGCTGACGAATCCTTCGACCATCGGCGTCTTCGAGAGCGAGATTCATAAGATCGCGGACATTCTGCACGCCAAGGGCGCGCTGCTGTACATGGACGGCGCGAATATGAACGCCCTGGTGGGCAAGACGCGGCCGGGCGACTTCGGCGTCGACGTGATGCACCTTAACTTACACAAAACCTTTTCGACTCCGCATGGAGGCGGCGGCCCGGGATCGGGGCCGGTGGCGTGCAAGAAGATTCTGGAGCCGTTTCTTCCCAAGCCGGTGGTCGTGACGAGACCGGATGGAACGCTGGCTCTCGACTACGACCGCCCGCAGAGCATTGGCCGTGTACGCATGTTCTATGGCAACTTTGGAATGTTCGTGCGTGCGCTGGCTTACATTCTTGCGAATGGGCCGGATGGCCTGCGCCAGACGACCGAGGACGCGGTGCTGAATGCGAACTATATCCGCGCGAAGCTCGAGGACACGTTTGATCTGCAGTACAAGACGCGGTCGCTGCACGAGGTGGTCTTCTCCGACAGGCGGCAGGCGAAGAACGGCGTGAAGACAGGCGACATGGGCAAACGGCTGATCGATTACGGCTTCCACGCCTATACCGTCTCGTTCCCGATGGTGGTTCAGGGGGCGATGATGATCGAGCCGACGGAGAGCGAGAGCCGCGAGGAGCTGGACCTGCTGATTGATGCGTTGAAGCAGATTGCGCGCGAGGCCGAGGAGAATCCCGAGCTGGTGCAGACGGCTCCGCATGCGACTCGCCTGCGGCGTCTGGACGAGACCACCGCGGCGCGTAAGCCGGTCTTGCGGTGGAAGCCGGCTCCAAATGGAGCGGCGGATTCTTCCGCGCTGACTCCAGATACCGCAGCCAAGGAGTGGTGATGCAGGAGTTCCGTTACCTGGGAGACGAGCGCCGGACGGAGCTCGAGAGGTACGAGTTCATGATGGGTGAGGCGCGGGGCCGCCTGGCGGCTACGATGGACTGCCTGACGGATGCTCTGATCCTCGTCGGCCAGCATGGAGTTTACTGCGCGAGCAGCCGGAACCCTCAGGCTCCGGCGCTCGATCTGCAGGCGGTGCTGATGAATCTCAATGGGGCGAAGGAGCTGGTCTCGGCGGTGATGGAGAAGATACGCGCCGAACGCGAGGCCGCCGAGCCCCGGTAGACTACTGTGCGGTGAGGGTGACGGACTCGTCGGTGTTCTCCCACTTGACGTGCAGCTCAGTGGAGCTGCCGTGGGTGTTCTCGAAGGTGATGGACATCCTCTCCTGCGGCGAGGAGAGCTTTCCGGACTTCATTGGGATGCGCGCCAGGTCCTGCGACTGGTCGTACTTGGTTCCCCACTGACCGGTCTGCTTGTTGACGATCAGCATCCACTGGCTGGAGCCGGGGAGAGTGTAGAGGGTGTAGGTGCCGGCCGGCACGGAGGTGGCGCCGATCTTGAGGTTGCCTTGGGTCACGAAGCTGGTGGATTCATTCGCTCCCGTGCGCCAGACCTGATCGTAAGGGACGAGATTGCCGACGATTTTGCGGCCGCGCATCGACGGCGCTCCGTAGTGGATGGTGACAGCCTTTCCGTTGAGCGAGACAGTTGCGGTCTCGGGCGGGCTGGGCATCTGGGCAAAGCCGGTGGACGCGAACAGAACGGTACAACAAGCAAACGAGGCCAGGCTGCGGAACAACATAGAACGCTCTCTTTCGGTTAAGGGAGAAGGATGAACGACGGTACGACATCTTCGATGCTGGACTTTAGGGTGCAGGCCTGTCAATTGCGGCGCGTCGTGCTAGGCTTAAGGCATGCGCCCGTAGCTCAGCTGGATAGAGCGGCAGCCTCCGAAGCTGTAGGTCAGAAGTTCGAATCTTCTCGGGCGCACCACCTTTTCTCTCCTGTAAATAATTAGAGCTTGTGGCCTGCCGGCCGGGCCACAAGCCTCTCCTCCCCAAATTAAATATGTTGAGGAGTTTTGCGCCTGAGACGACGAGAGGCTCCCAAATGGGAGCCTCTCGCCCGTTATGAAGATTTGGTTAGAAGACCAGCTTGGCGATAACCTGCAGCTGACGAGCACCGTAGAGCGAGTTGCTGGTTGAGCTGACTGCACCGAAGGCCGATGCGCCCGCACCCGAGTAGGGAGCGATGCAGCCCTGCAACGGAGCTGCCGCCGTCCCCGGCGTTTGCGTGGCGACATTGCAGGCTCCAGTCGTTCCGGCAGCCGCGTATTGGGAGAAGGTGCTGTTTACACCGGTGATGATGCGGTGGTTGAGCAGATTGAAGGCCTCTCCCATGAACTGCAGCTTGATGTTGTCGTGGATCGGAACATCACGCGAGACGCGGAAGTCGAGGTTGTTGTAGCCAGGCGCGTAGATGCTGTTGCGAGCGATCTGCGGGGGACGACCGGTCGTCGCGGCACCCGAGCTCGAGCTGATGGCGCCACCGTAGATGTTGCCACCGGAGCCGTAGCTGCCGGTGCCACCGGTATAGATGGTTCCCTGCATGCCGAGGAAGATCGGCTGCCCGCCGGAGGCGGTGAAGCCGCCGGAGAACTGGAAGTCATCCAGAATATGGCGAACCCAGATGTTGTCCTGCATGATCTTCGGCTGATAGACGAAGCTCATGACGAAGCGGTTGCGGATGTCGATATCGGAGTTTCCGTTATCGAGGAAGGGACGGTTGGGATCGAGCGGAGTGTCGCCGCCGTAGAAGGTTCCGTTGGTTCCCTGAACCTGGCCGGTATCGGTCGAGTGCGACCAGGTGTAGTTGGCCAGCAGCTCGAGGCCGTTGCTGAAGGGCCGGCGAACGCTGACCGCCAGCGAGTTGTACCACGTATTCGCAACCGAAAAGCCGGTGTTGTAGGACTGCAAGGTCGGAACGCGACGATCCTGAATCCTGTAAACGGGAACGGTCAGCTGCTGCTGGAGCGCTCCGCTCGAGTCCACCACATTGTAGGTGCGAGCTCCGGTAGGAGTCTGGCCGATCAGGTTGGCATCGACAAAGATTGGCAGGCGCATGCCGCGCGTTCCAACGTAGCCGACCGAGAGGGACATCTTGCCGGGAAGCTGCTGTTCGACGCCCAGTTCGGCCTCGTGAGCGTAAGGAGGAACGAAGTTGGGGTCGAGGCCGTGGAAGCTCTGCGCGCCGAGCGTTCCCGCTCCAGAGACCTGCGGGAGGTTGGCTCCGGTTGGAACGATCGCGGTTGAGAGCGAAGGCCCGGGGACCTGGAAGGGTACATTGGGGAACTGCAGGCCGACGGTCGCAGCGGTTCCGGAGGTACAGGTGGAACCGCAGCCGGTGAAGTTGTAGTTGACCTGAACGACGCCGTTTTCCACACGCATCGCGTAGTAGGTCGAACCCTGGTTGAGGCCGGAGAAGAGACCGTAACCGGCGCGAACGACCGTTCCCTCATAGGGAGTCCAGGCAAGAGCCACGCGTGGCTGGAAGCGGTCGGTGTTCTTGATGGAGCTGCTGTAGAGGGTGGAGATGGGGGGGAAGCTGGTGTTGTTCTTGATGGGGGATGGAGTGACCTGCAGATCCCAGCGGATTCCCATGGTGAGGGTCAGGTTCTGGCGGATCTTCCACGAGTCTTCCGCGAAGGCGTCGAACATCTTCATCCAGAAGTCGTCGAGACCGGCCTTCGCAGGCGGATTGAGAACGTCGATGGTCTGGACGAAGCTGGTGAAGCGATAGCCGGCGAAAGGATCGGTATCGCCCGTTTGTCCACGGAAGCTGTCGATGGCCCAGTTCTGGAAGTTCGCCTGGTTATTGCTTCCGGAGTAGTTATAGATACCGCCTCCCTGGAAGAGGTTGATCATGACCTCGTGAACCAGATTAACGTCGCCGCCGAACTTCAGGGTGTGGTGGCCGCGGGTGGTCGAGAAGACATCGGTGAACTGGGTGCGGTGCTCGTCCGGCTCCGCGGTACGGGGCAAAGCGTTGGGCATGCCGTAGGTAAAGGTTCCAATGCCTACGCTGGGAGCAGCTGCGTTTGAGCCCGCAGTCTCAAGATCGCGGCCATACTGGAAGTGGACCTGGTTGATCGAACGCTCCGAGATCTGGGTAGTGAGGCCGGCTACGAGGAAGCGCTCGTGGTAGCTGGTGGGACCATTGGTCGAGGGCGAGCTTCCACTGAAGGTATTCGAGCTGTTGTAGCCGTAGGTCGAATCGAAGTTCGCCCAGTTGAAGTTGACGAACATATCGTTTTTCGAGTTGATGTGCCAGTCGAGACGGGGGAAGAAGATGTCCTGCCGGGATTTGCGTGACGGGGCACCGAATCCATTGTTAAGGATGAACTGAATCGCGGAGGTACACTGGGCCGAGGTAATGGCGGCGGGACACTGGGTCGGGGAGATGATGTTTCCCGTGTTCCTCGGGTCGTCGGTCGGCGTCAACGTGACTACATTGTTGTTGTAGTAGAGCGCGTTACCCACGCGACGGAAGCCGTCATAGGTGAAGAAGTAGAAGAGACGGTCCTTGATGATGGGTCCGCCGACGGATCCGCCAAACTGCTGCTGCTGATGGATCGGCTGCGTCAGCAGAAAGGCCGCTGCCTGCGGGTTGGTCGTATTGAACTTCGCCGCCCACTTGGTCTGCGGGTCGAGCGCGTTCAAAGTTGGATAGCGCAGGTAGTAGAACAGGCTGCCGTGAAGGCTGTTGGTTCCGGACTTGGTGATAGCGTTGACCTGTCCTCCGGCGGCCTGACCGAACTCGACGGAGTAGTTCGAGGTCTCGGCCTGAAACTCCTTGATCGCTTCGAGCGAGTAGACGTAGGGAGCGCCCGATGCGCGGCCACGGGCCTCGGAGAAGAGCATCTGGTTGTTGTTGGCGCCGTCGACGTAGTTCTGGTTGTAGAGGCCGGAGATGCCGCGGAAGCTGACCAGGCCGCTGCCGCCGTCGGGCGAGACGTTCGGGGTGTTCAGAACGAAGGCGCTCCAGTTACGGCTGTTGACGGGAAGATTGCTGATCAGCTGCTGGCCGATGGTCTGCGAGACCTCGGTCTTCTCGGTGTCGAGGATCGGCGTCTCGCTGGTGACCACCACTTGAGTTGCGGCCGAGGCGGGCGGCAAGGCGGCATCGATGGTCAGAGTCTGGCCGACGGTCAGCAACAGGTCCTTACGATCCACCTTGCCGAAGCTGTCGCCGCCGGCGATGACCTCATAGTGGCCGGGCTGAAGAAAGTTCGCCAGATAATTTCCGGAGGCGTCGGAAGTCAGGATGCGGGTGACACCGGTATCGGTGTTGATGATCGTGACCTTGGCTCCCGACACGACCGCGCCGCTGTTATCGGTGACCGTGCCGGAAATATTTCCTACACCCGAGGTTTGGGCCCAGCCCGGAATCGCTGCCGAGACAGCAAAGATCGCCGCCACGGCTGGGATTAAAAGGCGTTTATAAGCAGAGAGAACGCTCATTGTGTTACTGGCTCCTAGAAAGCAATCACCGATGATTTAAGGCGGTGAGCAAAAAAGAAAAGGTGGACTGCCCGCAGCACGGCTGTGATATCCGCCTCTAGCGCGGTTCAGATACTAGAAAAATAAAAACAGGTAATACTTTTAACCTCAGGCCTGAATCTGGCTCCTGTCAAGGAATTTCCATCCAGTTGACAAAACAGGGAATCCCTGATTCCTAACTCGGCCCTGAGCAAGGATTACATGGGCCAGAACAGACCAGATTACAGACCGGTAAATCGTTTCCTGCGAGTTCCGAAACGGGTCAACGGGTCCACCTCCACGAGGGCTTCAGTGAAGCGTCTCGGGGATCACAGCATACTGAATCAGTATCTCGAACGGGACGATCGACAGAGTGGCCTCGTGCGTGGCCTCGAGGACGATAGGGCAGCCACCCCCCGCCTGCTGAACCTCAAGCCAGCGGGAGGCGCAGAGACACCAGCGGTCCCCAGGCTTGAGGCCGGCAAAACCGAACTGAGGCATCGGGGTCACCAGGTCGTTGCCGAGCTCACGGGACATACGCAGAAATTTTTCATCCACGATGCAACAGATGGTGTGAACTCCCAGATCGTCCGGCCCTGTCTCGCAACATCCGGTCCGGTAAAAGCCCGTCATGGGCTCGCAACCGCAGACATCGAGGGGCTGGCCCAGAACATTGCGGCCTCGGGCTTTAATGGGTTCCTTGGATTCGGTGCTGGGCATGGGGAGACCTCTTTGCGGGGGACTTTCCTTCAGTATCCCACTTCCTCGCCAGAGCCGGTGAGGGGGTACATGAGATAGTAAAAAGAGGCTCGTCAAAACCTGCAGCCGAGAAGAAGGCGAGGGAGCAGAAGCTTTGAAGATTGCGGTGATTACGCAATATTTCCCAACGTCCAGGCAGCCATGGGCCGGCCACTCCGCCTTTCAGACGCTGCGGCATCTGGCGCAAGGGTCCGAGGTCAAGGTCTTCTATCCCGAGGTCCGATACCCCTCTTTTTTGACCCCAAAGACGGCTAGCCGGGAGGGGCTCGACAGGAGCTTCCGGCCGGATGGCATCGCCGTCGAATGGCTTCCCTATCCGGCTCTTCCGATGATCTCGCGACCGATGAACGGCTGGTCGTCCTCCCGGCGCCTGCTGGGACCGGTTCGCAGCTTTCAACCGGACGTTATCCTTAATTACGTCGTCTATCCGGATGGGTATGCTGCCCTGCGGGTCGGACAGACTTTGAAGGTCCCAGTCGTGGTCACGGCGATCGGCTCGGACCTCAACCGGATCAGCGATCGGCTCTCCGGGATGCTGACCCGCAAGACGCTGCGGGAGTCGGCTGGGGTCATCACTGTCAGCGCCGATCTCGGCAAGACGGCTGTCCGCATGGGTGCCCGGGCCGAACGGGTTCACCCAATCATCAATGGCTGCGACACCTCGGTCTTCTATCCTCGCAGCCGGGACAAGGCGCGCGAGGAGCTGGGGATTGCGCCGGACGAACAGGCTGTCGTCTACGCCGGCCGCATGGATGTGAGGAAGGGGCTTCGGGAGTTGATCGAGGCAGCGGTCTCCCTACACGGAGAGCGTCCACGCATGCGTTGTTACCTGGTCGGGGACGGGGCCGATGAGACGCTTCTACGAGAGCTGATCGCAGCGAAGGGTGCAGGCGATTACATCAGGATCATGCCTCCCTGCCGGACCGAGGGCATCGCCCGGTGGATGGCGGCCTCCGATCTGGTGACCCTGCCGAGCTACAAGGAGGGCTGCCCCAACGTCGTGCTCGAGGCCCTGGCCTCCGGGCGGCCGATGGTGGCGACACATGTGGGAGGCATCCCGGAGCTGATGGATGACGCAAGCGGTCGCCTGATCCCGGCGATGGACGCGCCAGCCCTGGCCACGGCGTTGGATGAGACTTTGGCTCAACCGTGGTCGGCCGAGGAGATCGCCGGGCGCCATCGCCGCGGCTGGCAGGACGTCGCCGAAGATGTGAAACGGTTGCTGGAGGGTGTTCTCTCCGGGCCGTTTTAAAACGATGGCCTGCGCTGGCCGAGCGTAGATTGGCCAGCGCGGCAGCGCACGTTTTTCGGATCGCCTAGAGACTCTCGATCACGGTCTGGATCTTGTCGCAGGCCCAGAGAAGATCTTCGCGCTCGATGGTCAAGGGAGGAGCCAGACGGATAACGTTATCATGAGTCTCCTTGCAGAGCAGACCTTCCCGCATCAGAGCCTCGCAGACCGGACGGGCCGGGCCGTCGAGCTCGATGGCGACCCAGAGTCCACGCCCGCGAATCTGGCGAATCTTCGGGCTGCGGATCTGACGCATGCGATCCATCAGGAGGGCGCCCAGCTCCGCGGAGCGTTCAGCGAGCTTCTCCTCCACGATCACCCGTAACGAGGCGCGGGCGACGGCGCAGGCCATCGGATTGCCTCCGAAGGTGCTGCCGTGATCGCCGGGATGGATGACTCCGAGGATCTCGCGCGACGTGAGCACGGCGGAGACGGGATAGAAGCCGCCAGCCAGGGCCTTGCCGACGATCATCATGTCGGGCTTGACGTCTTCATGCTCACAGGCGAAGAGCTTGCCGGTGCGGCCGAGGCCGGACTGAATCTCATCGGCGATCAGGAGCACGTTATTGGCGCGGCAGAGCTCCGCGGCCTTGCTGAGAAAGCCGTCCGGAGGGATCAGAACGCCGGCCTCGCCCTGGATGGGCTCGACCAGGAACGCCGCCGTGTTGGGCGTGATCGCCCTGGCAAGAGCGTCGGCGTCGCCGAAGGGAATCACCTTGAAGCCAGGGAGGTACGGCCCGAAGCCGTCACGGTACTGCTCCTCGGTGGAGAAGCTGATGATCGAGATGGTGCGGCCGTGGAAGTTGTTGGCGCAGACGATGATCTCGGCTTGTCCGTCGGGGATGCCCTTGATCTTGTAGCCCCACTTGCGCGCCACCTTCAGGGCCGACTCGACCGCCTCGGTGCCGGAGTTCATGGGCAGCACCATCTCGAAGCCGGTCAGGTCGCTCAGCTCCTTGTAAAAGAGGGGCAGCTGATCGTTGCGGAAGGCGCGCGAAGTGAGGGTGACGCGCTGCGCCTGCTCGAGCATCGCGGCCAGGATGCGAGGGTGGCAGTGGCCCTGGTTGACCGCCGAGTAAGCTGCGAGAAAGTCGAGGTAACGGCGGCCCTCGACGTCGTAGACCCAGACGCCGGAGGCACGCTCGACGACGACGTCCAGGGGCTTGTAGTTGTGAGCTCCGTACTGGTCCTCGAGCGCGATCAGGCGCGAGGTCTGCTCATGGGCTTGCTTGGAATCGTCGATCACGTCGTGCTGAAGAACGGAGACAGCCATGGAGGGTCGCCTTTTCAGGGTGATGGAGGCTGGATTGCCTTGGTTTTCTCCATTATTTCACGAGCCGTCCAGCTTTCGGAAGCCGGGGTGATGTACCCCCTCCCGGTCATTTTGCGCAAAGTATTCCAGATATTGGACTTAGGTCCGGACTTGGATGGCAAAGTCCTGATAAATATGGAGTTTAAAATGCAAGCTATTGAAAAAAAAGGATAGGCCGTGGGTGGGATTGGTGGCCTTTCTTTTTTCTTCCCTACTTATATTTCTAGCAGAACGGAGGAGAGAATCGGCAAAAGGATCTCTCTTGATTTGTTGCGGTTAGAGGATTTTACGCTTGACAGGATCTTTGCGCTGCCGCGCGGACCCACTACGCGTGGAGCGGTCACTTCGTGACGCGTGTACCGGCTTCGCCGTGGGCCTCCCGTTGGTCGGCGCGAGGATTTTTGCAAACGACCAGCGGGAGTTCTCACCCCTAAGGGAGTACACATGTCACGAAAGGGGCGCCCGTACCGGCAGGCCAGTGTGGTTGCTACTTCGCGGCCAGAGCCAGCTGCTGCTGATATTCCTCGTACGGTCCCTTGTGATCGGTGATGTGGAAGTTGTCGGGGCCGCCTTCGAAGTGCCAGATGCGGGTTCCCGCCTCTTCGATCAGGTCCTGGTCGTGCGTGACCAGGAAGACGGTTCCCTCGTACTTCTGGATCGCCTGGTTGAGGGCGTTGATGCTCTCGAGGTCGAGATGATTCGTCGGCTCGTCAAGGACGAGGACGTTGGGCTTCTGCAGCATGATCTTGCAGAAGAGCAGGCGCGCGGCCTCGCCTCCGGAGAGCGCGTCGGTCTTCTTGTTGCCCTCTTCGCCGCGGAAGAGCATCTGGCCAAGGATGCCGCGGATGTCCTCCTTGGTGGCCTGCGGGTCGAACTGGTGCAGCCAATCGGCGGCGGTCATTCCCAGGTGGATCGAACCCTTGTGATCCTGCGCGAAGTAGCCGATCTGGGCCTCGTGGCCCCACTTCACCATGCCGGAGTCGATGGAGACGTCCTTCTCGTCGACGCCGGGAGCGTTGGCCAAGAGAGCCTTCAGCAGCGTGGTCTTGCCCTGGCCGTTACGGCCGATGAGGACGACCTTGTCGCCGCGCTGGACGGCCGCGGAGAAGTTGTTGATGACGTGCTCGATCTTTCCGTCGGGCTGAGCGTAGGACTTGTTGACGTTCTCGAACTCGAGAACATTTTTGCCCGAGGGGCGGATCATATCGAAGCGGATGAAGGGGCGCGCAATGTTGGAACGGGCGAGCTCGCTGGTGGCGAGGCGCTCGACCTCCTTCTTGCGCGAGTTCACCTGCGAGGACCGCGTACCGGCCGAGAAGCGGGCGATGAAGTCGTTGAGCTGAGCGATCTTCTTTTCGCGCTGCTCATTCTGGCTCTCGATGCGGGTGCGGATGCTGGTCTTCTGAAGGACCATGTCGTCGTAGCCGCCGTTGTACGTGATGATGGTCTCGTAGTCGATGTCGGCGGTGTGGGTGCAGACATTGTTGAGGAAGTGGCGATCGTGGGAGATGGTGATGACCGTGCCGTTATAGCGATTGAGAAAGTCTTCGAGCCAGTGAATGGATTCGAGATCGAGATAGTTCGTAGGCTCGTCGAGGAGCAGGGCTTCGGGGTTGCCGAAGAGCGCCTGCGCCAGCAGGACACGGACCTTCTGGCCGCCCTGCAACTCGCTCATCTTGCGCTCGTGGACCTCGTCGGGGATGTCGAGCCCCTGCAGCAGAACGGCGGCGTTGGCCTCGGCCTCGTAGCCGTCCTCGTCGCCGACGATGCCCTCGAGCTCGCCCAGGCGGGAGCCGTCCTCGTCGGTCAGCTCGGCCTTCTCGTAGATGCGCTCGCGCTCCTCGAGAGCCGCCCAGAGGGGCTTGTTGCCCATGATGACGGTGTCGATCACGCGATAGGCGTCGAACTCGTACTGGTTCTGCTTGAGGACGCCGATCTTTTTGGGGCGGACGACGGTTCCCTTCTGCGCGTCCAGCTCGCCGGTCAGCACCTTCATAAAGGTGGACTTGCCGGCTCCGTTCGGTCCGGTGAGGCCGTAACGACGGCCGGTGGTGAAGGTCACCGAAACATCCTCGAAGAGGAGCTTCGATCCGTAACGCATGGTGACATTGGAGACAGAGATCATGAGATTACCCTTATTTTACAGGTTTCCTGGCGTCTTCGGCGGCTGCACAGCCTCGCAGAGTCCGTGTTTCCGCGAGCTTTCATCAAGAAATGAACAGAACGTGACGACTTATCGCGATTCCGGGGGAGACGCCATCACGCCGGCGTGACCCGGAGGGTCCTTCATGGGATCAGATGACAGCATGGGAGGACCGGCACTCTTTCCCATAAGACGTTCGATGCCCATTCGAACCGCGTCGGTGCGAAACTCCGTGACATAGGCCAGACCGTAGGCATAGGCCAGAACCACCAGAATGACGACGGCTCCGGAGAGGATTCTCACAGGCGTTGGAGACCAGCGGGAGTCCCCCACCAGCAACGACGCGGCGAAGACCAGCAGAGGCAGGTGGGTGGCATAGAGGGTGTAGGAGAAACGCGCCAGCTCCCGGGAGAGGCGCGGGGAGTGGGAGTTCGCCGGGTAAGCCTCCCGAGCCGAGAGCAGAAGCCACAAGTACCCGAGCGTAAAGACGCCGAGGAGATAGTCTCCGGCGAAGGGCGAGAGATGCAGCCTTCCCGTCACGAAGAAGATGGGGAGGTAGACCACGGTCGCGGCCAGACGGATGAAGCGCCCCATCCCGGGCGAAAACGAGGGCGCCGGCAGCTTGAAGAGCAGGACTCCGGCGAGCCAGATGGGGAATCCGAGCAACAGGCCGCCGCGCACAAACCAGGCGATTGCGACGAAGAGAACAGCGCAGATCAGGCGCAGCTCTTTGCTGGTGCGCGGCCAGAGGGCGATCACCCCCAGCGGGAAGAGGAGGTAGTACCAGAACTCGTTGGCAAGGCTCCAGAGAGGACCGTTGCTTCCCAGCACCGGCGTAAGGATCGTCTGGAAAAAGAACAGGTTGCTGAAGAAGATCTCCGGCGAGAGACGGTGGGTCACATCCGGGACGATGTGGTTGACGCTGTGGCCGCTGTAGAGTTGCGGCGCATGGCCAAGATAGATCCCCAGCTTGTCCCAGAGGAGACAGAGCAGAAGCGCGGGCACCAGCACGATCCACAAACGTACGAAACGGCGCAGCAGATATCCGCCCCACTGCCATTGGCCGCGCTCGAGAGACCGCAGAACGGTTCCTCCGATAAAGTAGCCGCTCAGAACAAAGAAGAAGATGACCGCCTGGTGTCCGCTGCTGGTCAGCAGATAAGGCAGAGCCCACCATCGCCGGTCGCCGGGCAGCTGGGGATAGTCGATGAAGAAGATATTGCGCCAGTGGCCGAGCATGACGAAGACCGCGGCTAGGCCACGCAGGGTGTCGAAGTGAATGGAGGCCCATGAGTCGGCAAAACGGACCGGGGTAGCTTGAGTGCGGGGAGGACTCATATCGCTCATTCGGGAGGTGCTGGATCGATCTTCGACCCGACCAAGGCACCGGTCGGGCTGCCTTCATTCTAAGCTACGATAGAACAGCAGTTCGGCTTGTCTGGATCGACCTTAATGGAAGCCTTCGCCGAAGGCTATGACTCTTTCGGGGCGAAGGTCCGAAGCGGAAGTCCGGCTTGCACAGGGCTGGTTGGCGCCTGCGCAAGCCGGACTTTTACCGATTTTCAAGAGATCAGAACGATCGAAAACGGGAACGTCCTAACGGCCGCGATTGCCGCGGCTGGGACGGGAGCCGGAGCTCGCACCACGGGGATGCGAGGCGCTGCGACCCGAGTTCGCCTGATTGCCTCCCGCTGAACCTTTGCGGCGGCCGCGGAAGCTAGGACGTCCCTGGTTGGCAGACGCCCCTGTCTTCGCTGCCGTCTCGCCACGCCAGGACCGCGTCTCGAGCGCCAGCAGAGCCTCGAGTCCATCGGCCTTGGCTCCAGCTGCGGGCGGGGCCTGAATGGAGTTGAGATCGAGGGGCTTGTTGCGCTCCTCCTTCTCAAGGTTCTTATCGGCCTCGCGCCAGTCAAACTTGATGCTGAGCTCGCGCTCCATCTTGCGGGCATCGTGCCGCTCCTGCGGCATGACGAAGGTCGTCGCGACGCCCTTGGCCCCGGCGCGGCCCGTACGTCCGATGCGGTGAACGAAGTCCTCGCTGGCGTTGGGCAGGTCGTAGTTGACGACGTGCGCGATGTCGGAGATATCGATGCCGCGCGCCGCCACGTCGGTCGCCACCAGCACCCGGTGTTTGCCCGTGGCAAAGCCCTTGAGCGCCGAGGTTCGCTGCGACTGCGAACGGTCGCCGTGGATCGCGTTCGAGTCGTGGCCCAGCTTCTCGAGCTTGCGCGCAATGCGGTCGGCTCCATGCTTGGTGCGCGAGAAGACCAGGAAGCTTCCCTGCTCCTCCTGGAGCATCTGGTTCAGCAGGCCGAGCTTCTGGTCCTGCATCACGGTGTAGGCGCGCAGCTCCACGCGGTCGGAGGGCTTCGAGGTGTTGCCGATCTGGATGCGGACCGGATCCTTCACGTAGTCACGCACGATCTCCTGAATATTGGCGTCGAGCGTGGCGGAGTAGCACATAGTCTGACGACCGCGCGGAACCGCGGTCACGATGCGGCGGATCGCCGGCAGGAAGCCCATGTCGAGCATGCGGTCGACCTCGTCGAGGACGAACATGTCCACCTTCGAGAGATCGATCTCGCGGCGACGGAGGAAGTCCTCAAGCCGGCCCGGGGTAGCGACCACAAGACGCGGTCCGCGGTCGAGATGGTCGAGCTGCGTGTTCTCCGACAGTCCGCCGCAGATCAGCACGGCGTCCTGCTTGAGGCCGGGCATCAGCTTGGCGTAGTTGTCGAGCACCTGCATGGCCAGCTCGCGCGTGGGCAGCAGGATCAGGGCGCGGATGGGATTGCGCTTGCCGCGCGTGCTGGGGGTCGAGGTGGCGTCCAGCTTTTCGAGGATCGGAATCAGAAAGCTCAGCGTCTTGCCGGTTCCAGTCGAGGCGGTTGCGAGGATATCGCGGCCCTCGAGCGCGGGCGGAATGGCACCGGACTGGACGGGAGTAGGCGTAACGAATCCTGCTGCCGTCAGGCGAGCCTTGAGGGAGTCGGAGAGGTTGAGTTCGGTGAAGCGAGGGAAGGAGGGGGTGGCGCTCGAGATGGCGTCCAGAGTTTCAGTTACTTCTAAAGTTGAGGTCAAGGTAGTCCTTCAGTAGGGCCGTTTGATCGGCGGTGTCCTTCGGTGCAGAACGATGCGCCGGGCGCATCATGGATTCCGGGGTATCAGCTTGCCCTGCATCGGGCATGTACACTGCTGCACGGCGAGAAAGATCACGATTGATCTTCCATCGAAGCCAGAGCAACCAATGCTGTCTTCCCGTTCTTCGGAGAAGAAGATGGTAATGAGGCGCCACAGTCTCTGGCCAGATCCCCGGTTCCATATTTGGGATCTTTGCCTGCAACGCTCTCGCATCGTGATTCTCACCGATGCACATACAGAATAACACAGTGGAAGAAGGGAGCGTGACTTATCTTCTGCCCCCATGCACCTCATATTCCGGGTTGCGTCCCATACGTTACCATCCCAACAGGGATTAGAAATCGAGGTCGTCAGCTATCGATGCAACGTGCGAGGCGAGGGGATCCAAAGTTAAGAGAAATACCGGAAGAAAATGAACTTACCGAAGAATTCGCTCGAGGACCCTTCGGATCGATCTTCATCGGTCCACTCACCCGCTCCTCCGGTCATCGTCGAAAAGCCTCGAAGTGTTGTCGCTACCTTCGCACGCAACGCGCTCTTCAGCGTAGGACGGCTTTTGATCGCCACCCTCGTGGCCCTCGTTTTGCCCTCGTATCTGACCCATCGATTGCCCGTTGAAACGTATGGCGCGTGGGTTCTCATTCTGCAGATGGGAGCCTATGTCGCTTACCTGGACTTCGGTGTTCAGAACGGGGTTTCGAAGTTTGTCGCAGAGTATGAAGCCAGGGGGGATTATCAGGGCGCCAGCCAAAGAGCCAGCGCCGGACTTGCCATCATGCTGTGGATGAGCCTTGCGGGTGCGCTCCTGACTGTCGTCCTGGCATGGCGCGTCCCTTCACTTTTTCACGAGATGCCTGCAGCGCTCTATCGAGATGCTCGAATCAGCCTGCTGTTTATCGGCATTTCACTCTCCTTTGGGCTGTTCTGCTCGGTCTACTCTGCAATCTTCCTGGGACTTCAGCGGTATGCCGTGCCGATGGTCATACTGACGATCAACCGTGTGCTGTTCACAGCTGTTATCTGTTCCGCAGTGTTCTTCCACAGCAGTCTGGCCTTGATGGGATTGCTGGCTGCCCTGGTAAATATCTTTACTGGACTGCTGCAGATTGCTGCATGGCGCAAGATGGCGAGCCACATCCGCGTCAGCCTGTATGGCCTCGACTACGGCATAGTGAAAAAGATGCTGGCCTACTGTTCGGTTCTTGCGATCTGGACCGCGGGCATGTTGTGCGTGACCGGCCTGGACGTAACGATCGTTGCCCGGTACGACTTCAGCCAGACAGGCTTCTACTCCATTGCCACCCTGCCGACCAATTTCATGATTTCGATACTTGCGGCTGCACTTGGGCCCTTTCTGCCCACGACTTCAGCCTTGAGTGTGCATCATAGTCCGCAGGAGATGGGAGGAGTTTTATCCCGAACGACAAGGTATTCCACCATCCTTTTATTGCTGAGCGGGCTTCCGCTTTTGGTAGCCGCATATCCCATACTGCAGCTATGGGTCGGCTCGACCTACGCGCTACATACGAGCACCTATCTGCGCATTTTGGTTCTGGCCAATATCATCCGGAGCCTCTGCGTTCCCTATGCTACAATGCTGGTTGCGACGGACAGCCAAAGGGTTGCCATTGCAGGCGCTCTGGCAGAGGCTATCGTCAATATCGTAGTTAGTATTTACCTTGCGCGCCATATAGGAGCGGTGGGAGTTGCAATTGGAACCTTGCTGGGTTCCTTCGTGAGCGCCACAACGCACTTCGTATTCAATATGCATTACACCTATTCGAAGTTTTCCATTCCACGAGTGCAGTTATTTCTTCAAGGGGTACTTCGACCCGGCATGATCATGGCGCCATCCCTTCTCCTGTTTCCCTTCTGGCGGTCTACGACGAATCCATCCCTCAGTCCATGGATGTGGGTTTGCTGGGCGACGACGACACTTCTGATCGCCTGGTTCGGTGGTCTGACTTCAGAGGAACGCGCCCGTCTCGTGGGGTTCACCAAACGTCGTATGAAGTTGTCGACAAGCTACAGCTAAACTCAAAAAGAGTTCCCTTCGAGTTCTGTGCCACCCGGCGACAATCACTGCAGGAAAGGCTGTCGAATGAAGTTTGAGTTGGAGTATGCGTATTGGGCCTCCGTTGCGGGGGGCCTGTTGAAACCGAAGGTCCCGGTCATTCAGTATGTTCCCAGACATCGCCAGCTCCCTTCCAGAACGTTGCCGGTGGTCTCGGCATGGAAGGGAATCGAAAGTATTCTTGCCGATATTCTTGAGCGATTTCAGATTGGTACGGAACGCTGCCTCGAGTTTGGGGTGGAGTTCGGCTACTCAACCGTAGCCTTGTCCTCCTATTTCGACTCGGTTACAGGGGTGGATCTCTTCTACGGGGACAAACACACAACCGATAAAAGAGATCTCTTCCATGAGACCTCGAGCCAGCTCTCGGCGTACGAGAATATCAAGCTGGTACGAAGCGACTATCGAGACTGGATTCGCAAGGACGATGGACCTTACGACATGATCCATGTCGATATTGTTCATACCTATGCAGACACATTCGCTTGTGGTCTGTGGAGCGCGATGCATTCGAAATGCACCCTCTTTCATGACACGGAGAGTTTTCCCGCGGTCAAGCTGGCTGTCAAGGAGATTTCTCGCCAGACAGGCAAGAAGTTCTACAACTTCGAAGAAAGTAATGGTCTCGCAATTCTCGTCTAAATGGTGAGAAGGCAAACGGTATGGCCAGACCAGGCATTCTCACGATCATCGTGCTCTACAAGCGTTCTCTGGAAGAGAGTGAGGCGTTTGTATCGCTGCGAACGATTCTGCAGCAACGGCCCGATCTCGCGGAATCGATGAAATTGTTGGTCTACGACAATTCTCCGACTACGCACGATGTCCCCGCGTTCCCTGCGGAAACTTGCTATGTTTCCGATACGAGCAATGCCGGACTGGCATGCGCCTACAATGCAGGATTACAGCTCGCAGGCGACGAGAACATCGATTGGCTTCTGCTGCTGGATCAGGATACGTTACTGACCGAAGCTTATTTGGCAGAAGCAGTTGCACTCGCGCATTCTGCCGATGGTCGTTTTGATGCCCTTGTTCCGAAGCTAATTGAAGATGGGGTGGTGCTTTCTCCCCACTTGCCGCTTACACTTCGCCATCCAAAACCGATCGACATTACAACCTATGGAATTTCTGCGAGGGAGCTCCATCCTTATAACTCCGGATCGCTTGTGCGGGTGAGAACGGTACAGCGGCTCCAGGGCTTTCCGAAGGATTTTCCGATCGACTATCTGGATCATGCGACCTTTCGAATTCTTCAAACCGAGGGCGGGAAGATTTTTGTCATGCGTGCGGCACTTGAACATAAGTTATCGAGTAACCATGCAAACAATTCAAATGATCCTTCCGTATTAGCACGACAGAAAAATACATTGCGGGCTGAGCACGCGTTTTATCGACGATATGGAACGATTCAGGAGAAGTTTTATCATCATGTTCGCCTTGTATGGCGAGCCTGGAAAGCTCTGCGAGCGGGCTCGTTCAAACAGGGGTATCTCCTCTTAAAAACAGCTGTCACGCCATGAGCCATCCGTTGCCGCAACCCGACACCACACGGCCAAAAGAGGAATCGCCTGCAAAGTCACGAGTTGAGGTTCTCTTGGCAACCTACAATGGCGAACGCTTTCTTCGCGAGCAGATGGAGTCTATTCTAGGACAGACTCACGGGAGTTTTAGGATCCTGGTTTCGGACGATGGGTCGAAGGATGGCACCGCGGCAATCCTCAGGGAGTTCTCTGCACGATCTCCCCAAAGTATATCCCTCTTATCTGATAGCACTCCGACGGGACATCCGAAACGTAATTTTTTGCGGCTGATGAAAGCATCGACCGCGGACTATCTCTGTTTTTCGGACCAGGACGATATGTGGCTGCCGGAGAAGATCTCGCTCACCATGCAAGTGATGAAACAGCTTGAAGAACGTCACGGCTTGTCGACTCCGGCCCTGGTATTCACCGATCTGCGCGTGGTCAATGAACGGCTTGAGATCTTGAACCCCTCTTACTGGAAGCGTGCGGAGGTGCGCCCTGAAAATGTTCATCATCTTTCTCGGCTCCTCGGGGAGAATGTCGTTACGGGATGTACGGTCATGATTAACCGCAGCCTGCGCGACCTTGCCATCCAGATGCCGGAGGAAGCAGAGATGCACGACTGGTGGGTTGCGCTTCTTGCAGCCACGTTCGGCGTCTCTGCCATCGTTCGAGAGGCTACGGTTCTCTATCGTCAACACGCTTCCAACGTCGTCGGATCTTCCGAACAGGACCTGAGCTTGGCCGGCGTTACCACGCGGGTCTTGTCTAATCAAAACAGACGACAGGAACGCCTGAGGTGCGAACGTCAGGCCGAGGCATTGTTACGGATTCATGGCGAACAGATGCCTGCAGAGAAGAGAGACATCCTCGAAGCCTATCTTCTGAGCGGGCGAAGCGAGAGCGCATGGACTCGGATAAGAACGATGGCGCGGTATGGGTTTTTTCGCGGAAGCTTCTTGAAAAATATCGCCACGGCCATCGATCTCCTTCGAGAGAGGTCCATCGCAGATCCTTCGTAGATGTCTTCTTCCCTCTTTCAAGGGACATCTAGATATGACAGCTGACCATGCCGCGTTTTTCGAGATACCTCTGGTGATACTCCTCAGCCTTCCAAAATGCACGAGTAGGGGAGACCTGCGTCGCAATTGGATTGCGGTAGGTTCCTGACGCATTCAGCTCCGTGATCTTGGCTCTCGCCTCGGAGAGCTGCCGCTCGTTATAGGTAAAGATCACCGAACGGTATTGGGTTCCAAGATCCGGTCCCTGCCGGTTGATCTGTGTCGGGTCATGCATCGCGAAGAAGGCGTCCAGCAGCGCCTCATAGCTGATGCGGGAGTTGTCGAAGCTGACCTGAACCACCTCCGCATGGCCAGTGCGGTCAGTACATACATCTTTATAGGTCGGGTGCTCGAGGTCTCCGCCTTCGTAGCCTGCCGCTGTGTCGACGACTCCAATAATTTCATTGAACTTTGCTTCCACGCCCCAGAAGCATCCTGCTCCAAACGTAGCCTTCTCGATTGCCACTCGTGTTACTCCTTTGCTGCAAACTGCACCTTACTGCGGGGTTAGACCATAGGCCCGGGTTTCAAACGAACAATATCTATTGGATGCTCTTCGATACAGATTTGTCATCACCCGGAAGATGAATAGCGGGGAACATTTTGGCTGCGGGAACGTGATGCTGTCAATGGAGTCGCAACCCTATCTTTTTATCCATCGCATGGCTCTCTTCCCTCATCGAATGCGAGCGGCCTTTTGTGCGATTCCGCACCAGCCAGGTACAAGCCAGGCGCTGTGTCTCCCCGATTTTGGGGAGGAAAAGCGATGGCCTGCTGGCTGGGGCCCACTACGCGTGGGGCGGTCACTTCGTGACGTGTATGTCGGCTTCGCCGTGGGCCTCCCGGCGGTCGGCGCGAAGATTTTCGTAAGCGACTCACTCCGAAGGGCAAATACGCGTCACGAAGTGACCGCTCCACGCGCAGTGGGCCCGCGCAGCAGCGCTGTTCTTGTAATCAAACGCTAGGTCGATACGACCTAGCCGCGCTTACGGCTCGCGGAACGCGAGGACGGTGGCCGTCGCCTTGAAGACTTAGGAGGAACGGGCTTCTTAAGCTGTGCGAACTCCGGTGTCTTCTGCTTCGCAACCACCTTCTGCCCCTTCGCCGCACGGCCAAGCGCCGTGACCTCGCCTGGAGTCAGCTCACGAAACTCTCCCGGAGGAACGTCGAGGCGCAGCGCACCATAACCGATGCGCCGGATCTTTTCCACGTGATGTCCAATCTCCTCAAACATCTTGCGGATCTGACGATTTCGCCCCTCCGTCAGGGTCAGCTCAAACCAGGGATTGTCGCCTCCCCGAGCCTTCTCGATCTTCGCCGGAGCAGTAATAATACGGTCACGCCGTCCGCTGCGAATCTCGTCGAGACGTCCACGATCGATCATGATGCCGCGGCGCAGCTGCTCCAGCCCCTGCTCGGTCGGAACCCCGGAGACCTTCACCAGATAGGTCTTCTCGACCCCGGCCGCGGCCTTCGAGAGCCGGTTGGCCAGGTCGCCGTCGTTGGTCATCAATAACAGCCCCTCGGAGAGGTAGTCAAGGCGGCCCACAGGGTAGAGGCGCACGCGGTCGCCATGCGGCCCGCGTTTGCTTTCCATCAACTGCATCACCGTCGGCCGCTTCTCCGGGTCCACGAGCGTCGTGACATACCCGCGCGGCTTGTTGAGCATGTAATAGCGCTGCTGCTCGCGGCCCTGCAGCAGCTTGCCGTCGACACGGATGTGGTCCTGGTCGAGGTCGGCGCGCGTCCCGAGCTCCGTCACCACCTGGCCGTTGACCTGAACCCGTCCCTCGAGGATCAGATCTTCGGCCTTGCGGCGGCTGGCAATGCCTGCCTGGGCAAGAATCTTCTGGAGGCGCTCGCCCCGCGGTTCCGTGGACTCGGTCATCTCTCTATTAGACCAGTTTTCTTGAGAGAAAACAGAGCAAACCATCCTGGCTTGCCCCAGTCGTATCGACACCTTTTGGGGGGGTAAAGAACAGCACTGCCGCACGGGCGGCAGTCCACTTCGTGACGTGTATACCGCCTTCGGCATGGGCCTCCCGCTGGTCGGCGCGAAGAGCTGTGGGCCTGGCCGGCAGACCGTCAGCCTGAATCCGGTCAGGGCTTCGGCTCTTCCACGGGCTCCGCCTCAGGCTGATCCTCCTCCTCGGTGAGCTCGTCATCCAGGGGATCGTCGACCGAATCGGGGCTGCCGTCGGCCTGCGGGAGATGGGTGTGGCGCTCCGGCTCAAGCTCCTCCGGCGTCTCGGGAACAGGATGCTGCTCGCCGCCGCCGTCTTCAACCTCCGCCGCGGCGGGAGTGGCCTCCATGGGAATCTCCTCCTGCTCCGCCAGCTCGCTGGCCATCTTCTCGAACTCCTCGATCGACGGCAGCTCGTTAATATCCTTGAGACCGAAGCGCAACAGAAAATCCTTGGTGGTCTTGTACAGGATAGGCCGGCCGATCACCTGCTTGCGTCCAGCGGTGGTCACCAGCTTGCGCGTCATCAGCGAGCCGAGCACTCCGCCGGAGTCGACACCGCGAATCTCCGAGACCTCGGGTGCCGTGACCGGCTGCTTATAGGCGACCACAGCCAGCGTCTCCAGCGCCTGCAGGGAGAGCTTCAGGGGCGGCTTCAACGACTTTACAAATCCGCGAACCGCGTCATGATACTCGGGCTTGGTGGACAGACGATACCCTCCGGCGACCTCGCGTATCTCCAGCCCGCGATCTCCCCGCGCGTAGTCGCCGATCAGCTGCTCCAGCAGCGACCGGAAGTACTCGCGCAGACGGCGCGTTCTCTCCTTCTCTTCGCGAGACTCTCGCACCAGCTGCTGGTCCTGGGTCTCTTCAGCCGCAGCCTGGACCGTACTTTGGGCCGTCTCCTGAAGCGGCTCCTCAGCAGCCGCTTCGGCCGATCCTTCCGCTTTCTCCAGAGTGTCTCCGTCCGGAGCGGATTGCGTCGGCTCTGCGACCGGTTCCTGCGGAACGGCCAATTCTGTCTCATCGACGGTTTCGACGATGATCTCGCCGTTCAAGCCTTCCACATCCGTATCGCTCCCGGTCGCCAGCTGGAGCTCCTGTGCGGCCTCCTCCTGAGCTTCCAGCGCAAGGGTTTGCTGGGCCTGGGCGATCTGGTCAAGCTCGGCCTGGCCCTCCTGCCCCAGAAGGCCCACCAGCTGGGTCAGGGTTACGGGTTCTTCCGATGCATAGATGACGGCTTCAATCTTTGCTTTGAGGCTCATTGCCTTTGAGTGTATAAGAACGCCCGCGTAGAAAGCCGCGATCTACCGGCATTCCAGACGCGTTTTGCACAGAATCTCACATCCCCACAGACGCCAAAAGAGCCGGGGCGGAGAAAATCTCCGCCCTGTTTCATGCAGCAATTCCGGTTTCGATTTATTTGGCAACCAGGTTGAACAGCCAGTAGAGGACTCCCGAAAGAATCGCCGCAGCCGGAAGCGTGAAGACCCAGGCCAGCGCGATGTCGCGGATGGTTGAGACCTGCAGGCCGCTCTTGTTCGCGGCCATGGTTCCGGCGATGCCCGAGGAGAGCACATGCGTCGTACTGACAGGCATTCCATAGTTATCGGCCGCGAGGATGGTGGCCATCGCCATCAGCTCGGCAGAGGCTCCCTGCGCGTAGGTCAGGTGAGTCTTGCCGATCTTTTCGCCCACCGTCACCACGATGCGTTTCCAACCCACCATGGTTCCGAGACCAAGCGACAGGGCGACGGCTACCTTCACCCAGGTCGGGATGAACTTGGTCGAGCGATCGAGGAAGGCGCGATAGTTGGCGAAGACCTTTTTATCCTGATCGCTGATCTTGGGACCAAACTTCGGAACCAGCCGCATCGTCTCGCTGACCAGGTACATCTGGTTGCGGACGTTGGCCTGCATCTCGGAGGGAACCTTTGCGAGCGCGCCGTAGCGGGTCACCTCGTTCTCGATGTCGTTGACGGTCTGGCGAAGGGCCAGCATCGTCGTGGGCTTCCATTGGTGATCGGAGACAAAGTCCTCCAGCTCAGCGCCTTCGTCGGCGATCACGGCGTTCTTATCGATGTAGTTGCCGAGGCTTCCGGAGACCTCCTGCGAGACCGCGCTGAAGGTCTGGACCTGCGAGGCGGTTACGGCGTGGTTGAGGGCGTAAGCCGTGGGGACAGTTCCGACCAGAATCAGCATGATCAGGCCCATGCCCTTCTGTCCGTCGTTCGATCCGTGGGCGAAGCTGACGCCGGTGCAGGTGAGCACCAGCAGGGCGCGGATGTAGAACGGCGGAGGCTCGGTGCCCTTGGGAGCCTCGTAGAGGCGGGGATCGCGCAGCAGCAGCTTGAACAGCCCGAACAGGAGCGCCGCGCCGATGAAGCCGACCACGGGCGAGAGCAGAAGCGCCTTGAAGACCTTGGTCACCTGCTCCCAATCCACGCCGCTCACGCCGCTTTTGCCGTGCAGGAGCTGGTTGGTGATGCCGACGCCGATGATCGATCCGATCATGGTGTGCGAGCTCGAGGCGGGAAGGCCACGCCACCAGGTGGCCAGATTCCATATGATCGCAGCGGCCAGCAGGGCGAAGACCATGGCAAAGCCCGAGCCCTTGCTGACCTTGAGGATCAGCTCGACCGGAAGCAGCGTAATGACCGAATAGGCCACGGCGCCCGAGCTGGTCAGCACGCCGACAAAGTTCCAGAGACCCGACCAGACTACAGCGATGTGCGGCTCCAGTGAGTGCGTATAAATCACCGTAGCAACTGCGTTGGCGGTATCGTGGAAGCCATTGACGAATTCGAAGCCCAGAGCGATCAGCAATGCGACGCCGAGCAGGATGTACGGAAAGATCGACCCGCTATGAACGATGGAAAGATCGCCCCAGAGCTGACTGATGATGTAGCCAAGTCCCGCCAGCAGCAGCACTCCAAAGAGGATGCCGCCAATTTTGCCAGGCGATGACTTTTTGAGTTTCTCGTCGAGGAGAGAGCTTGAGGGTAGAGTGGCTGGCGTTGCCATAATCGTCACCTGTAAAGAATTTTTAGGCTTAGGTGAGATCGAAGATAGGCTGAGGATGAGAATAGAACGTTAATAGAACATGAAGATCCCGGCTATTCCCCGGTTATAGGGGCTTTCCCCTCAACGTTTGGAGATAGAATTGTGCAATATTTTGCATAATCCATGGCTCATTTTTCTGCCATGAATGCACTTCCATCAGAGCTTGCAGCGAACAGCAGAGACGATCGCTTCAGCGCCAGTCGTCACGGGCCTGCTGCTGGTCGGCGACGACCTGGTCGAACTGGTCGGTCTTCTTGATAAGGATGTCGCCCTGCTTCACCGGCTGGTGCAGCAGAACCGCCTGCAGACGCACCAGCTCCAGCATGGCCAGGAACATGCAGATCAGGGCGCGCTCGGTGTGGGTGTTGTGCAGAAGCCGCCGCAGCGAGACGGGCTTGTCCTCCATCACCAGGCGCCGCTTCACGTAGTCGATCATCTGGGCTACCGTGACCGACTCCTCATCCACATCGAGCACCGGACGCTTCCGCATGCGGCCGAGGATGTCCTGAAAGACCCGGACCAGATCGACGGTATCGGCCGCGATCTCACGCTCGGCGGCGGCCGATTCACGGAACTCGCGCATGCCGGAGCTGGTCCAGGTGGCCTCCTCGATCTGCTGCTTCTGCAGCAGCATCTGGGCTGCGGCCTTGAAGCGCTCATGCTCGAGCAGCCTCTCCACCAGCTCGCGCCTTGGGTCCTCGGACTCCCCGCCCGTCACATCGGAGGGATCGCGTGGCAGAAGCATCTTCGACTTGATGTGAATCAGCAGCGAGGCCATGTAGATGAACTCGCCGGCGGCGTCGACATCGGTCTGCTTGAGTCGATGCGTGTATTCGAGGAACTGCTCCGTGATCCGGGCGATGGGAATGTCGTAGATGTCGATGTTCTGCTTGCGAATCAGGTCCAGCAGAAGATCGAACGGGCCGTCGTAGACGAGCCCCACTGTCACCGAAAAGGGCGACTGCGAGGCCTCGTCCTTGCCCTTATCCCGCTCCTTGCCCTTGTCCCTATCCCTGGCCGCAGGACGCTTCGGCTCGGGTGCAGGAGCAGGGTGCTTGAGCGCAAACGGCTCCTGGGCCGCATCTTCGGCCTGCTGCTCCAAGATCGGCTGATCCGGAATCGGCTGTTCCGGGACTTCGGGCTCGACACGGCTCTGTGCCGACGTCTCTTCCGGTTGACCGGTTATCTCTTCGGGTTGGAGAGTTTCATCGCTCATGAACGAAGACCTACCGCACTGCGAACCTGCTGCATGGTTTGATTGGCGCGAACCGCGGCTCGCTCGCCTCCCTGCCTCAGAATCTCCTCGACCTCAACGAAGTTCGCTTCATAATAACGGCGCCGCTCCTGAAGGGGAGCCAGATGCTGGACCACGGCGTCGGCCAGCCATCCTTTGCACTCGATACATCCTATGGCCGCCGTAGTGCAGCCTTCACGCGCCTCTTGCTGAACCTTCTCCTCGGAAAAGACCTTGTGCAGATCGAAGACCGGACAGAGATCGGGGTTACCGATATCCTCGCGGCGAACGCGCGCGGGATCCGTCACCATCGTCTTCAGCTTGGCGCGAACCTCGGACTCCGGATCGGAGAGGAGAATGGTGTTCCGGTAGCTCTTGGACATCTTGCGGCCGTCCGTTCCGGGCAGCTTCGGGGAGGGCGTCAGCAGAACGTCCGGCTCGGGAAGAATCTCATGCCGGCCGAAGCCGGTGAGCTTCCTGGTCTGCTTGGCCGCCTCGAAGAGCTCGTGCGCCGAGAAGCTGGACTTCGTCTTATCTCCGGAGATCTTACGCGCCTTCTCCTCGATCGCCCCCATCTCCCACGGCCTGGCCTCCGGCGAGAGATAGAAGTCGCCGGGGTAGAACTGATTGAACCGCCGGGCCACTTCACGGGTCAGCTCGACGTGCGCGATCTGGTCGGCTCCCACGGGAACGTATCGCGGCGTGTAGAGCAGGATATCGGCCGACTGCAGCAGGGGATATCCAAGAAATCCGTAGGTTGCCAGATCCTTTTCCTTCAGCTGCTCCTGCTGATCTTTGTAGGTGGGAACGCGCTCCAGCCAGCTTAAAGGAGTAATCATGGAAAACAGGACATTCAGCTCGAAGTGCGCCGGCACATGGCTCTGAACGAACAGAGTCGACAGATTAGGGTCGAGTCCGGCGGCCAGAAAGTCAAGAATCACCTGGCGGGTATTCTCGGCGAGCATACTCGTATTGGCGTAGTCGGTCGTCAGCGCGTGGTAGTCCGCGATGAAGAAGTAGCACTCATACTCATGCTGCAGCTTGACCCAGTTGTAGAGCGCGCCCATGTAGTTGCCCAGGTGCAGCTTGCCGGTGGGGCGCATGCCGCTCAAGATACGCGGCCGGGATGGGGAGACAGGGGTCGAATCGGTCATGATGCTTCAGATAGAGATGATACGGGAAACTCCCCAACGAGAGCGATGCCTACAGTGAGGCCAGGATGCTGTCGAAGGTCGATTGCAGAGGGTAGAGGAAGGCCCGGAAGATGAAGCCTCCCGCCACCAGCATGAAGATCCACAACGCAAACATCCCCATGCGGTCATAGACCTGAAGCGCCCCAGCCGGCAGGAAGTGCCGCAGAATGCGGCTGCCGTCCAGTGGAGGAAACGGAATCAGGTTGAAGACGAACAACAGAAGGTTAATCAGGATGATGAAGTAGAGCAGAAGCGCGACGGGAAAGAGCCCGGGAAGGTTCTCCGTCGAGACCCCGGGAAAGTGCATCGCCAGGGCCATCGCCGTGAACACCGCCACCGAGCCTCCCGGCACCGCGTGCTTGATGATCAGCAGCAGCACCAGCGCGATCGTCGCCAGCACAAGATTGCTCGCCGGCCCGGCCAGCGTCACCAGAATGTCGTCGCGCCGATAATTCTTGAAGTTCCTCGCGGTCACCGGAGTCGGCTTGGCCCAGCCAATCAGCGGCCAATGGTAGACCAGCGCGATCAACGGCATCAGTACCGAACCGAACAGGTCCAGGTGCTTGATCGGGTTCAGGGTCACGCGCCCCAGCATGCGGGCCGTCGGATCGCCCAGCCTCCATGCCGTCCAGGCATGCGCGCACTCATGCACGCTGAAGGCGAGGATCAGCGCAAACACCTGGAAGAGGATCAGAACAAAATCCTGGTTCATTCCTTTAGCCTAAAGGAATTTTCTCCAGACGTCGGAAAAGTATCGTTCCTGTCCCATCCTCTCTTCAGTCCCTTTCCCACCGGTGGGCTATGCCTTCGGCTGCTCCTGCCCTGAAGTCTGCGCCTCGGGCCGTTGTCCGGAGGTCTGCTCTCCCCCATCCTTCTGCTTCTTCACCTTCGCCGGAATCCCCACCGAGACCACATTCGCGTCCACCGGCTTGGTCGCCAGCGCTAACGCGCCCAGCATCGCATTCTCGCCGATATTCGCTCCCGCCAGTACGGTCGAGTGATACGTCAGCCGCGCCCGTGGACCGATCTCGGTCTTCTTGTTGGTCACATCCGACTGTTGGTTGATGTTGTGCGTGTGCGAGTAGACATTCGCGAAGTCCGAGATGCTCGATCCTTCGTGGATGACGATCTCGCCGCGATCGTCCAGAAGAACATTGCGGTGAATCGTACAGTTGTCCTCGATGGTGAGGTTATAGCCGAAGCTGAATTCGACGTTCTGGAAGATCTTCACGCCCTTCCCGATCGACTTGAAGATGTGGTGCCCGAGCATGCAGCGGAAGCGAAAGCCCAGCCACTGATTCATCCCCAGCGGGGAGCGGTCGAACATCAGCCAGAACCAGATCAGCGGCTTGCGAAGCAGATACTTCTCGGCGTCAATATCGCCGTAGTACTCCGGCTCGAGCGTGATGTTGCGCGGGTCCAGCGTCTCGTTGATGACACTCGTCGCCAGCTCGCTGTTCAGGGTCGCCGGAACCTTGCCGCCGTGCATCCTGCCCATATAGATCTGGTAGAGCTCGTCCCGCACGATCTCGGCCCGGCGTTCGAAGTTCTGGTGCCGGTTGAACTCTTCATTCAGCTGCGACAACCAGCGGCGGTAGATGGCTTCGGCTTCGGGAGTCGGCTTCAATTCGCGATAGTTATACTCAGGCATCTCTCTCTCTTTTCTTCGAACTCTACGGCCAGGCCGCTCAGGCTATTCGATGGCGAAGACCGCGTAAACGGTCGCCGTTTTTTCAATCTCGCGAGGATTAATCGCCAATGGCTCAACCTTATCCATCGGAGCGTTGGCGACCGACATCCGCATCACCATCGGACGCGGACCGCTCGGCTGCACCTCGTTGCTTGCATAAAGCAGCACCCCCAGCTTCGCATTCAGGCTGGTCGCCATCTGCTCGGCCTGGGCGCGCGCGCTCTTCAGAGCCTTGGCCGCCGCCTGTCCCTCCGGCGTCTTCTCGTCCTTGAACCCCCATTCGATCTGGCCGGAGTTGTTCGCTCCCGCCTTCACCGCCAGGTCCAGCGTCCTGGCCGCATCCTCGGCTCCGAGCTTCACCGTCCAGCTCTGCTGCACCTGGAACTGGCGCTGCGCCTTCTGCGCCTCGGTCAGCTTGTCGAGTTGGTAGTTCTGGACCGGCGTCACCTGCTGGTTCTCGCTCTGGATCGCCTCTTTTGGAATCCCGGCGCCGGTCAGCGCCTTCACGATCGCATTCGAGGCCCGCGAGCCGTTGGCATAGGCGGTGCTGCTGTCGGGCCCGTAGGCGATGAAGCCGATGTGCAGCGTCGCCTGGTCGGCGATGGCGGTCACCTTGTCGGTCGCCGTAATCGCAATGGTGCGGTTCTCCCGGTTCACCTGGATCGTCTGCGAGAACCCGGCAGCGGCAGAGGTCATCATTCCTACAGCCAGCATTACAACCGATGTTGCCCCGCGGAATCGAATCATACGTCTTCTCCTGTCTTCTGCATTAGATCGGCGAGCGTCTCTTTATGTTTCGGGTGGTCGCTGCGTTTTTGCTTCGGATCGGGCAGAACGCGCTCCGGGGGAGGCGTCCCCACGCGATCGCGCGCATTCGATTTAACCGCCTTCACCGCGGAAAAGACCTTCTTCCTCGACTTGCTCATCTCGATCCGCCCCAGCACTTTCCAGCATCTCTGCGGACGCCTAAGCGATTATGCAATACTCTGGTACCAATGGTCCGGTAAACGCCGGACCGCACGAAGGAAACGCGGCTCAAACCAAGCCGCTGACCGCCGAGGTGCAGGAATGGAAGAACGGGATTTTTTCGACGAACGTCCGGAGCAGCGTACCCACACCATGACCTGCCCCCACTGCGGGCAGGCAGGCGAATATGAGCTGGGTTGGATCGTGCGAAGAAAGAAGAACCAGCTTCCCCGCGGAGCCGATGAGCGCGATCGAGCGCGCTTCGCCAAGGCGCAGAGCTACATGGTGCGCCGCGACGATATGGTGGGCTGCAAAAACGTCCGCTGCCGCAAGCGCTTCGACGTGATGGGCATCCAGTCCGTCGCCTTCATCTAAAAACCTACTTTTAAAGACGATGGCCTGCCGGCCGGGCCCACTACGCGTGGGGGCGGTCACTTCGTGACGCGTATTTGCCCTTCGGGTTGGCGGCTCCCGTTGGTCGCTTGGAAACATTCTTGCGCCGAACCGGAGGGAGGCCCAGGGCGAAGCCGGTATACGCGTCACGAAGTGACCGCTCGTACCGGGGTCCCCACAAACAGGTCTTCGTTTGTGGGGTGGCCGAGTATAGTGGGCCCGCGCGGCAGCGCCCGCTTTACATATGAGCCGCAATTCAACTACGCTTTCCGCGCAGCACGACGAACGCATTGGCGAAGACCTGCAACCTCGGAGCGAGAAGCTATGTTTTAATGACAGAAGCTGCTTTCTCGATCCGAAAAGAAGACGCAGGGAGAAGACAAGAGACCCATGGCGAACACGCTGCTGCCCATCGAAGAACGGAACCTGACCCCGGAAGAGGTCGAACACCTGGATCGCCGCCGCCGTCGCGGTCAGCTCTTTCTGGTGATCGGCTGCCAGTGCCTCATCGTCTTCACCCTGGTAACGCTCTGGGCAGGACAGGACTGGACGCTCTCGCCGGGCATGGCGCACCCCATGGTCTACTGGGATGCCATCACGGGAACCCTGGCGGCGATCTTCCTTCTCAACGGCATTCGGCTGCGCCGCGGCTCCAACGAGTTCATCAGCTACTAAGAACCTCGTCGGCCTCGGAAGATTGTTCGGTGAAGCGAGCGCAAGGCGTCAGAAGTGATGCCTCACTCGCGGACAGGCTCGAATGGTGAGAGAGGTGCTTCAGGTGGCTGTCGTGGCCCGCATGTCCGCGGGCTCTGTTCCTCTTCTCCAGCTTCCTGCCCCACATCCCCCTTCCAGGCTGGCTGAACCCGGGCAGTTTTCCGGGATCGAGTCGACGTTTCTTGCCCTCCTGATCTTTGTCTCGGCCGGCCTCTTCCTCTGGCGCTTCGGCCCTATCCTCTGCACCATCCTTCGCTCGAAGAAAGCCCCCTCCTTCTCGCTGAGCCCCCTTGGCGGCCGCGTCTGGAACTTCTTCTGGGAGGTTCTCTGCCAGGGCAAGGTCATCCGGCAACGTCCCCTGCCCGGCCTCGCCCATGCCTTCGTTTTCTGGGGATTCCTGGCCTTCGCCGTGGTCAGCCTCAACCACCTTGCTACCGGCTTCAGTCTGGGCTTCTTTCCTCCCACCAGCATCGTGGGCCGCTTTTACTTCGTCTTCGCCGCCGTATGGGCTCTGCTGGTGGCCATCTCGATCGCCGGTCTCTTCGTCCGTCGCTTCTTCGTGCGTCCCGTCTGGCTGGGCGAAAAGCTCTCCTACGAGTCCGGCTTCATCGCGCTTCTCATCTTCCTCCTGATGGTCACCTACCTCGGAGCCTTCTTTGTCGCCGACGGCTCGACCGCAGCGAAGGCCCTGTGGTGGGTCCACACGTTATCCCTGCTGGTCTTCCTCCCGCTGATCCCGCATACCAAGCACCTGCACCTGGTCCTGAGCCCGGTCACCGTCTTTCTCAAGAACGACGGCTTCTCCAAAATCCCTTCGCTTCAGGGCGACGAAGACTTCGGTCTGGTTGCAGGCAAGGACCTCACCCAGATCATCTCACTCCAGACCTACAGCTGCGTCGAGTGCGGCCGCTGCACCGAGCACTGCCCTGCCGCCAACACCGGCAAGGTCCTCAATCCGAAGGAGATCGTCCTCGGCCTGCGCACTTACCTCAACGAGTTTGGCCCCGCCTCCGACACCGCGCTGCTGACCGAATCCCGCATCGCCTCGCCCGACAATCCGCCCGCAAAGTACCTCAGCATGAAGGCCGCCTTCGAGTGCACCACCTGCGGGAGCTGCGAGTATCAGTGCCCGGTCGGCATCCAGCATCTTCCTGTGATTATTGGACTTCGCCGCGGAGCGACCAACACCGGAGCGTGGGAGGACAGCTACGGCACCAAGCTCTTCCTCGCCCTCGAAAAGAACGGCAACGCCCTGGGGATGAGCTCGACCGAGCGCGACAAGTTCGTCCAGAAGCAGGGCTTCCCCATCTTCGACGGCAGCCAGGAGTACTGCCTTTGGCTGGGCTGCATGGGTGGCTACGACCCCAAGGGCCGCGAGATTATCGCTGACTTCGCCCGCGTGATGCGGTACCTGGGCACGAGCTTCGGCGTGCTCAAGAAAGAAAAATGTACCGGCGACCCCGCCCGCCGCCTGGGCAACGACCTCGTCTTCCAGACCTTGGCCGAAAGCGGTCTGAAGACGTTCGAGATGGCCAAGGTCCAGAAGATCGTCGCCATCTGCCCGCACTGCGTCCGTACCATCGCCACCGACTGGCGCGAGTTCGGCGTCGCACCAGAGATTGAGCATCACTCCGAGTTCATGGCCCGGCACAAGGATAGGCTGCCGAAGCAGACCGGCGACAGCATCGTCTATCATGACCCCTGCTATCTAGGCCGCTATCGCGATATCTACGAGGAGCCCCGCGCCGTCGTCGCGCAGGCCGGGTCGCTGGTAGAGGCACCCCGGTCGCACGAGCGCAGCTTCTGCTGCGGCGCTGGAGGAGGACTCGTCTTCCTCGGCGAGGAACAGGGCGAGCGCGTCAGCCATGTCCGCGCGGAGGAGCTGGTCTCGACCGGAGCCGACATCGTCGGGACCGCCTGCCCGTTCTGCAATACCATGTTCCGCGATGCGATGTCGGCGGTCAGCGAAGCGCCGCCTAAGCTTCTGGATATAGCCCAGTTGACCGCACGCGCCCTGCCGGCATCCGAGTCACAGGGACCGCAGCCGTTTTAACGCAGACTCCAGATGGGCACCGTCGCAATCTCGCAGGAGGAGAATCAGTGAAGATCGTCGTAGCCATCAAGCAGGTGCCTGAGCGGGATGCTCCGGTCCACATCGCCGCCGAGGGCCGGTGGATCGACGAGGGCGACCTGAACTACACCATCAACGAGCCCGACGCCTACGCCCTCGAAGAGGCTCTGCATCTGAAGGAGAAGGTCGGTTCAGGCGAGGTGATCGTAGTCTGCGCCGGGCCGGAACGCGTCCAGAGCACCCTGCGCGAGGCGCTGGCTAAAGGGGCCGACCGCGCCATCCACATCGAGGCCGACGATCTCGGCTCTCGGGATACCCTGGGCATCGCCCAGATCCTCGCCGAGGCGATCAAGACCGAATCTCCCGACCTGGTCCTCACCGGGCTGCAGTCCGACGATCTCGGCCTCGGCCAGACTGGCGTGGTTCTTGCCGAGTTGATCGGAGTTCCGCACGCGACCATCATCCTGCAGGTCGAGCCCTCGGGAGACGGCATCAAAGTCAAACGCGAGCTCGAGGACGGATGGTTCCAGCATGTCGAGATGCCTCTGCCCGCGCTGCTGACCATTCAATCCGGCGGCAACAAGCTGCGTTACGCCACCCTGATGGGGATTAAGAAGGCCAAGACCAAGGAGCTGAAGACGGTTGCCGCTGCGGCCTCCAGTGGTGCGCCGTCCATCACGCTCGAGCGCGTGTACCTGCCGGAGAAGCAGAAGAAGACCGAGATGTTGACCGGCTCCCCGGCAGAGGTTGCGGCCAAGATCGTCGAGAAGCTGAAGTTTGAGGTGAGGGTGCTATGAGCGGAGTTCTGGTGGTGATGGAACAGCGCGGCGGCAAGTGGAACCGCATGAGCTTCGAGGCTCTCGCCGCGGGCCAGCAGCTCGCCGCAAAGCTGGGAGTCGAGTGCTCGGCAGCAGTGATGGGTGGACCAGGCGTAGATGCGCTGGCCACCAAGCTTACTTCGAAGAAGCTCGCCAAGGCATATACCGTGCAGCATGATCTGCTCATGGACTACACCGCCGACGGCTATATCGCGGCTCTTCAGCAGTTGATCGAGCATGCAGGGCCTGACTACATCCTCTTCCCCCACACCTATCAGGTGCGCGACTTCGCTCCTGCCCTTGCGACGCGTTTCAAACAGGTGCTGATCAGCGATGTCATCGCGATTGGCCATGATTCCGTCGGCTCTGCGGGACCGATCTTCGTCCGTCAGCTGTTCCAGGGCAGGCTCAACGGCAACTACCGGCATGCGGCCTCCGGCCCCTGCTTCGTCTCGGTGCAGGCCGGAACCTTCCGGGGCGACGCCGTCGAAGAAGGAACTGCCTCAGCGGAAAGCTTCTCCCCGCAGCTGACGCCCGACCAGCTGCGATCGAAGCCCGGCGAGCCCTTTCGCGAGGCCGCCCAGACCGTCGATCTGAGCTCCGCCCCGGTGATCGTCTCGGTAGGGCGCGGCATCGGCGAGCAGGAGAATCTCGGGATCGTCGAGGAACTGGCCCAAGCGCTGGGAGCAGAGCTGGCCGCCTCGCGGCCCATCTGCGACAACGGCTGGCTGCCGATGGAGCGGCAGGTGGGAAGCTCCGGCCAGACGGTCGCACCGAAGCTCTACCTCGCTGTGGGAATCTCGGGAGCGATCCAGCATCTGGTGGGAATGAAGGGCTCGAAGTCCATCCTCGCCATCAATAAGGACAAGAACGCGCCGATCTTCGAGGTCGCGGATTACGGTGTCGTCGGCGATCTCTTCGAGATCGTCCCGGAGCTGACGAAGGCCATTCAGGCCGCAAAGGCCTGACCTGGCGCTGCCCGCTCTTCTCCCTGTTCAGCGAGACCAGATCGGAGGGATCGCGATTCCCTTGCGTTGCGTTCTATACTGAAAGACTGAAGGCTTTGCTCCTCCTGCTTCACTTTCAAGGCCGCGCATCCAAGATCCAATATGTATTGATTTTCGGATATGTATTGACATTGAAAAGGCCATGGCGACCCTCTCCTTCCCTCGACCGCAAGCTGCGACCCTGGCCGGTGAGCCTCGGCAGGAACGTCTGCGCGACCGCTTTGGCCGCGCCATCACGGACCTGCGCCTCTCCGTCACGGACCGCTGCAACTATCGCTGCGTCTACTGCCGCACGGGAGAGGAGGGAGCGATTTACTCCGAGCTCGCGACCGAAGATTACCTGCGCATGGCGCGGATCCTGATCTCGCTCGGCATCGAGAAGATTCGACTTACCGGAGGAGAGCCTTTACTGCGGTCCGGTCTGGTGGAGATGGTGCGGGAGTTGGCGGAGCTGCGTACGGCCTTTCTTCCAGATGGAACTCCGACTGCCACAGGGCAGCCGGTCGATCTGGCGCTGACGACGAACGGCCATCTGCTCGATCTGCTCGCCGAGCCTTTGAAGCGGGCCGGACTGGGACGCGTGACCGTCAGCATGGACGCGGTCGAGCCGGAGACCTTCGCCGCGATCACGCGGGTTCCGAAGAGTTTCGAGCGCGTTCTCTCCGGCGTTCGGAAGGCGGCGGAGGTCGGCCTCGGCCCGGTCAAGATCAACTGCGTTCTGCTGCGCGGCTTCAACGATCACCAGATCGAGGCCTTCGCCGAGTTCTCGCGCCGCGAGAGCGTGATCGTGCGGTTTATCGAGTTCATGCCGCTTGAAGAAGATCGTAGCTGGAGACCGGATACCGTCGTCCGTATGGAGGAGCTGATCGATCGCCTCAACGCCTTTCGCCCCCTGGTGGAGCTGCCTCCCCATGCGGCCAGCGAGACAGCGCGGCGATACACCTTCGACGATGGATTGGGCGAGATCGGCGTCATCGCTCCTGTCTCGCGGCCCTTCTGCGGCCACTGCAGCCGCATCCGCATCACGTCGGACGGCAAGCTGCGCACGTGTCTGTTCTCGCAGAGCGACTATGACCTTTACGGAAGGATGCTGCGCGGTGGAACCGATGAGGAGCTGCGAGCGTATATCCGTGAGATTGTGTTTCAGAAAGAAGAACGTCATCACATCGGGGAACCGGGGTTCGAGAAACCCTCGCGCAACATGGTTCACATCGGTGGGTGAGATTTGCTGTGACTCCTTCCTTTCTATCCCTTCGTGGGGCAGGAGGCAGGACCTGGGTTCGATTGAAAGAGGGATCTGTGTTGAAAGAACGGCGCCCGTTCGAGGTGATCGATAGCCGTCAGCTGGACCACCTTCGGGTGTTCCACGATGTGGCTCGCGCGTTGACATCGAGCCTGGAGCTTGAAGAGATTTTGAGCGCGATCATGAACAAGATGGCGCAGTTCTTCGGGCCCGAGCGATGGTCGATGCTGATGGTTGACGAAAAGACGAATCAGCTGTTTTATGCGATCGCAGTCGGCGAGAACGCGGAGAGCCTGCGCGGCCTGCGCGTCCCCATCGGCGAGGGGGTCGCCGGGTGGGTCGCCCAGACGGGAAATCCTCTGGTGGTGCCGGACGTTCGGCTGGATCCGCACTGGGCAGCGTTCGCGGCCAAACATCCGGACCTCAACATCCAGTCGATCGCCTGCGTTCCGGTGCGCTCCGGGGACAAGACGCTGGGCGTCATCCAGCTGCTGAACAGCAAGCTCGACCTGCTCTCGGAGTACTCGATCTCGTTCCTGCGCATCCTGTGCGACTATGCCGCGATTGCGATTCAGAATGCGCGGTCGATGACGCTGATTCAGGAGCTGACGATCACCGACGACTGTACGGGGCTCTTCAATGCGAGGCATCTGTACACCATGATCGAAGAGGAGGTCGCGAAGAAGGGGGAGTTCAGCCTTCTGTTTATCGACCTCGACCGGTTCAAGTCGGTCAACGATACGCATGGGCATTTGATCGGAAGCCGCCTGCTGTCGGAGGTCGGCAACCTGATGCGAAGGTCGCTGGGGCCGGCGAGCTCGGCGTTCCGCTATGGCGGCGATGAATTTGTCGCCATGTTCCCGGGCCTGGGCAAGACGGCCGCGCTCGCGGCGACCCTGACGCTCTATGAGGATCTCCGCCGCAGCCGTTTTCTCGAGGGCGCAGGGCTCTCTCTGGGTCTTTCGGGAAGCTTCGGCCTTGCGACCTTCCCGGAGGACGCAAACACGGTGCAGACTATCCTGCGCGCCGCCGACGAGATGATGTACGCCGCCAAGACGACTCGGGACAACATCGCCGTCGCGGGCCAGGGACTGTTAATGAACCGGCCCAAGCTGCCGGGGTCGCGCTAGGGCGCGTCGAGATAAAAGGCAAGCGCTGCCGCGGGGGCCATCGCCTTACTGATCCGGACGCCGCGGCGTCAGCGCGAAGGGACGCTTCGGCTGTGGCAGAATCGCGTCGCGATTGGCGGGCGCCGCGGGATGGATCCCGAAGTCCCAGACGCCGAGGTTGACCTCGCGGTCCGAGAGCACCTCCATCAGGGCGTACTCGCCGAAAGTGAGGGACTGGCGTGGGGTGAGCTTCATCCAGTGGCCGCCGGGAAGCACCTCGACGGCAGTCTCGACGACGTCCTCATCCCGTTTTACCCCGCCCAGCATGCCGATCTGGAACGAGGAGACGATGCGCGATCCGGTACGCACATCGGCTCGCACAATGACGTAACGGCTCGCGGTGGGGTCGAAGGGAGCGTCTTTGATGGCGCTCGAAGCTCCGTGAGTATCGACCGTGATCGGAGTGCTGCCATCGGGCTTAACTGCCTCTCCCAGACGGATGTAGATCACCGGGGTATCGACGTGCAGCTGCACCAGGGAGCGCTCTCCCTTGATCTGCACCAGTTGGTGCGAGCTCGAGAGCGGATTGACCACGGCCTTCAGGATGTTGTGCGCCGTGTTGTGGTTCAGCTCGCCGTCGGACTGCGCCAGGGGTACGAGCTGCGGCTGCCCCTGGAAGGTGTCGAAGGCCAGTATGTTGTCGAGGTCCGGCAGGCGCAGGTCGGGCGCGACCTCGGGGGTCATCGCGGCTCGATCGGCCTCCTCCTTGAGCAGCTCAGGGTCGATCGCCGGTGCGGAGCCGGGCGACGGGGAGCCGTCCCCAGCCTGCTGGGAGTGGCGCTGCTCCCAGCGCTTGGTGGCATCGAAGTCGACCAGGTTGGCGGGAATCTCCTCCTCCGCTCCCCCGCGCTCGGCCGAGACGTACCGGACTATATCGCCAACCATGCGGTAACTCATGACAATCTGGTAGCTTCCGTCCTTCAGAATCAGACGAGTACGGTGCGGAGTAGAGGCCTCGGCCGGCGGCAGCGGTCTTTGCCCGGACTGTGCCGCCAGGACCAGCCCTCCGGCGCACGAGACCGCAAAGAGCAGCAAAACAAGGAACTTTGTGCAAACAAGCTTCGTCTTATTCATAGAACCTGATTCCACAGTGTAGCGGCAGCCACTCGATTAGACGGTGGCTTGCGGCGAAGAGCATGGGGCCGCCGATTTGGGAGTTGGCCCTGGTTTGTGCTAAACAGGAGAGATAGACGCTCCTTAATGCGAACGCTTTTCCAACTCGGTCTGCGGGAACACCGTCCTCTCTGGCTGCGCGTGCTGGCCCTGTTTTGCATCGTCGCCGTCTGTGCCATGAGCACCGCGCAGATCGCGCACACCCATGCCGGGTCTCATCCGTTAAAGCAGAGTTCGCACCACAACGCCCCCACAACGGACGATCATTGTCCCTTGTGCGTGGCCATGCACTCAGCACTGGCGGCCCCCCAGCACTATGCTCCCGAACCGACTCTCACGACCCATCGGCTGGACTCTGTCGCTGCGGAAGCGGCCCGTATCTTCCGCTGGCGCTTCCAGATGGCCTCGCGTCCCCCACCTGCCGGAGACATCGCCCAGCTCCACGGCTAGTCCCGCAGGTCACGAACGTTCCGGAAGCACTCCATCAAGTCCCCGAACCATCGTTCCCTGTCCTCGTCAGCGGCATCTCTTTTCGATTGCCTCTCTCTTCCAAGTACGACAGGAGTCTTCTCTTATGCGCAGGCCCGTTTCTTTACGCCTTCTCTCAGTTCTCGTTCTCTTCTTCACCTCGCTTCTTCCGCGGGCTCATGCCTTTCAGAGCAGCTCCGGCACACTTTCCGGAGCCGTGACCGATCCCAGCGGCGCGGTCGTACCCGGCGCGACGGTTCAAATCGAAAATCACGTCAGCGGCTACATACGCACCGCGACGACCGACGCGTCCGGACAGTACCGTTTCTACAATGTTCCGTTCAATCCCTATCACATCACGGTAACGGCCAAGGGCTTCGACCCGGTCAACTCGGTCATCGATGTGAAGACCATCGTGCCGATCGTCACTCCCCTCCAGCTCAACCTGGCCGGAACCGCGACCACGGTCGATGTCGATAGCGGAGCCGACCTGATCGAAACCGATTCGACCTTCCACACCGACGTCGACCGCTCCGTGATCGACAAGATGCCGATCGAGAGCCAATCCTCCTCGCTCAGCTCCATCGTGACCCTCTCTTCGCCCGGCGTCGCCGCCGACTCGAACGGCCTCTTCCATGGCCTGGGCGACCATGCGGAAAACTCCTTCTCGGTCGATGGCCAGCCCATCACCGACCAGCAGAGCAAGGTCTTCTCGAACCAGCTGCCAGCCGACGCCGTTCAATCGCTTGAGGTGATCGGAGGAGCTCCGACCGCCGAGTATGGCGACAAGACCAGCCTCATCATCAAGGCGACCACCCGATCCGGCCAGGGAGTCACCACGCCGCACGGCAGCCTCGCCTTCGACTACGGCACCTTCGGCACCGCAAGCCTCGACGGCAACGTCGCGTACGGCGGACCGAAGTGGGGCAACTTCCTCGCCGTCAGCGGCCTGAACTCCGGCCGCTTCCTCGACGGCCCCGAGTTCCAGACCCTGCACGACAAGGGCAACCAGGAAAACATCTTCGACCGCGTCGACTTTCAGCTCACCAGTGCCGATTCGCTGCACACCAACCTGCAGTACACGCGCTCCTGGTTCCAGACGCCGAACTCCTTCGATACGAACAGCGTCTTCGATCAGAACGGCAACTTTATCGGAAGAGCCGATCAGCGCTCGAAGATCGAGACCTACAACATCGCTCCCACCTGGACGCACCTGATCAACCAGTACAGTGTGTTCAATCTCGGCGCCTATATTCGCCGCGACGGCTACAACTACATCCCCAGCGGCAATCCCTTCGCCGATCTCGGCCCCATCCAGCAGGAGACCGTGCAGCAGTATCGCACGCTGACCAACACCGGCATCCACTCCGATCTCTCCTGGGCCAAGGGCATTCACAATGTGAAGGTGGGGGCGGTCTATCAGCAGACCTTCCTGCGTGAAAACCTCACCACCGGCCTGGTCGATCCCGCCCTCAACGCTCCCTGCGTCGACTCCGATGGAAATCCCGTCAACGGCTTCAGTGATCCGGGCCAGTGCGGCGCTTCCGGGCTGACCTCCAACGATGCCTTCAATCCCATCCTGCTTCCCTACGACCTGACCCGGAGCGGGGGACAGTACACCTGGCACGGACGGACCGACGTGAAGCAGCTTGCGCTCTACGCGCAGGACCAGATCACCAAGGGCCCCTGGCTGCTGAACATCGGCCTGCGCGGCGACTTTTATAACGGCCTTGCGGTGCAGAAGATGGCCGAGCCTCGTGTGGGCCTCTCCTACAACATCAAGCGGACCAACACCCTTCTCCGCCTCTCTTATTCGCGCGCGCAGGAGACTCCCTTCAACGAGAACCTTGTGCTCTCCACCAACGGCTGCTACGATCCCGTCATCCAGGGCGTCTTCCAAACGCTGGGCGCCTGCACGCCCGCACCCTTCAATCCCGGCTTCCGCAACGAGTTCCACGCCGGCTTCCAGCAGGCCTTCAGCAGGCACCTCGTCATCAGCGCGGAGTACATCTGGAAGTACACCCATAACGCGTATGACTTCTCCGTCTTCGGAGCAACCCCGATCACCTTCCCGATCGAGTGGAAGAACTCGAAGATCCCCGGCTTCGCCCTTCGCGCGAATGTACCGGAGACGCATGGCATCAGCGCGTTTGTCGTGATGTCGTCGGTGGCGGCCCGCTTCTTCAACCCGCAGGTTGGAGGCGTCGGCGCAACCCCTGGAACTCCGGGTTCGAACTTCCCCTTCCGCATCGATCACGACGAGCGCTTCAACGAGACCGCGCATATCCAGTACACGCTGCCCTTCCATAAGAGCACCTGGTTCGGGTTCAACTGGCGCTATGACAGCGGTCTGGTCGCCGGCGCGACGCCCTGCTACAACACCACCGATCCGAACAGCGGATGCGCGGACTTCTCCTTTGACGCCAATGGCAACCCCTTGACGATCAACGGACAGCCCGCCATCGACCTGTCCAGCCTGACCGCCGACGAGCAGTTCCAGGCGGGCCTGGCCTGCGGTGGTGTTCGCGCCACGCCGACCGCGGCTCTTCCCAATGCCTGCCTGGCCTCGCAGCTTACCTCCAGCCTTCTGAACATCCCGGCTCCTGGAACCGAGAACGACGATCACAATCCGCCTCGCGTTCAGCAGCGCAGCCTTTTCGATATGGCGCTGGGAGAAGACAATCTCTTCCATGGGGATAGACACAAGGTCGGTCTGCGCGTGACCGCGGTCAACGTCACCAACAAGTATGCTCTGTACAACTTCCTCTCGACGTTCTCGGGAACGCACTACGTCACCCCACGAGCGATTACGGGAGAGTTGAGCTACAGCTTCTAACCCACACACAAAAGGCGCGGCGGCGAAGTTTATCGCCGCGCCTTTTTGCGCCTCGGAGTTCGTCTCATCTCACCCCAAAGGAATCGAAGAACCAATGCGTTCCGGACTACTCTCTTCCCACGCCCCTGTGCGCCGCCACGCCGATCTCGCCGGCGCCATGGCCTCGGGAATCTGCCTTCTCCACTGCCTGCTGACCCCCTTCGCGCTTAGCCTGTTCCCCAGCCTGGTCTCGTATCTTCCCGGCGACGCGTGGTTTCACCGCGTTCTGGCTGCGGGAATTGTCCTGCTGGGCGCGGCCGCCTTCGTGCCCGGCTACCGGCTTCATCGTCAACGGCCGCTGCTCGCTCTCATCGCTTTGGGAATGGCGCTCATTCTCTCCGTCGCCTGGTGTGGCGAGACGCTGGGCCGGACCGCCGAGCTTGGGCTCAGTCTCTCAGGATCGCTCATGCTGGTGACCGCGCACCTGCTCAACCATAGCTTCTGCAGAGCTTGCAGGCGCTGCGATCACGAAGATACATGTCATACGAGCGGAATCTGATCGAAGACGATGGCCGGCCGGGCCCACTGCGCGTGGGGCGGTCACTTCGTGGCGCGTGGATCGGCTTCGCCGTGGGCCTCCCGTTGGTCGGCGAGAGGATGTTTGCAGGCGACCAACGGGAGCCTCGACCCGAAGGGGGTATACGCGTCACGAAGGGTAGGGTGGCCGAGCACAGTGGGCACGGCCGGCCGGCCATTAAGCTCTAATCCCGCCAGATAGGAAGCACCTCAGGCTGCGAGACACGCAGCTCCATCAGCAGCCCATGATGTGGGCTCAGGCTGCACACAGGATCGATCGCGTCCGGGTCGCCCGTCAGCATGAAGGCCTGGCAGCGGCAGCCGCCGAAGTCCTTCTCCTTGCGCGGGCACGAGAGACAGGTGTCCGACATCCACGCGTCTCCACGAAAGCGCTGGAACGCGGAGGATGAGTTCCAGATCCACTCCAGATCGTGCTCGCGGACATTGTCGAACGTAAGCCCGGGAATCACCGCGGCCGAATGGCACGGCAGCGCCTGGCCCGCCGGATCGATCAGCATCATCTGGCGGCCCCAGCCACCGACGCATGCCTTGGGAAAGCTTCCAAAGTAGTCGGGAAAGACGGCCTCGAGATGAATCTTTCCCTTGAGCCGCTCCTTTGCCGCCTCGACGATCGGCAGCGAGCGCATCACCTGCTCCTCGGTCGGCATCAGCAGCGAGCGGTTCTTGAGCGCCCAGCCGTAGTACTGGACGTGCGCGATCTCGAGGCGATCCGGACCGAGCTCCTCGGCCAGCGCGATGAACTCCTCGAGGTGGTCGAGGTTCATGCGATGCACCACAAGATTGATCGTGAAGGCCAGCGGATACTTCTTCAGCACGGGCACCAGGGCCAGCTTGATCGCGTGGGCGCGCGTGCCCGCGATGTGATTCGCCGCCATCTCTTCGATGTCCTGAAAGCTGAGCTGCAGATGCTCGAGCCCAGCCTCGACCAGCGCAGCCAACCGCTCTTCCGTCAGGCCGACACCGGACGTGATCATATTGATGTAGAGTCCGGCGTCGCGGCCTGCCCGGATCAGTTCCGGCAGATCCCTGCGCGCCAGGGGCTCGCCGCCGGTCAGGTGAAGATGCAGAACGCCCATCTGCGCCGCCTGCTGAAAGACCCGCTTCCAGTCCGCCGTCGAAAGCTCCGTTTCCGCGCGCTGCATCTCGATGGGATTCGAGCAGTAGAGGCAGTGCAGGGGGCATCGGTGAGTCAGCTCCGCAATCAGCGAAAGCGGAGAGCCCGGCTGGGGCGACGGATTGGACGATATCGAGCTCAAGCCCTTACGACTCCTCGCTGTTGAAGGCGTGAGAGCACATTGAGCACATCGCTCTCGATCTCCTTCGCATCGGCGCCCTCAAACTGCGCCACCAGCTCTGTAACCACAGTGGTTACATTCTTATTCCCGTCCAGCTTCGACAGGATCTCGCGCGTGGGGCCGGTCAGGTTGAGGGTTCCCTCCGGGATCAGCAGGATGCTGTCGGTCGGGTGCAGACGGCATCCGGGAGCCAGCTTCGGGGTCGAGTTCAGATCCATTCTTCGTGCCTCTCTCTACTCGCAGTCCGGGACAAAGGCGTCCGGAGGAGTATTTCCCGGCGTCACATATGCGTAATCGATCGCATCCAGCTGCGCCCACAGAATTGCGCACTTCGCCTCGAGCGCCCCGATCACCTGCTCCTGCTCGGCGCGGGTCTTGGCGTGGGTCGAGACGTAGTCCAAAGCAAACTCCGCGTCCTCCGGAGCCTGCGTCAGGCGGCCTTCAAAGTAAGCCAGCCCTGGCGTCAGGAACGGATAGTGGAGCTTCAGCTGGTCCATGCGCAGCGAGATCAGGTCGCGCGAGAAGAGCTCCGTCAGCGAAGAGGCGACAGCGATCAGCAGGGAGTGGTCGCGCACCAGAGCAAGGTAGGCATCGACAGCGTAGCGCACGCCGGGAAGAACTCTCGTGCAGGGCACCACCTGTTCTCGGCTCACGCCCGAGGCCTGCGCCAGCTGGATCCACTTCTCCACACCGCCGTAGCCGTCCTGATCGCCATCGTGATCGAGAATCCGTTTGCGCCACGCCCGCCGAAACGCCGGATCGTCGCTCTTGGCCAGGATCAGCGAATCCTTGATCGGGATGCGGCTCTGGTAGTAATAGCGATTCAGCGTCCAGGCCTGCAGCTGCCCGCGCGTCAGCTCGCCGCGGTGCATGCGCAGGTGAAACGGATGCTGATGGTGATAGCGCCGCGCGCCGACGTCCTTGAGCCGCGCCAGCAGCTCCTGCCGGGTCAGCAGAGTCGTCTCTTCCGCCAGAGTCATGTTCATGATCGATCCAGTTGCCATCCGTCGTCCGCTATCTCCCACCCTGCCTCGATCACAGCCCGATACGCATCGCGGCGCGGATCGAGGATCGGATTGGTGTTGTTGATATGGACGAAGATGCGCCGTTGAAAGTCAACCTCGCGAAGCAGCGCAATGGTCCCGTCTTCGCCGCCCAAGGGAACATGCCCAATCGCCCGGGCCATCGGCGTTCCCGCATGTGTGCAGTTCAACTCGGCATCGCTCCAGAAGGTCCCGTCGACGAAAGCCGCATCCGCGCCACGATAGAACTCCTTCAGCTCAGGAGTAATCTCGGGAACGGTCGGCGTGTAGGCGATGCGGCGTCCTTCATGCTCAAGCAGGAGTCCGAGACTCGCCTGTCCCGTCTCGCCCGTATCCAGCTCACGCGCATAAAACGGGAGCGATCCCGCCAGAGGAATCGGCGTGCATCGAATCCCCGAGTGGCCGAGCTCAAACGGCTGGCCAGGAACGATCTCGACCCACGCAAGCTGGTTCGGCACCCGCTCCAGCATGCGAAAGAAGCTGTTTGCCTCCAGCGTCTTCCTCACCAGGGCCGTCGCATAGAGCGTCAGGGGCTGAAACTCCCGCAGCAGAAGAACACCCAGGATCTGGTCGAGATCGGCGCTGGTCAGCACGATGCCTCGGATCGGCGTACTGCGCCGGCCATTTCTGGGATCAGGTTGAAGCTCAGGGTTCGCTTCGATCTGGAAGCGGAGATCAGGCGAGGCGTTCAAGAGGTACCATCCCTCCCCATCGCTCGATACAATCGCCTGCAGCTGCAGCCGCGGCTTTACAGTCTCTGGAGACTCTCGAGCGAGAGCACAAAGGGAACACGCGCAGTTCCACTGGGGAACACCGCCACCGGCGGCAGTCCCCAGCATCTTGAAATGCAGCATCTTTTAAAGTTTAGAACTCTGCGGGAGCGTAGCAGTTGATCTCGCAGGCAAGGTTGACTTCTTTGAAATCAGGACGGGTCCAGGTCTTCATTTCGATATCTCCTGTTGCTGAAATAAATTCGCGGGTTCGACGCTTCCCTCACCCACCGGAATTGTACCTAAACAGTTAGACGCCTGAAAAGCGGCGAGGACGCGAAGCGACAGTTAAATGACTATTTGCGCCTCCAGCGAACCCCATCTTTCGAATCCTCGATCAGGATTCCCTTCCCTAACAGGTCGTTACGGATCGCATCGGCCCGGGCAAAGTTCCGGGACTTCTTGGCCTGGGTTCGTTCCGCTACCAGCCGGTCGATCTCCTCATCCGAAAATGAAAGATTCTCCACCAGCTCCGGCGCGGCCTCGCTCAGACGTCCTTCCGCCTCGGCCCAGCCCAGGGCGGCCCGGGTAATCTCTGCATCGTTGTCCTTCAACACCGCGAAGACCCCGTCGAAGAGGTCCAGCACGCGCAGAATCTCGCCTACATTTCCCGCCCGCAGCGTTCCCGCATCGGCAGCCGAGTTCGCCGCCCGCACCAGATCGAAGACCGCCGCCCGGGCCTCGGCCGTGTTCAGGTCATTTGCCAGCGAGGCCGTGTATCCCTGCTCGGCCCTGGCCGTAGCCGCCGCTACAGCCTCGTCCCTGCCCTCGGCGAATCCGCCCTTCAGCATGCGCTGATGGAAAGTGCGCAGGCGATCGATGGCGTTGGTCGATTCCGTCAGAGACTCGAAGGTGAAGTTCATCTGGTGCCGGTAAGGCACCGAGATCAGCAGAAAGCGGATGGCCGAGGCGCGATAGCCCTTCAGCAGAAGATCACGCAGCGTGTAGAAGTTCCCCTCGGACTTCGACATCTTGCGCCCCTCCACAAGGAGAAAGCGCACATGCATCCAGTGCCGCGCGAAGGTGTGGCCGGTAGCCGACTCCGACTGCGCGATCTCATTCTCGTGGTGAGGGAACATCAGGTCCTCGCCGCCGCAGTGCAGGTCTAAGGATTCGCCCAGATATTTCAACGCCATGGCGGAGCACTCGATGTGCCAGCCCGGACGGCCGCAGCCGAGCGCCGTATCCCAGCTCTGCTCGCCCGGCTTGCAGGCCTTCCACAGGGCGAAGTCGCGCGCCGCATCCTTCTCGTACTCGTCCACGTCGACGCGCGCGCCGTCCTCGATGCCCTCAAAGTCCTTGCGCGAGAGCTTGCCATACTCCGGAAAACGCGCGATGCGGAAGTACCAGCTGCCGTCCTCGGTCTGGTAGGCGATATCTTCCTGGGCGAGTTTCTCGATCAACGTCACCATGTCCGCAATGCAGGCCGTGGCCCGGGCGACGATATCCGGCTCTTCAATCCCCAGGGAGCGCGAATCCTCAAAAAACGCCTTCTCGTACTTCTCCGTGTACTCGGAGATAGGCTTGCCCGCGGCCGAGGCATTGCGGATGATCTTGTCGTCCACATCGGTGATGTTCATCACGAACTTTACCGTCATGCCCTGCTGCTTCAGAAAGCGTCGCAGAACATCCACGTGCAGGAAGGTGCGGAAGTTGCCGATGTGACCATAGTCGTAGACGGTCGGTCCACAACAATACATGCGCAGCTCGGGCGCGCCTGCCGGTTCGAGCGGCTCGATCCTGCCGCCCAGGGTATTGAAGAGCTCCATCGTTGCCACGTGCGCTTATGTCCTGTCTTGAGCCGAGCGAAGCAGCGCGGCGCCGACCTTTCCCTTGGAATTTCCTTGTCGATTCTATCCGAATCAGGCTGATTTTCTTATTCGACGCGTTAAAGACGATGGCCTGCCGGCCGGGCCCACTACGCGTGGAGCGGTCACTTCGTGACGCGTATTGGGCCTTCGGCGTGGGGCTCCCGTTGGTCGCTTGCGACCAGCGGGAGGCCCATGGCGAAGCCGGTATACGCGTCACGAAGTGACCGCGGCAGCGCATATATCCTAGCCGCCACCCAGCCGAAGCTGCGGGGTCGCCCCCATCGTCTCCGAAGCAAACTTCCCCGCCACAAACTTCGGCCAGGCCGCCGCTGCGATCATCGCCGCGTTATCCGTCGAGAGCGCCAGCGAGGGAAACGCCACCGGCAGGCCTCTGCGATCCGCCTCGGCCTGGAACCTGCGGCGCAGCTCACTGTTCGCCGCCACGCCGCCCGAGACCACGATCCCATGCGCCCCAAACATCTCGGCCGCTGCAAACGCCTGACGCAGCAGGTTCCCCACCACGGCGTGCTGGAACGACGCAATCAGGTCGAGCGTCCGGGCATCGCAGAGCGCGGTGGCTTCATCCGATCCTGGCCTCCACTCCGGGTGCTCGGCCAACGCCCTGCGGCGAGCCTCGATCTCCTCCCGCATGCCATGCGTCTCGATATACCGCAGCACGGCGGTCTTGATGCCGCTGAAGGAGAAGTCGAAGCTCGGCCCCTCCTGACGCACTGGCGCCTTCTTATTTTTGACTGGACCACCCTCCCAGCTCACCCGCGGCTTGATCGGCCCGAACCGAAACGGCACCGCCTGCGGATCCCCCCGCCGCGCCAGCAGATCGATCCATGGCCCTCCGGGATACCCCAGCCCCAGCAGCTTCGCCACCTTGTCGTACGCCTCGCCCGCGGCGTCATCCACGGTGCGGCCCACGTTGCGATAGCGCCACACCGCACCAGCCTGCTCGGCAAGATAAAGATGCGTGTGCCCCCCCGAGACCACCAACGCCAGCAACGGAAGCTCCATCGCCCTCCCGGAGCTCTGCCGGGCCTCCATCAGCACAGCGTGGATATGACCCTCCAGATGGTTGACCCCGATCAGCGGCTTGCCCAGACCGAAGCTCAGCGCCTTGGCGTACGTAATCCCCACCAGCAGCGCCCCGGCCAGTCCCGGCCCTTCGGTAACGGCGATCGCATCCACCTCATGAAGTGTGACGCCCGCCTGCGCCATAGCCTCGCGCACCACCGGAACCACGTTGCGCAGATGCTCGCGCGAGGCCAGCTCCGGGACCACGCCGCCGTAGTTGGCGTGCAGGTTCATCTGCGAGGCCACCACGTTCGACAGCACCTCGCCACCGCTCCGCACCACCGCCGCCGCCGTCTCGTCGCACGAGCTCTCGATCCCCAGAATCAGATCACAGCCCAGGCTCCCGCCCAGCTTTCCGCCCGGCGATCCTGCCTCGTTCTGGCCCGCATCGCGCATCTCTTTATCATAGGGGACGAAGATGGCCGATCTAAACAACCCGGCATACCAGGCAGCCCGCGATATCGCGGCCGTCCTGCGCTCCGCGGGCCACCAGGCCTACTTCGCGGGAGGCTGTGTGCGCGACCTTCTGCTGGGCCTCGCCCCCAAGGACTACGACGTCGCCACCAGCGCCACGCCCGAGACCGTCCTCTCCCTCTTCCCAAATAAAAAGACCCTGACCGTGGGCGCGCATTTCGGGGTCGTCCTGGTCTGTGAACCAAGGAACAACGACGGGGAGCCGAAGAATGGCGACACCGAAGGCATCCAGACCGAGGTCGCCACCTTCCGCCACGATGGAGCCTACACCGACGGCCGCCGCCCCGACGCCGTCCGCTTCTCGACCAAGGCTCGCGAAGACGTCCTGCGCCGCGACTTCACCATCAACGGCATGCTGCTCGATCCCGCGATCTACGATGCCACGGGCGACGCCGCCCAGGCCACGCTCGACTACGTCGGCGGCCGCGACGATCTCACCGCCCGCACCCTCCGCGCCATCGGCGATCCCCTTCTGCGCTTCACCGAAGACAAGCTGCGCATGCTCCGCGCCGTCCGCTTCGCCGCCCGTCTGGGCTTTGCTATCGAGCCCGGCACCGCCGCCGCCATCCGCCAGCTTGCTCCGCAGGTCACCGTCGTCAGCCCCGAGCGCATCCGCGACGAGATCACCCTCATCCTCACCGAGGGCGGTGCCCGCCGCGGCTTCGAGCTGCTCGACCAGCTCGGCCTGCTTCCGCACATCCTGCCCGAGATCACGAAGCTCCACGGCGTCGAGCAGCCCCCCGAATACCACCCCGAGGGCGACGTCTGGATCCACACCCTTCTGCTGCTCGAAAAACTTCCCCCCGGGGCTTCGCCCACCCTCGCCTGGGGAGCCCTTTTGCACGACGTCGGCAAACCCGCCACCTTCCGTGCCCCTGACCCCGCCGATCCCCACGACCGCATCCGTTTCAACGGTCACGTCGAGGTCGGCGTCCGCATCGCCGAGACGATCCTCGCGCGGCTTCGTTTTTCCAACGAAGAAATTATGCAGATCGCCGCGCTGGTCAAAAATCACATGCGCTTCGGCGACATAAAACATATGCGCGAGTCCACCCTGAAGCGCTTCCTTCGTCTCCCATGCTTCGACGAGCACCTCGCCCTGCACCGTATGGACTGCCTCTCCTCGCACGGCGACCTTAGCCTCTACAACTTCGCCAAAGAACGATACGAGACCGCTCCCGCCGAATCCATCCAGCCCAAGCTTCTGCTCACCGGGCGCGAGCTGATCGCCGCGGGCTACCCTCCCGGACCGAAGTTTAAAAAGATGCTCGAGGCCGCCGAAGATGCCCAGCTTGAAGGCGCCGTTACCAGCGAGGCGGAGGCGCTCCAATTTGTGCGCGAACGCTTTGGGCTGCCCACAAAGTGGGCAGACCTGCCGGCCGGGCCTGTCCTTAAGCCCGTAAAATGAGTCTCGATGAAGCCCTCTGACACCGCTCCCGAACTCTCCTACCCCAAGGCTCACACCGTCGATCAAGTCGACGACTACTTCGGGACCACGGTCCGTGATCCCTACCGCTGGATGGAGGACGTCGACGCTCCCGAGGTCAAGGAGTGGATCGACGACGAGAACCGGCTCACGCGCAGCGTTCTCGACAGCGTCCCCGAACGCGGCGCTATCGAACGCCGCCTGATGGAACTCATCAACTTCGAGCGCTACTCCGCTCCAGTACGCCGGGGCACACGCTACTTCTACTCGCATAACACAGGGCTTCAGAACCAGAATCTTCTCCAATGGACTGAAGGCCTCAATGGCGCCCCCCAGGTGCTGCTCGATCCCAACACCATGTCCGCCGACGGAACCGTCGCCGTCAGCGGGCTCAGCGTCTCCGACGACGGACGTCTGGCCGCCTACTCGATCGCCGACGCAGGCTCCGACTGGGTGAAGTGGTATGTGCGCGACGTGGCCACCGGCGACGATCTGCCCGACGTCGTCTCCTGGTCGAAGTTCAGCTCGGCCTCGTGGCTCAAGGACGGCTCCGGCTTCTTCTACGAGGGCTACGACGCCCCTGGCGCAAACGCCTCTGATGCGGACGCCCTCAAAGCGATCAACTACTTTCACAAGATCTTTTTCCACAAGCTGGGAACCCCGCAGAGCGAGGATACCCTCATCTTCGACCGGCCCGACGACAAGGAGATCAACGTTGGAGCCGCCGTCACCGATGACGGGCGCTACCTCCTCATCTACCAGACCCGCGGCTCGAGCCCCGACAATCAGCTCTCCATCAAAGACCTCGAACAGCCCGACGCTCCCCTGATCGCCATCGCCGATCAGGACGACGCCATCTACTCGCCCATCGACAACGACGGCACTCGTCTCTGGGTCCACACCACCCTCGACGCCCCCAATGGCCGCGTAGTCGAGATCGACCTTGCGCAGCCCGCACGCGAGCACTGGAAGACCATCATCCCCCAGACCGCGAATCATCTCGACAGCGTCAGCATGATCGATGACACCCTGATCGCCAACTATCTCGCCGACGCGCACAGCGTTGTGGAACTCTATACGCGCGAAGGCGAACACGTTCAGCAGCTCGAGTTGCCCGGCATCGGCACCGCCGCGGGCTTTGCCGGCCAGCGCACCGACACCGAGACCTTCTTCGTCTTCACCAACTTCACCACACCGGCGACCATCTACCGGCTCGACATGAAGACGCTGCGCACAACCCTCTACCGGCAGCCTCGCCTGAAGTTCGACCCCGCCGCCTACGAGACGACCCAGGTCTTCTACGCCAGCAAGGACGGCACCCGTGTCCCCATGTTCGTCAGTCACCAAAAAGGCCTCGCGCTGAACGGCGAGAACCCGACGCTGCTCTACGGCTACGGCGGCTTCAATGTCTCGCTCCAGCCCGAGTTCTCCTCGGCCAACCTGCTCTGGATGGAGATGGGAGGGGTCTATGCCCAGCCCAGCCTGCGTGGCGGAGGAGAGTATGGCGAGGCCTGGCACGAGGCCGGCACGCGGCTCAACAAGCAGAACGTCTTCGACGACTTCATCGCAGCCGCCGAGTGGCTGATCGCCAACCGCTACACTTCATCGCCAAAGCTCGCCATCTCGGGTGCCAGCAACGGTGGACTTCTCGTCGCGGCCTGCGAGATTCAGCGCCCCGAGCTCTTCGGAGCGGCGCTTCCCGCCGTCGGCGTGATGGACATGCTGCGCTTCGACAAGTTCACCATCGGCTGGGCCTGGAAGACCGACTACGGCGCTCCCAGCGAAGACGAGCAGGAGTTCCGTGCCCTCTATCGCTACTCTCCCCTGCACAACCTGAAGCCCGGGACAGAGTATCCTCCCACCCTGATCACCACCGCCGATCACGACGATCGCGTCTTCCCCGCGCACAGCTTCAAATTCGCGGCAGCCATGCAGGCGGCGCAGGCTAAATCAAACCCCATCCTCATTCGCGTGGAGACACGCGCAGGCCACGGCGGCGGCATGCCTCTGGCCAAACGCGTCGAGCTGGTCGTCGACCAGTACTCGTTCCTTCGGCTGGTGCTCAAGATGAACGAAGCTCTCGCATAAGCTGGATCGAACTTTTCAGGGGGGAAGAACAGCGCTGCCGCGCGGGCCCACTGCGCGTAGGGCGGTCACTTCGTGACGCGTAGTGGGCCCGGCCGGCAGGCCATCGCCTTTCCTCAAAATCTTCAATGGCGACTTTTTGCAATCCGCAGAAACTCCGCCAGGCGGGCAGCATCTTTACGCCCCGGCGAGGCCTCCACGCCACTGACCACATCCACGCCCCACGGCTGCAACTCATCAATCGCCTCGCGAGCGTTCTCGGGCCGCAGGCCCCCGGCGACGATCAATCGCAGCCCCGGTGCCGCCTCGTGCAAGACCGCAGCCGCAGCCTTCCAATCGAACGCAACCCCGGTTCCCCCACCCGCCGAACCCAGCCGCGAGTCCACCAATACACGGTCGATCCTTCTGGCCGCCGCAATCTCCCGCAGCTCCTGACGAAGCCGCACGCTGCTATCCGTTCCCACGACCCAGTGCAGCGCCTGAAGGATGCTGACGTCTTCGCCCAGCATTCTACCCAGCCGGTCGATCAGCGCAAGGTCGAGCCCGCCATGAAGCTGCACGGCATTTATACCGGCCTCATGAACGATCGCTGCAATCTGCTCCGCATTGTGGCTCTCCACCACGCCCACACGCTCGATGAAGGATGGCAACTGCGACGTGATCGCTGCCACCTGATCCGGCGTCACACGGCGTTTGCTCTCCGTGAAGATGAACCCCAGGGCATCGGCACCCAGCTCAATTGCAAGCTTCGCGTCTTCCAGGTTCGTATTGCCGCAGATTTTGACCCAGGTCATTGCATCCCGCCTATCGCTTGCGCGCCTATCGCTGCGCGCGGTCGGCATACTCGCGTCCGAGCAGTCCAGCCAGCGCCGCTCCAGGATCGGTTTGCCGCATCAACGCCTCGCCCATCAGAAATGCGTCATAGCCCGCATCGCGCAGACGCACGATCTCCTCGGCGTCTTTCAGGCCACTCTCGGCCACCTTGATGGCTTTCGTCGGTATCGATTCCAGCAGGGCGAACAGCAGCTCCGGATGCATCTCGAAGGTGCGAAGATCGCGGCTGTTCACGCCGATTACATCGAAGCCCAGACCGTTGGCCCGCTCCAGCTCCTCCGCCGAATGCACCTCGCACAAAACATCCAGCTCCAACCGCTGCGCCTCGTTGCGCAGCTCATCGAGCGTATCGTCCGTGTGCGCCGCCACAATCAGCAGAATCGCATCCGCACCCGAGGCGCGGGCCTCAAGGATCTGAAACCGGTCGACCATGAAGTCCTTCCGCAGGCAGGGAATTTCAACGACAGACGAAACCGCCTCAAGATCGTTCAGTGATCCCTGAAAGAACTTCTCGTCGGTGAGCACCGAGAGCGCCGCCGCTCCCCCCGCCTCAAACCCCCTGGCCAGAGCAGGCGGATCGAAGTCGCCGCGAATGAGCCCGCGCGACGGCGAGGCCCTCTTAATCTCCGAGATGATCGCCGGACGGCTCTGGCTCACCTGCCGCAGACGTGCCGTGAACCCACGCGGCATACGCGCCATCGCCTTCTTCTCGAGCGAACTCAAGTCGACGACCGTCTTCCGTTCCTTCACCTGTACGGCCGTATGGGCTAGGATCTCGTCGAGTCGGGTCGGCATATCTCTTGATTCTAAATGGCTGGTCGAGGCCGTGCAGGGGCTTCGATCCTCCCCCTCAGCCAAGCAAAAAAAAATAAGCGCACAATGCGCTTATTTTTTATTCCCATTCATTCACACTGCAAAATCTTATGGTGCCGAAGGGGGGACTCGAACCCCCACACCCTTGCGAGTACATGGACCTGAACCATGCGCGTCTGCCAATTCCGCCACTTCGGCAACGGTCGTTTACACCCTGCCTAGGGCAGACACCGTAACCGCGAGACTTAAGTTTCGCAAAGCACAGGCCCTGTGTCAATTCAGCGGCTCATCTAAAATAAAGTCGCAACGAAAAGGACCCCGATGAAGGAAGAATCCCCCAAAAAGACATCTCTGCAAGCCATCAGCGCAGAGATCATTCCGGCCAACCTCGCGATCGAGATGCGCACGCTTGCGCACGAGCTCAGCAATGCGCTCGAGATCATCGTCCAGACCAGCTACCTGCTCGGAACCGTGGGGCTGAAAGAGCCGGGTTCGGACTGGCTGCGCATGATGGATAGTGGCGTCCGCAAAGCCATGGACACCAACCTCGCCCTGCGCAACTACATCAAAGCCCACGCCGAACCGTAGCCCTACTCTATCTCGCAGCCTTCTTTGCCGCAGGGCTCTTCGCTGCACTTTTGACGGAAGACTTCTTTGCAGCCGTCTCGCCGGCCCTGGTCCCCTTCGTCACGGTCTTCTTTGCAGCGCTCTTCTTCTCCGCCGTCTTTTTCGCTGCGGGCACAGACGGGAGCTTCGAGCGCTTGGAGTCATGGGACTTCATCAAACGATCGATCTGCTCGAGCAGCATCCGCGTATGCATCGGCTTCACCAGCATGCGGTCCGCTCCCATCTCCTGCCAGTCCTCTTCCGCCAGCGGAAAAGCCGTCAGCAGCGCCACCGCGGGCCGATACTCCGCCGAACGCGCGGCCGCGATCACGGCAGCCCCTGCCTGGTCGCTCTCCATGCGCATGTCGCTGATCACCATGTCGTACTGATGCGAACGCAGCTTCAGCTTTCCTTCGCGTCCCGAGGCGGCCGTATCCACATCGAAACCATTAATCTCCAGCACAGCCTTGAGGGTCAGCAGTACCGCAACCTCATCATCGACCAGCAAAATACGCTTCTTCATCTTTTCTCTCTTCTCCCTGCCTGCAACGCGATTCCCGCCACTCACTGTCCAGACATATCGTTCCTACAATATACAAAGCGCGGGAGACGGTGGGCCGCCGCGGTCCATCTCCACGGAACGCCTGCTCAAAGACAGCAGGTATAACAGTACGAAGCCTGCTTCCGGTGCCGCGAACCCCACCCGCTGTCGGCTCCCGTCCACGCATCATTCCAGGCTGAGTCTGCATCCTAAGAAGTGCTATACTTCAGCGTGCGGCGCCATCTTCAGGCCCCGACGCTAAACTTTAAAACAGAAACGCATGGCAGGCCCGTCGGCCTGCTGTGGAGGCGACCTATTCCACCGATCGATAAACGCTCCGCCAAGTCTTTCATCCGCACCAACGAACGAATCCGCGCCCGCGAAGTCCGCGTCATTGACGAAAACGGCGAGCAGCTCGGCGTCATGGCACCTTTCGAGGCCCTCAAGATGGCCCGCGAAAAGTCCCTCGATCTGGTAGAGATCTCCCCCAACGCCGTCCCTCCCGTCTGTAAGATTCAGGATTACGGCAAGTTCCTCTACGAGAAGGACAAGAGCGATCGCGCCGCCCGCAAGAAGCAGAAGGTCATCACCATCAAAGAGGTCAAGTTCTCCGTCACCGTCGACGAACACGATTACCAGACGAAGAAGAATCAGGCTGTGCGCTTTCTCAACGAGGGCGACAAGGTAAAGGCCTCCCTCCGCTTCAAGGGCCGTCAGATGGCCCACCGGGACCTGGGTTATAAGATCATTAACCGTCTCATCACGGATATCGGTGAGTCCGGCGTGGTCGAGTTCATGCCTCGCATGGAAGGCACCACCCTGCACGCGATCCTTGCTCCCTCGAAGAAGAGCGAGCCGGCGGTCAAAAAACCGGCAACGGCTCCCGTCAAGCCAGAGACCACCTCTCCCGCCGCGCAAGCCTAATGCCTGCCGAACGGCCTCCTATAAAAGGAGGCCGTTCTTCTTTTAATCTGCGCAACTGAATGACTCAGCAGGGTTTCTGGACTTATCTCTCTTCCGGAAACACGCCTTCGCGCGCCTCTTTCCCCTCTCATTCAAGCCTTATCGCGGGCGCTGAAGAACAGTGCTCAGCCTGCCCTCGTTCGCTTTTACATGCGAGGGGTTGCCGGCGCGAACTTTTCAGGCTAAGTAATCAAGTTTCGCAGCAATCAGGTCTCCAAAGCTATTGAATCCCTTCTCGCCACCCTGAAACCAAGTCCATTACGTCAGTAACAGAAGATCTTAAATATATTCACATATAACTCATTTTATTGGACTTATTTCTAGTCAGATCATATGTTTACTCCAGTCGCCTTGTCCAGTGAAAAAAAATGCAAGGTCGATAAAAACAGGAGTTTTTTATGAACCTTCCGGTCCGTCTTGCTGTTATTGCTCTCGTTCTCACTGGTGTGTTTGCTTCCTCCAAGACCCAAGCCGCCTCTGTCAGCACGATCACGTTCGTCCGCAACAGCGCCCTACCCACTCCCATGTGCGCTCCCGATGATCCCAACGCCTGCGGTCTCCGCTAAGGGTCGACGTTAGTTCCTAAATTTATTACTTCCCAGGAGATATCCCCATGAAGCTCGTATCCCGCATCGCCATCGCCGCCGCCTTCGTCCTCACCGCCGCCTTCACCTCCACCCAGGTCTCGGCCGCTTCCGCCAACAAGATCACCATCGCCCGTGACAGCGCCCTGCCCACCCCCATGTGCGCTCCCGACGATCCCAACGCCTGCGGTATGGCTCGTGGCCGTAAATAACCAATAAGTTTTTTATCCCCAAGGAGATTTCCCCATGAAGAGCATCTCTCGCATCGCCATCGCCGCCGCCTTCGTCCTCACCGCCGCCTTCACCTCCACCCAGGTCTCGGCCGCTTCCGCCAACAAGATCACCATCGCCCGTGACAGCGCCCTGCCCACCCCCATGTGCGCTCCCGATGATCCCAATGCCTGCGGTATGGCTCGCGGCCGTAAATAACCAATAAGTTTTTTATTCCCCAAGGAGATTTCCCCATGAAGAGCATCTCTCGCATCGCCATCGCCGCCGCCTTCGTCCTCACCGCCGCCTTCACCTCTACCCAGGTCTCGGCAGCTTCCACCAACAAGATCACCATCGCCCGTGACAGCGCCCTGCCCACCCCCATGTGCGCTCCCGATGATCCCAATGCCTGCGGTATGGCTCGCGGCCGTAAATAACCAATAAGTTTTTTATTCCCCAAGGAGATTTCCCCATGAAGAGCATCTCTCGCATCGCCATCGCCGCCGCCTTCGTCCTCACCGCCGCCTTCACCTCTACCCAGGTCTCGGCAGCTTCCACCAACAAGATCACCATCGCCCGAGACAGTGCTCTGCCCACCCCCATGTGCGCTCCCGACGATCCCAACGCCTGCGGTATGGCTCGTGGCCGTAAATAAGTCGCCTTGGGGAGATGGTGAATTCAATATGTATTTTTTTGCACAATCTCCCCAAATAGATGTTGTCTGCCAATCTGCGATGGGCTAGCCTATCTAGTAAGGTTTGTCCTGCGGAGAAGGACACATGGCGCACAATTTTCTTCTTCTGGATCTGTTGTCTTATCTCGAGCCGATGTTCTGCGTTTTAGCGTTAGTCACGCTTTTACGCAGCAAGGCCGCAGGAAGTTTTGTTTATCTGGTTGCCCTCCTCTCTGTAAAGATTGGATCGTCGCTTATCTGTCTGCCATTGCTTTACTTCTGCAATCGGGGTATCGAATGGCATGTGGCCTATCAGGTTTATTTTTACGTTTATTGGATCAGCTACGCTTTTGAAGCCATCCTGTCCCTGATGGTCATCTACAGCATCTTCAAGCTGGCGATGGCTCCTCTCAAAGGACTGCAAACGCTGGGAACGCTGGTCTTTCGATGGGTTGCCGTCATTTCGATCGCGGTGGCGATCGGTGTCGCGCTGAATCCCCACATGACCGGCGTCAAGTTCATGGTGGCCATGGTCACGCAGCTTCAGCAGACCTCCAGCATCCTGACACTGTGCCTTCTCTTGTTTGTCTGCTTCGCGGTTCGCCCCATGGGGCTGTCTTACAGAAGCCGCATCTTCGGAGTTGCATTCGGGCTTGGCTTCTTAGCTACGACCGATCTGGTTCGTGCCGCATGGCTCTCCCGCAGCTCCGACATGAACTCCACAGTGAATATCGTCAGCGGAATCTCCATCTGCCTTACACTCTGCATCTGGTCGACCTACTTCGCCTTCCCCGAGGAGAAGCGGCGCCTGATCGTCCTTCCAACAACCTCGCCCTTCCTTCGCTGGAACCAGATCTCCATGGCACTGGGCGATGAGCCCGGTTACGTCGCGGTGGGTGGAATTCCTCCCGAGCTCTTTGCTCCTGCTGAGCTCGAGGTGATGCGTCGCGCCTCGGAGAAGATGACGTCTTCCCACGAGCTTCCCGCCGATTCTTCGGGAAATCCCGCCATCGGCGGATCCAGCTCCATGCGCTCCATTCCCGCTTAGTTCTTCCGCTTCTCATTGTGCTCTTTCGACAGCCTCTTTGTGCTCTGTCGACAGACTCGACCGATTTCAATCGCTCGAGGAAACAGAAAGGCCGCCCGGTTAGGGCGGCCTTCTTATTTAGTTGCGATTCAAGAGGATTACTCGCCGAACTCCGAACGCTTCCAGTTGATGAGATCGCCCAGAGTCGTGCTGCTCGAAGAAGAGGACGACGAGGAGGAACCCTTGTGGTCGCGCTCCTTGTAGCTCTCCACCTCGGCGCGGCTGGCCTCTTCGCCCACAGCGCGGATGCTCAGGCCGACCTTCTTCTCGTCCTGGTTCATCTTCACGATGCGGAACTCATGTTCGTCGCCGACATCGAGCTTCACCGGGGTGCCATGTTCGTCCACGGCCTCGGAGATGTGGCAGAGCCCCTCGACTCCCTCGGCGATCTCGACGAAGGCGCCGAACTGCGCCGTGCGCAGGACCTTGCCCTTGATGACATCGCCCACGCGGTGCTGCGCGAAGAAGGTATCCCAGACATCGGGCTGCAGCTGCTTGACGCCCAGCGACAGGCGCCGGTTCTCGGGCTCAACGCCCAGAACAACAGCCTTGACCTTCTCGCCTTTCTTCAGGACCTCGGAGGGGTGCTTGATGCGCTTGGTCCAGCTCAGGTTCGAGACGTGAACCAGGCCATCGATGCCATCCTCAATCTCGATGAAGGCGCCGAAGTCGGTCAGGTTGCGGACGCGGCCCTCGATCACAGCACCGGTCGGGTACTTGTCCTCGAGCTGCTCCCACGGATTCTCCTGAAGCTGCTTCATGCCCAGCGAGATGCGGCGGTCGTTGGGGTTGACGCTCAGGATGATGGTATCCACCTCGTCGCCGGGCTTGACCATCTTCGACGGATGCTTCATCCGCTTGGACCAGGTCATCTCGGAGACGTGAACCAGACCCTCGATGCCCTGCTCGAGCTCGACGAAGGCGCCGTAGTCGGTGACCGAAAGGACGCGGCCGCGAACCTGCGCACCGATCGGGTAGCGCTCAGTGGCGTCGAGCCACGGGTCAGGCGTCAGTTGCTTGAAGCCGAGCGAGACGCGCTGCTTGTCCTTGTCGAACTTCAGCACCTTCACCTGGATCTCGTCGCCGACGTTGACTAGGTCGCGGGGATGCGTCAGACGGCCCCAGCTCATATCGGTAATATGGAGCAGGCCGTCGAGGCCGCCCAGATCGACGAATGCGCCGTAGTCGGTCAAGTTCTTGACGGTTCCGGTCAGCACGCTGCCCTCTTCGAGCGTCGCCAGCGTCACCGACTTCTTCTCGTTCTGCTCCTCTTCGAGCAGCTCCTTGCGGCTGATGACGACGTTTCCGCGCTTCTTGTTCAGCTTGATGACGCGGACTTCGATCTCGGTTCCGATGTAGCCGTCCAGGTTGCGGACGGGACGAATCTCGACCTGCGATCCGGGCAGGAACGCCTTGATGCCGATGTCGACGGTCAGGCCTCCCTTGACGCGACTGAGAACCATTCCCTTGACGGGAACCTTCTCGTTGGCCGCGGCCTCGAGCTTGTCCCACACCTTGTGGCGCAGAGCCTTCTCGTAGCTGACCAGGTAGCCGCCACCCTCGGACTCCTCACGCTCAACGACGACCTCAACCTGGTCGCCGGGCTGGAACTTGGGAGCGCCGTTGATATCCAGCACCTGTTCCAGAGGAATGAGACCTTCAGACTTGAGCCCAATATCGATAACAACATGCTTGTCCGTGATCTTGACGACTGTGCCAGTGACGATGGCTTCCTCAGCGGTCAGGCTCTGCGCGGCTGCGGATTCGGCCGCCTGTTCGCGGTCGAAGTTCGCCAACGCCTCGGCAAAGTCGGCGGAGTCGTAATCGGGCTCGTGCTCAACGGCGGCTTCGAACTCGGTCGCGACGGCGACCGGGTGCTCGATGGACTCGCTCTGAGCGATCTCATGCTGCTGGTTAGGGGTGGATTCAGAAGACAGCTCGACGTTCTCAGCTGTCGCTTCGTGCGCTAGGACTTCCAGTTCGGTGGTCAGGGGTTTGCTCTCGGTTGGATCGAAATGATGGTTATCGGCCATGGTGAATGCGTACTCCGGAACCCAAGGAACCCATTCCATCGCGGGCGTCTTTCTTTCGGGAACGCTCAGCCGGTCTTGGGGAGACTGGCCTCCATTCCTGATCGAGTGCGCAGGTAGGAACGAATTTTGACATCTAGCAGAAGGAGCGGCTGCACTTGGGTCCCACACGCAGAGGCTCGTATTTAACGATAGAACTTCACTCTGCATACGTCAACCGAACCAGCCTTATCACTCCCAAGGTTTTACCGCATTCTCAACATCCGGCCCCGCTCGCTGTGCTCTCCCCGGTTCGCTGCCGCTATACTCGCCTCAAATGGATCATCTCTGGACCCCCTGGCGCTATGCCTACATCACCCGCAGCGATCCTCAGGCCCGCACCGGCGTTCCGCCGGAGCTTACCGGCTGGCCAGCCGCCGAAGACAAACACTGCGTCTTCTGCAACCTGATCGCCGCCACCGACTACGCCATCGCCCACGGAATGCCTGCCGAGGCGGCCGAACGCGCCTCCCACCTGGTCTACCGCGGGCAGCACTGCTTCCTCTGCCTCAACGCCTACCCTTACGCTACCGGCCACGTCCTCATCCTGCCTTACCTGCACACGGACTCTCTCGCCGCAGCTCCCCAGGAGGCCGCCCACGAGATGATCACCCTCGCCCAGCGCGTCGAGCAGGTCTTCCGCTCCGTCTATCAGCCCCACGGCATCAATCTTGGCATGAACCTCGGCGAGGCTGCCGGTGCAGGCGTCGCCGGACACATCCATCTGCACGTCCTTCCTCGCTGGATTGGTGATACCAATTTCATGACCGTCACCGCCGAGACCCGAATCCTTCCCGAGCCGCTCGACATCACCTGGAAGAGAATTCGTGAACAGATGGAAAAAACTTCTTGAAAACCTGGAAAATGGTGCAACACTTATCTTCCGGGATCCATCCTAGAGCTTAGTTCCCCTGTAAAGATCGGGAAATTCACCCCTCCGAGGGCTTCATGAACATTCCAGGAAAAATACCCCCGTCCTCCGTCCGGTCCGGGCCTTTCGCGCCTCCCTCTGTTGGGACACGCTGCCCCGAACCGCGCCTCTACTTCATCGGAGCCGGCGCCCGCCGCTCTGATGCCGAAAAACGTATCCTCGCGCTCTTCCCTCATGAATCTGAAGATGCGCGCCTCACCGGTGAGACACGCTCGCTCTATCGCAGGCTGCTCGCGCTGAATCTCCCTATCGTCTGCGAGTCGGCCACGAGCCCACGCGTCGAGACGATCGAAAAGATTGCCTGAGTTCAACAAACTGCTCGCTCATCCTGCGAAAAAGACCCTGCCAAACCAGGGTCTTCCTGTTTAACCTGCAACCTCATCCCATTCCATGCGTTTTGACCGGCACCGGCTTGGGAGTACGGATCGCGGTTGCCTCAAAGCTGGTAATCTTCCACTCTCCCGAAGAGAGATGTTGATAGACCCGGGTATACCGGTAGTTCCCCTTCGTGGAGTCTCCTTCGTTGATGCCCTCCACGTTGGCCTTGCAGGTGACGATCGCCACCGCCTCCAGCACCTTCACCTTGCAGTCGTCCAGATCGATCTTCGTAATTACCAGCTGCCGCTTGCGGATGCGGTCTAGTTGCTGGGCCTTTGTGCTCACCTGACCATACATCGAGATCCCGATGTAGTCGTCCGAGAGCATCCGATCCAGCGTAGAGACATCTCCAGCCAGCTGTGCCGTGCGCCACTTCTCTTCAAGCGCCTCCACCTGGCGCTTCAGATCATGCTTCTTCCGGTGACTCTCATGGCTCTCCCCAGCCGGCTGCTGCGCCATCACCGGGCCGATTGCAAATCCGGCCAAAAGGACCGCAACTTTCCAGCCCTGTACGGAGGTCAAACCACTGCGAGATGAGATGAGACGAGCCATAAGCGTACCGGATAGTAGATCGGTATGTCTCCCGGAGTCAAAACAACTTTTAGCGGCATCTTTTCTTTCTTCGCGCCGAGGAGAAACTCAGCACACAGTTGTCAGATTTTCTACCTGCCGCTCCCGCATCTTCTGGTACAGCCCACCCACAGCGTACTGCTGGAAGTGGGGCGTGTTGCGGTGAGCCTCCAGCGCGGCCTCGTCGGCATACTGCTCATAGATCATCACCGTCGTCGAATCCCCCTCGACGAAGTGCGGAACATACGTCACGCACCCAGGCTCCTTCCGCGACTCTCGCGTCAGGTTGCGCAGAATCTCCGCAATCTCATCGTGGTCCGAGGAGTCGAACCGCATCCGCACCGCAAAGCTGATCATCGCTCTCTCCTATTCCACCGAACTTTATCGCCAAACCTGATTGCCAGGCTGGCCGCCCATCCTATCCCCTCAAGACCGCTTCAAACTCCGGCAAAGCCATCGTCTGGTCGCGGTCCGGCCCAGTCGAGACCATGCCGATCTTCGCCTTCGACTCCTTCTCGAGAAAACGGAGATACTCCTGCGCGCGCTGCGGCAGCTTGTCCCACTCGGTAATTCCCTCGGTCGACTCCTGCCAGCCCTTCAGTGTGGTATAGACCGGCTCGATCGACTCAAATCCGCGAATATCCGCCGGAATCATGTCCGTCACCTTGCCGTCGATCTTGTAGTGGGTGCACACCGGAATCTCCTCGAACGCATCCATCACGTCCATCTTGGTCACTACCAGCCACTCGGTACCGTTGATCATGTTGCTGTAGCGCAGCAGCGGAAGATCGAGCCAGCCGCAGCGCCGCGGGCGGCCGGTGACCGCGCCATACTCCTGTCCACGGGCGCGCAGCAGCTCGGCCGAGGCGTCATTTATCTCAGTCGGGAACGGCCCCTCGCCCACGCGGGTCACATAGGCCTTGGTCACGCCGATCACCGTGCCGATCCGCGTCGGAGCAACCCCGGTCCCGGTCACCGCACCGCCCGCCGTCGAGGACGACGAGGTCACAAACGGATACGTTCCGTGGTCAATGTCCAGCAGCGCACCCTGCGCTCCCTCGAACATCACGTTGCCTCCACGATCTAGCTCCTGATTCAGAAGCACCGCCGTATCCGTTACAAAGGGAGCCACCTGCTCGGCCATCTTCGAATACTCCTCGTACATCCCCTTGGGGTCCAGAGGCTCGGTGCCGAACAGAGCATGTGCGATCGTGTTCTTCTCGTCGCAGGCGTTCTTGATGTGCGTGCGCAGCAACGCTGAATTCAGCAGGTCGACGATTCTCAGGCCATTGCGATGGACCTTGTCCTCGTACGCCGGTCCAATGCCGCGCCGCGTCGTGCCGATCTTGGTGCGTCCGGGAGCCGTCTCGGCAGCCAACTCGATCATCCGGTGATACGGCAGGATCACCTGCGCCCGGTTGGAGACGAAGAGCTGGCCGTCCACCGGCAACCCCGCCTCGCGCAGCTTCTTCACCTCGCTCAAAAACGCGGCCGGGTCGAAGACCACGCCGTTGCCGATCACACCCTTGCACTCCGGCCGCAGAACCCCGCACGGAATCAGCTGCAGCACAAACTTTTGTCCACCAATGATCACGGTGTGTCCGGCGTTGTGACCGCCAGCGTAGCGCGCCACCACGGAGAACCTCTCCGACAGCACGTCCACAATCTTGCCCTTGCCCTCATCGCCCCACTGGGCGCCCAAAACGACCGCAGATCTCGGTTGACTCACGACGGATATCTCTCCACTTGGCTGTTTTTCGTTAGCCGGCCCCGAAGGGGACGTTGATGAATCGGCGCAGAACCCTTGCTCGGAGACAGGAAGGCCTCCGGATCGCAACGCGCCTCTCTCATCATATCGCGTTCTCCCTCAAACCCTTTGCTCTGCTTTTAGGGAAGACAGGTGTTGCCGCGCGGGCCCGAAGGCCATCTCCTCGAATAGGCCAATACCCAACCGTTCCGCTATGATGAGGACCATCGAGGATCGCGGCATGCAAATCGAACTCAGCAGAATCGTCTCCATCGCCGTCATTGTGACCGGTATTGGTTGCCTGGCCATGACAGCCGCAGGAAACCTCATCGGCCATCACGGAATCGTCTCCGGAGCCGTCCTGATCCTCGGCGGGGTCACCCGGCTCTGGATGAACCGGCAAGCCTGCTCCGAAGGAGCAAACTAGCTTCATGCGCGTCATTCTTACCGGAGCCACCGGAATGGTCGGCCAGGGCGTCCTTCGCGAGTGCCTGCTCGATCCCGGCATTACCGAAGTCCTCGCCATCGGTCGTAGCCCCCTCGCCCAGAAGCACCCCAGGCTCCGTGAGCTTCTTCTCCCCGACCTCGGCAACCTCTCCGGCCACGAGTCCGAGCTCTCCGGCTTCGACGCCTGCTTCTTCTGCGCCGGCGTCTCCTCCGCTGGCATGTCCGAGCAGGAGTACACCCGCATCACCTACGACCTCACCACCCGTTTCGCCCATGCGCTCCTTCCCCTCAACCCCTCCCTCACGTTTATCTTCGTCTCGGGGGCAAGCACTGACTCGACCGAAAAAGGACGCACCATGTGGGCCCGCGTCAAAGGGCGCACGGAAAATGCCATCCTCACGATGGGATTCAAGGCCGCCTACATGTTCCGCCCCGGCTTCATCCAGCCCATGCACGGCATTCGCTCGAAGACCCGCCTCTACCAGATCGTCTACGACCTCACCGGCCCCCTGCTGCCTCTGCTCAAAAAGCCCTTCGGGCGATACATCAACACCACCGAACAGATCGGCCGGGCCATGCTCGCAGTCGCCCGCAACAGCTACTCCAAACCCATCCTCGAGATCGCCGACATCAACCGCTTCTAAGACGTATCGACAATTCAAATCTGCGATTCTTTAGAGGAAAGGATTGGCCTGCCGGCCGGGCCCACTACGCGTGGAGCGGTCACTTCGTGACGTGTAAACCGCCTTCGGCACGGGCCTCCCTCTGGTCGGCGTAAAGATTTATACAAGCGACCAACGGGAGCCTTTACCCGAAGGGAGTACACGCGTCACGAAGTGACCGCTGCCCGCGCAGGGCACCCGCGCGGCAGCGCCTACTTCATCAAAGAATCTGTCGACACGACCTGGCCAGGAACAAATTGCTCTCCTCGAGTATCCTTGCTGCACTGACGCCATGCCCTCCACGCGCCTCCTCTACGGAACCACCGCCTTCCTCTCCGCCTTCCTGCTCTTCCTCATCGAGCCCCTCGCCGCCAAGCAGATCCTCCCCGTCCTCGGAGGCTCCTCGGCGGTCTGGCTCACCTGTCTGGTCTTCTTCCAGACCACGCTCCTGCTCGGTTATCTCTATGCGCACTGGCTCACCGGCGCGCCCGACCCCGCGCGCCAGCGCCGCATCCACACCGCGGCTCTGATCCTCTCCCTCATAGCCCTCGCCCTGTCCGAGTTCCTTCATCCCGCCTTCGGCAGCGCGGCCCACCCCGTCGTCACCATCTTCTGGACCCTCACCCGCACCATCGGACTTCCCTTCCTCGTCCTCGCCTCCACCAGCCCGCTTCTCCAGCTCTGGCTCTCGCAGCACGAGGCCGACCCAACCGGCCGGCCCGCCCCCGTGTGGTTCCGGCTCTTCGCCCTCTCGAACATCGGCTCCCTGCTCGCGCTCATCGCCTATCCCTCGCTCTTCGAACCCCATCTCACCCTGCGCACACAGCGCACTCTCTGGGCCGCAGGCTTTTTCCTCTTCGCCCTCCTCGCCCTCTGGCTTACCGCACAGGGCCGGCCAGCCACCAAACCGCAGCTCGAACACGACGAAGCTCCCCACACGCCGCGCGCACGCCGCTGGCTCTGGTTCCTGCTTCCCATGGCCGCTGCCATGCAGTTAAGCTCCGTCACTGCGCACCTCACCATCAACATCGCCGCCATCCCTCTGCTCTGGGTGCTTCCACTAGCGGTCTACCTGATCACCTTCATCCTCGCCTTCGACCGTCCCGCCTTCTACCGGCGCCCGCTCGTCGTGCGCGTGCTAGTGCTCATGCTGGCCTCGCTCGGCTACGCACTCTCCAAGGCCGACTTCTCCCTGCCCATCTACCTGACCATCGTCTTCTTCCTCCTCGAGTGCTTCGTCGCCTGCCTCTTCTGCCACGGCGAGACCTACAGCCTCCGCCCCCGGCGTACCTCCGAGGCCACTCTCTTCTACCTCCTCATCGCCGCCGGAGGAGCCGCCGGAACCTTCCTCATCGGGATCGTCTTCCCACTCCTCTTCTCCGCCAACTACGACCTCGCCATCGCCTTCTTCGTCACTGCCGTGCTCGCGCTCGCCGCCACATGGCCCGACGGCTGGACGCAGAGGCTCCTCTGGACAACGGCCAGCGTCCTGCTCTTCGCCCTCACCCTCGCGCTCCACGCCTCCATGGGCCGCGGCTCCATGCTTAACATCCGCAACTTCTACGGCAGCCTGCGCGTCACCCAGACCGTCTCTCCCATCACGCAGTCGCCCATGCGCACCCTCATGCATGGAGCCATCCAGCATGGCACCCAGATCTTCGATCCCGGCTTCAGCCACATCCCCACCACCTACTACGGCACCGGCTCCGGCATCGGCCTCGCGCTGCGCTTCTGCTGCGCCGGACGCACCAAGAACATCGGCGTCATCGGCCTGGGAACGGGAACCATCGCGGCCTATGGAGGCAAGGGCGACCGCATCCGCTTCTACGAGATCAACCCGCAGGTTCCGCCCATCGCCCACAATCTCTTCACCTATATAAGGGACTCCTTCGCCGCCATCACCACCGTCCCGGGCGATGCCCGCACCTCGCTCGCCGACGAGCTCAAAGCCGGCGCACCGCAACGCTTCGACGTCCTCGCCATCGATGCCTTCTCCGGCGACGCCATTCCGCTGCACCTGCTCACCCGCGAGGCGATCCAGCTCTACCGCCAGCACCTCACCCCTAACGGCATCCTCGCCTTCCACGTCTCCAACCAGTACCTCGACCTCGCACCCGAGCTCGCTCTTTTAGCCCAGGACGCGCATCTCGAGGCTCGCGACGTCATCACCGGCTCGCTCGAGGGCCGCGGAGAGTTCCGCGCCGAGTGGGTCCTGATGACCGCCGACCCCACCTTCTTTACCCAGGCCGACATCAGCTCCCTCGCCGACCCCATCTACATCAAGCCCAGCCTGCGGCTCTGGACCGACGACTACTCCAGCCTGCTGCCCATCCTGCAGGCAGGAGGACATTAGGGCCTGCCGGCCGGGCTCACTGCGCGTGGGACGGCAGGCCATCGCCTCGAATCACTGCACCGGAAATACCGCCTCATCATGCGTATTGCAGATGAAGTTCGCCAGGATCCATCCCTGATCGGCCCGGTAGACCACGAACTTCGTAAATAGCGGCCCCTTCTCCAACTCCAGCACCATGTAGATGATTCGCGTCCGCGGCCCAAGGTCGTGTGAGTTGATCACCTCATACGACTGCAAAGGACCATAGAGATCCTGCACTTGGTGCAGAACACTCAGCTGCGCCTGGGCATCCGGATTTCCGTCGATCGGACTCCCCTTCAGCCACGTCTGCACCGCCGCATCCGGCCCACTGTTCTTATAAGCCTTCAGCCCGGCGATAATGAATCCCGGCAGCGCAGCCGCCTTGGCGCCACCCTCCTGTGCAGCGACGCGCCCGGGGAGCACTCCGCACAGCACCACCGCCAAAGCCAAAAGCCAGCCTCTGAACCGCAACGTTCGTCCCAGGATCATCTCCGCCCCGCAACCTTCGCCTTCAGTCTCTCCACCACCAGGGGTGGAACCAGCGTGGAGACATCCCCGCCCAATTCGAACACGCCCTTGATCAGCCGCGAGCTCACATACGTGTACTTCTCCGCCGGCATCATGAACAGCGTCTCCAGCTCCGGCGCCAGCTTGCGGTTCATCATCGCCATCTGAAACTCGTACTCATAGTCCGAGATCGCCCGGATTCCGCGCAGCACCGCCTTCGCACCCTGCTCGCGGCAGAAGTCCACCAGCAGGCCATCGAAGGTCGCGACCGACACATTGCCCACCTCGCGCGTTGCCTCGGTGATCATCTCCACCCGCTCTTGCACCGTAAACAGCGGCGACTTTTCTGAGTTGCGCAGGATCGCCACCACCAGGTGGTCCACGATCTTCGCCCCGCGCGCGATCAGGTCGAGATGGCCGTTCGTGAGCGGGTCAAACGTTCCGGGATAGATGGCCTTTACCGTATGCATCCTCAGCAGCATACCGCACAGACAGCGCTGCCGCGCGGGCCCACTGCGCTCGGCCACCCCACAACAAAGACCTGTTTGTGGGGACCCGGTACGGGCGGTCACTTCGTGACGCGTATATTCCCTTCGGGATCGAGGCTCCCGTTGGTCGCTTGCATAAATCTTCGCGCCAAACCGAAGGGAGGCCCACGGCGAAGCCGGTACACACCCCACGAAGTGGGCGCCCCACGCGCAGTGGGCCCGGCAGGCAGGCCATCGCCTAAAGCTCGTTATAAAAAGAAAGCCCCGCAGACATTCGCGGAGCTTTCTTTCTGATATTTCAGGAAAACGGCTACCCGCGCTTGCTCTTGACCGCCTCGGTCGCCGCCGCAGCTCCATTGGAAGGAACCGTCGGAATCTCCGCATTGGCATTGGCAGCCGAAATTCCAAGCTTCTTGCGCAGCTCTGTATCGATCCGGCCAAAGACCTCCTTGTTGTCCTTGAGGAAGGTGCGAACATTTTCGCGGCCCTGTCCGATGCGCTCGCCCGAGTAGCTGTACCAGGCTCCACTCTTCTCGACGATGTTGTGCAGCACCGCCAGATCCAGCACATCGCTCTCGCGCGAGATCCCTTCTCCGTACAGGATGTCGAACTCGGCGTCACGAAACGGCGCGGCCACCTTGTTCTTCACAATCTTGACCTTGGTGCGCGATCCGGTAACAACATCGCCCTCCTTCACCGCTCCGATGCGCCGAATGTCGATGCGGACCGAGGAGTAGAACTTCAGCGCGCGGCCTCCGGTCGTCGTCTCCGGATTACCGAACATCACGCCGATCTTGTCGCGGATCTGGTTGATGAAGATCAGGCAGGTTCGCGACTTCGCCACCGTGCCCGTCAGCTTCCTCAGAGCCTGCGACATCAGGCGAGCCTGCAGGCCCATGTGCGAATCGCCCATCTCGCCGTCGATCTCGGCCTTCGGAACCAGCGCCGCCACCGAGTCCACCACCAGGACGTCGATCGCGCCCGACTTCACCAAAGCATCCACGATCTCGAGCGCCTGCTCGCCATAGTCCGGCTGCGAGACCAGAAGATTGTCCACATCGACGCCCAGCTTCTTCGCATAGGCCGGATCGAGAGCATGTTCGGCATCCACAAAGGCAGCCAGGCCGCCCGCCTTCTGCGCTTCGGCGATAATCTGCAGCGTAATCGTCGTCTTACCCGAAGACTCCGGCCCGAAGATCTCGACCACGCGGCCACGGGGAACTCCACCCACTCCCAGTGCCGCATCGAACGAGATTGAGCCGGTGGGGATGATCGCGATCGGGACGATCGCCTCCTTGGCTCCCAGCCTCATGATGGAGCCCTTGCCGAACTGCTTTTCCAGCTGCGAGAGCGCTGTCTCTATTGCTTTATTGCGGTCATCTGCCACGAAAAATCTCCTGGGAATATGTCAAAGCGGATTCTAGCACTCAAAACGGAAAAAGCAAATAAAAGGCGAATACAACTATCGAGTCAACACCTTCCGCTCCGAGAGGAGCGTAGCCGCACATCCCCGCATCAGCTCGGAAGAATCTTGAACTCTGGAGACTTGGGCTCAGCAGGGGTGCTGATGAAGGTTCGCTTCGCCGCTCTCCAGGCTATTCCAATCCGGTCGGAGACATGAAACAGGTGGCCAGCGGTGAGAGGGCCTGCCACGCGATGATGTCCTACGGCGGCAAGCCCCATGGATGCAATACATCCACACTGAGAGCAATCCGGTTCCCCCCCGAACTGGCATGGGGTAATCTTCGTCTTCAGATCGGCCGAGATCGTGTGCGTCGTTTTGGCAAAGATGCAATCCTCCGGGCTCTTGGGAGGAGAGAGAATCTCTTGGATAAGACCCTCCTGCATATCGAGAACCGGATATAGGGTTCGCAATCGGAGAAGATCCTGAACCACGAAGGAGCGTTGTTCGGAGGTGAGAATCTCAGGCCCCGTAGCTCCCACCTGCGGCGTGAACAGGCTGAACCAGATCTTCGCGATCTGCGGGCGAGCGCTCCAGAAGCGAAGAAACTCTTCCAAGTAGCCCTCGCGGGATGCGATATTGCCCGTAATGGTGGAATGAATCGTCACCTTGGTCGCGGCGATATTCTTCAAGATGCGCTCGTACGTTGCGGGTTTGCGACGCTCGTCGTGCTCCGGCTGAAGCCCATCGATCGAAACAACCACGTTCAATCGGGTGAATCGGCTCCACTCCGCCGGAATCACCCGGAAGGCGCTGGTCACCACCTGCGTATGCACTCCCCGCGCATCCAGCTCGGGAAGAAGCATCTCCAGCTCTCGATAGCGAACCAGGGGGTCTCCCCCCACCAGCGAGACATGGAGCGGCTTCTCCCGATCCACGATCGCAAGAATGTTCTTTACTAATTCCGCGCCTTTGAAGTCAGAAAGTTGACGTAATTCTGTTTCGCCGCCCAGATGGGCTGCATCGAACGCATAGCAACCGGGGCAGCGAAGAGGGCATTCTTTTGTAATCTCGATGGATAAAGACGGCCTATGACCGGCCAGAATACCGGCCCAAGCGTGCAATACATCAGATGTCTTCATCCATACCTCCATATATTAGATGCAATCGGAAAGCTGTGTTTTAGATGCATTCGGCAAGCAAATGTCTTCGTTATGCTGAAATAGAGTTCGACAGGAGTTTTCCTTGATCGTAAACGGACCGGACACAGAAGCAGAGCACCGGCGGGATCTCGCCAGGTATGGGAAGTGGCTCTATCGACTTGGCTTTGCACCGGGAAGCTCCGGCAACCTCTCTGTCCGCGTCGGCTCCGATTGCATCTTGGCCACCCCCACCGGCTGCTGCAAACACCTGCTGACGCCGGCAGATATGGTCATGGTGGATCTGCAGGGATGCCAGTTATCCGGATCGAAGAAGGTTACCAGTGAGATTGGCATGCATCTGGCCGTGTATCAGACGAAAGAAGATGTGAACGCGGTCGTTCACGCGCATCCCCCGACCGCGACCGGTTTCGCCTGCGCCGGCAGAGCCCTGGATGAACCTCTCTGCGCGGAGGCCGTGATGACGCTGGGACCTGTTCCTCTGGCCCCGTACGCCACGACGGGAACAGACGAGCTGGCCGCCAGCCTGCGTCCTCTGATCCTGGAGCACAGCGCAATCCTTATGGCGAATCACGGGGCAGTCACCTATGGCAGCAGCCTTCTTGACGCCTTCATCAAGATGGAGACACTGGAACACTTCGCGAAGATCTGTCTGGTGGCCGACCAGCTGGGAACTGCGCGTCCGTTGGATCAGCAGGCTCTCGGCCAACTCCTGGATGCAAAGGAAAAATACATCCGAAATGCCCAGTAAGGGAGTGCCTGTTCCTCCCTCTGGAGGCTTCTAGCCTCTGAATTCTCCGAGAGGAAGCGGCCTGTTCCGGAGATCGATCATCGACGAGAACGGAGCGGTGACATTTAGATTCCCTTTCTGTTCACCAGAGTCATCTGTTCACGAAAATCAAGGGTCGGGCAACAAAATCCCGCATTGGCTCGATAGTCGAATGTCGATATAGTCGGATCCCGACAACAAATCGGACCATGGAATCACACCTGGGGTGAGGATGGTATGAGATTCGTCCAACGTAAATTTCACACGTATGGGATCGTCATCGTCTTTGCGTTTGGCCTTACGGCACACCCGCAGATGACAACCGCGCAATACGACAATGCGCGAACGGGTGCGGACCTGAACGAAAAAACGCTGACGCCGCACAATGTCAATCAGCAGCAGTTTGGAAAACTTTTCACGTTGAAGGTGGACGGAGATATCTATGCTCAGCCCCTCTTCTTGGCGAATGTTTCGATCCCTGGCAAAGGCAGGCACGATGTCGTGTTCATTGCAACAGAGCACGACAGTGTCTACGCCTTCGATGCCTACGGAAATCCTTCCACGCCGCTATGGCATGTAAGTTTTCTGAAGGAAGATGAGACCACGGTTCCCGCGAGGGACGTCTCCTGCCCCTTTACGCAGCCGGAGGTAGGAATCACGTCGACCCCGGTGATCGATACAAAGTCCGGCACCCTTTATGTACTGGCTCGCACAAAGAGAACGCGCCCTCCTGCCAGCGAGCAGTATCGCCAACATCTTCATGCGCTCTCCGTGACGACTGGCATGGAAAAAGCGGGCGGCCCGGTAGAGATACAAGCTTCCGTCCATGGCAGCGGTGCGGGCAGCAAGGGGGGAAATCTGGTCTTTGAACCCTTGCGGGAGAATCCGCGAGCAGCCTTATTGCTTTCGAATGGCCTGGTGTATCTGACCTGGGGTTCTTCCTGCGATGTCGGCCCTTATCACGGTTGGGTGATGGCGTACGATGCCAAAACTTTACAGCAAAAGGCGATCTTCAATACCTCGCCCGATGCGGATGACAGCGGAATATGGGCCAGCGATACGGGCCCGGCGTCGGATAAAGATGGAAACATCTTCGTTGCGACAGGCAATGGCAGTTTCGACGTGACGGCGGGAGGCAGGGACTACGGAGATACCCTACTCAAACTCCATCCCGATGGCCGAGATCTGAAACCTGTCGATTATTTCACGCCCTTCAATGCCCGCGAACTCGACGAGAAGGACCATGATCTCGGTTCGGGAGGACCGATGCTGTTGCCGGATCAGGCTGGACCGCATCCGCATCTTGCGGTGATCGGGGGGAAAGGCCCTATGATCTACGTTGTGGATCGTGATCGCCTCGGCCATTTTCATCAAGAGAGCAACAGCCATGCGGTCCAGACGATTACAACCTCGCGCGGCATCTATGGATCGATGGCGTACTGGAACCACAACGTCTACGTTCTAAGCGATTACGACTCACTCCGTGATTTCGAGGTGAAAGACGGAAAGCTCATCTTCAAGGCCGCCAGCAGCTTCAAATTGGAAGATCACGCCGCGACGCCGACGGTCTCTGCGAATGGCGATAAGAACGGTATCGTCTGGGTGATGAGTTCGAAGGGCTGGGCGTCGCCTGACAGGCGGGCCGTTCTCTATGCTGCGGATGCCTCCGACATCTCCCGCCAGCTCTATGCCAGCAATCAGAATCAAGCTCGTGACAGCGCGGGCTATGCCCTTCGTTTCAATGTCCCCACCATCATGAACGGGCATGTGTATGTCGGCACAAAGGGAGAGGTGGATGTTTACGGTCTGCTTCCGGCTCGTCCCCGTTGAGGACAGGCGCTGCCGGTCAGGCCATCGTCTCTGCAATCTATCGTTTCAAAAGATCCACCGGCTCATTCACATCCTCAATGCGGAAGTGACGAGCCAGCGCCGGGTGCCGCTCGGCGACAGCCCGGTACATCTCCCAAGCCACGCGGCGGTAGCTGAAGTGTCCAGCCACGCCCGAGCGCAGCTCCGCGATGTACAACGCCTCGGCGAAGTCCATCTTGAACATCGCGCGGCAGCGCACGCCCAGCGGAAGGCAGTACTGCGCCGACTGGGCCGCCTCAGGCACGCCCGAGTCGCGCAGAGCGCGGTAGGTGGCGAGCGACTGGTCCATCGCGGCCTTGTAGTCTGCGGCGAGACCGGCCTGCTCGAGCGTCGGCTGGCCCGGGCACACCGGCTCTTCGTATCCATGCAGGTCGGTGAACGATTGCAGCAGCTGGACGCAGCGGCGGTGACGGTGCATGTCGCGGAAGCCGCCGATGTCCATCAGGATGTCGAAGCGCATTCCCTGCCCGGCGCTGAAGGCCCGCAGAAGCTCATCGTAGCGTCCGCGATGCTTCGTTCCCAGCGCGATCAGCTCATCGCGCCGCGCCCCATCGAGCGCTGCAACGTTGCTGCGCAACTGGCGGTAGCTGTAGTGGCAGTTCGGGTAGAGCAGAGAGGTCGCGAGCTCCACCTCGAGCGGCTCGCTGTCGTCGAGCAGATCGACCACCGGGGCAGGATCGATCGGCTGGCCCTGCATCAGCTCCGCGACGGCCTGCGTGAGCTCGGCACGGCTCTGCTCAAGGTAAGCGTTCGGCGTCGCATACTTCACCAGCGTGGGAGCGGCGGCCACCGGCCGCATCAGCATCCCAACCGCGCGCTCGCCGCACGTGTCGTCGACCGAGCCGATCTCGTCACACAGCACCTGGGCATCGGCGTGGTAGACGTTCCAGGCGGGCTCGGTCGCGGCGCGGCGCAGCTTCTCGGCGATCTGCCGCACTTCGGCGAACGGGCTGGTCAGAAGGCGGGAGACCTGCGTCTCGAGCGTCCTTGCATTCACGATCTGGCCCAGGGAGGTGTTGGTCGCGAGCGGCAGAAGGTAGCGCGCGGCGTCGAAGGCCCGGGCCTTGAGCGTCCGCTCGTAGGCCTCGGGCTTCATCTCCTCGGGCTTCGGAACCGCGCCCTTGAGCGCTTCGAGCATTCCCGCGCTTACGCTCTGGTAGGCGAGGAAGAGGGCCTCGATCGCGCCGGTGAATCGCGGGGTCTCGGAGGAGAGCTCGGGCGTGTACCAGCCGGAGCGGCGGAAGTCCTGGTATCGGGTCGAACGCTCCTGGCCGTCCCAGCGCTGCTCGTCGACCAGATCGATGGCGGCCAGCAGGCTCAGCCGCTCGATGGCGAAGGGAATGTGCGCGAGGTCGGCGATGGAACGGTGGCCGTACTGGAAGTAGAAGGTGTTGAGGAACTGCTCGGCGCGCTGGGCGCTGATCTCGACCAGCGACTCCTTCATGCTGAGGGACGAGCGGGAGTATTTGGCCATCGCGTAGGCCAGAATCTCGGGGTCTGCGCCGTGGATCGCGTAGACGTCGGTCTCGCTGGGGGAGGGGGCCGTGCCGTCTGCGTGGGCTGCCTGGGCCTGGATGGAGGCGGTCTTCTTCATCTTCTTCTCGGTGCCGGACATAGTGAACCTCAGGATACGTGATGCGGCCGGCGGGCGCTCAGGTTCAGAGAACTGATTCGTATAATCGATCTTGTTGGTTTTACGGAGGTACATGAGCACACTCAGCGGTCGCGTTGCATTGGTTACGGGAGCTTCTCAGGGGATTGGACGGGCGGTGGCGCTCGAACTGGCGCGGCGGGGGGCGCAGGTCGCGCTCGCCGCGAGGAATACGGAGAAGCTGGCGGAGGTCGAAGCTGAAATTGCTGCGGCGGGAGGGACGTCGAAGTCCTTCGCGCTCGACGTCGCGAGCGAAGAGTCCATCAAGGACGGAGCCAAGGCGGTGCTCGCGCACTTCGGCAAGGTCGAGATCCTGGTCAACAACGCGGGCATCACCCGCGACATGCTTTCGATGCGGATGAAGCTGGCGGACTGGAACGACGTTCTTTCGACCAACCTGACCGGTGCCTTCCTGCTGTCGCAGGCGCTGACCATGCAGATGGTGAAGAATCGATGGGGCCGCATCATCAACATCACTTCGGTGGTGGGGGAGATGGGGCAGGCGGGGCAGGCGAACTATGCCGCCTCGAAGGCCGGGCTGATCGGCCTGACGAAGTCGCTGGCGCGCGAGCTGGCCAGCCGGACGATCACGGTCAACGCGGTCGCTCCGGGCTTCATTGAGACAGCCATGACGGAGGCCCTGACGGAGGAGCAGAAGCAGGCCAACGCGCAGTACATTCCTCTGGGCCGGGTCGGAACCACGGCCGAGGTCGCTTATGCGGTCGCGTTTCTGGCGTCGGAGGAGGCCGCGTACATCACCGGCCACACGCTTGACGTGAACGGCGGCATGCACATGGGGTAGTCCCCTTTATTTGCGCAAAGTCTTCTAGAAATTAGACTTAGCGGCGGACTTCTGACGCAAAGTATTCCATAATAAGAACTTACTGGTAAAGTATTGGAAAAATAATGACTTAGTGCGAAATAAGCCTCGGAGACTTCCGAGGCTTATTTGCTGTGGCTCTAAGTTTAACACCGGCCAAGGGGAGAATCGGCGCGGCGGATGTGCTTTGTTTTGTTTTATTTTCGTGGAGATGGGGGTTGACAGCTCTGCGGTTCCGGGTGAGAGGACCTCAGGGGCTGAAGTCCCCTTTCTTTCCTTTCTTCTGGCGGCACGGCTGAAGCCGTGCCCTTAACAAGGCTGATTGTGCGCGGCAGCGATTGTGCGCCGCAGCGCGAGCCCACTGCGCTCAGCCGACAGGCCATCCTCTGATTACCTTTAGGTCAATAGCAGCAGTGGTTCCAAGGGGTGCCGGGATTCAAGTAAAGGTTAAGGTTTTGTGGCGCAACTCCACTGGTTAGAAGAAGGGGACGAACCTTGGCTGGTACAAAACGATGGTCCCCGGAAACTTACAGTTGACCCCTTCGCCGGAGCTGTTTACTTTGTGGGTAATGGCCGACATGCAAACGTTTCCCTCCGAAATGAACCAAGAGACCCCCGAGGATCTCTCGATTGCGATGAATATTGGGAGCACTATCCGGGGCTACCGGCTCCAAAAAGGGATGTCCCAGGGCGATATCGAGAAGCGGACGGGGCTGCTGCGCTGTTATCTCTCTCGGGTCGAGAACGGCCATACGATTCCTTCGCTCGAGACGCTGCAGAAGATTGCTCGCGCTCTCGACCTGCAGCTGGCGGAGTTCTTTGCCGAGGAGATGGTGAGCAAGGAGATGTCGTCGCTGCACCTAAAAGAGGACGAGATCCGGTTTCTGACCCAGATCCAGAGATACTCGGCCAACCTGGGGGAGAGCGACCGCAGGCTGCTGCTGGCCATGGTGCGGAAGTTTGCGCAGACGGCGGTGAGCTAAGCGCGTCGACATATTTTTTCCTTTTGGGATAAAAGACAAGCGCTGCCGCGCGGGCCCACTACGCGTGGGGCGGTCACTTCGTGACGCGTATACCGGCTTCGCCGTGGCCTCCCTTTGGTCGGCATAAACATCTTCGCAAGCGACCAACGGGAGCCTCACCCCGAAGGGGATATACGCGTCACGAAGTGACCGCCCCACGCGTAGTGGACCCGGCATTGGTTTTGTGTTGGGGGAGATCTCTGGCGCTTCAGCCCACCTTAGTGACGATAAGGCCGTCGCGAAGATGGGGCACCCGGTCTTTCGTCCCTGTCGGCCTGGTTGCAATATTGTCTTGAAGAGTGGGCTTTTCTGCATCCTGCTTTATTTTTATGAGGACGCTTTCTTAAACGAACGAACGGGCAGGAGCGAAAGGAAGGGCATGTCGGAGACGAAGGAACAGGGCTCGAGGGCAGCAGCCGCCACGCAGGCCGGAACAACGAGGCGCGATTTTCTGCAGGCATCGCTGGCGATTGCGGGAAGCGCGGCGGTCTCCAATGTATCCCCGGCCCTGGCAGGAGCCCAGACGAAACAGAAGCGTCCCAACCTGGTGTTCTTTCTGGGAGAGGGGCAGCGCGCGGATGCGCTTTCGGCTGCCGGTCATCCGATCCTGAAGACGCCGAACCATGACCGTATCGGAAAAGAAGGCATTCGTTTCACCAATGCCTTTTGCACCAATGCGCTCTGTGCCCCTGCGCGCGCGACGGCGCTGACGGGGATGTACTCGCGCTCGACCGGAGCTCTGGACAACACGAAGAGCCATATCCCGATGGCCGCCGATATTCCTCTCTTCACGGAGATTCTGCAGAAGGCAGGGTACGAGGTCGCGATTCTGGGCAAGATCCATACCCGCAATGGAGTGGAGGAGAGGAACTGGGACTACTACTTCGGGCACAACGATCCCAGCAACGATTATGCCAATCCCCTGTTCAAGGAGGGTCGCAAGGGGCAGGTGGGGCCGCAGAAGCGATATATGGGTGTCTATCCCGACGACCTGACGACGGATCGGGCGATCGCCTGGATGGAGGAAGACCGCGGAGATAAGCCCTTCTGCATGCTGGTCTGGTTTGTCGCTCCGCATGAGCCCTTCTTTCGCCCGCGCCGCCATGCGGATCTTTATAACGGCGTGCCGGTGGCGAAGCCCGCGAACTTCGACGACGACCTGAAGGGATATCCGGGCAAGCCGAAGAGCTTCGTCGAGGCGGAGAACAAGCTGGGGACCACCTCGTCGCATGTGGCCTGCGGCTCGCTGGAGGGAGTGGCGAAGGACTACTATGCCGGCCTGGTGGCGGTGGACGACAATATCGGGCGCATCCTCGACTATCTGGAGAAGAAGAAGATCCTTGACGATACGGCGATTCTGCAGACCTCGGACCATGGATATTTTCTGGGCGAGTGGAGGCTCTTCGACAAGCGCCTGATGCATGAACCATCGATCCGGGTTCCGTTCCAGGTGCGCTATCCCTGGCGGATTCCGGCAGGTTCGGTGCGCGAGGAGATGGTGCTGGACACGGACATTGCGCCTACGCTGCTCGATCTTGCGGGGATTCCCGCGCCGGCGCACATGCAGGGGAAGAGTATTCTGCCGCTGGCGAAGGGCAAGGATGCGGAGTTTCGCAGGGAGTGGTACTACGAGTATTACGAGTGGCCTAATCCGGAGAAGGTGGCACCGCATCGCGGCATCCGGACGGAGCGGTACAAGCTGATCCAGTACGTCATGGACCCTTCGGAGGGCGAGCTTTACGATCTTCAAGCCGATCCGGGGGAGAATCATAATCTGTATGGCAGGCCGGAGCAGTCTGCGCTGCGGGCGCAGCTGACGGAGCGGATGAAGGTCCTGCGGGAGCGAGTTCCGGAGCGTAAGGAAGAAGCTGGCCTGCCGGCCGGGCCCACTGCGCTCTGCCACCCCACAAACGAAGACCTGTTTGTGGGGACCCCGGTACGGGCGGTCCCTTCGTGACGCGTATTTGGCCCTTTGGGGTGAGGCTCCCGTTGGTCGCTTGCGAAGATGTTTGCGCCGAACCGAAGGGAGGCCCACGGCGAAGCCGGTATACACCCCACGAAGTGGGCGCCCCACGCGTAGTGGGCCCGCGCGGCAGCGCTCTTCTTATGCCTAGCGGAGCTTGGCGATCCAGTAGCCGAAGAGGGTGAGCAGGAACGCGGCGCAGGCGAAGGTGATCTTCTGACGGTTGAGATAGCGGACGCGGCCGCTGGTCATGCGGGGAACGAGCGGGACGCCCAGCGCGAGGCCGGAGAGAAAGCCTCCGACGTGGGCGGAATTGTCAATGCGGATGACGGGAAGGATGACCGTCGCCAGGCCGATGACCAGGTTGAGGCCGGCGAACTGGATGACGGAGCGGCGGAGACGGTGGAGCTCGAAGGCCGGGATGGGAAGATTGCGGTTGGAGAGCAGCACGATGAGGATTCCGGCGATGCCGAAGACGGCTCCCGAGGCGCCGGCGCCGACGGAGATGAAGTCGTGCAGGACGATGTTGACGAGGAGGCTGAGCAGGTTTCCGGCGATGCCGGTGAGCAGGTAGACGGCGATCATGCCCCAAGGGCCGAGGAGAGGCTCGCCCAGGAGGCCGAGGTTCCAGAGACACCACATGTTGGTGAGCAGGTGGATGAGGCCGACGTGGACGAAGGTGGCGGTGAGCAGGCGGTGCCACTGGCCGTGGAGGACCAGGGCGGGGATATTGGCTCCGAAGTGAATGAGCTGGACTGGGGTGGGGTTGGCGGGATCGACGCCGTGGAGGATCATCCAGACGAAGACGGCGCAGTTGACGCCGAGGAGGAGGTAGGTTCCAGGAGCGGAGAGGATGGATCGGGTACCGCGGCGGCGCGGAGGGTCCTCGGCGATGTAGGCGCCGGGAGGGTCGACTGGACCTGTGGGCTCGACCTGGGCGAAGGGCCGGAGGCCGGGATCGGCGGTGTAGCCGGGACGTGAGCCCGGGGGAAGGACCTCGCCTTCGGCTGGGTTGGGAGAGGACATGAGTTCTATGTCTACCTTAACAAACCCGGGGTTCTCGCGGGTAGGATCCGTAGGTGGGATCCTTTAGGATCCTTGCCCGCTTGTGAAACTATCGGGCGGGCTTGGCTTCAAGCGGCCGAGGTTTCAGGCGGGCTTGGTCTTGGTGAAACGGTCGCGGAGGTTGGAGGGGATGCGCTGTTGAACGATCTCGCCGAGATAGCCGGGGAGTGGGGTGGCGATCGCGACCAGGACCCAGAGCAGAGCCGAGAGCACGACACCGATGATCGCGACGGCCTCGAGCGAGATGGCGACGGCGTGGGTCTGGTAAAGATGGACCTCGACCTTGCCGATATGGGTGGCAAGCTCGACGCGATGGATGATGACCGCGGCCAGGAGGAAGGCGGCGATGGAGAGGGTGCTGATGGAGATCAGCAGGACGTCGATGGTGCGGGCGATGCGCTGGCGGCGGCGGCAGCCGCTGCACTCGGAGAGGTGCTGCTCGTAGTCGGTGCGCATGGCCGGGGAGAGGCCGGAGATGTCGTAGCGCCAGCCGGAGAGGATATCCCCTACGACCTGATCGGTGCAGGCCGTGGAATGCTTTTGCCGCTGGGCTCCCGATCCTGATGCAAACTTTTTCATTGTTTCTTCAGACTCATTCTATCGTGTTTGATCCAACAGGGGCCTGAAAAGATGCGCGAAAGGGTGGCTCGGGCGATAACCGTACATTCCTCTTCGGAGAGACGGCTTGGAAGGGGAAAGCCAGAGCGGTCTTTTGTGAAGAGATTGGACTCCATTCAGGAGCGGAAGCTAAAGCCGGTACACGCGTCACGAAGTGACCGCCCCACGCGTAGTGGGCCCGCGCAGCAGCGCCTGTCTTTTGCCTCAGAGAATTTGTCGATACGCCCTAAAGGTTCTCGTCTTCCAAAGCTTCTTTTTCAGAGCGAGATGGGGGCGAGGGGCGCGGTCTGTTCGGCGAGGAGGATGCGGTTGCCGAGGAGGGTGGGGTGGTTGGCGAGGGCCTGCTCGGCGGCGAGGCGGGCGAGTTCGGGGGCGTTGTTGGACTCCGACAGGTGTCCGAGGACGATGAAGCTGGCGGCGCCGTCGTAGTCGCGCTCGAGGAACTCGGCGGTGGCTAGATTCGAAAGATGGCCGACGCGGGAGAGGACGCGCTGCTTGACGCTCCAGGGGTAGGGACCGTCCTTGAGCATCTCGAGGTCGTGGTTAGACTCAAGCAGGAGGACGTCGATGCGCTTGAGCGCGGCCTTGACGTTGGGGGGCATGTAGCCGAGGTCGGTGGCGAGCGCCATGCGGATGCCTTCGGCCGCGAAGACGAAGCCGCAGGGGTCGGCGGCGTCGTGCGGGATGGTGAAGGGGGTGACCTCGATGTCGCCGATCTGGAACTGGCGGCCGGAGTGGAAGTATTCGACCGAGGGAAGATCGGTGGGCGAGGGCTTGGTCTTCTGCGCGGCTTCGGCGGCGTGGGACTCGTCGGTCTCGGGATCTTCGAGATCGATATCCGAAGGGACGGCCGGAGGGGGTTCGACGGCGGCGGACATGCTGTCGCAGAAGCCGGGCTCGGGTTCGGCCTGGGAGGTACTCCCCGGCAGAGCGGCGCAGGGCTGGGTTACAACCTGAGCCCCAGTTGGAGTCACGGCCTGGGCGAGCTGCTCCTTTTCCTTCTGGACGCGATCGATCCACTGGGCGTAGGACAGGGTGGTGCGCGGGGTGAGCATGCGGACCCAGGCGCGATGGGTGGGCTCGGTGAAGTAGACCGGGATGCCAAGCTTGCGGGCGAGGACGCCGAGGCCGGAGACGTGGTCCTGGTGCTCGTGGGTAATGAGGATGGCGTCGAGGGTGCGGGGATCTTCGCCGGCGGCGAGCATGCGCTTCATCAGCTCTCGGCAGGAGAGGCCGGCATCGACCAGGACGCGGGTGCGCGAGGAGGAGATGACGGTGCTGTTTCCTTTGGAGCCGGAGGCGAGCACGGTCATGCGCGTCATCCCTCTACGATACGCCGGAATGTTGTGGGTTTTGGGGTAGGGTTACTGGTTTGGTTCGGGATTTGTGCGGATGCAGACGATGTCGTCGAGGAGGAGGGAGTGGGCAGCTCCCGGCTTTGGGGACCAAGTGCCGTCCGGGACCGAGGCAACCTCGATGCAGAAGAGATCGGGCGTGGCGCCTTCGTCGAAGGCGACGAGGATCTGTGCGACGAGGGTGCGTGGGGAGGGGTCTCCGCTCTCCTGGACTTCAAGGGCGACGACCTGGTCGATAAGGGTGGGGAGAAGTTTGCGTTCGGTTGGGGTCATGGTCTTTGGATGTTGGTGCGAAAGAGCCTTCAGGGGACGGAACGTTGGAGAATCAGGCGATTTAATCTGCGCCCATCGTAGCGACGATGGGCGCCCCGGCTCTGGTCTCCGGCACCTGAGACGTATCGGCAGGTTCAAATCTAGGATTTGGGAGTAGAAACGATGGCTTGTCGGCCGGACCCACTGCGCTCGGCCACCTCACAAACGAAGACCTGTTTGTGGGGACCCTGGTACGGGCGCACCCTTCGTGACGTGTATGTCGGCAGCGCCCGGGACCTCCCTTCGGTTCGGCGCAAACATCTTCGCAAGCGACCAACGGGAGCCTCACCCCGACAGGCGCACACGCATCACGGAGGGACCGCGCACCGGGGTTCCCGGCGAGCTTGTTCGCTGGAGTGGACTCCACGCACGGTGGGCCCAGCCGACTGGCATGAAAGCGGTTCGAGCTTCGCTCGAATGTCCCCACCTTAGCCGCTTCGCGGCGAAGATGGGGCACCCGACGCACGTTTGAAGCGCAGACCTTCACGACTTCTGGATGGGGCTGCGCAGAGGGGCGAGGAAGTTGACGGTGGAGCGGAGAACGACCTCGTCCCGCTGGTTGAAGGCGAGGGTGCGGGTGCGGACAACGCCGTAGTCGGGCCGGGAGTTGGAGTGGCGGACGCCGACGACCTCGATCTCGGTGCGGATGCTGTCGCCGGGACGGACGGGCTGGGTCCAGCGCATCTCTTCGACGCCGGCGCCGATCATACCGCCAAAGACCGGGACGGACTGGACGCGCAGGCGCATGACGATGGCGGCGGTGAGCCAGCCGGAGGCGGCCAAACCCTTGAAAAAGGAGCCCTCGCCAGCGGCCTCGTCGAGGTGGAAGGGCTGGGGGTCGTACTTCTGGCCGAACTCTTTAATCTCTTCCGCAGTGACCTTGGCGCTGGCGACCGAATTCATCTTCTGGCCGACGTAAAAGTCTTCAAAGTACATCTCTTTCGGCATGGCTTCTCCTCGCTGGGTAGTGTATCGCCTTGGCTGCAGGTCTGGCTGTAGGGCAGCCTCGAGGGCAGGTAGAGGAAGGGGTTGCACGGCACCCGTTCCGAGGCGTTCCTATGGATAGGTGGGCAGAGGCCGCCTTGTGGGGAAGAGCTCGCCGCGCCGGCCGAGGCGACACTTTGGGGAAGGAGAGGAGGAAGGGCCAAACTTCTTTCTTGGAGAGGTGGGATTTTGTATTGAGCGAAAGAATTTCTTCGGGAGAGGTTTTTCTCCGAATTTGGGGAGGACGGGGGTTTGATTCCGGTCTGAACCGGATTTTCACGGTTTTCCTCTTGACTCGCGCCGAATTCCGGGGCTACTCTGGGCCCATCTTCGGCACACGATTGGCAACCTTCGCCAACCCGGTCCCAGTAGAACAACTCGCCGTGGATGCTGTGTGTTTTTTCAGAACCGCAACTTTACCCACCTGCTGCGTATCCAATCGATTAGAAGACAACCTATCCCAGGAATTGGAAGGTAACCCGTCTCCAACGCTGGAGACGGCGCTCTCTGCTTTCGGGATAGCAACCCTGCTGTCTCTGACGGAGGTCAGATCTACTCTTGATCAAACAAGCTATCGAGATCACCCCAGGTATCGAGCCGCTCTACGGAGTCCACGACGAAAACCTACGCCTGCTGGAAGACGGGCTGCATGTGACGATCGATCTGAAGTCGGACGCGATCCACGTGACCGGAGGCGCCGAGAGCGTTGACCGGGTGGAACGTGTCTTTGCCGACTTCGAGGCCCTGCGAAGATCGGGAGTGAACCTGCACAACGGCGAGCTTCGCGGAATGCTCAAGATGATTGTGGCCGATCCTTCGGTGACGCTGAAGTCGCTGGCGGATGCGGGCAAGCAGAGATCGGCGGGCGCCAAGCGCATGGTGCAGCCGCGCTCGATCAATCAGAAGAAGTATGTCGAGGCCATCGAACAGAACGACATGACCTTTGGCCTGGGACCGGCGGGTACCGGCAAGACCTATCTTGCCGTGGCGATGGCGGTCTCGGCGTTGCTGGCCAAGAAGGTCAGCCGCATTATCCTGGTGCGGCCGGCGGTGGAGGCGGGCGAGCGTCTGGGCTTCCTTCCGGGGTCGCTGCAGGAGAAGGTCGATCCGTATCTTCGTCCGCTGTACGATGCCCTGTACGATCTGCTGGATCCGCCGAAGGTGGACAAGATGCTGGAGACGAACGTGATCGAGGTGGCTCCGCTAGCGTTTATGCGCGGCCGCACGCTGAACGATGCCTTCATCATCATGGACGAAGCGCAGAACACGACGATGGAGCAGATGAAGATGTTCGTGACGCGTCTGGGCAACAACTCGAAGGCCGTGATCACGGGCGACCTGACGCAGACCGATCTTCCCAACCCGAAGAAGTCGGGCCTGCTGGAGGCGCTGCACGTTCTGGACGGCGTGGAAGGGATTCGCTTCTGTCACTTCGAGGATGTCGATGTGGTCCGGCACCATCTCGTCCAGCGCATCGTGCGGGCGTACGACAGCTACGGCCGTTCGCAGCAGGAGCTTCCGCTCTCGATGGGGGAGTCGGTGCTGCCGAACAATGGAATGAGCGCGGAGAAGAGCAAGCAGATGGCGAAGCCGCAGTAGTGAGGGCTGCCGCTAAGATAGTATCGAGACGAGGGGCGGCGCTGAACGACGCGCCGCCCGCTCTCGTTTCGGTCGTGCTGAGTAATCTCGAACGATGATCACTGTCGATCCTCCAAGTACCGGCTCCAATCCGATGGCGGCTGACCGTCCCGGCCTCACGCGCTTTCTTCGGCGTGCGCGCGAGCGGGTTGGCCTTGAGGGCGAGGTGGATGTTCTGCTGACCTCGGACGTCGAGATCAAGCGGCTGAACCGCACCTTTCGCAAAAAGAACAAAGCCACGGATGTGTTGAGCTTCCCTGCCCCGGAGGAGATCTTCGCGGAGCATGCGGGGGATCTCGCCATCTCGCTCGAAACAGCCGCGCGGCAGGCGGAGAGCTTTGGGCATTCGCTGAACGACGAGGTCCGGATTCTGCTGCTGCATGGCCTGCTGCATCTGGCCGGGATGGACCATGAGGCCGATGCGGGCGAGATGGCCGAGCGCGAAGCGGAGCTGCGACAGGCGTTGAAGCTTCGAAATGGCCTGATCGAGCGGGCGGGGACGACCGCAGATGCTCTGACGAAACGGTCGATGGGGAAGAGCGCCTCTACAAAGAAGACGGCAGTCACGAAGACGGCGAAGAGGAAAGTTGCAAACAAACCTGCGGCGAAGAGGAGCGTTCGATGAACGTGGCCGATCTGATCTACTTCGCCGGGGTGACGATTCTTCTGGTGGTGCTGGCGCTGGCCTCTTATGCGGACCGCGTGTACTCGGAGATGGGCAAGTTTCTGGCGCGCGAGTACCAGGACAATATCGATTCGTGGGAGGAGCTGATCGAGCCGCGGCTGGGGATGGGGCGCGAGTCGATTGCACTGTCGGCCTCGATCATGCGGCAGCTGTCGCTGGCGACGATGTCGTTGTTCTGGGGGCTGCACCTCTACCAGGTGACGAGCGGACAGATTCAGATTCCTACGCGCGGCGCGGTGGGGCGCGCCATCGCGGAGTTGATTCTGCTGATCATGGTCTTCGACCGGTTGATTCCACAGATCCTGTTTGCCCGGACCCAGGGCATCTGGCTGCAGCGCATCCGCATTGCGCTGCAGGCCTTCTTCTTCCTGATCCTTCCGATCACAATCGTGCTGCAGCTGCTGCTGTCGATTGCCGCGCTGGCGGAGCCGGAGGACGAGGAGGAAGAAGAATCTTCAGAGGCGATGGAGGCCCTGCTCGAGGCGGGCGAGGAGGAGGGAATCTTCGAGGAGTCGGATCGCGAGCTGGTGCGGTCGGTGGTGGAGTTCGGCGACATGGTGGTGCGCGAGGTGATGACGCCGCGCCCGGAGATCTTCGCGGTGCCGGGCACGCTGACGCTCAAGGAATTTACCTCCGAGGTGACGGAGCACGCTTTTTCGCGGGTGCCCGTCTACTCGGGATCGCTCGATCAGGTGACCGGCATCGCCTTCGCGCGCGATCTGCTGGAGGTGTTGGATATCGAGGCCGGAACCCGGACGGTGCAACAGATTCAGCGGCCCGCGGCGTTTGTTCCCGAGACCAAGAGGGTGGCCGAGCTGCTGAAGGAGATGCAGCGCGAGAAGCAGCACATGCGCATCGTGATCGACGAGTACGGCGGGGTGGCGGGGCTGGTGACGATCGAGGACCTGCTGGAGACGATCGTCGGCGACATCGCCGATGAGCACGATGAGCCGGAGCCGGACGAGGCTCCGGTGCTGGAGCCGGATGGGTCGTTCATTGTGCCGGGAAGCTTCGAGGTCTCGCGGCTGCGGGAGCTGTTCGCCGACCAGATCGCGCAGGCGGTGAGCCGGGCTCCTGAGGCCTCGGAGAGCGAGGACGAGGAGCTCGAGGCAAGGGATGAGGAGCGGGAGCTTTCGCTGCTGGACGAGGAGTACGAGTCGACGACGCTGGGGGGGCTGGTCTCGGAGATGGCGGGGCATATTCCGGTGGCGGGCGAGGTGGTGGAGCAGGATGGCCTGCGGGCGGAGGTACTGTCGTCCACCGACCGCAGGATCGGGCGGGTGCGAGTGAGGCTGGCGGCGGCGACTGCAGAAGAAAGGTGATGGCCTGTTGGCCGGGCCCACTGCGCGTGGCCACCCCACAAGCGACGACCTGTTTGTGGGGACCTCGGTACGGGAGGCGGCGCATGTCCTTCCCCTCTTAGGAGTGAGACTCGATTCGGCAGCCTGCAAAACCCACCTTAGCGCCTTTCGGCGCGAAGATGGGCACTCGCATTGGAGGGGTGGGAGCGTTTCCTGGCTAATCGATTGAGATCTTGCGTAGAAGGTTGAAGTCGGAGAGCATCTTCCCGGTTCCGAGTACCACCGACGCCAGCGGATCATCGGCGATCGAGACCGGGAGGCCCGTCTCTTCGCGGATGCGCTTGTCGAGGTTCTTGATGAGCGCGCCGCCGCCGGTGAGGACGATGCCGCGGTCGGAGATGTCGGCGGAGAGCTCGGGCGGGGTGCGCTCGAGGGCGACGCGGATGGCGTTGATGATGGTCGAGATGCACTCCGACAGCGCCTCGCGGATCTCGGAGTCGTCGATGGTGATGGTCTTGGGCACGCCTTCGATGAGGTTGCGGCCTTTGACCTCCATCGAGAGCGGCTTGTCCAGCGGGTAGGCGGAGCCGAGCTGCATCTTGATCTGCTCGCCGGTGCGCTCGCCGATCAGGAGGTTGTACTTGCGCTTCAAGTAGGTGATGACGGACTCATCCATCTGATTGCCGGCCATCCGTACGGAGCGGGAGTAGACGATGCCGGCCAGCGAGATGACGGCGATGTCGGTGGTGCCTCCGCCGATGTCGACAACCATGTTTCCGCCCGCCTCGGTGATGGGGAGACCGGCTCCGATGGCGGCGACCATGGCCTGTTCGACGAGATGAACTTCCGATGCCTTGGCGCGATAGGCGGAGTCCATGACGGCGCGCTTTTCGACCTGGGTGATCTCGCTCGGCACGCCGATAACGATGCGGGGGTGAACCATCATCTTGCGGTTATGCGCCTTCTGGATGAAGTAGTTCAGCATCTTTTCGGTGTGGCGGAAGTCGGCGATGACGCCGTCCTTCATGGGCTTGATGGCGACGATGTTGCCGGGGGTGCGGCCGAGCATCTCCTTGGCCTCTTTCCCGACGGCCTCAACCTCGTTGGTGATCTTGTTGACGGCAATGATGGAAGGCTCGTTGACGATGATGCCCTTGTTGTGGGCAAACACGAGCGTGTTTGCGGTTCCAAGGTCAATGGCGAGGTCGCTCGAAAACAGAGAAAAGAGGGACCGCATGTTGTGGATGCGTGAGTAGCGGGTCTGAAAGGTATTCGAGGACATGTCGCTGGTATTTGGGTTCCCTGATGGTAATTACGGCTATTGTACGGCCTGCCTGCAGTAGATTGTTTTGTTTTGAGGCAGCTCGAGACCCATTATGGGAGAAGAGGAAGAGTTGTTCGGGAAAGAGCGCGTGACGGAACCTGGTTGAGATCGGGAGGAAGGAAGATGGCCTGCCGGCCGGGCCCACTGCGCGTGGGGCGGTCACTTCGTGACGCGTAGTGGGCCTTCGGCGTGGGGCTCCCGTTGGTCGCTTGCGAAGATGTTTGCGCCAAACCGAAGGGAGGCCCACGGCGAAGCCGGTATACACGTCACGAAGTGACCCCTACCGGGATCCTCACAAACAGGTCTTCGTTTTGTGGGGCGGCCGAGCGCGGTAGGCCCGGCCGGCAGGCCACAAGCCTTTCCTCCAAAAAACGCGGATTTGAATCGGTCGATACCACCTAGAATGAAGAAGAGGCGAAACGATGATCATCGGCGTACCGAAGGAAGTGAAGGACCATGAGAGCCGCGTAGGGGTGACTCCCGCCGGCGTGAAGGCCTTGGTCGAGGCCGGGCACAAGGTCCTAGTGGAGCAGAAGGCCGGCGTGCTTTCGGCGATGCCCGATGACGAGTACCAGAACGCCGGGGCGGAGATCGTGGGCTCGGCGCACGATGTGTGGCGGCTGGCCGATCTGGTCGTCAAGGTGAAGGAGCCGGTCGATAAGGAGTACCGGCACTTTCGCGAGGGCCTGGTACTGTTCACCTACCTGCACCTGGCGCCGCTGCAGGAGCTGACCGACGCCCTGCTGGAGAAGAAGGTTACAGGCATCGCGTATGAGACGGTGCGGGACCGCGCGGGCGCGCTGCCGCTGCTGACTCCCATGAGCGAGGTGGCGGGCCGCCTGAGCGTGCAGGTGGGAGCCGAGTACCTGACCAAGGAGCATGGCGGACGCGGCCTGCTGCTGGGCGGGGTTCCGGGGGTTCCTCCGGCGTCGGTGTGCATCATCGGCGGCGGCATTGTGGGCACGAATGCGGCGAAGATCGCGCTTGGCATGGGGGCTAAGGTCACGCTGGTGGACCTGAACCTGAACCGTCTGCGCGAGCTCGACGATATCTTCAACGGCCGCGTCTTCACGATGGCCTCGAACAGCTACAACATCGAGCGGGCGACGCGGGAGGCGGATCTTCTGATTGGCGGGGTGCTGATTCCGGGAGCGGCGGCGCCGAAGATCGTGACCAGGACGATGGTCGAAAAGATGAAGAAGGGCGCGGTGATCGTGGATGTCGCAATCGACCAGGGCGGATGCATCGAGACGGCCCATCCGACGACGCACAGCGATCCTTCGTACGAGGTGAACGGCGTGGTGCACTACTGCGTGACGAATATGCCGGCGGCGGTTCCGAATACCTCGACCCTGGCGCTGACCAACGCGACCTTCCCCTACGTGATGAAGCTGGCGAAGAGGGGAGCGAAGGCGGCGATCGCGGAGGACAAAGGCATCGCCGAGGGGGTGAACACGCATGAGGGCGTGCTGACCTACGAGGCGGTCGCGGCCGCGCAGAAGCGGGAGTGGAAGAGCGTCGCGGATCTGGTGTAGATGTGATTTTTTCTAGAGGAAAAAAGACGATGACCTGCCGGCCGGGCCCACTGCGCGGTCCTTCGCGGACGGCGAGTGAGCCTTCGGCGCGGAGCTCCCGTTGGTCGCTTGGGAGATTCTTGCTCCGACCGACGGGAGGCCCACGGCGAAGCCGGTATACGCGTCACGAAGGGGCCGCCCCACGCGCAGTGGGCCCGCGCGGCAGCGCCCGCCTTCACCTAAATTAGGCCACTCAAGGAGAGAGATGGACGACAACAGGCGGAAGGTCGGGATTATCGCGCTGGGCACGTCTCTGCTGGTGATCCTCTCCGCGCTGGCGGGGCTGAACGCGTTCAATAAACGCTTCCTTGATCCGGAGACGACGGCGCAGATCTTCCTGTACACCGGCCTGTCGATCGTGGCGTTCCTTCTGTTCGTCGCGGTGCTGCTGATGCTGGTCCGCAACGTTCTGAAGCTGTACGCGGACCAGCGCAGCCGGGTGATGGGGACGAGGCTGCGTACGCGCATGCTGTGGGGAGCGGTGCTGGTGAGCCTGCTGCCGATCTCGTTCATGTTCGCCTTCAGCTATCTTCTGCTGAACCGCGCTGTGGAGCGGTGGTTCACGCAGCCGGTGACGGAGATGCGCGACGCCAGCATTAATATGGCGTTCGAGCTGGCGCGGTATACGACGGCGAATGCGCGGGCGGAGGCGGAGTCGATCGTGACCATGCTGCCGGACCTGAAGGCGAAGCCGGACCAGATCGAACAGGTGCTCGAGAGGCATGAGATCACCCTGCAGAGCGGCTTTGCCGTCGTCTACCAGGGCCGCCATGCCGTGGCCTCGTTCCAGGTGCCGAAGGGCGAGGGCGCGGCAGCGCACGTGCGTCCGTGGATCCCGGAGGCAAAGACGGGAGCCGGGAAGGAGATTGCGGCGGCGGAGCTGGTGATGGGGTCGAAGGAGGAGGCGATGCTGGACGCGGCGCGGCGCAGCGATGCCCCGGTCTTCAGCGTGGGGGATACGGACTATGCCCTGGGTACGGCGACCGCGAAGGATGGGGTGGTGGTGGTGGTGGGGCTTCCGATGCCGCACGGCATGGCCGATACCATGGCGAACCTGCGCTCGGCCGCCGATACGTACTGGACGCTGTTCCGCAGCCGGCGGCAGCTGCGCAATCTATATATGCTTCTGCTGATGATGATGACCAGCCTGGCGCTGTTCTCGTCGAGCTGGCTGGCGCTGCACCTGTCGAAGCAGGTGACGAAGCCGGTGGAGGCGCTGGCCGATGCGATGGCCTCGATCGCGGCCGGGGATTATGGGCATCGCGTGAAGGAGAGCGCCACGCAGGAGCTGGGCGAGCTGGTGAGGAGCTTCAACCACATGGCCGCCGATCTCGAGGGCAGCCGCCGGGCGGTGGAGGAGTCGACGGTTCAGCTGTCGGCGGCCAACGCGGCGCTGGAGGCTCGCCGGAACGAGTTGGAGACGATGCTCGAGACGATTCCGAACGGCGTGGCTACGCTCGACGCGGATCGCAGGATTATCCTGGCCAACCGCGCACTGAGCGAAATGATGGACCCTGGAGGACAGCGTCCGTTCCTGGGCCTGGTGATGGAGGAGGTCTTTCCGGCGGATGTGGCCGAGGTTCTGGATCGTCTGATCAAACGCAGCCATCGCATGGGCTCGGCCTCGAACGAGATCGATCGCGGCGAGCAGGGGGCGAATCCGCTGGATGGGCCGGTGAACCTGCTGGCGACGGTGGCTCTGCTGGAGATTCCGATTGGCAACGAGCGCATGCGGCGCGAGCACAGGGGGTATGTGATTGTGCTCGAGGACGCGACGGAGCTGCTGCGGGCGCAGAAGCAGTCGGCGTGGAAGGAGGTGGCGCGCAGAGTGGCGCACGAGATCAAGAATCCTCTGACCCCGATTGGGCTGAGCGCGGAGCAGATCCGGCGGCATATCGACCGGCTGGCCGAGACGCTGCGGTTTCACCAGGTGGAGTCGCCTTCGACCGCGGTGATCCGGAGGTGCAGCGAGGTAATCTCGGGCTCGGTGGAGAGCATGCGGTCGCTGGTGGATCAGTTCTCGGCGCTGGCGGAGTTTCCGACGGCGCAGCCACGGCCCGCGGATCTGAATACGATCGTCGAGAACTCGATGGCGATGTTTGCGGGAAGGATGCAGAACATCAGCGTGGTTCGGCGCATGAGCAAGGGGCTGCCGCTGGTGATGGCCGATCCCGAGGCGCTGAAGCGGGCTCTGGGCAACCTGATCGATAACGCCGCCGAGGCGATGCAGACGAGCCTGCTGCGCGAGCTGCGGCTGACGACCGGCGTGCTCGAGAACGGGATGATCGAGCTGACGATTGCGGATACGGGCTCGGGACTTACGGACGAGATGCGCGAGCGGCTGTTTCTGCCTTACTTTTCGACCAAGCAGCGCGGAACCGGGCTGGGCCTGGCGATCGCGGCAAAGATCATTCAGGAGCACCAGGGAACGATTCGCGCGGAGAAGAATGTGCCCGCGGGGGCGAAGTTCATCCTCGAGCTGCGGCCGGCGGCGGGCGTTGAAGGGGAGCAGGAGACGCCTTCGACCACGGTTGACGGCAACGCACAGATAACCCATGGGAATGGAGGGGTGACGGCGTGAACCATGTGCTGATCGTCGACGACGAGACAGAGATTCGCGAGTCGCTCGAGAGCATCCTTCGCGAAGAGGGCTACATCGTGACGACGAGCGCGACCGCGACGGAGGCGCTGGAGCTGGTGCGCGACGCGGACTACGACGTTGTGCTGCTCGACATCTGGCTGCCGGACCGCGACGGTCTGGAGACGCTGGGCGAGATCCGACGGCTCGAGAACGCGAGCGTGCCGGAGGTGGTGATCATCAGCGGCCACGGCACGATCGAGGCGGCGGTGCGGGCGACCAAGCTGGGAGCCTACGACTTTCTCGAAAAGCCGCTGTCGCTCGAACGGACGCTGATCGTCGTCAACAACGCGATGCGGGCGCGGCGGATGCGCGCCGACAACCAGGAGTTTGCGCGGCAGCTGGCGGTGAAGGGCAACGTCACTGGGCAGAGCGTGGCGATGAAGGCGCTGCGGCAGCAGATCAAGCTGATGGCTCCCACGAACGGCCGGGTGCTGATCTTCGGCGAGAGCGGAACGGGCAAGGAGCTGATCGGCCGCGCGATGCATGCGGCCAGCCTGCGCAAGGACCGGCCCTTCGTCGAGCTGAACTGCGCGGCGATCCCGGAGGACTATATCGAGAGCGAGCTCTTCGGCTATCGCCATGGAGCGATGCCGGGGGGGCCGCAGGAGAAGCGCGGGACCTTCGAGCGAGCCGATGGCGGAACGCTGTTTCTGGACGAGGTCGGCGACATGAGCCTGAAGACGCAGGCCAAGGTGCTGCGCGCGCTGGATGAGCAGAGGTTTCTTCCGGTGGGGGCGGCACATCCGGTGATCGTGGATGTGCGGGTGATCGCGGCGACCAACAAGGATCTTGAAGAGGAGATCGCGCGCGGGAACTTTCGCGAGGATCTGTTCTACCGGCTGAACGTGATTCCGTTCTTCGTTCCTCCGCTGCGCGAGCGCCGCGAAGATCTTCCCCTGCTGGTGAAGGAGTTTCTCGAGGAGTTTGGGCAGCAGTACGGAAGACCGCATGTGGAGATGACGGAAGAAGCGGTCGCGGCTCTGAGACAGTATCACTGGCCGGGCAATGTGCGCGAGCTGCGCAACCTGGTGGAGCGAGTGCTGATCCTGAACCCCAAGGTGCAGCGGATCGAGAAGAAGCATCTGCCGATGCTGGTGTATCGCGGGCCGAAGCTGACGGAGTCGGGAAGGATCAACACGCGGACGGAGGAGTTTTCGAGCCTGGTGGAGGCGCGGGAGGCGTACGAGCGCGAGTTCATCCTGAAGAAGCTGGATGAGGTTCACGGCAATGTGAGCCGAGCGGCGGAGGGGCTGGGGCTCGAGCGCAGCCATCTGTATCGCAAGATGAAGGCTCTGGGCGTGAGCGTGAAGGAGTAGCTACTATGCGCAGGCCGCACTTCGACGAGCCAGTTAGGGCGTATCGAAAAGAATCAAATCAGCAATTTTTGAGAAAGGATCATAGCCTGCCGGCCGGGCCCACTGCGCTCGGCCAGCAGACCAGAATCTTTCAAAAAGGAACGTATCGCAGATGAATCGACGCCAGTTCGTGCAGACCGCAGCAACCGCCTCCGGCCTGATGATCGTCAAGCCCCAGACCGCCTTCTCCTACACGGCCAACTCGCGCGTGCGCTACGGCCTGCTCGGCTGCGGCCGCCGCGGCACCGGCGTCGCCACCTCCTTCGCGAAGAACGCGGGCGTCGAGATCACCGCTCTCGCCGACATCTTTCCCGACCAGCTCGCCGAGGGTAAGCGCCACTTCGATGCAGTGAACGCCTCGCTCAAGCTTCCCGCCATCGACGCCAAACGCACCTTCCACGGGCACGAGGCCGCCGCCGCCCTCGCCGCCTGCAAAGACGTCGATGCCATCCAGATCTCCACCCCGCCCTTCTTCCACGTCGAGCACCTCGACCTCGTCACCCGCGCCGGCAAGCATGCCTACTGCGAGAAGCCCGTCGGCGTCGACATCCCCCAGACCCTCCGCGCCCTCGAGATCGCCCGCCGCGAAGACGGCAAGGTCAGCATGGCCGTCGGCTTCCAGATCCGTTCCGCGCCACCGTACGTCGAGCTCGTGCGCCGCCTCCATGCAGGCCAGATCGGAAAGATGGCCCAGCTCACCGGCTGTTACAACGCTCCTCCCGCCGTCATGGTCGATCGCGGCACCCCCTCCTCGGACGAGTATCGCCTGCGCAACTGGCTCCTCTACCGCAACCTCTCGGGCGACATCCTGCTCGAGCAGAACATCCACATCATTGACGTCTGCAACTGGGTCATGAACGCGCACCCGGTCGTGGCTTATGCAAAAAGCAGCCGCAAGGTCGTCCAGAACCCCGGAGACACCTCCGACAACTACGAGGCTGTCTTTACCTACCCCGGCGATATCGAGTTCAGTTTCACCTCGACCCAGTTCAACAAAAATCACCTGTTCGATGCGACCGGCCGCTTCTTCGGCGCAGAAGGCGTAGCCGATGCTCCCTACGTCGGAGCAGTCCAGATCCGCGGCGCCCAGCCCTGGCTCTGGAGCCCTGCCCAGGCCGCGCCGCCCAACGCAGCTCCCGCCGACAACCTCGCCGACGCCGACATGATGAAGGATCGCGACTTCATCCAGAGCATCACCAGCGGTAAGCTGCAGAACCAGATTCCGGCAGGCGTCGACACCGCACGCAGCTGCATCCTGGCCCGCAAGTCCGCTGAGACCGGCCGCCGCATCACCTGGCAGGAGATCGAAGCCGATACCGAAGCTTATTCGCTCGGAATGGACCTCAAGCAGTTCGGCTGATCGATCTCAAGTTGCTTTTCGACAGTCATTGATCGGTACCACTCAAACAGTGTCATCCTGATAGGAGCGCGCAGTCGAAGGATCTGCGGTTGCCTCGACATAAGTTATCGGGAAAACGATCTATCAGCCTAGACCAACGGGAGCCTCGATCCGAAGGGGATATACGCGCGTCACGAGGTGACCGCCGCCCGCGTAGGGCGCATTTAACAAGCTCACGTGATGAGAAGGCGTTCGAGGTAGGCCTTCTCCTGGCGGACGTCTTCGATCTGCTGCGGGCCGGAGGTCTCGCGCTCAATGGTCACCGCGCCCTTGTAGCCAGCGGCGCGAAGCCCGGCAAAGACCTTCGCGAAGTCGACCTCGCCCTTGCCGATCAGGACCTCTTCGCCGAGTTGCTCGGGGTTGGTGGGCCAGCGCCCGTCCTTGGCGTGCATGGAGCGGATGTGCGGGCCGAGGATCTTCACCGCATCGACCGGATTGGCCTTGCCGTAGAGGATGAGGTTGGCGGTGTCGAGGCCGATGCCGAGGCCGGGATGATCGACGTCATGGAGGACGCGCGACATGGTGGTCGGGGTCTCCTGCCCGGTCTCCATGAGGAAGTGCTGGCCGTTGTTGACGCAGTATTCGGTGAGCTGGCGGATGGCGGCGACGGTCTCGGGGTAGAGCTCGTCTTTAGGATTTTCGGGGATGAAGCCGCAGTGGGTCTGGACCTGGGGGACGCCGAGCAGCCTGGCGAAGTCGGAGGCCTGCTTGAGCGCGTCGATGCGGGCGGCGCGGTAGGCGCGGGGGACGATGCCGATGGTGGAGGGACCTTCGAGGAAGTTCCACTTAAGCGGGTCGGGACGGACGACCTCGACCGTGGTGGCGGTGACCTGATGCTTCTCCAAGAAGTCGCGCAGGGTGGAGGCGAGCGCGGGGGTGAATTTGCCGAGATAGTCGTCGAGCGAGAGGAAGCAGGTGGAGAAGCCTAGCTCGCGGACGGCGGCGATCTTCTTCTCGGGGTCGGGATAGGGCCGGATGAGGAGGCCGAGGGAGAAGGGTTGGACGCTGGGCTGCTTTGCGTCTTCCATAGCGAAGGCGGAGGTTGCAAAGGCGATTGCCGTGGCCGACTGCGCGGCGAGCTTCAGGAAGCTGCGCCGGGCGATGGGGCGAAGGACGCCAGGCTGAGCATGATCGTGATAACCGATGGGGCTTGCCGATGCCGTGAGCGGTTTTTTCTCTTCCCTTTCGTTCAACCTGCTTCTCCTGAGTGTGTTCCTTCGGTGGGAGCCTGGGTTTTGTGCGCGAGCGGCGTCAAGGGACGGGAAGAGGATTTAGGTATTCTCTTCGGTGAGATCGATCTGTTTGGAGGCGATCTCCTCGAGCTGGCGGCGCCAGTCCAGATCCTCGACGAAGGCCGAGGAGCTGCGCCAGTTCTCGTGAACCTTGACGAAGAGCTCGAGGAAGACGCGTGTTCCGAGGAGAGATTCGATCTCCTTGCGGGCGGTGGTTCCGATCTTCTTGAGCATCTCGCCCTGCTTACCGATGAGGATGGCCTTTTGCCCGGCGCGCTCGCAGAAGATGGTGGCCGCGAGTTTGGTCACGGGAAGCTTGCCGTCCTTCATCTTGCGCAGCGAGGCGGGCTCTTCGTAGCGGTCGATGACGACGGCGGTGGCGTAGGGAACCTCCTCGCCGGTGAGCAGGAGGATCTTCTCGCGGATGATCTCGGCGACGAGGAAGCGCTCGGGCTGGTCGGTGAGCTGGTGCCTGGGGAAGTAGCGCTGGCCTTCGGGGAGCTGCGAGACGACGTGGTCGAGCAGAAGGTCGAGCCCCTCCTTCTTCTTGGCGGAGATGGGGAGGACGGAGGCGAAGTTGTGCTGTGAGCTCCAGTGCGCGATGAGGGGAAGAAGATCGGCCTTGGCGATCGAGTCGATCTTGTTGAGCACCAGGATGACCGGGCAGGAGAGCTTGCGCACGAAGGAGAGGGCGAAGTCATCTTCGGCCGCCGAAAGCTTGCGCTTGGCGGCAGTGGGGGACCTGTTGGTCTCGTCGCCTTCGCGCGGCAGACGGTGGGTGACGTCGACGAGGAAGAGCACTAGGTCGCGCTCTTCGAGGGCGTCGTGGACCTCCTGCAACATGCGGCGGTCGAGCTGGGTGGCGGACTTGTGGATGCCGGGGGTATCGACGAGCACGACCTGAGCGGCGGGCCGGCCGGGCTCGGTGCGGGTCTTCTTGCGCAGGGGAACCTCGAGGACGCCGTGGATACGGGTGCGCGTGGTCTGGGGCTTGTGCGTGACGATGGCGAGCTTCTGGCCCAGCAGGGCGTTCAGAAGGGTGGATTTGCCCGCGTTGGGGCGGCCGATGATGGAGACGAAACCGGAGCGGAGTGGCATCGTTCCTTATTATGCGCTCCGTGGGACGCGGAGGACAGGCGCTGCCGCGCGTAGTGGGCCCGGCCGGCAGGCCATCGTCTTGAAGAGATAGAACAATGGGGTATCACCGGCGCCACCCTTCTACTCGCGGCCCATTCGGGGGATAACGCGCGGGGCCGAAATCGCGGGATAATAAAGACGACGGCGCATGGAGTCCTTCTTCACTCGATTTAAGAATGTTCTGGTGCTGGTGGCGGTTCTGCTGGCCCAGACGATCGGCCTCGCCATTCAGGTGAGGCGTCCTGTCGTCAAAGGCGAGCCCGACGGGGTGAAGGTGACACTGCTCCGGACCTCGGTGGTCGCGGTGGTGACTCCGTTCGAGAAGTTCTTCCACGGCATTGGATACAACGTGCGCTACGGATGGTCGAACTACATCGACCTGCGCGATACGCGGCAGCAGAACCGGAATCTGAAGGACGAGATCGCGAGGCTGAGGCTGGAGCAGGCGCAGATGGCCGAGGACGCTCTCGAGGGCCAGCGCCTGCAGACGCTGCTGGACTTTCAGAGGAACTACGTTACGTCGACGGTGGCCGCGCAGGTGATCGGATCGAGCGGGACGGACCAGTCGAGGGTGGTGTATATCGATAAGGGCGCGGCCAATGGCCTGAAGGTCGACCAGGCGGTGATCACGCCGGACGGGATCGTGGGCAAGATCCGCGAGACCTATCCCCACACCTCGCAGGTTCTGCTGATTAATGACCAGGGTTCGGGCGCCGGGGTGCTGCTGGAGAAGACCCGGATCCGCGCGATCGTGCGCGGCAGCCAGGGCGGGAGGATCGTCATCACCAATCTGACGCCCGACAACCGCATCAAGCCGGGAGAGAAGGTGCTGACCTCGGGCGGGGACCAGGTCTATCCGCGCGGCCTGAATGTGGGCGTGATCGAGTCGATCGAGCCGGACCTGGAGCACCAACCCTACACGCTGATCCAGGTGAAGCCGACGACGAACCTGTTTCAGCTGGAAGAGGTTCTGGTGATCACCGGGACCCAGGGGACGCTTCCGGCGGTCGCCCGGAAGGACCTGGCGCAGGGAGCGGCGACGGCGAAGGAGATCGCGAAGGCCCGGGCGGCGGACGATGCGGAGGAGGCCGAGGCCGAGGCGAAGGCGCAGTCGGCGGCCCAGATCGTCGCCGAGAAGCTGCCCAGCCTGCAGGACGAGAAGACGCCCGACGACGCCTCGAAGACGACCCCGGAGAGCCCTGCCGGGGTGGTTCCGCGGCCTCTGCCGACGCTGCATCCAGACCGCTTCACGCCGGGGACGACCCCTCCGGCCTCGTCGCTAACCCCGGGAGCGGAGCATAGCGTGATGACGTATCCGCCCCAGCAGACGCAGCATCCGGCCACGAAGGCTGAACCCCAGCCGGAGTCGAATGATTCGTCTCCGGATTCAGGGGATGCGGCGCCTGTGAAGCGGCCTGCGCCGATCAAAAAAGCTCTGCCGCAGACTCCGCGCCAAGATCAGAATCAGGTTCAGGGCCAGACCGTGCCGGCTCAGACGAGACCCGCTGTGCCGAAATCGGCGGCGCCTGAGCCTGAAACTCCCAGCAACACGCAAGGACCAGACCGGTAATCTATGCCCAGCCTCAGCTACACATCCCGTCGCGAGCTCGAAGAGCACAGCTTTTCGCCTGCGGTCACGCTGCTGGTCCCGGTCGCCGCGATCCTCGTGCAGGTGTTGCTGGCCAAGCTCTACTGGCGGCTGGCGATGCTCGATCTTCCGTTGATCGTGACGATCTTCTTCTCGGTCTCGCGGCGCAGCCCGGCGGTGGGAACGGTGACGGGCGCGGCGATCGGATTGATCCAGGATGCCCTGACCGGACGGCCGGTGGGCGTGAACGGCATGGCCAAGTCGGTGATCGGGTACATCGCCGCCAGCATCGGGATCAAGGTGGACGTCGACAGCCTGTTGACGCGGATCCTGATGAACTTCGGATTTTCGCTGCTGAACAGCCTGATCCTGTTCCTGATCAACCGCAGGATGCTGGGAACGCCGGGAGCGCATCCGGCCTACGCGCAGGAGCTCCTGCGGGCGGTCGCCAATACGGTGGTGTCGATTCCGATCTTTCTGCTGCTCGACACGACGAAGCGGGTGGCCTGAGGCGATGGAACGTCTAATATTTGAGTTAAAACCGGGCGCTGCCGCGCAGGCCCACTGCGCGTGGAGCGGTCACTTCGTGACGCGTGTACCGCCTTCGGCATGGGCCTCCCTCCGGTCGGCGCGAGGATCTGTGCAAGCGACCAACGAGAGCCTCGACCCAAAGGGGATCTACTCGTCACGAAGTGACCGCCCGTACCGGGGTCTCCACAAACAGGTCATCGTTTGGGGGGTGGCCGAGCGTAGTGGGCCCGGCCGGCAGGCCATTCAAATCATCCGAGGAGATCGATGGAGCTGACTCCTCAAACCGAGCTGGCGCTGGGCAAGCCTGAAAAGCTGCCCATGGGAAAGCTGCATATCGCCCAGTACCTGGTGGCGGCGGTCCTGGTGATCCTGTCGATCGGTCTGTGGCGGCTGGAGGTGGTGGGCGCGGAGAACTTTCGCGCCTTGGCCGAGGCCAACCGCATCCGCAAGATTCCGGTGCTGGCCCCGCGGGGAAGGCTCTTCGACCGCGAGGGCAGGCTACTGGTCGATAACTATCCTTCCGTCTCCTGCTACCTGCTGCGTGAGCAGCTCAAGGATGCAGGCGGGGATCTTCCCATGATCGCCTCGGGCCTGCACATGACAGTGGAGCAGATCGAGGCCACGATCAAGCGCTACCAGGCCTCGCCGAAGTACCAGCCCATCCCGCTGAAGCAGGACATCACGCCGGACGAGCAGGCCTTCATCGAGGCGCACCGCAACGAGCTTCCTGAGCTGGAGACGCTCGAGGAGCAGCGCCGGGTCTACCCAAGGGACGGCTTCGCGGCGCACCTAATCGGCTACGTGGGCGAGATCTCGGAGGAGGACCTTAATAAGGAGAAGTACGCCTTCTACCAGCCGGGCGACGTGGTGGGCAAGTCGGGCGTGGAGGCGACCTACGACGCTCTGCTGCGCGGGGTGGACGGAAGCCGCGACGTGATCGTGAACTCCCACGGCAAGGAGATCGGCCACCTGGGCCAGACGCTGGCGCAGCCGGGGCAGGACCTGAAGCTGACGATCGATCTTGACGTGCAGATGGCGGCCGAGAAGGCGATGGAGGGCAAGACCGGGGCGGTGATCGCGATGGATCCGCACACAGGCGAGATTCTGGCGCTGGTCTCGCGGCCGACCTTCGATCCGAACCAGTTCTCGGTGCGGCTGACCAAGAGCTATTGGAACGAGATCCTGGACAATCCGGACCATCCCCTGCTGAACAAGGCCATTCAGGCCCAGCTGGCTCCGGGGTCGACCTTTAAGATCATCATGTCGTACGCGGGACTGCAGGAGGGCATCGCCCAGCTGATGCACATCCCCTGCAACCACGGCGCGACCTTCTATGGACATCATTTTTCCTGCGATCGCAATCACGGTATGGTGACGATCGATAATGCGATTCCCTATTCGTGCGATACCTTCTACTACACCCTCGCCGACCGTCTGGGAATCGACACCATCGCCCGGTACGCCACATCGGTAGGCATCGGGCAGAAGACCGGCATCGACCTTCCGGACGAGGCCTCGGGAATCATGCCCTCAACGGCTTGGAAGATGAAGAATTACCACGAGAAGTGGTATGCCGGTGAGACGATATCGGTTGGTATCGGTCAGGGGGCCGTCGCCGCAAGTCCTATCCAGCTGGCACGCGCACTGTCCGGGATCGCTTCAGGGGGGATCCTTCGCCGTCCCCATGTCGTCTTTCCGAATGAGGTCCCCCCGAATGAGCTGGAGGCGATTCACGAGACCTTTCCCGGTTCTGGCGAAAAGACCGTTCCTCTCTCCACTCAGAACTGGGAGATCATCACCGACGCCATGTATAGCGTGACCTCTGCTCCAATTGGCACGGCCTATCCTGCCCGCCTGGAAGGCATCGACTTTGCGGGCAAGACCGGGACGGCGGACGTCGTGAGCGAACGCGACAGGAGCAGTAAGAATAAGGCTACGATTCCTAACGCCTGGTTTGTGGGAATGACCCCTCGCCGCAACCCCGACATTGTTGTGGCAGTTCTATGGGAGCACGGCTACTGGGGCAATAACTCCGCCAGGCTTGCCTCAGGAATTATCAACGCCTTCGTCACCAAGCAGCGTAAGCGGGAGAATAATATCCGGATCGCCGAGACTCCGGCGACTCTGCCTGCTACCGCACAGAGCGCTACCGCTCCGAATGCTTCGGCCGCAAAGCCTGCAGAGAATTGAGGCGCGCTGAAGTTGGCGGATGACTGCGGGGGATGACGGGAGCATAATTCAGCCATGGCAGGAACAGAAGGTGAGCCGGATCGTGCGGGAGGCTCCGCTGCTTTGCATTGAGGTTTGAGCCCGGAGGACACCTGGGCGAAGATGCGGTCGCGCCTGAACGACTATCTCGCTCTCGGCGTCGAGCATGTGTGGTGTTTCGATCCTGAGGCGCGCGAGGCGCGGCGATATACCGCCGATGGTTTTGAGATGGTGCGCGAGGCCGACCTGACGATCGCCGGAACGCCGATTCAGGTGAATGTGGCTGAGGTCTTCTCGGTGCTGGATCAGGCGTAGAGCAGGGCGGGGCGGGCACCAGATTCCCATATTGGGTATTGAGACAAAAAGGTGCCGAAGGCACTTCCCGCCCTCCGCGCAGGATATAAGCTGAAGGCAAGCAGACATGGCCCGCCTCTCCTCCTACCGCGACTTCGACTGGGTTCTCCTGGGATTTGTCCTCATTCTCTCGGTGATTAGCGTGCTCGAGATCAAATCGGCGACGCTGCACACCAAGTTTCATGGCTTCGACCATAAACAGGTCGGCTTTCTGGCCGCCGGGCTGTTCCTGATGTTCCTGATCTCGATGATCGACTACCACCGGCTGATCGATATCGCACCCTGGGCGTATGGCATCAGCATCGTCTCTCTGGTGGCGGTGAAGCTGGTGGGTCAGAAGGTGCTGGGGGCTCGGCGCTGGATCAACCTGGGCGGCGGCATTCACTTTCAGCCGTCGGAGTGGGTGAAGCTGGTGCTGATCGTGGCGGTTGCCCACTACTTCTGGACGCTGGCCGGCAAGGAGCTGACCTGGAGGGATATCGGCAAGGCGGCCGCGCTGGTGTGCGTCCCCATGGTGCTGGTGCTGACCCAGCCGGACCTGGGTACGGCGCTGACCTACTTCCCGGTGCTGATGGCCGGACTATTCCTGGGGGGAATCCGGCTGCGGCAGGTAGGTATCCTGGTGCTGTGCATGGCCCTCGCCGGAGGGGTCGCGTGGAAGAGCGGAAAGCGGCTGAAGCCCTACCAGCAGGCCCGCATCAATGCGTTCATCAATCCGGACTCCGACCCCAGGGGCTCCGGCTACCAGATCCGGCAGTCGCTGATCGCGGTCGGCTCGGGCGGGATATGGGGCAAGGGCGCGAATAAAGGAACCCAGACCCAGGGCGACTTTCTGCCGATTCCCTATACTGACTTCATCTTTGCGGCCTTCTGCGAGGAGCACGGGTTCATCGGGGCCATGGGGGTGCTGCTGCTCTACTTCCTGATCCTGATGCGGCTGATCCAGAACGCCCAGACCGCCGCCGACCTTCCCGGGTCGTACATCATCATGGGGGTGGTGGCGGTGATCGTCTTTCAGATTGCGGTGAACATCGGCATGGTGGTGGGGCTGATGCCGGTTACGGGGATTCCTTTGCCCCTGATGAGCTATGGAGGGTCGTCGATCCTGTTTACTTTTTTGGCTTTGGGGATCGTGATGAATATCCGGATGCGGCGTTTTGTGAACTAGGCCTGCCGGCTGGCGATAAGAGCGGCTTTAGTGCAATACTAGAAGCAAGAAATCTCCCACGCGGCTGTAGATGCCGTCCGGGAGATGATTCCCGCTCCTTCTTGAGCGCACAGGGCGCCCGGAGCGACACAAGTTTTGAAGTTTTCAAAAGAAAAGGCCGGCCAGGCGAGAGTCAATCGATCCGTTGGCCGGACAGGGTTTGAAGGGAAGATGAGTGCATCCGGATGGCAAACGGCCCCGCCTCAGATCGCAAAGATCGAGGTTGTCACGGTCACAAAGTCCGCATGCAGGAAGCAAGTGCTCGAAGATTTCCCAGATGTATCCGATGGTTGTTTTTCCGTTCTCTCCGGTCTTCTCGGAGGGCACACGGCAGGGGTGGATTCCGTCTCTCCTGATCGCACATTCGAGTTTCGAAGCATCTTCTTCGGTCCTGTCCGGCCTATGGTGAGCCTGACCTAGCGATTTGCTGGGTACAAGCTCTCCGATTGCTCTTCGCCTTGTCTGCCGCCCGTTGGGGCAGAAAGAGCAGAAAGCAGAATGGCAAAAGAAATCTATATCTCGAGCACGCCGCATGAGACGCGGCTTGCCATCGTCGAGGACGACGCATTAACTGAGATCTACTACGAGCGTGAGAACGAGTACACGCTGGCGGGGTCGATCTATAACGGTCGAGTAACCCGAGTGCTTCCAGGCATGCAGTCCAGCTTCGTGGACATTGGCCTCGAACGCGACGCCTTCCTTTACATCACCGACTTTATGGAGGAGGCCGGGGACTCGGCCGACTTCGAGAGCGACGCCAGCGGCGCACAGCGCAGTGGCCGCCGCGAGCCGGTCACGCTGGAGGGCGCGCCCCAGGGCGACCGCGAGCGCGGCGGAGACCGCGGGGATCGCGGTGGACGCGGACGCCGCGACCGGCGCGGAGGCGGCAAGGACCGTCAGTCCGGCGGAGAGTATGGCGCTCCTCGCGGAGAGGAGCAGGCCCCGGAGGAGAGCTACGCGGCCGAGCCCATCCATATCCCCCTCATTCCCCTCGACCCGGAAGAAAGCCCGGAGAGCCTCGGGGAGGCTGCTCCTGGAGCCGATGGCGCCCGCAGATGGCGTGGCCGGCGCGGACGCCGCCGTGGACGGGGAGGCCTTCCTGTGAGTGAGGCGGCAACATCTCCTGAGAACCAGGCCACGGAGGCCGCAGCCGAGGACGAGGCATACGAGCCGTCCTTCGACCTGGACGCGGAGGCCGCCGAACACTCCCACTCCCACGTTCACGAGGCCGCTGGTCCGGAGATCGGGTCGGGCGTCAATGAGTATCCGCAGGGGGGCTCTGAGCGCCGCAATGATCGCGGCGGGCGGGATCGCGACCGTGGCCGAGGTGGCGAACAGGATCGTGGCGGACGGGATCGTAGCGGACGTCGCGCTCCCCGCGGCTTCGCTCCCCGAACCTCTTTTTACGGCATCGAAAATCAGGAGCAGAACTCTGCCGAGGCCGCACCGGCCGAGCCGATCATCCTTCCCGGGGAGTCGCTTTCGAAGTACCGCAAGCCCGGTGAGGGACCTGCCGGCGAGGCGAAGTCCGAGGCTCCGGCCGCGACCGCTCCTGCGGCTCCCGGGTATGAGATTCCCACGGGGTGGGACGGCGGCCTGGTGCTTCCGGGAGAATCGCTGTCGCGGCATCGCCGTTCTCAGTCCGCGCCCGTCGTTCCCGTCGCGCCAGCCGCGAAGGCCATCGAAGAAGCGCCTGCCAAGACAGTTCAAGAGCCGGTTGTAGAGACGACCGAAGAGACGGTTCAGCCGGGCGTGGCTGCGGTCGAGGAGACGGTCTACGAGAAGGCTCATGCGGAACCTGCCGAGTACGAGCCGACCGAGGCCTCTGCCTCCCTCCGGTTCGACCCGGCTCCTCCCCGTGAGTTCCGTCAGAACGCGCCTGCCCAGGAAGAAGAGGGGGTTCAGAGCGAGGTCCAGATCGAGGATCTGGTAGAGCACTCCGAGCTTCCCCACGCCGAGATCGAGCAGGCCGAGCTGATCCAGAGCACCTCAGGGGATGTTCCTCCCGCGTTGAACGAGGAGCCTGCCTCGGTGGAGACCCTGCAAGCGGGTGAAGCAGCGGCGGACGAGCACCAACTGACCTCGATCCATGAGACCGGCGAGATGATTTCGCCCACGCCGGCCACCGACGAGGTCGAGGCCGAGGCAGCACACCAGGCGTTTGAGGACAGCGTTCCCGTGGTCGCGGCCAGCTCCGTGGACTCCGTGACCCCATCTGCGGGTCAGGAGGTCTTCGTCGAAGAAGAGGAGGAGATCGACGAGACCGCTCTCGATCCCGCGACGCTCTTCGCCAGCTCCATCGAGGAGATGGACGACTTCGACGAGGAGGAGACGCTGGAGGGCGCGGCCGATCTGGGCACGATGATCCGCGACATGTCCATCGACCACATCACGCACTCGGGTCTCGAAGACGAGGAAGATGTCTTCGAGGAGGAGGATGCGATCGACGATGGCAGCTTCGAGCATGCCGGAGCGGAGGATGCGGTCGCCAATTCGGAAGAGTTAGAAGACGAAGAGGAAGATGAGGAAGTCGAAGAGGGCGAGCCGGCAGCAGCCGACGGAGCCGCCCCGCAGGAGCGCAGCAGCCGAGATCTCGATCGTCGTCGCGGACGCCGCGACCGTCGTGGAGGCGGACGCGATCGTGGACGCCACTCCGGTGGAGACCGCGAGCGCAGTGGAGGCCGTGGGCGGGGGCGCAGTTCCATGCAGGCGACCAATCTTCCCGCCATCACCGAGCTGCTGAAGCCGGGCCAGGAGATCCTGGTGCAGATCGCCAAGGAGCCGATCGCCAAGAAGGGCGCGCGCATCACCTCGCACATCGCCCTTCCCGGGCGTTTCCTGGTCTTCATGCCGACGGTCAACCACACCGGCGTCTCACGCAAGATCGAGTCGGACTCCGAACGCCGCCGCCTGAAGGAGATTCTGCTGAGCGAGAAGGGCGAGGCCTCGGGCGGCTTCATCGTCCGCACCGCCGCGGCGGGCGCGAGCGAAGAGGAGCTGCGCAGCGATCTGCGCTTCCTTCTGCACCTCTGGGCCGACATCAAGCAGCGCTCGGAGGCCTCGAAGTCGCCGGCCTTGATCTATCACGACCTCAACCTGGTCGAGCGCATCCTGCGCGATCAGGTGACGGATAACTTTTCCGCCATCTGGGTGGATACGGAGAGCGAGTACGAGCGCGTGCTGCGCTTCCTGCAGCGCTTCCAGCCGTCGCTGATCCGCCGCGTGAAGCTCTACACCAAGGAGACGCCGCTGTTCGAGCAGTTCGGCATCACGGAAGAGATCAATAAGGCGCTGCGCTCGAAGGTGTGGCTGAAGTCCGGTGGATCGATCGTGATCAACCAGACCGAGGCCCTGGTCGCCATCGACATCAACACCGGCAAGTACGTGGGCAAGACGGCGCGGCTCGAGGACACCATCGTCAAGACCAACCTCGACGCGATCCCGGAGATCGTGCGCCAGATCCGGCTGCGCGACCTGGGCGGCATCATCATCATCGACTTCATCGATATGGATGAGCGCAAGAACCGCGCCAAGGTGATGGCGGCTCTTGAAGAAGAGCTGAAGAACGATCGAGCGCCCTCGAAGATTCTGCAGTTCAACGACTTCGGCCTGGTGGCGATCACCCGCAAGCGCGTCAAGCAGTCACTGGAACGCACGCTCTCGACGCAGTGCTCGATCTGCGCGGGAACCGGCATGGTGAAGTCGCCGGTGACCGTCTGCAACGATATCTATGTGGAGATGCGCAAGATGTCCAGGCATCTGGACCGCGGCGACGTGATGCTGCGGGTGCATCCGGATGTGGTCAAGCAACTGAAGTCGTCGACCAAGTGGCTGCAGGAGATGGAGGAGATGGTGGGCAAGACGATTTTGGTCAAGTCCGACCCGAGCCTTCACCCGGAGCAGTTCGACATCCACTAAGGCAGGCGCTGCCGCGCGGGCCCACTGCGCGTGGGGCGGTCACTTCTTGACGCGTATTTGCCCTTTGGGGTGGGGCTCCCATTGGTCGCTTGCGAAGATGTTTGCGCCGACCCAACGGGAGGCCCTCGGGCGTTGCCGGTACACGCTTCACGAAGGCGGCAGGCCAAAGGTTTGAGAAGAAAAGGGCGTCCCATCGCGGGATGCCCTTTTCTTTGGCTTGCCGTAAGCTGAAACAATCTGTCATCCAAATCCGGGTTTCATGCGTCCTACAGAACAAGAACAGAACCCGGACACAACAAGAACAAGAATTTAGGGTTACACGAGATTAGATTTTCACTTTAGGGAGCCGAAGGATGTATTCAACCAGCAGTTCGATCAAGAGAAACCGTCTCTCCGCAGTGGTGGCGCGTACCGCGGCCGCCGCTTTCCTGAGCGTTGCGGCCAGCCTGTGCCTCATCGCGCAGACCCCGGCCGGCGCGGGAAAGGCCGTTGACCTGAAGGCGAGCCTGATGGCTCCCATCGATCTGCCGAAGCCCGACCTGGCGAGGCCGTCGGAGCTCAGCTATAGCTCGAGCATCGGGACCGACGAGAGGGCAGCCGCCGACGCCGCTGCCCCGGGAGCGAGCGTTCTGTCCAGCGCAAGCTCCGATCTTCCTTCGGCGCCCGGCGACCAGCCGCCGCCGCGCCGCAGCTATGGCCGCCGCACCAACTACAAGGACCGCTGGCACAACACCGATGGATCGAACAAGCTGACCTTCGAGGGTGGCGTGGGCTTCAACGTCCCCACCGGATCGAGCGGCAAGGAGCTGGGGACCAGCTTCAAGTTCCAGGTGGGCGCGGGCTACAACTTCAACAAGAAGTTCGCCGTGCTGCTGCAGTATGACTATGACAAGTTCGGCATGACCGGGGGCAATCTCGACCGCCAGTTCAGCCGGTACAACAATCTTGGGCTCGTCGATGATACCGGCGCTCCGATTGACTTCTCCGGACTCGACGGCAACTCCCACATGTGGTCGCTTACGTTGAACCCGATGTACACCTACTACCAAGGAGAGAGGCTTGGGGGGTATGTCATCGGCGGCGGCGGTTTCTACCGCAAGGTCACGAACTTCACCCTGCCCCAGACGGGTTCCTATTGCGACTTCTTCGGCTTCTGCTATCAGTTCACCCAGAACCAGACCTTCGATCACTACTCGAACAACGCGGGCGGCGTGAACGGCGGCATCGGCTTTACCTATCGCTTCTCGCGCTTCGCCTCGGAGAAGCTCTTCGGCGAAGTTCGCTATGTGTGGGTCGACAACCAGCCCAGCTCGAACTCAGTCGCAGGACTCTACCCGGAGAACAACAAGCGTACCGAATATATCCCGGTTACCTTCGGCATTCGCTGGTAGTTTGTTTGGAACGCAACGAGGCCCGGCGCGATGCCGGGCCTCTTCGTCTCTGGAGAATACGGTCTACTTCTTTCCCTGCACGATGGCCTCGATCTCCGGGGCCTCGTGCGGGAGCTTCTCCATCAGGTCGACCAGCTTGCCGTCCCGGTCCACGTAGAAGACGTCCTCGATGCGGACGCCGATCCCTTCCTCCGGGAGGTAGATTCCGGGCTCGATGGTGAAGACCATTCCCTTCTCGAGCGGCTTCGAATAGTCCCAGGGATCGTGCACGTCGATGCCGACCAGGTGGCCCAGGCCGTGGACCATGTACTGACCCAGCGGCTGGCCGTGCAGGTCTTTGCCGTGCGCGTTGACGTAGTCGAAGGCGACCTGATCGAGCGAATTAGGCCGCTTGTGCTCGGGGTCGTTGATGGTCGACCTGCCCGCGACGAAGGCCGCAGCCGCCGCGCGCTGCGCTCCCAGCACGAGGTCGTAGATCTCGCGCTGACGCGGCGTGAAGCGGCCCCCGACCGGCATGGTGCGGGTGATGTCGGAGGCGTACATGCTGTACTCGCCCGCCTCGTCGATCACGACGGTCTCGCCCGCCTTCATGGTGTGCGCGTTCTCGCTGTAGTGCAGCGTGGTGGAGTTCAGGCCTGAGCCCACGATGGGCGGATAGCTCGCCCGCTCGCATCCCTCCTGCATCATCTTCGCCAGCTCGACGCCGGCGACGGTGCGCTCGCGGACGCCGGGCTTGATGGCGTGCATGCCCGCGATCTGCGCGGCGATGGAGGCGTCGGAGGCGTTGCGGATGAGCTCGATCTCGGCGGGGGACTTGATGGCGCGCAGCTGCATGATGGGCTGGGAGACGTCACCCGCGGGTTCGATCTCGGGACCGCCCAGCGTGGCCGCGGTGAAGTTGAGCAGCGCCGATGCCTTGGGTGAGTTCTTCTCGACCCAGGCGTTGCGCAGCCGCATGCGGTCGGACTGCGCCAGCCGGTTGAGCACGGCAGGCAACTCGGTCAGGGGAAGGACTTCTTCAAAGCCGGTCTCGGCTGCCGCGCCTGCAGTCGCGGCGTCGAGCTTTACGCCGGTGTATTTTTCCATACGTAGATTGCGCGAGGGGAGAAAGAGAATCTCGCGATAGGGCTGCGCGGCGCGGCCTCCGAGAGCTGTACCGGGGGTCTCGGGCTGGGCATCGGCCGGTGGGATTACAACCATCGCCGCGCCGGGCTCATTCCATCCTGTCAGGTAGTAGAAGTCTTCATCCTGACGGTAGTCCTGGTACTCGAGCGAGGGCTCGTCGTTGGCGAAGAGGATCGCCACGCCTCCGTGCATCTTCGCAGCGAGCGCGACTCGGCGCTGATGGTACTCGGGCTTGGGGACGGAGTCGAGGGCGTGACATGCGCTGCCGAGACTCAACAGAGCCGCCAGTAATTTAATCGTTGTCTTCAAAAGGATGCTCCTCGGTTTATCAAGCTATTCAAGACTAAGGCCTGCCGGCCGAGCCCACTGCGCGTGGGGCGGTCACTTCGTGACGCGTGTACCGGCTTCGCCCAGGGCCTCCCGTTGGTCGGCGCAAACATTCTCACAAGCGACCAACGGGAGCCGCGACTCGAAGGGGATATACACGTCACGAAGTGACTGGCCGGCAGGCCTTAGTCTCTATTCTCTAGATTCCCATCGGGTACGGCTTCTCGTGGAACTCCTGCCCAGCGTTGCCGAAGCGCTCGAAGCGTCCCTGCAGAAGACTCAGCAGGCCGGTGTACCAATAGCCGAAGACGAAGAGCACCAGGAAGGGCACGGTGAAGTAGTTCTCGGTGGTGAAGGCATACCAGACGGTGAAGGCGAAGTAGCATCCGACGGCCAGCTCGATCCAGGGGATGATGCCGAGGCGCTTGCGATACTTCTTGGCCTGACTCTTCTCGCCTTTCTTGTTCACGCGGTACTTAGGGGTGCGGGCGAATGCGCTCTGCATGCCGAACAGAGCTTCCATCACGGCCTTCGTATTGGTGATGGTGAGGCCCACGCCGAGCGCCATCAGGAAGGGCAGATAGAGCAAGGTGCGGCCCCAGCTCTTCGGGTAGAGCTCCTTCTGCGAGACCAGGTAGAAGCTCGAGACCGACATCGTGCTCGCCATGAAGAGCGGAAGATCGATCAGCACCATCTGCAGAACCCCCTGCCAACTGCGGATGATCATCGCCGGCATCAGCAGAACGCTGAGCACAATCATCAGAGGATAGCTGAGGTTCGCGGTCAGGTGATACCAGGCCTCGAGCTTGGTGTGCCACGGTGCATCGCTCTTCATCACCCGCGGCAGAATCTTTTTGCCGGTCTGGATCAGGCCCTTGGCCCAGCGCGCCTGCTGGGTCTTGAAGGCGGTCATCTCGATGGGGAGTTCGGCCGGGCACTCGACGTCCTGCAGGTACTTGAACTTCCACCCCGCCATCTGGGCGCGATAGCTCAGGTCGGTGTCTTCGGTGAGGGTGTCGTGCTGCCATCCGCCGGCGCTCGAGATGGTCTCGCGCCTCCACATGCCCGCGGTGCCGTTGAAGTTGAAGAAGACTCCGGCACGCGAGCGGCCTCCATGCTCGAGCACGAAGTGGCCGTCGAGCATGATGGCCTCCACCTGCGTGAGGAAGCTATAGTCGCGGTTGAGGTGCGTCCATCGCGTCTGCACCATGCCGATGCCGGGCTCGGCGAAGTGATGGATCACCTGCATCACCCACTCGCGCGGAGGAACGAAGTCCGCGTCGAAGATCGCTACAAATTCACCGCGCGCCACATTCAACCCGGCATCGAGCGCGCCCGCCTTGTAGCCGTGCCGGTTGGTGCGATGGATGTAGACGATGGGCTGGGGGTCCATCCCGGCGAAGCCGGTCGCGTAGCGAGAGACGATCTGTTGCGCCACCTCGGTGGTCTCGTCGGTGGAGTCGTCGAGCACCTGAATCTCGAAGCGGTCGCGCGGATAGTTCAACCGGCAGCAGGCGTCGATCAGTCGGTCGATGACGAACTGCTCGTTGAAGATGGGAAGCTGAATGGTGACGAAGGGAAGCTCTCCCTCAGTCCAGCGCGCGGGCGGCTGGTCCCACTTCGCAGCGTTCTTGCGATTCTTGTAGTACAGCCACACCAGCTGATAGCGATGAATGCCGTAGAACGCCAGGATGAGCATCACGATGAAGTACGGCACCAGCATCACGGTGTCGAAGGCGTTCCAGCGATAGAGTCCCCGGAAGGTCTGGTCGAGGACGTGACGGCGCATGTAGTGGCTGAAGCCGTTCGGGGCCAGCAGCAGCTCCAGCGCCGACGTCATCGATGAGAGAGACAGGAACAGAATGCAAACTCCAGAGGCACAAATCTATCGAACCTGATTCTACGTGACCGGGCTTGAGAGGGGTCCGGTTCCCTCCAAAATAAAGATCGCCGAAAATCGCTGTCCAGACCTTGCCGCGACAGGATTAGAGATAGTTGGAGAGTTCGATCAGGTTTCCGTCCGGGTCGCGAAGATAGACCGAGAGAATCGTTCCTTGCGCCCCGGTTCGCTCCACCGGTCCCAGCTCGGGGGAGATGCCTCTGGCCTGAAGTTCTGCAATCACCTCATTCAGCGGCGTTCGGACGATCAGGCAGAGGTCCGCGGAACCCGGCGTCGGTCTTCGAGCATAGGGCTTGAACTCCGCACCTGCCTGGTGGAGATTGAACTTCTGCGTGCCGAACTTCAAGGCTGCGCGGCCCTCGAAGCGCACGATCTCCATGCCCAGCACGCTCGAGTAGAAGTCGCAGGTGGCCTCGAGATCGGCAACCGTGAGTACGAGATGATCAAGGCGATCGACGACCATAGCGATCAGTTGAGGAACATGGTGCGATAGAGCGTATCCCGCTGCACGGGCTTGAAGCCGGCGTCGCGGATCACGCGCCGTAGCTCCTCTTCGGTGGTGCAGTTCGAGGTTCCGGCGGCCTTGACCACGTTCTCCTCGAGCATCACCGAGCCGACGTCGTTGCCGCCGAAGCGCAGCCCCATCTGCAGCACCTTCAGGCCCTGCGTCACCCAGCTCGACTGTACGTTCTCGATGTTGTCGAGGACCATGCGGCTGATGGCGAGTGTCTTCAGGTACTCGACCGAGGTGGCCTCGTCCCATCCGCGTCCGCCGAGCGCGGTGTTGTTGGGCTGAAAGCTCCAGGGGATGAAGGCGGTGAAGCCTCCGGTCTCCTCCTGCAGGCGCCGGACGACCTCGAAGTGGTTCACGCGCTGCTCGATGGTCTCGCCCACGCCGAACATCATGGTCGCGGTGGTGCGCATGCCCAGCTCGTGCGCGGTGCGATGCACCGAGACCCAGTCCTCGGTCTTGCACTTCAGCCGGGCGATGCGGTGGCGGACCTCGTCATCGAGGATCTCGGCGCCGCCGCCGGGGATCGACTGCAGACCGGCGTCGCGCAGACGCAGGATGGTGTCGCGCAGGCTGAGTTCGGAGTACTCGGCGATGGCGAGGATCTCGCTGGCGGAGAGGCAGTGCAGCCAGATGGAGGGGAAGCGCTCGCGGATGCCGGTGAAGAGGCGCTCGAACCAGTCGATCTTGAGATCGGGATGCAGGCCGCCCTGCATGAGCACGCCGGTGCCGCCCATCTCGACGGTCTCGGCGATCTTCTGGTAGATCGTCTCGAAGTCGAGGATGTAGCCTTCGGAGGCCATCTTTCCCTTGAGCGGGCGATAGAAGGCGCAGAAGGTGCAGTACTCGGTGCAGAAGTTGGTGTAGTTGATGTTGCGGTCGATGATGTAGCTGACCACGCCCTCGGGATGAAGACGGCGGCGGATCGCGTCGGCTTCCATGCCGATGCCGATCAGGTCGTCGCTCCTGAAGCAGTCGAGCGCTTGTTCGCGGCTGATTCCCATGCGGATATTCTACGCTTGAGCGCTGCCGCGCGGGCCCTGTCGATTACTTGCGCAGCAGAAGCCCGAGGACGATCAGCAGAAGCACCAGGCCGCCGCTGCAACCCAGCTTGATCCAGAGATTGAAGGAGGCGACCTTCTGCTCGAGCTCCATGATGCGGCGCTCGGAGCGCTCGATCGTCTCGCGCGCGCTGCGCAGGTCCGCAGCAAGGAGCAAGATCTGCGCGCCCTGCTCCTGCAGCTGCCGGTGAAGCGTCGAGTGAGCCTTCGCTACCTGGCCGAGGTCGGCATGGACTCCTTCCGCCATCGCGGTCAGCACCGCCTCATTGTTCGTCTTCGACGAAAGGTAGCGGTCGGCGACAGGCAACAGCCGCGACACATGCGGCAACAGTTCCACCAGCTGCATCAGCACTCTTGGCCACATCGCTCTCTTCGCCTCGACCCTTCCCGTTATCGTTCCCAGGCTCTTTGCGCCTGTATGGATCGGATGGCCAGCATCAGCCCCGTGACCACCAGAAGCACCGTCAAAATTCCCTGCGACCATAAGCAGTAGATGCACCATTTCTCGAGGACGTAGGCCTCGAGGTAGCTCAGAAAGCAGGCGCCGAGGAATCCCCCGAAGGCAGCCTGAAAGGCGAGCCAGCGCCATCCGGCCAGGGCGAAGCCACCGATCAGGACGTAGCCGACGATTCCGATGGCGGCGATGGGAATGTGATGGCCGCCGGTGGGTGGCTCGTCGAAGGTGCGGGCAGGAAAGACGGCGAAGCGGCTGTGATTGACGGCGCCGCAGTCGAACTTTTCCGTCACAGCACAGGGAGGAGCCTGGGAGGGGTCCATATAGTGCACATGCAGCGCCATCGCCGAGACGACGATGCCTGCAACTGCGAGCAAAGCCACGAGATACTTCATGGAACGATTCTAACTGTCCCCACTGCCGGGAGTTTGTCGGGGTTCGGATCGGGCGCGGTCTGGTCGGGGAGCGCATCGCCGGGCTGGGTAGCGTCGAGATAGCTCGCCAGCCGCCGCTCCATGATCCGGATGGCCTCGGGGTTCTCGTCGATCAGCACGAACCTGCGTCCGTTGCGGGCCGCGGCCTCGCCTGTGGTTCCGCTGCCGGCGAAGAAGTCGAGCACCTGCTCGCCGGGGCGGCTGTGGACCTTAACGATGCGCTCGAGGACTCCGAGGGGCTTCTGGGTGGCGTATCCGGTTTTCTCCCTGCCGGTGGGCGAGACGATGGTGTGCCACCAGACGTCGGTGGGGGACTTGCCGCGCGCGGCCTTCTCGGCTCCCACCAGGCCTGGGGCCATGTAGGGGATGCGGTCGCACTCATCGAGATTGAAGGTGTACTGCGCGGGATCTTTCGTGTACCAGAGGATGTTGTCGTGCTTGGCTGGCCAGCGGCGCCTGGAGCGGGCTCCATAGTCGTAGGCCCAGATGATCTCGTTCTGGAAGCACTCGCGGCCGGGCACTGTGCCGCCGGCGCTGAAGATCTCATCGAGCATCACCTTGCAGTAGTGGACCTCGCGGTAGTCGATGTGGAAGAAGAGCGAGCCGGTGGGCGAGAGCACGCGGTAGGCCTGCTCCATGCGCGGACGGAGGAAGCCGAGGAAGTCGTCGAACTGGTCGTGATAGCCGGAGTCGGGCTTGGCTTCTTCGGGGGCTATCCGCTCGGTGCGGTAGCGGTGGCCTCCGAAGCCGGTCCGGTCGCCGGCCTCGTCGCGAATGGTGCGCAGGCGGGGGCGGGTCTGGCGGCGGCCGGTGTTGAAAGGGGGATCGACGTAGATCAGCTCTACCGAATCGCTCTCCATCTGCCGCAGCGCTTCGAGATTGTCGCCCAGCAGAATGCGGTTGCCCATCCCCTAACATTAACTCAAGCGGGAAGAGCCTGCGCTGCCGCGCGAGCCCACTGCGCTCGGCCGGCAGGCCATTCTCCTTCCTGGATTCCCGCCCTCGGTCCAACTTGCCCTTTGTCTTCGGCATCCGTCCGTGTATCGTTTGTTGCGGACCGATTATTTTTCATGGAACCCAGGGACCCCATCTTCGCCATGCTATCGGACCGCGGCCGCGTTCGCCGGGGCAACGAGGACAGCTGTGGAGCCGTCGCGCAGGCGGGCGTCTTCGTGGTCTGCGACGGCATGGGGGGAGCCGCTGGCGGCGAGGTCGCCAGCCATCTGGCCGCCGAGACCTTCCTGGCTCACCTGACCCATAGCGCTGTTCCGAACGGCGCTGGCCCGATGCCCGCCGCAGCCCGCATCCAGGCCGCAATCGAGGCTGCCAACCGCGCCATCTTCCAGCAGGCGCGGCGAACTCCTCAGCTCTCCGGCATGGGAACTACGCTGGTGGGCCTGCTGCACGATCACCCGCAGAACGACGAGCCGGGCACGTCCACGCTGTGGCTGGTCCACGTCGGCGACAGCCGCTGCTATCTCTGGCACGAGAGCCGCCTCAAGCGCCTGACCGACGACCATTCGCTGGTGGAGGAGCAGGTTCGCGCCGGCCAGATCACCCCGGCCCAGGCGACGGAGTCGCCGATGCGCAACCTGATCACCCGCGCGGTCGGCTCGCACTCGAGCGTGAAGCCGGAGATTCAGGCCCGCGTTCCCCGTCCCGAGGAGATCTATCTGCTGGCGTCCGATGGCCTGACCAACGAGCTTTCTGAGAGCGAGATCGCCGGGGCTCTTGCGAAAGTTCCTTCTCATCCCACGCAGGCGGATCTTTATGCGGCCTGCCGCAGACTGGTCGAGACGGCGAATCAAAAGGGCGGAAACGACAACATCACCGTGCTTCTGGTCGCGCCTGTTATCGCTGGTTTGGAGCAGCAGAAGTGAGCGGGATCACAACCGTCGCCGTACTGGGTGCCGGAACCATGGGCAACGGCATCGCCCACGTCGCGGCGAGGTCGGGATTCGAGGTTCTGCTCTCGGACATCGCCCAGAACCTGCTCGACCGCGGCGTGGCCACCATCGAGAAGAACCTTGCCCGCGAGGTGACGAAGGGGACGCTGACGCAACAGCAGGCCGACGAGGCTCGTGGTCGCATTACTCCGGTACTTGATCGAGAACGGCTGGCAGCCGCCGATCTCGCCCTCGAGGCGGCGACCGAGCGCTTCGAGGTCAAGGCGGCGATCTTCCGCGATCTCGACCGCATTCTGCGCCCCGAGACCATTCTGGCGACCAATACCAGCTCCATCTCGATCACGAAGCTTGCCGCCCAGACCTCGCGGCCGCAGCAGGTGATCGGGATGCACTTCTTCAATCCGGTGCCGGTGATGCAGCTGGTGGAGGTGATCCGCGGGTTGCAGAGCTCGCAGGCGACCTTCGCGACCGTCGAGGCTCTGGCGACGAGGATGGGCAAGACTGCGGTCGAGGTGAACGATGCCGCGGGCTTCGTCTCGAACCGCGTGCTGATGCCGCTGATCAACGAGGCGATCTTCGCGGTGATGGAGGGGGTCGCGACGCCGGAGGCGGTGGACAGGATCTTTCAGCTGGGGATGGCGCACCCGATGGGGCCGCTGACGCTGGCCGACTTCATCGGGCTCGACGTTTGCCTGGATATCATGCGGGTACTCGAGGACGGGATCGGCGACCCGAAGTACCGGCCCTGCCCGCTGCTGGTCCGGATGGTCGATGCAGGGTGGCTGGGACGGAAGTCGGGGCGGGGGTTTTATTGGTATGCGTAGGGGCCTGCCAGCCATGATTCTTGAATCGTCCGATATCGCCTGTTTCTCTTGACCTCGAGGCCCAATTTCTCTAGACTTAGAGATTGCAGGGGATCGGTCAGGCTGTGTTTCTGGCCAGCCTGAGGCCTGCATCCCAATTCCCGAGACAATTCCGGGTTAGAAGAGAGAGTTTAAGTAATGGCAAATCATATTTCTTCGCTGAAGCGCGCCCGTCAGACCGAGACCAAGACCGCGGTCAACCGCGCCAACAAGAGCAGGCTGCGTGGAACCCTGCGCACCCTGCGCGAGGCCATCGCCAAGGGCGACGCCTCCAACCTCAAGGCCGTCTACAGCGCCACCGTCTCGGTACTCGACAAGAGCGTCCAGAAGGGTGTCCTGCACAAGAACACCGCCAGCCGCTACAAGGCCCGCCTGAACGCCCGCGTCAAGGCTGTGGTCGCCCCCAAGGCCGCCTAAGCCAGGCTCCAACGTCATTCAAAAAGCCAGCTCGATATGAGAGCTGGCTTTTTGCTTGCCTGAACCTCCAGGCCCGCACCTCCCTTCAGCCTTTTCCCTTACGCTTGTCACGTCCGAATCGCGCTAAACTGCTCCTCCCTGAGCTTTCCGGAGGCGATCATGTTCAAGTGGCTCCTGTTGCTGGCGATTCCGGCTTTACATGCATACGGGCAAAGCCCGCAGCAGCTTCTTGAAAGCGCGCAGGACGCCTACAAGAATCCCGAAGGCTACGAGATCCGGGGGAAGGGCTGGATGTTGCCGGAAGGCTCCTCCACAGAGTCCTCCGGAGTTCAGTTCGAGACCAGCGTTGCCGCCGAGGCATCGCCCTTCGAGAGCCCTCGCCCCCCTGCGCATCCGGGTGCCAGAACAGGCGCGGTGAAGTTTGGGCCCGATTGGAAGGGTGCCCGCACTGTCTCATTTAACCTGATCGTCGTTGCCTCCTGGACCAGGGCCGCGACCGATGTAGAGTCCGTTCGGGAGACGGGCACAGAAGAGCTGCCGTTGAACGGGTCTCCTGTTCCCTGCCGCATCCTCGAGGTGCGCTATCGTTCTACCGATCCGGACGCTCCTCCCGTTCCCGCCACCACCTACTCCATCTGCTCGGACCTTCATCTCATCCTCCGCAAGGAGGTGAAGTTTCCCACTGGACCTCATGGCACCGGTCCTTCGGCGACCTGGAGAATCGTCTTCGATCAGGTGGAGTTTCATCGTCCCGCGCCGCAATGGCTGCTCGCCATGAAAGACCTGCCTGACCTGACGATTCGCAAAGAGTGGATCGGAAGACCGGCGCCGAACTTCAAGCTCTCGGACCTCGACGGCAATGCAGTTGACCTGGCATCGATGCGGGGCAAGCTGGTTCTGCTGGACTTCTGGTCGGTCTCGTGCGGTCCCTGCATCCGCCAGAGGCCTATGGTCGAAGAGGTCGCTACAGCGCATAAAGACGTCCTTACCCTCTGGGGTGTCTCCTTCGACCCTGCGAGCCGCGATAAACGATGGTTCTCGCAGCACCCGCCCATCCTTCCCACACTTACGGATGCTGACTTTGTCACCTCTGATTCATACAAGGTTCACGACATTCCTTCCCTCGTGCTCATCGGAAGGGACGGAACAATCAGAAGCTTCTGGGAGGGGAATGTGGGGAGGGCAACTTTAGAGGCGGCCATTCGGAACGCGGCTAAAACGACTCCTCCTGCCAAACGATAAGCGAAAGGATTTACCGCGGCTCTTCCTGCTGAGGGGTTCCGTCGTGCTTCTCTCCAGGGGCGTAGAGCGAGGGGGGCTTGCGTCGTGTGGGCTGCTCGTCTCCTTGAGCCGCGGACGGAGCCGGGGCGGAGTCTGGAGGCGGCGCAGGCGGAGGAGGCGCAGATGACGGCGGGGTCTGGCCCTGGCCTTGATCCTGATCCTGATTCTGGCCTCGCTCCGCAGAGGCGTTCGCCGGAGCGGCTGGCGCAGCACCCGTCTGCTGGGCGGTGGCGCTCGCATTGCCGGTCGCGTTCGGCAGGGTCATCCCTGCGGGAATGCTGGTAGCAGCGCCATCGCCGCTCGAGAGCCTGGCTCCCGGGTCGCCATCGATGTGGGGAGCCGACTGCTGGGCCATCTGCACCGCCGCGCGATCTTTGGGGGACAGGGGTGGAAGGTCGTAGATCTCGACCGCCTGGTTGCGCACTACAGCCAGCCCCAGGCCGTCAGGGGAGAGGGCGTAGTTCTGGCCCACGCGGGCGATGGGCGAGGCGTCGATCCGGAGCAGCTGCTGCCCGCTGTCGATCTGGTAGACGATGATGCTCTGGCCATCAAACATCTCCGGCGAGACCGAGGTGTTGTCGATCAGGGCGGTTCGCGTCAGCAGGCGGCTGAAGGCAAAGCGGCCGCTGCCGGGAGCGTAGGCGAAGGTCGGGGCGACGTAGCTCTCGGTCATGTTCTGCTCCCACATCTCCTCGCCGCGCAGGTTGAAGGCGCCGACCACCTGCGGGGTGTGGCTCGTGTGGCAGCCGAAGGCGATGAACTCGCTGGGGCTGACGAGGATGGGAGAGGGCCGGCAGGTGGAGTCGAAGGCGGCCAGCTCCTTCACCTTGCCGCCGTAGCTCTGGAAGTTGAAGGCCCAGTGCTGCTGCCCCTGGTCGAGCGTGGCGATGTATCCGGCGGAGTTGGCCGGGATACGCCCGGCGCTCTTCGAGTGGATGATTCCTCCGGGGTGGACCTCGATCTCGTCGCCGGTCTTCTGAACGAGCCGCAGGAAGTGGATCTGGACGGGGGTGGAGCCGGGACCGTCGTCGTCCTGGTCTTGATCGCTGCTATGGACGTCACCGTAGATCGTGGCTTTGGGCTTGGGCGGGTCCAAGGTCTCGACGAGCATCAGGTCGGCTTCGGGGGAGAAGAGGATGCCCCCGATGCGGCGGTCGGAGCGGATGAACGACTGCAGCCGGAAGGCGTCGCCGTGGGACAGGTTGATCATGGGCGCGAAGGTGGAGAGCTCGTCGCGGACCCGCAGCATGAACCTTCCCTGTCCCAGGTTCCAGAGGTACATGCCGCGGTCGTGGGTGCGCCATTCGGTCCGGGCCAGCACCTTGCCGGAGGGAAGCTCGAGCAGGAGCGCCTCGACGATCCGGTCCTGATCGCTGGCGGGGCAGTCGGGAAGGCGCTTGAGCAGGCGCTTCACGTTATAGGTGAGCAGAAGGTGCTTGTTATCGACGTAGTCGAGCGTCAGCATGGAGCTGCCCGCCAGCATGAACTGGTTGGGCATGCTCTGGTAGCCGAGATCTTCCAGGGGAATGCTGGTGGAGGGGCCGGGGCTGCGGGCGAATCCCGGGAGCGCGGCGAGACTCGTCACAAAAAGCAGGAGAAGAGTGAGCAGGCGGGATTGCGGCATCTTGCGAAGCCGCGGACGGGCGGAGATGATCCAGAGAACCGGCATGACAGGCCACGCGTATCCAGTTACTACTCTTTCACAGACGGGGAGCGCCCGCCAATGGGTGCTTCGCGCACGGCGGAAGAACCTTTGGCGTAGGCCTCTCGCGGGTCGGCGCGAAGATTTACGCAAGCGACCAATGGGAGCCTTCACCCCGAAGGGAGTACACACGTCACGAAGGGACCGCGCACCGGGGTCCAGGCGAGCCTGCTCGCTGGGGTGGCTTCCACGCGCAGTGGGCCCGGCCAGCAGGCCATAGGCTTTGAATTTTCCGATACAACCGCGGTTCGCGGCTATCGCGATGATACAAAAGGACAGCGTTCGACGCGGGTCGGGAGGCTCGATCAAATGATGAAACAGCGAGAGAGACGGTGGGGAATGGGAAGAGTTGCCCTGGGAGCTGGAGCGGTTCTGCTGGCTGCGTGGGCCGGCGCACAGACCGGGACCGCCCAGACGAGCGCGGCCAAGGCGGCCGAGGTCTACAAGCCCATCCCCGGCTTCGATCCCACCTCCATCGATACCGGCGTCGATCCGTGTAACGACTTCTATAAGTTTGCCTGCGGACGCTTCGCGGCTAACCACCCGATTCCGGCCGATCAGGCGGGCGTCGATCAGTTCTACGCTCTCTATAACGTCAACTCGCAGTCGCTGAACGGCATCCTGACCAAGGCCGCTGCCGGGGGCGCGAACCGCACGGCCAACGAGCAGAAGATCGGCGACTTCTACAAGAGCTGCATGGACGAGAGCACGATCGAGACCAAGGGGATGGCTCCCCTGAAGCCGATGCTAGATGAGATCGATGGCATCAACGCCCTGGGCGAGCTGGCTCCCGTGGTCGGACATCTTCAGCGGAACGGCGTCGACGTCTTCTTCAGCTACGGCGAGCAGCAGGACTTCAAAAACGCGGCCAAGCAGATCGCTTTCATCGATCAAGGAGGCTTGGGGCTTCCCGAGCGCGACTATTACCTGCGCCCGGGCGAGAAGGACGAGACCCTGCGCAAGCAGTACGTCGATCATGTCGCCAAAATGCTGGTGCTTTCGGGAACTCCAGAGGCGAAGGCAAAGCGCGACGCGGATGCCATTATGGCCTTCGAGAGCAAGCTCGCCAAGGCCTCCATGCCGGTGACCGAGCGGCGCGATCCGGAGAAGGTCTACCACCTGCAGACGATCGAGAAGTTCAACGAGACCATCGATCCCGATTCGTTCGCCGCATTCCGCGAGGCTATGCATGCCCCCGCCATTACGGAGATCAATAACGGCAACCCGGAGTTCCTCACCGAGGTGATCAAGCAGATTCAGAGCGCCGATCTCGACACACTGAAGGCCTACATGCGCTATCACGCGCTAACGGCTGCGGCCAATCGCCTGCCCAAACGCTTCGACGACGAGAACTTCGCCTTCTACGGCCGCACCCTGACCGGACAGCCGGAGCAGAGCCCGCGCTGGAAACGCTGCTCGAACTCGGTGGACGGCGCACTGGGCGAGGCCCTGGGGCAGGTCTATGTCGCACAGTATTTTGCCGGCGACAGCAAGGCCAAGACGCTGGAGATGGTACACGACATCGAGGGCGCCATGGCCCGCGATCTCGACCAGATCGACTGGATGTCGCCCGCGACCAAGGTTCGGGCCAAGGAGAAGCTCGACGCCATCGCCAACAAGATCGGCTACCCGGACAAGTGGCGCGACTACTCGAAGCTGGAGATCAAGCCCGACGACGCGCTGGGCAACAAGTTTCGCGGCATCGCGTTTGAGAACGACCGTCAGCTGGCCAAGATCGGCCAACCCGTCGATCACAATGAATGGGGCATGACGCCGCCGACGGTCAACGCCTACTACGACCCCAGCATGAACGACATCAACTTCCCTGCCGGAATCCTGCAGCCCGCCTTCTATGACAAGAGCCAGGACGACGCCGTGAACTATGGCCACATCGGCGCCGTCATCGGCCACGAGCTGACCCATGGCTTCGACGATGAAGGGCGCAAGTTCGACGCCAAGGGCAACCTGAGCGACTGGTGGACGCCGGAGGACGCGAAGAAGTTCGAGAGCCGCACCGACTGCCTGGTGAACGAGTACGGCAGCTTCACCGCGGTCGACGACGTCAAGGTGAACGGCAAGCTGACGCTGGGCGAGAACACCGCCGACAACGGCGGCCTGGTGCTGGCTTACCTCGCTTACATGGAGCGCGCCAAGGCCGACAAGGTCGATTTGAACGCGAAGACCAACGGCTATAACGCGGCGCAGCGGTTCTACATCGGCTTTGCGCAGAACTGGTGCGAGAACGCCCGGCCCGAGAGCGTGCGCCAGCAGGTGCTCACCGACCCGCACTCGCCCGATCACTTCCGGGCCAACGGAGCGATCGTCAACCAGCCGGGCTTTGCAGCTGCCTTCAGCTGCAAGAAGGGCGCACCGATGGTCCCGGCGAATAGCTGCAGGGTCTGGTAAAAGCGATGGCCTGCCGGCCGGCCCCACTGCGCGGCAGCGCATGGCCTTTACCAAAAGTCAGCTGACACGCGGTGACAGCAGAGGAGGCGCAGCTTAAGGCTGCCCCCTCTGCTTTGTGCGACATTGAAGATATGCACCCTCACTCCAGACAACGGCTCGCCGGATTTCTCGCCTGCGCGCTCGCCAGTGCATTCTGGGGCTGCGGCTTCTTCTTCGGCAAGATCGCCCTGGCCGAGATGTCCTTCGCCCACATGGTGCTCTACCGCTTCCTCTTCGCGCTGGCGGTTCTGCTCCCTCTGCTCGCAACGCATCGACCTCATTTGAATGCACACGAGTGGAGAGTATTGGCAACGGCTTCCTTCCTCGGAATTCCGGTGCAGTTCCTTCTGCAGTTTTACGGGCTGTCGCTGACAACGGTCTCGCACGCCGCGCTGATGGTGGGTACGATGCCTGTGATCCTCGCCGTGGGAGCCACGGTCTTCGCGCACGAGCGTCTGGATGCGACTGGATGGATCGCCCTGGCCGCCTCGACCACAGGGGCCGCACTGATCGCCTTCGGGAGGCATGCGACCGGCGTCGGAGAGCCCTCGCTCGCCGGCGATCTTCTGGTGGTGCTGTCACTGGCCATCGCGCTCTTCTGGATCCTGCTGAACAAGCGGCTGATGGATCGCCACTCGGCGGTCGTAGTCACGGCGTACGGCCTTCTGCTCGGTACGATCATGCTGGCGGTCTGGGTGCCGGCGCGTTACGGCCTTCCGCCCGTTCACCACGTGTCGATGAAGGCGTGGCTGGCTCTGGCCGCCAGCGGAGTTCTGTGCACGGCCATCACGACACTGCTGTGGAACTGGGGCATGACCAAGGTCCCAGCGTCGCAGGCCGGGATCCTGCTGAACATGGAGCCTCTGATGGGAAGCCTGCTGGGGGTCTTCGTTCTGGGCGAGCACCTGGGCCCCACGGCGTGGATGGGGGGAGGACTGATTCTCGCGGCCGCCTTCACGCTCACCATGCACTCGAAGACGCAGATCGCCGAGGCGGTCGCAGCCGTGCGGGAGTGAGAGAGAAGTACACTCTGAATCATGTCGGTGGCGGGTCAGAGAAAGGTATGGGGCGAGCTGGACTGGCTGCGCAGGCTCCACTGGCGGCGCGGCCTGCGCGCAGGCATCGCCGTCGCCGCCGCCATGATCGCGTGCAAAGCTCTCGGCCAGCCTATGGGCTGGGCGGCCCTGGGAGGCTTCGAGGCCATCCTGGTCGACAACGGCGGCCCTTATCGCAGCCGGCTCACCACCATCCTGACGCTGCTCGGCATCGGCTCGGTCGCCGGCGTCATCGCCGCGCTGGCGGCTCCGCACCTTGCGGCCGCCCTCGTGGTCACGGCTCTGTTCTGCTTCGCGATCACCTACGCCCGCGTGATGTCGAATCAGCTGGCGTCCACGTCGGTGATCATCCTGGTCATCTACTTCGCCGGCTACGGGGGCTCCGCCTCGCTTCACGACGCTCTGGCGAGCTCCTCCGCGTTCGTTCTGGGAGGACTCTGGGCCGCTCTGCTCAGCCTTCTTCTCTGGCCGCTCGATCCCTTCCGTCCCGCGCGCTCGGCCGTCGCCGACTGCTACGCCTTGCTAGCCGAGTTCACCGCGCTGGTCCGCCGCACGGCGCCGGACAGCGAGGATCGCCGGGCCGAGCGGCGGCGCATGCACGACCTGCAGCGCAGGATGCGCGTTGCCATGGAAGCTGCCCGCACGGCCATCGGGACCACCAGCGCGCGCGTGACCGCCCGCACCATCCGGGCGCGATCGCTTACCGTGCTGCTCGAGACGGCGGACCTCCTCTTCGCCGGAACCATTCGCTGGACGGAGCTCTTCGAGGTCTCTCCGGAGAACGAATCGACCGATGCCCTGGAGGGAATGTTCGTGTGGCTGAGCGGTGCCGAGCGCGTCATCGAACGCGCTCTACGGCAGCGTCCGGCCGATGGCGGCGCCTCGTTCGCGCCCGAGGGATCGCACTCTATCGAGCACCTGCGCAAATGGGAGACGGCTTTCGAACAGGGGAGGCGGACGACTGGACAGTCTGGACAGGCCGGACAACCCGGTCCCCTGGCAGGTCACCTGGCACAGGATCAACGTGACGCCCTGCTCAACGTGGAGGTGGCCTTCGAGGCCATCCAGGCGCTGTGGAGCGGGATCGAGTATCGCGCGGGGGACGCGGTCGATCGCGCGAGGCGGTCGCTGCTCTCGAGCCCGGCCACTGAATCCGCGGCGCAGCCGGGGGGGAGATCGATGGTCGATGCCATCGAGGCGAACTGGACGCCTCGCTCGGTGATGATGCGGCATGCTCTGCGCATGATGGTCGTTGGCGCGGTCGATGTTCTGCTGATGCGGCTCATCCATCTCCAGCATGGGGTGTGGCTGGGGATGACGTCTATCATCGTGCTGCAGCCGTATGGCTCGGGCACGCTGCGGCGTGGAGCGCAGCGCGTGGGGGGAACCATCGCGGGGGGCGTGCTGGCGGCTATTCTGGCGGCGACGCTGCCCAACGAGAATGGCCTCATCCTCGCGATCACCTTCACCAGCATCCTTACGCTCGCCACCTACGCGGTGGACTACGGATGGTACTGCTTCTTCCTCACGCCGACGTTTGTGCTGTTGAGTCTGCCTCGTCTTCACGACTGGCACTTCGCCGGCGTGCGCATGGGAATGACGCTGCTGGGAGCGGTCGTCGCGGTCGCGGCGATGCGCCTGCTGTGGCCGGAACGCGCGCAGCTCGAGCTGGGACGCCTGCTGGCCCACGGCGCACTGGCCGATGCGGAGTATGTGCGGGCGATGCTGCGGTTCTGGGAGACGCCGGAGACGGAGCGTCCGGCGGCCGACCGCGCCCTGCTCGCTCCGGCACGACGCTCCTGCGGCCTGGCCATCAACGACGCCGAGGAGACGCTGGACAGGATGCTGTTGGAGCCGCGGGTTCCTCTGTCGCGAGGCGAGCGATGGGAGGAGGCCTTGACCTTCGTCACCTACCTGCGCCGTATCACACGCGCGGTGACAACGCTGGCCTTCGTCGGCCCTCCGACGCAGGAGGCGCGGGACCGCGCCCTCAACGTGGCCCAGCGGCTCGAGCGGCTGGGACGAGGGCTGCATGAGCGGCTCGATGGCTCCGCTGCCGAGGAATCGGCTGTCGCGGAGGCTAAGTCGGACAAGCTTGAGCCGGCGGGAGGCAGCGAGATCGAGGATACGCCGGCGGAGCAGCAGCTGCGGCGCATGGAGCGGCAGGCAGGCGTGCTCGAGCGGGCGGCGGCGACGCTTGCGGACCAGCGCTGACAGGCGGGCGCTGCCGCGCGGGCCCGTCAAGAGACGAGGTTCTTCTCGGAGAGTGTGTGCGTGGTGCGGCTCCAGACGGTTGCCAAGGCGAGGCCCGCCACGATCAGGCCCGCGCAGAGGCCGAGCCACAGACCGACGGCTCCATGGCGCAGGCGGAAGCCGAGCCAGCAGCCGATGGGGAGGCCGACGATCCAGTAACCGAGGATCTGGACAATCAGGCCGGCGTGGGTATTGCCCGCGCCGCGCAGGGCTCCGGTGGCGGTGATCTGGAGACCGTCGAAGAACTGGAAGGCTGCGGCAACGAACAACAGGGGCACGGTGGCGGCGATGACGGCGCGGTCGGGGGTGAAGGCGCGGGCGATGGGGTGGGCGAAGACGGCCAGCACGATGGAGAAGGTAGCCATGCAGGCCGCGCCCAACAGGATCGCGGTCCAGCCCGCGGAGGCGGCCTCGCGCGGGGCTCCGCGACCGATGGCCTGGCCGACGCGCACCGCCGCAGCAGCGGAGATGGCGAACGGCACCATGAAGGTGAAGCTGGCGCAGTTGAGGGCGATCTCGTGCCCGGCCAGCGGCAGCGGCCCCATCACACCGATCAGGAAGGTGACGGTGGCGAAGATGGAGATCTCGACGAAGATCTGAGCCCCGGCGGGGGCTCCGAGCAGGGCCAGGCGCTTGAGCCGGGAGCCTTGGATGCGCCGCAGCACGGAGCCCGGGCCCCCTGCAAACAGTCCATAGCCGTGTTCGCGCTCGACCCTCCAGATCGCGATCAGGAGGAAGCCGGCGAGGTAGGTGCGGGAGAGCGAGGTCGCGAGGCCGGAGCCTGCGATGCCGAGCGCGGGGATGCGGACCGAGCGCCAGCGATGTCCGTAGATCAGGAGCCAGTTGCCGAGGACGTTCGCGAGGTTCGCGGTGACCAGCGCCCAGGCGATCGGACGGACGTGATTGAACGCCTGCAGGTAGCGGCGCAGGGTGAAGTAGAGGAAGAGCGACGGTGTGCCCCAGTTGAGCGCGTGGAGGAAGCGAACGGCTCCGGCGAGGACCTGCCGGTCGAGGGGCATCCGGTTCATCGCGAGCGGGGCGAGCTGGATGAGGCCGAGGAGGGCGGCGGCCAGGGCGGCGGCCAGGAGCAGGCCGTGGTAGAGCCAGCGGTTGGCCTCGTCGTAGCGTCCAGCTCCGTGGGATTGGGAGAGGAAGGTATCGAGCGCGAGCAGGACGCCGGCGACGCCGAACGCGAGGGTGTTGTAGAGCACCTGTCCGAGGGCGGCGGAGGCGATGTTGACGGCCGGGTTCTGCATGTGACCCACCATGATGGTGTCCACGATGCTCATCGACATCCAGCCGAGCTCGGCGGCGATGAGCGGGAGGGCGAGCGCGAGCACGGGACGGATCTGCTGCCGGATGGACATGGCTGGACACCCCCTCCCGTACTTTTTGGTGCAAAGTCTTCAAACCAATTGACTTGGCTGTGGACTTCGAGGTCCCCGCCCTGCCGCCGGGGAATGCTGAAGACGCAGGACGCCCCGGTTTTTGGGCTGGGGCGTCGGTGGTTCGGGATAGATCTATTATAGCGCTGCCGGGGGAGTGGATCGGCACGCCTAAATCGTTTTATTTTCAGCGAGATAAGGCGTTCCGGCTCTTGACGGGCAGAGGGTGGGGCCAGACCGAGGCTTCGAGGAGCTTCAGGGACGATTGGGGTCGTACTGGGTTCCGGCCTTCTGCCTCTCTTTGTTGAACTTGTCCTGGGCCTTATCGGCCTTGTGCTTCTGCTTGAGGCCTCTTTCTGCTGTCGGGTGTGTCCTGATTAGCGGTATCGGTCTGGGCGATCGCGGCCGGAACCAGCAGGGTGAGGGAGAGAGCCAGGGTGGAGAGTAGCTGACTTCTCGTCGTTTTTACCTCCGATGGGTGGGATGCTCGGAGGGAGGGATTGGGGCCGGGAAAGAGCCGTACCTCAGGGGCTAAAGCCCTGTTTTCCGCTGGTTCGTTGCGGCGCGGCGGAAGCCGTGCCCGTAAGCGGGGCGGTTTGAGCTGAAGCTCGAATGGGTCTCCTACGGCTCAGGCAGGTCTTCCTCGGCATGAACCGCCGTCACGGTACCTCCGGTTTGCGTGGCTCCCGCTCCCCTGGCGATCACGTTCCCCGTGTGTGCCCGTGAATACGCTCGCTCCAGCAGCGACCAATCTTCCCGAAACTCCTTGGCGTCCGGCCGCATCCGGGGCTTCGCCTTCAGGCTGGAGCCTACCCTCCACATCATCAGCTCCAGCGCCAGCTCCGGGTCCGAGCCCTCCGCCAGCACATTCCGGCTGCCGAGCCCGACTCTGCGGGTGTCCCCCCGGGGAACGATCCATGCGTCTTCGTCGGCATCGACCGAGACCGTCCCCAGATCCAGCTGGCGCCCAAACCGATCGATCGATTCTGTTCCGACCGTCTCCCGCATGGCTTCGAAGCGACGACGATAGGAGGTCCACTCCGCCTCACCTCCAGTCGTCTCCGCCTCGAGGGCGACGATCTCGGCCTTCACCTGCCGGAGCTTCGGCTCCTCCTCCGTCTCTTTCCTCAGCCGCCGCAGCTCCGTGAGCTTGGGGCTCGAGTGACGAACGTACTCCTTGTAAAGGTTGAATCGCCCCGTCAACAGATAGGCCACGAAGAACGATCCCGCGACCTCATGATCCCCGATCATCGCCGCGGGAATCAGATACTTCTTCACGTGAATCGCGGTCTCGGTCCCGCTGCTCGCGACTCCGCTGCGAGGAATGCTTCCCGGCTTCTGCGGGAAGTGCAGGATGGAGAAGCCGGAGTCCGGCTGCTTTTCGGCCCATCGCGTAAACGAGTGTACCGCCGCCTTCGGCGTCATCATGCCGATATCGTTAATCACATCGCGACGAACCGAATGCGGAAAGACCGCGTTCACCATGGCTCGCACAAATTCGGCGCAGTTGTTCGTCATGCCGTTGTAGTCATCGAAGTTTTCATGCGCGTTCAGCCACCGGACGAGGGCTTCGTCTTCCGCAGGGGTGGTCTTCACAGTGAAGACGAAGATGTCACGGTTGATGGTGGCGGCCACCATATCTCTCCAGTAGCTGTGCGGGATCAAAGGACAGGCTCCGGCGCATACAGGTTTCATGAATCCATCCCGCGCCTTTATGCCCAGGGCATCCTTCACATTCTGCGAACCGTACAGGAGCCGGTTCCCCGGCTGCACAGTGCCTTCCAGGTACAGATCCAGAGGAACGATATTCCATCCGTAAGGAGAAGCTTCATGAAACTGCGGGTATCGCGTGACCACCGAGCCGCTTTCGCCCGCGCGACACAACCGCGCCCGCACAGGTGTGTCCGCGCATACGCCCGAGAGATAGACCAGAGCGTGGCCGGCATGGGTGAACTCCGAGGCGCCCACGGTCGTGGGGTCGGCGACCATCACGCCCAGGTCGGCATGCGCAGCTTGCCCGGCCATCATCACCCCAAGACAGACCAGAACAAGGCGGATGGGGTGAACGCCTCTGAGCCAAACCACAAAGGAACACACCTGTTGTTGGATGCAGATTCTGGAGGCCCGTTCGAGGGGGAGCTGGTTTGGCTATTGCGGGGTGATGATGCCTCCGACGGGGAGGCTAGTGGGCAGGGTGGGCTTCTTCTCGTTGGGGCGGCGGAGGTGCATGGCCTCGGCGGTCATGTCGGTGTACTTGAGGCCGGCTCCGGTGTTGAAGAGGACGACCTTGTCGGTGGGCTTGAGCTCTCCGGACTTCAGGAGCTGGTCGTAGGCGGCGGTGGCGGCGGCTCCTTCGGGGGAGAGGAAGAGGCCTTCGTTGCGGGCGTAGTCGAGGATGCTCTGGAGGATGGTGGCGTCGTCGGAGGCGATGGCCTTGCCGCCGGACTGAGCGAGGATGTCGAGGATGATGTAGTCGCCGTAGGGCTTGGGGACGCGGAGGCCGGCGGCGAAGGTGTCGGCGTTGGGGAAGAACTCGCTGGTGGGCTTGTGCTGCTCGAAGGCCTTGACGATGGGCTCGCAGCCTGCGGCTTGGAGGGCGTACATCTTCGGGCGCTTTCCGCTTACCCAGCCTAATGCCTCCATCTCTTCAAAGGCCTTCCACATGCCGATGAGGCCGACGCCTCCGCCGGTGGGGTAGAAGACGGCGTCGGGGTAGGTCCAGCCGAGCTGCTCGACCAGCTCGTAGCCCATGGTCTTCTTGCCTTCGACGCGGAAGGGCTCCTTCAGGGTGGAGATGTCGAACCAGACTTCATTGATTGGGGTGCTGGAGTCTTTTTGCTGCTTGATGCGCTCGCCGACGATGCGGGCGCAGTCGGAGATGAGGCCGTCGATCATGTTGACGTCGGCTCCGTAGACGATGCCTTCGAGATAGTTGGCGAAGGGGACGTCCTGGGGCATGAAGATGTGGGCGGCGATGCCAGCGGCTGCGGCGTAGGCCGCGAGCGCGGAGGCGGCGTTGCCGGCGGAGGGGACGGCGAGGTGCTCGAGGCCGTAGTGCTTGGCCATGGTGACGGCGAGGCCGAGGCCGCGGGCCTTGAAGGTGCCGGTGGGGTTGGCTCCTTCTTCCTTGATGTGGAGGCCGGGGTAGCGCTTGCTCTGGAGCATGGGGGTCCAGCCCTCGCCGAGGGTGACGGGGGCGACGTCAGGCAGGACAGCCGCGTAGCGCCACATGCCGAGGGAGGTGTTGGATGCGGAAGCTCGGGCGGCGGGGTCTTCGCGGCGGGCGGTGCGCTTGAGGGCGTCCATGTCGTAGCGGACGTAGAGGGAGCCGGCGCAGAGGGGGCAGAGAGTCTGGGGGGTGTCGGCGGAGACGTGATGGTTGCAGCGGGAGCATTCGAGGAAGGCGATCTGGGGCATGGGTTTCATCGTACTAAAGGGACGGGCGCTGCCGCGCGGGCCATCGCCTTGAATCGATCGATACAGCTATCCTCAAGAAGACGTCGGATAGCACAAAATGAGTGGGGAGAGTTGATGGGGACTGGAAGAGCGCAGATGAGGATGGTCGCCATCGATATGGACGGCACGCTGCTGGGTGTGGACGGCCAGGTGAGCGCGCGGAATCTGGCCGCTCTGAAGGCCGCGGAGAGGGCTGGCGTGGAGGTGGTAGTCGCGACCGGGCGGCGGCACAGCTATGCGATGCGGCAGCTACGCGGGCTGGGGCTGCGCGAGGAGAATGCGCTGATCAGCTCGAACGGCGCGGTGGTGCGGACGCTGGGGGCCAGGCTGCTGGAGCGGTCGATTCTGAAGCGCGGAACGGCGGAGTGGATCTGCGATCACATGGGGGAGTTTCGCCGGTCGCTGTTGATCACCTTCGACCGGGTGCAGCCGGGTGGCGACGACGTCTACGGGGCTCTGGTGGTGGAGGAGATCGAGGAGCTGAATGCGAGCATCTCGAAGTGGATGGCGGCCAATGAGCCTTATATCGAGCGCGTGGTTCCGATGAAGGCCGCGCTGGGGCGCGAGGGTCTGATCCAGATGATGCTGACGGGAACGATCGCGAGGATGCGGGAGGCGCAGGCTCGTCTGCTGGAAGACCCGAGGGTGTTTGGGGTTGGGCTGAAGGAGGGTGCGGCCGGAGCGGAGGTGGAGGCGGCGCTGCACCGGACGGAGTATCCGGAGCGCGATTTGAGCATTGTGGACATTCTTCCGGCGGGCTGCAGCAAGGGGAAGGCGGTGCTGGACCTGGCGATAGAGCGCGGCGTGGAGCGGGAGGGGATTCTGGCGATTGGGGATAACTGGAACGATGTGTCCATGCTGGAGGCCGCGGGGAGCGCGGTGCTGATGGCGAATGCTCCTGAGGATTTGAAGCAGGTGGGGCTGGAGCGCGGATGGGAGGTCGGTGGGCATCACCTGGAGGATGGGGTGGCGATGGCGATCGAGGCGGCGCTTGAGCGGGATGGGGAGCTGGTGGAGGATCGTTGAAGGCGATGGCCTGCCGGCCGGGCCCACTGCGCGTGGAGCGGTCACTTCGTGACGTGTGATCGGCTTCGCCGTGGGCCTCCCGCTGGTCGGCGCAAGAATCTTCGCAAGCGATCAACGGGAGCCTCACGCCGAAGGCCCAACACGCGTCACGAAGTGACCGCTACCCGCGTAGGGCGCCCGCGCGGCAGCGCATCTCTTCTACCCCAAATGGGCTGGATGGTACCCTTCAAGGGTGAAAACTCCGGCCAGATTCGGGAGATTTGCCTGCCTGCTGGCAGCGCTGTGTCCGATGGCGCGTGCGGCCGAGCATGTGACGCTGAAGAACGGCTTTGAGCTGGACTGCGCGCGGCGCGAGATGGTGGGAGATCGGATGCGGCTCTACCTGACCTTGGGCGCGGAGAGCTACATGGATGTGGCCGCCGATGCGGTGGTTCGAGTAGAGATGATTCCCGATCCTCCAGCGGCTGGGACTCCTTCAGCTTCCTCTTCGCCAGCTTCTTCTTTCAAGGAGACGCTGGCAAAGCACGCAGAGAGCGCGGACCCGGTGCTGAGCGCGGAGGAGATGCGGACGATGTTGACGCATGCGGGAGGCGAACACCATATCGACGCCGACCTGCTGGCGAGCGTGGTGCGGGCCGAGAGCGGAGGCCATGTGCGGGCGGTTTCGCGCGTGGGAGCGCAGGGCCTGATGCAGCTGATGCCGAAGACGGCGGGGGAGCTGGGAGTGGAAGATGCGTTTCGTCCGGAGGAGAATATCGCCGGGGGAACGGCTTATCTCGACCGGCTGCTGACGCGGTATCACGACAATATCGCCCTGGCGGTGGCGGCGTATAACGCTGGTCCGGCGGCGGTGGACCGGTATCACGGGGTTCCTCCTTACCGGGAGACGCGGGCCTATGTGGCGCGGGTGATCCGGGAGTTCAATCGCAGGAAGCACCTGGCCGCGAAGAGCGTTGCCATGGTTGGAGCACAGTCACAGTAAAGAAGCTGGCCTGCTGGCCGGGCCCACTCCGCGTGGCAGCGCACTTGCACTCTCTTTGCGAAGATAGTATCTAAGCAGCTTGGCCCTTTGTCTTTTGGGTGGAGTTTTGCTGGCTTGTGAGAGTCACTCGTTTCTCTTTCAAGGAACTTTAAGGCGGCTAATTGATGAAGAAGCGAAGCGAAGTGCTGTGGGCTGTACTGGTCGTCGTGCTTCTGGTGGTCGTGGTGGTCTTTCGCGACCGCATCCACTTCGACTGGGGAAGCTTCAAGCAGCAGATCCGGCACATTCACTGGGGCCACGCGGCGGCGGGGATGGCGCTGATCTATGCGACCTACTGGCTGCGGGCGATGCGGTGGAGCGTGATGGTGCGGCCGACCAAGCGGGTGGGCGCGGCTTCCCTGCTGGGGCCGCAGTTCATCGGGTTTACGGCGGTGGCTCTGTTTGGCAGGCTGGCCGACCTGACGCGGCCTTACCTGGTGGCTCGCAAGATTCAGCTTCCGCTGGCGTCGCAGGTCGCGGTGTATACGCTCGAGAGGATGTTCGACCTGGGGGCGGTGGCGCTGATCTTTTCCTGTGCTCTGGCGTTGATGCCGAAGAATATGCCGCACCATGAGGTCTTCGTGAAGACGGGGCTGGTGAGCCTGGGAGTGACGCTGGCGATTGCGCTGTTTGCCGGAGCGGTGAAGATGGCGGGCGGTGCGGTGGCTGGGTTTGGGCGGACGATTCTAAGTCCGGTGTCGAAGCCGGCGGCGGAGAGCATCGCGGAGAAGATTCTGGGGTTTCGCGACGGACTGAATGCGCTCGAGAGCTTTGGCGAGTTTGCGGCGGTGGCGGGAATCTCGCTGGCGATGTGGGGGATGATCGCCGGCGCCTATGTGCAGACGGCGCATGCGTTTGTGGACACGCCGGAGCTGGGGCAACTGACGTTCTCGCATGCGATGCTGCTGCTGGCGGCGAGTATTGGAGGCAGCCTGCTGCAGCTTCCGATTGTGGGCTGGTTCACGCAGATTGCGGTGACGGCGACGGCGATGCATACGCTGTATGGGGCTCCGGTGGAGGCGGCGACGGCGTGTGGGGCGCTGCTGCTGATGGTGACAGCGCTGTGCATTATTCCTACGGGGCTGGTGTATGCGCAGGTGGAGCAGGTGAGTCTGCGCAGAGTGGCGGAGGAGAGCGAAGAGGCGGGGAAGGCGGTTATCTGAGAAAGCTTATGGCCTGCCGGCAGGCCATAAGCTTTCCTCAAGAATGCAGACTCAATTTGTCGATACTGCGGTTCGCAGCTTCGCTCGAAGGCCCACCTTAGCGACAAGGATGCCGTCGCGAAGATGGGGCACCCGGCTCTCCCGGAGGCGCGCAGCACCTGCTTCTGTTTATCACCGGCTACGCGCAGTATCCCCATACGCGAAGTACCCGCTGCTAGAATCGAGGTAATTCAATGAAGTGTCCCTACTGCGGTTTTACCCAGGATCGAGTGGTCGATTCGCGAGAGAGCAAAGAGGCGGATTCGATCCGCCGCAGGCGCGAGTGCGAGAGCTGCAACAAGCGGTTCACGACCTATGAGCGCATCGACGAGATTCCCTACATGGTGGTAAAGAAGGATGGCCGGAGGGAGAAGTTCGACCGGCAGAAGGTGCTGAGCGGCCTGCTGCACGCCTGCGAGAAGAGGCCGGTCTCGGCGGGAAAGCTGGAACAGATCGTCGATGAGACGGAGGCGTATGTGGTCGATTCGCCGGAGCGCGAGCGGTCGACGGCGGAGGTGGGCGAGCTGATCATGTCGCGGCTGAAGGAGATCGATACGGTCGCCTATATCCGGTTCGCCAGCGTGTACCGGGACTTCAAGGACGTGAGCGAGTTCAAGCAGGAGCTGGAGCAGCTTTTGAGCGGCAATGGCAAAGACCAGAAGAAGAAGCGATGAAGACGATGGCCTGCCGGCCGGGCGCCCTGCCCGGGCGGCGGTCACTTCGTGACGCGTGTACCCCCCTTCGGTGTGGGGTTCCCGTTGGTCGCTTGCGAAGATGTTTGCGCCGAACCGAAGGGAGGCCCAGGGCGAAGCCGGTATACCCCCACGAAGTGGGCGCCCGCGCGGCAGCGCCTGGTCTTTCATCGATAAGCGTTTATGAAACGGAATGAAACATCAACACAACGGGGAGAGAGCTGAGAGTATGGCAGTCGAGAGAACACATAAGATTACGTTGATTCCGGGCGATGGCATTGGGCCGGAGGTCTCCGCCACGGTGGTGAAGATCGTCGAGACGGCGGGCGCGGTTGCGGGCGTCGGGTTTGAGTGGCATCGCTTCGCGGCGGGCGCGGAGGCCTTCGAGCAGACGAGGGAGTACATCCCGAAGGCGCTGTATGAATCGATCGAGCAGAACCGGGTGGCGCTGAAGGGGCCGGTGACGACGCCAGTGGGAGGCGGCTTCTCGTCGATCAACGTGACGCTGCGTAAGAAGTTCGACCTGTTCGCGAACTTCCGTCCGGTGAAGAGCCTGCCCGGGCTGGTGACGAAGTTCCCGGAGATCGACATGATCATCGTGCGCGAGAACACGGAGGACCTGTATGCGGGCCTCGAGCACGAGATCGTTCCGGGCGTGGTGCAGTCGCTGAAGATCATCACGGACAAGGGCTCGACGCGGATCGCGCAGTATGCGTTCGACTATGCGCGCAAGCATGGCCGCAAGAAGATTCATGCGATCCACAAGGCGAACATCATGAAGCTTTCGGACGGCCTGTTTCTGCGCTGCTGCCGCAAGGTGGGCGAGGGCTTTCCGGAGGTGGAGTACAAGGAGCACATCGTCGATAACACCTGCATGCAGCTGGTGCTGAATCCTTACCAGTACGATATTTTGCTCACCGAGAACCTTTACGGCGATATTCTGAGCGATCTTTGCAGCGCGTTCATCGGCGGGCTGGGCCTGGTTCCGGGAGCGAACCTGGGGCATGAGTGCGCGATCTTCGAGGCGGTGCATGGATCGGCCCCGGATATCGCGGGCAAAGACATGGCGAATCCGACGGCGCTGCTTCAGTCGGCGGTGCTGATGCTGCACCACATCAACGAGGGCGAGACGGCGGAGCGGGTGCAGAGCGCGATCGAGCAGGTGTATCGCGAGGGCAAGGTGCTGACGCGCGATGTGGGCGGCAGCGCCGGAACCAAGGCGTTCGCGGATGCGGTGCTCGAGGCGATGGCCTCTCCGGTGGCTGCGAGCTAACGCTCGCGAGACCGAAACTCAATGGGGAGCAGCGAACCGGCGCGGGAGGCATATCTCCTGCGCCGGTTGTGATTTAAGGCAGACGATTAGGGGAAAGCTGCATCGTACGGAGTGCAAACGTTGAGTTTCCGGGATGGAGATGGGGGCTTGCAGCATGGAGCTGGCTACAGCAATTTGGCAGCAGGCGGCAGGGCACGAGTTCAGGCTGGAGCTGATCTCGCATCGGCTGCCGTTCTGGTTTATGGTCTTCGCATTGTTTCTTCCGCGAGTCTCGCTGCTGGTGGCCTGGCTGCAGGGGATTCTGGTGCCGTTCCACCTGGTGGGGTGGATTCCGGTGGTCTTCGCGATTCTTCTGCCGCGGGCGCTGGTGCTGTACCTGATCTATCAGGACCAGGGGTTGAGCCTGTGGTTTGTGATTCACCTGGTGGTGGCGATCCTGGTCTGGATTGGCGGAGGACATACCTACCGGAGCAGGTGGACTGACGATTAGATGAGGGGAAGAACAGGCGCTGCCGGTCGGGCCCGCTGCGCTCGGCCGGCAGGCCATCGTGTTTCCTCAAAATCGCGGGTTGAAGTTTGTCGGTACTGCGGTTCGAGCTTCGCTCGAAGGCCCACCTTAGCAACGATGAAGCCGTCGCGAAGATGGCGCCCCCGGGCTCGTGGCTCTTCTCTGGAACAGGGGAATCGTGACTCGGAAGGACGTGCCGCGTTATTGTTAATAGACTATGGAACGGCGACGGGTTGGCATTCTTGGCGCGACCGGGATGGTGGGTCAGCGTTTTATTCAGCTTCTTAACAATCACCCTTGGTTTGAGATTACATGGCTGGCGGCGAGCGATCGCAGCGCGGGCAAGACTTATGGCGAGGCCTGTAAGTGGAAGCTGGACACCCCTCTGCCCAAGAAGATCGCGGAGATGAAGGTGCAGCCGAATGTTCCGGAGCTGTGCGAGGGCGAGCTTCCCAGGATTATCTTCGCCGCGCTGGACGCGGATATTGCGCGCGAACTGGAGCCGAAGTTTGCCGCAGCCGGGTGCGCGGTGATCTCGAACTCGAGCGCGTTCCGGATGGTCGAAGACGTTCCCCTGGTGATTCCGGAGGTGAACGCCGATCATCTGCAGATGATCGAGACGCAGGCGTGGCGGCGCGAGAGCGGCGGATATATTGTGACCAATCCGAACTGCTCTGCGATTGGGCTGGTGCTGGCGCTGAAGCCGCTGGAGGAGAGGTTCGGGATCGAGAGCCTGTTCGTTTCAACCATGCAGGCGGTGAGCGGCGCGGGGTATCCGGGCGTGCCTTCGCTGGACATTCTGGGCAATGTGGTTCCGTTCATCAAGAACGAGGAAGAGAAGATGCAGGAGGAGGTCGGCAAGCTGCTGGGCCGGCTGCGCGGATCGAGTGTTGCCATGCTGGATGCGAAGGTGAGCGCGCACTGCAACCGCGTGGCGGTCGAGGACGGCCACACCGAGTGCGTGAGCATCAAGCTACGCAAAAAGGCTACGCGCGAGGAGATTCTGGCGGCGTGGAGCGAGTTTGCTCCGCTGCGCGGGGAGGGTCTGCCGACGGCTCCCGAGGCTCCGGTGGAGTTTGACGAGGCGGTGGATCGTCCGCAGCCGCGTCTGGACCGGATGCGCGGCCAGGGCATGGCGGCGACGGTGGGACGGCTGCGCGAGTGCGCCCTGCTGGACTGGAAGTTTGTGGTGCTATCGCATAATACGATTCGCGGTGCGGCGGGAGCGGCGCTGCTGAACGCCGAGGTGCTGGCGCGGATGGGCAAGCTGGATAAGCTGGGGATCCCGCAGGGTCAGGCGGTGCTGGCTTGAGCGTGGCCCGGGAGCAGCTGGTGGTGATGAAGTTTGGCGGCACCTCGGTGGAGGATGCCAAGGCGATGGGCCGAACGGCGGCGATCGTGGGGGGACGGCGGAAGAAGGGGCTCGAGACGATTGTGGTGGTCTCGGCGATGGCCAAGGTCACCGATCAACTGCTGGCTGCTGCCGCAGCGGCCGGGCGCGGGGACAAGGCCGGAGCGATGGCGATCAGCGCGCGGCTGCGGAATCGCCACACCGATACGGCGACGGAGCTGCTGGATGCGGCGCGGTTCGCGGCGCTTGAACCGGCGATCCACATGGAGTTCGACGCCCTGGACGACCTGTTGCGCGGCATTGCCGCTGTGGGCGAGCTGACGGCGCGGACCAGCGACCTGGTGGTGAGCTTCGGCGAGCGGCTTTCGAGCCGGATGGTGGCGGCGGCTTTCGATCAGCATGGCCTGAGCGGCGTGCATGTGGACGCGAGGACCTGCATCATCACGGATGCGAATTATGGCAAGGCAGTTCCGCAGGGGGGTGCGATCGAGGCGAAGCTGGCGGAGTTTGTGCTCCCTTTGATCGAGGTGGGCAAGACTCCGGTAATGGGCGGCTTCATCGGCTCGACCGTGGAGGGGATCACGACGACCCTGGGACGCGGCGGCAGCGACTATACCGCCGCGCTGGTGGGCGGAGGTCTGCACGCGGGCGCGATCGAGATCTGGACGGACGTGAACGGCATCATGACGACGGATCCGAGGATCGTGCCTGAGGCGTTGCGGGTGAAGTCGATCAGCTTCGAGGAGGCGGCGGAGCTGGCTTACTTCGGAGCGAAGGTGCTGCATCCGGCGACGATCCTTCCGGCGGTACAGAAGAGCATTCCGGTGTGGGTGCTGAACTCGCGCAACGCCGAGAACGAAGGCACGAAGATCACGGCGGTGGCTCCGCACTGCAGGAGCCCGTTCAAGTGCATCGCGGCGAAGAAGAAGCTGACGATCATCGATATCGTCGCGAGCCGCATGCTGATGTCGCATGGGTATCTGAAGGCGGTCTTCGATGTGCTGGACAGGTACAAGTGCGTGGTGGATATGGTCTCGACCAGCGAGGTGAGCATCTCGCTGACGGTGGATTCGAACGAGCGGCTGCCGGAGATCGTTGAAGAGCTTTCGAAGATCGCGGACGTGAAGATGGAGGGCAACAAGGCCCTGATCTGCATGGTGGGCGAGGATATTCGCGGTCACAACGGCATCGCGGGGCAGGTATTTTCGGCCGTGAGCCATGTGAATGTGCGGATGATCTCTCAGGGCGCAAGCGAGATCAATATGAGCTTCATGATCGATGAGGAGGATGTGGAGGAGGCGGTGCGCAGTCTACACAGGAACTTCTTTGCCGATCCGGACGCGGCGATCTTTGATGTAGAGGCAAGGGTGGCTGCCGGTACGACGGCTTAACTGGACAGGAAGGGACCGCGATGCGCGTACTGGTTCTGGGGCACGGCAAGACAGGCAAGCTGGTGGCCGAGGTGGCGGCCGAGCGTGGGCACAGCGTTCATGTGCTGGATGCGAAGGAGAACGTCGGGGCCGCGGCTCTAACGGCTCCATTTGTGGCAGGGTTCGACGTCGTGATCGACTTCACGACGCCGGAGGCCGCAGTGCAGAATATGCGCGCGGTGCTGGCGACGGGAGCGAAGATGGTCGTCGGCACGACGGGGTGGTACGAGAAGCTTCCGGATATGCGGGGGCTGGCCGAGCGCAGGCAGGCGGGGCTGTTGTACGGCACGAACTTTTCGATGGGTGTACAGACCATGCTGCAGCTGGCCAGGCGCATGGCGGAGCTGCTGAAGGGCTCGGGGTACGAGTTCTCGATTGAGGAGACGCACCACACGACGAAGCTGGATTCTCCGTCGGGGACGGCGATTACGCTGGCTCAGGTGGTGAAGTCGGCGGGCGTGGCTGAGGTGCCGATCGAGGCGCATCGCGTGGGCGATGCAGCCGGGCTGCATGTGCTCGAGGCGAAGAGCACGGCGGATCGCCTGGTGTTGACGCATGAGTCTTATTCTCGGCGCGGATTCGCGGAGGGCGCGGTGCGGGCGGCGGAGTGGATCTCGACGCATACGGGCTGCTACGACTTTCAGGACGTTTGCACGAAGGTCTAGACCGTATCGATATGTTTTTTGGTGAAGAATTGCGCTGCTTCGCGGGGCAGCGGTCACTTCGTGACTCGTATACCGCCTTTGGCGTGGGCCTCCCGTTGGTCGGCGCGAAGATTTTCGCAAGCGACCAACGGGAGCCTCGACCCGAAGGGCAAATACGCGTCACGAAGTGACCGCCGGTACCGTGGTCCCCACAAACAGGTCTTCGTTTGTGGGGTGGCCGAGCGCAGTGGGCCCGGCCGGAAGGCCAGCTTCTTTGCTCGGGATGACATCTTTTTGATAGGAACTTCAGAGACATCCTACGAGTGCGCAGCGTCTAATAGGGTTTGAGGTGAGAGATGAGTGTTGCAGAGGAAGTGAAGGCGACGGGATTCGATGCGTTGACGCTGGAGGAGAAGCTGGATCGCCTGGCCGAGGTGGCGGTGAAGGTCGGGCTGGGCCTGAAGGAGGGCCAGGAGCTGATCATGTCGGCTCCGATGGAGGCGCTGCCCCTGGCGCGCAAGATCACGGAGCAGGCCTACAAGGCCGGCGCGGTGCTGGTGACGACCCTGTATGGGGACGATCCGAGCGTGCTGTCGCGGTACCAGTATGCGAAGGACGCGAGCTTCGACTACGCTGCGGGCTGGCTGATGGAGGGGGTTGCGAACGGCTTTCGCAAAGGGGCCGCGAGATTGGCCATCGCGGGTGCGAATCCGGCTCTGCTGGCGAAAGAAGACCCGGCGAAGGTGGCCCGGGCAAATGTTGCGGCCTCGAAGGCGGGCAAGCCGGCGATGGAGCTGATTACGCGGCACGAGATCAACTGGACGATTGTGGCCGCGGCGACGCCGGAGTGGGCCAAGCTGGTATTTCCCGGAGAGCCCGAGGAGACGGCGGTCGCGAAGCTGTGGGAGGCGATCTTTGCGTCCTCGCGGGTGAACGTGGAGGATCCGGTCGCCGAGTGGAAGCGGCATGGGGAGCACCTGAAGAAGCGGGTCGACCTGCTGAATGCGAAGCGCTTCTCTGCCCTGCACTTCAAGTCGGCGGATGGAACGACGGACCTGAAGGTGGGTCTGGCGGACGATCATCTTTGGGCCGGGGGCGGGACGATGGCGGGCAATGGGGTGTACTGCCAGCCGAATATTCCGACCGAGGAGTGCTTTACGACCCCGCATAAAGACCGCGTGGATGGCCGGGTTCGCGCGACCAAGCCGCTGTCGCACCAGGGGACGCTAATCGAGAACATTGCGGTTCGGTTCGAGGGCGGAAAGATCGTCGAGGCCACGGCGACGGCGGGCGAGGATGTGCTGAACCGGCTGATCTCGACCGATGAGGGAGCGCGGAGGCTGGGCGAGGTGGCGCTGGTGCCGCATAATTCGCCGATTGCGCAGAGCGGGATTCTGTTCTGGAACACGCTGTTCGACGAGAATGCGGCGAGCCATATCGCGCTGGGACAGGCGTACTCGACCTGCCTGATCGGCGGAGAGAAGATGGATGCGGCGCAGCTGGCGGCGCTGGGCGCGAACGAGAGCCTGATCCATGTGGACTGGATGATCGGTTCGGCGGAGATGGATGTGGATGGGATCGCCGCGGATGGCACGGCGGAGCCGCTGATGCGCAAGGGAGCGTGGGTTTAAGGCGAATAGCGCTGCCGCGCGGGCCCGCTGCGCGTGGGGCGGTCACTTCGTGACGCGTATTTGCCCTTTGGGGTGGGGCTCCCGTTGGTCGCTTGCGAAGATCTTTGTGCCGCCGACCAGCGGGAGGCCCACGCCGAAGGCGGTATACGTGTCACGAAGTGACCGCCCCACGCGCAGTGGGCCCGGCCGGCAGGCCATCGCCTCTCTATTTCCCTAAAAAGATTTTGTTGCCTGCGGTAAGTTTTTTGTGCGCGGGGCGGATTTTCGCTGTACATTGAAACTCATCGCGGAGCTGATGCGTCAGTCCTCGTGAATCCCCTCTCTTTTGAACCGCTGCGTGAGCCGAGACGCTCCGCAGAGCAGTTGGATCGCCGGTCCTCGATGCGATCCGCGTGCGACCCTCCGTTCCCGCGTCGCCGCTTCGTACTTTTCCGAAAATCAAATTGATCTCTGCGCCCGAGCGCGCATTGGAGGAAGCCGTCTATGAGCTCCAGCATCTACACAGGTGTATCCCGCAGATCGTTTATGCGAATCCTTGGCGCGGCCTCGGCCGCGGCAACGTCGTTCCCGGCACTGGCCGCCGTACAACAGTCCGCCGCCGCTCCGGCGCAGGGTCCGGGAGGACGCCGCGGCTTCGGCGGCGATATGGGCGAGATGCGCCACCTTACGCCGGACACGGTCATCATCAGCTCGAATGAGAATCCGCTGGGGCCAGCACAGTCGGCGCTTTCGGCGATCGGCACGACCGCACCGCTGGGTGGACGCTACCACCAGGAAGAGACGATGAAGACGGTGCAGGTCTTCAGCGAGCTGTTTCAGCTGAAGAAGGGCTACCTGGCCCTGACGCCGGGGTCGGGCGGCCCGCTGGACCTGGCGCTGATGTCGAACATCGGACCAGACAAGCCACTGGTCTATGGCGATCCTAGCTATGAGCAGGGCTTCCGCGCGGCCGACACGATGAAGGCTCCGAAGTTTCCGGTTCCGCTGACCTCGACCTATGCGCATGATGTGCGGGCGATGGTGAAGGCGCATCCTTCGCCCGGCGCTTATTACATCGTGAATCCGAATAATCCGACCGGGACGATCACGCCGCGTGAGGATATTCTTTGGCTGCTGAAGAATAAGCCCGCGGGTTCGGTGGTGATTGTGGATGAGGCGTATCACCACTTCTCGAATGAGGATTCGGTGATCGACCAGGTTGCGGCGGATCAGGACATTATCGTGCTTCGGACGTTCTCGAAGATCTACGGCATGGCGGGGCTTCGCGCGGGCGTTGCGGTGGCGCGGCCGGACCTGCTGGCGAAGTTCTCGACGGTGGCGGCTCCGGCGAGAAGTCTGGCAAGCATCTCGATCACGAGCTCGGCGGCGGCTCGCGCGAGCTTGCAGGATAAAGACCTGGTTCCGCTGCGCCGCAAGATCAATGCGGATATTCGGGCAGAGACGCTGGAGTTTCTGGAGAAGCACAACTACAAGGTGCTTCCGGGGTCGCAGGCGAACTTCTTCATGGTGGACGTGAAGCGGCCCGGCCACGACTTCCAGGCGGCGATGATCAAGGAAAATATCGCAATCGGGCGCTCGTGGCCGGCGATGCCGAACTACGTTCGCGTGACGGTGGGGACGAAGCCGGAGATGGAGAAGTTCCAGTCGGCGTTTGTGAAGTGCATGGACACGCCTCCGGGCGCGGTCAATGGAGCTTCGCTGCATCTGCCGGAGTATCACGTTCCTTCGGAGCTTTACCGCGGATAAGGAAGACCAGCGCTGCCGCGCGGGCCCACTGCGCGTGGGGCCGCGCGGCAGCGCAAATCTTTTGGTTTGACCCTCCTGCAACGAGAGGTCTGCGCGTCATCGGCTCAGGCCGGGGCGCGCGTTTTTTCGTCCGGAGAGATCGTTCATGCGTGGTTGCGTGGGGCGCAGAGCAGCGGCACGCGGTAAACTTTGAATCACTATGGAACTGTTGGGTTGTGGAACGGCGCTGGTGACTCCCTTTCGCGGGGACGAGAGCGTGGATGAGGCGGCGCTGCGGTCGCTGGTCGAGTGGCAGATTGCGAGCGGGATCGGCTTTCTGATTCCCTGCGGAACGACGGGCGAGGCCGCGACGCTGAGCGAGCAGGAGTGGCTGCGTGTGGTGGAGATCACCGTCGAGACAGCAGCAGGGCGCGTCCCGGTCTTCGGCGGGTGCACGAACAACGCAACGCACGAGGCTGTGACGAAGGCGAAGCGGCTGACGCAGCTGAAAGGACTCACCGGAATCCTGACCGCGAATCCGTACTACAACAAGCCGGGACAGGAGGGCCAGTACCGGCACTTCCGCGCCATCGCCGAGGCGGTCGATCTTTCAGTGCTGCTCTACAACATTCCCGGGCGCACGGGGGTGAACCTGGAGCCGGCGACGGTGCTGCGGCTGGCGGAGCTTCCGAATGTGATCGGGATCAAGGAGTCGAGCGGCAACATCGCGCAAATTACAGAGCTGATCACGTCGGCACCTACGGGATTCAAGGTGTTTGCGGGGGATGATTCGGTGGCGCTGCCGGTGATCGCGTTGGGAGGCGCGGGGCTGGTCTCGGTGGCCTCGAATGCGATCCCAGCGGAGATGTCGGCGATGGTGCGGGCGGCGCTGGATGGGGACTGGGCGACGGCGCGGAGTGTGAATCGCAGGTACTTCCGGCTGATGCAGGCGCACTTCTGGGAGGCCAGTCCTGCTCCGGTGAAGGCGGTGATGAAGATGCTGGGGCGTGGGGAGGATGTGCTGCGGCTGCCGATAGTTCCGGTGAGCGAGGGGACGCGGGCGCGGCTGGAAAGCCTATTAGTGGAACTGGGGCTGACAGCACCTGTAACCGCATAGGCCTGCTGCAACAGGGATGAATCAGAAACTTCTGAAAATCACGGCAAAGAGGAATCAGTGAGCTTGAACGAAACGTTGCAAGAGAAGATTGAGCAGAGCTTTGCTCTGGGCGCGGACGCAGTGGGAAACAAGGAAGCCGAGGCGGCGTTTCAGGAGCTGCGTGCGGCGCTCGAGACCGGGGAGCTGCGTTCGGCGGAGCCCGATGCCTCCGTGCCTATGGGATGGCGCGTGAATGCCTGGGTGAAGCGTGGAATCCTGCTGGGATTTCGCATTGGGCAGATGACGGAGATGGGATGCCCGGATGGATTCCGGTTTGTCGATAAGGCGACGTATCCGGCGCGGAGATTCGGGGTAGCCGATGGCGTGCGCGTGGTTCCGGGTGGGTCGAGCGTGCGCAGCGGAGCGTACCTGGCCAAGGGCGTGGTGGTGATGCCTCCGGCGTATGTGAATGTGGGAGCGTATGTCGACGAGGGCACGATGGTGGATTCGCATGCGCTGGTGGGGAGCTGCGCGCAGATTGGCAGGCGCGTTCACCTGAGCGCGGCGGCACAGATCGGCGGCGTGCTGGAGCCGGTGAATGCGAGCCCGGTGATCATCGAGGACGATGCCTTGGTGGGCGGCAACACGGGCGTGTATGAAGGGACGATCGTGCGCAGGCGCGCGGTGATCGCGGCGGGGACGGTGTTGACGCGCGGGACTCCGGTGTACGACCTGGTAAAGGGCGAGGTGTACAAGGCGACGGCGGAGGCTCCGCTGGTGATTCCGGAGGGCGCGGTGGTGGTGCCGGGATCGCGCGCGGTGACCAGGGGCAAGGGCGCGGAGTGGGGGCTGAGCCTGGCTGCTCCGGTGATCGTGAAGTACCGGGATGAGAAGACGGAGCTTTCGCTGGTGCTTGAAGAGGCGCTGCGGTAAAGGCAATGGCCTGCCGGCCGGGTCCACTGCGTGGATACGGGTGCTAGACTTAAACCTCCGATGGCACAAGACAAACTGAAGCTGATTCCACTAGGCGGGCTGGGCGAGTTCGGTATGAACTGCATGGCTCTCCGCTGGCAGGATGACATTCTCGTCATCGACGCCGGTCTGATGTTCCCCGAAGAAGAGTTGCTGGGGGTCGACATCGTCGTCCCGGATATCAGCTACCTGACGGAGAACCGCGACAAGGTTCGCGGCATTGTGCTGACGCACGGCCATGAGGATCATATCGGCGGGCTGCCGTGGATCCTGTCGGAGCTGAACGTGCCGGTCTTCGGCACGGAGTTCACGCTGGCCTATGTGGAGGGCAAGCTCGAAGAGCACAACCTGCTCGACGATGCGGACCTGAACGAGATCATCCCCGGGCATCGGGTGACCCTGGGGCCGTTTTCCATCCTGCCGATCCGGGTGACGCACTCGCTGGTGGACTGCGTGGCGCTGGCGATCCATACGCCGGTGGGCGTGGTGCTGCATACGGGCGACTTCAAGGTGGACCTGTCGCCGACCGATGGCAGGCCGTTCGACCTGCAGGCCTTCGCGGAGCTGGGCAAGCAGGGCGTGCTGGCGCTGCTGCAGGACTCGACCAACGTGGACCGGAGAGGATATACGCCGAGCGAGAAGGCGGTTCGGCCGCGACTGGACGAGATCTTCGCGCAGACGAAGAAGAAGCTATTCTTCAGCTGCTTCTCGTCGTCGATCCACAGGATCAGGCTGGCGATGGAGCTAGCGGCCGAGCATGGACGCAAAGTGGCGATCATCGGGCGGTCGCTGGATAACTCGACCGAGATCGCGCAGGATCTGGGGTATCTGGAGCCCGCGCCGGGGCTGATTATTCATCCGGGGCAGATCAAGGACCATGCTCCGGATCGGCTTTGCATCATGATCAGCGGGACGCAGGGCGAGCCGATGAGCGCCCTGAGCCGGGCGGCGGTGAACAATCACAAGTTCGCGCACATCGACGCCGGGGATACGGTGCTGATGAGCTCGCGCGTGATCCCGGGCAACGAGAAGTCGATCTACCGGGTGATCGACCATCTGGAACGCAGGGACGCGAAGGTGATCTACGACGACGGCGCCTCGGGGCTGATCCATGTAAGCGGGCACGGATCGCAGGAGGAGCTGCGGCTGATGATCAACCTGGTCAGGCCGAAGTTCTTCGTTCCGATCCATGGGGACTATCGCCACCTGAAGCGGCATGCGGAGCTAGCCATGTCGATGGGATTTGTGGAGAAGGCGATCCTGATGGAGGACGGCGAGGTTCTGGAGCTGGATCGCGAGTCGGCGAAGAAGACGGGCAAGGTGACGGTTGGCCGGGTGTGCATCGATTCGGGCGGAGCGGCTTCGGATGTGGTCGAGGACCTGGTGATCCGGGACCGCAGGCACCTGAGCGAAGATGGGATTGTGCTGCCGATTATCGCGATCAACAAGGGTACGGGAAGGCTCGAGAATGTTCCGGAGATCGTGATGCGCGGCATGGCGGTTCCGGAGGAGGGCCTGATTGCCGAGGCGCGGCAGGTGGTGCAGCGGACGCTCGACGGATCGTCGGGCGAGGAGAAGGCCGACTACGGCGTGATCAAGGAGAAGATCCGCACCGACCTGAAGCGGTTTATCCAGAAGAGCACCAGCCGCAGGCCGCTGATCATGCCGGTGATCCTGGAGATCTGAGCCGGGCAGGATCGACAATTCCAAGCCGCGATCTCTGCGGAGCAAAGCGATGGCCTGCCGGCCGGGCCCACTGCGCGTGGAGTTCATCCCAGCGAGCAAGCTCGCCGGGGACCCCGGTGCGCGGTCACTTCGTGACGCGTGTACTCCCTTCAGGGCGGGGCTCCCGTTGGTCGCTGGAAAGATTCTTGCGCCGCCCGCGCAGGGCGCTCCTTAGTTTTTCGCGGGGTGTCGCCGGGGATACGGGGCGGTGAGCCGGGCTGAGCCGTGGAGGTAAGATGGAGCTCTAAAGGGCTGGCTGCCATCCGCTCCAACGCTGAAGGATCGCCTGCAGAGGACGCAAGGGGGAAAGCTTATTTTGAGTTCTGCACTTCGCCGCAGCGTGGCCCTGGTTCTGGGCGGGGCGGTCTCGATGACGTGCACCTCCGCTACGGGACAACAGACGCCTTCGGCCAAACCGGCTCCCCTTCCTCAGCTGCAGACCAGGAGAACGGCGCAGCCGGCGCGGGAGCAGATGGGTATTGGTCTGGTGCTCGAGGGCGGGGGCGCCCTGGGCTTTGCGCATATCGGCGTGATCGAGTGGATGGAGGAGCATCATATCCCGGTCGATTACGTGGCCGGAACCAGCATGGGCGGGCTGGTGGGTGGACTGTACGCCTCGGGCATGAGCCCGGAGGAGATCAAGGAGTTTGTGCGCGGGATCGACTGGCCGCTGGTGCTGAGCGGGCAGATTTCCTTCCCCGATCTCAGCTATCGGAGAAAAGAAGATAAGCTGGCGTTTCCGAACCGGCTGGAGTTCGGCATCCGCAGGGGCATTACGCTGCCGAGCGCGTTGAACTCGGGCGCGGCGGTGGGGCTGCTATTCGATCGCGTCCTGCTGCCTTACTGGGACCTGGAGAACTTCGACGAGCTTCCGATCCCCTTCCGGTGCGTGGCGACGGAGCTGAATACGGGGCAGGCGCACGTCTTCGAGGATGGGTCGCTGTCGCAGGCGCTCAGGGCGACGATGTCGATCCCGGGGATGTTCGCTCCGGTACACCATGGCAACGACATCTACTCGGACGGCGGAGCGGTGGATAATCTGCCGGTGGATGTGGCGAGGTCGATGGGAGCGAAGGTGGTGATCTCGTCGTACCTGAATGCGGGGCCGGCGAACCAGTTGAGCCTGGGGTCGTTGACGGGCGTGGTGGGACGCAATGTCTCGATCATGGTGGCGAATAACGAGGTCGAGAGCCTGAAGAACTCCGATGTGGTGGTGTCGGCGGATGTGAGCAAGATCTCGACGCTGGAGTTTGACAAGAACGAAGAGATTATTCCGCTGGGATACCATGCGGCGGAGCTGCAGGCCAGGGAGCTGGAGAAGTATGCTCTGAACGACGCCGACTGGGCGGCTTATATGGCCAAGCGGCAGGCGCGGCGCAGGACCAAGGTGCCGGTTCCGCAGTTTATCGAGGTGAATGGCGTGGGCGGGACGCAGCAGAGCGAGATCCACGCGCGCTTTCAAAAGTATGTAGGAAGGCCGATCGACCCGCAGCAGATTAACGAGACGATCGGGGAGCTGCAGGGGACGGGGCTTTACTCCATCATCAACTACCTGATCGTGAATCGCGGAGGGAAGCCGGGTCTGCTGGTCCGTCCGCAGAACAAGGTGTGGGGACCTCCGTTCATGAACCTGGGCTTCCCCATCCTGGCCAACGATGCGAACGATGTGCAGATCGGGGTGGGACTGCGGGCAACGTTCTTCAATCCGGAGGGGCCAGGGTCAGAGCTGCGGCTGGACGGCCAGATCGGCCAGCCGGCGGTGCTGCGCGGGGAGCTCTTCAAGCCGCTCAGGGCGGGATCGCGGGTGTTTGTGGCGCCGCACGCCTATATCCACCGGGAGACGAATCCTTACTACGAAGGAAGCCAGCAGCTGGAGCAGTATAGGGAGTATCGCAATGGTCTGGGGCTGGACTTGGGGTTCCTGTTCAACACGCGCACGGAGCTGCGGGTGGGTGAGGATCTGCAGTGGTTCAGCGAGCATCGCACCATCGGGTCGGACGGGGTGCGGGAGTTCAGCCTGACGCCGGGGGTGACGAATATCCGGTTCCGCTACCTGGGCCAGAACGACATGATGGTCCCGACGTCGGGCAGCATCGTTTCGGCGACCTACAGCTACTCGACCAAGCGGCCGAATGAGGCGGGGGGCTTCTCGCAGATGTCGGGGAGGCTGGAGCACTTCACTCCTGTGGGGGAGAAGGGCATTCTGTTCGGTCAGCTGCAAGGGGGCACGAGCTTTGGAGCGGACAACCTTGGACTGGCGGGAGTGACGCTGGGGGGACCGCTGCGGCTGAGCGCGTATGCGAGGAACGAGCTGCTGGGGACGGACTACGTCTTCGGCCAGGTGGGCTACCTGTACCGCCTGGCGCAGCTGAATCCGGTCTTCGCGGATGCGATCTATGCGGGGGGCGTGTATGAGATCGGCAAGATGTATGGCGGGAACTCGCAGACGCCTTCGCTGCCGAACGATGTGGCCGGGGCGGTGCTGGTGAAGACGCTGCTGGGGCCAGTGTACGCGGGACTGACGATCGGGGACAGCGATCATCGGCGATGGTTCTTCGGGTTGGGGCGGGTCTTTTAATCGGCGCTGCCGCGCGGGCCCACTGCGCGTGGGGCGGTCACTTCGTGACCCGTGTACTCCCTTCGGGGGGAGGCTCCCGTTGGTCGCTTACAGAAATCTTCACGCCGACCAGAGGGAGGCCCACGCCGAAGGCGGTATACACGTCACGAAGTGACCGCTCCACGCGTAGTGGGCCCGCGCGGCAGCGCCTGCTCGTTTTATGATGTGGCTCTATGAATGAGTTCGTCACCCTCGAGGAGATTCGCGCAGCCGCAGAGTGCATTCGCGGCGTTGCCGTGCGGACGGCGCTGCATCGTGTGGAGCGGGCTCGGCTGAAGCGGTTGCATCTGCCGGAGCCTGCGTTCGATCTCTACATCAAGGCGGAGAGCGAGCAGCCGATTGGCAGCTTCAAGCTGCGCGGTGCCTACACCATGGTGGCGCAGCTTACGCCCGAGGCACGGTCGCGCGGGGTGATTACCTATTCCAGCGGCAACCATGCGCAGGGCGTGGCCTATGCGGCGCGGGAGCTGGGGACGAAGGCGGTGATCGTGATGCCTTCGAATGCTCCGGAGGTGAAGAAGGCCGCGACGCGGGCGCTGGGCGCGGAGATCGTCGAGGTGGGGCCGGCGTCGTCGGAGCGACGCATGAAGGCTGAGGAGCTGGTCGCGGAGTTTGGGTATGCGATGATTCCGCCTTACGATGCGCGGGAGATCGTCTCCGGACAGGGGACGTGTGGGCTGGAGATCGTGGAGCAGCTCCCGAGGGTAGACCTAGTGATCGCCCCGGTGAGCGGAGGGGGTCTGCTGAGCGGCGTGGCCACAGCGGTGAAGCTGGCCGCGATGGAGGGGCTGGTATCCGCAAACGTGCAGGTGTGGGGAGCGGAGCCGGAGCTGGCTGCCGATGCGCATGAGAGCTTCTACTCGAAGAGGCTGGTGGAGTGGCCGGCGGAGAAGACGGTGCGGACGATTGGGGACGGGCTGCGGACGCAGAGCCTGGGGGTGCTGAACTTCGCGCATGTGCTGCGGCATGTGGACGGCATCGTTACGGTGACGGAGGAGGAGATCTTCGCTGCTCTGCGGATGATTCTTTCGGCGACGAAGCTGGTGGCCGAGCCAAGCGGTGCGGTCGCGCTGGCGGCGGCGATGTTCCATGCGGATGAGCTTCCTCGGGCGCGCAAGGTGGTGGTGGTGCTGAGTGGAGGCAATCTGGAGCCTGCGCTCAGAGAGCGGTTGGAGCGGGAGATCGCGGCCCAGGGGTAGATTATCTTCTCCTAGGTTTTTGGGGTGGCCGGCCGGCAGCGCAGGTCTTCCAACTGTTTTAAGATGTCGTCTATGCGAAACGAACGGTTGCGATGGGTGAGGGTTGCGGCGGCGGGGCTGCTGGTGTCGTGTCCCGTATGGGCGCAGAAAAAAAAAGGCGGCCAGGACTACGACCCCGGAGCGCGGGCGACGGTGCTGCATGAGGCGACGGTTTACGTGGGCGCGGATGCGGACTCGCAGAAGGTGGCGGTGGTCGTTCCGGGCCACGAGGTGGTGGTGGTGGAGCGCAGCACGCCGTGGGTGAAGGTCTTCGCCAACACGGACGTGCAGGAGGATCCGGAGGATAAGCCGGAGTTTGGCGACGATGCGGCTCCCACGCCTTCGTCGGGATGGATTCGCGACAAGGGCGTGGTGGGACCGACGACTCCGGGAGGCGATGTGATTCTGTACGGCGCGGCGGCGAACTTCGAGGATGCGGCGGCGAAGCCGAACTCCCCCAAGGACGCGGCGATGGAGGCGCACCTGCTGTATCGGCGGGTAGCGGAGTATTTTCCGCAGTCGCCGCTGGCCCCGGAGGCGGCGTGGAGGTCGGCGGATATTCGCTGGCAGCTGGAGAAACGGGATATCAGCACGCTGCCTTCGGCGAAGGAGCAGGATGCGAGCCTGCGGCCGACGATCTTCGAGGGCGAGATGAAGAAGCTGATGAAGAACTATCCGGGGACGAAGTACGCGGCGATGGCGGCCTACGAGATGCTGGATAACAGGCTGTGCGGCGACTGGCAGGGATTGCCGAAGTGCCCCGAGATGGAGTCCACTCTTTACGAGAAGTATGCCAGGCAGTTTCCGGATAGCCCCCGCGCGGCGGAGGCGCTGTATAACGCCGTGTATCGCAGCGCGGTGACGGTGACGATGTACACGGTGCAGGAGGATAAGAAGAAGGCCGATGCAGCTGCGGCACGGACGCAAGCCCTGGCGGCGGATTTGAAACAGAAGTATCCGCAGACGGACTTTGCGGCGCGAGGGACAAGTATCGCTTATCGGGTGCAACAGGGGCTGGTGATCTATGGCAACGACCGGGATTAAGACGGGCGCTGCCGCGCGGGCCCACCGCGCGTGAGGCGGTCACTTCGTGACGCGCATGTCGGCTTCGCCGTGGGCCTCCCTTCGGTTCGGCGCAAACGTCTTCGTAAGCGATCAACGGGAGCCCCACCCCGAAGGGAGTACACGCGTCACGAAGTGATCGCCCGTACCGGGGTCCCCACAAACAGATCTTCGTTTGTGGGGGTGGCCACGCGCAGTAGGGCCCGGCCGGCAGGCCTGAATTGTTCAGGGAGGTTTCGATGTTGGATGGAGATTCTTTGGTGCATCTCGAAGTGCGCGAGATCCTCCCCGAGGATGCCGCGGAGGTGGCGGAGCTGAGTGTACAGCTCGGGTATCCGGCGACTGAAGCCGAGGTTCGGGAGCGGATCGAGGCGATGCCGCGCAGGGTGGATCACTTTGCCCGTGTGGCGTGTCTGGAAGGGCGCGTCGTTGGATGGATCGAGGCGGAGGTGGCCCGACACCTGCAGGAGGCTCCGCATGCCTTGATTACCGGGCTGGTGGTGCGGGAGGGAGCCCGTTCGCTGGGCGTGGGCAACCGTCTGTGCCTCGAGGCGGAGGCATGGAGCCGCAGGGCGGGGCTTCCGGCGATCCGAGCGACCTCGCGGATGACGAGGGAGCGGGCCCACCGGTTCTATCTGCGCGAGGGATTTGTGCAGATCAAGACCTCGGCCGTGTTTGAGAAGGTTCTCGCGGATACGCTCTAAAACCATCTTCATCCCAAATTCAGGTCCGGCATGTAGCATAAAATGATGCCGATTCTGAAGGTTGTCCTACTTGCGATTGTGCAGGGCCTTGCGGAGCTTCTGCCTGTATCGAGCTCCGCCCACGTCGTCGTCGCCGAGAAGCTGATGGGGCTGGACCCTACGTCGCCGCAGATGACGCTGCTGCTGGTCATGCTGCACACCGGCACCATGTTCGCGGTGATCGCCTACTTCTGGAAGCAGTGGAAGAAGACGTACTTTGCCAGCGCAGATATGTTCAAGCGGTTCGCGATCCGGGCAATCTGGGCAACGCTGCTGACGCTGGTGATCGGCGGAGTGCTGAAGACGGCGATCGAGAAGACGATGTTTCATGGGGCTCCGAAGGCGGAGATCGAGGAGCTGTTCGGCAGGCTCGACCTGGTGGCTCCGGCGCTGCTGGCCGCGGGGATTGTGATCCTGATCGCGGGGCTGCGCGAGAAGGAGCCGGTGAAGGAGCTCTACGGCAATAGCGTGACGATGGGACAGGCCGGGTGGATGGGAGCGGTGCAGGGGCTGTGCCTTCCCTTCCGCGGATTTTCGCGCTCGGGAGCGACGATCTCGACGGGGATGCTGAGCGGGGCGGGCAAGGAACGCGCGGAGAGGTTCAGCTTCGCGCTGGCGGTGATCCTGACGCCGCCGGTGGTTCTGCGCGAGGCGCTGCGGCTGATGAAGGCTTCGAAGGAGGCCGCTGCGAATGGGGTGCACATCGACCTGAGCGGCAGCGTGGCAACCAGTTTGATCGGGATGGTTCTGGCGTTCTTCGCCGGGCTGGTAGCGCTGAAGTGGCTGAGCTCGTGGCTGGAGTCGGGGCGTTGGTACCTGTTCGGGATCTACTGCCTGGTGGCTTCGGGCGTGGTGTTTTATCTGCACCATCTGGGGTATTAAGCAGGATCGACATAGGGGCTGCCGCAGGCTCACTGCGCGTGGGCGGTCACTTTGTGACTGCCCCACGCAGTGGGCCCGGCCAGCAGGCCATTCTTTAAATAAAGAAAAAGCTCACCTCACGGTGAGCTTTTTTGTGTTGACGCTGCGGCTACTTTGAGGCGGTCTGGTCGCGCTGGCTCTTCACGTAATCGTGCGCGTCAAGGATGTGGGCCTGCTGCTCCCCGAGGATCTGACGGACTGGCAGTGGGAGATCCTGTGCGAGGGCGTCTCCGTAGGCCTCCTTGACTGCGTCTTCGCCCTGTTCGGCGGTCTCGAGCAGGGTGTGATCTCCTCCACCGAGCTTGGATTTCAGATCGCCCCAGATGCGGGTGATGGTGCCGGCAGCGGTTCCGGACTCATCGACGTCATGCACGCCGTTCTGGTGGAGCACCTCTTCGAGGTCGCCACGGAACTGGGCGCGCTTGAGAGACTCGGCCAGAAAATAGCGCTTGAGGGTCTCGTCCTTCAGGTGGTCGCCGATCTCGGCGAAGCCCTTCTGGCTATCGACGAGGGTGCTGATTACAGACAGGAGTGCGCGGCGCATCTCGTTGCGCTTAGCGACATCGGTGGACATGCTTTTCCTCTTTCAATTTTGAAATTACAGGACCAGTTCGCAGGGTCCGCCGGCTGTCCGCGATTCTCCTTCGCCGGCGGCAAGCAGGAGAAATCGCGAAAATCCCGCTCCCCTGCCAACCGGATACTAAGGGCCGCCGAGAAATGCCCGGCGGTAAGTTGTAAGGATAGATGCGGGGTTCTCGCTATGGTTTGTACGGAGAACGCGGGGGAGTTGGATTTCGGGACGCGACCGTTGTCATTCGGGTACCCGCTGCGGGTTTTTCGGTTTTCCTTCGCGTTGCCGAGTGGACGCTCTGGGATAATCAAAGCTGCTCTGGTGGTCTCGAAGCCTCTCCTGGCGAACTGGTGTGATCGATTGACCCGGCGAGACTCAGCGGCCGTCGGTGCGTGGAAGAGAGGCTCGCGCGAACCCCTGATGAAGACGCTTCGACTGGTTTCGACCCCGACCCGCAACCGCCGCCTGAACGAGATCATCGGCTTGATCGTGCTGGTCACGGCCAGCCTGCTTCTGCTCGCGCTGGTGAGTTATACACCCGCCGATCGTTCCTTCAACACAGTAGGAGCCATCGCAACGGGACGCCCGGCGCAGAACTGGGCCGGGATCGCGGGAGCATATCTCTCGGACGCCCTGCTGCAGACGATTGGCGTGGCGGCATTCTTTCTTCCTCTGGTGCTGGGACGGCTGGGAATCTGCTGGATGATGTCGCGGCCCGCAGGATCTCCGTTCGCCAAGGCGGTGGGATTGCTGATGTGGATCGCCTTCGGTCCGGCGGCGATTGCTCTGCTCCCTGGGCACATGCTGTGGCGCGGGGCGCTTCCGATAGAGGGAACCAGCGGACGTCTGCTGGCCGATATGCTGGTCGCCTACCTGAACCTTCCGGGAGCCTCGATTGTGCTGGCCCTGATGGTAGCGCTATCGCTGTACCTAGCCACAACGTTCACCTTCAACACAGCGAGAGAGTGGACGACGACGCGCTTTGGATTTGCAGCCAGAATATGGGAGCGGTGGTCGACGTGGCGCGAGAGCCGCCGTGGAGCCGAGTTGGAAGAAGACTACGGAAGCAAGCGCGAGCGGGTGGAGCTGAAGGCCCGGCGCGAGAAGGAGCTGGCCGAGCGCAAAGCTCGTGAGGTTGAGGAGAAGCTGGCCCGGTCGCAGGCTAAGTCGAACTCGACGCTGCTGGGGAGCCTGTTTGGCTGGCTGAGCCGGCGAAAGAAGGTGGAGGCTGTGGCTCCGGGGCCGGGGGACACTGCCCTGCCCGAGGGTTCGGTATGGGAGACGATGCCGCGGACGCTGGTCGATGCTCCTCCGGTGACGCCGATTGGAACTGCGGCAGCCGCTGCTGCGCCGTATGCCGAGGCCCTGGCGAAGGCGGCAACTCCGATGCGCGCCATCGACGATGTGTCGAACTTCGCGGACGATCGCCACGAGACGCCGGACTTCCTGCGTGAGGCTGAGGCTCCAGCGCCTGCCCGGGCTGCGGCAGCACCGCTGCGGATGGAGAAGAGGCCGGAGGAGCCGGTGGCGGCCACCGAAGGTGGAATCTCCTTCGGCAGACGCGCGGATGCGGATATCAAGTCGGTCGCAATCACTCCCAAGAACGTGCGCGGGTATAAGCTGCCGCCGTCTTCGCTGCTCTATCGCAGCGAGGATCAGACGATTGTGCGCGAGGATGCGTTGCGGGAAGAGGCGCGGATTCTGGTGGAGAAGTGCGCGGAGTTCGATGTGGACGGGCAGGTGACGCACATCAACCCGGGGCCAGTGGTGACGACCTTCGAGTTCAAGCCGGACGCGGGCGTGAAGTACTCGCGCGTGACCGGGCTGGCCGACGACCTGTGCCTGGCCATGGCCGCCGAGAGCATCCTGATCGAGCGCATGGCGGGCAAATCGACGGTGGGGATCCAGGTTCCGAACTCCAAGCGGGAGACGATCTGGCTGCGCGATGTGGTGGAGTGCGAGAGCTTCGCGCAGTCGAAGTCGCGGCTGCCGATCGCGCTGGGTAAGGACATCAACGGGCGCATCGTGACAGGCGACCTGGCGGCGATGCCGCATGTGCTGATCGCGGGCTCTACGGGTTCGGGTAAGTCGGTCGCGATCAACGCGATGATCATGAGCGTGCTGTTCAAGTCGACGCCGGAGCAGGTGAGGATGATCCTGGTCGATCCGAAGCGCGTGGAACTGGGCATGTACGAGGGCATTCCGCACCTGTTTACGCCGATCATCACCGAGGCGAAGCTGGCTGCGAACGCCTTGCGCAACGCCGTGCGCGAGATGGAGCGCCGATTGAAGCTGCTGGCGGCGAATCACGTGCGCAACATCGATCAGTTCAACAAGCTGTTCGACAGCGGCAGCGGACACCTGTTCGAGGACGTGAACCAGGAGCCTCTGCCCTACATCATGATCATCATCGACGAGCTGGCGGACCTGATGATGCTCGACCGGGCCAACGTGGAAGAGGCGATCACGCGGCTGGCGCAGATGGCGCGCGCGGTCGGGATCCACCTGGTGCTGGCGACGCAGAGGCCCTCGGTGGATGTGATCACCGGCCTGATCAAGGCGAACGTTCCGACGCGCATGAGCTTCCGTTTGGCGACGAAGGTGGACTCGCGCACGATCATCGACTCGAACGGAGCGGAGAGCCTGCTGGGACGCGGCGATATGCTCTACCTGCCACCGGGGACGAGCCGGGTGCAGCGTGTGCATGCTCCGTTTGTGACCGAGAAGGAGATCTCCGCGGTCACGGAGTTCTGGAAGGCGCAGGGCGAGGCCGAGTACGCCGAGGGCTTCCTGGAGGGACCGAAGGACGAAGCCGGGCGCGATCTGGATGGAGCTTCGGACGGCGAGGCGGACGACCCGATGTACGACGATGCGGTGCGGCTGGTGTTCGAGTTCGGCAAGGCTTCGACGTCGCTGCTGCAGCGGCGTCTGCGCATCGGGTATGGCCGGGCGGCGCACCTGATCGACATGATGTACAACGATGGCCTGGTGGGTCCGGCGGATGGATCGAAGCCGCGGGAGCTGCTGAAGTCGGCGAACTGGATCAATGAGGTGGATACGGCGGTACGGTAAAAGAGCTGCGCTGCCGCGCGGGCCCACTGCGCGTGGAGCGGTCACTTCGTGACGCATATTGGGCCTTTGGCGTGGGGCTCCCGTTGGTCGCTTGCGAAGATTCTCACGCCGAACCGAAGGGGAGGCCTATCCCGAAGGCGGTATACACGTCACGAAGTGACCGCCCCACGCGCAGTGGGCCCGGCCGGCAGACCATTCTCTTTTTTTCTTCTATCTTGGCAGGTGTCTTGACGAGCGGATGGCAACCACGGCAAGGATGCAGACGACGCCGAGGAAGGCGACCCAGATGACCTCGGGGTGCCGCTCGGTGAAGGCCCGGGTGTCGGGGCGTGGAGTGTAGACGGGATTCTTTTGTTCAGGTCCTACACGGGCGACAGGAATCTGGTTGGTGAGCGAGACGGTTCGAGCAAAGTCGTAGATGGGCGACGGCAGCGTGGGTTCACCGTAAAAGAGAGTCAACGGAGCAGTCGAAGGCGCGTCGAAGCAGAGGCGTCGCTGGCGCATCTCGAGCAACACGGCGGCGATGGGCAGGGGCTGGTCGTCGCCGTTGTCGACGGTGATCTCGACCTCGGCTGCGCTCTGGAGGTTTGAGCCGAGAGTGGCAGGGATGCTGAGACGCTGCTGATCGATCTCGCGGCCTGATTGGGCGAGGTGAACGCGGAAGATGCTGCCGGAGACGGTCTCGCCGGCGGCGTTCGTCGTGTCGGCGGGATGGTCGCTGATCGCGACGTCTCGGGTGAAGTTTCCCCTGAACTGTGGAGAGAGGACGAAGGTGACGCGCTCGACCGGGACGCGCTCGGGAAGCGGAAAGCGAGCTACGGTCTGGCGGCCGCGCTGGGTGAGGGTGCGGGTCTCGGAGGCAAGGGTGTAGACGCTCTGGGCCTCGCGGCTGGGAGGCACGGAGGCTCCGAGCACCATCTGGGGGTTGGGATCGAAGCGGCGGGTTCCGGGTGCGGCGGAGGCGATGAGATCGATGTGGAGGAAGGGGAAGCTGGACTCCTGCAGGGGGAGCGTGGAGCTGCGGGAGAGGTGCTGCGAGGTGAGGTCGAAGAGGGTGAACTCGCCGAGGCGGGTGCCGCCAGGATTCGAAGCTCCGCTCTCACCGGTCGCGTCGATGCCGGTGACGGTGGCGGAGGCGATGTAGTCCTGACCGGCGAGCGAGAGCACGACGTCAGTGTAGGGACGGCGGGGCATGGCGAGGTCGAAGCTGAGGACGCCGTTACGAAGACCGAGGTTGAGGACGCGCGCGGGCTCGGCGTCGGGCTGAATGGGCTCGCTGAGGGTGACGGCGTAGGGGATCTCGCGCGCCTGTGCGGTCTGGGGGAATAGGCGGAGGTCTTTGAGCGAGGCTCCGGAGTGGGCGAAGACATCCGCGTCGAGCACGGCGCAGTTGAGGCCCGGCGCGGTGGGGACGATGGAGCGTTGATAGAGGAAGTAGGCGCGTTCGGCGGTGTTCGACGGTGCGGCGGCCTGCCAGAAGAAGAGGAGCAGCAGAGGCAATGCCTTCACCGATTGCCTCCTGCGGGGTCCTCGGGATTCGTTGGCGATGCGGGCTTCTTGTCGGGCTTATCGCGGAGGGCGAGCCAGTCTCGCTGATAGGCAAAGCTGACGGTCATCAGGAGGGCTCCCAGGCCGAGGAAGCTGACGACGCGGTAGCCCTGGCTGAGGTTGCGCATGTCGTAGAGGAAGGTCTTGCCGATGGTGAAGACGAGCAGGAGGAGGGCCTGCCAGCGGATGAATGCGGTGCGCCGCCAGAAGCCGATGGAGAGGAGGGCCGCTCCATAGAGCATAAGGAAGGCGGAGACGGCGAGTGCTCGCTGGAGCTCGGATTCGGGGTTCCCGACGGAAGGCCAGAGTGCATTTACCTCGCGGACTCCGGTGAGGACGGCGATGAGGTTGATGGCGATGACGGAGCAGCCGGAGAGCTGGGCCCAGAGAAGCGTGGCGTGATCTTCGACGGCGATGCGAAGGGCCCACCACGCCGCCGACGCGAGCAGAAGCAGGCCGATGAGGGCCATGGCGAAGTCAGCATTGGCGAAGGGAGGATGCGGCAGGGGGGCGGAGGTGACGATCTCGCGAAGGCTGAGCAGGACGGCGACGAGGTCGATCGCGACGACGGAGAGGAAGGCGAACTGGGTCCAGGCGGGCCAGGAGGGTTCGTCTAGGTGCCGGGTGCGCAGGGCGAGCCATGCGGACGAGGCGAAGGCTGCGGCCGCGACGAGCGCGGTGCCGAGCGAATGATTGAAAAACGAGGTCGCGTCGCCAGAGCCGAACCAGAACGGCATGGCGATGAGGCCGCCGAGGCCGAGGACGAGCGATGCTCCGGAGAGCCAACGCAGGACGTTGGCGGAGCCGAGCGTGGAGTTCGCCGGGACGGCCGCATTGTTCGCAGGGGCAGCCATATTGTTGCGTGAGGCGCGGGCGGAGACCCAGAGCAGGGCCACGCCTTCGATGAGCCAGGCCGCGGTGATCCAGTGGCCGCTGGCCTTGAGCGGGATTGCGATGGTGAGGAAGACGACCGCGAGCGAGAGGTGTATGGCGGCGGGGACGGGTCTCTGCCGCAAGCGGGTAAGCCCGAGGTAGGCCGCGGAGAGGATCAGCATCAGCCAGGGAAGGAACCAGTGGCGGTCGGAGTCCTGCATGACGGAGTACAGGGCGAGCGAGATGAAGGCGGCGTTGCCGAGGGGGAGCAGGATCTCCGGGGTGAAGCGGGTGAGGAAGCTCAGGAGGCCGCTGCGGCTGGGCTGGTCGGGATCTGTGGCGCCAGGCGAGACGAACGCCGTCTCCTCGGGAGAGACGCCGAGTGAGGGGCTGACGAAGACGGCGAAGAAGAGGATCAGGAAGACGGTGGTGATCGCGAAGGCGGGCTCGTGGTAGTTGCCGATATACCAGGAGAGGAAGTAGAGGACGGTGGCGGGGAAGGCTCCCAGAAGCAGGCGCGGCCAGTTCCTGATGCGGACGAGCGCGGCGGAGGCGGCGTCGATGGCGAGCAGGTAGGTGAAGAGGAAGACCTCGTGGTCTCCTCCGGCCGAGAGCAGAAGAGGCGTCGCCAGGCTTCCGGCGAGAGCGTAGGCGGCGAGCAGCTCGGCGTTCTGGGACCACGCCATGAAGGCGTTCCAGGCCGTCACCAGGATCATCCCGATCAGCGCCGCCGGAGCGGGAAGAAGGTGATAGAGCTGGTAGGAGGCCCAGAGCGAGAGGTAGAGCACGCCGGTACCGATGGCCTTGAGCGAGTAGGAGAACGCCGGAAATCCCTTGCCGCGGAAGCGCTCGGACCAGAGGATGAGGCCTGCTCCCGCGATGAGTCCGATGAGGACGCGACCTACGGGGCCGATCCACTGGTTGTCGATGGCGAGCTTGAGGAACCAGGTGGAGCCGATGAGAAGCGCGATGATTCCGATGCGGTTGAAGACCTGCGCTCCGAGACGATTTTCGAGCGAGGGACGCGCCGGAACAGCGGACGGAGGATGCGAAGGAGGCGACTCCGAGGTCTGCGCGGAGACGAGAGGTGGCTTCGGTGGGGGAGCCGGGGGGGGAGCCGCAGCTTGTGCCGGCTGCGAGCCTCGCAGAAGGACCAGCTCTCGCTCAAGCGTGTCGACGCGCGCGGAGAGACGGCGCAGCTCGATGGCCACCGAGGACTCCTGGTTCGGCTGCGGCTCGGGGCGCTCCTCGGATCCCATGACCATTACTTTAGAGCAATTCCTCGATGACGTGACATGGACGAAATTGTTCCATGTCGTTTCGTTTGCGGGAGAACAACGTGGAATAGCTTTCCAGATGCCGTACCCCATCAGAGAAATTGCCGAACGTTTCGCCGGCGCCCGTGACATGAAAAAGCTTGACTTTGATACTCTTCGGGCATGCCTCCTCCCCGGCTGCAGAGAATCCTTGTCGTGGACGATGATGAGTTAAGCCGAGCGTTGCTCGAGCTGCTGCTCACGCGCAAAGGATATTGCGTGGAGATGGCGGAGTCCGGCGCGGCGGCGCTGGCTTATCTCCGTCAGGAAGACCAACCCGCTCCGGACGCGGTGCTGACCGACATGCAGATGCCGGGGATCTCGGGCTCGCAGCTTGCGAGGAAGCTGCGAGCTGTATGCGGCGACCGCGCCCGCATCCTGGCCATCAGCGGAAGCGAGGTGCGGACGGAGCTGCTTGCCGGATTCGACGGGTTTCTGCATAAGCCGTTCGACATGGATGAGCTGGTCGCGATGCTTGCGGGAGAGGAGCCGGCGGCGGGATCCGACGGGCCGGCCAAGGCGATTCTCGATGAATCGGTGTATAAGCAGCTAAGTGCCTCGATGGCAGGCGAGAGGATGGGATCGCTCTATGCGTTGTGCCTGGAAGATACCCGCAAACGCATCGACCGGATGCGTTCCGCTGCGAATCGTGGCGATGCCACGGAGTGGCGCAGACAGGCGCATACGATCAAGGGGAGCAGTGGAATGGTGGGAGCCCTGGAGCTCCAGACCCTGGCTGCTTCTCTCGAGGCCGGAGGGATGAAGCAGGATCCGGTCTCCGAGATTGAAAAGTTGTTCGCCTTCTGTAAACGACTCGAGAGTATTCTGGTGCAACGCAATGTGCTGGCATCAACACCATCATCGCCAAGAGGAGAAGGAGGCGACGCATGAAGGAAGCCGTAAGAAAGAATCCGGCCAAGACAACTTCCGCTTCAGCCCCGCTGGTTCGTATCGTGGTCGCGGATGACCATCCGGTGGTCCGCTTCGGCGTTCGCAACATGCTTGAGAACGAGCCTGGATTCGAGATCGTCGGAGAGGCGGAGGACGGCGATGTTGCGATCACCGAGACACTGGAGCTCGAGCCCGATGTGCTTCTGCTGGATGTGCTGATGCCTCGGTTACCCGGCCTGGAGGCCATGCGGGCCATCATGGACCGCTCGCCGCGAGTGAAGATCATTCTGCTGACCAGCACCATCTCGACGCAGGAGATTATCGAGGCGCTGCAGATCGGCGCCCGCGGAATCGTCCTCAAGGACTCGGTCGCCGAAGATCTATCACAGGCGATGCGGGCGGTGCTGTCGGGCGACTACTGGATCGGCGGAGAGCGGGTGATGAACCTGGTGACCGCACTCAACAACCTGATGAAGGAGGCTGCCCCGGCCCCGGAGAAGACCTACGGGCTGACGCCACGCGAGCTCGAGGTGGTTACCTGCATCGTGGAAGGCTGCAGCAACAAGGACGTCGCCAAGCAGTTCACGATCAGCGAGGAGACGGTGAAGCGGCATCTCTCGAACATCTTCGACAAGACCGGGGTTTCGACGAGACTGGAGCTGGCTCTGTTTGCGATTGCGCATAAGCTGGTCTCGCTCGGGCTATGAGGTCCGGCTTCGGCGTTCACGAGCTCCCGGCTCCAGCTTCAGTAAGATAGAAGCATGAGCGAGCGGGCAGTTCTCAAGGAAGCGACCGCGGACCTGCTGGTGATTGGAGCAGGGCCGACCGGCATGGCGTGCGCGATCGAGGCGCAACGCGCGGGATTTACAACGATCCTGGTGGATAAGGGATGTCTGTGTAACTCGCTGTTTCACTATCCCTCGAACATGACCTTCTTCACGACTCCGGAGCTGCTGGAGATCGGCGATATTCCCTTCCCCAGCCCCAACCAGAAGCCGGGCCGCGACGAGGCGCTCGAGTACTACCGCAAGGTGGCCGAACACTACAAGCTGGACGTGCGGCAGTATGAGACGGTGGAGAAGGTTACGGGCGCGGATGGCGATTTCACAATCCACACCGTCGATCGCTTCTCACGGCCTAGCCAGCATCGCGCACGCAAGCTGGTGGTGGCGACCGGATACTACGACTTGCCGAACTATTTGAATATTCCGGGCGAAGAGCTGAACAAGGTCACGCACTACTATCACGATCCGCACCCGTACTATGACCTGGACGTCGTGGTCATCGGAGGCAAGAACTCGGCGGCGATCGCCGCGCTCGATCTGTGGCGGCATGGGGCCCGCGTAACCCTGGTGCATCGCGGCGCGGAGATGCACCGCCACGTGAAGTACTGGATTCTTCCCGACATCAACAACCGGGTGAAGAACGGCGAGATTACGGCTTACTTTTCAAGCCGCGTGGCGCGGATCACCGAGGACGAGGTCATGCTGGAGACGCCGGAGGGGGAACGCACGATTCCGAATCAGTATTGTTTCGCCCTGACGGGCTACCAGCCGGACTTTCGTTTTATTGAAGCCCTGGGCGTTCGGCTGGATGAGGCGAACGACCGCTGCCCGGCGTGCGACCCTGCGACGCTCGAGAGCAACATAGCCGGGATCTATCTTGCCGGGGTGGTGGTGGCCGGGGAGCGCACCAATGAGATCTTTATCGAGAATGGGCGATTTCACGGGAAGCTGATAGCGAACGACCTTCTGGCAAAGAATGTCTCTGCTGCCGCCTTCGATTAAAGCTGAATTATAAACAGGCGCTGCCGCGCGGGCCCACTGCGCTCGGCCGGCAGGCCATTCTCCTAAATATCTAGCCGATGACGCGACGCTTGAAGCCACGGATTCCCAGCCAGGTGAGCAGCACCAGAAAGAACGTCAGCATGCCGAGGATCATCGCCGGATGCATGTGCGGCAGCGCGGGTGTGAGCGCCGAGCGCAGACCCTCGCTCATGTAGACGATGGGATTGATGAGGACTCCCCTCTGCAGCCAGGGCAGGGGGTCGAGCGCCTTCCAGGGATAGTAGACGCAGCCCAGGAAGGTGATGGGCATGACGACGACGCCGAAGATGAGGCCGATCTGTTTGGGCTCGACCGTCGTACCGATGGTGAGGCCGAGCGCGCCCGAGGTGATCGACGCCAGAATCAGGACCGCGACCAGATACGGCCAACTGTTAACGTGCGCGACCACCGGCGTGGAGGGGATGTAGTAGGCCAGAGGAAAGACGACGATGGCCGCGATGATGCTCTGCATCGCCGAGAAGACGATCTTCTCGAACGCGACCGCGGCGACGGGCAAGGGGCACATGACGCGGTCGTCGATCTCGCGGGTGATGCCGAACTCCTGCGCGAGAGGGAGCGCGACCGCGGCGATTCCGCTGAACATGATGGCGACGGCCATCAGGCCGGGAAGAAGCACGGTGCTGAAGCTGGTTCCCATGGCCGCGGAGGTGGGGTTCATCGAGGCTCCCCCGCTCATGTGCGGCATGATGAAGGTGAAGACCAGAAGGAAGAGCATGGGGTTCATGCAGACGCGGATGACGAAGGGAAAGAGCTCTCGGCGCAGAACGTGAAGGTCGCGCAGGAAGAGCCCGGCGAAGGCGCGCAGATACTGGGTCCGGAGGGAGCCTTGCGCGGATGCGGCGGGGGTTCCGGTCTCGACGGTGGCTAGTTCAGGCATGATGCTCTCGCTCTCTCGCGCTACTCGCGAAGCTCTCTTCCGGTAAGACGGATGAAGACGGTCTCAAGACTGGTCTCGGTGATGGTGAGGTCGCGCAGGCCGTAGGGGTTGGCGGCGAGAACGACCTCGGAGAGCAGGCCCTCCGTTCCTCCTGCAAAGATGCGGACGCCCTTGGCAGTGGCCTCGGCGCTGGCGATGCCGGGCTGCGCTCCCAGCGTCCGGATCAGTTGGGGAATGCCTGCATGGTTGCGCAGGTCGAGCTCGTAGACGCGCTGCGCTCCGATGGAACCTTTGAGCGCCGCGGGCGTGTCCTCGATCAGGATCTTGCCGTGGTCGATGATGGCGACGCGGTCGCAGAGCTCGTCGGCCTCCTCCATGTAATGGGTGGTGAGGACGACGGTGATTCCCTCTTCGCGGAGGTTTTTGACGGCCTCCCACATGGCGATGCGGCTCTGCGGGTCGAGACCGGCGCTGGGCTCGTCGAGGAAGAGCACCTTGGGATGGTGGGCGATAGCGCGGGCGATCTGGACGCGCTGCGCGAGGCCTCCGGAGAGCTGCGCCGGATAGGCCTGGGCGCGCTCGGTGAGATGAAACTGCTCGAGCAGGTGGGTGGTGCGTCTTTGAGCCTCGGTCCGCGAAAAACCGAAGTAGAGGCAGTGGAAGTGGATGTTCTCGTAGACAGTGCAGGCGCGGTCGAGGGTGTTGTATTGCGGGACGACTCCTATCGAACGCCGGGCCTGCGAGGGAGACTGGACGACGTCGATGCCCGCGATGCGAACGCGGCCGGCGCTGGGCAGGGCGCGGGTGGTGCAGATGCTGATGGTCGTGGTCTTGCCGGCCCCGTTGGGGCCGAGAAAGCCGAAGAGGGAGCCAGCCTCGACGGAGAGGTCGATGCCGTCGATGGCCACAACCCGCTGCTTGCCCTCGTAGATCTTGCTAAGGCCCTCGATCTCTACGATCACGCTGAATCCTCCCCCTGCCGCGACTTTTCAGACTAACAGAAGGGGAGGCCCGGTCGTAGGAGCCCACTCTTCAAAGGAGGGAACCCTCCGCGAAGCTTTGAGTTTTCGTGAAAGAAGTCCAAAATTTCCAACTTCCGCATAGGCTCTTGGCATCTTCAGAGAGAGCTAGGTTAGTCTTTAAACAAAGCTGCAATCTTCTGCACGGAGCATGTATGTCTACCGTCCTGATTACGGGTATTGCGGGATTTATCGGATCGAGCATCGCGCGCGCGCTTCTGGACGAGGGAGCGACGGTTCGAGGGATCGACAACCTCTCCACGGGCTCCATGGCGAATATCGAGGAGATCCAGTCCCGGATCGACTTCCGCAGGGCGGACGTGCTGGATCAGGAGGCGGTGCGCGATGCCTGTGAGGGCGTCGACTATGTCTTTCACGAGGCGGCGATCCCTTCGGTGCCAAAGTCGGTCGATGACCCAATCGGCACCAACGGGCCGAACCTGACCGGAACCCTGTATGTTATCGAGGCCGCACGCAAGGCCGGGGTGAAGCGGGTGCTATATGCGGCGTCTTCGGCGGCCTATGGAGAGTCTCCGGAGCTGCCGAAGACCGAGGCCATGCTTCCGGCGCCGCTCTCGCCCTACGCAGTCCAGAAGATCGCAGGAGAGCATTACCTGGCCAGCTACTACCGGGTCTATGGGCTTGAGACGGTCTCGCTGCGCTACTTCAACATCTTCGGCCCCCGGCAGGACCCGTCGTCGCAGTACTCAGGGGTTCTGGCACGATTCATCTCGCTGATGCTGGCCGGACAGACCCCGACGATCTTCGGCGACGGCGAGACCAGCCGCGACTTCACCTACATTGACAACGTGGTCAGCGCGAACCTGCTGGCGGCCAGGGCTCCGGCGGCGAACGTCGCGGGCCGGGTCTTCAACGTGGCGACGGGCGAGCGCACGACGCTGCTCGAAGCCTTTCACGAGATCAAGCGCATCACCGGCTACACAGGCGGAATCAACCATGCTCCGGAGCGCGAGGGCGACATCAAGCACTCGCTGGCCGACATCTCGGCCGCACGGAATGGGTTCGGCTATAAGGTGATCGCCGATCTGGCTTACGGGCTCGAGAAGACTATCGCCTGGGCTAAAGATCCAGTTACGGTTTAATTTTTACGCAGGCGCTGCCGCGCGAGCCCACTGCGCGTGGGGCGGTCACTTCGTGACGCGTATTTGCCCTTTGGGGTAGGCTCCCGTTGGTCGCTTGCGTAATTTTTTGCGCCGATCAGCGGAAAGCCATGCCAAAGGCGGTACACGCGTCATGAAGTGACCGCCCGTGCCGGGTCCCCACAAACAGGCCTTCGTTTGTGGGGTGGCCGAGCGCAGAGGCGCCAGACCGGCAGGCCATACAACTAGAGCGTGTGCAGATTCTTAGGGAAGTTGCGCATGCCAAGGACATGAAAGTCCTTGAGGCCGGACTTGTTGACGTAAGCCAGACGATTATTGCCGTTTGGATCGGTCGGGATGAGGAAGAATCCGTCGGCCAGGACAAAGTCCTTGGTATTCGAGATGATGCCCTCGATCATCTCGCCGTCATTGAAGTAGACGCGCACCCAGAGCCCCGGAACGATCGGGGCGTTCTCGTGGAAGTGCAGCGCCTTGTGCCGGACGTCGCCGTCGAAGGTCTTCACGAAGAAGACAGCCTTGGCGTCGCGGGTGGGAATCTCCCTGCGCTCGCCCGTGTCGATCAGATCGAGAGTGATGGTCGAAAGCGGGATCCGGACATCATTCCGCAGCAGCTGCTCGATCGAACCGAAGTCGCTGATGGGAACCGTTCCGCGGATGGTCGAGTTCTCGAGCCGCACCACAATGCGGTGCACACCGTCGGCCGCAGCCGAGGCCATCGCGGCGATCTTTGCGGCTACACGCGATCTTGCGGAGACAGGTCGTATTGCTTGATCTTGTAGAGCAGTGCCTTGTAGCTGATCTGAAGATCGCTTGCCGCCGCCTTGCGGTTCCATCCAGTCCCCTCCAACACCTGTGCAATCGCAGCCGCCTCGGCGCCGCCCTTAAGGTTTTTGACCAGCGCCTTCAATCCGGCCCCATTCGCCGGCTCTCCGACCATTCCCGCCTGCATCTGGGAGGCCGTGGGAGCAAGCTCGTCGAGGATCGCTCGCTCGTCTCCGAGGACGAGATACCGGTTCACAACGTTTTCGAGCTCACGCAGATTTCCAGGCCAGTGGTGCGCCGCAAAAGCTTCCATCAACCTTTGGGAGAAAGGAAGGGCCTCGCGATCGTAACGCCGCGCCCCCTTCCGCATGAAGTACTCCGCTAGCACAGGAATCTCGTCCTGGCGCTCGCGCAGCGGGGGGATGTTCAAGGTGAAGCCATTGAGACGATAGTAAAGATCTTCGCGAAACGACTTGTTCGCCATCGCCTCTTTCATGTTGATGTTGGTCGCTGCGATGACGCGCACATCGACCTTCATGGGCGACCGGCTCCCCAGCCGGGAGAAGGTTCCGTCCTGCAGGACCTGCAGCAGCTTGGCCTGGAGGATGGCGGGCATCTCGCCGATCTCGTCGAGGAAGATGGTTCCTCCGGTGCAGATCTCGAATTTGCCGGGCTTGGTCTTGACCGCTCCGGTGAAGGCTCCCTGCTCGTAGCCGAAGAGCTCGCTCTCGAGCAGGTCGGCGGGCACGGCCGCGCAGTTGACCTTGAGGAAAGTGTTCTGGCTGCGCGACGACATTTTGTGGGTGTAGAGCGCGAGAATCTCTTTTCCGGTTCCGCTCTCGCCCAGGATGAGGATCGGAATATCGGCGCGGGCGACGAGGGAGGCCTGCGACTCGAGGTCGCGCATGCGCTTGCTCGAGCGCACGAAGGAGTGAGTTTCGTTGAGAGGGATCTCACGGGGCGAGTCGACGCCGGAGCTTTTGCGCTCGGGCGAGACCAGGTGCTCCTCGATCGTCTCTTCGACGTCAGTGCCGACAAACGGCTTCATGACGACGGCGCGGACTCCAAGGCGGATCACCTTCTCGAGGTCGCGCAGGTCGGCCGAGCAGGAGAGCACGATGACCGGCAGGTTGGGACGGGCTCCGCGGATCTGCGACAGGAGCGGAAGGGGGTCGCGGTTAGCGTACAGGGCTAGAAGAAGGATATCTGGCTCGTCGCTCTGCTCCAGGCGGTCCAGAAGCGACTTCTCCTCCGAAAAGAGGTTAAGGGCATAACGATCGCCCAGGGTGAGCCGGAGATAGTCCAGCACCGCCAGATCGGGCTCGAGGATCAGAACTTGGGGACGGGATTTCGCGAATGATTTCAAAGCAGACATACCGTAAGACGGAGAAGCCGACATACCTACACCCCATATGATGCCGATTCAGATGCTTTCGCCCCAAACCGTTCTCTGGGCTGGCCGTTCAGACAACTGTCTGCCAGCCTACAATCTGCAACCCTTGCCACCGGGGAGGCGGGGAGCCCTCCATAAAGCTTGCTAGCGAAATTCTAGTTCGGAATCGGAGAAGTGCCAATCAAAAATGTTAATAATTTTGCCGATAAAAGAGAAAAGTCTTTACCCTTCCGTCTTCTAACTCATTCCTACTGTGCATTTCTGAAGCTTCGGGAGGTGGGAAGTCTTTTTCCCTTCCAGCGAAGATAAGGTGAAACTGACCAGTCGCTCTTCGGAGAAGATCGAGTAAACAAAGCTTCTTAGCCCACTTTCCCGGATCTGGAAGACTTTGTCCAGGGTCGAGGGCGTCTGTGCCAAATCGAAAATAGCGGCATACTATGACGGTATGGCAAGGAACTTGCTTAAATGAATTGCATTGCACCTCTTTATATATCCCTGACAGATGGGAAGATCCTTTGATTCACAATACTGAATCCGCTGCCTCTTTTAGCTTGCCGCCGATGGATATCCTCTTCGGCAAAACTCCTGCGATGCTTGCTGCACGTAACAAAATTGAACGCGTCGCCGAGACGGATGTTCCGGTTCTGATTCAGGGTGAGAGCGGAACCGGGAAGGAGCTCTGTGCGCAGCTGCTGCACACCCTCTCCCTGCGCGCGCGGGGAAGCCTGGTGAAGGTCAGCTGTCCGGCCATTCCCCACTCCCTGCTCGAAACCGAGCTCTTCGGTTATGAAAAGGGTGCCTTTACTGGAGCGGCGACGACCAAGCTGGGACGGGTGGAGCAGGCCCACAACGGCACGCTGTTTCTGGACGAGGTTGGAAGCCTGGACCTGAACGTTCAGTCGAAGCTGTTGCAGGTTCTACAGGACGGAACCTTTGTCCGGGTGGGCGGCCACGAATCGCGTTCAATCGCGACCCGGCTGGTCTCGGCGGCCAACAGCGATCTAAGAACGCAGGTGGAGGCTGGAACCTTCCGCCTGGACTTCCTGTTCCGGATCAACGCCGTCACGATCAATCTTCCATCCCTGCGCCAGCGAATCGCCGATCTTCCTATCCTGGTCGATTACTTTATCGAGCACTACTCGCGCGTCTTCCGCCACACTCCGGAGCTGCTCTCGAAGAGCGCCATGCGGTTGATGCAGAACTATCACTGGCCGGGCAACATCCGCCAGCTCGAAAACCTGATCCGCAGCTATGTGCTGATCGGGAGCGAAGACGCATTGGTCGCCGAGCTGATTCCGGATCAGCAGAGAAGCGGAGTGACGGCGGAGATCGACCTGAGCGAGCCGGTCTCGCTTAAGAACATCACCCGCCAGGCGACGCACGATCTTGAGCGACAGATCATCCTGAAGGTGCTGCAGGCCAACAGCTGGAATCGACAGAAGACGGCCAAGTGGCTGCAGATCAGCTACCGGTCGCTGCTCTACAAGCTGAGTGAGGCCGGCATGCCGGAGGTTCCACCGCGCCCCCTGCGCACGGCAAGCCCGAAGCGGGCTGAGCATGCGAGCAACGGAGTCCAGCCGCCCTCACCTGTACGGACTCGGCTCTATTAGGCTGTATCTATCTCTTTATTGGTGAAAGACTGCGCTGCCGTGCGGGCCCACTGCGCGTGGGGCCGGTCGACAGGCCATTGTCTTACCCCAACAGACGCTTCAGGGACGCGGCGTACCACGCCGCGATGGTGCGACGATGGTAGGAGGCGATCCGATCGTAGTCGGGCTCGGGCGTGGAAGCGGCAGACTCGACCGCCGCGATCAGCATGGAGCGGATCGCGCCGGGGTCGTTGACGCTGGCCCAGCGGCCGGCGCGGGTCTCCTCAAGAAGCCTGCGAACATCTCCCTCGGGATGAACCGCGCCCAGGATGGGCTTGCCTCCTCCCAGATAATCGTAGAACTTGGCCGCGACGTTGATGCGGTCGTGCGTGATCAGCAGAAGATAGTCGGTGTCGCGGATGGCGGCCAGGGCCTCGGCCTGGGGGACGAAGCCTTTGAGCTCGATGGTGTTGCCGAGCGAGAGTAGCTGCTCGCGGTAGGCCGGAGTCTCGATGTGGCCGATGAAGCGGATGCGCAGACGTTCGCGGATGGCGGGAGAGAGCCCTCGGACAGCCTCGACGAAGCTGCCGGGAGCGGTCGAGCCGTAGACGGTTCCGATGTAGGTCAGCAGGATCTTCTGCCGCGGATCGCGAGCGATCGGCTGTGCCGTGGCCCGGGCCGGAGAGGCGAGGTCGTAGCCATTGGGGAGATAGAGGAACTTCTCCGCAGGCTCGTTGGGGTATCGCGATTGGAGCTCGCGGCGAGCGGCCTCGGTGACCAGAACGACCGCCGTCGCATCGTGGACGGCCTCGCGCTCGGTCTCCTGGGCGACGGTCCGGGCTCGAGTGTTGCTGTTGAAGCTGACCAGGTCGAGGGTGGTCGAGATCCACTCGTCGCGGAAGTCCACGAGGATGGGAAGGACAGGAAAGAGTTTTCTCAGCCGTGGAACCATTTTTACGCTGGAGAAGGGCGGAACCGTGATGATGACGGCGTCGATCTTTCTCTTTCGGATGATCCGGACGGCGGCGGGCAGGGCGAAGGGGAGCCAGCCTACCTGGGGATCGGGGAGCAGGAGGTTCCCGATGAGCCTTTTGAGCGGATTTCCCCGCCCGGGCTTCTTCGCCCCGGTTGCCGCGGAACCTGCCGGCGAGGGTCTTCCCTTCCCTCCTGTGATCGCCTTTTTAACCGATTTTCTGAGCCAGAAGGGGAGATCCAGCGTCCACGTCCGGTGCACGGTGACGTTCGCTGGGATCTGCTGGAGCAGGGTGAGGTCCTTGCCTACGGCCGGGGCGTTGCGGGCGGTCAGGACATCGACCCGGACATCGTTTTCCGGAAGATACTTCGCCAGCGAGACCGCGCGCAGAACGCCCACGCCGCCCGCCGGAGGAAACGAAAAGGTGATCAAGAGAAGATTCAAGACAGGCGCGCTCCAGGGGGCTCTCCCTCGAGCCGCGGGCCCGGCGCGAGAGGTCCGGTGAGCGCCTCGACGGCCAGGAACATCTCGTAGGCGCTGGCCCAATGGAGCTCGATGCCGCGGGCCTGGGTCTCTTCGTGGAGCCATTGGAACATCTGGGCAAGGCCGCTGGGTTGTGTGGCTGTGCCCAACAATGCGTCGGCGTTGTCGTCGCGGGCGCCGTGGGTGTGGAGCTTGAGGAAGAGGTCGTCCCCGACGCGCGGGGCCAGATCGATCCAGAGCCGGACGCGGTCGGGCGTGGGAACGTCGTTGTGGGCGATCTCGCCCATCTCCAGCCGAGGCATGAGGCGGCCTTTGAAGCGCATGCCGAGGGGGCCCGTGATCATGAGCAGGTCGCCCTGGCAACCCCCGCCGACGGTGGCTTCGATGCCGCGGTCGAAGGCCTTGGGACGGCCGGGGGTTCCGGTGCACCAGTAGACCTGGTTGACGATCTTTCCCTGGGTGGGCGAGGGGGCCGAGGGCATGGTGAAGTCGGCGTAGCAGCCGAGGTCGCGCAGAAGCTCGATCTCGCCAGTGAGGCCGCAGTCGGCGCCCCCGGGCTTGGAGTTGTCGAGGGCCCAGTTGCCGTGGATGAAGGCGAAGACCATGCGGCCGTTGTGGTCGTGCAGGAGGCCATGATCGTTGCGCAGGGTGCGGCAGAAGTCGCTCATCTTCCGGAGGAAGCCCTCGCGGGTCTCGCGGTCGTGGTGGATGTGGACCTCGACGTCGCCGACCCCCTCGCGGGTCATCTCGGCCAGAGGCACCAGGAGCTCGTGTTTGTACTCCTCCTGAGGATAGAAGAAGCTGTACCGGGGACGGTTGCCGGAGGCGTCGCGGGGAGCGGCTTCGGCGATGCGCGGCCAGGCGTCCTGCCAGCGGGCGACGCGGGCATTGGCCTTCTCCATCGAGACCTTCTGGCAGAGGGGCTCGTAGTGGTCAGTGAGGGCGACCCACAGCCTGCGGGGGGCTGGCCTGCCCAGGCGGCGGGCACGGTCACGAAGGTAGCCAGGAAACCATATCTCTGCGTGGCGTGGTAGTTTCATGTCCTTCGGCGTACCTGACCCTTTTGTTCGAATGCCTGGACGGAGGTAACGTATCCGCCGGTTAACGCTCCCCTTTGGCACTCCACATGCACTAACATGGCAACGGGGCATCCCCGGTCACTATTCTATGGGACTTTTCCTGACGTTACTTTACATTTTGACAGCGTATCTTGGGCCTTCGACGCTGTGGGGACCGCTCGCGGAGTTCCGCATCGAACTGATCCTGGCCGTGCTGGCGCTGATCGCCTCCTTGCCCGCCCTCGGGCGTTCGAAGCTCTTCTCCATTCCGCAGAGCTATGCCCTGCTGGGAATGGGCGTAGCCGTGCTCTGCTCGCAGGTGATGACGGGCTGGCTCGGCTCCATCGTCCCGGCGATGATGCTCGGATTTATTCCCAACGCCTGCACCTTCTATCTGGTGACCGTCAACTGCCGGAAGAAGAGCCACCTGCAGATGCTGGCCTTCATCATGTTTCTCTTCTGCGGCTACAGCATCTTCAAGGGCTGGTACGCCCTGCACACGAGCGATTACCTGAGCCCCTACCTGATGGCGCAGGGCGGCGAAGCCGGGGAGAATGGGGTTCTCTACCGCTTGCGCGGACTCGCGTTCATCAACGATCCCAACGACTTCTCGCAGGTGATGGTCAGCCTGATTCCCTGCATGTTCTTCTTCTGGAAGAAGGGCAGTTTGCCGCGGAATTTTCTGCTGGTGATTCTGCCGGTCTCGTGGCTGGTCTTCGGAATGTTCCTGACGCACTCCCGCGGCGGCATGCTGGCGTTGCTGGCGGTGGTGCTGTTCGGCGTCCGCCGCAAGATAGGGACCGTTCCTTCGGTCATTTTGGCCGGCTGCCTGTTTGCCGTCACGGTGGCGATTGGATGGTCGGGAGGGCGCGACGTCTCGCTCGAAGCCGGCGCGGACCGCCTGGAGGCCTGGTCGGTCGGCCTGGAGCTGATCAAGTCGCATCCTCTGTTCGGCGTGGGCTTTGCCCGCTTCAGCGACTTTTACACCATCACGGCGCACAACACGATCGTGGTGTGCACGGCGGAGCTGGGAGTCTTCGGGTTGTTCTGGTGGGTCGCCTTCGTGCTTCCGACGATCCGGGACGCGCTGGTGAGCTCGCAGCCGAACAGGCCTCTGGCTCCCGAGGAAGACGATTCCTTCTCTTTCGACCGCGCTATGGGTCCGCGGCGGAACGGCGGCCAGAGCTCACAGGCAGCCTCGCTCACGCGTCCGGGCGCAGGTCTGGGATCAGGTCTGGGATGGCGCGATCCGAGGTACGCCGCGACAGGAGGAATGGCCTCCTCCGTCATGGTGGCTGAAGAGTTGCAGGAGCTGCAGCCTCCGCAGGATGCCCTGGAGAAGCCGGTTGCGTTGCCGATGCACCTGGCCGCCCTCGAGGAGGTCGAACAGTTCCCGGAGCCGGAGGAGATCGCCCGCATCGCCATGCTGATGTTTACCTGCGTCGTCGGCTACTTCGTGGCGGGATGGTTTCTCTCCCGCGCCTACATCATGACCCTGTTTATCTACGGCGGCATGGTGCAGTCGGTGTACCGGATGGCACTGGCGCGAGGCATCGCCGCGCCGCGATTGAAGACTGTCAAGATCGCGCAATACTCGGCCATCACCTCGATCGCGTTGATCATCCTGGTCTATGTGATGCTGCGGATCCAGCACCTGACGGGGGGATGACGTTGACGTTCGGATTTGCTCCGCTCCATCGATCATGTAAAGTCGGACAGAGGCCGCAGTTAGGCTCAGGACCCAGTAGATCGCCTGATGAAGATCGTTCACGTCGTCTATAGCCTTGAGATGGGGGGTGCGGAGACGCTCGTCGCGCAGCTCTGCCGTCTTCAGAAGAGACAGGGCCACGATGTCTCGATCCTCGTCTACAGCATGCTCGGATCGCTCGGCGAAAAGCTGGTGAGCGAGGGCATGAGCGTCAAGGTGCTGGGCCTGGGGCCGATGCCTCTGACCATGCTCAAATACCTGCGCGAGTTCCGCAGGACGCGGCCCGATGTGGTCCACTGCCATAATCCCGCGCCGACGCTGCAGGCCGCTCTTCCGGCGCGGCTGGCGGGGGTGCGATCCATTCTTTCCACCCGGCACAGCCTGGTGGACCCGCCTTACGACGTAAGCGCCGAGAAGACCTACAACCGCTTTGCGCGCTCCTGCGACTGGATCGTGGGGATCTGCGAGGCGACCTGCGTCAACCTGCGGGAAACGCCGGGGGCGCTGCGCGACCGTATCGTGCGGGTCTATAACGGCGTCGATCCGGTCGTCCCGGTTGCCGTGGAGGCTCGCCCCGAGAAGCGCGGCCTGACGCTGTTGTTCGTGGGCCGGCTGGCGGCCATCAAGAACCTGGAGACGCTGATCCGGGCCGCGGCCCTGGCCTCGCAACGTGTAGCCGGACTGCAGCTGTGGATCGTTGGCGGAGGCGATGAACGGCCGAAGCTCGAGGCCCTGGTCGAAGAGCTGGGGATGAGAGCGGTCGTAACCTTCTGGGGAGAGCGGCTGGATGTCGCGGGCTTTTTCTCGGCCGCCGATCTCTTCTGCATGTCATCGACCTCGGAGGGGCTGCCGATGTCGCTGCTGCAGGCGATGTCGGTGGGAGTTCCGGCGATCGTGACCGATGTGGGCGGAATGGCCGAGGTAGTGCGGTTCGCGGATGCGGGAAAGACAGCCCCAGTGGGGGATTTTGAGGCGATGTCGGGGGCGATCGTTCGGCTTGCGACCGATGAGGCGGAGAGAAAGAGATTGGCCGGGAATGCGAGCAAGGCGTACCTCGAACACTTCACGCTCGAGGCGATGGAGCAGACGTATCTGGAACTCTACCAGAGACAACGGTAGTCCTGCTTGGCGATCCGAAGAGATATTTTTTTGGTAAAAGGCAGGCGCTGCCGCGCGGGCCCACTGCGCGTGGGGCGGTCACTTCGTGACGCGTATTTGCCCTTCAGGGTGGGGCTCCCGTTGGTTGCTTGCGAAAGTGTTTGCGCCGACCGAAGGAAGGCCCACGGCGAAGCCGGTATACGCGTCACGAAGTGACCGCCCCAAGCGTAGTGGGCCCGGCCGGCAGGCCAGCTCCTTTATTTCTTTACGCAGTATCGCGACGGGTCTCGAGAGGAATCTGCGGGATCGGCTGCGGCGCACTGGGCGACCAGATCTTCCAGAGAGGCCCGGACGTAAACAGGAACTTGTAGAGGCCGACCACCGCGGCGAAGTTCAGGACCAGCATGGCACTTGCAGGGGAGGCGATGCGGTGAATGAGGGGCAGTTTCCAGCGGAGCGCCAGCGCGGATGCGATCCATCCGGCCCATTGCGCGAGGGCCACAGCGCGCCACGCGGGAGAGCCGACTCCCAGCCAGGTGGCAGAGATGAGCAGCAGGACAAAGAAGTACGGGACCGCCAGCCGCATCACCTTGTGCGAAAAGAGCTGGAAGAGGACGCGGTTCTGTGGGCCGAGGGTCCAGGGAGCGAGCGAGAAGAGCTGATAGTTTCCGGCCAGCGTGCGCACCTTGCGCTGGAACTCGCCCGAGACCTTGCCGGGCCAGGTATCGTTGACGATGGCCGCGCGGTCGAGCACGCTGCGATAGCCCTGCCGGATGATGGAGAGGGGCTGGAACATGTCGTCGAGGATGATGCCCTCGGGAAAGGGCTGGACCAGCGAGCGGCGGGCGGCGTAGAAGCCTCCGTAGACGCCGACGGGGGAGTCCCAGGCGGCCTCGCAGTTGCGAATCCACTGCTCGTAGCGCCAGTAGACGCCGCTGACGGCGGAGGCCGCGGCGTCGTGGCCCTCGGAGTTGAGCACCAGCTCGCCGGCGACACAGCCGACGCTGGGGTCGGCGAAGTTGCTGAGAAGATCGGGCAGGGCCCCGGGAGCGACGCGGGGGCGGATGTCGAGAAAGAGCAGAATCTCGCCGATAGCCGCAGCGATGCCGTGGTTGAGGGCGGCGGCCTTCCCTCCCTGTTCGGGAAGGACGATGGCCTGGAGGCGCGGGCGTTGCAGCGAAGAGAGGACCTCGGCGGTGCCGTCGTTCGAGCCGTCGGAGACGATGACGATCTGTTGAACGAGCTCGGGCTCGAGCGAGCAGAGATGCTCGACCTGGGCATGGATGCGCTGCGCGCCGTTATGAACGGCCATCACGATGCTGACCGGAGCGCGGAACGGGGCCTTTCGCCAGGGACGAGGAGCAAAGCGGGCGAACAGCGCCATGATCGCCGGATAGCCCACGTAGGTGTAGGCGATCAAGGCGAACGAGACCCAGAAAAGGGTCTTCACTGCGCGCCTCGCCGGCGAAGGATAGTCTTGACGGTCTCGAACATGATGAGCAGATCGAGGCCGAGGGTCATGTGCTTGATGTAGTAGAGGTCGTACTCGAGCTTCTCGCGGGCCTCCTCGAGCGTCGAGCCATAGCCGTAACGCACCTGCGCCCATCCGGTGAGGCCGGGACGGATCATGTGGCGGAGATCGAAGTAGGGGATGTTCTCCGACAGCCACGGCACGAACTCCGGTCGCTCGGGGCGGGGGCCGACGAAGCCCATGTCGCCGCGCAGGACGTTCCAGAGCTGCGGGATCTCATCGATACGGGTCTTGCGCATGAAACCGCCGATGCGGGTGACGCGCGGGTCGTTCTTGCTGGCCCACTTGGCTCCGGTAGCCTCGGCATCGGTGCGCATGGTGCGGAACTTGACGACGGTGAAGTTGCGGCCCCCCAGGCCGACGCGGGTCTGACGGAAGAAGATCGGTCCGGGCGAGGTGATCCGGATGGCCAGCACGACGAAGGGAAAGAAGGGCAGGAACAGCAGCAGACCGAAGGCGGCGGCCAGGGTCGAGACCAGGCGGCGGGCGATCTGCTGGGAGGGCTTCACGCGGAAGCCCTCGGCGTAGATGAAGTTGCTGGGGCGCAGGCCGTCGAGGTAGAGCTTGCCGGTGAGCCGCTCGAGCAGAGCCCCGGACTCCTCGATGACGACGCCGTCGAAGCGAAGCTTCAGGAGCTCGCGCAGGGGGAGCCCTCCGCGACGGTCTTCGAGGGCGACGACCACGCGCTCGATGCCAGGCGTCCTCCCCCGGAAGGACTCGAGCGTCGCCCGGACCACCTCTTTGCGCTCCTCGGGATCCAGAGGCATGTCGCCAAAGCCGACGACCTCCATGCCGGCGTCCCTTCGGGTGCGCAGCGTCTGGGCGACCATGTTGGCCCGATCGCCGCTTCCGAGAATGTAAACCCGCTCGCGAAAGACCTCGCGGCCGATGATCCACTCGTAGGCGCTCCGCCAGGCCACCAGTCCCAACGTGAGGAACACCAGGCCCAGCAGGAGGACGGAATGCGCGATATCCACCTGGGGAAAGAGGTAGATCACCGCCGAGAGCAGGAAGGAGAGAAAGCCGAGAACCAGGAGCAGACGAAAGTACATCTCCCACTTCTCCGAGATTCTCTGCGGTTCGTAGAGATCGAAGTAATAGGAGAACAGAAGGGTCAGAACGGTAAGAGCGCCGATCTTCAGGGCGCCGTATTCGTAGTTCAGGCAGATGTACGTATCGGGCCCAAGCATCAGCACCGTCGCCAGCAGGAAGGAGCCGCTGACGATCAGGGCCTCGCACATCAGCAGAACGATGGTGCGGGTCGGGTAGTACACATTGAAGAGTCGGATCATTACCTTACGTCCTGCCTACTCCTTGTTCGCGTTATATCCGTAGTAGTTTCCGACCTGTGGGCTCTCCTTGGAGGCGTTGAGGACGAAGCCGAGGATGTTGGCGGCCTTGAGCTCGGAGGCGGCTCTCTGGGCGACGGGATACTTGGTCACGCCGGCGCGGGCTACCAGAAGGACGGCGTCGCAGGAGCGCGCCAGGTTGACGCCGTCGGAGACGGGAAGGACCGGAGACGAGTCGACGACGATCCAGTCGAAGTAGGGAGCAGCCAGACGGAGCAGCTCGCCGAAGCGGGGATTGCCGGAGAGATCGGCGGCCTTGTCGCCGCCGTTTCCGCCGGGAATGAAGGTGAGGTTGGCCAGGGCGTTGTTTTTGAGATTCTGCGCCGGGCCGCGGTCGTCGACCTGCTGCATGATCTCCTCGGGGGCCGCCTTGCCGGAGAGATAGTCGGCCAGGCCGGGGTGAGACTCGGTTCCCAGAAGCTCGTGGAGGGTGTAGCGGCGCATGTCGCCGTCGATCAGGAGCACCTTGCTGTTCTTATGGCGAGCCAGGGAGATGGCGAGGTTGGCCGAGACGAAGCTCTTGCCCTCCTGGGGCAGACCGCTGCTGATCAACAGCGATTTGAGAGGACGAATGTCGCGGGCCTCGAAGACGCGCGAGCGCAGGCTGCGGAACTGTTCGATCGCCGGGCCACGCTCGAGCAGCGACGGCAGGCGATCGATTGCAGGATTCCAGGCAAAACGCGGGATTGCGGCGGTGTCCAGACCTCCGCTCAAGTAGGGGACCCGGCCGTTCGATGCGGGGACGGTAGCCGCATAAGACGCCGCACGATCGGCAAATACGGGCTCTTCATACTCCGCCGTGGCGACAGGCGGGGCAAAGGAGTCGAAGGGAGCCTGCGAGGATTCGGGCTCGCGGTCCTGCCTCAGGTTTTGATTCCGGTCCGGATTTCTCTCGGAGCCCGGACTCTGGTTGCGTTCCGATTCGGCCTTCTGAAGTGCTTCGTATATACGGCTCATCGATCCCTTCCCTTCATCATCTCTGCATCGAACGCGGTCAGGCCGGCAAGGTCGCCGGGGCGGCTATGCAGCCCTCCGATTGCCGCGGAGGAGATCAGAAACGGCTGCGTCTCGAGCTCGAGCTCGGCCGCGACGCCATCGACCATCTCCTCGGTCACCTGCTGGACCTGCTCGACGAAGGCCACGATGAGCGAGTGCTCACAGAGCAGATTGACCACCCTGGGAATTCCGTGGCTGTAGAGGGCGATCCGGTTGAGGGCCTCGGGGGTAAAGATGGTCCAGCTGGCGCCGGCCAGACGAAGCCGCTCGGCGACGTAGGCGTGGGTCTGGCTCTCGGTCAGCGGCTGGGTGCGGCACCAGAGGGCGACGCGCTGGCGAAGCTGGCGGACGCTGGGGTGGCGCAGCTTCTCCTCGAGCTCGGGTTGTCCGGAGAGGACGATCTGCAGAAGCTTCTCGGAGGAGGTCTCGAGGTTGGTGAGGAGGCGAATCTCTTCCAGCAGCTCCCAGGAGAGGTTCTGCGCCTCGTCGATCACGACAACGCAGGTCTCCTCCATGCGGAAGCGCTCGATCAGCCAGCGGTTCAGCTGCAGCAGCATGCCGGATTTGGTCCGGCTGGCCGAGTTGATGCCGAAGTCGGCGAGGACGAACTCGAGGAAGTCCAGAACCTCCAGGCGGGGGTTGAAGACGAAGGCGGTCGAGATGCGCCGGTTGTTGAAGGATGCAAGGGCCCTTTTGAGCAGGGTGGTCTTGCCGGTTCCCACCTCTCCGGTGAGCACCGTGAATCCTTTGCGGGCCGATATACCGTACTCCAGGCAGGCAAGGGCCTCGCGGGTGTGCGGCATCATGTAGAGAAACCGCGGATCCGGGCTGGTCCCAAAGGGGCTGCTATGCAGTTTGAAGAAGTTGTTATACATGGGTCATCCGTTCGTATTCGCCAGGGGCTTTGCCGCCGGTATCTCTGTCGTTTTCTTCCTTCCGAGTCTCCATCGTCCTCCGGAGCTTTCTGGGGATACGGGAAGATCGTTGACGGACAGCGAGATCACCCCCAGGGTGGGGAGCTTGGTGAAGGCCCAGACGTCGCGTTCGGAGCGCATCGCCGTATCGCGATACTCGAGCCACGCCACCAGGGCGAATCCGAGAGCGAGGCCGGCCATCAGGCCCGCACCGATGAAGACGCCGCGCTTGGGAAAGGTGGGGCTGTCGGGAAGGTTGGGCTGGTCCATGACGCTGAACTGCTCGCCCTGCTGACGGCGCTCGAGGTCGGTGGCCATCTTGGACTGGTTCATCTTCCGCAACAGGTCGTCGTAGAAGGCTTGCGCCGTCTGGTAGTCGCGGGTGAGGGTCTTGTACTCTTCCTGAACCGCGGGGCTCTGCGAGATGCGGTCCTGGTACATCCGGACCTGGCCGGCGACGGTCGCCTGCTCGTGGCGCTTGAGCTGGATTCCCTGCTCGAGCGAGCGAAGCTGCGCCCGTAGCTGCTGGACACCCTGCGAGTCGTTGCGGCTGGGCGTAGAGCTCGGGGTGGCGGACGGGGTGGACGCCGCAGCCGGAGCCTCGGCCATCTGGGCGCGGAGGTTCTTGATCTTGCGCCGGACCGCGATCACATCCGGGTAGTCGTCGGTATAGCGGCGGGTCAGGTCCGACTCCTCATTCAGCAGCGTCTGAAGCTCGGTCTGCTGGGCCCCCGGAGCTGTCGATCCACCCGTGCTCGAGATCGAAGGAGTCGACGCCTGTTGCGAGGCGATCATCGACTCGATGTAGCTCTTGTCCTGCTCCATTCGACCGAGCGACTGGGTCGAAGCGTCGAGCTGGGTGTTCAGGCTGGTGAGCATATTCAGGTTGGGAGCCTCTTCGCCGGGAAGACGGCCCATGTACTTCGACTGGAAGGTGGCCAGCTTGGCGTCCTGCTCATCGAGATTGCGCTTGGCGTCGGCCAGCTGGCTCTTGAGGAAGTCCGTGGTTCCTTCGACGGACTGGGCGCGATCCTTGAGGTTGGCGCTCAGGAACAGGGAGGCGATCTCGCCGCAGACCTGCTGGGCGGTGTGCGGGTCCGAGCTTTTGAAGGAGATGAAGAAGCCGGGCAGGCCGCCGGTGCGCGCCATCTCCGAGTGGATCGGCTTGATGTCGATGTCCTTGCGGGTGGAGTCGATGCGTTCATCCATCGACATGCCTTTGGTTCCGTAGATATTGAAGCGCTCAATGATGGGCTGCAGGCGCGAGCGACTGAGGATCTGCTCCTTCATCGAGGAGAGGCGAGAGGTGATGTCCTCGACTACGACCGGCTTTACGATCTCGTCAGGAACCTTCTGCTGCTCGACCAGGATCAGGGTCTGCGAGACGTACTGCGGGGAGACGAAGAAGGTCAGCGCGAAGCCGGTCAGGGCCAGCAGCACGGCAGGAACGGCGATCATCCATCCCCTGCGCTTTACGATCTGGAGGTAGTCCTCCATGTTGAGCGTACGATGTCCAAGCATATTGATGCTCCTAAAACTCTCCGACCCGGGTGGCCTGAGGCGTCCAGGTGATTCCGATGCCGACGACGTGCGAGATGCCGCTGAAGGCATTCGAAGTGATGAACCCCTGCGACAGGTCCTGGTTCTGTGCCGTGTAGCTGGCATAACCTGAGAGGGTACGGGTAAAGCCGCGAGTTACCTGAAGGGTACCGTACTCGGTGTTCGTGGCTCCGGTCACGCCGCCGGGGACCAGGCTGGTCAGCCCCGAGCTGTGCGAGTAGACCATGGATGCAGAGGCCTGCCACTTCTCATTGAAGGTATGGAGGGCGAGGCCGGTGACCGAGTCCGAGATCGCTCCCGGCTGGACGCCCGAGCCTCCGTTGATTCCATGGAGATACGATCCCCCAAAGGTCGTCTGGCGGCGCACGTACGTGGCCGTGCCGTTGAGGGAGAAGTTCAAACGATTCGGAATCAGAGGATTGGCCGAGCTCTGAATCCACATCGGTCCACCCGCGACGCTCGTCGAGAAGGCTCTCGTCCACTGGCGCGAGAACGAGACGTTCACGCCCTTGGTCTGGTAGGTCACCTCGTCCAGGGGGAACCCGGCGGGAAAGAGGCCGGCGAGGTTGGTGGCGTTGAAGGTCGAGTAGACGAAGCCCAGGCTAACGGTATCGCGGGGATCGAGAATATGGTTGAGCGCCACCTGCCCCGAGGTGCTGGTGTTGTCCAGGCCCGCCTCGCGATCGATGAAGTGCAGCAGCAGCCAGGAGCCGCTTCCGCTGATCGAGGTCCGGCCGGTCAGCTTGCGCTCGACGGTTCCGGTCAGCATGTTGCTGATCCGGTTGCCGGAGAACGTCAGGATTCCTCCGGCCGGGCCCTGTCCGGGACCGTCGATCGGAGAGGTTCCGGGAGCGTCGATTCCGGGAACTCCGGCGACGCCCGTCACCGGCGACTGCGGCAGATAGCTGAAGGAGTCGGAGGCGTTGAAGATCCACTTGCCCCGGATATAGGACTGGCTGACGGCCGCGTTTTCGTAGGTCGACGTTCCCTGACCGCCCTGACCGAAGAGGACGCCGACCGAGACCAGGACGTCGGTGGGATGGACCTGGCTCATCGAGGAGTAGCCAAGGATCCCGGAGAGACTGGTCGTGCTGGTCACGTTTCCAGGGCCGTAGTAGCCGTATTGGATGAGCTCGGCTCCGCTCACGGCGTAGTGGACGGTGCCGTCGACCCAGGAGAGGCGAGGAGCATTGGCCCCGACCGGGGTGGCCGTCGACGAGACCTCGGTGGTCGAGGGCGCGGCCTGTCCGAAGAGCCTTCCAGCCAGCAGACAAAGTGCAAACGAGATGGAGATTCTGGTCTTCATGGATGGGCTCATGGAACGACGATCGTATCTCCCGGCTTGAGCATCACGGTCGCGGAGTCATCGCCCTTCAGCGCCTGTTTATAGTTGTAAGGAATCTTCTGCTGCTTTCCACCCTCGTTGCGCAGGATGTAGATCTTCTTTGAATTGGCGTAGGGCGACAAGCCTCCGCCTGCAGCGATCGCCTGCAGCGGGCTCATGCCGGGGGTCATCGCGACGGGTCCGACGTGGCCGACCTCACCGATCAGGAAGACGCGCTGGCTGTTGACCGCCATGACGGCGACCGAGACGTTCGGCTCCTGAATGTACTTCTTGAGCTTCCCGGAGATGTCGTCGGCCAGCTGCATGGGGGTTCGCCCCGCCGCCTTCAGATCGCCGATCAGAGCCATGGAGATCATTCCGTCCGGACGCACCGGAAGGGTTCCGGAGAGGGTAGGCTCCTTCCATACGGTGATCGAGAGCGAATCGTCGGAGCCGATAATATAGCGCGCGTTGTCGACGCCGGTGGCTGGCGAAGCTGCCGGTTGCTGCGCCGGAGCAGTCTGGGCGGATGGGGCAGCCTCAGGTTTCTGCGATGTCTCCTGCGCAAATCCTGTCGCCGATAATGCAGCGACGACCACAGCCGCCTGGAAAAATCTCATGCGGTCTCCCCCGACGCGACTCTTGCTACCATTCTTACTCATTCGGTCCAGTCCTGCCTTTATGCCCTTTGTATTTGCCGCACCCTGGGTCCGGAATGACTCAGGAAGCTTCCATGCGGGTTGCGGAGCTAAGTCCAAAGTCCGGTCCTCGAAGCACTCCCGCTCCGGTCGGCCTGGCCGCCATGGATATGCAGGAGAATGCACGATAGAAGAACTTTCCTTCGAAGAATCAGACGCAACTTGCAACTGCCTAGAGGACAAGCACAAGACGTGCCAAACTGCCTCTCGGCAGTGACTTTTTTGATCTTTCTGAGCGCAGTTGATGCAAAGTTCCGGATGCCTGCGTGGATTGGGCTTCTATTCCATCTATTCAGCCAGTACGACGACCAGGAACACTCTCATGGTATGCAGGCTCGCGACCAATAAGTGAAAACTTTTTCTCTTTCCTCTACAACTATGGTCGAGTATCTTCCTACAGAGGCGGGCTCAGGGGGGAAATCACTTGAATTCCTCCAGCGATCCGTTACGGCAAGGAAATTGCTTATAAATAAATCGTGCAGCATAACGTCCTAGAAACGGTGACCGGCAGCTTGCAAACCGAACGGCTCTCTTCCACCACCCTTCTCTCCTCCGGAACCGAGGTCCCCGTAGAGCGTAACTCTCTACCCCCCCGTGACTTGCAATTTTCTTCCGGTGTATGGATTCCTCTGCTCCTGCTGGGAGGACTGCTGCTCGCCCTCTATTTTCGGATCGGGATCAAGCTTGCGACCGACTGGTACAACATTCCTGACTACTCCCACGGCTTCTTGGTGCCGCTTTTCTCTATGTTCCTGATATGGGACCGGAGGCAGGAGATCGCCGAGACGCCGTTACGTCCAAGCTGGGCCGGAGTTCCCATCGTGGTCCTGGGGCTGGTGACGCTGGTCTTCGGAGTCTACGGGGTCGACCTCTTCACGACCCGGATCTCTTTCGTCATCCTTATAACAGGAATAGTCTGGACCTTTCTGGGAGCTCCCATGCTCCGCCAGCTCCGGTTCCCTCTCGCCACGCTCCTGTTGGCCATCCCCTTCCCGGCGATTCTCTTCAATCAGATTACGTTCCCCCTGCAGCTGCTGGCCTCAAGGCTGGCCGCGATGACGCTTCCTCTTCTGGGAGTGCCCGTACTGCAGGACGGCAACGTCATCCAGCTTCCGGTGATGAAGCTCGAGGTCGCCGAGGCCTGCAGCGGAATCCGGTCGCTGATGAGCCTGTTCACCCTGGCGATCTTCTACGGTTACTTTCTCGAGAAGACCACCCTGCGCCGGGTGATTCTGGCGCTGGCGAGCATTCCGATCGCGGTCGCGGCCAACGTCGTCCGCATCGTCGGAACCGGCCTGTGCGTCCAGTACTGGGATCCGGTCAAGGCGCTGGGCTTCTTCCATGAGTTCTCCGGCTGGGTGATGTTCGTTATCTCGCTGGCCTGTCTCTATCTGATTCACCTGGCGATGCGGGCCGCCACGCCCCGAGCGGAGGTGGCGCTGTGAGATCGTCTCGTTTCTGGACGGTCGCCGTTCTGATGGCGATTACACTGACCCTGCTGCTGCACCGCGGCGACTCCGACCGGGTTCCGCCCAGCGAGCCGCTCGTCCAGATGCCCCGGCAGATCGACGGCCTCGTCTCTCAGGACTATCCCCTTGACGACGATGTCCTGGCCATTCTGGGCAAGGGCGACTTTCTCAACCGCATCTATACCCCGCCCCAGCCTACCCTGGTTTCGGCAGGCAAACCGGGATCCAACTATCCGATCAGCCTCTTTATCGGATACTTCGCGACGCAGCGTACCGGCCAGTCCATCCACTCTCCGCAGCACTGCCTGCCGGGTGCCGGATGGACCTTCGAGTCCTCCCGCTACACCAATATGAGCGACGTAAATGGAAGGCGCTTCAACGTCGGGGAGTATGTGATCAACAACGGCGAGAGCCGGCAGTTCGTCCTTTACTGGTACCAGGCTCACGGACGCAGCATCGCCAACGAGTACAAGGCCCGGGCCTACATGCTGGCCGACGCCATTCGCTATAACCGCACGGATGGAGCCCTGGTCCGTGTCATCACTCCGATTGCGGGCTCCGAGCAGATCTCCGATGCCCGCGATCGGGCTGTCCGCTTTACCGCTCACATGACGCCCTACCTGCCCCAGTTCATTCCTAACTGAGTCAGAGTGTCCGGCGCTCATCCCGAACGGAGAGATTCATTTCATCTGGTTTTATCCGGATAAGGATAAAGTTGAGGAACCTATCATGAAAAACCATGCCGTACTTCGCCTTCCTGCCGCGGTTGTAGCCGCCTCGCTTGCCCTCGGTCTCGCCACCGGATGCTCCCGCGACCCGAACAAGCAGAAGCAGAAGTATCTGGAGAGTGGAAGGCGCTACGTCAGCGAGGGCAAGCTGAAGGAGGCGACCATTCAGTTCTCGAACGCTCTCCGGGTCGACCATGACTTTGCCGACGCACACTTCGAGCTGGGCAAGGTGTACCTGAAGCAGGGCTCGATGATGCCCGCCTACTCCGAGCTGCATCGCACGGTCGAGCTGGCTCCCAACAACCAGGGCGCCCGCGTCGAGCTGGGAGATCTTCTGCTGGCCGGTAACGCCCCCGATAAGGCGCTCGAGCAGGCGAACGCCATTCTGGCGCAGAATCCCAACAACGCCGACGGTCATGCCCTGCTCGCCGGGGTGGCGATGCGCAAGAGCGACAAAGCAACGGCCCTGGCCGAGATCCAGAAGGCGATCTCGCTCGATTCGAGCCGAGGAGCCTTCCACACCACGCTTGGACTGCTCCAGGCCTCCGATCCCTCCACCTCTCCCCAGGCCGAGGACCAGCTGCGCAAGGCGGTTACGCTGGACGGAAAGAACGTCACCTCCCGCATCGTTCTGGCGTCGATGCTGCAGAAGAAGGGAGACGTGGCCGGAGCTCTGGACCAGATGAACGCCGCCGTCTCCGCGGACCCGAAGAATGTGATGGCCCGCTCGACCCTGGCGGAGCTCTACCTGCGCCAGAACAACACCGCCCAGGCCGAGGAGACACTCCGCAAGGCCGCCGACGATCTTCCGGACGACAACACCGCCACTGAGCTGCTGGCCAACTACTACCTTCGCAGCAACCAGGTGGACAAGGCCGACCAGGCCTACACCGATCTGACCTCGAAGCATCCCAAGAGCGCCCCGCTGAAGCTTGCCTACGCCCGCGTCCTGATTGCAAAGAAGGATATGAACAAGGCTCGCTCCATCGGACAGGAGCTGGCCAAGACCGACAGCGAGATGCCGCAGGTGGCGCTTCTGAACGCCCTTCTGATGCTGAACGATGGCAAGATCAACGATGCCTTCGACCTGCTGCAGAAGTCTTCGAAGTCCAACCCGGACAACCTGCAGGTGAAGCTCCTTCTGGGCCGTACGGCGATAATGAAGGGCGATACGACGACGGCGCAGCAGGCCTTTCAGGATGCGGTTCATCTGAATCCGCGCAACGCGGAGGCGCAGCAGGGACTGGCGCAGATCTCGATCTCGCGGCGCGATTACAGCACCCTATCGCAGCTGGGAGACGCCGCGATCGCCTCAACGCCGCAGTCGGCCAACGGTTATCTGTGGCGCGGCATGGCGGAGGGCAACCAGAAGCTCTTCGACAAGGCCGAGGCCGACTTCAAGGACGCCATCAAGTACGAGCCGAACAACGCCGAAGGATACTTCCAGCTGGCGCAGCTTCGGTTGATCCAGAGGAAGACGACCGAGGCCCAGACCCTTCTCGATCAGTCACTCGACCGTAATCCGAACTCCTCGCGCGCCCTGCGCATGCTGGCGGCGACCTACATGGCCGACAAGCAGCCAGCCAAGGCGCTGGCCCGGGTGCAGCAGCAGGTCGCCAAGTCGCCGCAGAACGGAGACATGTACAGCCTGCTCTCGCAGCTGCAGGCAGCGAATGGCGATGCTCCAGGCTCGGTCTCCTCGGCCGAGAAGGCGATGCAGCTAAGCCCCAACGACCCGGTGGCGGCGATCACCTACACCCGGGCGGTGGTCGCCACCGGCGATACCAACAAGGCCATCGCGAAGTGGCAGCAGTGGACGCAGAGCCACCCCAACGATGCCCAGGGCTTCACGCTGCTGGGAACGCTCGAGGAGACGCAGGGCAATCGCGACCAGGCAAGCGCAGACTACAAGAAGGCGCTCGCGATTCAGCCGGAGCAGCCGGTCGCCGCCAACAATCTCGCCTACCTGATGGTCGATACCGGACAGAACATCGACGTTGCGCTGTCGCTCGCGCAGGTGGCGCGCCGGGCGATGCCGGACTCTCCCAGCACGGCCGATACGCTGGCCTGGGCCTACTATCACAAGGGCAACTACACCTCGGCGCGCGACCTTCTGGAGGACGCGGTCAAGAACAATCCCAACGATGCAGCCCTGCATTATCACCTCGGCCTTACCTACAGCAAGCTGTCGAACTCCTCGGATGCGACCATGCACCTGAAGAAGGCCGTCGCGCTCGCCCCCAACAGCCAGACCGCCAAGGACGCAGAGAAGGCCCTCGGCCAGATCAGCTGATCTCTGTCTTCACTCCGCCGGTCCCGCCGCATGACTCGGGGCCGGCGAGACCAAACTCTCCTAAAGACCTGTGGTGAACACCAAAACCATCGCCCGCAACACGATCTGGTACGCCCTTGAGAACCTAATCGGGTTCGGGACGAGCTTCATTACCGGCATTGCGATCGCCCGCGTTCTGGGACCGACGAAGATGAGCTATATCGTCTACGTCAGCTGGATCGCGACGCTGGTCTATAGCCTGGGCTCCGTGGGTCTGCCCATGACGACCCGCAAGTACATGGCGGAGTTCGTCGGCCGCGGCGACCTGCCCACGGCCCGCTTCATCTACCTGCGGATGCTTCTTACCCAGACCGTGCTGGCCGCGATCGCTACGTTGGGCGCAGTTCTCTGGGTGCTTCATACCTCGCCCGCCGAGTACCGGGCGGCGTCGCTGATGCTGGTTCTGAGCATCTTTCCCGCCATGATCAACTTCATCTCGGCGCAGGCCAACGTCGCGTCCGAGAACCTCTCGGCGAATCTTCCCGGCTCCCTCTCCTCGACGGCGACCTACTTCATCCTTACGCTGCTTGCGATCACACTCGGCTGGGGGGTCAACGGCATCGCCCTAGCCATGCTGGCGATGCGGGTCGCCGATTGCCTGGTAAGGCTGACCCCGACCTTCCGCCGCATCCATCGCTGGAGCGGGGAAGAGGTACATCCTCCCGCAGACCTGCGCGTCCGTATGACCCGGTTCGCGGTCCAGAGCGTGACGGGGATGGTGCTGACGCTGATCGTATGGGACCGGTCGGAGCTGTTTCTGCTAAAACATCTGAATCCGGATATCCGGCAGATCTCGTTTTATTCGGTCGCGATCGGCCTGGCTGAGCGGCTGTTGCTGTTCCCGACCATCTTTGCCGAGGCCACCGGGGCCAGCGTCATGGCCCAGTTCGGCCGCGACAGCTCGCGGCTGCCGGCCATGACCGCAGCGGCAGCGCGGTATATCGCGCTGGTCTCGATTCCGATCCATCTCATCGCGATCCCGTTAGCCGCGCCCGTGCTTCTGGTGTTGTACGGCAAACAGTATATAGGGGCTCTGCTGGTCGCCTCCGTCTCTCCCCTCCTTTGCCTGCCGAAGGCCTTTTTGCGGCCCATCCAGGACCTGTTTGAGAGCGTCGAGCGCCAGAAATACTTTCTGATCATGTCCGTCCTCGCCTCGTTCGTCGACATCGGCGTGGCCTGGGCACTGATCCCGCGCTATGGAGCTCTGGGCGCCTGCCTCGGCAGCGGAGCGGCGCAGTTTATGGCTGTCGCACTCCTATGGGGACTTGGTGTCCGTCAGTACAAGATCGAGCTTCCCTGGGGATTCATCCTGAAGATCACCCTGTTCAGCATGGCGGCCTCGGCCGCAGCGTATGCGGTAATCCGCAGGATGGCACCGCTGCCGGCCCTGATCGTGGGAGTTCTGGTCGTTCTCGCGATCTTCTTCCTGCTGGCTTATCTCTTCAAGGTCCTGGAGCAGGAGGACAACGAGCGCTTCAAAGGGCTGGCAAACTCCTGCCCTCCGGCCATTGGCAGGCCAATTCACTTCCTGCTCGACTGCTTCACCCGCAGGATCGTCCCGGGGCCTACGGGCGCGGTCTAAGGCGTATCGACAAAATTCTCTGGGGATTAAAAGACAGGGCGCTGCCGCGCGGGCGCCCTGCGCTGGCAGCGGTCACTTCGTGACGCGTATACCGGCTTCGCCGTGGGCCTCCCGCTGGTCGGCGCAAGGATTCTTTCCAGCTTCAAAAAAAAGAGTGAGGAGACGGGCTCCTCACTCTCGGTTTGACCTGAGAGGCCGTTCATCAGGGGCAGGGCTCCCGGCACCTGTCCCCAAAGAACGATCCCTCAGACTCACATCGAAAGATCTCTTGTCCGCGCCCGGACTGTAATCATGGTGTTCCTGGACGATGCCTGATGTGGGCTGGCGATCTCGACACCGGAGACGCGACGATTGTTGAGATTCGTCAGCGCCATCGCGGAGCTAAGCATCAAGATCGTTCCCAACACAAAGAAGATCAGGACCAGGGTCATTTCAAAATTCTCCCGGGAGTCTCCCAGGAGAGCCCCTCGACGCCTATCAGGGAAGCAGTTGCCAGGCCAAATAAATTGACTTGTATATCAATCACTTACAGGTGATACCCTGCTTTCTAAGTGCAGAATATTGCGTACGATTGTGGGATTTAACCTCACAGACCCGCAGGTCAGATCCTTTTTTTTCCATCTCTCACGAAAAACTGCATCTTGTTATGAAGTGGAGAGGATAGAACAGAGTGGCGAACGTACACGAAAGATATCTTTTTGGGACAAAAGTAATTTTCTACCCCTGTTCCACTCTTCGAAGGAGGATTCGAATAAGCTTCGAATGGAGACGATGCCGCACAGGTCATCGGCTCGAAGCAACGATTGCAAAGCAATGACCCATACCCATTCGTTTCCCTCTCCTTTCGATTCCGTCTGTTGGCGAAGACCTTGGCCGCTCGGGCTGGTCCTGCTTGTACTTGCCTTTTGCCTGTCTTCCCGCTGTGCCGCCGATCCTCTGCGGGGGTCGGTTCTCGATGACGGATATCGCGACATGTACAACCTGCGCTTCGCGGACGCGCACAACAAGTTTCAACAATGGATGAGCACGCATCCCCAGGATCCGATGGGGCCGGTCTCCGATGCGGCAGCGTTTCTATTCAGTGAATTCGAGCGGCTTCAGGTGATCGATGTGCAGCTGTTCGCCAATCAGGATCGCTTCGACAGCCGCAACCGTCTGTCGCCGGATACGAATGTGCGCAAGTCCTTTGAGGACCGATTGAACCAGGCGTCGAACCTCGCGGATATCGCATTGAAACAAAGGGCCCAGGACGCTCGAGCGCTGTATGTGAAGACGCTGGTGAGCGGGATGCGGTCGGACTATGCCCTGATGATCGAGAAGAAGGACCTCGCCGCCCTGAACTTCAGCAAGGAGGCGAGTGCGTACTCCAAGCAGGCGCTGGCGATCGATCCGCATATGTACGACGCCTATCTGGCCTCAGGGGTCGAAAACTACATGTTGAGCCTGAAGTTTGCTCCGGTGCGCTGGCTGCTGAACCTGACGGGGGCTTCGACCAGCCGCGAAGAGGGCATTCGCCTGCTCAAGCTCACCGCGGCCCAGGGGTACTACCTGGCTCCGTTCGCCCGGATGATGCTGGCCGTGGCGGCGCTCCGGGAGAATCATCCCCAGGAGGCGCGTGCGATCCTGCTCGGTCTCAAACAGGAGTTTCCGCACAATTCCCTCTATGATCGCCAGCTGGCGATGATCCATTAGAGACACCCCTGGCTCCCACGGCAAGAGACCGCAAAAAACTTTTGCAACGCGTTCCTTATAAAGCATGTACGCTGAAGAGGTCGCAAAGCCTCCTTATCTCGATTAAATCAAAGGGCCTTTCTAATACACATGCGTATTGCCTCCGTCGGAACCGCTTATCCCGCCCATCGCTATCCTCAGAACGTTATCGCCGAGGCTCTTCGCGAGCGATGGCAGCACAAGATGGAGGAACCCCGCCTGCTCACGCGTCTCCATGCCAACTGCGGCGTCGAGTATCGCCATACCGTCTTTCCTCTAGAGCAGTACCCCGCTCTCGATACCTTTCGTAAGACGAACGATGCGTGGATCAAGGCCGCGGTGGATCTGGGCCAGCAGGCGATCTGCCGGTCGCTCGATCATGCGGGCATCTCGCCGGAAGACATCTCGGCGATCTTCTTCGCCACGGTTACGGGAATCGCGAGCCCGACGATCGATGCACGCCTGATCAATCGTCTTCCCTTTCCCGTGAACATCAAGCGCACTCCGATTTTCGGTCTGGGATGCGTGGCCGGAGCCGCGGGAATCGCGCGCGCCGCAGACTATGTTCGGGCGTTCCCCAAGGACCACGCTCTTCTGCTCTCGGTCGAGTTGTGCTCGCTGACCTGGCAGGACGATGACCAGTCGATCGCCAATCTCATCTCCTGCGGTCTGTTTGGCGATGGTGCGGCAGCCGTGGTCGTGGCCGGAGCCGAGACGGAGATTGGCCGCACCTCACCCGGGCCGCGTGTGCTGGCGACGCGTTCGACCTTCTACCGTCACACCGAGCGCGTGATGGGCTGGGATATCGTGGAGTCGGGATTCAAGATCGTCCTTTCGCCCGAGGTTCCGAAGGTGGTGGAAGAGAATCTGCTCGGCAACGTCGAAGGCTTTCTCGCCGACAACAATCTGACCCGCGACGATATCTCGACCTACATCTTTCATTCCGGCGGACCGAAGGTGCTCGAGGCGATGCAGAAATCACTCGATCTTCCGGAGGATGCTCTGGCGCCTTCGTGGAAGAGTCTACGCGAGGTGGGGAATCTCTCGGCCGCGTCAGTGCTGGCCGTTCTCGAGTCCTACCTGAAGGTGCATCCGGGCAAGCCCGGCACCTACAGCATCCTGGCCGCGATGGGACCGGCGTTCTGTTCTGAGCTGGTTCTGTTGCAGTGGTAATCGATTTACGAATCGCAAAATCAAAGGCCGCCACGAGAGCTTCGTGGCGGCCTTTTTTGTTGATCTGCAGAAGGTCAGAAGTTGAGGCGTCCCGCCAGCTGCAGCAGGCGCGGATCGTTGACCTGGGTTGTAATCTGTCCCACCTGGGTTGATCCGAGCGACGTATTCGGCGCGCCGAATTGCACACGGTTGAACAGATTGAAGGATTCGACGCGGAGCTGAAGGATCAGCTTCTCGGTGATGTGAGTGTCCTTGAAGAGCGCAAGGTCATAATTGGCTATGCCCGGCGCACGCAGTACATTGTCTGTTCGCGATTCGTTGCCGAACTGGAAGTTTCCAGGAGCGACGAAGCAGGAGGTGTTGAAGTACTTCTGCGGGACGAAGCTGTCACCCAGCCTGGACTGGACTCCTCCCGATACGGTCTTCTTACATCCCTGCACGACGTTGGGCCGGGTTGTGCCTGCCAGCGTATAGGTGCTGACGGTGTTGGCGGCCATGGACAGTCCGATCGGATAGCCCTTCTGGAAGGTGGTGACGCCGTTGACTCCGTAGCCGGAGACCAGCCCTCCCAGGATGCCGGAGGCGTTGCCGCCCCAGTGCTGTCCCTTGCCGAACGGCAGGAAGTAGACGTAGCTCACGGTCAGGCGCTGACGCGAATCGTAGCCGGAGAGCGCGTACTCGCCAGCGAGGTTGTTGTTGTTCTGGAAGCCCGGAGCCGCCGTATTTTCGAGCCAAGAGGTGAGCGACTCAGCGTTGGTCATGAGCTTCGAGAAGGTGTAGGAGCCCAGAAGAACGCCACCGGAGGAGAAGCGCTTCTCGAGCTTCATCTGGAGTGCGTTGTAGTTGCTGAACCCAACATAGTTGCCGGTGTTGGAGATCGCTCCGTACTGCGGGAAGGGGCGATAAAGCTGGGTGGCAAGGATTGTATCGTACTGTTGATTGCCCTGCGTAAAGAGCGACTGAGCGAAGGGGTTCTTAACAGTCTTGGTGAGGAAGCAGTTATTCTTGAGGTCTGCCGTTGCTCCGACGCAGTTCGGATCGCTCAGTGCCTGGTTCAGGTACTGCTGCGAGACCTGGTTGATCGAGCGGCTGACGGGAAGGTGCGAGCCGTGAAGTCCAGCATAAGCGGCTTCGAAGGCGACACCGAGAGGAAGCTGGCGCTGGATCGCGAAGTTCCACTGATACGTGGCGCCATTCTCCTCATCTTGCAAGAGGGTGTTAGCCGAGCCTCCGAGCAGAAGCTGCTGATAATTGGCTCCTCGGCCCGGAGCTGGAGTGAGTCCGCTCGGGAGAGGATTATCCAGCGTCGCATTGGGTGTGTTTCCGGAGTCGGTCGTCGCGACAGGGTTGTTGGTGATGTAAGAGAGCGGTGACTGCACTGGCGACTCGGGGAACTGAAGATCGGCCGGAATGACGAATTTTCCCCATCCAGCGCGGATGACCGTCTTGTCGTCAGGGCGCCAGGCGAGTCCAAGGCGAGGAGAGAAGTTGGTGAAGTGTTCGTTGCGCAGACCAGCCGCCGGATGCTGCGGCGAGTTCACCAGATCATAAGCTCCCAACACGGGCCGCCCGTTGACGGAGATAGCGCCGAGCACAGGATTTACAGCGTTCGGATTGAAGGTGGCCATCAACTGATTTCGTTCGCGGTAGATGCCGGGAATCTCGTAACGGAGGCCAACGTTGAGGGTCAGCTTGGAGCTGACGTTCCAGTTGTCCTGCACGTAGTAGCCCTGGTAGTAGAGGGTGCTGTAGGTGGGCGGAGCGATCTGGACGACGCTGGGGGTTGTTCCGGACTGGTCGATCATGTAGCCCATCAGGAAGGACGCGAAGGGATGGCCTCCGTTTGCGTTGTTCGCGTAGGAGGACATGTAGGTGTTGAACTGGAACGATCCGCCAGGAGAGTTGTTCTGGAAGTAGTTCTCCTCCAGCCTGCGAAGGTCGGCTCCCGCCTTGATGGTGTGGCCCTTGATGGTCTTGGTGATATTGGGCGAGATGACGTAGTTGTTGTTACGGGAGAAGATGTATCCCGTGCCGACTCCATTCACCGTAGGGTTTGACAGCGCGATGGTGGGAACTGTCGTCGAGTTTGAAACACGATTGAGGTCGGAGATCGTTCCCATATACGATGGGAATCCAAGCTGAGTCTCGTCATATCCCAGCGTTCCCGGAATTCGCTGATAGATCCAGCGCATATATGAGACTCGGATGTCGCCGATCAGACTCGGGTTGAACAGGTAGCTGTCTCCAAATACAACCTGCTTGGTAGTAAACGACTCCGGCGAGATCGGATCGCCCGAGATCAGGCCGTTGTTATAGGGCTCCGATGCCGTATTTTGCGAGTTCCACTGCGTGTAGCGTGCAAAGATGCGCTGCTTGTCGCTGACGGTGTAATCGACACGACCGTTATATTGATCGTTCGTGCCGCCTGAACCCGCGTACTTGATGAAGTTATTCGTCAGGCCTGATGTCGTAGGCGCAGCCCAGTAGGGAAAGTTGAGAAGATTGCGGGCGACGTTGCTCCAGCGCGAGGCCGGAATAACGTTTCCGGCAAAGGCCGTGCGACCACCTGCATAGCCTGGGCAGCCCTGCCCCCCTGAGACGGTGCCTCCGCAGGGATCGTAGATCTGTCCTGGAACTCCGTTGGAGATGTCGGTTCCTGCAGGAGCGGAGCAGAGATTGGTCGCCTGACTCAAAGAGCAGAGTTCTGAGAAGTCGCCCTGCCTCATCTTGAGGGTCGGCACCGTGTAGTTGTAGAGGCGTTGTTGAGACTGCCGGTATCCCTGATAGTCAAAGAAGCCAAACAGGCGGTCCTTGATGATGGGGAATCCAATGTTTCCACCGAACTGATTCTGGTGGTAGGGATTCTTACCAAGAAGGTTCGTGGGGTTGTGGTTGGAAAAATAGGGAGTGGAGTTGAAGATGTTGTTGCGGACGAACTCGTAGACGGTTCCGTGAATCGCGTTAGAGCCCGACTTACTGGTGATGTTGATCACGCCGCCGGTGTACTTGCCATACTCCGCGGTATTGTTATTGGTCTGGACGCGGAACTCCTGAACGGCGTCCTGCGACGGAACCAGAGCGGTCGCGTTTCCATAAGAGACGTTGACGGGAGCGCCGTCGTAGAGCGTGGAGCTTTGGTTCGCGCTTCCACCGCCGATCTGGTAGTTGCCGGCGGAAAAGATATTCTGGCCGGTGAGATTCCCCGAGGAGCTACCCTGCGGCACGACGCCAGGGACGAGACCGACCAGGGCGAGAACGTTACGTCCGTTGAGCGGAATGTCCGTGACCGCCTTGCCCTGGACCACCTGGCCAAGCGCAGCGTTCTCCGACTGAATGATAGGAGCCGTCGAGGTAATCGTAACCTCTTCGCTAGCGGTACCGACCGACATCTCGACGTTCTCGCGGGTCGACAGCGCGACCTGAACCTCGACGGGGTTGTGCGAGTAACGGCGGAAGCCCTGAGCCTCGACGACGAGCGTGTACTCGCCGGGAGGAATCGAGAGGAACTGGTAGTCACCCGATTCGGTGCTCGTTGCGACTCGCTTATCTCCGGTGGAGTTGTTCGTGATGGTGACCGTGATATTGGGAAGCACGGAACCGGTGGAATCGGTGATATTTCCGACGATGGATCCGGTCGTGCTCTGTGCCCCTGAGGTTGGAGCAAACCCGATCAGACTGAGAACGAGCGAGCAAAGAAGAACAAACCTCGCAACCCGCATACTGTTACCTCCCAAGAGATGGCAGACTGTGCCACCGAAATGAATGTTTTTGAAATGAAATCTTCGCGATAAGTGACACCGGATCATCTGCTGCCGCCCTTGCTCTTATGCGATCCAGTCTTTGGCAAACCCCAGAAGATATAGGTTCCGCTGCGCGTCGAGGTGATGAGGTCCATCGCACCATCGCCGTTCAGGTCCTGGGCGAGAACATCGGATCCCCCCCCGGAGTAGTTGTGCACCAGCTCCGGCACGAAGCGTGCGCCGCCTGGCGCCGATTTATCCCGCACCGTGCGGTAGACGTAGAGAACAGGTGCACCGTAGGGATCGGGATCGTAGAAGTCCTCCAGGTGCGACCAGTAACGCTTGCCCACGATGAAGTCGGGAATTCCATCTCCATCGACATCGGCGATGGTCGAAGCATGAGGTTCGGTGAAGATTACGCCACCGGCACTCTCCTGGGCGGTACGCCCCATCACGACGTGAGGGACGAAGCTGATCTCACCCGAGGACGACCTCTTCTGTTCGAACCAGGTGATGCCCCATCCATGCGCCTGCATCGAGGTCACGACATCGGGGAGACCGTCGCCGTTGATGTCGTAGACGCCAATCTTCGCTCCACCCGCGGAGGTCCTTCCCCAACGTCCGAAGGGAGCGGGATGATACTTCCACTTGTCGTCAGAGGATGCCTGGGCCGGCTGCTCCCACCAACCGTAGGCTCCGATGATATCGACGCGGCCATCGCCGTTGACATCGCCTGCGCCAATGCCGTGCGCCGGCCATGGGCCATGCTCGCTCACCTGATGAACGGTCCACTTTCCTGTAGGGTTAGCAGGGTCAGGCTTGGCATAGCACATGTATCCGCCGCCCATGTAGACCAGCTCCGGCTTGCCATCGCCGTCTACGTCGGCAAGCAGCGTCTCTTCGCTGTCGATTGGGGCGACGACAGAGTACTTTGCCCAGCGGCGGGATTCGCCCTTGGGATTCACATATAGAACCGCTCCAACCTTGCCACCATCGGCGTGGCTTGTGGTCAACACATCGGCCCAGCCGTCGCCGGTGAAATCGGCCGCCAGCTGCACCCAGTCCTCCAGGGAGTAGTTGGTGGAGGCATTCACGATCTGCGCGGGATAGATCTCGCGCGAGCGAGTGTAATCAGGGCCAAAGTAAATAAACGGGCCGGAGACGATATCGGTCTTGCCGTCGTGGTCGAAGTCGCCGGCTGCAGCCGACCATCCGTAATAGAACTGATTGACGCGCTGCATATGAAAGTTGGCCCCCACCTGCTCCCTGGGCCACGACTTCATGCCGAGATCCTTATATGCAATCGCGCGAAAGTGAACGGTCGAGCCGTGGGTGTAGAGAGCGAAGGGGCCGAAATCGTTCATCTCTTCCGTGGCCACACTCACCGCATCTCCGCCGTCGTTGAAGAACGCGCGAAGGATATCGGCATCGAGCAGGACCTCAACCTCGTTCCATCCCTCCTGATGAAGTCCCGGCTTGGGATGCTCGAGCGGAGCGGCAACACCATTGGGCATAGGTGGAAGCTCCGGCCGGCGGAAGGGCCTTGCCTGCGCACCCTCAGGAGGAGCAGGAGGAGCAAAACGAATCTGTCCCCCGGCGAAGCGCAGCTTCTTACGCTCAATCTCTTTGCCAGAGCTGTCGAGGGTGACGCGATATCCAGCCAGCTCCTGCTGCTGGATCGAGAGCAACAGGCCACTCGTACCGGTCCCCGTCTTCTGGACGCGGAGGAGAATGCCTGCATTGCAGGCTCCATCGCAGCGGAATTGAAGATAGACGCCGGTATCCTGCGTGGGCTTGCCGAAGAGCAACAGACCGTCTCCGCTGCCGGTAATCTCCCCATTCGATGCAGTCCACTTCGCATCTCCGACTTGGCTCCACCCTATCAGCGAAGATCCCTGAAAGACTCCATCGGGAGTGAAGCTTGGAGATTGTGCATGGAAGACAAGTGCCGACGTCAGGAGAAGAACGCATACGCCAATCTGTCGAACCCATCGAAAAGCCGTCAACATCGAATCGAGACCTCAACCACGCGAAAATGGCGCTTTCTGCAATTAGCCTTGCGTACTATGCAATAGGCATTTTTAAAGCGGAGCCATCATAGCACCGCGCCCAGCACGGTTGTCGAGTGCCTTTTCACAAAAAAATTTATTTTTTTGTCCTGTCGAAAGAAAGGAACCGGCGGTTCCCGCGTGGGCACAAAAGGCCCTTCCCGAGAGGAGCCTTTCCAAGACAACCCCTCCTAACTCACTTCACTGCATGAGATGGAGATGGGATGTCTTGTCAGACGCGGGGATCGAGATACGTCACCAGTCGGTGAGGGTACCGTCCAACTTGCGGGCGACCGGAAGGTAGGCTCTCTGATAGGGATATTGACCAGCCAGGTCCTCGTCGATCGAGACGCCCAAGCCGGGAGCATCGCCGGGATCCATGTAGCCGCCCTCGTAACGGTAGTGATGCGGAAACACCTGGTCGGCAAGCGGAGTGTGGGGCATGTGCTCCTGAATACCGAAGTTATGAATCGCAATTCCAAGGTGAAGCGCCGCAGCCATGGTTACAGGGGAGAGATCGGTAGCTCCATGAAATCCGGTTCGCACCTGGTAGACGGCGGCGAAGTCCGCGGCCTTCTTTAATGCCGTGATTCCTCCACCATGGACGATGGTCATACGCAGGTAATCGATCCATTGATTGCGAATCAGATCATGCGCGTCCCAGAAGGAGTTGAAGACCTCGCCGGTCGCCACGGGAGTCGTCGTATGCTGCCGGATCAGGCGGAACCCGTCCTGATTCTCCGCCGGGGTCGGATCTTCCATCCAGAAGAGGTGGTAGGGCTCAAGGGATTTGCCGAGACGCGCGGCTTCGATAGGAGTAAGGCGGTGGTGTAAGTCGTGGAGGAGATGGATGTCCTCTCCGACCTCCATCCTGACAGCCTCAAAGAGCTTGGGAGCGAAGTTGAGATACCTCTCCGTCGACCATAGGCTTTCGGAAGGAAGCCCTCTCTCCGCGGGCTCATACGCCTTGCCGCCCTTCGGCACGCCGTAGCTTGCATTGACTCCCGGAACCCCGGACTGTACACGAATTGCCAGGTATCCCTGGTCGATGTGCCGCTTCACGCTCTCGATCGCACCGGGAATATCGGCGCCGTTGGCGTGCGCGTAGACCAGCATGCCCTGACGGCTCTTTCCTCCGAGAAGATTGTAGAGTGGAGTATCCAGAGCCTTGGCCTTGATATCCCACAACGCTACATCGACCGCTGCAATGGCCGACATGGTAACCGGACCTCGCCGCCAGTAGGCTCCGCGATAGAGATACTGCCAGATATCTTCGATGGCAAATGGGTCGCGTCCGATAAGGCATGGAATCACGTGCTCTTCAAGGTAGGCAGCAACGGCAAGCTCACGTCCGTTGAGCGTTGCATCCCCTAGACCATAGATGCCTTCGTCGGTCTCGATGCGTAGAGTGACGAAGTTGCGGTCGGGGGAGCAGAGAATCAGCCGTGCGGATGCGATCTTCATACGTTTTCTACACCTTAATGCGGCAGCTCTTTTGTGCCGGAGATTGAAAGTTTAGTCGCTGGGCTATTCGACGCGCCAGGTTGAGAGCCTCCGACGCTGACCAGATAGGCCCCTTCACGAACAGCGCGTGTACCTTTTGCATCCACCAGGGAGAGTTGGCGCGAGTCGAGCATGAACTGCAGATGGCGCGTCTGGCCTGGAGCAAGGTGAATTCGCTGGAAGCCCTCAAGCGAATACTTCGGCTGCACGCCATCCTGGGGCGGCGTGAGGTAGAGCTGAGAGACCTCGTCTCCTGCCAGCTGCCCCGTGTTCTTGATGTCGGCCTCGACCTTGAGGCTCTCGCCTGCGGACAACTGATTCGCACTCAACTTCAGGTTGGAGTACGAGAAGGTGGTGTAGCTCAGACCATATCCAAACCCATAGAGCGGAGCTCCCTTGTAGTAGCGATAGGTGCGGTTTGCCATGGAGTAATCGCTAAAGGAAGGGAGATCGCTCACGTTGTGATAGAAGGTGACGGGAAGGCGCCCCCCGGGATTGTTTTTGCCGCTTAATGTTTCGGCGATCGCCTGCGCTCCCGCCTGGCCGGGATACCACGCCTCGAGAATGGCGTCGGCGTTTTGCTGGGCCCAGTTGACGGCCACCGCAGATCCATTCATCAGGACAACGACGAGCGGCTTGCCTGCCTTCTTTACCTCCTCCAGCAGGTGCTGCTGTGCAGCAGGGAGAGCGAGATCAGTGCGATCGCCTCCGGCGAAGCCTGGGATCTGTACCCGCATCTCTTCGCCTTCGAGGTCAGGAGAGAGCCCGACGAACGCGACCACCGCGTCCGCATTCTTGACCACTTCGAGCGCCTGGTTCAGAAGAGGCTGCACGGGAACCACCCACTTCAAGGTCAATCCCGCTCCGAATAGCTGCGCCCGATGCGCATAGGCGACTTGAAAGCTATGAGGCTTGGTATCGGGGATATGAAGCTTGATGCGCGGCGTGTCGGACTCGTGGTGATCGAGCGCTTCGCTGACGTGAAAGGCTGTCAGCGCTTTACCGTCAAAGTGAATATCGAAGCTCTCGGAGCTATAGCAGGGGTAGCAGTGAGCGAGGTTGGCTGTAAACTCATAATCGCCCGGCGCAGGAGCCTGCAGGGTTCCGGACCATCGCACCGAAAAAGTCTTCGCATCTAACGAGGGAGCCGGGGATGCGGAGTTCCAGTCGAAGTCGATCTGCTTGTCCACACGGACGAGCGCGGGTTTGCCATCGAACTTGTCGTTCGCGTAGTACTCGGCCTTGAGTCCTTCGATGTTGGAACCGGGGGCAGTGCGGAGCTGCGTACGTGGCACGACGATCGGGGCATTCTCCGCATAAGGAGAGCCCTGTGCGTAGACGACCTTCGTTGCATGAAACTCCCGAAGGATGCCGTCGAGCGGCATAAGTGGATTCTTCGGGACCGCGTTGTAGTTTCCTTCAATCGCCGAAAGCTGCGCAGCGTTAGGACCGATCACAGCGATAGTGCGAGCCTTCGTTAGAGGGAGCGTGTGGTTTTCATTCTTCAACAGCACCATGGACTCGCGCGCCGTCTGCAGCGCAAGCGCGGTGTGGGCGGGCAACATAATCTCGCTCGCAGGAAGCGAGGCGTACTTCACCCGCGCCGGCGGGTCGAAGAGACCGAGTTTGAAGCGCGCCAGGAAGAGGCGCCGCAGAGAGACATCAAGTTCATCCTCCCGGATCAACCCCTTACGGACTGCGCTTGCAAGGTCCTTATACGTTGAGCCGCAGTTCGTATCCGTTCCCATGCGAATGCCTGCGACCGAGGCATGCTCGGCGTCCGGCGAGTAGCGATGCGCGTTCTTCTGGTAGAAGTCATCGATGGCTCCGCAGTCGGAGGTCACGAATCCCTTGAATCCCCAGTCACCGCGCAGGATCTGCTTCAGCAACAGGTCGCTGGCGCAGGCCGGCTGTCCATCTATGGCGTTGTAAGCGCACATGATGCTGTCGGCCTGCCCATCGACGATGGTGGCCCGGAAGGCCGGAAGATACGTCTCCCACAAATCGTGCGGACTCGGCTCAACATTAAAACGATGGCGATCGCTCTCCGGACCGCTATGCACGGCAAAGTGCTTCGGGGTGGCAATGGCGCGGAAGTAAGTCGGATCGTCTCCCTGGATCCCCTTAACAAAGGATGTGCCCAGCTGCGCGGTGAGGAAAGGATCTTCGCCGTAAGTCTCCTGTCCACGTCCCCATCGCGGATCGCGAAAGATGTTGATGTTGGGAGACCAGATGGTGAGTCCGTAGTAGATGGAATGAATATTGTGACGGACGGCATCGTTGTACTTCGCGCGCGCCTCCGTCGAGACGACTTCGCCGATCTTTCCCAGCAACGGCTGATCGAAGGTCGCGGCCATTCCAATCGCCTGCGGAAAGAGCGTAGCGTAGCCAGAACGAGCAACACCATGCAGGCCCTCACTCCAGAAGTCATACGCAGGAACCCCGAGCCGGTCGATCGCTGGAGCGGTATTGACGAGCTGCTGAGACTTCTCCTCCAAGGTCATCCGGCTCACAAGATCATGAACCCTCTGTTCCATCGTCGAGGCCGCATCTTGAGGAGAGGCCCCGACCGCCGCCATCTGCGTATTCGCAGGAAGATTGAGCCAGAACAGCGCACAGACCGTCAGCACTGCCAATCGAAATGCCGTCACCGATTCCTTCATGGGAACGTTCCTTTATTTTTTCTATCGAACTTATTGGGAAACTCTAGATGAAAGACAGATCGACGCGCAAATTATTGGTTTACGCCACTCGCCAGCATCCCGCCGTCCACGACGACGAGCTGTCCGGTGGTATAGCTGGATCGGGGGCTGACGAGGTAAAGCAACGCTGAGACAAGTTCATTCGGCTCACCAAAACGCCGCATCGGCGTTCGCAACAGAAGCTCCTGACCGCGGGGACTGTCAATAATCTTGCGATTGAGAGCGGTAGGAAAGACTCCGGGAGCGATGGCGTTAACGGTAACCCCGAGGGGTGCCCACTCCACCGCGAGCGATCGTGTCAGCGCCCCTACGGCAGCCTTGCTTGCTCCATAGGCGGCCACTTCATGAAAAGCAACGAACGTGGAAAGCGAGGCGATATTGACGATTCGGCCTGCGCGGCGCTCCAGCATCGTCTCGCCGAAGACCTGACATCCGCGCAGCGTCCCGGTCAGATTTACGTCGAAGATCCGCTGCCAGGTCTCTTCCTCCATGTCCAGCGTGGGAACTCGTTTGGTCATGCCAGCGCTGTTGACCAGAATATCCACCGCGCCAAACTCGGCGAGCACTGCATTCCGCAGACGTTCCAACGAGCTTCGATCAGCCACATCGCTGCACATGCGCAGGGTGCGTCCGCCGAGAGCCTCGATCTCCGCAGCCACCTCATCCACAGAGTCCTCGGTGCGGGAAGATGCCACGACAGATGCACCGGCGCGGGCAAGCCCCAGCGCAAGCGAGCGACCGATTCCCGTCGTTCCGCCCAGCACGACGGCGCATTGGCCAGCCAACTCCGGAATCGTTCTCTCGTGCATCTACATTCAGACCTGATTACTTCGATTTAGCGTCATCCGGAAAGTCAACGTCATCGAAGAAACGATAGTTTTCGAGACCAGCTGGCGGAGCAAAGAAACACGCGACCTTCATCTCTTCCTCGGAGAGATTATGCAGCATATGAATCTTTCCCTGGGGAAAGAGAACCGCGCATCCGGCCTTCACCGCCTGCACTTCTCCATCGACCAGAACCCTTCCGTGACCATTCAAAATATAGATGATCTCTTCGCCGTTGGGGTGAGAATGTGCAGGCCGCACTTTTTGCCCGGGCGCGATCCGGATGACGGCCATGGTGCAATACTTCGCCCCGGTATTCTCTCCCGTCACGACCCACCGCAACTTCCTTCCCGGAAGGTCCAGTTCTTCGACGGTCGTCTCGTCCACAATCGGTATTGCCATCGGTCTCCTCCCGCTTACGCCTTGATCGTCTTTGACACTGTATCTGCAATCGCCTGAGGCGTAAGTCCAAAGACCTCGATCAACTCCTCATAAGTCGCGGAGTGGATGAACTGCTTCTCCCCGTTCGCGTCCAGAGCGTTAATAGTGGAGATGCGGCTCAGACCGCCTGCGTCGACATCCCTGCGGTGCCGATAGAGCACCTTCAAAAAGTTCTGCCAGAGATAGCCGTTGTTCTGTTCCGCGAAGAGGAGGGGAAGACCGGTACGGTAAAGCTTCAAGAGCAACTCTTCGTCCACCGATGGCATGTCCACGACGGTAATTCCGAGATTGCTCTTCGCGCAAAGATCAGCCGCAGCCAGAGCTTCGTGTACGCCTCGTCCACTGCTGATCACGATGGCTCGATCGCTCTCTCCCTGACGCAGAACGGTTCCCTTTCCATACTCAAACTCGTAGTCAGCGTCATAGAGAACCGCGGATCCCGTACGCATGACGCGAAGATAGACCAGGCCGCGATTGCCCTCCATCGTCCACTTCATGATGGAGAGCATCTGCTGCGGGCACGAGACGTCGATGATCTTCAGTTGCGCGACGCCATCGAAGGTCGTCGCATCGTCATTCCCCATGTGGGTCGCGCCGTTGGTGCGTGTCTCGAAGTTGGCCGCGGTGGCAAGAAACGTGATATCGAGACCATGTCCCTCACTCAGCCATCCATCCTTCGCGGCGATCGCTTCCAGCCTCTCCTGCTGGCCGACCGCGATGCGCCGTAGAACCTGCCAGTTGAAGAATGGGCAGAAGGTGCTGCACCAGGTATTGCAGCCCAGCGCTGCAAAGGCCTCCGCGATGAGCATCATATTGGCCTCGGCAACGCCAACGTTGAGCGCTCGTGCCTGATCGGCTCCGCCAACTCCTGCTTCGAGGCCGCTGGTGGTGCCAAGATCGGAGTCGATCGAGACCACGCGACGATCGCGCGCGAAGATCTTCATCGCCGCCGTTACCACGTCTGCCGCGCTGTAGCTCTTGCTGCGGTCAAGTTTCAGCAACGCCGATGGATCATACTTAATCTTCTTATCGCGCGGGGCCACTCGCCTGGTGAGAACAGGGCCGAGTGTCGCATCCAGGAAACCACGGTCCGACGATTTGCCAATTGTAAGGTGCATCCGCTCTGCTTCGCTCAGCAGGAGATCGCGCATGCTCCCCCCATCGGGACTTCCACTCAGCTCATCGAGCAGACCGATAAACTCCTCCACGCGAGTCGTTCTTCGCTGCTCCTGAAGCGACAGCTCCTGCGCCAGCACAGACTCCGACACCGTCACCTTGTGCTTATTGAAGAAGTCCGAAAACGCTCCAAACCCCTTTTTCGTATTGCACAGAATCGCCGTAGGACGTCCATTTCTCACACCGAAACGGAAGCTGCTCAATGCCGAGAAGACGCTGTCATACTGAGTCGCATCCACGTTGAAGACATTCCATCCGTAAGACCGGAAGACCTCTTCCAGCGGAGGCATCGGGTACAGCATGCGATCGTGAATATCCAGCTGGCCGTTATTGCGATCGACCAGCACGCAGAAGTTATCGAGATGGTGTTGGGCGGCGTACATGATCGCCTCCCAGCACGAGCCTTCCTGCAATTCGCCATCGCCGACCATGCAGTACGAATCGAACCGAGGGTTTCCCTTCCCTGCGATCGCGAATCCCTGCGCCACGCCGATCCCCTGCCCCATAGGTCCGGTAGCAATCTGCACCCCAGTCAGCACAGGTCCGGGATGACCGTTCAAAAGACTTTCGTGCGAGCGGGAACGGCGAAGGATCTTCTCGTCAAAGTAGCCCAGCTCCGCATAGATGGAGGCAAGAGCGGCCACCGCATGCCCCTTGCTCAAGGTAAACATATCCTGACCGATGCGGGTAGGATCGGCGATGTTCAGCCGCAGGAAACCTCCGTAGAACAGCGACACCAGAGGAAGAATCGCGGAGAACGCGCCCCCCGCGTGCAGTCCCTTGTCGATCGCATCGCGACTCTGACCAAGCGTGAGGATACGAATGTCGGAGTCCTTGATGGCAAGAAGCTTCAACAAGCCTTCTCGAAGTACCGCGTCACGGTGCATCAACAACTCACGGTTCGGAGTGCCGGATTCAGTCGCTGCGAGAGTCGATGGGCTCATGGAGAAGATCCTTAATGCGAGATTTTTATATTGCGTATTACGCAATATAAATTGCGTAAATAGACGATCGAAGTATAGGGAGCAGGATACAGCATCGTCAAGCAACTTACTCGACAGAGCCGTCACTCCTGTGGCTCAATGACATGGACTGGTAAACGGAGGCAGAGGAGCAATGCGGGTTGTCGTGATCGGGGGTACAGGACATATCGGGAGCTATCTCACTCCAAGACTGGTGGAGCACGGCCACGATGTCGTCTGCGTCTGCCGCGGACTGAAGGCTCCCTATCGCGCACATGCTGCGTGGAGGTCGATTCAGTATGTCTCGCTCGACCGCGACTCCGAAGAATCTGCGGGCAACTTTGGAGAGAAGATCGCCTCGCTGGATGCTCAGGTCGTCATTGATCTCACCTGCTATCAGCCGGCGAGCGCGGAACAACTCGTAAACGCAGTGGAGGGACGAATCGAACATCTGTTGCACTGCGGTACGATCTGGGTTCACGGTCCAAGCTCCGAGGTGCCGACGACCGAGCAGGCGCAACGGCATCCGTTTGGGGATTATGGCCTTCGCAAACATGCCATCGAAGAGTATCTGCTCGCCAAAGCGCGTCGCGATGGCCTGCCCGCGACGATCCTCCATCCCGGGCACCTGGTCGGGACGGGATGGAATCCCATCAATCCGCAGGGCAACTTCAATCCCGCCGTCTTCTCGCAGCTCGCGCAAGGGCAGGAGCTGTCTCTTCCCCACATCGGTATGGAGACTGTTCACCATGCCCACGCCGATGATGTAGCCCAGGCGTTTCAACGCGCGATCTCTCGCCGCAGTGTCGCGATTGGCGAAAGCTTTCATACCGTCTCGCCGTCTGCGCTTACCTTGCGTGGATTTGCGGAGCGCATGGCCGCATGGTTCGGTCAGCCGGCAAAGCTCGTCTTCCTGCCGTGGGAGCAGTGGAGGTCGACTGTGAGCGAGAAGGATGCGCGATCCACCTGGGACCACATCTCGCACTCGCCTAACTGCAGTATCGAGAAGGCCCGGCGGCTTCTTGGATACGCGCCGCGCTATACCTCGATCGAAGCCGTGCAAGAGGCCGTGACTGCCATGCGGGCGAGCGGGATCGTCGCCTCCGCATAGCAGTCACAGCACATCTTAGAACTTGCGCGACCATTCCTTCGGCCAGCGCTCGATCACAACTTTCTTGTCGGTGTAAAACTCGACGGCATCTTTGCCCTGCCCGTGCATGACTCCCATAAAACTGTCGCGCCAGCCGCTGAAGGGGAAGTAGGCCATGGGGGCAGCCACCCCAATGTTCACGCCGATATTGCCGGTGGGAACTTCGTAGCGGAACTTCCGCGCCGCCGCGCCACTGGTGGTGAAGATCGCGGCCGAGTTGCCATAGGCACTCTTCGAAAGCACCTGGATCGCCTCGTCGAGCGTCTGTGACTCGTTGACCGTCAGGACAGGCCCGAAGATCTCCGATCCCATTAGAGGATTGGAGGCATCGATATTGCTGATCACTGTCGGAGCGATGAAGTTTCCCTCACCCTCATACTTCCGTCCATCCAGAAGCACATCTCCGCCGCGGTTCAGTCCCTCTTCGACGAGCCCGAGAATACGCTGCTTGCTCTGTTGCGTGATCACAGGCCCCATCGTCGTTCCCTCTTCAAGTCCATTGCCGGTCTTGATTTTCGAAGCGATGCTAAGGAGCGCCTCGTTGAAAGTCTTGACGGAATCCGCGACCGTGAGAGCCACTGAAACCGCGAGGCAGCGTTGACCGGCGCAACCGAAGGCGCTGTCGCTGACGATCTTGGCCGTCGTCTCCATATCGGCGTCCGGCATGACGACCACGTAGTTCTTCGCGCCGCCCTGGCACTGGACCCGCTTGCCGTGCATTGAGCCTTCGCCGTAGATGTAACGCGCCACCGGCGTCGAGCCAACAAAGCTGATGGCACGCACGCTCGGATGATGCAGTAGCGTATCCACCGCCGGCTTGGCGCCGACCACGAGATTCGCAACTCCCTTGGGGAGTCCTGTCTGCTCGAGCAGCTCAAAGATGAACTTCGCTGTCAGGGGCACCCTCTCCGACGGCTTCAGAATGAATGTATTTCCGGTCGTCAGAGCATAAGGCAGGAACCACAGCGGAATCATCGATGGAAAATTGAAAGGGGTGATGGCAGCCGTAACACCGAGAGGTTGGCGGATCATCATCTCATCGATGCCGCGAGCTACGTCCTCGAGGTTGTAGCCCTGCATTAGAATCGGCATGCCGCACGAGACCTCGACGTTCTCGATGCCGCGCTGCAGCTCTGCGCGCGCTTCGGCGAAGGTCTTGCCGTTCTCCTGCGTGGTCGTCCGCGCGATCTCATCCGCGTGCTCAAGAAGCAACTGGCGAAACTTGAACATGTGCTGAATGCGATCCTGCGGAGGCGTCGTACGCCACTGAGGGAACGCCGCCTCCGCCGCTTCGATTGCGCGAGTCGTATCCGCCTCTTCCGACAGGGCAATCTGCGCCAGGCTCTGCTGGTTGGCGGGATTGATGATCTCCGTCACCGTCGACGACGAGCCCGGAAGCCACGCCCCATTGATGTAGTTAATCTCAAGCGTTGCGGTTGCTGATGTCGTTGCCATATCCATCTCCAGGAAACAAGCTTTTTGAGTTCAATAACGATCGTTCCAGTGCACCATCGGAAGTCCAGGAGCCGGCGCACGGAAGTAAGGAATGTTGGGAGCGCGCAGCGAACCGATGTAGGCGGTCTGAAGATCAGGTCCGCCAAAAGTCACACTGGCCATCCAGGGGGCAACCCCGCGCCCCGTCGCAAAGAGTACCTCCTCCGTCACGGCTCCAGCAAAGAACTGCTTCTCAAGAGCATCCACCTTCACGGGGTCTCCTTCGTCGAGAAGAACGCGCAGATCCCCTTCCGGGGTAAGCACGAACAACTTATCGGAGTAGACGCAGGTTCCCCACAGGTTGCCGAAGCTGTCGAACGCAATTCCATCGGGCCATGCTCCTTTGCCCAGGCTGGACGGCCCGAAGACCTCGCGATCGCTCAGGGAGCCATCCTCGTGGACGCGAAGCCGGCTGATGCAGCCGCCCGTCGTCTCCACCACGTACATAAACTCTTCTTTGGCATCCATGCGGATCTCATTGGTGAAATGAAATCCATCCGCAACGATGCGGAACTTCCCATCGACGTATCGCGCAATATAGCCGTCCGGAAGATCGGGCTTCAATGCGTGCATCCAGTTCTTGATCCTGGTCGAGACCGTGATCCAGATGCGGCCCCTGGAATCACGTAGAACGAAATTCACCTTGCCAATGGCCTCGCCATCGATCGTGTCGGCGAGCACCTTTGACTCGCCTGACCGAGTCATCACCTCAAGCCGATCCGTCCCGAAGTTCGAGATCAGAATGTCTCCGTTCTCGGCAAAGGCCAGACCGTTCGGAAGCGTTCCCGTGAGATAGCGCGTCGCTTCGCTGTCCGCGCTAGAAAAATGTGAGGAGATCCTCTGCGTGATGATCTCCTGCGTTCCATCGTGACGCAGACGAACGACACCGCCTCGCGAGTCCGCGGACCAAAGCGTGCCGTCCCTTTCCGCGAGAATACACTCGGGCCGCTGCAGGCCCTGACCAATATATTGAAGCTTCGAACGATCGATCTCGAAATCTAAGATTGGATTGCGCATCCTGCCTAAGCCTCTCCACCTTCTTCTGGAAGTGCGAAATCATATTGCACCTTACGCAATATGATTTGCAAGATTAGCACAAACGAAAAACAGGATACGAGGCCCGAAGGTTGGATTTTCAAGAAAAAAGCGCTCGTCAAACGAGCGCTTCCTCCGGCTTGAGGGCTTGAGTAGGGCGTATCGACAAATTTAAATCGCGAGTCTTTAGAGGAAAGGAGCTGGCCTGCCGGCCGGGCCCACTGCTCGTGGGGCGATCACTTCGTGACGTGTATACCGGCTTCGCTGTGGGGCCTCCCGCTGGTCGGTGTAGAGATTTGTATAAGCGACCCAAGGAGCCTCACCCTAGGCGGTCTGTTCCGTAATCTCCTCTGCCACACTCAGGAGCGCACCGATCTTTCGTGCGCACTGCACCACCGACTTCGAGTGCGAAGGATAATGCTCCTTCAGAAAGCGCGATGCCGGGGCCGAGACTCCAATCGATCCGACGACCGTGCCGTCGTTGAGGCGGATCGGCGCGGCGACGCAGCGCATTCCGTCCATATACTCCGCCTCATCCAGGGCATACCCCCGTTCACGGATCCCCACACACTCCTTCACCAGGGCGGGAATCGTCTTGATGGTCGTCTTGGTAAATCTCTCCAGCGGCTCCGAACCGAAGATCGAGCGCAGCTCCTTCTCCTCCATATCGGCGAGAAGAGCCTTACCGTGCGCGGTTGAATATAGAGGCACCAGCTCTCCGGTCTGGCCGGCGACAACAATCACATGACGCGCATGGACCGAATCGATAAAGAGAGCATTTTTCCCCTCCCGAATGGCAAGGTGGGCAGTCTCGTTCAGGGCCTGCGCCAGCGCCTTCAGCTCCTGATGCGCCACCCGGACCAGCATGTTGCTCCAGTCATATTGACGAGAGAGCGTCCACATGGACGAGCCCAAGATGTAATCCTTGCGCCCGGCGGGCGTGGAGAGAAAACCGCGACGGCGCAGAGTCTGGGCCAGACGAAAGGCGCTGCTGCGGTCCACTCCAAGCAGCTCGGAAAGCTCACCCAGCGTAACGGGCTGCTTCGAGGTGGCAACCGCCTGCAGAATCGTGAGGCCGCGGTCAAGACTCTGAATAAAAGGTACCTGGGCTACTTTTTTTGGCATGGATCCCGCCGTATCTTACGCTCGGAATCCGACTCCAATCGACTTCAAGTAATCCCGGCTTTGCTGAGCCAGAGTGGCAGAAGGAATCGGAGACGGATCTTTGAAATCGTTATCTAGCTCGACCATTACCATACCACTAATCTTCCGTCCTTCCATCACATCGAGGATCCCCGGAACATCGACCTTCCCTTGTCCCAGCGGGCAATATCCCAGCAGATGGCTATCCGTGCCGTTGAAATCCTTCAGGTGCATGTGCTGTACCAGCGGGAGAAAGTCCTTTACGACCTTCAGTGCGTCCTGACCGCCCTTCGTCAGCTGGCCCACGTCAGGACCGAACTTCAGGTGCTTCGTATCCACGGCCTCGAGAATCGCATAGGTCTCGTCACGCGACTCGATACAAGTCCCCGTGTGCTGATGCAGCACCGGGGTCAGCCCCTGATCCGTCACCGTCTTGGCCAGGTCGTTCAGTGTAGCCAGAATGTTCGCCTTATTCTCGGCAAAGTTATAGGCCTGACGCGGCACCTGGTTCGGACCCAGCACGAAGATTCTGCCGCCCGCCTTTTTGATCAGGCCGCACCACCGCACCGCCTTGTCCAGCTCGTCCTTCTTCTTCGAAGAATCGGTCAGGTTCATCGTGCAATAGCCCGAGATCAAGGGAATATGATTCTTCTCGAGGACCAGCTTCAAGCCACCGTTCGCCTCGGCCTTCTCGAGCACCTCGCCAAAGGTCTCGAAGCCATAAAAGCCGAGCGACGATACCGTCTGGATGGCCTGGTCCACCTCGGTGTTTCTCCACGTAATGCCCGTATACCCTACCTGGATGCTCCTCTTCTTCACTGGAGCTCCAAACGCAGGACCAGCTGCCATGGCTGCCGAGGCCATGGCGGCATGAGTGAGAAAGCTGCGGCGAGTCAGGGCACGATTCAAGGCCTACCTCCAAAGGGTTACCGTAATGAACTTCGGCAAAGAGCAGAATGCGTAAATCGCAATACCCTTTGCACAACACGCAACCAATCTGCAACGCAGCCCTTATCTTTGTCAAGCGGATCTTCCAGCGCGCAACCCTCCTTCAGTCCAGAAGGTTCCTGTGCCTTGGTCTTGACGCGATCACAGGTGAAAGATAAGATTCTCGCGTGCTTGCATGATGTGCAACCGAATAATCACTTTATGCAACAAGAACCTTACGGCAGAATTATAAAATCAGGGCTTTCTTTCCAGGCCCAGAATAATTACAGGAGGGCCCTTGGCCGACTATTCAAGCTTTGGCCTCAAGGACAAGATTGCAATCGTCACCGGCGCCTCACAGGGCATCGGCCGGGCGATCGCTCTCGGACTCGCTCAGGCAGGCGCCCACCTGGTGCTTGCAAAGTATCCCGGATCTCGCATGGAAGAGATCCACGAGTTGCAGCAGGAGATCGAATCGCTTGGCCGGCAGGCCCTCATCGTCATGACCGACGTCAATAAGGTCGAGGACTGCCGCTCCCTGGTCGAGCAGACCGTCGCCAGGTTCGGCCGCGTCGACATCCTGGTTAACAACGCCAGCTGGACCGGTACGGGCGATGCCGTCGACGTCACCGAAGAGGAGTACGACAAGACCTTCGACGCAACCGTAAAGAGCGTCTTCTTTGCATCCCAGGCGGCCGGCAAGGTCATGCTCGCGCAGGGAGGAGGCCGCATCATCCAGATCGGCTCCAACTTCGGTGAGATCGCCTTCAAGAAGCGAGCCATCTACGCCGCCGCCAAGTCCGCCGTTCACCACATGGCGAAGGCCCTCTCGCTCGAATGGGCGCATCAGGGCGTCCTGGTCAACACCGTCGCTCCCTGTATCACCGAGACCGAATCGCGAAAAAACATCCTCGAGCGCCCCGGCTATAGGGAATGGGCGACGCAGGAGATGATTCCCCGCGGCCGCTGGAACCAGCCTGAGGATCTTGTTGGAGCCGTTCTCTTCCTCTCCAGCGACTTTGCGGACATGATCGTCGGGCACACCTTGATGGTCGACGGCGGGTGGACGATTCACTGATTTCATAGCAAACGATCGAATACGCGCAAAGGAAAATACATGAAGCTGAAAGGCAAGATCGCGGTAGTTACGGGGGCGGGCCAGGGTATCGGGAGAGGCATCGCTGAAAGCTTTGCCGACGAAGGCGCGGATGTCGTCATCAACGATCTCAAAGCCGATGGCCGAACCGATGAGGTCGCGAAGAGCATTCGCAACAAGGGACGCCGCGCTCTCGTCGTCGCCGGCAACGTGGCCAAACGCGATGACGTCGAGCATCTGTTCGACACCGCCTGGAGCGAGCTCGGTCCTGTCGACATCCTCGTCAACAACGCCGGCATCGAGACCATCGTTCCCTTCACCGAGCTCACCGATCAGCAGTGGGAAGACGTCACCAACACCAACCTGAAGAGCGAGTGGATGTGCGCACAGACTTTCTGCAAGCGGCTGATCGCTGAAGGCCGCAAGGGATCGATCATCAACATCGGATCCATTCAGGCCGCGCGCGTGCTTCCCGGCCGGACCCACTATGCTCCCAGCAAGCTTGCCGTCGAAGCGCTGACGCGCAACATCTCCGCCGAAGTCGGCAGTCACGGTATTCGTGTGAACTGCATCCACCCAGGCCTGATCGATACGCCAATGATCCGTTGGGTGCTTGAGAGCCCTGAGATCCTGCCGCACGTCGTCGCGCAGATCTCGCTCGGACGCCCCGGCCAGCCCAGCGAAATTGGGTCCGTGGCGGCATTTCTCGCCTCCGACGAAGCCGCATACGTCACCGGCCAGGCCCTCTACGTCGACGGCGGCTGGGTCGGCAAATAAGAGCCACCGCATAACGCAAAAAAGAGGCCGCCGTTCTGGCGGCCTCTTCTACTTTGGGGGTCTATCTTTTCGCTGTCTTCTCCGGAAGAGCATAGACGTAATATCCCTGCGTCTGCTTCTGCTCCATCACCTCTGCCGGATTCTGATTTACCACGGCCGCCTGCGCCTGATCTCCCACAGGGGTCCTATCCGAGTTCGGTCGAGCGCTCATCGCGATGTACTCTCTTCCATTCACCTCGTACACCGTCGGAATGCCCTCCGGACCGGCAGGCATCTGAATCTCTGAGATCTGCTTGCCTGTGTCCTTGTCGTAGATATGCAGCTTCGCGTCCGACTTCGTCCCTACGATGATCAGGCCGCTCGCCGTAACCACAGCTCCACCACGCGGCCAGAAGCTGCCGGTGTTGCGAATTCCCTTCGCGACGGTCTCGGTTACTTCGCCCAGAGGAATCTTCCACTTGATATCGCCCTTGTTCATATCGTAGGCGGTAAGGCTCGACCACGGCGGCGCGATCGCAGGCAGACCTTCGCTCGAGTTCATATAACCGTATCCGGTCCAATATCTCTCTCCTCCTGGTCCCAGCTTGGGAGTCGTCGCTGGAGGAGCCATGATGCGAGCCAGCACATCCGGCGATACATTCGCCTTCTCTGGGGCCGTAAGGTATGCGATCAGATGATCGATGTCTGGATCGCTCAGATCGGGAAATGCCGGCATCGGAGCCATACCATTATGGACAGCCTGCCGCACACGCTCGCCCCCGGGGCGCGCAATCACATTCTCAAGCGAAGGAATCGCCGGAGGCTGCCCCTTGCGCTCCGCGCCGTGACAGGCCTGGCAGTTCTGCATATAAATCACCAGCCCCTGCGTCTCCGGAGGCCCAGGAACCTGACGGCGCGGAGGCTTGGCCTCGAGATGAAGCAGCGAAGGCGCATCCTTCGAGACGACATAAAACGTGCCGGTCGCAGGATCGACCGCGCCCGAGCCCCAGTTTGCTCCGCCGTTATTTCCCGGCGTCTCCATGGTCGTGCCCAGCGAAGGAGGAGTGTAGATTCCCTCCTGCCTTGCCGCTTCCACCTGCTTCTTCATCGCCTCCCGCTCCTTCGGGTCAGCGATGTAAGGATCGACCATGTCAGCCGTAAACTTCTGGCGCGCAAAAGGTGGCACATGCGTTGGAAATGGCTGCGTCGGCCAGCTCTCCTCGCCGGGAACATCCGATTTCGGAACAGGACGCTCTTCAATCGGCCAGATCGGCTTTCCATTGGTTCGATCCAACACATAGACGAAGCCGTTCTTGCCGGCCTGCACCACCACATCGACCCTCTTTCCGTCGTGTTGGATGGTCATCAGCTTGGGACCCGTCATCAAATCGTAGTCCCACAGATCATGGTGAGTCGACTGGAAGTGCCAGAGGTATTTGCCTGTCCGTACATCGAGCGCAAGAATGCAGTCGGAGAACAGGTTTGCCCCCAGGCGATCCGCACCGTAGAAGTCGTAGGTCGGCGCGCCCAGCGGGAAGTAGGCGATCCCTCGCTTCTCATCGATCGAGAACTCACCCCAGTTATTTACGCCGCCAACGTACTTGTAGGCCTCCTTGGGCCAGGTGTCGTATCCCATCTCACCAGGATGCGGAACCGTATGGAACTGCCATACAAGCTTTCCGGTGACCACATCGAAGGCGCGAAGATCACCCGGGGGCGACTCATACTCCTCTCCCGTCGCCGAGCCCGTGATGTAAAGATTCTCGAAGACTCTTCCCGGTGTGCCCGACTCGATCTGGCGAATGCTCGAAGGGACGCGTCCCAGACCCTCGCGCAGGTCCACGGCTCCGTTCTTGCCGAAGGACTCGACGTCCTTTCCCGTACGAGCGTCAATCTCATGAAGCTCGTTGTTCATGTGGAAGATCAACCGGCGATCGGTGCGGTCCTTGCTCTCCCAATACGCCATGCCGCGATGCGAGATCAGCCGCGGATTATGCGTCTCATGAATCCAGACAACTTTGCCTGTCGTCGCTTCCAGCGCGGCAACGTCATTGTTCTTTCCGTAGACAAACATCACGCCGTCGATCACCAGCGGATTCGATCCATACCGGAAGCCATTATTCCCGGAAGGATAAAACCACACCTGCTGAATCTGCCCCACGTTGCTGCGATCGATCTGCTTCAGTGCGGTGTACTGCGCGTCGCTGTTCGATCCTCCATAGGTCGTCCACGAAGTGTAGGAGGCCTTCTGCGCGTCCGTCGCCGCATCGACAATGCCGGAGGAGTGCCGGAAAGAAAACACCGTCACAGCTCCCATTACAACGACCCAGGTTCCCGTTACAAACTTCCACGAAACTCGCTGCATCTTGTCTGTCCAGCCTCACTCAAGATCTTGTCTAAAAAAATCGAACCGCACGCCTGGCCGCTTAAGCAGGCAACTCCCATCCCTTACGCCTGGGCCGCGCAAACATCTCGTTGGCGCTCTCCGAATCTTTGATTTTTTTTTGTCTTCCATCGAACGGAAGCACTGTGCCGTGGTGCGCGATTGCAATATTCCCCAGCAGGCAAAGCTCCGTGATATGCCCTCCATACTGCCAGTTGCACGAGGGCTGCCTGCCCTCCTTCGCAGCCTGAATCCACTCCACCCAATGACTCGTGGGGCGGGGAACGCTCTTCGCCGGTCGTTGAAACTGCCGGTCGAGCTCCTCCGGCAGAAGCCACAGCTGCTTCTGCGCTCCGGGCTTGCTGCTGTACACCGGTCCATAGACCAGAACGCCCTTCGTGCCGTAAACGATTCCACCGCCCGTTGGAAGAGGCTCGTTTTTCTTCCATCCCGGCGGCACCGGGGGAGTGTCGTATCCCCACCACTTCAACGTCACCGCCCGCCGCTTTCCCTTCGCAGCGAATCGATAGGTCACATGCGAGTATCGTGCGAACATCTCTCTCGCAATGGCCGGCGAATAACCCGCGTCCGCATCTCCTTCGATCGTCTCGGGAAGGTCAAGCTCCAGCGCCCACACCACAGGATCGAGGAAGTGTGGCCCATGATCCCCCAGAATGCCGGTGCCGAAATCCTTCCAGTTACGCCATCGCAGGGGGATGTACATCGGGTTGTACTCTCGCTCCGCAGCCGGACCCAGGAATAGATCCCACTTTACCTCTTCGGGGACCGCGATCTTGTCGTGAACGCGATCGCAATTCGAATAAGGATTGATATATCGCTGTCCCGCCGCCCAGTCGGTCTGGAAGATATCCATCCGATCAACATCGCCGATCGCACCCGCGCGAATCCACTCGATGATCAGCCTTACGTCTTCGGAGGCGTGCCCGACGATCCCCGTCTGGGTCGCCTGTTTGGGATAGCGATGCGCCGCCGCCTGCATCGCCCGGACCTCTTCGATTGTGGCCGCCAGGGGCTTCTCGCAGTACACGTGCTTGCCCATCTTCATCGCCGTCAGGGCAGCCTGAGCATGAACATGGTCCGCGGTACACACCACCACCGCGTCGATATCCTTACCCATCCGATCCAGCATGACGCGCCAGTCGTCGAACCGCTTCGCGCCCGGATGCGCCGCAGCCACCTCGGCAGCAGGCGTGAACCGTCCCTGCAGCTGCGTGCGCGACCTCCAGTCCACGTCGCAGAGAGCGACGATGTTCTCGCCCGCCAGCTCGGTCAGATTATTCGCGCCGTAGTTTCCGATCCCGATAAAGGCGATGTTGGCCTTGTCCGAGGGCGAAAGCGCTCTCGCCGCCCCCCACGACCGCAGAGCGCTCAATCCTCCCAGGGCGGCGGCGCCTGCGATCGCGCTTCGACGAGATAGCCTGCCGATTCCGCTCAAGAAAAGCTCCTCCGCCCAAGAGGAGACGGAACTCCCTCTCTGCGTTGCGCTATTCGCAATATGACTTGCATATTACGGAGCAAAATACTAGCAACGCCAACAGACCGTCGTCAAGGTCAACCTATCGAAACCCTGCTCTCGCCCGTAGCGGATACTTCTCGTCTCAACCCAGCCGGCGCCTCTCTCCCTTCAGTTCCTCCAGCAGTCGCTCAACCCTCTCCTCGCGCTCGAGAGATCCAAGGCGGTCTTCAAGACTCTCCGCCTCAAGCAATAGATGATCGGCCGTATTCAAAGCTTGTTGCCGCCCCAGGCTCTCCTTCAGCTTCATCATCGCGGATTCCCGGGGCTGCACCATCCCTGCACCCCGCTTCTCATTCGCCTTGCCCATCGCCCCCGCGCGGCGGTTCTGCGCGATCAGCATCTCGCAGGTCGACCGCGTCTCCATTAGCTTGCGCTCCAGGCGAGAGTACGCGCTTCGCAGCAGCTCGGTCTCCGCCACCTGGTCTTCGAGCTGCTGCGCAAATCCTTGAGCCGCCTGCTCGCTCATCAGGCTTCGCTCCAGCGCTGCCCGAGCCAGATCGTCCTTCTCCTTCTCGACCGCAAAAGCCGCCTTCGACCGCCACTCAGAAGCAGCCTCAGCATGCTCTTTCTGCTTCTTCGTCAGCAGATGACGATCCGCAATCGCCATCGCGACCTGCGTCTTCACCTGCATCAGCTGGTTCTCCATATCCAGCACCAGCTGTTTGCATAGCTTCTCCGGATCTTCCGCTCTCTCCATCAGGTCGTTCAGATTCGACCGCAACAAAGTTCCTACGCGCTCTAATAACGGCATCGGATCCTCCTCAAAAAAAACGGCGTGGAGCAGTCCTCCGCTCCACGCCTCCGTCGCTACGCCTCGAGGCCGTTTCCGCCCTCGCGAGGCTTGATCGCCTTGACATTCGCCATCAGGTCATCCATCTTCATCCCCGATAGCGCCTCGAACAGCGCCGGAACCTGCGCGGCGATCTTCGTCACCTCGCCGGTCAGCTTGTTCGCTCCGACCGCACCGTCTGAGCCCGTGGACACGATGGTGATCTTGTCCACCTTGCTCAGCGGCTCCGACATCGCGCGAACCACGTCGGCCATGTTCGAGATCAGCTTGTCGACGACCGCGGCCTGGGACCACTCCTGGTACGCCTCGGCTTTCACGTTCATCGCCTTTGCCTCGGCCTCGCCCTTCTGGAAGATGATGTTCGCCTCCGCCTCGCCCTGCAGCTTGATCGCGGCAGCACGGCCTTCGGCCTCCATCGTGATGCGAGCGCGCTCCGCATTGGCGATATTTTCGATCCTCTGACGCTCGACCTCCGAGCTCTTCAGCACAGTCGCGATCAGCTCCTTCTCATGACGCAGGATCTCAGCCGCCTGCACCTTCACCTGCTCCTGCTTCTCGATCTGCTGCACACGAACCTGTTCGGCCACCACCCTCTGCTGCATCACGTTCGTCTGCAGTTCGTAGGCCTTATCGGCCTGGGCCTCCTGCCTGCGGGCGGCCTCGGTGTACTGCGCCTTCTGGATATCGAGGTCACGCTGCGCCTCCGCCTGCTTGGCTAAAGAAGCGGTCTCCGCGATCACGCGCTCCTGGTCCGCCGAGGCCTTCGCCACAGCCGCCTCGCGCAACGCAACCGCTCGGCGAATCGCGGTATCGCGCTCGGCCTCAGCCGCTGCAATCTCCGCATCGCGACGGATACGAGCCACATCCGGACGGCCCATATTGGTGATGTACTCGTTCTTGTCGCGAACCTCGCGGATCGTAAACGAGATCACCTCCAGGCCCATCTTGCTCATATCCTCCATACAGGTCGAGCGCATCCTCTCGGCCACCATCTCCGGCTCCTTCACGATCTGCTCGACCGTGAGCTGACCGATGATGCCGCGCAGATGGCCTTCCATCACCAGGCGAATCAGGCCCTCGCGCTGATCTGGCGACTTGGTCAGGAACTGCTCCGCCGCCGTGAGAATCGACTCCTTGTCCGAGCGAACTTTAATCTGCGCCACGGCCTCTACCGTCACCGCCACGCCCTGCTTCGTGTAGAGATCCTGCTGCGGAGCCACATCGAAGCTCATCAGCTCCAGCGACAGCTGCCGCGAGTTCTCCACCACAGGAAAGATCACTGCACCGCCGCCCTTGATTACGCGGGGGCCTCGGAACCCGTACACCACAATGGCCTCATTCGGCCCGGCCTTGCGAAACATCCTGGCCATCATCGCGGCCAGCACCAGCGTCGCAAACACCAGCAAACCGACAATCGTTACAAATGAGTTCGACATAACGTTCTCTTTCTCCCAGAAGAAGACACACCTGTCCTTGCCCTGAATAACCTGGCGGTTTCAATGAGCGCCCTGGCAAGCGGGCCACCGCAAAATAAATCCGGAGAATTCCATAAACCTTCAAAAGAAAATCAGCGCGTCAGCTCATCCCATCGGCGCACATAGGCCACGCCTCTCTCGTAACGCATCACGACCACCTCTGCCCCGCGCTCGATCGCGATGCCGTCCTCACTTCGCGCAGCCGAGGCCCTGCGAGCCCCCGTCTGCGAAAAGATGATCTCGCCGATGCCTTCGCCACCGCGGATGCCGTCACTCACACGAGCCACCACGCCGGTCATCTCGGTATCGGCCGTATCGAGCACGCGCTCGCGAGGCAGCAGCACCTTGAACAGCGCGGCCCAAAGAAGCCCCGCGCCCGCAAGGCCGCACATCGCCGCCAGCAACCAGACAACCGCAGCCGGCAGACTCGTCTCCCGGCTCAGAAGATAGCCCGCGCCCCCAAACCAGGCCACAAACGCGAGCACCGTAAAAGCGTTCACTGCCGAGACACCGCTTTTATGTCCAGGGCTGTTCCCCGAATTATGTTCCGCGCCATGCGAGTGGCCTCCCGCATGCCCCAGATGTAGCTTCCCGATGTGAAGGTGCACAAAGCCTCCGGCAAACGACACCAGGCTCAGCACCAGTCCCGTAGCAAAACAAATCAGAAAAAAGTTGTTCATGGTTATCTGTCGCTACTTCTTGCGGCTCCTTTCCGAGACCGCGGTACCGACTTCTTCTTCGAGGAAGGGGATGTCCTCGAAGTTATGCTGGAAGAACTAGCTTGTATCTCGGCCACCCGCTTCGAAGCGCTCTCCGCTTCACCTTCGTTCTGCGGGCGCAGGACGGCGAACAACCGGTCCAGTAAGTCCGGCGTTTCGATCACCGCCTTCAATAAGAGAAGGCAGCGCCGCGAGTCGTGGTAGTTGGCCACGACAAGCAGCGCCCGGCTCAGAGCAGGATCGCGGCGGAAACGCTCCGCCCCGGCGACCAGCCACAGGTCGAGCTTGTCTTCGCCGTTGCGGACGTCCGACATCAACTCCGCCTGATAGCCCTCAGGATCATCCACCAGGTATCCCGGATGAACCTTGAAGAACTTCGCCAGCAGAAGACGAGTTGTATTCGTCAGGTGCGGACGAGCTCCGCTCTCGATCTGCGAAAGATACGACTGGCTGATACTGCCGGTGCCCCGCTGGGTTGAGCCGGACTCCTGCTGGATTGCCCTCACCAGCTCCTGCTGGGTCATCGCACGATTCAATCCGCGCAGGCTTCCTTCCACCTCACGCAGATAACGGATTTTGTCGGCGAGCTTCATCTGGTTCGCGCCTTCCTTTCACGTCAGGCGTGATATTACAGATTGCAATATTTATATCGCAATCTGTAATATCGCGCAAGAAGAAGGAAAGGCGAAGGCCCGTTGCCACCCCCACCATGACTGCACGTCAGTTCCTCTTTTTCTCCATTTCAGGCAAACTCAAACCATGATTCGCGTAGGCGTCGACGAGACCCTCTCCCCGGAGCTTCTCAGGGACTTCCCCTCTGAGGCGAAGATCGTTCGCATCCCCAATCACTCCATCGAAGAGCTCGATGTAGACTTCTGGATCCTTCCCTTCGCCCGCAAAGAGGCCGCGACCACCTTCACCCGTCTGCGCGGTGTCAAGGTGGTGCAGTCCATGATGGCCGGGGTAGACTGGGTCCTTCCCTGGCTGCCTAAAAACGTCACTCTATGCGACGGCCGCGGCATCCACGACATCTCCACCTCGGAGTGGGTCGTCGCCGCCATCCTCTCCGAGATGAAGCGCTTCCCCCATTACCGCGACATGCAGAATCGGGGCGAGTGGCGCGGCCAGGCCTCCGTCCCCGACGGCTTCCTCAGCGAGCCCGGCGTCCAGGTCGGCCTCTACCGCATCCTCAGCGAAGACCTCTCCGGCCGAACTGTTCTGATCGTCGGCTACGGCTCCATCGGAGCGGCCATCGAGTCGCGACTCGCTCCCTTCGGTGTCAACATCCTCCGGCTGGCCCGCAGCTCACGCACGAATCCTAAGGTCGCCCCCGTCTCCGAGCTGCACAACCTTCTTCCGCAGGCCGATGTCGTGGTCGCCATTGTTCCCTTTACCGCGGATACGCATAAGCTCTTCGGCCCCCGGGAATTGGCCCTGATGAAAACCGGCGCCCTGCTGGTCAACGCCGCCCGCGGCCCCGTCGTCGATACCGACGCCCTGCTCGAGGCCCTCGCGCAGAACAAGATCCGCGCGGCGCTCGACGTCACCGACCCCGAGCCCCTGCCGCTCGGCCATCCCCTCTGGTCGGCGCCCAATTGTTTTATTACTCCGCACGTCGCCGGCTCGACACCTGAGTTTGTCTTCCGCGCCTTCCACTTCGGGGCCGCACAGGTGCGCCGCTACCTCGACGGCCAGCCTCTTGAAAACATCGTCACCGAAGCCGGCTACTGAGCTGAGCCAAAATCCAAAGCTCCGCACGTGCAAAGGCCGCGCCGGCAGTCTTCCCTGGCGCGGCCTGATGGTCTGAGGGAAAACTTACCTACTGCCGGCGAACACGAGGCATGCGGGGAAGGTCCTCGTCGAACTCAGAGGCTTCCTCCTCCTCGTCCTCCTCGTCGTCGTCATCGTCGTAGTAGCCTTCGTCCTCTTCGTTGTCCTCTTCCTCTTCGTCATCCTCATCGTCGTCTTCTTCGTCGTCATCCTCATCTTCGAGGTCGTCTTCTTCGTCCTCGTCCTCATCTTCTTCGTCATCCTCGTCGTCTTCCTCTTCGTCCTCGTCGAACTCCTCATCGTCATCGTCGACGCTGCGGGTTGCGGCCAGGTCGTAAGGGAAGAGTTCCGAAGAGGCAGACGCGCTCGGATCGAGGAAGCGAAGCGGGTCGATGGTCTGGTCGATGATCTGGGGCGTAATGGGCTCGATGGCCATGAACATATCTCCTGTTCGGATTGTATTGGGGTAGGATGCACGGAAGCGAAAAAGGTAATTGTGAAAATTGATGCTTTCTTTCCTCTTCCGGACGAAGAAATTTAGAAATCCCTCTCCTGTCTTGAATTCCTCTCCGTAACTCGCTTCTCCTTCATTGTCCCAAACAGAGACACCTGCCTCGTTCCGGGTCACTTCGACCGAAGAAGTAAGGGTACTTCGGAGGAGCAATGAGGTCCCGCCCAGCACATCCATCGTCCATCTCAGTCCTGCTGGCCGTCCTCCTTCTGTCTCCTTCCCTTCGCTCGCAGCAGACTGCGCCCACTCCCCAGACCATCGAAGACGCCCTGCGTCAGATGTCCGATCTCGCCGGAGTCATCTTCGTCGGTCAGGTCACCGCCGTCCGTCCTCGTCCCGGCCAGAGCGGAGCCTCCGGCATCGTCGAGGTCGACTTCCGCGTCGACCAGGCCATCCGGGGCTGCTCCTCCGGCACTATCTACACCCTGCGAGAGTGGGCCGGCCTCTGGGAGTCCACCGACGAGCGCTACCGTCCCGGCCAGACCCTGCTCATGATGCTCCATACCCCCAACTCCGCCGGAATCAGCTCTCCGGTCGGCGGCATGCATGGAGCCATTCCGGTCCGCGCCGGAGGTTCGGCGACCTCGGAGACGACGGCGACAACCACGGTCACAACCACCCCTCCACCTCCCATCGTCGACCTCCGCTGGGTGGGAACACGCACGCTTCGCGCCATCCCCTACGCTCCTGACACGCCAACGGTAACTATCAGACAGAGCTTCGCCCTGCCCCTCCAGCCCGCGACCGGCTCCGTTAGCGACACCTCCGTCGCGGCCCAGCAAGCCCCCGTCTCCACCATCGCCAGCATGCTCAGCACCTGGAAGCAGGACACAAGTCAGATCTCAAACCCGCAGGGCGCACGATGATCCCAGCACCTCCGGGGAGAAGGCCATTCCTTCTCCCGCTCCTGCTCATCCTGTCCGAGCTTCTTCTCTTCGCTCCCGCCTGCCACGCCGCTGGGCCGCGTTGGGTCTCCGGCTTCCCTTACTACGCCGCGGAAGGCTTCTACATCACCTGGTACACCCCGAATCCGCAGTACTTTACCGATCCCGGGGACCTGAGCCCCTACGTCAACCACGCCGCGGCCGATGCCCTGGTCTCGGCCGCCGCCCAGGTCTGGAACGTTCCCACGGCGAACATCGACCTCAGCTATGGAGGTTCCCTCAGCCAACACGTCAGCTCGGCCAACATCGCCTTCTCCGGCAACGGCCTGACCTTTCCCTTCGACGTCCAGAGCTCCAACTACTTCAATAAACAGATCGCCGTCCTCTATGACTCCGACGGCTCCATCATCGACCTCATGCTGGGCTCCGGCGCCAGCTCTCCCTCCAGCTGCCGTCAGAACGCCGTGCTCGAGAGCGTCGACTCCATCAGCAACGTGGGCAAGATCCTGCACGCCGTCCTCATCCTCAACGGCCGCTGTACCGGCCCCGCGCCCGAGCAGCAGCTCCAGCTCCAGTATCAGCTCATGCGGGCCTTCGGACGCGTCCTCGGCCTGGCATGGTCGCAGACCAACGACAACGTCTTCACCGGCAATCCCCGCCCGACCAGCGACCAGGCCCTGCACTGGCCCATCATGCACCCCATCGACATCATCTGCGGCCCATACACCTACCAGTGTCTTCCCCAGCCCTTCACCCTGCGAGACGACGACCTTGCAGCCCTGGGCATGCTCTATACCGTCGGCAACCCCGGACAGCCCGCTGCGGGCAAGACCGACACCCTCGCCGTCGCCAACCGGGTTCAGGGCTCTCTCAACTTCCCCAACGGACAAGGTATGCAGGGAGTCAACGTCGTCGTTCACCGCCTGCAGGCCTTCTGGAATATCCCTGAACCCTGGGAGACCACCTCCTCGGTCTCCGGCTTCCGTTTCCGACGGCGAAGCGCCACGCCGTTCCAGAGCCTCACCTCCTCAGCGACCGGCAACATGGGCAGCATCACCGCCAGTTGGGAGGGCGAGTACGATCTCTTCCGTATCCCACTCTATGGCGTCAATACCTGGGACGATCTCATCGTCAGCACACAGCCTGTCAACCCTCTCTACGTTGGACCCTATGCAGTCGGGCCCTACGACACCAACTCCGTCGCTCCCTCCGGCTCTTCACAGCAAAAGGAGCAGGATGTTGTCCAGGCCTACGGTCAGCCGGCCATCAACATCACCGTCCCCGATGCCGCGCCCGGATGCTCCACGCCGAACGATGGAATCGAGACCGCTCCCGCCTTCGTCGCCACCACCGGCTGGTGGAACGGAAATCTCTGCAGTTACGGCCACACTGCCTGGTCCACCCTCTCCGTTCGGGCCAACCGCTCCCTCACCTTCGAGGTCACCGCCCTCAACGAGGGTTCCATCAGCACCTCTGCCAAGGCCATGCCGGTCATCGGTTTATGGAACTCCTCCGACCCAACGGGAACTCCCCCCACCCTCGACTCAACCCCAACGGCCTTCAACTCCGACACCATAGGGCTGACCACCCTGACCACCTCCACCGCGCAGGCTCGCCAGCTTCGCATCGCCATCTTCGACCAGCGCGGCGATGGCCGGCCCGACTACCTCTACAACTCCCGCGTGCTCTACGCCGATACCGTCTCCCCCACCAGCCTTCCCGCTGAAGGGGGAACCGTCACCATCACCGGCATGGGCTTCCGGGCCGGAAACGTCGTCACCGTCAATGGGCGGCCCGCGAACGTCACCTCGATCACAACGAACACCATCCTCGCCGACGTTCCCTCACCCCGGGCTCACTCGGCCATTGTCGCCGACGTCGCCGTCGGCGACCTGGTCACCGGAGGCGTCGCTACTATGTTCTCCGCCCTCAGCTTCGCCGCTCCGCAGCCGAAGCTCGAGCTGGTTTCGGCCCCCAGCGGCACGGTCTTCACCAATATTCCCACGGCTGTTCCCTTATCCGTGGAGGCGATCGAAGCCGACGGCGTCACTCCGCTTGCGAATACATCCATCACCCTCTCGGCGACGGCCGGACAGGTGCTCTTCGCCGCCTGCGGGCAGCCCACCTGCACCTTCGTGACGAACTCCTCCGGAGTCGTCTCCTCTGCCGTCATCCCCTTGGCCGACGGGACGATCACGTTGTCGGCCACCAGCACCCTCGGAACGGTCACCGCCAGCTTCAGCGCTTTCACTCAAGTCCAGACCATCACCGCATCGCTGCCCGTGATCTACCTCGCCGAAGGCGCCGTCCTCAGCTGGACCCCGCAGGCCACGCTCAGTGACAACTCGGCCTCGCCCACCGGCGTCTCCGTTCTGTGGACGGCGCTCTCCGGCCCCATCGGCTTCTCCCCTGCCACATCGATCTCTGACGCCCAGGCCATCGCCCAGACATCGGCGACCGCCGGACCGCTGGCGGGAAACACCCAGGCCATCGCCCAGGCCTGCGCCTGGAGCTCTCTCTGCGCGTCCCTCACCTTCAACGGAGTCGCCGCTCCCGATCTCCGTCTTCAGGCCACCAGTGGAGCCCAACAGACGCCCGACGCCCCCTCAGCCTTCACCCCGGTTACCCTCACCGTCACCGATACCGCCGGCCACTCCGTCGCCGGAGCCGAGGTTGTCATCCACCAGACTGTTTCCCCCTGGCTCCCACCCTGCCCCGACGCCGGCCGCTGCCCCATTCCCCCGGTCTACGAAGCCTCCACCCTGACGCTCGTCTCAGGTCTCGATGGAACCATAATCTTCGCCCCCCTCGAGCTTCCCGGACCCTCCGGACAGGCTGAAGTCACCGACGTCGCCGCTGCCGTCGGGACGGAAGGCTTTCTCTCTTTCGCGCTTGAACGCAGGCCTTAGTAGTCGTAAAGACTGGCGTTGCCGCGCGGGCCCACTGCGCGTGGGGCGGTCACTTCGTGACGCGAATACCGGCTTCGCAGTGGGGCCCGGCCGGCAGGCCATCGCCTTGAAGAGGCCGATAGCCTTCAAAAGCACCTTCGAGACAAACCGTCCCTTCAAGCATCTAAACTAAGGAAAGAGATTCAAGGCCCAGAGAAGAGATCGGCAGCCAAAAGGAGCCCCTTCATGGCGATGGCGAACGGCCGTCAAGTACGCAAGCGAATCATCATCATTGGCGGGGGATTTGCCGGCATCAACGCCGCAATCGGGCTGGCAAAGCTTCCTGTCGACATCACCCTGATCGATCGCAAGAATCACTACACCTTCCAGCCCCTGCTCTATCAGGTCGCCCTCGCCGTGCTCTCCCCGGCCGAGATCGCGCAACCGATCCGTTCCATCCTGCGCGACCACAGGAACATCGAGGTCCTCATGGATGAGGCCGTCAACTTCGATCTCGAAAAGCGGCGCGTCGATATGAAGACCGGGGTGCAGCTCGAGTACGACTACCTGATCCTCGCCACTGGCTCCACCCACTCCTACTTCGGGCGCGACGACTGGGCCAAGCTCGCCCCTGGGCTCAAGACCATCGAGGACGCGACCGAGATCCGCCGGCGCGTCCTTTTGGCCTTCGAGTTCGCCGAGCGCCAGATGCAGGAGGCCGGAACCCATCCTCCGCTGAAGTTCGTCATCGTCGGCGGCGGCCCCACCGGCGTCGAGTTGGCCGGGGCCATCAGCGATATCGCCCGCCTGTACATGACCCGCGATTTTCGCCACATCAACCCGGCCGATGCCCAGGTGCTCATCCTCGAAGGCTCGCCCGCGATCCTCGCCGCCTATCCGCCGGACCTGCAGCAGAAGGCCGTCGATCAGCTGGCCAAACTCGGCGTCAGCATCCGCACTGGGGCCCATGTCTCCGACATCCAGCCCGGCTACGTGATGATCGGCAGCGAACGCATCGACGCAACCGTCACCCTGTGGGCCGCGGGCGTTCAGGCCTCGCCGCTGGGTAAGTTGCTCCACGTTCCTCTCGATCGCCGCGGCTGCGTCATCGTAGATCAGTTCCTCAATCCTCCGGGCCATCCCGATGTCTTCATCTGCGGCGACCTCGCCCATGTCGAAGAGAAGGGTACGCAGGTCCCCGGAGTCGCTCAGCCGGCCATACAGATGGGAATCTACACGGCCAAACGCATCGCCCGCCTGGTCGCACGAGAACAGGGCTCGGATGGATCCGGCCTCTCCGAACCCTTCCACTACTTCGACAAGGGCGACATGGCCACCATCGGACGTAAGGCCGCCGTAGCCAACATCAAGTGGCCCTTCCATGGACACTGGAGCGGTCTACCGGCGTGGATGGTCTGGCTCTTCATCCACATCGCCTTTTTGATCGGTTTCCGTAACCGACTCGCGGTCTTCCGCCAATGGGCCTGGACCTACCTGAGCTTCGAGGACGGAGCCCGCCTCATCACCGGTTCGCAGGACCTTCCCGGCTGGGATAGCGAATATGGCCGGGAACAGAATCCAGCTCCGGCCGAGGCCGCGGTGGAGACTAAATCCACTTAAGCGCTTAAAATCGAAGATGGCCCGGCAGATCGGGCCATCTTCAGCTAATCGTCAAAACCAGTTTTGAGGGGTTGCCCTACGCGGTGAAGCTTGAACCGCAGCCGCAGCTCTTGGTCGAGTTGGGATTGATGAAGTTGAAGCCCTGGCGCATGAGGGTCTCCTCGAAGTCGAGGACCATTCCGGCCAGATAGAGGAAGCTCTTGGGATCGACGAAGAGCCGGACCGGGGCGGAGTGGGTGGGATCGCCCGGGGTCTCGACTCCGGCTCCGAAGACGAAGACGCGGTCGCGCTGCCTGGGTTCGGAGTCGAACCGGATGGAGTAGCTCAGGCCGGAGCAGCCCCCTCCCATCACGCCCAGCCGTAGACCGCCCTGCTCGGGGGAGACTCCCTCCTTGGCCATGGCTACGCGGATGCGCTTGAGGGCGTTCCTGGTGATCTCGACTCCTGCCTTGGCCCGGGGCTCGAGCCCTTCGGCAGTCAGCAGGGTCATTCCCGCGAGGGAATCCTTGGGCTGCTCCGGAGCGGGGGCGCTGGCGTTCTGCGGGGTGGTCGGCTGAATCGAAACCATGGACATCAGAAAACCTCACCGTGTGGGTTCGTCCCACGGAAGACGCTCCCGCCGGCACAGCCAGCGGGAGTTCGGTTTGATACAAGATTATCCCGAGACTCGCAGGGAAATACGAGCGGCGGGCGTAGGTCTCTGAAACATCAGAGAGTTAGTGAGCGGCGACCGCGACCGTCTCGGTCTCGGCAACGCTGTTCTTCTTCTTCCAGTCGCCGATCGCGGCGCGGATGGCGTCCTCGGCCAGAACCGAGCAGTGGATCTTGACCGGAGGAAGGGCCAGCTCTTTGACGATGTCGGTGTTCGAAATCGCCAGGGCCTCCGCCACGGTCTTACCCTTGACCCATTCGGTCGCGAGCGAACTCGAGGCGATGGCCGATCCGCAACCGAAGGTCTTGAACTTGGCGTCTTCGATCACCTGGGTCTCGGGGTTCACCTTGATCTGGAGGCGCATGACGTCGCCGCACTCCGGGGCTCCGACCAATCCGGTTCCAACCTCATCCGAGCTCTTGTCCAAGGTTCCGACGTTCCGGGGATTGTTGTAGTGGTCTACGACCTTATCGCTATATGCCATGGTGACTCCTCGCTTCTTTATATAGATGATAACTCTTATTATTTGGGTGCGCCAATCGTTCTTTGAATTTCTGACGCAGCCGATCCCCTTCATTATCAGCGTTACGTGGCTCCATCGCGTCATATTTCCGTGAATGGAGAAAATCCCTGCGGCAATCAAGCGTGGGATATCGGTTTTTGAGAAGAGGCACAATGGACGCATCCCATGTGATGGTCGATGAGCTGCTCATGGGTGAGGAGGGAGTAGCCGTCGGCAGGGTCGGCTGCGAAAAGGCAGAATACCAAGGTCAAGAGAAGGCGGAGGATCGTTTCCATGCTTGCTGCCCAAAAGGTATCGCAGATGGTTGTCGCTCCGGTTTTAAGTTCCAGAAACGATCTGCGAGGTATAAGAGAAGTATGAAGATGAAAAAGCTTGGCAACTCGGATTTGGACCTGAGCCCCATCGGTTTTGGAGCATGGGCGATCGGCGGCGGCGACTGGCAGTTCGCCTGGGGTCCGCAGGATGACAACGATTCGATCGCGGCGATCCATAAGGCGCTCGAGCTCGGAATCAACTGGATCGATACGGCGGCGGTCTACGGCCTCGGCCACTCCGAAGAGGTGGTGGCCCGCGCCCTGAAGACCGCACCGCAACGTCCCTATGTCTTTACCAAGTGCGGCCTGGTGTGGGACGAGAAGCGCGAGGTCACCAATAGCCTGAAGAAGATTCGCCAGGAGGCGGAGGACAGCCTGCGGCGCCTCGAGGTAGAGGTGATCGACCTGTACCAGATGCACTGGCCCAAGCCGGATGAGGACATCGAGGAGGCCTGGAGCGTAATGGCCGAGCTGAAGAAGGAGGGCAAGGTCCGCTGGATCGGCGTATCGAACTTCAACGTGAGCCAGATGGAGCGGGCGATGAAGATCGCTCCCATCACCTCGAACCAGCCTCCGTACTCCATGCTGAACCGCGCGGTAGAGCCGGAGATCCTTCCCTTTTGCGAGAAGAACAATATCGGCACCATCAACTACGCTCCCATGCACTCCGGCATGTTGACGGGAGCGATGACCAAGGAGCGCGTCGCAAACTTTCCCGCCGACGACTTCCGCCGCAATGCGAAGAACTACCAGGAGCCGCTGTTGTCGCGGAACCTGGCGGTCGCCGACTTCCTGAAGACGATTGGCGAGCGCCATGGCGTGAGCGCGGGCGTGGTTGCGATTGCCTGGACCCTGCACCAGCCGGCCGTGACCGCGGCAATCGTAGGGGGACGGAGCGCGAAGCAGGTGGAGGGCGTGATTCCGGGGGCGACCTTCCGGCTTTCGGAGGGCGAGTACGGGGAGATCAACGACTATCTCTCTGCGAATTTGGCATAGACGGGAATCATTTACATCACAATAGATACGTAGTCAATAGAAAATGTTCCACGTGGAACATTGAGGGTAACGACTACTCTCTTGCTGTCATTATGCACTGCTGCGCAGGCGGCGATCACTTCGTGACGCGTATACCGGCAACGCGCCCGAGGGCCTCCCGTTGGTCGGCGCGAGAATCTTCCAAGCGACCAACGGGAGCCGGGACAAGGGGGATATACACGTTCACGAAGGGTGCGCCCCACGCGCACTTGGCCCGGCCGGCAGGCCATCGAATTATTCGGGAACTCTCTTCTTCAAGAAAAGAGAGGGGCTTGGGTTTTCGCCTAGCCCCTCTCTGCGTCGTGCTGGCGCAGATCGATTTAGTGGGCGGCCCACTCGATCTTCGTGAGGTCGATGCCTTCCTTGACCATCTCGTAGAGGGGCGAGAGCTCGCGGAGCTTCTGGACGACGTCGATGATCTTGTCGGAGACGTAGTCGACCTCGGCCTTGGTGTTGAAGCGGCCGAGCCCGAAGCGGATGGAGGAGTGAGCGACGTCGTCGCCGAGACCGAGGGCCTTGAGCACGTAGCTGGGCTCGAGGGTGGCCGAGGTGCAGGCCGAACCCGAAGAGACGGCGATGTCGTTGATGCCCATCAGAAGCGATTCGCCCTCGACGTAGACGAAACTCATGTTGAGGTTGCCGGGCAGGTGGTGCTCCATGTCGCCGTTGACGTGGACGTAGTCGAGCGCCTTCTCAAGCTTGTCCTTGAGGTAGTCGCGCAACTCCTGCTCGCGCTTGGCCTCCGCCTCCATCTCGTTCATCGCGATCTCGCAGGCGGCGCCGAGGCCGACGATGCCCGGGACGTTGAGGGTGCCCGAACGCATGCCGCGCTCGTGGCCTCCGCCGTTGATCTGCTCGGAGATCTGGACGCGGGGATTGCGGCGACGGACGTAGAGAGCTCCAACTCCCTTGGGACCGTAGATCTTATGGCCGGAGAGGGAGAGGACGTCGATGTTGTCCTTCTGGACGTCGACAGGGATCTTGCCAACGGCCTGGACGGCGTCGGAGTGGAAGAGGATTCCCTTCTCGTGGCAGAAGGCTCCGATCTCGCGGACGGGCTGGATGACGCCGATCTCATTGCTGGCGTACATGATGGAGACCAGGATGGTCTGGTCGTCGACGGCGCGCTTGAGGTCTTCGAGGTCGATGAGGCCGTCGGCCTTCACTGGAAGGTAGGTGACCCGGTAGCCCTGCTTTTCGAGCTTCTTGCAGGTGTCGAGCACGGCCTTGTGCTCAGTGACCTGGGTGATGATGTGGTTGCCGCGCTCGCGGTACATCTCGGCGATGCCCTTGAGGGCAAGATTGTTGCTCTCGGTGGCGCCGGAGGTGAAGATGATCTCCTTGGAGGTGGCGCCGATGAGCTTGGCGACCTGCTCGCGGGCGTGTTCGACAGCCTTTTCAGCCTCCCAGCCGAAGCTGTGGTTGCGGCTGGCGGCGTTGCCGAAGATGCCGGTGAGATAGGGCATCATGGCGTCGAGCACGCGAGGATCGAGCGGGGTTGTCGCGTGATTGTCCATGTAGATAGGGAGGCTTACACCCTCCGGTAGGGGCGTTGACGACTCGGCGATGACGACTCCAGTTCCATTGTCGCTCATGTTTTTCTTGTACTCCTGACTTTCTTGAAAACCTGGGTTGCGGCGCTTGAACCCTCTTTGCGGGTTAAAGCGCGATGGAGACGAGGCCTCCGCCGACGGCAGTGAGGCTGCGATCGGATTCCCCTGTCTCGACGAGATCAGCTATATAGATGCCGCTTAGAAGATCTTTGATGCTGTCATTCACCTTGCGCAGGGGCTCTTTGATGGTGCAGGTGTTGGTGAGGTCGCAGTTGCCGTGGATGGTGATGCAGCTGGTGATGAACAGCGGACCGTCGATGGCCCGGATGACCTCGAAGGCGGAAATCTCCTTCGCCGGACGGGACAGGGCGTAGCCGCCGTTGGTTCCGGCGTGCGAGACGAGGAGGCCTCCCTTGGCAAGGGTCTGGAGGATCTTGGCCAAAAGCTGCGGGGGGATATGATAGGCCTCGGCGATGTCCTTGGCGCTGTGGGCCGAGCCTGAGGTCTGCTCGGCCAGATACTTGAGGGCCATGAGCCCATAGTCCGCTTTTTTGGTCAGCCGCAGCATGATTGGTCAGCCCGATCCCGCGCTCTCGTGCGAGAGGCGCGACTCCCGCGAAGGAGTGTTCTGTTATAGTCTACGGCCGCAGGAAACGGGCCGCAAGCAATGGTTTCGAGGGCCTTGACAACGCTTGGGGGTGGCGGGAGAATCCAACGGAAATCACTCCTACTCCGATCCATGATTACTCAGTGCAAACACCCCATCGTAAAGATCGTCTCCCGGGACGAGGATGCAGAATTCGTCGAGTGTCAGAACTGCGGCGAGATCTTTGATTCCACAGAATTTAGCGACATTGCCATAGAAGAACAGGAAGAAGAGGAGGGGAAGGACTGAATCTTTTCTTCGCCTGCAGCAGTCTTGCGCCGGTTTGCCCGGGAGGGTCAGTCGGCGGCGGCCGAATTGACGCGTCGGAAGACGATCCAGGCATACTGGGCCGCGGAGACAGGCGCGAGGAAGGCGATCAACTTAAGCAGGCCGGCAGTGAAGGCGGTGAGCGCGGATGCGGGCCAGAGCTGCGCGAGCAGAACCGCGATCAGGCCGAAGATCTGCACCAGCGTGTTGAACTTGCCGAGCAGGCTGGGCCGGAAGTCGCGCAGGGTTCCAGTGGCGAAGAGAAGCGATGAGATGAGCAGAATTCCCAGGTCGCGGCTGAAGACCAGCACGGTCACGTAGCGCGGTATGAGGCCGGCATGGGTGAGGACGATGAAGAGCGTACTCAATAAAAGTTTGTCGGCGATGGGATCGAGATACAGCCCAAGGGTGGTCTTCTGGCTGAGCCAGCGGGCGAGCAGGCCGTCGAGGGCGTCGGTGATGCCGGCCAAGGCGAAGAGCGCGAAGGCGAGGCGGTAATCCGCGTCGAGGATCTCGATGACGAGAAACGGAAGGATGAAGAGCCGCAGGAGCGTAAGCAGATTGGGCGCGGCGCGGAGCTGGTCGAGAAACGGCAATGGAGTCTTTCGCGGAGGTTCTGTTCGATTTTACCTGTGGCAACCCGCGCTGCTTCAGGATGAGCAGTACGTGGTTACCACGAAGGATCTCGGTCGATCTGGGGTTGGCGCGTGAAACCATGGCCTGTTGCCCCTGGCAAGGAGCATTGGCGTGCCCCGGCAGCTTGAGCGAGCATACGTCCGTGAGTGATTCGAAGAGTGGAAATCACTCCCTGGAATACATGGGCAATAAATAATGAAACTTAACTTCTCTTCCCGCAGGAGCGGAGCCGGCGCAAGGCTTATCGATCCCAGATCGGCAGGTTTGGGAGGTTGAGGTGTCCCCCAAATCTTTGCTACAATCGATCATGGAGCTTTTTAAAGATAGTTTCGTCTTCTGCAATCGCTGGGGGGCAACTCCACTGCCCTCTTCCTCGGAAATTAGTTCTATCCATGGATGAGAGAGAAGCAGACGAAAAAATGGAAAGTCAGCTCGGCCTGAGATCGATGATCTTTGGCAAGGCGACCAGAAATTTTATAGGCGCGTAGCTCAGTTGGTTAGAGCGCTACCTTGACAGTGCTTCCCTGAGTTTTCAATCACTTACCTTCCTTACTGTCCATCTTACTGTCCATATCCTGAATTTGATCACTCGGCATCGCTCCGAATTTGATCGAATCCGCATTCAACGTCATTGTCTTGAGCGCTCCCAAAGGAGAGCTCACCGATGGCAAGAACACGACAGTATGCAGACCGCGTCAACATCATCAAGATGATCAAGCTCGACGACAAATGGCGTTTCGCCTCTGTCGTCGAACGCAACGGCAGAATAGTGCGGGACCACGTCTGGGTCAAAGGCGTCGACCAACATCACACCGAGGGTTCCTACTACCTCGAGTGGTACGAAAATGGCACCCGCCGACGACAGCCCGTCGCGATCTTCGACGAGGTTGTCTCCTCTGCCCGGACCAAGGCACTGGAACTCGAAGCCAGAAAGGCCGGCCTCCTCGTCGCGATCCCCGCACCGACCGCCCCTCCGCCACAGCCGGTGATCGAAGTCCTGCCCCCGGGCGGTGCTAGCGCCGAGGAGAACCGTGTCACTATGGCCGCAGCCGTCGAGCGCTACATGGACTTCGTCCAGAGGCAGCGCAGCCTGCGCACTTTCCGAACCTACCGAGTCGCCCTCAAGAACTATTTTGTCAACTTCTACAAGAAGACCTACCTGGACGAAGTTGTCCGCGAAGATCTACTCGCCTACTCCAATTACCTGTTCGACCGTGGCCTAGAAGCCTGCTCGGTCAGCGACAAACTCATCACCATCGCCACGTTCTTGAAGTGGAGCGGAATTCCCAAGCTCCTCGAACGGAGCGACTGGCCCAAATACACAGAGACGATCCGCCCTGTCTACGAGCCGGAAGAGATCGCGGCCATGCTGGGGGAGGCGACCCCGAGCGAAGCGCTGCTGATCAAGTTCTTTCTCTGCTCGGGATTTCGGAATCGAGAGGCTCGCTTCTTTTCCTTTTTTGATCTGGATCCGCGGAACGGTCTCGCCCGTGTCACCAAAAAGGCCCTCTGGCAGTTCACCCCTAAGAATCACGAAGAGCGCTCCGTTCCTCTCCCGGACTCCATGATCGACCATCTCCTCCGCTGGAAGGCGGAACGGAGGGCTGGCGCGGCCGACCTCGTCTTCCCCAACACGAAGGGCAAGCCAGATACGCTGCACTGCGAGATCGTGAAGCGTGTCGCGTGGCGAGCGAAGCTCAACTGCGGCCAATGCATCTCCGAACGGGGATACCGCTGTGCGGATGGCCCTTATTGCGAACGGATATTCCTGCACAAGTTCCGGCATACCTTCGCGACCCAGCATCTCCGCGATGGAATTGACATTCGGACGTTGCAGAACTGGATGGGACATCGCGATCTCAAAGCCACGATGGTGTATCTCAAGGGAATTCAATCCAAGGACGCTGTAGCCAGGGTGAATGCAGGATCTCTGGCTGCCTACGTTGCCTGATCTTCCCTGTCATTGTTGACCGTCGAACTTTGGCGATACATACCTTCTAGACGCCGGGATGACCATCCCGGCGTTTTCTTGTTTTGCGTCCATCCACGCATTTGACCGAATTTCGGACTGGCCTCATCCTCCGTCCACGGTTGCTTGATCTAGGCAAACCGGAATTTGGACGGAGGAACTCGAATGAAACTTACTGACCTTATCGAGCACAGCTCGGGCGCGTTGCGCGTTCGCGACATCGCCCCCATTCTCGGCGTTTCCATCCAGCAGGTCTACAAACTGGCCGCACGCGGTCAGATTCCGTCGTTTCGTGTCGCCGGTTCTGTTCGGTTCCACCCGCAGGTCTTTGCCGATTGGATGAGGGAAAAAAATCCGGAACTTAAAAGGGTGCAAAGCGAGGGGATTTGACCGAGTTTTGCGTTTGCCACAACCTGTCTCGGCAGTCAGGAAGGAAGTTTCGATGAACTTGAGGACGATTGGAATCCCGCTGGCAGTATTACTGACGATCATGGATGCATGGGCCACATTTCAGCTTGGTCCGCCGATCTGGGAGGTTTGGGCAGCAGACCCCTTCAAACGCATTTGCATCCTGCTGCTAGCGGGCACGGCGAGCGCGACCCTTTGCCATGCATGGTTTCAGATCCTGGCTATCCGAAAGTCGACGGCGACTCACAAGGCCTCTCTTGGACTACCTGCATCGGAGGCGTCCGATGTTTGATTCCCTCGAAGCTCTGTCGCACCGTCTCGATGCCACGGGTTACTTTATCAACCCGGTGATGACACAGGTAATCTACCTTGCAGCGCGTCTGCAGAAGCCGCTATTGCTCGAAGGTCCGGCTGGATCAGGCAAAACGCAACTTGCCTTGTCTGTTGCCAAAGCGGGCAATACGCACATTGAACGTTTGCAGTGCTATCAGGGCGTCACCGAGGCCCAGGCGATCGGAAGCTTCGATTCGGCACTGCAGCGTCTCTACCTCGAGTTTTCGAAGGGCCAACATACTGATTGGCACTCCATCCAAAGCGGCCTCGCCGGTCGAGAGTTTTTTCGGCCCGGGCCCTTGATGCGAGCGCTTGAATGTGAACGGCCATGCGTTCTGCTGATCGACGAGCTCGATAAAGTTGACGACGGTTTTGAAGCGATGCTTCTCGAAATCCTCTCTGCTTGGCAGCTCTCCATTCCCGAGTTCGGGACAGTGAAGGCAAAGAGTATTCCCTTCGTCGTTCTAACCAGCAACGAAGAGAGACGGCTTGGAGATCCAATCCGTCGAAGAAGTCTCTACGTACGCGTAGAACACCCTACACCGGAGCTTGAGTCCGAAATCATCGCCAGCCGGACGCCAGACGCGGAAACATCGTTCCATCGTGAGATTGCAGGAATCGCTCGATCCTTCCGGAACTATTCGTTGGAGAAGCCGCCTTCCGTCTCCGAGATGATCGACTTTGCCCGTGCGCTCCAATTGCTCGGCACAAATCATGTCACGGAAGAACTGCGGGATGTCCTCCTTCCATTCCTCGCCAAGACGGAGAAAGATCGCCGTCACCTGATGCTGCGCGAGGGATTCAAGAGCCTGCTTGATGATGGCGAGCGATATGCGCGCGAACTTGCCGCTACGGAGGGGTCGCCATCGTGAGGATTTCCCGGATAGCTCTCGCACTCTTTGTCACTATCTCTGCGAATGGTCATGCACAGACTTCGCGCTCCCATGCGGAGCAGTGCGTTGCACGATACGCCTCTCGCTATCACATTGAGCCAGAGGTCATTGCAGCCTTCATCGACGTGGAGTCGGGTTGGAATCCGCATGCCGTTTCTCCGAAAGGCGCCATGGGGTTGATGCAGCTGATGCCCGCAACTGCCAAGCGGTTTGGAGCCTTTGATCCCTTCGATCCAGAACAAAACGTAGCCGCCGGAACCCGCTACATCACGGTACTCATGTGGGAGTTCCGAGGTGATCTCCGACTTGTCGCAGCTGCCTATGACGCGGGCGACAAATGGGTCGGAAAGCGGCTTCTCGACTACCGCAATCCCGATGTCGTTGCCTACGTCACGGCCGTCCGTAGGCGTTACATAATCCGCCGCATGGCGGCACATTCGCAGTCCAGGAGGTAGACCAGTGAAACTTCGTTGGCTCGTTCCCCTCGTGTTGTTCCTTCCCTTCAAGTCCTACGCTGTGGACGCTCAGCATGGACGGATGACAGCCGTCACCATTCAGTCAGGTGCGATCACTCCGGTACATCTCAGGCCGGAGTTTGAATCCGTCATTCATCTGCCCGAAGAAGTGACCTCGATCGTTGTGGGAAGCCCTGGCTCCTTCCATGTGGAGCACAACGAGGCGGAGCCCACGTTTGTTTACGTCAAGCCAGCGGTGCGTACTCCGGCCCAGAGCGATCTTCTTATCGCGATGAAATCGGGTCAGCACATCATGTTGGAGTTGATCAGCGACGGCGATTCTGCGCCAGCTACGACAGCCGTAGATTTTCTCCTGGAATACAAGCCCCGCAAGAGTTCCGTCATTTTCGCTGGGACTCTGACTTCCGATGCTCAAGCCACTACCGCCGATCCTGCAAAACCGAGGCCTGCGGTGTCACCTCTTGACCAGGAGCTAGCGTTTCAGCAAAGCATCAATGCTCCTGCGTGGACGAAGTGGGACGGCCAACAGATCCAGACCTCACTTGGAGAAATCAGACAGATCGGAAACCAGACGATCATTGCGTTCTCGATTCTCAATGCCGGCGACCATCCTGTAGAGATCGTTCCGCCCCAGATCCAGATGGATGGACACAAGCCAAAGAAGAGCAAAGGCAAGAACATCCTCTCCGACCAACTGCAGGTGCGAACGTATCAGCTCACGACCGCGCGGCTCGATCCCGGTGCGCGTACGGACGGAGTTCTGATCTTTGATCGCCCGAACTTTAAAGCTTCCACCCAGGCGCTCTTTCTCCAGATTGCACAGGCCGATCAGGTCGATCACCCCATTCTTCTCAAACTTCCATTCACACCACCTCTTGTGGCAAATGCTCGCTAGAAAGGAGAACCACTATGAAGCCGAATCTCAATGGAAATGCCCTCGAAGCCGAACCGATCGAAGAAATCAGTACATCAAGCGGGACGGACGCGCGCCCGACTGAGCAGGCTGCGGCACAACCGCCCGCGAATCCGTGGGTGACGCGAGCAGACGCTCTCAAAACATCGGCCACTAGCAAGAAGCCTCTCATCCTGCTTGGCGGTGGTGTTGGAGTCGCAGGGCTCCTGTTTGTGCTCACGACGTTTGCCGGAAAGTCTCCCAAAAAACTACCCACTCCACTGCAAAACAATGTTGCCCAATCCTCTACAACTGAGAGGCCCAAAGGAAGCGTTACTCCTGTGATGGACACGGTGCGAACGGCTGCCAGCAGCAACACCGGCGGACAATTAACGGCCGCCGACATCAACCGCACGAAAGCAACTACGGGAGCCCAGACGGGAAGCATTTCCGTCAGTCCTGCACCTCGGACAAACGGCACAGGCGGCGCGACTCTTGCCTCGGTTCCTCCTTTCGACTCGACGCAGCAGCGCTGGGAAGAGCCCAAGCCTTATGGCGAGGCTCAAGTTACGTCACAGTTTCCTTCGACAGCATCATCGCAGAATCTCCTGAAAGAGGCGTCCCTCGTCTTCGTGAGGAAAGCCGAGGTCGCCAACGCAAATTCCACGAAGCCCAATAGCGATAACGACGTTATCGCCCCACAACTCAGCCTGACCACAGGCACTAGAATTCAGGCACGCCTCGAGACTCAAGTTTCCAGCGCCACAACCGCCCCCGTAGTCGCCGTCGTGGAGTACACCTATTCGCTTGGAGAGCACGTTGTTATTCCAGCGGGCGCGAGGGTCTATGGCCAGCTTCAACAGGCAGATCGCAGTGGTGCCGTGAGCATCAATTTCACTGAACTGGAACTGCTAGATGGGAATCGCTTGAAGATCGAGGCGATCGGAACCAGTCTCGAACTGGGACCGATCAAAGGCTCCGTCTCAGGTAAGAACACAGGACGTAACTTTCTGGTTCGCACCGCATCCGGAATCGGCTCAGTGGCTGCGATGCTGGTGGGCAACAACACGAGCGGGGCTTTTTCCGAGGATGACATGATCCGGGAACGTATCGCTCAGAACATAGGCAATGCAGGCGATACAGAGGTCATGAATATGGCTTTAACGAATCGCATCGTCGTTTCGGTTCCCGCGGATACGCCTATCTACATCGTATTTACGAAGCGTGAAGCACCAACGGCCACATCGCGCCCGCCATCCAACACAAACCAGTAGTGGAAGTCTGCTCTAGTCAACAATGATGCCCCGGGCATCGCCGGGGCACTATTGTGTCGCATTGTCCGCTTCCAAGAAGCACGGGGAATGATCCTTGCCGAGAGCTGATCATGTCGTTGCGCAGAATGACCGGTTGTCTTGGACTTCATTTCATCGTGCAGAATGACCGATTTTATGTGTGAGCAATGCAGTCGCCATCTGATACGCCGCGTCGTAGCTGTCGCGGCCTGGGTGGTTGGAGAGAACGTCAGGTGTCAGGCCATTCCCTTTGTTGAAACGAACCGCCTTCACACTCTCGGCGCTCGCTGCTGGAACCACAATGCCCGCATTTTCGTTCAAAGCGACGTAAGTTTGAATTTGTCCTCGGCCATAGGTTCTTGCTCCGATGAGGCGAGCACTCGCGGTATCGTGCAGACCAGCGGCGAGTATCTCGGCCGCACTCGCAGTACCCTCGTTGATGAGGACGGCAAGCCGCATGGCTTTGAAAGGCTTGTTTGCTGCATATATCGGTTCTTTCGTGCCATCCCGTCTCACCTTCCAGCCGAGCGTCTGATCCGTGAAGGCGCTTCCGGCCACCGCCATCGCGTCCAGATAGCCCCCAGGATTATTGCGCAAGTCGATGATGCACTTATCGATCCCGCGAGCTTCCAGGGCATTGACGGCCTGACGCACCTGCTCTCCTGAATCCGACGTGAAGAGCCGCACGCCGATATATCCCAACTGTTGTTTGTCTGCAACAAAGCTGCGTGATTCGACAGCCTGTTCGGCCCAGGTCTCTTTTGCTACTTGCACGCGAATCTCTCTCTTATCGCGTTGAATCGTTAGATCGACCTTGCCGGAATCTCCCCGCAGCATCGCCATCACGTCCTCATGGATCAGTCCACGTGTGCCTCTTCCATTGATGCTTACAATCACGTCTCCTGGCCGCAATCCGGCTTTGAACGCTGGCGAGGCCACCAGAGGGGTGACGATCTTCGCTTCGCCGGTCTCCGAATCAATGGTGACGGCGAAATCTACCAATCCGATTCCGCGTTCGTTGCCAGAGGTCTCCGCCTGCATCGCATTCATTTGTTCGGATGTGACGATGCGGAGGTCTCCGTCACTGAGTTTCGCTAACTGTTGATCGATTGACGAATTAGACGGATCGGTATCGCGGATAAGATCGGCACGGAGGCGCTGCCAGGAATCGGTGTCGGCAAACAGGTAATTCTGGTCGATAGCAGCGACGACTTTTGTGGATAGGCTGGCCGTTCCGGTAGAAGGATGCTGCATCAAGGCTGATGCCAAAATCAAACTAACCCACATACACGTTCCTTTCAGGGCCACTACTCTGTGCGCAGCGAGCGCACTGGATTGATCGAAGCTGCACGTTTAGCAGGAAGGAAACTGGCTACCAGAGCGACGAGACAAACGACAGTGGCAACTCCGACATAGGTCACCGGATTAGTGGACGTGACTCCGTACAGAAGCGTCTTCATGAATCGAACGCCTATCAGGCCGAGCACCGTTCCGAGGATCACGCCCGCCATGGTTAACGTGATGCCTTGCTTCAGTACCAGAGCGAGAACGCTTTGACGATCAGCTCCCAATGCCATCCGAATGCCAATTTCCCGATATCGTTGCGCTACAGACTGAGCCATAACGCCATAGATACCGATAGCCGCGAGCAACAACGTCAGTCCTGCGAAGACGGTTAGGAGCCGTGCGCGAATCCGCGGTTGCGTCTGGAGTCCCGCGACCATCTCTCCGAGAGATTTGACCGCGCCGACCGGCAAATTCGGATCTTGGCTCCAGATCGTTTTCTGTATGGCGGCATCCCCTAGGGCCACGCCCCGTTTTGTGCGCACGACAAAGAACATGGTGGTGTAATCCGAATTCGAGAAATACTGGTGAACCTGTTGCTGTTGGTAGTCCGTATAGACCTCCGGGCGGGCCTCCCATGCAATCTGGTTGTACCGAGTGGATTTTGTACTAGCCACCACCCCAACCACTTCGAGCCACGGATTCTTCTGTGTTTCGGGGGCTTTCGGGTCTCCGATGCGGATATGCTCGCCAATTGGGTTCTTGCCAGAAAAATATCGTTGCGCGGCTTCTTCGTTGATGACAGCGACGGGGCGCGTTGTCTGCACATCGGAGTCCATAAAACCCCGGCCCGCGACCGTCGCAATTCCCATCGCTTGGAAATATCCAGGTCCTACGGTGATTGGGACGGCTTGTGGCAAATGCTCTGCGGTGAGATCGCCGCGACTCTCAATCTGAAATGGGTCCGTTCCGGCATCTGACAGTCGAAGGAAGTAGCTCATCCCCACAGAATCCAAGCCGGGCAGGGCTCGCAGCCGCTCCGACAAGCGATCTGCAAATTGGGTAAGCTGCGTGTCTGAACTGTACCGCTTATGCGGCAAGGCCAGGTTGATGACATGGGTATCGGTGGGTTTGAATCCTAAAGGCTGAGAATTTAGCCGAAGAAAGGTCGTCAGCAACAATGAACTGCCGATCAAGAGGATGACGGAGAGGGCAACCTGTGTCAGCACGATGATGTTCCGCGAGCGCAACTTTCCGGTACCGGCGGATGCTCCGGAGCTGCTCGACCGCAATGCTTGATTGACATTGAGCCGTGATACCCGAAACGCCGGGTAGGCTCCAAAGGTCAGGCCAGACAATACTGTGAGGAGCACGGCTACAGCAATCACCGGCAGACTGACGGTGATTGGCTGCGCCGGAAGTGATCCAAACGGATTCCAGGCGACAAAGCCCCGCACCGAAGCGAAGGCGATCAATAATCCCAGAGCGCCGCTGATTCCGTAGAGAACCAGATTTTCCACGAGGAGCTGGATGAGAAGACGGCGGGCGCTCGATCCAAGCGCCGCGCGAATGGCGAACTCCTTCTCTCGCTGTATATTTCTGCCAACGATGAGACTGGCGGTGTTGGTACAAGCGATCAGAAGTAGCAATCCCACTGCTCCGCCAAGAACGAGAAGTGATGCCCGAACTTCGCGGGTATTGTCTTGTTGCAGGCTTGACAGATAGGCCGTTGACTTCGGGATGTCGGGATAGTGCCGATCGTTCTCGGCCTGTAGAAGCGCGATCTCCGGCTTGGCCTGCGCGATAGTGACACCTTGATTGAGCCGCCCGATGATGGCAACGGCGGTCACGGAATCCTGCTTGTACTGTGGGTCTCCCGCTTGGATCAACGTCCAAACGTCAATATCATGTGGCTGGTCGAGAACGCGGTAGGAGAAGCCGGGCGGCAGGATGCCGACGACTTTGAATGATCTCTCATTGAGCATCAGCGACTCGCCCATCACAGAAATGGACTGATGAAATCGTTGCGTCCACAGAGCGTAGCTAATCACCGCAACTGGCGGACCCGTGTTGTCATCGTCCAGAAAGAGCCGCCCGCGAAAGGCCGTTACTCCAAGTGTTGTGAAGAGGCTGTTGCTGGCGATTCCACCATGCAAGCTCTCAGGCTCCCCGCTCCCGGTCAATGTATATCCGCGCTCGAACGAAGCGCCTAAAGATTGGAAGGAATGGCTGCGTTCACGAAAATACAGGTAGTCGCGCCAACTGAAGTAGTACGCCGGTTCATTTGGGACATCTGCCGCCGCACGCCAGAAGATGACGAGTTGCTGTGGGTTCTTGAGAGGCAACGGTTGGATGATCCAGGCATTCAGAATCGAGAAGATACCGGTTGTCGCTCCGATGCCGAGGGCAAGCGTCAAGATGGCAACGACTGCGAATCCTCGATTTTGCAGAAGTTGACGAATCCCGTACCGGACATCGGCCCAAAAGCTTTCCAGCGTTAGCGCGATGTCTTCGGCCACTACTCGCTCTTGCATCAGAGTAGGATTTCCAAATAGCAGCAAAGCTTCTCGATAGGCCTGTTCCGGCGTCATGCCGCGAGCAATGTTATCCGCCGTTCGCATGTCGATGTGAGAGTTGATCTCGGCTTCGATGTCTTGAGTCACTCTGGAACGAGAGAATAAATTTGAGATGCGATGCAAGAGGGACATACGATACCTCACGCGTAGCGCAAAATTGCGCGCACACCTTTCACCAGTTGTTCAAAGCTCTTCTCGGCTTCCTGAAGTTGCTTGCGTCCGACGGCAGTCAGCTTGTAATACTTCGCTTTACGGTTCGTTTCCGTAAGTGCCCATTGTGAGCTGACCCAGCCTTTTTGCTCCATGCGATGGAGCGCTGGATAGAGAGAGCCTTCCTCAACCTTGAGCAGCTCAGCGGACGCTGTCTGGATATGCAGGACAATCCCGTATCCATGCAGTTCTCCTGTCTGTGAAAGCGTCTTGAGGACAAGAAGATCCAAGGTGCCCTGAACGTCTGTTTTGGCCATTCGTGTATCTCCCGTTGCGACAGATGCTATCCCTAGATTGCTAGGTGTGTCAAACTCTGACTGGCTACTCCTTTCTTGGCTCACGGAACCCTCGGCAGCTAGGTATGCAAATCCATAGAGTTCTTAATACGGCCCAATTATCTAGGGCATGCGCGACGGAGCGCGGTCCGGAACAGTAGTGATTGCAAAGTCATTACGCAACATGCCCGATCATCCGTCAGATCAAGCAATCTGCGCTTCGCCCGTTTTGCCGCGGGCATCAATCAATCTGCACAACGACACATCTCCCGTGCGTCTTCGTAGCATTTTTCGCCAGATTTGGCGGGACTTTGGGGGGCGACAATATTCCCGGTGCCATTCGGGCGCGAATGACTGTCTCCTGAACTCACTTTTGGCGTCGGCTTTATTATCGGAGCGCTCTCCAGACGCAGTTTCGATGCCCATCTACGTTTGACCGAGTTTTGAAGTGGCCACACTCTCTCTTTCGACACGGAAGCCCAGAGCAACCGAGTCCAGGAGAGACAGCTATGACAACCGCACTTCCCATCTGGCGGCCTGCTCGCGGATCCGCCGAACCCACAACGATTCACCGCCCCAAGGATCGCAACTGGCCGCACTTTCTGCTCAAGGTCGCGTTGGTGCTGATGCTCATTGGTCCCTTCCTGCCACTCGCAGCACACGCGCAGAACTTGGGCACCTCGCCCCAGTTCGGTCAGGCGGTTCAAGGCCAACAGGCCACTACGGTAGAAGGCACCGTGCTCAACATCGTGAACTGGGGCTGCAATGTGATCGCTCCGGTGATCGCCGTCGCCTGCCTCGGTGTTGCCGGTTGGCACTTCAAATCCGGCCGCGGCTATATGGGCTGGGGCGTCACTGGCGTCGCTCTCATGGTGATCTCGGGTCTCGGACGTATGGCCGAGGGCTTCGTTACCCAGGCTGGATCGATCCAGTAACAAGGAGCAACTGCGATGCCTGTGCCGCAATTCCTTTCCGATCTTCTTCAACTGCTGTTTGACCTCGCAGTGCCGGCTGCCTTCTGCACGCTGGCCGCGGCTGGGGTCAGTCTGCGTGCCGAAGGAGGAATGAATTTCCATATCGGTGGGAAGTTCGGGAAGTGGATTCTGTGGACCGTCGTGTTGTTGACGATCCCTCAGATCCTTGCCTGGATTGCGGCACAAGGCATCACGATCCCTTCCGCGAGCGGTTCTGTAGGAACGAGCTGGCTTGCAAGCATGGAGTCGCTCTTCAAGAACTTCGTCAATGACATCGTGGTCGCTAAGCTCGTTCCCATCCTTGCGGCCTACTTCGTGCTCAAAGCCACTCTCGACGGAGCCGCTGGAGAAAACCCTTTGGGTTCGATCATCGCCGCGATCTTTCTGATGTCGATCTCGGCCACGATGCAGATGTTTCAGAGCTGGAACTCAGGTGGCCAGTACGCAACAACTGACATGCTCAGCTCGCTCTGGAACTACATCGCTGGGAAGATCATGCCTTCCGCTGCGGGACTTGCATGTATTGGTGCCGTTATCAACTTCGTTCGTCAGCGCCCGTGGACACGCCTGATCTTCGCGGCGATTGCGTTCCTGAGTGTCAGCGGACTGGTGAAGCTCTTCCAGGCGATGGCCGCATAGAAAGGAGAATCCGATGAGTCTTGATGGAGCCATTACGAACCTTGCGAGTTGGGGAGGCAATGTCATCATGCCAACGCTCGCCGGTGGTTTCTTCTCCTTCGCGGTGTACCGCTATAGCAAGAGTGGTCCGTTCGAGAACTACCTCTATGGAGGGTTTGCGTCCTTGATGTGTTCCGGCGTCCTGCGCGCTCTCGAGGGTTTCGTACAACACGCCGGGGCTACGAATGCTGACGGGTATTGGTTGGCGCTCTTGACCCTTGTCAATTACACCGCCAACGTTCTCCTTCCGGTCTTTGCCCTCACGCAGTTGGGAGCGATGGCTCTCCATATGGGCGGAGTGCTCGACCAGATCTATCCGGGCTCTACCTGGATTCGAAAGTTTGTGGCAGCGATGGCAGCTCTGATGGTCTCCGGGATCGTGCGTCTCGCGGAGTCCATGATCACCAAGGCCCATGGAATAGGAGCATGACGATGAGTCTCGACCTGACGCCCGTTCACCGCAACCTTCATACCAAGGTCACGTTCCTTGGCCTTGAGTTTGAAGACCTGATCTTCGTGCTCGCCCTGGCCGCCGTAATGAACCTGCTCGCCCACTTCGTCGGTGGAGAGAGCCACATCTTCGGGATGCCGCTGAATGTCTTCATGGAGTTCATCGTGCCCCTACTTGCGGTCCCGTTCCTGATGCTCTTCAAGTACGGCAAACCACGCGGTTATCTGCTGGACCTGGTGCGCTCCTACACCGCGCCGAAGGGCTGGTGCGCGCTTGAGCGAGATTCACAACTGGTGCAGCCTTACATCGCGGATGAGGAGGAATGACCGATGCACGCGGACATCAAGACAAAACGAGACGGAACCGTTCTCCTCCGGATGGACCAGGAAGCGGCACGTGCCACATTCGCCAGCGTGATCTTTGCTTCCCGGTACCACGAAGGGATAGGTCCACTTGAAGAAGTCGCAAAGAGGGCTCTTGGTGAGGAGTCACAACCTGCAGATCGGAGAACTTCGACATGCCGATGACCTATGCCGAACACGACAAGAAGATGAAGGCTCCAGCCATGTGCGAGCTGCTTCCTCTCCGCGATCTGTCGGAGGAAGACCACATCATGGTTCGCACGAACGGCTCGTTCGTTGCGGGGTACGAGTTGAAGGGGGTGCTCTCGTACTTCGCAACGGACGGGGAGAGAAACCATGCGAAGTCTTCGCTGGAGACTCTTTTCCGCGGCATTCCGGATGTCAGCATGAGGGTCCAGTTCCGCTATGAGATCGCCGAGCATCTGGATGGGCTCATTGACGAGTACATTCATGCTCAAAGAACAGACCAGTCCGAGATCATGTCGCTCGATACCCACCGAGTGCGCAGGTGGCGAGAGAAAGAGGCTGACGGCGCGTACTTCCAGAACCGACTGCATGTGTACTTCATCTGGGATCCGCGCATCCATGCCAAGCTCTATCACTCAGCGGAACAGAACCGGAAGCTCGGCGGCTTCGCACTGAGCCAGAAAAAGGCGATCCAACGCGGTCGTAAAGAGCACGAAACCCATCTCGCGGAGTTTGAATCGATTCTGCGTGGAATCGAGAGTTCGCTGGAGACAGCGGAGATCGGGCCTCGCAGGCTCTCCACGCAGGAACTTTTCGAGGAACTCCAAGCATCGCAGCATCCTCGCCGTCGTCAACGTAGGCTATATATTCCCGGTGAAGAGATGCTCGCCTATCGCAGTGCTCGCGATCAGGCGACTCACGCCAGCATCCTCAACGAGGCCGAGAACTACCTCAATATCGATGGCTATCTTTACTCCATCGTCAGCCTGAAGGAACTTCCAGATGCCACCTTTCCGGGCATGTTGCAGAAGTTCTCGACGTTGGGATTTCCCATCGTCATCAGCGGGCAGGTTGAGATTCCCGATCAGGTGAAAATTCTCAAAGCCTACAAGAAGCGCCTGCAGAAGATGACCGCGGCACAGAAGGATGCAAATGGAAACTTCAAATCGAATCCTGAAGCCGAAGTCGCCCAGGCGCAGCTAATCCAGGTCCAGCGGGACATCATCTCATCCTCCCTTAAGACGGCCAAGTTGAGCCTCTCGGTTGTCGTCCGAACCTCGCACGAAGCTGTCAGTTTCCGGGACCTTGAATCGGCCGAGCGGGAGATCTCCAACCGTACGCACGAGGTACTAAACGCATTCACCCACATGAACGGCGCGCGGGCTGTCGTCGAGACCATTGCGAAGCGCCGCATCTTCATCGGCACGCTTCCTGGCATGGGTGAGACCGACAAGCGTGAGCAGGATATGCTCACGCCAAACGCCGCGGACCTCGTTCCAGTTGAGATGCCTTGGACCGGTACGCGCAAGAGTCCGTTGATGCTTTTTGAGACGCCATATCGGCAGCTCATTCCGTACTCCATGTTCGACCCGGACCTATCCGATGCCAATGGCCTTCTGATGGCAAAAACACGTGGCGGCAAAACGCTCGCAGCGCAACAGATGCTCCTGATGGCTGCCCGAAGCAACGCTCGTGTGTCCATCCTGGAAAGCGGTGACTCATACAGACCCTTAGTAGAGCTTATGGGCGGCGAGATGGTGCAGATGTCGCTCGACAGTGATCAGACCATCAATCCTTGGGACCTGCTGGATGGAGAGACAAAGCCGTCGAACGATCAACTGGCCTTTTTGAAGAACCTGACCCGCCACATGTTGGGTGAACATACTCCGCCCGATGTCGACATCGACCTGCTTGATAGCGTGCTGCTCGAAGCCATCGCCTCCACCTACAAACGGTGCAGCGCTAAGAGCTCAAATCCCACCCCGCTCTATTCCGATCTCGCTGCGGAGCTGGCCCATTGGCAGGATCGGGATAAAAACCAAAAGATAAATGAAATGGCCCGGCTTGCGGCGATGAAGCTGCGTGCCTGGGTAGACGACGGGCCATATGCAAGACTTTTCGACCGGCCCACCACCGTACAGCTCGATAGTCCCTGGCTCTACTTCAACGTCGAGAAGCTGAAGGATGACCCTCGCCTCGAGCGGGCCATGAGCCTCAAGGTTGCCCACGCAGCAACACATCGCGGCTCCGGCAAAGATGGCCTTCCCAACATCACCCTTCTCGATGAATGCTGGGCGATGCTTGAGTCCCCCATCCTCGCTTCAGTCGTTGTCCAGCTCTTTCGTACCGCTCGCAAGCGCTATGGCAGTGTCTGGGGAATCAGCCAGACGCCTGAGGATTTCGTGGGGACGAAGGATAAGCCGAATCCATTCGGCGCCGGCATCGTCAAGAATGCTTCGACCAAGATCATCGGCAAGCAGCCGGGCGACATGACGACACACCGCGAGTACATGCACCTGAACGAAACCGCCATCAACCAGATCAAGGCCTTCGCCCAGCCCAAGAAAGGCCACAGTGCGGAGTTCCTTATCGCGATCGGCGAGAAGGCCGAGTCAACACATGTCATCCGGATTGCACCGACACCCGTCGATTACTGGATCACCACCACCTATCCACGTGAACGCACGTACCGCAAGTGGTGGCTAAACACGCACAGCAATAGCTCTCTCCTATCTGCCTATGAAGAGCTCGCTCGGCGGTATCCACGTGGGCTGGCTGATCTTGCGCCGCTGCCGGAAGAGATGTCGGGTCAGGTTCTGGAGGTACTTGCGTCATGAGGCTCTCATCGTTCACTCATCTCCGCGAATCGTTCGTACATCTTGGCTTTCGCGCTCTCGTGCCCAAGAGCAAGCGGAAGTGTGCCGCAGTCACAGCAGGGCTGCTTGGCCTTGCCCTCGCACTCCCGACGCCGGCGCATGCCGGAATCTTTGGAGTCTTCGATTCGATCTTTGGGACGATCCAGAATGACATGGGCTCGTCACTCAAGGCGATTAATGAGATGACGAAGGAGGTGCAGCAACTCTATCAGGAAACTGTATGGCCTCTTGCGATGGTGAACTCCGCTCGCGGCTTTGTGCCGAACTCAATCACCAGCTATCGCGGCTACATGACACAGGTTTTCCATCTCTCGTCTCCCAGCGCCACCCTGGCCAACCCGCAGCAATTAGAGACGATTCTGCATAGTCGAACTAGCGCCCAAATCCCTGCTCTCCAAAGCAGCTTCACCACAAATTACGGCAGCGTTCCCGCTGCCAACATCGCTTCTCCCCAGGATCGCGTCATGGTCGACATCGACGATGCTCTTGGGCAGGAGAACCTTAAGACCACACTAATCGCCGATCAGGGACAGGATGTCGTCCTCGCGACCGCGGACCAGATGGAGAATCAGGTCGCTGTCAGCGCGCCGGGATCGACTCCGTTTCTTACAGCGCAGGCTCAGGTCGCCAACCTCCGTTTCCAGGCATTCATGCAAAAGATGCTTGCCGCAGAGTTACGGCAAGAAGCCGGACGGATTGCTCACGATAACGTGCTCGTGAAACGCCGCGCGGCAGCTGCCGGCAATCTCAATCAGTTCGTCTCGGGAGCACTGACACACCAGTAAAGGAGACTCGTCATGCCCGACCTCAAACGCATCATCGACAAAATCTGTAAGCCGCTCTTCTGGCAACGCAAAGCTCCGGGTCAAGCTAAGGAAGTGCTTCGGCAGGAACAAGCACCGCGTCCGCCGCGAAGGTGGTACACACCGACCTTTCTGAAGACGTCGCCTCTCCTCCTCGTTCTCGTTCTCCTTGTCCTGCCGAAGGGGGCTCAAGGACAGTTCGGCATCGACGTCGCGGCAATTCTTGCTGGCTTGTCCAAAGTCGAATCCCTCATGAGCAAGTATGTGGCCGCGCCGCTGAAGGACATCAACCAGGCTCAGCAGAGCATCGCAAGCTACGAAAAGGATGTCGTCTATCCAGTCACGGCGATCAACCAGGCGAGGAGTTCCGTGTCTCAGTTTGAGAGCCAGTTCACGCAGATCGGCAGCATGTTCCGTGTGAACGTATCGAGCGCAACGCTGCCGCAGTCACAGAATCTCGAATCGCTGTTGCTATCTCGCAACACAAGTAATGTGTCCTCGGTGTCTCCGCAGTTCCAAAACGTATATGGCGTCGTGATGCCGCAGAACGCTGCCTCACCTGAAGTCCGAAATATGACGGACATGACCGACGCACAGGCGCAGGATGCCATGAAGCGAGCGATCGAGATCGACGCGCTTGCCGACGCGGAGCTTGCGCAGGCCGACAAGATGGGACAGCAGATCGCGCTTGCCGCTCCGGGCAGCGCTCCCATACTCGAAGCCGAGGCCGATGTCTGGTTGGTCAGGGCCAACGCCTACACCCAGGCAGCACTTGCAGAACTCATGCGCACGCGAGGCATCGACATTGCGAATCAAAGCAAGCTCGCCAAGCTCGGAGCCTCAGACAACACCAATAACAACGGACTGATCAACGGATCTCTTACTCACAGGTAGCCGATCATGATGTCCCTCTTCCATCCCGGCATTACAGCCCTCGCGTTCTTTCAATCGACGCAGCTCAACCTGTTCGAGCGTTTCCTGACACAGGCGGTCTCTGGCATCGATTCAACGAGCATCACGAGTGGCATGCAGAACGTCGCGTACGTGGTCCTGCTGATCGGCTTCCTCTGGCAGGTCTACCAGGCCGCGATGCATGGCGGAGATGTACGAGGACTTGGAACGAATCTCATTAAGTATGTTGTGACGGCCATCGTGGTGATGAACTACCACGCGATCTTCACCACAATCAATCAGGGGTTCGTGAACGCTGGGAACTGGGTCAACAGTGCCTCGGGCGCTACCAATCTTCTCGACAACTGGGCGAACGACCTCAAGACACAGTACAGCCAGGTAGGCTTCCAGAATCTTTGGGGTCTCGTCACCGGTTCGACCGCAGGCATTCTCGATGCCGCCCTCATCATCGTCGCGTACATTCTCTATCCCGTCGTCATTGCGATCTTCGGCTTCTTTTACATCCTCTACGGATCGATCCTTTACATCTTCGGCCCCATCGTCATTGCGCTGATGCCACTCGGTGCAACGAACCGTCTCGCCAAGTCTTATGCCGAGAACGTCTTCATCTGGAATGCATGGCCAGTGCTCTACGGCAGCTTTGGTGCATTGCTCAGTGCGGTCCAAATGGGGCAGGTCGGTCAGATGCTCAACCAGAACGACTTCCTGGGTGGCCTGGGGAATCTTGAAGGGTCGATTCTCATTGGCCTCGCCAGCATCATCTATTCGCTTGCCATCGCAGTGATTCCATTCATTGCGAAGAAGATTGTGAGTGGAGACGTCGGTTCTACGGCAGGGACATTGCTCGGCGCGGCTGCGACCGCGCTCACGATGGGAGTCGCCGTCACGGAAGGAGCTATCGCAGGAGCTACAGGAGGCGGTGCATCTGGACCCGGCACGGGGCAGAGTACAGCTGGAGCAGCAAGCTCTTCTCGCGGGGGCACTTCAACGGGAGCCGCCAATCAACCCGCAGCCCAGCAGAGGAGCGCTTCGAATTCCCCATTCAATTCTTCATCCCCTGGGCCTACAGAAGGTACTTCTTCCTTGTCTGATTCAGATCGTCCATCGCTAAGCACCTCTGGGGATCAGGTCGCTGAGAATATTCGTAGCAACTTTGGTTCTGCAGTCGCTTCCGGTACGTCGCTACCTGACTCTGTCGAAAGTGCAGCAAAGGGGACAGATTCTGTTGGACGATCCTCTGCCCTCAGCGGCTCTGACTCCCAAACTTCGTCCTCTCACACTCGGGGTTCCTCGACGAAGCCGCGCTCCGCGCACGGTCCTACACCAGCCCTGATGCGGCCCCACGGTCTGGCCACCTGGGGCGCTTATCATGCGGCACGGCTTGCAACGCAAGGTGCTGTTGGCGGAGTAGGCGTTGTGGCTGATGCAGCGAAGAGGACCGCGAGCGGCATTGCAAATCCTATCGAGACCGCAGGCAGAGTGGGTGCAAAGGCCGGTTCCATTGCCGGTACCGCAGTGAATGCTGCGGCGAAAACTGCAAAGGCAGCAGAGACAGTCGCAGGCGCAGTGAAACACCCACAGGAGACGCTGGTAGCCAGCGCTGGAGCAATTGGAAACGCAGCACGAGGCGCAGCTTCCCACGTAGCGTCAACAGCTCAGAAAAGTGTGAACGCGGTCAAGTCCAACTTCTCCGAAGCCTACGACAAGGCAAGGGCTGGAGAAAAGAGCGGAGATAAGTAACTCGCATAGAGATCTAGGAGGAAAGGAGCATGTCGATGTCCAGTACAGACACAACAATGAAGGGTCTTGAGGTTCGCCCCAAGTATTACGAGATGGATGGCGCGAGGCTTGCCAACGCCAACCGTGCGTGGGTGCTTGCCTTCGTCATGGCGATCCTTGCCGTCATCGCCATCGGCTTTGCCATCATGGTTCGCCTCAAGCCACCTACGGTCATACGCATTGGGGCGAACGGAGAAGCCTCGGTCCTAGGACAGTCGTCGCCAGCACTATCCAGCTCTGCCGGCGATCCCTATCTCTCCGAGGTGTTTGTCAAGCGGTTCCTCGGGGAGTACCTGAACTACAGTCCCTCGAATGTTGACGATCATTGGGCAACGGCCCTGAACAAGATGACCCGAAACCTTCGTGCTCTCACGATCAGAGCCATGTCGGACGGCAACATACGCGGCAAGATCGACGACGATCAGATTCAGTCGGTCTTCCACCTTCGCGAGATAGAGTCTGTCACCGGCGAACCCATGACGTACCTGATCTATGGAGTAAAGGACGTCCATCACGTCACGAACGGCTCCGAGATTACAGACCACTTCGTGAACGAGTACCGCGTGCGCCTCATAGCGGACAAGCGTAGCGAAGCCAATCCAGACGGTCTTTGGATTGCGGAATACAGCGAACGGCCTATTGATGGAGAACGCCGCAACGCGATCCTCTCGGCCTCTGATCAGAACAGCAATGAGTAAGGAGGGTTTGGCTATGGACGCACTGTCACAGAAGACAAGCGAGGCTTCATCCCATCAGGTGCCAGCAAGCACGGCCACGAAGAAAGGACGCAAGGCTCGCGGCGGTGAAGAGATAGCCCGGTTCTTTCTCGCCAAAGATGGCACGTCTCCTCAGAAGCCGGAACTGGGCGAGGAGGCGCAGAGCGAAAGCGAGGCACTCATTAAAGCATTTCAGCAGAAGACTGGCGTGATCTATGTCGTTACAGCATTTCGCGCAGAAGCAGAGATTCAAGGAGGAAATCCGGTATTGGTAAAGCGGCCGCTCACCAAGTAGCTGCAACGGTTCAGCAGACGGCATTCAAAGAGGAAACATACCTGAATTGGTCACTGTCAGCCTCTCTTGAACCCTTATCGCATAGCGATGAGGAATTCCATGCTGACCGGACTCGATCACTGAGGCCTGGTTCGGTTTCCCAACCACCCCTAACAAGGGCGCCAGGCACAGTGAAAGAGCTCGGTACAGCGAGATCTCGATCACTCATCTGGAGCGCCAGACAGTGAGGAGAAGACAATGACAGCGAACATGACCCAATCCGTGACCGACCAGTCGAAGCTCATCCTTGAGCTTTCGATCGATGCGTTTGGACTTGTCCGGCGCAAGGAGACGGAGTTGAACCGGAAAGACACGCTCGAGGGAACGCTCCTCATGCAGATCTATCCGGGAATCAAAGTCGCACGCGTGAGTGTGCCAACCGAACTCGATGCCTACGAACAGACGTTGGTAGAGAACCGGATGGCCAACCTGAACTATCAGGGAGTGCAGTATCAACTTGCAGGCGCAAGCGGTGCAGCGAAGGACGGACGTTTCTACTTCGTCGATACCGCTCATGCGAAAGCCATTGCTGAGCGCTTTCAGCACTGGCCAGAGGCGGCGATGGTGTACTTCTCCATCCTCATCTCTGACTGCAAGACTGTGATCGAGGAGTCAAACGTGACCGTTCTTGTTGTCAAGGATTACATCCTTGGTACCAATGACTGCCGCGGCTGGCTTCGAGAGTCCCTGTACCGGAAGCTCCAGCTTCCGCAGGATCGATTTGTCCAATTTCGATTGGCCTTCGACGCACGCGAACCGAAGCAGGCAAAAGGTGCTGTGAAGGCGATGAGCGACCGCGTAGCTGACAAGCTGGGCGTCGACATCATTCTGCCGGAAAGCTCCTGCAAGCCCGAATTGAAGGGATCAGGCAAGTTCATCCCTCAGGCGAAGACCACCGGACGGCTTGTGCAGGGTCCGGTCATCCTGGGATACAAGCAGGCATCCCGGACGACCGTATACGGCTCGAGTTACACCTTGGTCGAAAATGCTTCGGAAGAGGCGCTTCGTACCGAGATCATTCCTCCGACCATCGAGGAGGTTCGTCAGGTGCGCAGGGCATGGGAGAACGAAGACTATTCCGCTCTCCTTAAACTGTTGGGAAGGAACGAAGAAGAGGAAGCCGGTCTCGACGACAGCTTTGATACGGAAAGCTTCGACGATGCTACCGTCACCGCTTCTCAAGAGGGTTGTGATCCGTCAGAAGCAGTTCTGATGGCTGACAAGAGCGGGACTGCGATTCGCATTCCGTTCGTTGCCAACCAGTTGAACCGTAAGCTGGCACGCTGGGCCTTTCGCGCTATGACGGGTGGGACACTTCGTCTCCCTGCCTTCGCACTGGTCGACGACGGTGTCCTGATCGAACATGCGGGGAAGGTCTTCTCCGCATCCGACTGGATTCCGAAGGACAGTGCGGTCACCTCTCTGACTTCAGAGCAGAGCCTTTGTGTCCGGTATCCCATACGGATGCAGGAGGACCTGTTGCCAGTACGCCATCTTACCGATGACGAATTGGTTCCACTTCTCACAGCAGCATTAGGCAGATCGGATCTGTCTGAAGGTGCTATCCGGCATATCCTTCGCACGCAACTTCGCATGCATGGAACCTACATCCTGCATTCGGAGACGGCAGCGAAGAACGGTGGCGATTTCGACTACGACACCATCTGCACCATCCCATCCGATCGGTTTCCGAAGTTCGTTCAGGGACGGATCGAGTATGGGGAACACTTCACCAACCCGGAGAAGACCAAGACCAAGGCCCGCTCTCAGTGGTGGAACGTGCATCTGGTTGCCATGAAAGCGCGCGGGAACAAGATCGGCTCTATCACCGATCTAAAGACCTCGTGTGTGGCCGCTGGCAGGATTGATCTTGCTTACGAACTGGTCATTCAACTGCAAAACGCGCTCGACTCTCTCAAACACAAGGTATCCGTGGATGAGGAGGTTGTTCGCGAAATCCGCAAACAGGTCAATCCGGCGCCTTGGCTCCGCTATAAGCGTGAGCGCAGAGTGACGGGCATGCCCATGCACCTCGACGTTGCCGACACCGACAAGGTGGGCCGGATGTACAACGTGGTGCGCAAGGAGTTGGGCGACCTCGAGCAGGAAAAGGTGTCCATGGAGGACTTCCGGGGTCTATTTAGGGGTCATTCGGTCAATAAAGAGATGTTCAGGGAGTGCGAACTGGTCAACAACGTCTTTGGCACCGTTGCTTTCGGCATCGCCGAACGCGAAGAGAAACTCCGCTTGGAGTTGAACAACGCGCAGGCGTTCTGGGATGCGGTTCGCCAGAGTCCAGACAAGGAAGTCAGGAGGTCTGCCGTCATCGCCCGTAACAAGGCGCAGGCGGCGGTTTGGGAGTCGGAGCAGGAAGCGAAGAAGCAGTTTCGTTCGCTCAACCTGTTCATGCACTTCTGGGCAGAGGGCAAGCAGGACAACCGGGCAGCCTGGGCACAAGGGATGGCGCATGTCGTCACCAATGGCAAAGGCACCGGCGCTGCTCTCTTCCATACCTTCCCGCAGGAGGTCGTCGATGTGTTTGCGATGGAGACCGGAGGCGAAAGCGTCCTTGTCCGCAAGCCGAAGACGATCGCCGGATACGTCGAGTTCGATGAAGAACAGCGCGCGTATCTGGTTGAAATCATCCCCAATCCTGGGGCCGAAGACACCAAGAAGTCGATCTTCCTGTTTCAGTACACAGGCAATCGCGAACTTGTCTTCGAAGACACGAGGATTTCGGCTTACCGGCCGAATGCCTCTTAACCCTGCTGGAGGAGGTGTAGACGTCTCGTCTGCATCTCCTCTCGCTGGAGATTCTGTCGCCTCGAACAGGCGCACGGAGGAGACTATGAACCGCTTCTGGCTTGCTTCCATTGCGCTGTTCGCGCTCACAGCGAAAGCGCAAAACATCAACTTTTCAGACGTTCAACACATCCACACTGCCCTCAATCATCTGACCGTGATTGATATGGGTGAGCCCATCCAGTTCATCGCCGCGGCCGATCCAGATTCGTTTCAGATTGAGCGCGCTGGCGACAAGGTGCTCTTGCAACCCCTCAAGGACGGCGCATCCACCAATCTGATTCTTTGGACCGTCTCACGGCAGATCTCTTATGAACTGGATGCCCCCGGCGATGTACAGAAGGTGAATGTGCTCGTTCGCAGTGTGCCTGTACCCGTCCTATCTGCCTCCGCTGCCAATACTGAGAAAGAGCATCAGCAGATTGCTGCGACCGCCACCACGGAGGCGATGCTTGGCGCACAGGATATCGTTATTGACCAGCCATCGAAGAATCCGACGAATGGCGTTACCGCCTCCATTGTTCGCGTCCTGCGTACCAGTGATGGAACGTATCTTCAGTATGAGATTGCCAATCACTCGAATGCTCCCTTTCGCGTGACCACGCCTGCTGTCTCACCGCTCACCCCGACACAGGCACCGATCTCTCTTCTCGCGCTTCGCAATCACCAACTTTCACGGCAGACGCTCAGCAGCTTCAAACCAAAGCTGAATGGCGGCCCCATCACGATCAGTGGAAGGACGCAGCAAACCGACGTTGCTCCCGGTTCATCAACAACCGGTTATGTGCTGATCCGCGCCTTCAACACCTCTGCTCCAGAGATCTACCAAGTGGACTTTGGCATGAATGCGTCAGGACCTCTTGTTGAGACCGTGGTGATCTGAGATGGCTGCCGATCAGTTCTTCACGGCGGAAGATGCCAGGCAGATGCTACGCCGTGCATATCGTTCCGATGGCGAAGTCAATCTCAAGATAATTCTGCGCCGAGTAGCCTCCGACCCGATCAAGCCAATCTCGGAGAAAGGTCGGATGCGCCCAACCATGCTGGTGGCGGTCGGCGCAATCATGCTCTTCCTGCTCATGGCCAGCTTCGTCTATTTCAGTTTGGGAGGACAACGATGAGCCCGGCATACGATGACCGCAGGCCCGCGCCGCGCGGAACCGAAGATGCTGCAGGAATCGTTGTGCTTGGTGGCTGCGCAATCGTCGCAGCGTTCTGGTACGTCGGTGTTTCGCGGCTTCACCTTCGCAACGCACAGTGTCTCGAATTGTTCCTGGATGTTGCCGTCGCCCTGTTTGGAGCAGGACTCATCCTGTCTGACTTCATTGGAAGGCGGCAGCGTCGCGAGGAATCGTGGCCCCATCCGACGCTTTACATACCGGGCGAGTTGGATGAAAAGAACCTTTCGCGCGCCCGCGAAGAAGGCAGCACGCTCCTCGGTTACAACGTCCATGAAGAGCCCTGGTTCTGGCCGGATGATGTGCGCCTGAAGCATGGGGTCATCGCCGGCGGCACTGGGGCGGGAAAGACGACCTTTATACAGAGCATCATCGCCCAGGACCTGAGGCGCACGTTTAATGGGAAGCGTATGCCCATCATTATCTTCGATGGCAAAGGCGATCAGGCATTCGTGCAGGAGTTGCTCCCGCATATCGAATCGGCAGGGCGTATGGAAGATCTCCGGCTGATTGATCCCTCGAATCCGCAGGAGTCCTGGTCGTATAACCCGCTCTACAGTCCGGATTCACTCTATCAGGAGCACGTGAACTTCATCTTCTCGTCCTTTGGCATGCGCGAAGACTTCTTTGCCGGCCATCAGGAGGCATATCTCTCGGATCTCGTCCGCATCCTCTACTACACGGGCAAGGTCTTCAACATGCGGGACGTGCTGGTGATGGCGCTCGACGAGAAGATCCTGCACGAGCAGATTGGTATCGCACAGAAGCGGATTGAGAGCAATCCTGCTATCTCGTTGACGATGCGCCTGAACTTCGAGATGTCGGTGAAGATGATCCGGAAGTCGCTTGCCGACCGCGAGCGCATTGCCAAGATTCAGGGACTATTGAACGAACTGCTGGCTTTTCTCGAAGACGATCTCTCCATCGTCACTGGGGCCTATCAGAACATGTTGACCATCGAGGAAGTGGTCGATAAGAGCCTCATCCTCGTCATCTCACTTAATTCGAACAAGAACAAACGCGCCAGTGAAGCGCTCGGCAAGATACTACTGCAGAACATCCGACTGATGGTGGGTAAGCGATACCAACAGATGCTCTCGTTGAATCTGGAAGAGGAGCCAATCCTGAGTGTCATCTGCGATGAGATCGCTCGTTACGCCGATCCGGATTTCCCGCAGGTACTGCAGACCGCGCGCGGCGCACGCGTCTCCTTCCTCTTTTCATTCCAAGCCGTACCTCAGCTTGAGAACGTCAGCCGTGCCTTTGCGGAAGAAGTCTGTTCCGCACCCGGCACGAAGATGATCATGAACGGCACGGACGAGTCGACTGCGCAGTGGTTCTTGAAAGCTTCATCCCGCGTCCTGCGCAAGCGGCGCAGTCTCGCCGTCCGCCGTACCGGCATCTTCAGTCAGAAGTACATCGAGACAGGGACCGGCAATGAGAGTGACGCACGTGAGACACGTTCTCGCGAAGAGCACATCAAGAACATGCCAGTCGGCCAGTTTGAGGTCCTGATGGTCGATCCTCGAGAAGGAACATTGCACTCCCATCTCCATGGACGTCGGGCCTTCTCCTATCGCCCGGACGAAATGAAGTCCACGCTCTACCCACGAATGCACGACATCATCGATCCCACGGTAGGAGCTAATCTGCGCTTCTCAAGCGATGAGCCGCGCCGCGGTCGGCGTAGAACGGCTGGCACGCTGGCGAGTTTCTGGACGGGAGAAGAAGCATGAGACGCATTTGCCAGGCCGCCATCCTGAGTATGGTGTTGGGCGCGCCGTGCATCTGCATGGCTCAGACACCAGCATCCCCATCCGCACATCCTGCCGCCAGGCGCTCGCAGGGATTTCTGGATTACGCGCTTGGGAAGATCAATCCCGGCAACAAGGACTATGGTTCCGTCGCCGCCAATGGCCGAAGCGAAGTTGTAGCCTACACCCTCCAGAGTCTCTACTTCTGGTCGAACCTCGTCAGCCTCACGCTCCTGGCGGCGACCTCGACGGCACTCGTTCTCGTCTTGCGAACGCAGGACAAGCGCGAGATCATCGCCGCGAGCATCATCGCTCAGTTATGGAACGGCCGCGTCGGCGACCGCAAGGAGATCGTTCACCGGACTGCGATGTACAACGCATTGGTGGAGGCGAAGAACTCGGCACTCAACCTGAAACCAGATCCAAAAAGCGAACAGGAATTGTCATCGCGGGTCACGAAATCGAGCTCCGACGAGAAACCTTCCGGAAAACCCGGTGTTCAAGGAAAGGCGGACGTGTCCACTTCGCCATCCTCCAAGGGAGAGACTGGCGGCACAGGCTCCAGTGATCCGGAGCAGGACAGTCTCCTCAAGGAGAAACAGTTCAAGGCACTCCGCGACTCAGAGCGTAACCTTAGAACCCGCCTGAATCAGGTTTCTCAGGAGCTAGAGCGGGAGCGACAGCGCAACCAGACACTCAAGGGGGCGTAGGAGACCTGCATGAAAAATCGTAGTGAATTCCGAAATCAAGAGGAGTGGCAGGCATATGTCCGCTCGACTATTCCTCCGGAAGATGTACCGTTCACACTCTCCATGGGGCTCACGGACACCTATCGGGAATTCTATGAAATCCGTTCACAGCCTTTTCCGGAACGATTCTCGGCGGAGATCGAACGCATTTCCTCGCTGCCAGAACCGGAGCGAACCAGCAAACTGGATGCGCTGAACAACAACATCCTTGGAGACGCCACGCGGTTTCTGATGACCGCAGCGGGTATTCCACTGGATAGCGAACCGATGTATGGGTTCACACCACGGGGTGAACTCGAAGGTTTGCAGGAGCATCTGCGGACGAAGAACCCATACTACGCTCTCTGGACGCACTATCGCGACGACGTTGCCGGTCAAGATAATGCACCGGACTGGCCTGAATACGTCGCGAAGACGATGGGAGTGGGAGCAGATCGAGAGATCGATTTTGCTCTCCTGATTTCGGAGATGGGACGTTGCCTGGAGCTATATATCCAACACGAAATGCGGCTTCCCAAACGCGTCTACTTCCAACTGTGGTTGCTGTATCGCTCCAACGGACCGGAGAGGAACGCGATGACGCGCGCTCTGGTGCAGGAACTTGTGGAGGGATTGGAACCGTGCGGGTCCGCATAATCAGCCTCGGAACAAACTGGTGGTCGGCGCATTCTCCGGATGTGGCCGACCCTTTTTGTTTGCGCCGGAATGCAGCCTGGTTCAATTCCGCGGGGCTGAAATATGGACATCGGCTCCGTCTCTGCTGGACGTATCCCGGGCAAATTCGCTTCAACCAGTCAGCCGACTTCCAACCTGAGTTTCCAAATCGGACCCTCGGACGATGCTTCGAATGCACTGAGCCGAACCGGATGCGTGGCCGAATGCACTTACTGGTCACCCGCAGGCTCATTCAACAGGATGTGCCGGATCGATATCTCGTGACCTTCACTGAGCGGACGTGTGGACCCGTTCGATTCCAAAAACCAGGTTGGAAGAGTGCCGATATTCAATTGATCTCCGCCAGTGTGCGGCGTGACCGCTATGAAGTCATGGCGCTACTAGGCCCGACTGACTGGATTGAAAGCAGCATTGGACGTTGGACGTTGTCGCGGGATTGCTCCCGTTTGGTTCTGGAAGATTCGAATTTCGGAGGTCAACCATGAGGTATCGCAAAGGACATATCGCGATTTCCGAGGACAGAGATGTCCCAACGCTCCTGCATGTTCGCAATGCCCGTGCCATTACACTGGACCAGCTATGGCAATTACTTGCACACGACAAGATCGAGGAATCGAGAAGAAGTGCGCAATGGAGAATCGCCCGGCTGGAAAAGTCAGGGCTCATCGAGAGGATGGATGCCGGCCGTTTCTTTCGGCAACCCGTCTTTACTATTACCAATCTGGGGATGAGCCTGCTTGAATATCGCGGCTACACCCTGGTGTCGGTGTCATCGGAAACCGGGCGCCTCCTGCCCAACAACCAGATCTTTCACGCTCTCGAACTGGTGAATATACGTTTGGCCCTTGCCAACAATGGGGCTCTTCGTTCCTGGAGATCAGAGGTCGAAGTTGCATCCCGGAACTTGGTTTACAGCTCCGGAGCAGCCAAAGACTACGATGCGTTGGCCGAGATTGTGTGCGAGGGACAGATCCACACAGTCGGAATCGAGTACGAAAGAACGGTCAAAGCATCCGCTCGATACGCCGAGATTCGGGAGGCTCTGAGTCGTGATCGCAGCGTGAACACCATTCTCTATCTTGCGTCGAGTTTCGATGTGTTGCATGTTCTCGCGATCGAACTGCGCGGAATACCACGGCACATCGGCCTAATGACAAGCGAACAATTTTGCGGTGATCTCTTTAGCGCGAGCACAATACCCAACGTGCCGGGCGATGACGTCGTGCCATTTGGAGAGTTTCTCGCTCTTGCGTCCGCAAGCACGCGTTGACTCCCGATTACGTTTCTGGACTCGTATGCCTTCCCATTGCCCTGCGTAGCGGCCTTCCGTGCAACCTGCGCTGCAGCCTCCCATTGCCCTCCGTGCGACCTCCTTTGTCTTACGAAGGAGCAGATTTGCTCCACTGCAAGCAGCCCTCTTTCAGTCGTTTACGAAGTGACTATCCCTCTGTTGTTGGTTGATTTTCGGCTTGATGGTGAAAAGTGAACGGATTGGCAATTGGAAGCCCGACCGACCACTGAGCCTGGCAGAAATAACCCGACAACGGAGGTAGAAGATGTGCCATTCACTTGATGAAGTGAAGTGTCTTGTTGCGCGCTTCGCTGGTTCAGCTGCGTTTGTCATCAACCATTCCGGCGGCAAAGACTCAACACGGATGCTCGGCTTTGTACGAGAGTTCTTTCAAAACACACCAACCTTTGCCGTTATGGCCGACACCGGGTTCGAACATCAACGTCCCGTTTCAGCCGAAGACTTTGCACGCTCACGGTGCGACGCCTTCGATATTCCGCTCACAGTTGTTCGCAATCCCCGCCGCACGTACCTCGAGATGGTTGAGCAACGCGGCATGTTTCCGTCCGCCCAGTATCGACAATGCACCTCGGATCTGAAGCGTGGTCCCATCGAGAAGTACATCCGAACGCTACCGTTTCGCCTGATCTTCAACTGTCTCGGGATTCGCTCCGAAGAATCTCCACCTCGCTCGAAGTTGCAGCCGTTGACCCGAAACTCCTCACTGTCCACGAAGACGAGGATCGTCTACAACTGGTATCCCATCTTCGACCGGTCTCTATCGGACGTGCTCTCCTGGCACTGGACGAACGCCGTCCCTCTCCATCCTGTGTACATTCCTGCCTTCCACCAAGATGGAACGACAGGAGGATATCTGCGCCGTCTTTCCTGTCGGCTCTTCATCTTCTCGACAGATTCTGACCTGTTGGCGATCCGCAAGCACGATCCGGAAGCCTTTCATGCTATCTCGGAATTGGAGCAGAAGATTGGGTTCACCATGCGCCCAGCCGGGAGCCTGGTGCAGATCACCGATACAACCCGGTTGGTATCTGAAGCCCGCGATGCTCAGATCTGCCTCGCTTTCTAAGCGAGAGTGTCTTCCCATTTCTGCCGACAAGTCCCTCCACAACAGCCCACCTGAACGCTGCCTCTCAGCAGTCCCGCCCACAGGCTTTCGGGAATTGAGCCTCCCCATTCAATTCCCAGACTCCGCCTTGCTTCTCTGAAGCGTGAACTTCGCCGCCACGTCCTCGGCCTCGCAGGAAGCCGTTGGCCCAACCCGTCTTCTGGAGGAACCTCCGATGCTGATGCTCTATCTGTTCAAGGTTGAGGTATTCGACCTCCGTCTCAACTACTCCTACACGATTAATACGGTCGTGATCGCCGACACCAAGGAAGATCGTGGCCCACTCCTTCGCTGCCAGTTCGAAGGCCACAACGAAAGTCTTGTGAAGCGTTCCGTGCTCCTTGGCGCCCGCGCGTTGACACTCGGAGAGACAAGATTGCTTGAGGACCATGCAGGGACGAGAGACCAAGTCTGGCTCATGACCCGAGTTTCGTCCGCGCAAGACAAGAATGCTGTACGTCCTCTCCCCCGCCTCTATGACGAGTGCGACATGCTCGAAATCGAGCTGTTGGATCGCACTCCCGAAGGTTACGACTCAATGCCGCTCATGGAAGACCAGTACATGCACAGTGTCTGGTTCTCCCAAGCTGGTCCGGCAGTGACACCGTTGCAGATCGCTGCCTGAACCGAATGCAGCTCCAGCAGCTCCGATAGTCCCCACCTCACAACAAGGAGTTCCTATGTCCACGGTTCCGTCCGTGACGGAGGCAACGACGCGTCGTGCCTCCTCGTTCCCAACCTACTTTGCCACGCGCATCGTTCTCGCTCTCTTGCTGACCGGGTTCGATGCCCTGGTGTTTATCAAGTCTGCTTTGACGGGACTGCGTAACAGTCTCGGCATGCCCATCCTGCACGGGTTGCTGATTGCGGCCGTGGCCGGTAGCGCGCTTTCGCTCGCGAATGTGTGGTACAAGACGCTCCGCTATCGCCAACCTTCTCGACACAACTCCCGCAACCCGTTCCTCTAGAAAGGAGAGAACAGCCATGACCCGCAGCCTCGGAAAGATGGTCGCCTATCCGTTGATGGACTGGCAGGACCAAGCCAAGCAAACCGTTCAGGAAGACGTGGCAGCCTTCCTCGAACTCGGAGAAGCCATTGCTACACGCTGGATCCAGACGCAAAAAGGAGTCATGCTCCTGCAGATGGTTCCCGGCGACCTGGCTTCAGGAGCCATCTACATTCTGGATCGTATCCGTCAAGTCTGGTACATGCTGTCGTTCGAAGCCCGTGAGTCCGACTTCACCAAGGAACAGTTCGACCGCGCCTACTGCGAGTACAAGCTCTTCCACTTCGTCGATCAGCCCGGCCTCCTGCTGAGCAGGATCCCCGTTGGTCACGCCTAGCAGTCCTTGTTGTCTCCCCCCGGCCAAGCCAGCAGCATCACCCAACTTCTTTTCAAGGAGAAGCCGTCATGCGCCTGTCCGCCAGCAGGATCCGCTCCATCAACCGGTGCCTCGCCTACAACGGCAGCATCATCTGCAGTGGCTCCGACGAACCGATCCGCCGCCCGGTTCAGATGCCGAAGCCACCGTCGTCAACCCTGAAGATCGTTGCCGTGCCACCGCGCAAGGCCGCCTGAACCCCGCCAGCTTAGCCGGAATCGGCGAGCAGATGTGTCCTGCCACATTGGGCTCGCCGTTTCCTTCGGAAATTTGACCGAGTTTCAGAGCCGGGATAAACCTTCCCCAGCTTGGAGGAAAGGAGACACGCCGTGTACGCCAAATTCTCCGTCAGCCGGGACACCGCGAATGACTTCATCCGGCTCTTCGTCAATCGCCGCGCCTACAGTATGCAGGCGCACAAGCCGCTCCCGAATGGCAAGGTACCGTACTTCCTCGCCCGGGACTGGACAACCAAACAGCCCAAGCCGCTCGATGCCGACGTCGTTCGCGTGCATCTGAACGGCGACGTCACCATCAACCTTTACGCGATCAATCCCGAAACCCAGCGCTGCAAATGGGTCGCGATTGATGGAGATTTCGATGGTGCGGTAGAAGCTCTCTTCAAGCTTCAGTGGGAACTGAAGCAGGACGGTGTTGAAGCAGCCATCGAGTCCTCTCGCCGTGGCGGACATCTCTGGATCTTCACAGAGACGCCATTGCTGGCGTCCGAGTGCCGTATCTATATCTATAACGTCGCACTCCGGCTTGGAGTTCCCATCGTCGGTGGTGGTCTCAAGCAAGGCATCGAGGTCTTTCCAAAGCAGGACCAGATTGAGGAAGGCGAATTCGGAAATGCGATCCGCGCGCCTCTTGGTGTTCATCGCAAGACGAACCGCAGGTACTGGTTCTATGACGCCCCAACAGATCCCATCGCGCAACTGGGCTACCTCAATGGCTTGAAGAAGCTGACCGAAGCGGAACTTCATACGTTCATTCAGGGCATGTCGTTACCAGAAAGCTACAAACCTCCGGTTCCTGAACCGTATGTCCCGCGCCCTTCCCACGAGGGACAGCAGGAGTTCCGCATTCTCGATCATGTGCGGCCAAAGACCAAGGACCGTCGCAACTGGTGGGCGCCTTGCCCTTCATGCAGGCAATCCGGCAAAGACAAATCCGGGGACAATCTCTCCATCCAGATCGCGAACCCGCGCTACTACAAGTGCTGGGCCGGATGCACCGCGGACGATATCCGTGCCGCGCTCGGTCAACCCCTTCGGAAGAAGCAACTGGCATAGGAGGAAGCCAACGTGATGCTGCCAAGAGCAAAGAAGAACACAACGCACCCTGTCCAAAACCCATATGCACAATATGGTGTCCCGCTTGGTAAGGCGACGCTTCGCGCACTCGAGAAGCGCGGTATCTATTGTCAGACCTCGATCTCTGTGGAGCACCAGCATCTCGCCAAGAGGTATGTGCTCCGTGGTGTCGAATCAGGTGGCGCAGTGTCGGACATGGGGCGCTACTGTGCCTTTCTCGATGTTGATGGCACTTCCATTTCATGGCTTCAGCCGATCGATTCAATCTCCGGGAATGGACGGCACGCGATCATCGTCTCGCCAGAGCTTGTTCGCATCGAGATGTTCCGCGTTGGTCGCACATACGAACTCGCGATCACGCGGCATGCTCTCCAGGCGAGAGATGGCGGAAACAAGCCCGTCATGATTTCATCGCTCCTCTTCCGCGGACGTGAAGGGACGCTCGCGCGGGATCTTCAGAACCAGGAGAATCGTGGACTCCGTGGCGTAGTTACACCCACATTCTTCTCCGAGTCCGGAGAGCCGCGTCAGGTCCCCGCAGCTTACGAAGAAGCCATCAAGATCATCACTGGCGCGGTGAACATGACGGCTTGCAAACGAGCCGTGATCGCCCTGCCCCCAAAAGTCTCGCCGCCAGCTTCATTCCAGTACAGAGAGGTTCAAGCATGAACGCCTCACGCAAGATCGTTCTTAGCCTTGTAGGGATCGTCCTACTTTCCTCTGCGATAACTTCCACCTGGTTGACGATCCATGCCATAGGCTGTGATGCCCCTATCTTCGGGATTGAGGACCTCCTCAACAGGACTCACCCGGAGTGGCGCGGTCGACAGTGGCATCCCTGGCAACCTTGTTTTGGTCTCTGCAAAGAACCATTCCTGTAACCGCCACCGCTGCAACCCAATTCGAAGTGGGGAGGAGTTCCATGTCCAGATATTCATTTCGGCTTCACGACGACGACGACAAAGTCCTAACCGTTGTGCTCGGATATGACAGGCCGCTCAACTATGTCTTCTGTACCGTAACTCGTGAAGGAGAGGAAGACCGCCCCATCTACACAAATCTCGCTGATCCAGGAGCGGGAACGCACCAGCGTGACGTCGAATATTACCGGCCAATCCTTGCTCGACTCGGCATAGAAGTCCCTGAACGAATGTTCCGCGAGGTGATGATCGACCGGGCCCTTCGCACCGGGAATCGAAATCGGGATTACACCAGAGGAGAGTAGACGCCTGCCGAAGCTCGCGCCGCCCCTTTTCACCTGTGGTGACACTCAGCGCACCTGCCTGCAACTGACGTCCTCCTAAGAACTCAATACCGTATTCACCCCGCGCAGCGCGCCGCTCCATATACGGAACAGCGCGTTGTACATCCGTGTGCACGCAACATTGCCATTCACAGGGAGGCGCTAGCGGCAAAGTCGGTCAACAAAGTCGTCCTGCTCGGAAATGTCGGAAACCCACCCCATCTCAGCAACACCCGAAGCGGTTTGGTGGCCGAGCTCTCGCTTGCAACCAATGAATGGCGTCCCGATGGACATTTCGGCTGGCAAGATCACACCGAATGGCACACGATGGTCGCCTTCGGCCGGCTTGCCGAGGTCATCTCCGAATATGTCCATGTCAGCTCGCAGCTTTATGTCGAAAGCAAACTCCGCACTGATTCCTGGGAAGACAACGGAATCAAGCGGTATTGGACCAAAATCGTAGTCCTCAACCTCGTCTTGGTTTCGCGCAACGAAGGGCACTATCGCGGCACGGACCTGAAGCAGGAGCCGCGTGATTTCACCTCGCCTTATGGCTTCATTCCCGAGGGCGAGATTACCCCAAATGAAATCCCTTTTTAGACCAATGGAAGGAGGCCATATGTCCGCTCCAAGGAAGTTCTCCGCCACGGAGCAGAGGCGACTCTACGCACTTCTCGAAACTCCATTCTCACCCGCCGAGATCAAGTGGCGCGTCGTCTGCAAAGGCCAACGTGGACGCCGGGGCAAAGTGCTTCCATATGCTGATCCGCGCGTCTACACCGACCGTCTGAATCAACTCTTTACGCCGTCCGGATGGTCACGAACCTACAACATGGCTGCACTGCCAAACGTAGTGCGAGAGATCCACGGACGCGAGTTCGTGACGGGTAAAGTTCTCATGAGTTGCGTACTCACCATCCCACGTCTTGGAAGCCATACGGGGACTGGAGAAGAGTGGGCAGATTCGGAGATGGCAGTTACCTCGGCGGAAGCCCAGGCATTCAAACGCGCCTGCGCCTGTTTTGGACTCGGACGCTATCTTTACCGGATTTCCGAACGGTGGGTTGACCTGGATCGGCGCGGCGCGCCGAAACGCCTACCGGCACTACCTCACTGGGCGCTCCCCCCGGATGTCCTTATCGAACATGGCGCAGAGCCGAAAGGCCCAATCGACCCCAAATTGACCGGAAAGATCGAGGCATTTCGTGCCGTCCTCGGCTCGGGCATCTACACGGAGATCCTGTCCCGTGCAGGGTTCTCCCATGATGCACGGATGATTCCAAACGCTAACCGGCAGAAGGACGTTCTTCGATGGATGGAAGCTGCAATACGCGGCTATCAGCGGATCGAACGTGTTTCCTCTGCGGCAGGGACCCATCAAGTTGAAGCCTTGCTCGACCACCTCAAGCTGGCCTCAATTCAAGAGCTTCCCAGCCTGGATGCACTTCGTTTTGTGGTCGATACTCTGGAGTCCAGCATTCCTCAAACCGCTGCATAACTCAACAAAACGTAACCCCAACAGGGCGGCGATGAGCCGCCCGCTTCATTTGGAGAAACCATGCCCAAAGGAAGGAACATCCGCATGCTTCGGAAAGAAGCCAACTTCGTCTCGATCCCAGTGGAGACCGCCATCTACTGCGAGAACTGCGAGACTGTATCCAATTCGGGCCGTGACCGCTGCGGTGTCTGCGGCAGCGGATCCATCCTGACCCTCGTCCACATGATCAGTGGGCCGCCGCCGAGCAACCCCGGCCCAGCCGTGCCCGCACCGATCATCCCGATCTTCGCACTTGAGCGGTTATCAGCCGCCTAAACCAAGGAGGCTCCCCATGATCGCAGCACTGCTTTTGGAAGGAGGTGAATCGACCTACAATACTCCCAATGACGTTGTTCAGGAGTCAATGACTTTGACGACTGCTTCACAACAGTATTGGGCACAAAAACGCGTTCTCGTCGAAGAGCGTATAGCGACGCTAGAGCCCCAAGTGTCATCAACAGACAGCGAGCTATCCTGGAAGAGGTTTTGCGAACGAGGAACCGGATTCCTGAATCAATTGCTCACACGAGCGATTGACCGCGTGGAGAAGCGTCTACGCCAGCACTGGAATGGGAACAAGGCCCTCTCGAAAGAGGCCGTGCGACTCTTCAAGGCCGAAGCAACAATCTCTCTCTGGCTTCCTATTTCCCGGGATCCGCTTCGCTTTGTTGTTGTGCCCCCGAGATCATCCGAATATCAAATTCGGACGTTGGAACAAGCAGACAGTTCGAGGGTCTATCAGATTGGGGCACCCTACATAACTGTCTTCTGGAGAGGAGATTGCCTTTTTGTAATCACTCCGTCCTGCGAATTCGTATCAATCTGTACCTTCTACCTCGACAATCCGGATACAGGCAGATGGTGGTCGGACTCAGTATTTCCCTCGACCTTCGCCGAAATCACTAAGGAATTTGCCGCGGATCTAGGGAATGTTGAATCTCAGTTTGCTCCGCTGCTGGACAAATGGAACAAAGAATCGAGACTGCAGAAACAACTCACAGAACTCCAAGCTGTACGAAGGTCTGAAGTGGCATGGTCTTCCGTGCACCTGCCAGAGGCGCAGAAGTTAGAGATATTGAAAGCACTAGAACTTTTCGAAGTTGGTGATCCTGCCGCACCTCAAGGGCTGCTTCTGACCGGGCCTCCAGGCGTTGGCAAGTCCATGCTCGGAAAGACGATGGCTGATACGGTCGGCTGCAGCTTCCAACGCCTAACTCCCACCTCTTTAAAACAAGACCATCTCGGCGGGAGTGGAAAGAGGGTGCATGAAATCTGGGACCAAGCCCGCCAGATGCAGCCTGCAATCCTTTTTCTGGACGAATGCGAAGGCGTGCTCGGTCGCCGCGGATCTGCGGAAACGGATGCTCTTTCGACGGAAATCGTTCAGGCGTTCCTTGCCGAATGGGACGGCCTTCGCAAGACAGATCGCGTGCTGGTCATAGGCGCGACGAACCGTCCAGATCTTCTCGACGAAGGAATCCTTTCCCGGTTTGGTTGGAAAATCCAGATTGCTCTCCCATCGGAATCCGATCGCATGGGCATTCTCGGGCAGGAACTGAAGAACATCGGAGTCGATGCATCGCTTCCACCCGATTTCGGCACACTCACCCAGGGAATGAGTGGACGCGACCTTCAGGAGGTGGCTCGGTCCGCCCGGAGAACGGCACATCCGGACCTGCCCTCCGCAGAGCAGATCGGTGAAGCCGTTCGCAAACTCAGGAAAGGTCGCAACACTCAAGTTTCGGGACAGTCCAAGTGGGAAAACCTCGTTCTCGGGCCCAAGTTGATGACGCGCTTGAAACTTATCAGTGGGCTGCTTCGAGACGCGGAAAAATGGAGCAAAGAAGGCATTTTGATTCCCCGGTCCCTCCTTCTACAAGGTCCACCTGGCACCGGAAAGACAGAGATCGCCCGGACGCTTGCCAACGAGAGTGGACTGGCGTTCTTCTCCGCAACAACCGCCGATATCAAAGCCAACTACCTTGGCCAAAGTGGCAATCGGGTCAAGCAACTCTTCGAGAGGGCAAGATCTCATGCACCGTGCATTCTGTTTCTCGATGAATTGGATATCGTTGCGCCGGAGCGCAGTATTGGAGAAGACGATCCTCTGACCAGAGAGATTGTTGGTCAACTCCTGCAGGAGATCGACGGCGTCCAGGCACACCCTGAGCATGTCTTCCTGCTCGGGGCCACCAATCGTCCTGAGGCTGTGGACAGGGCTGTTCTCAGCCGGTTCGTAGAGCGTTTGCCGGTTCAGCTGCCGGATCACGCGTCCCGCGTCCGTCTACTCTCGGGTCTCCTTCGCGGTAAGAAGCTTGACTTTCCAGCGGATTATGGGGCCACATTACTGGCCGATCTTACTGAGGGGAAGGTACTTAGCGGCAGGGATCTGGCCAGTTGGGTGGCCACCGCAGAGCAAAATGCGCTTGTCCGGGCATTCGAAAATGGCGGTCCAGAGCAATATGTCATTACGCTGGATGACTTTTCGACCGCCAATTGAATCAAGATGCACAGTGACAGGCCGGATTCGGTCCTCCTGTCAGTCTTATGGGTGGTCTAGGGAGGCATGTGTGTCTACGTTCTCTCCAGCCTGCTCCGACATTTCCGCCCATCAGAAAGCCCTACCCCTCGAGATGGCTGTACCGCTTCAATCTAGCGAGTACAGCCCAATCATGTGGTCAAGTGGCATTCATTGCTTTCTCAAAGTGGCCATATTATTATGGCCATATATCTCGCGAGGTGGACAGTGCAAAAGATTCCCGCAGCTCAGTTCAAGTCCCAGTGTCTGGCCGTGATGGATCAGGTCTTTGAAACTGGCGAGCCGGTTGTCATCACAAAACATGGCAAAGCCGTGGTGAAGCTCATTCCCGCTGAAATTTCGGGAGATGAGATTCTCGGATTCATGACTGGCAAAGGAAAGATCGTTGGTGACATTGAGACGACAGTTCCCGTAACGGACTGGAACCTCAAGTGATCCTTCTTGATACTCATATTCTGGTCTGGCTCGCGCTTGAGCCGCAAAAACTCTCGGCACCCGCGAAAGCTGCAATCTTGAACGCCCGCCGCAATAGTCTCATGGCGATCGCAAGCATCTCTTTGTGGGAAATTGCGTGGCTTGTTGAGAATGGACGGATCGATACAACACTGAGTGTTGAATCTTTTGTTCGAGACTGCTCGGCAAAGGTTCGGGTCATTTCAGAAACCCCAGAAATTGCAGCACGCGCCGTCTCGTTCCCCGTCTCCTATCCAAGAGACCCTCAGGATCGACTGATTGGTGCGACCGCGCTCGTTGAAGGAATACCGTTAGTTACCCATGACAAGCTGATTCGAAAATCGCGCCTGATAGAGACGATCTGGTAAGAGACTATCCACAATCGCGATGCCAGATCATCGTTCACGCCAAGACTCCCCGAAGGGCCGCCCATCAGAGCGGCCCTTTTCATTCATCTCATCCCAGGAGCGAATTGATGCGCTCAGTCGCAAGAATCAAGCTAGGGTACTATCCCCTACCTCCCACGGAAGGTCCACGCCTTCGCCAGCTTCTACGCTTTTCCGACGAGACGGCCGCCGTCCTTGATCCGTGCGCAGGCACAGGGGCTGCGCTCCTTCAAATCACCGAGGGTGCCAACGTGGACCGCCACGGAGTTGAATTGGATGCCCAGCGCGCCCAAGCTTCAAGTGAAATCGGCATCTACACGATTCACGGGAACCTCTTCGATGTTCAAGGAAAGAGCGGAAGTTTCTCACTTCTGTTTCTCAATCCGCCGTACGACTCCGAGGTGTCATCCTTCAGCAACAAGCGAATGGAGTTGCTGTTTCTCCAGAAGACATTTCGATGGCTGACTATAGATGGCGTCCTCGTGATGGTCGTTCCCCATGGACAGTTGGAGGAATGCACCGACCTCCTCGCGAACTCCTTTACTAACTTCCAGGTGCTTCGTCTGACAGACCCTGAATCAGAGCGATTCGATCAGGTGGTGCTGCTCGCTGTGCGGGCACGGATTCGAGACACCGAGTACGAACGCAATCGGGAACAGCTCATTGCCGCGATTTGGCCTAGGGAGATGCCGAAGTTGACGGGCCTGGAAGCTCCGTACCTTGTGCCGCCAACAGGCTCTACGGCGCTTGAGCATCGCGGTCTGCCACTCGATGAACTGGAAGACCTAGTGATCTCGTCATCGGCCTGGACGAAGGCACGCGCATACGTTTTCCCGAGAGATGAGGCCACCGTCGGTCGCCCGATCACGCCGCTGCACGGCGGGCACGTCGGATTGCTTTGCACTGCCGGACTTCTCAACGGCGTCTTCGGCGCAGGTGATGACCGCCATATCGCGCGCTGGAGAACCGTCAAGCACGTTACGACATTCTCCGAAAAGATCGACGGCTACACCGAGATCCATAAGCGTGAGCGTTTCTCCAACGAACTGGCGCTTGTCTACGAGAAAGGTAAGACGTTGATCCTTACTGACGAGAAGAAGGAGGAGCGAGACGATGCAGAACGCACACCTGAGGCTCGCGCGGCTTGAGTACGCCCGCAGTACCACCAAGACGCAGACCCACATCGCAGTTCATGTCTCTCACTTCATGGGAGAGGGCGAGCAGGCCCACCTCATCAGCTTCTTCGGCAACGATGCTGAGGTGGGCGCTGTCACGGCGGCGATCCAGGAGAACCACCTCTTCGATATCGTCACGAGCGCTGGGAAGAAGCAGCGGTTCGGTTTCGGGCAGGACGCAACTGTCTATAAGGCCAATCTGAATTCGAACAAGCAGAAGCGAGTGATCCGCCACGTCGTCGCGATTTCTTCGTTGCTGCATGCAAATGGGAGCGCCGGCAAGACGTACCTATGGGACGACGAACCGACCGCGGACACACTCTCCTGGGCATCACTCGTAAGCCTTCAGGGACTGCCAGCAGCGCCCACTTGGGGCGAAGCCATCCTGGCGAAACTGCGCGCCGAAGGGAAGCTCAAGCCTCTCTTCGGCGTGGGATGTTCACCTGCTGTTGTCGAGGCAACACGGGAAGAACTATTGGAACGCATTGGAGAGTCGGTCAGAGAGAAGCTAGTCACCTTCCCGGAGCATGATGGCCCGATTCTCTGGCCGTCACTGCATCTGAAGGATGTGCTCGCCCAGTAATTGTCCACCTAATTTGATGACCTTCTCGCTTCTTTGCCTTCACGAGCGGCACGGTCCAACCTTGTAGTGATTACGTCTGCCTTCCGTTCGGCAAACTCCTTTTCACAGGAGCCGCAGTAGGCCATGTGCACCTGCAAGAGTGCCCACTCTTCCTCCGTAATCTCCTCACGATAAAAACGGTTGATCAAAGCACGGAGTCCCGCGTGCATTTGCGGAGTCATCGTGTGCGATCCCTCCTGCCTCTAGCCTCTCACGGCCCCGCCTAGTTACGGCTGCCCCCTGCTCCTTATTACACGAGGTTGCGATGGAAACGTATCACGACTACCTAAGAACCTATTCCAACGTGCTTGGAGCCCGCATCGTGGAGATGTACCCTCCGCTGCAAGGCCCAAAAGACCCCGTTGCGCCTGCTCTCAAGACACTCCTTCGTAGACCCTTGCCTGTACAGGCGATGACGATCACCGGCGCCGCGAAGTACCTCCAGACAGAAGACTCTGTCCGTCTTGTCGGTGAGTGCGGGACCGGTAAGACGCTCATGTCGATCGGCATCGCACACGCCCACGCAGACACAAAAGCATACTCAGCGTTGGTGATGTGCCCGCCCCATCTCGTGCTGAAGTGGGCGCGCGAGGTCCTGATCACTGTTCCTCGTGCTCGCGCCTTCATTGTGTATGACTTGCGGAATGGCGGTGATCCGAAGAATCCGCACGGAGTTGTTGAAGTGAGCATGCGCAACGGACACGTTGTCGCGCGTGGCATCAAGACCAGCGTGACCGAATTGAGGAAGATGGGACGCAAGGGATGGCGTCAGCGCTGCTCTGTCCCTGCATACTTCATCGTCTCGAAAGAGACCGGTAAGCTCAGCTACTTCTGGAAGCATGCTTACAACGTGCCAAAGTCAGGCAGCTCTCGCAATTGCATCACGAATCCCGACACGGGACGTACCGTACCCAATGACGAGGGAGGCCAACTCCTGCGTGGTGACTTCGAAGACGTAAAGCACTTCGAGGTGATTCAACGGAAAGGTGGCACGGAGAACTACTCCCCGTTGTGGGAAGCAGACCGCTCGAAGATCCAGCGTATGGCACCGCTCGAGTACATGGGCCGCTATATGAGGCGGTTCTTCGACTATGCCTTCGCTGATGAGATGCACCAGTTGGCCAACGACACTGCCCAAGGCAACAACCTCGCTGTGCTACGTCGCATATCCCGCAAGCTGATTGGCAACACCGGCACGCTCATGGGCGGCTATGCCTCGGATCTGTTTCACATCTTCTATCGCATGGAGCCATGGAAGATGGTGGCCGAAGGGTTTGAAGCTGGAAGTCAAGGCATGGCGGATTTCCAGGCGACCTACGGCGTCCTCGAATCCATCGAGAAGGTGCCCGACGAGGACAAGGCCTGCACGCGCGCAGCCAAAAGTACCTCCAGACTCGCAAAGCGCCCCGGAGCTTCGGCATTGCTCTTTGGCAAGTTCCTGATGAGTTCGACCGTCTTCGTCTCGCTTGAGGACATTGCGGAGTTTCTGCCGCCTTATGAGGAGACCGTCTGCGAAGTACCACTCGAAGGCGACCTGGCAGAAGCCTACGACATGATCCAGGAGGACATACAGCAGACTCTCCGCAAGAACAGAGGCAATCGCAGTCTGATGAGTCTCATGCTGCATCGCCTGATGCTCTACCCTGACCATCCATTTGGGATAGGGGAGATCATCGGCAAGCGCTTCGACCCGCAGGAGAAGAGGCTTGTTCCGTTCCTTGTGACCACTGCTCCGGACCTTCCTAAAGATCAGCTCTATCCGAAGGAACGGAGATTGATCGAGGACATCCGCGAAGAGCTTCGACAGGGGCGGCGGTGCCAGGTCTTCGCAACGTTCACCGGCGAACATGATGTGCCGGAGCGCCTAGAGACTGTCTTGCGTAATGCAGGGTTCCGGGTCGCCGTCCTGCGCTCGTCTGTCCCAGCCCTCAAGCGCGAGCAGTGGTATGCGCAACGAGTGAAGGAGGGCGTCGAGGTTGTCATCGGCCATCCAAAGCTGGTTGAGACGGGGCTCGATCTGCTGTGGTTTCCGACCATCATCTTCTACGAGACGGGCTACTCGTTGCACACGCTTAGACAGGCGTCACGTCGTTCCTGGAGAATCGGGCAGCGTTATCCGGTCAGGGTAAAGTTCCTCATCTACGAGGGGACCACTCAGCGAACCTGTCTTCGGCTCATGGGCAAGAAGATGCTCGTCGCGCTCATGATGGAGGGCAAGTTCTCTGGTGAGGGTTTGCACTCGATGGATGCTGATGACGACATGCTTGCCGCAATGGCTCGTGAGTTGGTCGAGAAAGGCGGCGTCGGAGAATCTGCCGATGCAGTCTGGCAGGAGCTGCGGAAAGAGCGAGCATCTACCCTTCCTGCACCAAAGACCATCGACGAGATGCCCATCTTCGAGATGGAAGACGAGACCCCGAACATGTTCGCCGGGATCACAGCAGACACACCGCTGCCCACGCCTGGGCCTGTGTTGGTCCATTCGAAGCCAAAGAAGCCGGGGCCATTGTGGCCCACCGGCCATGTCATCGGCGAACAGTTGCGGCTGTTCGGATGATTCGACAACGAGCATGCATCCCGCAAGGGCTAGCTTCGGCTGGCCTTTTTTTATCGCGCTGAGGTCGCTAGTTATGCCCAAAGGCCCATTTCTCCCATCTGAGTTCACGCCGACCCAATGGTCTACACAACAAGACAAAGCTGACTTCGCGAACAGCCTGCTGTACTTCATCGACTCTCGGTTTAAGCAGACACTCTTCACGAAGAAGCTCTACAACAGGTCGTCCATGATGTATGGGCATATTGCTGCATTATGCAGAGCGCGTAATTATGCGGAGTCTTGGTTTTATACGCCGCGTAGATACAGCGTTCAAGCGCTCTTCCGCTCTGCATAATCGCAATCGTTCATCGCTCTATGCTGCGCCGGGTTTATACCACAGCAGCTAGCATCTGCTCCATGGTTCGGAACCAACCCAAAATCTCGCCTTGGGGATCGATCTGATCGAGCATGGCTTTGGTCATGCACAGTAAAGCGGCATTATTTAGGAACTCTTTCGCGCGATTCTCTCCCCACATATTGGATGGCGCCACCTCGGCATTCACCTGATTGAATAAGACGGTCGGAACATCATCGAAGTCCCCTAGTTGGTGCGTAAGCCTAGTTGCGATGTTCGCGTTCCCAAGCGCATGGTTGATGGCCTCGAAGTGTACGTAGTTTTCTATCTCTCGCTTGTTCGTCGAGAAGGCGCGGCAGTCGGGTCTTTGGTTTACGCGGTCAACGTCCGCTTGGTGAGCGGCTGGTTGTGGTGGTGCGGTATCCCGGTCGTATAGATGAAACTCCGGCCGGTGTAGCCCTTTTAGACGATCGCTCCACCGGGCAAGCGAGTCTCCGCCACCTGCAGGAAGGAAGATGATTACTCCGTCTAGCTCCAGGTCGGCGAGATTTGGAACCACCTCCCCGCCCGCGATGAGGATATTAGCAAGATTGCGAAGGAAGGGAATGTCATGCTTTCCCTCTACGCCGATAAACATTTTGATGTTGTGATCAGGCAACACTCCTAAACTTTCCGCAATTGATGCGTTGATTACCTCAGAGCCACCGGGTAAGATTTCCCGGCTTTCATCTGGCTTAATGTTGATGAATCGCAACGCTGTATCGGGCAGCACGCGTGCCAGCATAGGAGTGTGCGTGGTGATGACGACTTGTTCAGTTGCGGAGAGTTCCTGCAACACGCTCATCAAAAGGCGTTGATTGCGTGGGTGTTGGCTTGTCTCCGGTTCTTCGATGCCGTAGATGATGCTTTGTTTGTTGCTCTGTGTGCGCTGCAATTCAGCTTTCGCACGAAAGAACCCCAAAAGAATCAGCCGTCGCACGCCGCTTCCTCTCTTGTTGATAGGAATATTGGCGTCACCCGTAATGCTCACCTTGAATAGGCTTTGCCACGGTTTGATCGTAAGCTGTGGATTTAACGTACTCGCCAGACGGGGGTCCATTTCCTGTAGCTTGCTAACGGTAAGATCGGCAATCTTCTTCACTTCCTGCTCGACAAATACCTGAACCTTGTTGAGTTCAGTTTCCTGTAACCGAATGGCTTCCTTAATCGCAGCGTTTAGAGGATCTTGTGCCTCTGGGTCCTGGTCGGTACTGGACCGGTCCGCGCGGAACAAGACGAACGCTGGCAGATGGGCCTGTATACCCTTCCAAAAGCTCGCACCGTTGCCGTCAAGCAGCATGATGTCTTTCTTCTGGATCTGGAGATTTTTGGCCGTTATCCGAATGGCTTCGCGAAGCTGGGAATTGATTTTCTTATCTACGTTCGTTGTGTCAGCGCCAACATCTACAGCCCGCTTCTTTAAGTCACTATTGTTCAGCGAATACAGGTCGTCCAACCTCGCGGCCGTTGGGTGCTGCGCAACGAGCTTGAGGCACGTGATCTTTGGCTTTGCAAGAGCACCGTTAAAGACCTTGTGGATTTCCAGCTCCCCATTAGCGTTTAGCAGATGCTCGGCCGCTAAAGTTGTTGGCACATCTTGGTCTAGGATGATGCTGGCAGGAAGTTCTGAGAACACGGCGGTGATGCAGAGATCATTTGCCTGACCGTGCTTGCAGGCGTCATTCTCGTCGGGTCCTGTCTCGTTGAAAAATATGTCAAGGGCTTCCATGATCGTTGACTTACCAGCGTCGTTTTTGCCGACGAGTGCGGTTAGATCGTCAAAGCGTACGGAGATCTCATCCTTGTAACACCGGTAATTGCGTAAGCGAAGCTCGACTAGTCTCACGAACCTGTACTCCTGGGAATCTGATAACTCTATATCGCGAGGCTGGTTAGCTCAAAGAACTTAATCCTCCTCAATCACAAGTGATTCGACAGCTGCTCGTGGCATATCCAGGCTGATCTTGCACGGTTGCCGCAATTGCTCTCCCAAACAGCCCTGCACTTTCATCTGGAGAACGGTATGGGAATTTCTGTCTATTACAGTGGGTATCTTGAGGTGCGTCCGCCCCTTTCGAAGGAACACGCCGCAATCGTCGAAGATGTGGTCAATCTCCGTGAGACGGAGCAGGCAAAGCCCATCTTTGCGGCCATTCGAGCAAGCGAAGAACCGGATATGCCTTACTACGGCGGCCAGGTGTACGTCACCGAAGATGGCTCGGAGATCCAAACTGAGGAAGACGACCAGCGGCATGGCCTGCGGTTGTGGGTCTCCCATCTTCTCAAACACTTCTTCCTTCCCCAGGGCTACATGCTGAACGGGGAAATTCACTGGGACTCCTCGGACGACATCGATGATCGCGGCACTATCTATGTAAAGGACAACCAGCTTGAGGATGTGTTTACCGTGCTGTTCGATCCGGGAGCATCCTGGCAGCCGAATCACTTCGCCGATGAAGGTATGAAGAAAGCGATTCTTGACCTGCTGGAGAGCGCAGAGAACACCGGTTGCACCTCCGACCTCACGGTTGTCTCTTCGCAAGCTCTGGGCCATCTTCGAAAGATCCTAGCGCTGAGGTCTGCAGCAGGTTCACCACCTGCTCCAGCCGTTGTTGGGGATTGGGAGTCAACGCCGAGGCGCCAAGGCGGAGTTTCGCGATCGCCGCTGGGTACTTCGACCAAGCAGTGTCGAGTCGCTCCCGCGCCATTTTCTGGCCCGCAGGGATCGGGGGCACCGCCGCAAAGTCATACTTCTCTGTCCAGAGTTCCCATCGGCGGTCTGCTGAGGCATTCTCCTTCATGACCGCTTCGTAGAAATCCAAGAATTTCGGACTGAGATCTCTGATCTCGATCACCTGACTGCCAAGCGGCGGGGACGAGACGCCCGCCTCATGTTGAGCCATGCATTCAGAGAGAGAAAGCAGGGCGACAGCGATCGACAGCACGAGGCCATACAGTCGAGAGAATTTCATGGAAATGCTCCTGAGAACCCGAGTGATCTGCAGCTTCTGTATTGATCCGCTCTTTAGACCCGCGTTCGGCGGATGCGGTTAGGTTCTGCCCCTACATAAGGCATCGCCGCCGATCTCTCATCCAGATATTTGCCCTTCAGGAGGTGCTATGCAGACAATCCTATCTTTCGGAATGGGCGTGGAGTCTTCTGCGATCCTCGCGAGATGGCTGTTGATCCCGTCGTCGCGCCCGTGCCCGCTCGGAGAACTCATCGTCATCACCTCCCAAACAGGGGACGAATATACAGACACGAAGCGTCTCGTGGAAGCCTACATCCTCCCTCTTCTGCGTCAACACAACGTTCGTTATGTGCAGGTAGCGCGCGCCGGCCATCTTGAGAGTGACGGCATTACCGTTCTGTCTGACACACGAGAACCGGAGGCGTTATGGATACAGGGTGACTACAGGCTGTCCGATGAACTGCGCGCCGCGGGGACCGTGCCACAGTTTGGTGGCGTCAGCCACGCCTGCAGTCTCAAATTCAAAGCCTGGGTGATCGAAAGATGGATGTCTCTGAATCTCACAGAGCCTATACGCCACGCCTTCGGCTACAACGCAGATGAAGGCTTGCGCAGAGCAAAGAGTGACGAGGCTACCGCGAAGCGAATCGCGTTCGGCTTCAACACGGACGAGCAAGATCGAATCAATCGCGCAATCACCTACGACTCTCCGTCGCGGCAGAGTTTCTATCCGTTGTTCGAATGGGGATGGTCACGGCAGGACTGTCTCGATTACTTGCAGCAATGCTTCGGTGTAATCTGGCGCAAAAGCGCATGCGTCGCTTGCCCTTTTAATGCTCTGAAGGCGGACGGAATTCAACGCCACCGCGAGCATCCCGAACAGGTAGCCGAGGCCATGATGCTCGAGCACCTGAGCCTGTCTCTGAACCCGCGCGGCACGCTCTACCGCAACAAATCTCTCATCGATATCACCTTGCGAAGCGATAACACGGCTGCGTCAGAAGCCTTTGAGCAGGCGCTCAGACAAGCAGAATGGGCCGTGTATAAGGTCCGCCGCATCTATCAGGCCGCGAAGGATGCAACCGGCAAGCCCAATCCCGATAAAAAAGGTGTTGCGTACCGGGCAGTCGAGCAGATTACGGAGACGTCCTCCCAGACCGCTGCGAAGGAACGTCTGCTTTCGTTGCGGGGTGGGCATGAAGTCGCAGAAGCGAGAGGGATCACATACCTGTATGCGCGACGCTGCGGTAGCACCTATCCCGCTCGGGAGGAGTTTCTCGTCGCACTCCCGGCTTTCGTCGCCACCAAAGCCCGATATGGCCTCGAGTGGTTCGAGGAGAAGTGGGAGGCATCGCAAGGATGCTTGTTTCCCCTTGACGAAGCCGCCTGAAGCAAATTGCACGTCTGGAGGTTTTCCATGCCCGTTCCTAAGTCTGAGATCGCGGTTGCCGCCGTGATCCTCGAGCAACTTGGCGGCCGACGCTTTCTTGCCATGACAGGCGCGAAGCACCTGCTCGCTCATCCTTCCGCACTCTCCTTTCGGCTGCCATCGAGCTTCGCGAAGAAAGGAATCAACTACGTCCGAATCGAATTGAACGTAATGGATCTCTACGACATCACCTTTTCCTGTCTTCGTGGAACAGAGACCGACCACGTAGAACAACTGCGGGATGTTTATTGCGAGCAGCTACGAGAGCTCTTTACGAGTACGACAGGACTTGAGACCTCTCTCTGAAGTTGGTCACGGACAAGAGTGAATCGTTTGACTGCTGGCCATGCAAGCTACACCCCTCGGCCTCATTGACGGTCCCATTCCGAACGAGAGCCACCGTCGTAGGCAAGATCGACTCAGACCTCGGCCCGGTGCGACATCCCTCAGAGATTCCGAACCAATCTTCTGGAAACAACGGCAAACAGCGATGCCGCATGCTTCCATGACGCCGCGAGCAAACTACGCGGCTCCTTTCGCTACCTGGAGAACTCTATGTTGCTGACTATGGAATCCAAGACGGCTGCGACTCACAAGCTGGAACAATTGATCGAGACGGGCCGCAGCAAAGCCGCTGAAGTTGTCGAACATGTGATGAAGCATCAACCCACCGATCGACTCATTCGCGGAGCGCAGGTCGGATTCGAAGCGGATCCGCACCTCAACATGGTTACAATTTTCCTGCCTGAAGCAGGCGGAGAGATACGCCAACGCCTGCACAGGCACTCCGTTCAACAGATGGCGCAAACTACGGATCTTCCCCTCAAGTTCATCGATTCACTGCAACAGACATCAGAACCGTGGGGACGCGAATTGCTCGCGCATAACCTGAGCACAGTGTTCCGGCACAGATTCTCCAGGGGCCGGTACCTGATCCGTTCTGTCAACGAAGAGGTACGCGGCTTCCTCTCTGATCGTTACCGGCGGCTCGATTCGCGTCCTATCATTGAAGCCTTCGCCACCGCAGTGCAAGAGAAGGGCGCCCTTCCCTACAACGGATACGTGACCGACACGAAGGTGGCCCTGCAGGCGATCATGCCCGTGGTCTACGAGCCAATACCGGGAGAGATGGTCGCTTACGGTCTCAGCCTTGAAAACTCGGACTTTGGCAACGGCGCATTGTCGATCCGCGCCTACCTTCTCCGGATCTGGTGCTCCAACCTTGCGATCACGCAAGAAGAAATGCGTCAGGTGCATCTGGGGCGTCGCCTTGACGAGTCCATGCTTTATTCAGAGCGGACATACGAACTCGACGCCCAAACCACGGTAAGCGCGCTCCGAGATGTCGTCGCAGGACAACTTAACGCTACGGCACTTAAAGACCGAATGGATTCCATCCGACTGGCGCACGAGCAGCAAGTCGAGCCGGGTCCTGCTCGGGAGATGCTGAAGAAAGCTCTGCTCAAGTCCGAAACGGAAGCCGTGATCGAGGCATACAACTCACCCGACGCCTATAACCTGCCCGCAGGCAACACCACTTGGCGACTCTCCAATGCCATTTCCTGGATCGCTGGAAAGACAGAGGACGCGGAACGCAAGCTGGAACTCATGAAGTTCGCGGGGGAGGTCTTGCCCGCACAGACACGGCTTCGTAAGGCTGCCTGAAATGATCAGGGCCACCTGCGTGTGATCGAGAGTCCCAGGTGGCCCGCTCAAAGGTTAGAAATTAGTGCGGGGAAATATACGCGCAATTCATAACGCGATACGGCTGAAGTGTTGTCTAGAACGGGACGCACCCTTTGGTGAGGTAGCGCCTCTCCACGCGGCTTGCGCCTGTCCAGCAATGGTGGCTATGGCCTTATGACCACTTCCAGCTTCCCGAAAGGAACGCTATGTCGATTACAGTTAGCAATGGTTCACTTTTCGAACTCGACCGTGAACTCGATCTCCTGCTTGATGAGATACAGGAGCAGGTCGAGGAAAGCGGCGAAGCCAATGTATCGCCGGAACTTGTGTCACGCTTTCAGCAGTTCTGTCTTGCGTTTGACCACAAAGTCGATCGCATCGGACGATTTCTGATCAACCTGAGCGCCCGCGCAGAGCACTGCCGCAGTGAAGCGGCGAGGCTGGCAGATCGGGCTCGAGCGGCAGAAAACAAAATCGCGCGGACGAAGCAGATGGTTCTCTACTTTCTCGCGAGTCGCGGCATGCAGAAAGTCGAAGGTCTGGAGACCACATTGCGACGCCAGAAGAACAGTCAGGACTCGGTCATAATTCACAACGAATCCCTCGTGCCCATGGAATACCGCGAGATTGAAGCAAAGATCCCAGGGTCTTTCTGGAAGCGGCTTCAGGCAGGAATCTCTGAAGATGACAAACGAGAACTGGATGTCTGCGTCCGCCATTCGTTGCCGAGTCCGTCTGCAATCAAAGCCGCGAAGCTTCTGAACGAAGCTGTTCCGGGAACTGAGATCAAGCGAGAGCATCACATTCGTGTGGCCTGATGCTGGCTTCCCGGCAGCTATCTTGCGGTTGTGTCCATAGGTCTGAAGAGGACCACGACGCTCATGCTCCTTCACTGGGACCCACTATCCCTCGTCACTTCCGCAAGTTCCAGCCGCGCTTCGGCTTCGAATGGCGACCACTGCCAGCCACGCCGCTGGTCATTCGCGGCGGCAACTCGAACGGCGACAAAGCTACGATCATCACTTCAGGCTCAACACCGACCCAGACAGGCTATGCTCCGGCGTTCAGCATTGGCATAATCTTCAACAGCAATTTGTCGAAAGCCCTATTCCGTGCTGCAGACAGCCCCGCACTTTTTGACAAAAGTAAACCTTCGCCGTTGCCTGAAGCAGCACTTAAGCCCGGACGTATCGTCGATCCGTTGCGGCACAATTCTCTTCGCCTAAAGCGCGCAGGGTTGATCCAAGAACTTTGGGGACGAATGTGGGACGCCCGCAAATTGCAAGTGCCACTTCCTTTCGAACAGAGGGATGAACCGGCCCCCCTGCAAGCATTCATTGGAATCGACTCTGCGATCTTCCGATTTATTCGCGATCGAGATTTTTCAAGCCTTCTCAACTACGAGACGAATGACGAGGGCCTCTGGGAGGTACGTGGAGAATCATTTAGAGCTGTCTTTCAAGTTGATTCGTACGGAATTATTACCGGTGTTTATGAGGGCTCTTTGCCGATCAACGTGGGTGCAAATCAAACATGATGGCCCGTTTTCAAGGCTTCGTATAAGCAAGTCGCTCGACACCATAGTTTCTTATAAGAAGCGCCATGGGAAGTTCACAGCTCATGGGAATGAAACAGCCGGTCTCCGAGCTTGGCAAGAACAATCTTCCTTGAAACCAAGCACTTATCTGCATCTTGATGACTTCTTCGAAGCCAATACAAATCCCTCGCTCTCATCGGTGTAACGCCGTCTCAACTAAAACAATCAATCCTTAATCCGGAAAGGTTGACGTAGAACGATGAGCTCGTCACACTCTGAACCACCGTCACCAATCTTCCGACGCGACGGCAACCCTCAGCGATGCTGAGGCCTCATGAACGAAAGGAGGATTGAATCGCCAAAAGAATGCCCGCAGCAAGCACGGAGTGCCGTCAGGCTACAGGAACGCCCTGGTCGATCTCCGATTGTCGCCTTGGAACCTACTTTCTGCATGACATTGTGACTATGCAGTTTGTGTGACTGCGCGCGGTGGGCCTCCGAGACTACAACTACAATCAGCGAGACAGGTCGCCAATCTTTCACGAGGTTGGCGACTCCTAATTAAGAGCACACGCGCTACGGCGTAAGGTTTCACACACATGGGATTCGCCTAATCGAGGCTGAGGGCAATGTCGTAATCCTCGCATTCAACATGCAGGAGGCTCACACATGGATGGGCTTCACATCAAAGACGTAATGAATGAACTGCGTAGGTTACGAGATGCGACTTTTGATGAGGTCGCGGATGCGATGTCCTCCAGACAAAGCGAGCTCAGGCTCGATCCATCTATGAACAATGTGCGCGCGATGTCAGCCGAAGAGATTCGGCAACTCGAAGAATCGGGACAGTGCGAGGCCTCCCACGAGACTCTTTATCTCCTGGCCCATGTTCTGGGCGTGAGTATCGGATACGCTCCTTGGTTTGTCGATATGGTTTATCCCGATGATGATGTTTTGGCCGACCCGCATTTCCGCGCCCTCGATTCAAACGCGGAAGACCTGGGCATTCGGCAACAGTCCTCTGCCACCCGGTTTGAGCTTACCCAACAGGTACCCTACTCGCTCGACGAATTGGCGCGCCTCTACAAGAGAACGGGTTTCATTACAGATGCAGAATTCAGCGAGCCCATTCTCAAACGTTTTTTGCGCGAACCGTTCTCACAGGCCCGTTACAAAATCTTTGTTGTCGCACTAAAGGATGGCGATCTTTTTCCGTTTCTTTCTCCAGCGTCGCTCGTTTTGGTTGACACGCAGGAGACACTGCCGGCTCAACTATGCCCCGAAATTGATCAGCCCTACTACCTTTGTTCCTTCGAACATGGACATCGATGTGGCTTGCCGATTATGGAGAAAAACATGCTCTACCTCAAGACCATGCACCGTAACGGCACCTGGCATGTGCTACGAGATGCGGCTCCTCTGGGAGCACCATGTGCCACCTACTGGAGTCTGACACCGCTCGAGGGGCATGACTTTTGGATGGAAGATCATAGAGACCGCTGGACAATGAATTACATTCGCTCACTGCGTCGCAAGTTTCCGCCGAAGACAATTCAGTAAGTCACTATTGGTGATTGGGTTGCCAGACCTCTCATTGAATAGAACACCAAAGAAGATCACGTCTTCTGGACGTTCCAATGATCCAACTGTCTCTGATGTGTTCCTCAATTTGGGAAACATGGCATCTGCTCCTCTTCTGCAAGTTTCCATTTCCACATTCCGACAAGCAGCCGAACACAGAACGGCATCAGGAAACCGACTAAACCATGTTGGATAGTCTGCCGTTCCATGAATTGGCATGAGTGGAAACTGGGTAATTAAGTTCTACGGGTCGCCTCTCCCTGCCTGTTCGTTATCGCGCCCTCTCCGGCAGCCAACTCTACATCTTGCTTTGATCAGCACTTTGGTGCGTGTACGCATCACAGGGATGCTTTTCTCTTGACCAGAAACAGGGAACTATGACGAGCCCATAACTCCTACGTATCTCTCAGAAAACGCAGAAGCTTGATCAAGAGGTCTCCATCGCTTTGGTGCCTATACGCAGCAAGTATAAGAATCAAAAGGACTTAGACTTATCCTTCGCCTAGTCTCCGCGCAGCGCAACCAGCGCTACGAAGGAGCACTCGATGAAGAAACTGACGAGGAACGTAACCCTCGCGGTCATGCTCGCAACCACCTGCGGAGCATTTGCCCAAGCAAGTGACATACCAACCGGCACGGACCCTGTACCGCCCTCCCATCCAGGCGGACATGCCACAGCAACAACCACGACCATTGCTACGATCCTTGGCGTGCTATACGGCGTAGTCCTGTAGCATAAGAGTCGTACCGTGCGATCCTGCCGTTTTGGAGTTGATTCGGATGAGTATTACGGAGCTCAAAGAGTTTCTCTGGGCGGCAGGATTCGTCGGAAATTGCATCGTTTTCTGGACTCTCCTCTATAAGAGGCATATCTATATTTTCCCCGCCTTCTCCGCTCTCATCGGTTTAGGAATTGTTCGAACGGTATGGCTTTTCTGTATTCGCAGTCACTACGGGGACACGCTTTACAGCCATACCTACTACGCTCTAGCTCTGATCGATGCAGCGGTACAGCTCCTCTTGATCTACGAGATCGCACGCAAAGTTTTCCGGCGCAGCGGAAGTTGGGCGGTCGATATTCGATCAAACCTCATCGTTTGGGTGATGGTGAGCATCGCAGGTGCAGCAATCCTGACGTACATGCAACATCCTGGCGGCGACGATACCTTCCAGATGGTTTCAAAGAAGATTGGCTTCTTCTCGGTCATGTTGAATGCAGCACTTTTTGTGGGCCTCGTGGCTCTGTCATTCAAAGCCGGGCTTAACTGGAGAAGCCATGTGGCTGGCATTGCTACAGGCATGGCCATTTATTGCTTCGCCGGAATTCCCATCGAGTTGGCAGCGAGGTTTGGAGAAGCGCAGGCGCAGGAAGTGCTTGTCGGCCGATTATCCATGGCGCTTCAGTTTATCTACCTTGCATGTCAGAGTTATTGGGTCTATTCTCTCCTGCAACCTGAGCCATTACCACGCAGGATGTCGTTAAGAATGGAAGGGCAGGTTGCCGCGTTGCGAGATGCCGTAGTCGGCCGTAACGAATCTCGGAGCAAACAATGAACACCACACTCCTCATCTCGCTTGGGTCGTCTGCAGTCGTGTTCGTCGCTCTCCTGCTAATCGCCATTCAATATGTGCGAAAGCATCGCGCGTCGCGCGAAACTACATGGGAGGCATTAATGAAACGGATTGTTCCCATTGACGAGAAGGCAATCGAAAGAGTCGCACTTGATGCGGTAGACGCTTCTGGCGAGCCCAAAACGGAGGAACATTCAAGAGAACTGGGTCGCAAGGATATTTGGAAGCTTCTGGGTGGAATGGACGGCATCAACAAGATCGACAACAACGCACGAGTCATCGTTGAAATGGCGGCATACCTCGAACGATGGCATCCAGAAGCAGCAGAGACAGCGGAAGCACTTCGCCTTGAGGCCAGAAGGCTCGAATGGCACGTCGGAAGACTCCGTGCCGCGGAAATCAACAAGTGTCTCGATTACCATTTCCACTCTTACGGGCAGCATGCAGCGCTCTCTTACTACACGATGTTGAAGAGAGTGCTTGCTCTTGCTCAGCAAAACAGCGGAGCTTCCTTTGCTGACCTTCAAAGAGCATTCGGAGAGCCGTTGATCAATTGATCAACGCCGCCCCATGCGCCGTTCTTGGTGGCGGCGGCTCTCCGTCCCCCAGAAGACCACTTCACCAATGATATTGACATCTCGATTGATCTTGAGAGGTGCATGCAGTTGTCTATGTGGGAGTGGACTAAGTGGACTTGCTGGATGCCGAACGACCTTTATTGTCCCGTCATCCAGAGAATCGCACCAGCAGCAGAACATTCCGAAATGCGTGTCGATCAGAAACATGGGGCGCTCGTCCTCGATAAAGAAGTCGTACTTCGGTATTGTGTTCCACTCCTGGTCGACGATCAGCATCGTTCCCGGCGTGAGTTTGTGCCGCAAGCAGGTGTCTTGCAAGCCGACCACCGCGCGAAGGTAGCGTTTCCGGTTCTGGAACGGATGAATTTCGTCGAATGAATCTTTACCCGTGAACGGTTTTATTTTTGTGACCTGGGGGATGTCTCGGTCTGCATACATCGTATGAACCAGAGCTGAAGTTTTTTCGGCGTATCTTCCGCCCTGGACAACCCTTGTCCGAGGTGGTCCATCGAGGGGATCCTCGACGAACGAGATACGGCGTTTTGGCCTCAAGTCGCTATAGCCTTTTATGCCGGTGCTGTACATCTCGATCATCCCCTCTACCTTAGCGAAAGCGACGCATGAAAGACGTACATCTCCAGTTTCAATCCTGGAGACATAGCTGGCATCAATTACATATTCCGGATCGTCCCAGATCTCAGCAAGTTTGCGACTGAATTCCTCTACGCGGCGAGTTGTCCAACCCCAAGCATTACGGTAGGCACGCAGTTTCTTTCCACGATCCGGCATCAAGTACCTCGTTCATCAGAACTACGATGGAATGCGCTCTGAGAAGGACAACCCCTGTGTACGATACTGCAAATTGATCAAGACATCTCGACGCAGATTACGCTCAAGCGCTTGCGCTACGGGGGATCGCTCACACAAAGAACATGTTCGACTATGCCTCATCAGCCGATAGCCACAACGGCGGACGAAACGTGCTGGTTGAAGTTGGGTTGATTTTGAGTTCGGCTTCACCTCTTGAAATAGCAGGGTAATTCGTAACTTATACCATCGTGGCAGGTGGTGAGTACCGCGTTTCTGCACCTAAAGATGGGGGAGGGTTCACCATTGGGAGTAGCAATAAGTTGAGCTGATCGAGCTTGCTCAAAATTTCAGACCAAGCTCCGAAGTACTTTTTGATGATTGTTGTCGCGGAAAAGACTCAAAAACATAATCAATTCACCCACACATATATTGCGTGGAGAACTGATGTTGTCTGGTCAGCCCTTGAGCTTCCAGCGTGGCCAGGTATTCAGCGATGTTTTTTACGGGGTTCTTCAGGCTACTCCGGAGGTTCTCTTCAGCTTCGATGATGACCACCTTCGGAGCAAGGATCTCAATACGCTATGTTACTGATCCCCATTGCTCGTCTAGAGGGCGAACTGGATCCATCTTTCAACGGAAACTGCGACCGGTCAGTTCAGCTTCTGTCAGGTTGAGCGGCTTAATGAGCTCTGCACGAACCGTCAGCGACCCATCAACGCTTTGCATCTTTCCCTCGACCAATAGGAATCTTGATCTCTGTATCAGTGGAGCAAATCTCTTACAGAGATGGGGCATGACGGCCACGTTCGTAATGCCGGTCTCGTCCTCAAGGCTCTGGAAGAGCATTCCGTTGGCCGTACCGGGGCGTTGCGTGACAATCGCAAAGCCAGCGACAGTCACGCGCTCCGAATTAGGCACCAAACGCAATCGTACCGCTGTCGTCACTCCCATCCGATTCAACTCCGACCGCTTGTAAGAAAGCGGATGAGGTCCGGTAGTCATACCAGAAACTCGATAGTCAGCAACTATGCGCTCCTCATTCGTCATGCGTTCCAGCGGAGCTGTAGTCAGTTCCGGCTCCAGGTTTGCGAAAAGCGGCCCAGATGATTTCAGGGCTCGAGCAACATCCCATAAAGCAGTGCGACGATTCGCATTCTGTTTCGAGGCATAGGTGGAATTGAGCGCGCCCACTTCAGCCAGCAACGTCAACTCATCGGCGCGAAGCTCTGGGACTCTTCGATAAAGATCATCCACAGAGTGGAATGCACCATTGGTATTTCGTTCCTTGACTAGCCCTCGCCCGCAGATTTTCGCAGCCCCTTCACGTAACGCAGACCAACACGCAGCATTGGCTTTGGAATCAATCCGTTCGATTGTTCCAGAGTGCATCGCCAGGCTGACGAATTGACATCGATATAACGCACCCTTAATCCATGATGCTGCGCATCCCGGACAATTGTGTCAGGAGAGTAGAAGCCCATCGGTTGTTGATTCAGAATCGCAGCTGTGAAAGCAGCGCGATAGTGTTCCCGCAGATAAGCGCTCGAGTAAGTCAATCCAGCAAAGCTAGCTGCGTGGGACTCCGGGAACATATAGTGGCCCACGGCCTGAATCAGCCGAATGATCTCATTTTGTACATGAGGCGCAATTCCTTTTGCTGTCATACGGGCACGAAGCAGGGACTCCATCGCCTGAACCTTCGCTACGGAACGTTTGCTGCCCATTGCTCGGCGGAGTTGCTCCGCCTCGCCTCCGGTGAGATCGGCCATCACCATCGCAACCTTCAAGATCTGCTCCTGAAAGAGAGGAACACCAAGAGTGCGCTTCAAAATGGGCTCGAGGAGTGGATGGGGATAGGTGATGGCCTGTTTCCCAAGTACACGCAGGATGTACGGGTTCACAAAATCGCCTTGTATCGGCCCCGGCCTGATAATTGCTTCTTGTTTTACGAGGTCGTAAAAGCACCTTGGACGAGTCCGCGGAAGCGAAATCATCTGAGCCCTGCTCTCAATCTGGAAGACCCCGATTGTGTCAACCTGCTGAATCGCAGCATAGACGGCGGGCTCATCTGCGGGCAGATGAGCCAAGTCCACATCTTCGCCATAGCCATCACGAATCAATTCCAGCGACTCTTCGAGGACAGCCATCGTGCCCAGTCCGAGAACATCAAATTTGATGATCCCGAAGTCCTCGCAGTCGTCTTTGTCCCACTGCGCAACAATGCGGTTCTCCATCGTTGCGGGTTCAAGAGGTACGACAGCATCGAGCTGTCCCTGACAAACGATCATGCCGCCCGAGTGCTGGCTCAGGTTGCGAGGAATATCCTGCATCCGTACGACAAGATCGAGATACTTGATAACTTTTGTGTTCGAGAGATTGAGGCCAGCCTGACGAAAGTGTTGCTCAACTGTTTCAGTGGGTGACTTCCACTCGAATGGACTGATTGCTGCCGAGATTTCGGACAGGGTGGTTTCGCTGAGGCCAAGGACCTTGCCGATCTCTCTTGAAGCCGATCTCTCTCGATACGTCGTGACGTTGGCCGTCATTGCGGCACCATGCCTACCGTATTTGGAGTAGAGATATTGGATGACCCTCTCTCTTTGGTCTCCGCTCGGAAGGTCGAGGTCTATGTCAGGCCACTCGCCTCGCTCCTCACTCAAAAAGCGTTCAAAGAGAAGGTCCATGCCCACCGGATCAACGATGGTAATGCCGAGGGAATAGCAAACGGCACTATTGGCAGCCGAGCCGCGCCCCTGCACAAGAATCCCTTGTTCACCACAGAACCGGACAAGGTCCCAGACAATCAAGAAGTAACCCGCAAGGTCTAGCTTTTCGATAAGCGCAAGCTCGCGTTCGATCTGACGACGCGCTCTCTGTTTCAGACCGAATTCTGTCTTGTGCCCATACCGTCGCTCCCAACCTTCCTTTGTCCTCTCCCGGAGAAATGAGGCCATCGATTTGCACAACGGGACGGGATAACGAGGAAGCTCGTAACCTAGATCCTTGAGTTGGAACTGCAGCCGGCCGGAGAGTTGAATGGTGTTATGCACGGCTTCCGGTAGATCGGCAAAGAGTTCCGCCATCTCTCTTCCGGAACGCAGATGCCGCTCCGCGTTGCCTTGCAAGTTAGTACCGGCGCCTTCAAGAGTTGTGTGCAGGCGAATGGCGGTGAGCACGTCCTGAAGCTCTCGCTCGCGAGGCGTGGCATAGGCCACACCGTTCGTCGCCAATAATGGAAGATGGAGAGTTCGAGCAATGGACAGCGCGGCCTTATTGCGCGCCTCCTGTTGACGATTCCGATGCCGCTGCAGCTCTACGAAAACATTCCGTGACCCAAACATCCGGACCATCTGCTCGACTGTACGCACCCCTTCGTCGTAACCACCTCGTTGCAGGGCTTCCGTGAGTGGACCTTCGCTGCCTCCGGTCAGGCAAACGAGCCCGATCGCGTGTTCTTCAAGCTCGGCGAGAGTGGCAGCACCTTGACCTTTATGGTTCTGCCTGAGTTTGTACTTCGTGATCAGGCGACAGAGATTCTGATAGCCTGTCCGTGTTTCAGCCAGGAGGGGATATCGGCATCTCGCAGCTTCTCCAAAAAGCGCATCGTCCACTGAAACTTCAGCACCGACATGTGCCCTCAGTCCGAGGCTTTGTGCCGCCATATGCATGCGCGGTGAGCCGTAAACACCATCTTGATCAAGCAGACCGATTGCGGGGATATTTCGCGCAGCGCAAACCTTCGCGAGCGTTTCTGGTACGGAAGCTGCTCCCAGAAAGCTGAACGCAGATTGGGCATGGAGTTCGACGTATTCCATCAGTCGTACTCCGCTTCGACATACCACAGTCCGCTTACAAGATCACGGTACGCGCGAACCAGAATGGAGCTGCTCTCGCTGCAGTCGAGAATCAGATCCCATTCGTCCCTACCCCAGTGCCCCTGTGTCCACCATTCGCCAGAACGTCTCCATGGCCCGGAGGCTTGCACTACGCGGTAATTGATACCGTGGAAGTTTATACGTCTCGGCGCTCCGTTTGCTCTTTCCACTCGAATGGAAACACTCGGCCGAAAGATACGGACGGACGTGTGCCTGGTGGCGGACTTGGTGGTGGACGAGTGAGCGCTACCTGGGCTGAACCGCACTATCCGAAATGGGACCTGGAGATGCCCGCCGATCAGCTCCGGACTGCCGACTCTATCTTCCCCTACGATCTTTCTTATCTTTGCGAGCGTTATCTCCAGCCGCTGCGGTTCCGGCCCTTTCGGGACAAACATGCCTTCCTGCACGATGCGGGGTCGTGACGCTTCAGCATGGAGCATGACCCTTACCACAGGCGCTCCCGGTGGATGTGCCTCAAGATCCAGTTGCAATAACTTGAGAAGCATTTTGATGTCCACCGTGGGAACAGGCAGCTTCAGTGTTCGCTTGAAAAGCCTCTCTGTCGCGGCTGCTCCATCTGCGGCAAGGTTTAGCTGAAGCTCGACGATAAGTTCGCCAACGGCGAGAGAACGGCTTGTCAGCCGCCGCATGAGCTGATCGAGCAGACGATTAAACACGAAAGCAAGCGACTCAAGATCTTCAACAGCATCGTCGAACTGCATCTCCTCTTCGAAAAGGAGTGGACGCGCCGTAGGCGATAGGATGCGCGCGGATCGGCCCTGCGCAAGCGCCTGCAGCCGCATTCCTTCCTTGCCGAGCCTCTGGCTCAGGTCGACTTCGGGCAGGGCCGCGAGCTGACCAAAGGTGCGGATACCCCAACGGGTCAGGGTCTCAGCAATTGGAGGAGAGGGCTCGAGCACTTCCAGGGAGACATTTTTGAGAAGTGCCGCCTCTCTGCCAGCAGGGACGATGCAAATGTTCCTTGCCGTACGTGCGGCATGAATAGCGGAATCAATATTCCCAGCTACGCCGACTTTTACATATAGAGACAGGCCCCGAGCCTGTTGCCGAATGCTTCTGGCGATCTGAGCAGGGGTTCCAAGAAGCTTGGATAAGCCACTAATGTCCAACACCAGCGTGTCATCCGAGACGCTTTCACACCAGGGCGAGAAACGTGTCATGCAGTCAAAGAGAGCCGCATGGGCCGCGGATTCAAGGCCCGTCCGGCGCTCTCGAATCTGCACACTAGCCATCGCTTCGGCATCGGAGCGGGTCATACCGCCCCACAGGCCCATCTTCTGCGCTTTAGCGTTGATTGCTACGACGCGCACATGCGGCGGCTTGCCGGCTACAACAGCGAACGGTTTGTCACGGATGTCGCCTTCGTGACGCAGAGCTGCCTGTGCCGTGAAGTTGGGAACGAAAACGCAGGCGAACAGCACAGCATGCCTCTAGCGGTAAGACTGCAGGCGCGTCGCGAATTCGCCTGTCGAGCGAACCGAACGCACCGGCTTACGCATCTGGCAGCGGTGCAATTCCCCGCGCGTGCGCAAAGTCTGAATTAGGCAATCGCCACCAATATGCCGAGACTTCGAGGCCGTCGAGTTCTCCTCGATGTCGATGCCCGTCTGTGAAAGATCCAATACGGTCGCGCTGCTCGTTCCAGCACTGGGTTGTCTACCTATGACCAGAAAGAGGCTCCGGGTGTCTTCGACAGCGCGCCGAAAGCGGAACCAGGAGGATAGCGGAACACGCATCACTTCCCTTTCTTTTAGATCTCCAAGATCCAGAGCCAGAAGTCCGAATCCTCCGCTCTGGAGGAGGTACTCTGTGGCCCCGAGAGCCTGTTCGAGAGCGGACAGGGGCTTTCCGTGAGAGTAGGAGTGCAATCCGCAACGGACCCAGAGGAGTTCGCTCAGGACGACGCCAGCCTGCGAGGCCGTGACCGGATCGAAGGCATCGGATACGTCGATGACAGCTGCGGCCTCACCGGCTGCGGTGCAAGTAGCCAACAGTCCGTGAAGCAAGGTCGTTTTTCCCGTTGACGGAAGCCCACAAATCTCAGACAGAGCTCCACGGCAGAAAGCATCCATCCGATCTATCTCATTTATTCCGCACGAGATAACCTCCTGAATCGATCTGGTTTTGGGAGTAAGCGCCGAGGGGATGCGCGCATCGAGCATCTCTTCAATCTGTGCTCGTAAAGTCGCTGCATTTCTCATCACGTATTCGCCTTATATTCGCCTACCAGAGATTCGATTCTCCCGAGGTCCGTGCCGGTTGTCAAGAGGGTGGACAGCCGTGCCGAGGCTTAGAAGATTACCGCAAAGGGAAACTACTGAAGTTTCAGGAGTTTGCGCGAACTAAAACAAGAGGGACGAAACAGCACTGGGTTCACGGCGAGCTAATCCAAACGCTTTCCATAACGTCTGCAGGCTGCTGTAACTCTATGGAGAGGTCGCGTTTTATATGAGCAACACCTACGAAGCAGGAACACTTTGGGAGAGCTGATGATGAATCGAAGAATTGTGATCTACACAGATGGGTCAGCCATCGGCAATCCTGGCCCTGGTGGCTGGGCGGCTTTACTGACATCCGGACAACGTCAGTGGGAGATCGCGGGAGGAACCTCGTTCACGACAATCTCAGAGATGGAGCTTACTGCAGCAGCTGAAGCACTTAAGGCCGCTCCTGAGGAGGTAGAGATTACGCTCTATTCCGATTCCGAGTACCTCATTCAGGGTATGCGGTTTCTAGCGCAGAGATGGCAGAGTTGGGGCTGGAGGAATCGGCGAGGTCGTCCCCTGAAGCGTCGTCTGCTATGGGAACAGCTTCTGAAGGCCGCTGAGACGCAGAGAATTCAATGGAAATGGGTGTCCGGTCACGATGATAACGTCCAGCAGCGTCGCGTTGATAGGCTTGCATTCGAACAAGCGCGAGAATATTTGAAAAGAGCGAAGCTGGCCGCATAAGTTCAGAGAGATGTCCACGACTGAGGTAGGGGATTAACCGCCACGCCGTTTGGGGACAGATCTTGGAGCGCCTTAAAGCCTAAATTATTTAACCAGGTTGGACGGTCTGTGGATTCGCGGCTTTTACACAAATTTGGAACGATTTTTGAGAAGGATCCTAGAGAAGACCGGCCTGTGACTAGCGGAGTCACGGGGGAAAATGCGTTGAATCATTCAACGCCCTCGAAAAGTTGAACGATATTCATGTCGAATGCACGGGCTAGAGACTGCAGTTTACGAAGGCATATATCTCTGTCTCCCAACTCAAGGTTGGAGATGTAATTCTCGTGAAACCCGGCCTGCTCAGCAAGATCAATCTGCCGCCAGCCACGAGCCGTCCGAAGGTCACGAATTCTTTCGCCCAAAGCAACACAGATATCTCTCGCCATCCATACTATCGTGGGGATAGATTAAGGAGTGAATCCACACGATAGTGTGGATTGGAGATAGGCTTGCGACCTATATGGAGCGTCTCGGGAGGAACCGTAGTGGAGAAAAATCGAACAATTCGCGTACTTCAATGTTGAATGATTTGGCGATCGCCTCAACCGTTTCTGCTCTCGGCCACCCTGTTCCCAGTTCAATCGTGGCGATGCGTCGCACGCTAAGGCCTACTTTGCCGGCGAACTCTTCTCGACTCCATCCTTCCGCATCTCTCAATTCACGAAGGCGGCGGCCAAATTGGGCTTTCAAATGCGACACTTAGATCAGTTTCATGAACTTTAGCGGTAAATAAAATGATCTCTCAGTGCATCTTTTCACATCTGGCTCCCTACTCGCCCATAGTGAATGTGCGGATAACCCTATTATTTTCTTTGGATTGCCATGAAATCGATCCTGCTTATTGACAGGTCGCGCGAGAGTGCAGAAGTGGTCGTCGAGACACTGAGGCGGTATGCCTTCGATGTAGACGTCGCGGAAGGAGGCGTCACAGCCCAGCGTCTAGCGCGAGAGACGGAATACGACCTGATCCTCATGGAGTTTCTGTCGCGCCCAGAGTTAGACCAGAACCGAACCCCGGAAGTCGAGATCCTTGGAGAAGAGTTCGGGAAGAGTACAGCCCTCATACGGGAACTTCGCGCGAGACCGGTCCTGTGTCCGATCATCGTCTATACGACTCTGAGAGGGGAGCTCTACGAAACAGCCTCGCTTGATGCCGGAGCAGATGACTATATACCGAAAACAGCCCACGCTTCGATTCTCTTAGCCAGACTCCATGCTCACCTGAGAAGAAGGCAGCGTGAACTCGGAGAAGCAGCTGGCGAAGACCGACGGACTTCCATTGGAAAATTCGTCATCGATCGTAAGACGCGCATCCTGCTTTCGGATCAGAGTCCTGTCCAGCTCACCGCAATGGAAGTCTCTCTCCTCGAGAGGCTCGCCGCGAATCCTCATCGGACCGTGTCTATCAATGAAGTGTTGGATCATGTATGGGCCGGAAGAGTGGGACGATCGCACGACGCCCTTGAGGCTCTTTTGCAGCGGCTGAGAAGAAAGATGAATAGGCATCGCCTACCTAATCCCATCCTGACAATCCGCGGCCGTGGCCTAAAGTTGTCTCCCCCGTTACTCCCGGTTCTGGCCCCTGATACCAGGGATGCACACCGAAGACACCACAAGTTGTCCTCTAGAGAAGCATAGATACATTGGCTTAGGAGAGCGTCATTCTCCTTATCTCCTGGTTAACATCCAGATCTAAATCTCTATCCCCAAAAGGGGCGGTCAGCATAAACTGACCGCCCCTTTTTTGCGTTCTCCCGCCTACTCAGACCACCTCGAGTGGCCTCTTGCCTATACTCAGCCGGCTTTCATCCCGACGACCTAACGACGGTACGTCTGGATCACCGTGTCTCCACAACCCCGCTAACCACGTGTTAGCGCTCAGGAGGCCACTTGTCTTTACATTCACATTTGAGAGGAGACGAGATATCTCGAACTCACGAGAGTATCTTCCTCGAACACTACAACTGGCTTCTGCAACGTGCCCGCCATCTCGTAGTTGGGACCTCGGAGGATCCGCAGGATCTGGTCCAGGAACTCTATATCAACTTCGTTCAACTCGAAGAGTCTCCGCATTTCAACGACCCTTCTCACGAGCAGGCATACCTACGCAAAGCTCTTAAGAATCTATTCACTTCACGACGTCTGCGCCAGGGCAAGGATGCATCCACACGTCTCGCTCTAGTCGATTTTGACTCTCTCGAATCGGCCCTTATCGCGGTCGATCGTGGGCAGCTCTTCAATGTACGGAGAGACTTGGCCAGAATCGCGGAATATTCACTCATTCGTCGTATGACAAATCGGGGTGCCACAGTTTTCATCATGCGCTTCTTTTTCGGCTACCTGCCGAGCGAGATCATGGCCCTCCTAAAGGTGAATAGAAAGACGTTCGAGAAGATGTTGCTCAGGACTCGTCTTGAGGCGCAGGCTTATGTCGAACGTCCGCAGGTCCTTCGGTTCATACAGGGCCACGATAAGAGCATTCCGGAGTTTCCCAACAGCCTTCCCGAAGAGACAGAACTGTTATTCGCCGAACTACAGAGAAGAATGTTCTTCGAGGCAGTTGGCACACACAACGTGTTTGCCGATCTTGATGCTGTTTACTCCGACGCCCAGAGATTGCTCAGCCTTGAGCAGGCCGCCCATCTCGGGAGCTGCCGCCTATGCCTTCATCAGGCAGGACAGGCATTGGGTATTCCAGATCTTCTACTCCAGCTATTTCCTGATCCGGCCGGATCGGGGGATTCCACTTCAGGATCACGAGGTGTTGAACTTGACAGACTTAAAAAACTCCGCAGAAAAGGGCGGGAGGTTTTTGAGCATCGCCCTACAAAGCTCCAGATCATTGTCGACGGTCAACTGCGAAGCGTACAAGTGGTTACTGGCGCTGAGTCGAGGCTTCAGCTTACCCTGAAGCCTCTTTCAAAGCCCGAGTTCGTAGAGATCCGCAGCGAACAGGGTGTCCCGATGCTGTACTTCGACCTCCAACAAGGCGCGGAGTTGCTCGAGGTACGCGAAGCTCGCGCAGAATTCAGCGGAGGGCGGACTCTCTCCGCTGAATTCCGTTTTACGGATGGGGCTCCCGTAATTGAGGTCTACTACCATGACCCTCTGCTCGAGCATCCGGATGATGACTCTCTCCTCGATAGTGACGCCTCTAGGACGTCCCTGAAAGATCAAGGCGTCGGTTCCAGACGAAAATCCAGGTCTCCAAGAGAGATCGTGCGTTGGATAGTCGAAGTCCTACGGCATTTCACTGGCGGCAAATGGGGTGGTGCGGCGGCAGTTGCCTTCGTACTCCTTACGGCAGGCTTCTTTCACAAGTCAGCAGAGACACTGGTCCCGTCGATGTCGTTACCTACTGGCAATCACCTTCTTACGGCTTCTCAGCAAAAAAGTCGTGAGGCTATTCCTGACGGCGGAGGTATACACGCAATCTACAACCTCGATCGACACTCAGCCGCGAGTCCCACTCTGACTTCCGGGAGCGTGGAAGTGCTTCGCTCAAAATCCGCGAAGCAGTCCAACCTTCGTTTGCGCTCCTCCTCCGGCGATCTCTTGGACGATCGATGGAGCGACGAGAATGGAGAAATACATACCTCCACGCACCATGAGGGGAGAAAGAAAACAAAGGATGAGCCATCCGCACTGTGGACTCATGTGCCCGATGTCCAGGATTTTCTCTTACTTGCAGGCGAGGAATCAATTACCGTCTCGTCCACGCCGTCCGGGTATGACCTAGGGTTCCATCGCACGACCAATCACACTGTAGACGGAGTTGTCGAAGGCCATATCGAACTAGTCGGATCGAGTCTCCATCCGGTCAGCGAGAACCTCCAGGTACAGGAGGCCAATGCGACCAGCACCTATCGATTTGTTGAGGTGTCTTACAACATTCTGTCTGCGGAGGAGTTTCGGCGCCAGAATCTGGATCAGAGCCGAGATGCAACTGTAGGTTCCAGTCAGCGGGAAAGCGGTCATAGCTCTGGTTTGTCTTTAGCCTTGCATGCTCTCAAAGTTCTTGGAGACAGTCCTGGCAGTGAAGACACGATCGATCTGGAGCGGTTGCCACATGGGATCGTCCGTCTGAGCGGTGTTCTCCCCACAGATATCGAAAAGCGCATGCTCATTCGCAGATTGCGAAGCCTGACGGGAGGCACACAACTTTTGCTCGATATTCATTCTGCTCAAGAGATCAGGACTGAACATCCGATCCTCGGTCAGGTATCACAACCTCACATCACATCGGTTGAAGCGGTACAGCAGCCGGTTCCGTGGGTCGAACTGCTCAGGAACTTCTCTACGCGAGGGAGGCAGATAACTCCCGAAGAGCGGGATGTTCTAGAACGTGCAGCTCGGAGGATTTTGAGCGATGGTGCGAGGTTCCACCGCGAAGCTTGGCTCAACGCATGTCTCGCTTCGCGGTGCTTCACCGTATCTGAACTACGTTCCCTTTCTCAGGAAGAACAGGTTCTTTGGGCTTCGATGGTTTGGAAACATCTTAGTTCCGCAGACGCCTCACTCCAAGATGTCATTCGCATCCTCGATCCAGAGGGCATGAATAGTCGAGGCCCCCGCCCCGCAATCGCCGATGTTGCTTCATTTGCTTCACGAAGCGAAAGTCTGATGCAAAATGCGGATCGTCTGGATCGCCTTCTCTCGTTGGGGTTTGCTTTGAGTACCTCAGCCCCCGCATCTACCGCTGATAGCAGTGAGCTCCTGCCACTACTGACAGCGACCTATCAACAGGAGAGCGAACTCATCCACGTCGCTGAGAGCCTCCGCTAACCCAATAAGACAGATAGCCAGTAGCTTATTCCATAAATTTTCGGCTTCTAGAAAGCCTTAGGAGAGCCATGCCCTTTTCCCGGTCCGCAAGTCGACTTTATCGAGCCCTTATCGTCATCGTGACGACCCTCACACTTCATACTCTTCCTGTCTGTTCTCAGTCCAGCTCCGCAGCCCTATCCGTCGCAGTAAGAGACACTACCGGCGCATTCGTTGCAGGTGCTTCGTTGGACGTACGCAATACGATGACGAATCAATCGCAGCATCTCAGGTCAAGCAAGACGGGCGTGGCGGCCTTCGCGTTCCTGAAGCCAGGCAACTATCAGCTGACTGTCTCGAAGGATCATTTCGCAGATGTGGTCGTGAACAACCTTGTGCTAAATGTTGGCGACTCACGTCGCTTGGACGTTGCTCTAAAGGTAGGTCCCGAGAACCAAACCGTCACCGTCGACGGAACCGGTCCAACTCTCAACACAACCGACGCCTCGGTGAGTACCGTTGTCGACCAGAAATTTGTGAAGAACATGCCTCTCAACGGACGAAGTTTTCAGGACCTAATTTCGATGACTCCTGGGGTTACAACCCAAAGCCCTCAGAGTAACGGTTTTGTCCAATACCAAGGAGACTTCAGCGTCAACGGCCAACGCACCGAGTCCAACTACTACACGATTGACGGTATCTCCGGTAACACCGGAGCAGGATATGCAAATGGCTCAGCGCAGGTCGGGACGACTGGGTCAGTCGCTGGTTCTACTGCATTAGGCACTACACAAAGCCTGGTCTCGGTCGATGCCTTGCAAGAGTTCCGAGTATCAAGCTCCACATATTCCGCCGAGTACGGTCGTACCCCGGGCGGCCAATTCTCTATGGCTACACGGTCAGGTACGAACTCAATTCATGGGACTGCGTTCGACTATTTGCGAAACGACCTGTTCGACGCGAACAACTGGTTCAACGAACATAACAGCATTCACAAGCCGCCGTTGAGGCAGAATGACTTCGGCGGAACTCTGGGAGGTCCGATCACGATCCCTCATCTCTATTCGAGACACGACAAGAGCTTCTTTTTCATTTCCTACGAAGGACTCAGGGTCGTCCAGCCTGTGGCTGCTACAACTCAGTACGTGCCCGCGCTTTCCGTCCGTAACGCTGCTCCATCACCAACTAAGGAACTTCTTAATGCCTTTCCGCTACCCACCGGACCAGAGTTGACAGTCGGTGGAGCATTGAGCGGTCTCGCCAGCTTCGTAAAGAGCTACTCACTACCGGCAAAGATCGATTCCACAAGCGTCCGGCTGGATCAACATCTTGGCAGCCGAGCATCAGTATTTTTTCGTTACAGTCACAATCCAACATCGAGTTCGAGCAGGACGCTTTCAAGCCTTGCTCATCAGATACAAAACAGCGACACATATACGACAGGGCTTGATGTTGCACTGTCCAATCGCAGCTCGAATAGCTTTCGACTCGGGTTCTCCCGATCCATCTCCCAACAGCTGCTTGATCTGGACGATTTTGGTGGTGCTGTGCCAGTTTCTCTGAAGGACAGCCTTGGAGTGCCGGGAACATACAGTACATACCAATACCTGCCATACCTCTACGTCAATGGAATTGGCACAACGTATATTACGCAGCAAAATGTGTCCAACCAGATCCACCAATGGAACCTCACTGACACATTTGCGACTTCGTTCGGCCATCACCAAATTCGTGCTGGTCTAGATCAACGTCACTTCAACTCACCCCTGAATCCAGCACAGGCGTCAGTCACAGCGTATTTTTACAGTCGCGCTGAGATGCTGGCGAATACTGCGACCAGTGTTCCCATCTACAAGAGCGCTACCGCCGACCCGCTGTTCGAGGAATTTTCGGCATTCGTCCAGGATGAATGGAGAGTTGCCCCACGCTTCAGTCTCTCTGCAGGCCTGAGATGGGAAGTCAATCCGCCGCCCACCGCGGCAGACGGCAAGATGGCCTATACCGCGGTGGGAGATCCTAGTCACCCAGCATCCATCAGTCTCGCCCCTCGGGGTACATCTTTGTGGAGAACCTCATGGTATAACTTCGCTCCACGACTTGGGGCAGCATGGACCGCTCATTCGCAACCGGGCCACGAGACAGCGCTGCGCGCGGGTGCAGGCGTGTTCTTCGATACTGGCAATCAGACGGCAGCGCTTGGTTTTTCCGGACTCGGCTTCACGGCATATGTCGCGCCCTCGAATGTCAGCCTTCCGATCCCATCCTCGTACTTCAATTTCTCAACAGATGTTGGTAGTTCCTATGCCAGCAGTTCGGTATATATGTTCTCGCAACACCTGCAACTCCCATACTCTCTTCAGTGGAATACAAGCCTAGATCAATCGTTTGGCTCTTCGCAGGTTGTGACGTTGTCGTATGTCGCCTCCGCAGGGCGGCGTCTTCTACAGGAACGCCAGATGTACATCTCCGCCTATAATCCTGCATTCAATGTCGTGTTTTATCTCCCCAATGGCCTCACGTCGAACTACCAGTCGCTTCAGTTGAAATATCAACGATCCGTCGCGCACGGGCTCCAGGCACTGGCGTCCTATACGTGGAGTCACTCACTCGATTATGGTTCGACGAACGCTTCGTATGCGTACACATACGGAAACTCAGATTTTGATCTGCGGCACAATTTACAAGCAGGTCTGAGTTGGGACATTCCTCAACGTCGCGGCCATTCGTTAGCGAATGCGATCGTCGGAGGCTGGGGGGTGGATGAACGCTTCATTGTTCGATCAGCGTTTCCCATCACACTCACAGGGAATACTCTCACAGATCCCACAGGAGCCCGTTACTACAGTGGTGTGAACTACAATCCGTCAAGGCCGATGTATCTCTACGGCAAGCAGTACCCAGGCGGCAAGATGGTAAACGGCGGTCCCGCTGTATCCACGGCAACCGCAGCCTTCGCCCTACCAACTGGAATCAGTGCTGGAAACGCTCCCCGCAATCTCGTTCGTACGTTCGGCGCTACTCAGGTGAACATGGCAGCGCGTCGTGACTTCCATTTGGTGGATTCGCTCACGCTGCAGGCTCGCGCTGAAGCATTCAACATCCTCAATCATCCGAATTTTGGCTATGTTACCCCCACACTGACAAGCGCTACCTTCGGACAAGCAACCAAGACATTGGATTCGAGCCTTGGCACGATGAGTTCGCTCTATCAGCAAGGTGGCCCTCGGTCAATGCAGTTTGCGCTGAAACTCATTTTTTAGCGGAAACCAGGCAAACGAGGAAAAACATGTCCAGAAGAACTGCAGTCACGCTTCTCTGCGGGGCGTTCGGTAGCTGTTTTATTCCCCACCTATCGGCACAAACTGATTCGCCCCGTCTTCCTTTTACTGTTCGAGATTCCATCGAAATGAGAACATTCAGCGATCCGTTCACTCGTAGCCAGGGAGTCACGGCTAAGGAGGCACCAGATGGGCGTGGCTTCGTAGTCGTGACGACTCAAGGGCATCTTCACTCCAACACCCTTGAATCCATCCTCTGGTATTTTGACGCCAAGAGCTTGGCCGGCTTTGTCGAACGAGGAACCGGCGCGCCGCGTCCTCAGCTTCTCTATAGAAAGGTCGGTGTGCCTGAGGCTGAGCAGTTGAACTCGTATGGTTCCCTTATCACGGATGTTCAGTGGTCTCCCGATTCGCGGAGCCTGCTATTTCGTGCCGAAGTGGAGCATGGAAAGCATCGCCTCTTCCGCACGCTTCTGTCAGACCATCGTTGTATTGATCTAACCGGCGGCGCGAAAAGCGATGTAGGCCCAGCAGTGACTCGATCTGGCACAACGGCATACCTTGTCTCTCCATCACAGCCTGATTCCCATCCGAAGCGCTACTCTCCCTCCGTGGTACTCAACGGACAAAACCTAGTCAACATCTTGTTCCCTCAGGAGTACTCCACAACTCCTATGCTCGGCGAGGCTTGGAAGTTGCGAGTCCACTTCCATGGAAGAACCATGATCTATCCATCATCTCCGGATATCTTCTTTCCCTATGGCGCCGCGCATGCATTTCTACCATCGATATCTCCTGGCGGCTCGCTCGTTGTCATGGCCATGCCAGTCGCAACTATTCCCAACAGTTGGACGGTGTACCACGCGGAAAACGAGGCTTTTAAATTCGTACCTTCGAATGAACATTCGGAGCGCTCAGGGCGCGACCTCGGATGGCCTTGGCAGTATGCGATTGCCGACTTGAACACAGGCAAGGTGGAACCCATCGTCACATCCCCAACTGCATTCGGAAGAGGCTATTACGCGAGTCGTTATCAAGCACAGTGGTCTCATACAGGCGCAGCCATCCTTTTTACGAGCACTTTTTTGCCGGTGGCGGAAGCGACGCCACATGCCGACAACTCTATTGGTCCATGCGCAATCGCAGAGTATTCGTTAGTGACGCATACGACATCGTGCCTTGCGGCCACTCCGCCGCCGGAACAAGATGAGGTATTGATGTCGCTGGAGTATGACGCCTCAGACAATGTCGTTTCACATTGGATACTGCGGGGCAAATCAACAAGCCGAATCTACGATCGTGCTGCTCGCACTTGGCGGCCGACTCCAGAACTGACCGAAAGGGCAGATCGCCTGCAGCTATACATAAGACAGGAGATGGATGCGGCTCCAACCCTTTGGGTTAAAAAGGGGACGAAGGACCGACTCCTCTGGGAACTTAACCCTCAACTGCGCCGCTTCCAACTTGGGAAGGCATCTCTGTTTCAATGGAAGGACTCCAGCGGATATACATGGCGCGGTGGCTTGGTTGTACCACCCACCCCACCGCCTCCGTCTGGATACCCGTTAGTGATCCAGACGCACGGCTTCTTCAATGAACACGAGTTCCTGGTTGACGGAGCCTTCACCACTGCCTCAGCGGCGCAACCTTTAGCTTGTGCGGGAATCGCAGTTCTGCAAATCGAAGACCATGCTGGCAGGCATGCCCATCCAGCCGAGGAAGCCGAAGAAGAAATCCGAGGCATCAAAAGCGCAATTGAGAGCTTGATGGGAGAGCGTCTCATTGACCGATCCCGAATTGGAATCGAGGGGTTTAGCAGGACAAGCTGGTATGTGGAGAAGGCGTTAGAGAAAGACCCAGATTTATACAAAGCGGCGGTACTAAGTGATGGAACTGATCAAAGCTACGTCTCAGACGTTCTTTATGTTCCCGGAACTCTGCCCTATTACCGTAAAGGCAAAGAGGCTGTGATCGGCGCCCCTCCTTACGGTGCAGGTTTATCGAAGTGGCTTGAGAACGCAGCGGGATTCAACCTGGACAAAGTGACAGCAGCCGTGAGGGTGGAGGCCATAGGATTGGCTTCGGTCTTGGGCGAATGGGAAACCTACTCGATCTTGCAACAACAAGGAAAGCCAGTAGATCTGGTGGAGATTCCTCACGGGCAGCATGTCCTACAGAGGCCGCAGGAGCGGTATGCCTCTCAGCAAGGCGCCGTTGACTGGTTTCGATTCTGGTTGCAAGGATACATGCGCGAGGATAAAGAGACCTCCAACGAAAATCAGCGTTGGAGTGAGCTACGAAGAAACGCTCAACAATGAACTCCTAAATGTCTGAGAAACAGGAGATAACGCGTTGCGCTGTACTTCCATTCAGGCGTGCACATGTGCCGATGTCCCAAATCGGATATAAGTGGAGGCCGCTAAGCGACCGCGGCCCCCTTACTGCTACTCGTCCGATTCGTAGCCCGCTGCTGTTGTGCGTTGTAGCATTGGGTTGCTGGCATCATCGGCTTGTTGAATACCCTTGACACCAAGGATCGCGGTTAGGGCATTGTGCTGGGTGAGAATTGTTGGAGTTGTGTATTTCATAACGCACCTCGTTCTGAATTTCTGCATAGATTATGCGAGCACACCCCATGCAGATCTTGATCGCCCGGCCGCACTGTCATCGGGGAGATGAGGTAGCAGCTTGGCACATCCATAGCTCTAATTCAATTGCACGACTCATCGAGGGAAGCCATTGAAGGCTGTCTTCGCCGCGCACCATAGCCTCGAGCACTTGGACGAAAGATTTCTCGCCGATCAGCCCTTTTCTGGTCAGCTTTCCCTCGGAAATCAGCTTGGTAATTGTTTTGCGGTTATCTCGAACTGCTAGCGCGGGTCCCCGACTGACATAGGCCTTCCGCTTACGTTCGAGAATCTCTTCTGGCACTATTCCTTGCAACGCTCGACGCATCATGTATCTTCGTCGGTTGGGACGCCGCAACTGATTGAGAGGAACACAAAGCAAGAATTCAGTGATGTCCTTATCCAGAAACGGATATCGATACTCGTAGCGAGCCTCATGAGTATGAAACAGATGCTGCAACGTATCTGTCAGATTCTCCCATGTGTCCTGCTTATCAAGCTCAGAGGGAAGATGACCAAGAGTGCGCGACTGCCACAATCTCAGCGATGCCGTTCCCCCACTCTCCATGGGTAACGCTTGCATCCACGGTGGCAGGCTCTTAGGAGCCATCTTCGGGCGTGGGTATTGTTTCCGTATAAAGCGGTTAGCGTCAAGCGTCATCGCGATAAGCGGCCGTCGTAAGCTTCGGGCCCACTTGAACCCACAGGAGGTAAATGTCCTCCACTGGAACCGATACAGGTAATCTGCCAGTTCTGGGATTGGATCGGAGCGGCCTCCAAGCAACTCATCTCCGCCTTGGCCTGCCACGATTGCCCTTACGGTTCCTGGACCAATGGAGTCCTCAAACTCCAGTTCACGATCCGTGGAGTTGCTGTCAGCGCCGGGCAGAGGATAGAAGACGGGAGAACTATCGAAGGACCGTCTGCTAACGGATCCGGAGAGATGTGTGCCAACCTGGCCACGTTTCGACTCAACCACGGTGTAATACAAATGGTCATCCCAGTTGGGTTCCGTTGGATCGTAAAAAGAAAGAGTGCGGACTTGGCTAGATAGCTCTCCTTCCTTTGCGAGGAGATCCGCGACGCAGACGATCGCAGATGAGTCCATCCCGCCACTCAGGTGACAGATGAGAGTGTCCGACTGGGCCACCCTTCGCTTTACAGCCTGCCGAAACAGATACAGGAATTCTTCTCGATACGACTCTTCAGATCGAGGTGCACCATACTCACGTAGCTCGGGGGTCCAATAGCGTTTGTTTCGCACTGGTGCGTTATTCGAGAAGTTCAGGAAACGGCCCGGCTGCACCGTTCGGACACGATCATATGGAGTGAGATCCTCCACCGGTAGACATGCGAGGTAGCGAACTGCATACTCGTCACAGACCTGAACAGCTGACCCCAATGGGATAAGCGACTCAGGATACGTCGACCACTCTACAGAGTCTCCGGTCTCAGCGTAGTAGAGGGTCCTCGTACCGGCATGATCGCGTGCCAAATATAGGTTTTGGTTGTTGCCGTCCCATATCGCTACGGCCCAATCCCCAACGATCCGATTGAAGCAACCCTCTCCCCATTTGCGAAATGCGGCGAGCACCAGAGCTGTATCGCCCGTTTCGTCGTAGGATAACCCAAGCTCTTGACTCAGCTCTTGTCCGTTATCGATGCGGCCATCAAGCGCCGCTGAGTTGCCGAACACGTCGTCCCAAGGGCCAGGTGCAAACGAGGAACGTTCATGCGTGTGAAATCCCTGAAAGGACATCCCCACGGCCCCGCTAAGATGCATATTCGTGCCGTCCGGAGCATACTTCGTGTTGAAAGAGGCTTGCTGCAGCAATTGCTCTTTCTCGAGCGGGCGGCCATCTTTGTGCCAAATGCCATTAATTACACTCATGACTGGCCTCCCGCATCCTGACTGAGGACGCGATACTTCTGGCGCATTATAAGGCTTATCGTTGACTACGACACCGTCCAGTTCCACCCAAGCATGAGACATAAATGGCGTCATCTGCACACCGATAACAAGATGCGCATCCCAGCCAGAGCTACGAAGCAGCCGCACGGTCACAGAGGAGCGCTGCAAGCAGTGAACCTGCTTGAAATAGAGAACGCACGCAATCTCAACAGCCTCACAAATCTGCTGCCAGGATGATCGAGAGCGAGACACATCCGGCAAATTAATCTCCTGTTGCGTCGTCGCCTGCACAGCGCGATACCCTCGACTCTTGGCGGAGAGGTCGTACCATGCGAGAGCAAACCATGCTTTGAGGACGAGAAGTGTCATTGAAGCCCTCCATGGAACAGTGGGAGATCCAATTCTCGAAGAAGGAATGCGCCCCGCCTTGCCAGCGATTCAACCCGATCTTCAAGTGGCAGTCCCGGCGCATGGCCGCGGTGGTTGCTGTAGTCGACGAGGATCTGCCGTGACCCTTCAGAATCTTCCTCCAGCCGCGCAACCATCTTCCGTACGTGTGCCGGATCGCAACGATCGTCCTCGTCTCCAGTCACAAACAGAAAGGCCGGTAATATTTCGCCGCTCGGGATGTTGTGATAGGGCGAATAGCTGTACAAGGCAACGAAATCTTCTTCGATTTCGCTCGTCCCAAACTCCTCGATCCAGCGTCTGGCCTTCCCGAACCTGTCGTAACGGAGCATGTCCAACAAGGGGCCGATCGACACGATCGCTTGGAACAGAGTGGGTACGCGCATCGCCGCAGCCGCCACAAGCAGGCCACCTCCTGATGCTCCGTACAGTGCCACCTTTCCGGGCCCGATCTCACTGAAAGACGGAAGCTGCTCAACGACGGAGATCAGATCTTCGACGGACCTCAGTTTGTTGCGCCGACGACCGGATTCATGCCACTCCGCACCTCCCTCGCCACCGCCGCGAACATGCGGCACAACCAGAGTGAAGCCCCGTTCTACCATCAGAGACATGAACGCTGAATACTGCGGGAGAACTACATTACCAAAAGAACCATAGGGGATAACTAGCGCCGCATGGCTGGTGGCGTCGTGCTTCTTAATTAGGGTGACCGGAATGCTGACGTCGTCCGAAGATAATGCCGACCTGTGAGCCACGGTCGCTGGAAATGTATCGGCATCGTTCTGATGCCATAGAGTCACATTCCCATCTACGACGTTGTGCTCGTACAGCCGAGGGGACTGCCAATAGTCCTCATGCACCAAGAACAAGGACTCTCCGCAAGACACTCCCTTGGCTACCTTCACCGAGCCATGCTCAAAATTTTCAACCCTTCGGCCGTTTTGTGAGGCCAAACTCCACTCATGGATGAACGTCCTGTTGCCGCACTGCGTGCACAGATAGACAACGTCCCCAAGGAAGGCAACCTGAAGAATCCACCCTGACTGTTTCGGCACGATTTCACGCTGAGCGTTTCCGTGCCGATCGCACTCAACGAGACTCGCGCCTGGCACAGCGGCTGCGCGCAAGATATAGAGCCGGTCTCGATACAACAGCGGGAAGGCGGATCGATCCGCACCGGCAAACACCTTGGTCCACTCCGTCTTTGAGTGCATATTCGCGACCCAACAATCGAGCTCGCGTTTGCCGCTTCGCTCAACGATCAAGGTTGCCCCAAGGGTGTTGCTGTCTCCGATGAGGGATAGCTTGCTCGCTCCTTGACGTTTGCAGGTGAACACGACCCGTTCTTCCTGATCGCCAAGGAGCGAGAGAAAATGGATAGCGTGTTCGGTCCCTGCCACCTCCTGGCAGTAGAACAAGCCGTCCAGTTCCGGTCTGAATACCAGGCCCCTCAAATACCCGCATGGAAGCTCAATCGGAAGCAGACGACCCGAGCCGACATCTACAAAATGCACGCTTCGCTTGTCTGAGCCGCCACTCTGTTTATAGAAAGCGACGACTGAGCCGTCAGGGGAGATCCGATAGATCCCTACGGAGATATAGCGATCTGCAGAGTCAGGCTCAACCAGGAGTCTTTCTACGCCCGTGTTCGCATCCCGTATGAAGATGCAGGAACGCTCGTGCCCGTGGTTCTTCCGCCTGAAGAAATAGCGATCTGCAATGCGCACAGGCTGATCGACGACCTCCACGTCCAGATGACGCCGAAGCTCTTCTTTAATCGCTCCATACTCCTCAGGTATGGCATCGAAGTAGCGATCACACTTCTCCTGCTGAAGCGCGATCCATTCTTCCGTCTCGGGCAACGTGCGATCCTCAAGCCAACGGAACGGGTCCGCGACCTCCATCCCATGCAAAGTATCGATGACCTCAACCGCAACACCGTTCGCTAGACACATAGAGCAGCTCTCTCAGCTACGCTTTGCGCAGCCCTCGCCATGTGCCGTGCCAATGTCCTGGAATACGAGCGACGTGCGGGGCGAGCTCTTTCATCCTCGTTGTGCAACCAATCGCCTCGGCCGTAGAGTGCTGATGCTGCAGCCATCAAGGGCGCCCACCGCAAGCTCTCTTTGGGAAGCTCTTTTCCTGTGCATAGACTCCACTCGTCTCGATAGTGCAGATCCATGAGACGAAGATGGGAATCGTCAGCTCCGTTTTTCTCAAAGTGCATTCTGAGGTGATGTAACGACGCGATGGGAAATCCGATGTAGGTCTCGCACCAGTCCAGAAACTTACAGTTCGCTACGGTACTGGCGACATTACCGCCGGTTAGATCGCCGTGTAGCACGGTAAAAGGAATCTGCAAGTCTCGCAGTTCTTCACATCCTCGCAAGTAGGTCTCTCGCGTCCGCTCTAGAGCGGCGCGATCGAGCGGCGGCGTTTTTTGAGATTGCTGCACTCGCATGCATTCGAACAGGTAGTCAAAGAGCTCCTGTGACACCTCATTCGTCATCGCCGCTCTTTGATCGAAAACACCGATATCCAAAAGATCCTGGATGCGGTGCTGACTGATTGCTTGAACCTTTGCCAGAGCACGTGCCGCATTTTCAGGTGATGACGATCTTCCGACTTCAGACGCTGAAGATGTTTGTTCGTTAGACACATCCTCCATAAGCCAAGCGTTCCAGTCATCACGGGAAGCCACAACCTTTGCTACTGCGCCGTCGGCAAACTGTGCGATGAGCCTTGTCACCTGGTATTCGTGTCTGTTTGGAGCGGAAGTAGCTTTCAGCCAGTAGTACTGTCCATCGAGCGCCTGCAGGCGAAGCAGAACAAACCCCCCACCCATGTTCTGCTGTTGGACAGTGTCCTTACCCGCCAGCTTCGCTCCGATGGCATCCTCGACCCATCGATATGCCTCATCAAGCCAACCGAGGCGTCCAGTATCGGCTACGGTTAGGCTCTTTCCCTCAAGCCGCAGACATAGCTCGCTCAGCTCTTCCTTGTTCATCTGTCCAGGAATGAGCTGCTCCGCAGAAGCCGTCACTAACGAGCATTGAGGCATTGATCCAAGCACTTCGCCAACCACACAAGGTGAAGAATACGAATCTGGACCTGATGGAAGGTAGTCGGTGACGTATACCGAAACTCCCCAGGCGGCCAGGAGTCTCTTTTGAAGAACTTCAGCCGGACGGTCCGTCAATGAAACTTCAACGCATGGAAGACACAGACCGTCGATTGTTCGGTTCGCAAGCATCCCAGAAGAACCGGGCGTCACGAGAACCGCCCGGTACTCTTGCGATACGGGATTCATTTCGTCGAAAGGCATCGCAGTTCCATTAATCCTGAATTAGGCCTTCTACTCGGAGTTGCTCCACAAATCCGCGAACGTCGGGATCAATAATGGAGATTGCTTCACCAGTCTCTTCAGCTAGGGTCGCAATGATCTCATCGATCGGTGTTCCCCGACAGAGCCCACTCCACACGCGGGCTCCGGTTGAGTTCAAAGCGGAGATTAGCCCGGTGTCGGCATCGAGAATCGCCGCGCCGTCCCCATCAACCGCTGAATCCAGGCCCGCCTTCGCTCTCAACATGTGGCCTCGCTAGCTTCTCGCACTTGTGCGTTGAAGGCCGGAAGCGGTGAAGAGATACTTAGCCGGCCAACTGTGCAGAAACCATACGATCTCTTTCGGCAAGTGCCTAGCTGCTTGAACATTTTTTTGATAGAAGGGTGACCTTGTCTTGGATCGAGAAACCGACTTCAGGGCAATCGATTCAAAACAAAACATCTTTGTCGTCCCTCTCGCTCGTGATGCCATGGCTCTGCTTCGTAAAAGAAGCCTTCTCTTAGAGCGTGATGCGTATACGCATCATGGCGAAAACAGTTCTTTGCGATTTCTCACAGAGGAAACATAATTTTTGTGAGCAGACGTCGGATTGTCAGGTCGTCTGTATTTAGCGCAGGTTCTTGAAGCAGTTTTCAGCCCCCAGGCAGGTGCAGAGGAGTTGGCCTGTGGAGAGTCTCGGCAACCAGTTACGAATAGTGAGGGAGCGTCTCGGTCTGAGTCAGCGGACGGTGGCTCGAAAGTCTGTTGCGTTCGCCACGGAGCGAGGGACTAATCTCTATAAGCTCACACCCGGATGGTTGGCGCGTGTCGAAAAGGATTCCAGACGTCAACATGATATCGGTGCTCACCGGCTAATCGCCCTTCTCTCCATCTACGGCCTCACTCTCGAAGAGTTGTTGGCAGTCAACAGTCCTCGCGACCATCCAGAAGACACATCGGATATTCCAACAAACGTGCCGGAGACCGCCGTACTTATCGGTCCCGCTGCAGATACAGCGGCTCGTATTCTCCTGCCGGATGATTCTGACTCTGTAGCCATCCCGGAGAACACTGTAATCCTGCGGCCCGCGATGCCCAAGAACACCGGACGCTTTCTTCGCGTCGTCATTGGTCATCAGAACAACTATCTGTACCCAATTGTTCCGGCAGGGACGGTGGCCCTCGTCGACAGGTACAGGCGCTCACTTCGGCAGGAGCCTCTCAGTGTCGAGATTGAGATCCAGCGCCCCATGTTCTTACTGGAGTTTCGAGACGGCAAGCATGTCTGTTGCTGGTGTGAACTAGTGGACGAAGATGAAAAGCGCGCGGTCATTCTTCCTCACCCGACGAATCGCTGGCGCGCTTTCCAAGTCACAGTGGATCGAGATGTATCCATCATTGGTCAGATTACGGCGGTTCGTGTTCCTACCGTGCCAAAAGCACAATGAGATAGCCAGCTATGGATATAGGTAAGAAGTAAAGATACGGTTCAGGCGCTCTCTAATCACTGCGGCTAATGTCACTACGAATGAAGACTCGGTTTCCATCTAAAAAGGCCATCGGCGTAGCGGCCATCGTTATTTCGCTGTTTCTGGTAACGACTGGCGCTCTTCTGCTCCATATAAGGAATGTGCGCCTTCGTTTGAAGACGCCGCATTCCGGCGAACTCCGGGCTGCTGATGAACTCGCCTGGAACAATCGCTGGATAGAGGCGAGTTCTCTTTACGAGGAAATTGAGGAACGGTCTCGTAAAGAAGGCAACCAAGCTGTTGAACTCTATGCTCATGTAAGCCGCTTCGTTATGCGCGCCGAGTTTGAACCGATACAACCTCTTCTCAATGAGCTCGAGACCGATCAGCATCTTCCAATCGCCTCCACACCGCAACTTCGTCTGAGATTGCGCGTGATTGAAGGGATGTTAGCTACGAACTATGATGCCTCCGTCGCCAGACGGGTATGGTCTCGAGTTGAAGAAGAGGCCTCGAGTCAGCAGGAATATCGACTGCTGATGCGCGCCGAAGGCGAGGCGGGCATTGCTGACTTTTTCCTTGGAGATGTGCGATCTGCCAAGAAGGAAGTTACACGTGCCTGGATTGCAGCCAAGTACCTCCGCGATCCAGCTGCGCGAGTCAGGTACGCTAGTATCTATGGCGCGGGCCTCGTTGAGTTGCATCGATTCGACGAAGCCCTCCATGTGCTTGATTCGGCCATTGCGGTCGCAGGTTCTCACCCTGAGATCGCCTATCCAAGCATTGCCTACAACGCGAAGATCGACGCACTAAGAGGCCTTCACCGAGATCAGGAAGCTCTGAGACTAGCGAGTGTCTACATGGAGCGATTGCGTTCTGATCATCTCGATTCTCATCTCTTTCAACTACGTCTGAGCAGGGGGCAGATATTTGAAGACCTCGGCGAGAATAGATCTTCCGAATCAGACTACAGCGAGGCACTGAGCTACGCGCATAGGGTCGGCTTCTGGAGAGGTATAGTCCAAGCAGGATACTTAATGGCAATGCGCAGTTTCGTTCTGGAGAGCTCAGAACGGCCCTAGTCAACATCGATGATGCCATCGCAGCGAATGAGAAACTGCCCCAGGAGCTGTACTACCTTCCGAAGAACCTTGCACTCAAAGCAGCCATTCTGAGTCGGATGGACCAGCGTGAAGACGCAGATCGGCTCTATGCCAGAAGTCTTCGTATCGCCAACATGTTACTGGCCAGCGCGCCGACCCCAAATACAACCCGCTTTCTGATAGAGAGCCTGCAGAACATTTATACGCAGTACTTTGAGTTCCTTGTGGGCGAAGCAAAGATCGACGCAGCTTTCCGAGTGATCGAATCGGTAAGAGGCAGAGTGGAAGCTGAGGCTTTGGAGAGTCATTCAAGAAATGCGCTGTTGCCGGATGAAACGGCGATGAAGATTGTCGCGCTGAACACGTCATTGTCCCAGACGGGTGTTCCCAAGGAACGTGATAGGCTCGATTCCCAACTCGCCGATCTAGAGCTTGAACTCAGCCCTCCTGCACCACCTTTAGATCTCAGACACTCCCCACTGTCTCTCGACGCAATCCAGAAATCGCTCAATAAGAATGAATTACTCCTCGAATACGTTCTCGACGATCCCTACTCTTATGTAATCTCCATCACATATTCGCACGCTCGAGTTTATCGGCTTACAGGGCGACAGCAACTACGGAATCAGATACTCCGATATCGACAGATCATCTCGTCCAAGCAGGTGAGCCGCGAAAGTGCTTCAGAGCTATTTCGTGACCTGCTTAAGCCTGTGACCGAGTATTCGATGCATTCGCACGTTGTCGTGGTACCGGATCAAGAACTCCACCTTCTACCGTTTGCCTCCCTCATGGACTCCGATCGATATCTGGTCGAAACACACCAGATCAGCGTTTCCCCGTCGGCAACCGTTTTACACCTTCTGAAGAAGCGTTCCCGTGCACAGCGGCCCAGGTTTCGCTTTTTAGGGGTCGCACCATGGACCGAGGATGATGAATGGACTCTTCCTCCATCACGCATGGGAATGGCGCCACCAACACCTCTTGCAGTGCTGCCTGCTTCAAAGAGTGAGGTGGAGAACGCTGCATCCAGCTTTGGTACTCCAGCTACTTTGCTCTTTGGGCCTTCTGCCACTGAGACTCAATTTAGACACCTGCCGCTCGACCAATATGACGTTCTGCATCTTGCCCTGCATGGCTATGCAGATAAAGAGTACCCGGATCGTTCGTCGCTACTCTTTGCACCGGAGCGGAATGGTCCAGATGATGGACAATTGACAGTTCGCGAGGTTCGTTCGCTGGTATTGAACGCAGGTCTTGTGACGCTCTCGGCATGCGACACAGGAGATGGCCCGTTTGGAGAGGCCGATGTCGCGAACATGGCGAACGCATTTTTAGAGGCTGGAAGCCATGCGGTCATCGCTTCTCTATGGAAGATTGACGATAGTGCGACTGCAATGCTGATGAACTCCCTTTATGAGGATCTGCATCGAGGAAACTCTGCTGCTGACGCGTTAAGGGACAGTCAGGTACGTCTGATCGACAAAAGGCTCCCTCCGTATTACTGGGCAGCCTTTGAATTATCAGGTGACGGATCGTCAGGATGGGAAAGGGAGGGACAACACTGATGGCTATGGAACTGAGCCACTCTGCAAAGGAGGAGGTGCTCAAAGTGTTGGTACAGCGAGTCGACGCTTGTCTGCGCAGCCTGGACATGACTACTGACGAATGGCACGCAAGTTTCAGTGACGCTCAATCAGGACTGCTGGCGCTACCCAGTCGGCATGAATTCGAAGGTCGCGTCAATCAGCTGCTGCAGACGCTGAGACTATCGCATGTAGGATTCGAACACGTTGCGTTAGACAGATGTTCTATAGGCAGGGCACTCTCTTCTACCTACTGCCCTTTTGAGCTGGATGGTGCCCCGTATTGGGTCTTTCAGGATGTACACGCGAACGGCCCCGCGGACCGCGTGGGAATCCGCTCGGGAGACGTTCTTCTCGAGGTGAATCAAGTTCCGTTTAGACCACCGAAGCATCCTGTCTTTCGAATGCCCTCGACGTCAAGTGTCCTGATACGAGATTCACACGGCCGGGGGATACTTAAGAGCGTGGAGATCCCCGGTCCCCGTCCGAACTTGCTGACACGCAAGAAAGATACTCCACCCGCATTTGCTCAGCCGCAGAGTGTCGTTGCGCGTCAAGTGGAAGAGGACATAGGCTATCTCAAGCTGGCCTCGTTTCCTGGCGCCATTGGCATTGACGTTGCCAACGAAATCGACGACGCTCTAGTACATCTACGGACATCAAACGGCTTGATCATTGACGTCCGCGGAAACGGAGGTGGCGGAGTCGGATTCATGCGTTTGTTGAATTGCTTGTCTCCTCGCAGCTATCCTGTCGGAACATTCGTAGGCTCCCCTCGATCCTTCAAACTGTCGATGCAAGAAATCGACGTTTTTGTGCTTAATCAAGTTCCTCGCTTCAAATTTCAGCTTCCGCTGTTGGCGGCTCACTTCTTCTGGAAGACAGCGTTCTGCAAGATCAGGCACAAACATCTCCATATTCGGTTAGAAACGAAGGGGGAGGGGAAGCTCTATCCATTTCATGGGCGGGTTGTAATTCTGACGAATCAACATACGGCCAGTGCGGCAGAAATGTTGGTGGCGGCGGCAAAAGAGAATGAGCTTGCGACGGTCGTTGGGCTGCCCACTGCAGGCAGAGTGCGGAGTGGAGCCCGGGCAAAGCTACCGCATGGATTCTGGCTGACGCTTCCTCAAGGAGCATACTCTAGTGCAAAGGGCAAGAATCTTGACGGGGCACCGATCGCTCCGCACGTACTCGTTCCATTTGATCCCACTGAGGCGCGAATGGGGCGCGATACGCAGTTGGATCGCGCCCTCGAGATCGTGAGATCCATTTGAGTTCGTGTTGGGAGAGCTACATGATGCTGGGAAGGAGCCAACGCATAGTCCGTCGAATCATTGCAGAATGTAACGGGTCGAATGACAGCTATTCGTCCGGCGACAAGTTAGAGAGCCCATTATCAGCGCGAGGAGGGCGTCCTCTTAACGTCAATCGGCGAGATATTTCTTTCAGTGCTTAGTGGCTGCCCTCAACAAATACATAGGTATACCAGGCCTTATCGTTGGATGTGCTCTGAACTCCAATCCAATACCCTCCCTCCTGAACACTTCTGAGGTCCAGGTCCGCGGCAATCCGTGGTCTCATGCCAGCATCTTGACATTCGCGCTGAAGTCGAAATATTGGATCTTCCATGCTTCGATGCCTGGAAAACACGATGTCATATGAGCCCGAAGGGGCGGCATGAGGTAACTCCAGTTTGAGCGTGACCTTTCCTCGAGGGACAACAATTCCAGCTTCCGAACCCCGTTCGACCTCTTCCTCACCAAGAACCAAGCTCGCGGTCGACTCGGAATTGCTACGAACACTGTGCCGATGGATTAAATACGAAGCGGGTAACGTCACGCCGATAACAAAAGCTGCCGCGATCGCCAGCCATCGCCAGGCGAAATGGCTTTGCTGTTGCGCGGTCTGCCGTGCAATACGCGCATCGCGTTCTACACGAAAATGTCTTAGGTCCAGCGTGCACTCCGCACATTGGAACACATGCAAGTCATTTAGGTCAGCCACGGTCATGCCACGGGGGGATTCTACGAACCTCCTGAGAACATCCCGAGAGGGACACCCCCTGCGTGATGGATTCGGGTAGTGCAAAATAGCGTTCGCTTCCAACCTCTCAAGCGCGAAACGATCGTCATCATGCACGTCGACGGGTTTATCTATGTTTTTCAACCCGCTTATCTCCTGTTATTTGATTGTGGATCACGCGGAGGTTGTTTTGCAGAGGGACGGTAGTGATCCATCAAACGTTTCAGCTCTCTTTTGCAACGCATCCGGATACCGTCTTTGGTACCGTGCGTCTCACCTGCAATCTCCTCCCAGCTGTATCGAGCGCCATATCGCAATAGCAATGCGTGCTTGACGTTCTCGGGGGTGTCTCTTAAGAGTTTTGCGACATCCAGTCTTGCTTCAACCTGACCAGTATCACTCGAAACTGGCGCGGATATACGATCCAGATTTCCAGATGAACCCCAGAGACTTATTCTTGCCTGCCGGCGCCGCGCTGTGCGCACCGCATTCTTATAACAACGCATCAAGACCCGGCGGACATCGCCTATCGAGGCTTCCCTCTGGTCAACAAGAATCTTCTGGGCTTGGGCAATGGCGTATTCCATCAATTCACGGGCGCTTGGATCGTCGCCTAGCTGCGACTCCGCCATCCTGACTGCATCGGACCATTCCGAGTGGACAGCTTCTCGTAGCAAGGGAATCAACCAGCTGCCCTGATCAGGAAATCCTGTTACCCAAAGGAGATCCGAAGGCTTGGGAAGAGCCATGAGGGTTCCTCAGCCGGGTGACGAGACCAAGCTCGCCCCGACGGGGCTTGAATCAGCGGGACGTTTTTTTTGATTCATTTTGTTCATTTTTCGTTATCTCGCTGTCGTAAAGGGTGAAGGAAATTAATCGCTACGAGAAGAGAAAACGTCTATGCCCCCACAATCAAAACGCGCCGCCCTCAACGCAAGATGGAACGACGAAGCAAAACGGCTGGCATCACAGGCCCGGGTTCTCTCAGGAGAAAAGCTCATCGAGTTGATCTCTCGCTTGCAACGGATCACTGGAAACTCAAAGGATGCGTGCTGGCGCTTTATTCGCCAACACGCTCTTCGCAGCAAGCACGACTACCGGAGGTGGACTCCCGAGGAGTTCGAGCAACTGCGGGAAGATCTGGCGTCTCATCCGCTGCAGACTGTAGCAAAGAAGCTTGGAAGAACCGAAGAGTCGATTCGGAGTATCCTTGCGCGCAACGGTCTCTCGGTGCGCTCGATTCGCTGCGACATGTTCTCCGTCGAAAGCGTGGCGAGCGCGCTGAAAGTAGGGCGGCGTGAGGTGTTGCATTGGATCGAACGGGGCTGGCTGGAGACGAGCGTCGAACAGCGCGGCATCAGATCATTCCATACCATTTCGCCAGAGGCTTTGGCTCGGCTCTACCGCAATCATCTTCATCAATTGATCGAGCGGGGATTGCCCAATCGAGGACTGTTCGAGGCATACCTGCAGTACTGCTATGTGCCTAAACATACGACCGGCAGCCAACTGCTTGAAGTCAGACGAGACAAGCGCGAGAGGGAAGCATTCTGCACACCCACTGCAGCTACTGAGAATGCTGAGGTGTAACTGTTGAGGTGTTAGGGATCTATTCTTTCGAGTCGGACGAACTGGTCTCTTCTCTTCGGTTTCCATTATCACCATCTACGAGACGGTAAGATCCTCCACTTGAGCCCGAAATATCCCGCTGCTTATGGTGAATTGCGACAAGGTACCTGCTTCTTATAAGCATCACCCTCTAACCTAATGGCGAGTGTGGCCTGCTCCAGAAGCAGCTTATAGTTTTGGCTTTTGGCGCGCCGCATGCTTTGAGGTACAGAGATAAGTCGAGCATTATGAATAGGTAAACGAACGGAGTGCCTGGGTCGAAAACCAGCGGAGCTATTTGACGTTCTGCGCGAGTGACATTGTGGCAGACGAGTGCGGAATAGAAGGTTGACAAATTTAAGCTGCCACCAAAGAATCGTGCTCACACATAGGTCGGAAAGGTCCGTGCCGAGCCAAACTCCTCTGTCCTGGGAGGTCGGTGCCTAGACAAACTGCCCAAGACATAGAGGGCGATTCCCCGCCCATTTGAACCATCGTGCTGATGCACGGTTATGACGGCAGTCTGTGCAATTTTCAGCTATCCCAGTTCTATTCGCTTGAAATGCCTGTTCTGAGGGAGCTGATACACATGTCGATGGATGGCCACAAGTGGTACGCACTTCACGTGCGTCCAAACTACGAGCTTCACGTCGCGTCGCGACTAAAAGGCTTGGGGGTAAAGGAATACCTTCCGATTCAGCGCGAGCGGAGAAACACTCGGCGTAACAAGTTCAACGAAGGGTTCCCTCTTTTCCCTGGATATATCTTCACCTTCTTGAATCTAAGTGCTGGGCCAAGGCTCTACTCCATACCTGGAGTACTTCGCATTGTCGGTCAAGGCGGCCACGCCACTCCGATCGAAGATGATGAAATAGCCGCCGTGCGAGCAGTTGCTGACTCCTCCTTACGGGTTGAAGCATCTTCCTATTTTCAACCTGGTGAAAAGGTTCACCTGATCGCGGGACCGTTGAAAGGTGTTTCCGGAACATTCCTTCGTACCTGTAGAGGCGACCAATTCGTCGTCTCCCTTCCTCTTCTGAAGCGCTCGTTGGCAGTGAGCGTCCTGCCAGGCTGGGTGGCGTCCGAGAGTACTCCGGAAGGTCGTGAGAACTCGAGCGTTGCGTCAGGAGTGAATCACTGATCACCGCCGCAAGCCCGATAGGCATTCGTCGCATCAGATTAGAGTTCAATGTGCGCTGGGCACGCAAGCGGGAAGGCGAGGGCATCATCCGCCCCAGGATGGGAGACTTCGGAGCGGCGCGTTCCCAGAACTTTGTGATCACTATTGGACATGATGTCCGATTCCGGACATCGGCCGTACCGGGGATACTATCAACAGACTCTTTCTGCCACTTTAAATTCAACACGTTGCAAGAACCTAGCATTGGCACGGGGATTGCTCAGAAGGGATCTAGGAGAATGACTCTATGTCGTTGTTCGATATGAAATTCGTCGCAAGGAGACTCCTAAGAGCTCCGGGGTTTGCAGTCACTGCGATTTTAGTTCTGGCTTTAGGGGTGGGGGCAACCACAGCAATTTTCTCGGTGGTGGACGGGATTCTTCTCCAGCCCCTTCCATTTCCCAAATCAGATCAAATTGTCGTCCTTACAGATCGCCTTACTGGAGTGGGGACCGGAAGCGACGAGGCGGGTGTGACAGCCGCAGACATCCCGGTGTACGCATCTCAGGTTAATTCATTCGAAAGCCTTGGAGCATACCGACAAACTCCATCCGAACTCTCCGAGGCAGGAACGCCCTCGCAAATCTACATCGCGCGGCTAAATGCAGGTGTCTTTGCCACCCTAGGAGTTAGTCCGGTGATCGGCCGGACGTTTACGAAGTCGGAGGAAGAGCAGAAACAACAGGTCGCTGTCCTAAGCTACCGAACATGGCAGAATCGGTTTCACGGTGATACCCGGATCTTGGGCAGCAAAGTTTCTCTAGATCGAAAGCCATATTTGGTCATCGGCGTGATGCCAAGCCAATTCGACTTTCCTTTGCTGGCGGGTCGTCTGAAACGAACCGAATTATGGGTTCCCCTGAGCCTAACTCCAGACCAGATCGCGCAAGGTGCTTCATCCTGGGACTACCAAATGGTAGGTCGCCTAAAACCAGGTGTTACCGTCGCTCAGGCGCAAGCAGACGCGGAGCGGGCTGCGCAGCAAATCATGCGTGGATATCCGCCATTTATGGCCAGTCTCCACATCAATGCGGTAGTTCGGACTCTCTATGAAGAAACAATAAATCGTGCTCGGCCTTTGGTGAGAACTCTCTTCCTTGCAGTAGCGGTCGTCTTGCTTATTGCTTGCGCGAACCTCGCAGGTCTCCTGCTCGTTCGGGCAATTCGCAATCGGAGCGAGGCCGCTGTCCGACAAGCACTGGGGGCATCTCCTGCAGTGTTGATCCGGCAACAGTTGATGGAAAGCATGGTTCTCAGCCTAATCGGCGGAGGAGTTGGTATCCTGATTGCGCTCTGGGCAGTTCGGGTCGGAGCTAATTTCTTACCTGATAGTCTTCCCAGGTTGGAGAACGTAAGCTTAAATTGGACAGTCACGCTGTTCGCCATCGCACTCTCTGTAATCACAGGCGTATTGTGTGGCATCGCTCCAGCTTTTGCCATTTCGAAGACAAACTTGAACGAGACTTTGAAGGAGGGAGGAAGGTCTGGTTCTGCAGGGGCCGCTCACGCACGCCTGAGATCGGCGTTGGTTGTCGCAGAGATCGCGATTGCGATGATGCTGCTAACCGCGTCCGGACTACTACTCCGGAGTTTTCAGAAGATGAGCTCTGTCGACTTGGGATTTCGACCCGAGTTCGTGACAGCCGCGTCCTACTCCCTTCCCAAATTGCAATATAGTAGTCAGCTCTCGATTGATTCATTTTCAGAAGAGTTACTTCGCCGAACCCGGCAGATCCCAGGCGTCGAGACTGCCGGACTCGCCAGTCTTTTGCCAAGTTCTGACGACGCGGCAAGCAATGCATTCGTCCCCGAGGGTTACAACGCCCCAAAGGGGGCGGGAATGAACCTCTCTACGAGTTCAATCGTCGATGGGGACTATTTCAACTCTATGCAGATCCCCTTGATTAAGGGGCGCTATTTCACGAGTAGCGATGGGAGGGATTCGCAGTTGGTCGCCATCGTCAATCGCCGATTGGCGGAGCACTATTGGCCAAACCAGGACCCGATTGGGAAACGGATCCGACTAGGCACGGAGCAAACGCCAACGCCGTGGATGACCGTCGTCGGCGAAATCGGCGATGTGAAGCTAGGCTCACCCGATTCCGAGACGAAGGAGCAGATCTACCAACTTCGCGAACAGTTCAGTAGATCTCTTGGTTCATTGACATCACCCGGTGATCGGTTCGGGGACTCCGCTTTCATTGTGATTCGAAGCTCTCTCCCCCCAGAGCAGATTGAAAACTCCCTACGCAAAGCAGTCCACGCTATTGATCCCCTCCTCCCTCTGACGCAAGTTCAGTCCATGGTCGAGGCTATGTCACATACTGAGGCGCCGCGTCGCTTCAACACCACCTTGATATCCAGCTTTGCTCTTGCGGCTCTAGTCTTGGCGGTGCTCGGTATGTATAGCGTGCTCGCATTTTCGGTCGCAGCACGCGATCAGGAGATTGCGATTCGCATGGCACTTGGCTCCAAGCGCCATGAAATCGTGCGTATGGTGCTTGTCTCAGGTCTGAAACTCGCACTTGTGGGTTGCTGTCTTGGGCTTGCTGGCTCTGTTGTTTCGTCTAGACTCCTTAGCTCTCTGCTTTTCAACGTAACCCCATTTGATCCCATGGTTCTGGCCACGTCCGTATTATTGGTCGTTGGGCTCGCTCTTGGGGCCGCTCTGCTACCAGCAATACGTGCATCCACCATCAATCCTGTTAGGGCCTTGCGAGCGCAGTAACCAGAGAACTCGATGACCTCCATCCAATCGTCCAGGATTGTAAATAGGACTGATCGGTTCTCGCTCGCACCGAAACATTCGAAGCCAGAATTCTCAATTGAGACCGAGCACACTATCTCACCGTTGCGCTCGGTCTCAATGTCTCACTCAACGAACTGTCCCTCCCTTATCGCCTAGGCGATCATTTTCGCCTCCGCCCTTAGTTGCGTGATCTGCCCTCAAAGCATTGCACACCGATACGGTGTTCCCTGACACCCTCAAGCGTCAGATAGCAGTGTCTGTACTGTCCATATTGGCTCTGCGAAAACCAATGATGTCCCTTTCTTAGTGATTTCTCAAAGACGCAGCCACGGCCTCTAATCGACACAACCTCAGATTTCGATATGCCCAGCGATACTGCTGCCCCTGAACAGGCTCTGATCCTTCTCCGTCGAGCGGGTCAAGACGCGAGAGTTTTAGTGGATAGCTACTTAACTAAGGAGTATTTCTCGTGATCGAGGTCAAAGACCTTCGCCGGTCGTATGGAGCATATGAGGCCGTGCGCGGCGTAAGCTTCAGTATTCCGCCGGGCAGCATCTGGGGGCTACTTGGTCCCAACGGGGCGGGCAAAACAACGATCATTGAGATGATTTTGGGACTCCGCAGACCGACTTCCGGACTCATTCGGGTTTCTGGCCTGGACCCCACTCGAGACACGGCACAATTGCGCCGAATCATGGGTGCTCAACTCCAATCCATCTCGATCCCGGACAAGATCCGCGTTTTGGAAGCTATCGAACTCTTCGCGTCTTTCTATGATGTTGCCCTGCCCTCAGAGGAACTTCTGGACCTCGTTGGTCTCCAGCACCGGCGATCCATAAGCTTCGAGCACCTTTCCGGTGGAGAAAAACAGCGAGTGGCGCTCGCACTTGCACTTGTAGGTAATCCCAAAGTCCTGTTGCTTGACGAGCCGACTACCGGACTCGACGCTGATAGCAGGAGAGCGCTACACGACCTCATTCTTCGGCTCAGAGATCAAGGGCGGACCGTCGTCCTAACGACTCACTATCTTGAAGAAGCGGAACGCCTTTGCGATCAGGTCGGTATCATCGACCACGGCGAGTTGCTCACGATAGGCTCCCCTCACGACTTGATCAACACATTAGGCCGAGGTGAATTACTCGAGATCGTACTACGCAGGCGCGTGCCCAATGAAGAACTCGAACTCTGGGTTGGCCCCGGTGTTTCGGTTACCTCGGATACACACAAGTACATCTTGAGAGGTGACAGCGCGGGTCGGCTGTTAGCAATCATTGCAGTCCAAGCGGACAAGCATTTCAACGAAATCGTCGAAGCCCGGGTCCGTCACGTGAATCTCGAGGATGTCTATCTTCAGCTGATCGGAGAAACAGGAGATGAAAGCCGTCGCGCGTTTAGTAATCCTCAATCTACGCCTCTCTTATCGCGTTAAGATTGCCTTCTTCTTTCACTTCATATTTCCACTTCTTATGACGTTTGCTTACTTCGGAATCTTCGCACACGGGAATCCGTTGGAGGTCGCGGGCATGATGGGCCCCCTAATCAGCCTCACCGTAATGACAGACGCGCTGCTGATGGCGGGCATGAGATCTGCGGAAATGCGCGAACGGGATATGTTTCGGCAATTTCATCTCACGCCAATCAGAGCGTCCCAGCTTGTACTCAGCGATATCATTCTCGGCTATCTGACGTTCGCTCCCGTCGTTGTCCTGGAATTCGCGATCGCAGTATCCATCTACCGCATGCCATTAGCCGGTTCCTACCTCGCAATAGTGGTGATCTCGACACTAGGCTTTCTGGCATTGGCTTCCCTCGGCATCTTGTTATCAAGCGTGGTTAACACTGGCCAGGAGGCATCAGTCATCACCCAGCTTCTATTTCTGTTGCTCATTCTGCTATCGGGAACGACGATGCCGCTCGCTAAGCTGCCTCACATAGTGCAGTATCTTGCTGTGTTCACTCCACCCGCTCTAATGATTGTTCCGACTGATGGCATCATTCTCCATGGAGATCACCTCAGTCAGCACCTTCCCGAAATCCTTACGCTTCTTGTCTCGTTCCTAACTGCCTTCGCGGTGGCGATTCTAGTTTTCCGGTGGGAGAAGGACGAGAAGGTCACTCCTGCGGCCCGCTTAAAAGCTCTCGCCGCTCTTCTTCCGCTTGTCATTCTGGGGATTGCCTTCAGCGTGATTCCGAAGGCACATCGATGGTTTCCTTTCCCTTCGCAACAAACCCCGCGATCTGCCCCCGCAAATCAGTAGCGGACGCTAAATAGTGCTAGGTGCGATATGAAGACAGTCCAAGCAGCGGCATCGAAGTTTTTCCGCGACACCAGAAATGAGCAAGCCATTCATGCCTTTGGCTCCGCCGCATGCGCAGTCGCAGCTCTTGACATAGCCGGTCCCCTAAGCCTCACGGCGCTGCAACGTAGTGTCTCCGGTTTATTGGCGGATTGCGATGGCCGTTGCACAGACGTTTCCAGCAACATGGCGGAAGGCCAAAACATGAACGCTCCGTATGGGGTTCAGCACATTGACCTCAGTTCGGATGTCGATCCGGAGAAGACGCTGGAACGTCTCTTGGAAGAGTGGCCTCTGACAGGGTCGCAGCCCATTAGTGGACTCCCCCATATCTCGGTGCTCAAACTGGACATCAACAGGCATATTCTCGTTTTGACGTCGACCGCGCACACTTCATCGCACGGAGCACCTAAGTGGCTGATACGCGAAGTAGGAACGCGTTATAGGGAACTCACTGGTCAGATTCCCGCTGATACTTTCGATTGCCAGAGCGACTCGTACGAGAATTCCGGATCGAGAATGACGTCTCATGCTGAGCGCTCAACGGCTGTCTGGTCCTGGAACGATCAGTTCAATGGGCTTGAATATTTGACTCTGCCGGTCACAAGTCTGAAAGAGGCCTTTGTCACAACCGCTATCGGTAGGCATGTGCAGAGTCTAACGTCTGAGATGTCGGACCAAGTAAGCCGGCTAGCGAGTGAGGAGCACGTTGAGGCTGCAACGGTCTATCTCTGTGCTTTAGTCATGCTCCTTGCACGCTATAGCAGAGAGAACGATATTGCGGTTAGAACACGCCTCGATGGGATTCAAGAGGTGACAAGGGGAACGGCGATCACGCCTATTGCTGACGAGACCCTTATCATCCGGGTCGACCTTAGTGCCTATTCACACGTACGTCCCCTGATGAAAGAGATACAGGCGCAAATCGATGCGGCCGGTGCATACGTGAAGAGATGGCCACACGATTTGGACAGTCTCCGTGGGGCACCTCAACTCTCCTCTTCGTCCAAACTAGCTCCAGTACTCTTCTGCTATTCGGCCCCGCACACCGAAGTTTGGGGTGCCGAAGGGTTACATACAACGTTTCGCGTTGTCGAATCCAGTTCATCTCAAGCGCGTTCTAGTGAAGTGGAGTGGATACTATCCCTTCATTCAGACCCCAACGGCGTTGCATGCTCCTTGGAGTACGACCAGAACATCTACGTTGCAGAGAGCATTGATGATTTTACCTCCCATTTGATGATGACTTTGACGCGGATTGTCCAGGACCCCAATCAGTTATGGAAAACCGCAAGCGAGCTTCCCATTGACCTGCGGCAACGGATCCTTGAGAAGTGGAACGCCACTGAACGCAACTACCCAATCGACGATCTGGTTCATAACTTATTCGAGAAGCAAGTAAAAAGGACACCTGCGGCCTGCGCACTGATTTGCGGGCGAGATCAACTCACGTACGAGGAACTGAACCAACGCTCTAACCGGTTGGCACATTACCTCCGGGAAATAGGGGTGGTTTGTGAATCCAGGGTTGCGATTTGTGTCGAACGAAGTCTGGAGATGGTGGTTTCACTACTGGCAATTCTGAAGGCTGGGGCGGCCTACATACCACTCGATCCAACCTATCCGGCAGACAGATTGGAGTTCATGCTTCAGGACAGTTCTCCAGTGGCGCTATTAACGCAATCTCATCTCGCCTCAAAATTCCAGAATGATAGCGTGACAATGATCGCGCTCGATTCCGAGGAGTACATCGACCGGAGCAATGGCAATTCCTGCGAGAACCTATTCGTTAACGATTTAACGTGCCGAAGCCTAATGTACGTGATGTATACGTCCGGCTCAACTGGATCGCCCAAAGGAGTCATGACCGAGCATCGTGCTGTGGTCAACAGAATGTTATGGATGTTGGAGCGCCATCCCCTCGATAGCACTGACACCATCCTTCAAAAGACACCTTACGGCTTTGATGTGTCCGTCTGGGAGTTTTTTTGGCCGCTGCTCTGTGGGGCGCGATTGTTGCTTGCCAAGCCGGAAGGGCACAAAGATCCAGATTACCTGGCGGACATGATAGGCGAATATGGGGTCAGTGCCGCTCATTTTGTTCCGTCCATGCTTCGCGTCTTCTTGGACAGCGCAAGCGGACAAGACTGTCCGGCACTCAAGACTGTGTTTTCTGGTGGTGAAGCCCTTACCCCGCTACTGGTCCAGCGCTTCCAGAGCCGATTTCCGGAAACGCAACTTTACAACTTATATGGTCCTACCGAGGCGGCGGTCGATGTCACAGCCTGGCCCTGCCCTCCTTACGACGATGACCGATGCATCCCTATCGGATTTCCAGTTCCTAACACCCGCATATACATCCTTGACGACGAATTGTCGCCATTGCCCCCTGGGGTCGCTGGTGAACTCCATATCGGCGGAGTACAAGTGGCTCGCGGTTATTGGAATCGCGACAGCCTCACGGCCGAGAGGTTTATCGTTGACCCGTTTTGGGGTGGCGGCAAGAACAGGATGTATCGAACCGGAGACCTCGCACGATGGTTGCAAAATGGAGCCATCGAGTTCCTCGGGCGCAATGACTTTCAGGTCAAGATTCATGGTCAGCGGATTGAGTTGGGAGAGATCGAGAAAACGCTATCACGCCATGAAGCCGTCAAGGACGTAGTTGTCCTCGCACAGGAGAATGCTGCCGGCGTTCAACGACTAATGGCCTACTGGACTCCGGCATCAGACTATGGACAAAGTGGCAAGGCCTACCATGTGGACGATCTGCGAGAGTATCTCCAGCGCAGCCTCCCTGATTACATGATCCCGGCAGAGTATGTTCGACTGAATAATTGGCCTGTAACCACCAACGGAAAGCTCGATCGACATGCGTTGAGCGGAATGCGATCACCAGATCCTTACTCGCCAGGGGACGCTCCTCAAGGAGAGCTCGAAAGCGCACTCGCAAGGTTATGGGAGGAGGTCCTGCAGGTATCGGGGGTGGGCCGAAATTCAGATTTTGTTTCTCTCGGCGGTCATTCACTCTCGGCGATGATCATTATTTCGCGACTGAGAGTTCAGCTTGGAATGGATGCAACCGTACGCGACTTTTTTGCGTGGCCCACTGTTGCTTCGCTCTCCGAGCGGCTCACTCGATATCCAGGTAGAAAACGCCCCGGAATCGATCAAACTCGATCCTCAGGAGGGATTCTCTCCTTCGCGCAGGAAAGTCTGTGGTCTCTGTCCAGGACTCAGGACGCGAGCCGGGCTTACCATATTTCATTCGGATTAAGTCTCCAGGGCCACCTAGATAAGTCCGCACTCCGCACCGCGCTAAATGAATTGCTCCTTCGGCACGATGTCCTTCGTGCAACGTTTGTCGATCGAGATGGCGAACCTCTTGTGGAATATCTTCCCGATGAACTGTGTGAATTCCAACTCTCCGAGTGCGACCTCAGCAGTAGCGTCGTCGAGCTACCTCGAATCCTGGCTCACGAATCGGCCACCGGGTTTGATTTAAATACGGGACCACTCATTCGTGGCCTGCTTGCTAAACGAGCCGAGGATGATCACGTCCTCATAGTCACTATGCACCACATCGTTTCTGATGGGTGGTCCGTTGGAGTCCTGGTCGACGAGTTCCGAGTGCTATACGAACGCGGCATGCGAGGCAACCAGATCACACTGCCCCGCATGCTCCACCAGTTTCGAGACTATGCACGCTGGCAGCGTGAGCAGTTCGAGGATGGAGCTTATGAGGAGTCGCTAAGGTACTGGGCCGATCATTTGAAAGCGCTCCCCGAACAGCATGATCTTCCGACTGATCGAACCCGGCCCAGTGTCCCTAGTTATGTCGGGGATGTTGTTCGCCGACAACTTCCGGTTTCATTGTCTGCCAGCTTAGACATATTGAGTCGCGGTGAAGGAGTGAGTCTGTTCATGACTCTCCTTACTGCATTTCAGATCCTCCTAGCGCGTTGGAGTGGCCAAGACGACGTCGTGGTTGGCACTCCTGTAGCTGACAGGAGCTTCCCGGGAGCGGACAGCCTCGTCGGATTGTTCGTCAATATGGTGGCACTTCGTACGAAGATTCCGCACCACGAGTCATTCCGCTCTCTGTTAAAACATGTTTCGGAAATCTGCCTCTCGGCGTACAGGCACCAAGATGTACCGTTTGAACTTGTCCTGCAACGGCTCAACCCAACCAGAGACATGAGCCGGCACCCTCTGTTCCAAATCGCTTTGAACATGTTGAACTATCCACGGTCTCCAGTCGCCATGAGTGACCTTGACGTCAATTATCTAGAGATGCCCAAGGATCTGACGTCAAAGTTTGACTTGACTCTGTACGTCAGACAGGGTGAGTCGTTGAGGTTGGATCTGGCCTACAGTACAGACCTCTTTGACAACGGGCGTATGGTTGAGTTTCTAGACCAGTTTCAAGAGCTCTTGACTCAGGTTGCGCAGTCACCTGATGCTCCAATCTCAGGCTTCTCTCTCGTGACTGCGAACGCGATGTCGAGACTTCCCGATCCGAAACAAGCCATCGCTTCAGGAAAGTACCCCTCAATCCTCACCCGGTTTGCGGAGCAAGTAGCGCTCAAGCGTGAAGCGCCAGCAATATTCTTCTCTGGGCGAACAATCACATACGCAGCATTGGATAGCTCCAGCTCTAATCTCGCTAACGAGCTCATGGAACGAGGACTCACTGGAAAGCTGATTGCGATATACGCCGCCAGAACGCCCGACTTGGTGGAATGCATGCTGGCCGTGTGGAAAGCAAAAGCGCATTTCGTCCTGCTTGACCGAACTCATCCTGAACCGTTACTGCGTGACTACATAGCGCTCCTTGATCCGGCAGCAATTCTCGGCGGGGCCCTGGATCACACAACGCCTGACAAAACGTTAGAGGTGAGGGCGTCCAGCGATGATTTGGGTATGTCGTTTGACTCTGCAAGCCCCGTGGCGCCAAGTATTCTCAAAATTGAAAAAGCGCAGATGGCTTATATTGCGCTCACCTCCGGATCTACGGGCATCCCTAAGATCATCGTAGGAACCCATGGCCCACTCGAGCACTTCGCGGACTGGTATCAGACGACCTACAACATATCGGCATCAGATAGGTTCTCCATGTTGTCGGGGTTGGGACATGACCCTCTGCTGCGAGACATCTTTGTCCCCCTGACAATCGGTGCATCAATTTCAATTCCAAACGACCTTCCATTAGGGGAGGATCTAGCTCGATGGCTATCAGCCACTGACACAACAGTTGCGCATATGACTCCATCCTTAGCCCGAACGCTGCAAGGTAGTCAGGAACGACTAGCGACGTTGCGCCTAGTAGCCTGTGGGGGAGAGACTTTAACTTACGGTGATGTGCAACTTCTTCGAACCATCGCACCGAAAGCAGAATTGGTCAATTTCTACGGCACGACAGAAACACCTCAAGCAGCATGTTTTTACGATTGCGGTCCAGACCGGTCTCCAGATAGAAAAGTGCCAATTGGTAGTGGCATCTCTGAGGTTCAGGCGCTGGTCGTAGGAGATGGCAATCGACTATGCGGCATCGGTGAGTGCGGCGAAATCTTGATCAGAACTACGCACCTCACGGATGGCTATAGAAATGACATCCAGGAGACGGCGCGTCGATACATCTCGAACCCGTTTCGAGCAGATCTGCCGGATCGGATTTACCGAACCGGCGACCTAGGCCGATACAACCTCGACGGGGCGGTTGAATACGTTGGCAGATCGGATTCTCAGGTAAAGATCAGAGGATTTCGCGTCGAGTTGAGAGCTGTGGAAGCAACCTTAGAGCAGATCTCCTCTGTCACGCGGGCGGCCGTTGTGGTGAGGGAAGACAACCAAGGTCTTCAGCAACTAGTCGGTTATGTCATTCCAAATGTATTAGCAGAGTTCAACGCTGATGCTATTCGGCATGGTCTGGCATCAAGACTACCGGCATATATGGTCCCAGTCTTCATTATCCCAGTGGATGAGCTTCCGCTAACTCCAAATGGTAAGCTCGACTACCAGGCTCTCCCGGTCCCTAGCTTCAACACAGCGCATCGACGCGATCCACGTACGTTACACGAAGAACTACTGGCAAACATCTTTGCTGAAGTCCTTCATCTGGGTAGTGTCGACGTTCACCGTAGTTTCTTCGACCTTGGTGGACACTCATTGAGTGCCACACGCGCCGTGAGTCGAATACGTCGCTTGCTCGGTATAGAGTTATCGATCCGCACACTATTCGAAAACTCATCAGTCGTAGCCCTAGCTAGGCGTTTGGATTCCTCATTAACGAGAAGAGAGCCGGTCGTCCCCTGTCCAAAGAGGAACGCGGAGGCTGTGTCCTATGGACAGCGGCGACTCTTGTTCCTCCAGAAACTAGATACTGCAAATACAGCCTACAATCTCACCCTAGCGTTCAAGATTCGTGGAAGCCTGAATACTGAAGCTTTGGGCCAATCCATTCTCGACCTCGTGACCCGTCACGAGCCTCTCCGTACAGTGTTTCTTGAATCAGAGGATGGTTACGTTCAAGCCGTTTTGCCTGTTCATGATGTTCGACTGCAGCTCGCCCACACAGATGTCTCAGTAGAGCTATTGAGCGATGCCCTTTCGGCCGAAGCGAATCGGCCTTTCGAACTAACTCGTCAGATACCCATTCGCACACGTCTGTTTGACATTGGCCCACATGAATATGCCCTCGAACTGGTAATCCATCACGTTGCATGCGACGGTTGGTCGATGGCCCCTCTCATCAGAGATTTGGAGGTTGCATATTCGCACCGATGCCGCAACGAAGTTCCAACGTGGTCTCCATTGCCTGTCCAATATCTGGATTTTGCACTCTGGCAGCAGAAGCTGCTGGGCAAAGAGGGAAATCCTGACAGTCCTGTCGCTCAGCAGCTCTCGTATTGGGAGGCGACATTAACCGGCCTCAGTGAGGAGATCGACCTTCCTTACGACAAACCGCGTCCGCCTGCGCCAACCTATAGTGGCAGAGTGGTGGAGTTTGATGTTCCCAAACGACTGCATTCGGAACTAGCTGCCATAGCCCGAAAATATGATGTCACACTTTTCATGGTGTTGCACGCGGCTTGCGCTCTAATGGTGAGCCGGGTTGCCAACTGTGACGATATCGTTTTCGGAACTCCGACAGCGGGCCGCACGGACGATAGTCTCGAGGATTTGGTGGGGTTCTTTGTGAACACGCTCGTCCTGCGAGTTAGCACTTCGGGTAATCCTACGATCGTCGAGTTGCTCGCACGTACTCGTGAGGTGGATATCGCGGCGTATGCAAATCAAGATGTGCCGTTCGATCGCTTGGTTGAAAAGATAAACCCTTCGCGTGTTCTGGGGCGCCATCCGCTCTTCCAGATCATGTTTGTGATGCAGAACACGGAGCGCGCAGCTCTTACTCTCCCTGGACTTACCGTCGAGTCCATCCCCGTTGAGACGGGCACCGCCCAGTTCGATCTGTCAATAAGCATGCGGGAGCAAAAGGACGAAGCAGGTGACCTTTTGGGAATTCATGGTAGATTGACTTACGCGACCGACCTATTCGAATCCAGCACTATAGAACGTCTGGCGCGGCGTTTCCTTCTCATACTAGATGAGATAGTGAAAGACCCATCGCAACGGATCCAACAGGTTGACATCCTATCTTCAGACGAGCGCGATCTCCTGCTTCATCAGTGGAATGGGATAACGACACGCCCTTCGACGCTCACACTCCCGGAATTGTTCGAGCAGCAAGCGCTCACAATGCCGCGATCAACAGCTGTGGTGACAGAGAGCGAAGTAGCCACCTACGCAGATCTGAATATTCGCGCAAATCAACTGGCTTATCTCCTGATCGCTGGTGGTGTGGGACCTGAGTCTTTGGTTGCTGTATCTCTGCACCGGTCCGTGGAGTTGGTAGTCGCCCTCCTAGCAGTCTTGAAAGCTGGTGCGGCATATGTGCCCCTCGATCCTTCATACCCAACCGAGCGGTTAGAGTTCATGCTCGACGACTGCTCCCCCAGAGCACTAATAACGCACTCCGACGTCTCCAATATATGTTCAACGCGTACCAACAATTTGTGGGCTATTGATCTATCCGATCCTTCGCTGGATCTATGCAACCAGCCCACATCTGATCCGAAGCACACCAACCTTTCACCACGCTCTCTCGCCTATGTCATGTATACGTCCGGTTCCACTGGGAAACCTAAGGGCGTGATGATTGAGCAAGGCAGTATATGCAATCGGCTGACCTGGGGACAGGCGGCATATCCACTGACTGATTCCGACTGCGTAATGCAGAAGACACCATTCAGCTTTGACATTTCGGTATGGGAACTCTTCTGGCCTCTATTGTACGGCGCAAAGCTCATGATGGCCGAACCCAATCGTCACCGCGACCCGGCCTACCTTGTACGAACGATACGAAAACATAACATCACTGTCATCCACTTTGTCCCTTCAATGTTGACAGCTTTCCTCGACGCGGTCGATTGTCAAGGGCTCCCGACACTACGACGAGTCATTTGCAGCGGAGAGGCTCTTTCTCCTTCTCTCGCGAAGCGATTCAATGCTCTGCTCCCAGAGACAGCGTTGGAAAATCTTTACGGACCGACAGAGGCGGCGGTCGAGGTAACCGCATGGTCCTATACGCCTACCTATTCGGGTACAACTCTGCCCATCGGACGTCCCATCGCGAACACAATGATCTATATCCTTGATGGGGAGATGCGTCCAGTACCGGTTGGGACTGTTGGCGAACTCCATATCGGTGGCATTCAGGTTGCAAGAGGATATTGGCAGAGGCCACAACTAACAATTCAAAAGTTCGTTCCGAATCCTTTTTCCGCTAAACCAGACGATCGGCTCTACCGAACGGGGGACCAGGCCCGTTGGTTAGCGGATGGCAATATCGACTTCAAGGGGCGCAGCGACACGCAGGTTAAGCTACGAGGTTTCCGAATCGAACTAGAAGAGATCGAGGCGACACTGACAAGGCATCAAGGTGTACGAGAGGCGGTCGTCTCTCCACTTTTTCGCGACGGCGAGATTATCGGCTTGGTGGCTTACTTTACTTGCTTGGCCAATTCTGAAGCGCAGTGCACTCCAGAAAGTTTAAGGAATCATCTTCGCCGCGATCTTCCCGATTTTATGATTCCTGCCGCATACGTTCGACTCGAGTCATTGCCTCTCTCAGTAACCGGCAAACTTGATCGAAAAGCTCTTCCGAAACCGGATGGTACAGCTTATGTCGCCAAACCGTACGATCCGCCCAAGGGACTAGTCGAGGAAGCACTGGCACAGATTTGGGCCGGGGTGCTAGGCAGCCAATCGATTGGAAGAAATGACAACTTCTTTGAGCTAGGTGGGCATTCACTGATCGCCACAAGAGTCTTGTTTCAAGTCCAACGACATTTCGAGATCCGGGTCGAACTGCGAGATACATTTGAGTGTCCCACCTTGTCAGGCTTCGCGGCTCTAATTCGAGATCGACAGTTGGCCCAGTTTGATGCCGGTGAGTTGGCGCAACTGGCACGAACCATCCCGAATTCTTAGAAAACCAAATGCCGACTGCGGCGGTATGCACCTGCCTGTATTGCGGTTGAGCTAGATTGCTGCGGAACGCGTGACACTGATTTAGCCACACCTGCAACCCAACACCATCGATCAGCACCGACTCACTGGCCGCGACTGCATGGGCTATGAGGGTGTGTCACCGACATGGGCGACCTCACCATAGTCGGTTCGGCGGTATCAGTCAGATAAACCCGGAGACGACCCATGAGCGATGAACTGATAAAGAACCTTGATCCAGAGTCATTGGATGAACTCCTGGCAGTTGCGCGTGCTAGGGGGCTCGCCCGTAGGTCCGACCCTTCATTTCATATTCCTCGGGTAGATAGAAGTGAGAAACATCCCCTATCTCTCACCCAACAGCGGATTTGGTTTTTGACGCAGATGGAGGGAGTCAGCGAAACCTATCACATTAGCATCGCCCTGGAAATGAACGGTCACCTGAATCGCAGTGCGCTTATACATGCGATGGAGGCTTTGGTAGAGAGGCATGAATCCCTACGAACAGCGTTTCCGCTTCTAGATGGCGAGCCAGTACAACATGTATACCCGGCCGGGCAGTGTGGCTTCACCATTTCCGAACCTGACGTCCGTAACCATTCCAAAGAGCAGGTGGACGAACTGATTCGGACGTTCGTTCGCAGTTCCTTCGACATTCAGCGTGGGCCACTTATACGAGCCCTCGTAGCGGAGCTGGAGTTTGGTAGGCACCTTGCCGTTATTGTGGTGCATCACCTTGTCTCTGATGGATGGTCTCTCCGCATACTTGTTAAAGAGCTAGCAGAACTCTACAACGCTTCGGTCCTAAACCGGCCACACACGCTGCCCCTCCTCGAGGCCCAGTACCTCGATTTTTCTCAATGGCACAGAACCATGATTGGAAAAGTTGGAGCAGGGCAACTCGGCTATTGGAGATCTGAGCTTGAAGGGATTCCCCAGTTGCTGGAAATCCCCAAGGATTATCGAAGGCCGGATTCACAAGACCATCAGGGTAATGCTGTCTCGTTCGAGCTTGACATAGCCCTCGTTGAAAAAATGAAAGAACTCGGAAGAAGGCACGATTCCACAATCTTCATGATTCTGCTCGCAGGCTGGGCCAGTCTCCTTGCACGTCTGACGGGGCAGCAGGACATCATCGTGGGCGTGCCGGATGCAAATCGCAGTCTCCCACAGGTTGAGAACATGATTGGATGTTTCGTCAACTCGCTGGCGATAAGAATCGACGCGTCCGGCAAACCGACAGTATCTGAATTGCTCAGTCGCGTACGCCGTCAGACGCTAGCGGCACAACGGCATAAGGATGTGCCATTCGAGCAAGTTGTCGAAGCCGTCCGGCCGATCAGGAGCCTGGCTCACAGCCCCATTTTTCAAGTAATGCTCAGCTGGGAGGCTGACATCTATCATCAGCCAGAGTTCCTTGGTGTGGACGCGAAAGAACTCAATTTGGAGGTTATTGATACCGCGAAGTTTGACCTGACCTTGGCTCTGCGCGAAGAGGGAGGGAGGATTCTTGGTGACCTACGGTACGCAACGGCTCTCTTCAGAGGCGAGTCAATACAACGATTCATCTCGTATTTCCACAGGTTGCTTGATGGTATGTCCGAAGGGGATGACCGGCTGGTGGAGAGCATTTCAATAATCTCGCCGGCCGAGAGATCGGCCTTATTAGAGGGCCGAAACAGCACGGGCCGCGATCAACCAAAAGACAAAACCGTCCATGAGATATTCCAAGTCTTGGCTTCATCTTCACCGGACCGATTGGCTGCGCGAAGTAGGCTAGGCGAAGTCACATATGGTCGCCTTGATCAAGAGGCGAACCGCCTAGCCCACTACCTTCGCGAACTTGGTGTTCTTGTTGAGACGCCCGTTGCCATCTGCATAGATCGCAGTATCGAAATGCTTGTTGGTCTTCTCGCCATTCTGAAAGCGGGCGGCTTCTATGTCCCTCTAGATCCCGACTCTCCGACTTCGCGACTAGACGCAATCTTTCAAGATTGTGACCCGCAGGTGATTCTCACATCGGACATCCTTTGCCAAACGATGAGGGACCTACGCCCTTCAACTCCAGTGCTCGACCTGTGCTCGGAAATCGAATGGAAGGACTTCCCCTTTGAAAATCCTCCAGACGTGAACGTCCGCGCAGATCAACTGGCCTACCTAATCTACACCTCGGGATCAACCGGTACGCCGAAAGGCGTGATGGTAGAGCATCGGTCAATCCCGAGACTTGTGCTCAACAATGGCTACGCCGACTTTACATCCAATGACTGCTTCGCCTTCGCAGCCAACCCGGCGTTCGATGCAGCAACTCTTGAGATTTGGGGGCCACTTCTCAATGGAGGTTCCGTATCCGTTGTCGATCGTCTTACGGTGCTTCAACCCCATCTCTTTGCCCAACAACTTCGCATTCATAAAGTGACGATTCTTTGGCTAACCGCTGGCCTGTTCCACGCCTACGCCGAGCATCTCTCGAATGTCTTCGCCTCTTTGCGGTATTTGATAGTGGGAGGCGATGTCGTATCACCTGAAGTTGCAACGAGGGTTCTCAGAGAGAATCCGCCCGACCATCTGCTGAATGGATATGGTCCGACTGAAACTACAACGTTCGCCTCGACCTTCGAGATTTCGCTTCCAAGCCCTAGTCCGATCCCTATCGGCAAGCCGATCGGAAACTGCAAGATATACATCCTTGATCCTTATCTAGAGCCAGTTCCTGACGGTGTAATTGGAGAACTCTTTATCGGCGGCCTCGGAGTCGCGAGGGGCTATTGGAAGCTGCCCGATCTCACGGCAGCCCATTTCGTGGAAGACCCCTTCGATCCCGAGGGTGCAACAAGACTATATCGTTCTGGGGATCTTGGACGGTGGCGCTCCGACGGCAACATAGAGTTTATAGGCCGGAATGACAGTCAAGTGAAAATCCGAGGATTTCGCATTGAGCTAGGTGAAATCGAAGCAGAACTTAAGGCCCATGAAAGGATTCGCGAGGTCGCTGTCATCTTAGACCGCCGTACCCACGAGTCCGGCGCGCTGGTGGCATACTATGCCTTGGTGGAAGGCGCTGACGACTTGCTCACGCCCGACGCCGCCCGGACTTTCCTTTCGCACAAACTTCCAGAGCATATGCTTCCAGCAGCATATGTAAGAGTCCAGCAACTACCCCTTACTACAAACGGCAAGCTAGATCGAAATGCCTTACCGGAGCCAAGCCAGGATGCATATCCAGCGAAAGCTTACGAAGCACCAGTAGAAGGGGCCGAACAAGTTCTTGCCGATATATGGTCAACGCTTCTCGGCATGCCACGGGTTGGAAGAAACGACAATTTCTTTGAACTTGGCGGACACTCGCTCCTCGCAGTTCGAATGATGGAACTCCTGCGTCGACAAGGCCTAGAGATTGACCTGCGTACATTATTCTCCGCTCCAACCTTGTCACAACTGGCTGAGACAGCGCGACCGATAGTCAATGATATCGAGGTACCTCCGAATACAATCTCGGCGCATTGCCAGCTAATTACGCCGGATATGCTGCCATTGGTTGAACTTTCACAACTAGAAATCGACGCTATCAGCGAGCGTGTCAAGGGTGGGTTTCCGAACATTCAAGACATCTACCCTCTCGCCCCCCTGCAGGAAGGCATTCTCTTTCACCATCTCCTCGAGACTGAAGGGGATCCATACCTATTAGGTGAATTGATACGCTTCGATACGCGATCCCGCCTTGATGCATACCTCGATGCCTTCCAACGTGTCATCGATCGTCACGATATCCTCCGCACGGCAATTCTCTGGGAACAACTCCTCAATCCCGTACAGGTCGTGTGGCGCAACGCAGAGCTCTCTCTGGAAGAGGTCAACCTTGAGGGAAACGGCGATGCAGAGGAGGAGCTGGCCACGCGCTGCAGTCCTAGAACATTCCGAATGGATATCTCGCAAGCTCCGATGCTGCGATTTTACGCCGCGTTTGACTCAGTGAAAAAGAGATGGATCGTGATGGTATTCATGCATCATTTGATTGCGGATCACAGCACAATGGATGTCCTCCACGAGGAGATTGAAGCATACCTCTCTGGGACTCAAGAGGTGCTTCCGTTTCCTGCTCCTTTCCGCAATCTGGTGGCTCGAGCACGATTGCAAATGAGTGCTCAAGAGCATGAGGAATACTTCACCAGCATGCTCCGAGACGTAACGGAACCGTCAATCCCGTATGGGCTGATCAATGTTCGGGAGGATGGAACCTCTATCAAGGAACATCGTTATGCCATTGATCCGTCTCTCGCGAAACGCCTGAGACTCTGCTCACGGTCGCTGGGAGTTAGCGCAGCAAGCATTTTTCATCTTGCCTGGGGGACAGTTATAAGCCGCCTGTCGGCTACAGATGACGTCGTATTCGGGACCGTCCTCTTTGGGAGAATGCGTGCGGGAGAGGCATCCGATCGCATCATGGGAGTATTTATCAACACGCTCCCAGTTCGAATAACACTAAATGATGCGCGTGTCTCGACAGCGATCAGAACGGTCCATGTTCAGCTCGCTGATCTCTTGAAACACGAGCATGCATCACTGGCATTGGCACAACGATGCAGTGGAGTGTCTGCATCGGTACCTCTGTTCACTTCTCTGTTGAACTACCGATACACCGCCAGCACCAAATCGAACACTTCGTCCGAAGCATGGAGAGGGATTGAACGCGTTCGCTCGGAAGAGCGGACCAACTATCCCTTGTGTCTTGACGTTGATGACTTGTCGGACGGTTTTCGCCTCAAGATTCAGACAGATCCGGTGATTTCCCCTGAACGAATCTGCGCATACATGACCACCGCCCTGGATGCGATCTCTCGGGCGATTGAGTTGAACTCAAATCTCGGCGTCAGAGATATTCCCATTCTGCCCGACTCTGAGCGCGCTTTACTGTTACGTGAATGGAACGACACTAGCCGCCAGTTTCCGACAGCCATGCTCCTTCATGAGCTCTTCGAGGAACAAGCTCGAAGAACACCAGATGCCATCGCTTTGAGCGCAGCCGGCAGCAGTCTAACCTACGCGGAACTCAGCCACCGGTCTTCAAGAGTCGCCAACCATCTCCAGCAGTTAGGAGTGATATCTGGAGACATCGTTGGCGTTTGCCTGAAAAGAGACATTGCAGCGGTGGTAGGCATCTTGGGGATTCTTAAAAGCGGCGCGGCATATTGCCCGCTTGATCCGACATACCCGTCAGAACATTTGCGTCGAATCATTAAGGAAAGTCAGCCGGTCGTAATTCTTACCGAAAGCACCATCACAGAGGTTACTGCAGGGCTTGGCGACGAAGCACGCTTCATTGATCTCTCTTCTCTTTGGAACACATCCTCTGAGATTCACGACTCCGATTTCGATTCAGCTGATCATTCTCGGGAAGGTCGCCTGGCATACGTCATCTTTACATCTGGGTCAACCGGGGTTCCTAAGGGAGCAATGATCACCAATGAGGGAATGATCAACCACCTCTATGCGAAGATCCAAGACCTTAATCTACAGGCAGATTCCGTCGTAGCCTTCACGGCATCTCTGTGTTTCGATATCTCGGTTTGGCAGATGTTCGCGGCGCTGCTGGTTGGCGGTCGCGTTTTGATCGTCGAAGAAGGAGCCGCTCACGATCCATCTGAGATGGCCTTAGTACTCACACAGTCTCGGGTCACTGTCTTCGAGACTGTACCGAGCATGTTGGATGCACTAATCGACGAGGTCGTGGGGCAAAATAGGACGTTTCCAGATCTCAGGTGGCTGCTTGTCACAGGTGAAGCCTTTCCACAAGCGCTGGGCCGCCGGAGTCTACAACAGTTCCCGCTCGCGAAGATCATGAACGCTTATGGTCCGACAGAGTGCTCAGACGATGTGACGCACTACGTATTGCTTGATCGCGACAAGGAGACGGCCAGCGGTTATGTCCCAATTGGGCGCCCGATTGCCAACACATCAATCTACATATGCGATCGAGCAGGCGAATTGCTTCCTGTGGGCGTCGCGGGCGAGATATGCGTTGGCGGGGTAGGAGTAGGACTGGGTTATCTTAATCGTCCGGGACTGACCCATGAACGATTCGTGATAGACCCTTACAGCGCGAAGCCAAACGCAAAGATGTACAAGACCGGCGATTTGGGGCGCTGGGCCCCCTCTGGCTACCTTGAATTTCTCGGGCGCAGTGACTCGCAGATCAAGGTTAGAGGCTATCGAATTGAGTTGGGCGAAATAGAAGCAAAAGCAGCCGAATACCCGGGCGTCCATCAAGCCGTAGCGACCATCAGCAGAACTAATGATCGGGACAATCGCCTCATCCTTTATTACACACCGGCAGGGGGTGAAGAGGTGCCTTCTGCACTATTGCGTCAACACCTTTCAAGTTTGATGCCCGAATTCATGGTGCCTTCCGCTTACATCCAAATTGCCACCTTTCCCCTCAATAGCAACGGAAAGATCGACAAGCAGGCTCTTCCCCCTCCAGGGATCGATTCCTACCTGGCATCGTCATATGAGGAGCCAACGCCAGGTGTGGAAGAGCAATTAGCAGAACTATGGCGCGATCTTCTCCAATTGGAACGGGTGGGCCGTCACGATGATTTCTTTGAACTCGGTGGCCATTCCTTGGTGGCAGTCCGCCTAATCTCCAGGATTCGTCAGCAGATGGGCGTGGAACTTCCAATATCAGAAGTATTCGCACATCCGCGGCTGAGCGACCTGGCGTCGTGCCTGTCGCAGTGCGCCAAGTCTAGGACTCCAAAGATAATTCAGGCTGCGCGCGGAACTGCACTGCCACTCTCGTTCGCACAACAACGTCTCTGGTTTCTCGATCAAATGAAGGACGAGGTAGTTGCCCAGAACGTCCCACTGCAGATCGAGCTTCTAGGTCACGTAGAACTCGAGGCGCTACGCAAAGCCTTCAGCAGGCTGATTGATCGCCACGAGATACTGAGGACCCGTTTCGACGTAAGGGATGGCATTCCATATCAAGAAATTCTTTCGTCGGATTCAGATCGTTTTCACCTACGAGAGCAAGATCTCCGGGATGTGCCTGACGTTCACGCACGTGTCAATTCCCTAATCCAGGAGGAGGTGACATTCTCGTTCGATATACGCAATGACTCCCTAATCCGCGCACTTCTCATTAGGGAAACTAACAGCAGCTTTCGTCTAGTCATCACCGTCCACCACATAGTCTCAGATGGATGGTCGACAGCGATCCTAAAACGAGAACTTGGCTACTTTTATAGTCAGGCTGTCGGTGAGGACCGCCTCCCAATCCCTCCCCTATCGATCCAGTATGGCGATTATGCCATTTGGCAACGCCGGTGGATGTCCCGGGACGCTCTAAATGAACAGGCTGAATACTGGCGCCTAGAGCTAGCGGGAGCCCCGCTGGTACTTGAACTACCCTGGGATCATCCACGTCCTCCGCGTCAGAACTACCACGGTCGCATAGGCAAAATCGAACTCGATGAAGAACTGACTTCGAAGCTGAAATCGTTAGCACGCCATCATGAAGCAACTTTATTCATGATTCTGTTAGCGGGTTGGAGTGCTTTGCTGTCGCGACTATCAGGGCAGCGTGACATTCTAATTGGAGTTCCAGTTGCTGGTAGATCGCGTACCGAGCTTGAAGACCTTATCGGTTTCTTTGTCAACACTCAAGTCTTGAGGGCGAGCATCTCCGAGTCCTCGACCGTGTCGGAGCTGCTTGCCCAAGTAAAAGCAAAGAGCATCGGCGCGCAGCGGCACCAAGATATCCCCTTCGAACAAGTTGTGGAGCTGATCAATCCACCGAGGAGCACTGCCCACAGTCCTATATTCCAAGTAATGTTTGCTTGGCAGAATGCACCGCGAGAGACACTCGACTTTAGCGGCTTGAAAGGAGGGTTTGTCGACCTCAATGGGCCGCGAAGAGCGCAGTTTGACTTGACTCTCGCACTTTGGGAAGAGGGTGGACGGATAACAGGTGAGATCGAGTATGCGACTGCTCTTTTTGAACCCGACACCATAGACAGATACTCACGTGGTCTCCAGACACTCCTGCAAGGGATGGTCGTAGACGACAGCACAATTGTCGACAGGATACCGCTACTGTCTCCGACTGAACAGAACAAACTTGTGAATGAATGGAATGCCACCGCCCGGCCCAGTCCTAAGCAGAAATGTGTGCATCGGTTATTTGAAGAGCAAGTGATTCGCTCGCCGGATGCTCCAGCCGTCGTGATGGGAAATCGTGAACTGACATATGAGGAACTTAATAGGCGTGCAAACCGCACTTGCAGATATTTGCGTCTGCTCGGTATTGGACCTGGCGCCCACGCGGCCGTCTGTACTGAGAAGAACTTCGCAATGGTCGAGGTACTGTTGGGCGTGCTCAAGTCCGGAGCTGCGTGCGTGCCTATCGATCCAGACTATCCGGCAGAAAGACTAGCGTTCATCCTCCAAGATAGCTGTCCACAAGTCATCATCACCGAAGGAAAACTGCGCAGTCGGATTACAGGTCTGGCTGTCGATGTTCCAATTATCGAAATCGATGATGTCGATGCTCCGTGGCTAGACTTCCCGGATACAAATGTTGAAGACTGGGATCCGCTGTCTCGTACCACAAACGCTGCCTATCTGATCTATACCTCAGGCTCAACCGGTCAACCTAAAGGCGTTGTCGTCGAACACCGAAGCTGGGCAAACCTTCTCGCACAACACATTCTCGACTTCCAGCTTGATGTTGGAACTCGTGTCCTCCAGTTCGCTCCGATGACGTTCGACGTTGGGGGCGCGGAAGTAATGATGTCTCTCTGCAGCGGTTCGACACTATGTTTATTCGATCATGGTTCACAGCAAACGCTGGATGTTCTTCCTAACTTCGTTGAATCACAGCGCATCAATGTCGTAATGCTTCCATCTGCAGTGGTTGCGGGGTTGCTGCCGACAACGCAATGGCGCTCTGTACACACCATGATCTCCGGCGGCGACAGACTTGATCGCAGCTCCGCTCAGCGGTGGGGACAGGGCCGACGCCTCTTCAATGCGTATGGTCCTTCCGAAGCGACTGTTTGCACTACGTTGTTCTTTTACAACGGCGATGAAGGCACGGATCCTCCCATAGGCCGGCCGATCGGAAATGCAAGAGTCTACATCTTGGATCCTTACTGTGTGCCAGTGCCAATTGGTGTTTGTGGCGAAATTTATATAGGTGGTGCCGGAGTAGCAAGAGGCTATTGGCGACGTCCTGATTTGACGTTAGATAGGTTCCTACCTGATCCGTTCTCTGGCGATCCTGAAGGGCGCATGTATAAGACCGGCGACCTCGCCCGCTGGCGCAGTGATGGAAATATCGAGTTTCTTGGTCGATCAGATCAGCAGGTTAAGGTGCGCGGCTTTAGGGTCGAACTTGGAGAGATTGAAGCCCAACTGGCTAAGCTCTCTGCCGTACAAGAGGTCGCGGTAGTAACAAGAGATGATTCGACCGGAAACAGACAGCTTGTAGCCTACTATGTGCCGCGTAAAGAATTTCCAGCTGGAGCCGAGCAGCTTCGAGAGCACCTCTCGTCCACGCTGCCGTCTTACATGATCCCCTCCATCTTTGTGCCTTTGCAGCAGCTCCCACTGACACATAACAAGAAACTCGATCGAGAGGCACTCCCAGCCCCCGATCCTGCAGCCTATTCCCGGGCCCCTTACGAAGGTCCGCGCGGACAAATCGAAGAAACCCTCGCGGCCATCTGGACCGAGTTGCTTTCTGTTGTACGTGTTGGCCGTCATGACGACTTCTTTGAGCTTGGTGGTCATTCCCTTCTTGCAGTTCGAATGATGGCTGAGTTTCGGAAACGATTGAATAAGGAATTCAGTATTCGAACGTTATTTGATGCGCCCACTATCAGCGGCCTCGCGTTAAGAGCGGTCACTCCACGATCAACGTCGCCTCACGTATCGACTAATGGGACTCTGGACGCCGCGGAAGGCGCATCCCGCTCAACAGAAATCGAGATAACAATATGACCGTCGATCTTTTGATACTGGAACTCGAGGCAAAGAACATTCGAATTCGCGCTGACGGCGACCAATTGACCTTAGTCGGCGCGGAGGAGGAGCTCGAGCCTGCACTGCTGGATCAGATTCGCAAGCACAAGGGTGCGATTCTCGAAATCATGAAGGATAAACGGCTGTCGTTTAACGGTAGGAGTCCACATCTGACCCCTACTATGTTTCCTCTTGTGACTCTGACACAGAGCGAACTCGATCGAATAGTAGATAGAGTGCCCGGAGGAGCGACAAACATTCAGGACATCTACCCGCTCGCTCCCTTGCAGGAGGGGATATTATTCCACCATCTGTTGGGGAATAAGGGAGATCCCTATTTGCTCGCCCAACTGCTGCGATTCGATTCACGGGAACGGTTGGATAAGTACTTAGAGGCTCTCCAATGGGTGGTGGACCGCCACGACGTCCTTCGATCTGGCATCGCCTGGGAAGGCTTGAGCGAGCCAGTCCAGATTGTTTGGAGAACGACCGTATTACCAGTTCAGGAAATCACCCTCGGCACAAGTACAGACCACGCGGAAGACTTGTATCGACGCTTTGACCCGAGGCACTATCGGATAGACCTCTTCAATCCGCCCTTGATGCAGATACATTTTGCGGAGGACAAGGCAACTCACAGCTGGCTCGCCGTCCTGTTGTTGCATCACCTTACCGGCGATCACAATACCCTGGAAGCAATCCAGGACGAAATTAGGGCTTTCCACAATGGCCAAGCGCGAGAGCTTCCCTCCTCAGACGCTTTCCGGTCGCTCGCCCTACATGCGAAGTCGGCGTCCGCCATCAAGGAGCACAAGGACTACTTCACGCGATTACTCCAGGACCTGCGGGAGCCGACGGCCCCTTTCGGAATCGCAGGTGCGTTCGAAGACGGCACCTCTTCACGAGAAGCGCTAATAAATCTCGAGGACGATCTATCGCGTAGGCTCCGCAATCAGGCGCGCAGAATACGCGTAAGTTCAGCTACTATCTGCCATGTTGCATGGGCATGTGTTGTTGCCCGCACATCACGCAGAGATGAAGCGGTATTCGGCACCGTCCTGCTGGGTCGAATGCAGGGTGGCTCTGGATCTGAGAGTGCATTGGGCATGTTCATCAATACGCTTCCATTCAGAATTCCAGTTGAAAGCCAGAGTGTGGAGGAGGCGGTCCGGGTTGCGCAGAGAATACTTGCAGATTTGCTCGAGCACGAGCACGCTTCCCTCGCTCTTGCCCAAGGTTGCAGTGGTATTCCCGCACCCACACCTTTGTTCACCTCGCTGTTTAATTACCGCCATGCTCGTCGATCGCGTGACCGAAAGATCCAGGCTTTGGAAGGAGTCGTACTACTAAAGAGCGAAGAGAGGACAAACTATCCGATCACGCTTTCCGTAAATGACTTCGGGGATACATTTAGTCTTGCAGCTCAAACAACTGACACCATCGATCCATCGAGAGTCTGCCGGTTCATGCAGACTGCAATTGAAGTCCTAGTCGATGCATTGGAAAAGACACCCCAGAAGCAAATCGGTGCTCTCGACGTCCTCCCGCTTGACGAAAGAACCACGCTCCTTAGCGAATGGAATCATAATCGAAAACTTCCTCGCGCTGAACAGTACGTACATCGACTGTTTGAAGACCAAGTCCTACGAACCCCAGATGCCGTTGCTCTGTCGCAAGGAAGCAGGAATATTACCTTTGCGGAGTTGAATCGCCGCGCAAACCAACTGGCACGTCACCTCCAAGAACTAGGGGTGGGAAGGCATACTCGTGTCGCAATCTGCCTGGAACGTTCGTTTGAACTGGTCGAATCGCTCATTGGTGTCCTGAAGGCGGGTGCAGCCTACGTCCCTCTTGACCCCATCCTCCCAGAAGAACGGCTACGGTTTATGCTCCGCGATGCAAAACCGACCGTTCTGCTCGGATCGAGCAACCAAGAGCAACGAAAGGGATTCTTCGACGAAGGTATGGTACTCGTGGACGCGCTTGACCGACGAGCGTGGAGTCATCTCCCGGACAGCAATCTTGATGCAGTTTCGGACCCGGTCAACGCTGCGGATCCCGCCTACGTGATCTATACCTCTGGCTCCACCGGCTCACCCAAAGGAAGCGAGATCCCGCACCGAAGCATTCCCGGGTTCATCTTCGGGGTTGACTACGCTCGCTTTGACGAGACGACTGTGTTCCTTCAACATTCATCTCTGAGCTGGGATGCTTTGACGCTGGAACTGTGGCCAACGCTGCTCCGTGGTGGAAGATGTGTGCTCGCACAACACAGAGTACTCACTCCTTCCGACCTCACGGGGCACGTGGCTAGCGGGGTCAACACCATATGGTTGACCGCAGCGCTCCTCCATTCAATTGTAGATACGGACGTCGCGTGCTTGGAAGGAATCCGTCAACTTCTAACGGGCGGCGAGCAGGTCTCCGTAAAACATGTTCACCGGTTGATCGAAAGACACCCTCAAATTCGAGTGGTTAACGGCTATGGCCCATCTGAGTGCACCGTGTTCTGCACGTGCTTTGTTGTACCCCCCAATTTATCTAAGGACCTCGCGACGCTTCCTATCGGGATGCCGATTGGTGATCGGACGGTCTACGTACTTGATTCTCACCAGCGATTGGCGCCGGTCGACGTTGTCGGCGAACTGTACGTTGCCGGTGACAGCCTGGCACTTGGCTATCTCAATCAACCCGAGTTGACTGATGAACGATTTGTCGGAAGTCCGCTGGAAGACAGACGGGGAGAACGACTTTATCGCACCGGAGATCTTGTTCGCTGGAAGGGGGATGGAAATTTAGAGTTTGTGGGGCGGACCGACCAGCAAGTAAAGGTACGCGGGTTCAGGATTGAACTTGGCGATATCGAAGCACACCTTAAGACTTTTCAGTTTCTTCGTGATGCAGTAGTTATTGCGGCACAACATCCGTCAGGGGAGAAGCAACTTGTCGCCTACTACACAACCGACGACGGAGAACTAGCCAATGGCCAGACAATCAGAGCCTATCTTCTCGCAAGAGTGCCGGAGTATATGGTACCGGCTGCATACGTACGAGTGGATCAGATACCTCTGACATCGACTGGAAAGCTTGACCGCAAAGCGCTTCCCGCTCCATCGGCTAACGCTTATGACAGGGAAGGCTATCAAGCTCCAATCGGCGAAGTCGAGGAAATCCTGGCGTCTATATGGGCAGACCTTCTCGGAATTGAGCAGATCGGTCGAAATGACAATTTCTTTGCGCTCGGCGGCCACTCTTTGTTGGCTGTGAGAATGATCGGCCTCCTGAAGCAGATGAACTTCTCTGTCGACCTCAGAGCCCTATTCTCCCAGCCAACGGTGGCCGGGTTAGCAGCTACCGTCCGCTCTTCCCACACCTTGACGGCTGTTCCGGCTAACCTGATTCCGGCTACCTGCGATGCAATTGTCCCTTCCATGATTCCTCTTCTGTCTCTTACACAGCAGGAGATAGATCTGATTGCGGATCGGGTTCCCGGAGGCGTTTCGAATATCCAGGACATTTACCCGCTTGCCCCGTTGCAGGAAGGAATTCTATTTCATCATTTGATGGCGGGTGATGGAGATCCCTACTTGCTCGCCGAACTCATGCGATTCGACACACGTCAACGTATGGATAGGTATCTAGAAGCGCTCCAATGGGTCATCAATCGGCATGACGTCCTTCGGACCGGCATCGTTTGGGAGGGGCTGACAGAGCCGGTCCAGGTCGTTTGGAGAATCGCCACCCTGCCTATTGTGCACGCCAGCCTTCCGAGCGGTTTCGATCCAGCGGAAGCACTGTATCAAGCCTACAACCCACGAAGCTTTCGAATCGGTGTAAGTGACGCACCCCTGTTGAGGGCATATGTGGCCCGCGACAAAGACGATGGGAAGTGGCTCCTAATGTTGCTGTTACATCACTTAGTCGGCGATCACAGCGCTATGGAGGTATTGCAAGACGAAATCGCCGCTTACCTTCAGGGACGCGGAAACGCCCTAGCAGCTCCAGAGCCATTTCGAAATCTTGTTGCCCATGCCAGGGCAGGAAGGAGTCGGGACGAGCACGAGGTGTTTTTTCGTAAGGAACTGCAGGATGTTATCGAGCCAACCGCTCCGTTCGGGATCATTGATGCGAACGGCGATGGAACGGTGGTGACGGAAGCCGTGCTTAAGACCGACCCACGGCTAACAATCAAACTTAGAGAACTTGCCCGAACGTTTCGGGTAACCACGGCGACGCTTTGCCACCTAGCATGGGCTTGTGTCGTAGCGCGCACATCCGGTAGAGATGAAGCTATATTCGGCACCGTTCTATTTGGCAGGTCCCAGGGCGGCACTCGGTCAGACCGCACCATCGGCATGTTCATCAATACATTACCTCTCAGGGTGAGGATTGGGGACGAGACCGTTGAAGCTACCATTGAGTCTTTGCAAGAGTCTCTTGCAAATCTAATACTTTACGAGCATGCATCCCTTGCTCTCGTTCAACGATGCAGTGGCATACCTTCTCCCATGCCTCTGTTTACGTCTTTATTCAACTATCGTCATATACGCCGGGTATCCCAGAGCACAGAGGAGACGGTCAAACTGTGGGACGGAATTGACTGGCTGAAGGCCGAAGAAAGAACGAACTATCCTCTTACCTTCTCCGTAAACGACTTTGGTGAAGAGATCAGTCTGACCGCCCAGACGGTTAGTCCCATCGACCCCATGAGGGTCTGCCGCTATATGGAAAAGGCCATCGAGTCCCTGCTGCACGTGCTTGAAACTGCTCCAGGTTCTCCGATAAGCGATATCGATGTGGTTCCGGCCGAGGAGCGCAGCCTGCTTCTTTATACGTGGAATAGCTCGACTAACATTCGGATCGACGATAGATGCATTCACGAGTTGTTCGAAGAGCAGGTATTACGAACACCCAACGCCGTAGCTTTGTCACAGGCAGGACAAGAGGTAACGTACTCCGAGCTCAATAGTCGCGCAAACAGGCTGGCTCGTTCTTTGCGCGCACAGGGTGTTGGGGCCGATATTCCCGTGGGAGTCTATCTACCTCGCTCGTTCGATATGGTAACTGCGATTCTCGGCATCCTGAAAGCCGGGGGAGCCTACGTTCCCTTAGATCTGAGGCATCCCCCAAACAGACTTGCATATATGCTGACAGACGCCGGCGTGGATGTTCTCATCACAGCAACTCGGGAATGCGATTTGGCGTTCGCTTATTCTGGAGCGCTTGTATATCTCGATTGCGACCGCGGCGCGGACGATGGGATTGGCTCTGAGAATCTGTCAGTGCCAATCTCACCGGACAATCTAGCATGTATCATCTACACCTCAGGCTCTACCGGGCACCCAAAGGGTAGCGAAATTCCGCATCGCAGTATCCCCGGATTTATTTTTGGCGCTGAGTATGCCCGCTTCGATCAATCCACCGTGTTCCTTCAGCATTCGTCCGTGAGCTGGGACGCTCTGTCGCTAGAGCTTTGGCCAGCTCTGTTCAAGGGCGGGAGGTGTGAGCTCGCGGAAAACACAATCCTCACTCCGATGGACCTGAGAAACTCTATACGTCGCGGTGTAAATACTGTCTGGTTGACCTCCGCACTATTTCAGTCGCTAGTCGATAGCGATATTGACAGCATGGAAGGGATCGAGACGCTATTAACGGGTGGCGAGCGAGTATCAGTCGCTCACGTTCGCCGTACACGAGATCGGTTTCCAGGGATGAAGATTGTCAACGGTTATGGCCCTTCAGAATGCACTGTCTTCTCCAGTTGCTATTGTGTCCCTCCGGATCTCAGTGCTCCGATCCACTCTCTGCCAATCGGAAAGCCGATCGGGGATCGAAGAATTTATGTACTAGATGCCCACGGGAGAGTCGCTCCAGTGGGGGTCCGAGGCGAGTTGTACATCGGAGGTCCAGCGGTCGCACGGGGCTATCGGAATCAGCAGGAGCTTACTAAATCAAAGTTCGTAAAAGACCCCTTCTCTTCGGGGGATGAACCTATGTATCGCACCGGTGACCTGGGTCGATGGCGAGCAGATGGGAATCTGGAGTTCGAGGGACGCGAAGACCATCAAGTGAAGATACGAGGCTTCCGAATCGAACCCAGCGAGATTGATGCGCAGCTAGCGAGCCATCCCGCCATCCGTGAGGCGGTGACGATCTCCGGTGCACTCAACTCTGGTGATCGCCAACTTATCGCTTATTACACTCTAGCTGACAGCATTCGCGCCACGGGGGACGAGCTAAAGACGTATCTCTCTTCGTTCCTACCGGATTACATGATCCCTGCATGCTTCGTCCCCCTAGAGCGTCTCCCTCTACTGCCTAATGGAAAAGTTGATCGTAATGCTCTTCCTCTTCCTGACATGGCGCAAAGTCGCCGCGGTGATCATGAGAGCCCGCTCGGCCCCGTGGAGCGCCTCCTTGCGGAGATATGGGAAGAGCTTCTTGGCGTTAGGAATGTAGGGAGACACGATAACTTCTTCGCGCTGGGCGGACACTCATTGCTCGCTGTGAGAATGATCGGCTCCGTCAACAAACATGGTCTTGGAATTGACATGAGAGCATTGTATGACCGTCCTACGCTAGCGGGCCTCGCTAGCGTAGTATCCTCGTCTCCCTCGGACACCGCAGTACACGACAGAATTGGTATTCCGGCGAATTGCGCGAAGATTACGCCCGAAATGATAACCTTGGCGTCTCTTACTCAGGAAGAAATTGATTCAATAGTATCCTCCGTGCCGGGGGGCAGTCCGAACATCCAAGACATCTATCCCCTAACGGCCCTGCAGGAAGGAATGCTCTTTCACCACCTAATTGGGCCAGGCGCCGACCCATACTTATTGCGGAGCCTAGGACAATGCGAAGACCGAGACTCCCTTGATCGGTATCTTGCGGCACTCCAGCGAGTCATCGAGCGTCACGATATCCTTCGCACTGCCGTCGTATGGCAAGGGATTAGAGAACCGGTCCAAGTCGTTTGGAGAAAAGCAACCCTCCCAATAGAAGAAGTCGATCTGGGACAAACCGAAGACGCGGTCAATCGGTTATATGATCGCTTCCAATCTGACAACTATCGGATGGATCTCTCACGTGCACCGCTTCTCCGTGTCTGTATCGCCCAGACCTTGCCAGGAGGGAAATGGATATTCGTGCTGCTCTTGCATCACTTGGTTGGTGATCACAGTACCATGGAGGTCCTCCAGGACGAAGTGGCCGCATATCTCAGGGGAGACGGAAACGAGTTGTCAACACCAGAGCCATTCCGGAACCTCGTCGTCCAGTCCCGACGTGGCATAAGTAACGATGACCATGAGACATATTTCCGCACGCAGCTTGGGGATGTAACAGAGCCCACCGCACCGTTTGGAGTGCTCGACGTACACGGGGATGGCACGGTTATCACAGAGACTACTCTCTCAATTCCAGCGGAGTTGACGGCGAAACTCCGAGACCACGCCCGTAGGCTACGGGTAAGCTCTGCCACTCTGTGTCATCTTGCGTGGGCCTGCGTTGTAGCCAAGACTTCCGGAAGGGATGAAGCGATCTTTGGAACGGTCCTATTCGGCAGAATGAAAGGTGGGCCTGGATTCGACAGGATGATGGGAGTTTTTATTAATACCCTGCCGGTCCGAATACGGCTCGATAACTCAACCGTGGATGAGGCAACACGGTCTGTTCACAAGCTTCTAGCAGACCTCGTGCGACACGAGCATGCCCCACTCGCGCTGGTCCAACGGTACAGCAGTATTCCAGCTCCGATACCCGTTTTTACCTCATTGTTCAACTACCGCCACATCCGCCCATTGATTCAGAGGGAAGAGGCATCATTGCAATCCTCAGACGGAGTCGAATGGCTAAAGGGCGACGAGCGAACGAACTATCCACTAACGCTATCTGTCAATGATTTTGGCGACAAGATAAGCCTCACTTGCCAGGCGGTAACCTCAATCGATCCTGATAGGATATGCCGCTTCATGGAGACTGCACTCGAATCGCTAACGGACGCTCTTGAGAATACTCCGGATGCTATACCTATCGATTTAGCAGTGATACCGCCAGAAGAGAGTACCCAACTTCTCCACGAGTGGAACCATACCTATCGGAACTATTCTCGAGACAAGTGCATCCATGAATTGATAGAAGAACAAGTCATGCGGACACCGGATTCGGTGGCCTTGTCTGACGGAAATCGTGAAATTACATACATCGAACTGAACCGTCGCGCGAATCAGTTGGCCCTGCATCTGCGGAGCGTCGGTGTGGGGCCCGATCAGCTCGTTGGAATATATTTAGCCCGTTCCGCGGACATGCTGATAGCGATGCTTGCAATCCTAAAAGCAGGTGGCGCTTACGTCCCGCTTGATCCCGACTATCCAGTCGAGCGCTTGCGCTTCATCGTTCGAGACGCCCAACTTGCCATTGTCATATCACATACTGTGTCAAAAGAGCAGGTGCACCATCTTGATCCCGCGTTGACCGTTCTCGGCGTCGAACAACATGGTGCCGATGAGTCGGCAAGGTCCCATGACATATGGCGAAGCTCTATAGGACTCACGCCTTCGCACCTCGCATATGTCATTTACACATCCGGTTCAACTGGAACTCCAAAAGGCGTAATGGTGGAGCATGCCAACACGGTAAATTTCATCTATTGGGCGCGGGAAACGTTTGCGGATGCTCTACAGCGCACGCTGTTCTCCACCTCGTTGAACTTTGATCTTGCCGTCTTTGAGTGCTTTGTTCCACTAAGCGTCGGCGCCACGGTCGTTATCGTCGAGTCCGTTCTGGATATGGTTGACATGACCGTCGATGTGACACTTGTCAACACAGTACCGTCGGCAATTGCGACCCTTCTGGAAAAACAAGGTGTTCAGTCGTCGGTCCGGGTCGTAAATCTAGCGGGGGAAGCCCTGCGGACTCCACTAGTTACAAAGATCTTCGACACCACGGCGGTGGAGACGGTCTGCAACCTGTATGGTCCCTCGGAAACTACTACCTATTCGACCTACGCTTCGTTCGCCGTCAACGGATCGCATAATCCTATTCATATCGGTAAACCGATCTCCAACACGGCAGCCTACGTCCTTGATCGTCATCAACATCTCGCCCCCATCGGAGTAAGCGGAGAGCTATACATTGGTGGTGCGGGAGTCGTCCGTGGGTATTTGAACAGGCCCGATTTGACGTCGGAGCGGTTTCTTGCCAATCCTTTCTCAAGCACGTACGCACCAAGGCTATATCGAACGGGAGATATTGTTCGCTGGCGGACCGACGGCAATCTAGACTTCATTGGAAGAGCGGATTACCAAGTCAAGCTACGTGGCTTCAGAATAGAGTTGGGTGAGATTGAACAGCTTATAACAGAGCAAGATTCTGTCCAAGAGGCAGTAGTGTCGCTTGTCGAAACCCCTCGACTCGGCCAACAGTTGGTGGCGTACTACACAGTGTTAGACGGGGCGCATGTCGAGGTTGAGGAACTGAAGACATCCCTCGAGTCTAGACTACCCCGTCATATGATCCCTGCTGCATACGTCTTACTAGACGAGATGCCTCGCACTTCCAATGGCAAACTTGCACGGAACATGCTCCCTGCACCTGACGGAAGTTCCTTTGCTCGGCCCGTATATGAAGAACCGATTGGGGAGGTGGAAACCCGTCTAGCACTCATATGGGAAGAGCTCTTGGATATCGAAAGGGTTGGACGTTCCGACAACTTTTTTGACCTCGGAGGCCATTCGCTCCTAGCCGTACGCTTGATGGAACGAATGAGACGAGTCGGCTTTCACGCCCTGCTCCATGAGATCTTTTCCTCCCGAACTCTGGAATCTCTCGCGGCACTCGTTCGGGAGTCACACCCTGTGGCCGATATGCCGATCGAGCTTCGAGCAGGCTCCCCGAAAACACCGCTGTTCTTCACGCATGAAGGCGCGAACGAAGTGTCATATGCCTGGGCACTCTCCCCGTATGTCACTACTGACATTCCACTCTATGCGCTTCCTGCCCAACCAGCAGGTCAGGAGCGCCTTCGCACCATTGAAGGGGCCGCGCAAAGGATGGTTGATCTACTTCGCACTATTCAGCCATACGGGCCCTATCGGCTTTGCGGATATTCATTCGGTGCCATATTGGCTTATGAGGTCGCGGCTCAACTCCTTGGTGCCGACGAAGAAGTTGAAATGCTCGCATTGCTTGATCTGCACCTATTTGGCACTGAGGATATGCAGCCTCTATTGAGGCCAAAGGCATGCCCCGAAACTATCGAGCAATTCGTCTCAGTTTTGCGAGGTCATTTTTCGCGAATGGGTATAGAACACGATCAGCGTTTGCATCTACTTCGGAGAGCTGAAGCTCTCGAAGATATCAACGTTGACCCGGAGGGCTTCGATAACTTCATAGAAGACTGCCGTCAGGAGTCACTACTTCCAGAGACTTGGCTGCATGCGACTGGCCGCCAGATTACGAACATGCTCGCTCATCAGATAGATCAGTTGCATGCCCCTTACTTCTATGCGACCCTCCCCTTAGAGGTGGATCTTTTCATCGCTCAAGATGATCCACTTGCGGGCGATTCTGCTGATCGATTCCGTCGACATCTACCAAAGATACAGTTGCACGAGACCTATGTGCCAGGTACCCACTGGTCAATGCTGCAAGAGCCCCATATCCGGTCGCTGGGGGACAAGTTAAGTACCGGACTCTCACGTAGTCATAACCGACGGGACTACGTACCCGCTTTTGCAGCGGTGGTTCCGCTGTCAGTGTCTCGCCTGTTGACCACCCGCGACATTCCGTTGTTTTGCGTTCCCGGGGCCGCACAGGACGCTGAGTCTGTTCGTGGACTGGCATCTTGCCCGGACTACCAATCCGTGATCTACGGCTTTCGCCCGCGCGGCCTAGACGCGGGAACGCTTCCACATTCGACAATCGAATCTGCTGCTGCATTCTATGTGAAGGAACTTGAGCAGGTGTATCCGACTGGCCCTTTATCCTTGCTCGGCCATCTCGAAGGAGCGTGGGTCGCTTTCGAGATGGCCTTGATCCTTGAATCTCTGGGACGAGAGGTGTGCCTCGTCACGGTCCTAAGTGCTGAGGCACCACAGGCTGATGAGTTTGCCCGGCGAGAGTACACGCAGAATGACGTGGTCCAGTACTGCTCAGAAATGGCTGCACTCAAGACGGGAAAGAGGGATGTTTCGATCAGGGATTTAGAAACTTTATCCCCCTCTGAACAAAGGCAAGCACTACAGAGTTTGCTCAAATCGGCCGGGTACCTGCGACATGATTCGGATGGCCTTGCCCTGCCGCGATTACTGAGGACTCTCGGAGCCCGCCTAAGAGCTGTCTACAAGCCAAGACGGCGTTATGCCGGGAAACTCCTATGCGTCACGTCGGTTAACAAGTCGAACCGATATGACCCGAATATGGACTCACTGCCCGCGGACGTAAGTGGATGGAGCATGTGGGCTGATCGCGTTGTTTGCCACTACTGTCCTGGGACGCCAGTCACTATGTTGCACCCACCACATGTCGAGCACCTTTTGGCGCTCTTGCAATCCACAATTCATCCGTCAATCGACCCTCAGTTGACGAAGTAGCTATCGCCCTTAGCGAATGCTGAAGTTGTAGTCGTTGCGAGGCTCGGTACACGCCGAAACCGATCTATCCGTATGACTGTCAGCAGCCTCATGCCTAAGGGGCTGGGTAATAGTCGATTGGAAGCTCAGCTCCGTTCAAAGCCAGTACCATGTCGCACGATCCTCACCAAATAGATGGAGGAATTTGCCTTATGACCGCACCCGCGATCGACGCCGCAGTGACTTCGACAGCCCGCCTTTCTGAGCGCCTCGAAAGGCTAGCACAAGCCTCAAGAGTATTTCTGAGTATGCCTCTAATCGAGGGTATAACGCCCCGATATCTTGTCGCCAACGGGCACAGGGAAGACTGCGACCCACAATCGGGCCTAACTCGGTGCTCCGGAACTTTTCTGCTCTCAGAGGTGGGCCTTCCAGTCTTCGACCACGGTCTGCTTTATGGCGACGCTGTATTCGAGGGTGTCACAATCAATGAAGGGAGAATCTTCCAGTGGAGAGAGCATATTGCTCGACTATTCTCCTCTGCTGCTGCAGTCCGAATTGCGATTCCTTACACCCCGGAAAGATTAACGAGCCATATTCTCGAAGCTGCAAGGACGGTTCATTTCAACACCAACAGCGCAACATACTTACGACTGATTGTTACTCGGGGTATAGGCGACCTCGCAATTGCTCCCACAACCTGCGTGGGGAGCAGCATCTGCTGTATTGCGTCACAGGTACAGCTGTACCCTCAACATGTCTATGACCACGGACTTCGCCTCAGAATAGCCAGACACATACGCCGACAGGGCCGCCAAACGCTTGATCCGCGGATCAAATCTTGTAACTATCTGAACAACATATTTGGGTTGCTTGAGACAAGTGACGAAGACACTCACGAAGCACTAATGCTCACGCAAGAAGGGTGGATTGCTGAGGCTACAGCAGACAATGTGTTCTCCGTGCGGAGAGATGATGGGTGGCGCCACGACCCATCGAAGGTAGTGATCATCACCCCCTCAAGGGAATATTGCTTGAATGGGATAACTCGTGACCTGGTGATTCGATACGCAAGAGAGCGCGGTTATCGTATCCAAGAGAACTCACAAATGCTGCCGTCCGATCTGTTCGGCGAGCATAAGGAATTGTTCCTCACAGGCACGGCCGCCGGGATTGCCCCAGTGACAGAGATTGACGGTAGTCCGATTGCCAATGGAGAACCGGGACCGATTACCAGACAGCTCCGTGACATGCTCAAAGTGGATATGGTTCGCGATGAGATGGGATTGCCTCTGAGGGCCACCAGTGCCGACGTTGAACATTATTTTTCGGTTCGGAGTTCCCAGTGGGCGCAGCATCACCAAACTGCGCACGATCTGATCGCCACAATGTTCGAGGTCATCGACCTGCAAAGCTGGACAGATCTAGAAACATTTTTCCATGAGGATGTAGTGTACGAGCGGCCCGGCTACGAACCAATACGAGGCATTCAGAATCTCATGCATTTCTATAAAGAGAGAAGAGTAATCGCCAGCGGAACGCACGAACTTGAAGGGATCACTGCAGATCGCGAGTACGCTGCGTGTTGGGGCCGGTTTATTGGAACGCATAAGGACGGATCCTCCCTCGACGAGCGTTTTTCGGACGTATACACAGTAAAAAATGGACAGATTGCGACACGCCGGTCATTCTTTTTTAGGCCCGCGGTTTAGACACTCGCAGGGGCTCTTCTTCATGAGATGTGTCGTGCCATCGCGGCTGTCCATTCATCTCCCGTCGTAACGCCGCGGTCTTCGCTCGAATCCCACAACCAGCGAATATTCTCTAGTGTTCATGCAGGATCAGCCGGCCCTAGCCGCGCTCTTCCACCTTCATTTCCGCGTCACTTCTTTCTCGGGCGGACAAATCCGCTCGTCAGCAGTGGCGAGCAGACAGATGTCAGAAAATTGGCCGGAGGACAGATGCCAAGAGCTGCCCGGAACATCCTTGAGACCGTAGGCAACACTCCATTGCTACAACTTGAACGCGCTTTTAGCGACTGGCCCTTCACCGTATTTGCGAAGGTCGAGGCTTTCAATCCTGGGGGTAGTATCAAAGATCGACCCGCGAGAGCTATCCTGCTCGACGCTATGAACTCCGGGCATATCGATCACGACACGATTGTTGTCGAGTCGAGTTCAGGAAATATGGGTATCGGACTCGCTCAAGCCTGCAAATATCTCGGGCTTCGATTTGTGTGTGTGATTGATGCTAAGACGACTAGCCAAAATCAAAACCTATTGCGCACGTACGGTGCCACGCTCAGCATTATTGACAAGCCGGATCCAGAATCCGGAGAGTACCTGACTGCGAGGCTAAGGCGGGTGAAGGAGCTGCTTGACTCATATCCAAAGACTTTTTGGCCGAATCAGTATGCGAATCCACGGAATGCAGCGGCGCACCACGACACCATGGCCGAGATCATGAACTGCCTGGACGGCAATCTCGATTTCCTGTTCTGCTCCACAAGCACTTGCGGGACGCTCCGCGGTTGTTCCGAATACCTCAAACAACAGGGGTTCCCAACCCGCGTTATTGCTGTAGACGCCATTGGCAGCGTGATCTTCGGTGGCAAAGTCACTAAGAGAGTCATACCAGGGCACGGCGCAGCGAGATGTCCCGAACTCTTCCGAACCGACTTGGCTGAGCGCTGCATTCACATGTCTGACTGGGACTGCGTCGTCGGGTGTAGGCGACTGTTAGAAAAAGAAGCGCTTTTAGTTGGTGGGTCTTCGGGAGCCTCGCTAATGGCTATAGAAAAGATGGCTCACGAGATCCCTAGCGGGGCACGTTGCGCTGTCATATTCCCTGACGGTGGCCAGAGATACCTCGACACGATATTCTCGGACACTTGGGTTTTGAATCAATTTGGAGAACTTCCGGTTGTAAACGATGAAGAGGGGATTACATGTCATTCGACGATATTCAGTTAATTAAAGGCCCACAGATTGCAACACTCCTTGAAGGCAGAGAAACAGACATAATTGATGTGATCGGTGAAGCATACCGGTTGCACGCGAAGGGCCTGAGTAACCTTCCTCATTCCGCCTTTCTTCAGTTTCCAGATGATGAAGTGAATCGCATCATCGCGCTACCAGCCTATCTAGGTGGCTCCAATCCTGTGGCGGGAATTAAATGGATATCCTCCTTTCCGGGAAATCACCTGCAGAGCTTCGCACGGGCTTCTGCGGTAATAATCCTCAACTCGATGATTACAGGGCGGCCAAAGACCATTCTCGAAGGGTCAATCATTAGCGCAAAGCGAACTGCCGCCAGTGGTGCGCTCGCAGCGCGTCTTGTACTTCCTTCCCACAAAGGTAGTACTGTGGGAGTAATCGGTTGTGGGGTGATCAACCTAGAGACTGTCCGATTCCTAAGTGCTGATCGCCCGTCGATTCAAGAAGTAATGCTATACGATCTCAATGAGCAGCAGCAGCGCAGCTTTGCCCAGAAACTTAGTGTACTGCCCTCTTCGACTCGTATCTCTTTCGCCGCAAGTGCCGCAGATATATTTGAGTGCTGCGACTTGGTAACAGTGGCCACAACCGAGATCAAACCTCACCTGAATACAGCTATCCGGATACGACCCGGTTCGATGATATTGCACATCTCGTTACGAGATTTCGAACCAGACGTAATCCTTTCGTGCGACAACATCGTAGATGACATCGAGCACGTATGCCGACATAGAACGTCCGTGCAACTTGCGGCGGAACTTCAAGGAAGCCGAAACTTCATAAAAGCAACCATTGGATCGCTATTGAACGCAGAGAATAGTTTCCATTGGCAACCAGAGAAATCCGTAATCTTTAGTCCATTTGGGCTAGGCATTCTGGATTTGGCATTGGCCACGTTCGTCGGAGATTTGGCAGAACATAAGGGAGTGGGACTTGATGTTGCCGGCTTTTTCCCACCAGCGTCTGTTAGCGGATGATGAGAACGTCTGTTGGGAGTGCAACCAGCCTGGGGATTTACCTATTTGTCGCCAGGAGCAGCAGGGGAGGCATTTCCTGCTGCTTTGACCGATGAAGAGGGCACTGCCGTGGCTTTCAAGTGGATACTCCCCGTTCCCACATGTGCTAGAAGACGGTATCCGGATGGGGACGGGGGCGTGACAAATCTACGAAGGAAGCCCTCCATTTTTACCCCAAGCGCGGGTGCGTTGATATCGCCAACTCGAACCGATGTATCAATCACGCCGTAGGATTTTTGATTAACGGGCAGGATTACGATATCGCCCGAACCCAACCGAACATCCTTGTTGCCAATCACGTTGCTAATTTCGATCTGGCCCCCACGCTCATGCACAATCAGGTTCGTCTCTCGAGGAACTTCTACGCGGATTTTTTGATTGTTGCGTGGGCCTCCTCGAATCTGGAGCTTTGAAACGGCTGAACTACTCGCCATGCTCAACCTTATTTTTTCACCGTCATTCTGATTTCGTAGAAGACACGATACGCCCAATGTGGATTGGTCTGTGCCGACGATTTCCATCTCCACCGTGCGCGCGTCTATTTCCAGCGAACTGTTTGGGGGAAGGGCCGCGGAGAACGCAGTCTTGCAAGTCGAGACCGTCGACTTAGTCTGAGCCCCTGCTAGCGGGATTGTCGGAAGAACAGCCAAGAGGAATATCAGCTTCATGCCCCATTGTACGTGCTGGCAGACCTAGAAGTTCCTTTATAAGTCCACAACTCATCCTAATGATCGCTGCAAGAGTCGGAAGAACGGCGCCGACCATGCGCCCAAATGGAGGTGGGCTTTCTCGCAGTCAACGAACGAGACGCGATCAGGGACAGACTGCCCTACCGGAGGCTAGATCGTTGGGAGTTTGGAGCCTGTAGCGGAGACGGCGGAGTTGTGCAGCGAGCATGAGATTCTCTTCGAGCGTCCCCCGCGCCAGGCACCGAGGCTTAAGGCCGGTAATCCAAGAGAAGCATTCGAAACCCATTCTGACACCAAGAGGTTAGTTATATGAGTGACGAAGCCATCGACCGCGATATCAGTCGCATTATGCGAAAAGTTGCAGCGGATCCTAATGATGAAGCCATGTGTGAACCTCTTGTCGATCTGATAATCGAGGGCGGTGTGCACAAGCTCCATTCAACGGCCAATTGCCTTCAGGCAGCCGAAATATTAAGCAACCGTCATCCGCTTCCGGCCATTCGTCACGTGCTCCTCAGAGTTTCGATAGCGGGGGAACAACCGCCATATGACATCTACACTGGCGTGAAGCTTTTCCGACGCTTTCTATCAGGCCATCCGCGTGAGGTATACAGAAACACGGCGTATCTGATGAGACTGCTATCTGAAGACCTAATCGAACGTGCCCATGCACAACATTTCGTTCCTTGCGATTCCGAGCGCTTTGCGTTGGCGGCGAAGGATTTCTGGCGCCGCTGCGCGGAAGCAAGTTGTTCGGCTGCCCCACACGTTCTTCTGCGGTCAAATTTCGAACTCAAGGCTATTCTTCTGCCAGAAAGTTCCATTCGCGGTGAGATAGTCTTCATGCGTGTGTTGCAAATGCAGGACGTAACCTTTGCCGCAGCGCTGGGAATGGCAAAGGCCGCGAATCGTTGGATACGATTCTCCGAGGCTAGCTCGGCCCTCACATATATCGATTTCTTAGAACGAACATCATCTCATTTTGCTGCGCCCCTCAGGCTTCTTCTGAGAGGGCTAGGCACAGGAGACTGGCGCGCTTTACGCGACTTCATTGAGTATCCATCGGCCATCCAGAGTCCCCACCCCGGAGAGCTATCAATGTCTCTCAAGCAGATCGAACGCTACCTTACTCATAAGCGCTGGCAGTCGAGGGATTCCGCTACTGTCGAACTATGCAAGCAGAAGCTGGAGAGAGCTGCGAAAAATTTGGAGGCGTGGACAAAAGCTCACACTGCTATCGCTCTCCATTTTAATGGCAGGGGTCTCCCGGGAACCGACTGGATGGAGGAGCAGACCTTAGCAGGAACTGCTCTCTTCCAGAGACAAGATGCAGAACTAGATCACTATAGCGATACACAATGAATTGTCCAGCCCCGAGACCGGAAGGCGTTGAATGGAATCATTTAGATCTGACCTGTCGTCATCGGAGATATTCGTTTGGATGATTGACTTATCTGAAATCAGTTGCGCCAAACTGGCTAGGTTCTACAACATTCTTTCCCAAGACGAACAACAAAGGGCAGACAGTTACAGGACCTCTCAGCTCAGAAACAACTATGTAGCGGCTCGCGGGCACCTAAGAAGCCTTCTTGCTTCGTTTACTGGCATCCGACCAAATGAGATAGAGCTTACTTATGGGCCTTACGGCAAACCTAGATCGAAAGATCAAGGAAGCCCTTATTTCAACGTATCTCACGCCGGAGATCGCGCTCTCTTTGCGTTTTCGCGCGAGACTGAAGTTGGAATCGATATAGAGGTTAGCAGCCACTCGGGGGACTTTCTCGCGCTTGAATCGCTTTGCCTCACCGAGGCCGAGCGGAAGCGCGTCGGGGGATTTGGCAGCGACCGTCGGGGACGTGAGTTCCTTCGTACATGGACGCGAAAAGAAGCCTATGTAAAGGCGATCGGACACGGTCTGTCTTGCCCATTTGAAAAGGTCGAAATAATCCCGACAACTGAGAAATGTTGGTATTCGCGAGATCTGCGCCGCGTTCAGGACGCCATTGATGAGAGATGGCATGGCACAGATTTGGATGTCTGCTCTTCCTATATCGCTGCAGTCGCGTATCAACCTCCGGCTAGCCGAATACGTCTCACGCTCGAGAGCACATCGGTTCGCTAGATGATAGGTTCAATAGAAGCTTTGCGAACTGCACCAGGATGTCACGAATCCTGACAGAGCCCCCTTTCCAGAAAAGACTCCAGTTTGACCTTCTTGGGGATCACGTCCGCCTTCGTTGCGCCGGCGGGCCTCTGTAGCCGTCTCTGGCAAGGACGGCAACACCAGAATTCAAGGCTTAGCAATTCCGCTTCGTTTAGAAGCTGCATCGTGCTACGATTCCGGCGTAATTCCTCCCAGCCAGTTCAATGTCCCAAATCGCAGCGGTTTTGCGCCTACATAGTTGAAGAACGGGGTGACTCGGAATCCCCATCCAGCCAACGAAAGCGGTTGGGCTTTTCGGATCACCAAGGGCGTGAAAGGTCATCAAGGACCCCGTTTCCTCAGCTCGTTGAAGGAGAGACTATGTTTCCTGCCAGATTGCAATTTGCCTTGGGCTTCGCGGCGACATTAACAACGGTACTTTGCGCCGCTCAGGCGCCTCTGCCGCAGCCCATAATGCCCCAGGTGTTCTGCCAATCCGGTGGCAAAGACCCAAGCTGCAATGGCATTAGCGCAGGAATGCCTAAGATCTTCGACAACCGGAGTCTTACCCTGCAACTCGAAAGCCTGCAAAAGGTTTTGAAACAGCAGCAGACTGCAAATCCAACGATTGACCTCAAGTCGGTTCTCTCTGCCCTGGCAAATACACAAGGGCTTTCTCAGTCAGAATTGTCGACGGTTTTGTCCATCCTTGCGAATCCTACTCCGGCAACGAAAGTCTCAACCGACGTAAAAGGGGGCAATGTTGACAGCAATGGCAAACCGCTTCCGGATACAACGGACACCCAAACCTCAAAGGATGTGGCGAGTGTTACGCCTGCAGTGCCTACCTTCGATAGTTTCGCGGCTCTTCCCGCCGGCTACTCTCCGACCTACGGCCCATCCGCTTCCGATCTACTCAATGATCAGGTCAACCTCAGCTACCAGATCATCAACCTCCAGATGATTCTGGAGAGGGCGCTCTCCGATCGGCTATACGCTAATTGCGCTAGCCCAACGGAGAAAAACTGCACGCGGCTCCAAGCAGTTGTCGGTTTCAACCTCAGCATTGATCCATCCCGAGTCGCGAACGATGCGGTGGCTGTCGTTGAGATCACCCTGACGAGGGAGGGGCAGATCGTTTCGACCACTCCCGACAACGGGGATCATGAGTTGTCACTTGTCGCCATGATGCCGCAAGAGAAGACATACAACTCAGCTGCTCTCAATAGCAGCTCCCACGCGTATTCGGGCGCTGCGGTCGTGAACGCCTTTCAGCTCAGCGGAGGATATCGAAAACGAAACCAAACCTTCTATGTGTACCGTGATACCGACACGCTGGCATACGAGCGAATGACCAAGGGCGGCGAGCTTGTCTTCGGGTGGATGTTCCGCCCCGTGCTGGGGCGTAGGTCGGTGTCACCGGGCTTCCGGCAACTCTTTGCCGTCATCTCGCTCCCGCAGAGGGATTGCGACCATGACGAAACTCACAAAGAGCCCAAGGGCGATTGCAGTATCCAGCTCAAGCCGGTCATCCGGACTTACTGGAAAAAGTACGATAGGGCCACTCAGACTTCCTTCGAAGCCCATGATGCAAATCGAGCAAGGAACTTCTGGTATGGCTTGTCCGCAACATTGGCGAAGCCCCAGATTTTTGGCCGCGATTCCTACCTGAATGTTGCTACCTACAATGACCTCAAAGTGCGATCCAGCGCCTTTTACGAAGAAGCTCTTCGTCCACAGGTGCAAGAGGTGAGTTGGCACGCGACGGGTGAGAAGAGCGTCCTGGTATCGGTCACCGGTCGCAATTTCTTCACCAGTACCCAGGTCAAGTTGGGCGATACGACCTATTCGGAGGATGCCAGCAATCTCGTAATCAAGTCGGATCAATCTTTCGACTTGTTGACCACGATCGATCAGCTTACCGCCGGACCGGGTTCGATCCTGGGGCGCTATGGTCTATCTGTCCCGATCATTCAGGACTCGTCTCCCGTTATTGGGGGAGCCATCACCGATGGCTTCCAGATTGAGGATCCAAAGATAGGCCCATCTATTGACGGTTACAGAACTCTCGATCTCTCTTTGGTGAAACGCGTTGGGCAAACAGATCAGTACCGCGCAACCCTTAGTGAGACCTTGGAAGCTCAAAGGACGGCACGAGAGTTGGTGGAGACATACCAAGCCAAGGTGGACGCTTTGAACCAGAAGAAAAGTTTCTTGGGCTCTCTAAAACCAAGCTCGAAGGTTGCTCCTCAAGCCAAGCAGCTTCAGTCTGACGTCACGACGTTATCTGCGGAGCTTCCCATTGCGAAACAGGAGGCCTCGCAGGCGGAGCAAGCAGCGAATGATAAGCAGTCTGATTTCCAGAGGGCTTATGGATTGGATCGTTCCGCGCTCCCTCATGCCTCCTATCAAGGTTCGAATACACAAGCGGGTACCACCCTGCAGTCCCCGATTGTATCGGTTAACGGGAATGCCGTTAGAATGCCGTACGTTATAGCTGATATCCCTGCGCAGGGAGCCACTCCGGCCCACGTCGCTATTCATGCGAGCTTTCCGGACAGCGCCATCGACAGTGGGGCGGCCTGGGTTAAGGTGAGCTGGCCTTTCTACAACCCCGACCGCTGGACATATGCCAAGCTGTATACCGATCCCGATGACCAGTTCAAAGTCGATCGTGTCAGCGCAAAAACGATACTCATTCGTAGGGAGGGCAGTTCTACACCTGCTCCGGGATTTGACTCCGTCAACGGAAAGTCCTGTTGGACATTCGTTGCTGGCGATACTGCGGCGAAACTCTTTACTGCAAACTGCCCTTATCAGGTTCCCAAGTTGCCGCCCCACGTCAAAGGAAAGCCTGCGCCGAAACCAGACCCCGGCCCGGTTATCCAAAATGCCCGCTATGTTGCATCAGTCACTGTCGGGGAAAAAGACACTCTTCCAAGTCATGCCGTCCTTCTGGATCCGGATCAGGGCGTCTATCACCTCACCATTCCGGAGTTCACTGACAAAAGGGCCGACACGGCTGCTAAACCGATTGCAATGAAACAGAATGATTCCGCATGGATCAAATTCGCCCTGCCCACAGGGAAAACTGCAAAGAGCGTGGAGGCAAACGGTACTCAACTAGTGTGGAGAGAAATCAAAGCGGAGAAAAAAGCTTCAGGAAAGCAAGCTAAAACTCCACCTCAGACCATCGAAGTCGAAATCACGCGTGCGCTCACGGCTAAGGGTGGCTCGGTCGATGTATCTGTCCTAGACTCGACCGGGCAAAGCGTTTCAAGGCAAACGATCCAGATCGCGTGTAGTCAGTGCTCCGAGAAGAAGGGGGATCAACAGTGAAGAAGACATTGAAGAAGAAAACGATCAAACCCAAGTCGACTCCAGCCACCTCACCCACGCTCACACCGGAGTTCGTCGCGGATCTTAAGCAAGTCTTCGAAAAGCACAGTTGGCCTGGACATCCTGTGGGCTTCGTCGCTCACGAGAGCACAGCAGGAGGGATTGCAACTCCGTGTGATCCAGGACCAGACACTTGTCCAGGTGGGGTGGCTCCATTGCAAGAGTGGGCCCGGTGTCCCGATGGGACACTCATCCTCAGGAACTATTGTCCATGAACGAATTTGAGTCTTACGCATCGTGCCCTGATCAAGGCTACGTGCGGACGCAGCACACAGTCACCTCGAGCAAGGGGAGTGGGTCGCCATTCTCGGGCATTGTGGAGTGGACCAAGGCGTATCCTGCGGATTGAATCGGTAGTTCCCTCCGATATTTCAACCGACTCAACAGGTCAGCGGATCAGACCATACTCAATCGCGGCGGCCTCTGGAATCTCAAAGGGCACGGCCTCACCTCCAACGCCTGGGTAACCGTCCCAGAAAGTCTTGAAATATTCGGCATCGCGGCTCTTTTGTACGCAATTGCGGATGGCATTCGTAGCGACTAGTCGCGTCTTTCCATCCTCAAGCAGAATCTCCGATTGGCCATGATTGATCTGTTTCGCGGACAAGCTGATCATAGCCACAGTGTACCGTCCACTTCTAACGGCGGTTTAGTTCAAGGTCCTTTGCTGCATCAGAGCTGGCGACGTGCTGCGAGTTTGAGCAAAGGACATGACGTCCCGAGGAGCTCCCACATCACGCTCATGAGCCCTACAGATCCGTAAGTTGTAGAAATAGAATGAGATGAATTTCAGGTGAGATTGGAGCAGTGATTTTCACCCTCGTCACCCAAATGAAAGAGCCTGCTCAAAGCAGGCCCTTAATGTTTTTTTGGAGGGTGAAATCCCGGCGGCTGAGGCCAAAAGGCTTAGCGTTGGGGAGACACCCTCCGTCAAGAACTCGGGTCGAAACCCTAGACATACAATAGAACGAAAGATGCTGATCGTCAACCCTTTCGAATCCTTAGTTGCGGCACGCCTGCAGGAGTTCTTTGACGTCCGAGCTCCATGGCATCGTCGGCTCTGGGCGACTGGCCTGATCCTTACCTTGCGGGAGGTTCTGGAGGCTAGCGAAATGGTTGCGGCCAAAGTCCTCTTCCAAAACTCGGTTCGAACCCTGGCAGACACCGGAATCGTACTCGCCGGGACTGATCCCGGCGTGGTTTCCGGCGATCCTGGAGTCGGAACTCCGGCGTACAAGAGAAAGCTGCACAGGCTTCTTCAGAGCGATCTCTTAGCGGGTTCGATCGAATACCTTGAGCTGAGTCAGATCGCCACGGACCTCGAATCGAGATACCTGCAGAACTGGAGCACCGCCATTGCCGAACACGCTGCAGGGACGAGAGCGTTGAAAGCAGAACGGACTGCCCGAGCGATCGCCTCCCATCTCCTCGATATCGGCCTTTCCTCCGAGTTCTTGTACGGGTGGTTTCGCTACGCATTCAAGACGAATCCGACCCCTCAAACCCTTGCGGAGATTGTTACTGAAGCCCATATCTTGGCCCAACAAGCTCCCAAAGAATACGAAGTACTGATCCTCTTCAGAGAGTTTCCCGCAAACGCCGCAGGAATGCCGGAGGGTTGGATTGCAGCACCCGAGGTGATTTCTTTCCTCAACGAAGAGGGATATCCAACCGAGGGAATACGCCAGATGGGCGGGATCTGGATCAAGGTTAATGCACGCGACCCTCGCAGTGCCGTCCAGGCCGTTGCAGAAATCCTTGACCGTTTTTCCTCGCGGGTACAACTCGCAACCAGCGGTCAACTGATGCCGTTGCCCGACGTTTACCTGAAGGGATCGCGAAAATCTTACCCATTGCACCAGAAGCGACGGAGAGTTGAAGTTGAGGCTCTCTTTCGCGAAAGCCAGCTATATTCCATCGGGCAAGGAGTGAGCCGGGTCGACTCTGCCATCGAACTGCTCAGCCCTCTCGACTCCAGCTCACCTAGTACTGCGGTCGCTGGTGGATGGGCTGCAATTGAGGCTATTCTCACCGCCCCAGGGGATGAAGATCGCCTTCAGGCCGGATACAGGATGGCTAATCTGGTGACCGCCTCTTTTGCACGCGCCGAACTCACCGCGCTCTCTTACAGAATCCAGAGGTTAGGAGGGCCATTGGCTACAACTTTAGCTGCCTGCCCTACAAACCGTGACCGAGCCCTAGAGGTTCTGAGGCAGCTCCGTGCAGGAACTCCTCTCGCCTTAACAGATCCAGCCGATCTCGCTGCCGTGGAGCGGATGCGCGAATTGTTGGTCGAGCCCCAAAAGCGCCTGAACGATATTAGTGTTCACCTATCAACGGTCTTTCGAGGGCTTTATCGTAATCGGAATATCGTTCTTCACGGAGGCAAAACCAACGCTGTTGGACTCCGCTCAAGTCTCCGCAACGCCGCACCATTAGTGGGGGCAGGAATGGATAGAATCGCCCACGCGTGGTTCGTTGAGGGATTGCAACCGGTTCAAATTGCGGCGCGCGCAAATGTACGATTGGCAACCGTTGGCGCGCCTGATGCAGCTGACATCGTTGATCTTCTGATGTAGCTAAGAGTTGTCTCCCGACATCGGTCCACGCCGAGAACCACCCAGATCCCGCAGTGCGCGAGGTGGCAGAGCGGCTCCGTTGGCTCTGCGAAAAGGAAACAGCCCTTTTTCTTGTGCTCAAACCACGAAATGCCTCGGGAAGGTAACAGTGCCGTCGCATTCTAGTCACAATGCCGATGCGGGCAACCGCGCGTTGACAGACGTCAGTTCTTGCCTTGAACGCCAGAGTTGCACTTCCGATAACGATCACCGGAGATTTTCTTTCCGCATCCTAAACAACGAAACGCGTCGGGTCGCCGAAAAGCCTCTGGCGTGCGATTTTTGCTACAATTGTGTTGCGGAGCTTCCTCAACAGTTTCGTTTCGTGCGGTTCGCTTGAGGGGCAGGGTCTGGGCCGAATTTACTGTCCATATACTGTCCGAATTCCTCGGAAATCGGTTATATCCGGTGGAAGAGAGCGAAACAGGCGAAAATATGGAAAGTCAGCTTGGCCAGAGGAATCAACGACTTAGGCTAAGTAGTTGAAAACGCATAGGCGCGTAGCTCAGTTGGTTAGAGCGCTACCTTGACACGGCCTTCCCAAGTTTTCAATCACTTCCCCACCTTACTGGATCACTTACTGGATGTTCCGACTCCAGATTTGATCGAATCTGCGTCTCGCGCTACTTGTCCTCCCCATGGAGGAAGTAAACAATGGCTCGAGCGAGAACGTATGCAGATCGCGTCAACATCATCAAAATGGTCAAGGTCGACGACAAGTGGCCCTTCGCACCGGTCGTCGAACGCAAAGGCAAGATAGTCCGGGACCACGTCCTGGTCAACGGCAAGGATGAACACCACCCCGAGGGCCGGTACTACCTGGAGTGGTACGAGGGGGGAAAGAAGCGCCGGCAGCCCATCGCCATGTTCGAGGAAGCCGTTCCGGCGGCCAGAACGAAATTCCTCGAGCTACAGGCACGAAAGGCCGGCATCCTCGTCGCCCTACCTGCCCAACCGGCGGCCGTCGCCGAAACGATCGGGGTTGAAATTCCCGCTCCGGACGAGGGGCGTCTGAAGGTCGCCGCTGCTGTCGACAGTTACATGGATTTTATTCAGAAGCAGCGGAGCCTCCGGACCTTCCGCACCTATCGCGTCGCGCTACGGAACTATTTCATCAACTGCTGTAAGCGAACCTATCTCGACGAGGTCACGCGGGAGGACCTTCTCAAGTTCTCCAACTTCCTCTTCGACCGGGGCCTTGAAGCGCGTTCCGTTAAGGACAAGCTGATTACAATCGCAACGTTTCTGAAGTGGCACGGCGGCAGGAAATTGCTTGAAAGAAACGACTGGCCCAGATACACCGAGACCATTCGTCCGGTCTACGAAACGGAAGAGATTCAGGCCATGCTTCGGCATGCGACTCCCGTTGAAGCGATCCTGATCAAGTTCTTTCTCGCCTCCGGTTTCCGCAATCGCGAGGCAAGGTTCACGGTCTGGCACGACATCGACTTCCGCAACAGTTTGGCACGCGTCACCGCCAAGCCGCTCTGGAAGTTCAGTCCGAAGAACCATGAAGAACGTGCAATTCCTTTACCGGAATCGATGATGGAACTGCTGGTACAGCTCAAAGAAGAACGTAAAGCGGCGGCGGCGGATCTGGTTTTTCCGAATACGTTGGGTAAGCCTGACACTCTCCACATCGAAATCATCAAGAAGGTGGCTTGGAGAGCCAAGCTTAATTGCGGCCAGTGCGTCTCCGAACGTGGTTTCAAGTGCGCCGAGGGTCCGTATTGCGAGCGCGTCTTCCTGCACAAGTTCCGCCATACTTTCGCCACTCAGCATCTGCGCGATGGGATCGACATCGTGACCCTGAAGGACTGGCTGGGGCATCGCGACATTCAGTCCACCATGGTGTATCTGAAAGGAATCCGATCGAAGGATGCCTTGGCCAAGGTGAATGCAGGCGAGGTGGCTTCGCTCACTTCATTTGTCGCCTGAACCCAATCTCATCCTTCAGCAACTGGAGAGCGTCGAGGAAGTTCCTTCGGCGCTCTTTTTTCTTAGCTGCACACAGTGCTTGAAGGATTTCTGGTCCAGCAATTTGACCGAGTTTCCAACTTGCACCATCATCAATCGACTTCCGGCAGCTGCGCAGCCGGGAAAGGAAAGGACTTGGTCATGAAGCTAGTCGAACTGGTCGAGAGCAGGAACGAGCCGCTGTGCGTGCGGGATGTCGCACCCATTCTCGGAGTCTCTATTCAACAGGTTTACAAGATGGCAGCCAATGGTCAGATACCAGCCTTCAGGATTGCAAGCTCGATACGTTTTGACCCTAAGGATTTCGCGGAATGGCTTAAGGGACGATATCCGTTAGGGGGCGCTATACGCCTGACTCCGCCGACCCAACCTTCCTGAGCAGGCTCTTCTCCGTCCGCTCCGCGATGGGACTGAATTGGGGGCGTGCGTAGGTCAGGACTTGGCTAATCATCTCCTCTATACCGGATCGTGTACCCGAGTGTTCGCAACCCGAGCGGAACCTGGAGCGCAGCACTCTGGCACAGGACTTTTCTTAAGGCACCTCATCCGCTCCTTTGTGCTGAGGTGATGGTATATCGCCTGTTTCCCGCCCGCACTGGTCTATAACGTACGCCGTTCTGCCAAATATGATCCATCGATCACTTCCGGAATTGGCCGTTGGGTATAGATGAGGGACAAAGTGAAAGAATTCGCAGCTACCTTCCTATAATGAGATAGATGCAACGTGTTCGCCGTTCGGCGTGCAGGCTTGCGACGGGAGGTGAGCCATCGCGAAAGCGTACCCTTTGAATTGGCCGGCCGGGTGGCAGCGAACCTCTATCCGGCGGCGTTCTCAATTCAGAAAATCTTACGATGCTGCACACCGGTCCCTCCTCTACGAGATCGGCAAGATGGGCGGAACAAAGATCGTTGTCTCCACAAATCTTCCGTTATACCGAGACGGCTATCCGATGACGAGCGCTATGGAACCGAAGGACCCAGGCGTCGCTGTGTATTTCGTGCTCGACGGAAAACCCATGGCCTTTGCCTGTGATCGTTTCCAGTACGTATACGAGAACATCGAAGCGATCGCCAAAACAATCCATGCGTTGCGGGGCATCCAGCGCTGGGGCGCTTCGGACATGATGGAACGCGCCTTTACCGGATTCAAGGCATTGGCAGACGGGCCATCAGAAGACTGGAGGATTGTGCTCGGATTCGATCTGTTTGAAATCGTGACACGAAAAATGATCGAATCGCATTATCGCGAGTTGGTCAAACAGCATCATCCCGACAAGGGCGGCGATCGTGAGGACTTTGAACGGGTAATGCGAGCCCGTGAAGCAGCAATTGAAGAATTGACTTATGCCAGCGACAAATGAACCCCACGTGGGTTCATTTCCAAGCTCCAATGCAGATGGGTTTTTCCCGAAATGCGCGAAGCGGAATCACCTATTGATCTATCCAAACTCAGATCCTCGGGAGGGTTTGTCCCGAACCGCGCACTTCGGTTTCGGATGATGGCGAGTTATCTCGTTTTTGTAGAGCCGCGACCACGATGGGCCGCTTAGATGTCGGTTAATGCACAGAAATCTGAGGTACGCTTTTCTCGCGAACAATTGCGGAAAGATGCTCTGCGATTAGAGACAGTTCCTCACCCCGACATTGCCAGAGATTGCCGATGAGGATCCCTCGGATCGTCCGATCCTTGTCTGGGCCTAGTTTGTAGAAAGGACAAGATGCCAGTAAGATCGGCCAACGTCATGACCAATACCAACGAATCCGACGACCAAAATAGCCAACGTATCGCTTTCACAAAGCTCATGGTAGAGAAACTTCAGGACGAGTTGCTTGAGCAGGTTGAGAGCTTTGCAGAGAACCATCCCGACTGCGACCCCACCGCCTTCCCGGTGGCTGTCGGCCAGGCTTTTGTCGCCCAGTGTCTCAAGACCTATGGAGAGGATGGCTTTAGCGCGGCGCGCCAACAGGGACTGGCAATCGCGAATGAGATGGAGCGTGCTTTCCGGCAGGAGCCTGAGAGTGGAGGACAACGCAGAACCCAATAGGAGGAACGAGAGTTATGAAGAGGGTTGCACAGTGTGCTTGCTATCTGTTCATCGCGCTTCTTACTGGCTGTAAACCGCATCCGCCCCAAGTCGCCGGCAGATGGCACGGATCGAGCCACCTTAGCGCCAATTACAAGACTGCGCTTAGCAGTACACCGCGCAACGAAAGCGTACCCGCTGAGTTTGTTCTGGTGCTTACCCAAACCGGACAAACTGTCCAGGGCGATGCGTCGGTAACCGCGGCCAGGAACAAACCCATTCATATTCCAATTGGTACGGGCGTCGTCCAGCCGGACGGGAAGCTCTCCCTGGAGGGGGATTCCAGTTTCGGCCTGGCTCGCGCCCACTTGAGCTTTGATGGGAAGGTTGAACCCGGCAAGATTATGGGCACGGTCAATGTTGCCCTCAATAATGTCAGTGGCACAGCAGAGAATAAGGGATCTCTTACCCTGACGCCCTCCAACTGATCTTTTTCCGAGCGATGGTCAGAAATTTGACCGAAGGTCGGTTCCACTCCATGCTTCCTTCCGCGCGGCAGGTTCCGCGCGGAGGTGGAAGTGTTCGAGTCACCGGAACAAGCCCTTCATGCTCTGGCAGCCGCAGGCTATCTCACCGATCGGGTAACGGCGACGACCGTCTATCTCGCCGCCCAGCTGCACAAGCCATTACTGCTCGAAGGCCCCGCAGGTGGCGGTAAAACCGAGCTTGCTTATGCGGTGACCCGGGCATGCAACTGTCCGATCGAGGCTTTGCCCTGCTTTGAAGGGATCACCGCGAAGGACGCCATTGGGGACTTTGATGAGGCGCTCCGCAAGCTGTACCTCGAAACGCTTCCGCGCACTCAACACCTTGACCCTAGAGCGTTGGCCCGCGAGGTAAATCGACTCGAATTCTTTCTTCCGGGACCGTTGCTCAAGTCCCTGCTCTCCAAAGAGCCCTGTGTCCTGCTCGTCGACGAGCTCGACAAGGTCGGCCGCGCCTTCGAGGCAGTACTGCTCGAAGTCTTGTCCCGCTGGCAGATCTCGGAGCCACGCCTTGGCACGATCGCTGCCGAATCTATCCCTTTCGCTGTGCTCACTTCCAACGCGGAGCGCCGGCTAGGCGACGCGATACGGCGTCGCTGCCTGTATCTGCGTATCGAATACCCCACTGCCCAGCTTGAGGGAGAGATCGTCGCTCGGCGCACACCAACGGCGTCGCCCTATACCCATCGCCTGATCGCCGGATTTGCCAAGGCCTCGCGCGCGTATCGGCTCGAAAAGCCACCTTCCATCTCCGAGATGATCGATATGGCAATCGCGGTGGAGATACTCCATCTCGATGACGTCACGGATGAGCATCGAGATATTCTCCTACCCCTCTTCGCAAAGACGGAACGGGATCGCAAGAAGCTGGCCGATCTCAAGGACGCCTTTTCAACCATCCTGTATGCCGCGAAGCTCTATGCAAAGGAGAACGAAGGGCGCGATGCGATCGAGCTCTTTGAGCAGGTAGCGGAGGAGCAGGTCGCATGAATCGAGCCCTCATGCTCTCTGTGGTTTTCGTGATTGCCTGCTCCGTGGCGCGAGCTCAGAGCGCCGACCAGGAATCGCTGTACTACGCAAACGCATATGCGGATCATTATGGCGTTCCGCGTGCTCTTGTACACGCGATTGTCGAGCAGGAGTCAGGGTGGAATCATTTGGCTGTATCGAACGTGGGCGCGCGAGGTCTGGGCCAGCTCATGCCGGGCACCGCTCAAACCTATCGCGTACACAACCTATTCTCAAAATCAGAGAACCTCAGTGGCTGCGTCCGTTATCTCCGCGATCTTCTGTGGAGATTTCACGGAGACATGCGACTTGCCGTTGCAGCCTACTACACCGGTGAACACCACATCGAGACGCGCGGACTTTCCTTCGCCAACCCGGACGTAGTCGCTTATGTCGAGCAGGTCCGTCGCCGTTACCAGAGAGAGTTGATACGCCTTGTTCCATCCCCACAGGAGAGCCAGCCATGACCAGGTCCTTGATCTTGTCCGTGTCCATCCTTTGCTTGATCCTCCCGGCAGCGGCCCAGCTTCCGCCGTTGCCAGTAGCCTCTACCGACCAGGCCGAGGTGGCACCCAAACCCGAAGTCGCCAATCTGCTGATCTCACCCGACATCGTGCCTGATCTCCATTTGCAGCCGAACTTCGTCACCGCCATCCGCATGCCGGAGCCAGTCCGTGATGTCTATGTGGGTGCGCCTGGTCTCTTCCTCGCGGAACATTCCGATCGCGACCCTTTCCTGGTCACTGTCAAACCCATTACCAATCGGCACTCGACGAGCAATCTGTTCATCGCAACCCAGTCTGGTCAGTTGGTTAGTCTCCGCTTGATCAGCGCCGGAGAGACGCCGGGTTCCATCCCCATCGATTTCGTCGTGCTCTATAAACAGCAACGGGACTTTCTGATTCCCTCCGACGATGTCGACGAAAGTTCGCCCTCTGACTCGCCTGTTCACAAGCAACCCCTCTCTGCCATTGATGCTGCCTTTCAAGGCCAACAACAGGTCTCTAGCCCGTCGTGGGATACACCTCGAGGACCGCAACGACCGAGCAAGATTGCTGTCTCTATCGGTTCGGTTGTTGCAGACGGCGACGGCACAATTGTAGCGTTCTCCGTTCTCAATCAAGGCGGCCAATGGGTCGAGTTGCTCCCTCCGCAGATCGAACTGGACAATCCCGCTGCAGAGGCTGACAAGAAGAAAAAGAAGAAGAACAACAAAGGCAAGAACGTGTTGGCAGATCAACTTCCGATCACGGACTACCGCTATACCGCCCGCAAATTCGCCCCGGGACAACGCATCGACGGAGCTGTCCGTTTCGAACGCCCTGACTTCAAGCAGGTTGCGGAACAGTTACGGCTGGAGCTGGTTACCTCGGACGCTGTCGACCGGCCTTTGCTGGCAAGCCTTCCCTTTACGGTTCCGGCGGACAACGTACAACCCTCCAACATAGCCCAGCAGGAGAAGCCTCATGAGCCCAATCAATGACAACAATGGTAACGGTCCTGTCGAGAAGAAGCCGATCGACCATCTGAAAGGCTTTGTCTCCACCCTCCTTGAACCGAAAAAGAACGAGGCGGAGACAGGGACAGAACAACAAGAGGAACAACCGCCAGCGAAGCCCTTTCGTGGCCGTGATATCAGCCTAGATAAGGGAGAAGATCGAACGTTGAAGTTTGTCGTTGCGGCTATCGGCGCCGTCGTCGTCTTCGTGCTTCTGATCCTCGGTCTGTCACACAAACACACCGCGAAGAAGCCAAAGGCCGATGCGCAGCTCGCTCAGACGCCGCAGATTCAGGAGACCCAGCCGCCCAAACCGGGAAGCATCGTACCTCGTACCGCCATGTCTCCGGCTCCACCGGAGGACAAGCAGAGACGAAAGCTGATGCCACAGGACCTCGAGAACCCGGACAACGAGAAGGTAACATCCTCCCCAGTTCCATCACCATCGAAGGCTACTTCCGAGCCAAAGAACTTGGCGCAGGTCCCGCCGTTCAATGCAGGTCAATCCACGAACGACAACTGGACTCCGAAGCCATACAACTCAAACTCTTCCCAGCAGGAACAGACACAGTCTCAGCAGGAGAAGGAAGAACATGCCGAGCTGGCAAAACCATCGATGGTCTTTGTTGCCAGCGTTGGCGATACTCATACGTCACCCGGCAACGATATGCTTCTACCAGCCATTGGGTTGGGATCTGGCGCACATCTGATCGCTCGATTGAAGTCCCTGGTAACGTCCGCGGTTGAGCTTCCCGTCATCGCGACCATCGAGCACAGCTACGAACAGGACGGCGAAGTTCTTATTCCCGCTGGTGCCCATGCCGTAGGCCATATCCAGCAGGCGGATCGGTCAGGCTATGTCCTCATCAAGTTCGACCGCATCGAGTTGCCGCACAACGGCGTCATTCCCATTGACGCCGTTGGGACCAATACAAACTTCGGGCCAATCAAGGGCAAGGTAAGTGGCACCCACACCGGTCGAAACTTTCTCGTCCGCTCCTTCTCCGATGTTGGATCAGGTCTTGCGCTCTTTGCAGGCAATAATACGGGCGGAACCCTTTCAGAGAGCGATCTCCTGCGGGCACAACTGGCCGAGAACGTCGGGAGCGCCGGCAATCAGGAGATCATGCAGCTCACGATGACGGAGCATCCAATTGTGACTGTCGATGCCGGCACCGACATCTTCGTTGTGTTCGAGAAGATGCCTGGAAAGTCACCCTCCGGCAACCCAACCTCCTCGCCGTCGCCACAGGTAGCCGCAAGCCAGCCCCGCTAACATTTCGGAAGACAGCTTAGAAGCACAGCCCGTCGCTCTTAGTATCTGCCTGTCCGGGCTAGATGAGCGCGAGGCCATGTCGATGCAGCCCCGCGTTATCGCGTGGCTGAGCCGCCATTGCATAACGACTGCCTCTTCCCGCAGTAGCCAGCCAGCACGGTCATGGCAAGCGATAGATCGATCTGTGCTGGGTACAAGGGTGCGCGGCCGAATCTGCTTTCTCCCCTGCCGTATTGTTGTTGCAGCTTAATCTCCAATTGCGCGATCAGCTCAAATCCCATATCAGGCCCCGAGTGCGCGGTTCCTCGTCAAGCCCGACTCTCCCAAGCGCGCATTCCGATCAAACCTCTGGACGTGGACAAAGTGCGCGATGCGGATCGCGGTACAACTTATTCCTCATTGCGCGTTTCGCTCAAAACCCTATACGTATCCCGAGCGCGCACTTGGTCAGTCATCGGACCTTTTCCGCATCGCGCAAACAGGCAAGAACTCATGACGAGGCCGTTATGCGCGATTGGTCTAACGGCCCAGCTCTCCCAAAAGCGCACTCGGATCGAAACCCCGGATAAGTCCGGACCGCGCGCTCAGGCGCGATCCCCTCCGCAATGGAAGCTAAATGATTGAAGTTGCAAGGGTGATCCGCGTAACGAATGGCGTCGCCAATTCGCACTTCCGGACCTGCCGGGCTCCAAGAAAGGCTTCCGCACCTTGGTACCGGAGCACTCGACCGAGTTTCAACTTAGAGCAATGCAGTGATTTGCAATCAGTATTCAATACACACTGAGCGCGGCAAACAGTCTTTAGAAAATTGATCGAAAGCTGGAGCAGACCTACGTTTGCCTCCGCGACGGCAATCCGTCGAGGAGGAATTTATGAAGTCCATGCTCAGGCGCTGGCGCGAAGCTGTACTGATACAGATTCTGGCCAGTGTGTTCGCCTTCACTCTTGCGACGGCACCGGTGCCGGTCCTCGCACAAAACCTCGGTCAGCAACCTGCTACTGGACAAGCGGTACAGGGACAGCAAGCCTCCGCTCCCGAGGGAACCCTACTCAACTTCGTGAACTGGGTCGGCAATGTCATCTGCCCAATCCTTGCTGGTCTCGCATTGGTGGGTTGCATCATCAACTGGCGCCAGGGCCGGGGATATGCGGCCTGGGGAGCAACGGCTGCCGGACTCCTGATGGTATCCGGCGCTCTGCGTTTCATCGAGTATCTGATCCAAAACGCACAGGCAGTGGGCTAGGCCAAGGGGAATCAGGAGAGCCGCCATGCAACTGCCTTCCATCATCGGTTCGGTTATCAACCTGCTCCTGGGGCTTGCCTCCATCGCGGGCCTGGGCTCGCTCATTCTGGCGGGCTGGAGCCTGCGACAGGAGGCGGCGGGTGCCAACTTCCAGGTGGGAGGCAGTTTTCTCAAGTACGTCCTTTGGGCCGGAATCTTTCTGACCCTCCCCGGAGTCTTCTCCTGGCTGAACGCCAACGGCGTCAGCGTACAACAGGAGACCACGGGCGCTCCTTCCGGATACATGCAACAGATCGAGACGGTCATTGAGACGTTCGTCACGGACATCGTTCTTGATCACCTCGTGCCCGTGTTAGCCGCGGTCCTGGTCCTCAAGGGCGTGCTCGATGCCTCTGAGGGCCATGTACCCGTCGGCTCAATCGTCGCGTGCCTTTTCCTCCTCGGAGTCTACGGCGTCTACAACCACGCCCGGCAGCAGTGGAACGATGTCTCGGCATATGCCACGACTAACTTCCTGATGAATGCATGGACCTATGTAGCGACTAGCATCTGTCCGATCGCTGCAGGTCTCGCAATCGCCGGGGGAATCCTGGCCTATGTCCGCAATCAGCAGTGGGCGCATTACGTCGGTTGTGCATTAGCACTGCTCAGCGTGACCGGGCTCTATGCTCTGGTCAAGACGATGACGGGGGTGACGTCATGACGCCTCTCCGTCTTCGCGTGCTCGTCTTCGGCTTTCTGCTCGTGCCGGTGCTGGTCGTACTGCGGCTCCTACTGGCCAGCCACGTTGGGGTACTCGTGGCAGCTGCCGCAACCGTGCTCGGACTTCTGTCCCTACTCTATCGATCGATGAAGACACTCGCGCGTGCCATCTGGGAGATCAGTGGCGTCGCAGCGGAAGCAGTGGAGACCGCATATCGGCGGAGGACCGCCATAAAGGAGTCGAGTCATGCAACAAGGCTCCTTTGATAGCGGGATTCTGAACTTCACCAACTGGATCGGAAACCAAGTCCTCATCGTTCTTGCGGGACTCATCATTGCGGCAGGCATCTACCGCTATGCCAAAGGCCATGAGGCTGATCGCTACTTCTATGGGGGTCTTGCCGCTCTGCTCACATCCGGCTTTCTCCGTTTAGCGGAGTCGATGACTCAGCAGGCGTCAGGCGCGAACCAGTATTGGACCGCGCTTCTGACCTTAACCAACTTCGTCGGCAATGTCGTGATGCCGACCTTCGCTGCAATCGAGGTCGTGAAACTCATCCTCGGGGTTGGCGGAGTCTTTGAACGCCTGAACATCGGCGACGATTGGGCGCGCCATCTGGTGGCGGCCGTGATGTCACTCATGGTGTCCGGCATGCTTCGCCTGTTTGAGCACTTTGTCACCGCATAAGGAAAGGAGTTAACGCAATGGCATTGTCGATGAGCCCGATCTCGCGGAACCTGCACCTGAAGGTTACGCTGATGTATCTCGAGCTGGAAGACCTTCTGACCATTCTGCTCGCGGTCTCCGGCTCGATGATCGTGGGCAACTTCCTGTTTCCCAACCGGGAAATCTTCCACATCCCCATGAACTACTTCCTGCCGCTGGTGATCCTCGTGGTCGGCGTGCCTGGACTCATGGTCTTCAAGTACGGCAAGCCGCGTTCCTACCTTCAGGATCTTGTTTTGTGGCATACGCGTCCACGCGCCTACTCCTGCGCGGGGCGAGAGAAACAACAGGCCGCCCCCTATCTCAGAGAGGATGACTGACCCATGTTCGGAAAGAACAAACAGAGAGAACGGGAACTCGACGAACCAGCCGTCTGCGATCTGCTCCCGATCCGCGATTTTGTCGACAACCTGATGGTCCGGACGAATGGTGCGTTTGTTGCAGGCTTCCGGCTTCAGGGTGCGATGAGTTACTTCGCCGATGACGAAGGGCGCAACGAAAAAAAACGGCATCTCGAAGCCCTGCTCCGCACGATTCCCGAAGAGAGTATGCGCCTGCAGTTCCGGTTCGAAGTGGCCGAGGATCTCGGATCTCTTCTCGACGACTACCAGAAAGTGACGCGCAGCCAACGTGAGGGCGTCCTGGCTCTCGAGCGCGAACGCATCGCAATGTGGCGGCAGAAGGAGGCCGCAGGTATCTACCTCCGCCGCATGACGCATGCCTACTGTGTCTGGGATGCGGACAGGCACCACCAGATCATGGCCGAAGGGGGCGGCAAACGAGTGCAGCGGCAAGGGAGCCAGTCCTTCAGCCTGTCCACGCAAAAGCAGATTGAGCGCACTCTTAAGGAACATCTCGATCTCACCAATGAGTACGAAAGTATCCTGAACGGAATCGAGTCCGCCTTCCGCTCGGCCGGTCTCGAGCCTCGGCGAATGTCTGAAGACGAGCTATTTCTGGAAAGCAAACGGGCTCAGGCTCCGCTGGCTCCAGACTTTGCCCCGCTACGGAAATACCCGGTCTCCGAGCGTTTCATCAGCCCCAGAGAACAGGCCGCAAACGGCAGTATCCTCAACCAGACCGAGACGTACATCAATGTCGACGGGCTCCTCTGGGGCGTGATCACCCTCCGCAATACGCCGGAAGCGACGTACCCCGGCATCCTCCGTGACCTCCTGACCTCGGGGATCCCGATGGTGATCTCCGCGCAGGTCGTCATCCCCAACCAGGTTAAGGTGCTCGACCAGTACAAGAAGCGCCATAAGAAGATGCGAGCGGCCCAGCTCGACTCCAAAGGGAATGTCCGTATCGATGTGGCGGCACAAGTGGCCGAAGCGGAGCTGCTGCGGATTCAGCAGGAGATCATTGCCAGTTCTACGAAGACCGCGAAGCTAAGCCTTACCGTGGCAATCCGGACCTCGAAACCCGCTTATACCCAGTCTGAGTATGAACAGGCAGAGCGTGAGATCCAGCGCAGGAGCCAGCAGGTCCTTCACATCTTCAGCCGTATGAATGGCGCGCGCGGTTTTGCCGAAGACAAGGCGAAGCTGCGGCTCTACATAAATGGACTTCCGGGAATGATCGACCTGGATAAGCGCGATCACGACCTGTTGACGACGCACGCTGCCGACCTTCTCCCCATCGAAATGCCCTGGGAGGGCACACCGCGCTCTCCCCTCATGCTCTTTGAAACCCCCTATCGCCAGCTTGTTCCGTTCTCTCCCTTCGACCCGAATCTGTCCGACGCGAACATGCTGATTGCCGCAGGGACGGGACATGGAAAGAGCATGTTGATGGGCCAGATGCTTCTGCAGGCGGCGCGAGAAGACAACCTGGTCTCGATCCTCGAACGCGGAGACTCCTATCGTTCGATGGTCGAATACATGGACGGACAGATGATCAGCGTCGCTCTCGATTCGGAGCACACGATCAATGCCTGGGACCTGCAACCGGGAGAGAGAGAACCGTCCAAAGAACAGGTTGCACTCTTGAAGAATCTCGGGCGCTTCATGATTGGAGAGTCTGCAGATGCGGATTCAGAGTTGCTGGATCATGTTTTGCTCGATTCGATCCGGCGCACGTACACACGGACCGCGATGCGGCCGTCCAACCCGATCCCCGTATTTTCGGACTTGCACGACGAACTCGAATACTACCAGGACGACAGTGAACGCGTCGTTGCGGAGGCACGGCTCGCGGCAACCAAGCTGCGTAGCTGGGTCAACGACGGAGTCTATGCCAACCTGTTCGACCGCCATACCAATCTCAAACTCACCTCTCCCTGGGTCTACTTCGATGTCGAGAAACTGAAGGACGATCCCCGTCTCAATCAGGCGATGAGTTTGCTGATTGCCCATGTGACGACGAAACGAGCCGAGGGAAAGACGAGCCAGCGCAGCATCACCGCTCTTGAGGAACTCTGGAATCTGCTAAAGTCTGCTCATCTCGGGCCGGTCGCCGAACAACTGTGGCGCACAGCCCGCAAGCGCAATGGCAGTGTTGCCGGCATCTCGCAGGCGGTAGAAGACATTACCGGGCCGGTCCATGCGCCAAACCCATTCGGCGCTGCCATCGTCGAGAACACGGCCACAAAGATTATCGGGCGGCAGACTGGCAACCTCGATGTGCTGCGCCATTTCCTCCACCTGAATGACACCACGATCAATGAGATTCGCAAGCTGGGGATGGCCGAGAAAGGCAAGCGAAGCGACTTCGTGGTTGCCATCGGAGAAAAATCCGAGACCACCCACAGCTTTCGCGTGGTGCTCCCGCCGCTTGAGTACTGGATTCTGACCACCTTCCCGAGGGAGAAGTGGTATCGCGCATGGTGGCTCCGGAAGCACGAGAACCTTTCGCTGCACGCGCGGTACCTGATGCTCGCCGAGCGGTATCCGCAGGGGCTCGCTCAGTTGGACATGCTGCCTGAAGAACGCTCGGGAGAGGTATATGAGGGGGTAGCCGCATGAGGTGGCCTATACCCACGCGCGTAGTTGTGCGTTCGATCACAGCAATCCTGTGTCTCGCACTCCTGATTCCAACGGAAGCCCACGCCGGAATCCTCGACATCTTCAGTTCGATTGAGTCGACGATCAACAAGACGATTGGTCAGGCGCTCACTGACATACGAACTGTACAGACGCAGGTCCAAACCCTGTACAAAGAAGTGCTCTGGCCGATCGCAGCAATCAATCAGGCACAGTCGTTCATCAACAGCACGATTCAGACCTACCGCGGCTGGATGAACACGGTCTACAAGCTTCCGATCTCGAGCGCGCAACTGAGCAATCCCAGGCAGTTCGAATCGCTCTTCCTGGGCGGGAATGCGGCCAGCTTATCCCAGATGAGGACGGGCTACACCACGACGTATGGAGCGCTTCCCGCGACGAACAACGCTCCGTCTTCCACGCTGCAAATCGTAGACATGAACGATGCGCTCGCGAAAGACGCGCTGGCCCAGTCCATGGCCTCGGATCAGGCGAATACGCAGATGCTGTCCCTCGCCGACCAGATGGAGAGCACAGCCTCGACATCTGCACCCGGCTCTTCCTCTTACCTCACGGCCAGTGCGCTGACCGCAACCCTCCAAACCCAGGCGTTCCAGTTAAAGCTGCTGGCTTCGCAACTGCGAGAGGAGTCGGCCCAGCTGGCTCACCAGAATGCGCGGCTCAAGCAATCGATCGCAAACCGCAATCAGCTCAACCAGAACCTGCAGCAGATGTTGTCAACGGGTCGCTGAAAGGACTTCACATGACCGTCCTCAAACATCGTCTCCTTCCTTTCGTGGTCATCGCCGCCGTCATTGCAATGGTGGCCACACGCCCCAGGGCCGTTGTCCAGTCAGGCACTGCGCTCGTCGACGCGTGTGATCGCATCACGGACAAGATCTCCCACCTTCTCACGCCGCCGATGCGTTGCCCTTGGAGTCAGGAGTGCATATGACCATGCAACCACAACCCACTTCTCTATCGAACGGCGCTCGCAAGGTACTGACACAGATTCTGATGCCAAGCGGAGTCTGGTTGTTGGTCGCGCTGGTGCTCCTAAGACCGGTTCCTGCCCATGGTCAATTCGGAATTGATATTGCGGCGATTGAGGCCGGACTGCAAGCCGTTCAAAAGGCACTGCAGAATTCGGTGGGTACGCCCCTCCAGCAGATTCAGAGCGCGGAGAAGGACTGGATGCAGTTCCAGCAGACAGTCGTTTATTCGCAACAGGCGATCAATCAGGCAAAGAACATGGTCGCCAGCCTCGCGAACCCCATGCAACAGATGAATCAGATGTTCTCGATGAACTATTCGAGCGCCCAGCTACCAAACCCGCAGACGTTTGAACGACAACTCCTCTCGGGAGACCCCAACCAGATCGCTAATCTCGGAACGACATTCCACCAGGTTTACGGGACCCTGCCCGCCACGACGCAGGCGCCCACCAACGTTCAGAACTCGATTGATATTACAGACGCCGAGGCACAGGACGGTTTCAAGAAGGCGATTCAGTACGATGCCCTTGCTCAGAGAGAGCTTGAGGTTGCTCAGCAGATTCAGCAGCAGATCCAGCAGGCCGCCCCAGGCTCCGCTCCGATCCTCGAGGCAGAAGCAGCCTCGTGGGTTGTTCGTGCCAATGCCTACACCCAGTCAGCCATGGCAGAGATGATGCGCGTACGCAGTGCCGGTGTCGCTAACCAAAGTACGGCACTCAAGGCCGCTTCGAGCGCCCGAGTCAATACAAACCAGAACGTACTCCAGATGCTCCAGGCAAGGTGAGAGGTCATGAATCCGAGCAGCCAATATTTCTGGGCACAAGCGTTGCAATCGGCGCTCAATGGGATCAACTCGAGCAATCTCATCGGCGTTCTCTCGGGAGTAGGGTATGCCGTCCTGCTGCTGAGTTTCCTCTGGGGTGTTTACGAATCCTTCCTGCAAGGCGGCGACGTGCGAGGCTTTGCTATCAGTCTGATGAAGTATGGCGTCACAACCCTCGTTATCCAGCACTGGAGTCAGGTCTTTCAGGATGCGGTCAACGGGTTCGGCGACATCGCCGCCACCATCATCCAGAACTCCGTCAACCTCGATCTCACCAAGAGCTGGACCCAGCAGCTCCAGACCTATCTCTCGCAGCAAAGCTCCACGGGACTCAGCAATGGACTTCAGGCAATCTGGAACACGGACGGTGCTATTGAAACAGCAGTCATCAACCTGTTGCTCACCTTGGTCTCGGTCGCGATCTGGCCGCTCTGTGTTGAGGTCTTTGCTCTTCTCTATTCGCTCTGGGGCTGTGTGCTCTACTGCATCGGACCGCTGGTCCTCGCCTTGATGCCGAGCATGGGATTTAGCCGCATCACCAAAGGCTACATTCAGAACGTCCTGATCTGGAATATGTGGGTCATTCTGCTCGCGATCCTCTGGGCAATGCTTTGGGCTATGAATCTTACTTCCGTCGATACGGTGCTCAACACAGACGGACTGCTCGGCTACCTCCAAGGGGTAAATGCAACCCTGCTTGTGTCCATCTCCACATTGCTTCTCTCGATCTGCACTCTTCTTATCCCATTCGTGGCCCAGTACATCCTGCACGGCGAGTTCGGCCCTGTGGGAAGAACCGCAATGATGCTGTTCAGAACGCTTGCTACCGCGGCAAAGGGGCTGGCCTTCGCGGGTGCCGGCGCTGCTGCCGCTGGAGCGGGTGCAGGGGCATCGGGCTTTGGCGGCGCTATCGGGGGAGGCTACGGCGGGCTTGTCCCCGCGGGCATGTCGGGTGGAGCAAGCGGAGGTTCTTTCAGCATCGACGGCGCGCCCTTGCTGGGTGGCGGTTCCGGCGGCAGCCGGTTCTCCTTGCCGCCTTCGGAGACGCCTCCCCCGGACAGCGGAACGCGATATTTCCCGAGGAATGGAGGGGGAGGCGGTCCCCTCCGTTTGCCTCCACCTGCCAGTGCATGACGAGAGGAGATAGATCATGAGCTCAACTCAGACGACGCCGTATTCCGAGCAGGGGCAACTCAGCCTCAGTCGCAGTTATGTCCGCGACGGGATGATGCGCGCCTATGCCAATCGCTTCGCGCTCCTGGCGATCGTCAATGGCGCAGTTGCCCTCATCTGCCTTGCGTTCGCGATCTATGTTCGCCTCCAACCGGTGACTCTCATCCGCGTCGCTCCCAACGGTGAGCCCACGGTCATTCAGGGACGATCGCCCTTCAAGAAGCCTACTCCTGCAGAACTTGCAAATGCGGCGACGTCTCCCGAACCCCAGGACTACGAGAAGGAGCGCCTTGTTCGAGATTTCCTGGACGATTACCTGAATTACGACTTCAACAACGTTCGAGATCGATGGATCTCCGCCCTGAATCTGGCGAACGACACCCTTAGCAGGTCCGCTGTAGACGTAATCAAAAAAGAGGATCGCGTCGGTCAGGTGCGCAATGGCCAGGTGCGCTCGACCTTCGTGATACGCGAGATAGAGCCCTCCAAACAAGATCCTTTGGTCTACACCGTCTATGGCATCCGCAACGTGTACCGGATCGACGGCACACAAGAAGTCGCCGAACAGATGGTGAATCGCTACATCATCCGGCTTGCTCTTGTGGACCGGAAGACGGACCCGCGAGGTATCGAGATCGGCGACTACCAGGAGATGCAACTTGAGGGCGAACGGAAGGAGCCGCAGTTTCCAGCAGATACGGCCGGAATCGGCTCCAGTCAGCCCAATCCATGAATCAAGGAGCGATCGATGGAACCCACACAGGCTTTATCAGATTTGAGCGCAGGGAGCAGCAATGGAGCCAGCAATGATGAGAGAAGACCCCGAAAAGCAAAACGCTCTTCCGGGGCTCCTAAGCCGTCAGAAGGCGCGCGCTTCTTTCTCGCTGCCGGCGAGATGGGGAAGGCAGATTCGCTCCCTGCGCTTGGCGAAGAGTTTCCCGATGGCGACAAAGCCCTTGTCGCCTCGTTCCAAAGGAATCTTCCGTTTTACCGCGTGGAGACGTGGAAGGCGCACGCGGAAAAGAAAGGCAGGAATATGGTGCTCCGACCGCACAACTGACGACAGGTTCTTGTAGAGAAAGCACACGCAGAGTTTCTGCCTGTGTTCTTTCGCAAGCGACCCGCGTTCTTGAGTAACGCGGGAATTTGTCGCTGACCGGTGCTTCCGCACCTGGCCAGTACCACTGGCCAGGCTAGGACACCGGAGAACAGCAACTCTCCCTTGTTCTCGTCACGGCCAGTTTCATTCAACCGTAAACGGCGAACAAGGAGACAACACCATGAAGCGTATGACGATGCTTGAGATTACACGCGAAGGCAAGATCATTGAACGGCTCCCGGAGAATGATTCCGAAGGAGTCCTCGACGGCACCTTGCTCAACACAATGTACCCGGACATCCATGTGGCAATGGTTAGCCTGCCGCAGGGATTTCTCGATATTCACGAAGAGTCCGCATTTTCCGGAAAATTCGATCTGATCGAACATAACGGAGTCCGTTATCAGCTGGCTGGCGGATCAGGATCGGTGAAGAATCGCAAGTATTACTTCGTCGATGAGGATCACCGAGACCGGATCGCGGAGCGTTTCCAGCGTTGGCCGGAAGCTCTGATCACGTATCTCGGAATCCTGGTCAGCCCCTGCAAATCGATCGTGCAGGACAACGTCAGAGTGCTCATCGTGCAGGACGGCACGTATGGTACGAATGCGGACCGTTCATGGTTCAGCGAAAGGTATGGCAGCCAATTCGGGATGTTGCCGCGCAGGCTCTATCAATTCCGGATGGGCTTCCTCGAAATCATGAATGCCAAGGGAAGCGCCAAGATCATGGATAACGATGTCGCGGATTTTCTCGGCGTCGATATCATTCTTCCCGAAAGCTGCATTAAACCCGCATCGGAAGCTGAGATCGACGAGGCTGGGTTCGCTGTACAGACCCATGTCACGGCCGGGATCAGAGAGGTTTCCAGGATGCTTACCTTCGAGGGAAGCTACACGGTGGTCGTGCATGCTCCGCGCGAATCGGTACAGATGGAGATCATCCCAGAGGCACGGATGTCGATTCGCAAGGTCAATGCGGCGTTCACGGCTCGCAATCATCCTGAGCTCGTCGAGTTATTGGGAAGACGTGTTCCTACTGACGAGGACGAACAGGAGGAAGAACCTGCGAAGGAGAAAACCCTCGAGCGCACGGTCGAAGCGGTGCTACTCGCTGACGGTAGCGGCGAGTTGACCCGGCATCCGTATATGCACCAGCAACTCAACAAGATGCTCGCGCACTGGGCCTACAAGACTCTCACCGGAGGAGGTATGGAGTTGCCGGCGTTTGCCCTGGCAGACGACGGTTACATCTTCCTCCACCAGGGGCGTCTCTGCTGTGGCTCCGATTGGCTGCCTCAGGATACGGCTATTACGGCGATCTCCTCACCGTTTGGTCTATGCGGGCGACACCCAATCCGCATGCGTGAGGATCTGCTCCCGCTGCTTTTTTTGCATACGGATGAAGTGGCAAAGAGGTTGATCGAGCGCGAAGGAATTGATGCCGTAGAAGCACATCGGATCGCACGCGATCAGATCTGCCTTCAGGGTGTCCTTGTCCTGCACTCTCAAACAGCAAAGCGCTTCGCCGGCGATTTCGATTTCGACCTTGTCTTCGTCATCGACGGAATGAAGTACGAGCGCTTCGTTGCCTGGCGGTTCAATCTGAATGAAAGACCTCCGATTCAGAAGGACAAACAGGAGAAATCGCATTCTCCATGGTTCAACTTTGAGGACACCGCGATCGAGGCGGGAGGAAACAAGATTGGGTTGATTACCAATCTGAAGATCTCCTGTGCCGCAGCGGGACGCGAAGACCTCGAACACGAACTGGTGGGGGAGCAGCAAAAGGAGATTGATTCGCTCAAGTGGGGAGTACGCGCCAACATGAAGCGGATCAAAGAAATCCAGAAGGAAGTCCCGATGGCCCCCTGGCTCCAACTCAAATGGGCGGAGAAGATCACCGATTTTCCCGATCAGCTTGAGGTTCTGCCGACGGATGTCATCGGCAACATGTACAACGAGCTTCGCCCGGATCTCAAGGCGATGCTTTATGAACCATTGCCCATCCGCTTCTTCCGGGGACTGATCAAGGGTAATCAGCCCACGATCGCCATGTTCAAAGAAGCACGGATGATCAATGCGATGTACGGCGCGGCCTACCAACCTCTGATCGCCGACGTTGAAAAAGCCAAGCAACGCGTCGCCAATGCGGACAAGAAATACAACGCCGTTAAGGCCGAGACAGATGCGGAACTCGCTCTGCTCAAGGCCAAGGGCAAATCCTCGAAAGGCAAGGCAGGAGCACAGGATTCAGAAAGGCGGTCCTTGCTCTGGGAGAAACGAGGTACTGCGTACGAGAACCTCAGAGATGCAAGGGCTAAGTATCAGGACCAGATGGAACGTTACCAATCCAAGGCATCCCAGCTCTCGAAGATCATTCGCGATTGGGGCAATGGAAAGACAGAACACCGTCGTGCCTGGGCCGAGGCAGTACATCAGGCTGTTTGCCGCGGTACAGGTAAAGGAGCCGTTCTGTTCCTGGCATTTCCACAGGAAGCCGTCGATCTGATCGCCGAACGTACCGGAGGCATCCGTACGGAGGTTTACAAGCCCAAGAATGCCGGAGTCGTGATCGTCGAGAAAGACAGGCTGTATTCCGTCAATGAAAAGGGCCGTCAAAAGTTTGTGCTTCGCTATGAAAGCGCAACACAAACCGTGCATTGGCGGTGATCAATAACCATCAACCGGTTGGGAGAGTGCTGTGGTCGAATGGCATCTCTCCCACCGGGAGAATGCTAAATCGTGACCCCGGCACTCTCAGCCGAAAGGAGAGGAACCATGCGAATGCCGTGGAACAGAAAGGAAAGGTTCTATCGTTCGATCGAAATCGTCGAGCCCGTAGTTTTCGATCTCGTTCTGACACGCACGCCCACTGGGTATACGAGTCAGTGGAGAACCGACAATCTTCCGCAGAGCTCGAGAGGCGCAGTTGCCCTGGCCGAAGAACTGGCCAAGGCGCTTCCCGAGATGATGCGGCGGGCCAACCGGAAGGCACCCGGCCGTCCGGAAGTCATTCACCTGAAGATGGGCATGTACTAGGCGAAAGGCATGTCGTCTTCATTGAGCCGCGCCGGGAGATACCACATCTCCCGGACGCAGGCTAAAGGAGGCCCTATGCGGCGTTTCGTTGCGATGCTTTTCCTGGAAGCGACTGCGGTCTTCGCGCAGCAGGCGCCCATCACCAAAGTTCAGACGGCACTCAATCATCTGACCGTGATCGAAATGCCGGAGCCGGTCACCATGGCAGCGGCCGGCAGCGATGCCTTCGAGATCAAACGTCATGGCAACCGGGTTTTTGTAGAGCCCGTCCGCCCAAACGTCTCCACTAATTTGTTTCTCTGGACCGAGCACGGCGAGAGTATCTACGAGCTCGCACCAGCCGGGGAGGTAAACACGATGAATGTCCTTATTGCTCCCAAACCGCAACCGCGTCCCATATCTGCGACGGGTGACGGAGCCAGCGACACCGAGGTCCAAAAGATCGCAGATCTCGTGCTGAGCAAAGCTCTCCTCCAAACCGAGCATGTCTCGCAGCGTGACGCCAAACCCTCCAAGAACACTGTGAGTGTCCTTATCGACCAGGTCGTCCGCGCCAAAGACTCAATCTATATTCGCTACCACCTCACCAACGAGAGTCAGACTCCTTATCGGATGCTCGACCCCACCGTGATGTCCATTCGTCCCGCACAACCGCCGCTCTCTCTCTCAGCCCTCGTGAATAATCAGCTCAATGACCGGACCGTCCGGGCAATGGGGATAGGTGAGTCAACGGGGATACCAGTCATCCGCTCTGAGACCAAAAGCAGAGACATTGCGCCGGGCGGCGTAGGCACTGGGGTCATAGGAATCCGGACCACATCGACGCAACCGCAGTTGTATCAGTTCGTCTTTGGGAACGCCGGCGCCCAAACTGTCACGGCTACAGCGGTGCTGTGATGGTCTCAAAGGAGCAGATACGCGCTGAACTATTGGCCGCATACAGAAATCGGCGGCAGGATCGGTTTCGCGAGTTTCTGCTTCGCGGACTGACCGATCCGATCGAGCCACTGACCGAAACAAAACGTCGCAGGTTTCATCCGGTATACATTACTGCCGCACTGCTCACGACGCTGTGTCTCGTAGTCGCAGCTCTCTTCTCGTGGTGATTTCATGGCTCCTCCTTCCCCCCAACGCAACTCCCAACGGGACATGAATCAGGAAGCAGTTGTCTTGTTCGGGATTCTCATCCTCCTTGCACTCTGCGGTGCCTACTACCTCGCTTACTCCCGCCTCCGAGTTCGCCCAGCCCAACTCGTCGAATTTTCCGTGTATGGGTGCGCCGCACTCTGGATGGGAATCGAAACACTCCGCTATGCGATCACGTATCGGCGTCGAAAAGAAGAGGTGTGGCCGCACCCTTCCTTATATATAGAGCGCTGCCGTGACCAGGAGGAGCTCAGAAGGGCGCATGAGAAGAACTCTGTGCTGCTTGGATATGGTCTCGACGGAAAGCCCTGGCTCTGGTCAGATGAGACGCGCGTGATGCAGGCGAACAGCTTCGGGATGACGGGTGCGGGCAAATCCACCCTGCTATCCAGCATTATCGAGCAGGATCTTGTGCGTCTGACAGGGCCGGCAGGGCAAAAGCATAAAATCGCGCAAATCATCATTGATGGCAAAGGCGAACGCTCATTTCTTGACGGATTCCTGATTCCAGCGGTTGCTGCTGCTGGCCGCCTAAATGAGCTGAATATCATCGCACCATCGCGGCCGGAGATCAGCGTGCGTTTCAATCCGTTTGTCTCTCTCGCGCAGAATTATCAGGACCACGTCAATTTCATCTTCGAGTCGTTCGATCTGGAAACCGACTTCTTTCACAGCCACCAGAAGACGTACCTCTCGGACGTCGTGCGCATTCTCTATTACACCGGCAAGCGTTACAACATCTACGACATCCTGGTGATGATCTATGATCTCGCGGTGCTCAAGGAGCAAGCGCGGAATGCCCAACAACGCATGGCGACGCTGCCTGATGTCAGCAGTCAACAGAAGTTGAACTTCGATATGAGTGTTCGCAATCTCATTGAATCATTCAATGATCCCAAGCGTGTACAGATGGTCCGTGGGTTGATTAACAACATGATGACCTTCCTCGAAGATCGCATGTCGATGATCACTGGCCCGTATGAAGACCTGATCTCCATCGAAGAGATCATCGAGCGGAAGCAGATCCTCTGCATCTCGCTCAACACCAGCGCGAACGACGCCACAACGACCGCGCTCGGGCGAATGATCCTCCAGAACATTCAGATGGTGATTGGCAATCGTTACGAACAGAGCAACCGTGACAAGTACATGCCGTTCGTCTCCGTCACCATGGATGAGTTTGCGCCGATCGCCTACGCTAACTTTGCCACCATTGTGCACACCGCGCGCGGATCGAACACGGCATTCAACTTTTCGATGCAGAGCGCCCCTCAGATGCTCGAGGTCAGCAAAGGATTTCAGCGCAATATCGTGAGCGCTCCAAACACAACGTTCATGATGCTGACTCGTGACAAAGACACCTGCCAGAATTTTGTCGAAGCATCCTCTCGGGTGAAACAGTTCCGTCGCAGCCGAAACGTTCGCAAGGTAGGCATCTTTAATCCGAGCTACCAAGATCAAGGATTCGGAAGCGAAACCGAGATTAAAGACACCCGAGCGCAGGAGGAACATATCAAGAACATGCCGGTCGGACAGATGGAGGTGCTGATGTCGGATCGCGATCTCGGGACCATTCACGATCACGTATTTGTCCGCTCTCCTCACTACGACCGGATCGCCAGCGTGGCCCCGATAGTATATCCGAGGTACACCACGCGCTACGACACAGCGATCGGTGCGAATCTCCGCTTCAGGGACACCGATCTCGAGGCGAGCCGCCAACGCGGCATGCGCACCTCGAGAAAGGTGACGGCATGAAGACTCTCCACCTCATGCTTATCGCGATCATCCTACACGCCGCAACCGGTGGTCTCTCCGCACAGCCCATCGTCCAGCGGAACGCCAGTCAATCTTCAAAACAACGAACGGAGGCCGGAGCAGCGAACAGCGGCGCAGTGCAACCGCAGTATGACCCTCTCGCCGGTCGTCCACACTTTCGCGGCGGTTTATGGGATAACGTGCTCAATGGAATCAACCCACAGAATCGGGACCTTGGGCAATGCCTGAGCGAAGGGAGACAGATCGCGGTACGTGCCACGATCGAAAGTGCTGCCTTCTGGACAGCGACGGTCAACGGACTCCTGCTCGGCGCTGCGCTGATCTATCTTTATTGGCTGCTGCACGACCGCGCGCGACGGCTCGATGTGACCGTCACTCTGCTCACACAGGTTTCCAATGCATATCTCGACGCACGCGATCACGCTCTAGACGCAATCGAAAAGCACAACCGTCTTGCGGATGATTACAACGTTCTTGCAGAGAAAATGGCTGCCTCCAGCCAACAACAATCGGAAAATCGTCAACGCGTCCGCCAGGAGTTTCGCGCAAAAGAGGGCGAGTTGCGAAGTGCTCCTGAGACCGCAGTGAACAAAGATACGTCCGCCCAGGATGGTGCGGCGCTCCAGCTTCGTCCGCTACAGACGAGCGACGCAGACGCGCAGGCGGCGCGCAGAGTCGCGCAACAGATTACCGCGCTGCAGGAAAAGAACAAGACGTTAAGGACGTCGCTGAATGAAGTACTCGCGGAAAACGAGCAGCTCAAACGGGAAAGAGCGGAGATGAGAGGAGTGTAGCGATGCAACTACTGGTGCAAATCCTGAGCTTCGGTACCGCCTGGTGGGTTCGCCCCGGGCAAAACAATGATGACTCCAAGCGTTACACCGAACATGCCGCATACTTCAATTCCACTGGCATTGAGTATGGCAGCAAGATTCATAAGGAGGGTCCCGTATCCGGATTGCTTCGGTTCAATTTCTCCAGCGGACTCGATACGCGCCACACCCATACCAATATCGGACGGATCTTTCGTTGCAATGAGATCGAACGGTATCGTGAAACAAATCGTCTATTGGTGCTGCACCGTGTCCAGGACGATGTTCAGCCGACACATTTTCTTGTAAGAATCGCGAGCCGTTTACACGGCGCGGTGTTGCTCCGCACAACCTGGTGTTCGAGCGATGTGCGGCTCATTGCCGCAAGTCGGTTTCGCGGAGTACAGGAACTGCTGTTACTCATGACTTTGGAATCGCACGTCGTGACAAGGCTGGGTGTTTGGCGTCTTTGCCGTCAGGTCACGGAATTGCCGCGATTGATTCTGGTTGACGACACAGAGCCTGTTCTTTCCGGAAGGGTGATCGCATGAGATATCGCAGTGGCTCAATTGCCATCAACGAATCTCTCGATCTTCCTCTGCTCTGCCATGTGCGCAATTCGCGTTACATCTTTCAGCGTCAGTTAAGGGCATTGCTGGGGTATGGAGATGCTGACCTTGAGCGCAAGCGATTTGCGTGGAGGATTGACCGTCTGGCACGTGCTGGATATTTGGCTCTGTTTGACCAGCGCATCTTCGGGGAGAAGGTGTATTCGATCACCCGCAAGGGGCTCCAGTATCTCGAGGCGCGTGGCTATCAACTCATTTCGATCACCTCCGGCATGGAGACGATTCTCGACCCACTAAAGATGATGCACAGCCTTGAGCTGACGGCGATCCGGCTGACAATGCAGAGAAGTGGCGCTTTGCATTCATGGAAAAGCGACGTTGAAGTCAGTTCCGACAACATGGAAACCGGCGACGAGTATGCGAAGGACTACGATGCCATTGCGACATTGAGGAGCACGGACCGGCTTCTTCGCTTCGGTATCGAGTATGAGCGAACCACAAAAGCAGCCGTGCGTTACCGGGAATTGCATAGCCTTCTGGCAGGTGAGCGGAGGCTTGACGGGATACTGTACTTCGTCCGTGGATCGGATCGCCTGTTTACAGTTGCCGGACATCTTGCAGGAGCGCACCCTGAGATACTCTTCTGCGCCGCGGACAGCTTCGAATTGCGTGGCCTGAACAGTCTTTTTATAAAGAACCTTGAGCAGCCGGCCGCAACACTTATCGAATCACTCGGATTGACGACGGCCAATCATGGAACCACGCAAGAGCGCTTGGCATTTCCCACACACACCCGTTGACCTGCATTGCAATGTCAGTTGACCTGCATTGCGTTCCTCTTTCACCTGTATTGCCTTTCCCTTTGACCTGTCACCCTCGCTTTGAGTGGATATTGAGCTGATCTCCAGCTCAATATCATGCTTGAGATGAATGACTTAGAGGCTGACTACCCCTCTACACATCCTTCCCAGACGACCTTTCCCAATTCCTATAACACTGCGTGTCGATCTGTACGGCGTGCACGTATCGTTTCCACTTCGAGGAGCCCACAAGGGCTCCTTTTGTGTCTTGAGGTAAACCATGATCCCGCTGATCTCGTATGGCATGGGTGTTGAATCTACAGCCCTGTTACTTCGATTGTTGGAGAGACCGAATCTTCGCGACTTCGACCTTTCGGAGATGATCGTAATTTCCGCGCAGATAGGAAACGAATATTTAGATACCAAACGTAATGTGGAAACGCATGTCTTGCCGCGGCTGCGGGAACATCGGATTCGTTATGTCCAGGTCGCCCGCGCGGGACATCTGGAGAGTGATGGCATTGTTGTCCTCAGCGATAGCCGCGAACCATATGAATGTCTGACTACAGGAGCTTACAAACTCAGCGACGAGTTAGAGCGCGCCGGAAGCGTTCCCCAATACGGTGGGGAGCACAAGTGTTCGTTGAAATTTAAGGTTTGGCCACTGGAATTTTGGATCAAACACTATCTCGCGTCTCCTGTCCGTCATGCCTTCGGATACAACGCAGATGAGATCAGGCGCGTGACGAAGAGTGAGGATTCGATCCGAGTCCGTGTTGCTCTGGGCTATAACGTGGAGGAGCTCAGACGAGCGGATCGCGCCGCAGGTTACGATCGCCCGCAGCGCCTCGGATGGTATCCGCTGGTTGAGTGGGGTTGGACTCGGGCCATGTGCGAGGACTACAACCGCAGGATCACCGGTCAAAGCTTTCTGCGCTCCGCCTGCGTCTTTTGCCCATTTAACCGTCTTGGCCCAGAGGCCATCGAACGTCACAAAGCGCATCCGGCCCAGGTGGCCGACGCCATGCTGCTGGAGTTCCTGTCGCTCTCGATGAATCCCCGTGGCCAACTCTATCCAGGAGAGTCGCTGCTTTCGGTCACCGAACGGAGCGGCAATCAGGCGGCGTGCGATCTCTTTACACGGCGGCTGGCATCCCTGCGATGGGCGCTGTACCGGATCCGCCGAATCTACACCTCAAAAGGAAAAGCCCACCGTGAGGTGATCCGGCTGGAAGAAGGTTCCGCCTCGGAGATGGCACGGCGGCTTCGCGAGGTCTCTCGGGAAGCCGAGCTAAACCTCAAAACGATGCAGGGCGTCACGTATGCGTTCGTTCACGAGCGTAACCAGGATCGCTATCCCTCAGCGGAGGAATTCTTTGTCACGGCACCCGCGTTGATCGAATCCAAGTCGCGCTATGGTCCTGAATGGTTCGAGCGCAGGTGGGATGCTCTCTCCGAGATGTCCATCTGAAGTTTGACAATCTGGGCCGGAGATATCTGAGGTGACCGAAGGTTGCGCCAGGGTCGGTGACGCGGATCAATCCGACCGCTCCTTTCCTTTCCCCGGCTGTTTGTTCCCAGAGTTATCAATCCCCCCGCGCAAGGAGAAGATCATGCCGCGTCTACCTATCAAAGCATCACCATGCCCCGAAAGGCTCCGATGGGGCGACGTCTTCTCTGTGTCAGAGCGTCGTAAGGTCGGCCACTGCGGCGGTAAGACCCTCCCGGCCGACCAGATCATATGGTGGGGGATCTTTGAGAAACGCCGCATCCGCGTGGTCTCGACGGTGCGACTCATTATGGGTGGTCTCGCACACTTCTCCGTCAACTCGGGAGCTCGCATCGGCTGCCACGACTGGGGTCTGCCGGGCGGTTACTACATAGACCTGATGTTCGAGAGTCGCGATCGGCTCAGCGATGACGACCTGATGCGGCTTGGCACGCTTGCTGCCGCCGAAGACACCCGTCCTGTCAGCGTACGAAGGAAGGGCGAGTTGCTCGCCGAGGCCAGAGCAATTCCGGTTGGCTGCGTATAAGAGCCGCGGGCATTAGCGAATTGGTTACCGGTTCCGACTAAAGTCTCCCCGCATCGGTCGCTGGAAATTTGATCAAGGTTCGATATCAGGCTACAAGATCCCTGCGCGGACCCGTGGCCCAGTTTCTCAACGGGATTCCAAGGTTCAAACCTCGCACTCCATCCTGCACGACCAACCCATCTTCCATCAGGAGGTAGTCTCCATGATTAGCCTGTTCACAACTCAGCCTGACTGCGTCGACGGCCACGACCGCAGATCGTTTGTTCGTCGCCGCGCCATTTTTATCGTCCTGGCCTGGTTGCTCGCAACCGTCTTGAACCTCATTCTCGCCCACTATCTTCTGCCGATCGCTCTGGCGGATAGCCAACTCAGTTCGTTTCGCCTCTTCAAGTGGCAGTTCCTTGGCCTGGTCTGGCTTGGGAGCTTGCTCAATGTGTGGAGAAGCGCAATCACCGATCTGCTTCGCTTAGCAGTGGCTAACAAATCGCACCTTGGATAGGTGAGCAGCCCTGCCGGGACAGCTGCGGAAGATCTCCGTTGCCCTTGCTTAGCTCACTCCACAGGACGCCGTCCTATCCCGTCCACCGAAAGGACCGACATGGACCTTATTACGAAGGCCGATACCGAGACTACGTGTGATTCCTGCAACTGTCTCGTCCGTGAGGGTGACCGGATTCGGGAGGGGTATACCCAGGACTTAAATGGAGTTGAAATTCACGTCCTGACACTGTGCTCCGCATGCGGAGAAGTCTGTGAGTGTACGAATCCATCGAACGACGGCAATGGAGCCTGCACCCACTGTGGGCGTCCTCTCCCATTTGGGGACTGCATTTGATCTCACTACCTGGTGACGCCGTTGCCTCCTCATGGACGTCCAGCCGGCTTCCGATCTTCCTGGGGCGTTGAGTTTCCGCGAAAACCGGCATCCCGTCGTGCTCCCGGATGTTTACGCATGCCAAGCGCCATCAAGAGGTTACGGCCATCCGACTGAAAATTTGACCGAGATTTCGAACCACGCTACAACAACACAACTCGCGGAGGGATGCAGCCATGAGCCAGGAAGCGACGCAGACGATCCTCTGGACGCCGCCCCGTGAAAAGCCACCTGTGCTGCCGGTGACGGACCAGAACATCACTGACTACTGGAATCTCTTCGTGAACAGGAGAGCCTACACCCGGCAATCGGATCGTCCTTCTCCCAAAACGCACAAGTTTTACTACTACCCGCCCCGCGACCGGAGGACGCAAGAGCGGGTCCCACTGGATCGAGATGCCGTGCGCCGGCATCTTGCCGGATGGCAGACGATCGGGCTCTACGCGATTCAGCCGGAGACACAACTCTGCAAGTGGATCGCAATCGATGCGGACTATGACCATGCCCACCATGATCTGAAAGGACTGAAGGACGAACTCCGCGAAGACGGGGTCGAAGCACTGGAAGAATCATCGCGGCGCGGAGAACACCTCTGGATACTCTGTGCTGAGCCTCTTCCGGCGCGCGAGTCCAAGATCTACATCTACAACCTGGCACTACGGATCGGTGTCCCGATTCGCCGCAATGGCGAATCGGAGGGGATCGAGGTCTTCCCTCGTCAGGAAGAACTCGCCCCGGGAAAGTTCGGGAACCAAATGCGCGGGCCGCTCGGTGTGCATCGCGCCACGCTTCGACGCTATTGGTTTTATGACGCAGCGCCTTCTCTTGATGAACAGCTCGCTCTGTTGAAGTCGGTCAAGAAACTCACTGCGGAGCAATTGCACCGATTCACGGACGGGATGACCCTACCGGAAGAGTTTGCGCGACCGCAGATCGAGCCAGTGGCGTATACGCCGAACGGGAGAGAATTCCGAATTCTCGACTACGTCACGATCACCGAAAAAGAGAGTTCGGACTACCGTGCCCGATGTCCGTCGTGTGGCCCGGAGCGCGATCCCAAGGCTCGTCACCTTGCTGTTTCGATCGCCGAACCGTGGAAGTACCGCTGCTGGATCGGCTGTACGAAAGAGATGATTCGGGCGGCTGTCGGCCGCCCCATCCGCGAAAGGACGTGACCGTGCATTCTATTGATCCCGAGAAACGCTTCCACAAGTACATCCACGTTGACGCCGTGCTGAAACATGCCCCAACAGAGCAGACGGGGCCTGTCCTCTCATGGCCACAGCACAGTGAATCGGTTGGCAGGCTCATCGAGCATGTGAACCGGACACAGAGCAAGAAATGGAGAGAATATGCCAAAACCAACTCCCGCCGAAATCGTGGCCCGTCGCGGGCTAGCACTGCCTGAGCGCACTCGATCCCACCTGCGCGAACTGGGGATCTGGTGCGATCCGAGCCTCTCGATCGAGCGAAAATCCAGTAGCGGCGACTGGTTTATCCGCGGCAAGGAGTCGGGTGGCGCTGTAGCGGAGATCGGACGCTACGTTGGTTTCTGTCGTGAAGGTGGAGAGATGCTGCCTTGGCTCTATCGCGTGAAGAACTTCATGCCGAATGGAGTTCACGCAGTTTTTCTTGCAGCCGACCCGGTCGTCCGCCTGGAACTCTATCGATACGAAACCTCCTACGACCTGTTGATCACCCGGCACTGGTTGCATCGGGACAAAGAACCTGAAAGGCCCAAGCTCTGGAATGAGACCTTGTTCGCTGCGCGGTACGGAGTCATCGAACTTGAACTCTGGGGCAAGGATAAGCGGTTTCGCGGCGGCACTGCGCCCCGTTTCATGGGAAGAAACGGAGACGAGATTCTGATTCCGGAGCCGTACAAGCAGTCGATCTTCAAGATGGTAGAGGCGGTCACGGACATCGGCTGCCGCCAACCCCATCTGCTTCATGAGCCGGAATACCAGCCGGCCCCTAAAGAAGCCCTCCCGGTATAGACCGGGCGTGCTCGCCAGTTTCGGCGCCGGCGATGATTGTCCGGCGTCGGCGCTCTGCTGTGCCTGATAAACACTGGAGGACTTTATGGGAATCTCTGCAAGGAGGCTGCGCTCGCTCCAGCGGGCGTACGACTCTGCCCACGACCTCGCTTTTGACCGGACAAAGCGTCCGATCCCGACGCGGTCCTTTCCGCCCAATCCGCAGCATGCTGGAAACCCGGCATCAATCGCTTCTTCGAAGCCCCGGATCGAGGTACTCGACGAACGGTTTCGAGCCGCTATTCAAAAAGAGTTTGCGAAGCTCGGCTTGAACTGACATCGCGCCTGACCTTCCACACACCGGTGTCCTCGTTCTCGGACCGGACACTGGCGGCGAGGTTCCGCCATCCCGCCGTTCCCGCACGGCACCCCAACCTTGAATCCCCCGCAATCCTGGAGACTGCTATGCCTATCGTTGGCCTCACCCATCGACCGGATGGGACGGCGATGTTGCGCCGTTCCGTGACCACCAAACTTGCCATCGGCCTCCCACCGGACGCCAACAGCGACCACCCACAACAGCTCGATCATTTCATCTTTCAGCGTAAGTCCCAGCGCGGCTCCGGCCTCAGCGCCGACGTCATCTGGGAGATCGACCCGGAGAAGACCGAGCACTTCGGAAAGACCTGCCGTGAGGTGGGCATCCTTCTCCTCGACGACGAGCCGGATCTGATCTTTCGCACCGAGTACGCCTGGTGGACCAAAACCCAGAAGCAGTGCTGGGGAAATGGCGAAACCGCGACGCGGCGCACTGCCGAGAATCCCCGCGGCGAAGACTGGGAGCCATGCGCCAACGATGGCTGCCTGGATCTGGAGGACGAACGCTGCCGCCCGTCCGGCGATCTGTACTTTCTGCTGGCGGACTATCCGACGCTGGGCACGATCTGCAAGCTTCACACGTCGAGCTATCAGTCGATTCGTGAGATCTATACGGCGCTCGACGATATCCGCAATGTTACCGGCGGCCGCCTCAAAGGCCTTCGTCTGAAGCTCTTCGTCCGGGCGGAGAAGAACACGTATACGGACAAGAAACGGGGCGGCCGTATGAGCGGCACCAAGCACGTCCTTGGCCTCGAACTGATGACAAGCGGTGCAAAGCAACTCATGGGACCGATCATCGAGGCCGTCGATGCCTTTCAACCTGTGCGCCAGCAGCTTGCAGGCCAGAAGGTCCAGATCGATGATCCGGAAGCGGAGCAGGCTCCCGCGATGGCGGCCGAGTTCTATCCGGTGTCGGAGATCAAAGCTGCCCCCGCAGCCAATGGCCACGCGGCAACTCACACCGATCAGCAGGAAGGTGCAGCGACCCGCGAACTCAAGGACCGCATCGAGACAGCCTTTGCGGATCTAAGGGTCACGACCGCCCGACGTCAGGCGCTCCTGGAACAGCATGGCAGCGACTTTGCCGGTCTTCTGGACCGCCTCACGCGGGAGATCGCGCGACGCAACTCGGCCCCGCAGCCGGCTCCGAGTTCGTCTGATCGATCAGAACAACCGGCACGGACCGGGAGGAACGGCGGAAACGGGAATCACCGCAATGGCGCGCAGACCAACGCGCATGCCGGAACGGGCAGGAGGCAGTGATGGATGACTCTCTGGTCCAGCTTCAGCCGTTGTCACAATCCCGTTACGAGCAGATGGCATGCGGTTTCGGATATCGCGCGGTCCATGTTCATAGCGTGGACCGCGCAGGCAGCATCTGGTCGGACGCAGGGAATGAAGTTCACCACGTGCTGTCCGTATACATCGAGCACCTGGCGGAGACCCGCCAGCCCACCGACGTCGAGTACTTCGACATCCTTGCCACGGGCGTTCGGCCCGAGTCGAGGGACGGTCTGGATCGTGCCCGTAACTCACTCGTTGTCGACCCTGACAAGATTCTCGGCACCGAACAGTACATCGGACTGGACAAGAATTTTGCTCTGGTTGTGATGGAGAGAGTGCAGGGCGGACACCGCACTAGTAGCGATCCCAAAATCGAATATGAGGGCACGCTCGACCTGATTGTTCTGCCCGCGCCGACCGAGGCGGAGATCTCGGACTGGAAGAACCACTTCTTCATCGCCGCCCCCGACACCTTCCAGGTTCACTTTTATCCTCTACTGCTTTTCTGCGCGCTGCCCAGTCTCGAAGTCATTCACTTCCGTCTGGAGTATCTACGCTGGGGTGTGGGTCGCAGCGTCACGTTTACACGAAGCGACGTGCCGCGACTCAAGAAGATGGCAACTCTCGCGCGTAGCCGCCAGCGCAAGCTGACCCTCCTCACTAAGGAACCGAAGCCGACCCCGCATAAGGGATGCATGTACTGCCCGTTGCTGTTGGGTGGTTGCCCGATGGAGAAGGTCAATCCCTATGCCCGACTGTCGCCGGAGGAGCGCCTTCGCTATCAGCTCTATCTTGATGCTGCGCGAGAGACCAATCTGACCCTTCTTAAGGAATGGGCCGAGGAGAAACCAATCTCAATACAAGATGAAAATCGCATCACGTATACGGCCAACTTCGTCCCGCGATCCCGCACCAGCTATACGCTCGACAATACGCTGCCGATCCTGGACGCATGGGACAAGGAGCATCCCGACGACCAACTTCGCCCCCAACTGCTGATCGGGGCCTCCGAGTTGAACAGCCTCGCGAAGGCGACCAGGAAGCGTCCGGGACTGGCGACGGGACTCAGCAACGTCGCCATGATAACCCCGTCCAGTGAATTTCAAATCACGCGGGAGGCCCTGCGGCCTGTTGCCCCGAGAAACGATCTGCAAAAGCTCGTAAGGTCACGGCGTAGCAACCCGTACAGATTGTGATCGTTCGGGCCGCAATCGAAAGCCGATAACAACTCATGGGAGGAGTCATGGAAAAGACTGCCGAAGACCTGCGGATGGAGTTTGGATACTGGGGAAACCATCCGCACTACACCGCTCAGGAATGGCAAGCTGAGACACGCGACGGCAATACTCGCCTCGGCTATTGGGAGTGGGTCGCCACCCTGCTGAACGGAGACAGCGAGGCAGACGTTGCCGCAATACCAACATTTACGGTTGCTGACGTGGATCGTCTACTTGGATTATGCGATCAATTCCTCGACGAGTGGTCTGAAGATGCTGTCCAGTCCGGATCCCGCGACCTCGAATACGAAGCTCGGCGAGCAGAATGGACAGCGATGCGGCCCTTGCTCGCTTCTGCGCCAAGGCTTCTCAACAGCTTGCAAGCGATCATTGAAATTGCCTGCACCTCGGCAGAACCCGGGTCCAGCTATTGTGCCGCCATCGCACGAAAAGCCATCGCCGAACTAGGCGCACAGCAGGGTATTGCAACTTCAGCAACATCCAGTGCAACCGATCTCGCCGCGAAGCGCGGTGATACAGGAGGTGCGTGATGGCCATGTGGAAGAGAGGAAGTCTCAAGGTGCGGATGACCGCGCACGGACCGGGTGACGCCTTGATTCACTTACAGCTTGAATCGGCGAACGAGGCGCTTCCAAGCAGTGATTTCCACTCCCTCATTGCATGGTTTGACCGAGAGGGATCGCGGCTTGCACAAAGGGCATCGATCAAAGGTAAGAAACACCCTCCCATCTTCGCTTTAGGTGAGATCGTGGCAACCAGCGGGGAAAATCTCAACCTGCTCGAGTTTGGAATGAAGGATGTCTATGTGCGGGTTGTGAGCCTCCGTCCGTTGAGGGTCGAGGATCGAAATGGCAAAGTATGGTCCATCGGTTTGGGCCTCAGCCTCAGAAAGCTCACGCTGGAGGAAGAGGATCGCCTAAGTCATGGACGAATAGTCCCGGATAGATTCCCGCTGTCTCTCTCCTCGATAGCTCGAAGGAACTAGAGCTTCCTCTCATCCTTTGTCGAAAGGATCAGCGTCCATCGGCGGGGCTGAATCCTGCCTAACGAGAGGAAGCCATGCATCTTGGAAACAGGTTGTACACGCTTGCGCAAAGTGGCAAGGCTATCAAGTTCCTCGGCGGGAAGACATTCCTGACGTGGGTTCTTCAAGGCCCTTATACCGGCGTCTGGACGTACAGACGCAACCAGACCTGCTACTTCATACCATCCCTGTACAAGGAAGTGGTGAGAGGAGAGAAGGGCGGCTTCAGAACCAACGTTCGTCTGCATGGCTGGTGGAATTTGCATCCGGGTAATCCCAAACGGATGAATACCCTGGAGGCCGTTCTCTACACGGAACTGCATTCCGATTGGTTTCTGCAGCGCGAAGAAGAGATCGACCGCATCTATGACAAACTTCACCAACAATCCAGAAAGTTCGGCACGAACAACTGGACTCCTGACCCGACCAAAGGCATCCTTCGCCTGCTGTACGGAATTGCCCACCCTGATCTGATGGATGAGTTCACGCATCGATTCTCGAGCTTTTACCACAAGATCACCTGGCTGGTTGCGGTGCATGGCCTCATCGAAAGCATTGGGACAAGAAAGCGTCAACGTTTCCTTGTTCATGTGCTCCAACACGGACCTAAGGTTGCTCTTCGCAGGAGTTTTCCGCGCACTCATCGGCGGCTCCTCAACGAAGTCGTACAAGTTTCAGATCCCGATGTGTTCCTCAACGCCCGCTTGCTCTCGATGGCGCACAAAAGTATTTCGCTGGATACGCTGAACGAGGCCAGCAGTATGCATTCGTGCGACGAAGGCACCCTGCCGTTCCTGGTTCAACTGGGATCAAAACATGGCAAAGAAGGCCTTTCCGCCTATGCGAGCTACGTGCAGGAGCGCAGCCGCGCCGTTGAAGCGGGGCTCGCCGTCGATTATCCGGTTGAGCATATGGCTGCCGTTACGACCTACAAGAAGTGGCACGATCGCGTCGCCCGACGATTGGCTGATTACTTCGAGGTGAAACATGCTGCGGAGTTCAAGCTGATCGAGCAGAAGCATCGAGCCCATTGGGAACCGTGGCCATTCCAAGGATTTCGACCGCTGTTGTCGTATTCCGATTTCAAGAACGAGCACTTCAGCATGCACCACTGTATCGATTCGTATTTCACCAACACTGCTGCCATGTACGCCCACGTGGAGAATGACGGCGAACACGCTACCGTCGAATTCAGCCAACGGAGGATCCTGCAACTGAGAGGACACTGCAACGCTGCTCCTTCTGCGGGGATGAGGTCCTTCGTAAGTTCCAGCCTGGCGCCGTATTACAGAGACGCCCGGCCGGACGTATCCTGCGACCTCGAAGGCGACATTCCATTCGACAACCCATTTCCCGGCGCCGCTTATATGCTGCCGTACCATGGCGCTGCCGACTTCGGAGAGATCCCGTTCTGAAATGACCACCAACCGGCCTGGAGGAGCGCTGCGAGTGCTCCCGCTCTTCTGAACTGACGCGCGGTGCAAGGCCTCTTCGCTTAGCACCCCTCGCTCCCCACTGGCACCGTCCTCCCCAGGATGCTTTGATCGGGCGATCATCTCGGCTAAACCCATAACCGCATATCCGCATACGCACATAAAGATAGTTGGCCGAATGAGCGCCTCTCTTGGGTTCCTGCCGGAGAGATCTCGCCCACACGTCCCTAGATCCCAGTTTCACCAACTGACCTCCCTAGCCGCAGGGACTGCGGCGAGGAATTGCATTCACTCTGACAACCTGCAGGAGGAATACATGAACAACCCCGCACCACTCCAATCCATCAGTCTGTACTACCGAGAAGGCAGCTCGGACAAGGTCTATCATGTTCAGCTGCTCGAGGCTGCTGCCGGCTACGTCGTCAACTTTCAATACGGGCGACGCGGCTCAACTCTACAGACGGGAACCAAGACATCGTCGCCGGTCGTCCGCAGCGTGGCCGAGAAGACATTTTCGAAGCTTGTCGCCGAAAAGAAGGCCAAGGGCTACACCGAGGGAACAACCGGGATTCCATACAGTAGTTCGCAGCCCACCGTCGAGCCTTCCGGTTATCTTCCCCAACTGGCGAACTCCGTGGACGAATCGACTGCCGCATCGCTATTGACTGATGACCGTTGGTGCATGCAGGAGAAGATCGACGGTGTCCGCCAACTCATCATCCGCTCGGGTAAGAACGTCCGTGCTGCAAATCGCAAAGGACTCCAAGTTCCGGTGGCCGACACGATTGCATCGGCGGTACTGTCCCTGGTTCCACACGGTAATACGGACTTTGTTCTGGATGGAGAAGCGATCGGTGACGTGTACGTGCCCTTCGACATCCTACGCTGGGAGCATGACCTGCGCATGACCGTTGCGAATACGCGGCTCGGTCTCCTCTCCATTCTATTGGGGGATCAGATCCCAGATTCCTTACGGAAGATTAGGACTGCATACACCAGCACGGAGAAGCTGGCCCTGTACGAGGAATTGAAAGCAAAGGGCGCGGAAGGGGTCATCTTCAAGCGTCTCGATGCGGGCTATGTACCGGGGCGTCCGGCTTCAGGTGGAGTAGTCCTCAAGTTCAAGTTCTGTTCCATGGCCACAGGCATCGTCATTGGCGTCAACGCGAAGCGAAGCGTTCGTCTCGCGTTGGGTCGGCTCGGAGGAAACGTCCCTGTAGGCAATGTGACCATCCCCCCAAATCATTCCGTCCCGAAACCCGGGCAGATCGTCGAGGTTCAGTATCTATACGCATACCCTGGCGGATCCTTGTATCAACCTGTCTTTCTTGGCGTGCGTACAGACAAAGACCTGCCAGACGACATCTCGAGTCTCAAACTCAAGCCAACTTCAACTGACTCGGACGACGAATAGCTTTCCCAGGGGGAGACTCGGCCTCAAACCAGGCTTTCACTGTCCGTCAGATTGGTGAAGATTCCATCTCCCTCCAGTCGACCTGTCCACACCGTTAATGTCTTCCGGCTCCCGCTCATCGGAAGCCGTCGACATTCCTTCCAATACCAGGAGATCCCCATGCGCCTTCTGTGCAACCTGCTCGGCTGCTCGCCAGCCGACTTTCCCGCCTGCGCGCGCTGCCACTCGGATCTGTACAGCTCCGAATTTGTGCAGCGCGGACGACTTGAACCGCTACTCAACGCTTTGCACGCCATGATGCGTACCGTCTCGCTGCGCCACCTTCGGTGTGCCCACTGCGGCCGTTTCCTTTCGCCCGCCCGCCTGTGGCATGAATGCCGGCTTTCGATGAAGTGGGGAAACCTCTCTTCTGTGAAGTTCTGTTCGGACGATTGCGACGATTCCTACTTCCCCTTTTAAACGCCCCTCTCGTGATCCTTCCTCCACTTCGATCCCATCCTTTCCGGAGAACTGCCATGAAACCCTCTCAGCTTTCGGAGGCGCTTTTCGCGCTTCTTGCCGAACGTGTGCCTGCCCACATCTGGGGTGCGACCGGAATCGGCAAGTCCCAGATCGTCCAACAGGTCGCGGACCGTATGCAATGCGCTCTTCTCGATCTTCGGGCAGTCCTGCTCGATCCCATCGATCTGCGCGGTCTGCCTTGGATTCATCAGGGACAGACCCAGTGGATTCCGCCCGGGTTCCTTCCCACCCAGGGCCGCGGGATTCTCTTCCTCGATGAGTTGACCAGCGCCCCGCAGATGACGCAGGCTGCCTGTTATCAGCTCGTACTCGATCGGAAGCTTGGTGAATATCGCCTTCCGGACGAGTGGTACGTCATTGCCGCAGGCAATCCCGCCTCCGAGCGCGGCGTTCACTTTGCGATGCCGCGCCCACTCCGCAATCGTTTCGTTCACCTCACCCTCGAAGCGGATCTTCAGGAATGGTGCCAGTGGGCATTGGTTGCGGGAGTTCGTCCGGAGATCATTGCCTTCCTGCGATTCAAGCCCGACCTTCTCCACCATCCTGCGGCGGAAGCGGATGCGAATGCCTGGCCCACGCCTCGCTCGTGGGAAATGGCCTCAAAGATTCTTTCCGGCCAGGCTGCCGTAAGCAAAACCTCCTACACCACCAGCGCGGTAGAGGCCGCAATGTTCGAGGGAACACTCGGAGAAGGCGCGGCTGCAGAGCTGGTAGGGTTCCTGCGACTCTTCCGTGAGCTTCCCTCGATTGATGAGATTCTCCTCAATCCGGACAAGGCTCCCGTTCCAAACCAACCGGACTCCCTCGTCGCGATATCGACCGCTCTCGGCCGCGCCCTGACCGCGCACACCATCGGCAAGGGATTGCGTTATCTCGACCGAGTTCCTCCGGAGTTTCGCGTCCTCACTATCCGGGACGCGACCGCGCGGGATCGAGGCTTGACTCATACCCCGGAGTTCGTGCAATTCGCTGTTGATAATGCGGAGGTCTATCAATGATTACCGAACGTGCGATGTTAGCAGCCGTCCATATTCGCCTGTGGACGGCAACCAAGTATGACAAGAAGGCCAGCGACGAGGTGGCCAACCAGCATGGCGCGCAGGCCAATGCAGGGCGCTACAACAAGCGACTGCTTCAGGGCGCGACGAAGCTCGAAGTACTCCAAACCATTGCAGGGCAGATCCGGCAACACTTCTACAAGCTGACGCTGCCCTGGTCCGATGAGGGCTTCCGCATTCTGCCTGCAGAGCTTCTCTTTGATTTTGCCGAGGGCATGCGTGCGCTCGAAAATCGTTTCATACCGGCAGTGGACGCCTTCATTGCGGCCTATCCGACCTATATCGAGCAAATGCGCCCGGCGCTCAATGGTCTCTTCCGCAGCGAAGACTATGAGTCGCCCGACGCCATTCGCTCGAAGTTTGGACTGAGGCTCGAGATCAAGCCGGTGCCCAGCGGGGATGACTTTCGGGTCAAGCTCTCCAAAGAGCAGAGAACGCGTCTGGCCGAGGAGATCGATCGTGACGTTCGGGAGTCGCTGAACCGAGGCACGCGCGATCTTTGGATGCGGTTGCGCAAGGTCGTTGCCCACATGGTGGAGATCCTCAACGACCCGGAAGCACGGCTGCACGCATCCGTGGTCGACAACGTTGTTGAATTGGTGGATCTGTTGCCGCGGCTCAACGTGACCGGCGACCCGCAGTTGGACGCCTTTGCCGTGGAGATTCGTAACCGGCTCTGCATCTATACCTCCCGCGAACTCAAACAGAACGACCAACTCCGGTCGGAGACTGCGCGGGATGCGGCCGCGATCATGGAGCGCATTGCGACCGTGCTCGACCAACAGCCCATGGACCCCGGGCCTGTCGTGCTGCCGAGCGAGCAGCTTTCGGCCGATGGGATCTTTAATCGCATGTCAGCGTATCTGGAGGTTCCCACACGATGAACCTCCTTGAACTACCGCTGGCGGTCCGGCTCACCAAGGCCCGAACCGCTCTTCTCCTCGAACATCCGTTCTTCGGGACACTACTGTTCCGGCTCAAGCCAATCGAGACCGTCAGTGTCGCCACGATGGCCACGGATGGCGTGTCATTGTTCTATAACCCGGAATTTGCTAAAGGGCTTCCTCCGGGCCAGTTGGTCGGTGTGCTCGCGCATGAGGTCATGCATCCTGCGCTGCACCACGACACCCGACGGGGTGACAGGGATCACAAGCTGTGGAATCAAGCCTGCGACTACGCGATCAATCCGCTGCTTCTCGATGCGGGTCTCCAGTTGCCGGCGGATGGTCTGTTCGACCAACGCTTCGTGGGCATGAGCGCCGAGCAGATCTATAACCTCCTCGATCAGGAGCGAGAGGAGCCCAAACCACCGAACGAAACCGGCGACGCGGGAAATGAGGCACAGTCCTCGCAATCCTCACCCCCCAAATCGCCTGATATGCTGACCGCCCCGGAGACGCCAGGAGGATTCGGCCAGGTGCTCGATGCTCCCATCATGAAGGCGGTTGAGGGAGCAGAACAAAAGGCGCTCATCTCCCACGAACACGAACGCGAGTGGCAGATCGCGGTGGAGCGGGCCGAAAGCGTGGCGAGGCTTGCGGGCAAGACGCCTGCGGGTCTCGAACGAAGCCTCGATAACGGGGAAAAGGCGCGCGCGAACTGGCGTGAGGCGTTGCGGCGGACATTCTCGGAGACCCTCCCAGCCGATTATTCGTGGCTACGTCCCAATCGCCGCTTTCTGGCGATGGGACTGTATCTGCCTGGAATCGTCCGTGAAGGGATCGGTGAGATTGCGATCGCAGTCGACTGTTCCGGCTCGATCAGCAAACGGGTTCTGGGCCTCTTCGAAGCTGAGATCGCGGCGCTCACGCAGGAACATCAGCCCGAGCGAGTCCACGTCGTGTACTTCGACACCGAGATCCACCGCCACGATGTGTTCGAACGTGGGAAGACGATCACGCTGCAGCCGGCCGGTGGCGGCGGCACGAGCTTCGAGCCAATCTTCTCTCATCTCGAACACGAGGGCGTTCAACCGCACTCCGTCATCGTCCTCACGGATCTGCTGGGGTCGTTTCCTCGGCAGGAGCCGTTCTATCCGGTGATCTGGGCATCCACGCGGCCGGGCCGCGTTCCTTTCGGAGCTGTGATCTCGCTCGAAGCTGCATGACCGAACGGAGTGCGTACATTCCACCACCGCGACGCCGGGGGAAGGAGAAGACATCATGGGCTGGCTTTACATGCAGTCGCTCGGTCTACACAAGACCGCGAAAGAATACCTCAACCATCAATTCACCTTTGAGTCCGAGACGGCCAGCTACAGAGTCCTGCGCTCCGCCCTGGTTGGCATGCGACGTTATTACGCCGCTGTCGAGATCGTCACCAAGGCGACTCAGAAAAAGGAAGTGAGCTGCGTCATTTGCCTCGTGAACTACAATCCGCGCGACAAGGAAGGTTTCATCTTTGGCTACAAGGACATGGACGAGACCATGCTCCCGTTCGCGAACGACTGTCCGGCGACGATCCTGGACCTGCTCACCCCGACCGACTCGGAGAACGCCCTTGCGTGGCGGGCGGAATGCCGCAAGCGCCTCTCGAAACAACGTCCCAAAGACGGCGACACCATCGTCCTGAGCAAGCCGATGAAGTTTACCAATCAGACGACGCATGATCGCTTTCGCGTCGTCGAACGCGGTATCGGCCGTCACAGGAAGATGCTCTTCGCCGGCGACGACGGAATCTACTATCGCCTCCGCAACCTCAAAGACCTCGACTACACCATCGAGGCACGAGTCGTCCGCTCGTCGACGGTTCAGACATCGTCGTTGTTCTGAGCGTCCGGAGGACACGTCCGCAATCAAGTACTTTCCTTATTTGGAGCCGTGGAATGGGATGGGCAAGCGCATATATCGAAGCATTGCTTCGCGGCGAAACAATCCAGTTTAGGCCCCGAGGCAACAGTATGAGCGGCAAGATCGAAAGCGGGCAACTTGTAACCGTCGTACCGCTGGTTGACCGGATGCCCCACGTAGGCGACATCGTGCTTTGCAGGGTAAATGGCAGGCAATATCTGCATCTGGTGAAAGCAGTATCCGGAGAGCGCGTTCAGATTGGGAACAATCGAGGGCGGATCAATGGATGGACTTCGCTACAAAACATCTTTGGGATCTGCACCCGGATTTCGACTTAGAACCTTTATCCGAGATCGCGTCTCCCATCCACCCAAGAACAGCCCACTGCCAGAACTCTGACCTTTGGGACCCGGAGGTGTCTATGCCCGTAGTGTGCTCTCGATGCGGCCAGGAGTGGCCCCGTGATCCTGCCTTGGAGGTCCGTTGCCCCGCCTGTCAGGCCCCGGTCGGTATCAAGTGCCGCCGTCCCTCGGGACACGGCTGCGGAATTCACGCAGGGCGCGACCGGCTGGCGATGGAGATGGGTTTTCTCCATAAGTGTCCTGCGGCCCAGCCTGCAATCCACGACCCAGCGCAGATGGCGATGTTTGCGGAAGGCTGATTCCTCGATAGCGATCTTTTGCCGAATCCGCGCTTCGCGGCCAACTTCCCGAAAGGCTTGCGACAGGAGATGACGACCATGCAGTTTGTATTGGATGACGGCGGCAGGTTAGCCGCCGGCTATCGCGGGCGCGCCGGGGATTGTGTGACGCGGGCGATCGCCATCGCGACGGCAAATCCGTATCAGGAAGTCTACGATGCTCTCAACCGACTCACCGTGAAGGAACGTCTGGGAAGACGCAAACGAACGAAATCCAACAGCGAATCCGGGGTCTTCCGGCGAACGTACCAGCGGTATCTCACCACGCTTGGCTGGCAATGGATTCCGACCATGAAAGTTGGATCGGGGTGTCAGGTGCATCTGAAAGCCTCCGAACTGCCCTCAGGCCGTCTGATCGTCAAGGTATCGCGTCACCTCACAGCCGTCATCGACGGCGTCCTTCACGATACCCATGACTGTTCTCGCGCGGGAACCAGGTGCGTTTACGGATACTTTTGCAAATGTACGAGTATTGCGCGATAGCCGCGTTTCTCTGCAGATTTTGGCTTACGAGATTCCATGCCGTAGAGCGCATCCACTTGTCTTCGCGATCCGGACGACGGCACCTTTGAACATCGGTCGGCCGCACACATGCAGAGATTCCTCCTGGCTCTTTAACCGCCGAAAGACCAAACCCTTTCCGCCATCTCTGAGGAGGATGCAATGAACAATCCTGAATTCAAGCACATCGGCTCTCTCATCACCTTTGAGGAGCATGGCAGGGAGACCGCACTCGGCTACCTGTTCGATGCTCCCGAACATGGCATATACGATGCCCAATTCGGAAGGATCGACGTGACCTCCGAACATGCGAAGACGCATAACCAGCTTCTGGACCAGGCTCTTATACGAGGCCTTGAAGAGAACTGCGCTGTCGGTCTCGGCGGTACCTTCTATCGCTTCAGCGACTGTGGCAGGACCGAAGTCAGGACATGGCTTGGGACTATCGTCTCCGAGCGAGCAGTTCTCCGCGGGAACGTCCTGACCTTTCATCGCAAGGGCATGACGTTTCGTGGCAGGGTCCGGAAGGACGAAGACTGTTTTCGCTTCCGGCGGGTGGCGTGATTCATATTCGCCTGGAACGTTTATCCCCTCCCAAGCGCTCCTGTGGAACCGCGCGAAGCGAATTCCGGTGACTCTCCACCCGCGTCGGCGCAATCGCAGTGACGGATCACCCAAAGAGGAAAACACCCATGTCTATGTTCGTTGATAACCCCGACTTCTTTCCCACACCACGGCAACTGGCACGCCGCATGCTGGCTCGGGTGACCAACAAAGACGCAAAATACTTTCTTGAACCGAGCGCCGGGAAAGGCGACATTGCGGATGTAATCAAAACGCCCTGCACCCTGCAAGAATACGAAGCTGAGAATCCTGAGCGCTTTCAGGATGACAACGGCAATCGCCGCCACCGTAGCGGATATGACGGGGATCACTGGTCAAGGGAAAACAGTCGCGTCTGCGTCGATGTGGTAGAAAACTACCCTGCCTTGATTCAGGTACTTCGGGGCAAAGGATACGATGTCGTTGGTTACGACTGGCTCACTTATGAGGGAGTCAGCTACTACGATGCCATCATCATGAACCCTCCTTTCAGCGAAGGCGCGAAACATCTTTTGAAGGCATGGGACTTTCTTCATAATGGCGAGATTGTCTGCCTGCTCAACGAAGAGACGATTAAAAACCCGTACAGTGAAGACCGCAAACAGCTCACGCAGGTGATTCAGCAGTTTGGAGACGTCGAATACCTGGGTGACTGCTTTTCGACAGCCGAGCATAAGACGTCGGTCAACGTGGCCATGGTCTACCTCAGGAAGACCGCCCAGGACGATGCGCCCGACCTTTGGGCCAGGGAGGCCACGCAGGAGAAGGATTACAGGGTCGAGTTTGACGGCGATATTCAAATGCTCGCCATTCGCGACAACCTTGCCAACATGGAGCATTGGTTCAATATGGCCAATGAGCATTGGATCAAAGGAATCGAGCACATACGCAAAGCCGCGCTGTACCTGCGTCAGAACAAGATAAGCGAAACGCGCAGCAGTTCGCACGATGACGATTTTGGAAAGATTTTGGCTATGGCGCTTTCGAACGTCTTTACCTGCCGCGCCGAGTTCCTGCGTCGTCACCGCCGCCTCGCCTGGACGAGCGTCTTCCAACAAATGGAGTTCCACCGCTGGCTGGACAGCAAGCAGCAGGAGAAGTTCTTGCGTGACGTGGAGAGAGACAGCACGATTCCGTTTACTGCTGAGAACATAAAGGCCACCCTCGAGAACGTCTTTATGTCCCGAAAGAGGCTGTTCGATGAGTCGGTGGCAAATGTGTTTGATGAACTCTGCAGCCATGCCGTCGAAAACGGTTCCGGCCCGATGATGCCGGAGCGGCTCAAGAGCCACTGGAACCATGGCGAAGGCTGGAAGACAAACGACAACTATAAAGTCAATCAGCGCCTAGTGTTTCCTTACGGATGCCGCTATGACAAAGACTTTAACTCGTTTCGTCTGCAGTATGGCGATTCGGATCGAATCTACAGCGACCTGGACCGCATTCTGTGCGTACTGGATGGCCGACCTTTCGACAACTGCTATACCGTGGGCGCGGCCCTGAGCCGGGCTTTTGACCGCAAGTATCACTCAATTTCCGATCAGGTCACCGAATCACAGTACTTTGAAATTCGCTTTTATAAGAAGGGCACGGTTCATCTGAAGTGGAAACGCGAAGATCTCTGGCAAGCCTTCAACATGACAGCGGCAGCCGGGAAGAGATGGCTTGGGGAAGACACCCAGCAATACCGCCCGAAGAAGCGTCGCGAAGAACCGGAGTGGTACTGCTCGCACAATGGCCACAAATTTGTGGATGGGTTGTGCAGCAGCTGCGGAGACCCCGAGATAGACGAAGTTGCAGCAGTGGAATGTGACTACTGCCGTGTGATCTTTGAACACACCGGACAGAAGCACTGCCCTATCCATCAGGCACCGATGGAAGCCTTCGATACCACCGAACTCAAGGCACTCACACAGGACGTCGCCGGTGGGCTCACCGAAGATGAACTGGAACCGACCGGGACCGTTGCGAACATGGCGCGCGTCGGCGACGGTGATCAGCACCTTCTGTTTCCAGGCTGATCGGACGCAAAGGCGGGCTCGGTTCACGCCCACAGGTGATCTAGACGGCCAACGCGAAAAAACGAGCCAATCGATGACGCGTGGAATGTTCCATGCTCGTGAGGCCGTTTCCCAGGAAGTTTCTCTCTGTCGATGACGACTCGCACGTAAATCACAGCGAAACGATAGAAGCCCCCCATGGAGGAAAGATCATGACAGAGCAAAATCAGTCAGACTCTATCAACATCACTGTTCAGAACCACTCTCTAGGCGACAAGCTGCAGCCGTTCTGGTCTGACGACTTCGATATGGACTTACTGAAGCTGTGGCCGGATCTCCCCGCAAGACTCGGCTCGACCGTGGCCGTGCCAGTCTGGACGGTAGGCCACGCGTCCAACGGCCGGTTGAACCATCCGACCGTCTGGAACACCCATGGAGCCTACCTCTGGCTCGAGAAGCCCTCACTCCAGCGCGACAAAGACGGCTGGTTTCGCGTCCAGGGTTGCGTCTCCAATGCAGAAGAGGTCGAATGCACGTGGCTGGAATGGCTTCGCGACTGGTGGCCACACCACTACGGCTTCCTGCTCGAAGGTCAGTTCTTTGAGGCGGCCAACCCTGTGCACTTCGAGGCGATCATGGCCGATGTGCGCGGCTGGAGGCAGGATGGCAATGCCCAGATTGCGTATGCCATGTCCCTTGCCAGGATCATTGGCATGAACGGGCGGTTTGCGCGCCTCGTGGAGGCCCATCGCCTGGGCCGCACAGAGTACCCGTACTTCGCAAGAATTCCAGGCTGAGAACGATTTAGCTTGTCACACGTATCGCAACTGGCTTGCCTTGTCGAACGATGACTATGATTAAGGATGTTCCCATGAACGCTGCTCCGTTTGATCCCTACCAAGAACTCGCAGAACTGCTGTTGTCATTTTTTCGCATGAATAGCGATGGCGCCCACGATCTGTCGCATCTCGAGCGCGTCTGGCGCAACGCGAGATTTATTCACGCCGAAGAAGGAGGAGACCTGGAGATGCTCGCTGCTGCGGTTTTGCTGCACGACTGTGTCCAGGTCCCTAAGGATTCGCCAATGCGTCCCAGGGCAGGAGCCCTGGCAGCCGACAAGGCGCGTTCGATTCTGGAGACGATCGGCTGGCGCACTCCCCGCATCCGACTCGTCGCCGAAGCCATCGAAAGCCATAACTACTCCGCTGGACTGACTCCCCGGAGTCTCGAAGGCCGTATCTTGCAGGATGCTGATCGTCTGGATGCCATCGGCCTCACGGGTGTCGCGCGGTGCTTCTATACGGCCGGACGGATGGGATCCGCTCTCTACAACCGTGAGGACCCGGCTGCTCAGAATCGTGCACTCGACGATCTCCACTTCGCGTTGGATCACTTTCCCAACAAGCTGCTGGGTCTCGCGACAAGATTCCAGACCAACACGGGAAGGCGGCTTGCACGCATCCGGGAGCGACGATTGCGGCAGTTCTACGACGGAATGCTTGCGGAGATCGGCTCGTAGCTGCAGAAGAACTGTACGGATTCGTCCGGATCCATGCTTCGTCAGGCTGCGCTCTTTCGCGCTTTCGCCCACCGAGCCTTTTGCGCCTTGGCGATCTTTGCTCTTGCCTCAGGGCTGAGCGTGCGCTTCTTTGCCACGCTTGCGTTGGGCGCGGTCAGGCTGGACAGGACTGAGGGCGACAACTCCAGCGAACTCTTTGAAGGCCGCCCCGGCCTCCTCTTCTGTGAGAGTCCGGCCAATATTGTTCTTGCCTTTTGAAGGCGCGCAATCTCCCCGTCGATTGCTGCGATGATGTCCAGCTGATTCATGGATCCTCCTCCCCGAGAATATCCCGCGAGTGAGCTTATGCACACCTCCTGAGGTGCGATCGATCCAAGCCAGAAAGGAAATGCCATGAGCACCGTCGACAGTTCCGTCCGTTGCCCGCAGTGCGGGCGATGGGCATGTCAGACCTTCGACTGCAAAGTGAGTTCCTGGGATATCGGATGCAACCATTGCGGATACTCCCACTACATGGGTCCTACCTATACGTCTGACGGGCAACTGAAGGAGAAGTGGATCGACGAAGTTCTGCCGGGTTATGGGGTCATCGCCATTCAAAGTCCGGGACCGCTTGCTGTCGTCACCATCCTGCGCTGCTCGTCGGAGCAGGAGTTTGTCAGGTGCCTCGCGCACTTCGACCAGATCAGGGAGCCTTATCTCTGGGCGCAGGTGACGAAATGGAACGCCGAGCGCCGTGAGAACGAGATTGTTCGCTCGTATCTCGAGGATGGCCACACCGCTCCGAATCTCTATCCCTGTGACGAGGAGGAGGCCTCCGAAGAGGATTTCAACAACAACGAGGAAGGAGATGCTCCATGATCGCTGAGGCAAAGACTGTCCTCGACAAAATCAACGCTTTGAACAAGGCGTTGGACGAAGAGTCCAATGACGCCGAGATCGATGCGGCCCATGAACTCAAAGAGGCCTCGCTGGCGCTTGTGCGAAAGGCCGCTGAACACGATGTGGCACTGGCCGAACTCGTGGATGAGTTCGATCGGCAGAGCGATGAAGTCTGGAACGACAATGCAATTCAGTTCCCAAGACTTCTGGCCGAGATTCACGCGCTCATCACTCCGAAGTTTGCCGCCGAAGTCGCTGCATCGATGGATCTCCAGCCCGAAGAGGTCTACGAGCTACTGGAACGGGCGACCGATGTGTTCGAAGAGATGAAGCCCCCAATCGAGAACTGAATCGAGAGCTCGCCCGGTGAAGGGAGGTTTCTATGCCGTCATTCGAAGAGCATTGCAGAGACTGCGAGCGTCTCCTCGGTGATCGTTGCGAAGCCGTGAATCGCTGGATCGACGCCATGTTCAAGAGGTTCGGTCAGGATCACCGCTTCGTCCGCCACCACTGGAGAGGAATCGATCAAGCTGCCGCTTTGTTCGGCCAGTTGGGACGCAAGGCGGCAATTGTTCACATCCTGAAGGACTGCGGCTTTGTGCCGAAGGATCGGGACTGGAAAGAAGGAAGAGTCGATCGTTATGGCATGGATCAAAGCAAGGTCTTCAACGGCTATTGGGATCCCGCGACATTTGAGCGGACTGCGCGACAACTTCTGGATGAAGATGAGCGCCTCCATCCTCCGCACATTGATACGAACCCATTGGCACTTCAGACGAACGAAGAGAAGGTCCAAAAGGAGACCCATGAACAACCAGGAGATCGTTCTCGGCGTTTCGATTGACCCCGAACACCGTAATGCAAAGTTCCAGCGCGGCACCCTCGAGGGTCTCGCAACCGGAATTCGCGATGCCCTCTGGGGCCAACCCTTCCTCTTCGACGAGGCCGAACCGCTCTTTGTCTATGTGGGCGGAGAGCGTCGCAAGAGTGAGGAGCCTCCACTCGAAGTCAAGGGCCAACCCGATCAGTACCTGACAACGATGAAATTGCCAGACTCGCTCCGGCAGAAGCTTGAGAAGGTAAGATCCAGCAATCTGCCAAGCAGGCGCTATGCCTATTGGTCCTGCGACTGCGCTGAATACTGCGATCAGACTCACGGCGAGGGACGACTCGAGTTCGAAGTGCGGCGCCCCACATTTCGCGAGGTTACGACGTCTCAAAAGATGAGATAGCACCGGCGTTCCCAACCAACCGGCTGCCATACTCGTCTCGCCGCAGCGCCTGTTCACTGTCCCATCTCCCTGCAAACAGAACGCCCGTCGCGCCAACAGAGCCATCCGACGGCTCTCGCCGCAGTTCCGCGCGAAAACTTCCTTCCCCCAATACAATCCACATCCCGCCGCGAGGAGAGTCTTTATGCCCTGGGTACGTCGAAACGAACTCGAACAATTCCTTTTGGAACGTGAACTGCTGCCTCAAGCGCGGAATTGTCCGGACTGTGGAGTTGAACCTGGATTGCCACACCGTCCCGGTTGCGACATCGAGCGATGCAGCGTCTGCGCCGGACAGCGTTGCACCTGCAGTTGTTCGCTCGCACCCGGCTCCCCTCAACACGATCCGGCATTTGCGCGCTGGACCGGATTTCTGCCGGGAACGCTGGAGGCGATCGCCCTCGGACAGATCATCCAATACGTTCCTGATCCGGCGCATCCTGCTCCGGTCGACAATCTTGGACCGAGCGCATGGATTTCGGCGTCGTCACCCTTTCCCGACTTCGATCGATGGTTTCTGATCAAACCCCAGATCCTGGACAGCGGAAATGGATCGGCACCCAACTCAACCGACGAGGCGAACGAACTCCATACGCTTGCTCATCGGATCGCGCTCGAAGACTGCACCTCGCTCCTTGAGGGAGAAGCTATCACGGTCTGGGAGGACGACGTGGAATGGTGGGACATGGGCGACGAGCGCACCTTCCCCGAAGCACTCGATCCCGCACAACGATATCTCGAACTACGCGGGCTGCTGATTCGGCACTCCGCTCATGTGAACTGGATCCGCATCGCTGAGGAGCCGGAAGTCATGCCTCCGCGGACCATGCATCACCCCGATCTTGATGGGAAAACAACCTCCTCCGGCACTGCCCCTGAACCCCTCTCGATCGCTGCGTTGCTCCATCTCGCCAACCGGTTCTACACCGATGGTTGGCTCGCCGAGTATTTCGATCCGGACACGGGCCAGCGTCGAGAGGGCTCCGGCGATACGCTTGCACAGTTCATTGTCGTTGAGCTGAGCGAAACATTCGAGCCCACGGCATCTCGCTGCGAACAACTCGAAGAAGCCCGCCGCGTCCTCAACCGGGCGGTCGATGATCTCAACCAGGTGATTCAGGGCCTCCAATAATGCCCGGTTAAAGCCGCTCGGCTTCAACAGCAAATCGCCCGCCGCTTCGCCCACAGCCGATTCCGTGGACTACATCCGACCCATGAACGCATGGCCCGTCCTCGCGAGGGCATGTGGTCGTGCTATCCGCAGCGAGTTCGCGGGATCGTTGCATGCAAGACCTTTCCTGCACCTCGTATTTCCCAAATATTCCCTGACAAATCCCACGATGGAGGATCGCGTGAAGAGATTGCTGCTCGCTCATCATAACAACTGTCCGCGCTGTCCCGTTATCGGAGCGGAAGACATTCCGGGCGAGGAATACTTCGAAATCCTCTCGCTCCGCTTCAGTATTCGGGTTGCAAAGGAGATGGCGCGTCGCCTTGAGCCTGTTCGCATCGAACCCGATGCTGTCCGACGCTGGCTGCGCAACGTGCGCATCGATGAGCGTCACGTCGAACACGTTCCGACCGGTTCTGGCCATGGCGTCATGGTGACGCTCCCAAGTGGCTGCGGCCAGCCCTTGATCGATGGTAATCATCGCGCCGCCCGCTCCCTCCGGGATGGATCGGAGTTTCGCGCGGTCATCCTGAGCGAGCGACAAACGCTTGAGCTACTGCGGCGCAGTATGACTTCACAGATCGCTAACCATGTCTGGCGGCTGCTCGAGCAATCGAAACCTCACCCGCTCGATTCCTGGGACGACTGACCATTCGCATCGGACAGACCCGTCTCTCTGCCGCGTCCCATGTCACCACGCTATAGTTCGGAGATTTCATACGATGCTCAAACTCAACGTCTCGCTTCGTATCAAGATGCGGCTGAAGGCAAAGTGTCCGAAGCATCCCGGCTATAACCCCGAGCAGGGGCCGGGAGCCATCCGCGGTGTCTGTAAGGACTGCCACGCTCTCTATGCGGTGACCGCCGCACGCGATGAACTGTACGCCGCTTTGCGCACGTTCGAATCTCTCGCGGAACCTTACCAGGTCATCCGAAAACCACGTTCAGGCACCGCCTAGCCCGCGGGCCTTCTCTGCACACAAAACGAGCGAAAGGACACCCCATGGTGATTACCATCCCTTATCTCTACACCACTGAAGTGATCCCACCTCGTTGCCGGAAGCCACGCAAGGTGGAACAATCCGCGACCCTTTCACTGAGGGTCCGGGAGGTGACAAGCCAGGAAGCCCCCATCGCCGTTGTTGAACATGACCGGAACTGGATCGAACCCGGACGGTGGGAGAAAGCGACGGCCATCTATCGTTGGTATCGGCGCAAACTGTATATTCGCGCGAGCTTTCAGAGATATGCTCACGCCCCGCGTGAGACGCAGACCGCATCTCAGTTCGCTGCCGATCCCTACCCGTTCCGCCTTGCAGAGCATGCCGCATCTCGCCGGCACTGCACGCGGGAAGAGAACATCCGGGACCTCCGTGACTGGGCACACTCGGTTCTCTTCATCGATGGCGACCGCTGGCACCAAACCGAAGAGCCCCGCTATGTTGTGATGACCTTTGGCCTCGGCAATAACCATGGCCTCGGCTGGGGCACCGAGCTATCGACCTCCAATGGCTACAACCCAAACATCAGTCGATCCCGTTACTACCGAGCCGATGACTATGAGGCGGCACTGACCGAAGCGACGCGTGTCGCTGTCGCCCGCGGCGACACGAAGGCACTGCCAGTCGAACGAGTGCAGCAGCCGACGCGGTTTGAGATTCGTATTCCCGAGGCGATCCGGCTGCGGCCCCGTCGCCGGTAACAGGTCCTTCCCCAGATCGCAACGCGCGTCCGCGCGCAACCGTCCTCCATCCACGCCATCCCCTTCGTCTCCTCCCGGTGAACGCGCAGGGCCATGCTTCCCGCGCGTTCGGAACGGGCCACCCCGTCCGCATTCAACCACCCTCAAAAGGATCTCCTCATGTTGAACACACTGCCAAGCAGCCCCAGGGAAGTGATTCGCTTCCTGCCCACCGCCTATGACCTCCGCCTTCCGGCCTTCCTTTGGGGCAAACCCGGAATCGGAAAGTCCGACCTGATTCGCCAGTTCACGCAGGAAAGCGAGATGGACCTGATCGACCTGCGCCTGACCACGCTCGAATCGTGCGATCTTCGTGGCCTCCCGCGCATCAACCATGAGACGGGACAGACCGAGTGGGTGCGCCCCGAGTTCCTGCCGGAGATCGATACTCCTGTCGCCATCTTCCTCGACGAGCTGACGGCCGCCGAACCGCGCATTCAGGCATCCGCTTATCAACTGATTCTCGATCGCTGCATCGGCCGCCATCGACTGCCGGACCAGGCGTGGGTTGTCGGAGCCGGCAATGCTCCCGAAGACGGCGCTGTCAGCTACGGAATGGGTACGGCGCTCGCCGATCGCTTTGTACACATCAAGGTCGTGACCAACCTGCAGGACTGGATGGACTGGGCCATCGACCATGCCATCGCCCCGGAGGTGATCACGTTCCTCCGCGTACGTCCGGAGATGCTCGACAGCTCCGCCGGCCAAGAACAAACCGAACAGGTAGTGACGCCTTCGCCGCGCTCCTGGGCGCGCGTCTCGCGCGTCTTGCAGCAGACGAAGGATCAGCGCGTGCGTTCGATCGCGGTGAACGGACTCGTGGGAGAGGGAGTTGCTGTCGACTTCTTCCATACGCTCGAAGAGATCGGACAGCTGCCGGCGATTGACAAACTTTTGTCTCTTCCCGCCAGAGAGGCCGCGAAGAAGGTGCCGGCGACGATTCCCAGCCTCTACGGTCTCACCTATTCGTTGGTGAGCTATGTCAACGGCCTGCCCAGCTACGAACGCGCCATCGAGCTGTTGGAAGAGGTGAGCGCCATCTCCGATGCATTGCCGCGCCGGGAGATCCAATCGCTCGGCATGGAGCTGCTGCTGGGGCGAGCCCACAAGGAAAAGCTGATGCGCTCTCTGGCGCAGACCGAGACCTACCTGCGTGTCTATCGCGGTAAAGCCAAAGAGCTCGTCAACTAAGGAGGCTCCATGACACCCCAGGAGACCGTTACCCTCAATCTGCGTCGCGCGGTCAGCAAAGATATCGGCCTGGCTGGGATCCTGCTGTATGTTCCGGCACTTGCCGTAGCCGATCCGGCCGCAGTGGCATGGACCGACGGCACGCGGATGTACTTCGCAGACAAGTACTTCGATTACAAGCAGGAGCAACAGGTGGCAATCGCCATCCATGAAGCTCTGCATGTTGCCCTGCGCCATGTTCAGCGTGGCGACGCACTGGCTCTGCGCGAAGGCCCGGCGTTCAACCAGACGCGCTGGAATATCGCCTGCGACGCGGTCATCAACCAATCGATTCGCAGCTGCTACTGGTGCGCGCTGCCGGATACCGCCTGGTTCCCCGAGGACTGTCTCTCAAAGGAGCGCCTTGCGCAACGTTCGGCGCAGCTATGGACGGCGGAAGAGATCTACTCCGAACTCGAACACGCGCAACTGTCATGCGCAACATCTTCGACTTCGGGGTCGAAACCTCAGCCCACCGATCTCGCAGACTCTCAGAAGCGCAGCGGACGGTCGACGTCGGCCAACGCAGCAAGCATGGAACAGGGACTCTGGCGCGAACGGCTTGTACGAGCCCAGGCCGGGTCCGCACCCAGCTCCGTACTGCGGCGAATCGCTGCGGATGTCCCCAGACCTGAGGTCCGCTGGGATTCTGTACTGCGGAACTTCCTGACTGCCCGGCTGATGCCGCTGACAGAGAGTTCCTGGCACCGTCCCGGCCGTCGCACCCTTGCCCTCGGCCAAGAGGCCATATGGATCGAGCCCGGCGTGGACCGGCAGCGCGGGCTGCGCAGAGCGGGCGTGGTCATCGATACCTCCGGTTCCATCGATGACACGCTGCTATCGCGGTTTCTGGCGGAGATCAACAGCCTCATGGTGAAGACCGGTTGTGAAGTCCTCCTGGTCGATTGCGATGCCGCAGTGCAGCAGATCTCCGTTCATCGCAAACCCATACACGGGTATGCCGCGAAGGGGGGAGGCGGCACCGACTTCCGTCCTGCCATCGATGCGCTGAAGCGCATGCCGCTCGACGTCGCTGTGTACTTCACCGACCTTCAGGGCACATTCCCCGAGAAGAAACCTCCATTCCCACTTTTGTGGTTAGCCACGCACGACCTGGCCGTGCCCTTCGGGCGCAAGGTCCTGCTACCCACCCGAGGAGCCTTATGAGCAGAGCCGCCGCCGCACGACGCGTCAAGACTTACACCACGACCATCAATTTTGGTGAGTACGATAATCTCCCGTTTCAATTCACCTATCGGACGGATGGGACGGGCACCGCCAGGGACATGAACTATGAACAAGAGGTCTCGTTTACCTGGGAGCCCACGATCCTTGAGGACCTGGACGAAGGTGAGATCGACGACACGCTTCAGGAGCATGCCCGTGAACTCTTCTGGGACGAGATTAACGAGCAGTTTGGCGATGACCGCCTCCTTCAGGAAGAAGATTACGGGACCAGCGACCTTGTCTTCGAGAGCGGCAGCAACGAAGAGCTTGAGCGCGTCAGCCGCCTGATTGTCTATTCCTTTCCGGCGCTCTGGGATGACGGTCGGGACGACGTGGAGCTCACCATCCGTGCCAGAACCGAGACCGAAGGTGCCTTTCTGGATTCGGACTACGGGCTGATGGACGACCCCGAGGTCGACGACGAGATCAAGACAGCGATCACTGGCCTCATCGATCTTGCTTTGGGGTGGAACGATCCCTATGGCTGGTCACTTGAGTACAACGACGGAGCCTATGGTCGCGCGAGCGGATACGACGAATCGGCAAACACCGTAGATTACACCATCGCTCGGCCGAGCTTTCACGAGATGGCCGAAGCCAGAGAAGAGTTACTCCGCATCTTCGCGGAGCACGAGCTGGAAGAGGCGGCCAGACCGTTTCTTCCAGAAGGAGAGTGACCCATGGGGAATGTTCAATTTCACAGCGAATCTTCGGCCCGCCGTTTCGGCGGAACACCCGAAGACTATGTCGCGATTCACAAGTTTCTCGATCAGTCCAAACTTTATATCGCCGACTGGCGCCACCGGGCGCTGCTCCACAACACCTTCGGTGTCTCGCTCTCCGAACAGTTCTTCGGGGATCTCTACAAGCGGCCTTCCGACGGCGGCACCGTGGCGACTCGAACCGTCGCTGAGGTTCACATCCTCGAAGACATGAAAGCCATCCTCACCCCGGCCGATTTCCTGCGCGAGATGCCCATCCGCACCTGGATGAACGGGCTGAACCCGGCGCAGAAGCGTGCGGCGCAGACCTTTCGTATTCCCGACCTCTCCGACGCCAAGACAGTGAGAGGCGACGAGGGACCATGATCGAAACTGTGGAAGTCATCTGCGGCGTTCATATCCGTTCCCATGATTGCGAAGCCGAGTTCCTCCGCGGTTCTTTAACCGAGCTGGCGCGTGGGGTGCGGGACGCGCTCTGGAGCGACCTCAATCTCTTTGCGGATACGGACACACTCCTCGTTTATGTCGGAGGAGAACGCCCCGATCGAGCTCTCGAAGTCGAGTCCTGGCTGCCAGGAGTGCCCTACGAGACGATCCGCATTATGGACTCGGTCCGGCAGCGCCTCGAAGCCGTGCACTCCGCCAATATGCCGACGAGCGCATACGTCCGCTGGGATCGCATCCTTCTTTATGTATTCAAGCCGAACTTTCATGAGCTTGCGGTGAGCCAGGGGTGACTTTGCCGCACGGCTGTAGAGCGGCAGGAATATCCCGCCTGATCTTTCGTGTTCCCGCGTTGCTGCCCAATCAGCAGAACGTCATGCCAAGGAGAAACCATGAACGGAACGGTAGAAGTAGTCCCTGGAGTTCGCGTCAGCCCCGAGACGCTGTATGTCGACTTCCTGCAAGGCTCTCTTGAAGAACTGGCTCACGGGTTGCGGGATGTGCTCTGGTCGGACCTGGCCTTATATGCAGGCACGGACGCCCTGGTCGTGCATGTCGGCGGGGATCAGCCGGAGAGCCGGGAATCTCCTCTCGAAGTTGAAACCTGGCAGTTGGGGGTGCCGCACGAGACCATCCGGATCTCACATTCGATGCGGACAAACCTTGAGGCCGTGCGCGAGGAAAACATGCCAGACAGCCAGTATGCTAACTGGCCCTGTGACTGTGACGAATACTGCGATCAGGATCACGGCGAGGGTCGCCTCGACTTGTTTGTGTTCAAGCCGAGCTTTCATGAGCTTATGGTGCATCAGGGCTGATTCGAACGCGCCAACGCGGCTCGAATCGAGATGTCCCGTTCCTGCCTCGCGGGAGGCGTTGCTCGCTCTGAACGCATTCCTGATTGCCGGCCAGCACCTCATTCGAATTCACTCGTAAGGAGGCGTCGTGTCCATTCGTCACCGCTTGCGCGATTCCGTCGTTGCACCGGAGATCGCCGACTCTCAGGAGGTGCTCGCTCCTGACTCACCGGAGCAAGTGCCGGACTGGTACAGAGGTTCGGTCTTTGAAGCCGTGGACACCATGAGCCAACGGGATCTCGACCATCTCAAGGGCCGGGAGTGCGACCCGAGAGACCACTGCCGGCGTTGCGATGCGCTGCGTGCGAGAGACGACCGCCATCCGGACAATGCGGCAGGAGAGACGCCATGAACTGCCGGCTGGATTCCGATCGGACCAGGACAACGTGTGGTAGATACCTATTGAACAACGCAGAGCGGACTCTTGAATAGGAAAGGAACGAATGCTATGTGCTGTTGCGCCAAGCCCACCATCAACGGGGAACCCGGCTACAGGTGGCAACCAACCGACACGCCAGGGATCCATCCCGTAAATCCGCCCGCACTTAAGGACAATGAGTCCCTTTTGTATGACGAGCCCGGACGGTGCGGTGGTCTTGACTGCCACTCGCACCATTTCCGCGTCACGAAATGGAACGCGTCGCCCTGGCTCTTAGTCCGGCACGGTGCAGGCGAGGAACGCATTCGGCTCCCGCACATGGCCTCAGCCGCGCTTGCGGTTTTGGACTCGACGTCTCGGTATTGGGTGCTTCACGCCATCTACTCTACTCACAACGAGGCAGAACGTTCCGCGCGCGAGCGGGAAGCATCTGTATGGCGCAAGGCAGCCGTGGAACGCCGCATCAGGACGCGCAAGCAGCGCGGACGTAACTCCGTCAAGGTGTGGATCGAGCCAGCGAATTCGCATCCCGTTTAGCGGTTTCGGTGTTGTCGCCACTCCCCCCGTCCCGCTCTAAAGTGGTAGCATTGCGACCGGGAGAATCAGTTCCACGGAAGGGCACGCGCCGCTTCCTATCCTCATGGCAAAGAAAGAGACCAGCCCACACCGGCTGGTCTTTTTCTTTTACGGGGTGCAGGCACGGGTCTATCTCGATACTCAAGTCCCGAAGATATTCTCCGTCGTCTCTATCCCTGTCCACGCTGACATCCTGAGCGCATACAGAAGTTCGACTCGCTGCTTGCCAGATTCGAATGCCTGTTTACGCCTTCCTCCCAGATCACTGGCAGGCTCCCATTGCTTCCAGGAGTTCCCCATGCCTTATTCCAGCGAAAGCGTTCCTGCCGAGCTCTACTTTGAGCATCAGGGCGTCGAAATCTTCCACACCTATAAGGGCGACGATATTGAGCAGGGTCCGCGCGAGTATTGGTTCGTCACCGACGAGTACAGCAACGAAGACCTCGCCTTCGACGTCCGCGATCTCGCCAACCAACTGGAGAAAGAATTTGCTTTCAGGTGCCAGGAAGCTCGGAACGCAGCCGGCCTGGACCAGTGGCGCAAGGATGTGCTGCGAGCTGCCATCGAACGAAAGCTGATTCCAAAATCGGAAACCGACACAAGGGCGGAATCGTGAGGCCCTTAGCGCCATTCCAGCTCTCTGGCGCATTGCGCGGTTCCGGCCTCTACCCCATCACGTAAGCACGTCATGCCGACCAACTTTTCCGAGAACGTTTCATCTCCCACACTTACCGCAAGGAGGCTACCCCGGTGGCTTATCTGGAGCTATTCCATGGACGCAAAACACCCGAGGAACACTTAGACGACTGGGGCGAGCAAGGTCCCGTCTTCGGTCCCTTCCCTTACTTCCATACGACCTATGCCTTGGAGATCAAGTTTGGCGAGGCAGGCCATGTCCTTTCCATCCTCGAGCCGGATGGCCTTGTGTACTACGACGGCATGTACTACGGCGACTGGAGTGTCTTCTCGGCCGAAGAGTTCGATTCGAACGCGGAGGTCCAGCGACGCCTTGCCGCGTTTCAACAGGAGAAGGCCGACCTTCCGCGCTCGCCGACATCAGGCGACCGCGTATCGACGCTGCTGACCAAGGCCGAAGACACCATGGAAGAGTACAAGACCAGCGAGAATGTAGACTCGCTGGCCATCGCCCACGACGCAATCGCCGAGGCTCAGGCGTTGCTTCCACCTGTCGCATCAGGAGGTAGCGCACCACTCCGGAAGGCCGCTCCGCTTTCCGGAGTCGCCGGCTCTGTCCGCTTTGATGGATACCTGATACAACCCGTCGTCGAGACAACAGCGCCTGACGGCATCGAGAGAGCCTATGAGATCTTCCCGACTCTGGCCGAGGCGGAAGCTGAAGTGCGCGCCTTTCGAAGCCGTCCTTCGTTCGAAGGCGTCGAGGGTCAATGCATCGTGTGGTCGCTCTTCGGCCTGCGGCGGGATCGCACCGACCACGTCGGGGACCGAGCGACCGAGGCTGAGGCCTTTGCACTGCTGTACGCGATCTCGGGAATCACCGGCACCGCGGGCCACGCCAGGTATCGGCTGCCCCGCCTATGGAGCGTTCTTCACGAGCATCGCCACGGCATCGACGTGTGGGTGGTCGCCAGCGACGACGAACCCACTGAGACTCAACTCGTACGCCGTCTGGACATCGACTTCGAACCAAGCCGCGGGGAAGAGATCACGGTCGCTGCGGTCAACGACGTTCTGGCGCTTGACTAGCGGAAGAGCGACAGCGAACCCTTCGCCGAGCCAAGCCCGTAGCGTTTCCTTCCACCCGTCCTGACCTTTTCCGTCCCCCCACCAACAACCCTCTGTCCCTCGATGCCTGCGCTTCGGATGCGCTGGCGTGTCGGCATCCTTTGCTGTCTGCACCCTCCTGGAGGCTTATGAAAATCGATACGGAAGTCCTTACCGTGCTGAGTCAGTCGGAGATCACTGATCGCCGCCTGATCCTGCCCCGGCTGCTGGAACGCGGGTTATACGAGCGCACAAACAAGGTGCTCGAAGCCGCCGGGGGACGTTGGAGCCGCAAGGCACAGGCTCATCTGTTTGCTTCCGATGTGCGCGAGGTCATCGAGACAGTCATCCTGACCGGGCAGATCACTACGCCACGGGACTTTGGGTACTTTCCCACACCCCCCGACATGGTCCGCAGGCTTCTCGCTCTCGCCCGACTCGAGCCATGGATGCTCGTCCTCGAACCCAGCGCCGGCCGCGGTGCGATCGCCGAGGAGATCGCGAAGATCGCAACCGTCGAATGCTTCGAGATCCTGCCTGCAAACGTCGCGGCGCTGGAAGCGGGTGGTTATGCGCGCGTGATCTTCCCGATGGACTTTCTCAGCGCGGCCCCCACGGTTCGTTACGACCGTGTGGTCATGAACCCTCCGTTTGAAAGACGAAATGACATCCGACATGTCGAGCATGCCCTGCGCTTTCTCAAGCCGGAGGGCCTGCTCGTCGCCGTCCTGTCTGCCGGCCTGATCTTTCGCAGGGATCCATTGACCGCCCGATTTCGCGAAATGGTGTGGAGTCGAGACGGTGCGATCGAACCCAATCCGGACAAGTCTTTTCACGTGTCCGGGACTGACATCCGCACCGTGACGGTGGTTGTTCCTGGCCGCACGGTCCAGGGCTGATGTCGCAGAAGCACGTTTGTTGTGCAACGACCCGTTTGATCCGACCAACACCCACCCAGTCCAGGAGATATCAAATGGAACCCAATACCGTTCCCGAACCCCAACTCTTGTGCGACTTCTGCAACGAGTCCGCAACTGCGGCCCGCAGCTATGATGCTGCCCCGCTCTCGATGAAGGTCGATCGCACCGTTGTCTATTTTTGCGACAGCAAGTGGGCTGCCTGCCCGGTCTGCGCTCAGTTGATCGATGAGAATCGCTGGGACGAGCTCACCGGGCGCTCCTATGCGCTGTGGCTGCAGGGTGAGACGGAGCTCGGGAAATCCCCCGACTTCGCGCACAAACAGTTCATGAAGACCCACCTTACCCAACTCCACCAGCTGTTCCGCGAGGCTCGCGGCAGAACGGCATAACCCTCTTCCGGAGCAGACACCATGAGCACACGCGGAGCCATCGCCGTAGGGAATCTTCGCCACTGGCGCGGAGTCTACAACCACTTCGATAGTTACCCGACCGGTCTCGGAGCAACCCTCTATGAACACCTCATGCAGAGGATGCTTGAAGGCAAGACTCTGGCCGAGATTGGAGCGGACATTCTCTGCTTTGACGATTGGCGCAACTATCTCCACGGAGGAATCTGCGAGTACTGCGGCAAGATGACCGGCCAGGCGCATAGCATCAGCGGCTCCATCCTCGGCAAACGCCGCGGAAAGTATCCCGACCCGAAGGCGAAACATCACTCGCATCAGTCTCTCGAAAACCTTGACGAAGTTCAGTTCACCCAGAACGATCTCGCTGACTCGGATCTCGAATGGGTCTACATCCTCAACTCCACGTCCGAGTGTATCCACGTTCTCAGCGTACGAGAGCGGAGAAAGCACGTCGGCGATCTGAGATTCGACGTCACTCCGGACTTCGGCAAGATGGAATGCGGGGAGAAGTTCGAGCGGTGTCACCACTATGCGTGGAATCACTTTCCGGAGATCGATCAAAATGGGCCGCAGGGACGTCTTGGCACGCGACAGTATCTTGGATTGGCTCCGGTGAACAGCCGCGAGGATGCCTTTGCCTTCGAAACCAAAGGCAGACGCTATCTCCGCACCGGATCGGGCGTACATGGAGACTATGCGCGGCGTTGCCGTCTCGCCATTCCGATGCCCGATCCCGCCGCCTGGTATGAAGAGGTCGTCGGACAGAATGGGCAACGCTTCTATCTCGCGGTCGCGCGTGCAGGGAGACGAGAGCACACGCCGTACCCCGGCGTTACGTGGATCTTTCCGCCAACCAAGGCGAATCCTGTGGAGACCATGCGGCATGGTTAGTGCCATCTCACTTGGGGAGGATAAACTGACATCATGGAAGGCATGACTCTTTACGCACAGCAGATCGATCATGGCCGGTCAGAGATCTGGCTTGGCGCGGATGGTAAGGAACTCACCCAGCGGCGCATGCTGGCTTCCAACGAGGTAGTGAACGTTACGCGCCGCCTCTGTCCTCCCGAGGTATTCCAGGCATTTAATACGGACTATCACGCCGGCATCGGCCACGTCGCTGCTCTGGCCGTGCCGAACCTGGACGAGCTCGCAATGGAGTTGAGGTTGAAGCTGTAGCCCCAGCCGATTCATGCCTCGAAGGCTCTCCATGAGTTTGCATCAACTTAGCCGCTGCAATTCCTCCTCGCTGTGCTTCGGTTATCCTGTCCCAACAACAGTAAACTGAGTTCTACCAGTCGCTGATGCAGAAACGGCCGCGTCCTCGAATTCCGGCGCCAATCTAACCAGGTAGCGGAGTAGATGATTCCGCATCCGGAAGCAACTGTTTCACCTCTTCTGTTGTCAAGGCTGCATACTTGGGCGTTGGTAATTGGATCGAAGCAATATGACTTACCAGGAGAGATCTTTTGGAAGAAAGCGGAGCTCCATTCGAACCATTACGTTTGCTTTGTGATCATCTAGTAGAACGTACGGCTACACTATTCCTCGGAGCGGGAGTAAATGCAGGCGTTGTTTCGCCGACCGGCGTCACGTGCCCGTTGGGAAATGAGTTAAGCGCATGGATTTGCCGCGATTTGTTGTTGAGCCCTGATACGGTAGTGCCTTTAGATGAGGCATCTGAAATGGCTCGCCATGCTGTCGGAGAGCGAGCGTTCAATGACTATCTATTTGATAAATTCAAGGAATTCAAGCCGGGAGTTGTGCACCTTGCACTTGTTCAGCTGCCCTGGGACAAGATTTATACGACCAATTTTGATTTGCTGGTCGAACAGGCAGCGTCGTCGTCGTTAGTAAGTCCAGCGGGATCTATAACCGTCGTAGAGAGTACGACAGCCGACGTCTCGGTCCTTTCAGAAGAGGATATCCCCTACTACAAACTCCATGGCAGCCTTGATATCGCAAACACCGATGCTGGCAAGCTAATTCTGACAAAGCGAGATTACAGGGAATACGAGACCTACAAAAAACCACTTTTCAAACGTCTTAAAACCGATTTGGAGAGCAGGACCTTTCTGTTTGTCGGCTACTCTCTCACGGATCCAAACTTTAGAGCAGTTTTGGACGATTGTCGAGATGAACTAGGCACGAAGACACTTCCACTAAGCTATGCAGTCATCAAAAGCTTTACAGCGATACAGCAGCAGTACTGGAGGGAAAAGTACAACATCGAGCTGATCCAAGGGGATGCTGTTGGCTTCATGTCAATGCTTAAGGACACCTGGGTCAGCGAGAATTGTGTTGTAGTTCCGCTCCTTCAGCGTAAGTCATCTGAGTTCTTACGACTGGACGGACAAACGAGGTTTCAGAAAATAGGCGATTCGTTCTACCTTCTAAGAACGACAGATTGTACGGGACAGAGCAATCCTGACAATTTCTTTCGAGGAGCCGAACCGACGTGGGCTGATGTTCGGGACCGTGTTCCGGCGAAGAGGGATCTGTACGATCCAATACTGGAGAGCCTTTTCCCTGAACTCTTGGATACAAAACTTGAACCGAGCGCGTATGTGATTACTGGCTCGGCGGGTTCTGGCAAAACGACACTTCTCTACACACTCGCTTATGATCTCGTTGCTGATTTCCAAGCGGCTGTCCTTATCCATATTCCAGGAACGCCGCTCGATAGTCGTTTAATCTCTCCACTCGTAAGTGATGAAGACTTAAGGCGGTTTGTGGTCGTGGTTCGATATGCTTCTGAGCAATTTCGGGAACTAGCCGTCTTCTATGCGGAAGTCGTTCAACGAAAGCTTCCAATTACTCTCCTTCTGGAAGACCGCACAAATCAATGGCATGTGGCCAAGACAACTTTCCGAACCCAGTTCAGCCCAGCAGAGTTCATCCTAGGCAGCCTCTCTGTAGATGAAATAGATGGTGTTCTTAATGCCCTAGAACGCCATGGATGTTTGAGGCGACTTACTGGTTTGTCCAGAGAGGAGCAGCTCAGCCATTTCAACAACCTTGCCGACGAAGATCTCTTGGTAGCTCTGCGTGAGCTTACATCTGACGGGCGTTTCGATCAGATTGTCCGAGATGAATACGAAAAAATCCCATCAGAGATCGCAAAAAGGGCGTACGTTTATGTCGCTGCAATTGGGCAATTGGATCTCGCGGTCCGTTACGAAACGATCATTCGCATCCTCGGTCTGAAGACAGAACAATTGTCAAAGGAACTCATCAATCCAACTGAGGGCATCTTAATAACCGGGGAAGAAACGGGATCGTCTCGACATAATCTTGGATTTAGATTGCGTGCTCGCCACCCCATCATTGCCTCAATTATCTTTGCCACAGCTGCTGAAGACGACCAAAGCAAATTCGACGCTATCAACAGTATTATGTCTGAGCTAGATCCAGGGTTCCCGGAAGACATGCGTCTCCTGAATCAGATCATGCGTAGGAAAGAGCTGGTTAACACTCTTGCGTCTCATTCGATGCGGCGAGCAGTTTTCGAAAGGTTAGAGGCAATTCTGCCCGGAGATCCATATGTGTGGCAGCACCGCTCCATACTTGAGCGTGATATGCAAAGCTTTGACCAAGCTATCCATTTTGCGCGGCTCGCCTCGAAGGATCAGCCAACAAACGCCGCATTCTCAAACACGCTTGGCTTTGCTTTAGAAGCTGCCGCGAGAAAGACGGATGACACGCTGAAGTTCCAAGCACTTCTTTCAGAAGCCGGAAAGCTATTTGAAGATGGCATAAAGAGAGACTCTTCTGAACCCTTCAACTATTTGGGCCAGCTTAATATCTTTCGGCAAAGGATAAGCAGAGAAAAGGACTCAACGGCAAAGGGAATCCTCACTGCGACATCTCTGGCTTTATTGATGGAAGCATATGAAGAGACCAACGAATCGGCAATGATTGCAGGTGAATTGGCTAAGGTACGGACACAACTCGGCTCGCAAGACGAGGGAATCGAGATCGTCAAGCAGGCCCTTGCTCGGAAGCCAGGGGATTCACGCTTAAGAGAACTATTGATTCGATTTGTGCACGAAGGCGGTGATTCCCCCCAAGCTCTGACAATCGCTATTGAAGGAGCAAAATTGGATCCAACCAGTTGGCGAATTCAGAGGTGGTTGGCCCGCTTGCGTAAGGAAGGAGCTGAAAATGTTAATGCAGTAAAAGGCCATTACGAGGCTGCGATCCGCCACCATAAAGGGGATGTCGGGCTCATGGTCGAATATGCTTCCTACCTGTTTATGCGGCTATTGCTACCCGAGGCAAAGCTTGCTTTCGAAGCATTGAAAGGACTTTCAATCAGTACGCAAGAGAGAAGGCAAATACGCGAGAAGTGGAAGCAGGAGGACGGAACACCGATGATATTCACTGGACGCGTCCAGAGGTACTCCGGGGCCAGGGGAACCATTCTGGCTATCCCGGATAATTTCGAAGCGTTTTTTTGGAGACTTGATGGTGTCGGAAGCGTTCGCGAAGGAGAGACGGTTCGCTTTACAGTGGGCTTCAGCGCTCAAGGCGCTGAAGCAAAATTGTTAAGAGTGAAGGTGACTGACCGCCTCGCTGCGCGTTGAGAACGTTGAATCGGTCTGGGTGTTGCGCTTCTCAGAAGTGGACGCAGCAAAATCGTTGGATGGACGCAACAGAAACAGCAAGATACCAAAGCTTTTGGCCAGGAATGTTTGAGGGGCTGCGAATAACCGAGAAGAGACGAAAAATATTAGGATGATACCGCAAAACCTCCAATGAGCGCCGGATTGCATCACTTGCCCTCAACCCTTAATCCGAGGATCGAACAGGCCTCTCGCAAATCAGCATCGTCAGGGGCAATGCTGGCCGCAATCTGACGGGAGTGAATCTGGAAGGGCTCGAAGATCGCCCAGTTTTCCAGGTCGTGCCCATAGCGCGAGCGGTAGTAGATTCCGTCGAGATTCGCTTCGTTCACCTTAATGGAGGCGAGTTGTGTCAGCCGTCGCGGCTCGGCCTGTTGCAGGACAGAGACATCGAGATCCCTGATCCCAAGCGCGAGACAATCGGATGCCAGTTCTTGTCGCAGGTATCCTACCCATCCCGCCGCATAGATATCGGCGTAGTTGCCATGGACCCTGCACTCGCCCATGAGACGGGTATCGCACCAGTCGCTCGGGACTTCTCCGAGCGGCATAAAGTCGTCCTCTCCGCCGATGGATTGCAGTTCCGCGAGCAAGGCGAGATCGACGCGGAAACGTGCCAGCGTCTCCACAAAGCACGAGACTCGTTGCGAAGACGCATAGAGGACGCGATAGTTGCCGTTCGGATCGTCGAATCGATTGCCAAAGGTTCCATCTGGCTGTGCGCGTGACCAGTCGGGCGGTTCCCAGGGATCTGGTCTCCGCCCGAGTCGAAAGATGGTGGCGGCAGGGGACTTTGTCTCCAGCAAATCAGGCTCCTGCGATGAAGGCTCTGGCGGCCCCCAGTACTTCAGGAGCGATGCGACTCAGATCCTCCTCTTTCAGCAGCCGTAAAGGAACACGATCTCCCAGCTCCGGATTGATGCCGGTGAACCATGCCTGAACGACACGCGGAGAATCATGCTCACTCAGTGTCCGGGCGACCTGATAGGCAAAGCGAAGGCGAGCTTCGACATCTCCATAGGGCGTTGTGCCGGCAATCCAGCGATCGACCATCCTGACATCCTTGATGCTCGCAAGATAGGCGGTCAGCTTTCGCCCGAGGATCTCCGCCAGCCGTTTCACAATCTCTGGCCAGGTAAGCGTGAGCGCCTCCCGGTGTGCCGCAAGATCCGGTCGTGGAAGAGCAACAGCAGTGGCAGCAGCCATAAGAAAACCTCCTGCACCAGTGTATCAAATCGCAATCTAATACCATCAAAATTACAATGTAATTACGTCAAAATATCAATCACCTCTCTTTCCTGTCCTCTCGCCTGTCCGCACAGAGGGACGAATCACATTGACAACCTGATTTGGCGAGGGGAGAATCATATTCTCGAAAGGCGAAGAAAAAGAGAAAATGAAACCCTCCGCTACTGCTCTCCGCATGGAAATCGAGGCCAATCTGGCTCATCGCATTCCTGCGGCACTCAGCCCGCGCCCTGTCGTGGAACAGGAGTCTATCTTATGCGGAATCAGTGAAATAGACGTTCTCGCAGCGTTTCCCCGCGGAAGCCTGGTCGAGGTCTGCGGCCCACCCAGTTCAGGGCGCACCACAATTCTGCATGGAATTCTCGCGCAAGGGACTCAGGCAGGCGAGGCGTGCGCTCTGATTGAAGGCTCCGACGCCTTCGATCCGGTGCGGGCGCAACAGAATCACATTCAGCTATGCAATCTGCTGTGGGTACGACCCGATCCTCGGATCGAAACCACTTGCAGTCGCGGGCGCAGGCTGGGGGTTCTCGACAAGGCATTGATGGCGGCCAACTTCCTCCTCCAGGAAGGCGGTTTCGGGATCCTCGCCCTGGACCTCGCCGGGAACGATCTGAAGGAAGTAGGACAGATTCCCCTCGCGACGTGGTTTTGTCTCCGCCGCGCCGTCGAGGGCACACGAACCTTGTTGCTCGTTCTCGCGGAGCAGGCGAACACCGGCAACAACGCCGCGAGGGTTCTCAAGGTGAACTGCGCCAGCCTCAATGTTCAAGGACCGTCGCAGCAGGAACCTTCCTGCGCACATCGTCATGGCGAGTCTCTGTTCGACGCGATATCAAGTGAGGTCGATACCATTCGCGGGCAGGCCCGCAAGTCCGTCCAGTCTGCGCAACGCACCGCTGGCTTCACAACCCATTTCAGCGCGTTTGCTTAGGCGCCGCCATGTTGTATGGCTGCGTTCATGTTCCCAATTTCCTCTGTCAGGCTGCGGTCCGTCCTGATCCCTCGCTCCAGGATCGCCCGGTGGCGGTAACCTCTGGGCTTCCTCCGCTGATCCGCATCGTTGCCTTCAACGCCAAGGCGCGGGCCATGGGCCTGATCCCTGGCATGACGCGAACGCAGGCCGAGAGCATCGACGGCCTTGTCCTGCGCGAACGTCTCGCGGCTCTCGAAGAGGAGGCGCATCGGGCTCTGCTCGGCGTGGCAGAACCGTTCTCTCCGTGGGTCGAGGATGTCTCAGACGACACCATCGTCCTCGATCTCAGCGGACTGCGCAATCTTCTCGGTCCACCCGAGGCAATCGCGCAGTCGATTCGCGGCCACGCGCGCGACCATGCACTCTATGTCACAATCGGTGTCGCCGCGAATGTCGATGCGGCCATCCACGCCGCCCGCGCCACGCGAGGCATCCTGATCCTCCCCCCCGGTGCAGAGGCCAAGACTCTGAGCCGCTGTCCTCTCTCTGTCCTCCATCTCGATGCCGATATCGCCGCAGTCTTCGATCGCTGGGGCATTCGCACCTTCGGGCAGCTCACAGCCCTCCCTACCGTCGCCCTGAGCGAACGGCTCGGACAAGCCGGACTCCAGTTGCAACAGATGGCGCGCGGAGCTTCGCCTCGCGTGCTCGTTCCCACCCGCGAGGCACTGGAATTTGCCGAGAGTATGGAGTTCGAACACGCAGTCAGCGATCTGGAATCGCTCGCCTTCGTCTTTCACATGCTGCTTGAACGCCTTTGCGAGCGATTGACGAACTATGCGTTAGCAGTATCCGAACTTGAACTCGATCTGACACTCGACCGGTCGCACGATGAAGTCAACACCGACAGCGACACCGTCCACCGATCGATCAAGCTGCCCGTACCCACCACGGATACCAAACTCCTGCTCAAACTGCTGCAACTGGACCTTGACGCGCATCCTCCCGGAGCGCCCATTGCCAAACTTGCACTTCGGATTGAGGCGGCGAAACCGCGCCGGATTCAGGAAGGAATGTTCGTTCCGCGCGGTCCATCGCTCGATCGCCTCGAAGTTACGTTGGCGCGCCTTCGCAAGCTCGTGGGGCAGGATCGGGTTGGCTCTCCGGAGGTCATCGAACAACACACCATTCTTCCATTTCGCATGGTGGCGTTCCGGCCCCCTCTTAAAGAGGCAAAGGCGACGCCGCGCGTTCCCCCACGCATCGCGCTCCGAGTCTACCGTCCTCATCCTCCAGCTCGGGTGCAGAGCCTGCGCGGCGCACCCAGCACCGTCGCCTTTCGTGGCCTGCGTTATCGCGTGCTTGAGGTGGCCGGTCCATGGCGGCGCTCGGGACAGTGGTGGCTTGAAGATCGCTGGGCTCGCGACGAGTGGGATCTCGCTCTCTCGCGAGGAGGCACCCAGCGCCTCTTCGTTCGTGTCTACCGCGACCTGATCGAGGGCGGTTGGTTCGTCGAGGGGGAGTATGACTGATGTACGTCGAGCTTCATGCCCGATCGTCCTTCAGCTTCCTTGAAGGAGCCTCCACTCCCGAAGCGCTGGCCGCGGCCTGCGCTGCCGAAGCCATTCCCTCGATCGCCTTGCTGGATCGAGATGGGCTCTACGGTTCTCCACGTATGCATGGGGCGGCACAACGACTCGGCCTGAAGGCGCACGTCGGAGCTGAGGTCTCGCTCGAAGATCCGCTCTTCGGCGAAGCGGCCAGATGCCGCTATCCACTCCTGGTCGAATCTCGCACCGGCTATCAGAATCTTTGCCGCCTCATCACGCGGTACAAGCTACGCGAGCGTTCCAAGGGGGAGGGTGCGACTACCACTTCGGAACTTGAGGAACACGCAAGCGGCCTGATCTGTCTTACCGGCGGCGCGGAAGGGCCACTCGCTGAAGCCCTGATCCGCGGAGGCTATGACGAGGGCCTGCGTTGCGTCGAGCGATTGACCCGCACCTTCGGGCATCGCAACGTTTACGTCGAGTTGCAGCGTCATCGGCGGCGCGAGCAGGAGGCGCGGAACCAAGCCGCCATCGGCATCGCCCGTAAGCTGGGACTTCCGCTGCTCGCCACCAACGGCGTCTGCTATGCCTCCCCCAAGGAGCGCCAGATTCAGGACGTGATGACGGCCATCCGACTGAGGACAACTCTCGAGGGTGCCGGCCTGCATCTGGACGGAAACGCTGAACGGCATCTGCGTTCGCCGAAAGCGATGGAGCGTCTCTTTGCCGATCTGCCCGAGGCGATCCGGAATACCGGCGATCTCTCCCAACGGCTCCAGTTTCAACTCAAGGATCTCGGCTACGAGTTCCCCCGCTATCCGGTAGGCCCCGGCGAGACGATGCAATCGTTCCTTCGCGCCCGTACCGCCGAAGGCTTCCGCCGCCGCTACGGCGTCAAGGGTGCGGGCCTGCAGAGAAAGGCGCAGGCCCAGATCGAGCACGAGCTCAACCTGATCGAGAAGCTCAACCTGGCAGGCTACTTCCTGATCGTCTGGGACATCATCCGTTTCTGCGAAGACGAGAACATCCTCGTGCAGGGCCGCGGCTCTGCAGCCAACAGTGCCGTCTGCTACGCGCTCGGTATCACAGCCGTCGATCCGGTCAGTATGGGGCTGCTCTTCGAGCGCTTCCTGTCGGAAGAACGCGGCGAATGGCCCGACATCGATCTCGACCTTCCCAGCGGCAGCCAGCGCGAAAAGGTCATTCAGCACCTCTATCGCAAGTACGGCCGCGAGGGTGCGGCGATGACCGCGAACTGCATCACCTTCCGTGGCAAATCTTCCGCCCGTCAGGTCGGCAAGGTCCTTGGATTCGAAGGCGAGATTCTCTCGAAGATCAGTTCTTTGGTCGGTCGATGGGAGTGGAACGATCCTGCCGAGACGTTGGCGGCCCAGTTCTCCCAGGCCGGTCTCGATGTCAGGAACCGGAAGATCGCCCAGTTTCTAAGCCTGTGTCTCCGCATGCAGGATCAGCCACGTCACCTGGGGCAGCACTCCGGAGGCATGATCGTCTCCGCAGGACTGCTCAGCTCTGTCGTGCCGATTGAGCCCGCGACGATGTCCGGTCGCACGGTGATCCAGTGGGACAAGGACGACTGCGCCGATCTCGGCCTCATCAAGGTTGATCTCCTCGGTCTGGGGATGATGGCGGTGCTCGAAGATTGCCGTGTCCTGATCCCCAAACACCACGGAGAACCGCTCGACCTGGCGCAACTGCCGCCTGACGATCCTGCAGTGTTTGCCACGCTGCGTAAGGCCGACACGGTGGGGATGTTCCAGATCGAGAGTCGAGCGCAGATGAGCAGTCTGCCACGCACCCGGCCGGAGGTCTTCTACCACATCGTCATTCAGGTGGCGCTGATCCGCCCCGGCCCGATCGCCGGTGAACTGGTCAACCCCTATATCCTGCGTCGGCTCGGACGCGCGGCGATCCGCTACGTCCACGCCGCCCTCAAGCCCTACCTTGAGCGCACTCTCGGCGTCCCCATCTTTCAGGAACAGATTCTTCGTATGGCCATGGTCGTCGCCAACTTCACCGGGGGAGAAGCCGACGAGCTGCGCCGTGCGATGGGAAGCAAGCGTTCTCATGCCCGCATGCAGGCGATTGAACAGAAGCTGCGTGACGGTATGACTGCCAACGGCATTTCGCTCGACGCGCAGGAGGAGATCCTGCAGGCCATCCGCTCTTTCGCGGAGTTCGGTTTCCCGGAGTCCCACGCGGCCAGCTTCGCGCTGATCGCTTATGCCAGCGCGTACCTGAAGGAACACTTCCTCGCCGCGTTTACCTGTGCCCTGCTCAACAATCAGCCGATGGGTTTCTACAGCCCGGCGACGATCGTCAAGGACGCGCAGCGTCACGGTCTGAAGGTACTGCCGATCGACGTCAATCGTTCGGACTGGCAATGCACGCTCGAAGCATCGGATGATCCGGTACCGGAACAACAGCTGCGCATGGGACTGTGCTACGTGCGCGGACTCCGCAAAGCCGCCGGAGAGTTGATCGTTCTCGAGCGCCAGAAGGGAGTCTATGCGTCGGTCGACGATCTGGCTCGACGTGTTCCCGAATTGGAACGGGATGAACTGGTCGCGATCGCCGGCGTCGGTGCGTTGAACTGGACCTATCGGGAGCCGGAGAAGAAGCATCGTCGCGCAGCCCTCTGGGATGCGCAGCGCGCCGCGCAATCGCCTGGCCCTCTCTTCGACCAGCTGGACATCGAGAGGCGCGAGTCGCCACTTGAGCGGATGACGGACGAGGAACGTATCGTTGCGGACTATCGCGGAACGGGAGTGACCCTGGGTCCGCCTGCCCTGCACTACTGGAGAGAGAAGCTCGATCAGGCTGGCGTAACCGCTGCCTGCGATCTGGAGGGATTTGCGGATGGAACGTACGTCAAGATCGCCGGCGGCGTCATCGCGCGTCAGAGGCCCGGTGCGGCCAAGGGCTTCCTCTTCATGAGCCTTGAGGACGAGACCGGTATCGCCAATGTGATCATCCGGCCGGACATTTACAAGAAGGTGCAACTGACCGTCACCACCGAGTCCTATCTGGTCGTGGAAGGACCGTTGCAGAACATGGATGGCACCCTCTCGGTCAAGGCCGTCGGGGTCAAGCCGTTACATGTGACCGAAGCCCCCGTCGCGTCACGCGACTTTCATTGAGGAGGAGACACACGATGTCTGACTTCAATCGCATCGTTGTAAACAACAACGTAACCGGAGCGGATGGACGCCTCTTAGTCGAAGCAGGAGCCGTGGGAACCATTGTCGGACACGATTGCGGGATCGTCGATGTCCTTTTCGATGCCGGTTCCGCATACATTGCGTTGGATGGCTCGGGCCGTCGATTCCAGGGCGTTCCTTTCATCGACACGGTGCCCGCCGACACGCCTCTTGGGCGGTATTACAGCATCCCGGAGTTCCGCAGCTATCTGTACGCGAAAGCTAAATGGGAAGAGGTGCACGCCACCTACACCAAAACCCGGACCGAAGAGAACCGCGCGGCCATGATCCGGGCCATGGATGAGAAGGATCGCCGCTTACTCATCGCGCGCCATACGCCGGAGCATCGCGCGGCCTTCGGATGGTAGGACGACCACCAGCACCGTAAAGGCCACACCCACCGCCAGGCGATTGTCCTGTGTTCGCATCAACAAGTCAGTCTTTCCTGACCTGTCCCTGGACGCTTGGCTTCGCATTGCCTGCGGCTGACCCAGCGCCTGTCTGCCCTCCCTTTCTATTTCCATCGAGATCCGGCGCGCTCCCTGACGCGCTCTGGATGCCTTGTCCACGCGAGGGGCGAAGGCAGCTCGTCGCATTCCATCCACCCCTAAACGATAGGAGTCAATACTCATGGCAACCCAAGCGCTCGCAATCGCGAACGAATACCGAAGCCTGCCTCTGGTCCAGTTGCAGGAATCCCCCACCAACCCCCGACGCCGTTTCGACGCTCGAGGTCTCGAGGAACTGGCAGCGAGCTTTCGCTCGCAGGGGGTCTTACAACCTCTGCTGGTACGACCGAGCACCGATGAAGGCTTTGAGGTCATCGCCGGTGCTCGCCGTCTGCGGGCGGCACGCATGGCCGAACTCGAAGCCGTCCCCGTCCGCGTCGTTGAACTCTCGGATGCTGAAGCGATCGAGGCCCAGGCAATCGAGAACCTGCAACGCGAAGAGATCCATCCGCTCGAAGAGGCTCTCGCGTACAAGAACATGCTGGATCTCGACGCCGCCCGATTTTCTGTAGCGGGCATCGCCGAGAAGGTCGGAAAGAGCCCGGCATACATCACCCAGCGATTGCGATTGACGGAGCTCGTTGATTCTGTCGCGCAGGCCTTTCTTGAGGACCAGATCGGGGTCGGGCATGCTTTGGAGATCGCGAAGCTGCAACCCTCGGAACAGGAACGCGCCTTTGCGGCCTCCTTCCGCGAGACGTGGACCGGTTCGACGAATACACGCGTGCTCCTGCCGGTGCGTGCGCTCGTCGGCTGGGTCGAACAGAACATTCTGCTCGATCTCGGCTCGGTTCCATTCGACAAGGCGGACGAGAGCCTGCTGCCGGAAGCGGGCAGCTGCGCGACCTGTCCCAAGCGAACCGGCTTCAACACGCTGCTCTTTGGGGACGGCGGTCCGGACAGTTGTACCGATGCCGTCTGTTTCAACGGAAAGATGAGCAACTTCATCACCATGCAGGTCAACGCCAGGCCGAACCTCGTCCAGATCTCTACGGGCTGGGGAGCTGCCTCGGGAAGCGGCGTGCTCGCGCGCGGGCACTATGTTCCGCTTCAGCTCGGAAAGAAAGGTGCCAGGAAGGGACCGCTCGCTCCGAACCAGAAACCCTGCAAGCACATGAAGGAAGCGATCGTGGCCGAGGGTGCCGAACGTGGCATTCTGACCAAGGTCTGCTCAGAACCGACGTGTGCGATCCACTTTCCGGATCGGCGCTTGCCGGATCCCAAAGAGATCGAGAAGCAGAAGGAGGCTCGCCGCAAAGAGTTGCTTAAGCGGAAGGTCGAGGCCACAGTGCGCCATCGCCTGCTTGCCGAGGTTCTCAAGAAGGTGGGTGCGCCTCTGGATCGAGCCGATCTTGTGCTCATTCTGCAGTCACTCCTGGATCAGGCCAACCCCGTTCGACGCGAGACCCTGGCGCGGCGTTCGAAGTTGCCGCCGGCGCAGCTTACGACGTCCACCAAAGTCCATGGTGAGTTGGTGCGGTTGCTCAAGCGGTCCGACGAGATTGCTCTCTCGAAGCTGTTGGTCGAGTGGGTGCTCATGGATGATGTGGAAAGCAACACCGCACGAGAACCGGAGTATCTCACGCAGGCCGCGAAGCAGCATCGTATCGACGCTACGAAGGTACGCAAAGCTGTGGAGCAGGAGTTCGCTGCCAAAGAAGCGAAGGCTGCGGCCAAACAGGAGAAGGCGGAGAAGCCATCGCCACCTTCCACCCACAAGCCGCCGGCGGCCAAGAAGAAGACTACCGGCAAGAAGCAACTTGCTGCTTAGGCGGGTTGCAGCTTACATCGCGACGGAGTATCGGCCAGCGAGCCGGTGCGCCGTCGCTTCCTACCTAAGCTTGCGTGGTCTCTGCCTCGCCGAGCCGTTCTCACTCAAGGAGACTCCCTTCCATGACTTCCGTCACGTACAGCGAACTCATCGACCGAGTGGTCGAGGCCCTTCGGACTGAAAGATCGATCGAAAACATCACTTATCTGCTCCATGCCGCCGGCCCACTCCTCGGTAAGGGGATTGTGTACACCGGCAACCAGGCTGGGGAGCCCAGCTTCGATGTCCTGGACTACGCGGCCGAAGCGCATACTCCTGGTGTTCCTCGGCTCGCCAATCCCGAAGGATTTGAGATCCACGCCTACGGTGGGGCGGCGGGCAGTTACGATCTGTTCGGAGGGATTCTGGCTGCTGCGCTCATCGCGCACATTCCCGAGATATGCAAACTCGCGAAACCTCTGATCCCGGATCAATCGCTGGATAGGATCGAATTCAGAATCGACTATCGTACCTGCCGATCCGAAGAAGCCTGCGCCATCCACTACTGGGAGGTTGAGCTGACGTCGAACGCAGCCGTCGACCAGGGCGCCTTCCTCACGATTGAGGAGGACGATCAGACTCCGCTGGCGAGTTTCCTCTCGGAACTCTTTCAGCCGCTCTTCGACGCCGTGGGTTGTTCCGCGATGGAACCGGCGATGGGCCAAGACCTGTGGGACCGGGGCCAGCTCCCGATTGCTATCCTGCGTCGGCCGGATGAGCCGGAGAAGATTGCCTTCTAAAAGCTCATGGCATGCAGGTGAGTCGGTATCCGCCGGATGCCGTAGTCGGTAACCTCTCCTGCCAATATCCTCGTATCGTTAGGGGGTGTGGCGCATACGGCACAAAGTCCTCTCGTTGTGGTGCGTATAGTGCTCGATATTTTGCAGGAATTATGCGCTTTTGATGCGCATTTCGCATCGAACGGCCATACTGGTTGATCTATCGCATGGAACGCTGTTTCATGCAGCCTTGTGAACGCCATGACGAACATGCTGTCCAATCCCTGCAACGGAGTAAGCCTCGCAATGTAGACCCGGAGTTTTATGATGGAGACGAACGAGCCCCTTCGCTCACAACCGCCTCTTCGTCGTCGCCAGCGTTACGAGTGGCCGCCAGAAGCGGAAAAGCTAGCCCGGCAAAAACCTCGCATTCATCCTTCGAACCTTATCGAGCAATTGCATGCGATGACGGGATATCCCCGCGATGCCTGCTGGCGCTTCGCGGGCAAGTTCGGCATCCAGCGGCCCACTCACTACCACCAGTGGTCCCAGCGCGATCAGCAGAAGGTGCTGGAGATGTCCGAGATGCGGCCCGTGTCCGAGATTGCCAGGCACTTCGGGGTAACCACCAAAGCGATCTACCACATCATCGCGCAGAACCACCGGCAGGTGTCGCGCCGCTCCGAGTGGTTCGGTGTCCATGCCGTTGCGTCCTATCTGACCGTCAAACCCGCCCGCGTCCACACCTGGATTGACTCCGGAAAACTCAAGTGCGTGATTGAGGAACATAAGAGCCTCAAGTACACCATGATCTCGGGTGCGGAGCTGGTGCGCTTCTGCAAGGCCCACCGAGGCGAGCTGTTGCGTCAACGCATTCCGGAGAAGCGCATCCTGTTTCTCACCGACTACGTTGTCGCTGGCGATGTCTCCGACGACTATGGTGCCCGATCCAGCAAGCTTGAGCGGGAAGCCTTCGAGCGCGGAGAGTATCTGAGCCTGCAGGGGGAGGGACCTTCCGCAGACTCAGACGGGGAGGATGACGACGATGAATAAAACTGTCTGTAGAACGCGGCCAACCTGCGGACGACTTGGCAGGTCGAGGCGGCGATGGAATCGATAATCTACGTGTCTACTGCGGACACAGAGGGGAACATCTCTGTCGTTCGCCTGGCGGAGAATCCGTCACCCTCTCCTGAAGTCGCGGCTCCATTTCCCCAGCAATTCACAACCGTTTCCGTAGAGATCGCTGAGCAACTCGCGTGGCTTCTGCTCTATGACTGTCTCCATGAGGATCAGAGGGCGGATCGGCTGCAGCGCCATCTTACCGAGCTTCTGATCTGGCCGCTGGTCCAACGGAAGAACTGGATTCTCACGAACGATGAGATCGAAGCCGCCGTCCAGTCGATCGAGCTTCTTGAAGGATGGCTTTGGCTCGACGGCGGTTACTACCTCGACCAGGATCCGGCGCTCGAATTGAAGCCAGCCGATCGTTCGCGAGGTGGGGTATGAGCAGCCACGCCCTTGCCCCCCAGGATCCGCGTCATGAAGTCACGATCGGCTGGGACCCACCTTTGGCGAACTTCTTTCTGCAGGTCTGCGATCTCGAGGTCGACGATGCAATCGCCGACCCCGTGATCGTCTGGCTCGGCGCCGATGGCTATGCTACCGGGCCGGATGTCGATGCGATCCTGGAGGAGGCCGGCCGGTGGGCAATCGTTCCGGACGAACTGCGGGGTCTGCTTCTCGAAGACTGCGAGCGGGAAGGCACGCGCCCAAAATCCCGCTTTCTCGCCATGCTTTCATCGCAGAAAGAGATTCGCTAACGTTATAGGTGTGCGAAAGGCGATGGCATGTTACTGCTGAGACCTCCAACCCGCATCCCGCCCCCACCCCATCCGCTGTCCCCGACGCAGCAGGTTGGCTTCTATCTGTATCTTGCTGTGATCTTCGTGGTGACCTTTCTGCCCACCTGGGTTGCCCTGTTTCGTCGCCGTCCCGGCTGGTGGAGGATCTTTCTGGTGAATCTGTTTCTGTCCTGGACTGGAATCGGATGGGTTCTCGCCCTGATCTTCGCGTTTCGCAATCCTGAGCGTCAGGTCACAGAGCCGTACATCTGCGGAAATTGCCTTACCGTGGCGACGCCGACGATCCGTGGCAGGCAATGGTTCTTTGGTGACGGCGCATGGAATGCGGCGAAGCTGTATAGCGCCGTCGCCCCCGCATTAACCTGTCCCCGTTGTCTGGCACCCAACCCGATTCCGCTGAATACTCCGCGGGGTCGCGAACTCGCGGCGCGCAGTAACCGGTCTTCCTTCTAGCCAGGAGAGCCGGAGCACCACTGGCGTTTACAGTGAGCCTTGCAGTACTGGATTGATCGAAGTCTCGGGATCATCCGGGAATCCCAGGCGGGTCAGAATACGTTTGACGACACCGATGACTTCCACGTCCTGTTTGTAGCGCCACCTGCGCTGAGGCGTCGCAGTCATCGCTGACGGCACGAGGGCCAGCCAGTTCTCCTCGGCATCCAACTCGCACCAGCCGCAATGATAGCCATCGTGGGATCGGAGAAAGTAGATCGGACGCTCGAAGATCGAGTGAAAGATACGCCCTGGGTTGATCGTTCGGATCGACGTATCGATTTCTACAACCGCGCCTGGCTGCACAAAAGGGACGAGCGTGGTGTCGTTCGCCCCGAGGATTCCGTAGAGAGGCTCACGGCCGCGCGGTCGTCGTGTGAAGTTTGCTCGATCCGTCTTGGAAAGATGCGAGAGCGGAGGCAGGAGAGTGGTCTTTGGAAAGTACGCCATCCAGTCTTCAGGCGGTAAGAGCGGCCCCTCGAGCGAGATCAATCCCTTGAGGACAGCGGAGGGAATGTCAGGGAAGCGGGAATGCAGCTCCTGACCCGATTCATTCCCGGCAGGAGGTTCCTCGGCCAGCTCTTCGTGCGACACCCCATAGACCTCTTTCAGGGACTCCAGTCTTTTGTGAGCGATCGAATGGTTTTCTCGTTCGATCCTCCCGAGCCAACTCGCCGAAACCCCGCGAGCTTTGTCGCCATACCGGTTTGCAATGACCTTGGTTAGCCTTTCCACCTGACGCAACGAGAGTTTGCGGCGGTTCCGAATTGTTCGTAACTTGTGCCCCATCTCATTCATTCGATTCGCCTCTGCATAACACTCAACCGCAAGAAGCTGGGAAAGGCTCCTCCATTATTAAGGAGCTAGCGTAGAATCCTCACCCAACCTGCACGGTTCCCGGTGTCCTCAGTGGCCGGTGGTCGCTATGGCAATGGAACCTTTCTCCTCGAGGCATGGGCTGAGGCGAACCCGGCTCTCGCAGTGATACCAAGAGCGTCAGCTCGCATGCTCTTGTGGAAAGCAATCTCAACGCCACTCGTAAATTGCTGAAAACAAGTGAATCCGTGGACGCTTCAGCCACGAAATCCTGAGGCGCCACGAGATCCTGTGGTTTTCAGGTCTAGGCAATAATGTTCAAGTGATGGGGAATATCGAGTGAGCCATGCAGGACGCGGATGATTCGCATCGGGTGCGAGTTCGGGTCGTACACAATGACATAGTGACGAAACCGGGGTATCGTCCAAAAGCGAACAGGCAAATCAGTCAAATCTTGCCGGATGTGTCCGGACAACGGGGATGAGCCCAGAAATGAGCACGTCGCATACACTTCGGCTTCGACTCGATCTGCTGCATCTCGATTGTCTTCGGCGATATAAGACCAGATGGAAAATAGGTCATCTTCCGCTTGAGGCGTGAGAACGTACAAGCTCATGCAGTCTGACGAGAACTGAGCCACGCACGCTTTCGGTCCTGCATTCTGGCACGAACCTCTTCTTCGCTCGCCAATTCTCCGCGCTCAGCCGCAGCCCAGCCGTCGCTGATCTCACCTGCGATCTCCGTCTGACGAGACGCAAACCATGCTTCCTGTTCGTGGAGCATACTGACCGCGCGTTCTACAAATTCATCGACCGTTTGATACGGACCGCGCTGAACATCCTGGCGGATCAATTCTTCAAGCTCGGGACGGAGATGAATCGTCATGGAATCATGATAATCCAGGCTCTGACCGGCGCAAAGACCTTGAGACAGGGTCTTGACGCGGAGCCGATAGACCGGTTTAACCCCGCTTTCTGCATTGAACATTCCGAAGTATTCGCTGACGGCTGCCATCGCATCGCAAGAGAGATTGGGAAGCCCCGCTCCATCCTTCCTAAGTAGGCCCCTAAACTACCAACAAAGCCTTGACGACCCGGAACACCGCGTGAAGTTGTTTGTCGTCTCGATCCTGCAAGAGTTTGCCTATTGCAACCCGAAAAGCATCCGGGTCATTCGGGAGCGGCTCCAAGTCGAAGAAAACGGAGGGAGGCACGCCAATGGCGTTTGCAATCCCAACGATTACCTCCAGCTTCGGCCATCTCTGCCCTCGCTCGATCTGACCGAGGTAGTTGAACCCAATGTCCGCTTTCTCAGCAACCGTTTCGCGACTCAAATGGGCGGCTTCACGTGCAGTACGAATTTGCTGCCCAAATCGTTTGCGGTGCTCACTCATAACTAAACGCTAGTAGCACCGCCACTTATCCCGCTACGATCTATATGGCATCACAACCCTTGAATTTGATTACGTTCCGCGCTATTCTCGATCCCGAGAGGAACTCTCAGCGCTTGGAAAGACAAAGAACGGAGAATCCAGCGTGCCTTGGATCAAGGAACTCGGATCGACGCCTATTCCCTTGGCGACGCGCAAGAGCGTCCGTAGGCTAGGTCCTTGGATTCCTCGCTCCAATTCGCTGATAAATGTTCGGTTTAGTCCTGTTGCTGCAAACAAGCCCATTTGCGAAATTTTCTTGCTCGCTCTTGCCTTGCGCATCGCATCCCCGAATGCCTTTTCAACACCATTGCGAGGTTGAACTTGTTTTCGTTTCGCCATCTCGACTTTTATCGTCAGGGATTGACGGTAGTTACCATACCTGTAACTACCGTCAATCCAGGGTCGAAATCTCGCCGCAAGATATTTGTACCGATGGCAACGCCCGTCGTCCTCGGGAGGCTAAGACCTTCGTGAGTTCCGAGGCTGCAGCCTATTTCCCGGACGCTCTGGCCAGTGGTTCAGAGGTTCGCGAAACTGCGCCCATCGGCCCAGAAACAGAGCCGACTGAGCTGGAGAATGTCCGGCAAGCCAGCGAAGTCTCTGCCGGCACTGTTATTCAGATTGCTGAATTCTCCGACGAAGCGCTGTTGGAGCGAGTCGGTCAAGGGGAAAGAGAAGCACTCGCCATCCTGTTTCGACGTCTCGCCCGTACGGTCCGTGGCGTCGCCTATCGCATCCTGCAGAACGAGGCGGAGGCGGACGACCTGGTGCAGGATATCTTTATCTTCATTCTTCGCAAGGCTGCACTCTACAAACCATCCCATGGCTCGGCCCGCTCGTGGATCATCCAGGCGACCTATCACCGGGCATTCAACCGTCGTGTGTATCTGAACACGCGGCATTTTTATACCAGCGAAACTCTCGAGCACTTCACGCCGGCGGTCACCGATCACGGATACGAAGCCCTCTTCGTCGCATGGACCTTAGAAGGGATTTGGGGGACCGAATCAGCGGCACGGCTGCGGGAGCTTCTCTCGCCATCGCAGCTCGTAACGCTTGAATTGCATTTCTTTGAGGGATATAGCTTAGAGGAGATCGCGGAGCGATTGGGACAGACATTGGGTAATATTCGAAACCACTACTATCGGGGCCTTGAGAAGCTACGGAAACCAGCTTTCGCACGAAAATTGCAGCCCAAATGAACAAAACAGTGGATAGAGCATTCAATCAAGAAGTGCTGCACCCAGCAGATCATGCCGATGACTACTTTCCCGAGCTTTGCGCGGCGTCTACCAGCGGCACCTTGACACCCGGAGAGTGGACGCAGCTTGAGGTCCACTTATCCATGTGCGAGAGCTGCAGAAAGCTCAAAGCCGAATACGACGCCGTCATCGCGACCACACTACCGGCGATGGCCGCCGATCGCTTGGAGCCGAATGACGACCATACGCCAGATTCGTGGTCTTTAGAGCAAGCCGAAGCTTCACTCATGGAGAGGATCGAGCGCGAGAACATATCGCCGGATACGAGACCCGAGCCCTCCCGTGAAACCTCCGGATGGCGTCTGCCCTGGCACTATGCCGGAGCGGCAGCCCTCATCGTGACCTCGAGCGTCATTGGTTACTACATCGGCATTCTGCATGGACACCGCACTCTCCCAGCTACTCCAGCGGTTGCGCTCCCGGCCAACCGTGATACGGCCATACAGAAGGAAGTTCGACCAATTGGCCGCCCGACGAAAGGAACCGATGAAGGTCACTCGGCGACCGAGGCAGCGGATCTCCGTAATCAGCTTCATGTACGTCTGGCCGAGATCGCAGCACTTAGAGATGAACAGACATCGTTACGGAGCGAGTTGGCCGCACGAACTGCTGATCTGGACAACGCGGCGCAGCAACGGGCGCAGATTGCACAGCAACTAGCTCTTGCACAAACAAGCGCTCAAGACCTGCAAACCAGACTGGACGGGGCGGTGGCGCGGATCGCTCACGAGACTGCACCGGCAGACACGTTGCAGATGCGCGTCAATCAACTTACTGCGGAGCTCGACGCGAAAGACCAACAGATCGCGGAGCGCGACAAGTTGCTCGAGCATGACCGTGATATTCGAAATCTCATCGGAGCACGTGATCTGCTGATCAACGACGTCTACGACGTAGCCAAGACGGGCAAAACGCAGAAAGCGTTTGGCCGAGTCTTCTACACCAAAGGAAAGTCCCTGATCTTCTACGCCTACGATCTCGACCAGCAGCCGGGAGTCAAGCTGGCAAGCACCTTTCAGGTCTGGGGCAGCAGAGGGATGGATCAGGAGCACGCCGTCGATCTTGGAATCCTCTATCAGGATGACCGGGACAAGAAGCGATGGATTCTGAAATCGAGCGATCCTACAACACTGGCTCAACTGGATGCAGTCTTTGTAACTCTCGAACCCCATGGGGCGAGCGCCAGGCCGACTGGAAAGCCGCTTCTGTTCACTTATTTAAGACTCAGTTCCAACCATCCTTAGCCCCACCCCCGCCGGCCTCTCCTCTCTGGTTCGTAGTCACACATTTTTCTGATAACGAACCAGAGCTGCGTCTGTAGACGCAGTGACACACTTAACAATTCGATTTGCCCCCCAGGAGCTTCCCGTGAAACGCCTTAGCCTCTGTCTGCTGTTGCTGACCATTTGCGTCTCAAAATTGGGTCTGGCTCAATCCACTAATGCGACGATCAGTGGCATCGTCGTAGATCCGTCCAACAAAGTCATCCCTGACTCAGAAGTTGAGATCGTCAACGAAGCCACAGGTGTTCATTATCCAAACAAAACAAATGCATCCGGAATCTATACGGTTTCGGTTCTGCCCCCGGGGCAATACAGCGTGCAGGTATCGAAGATTGGCTTCAAGACCATTATCAAGCCTGACATCGTTCTCAATGTTCAAAGCGCGGTTGCGTTGAACTTCACACTGCCGATTGGCGCGACCTCGGAAAGCATCACCGTCGAGGCCGGCTCATCTCTTCTCAATACTAGCGACGCCTCTGTCAGCACTACTGTTCGGCAAGATCTCGTGAAGAATTTACCACTCAACGGACGTAGCTTTCAGGATTTGATCTCCCTGACACCTGGTGTTGTGACGCAAAGCCCACAGGCTGGATCCGGCCTCGCCTACAATGGGGACTTTTCTGTAAATGGCCAAAGGACTGAATCCAACAACTACACAGTAGACGGAGTAACTGGAAATATCGCTGCTGGAAATGGTTATGGACAACCCCAAAATGGAACCGGGGGTTCACTTGGTGGTTCAACTGCACTGGGCACAACTCAAAGCCTCATCTCGGTCGACGCGCTTCAGGAATTTCGTGTGCAGAGCTCCACTTATTCAGCGGAATACGGGCGCTCGCCGGGAGGGCAGTTCTCGTTAGTTACCCGTTCTGGCACCAACGAGTTGCACGGTAGCGCATTTGATTACCTTCGCAACAACTTCTTCGACGCGAATGACTGGTTCAATGACCACTATGGCAAACCGACGCAGGCTCTCCGTCAAAATGATTTTGGCGGAACGTTAGGCGGTCCCTTTCGGGTCCCACGGCTCTATGACGGGAGGAATCGCACGTTCTTTTTCGTCGGATATGAAGGCTTACGCCTAATTCAACCCACCGCCGCGACGATTCAATATGTTCCCGACTTGTTTATGCGACAGAAGGCAGCACCTGCGATTCGGCCGATCCTCAATGCATATCCGATTCCGAATGGGATCGACTATGGATCTGCAAACGGTCCGAGTCTTGCTCAATTCATCGCGCCTTTCTCGCTTCCGAGCAGCATCGATTCGACCAGCGTCCGGATCGATCACAATTTTGCGCAAAAACTGTCAATGTTCTTCCGTTATGGAGATACGCCGAGTATGACAACTTCTCGTCCAGACTTTGCGCGTCTGGAGACCCACATTGCCACTCACACTTTCACCGTGGGCATTATGAACCAGCTTTCCGCAGCCTACACCAATGATTTCCGGCTTGGATATGACCGAGTGAATGCCACTAATGTCGGAGCAGTTGATGCTTTTGGAGGCGCAACCCCAATCGACCTCGCTGCGGCTATGGGCGCAGGCGGTTTAGCCGCAGCATATCCAGTGATGTACTTCTCTATACCAGGAATTGGAACATCGGATTTCGCTGCTCCCAACTCTAGCAACCTCGGACGGCAGTGGAATCTAGTCGATACGTTCAGCGCATCGCTGGGTCATCATCAAGTCAAAGTCGGCGTGGACTACAGACGAATTAAGTCTCCGCTCCGAGCCTCGACGCCTGAGATGTTTACTCTTTTCTCTAGTGCCGCGTCGATATTCAACAACGCTCCTGACTCGCCGGAGATCATCCAATCTCTACATTCCACGCCGATCTTCAACGGGACCGCGGCATTTGTGCAAGACGAGTGGCGCGTATCATCTCGCCTTGGAATCTCCATGGGTCTCCGTTGGGAACTTAATCCACCTCCAACGGAAGCACAAGGTAACGATGCGTACACATTGCTCGGAGACCTTGGGAGGCCGAGCTCATTGTCCCTTGCACCACGGGGCACCTCTCTCTGGAAGACGTATTGGTACAATTTCGCTCCACGTCTGGGAGTAGCATGGACTGCTCATGATCAACCTGGGCGGGAAACCGTGTTTCGAACAGGTGGAGGCGTCTTCTATGACAACCTTAACCAGATCGCTGCGCTAGGATATCAGGGGCTGGGTTTCACCGCTTACAAAATCTTCTCTGGTGCTTCTCTCCCATATACTCCGGAGCAGCTAGATCTACCGGTATTGGCATCGCCACCCTACACGACCGCATCTGTCTACGGATTCCCATCACATGTACAGCTGCCATACACATTGGAATGGAACACAAGTCTTCAGCAGGCGCTCGGCAAGGCACAGACCTTCACTGTGTCTTATGTAGGAGCGAACGGTCGGCGGCTTACCGGGAAACAGCAACTCTCACTGAGCAAGCTCAATCCGCAGTTCGGGACAGTCATCTATTTCCCCGGAAGAGTCACATCAAACTATCAGGCACTTCAGGTGCAATTTCAGCGGTCTGTTTCCCACGGAGTACAGGCACTGGTTTCATATACGTGGTCCCACTCCTTGGATGTAGGCTCGACCGGAACCGCCATTCCACTTACGCGTGGTAATTCAGACTTTGACGTTAGAAACAACGTTCAAGGGGGCCTCAGTTGGGATTTGCCAGACCTCGCTTCTAACCCGATCGCGAAGGCTATCTTTGGAAATTGGGGATTCGACTCTCGGCTGATCGCGAGAAGTGCCTTCCCAATCCCACTAACAGGGTCATCGTACACGGATCCGGGCACCGGAAGCCTCGCATATACGGGACTGAACCTCGTTGCCAATCAACCGATTTATCTCTACGGTCCTCAATATCCTGGCGGCAAAGCTATAAACAGCGCTGCGCTGAACCTACCCTCCGTGGGCGTCGTAGGCAACGCTCCGCGAAATTTCGCCCGGGGCTTCGGAGCCACCCAGATCAACCTAGCTGCGAGGCGTGAATTCCACTTACGTGATGCGGTAGCGCTTCAGTTTCGCGCGGAGGCGTTCAATGCCCTAAATCATCCGAACTTCGGGTATGTGGATCCGACATATGGAGATGCAACATTTGGACAGGCGACTCAGATGCTCAATCAAAGTTTAGGGACAGTCGCCTCTCAATATCAGCAAGGCGGTCCGCGCTCCATGCAGTTTGCTCTCAAACTGCTCTTCTAATAGCTTCGCCGTGCCACCTCCAACGGAAAATGAGTTGTCATCGGTCTATCCACAACTTTGGGGAGTCGATTGAACGTGAAATTGTGCATCTGTTATACGGCACTGGCAGTTCTAAGCATAGCCTTCCTCAATGCCCAGCCACCAAACAACGTCTTTAGCGTGAAGGATGATATTGAAATGGTTCGATTCAATGATCCTTCAGAATCAGGTAAGAACGCAGCGGCGAAGTTCTCTCCTAATGGGAGATATTTTGTGGTGGTGACTTCGAGGGGACTCATCAAATCCGACGAAACTGAATCCAGTTTGTCCATCTTTAGCGCTAACGAGACCAGGGCCTTTCTAGCCTCCCCGAAGTTATTTACGGTGCCGCGACCGCGTTTCATCATTAAGATGAAAGCAGTCTTGTCCCATGCGCAAGACGATGTATATGGTTCCGTGATCACGGAACTGCGTTGGTCTCCAGATTCTCGGAAGCTGTACTTCATTGCAGAGACGCACCGCCGCGACCTGCGATTATATGAGATTGACCTTAAGTATGGGAGAGCGGTTCCCCTTACGCCGGAGGGGTACAGCGTCGCGCGATTTGATTTCTCTACTGAGGCCATCGTCTATAGCGCTTGGAGAACGAGAGAAGATGATGCCACTCCTGAAGACATGAAGAATCACGAAATCAATGCCGATGCTCGTGACGTGACAGGAGAATCGCTTCGACACATATTGTTTCCAAACAGTCAACCACATCCGACAAAACGTAACTTATGGATCGTTAGACGGGGAAATAGTAGTTCTGCAACAAAGCCGATTCCTATGCTTCCTGAACGAGACATAAGCTGGTTGCCAGAAGCCTTTGCACTTTCCCCGAAAGCAGACATGCTCGTTCATCTACAACCAATTACGAAAGTGTCGGAGGGGTGGAGGCTCTATGAGCCCGCGAAGGGATTTGAGCACATGCGAGTCGACAGCCAGAATGCCGATATTACAGCGCCTGACAATCTCTGGAGATTGAAGGAGTATGCTCTGGTCAATCTCGCTAATGGCACCAGCAGACCTTTAATAGGGGCGCCTCAGGCATTCGCGTTGGCTTACGGAGCAAATAGTAGTGCCGTCTGGTCGTCTGATGAGCGCCACCTGCTCTTAACTGATACCTTTCTGCCTCTCAACAATATTAATGAACCTGAGCGAACGAAGCGTCTTGAGCCATGTGCGGTCGCGGCAATTGAAGTTCTCACTCTTGAGGCACACTGCGTCGTGTTCAGAGTCGAAGTGAACCGAGGTGAAACCGGCAATCCTCTGATCGGCAAGCCTTCATTCGGCAAGACCGACGCTGAAGTTCTGCTAATAGTTAGATCGCCAAACGCAACCGCAGAGCAAAGGAGATATCTTTTCAATAAGGGCGCATGGCGCTTAGCTTCCACGACCGCCTTGATTGAGCACAGTGCGCAACTCGGTTCGGACGAAGACGCAGCAAGCCAACCCCTGACAGTCGCCATCAGGCAATCTCTAAATCAGCCACCGACTCTATGGGCCACCAATAATCGAACGGGACGAAGTGAGATGATATGGAATCCAAATCCACAGTTGGCCAATCTTCAGTTCGGAGAGGCGTCGATTTATCGCTGGAAAGACCGAACTGGACGTGAGTGGAATGGAGGGTTGGTCAAGCCGGTGGACTATGCTCCAGGTCAGAGATACCCTCTCGTCATTCAAATTTATAATTTCGACGGGAGTCAGTTTCTGACTGATGGAATGATGCCAACTGCATTCGCAGCTCGAGCCCTCGCAAGTGCCGGAATTGCGGTTTTACAGATCCAGAGGAGAATGCCTCATTCGTTCAATGAAGAAGAGGCACAAACTCATATTGAAGCATTCAGAAGCGCCATAGAGAATCTTGCCGAAGCCGGGCTAATCGATCCAGAGAAGGTCGGGCTCGTAGGCTTTAGTGCCTCTGCTTGGTATGTCGAGAACGCGATCGCCCGGGAGCCGAAGCGCTTCACTGCAGCGACCATAGCTGAAGGCATTGACATCAGCTACATGCAGTATCGACTATTGGGAGTCTCTGATCCTCCTCTCGCGGAAGAATTTGAGAAAATTATTGGCACCAAACCTGTGGGCGACGGTCTTGCCCAGTGGTATAGGCTGGCTCCCGGATTCAATCTGGATAGAGTCATTGCGCCTCTTCGGATTGAGGCGATGGAGCCAACTTCAGTGCTTGGCGAATGGGAACTCTACTCGTCTCTCAGAGCACAGGGCAAGCCTGTCGATCTGATCTACTTTCCTGAAGGACAACATGTGCATCAAAGGCCACTTGAACGTTTTGCATCCCAACAAGGGAGTGTCGACTGGTTTCGATTCTGGCTCCAAGGATATGAAGATCCAGATCCCTCGAAACGTGCTCAATATACGATGTGGGAAAGAATGCGGAATGGTCATCGGTTATATTGATTTCAAGCAGATGCAGATGGTTACCAATATCGCCGGTAACCATCTGCATTTACGGAGCTAGAACAGCACTCGAACTACTCGTCAGATTTGTACCCCGCTGAGACAGTCGGTTGTCCGCTTGCATCAGCGGGTGTGTCACCTTTGATAAGGCCCTGAATGGCGGAGTCAGCCTTCACGACTTTCTTGATTTGCGGTTGAATGTATTTCATTGGGTTACACCTTCGGGTTGGAATTTCCGTGTAATCCAGATCAGCTTGCAACCTGAACTGCGCGGATCTTGTCAGCCTCCGTCTTCGGGGGCAAAAACTGATTCTGCTGGCAACGCTGAAAACCAATACCGTTTTTTGTAAGACGTTCTTTGATCCATAACTCGTATGCAATGGCTCTTGCGATCATTTGCCACCATCGCCCACTCCCGCCAGTGGTCGTGAGATCTAGAGCGGCTTGTAGCTTTCGGTGATCGACGAAGCCCTCGTCGCAGATGAAGGCGTCCGCAAAGAGGCGATCTATCGTTTCACGCGAGTTATCGATCGCCGCCAGCGGACTTTGGATCACATACCCTTTGCGGCGTCGCTCCAGAACCTTATCTGGAACGATATCCTTAAGAGCACGCCTCATAAGAGAACGCCGTCGACCAGGTCGCACTAGCTGTTCGCTAGGCACACTGAAGAGATACTCGACCAGATCTCGGTCAAGATATGGATACCGGTACTCTGGACGCGAAAGGATTCCTGGGCGGATATGTGGCAATGTCTCCATCACCGACCACCACGCAATTCCATTACTAATTGAAGTTGGTGTAAGCCCCTTAAGATTATCCGCGATAGAATTCCGAATTGCAGTTCTCGCACATGCTTCCCTAAGGGAAGGTGCTATCCAGGGTGGCAGCGAGTTGCATTGTGCCTGTGGCGAACAATAGAGGTCGTATGCGTACTTGGCAGTATCAAAAAGCAGGTAATGAAATGGCGTCCGATCAATAAAGCACCACTTGCAAGTTTGTTTCAGGAGCATTGGAATGTTTCCCGCAAGAAGATAGTCCGCCAATTCTGGCCGAGAACTTGGCACTCCGCCGAGTACTTCATCTCCTCCAATGCCAGAGAGAATGCTGTGATAGGCATCCGTGCCAATAGCAGCTTGTATCTTACGTTCTTGCTCGAAGGTTGAGCTATCAGCTCCGGGGAACAAATAGATCCCATTCGAAGAATCATGGGGCTCGAAGGTTTGATCCAGAAAGGAAACTGAAACATGAGCGCCGCATTTGCCTCGTTTCGTTTCTACCGCCGCAAAATAGGGTCTTTCATCAGAACTAGACTCTGAGTCATCGTAGAAGGAGATAGTGTCAATCAGTTCTGCCGATTCATTCTGCAGCTTGCGGTTGCGATCTGACATGCAGACTATCGAAGTAGAATCCATTCCGCCGCTGAGTTGGGCAACGCTCGGGAAATCCGGAGTATCTCTCCGCTCGACGGCCTTTCCAAGAACGGCGGTAAGATGTTCCTCATACTCGTGATCGGAGTTATAACGGATCTGTGCGCTACGCATCCATTGCCAATGGGAGCAAGACGACAATTGGTCCTCCCGGGCGACAACGTAGTGTGCAGGCAGGACAGCTCGCATGCTTTTGTATGGAGTTAGATCTCGAATTGGCTGGCCACCGAGATAGCAGGCAGCATAGTCCTCATCGACTTCAATACTTCTAGGATCAGCAAAGAAGCTGTCGAGAAAAGTAGACCACAATAGAGTGCCGTTTCTGCTCTCGTAGTAAAGTGTTCTGGTCCCGGCATGATCTCGTGCAAGGTAGAGTACTTGCTCCCTCATAGACCAGAGGGCTAGCGCCCAGTCTCCAATGAAACGCCCGAAACAAGCGGTTCCCCACCTTAAGTATGCTGCCAATATGATTTCTGAATCAGGTGTATTCTCTTTGTCCAGGTTGAGGTCTTGACACAAGTCTCGGTAGTTATCGAGACGTCCATCGATTGCCAACAAATTACCGCGGGCATCGCTGATAGGGCCACGCTCTAACTTGGACCGCGAATGAGCATGGAGGGGCTGGAACCCCATTCCCACCCGGGCCGCTATGGCGATCACGGTACCCTCGGAGATATAACGCCCGGTTGCCCGGGAGAGGCGGATCAACTCCTGTTCAGAGACCAACGCACCTTGAGGCTTACGAATTCCAAAGATGATGCTCATCGTTTGTTCCTTGTCAGCAGACTTCTAGAATCTGGTAGATCTCACGCATATACGGTTTGTCATTGATGACCGCATCGCCAATTTCAACCCATGCATGAAATTCTGGCGGCAGGATTTGTGCCCCAATCACCATCTCGGCACAAGCCCCATGTCTGCGCAGCAGAACCGCCGTTGCTGCTGATCGTTGCAGGCATAAGACCCGCTTGAAATAGAAGACGCAAGCCAGGTCCATTGCATGGGAGAGCTCCTCATGTGAAAGTACCGCGCCGGACGTTGCTTGAGACACGGGTTGATTTCGCACAATCATACGGAGAGCAGCAGAGCTGCGAAATTTCATGATGTAGTCGAAAAAGACGAGCAGCCACCAACACTCGATTGTTGCCTTATAACGCTGGAGACCGGCAATGCAAGCATTCCTGCGTGTGCGGCCGGAGAAAAATAGGGGTCGGTCTGACGGGAGTGAGTATTTTAGTCGCACAGAGCCTCCAGGAATTCTGAGGAGCACGCAAATCGGTCCATATAACGTGCGAGACTTCTCGCGAAACTCTGCGCATTTTCCGAGCTTCGCGCTTTCGAAGAAAACGTCAGGTCCCTGCCGCAAATATAAGAAGCGACGGCGATCGGTGGGCAAAGAGCAAGCGCTCGGTCGATGTGAGATCTGTCAATGATTTTGCTCCAATGCCCCTTATAGATTTGCCGCAGGTGTGGAAGCCACGTATGCGTGTCATCCACCTCTGAAGCTTGAACGCACAAGTGCTGAAACGTCAGGAAAGGACAACCGATGCCAGCTTCCGCCCAGTCGGTGAAGAAAACGTTGTGTCCGTCAAAGAGAATGTTGCCCGAATTAATATCGTTATGAAGAAGCGAGTCTGGAATGCCAATCGCTTCTATCTTTGTACAGGCGCGTTCGATGAGCTGACCGAGCTCTAAAAGGCGACTCGCATCAAGCGGACGTGCCTTTGTGGAGTGCTGGTTCGCCATTGAGCTGCCGAGATATCGAATTAGGTCCGGGATATGTGCGCGCAGCGTTGGCATCCTCTGTTCAAAGCAGCCGGAAGCGAGTAACTCGCTGGCATAGCAAGCGCTTGTGATCTGCAAGCCCGCGAGACAATGAGTAGACTCTTCAAACGCGCGAAGCTCGAGGGCCTCATGGAGAGGTCGTCCAGACTCTTCTGTAACCCAGGCATTCCAATCGGCTCTCGTGGCGACAAGGGGTGGCACGAAGGTTGAACAATATCGTGCTACGGCTTGGGTCACGGCAAATTCGTGCGTATCGGGTCCGACGGCCTTTAGCCAGTACGCTGGCCCTAAAATCGTGCCAAACCGCACGAGCGCACACGGGCTGCTTGCAAACGAACACAAATCATCTTTGTCGAACTCAACACGGTGGTCAGTTACACTTCCGCGGATCCACTCCCGAGCTTCATCGATCCATCCAAGCCGTGAAAACGGACTGCGATCTGCGGCGTTGCCCTCGAGGATATGGCGCACCGTCAGACGTTCGGAGACAGTTAGCTCACTTGCGTTGAAATGGTCGGGAGGGACTGCAACGAATCCATCAGATGCGAAATTCCAATCCTGGGTGAAGATCTCGATGATTGCACACCGCGGCAACGTGTTAGATTCGGGCAGGAAGTCAATCACGATCGATCGTATATGCCAATCGGCCAGGAGTCTTTCTGCTAGCTGTTCTGTGGGGCGGGTCCGTTTGGCGATGGTGATGCGGGGCAGCAGGAGCGAACCTTGTCGCTGCTCGGCGAGCACCATCCGCGACCCAGGCGGTACCAGAATTACACGGAACTCAGAATGCCCATCGATTTGTTGTTGATAGAAACTCATATTCCCGCTTTCTATCGGTGAGTGCAGTTTTCAATTGGATAACAAGTGCTCCGACTCCAACTGGCCTAGAAAAGCGCGTACTCCACTCTGCACAATTGATGGGTCGGTGTTGCATTCACATGCAAGGTCTTGGATAGCTTGCTCTACGGTCCTTCCCTGTTGGAGTCTCTCCCATACAAAGCCGCCGGTCGAATTTAGGATTGTGATCTGATTCCGCGAAACGTCATGAACGGCGGCACCATATTTGTCAGCAACGGTATTGAGATGAGCAGGTAACGATGGCATGCGATGACCTCAATTCATCGGGAATTCGTGTATGACTTACAACGCAACCCTAGGGAGCGGGTCGTGTGCCCCAGCGAATGTTCTCAAGGATGCGCCGATCAATGACCGCATACAAGGTCCAGTTGGCCCATTATTATGGGTGTCCCTGTAGGGCCATCTTCGCTCGGCCTCCGCCCATTCCATGAGGGCCAGACGCGATGAATCGGCAGCTTGAACGGCAAACCTAATAACTTATATCGCAACGAGATAGGCGGGATAGCCAGCAAGAAATCCTCATACACACGGGACGGATTGCGATCGGCCAATACGCTGTATTTCGCTCTGTACGGCCCAGATGTGCCAGCCGAACTGGTGGCCCATTTGGGCCAGGACTATTGCCGAGGCTATGACTTCCACAATCATGATGATACGAGGCGTGGAAAGGTGCTCGTCAGTTGCTGCAATCGAGAAGGCCAAGTCGGTTGGCTCGGCCGACCAACTCAGCACGGTTGCTGACTGCGAGCCGCTCGAAGAGGCTGCTCAGTATCCGCTTGATCGTACGCGAGCTTACATGCAGTGCCGTCGCAATCTCGCCGTTGGTCCGCCCCTTTGCGATCATTCTCAGAACCCGCATCTCGCGAGCTGCAACATTCGGAGTCGCACCCAGGTTCCCATTGCCGTCTCCAAGGGCCAGATTCATCGTCCCATCCGCAAGCGGGGCACAGATGCCACGCAGGAAGACATCCGTGCTGCATGTTACAAGCTGCGGCTTGAATCTATCGATCTCGGCTTGGATCTCCTTAAGATCGTAGCTGGGAAGGTATGCGACCTCGGTACGATCGCCGAACTTCAGCGTTCGTTGCGCATCATCGGCACTGCAAGCGACCAGCAGAACGCGCATCCGCTCTTTGATTGGATACTCAGACCCGCCTTGCCCGTCTCCGGTGTTCGTGGTCTGCTCAGGCTCGTTCGTCGCTAGGCGAGAGATCCTCTTCATCGAGAAACACCGAAATGGTTAGTGGACACATGGCGACTTGCGGCGCGTATGACATTTCGGCAGGATAGAACGGAATTTCCGGCGTGCAAGGAAATTCCCCAAAGCGTGAAGAATCCGCCACAGTGAGACCCCTCCAGCAGAAGCATTCGCTGTCTCCGGAATAGCCTTCGACGCACCAAATAGCAGGTGTTAAGCAACTTGGGCCGGGTATGGTGGCGGCGGCGGGGTGGTCAAATCGAACACCGCTCCGGATAGATGTTTTGAGCAATACGCCATCGCTGTGGCGTATACACACCGGAACAATCGGATGCTTTCCCCATGTGGTCCGCACTTAGCGACTCTTGAATTTTGTTGTATCGATCTTGAGCGCTTTGATCTTTGCGGAGAGTGTCGTTGGCGGCACGTGAAGGATTGCAGCCGCGCCTGCCTGTCCGTAGACACGGCCTTGCGTCTTTTCCAGAGCGCGTTCGATCAGGACCCGCTCGTGATTCGCCATCTCCTTTTCCAGGGAACCTATAGGTGCGTCCTCCCCAAGCCCACCCCCAAACAGAAGCTCCTCATCAATCGCAAGGACCTCTCCAGAAGAAACGATCACCGAGGTTTCGACGACGTTTTTCAATTCTCGAATGTTTCCTGGCCAATCGTATGAACGGAGAAGATCTATCCCCCGGCTCTCAATGTTCCGAATCGTTTTTCCATGCTTGGATGCGTAGAGGGAGATGAAATGACTGACTAGTTCGGGAATGTCTTCGCGCCGCTCCCGAAGAGGCGGGACGTCAATCGGAAAAACATTGAGCCGATAGAACAGATCCTGACGAAATTCGGATATTCGCATCGCGGCCTGCAGGTCCCGATTGGTGGCAGCGATCACTCGCACATCCACAGGAATGGGTTTCGTTCCGCCTAGCCTTTCGACAGTGTGTTCCTCAAGGACACGGAGCAGAGATGCTTGCGTCTCAAGGGGCAGTTCGCCTATCTCATCCAAAAAGATCGTACCGTTATCTGCGAGCTCGAAACGACCCAACCGCTGCCGGTCCGCTCCAGTAAAGGCTCCCTTCTCATACCCAAACAGCTCCGCGGCAATCAGCGAGGAAGGCAGCGCAGCGCAATTCACACTGATGAATGGTTTCTTGGCGCGGCTTGAATTGTCGTGGATCGCTTGGGCGATCAGCTCTTTCCCCGTACCGGTCTCACCCGTGATGAGCACCGTCGAGTCGGTTGGCGCAACCTGGTTCACACGAACCAGCGTCCGATGGATAGCAGGAGAGGAGCCCACAATCTTCTCGAACCTAGTCTTCTGAATAGCAGCGATTTCACCTTGAAGCGCCCGCGTCAGTTCGTGCAGGGAAATGTTTTCTCGGCGAAGTTGTTCCTGCAAGATCTTCTTCTCTTCAAGGAGATCTTCAATCGTCTTCAGATGCCTCTGGAGGACGGCATGATCCTCGACCTGCTCTGTCACATCCATTACGGTTCCAATGAACTCGAGGTCTTCGCCATCTGCCGGGAAGGGACGTCCCCATACGCGAACATGCCGGATCGACCCATCGGGTTGGACCACCCGATGCTGGTGGTCAAGGCCGCTGCGATTTCTAAGAGCTTCAACCCTGGCTGATTCGAATCCGGCTTGATCATCAGGATAAACGTGCGCCATATACGCTGACGGGGAGGGTCGTACTGTACCTGGAGCGATGCCGAGAATACGAAACAACCCCGGCGTCCAAAATCCCCGTCCCGTGGATTCGTTCCACGCCCAGCTTCCGGTATGGCTGATGCATTGCGCCTCGGTCAGATGGAGATCCCGGCGGCGCAGCTCCGACGTACGCTCGATCACCTCAGATTCCAGATGATTCCGGCTCTCTTGTAGAAGATGTTCCACGCGCCGTCGGGACTGACTGAATCGGTGAATCAGAAAACCAAGAAGAGCAAAGATGCAGTAGGTCGGAACGTCGTAAAAGTCGACGCGCAGCCATCCGCGGGGAGAATGAAGAAAAAGACTCAACCCCAAGACAGAGAGGAGGAACGCGAGGATGCCCGGACCGGAACCTCCGTACCAAACGCTGACTGCAAGAGCCGACAGGAAGACCAACGCGAACGGATCTCGGACTCGGAAGCATTGCAGAACGAATACCGTTACAAAAGCGAGGGCTACTGATGTTATAGCCAGCCCATAACGGGTGATCAGGAGGGGGATCCGGCGTTGCTCGGCCATGAGAGGAGATCGCGCCATTTCGTCAGCCTCAGGCGAACATTGTTTTCCCCGCCTCGTGCGCCGCATCTCCGCTTACGTCCATCGAGATCTCCCACAAGACACTGCGCGGAACGACCCTGGATCCGCTTATGCAGACCAATGCTGCCGCTACGGAAGCTCTGTGTCTATCTCTGTGCGGCGCTGCCTCCACCAGAATAGCGATCGTAAGCGCGAGAAAGGCAACTGCCAAGAGCCAGAGGACTGGTCCTATCCAAGTGGGTGGCCCTGTTCTAGACCTTCGGAGACGACGGTTCATGTTCGCCCTCCGCAGTCGCGCGCTGTTGCAGAAAGCGCTCATGGCAGTTCGTGATCATCTGATGCGCGGCTGCGCTGTCCTTCCATCCCAGAGCCTTGGTTCGCTTTCCCTCGAGATCCTTGTAAATCGAGAAGAAATGCTCGATCTCACGGAGAAGATGAGGCAGGATCTCTCTGAAGCTCTCGATCTGGGCATAGCGTGGATTGCCGGTAGCGTAAGCCAAGATCTTCTCGTCAGGAATACCCTGATCGAGCATCTCGAACATGCCGATCGGGCGTGCATGGAAGACGCAGCCGGGAAAGGTCGGTGTTTCTCCGAGCACGAGGATATCTAGAGGGTCGCCGTCTTCGGCAAGTGTCTGGGGGATGAAACCGTAATCGGCCGGATAATGGATGGGGGAATACAGATTTCGATCTAACCGAAAGACGTGTAGCTGCTTGTCATATTCGTACTTGTTCCCGCTGTCTTTCGGAATCTCGATGACCGCAGTCACTATCTCGGGTGACTGGTTGCCGATCGGAAGATGGAGATAATTGCTCATTTGTGTCCCTCTCAAAATGAGTGCGGGAGCACAAAAAAGACACTCCTACACAACGTGTAGGAGTCATCGGTCGTCCGTTTCGGAAGACGGTTTCGGCGGATTCCAGCGCCGTCTGCTGAAACAATCATAGCTCTAAGAGGACTTCTACTCAAGTTTGCCGGGTACCCTGGATCTTCATGTCCCAAGGCGCCATGTAGCAAGCGTAATGGCTAATCCATGCGCTGCATGAGACGCTTTGCCAGAGATTTTCTCCCGTCTTTTGCAACCACCTCGCCGTCACGCAACCATGCCGGCAGTGGGAGGAGAAGATAGGAGGAAAGGCCTTGTAGCATCGGCTCGTAGGTGGTGCGCAGCATTCTCATGGTCTCTTCGACCTCGACGCCCCCCTTCCACTCAAACCCTGAAGCCACAAGCAGATCTGTCAATCGCTCAAACTTCTCCGCAGGAAGTCGCCCATCGGGTTGTGGCTCGGGCTCTACATCTAAAGAGAGCCCGATTTCGACGAGCATGCGGCGAGCAGCGGCAAAGGTTCCACCAGCCTGAAGAGGCGACATGTTGTCGACCCCGGCTACGATGATCGTGCAGCAATCAAGAATGACCGCCAGGGATGCAAGCCAGGACTGTTTCTCGTGTTGCGATCGGTAAAAACCCAGCATGGGATAGGAAGAATGGCTTTCGATCAACTCTGCGGCCCAACTCTCCCACTCTCGAAGCCACTCATTCAATTCGTCCAGATTTCCTTCCGTCCCGTATCGGGACAGCACGGTTCCTGCGGTCGGGGGTGAGCCGGCGCGTGCGTCCAACTGGATCAATTGCAGATCTCGTTGCGTAAAGTGGTGGTACAAGACCGGCAAGTAGCCAACCATCAGGCCGATGAAACCGAAGCCGATTCCCGCCTCGACGAAGATGAGAACATGGGAGCCAAACGAACGGGGCGCCGGGGTCTCTGCTCCCAAGGTAAAGAAAGCGTCACCGCTCATGTATAGCTCGTGAGCAAGAGTCGTCGTCGCAGCAGAATTCCCGCTGACCTGAAGGGCGTAATGTAAGAAACCAAATCCGGCGATGAGGCCAACAGCCCAGCAGGCAAACAGCAATACCATCGACAAAGGACCGTAGATGCCGAGAAAGCTTTCACGAGCCGTCCCCACTGGAAGGAGAGCTCCCAAACGAGACCAGACTGCCCAGGTCGCCCGGTAGAAATAGTGCACAAATCGAAATTTGCGCTCCACACGTCTTGGAAGCAGGACGACCTCGAAGGCGTCCTGAAGGGAGGCCATGATCAGGATCAATCCAACGAATGCTGCAAGACGGTAGCTCACGTTTGAGAAGTATACTGACGCGGATGGTTCTGAGGGGAGTTCCGGCTCTCTCTAAACCCTTCTCTTTTCAGGAACTCGGCCGGCCTGGCAAGGTCCCGAAGGGAACCTCACCCGTCAAGTCCTGAGACGATCAGGCATGGGAGTCCGGTGGAACCGCTGCCATCATGCTCCGCAACCCCTCCGGATACCGCCGTTCGAGCCAAGATCAAGCAGCCGTTGATCCGCGATGCTGCATCGACCAAGCGCTCACCCATGACGAAGTAGGCAAGCGTGGCGGCTACCCAACGCAGCCTTGCCCATCGACTTCCCTCGGTAGCTACTATGCTGAACCTCAAGCTTCCCGCCGCTCTTCAGCCGCCTGTTCATTACAAGCCATAGACACGGAAGAACGGCGACCAAACTACGGAAGGACGTGTATCGTCCTCCCATAGATGCGTAAGAAGTCGGATCTGGAGATCCAAAGCTCTGCTCGTCGTGGCGCTCGCTTTCCTTTCCGCACCCCATATGGATGAAAGGCCCACATCAGTCCGCAGATGAGAAAATTCTCGAAGTAGTCGTGAACTTGCTGCGGGAGCGAGCGCTTCGGGTAGTGAATGGTAAAGCCAAGACCATGGAAGACCCTTTCCGCGCGGTCTAACGAGATCGTTAATGAGGCGTGGACTCCCTCGAAGTCCGCCAAATCGTCGTTGGCCATTGCCCAGTCGGCCAACAGCATGAGAGAAAAGCGAATCCTTCGTTGCAGGCAGAACCCCCAACCGAAGAGCTCATGTGGTCCCAGACAATGAATGAGGTGCTCGTTCCAAAAATGTAATTCGAGTATCCTGTCGCCCGGCTCGATCACAATTGCATCGGGAAGAACAATCTCCGATGAGCAACTGTAGATGGATACCCTCAAGATGCAGTCGGAGCGCTGCGAAAACTCCCGTATGCCGGAGCAAAATCTCAATACTAGGTCGATGGCTCGCACTCCAGAGACGCCAACCTCCCGCGCATAGCGCGAGAAAGGTTCGGCAAATAAGCGCCAACGTACGGAGTTGCTGGATTGTATCGGGATGGAACTGGGCAGTTGTTTAGTGCGGCGTGACATAGACCCCTCCTGACATGCATCAGAAGGGGTCATCAGTCCGGGGACATTTCGGGGCGAACCCCATCGCCATTAACAAATCTCAGTTGACTCCAGAGGATGCCAGTTCCTTCCGGCCGTGTCAATAGCGTGTCCGCCTAACTCCCTGGTTCTCCAGAAGTGGCACTAACTCGACATCGGTTCAACCCGTGGCGATGAGACCTCCAGCCGACGGCAGGCCCCTGATCCCAGAAACCCGGTTGGGCTGCGAGCCGCAGGATTCCTCGGCCGAATCTTTCCGCGAGTTCGTCAGTGCTCCGGAAAAGGCTGGTGAACGCAACCTCCACACCAATTCAAAAGGAGTTTGAAAATGTCTCCCATTGAGACCATGCGTCTGAACGTAGCAGCAGGGTATGGCAGGCTCCGTCGCAGTCCCATTCGATCTCTGTTCAACTTGATGCTTCGACTCGCGGGAGCATTCTTCGTAACAGAAACTGGACGACGGGACCACGTATCCGATTACATCGTCTTTCCGCTGACTCTCTTCGCAATCACGTCAATCTCAGTCCTCTGCCATGTCGCCTGGAAGTGGTGTGACGAGCGACCCTTCCTCTCATCGGATCCTAAGCTTAATCGTCGTTGAGATGTACTTCAGTTCGTTCCGAGAATGCCGGTCCACGACCCTTATCAAGGGGATGCAGTTATTTATTTCCTGGAGGATGGCCGAATAACGGCTCTTGAGCCGGCCGATATGTTGCAATCGCGTTAATCGTGCTGATACTATGGTGGCCGCATCGATTGATGTCAACCAGATGCGACGGCGAAGGAGTTCGCCAAAACTGCTGTTCCATCCTGCTCCTTGATGGTCAGATGATGACTCCTGACGAGGCTCTCGTCGGGGTGTCTCCTGCCCGTGAGAACCTCGATCAAATTTTGAAGCCGCACAAGGTTTCCTGAGAATCCTTGTGCCTCGAGGGTTGGGCCAATGAAGATCGTTGTCATCTCTGATATCCACGCCAATCTGGCCGCCATCAAGGCTCTTCCCGAAGAGGAGTATGACTTGCTTTGGTGTCTTGGGGACCTGGTCGGGTATGGTCCTCGCCCCCACGAAACCGTTCGGTGGGCAAACAGCAATGTCGACGCGATCGTTCGTGGCAATCATGACCACGCCGCAGGATTTTCCGTAACTCCGGAGTGTTCGCCTGCTTTCCGAAATCTCGCGGCTGCCACGCACCACTATACCGAGGAGGCCTGCACCAGGGCGGATTGCGAATTTCTTCGCGGTCTGCCCCTCCGTAAGCAAATCATGATCGACGAAACAAAGTTTTATCTTGTGCACGCTTCTCCAATGGATCCTCTGTTTGGGTATCTTCCCGAAGACTCGGAGCAGTGCTGGAGCGAGCTGTACGGAGTCGATGCAGACGTTCTCTTTGTCGGGCATACGCATAGACCCTTCATCCGGCAATTTGAAGGTTGCGTCGTAGTTGCCCCTGGCAGCATCGGGCAACCCAAAACGGGGCGCCCACTCGCCTGTTACGCGGTATGGGAAGACGGGCAGATCGAGCTTAAGGAGTACGAGTACCCGATCGAAGAGACGATCGAGGAGATCGCCCAGATGCCTATTTCGGAACGCGATCGCCGGACACTGGTTTCGATCCTTCGGACTGGCCAATTTCCTGCTCAACGAAATGAGTTGGGGATATCGATTGGCTCCTAGGGGCGGAGTCGTTTCATACAAGGAGGATTTGATGATGCAGGTATCAGGAGAAGAGCAACGAACAAAAGTATTCAATAGCCTCTTCAGCAACTACGTTGGTCCGACATTTGCGGTTCATCTATGGGATGGATGGCGCTGGCATTCTTCAGAGAACCAAAAGCCCGCATGCACGATTGAAGTCCTCAGTTCTGATGCTCTCGGCCTGCTGATTGAGAACCCCGATGAAGTCGGCCTTGGAGAGGCATTCATTCGGCGCGAAATCGATGTGAAGGGGGATCTCTTCTCGGTCTTCTCGGTCGGGGAGCATGTGTTAACCCGTCCCACCACTCTTCGGCAAGAGCTCCTGCAGCGCCTCGCAGTCACTTTCGTGGGTGTCGGGAACCTGTTTCGCAAGGGTATGCGCCACTCGCTCTCGCGAGATCGTTCCGCAATCCAACACCACTATGATCAACCGTTCGAGTTTTACAAATCCTGGCTTGGAAAGACCTTGACGTATTCCTGCGCCTACTTCCACGAGGCCGAAGAACCTCTGGACTCGGCTCAAGAGCACAAGATCGATCTGATCTGCCGTAAGCTTCGGCTTCAACCATTCGAACAATTTCTGGACATCGGATGCGGATGGGGCAGTCTCATCCTTCACGCGGCGAAAGAGTACGGAGCTTATGCGCAAGGGATCACGCTGAGCAAGGAGCAGGCGCGCGTGGCGGACGCACGTATCGAGGAAGCACATCTTACCCAAAGCTGCAAGGTAGAGCTGCGGGATTACCGCACGCTCAACAAGGTGTCGCTCCCCTTTGACAAGATCGCGAGCGTCGGGATGTTCGAGCATGTTGGCCTGAAGAATCTACCCCAATACTTCAGTACGGTACGCCGGGTCCTCAAGCCCGGGGGCACCTTCCTCAATCATGGGATCGCCCGCGCCCATCACTCTCCTGCGCGGAAGTCGTCGTTTATCGATCGCTACGTCTTTCCGGATGGAGAGCTGGTCACCCTGTCTCAGGCTCTTACGGCGGCTGAATCCGCGGGATTTGAGGTAAGAGATGTCGAAAACCTGAGAGAGCATTACGACCTCACCCTCCGCCACTGGGTCGAAGAGCTTCAACGGCATGCTGATGTGGTTCTTGAAACTGTGCCGGAGTCTACCTACCGGATCTGGCTTCTTTACATGGCCGGCTCCGCCGCTGCATTCAGGAGAGGTGACATTGAGCTCTACCAGACATTACTCAGTCGCACCGACCGGGGGCAGAGCCATCTGCCTTTGACGCGTGAGGACTGGTATCTTCCGTCCATTTGCGACGAGGGAATCAAAGTATGAATGCAGCCACTCCGAACGCCTCTAATGAATCGATAGAGAGCCTGATTCGCGGGCTCGAATCGCTGCAGGACGGTGCGCGAGCAGAGAATATGCTCATCACTATCGGTCAGCCTGCGGTTCCTCACCTGACAGATTTTCTTCTGCACACACGCCCAAGGACGGTTGCCGAACCGCGCGTCAGAGCGGTACGCGCATTGGGAGCACTGGGAGCCTATCCTGCCCTGGTCAAGTATTTCCGCGAAGGCGAACTTGCCTCCGACGCGCAGGTACTCTTCGCGGAAGATGCGGTGCGCAGTGCCGTCGCCAACGAGCTCCTCCGTTGGAAGACTGAAGAGACGTTCAGCGTCCTGTTACAAGCCGCTGAACACCGCGCTACGGAAGGATTGCTGTTTGCATTCGGAGAGTTTTGCCGGCCGGAGAGTGTGCCTCTCCTGTTTCATTCTTTGGAGGACGACCTTTGCCGCGAAGCCGCGATGGCGGCATTGCGCAAGCTCCCGGAGCAAGCGCGAGCTTATGCGGTCCAGTCGCTAAAAGACCTGACGAACATTCAGATCCGAGGAGGAAATGCGCGATGGCGTTGCCGCGCCACCATGAAACTGCTGCGGGACCTGGGTGTATCGATGCATGACTGGCAAAAGATTCATGGCTTCCTCTTCGAGGAGGATGCCGGAATCGTGTTGAGTGCAGCGCAGATCGGCTTGAATGCCGCTCCACCGTCTGAATATCCGGCAATCTTGCAGGCAGTGATACGTGTTGCGGACCGCTTCAACTGTTTCGAGGAGCAGGAGGCTACGGACCTGTTCTTGTCGAGTGGTCCCCTGGCACGCAAAATGGCATCCCTCGCAGAACAACAACGCCTCGACCGTGGGGAAGAACCGCGCTGGCAGCTCCCGTCTTGGCGAATCCTACGACATGTGATCGATGGAAGCAGCAAAGGGAGGCACTATGGAACCGCATAAAATTCAGTTGCTAGTCTCTGACGTGGATGGGACCCTTCTTAACGCACAGAAGGAGTTGACCGAAGCGACGCGCAACGCGATCAAACGCCTGCGCGAGGCTGGTGTTCCTATGTCCCTGATCAGCTCCCGCCCAGCCCGAGGATTGAAATGGCTGATCGATGAACTTGAGTTGCAACATGCCTGCGCGGCCTTGAATGGGGGCGTGATCGTTGATCCCCAGTTGAATGTTCTCTCGACTTATCCTCTGCGCGCCGCATTGACCCAGGAGATTCTCGGCCTCATCGAGGCTCAAGGACTCACTCCCTGGGTCTATACCGAGACCAGTTGGTACGTGCCTGGGTTGGAGGCCGAACACGTGCGCCACGAGATGAACGTCGTACGGTTTGATCCCCTGGTTTTCGAGACACTCGCGGATCTCGATGGACCGATCATCAAGATCACAGGAATCAGCGACAATGACGCGGCGACCGTTGCCTGTCAGGATCGACTCAATCGCAAGTTCGGAGATCGCCTGTCGCTCTCGTGTTCTCTTCCGAATCGGTTGGAGATCACACATCATGACGCCAACAAAGGCAGTGCGATTGAAGTGATCGGTGCAACGAGCAACACAACTGCTGACGCGATTGCGACTGCCGGAGACGGTGAGAATGACATTCTAATGTTCCGAAAGAGTGGCTTCAGCATCGCCATGGGGCAGGCGCCGGTTGAAGTTCGGCGCGCCGCCAGTGTTACGGCGACCGCTAACTCTCAGGATGGATTGGCCTGGGCCATCGAGGAATATCTTCTCAAGCACCGCGGATAGGTATGCGAGCAATGTGGAGTGAGGCATACGGGCAGTGACATTCCGGCTGGCGATGTTCGTCGGAGGCTTTCGTGATTCAGAAATCAAGCGAAGAAGATCCAACAACGAGAAACCACTCCGTGATGGCACACCCTCGTGATGTCCGATCCGGCTATCCCATTCATCCCTCATCGGAGATTCCACAGGGATTTAGAATTTCTGTTCCCCGAAACGAATGGCGCAGGGCGATCCTCATCCCCGGGAATAGTGGGCTTCCACTCTCGGAGAGATACCCGTCGCGCGTTTATATACTCACCCCGAACCTTCTAACCATCGTTAGCCACTCCGAATCCGGCACGCCTTCGTTCACTACAATGATCGCCGATCTGGTGGATATCTCTTCTCGCAAAGAACAGGGATCGGGGGAACTCGTCTTCACAACGGTCGACCAGTCCGCCCGTTTCCGTTATAGCCCGATCCAACACCAGTGTGTCGATTTCTTTTTGCTCGGATTGCGCTCCTTGTGGCTTCCTACGACCACGACATATCGACACGCGATAGCATGGCCTCCCGACTTTTCCGTATGGCATCGTTTTGTGCTCGAGAACGAATTGGATCCCGGCGAATCGATGATTAGGATGCTGGCGCAGTCTCGACTCGAACCAAACAGAGCATGGCCCCTTCTCCATCGCGCCAATCGCCTGGAGACATCGTGTCTGGCGCTGACAGACCGTCGCTTGATGTGGTTCAGGTTCACGGAGCATCCGGGTACTTGCCCGTCCAGTGTGACTGTGCTGTATGTGCCGCGGGAGTTTGTCAGAGCTGTCTCTACGAAGCCGGGAGCATTCCATTCTGAACAAGTTGACTTGGAGATTCATCTCAAGCCATCTCACCGCTGGAGGCTATCCATACAGACGAAGCAGACACTCTCGCTGAGGGCGTTGCTCAAAGAACTGTCCTGTCCATTCGAAGACGCGATTCCGCATACAGAATGACTGTATCGTTTGCAGCGGCGAATCGCTTGATATAGAGACCAAACCTCCCTAGAATGGAGGAGGCGATGGAATCCGCCTCAACTGCTTCCGACATGGAAAGCTGATGACTCCTACCTAACCGGGTAGGAGTTTGTATTTTCCCACCTAAAACGCAGCCGCACACGGTATCGCTCGACGTGTGTGAAGAACGGTCAAGTATGTTCGCCCCCGCTCTGGGGAGGACGATCAGCTGGCCTCGTGTGTATCGAAAGGTGGTACTTGCCTTTATGAATCACGACCCTAGACTCTACTTTCTCGCTCTGGCAGAAGAGCGGGACCTGAAGCGCGCAGCCCTCCGCTGGGGTGTGACGCAGCGCCTGATCCGGATCTCGATCGCACGCCTGGAGAGGGATTATGGGACTGCGCTTTGTGTGATTGAGGCGAAGAAGGCGAGTCTAACCGAAGCAGGCAAGCGGCTTCAGCGGTCACTATGCTGCGTGGACGTCGATGACGATATTTTCCGAAGGATCGGTGTCATAGAGGACACCCAATCCGAACACGGCATCTCGGACTGGATGCTGCGCGCGGCCTATAACGCATGGCCTTTTATCAACATCGAACTCTCGCGCGGCAACCTCAAAGAGCAGGTCGCAAGAATCGATTCCGGAGCTACCGATATTGCCATGCTTTATGGCTGGCCGACGGTTGACTTCTCCAAGCTGACCTATCGGAAACTCTACGATCAGGACATGGTGGCTTTTCTGGCGCAGGAGCCGGCAACAGAACCTGGTCCGATTGCTCTCGCATCGCTACGTCAAAAGACCTGGATCGTGCCATCACCCACGATCGTGCCAGGTATTGAGGATCTTCTCTCCTGGGAGTGCAGGAAGGAAGGATTTTGCCCCCGGCGCTCTTCGGTACGTCTCAAATCTCATTTTCTCGAAGCGATTCGTTACGAGAGAGCGGTAGGTTTCGCGCCTGCTAATTTTCTGGCGGTTCTTCCTCCGGAGATTGCGACGGTTCCTCTCGTCAAGCGAGTCACCATCCCTTTCGGATGTCTCCACAGAACCCACGAACCCTCCACGTCAGTCCACCGACTGATCAACCTGATGTGCCGATTGACCTCCCTGCCAGAAGAAGCTCCACAGCCACCATTTCGGCCGCATGAACGCGCAGCTCACTCTGAAGCTTGTGAGAAGGAGGCCGATCAACCGGCATACGTCGCTGTCTGATCGAGTTGTTGTCCGTCCGAGGCGCGAAAAGACAGCCAGCGAAACCAATCAACCGTACAAGAGTTACCAATCGAGCCTTCGGAGGCAATGCAATCCTCATGAATACATATGACCTACTCGTAATTGGTTCCGGACCTGCAGGACAGCGTGCGGCTATCGCAGGCGTCAAGAAGGGTAAGCGTGTCGCTCTCGCAGAGACACGAAATGTCGTGGGCGGAGTTTGCATCAACACCGGCACGATTCCAAGTAAGACTCTTCGCGAGGCCGTTCTCCATTTTTCCGGATATAACTATCGATCCACTTACGGACTGAATTACCGCGTCAAGGAGAAGATCTCGATGGATGACCTCACATTTCGCGTCCAGCATGTGATCAAGACCGAGATCGAGGTGATTCAGGCCCAGTTGTCCCGGAACGGAGTCGAGGTTCTGAATGGGACCGCATCCTTTCAGGACTCGCATACGGTGAAGATCACCGGACCGGCAGGGATGAGTCCCGTGCAAGCCGAACATATCGTGATCGCGGTCGGGACTAAACCGGCAGCCTCAACCAAAGTCTCCATCAATGGCCGGAACATCATCAATAGCGACCAGATCCTTGAGCTTCAGGAACTACCCAAAACCCTTCTTGTTGTGGGTGGGGGCGTCATCGGCGTCGAATATACCTGCATGTTCGCGGCGTTGGGGATTAGAGTGGTGTTGATTGAAAAGAGACCAACCCTGCTTGAGTTCGCTGACCACGAAATCGTTGAAGCGTTGAGTTACCATCTGCGCGACAGCCGGGTCACGATGCGACTGAATGAAGAGGTGGAGAGCGTTGAAGAACAGGAAGATGGAACCGTAGTCGCGAATCTCGAAAGTAAGAAAAAAGTCTCTGGGGGCGCTCTTCTCTATGCGGTCGGCCGGTCCGGAAATATCGACGAGCTCAACCTGACGGCCGCCGGAATCGAAGCAGACTCGCGAGGAAGAATTCCCGTCGACAAGGACTATCGCACAAAGACCCCGAATATCTTCGCGGTTGGAGATGTCATTGGATTCCCCAGTCTGGCCTCCGTGTCGATGGAGCAAGGCCGAATCGCGGTCGCCCGGATATTCGGCGATGAGACCGTGCGCTCCCATGCTGAGGCTTACCCCTATGGCATCTATACGATCCCCGAGATCTCATTCATCGGGAAGACAGAGGAACAGCTCACCGAGGAGGACGTCCCTTACGAAGTAGGCGTAGCCTATTACCGCGAGATTGCCAGAGGCCAGATTAGCGGCGATACCACCGGGCGCTTGAAGCTCATCTTTCACCGAGAAACCCGAGCGATCCTTGGAGTGCACATTATCGGAGAGGGAGCCACCGAACTGGTACACATCGGCCAGGCTGTGATGGTCCTGAATGGAACGATCGACTACTTTGTGGACACGGTTTTCAACTACCCGACGCTTGCAGAATGCTATAAAGCCGCCGCCTTCAATGGAATCAACCGGCTTGCCAGATTTGACTAAATCTAAACGGGACGGCCACGGAGAACCCGACACGGAGTTCACATCAGCCCACAGGTCCTTGAATGATAAGACGTTGCCAGGCCCTCTCCAGCGCTTGACACGAAAACTTCCGAACCGCTACGCTTTCTCTGACGATTGAACGGTGATGGAATCCACCGAAACCGCTGACGTTCCTTTAGAGTGAAATCAGCTGATGACTCCTATGAAGTCTTCTTTCATGGAGTGCGTCTATGCTTCCTCTGCTTGTTCGGAACTATCTCGCCGCAACTACCCACACTTCCATCGACGACGTGAGAGGCTAATATGCCAGGCTCTCATGTCTTTGTCGCGTCTTCGGAGGTTGAGGCGATTGTTCGATCGCTTCCAGCCACTTTTCGTTCTTATAGAGGCCCGTGTTTCTCCCTTCGGTTCTGGGATGGCACAACATGGACATCGTCTTCGAATCCAGCGATGTTTATCATCTCGTTCAAAAATGAACGCGCCTGGAAGAATTTCTGTTCTCCCATGAGCGAGACTGTGCTGGCAGGATTGTTCATCGCCGGCGATATCGACGTCGAGGGAAGCCTTGATGTAGCTATCCGCTCTTACAGGTTCGTACACGGTGCGGTGGATCGAGGACTACGCTCAACAATAGCCTCGATGGCCAGATGGTTCAGGGGCCTGTGGAGATTGGTACGAGCCTTTGTCACCCTCAATTCAGCTCAGGATGAACAGGCGGACGAAATATCATCCTCGATTCGCCCCGAAAGGCCATACGAGTGGTACCGGCTCTGGCTGGGCAAATCTATGGTTTTTTCCACGGGCTACTTCCTGACGTTCAAAGAGGACCTCGACCAGGCTCAAGATAACGGGCTCGATCATGCATGCAACAAGCTGCAGTTCGTCAAAGGCGACCGGTTCCTGGATCTCAGCTGCGGTTGGGGATCTCTCCTCCTACGCGCCGCATCCCGATATGAAATCACTGCGCACGGCTTCTCACGCGACAATGAGCAGGTTACGGCGACAGAATTCCGACTCCTTGAGGCTGACCTTACGACTCGCTGCAATGTCCACTACGGAAGCTACAAGGATCTGGCGAAGATCACGATTCCATTCAGTAAAATCGCCAGCCTCGGGCTCTCGGAACATGTCGAGCGAGGGCAGATATCGGAGTATTTTCGATGCGTCTACGGAAAGCTTCGCGAAGAGGGTCTGTTTTTAGCTGACTTCCTCACATGCTCTACGCATCCTGCGAATTTCTCTCCTTTCTTAGCGGGCATGGGAGTTTTCGAGCGAGAGTTTCCCAGACTCTCTTCCATCCTTGATTGCGCAGAAGCCGCCGGCTTTTCTGTCGTCAGTGTTGAGGAGATGAAGGACCACTACGAAGAGACACTGCATCTGTGGTTTCGCGGATTGGCGAAACATCGACATGAGCTGGCACGATCGGCAAGGAGAAAATCGGTCAGGGCCTGGGAGCTGTATATCGCGTGCTCCGGAGAATCGCTGAGGGCTGGTCGCACGTCGCTTCATCAAATCCTCTTTCGGAAATCGGCCTGTGACGCAGCAGAAAAGCCCCCGTCGAGTAACCGTGAGCAACGGGGGGATGACCTCGATCTCCTACCCGATATTTCACGCTTGTCGGATCGAGCGAGCCGATCCAGGGATCGATGGTAGACCGGTCAAAGCAGTTCTTCTTGAAGAAGGAAAGGTCTAGCGATGAAATCTTCCGGCACCTCAATAACGACCACGATTCGATCGGTTGCGGCGATCGTTGTAAACCGACCCCATTTTTGGATTTCTCTCATCGGGTTTGTGTTCAGTGTGTGGGGCTCCTTGCTCAACCACGCCACACTATATGGCTTTGGCTATGGATTCTTCGGCATCGTCCTGGCCTCGTGCCTCTTTACGGCCTGGAAAGAATACGAACGAGAGAAAGACAGGGCATTACACGGCCGTCGGCCACGCGAGGAGAACTTCGACTAAACGCATGCTCGATAGCCGAGCTGGATCGATGGCGACTCCCAGGGAGCAATGACACGGCACGCTCATGTATCTTCCAAAAATTTACGAGCCCGAAGAATTTGGCTACCGTTTGCGATACGCCATCCGGACGATTCTGCGCGATCGTATTGTCGACGAGGGCCTGTTCAACACCTGCTTTGAAATGGGCGATGGAGAGAGGATCATCGTCACCATCCTGCGACGCGGACTAAAAAATCCCAGGCTTCGCATCGCGCTCGAAGGGAGCCACTTGATCAATCTCAACACCTGGCTGTCTCGTTACCCGGAGTTCGCAATGAAATATCAAACGGATGATCCTCTTGGGGAGTAACGGTTGCGAAAGCGAATGCGAAACGCTGGCGGCCTCGTACCTAACCTCATTGTTCCTTCTTAAAGAGCAGCACCTTTGCTGGCTGCGCAGCCGTTGCCGGCACGGCAACCGCATAGGCGTTTATGTCCGGGAGGAAGATGCCGGTTCTTGCTTCAGTTCCGGTCTCTAAATGCTGTATCGGATGTAGGGATGATGCCGGACCGATCTGATAGACATTCAGTGCCCCGTCTCCAGGAACGAAAAGACGTCGGGACTTTGGGTCGAAACCAAGATCATCCGGATTACTCGGCGTCGGAACGAACGTGCGGAGAGCTCCCGAGACAGCATCAAGCTCCATCAGAATACCGGGATCGCTCGCGATGACGAACAGGGACTGGCTTTCCCGATCAAAGGCAATCGGCGAGTTTTTGTGGCCTTTGGGTATCGGCCAGGTGCCGGTTCGTTCGAGAGTATCGCTGTTGAACACGCCGATTGCGTCCTGATCGGCAATATTGACGAATAGCCGCTTGTGCTCGGCGTCAAGGGCCATCGGTTGCAGATGCAATGCCGGCACTCGCACAGTCCGAAGAACAACTCCCGAGTCAGGGTTGATGATCTGGAGTGTAGAGTCCGGCTGACTCACCCGGTCGCCTCCCGCAGTGACAAAGAGACGGTTTCCGGTGTGATCCAGCAGAATGCAATTCGCCCCAAGGGCAAGATTCACGTTCCGTAGTTTCTTCAACGTGGATTGCTGCAACAGCGCCGACGCCTGTTTGCCACTGTCGGTGACGAGAATCTCATCCGCTTTCGCTCGAACGAGTACGCTATGAGGGCTCGTAAATCCTTTTACGGAACTCAAACGCGTACCGCTTTGGAGATCCATGACCTCGAGCGTTCCGTTGTCAGACGCGGCAAGATAAAGCCGATGCAACGCGGCGTCATAGGCAAAGTGATCGAATCCTCCCTGCACACCGGGAAGAGCGATTGTCTTGACGAGGTGGTATGGCCCTGGGGAGGTCTGCGACCACGCGGACGTTGTGCCAGAGACAATCGCGATTCCAAGAAGAAGAACTGCGTTCCTATTCATGTCCGAGTCAAAGACCTTTCCTGCGGAGGGAGTAAAAGAGCGCGGGTGTAATAACAAGCGAAAGAACCATCGAAATCGCGACACCTCCAATAACGGCAATCGCGAGGGGTTGAAGCAACTGCGCTCCGGAACCAACCCCCACCGCCAACGGCAGCATGCCGCACACGGTTGCAAGAGCAGTCATGATGATCGGTCGAAGACGACGGCGGCCAGCGTGATAAATGGCGTCGCGCAGCTCGTATCCCTGCTGCGTGAAATGCGACTCAGAATCGAGCATCAGTATTCCGTTCTTGTGCACAATGCCGATCACCATGATGATGCCCATGAATGACGAGATATTCAGTGTCGTGCGGGTGAGGAACAGAGCGAAAAGGCTTCCCGAAGTGCAAAGAACTGTGGCTATCAGGATCGCGACAGGGTGGGAGAAAGAGCGAAACTCGAAAACGAGAATGATGAAGATCAGAAACATCGACATCAACAGAACGCGCGTGAGACCAGCGAAGGACTCCTGTTGGATCTGATATAGCCCTCCAAACTCGACTTCGGTGCCAGGCGGCAGCGCGACTTCCTTGGATAAACGCGCTTGAATCTCGTTCATCGCGGAACCGAGGTCGCGTCCCTCCAGGTGCGCGGTGACCGCGTCGAGGCTCCGGAGGTTTTCACGCCGGATCTCGGTCTGACCTCCCTCCAGCTCTTCGTGTGCTATGGAGGAGAGTGATACGGTCTTTCCGGTTGGGGAGGTGATGAGCTGATCCTGCAGGTCGCGGAAGGTCGCGCGGTCTGGCTTTGGATAACGCACGCGAAGCCCAATGAGGCGATCTTCCTGAATCATGTTCGAGGATAGCTTTCCATCGAGGATCGTGGATTCGAGGTCCGCGACATCCTGCACGCTGAATCCAGCGAGCTGAGCTTGCTGGAGGTCAACGCGGAAGTTCATGCTCGGGCCGATCTCGACCGTTTGATTCTCGACATCCACCACCCCTTTTACCTTGGGAAGCCAGTCTTCAATGGCCTTCGCGGCGGCTTTGTATGCTTGCTCATCATGGTTGTAGACCTTGATTTCGATTGGCTCCGGAGACCAGGCGAGATCACCGACGAGGTCCTCCAGAATGTGTGGAAACTCAACCTGGATCGCGGGTTCCGATTGCGTGATCTTTTGTCTCAGCTCAGTGGTAACGTCTTCCAGGGATCGCGAGCGTTTCTTTCGCAGTTTGATGAGGAAGTCTCCCTTGTTCGGCTCCGCGATCGCCAGTGCAAGCCGAGCTCCGGTACGTCTCGAATAGCTTTCAACCTCCGGAGTTTGCCGTAGAAACGTCTCGACATGATTGAGGATGCGGTTCGTCTCTTCAAGCGAGGATCCCGGAGGGGTCCGGTAATCGAGAACGAACGCGCCCTCATCCATCTGGGGCAGGAAGTCGCTGCCAAGGATGTTGTAGAGCAGTACGCTGACCCCAAATACCGCGACGGCAATTGCCATTATCGTTTTGGTATTTGCTAGGCTCCACGAGAGAATTACCTCGTACCTGCTGGAGAGACTACGCAGAAGGGCACCTTCCTCCTGTCTTTCGGCCTGCTCCATGGTGAGGTTCTCTGACGGTCGACTTGGCTTGAGAAAAATGCCGGCCAGAACAGGCGTGAAGAAAATAGCAAGGACAAGCGAAGCTGCCAGTGCCGTCACCAGCGTCATGGCGAGCGCCCGGAAGAATACCGCAGTAATGCCTCCAAGGAAGACCAAGGGGACGAACACGACGATGGGCGTAAGGGTCGATCCGATGAGAGCCGGGGTGAGCTCGCGGATGGCCGTACTGGATGCTTCCCAGGGGGACGCCCCCATCGCCAGATGAATGGAGATGTTCTCAACAATCACAATGGCGTCATCGATGACGACTCCAATGCAGGCGGCAAGTCCGCCCAGAGTCATGAGGTTGAAGCTCATGCCTCCCAGCTTCATGAACGCGACCGCAATGAGGACCGCGATCGGGATCACGACTGCGGCTACGATGGTAGTCCGCCAGCTTTTGAGAAACAGGAGCAGTACGATCACTGAGAGGAAGAGACCGATCACGATACTCTCAGTGACGCCGTCGATCGACTCGCGAACGAGCTGCGATTGATCGTAATAGGTGGACAGGTGAATTCCGGGGGGCAGCGTCTCTCGGGCCTCGTCTAGCGTTTTATTGACCGCGTCGGCAATCTGAACAGTGTTGCCATCAGGCTGTTGTAAAACGTTCACCAGGACGGAGGGTCGGCCATTCGCCGTAACGATGTTGTAAACAGGCTCTTCGCCGGGGCTCACCGTTGCAATGTCCTTGATAAGGACCGGCGTCCCTTTGACTACCGCTACGACAACGTTTTCGACCTGCTCCTTGCTTGTAAGCAGTCCGGTCACGGTCGTGAGATAGAGATGGAAGTTCTCCTGCATCATGCCGGCGGGTGCGATGAGATTGCTGCTACGGATGGCCTCGACCACCTTGGTCAACGGCAGATTCAGGCTATTCAGCTTCGAGGGGTCCACGAGGATCTGCAGCTCCGGCCTGCGCCCTCCGACAATCCGAGTATCGGCAACTCCGGGAAGGCGATAGAGCCGGGGCGCAAGGTCGTAATAGGCGATGGACCAGAGATCGGATAACCGATGGCTATCGGACGTCATGCTGAATCCGACAATGGGAAATACCGAGAACGTAAGGCGATTCACGTAGAAGCGGGCCGTCGACGGAAGTGTAGGAGCTATCTGCGCCAATCTTCCTTGAACCAGATGCAGCGCATTGAGAATATCGACATCCCAACGAAAGAAGATGTTGATTTCTGTCGACCCCCGTCCAGTAACGGAACGCACCGTTGTTACGCCCGGAACGAATCGGACTGCCTCCTCGATCGGTCGGGTGACCGTGAGCATCTGCAGGTTGATTGGCGTGATACCGTTGTCGACCAGAATCACGATGCGTGGAAAGTTTGTCTCCGGAAAGATAGAAACCGGGATAGACGGAATACTCATTGCCCCGGCTATGGCGAAGCTCAGAATGACGAGTACCAGCGCACGGCCGTGCGCTTTGACGAACTGGGCGAGCGCACTGGTCATCGGGCAACACCTGAAGGATTTATCGCCGTTCCATCCGGCAATCCATATTCGCCCACGACGATGATGGTTTCGCCACTCTGCAGGCCCTTCAGAATACGGATGCGCCCGTCATCGAGAGGCTGCGCCTCGACCTCTCTCACATGCGCGATGTTTTTCGCGTCCACAACATACAACTTTCCCTTGGCGGTTCCTTCGGTCATCTCAACTGCTCCGCTCGGCACAACCACGGAATTCTCAGCTGTACCTACGGCAACTTCGACTCGTCCGAAAACTCCCGCCTTCAGAATGCCCTTCGTATTAGGAACTTCGCACCAGACCTCGATCGTGCGGCGGGCGGGATCGACTGCCTGATTCACGGCTGTAACCCGTCCGTTCTGCGGTGGGACTGAATCGCCGTTGGAGTGAAAGGAGCACGCCTGGCCCACTCGGACCGGTCCTGCTTTATCGGCATCCACCTGTGCCCGTGCCACTGCTGAGGAAAGATCCATAACCGTGAACATCGGCGTGCCGGGTGACGCCAGATCGCCGGGAAAGACCATCTGGTCGGTCACAGTTCCGTCAACTGGACTGCGGATGTCGGCGAAGCTCAAGTTCGCTCCTGCCAAATCTTCGCGGGCCTTGGATTGTGCGAGCGAGTTCTGTGCAAGACGGAGGTCGTCGATGCTGGTGCGTCTCTCGACGACCTCAAGGTTCTTCTGTGCTGCGTCTGCATTTGCTTTGGCCTGGGCAAGGTCGGCCTCGCTGACCTGCAGCTCTCGACCTGAGATCGCTCCTTGCTCGAACAAAACCTTCCGCCGCTCATAGACCTTTTGCGCAAGGTCGAGTGCAGCCGCCCGCGCATTTGCTTCACCGCGTGCCAGCGTAAGCTGGGCGGGGATCGTTCCTCCCTGGGTTCGTTGCAGCTCCGCTTCTGCACTTGATTTAGCGGCAGCCGCGTCAGCGCTCTGCGCGGCAAGGTCGCGTTTGTCAAGGCTTGCCAGCAGTTGCCCCTTGCGCACGGTCTCGCCCTTGTGGACCAGCACCTGTTGAACTGAAGCCGTAATTCTGGCGGAAAGATGGGCTTCCGTCTTTCCAAAGACGGAAGCCGGCGCGCTCACGGTCAATGAAATATTTGAAGCCGAGACCTTTTGCGTCGTCACCGCGATCACAGGCTTTCTGGTCGTGTCATCGTTCGCTTTGCATCCTGAAAAGAAAAGGCAGATCAGAAGAGCTGCAAATAGTGGCTTCATTGTCCGCTGGCTACTTTCAGCGCTAGTTGCGCGTTGAGGTAATTGGCACGAGTTGTGTAGTAGTCGATTTGGGCTTGCACGAGGCTGCTTTGTGCCGTTACGACGTCGAGTGCAGGTCCTTCACCACCTTCGAAACGCAAGCGGCTGAGGCGGAGATTGTCTTTTGCAAGAGCCACTGCGCGGTCTGTAATTGCGATCTGTGCGAAGGTGTCTCGCACACTGCTCAGAGCGTCCTGATACTCCTTGGAAAAGAGCCGCTGTCCGATTTGGAAGTCGGTCCGTGATTGCGCAGCTAGCGACCGGAACTGTTGCTGCTCACTTCGTGCTCTCAGAAAGTCGAAGACGGGGATGTTGAAATGGACAAAGCCGGCGTAGCCGCGATCCCGGCTGGTGACGCGAGTCGTATCGATGCCATATTGAAAGTTCAGATTCAGTTGTGGGAGCATCTGCGAGCGGGCGCGTCGGGCATCCGCTTCAAAACCCCTCTTCTCCGCCTGGAAGATGAACAGCTCCGGGCGATTCAAATAGCTTCCAGGCGTTTCAACGAAAGCCGGAGATGCTAGTTGACCGTCGAGGACGTTAACAAGCTCAAGATGCGTGTTTGTATCCTCTGTCCAGAAAGAGGCCAGATCATGATTCGCAATCTCTGACTCCAGTTCGAGCGAGCCGACGGTCCTCTCAAGAAGGGCTGCTTCCAGAGAAGCTTTTGTCAGGTCAGCCTGTGATGCTTCGCCGCCATCCACAAGGTGTTTGACTCGATCCTCGAAGTCGCGGGCTGTCTGCCAGTTCTCGTTGGCTGTCTCCGCCAGCTTCCGAGTCAATAGGAGTCGATAGTAGGACGCTGACACGGATCGTTCGAGGTCTCTCTCCGACAAACGTACGGAAGCCTCGGCGACTTGTCGGTTGGCATCCGCCCTGTCGTAGAGCGCACGCAGTCTTCCCGACGAATCGACCTCGAGCGAGCTATTCGCCACAGTGGTGTATTCATGGACTCCATTCAGCGCTACGAAGCTGAATTGATTGGGATCGTAAAGCAGTGGGCTGTTGTAGGTGAATGTGTTTTGAATGGTGAGATTCGGAAGGAACGCTGCTTTGGCGCCGCGTACCCCAAACTTTGCACCGCGCAACTGTTCTTGAGCTCGCCGCACGGACGATGGAGCGCTCTTCGCCAAAGCAAGACATTGATCGAGGCTGAGCGCGGTCAGCGCGGTCGGCGCGGTCTGGCCGGTCGCCAGTGCCGCAACGCAAGTCAAGATAGCAACGCAGCTCAGCGAGCGTCCTGGACAAGCAGATTCGTGACGATGGGTTCTGGGAGGCGAATGGAATAATGCCGACCGGCAAACGGTCGTAAAGCGAGGCAAGAAGGCGCTGAGTTCAAACTTCCTAAGACGCAAGAGGACTCCCAGATCTGCATCGTAGGAGTCATCAGCCAGCAAGCTAGCGGTTGCGGTGGAACCCCATCACCTTGTCAAAATGTAGGTTCAGGGTAACAACCGCAAAGATAAGGGTCAACCAATCCACGGAATGCTGGCAGGGCAATTTTGCCTCCCAGGTGGATATTCGCGCAGAATTAACGGTGCCAACCTGGGAAGCTGTCATACCGCATCCGACACCTCTAATGTCGGAAGATCCCCATCGCCGAACGCAACGTCTGAGCGATTCCCCAAAGAAACGGCGCCATCACCAACGCCCACGCCCCGACGATCTTCCATGTTGCCGTCTTTGCTTCAGCTTCCATCTTCCCCTCCACTCCTTCGGTTGGGCAGCGTACGCCGCACGTTCCTTGGTGAGGCAAGATGGCAGGCCCAAAAGAAAATGACTCCGGCCACTTGCCAGGAGTCATTAGCCTTCCGTTTCGGAAGGCGGTCACGGTGGATTCCATCACCTTTCGGCTTTCGCCGAATGCCAGAAAGTTAGCACAGGCGCATAGCAAGCTGCAAACAGAACAGTGCTGGCTGAGCAGATTGCCGGCCAGCGACGATCACTGTCGCAAAACCATTCACAGCTCGGGCATTAGGGACCTTCGTCGTTTGACTTGGTCGACCGCGGTTCTCCCCATATCGTGGGGCGTCCCAGCTGCCACCATTCACGAAGTCCTACGAAGAACAGCGCGGCAAAAAAGCCGCCTCCCAGAAGAAAGATGGGACCACGCTTAAAGTAGTATTCAACGACGCAAAATGGGAGGCCGAAGAGCCCGGCCCTGAAGTTCATCTGCTGGAAGGCCGTCATGCGTTTCGGTGGGGTCTTCATCGGCTTGCCGTTGTCCATAATTGCACCTGTGTTATCGATATAAACCTCTCTGGCCTGCGAGGAACTCGGCGGCGTGACCCAAAATGCCCCAACCGGCGCCTTCGATATCCATCCCCTGCTGTTCCTGAAGACTTCGCATGAGCTTGTCACGATACTGAGCAGTTGCCTTATCGATCGTATGCACATGGAGCGCCGGGGCAATCTTTCGCAACTCAAGACTGTGTGGGATGCATATCTCGCCGTAGATATGGAGCCATTGCGCAGCTGTCATCGTCTTGAAGGAGTTACAGACCAATCGGAGCTGGGATACGCCTTCTTTCTCGATACGAGTACAGATATCGCAACTTGTAATGATACCCAGTGACACCGACGACAGCAGGGTCATGAACACCTGAGACGCATCGAGACGATCGTGAATTGCCGCGATAGCCCAGGCATGAAAGTTACATATTCCGGTTGGTCTCGGATTCAGGCTGGCCTGAACACACTTCGCTTGGTAATTTCTCATGTAACGGCAAAGTGGGCATCCTGGTCCCGAGGTTGCATCAAAGACGGACCGGTACGGCTCGATTTTATGAGACCTCATCGATGTGGTCTCCTTCGCTTAGGAGTGCCAGACCTCTGAACAGGCGAGATCTGCGTTATGCGAATAATCTCGCGAATGCTACATCACACAACAGACTCTAGTCATCGTCATCCTTTTTAGTGAAGGTATCGGAATGCTCAATTTCAAGAGCAGCCTCAAGTTCTTCGCGCTCGATCTCCGCTTCGTACTTCGCCTCTTCACCCCGCAGAAAGACGGTACGAACGGACTTGAGATGATCACGATTATGCTTCAGGAACGATTGCAGATCCTCTTCCTCACCTACGAGTTCCAGACACTGCGGTAATCGGGCCGGAGGCATGTCACTTGTGTCCATGACAAGGTCCTGGTTCTTAAGGTATCCGCCAATGACACGGTGCAAAAGGGCTTGTTCGATGCCATGATCTTTCGCCTGGCGAAGCAGGTAGGCTCCGAGACTCTGCGGTGCGAGCTTCTTCCACCATGAATCGGCACGCCGCATCTCCGATGCGGAAAAATAAAGCCTGAGTACACTGAGATGATCCATACGACTCCCTTCTAGAAAACCAAAATCATCGATCTCCGCGAGAAGACTGTCACCCGGCCCCTCTCGCATCTTTGCCACTAAAGCGAGTGACATTCCTTCCTCTGCCGAGTGATCGAGGTGTTTGCTTCGACCGACGCGCTGCGCATGATAGATACCGGCATGACCGGAAAACAGATAGCTAACGACACAGGCGATTCCAGCGTAGGCTCCCGCTTCTGCCCCGAAGAGTTCCATCGCCATCAATGTCGATGAGATGGGAGTATTCGCTGCTCCGGCGAAAACGCCGACAAATCCCATTGCAGCGAGAAGAGAGGGAGGCAACGGGAGGATCCGCGAAAGCGCATTCCCAAGAGTGGAACCAATGAAGAAGAGTGGAGTGACCTCGCCACCCTTGAAGCTGGCTCCGAGCGTTATGGCGGTGAATGCGAATTTCCCCGCAAAATCATAGACGGGCAGCTTTGTATTGAACGCTGCAACGATGGTGGGGATACCCAGGCCGATATATTTGGTCGTTCCAAGTGCAAACACCGCAGCCGTGACAATCAGGCCGCCAACGAAAGGACGGAGTGGAGCCGAAGCGATGTATCTTCTGGCGATATGCGCGACCCCGTGGGTCGCTTTCGCAAAGGCCATCCCGACCAACCCAAACGCGACGCCCGCGATCATCGCGGAGACAATTCCTGTGAGATTGAGAGTTGGGACCTCCGTCACACGATAGATCGTGTGATGGACACCCCAGGCTTTGGTGACAAGATCGCCGATGAAGGCCGCAATGAAGCACGGGCCGATGGCGTCATAGCTGAGCTTACCGATGGCAAGCACCTCAATACCGAAGACCGCGCCAGCGAGCGGTGTCCCGAATACAGAAGCAAATCCTGCGCTGATACCCGACATCAATAGAATTCGGCGATCGGTATCAGTCATTCGAAAGGGCCGCGTCAGTTGGTCTGCCAACGACGCCCCGGTTTGAATGGCGGTACCTTCCCGACCTGCGGAACCTCCAAAAAGATGAGTCAGGATGGTGCCGAGGAGGATAAGGGGCGTCATGCGGATCGGAATGACCGCACGCGGATCATGAACCTCTTCGAGGATCATGTTGTTGCCTGCTTCCACCGTGCTCCCAAGGTACTTGTACAAGTAGCCAACGAAGAGGCCAGCGGGCGCCAGAAACAAGATCATCCAGATGTGTTTCTCGCGGAAGTCTGTAGCCCAGACCAGAGACACCAGGAGAAATGCCGATGCCGTGCCACCCATGACGCCGGCAAGCGCGGCCGGAGGAATCCAGCGCACCAGATCGACCAGCAGCCGAAACTGCTCACCAAAGACTTTCCTAAACGGTATTTCGGGCAAAGAACCTCCTACGTTCTGTAGGAGTCATCAGCACCGGCAGGGAGCCGGGCGGTTCAGGCGAACCCCATCGCATGAGGATTTTCATTCCAAGTCTACATTGCGTTATTACCCGGGTCAACGACACGATAGACAGCTTTATCCCTTATTGAGCGGTATTCGTTCTCGCCCTCTACGGCGTTCAGATCGCGGCCTTCGATATCGTTCCTCCAGGACTCCCCTTCATCCTGTAATCGAGGTAGAGGATGTGCACCTTGATCTGGTCTTCGAGCCTGTATCGTGGTTGTTTGGCCATCTCGACCATCTGCACGATTGCTCCCGGATTACCATGGCTCATCTCGACCATCTCCTGCAAAGAGGACTCCAGATTGCCGGCGACGAGTTTGGAGTCGGCTGCTTGTCGACGAGCGAATTCGAGGGCGACGGGCTCCGGCCAGTTCTTCAACTCAAGTCGTTCGCTCTTGTCCGAGCACAACGATCGCAGCGAACCAATGTCCTCCATATGTTGCGAACGAGCTGCGAAGATAACTGGCGTTCTCCCGTAATAATTCAGCTCCTTGATGAGATGGCTGAGCGCCATCGTCGGGCTTTGCACGTGATCGATCATCAGGATGCGATTTCCTGTTTCAAGATTTCTCTGAGCCAGTCCTTTCAAGGAAAGAACGCTCATCGACTGAAGGTTTTTCGCTCGAGCCCCCCGTGCAGGCCGGCTTTGCTCCAGGGCATCGAGCAACGCAAGAAGAAACTCGCGTGGTGCGTGCCCTTTCGAGATGTACAAAATATCCTCGCTGCTCGCGGCAATCTGTCGAAGAAGTCTGGTTTTACCGACTCCCTGGTCACCGAACAATAGTAGAGACTTTCGCTGGGCGATCCGTTGCCGGAGCTGTCCGAGCTCCAGCGTACGTTCCAGGAGAGCGTCATGGCTGAGGGTATTTTGAGGCTTCGACATGAGGCTCCTTTGGATTTGTCGTCGCGGGAGTGACGACATGACTCCTGCGATCGTAGGAGTCATTAGCCTTCCATTTCGGAGGCAATCCGGAGAGCCGGGGCGGATTCCATCGCCAATTAAGAGGTAGCATAGTCCGTCCGACATACGCAACGATATCGTCGATCTTCCGTTGAGTCAGGGGTCATCTTTGGAGAACCTGACGAATCTCGACGATGACGCTCGAAATGACAAGGTATCCGAACAAGCCGATACCGATAAGGGCAGCGACACTTCCTGAACGTCTGGCATAAACAATGCAAATCGGCAATCCAATCAGTCCAACTATAAGGAAGATCCTATTCAGGACCAATGCATTCATATCACCTCCGTATCGCATCACGACACATCATCTTGTGTTCTAACCTGATCCAGAATTGAACCCGGTATCTTGGCGCCCAATGTCCTCCGTGACTTGTAGGATCATCAGGTTAAAGCGGACACGCAGGACTGAAGCGCCTCAATCTTTCTCCGAAGTTGAACGTCCGTATCCGGTGTCTCTAACATCTTCACAAGCGTCTGGCGTGCGTCTTCGATCTGCGATGTGAGCGAGCGCTCCAATACCTGAAAGCTTCGCTCCATACGCTCCAGGTAATCGAAGCGAATTCGTCCAGAGTTCCGGTCGAGCCTATCCGGCACGCTGGTCATCGCGCGTCGAAACACGACTGGACGTTGCAAGAAGGGAGGAAGAGCGAGGAGCAAACCATCGAGCGAGATGAAGATCCGCTCGACAGAATATGAGACCCTGCTGTCCATCGCCAGACCACAGTGGACCTGGAGCTTCGTCGGTGGCAAGTCGACCAGTGAGCTCATGCCCACAAAAAGCCTGTTCAAGATGGAGTTTGCTTTTTCCGTATATCTTGAGACGATCTCCTCAAGCAGCATGGATACTTGAGCGTCCTCCTGCATTCTCCAGTCGCGGAAGATTATGGCGACCTCTTTATTGAAAAACTCCTCAAGCAGCCTTCCCAGCGCTCGACCTGAAGAATGTGGATTCGCTTGTTTGAGACTCAAGAGGCGTTCTTCAAGATAGGGTGTCGACGTCTTGACGTGCATGTCGAGATCAATGCCGATCTTCTTCATCAGGCTAAGCCGTTCTTCTCGAAGTAAAGCCCGGATTGCGACCGTCTCTCTTTCCGTTTCGTTGAGGAGCTGCCGGATCTGCATTCGCTTGTCTTCGATTTCAACCGCCGTCACAGCGGAGAACCTTTCACTCAGCGACAAAGCGAACGATGCAATATTGAGGGCTTGACCGGCGTCTCTAAGGATCGACATGAAAAGCGTCGCGTCGTGGCCATACTTGGCGAAATGACGCAGATGTTGTTCGAAACGACACAATCCAGTCGAAGGTTTAGAACTCTCAATAGCCTCCTCGTAGAACCGCGTCGTCAGCGGAAATACATCGAAGTCCACCAAGCCAAGCCGATTCTTTAGTTCGTCTCGCAAAAAGGTGCAGGCAGCCTGCGCCTCGTCATCAGACACCAGGTCTACCTTATTCAGAATGAACATGAGTCGCGGAATGTCTTTCTGGATATCACGGATGAAGTTTGCTTCTACTTCCGTAATAGGTGGGTCGATCGAGAAGACAATGATGGCAGCATCTACCCTCGATAAATAGCCCAGGGTTGCGAGGGTATTGTGCGAATAGGTAGAGCCAAAGCCTGGCGTATCCACGAGGACAAGGCCATCCTGCAAGAGTTGACTAGGGTAGAACAGTTGGAGGGAACCCACCCCCTTACGGTTCCCCGGATTTCTCGCCTCCGTGACATACTCTACGATCTCGGAGAGTGCTATCTCCTCTACGACAGAACCACGTTGATAATGGACGTTGGCTTTCGGAACTGCTCCGTACCGGATTTCGGTGACAACGGAGGTCAGAGGAAGAACTCCTGTTGGCAGAATTCTTTCACCGAGCAATGCGTTGAGAAGCGAGCTCTTGCCGCGTTTCATCTGTCCAAGGACTGCCAGGCGAACTTCATCTGCCCTAAGCTTCTCCTTTAAGTCGAGGATCGCCGGCCGCAGCCGCTGTAGCGAACTGGATTCAAAAGTGCCGGAGATCTCGTCGAGAAGAGCCTCCATCGCAACCCTTCGATCTGTTGTTTTCTCACCCACGAAATGGGGTCTCTCGCGCCTTCCACAGTTCTTACCTGGGAGAAGCAGTAAATAGGACGACATGAACATCGGAGATCGCTACAATTCCTTCGGCGACCATAGAATCAAGGTGAGGCAACAACGACTCCACCTGCAGTGGAGTGTCGATCACGCTGACCATGATGGGAGCGTCTTTTGAGAAGGGCCAGCTCCTTGAGTGATGTATACGCGCACTGGTCCCGAAGCCTTCCAGTCCCCGGTAAACCGTTACACCCGCAATGCCTAACTCCAGACATTTGGCGAGGATTGCTTCGTGGACCGGCCTGTCGTGCCATTTGTCAGATTCACTTAAATGGATACGCACCATCTTGGCTTCAAATTCCTTCTTAGCCATATCAACCTCCTTCTTCTGTTGCTTCTCCAGGGGCCGCGCTGCCGTATCTGTACTTGATGATGTCGACGTCCGAGGTTACGGCCATCCCCTCGCGCACCATCTTTTCGAGCACTGGCATGAAAGCTGCGATCCGGTCCTCGCAGTCGATGACCGAAAGCATCAGGGAGGCATTATGGGACATCGTCTTTTGCTCATGCAACTCGCGATGCACTCCGTAGCCAAGGATGCCCTTGTAGACGGTGACGCCGGCCATGTCATTGGCACGTAGAGCCTCGACAAGCGCCTCATGAAGTGGTTTGCCGTCCCATCGATCTGCTTCATCGATGTAGATACGCAGCAGCTTCGCCTTGCCTGAAACCTTCCGATGGGGGAGTTCGATGTCGGGGCTTACCTTCACAAGCGCAGGCTTCGCGATGAAAGTCTCCTGAATCTCAATCATTCCTGGGCCAGCGAGTTCCGAGAGTTTCCCCAACAGCTCGTCGACTTTTTCTTTCGTTTCGATAAACTCGATCTTCACAGGAAGGCGGTCCGATAGCTCGACGGTCGATGCGGTATGCAGGTGATGGTCTGCTCCGAAGCCTGCAACTCCTTTCAGAACGGTTGCTCCGGATACGCCGCGATAAAACAGGAAATCCAGGATGCTCGCTTCCGTCGCAGCGCCATGGTGGGTGGACCCTTCGCTGAGATAGATCGATACTTTGAGTGCTTTGCCGGCTTCTAACATTGATACCTCCTGCTACTACGGAAACGTCTCAGCCATGACGAGCCATGCGAGAACGTTGTTTCTTAGTGCGAGAACGCTTTTGCCAAAGCGACCCCGAGTGCCACAGCGACCAGACCAGAGATCAGGCTGACGGTGACATAAAGAATGGCAATCCAAAACGTACCGTGACTCAGGTTAGAGAAGGTCTCCCATTCGAAAGTCGAAAAGGTCGAGTATGCCCCGACAAAGCCGATGGGAACCAGGAAGCGCCAGGACGGACTGAGATCTGCATGATGGTTCAGAAACTCCAACGACAAGCCGATGATGAAACAAGCTGTGATGTTGATAACTAACGTTCCATAGGGAAACCGGGTACCCATCCGGCCGGCTACGGTCGTGCCGACCCAAAAGCGAGCTGCCGAACCTAGTGCGCCGCCAAGCATGATGAAGAGATACTTCTGCAAGATTTATGCTCCTATCTGTTGAGCAATTTCTTTAGGATCTCTGCCAGAATCCGTCCATTGCTGCAAAAGTTCAAGATCCTGCTTCATCTTAGTGATATCCGATTCGGCGCTGCTGTGTCCGCTCAACTCCTGAATCTCGGCGCGGTAACCGTCAGCATAGGAGCTGATCAGAAGTTCCAGCCGCTGGCTGAATTGACGCATCCACTGCCAGAGCACATGACTGTAGTCTTCCAACTCATGCTTGAGCAAAGCGTAGGTCGCGCGGTGTAGCTTCTTTCGGATCTGAGCTCGCATGATGACCGTTCCAAACGCTGCCCAAAGGCCCACATCGATGTCGTTGGGGAGCGTTGCGATCTCGAATCGGGGCATGTCCCGTAGAAGCGAATCGAGATCCTTCTCGTCGGGAACATCCACGCGGCCGAGATCTTGAGCGACATTCCTTAGACGAGATATTGCGTCTTTTCCGACCTCGCGTGCCGCTGTCGTAAGAGGCTCGATCTGACTGCTGACAGCGGTATGCAACATCTCCGAGAGGTCCATCGATTGCAACGTGTTCTGGTTCGTCTGGCGGAGCGCGTTCGTTGCTTCATCAGCAACTTGAGTGAGCACTGAATCAGCAGCCCCCCTTATCTCATTGACTTGCCGATCGAGCGACGCGGCCAACACGCCGACACGCCCTGTAATGTCCCGTAGAGCCGCCTCCTGTTTCGACAGATCTCCAGTGTTGGAGACGTCGTGTCTCTCCTGTCTCGTGATTCGAGAACGCAAAGTCGAAATCAACGCGTGTCTCAGGAGTTCAACCTTACGGCTCACGGACTCATCTCTGAGCCTGCGCGCCTGCTGGAAACGGGGAAGGAGTTCCTGCTGAAAGAATTGATCCAAAAGGGCGGCGGAGCCAGGCATCGCGCTAACAGCATGTACGGCGATATCGCGATGCAGCTCGCGCCTGAGCTGCTCCTGAATGTACGAGACCGCATGCTCCAGATCGCTCTCGCTGAGTAAATCAGATTTGCTGAGCAGCACGAGCGATGGAATTCCAGCCTCTTCGATGATGCGCAGTGTCCCGACGTCCTCCTCGTTCAGTGTGCTTCCAGCGTCGACGAGGACGAGGGCAAGATCGCAGGACGGCAGATAGGCAAGCGTCTCCGCCGCTCCGCGTTTCGCCAGCGAGCCGAGGCCCGGGGTGTCTACAAGAACGATCCCTTCACTGAGCCTGTCCGAGGGAACCTGGATCATGGCCCGGGCAACATTCTTTTGGTTTCCGGGATTACCTCGTTCGGAGACCAGATCGGCAAACTCCTGGATGGAGACTTCATGCTCGGAGCCAGTGCCAAAGGTCACGACGGCTTTAACGGCTGGGCCGTATTGCAATCGCGTAGGCACGGCTGTGATCGGATTGATTCCGACAGGCAATAAATCGTGACCCAGCAATCGGTTCAGCAAGGAGGACTTGCCGGAGCTGACCCTCCCGAACAAAGCGACCTCGAAGTTATTGTCTTCTAACCGTGACGTCAAGCCGTCAAGACGAGGTCTGAACTCGACCATGCCATGTCGGGTAGCGATCTCTTCCACCATACGAAGCAGCTGAACCTCATGGCCTGCCGCCTCCAGATGATCAAACCGCACCTTCAGGTTGGAGTTCTGTCCTTGATAGATGTAGCTACTGAGCCCCTCGGAAAGCGCTCGCAGTTCGCGGACAACGCCCGTGAGCTCGAGTGCGACCTCTGGCGCCACGCTTCCGGAACCACGCATCGTGCTGGGACGGAGCTCATCCAAGGCAATATCAACGAACGTGGTCCGGGCAATAATGGCCCGTGTGGCGGGGATCGTCGGAGCAGGAATATCGATGTGTTGCCAGGCAAGCGTCCGGATCAACTGTGTTCGAAGACGGCGGATATAGTCCTCGATCACCCTGATCTGTGCGGGGCTCAGATCCAGAATGTATTTGGGAAAGGGTGACTTTGAGCTTGCAGATTGCAGGATTTCTTCGATTCCCTCCAGCAGGTCATCAATGTGCTGACAACTCACGCGGAGGTACAGCTGCTGTGAGCTGTTCATAGACCCCGTCGCCTCGTTGCTCGAAAGTGGAGTGCCTGCGGGATCTGATTGCGGATTTGTACTGATTTCTGTCATCGCATTCTCCGCCAACTTCCATTCACGCAGTCAATATTCCGGCAGCCGTGACTCCACGCCGGCAGATGAAAGCGTTCGATTGTGAAGGGATCTTGTCGAGGCGAAGAACCTCCTCGGCAGGGGATCCCTGCGAGGAGTCATCATCTGTCTCCCGGAAGAGACAGCAGTTAAGGGTGAACTCCTTCACCCGCTAACCATCTGCAACTACTTGATATTGAGATGCCCACCTTTGTCAAGGAGTTCTCTGAGCATCCGTTCAGATCGATTGGCCAGAAAGCCAGCCTTTCGACAATAGCCCGGAGACTTTCGGCTGCTGGCGATAACGTCAGGGGTGCTTGTCTTGACAAGGCGCGGGCATAAATCTACACTTGCGCCCGACAGTTTCAGGGATGAAGCCCCTCACCGCCGACAGGCTGATGGCTTCTGCGGAAGTGCGATGGACCTAGCATCTGCACTTGCACGGAGGTTCGCTTGACGGTGAGTCCCATCAAACCCCTTCAACACGCTTGTCACTCGATGATTCTCGATGCAGCCTGTCCCGCTGCACAGTTTCATGGATGGCTTGTCGGCTTCACGCTTACGTCCTTTTTTTCACGTCCAGATCCCATCCGCCCAGCCCCTTTGGATCGATCCGGGGTATCCGCAGTATCGATTTGCGTTCCTGCGCGTTGGCGCGATTCCTTTGTAGGAAGTCTGCATCCTCCGTAATCCAGCGCGGATTTTCGGCTAGCTCACCTCTCGCCCAACGGCACAGTTTTGGATCTCATAGCCCCGATTCAAACTCATTCCGGTCTGCTGGTTGTACGAACCGACTGTGAATGCCTGCTCGATGAGCGCAGAGAGTCCACGGACGGATCGGGGCAAAAGAATCGCAACTATCTTTCGTTGCACAAGGAGAGGTGAATCAAATGCACAGTAAATCTAGAGCGACAATAACCACCACCATCGGATTCATGTGTCTGGCGCTAACCGATTGGATGCTTTCGATGTCGAATGCGGCCTGGTTCCCTCGAACCTATGGCCATGGAATGGCGATGTTATATCCCTTAGGGATCGTCCTTGGGGTGATGGGTATTTTGGCCTTCATCGAGGAACGAGGTCTTGATGCCATCATCTTCTTTGGCGGAGCCGGGTTGTTCTGGTCGACGCATCTCTATCTGTCGACGACAAGCGATGGTTCCTCTATGGAGCCAGGGAGCTATGCCGGATGGTTCCTTTTTATCTGGGCCGTATTTTTCTGTTACGTCTGGTTTGGCTCATTCAAGAGTGGAGTTATCCGCTTCCTGTTCCTTTTGGGTACGTGGCTTTCACTGCTTGCCCTGGCTATCGGCAATTGGGGTGACGGACATCGCTTCGGGCACGGTTTCATCGTGCTCGGGGGCTATATCGGGCTAGCAACGGCGATTCTCGCAGCAATCACGTCTGCCTGGAGCGTCATCGGCCACGGGGTAAAAGTCGATGACCGGGGCCATGACTCGCTGTTGCATAAGGAGGAGCTCAAAACCAGAGAGGCCATTGGCTAGAATGAACTACCGCTGTCGCCGCGATCCGAGCAAGGCCCTCAGTCCAACTGGGGGCCTTACATAGGCTGGGATACCGGGACGGGAAGTCAATTTCCCAGCCGGGTCCTGAAGGTGCATTCGACCGATCTACTCGCGCCGACGAATATAGTAAGTTGGCACCACCAAAGGCACCGTGAGACACCTCCGCCTGGCGATGCATTCTGCTCAGCGGAGGTTCGCCGCGAGAGTCCCTGAAAGAGAGCTGGGAAATAGATGCAAACCTCACGGATCGATAGCCGGGTCGACATCGAGAAGAACATCCATCGCCACGGTCGGGATCGCATCTTGATCAAGGTTGGGGAACACGCCTTCATCGCAAAATTGGAAGAAAACCTGGCTCCCAATACCTGCGCACTCTTTCGGCGAATGTTGCCACTACGGAGTTCTTTGGTGCACTGTCGCTGGAGTGGCGAATCCATGTGGGTTCCCTTTGAACCGAACGCGATTCCGATTGCCTATGAAAACCAGACAAGTCATCCGATACCAGGCCAGCTTCTTATCTATGCCCAGGAACTCAGCGAGCCAGAAATCCTGATGCCTTATGGAGCATGTACCTTTTCGAGTAAGGTCGGACAACTCGCAGGCAATCACTTCCTCACGCTGCTGGAAGGGACTGAGCAGCTTGGAGATCTAGGGCGCACCGTCCTCTGGAAAGGCGCACAGGAGATCCTTTTCGAGGTACCTGGTTAGGACATCTTCAAACACAAATACTTTCGACCCATTCAGAGAATGCTCTCGACGACCCACGGAGACGTAACGCTACGGTGCCCGGCCAGCAATATGAGCGCCAACATAGCTGCCTGACGCTCCTCGGCGCTGGTAAGATGGCGGCGCAGTCCTTCGAATTTAACCGCATACCGCTGCAGGTCTTCGGCCGTTCGCTCTAACAGACTAGCCTGCGAACGAACCAGCTTCCGTGCGGGAACTTCGTCTCCGAGAGCTTCCACTACCATCGACAGATGGTACAGGCAGGACACCGGCAAATGCTTCTCGTCGGTCTCTTTCCATTCCCGGATCTCTTTGGCCAATTCCTCGACCGCCTGCCGCTCAGAGGCTGCTCGCTGTTCACACATAGGACAGGAAGTTCTGGTTGGAAACAATTTAGCAATTGCCTGATGCATAGCGGCAGTATCCGCGGAGACGCTGGCCGCGCGCTGAAGCTCCTTCGCGATCCGGTGCGTAACGGTTGGATATGCTTCGCAGACGCCTTGCGGCGATGCGATCGTCTCGTATTGCCAGGTGTGCAAGGGGCAGAAGCCGCCCCTCTCAGCATGGTCACGCTGGACCTCAGGATCGATCGTGAGGTCATATTGGTAGTGGCTCAAGAACTTGAACCCTGCCTTCAGGATGATGCCGCAGATAGAGCAACCCGTGCTCTTCTGGACCTGCAGAAGCGGGAATTCGAGGATGTTTTCTTCCCCGCCGACCTCGGGCGTATATTCCATTCCTTTGGCAGACGTTCCGAAGATATCTTCTCGCAGCTCGCGAAGACGCTTCGTCAGAGCCTTCAACGTTTCAATATTATGGGATTCGCTCTCCGTCCCCATCCTTCGCGAGAGGAGCGCCAGCGTGCGCTCATGCATGTTCAACAGAAATGCTTGTGCACGCTCCTCAGTGAGAAAGCGGTGAAGTTCCTCCTCGAATGCCGGCAATCCAGTCTCAGGAAGCGACTCTGCTTTTTTCGATATCTTCGCGTCCAGCGCCTGGCGCGCTGACACGGAGAAGATAGGGGGCACCTCGCGAAAGGAGTAGGTCGTTAGCCGGTCCTGCACGAATTGGACAGCTTCCGCACGTTCCTCGACGCTCACCGTGTCCTGCTTGTTCACCACAACATAGATTTTCTTATTGGTGTTCTTGATGCGTCGAAGGATGCGATCTTCGTCGTCCGTGAGCGGGCTCTCGAAGCTGGTCACCAGAACGAAGGCATCGGCCTCCGGCAGGAATCTCTCCGTGGTCAGCGTATTTTCGACGATCGGAGAACCCAATCCCGGAGTATCGACAAAGAAGAATCCCCGTCGAAGCATTTCGACTGGCAGCTCGATCTCCGCGTACGAGAGGTTTTTTGTATTTCCCGGGTTTCCTTTCTGCGTCACGTATTCGGGGAGTTCAGACAGCGGAACCTCCCGGCGCAGACCGGAATTGTTGAAGTTAAGGACGGCCTGCTTTCGGGTTCCGTATCGAACCGTCGTGATCACCGAAGTGAGCGGAACGATTCCGGTAGGTAAATGTTCACCACCCAGAATTGCATTCATCAGGGTCGATTTTCCTCTGCTGAACCGCCCCACCACGAGCAGATTGAACTTGTCTTCAGCCAGGCGCGCCTGCAAAGAAACACACTCTGAGCGGAGTGCCTCATCTTTGGTATCGAGAGCTCGTGCCGATCGGAGAATATCCGCGAAGCCGAATTTCCATTGCTCGTATTGCTTTAGATCCATTGATACTTCCCATCTGTAGGCCCAGACATGTCATCGTGTTAAAAACCGCAAAAGAGCTTCCGCAATTTATTGCTGCGAGAGTGTTTCCAGCGGCTGTGCTTCCTTCCGTTCCTTCCACCGCTTGTAGACGTGCCGGCCCGCATAGCTTGCCTGATTGCCCAATTCGTTTTCGATCTCAAGAAGCCGGTTGTACTTCGCAATACGTTCTCCGCGGCTGGCGGAACCAGCCTTGATCTGGCCTACGCCCGTCGCGACGGCAAGATCAGCGATGCTCGTATCATCGGTCTCGCCGGAACGGTGGGAGATGACAGCGGTGTATCCGTGTTCGCGGGCCATGGCGATGCAGTCCAGGGTTTCGGTCACCGTGCCAATCTGATTGAGCTTGATCAGGATCGAGTTGGCGATGCCATGCTCGATTCCACGCAGAAAGAGTTCCGGATTGGTCACAAAGTTGTCGTCCCCGACGAGCTGAATCTTGTCGCCCAATTCATTAGTGAGCTGTTGCCAGCCGCTTTGATCATCCTCCGCAAGTCCATCTTCGAGGGACCAGATTTGGGGATACTGATGCAGCCAGTTCTTCCAGAGTGCGATCATCTCTTCCGAGCTCTTCGTGCTACAGTCCGACTTACGGAAGATATAACCTTTTCCCTCATAGAACTCGCTTGCCGCGGGGTCAAGCATGAGCGCGATATCTTCGCCAGGTTTATAGCCAGCCTTTCGGATAGCCTCCAGGATCAACTCAATCGGCTCTTCGTTCGATGTCAGCTCCGGGGCAAATCCGCCCTCATCGCCAACGGCGGTGTTATAGCCCTTGTTCTGCAACACAGCTTTGAGCGTGTGAAACGTCTCGACAGCAGCCCTTAGTGCTTCTCCATACGAAGGTGCTCCCACAGGGGCAATCATGAATTCCTGAAAATCGACGCTGTTGTCGGCATGACGTCCGCCATTCAATACGTTCAGCATGGGGACCGGCAATAGATATCCGTGCTCAGTCGTAAGATCCGCGTAGAGCGGAAGACCACGGTCCGCTGCTCCAGCTCGTGCAACCGCAAGGGAGACGCCAAGGATTGCGTTCGCGCCAAGCCGCGACTTGTTCGGAGTGCCATCCAGCGCCCGGAGCTCATCGTCAAGCTCGCGTTGATTGCCTGCGTACATCCCCCGCACCTTCGCTGCGATCTCACCTTCGACATTCGCGCAAGCAATCCGAACACCCTTCCCGCCGTACCGGGTCTTGTCCCCATCCCGCAACTCTACGGCCTCTCGCTTTCCGGTGGAGGCGCCAGACGGCACCTTGGCTGTTCCGGTCGTCCCACTCGATAGTGTTGCCGTTACAGACAGTGTTGGGTTGCCGCGTGAGTCCAGAATCTCAAGGGCCGACAGTTTGGTTATTTCGGACATTTCCATCACCTTTTCCAACCGGACCATCTTCCGGTTTACAAGAAATTCAGATTGGGTATACCCAATCTGCGCACAGCAACGCCGCGAACCTGCACAGCCACCGCTCCCAACCGGAGCGCCTGCAGGTTTCACACTTAGATTTTCGTGGGGATCGCGCCGTAGACATGACTCCGCGACAGGATCCCCTGCCAGGAGTCATCATCTGTTCCACCTATCGGCAAAACAGCGGTTATAAGGTGAACTCCTTCACCGCAACACACTCCATAACTAATCGGTGTCAGTGTTGCTTGTCAACCGAACGGGGAGCGGGGGAACCAATAACTCCTTCGTCGCAGGTCTGAATTTGTGCATCTCAATTTGTGCAGCATCTCTCGGATCCGAATGACGCTAAGTCGTTTCTTCACTTGACAGAGCGAGCCGAGGCTGCGAGATTTGACAGACACAATTCGGTACGGTGATGAGGTCCACCTTTAACCGCCCGCAGGGCTGATGACTCCTACCCCACTAGGAGTCGTGCGATGCAAAAAGGTCTGGACCCTCAACTCGAACGATCCCTTATAAGCTACGGCCCTCCCCGGCTACCCCCTGCTTTTGGCGCTGATCTCATTCCCTGTGCCGGAGGGGCAGCGTGATCCTTCCAGATCTCATCCTCCAGGTCGGACAGGTCCTATGCGTTCTCCTGCTCGCCCCACTCCTGCAAGGATTCATCCTTAAGGCCGAGGAGCGTGTACAGCGGAGTTACGGTCCCAGCATCTTCCAACCCTACCGCGACCTCTGGAAGCTGTTTCATAAACAGACTGTTGCTCCCGAATCAGCGTCCTGGATCTACTTCGTCGCCCCGATCATTGCGTTTACGGCGATGTTGATCGTCCCCATCCTGATTCCAGTGCTCACCGACCGGCCGCTGCCGCTATCCGACATGGGAGACATGCTGGGCGGGGGAATGGTGTTGACACTTGGTTCGTTCATTGTGATCCTGGCCGGCCTGGACACAGGAAATGTCTATGGCGGAATCGGCTCCAGCCGGGCGGTCATGCTGGCCATTCTTGCTGAGCCCACGCTGATTCTTGTCCTGGTTGGCATCAGCCTGCTCGCCAAAGCCATGTTGCCGTTCGTCGTCAACCACCTGCTGTTGTCCAGTCCCTCTCTCTATTGGAATCCAGCGCACCTCTTTCTCATCCTCGCGTTCTTTGCGTTGCTTCTGGTCGAAACCGACCGGTTACCCATCCATTCGAGCACCCATCTCGAGATCTACATGATCGACGAGGCGCGGATTCTTGAATACTCAGGTCCACTACTCGGTTTGCTCAAATGGGCTTCCATGATGAAGCAGTTCATCCTCTACACGATCTTTTGTAATGTGTTCCTGCTTCCGTGGGGCATGTCGCAGCTCGGGACGGCACTGGGAGAGTTCGGCTCCGTGATCACCTTACTGCTCAAGTTCCTGCTGGTAGCTCTCACTGTCGTTGTCGTGGAGACCGTGCAGTCCCGCCTCCGCTTCTACCGCTATCAGGAGCCTTTGGCCGCCGGGTTTCTTTTCGCTGTGCTTGCCATTGTTTCGAGCCAAATGCTTTAGAGGAAAAATACGATGTTCCTGGCACACGTCAATCCGCTTCAGGCTTCGATCTTCAGTTCGCTGGCGATCTTAAGCCTCCTGCTGACCTTTGTCATGCTGGGCTCACATTGGCTGCGCAACTATGTCTATGCCTTCGCCGTGCAATCCTGGCTGATCGCCGCGCTTTCGGCTTCGGTTGGCTACTTTGCGGGATATTCCGAGTTGTACGTCATCGCGGCGCTGACCGCATTATTTCGCGGGCTGATCCTGCCGTATCTCCTGATGCGCATCATCGGCAGACTAAACGTCAAACGGGAGCTGCATGCGGTCCTACAGCCAAGTTCAAGCCTTGTGGTCGGTGCTTTTCTGGTCATGTTTGCGTTCGTCATCTCCAACCACATGAACCGGCAACCGCCGCCCGCTGCACACGTCGTCATCCTTGCTCTTACGATCATGCTCTCGATGAAGTTCCTGGGCTTCCTGATGCTCTCGGTGCGAGACGAGGCAGTCAGCCAGATCCTCGGCTTGCTGGTACTTGAAAACGGTATTTTTCTCGGATCGCAGATCCTTGTTCCCGGTATGCCGCTGTTGATCGAAATTGTCATCCTGTTCGACTTGCTCATCGTGGTTGCGTGCTTTGGGATGCTTGTTCGTTTTCTGGTGGTGCATGCCGGGACCACCAGCAGCCGTGAACTTAATCGGCTGGTAGGTTGATGCCCATGACACAGCGCTTACTGATCCTCTTATTTGCCGCGCCGATTGTAGCGATCATTCTTTCGCTGGCGCTGCGTCGGTCGCGGGTCGCGGAATATGCAACTGTTGCCGCCGCAATTGTGGATCTCGTTGTGAGCGTGCCTCTGCTTCTTGAGGCGTTGCATGGGCGGTTCGTCTTCGCTCATGCCTACGTCCAGGTCGATACGCTGGCCGCCTGGGTGATCGTCTGCATCTCGATCGTGTATACCCTGGCATCCATCTATGCCGTTGGCTACATGCGACTCCTCAATGAAGAGCCGCGGCTGCCGGTGTTCTACGCATTGTTTTCGGGTTTTGCCGCTACGATGCTGGCGGCATGTGTCATGAACAATGTCGGTGTTTTCTGGATCGCGATCGAGCTGACCACACTCATCAGCACGTTTCTGGTGGGCTTCGAGCAGGAAGCCGAAAGTACCGAAGCTGCATGGAAGTACATCGTTGTCGTGTCAGGCGGCATCAGTCTCGCATTGCTGGGGACGGTGTTCTTTTATTGGGGAGGCACATTTGTCCTCGGCCCAAGTTATGCGATGACCTGGTCTGCACTCCACCACGCAGCTCCGGCCGTGTATCCACCCCTGCTTCTGGTCTCGTTCTTGCTTGTCCTCGTGGGTTATGGCACAAAAGCCGGCTTGGCTCCGATGCATACGTGGCTGCCGGATGCACATAGCGAGTCTCCCGCTCCCGTCTCGGCGATGCTCTCAGGAGCCTTGCTGAATACGTCGATGCTGGGGATCGCGCGTTTTCTTGGCGTGGTGAATGGAACCTCCGTTGCCCAGTTTGCTCACTCTGCCGTGGTGGCGCTGGGGATCTTTTCGTTTGTGATCGCAACGCTGTTTATCGTTCGGCAGACAGGAATCAAGCGCCTGATGGCCTACTCCAGTGTTGAGCACATCGGCGTCATTGCGCTGGGCCTGGGGTTCGGCGGCATCCTCGGCGTAGCCGGGTCGCTCTACCACATGCTGAATCACTCGCTGAACAAGTCGCTGATGTTCTTCGGCTCCGGCAATGCCATGCGAGCCTATGGCACCAAGGAGATCTCGGGCATTCGACGTGTCCTCAGAGTCTTCCCGGTCAGTGGAACGCTTTGGCTGCTCGGCGCGGTCGGGATCGCCGGCGCACCGCCATTCGCACTTTTTCTGAGTGAATTCACGATCCTGCGAGCCGGAATCGGAGGGCGCTATCGATGGGCAGCTCTGATCTTTGTTCTCTTTCTGATCATTGTGTTTATCGGGTTTCTCGCGCACTTCCGCGCTATGTACTTTGATCAAGCTCCAAAAGAGGAGAAAGTTCCTTTGCCATGGCCGGTATGGAGAACTCTTCCCATGTGGCTGGCGTTTATCCCTCTGGTGGTACTTGGCCTCTGGTGGCCGCACGGACTTTGGAGCATCTTTACGCAGATCTCGTCCGAGTTGATCGGAGGTGCGCAATGAGAGGCACATCCGAACGGATAGTTCAGCCGTCAGAAATAACCGGAACCTGCGAACGTCTGGTCGAAGAAGGGGCGCGGCTTCAGATGGCTTACGCGTGGTTCCCGGAGCCAGGGGGACCCGCGGAGGTCGTCTATTTGGCGGACCGCGGCCCTCACGAGCCCTTTGCCGTGCTGCGGTGTAAGGTGCCTCAGGAGTCCGTTTGCCTTGAATCCCTTGCGATGCGGATACCGCTACTGAGCTGGTATGAACGCGAGATGACCGATCTGTGCGGCATCACGTTCAGGGGACATCCGGACCCGCACCCGCTGGTTCTACACGAGGGCACCCATCCATCGATGCCTCCCCTCGACCCGCGGTACCCCACCAATGAGCCGATGCCTTATTCCGAACAACCGTGGGAACTCCCACCGATTGAAGGAAGCGACGTCCAGGTTTTGCCGTTTGGTCCAGTGAGAGCAGATGTACTCGAATCCGCACAGATCGTCTTCTACTACGTTGGCGAAGCGATTCTGCACTGCCACCCGCGGTTGTTCTTCAAGCATCGAGGCATGGAGAAGCGATTCGAAGGGGTCGATCCCGCATTGGGGGTTCTGATTGCGGAACGCATCTCCGGTGTCGACAGTGTGGCCCATTCTCTCGCATATTGCCAGGCCGTAGAAGCCGCGAGCCAGTGTAAGGTTCCGGAGCGAGCTCTCCACCTCAGAACTGTTCTGGCCGAACTGGAACGTCTCTACAACCACCTCCACTATCTCGGCCACCTGTGCCATACAACAACGCTCAAGGTCGGTGAGGCGGAGGGCAAGCTACTGGAAGAGCGCTGCAAGAAGCTGAACGGGATCTTCACCGGAAGCCGGTTTCTTCGCGGCCTCCTCAAACCAGGAGGTCTGCGTCGTGACCTTGACTTGCAGGATCTTCCGCTCGAACTCCGGATGCTTGAGCCTGAGATAGCGGAGTATATCGCCGCACTCGAGAAGACGAACAGCCACCTCGATCGCCTGATCACCACGGGCTATCTGCCGCAACAGATTGCATTCGACCAGGGCGCCACGGGGCCGATCAAGCGTGCGTCCGGCATCGAGCGCGATCTGCGTCGTGATCATCCTTATGCCGCCTATGACCGATTTGAGATGGCCGTACCGATGCGCACAGAAGGCGATGCACACGCCCGCGCGCAGGTTCGTATGGAAGAGATCAGAAACAGCATCACGCTCATCCTCAAGGCACTGGCGAGTATGCCGGAAGGCCCCGTTAACGTTTCAATTGACTCTCCAAGAGGAGAAGAGGGCCTTGGATGGTGCGAAGGATCACGAGGATCGATTTATTATGCTGTGCATTTTGACCATGCCGGGAGAGTGGCGCGAGTCAAAGTGAAGTCCGCCTCGTTCTCGAACTGGCGCGTCTTCCCCTATACCGTGCATGACACCAACATGATGGACTACGCAATTAACGAAGCGAGCTTCGGCCTGACCATGGCCGGATGCGACCGCTAGGGACAGGAGAAGACATGCCGGTCTGGACACTATTCGGCCTGAAGCACGGAATTGCGACGGAAAATTGGCCCGATAACGCCAAGAAGGATCACCAGACGGGCGTCCTCGGATTTCCGCGTCTCGAGCCCGATCGCTGCGAGGAGAACTGCCGTGCCTGTGCGGACGTATGCCTCCCCGGAGCGATTGGAATCAACTCGTCTGAGAACGGCGACCGGCTGACGATCGATTACGGAAAGTGCATCGCATGCCAGCTCTGTACGGAATCCTGTCCCAATGAAGTTTTGACAAAATCCAACGACTGGGCCTTCGGTGTAAGGAGCCGCAACGATCTGATCTGGGCAGAGGCTTTGACTTCGAAACCGGCACAGGAGCTTTCAGAAAACATCAGGAAGTACTTCGGACGCAGCCTCCATATCCGCCATGTCGATGCCGGCTCCTGCAATGGGTGCGAGTCCGAGCTCCAGGCACTCAATAACCCGTATTACAACCTGCATCGGTTAGGAATCTTTTTCACGCCCTCCCCGCGCTTCGCCGATCTGCTGCTGGTCACCGGATCCATTACCTACGCGATGCATGACCCATTGCTCGCAACCTATAACGCTATGCCACAACCCCGATGGGTGATGGCAATGGGGACCTGCGCTGTCTCGGGAGGCGTCACCGGTGGTGGCTACAGTTGCGGAAACGGACTGGACGGGGTCCTTCCCGTCGATCTGTATGTACCCGGATGTCCTCCAAATCCGTCAGCGATGATCCAGGCAATTCTTCTATTGCTCAATCGCTCCAAACAACAGGTACACGGAGGACATTATGCACAATGACCTCCTGTTAGCGATGGCGGTGCTCTGGGCTATTTCGTTTCCGGTCGCTCTGCTGGACCCGAGCGCAAAGCTGGCTCGCATTGCAATCGTGGCTGGATGCCTCTGTGGGATCGCGGCTTGCCTGAACGGCGTGTCGGGATCGACGTCGGCCCTCTCGTTTGGATTTCAGGTGAGCGACACATTCGTACAGTTCCGGCTCGACGCCGGCGGCAACTGGCTTCTTCTGTTCGGCCTCTTGCCCGCGCTCTTCGCAGCCGGTTTGAATACGACAGCCTCTTCGAGGCCATCGAGCCGTTACTGGCTTGCAGGGCTCGCGATGACGCTTCTCGGCTCGCTTGGAGTCTTCGGGCTTCAGGATTCCATGTCCTTCCTGATCGCCTGGGAGGTGATGAGCATTGGAGGAGCCGTCATGATTCTGGGCGAAGGCATATCGACGAATACCGGCTCACCCATGCTCTTCATGCTCTCACTCCTCGAAGTGGGTGCTGTCGCTATCATGCTCGTCCTCCTGCTGCTGGGAAACCATAATGGCTCCTGCTCCTTTGCGCTGTTCACGTCTCCTGGAACCGTGGCGACTCCGGCGACTCTGATCGCCGGATTGCTGCTGCTGTTTGGCTTCGGCGCAAAGCTCGGTGTGCTGCCGTTCTACGAATGGTTTCCGGCCGCGTATGGCTCCGGGAGTGGGGCCACCGGGGTGATCTTCTCCGGCATCGTGCTGAATGCAGCCTTCTACGCGCTCTCACGCGGCATCCTCGAGTGGCTCCCCCATACCGGAGTCTGGGTGATGAGTGTGGCGCTGGTCATGATCATCGCCGGAGTGCTTACAGCGATTCTGGCGATCTTCAATGCCTTTCAGGAAGAGGACTGGCGGCGAATGCTCAGTCTCTCCTCCGCCGAGAACGCAGGTGTTGCCGTGGCGATTCTCGGAACTTCTCTGCTCTTCGTTGCCAGTGGACTGCCAGGACCGGCAGCTTTGGCGTGGATCGTGTGCCTTTTACACCTCGCCGCGCATAGCCTGGCAAAGAGCACGCTCTTCCTGACCGCCGATGGAGTGTACGAAGGCAATCAAAGTTATGTCATCCGTCAGACCGGTCTGCTGCGGAATACCTCGGCGATCTTCGGGGTGGGTGCGCTTCTTGCGACCATGAGCCTCGCCGCCATGCCCCCTCAGTCAGGGTTTGTCAGCGAATGGTATATCTTCCAGACGCTGTTCCAGGGGATGCAGGTACGGATCGTCGCCGCAAGGCTCACCATCGCTCTGGCCGCGGCCGGTCTGGCTCTGGTCGTGGCTGTCGCTTTGGCAACCTTCGCGAAGCTCTTTGGTATCGGCCTGCTTGGTGACGGAAATACTCAGCCTTCTCGCCTTTCGGCGGCCCGCTGCGGAAGCATCTTCTTTCTCGGTCTCTGCGTTCTCGGCTTAGCTGTAGGGATGCCGTGGTGGCTCCCGGCACTCAGGCAAGGGAGCCTGACATTATTTGGCGTCGATGCGTCCGCCCCCATGCGGGATGGATGGCTGCTTGTGCCCCTGAGTGGAAAGTTCGCCTTTATCTCGCCTACCAAACTGGTCATCGCCGGACCGCTGCTGGCACTGATTCCGATTATTTTGTTACTGCTGGGGAGGAAGAGATTTTCGATCCGCCGTGCTCCTGTCTGGTCCGGTGGCCGCAGAGAGGATGCCCAACGTATTGCAACTACGTCGTTAGCTTTCTCGAACGCGCTACGAACCTTCTATGGATTCATCTACGGTCCCACTCATAACCTCGAGCGGGAGTACGACCATGGACCCTACTTCGTCACTCGTCTCATCTTCAATCAGGAGGTTGCCCCGATCTTCGGGCCATACCTGTTTGCTCCTCTCACCCGTTTCGTCCAGGCTCTCGCTCGTAAAGTCAGTATCCTGCAATCTGGTTATCTCAACTTTTATAACGCTCTTATCGGGATGCTATTAGTGCTCATCCTTGGATTGGCTTTGTTCTATAAATAACCGCTAACTCAACCGTTCACACACAGAAAGGGTCGATCCATCTTCATGACGAAGTTGCTCAACAAGTACAGCTCCGAGATCACGCAGCCCAAGGCACAGGGCGCATCGCAGGCCATGCTCTACGCAACCGGGCTCACCGAGCAGGACATGGCCAAACCGCAGGTTGGTATTGCGAGTATGTGGTTTGAGGGAAATCCTTGCAACATGCACCTTCTCAAGCTTGGGGAGAAGGTCAAGGAGGGTGTTGAAACCGCAGGTATGGTTGGTCTGCGATTCAATACGATCGGCGTCAGCGACGGTATCTCCATGGGCACGGAAGGGATGAGCTTCTCGCTTCAATCCCGCGACCTTATCGCCGATTCGATCGAAACCGTCATGGCAGCGCAGTGGTACGACGCAAACGTCTCGATTCCGGGCTGCGATAAGAACATGCCCGGATGCATCATCGCTATGGGAAGACTGAACCGGCCAAGTCTCATGATCTATGGCGGAACCATCCGCGCCGGACACTATCACGATCAGAAACTGGATATCGTGTCTGCCTTCCAGAGCTATGGGCAGTTCATCTCACATTCCATCGATGACGGCCAGCGACAGGCAATCGTCCGCCACGCCTGTCCCGGCGCCGGAGCCTGCGGAGGCATGTATACCGCCAATACGATGGCATCAGCGATCGAAGCGCTGGGGATGAGCCTCCCCTACAGCGCATCGACTCCGGCCGAAGACCCCGCCAAGGCCCAGGAGTGTGTTCGTGCAGGAGCCGCAATCCGGAACCTTCTCGAACTCGACCTGAAACCACGCGACATCATGACGCGTGAGGCATTCGAAAATGCGATGGTGATTGTTTCTGTATTGGGTGGATCGACCAACGCCGTGCTTCATCTGATCGCGATCGCAAGGTCAGTGGATGTACCTCTCACGCTCGACGACTTTCAGGCGATCAGCAATAAGACTCCGTTGCTCGCTGACTTCAAGCCGAGCGGCTCCTACGTCATGGAAGACCTGCATGCGGTGGGAGGCGTCCCGGCTGTCTGCAAGATGCTGCTTGAGGAGGGCCTGCTTCATGGTCATTGCCTTACGGTAACGGGACTGTCCATGGCCGATAACCTCAAGGACCTTCCCGGGCTGAAAGCTGGACAGGAGATCGTCAGACCCATTTCAAACCCTCTCAAGGCCACCAGTCACCTCCAGATACTCAAGGGAAACCTGGCGCCCGAGGGCGCAGTCGCGAAGATCACTGGCAAGGAAGGACTAAGGTTCTCCGGTCCAGCAAACGTCTTCGACTCCGAGGAGGAGATGCTTCGGGCTTTAGAGATCGGCAACATCGCCAAAGGCGAGGTGATCGTCATCCGGTACGAAGGACCGAAAGGCGGGCCGGGCATGCCCGAGATGCTGACGCCGACCTCTGCGGTCGTGGGGGCAGGCCTCGGTAAGGATGTGGCCCTCATCACGGATGGCCGCTTCTCCGGCGGCTCGCACGGGTTCATCGTGGGCCATGTGACGCCGGAGGCACAGGAAGGCGGTCCCATCGCACTGGTTGAGAAGGGCGACGTGATCACGATCGATGCGACATCCAATGAAATCTCGTTCAGCGTTACCGACGAAGAACTGACGGTTCGCAGGAACCAATGGAAGATGCCATCGTACAAGGCCACGCGAGGGACACTTGGGAAATACATCAGAGCCGTAAAGAGTGCCAGCCTCGGCTGCGTTACCGACGAATAAGGCTCAGCGTGAGTCGAACTCGGATTAAGGCATCCAAATAACCAAGGATGCGACAAACAGAGAAATAGTGAGGGGAATGTTACAAGGATGACAAATCCAGTATTCAAGACAATCCTGATTGGCGATAACGGTACTCCTGAAGCGGAGCATGCCGTCGAGGCTGCGTTCTCCCTGGCTGAGGGCCTCCACGCAAGGCTGATCGTCCTTGGCATTCTCACGCCGCCAAGCGCCGAATCTCAGGCGGAAGGCTACGGCCTCGACGGTGCGGTCAAGGCAAAGAAGATGCTGGAGGAGAAGTTCTCGCAGTTGCGCACTTCGGCGGCGCAGCGCGGAATCTCCCTGACCGCCGAGATTCTCGAAGGCGATCCTGAGGAGATGATCGAACAACGAGCCGAAGAGGAAGGTGTCGATTTGATTGTGGTTGGTCATCGAGACGTCACTCGCGTGAGGCGGTGGATGGAGGGGTCTACCTCCGAAACACTCGTAAAGAAATCAAAGATCTCCGTTCTGGTTGTTCGGGATGGTGATGACCTGTAACCATTCTGAGCATATTTGGGTGACGTGCCGAATGTGGGGGGCTACGTGCCAAAACACATAGAGCCTCGCTGGCCGGCGATGCTGGCCCTGCTTGCAGTCGGTGGCCTTAGGCTCGCTCTCCCAGAGTCTTTGTCCATTGGACCCCGATGGCTTGTGCTTTTACTGGTCGCTGTACTCATCATCCCCACGGTTTGGGCAAGAAAACGTGGAAACGATAGGTTGAATCAGATTCTGGGCTACCTTCTTGCGGCGATCGTCACCAGCGATATGATCTGGTCTCTCGGCCTCCTGGTGGCCGCTTTGCCCTCGCACAGGGAATCTCCGCTCGACCTTCTCCGTTCCGCGGCCGCTCTCTGGTTTACGAACATCCTGGTCTTTGCATCGTGGTATTGGAGGCTGGACGCTGGCGGGCCAAGGGCTCGAGAACTACGGGGAGTTCATACCGACGGTGCGTTTCTGTTTCCTCAGATGACACTCAATCCACTCTCCAAAAAAGAGATGGGCGAGGAGTACTGGAGTCCCGACTTCATCGATTATCTCTTTGTCGCCTTCAATGTCAGTACTGCGTTCTCCCCCACGGATACGCCAGTCCTCTCCCGATGGCCCAAGCTTCTTATGATGACTCAGTCGCTCATCTCGCTGGCAACCCTCGCCCTGCTCGCGGCCAGGGCGATCAATATTCTTTAGCCAAGCAAACCGTTACTCAAATAACTCTCAAATGCATAAGGAGATCCATGTCGAACGTTCCTAGCAACGAACCTTTAGAGCTGTGGCTCATCCGGCACGGCGAAACTGCCTGGAGCCTAAGTGGGCAACATACCAGTCGAACCAATATTCCCCTCACGCCTGCGGGTGAAGAGAGTGCCTCCTCCCTTCGTGACCGGTTGAAGAACGTCTCCTTCCAGGCGGTTCTTACCAGCCCTTCACGTCGCGCGAAGGACACCTGCCGGATTGCCGGCTTTGAGTCTCAGGCCCGGGTCGAGCCCAACCTGAGCGAATGGAACTATGGCATCTATGAAGGCAGAACCACAGCAGAGATTGACCGCGAAGCGCCGGGATGGTCGGTATGGACGAGCTCCATCCCGGAAGGGGAGTCCCTCGATCAGGTGGCGACCAGAGCCACTCAGGTGATCGAAGCTGCAAGCGCCATCGGCGGACGGGTTGCTCTCTTCTCGCATGCTCATATTCTGCGGATTCTCGCCGCGGTCTGGATCGGCAATCCCGCTTCTTTCGCTCAGCATCTTGTGCTCTCAACTGGATCCATCAGCGTTTTGGGCTACGAACGCAAGACCAGGGCGTTAGTTCACTGGAATAGCGTCTAATTTGACAATGGTCTTCCATGGAAGATGGAAGCCGGGAACCATAGACGCATCCACGCGACGGGCTCACTGAAATCGCCTACGATGCAGATGACGATGGACTCCTACACCTCGTGTAGGGCTGTGTTGCTGGGCACGGGCTTGTCCTCTGGCACCCGGCTGACGGCATAACCCAAATTAGTTGTCTCACGGAATTGCACTTGATCGCCCTTGACTGAGTTCTCGGCAGAAGTTTTGAATAACCTCCTTCACTTGAGTTCGCATCCACACGTGAGGTGGGTCACCGTCATAACGGAAATGCCAAGTTGACATAAGCGGGACCGGATCAAGATCGAACGGCAGAGGCAAAAGGCGGAGCTTGAAAAGATCAGCCATTGGCCGAGACATGCGCTCGGGGACGACGACCGCACTCTCGCCGTCCCTAACCATGGACAGAGCAGCGGTTGAGGTCGGAAACGCTGCAAGAACCTGGCGGTTGAAACCGCTGGCTTCCAATGCGACATCAATTGCGTCCCGTAATTGTCCCCGGCGCGAGACGATGACATGCTCGCCCTGCGAAAACCTCTTCGCGGTGAGCCTCCCTCTTGTCCAGGGATGTCCGATGCGAACGGCAACGGCTAGCCGATCTCGATGAAGCACTTCGTGGCGCAAATCCGCAGCAGGGGGTACGCCTGCGTTCAGTTCGAGGTCCACACGTCCATGTTGCAGATCCTGCGTATCAAGACTGGTTTCCGCAAGGAGCCGCAGCTTTACGCGTGGCGCAAGCGAATGGACTCGCCTAGCCAGATCGGCGCCAACGGCAGTCGCAACCACCTCGTTACAGCGGATCGTGAACGTGCGTTGCATCGTCGTGATGTCTATTTCACGGTTCGGAGCCAACAATTCCCGTGTCTGACGCACGACCGCATGCACCCGTTCCCGGATGGATGCTGCATACGTTGTTGGAAGCATCCGATGTCCGACTCGGACCATGATTGGATCGCCGGTGACGTCTCGAATTCTTCCCAGAGTTCTGCTCATTGCAGGTTGCGAAAGATGAAGACGCGTGGCGGCGCCAGCAACGCTTCCTTCTTCCAGCAAGGCATCGAGCGCGTTAAGGAGGTTGAAGTCCAGTTGCATACAGGTAATTATATTTATGCTCAACTATGCATTTGATACATCTTCGTTCCTGCCCTAAGTTGAATGCAGGAGGAACGAACAATGCGAATCGTGATCGCGGGAACGGGAATCGTGGGTCTCACGGCGGGAATCGCTCTCCGGACTATGGGCGCGGAGGTTCTTCTTTGCGAGCAGGCGCCTGAAATCCGGGCAGCCGGTGCATCGATCGGCATTTGGGAGAATGCGCTCAAAGTGTTCGACGAGTTTGGCGCGGGCAAAGAGGTGCGAGCGATCGGCACCACCCTCGAGACCTGGTTCTTCGACGCTGCCGGGCGTCGCTCTCGCGCTCCTGGATTTGCTGTCGAAGATTACTCGTTTGAACTCATGCCTCGCCCCGTGTTAAACGAAATCCTTGCGGATGCCGCGGGACGTAAAAACATTCGCCTGAACAGCAAGGTCATAGGATTTAAGGAGGATGCCGATGGTGTCACGGTGGAGCTGGCAGACGGCACGTCAGAGCGCGCGGATCTGCTGATCGGCGCAGATGGGGTCTATTCGGCGGTCCGCAATCAGCTCGTACCGGGATTTCCGGCACAAAAGCACGCCGGGCATCATGTCTGGAGAGCGATGATGCCATCCGGGAACGAACCGAAGGAGGGTACGGTCCTCACGGTCGGTCACAAGCGCACGCGCGGAGGATTCACACACACTCATGGCGGACAGGTCACCTGGATGGTGAACCAATTCGACAGCCCGGAGCCGACGGGCAGCAAACGAGAAGAAGCTCTGAAGCGTGCTGCAAATATGAATGACGATGGATGGGGAGAGCCATTGCTTCGCCTGATCGAATCCACACCGGAAGACCACATCATCCACAACCAGATTATGTTTGTACCGACTTTGCCGCATTGGACTTCGAGCAGAGTTGCTCTGATGGGCGATGCAGCACATGGCCTGTCCCCTCATATCTCAGCCGGCGGCACATTGGGAATCGAAGATGTTCTGGTGCTTGTTCGATCGATGCAGCGCTCATCGAGCCTGGCGGCAGCACTAGTGGAATACGAAAAGAACCGTAAGCCGCACTACCAGAAGGTTCATGAACTGGCGGACGCCGTCGAGCGCGCCGGCGATGCCGAGGAATATGCGCTCCATCAAGCGCGGTTCAGTCACTGGATGTTGAATGACGGCGCAGCAAACTCACGCACATAGGAAAGCTGCCCATCTTTCAGATGGATGGCACAGTTGTTCAGTCAGTCAGTGGAGGAGAATCATGTCGACAGAGTCGAACAAGGCGATCGTGCGGCGGTTCAATCTTGAAGTCATCCAAAATAACAACGAAAACTCATTCCAGGAATTGATCGACGAGGCCTTCGTCAACCATTCGGCCTCGCCAGGTACTCCGACGGGCTCCGCGGGAATGTGGAACACGTTCCACAACATTCTTCACCCTGCGCTCACAAACCTCACCGTTCTCATTCATGATCAGGTTGCGGAAGGCGACTTGGTGACGACGCGAAAGACGATCACTGGCCGGCACACAGGACCGTTGTTCGACATTGAATCTACCGGGAAAGAGATTGCGATTGAAGTCATCGACATCGTGCGAGTTCAAAATGGTCGGTATGTCGAACATTGGGGGATTAACACTCTCCCCGCCGTGCTCGCGGGGCTCAGAAAAACTTAAGTGTGCGTTGAGATGAAACGTCCGACTCTTCCACATGGTGATCTGGGGCACGAGGATGTTCCAGAACCGTCGCCTCTGCTCTTAGCCAAGCACGCACGACCCAGACTCTGGGCCAAGCCATCATCGCAGCACTGGAACGATGGAGAGCTCAGCGTGGGACACCGGGAGGATTTGCGCTATTCCGGTTTTTCAACCATTCAAGCGTGACACCCTGCGTGTCCTTCTGCACTGGCAGATGGCCTAAATCAGGCATATAGATTTCGAGTCCCGCTCTCGGGGTGATGCGCGTATAACCATTCACCAGTTGTGCCTGATAGTTGACAAGATCCAGATCAAACCAGGGATCCTGTGTGGCGTCGATCATCGTCAGGTCGACTTGATGCATCGTGAGCTTCCCAAAGTTAAGATCGCCGCCGCTCAGCTGAAGGAAATTGTGCCATTGTGCGAGCCGAGCCTCATCGTCCCCGGCCGCTCCATAGATCACTTTGACGTCCTTGCCGGAAACCTCGATATTGGTGAGCCGTCCGTGGATATGAGGAGCGGGGAGCAGAACTTCGGTGTTGAATCGCACGTCATTGCCCGCGATCTGGATCCCGGGAGCTTTGGGATCGGAGACGAGATCGGACAACCCAAGATGAAGCGCACCGAATAAGCCCTTCAGTGGAATCTTCAACATGCTGAGCTTGACGAGGTGAAATTGCACGCGCCCGTCAGGCATCGGAGAAACTATTCCGTCGAGTTGCACCGGGATCGAGAAGATCTTATGGACGGTGCCGCGAAAACGCAGCAGGCTTCCTGCGCTCTCGACGGAGATGTTCTTCAAAGGAGCCTGAGCCCCTGTTCCCCGGTTGAGGAAGTCCTGGATGTCCTGAAGCTGAACGCTCATCACACCCTTCTGGATCTCAAGCACGAAGGAATCCGGGTTATCGAAGGACGGGTTTCGGTCCCGTATTGTTCGCAGCATCTGGCCACGGATCCACCGAATATACACACGAAAGTGAGGACCCTGATGCAGAAGAAGGTTGTGCGCGTACACACTTGTCGGCTGAATACCGAAGTCGTTGACGATGTCCTTGGCAGAGGAACTGACGGCTTCGTCTGCCGCAGGACCTTGCGCGCGGCGCCTACCAGAATTGAACGAAACGAGGGCGACCAGCACAAGGCTGATGATCCAGGTGGAACCTACGAGAAGACGCTTTGAGGTATTCGTCATAGACCTTACGATTGCCTGGAGCGCGTGAAGCGAGGCAGTGGTGCGGTTTTTCCTGCTTGCCGCTCATAGATGAGTAAGATGCAAAGGATAGTCAGGCTGGATACTGGAGTCATCTCATCCCCCGTGAAACCCTCTATCCTGAAGGGCCGCGCAAAGACTCGCTTGCTTCGTGGAATGAAACACATACGAACAGAGCCTCTTCACGCTAGATCTGATCGAGAATCCCTCCAGTATGGCTCAATGACCTCGACTGAGTGATTGACCTGTGGCTAGCTATCTCTTCGGAAGGTTATCTGTTCTGTGTGATCGGCTCTGAACCGATAGTCCTTTTTGGTTCGCCGTCGCTAATCAAGAATGTTCACAAGACCTCTCGCGCCGGTCTCAGCAGAGTCTTTATCCGGCTTCGTAAGATCCGCAATGCTGATGCTGCTCAGTAAGCTCTTAATGCCGTCGTTGACACGACGTAGCGGCTCCTGAACCTTGCAGTGTCCTGCCATGTCGCAGCGACCGTGTACAGACGTGCAGCTTGTGATGACCAGTGGGCCGTCGAGAGCGCAGATGACGTCGAAGGTGTTGATGTGCTGAGCGGATCGCGCCAACGTATAGCCGCCCATTGCGCCTTGATGAGAAGCAATTAGCTTGGCTCTGGTGAGAGATTGAAGCGTCTTCGCCAGCACAGGAAGCGGGATATCGTATGCGTCCGCAATATCTCTGGCAGAGTGAGTTCTGTTCTCGCCGGCATGTTCGGCCAAGTAGCGCATCGCCATCATGCCGTAATCGGTTCTCTTTGTAAGTTTCAACATCGTCGTCTACTCCTTGCGGAGTGGCCTGTTGCACTTCCACGCGATGACCGCAAGCGGAATCGCCAGCGCGATCCAGGAAAGCTCGTCCCATAGACCGTCTCCAAATAGAGCCGAGAGCAGGCCGTACAAGGTGATGACGGCGATCACTGCTGCCGCGCCGTAGACTTTGCGAAATGGAAACGAACGATTCACCGAGCAAGCGCCCCTGCGTGTTGGACTTCCAGACTCACAAGGCGGTCCAGTTCCCTTTCGACTGGGACTCTCCTGCGTGAGAGCCACAGATAGGTACCACTGACAAGCACAACGATCAAAGCCACGTCGAAGAGCGCCCATATGATCTTGAGCGGCATGCCACCATAGTCGCCGAAGTGGAGGGGCCGTGATACCTCCAAGGCGCGGAGGTACCACGGCAGGCCTTTGGCAGAGACGATCTGGCCGTTCTCCACGTCGACCAGTACCGGAGTGAAAAGCCGCGACGTGACAGGCGACTTGCCTCGAGTCCAGACGGTGAAGTGCCGGGGACTGCCGTAGACTGAGTTGGGAAACGCCACAGAGCTCAGCTCGGCCCAGGGCAGCGCGGCCGAGACCTGCTTGACCGCGGCGCTCACCGATTCAACATGAGTCGGCGCCGGCTTACCGTGATAGGGCGCAAGGACCTGCGGTATGGTCTGTGCCCGCCATATAGCAAACAGTGGCGTGGAGATGGCGTTCATCACGCCCGTGGCGCCAACGACCATCGCCCAGAGCAAGGTGACGATCCCGAGCATGTTGTGCAGATCGAACCACCGGGTCCGCGGAGCTGCGTCGCGGCGGTAGGTCCCAAAGGTCAGCCGCCGCATGAATGGGCCATAGACGAGCACTCCGGAGACGAGCGAGATCACGAAGGAGAGCGCCATCGTTGCCATGACCAGCTCGCCGGGAAGGCCGAGGAAGAGAGCTTCATGCAGACGCAGACAGAACCCGAGGAAGGTCATTTTCCCATTGGGTACGCCAAGAACGGAACCGGTATGAAGGTCATAGATCACGGTTCGTATCTCGCCCGGCTTGGGCTTTTCGGATGGACTCATGTAGACGAAGACCCGGGGAGCGTCGTCGTCCCAATACACGCTGTAGGGATGAAGAGCCGGATACTTCGCCTGCGTCTCAGCGATCAGTTGATCGACGTTCGCCGTGGGAGCGTTTGCCGCAACGGACGCAGGCTCTGAATAGGGACTGAGATAATCGCCGATCTCGTCGTGGAAGACCAAAGGAAGCCCGGTGAGGCACGCCATCAGAAGGAATGCCGTGCAGATCAGGCTCGACCACTTGTGGACGCGATACCAGGTGCGAACGGTTTGTGCTGTCAAAGATGCCATACGTTCCTCCTCTAAAAGTTCACCGTGGTCGACAGAGTCACGGACCGCGGGGTTCCCATGCTCAGGCCACTGACGCCTGCCGACGACCAGTAGCTGCGGTCCAGAATGTTGCCGGCATTGGCGCGAAAGGCGACGCTCTTGCCGGCGATCGTGGATAGGTAGCGGGCTCCCATGTCGAACCGTCCCCACCCACCGATTCGCTGCGTATTGGCCTGATCGTAGTACTGAGAACTGGTGTAGATCGACCGCGCGGTCAGCGTAAACCCGCGTAAGAACGGAGTGTCCCATTCGCCGCCGAGGTTGAATTGTGCTTTCGGCGCATTAGGGGCGGGATGGCCGTCGTAGGTCCCGCCCGTTGTATGCGTGAGGACGCCATCCAGTCCCATCACGCCTCCGAGCAGACGAAAGCCCCGGACGACTTCGCCGGCGGTATTGAATTCAACGCCGCGATTGCGCTGTTGACCATTGAGCAGGTAGGTGTTGGCTGTCGCATCGATGATCGCGCTCGGCTGGGTGATCTGAAACAAGTCCAGAGTCGTCAGGAACCGTCCCCAGTCGTACTTGGCGCCTACCTCATACTGCGTCGATTTGTAGGGCGGGAAGATCTGGTTGGCGTTGGCATAGTTCGCAGCCACAATGGTGCCCTGCTGCAAACCCTGAATGAAGTTGGCATAGATCGAGGTATTCCGCCAGGGCTTTGCGAGTATGCCAACTGCTGGCGTGTACGCGTCCTTGTCGTAGCTCGTGGTAACTGCCCCGGTCAAAAGGTTGAAGCTCTTGGTCCCCACTTGCTGCCGGCGCCCACCGAGGATCAGCTGTATGCGGTCGTGTAGAACGGACAGCGTATCGCCGAGGGCGACGCTCGATAGGTTCGTCGCAGAGGCCTTTCCCCAAACAAGAGAGGGGAACGTGGGTTGCGGGACAAAATTCGGCTTATAGAGGTTCGAGTTAATGGAGTAGGTAGCAATCCCGCCGGTCGCTGGGTTCGCCTCGTATCCGCCTCCGGCGAAAAAGCGTGTGGCGCTGAAAGACAGCTCCTGTCGGATCGGGCCGGTCGTGATCTTGCCGCGTACGCCACCTTGCTCCGTATTGTTCCGCGTGTACTGGGGGTAGTCGTAGACCACCTCGGTAAAGTCGCCAGCCGCGTTGGTGATGGAAGGGTTCGAGAACTGGAAGAAGGCCTTGTTCTGGTGGATGCCGGCTCCGCCGTAGGCCGTCCATCCCTTCCATAGATCCACTTCGCCGCTCACCATGCTGTACGGATCGCTGGGCGTGGAATAGCTCCAGGGCTGCGTCCAGTTGGATGTGTTGTTCGGCACACGGGGCACAGGCACACCGGTGGGGAGGAAGACCGGGCGCAACGAAGCGATGTTGTTCTGGTATTGATATCCGAGGTCCGCTGACAACCGAACGCGCTCAGTACGGTAGTCCAGGGCGAGTGCTCCGTTGGTCAGCTTCAGGGACTGCCGCTCAGTAGGCGTGCTGCCATTGCTGTAGGCGCCATTGAACCGGATGCCGAACTGCTTGCTTGCGCCGAAGCGGCGGCTGGTATCGACCTGTCCTCCGAACTGGGTATTCGAGTAGTAGTTGAACGTAACGCTTGCGAGGTGCTCGTCATCGGCGCGCTTCGGGACGATGTTGATGATGCCGCCGATGCTGCCCTGGGGCGGCAGGCCGTTGAGGAAGGCGCTCGGTCCATGCAGGATCTCGACACGCTCAGCGTAGTTGATGCTGGCCGAATGCGGCAGCACGATTCCGAACAGCCCGTTCATCGAGACATCCCAACCCGACACCGAGAACCCGCGGATGTAGAAGGACGGCGCGTACGAGTTCTCCCAGTTGGTACGAACCGAGGGATCGTTCACGACCAGATCCGCAAGGCCTCGCGCCTGCTGGTTCTGGATGAGGGTTGCTGTATAGCTGGTCTCATTAAACGGTGTATCCATGACGCTTCGGTTGCCGAGCAGACCGAGACTTCCTTCGTTCGCAATCTGGCCGCCGGGATACTCGGTGCCTCCATTGACCGTTACGGTCTGCGATGCACTTCCGACTTCCAGATGCACATCGAGTGCCAGGGCCTGTGCCGACTCGATCGTGACGTCCTTCCGCTCATAGTGCTTGAATCCCGGAGCATCCACTGCGAGGGTGTATTTTCCGGGTGGAACATGGGGCACGCTGTAGATGCCGGTATCGTTGCTTGTGCTCTTCCACGTCGCTCCGGTTCGTTGGCTGGTTAGCGTGATTTCTGCGTGCTGGATGGCCGCGCCGGAGGAATCGGTGATCAGGCCGCTCATGGCCGCGTTCTGCGCGTGGAGCATCGTAACCGAGAACACCAGGGCACATAGAACCAGGCAGAAAGAAAGCACACTGCTCCGTGCGGGTCTCGCCGCATTTCGCAGAAACGTAAACTGAGGAAACACCATTGATATCGTCGCCTTTCCATTCTTGAGGTCGATCTCCATGCACAACGCCTGCTTCGCCAAAGACAGAACTGTGCATGCCAGAGGGAACCGCTCAAAGTGCGATTTATCCCTCTGTTCAGGAAACGATTGGGAAAGGACGATATTCCAAAATTGTGGAAAAGTTTTTTGCGGAGGATTCCTCTAGCGTCTCGCGAGAAGTCGTTTCGTGCGGGTAACTGCTTGAGCAAGCTGGAGATTGCTCTTCTCCTGCCCCATGAAGGTCATCTCGTGGACCAGCGTATAGAGCTGCATCGCCTGACCACGGCTAAGAGTCGATCCTGCTTGCGCGATCGGGCCAGTCAGTGGAGCAAGCCGAGCGGCCAGCGATAATGTGTCCAGTCGCATCGCATTGGCGAGCTCAGCAGCCGCACGTTCCAAACTCGGCTCTTCTTCCGAGGAAGAGAGGCGGGAGTGCAGCACCAGAAGCGCATCCCGTGTCCTCGCCTCGCCCACGATCCGGCGCGTGAGCATGTCCAGATCGTTCTGGAACTGCTGGCGGGCCGGTTCATCGGAGGGGAAAAGGTTCTTCAGTTGCTCATACGCGAGAGGGACGCCATCGCCCTGATAGGACTCCCATGGCAAGGGCTTTCGCTGCTCCTGCTGCTCCGCTTCAGTCAGCACGGAGACGCGGACATGCAGCATCGTCTGGACCGCGTCGTTGAGCGCAGTCCTGTCAGCTTCCGTGGGAACTATGCCCCAAACCAGAACCGAGTTATGGCCACGCTCGACAGCAAGCAGAATGTTCCTGTCGAGTTGCGCTTCATGCAGCGCCAGGCGCACCCGCGCTTCTGTCACATCCAGAGGATCAATGATGGAAGAGGATGCGAAATTCTCTGTGGTGCTCTTCTGCTCCGCTTGCGAGAGGGAAGCCGTGCGCGTAGCGATCTCTTCCGCTGCATGATCTTCGTCTACGTCGATCTTCATCGGCGCCTCACCGGCGAACTCAAAGTGCGCCGATATCGGTTGATAGTCTGCAGAGCGCAGCTCTAAGCTGGCCTCACGCAGACTCCCCTCGTCCGTAAGGGTATTGACCATAATCGAGTCCACTGTCTTGACAATGGAGTCCTGCTTTTTTGTAAGAGAATGACGCCACTGCTGGAAGCTCTCTGCTGAAAGCAGACTGTTCCACCGGCGTCCGGCGGAGCTGAGGTTGCTTGAGACCTTTTCGCAGAAATCCGGTGACCCGGTGGAGGAGTACCTGAGCTGGCCGCTGTCTGATGCAAGGGCAACATTACATGCGAATGGACCGCTCTGCACCTTCAGAAAGCGGACAGAATTTCTGTCTCTAGCCTGCTCCTGAACGGCTTTGGTCAGCAGCGACTCTGCGCGCGCCGCGGGCGTCCACTGCGTCAGACTGGTGAAGACAAGAGCGCAGACGACGACCATTGCCGTCGTTCCCATGACGGCGCGGGACTTGAATATCTGTTGCGATCCGGCTTGTTTCCTTCTCCGCTCGGCCTCGGCATCGACCTTAGCAACCCGCCCAAACATCGCATCGGCATCTGCTACCTTGTTTTGGCACGCAGAACATTCTTTGAGGTGCAACTCGATGATCTTCGCTTCCGGATCGGTCAGTTCCCCGGTCTGCCACAAAAGCAGGTCGTCGATCCGTGGATGCTCAGAGGTGATCATGCTTGCTCAGGATTATCGGATACTCTGAGCGCCTGCTGCAACGATGCGAGCGCCGTGCTCACAGCGTAGACTGCGCTTCTTCTGCTGATGCTGAGGGCGTCGGCGGCCTCGTCATAGGTATACCCCTGACTCCGCAGCAGAATGCACTGCTGCTCGCGTACAGTTAGTTGGGCGAGAGCATGGGTGAGAATTGCGTACTCCTGCTGCGCCTCGAGCTGGGCAAGAATGCTCTTGCCTGGAGCGGCGATCGACTCTTCCCACTCCTTCCAGCGCTCCGCCGGAGCAAGCATCTCTCGCTTGCTGCGGCGATAGCGCGATACGGCGAGGTTCTTCGCACATGTCACGAGCCAGGGAAACAACGATCCTGCAGCAACTCCTCTTACCGGTCGCTCATAGGCGTTGAGAAATACCTGCTGAGTCACGTCCTCAGCCTCGGCGACGTTGACGCCGGAGTGCAGAAGCAGACGAAGGATGTCGTGCCGGCGATCGGTGTAGATCGATTCCAGATCCACAGCATGTTGCAGCAAGTCCTTTTCGGACAGATTCACCGCGACAAATGGGCTGGTCGAAGACATGGGAGAAGTCAACGGCTCCTTTTCGAGAGAGAAGGGGAAGCATCCCCTGCGCACACTCCCACGAGGTATTTCGCTTGCTTCGCTCGGATGGGGAGAGGTTCTCTATTCATGCACAGCCTTCTTCTGATGAGGCTGGTACAAACGATGCCCCATCATCTTCTTTCAGATTTCGGGTCTCCACAGCCTCTGGGATTCGCCAAAAGACACGCTGGAAGCCACTCGATCAAGTGAACATATTTAAAATACGACAATGTTGGTCGTATATCAACTTCGTCCCATGGTATCCGCAATGGAAACCCTGGATCTGAGAGGAAGCTTGATGGGTTTCGTGGGTCTTCTCTCGAAGAAGTCGGTCAAGTGAATGGATCGTTTTGCGCAACGACCATGCTGACACGCCTGAGCAGGCGGACGCGGGGCGCGGTTGCTTACCAGTAGCCGCAGCAAACTTTCGACTGAGGGAAGAAATCGCACGAGCTGATTGACGCGGCTTCCAACGATTCGGTCTGTGTGGCCCGTGACGCCGAACGAGTTGTCTCAACAAACCGTATAACATGGTCTGTCGTTCTTCATTTGCCAGCTTTGGGGAGGAGCAGATGGGAATCGAGACCATGGGCGATCGAAGGCGCGACACCTGCCAGGTGCACGGAAGAAGCGTCGAAACACCGGGTATTGTCGTCGAGCGACGAACGAACGGAGCGGGTACGCATCCCGCACAAGCCTATCCCTGCAACGAACTGATCGTCATGTTGAGCGGCCAGGCGCTCGTGCGGCGTTCGGGTGAGGGCGTTCAGGAGCAATGCCTCGCCCGAGCCGGCACCGCCTGGACGGGTCCGATCGGCTTCTACGAAAAGGCCGTGCTCTCCGACCCGATCGACTGCGTCCATTTGTGCCTTCCCTCCGGGTTGATGGACCGGAGTGCCCTGGTCGACTTCGACATCGACCCCAGTAGGATCCAGATTTCGTTCGCAGGAGGGTTCGTCGATCGCCTCATCCAGGACTTGGCGCACACCTTCTGGAGCCTGTCCGAAGAACGGCCTCATCCCGTCGACCGATTGCTCGTGGACGGCTTGACCTCCACGCTTGTCGCACACCTGATCAGGAACTATACAATCGACCGCTGGAAGCCCAAGCCGATGCCCCGAGCGCTCGACGCGCAGCGGCTCAAGCGAGTCCTGGACTATATTGACGCTAACCTGGGCAAGCCGCTTACACTCGATCAGCTTGCTGCCGAGGCATGCCTCAGTCCCTTCCACTTTTCGCGCCTCTTCCAGCAAGCCATCGGTCTTTCACCGCAGCGCTATGTCGCCGACCAGCGGGTGCAGGCGGCCAAGCGTGCACTGGCATCGGAGCATGCGTCGCTCTTCGAGATCGCGCTCGATATCGGCTTCGGATCGCTTGACAACTTTATCCGGGTCTTCCGCAAGAGCACCGGCACAACGCCAGCCCGGTATCGGCGACGGGTCTGCGACTAAAGCAGGATTCACAGCCAGAGCAAGATACGTCGAAAACTTAGCAAGAACTGCCGAGACTTGTTGGCCTCTCTTCCGCTAGTTTCATCGGCAGGTGCTTGGATTCGGCATCGCCACATGTGCGCCCTCTCGAATACAGCCCCGCAACCTTGTATTTCCGGATCCGGAGGTCGTATGGCGATCAGACAGGCGCTTCTCGCAGGGCCGTTAGGGTTTGGCGGTGCGCCGCTCGGCAACATGTTCCGTAACATTCCCGATGACGAGGCGGAAGCAACCGTCGACGCCGCCTGGGACGCAGGCACACGCTACTTCGATACCGCACCGTTCTATGGGGCGGGCCTGTCGGAGATCCGCCTCGGCGCTGCGCTCAAGAAGCGCAAACGGGACGACTACGTGCTCAGCACCAAGGTCGGGCGCCTGATCCTCAACGAGCTCGAAGATCCCGCAGCCCGCGACCAGGGTGAAAAGGGCGACATCTTCAAGTACGGGCGCTCCAATAAGATCGTGCTCGATTACACGGCAGACGGGGCGAAGCGATCGATCGAGGATAGCCTCAAGCGGCTCAATGTGGATCGGCTCGACTTTGTCTGGATTCACGATATCGCGCAAGACTTCCACGGCGACGCGTGGATTTCGATGTTCGAAACAGCGCGAACGGGCGCATTCCGTGCGCTCGACCAGTTGCGCGACCAAGGCGTGATCAAGGGCTGGGGGCTCGGCGTCAACCGCACCGAACCGGTTGAGTTGATGCTCGAGCTCTCCGAGCCCCGACCGGATGGCACGTTGCTGGCGGGCCGCTATACGCTCCTGGATCATGAGCGTGCTCTCCAACGCCTCATGCCGCTGGCCGTTGAGAAGAACGTCGACATCGTTGTGGGTGGTCCCTACAGTTCGGGCGTGCTCGCCGGAGGCACCCACTTCGAGTATGCGCCTGCCTCCCCTGAGATTCTGGCAAAGGTTCAGAAGATCAAAGCACTCTGTGATCAGTACAAGATTCCGATCAAAGCAGCAGCTTTGCACTTTTCCCTCGCGCATCCAGCTTCTGCCGCAATCATTCCCGGGGCAAGCAAACCGGAACGCATCGCGGAAGATCATGCTGCTCTCAAGACTGCGGTTCCCGACGACTTCTGGGTTGACCTACGTAAGCAGGAACTCGTCTCTCCGAAGGCTCCGCTTCCGATTGATCGAAAATAACGGAGGAATTCATGGCGTCAGCAAAAGCGACTATCGATCTCAACGTTTCGCCAGATGAAGTCTGGCAGTTGATCGGCGGTTTCGGCGCACTGCCTGACTGGTTGCCTTACATACCGAAGAGCAAGGTTACGGATGGAGGCCGCGTCCGACACCTTGATAATCCGGACGGACAGACCATTATCGAACGATTGGAGAAGTATGACTTCACGGCGCGAACCTATAGCTATTCGATCCTGCAGGCTCCCTTTCCCGTCACCGGGTACCTGGCCACGATCTCTGTGACCCCCACCAATGGAGGTAAGGGATCTCACGTCGAGTGGTCGGGGACATTCACGCCGAAAGGCATCAATGACGAAGAGGCCCATAACCTGTTTCAGGGCATCTTCTCAGACGGCCTGAAGGCTCTTGCCTCCAGGTACGCCAACAAGAAATAGCTGGAGAGATAACACCGGGGCCGAGGAGCTCGCTTCACACACACGGACGATGCGGAGCCACGGCCCGCCGTCGTGGGAGAGAGTTTTGTCTTTATCGCTGAGATTCACATCGTTTCTGATCGGAGAAGAGATATGGCAAAGGTTTTATGCGTCCTCTATGACGATCCAGTTCACGGCTACCCAACCTCCTACGCGCGGAATGACATTCCGTCAATTACTCGCTATGAAGATGGTCAGACGGCTCCCACCCCCAAAGCGATCGACTTCACCCCCGGCCATCTGCTTGGCAGCGTGACCGGAGAGCTTGGTCTCAGGAAGTTCCTCGAAGGGTTGGGGCATACCTTCATCGTGACCTCCGATAAGGATGGCACTAACTCAGTCTTCGAGAGGGAGCTGCCCGATGCCGACATTGTGATCTCACAGCCGTTCTGGCCTGCCTACCTCACTGCGGAGCGGTTTGCGAAGGCGAAGAAGCTCAAACTTGCGCTTACTGCCGGCATCGGTTCCGACCACGTTGATCTCGAGTCCGCAATCAAGCACGGCGTCACGGTTGCCGAGGTCACGGGCTCAAACAGCATCAGCGTGGCAGAACACGCGGTGATGATGATCCTCGCTCTGGTCCGCAATTATCTGCCCGCACACGAGTGGGTGAAAAAGGGCGGATGGAACATCGCCGATTGTGTCGAACGTTCCTACGACCTTGAGGGAATGCATGTCGGCACTGTTGCAGCAGGGCGCATTGGTCTCGCGGTACTGAGAAGGCTCAAGCCATTCCAGACGCACCTTCACTACTTCCAGCGGCATCGTCTTCCTGAGTCCGTTGAGAAGGAGTTGAACCTGACCTTCCACTCCAATGTAGAGGAGATGGCAGAGGTGTGCGACATCATCACTATTAGTGCTCCCCTACATCCGGGTACGCAGAACATGTTCAACGAGTCGCTGTTGGCGAAGATGAAGCGAGGCGCTTACATCGTCGACACAGCGCGTGCCGAGATATGCAGTCGTGACGGCATCGTCCATGCCCTTGAGAGCGGTCAGCTTGCCGGTTATGCCGGTGACGTATGGTTTCCACAGCCGGCACCGAAGGATCACCCATGGCGCACCATGCCCTATCAGGGGATGACTCCACATATGTCGGGAACTTCTCTCTCGGCTCAGGTGCGATACGCCTCCGGCACGCGAGAGATCCTCGAATGCTGGTTTGAACGACGCCCGATACGTGAGGGGTACGTGATCGTCGATGGCGGGAAGCTGGCAGGAACGGGAGCGAAGGCTTACACGGTCTAATCACACGTTCTCCAGTTCAGACTGCGCGCAGCTCATGAAAAGCAGGGACACAATGACATACAGTCCAAAGGAAAACCGATACGGGGGTATAGAGTTTCGCCGTTGTGGGAACAGCGGCCTTCTCTTACCGCCGATCGCGCTTGGAACGTGGCAGAACTTCGGCGGCGTGAACGTTGTTGAGACCTGTCGCGCGATCCTGCGACGTGCCTTTGACCGTGGAGTCACTCACTTTGACATCGCAAATATGTACGGCCCACCACCTGGGAGCGCCGAAGAAAATGTCGGAAAGATTCTTCGAGAGGATTTTCATTGCCTCCGCGACGAGCTCGTCATTTCAACGAAAGCAGGCTACGAGATGTGGCCAGGTCCCTATGGGATCGGAGCATCAAGGAAGTACCTTATCAACTCCCTTGACCAAAGCCTGAAACGTCTCCGTCTCGACTACGTCGATATTTTCTACGCGCATCGTCCCTGGCCCGATGTTCCGATGGAAGAGACGATGAGCGCTCTGGCCCATGTCGTCAGACAAGGCAAAGCGCTATACGTCGGGATTTCATCCTACAGCCCGGAACGGACCAGAAAAGCATACGAACTTCTGAAGAGCGAAGGCATCCATCTGTTGATTCACCAGCCCTCCTACTCGATGCTGAACAGGCACATCGAGGCTGGCTTGCTGGATACGCTTGGTGAACTCGGCATTGGGTGCATAGGATTCTCTGCCTTGGCGCAGGGGATGCTCACGCAGAAGTACATCAGCGGAAAACCTGCAACTGGAAGAGTGAATGATGGCGGTACATTCCTCAAGGACTTCCTGTCCGAGGAGAACCTGAAGAACATCCGGGGCCTCGATGCGATCGCGAAGCGCCGCGGACAGACGCTACCCCAAATGGCGATTGCCTGGGTCCTGAGAGATGTCAGAGTTACTTCAGCACTGATTGGAGCCCGTACTGTCGAACAATTGGACGATTCACTCGACGCATTCAAGAACCCACAGTTTAGTGACGGTGAGCTCAAGGAGATCGATCAGTTCGCGAAGGAGGGCGCGGTTGATCTCTGGCGAAAAATCTCGCTTCTTTAGCCAATCGTTCCGGACAAGTCAGACTGCCTTGAACGATTGAACGAGTGCAGGATGTCGTTATCTATATCCGGTTCATGTCCTCTCAAGATGACATGGCATGGTCAAAAGGATTCCGCCTGTTCGAAGAGCGACCATTAGGAGGAGACGACTCCACGCGGCAAATCAGTTCGGATTTTGAATATGGTATGTTCGCTCCAGGATCGAAGACGGAACCGTATCAGTTACTCGCCAATCAGTCTTGACGTGCGGGGTCAGAGCAATGATCGCTATGCAATCCTCGCCGCAATCGATTGCGACTAATAATCGTTTATGAGGATCAAAGGAAATTGATAGACTCGCGGTATGGCGCGCTCCTTCGACTTCCAACCAGAGCTTTCGAGCAGTCAGCTTCAGCTCAGTCCCTTGGCAGCCAGTGCTTTGGAGGCACTATACGTCGCGGCGAGTGCCCCGGAAATATGGGCAGGACATCCTTCCAAGGATCGATACCGGCTCGGGGTCTTCGAACCATACGCGAGAATGCTCCTGGAGAGTGGAGGAACGTTCGTAGTCATCGACCGTACTGAGAGTCCCATCGTCGGTTGCTCTCGGTTCTAAGTGTCGCCCGATCAGCCTGAAGGCATTTCTATTGGCTTTACATTCCTTCATCACAGTCTCTGGGGAGGCGGCACGAATTTTGAACTGAAACGGCTGATGCTAAACCATGCCTTCGAAACCTTTTCCGAACTCTGGTTTCACATATCTCCAGTAAACATTCGTTCACAACAAGCGACCAAGAAACTTGGCGCGGAATACATGGGCGATGCTGTTCTCGATCTCTCAGGACAGCCGACGCAGTGGGTGTGCTTTCGTCTTTCAAGGGAAGTATGGGAGCGGACGTGTCTCAATCGTTCGGAAGCAATTACCTGCTGCGGGAATGGCGCTTGTCGATAATGATGCCTCACATCCGAGATGAGCATCGTACTAACGTTTATCAATACTTATGCGTTGGCTTCAGTACCTAAGTCCTGTCACATCATCTTTGTCGTTCGGCGTGTTTCGCACCAATCGCTCGGCGGCATGCCTTCCTGGTTACGGATCCTGTTCGGTGACGAACAAGGCGCCTTCGCAACCTGACTCACGGGGGCGCCAACGGTGCGAGCAAATTGAGGACAGACCCACTTTGCCTTCAATATCCCGGCATACCGTATCTGCTGCTGATTACTGAACCGTCTACAGCCTCATTTTGCGCAGTCGCAAAGAGTTCACGATTACCGAGACCGAGCTGAAGCTCATAGCAGCTGCGGCAATCATGGGGTTCAAGAGCAGGCCAAACACCGAAAAAAGAACACCAGCGGCTATCGGGACGCCCAGCGCGTTATAAATGAAAGCGAAGAAGAGGTTCTGCCGGATATTTCTCATCGTGAATTGGCTCAAGCGCCGGGCGCGAAGAATACCCCGCAGATCGCCGGTGAGCAGGGTGATCCCTCCGGCTTCCATCGCCACGTCCGTTCCTGTTCCCATGGCGATGCCCATGTTCGCCTGGGCGAGTGCAGGAGCATCGTTGACGCCATCCCCGGCCATCGCGACAACTTCTCCCTTTGCTTGATGGGCCTTGACCACCTCGGCTTTTTGCTGCGGAAGTACATCCGCTTCGAACTCGATGCCGAGCTTCGTCGCGACTGTCTGAGCTGTGGTGGCATTGTCGCCGGTGACCATGATGATGCGCAGCCCGGCCGCTTTCAACTCCCGAACGGCTTCGGCGGTGGAGTCCTTGATTGGATCGGATACGCCGACCAATCCAGCCGCTTGACCATCTACTGCTACGAGCATCACCGTCTGTCCGTCGCGCCGCAGAGCATCCGCTCGGTCAACCAGTTGCGAAGAATCTATCCCCAGTTGCTGGAGGAGACCGGCATTCCCCACGGCGACTCGTCTGCCCCCGATCATGCCTTGAACACCTTTCCCTGTGGTGGATGCGAAGCCTTGCACGTCCGAGAGCGCCAACTTTTTCACGCTCGCTCCCTTCACGATCGCAGCGGCCAAAGGATGTTCACTAGCCCGCTCCAGGCTCGCCACAAGCTGCAACAGCACTTCTTCGGTGATATCACCGAAAGGAATGACCGCGGAGAGTGTTGGCTTGCCCTCGGTGAGCGTTCCGGTCTTGTCCACGATGAGGGTGTTGACCTTGCCGAACGTCTCAAGTGCCTCAGCATTCCGAATGAGGATTCCAGCGCCGGCTCCTCGTCCAGTCGCGACCATGATTGCCATGGGAGTTGCCAGGCCGAGTGCACAGGGGCAAGCGACGATCAGAACGGCTACAGCATTGACGAGAGCATGTGCGAAACGAGGCTGAGGACCGACGAAATACCAGACCACGAAGGTTGCAATCGCAGCGACGATCACGGCAGGAACAAAGAACGACGAGACGCGGTCAGCAAGCCGCTGAATAGGCGCGCGGCTGCGTTGCGCCTGACTCACCATCTTTACGATCTGGGAAAGCAACGTGTCTGCACCAACGCGCTCGGCCCGCATGACAAGGCTTCCGGTGCCGTTCACGGTTCCACCAATCACTTTGGCGTCCTTGTCCTTTTCAACAGGGATTGGCTCACCACTCACCATGGATTCATCGACGGAACTATGTCCTTCAATCACGGTGCCATCTACCGGAACCTTTTCTCCCGGCCGCACCCTCAGGCGATCTCCAACCTGGACCTGATCGAGTGGTACATCGCTTTCGGCACCTTGCGGGTCGATACGACGGGCATTTCGCGGGGCAAGGCCCAACAGCGCTCGAATGGCGCTGCCTGTCTTGCTGCGCGCACGGAGTTCCATCACTTGCCCCAGCAACACCAGCGCGATAATGACAACCGAAGGCTCGAAATAGAGTGCGATGCCACCTGCTTGCTCGCGAAACGACGGAGGAAAAGCATTTGGCAGGATTGTGGCGACCGCGCTGTAGAGATAAGCGGCTCCTGTACCGAGCGCAATGAGTGTAAACATGTTGAGGCTGCGATTCACTACGGACTGCCAGCCACGCTGAAAGAACGGCCATCCGCACCACAGGATGACGGGGGTCGCTAAGGCGAATTGAATCCAACCTAAGGTCGTGTACGGAACGAGATGCTGCAGTGGCATTGCCGGAGTCAGGTCCGAGACCATCAGCGCCAGGAACGGCACTGCCAGCACGACGCTGATCCAGAATCGTCTGGTCATGTCGTCAAGTTCGGGATTTGTTTCCTCGGCTGTGATTTCACGCGGCTCCAGGGTCATACCGCAGATCGGGCAGTTGCCCGGCGCTGAGCGAACGATCTGAGGATGCATGGGGCAGGTGTACTCGGTGCGGATGGTTGGCGCGGATTGAGTCTCCGGTTCGAGCGCCATGCCGCACTTCGGACAACTGCCAGGCCCGACCTGACGTACATCGGTGTCCATCGGGCAAATGTATGTTTCACCGTCTTTGCCGGTCTGCGGCGTCTTCCTTCCAGACTGCAAATAGGCTTGAGGATTGGCTGCAAATTTGGCTGCGCAGGAACGATTGCAGAAGTAGTAGACCGCGCCGTTATATTCCTGCTGACTTACCGCATCGTGCGGCTCGATCATCATGCCGCATACGGGGTCTCTCACTTCCTTAACTGCCAGTTCGTCAACCATTCCCACTCCTTGCGTTCGAAGCGGGCTGCGGTCACCCGCAGTCCTGCCTCGCGATTACTTCACGTACTCCTGGGGATTCGAATCGAACCTCCGCTTGCATCCAGGCGCGCAGAAGTAGTAGGTCTTTCCCTGGTAGTCGCTCTGGCCCGCAGCTTCCTGCGGGTCGATGTCCATCCCGCATACAAGATCCTTTGCGAGTTGGCCGTTCGTCTTGGTTTTCGTTCCGCAACAACACATGGTGATTTCTCCTTCGCCTACAAAGACGCACGTCGGCGGTTTCCCTTACACATGGCGTTTACAGGAGCAATCTAGACATTTGTGGTCAGCGCAGCTACCGCAAACCTGAATGAGTTTCTTTGCAGCGGCCCGGCGCGCCCGGTGCAGCCGTACTGAGGCGTTATTCGCAGTGGTGCCTTCCGCCTTCGCAAAGTCGGTGATCGACTGGCCCCCCAAATCGATCTGTTCCAGGGCGGAGCGGTAACTGGGGCTTAGCGCTTGCACCACCCCTGCAATGCAGGTGCAGAGGTTGGCCTGCAGCTCGGTCTCATAGCTTTCGGGCGTCTCGGCCATGAGTCCGTCGTGCGCCCGCCCACGGGCGGACTCTCTTCGATAATGGTCGGTCAAGGCATTGCGAAGGACGCGGTAGAACCACGCCACAACACTTTCCGATTTATTGATCTGTCCCCCCTTTTCCAGCATTCGCGTGTAAGCGGTTTGGAGGATATCTTCAGCGGTAGCGGAATCCGCAACTCTCGCGGCTAGAAACGCCAGAAACTGAGCGCGGTGCGCCAAAAGCTCAGCGAGCAGCGCGTTATCTGAACTTACAGATGGGTCTGGAGCGCTCGCGTGAACTGTCATCATTATCCTTGCTTACCTTTCCATAAATGCAGGCTGTCTGCGGCGATTCCTCATAGCGGCCGGTCCGTTCGTCTTCGGTTACTTGATGAGAATCTTCAGTTTGCCCGGGGCGGGGATCGTCACCGCTGCGCCCCTGCGCTTGATCAATCCTCGATGCTCCAATTGATTCAGGAGGCGCGTCACTGTCTCGCGTGACGTCCCTACAATGTTAGCCACTTCATCGTGTCTCAAAGTCATATTGAACCGCAATGGACATTCGGCCTCAGAAGAGGCGAGCCCCCAATCCAGCAGGAGATGAGCCAAGCGCCCGATGGCTGACCCCGAAAGTGCCAGGCGTCGAGCGCTAAGAAGAGCTGCCTGGTACTCCTTCTCCAACATCTGGGTAGCATGCCAGCTTGCCTCCCCAAACGATCCGAGAAACCGGAGAAAATCGTCTCGTGCGACGAACTTGAAGTTACAGGGCTCCAGCGTCTCCGCCGTCACCTCATACGGATGTTCGCCCAGCACGGCGGCCAATCCGAGCACATCTCCGAGGCCGGCGATTTTCAGGATCATCGCGCGGCCTTCCAGAGAGGACGAAGTGAGCTTGACGCGGCCTTTGCATACGACAAAGACGCCTTTTGCTGGATTGCCCTCTTCAAACACGACGAAGCGTTCGGGAAAAGGGATGTGCGATCCCAGACCGTCGAAACGCACCAACGCATCCGCAGAAAAGTTGCAGAACAGCCGGGTCTTGCGCGATTCGCAAGTCAGGCAACGTCCATCGGGAGAAGAACAAGTTGACATAAAGATCCTCCTGAAAGGCCGCCCAAATTGTGGGCGAGCCTGGATACCGATGACCCCTATCGCTAGTGGTCCATCTTCATACCCTTCATGTCGTCCATGCCTTTCATGTCCATACCCACCTTGACTTCGACGGCGATCAGCTGGGTCTCCTTCTTCTTCGCATGGATGACGACATGGTCTCCAACCTTGATGTCTTTCAAAGCAATTGTGGTGTCCATCTTGGCGTACTTCGTCTCGGCATTGAGGACAACGGCCTGCGATTTCCCATCCGTGGTTTTCACCACGATCGAGGCGTCCGTGATGCTCGCTACGGTTCCCATGACGTGTTCCATTCCGTTGTGTGCAAAGGCAACGCTCGTAAACAGACCGATTGCAAGTAGCAGTGCAAGTATGCGTTTCATGATTCAACTCTCCTCTTGGGTTAGTGGTGCGTGTGCGGGGTCATCGACGGCATGGACGGCTTGCCGCCGTTTAGAAACTGTTCTTCTTCCATCTCTTCCTGCATCTCCCGGGGAGACTTCGGGTTGAGCTTCTCCATCTCCATCTGCTCCCGATCCGTAAGCGTTGGCAGATGACGGATGAAAACAACGAGCTTCCAGCTATCGATGTCATCGTCTCCGGCGTCGCCGAACGCGGGCATGCCGGTGAGGCGGACCCCGTTCTGGATGATGGAATACAACTCGCCATCGGAGAGGTTTTGCGTTCTGTCCCTGCGCATGTCCGGTGGTCGCGGGTACATGGCCTTGCCGTACATCGTGTCGCCACTGCCATTATTCGCGTGGCAGGTAGCGCAATGATCTGCCCAATGCTCCATCCCTTCCCGTATGACTTCCGGCGTCGCCGTTACAGGATTCTTCATGCTCTTGTAGCGAGCAGGAATCGCCATGCTTCGCGCCGACGTGGCGAGGGCTGCTTCCATTGCGCCGGGTTCCTCGCGCGTGCTGAAGCCACGCCGGATGACCCGATAGGCGTATATGCCTATCCCTGCCACGACAAGAAGGACAATCAACGTGACTACACGCCATGCCGAACGTTTCATACTGCCCTCCTTATTGATCGGAACCAGCGCTACTCCCGCCGTTGTAGGAACTGAGAGAACGTCCCACAGGAGCGGAGGGTGCGGACAATCCATCCGATAAGCCAAAGCTTTGGATTTGCAGGGCGTTCATCCACACGGTTTCGAGGGAGCGAATGTAATCGGCCTGGAGTTGAAAAAGTGTCCGCTGCGCAATCAACACCTGGGGATAGGCCGCCGCCATGTTCTGATAGTTGCCGCTGTACAGTTCGTAGGCCTTCTGTGCGCGGGGCAACATGCTGGTCCGGTAACGATCTGCCGTCATGTTGGCAACCGTGTAATCGCGAAAGAGCGTGCTGACCTGTCTTCGCAGTTCGAGTTGCTGCCGTTGCAACTCCGCCTGGCTGCGCTCCAGCTGCGCCTTGGCCTTTTGAATGTTCCCCTGATTGTGGTTGAAGATCGGCAATTGAACGCCAACCTGAGCGCCGCTCACAATGCCGGTCCGGGCGTTTGCTGTTTCCAGCGGTTCGTTGTCCTGCGACAGGTTCGCGCTGATCTGGAGATCGGGAATCGGAACCTTCTTTGCCTCGCGTAAGGCCGCCTGAGCGCGGTCAACGTCTTGCTGTGCATACTTCACCTGGGGGCTGTCGCTGAGCATCTTTGCGAGCCATTCCTGCTGGTCCAGATGAGGGACATCCTCAAGGTTTCCCTCAACGCGGCCAAGCGGAAGCGCCGGATTGCCCACCGTAACCGCCAAGGTCTGCCACAGCGTCTGGTAGTTCTGCTTCGCGGTCTGCAAGGCAAGCTCTGCTTGTTCTGCTTCCACCTCGGCCTGCAGCACATCGGGACGATCTGCCTGGCCGACATTCCCAAGCTGGTGGGCTGTCTGAACCGCATCGCCAGCGAGGTTTAGAAGTTGACGGCGAACCTGCACGAGCCGTTGCGCCGCCAACACCTGGTAGTAGAGGCTCCGAACGTTGTTGAGCACCTTATAGCGCTGTGCATCGACATTCGTGACGGCTTGCAACCGCTCTTGTTCCGCGGTTTGTTTCGCCGCTCCGAGCTTGCCGCCTAGAACAATCGTTTGGTTGATGAACGCTCCCTCCTTGCCGGATTGGAACGACCCGCCACGAATCTCATCGCCGTAATAACCGACGGTCGGATTCGGATAGAGTCCCGCTTGCTTTCTTGCGGCTTCGGCTGCCCGAACATCTGCATTGGCCTGCGAGAATGTTGGGTTATGGCTGAGTGCCATCTGCTCCAAGTCCTCCAGCTTCACAACAGTGCCGGATGGCAGGTCTTGCTGATACTCTTTGGTGTCCATCGCAGCGTCATGCGGGTGCTGCATACGGTCCATGGGCATGCCCTGCATTTGCGGCTGTTGCGGATGGGCATTCGGATCTTGACCTGATGGCATCTGCATTCCCGGCATATCCTGCATGTTGCTCTGCTGCGCTCGTCCCGCTGCGGCCAGGGAGCAAAGCATGACTGCGACAGCGAACTGTTCGAGTGTTTGTCTGTTACGCGCCATGGTCTCCTCCCATCCCCGGCATCTTCTCCATCGGTTGTTTCTTCTTGAGTTCGAGAAAGTGTTCGTATTGATCGGGAGGAAGGACGCGGACGAGGGTCATCATGCCGCCCATGAATCCGCTCCAGCCTTCTGGGAGGCCGAAGGTCTCAGGCTTCGCAACCATCTTGTCCATGGCCATCATGGGGCCTTCCATGAAGGCGTCCTGGGGGAAGCCCGGAACGTGATTTGCATCCTGAGCGACGTCTGCCATCTGTCCGTTACCCATATCCATATCTGGCATGTTGGACATTGCCTTGCTATGAGAAAGCGGTCCATTGGAGGTTGGATTGTCAGCCGTCGAACCTACGCCGAGAGCTCGCCCGAGACTTGGCCCTCGATTGTCTGAGGTTGCATTCCCGGAGCCGGTGAGCATGCCCATGCCGGCTTCCATATCCTCCCCAGCGCTCATGCCGTGCCCGAGACGAGTCATCTTGCCCACGGTGGAAGACATCTGGTTCATCATGTGATGGGGCAGATGGCAATGCAGCATCCATGAGCCGGGTGTATTGGCAACAAATTCAATGTCCTGCGCCTGCGCCACTCCTACGAGTGCCGTGTTTCGCCGCATCCACTGCGATTCCGGTAGACGCCAGCCTTCATTGCCTGTAGTCCAGAAGGTGAATCCGTGGAGATGGATCGGGTGGTGATCCATCCCGAGATTGATCATGCGGATGCGAACCCGGTCTCCCTGCCGCACGACGAGCGGAGTCGCAGCCGGGCCAACTTTGCCGTTAAAGGTGAGCCAGTTGAACTCCATATTCATCGTGTTCGGGACGTTGTTATTCGGCAGTACCGCGTACTCCTGCAGGATGACGACATGGTCGGAGGCCACGGCAGGGGCGTAGGGTTCTTTCGGGTGCATGATGAATGCCCCGATCATCCCAAGCATCTCTTGCATTGCCATGTGGGAGTGATAGAAGAAGGTCCCGTGCTGATGGAGCATGAACTCATAGACGAAGCGGCCTCCAGGCGGCACAGGCTTCTGACCGATGCCGGGAACTCCGTCCATCGCTTCCGGGATTTCAAAGCCATGCCAGTGCATGGAGGTGGGTTCGGGGAGATGGTTGTCGAAAACGATCCGCACGCGGTCGCCTTCGTTCACCTGGATCGTTGGCCCCGGCGCGCTGCCGTTGTAGCCCCAAAGGTCGAGGGTTCTGCCGGGAAGGATTTCCTGCTTGACCGGCTCGGCGATCAGGTTGAAAACCTTCACGCCATTATCCATGGTGAATGGCAGATTGGGGATGTCCGGTGTGTTCACAGGAATGGAAGTTCCTGACGACATGCCTTTCATCCCGGGCATGTTTGCGGCCCGTTCCGCAAAGAGTCTTGGCGCGGCGGACAGCCCGGCACCCAGCGCGAATGCGCTTTGAAGAAAAGTACGTCTGTTACTCATGGAATCCTCATTCGTCGGTGAAGCACGACAGCTTGCGAGAAGCCGCTGGCTTGCCGAGATACGCCAGAAAAGGCGCGCCTGGGCAAAGCCGGGCAACGTATCAGGACGCAGCTATGCGATGAGGATTTAGATACGCAGTATGGTGGGGGTTCGGTACGTTCGCGGAGGCGGCCTTGAGCCGAGTCCAATGGATACGGTCGTAGTCACTGGAACCGGAGCAGGAACAGCGATATGTGATGCAACTGCTACGAGTTCGTGACCGAACGACTTCTTGCCATCGACCCAGTTGGAATCAATGCTGCACGGTGATTTGCAGGCCGAGGAAACGTACGACTCCGCATGAGCTGTGTTCTGCGAGGCCATCGGCATAGCCTGCATCTCCTCGTCGGACATGCCGGGCATATCCATTGATCTGGATGCGGTCTTGCCACCCGAATCGCCCATCATCTGGTGATGGTGGTGAGGCATGCTGCACTTGAGATCGCACGCCATCCCCATCGTGCTCACGGAAATGAGCAGGGCAAGCAGGAACGGGATGAATGTCGAGCGCAGCTTCATGCACTAGCTATCCTACTCCAGAGGGGCAGGTTTCCTTTGTGACAATTATCACAAGGAACGGTCTCCTGCCTTCACAAAAGGAGGCGTTCGCTGCGCATTCGATGGAGATGTTTTCAGTGCATCTTGAACCAGCCCAGGCCTTTGATGTCATTCCAGGAGTTTGTCTGATGACACTTGAAGCATTCGCCGAGCTTGGCGTCCTTCTGGCCTGTCATCCCCTGATCCATCATGGTGAAGTGGCCCATCAGATGGCTTGGCGGTGGCTTATGGCACTCGTTGCAGAGCGTCGAACGTGGCGAAGGGTGTTGATAGCCTGCCACCGTCCAGGTAGTTGTGGCGTGGCACTGAACGCAGTCGGTGCCGAAGTAGCCAAAATGGGGATCTTGGTTGGAGTGGCAGGAAGCGCAGTTCAAAGATGCTTCCTTGGCACTGGCATGGGGATAGACAGAGTTCTTATGACCAGGCTGGGAAAGAACGCCCAACCACACCCTTAGCTTGTGCTCAGCTTCCTGGTCGCCCGACGCACCGCGCCTCAATTGTTTGAGGCTGATCGTACTGAAGACCTCATGGTCCATCGTCGCTGGCCGTGCCGCCAGCCCCTGATGCTCGATATGGCACGAACTGCAAGTTCCGACATTGGCGTGAAACGCAGTGGGTTGGCGTTGCAGCAATTCCGCGTTATTCGCATGACACGCGATGCATTTCGTCGCCGAGACCCCGGTGACAGACGTGTGACATGCAGCGCAATTGTTCTCCAGAGAGGCGTGACCGCTCGAAAGCTGCCCAGGCTCGACCCACCGCTGCCAGCCGATCTGGTTCGTTGCAGAGTGCGGCCCAAACATCACGTACAGGATCGCAACCGATGCGACGGTTGCGAGGACTGTGATGATGCCGGTGACGGTCTTGTTCATGCAAGCCACCGTAAGCCCAAATGAATCTCGGCCCCGATATGAAATGCAAGCAGGAGGTAGAGCAGAATGGAGAACGCGATATGCAGCTTCAGAGACCGGCTGAACCAGAGTTTCAGGAGATCATCGGTAGCAATCGCGTATTCCAGGTCCGCCACGCTTTCCGCGGTACGCATGACCTCTCCGGCGGGGCCGCTGAACGGCAGTTCGATCCCCAACGACGCGAGCCCGGCTGTCATGACTGGCGTCTTAGGAAGTCCCCTCAGTTGAGCGGGGGAGTTTTCGAGCACTCCCCAAGCGCTGTCGAGGTCGCCTCTGGCCGTCTGAAGCAGAATCAGTTTGTCTTTGATGTCCTGGTTGACATAGGTAAGCAGATAGCGAACTGCAAACCCGCTCACGATGACCAGAAACATCAGAGCAATCAGCAGGACTCCTAATGGGCTATCGAACCTGTGTCCCGAGTGGACGACGGCCAGGACCGGACCAAAGACACCCGCGTAAACATGCCACGCCAGGAGCCGTTGCATCGAAACATGACGTGTGATGCTTGCATGCAAAAGAGGGATTCGTTTTGCGATTGGATAGAGGAGCGGGACGAGCATGAGCACGGCGCCCGCGATCCCGAACGCTGTGCCTACCGGGCTTCCCGCGAAGCGTGGTGAGCTGTGAAAGAGAAAGCCAAGCCACGCGACAAGTAAGACGCAGGCCGCACCGCTCACAATGATGCGTTCGCGCTCGTTCATGGTTACGCAACCACCACGACATCGCTTGTCGGTTTTGCCTGGCAGGCGAGAATGATGCCGGTGGCTTTATCGTTGTCGTCAAGTGCGTCCTGCACCTCCATATCGACTTCACCGGAGGTCATCTTGACCTTGCATAGCCCGCAGGTTCCCACGCGGCAGGAGAATTCAATACCGATGCCAAGTTCTTCGGAAAGTTCGAGGATGCTCTGCCTCGGAGGACTATCTCCCACTTGAAGGTCCATGCGAACCTTGGCCGACTTGCCGCTTTTCGAAAAAGTGACGAGAGGGCCTGTTGCGGCGGTCGATGGTTTCGCACTCGTGCCTGCCAGAGCCGGAACAGGCTTTACCGCACCGAATGCTTCGGTCTTCAAGTGATCTGCTGGAATCCCAAGTTCGGCGAAGATCGCTTTCACGGAATCCATCATCGCTGGTGGTCCGCATAGATGACATCGCCGCGAGGCAAGGTCCGGCACCATTTGCGTAAGCCACTCCTTGGTGATGCGTCCCCGCGCTCCCTTCCAATCTGTGCCGCTCGGTCTGGACATGGTTATCAGCAGGTGCAGCTTCGGGTTGAGGCGCTGAAGTGCAGGCAGCTTGTCTGCAAAAATCACATCCGCCGGAGTGCTACAGCTATAAACGAAAAAGATATCTCCTGGCCAGGACAGTTCCGTGAGGTAGCGAGAGATGCTCATCATGGGTGTAACGCCCACACCACCGGAGAGAAGAACGATGCTGTCTGCTTCGGTTCCGGTAAAGGTGAACTTTCCCACCGGCCCTCCGCAATCGACGAGATCGCCCACTTTAAGAAGATCATCAATGTGTCGGGAGACCGCTCCGCGAGGCTCGCGACGAATGGTGAGTTCGACATATTCGCGCTCATTCGGTGAGGACGAGATGGAGTAGGAGCGGTTCATCTTCGCGCCCCCAATCCAGAACGCGACATTGAGAAACTGGCCCGGCAGGAACGTAAACGGAAGATAGCGGTCGTTGGTCGGTGAAACCAACCGGAACGTCTTCACGGTCGGCGTCTCCATCGCGATGCTCGCTACGCGAAGCTGTCCTCGCCAGTTCGCGGTGACCGGGAGAGATTGAGACGAGGACGGCGATCCTTCTGTCGCGGGCGCCGCGGGCAGCGGAATAGAGGTGGATATTTCGGTCGTGGCGGCTGCTTTCGGCTCAGTAGGCGATGACTGCGAGGAAGGGGACGCTTTCGGTCCTGAAGGTGGCGGTGACCCTCCCGGTGGGTTGGGTGGACCGTTCGACGGCGGTCCCTTGTCGGGATCGAATCTCCCGAAAAGCGCAGCCGCGCGCCGCATTTTATTGAAATACAACCAGATCATCGCAACCGCGAAGATGGTCAATGCAAGCATGATGAACCAATGGAACATCGAGAGGCCGGGCTGTGCGCCATTCTGATCGGGAAGATTGAGTTCTGTGCGGAACCAGCGCAAGGCTACGACTTGCGGGTTTTGGTTTTCCTGTAGAGCACGTTCGGCGGCGAGACCGCTCTGAAATCCATCCATCCCTTCACGCATGTGAGCCGAGGCCGCCTGCATCGCGGGATAGTCATTCACGGCAGTCGAAGTAGCGAGCTGATCGAGACCGTGGGATAACATCTCGCTCCCTTGCGACATGCGATCTCGCGCCAGTTGTTCGACCCGCGCGCGCTCTGCCGCAGACAGAGGCGGAAGCGCCATCAGTGCTGGGAAGATAGGGTTATTGGAAGCTGCCCCACAACAGGCGGGCTGCATCATTTTGAGCATGTCCGCGGGGCTCATCGTCATTCCGCTCGCAGGAGCAGAAGAACCCGGCGCGGATGGAGCAGCGGGAGCGCTCATGCCTGAAGGCATTCCACTCGCAGGCTGTGCCGTCTGATCTGGAGTGGGAGCTGCTGCGTGGTGACTGGCGTGTTCCTCCGGCGTCATTTGGCCCAAAGCCAACCCGCAGGCCATGGCCAGCAGAAACGCCCCGATCACCGGACTTCGATTTCTCTTCCAGACGGCCATTCAACGCACCTCAATCACGCGGTTCATCGTATCGAAGTCGTTCCTCACGCAGTCTCCGCATTCCTGACCAAGATCGTGGCATCCTGGGCGGCAGCACCAGACTCCATTGACTACGAATTTGTATTCGTATCTGCCCGGTGCCAAAGCGAGAGCGACTCTCCAATTGCCCTCGTCGTCGCGGGTCATGGGATTCGCTTCCGGGTTCCATGCGTTGAATGTCCCGGCGAGACAGACTGTATGCGCACCCTGGGCAAAGCAGGAGAACTCTGTCATTGGCGTCAGAGTTTGAGTCTCACCGAGGTGTTTCGTCGGCATCATGCTTTACCTTCTGGATCACATGGACAAGGGCACGCCCTACTCCATTTTCATAGGCTGTTTCGGCATCGGCGATTTCGCGGGGTTCGCAGAAGCCATGGCCTTTACCGCTACGGCGCGCTGCTCCGGCGTCAGGACATCTGAGGCCGCAGAAACCGCATGAATGAATGCCATTTGCTGGTCTGCCCGCAATTTGGCAATCTCTTGAACCTTCATGTCGATCTCCCCAGAGTTAGGCTGGTCCGCACTGGTGAGTTTCCATAACTCCTGCTCAGCTACATCAATCTGCTTCTGTGAAGCTGTCTTGTTTCGTTTGGCGTCGGCTTTGATTCGTTCAAGCCTTAGCCTTTGATCGGACGTGAGACCGATGTGTTGAGCATGATCCAGAAAGAAATCTTTCGCGCCAACGTGCAGGACATGAGGTGCATCGGCAGCTCTTGACGCGGACATGGAGCTATTACTCTTGGATGGCATACCGCCGCCCATCTTGTCGTCTGCCATGCCACCCATGTTCGGCATCGGTTTGCCCATGCTCATCCCGCAACAGCCCGGCGCGGACATGGGCGCTGCGGAATCGCTTTTCATCGATCCGTCCGAAGAGGGCATGGAGCCCATTTCGTCCATATCATCCTTCATCGGAGACATCGGCGCTTTCATGCCGCTGGAAGACATACCGCCCATTTCGCTAGAGTCGTCGTCCATCCCCATTGCTGGCTTAGCGCCGGACATCGAGCTTTTTGCCGAGCCGGATTTACTGGCCCTGCTTTGCTGTAATGCGGCCTGCAAACGGGCGACCTGGCGTTTCAGTTGATTGATCTGAGCTTGCGTATCCTGCGCCTGAGTCGATGCATCGGCCTGTGTCTGCGGTTGAGCTGGTTCGGAGGATGGCATAGCCATCTGCGCTCCGGCTCGGGCAGAGTTCAACAACATCGCAGAGGCTAATAGCATCACGGTTATCGAGGCGGTTGTTTTCCTCTTACTGTGGTTCGTCATGTCCATATCGTTCCTCGCTCATTTCCAGCAGCAGTTCCATGGGTTCGCCGCATCTTCGGGCTGTCATTCTTTCGAAGCGATCAGTAGTCGGTTTACCTTGAACATCTTGTGAAATCCGTCGTACTCTTCGAGGTCTTGTCCCGCACCAAAGTTGGCGTCGAGCAGATCATGAAACTTGTGGTTCTCTGGAAAACCTCGTTTCAAGTTCTCTAGCGTCAAGGGAAGAATCTCCGCGTCCGCTCCCGCGCTAAAGTAGTACGTCCGGATAGTCTGCGGCATTCCTTTGCCGCGTGATTCTTTAACATCCCGAGAATAGATGTAGAGTTCTCGGGCCTCCAGAATCTGATATTCGAGCTTTGAGCTGAAGCGGTAGTCGTGACCGTCACAGGAACGAAAGCCGAAAAGTTCGCTCTTTGCATAGCGATGCTTCTCCGATTCATGTGTCACGTCGATGTAGGGCTTATTTAGAACATCGTGAAGGGCGAGCCTGTGGGCTTTCGATCGGCAGTCGCCTTCGAACGCTAGATGTTGATTGCTGTAATCGGCGGCGGTCAGATAGACTCCGCTCGTCTTTGGCGTCGCCGCATGTATGCATGTCGTTGCGCCTAAGGCCGCCAACGCTACGATGCAGTGGCTTGCTTTCAAGAATCGCGTCTTGCTTTCGCGCGTCGCAGTCCCGTGGACGCGACGGCGGCGAATAACGGGTTTGTCATCCCTTATTGCGCATTGCATGTACGGAGATTTCAGTGCAACCAAGATGGCCATCGCGTCAACTCTCCGTGAGAGGACAAGCGTACGCCTCGATTCCATCTGTGTATGTGCGATCTGTCACATGCCTTCACTCGGAAGAACGGCGCATACGTAAAGACGCCCGGGCGACGCGGCACAAGCTAGCCTCTCGAGACAGTCGTGCCATGAAACGATCCGTGGCCGCTTTTGTTTGAGAACGAATCGTTTCTGGGCTCAGAAGACGGTTCGCAACATCGCATAGAAAGCGCAGACTAATTTCTGCACTCGCTATCGCTCCAAGACCGCCAAGAGGGAGAAACACAGCGGGATCGTTACGACGGTTGTAGGAGAACTCGAGGGCTTCATCTGGGCATGTCGGCTAGGAGCTTAGGGTCACCACAGCGCTGGATAGGACGACTACGTTCGTTCATCCCGCTGGTGCGGGAGCTGGGCACATCGTCACGGTGATATTCGAGAGTTCCGTTGACAAAGGACATGGATGGGCCCGTCATGGAACGGCGCGAGTGGTTTCCCCCGTATTCTTGCTCCGCGCATTCACGCCACAAACTCCCCCCTCGCCAAAGCCTCGGATGGGTGATACCGCCGCTTGCCGAATCTCCTTTCTTCACTGCTCTCGCAATACAGATTCATTCAGCGATACACTTATGGGTGTATCGCTCGCACGATTCCGCATCTCACGCTTATGCCCGTTCTACACCATCCGCATACGGACTCTCCTGAACTCCTGGAAGAGGTGTTGAACGCATCGCGACCTGTCTTGACGGTTGGGGTAAAGATGCAGAGGGCGGGCTGGGATTCAGATTTCCATTCTCATCAGAAGGCACAACTCATGTTGTCTCTCTCAGGTGTTGCAACCTGTGAGGCTGACGGCAGCGTATGGCTTGTTCCACCACAATCTGCCCTCTTCGTACCGGGTGAGACGAGGCATCGTGTCGCTGTGTCGGGGAACATTGAAGGTTACGCGGTCTTCATCGATCCAGCGGAATGCCGGGTGCTACCGGCAGAGTGTGTGGCGATCACGGTCACTCCGCTGCTACGAGAGCTGATCATTCGATCTGCGCAACTCGCGGTGAACCTTCCGCAGGATGACACGGAACATCACCTTACGGCGTTGCTGTTGAATGAGATTGCAACAGCTCCCACCGGAGGCCTTCACCTTCCGATGCCCACCGATCCGCGGCTCCGCTCGATTTTCACAAGCATGATGGAGAATCCAGCTCACCGCGGAACGATCGAGTTTTGGGCGAGGCACGCGGGTCTAAGTGAACGAACGCTGGCGCGCGTGGTAGCCGCGGAGACCGGAATGAGCTTTGGGCGTTGGCGACAACAACTCAACCTCATCCTCGCTATGCAATGGATGGCGGCGGGAGCCAGTGTGCAACAGGTAGCTGTTGACCTCGGATACGAAAGCGCCGGAAGTTTTGTCACCATGTTCCGCAAGGCGCTCGGCACCTCTCCAGCCCGCTACATGTCGAATCACTCGGATGAGCTCTGAGCTTGTCTGATTGGCAGGAATTACGAATTCATTGGCAAGATGCCGCATTGTCGCCACGAGCACATGAACCTAACCTCGACTTGAGGAAACGGACATGTCATCAAATCACGAAAAAACCAACATTGTGATCATTGGAGCAGGCGCTTCGGGGCTGACCTTGGCAACATTCCTACACAAGTCCGGGATCCCCTGCGTGGTCTTGGAGAAGCGCAATCGCTCTTACATTGAAGTCCGGCAGCGTGCCGGCGTCGTCGAGGCACGCGGTGTTCGCATGTTCGAGCGGTGGGGCTTGGCAGACAAGCTGCTGGGCGGTCCGGTAGCTGCGACGATTGAATATCGCCTGAATGGCGTCGGTCGCGTATTCGAGATTGCAGGCGATCACGGCAGCCCGAGCCGGTTCTGCACACAGCAGATGCTCGTCAACAATCTTCTGCGAGAGTTGATCGACTCCATGGGTGGAGATGTTCGGTTCGACGTAGACAGCATCACGATTCAAAATGAGGAGGGGCAGCGCCCAAACGTCAGCTACACAGACGCGAACGGGGCGCATGAACTCACCTGCGACTACGTTGTCGGATGTGACGCCGACCACGGCGTCAGCCGAACATCGATTCCGGATGGCGTCCTCACCAGATACAGTCATGAATTTGGATATGCGTGGCTCGCCGTGCTCGTTGAAGCGCCGGTTAAGGGGCATCCCATTATGGCCGTGAGCGATCGCGGCTTTGCTGCGCAACTGCCTCGAGGCCCTCAAAGGAGCCGATACTACCTGCAGTGCGCGCTCAGCGACACCGCCGAAGACTGGCCGGACGAGCGTATATGGAACGAGATCCGGTTGCGAACGGGCGACCAAGCCCTCGTCAATGTCCAGGTGCATGACAAATTCTTTGTCCCTCTACGCAGCGTCGTCTATGAGCCGATGCAATATCGAAACCTGTTCCTCGCAGGTGATGCCGCGCACCTTGTGCCCCCTACCGGCGCTAAGGGAATGAACCTTGCCCTACACGATGTCGATGTTCTCGCTCAGGGATTTGTTAGGGCAATAGCGGAAGGGGATACGACGGAACTCCTACGCTATTCCGAAACCTGCTTGCCTGATCTCTGGAAGTACCAGGAATTCAGTGTGTGGATGACCGATACGATGCACGATGCCGGCAATGCGAGACAACACGGTGTCTTTCGGCAAAGGACGGCGCGCGCACGCCTGGATGCACTTTTCAGTTCTCCAGCAGCAGGTCAACTTCACGGTGACTACTTGCGAGGAACCGTCTGAGGAAAGGGCGTCAGACAATCCACTGCTCCCGTACCGACAGCTCAAGTCACTACAAGCGCGTTTCACAAGAGAGGCGTGGATTCGCGCTCACATGCGGGCGGCCGAACCGACACCTCCAAGAATGAAATCGATGCCCGAGACGAAATCTTCCCTGTCGTCGTGAGTCTCGAACTGTGCAGCGATGCTTCGTGTAAACGGGTACTTCTGAGGATCGAGCTGAGACCACGTTGACGATGTCTTCTTTAGGAAGTCGTCCCGATCCAGTCCACGCTTCCGGGCAAGCTGCCCGTTTGCCGCATTCTGTCCCCCAACCCCGAGGATGTAGTGCAGCAACGCAGACACCGCGCCCCATTGCCTTCTCTTGGAAACACCGAGTAAGCGTATCTGTTGGCCGATGCGTTCGAGAATGCGCAACGCAGGTAACTGCCCAGGGGAGTTGATCAATGCCGAACCCACCCAAGGATGGGCGTCCAGGGCATCGAACAGGCCGAGCGCGATGTTTCTGATGTTTGCACTGGGATTTTTCCCGGCAACACAGCTATCGATCGCACGCCCGACAACGGCATCGCAGGCCGCAGTCAGTAAATCATCCTTATTCTCGATGTGCCAGTAAATCGCTCCAGCACCAGTACCGAGTCGTTTCGACAAGGCACTCAATGTAAAGCCGCCTTCGCCACTCTCATCCAGCAGTTGAATGGACGCTTCGACAAGACCCGCTCGCGAGAGCCGCTCTTCACGCCGCGGGGTCGATATTCTTCTGGTCATCCGCCTATCTTGACACAAATGGAATGCCATTCCACAATCATGGAATGGCATTCCATAAAGACGTATCGATCATTGGCGCCGGGCTGGGTGGACTTACACTTGCGCGCGTTCTGCAGGTCAATGGCATTAAAGCAACGGTCTATGAAGCGGAGGCCTCGCCCGATGTGCGTGGTCAGGGCGGTATGCTCGACATTCACGAAGCAGACGGACAGCACGCCCTTCGGGTTGCTGGCCTTTTCGAGGAGTTCCTTGCAATCATCCACCCCGGCGGTCAGGCCACACGAGTCTTAGATAAGAGCGGCAACATCCTGATCGACCAACCTGACGACGGAACCGGAGGCAGGCCCGAGGTTCCCCGTGGACACCTCCGGCGCATTCTCCTCAATTCACTTGATCCCCATACGGTTCGTTGGAACCATAAGCTCTCTGCGGTCTCTCCGCTTGGGAACGGCCAACACCGGCTTACATTCGCCCACGGCTCAGTAGGCATCTCCGACGCGCTCATCGGTGCCGACGGCGCCTGGTCGAAGGTCCGGCCGCTTGTGTCACAGGCGAATCCCGTTTATACGGGCGTGTCATATGTTGAGACGTACTTGCACGATAGCGATGCTCGCCACAAAGCCAGCGCGGAGGCAGTCGGAGGTGGCGCTTTGTTTGCATTCGCGCCGGGCAAAGGTATTGGCGCACACCGTGAGCCCAACGGCGCCCTGCACGCTTACACACAGTTCCAGAGGCCCGTCGAATGGTTCGACACCATCGACTTCTCTGATAAAGCTACTGCTCTTGCAAAGTTGGCCCGGGAGTTCGACGGTTGGAATTCCGCCCTTGTAGGGCTCATTACAGAGAGTGACACAGACCCAGTGCTCCGTCCCCTTTACACCCTCCCTGCGGATCACTGTTGGGAGCGAAAGCCCGGCGTGACACTCCTTGGCGACGCTGCGCACCTGATGATGCCGGCCGGAGAAGGCGCGAACCTTGCAATGTTGGACGGCGCAGAGCTCGGTGAAGCGATCGCATCCAATCCCACCGATGTGGAAGCTGCGTTCATTACCTACGAAACCGAGTTGTTCCGCCGCAGCACTGCCAAAGCTGTTGAAGCCGAAGCGATGATCGATGTCCTGCTCGGTCCTGCCGCTCCTCAGAGCCTGCTCGACTTCTTCGGAAGTCACCTTCCAGCCTGACCTGGCCTGCAAAATCGCGTTTGAGATATTCACCGGGATTCGTCCCGGCAACCCGCCTGAGGCCCTTTAGTGAGCGCAGCGTCAGAACCATAACCTACTGACCGATGTCGATGAGCCTCTTGTCATCCTGGTGCAATAGTCGCATCCCCTTCTGCGTCCGCCACTCGGTCACGTAGTCCAGCCCGAGCAGTTCTTAAAACGAGCTGCAAATGCGGAACAAGACATGCCCGCCGCTGAAACCAGGCATTCGATCGCCCGGGTGTATTCACACTGTCATGAACAGCACGCAGGCAGACCGAGCTTGAAGGTGGAAAATTGCACGAAGACCTCCTTTGTTGCGCCAATCGGATTGCTTCCAGGAAGCCTACTTCCAAGGAGTTGATCATTATTGTGGTTTGAACAGATTACGTGGAATGATTAGGCCTCCTTTGCCGGTCCTTGCGATGTTGACTGTCCAGTCGCTTACCTATATGATTTCTTCATGCCACGTCCGCGTAGTGACGAGAAGCGAAGCGCGATTCTGGAGGCGGCGACGCGTATCATCGTCATGCAGGGCCTGAGTGCGCCGACAGCCGGCATAGCGAAAGAAGCCGGTGTCGCGAATGGATCGTTCTTCACCTACTTCGAGACCAAGACCGTCCTGTTCAACCATCTGTACCTTGAGATCAAAGCCGAGATGGCGTCGGCCATTTTGAAAAATCGTTCGGCGAGTGCGGAACCGCGTGAGGAGTTGTTTCACGTCTGGCGGAACTGGATGAACTGGGCCGTGTCCAATCCACAGAAGCGGAAAGCACTGGCACAGTTGGGCGTATCGGACGAAATCACCCCGGATACCCGTGCGGCGGGGCACAAAACGATGGCGCCCATCGCCGAATTGCTGGAACGTGCTCGCGCCCACGGACCGATGCAAAAAGCGCGAAAAGGCTTCGTCGGGGCGCTTATGAATTCCATCGCGGAGGCAACCATGGACTTCATGACCCAGGACCCTGCCAATGCAAAGAAGTACAGCAAGGAGGGCTTCGACGCCCTATGGCGCATGTTGAATTGATATTTTTTACGTTAATAAAGACTGACTAGACAGGCAACAACAACCCGGATCGGAGATCTAGATGCCAATGGAAACGAATGCCGTTACCCCAAAGAAAATTGCGATTGTCACCGGTGGCAGTCGCGGTATTGGCCGCAGCACGGTTGAGAGCCTCGCAAGACACGGGGTTAATACGATCTTCACCTATCACACTCATGGCACGGACGCGGTCGCGGTCGTTGCGGCGGCGAAAGACGCAGGAGCGGAAGCCATCGCCTTGCAACTGGACGCCGGAAACATCGCATCGTTCGATCTCTTTGTCGAAAGCTTGAAAGACGCGCTGTCAAAGCTCGGAGCCACGCGCTTTGACTTTCTGGTCAACAACGCCGGCAACAACCACCGCAACATGCCGTTTGAAGCGGCAACCGAGGAAGAGTTCGATAGTGTCCTCAAGGTCCATTTCAAAGGAGTTTTCTTCCTGACGCAGAAGCTTCTTCCTCTCATCAACGACGGGGGACGGATCGTCAACGTGTCGACGGCCAGAACTCGCTTTGCCTCGCCAGGTGGTGCCGTTTACGCATCGATGAAGGGCGCAGTCGAGGTGCTGTCGAAGCACCTGGCGAAGGAACTCGGCCCGCGAAAGATTGCCGTTAACGTTGTTGCTCCGGGAGCGACAGAGACAGATTTCAGCGGCGGCATCGTTCGCGACAACCCTGGAGTGAACAAAAGGGTGGCGGAAGCAACAGCACTGGGGCGAGCAGGTCTTCCCGACGACATCGGCCGGATGATCGCGTCGCTGCTCTCCGAGGACAATCGCTGGATCAATGCAGAGCGCATCGAGGTAACGGGCGGCTACGTTTAGGCGGTCCATAAAGGAGGACCAGAGGATGCGGACCAATACAACTGATCGCAAAGCATACATCATCACCGGCCCGACGTCGGGCATCGGCCTGGCCACTGCCTTTGAGGTGGCGAAACACGGCACCGTCGTCCTGGTCGGGCGCGATCGTGAAAAGCTCAGCAAGCTCGAGAAGGCTCTTGATCAAAAGGGCGGTCGCGCCGTGTCGGTCGTGTGCGACCTGTCCGATATCGCCAGCGTGCGCCGCGCGGCGGCAGAGATCATCGCCCTCCGTCTTCCGATTGCAGGTCTGCTCAACAACGCGGGCATCATGCAGATGGGCGTCGCTACGAAGAACGCGCTGGGCTGGGACATGACGTTCGCAACCAACCACCTCGGTCCGTTCGCGCTGACGGAGGCGCTCCTACCGCATCTTCCCGATGGCACGAACGTCGTCTTCATCGTTTCCGCCGTGGAAGATCCTGAGCGCAAACCCGCCGTGGCTTTCGGTTTTCGCGGCGGTCGCTATATCTCGGCGACGGCGAGCGCGCACGCCGAGTGGCAACCCGGCGGTTCCGTGAAGCCGGGGATGGACTCCTACGCAACCTCCAAGCAAGCCATCCTTGCTGCGACGTTAGCGTTCGCCCGCGAGACCCCACGGCTGCACTTCAACGCGGTCGAACCGGGCGTAAACCCAACCACCGGTCTGGGGGGCGACAGCGCAGGAGCTTTCGTGCGCTTCCTGCAGAAGTCCATCATGCCGCTGCTCGTACCGTTGTTCATGCCCTTCATGAAGATTTTGAGCACCCCGAAGCGGGCCGGGCGCGTGATCACGAAAATCCTGACGGATACCTCGGGGCGGACCGGCGTCTACTACGACGAAGGCGGCCATCCGATGCAAGGCTCCGCGCTCGTGCGCGATCCGAAGTTCCAGGACCGCGTTGTGACGGAGACGCGCGCATTGCTGATGGCGGTTCGGGGATAGATAGAGAAGAATCGATCTCTATGTTTCCGTCGAGTACACGGTACTATGGGGACCCTGCGAAGCGGGAACACTGTTCGCCGATTTACAGGGACATGCTACTTTGTTGGCACGTACAAGACCTATTTCAAGTTGCTATAGTCTTTGTCGCTGACCGGCTCTAACCATATCGTTTTCCCTTTTTGAGTTGGCGTAACCGCAATATAGGCAAAGCCACTGTTCCGCGCTGCACCATGCCAGTGCTCTACGCCTGGAAGGCACTTGATGACATCTCCCTTATGAACAATCTGGACTGGCTTGCCCCTCTCCTGGTAATAGCCGGTGCCTTCGGTGATGAGCAGAACCTGACCGCCGGGATGGCTATGCCAATCCAGCTTCGCCCCAGCATCGTAGGTCGCTACCGCAATGCTGGAATCGAATGTACTATCTCCCACGCTCAACTCATTCAGCCAGATGTTTCCGGTGTGATTCTTAACGGTGGACAGCTCCCCCTTGGGGAACGTTGCGTCTCCTGTTTGAGCCTTCGACTGATGGCTGAAGACAAGGCCTACTGCGAGCGCGATCATCTGAAGTTGCTTTCTCATGTCCGGGGATTCTCCTTTGTGCTCATCTCAATGCTTTGCTACAGATATGCACCGCCCATCTCTGTTGACGGCACCATCGCTGCCCTCGCGGAGGATGGACGGTTCAAACGTTCCCCATTCCAGATTCCTTCGTCGGCATGGTTCTCCGTTCACGCGCCTTCGTTATTCATTTCTTCTCAAAGACTTCTTTCGCGACCTGGATGGCGGATACCGCGTTCGGCCAGCCGCAGTAGAACGCTAAGTGAGTGATGGTCTCGATCAACTCTTCCTGCGTCACGCCGTTGTCGCGCGCTCGGATGAGGTGCGACCGGAGCTGGTCTGGACGGTTCATCGCAATGAGAGCAGCCACTGTCACGAGGCTTCGGTCACGCTTCGACAACTCGGGACGCTCCCATACATCGCCATACAGCACGTCGTCGGTGAGTTGGGCCAGTTTGGGAGCAAAGTCACCGATCGCGCCTTGAGATGGCTTGGGCTTCACGCCAGTGTCTGTGCTCGTCCTCGGAGCCGAGAGCGGTACGCTGTACTGCGCATCGCTGACCTTCTCCATCCAATCAACGGACTTGCCATCGAGTTGTTCCACGATGGCGATGTGCGCCATCGAACTGTTCGGCGCGGCACCATGCCAGTGTTTCTGGCCGGGTGGAATCCAGACCACATCGCCCTGATGGATCTCTTCCACGGGATCGCCCCACCGCTGCACGCGGCCCGTGCCCGCCGTTACAATGAGGATTTGTCCCAGCGGGTGCGTATGCCACGCGGTGCGTGCGCCGGGCTCGAACGTGACGAGAGAACCGGAGGCACGCGACGGAGCGCTCGCCTGGAACAGAGGATCGACACGCACGGAACCAGTAAAGTTCTCAGCCGGACCCTGTCGAGAGGTCTGCGAGCCACTTCGCCATATCCTGATCGTTTCCTGTCCCGTGGCTGTTTGGCTCTGCGCACCTGATGCGAGCATAAAAAGCGAAATCCCGACTGTTAGAAATGTCTTCATGGCCGTCCGTTCTGCGGTGGCGGCCTCTCGTCGCCACCGCAAAGGCATTGCTCAGCGTCCAGTCATCTTGAGTGCAGCTTCCGGAAGACGCTCGCCTTCGAGCGACAGTTTCGAAACAGCCTCTTCGATCTGTTTGATATCGCTGTCTGTCAACTCGACGTTGAGTGCGCCCAGGTTCTCCTCCAACCGCTCGACCTTGGTGGTGCCAGGAATCGGAACAATCCACGGCTTCTTTGCCAACAGCCAGGCGAGTGCAATTTGCGCCGGTGTCGCGGCCTTGCGTTCTGCGGCAGCCTGGACGGCGTGTACGAGTACCATGTTCGCCTTCCGTGCCTGGGGGGAAAAGCGTGGCACGTTGTTGCGAAAGTCACTGGGATCGAACTTAGTATTTTCGTCGATCTGCCCCGTAAGAAATCCAGCGCCTAACGGACTGAACGGCACAAAGCCGATGCCCAGTTCTTCCAAGGTCTGGAGCAGTCCGTCTTCTGGCCCGCGCCAGAACAGCGAATACTCACTTTGCACCGCTGCGACTGGCTGGACGGCATGTGCCTTGCGGATGGTCTCTATCCCGGCTTCGGACATGCCGAAGTGTTTCACTTTACCCTCGGCAATCAGGTCCTTGATGGCGCCGGCGACCTCTTCGATCGGCACGTCGGGGTCAACACGGTGTTGGTAAAACAGGTCGATGTGGTCGGTGCGCAACCGCTTCAGGCAGCCTTCCGTTGCGGCCTTGATGTGCTCGGGGCGGCTGTTGGTGCCGGGACCGCGCTTGCCGGTCTGAGGGTCGATGTCGAAGCCGAACTTCGTGGCAATCACGACCTGATCGCGGATCGGTTCGAGCGCCTCGCCCACAAGGTCCTCGTTCGCGAACGGCCCATAGGCCTCAGCCGTATCGAACAGGGTGACACCCCGGTCATGGGCGGTGCGAATCAACTGGATCATCTGACCCTTGTCTGAGGCCGGGCCGTAGGCCGAAGTCATGCCCATGCACCCAAGCCCGAGTGCGGAGACCTCCAAATCCTTGCCTAATGTTCGTTTCTGCATTTCTTGTTCTCCCTTCGTTTCTTACGTGCTGCTCGAAATATCAAGCCTGGCCACCGGACGGGAAATCGGTGCTGACGCTCAGCTCTTTCCAATCGTCCACCTCTTTCCGCTGCGCATCGAGTTCGGCGCTGATGATCTTGACAGCATCGCTGCCGAGCAGGAGCCGGAAGGGAGCCTTCTCCGATTCAACGATCTTGATCAGCGCACGCGCAGCACGCGCGGGATCACCGGGCTGTGTCCCGCTTGATTTGTCATTTTCTTTACGCCGTGGTCCCACCGTATCGGCATAGTCGTCAATCACCGTTTTTGTCCCCTTGAGGGAGCGTCCAGCGAAATCAGTCCGCATGGCGCCGGGCTCGACGACCACCACTCGGATGCCTAGCGGTCCAACCTCTTTGCGGAGCGCGTCCGACATCCCTTCGATCGCGAACTTGACGGCGGAATAGTAGCCCGACCCAGGATTGGACCATCGCCCGGCAATCGAGGAGATGTTCAGAATGGTGCCCTCCCGGCGTGTTCTCATTCCGGGAAGAACCGCTTTGATCAATGCGACATCGCCGAAAAACGTTGAGGCAAAAAGGTCGGCAACGTCCTTATCGTCACCTTCCTCTACCGCCGCTCGATAGCCATACCCGGCATTGTTGACCAGTACATCCACTCCGCCAAAGCGCTGTTCTGCAAGCTTGACCGCAGACGCGATCTGGTCCGGCTTCGTCACGTCCAGCGCGGCCGCTACTCCTGTCTGGGGAAAAGCAGAAGTCAAATCCTCGACATCCTCCACCTTCCGGGCAGTGATGACGGCGTTGTATCCGGCTTCTAGAACTGCTTGCGCAAGGCTGCGCCCGATTCCTGAAGAACATCCCGTGATCAGCCAAGTCTTCATAACATCCTCTCTTTCGCCTCTGCTAAGAAGCACTAGCAGATTCACTCTCGACGTTTGTGACTAATTCTTATTGCTATCCACTTTGACCGGCCTAAGCAGGTGCGAGAACGTGAGTTGGCCCATCTTCCACTTGCCGTTTTCTTTGATGTACACCTCGGTCACCATGAAAGGATTTGTGACCTCCTTTCCACCCACTACTGCCACCAAATCAATGTCATTGAGCAGGATCGCTGTGTCGCCGATGATGCGAACATCACTTGCGTAAACGAAAGCCTTCTTGTACCAGATGCCGCCGCTTTTGATCGTCGCCAGCTCCTGGGTTTTGCCCCAGGTTCCCCCCATGTGAGTGAACATGGCTTTGTCATCAAAAAGGGTTTCTAAGGAATCTACCTTCTTGTCGGCCATCCAATCCCATTTCGCTTTTGAGAGATCGAGGACTTCCTGTTGCTCAGGTGTATGAGTTGCGGCAGTCTTAATAGTTTCCGTTGGTGGTGCCGGCGATTGCTGTGCGCTGGACGATTGCATAAGCAGCGTTGATAGGAATACGCCTAACATCAAAGTTTTCATGTGTCTCTCTCCTTGTGTGATTGGCCGGTGCAGGAACTTGAAGTAGCGTGGCTGATCGTTCACGTTCTATCTCTTCGGTGCTGCTTCGACGCCCGAAAGTGAGAGCACGCCTGCGGGCAATCGTGCGCCGTGAACGGGAGTGCGAGCTAACGCGGCATTGAACTCTCGCAGTTCAGCGGGAGTGAAGTGAACGGAGTCCGCACCAACGTTATCCAGCATGTGCGGCATCTTGGTGGTGCCGGGAATGGTAACGATCCAGGGCTCCTGTGCTGCCAACCACGCGAGAGAGAGCTGCGCAGGCGTTGCCTTCTTGCGTTGTGCCCATTGCTTGACCACAGCGACAAGAGCGAGGTTTCCCGCACGGTTCTCTGGAGCGAACCAGGGCACCATCGCTCGAAAGTCGCCTCGCTGGAATTGCGTGTTCTGATCGATGGCTCCGGTCAGAAACGCCATCGCCAGAGGACTCCAGCATACGAAACCGATGCCCAGCTCTTTACAGATGGGGAGAATCTGCGCTTCGGGGTCACGCGCCATAAGGGAGTATTCATTCTGCACGGCTGAAAGCGGCTGCACAGCGTGGGCGCGGCGTAGTGTCTCGGGGCCGGGTTCGGAGAGGCCAAAATGCAAGACCTTCCCCTGCGCGATTAAGTCCTTCACCGTGCCGGCGACATCTTCAATGGGGACATTTGGATCGACACGGTGTTGATAGAGCATGTCGATACGGTCGGTGCGCCAGCGCTTCAGCATCGCATCGACCGACGCTCGAATATGCTCGGGACGGCTGTTGAGGCCGCCGAGATTTTTGCCCGTCTCGGGATCGATGTTCCAGCCGAACTTGGAAGAGAAGATGACTTCGTTGCGGACAGGTGCGAGCGCTTCGCCGAGTATGCGTTCGACCTCCAGCGGGCCATACGCTTCAGCGGCATCGAAGAGTGTCACTCCATGCTCATGTGCGGTGCGGGCCAAAGTAATCATGTCGGGCCGGTTGGGTGCAGTGGCGTAGAAAGTGCCCGTGAAATCCTGACAACCGATCCCGACGCTCGAAACCTCCAGCGTGCCAAGTCTGCGCCGCCCGCTGACGAATGGTTTAGCAGACGCACCGCCGATATTCTTCGCGATGGCAGGCACGGAAAGACCACTAGCTATTGTCGCTGCGGCGATGGTTCCAGTCGTGCGCAGGAAGGAACGGCGGCTGGGTTTATAGCTGCGGCCTGGGACAATGTTGTCAGAGTTCGGCATGTTCTTCCTTTCCTCACTTCAGTGGGAGTGAGCTACTAACGATTTACAAGGCTCTGGTGTTGAGCGGCGTATCGGTCACCCTGAATCTGAACAGCGGAGAGGACATCTTGAATCGCAGCCAAGTCTTCCGGTGCCAGCTCCACAGATGCTCCGCCAAGGTTCTCCTGAAGACGATGCAACTTCGTTGTTCCAGGGATAGGTACAATCCACGGCTTCTGCGCGAGTAGCCAAGCCAGAGCGATTTGCGCTTTCGTCATTTTCTTCCGATCCGCAATCTTCCCGAGTGCATCCACGAGCGCTTGATTCGCCTTGCGAGCGTCTGCGGCGAATCGCGGTACGGTGTTACGGAAATCAGTTTTGTCGAATTCCGTTTTGTCCGAAATGGCTCCCGTAAGAAAGCCTTTGCCCAACGGACTGAAGGGCACAAAGCCGATGCCGAGTTCTTCCAGCGTGGGCAGAATCTCCTTCTCCGGCTCGCGCCACCACAGCGAATACTCACTCTGGAGTGCGGTCACCGGCTGAACAGCATGGGCGCGACGGATATTCGCCACGCCAGCTTCCGACATGCCAAAGTGCTTGACCTTGCCCTCTTGAATAAGGTCTTTCACCGTGCCAGCTACTTCCTCAATCGGCACCTTTGGATCGACGCGATGCTGATAGAAGAGGTCGATCACCTCCGTCTTGAGGCGCTTCAACGCTGCGTCGGCAACGGCCCTGATCCGTTCCGGTTTGCTGTTTGTGCCCTGACTCGGAACTCCGTTCTCGAAACCGAACTTGGTTGCGATGATCACCTTGTCGCGAACAGGTGCCAGCGCTTCACCGACGACTTCTTCGTTCGCAAACGGGCCGTAGGCTTCGGCGGTATCGAAGAAGGTCACGCCACCGTCATACGCGGCGCGGATCACCTTGATGGCTTCGCTCTTTTCGGTCGCAGGACCGAAGCCGAAACTTAGCCCCATGCACCCAAAGCCGAGTGCTGATACCTCAAGACCGCTCTTACCCAACACACGCTTCTTCATTTGTGTCCTCCGAATCACGAGTAGTTACTGCCCGCTCGATAAAGCAAGCACAGTTGTAGGTTAGGATTGCGGCCAAGCTCCTTGCCCTGCGAAATGCGCCAATCTTCCGGCCGATGACGACAATATTTGTCGCTTTCACTATTGGTGGCTGCAGTTATTGCCTGCCTCAATCACTCAGAGTTGCGCCTCGGCGGACCGCAACCAATCTTTGACGCTGTTCAACGTGTCGCGCTCCTGATCGCACTTGAGAGAGAAAGGTTCCAGGATTTTTGCGCGAGGAGCGAGTTTGGCGATGGTCTCCGGCGCACTACCTGCGCCGCAACAGCCATACGTGAAGAATGGAACCAGCGTCTTGCCGGAGAGATCGTGCGTGGCTAAGAAAGTACGCACGGGAGCCGGAAGGGCTGTCCCCCAGATAGGTGATCCCAGGAAGACGACATCGTATTCCTTGATTTCAGAAACGCTCTCGGCCAAGCGCGGAGGCGTGGCCGACTCGCGCATCCGCGAGGCCCACGCAACCATCTCCTCGTAGTCTTCGGGCCACGGGGTCGCCGTGCGTATCTCGAAGATGTCGGCAGAGAAGGTGCGTTTCAGTTGACCCGCGATGACGCGCGTATTACCGCTACGGGAAAGGTACGCCACTAGCTTCCGGCTAGATTCATTCGGCTCAGCGAAGACCTCGCTCAACGCGGCGGTACATCCGATATTTCCGACTGCTAATCCGCATCCGAAGACCGACATCGCTAGTGCGTACAGTGTTTCTCGCCGAGTCGCTCTTGATCCTTCAGCCATAAAGGATTCCTCCTTCTTCTCTATCTCTTCTCGCCAAGCAATTCCGGAACTCCTGTCTTCTTCTAAAGGACACCCCTTAGACCAGCAAGTTTTCAATCTTGATCGGCAATTCGCGGAGAGTGGGCCAGCTGGCTTACCGGTGTCGCCGATCTGCACATCGACCTTCTCCACAGGCACTCCCGCTTTGCATTTACCGCCTGCGCGAATATGGTGTAGGTCCCGGTTCCGATGTCCTGTGTTCCGCAGATGATGGTCGCCGCGACGACAACTGCCGTGGAACGGAGAAACCACCGGCGATTTCTGCGTCCGCTCTCTGTTTGATCAACCGCGTTTTCGAGCTTCAGCACGAGAGCTCCTCTCACAAAACCGGTTGGGCCTGCTGTAACAGGCGTTAGGACGCTATTCGATGCTCTCGATGCGGCGAATTATACCGTCGCTCTTGGTCGTGAGGTAGATTTCTCCGTCGCTATCCGTGGCAAGGCGTAGATCGGTTCTCGGAGGGAAGGTGCGCGCCGCCCGGAATGCTGCAACAGCACCAGAGGGAGGTGTAGCCCCAGATGTCGCGCCTGCAGGAGGTGCCCCGGTTGCAGGAGATGTTGCGGGTGCGGGAGGGGCAGCTGGTACGCGCGTCTTTGCGCGAGCCGCCGCAATCTGTGGAAGGTCGGTCTTGATTTCGGTGTACGAAGCAAGCGTCGTCGGATCACCGTCGGTTGAAGCGATCAAGTCGGCCATTTTGGCATAGAAGATGCGGCCGGAGGTGATGTCGCCAAACACCACGCAGCCCTGCAGTGCAGGCCACTCCTTACCCCGATAGACAAAGCCGCCAGCGATGGCGTTGCCTTCGACCGTGGTCTTGTAGGCCAATGCGGAGTCCTGCAACGGCACGCGATCAGCCAACGTCACGGTGTCGGAGATACGCAGCGGCACAGTCTTGTCCGCAGAGAGCGGGCCATAAATGGGGCTCTCTGGCTTGAACTCTGGCCCTTCACGCAGGGGATAGCCGTAATTGGCACCCCGCCGGATGATGTCGATCGTCTCGTAGCGAAGACCCATGTTCGAACCAATCACAAATGCAAGCAGGTTCGCCTGATGGGGTGACTCGATATCCCATGCCATGCGATGTGGGTTGCGCATGCCATAAGCCCATATCTCTTTGCGCGCACCTGGAGTGGAGAAGAACGGATTGTCTCTGGGGATGCGGTATTGTCCGTTTTCACTTACTTCGCTTGTCGAGACATGCTCGCGCAAGTCAGGTACGATGCGAATGATCTTCCCACCAAAGTGGTCGAGCCGTTGCGGATTCAAGCGCCGCACATCATCCAGTTCTCCGGTGCCACCGTCTCCGGTCGAAACGTAGAGTACCCTCCAATCCGGATCACCGCGACGCGCAGTCGGATTGAAGGTGACATCGTCCGTAGGATGGATGCCGTTCAACAACTCAACTCGTAGAATTTCCCGGGCCGTTCCTTCGAACTTCGTGTCCTTGATGTTTTTGTCTGTCCATTCGACCAGTACGGCCTCACGCGTGATGGAAGCCGGGCCGGTCGGGGTCATGATTCCCTTCGTCGGCTTGTACTTCGAAGCATCAAGACCGGGGATCACGCCAGTCTTGGGGACGGCCGGCGCCGTCGAAGCCGCGTCTTCAAGATGGAGCGTGTAAAAAATGCCGTTCCGGTCGTAGTCGGGGTCGAAGGTAAATCCCAGCAGACCGCTGGCAAAGCTGCCATCGGCAATGAAGCGCTGGAACAGACCCTTACCATCGCCCGAACCGTTGAAATTCAGGTAGACGGTCGGCTGACGTGTTTTCTTGTCAAGGATGTAGAGGGGTCCACTGGCATCGCTGACGAAGAGCCGGCGGTGTTCAGGCTCCTCAACCAAGAAATTGACCCGGGCTGGCTGAGAACGTGAGTCGCGGACACTGAAATCGCCCGTCAGTGGCATCTCGACATAGTCCGCTAGCCGAGCCGTAAGTGGCTTCGGGGCGTTCTGAGCTCCCGCAGCCCCGGTGACGAGGGATGCCAATATCAGACCGCGAACTACTTCCATCGTCCAAGCCGCCTTAACCATACTTCTCCACCTCAGTCGTCGGTTCATCTCAAGGTGAGATAGCGATAGCCGCACTCTCCCCAGCGAGTGCAAGTGTGCGCCCAGGAATCCTTTTCGTCTGCTTAATCTTGGCGAAGAGAACGATTTCAAGGGCCAACGCCCTCAGAGACATGGGGAACGTTTTCCAAGAATTGTTTCGTCAGCCGCGGGATACTGTTCACCCGCAGCGAGAGCGTGTTCGCCAAACCACTCGTATCCTTGTCCCCAAAAGCTGCATCATGGAGAGGCATGCGGAAATCAACGCACGTGCGACTCGGGAGCGAACGTTTGGAACAGCGTGAACAAGGACCGACGATAAGCCCGGAACTGGACCGTGTCCGATACCCGGGCGTCGGTACCTTAACCCTGGTTTGGGCCTTCATTGGCGCAGCAGGATCTCTTCGGGCATTCTTGACGTCGCCACATGCCGGCCGTGGTGACTTCATTTTCTGGGTCGCTTACATCGCGTGCTTTATGCCGTGGGGAGCTTTCTCCGCCGTCGCCTTCCGTCTTGAACGTCGTTTCCCGCTTCGTCGGAACTCCTGGCTCGCCCATGGGGCGAAGCTGTTGCTGGCCAGCATCCCCGTGTGTCTGGTGGCAGCGCCGTTGATGCGTTTCTCTTTTTCCGTTGTCCTCTGGCTCTTTGGCCGTCCGTTTCCTTGGGAGCGTTTCAAGAGTTTCTCGGTGTATGAGCTTGCGATTGGCGAGTTCTTTTTCTGGCTGAGCGTCGCTGGTTCCTACTCCTTACGAGCGCTGTTCCAACTGCAGCAGCAAAAGAATAGGGCTGCACAGTTGGCCTTGGAAAAACAGCTGTTGGAAGCGAGTTTGAATCAGGCTCAGCTTGAGGTGTTGCGTGCCAAGTTGAATCCTCACTTTCTTTTCAACAGTCTGCAGAACATCTCGGCGCTCACGCGCCAGGACCCTTTGGTCGCAAGCCGGATGCTGGCAAAACTTGGCGACCTGTTGCGCGCAGTGCTGCGTACGGATTCCGCGGCTGAGAGCACCCTATGGGATGAAATGAGGCTCCTGCAGCATTACATCGGTCTTGAGGAGATGCGGTTCGGCGACCGCCTTGAATTTGAGATCGATATCGACCGCAAGGCCGAATCTTGCCTGATACCGACGTTCCTGCTGCAGCCCCTCGTAGAAAACGCGGTGATCCACGGTATGCGTGATGTACGCCATGAGGGCATCATTCGCATACGGGCAAACGTCGCAGGTGCAACCTTGCGATTGGTGGTTAGCGACAACGGGACTGGCTTCGAGAAGGAGCAGAAGAAAGATCGGATCGGCATCGGCCTGAGCTCCACGCGCGAGCGCCTTGTCCGCATGTATCCGGGCAGTCACTTGTTTGCGATCCGAGCCGCTGAACCAAGGGGTACCGAGGTTCTTATCGAGATTCCAGTTCGACAGGACAGCGATACTTTGCCGCTGGAGGAACAACGTGCGATTGCTGATCGTTGAAGACGAAGTCCTCATTCGATCCGGTATCCGGGAAGAGGTCGAAACAATCCCGCAGGTCGAAGTCGCAGGCGAGTGCGGCTCGGTCTCAGACGCCGTGAATTCGATCCTGCGGACGAAGGTCGATCTGGTGCTCCTGGACATCCAGCTACCCGACGGGTCAGGATTCGATGTTGTACGCACGATTGGCCCCTCGGCCATGCCTGCGGTTATCTTCATCACCGCCTATGACCAGTACGCGATGCAGGCCTTTGAATGCAGCGCGGTTGATTATCTGTTGAAGCCCTTCGACGATCTTCGGCTCCGTGCCAGTATCGAGAAAGTCAGAGCACAGCTTGCGCAGCCTGCCTCCATGCTTCACCAGCTTGAAAGTCTCCTCAGCAATCATGCCTCTCCATGGTTGCAACGCCTGGTGGTTCGGAATGAGGAGCGCATCGATCTTGTGCCGGTAGACTCCATTGACTGGATCGAGTCCGCAAACAACTATGCCGTACTGCATTGCGGGGCAAAGACGTTTGTGCTCAGTGAAACACTCTCCGGGCTGGAGCATCGTTTGGATCCGCAGCGATTCCTGCGCATCCACCGCCAGCGCATCGTGAACCTGTCGAGAGTTGTGGCTCTGTTTCCGGTTGCAGGCGGAGTCTATGAACTGGAACTGAGCGATGGGACTCGATTCGGCAGTGGACGGCAGTATCGCGAGGGCATACAGAAGCTGATTCGAAGTTAGCCGACTTTCCAAAGATCATCCCTGCAGCTGTCGGTGGAATCACCTACAGCCGCACAGAAACTCCCGAGAAGGACTTTCAACAGCCAGATGACCGAACGAGAAATTATCGAATTATGGAAGCAGGCGGTCGCCGAAAGCGAAGACGTATATCTCGCCACGGTTGTCTTTGTCGAGGGCTCTTCCTACCGCGAGCCCGGGGCCAGAATGCTCATGACCTCCTGCCGCAAGCGGGCAGGAACGATTCCCAGCTTCGGTGGAACTGCACTTGATTACCTATCGCCGTGCCTAGGGTGAGGGGAGGGTACTTTGGGGGTCACAGAAGAACTTGTGGACATCTACAAAGAAGATGTTGCTGTGATTCTGACTCATTCGTACGCGCAGGACAGCGCATTGCTGCAGCGACTTCTTCCGAAAGCTCTCAGGTACCTCGGCATTCTTGGTCCCTTGCATCGCACACACCGGCTGTCGATAGACCTCGGACCCATTGACGCCCGAGGCTGCATACGGCCGATAGTCGGCTCACGTGGTGGGGACGTGCTGCGCAAGGCCTTATGGAGAACTCGGAACAAATATGTGCGAGTTCAACCTTTCACTGCGTACAATCCCTCTCGCAGAGATGAGTATAAGGACGGGCGCAAAACATGAATGACAGGCACGATGAAGCAGAAACGATGAGACGATTCAACTTTTTCTCCCGGCGATCATTCCTCGCTACGGGAGCAAGCGCTTTGGCTCTTACCGCAGCGCGGGGGTACGCACAGGCGGACTCTGTGTCGCACGGCTTCGTGGAAGTCAGGACCACCGCTGGTCGCGTTCGCGGGGCATGGGCAAACGGACTCTCCACATTCAAAGGGATACCGTATGCCGGGTCGGTATCCGGGCAGAACCGTTTCAAGACTGCCGCCGCCCTGCAGCCGTGGAGGGGAGTGCGTGATGCACTCGAATTGGGGCCGCCTTCCCTGCAGCCTGGACGCGGTGCGCGGGGCAAGGAGCCAGCACCGGCCGAAGACTGCCTTGTGTTGAACATCTGGACGCCTGCCGCGGATAACCGCCGCCGTCCCGTGATGTTTTACAGCCACGGTGGAGGCTTCACTACGGGTTCTGGCGGTTCTGCATATCAGGATGGCGGCAACCTTGCCCGTACCTGGGATGTTGTGGTGGTGGCTACGAATCATCGGTTGGGCCTGTTCGGGTATCTGTACCTGGGCGACCTGGGCGGCGAAGAGTACGCTACCTCCGGCAACCAGGGCGTCGAGGACATCCGCGACGGCTTGCGTTGGGTGAAAGACAACATCGCCGCGTTCGGCGGTAATCCGGACAACGTGATGATTTTCGGGGAGAGTGGAGGCGGCGGCAAGACCTCCTGTCTGTACGCCATGCCCTCCGCTGCGCCGTATTTCAACAAAGCGTCGATCGAAAGCGGGCCGGGCATTCGCATGTATCCGCGAGAATCCGCGGCAGAAACGACCCTGATGGTTCTGCAGGAGCTCGGTATCCAGAAGGCGGACTGGCGCAAGCTGCTGGATGTGCCAGCGGAGACGCTCGTAGAGACGCAGGCAGCCATGGGCAAGAAGATGAGCGGACCGCTTACTCAGGGTGGAGGTGTCCGCGGCATGACGGGCAATCCTACACCGGGCGGTTTTGGTCCCGTGGTCGACGGGCACATCCTGCCGAACCACCCCTTCGATCCGGTCGCGCCAGCGGTATCGAAGAACAAGCCCCTTATCGTTGGCTATAACCATGACGAGATGAACTTCTTTTTCGCGCAGGCGCATGCCACGGATGTCTATTCCATGACGAATGAACAGCTAATGGAGAGGCTGCAGAAGGATCTCGGCGCAAACGCGACGTCGATAGCAGATGCCTACCGCGCCAGTCGCCCAGGGGCAACACCGACAGACCTGTATGTGGCAATTGCTACCGCGCGTTTTGCAGGAGTGGGCGAGACCACCATAGCAGAGCGCAAGTACGCGCAGGGCGGAGCCTCGGTCTACTCCTACATCTTCACGCACGGTTCTGATCGCCTCATCCCGGGAACACAGCACACGATGGGAGCCGCACATGCGGCAGAGATCGCCTACAAGTTCAACAACGTCACACGTTCGTCCGCACCGCCCTCCGGAGGTCCACCGCAGGCTGGTGGCCCGGCTGCTCCCACCGCCTCGGATGCCGATATCCAGGCTGCTCACAATATGAGTGAGTTCTGGAGCACCTTTGCGAGGACGGGGCGCCCAGCAGCCACAGGGCAACCAGTATGGCCTGCCTTTGACATCGCCAAGCGAGCGACCATGCTCATCGATACGGAATGTAAGGTAGTCAATGATCCCGGTAGCCTGGAGCGGCGCGCGTGGGCGAAGGTCGCCACGGCGTAGGCACCCTTACCGCGCGAAAGAGAAAGGTGAGTGGAATGCGAGTAAACCGGCGCAGCTTTGTAGGCGGTGTGATGAGCGTGGCGGTAGTACAAGTGCTGCGCGCACAGAACGGCAGTGGAGGTACGTTGCCATGGGGCTCTCCCGTGATTGACTGCCACTTCCACCAACGAGCCACCCTGGAAGGGAACCTGGCGCACCTGAACGGCTCCGGCTGTCAGGCTGCTTACCTGCTTTCTCGGGTGACCAGCGTAGACGACACGAAACGCTTCATGGCTCAGGAGCCTTCGCGCTTCCCCGGTTATTCCGTCAGCACAGACGTAACGGCCTCAGACGCGGTGCAGCTATTGACCGCGGCCGTAAAGGCCGGCGCACACGGCATTGGCGAAATCAAGTCGCACGTGGCGGCAGATGGACCCGAGATGCGTAGGCTTTATGCCGCTGCAGCGGAGCTGAACGTGCCGATCACCCTTCACTTTCAGGAAGTGCCCCATACGCCGACAGAGGGTGTCTTTAACACCGGCTTCAAGCGTTTCGACAAGATCCTGACGGAGTTTCCGAAGACCAGGTTCGTGGGTCACTGCGATGCATTCTGGGCCAACGTGAGCGCGGACTACGCAGACAACATCGACTACCCGCGTACGCCCATTGTGCGAGGGGGCATCACGGACAAGTGGCTTTCCGACTATCCCAATCTCTTTGCGGACCTCTCAGCAAATTCCGGCAACAACGCGCTGACGCGTGATCCCTCGTTCACGGCGGATTTCCTAAAGCGACATACGGACAAGCTCTTCTTCGGCAGCGACTGCGCCTGCGCGGATGGTCACGGCTCCGGTATCTCACAGCAGGGTAACCCGGGTGCTGCACGACTCGCCGGCAAATGCGTCGCCCGGGAAACCTTGGCAGTTCTCAAAGCAAACAGCTCGCCGGATTTGTTCCACAAGCTGGTGTGGCTGAACGGACACCGCGTCTACAACCTTCAGGTCTGACGCTTCGCGCGGCCCACACAGAACCTTTCTCCACGCTGAATATGTCAAGACGCACAAAGTGCTCCGTCAGGCGCCAGTAACGGCACTGCGGACGAAGGAGAGGCATCGAGCTACCTCTTCCACAGATTGGCCTGTTCCTGGGTAGTCACAATCGATGTAGGCAGTGATCGGCAATTGTTCCTCACTGAGATGCCGAACGATTCCAGCAAGATTCGCGTCACCCTTTCCGAAGGCCACACTACCCACGCCTGCAATCGCATCTTTCAGATCAATTGAGTCGATATGACTGGCATACTCTTGCAGGAATTGCAGTGCATCCACCTTCTCTTTGGTGAGATCGCCGGCGTCAGGATCTGCTCTCAGATATGGGGATGTGCGCAATTGATTTGCCAGCAGCTTCACGTCAGCTACCTGAATGCCAACACGCAGCCGGTACTTGCCTGCGGCCGCGGCTACCAGATCGGTGAGGGAATCTGAAACGCGGCCATTGATCGATTCGGCACCCAGGGTCTTCGCCATCAGGAAGAGCCGGTCGACTTCCTCTTCGGAGTTGCTGAACATCGTAGCGTACGCACGGATCTGTAAGCCCTCTCGCTGGAACGACGAGCGAATGCTTTCGAAATACGACATCGGCACGGAGAGGCGCCACTCGGATCGTGCAGCGGCAGCCGCTTTCCGTTCTTCCATCTGCTCGGGCGTAGGCGGTGCAGGGAGGGCGGCAGGATTGTTAGGACCTGCGACTGAGAAGACGGGACCGAATTGGGCTGGTTCTACGTGAGTGAATAGCAGCTGGCAATCCTGTAGCCGCTGCTCCCTCATGACGCGGACGATCGTGGCTATCGCCGCGTCGTGTGGAAGCGCTCTTAAGCTATAGGTATTCAGGCCCAACCGGATCTGGCCTTTGACAAAAGCGGAGCCTCGTAGGGAGGATGCGGCGAGTGTAGTCGAAGCCGCTAAGAACGTCGTGAATCGCCTTCGTGTGACTCGCATTCGCAACCTCATAGGATAGTGGAATGTATTTCTATGCAATGCTCGCTACGCGTGAGCTTCGTCGATCGCATCTTTCAGATACTGAACACACGTTCGAACTTCAACTAGCGACGTCGAACCTGGAGGGACGGGATAGTCGTATTCGATCGTTACCACGCCGGGATACTTTAGAGTCTTTAGAAGCTGAATGACAGGTTTGATCGGCGAGTTACCCCGCCCCCACGGCTGGCTTCCTCCACCTGAAGCTGTGTAGTCCTTGATGTGAATGCTGGGAAGCTGTTGATGGTATCGGCGAATGAACGCTACAGCGTCTCCGCACGATGCTGTGAAGTGACCGATGTCAAAGTTGATCCGGAAAAATGGAGATAACCGTAGCGTGCTCTCGTAATCATCGGCATTGCTGAACAAACCGAAGAGGTGTTCATGAAACGCGACCGGGAACTTGTGTTTCTCAGCGAAGGGTACGAGTCTGCGCGCCATCTCGATCGTGGTCGATGAGTTGATTGCGGTCGCTCCAAGTTCTTTGGCGGCTGTGAACACAGCGTCTATTTCGCGGTCCGTGTAGTCCGCGCCCCAACCGCAGGTGTATGCGTTGATCCTGATGCCCAGGGTATCAGCGTGCCTGCGGATGTTGGTATAGTAGCCCGCGGGCGGATATTCGCGAAACTGCCGGGTCTCTTCGCGTGCAGTTGCCAGTGTGGTGGCGAGTTTGGTTCGCTCGTCTGGAGGAAGAGCAGCAGCCGGCGCTTGCGGAGGCCTGGCCGGAGCAATACAGGCGGAACCGTAGGGTGTCCCAATCGCGGGAGCCTGGACTTCTGGTGTTGCAGGGGGACGCGGACCACTCAGCAACGTGCGAATCGGCTCGACCTTCGCGATCTCAATCTCGAGATTCGACAGGCCGCATTCCTTGCAATTCTGTAGGACCTCCTGCCACTGCGATTCTCCCACGGTGCGCCTCAGTTCCTTGAAGCTGTAGGAGATGGTTCCGATGCGTATGCCCTTGTAGGTGGGCTCCTCCGATGGCGCCAGCGCCATGAGCAGACCAGGACGAAGTAAGGGGGCCGATGCTCCTGTCGCAAAAGGAAGACTGGAGAGGAGTGCCTTAGAAAAAGTGCGTCGTGAGAAATACATGGATCTCCTGAGTTGTCCCGAATCTCATTTCAATGGGTAGAGCGCGAATTACTCACCGAGTTCCTCGAGGTACTTCTCTACCTCAAGCGCAGCCATACAGCCCGTGCCGGCGGCGGTGATGGCTTGCCGATACCGGCGGTCCTGTACGTCTCCGCAGGCATACACACCATGAAGTTGCACACCCTGGCGGGTGGTGAAGACGTTATGTTCTGTCTTCACATACCCGTCTTCGTCGAGATCGATCTGCCCTTTGAACATGCCTGCGTTGGGCTCGTGTCCGATGCCGAGAAAGATAAACTGAACCGGCAGTTCGAACTGTTCCCCGGTCTTGCGGTTTAGCAGCTTGAGTCCTCGGACGTCTTTCTCTTCAACTCCAAGCACCTCGTCGACAACCGTGTTGTGAAGAAAGTGGATTTGCGGATGCGCGATGGCGCGCTCCAGCATGATGCGTGAGGCGCGGAACGATTCGCTTCGATTGATGAGTGTCACCTTGGTTGCAAAACGCGTCAGGAAGAGAGCCTCTTCCATTGCGGAGTCTCCGCCACCGATGACTGCGATCTCCTTCCCTGCCGTGAAGAAGCCATCACACGTTGCGCAGGAGCTTACACCGAAACCAATCAGAGCCTGCTCTGAAGGCAGACCAAGCCAGCGTGCGGAAGCTCCTGAAGCAATGATGATGGTGCGCGTATGCACGATTTCTTTGCCTATCTGTACTTCAAATGGCGAGCGCAACAGATCGACCGAGGTAAGATGGGCCATCCGCAACTCCGCGCCAAAACGCATGGCCTGCTTCTTCATGTTTTCGACAAGTTCTGGCCCTTGCACGCCCTCCGGCCAGCCTGGGAAGTTTTCGACCAGCGTCGTGATCGAAAGCTGGCCGCCGGGTTCATGTCCTTCGAGCACAAGCGGCTTCAAGTTTGCGCGAGCGGCGTAGATGGCGGCAGTAAGTCCAGAGCAGCCGGACCCAAGGATCAGGACGTCACGTACTTCAGGAGAATCTTGCATGAAACAATCCCTTTCTGGACAGGCAGTAAAGACGACGATCCACTGTCGCTACTTCGCCTTCGATAGGAAAGTTGCGAACTCTTTGGGGTCGCGTGTCACTCCCGCCGAAGTATCGATCGTCTTTCCGTCCTGATCCAGCAGTGCGTAGAGGGGGAGTGCGACAGTCCCGAACTGCTTGTCTTCGTAGTCCTGCTGCTTGCTGTACACGTCACCATCGCCGTCGGTGTATAGCCGCACCTTGACGAAGCGACTCAAATCTCGTTCGATAGCCGGCTTGGAGAAGATGTTCGACTCCATCCAACGACAGTTGGTGCAGGTATACCCTGTGAAGTCGATGAAGATAGGCTTGCCTTGCTGCTTGGCTTGAGCCAGCCCGCGTTGTAGATCGTTCATGATCCACGGCGATTCCGTATCCACGCTCGCCGTCTGTGACTGAGCGGAGGTGTCGGCATCTGCAGGCGGCAAAAACGCATCGATGTCCCCCAACTTATGGCCGGCCAGACCATTGCCCAACCAGATGGCGCCTGCAAGGAACAGCAAAGCGAAAACGACACGGGGACCGGAGAGAGCGCCTACCTCGGAATCGTGGTCTAGCCGGAACCAGCCCAGCAGATAGGCAACCACCATCAGAAGGCAACCGGTCCAGATGCTGAGAACGGTGGTGCGCGTGAAGATGTTCCAGTGCCAGACCAGGTCGGCATTCGATAGGAACTTCATGGCAGCGGCGATCTCAAGGAAACCCATGACCACCTTGACGGAATTCATCCATCCACCTGCTCTGGGCATCTGGGTCATGAGCTGTGGCACAAGCGCTAACAGAAAGAAGGGCAACGCAAAGACAAAGGAGAAACCGAGCATGCCCACCATCGGCCATCGCCAGTTACCCTGAGCCGCTAGGACAAGCAACGTACCGACAAAGGGGGCTGTGCATGTGAAGGATGTAAGGGAGAACGTAAGCCCCATCAACATCGTGCCGACTATGCTGCCTTCCTGCTTGGAGGTGGAGGCCATGTTCAGTCGATTCATCAGGCCCGAGGGCAGCTGCATGAAGAACACGCCGAGCAGACTCAGCGCAAAGCCCAGGAAGATCGCTGTGATCACCAGGTTGACCCATGGGTTCGATGCGAGCTTATTGATGCCGGCTGCGCCGAAGATAATTGCCAGCGACATGCCCAAAGCTACGAACGTGAACATGATGCCAAGTCCGTATAGGGCGGCCATCCTCAAAGCGCCTCCCCGCGTACGCGACGAGTGATTCGCGAAGAACGACACGGTGATAGGAACCATGGGAAAGACGCACGGTGTAAGCAGGGAGAGTGCTCCCATGCCGAGTGATAGCCAGAAGTATTGCAGCATCGATCCGGTAGGCATAATCATTACTTCCTTTTGAGATCTGCGGTCAAGTGAGCTGTATAGGGCGGCAGGCAAAGGCGGTCGCTGCAAGCTTGAAAGCGTACATCGACGGGTAAGATCTCCGAAATTTTTGCGGGATCTTTCTTCACAGACACGGTGAAATTCATGGAGTTCAGGTAGTACAGCGTCTCCATCTTGAAGTTGGGATCGTCGTGGCGAGTAACCTTGCCTTCCGCGACAGGAGTCTGCAATGTGAATGGAACTCCCGCGGGGATACTGATCTTTAGAGGAGTCGGACCACCGGCCGGCTGGGAGAGCGCATACACGTGCCAACCGTCCTGAATGGTTGCGGAGAGCGCTACCGAAGCCGAGGCCGCTGACGATTTGGTGACTGTCGCATTCCACTTCACAATTTCGGAAGGACGTTGGCCCAGCATAGCTACGCATGAGCCGAGCAGTATGGCAAATCCTACGACTGTGTATTGAGTCTTATTCATGGCATGAGTCCTTGTTGAATAAACAGATAGTTGCGGAATAGATTGACGGAGCATGGTCACTCCGTCCGTCCAGTTGTTAGCGTGTCCCTGCCGCCCAATACTCGGATTGGCCCGGGAAATGCGGATTGTCCGTGAAGTTAGCGAGAACGGCATGACGAACCTCCAGGATGTCGATGGGTCCTTTGTGCGCATAGACGAGCTTGCCCCCTGGAGCGATGACCGCGGTGAACTCCTCGCCCGGATCCCATGTATCGCCGAACGTGGTCTGCGCTGCCTTGATATCCGCAGGCGCCAGTTGGAGGTTTCGGCTCGATGCATATTGCGCTTTGAGAAATTCGGTGGCTTTGGCGGGGTCGGCAGAAGTGCCTGTATCCACCGTAACGTAGTCGTAGGAGCGGCCGCGATACATCCGGTAGGTGGTTTGGAGTTCTCCAAAATCCTCCGCGTTTGGAGCGGCAGAGTTCCAAAAGTGAACGACTGTAACTTTGCCGCCGTCGTTCGCGCGGAGAGCGGTGATATCCGCGGTAGAGGCCGGGGTCACAGTCACCGGCTCTGCATGGATGCGCTCCATCTCGCGTTCCACGTCGCCCGACTTCGATAGCCACTTGGTAGAGCAACCGAATGCAGGGCGGTGCGCTACGGCAACCGTGCCCCCTGCCAGCAACGCCTCGATCGCATCATGGGCGTCATGCACCTTCACCAGCTTTTCATTCTGGTTGTCGTCGATACGACCCTCGTAGCGTAGTTTGCGATCCTGATCGAAGATGAAGACGTGAGGTGTGGCAACGGCTCCAAACTTCTGAACTGTGGACTGCGTCTCGCCATCGTAGAGATAGGGCCAGGGAATCTGCCGGTCATGCACTCGGATCTTCATGTCGGCCGGCGAATCGGTCAGGTCGGTATAGCCAAGTTCGTCCAGGCGCACCGCCTTGGGGTTATTGGGATTGATGGCGACGAATGCGACCCCTTTGTCACGATAGGTGTCGTACAGGCCACGCATGCGTCCCTCGTAGTTCTCCGACACGGGGCAGTGGATCGACTCGAACATCACAACGAGCAGCTTTGCCTTGCTGAACTCGGCGAGCGAATGGACCTTGTCATCCGTACCCTTCAGCGCGAAGTCCGGCGCCGTGGTGCCGATCGGCATCAACGGGTGCTCGGAGTTCGCGGACATTGGGATCAGTTCGGAGACGCCGATTGTCTTTTCCGGAGCGGGCGTTGTTTGCGCAGTGATTCGGGTTGACGCGACAGCCAGGGTTGTCAGCAGGAGGAGAGAATAACGGCGCATGGTGCAGCTCCTAATAAGGTTTGTGGTGCGAAAGTGAATATGAGAGCAGGCAGCGTTACTTGCTTGCCCAGTATTTTTGCGAACCAATATGCTCGGGATCGTCTGGCAGGTGGGCAAGGATCGCTCTGCGGATCTCCATGAGGTCGATCTCGCCTTGCTCGTGAAAGAGAACGTCGCCCCGTGATGAGAGCAGAACAGTCACTGGAACTGCGGAACCCACATTCGGATCGAACGCATCCTGCATGGCGTAGGTGTCGTCCGAGCCATAGAGCAGGTTGTTGGTGGTCGCATTCATCTTCTGGAGGAAGGCAAACACCTCAGCTTTTTCGGCCGGGACGTTGGAAGACACCGTGGTAAACGAGAACGGACGGTCCCGATACATGCGATTGGTTGCCATCAGGTCAGGAAACTCCGTGACGCACGGTCCGCACCATGTGGCGTAGAAGTTCACCAACAGCAGCTTGCCGGTGGGATTGCGCCGAAGCGCGGAGAGAGCGTCGGTGGTGGCCAACGTCACGCTCACGGTTCCGGCATCGGGGGAAGATTTCACGGCTGCGTCCGGTCCAAGCCGCAGTCGGCATCCAACAGCGGGGGTGCTGGCTACAGTCGCCGGCTTGTCTGAGAGCAACTCGTCAACGGCGTCCGACGCGTTGTGCTTGGTTGCGGGTCCCTCCGAGGGGTCGCTGTCGATCCTGCCGGAGTATCGCAACTTGCGATCCTTATCGAAGATAAAGACGGACGGGGCCACGGTCGCCCTAAAGGCCTGGGCAGTACTCCCGGTGTCACCATCGTAGAGATAGGGGAAACGGAACTTCCGGAAGGCGGCGCGCTCTTTCATATCTGCCAGGCTGTCGCCCACGTCAGACCATGCCAGGTCTTTTTCTGTGACGGCCTTCGGGTTGGAGGACTGGATGGCGACGACCGATACTCCTTTGTCGGCATAGCGTTGCGACATCAGGTTCAAGCGTGCCTCGTAGACCTGGGATTCGGTGCAGTGGTTACAGAGAAACGCGATGACCAGGACGGGACTCTGGCTCCAGTCGCTGGGTTTGTGAACCACGCCGTCCGTCCCGGTAAGACTGAAATCAGGAAGTCGGCTGCCGATAGCGAGCGGCTTGGCCGAAGTCTGACCCCAGGCCATGGGAACGGAGGCCAACAATAGAACGAGAACGATGTTGAAGAAGTTTCTGCGCATGGGCGATCCCTTTCAGATCGACTCGTATACCTCTAGGCGTTCCCGCTACGCTCAACAAGCATCGTGCGGAAGCGTGCATGCACTACGTCGCCTAAGTCATTGAATAAGAATCGTTTACGCAGGAGGTAGAGCGAGCCGCCGGGAGGTCGCTGACCAGATCGCAGACGTACGGTCGCTTATGATAATGTCGGTTCGTTAGTTACGGCGGGAGGCATGTCGTGGTTCATGACCGGTCTGTCTTGACAGAAGCAGAGCAGGAGACGATCCGGCACGCCGCATCCCAGATTCTCGTTCATCCGATATTTCGCGCCAGCGAGAGGAGTACCAAGCTCTTCCGATACCTCCTGGAACGTGCGCTCCTCAATGACGACGAAGCTCTCAAGGAACGTCGAATCGGGAACGAGGTTTTCGGCCGGGAAATCAGTTACGACACCGCGGATGACCCCATCGTTCGGAACGCAGCCTCCGACACCCGGAAGAGGCTTCGTCAATACGACGCGGAGAGAGGCTCCGAGGTACCGGTTCATATCCTGTTGGGCGCAGGTGGATATGCCCTCGACTTCCGCTTTAATGACGGGGTCCGACCCTCAGAACGGGAGGCGGCTGGAACAGATTTGATCTTGGCCGCCAAAGCACCCGCGTCTCTCCTGCCGGAGTCGGCCGACACGGTGGCACCTTCACGAAAGCCTTCTCGACTGCCCTGGTGGATAGCGGCGGTTGCAATGGTGGCCTGTCTCGTTTTTGCCGGTGCGTTCTTTTGGCAGCGACACCAAATGAGGGTTGGTGCCTTGGGTGAGACTCCACTCTGGAGCCCTATGCTTAACTCGGGCAAAGAGATTTTCATCTGCCTGGGGCATGCTCAGTCCCCAGAGAGGGAAAACCCCACCCATGAACTCGCCTCCGTGGGGATGCAACGCATCACGATCACTGATCTCAAGGCATACACCAATATTTCCGGGTTCCTGCAAATGAACAAGCAAGCGTTTCAGATGCGCACGGACAATCAAACTACACTTCTGGACTTGCGCGACCGCCCTACGGTCCTGATCGGCATTATGAACAACCAGTGGTCGCTCAAGCTCACAAGTAATCTGCGCTACCGTTTCGACTTCAGTGAAGCCGATATCAATAATCCTAACCGCGCCGTTTCGATTGTGGATTCCGAGCATCCTGGACAGAGAAACTGGCGGGTCAGGGTTGGCTCAGATGGAGCAGCAGATTCAGACTACGCGATCGCGGGTCGCCTGCTTGACCCGGTAACAGGAGGGCTGATTCTCTATGTGGCCGGCGCGGGTACCGTTGGCACGCAAGCAGCATCCGAATTCGTCACACAGGAGAGATTTCTGAAGAGTCTTCCCACAAGTCTAAAGAATCCACGAACCAACATCCAGGTAGTGATCAAAACGCCCATTTTCGGGGGAATCCCAGGCACTCCTGAAGTAGTAGCCACCCACGTCTACTGAGAGGTATTACTGCGTGCTTCCAATCGGCATACAGCTTTATGCCGTTGGCGGTGACATCAAGAAAGGCGCGCCCACAGCTCTCAGACAAGTCGCTGCGATCCGCTACAAAGAGGTGGAAACCGCGGGATTTGGATTTCTTGGCATTGCCGCCGAATTTCGGGAGGCGCTTGAGGACAATGCACATCACGACATTTTACCGACTGCTGTTTGGCGTGATTTGCAGGACTTTTGACGCATCTCGCGTGATGGACGGGGCTCGAATCCGATAGGCTTTTGAAGGAGGATTCTCCTATGCCGAAGCACTTCCGGGTTCCGGGCCGCCTTGCTATCAAGTTGAAGGAGCTTGGCATTCCTATTTCAGCCGTACTCCGCAGAGCCGGACTTCCGCGAGACCTGTTTGACCAGACCCGCGTTCTCGTATCGACCGAAGAGTTATTTGCTCTCTGGCGCGCCATCGAAAACGTAAGTGATGATCCGTTGATCGGTCTCAAGCTGGGCGTGGAAACCAAGACAGAGCGTTTTCACCCGATGGCGATTGCGGCCCTCTCCACGCAAAATCTCGTGACCGCAACAGAGCACCTGGCCCGCTTTAAGAAGCTGACGGCGCCGGAAGAGATTCTTACTCAGCTTGATGAGGAAGAGTTCAATGTCGGATTCCGGTGGCTGCTTGCGGTGGAGGCCGAGCCGCACGTACTCACTGACTACTGCTTCGCCTGGATGCTTTCCCTCGCCCGGCACGGGACTGGAACGCAGCTAAACCCTGTTCGTGTTGAGTATGTACAACAACGCGCAGACTTGCGACAGATTGAGCGGAATCTTGGCTGCAAAGCAATTGGCGGTGCGCCGCGCAACACGATCATTTTTCGCGCTTCTGACGCGACAGCGCCATTTGCCACCCGCAATGCCGAACTGCTTGATCTGCTGGCTCCTCAATTTGAGGAGCAGTTGCGGCAGTACAAGGACGAGGACAGCTTCATGGAGCTTGTGCGCCGAACTATCCAGGACAAACTCGCCGGCCACCGTCCCTCGATCGACGGTGTTGCCCAAGCGCTTCACATGAGCCCACGCACGCTGCAACGGCGCTTGAAGGAATCCGGCTCCAACTTCCAACGAGTCCTGGATGAAGCTCGCCATCAGATGGCGCGCTATTACCTGAGCAACTCGGCACTCGAACTGAATGAAGCGGCATACTTGCTGGGCTTCGAAGATCCCAATTCTTTCGGACGCGCATTTCGCATTTGGGAAGGGATGCCTCCCAGTGATTGGAGGGAGACACATCGCCCCTCCAAGGTCATGTAAGCTCTCCGCGTCGGGTGGGCAAGCCAAACTCGCTGCCGGAGACGCCGGCACGCATGAGGACGGGAAAGACGGATATTGTGCGTGCGGACCAGGCAGCAGAAGAATCAGAACTCAATCCTTCCCTGAAACGCAATCATGCGGGGTGAGCTGTCTCCACCGAGACCAACGCCAAGCAATCCGGTTGGCGGTGCAATGGTACTCTGCAACGTTCCGAACCTTGATGGAACGGATCCCGGCACACCTGCCTGTACGTCGCTCGGGAGCGCGAAGTTAGGGTGATTGAACGCATTGAACATCTGGGCGTCGAAGCGGAAGGAGATTCCTTCCCGGATAGGAAAAGTCTTCGTGATGTAAATGTCGGAGTTCGTGTAGTGAGGTCCACGCACCGAGTTGCGTCCCGAATTCCCGAACTGGCAGATGGCCGCACTGTCAGGATTGGTCGGACTAGCGCCCGTGCAGTCCCCGGTCGTGGGATCGACGACGGAAACGAATGCGTCGGGATTCAGCCATTGTCTGGTTCCGGCAACCGTAACGCCGGGATAGGGAGTCTTGCGGTAGACGGGCGCACCCGGCACCCGGTTGGCATATGCAGGCGCGTTGAACTGGACGGTGCTGGCACCGTTCGCTTGAAAGACTCCCTGCCCGTTGGCGATATATGGCTGACTGAGCACACTGAACGGCAGCGCGGAGTGCAGGAAGGCGGTCTCTGAGAACGACCATCCTCCAAGCATCTGCCGCAGCACGGCATGTTTGGAGTGGAACGGTACCTGGTAGAGACCGAATGCCGAGACGTTGTGGCGCACATCGTAGTCGCAACTGGCATACTGCCGCCGCAGTTCGCCGGGTAATGGCGACATCAATCCCTGCGTGGAGAAAGCCAACAGGCCGCCATTCGATACCTCATCCAAACAGTGGCTCAGAGTGTAGTTGGCGCGTAGGGTCAGTCCTCCCCATTGCTGTGTATAGGCTGTCTGCAAGCCAGCGTAGTTGCTGTTGGCATCGGTGCGGAACTCATTGACATTGCCGAACCGCTGGTCGAGCGGACGCCGATACGGAAAGGGAGCGAAGCATCCTTCGCACACTGTCTGGTATCCATTGAGCTGCACCTGATACGGCTCATGCAGGCCGCGCGTCCCTACAAAGTCCGCTCGCAGATTGCCGCGCTTGCCGATCTGCTGCTCGATACCGGCGTTGTACTGGTAATAGTAGGGAGTCTTCAGTGTGCCGGTTGGGAACGTGTTGAGACTCACTGCCAGAGGGCATGTCGGTGCGCCCGGCTGAATTCCAGTGCAAGGCGCGCCGCCTGATCGGAACGAAGTCTGAAATGCTTGATTGGCAGTCACCGCCGCATCGAGGGCGCTGCTCGGAACTCCCGGAGCCAAACCAATTCCACCGACCTGTCCGGCGATGCCCCCAACGAAGGTAGGGTCATTCGGCGCATTCATCGCAGCAAGATCGGCGATCTGCATCGGGATGATGTCGTTGAAAGCGCCAAAACCGCCATGAACGGCCAATCTCGGGGCCAACTGATACGCGAAGGAGACACGCGGTTGATAGACAAACAACGGCGTTCCCGGAAAGAGCGTATGCACATTCCCGAGGAGAGTCTGATTCAGTGCTTGATTTGTGTCATGCGTGGCGTCCAGAAAGGAACCGGCGGTACGGGCGAAGAGGTCCTTTTTGCTGGTCACATTCGTGTTCCACGTTACGCGCATCCCGAGAGTGAACGTAGCCTTGGGCGTCGGCTTGTACGTGTCCATTGCGTAGTATTCAAGGTTCCCGGAGGACACACGCTCTTTGAGTGCCACCGGAAAGCTCTGGCTTGCGGTGTAGGCCGCGCCATAGGTGAATTGCGCGAGGTCGTTGACGGTAACGGTAGGCACCGTTCCTTCACCGAGATCATAGTTGCTTACATCCAACCGCCGCGTGTTGATGCCGAATTTCAGCGTGTGTTTCCCGCGTGTCCAGGTCAGGTTGTCGTTGATCTGCCACTGTGTGACTTTGCGGCCTTGAGGGTAGGTGTTGTTGTTGCCGCCGATCGTGGTGAAAGGAACGCTGTCGCTGCCTGACGCAAGCACGATGGGAAAGGTCTGTTGCACCTGCGGATAGTTGTTCGGCTCGAAGATGCTGGCGTACCAGCTCGCGCCGGGATTGAACTGATTGACCAGCGTTGGACTGAACAGATGCGTATAGCCCACCACGAAGGTGCGCTGCGGCTGCGGCGAGTAGGCATTGAAGATCGGATTGATCGGGTCGGTATAGGCTGCCTGGAGGCCGGTGTCCTGCTGAAAGCGATACCACACGCTGTCTTTGGGACTGATTGTGTGGTCGATCTTGACGACGATAAGGTTCTCGCTGTCGGAGTTGGTAAGCGACTGCTGCCGCTGCACGGCGCATCCTGCGCCGTCGGATACTGTACCGGATGGCGGCGCGGGCAACAGGTTTCCATTTTGATCCAGCGGGCAGCCATTCACGTTGACGGGCGATCCGTTTGCTGCGGGCAGGAGCGAAAACATATTGCGGTAGAACGGAATCTCTGCGGGCTGTGCCGGAAGGCTTGTTCCCGTTACAGGATCGGTGCCTCCAGCTGCCAGCTGTCCGAGGACGTATTGCTGGTATGCCGTCGATGGCAAGGTAATCTGCGAAACCAGAGGCAGAGCAATGCGGATGCCTTCAAAGTGCCCAAAGAAGAACAGCTTGTCTTTGCGGATCGGGCCGCCGATGCTCACGCCAAACTCGTTGATGGTCGAACGGGGCTTTTTGGCGATATCGCCCGGAGAATCGTTGGCGTGGAGGAAGTAGTTTTCGGCATTGAATAACGAACCGTTCCATATCTCGTATACGTCACCGTGAAAGGCATTCGTGCCCGACTTGGTGAAGTAGTTGACCTGGGCGACAGCGTATCGCCCCTGATCGACCGAGAAGGAATTAGTATTCACCGTGGCTTCCTGTACGGCATCGAGGCCGATCACGAGGTTGGTGGAAAGACCGATATTGAGGCCGAGCCAGGGGTCGTTCGTGTCGTACCCATCGAGGATGTAGCCGTTCGACGTTGCCGGCAGACCGTTGAACTCGACATTGCCATAGCCGCCCGCGGCCTTCGCGTCGTTGGAAGAGCCTGCGGTATTCATCAGAGCGCCCTGCGCGAACTGCGCAAGGTACGTCAAGTCCTGGCCCGGATTCGGTAGATTCCTGATCTGCTTCGCGTCGATGGTGGTCGTCGTGTTGGGATTGTCGAGACTGAGCAGGCCCTCCTGGGCCGTCACTTCGACGGTTTGGCTGTTCGATTGAAGATGAAGCGAGAAGTTGAGTGCGACGGTACGACCGACGCCCACAGGCGTCGGTTCGGATTTCGACGCAGCGAACCCGTTGGCTTCGACCGTGACCTGATAGGTGCCCGGATTTACCTGCGAAAAAAGAAAGTGGCCGATTGCATCGGTTATGCCGGTACGGGTGGCTTTTGTGTTTACGTCGGTAGCGGTGACTTTCACGTTGGGAACGGCTGCGCCACTGGGGTCCGTTACCTCGCCGGAGAGGGCGCTGCTGGTTCCGCTCTGCGCTCGAAGCAAGCACGAGTTAACCGTGATTAACATCGCCAAAAGAATGAAGTTGTATGTCCACGCGCGAATTGAGTGCATCATCGGTCTCCGATTGTCCTTTTGGTGTTTGCCTCGGGTGGGGGGCTGTCCCCAAGACATCTCACAATTTAGGCTCACCTAAATCTATTAGGTACGCCTAAAATAGAAATGAGTCAAATCGAATGAGCGGAGATCGCGCATGACAACTCGCCGTGTCAACCTGAACACAGAGTCGGTGGACAACTACCTGAAGGCGATTTTTTCTCTGGGTGGAATAGAAGAGGAGCGCGTAACAAGTACCGCTCTGGCGGAGCGGCTTGGGGTCGCTCCCGCATCGATTACGAACATGCTGCAAAAGCTCGCATCGGCCTCGCCTCCGCTGGTGCAGTATGAACGTCACAAAGGTGTTCGCTTATCCTTTGCGGGCAGGCGTCGGGCGCTGGAGATTGTGCGCCATCACCGGCTGCTGGAGGCGTTTCTGTATGAGGTGCTGAACTATCCCATCGAGGAGGTACACGACGAAGCCGAGAGGCTGGAGCATTTCATCTCGGAACGGTTGGAAGAGCGGATTGATGCGAAACTTGGACGGCCCAGGTTCGATCCGCATGGGCATTGCATCCCGGCTTTGGACGGGGAGATGCCCAAACAGAACTCGATGCTCTTAACCAGTGCGGGAGAAGGCGAGAATTTGTACGTCGATAGCATCTCTGACCGGGATGCGTCTATCTTGAAGCTGCTCAAGGCCAAGGGCATTACCCCAGGGACACGGTTGCAGGTAAAGCGGCGAAATGGCGATGGCACCTATGCGGTCTCTGTAGGTGGATCTTCCAGGGCTCTGAACATCTCGCGAGAGATGGCTGGCGCGATCAGGATTCATTGTGTGAAGGCTTCGCTCGCCCAGTGTACTGGCTAATCCTGCATCTGACCTCGGAATGCCAACGCAACTTGGTACAGGATTCCCGACCGAGCTGATGGACGTTCCGAACATTCAAACAGGCAATCTGATCGCTAGCCCTCTTTTCAACAAGCAAGGCTGGCTCGCTTATCGGAGCCTTCGAGCCTGGCGGTCACGCCAGGCAACTGACCTCCGAACGGATGAAGGTTTCGGATCCCGGCTTCTCATTGCTCACGAAGAGACGACGGGCTTCCCTTGGTGATAGAAGCCAAGTACCATAGATGCATCGACGGCGATGGAATCCGCCGCTAACCGCCTTCCGAAACGGAAGGCTGATGACTCCTACCACTCTGGTAGGGGTCTGTCTCTCCTGACCAGCACAATTTGACTAAAACACCGCGCAGAGCTCGGTGTTCCAGTGCGTCCTGTAAGACGCATGGAAAAGGAGAGTCACTTGCGATCGAAAGCTGTCTTCGAGGCTCATCATGTCATTCCGGGTCGCTTCGCTCTATGCGCTGTTGGAGCGAAAGCGGTCCGGGTTCTTCACCCGAACAAGGAACGAATGGGCAGAACTATCGACAGGGTTCTCACAATCATCGGGGAGGGCACCCCAAATTCTGCCTCCGCGGATGCCCAGTCGCCCCCCACTCACCTTAGGACATCTTGATTCATAATTTCTCGTCTCTCGGCAGCCCCTGATTGAGGAGAGCGGGAGACCCCGCCTCTCACACTCTTGGTTTACACCTGCCGGAATTCCGTTTTTTGGGACCGGGACCACGGAGTCAGACCATGAATTTTCTCAAGAAGCATGTCGCCGTGGTTCAGGACTACTCGATCCTGTGCGGTCGGATGCTTAGGGGTCTATTGCAAAGACCTCATTGTACGGACGAGATCGTTTTCCAGGCGGACGCGATCGGTGTCGGCTCGGTGCCTATCGTAATGCTTACCGGATTCTTCACAGGAGCAATCCTCACACTTCAGACTTCCACGACGTTGGCGGAATTTGGAGCGACAACGACAACGGGACAACTGGTCAGCATTAGCATGGTCACGCAGCTCGGACCCGTTTTGAGTGGACTCATGGTTTCAGGTCGCAATTCTGCTGGAATAGCCAGCGAAATCGGATCCATGCTTGTGACCGATCAGATCGATGCGATGCGCGCCTTGGGGGCAGATCCGGTCAGAAGGCTCCTTGCGCCCCGGCTATTAGCAACATCGATCATGCTCATCTTCCTCACGATCATTGCTGATGCAATTGGAATACTCGGCGGGGCGGTGATTGCCTCCGCACTGCTCGGCCAGAACGGCTCAAAGTACTTTCATTCCGCATATGAAGCACTTCACTATTCGGATCTCTTTGAGGGCCTAGTCAAGCCATTCTTCTTTGGCTTCATCATTAGTTCCTCTGGCTGCTACTACGGAATGGCGACGCGGGGAGGGACGCAGGGTGTTGGACGGAGCACCACACACGCTGTAGTAACTGCGTCCACTCTGATTATTGTGACTAACTTTCTCATCAGCCGGCTCACGATCGGAATCTTTGGTCGCTGAGTTAAAGCTTCGATTGCTTGCCAAACCAGGTGTTGGATGCGAACCTTGTAGGGAAAAGTTTACGGCGAAGGGGTTCGCCGGAACCGCTTCCTCGTTCGAGGAATGCTGATGACTCCTGGGATTCTCTAGGAGATCTATGTCCGATTCCATCCAGGTTTCAGCTCCATCCAAGATCCGCTGGCTCACGCGCAACGTTTTTGCGATAGGCATGTTGAGCCTCTTTTCGGATACAGGACACGAGCTTACAACGGCTATTCTCCCGCTTTTCCTCCAAAGCTTCGGCGGTGGTGCTATCGCCCTTGGAACGATCGAAGGAGTCTCCGACGCATCTTCCAGCCTCTTGAAGATGTGGATGTCGCATTATTCCGATCGCGTCGGGAAACGAAAGCCGATTCTCATTATCGGCTACCTCGTAACAGCCCTGATGGGCTGTTTCGCATTTGTGACTCGTTGGTGGCAACTTGTCGCAATACGAGCCATCGCGTGGATTGGGCGCGGAGCACGAGGACCGGTGAGGGATGCCCTGCTGGCAGAAAGTGTGCCTTCGGAAGCGCACGGTAGAGCCTTTGGCTTCGAAACCGCCATGGACACGGTAGGGGCTATCCTCGGTCCAGCGATTGCTTTCTCGTTGATTGGCATTATCAGTCTTAGGCACATCTTCCTGATCAGTTTTATCCCGGGTGCCATCACCGTCTTGATTGCAAGTTTCCTAGTCAAAGATATCGTGCGGCCGCCGCAGCCACACCTGAAGATATGGGGATCTCTTCGCGCTCTGCCAAAACCGTTTCTGCTCTATGTATCGGCGGTCGGAGTTTTCGGACTTGGAAACTTTGCGCACACGTTGCTCGTTTTGCGCGCAATCGCGCTCCTCACGCCGAGGTACGGCGCCATAAGCGCCGGCAGGATGGGAGTCGGCCTTTACATCCTCCATAACGTCATCTACGCAGCTATCTCCTATCCCATCGGAGTTCTCGGCGATCGAATGCACAAGAAGTGGATTCTCGCCTGCGGATACGCGCTGTTCGGGCTAATGTGCATCTTGTTCATGTACAGCACCACTAATCTTGTTGTCCTTGCCGTCGTCTTCATTCTTGCCGGGATCTACATCGGCATCGTCGACTCGATGGAGAGAGCGCTGGCCGCTGATCTTCTTCCACTCAGCCAACGAGGCACCGGGTATGGCGCGCTTGCTACCGTCAACTCCTTTGGCGATCTCCTGTCCAGCATCCTTGTCGGTTTGCTTTGGAACCGTGTTTCCTATACGGCGGGCCTGAGCTATGCCGCGTTCCTCACACTACTCGGGTCAATCCTCTTATTTGTTTGGAAGCCGCAACGTTTCATACCTACAGCGAGTCACTAGTCCCAATTCATTCGGAAGGAAATCGTCATGAACCAACCTGCCAAGACGTCATTTTGGAAAATCGTAGCCGTGTGGCTGGTCTTCTGTGCACCGTTTGCGCTGGGGATTTATCTGACATTGCGGGACGCGATACCCCTGCTGGCGCGAAAATGAGCGATCGACACTGCCTCCGTAGATGTCGCGTCGTCCCCGCATTTCGAACGTTTGAAATGTAACCATCGTTACATTTATAGTGTAACGAATGGCTAATTCGTGGCTTCTCCTAACCTACAAAGCTCCCGCCGAACCAGCAGCGAAACGAATCGCACTCTGGAGGAAGCTGAAGGCGATGGGCGCCGTCTACCTGCAAAACGGCGTCTGTTTGCTGCCTAAGACGGACGATCATCTTCGCCGGCTCAAAGTAATTGAGAACGAGCTCGCCTCCATGGGCGGTGATGCCGTCCTGTTGGAGACGGTCGGCCCAGATCGTGCTCAGGAACAAAAGGTGATCGAGCGCTTTACCGCCGATCGGGATGAGGCGTATCGGGAGTTCCTCGGTAAGTGCGCCGACTTCGAAACGGAGATCGCAAGAGAGACCGAAGCCGAACACTTCACATATGCCGAGCTTGAGGAGAACGATGAAGATCTGGAGAAGTTAAAGGGCTGGCTCTCTAAGATTCGCAAACTCGATTTCTACAAGGCCCCGCTCTCTTCAGAGGCGGATGCGAGGCTTGAGCATTGCGCGGCACTTCTCGAGACATACGCAAAACGAGTGTTCGAGGCTCATGAGGAAAACAATCCCGGTGCGTCTTCGTCCACCCGAGAAAAGAACAAGCCATGATCCCTCAACGCCAATCCCTGCGACGGGTGATCGCAATCGTCGCTCTTCTGAATCTTGCGTACTTCGGTATTGAGTTCGCGGTGGCGCTTCGCATCGGCTCCGTATCGCTTCTCGCAGACAGTGCGGACTTTTTTGAGGACGCCGCCATCAACTTTCTCATCTTCTCTGCACTTGACTGGAGCGCAAGTCGCCGCGCGAACGTTGGGAGGTTGCTTTCGGCCGTCCTACTCGCACCCGCGCTCGCCTTTCTCTGGACATTATTGGCAAAGTTCCATGCTCCGACCCCTCCGGCAGCAATACCGCTAAGCGTGACAGGTCTGGGCGCCTTGCTGATCAATCTTTTCAGCGCGTTATTGCTGGTGCGGTACCGCGGCTACGCTGGGAGCCTTACCAAAGCGGCGTTTCTTTCCGCGCGCAACGATGCAATCGCCAATATTGCCATCATTGCGGCTGGTCTCTTCACCCTACGTCTCCGTTCGGTGTGGCCTGACGTGATAGTCGGGTGTGGTATCGCATTGATGAATCTGAACGCGGCGCGCGAAGTCTGGGCGGCCGCCCGTGATGAACACCTCCTTGCCAAGGCACGGGCGTAACCGGACACAAGAGCTGAAGGCTCAAAAGGGTAGCTTCGATGGACCATGCTCTCACGCTCGGCATGTTGATGGCGGGCCTCTTCTTTGGTTGGACCATCGGCTCGCACTACACGGGCGCAACTATGGGCATGGCTTATGGCTCTGGGCTCATTAAGAGTCGCACCCGCGCTACTGTGTTAGTCGCCGTTTTCGTGTTGATCGGGGCGACTTTTGACAGCTCGCATGTGGTCTCGACTGTAGGCACCGGCATCGTCCGCAACGAGGATCTGACTCCGCTCGGCGCTATGGTGATGATGTTGACCGCAGCATTGGTCACTGCTGCCAATACCTGGATGAAGTGGCCAGTCTCCACATCCCAGCTGGCTTGTTTCTCTGTCGTGGGAGCGGCATTGGCCATGCACGCCCCGATATTCTGGCGCACGACTATCTTGTTGCTCTTCGTCACCTGGATCGGCACTCCGCTGATCAGCGGCCTGCTCGGATTTGCGTTTACGCGTATCGTGGACAGGGTCAGTGGCCGATACGGCCATCGTGCAGAACGGGGCCTCCGCTGGCTGCTCCTCGTCGCATCCTGCTATGCCGCATATACCCTTGGGGCAAACAACACAGGCAATGCCGTCGGTGTTTTCTACGGTTTGCACAAGATGAGCCAAATACAAGCAGGCTTCATCGGCGGCATCGCTATGGCGATCGGAGCCCTGACCTGGGGACGACCGATTCTCGACAAAGTGGGGAAGGGCCTGGTCGATTTGGATATAAACATGGGAGTCAGCGCGAAACTCGCGCAAAGCATCGCGGCCCACACAGCCGCATGGATTGGGTATCCGACCTCTATGAATCAAGCTTTGCTCGGCGGGATTGCGGGAGCTACTGGTGCAAGAGGTCGGGAGCCGATAAGTTGGAAGGCTGTCCGAGAGATCGTTTTCTCGTGGTTCTTCACGCCGGTACTCGCCGGTGCGGTGTCCTTCCTGCTTTATACACTCTTGTCTCGGCTACTCCGAGTGCACTGAAATGCTCGCGTTGGTCCTCCGAAGTTGTGGGGCGCAGGACGAGGCTTCGTGAGAAGACCAAGGTGAATCCCTTCGTCAGTCAGACGGACTGCCGATGGAATTCGACTGAAGTTCACTGTCGCTCCCGAGGTAGACTTTGTAATTTTGTTGTTTGGCAAGAAACTCTCTCAAGTCGCGTACTAAAAGTACCAAGGTTTATTAGCAAGCGGGTTGCAGCCTTCACTCAAATATGGTCTGCTTGTATCGGCGATGGAATCCGCCCCGGCTCGCCGGAATGCCTCCGAAATGGAAGGCTAATGACTCCTACCATGTGTGTAGGAGTGTCCCTTTCTGCTCCTGCCCACCTCAGCAGAAGGGATACTATGACGGACTATCTTCGTTTGGAAATTGGTGACAATGCTCCTGACATCGTCACCACAGTAATCGAAATCCCCCGAGACAGCACGAATAAATACGAATATGACAAGAAGAGGCATGTCTTCAAGTTAGATAGAACCCTCTATTCGCCGGTCCATTATCCAGCCGACTATGGATTCATTCCGCAGACGCTCGCGGAAGACGGCGATCCACTAGACATCCTTGTTCTCGGAGAGCACCCTACCTTCCCAGGTTGTGTCTACGATGCACAACCGATCGGTCTCTTTCGCATGATCGATCAGGGTGTGCCTGACGAGAAGATCCTGGCGATCGCTACTGGAAATCCCCGCTTCACTGGGACCAAAGAATACTCCGAGGTGCAGCCACATATCCTCAAGGAAATGGAGCATTTTTTCTCCATTTACAAGGTCCTCGAAGGGAAGGAAACCAGCGTACAAGGCTGGAGCAGCGCCGCCATCGCAAGAGAGATGATCCTCACCTGCCACCGTCGTTTCATGGACGCTCATAAGGGAGAGGACAAGCCATGAATCCGCAGGCGTCGAATAACGGAACGTCCACGAAGACAGCGAGAGAAATAGACCCTCAGGCACCGAAGACCAAGACTGACGAAAAGATGGCGCGTCACTTTGACGGCATCATCTTTGGGGTCTTGATCGCACTCGCTTTAGGTGTGCTCATCGCGATTTGGATTCTCCATCATCGCGGACAGAAAGGGGTGCCTCACGCCCATCCCAGGAACTCCGCACAACAGGCGGCCGCACCGATACATCAACGACTCCCCGAAGAGTGTGCCTGCACGTGAACTTCGTTTTCAAAGGAGCAATACATGAGAGTGGCAATTATTTCCGACATACACGCTAACTTTCCGGCACTGCGCGCTTTCTCAGAGAATTGGGATGAGCTATGGGTCATAGGTGACCTCGTGAACTACGGACCGAATCCAAACGAAGTGATCGAATGGGTTCAGACGCATGCCCATTGCGTAGTCCGCGGCAATCATGATCACGCGATCGGATTCTCTGTCGACCCGCGATGTTCTGCTCCTTATCGTGCGATGGCCGCCGAGACAGGAGCCTTCACAGCGAAAGTGCTGTCAGAACAATCGAAGCGTTATCTCGAGAAGCTACCGCTCACAGTCGAGCGCCGTTTGCGCGAGCACACCTTTTATCTTGTTCACGCCACTCCATCAGATCCGCTCTTTGGATATCTCGACAAGGATGCGCCACTTTGGGACGCTGAAGTCAAAGCCACCGGTGCCAAACTCGTAGTCACAGGGCACACGCATGTTCCTTTCATTCGAGCCGTCGACAACCAGATATTGATTAATCCCGGGAGCATTGGCCAGCCAAAGACAGGAACGCCGGAGGCATGCTACGCAATCTGGGAGGATGGCCATCTGGAGCTCCGGAGGTATCCATATCCTGTGGCCGATACGGAATCGGAGATCCGGGCCATGCCAATTTCTGATCCGGTAAAGGCAGATCTTATTCAGTCGCTCATGACTGGCGGCGTCAGCGCACAACAAGTCAACGGATGAGGTTCGTGGCATAAAGCGGACGGGTGACGTCATGATTGTGTTTTGTACCGAGTGCTGGCACGAGACCGATTCGTCGCATCAGATCTGCCCTCGATGTGGCGCAAACCTGGCTGTTAACCCACACACATACGAGGAGAAGCTGATTTCGGCGCTGGATCATCCCCTTCCAGCGGCGCGCGTGCGCGCTTGCTGGCTTATCGGCCTTAACAAGGTACCAGCCGCAGCCCCGAGACTAATGTTTCTGGTGGAGGCTGATCCGGATCTTTTCGTGCGTCGTGCCGCCGTACAGGCATTAGGAAAAATTCATGCGCAGGCGGCGGTGCCGCTGCTCCAGTCACTGATCGGACAGGAAGACCATCAGATGGAAGTTGAGGCCCGCAAGAGTCTCCACCTCATCCAGGTTATCCCGCCCGGGTCGGAGCAATCATCCGAGGGTTAGCGTTCTGTTTTTTCTCCAAGTACTGGTCTTGTCAGCCGTAGAATCTATCAAACGCTCGCGCCCTGTTGCGGTGAAGGAGAACCTCCTTTCCAGATCGTGATTGACTGCACCAATCTCAATTGAAGCTTGCCGTATTCGCGAAGCACAATATGGCCGGAACCATGATCTGCATAACGGTCAAACATGTGGGTGCCGTCTCGCAGAATAATCCGCAATGGAGTGCCGCGCTTGAAATGAGTGTGTGGCGTCTTCAAGGTGGTCTTGATCCCCCTATTGACCGCGATCGTTTCCTGTTGATTTACAGAGCGAAATCTCTGATCCGTATCGAAAAGCATAGGGAGGAGATGCTCTCTACATCCAAACGCGCTTTGCGAATCCGTTCAGTCTTCGGAAATAGACCTCTAAGCAATGTGAAGCCATACTCCAATAATTGACAAGGCGATTCCCGACGCCACGAGTGCGAAAATCCAGATCACTGTCCTACCTCTGACAATGTGCGCCAGCGTCACACCCAATAAACCTAGTGCCACGATTGAGGGTGCAACTGCGAGAAGAGCAGGCCCAGGGATAAAGGAACCCAGACAAAGTGGAAACAGGGCTCCGAGAAAGTTTGCTCCACTGGACAGAAGGGCGGAAGCAAAGGCGTCTAAGCGAACCTGCTTACCGAGCTGCGAAGTGACAAACTGACCATGACTGGCGAGGCTGAGCTGACGCTCCGCGTGGATCAACTCTCCGCGTAGCCGCGCATATTCAGCTGTGAAAAAAACAAAGACACCGCAAACAGCCGATCCAAGTGCAATGCGAAAGGAGAGTTCAATGGTCGGCTTCGATCCGGCCACAAGATGCCCGGACGCTAATGTAAGGGCCGTGAGAATTCCATCGGTGAGTCCTATCACGATCGCGAACATCTGCTTTCTGTTGAACACGGAGTCTAATACGCTCTTCATCGTGAGCGCCCGACCTTTTCAATAAGAAGACTCCCGGCTGCAAGTTCATCGATACTATGAACAACGGCTCCAGCACTCTCAATGGCGCGAACGATCGAGTCGTAGTCGAGCATCTCTCCTTGGATGGTAATCTCCATTCCTACCGTCTCGACATCGATCTCAGTTACTGTGATGTTGAGCGCATCAACGCCAGACACCTCGCTGATCAGCGCGGCGATCTCGGGGAGCTGAGGACGGGCGATTGCTTTATCCACGTCAAGGACGAGGCGGCGAATATTCAAAGCGGACATCTCGTAGGCCTCCAAAGATCCAGTGAGAGATCGTATTCCGACCGCCCGCGCCAGCTGAACTGCATTCACTTCGACGTCTATGTTCCTGGCCCGTTTATTCTTTCGTACATGGTTGGCGGTTATGCTACTCAAACACAATAGGGACTCAAACGAAAAAATCCCTGTCGATAGACAGGGATCATTAGCCTTCCGCTTCGGAAGGCGGTTATGGTGGATTCCATCACCTACAGTATGAGATGCGATTTGTGAATGCCGAGTTCGCCTGTTTGATCCAAGCGGAACGAGCCCGACAGGATAGAGCCTGTCTTTACGGCCTCAGCAATCGCAGATCTATAGCTTCTCCCATGGCTTCGTATCCTGCGTCACTGGGGTGTAGATGGTCCCCGTGATCGAATTTTGGCAGATACTGCTGCGGATTGTTCGGATCGCGAGTTACCTGGTCGAAATCGGCCACGCCATCGAATGTTCCACTGGTGCGAATCCAGTTGTTGAGAGCGACGCGGACCGCTTCACCTTCCTCTGAGTAATAGCCTGCGCCCTTATATGGAGTCAGCGTGGCCCCTATGACCTTGATGTTGTACGTGTGCGCTCGATCGACCAGCTGTTTCAGCCCCGTTTCCAAATCGATAACAGAGATATCGTCTGCCGGAGCCCGCGGATGGGAGAGCCGACCAATGTCGTTGATGCCCTCGAGCACAATCAGATATCGGACACCGCTCTGCGCTGTTACATCGCGGTCAAAACGAGCCAACGCATTCTGAGCCCATCCGTCATTCAATATACGGTTTCCATCGATTCCTTCATCCAGAACGCCGAGTTGGCCTGAACCTGTATGCTGGCTGAGCCTTTGAGCCAGATAATCAGGCCAACGATGGTTCGCGTCTACGGTTGAGTACGCGCCATCTGTAATGGAGTCTCCAAAAGCCACCACCGCCCCGGCGTCATCGCCGGCTGCCACATCGATTCCGTCCAGAAAGTACCATGACGTTTGCTTGTGTGCAGCTGGGAGGGTCGGCGATGCCGCTTCATCTCCCTCAACCATATAACTCGTTTGCCTCGCGTCCGAATGGTAGGTGTAATTGGGCAAATCCTGCCCCGGCAGATAGAAGCTTATGGCCACACCGGAAAGCTGCGGAAGCTTTATGTTCACTGGGTCGCTGTACATCTCTGCGCCTGCCGGAATCTTTACGGCAGTCTGACCGTTGAACGTAAGCTGACGATCTGTAGCCGGCTGCGTATTTCCGTTGCCGGAGCTCAACGCAATGTGCGCGTTGCTAATCTGCAGCGGTATGATTCCATAGCGATTTGTAAAGCGAACGCGCGCCTGCTCACCGGCGATCGATGTATGCACGATCTCTCGTAGAGTCACCTTACCGAAGGGCAAGAGTCCGCTGTCATTCATCGGGATCATCGGCGCGCTGGCCCAGGTTCCCACCCAATGAGCTTTCGCAGCGATTTGAGCTCCTCCGTTCAGCCATGCGTGGGATATAGCGATCGTCAAAAGCCCGCAAAGCGAAGCTCTGTTTGTGCACTTATTCCTGAACCAGTTCATTCTCTCTCCTGTAGGGAATCTAAAGCGTCTGCGGTGGCAATGTCCTCTGTGACGGCGAAGATGCGTCGATATAGGTCTTCTCCATAGCTGGTTGGAAGTGGCTCGGATTCCAGAAGCCGGAACGTGCGCACTCCATCCGACAGCCTCTCCGCACGAAGGAATAGAGCGTTGGAGGTCATTGTGCGGTAGAAGCCAATCGCAAGATCAAACATATGCGTCACGTAGAGTACCTTGACTCCACTATCGAGCATAGCCGTGACGATTTGCCTTGCTATCTCTGAACCCTCTCTCTCATTGGTGGAGCCGAAGGATTCGTTCAGTAGAACCATGCTGTTTGGAGTGACATAATCTACGGTCACGCTCATCCTGTTGAGCTCTTCGTCGAGCTTTCCGCTTCTCATCCCCGTGTCTTCTTCTCTCTTGAAGTGCGTGTAGACGCCAACGCAGATGTTCGCTCGAAAGGACTGAGCCGGGGAGAACATGCCGCATTGCATCATCAATTGCGCCAATCCTACGCTGCGCAAAAATGTCGACTTCCCACCTCGGTTCGCACCGGTGATCATCACGAGGGACTTACCGTCCGCGTTGACATCATTGCCGACAACCCTCTCGGAAATTCTCAGGCTCAGGCAGACATCGTACAGTCCTTGAGCGGACAGATCTACGCTTTCAGACTTCATGGGTGCTGGAAGACAGATTGGTTCTCCTTTGCCCACAAGCAGTTCACGCAAATTCAAACAGCCGATGTAAAACCCCAGTTCAGTTCGCAACATCGTAAAAAAGCTAAGAATATGGTCGGTGGATTGAGCGAGCGCGGAGGCAACCTGGCTAATTCCTCGGCCCTTCAGCTCCGACAGTGCCCTGTGGCCAGCTTCATCTCGACCGTCCACCTCGTAGACAAAACGTGATCGATCACCCGGTGCCAGTCGCTCAAACCATTGTCGAAGTCGTTCCCTCCACCCATGCTTTGCGTCCCGTGGCTTGCGGAGGATGTAATTGGTGCCTTGATTGCCTCTTCCGAGTTCGGCACTCATTAGAATTCCGCTTTCCTTGAAGGACAATCGTCGTAAGTGTTCATCGACGGTCCTCAGATAGTCGTCGTCAAGCTCGTTGGAAATCATGTCAAAGAATCGAGTGAACCCCTCCGAATGGAATCCGGAACGCTGCAGATCCGCAATGCTGCGGAGGCGTTTCAGCAGGCCCACAAAGATCGCAAGCACCTCGACGGACCGCGTCAGCAGTCCTTCGGGGTACCTGCCGAAGATAGAACCCCAGACCTTTTTCTCGCGTTCGATTGCCTCTGTGGCAATGAGATACATCTCCCTGACAACGGCAGATCGTTCAAGGCAATCGGTGAGCACCCGCTGTCGATACAGAATGTCGTCTGGCTGCTTGAGGCTTGTAAGCATTGACTTCTCGGCAACTTGCAACAGAAATTTGTCTCCGCTAGCCATCGCCTCCCATAGCGTCTCGACCTCAAGATCGTTCACGAACTCAGGGGAATTGATCGGGATCTTTCCCTGCATGTCGAAATCTCGATCCCGGTACATCAGGAATGCCTTCATGACGCGATGCGCCTCCTCACGCTTTCGTACGTGAGGCGGTACTTTTCGGCGATAGCAGCCGCGTAGGCGAGCCCGTCTGCAGGTTTGCGAAGGATCTTGAAGGTTCGTTGCGCGGTATTCTCCGAGCGCACTGTGCTGACCATGCTCACCGTGGTTTCCCCAAGGGATGCCAGCTCGTCGAGGAATGTCACCGACACACAAAGAATGTCTCTCGCAATAATCTGCCCCATGATCTTCTTGCTAAGAAAGAGCGCGTCGCTGAGCGTTGTCGAGACAAAGCTTTCATTCATGATCACAATGCTTTTGGATGTGGCTTGTTCGAGGATCTTATGGATTCTTTCCAGATCATCTTCAAGCTTGCCGCTGAGGTTCTGAAGATCTTCCTCCTTTTCAAAATGAGTAAACATTCTGTCAAAGAGATAGAGCTGCGCTTCCTTTCCAGGGACGGGGCTCCCAATGGCGGCGAGGTGATGGAGTTGCCCAAACGTACGCGCAAAAGTCGTCTTGCCCCCCTGGTTAGGACCAGAAACGACGATTATCCTTTCCGGATCCCGAAGGGAAAAATCATTTGTGACTACGGATGCCTTTTCGCGGCGTAGCTTGTCCGCGAGGGCTAGATCGAACACGTCTCTGCCGAAGACCTCTTTGGACTGATCGGACACGGTGGGATAACAGAAGTTCAGGTCTATTCTCTTGAAAAGATCGATGAATTCGAGACAGGCAATGTAGAACTGTATTTCACGATCGAAAGCGCGAACGACTTTGTCTAAGAAGAAGCGGCGGCGAGTACAGTACTCTCCCAGTGACGAGAAGATGTCGGGGAAAAGGTGGGCAACCATGTCCAGGACTGCAGCTTCGATATGGTTCATCTCCGACTGAGAAGAGAATTCAAACGGATATTCCCTGGGCGCTCCCTGTTTGAATCGATCGAACGTCTGCAAGACATCGGCGCCATAATCGGGTTCTATTTCAAATTGGCCAACAGAGATTCGATTTCCCTCTAGATGAAGGGAATATTTAATACCCGCAAGATCAGTTCTCAGTTGTTCTGTCTCCGCGAGCAACGCCCTAAAGTCTGCCGATTCGGTATAGCTGATTAGGTAATTGAGAAATGATGAAAAGCCGCGCGAACGAGGGGTCGATATGGCGAGATCGCGAGATAGACGTTTCACAGCGCCACAGTATGTATCGACCGCATGTAGAAACCAGCTCTGCTTCTGAAGGTCGTAATAAAGTTTGTCTGATCGCGCGAGATCTGATCGCATGGCGCGCATCCTGCCGGCAAACGAATGAATATGGACTAAGAGCGCCTGATTCTCAAGGTCGTGGAATACATCGTGACGATAGTTGATTGTCCCAACGTCATCTGCGGGAATATAGAAGAAGGGCTTCAGGTTGTATTCATCGCGCCCGGAGGTAATAGTGGCGACGACCTGATCGAGATTTAGGTCGACGAAGTATTCCGGTGCATTTCGCCACTCGAAGTTCCCGATTCCGTCGTACTTGTCGAACAAGATGCTGCGAAAAGACATGGCTTGTCGCTCTCCCTCCAAGGCGATGCTTGATTCATATCGATCTAGACGGGACGCGTCGAAGGCTGACCACCTTCTAAATGCTCGTTCATGACCTGTACGTCCACGAGGGGGGCTGGTGAATCCGAGGAACTGCTTGCGCATACCGCGGCGTGAACGACGGTACGCAAACCAGCGTCTAACAAAATCCCGGATTTCTTGAATTGGCCTAGCATGGGTCACTCCTATCGAGTTCGAGATCTCGTAGGAGTCATCTTCCCCGGGAGGGGCAATTAATGGTGGACTCCAACACCCACGCTAGCTTGAGTATTCCAAGAGTGAAATCTTCTGTCAATGAACCCTACGATCTTCAACCGGTGCGACCGTAGAACCGGTTAGCCCTCGTGAAAGAGGTGGATGAACGCCTCGGACACTAGAGCCCACAAATAGGCTGGCATCGCTTCATATTGAAATGTCTATGCTCCCGAACAAGAGCTTGGTGAGAATCGGGCAACGCCGCTTACTTGCGTCTGCTCCAAGTGAGCTAAAAGGGCATTCGCGTATGTTCTAAATTCAAAGTTGTTTCTCTGCTTTAGAGCTTCCCGAACGCAGGGAGAATCCACGCGAGAGTGAAAGTGTCGTGTGTCATGGCAGTGTCCCAGATACTATACCTGGGGACGGACAGAGCCTTAGGGATCGATTAGTATGGTCGCAGCCGCGGACAGCCTCTTGCGCGATTCCGACGAAAAGGCGGGCAGATCCATCGCTATCGACTCATTCCATAAGATTCTTATCGCCGACGACGGAACGCCGGAAGGTGAGCGGGCCGTCGAAATGGGTGTCCGCTTGGCCGCCATGATTCAGGCGGAGGTCGTCTTGCTCGGAATCGTTCCGCTTCAGAACATACATCCATCCGGGGGGGGCGCCGAAATAGATGATCCATCGATCCGCCATCGCCGGATTGAGAAACGATTCTACGAGTACCTGCATCTGGGCAGATCGCTCGGGCTTGAAATCTCTGCAGATATCGTGGAAGGCTTGGCTGAGGTGCAGATCAGAAGGCGAGCCAAATCGGATGGGGTAGACCTTATTATCGTGGGGCACCATAAGGTAAACCGGCTACAGCGGTGGTTCGCTCAATCCATTGCACAAACCCTGTTGCGAGACACCGATTGTTCCGTGATGTCCGCCCAATAATGCCTGGCCCTGTCCACAGGGGTTCGCCGTTCCTGAACGGGGGCACTTTTGTGCCTGAGCTCGGAAAAACTGCACTGTTCATTTGCTACAATCAAGGAACAAGGCAGTGACAGTGCCGCGAGATTCAGGTCTCCTCCAAACACTCGGTGACGCTTACTGGATGTTTACTGGATGTTTCCCCTGGAAATTGGTTATATCCAATGGAAAGAGTGGAATCTGGAGAAAGTATGGAAATTCAGGTTGACCAGTGATTTCAGTGATTTAGAGTATCTGGTTGAAAACAAAGCAGGCGCGTAGCTCAGTTGGTTAGAGCGCTACCTTGACACGGTAGAGGTCAGGAGTTCGAGTCTCCTCGTGCCTACCATATTTTCAATCACTTACAAGGCGGGCGAAAAATTATTGGGGTCCTTTAGGGTCCAATAAGGATTTTCTTCTTTCCCCTCCCTTCGGATTCTTCTTTCCGTCCCTCTTCAGGAACCGTCCCTCTTCAGGAACATCTTCACCATCCGCGTCTGAGCCTTGCGCTTCTCAGGACTCATGGCCTGTGTGTAGATGTCCAGCGTGATGCGGCTGTTGGCATGGCGAAGCAATTCCTGCATCACCTTCACGTCCGCACCACCCACCTTGAGCAGGGTCGAGAATGTGTGCCGGAAGGTATGCCAGCCGATGCGCTTGGTGATCCCGGCCTTGACCGCCGCAAGGGCGGATTCCCCGGGTGCAGAATCATGTCCGGCTGATACGGCTTCTTTCCCTTCGTCCTGGGACTGGCAAAAATCCAGTTGTCAGGCTGGTTGTAAGGAGCGGACCGTTTCCACATCAGTAGCTCTTCGGCGACCCACGGATCGAGCTTTCTGGAAGCCTCGATTTTGCACCTGCCTACGACCGACTGATAGACGGATCGCGTCACCGAGAGTTCCAACTGCTCGAAGTCCACATCAGACCACTTGAGTCCGATCAGTTCGCTCCGACGCAGTCCGGTTGTAGCATCCAGAAGCACCATCACCCGATCTCTCGGCGAGAGACGAGTGAACAGCTCAGTGACTTCCTTCGCATCCAATACATCCGGTACATCCGGCACCCGCATCCGCATCCGCTTCATAGTCTGACGTACCAGAGTAATCGGGTTCATGCCTTGCGGCAGGAACTCGTAGTGGATGGCGTGATTGAAGACTGCGCTCATGATGTTGCGTATCTTCGCTTTGGTTGGCCGGGAGTACGGTTCGCCGTTCTCTTTCGTGAAGTTCTTGAGCCACTTTTCTACAGCGACTGACCGGACTTCGCGGAGTTTGTAGTTACCCCACTGCGGCGTGATGTAGAGCCGCAGAAAGTCTTGATTAGTTCGCTGCGTTGCAAACGACTTCGCCTCTTCCTCGTCACCGGCACAAAGTTCGTGTTCGATGTAATGCTTGATAAGGGCCGAAACCGATATGGGGTGTTGAGCTGCTTTCGGCGACGCCTCGTTGATGGTCATGCGCAGAGCTTCCGCAGCTTTCCGAGCGCCTGCTTCAGTGGGGTACTCGGATACTGGCCCGATCACCGCCTTGCGGCGGACTCGCTTGCCTTCGGCATCCGTTTCTCACCAGCGGAGCGCCCAATAATCGGGAACCCGGCTGCGCCGTATACGAACAATATTTCCTTCTTGGTATCGTGTCCGTTGAGACATGCTTTCTCCTTCGTTTCAACGGCACGGATGGCTATCTCTAGGATAGCTAGTGTGCCGCGTGAACGGTAGAGGTCCGCAATTGAAAGATTGAGAAGACTGTCAGCTTGCCTCGTCCTGGCGATACATCCAGTCATTCAAATCCGACGCCCGGAATCGCCACAACTTGCCGACATGTGTTCCATGAATTTCACCGCGCCTTGCCATCTTCTGCAACGTCTTGCGGTGAATCCGTAAGAGGCTTGCAGCCTGTTCGCTATCGAGAAGAGGTTCAAACTCGGTTATGCCGAAGGACCGGAAACTCTCGGCACGTTTGGAGAGCGAGGGGACAGCTCGTGCCATAACTACCTCCTGATTCCAGATAATCCACAGGCGTCCAAGACTTTCTTGAGCAAGGTTGATGCTTTGAAAGCATCAGGACTGAACAAATGGATATTGCAGAGCAGTTTGGAGACTAACTCTGCTTTCCAAGTGCTCTTCTGAGCATGACTTTCGCAAGCGACGGTTCCATGAACGCGTTGGCGATCTTCGACATTGGAGGCAGCTTCCATTCGCTCACCTACATCTTCGGCGGAAGCTATTTGAACGTAGGCCAGGACACGCAGGCCTTTACCATCAATCCGTTCTCCTGCCGCCGACCAAAGACAACCTGCAATTTATTTCCGCGTTCTTTCGTGTGCTCATCGAGGGCAACGGCCAGCGTTATCGTCTCGACTTCAAAGTGGCACGCAAGCTATGGGATGGCATGAGCGCATGTATGTGTTGGAGCCGGATCAGCGTACCGTCTCCACGGTACTTGACGCCGTATTGATTAATCGTCTGGACGGCGACGCCGCAGGCCCGGTCAAGGTGCTCGTATCGAATCCTCTCTACTCCCACGACCGCCAGCATGTCCTCATCCCGGTTGGACGGTGGTGCTTGGAGAGGCCAGGAAGATCGGCGCGGCGGGCCTCGGCCAACAGCGCCGCATGGCCCTTGTCTTTCATCGGCTCATCATGCCGGATGCTACAGCGTGGACCTCGACCAATTCCACGGTCTCGACCAGATCGGAGAGGAAGGTTTGAAGGATAAGGCCAACAACCATTACCTCCAAATCTTGGGGACTTCGATTGCCCTGGGTGTCATTGCCGGGGGCGGGGAGATCGAGGAAGGCGGCGGCACGATCAGCACCAGCGGCTCCCAGGCATTTGTCACCGGCTCATCGGCCAGCATCTCGCAGTCAGCCACCAGCATCCTTGACCGCTTCATGCAGATACCTCCGACCATCACGATTCGGGAGTGCATCGCGTCAAGATTTACTTCACGCAGGATATGTTGCTGCCTACGTACTCCAACCGCACCATTCCACAGACCTATTGAGGTACTCATGCGTAGACTATTGCCCATTTGCTTTCTTCTCATCGTGACCGGATGCAAGAGCAACGAACAGAAGCAGCGTGACATCGCTGCACAGCTCCAGACCGTCAACGATCAACTTCAGAAAGACTGCCCTAAGTTCGACAACGAAAACAAAAACGGCATCTCGGCTGCATTAGGTCAGGCTGCAACACCGGAACACCAGGCAGCAGCTTCCGAGCGCCAGCGGGAGATTCAAGCCAAACTCAACAGCCCCCACTGCAAAGAGCTGCAAGCGAAGGCAGATGACCTCTACAAGCAAGAGCTTGCGCTCCAAAGTCACTAACTCCGGTGTCAGCCGGAAGGAGAACCATTGCTATGAAACGCCTTGCCATCATCGCGGCACTTACATCCATTGGCGGAACCGCCCATGCACAATTCGGCTCCGGTATTGTCTACGATCCCACACAGTCTGCCCACGCGGTCCAACGATCACTTAGGGCAGTCAACTTTACACCGCGACCGTACAGACAACGAAGAATGTACTTGCCGCCTATAACCTAGCGAAGCGCATGGCGTCGCTGCCGCAGAGTTACTACACGGCTTATACCAATCTTGGACGCCAGCAGTGGACGACGCTCATACAACCGGCAAATACCTACGGCAATTTGTTGCCGTGGATGAATGCCGCCACGACAGGGTACGGCGCGTCCGCGGCGACGCAGACTGCCAGCGTACAGCGCACTACCCAAATCTCCGGTTATAGCTCACTCAACATGCAAGGTCAGCAGGCAGTGGCCGCGCAAGGCGCGACGATTGACCTTTCTGACGCTGTGACCCGCAACAGCGTATCGAAGCCATTGCGAAGAGTTATGCGAACCATCCTGAAAATACGATCATCGTGTCGCCCGACAACACCTCGCGCCGCGAGATCAATCAGGCCGTCCGCGCAGAGTTGAAGACGTTAGGTATGGTTCAGTCCGCCGGTTACACCAGCGCGTGCTGTCGCCAGCGCTCCGATCACCTTCGTGCTCGACCAGCGCCGTTCCGCGCGGATCAGCAGGCACGCGCGGGTGGACTCATCGATCAGGTTAAGCATGCGCACACTACGGCCATCGTGCGTTCGTGTGCTGACGAAGTCGTAGCTCCATACATGGCCCGCATATGTTGGCCGCAGCCGCACACACGAGCCATTATTGAGCCACAGCCGCCCGCGTGGCTTCTGCTTCTTCGGAACCTTCAGCCCTTCACGACGCCAGATGCGTTCGACTCTGCCCTTGCCCACCGTCCAGCCGGCTCGCTGTAGAAGCGCCGTGATCCGGCGACACCCGTAGCGGCCATACTGGCTGGCAAGAGCGATTGCGGTGGAAGAGATTCACACTGCACCGAACCTTCCCCGGCGGGAGCCAGAGGGCGTTGCGATTCAACGGTTCAAGGGGCGACCCCGTTTGGTCTATGGCTATTGCGGATATTCGAGGAACAGCGTCGTGTGCGGAGGTCAACAGAGACTTTTTATGAACCTCTACTACATTGACGCTTTAATGGATCTCTAGAGCTTTCAGGTCCAGGTGATCGTCTTATGATGACAGAAGACAAGCGAGACGGGGCCTAACAGGCCTGACTTCAGCAGAGGATCCTCAGGCTTATAGGGGTTGTAGTTAGTTTGAGTGAAGCGGCGTTCCTCTGGAAGCATCGAATCGCCGATCATACGGTTCGGCCAAAGATTGGTGATGGCGACTTCGAGGGTATTTTTACTGGGCTTGAGGAGGCCGGTGATCTCGTAGCGGAAGGGCGGCTTCCATCGGTTTCCGAGGGATCGGCCGTTTAATTTCACCTCTGCGATGACCTCGACCTCTCCGAGGTCGAGGAAGATTGCCAGATCGTTCGATGGATCTACCGGCTTGGCGACGAACTCTGTTGCGTAGGTTGCGGTCCCCGCGAAGTGACGCACACCTTCGTCGGGATGATCTGACCAGGAGATGAGCTGATCGAGCATTACGCTGGGTGGTGCTCCCCACTTTTCTGGAAAGGTGAGAGACCAGGGGCCTTTGAGTGGCTGTGTTGGCAGCGGTGAGAGATCAAGAGTCGCTGAGCGGCCATGCGAGCTCCGAAGGTTCAGCTTGCCTTCCTCTGGAGAAAGGATTCTGAGGGAACCATCTTCAAGGAAGAAGCTTTCAATTTTTCGCGAAGATTCGGTGACCGATTCGCGTTTTGTGGATCCTTCGAAGAGCACGAAGACAGATCCACGGGGAGGAAGGCTCGTGGGAACTTCGGTGAAGTCCTTTTCGAGCCGGAATTGTCCTGTGTGCACCTTTTCGCCTGAGTCGGGATCGAAGAGGATAGGTGGACGTCCGGAGATGCGGAAGCGCATCTGGAGATCAAGCGACCGGTTTGTCTGGTTGGAGACAAAGTAGAGGTCGTTTGCGCCCTCATAGCGATGGAGGTAGAGAACATCTCCTGGAGAGGTTGCGCTCTTGGATGTGAAGTCCGGCGAGAGCTTCAGTGCACGAAGGGCGTCCTGCACAGTGGCAAAGAGTTGAGACCAGTGAGTTGCGATTTCTTTGACGGTGGTATCGCAGGCGGGAAAGTCTGTAAGTGATGGTGATGCAGTCGGCTTGATCCCGACGATGGCGGCCCCGGTTTTGAGGAGCCGGTCGATCTCGCGTGCCACGTGCGGCGTCATAGAGGTTCCGGTGGAAAGAATGAGCACACGATAGCGCATGCCGCTAGGAAGAATCATCTCGCCGGCTTTTACCGTGACCTTTGAGAGCAGCTCCGTATGGAGACCATCGTAACGATATCCCTCCGGCAGGCTCTCCGGTGGAGGCAGGACATTCGGCACGCCTTCGCTGACAAGTACCGCAATGTCTGCGACCATGGTACCGGTTTGCAGAAGGCGTTGGCAGCGATTGAGGTAGGCGATCCATGCTGCGCCGGGCTTCCACCAGGTGTTGGTCCTCTCCATGTTGATTCCGATTGCGCTCCAAGCGAGTCCCGGATAGGAGTTGAGCTGAGGCTGATGGACCGAACGGTGAAAGACGAACCGGTTGATGCCGATGCAGAAGGCTCGATCTCCATAGGCCTTGAGGGAGTAGGGATGATCCATCCATCGCCCGGCCTCGGGATCGCTGCAAACGGTGGTGGAGGTAAAGGCTTCTCCCGCCACGACAGTTTTGCCATAGATGTTCGCAACTGAAGAGGCCAGATGGCAGTCCGGGCGGAGGTCCGATTCGCCGACCCAGAACTCTCCCATCGGCATGTCGGCCTTGCCGAGATAAAGGAGCGGATCGGCCATGTACTGTTGATAACCGGAGCCTTCATTGGAGCAGAGGACTCCTTCGGCATGACAGAGTTCGGTAAGGTAGCCCCAGAAGTTCTCCGCGATCAGATCCGCGATGGTTCGGCGGAAGTCCCACAGGAAACGCTCGCTCTGATCCAGTCCATCGACCATGCGCCCTCCAGTGAGGACCGCGTAGTAGGGATGCATGGAATATCCCCGGCGCCTCTCGAACTCTTCGGCAAAGTTCGAGGTCCAGGTCTGGGGTCCGCCCTCCCAGCTGTCGGCGTGAAAGACCTTCAGGCTTTTTCCGAGGGACTTTTTATTTTGAGAGGCAATGAGACCGAGGTAGTGGGGAAAGTGGTTATCGAGCCCAGCCTTATTAAGGTAGTCGATCTCGAGACCGCGTCCCTCGCGTGAGGAGACAGTATTGGTGGTTCCCTTGGAGGTGTAGCCGAGGCGGGTGACGATCCATTCTCCGGGCGGCGCCGTCCAGTTGAGGTGGCCGTTGTCGCACTGCTTTGTGAGGTCGAGAATAGATGAGCTCGCTATTACGGAACGAGGATCGATGGCGGGTTGCGGGATTCCATTCGCTTCTTCGAACAGGTTCTGATAGCCGCCGGGATAGCGGTCGGGCTTTTCGAGCGAGGCACGCGGAGTGATGTGTCCTGCCTTGTACTCCCACAACAAGATCTGGTCTTCAGCAGAGAGCTGAAAGCTGTTTTCGAGGTTGGGGAGTGGCTTGCCGTCCCGTGCTTTGGGGTGCTTCAGCTCTTTTGTGAAGGGAAGGACAAGCCGAAAATACCGGGCCTGAACGGGAACGAAGCGTACAGTGACAGGAACAGTGCGATTGTTTTGCGAGTGAGCGAAGCGCCAGTGGTTCTCGAAGAGATAAACATTGCGGAAATTGGTGCCGTCGTCGGAGCACTCGAGCGAGAAGGTCACGGGCATGGTCTGGATAGTTGGATCCACGCTCAGATTGACATAAGCACTGCGGACCTCGACCGGTCTGCCATAGTCATGGATTATGATCGAAGGCAAGCCGGGAGTTTCTGTAAGAGAGGGTGCCGGAAGAGCGATGTTTGAGCACAGCGGTGCGGGCATGGCGAAGACGGCGATGTCGCGGTAGAAGTTGCGAATCGTCTTTGGCTGGGGAAGTGTTGCCGAAAAACTGGTCCCGCCCACGATGTGGGTCTCGGTCCACGCGAGCATCTGCATGCCATGCTCGGGCGTAACCCATGGACCTGCGGCATCCCATCCGTCGTCATTGTTAAAGTCGATCTGAAGTCCAAGTCGGTCGGCTTCAGAGAGCAGATGCGTGATGAGCTTTTGAAACTCGGGAGAGAGGAAGCGAACAGGGCCTGGGCTTCCATTGCCGAGATGGAGCACGATTGCGCCTCCGATCCCGATCTCATGCATGGCCTCAAGGTCGGCGGTGAGACCTTCGTCCGAGATATTGCCGTTGAGCCACATCCAGTAGACCCACGGCTTAGCGGCAGACTCCAGATCGAATGAAAGGGAGGGTACGGCGGAGGGGGTTTGGCTCGCCAGTCTGAGATGAGGTGCTACCCCAACGATAACGCCTGTTTTGACGACGTTCGCGAGAAACTCGCGGCGTGTCAATAAGTCCGAACGATTATGCAACCTGTTCTCCGAATCTTTGAACGACGCTGAAACACGAAGGCTGACCTTTGCGTCAACCTTCGTGCGGTAGAAGGCTTCTAAAAGTTGAAGCGAGCTGTTAATTGTCCAATTCTCGGATCGTTCACTTGGGTGAAGGTCACACTGCCGTAAGTCAGTGCTGTGATCGTCGTATCGGGCGCGGTGAAGTTTGCGGAATTGAGAACGTTGAAGAACTCACCACGAATCTCGAAGGTTTGGGACTCGTGCAGCCGGAAGACCTTGAACATGCTCAGATCGAAGTTCGGTTTGATGATGTTTCGGACACGATCCATATAGGGATGGATGGTCTGAATCACGTAGGCTGAGTTCGTTTCCTGTTGGAAGACTGCGGCGCCGACCGCACAGGAGGGAGTCGAGGGTTTGCCTGTGGCGGTGAGATAACAGGTGTTGAACATCTTCGAGTAACTCTGCGAGCCAATGTGCGGATCCCCGAGCGGAATGACGTTCGCTGGGTTCGCTACAAGAGCTCCATTCTGTTTCCGCACGACGAGGTTAGCCTGCCAGCCTCCAAGGATAAATCGTTCAACGATGTTTCGCTGATTGAGGGTAGGCAGACGATAGAGTGCAGTCAAGGTAAAGAGGAGGTTCGGCTGCGAGTCCTGATAGAAGGTCGGAGCATCATCCACATCATTTAGGAAGTCGCTCTTCATGAGCTTGAGCCAGGTGAAGTTCGCATGAAGCGAGAAGTCCTGGCTGAAGCGCTTGCTGAGACTGACCCGCATCGAATTGTAGTTCGAGGAACCTTCACTGATGCCGTTTTCTGTGATGGTACCGAACTCCGGATAGGGGAGATAGAGATAGCGTCGTTGAATCGTTGCCGCGTTCAGCGTTGCGTTGATTGGAAACAGACCCGCAAAGGGATTGGCTACCGTTGCCTGAAGGTAGGTCGCGCCGAGAGAAAAGTACTTCGCCGGCAACGCGTTAATATTTTTATTAAGGGAGAGACTTCTTCCGAAGGTTCCGGCATAGCCGATCTGGAAAACCATTTGTCCTGGCAGCTCTGTTTGAACATCCAGAGAAGTCTGATATATCCGGGGAATGGAGCGATCCTGATTCATGAAAGTGATTGCCTGGCCGAGACCCGTCGACAGTCCACCTGCACGGCCGGTCGGCACATTCAATCCATTCGGATAAGGATTACTGACCTGAGTGTAAGGATGAATGGCATCGATGCTGGTGGTGTATGTTGTCGATGAAGAATATCCAGTGTTCCCCGGCAGGTCGATAGTTTGCGGATAGGTGATGCCGAAACCTGCTCGCAGAACCTGTTTTTCATTCAGGCGATAGGCCATTCCGAAGCGTGGCTGAATGTTATTCCAATCCTTCTTGTAGGGATATCGGTGGGAGGAATCGGTAAAGAGGAGTCCGCCCTTCACTGGGGGAGTCCCGGGAGCCTGCAACGGATTGTCGCAGGTAGTGCAGAATCCAGCGTTAGAGAAATCGTGGCGCTCGGTCAGAGGCAGTTCGAGATCGTAACGCAGTCCAAGATTGAGGGTCAGCTTGTCGGAGACCCGCCAGTCGTCCTGAATAAAGCCCGCGAAGTAATGTTGCTGGTAGGCAGAGGATGTTGTCGTGGATTGGGTTCCGCTGGAGGGATAGCCAAGGGCCAGTGATGCCAATCCATAGCCTGAGATCGGGTCGCTATCTGCTCCCGCAGTGGCGCTTCTTTGAGTGAACAGGCGATTGAATCCAAAGCTTCCCAGGCCCGGGGTTGGATCGTTGATGTTGTAGCGCATCATTTCGTATTGAATGCCATATCGCAGTGAGTGCTTGGCGATACTTTGCGAGAGGATTTCAGATGCTGTGAGCAGAGTGGTTCCGCTGAACTGGCTGGCTCCTCCGGTCAGGCCGGTCGTCCCGTCTGAAACCGATACGGCAGGAAAGGTTGGAGCCGGAAGTTGAGAGATCAGAGAGGCCGGAAATCCCAGGCTGGCCAGATCGTAGTTGTATCCGTAGTAGACCAAGCTAAATGGATGATAGATCCCTCCGACTCGCGAATCGAGGACGAGCTTTGGAGAGAGGATGGTAACGAGATCGACGCTTCCTCCTTCGTTGTTGCGCTGGTGCACGTAACCAGGGCCTCCGCCAAGGGGATATCCTTCATTGCTCTTGAGCTGGTGACGTCGATTGCGGAGGTACGCTATTGTCAGTTTATTGGAGGTGTTGATCTGCTGATCGAGGCGCAGCGTCAGGGAGTAGTAAGTGTCCGGTGAGCTTGTCTGGGAGGAGACGTAGTTACGAGTAAGCCCGTTGAGGCCCTGTCCGGGGGCGTTCGGCAGAGCGTACGCGTTGATCAGTGCCTTTCCTACGGGATCGAGACGCTTCGAAAGGTCATTATGCGGAAACTTCGTTCTTATTCCGCTTGCTGTTACAGACAGAGGATCGTAGATGCAGGTGTAAGGGGCTGCAGGGCAGTCCCCGTTAGCGTCGAGCAGTTCGCTGAAGTCTCCATTGCGCATCTTGACCGAAGGAACGGTGGGATTGTATTGCTGGGGCAGGACATCCTGAATTCGTTCGAAGGCAACCAGAAAGAAGCTCTTGTCTCTGCCGTCGTAGAGGTGCGGGATTCGAATGGGACCATCCAGGACAGCGCCCGGCTGATTCCATTGATCGTTAGAACGGGGCAGGTTTGCGCCCGTACGCTCGTAGGTATTGGCGTCCATATAGGTGTTGCGGAAGATGTAATACGCGGATCCGTGATAGTCGCTAGAGCCTGCTCGCAGCACCGCGTTGATGATGGCGCCTCCGGAGTGACCGTATTGCGAGTCGTAGAGTGCCGTCTGAATCTTGACCTCTTGAACCGCCTCGGGAGAGGGGACGAATCCGGTGTAGCGTCCTACGGTGCGCTCCGGTGGATCATCGGGAATTCCGTTCAGGGTGACGCGTCCGGCGTTGGGAATCCCTCCAGCAGAGACACCGGTGGCTATACCGCCAAAGGGCTGCGACGAGGCACTCATCTTCGACTGAGCGCCAACTGAGGAGTAGATGCCCTCGGTGAGCGTTACGAGGTTGAAGGGATTGCGACCGAGGTTCGGGATATCCGTAACATCTTTGGCGCTGAAGGTATCTCCCTGATTCGCGGTGCCGATGTCGAGGACCGCAGCCTCGGAGCTGACCGTGACCGCCGCAGTGTTTCGGATGGAAAGATCGAAGTTGATCTCTTTGTTGTCGCCTGCGCTGATGACGACACCGGTGCGCTCACTGACCGTGAAGCCCCAGCTCTCGACACGAACGGTATAAGTGCCGGGCTGCAGGAATGGAACCGAATAGGATCCTGCATTGTTCGATTTGCCGGGCGTAATGAAATGGGTCTGCTCGTCGATGACGGTTATCTGAGCATTCGCCAGCTTTGCACCTGACGGATCGCGAATCTCACCCGAGACAGTACCCAGATATTGCTGGGCGAAGGCGAGATTTACCGCTAGATACCCCAGAGCGGTGACAAGTAGGAACAATCGAAAACAGAAACATACTGATCTTCTAAGCAACACATCCTCCGGAGTTTGAAAAGAGAGCCATTCCGCCCTCGAAGAGGTCTCATCTAAGGCAGGAAAGGGCGCGAAAAGAGGTAAATTTGGTTTGCAAAGACATCATCTCGTTGGGAGAAATGTCGTTTCAAGCGAATCCCTTGGTCGGGATTGATTTGTTCCGCCCTTCAGAACAAATCCTGGCGCGGGTATGCCCAATCAGAGATGAGCAGGTTTCAGTCAACTCTATTAATCGTTTGATAAAGCGAATCCGGTGAAAGAAACCTATGCTGAAAACAGCCCAAACATCTTATGTTAAAGTTTCGCAATATGCGTGACGCTCTGTCATTGTCGTCCCACGAGGCGGAACGCACCGAGTTTCAGGGACTTGTATGAACAGCTTGTAAACGGAAACGTCCAAAAGACGACTTCCCGGGGGTTACGGATCTATGCTGCTACTTCAGCGAGCCGCGGATGTTCTCAACATCTTCGAAGACGAATCGCAATGCCTTAGGCTTAACGAGCTAACAGAACGAACGATGATGTCGAAGACTACTGTCCATCGTCTGTGCGTCGCACTTGTAGATGTAGGAATGCTGCAGCGTGTGGAGAAGCACGGTTATCGTCTGGCGATTCGTTCTCTAAAGAGTCGTCGATTTCGCATCGGCTACGGAATGCAGAATGGAGCAGACGATTTCTCTCAGCGGGTGATGGAGAGCATTCGCCGTTGCGCCGTCGCTGCGGATATCGATCTTCTGATCCTTGATAATGAAAATTCCTCCAGCCGAGCCCTGGAAAACACGGAGATGTTCATTAACGAAAAAGTTGATCTGGTGCTCAGTTCCCAGACCGATATCGCGATTGCACAGCGCATCGCCGATCGTCTTGAGGCTTCTGCTATTCCTTCGGTCGCGATGGAGATTCCGCAACCGGGAGCTGTCTTCTTCGGTGCGAATAATGTTCAGGCCGGACTGATGGCTGGACGTCATCTGGCTCAATGGTCGCAGTCTAACTGGGAGGGCGCGTTAGACGAGATCGTGCTTCTCGATCTTCCGAAAGCAGGCCACATTCCCAATGCACGAATTCAGGCTGGGCTTCTAGGGATTATCGAGAGACTTGCATGGGTTTCCCCAACCCAGATCAAGATTCTTCACACAATTGGGTCGTATGAGAGCGCACATGCCGCGGTGAGGAGGTACCTCTCGCGAAGCCGCGCGAAACGGATCCTGATGATTACGATCAATGACACATGTTCGCTTGGAGCGCTTCAGGCGTTTCGCGATTATGATCGCGAAGATCATTGCGCCATCGTCACACATAACCTCGATGAGGGAGACTGCAGTTCGGAGATCAGCCAGCCAGAGTCGCGATTGATAGGAGCGGTAGCGTATTTCCCAGAGCGGTATGGTGAGGCTGTTATTCCACTGGTGGCATCGATGCTTCGAGGATTCCAGGTTCCCCGCGTTAATTTCATTACCCACGAAGTCATAACACACGAAAACATAAAAGCATATCAGTTGCGTTTTCAAACGAAACGACTGCGTTAGGCGTAACCAGAAACGTGATTCTGTCGAACTTGCCGCCCGGAATATTATTGCCGTCGGCATGAAATGCGGTATATATATACCGTTTCGGTAAGCCATCAACTATGCCTCTCAATGTTGCTTTACTTTACCCAGGTCGATGTCCTCGAACCTGTCACGGCACAGGACGATTCGAATTGTCGGTGTAATCTCATGAACTTTCGATTCCGTGATTGCAGAAAGTACTACGAGATTGATCAAATCTCTGGTGGGCAGATTTAGGCCGGAAAAGCCACTCCCTACCAGCAGCAAGTACACTGCGCAGGGCTGGGATGTCGCTATCGGTCCCGCACGCGCCATCCCTCAGGCCCCGTCCCCAAATAATAACCGCTGGAGATTAAGATGAATCATCCCTACTGGGGAGAGATCCAAGCCAATATCGATGACATTCCTCAATAGAGCAACTATTTCCTGATCCCCGGCTTCGGCGGAGACGCAACTGGTCAACAGATCCGCATCTCGTTTCAGGGGGCGCGAGCAACCCGCCAAGCTAACGCTGCAGGTGCTGGATGAATACGCCGAGACTTTCGAGAATTTTCTCCATCTCCTGCCTGCTCTGCTGCCGAAAATTAGGGCCCGCGTTTTTTCCTACTATCAGGATTATTACGCTTCGGTTTATGAAGATGAGACTCAATCCGGCCAGCCGCCCTTGGGTCTCATCGACCCCGAACTCCACTTCGCCAAGATGCGACATCTCGATGACGTCTCCGTCCAGGGCCTGCGCGCCGTTACCCTCCGGTTCGACTACGAAGTCGATACCGAACACGATCTCGAGATTCTGATCGTAGATGGTGTCATTCACGACGTAGGTGGAGCTTTAGACACATACGTCCTTCAACATGATGGGCTTGGCTAAAACTAGACCAAATGGAAGGTGAGTATTTCGGCAAAAACTTATCCTGAATGGGGTGGAGGGATTTGCCATGAAGAAGAAGTTTTCCGTGGAGCAGATTGTAGGAGTATTGAAGCAGGCCGAAGTGGGTGTACCGGAGAAAGTAGGGGTCACGGAGCAGACATACTACCGCTGGAAGACGAAGTATGCTGGGCTTGAGGTCGATCAAGTCCGCCAGGTCAAGCAGCTGCGGGACGAGAACACGCGGTTGAAGCAGTTGGTCAGCGGACCTTGGACAAGACGATGTTGCAGGATGTCCTGCGAAAAAAGTTGTAAAGCCTTCGCGGCGGCATCCGTTGGTGAAGTATTTGGAGCAGAGCTATCGGGTGAGCGAACGGCACGCCTGCTGTGTTCTGGAGGTTGCCCGCGCGACGCATCGCTACGTGGGCTATGCCGAACAGTGGATCGAACTGCGGATGCGTATCCGGGAGATCGCGCAGACCCGGGTGCGCTATGGCTATCGCATGATCCGCGTGCTGTTGAACCGCGAAGGCTGGAAGATGGGCAAGGAACTGGTGTACCGGCTGTACAAGGAAGAAGGGCTGGGGGTACGCAAGCGTCCTGCTGGCCGGCGGCGCGCAGTCGTGCATCGGCAGGAACGGTTCCGCCTAACCGGTCCCACCCAAGTCTGGGCGATGGACTTCGTCTCCGATCAACTCTGCGATGGCAGGCGCTTCCGGGCTCTGACCGTCATGGATATTTACACACGGGAGAGTCTGGACATTGAAGCGGGTCAGAGCCTGAGAGGAGAAGATGTGGTGCGAGTGCTGAACCACTTGAAGCTGGAACGTGGAATTCCGAAGGTCTTGTTCTGTGACAACGGCAGCGAGTTCACCGGTCAGAAGGATGGATCTGTGAGCCTATCGCAACGATGTGAAGATCGACTTCTCCCGCCCGGGCAAGCCGACCGACGACGCTTTCTTGGCACCGTTTTTCCGGGCCCTTCAGCAGAAAATTCTCTCTCTTCGCATTTGACCCAAATTTAGGCAGGTACTCCAATCACTGTTCTTGCAAGCTTATGCCCCAAAAACTGAGCGTGGCATGCTCTAAAGGGCAAGCCTGCCACGCTTCAGAAGATTGATCGTCAAGCTGGTCAATACTGACAGGCTCCTGCTGAAACCAAGTTGTAGTTGGCGATTCCACTTGTGGTGAATAAGACATCTCTCGAATCGTTTGACTGAAAGCCCACGAAGATCTCAAGATTGTATGCTGAGGCTCCCAGCCCTAAAGGTCCCATTTTGTTGTCGAGATATGCCTTCGGGCCACGCCAGGTTGAGCCGTCGGTTGATGCGGAGACCAGCATTTCATTGGCCTGGTCGTTTGCACCATAGATGTAGTACAGACCACAGGTAGAAGCTGCTAGTGCGGGTGAGCTGCTCCCGCCCATCGTTTGACCGGCCAGCGTCTGCGAGCTAAAGGCATGTCCGTCCGACGAAGAGGCAATCCACACATCATTGCTTGGATCATCAGCCCGGAAGCCAACATAGAGTTGGCCATTGAAGACCGCCAGTGCTGGATCGCTACCGACCTGAACGTTGGGTACCTGCCATGCGTCTGGCCAGGTCACTCCATCCGACGAACAAGTCACGTGCAAGGTGTGGCCCGGATCGTTTGCCTGGAAGGCTGCACACAGTTGCTTGTTGAACACAGCCAGAGCAGGAGCTCCTCCCATTTGAATGTTCGTATGCCCTGTTGCGGCTGGGAAGGTGCTCCCATCCGACGACGACGTAATATAGAAGTCGTTGTTTGCATTCAGACCTCGAAATGCAACGTACAGCTTGCTATTGAAGACTGCCATTGCTGGCGCGCTACTCATTTGAATATTTGTGTACCTCGTTGCAGCGGGAAAATTGGCACCAGTTGACGAAGTAAGGTAAAAGTCGTTGTTTGCATTCAGACCTTCGAACCCTACGTAAAGGTTCCCCTTGAACGAGGCAAGTGCCGGCTTTGTAGCCATCGTTACGTTCGGCTCTTCTGTCGCCGGTGACGCAAACGTGTCTTGTGGGCCTGCACCATCAGGATCACTTGGACCCGTGTAAGTGGCCGCTTCAGTCACCTTGCTTGTCACGAACAAGACATTTCTGGAATCGTTTGACTGAAATCCTACGGAAACACCGGTGCCAAAGGCCGCTGCTCCTGGCCCTAAAGGGCTCATTTTGTCATCGAGATATGCCTTGGGGCCCTGCCAGGTAGATCCGTCGGTCGATGCAGTAACCAGCATCTCATTGTCGCTGTCATTCGCCCCGTAGATGTAGTAAAGAACACCATTGGAGGCCACCAGAGCGGGCGTACTGTTCCCGCCCATCGTCTGACCAGTTAACACCTGCGAGCTGAAGTTGACTCCGTCCGACGAAGAGGCAATCCAGACATCATTGCTTGGGTCATCCGCCCTGAAGGCGACATAGAGCTTGCCGTTGAAGACCGCCATCGCTGGATCGCTACCGATCTGGACGTTGGGTACCTGCCACGCGGTCGGCCAGCTCACCCCATCCGACGAACAAGTCACATGTAAAGTGTGGCCAGGATCGTTCGCCTGGAAGGCTGCACACAGTTGAGAGTTGAACTCGGCCAGCGCGGGAGCGCCGCCCATTTGAATATTCGTGTACCTAGTTGCAGTCGGGAAGCTGCTCCCATCCGACGACGACGTCACGTAGAAGTCGTTATCTGCATTCAGCCCGCGGAATGCCATATAGAGTTGCTCGTTGAACACCGCCATTGCAGGTGCGCTGCTCGATTGAAGATTCGTGTACCTGGTCGCAGCTGGGAAGCTGTTCCCGCTCGACGACGACGTAACGTAGAGGTCGTTACTCGCATTTACCCCTTCGAATGCCACGTAAAGGCTTCCGTTGAAAGAGGCAAGTGCTGGTTTGGTTGCTATCACAGCATTCGACTGAAGGGAGGCAGGCGACGCAAATCCGTCTTGCGGGCCAGGACCGTCAGGATCGCTTGGACCAGTATATGGGCCCGGGGGCTCGCTCACGCCCGTGCTCCCACTCCCCCCACTGCTGTCACCGGTATAGCCGGCCGCGACGATATTCGCCTGGACTGCGTCTTCCGCCGCATCGGTTGGATAGCCCGAAGTCATGACACCTTCGAAGAAGCTTCCCTGACCCCAGTTGCTGTTATCTCCGCCAGTTCCAAGAACGATAGCGCCTTCCAGGCTCATCGGGATGTACCCCGACTTGATGGTGGGAAGTGATCCTGAGTATTTTGTGATAAGGCTACCCGCTTGAGCATTACCGGCCTTCAAGGCAAAGGTATCCTTCCCATTGTTCTTGAGCATCGCAGTCACAAAGTCGCTGCTGATGGGCTGATCTCCGAGATTGGAGCCATTGCCCATATATTGGCCGTTCTCAAGGTCGGCTTCCACCCATGGACCGGATCCGTTGCAGGGCGCGAACACGCAGGCGGTCGTGAAGTTGACCGCATCCATGTGGCCATTTCCATTGTCGCTGGCATTCGTTTCGACGTTCCCGTAGTCGAAGCAGCACCCGCTGTTCACAAACGTACCGCTGGTCACCATATACATGCCCTCCGGCGACGCGCCCGTGGCAACGCCGGACGTGATGTTCCTCCGGTAACCGACACCGGGTGTCACCTTCACGCCGTAGACTTTCTTTCCGTTGACTGTGATGGGCAGAGCATTCGCCACCGCGCCAGAATCAGCGGTTGTCACTGTCCCTCCGGGGCCTTCGATGGACAGATCATTATGCTGAGGTGATTGATCGTAGATCATCGTAATAGTGCATGTCGTACCCTCACAAAAAGAATCCTGAGCCTCTGCGGCTGCATATCCGCCTGCGGTCAAAGCGTTGATGTCGGTGGTAGCTCCGTCCGACGCACGCTGGACCTGATATAGCCTTCCGTTATAACCGCCGAACAGGGCCCGCACCGTGCTATGAGCGGCGACGCATGGAGTGCCGGCCGAACTATAGATATCGCAAGTTGAAGATGTGGCGGGAGCAGGTGTCACGTTCATAGCATTGGAGGTAGCCGGAGAATTGGTCGCGTCGCCGGAATAGTTTGCAGTGTACGTGTGAGGGCCGCTCGAAATTGAAGCTACTTCGAAGGAAGTACTCCCGTTCAGGAGAGTTCCTGTCCCAATTGCGGAGCCGTCCTCGAAGAAAGTAACCGTGCCAGTCGCAGAGGGATTATTCACCTGCGCTAGGAGTTCATAGCTGAGTCCCGGCTGCTCCGGCGTATAGTCTGATCCATCCAGTGTGAGCTGGTCTTCGCTGGTCGATGAGCCAGACGGTCTGAAATAACTCGTGTTATGACGACCCATGCTAGTCAAGTAGTTGATGTAGTCTGCGGTGTCGTCAGCAGTGATGACGTTGAATCCTTGTGCAATAAGAAAATCTTTGTTCCCCCTCTCATCGTCCGTATCCGAAGGTTGGTTGTTAGGAGCTCCGTTATAGTAGTAGGTCGCGAGTGTATCGCAGGGTGCGCAGTAACCCTTGTTAGTGAAGTATTCAGGGACGTTAGGGTTGGCTGGAGTCGTGCGCTCACCGTAGGGGCTGAAGTTGCCTATGCTTGATTGGGTCGAAAAAAAAGACTTCACATCAGATAACACTGACGTCAAGATGCCGTTATATTGCTTTAGGACGATCTCAAGGGCCGACACCCTGACATTGTGATCCGCTTCCAAGTCTGTGATGTTTTGAAAGATCGCCGTTTCGCTACCGTATGTACTAGGCTTAATGTCGGCTGTGTTGTAGTAGGGAAAGACATGCGCCCCCCCGGAAGGCCCCACCGGAAAGGTCGCATCATAATTCGTAGTGGATTTGAAGTTCCTGCCTGGAACCTTGATGATCACTTCTTGCGAATAGGACCTTCCAAGGTAGTCGACATGATCGTTAAGCACTTTCCAAGCAGCGCCTGCCGTTGCTCTGTCCTTGATGTCAAGCGTCAAGACCATCGCAATTTTGTTCTTGGTCATCTCGTCTAGGACGTCTGCAAGAGTAGGCGGATACTCGCCTGTATAAAAATTCCCGTCGAAGATCGAGCAATTCTTTAAGAGGTTCTGCTGTAGGGAGATACTATCCCTCAAATAGGTGGTTTTAGTGAACGACCTTGTCGCGGAAAGAGAAGTACTAACGACGGTCACGTCAGCGGCATCATTCGCAGACCAGCCCGGAGCCGTAAAAGGATCGAAGCGTATCACTCCTGGTCCCCACTGTCCGCAGGTTTCCCGTCCCCAGGTGTAGTCATGGCTGAGCATAGGAACGCCGTCGCTGGAGTTCTTGACGTCGATCTCAACCGCCTCCCACCCGGCACTGGCAGCGTCTCGAATCGACTGCAACGAGTTCTCCGGGATCTGCGGATATTCTCCGTTGATAAGGGCATGAGCACCCCGGTGGCCGATCACAACGACGAGATCCTGGTGGGGATGCTCGATTGCGTTCAATATTAACCTCGCATCATAGCCGTTCGGGTTGTAGTTCGTCTGTGTCGTGGTGGTTTGTGCCGACGACTGGAGCGCGCCCACAAGGAACACCACAAGGAGTGTCGGTACGCAGCAAAAGACTCGGTAGGTTCGGACTACCTTCAGGTCTATGGCCGCAGGCTCAGCAAGAATGCGATGCAGCGATGAAAAGCAATGTCTAAGCTGCGAAACTAGGGCTCGGCAGGGTCGGTACATCCAGTGCAGTGTCACAGTATCACCTCGAAAGTTGAAAGAAATGGAAGATAGATGGAGACATAGGTTAAAAGCGAGTTTGCCCACGGGAGACAGCGAAATAACTCAAGTGGGAGTTAGACGAGAGCGCTAACGGTACAGCGACACGCATCCACAATAGGTGACCGCACGGTTCCCTAGTCGAGTGCCGAGCTGAACGCCCAATATCCCGGCGTACCCGTTCTGAGAATCGGAAGAATATGGCGAACCGCCGTCAAACAACGAAACTTCATTCAGGTACCTCTCGATGTCTACTCTAGGAATAATCTTCATGGTGATAATCCAAGATGAGTAGGTGGTTTTACCGAGATTTGACCGTAACAAGGTGACGTAAGTTATTCAGCGCAGATTGATTATGAAGGTTATGTGAATGGCTATTAGCGTTTTAGTGCAAAAAGCCTGAAGGTACGCCTCGCCCCTTTCTTTACGGAAAGATCTACGAACGGTGATCCTCGGATGGACAATGCAGTCGAACCGTCGATCGCGATGAGATGAATCGATCGACAATACCCGCTTACACTCAGAGTCCACCTTCCGCCGGAGTTGAGGGGAAGCGATGTTTGAAGAATATTCGGGCGGATGTTCCAAATGGACAAGCGATAGAAACCGATCCGGGTGCGTGGAACCGTCAGAACGGGGAATTGAGAGTGTTGCTTGGAACGTATTGGATTCCATCACGCAGAAGCTAGTCCATCGGGTATCAAACTCGTTCTCGCTGGAATGATGAACGCATCTCAAATCTGAACCGTTCAGGGGGAAGCTGCGGTTTGTGCTAGGGCATCACGTGATTCGCCACCCGGGAGGCGAGCATACGCAACTGCTTCGCCGATTGGACAACATTACGCTCAGTTTCAACGGAGATAATTAATCGTGTATTCATACATCATATGTTTTGTGCAAGTTAAGCGAAGCTAGTTACGGTCAAATCTCCGTAAAACCACCTATTCCCCTCGTCTGATAGGAGCCACAATCACCTCGAAGGTTAATCATAAGAGGTGATTGATGAAGTTTTACCTGGCAAGACGGCTTGGCAGTCCATGGTCAGTACGGCAAGCAGAACGGAATATCTGCATCTGGTTATCATTTGCTTGCTGCGTCATCGTTGTTCTGTTAACGACAGGCCGGCAGGTTTTCGCACAATCCAATGCCACAGACGGAGCACTCGATGGATACGTTCAGGCTCCAGACGGCTCGTTGGTAGCGAACGCAAATGTCCGAATTCGCAATACGAATACAGGTATCGAGCAGGCGATGCAAACCGACGGCACTGGTTACTACCACTTTCCTTTGTTGCCAGCGGGCACTTATGACATAACAGTCGTCTCCCCTAACTTCGCCTCTCTCCAACGTAGCGGAGTGACAGTGGGTGTCGGCGCTGCGATTCACCTGAACCTACCCCTATCCCTGTCGTCAGAAAAGACCAGCGTTACTGTCGTAGCCGACGCCTCCATTCTCGATACCCACTCGCCAGCTCTGAGTGCCACTCTTGATCAAGATGCCATTGAGAATCTTCCGATCGTTACCCGGAATGTCTATAATCTCTTTCTCTTCAGCCCAGGCATTAAAGGTGTCCCAAGTACAGGGTTTGGCACTCCAACGCTTTCGTTCGGCGGATTACAGCGTACGCAATGGAACGTAGACGGCCAGGACAATACCTCACGGCAGTTCACCAGCAATATCCGCTTGGTCGTCAATACCCCTGAAACACTACAAAGCTCACAAGTACTCTCAAACGGCTATTCCACGGAGTTCGGCCGTGCGGCAGGTGGGCAAGTCAACCTCTTCACCCGTGCGGGAACCAACGCCTATCATGGTCAACTCCTCGGCTTCGTGCGTCCTCCTTCCATTCAAGCGATCAAAGGTCCAACTGTCGCGGGAGCAAATCCCACTGTGCCGGATCAGTCCTGGTACAACGTGGCTGCAACCTTCGGCGGCCCGATCCTGCGCAACCGGCTCTTCTTTTTCGCAAACTACGAATACAACCCCTACATCATTCCGACTGCGATTACAGTCCTTCCGGCGAATGCAGCGACACTGGAACTTCCCGAAAACTATACCAGTCAGGTTCCTACGGGTCAGACCTTCAGCACTCCTTCTGGTCGTCTGGACTTCAACCTTGGCAAATCGAACTCAGGGTTCCTTCGCTATATGCGCTTTACGAACAATCAGCGCTACTCGAGCGCCGGGGGACTCAGCGTAGTTACGCGCGGACTGGACTTCCACGATACGCAGAACGGGGCCGAAGCCCAACTCGTAACGGTGCTTTCACCGCGCACATTGAATGAATTCCGATTCGGCGTCGTTCAACGTGACCAGTTGTATGTCAACGAAGTCGCTCCCAATGCAACCGAGGTTGAAATCAATATCAGCGGCATCGCGAATTTCGGCAATAGCGCTACCTCCGGCTCGCACAACTTTGAGCAGGACTTTCAGTGGATCGACAACCTGACCCACAGTATGGGCAAGCACACCGTAAAAACAGGCGTTGATTTTGAGACGACCAGCTACTTTGTACGCAGCAGTCAGGCGCCTATCTATACATTCCAGAACCTGACTCAGTATCTGAATACGTTGGCGGGCCAAGGGACATATTTTCAACTTTCTCTCACGCTCGGTAATCCCATATTGCAGCAACGCTACTGGTTCTATAACGGATTTGTACAGGACGAGTTTCGCGTATCACATCGCCTCACACTGAGTTACGGCCTTCGCTATCAGTATGTACAGGTGCCGGAGCTCGACCCAAACGCACCTAATGTCAACTCCCGCTCTGCCAGAACGGATAAGCTCGACGTCGCTCCAAGGTTTTCTTTCACCGCGAGCCCCTTCCGCGATGACAAGACAGTGATCCGTGGAGCATACGGCATTTACTTCGATACGCCTTCGCTCTCATTCTTCCAATCCGCCGCGCAGACCAATGGCGACCCTAACCGGCTGCAGAGTTATGTGATTACAGGCAGTTCCGCCGGATCTCCGAAGTTCCCAACCATCCCTACAAGCGCAGGCGCGCAGTTTGCCACCAAACCGAATATCGTCACCTTCGATCCGAACTTCCGCATCATGTATGCACACCAAGCGAATCTGCAGGTTGAACGACAAATTACCCAAAATATGTCAGTCAACTTGCAGTACAACCTGCAGCTCACAAGATTCGGAGCCTATGAACGCGACACCAACCTTGCTGCTCCGACGACCTTTCTGGCAGATGGTCGCCCCGTGTATGGAGGTGCGCGCCCGAATTCACAGTTCGCCGCGATCTACCAACTTACTTCGGGCAGCAACAGCAACTATCATGCGCTCGACGTCACTGTAAACAAGCGGGTGAGCCGTGGTCTGTCATTCGGGACTACATACTCTTACTCCAAGGCGCTGGGTACGGGCGATCAGATCGGCTCGGCCATCACCGACCCTAGCAATCTTGCGAGAGATTACGGTCGTCTCAGTGCTGACCTTCATCACTTCTGGACGTTTCAGGGGACGTACAGAACTAATGGACTCAGAGGGGCTTCTCGCGTCTTCAATGGAATCCTATTTTCCACTATGACTTTCGTACATAGCGGATACCCGATCAACCCTTATTCGGGCTCGGACCTGAACAAGGACGGTAACGCCAATGATCGCCCGCTGTTTGTCTCTCGGAACAGCGTGAATGGACCACACTTTTACCAAGTGGACTTCCGAACTGCTAAGGACTTCGTTATCCGCGATAAATTCCACCTGGAGCTCCGTGCGGAGGCGCAGGACCTGTTCAACCACCAGAATGCTGACTGCAACGCGACCAGCGGATGCAGCTCCGCCATTCAAAACAATGTCACCACAAAGACCTATCTAGGTATTCAGACTGCACGCATTCCGCGCCAGGTACAGTTTGGCGGACGCATCTACTTCTAAGGAGTCAGTTTAAACATCGTGCAACGTAAAAGATCATTCTTCTTCGTTCTCGCCCTTTTTTTGTTCTCTGCATGGGCTGTTGGCCAAGCATCGCAACCAGAAATAACTACCCTCTCCTCCCACGAGTACATACGCGAGTCCGTACTCGCGGAAAGAGATTTCCCATTCCTCGCGGCACTCATGCGCGACGGGCGTGTCCATAGATTGCTTGCGCGAGACAAAGCGTTATCTCAGATAACGACCACACGATGGCAGATGATTTCCTCCGCAAACCAAAGCTGCAAAGAAGACTTGCCCTGCAAAGCAGCGGCGGCAAAATTCAATTCACAGCAAATTGCCAATGTCTCCTCGGCGTTACGCCAAGCATACGAGCAGAATGGGGAGCTACGTGAATTCGTGAAACACCAAGTGGAGAACCGAAACGAGCTTTCCCTCGATCTCTCGAAGAAGGGCGCAGAGCTCCTCGTCGATAATTGGGAGCGTTCTGCGGTCGCATTGGATCGTATCGTCGATACGTATTGCGAAGGGGCGAAACCCCGTTACGGCGAGATTGATTCGATCACCTACAACCCGGAATCACACACGTATGCGAGCCTGATCCTCATCATTCTGGACGGTCTTCGTATCGAGGAAACTGCTTCCTCTTCGAGTACCGAATTATCAACGCTGTTTTTCGAGCCTACGCTTCGTTTTGCATTGCGGCTGCTCCAGGCCAACTCACGCGACGAGGCAGGACGTTTCTGGCCGCTGGATAAACTGCAGAACCATGCAGCGATAGAGCTTTCCAGAAATATCAAGTGGACATCTTTCCCATACACCATGATCCTTATCCCCGGAGCTGGTTCCGATGTTCCTGGGGTCTCCCTGTCACCTTGGGGAAAGGAGAGGCTTCGGCTTGGTGTAGAGGCTTATCGCTCAGGCCTTGCGCCTTTCATCGTGGTTTCGGGCGGCTTCGTGCATCCGGCGCAGACCCCGTTCTGTGAAGCAGTAGAGATGAAACGATATCTCATGGAGGTATACGATGTCCCGGAAGGTGCTATTTTACTGGAACCCCATGCGCGCCATACGACAACCAATCTCCGCAATGGGGTCAGGGAGATCCTCGATTATGGTCTCCCGAAGCAAAAGCCCTTTCTGATTGTTTCCGACGCCATACAGAGCAGCTACATCGAAAGCGACGTCTTTACCAAGAGAAACATGGAGGAGCTGGGCTACCAACCTGCGACTCTAGGCAAACGCCTCTCCACCACTCAGCAAGAGGCAATGCCTTCCGAGCACTCACTCTATCGAGACCCGCTCGATCCCCTCGATCCCTAAGACCCAAAGCGCACCGCGATCACCTTGGAACGTGGTGCGCTTCCGTTCAGGTTCGTTGTTTGCAGAAGAATTTCAAACTGCGGTACGTGCCCTCTCTTGTGAATCTCCATCGAAAGAACCTGTTCTAAATGGTCATTCTCAACGAGAAATTCCGCAGCTGCTTCTGTCCCTGCGATACCAGTACCCTCCACGATTAACACTGAACCACTCCCGCTGAGATTCGGCCGCAGTGCAATAAGAGCATATGCGGCACCGTTTGGATCTCGTGGGTCGTAGTGATACATCGGCTGCTCGTGTGGGTTTGGTAACCGGTTCAGCACACTGAATATCGTCGACTTCTGATCATTTGAGATGGCGAAATTCAGGTTGGACTGAAACATGGAGAGCCAAGGATCTGATTCTTGAGCACCAATCAAAACAATGTTCGCTTCTTTGAGATCTACTAACTGTAGATCACGAGCAAAGCGAATATCAGGCTTTGACAAGGCTATCTCCGGAATACGCAGCAAGGAACTTGTCAGCTCAAGATCGGCGACAGACGTAAGCCTTCGATGCCCGATTCGTCTCGCACTTGTCTGGAGGATATCGAGAGGTGAATTGGACGGAGTGGAGAGATAACCTCGACCGATGTATTCCTGCAATGAGATTGGTTGGCCTGTAAGGTTCTCGTATAGGACGAGGCTGCTGTCCGCAGGCACAATCAGATTGCGTTTCCCCGGAGGAAAAATCTGACTCCAAAGTTGTCTCACTGACGGAGAATCAGATTGACTAGCGGCCTGTAGTCGATGAATCTTTATCCGTTCATACGCGGCTTCTATTGCTAATAGCAAAACACAAAGAATCAGCCCCCAAAGAAATGGGGCTTGCATTCGACCAGTTCCCGGTACGTCGGCCTCAAACCTATTCTCTAAAGGCGGTGCTGCCGCGGGTGAATCGGGTATGTGGACGGTTGGGACAAAAATAGGAATATACGAGCCACGACGAAGTTCGATCCGCTGAGGTTCATTTTGGCCCTCTGCCTGAAAGTAGGCTTCCAGTCGTTGCCGTAATCGGCTCGCATGAGATCGAACGATGTTGTCTTCGGCTGAGTCGTAATCTACTCGTCGCTCGAAGACATGAATCCCGATGCGTTGTTCATTAAGCTGGTCACTTCGCCCTGCCAGCGTCTCTTCGGTAATAAATCGCAAGAAACCAGAAAGCCTGGTTGATTTTGCGAATTGTACGGATTGTGCGATCCGCTCAACGAGCTGCCACCGAACATCGTTTGCAAACTCACTACTCTTCTGACGATCTGGAGTGGAGGAAGCAACAGACATTTTTTTCGAGACCGACCTCACAGAGAGTCTAGTCCTTCTCTGCCAATTCCACATTAACCGGTCATAAATGCGCCCGAGTGGAAGGAGCATTTTGTGCCTCAATGGTTCTCACATAACAAAACAGGATACCCTAACAACAATCACTTGTTTCTGTAGCCTATTGAATCAATCGGGCTTGAAGATGGTTTGGTAGGCAACGGCGGAATGTGAGGTTCGCAGTGACCTTGGGTTGCCGTCCGGGCTGGGCGACAGGTTCGTCGCCCTGTCGAAGGTTTGTGCAGGACACGGTTGCGATAGTTGCCCTTATCCATGAACAAACCGCGTGGGCTGGGAAAGATAACGCTTGCGGGTCCAACGGCGGCAAACCACACTTACCCTTTCTCTTGTTGTATTGCTCTTGGCTGATCCGGCGCCCTGCTACGAGTTCATCCGCCAGCTCTTCGGCAATCGGAATCGTCGTGAGACTTCCTTTGGTCTTGCCGAAGGAGCGGATCTTACCTTTGTAGATGGTCTCTTTGATGGCGAGGGTACATTCCTCGTACTCAAAGCAGAGCCAGCGAAAGCAAACAGCTCGCTCGGTCGCAGGGCACTGGTCATGTCGAGCTTTATCAGAATCCGGTCGCGGAGATCGAGTGCGGCGAGCGCAGAACGCAACTGGTTCCACGTCAGCACTGTCTTGTCGGTCTCGCGCAGATTGACCGGCGTCTTCAGCTTGCGCGCCGGGTCCTTCGTGAGCCTCCAGGGACAGAGTCTTGCAATGCCGGGCTTATACGCGGGATATCTTTGCTGAGGAAGTTGAGGGATGCTTTGATGAAAAGCGAACAGATTGAAGTGGTACACGGCAGTGGGAATGTGTTTGTGATTTTGGATATGAACAGGCAGATGTCGAACAGTTCAAGGCGATTCTGGCGGCTGAAATTATCAAAATGCTTGATCGGAAAGGACTGAGTGTGCGTGGCGCTCACAGCCGCACAGGCATTGCCGCCGCCGATTTTTCCCGTATCCGCAACGCTGACCTCGGACGATTCACGCTTGACCGTTTGGTGTCATCATCAATCGGCTCGGATCGCGGATTGAGATCAAAGTGAAAGTACATCGAGTGCAAGCGACGGAACACGCGACAGCCCAACTCGCCGCCACTTAAAATACTGCTACGGCACAATAAATGAATGACAGTTACGTATTTGCTTCTGGAATTTCCCGGTAAGCGCCTCCCAGAAGATTTCGCAGACTCCAACTTCGTTTTCTGAGCAGACACTCAACGTCGATGGCGGCAAGCGCATGCCATGAGCGAGTAACGAGGAGGTTTTTCTTGGTTTCAGGCGCTCACAAGACAGTCAATGAACAGGCGAACCTTCGGCGCAAGGTGTTTCCTAGTGGGATAAACCGCGAAGATCGGGACCGGATCGGGCTCCTTCGATTCAAGAACCCGCTGCAGTCGGCCTTCCAGTATCTCCTTCTCAACAAGGTAATCGGGCATTTGTAAGATGCCGAGGCCATCAACCGCCGCGTCGCGGATCGCGAGACAACTATCAAAGCGGACCCTCGCTTGTATATCGAATGCGGCGACATCCCCATTGTCCATCCGCCCAAACCAAGGCTGGGGCTGCCCCCGTAGCACGAACTGGAGGCAGTCATGATTTCTCAGTTCCTCCAGCGATTCCGGTTCTCCATGATGCGCAAGATATTCTGGTGACGCGCAATAACTGACCTTGTGACGGGAAATGATTCGCGAGATCAGGTCTTGGCCAACCTTGGGTGCGCGCAACCGCAAAGCCAGATCAAGCCCTTCCCCTACCACATCGACGGTCTGGTCATTAAAGGTGACATCGGCTTCCAGCCTCGGCCATGCAGTCAGGAATCCTGTCAACACCGGCAGGACTTTGCTGCGGCCATATGCATCCGGCGCATGCATCCGCAGCACGCCGCGCGGTTCTCCGCTGCAACCGATCAGATCGTCAAGCGCGGTCTCCAGTTCCTTGATCGCGTCCGTCGCACGCGCATAGAGAGCCTGACCTTCATTCGTTAACGTCACGACCCGCGTCGTGCGGTGGAAAAGGCGTGTTCCCGTCTGCTGCTCCAAACGTGCCACGGCCTTGGCGACAGCCGAGCGGGTTAGACCAAGGGTGTTGGCGGCCGTTGCGAAGCTTTCAGCTTCAGCTGCGGCGGTGAAAACGCGGAATACGTTCAGGTCGGTCATGGTCCCCTTTTGACGAGCCCAAGACTCCACTCTGGAGAATTAAAATCTCCAATATGGATGCTAAACTTCTTATCGAAGAATAGGATACTGCAAAAAATGGCAACGAGCTTTTGTACCAAATTCCAGACAAGGGGTGAAGAATGGCATCTTACATGCTTGCTCAATTGCAGCTCAAATATGGCATAGCAAATCTCAACCGTTATAAAGAGGCGATGGTCACAGTGCAGAAGTTCTTCGAAAATGAAGGGATTCGCCTTCGCCATGGCATGATCACGCGCGTGGGGCGGCTCTATGAGGTGTGGAACCTGTGGGAAATCGAGGACCACGGTCATGTGTCTCGCGCCCTGGCTCGAGGTGCTAATCAACCAGAGGCTTCAGCGGTCAACACGGCACTTGCGGAAGTCGTCGAATACGAAAACGTCCGTTTTCTCGATACTCTTCCGTTCTCGCTAGAAAGCCAGAAGCAAGGAGATGCGCACACAGAACAGAGCCCGCCTATACCCTAAAAAACAGAGCTGGCGTTCCCCTCTTGTTTGGCCAGACCAAGCGATCCAATGGCCGGCACACCCGTAGCTCGCCCCGGTCACCGTCATAGCTCGCCTCGCGGCACCCGCCGTTCACTAGTTGCCATTAGCATGCGATATGAACGAAAGAGCGCGACACGGGAACTAAGACGATTGAGTTGCCAGAATGGCGATGCCCCTCTGAGGTGTGCGGATTACCTTACCTTTCTTCAGCGGGTATGCATTTGCACTAGCCGAGAACGCTAGTGCAGTGAGCGCTGCCGAGATTTTTTGCTGGAGTGACATACCGTGCTGTGGATTATTTGTGATTCAGAAGTTTGAACAGGCGCGACATGCGCCAACTCAATCTGTCGATCGAAAGACTCATTTGCCGTCATTTCTCTCGCTCAGGAAGGAAGTCTTGAGCGAGCTGGAAAAGTCCTGGGTTTGGGACGGCCAGCTATTGGAAAGCATGTTGGTATCGTAGAAGCAGAGGGCGGGACACCACTTTTTGAGCGCCATGGCGGCAGGTGGGTATTGAATGAAGAGGACAGGCTTTCGCGCCGAAATCATCCCCCGTCCATCTTGTATGCACGGATGGGGCTAGACCTTGTGCAGTCTCAGGTAAAGCTGCAGACCAATCATCTCTTCGTCGGCTACTCCACATTCTTGCATCTACGGCTCATCGACGTTATCAAGCATATCCGGCTTGAGGAACATTCCACGTCGCTTCTCGCGGATTCTGAAGTTGCAACCACCAAGAGAATTTTCGTTGAGCTTAGCAAAGCTTGCGTCATGTGACTCTGGAAATCCATAAAGCGCGAACGAACTGATGTTCTGAATGCCTCTGTCCTTGTGGCGCTCCAAAGTAAAGCCTGGCCCATAGTGCCTCCTTCTCGATCAGAAAAGTATGCACCATCAAATGCAGGAACTAAACGGCTAGGGTGTATCGAAAAATTCACTTTCCATCTCTGTCTGGAGTTGTTGCAGTAGGTAGAAGGGAAGTTTGCGGTATGAGTTAACTGAGGGGCAGCGGCGGAAAATATGTCGATACAACCCTAGGGCGAAATCTCTGGCAAAGCGAAGGCCACAATGGTTGAGCCAGCGGTGGTCACGACGTATTGATGGCCGTCGAACGTATAGGTCATAGGCGAAGAGTGCGGTGCCGCATTGGTCTGGAAATTCCATAACAGCTTGCCTGTCTTCGCATCGGCGGCGGCAAACCCTCCGTCGTCCGCTCCGAAGAAGACCACCCCGCCCGCTGTGCTGAGCACGCCGCCCCAAGTGTCTGCCGCGCCGGTCTGCGGAAGCTGCCAAACAGCCTTTCCAGTATGGATATCGAGGGCGCGCAGGACGCGCACGCCGGGATCCTTCGGATCGCCCGTAAACGAGCCACCCATATATCCGCGCCCAAGCTGGAAGCTCATGTCGGTGCGGGTGTAGATGCCACACTTGTCATTCGTCTGTACGTAGTAAAGGCCCGTCCCTGGATTCCAGGAAGCCGAGTACCAGTTAGAGGCTCCATTCAGCCATGGGCAGATCATGGTTCCCTCGTGCGTCGCCTCCTGCTCCGGTGCCGTCACCGGATGGCCGTTGGCATCAAGTCCAGTGGCCCACGTGAGCTTTGGAGTGTACGCGCTTCCGAAGAGGAACTTCCCGTTGGTGCGGTCCAGCACATACAGGAATCCGTTGCGATTGGCCTGCACCAGAAGCTTGCGCGGCCTACCCTCCCACGTGGTGTCGATCAGGGCGCTGGGCGCCATGGCATCGAAATCATGCACGTCATGAGGCGTGAACTGGAAGTACCACTTCCTCTTTCCAGTTTTCGGGTCGAGCGCGAGGATGGACTCGGTGTAGAGGTTATCGCCTCCCCGCTGATCGCCGATCAGGTCGGGACCGGGGTTGCCCACCGGCCAGAAGAGCGTATCGAGCTCCGGGTCGTAGCTTCCCGTCATCCAGGTGGCTCCGCTGGGATGATCGATGCCGTCGCCCTTCCAGGTCTCGCTACCGGGCTCGCCACGTTGCGGCACGGTCCAAATGCGCCACAGCTCCTTGCCGGTATCCTGCGCATAGGCGGCAAGAAAGCCGCGCGCTCCGTCGTCTCCGCCAGCGATGCCGGCGACGATCATGTCGCCCACGGGCAGCGGAGCCCCGGTTCCGTTATAGTTTTGGTGCCAGTCGGCCATGGTGGTCTCCCACAGCAGCTTGCCGGTCGAGCGGTCCAGCGCGACCAGATGCGCGTTGTCGGTGGCCATGAAGACGCGATTTCCTGCGATGGCCGCGCCGCGGTTGGCTCCTCCTGCGGCTACACCTAACAGTTTTGGAGTTCGTTGGCGCTGCCAGTGCCAGATCTGGCGGCCGCTCCCCGCATCGAGCGCATAGCACTCGTTGGCCGAAGTCACGTACATCACGCCATCCGCGACCACCGGCGTGGTCTGGAGGCTATGGGTCCCGTTCAGGTCGAAGATCCAGCGTGGCTGCAGAGTATGGACATTCGTCAGAGTGATCTGGGCCAGCTTGCTATAGCGGTCGCCGCGGCCGGTCCCGTTGTAGCTCGTCCATGTTGTCTCGGAGGTGACGGCGCGATAGGTGCCGTTCGCGTTCTTGCGCAGGAGATGGAGCCTCTGCTGTCCATCCAGAAGCTGAAGATCGGTAGAGGAACGATTCAGCGCTGTGCCGGAGAGGGTTTCTCCATTCTGAAGCTTGACGGTCATGGGAGCGGCGGCAAGCCCGTTGTTCGGCTGCAGGGTGTGAAGAAAACGGATGAGGTGTTCGCGGTCCTGGCCCTCGAGATCCGCAAAGGCGGGCATGCCCGAGGAGGGAAGACCATCGTGCAGAAGATGGGTCAACTCTTCGTCACTGCGCAAGGGAACGCGGGAGACGATGCTGGGGGCGAACTCACCCCCATTGCCGTTGGTGCCATGACAGGACGCACACCGGGTGCGAAAGATTTGTTGGCCCTGTTGGCCAAGAGGCCCGGGCGAGCTGACTTGTATGTTGTTTTGCGGCGCCTGGGCCGATGCGTACCCCGCGCACCCCAAAGCTGCCAGCAGAGCCAAACACCCTATCTGCTTCATTTAGCCCTCCACGTCTCCACACTACCATGGAGAGATGTGGGACTCATCAAGAGGCGAGGGCCGTCCCAAGCAGAGAAAGCCCTGCCGGAGCAGGGCTTTCTCCGTAGAGATCAGGAAGAGAGTTTAGGCGGTCGCGATGGGATCGATCGAGACGAAGCGGCCGTGCTGGCCGCGGTCCTGGAAGCGGACCACGCCGTCGATCTTGGCGAACAGGGTGTCGTCCTTGCCGCGGCCGACGTTGAGGCCGGGCTTCAGCGGAGTTCCGCGCTGGCGGACCAGGATGGAGCCACCGGTGACCGTCTGGCCGCCGAAACGCTTGACGCCGAGGCGCTGCGCGTTGGAGTCGCGACCGTTTTTGGAAGAACCTAGACCTTTTTTATGTGCCATTTCGATTGCCTCTTTCGCGCCGCTCGCTCTGAGCCAAGCGCTTCAAAATCTAAAATCTGGATGCCGCAAGCTTCGGAATCCGGGTAACCGTCAAACCCTGATCGATGGTTCGTGAGACGGGGAGTGGATTACTGCAGCGACTTGCCGTTGACGAAGATCTCGTTGATCTTGACCTCGACGTAGTTCTGGCGGTGGCCCTGCATCTTCTTGTACTGCTTCTTGCGCTTCAGCTTGAAGACGAGGATCTTGTCGCCGCGGCCTTCGCCGATGACCGATGCGGTCACCTTGGCGCCGTTCAGGTCTCCCTCGAACTTGCCTGCTTCGCCCGAGACGGCGAGAACGTCGGAGAACTCCAGGGCCCCGTCCTGATGGGGCGTGGTCTCGATCTTCAGGGTGTCGCCGGGAACGACCCGATACTGCTTGCCGCCGGTGCGGATGACTGCGTACATGACTTGAAACCTCTAAGCGCGCTCGAAGAGAGCTCGACCGCTTCCTTCATGAATTGTGCTGCATGGGGCGTCTGCAGAGGTGTCTTCCGGATCGACCCGTCTGAACCCGATTGAGGGCTCAAAAACCTGCCGTCTCCAAACAGAAATACCTGGGCTACAGCGCCAAACTTAATAAGTGTATCGTGTTATGGGCGAAGGGTCAACCTTTGTGAAGGGAGTTTGAAGACTGTTGCGAGATCCCTGCGATCGCCAGGGAAAAAAGACATCTCTCAAGCGACCAACGGAGCCCCCACCCCCAAGGGCCAACACACGTCACGAAGTGACCGCCCGCACCGGGTCCCCACAAACAGGCCTTCGTTTGTGGGGTGGCCGAGCGCAATGGGCCAGGTCATGATTCTTTCCTCTAAGCCGGAGGCTGCAGAACCGGACTCGACACCGTAGTCTGCGAGACATGGCCTTCCTGCGCCCCGGTAAATGCCTCAACGAACAAGACCGTGCCTTTGAGATCTACATAAGTCAGGGTCATGACCCGCCCTTCCAGCGTCACATTCACGTGGCCGTTCCATCCGGCATAGCTTCCATCCCCGATAGGGTACTGCGTCGCCTGGTCCAGCCCTCGCGGATCCTGAAACGCCAAAGGAGCCTTCTTTCCCGAGCTCTCGGTCTCCACCGGCATGCCCCCATGGCCCAGGCATCGCCCGTAGCAGGTGACGTTCTTGTCCGGCGAGTAGAGATCGTAGATCGAGAGACGATGCTCGTGGCCCCAGATCCAGACCACCCTCTGGTCGCCGAAGAACTCCTTCAGTTGCTCGGCCGGCTTCGGGTAGGCCTGCTCATAGACGCTGTAGTACTGGTGGTGCGACAGCAGCAGCGTCGCCTTGCGGCGGCTCGCGGGCTTCACGGTCTCGCGCAGCCAGTCGATCAGATTGCCTTCGAGCCTGCAGTCGGCCCCAACCCACGAGATGTCCCTGATCCCCGGAATCGATCCCAGGAACGGCAGCCCCACCGAGTTGTAACCGGTATCGAGCCCAAGGATGCGCCAGTGGTCCGACTCCAGGCAGAAGTAACTCGCCCTCTGCTTCTGTCCCGTGCCGGTTTCACAGCAGCCCCTGGAACCGATCACCTCGGTGAAGTAAGGTCTGCCGCCACCATACATCTCGTGGTTTCCCGGAAGGGCGAACGTGCCCACGCGGCCCGGCGGGAAACGAACCGGGGTGTATGGATTACCCGCGACCCGGACTCCCAGAAAGTTCTCGCGAACCTCGGTCTCGTCACCGACGTAGTAGACATCGCCAAGATGGACGGTATAGTCCGGCTCAAACGCCCGCATCTGCTGACAGACATCGTAAGCCTCCGCAGTCCCAGTCCCCCAGTCTCCGACGATCGAGAGCTTGACCGCATCGCCTGCATCTGCGGCTCTCAAGGAGTAGACCCCGGTATCGTCCTTCGGATAGACCGGATAGGGCTTGAACTTCTGCCGAAAGACCCCCTTCAGGTAGTCCCGAATCCAGGGCCAAAGGTTGTCGGTAAAAAAGGCGGAGAGCTTGGGAAAGTTAGTCTCCGGCGCAAGCTGCACGGCCGCCTTCTGCAGGTGAGCCAGCCAGCGCGTCCTCCCCACCACAGGCAGATTGCTGGACCGGGCGATCTTGAGCGGCTTGAACCGCCTTCCATCTCTTTCGTTGTGAGGCATCGCTTCCTTCGAATGCGGCTTGCGGCTTCTCACCACTATGTCTCATAGCTTCATCGAAAAGAAAATAAAAGACACCTGCCGTTCCCACCTCCGCCGGATCCAACAGCGCAGAACGGGAGACGAAGACGATGGCCTGCCGGCCGGGCCCCACGCGCAGTGGGCCCGCGCGCCAGCGTATGTCTTTATCCCCCAGAGAATTTGTCGATACCGCCTAACGGTCAGGTGTCATCCGGCTAGCCTGCTCGACCGTCCCCTTCGTCGCGCTTAGCCCTTCAGCATACTTCGCCACGCCCTTATAGATGCTCTCCGCCACCCTCTCCCGGTAGTCGGATTGGCGTAGCTGCTCGGCATCCCTGGGATTGGTCACAAACGAGATCTCCGCCAGGATCGATGGCATGTTCGCACCGATCAGCACCACGAACGGTGCCTTCTTCACCCCGCGATTCTTCAGACCGGCATTTCCTCGCTGCAGCCCGGAGTAAAGCGACGTCTCCACATCCGCGGCAAACTCACGCGATTCGCCGATCTTCTCCTTCAGCGCGATCTTCTTCACCAGGTCGCTCAGCTGATAGATCGACTGGTTGCTCACCGCGTTCTCACGCGCCGCGACCTCGAGCGCATCCGGCTGCGAGGTGAAGTTCAGGTAGTAGGTCTCGACCCCCCGCGCCGAAGGATCGCTCGAAGAGTTGGCATGGATTGAAAGAAACAGGTCCGCCTGCGCCTTGTTCGCAATCGCGGTGCGGGTCTCGAGCGGGATAAACGTATCGTCCGAGCGGGTGTAGATGATCTCCGATCCCAATCTCTCGTGCAGCATCTTGCCCAGGCGCAGCGCCACGTCGAGCACGACGTCCTTCTCCTCCAGGCCATCGACGCCGATGGTTCCCGAGTCGTGTCCGCCGTGGCCGGCATCGATCACGATCCGGCCGATCTTCAGCCCCAGCGCCCGCACCAGCGAGGTCTGTCCGTCCGCGGTCGGAACCGCCGCGCGCGCCGGAGCCGCCGGATCCAAAGGATCCACCTGAGTCACCTTGCCGCGCTTGCCCTTCCGAGCCCCTCCCGCCGAACCGCCCGCATCAGGAACCACCGCCGAGATCGGTTGCGAGGTCGGCACGCTGGTCGCCTCCACCTTGCCCGGCTGCTCGCTCAAGGCCGCAACCTCAGTCGTCGTCCCGGCATTGCTGCTGGCAACCGCGTTCGGAACCGGCCGGCGCGTGGTCGGCCTGGCCTCCGATGCAGTCCGTGGAGCCGGAGATTGCGGTTCGGCCTCTCGAGTATCCGTCTGGGCCTGAACCCCGGCCGGAGGAGGAGCAGCCTGTCCTGCGACCTGATTGGGCTGTCCGCTTCTTCCGTGAATGTCAATAATCAATCGGTAGGGGTTCGGCAGAAGAAAGGCCGAGTATTCGGTGACATCGTTGACGTCGAGAACGACCCGGGTGACGTCGTTCGAAAACTGTGCCGCGCGAATCTTCTTCAGAAAGCCATCGTCGGTGACGGCGAAGCTCTTGCCCACCAGCTCCTGCGCCAGCCGCGTGCCATGCAGATCGAAATAGATGCGGTCCGGGGTCGGCACCCTCGCCGCCTCGTAGGTCACATCGTCTCCCAGGTCGATAGCGACGCGGGTGTAGTTCGGGGTCGACCAGTGCCGGATTCCCGAGACCTGGGCATAACCGCCGCCGCCTTTCGTGGATAGCGAGGTTCGAGCCACATGTGAAGGACCGGGTTGAATCCCCGAGCCGGCAGTCGCCGGTGGCTCCGTCGTAACCCGACTTACCTCAGAGTCCGTCGGCGCCAAGGGAGCCAGCAAAGAGGAGGACACCGTCTGCTCCTCTTTGGCTGCTTTGCCTGACACTTTATCTGGCTTGGCAGCCTTTGCCGCATGCGGCGCCGCGCTCAAAGGCGCGACCTGGCGATGGGTCGCGTCCACCGAGGCGATCCCGGCCCTGGCCTCCTCCGCCTGCTCGCTGCGCGGATACTGCTTCACCAGCTGCGCATATCGCTCGCGGGCCGAGGCCGTGTCGCGAAGATCGTTCTCGTAGATCTGCCCCTCGGCCAGCAGCGCGGCCACGCGAAGCGAGCTGCCCGGATACTGCTGGCGCAGAAACTCGTACTGCGCGATCGCATCCTTCAGGCTCTTCGAATCGTTGAAGTCGCGGCCCTCTTCGGCGAGCAGTTCGGCGACCGCGTTGACCGAAGCCGGAGCGTACTTATTCTGCGGGTCGTCGTGATAGATCTCGCGAAAACGATCCATCGCGCGCGTATAATCGGGACGTTTGCGGCTGCCTTCGGGAATGGCCTCGAGCGCATCGCGGCCTTCGGAGGCCTTCTCCCAGGGGGTAAGCTCGACCGTACGCCTCTGGCTCTTCCCACGGGGTACCGCCTTCGAGACCGTCTCACCGACGCCTCCGGCACAGCTGAGCCCCACGGCGCAGATCGCGCACCACATCCCCAACCTTCGCAGCTTGTTGCACACGGCCATCGCAGTCTCAGTTTAAGAGTCCCACGTGCCGGCCCTGGATGGAAACGGTGGCGGGTATTCCCCGCGATACCCCCACGAAGGATGTAAATGTTGATGAACCCTGAAGAAGAATGATGCTGGCCTGCCGGCCTTGCCCACTGCGCTGGGCCGCCCCCCCCCAAACGAAGACCTGTTTGTGGGGACCCCGGTACGGGCGGTCACTTCGTGACGCGTATACCGGCAACGCCCGGGGCCTCCCTTCGGTTCGGCGCAAACATCTTCGCAAGCGACCAACGGGAGCCCCACCCGAAGGGCAAATACGCGTCACGAAGTGACTGCCCCACGCGTAGTGGGCCCGGCCGGCAGCGCCAGTCTTTACCCCTCAAAACATGCCGACACAGCCTAGCCGAGCAGGGTATCGACCACCTGCGGCGTTTTGTCGAGAGCACCGTCAAGCGCTCCGGCATCGCTGCCTCCGGCCTCGGCCAGGTCGGGACGCCCGCCGCCCTTGCCTCCGACCAGCGCCGCCAGCTGGCTCACGACCTTGCCCGCCTGAATTCGGCCGGTAAGATCCTTCGTGACCCCGACGATCAGCGAAACCTTGCCGTCCGCAGCCGCTCCCAGAACGACCACGCCCGAGCCCAGCTTGCCGCGCAGCTCGTCGACCAGGTTGCGCATCTGGCTCTTGTCCAGAGCGTCCACCCGCTGTGCCAGCACCCTGACGCCCTTCACCTCGACCGCCGAAGAGGCGGCGTCGGCGACCGAAGAAGACGCGGCCTTCATCCGCACCTTCTCGAGCTCGCGGCGCAGCTTCTTCATCTCCTCTTCCTGGGCGGCGATGCGATGGCGCAGGGCATCGGCGGGGGCGGCATCGCTCGCTCCGACGATCTGCCCTACCACGCGGACCACATCGTAGCCCCGGCGAAACTCGCTCAGAGCGCCGGTTCCACTGACCGCCTCGACGCGGCGCACGCCGCTCGAGACCGATCCCTCGCCGACAAGCTTCAGCAGGCCGATCTCTCCTGTCGCCGCGGTGTGGGTGCCTCCGCAGAGTTCGGTCGAAAAATCGCCGATCTTCACCACACGCACGCGCTCGCCGTACTTCTCGCCGAACAGCGCCATCGCGCCCAGCTCATTGACGGCGACGTCGATGGGAACATCGACCAGGGTCTCGACCTTGCTATTCGCCAGCACCTGTCGGTTCACGATGTCTTCCACCTGCTGCATCTCCTCTTCGGCGACGCCGGTGAAGTGCGAGAAATCGAAGCGCAGCCGCGTGGCGTCATTGAGCGATCCGGCCTGCTTGACGTGCTTGCCCAGAACCTCGCGCAGGGCGGCATGCAGAAGATGGGTGCCGGTGTGGTTGCGCTCGGTGGAGCGGCGATTCTCCGCATCGACAACGGTATCGACGGTATCGCCCACCGCGAGCGTGGCCCTCGCCTTCACCTTGTGGGCAAAGACGCCCTGCACCGGCTTGTTCGCGCCCTGCACATCGGCGACGACGGTATTGTGATCGTCGGAATAGAGCCAGCCGGTGTCGCCCACCTGGCCGCCCGAGTCCGCGTAGAAGCTGGTGGCGTCGAGCACGATCTCGCCCTGTTCGCCAGCCTTCAGCTCTGGAACGCCGACCCCATCCTTCACCAGCGCAAGAATCTTCGCGCCCTCGACCTTCAGCGAGGAGTAGCCCTCGAACTCAGTCTTCTCGAGCTCGCGATAGACAGGAGCGGCAGACTTCTGCGATCCGCCCTTCCAGCTCGCACGCGCACGTGCCTGCTCCTCTTCCTTGGAGCGCTCGAAGCCATCCATATCGAACTGAATGCCTGCATCGCGAGCTGCATCGACCATGAAGTCCAGCGGCATGCCGAAGGTCTCGTACAGCCTGAACGCCGCCGCGCCGGAACGCAGAGTCTCTTCGTTCATCTGACGCAGACCGAGCTCGAGCGTGCGGGCGAACTGCTGCTCTTCAGCGAGCACCACCCTGGCAACGCGCTCGGCGGATTCCTTGAGCTCCGGATAAGCCACGCCCATCTCGTCGCGCACGGCATAGACCATCTCGTGCATGAAAGGCTTCTCCTGCCCCAGCAGGCGGCCGTGACGGATGCCGCGGCGCATGATCTTGCGCAGGACATAGCCTCGTCCCTCGTTCGAGGGCAGAACACCGTCGGCGATCAGGAAGGTCGCGGCGCGCGAGTGGTCCGCGATGATGCGCAGCGATGCCTGCGAGCGCGAATCGACCTCATGGTCTGCCTCGACCTTGTGCCCGGTCAGCTCTTCGGCGCGCTTGATCAGCGGCGTAAACAGGTCGGTCTCGAAGTTCGAGAGCACGCCCTGCAGCACGCATGCAATACGCTCGAGGCCCATGCCTGTGTCGATCGAGGGTTTGGGCAGCGGCGTCAGAAGAGGACCGCCGGGGGTGACGGTGCGGTCGAACTGCATGAAGACCAGGTTCCAGATCTCGACGTAGCGCTGCTCGTCTTCGCCGAAGGGCTTGTCGACAGAGGGATCTTCGCCGCCCTGCTGGCCGAGGTCGTAGTAGACCTCGCTGCAGGGCCCGCAGGGACCGGTGTCGCCCATGGCCCAGAAGTTGTCTTTCGCGCCCAGCTCGAAGATGCGCTCTGCGGGCACGCCTACATCGAGCCAGAACTGGTAGGCCTCGGCGTCGCGGGGGACGCTCTCATCGCCTTCGAAGATGGTGACGTAGAGCTTGGCCGGATCGATACCGTACCACTCGGGCGAGGTCAGCAGCTCCCACGCATAGGCGATGGCGTCCTTCTTGAAGTAGTCGCCGAAGCTGAAGTTGCCCAGCATCTCGAAGAAGGTGTGGTGACGGCGGGTGAAGCCGACGTTCTCGAGGTCGTTGTGCTTGCCTCCGGCGCGAACGCACTTCTGCGAGGTGGTCGCGCGGGAATAGTCGCGTTTTTCGAGGCCGAGGAAGACGTCCTTGAACTGGTTCATTCCCGCATTGGTGAACAGCAGCGTGGGATCGTTGGCGGGCACAAGCGACGCCGAGTGCACGCGGCGGTGCCCTTTGCCTTCAAAAAACCGCAGAAAATCTTCCCGAATCTGGCTTCCTGACCTCAAGTTCATAAGATAAAAGTTTATCAGTGCAGTGGCCCGGAGAGTTGAATGCGTATCGTCTCGGTGATTCTCTTATTTATTTCCTTAGCATGCTGCATGAATGCGCAGTCCAATGAATGTCGTAGTCTTGGGGCTCAGGATGTGCAAATGCCTGCTTATGCTCCCATCGCTCGAGCGGCGCATATTGAAGGTATTGTCCGATTCAAAGTTGACTTGTCGCCAGATTTGAGACCGGAGATCACACTTCTCGAGGGATCAAAATTTCTGGAAGGGTCAGCAAAGGCATTTCTTGAAGTGCGCCGATATTGGTGGATGACAGAAGGGAAGCACGCTTCTTGCACCTATACCGCTTCGATTGAATATCACATCCTCCAATCCGCATCGGGTGAGGCGAACAACCTATACAGGGTTACGACGTTAGGCTTGAGCCACACAATCGTCGAAATCCAACCCGTCAAACCGACATGCATGGATTGCATAAACGAAACTTGTCCCGCTCAACGCGTGAAGGAAGCCCAGCAACCAATTTATCCGCCTATAGCAAAAGCCGCACGTGTTTCGGGTGATGTCACTGCATGAATCGAATTCAACAAAAGCGGTAAGGCAATCAAGATTGACCAATTTATCGGACCCAAATTGCTTCAGCGTGCTACAGAAGATTATCTGGACTCATGGTCAGTCTCATCGCTGCCACTATTTATGGATAGATGCTACTTAACTGTTTTTCTGAGCTATCAACTAAATGCGGCTAACGCAAATCCTCCCGAGACTAAAATGTATAAGGCAGATGACACTCACATTCTCATCGAAGCCTACCCAATGATGATCTCCGATCCTTCCGCGGAACTGGGTAAACACAGGAAGCACTTCTTGATATTTTGAAGGTTTCAATTTTCAGATGGTGAAGCTAAAGGCTGCGGATACTTCCGCCATCGACTCCCCACACCGAAGAGGTGACGTACGAGGCAAGATCGCTGGCGAGAAATACGATCACATTAGCGACCTCCTCCGGATTCCCCAGCCGCTCCAGCGGAAGCTTGCGCAGCTTCATTTCATGATCGACGGCCTGGCGAGGTGGCAGGTTATAGATCGAGGCCAGCCCTTCGGCGAAGCCTCCAGGGCGTGACCAGAAGGTGCTCCAGACGGGACCGGGAGCCACGGCGTTGACCCGGATCTTCGGACCCTCCGCCCGCGCGAGGCTCTTGGTGACCGCCAGCATCGCGGACTTCATCGCGGCATAATCGGCGGGTGCGGGCTCGGGCTGACGTCCGAGATCGGAGGCGTTGTTGACGATCGCAGCGCTCCCCTTCTGCTGCATCAGAGGCAGAAGACGACGCGTGACCCGCACCATCGACATCAGGTTAAGAGCAAACATCGCCTCCCACTGCTCGTCCGGAATCTCGAGGAAGGGCTTGGGATCGCCGCCGCCCACGTTGTTGATCAGCACGTCGGGGCCTTCGGGAATCTGGCGCAGAATAGCGTCGAGACCGGCCTGCACGCCTGCGGCGGTCGCAAGATTCGCCTCAGCCGTAAAGGCGTTCACTTCCTGCTCGCGTACCTGCCCGGCCACTTCGGCGAGACCTGTGACGTCATGATCGATCAGGGCGACGTGCGCCTTCTCTCTGGCGAAGGCCATGGCAGTCGCACGCCCAATGCCGTTGGCAGCGCCCGTAATCAGGACGACCTTTCCAGCTAATCCAGTCTCCATGTCTCCCTCTCTATCTCATTCCCGGCCGCCAGGTGATTCCCTCGAGCCGCAACGTTTCATCTTTGGTTGCACGCAGCCGGGGAAATTCCTCGCGCCACCGCACCATCTCCATACAGCTTACGAGGGCATCGAAGGCGTCTTCGCTCGCCCGCGCCTTCGCGAGCACGGCTCGACCCAATCCAGCATAGAGGGGGTCGGCCTTCTTCTTTGCCGCGAGATACGCAACGCGGGCCTCGGCGTTGCTCTTCTTCACCGCGCCCGTCAGCAGGCGCGTATACATCTCGACCAGCAGGGGCTGCGGTTTTGCTCCATGCAGCGAGGCCGCCTCGAAGGGCCATACGCGAAATCCCGCCTCCCGCATGCGCAGAAGAAACGGCATCGCGCGCAAACTTCCGGTTCCGACCGAGCCCGAGCCTCCGATCTGGAACGGCGACTTCGGCGTGATGCCGCGCACCTTGGCCGCGCGCGCAGCGTCCTCACCGGCCAGCTTCGGAGTCACCTTGTTCTCTACGTCGGTCAGGCGCAGCATGCGGTGAAGCTTCTCGCCGCAGAACTCCTCAGGGCGCTTGTGCGGGGCTCCCCAGAAGCGCACGTCACGCGCAACCTCCTCGCACTCGCGGGCGAGCCAGCGCTCGCCCTGGCCGGCGGCTACTTTCTGCCAGAACTCGAAGACCGTGGCGCAGTTGTGTTCCGCGAGGAACCACGCCGGAAAGCTGAAGCAGCAGTCGATCGAGACCACCATACGCGGCGTCTCGCGGGAGAGCGCGGTCAGCCACTCCACCAGCTCCTCGCGGGTACGCCCGGCCTCGAGGGTCACCCGGCCTCCGCTCCCGCTTGCCGTCCAGACACCGGCCCAGATGTGCCTGCGCTGCCCGGCCACGTCCACACGGCCCGACCAGTCCACCGCGACGATTCGCTCCAGCTCCATCCCTCCATCTTCCCATCTCGAGGGAACCTCAGGGCCGGAGCCTGCGTATCTCCGCCCGAGGAGAGATTCTCTGATGCTGAAGCTACTGCTGTTTTGCCTCCTGCTCGTCACCTGCTGGCCTATCGCGATCGCAGCCGTGGTGCTGTATCCGCTGATCTGGCTGTTGCTGCTCCCCTTCCGCCTGGTCGGTCTTGTGGTGGGAGGAGCCTTCGCTCTGATCGCCGCGATCTTCTTCCTTCCGGTCAAGGTACTGCGTGCTGTCTAGGCACGATTTCTTTTAGGAAGGCGATGGCCCGGCCGGCCATCGCCTTTAGCTAAAAGCTCTCGCTCTCCAATGGTTCTTCAATCTCACTTATCTCAACGTTCCACTCGCGCAGTACCTTGAAGATGACGCTCGCCGAAAATCCCGCACGCATCAGCCGGCCCATGATGCGCGCCGCCTGCTTCTTGGCATCGACTCCCTCCGGCTGCCGGATGCGCTTGCGGGCAATATATTCGCGAGCCAGCGCAACCTCGTCCACATCGTTATAGGCCACCTCCAGGGTGGAGGCGATCAGATCCTTGTGCACGCCCTTCTGCGCCAGGTCCTGCTGCACCCTCCTACGGCCAAACTTCTCATTCTCCTTGCGCAGTCGCGTGTAGTCGGCGGCAAAGCGGGTATCGCTCAGATACCTCAGCTCCTTCAGACGCTCGACCACGCGATCCATCGCTCGCTCTCCCGCCTCGCCCTCCTCGGCGCGGGTCTTCATCAGCCGCTTCAGGTCACGCACGGTGCGCATCTTGCGGGCCAGCGCTCCCACGGCATATTCAAATAGAGCCTCTTCGCTCAGGGGCTCCCTCGTCTTCTTCGTCCGCGCAAAGGTCACTACCGCACCGCCCCCGCAAAGGCGTTCGAGTGCGTCCAGCGGTCGCACCAGTCGCCCACCTCCTGGTACCAGAGCTCGGAGTTCTTCGGCTTCAACACCCAATGGCCCTCATCGGGAAAGTAGAGCATGCGCGAAGGAACGTTGAGCCTCTGCAGAGAATCGAAGAGCTGGAATCCCTCACTCACATCCAGACGGTAGTCGCGCTGGCCATGAATGACCAGCGTGGGAGTTACGGCATTCTTGATCGACAGCATCGGCGACCACCTGCGAAACGGATCGTTCGCCGCCGGCCGTTCGGCATAACGCCAGGGTTGTCCGGGTTCCTTGTCGCCCGGCGCGCGGAACTCCCACTCGTTGAACCAGAGCTCCTCGGTAGTCCCGTAGGCGCTCTGCGGATTGAACATGCCGTCGTGGGTGACGATGCAGGCGAAGCGATTGGTGTGGGTCAGGATCCAGTTGGCCATGAAGCCGCCGTAGCTTCCGCCGAGCGCGCACTCGCGCGTCCGGTCGATGAAGCTGTAGTGCTGCTCGGCATAGTCAAGTCCCTTCATCAGGTCAACATAGGGCTTGCCGCCCCAGTCGCCGTTGACGCCATCGATGAAGGATTGCCCATTGCCAGTCGACCCTCGCGGATTGATCATGACCACGACATAGCCCGAGGCCGCCATCAGCTCCGGGTTCCAGCGATAGCTCCAGTCGTCGCCCCAGGCTCCCTGCGGTCCGCCATGAATCAGGAACTTCACCGGATACTTCTTCGCGGCGTTGAAGCCGGGAGGCCGCAGCAGAAAGCCCTGCACCGTGGTGTTCTCCGCGCCGGGAAACAAGAAGCTCTCCATCCGCGGAAGGTCGAGCTGCCCGAGCACACCATCGTTCATGTGCGTAAGCCGTACAACAGGAGCGCCTCCGTGCCCAGAGGCGTCAAGCGGGATGGCCGAGATGGCGGTAGGGCTGCGCACAGTCATTATCGAGGCGACCAGGCTTCGGCCATCACGCGCCACCTGCAGCTCGCCGTACTCGGCCCGGTTGGCGATCGCGGTGGCCTCAGGCAGGTCGATGCCGACGGAGAGGACATTGGCCTCGCCCATCTCCTCGCTGACGAAGTAGATCGTCTTCGAGTCGGGAGCCCAGGCAAACTCGTTGACCCAGCGATCGAATCGCGGAAGCAGCTCTTTAATCGGTGCAAGAATCTGCCCGGAAGACGCCACGGCAGAGCGGTGCTGCCTGGCGTCCTGCGGCGACGGAGATGCCGATCCTGTACGGTCATAGACCATCAACCGGAAGCGGTCGCTCTCGTACCCTGCCCGGGCTTGCGACCGAAACGCCAGCCATCGGCCGTCGGGGGAGTAAGCCGGAGCATCGTCGCTGCCCAGTGAGGTCGAGATCTTCCTCGGCCGCGCCGCCGCGTCGTCGAGCTTCAGCGTGAAGATATCGTTGTTGGTGCTGGCCGCAGGCACCGGATCGAGATTGGTGACGAATGCGATCTCATGCGAGTCCGGAGCCCAGGCGTAGCCCACCGGCCCTCCCAGCGAGAAGACCGGAGCCTCGGCCTCGCCGATCCACCGGCGCGGCGTGAGATCGCGCACGGCGTTGCCGTCGGTCGCGCTCACCACCAGGACATGGCTGCGCTTCGGTCCGATGTAAGCATCCCAGTGGCGGTAGAGGAGATGGTCGAAGATCATGGCCTTCACAGGACTGGCCGCCGCAGCCTCGTCATGCCGCCGGCCGCAGGCCTCCTCGTCCAGCCAGGTCGCCTCGTCGCTGCAGTCCGGGTAGACGCGGGAGACGAAGAGCAGCCGCTGCCCGTCCGGCGACCACACCGGAGCATCGGCCTCGGTGCTGACATGGGTGAGCTGCCGTGGAGGGCTCAGCTTGCCGCCCGCATCGTCCCAGTCGGCTAGAAAGATCTGCGAAGACGTGCCGCCGTTGGCCGAGACGAAGGCGATGTGCCTCCCATCGGGAGAGAAGCGCCCGTCGCTCTCTCCCTCCTTCCAGAAGGTGATCTGCTGCTCGCGCCCACCGCCCATGGGGACGATCCAGAGGTGCGAGACCTTGGTGTTGGCCGCGAGATCGACCTCGACCGAGGAGAACATCACCCATCTGCCCGAGGGCGAGATCTGCGGATCGCCCAGGCGCTTCATCCGCTCGAGGTCGGCAAAGACCATCGGGCGGCGACCCTGCGTGGACATATCCTGGGCGGAGACGGAACCTCCCCGCCCCCCATCGGCTGTGGCGGAAGAGGGGACAGTCCCCACCCCACCCTGCCCCATCGCGAGTCCGCCCGAAAGCACCCCGGCGAGACCCAACAGCAGCATCTTCATAGCGCGCCCGCTCCCGCGCCAGTCTATAACGAAAAAACCGGCCCGAAGGGGAGAAGGGCGCTGCCGCGCGGGCGCCCTATCCGGTGGCGGTCACTTCGTGACGCGTATTTGCCCTTTGGGGGAGGCTCCCGTTGGTCGCTTGATAGATTTGTGCACCGACCAGCGGGAGGCCCCACGGCGAAGCCGCTCCACGCGTCACGAAGTGACCGCCCGTACCGGGGTCCCACAAACAGGTCTTCGTTTGTGGGGTGGCCGAGGGTAGTGGGCCCGGCCGGCAGGCCATCGCCTTTCCTACTCCTAGTTGATGGAGATCGAGACCGTAGCTTTTCCGTGCAGGAGAGTTCTGCGGCCGTGGACCAGGTCGGCCTTTCCGGCGAGACGTTCCACAAAGCGGACGCGTCGGACCGGCTCGACCGCCTCGAGCGCGCGGGTCAGCCTCGTGCCAAGCGCCTCAAGCCCAACCACCGCTTCTTCAGCCCGGAGGCGCTGAACCTCGAGGACGCTCTCGGCGCAGGCCACCAGGGCGCCAAGAATACGGCCATCGGCGTCTCGGAGCGGGATCGCGATCGCCCTCCCGGCATTCTCCCCCAGAAAGATCACCACGCTGCTCGATCCCAGCGGAACTCCCGTGGACCATGCGGTCTCGAGGTCGTGCGGAGAGGCCTTCGCTGCCCAGGACCGGACCGCGTCGACGACCTTATCGTCCATTCCCTGGCTTCCGGCCGGGTAGAGTTCTCCCCCGGCGTCGTGCGCCAGCATGGCCACGCGTTGAAAGACGCTTCTCGCCGCGATGACCCCGCAGACCCGCTCGCCGAGATCCCGCAGATCGCTCGAACGGGAAGTCCGCAGATCGAGACGAAGGTAGGCTTCCATCTCCTCCCGGCCCCGGCGTTCGCGACGGCACTCCGTCTCCACGGCGCGAAGCCGGGCCGAGACGACCGCCAGAGCTCCGGCGCCCAGCAGCACCAGGCCCAACCACAGATAAGTCCAAACTCCCTGCCATGCTCCCAGCATCAACCAAACCTCCGTCCGCCACGTCTATCCTGTAGGAGGGGCTGAAAAGCCTCTTCCTCAAGCATGGAGCTCACGATCCGATGAAGTCCGCCGCAGCGCTCTCCACCAGAATTCTCGCAATCGCTTTCGTCCCTGTATCGGCAATCTGCGCGGGGATCGTGATGTCCGTCCCAGATTGGGACATGCCGGTCTACGCCGCCTCCGCGTCAGCAAGTCCCTCCCAGCCCGGCGCCGAGGATCAAGGCTTCAGCAAGCTCGACCCCGCGCCCCCCTCCGGCATCTCGGTCGACGAGATCATCAAGCGCTTCGGCCAACGCGAATCGGAGTTCAACCTCGCCCGTGCCAACTACGTCTTCCGGCAGTCGGTGAAGGTCCAGACCATCTCCGAGGACAACGGCCGGCCGGACGGCGAGTACCAGCAGGTGACCGACATCACCTTCGACAAGCAGGGCCGCCGCTCCGAGCGCGTCGTCTTCGCTCCGCAGAACACCCTCGAACGGGTCATCATGAGCCCCACCGACTTCGAGGAGATCGAGCACCGCCTGCCCTTCGTGCTCACCGCCGAGGAGATGCCCCAGTACGACGTCAAATATCTCGGCCGGCAAAAGGTCGATGAGCTCGACACCTACGTCTTCGAGGCCGGTCCCAAGACCATGGAGAAGGGCAAGCACTACTTCCAGGGCAAGGTCTGGGTCGACCAGCAGGACTTCCAGATCGTCTTGGTGAACGGCACGACCGTTCCGCAGGATACACGCCGGGGCCACGAGGACCTGCAGCCCCCCTTCACCACCTACTACGAGCAGATCGACGGAAAGTACTGGTTCCCGACCTACACCAAGGCCGAGGGCACGCTGCACTTTCCCGCGCAGAATGGCGCCATGCGACAGGACGTGCACATGCGGAACATCGTCCGCTACACCGACTACAAGCAGTTCCGCGCGACCAGCCGCGTGATTTACAACGGCGAGGACATCACCAACAACCGCGCTCCCGAGGCCGACCAGAAACCAGACCAGCAGCAACAGCAGCCAGCCGCGACTCCGAAGAAGTAAAGGCGATGGCCTGCCGGCCGGGCCTACGTAGCGCAGTGCGCGTCAGGATCCTCGTGCTGCTCCGTCATCCAGCGGTCCATCATGGTTCCGGCGCAGCGGGCTCCGCACAGGTGCTTCACTCCGTCGGAGTGCGCATGGTAGGTCTGCCAGCGTGTCAGCTTGATCAGCGGCTGGTCCTGCTCGGGCCGCTGGCCGGGAAAACAGTCCACCCAGGCCAGCCACCAGCCTTCCGACTCTTTATTCGTCCCGCACACATCGCACGTATAGCTCTCGGTATAAGCCATGGCCGTTCTATCCCTTTGCGTTTCAGTCTCTGTTTTATTATTTCAGAGCCACCGGGTCCACCCGGCCGGAGTCCGGAAGCATCTGCCAGTCCGATTCATCAACCGCCTCGAAGTCCGCCCCCTTCACCATCGTCAGCTTGTGCAGGTCATCGTCGCTCCAGCGCTTGTCCGGCTCTCCGATAAGGAACCAGGGAGCGCCGTTGTCGGCGAGGATCATCCCATACTTCTTCAATGCCTTCAGGATGACCTGATTCTCCTTCGAGAACTTCGAGATATCGTAGTCGGCACGCAGGCGGAATCGCTGACCCATGGGAGGATACGCCGGGTCGGTGATCCGGGAGGCGAAGTGGCGTGCGGGCCAGATGTAGGCGCGCTGCGTCTTGCGGGTGGTAAAGCGGATGGCGTGCTTGATCTCTCCCGCCGCGACCTCGTCGTAGCGCACCAGGCCGGGAAGAATCGCCATGCCCGCCGCATCGGTCGAGGTCTTGCCGTCGGGCCGGATGGCGTTGCTGGTCATGTCCAGCTTCACCCCGGCGCCGCCCTTCCAGCTTCCGTCGGGCTGCTTGACCATGGCGTAGAGTTCGGTGAGAAGGCACCGGTTCTCATCGATCATGATGATGTGGCGGTCGGCGTCGTCCGGAGCAGTCGGACCACCCTCGATCAGGGCGCCGTCGGGCGTGGGATAGTGGCCCGGATCGCTTTCGTCGGCATACTCGAACTGGATGGGAATACGCGGTCTTCCCGCCTTGATGATGGTGATCGGAATTCCGTTCCCCGGATCGACGCCAAAGCTGGGATGCAGGGGAGCCGTGGGCTCCATGTGCTGAACGTAGTCGTCGGAGCGCTTGTCCTTCTTGAGCGTATCGACGGGGGTGTTCCAGACATTGTCCGCCGGAAAGACCGGGCATCCGGCGATGTGCGGTCCTGCGCTTGAGCCTCCACCGGCCGCTCCGGCCACACCTGCTCCGACGGCCGCAAGCTTCGAGGCAGCCATGACGGCATCGTCTTCGGAGGGAAGTTTGTAGTGCCAGACAAGAACGACGACAGCGATCCCAAAGACGACTGCACCCCACTGCCTCTTCTTGCTGGCCCTCATTCATCCTCCACGGAGATTCCAGCAACATCATACCCGCGAAGATGCTGTTTGTAGAGACAGGCGCTGCCGCGCGGGCCCACTACGCTCGGCCACCCCACAAACGAAGACCTGTTCGTAGGGACCCTGGTGGTTCGGCGCAAACATCTATCAAGCGACCAACGGGAGCCCCACCCCGAAGGGCAAAGACGCGTCACAAAGTGACCGCCCCACGCGCAGTGGGGCCCGGCCGGCAGGCCATCGCCTTAAACAGTCAGGCCGCAGGCTCCTCGTTGTGCTCGAAGTAGAGGTACTTCCTCCAGGCCGCATCGGCGCTGCCGATCATCCGCATGATGTGCCGCGAGGTGTGCAGCGAAAACGGCCGGGGCTCGCGCTTCAGCTTCATATCCGTCAGCTCATGGAGCAGCTGATTGCCCTTCCTGCGATTGCAGGAGTGACAGCAGGCCACCAGATTCTCCCACGTCGAAAGTCCTCCCCGGGAGCGCGGAATCACATGATCGAGCGTCAGCTCCCCCGCCGTCAGCACCACATCGCAGTACTGGCAGCAGTTGCGGTCGCGCAAAAGGATGTTTTTCCGCGAGAGCGCCCGCGTCTGGTGGGGAATCCTGCGGTACTCGAGCAGGCGGATCACGCTGGGCATGGGAACGCGCACGCGCGCGGAGTGCAGCAGCTGCCCCTGCTCTTCCTCGGTGCGGGCGACGCCCTTGAGCACCAGCACCAACGCCCGCCGCGCCCCACATATATTGATAGGCTCATAGGACGCGTTCAGCACCAGCACCGGCGTCTGCATCGCCGGTTGCCGGAAGACGCCTGCCCGAACCTCCACCCCGGTCATCACCCGCGCCGCATGCGCCGGCAGATGTCCCGCGTGCCGCTTTCCCGTCAATCCCTGCTTGCGAACCTTGCCCGATTGCATCGCTCCCGCCCTCCGGTCAAATCACTCTCAAAGACAGCGCCGGATCACCCGGCGGCTGTTTGCTTCTCCGCACCAGAATCCCAGCGCACCACCATCTCCCTCTGCGCGCGTGCCGCCGTCGCGACCCACACCTTCGCGGCCCCTGCCTGGCGAAGGACGCGCGAGCACTCCCGCGCCGTCGCTCCGGTGGTGTAGATGTCATCCACCAAGAGCACCTCGCGCCCACTGACCGCCGCCGGATCCTTCACGGCAAAGGCGCCCCGCAGGTTGCGCCGCCGTGCGTGCGGAGACAGCCCGAACTGGCTCTCCGTCATGCGCTCGCGAATCATGGCATTGTGCGCCTTCTCGAATCTCCATCCATCACGGCGCTTCAGCCGCTCAACCGCCGCCTGAGCCAGAAGCACCGACTGGTTGTAGCCGCGCTGCCTCTGCTTGAATCCGGAGAGCGGAACAGCAATGACGACCAGCTCCCGGCCCATGTCCTGCGCGGCCAGCCCCTCGATCACCCGAGCCAGTCGTTCGCCCAGAGGACGGGCGATGCTCTCCACGCGCTCATACTTCAACAGCTGAATCGCCTCGCGCATGCCGTCGCTGTAGACGCCCCACGCTGCCGCGCGTTCGAACGGAGGAGGAACCCTGCGGCACGGGTGGCAGAGGATCCGGCTGCCTTCAAGCTGTTGGGTGAATCGCAGGCCGTCCAGATCGAGGGCTTCGCCGCAACACGAGCACAACGTTGAATACACCTCCGCCGTCTGCTCACGCAGGTCGTCGAGACATTCTTGACAAAGAGGAGAGAGCCCAGCACTCGTCAGCGGTCCCCCACAGACCCTGCAATCGGCTGGAAAGAAAGTTGTTACCAAATCATCGACAACGCTTTGAAACAGGAGGACCGGACTCTTCAGCACGCGGGAGACAGCGCGCCATTCCTCCACCCCGCCCAGCACCCTGCCAGGCGGTCCTCCCGGTGGAGCCCCTTGAGAGCTCCCGAGCGAATTGTCCATCCAGCTTTGGCTGAAGACGCACCTCACTCGCTACATCATGCAGACGATCTGCCGATGCCCGCAGTATAGTCCTCCCCCTTAGGCCCTCGTCAAGGAACCGTACCAGCAAAGGTGTCTTTTGTGCTACACCTGAACCATGTTTCATATCGCCACCTGGTGCGCCAAGTGCCTCTTTCTCTATCTTCTCGTCGCTCTGCTAGCCTACAAGTTCGCCTGGATCTTCGTGCTTCCTCTCTGGTCGATCGCGATCAAGATGCACTGGACGACCGAGATCAAGCCGGTCTTCCTTCTCAATCACTTCCTGGTCATCTTCACGATTCTCGGTTTCCTCTGCGGCCTGATCCCCTTCGGCCGGCTGGGCAGAGCGATCACGGATCTCGCCCCGGGCGCGGCGCCTCTGGTCGAGCCCGACCGGGTTCCGGCGATCTACTGGGCCTGGCTGCCGGTCTCGGTCGCTTTTCTGATCCGCCTTTTTACCTGGCAGTCACGAAATTCAAGCGTCTTCGGTGCGAACAACAGCGCCGGAAGAGTCGTGCGCTTCTTCGGCTCGCTCAACGCCCAGTCGCCTTCGACGCTCGACGCTCTCTGGGCGCAGGACCGGCTCCTCTTCACCGGCCCCATGCTGTTCCTGACGGCCTGCGCGGTCGCGGTGGTTTTGCGGCACAAGTTCATCGGAAAACCCGGTGGTTTCCGACCCGATCTGACGAACGCGCTCTAGGCGGTATCCACATATAGCTGAGTCTGATCGATATATAGCTGGAGTCTGATCGATGCACATGCGATTGGATCTTCGAGCTCAGACCTCCTCGGGAACGCCCCAGAGCCGGATCTTCGGAGCCCCCTTTTTCCGGCCTGCTGCCGCCTGCTGGTGTGCCCGGACGATGGTCGAGTCCAGCATCAGATAGAAGTTCTTCTTATCCGCAACAAGCTCTGCGAAAATGCGCTCCCACACACCGGACCGCCCAGCGCATGAACCGCGCTCGGCCGGCAGGCATTGCCTTTCCTAAAAATCGCAGCTTGGATAGGTTGGTAGCCGTCGATCACGCCCGCGACGGGGAGAACCGGTCTGCGCTCCGAGCCTTCGCCTTCACAGCTTCTTCCTCCCGGCTCTTCGGCGGAGCGTTGGTCTCGAGCGCGGCCAGCAGCTGGGCCGAGACGCTGGCTATGCCCTCGACCGCGGCCTGAAACGCAGCCTCGTTCGCCTTCGAGGGCTTGTTGAACCCGCTGATCTTCCGGACGAACTGCAGCGAGGCGGCCCGAATCTCGTCCTCGGTGACAGGCGGGTCGAAGTTGAAGAGCATCCTGATATTCCGGCACATAATCGATACCTCAGAAGCAATGTAATCCCGCTCGATCAGACTTCGGAAGGCCGACGGTCACGAAAAGCTACACGGTTGAGACGACGACCGGCTTTCCCTTCTCATTCACTCCGATGCGGGCCATGGGGACTTGATGGTCATGGGTGAAGAACACCAGCCAGCTCTCGGGAATCGCCAGCTGATAGAAGCGTTTCCGCTGCGTGATCGTCTCCAGGGGATCGAGATCGTACCCCATCACCCAGGTGGGATCGAGGTGGGCGCTGGTTGGGATCAGGTCGGAGATATAGCAGGCGTGCTGGCCTTCGGATTCGATATGGATGGCCATCAGCTGGCGGGTGTGGCCGGGAAAGAGCTCGACCGAGACTCCGGGAACGATCTCGGGGGTCTCGCGAATTCCCTCCGTGGTCAGGAGCGTCATCTGGCCTGACTCGATCAGAGGGTCGTAGTTGGAGGAGAGATAGCTGACGCGGTCGCGGTCCAGCTGCAGGTGGCCGTGCTCGACCTCGCCGCGATGCGCGAAGTAGCGGGCATTGGGAAAGGTCGGTGTGACCGAGCCATCCGGGTGCAGGGTGGTGTTCCAGCCGCAGTGGTCGAAGTGCAGGTGTGAATTGAGGACGATGTCGACCTCTTCTGGACGAATCCCAGCGGCAGCCAGGGACTTGGGTAGAAGCTCCTGGTTCTGGTGAATCTCGCGCAGCTTCGCGCTCTGCTTGTTGCCAATGCCGGTCTCGATCACGACGGTCTGGGAGCCGGTGCGAACGATGACCGTGTTGAGACCCAGCAGGATGCGGTTCTGCTCGTCGGGCTGCGCGCGCCTCTGCCACATCGTCTTGGGGACGACGCCGAACATCGCTCCGCCGTCGAGCAGGTAGGTCCCATCGGTCGCGACCGTGAGCTCGAAGCTTCCGAGCTGCGCGCGCGCGCACCAAAGAGGAGACATCGACCGGCCGATCGTTTTGTTCCGTCACCAAGGACATGTCTTTGTCCGTCATCCCGACCATATTATTAAAGGCCCGGGATGACGAAACGAAAGATCATGCTTTAGTGCGCGTGCGCCGAGACCGCCATCATCTCGCCCATGGCGCCCGGAACCATCGGATCGTCGGTCGCGGCCGGGGTTTCAACCGCGGGAGCCGAGTCGCGCTTGTTCTGGAAGCATTGGCGGCAGAGGACCGGACGGCCCTGTGTCGGTTTGAAGGGAACGGTGGTCTCGATCCCGCACTCCGAACAGGTGGTCCGGGTCTCGGTGCGGGAGATTCCAGCAGCAGCAGGACCGCCACCGGCCCGAACCGCGGCTCCAGCGCGCCTGGACTTGCAGGGCTTGCACCGCTTGGGGTCGTTTTTGAACTGTTTATCGAAGAAGAAGAGTTGTTCGCCGGCAGTGAAGATGAACTCTCCACCGCAATCTGCACACGTTAATAGACGATCTACGAATTCCATAGCCGCGTTCTCCCGGTCTGCAGGCAGGCGAGGGCTCAATGGAAACTTCCATGCAGGCTCCCTGAGCGATCATCCTGCCGTGAATGGCGCTACGTAGTCCTGGGCCGCCAAAAGACGGAAGCTTGCAATACTGCGGGCAGAGAGAATACGTCCTTCTGCCTTGCCAGATCGATAGCGGGAGTCTATCGCTGGCGTCTCGGAAGGCCGCCTCCGCTTAGCGCAGAGGCGGCTGTTCTGATTAGGAGCTTTTTGCTTAGTCCTGCTCCTTGCGGACCTTCTTACGATTACGCTTGCGAGCGAGCGCTTCTTTGACACGCTTCTTTTCGCCCGGCTTCAGATAGAAGGAGTGGCGCTTGACTTCTTTAATAATGTCTTCTGTCTGCACCTTGCGCTTGAAGCGACGAAGGGCATTTTCAAGCGGTTCGCCTTCTTGAACTCGAACCTCTGCCAAGAAAAACACCTCCAAACATTCCCAGAGAGGGACTCTTTAAGAATACCTTATTTTGAGCGATTTTCGTGAGAATTTGGAGAAATCCTTTTGATTTCGGCAGCCAACGTGCTGGTAAATTGGGAAACTATCTGCCCTCCCTCGGCAAAACCTTGCGTCCAGATCTTGTGTAAGCTACGGGCATGATCCGAAGCTATCAGGGAAAGACGCCCGTGGTTCCGGCAAGCTGCTACGTGGATCAATCGGCACAGATCATTGGGGACGTCGAGCTCGGGGAGCAGACCAGCGTCTGGATGAACGCCGTAGTCCGGGGCGACGTGAACTCCATCCGCATCGGAGCCAGGAGCAATGTGCAGGACTGCGCCGTGCTGCACGGCATGCGCTATCTCTATCCGGTCACGGTCGGCGAGATGGTGACCATCGGACACAATGCAACTGTTCACGGATGTACGCTTGAGGACGCCGTGTTGGTGGGTATCGGCGCCGTCATCCTGAACCATGCGCGCGTCGGTGAAGGCTCGATCATCGCCGCAGGCGCTGTGATCCCAGAGCATGCCGTGGTCCCGCCGCGATCCCTCGTCGTCGGCATCCCCGGCAAGGTCAAGCGGGAGCTGGGCGAGGAGGATCACAAGATGATCCTCCGTTACGCGCAGAACTACCTGGACTACACCGCGATCTATCTGGCGGAGACGAAGTAGGGTTTACTTCGTGCTCTCGCGGGCTCCCCTCCAGAGATCGATCGAGGCATCCTGCGCGTGCTGGTCGATCTCGGCCAGCTCGGCCTCGGTGAACTTGAGATCCTTCACCGCGTCCAGCGAGTCGTCGAGCTGCTCCACATTGCGCGCGCCGATCAGCGCCGAGGTCACGCGAGAATCTCGCAGAACCCAGGCGATGGCCATCTGGGCGAGCGTCTGGCCGCGTCCCTGGGCGATCTGGTCGAGGGCGCGAACGTGGTTGAGATTCTCTTCGTTGAGAAAACCTTTGCTGAACGATCCTTCGGCGGAGGCACGCGATTTTTCAGGAACCCCCTTAAGGTACTTGTTCGTCAGCAACCCCTGGGCGAGCGGCGAGAAGGCGATGCAGCCGGTCCCCAGCGTCTCCAGCGTCTCGAGAAGACCCTTCTCGATCCACCGGTTCAGCATGGAATAAGAGGGCTGGTGAATGAAGAGCGGCACTCCCTCAGCGCGAAGAAGGTTGGCGGCCTCGAGCGTGCGCTCGGGGCTGTAGGACGAGATGCCGACATAGAGTGCCTTACCCTGGCGGACGGCCTGGACGAGAGCGCCCATGGTCTCTTCGAGCGGCGTGTCCTTGTCGGGTCGGTGGGAGTAGAAGATGTCGACGTAATCAAGCCCCATGCGACGCAGGCTATCGTCGAGCGAAACCAGCAGATACTTGCGCGATCCCCCGATTCCGTAGGGGCCGGGCCACATATCCCAACCGGCCTTGGTGGAGACGATCAGCTCGTTGCGGTAGGGATGAAGATCCTTGCGCAGCATCTGACCGAAGTTCTCCTCGGCCGAGCCGTAGGGAGGGCCATAGTTGTTGGCCAAGTCGAAGTGGGTGACGCCGCGGTCGAAGGCGCGCCGAACCACGGCGCGGCCGGTCTCGAAGACATCGACTCCGCCGAAGTTCTGCCAGAGTCCGAGCGAGATGGGAGAGAGGACGATGCCGGACCGGCCGCAGCGGCGGAACTCGGCCTGTTCGTAACGCTTCGGGTCTGCAATGTAGCTCATGTGTTCTACAACCTCATTAGAAAGATCGATTCGCGATGAGAAGGATACTTTAGCCGGGGCCTGCCTCTTTATAGCTTATCGCTTCGGCATAGCTTATCGCTTCGGCCAGAGGAGATGTTTCACTTACCGGGCCATGCTGCCGGGGCAGCTGGCGCCGCCCTGATTCGAGCAGGAATTTGACACCGGGATCCGCTCTCTCCTACTCTCCTATGCACGATAGGAGAGAGCTGGTATGACGAAGACTATCGATTTGCTCCAGGGAACTCTCGAGATCCTCATCCTCAAATCGATCTCCCTTGGTCCGCAGCATGGGTACGGCATCCTCCAGCGCATCCAGCAGATATCTCAGGGGCGCCTCGAAATCCCTCAAGGCTCGTTCTACGTCGCTCTCTATCGCATGGAGCACAAGGGTCTCGTTGAGGGAGAATGGGGCGAATCAGAGAACAATCGACGCGCCAAGTTCTACAGGCTCACCGCCGCCGGCCGCAAGCAGCTCAAGCACGAAACCGGCAAGTGGAGTGAGATGACCACCGTCGTCGGCTCCATCCTCAACGCCACTTCGGAGGCTCTATGAGCCTGGCGGCCGCTCTTCGCAGCTGGTGGCGATCTCTCATCCATCGCGATCAAACCGACCGCGACGTCGCCGATGAGCTCCGTTTCCATATCGAGCAGCGCGCGCAGCACCTCATCGACTCAGGCATCCCCCCTGCGGACGCGATCCGCGAGGCACAGCTAGAGATGGGACGGCCCGACGTTCAGAAGGAGATCTACCGCTCCGCCATCGGCCTGCGCCCGTTTTATGAGATAGGCGGCGATCTACGCGGCGCGATCCGGTCTCTCTATCGCAATCCTTTCGTCTCCATTGCCGCCGTTGTCTCCCTCGCCCTCGGCATCGGAGCCACCTCCGCAATGTTCAACGTCATCTACTCCACGGTCCTTAATCCCTTCCCGTACCGCGATACGGACCGCATCGTTAACCCGTCGCTCATCGACGAAAAGCAGCCGCTGCTCCCCACCTGGTTCGCTCTTGAACCTGCTCAATACGACGAGTTCGTTAAGGCAAGGTCGATCGATAGCGTCCTCGGTTTTCTGCTTCGCCCACAGACCGACACCGGGAACGACTATCCCGAAGAAGTCAGCGTCGCCTTCGTTACGCCCAACATGAACGACTTTCTCGGTGTCTCCACTCTTCTGGGTCGAGGCATGCGCCGGTCCGACGATGCGCAAAACGTCGTCGTGCTCAATTACAAGTATTGGCAGCGCAGGTTTGGAGGCGACTCCAGCGTCATCGGCCGCACCCTCTCGCTCGACCATGAACCTATGACGATCATCGGTGTCATGCCCCAACGGTTCTCCTTTACCGAGACCGTCGGCAACGTCGACTGCTACATCCCATGGACCGCCTCGCGCGCGCCCGCGCTGCTGCCATGGATCAAGCTTAAACCCGGCGTCACTCCTGCGGCCGCCGACGCAGACTTTCTGCCCTACCTCCTGCGCTTCCAGCAACAGACTCCGATGCACTTTCCAAAACAGTTCCGTGTGGATGTGCAGCCCATCACTGCGCCCTATCTCCATCGCACCGGGCACACCCTCGCTCTTCTCTTCGTCTCCGTCCTCTTTCTTCTCCTCATTGGCTGCGCCAATTGCTCCGTGCTTCTGCTCGCACGCGGGGAAGCGCGCCAGCATGAGCTCTCGATTCGATCCGCAATGGGTGCCGGCCGTCTTCGCCTTATACGGCAGCTGCTGGTCGAATCCCTGACCATCGCCTTCGCAGGCGCCGTCGCCGGCACCGCGCTCTCCCTCTGGCTTGCGAAGGTTCCTCTGCGGCTGATGCACAACCTCTTCCCTCAGGAGGCCGTCATCCAGATCAACTGGCCAGTGCTAGGCTTCTCCATCACGACAGCTCTCCTTATCGGAATCCTCTTCGGCCTCGCACCGGCGCTACGCTTTTCGAGGCCCGAGATCGCCCAGATGATTCAATCGCGTGCCCGCACCTTCACCGCATCGGGCGGCCGGTCGCTCAATCTCCTGATCGCCGCGCAGATCACGCTCACATGCATCCTGCTTAGCGTTGCCGCCGCCGCCTTCGCGGGTTTTCGCCATCTCACCTCCATGAAGCTTGGCTACGATCCTCACAATGTCGGCTTTATCGGACTTACCCTTAAGCCGGATCCCACGAAGAACCATCAAGCCTATGCACGCTACATCGAGCAGCTCGCCGACACCATCACCTCCGTTCCAGGAGTCGTCTCGGCCGGCATTCTCTCCAGCGGCATCCCGCCTTCGCAGCCCTTCGGTGGCCTCGGACTCCCCGCGTCCTTTGACATCCTCGGACAGAAACCGGCTGAGCCTCCACATGCTCTCGTCCAGCTCGTCAGCCCTTCCTACTTCGACACCCTCAGGATTTCACTTCTACAGGGACGCCTCTGGACCCCCGACGAAGATCGCCGTGGAGACTTCGTCGCCGTCGTCAATCAGACCTTCGTCGATCGCTATGGGACCGGCCAGACGGTCTTAGGCCAACAGGTCCGCACCGATGCGCTCAAAAACGATGGCCGGCCCGCCAGCATTACCTCGCCTGAAAGCGACGGCTGGCGTCAGATCATCGGGGTCGTTGCCGACTCGCGCAACGATGGCCTCGAACGACCCACCGCCCCGGCGATCTACGTTCCCTACACGGCTTTCATGTGGGATCACGCGCAGATCTTCTTCCGCTCCACCACCGCCCCGGAAAGTCTTGACCGTCCTCTCCGCCTTGCCCTGCACAAGTTCAACTCCGAACAGGTCTCCGGCAACGAAGTGGGTACCCTCGACGGTGCGCTCAGCGTCCAAACCGTTTGGGTACAGCAGCACATGTTCTCGGTTCTTTGCAGCTTCTTCGGAGGTCTCGCTCTCGCGCTCTCCCTCTTCGGTATCGCAAGCACCGTTCTGTTCACGGCGGAACGACGAAAGAATGAGCTCGGAATCCGTCTCGCGCTCGGCGCTCCCCGCAGGCACATCGTGTGGACCGTCATGCGGACCTTGTTGCCCACCATCATCGCGTCGGTGTTGCTCGGAATGGCCTTCAATCTCGGGTTCCGAAACGTCCTCAAACACTGGATGCCCGCCGGCGTAACCACGTCCTGGCTTTCCGCCTGGGCCTCCGTCCTTCTCCTGCTTCCCTCGGTCGTCGCATGCTTGATTCCAGCAGTCCGGGCTGCCTATACTGATCCCCTTGAAACGCTCCGCAACGATTGAGCCGCGTCCGGCTCTCTCCGGTGATCAAAGAGAGCGAGAAGTCGCGATAAAGTGAAGCTCGACGGCCGGCTCCCGCACCGTTCCGAGGCCCACCTGGTCCGCAAAGCTACCTTGAAACTGCCACAATCAGACCTGCGATCTCGTCCTCCATCCCATGGAGATGAAGTCGGACCACCTGGATTCGCTACACTGGAGAGGAATGGCAACCATCAAGGCAGTACGCGGGACCCGGGATCTTCTTCCCCCGGATACCAACCTATGGAATCACGTTGAGGCGACCGCACGCTCGGTCTTCGCGCGCTATGGATTCGGCGAGATCCGCACGCCCATCTTCGAGGCGACGGAGCTCTTCGCCCGCGGCGTAGGCGAGGAGACCGACATCGTCTCCAAGGAGATGTACACCTGGGAGGATCGCGGCCGCGCCGAGAGCGATCGCGGCCAGAGCCTGACGCTGCGCCCGGAGAACACTGCCGGCGTCGTCCGCTCCTATATCGAGCACGGCATGGCCGAGACCGGCATGCTCGAAAAACTCTTCTACATCGGACCGCAGTTCCGGCGCGAGCGTCCGCAGCGCGGCCGCTACCGGCAGTTCTGGCAGATCGGCGCCGAAGTGCTGGGACCGCCGTGGTCAGGGTCGGATTCCGCCCTGCGCGACGCCGAGGTGCTGGAGATGCTCGCCACCCTGCTAAATGAGCTGGGGGTGAAGGGGTGGCGGCTGGCGTTGAACTCCGTCGGCTCGGCAGAAGACCGCCAGCGATACAGCGCGGCGCTACGCGATGCGCTGGCTCCGGTGAAAGACAAGATGTGCCCGGATAACCAGCGTCGGGCAGAGACCAATCCCCTGCGCGTGCTGGATTCGAAAGATCCGAACGACCAGGAGATCATCGACGGCCTGCCCAAGATCGCCGACTTTCTGAGCGAGGACTCCCGGACACACTTCGAGCAGGTAAAGGCCGCGCTCGATGCCTGTGGCGTGGCCTATGCGATCGAACCTCGCCTGGTCCGGGGACTCGACTACTATACCCGTACCACCTTTGAGTTCACGGTGCCCGACGGCAGCGGCCTGGGAACCCAGAATGCCCTTCTGGGCGGCGGCCGGTACGACGGCCTGAGCGAGATGTTGGGGGGGCCGAAGACTCCGGGCATCGGCTTCGCCATCGGCGAGGACCGGCTGATCCTGACCCTGCGGGCGCAGGCAGCGGAACAGGCCGCAAAGAAGCTCGACGCCTTCATCGCTCCGATGGGCGTGGCCCAGAATCCAGGCGCCCTGAAGCTGGCGCAGGAGCTGCGTCACGCGGGTCTCTCGGTCGAGGTCGGCGATGGAAGCTTCCGGCTGAGAAAGTCCTTCGACGCAGCCGACAAGCTCGCCCGGAAGATGATTATCTTCGGGGAGGACGAGGTAACAAGCGGCATCCTCACCGTGAAGGACTTCTCCAAGGGCGAGCAGGAGAAGATCGCTCGTGAGGAGCTGGCGGCGGCGTTAAAGAATTAGTCCCGGATGGCGGTCATCTGCCGCTTCGCTGCCAATTAATTGATCGAGTTTGGGTTTGACCTGTAGGTTGAAGAAGATTCGTATCTGACGGCTGCAGGCTGGAGGGCTTGATGGAACGACGCGGATTTCTCAGAATGAGCGCCGCAGCTGGGCTGTCCGGCGCAGCCCAGGTTCAGGCTGGAGGGCAAACACCTGCATCGCCCGCATCTTCCCAGTCGTTTATCGAGCGAGCCGACCCGAACCAGCCCGGCAGGGGCAAGGTCTTTGCGTTGATCACGCCGCACCTTGACGACGGCCCGATCTTTGCCGGGGGCACCCTGGTCAAGATGCTCAACGAAGGCTATACCGGCTACTTCATCCGCGTGAGCAACGACGAGAAGGACTCCTACAACCTGACTTTGGGCGAGACCGTGCTGGCCAACGAACAGGATGCCGCACGCTTCGTCGAGGTCGCCGGGCTCAAGAAGCGTTACGACCTTAACTATCGCAATCACGCGCTCGACGATGTCTCGCGCATGGAGATCCGTGTGCGTCTCATGTTCCTGTTTCGTCTGCTTAAGGTCGATACCGTGCTGAGCTATGACCCCTGGGGACACTATGAGGAGAATCCGGATCACTACGTGACCGCGCAGGCGGTGGAAGCGGCTTGCTGGATGTCCGGCGATCATCTCGACTTTCCGGAGCAGTTCGATGCGGGACTGAACGTGCATGCCGTGACCCAGAAGTATTACTTCGCTCGAGGTCCTCAGCAGGTGAATCGGGTGGTCGATATCAGCCCCCTGATCAAGCGAAAGATCGCCTGCATCGGGTCATGCCGGACCATGATCACCAACATGGTTCGGAGCACGAATGATGCGCTGACCGCACAGGGCTTGCGCCTCGCGGCCTTCTCCGGCGATCAGGAGGCGGCGAACGATGCCTTCATTCAAGCTGCCTTTATAGAGCGCGACCGGGCGACAGGAGCAAGATACGGGCTCGACTATGCAGAAGAGTTCCACTATATCGGCCCGGATACTTCGCTCGATGGGTATATCCGCGCTCATGCCGAAAAAATTTAGCGAACCCAACGAAAGTTTTGATCTTCCCCGCAGCTGCCCCGAGCGGCGGTCCGGTTTTCATCAAACTTCCGTACAATAGTGGCATCGTGACTCTCGACTTTTTAGGCAACTTACAGCGCACGCACCGGTGCGGCGAGCTTCGTGTGGACCAGGACGGCCAGGACGTCATCCTGATGGGCTGGGTGAACCGCCGCCGCGACCACGGCAACCTTATCTTTCTCGACCTTCGCGACCGCACCGGCATCACCCAGGTGGTGCTCGATAAAGAGCTCTCGGGCGAGGCCCACGCCAAGGCCGAGACGGCTCGCTCCGAATACGTCGTCGCCGTCAAAGGGCGCGTCCGCCGCCGCGACGCGGGCCTCGAGAATCCGAACATGCCGACCGGCGCGATCGAGGTGGTCGCCAAAGAGCTTCTGCTGCTGAACGAAGCGAAGACGCCTCCGTTCTCGCCCGCAGAGGACGCCATCGCCAACGAAGAAGTGCGGCTGAAGTATCGGTATCTCGACCTGCGCCGCGAGCAGATGCAGCGCAATTTCCTAATGCGCCACAACGTGGCCCGCGCCATCCGCGAGTATCTCTCCGAGAATGGCTTCCTCGAGATTGAGACCCCCTTCATGACGCGCTCGACCCCCGAGGGCGCCCGCGACTACCTTGTCCCCAGCCGCGTCCATCCCGGCGACTTCTACGCCCTGCCGCAATCACCGCAGATCTTCAAGCAGATCCTGATGATCTCGGGCTTCGACCGCTACTTCCAGATCGCGCGCTGCTTCCGCGACGAGGACCTGCGCGCCGACCGCCAGCCGGAGTTCACCCAGATCGATCTCGAGATGACCTTTCCCCAGCAGGAGACGGTCTTCCGCGTCGTGGAGGGCTTCCTCACGGCGGCCTTCAAGACGGCAGGCATCGAGCTGAAGACGCCATTTCTACAGATGACCTACGACGATGCCATCCACAAATACGGCATCGACAAACCGGATATGCGCCTGCCCGCGATGGTGGATTTGTCGGACGATCTGACGCCTGAGCTGCGCAAGATCCTGAAGATCGAACAGAAGCTGCCTGTGCTGGGCTTTTTGATTCCTAATGTCGGCGAGCTAAGTGGCACTCAGCGTAAAGCTCTCATATCGGAAACCCGTGCCTCATTTGGCGATTGCGGGCTTGATGCGCTCGATACGATAAGACTAAAGAGCGCAGATCAATTTTCTGATTTATCTGAGACGCTTGCGGCAAAATTCAAAGCTGGATACGAGGAATTTCTTGCTCAAAAATATGGCGATTCATCCACGCTTGTTCTAAAAGGAGATCATGAAGACGACCATCTGGTCGTAATCGTTACTCCGAAATTGGGCACCCCGGAAAAATGGAATTACGATCCGCAATGGATCTACAAACGTGTCGGCGCACTCCGTCTAGAAATAGCTAAAAAGTTTGCAGATCGGCACAAGCTTTTCGAGCAGACTGGAACCGCGGACGACTACAAATTCCTCTGGGTCACCGACTTCCCCATGTATGAGTGGAACGAGGAGGCGAAGACCTGGGACGCAGCACATCATCCCTTCACCTCGCCGCATGAGGACGACATCAAGTCCGGAGCCCTGTTCAACGACAAGGGTTCGGTTCGCGCTCTGGCCTACGATGTCGTGCTCAACGGCACTGAGCTGGGTTCGGGCTCGATCCGTATTCACCGGCAGGACGTGCAGCAGGAGATCTTCCGCTCGCTCGGCATGAGCGACGAAGAAGCCAAGCAGCGCTTCGGCTTCTTCCTGGATGCGCTGGAATACGGCACGCCTCCGCACGGCGGCATCGCGCTCGGCATCGACCGCATCGTGATGATCCTTGCGGGAGCCTCCAGCCTGCGCGAGGTGATCGCGTTCCCCAAGACCGCCAAGGCCATTGACCTGATGGTCGATGCTCCCAGCGCACCGACCGAGCAACAGATGAAGGAACTGCATCTGAAGATCGCGGCGACTCGCAGCTAAGACTCACATAAAATCAGAAAGGCCCCGGTTATCTCGCGAGCCGGGGCCTTCTGATATTAAAGGGCCTTGATAAAGGCTTGTGGCCTACCGGCCGGGCCCGCTACGCGCGGGGCGCCCACTTCGTGGGGTGTGTACTCCCTTCGGGATGAGAACTCCCGTTGGTCGCTTGAGAGATCTTCGCGCCGACCCTAGGAGGCGCGGTATACACGTCGAAGTGACCGCCGCCTGCGTAGGGCGCCCGGTCGGCAGACCATCGCCGTAAACTAGCGGCTGGCCTCGTCGAGCTTACCCAGGTGCTCCTGGCCCAACTTCAGGTCGACCGCCGCAAACAGCGTCTCCAGCTGCTTCGTGTTGGTCGCGCTGGCGATAGGAGCGGTGACGGTTGGCTGCGCCAACAGCCAGGCCAGTGAGATCTCCGTCTGCGAGGCTCCCGTCTCCGCCGAGACCTCGTCAAGCGCCTTCAGGATCCTCATGCCGCGTTCATCAAAATACTTCTTCACCAGGAACTCGCGGCTTGCGCCCTTGGCGTCCTCCGCGCTTTTGTATTTGCCGGTCAGAAAGCCGCTGGCGAGAGAGAAGTAGGGAATGACGCCCAGGCCGTACTTCGCCGCCACTGGGGCAAGATCTGTCTCGTAGTCGTGACGGCTGTAGAGGTTGTACTCCGGCTGCAACACCTGATAGACGGGAAGATTCTTCTGGACACCGAGTTCGATGGCCTCAGCCAGCCGCGTGCCTTTGTAGTTGGAGGCTCCGATGAACCGCACTTTTCCCTGCTGGATGAGCTGCTGATAGGCCTCGAGCGTCTCCTCGATCGGGGTCGACTCATCGTCGCGATGCGACTGGTAGAGATCGATGCGATCGGTCTGAAGACGCCGCAGCGAATCTTCGACCGCCTCGAGTATGTAGCGCTTGCTCAGACCCTTCTTGCCCTCACCCATCTCCATCCCCACCTTGGTGGCGAGCACGATCTGATCGCGCTTGCCGGAGCGGGCGAACCAATCGCCGAGAATCGTCTCGGAGTCGCCGCCTTTGTTGCCCGGGATCCAGCGCGAATATACATCGGCTGTATCGATGAAGTTGAGGCCTCGGTCGACGAAGGTATCGAGCAGCTGAAACGAGGTCGCCTCATCGGCCGTCCAGCCGAAGACGTTGCCGCCGAAGGCGAGGGGGACGACCTGAAGGTCGGTGTGGCCAAGTGTTCTGGTTTGCATCCTTGATCTCCTCTTCCATTGGACTGCGGACGATGCGAAGAGTTTCACAAAATCTCTTCAACGAAGTTAAAACTGCGGAGGCCGCGCTGAGAAGATCTCTCAAACGCGGCCCCTGCGGTCATGGAACGACTGGGAGAAGAAAGCTCTACTGAACCGTAACCGTCACGGTCTGGGTGGCGCGGCCGAACTTGTTGGTGGAGTAGAGCGTGTAGGTGGTCGTCTGGGTCGGGTGTACCACCGCAGTGTTCCCGCGTATGGCGCCAACCTCAGGCGAGACGATGGAGTAGCCAGCATTGTCTGCGGCCCAGCTCAGGTTCACCGCCGTTCCCGCCGAAACAGTCAGATGATCGGCGATAAAGCTGGTGATGTTGGGAACGTTGCCGGTTGCAAGATTAGCCTGCGTGGTGACCGCCGGCATCTGTACCACCTCGAACGCCGACGCGGGAACCTGCCCCAGCGTGTGGAGATCGTCGTTGTTCCAGCGATCGTCGGGAGCGCCGGAGAGGAAGAGACTGCTTCCGTTATCGGCCATGATCATGCCGTAGTTCTTCAGCGCAGTTAGGATGATCTGTGCCTGCGGGGGGAACGACGAGATGTCGTAGTTGGTCTTGAGCCTCATGCGCATGCCCATGGGCGCGGCGTTCGGATCGGAGGAGTTGGGAGCCCAGTGCGTTGCTGGCGCAACAAAAGCCTGACGGCTGTGCTGCAGGGTGAAGCGGAGAGCGTGATCGATATGCCCGGCCGCGACCTCGTCATAACGCACCAGGCCCGGGAAGACAGGAAGGCCGGCCGCATCGGAGGAGGTCCACTCGAGCGGACGGGAATTAACGTTGAGCAGATCCCAGACTGCGCCCGAGGAGGCCTGCCAGGTGCCATCGCCCTGCGGCGTGGCGCCGTAGAGCTCATAGAGCCAGCAGTTGTCGCGGTCCAGCACCAGAGCATGGCGGTCGCCGTCGCCCGGGTTCGGATAGCCTTCCACCTCGACCGAGGTGGGAATCGGCATGGGTCCCGGGTCGCTCTGATCGCCGTAATCGGTGTAGTTGACCGTGGTGGGAGAAGCTCCGCTGACCACGGTGAAAGGGATGCCGACGATGGTGCCGTTATCCGTTCCCGAGGCGAAGTCCGGATGCAGATGGGCGTTTCCGATGAACCCTACCAGATTGCCGGAGTTGCCGTCCACCGGGGCATTCGCGATGTTCTGCGTCCACGCGCTCGTGGTCTGGAATGGAAGAAAGCCGTTGAGGCTCGCTCCCGTTCCCAGGCCCATCACGCTGCAGGCCAGGGGCGTAACTGCGGGAGGGGGAGGAGGATTCGAGGTCTGCGGGTCCGACGTCATCGGGGGTGTTGTCGATGGCTGCGACGGTGGCGTTGTGGCTGGGGGGGTGGCAGACGTGGGAGCTTTGAGCTTGATAACGAGCGGGCTTGCAGTCGATGATCCCTGTCCGAAGGAAAAGGTACTCGCGGACAGAACAACGAGCGCCAGCATGGGGAGTGTGCGTGGCATAAAGCGACAATGCTCCTTATGACTCTTGCGAGTCATTGTTGGATGGTTGTGGTGCCAAGGACAGGATTTACGTCGGTAGGTTACTGCCTGTTAGACCCGGGGAGGCTCTGCATGTGCGGCTATCGGTAGGACAGGAACTGAACTTTCAATATGAAAAGATCATAGCTGACGAGATGAAATCGTCAAATAACATGCGGGTGCTTGCGCGCTAACGCAACCGGGTTCTGCAGCTTAACACCCGTGGGGAGCTTAGTTCATCCACCGTTTATCGTTCGGATTCCGTCTGAGCTCGTCGGGATCGATGTAGCGGCCGTCCTTGTCGAAGTGGACCTCGCGGTTCTGCTTGCGCATGTAGACCTCGAACTTGCGCGCGGCGCGACGGCGCTTGTAGCGATAGTAGGCGTTGCGAATCCCGAAGAATCGCTCGGAGAGGCCATGCGCAAGTCCACGGCGCGGAGCAAAACGAACGTAGAGAAATCCCGCGAACGCTCCCGAGAGCTGCACCAGGGCGCCGAAGTTATCCGACTGCTTCAGCAGAACCGCAATCGCGATCAGAATGTAGATCGCGACCATGTACTTCGCCTTGATGCGGACGAGGAACCAGAGCAGAAACTCCTGCTCTCCGAAGAGCATCGCGATCGCGACCATAAGGCCGAAGACTCCGCCCCAGACACCCGCCGACACCGCATCCGGACGGAGCCCGAACACATGCGTGAAGGAGAGCGCCGAGGCGAGCGCGGCGCCGCCGATCACCGAGAACCAATAAAGCTCCGTCAGCCAGCGGCTGCCATAGCTGCTCTCGAGCAGCGCCCCGGTGAACCACAGCGTCAGCATGCTGAAGACGATCGACAGGATCCCCGGATTGAGCAGGGAGTAGGTGAAGAGCTGCCAGACCTCCCCGCGCACCACGGCCAGCGGCTCCAGCAACATATGCGCCGTCAGCAGCTGATGGAGCCCCGGCGAGACCCAGCTCAGGATCGCGAGGGCGAAGAACACGCCCACGTTGAGCAGAATGAGGCTGCGAACGGCTCCCCCGAAGGACGGCATTGCAAGCGAGATGGGACCGGACCGGCGCATCGTTATCGCTCTTATTTCATCACAGTGCGCGCCATCGTGCCGAACCCGGGCCGTGCTTCGTACTCTCAACTTGACGAGGAGCCGGGAGCAGTCGATAAATATCAGCAAGGAGAGCGCGTACCGGTCGCTCCCCTGGGAGGCCCATGATGGCTGTGTTTTGTCCCGAGTGTGAAAATCCTCTCGATGTCGACGATGAGCTCGAAGAGGGTGAGACCATGCAGTGCGACGAATGTGGAGTGGAGCTGGAGGTCGTCTCGAGCGACCCGATGGAGCTGGCTGTGATCGACGAGCCGCGCTACGAGGATGAGGACCCCTCTCCCATCTCAGCCGACGAGGAGGAGTAGGTCGCGGCTGGCATCCGTGCGGGATGCCTCTTCGCCGATACGCAAACCGTATACTAGATCGATGAAGGGTTTACGGCTCTCTCGCTCCCGTATCGGCGGTTCTGCATTGGTCTTTTTCTCCCTGGTGGGCGGCGTGGTTGCTCCCGCGGCGTTCTGCTCTCCGGCCTTCGCGCAACAACGCGGCCCGGTCCAGCGCGTGGTTCAGGGCAAGGTGACCGATCACCAGAATGCCCCGATCAAAGGCGCGGTGGTCTATCTGAAGGACGGACGCACGCTCTCGGTCAAGAGCTTCATCGCCAACGATCAGGGCGAGTATCGTTTCGGCCAGCTCGCACAAAACACCGACTACTCCCTCTGGGCCGAACACGACAGCAAGAAGAGCCCGGTGAAGAGCATCAGCTCCTTCGACAACAAAAATCAGTTTTATATCGATCTCAAGGTCGATACCGGCAAGTAAAACCCTACGCTTCGTCGTCGATACGGTCTCCGTGACTTGGAGGCCGACTGGTCACGATAAAGCGTACCGGAGCCGCGCTGCGATTCACCGCCTGATGCCGCTGCTCCGGGGCGATCTCGATTCCCTCGCCCGCGCCTAACGTAAGTTCATCGCTTTCGACCTCCATCGTCAGCTCGCCTTCAAGCACATAGAAGAACTGGCGCGCCCTCTGGTGATGATGACGCCTCTCGCTGGTGCCCGGAGGCATCCGCTCTTCGATGATGTGGAGCTCGGGCGTGCGGACCAGATACCATCCGTCGCAGCCCTCGCCCCAGGTGTAATGTTCCGCATTCGCACTCGAGACAACCATCTCTCTACCATGCCACGGGTCGCACACTAGACGACCTGTTTAGGGTAAAGATAGGCGCTGCAGCGCGGGCCCACTGCGCGTGGGACGGTCACTTCGTGAAGCGTATACCGACTTCGCCGTGGGCCTTCCTTCGGTCGGCGCGAGAATTTATGCAAGCGACCAACGGAAGCCTCGACCGCGTCACAAAGTGACCCGAGGTCCCCACAAACAGGTCTTCGTGGGGTGGCCGAGCGTAGTGGGCCCGGCCGGCAGGCCATAAGCCTCTCCTTCGCAGCCTAAGCCCTATAAAGGAATATTCCCATGCTTTTTAGCCGGATTCTTCTCGCGCTTCGTCGCAAGCATATCGAGCGCCGTATTGAGCCGCCGGCGCGTCTCGCTGGGACGAATCACAGCATCCACATAGCCACGCTCAGCCGCTATATACGGATTGGCAAAGCGCTCGCGAAACTCCTCCACCTTGATAGCGCGAGCCTCGGCCAGGACTTCGAGCTTCTGCTCCTCTGTGAGCGAGACCCCCTGCGGCATCACCGCCTCGGCCCGGCGCACCACCTGCTCGAGCTCGCGCTTGTACACGATATTCACCGCACCCTCCGGTCCCATCACCGCAATCTCCGCCGTCGGCCACGCCAGATTGACATCGGTGCGCAGATGCTTGGAGCTCATCACGCAATAGGCTCCGCCATACGCCTTGCGCGTGATGACCGTCAGCTTCGGGACCGTGGCCTCTGCAAACGCATACAGCAGCTTCGCTCCGTGGCGAATGATGCCGCCATGCTCCTGGCGAGTTCCAGGCATGAAGCCGGGAACATCCTCGAACGTAATCAGAGGGATGTTGAACGCATCGCAGAAGCGCACAAACCTCGCTCCTTTGACCGAAGCATCAATATCGAGAACCCCGGCCAGCACCGACGGCTGATTCGCGACGATGCCTACCGGCCGGCCGTTCATGCGCGCGAACCCCACCACCAGGTTCCGCGCAAAGTGCTCGTGAACCTGGAAGAGATACCCTTCATCCACGACACGCGCGATCACGTCCACCATATCGTAAGGCTGATTGCTGGCCTCGGGGATGATCGTGTCGAGCGCGACGTCGGCGCGATCCGCGGGATCGCTCGTCGCCCTCCGCGGAGGATCGTCGAGATTGTTCGACGGAATAAACCCGACGATCTCGCGAATCATCGCCATGCACTCGCGATCGTCCTCGGCCATGAAGTGCGCCACGCCGGAGATCTCGTTGTGCGTGCTGGCGCCTCCCAGAGCATCCTTGGTCACGTCTTCGTGCAGCACCGTCTTGATGACGTCGGGCCCGGTGACGAACATGTAGCTGGTCTTCGCAGTCATCAGGGTGAAGTCCGTGATCGCCGGCGAATAGACAGCTCCCCCGGCGCATGGACCGAGGATAGCCGAGATCTGTGGCACCGCGCCGCTGGCCAGCGTATTACGCAGAAAGATATCGGTGTAACCGGCCAGCGAGAGCACACCCTCCTGGATGCGCGCTCCGCCCGAGTCGTTGAGCCCGATCACCGGTGCTCCCACGCGCATCGCCATATCCATGATCTTGACGATCTTGGCCGCGTTCGCCTCCGAGAGTGAGCCGCCGAAGACGGTGAAGTCCTGCGCGAAGACAAAGACGACCCGGCCGTCGATGCGACCGTGCCCCGTGATGAAGCCATCGCCCGGCACCCGTTGCGCGTCCATGCCGAAGTCGCTGTTACGATGCGTGACGAACTTGTCCGTCTCCTCGAAGCTGCCCTCATCCAGCAGAAGGTCGATGCGCTCGCGCGCGGAGAGCTTTCCCGCCGCGGCCTCGCGCACACGGCGCTCCGAGCCGCCTCCCTCTTCGGCGATCGCGTGACGAGCCGCAAGCTCCAGCAGACGGGTCTGGTTCGGGGTTGGGGAGAGAGCCGATGGGGTGGGACGCTCGACAGCTGCCATAGGTTCAAGATTTTAGCAGCGCAGGCTCAAAATCGTTCAGCGGCAGAAAGATATCGATTCGGCCAAAAGCTCACGCTACAATTCTCGAAAGTTTGCATCCAGTTCAGCTCTCAAAGGAGCGATGCCAGTGGCCGACGAAACGACGATGGATGGAAGAACAGGACTCAGCGAGATCGAACGCGTCGTCGATATCTTCGTCGCCCCCTCCAAGACCTTTACCGACATTCTGCGCAACGCGAGCTGGTGGCTTCCCTTCCTCCTCATGCTGCTGGTGACCATCGGCTCGACCGTCGCGGTTGACAAACAGGTCGGCTTCGGCCGCGTCGCCGAGAACCAGATTCAGGAGCGTCCCAAGCAGGCTGAACAATACAACAACCTGCCCGCCGATCAGAAGGCCGCGCAACTCGCGAGCATGGCGAAGATCTATCGCGTCACCAGCTACGGATCGTTCGTCTTCGTCCTGATCTTCGTGGCGATTGGATCGCTGCTCTACTGGGCGAGCTTCAACTTCGGCCTGGGGGCGAGAACCACCTTCAAACAGATGTTCGCCGTCTGGATGTACGCCTCCCTTCCGCGGCTGTTCACCGGTCTGCTCTCGATCGTGCTGCTGGCGGCAGGCGTCAACACCGAGGGCTACAACATGCAGAATCCGGTGGGGACCAACCTCGCGTATTACCTTCCGGACTCCGCACCATGGCTGAAGCTACTGTTGAGCTTCTTCGACGTCATTGGCCTGTGGGTGGTCGTTCTCTTGATTATCGGCACCGCCATCGTGGCCAAGGTGCCGCGAGCCAGAGCCGCCATGGTGGTGCTGGGATGGTGGCTTCTGGGGCTGATCATCATGGTTGCCACGTCGGCGGCAAGCAGCTAGGAACAGGCGCTACCGCGCGAGCCCACTGCGCGTGAGGCGGTCACTTCGTTGACGCGTGTACCGGCTTCGCCATGGGCCTCCCGTTGGTCGGCGTGAGAATCTTTGCAAGCGATCAACGGGAGCACCCACCCCGAAGGGCAAATACACGTCACGAAATGACCGCCCCCTGCGCAGTGGGCCCGGCCGGCGGGCCATCCCCGATCAAAAAAGAAAGGGAGGCGTCCAATCGACGCCTCCCTTTCTTTTTCCTTGTGAGAAGTGATTCTTATTCCGTCCAGCGCTTGAAGATCAGCGATCCGTTGGTTCCACCGAAGCCGAAGGAGTTCGAAAGAGCATAGTCGATCTTCGCCGACAACGGTTTATTGGGAACATAGTTCAGACGGCACTCCGGATCGGCCTCGACCAGATTCATCGTCGGGGGAGCGATTTGTTGCTGCATCGCCATGATCGTGATGCCGGCCTCGAGACCGCCAGCCCCGCCGAGCAGATGCCCGGTCATGGACTTGGTGGAGCTCACCAGCAGGGTTCCGTTCTTGGCACGCTCGCCGAAGACGTTCTCGATCGCCTTCGACTCCAGCGCATCGCCCAGCGGAGTCGAGGTGGCATGCGCGTTGACATAGTCGATCTGGTCCGGCGAGATTCCCGCCACCCTGATCGCATGGTTCATCGAGCGATAGCAGCCCTCGCCCTCTGGAGCCATTCCGGTCATGTGGAAGGCATCGGCCGAAAGGCCATACCCGAGCACCTCGGCTAGGATCTTCGCTCCGCGCGCCCTGGCAAAATCCAGATCCTCGAGGATCAGGATTCCCGCGCCTTCGCCGACCACGAAGCCGTCGCGGTCCTTGTCGAATGGACGGCAGGCGTGCAGAGGATCTTCATTGCGCGTGGAGAGAGCCTTCATCGCGGCAAACCCACCCACGCCCATCGGGGTGATCGCGGCCTCGGTTCCTCCGGCGAGCATCACGTCGGCATCGCCACGCTGAATGATGCGGAAGGCGTCGCCGATGGAGTGCGCGCTGGTGGTGCAGGCCGTCGCCGTGGCCTCGTTGGGCCCTTTGGCGTTGAAGCGGATGGAGACGTGGCCAGCGGCCAGATTGACAATCGAGCCCGGAATGAAGAACGGCGAGATCTTACGCGGTCCTCCAGCAAGCATCGCGGAGTGCTCGCGCTCGATGACATCGAATCCGCCTATACCCGAGCCGATGTGCACGCCGACGCGATCGGCGATATCGTTGGTCACCTTCAGCCCGGCATGGTCCATCGCCTCCTGCGAGGCAGCCAGAGCAAGGTGGATGAAGCGGCCCATCTTGCGGGCCTCCTTCTTATCCACGAACTGAAGCGGATCGAAGTTTTTGACCTCGGCGGCAAAGCGCACAGGATGGCCGGTGAGATCGAAGGCAGTGATCTCGGCCATACCGCTCTTGCCCGCCATCAGTCCGTCCCAGACCTCAGGCGCGGTATTGCCAACCCCGCAGATGAGTCCGAGGCCGGTTACGACGACGCGACGCTCAAGCATGTCTCTTACTTCGCTTTCTGGTTCTTCTCGATGTAGTCGATGGCGTCCTTGACGGTCTTGATCTTCTCCGCATCTTCATCGGGAATCTGAATGTCGAAGGCCTCTTCAAACTGCATGACAAGCTCGACTACGTCGAGGGAGTCCGCACCGAGATCTTCCTGAAAGCTTGCTCCCGGCGTGACTTCAGCCTCATCCACCTGAAGCTGCTCGACAATAATCTGCTTCACCTTCTCATCGACTGCTGCCATTCGAGTTCTCCTGTATCTCTCTTAGGGTCAAAACCGTTGCGTTGCGCGAAGCTGCCAAGCTCCGCGCAGGCCAATCTCAAGCATACTGAGGGCCTAGGCGAGTGTAAAGCAAACCGGACCCGGGCGACATCGAGCCGGAAAAGATTTGTCAATCCTCCTCGCCCGAAGCAGCAAGAAATGTCGTGATTCCGGCGGCTTGATCGAAATCGATCATCTGCGCACCGGGAAGCGCTTTGTCGGTCGTCCCCACCTCGCGCAACGTTCGGTTGATGGCGCGGGTACGTTGGCCAAGATCGCGAATGGTGTTCTGGACCGTTCCGACCTGCTTATCCATCTTGTCCATCAGGCCTTCAAACTTTCCAAACTCCTTCTTCGTTCCCTCCAGAACCTGCCAGACCTCGTCGCCTTTTTCCTGAATGGCAAGCATCTGGAAGCCCATCTGGAAGCTGGTAAGGATCGCCGACAGCGTGCTGGGACCGGCGAGGGTCACGCGGCACCGCGACTGAATCTCGGCCTGCAACGCGTCGCGGCGCATCACCTCGGCGTACAGACCCTCCGTCGGCAGAAACATGATGGCGTGCGGCGTGGTGCGCGGGGGATTGATGTACTTCGAGCAGATGCGGTCGCCCTCGGTGCGGATCGCCACCTCGAAGGCCTTGCCCGCCGCAGCGATCTGGTCCGGGTTGTTGCTCTCGTAGGCATTCTCGAGCCGCTCCCAGTCCTCGCGCGGAAACTTGGCGTCGATCGGCAACAGCGTCTCGCCCGAATGCCCTGGAAACCGCACCGCAAACTCCACCACCTCGAGCGACCCGTCTTTCACCTTGGCGTTGCGGATGAATTGGTTCGGGGCGAGCATCTGCTCGAGCAGCATTCCCAGCTGCACCTCGGCGAAGCCGCCACGCGACTTCACATTGGTGAAGATGCGGCTCAGATCATTGACGCCATCGGAGAGCTTCGTCATCTCTCCCAGACCGGTGTGGACCTTGTTCAGCTGATCGGTCACCTGCCCGAAGCTCTCCGTCAGCCGTGTCTGCAGCGTTGTGTTCAGCTTCTCGTCTACGGTCTCGCGCATCTTCTCGAGCTCTTTGGAGTTGTCCTCGTTCAGCTTATTCAGCCGATTCTCGACGGCGGTGCGCAGCTGCTCCTGCAGCGTAATATTGCTCTGCATCAGGTCGTTGAGCTTCCTGTTAAGAGCCTCACGCAGCTCTGTGTGCTGGACGTTCGTCTCCGAGGTAAATCGCCCAATGCTCTGCGAAAGAGCCTCCATCTGCTCGAGGACGGCGCTGCGTAGCTTGTTATCCGAGTCCTTGTTGTCCGAGCGAAATCCGTTCAGACCGTCCTGGAGTAATCGGCTCAGCTCGGCAATATTCTGCGTCACCTCGCTGCGCAGGTTGCCGAAGTCCTTCGCGCTGGCCTCGCGGGTGCGCTGCGCCTCGACCGCAATGTCGCTCCGCATCTGGCCGAAGGCGTTGCGAATATGATCGTCCAGCGCCTGGTTGCGAGCGTCCAGACGCGTGAGCTGGTCCGGCAGTTGCGCCAGGCGAGGATCCTGAGCCGGAACCTGCGGCCTGCGCAGCAACAGGACAACGACGGCGATCAGGGTAACGATCTGGCAGACGAGCAGGAGGTTAAACATTCGTTTTTCCTTCGCCACAGAATAGCACCCTTTTCCTACTTCCCTCCCGTCCGATACGCCCAGCTTCGCACGACCGAGACAGGATTTTTTCCCAACAAAGGAATTACAAAACTAAGAGTCTTGAATTACCGGCACTCCGTCTAAACTTGCGGAGGCTTCCCCTTAGCCCGCCCGCTCCCCAGGAGGGAGCTCACGATGCCTTCCTCGATTCGGCTCTCCGCCCTTGCCCTCTCGCTTCTTCTGCCCTTTACCCAAGCCAGCGCCCAGCAGCCCGATCCTGCACCGCCGGAGCCGACCGGGCCGATTCACCTCTCGGTCGTCGTCTCCGACCACAGCGGCCAGCCCCTTGCAGGGCTCACGCAACAGGATTTCAAGGTGCTCGACAACAAGGCGATCCAACCCCTGCTCTCCTTTCAGGCGCTGGGAGGAGAGCAGGCCCCGGCCGAGGTCGTCATTGTGATCGACGCCGTCAACACCACCTTCTCCCTGGTGGCGAGCGAGAGGGACCAAATCGACCGTTTCCTGCGCGCTCACGAGCATCTTGCGCATCCGGTCTCCCTGGCCGTGCTCACCGACACCGGTCTCATGGCCCAGCGCCAGAGCTCCACCGACGGCAAGGCTCTGATCGATGCTCTCGATCACTCGGAGATCGGCCTGCGCAGCATCCGCCGCTCCTCGGGCTTTTGGGGCGCCGATGAGCGTCTCAAAGTCTCGCTCAACGCCTTGCATCAGCTGGGAGCAATCGAAGAATCGAAGCCTGGACGCAAGCTGGTGATGTGGGTCTCGCCGGGCTGGCCGCTGCTGAGCGGACCAGGAATCGAACTCGATGCCAGGCAGGAGCAGCAGGTCTTCTCGACCATCGTCCAGATCTCGACGGAGCTAAGAAGAGCGCACGTCTCCCTCTATGCGCTCGATGCCGTGGGCGCGCGCGAGTCGGTGCTGCGCAGCTCGTACTATGAGTCCTTCCTGAAGGGCGTAACCAAGCCCCGCGAGGCTGTGCTGGGGAATCTCGGACTGCAGGTTATTGCCGCGCAGACCGGCGGGCTGGTGCTGAACTCCAACGACCTGACCGGCCAGCTGGAACGCTCAATCGGCGATGCGTCGGCCTACTACGACATCACTTACACCCCTCCTCCGGCCGAGCGCCGCGACGAATATCACAAGATCGATGTGCAGATCGGCAAACCCGGACTGGCCGCGCGAACGCTTACAGGTTATTACTCGCAGCCTGAGGCAGAGCGCTAGGCTCGGAAGAAAGCGGCTGGCGCTTCCGCGCGAGCCTAAGCCTCCGCCAGCAGACGATCGGCGACAGCCGCCGCCTCCACTGCCGGCCGCACATCGTGGACCCGAAGAATCTGAGCTCCCTCCAACACCGCAGCTGTGTGCGCGGCAAGCGTCGCGGCAACACGATCGTTTGTTCCTGAACCCATTCGCGAGGCCGCAAGAAAGCTCTTGCGCGACGCTCCCACCATGATCGGAAGCTCGAGCCGGTGCAGCGCTGAGATGCCCCGAAGCAGCGGATAATTCTCCTTCAGTCGTTTGCCGAAGCCCAGCCCGGGATCGATCACGATACGGTCGCGGATCACACCCGCGGTCACGGCGGCATCGACGGCCACCTCCAGACCGGTCAACACCAGGGGAACAACCTCGTCGCGCTCAAGCGCCGGGAGCGACCTCCACTCCGCCGGGGTTCCGCGCGTGTGCATCAGCACGGCCCCGCAGGCGAGCCGCGCGCAGGTCAAAGACATCTCCTTGTCCCACAGATGTCCGCTGACGTCGTTGACGATCTCGGCCCCCGCCTCCACCGCGCACCGCGCCGTGGCCGCATGAAAGGTATCGATGGAGACAATCGTCTCCGGACGCTCGCGCAGGATCGCCTCGAGCACCGGCATCACCCGCGCCTGCTCTTCGTCCGGCGACTGCGGCGTTGCCCCGGGCCGCGTCGACTCGCCACCCAGGTCGATTGCATCCGCTCCCTCGTCCAGCATCCCCATCGCGTGCTCGAGCGCACGTTGAGGCGCGGCGCCCGGCATGTAGAAGTGTCCTCCGTCCGAGAAGGAGTCCGGCGTCACATTGAGGATCCCAAGGATGAGGGTTCGCTCTCCAACGGCGAGCGAACGGGTTCGAAGACGCCACTCATAGCGGGGCCGCGCGGCAAAAGACATGGAAGGATTGTAGAGCCCCGCGAAGACCGAGAAAGAGTCCGCTTCAAGCCATGAAGAATGCTAGACTTCGCCCATATGAAGAGACTGTTTGCGGTAGCTGCTCTGACGTTGGCGTGCGGATGTCTCCCCCTTGCTCATGCGCAGACCCAGAGAGCGGGATGCGAGGAACCCGTCACCGCCACGGCTGGCCGCAGCGGCCCCTGCAGCGAGCTCGCAAGAAAGATCGCTGAGGTCCTCACCGAGCCCTCGGTCTCGCGAGCGCATTGGGGGATCGACGTCACCGCCATCGACGGAACTTCGATCTATGCTCTCAACGAGGCTCAGTTCTTTCAGCCCGCCAGCAACGCCAAGCTCTTCACCACGGCCACAGCCATGGCCGTTCTCGGCGCGAACATGACCTTTGAGACCCGGGTGATCGGCCAGGGAACCTTCAGCGCGCCCGGGCACCTCACCGGCAATGTGATTCTCGTAGGCGGAGGCGATGCCAATCTCTCCGGACGTGAGATCCCTTACGTTCCGCTTTCGCAGCGGCCGAGGCTTCCCCCCGGCGAGCAGCCTCCTCCCGAACCATCTCCACTGCGCTATCTCGAAGAGATGGCCGATCAGGTGGCAAAGACGGGCCTGAAGGTCGTCAACGGCGACATCGTCGGCGACGACACCCTTTTCCCCTGGGAGCCCTACGCCGCCGACTGGTCGATCGACGACACCGTCTGGGGATACGGCGCCCCTGTTTCGGCCCTCACCGTCAACGACAACCAGCTGAAGATCACCGTCACGTCCGGCACCGCGGCCAGCAAACCTGCCTCGGTGCTGGTCGATCCAATCGCTCCCTACTACACCATCGATACCATGGGCCTCGTCACCTCTCCCGCCCGGACGGGAAGCCACGTCCAGATGGAGCGCGAGCCGGGCTCGAAGACGCTTCACATCTACGGAACCATCGCCGTTGATGCCCAACCCGACGAAGAAGAGGTCGCCATTCACGATCCCGCCGAGTACGCTGCGGCTGCCCTCAAAAACATGCTTGAAGCACGCGGAATTACCGTGACCGGCGTGGCGAAAGCAAAACACGTTCCTTCTCTGACGACAGGAGATTTTCTGGAGCGAGTCAAGGCTCCCGTCCCTCCCGAGAACCTCTCCTCAGGCTGGGGTTGCGCGCCCGTCGTCAATCTGCCCCTCTCTCCCGTCGAGACCGTCGTTCTTGCTTCGCATAAATCGGTGCCGCTCGGCCAGGACGTCGTCGTCACCAATAAGGTCAGCCAGAACCTGCACGCCGAGCTTCTGCTGCGGCATCTTGGCAAGCGCTCAAACGCCGCGTCCTGCCAGCCCTCGCTCGTCGGAGGAGCCCAGGTGGTCCGTTCCTTCCTCACCTCGAAAGTCGGGATCGACCCCGACGACTTCGTCTTCTACGATGGCTCCGGTCTCAGCGGACACGACCTGGTCACGCCGCGCGCCACCGCCCGCCTGCTGCAATATGCCACCACGCAGCCCTGGTTTCCCGATTGGAGATCGAGCCTTCCCGTCGGTGGCGAGGACGGCAGCCTGATCTCCCGCTTCGGCAAGCCTCCGCTCAAAGACCATGTCTTCGCCAAGACGGGAACCCTTGGCGAGGCCCGCGCCCTCAGCGGCTATCTGGAGTGCGCCAGCGGACGCACCGTCATCTTCTCTATCATGGTGAGCGCGCACACGCCGGGCTCGAGCGCCGACCGCGTCGCCATGGACAAGATCGTTGGCCTGATCGCCTCTCTTAATTAGGTGAAGTCGAAGGGCAGGCGCTGCCGCGCAGCGCCATCGCCTTTCTTTGCATGGATGAGAGAATAGAAGTCGATGAAGAGTCTTCGATTCGCGTTGTTACCCGCCGTGCTGGCGATAACGGGCTGTAAATCTATCCCTCCCCCCACACCGCTCAATCAGCTGAATGCGCAGCAGACGCATGGGCACGCGGTCTTTCAGGCTCACTGCCAGGCCTGTCACAACGATCGAACGAACATACCGCTGGCCGGACCCGCGCTGGCCGGTATCTTCAAAAAGGAGTACCTGGACTCGGGCGCGGCCGCGACCGACGAGCGCGTCGCCGCCACCGTGCTGCGCGGAAGAAACATGATGCCGGCGCAGGCCGGAACCATCGACCAGCAGGAGCTCGATGATCTGCTGGCCTACCTGCACACTCTATGAGCGATCTAAATTCCGATCCGAGGCACGATCCACAGATCGACCCACAGTACGATTCCAACGAGGTCAGGAGACTTCAGGCCAGGGCCGGAGGAATGCTCCCCGGCGTCGCCGGAATCTGCATGTACATGCTGCTGATGACCACCATCAATGCCTTCGCCGCTCTGCGGGGAACGTTCGGTCAGGACCGCGGGAAGTATGGCGTGCTCCTGCTTTGTACACTGCTCGCCGCCGGGATCTTCGGTCTGCTGCGTCTACGGCGGTGGGGGTGGTCCCTGGTGCTCGCCGGGTGCTTCACCCTCTTCCTCGGCAATGTGATGTACTTCCGCCAGACCCACGCCGCTCCCTTCGTTATTCAGGGACTCTTCGCTCTCCTCTTCTTCCTCTACCTAGTGCGGCCCGAGGTTCGTGACCGCCTGCGGTGACGGGTCCGCAGGTTCAGGCCAGGTCAACCCATCCTCGCTTCTTCGCGCTTTCCATCTCGGCATCGAGAATCCGCATCTGGCGCAGACCGTCGGCCAGCTGCGGATACTCAGGCTGCGCCGACGGATCGGCGATCGAGGCATAGAAGCGGCGGAAGACTTGCTTGAAGGTGTCGTCGTAGCCCTCGCTGTGGCCGCCGGGAAGATCGGCATATTTGCCCGCCGCGGGCAGAAGCAGCGAAGGGTCCTTGATGATGATCTGGTTCGGCGTGTTGCGGTTTCCGATCCAGAGCTCGTCCGGGCGCTCCTGATTCCAGATCACCGACGCCTTGGTTCCGTAGATCTCGACGCACAGGCCGTTCTTGCGGCCCGCGTTCACCTGGCTCGCCGTCATCGCGCCGCGCGCCTTGTCACCCAGACGGAAGACGACCGCGCCGAAGTCCTCGGTCTCGACCTTCACGTCTTCGACGTCCTCTGCGCTCGGCAGCTTGCCGGTGAAGCTCTCCACGCTGTGCTTGGGACGCTTGCGTGTGGGATAGAAGATCGCGAGGTCGGCCGAGAGCGAAGCCACGCGCAGACCGGTGATGTGCTCGACCATGTCGAACCAGTGCGATCCGATGTCGGCCATCACGCGCGAGGGTCCGGAGGCCTCGGCCTCGACGCGCCAGTTCCAGTCGGTATCGTAGAGCATCCAGTCCTGCGAGTAGGTTCCCTGCGCCACCAGGATCTCGCCCAGCTCGCCCGCCTCGCGCATGCGGCGCATCTGCTGCACCATGGGATAGTAACGGAGATTGTGACAGACGCAGTTACGAACTCCGGCCTTCGCGGCCAGCTGGGTCAGCTCCTCGGCCTCGGCAGTCGAGACCGCGACCGGCTTCTCGCAGAGAATGTTCTTCCCTGCAGCGATCGCTGCCTTGGCGATGGGGTAGTGCGTGGCGTTTGGAGTGCAGATGTGGAGGGCGTCGAGCTCCGGCAGCTTCAGCAGATCGTCGACGCTATCGAGCGCCGTGGGCACGCCGTAGCCTTCGGCCAGCTTCTTCGCCGCATCCAGCTTGCGGCCCACCACCGCGATCACGTCCACGCCTTCGACGCGCCGCAACGCCTCGAGGTGCGTGCGTCCCATAAATCCTGTTCCGATCACTGCTGCCTTCAGACGCTTCACGCTCTTTCTCCTTCTTCGGTTAGAAACCTGCGCTGCCGCGCGGGCCCACTGCGCGTGGGGCGGCCACTTCGTGGCGCGTGGTGAGCCTTCGGCGTGGGCCTCCCGGTGGTCGGCGCAGGCTTCAGTTCTCTGGCCCGCGCCAAAGGCTCACTCACCGTGCGCGCAGCACCGCCCCGCGCGTAGCGGGCCCGCGCGGCAGGCCATCTCTTTAGACCCACCATGCAGCCGCCGGCTGCTCCTGGATGACGATCTCGTTGAGGAACTTCGCCGCCTTGCTCAGTCCTTCTTCCGGCGACAGCAGGCTGTCCTCGTGCTCGATCGAGAGCACGTCGTCGTAACCGAACATGCGCAGCGTCGAGACGAACTCCTTCCACCACTCCGCTCCGTGGCCGTAGCCGCAGGTGCGGAAGATCCAGCTGCGGTTGCACTCGTCGGTGTACGGCTTGGTGTCGAGCACGCCGGTCTTCGGAAGGTTGGCCGTGTAGATCTGGGTGTCCTTGGCGTGGACGTGGAAGATGGCGTCGCCCAGAACGCGGATGGCGGCGACGGGATCGATGTTCTGCCAGAACATGTGGCTGGGGTCGTAGTTGCAGCCTACGTTGGGGCCCGCGATCGCGCGCAACTTCAGAAGCGTCTCGGGGCTGTAGGCGACGAAGCCGGGGTGCATCTCGACCGCGATGCGGACGCCGTGATCGGCGGCGAACTTCGCATGCTCGATCCAGAACGGGGCGACGACCTCGTTCCACTGCCAGTCGAGGACCTTGAGGAACTCGGGCGGCCAGGGGCAGGTGACCCAGTTCGGCGCGGTGGACGCGGGGGAGTCGCCGGGGCAGCCGGAGAAGTCGACCACAGTCTTCACGCCCAGCTTTTCGGCCAGCAGGATAGTGTCGCGGCTGACCTTCACGGCGGCCTCGCGCTGGGCTTTGTCAGGGTGGAGCGAGTTGCCGTGGCAGCTGAGGGCGCTGATGCTAACGCCGTGATCGGCGAGCGTGGACTTGAACCTGTCGAGCGCGGCCTTGTCCTCGAGCATCGAGAGGCTGGCGTGCGCCCCTCCGGGGTAGTTGCCGGTGCCGAGCTCGACTGTGCGGATCTCGTAGGTGGCGAGCTTCTTCAGAACATCGTCGAGCGATAGCTGCGACAGCAGGGGCGTGAATACTCCAACCTTCATGCTTCCTCTTCCTTCATCTTGGTGGCTTCGTCTGGTTTCAAATCTGCGGCTTACCTGAGTTTTTTTTCGCGCAGGAAAATAATACTCTTCGTTCCTTGCGGGCTTCGCCTCCAGCAGGCATCCCCCTCTACTGTTTTTGCGCAAAGTATTATAAAAATTGAACTTAGGTCCGGACTTCATGAATAAGGCATTCGAAATAGAGGGACCGCGCGAAAGACATTTTTGACGAGGATGACGTTCGGTCTGCTTTTTTAATTGTAACGATCGGAACGAGCTGAATCGGCAGCTTCGATCCTGTTTGTTTTGTTATGGTTCAGGGCAGGGATGGGTTGACATCCTGGGACTTGTTCGAGGCGATGGCCTGCCGGGCCCACTGCGCCCGGCAGCGCCTGTCTTTTACTTCGTCTTCTGGTCGATGAGGTTGTCGGGCAGGGCGAAGGCATAGAGGACGGCTCCGCTGCCCATCAGGACGTACTGCCTTCCGTCGAGCTCGTAGCTGGAGGGCGAGGTGGCCATGGCGGAACCGGTTCCGGCGTGCCAGAGGGTCTTGCCTGTGGCAGTCTCGAGCGCGAGGGCGTTGCCGTGAGAGTCTCCGCTGAAGGTCAGGCCGGAGGCGGTGGTCATGACGCCGGTGGAGGCGCCTTCGCCGATCTCGTGCTCCCAACGGATCTTGCCGGTCTGGTAGTCGATGGCTTTGATGACTCCCTTGCCCCAGAGACCGTAGTCGGCCCCGGACCAGCCGTAGGAACCGTCGGCGGGCTTGGAGAAGTAGATGCTGTAGGCCTCGCGGGCGGCGTGAACGAAGAGGCCGGTGGCGGGATCGAAGCTGGGGGAGCGGTAGTTGGCGGCTCCTCCCTCGTCGGGAGCGATGAGACGGCCGTCGGGAGCGGGCTCCTTGTCGGGATTGGGAATGGGCTGGCCGTCCTTGTCGATGCCCTTGGACCAGTTGACGGCGCTATAGGGAACGGTGAGGAGGTTCTTGCCGTCGGTGCGATCGAGGACGACGAAGTAGCCGTTGCGCGAGGCCTGCATGACCATCTTGCGCGGCTGGCCCTTGAAGGTGCCGTCGACGAGGATGGGAGATTCGGCCGCGTCCCAGTCGTGCGTGTCGTGCGGGGAGACCTGGAAGGACCAGACGAGCTGGCCGGTATCGGGATTGAGCGCCACGATGCTGCAGGTGTGGGGATCGTCGCCGGGGCGCGTCTTGCCGTTGAGGACAGGCGTGGGATTTCCGGTTCCCCAGTAGATGAGGTTGAGCTGGGGATCGTAGGTTCCGGTCATCCAGGTCATGCCGCCGGTGAGCTCGGGCGGGGTGCTGTTCCAGGTCCACTGTTCCTTGCCGGTGTCGGGGTCGAGGGACTTGAGATAGCCGTGGAGATTATCGAAGTCGCCGGAGACGCCGATGATGACGTGGTCTTTGACGACGAAGGGCGACATGGTGGTCCAGTAACCCTTAGCAACGTCGGCAACCTCAACATTCCAGCGCACGCTGCCGTCTTTGGCGTTGAGCGAGACGAGGTGGCCGTCGGGGGAGAGGAAGTAGATGGAGCCCTTGTAGGCTCCCACGCCGCGCTGGCCGATGTGCAGGCCCTTGTTGGGGGGATAGGTATAGTGCCAGATCTGGTGGCCGGTGCGGGCGTCGATGGCCCAGACATTATCGGGGACGGTGAAGTAGAGGATGCCGTCGACCAGCAGGGGCGAGGACTTGAGGGACGCCGTCGATCCGGTCTGGAAGGCCCAGGCGAGCGAGAGGGAGCCGACGTTGCGGGGGGTGATCTGATTGAGCCTGGAGTGGCGCTGGCCGGTGTAGTCGCCGTGGTAGAGAGGCCAGGAGTCGGGACCGGGATGGAGCAGCGTGGCCTGATCCGGGCCAGCAGAAACGCCGTCGGCGCTCTGCGCGTGCAGAGAGGGCGTGAAGCCTCCAAGCACGAATGTAAGTGCGAAGCCAGCGAGGGCCTTCGCCTTCCTTGCCTGATTTGTATCGTTCATCGGTCGATCCATACGATCCATAGATTCGTCTCTCACCTTCGGGTCCACTGTCTAGCGCAGGGTCTGGAGATAGGCCATCAGGTTGTGAATGTCGGCGTCGGTGTATTTGCTGAAGAGCTCGACGTGGGCCAGGTGAGGGGCGTCGATCTTGTACTTGATCTTGCTGGCGGGACCTTCAATGGAAAAAGACCGGTAGGTTCCATCGGGAAGGCGAATGCCGAGGGTGAACTCGTCGCGATACTCGACGGAGCCGGTGAGGCTCTGACCCGAGGGCAGGGTCACGGTGACGCGGCTCTTGGCATCGCGCGGGTAGAGCATGTGCTGCTCGAGCTGGAGGCCCTGGTATTTGGCGGCGATGTGCGCGAGGTCCCCGGTGGCGGAGTGGCACCTGGCGCAGCCTCCGGCACCTTCGAAGTACTGTTTGCCGGCGTCGGCGTTGCCGGTCTGGAGGTCGGCGACGTCGACGCCCTTGCGCTGGCCGGAGCTCTGGGCCTTGCGCTGCTGGTCGTGGATGAAGGCGGCGAGATCGCTCAACTCTGCGTCGGTGGTGGTGGAGAAGGGGGGCATGCGGGGCGGACGCCCGTTGCGGACGACGTCGCCGATCTTGTCGCCGGCGACATCGGCGAGGACGAGCTTGGAGCGGGTGAGGTCGGGGCCCGTCTCCCCTCCCATGGCATCGCGGCCGTGACAAAAGGCGCATCGCTGCTGGAAGAGCGTGTTGCCCGCCTCGACGTGCTGAGCCGCCTGGGGCGAGGTGACGGGAGGCCGCTGGCCGCTGGACTGGGCGGCTTGCACGGAGTGAGAGTCCAGGGCTATACCAAAGCAAAGTGCAGCGGTGAGCGCGCCCAGGGATATCACCCACCTCTGTGTTCTCGCCGTCTTCATCATTCTTGCCGTATCGCTCCGGGCGAGGCGAACGAGAGAGCTCGTGTCAGAGGCTTTGCACAAAGCGCAAACTCGTTTGCTCGGAATTTTTCATCCACCCTAACACACGAGAAGAAGAGAAAAGTTTTAGAAGCAGCTGCCGACAAAGACAGGATGGCATCGAGGGCAGGGCGGGGGATGTGCAAGAAAGAGATAAGTCGCTGAATCTATAAGAGTTCATATCACGAAAAGTTAATTTTTCCGGACCTGTCATTGCGCTTTACGCTCAAGGTAGCGCCTCACGCGCTCCAAAGGAGCTTTACCTCAATGAAACTCTCGATTCGCAAGGTCATTCTCGCCTCCTCTCTCGCCCTCACCGCCGCCATCGCCACCATTCCGGCGCACGCCACCCTCTCGGGAAGCGACCCGCGCCCCAACTTCAGCAGCCAGTCCACTTACCTCTATGCCGCCATGGCTGTCCTCGGCTACTAACCTTCAAAAAAACTTGCACAACATTAAGGAAATCCACCGTGAAACTCTCGATTCGCAAGGTCACCCTCGTCGCCACACTCGCCCTCACCGCTGCCATTGCCACCATTCCGGCGCACGCCACCCTCTCGGGAAGCGACCCGCGCCCCAACTTCAGCAGCCAGTCCACCTACCTCTATGCCGCGATGGCAGTCCTCGGCTACTAAGCCTCAACTCAACTTACCGAACTTAGGAGATCTCCCGTGAAACTTTCGCTCCGCAATATCGCATTCGCCGTCGCCTTCGCCCTCACCGCTTCCTTCGCTGCCGTTCCGGCGCACGCCACCCTCTCGGGAAGCGACCCACGCCCCAACTTCAGCGGCCAGTCCACTTACCTCTACGCCGCGATGGCTGTTCTCGGCTACTAAGCCTCAACTCGAACTTACCTAGATTAAGGAGATTTACCGTGAAGCTCTCGATCCGCAATGTCATCCTCGCCGCCGCTCTCGTCCTCACCGCTTCCTTCGCTGCTGTTCCGGCGCACGCCACCCTTTCGGGAAGCGACCCACGCCCCAACTTCAGCGGCCAGTTCACCTACCTCTACGCCGCCATGGCTGTTCTCGGTTACTAACCTTCAACCCAAAACTTACACAACAATTAAGGAGATCTACCATGAAACTCTTTCTCCGCAGGCTTGCTCTCGCTGCTGTCGTTACCTGCGCCACCTTCGTCATCGCCGTCCCAGCGCATGCCACCCTCTCGGGAAGCGACCCCCGTCCGAACCTCGCTTCCGCCAGTCAAAGCGTCTATCTTTACGCAGCAATGGCCGCGCTCGGTCTCTAAAAAGAATGAAAGTTCGTCGTACTAAGATAGAGTTGCGATGCAACTCTCTCTCTCAGCCCGGATCTTGTGGGCGGCCGGCTTCGTCGAGCTCGCCGCCCTCTTGCTCGTGCTGTTGGGCCGGGGACGATGGCGCAAGGTTCCGATCTTCACAATCTGGATCGGATTTCAAATGGTCAGAACGATGTTGCTCTTCAGTCTTTATAAGCACATCATCCATGCAAGCCACGCAACCTATGCGGTGGTGTACTGGAGCACGGCAGGATTGGACCTGGCGCTGCAGATCGCGATTGTCTTCGAGTTGGCCAGGATCGTTCTGAAACCGACCGGAACCTGGGTCCGCGATGCCCGCAGGATGTTTCTGCTGATGGTGGGCGTGGGCACGCTGATCGCTGCGGGAACCGCCTATGGGATCGCTCCGAAGGTTCCAAACGACCTGGGGGATTGGATCGACAAGGGCAGCCTGTTTGCGGCCATGCTGAATGCGCAACTTTTTGCGGCTATGACCCTGGCTTCGACTCGCCTGGGACTGGCCTGGCGGCATCATGTGATGGCTATCGCCTCGGGATGGGCGCTTTGGGCAGTGGTGGGCCTCTTTGTAGAGGCGGCTCATAGCTATTTCGGGCCGGACTGGCATGGGTTGGAGCTGGACCAGGTGCGCATTCTGACGTACCAGGCGGTCACGATTTTTTGGACAATTAATCTGTGGCTTCCCGAGCCCGAGCGTCGTACACTGTCGCCAGAGATGCAGGCCTACCTGGCAGGAATCCAACAACAGGCGCAGCTCGGAGTTTCGGCGATGAGCCGCCTGGATCGGCGATGAACCGACTATGGCATTCGTAATTTTTGTTGCACTGAGTATTGCCGTGACCGCTGTTATCTTCTGCGCGCAGAGGAGAGCCCGTACGCTGGCCTCCGATGACTGGGAGACGCTTGTCTCTCGTCTGCAGCCGGTCTCCTTCAACTCTCTTGAAACCGTGGCACTCGATCACCTGCAGCCAAATGGCCATCAGGTGACGCTCGAGACCTCCGATATATGGACGCTGATGGGCGGCATGGAGGGCCTGGCGAAGATGGAGAACAACGCCGAGGTAATGGTGCGGCTCGCGGCCTATGTTCGGGTGTGGAACTTCGAGGAGGCGATGATCGTCTCCGAGAGGATTCGCTATGACGCTGTCCTGTTGAAGCGCGCCCTGCTGCGCATCCGCTTCCAGATGGTGTTCTCGAAGTACAGACTGCATGTCCCCTTCCATATGCAGCAAGCGGCGTCTTCTTACTACTTGATGACCCGGCGGCTGCTGGCGCTCTACGAGACGAACCAGTATGTGCTTTACCCGCGCTTGGCCGAGGCATTTTAACTCTTCTCTGAAAAGGAAAAGGCCGTCCATGCGCAACCTTAGCGCGGACGGCCTTTTCGTCTATCTGCCGTCGATATCGAGCGAATAGAGATTCGCGGTGGAAGAGCGCGCGCGAACGAGCGGAACGTCATCGGGCGTGATGCCGCTGAAGAAGTAGTCGGCGGTCTGGTCGGAGCGGAAGCTGGAGAGATCGGCGACCTGCTGCAGCCTGCCGTCGGAGACGTCGATCCGGTCGATGGGCTGGTTAGGCGACATGAAGGCGTGGATGTAGACGGCCCGGCTGTCGGGACTCCAGACGGGATCGGCGGCGCTCGAATCCGAGAGCTGGGTCCAGCTTCGGGTCGCAATGTTGTAGAGCATGAGCCGGCGCTGATCGAGGGTGATGGCCACGATGAAGCGGCCGTCCGGCGACCAGCGCGGGCTGAAGAGGCCTTCGGACCCGGGCAGGGTGGTCACGGCGTGGGTGCGCAGGTCCAGCAGCTGGATGGCGCGGGTTCCACTCTCTTTGCCCATCAAATCGGGGACGCGGCCGAAGACCAGGGACTGGCCGTCGGAGGACCAGTCTGGATCGGCGGCGTTGCGATTTTCGTCGAGGAGGCGTTTGGGGCTGCTTCCGTCGGCGGCGACGGAGTAGAGCTGCCAGGCCTGGCCGGGCTCACGCGCCATCAATGCCAGCTGACGGCCATCGGGCGACCAGTGCGCGAGGAAGACCTGCATGGAGTCCGGAGTGAGCTGAAGTTTTTCGTCACCATTGAGGCGCGCTCTCCAGAGGCGGCCCTGGGTGTCGGTCCAGGCGACCCACTGACGATCACGCGAGAAGGTGACGCGGCTGGCGGGGGAGAGGAAGTTGTTTTCAGCGGAGAACTCGTGCTTCTCGGCTGAGTACCGGAGCAACTCGGACTGGGTGTCGAGGCCGAGGAAGAAGATTCGGTGTCCGGTGCGGGCGGCGATGGGAGCCTGGTAACGCAGAGGGCCGTTGGTGACGCGGATCGGCCGGAGCGTCTGATTGCCGCGCAGCATCCAGAGATCGTCGTTGCCGTCACGCGAGGACTGGAAGACGAAGAACTTTCCATCCGAGGTCCAGGTTCCGCAGCAGTCGGCTGCGGGATTGCTCCAGCCTTTAAGGATGGGGTGAGGAGTACGGCTGCCGTTGACCAGCTCCCAGAGCGAGAGGGTGTGGGCGATGGGGTCGATGATGGTGAAGCGGAGCAGCTTGCCATCGGGAGACCAGCGGAGCCAGAACGCCCGTCCGGGAAGGCCGGCCATGGGGGTGGAGCTGCCGTCGCGGAGGTGGGTGAGCAGAAGCTCGTTGCCGGCGGCATAGAGGATGCCCTGGCCGTCGGGCATCCAGGTCGCGTCGTGGGCGAGGATGTTGGAGACGCGAAGGGCGCTGCCTCCGCCGACCGGGACCACCCATAGAGGCTGCTCGGATTCGGGAGAGAGATGGGAGCGGACGAGGAGCCGGGTGCCGTCGGGAGAGAGGTCGCCGATGGAGGGACCGGTGATCTCGCTGGGGATCTCGAGGGGGATGGGATCGCCGTCGGCGAGGGAGATCTGGGAGAGGACGGGGCGGCCCTTCTCGATGACGGGGGAGAAGATGCGGTAGCCGTCGGTGGCGGTGGCGGGAAGATTTTCCATGGAGGCCGCGCCCGGGGAGATGCGGCCGGTTCGGGTGACCTGGGAGATGCGGACGGGCTCGCGGGAGGAGCCGCGGATATTGCCCAGGTAAAAGCCCAGCCCGGCACCGGAGACGGCGAGAAGGACGCCGACTCCGGCAAAAAGATAGGGAGAAGACCGGCGAGAGAGGGGTGGCTCGGAGGCCGTGAGGGGGTCCTGCTGGATCTCGCGCACGGGGGCCGAGACGGAGTCTGGAACGTCCTCCGCGAGGGAGCTGGGCTCGGCGGGAGCGGGCTCCATGGGGGGAGGCGATGGGTAGCTTACGGGAGCGATGAAACGGTAGCCGCGGCGGGCCAAGGTCTCGACGAAGCGGGGGTTATCGGCAGAGTCTCCCAGGGCCTCGCGGATCTTATTGACGGCGGTTCCCAGGGAGTGATCGAAGTCGACGGTAGTGTCCTTGCCCCAAAGGCGGAGCTGGAGTTCCTCGCGGGTGACGACCTCGCCGGGATGTTCCAACAGAGCAGCAAGAATCTTGAAGGGTTGGCTCTGGATCTTGATGCGTTTGCCGGCCTTCCAGAGCTCCCCGCTTTCGAGATCGGCCTCAAAGAGCCCGAAGGTGATGCGGGACGGAGTTTCGATCAGCGGGGACATCTCACATCAGACCTCATACGGCAGTACTTCACCATCTTTTAACATACACCTTTGGCTCTTCCCGGAATTGAAGGAACGCTCCAAACGATTGATCTACCAATAGTTGCCGGATGAAGAAGAATTGAGACAAAAAAGGGCCGCCGTGGATGGCGGTGAATGTCTCTAACAGGACATCGTCCTTCTCGCAGATGAAGAAAACTGCGGCCGCCGGTTGGTAACGGTTTTTTCTGGACGGTTTTGTACGACTTATTGGAGGCAGTATGAATGGCAATCTTTGTTTCAACACCGCGAGGCGTGTCTTCGCGGCACTTCTGCTGGTCGCGGGCATGGTCTTCGGCCCGGAGAGCGCGTGGGCCCAGACCGATACGGGCCGCGTGCTGGGAACGGTGTCCGACACCACGGGAGCGCTGTTACCGGGCGCGACCGTGACCCTGACAAACACCGAGACCCAAGCCAAGCAGACCCGTACGGCAGATTCCGATGGAAGCTTCAACTTCGCCGGCGTGATGCGCGGACCGTACCGGGTCGAGGCCAGCAGCAACGGATTCGTCACCACGGCCCAGAGCTTTACCCTGCAGGTCTCGCAGGTCCAGACCGTAGATTTTCATCTGCAGGTCGGGGCGGCGAGCACGACGGTGGAGGTAACCGATGCGGCACCGATCATCGAGACCTCGACCTCGTCGCTGGGCGAGGTGGTGGCCGGACGGCAGGTGACGGAGCTTCCGCTGAACGGACGCAACTTTACCCAGCTGGCCCTGCTGACGCCGGGCGTGACGCGCGGGCAGTACGGAAACGGGGCCTCGGGCGTGAACGGCGATGCGGAGACCTTCCGCAACCAGGAGAGCGGCGGTGGATCGGTTTCTTCGAACGGACTTCGGCCGCAGGCGAACAACTATATCCTCGACGGCGTGGATAACAATGAGGCGCTGGTCAACACGCTGGTCTTCTTCCCCAACATCGAGGGCACGCAGGAGTTCCGCGTAAACACATCGGTGGCCCCGGCGGAGTTTGGTCGCGCGGGCGGCGCGATCGTGCAGACGTCGATTAAATCGGGAACGAATCAGCTTCACGGTTCGGCGTTCTGGTTTGCCCGTTCGAACCTGTTCGATGCGAATCCTAACTACCAGTTCTTTGGGGCTCCCGCGGCTCCGGCGCAACCCTTCAAACGTAACCAGTTTGGCGGATCGCTGGGTGGACCGGTGATCAAGAACAAGCTGTTCCTGTTCGGCGACTATTCCGGGTATCGCGAGGATACTCCGCTGAACGCGCAGTTCCTGACGGTTCCGACGTCGCTGATGCGCCAGGGCAACTTCTCGGAGCTGCTGGGACAGGGCAGTACGACGGTTCCTTCGGCCTGTCCGAAGACGACGGCGGCGGTCAACGGCGCGATCTACGATCCGGTGACCTGCGCTCCGTTCGCGGGCAACATCATTCCTTCGGACCGATTGAATTCGGCTGCGGTGAACTACTTCAATGCGTATCCCCTGCCCAACGTTCCGGGCACGGTGAACGGAACGCAGAACAACTATCGCACCATCCGGCGTCAGGTCACGCATTATGACACCTTCGACGTTCGCGCGGACTGGAACATCGCATCGCACGACGTGGCGTTCGCGCGCTTCGCGTACGACCAGAGCAAGTTCACGCGTACTTCGGAGTTCGCAAACCTGCCGGCGGGCTTTGCCTCGGGCGACAACACGGCGCATGCGCGCGGCGTGGCCGTGGGCGAGACCCATACCTTCACTAACAACCTGCTGAACGAGTTTCGCGCGGCCTATAACCGCTACACCTTTACCAATGCTCCGGTCTTCTCGGGTACTCCGGTCTCCGCGGACCTGGGCATCGTGAACGCGAACCGCACTCCGCAGCTGGGGGGCGGCGCGCTGATCGGCGGCAATGGCAACTTCCTCGAGTACACGGGCGACTACGGCCTCTATTCGGTGCCGGAGAACTCGTACCAGATTCTGGACTCAGTGAGCTATCTCAAGGGCCACCATGCGATCAAGTTCGGAGGCAATGCGATCCGCCGCGATGTGGCGTTCTTCCGTCCGATCTCCGGCAAGGGCTACTTCAACTACGGCAACGCCGACTTTACCGGCTATGTTCCGGCGGAGGTTCTGGTCGGATTTGCGGACAACTATAGCATTGGAGCGCAGACAGGATTCTTCGGAACGCGCAACTATGAGATTGGAGCCTTTGTTCAGGATGACTGGAAGATCACTCCGAAGCTGACGCTGAACCTCGGCATTCGCTACGACGTCATTACGTATCCGACGGAGCAGCATAACCGGCAGGCGGCGCTGAACGTCAACACGGGCACGATCGACCTGGCGGGCGTGAACGGGGTTCCGAAGTCGCTGGTGAATACGGACTACAACAACGTGGCTCCGCGCGTGGGCTTTGCGTATGACCTGTACGGTCAGGGCAAGACGGTTCTGCGCGGCGGCTATGGCATGTTCTACTTCCTCGATCGCGGCGGCATCGATAACCAGTTCGGCCAGCAGGCTCCGTTTGGCGGCAGCGTGGGTTACTCGGCATCGCAGGGTTATCGCGTGACGTTCACCGGACAGGCTCCGTTGAACACGAACGACAATCGCCTGGCGACGGCCGCACTGCCGCTGCCGGGATACCCGAACTTCGATCCGAACTCTCCTCCCGCGGGCCTGAACATCTTCACGACGAATCGCAATAACCAGATCCCGACGGTGCAGCAGTACAACCTGCAGCTGCAGCAGCAGATCGGCAACGGCACGATGTTCACGGTGGCCTATGTGGGCAACAAGGCCGATCATCTGGCGACGGGGTACAACTACAACACGGAACGACTCGGCGGAGCTCCCAAGCTCTTCGGGAACCTGGGCCAGGTGGTGGCGGAGTTCAACAACGGCACCTCGCACTACAACTCGCTGCAGGCACAGCTGAATCATCGCCTGGGCAACAGCCTGACGTTGACGACCTCCTACACGTGGGCGCGGAACATCGATGACTCGGACGGGTACGTCGGCATCAGCGCGGCGAGCCCGCTGTATGCATTCGATACGCAGCTCAACAAAGGCAACTCGACGCTCGACCAGCGGCATGTGTTCATCGCCAGCGCTCTCTATAACCTTCCCTTCGGCCATGGCCAGATGTTCGGAAGCCACTGGGGACGCGGGATGGAACTGGTGGCCGGCGGGTGGCAGCTGAATGCGATCGTGCAGGCGCAGACGGGAACTCCGGTCTCGATTGTGACTCCGGATACCAGCGGCAACTATAGCCCGCGGGGAACGGTGGTCGGCAGTCTCTCGCTGCCGCGCAGCATCTCGGGACAGTGGTTCGACACGTCGAACATTGTGGCGACTCCGTTGGGTTCTGAGGGCAACATCGGGCGCAACTCGGTCTTTGGACCTGGGCTGGCGCAGGGCGACGTCTCAATCTTCAAGACGCTGCACTTTACCGAGCGGTTCGCGACGGAGCTGAGGGCGGAGAGTTTCAACCTCACCAACACGCCGCAGTTCCAGAACCCCGTGAGCAACACGAACGATGGAAACTTCGGCCATGTCACAGCGACGCGACAGTACAGCGAGCGTCAGTTGCAGATGGCGATCCGGCTTCTCTTCTAACGGCGAGAGGTTTGTATACCAGCGCCGTATGGTTCGCTCTCCATGCGGCGCTTTTTTCTTAATGCTCGCTCTGAGAAAGGATCGTTTGTGGTGAAGAAGAGTTTTTTACTGGCGGCTCTGGTATGTGCGTTGCCGCCATCGATGGCCGCGCAGAGTGCCGCGCCTCGCATAACAAAGATCGACCCGCCAAACTGGTGGGCGGGAATGTCGAAGGCCATGCTGCTGGTGAAGGGAGAGAATCTCGAGGGCGCGCGCTTTCGCCTGAGCGATGCGCATCTTCGCGTGGAGCGGGTGAAGATTTCGTCCAATGGACACTGGGCCGAGCTGTGGTTAAACGCATCGCCAAGCAGGCAGGAGTCGGTGACGATCTCGGCGAAGAGCAGCGCGGGGGAGGCCTCGCTTCCCTTCCGCTTCGAACAAAGGCGAGCGGAGAGCGAAGGCTTTCGCGGCTTCTCGTCGAAGGATGTGATGTATCTGATCATGACGGACCGCTTTGCCCGGGGAGGTCCGCAGGCTGCGGAGGCGACAGGCGAACGCGACAAGCCACGAGGATGGCATGGAGGCAATCTCGAGGGCGTCGTGGAGCATCTGGATTATCTGCAGAGCCTTGGAATCACCACGGTGTGGGTCACGCCGGTGTATCAGAACCATGAGCCGCAGAGCTATCACGGCTACGGTGCGACCGATCTATACGCGGTGGATGAGCATTATGGCTCGCTTGCCGATCTGAAGACGCTGAGCGAGGCCCTGCACAAACGCGGCATGAAGCTGGTGCTGGACCTGGTGCCGAATCATGTGGGACCGGAGCATCCCTGGGTCGAGGACGAGCCGGAGCCGGATTGGTTTCATGGAACCAAGGCGCAGCACCACGCGGCGCAGGGGGAGTTCAAGCCGCTCACTGATCCGCATGCTCCCTGGCGCGATCAGCGGGACGTTCTCGATGGGTGGTTTGCGAATGTGCTGCCGGATATGAATCCGGAGAATCCAGCCGTGGCGCAGTATCTGACGCAGAATGCGGTGTGGTGGACGGAGGAGGCAGGAGCCGACGGCCTGAGGCTGGATACATTTCCTTATGTGGGGCGAGCTTTCTGGCAGGGCTTTCATACGACGCTGCACACGCTGTACCCGCAGCTGACGACGGTGGGCGAGGTCTTTAACCAGGACGCGACAATCACGTCGTCGTTCGCCGGCGGAGTGACGCGCAATGGCGTGGATACGGGGCTGGATACACCGTTCGACTTTCCGACGTTCTTCGCTCTGCGCGATGTGTTTGCGAAGGGAGCGCCGATGACGCGGCTGACGGATGTGTGGCGGCAGGATGCACTCTACCCGCATCCGGAGCGGCTGGTTCCGTTTCTGGGCAATCATGACAATCGGCGTTTTCTCTCGGAGCCGGGCGCGGATTCCGACCAGATGCGATTGGCCTTTTTGGTGCTGCTGACGATGCGCGGCATGCCCGAGATCTACTCCGGCGACGAGATCGCGATGACCGGCGGAGAAGATCCGGACAACCGGCATGACTTTCCGGGCGGATTCGCAGGCGATGCTCAGAGTGCATTCAGCAAAAGAACGCCGGAGCAGAGCGCGATCTACGACTGGGTGCATGGCCTGCTCACGATACGGAGCCAGATCCCTGCGCTTACGACAGGAGCGATGCAGGTGTTGCATGCGGAGAAGGATGTCCTGGTGTTTGCGCGGTACACGCAGGGCCAGTGTGTGATGACGGCGCTCAATCGTGCGGGCGCACCTGCTGCGGTCGAGGTGCCGGCGGAGGAGACGATTGTCTCGGGAAAGCACTCCGCATCGCTACTGCTTGGGACTGGAACAGCGAGCTTTCATGGGCAGAATCTTCACCTTGACCTACCGGCAAAGTCAGGAGCATTGCTGGAGATTCGCTAAATCCTTAAAACGCCGTGAGCGCCCTGGGGAGAGCTCCACAGGACGCTCGGGCATTTAGAGAACCCTTACTTTGAAGCCACTTGCTTGCCCTGCTTGTCGAGATCGAGATTGAGCTCGAGCACGTTGACGCGAGGCTCGCCAAGCAGCCCGAACTGTCGGCCCGCCGTATGCTGCGCGACGACCTGATGCAGCTTCGATTCGGAGATACCGCGTGACTTCGAGATGCGGGGGATCTGGAACTCGGCGGCCGCGGGAGTTATGTCGGGATCGAGACCGGAGGCCGAGGTGGTGACGAGATCGACGGGAATAGAAGCGTCAGGATTCTCCTTCTGAAGATCGGAGACGCTGACGGCGACGCGGTCGATGTACTTCTTGTTCGTCTTCACCTTCTCGCTGCCCCTGGCCTCGTGATGCTCCTCCCGCCTCGTGACGTTGAGGAGCAATGGAGATAAAGTGAGAGGATGAGCGCTTCGGACAAGACAGCCAGAGGCTGCTGCTCTCCCGCACGCGAGGAGACGCCGGCGCGCGAGATCCGGCTCGAGCAACCGAGCGCCGAGGGTCCGCAGCTTCAGGAAAACATGGTCTCACTGCCGGGTGGCCGATTTCTGATGGGGACCGATTACAGGTATGCGTTTCCGCAGGATGGCGAGGGACCGGTGCGCGAGGTGGTGGTCGATCCCTTTCGCATCGCCGCCACCCCGGTATCGAACGAACAGTTCGGGCGGTTTATCAAGGCGACCCGATATGTAACCGAAGCGGAACAGTTCGAATGGTCGTTCGTCTTCTGGGCGCACATTCCCAAGGCGCGCTTCTCGGAGCTGGTGGAAGACACCGTTGCCGCGGCTCCGTGGTGGTGCAAGGTTCCGGGAGCGAGCTGGAAGGCTCCGGAGGGGCCGGGCTCGAACGTTGCGACCCGGGACGATCATCCTGTGGTGCATATCTCATGGAACGATGCCGCGGCCTACTGCCGATGGAGCGGACAGCGTCTGCCGACCGAGGCGGAGTGGGAGTACGCCGCACGCGGGGGGCTGGAGCAAAAGCTCTATCCCTGGGGTGACGAGCTGGTGCCCGGCGGCGAGCATCGCTGCAATATCTGGCAGGGCGAGTTTCCCCGCGTGGATACAGGCGAGGATGGCTACACGGGGACGTGCCCTGTCGAGGCCTTTCCCGCGAACGGCTACGAACTCTACTCCATGACCGGCAATACCTGGGAGTGGTGCTCGGACTGGTTCGACGCCACGTTTCATCGCACCGCCAACCGCAATAACCCCCAGGGCCCCACACAGGGTGTTGCCCGCGTGATGAAGGGCGGGTCGTTTCTCTGCCACCGCTCGTACTGTAATCGATACCGCGTGGCTGCTCGAAGCTCGAACACGCCGGATAGCTCGGCGTCGAATATCGGTTTTCGGTGCGTCAGCGCCCGGGTGGGCTGACCAGGCCAACCGCCGAAATAAATAACTTTATATCTGTAGCTTACAGAGACCACGGGTGGACGGGCCGCATGCCCGATGCGGTCCTCGGGCATGCCGTTGTTTGCTTCCGCAGCACATCGGAGGGAAAAATCGGTTGCCTCCAAATCACCTCTTTCATCATTTTTGCATCTCTAGTGGATGAAGCATTCATGTGATTCAGTACGTGTAGCTTAAGGGCCCTTGACGAGTTCCCCCTCGAGTCTTCTTTTTGGGCAGTTTGCCCTTTTGTTGTTTGCCGCCTGGCTCTCCCCGGTTTGGATGACAGGAACATCGCAGTGCATCGATGCGCGATGAATCCGCAAACACTCGACGAAGGCCTCCCCGGAGATCGCTTTCGCCGGTAAACCGCATTCACCGGGAGCCACGGTCGCACACGCAAGGCCGCTCCCTTCTTCAGGAGCAGTGATGAAAACGCACCCCCCTCTCTTCCTTCCGAGACAGACTCTTCCCTTCCTCGTCTTTCTGCTCGCGCTCACGCTCCCCGCGAGATTCGCCATGGCGCAGTACCGCGCGGGACTCCAGGGCACCGTCACCGATCCAACCGGCGCTGTCGTGCCTGGAGCTTCGGTCACGATCATCGATAAGGAGACTAACCAGACCCAGAAGGTCACCACGGATGGAGGCGGTACCTTCACCGTTAACCGTCTGGCTCCAGCGCCGTATACGGTCACGGTCGAAGCGAAGGGCTTCGCCACCAAAACGGTGGACAACGTGAATATCTCGGGCGAGACCATGCAGGCCCTCAACGTTGCGCTGGACGCCGCGGGGTCGAACCAGTCCGTCACTGTGACGGATACGGCTCCGGCGATCAATACGGCGACCGCGAATATCGCGGGCCTGATCACAGGCCAACAGCTTCAGGTATTGCCATCGTCGAACCGCGATCCTTATCAGCTGCTGCGCCTGAGCCCCGGCACGCTGGGGGATGGATCGCAGCAGGCGGGCGGAGGGAGCTACTCCCTGCCCGGCAATGGAGGCATTGGTGGAAGCGGCGCCTCAGGCGCGAGCGGCAGTATCTTCGCAGTGGAGAATCGTGCCCAGACGCAGGCCAACGGCGTGCGTACCTCCGGCAACTCCTTCCAGATCGACGGCAGCCAGGTGAATTCTCTCGCCTGGGGCGGCGGCGCGGTCGTCACTCCGAACCAGGAGTCGGTCAAAGAGGTTCAGACCCAGACCAGTCCTTATGACGCAACCAACGGCCGCAATAGTGGAGCGCAGGTTCTGGTGGTCTCGAAGAATGGCACCAACGACTTTCACGGCAGCGCTTTCTTTAAGCTTCACCGTCCGGGCCTGGACGCCTATCAGCGATACAACGGCCCTGGCTCCGAGGGCGACAAGACCCAGCTGCAGCGCGACAATAATCGGTTTAATCAGCTCGGCGGCAGTATTGGCGGTCCTATCTGGAAGAATCATGTCTTCTTTTTCTTTTCGTATGAAGAGCTTCGCAACAGCAGTCTGGCCCAGGCTACGAAGTGGTATGAGACCCCTGAGTTCGACCAACTGATTGCACAGAGGAAACAGGGCGGCGTCTCGGCGGCGATCGCAGGGTATCCCGGGGAGAGCGTAAGTTATGTTTCCGTTGCGCGCTCTTCGACCTGCGCCTTCGTCAATCTTCCCGCCGCCAATTGCCGCACGGTCCCTTATAACGGAGGGACGGCTCTCGACGTGGGATCCCCTCTGCTGACTCCTCTCGGAACCGCCGACCCTACTTACGTCAACAACAACTCTCCCGGCATCGGCGGCGGCTTCGATGGTGTTCCCGATCTCTTTCTGGCTAATACCGTCAACCCCGGCACAAGCACAGACCAGCAGTTCAATGGACGTCTGGACTGGCAGCTCAATCCCCGCGACCTGATCGCCTACACGATCTATTGGGTCCCGACCTCAACGACCTCTTTCAATGGCCCCAATCGCGCCGCCAATCTCTGGAACTCCGACCGGCTCGCTTACACTCACGCCGCGCTTTGGAACCACATCTTCACTCCATCGCTGCTCAACGAGTTCCGACTGAATGCGGTTCGCTGGCACTTCAACGAGATCGCCTCCAACCCGCAGGAGCCCTTTGGTCTGCCTCAGGGAAAGCTGGATACGATGGGCGGGCTTAATACGGCCGACTTCCAGTTCTTTGGAGCGCCCGGACCTGGCAACTTCGCCCAGACCACCCTGAACCTTCGCGACACCATGACCAAGACCTGGCGCTCGCACAACATTCGCTTCGGCTTTGACGGCTACCGCGAGCTCGATAACGATAACCAGAGCGGTTCTGCGATTCCTGCCTACACATTCCGAAATCTGTGGGAGTTCGCTAACGATAAGCCGCGCCTGCTGAACGGCATCTTCGATCCTCGCACCGGGGCGCCCACGACCGCAGCCAAGTACATCCGGTCCTACATCTATGCCGGCTATATTCAGGACGATTGGCGCGTGACCCCTCAGCTGACGCTTAACCTCGGAATGCGTTACGAGTACTTCGGACCCACAACAGAGAAGAACGGCAACATCAGCAACCCTGTTCTAGGCACCGGAGATCAGACTCTTACCGGACTCACCATGAAGGTGGGAGGCGACCTCTACAAGACCAGCCCGAACAACTGGGGACCGCAGTTTGGCTTCGCCTATTCGATCAATCCTTCCTCCAACCATCTTGCGGTGATTCGCGGCGGCTTCGGCATCGCTTACAACCGTATGCAGCAGGCAGTCACGCTCAACGGCCGATCGAATCCTCCGCTGGTCACCAACGTCAACGCGGTGTGCCTCGATACCGCGCTGACCAACTGCCCGGGGGTGCAGTACTCGGCCTCTTCGAGCCCTACCGATATCAGCGGCTATCCTGTCAATCCGGCGGCCATCGCGACCTTCGGACCGAACGGCCTGCCGGTAGGAGGAGCTCCGCTGCAGATTCAGGCGATTCAGCAGAATCTGCCGACGCCCCTTACGTACAAGACGTCGCTCGGGGTCGAATATGCCTTGTCTTCGCAGTGGGTTCTCAGCCTGGGCTACCAGGGCAGCATCTCCCGGCACTACACCCGGCAGACGAATCTGAACTGGCTCTACTACCCTAGTCTGAATCCTTCGATCAGCTCGCTCAACTACTTTCTGAACGATGCCAGCGCCAGCTCTCACGCCTTCCTGGCGGAGATCCGGCATAACTTCGGACATAGCTTCAGCCTGAACGCACAATACCGCTGGGGCAAGATTATGGACACGGCGTCGCAGGACTACTACATCGACTATTATCCATTCGACAACCGCTATGCGTACGGTCCTGCGGACTATGACATCACCCACAACGCCAAGCTCTTCGGAACCTATGCGCCGAAGTTTTTCCCCGGCAACCACCTGCTCGAAGGCATCTTCGGAGGCTTCCAGCTGAGCGGAATTATTACCTACCATACCGGCTACCCGTGGACGCCGATCTACACCAACACGGGATGCAACGTTGTGTATGTCGGCAGCGGATACTGCACACTCTATGCGGGAACGCAGCTGGCAAAAGGGTCGGGCGACACCAGCAATGACACCTTCAAGCGTCAGGGCGGCCAGTTCCCGAATGGCGGCCTGGCTTACTTCGCAGCTCCGACCTTCCCCACGACCGGCACTCCTCCGCCTCCTGGAGTGGGCCGCAACAGCCTGCGTGGACCGAACTACTTTGACACGGATATGGATGCCCAGAAAACCTTCGGTATCCCGAAGAACAGCATCTTTGGCGAAAATTCGGGTCTGACGATCCGCGCCATGTTCTTTAACCTCTTCAACCAGACCAACATCACTCCCTTCAATACGGGAGACGACAACACCATCATCACCAGCCAGACCTTTGGTCAGGCAAAGACAGCGCTTGCTTCTCGAACCATTGAGTTCCAGGCACGGTTCAGCTTCTGACGAATTGGCCTTTCAACCCGAAGAAAACGGGGCGCCTTATGGGCGCTCCTTTTCTTCGCTCTTTGCAGGAGTATGCCAATGCTTCCCTTCGCTCGCCGCACACGGAACGCCTTTCTGCTGGTTCTTCTTTGCTGCTCGCCGCGCCTCCTCGCGCAGGAGACGATCGACATTAATGCCGATGCTCCTGCGACTCCCTTCCCTCACTTCTGGGAGGAGATGTTTGGGTCGGGACGCGCCATTCTGGTGCTGCGCCAGAGCTATCTGAATGACTTGAAGGCCGTGAAGCAGGTCACGGACTTTAAGTATGTTCGCTTCCATGCCATCCTGCATGACGAGGTTGGCGTTTACAACGAGGACGAGCACGGCAACCCGGTCTACAACTTTGCTTATGTGGACCAGATCTACGACAACCTGCTGGCGAACGGCGTGCGGCCGGTGGTGGAGATCAGCTTCATGCCGAAGAAGCTGGCGTTCAATCCCGACGCCCTGCATCCCTTCTGGTACAAGCAGAACGTCTCGCCGCCGAAGTCGATGGAGAAGTGGGATGGTCTGATGACGGCGTTCGCAAAGAATCTTGTCGATCGCTATGGGATCGAGGAGGTCTCGCAGTGGTACTTCGAGGTGTGGAACGAGCCCAATATCGACTTCTGGGGCGGGGTGCCGCAGCAGCGGAGCTACTTCGAGCTCTACGACCATACGGCGCGCGATCTGAAGGCTGTCTCGACGCGCTTGCGGGTGGGTGGACCGGCGACGGCGGCGGCGCAGTGGGTGGATGCATTTCTGAAGCACACCGACGAGAATCATGTGCCGGTGGACTTTGTCTCGACGCATGGGTATGCCGACGATACGGTCGAGAATATGTTTCCCGACGACTCGAGCGTGCCTCCTGTTCCCAAGGATCTTCCGATGGAGCAGCGGGTGTGTCGCGCCGTCGCCAAGGTGCGGGGGCAGATGAAGGCCGAAGGGCACGCGAAGATGCCGCTCTTCTGGACGGAGTGGAACGTGCCTGGGCACGATCAATCACGCGATACGACGTATGTCGGACCGGCGCTTGCGGATACTGTCCGCCAGTGCGACGGGATGGTGGACATGATGTCGTTCTGGACCTTCTCGGATGTCTTTGAGGAGGGAGGGCCGGGGCCGCGACCATTTATTGGGCAGTTCGGGCTGCGGGCGGAGTTCGGGATCAACAAGCCGAGCTACTACGGATTCACGCTGCTGCACCAGCTGGGGGAGCAGAGGATCGCGAACGCCTCGGAGAACGCCATCGTGACGAAGGCCTCCGATGGGAGCCTGAGGATTGCGGTGTGGAATCTGGCCGACCCTTCTCCGGCTGCGATGGCGGCAGCGAAGAGCAGAACGACAACGCTGAAGATCGCTGGGGTGGCTCCGAATGCGGAGGTTGCGATCGAGCGGGTGGACAAAGAGCATGGCAATGTTCTTCCGGCGTACGCGACAATGGGCAAGCCGGATTATCCGACTCCGGCTCAGGTGGAGGAGCTGAACCGGAAGACAATGCTTCCGGCTCCGGAGCAGAGGCGGCTGGAGGGTGGGAGACTGACGCTTACGCTCGAGCCGAATGCTCTGGTACTGGTCACAGTCAAAGGACGGTAGAAAAAGCGGATGGCCTGCTGGCCGGGCCCACTACGCGTGGAGCGGTCACTTCGTAACGCGTAGTGGGCCTTCGGCGTGAGGCTCCCGTTGGTCGCTTGATAAATGCTTGCGACAACCAGCGGGAGGCCCACGCCGAAGGCCCACTCGCCGTCCGCGAAGGACCCCGCGCGGCAGCGCTATTTCGTTTCTATGCTGTAGAGCGAGGTGCGGGCCAGGATGTAGAGCGTCTTTCCGTCTCTGCCTCCAAAGACGAGATCGATGGGGCGCTCGGGGACTTTGATAGTGTCGATCAACTCTCCTGACGGGTTGTAGACGTAGATCTGTCCGTTGGCGATGTAGACGTTGCCGGCAGCATCCTGTGCGACGGACTCGCCTCCGGTTTCGGCGAAGAGTTTTACCTGCGTGTAGGAGCCGTCGGGGCCTAGCTCGGCTGCGTAGGTCTTCTGCATGCTCTCTTCGGAGATGTAGACAGGCTTGCCCTCGACGGCTTTGCCGAGGCCGAAGGCGCGAATCAGATCGGCCATCTTGATGCCGTAGTAGAGGTCGCCGTTGACGAAGTCCGCGCCGGCCGGAATGAAGGTGGTGCCGTCGGGCGAGACGTACTGGAATGGACGCGGGACGGGGATGGACTTGATGAAGTCGTTCTCGTTGCGCCAATAGTTGAGCGGGACGACCGCAGTCAGGCCCGGGCGCGGCGCAGCGGGCTGGGGCCTCAGCAGGGTGACCTCTTCGTCGTGCTGGTCGGGCTTGAAGGTGTAGACGCTGCCGTTGCCCTGGTAGGAGACGACCATGAGGTTGCCGGCTCGATCGAAGACCAGCTGTGTGGGTTCGAGCGGGCTGTCGCGGACGATGTCGGCGCGCTTTTCTTCCGGCAGCCAGCGATAGATACGCTGCCAGTGGGGATCGACGAAGTAGAGCTGGCCTTGTGGGTCGATCGCACCTCCGGAGACGTTGTAGAAGCCGGTGGCGAGGCGCTCGACCTTGGCTCCCTGGGCGAGGACAGGGGAGGAGTTTGGCGCGGGCGCGGGTTCGTCGTTTGCGGTGTCGACGGTGAGGGAGGCGAACTCACGGTTGCGAACGTCGACCGGAGTTTTGAGGTCGACGATCATGCCGTTGTCGAAGGAGGCCTTGTTGTCGCCGTAGATGTGGATGTTGCGGAAGCGGATATTGTGCGAGTTGGCGACGTGGATGGCTGTCTCGAACGGCTGATAGCTGCTGACGACGCGGTAGCTGTGGTAGTTGGCGACGGTGATGTCGCTGGAGTTGGTGATGGAGAGCGGGAGGCAGAAGGAACCTTCGCCGCGCTCCTCCTCGGTCTGGAGAGAGTAGATCTTCCAGTGGGAGGCGTGGTCGACCTTGATCTCGTTGCGGACGTGGTGTTCGCTCGAGAGCTCGTAGACGCGACCTTCTGTCGTGGTGTTGGAGACGAGCATGCCTGCCTGGGCGAAGGTGCTGGGGGTCCAGATGTTAGCGAAAGTTCCACCGCCGCCGTCGGTGATCCAGAGGCTGGGATATTGGCTATCCCACTTCCGGTTGAGGTCGGTGTCGGCGGTGTGGGTGTTGTTGTAGATGGGCGTCATGCCGGGCACGGAGGTTCCGTGGCCGCCGAGGAAGCGGACGTCGTCCATCAGCGAGTGGGTGCCTGCCATCCACCTGGCGGCTACGGCGCGGGGGTTGATGCCGTTGGTGTAGAGGCCGATGCCGGTGACGATGTTGGTGCCGCCCCTGGGGGCTTCGAGCAGCGGCTTGGGAGAGCCGGGGCCCTGGAAGGCCGGGGTGGAGTCGGGGATCTCGAAGAGGGTCTTCGAGGGATGCAGGCCGATCAGGACGGTGTCGGGCTTGAGGGTGATGGTGTCGGTGACGATGTAGCGGCCGGTGGGAACGTAGATTGCGCGATGGGTGGCGATAGCCTGACGGATGGCGGCTGTGTCGTCGGTGGTGCCGTCGCCCTTGGCTCCGAGGTCCTTGAGGTTGGCCCAGGTGCTCTGCGGCGGGGGCGCGGGGAGGTCGGAGGGCACGGGCTCGGGCATGGCTTTGAGGGTGGCGCCTTCGATGTGCGTCTTGACCTCGCCGGGTGAGGAAGGCGAGGCGAAGGTGAGGCCGTGGGTGAAGCTTTGCACGTGGTAGATCTCGCCTCGGCCGGGGATGTTGGTGTCGCTCTCGCGCAGGTTGGCGAGGGTGGGGACGTTGCGGCAGTAGACGTCTTCGAGGTTGATCTCGGTGCGGAGGCCGTGCTCATTGCTGATGATGACGGCGGGGCCGGAGATGTTCTCGAAGCGGGAGTCCTTGACCCAGAGCTCCTCGGAGTATTCGGGGTCGATGGAGATGGCGGCGGGGGTGTCGCGGATCTGGGCGCGGATGAGGGTGAGGCCGGCCTCGTGCTCCTTGATGGCGGCCTTTGACTGGCCTTCAAATGTCGAATCGAGCAGGGTGAACTGCCAGCCAGGGGAGGGCTTGCGGGTCATGATGCCGTACTGGCCGCCGTAGAAGTGCAGGTCCTCGGCCTCGTTGCCGACGTCGTGCAGACCGGCGAGACCGGAACCGATGTGGAAGTCGATATGCGCGAGGTAGCTGTGTTGGGCGACGCGGAGGCGGGCTCCGACGGCGGCAGGGTTGCCGTCCTGGATCTCGAAGTCGATGTTGGAGAGGGCGGTGTAGAAGGTGCCGGGGTTGGCGTCGGGGATGCGGTCGTTGGGAGGAACGATGCCGACGATGGGCTGGGCAGGACGGCCGGGACGTTTCGGCAGCGGACCGTTGGCGGGTGGGCGATTGCCGGTGAGCATCACCATGTAACCGATGCCCTGCTGGTAGCCGGGGGTGTTCTTTCCGAGCACGAAGACGGGGCGCGCGGCTCCGTAGCCGATGACGCGGATGCCGGGCCAGACGAAGATGGTTTTGGAGAGACGGTAGCGGCCCTCGGGGAGGAAGACGATTCCCTGCCCGGTGGTCTCCTGCACCTTGTTAATGGCTGCCTGGAGGGCGTCGGTATCGTCGGCGACGCCGTCACCGGTGAGACCGGACTGGCCGCGAACGAGGGAGACGGCGGCGGGATCGTTGGGGCGGAGGGTGTAGAAGGAAGGCCCGGCCCATGCGGACACGGAGGCGGACAGAACGGCTAGGGTGCCTAGTAGGTGCTTCCATTGCATGATTCGATTCTTCCTTTTCGCTCGATGTTTGTTTAGAAGATTATGGCCTGCCGGCCGGGTCCACTACGCGTGGGGCGGTCACTTCGTGACGCGTGTACCGGCTTCGCCGTGCGCCTCCCGTTGGTCGGCGTAAGAGTTCTTGCAAGCGACCAACGGAAGCCTCAACCCGAAGGGGGTATACACGTCACGAAGTGACCGCCCCACGCGTAGTGGACCCGGCCGGCAGGCCATCTTTCACCTTACGGTGCTGTGACTTCAAAGGTCGCGTGTTCGGTGGCGTTGGAGTCGGTCCCGACCCAGAGGTCGAAGGTTCCGAGCTCGATGGACCAGCGATGAGTCTGCGGGCTCCAGAAGCCGAGGTCCTTGGTCTGGAGGGTGAGGGTGACGGTCTGGCGCTCGCCGGGCTTGAGGGCGATGCGGCAGAAGCCCTTGAGCTCGCGGACGGGACGCGAGGCCGAGCCGGCGCTCTGATGGGTGTAGAGCTGGATCACCTGATCGCCAGCCGCCTTGCCGGTGTTCTGAACGTCGATGGAGACGTCGAAAGAGCCTCCGGAGCGAACGGTCTGGGCGCTCTGCTTCAGGCCGCTGAGCGCAAAGGTGGTGTAGCTGAGGCCGTATCCGAAGGGATAGAGCGGGGCACTCGAGCCGTCCCAGTAGCGGGTGTCGGGGTCGTTGGGGATCTGGGTGAGGTTGCGGGCGTAGAAGATGGGGACCTGGCCGACGGAGCGGGGCCAGGTGACAGGCAGCTTGCCGCCGGGGACGGCATCGCCGGAGAGCAGGTCGGCGATGGCATTGCCGGCCTCGGTCCCGGGGTACCAGGCGTCGAGGATCGCAGGCACGTGGGTGGAGGCCCAGGTGATGTCGAGAGGGCGGCCGTTGGCGAGGACGAGTACGACGGGCTTACCGGTGGCGACGGCGGCCTCGAGCAGCTGTTGTTGTTTGCCGGGAAGGGTGAGGGAGGAACGCGAGGCTCGCTCGCCGCTCATGGTCTGGGCCTCGCCGAGGACGAGGACGGCGACGTCGGACTGCTTGACGAGGTCGATGGCGTGGTTGAACTCGGCCTGTCTGGCGTCGTCGGTGGTGAGGGTGGGCTTGGGGCTGGGGAACTGCTCGTCGAAGATGGAGGGCTGGACGCGCTCGATCTCGACACCTTTGGTGAAGAGGATCTTCGTGCCGTTGGCCTCGAAGCGGCGGCGCATGCCTTCGAGCACGGTGACGGTGTCCTCGGGGTGGCTGCCGAGGCTCCAGGAGCCCATGATGTCGGGCTTAGAGTCGGCCAGCGGTCCGATGAGGGCGATGGATTTGAGGCCGGGCTTGAGCGGGAGGAGATTGTCTTGGTTGCGTAAAAGGACGGCGGTGCGGGTGGCGATGGAGCGTGCTGCGCCGCGCTGATCTTTGGAGACGAGCTCGGTCTGGGAGCGCTCGATGGGGACGTAGGGATCTTTGAAGAGGCCGAGCTTGTACTTGGCGATGAGGATGTCGTGGACGGCGCGGTCGATGGTGCCCTGCTGGACGAGGCCTTTTTTGAGGGCGTCGGCGAGGTTGTCGCGGAAGGTGGTGGAGGTCATCTCCATATCGACGCCCGCGTTGACGGCGCGGACAGCCGCGTCTTCAGGGGCGGAGGCGAAGCCGTGGGTTGTGAGGCTCTTGACGGAGTCCCAGTCGCTGACGACGAAGCCTTGGAAGCCCCAGTCCTGACGGAGGACATCGTGGAGGAGCCAGCGGTTGCCGGTGGCGGGGACGCTGTTGAGGTCCATGTAGGCGGACATCAGCGAGCCGGCGCCTGCTTCGACGGCGGCGTGGAAGGGAGGGAAATAGACGTTCCAGAGCTGCTCGTCGGAGATGTCGGAGGAGTCGTAGTCGCGGCCTCCGGCGGCGGCGCCGTATCCGGCGAAGTGCTTAATGCAGGCGAGGATGCTGTCGGGATTCGAGAGGGAGGTTCCCTGAAAGCCGCGAATGTCGGCCTCTGCCATGCGCGAGCCGAGGTAGGGATCTTCGCCGGAGCCTTCCATGATTCGGCCCCAGCGTGGATCGCGGGCGATGTCGAGCATGGGAGAGAAGGTCCAGCGGATGCCCACGGAGCTGGCCTCGCGGGCAGCCATGCGCTGGGCGCGCTCGGTGGTGACGGGGTCCCACGAGGCGGCGAGCGCGAGAGGAATGGGATAGACGGTGCGGTAGCCATGGATGACGTCGAAGCCGAAGATGAGCGGGATGTGCAGGCGGCTCTTTTCGACGGCGAGGTGCTGGAGGCGGTCGATCTCCTTGGGGTCGCGTACGAAGAGGAGGGAGCCGACCTCACCCTTCTGGATACGCTCGTCGCGCTTGGGGCCTTCGGGGGAGTTGAGCGCGATCTGGGTCATCTGGCCGATCTTCTCTTCGAGCGTCATCCTGGCCAGGAGATCGTTGACGAATCGCTCGGCCTGGGGGGAGGAGGCGTAGTTCGCGGCCGCGATCTGGCCCGTGCTCCGGCCCGCGCTCTGGGCGGAGAGTACGCTGCCGGATGGGGTTGCCAGGAAGAGGAGGGTGAAGCCTGCGGCGAGAGCCTGGTGGATGGGGCGGAAGGTCGAGGGTAGGAACATTTTTTGACGAGGCTCCTGGTTTGACAAGGCTCGGGGTTCGGGCTCAAGCAGCGAGAATGAGAGACGCGCGCAGCCGAGGGTACGGCGCGAGTTGTGCAAGTTTAGACAAACGTTTGTCTCATTGTCCATCAGGAAAGCGCCGTTGCGTACTTTTTCGTCTCTCCGATCACCCGGCGGGAGCCGGTTCCGGATCTCGGGGCGTTATTGGCTGGTATGGTTAACCCAATATTTTTTGTCCTGGGAACATGGCGCCTTCATGCAAAAGCCCCTGAAACGCCCACACCACGCCAACCTGAAGATGCTGGCCGAGTACCTCGACTTGAGCCCATCGACGATCTCGTTTGTGTTGAACGAGACTCCCGGCCGGTCGATCCCGGAGTCGACCCGGGCGCGGGTGAAGGCTGCCGCGGAGAAGTTCAACTATCAACCCAGCATGATCGCGCGCACGCTGCAGGGAAAGCGGATGCAGACGATCGGCATCCTGCTGCCGGAGCTTGGCGAGGGGTATCACTCGCAGGTGTTGTCGGGGGTTGGCGACCTGCTGATGCGTGAGAACTATTTCTATTTCACGGTCCATCATCGTCACCATAAGGAGCTGGTCGATACCTATCCGGGCCTGCTGCGGTCGCGCGGGGTCGACGGCATTGTGGCCATCGATACTCACCTGAGCGAGCCGCCGCCGCTGCCGACTGTAACAGTCGCCGGACACAATCCTCTGCCCGGTGTGGCGAACGTCTTTTTGAACGAGGAGCAGGCGGCGCGGCTCTCCCTGTGCCATCTGCGTGAGCTGGGCCATACGAAGATCGCATTCATGCAGGGGCAGCCCTTCAGCTCGGACTCGAACAAACGGTGGAGCGCTACACTGGGAGCCGCTCGCGAGCTGGGGATTGAGGTCGACGAGGAGCTGATGATCTACCTGTCGAAAGATTCGCAGTCGCCGGAGATCAGCTATCCGGGGATACGCGGTCTGGTGCGAGGCGGGCAGCCGTTTACGGCCGTGCTGTGCTTCAACGACGTCTCGGCGATGGGAACGATCCGCGCGCTGCACGAGTCGGGGCTGCGGGTTCCAGACGATATTTCGGTGCTGGGTTTCGATGATATTCAATCGGCCGCGTACCAGGTTCCGAGCTTGACTACGATTCGTCAGCCTCTCATCAGGATGGGAGAGATGGCGGCGGAGCTTTTGCTGAAGCAGCTTGCCGGCGAGACGATTCCCGAGGCGGTGGAGGTGGCTCCGGAGCTGATCGTGCGGGAGTCTACGGGGCCGGCGCGAGTCGTGGCGGCACAACGCCGTCTTCATACGGCTAGTTAAAAGACAGGCGCTGCCGCGCTGGCCATAGGTCTTTTCTCAAATCACGGATTTGAATTTATCGATATGGTCTAGAAAGGATGCGGTATCTGCGATTCGAGCGGCTCCAATGGATCTTCCCTGTTGCGATCACGCTGCATAACGGCGAAGAGGCTCTCACCATGCCGGGATGGCTTGAGGCGCATCGAGGGCAGGTGCCTCTTTCCCCCGGCCCGGAGATGCTTCGAGGGGCGTTGCTCGTGCTGGTGATCGCAGCGTACGGGGTGACCTATCTGAGCGCGAGGCGAGGAAGACAGAGCCTGGGGCTTACCTGTTGTTTGGGTATGCGATGGCCATGCTGCTGAACGTCTTTGTTCCGCATCTTCCGGCGACGCTGATCTTTTACGAGTACACGCCTAGGGTGGTGACGGCGGTGTTGGTGAATCTTCCGGTGATGACGTGGCTGCTCGTCGGGGCTGTGCGCGAGGGTTGGGTCTCCGGGCGCAGAGTCTGGGGCTATGCCGTTGCGATTCCGGTGGGACTGGCGGTGGGGATTGCCGCGCTGTTTGCCGCTGCTTCGCGGTAGATCCCGGTCGATCACTCGTGTGCGGGAGGAGGTGGGGGGGCGGTGGACGAAGGTACAGGTTTGCCGTCGATGGTCACCGGCTCCATCAGCTCGACGCGGGTTCCGTCGGGGTCGAAGAGATTGATCTGGTGTTTGCGGTTGATACCGACCCGGATTGCGGTGGGTTTGCCGTAGCTCTTGAAGGCGGGACGGGCTTCGAGGGTGGCGAGGGCCTTGGCTGCGTCGGGAACGATGAGCGAGGTGTGGTTCTTGCCGCCGAGGTCGGTGGGGGTGTCGCGGTAGAGCATGAACTCGACGTAGTCGGTGCCGTCGGGGACGCGCATGTTGATCCAGCTGAGCTCGGCGGGGTTGGGGGTGCCGCGCCAGGTCTCTTCGAACCCGAGGATCTTGCCGTAGAAGTCGAGGGATCTTTGCGTGTTTCCGACGGCGAAGCCGACGTGCATGATCTTGTGGGAGATGCGGGTGGAGGGCTCGAATTTGCCGGAGGTGCGGGCCTCCAGACCGCCGGGCAGGGGCTGGACGAACTCGATGGGAGTGCCGTCGGGGTCTTTGACCGTAAAGGCGAGGTTGCCGGTGGAAGTCCTGGCGCTCTGCGGAACGTCGTAGCCCTGGGCGCGGAGGTAAGAGCGCATCTTCTCGACGTTGTCGACGCGGAAGCAGAGATGGTTCATGTGGCTGGGAGGACGCGAGGGAGGGTCGGCGTAGAGCTCGATGTGCTCGCGGTCGTTGATCTTGACGAAAGCGACCCGCGTGGAACCGTCTGGGCGCTTGAGATTATAGGCGACGTCGTAGCCCAAGAGGTCGTGCCAGAAGATGAGGGCATGGGGCAGATCGGAGACGAAGTAGCCGACGTGGTCGATGCCGGTGATGCGCGGGCGGGAGACGGGGCTCTGCGCCGGAAGAGGCGGACAGAGAAGGACAAAGGTGATCAGGGCCGTTCCCGGCCATCTTCCCTGAGTGAAACGAGACATGGGTATCCCTCTTTTGGATAGTTTCCTGCCAGGCTCTATCACTCTATTGATATTTCTATCCTTACGGCCATACAAAGCGAACGGATGGAGATAAAAACTCAGGTTGCTTTCTTCCGTCTGACGCATCCTATCTAGAAGTGTCTGGAACACTTCCGTGGAGAACACTTCGATTATGATATTTACCCCGCGAGGGCGCACGATATCTTCGAATCCTCGTCTGAAGACAGCCGCGGCTCTGCTATTAGCGATGATGACGCTCGCTTCGGCGGGAGCGCAGAGTACGGAGACGTTGCGGGTGGATGCTCGCGCCCAGACGACACCCTTTCCGCATTATTGGGAGGAGGTCTTTGGATCCGGCCGCGCCATTCTTTCGCTGCGCGAGAGCTATCGCATGGATCTTGAGTCGGTGAAGAAGGTCACGAACATCCGCGAGGTTCGGTTCCACGCCATCTTTCACGATGAGGTCGGGCTGTACGATCCTGATCGCAAGGCGGTTCAGTTTGCGCAGATGAAGGATTCGGCGGCGGCCATCGAAACGAACTCGGGCATCTATAACTTTTCCTACATCGATCAGATCTACGACGGCCTGCTGGACGAGGGCGTGCGGCCGTTCGTGGAGCTGAGCTTCATGCCGAAGAAGCTGTCCTCCGATCCGGATTCGCTGCATCCATTCTGGTACAAGCCGAATGTCTCGCCTCCTCGCGACTATGCGCAGTGGGATGCGATGATTACGGCGTTTGCGCAGCACCTGATCGAGCGCTACGGGCTGGAGGAAGTTGCCCAGTGGAACTTCGAGGTGTGGAACGAGCCGAACATCGATTTCTGGAGAGGCAAGCCGGCGCAGGAGTCTTACTTCGAGCTTTACGATCACACCGCACTTGCCCTCAAGAGGGCGAGCCCGAGGCTGCGGGTGGGAGGGCCTTCGACGGCGCAGGCTGCGTGGACGGGCGATTTTCTGCGGCACTGCAAGGAGAAGAATATTCCCGTCGACTTTGCCTCGAGCCATGTCTATGCGAATGATATGGCCAAGGATGTCTTCCACACGAACGAAGAGATTCCTCGGGACAAGATGGTGTGCCGGTCCGTGCGCAAGGTACATGACGAGATCACGAGCTCTCCGCTGCCGTCGACGCCTTTGATCTTCAGCGAGTACAACGCCAGCTATGCGAACGAGCCGAACGTGACGGATTCGATCTATATGGGGCCGTGGCTGGCGACGACGATCAGCCAGTGCGATGGGCTGACGCAGGCGATGAGCTACTGGAGCTTCTCCGATGTGTTTGAAGAGCAGGGCGTAGTGAGGACTCCCTTTTACGGGGGGTTTGGGCTGATGGCGGAGGATGGGATTCCGAAGCCCGCCTACAACGCCTTTGCCATGCTGCATGAGCTGGGCGACCGGCGCATCGCGCTCGACTCGGACTCGGCGCTGGCGACGCGGCGGGCGGATGGGACGGTGGTGCTTGCGTTGTGGAACTATGCTCCGCCCGACGGCACGGGGCCGAACTACGCCAGGCGGCCCGCAAGCCGAGGTCCGGCGAAACATTTTTCGGTGCAGGTTGCGGGGGTGGCCCAGGATGCTTCGGCTACGGTGATGCGGGTGGATGAGACCCATGGGAATGTGATCTCGGCGTACGACGCGATGGGGCGGCCCGCGTTTCCTTCGCGGCAGCAGATTGTGAAGCTGAGGGAGGCCGGGAGGGCAGCTCCCGCGGAACACGTGAATCTGAAGGGCGGAACGCTTACGCTTGAGGTTCCTCCGCAGGGTCTGGCGGTAGTCCTTCTCGGCAAGGGAAGGGCTGAGCGCTAAACTCGAGTGAGTCGGCCTATCTTAATCGGTGAACATGGTAGCTCCAGCATGAGGGGGATGACGCGGCGAAGCGCGACGCGGCTGATCGCGGGGTCGGTGATGACCGGGTTCGCCCTTCCCGCTCTGCTGGAGGAGACGGCCCATGCGGCTCCCAGGCCGGGCTCGCTGAACCCGGACGATACGGCCTTTCTGGACGAGATGGAGCGGCAGGCGTGCCTCTACTTCTACGAACAGGCCGATCCGAATACGGGGCAGGTGCTCGACCGCGCCAATAACCGATCTTCGACAGGCCAGATCGATTCTCGCTTCGCGTCGAGCATTGCGGCGACGGGCTTTGGGCTGACGGCTCTGTGCATTGCGGATGAGAGGAAATATCTTCCGCATGACCGCATCCGTCAGCGCGTGCTGAAGACGCTTCAGTTTTACCTGCGGCCGATGCCGACGGAGCATGGCTTCTACTACCACTTCAATGACGTGAAGACGGGACTTCCACTGTTGAACATCGAGGTCTCGCCGATCGATACCTCTCTTCTGCTATGCGGGATTCTTACCTGCAGGGCGCACTTCAAAGATCCGAAGATCACCGATCTTGCCACGCAGATCTACAATCGCGTCGATTGGCCGTGGATGCTGAACGAGGGCAAGACCTTTGCGCTGGGATGGCTGCCCGCTACGGGGTTTCTTGCGCCGCGATGGGACCACTACGCGGAGATGATGATGATGTATCTGCTGGCTATCGGCTCGCCGACGCATCCGATCGATCCATCATTCTGGGCGAACTTTTCGCGGCCTCGCGTGCGCTTTGAGAAGTTCAACTTCATCAGCGGGCATGATCCACTGTTCGTGCATATGTATTCGCACGCGTGGTTCGATTTTTATCGCAGGCGCGATGCGTTTGCCGACTACTATGCCAACTCCGTGACCGCGGTGCGTGCGCACAAGGCCTTCTGCCTGAGCCTGAATCGCGGATACAGCGACGACTACTGGGGCGTGACGGCGTCGGACTGGATGCATGGATACACGGCGTGGGGCGGCCCTCCGTTGATGGGGCCGATTGACGGAACGGTGGTGCCGTGCGCGACGGCGGGTGCGATGCCGTTTCTTCCCAACGACTGCCTGCGGGTTCTACGGTCGCTGAAGGAGAAGTTCGGCGAGTATGCGTGGGGCCGCTACGGACCGTGCGACGCGTTTCATCCCGCGCTGGCGTGGTACGACGCGGATGTGCTCGGCATCGACCTGGGCATCAGCCTGCTGATGATCGAGAACTATCGCAGTGGATTTGTGTGGAATACCTTCATGCAGAATCCGGAGCCGGTGAATGCGATGAAGCTGGCTGGGTTTCGCAGTTATTAGGTCTTTGGGATGAAAGATGAGCGCTGCCGCGCGGGCCCACTGCCTTCGTTCTAGGCGGCCTGTTCGGCCGCGGTGGCAGGTTTCTCGCCCGGCTTCGTGGAAGGCGCCTCATCGAGGGCTTCGCGGGATTCCTTGCTGAGCGGCTTTTCGTGCAGCAGAAGCTCGGCTGCGCGCACGATGGGTGTGGCATGGAACCAGCGTTGGAAGGCTCCGTCGCGCAGCAGATTGGTCAGAGCGAGAAGGCTCATGCCCTGATGATGCGCCATCCAGGAGTGGACCATGCGGGGCTCCCGACTGGCGGTGTAGTCGGCTGCTTCGTAGAAGCCGTAGCTTCCGACCCAGCCCATGTTGGCCATGCGGCGGATGTTCTCGATCGCCTCGTCGCGGAGCAGGGGAAGAGCGAGAAAGCTGGAGTAGGGAGAGATGACCGGACCGTCTTCGGCGCCGTACTTGAGGGCCACCTGCGGGATCCCCCAGGCCTGGTAGCCATAGCGGCCGGAGTCGTCGAGCTTGGCGAAGCCTGACTCGGAGATGCCCCAAGGCATGCCGCGAACGTGGTCACGTTGGATCTGCACCGCCGACTCGAGCGAGCGGGTGATGAGGGTGTTCGGGTAGGGCTTCATCCACAGGGCGGGCATCATGAACTCGAACATGGTTCCGGTCCAGGACAGGAGGCAGGCACGGCCTTTGACCAGGATGTGCGAGCGGTCGAGCCGGAACCAGGCCTCCTGCGGGATATCGCCTTTGGCGACGGCGAGGAAGAAGGCCATGCGGGCCTCGGAGGCGAGGAGATCGTAACAGGCTCCGTAAAGCTCGCCGGTGGTGCCGTCGTAGCCAATGGAGAGCAGGTTGCGCGACTTCACCAGGAGGAAGCCGTATTGCATGGCGTCGGCATAGCGGTTGGAGCGGTCCGCAATCTCCTCCAGCTGCGTACGGAGACGAAGGATGCGATCCTTCGCGGCAGGCAGCAAGGCCCGCAGCTCTTCGGCGAGCTGTTCCTGTGCGCCGGAGACCGCAGCCAGGCGCTGATCCAGATTGGTTACAAATCCAGAGGCCTTGGCCAAGGTGAGGCCCTCGGGCCTCGTCGTTTCGTTCGCGAAGAGGGTCTCGAAGCGAGGCAGGAACCAGGGCGCATATTCATCGATGAAGCGCGACCAGTCGCGGCGGCAGCGCTCGCGCTCCTCGTCGACCCAGTCGCCGGATTTGCCCGAGGCCAGCTGCGAGGGTAGTACGTTGAGGGGGAGAGGGTTCTTCAGCATCTCGAGGACGCCGGAGTGGAGCGAGTAGAACGACGCTGCGAGATTGCCGCTGTCGACCGCGGAGACGATACGCGGCATGACGGGCTGAAGCGTCGCGATGTCGTACCAGTTGTAGATATGGCCGCGCTGCTTCTCGAGCCCCTCGTAGGTGTCGAGCGTTCCTAGGGTGGCTTCGGCGAAGCGATCGGGCGCGAGGAAGCCGAACTCGCAGGCCGCCTGCCTGGCATTGAGGAGCATGCCGAGGTTGGTGGGGGAGAGCTTGCGGACCTGGAACATCTCCTTCTCTTCGACGTTGTCGGGGATGAGCCAGTGGTTTTCGGGGCCGCCGAACTCGGCGAAGTAGCGCCAGATCAGAAGCGCCTGCCGCTCGAGGAAGTCGCGATCGGCGGTCTTCAATGGACCTTCGACGGCGCGCGGGGGAGAGTTGACCCAGGTGGCGACGCCGGGAGCGAGCGCCCAGAGAATCAGTACGGGAGCGGCCGGGAAGAGCGCTTCGGGGCGGGCGAGCGCAAGACCGATGGCGATGGTCAGCGAGATCACCGGCGAAAGCTTCAGGTACATGTCGAGCGAGCCGCGACCGGCGCTGGCCTCGGACTGCGCGGCGGTCTCCCAGTCGAGAAGGTTTTCGCCGGTGAGGAAGAGTCGCACCAGCGAGCGCACGATCGCGTCGAGCGAGAGCAGCATATGATGCGGAAGGAAGATGAGGTTCAGCAGCGTGATGGAGAGTGAGGAGACGAAGGTGACGAGGCCGTCACGAAACGCCGCGAAGCTGTGTTTGAGCAGACCGCGCACGGCGTTGAATCCCAGCTGCACCAGACCGGGGAGAAGAATGACGAGAAGGACCGCGACGGTCCAGTAGAGCGCGCCGCCGGGGAGGAAGAACCAGCCGAAGACGAAGAGCAGAAACACGATGGGCTCGATCAGGCTGCGGCGCAGATTGTCGATGATCTTCCAGCGCGAGATGGTGCTGATGGGATTGACGACGAGGCGGCCGTACTCGTCGGGAACGGTGTTGAAGAGCCAGCGCAGAATCTGCCAGTCGCCGCGCACCCAGCGATGCTTGCGCTTCATGTGGGCGGAGTAGTGCGAGGGGTAGTCGTCGATGACCTCGATGTCGGAGACGAGGCCGGCGCGCACGTAGGCGCCTTCAATCAGATCGTGCGAGAGGAGGGCGTTCTTGGGGAAGCGGTGGTTGAGGACGGCGTGAAAGGTCGAGACATCGTAGATGCCTTTTCCGGTGAAGCTGCCTTCCCCGAAGAGGTCCTGATAGGCATCGGAGACGGCGCGGGCATAGACGTCGAAGCCGGTCTCGCCGGAGTAGAGAGCGGACAGGCGCGAGCGCGATGCGGAGGAGACGCTGACACCGACACGCGGTTGCAGAAGACCATACCCCGCGGTGACGATGCGGAGCCTGGGATGAACGATGGCGCGGTTGAGCGGATGCGCCATGGTGCCGATCATGCGCGCCGCGGTGCCGCGAGGAAGCTGCGTGTCGGAGTCGAGGGTGATGACGTAGCGGATGTGCTCGAGGACGCCGAGCGGGCCGACCTTGCGGGGGAAGGCATCGTGCTCCCCTTCGAGCAGCATGTTCAGGTCGAGCAGCTTGCCGCGTTTGCGCTCCCAACCCATCCACACGCCCTGCCGGGCGTTGAAGGTGCGGTGACGGTGCAACAGGAGAAACGATCCCTGGTTGCGTCCGGCGTACTTGCGATTGAGATCGTCGATGAAGTGGGCGGCGAGATCGACCAGAGGGCCTTCGTCGGTCTGCGATGGACGCGCCGCCGTGTCGGGAAGATCGGTCAGCAGAGCGAAGTGCAGGTGCGGATCCGGATTGGAGAGGTAGCGGGCCTCGAGCTCGTTGACGAGGTCTTCCACCTGGCGCTCATTGAGCAGGAGCGTCGGGACGACGACCAGGGTCGAAGCCTCTTGCGGGATGCCCTTGGAGAAATCGAGCTTGGGAAGAGCCTCGGTCTTCATCAGTGTGGTGACGAGGCCGTTGACCAGATCCACGGCGCCCTGAGTCGCCGGGAGAAGCGCCAACAAAAGCGCGGCCATGACGGGCCAGAACTCATGGTGCGGGACCAGGGGCGAGATGATGGCTGTGATCAGAAGCAGAGCGAGGATGAAGGTGCCGAGGATGTAGAACTCTTCGTTATAGGCCTGGATAAGCTCGCGCAGACGCTCCACGGGGGTGGGACGGAAGCCGATACGGAGCTTCAGCTCGCGCACGCCATCGGCGAAGAGGTAGTAGCCGATGTGCGATTTGCGTTGCGCCATGCGCTGATCGGTGTACTCGGCCTTGTCGGCGATCTGCGCCAGCTCGAGCGCCACCTGCGCGGTCTGGACCTCGTTGGTGTCGGAGTTGCGCGAGAGCTCGGCGATGCGGAGCCGATAGGCGGCGCGGGTCTCCTCCTCCATCCTGCTGAAGATTCCGTGGGGGTCCAGACGAAGCACGGCGTCGAAGGGAACGAGGGGCTCTAGGATCTCGCGCCACTCGATCTGGTTCATGCGCCGGAGGCTGTGAATGGGCGCGGAGAAGGGGGAGTTTTCGATGGGAGGAAGCTCGCCGGCGGCGAAGACATCGTCGGCACGATTGAGGATAAATTCCAGCTGCGCCACCTTGAGCGCGTCGGGGAGAAGCTCGATCTCGCGCAGACGCAGGGGGTGATGCTTCTGCATCTGCTGGACGTAGATAGAGAGCGTGCGCGACGACCAGATGCCGTCGACAGCGGCGAGGTAGCTTCCGGCGATGTGAATGACCTGGGGGAGGAGCCCGGCGGGCTCGAGGTCGGCGACAGGAACGTCTTTGTAGGTGGCGGCGGCGCTATCGCCACGCGGGATAACGGACTCGAACATGCGGGCGCTCTCGACCAACTCGAGCTTCGGCGTCAGCTCGGTGGTGGTGGTTCCCTGCTTCCAGACGGGAACGCGCGCGGCGAGCCACTTGCGCAGGCGATCGAAGTGGCGCTCGAGGTCTTCCCGACTCCTCCCCGGCATCTGCGCGCGCAGATGTTTGGAGAGCTCATCGGCGTGGCGCCGCAGCTCGATTTCACTGATCGTCGGCTCCTCGGGCAGACCCTTGGTTGCGGTCTCCTGAACGGGCGCCGTCAGAGGCGTACCATGCGCGGGAGTTAGATCTTCAGACAATGCCATTGAACCCTGACTCACTCTTTCTGTCCTATCCTTCGCAAACAAGCAAAACTACATTGAGAATGGATGGAGGCTAGCGGTAGCTTGCGGCCTGCATCTCGAACATCCCAGCGTAGACTCCACCGGCGGCCATCAGCTGCTGGTGATTTCCTTCTTCGATGAGCTGACCGCCGGAGAGCACCACGATGCGATCCGCCATCTTGACGGTCGAGAAGCGGTGCGAGATCAACAGGGCCATCTTACCCTCAGTCAGCTCGGCGAATCTCTCGAAGACCTCGAGCTCGCTGCGGGCGTCGAGGGCCGCGGTGGGCTCATCCAGAATAAGCAGTTCTGCGTCCCGGAGATAGGCGCGGGCGAGGGCGATCTTCTGCCACTCCCCGCCCGAAAGCTCTACGCCGCCTTCAAATCTGCGTCCGAGCATCTGGTCGTATCCTCCCTCGAGCTTTCCGATGACGTCGTCGGCGAGGCTCTTGTGAGCCGCGATTTCGAGCTCCTGCTCGTCGTTGGCGCGCTCGACGCGACCGACGGCGATGTTTTCGCGCGCCGTCATCTCAAAGCGTACGAAGTCCTGAAAGATGACCCCGATGTTTCGATGCAGATCTTCGAGCGAGTAGTCGCGCAGGTCGACGCCTTCGAGCAGAATCTGGCCTTCGGTGGGATCGTAGAGGCGGGTGATGAGCTTGACGACGGTGGTCTTGCCCTGGCCGTTCTCGCCGATGAGGGCGATGCGCTCGCCGGGCCGCAGCTTCATGCTGAAGTTCTTGAGGATCCGGCGCGAGGTTCCCGGATAGGCGAAGGAGACGTCGCGGAACTCGAAGCCCTGGGTGATGGCCTGGGGGAAGGGCTTGCCGCCGGGGTTGGGGTCGACGGTGGCCTTCATCTCGAAGAAGGCGAGCAGATCGGTGAGGAAGAGGGCCTGGTCGGCGATGCCGGAGGCGGTCGAGAAGACCTGCTGGAGGTTCGAGCTGGCTTGCTGGATGGCGTAGGTTAGGAAGAAGAACTGGCCGATGTTGTAGCCGCCGTTCAGCGATCTCCAGATGACATAGACGTAACCGCCGTAGTATCCTAGGGTTCCGATGACTCCCAGGAATCCGCCCAGGAAGAGCTTGGAGCGGGCCAGCTGCACGTCCTCCCGGTAGATCTGATCGGCCAGCGCCTTGAAGCGGTCGGTGAAGAAGCGATGCAGGCCGAAGAGCTTAACCTCTTTGGCTCCTTCACGGCTGCCCGCGACCTGCCGCAGGTAGTCCATTTGCCGCTTGGCGGTGGTCTGACGGAAGTTTTTGGCGTATCCGAGGAAGGCGAAGTGGGTTTCGCCGATGAACGACGGCAGGACTCCCAATGTCAGCAGAAGCACCAGCCATGGAGATGCCGAGGCGAGCGCGATCGTAAAGGTAAGGGTGGTGATGACCTGCTGGACGAGGCGGCCGAGCTGCTGGATCAAGACCAGGCGATCGGTGGCCTGAACGCGCGCTCGCTCGAGGCGGTCGTAGAAGACCGGGTTTTCGTAGGTGGTCAGGTCCAGGCGCGCGGCCTGGTCCATCACGCGCACGCTCACGTGCTGGGTGTAGCGGTTCGCCAACAGGGCGTCGCTAAAGTCGATGGCCCGCATCAGCAGGCCTAACAGGACATTTAAGCCGACCTCTGCGCCGACGAGGTACCAGAAGTGATCCGGAAGCCTCTGTCCGTGGAGAGTATTGGAGATGCTGTTGAGGATGTACTGAGCGACCTTGCCGATGCCGAAGGGCAGAAGCGCGACGAACAGCCTTAAAATCAGTCCCCAGGTGACGATCCATGGGCCGGACTCCCACAGGATGTGCAGTACAGGGGGGACGTTGCGGAGCGCTTGCAGGCGCTCCATCCACGGGCTCTGAGCTTTCGCAGGGCGTAAAGAATCGTTCATGGCCTGATCTTGTTTGACAGCGCATCTCCCAGGGTCTTTCTCTGGATGGATGCCCAAACAGTGTTTGTCGTTGGATTAAAAGCAGATCCTGCGGCCAAAAAGAAGAATGCGAATGGTTTGCCGTTCACATCCGGGCCGATTTCCTTCTTTTTTATTTTTGCATAACGCGCAGGGCAATTCTGCGATTCTTCGCTCTTCCCTCTTCGGTGGAGTTATCGGCCACAGGATGCTGGTCGCCGTATCCCTCGGAGGCGAGCCTCGCGGGTTCGATCCCTTTTGCAATCAGAGAGTCCGTCACAGTCTTGGAACGTGCCTCGGAGAGGGTTTGGTTGGCTTTGGGGTCGCCGGTGTTGTCGGTATAGCCCCCGATCTTCACATGGACGTTCGGGTAGGCCCGCAGGATCTCTGCGATATTGTTCAACTGCTCCTCGGAGGAAGGGTTGAGGGTCGCTTTTCCGGTGTCGAAGACCAGACGGTCGAAGTTGAACCATGTCGTATCGTCGACGGGCCTGGCGGTGTCCTGGATGAAGGAGAGGAGCTTATTTTCGATACCGAACTGTGGGATATTCAGCTCTGTGCCGTTGGGGAGCCGGGTCTTGAGGAAGTCCCCCAGACCGGAGATTGCGGGACCTCCGGCGTTGGCGGCGGTTTGGACCGTGCCTGGGACCATATCTTGGACCGTGTCATGGACAGGGGGCCTGGTGCGATTGAAGAACCAGAGGAGGGTAAGCAGGAGCGCGGAGAGGATCACGACCGGCCACATCCAGCGATTGGCGGCGGGCGGCTGGAGGGGGACCACCACCGACATTTCGGGAGTCGTGTCTGCTCCATGGAAGAGGCTGGTAAGACCTGCAGGAAGGAAGCTGGTGAGCTTCGGCGCCTCGCCCAGCAGAGCGGCCCCCAGGCTCGAGCCGGTGCTACGGTTGTTACGGACGAAGCGGCCCAGGGCTCCAAGCACGAGCGGAGCGGCTACGCTCAACAGCGTCTTCGCCTTGTCCGTCCCGATGCTGGCCGACTGTCCGACGGCATCGGTCAGAGCTCCCACACGCGAGCCGAAGATCATGGGAAGCAGACCGGCGGCCAGCTCGGGCAGAGGCGAATCCCCAGAGACGGGATTGGAGAGGAGCGAGGAGAGAGCGCTCTCGCTGTTGGCGGGATTCGAGGCCAGAACCAGGATTCGATGCAGGAAATCCGAGTCTCCTCTGGAGCGTTCCGTCAGTCCGCAGAGAATTGCGGAGGCGCTACCTTCAAGGCCGCGGCGCGTGGTATCGGATGATTCCCCGATCGAGGCCGCCATCGGTCCCGCGATAGAACCGATCGATCCCATGACATATTCAACGAGTGAAGCCATGCCTTCCCTCCTGTTCGTTGTGTTCTGTGGGCCCGTATTCGGGAAACCTACTCCTGCGGTTCACCTTGTTTGATGAAATTTTTGTTCGATGAAGTTGAGGAGAGCTCCTTCAATCCTCCTCGTCAACGGGCCGCCTAGCAGTGGCCAGGATGCGCTCGGAGAGCTGTTGCGGGACCACGTCGTAGTGGTCCATGTCCATGCGGAAGCTTCCGCGGCCCTGGGTGATGGCGGTCAGCGAGCCTCCATAGGTGAGCATCTCGGCCATGGGAACCTCGGCACGGATCATGGTTCCATCGCCCGCGCCCTCCATGCCCTGCACGCGTCCGCGGCGGCTGTTGAGGTCGGCCATCAGGGCTCCGGCAAACTCATCCGGGGTCTCGATCTCGACGCGCATCACCGGTTCGAGCAGGGCGGGCCTGGCCTGCTCCATGCACTTGCGAAAGGCCAGGCGCGCAGCCAGCTTGAAGCTCATCTCGCTGGAGTCGACCTCGTGGTAGCTTCCGTCGAAGACAGTGACCTTGAAGTCGACGACAGGATATCCAGCGAGGTAGCCGCGCAGCGCGGACTCATGAATTCCCTTCTCCACCGCCGGCACGAATTGACGCGGAATGGCTCCCCCGAAGATCTCGTTGGCGAAGAGGATTCCACTTCCGCGCGGCAGAGGCTCGATGCGGATGCGGCAGTCGCCGAACTGGCCGTGGCCTCCGGTCTGCTTCTTGTGTTTGCCCTGGGCCTCGGCGTGTCCGCGGATGGTCTCGCGATAAGGGACCTTCGGGGACTTGAGCGTGACCTCGGTGTGGTAGCGCTTCTTGAGCTTCGAGACGATGGCCTCGATGTGGGTTTGGCCGGAGCCTGCGACGAGAAACTCGCCGGTCGAGGCATCGCGAAAGAAGCGCACCATCTGGTCTTCTTCCATCAGGCGATGGAGGGCGGGCGCGAGCTTGTCCTCGTCAGCCCGCGATTTGGGCTCGATCGCATAGGTCATCACGGGATCGGGAGCGTTCACGGGTTCGAGGAAGATCTCGTGCGCCTTGTCTCCCAGGGTGTCGCCGCTGAGGGTGGAGTGAAGGCGGGCGACGGCCCCCAGGTCGCCTGCATGAAGTTCCTGAATCTCGGTCGCCTTCCGGCCCTGCATGACGGAGAGATGGGCCAGCTTCTCCTGCTCGTGGCGGGTGAAGTTTTCGACCGTAAGGTCGTTTTTGGCGACGCCACTGATGACTTTGAAGAAGGAGATTCGGCCGGTGAAGGGGTCGGACATGGTCTTGTAGACATAGAGGGCCAGGGGCTCCCGGTCGTCGATGGGGCGCATCACCATCTCTTCGTGGGCGAAGCCGTCGCCCAAGGTGGCCTCGGCGTCGGTGTTGGCTCGGGGAATGGAACGGGCGGCGCGGGCGGCGATGGGCTCTCGCTCGATCGCGGCCGGGGCGTAGATCTTCAGGAAGTCCAGAAGATGGTCGGTGCCTATGTTCCTGAGGCCGCTGGTGTAGAGCACAGGAAAGATTCGGTCCTCACGGATAGCCTCGTGTAGGGCTGTGGCGAGGTGCTCCTCGGGGAGCGTTCCTTCGCGGAAGAATTCCTCCATCAGATCGTCTTTGCCTTCGGCGACCAACTCGACCAGGGCTTCATGGGCCTGCCTGGAATCGGCTTCCATGGCGTGCGGAATCGTGTCCGGCTCGCCGCGTCCGCTTCCGCCGGAATCGTAGAGATAGGATCTCATCGTCACCAGATCGACGACGCCGTGGAAGCCCTGGTCGTCGACGATAGGGAGCTCGATGGGGATGACCTGGCGGCCCCATTTCGCCTGCATCGTCTCGATCATCTGCCGGCGGCCGATTCTGCTGTCGGCTTTGGGATGATCGACCTGGTTGACGACGATCGCACGGGGAAGCGCGACCTCGGTGGCGTAGCGCCAGACGCGCTCGGTCATGGTCTCCACACCGGAGCAGGCGTTTACGACGATGAGCGCGGATTCGACCGGCATCATCGCCGCGCGAGCCTCGTGGACAAACATGTGAAAACCAGGTGTGTCGATGAGGTTGACCTTGATCCCCTTCCACTCGGCGAAGGCGACGGCGTTGGCCATGGTGATCTTGCGGGCGACCTCCTCATCGTCGTAGGCTGTCACGGCGGAGCCGTCCTCGACCCGCCCCAGTTCGGGGGTCATTTTTGCTGCGTGCAGCAAGGCGGCAATCAGGGAGGTCTTGCCGCAGTGCGCATGCCCCACCACGGCTACGTTGCGAATCTCGGTTCCCGAATAAACCTTCATGGGGAGGCCCTCCTTACGAGCCGCGCATTCGGGCGGCCGTCGAAGATCATGCACGAGACGTTCGATTCTGCGAAAACATCCGCCGCGTGGCTGCTTCCCATCACTTCCGTGAAAGGCTTATCGGCGAGAGCCGGATGCTATCACATCGGTCAGCCGGATCGTCAATGTCGAAGATGCTCTCTTGCGGGCGCGCGGGTTTGCCCGATACTAGCGGAGGGAGTCCCCTCTCTTCTGGGAAGGAGCATCGATGGAGAACTTTCGCCTCAAGGTCTTTCGCGCCGTCGCCGAGACCATGAGCTTCCGCAAGGCTGCCGAATCGCTTCATCTGAGCCAGCCCGCCGTCAGTCAACAGATCCGCTCCTTGGAGGAAGAGGCCGGAGTCCGGCTCTTCGACCGCGCGGGGGCGGACGGCCACGGCAGCCAGATTGCCCTGACGCAGGCAGGAACCGTGCTGTTGGATTATGCGAAGAGAGCTGCGGCCATTCTTGTGGAAGCCGAGCGCGCGCTGGCGGAGCTGAACCATGAGGTGGCGGGCGAGCTGAAGCTTGGCGCCTCCACCACGGTCGCCCAGTATCTTCTCCCACGGATTCTTGGCGACTTTCTTCGGCACTATCCGCATGTGCGGCTCTCGATGATCAGCGGCAATACCGAACAGATCGCCGAGGCGGTGGCCGAGCAGAGGGTGGCGCTGGGCATCATCGAAGGGCCGGCCATGCGTCGCGACCTCAAGACGATGTCGATGGCGGACGATGAGCTGGTTCTGATCGTCAATCCGGCGCATGAGTGGGCCGAGCGGGAGTCCCCGATCTCCGCCTCCGAGCTGGCCGCGGTCCCGCTTCTGCTGCGCGAGCGGGGCTCGGGATCGAGGAGGGTGGTCGAACGCGCTTTGAAGAGCGCGGGGCTTCCGCTTCGCTCGCTGAAGGTCGTGATGGAGCTCGACTCGACCGAGGCCATCCTTTCCGGTGTCGAGGCCGAGCTGGGCGTGGGGTTCGTCTCCCGCTGGGCGGTGGGAAAGGCGTTACGCCTGGGAACTGTGAAGGTGGTCAAGGTGGCGGGGATGCGGATCACGCGGGAGTTTCGCTTCGTCTGGCCCGCGGGCGCGGAGCCTGCTGGAGCGGCGGCGGCCTTCCAAAGATTCGCCTTGCAGCCTCGCCGCTCGAAAAAAAATCGGCGCTTGAGACGCTCATCCAACCTTAGAGGGGGCTGAAGGACAGGCGCTGCCGCGCAGTGGGCCCGGCCTGCAGGCCATCGCCTTTCCTCCTCAAAAAATCGTAAATTTAAAATCTTCCATCCAGCTACGCTGGAAAAGCTTCCCGCATCATGGCCATAAGAAACACTTATCGCCTATCCAAAACTCCGTCTCGACTCGGCGGCTGACGGGATCGATCCTGAAGAGGCTATGGCTGAGAACCTCTTCTTTATCGGCATCATCTTTTCCGCGAGCGGCCTGATCGGGCCGCCCTTCGCGCTGGCGCTGGGGCTGCTCTTCGGCTTCACGGTTGCGCATCCCCTTCACGCCGAGAGCCATAAGCTCTCGAAGTTCCTGTTGCAGGGCTCCGTCGTCTGCCTGGGCTTCGGCATGAATCTGGCCGAGGTGGTCCACGCGGGCCGGTCGGGCTTTCTGTATACCGCGATTGGAATCACGTTTGCGCTCAGCCTTGGAATCGGCCTGGGCAGGCTGCTCGGTGTCGCCCGAACGCAGTCACTGCTGATCAGCATTGGAACCGCCGTCTGCGGAGGAAGCGCGATTGCCGCCATGGGGCCTGTACTCGATGCCGGGGAGGAGGAGATGGCGGTCTCGCTCGGGACCGTCTTCCTGCTGAACTCGGTCGCCCTGCTGGTCTTTCCTGTGGTGGGCTGCTCCCTTCACCTCACCCAGACGCAGTTTGGACTGTGGTCCGCGCTGGCCATCCACGACACCAGCTCCGTGATCGGAGCCGGAGCGAGGTATGGAGCGGTCGCCCTGGCGGTGGGAACGACGGTGAAGCTCGCGCGGGCGCTCTGGATCGTTCCCTTGGCGGTCGGGACCGCGGTGCTGCGCAGGAGCAATGCGCGGATTCAGTGGCCATGGTTCATCCTCTGGTTTGTCGCCGCGGCGGTGGCGGCGAGCTACCTTCCCCAGTGGATTCCCGGAAGCTCTACTCTCTTCGGCGCTTTCTATAAGCTGGGCCGGTCGGGACTGACCGTGGTGCTGTTCCTGATCGGCACAGGAATCTCCGGCAAGACGCTGCGGAGGGTCGGGGTCCGGCCGCTGGCGCAGGGCGTGCTGCTCTGGGTGGTGGTTGCGAGCGTGTCGCTGTGGGCGATCTGCAGGGGATGGGTCAGGCTGTAGGCTGTCAAGACGATGGCCGGCCGGGCCCACTGCGCGTGGAGCGGTCACTTCGTGACGCGTGTACTCCCTTCGGGGTGGGGCTTCCGTCGGTCGCTTGCAAAGATTCTTACGCCAACCAGCGGGAGGCCTGCGCCGAAGGCGCTCACTCGCCGTCCGCGCAGGCACCCCACGCGGCAGCGCTGGTCTGTGGTCTAGAGCTCGGGCTTGAACAGGTCGTCGGTCGGAGCGCGGCGGGAGGTGCGCATGGTGTGGATCGCCGGACGCACGGGAGGATGCGAGAGGTGGGCCAGCAGCTCGCGCATCTCTTTCTGGAGCTTGCGAATCTGAGGTGCGGGAGAGGGAGTGCTCCCCGTCTCGATGCCCAGAGGAAGCTGAGGCGCCTTCTGCCGCTGCTCGGTCTTGATGGCCTGACGCGCGCCGGAGATGGTGTAACCCTCGTCGTAGAGCAGGGCTTTGATCTGCAACACGGCTTCGACGTCGCGGCGGCGATAGAGTCTCTGGCCGGTTCCGCCCTTGTGCGGCTTCAGTTGGGGAAATTCGCTCTCCCAGAAGCGGAGCACGTAGGCGGGCACGTCGCACAGCCGCGAGACCTCTCCGATGCGGAAGTAAAGCTTGTCCGGAATCTCCGCGCCGGAGGAGGACGTCGGTTTGCGGATGGGCTGGTGCTGCGCCATGCCAGTTTCTCCCGCAACAAGTATAGGACAGCTGCGGGAGGGAGAGGTCTCCTGTTTCTCTGCGGGAGATCAACTTTATTCCCTGCCGTGCTATATCTGTTGCCGTCGGACAAAGGGCTCGATCCCCGTCGCATGAGAGGCGCAAGGAGTTGCATGTATTTGCAGAACTTCAGGTTCCGATCATCGATAAGCCCATCTGCCCCCACGTCGCGAGGAACTTCGCTATGAGGAATGCCGTACTGCTCTTTGAGGAAGGTCGTAGAAAATGGATATGAGACACGCAGCCGCGACAACCGCGATTCTTGCCCTCACCATGACCTGTGGATGCCGGGTGGATACGCACAAGGACGGCGAGAACGAGAACGTGAAGGTCGCCACGCCGTTTGGCGGGGTCCAGGTGAAGACCAACGATGCTGCCACGGGGACCGGACTTCCGGTCTATCCCGGGGCCGAGTTGGTTAAGAAGGACAAAAACTCGGGTTCGGCGGACGTCAATCTGAGCTTTGGACGCTTCCAGCTGCGGGTGAAGGCGGCCAGCTACACCACTCCCGACAGCCCGGAGAAGGTCAACGCCTTTTATCGCGATGCCATGAAGCGCTTTGGAACCGTCATCGAGTGCAGCCACGATCAGCCGGTGGGGACCCCGAGCCAGACCGATCAGGGGCTTACCTGCTCGGACAGCGGCAAGCATGGACACGTCGACGCTGATACCGACTCCAGCAAGACGGAGCTTAAGACAGGGTCAAAGCAGCACCAGAGGATCGTAGCGATCAATCCTGATGGATCGGGGACCAAGTTTGGCCTGGTGCAGCTGGATCTTCCAGGGGGGCTTTCGGTGGACGCCTCGGATTCGAGGCAGTAAAGCTGGAAGGTCCCTGCCGCACAATTATCTTGGACGACTTCAGGTTTTGCCGAATTCTGTCGTGGTCCCCTCGCCTGTAAGCCCTATTGGATGAATACTTACCCGCTCCTGCAAGAATTTTTTCCAGGGAAGAGCCGGTTCGGGGGAGTACGGGAGCTTTTTTCCGAAGCTTGCACTCGGTTGTTCGCTCCCCTAAACTCCCTGAAAGAGTCGAAACATTTAAAGTGCTTTTTTCTTCCAAAACCGCGGTCTCTCTGTTGCTAGCTACCTCGTTTCTCAGCTCCTTCAGCTCCTACGGACAAGCCCAGTCGTCGAGCTCTTCGAGCTCCAGCTCCACCCCCTCCAACTCCCGCTCGGGGACGCTCGAAGATCAACAAAAGAAACCGGTTGCGCGGCCTCGAGTGACTCAGCCGGAGGCTGGTGGGGCGATGGTGACGCTGGAGACGAACGAGGCGCTCTTCGATCTGGCTGTGGCGCTGAATGCATGCGGTTACGATAACGACCTCAAGAGCTCCCCGGCAGTCCGGGGGCAGGTCCGCGACGAGATCAACCAGACGCTTGCCAAGGGTTCGTCCGCGACACGCGACCATCGCGATGCGCTGTGCGGCTACATCCGGTCGCATGAGCTTCCGGAGCCGGGCCTGAATCTGGCCCAGTACATCTCGCTTTCCCTGTATCTCAACCCTCCTCCGCAACTTACGCCTTCGGTTGAGGAGACGGAGCTGCCGCCGGACTCGACCCAGGTGGTCAATATTCTTCCCCTTCTGCGCACCTTCTCGGAGGACATGAATCTTCATGCGCTGTGGGTGACGCACCGGACCGAGTATGAAGAGCTGGTTCGCCAGATCCACGAGCCGCTGACGAAGACGATTCTTGACTCGAACGTCTACCTGCGGCTTCCGGTATCGAGTTATGACGGACGGCGCTTCCTGGTCCTGCTGGAGCCGATGCTGGCTCCCTCGACTACGAACGCGCGCATCTACGGCAACGACTATATTGTCGTCTCCTCGCCGTCGTCGGACGGGACGGTCCACATGGACCAGATCCGCCATACCTATCTGCACTACGAGATCGAGCCTCTGGTGTATGCCCGGGCGAGCGCCATGGACCGCCTGCTTCCCTTGCTGAAGGCGGTGCAGGACGCTCCTCTGGAGTTTATTTACAAGTCGGACATCTCCGCCTTCATCACCGAGAACCTGATCAAGGCGGTGGAGGCGCACACCATGGACACCGGTCTGGCCAAGCCGGTGCGGTCCACGCAGGGCAAGGAACGCGCCGATACCAGCCAGTACCAAGCGGAGCTGACGGCCTGGGAGAGAAGCTCCGAGGTTGTTCGGCGCAAGCAGGTCGAGCTCGACGCCAGGCAGGGCTGGGCTCTGACCGGATACTTCTATGACCAGCTGACCCAGATGGAAAAAGACGGCGCGAGCCTGAAGGAAGAGATTGCCCCGATGGTCTATGGCATGGACGTGGATCGCGAGCGCCATGCGGCGGAGCAGATCGCCTTCCTGCCTGAGGGATCGCACGACCTGGTCCGGCGTGCTCCCCGCCAGTTGAAGGGGCTGGACCTGGCGGAGATGAAGCTGATGCAGGGCGACGCGGGGACGGCCGGAATGATGGCGGATGAGGCTCTCAAGGCTAATCCCGACGACGCTCGGGCAAACTATCTGGCCGGCAGGGTGGAGCTGATGACGGGGGACCCCGAGGCGGCCATGACTCACCTGAATAAGACGCTGGCGCTGGCGAAGGATCCACGCACGCTGGCCTGGACCCATATCTATCTGGGGCGTCTATACGATATCGCGCGCGATTCGGACCAGTCGGAGTCTACCCACCCGGAGCGCCCGAAGGCTCTGGCCGAGTACAAGGCCGCTTTGGCGGTTCGGGATTCGGCTCCCGATACACGCGCCGCCGCCGAGAAGGGGTTGAAGGAGCCGTTCCTTCTGCCGCGGCGCGAGAAGAATACCGAGAAGAATAAGGACGAAGGCAATGAGCCGCTCGACCCGAGCGGAAAGGCGGAGAAGGAGACCTATCGGCCTTCGTCGTCTCCGCAGTAGATTCAAATAGCTTAGAGATCGGGGAGCTCGCAGGGTTGCAGGCCCAGGCCCTTCGGGATTGCGATTGATCTTCAAGCAAGAGGAAGTATGCCAACAGGCCGCAAAAAGACAGCAGGTGTTTCTTCCGGCGAGATGCTGGCTCCTCTCTGGGAGCACCGTTTTAAGCGGCCGGAGCTGCTGACGCTGGCGTTGACGCATCGTTCGCTGGCCTACGAGACCCATCCCGAAGCCTTGCTGGACCCGACGTCAGACAACGAACAACTGGAGTTTGTGGGCGATGCCGTGCTCGGCCTGACGGTGGCGGAGAGCCTTTACCGGAAGTTTCCCCACTCGCGCGAGGGCGAACTGACACGGCTGCGGGCTTCGCTGGTGAGCCGGAGGCACCTGGGAATGGTAGCCCACCGGATCGGGCTGGGGGCCATGCTGCGGCTGGGACGGGGCGAGGAGCAGAGCGGGGGACGGCAGAAGCCTGCCCTGCTGGCCAATGCGCTCGAGGCAGTGATCGCCGCGCTCTACCTGGATGGCGGGCTGGAGGCGGCGCGCAGCTTTATCGAACGGCACATCATCGAGCCGTCTCTGCCGGAGATTAATGGAGCTCTCTCGGCGGGAGAGACTTTCAGCGGGGCGATCGGGGATCACAAATCGGCCCTGCAGGAGCATCTTCAGGCCAGCGGCTTCGGCCAGCCCCAGTATGTGCTGACGGCGCAGAGCGGGCCGGACCATCAAAAGCTCTTTCGGGTTGAAGTGCGGGTTCCTGATGGTCTGGGAGGGTCGCGCGCGCTGGCGGAGTCGGAGGCCACGACCAAGAAGCAGGCACAGCAGCAGGCAGCGCGCATCGCCTTCGAAAAGCTGCAGGCGGAGACGGCGTCCGCGGATACAGAGGTCGAGAAGACCGAATCCACTCCTACGCTCTAAAAGAGAGTAGCCCGGCTGCCTGGCCTGGCGATAGAGGTTTATCCTGTGCTGACGAGCCTTTGACCCAGGCGCAAGACCGGATTGCCGGGTTTGGTCCGGAGATGTGATTCGATGAGCACACCTGCCCTCAGCCCCGGTTCCGTATCCCGCGAAGGCGATCCCGCCCAACATGCCGGTTCTGCGCAGAGTCCTCGTTTTCACCACCATCACGCGCCGGGAGTTCTGCCGGCGGTCCAGTCGCTGATCGCGATCATTGTGGTGGCGGTCTTCATCCTGAGCTTCACGGTGCAGCCCTTCCGCATCCCCAGTGGATCGATGGAGCCGACGCTGATGGTGGGAGACTTTCTTCTGGTGGACAAGCAGTTTGCCGCCGATTCTCTGGGATCGCTCGTGCTTCCCTCCCCGGCGATCCACCGGGGCGACGTGATCGTCTTCCACTTTCCGGTCGATCCGGAGACGCATCTGGTCAAGCGGGTGGTGGGAGTTCCGGGAGACCGGATTCGTCTGCGGGGAGGCCATGTTCTTATTAACGGTCTGCGATTGAACGAGCCTTACGCCGTCTACCGGGTGTCGGCTCCAGATAACTTTCGCGACAACTTCCCTCGTCTACAGAATGCGGACCCGGCGATCAACTCCCACTGGTGGATCCGGATGCGGAAGCTGATCGATAACGGCGAGCTGATCGTGCCGGCGGGAAGCTACTTCGTTCTGGGCGACAACCGCAATGACAGCGAGGACAGCCGCTACTGGGGCTTTGTTCCGAGCGAGAATATCATTGGAAGGCCGCTGCTGATCTATTTTTCTCTCAATCAGGCGGATGAGGACGAGGATGCTGTGTCGCGAACCGCTGGGGTGATTTGGGGTAATCGGCCGAGGACGTCTCGCTTTGCCCGGTGGAACCGGGTGTTCAGGATCATCCGCTAGGTCGGAACCAACCTATTTTGGAGGTGAAAGACAGGCGCTGCCGCGCGGGCCCACTGCGCGTGGCCAGCAGGCCATCGCCTTTTCTCGATACGCCCAGGCGTAGCGGCGAAAAACGAAGTTTTCCCGGGCCCAAAGCCTTATCGGGGATAAACTGAGGAGAGGCATTCAAGAGAGCATTCGATGAAGACGATGGAATCCACCGAGAAGGAAGAGTCCGTAGCCAAACCCGAGCGGGAGACCGAGACTCCGCTTGAATCGCTCTCTTCGATCGCCAGCGTGCTGGCCGTCGGCCTGTTCGTGATGACCTTCATCTTCCAGAATTTTGAGATTCCTTCGGCGTCGATGGTGAAGACGCTGCTGATCGGCGACCACGTCCTGGTCGACCGGGTCTCGCTCGCGCCGCCTTCGAAGTGGGCTCCCTTCACCTTCTACCGCGAGGTCCATCACGGCGACATTATCGTCTTCCTGAAGCCGGGTGAACCGGATCTCTTCCTGGTGAAGCGAGCGATCGGATTGCCCGGCGACCACATTCATCTTCGCAACGGCGTGGTTTATCTGAATGGCGTAGCCCAGAACGAGCCCTATGCGGCGATGCCCACCTCGGACGGCAACTTCCAGCATGAGTTCAATGCCTACCGCGACGACTTCCCCAGCATTCCTCCCGACCCGATGTACCAGGTGACGGCGGGATGGCAGTATGAGCTTCCTTCGCATCTTCAGAACGGCGATCTGGTGGTTCCTCCGGGCAAGGTCTTCGCGATGGGAGACAACCGGCCGGATTCGCTCGACAGCCGGTACTGGGGATTTGTGCCTCGCGAAAATATCGTGGGCCGCCCGATGTTCGTCTACTGGTCGTTCGAGACTCCAGCCGATCAGATCGAGAAGCAGACCGTCGCCGACCGGCTCTCTTTCATGGGCCATATTCTGATTCATATCTTTGACCAGACACGCTGGAAGCGCACCTTCCATCTCATCCGGTAGCGCGAACTCCCCCGTTCAAATCTTTCAATGCGGCCGATCGATCGATTCCAACCAAGCCCGAAGGCGTCAGCCCCCCCGACGGAACCGGCGCCAGAGCCCTGGGCGGAGGAGGCCGAGCGGCCCATCCTGGACTCGATTGTCTGCCACCTGAAGCATTTTCGTCTTCTTTACATTGCCCTGCTGATGGTTCTTCCGCTGATCTTTCTTCCGCCCCTGATTACCCTGGGCAGGTTTCAGCGCAAGATCGCGACCTCGATCAGCTACAGCCTGGGCCGGCCTGTTCACCTGGACCGCGTCTCGCTGACGCTGCTGCCGCTGCCTGGCTTCGCCATCGAAAACCTGGTGGTGGGCGAGAACCCGGCCTTCGGCTCGGAGCCCATTATCCGGGCCAACTCGGTGCATGCGACGATCCGGATCGAGTCCCTGTGGCGGAGGCAGGTGGAGTTTTCGACGATCAGCTTCACCGAGCCGAGCGTAAATCTGGTGCACGCGCGGGACGGCCGATGGAACATCGAAGGCGTTCTGCTGCAGGCTTCACGTATCGACACGGCTCCGACGGCGCAGAGGAGAGCGGGACGGACGCCACGCTTCCCCTACATTGAAGCGACCGGAGCCAGGCTGAACATCAAGCAGGAGCAGGAGAAGCTTCCCTTCTCGCTGACCGACGCCGATTTCGCCCTGTGGCTGCCTGATCCCCACCAGTGGCAGCTTCGGCTCAAGGGCCATCCCAACCGCACCGATACGCACATCGCCGATCCAGGAACGATCGAGCTGGAGGCGACGCTTGGGGCGGCTCCTTCGCTGGCGCGGATTGCGTTCAATCTCGAGGGACAGTGGCGCGACGCTCAATTGGGCGAGGCTTCGAAGGTGCTCGTGGGGCACGACGCCGGGTGGCGAGGCCAGATGAATCTCTCCGCCAATATCCGCGGAACCTTCGGCGAGAGCGCGGTAACGGCCCGGCTGCAACTGGCGAATGCCCGGCCAGCGGACTTCGTTCCGGCGCAGCCGCTGTCGACCGAGGCGCAGTGCTTCGCCACGGCGACGGGAGTCTTTCATGCCTTCGAGGACCTCCGCTGCAGCTGGCCGCCCGGCATCACGATGACCGGAGCCATCCCGGACATTCATCATCTGGAAGATTCGCGCCTGACCCTAAAGCTTACGGAGATTCCGGCAACCCGGTTATTGACCTGGCTGCGCGCGACCAGCCGGAACGTCGATGAGGACCTGACCGCGATGGGATTCATGACGGGAGAGTTTGAGCGCGAAGGGCTTGCTTCCTGGCAGGGGCAGGCTACTTTGACCGGAGCGGCGCTGAAGCTTGCCCCGGCTGACAGCTCCCTCGTGACCGGCGACGTCCATCTCTGGATGGGAGGCCGTAGCCCGGCGCCGGCTCGACGGCACGGCTCGGCGAGAGTCACGCCAGAAGCACGACCGGATGGAACCGCCGCAATCCGCGAGCTGATGCTGGCGCCTGTTGCATTGAAGCTGGGCGGCAACGATTCGGCGACGCTCAATGGGCACTTTGACGCGGCCGGCTACACGCTGCATCTGGCAGGAACGGCGACGGCCGAGCGTCTGAAATCTCTGGCAGCGGCACTTCCTCCGCTTGGGGATGGACTCTGGAAGGCTCTTCCCGAAGACCATTCGGAGACGGAGGCGTTCCCGCTGGATATGACCGCGACCCGGATCTGGCATGGGCAGCAGAGCTGGAACACAGGAGCGCCCGAAGACGAGACAAGACCTGTGAGCGCGCTCCATCACCGCTAAGTTGATCAATGATTGTTCGACTGGATGATTGTTCGGACTGAAGGGATTGGCTATGCCTGGACGGAGATTCCCGAGAAGGTCATGACCACGCGGCCGCGCACTGGGGATCCAAAGACCCGGGCTGGCTCAAAGACGCTCAGCAGCAGCTGGTCGAGGACCTGGCTGCGTACCGCATCGTCGGTCGGTCCCGAGACAATGTTGTAGTCATAGACGCGTCCCTGGTCGTTGACCAGAGCTTCTACGATGATGGCCGAGTCCCGATGGGTCACGATAGGACGCGGCATCACAGCGGAGTAGAGATAGTGGGGCGAGGTCATAGCCCCCAGAGGCTCGTCATTCGCCATCACAGTCGGGGGAGCGGCAAAGACGCCAAGGCCGACCATGATCGTTCCGACCAACGCTACCGAACAGGCGAAGCCGGCGGAGATCTGAACGGCCCAGGGGAGGATGGTGTTCTCCCACTTGACGGAGAGGGTATCTCGCCAGTTACGATTCCGCGCGGCAATCTCGTGCGAGACTGCGACTCGAAGCCGGGTTCCCAAATTGACAGGGGCGCGCGCCGGACCGAGCGTTGCCAGAGCGGACTGCATGGCACGCAGAGACTCGAACTCTTTTCTGCACTCGGAGCACTGCTCAAGATGCTCTGCGATAGAACGCATCTGCACGCCATCAACAGCTCCATCAAGATACGACGAGAAGGAGGAACGGATATCGTTGCAAACATCTTTACCATCTGAGGTTGCGTTCATCGCGTGACCGTCTCCAGACCGGTCTGAGATTTGGATGGCGACGATTGAGGGGAGGAAGCGCAATTCTTTGCGTCGGAGATCAGGAGGGCACGGAGAGCGGAACGGCCGCGGGTGAGACGGGATTTTACGGTTCCGAGATTGACGTCGAGAATCTCGGCAATCTCCTCATAAGCAAATCCTTCGATCTCACGCAGCACGACGACGGTGCGGAAACTCTCGGGAATCTGGCGGAGTGCCTCTTCGACGCGATGCCGTACCTCGGCCTGAGCTGCATGGTCGAACGGGGAATATCCGGTGTCGGCCAGAGTAGCGGCCAGAGGGATACCCTCATCCCCGGAGGCCGAGGTTTCGACGGTGGAGTCGATGGTCATCTCCTGACGTTTATGCCGGGACCACCAGCGGCGCTGGTTGGACGCCTCATGCAGGGCGATGCGGTAGAGCCAGGTGCGCAGGCTCGATTCCCCGTTGAAGCTGCGGATGCTGCGGAAGACCTTGATGAAGACTTCCTGAGTGGTATCGGCAGCATCGGCGGAATCGGTCAGGCTACGGGCTATCAGCGAGTAGAGAGGCTGATGATACTGCGCGATGAGAACGCCGAAGGCCTCCTCGCTGCCGGCCTTCAGGTCGGCGACGAGAGCTGCCTCTTCGGTGGTGATGCCTATCGCGCTGGTCAGATTTCCCAAGTACGTGCCCGCCTGCATCTTCGGGTGACCTCTACATTAAGCTTTTGTGTAACACATGGCAAATGCACTATTTCCGTTGCACTGCGAGGGATCGAACTACGCCGCCGGCGACCGAGTGTCTCGCTCACTCTACAAAGATTAGACACCGGCGAAAGGTGCGATGTTCCCATGGAGTTTGACGAATTGGTTTCCGTCAACGACAATAAGAAGAGTCCCTCCTAACGAGTGGGCCTGTGGCGCAGCTGGGAGCGCGCTTCCATGGCATGGAAGAGGTCATCGGTTCGATCCCGATCAGGTCCACCAATAAATCCAACGACTTAGCCGAAATCATCAAAAGCGCGCGATACGCTTTCGATACGTTGGTTCTCATGCTGCACTCTCCGCAGCACCTTCTACATTCCTGGAGCGGTCCAGAAGAACATCGACCACCCGCCTTTGCGCCTCCCGTTTAGCGGGAGTCAGGGCCTTCGTGTAGATGTTCATGGTTGTGGTGATGTTGGCGTGGCGCATCAACTCCTGCACCACCTTCACATCCTCATTGTTGGCTTTGAGCAGCGTGGAATAGGTGTGCCGGAAGGTATGGAAGCCCACCCATTTGGTGATGCCCGCCTTCTTCGCCGCAGGTTGCAGAATGCGATCCAGCAGCGTGTCTGACCACGGCGGCATTTTGCCTCCGGCCCGTTCGCTGGCAAAGACCCAATCCTCCTGCTCGGCGTAACAGGTTTCTTGCTTCCACGCCCGCAGCTCGCCAGCGGTGAACGAGTCGATAGGCACCGGCTTGCGGGAGGCCTCAGTCTTGCACTTCCCGACAATGCCGTCCACGACCGACCGGGTAACATCCATCTGCAATGTCTTCCAGTCGATGTCCTTCCACTTCAGGCCAAGAACTTCGCTGACGCGCAGTCCTGTCGTTGCCGCCACGATGCCGATGACGCGCATCTTCTGCGGTAGCTTCACCATGAGCGCACGAAACTCCCATGTTTCTAGTGGTTCCGTCACACGCTCCCGCTTCGTGCTCTGGCGGACGGCGAAGATGGGGTTTTCTCCATCGTTGAGCCATCCATAGCGGATCGCGTGTTGAAAGACATCGCTCATAATGCCCTTAATCTTGGCCCTAGTTCCGTTCGATAAATCATCGAGAGAACCGAGCCACCGCTCCACGGCTACCGCCTTCACATCCCGAATCCGATAGCCGCCCCACCGGGGAACGATTCTCGCTTTCAGGTAAACGCTGTAGTTCTGTTTCGTCTGGTGGACCTTCCGTTCCGATTCTTTCTCCAGGTCCAGTTCGATGAGCTGATAGTGCTTCGTCAACTCCTCGAACGTCTCCGGTACGCCTTCGGGACGTGAGGTGTGATAGTTGATGTCGAGGCGCAGTGTGGAAACTGCCTTCCATGCCGCTGTTTCCGTTGGGTACTGCTCCACTGAGCCAATTACAAGAGCCCTTGGCTTTGGTTTACCTTTGGCGTCGATCTCCCGCCATCTGTAGACCCAGACTTCCGGCCCCTTCTTGCGCTTGTGTCGGCTGAAAAAGCCGTGTTGATACCGTGGTCGATTCAAGAGATGCTCCTCTCATTCCGACCCCGATGGCTGTCTAATTTTAGCGCCTCATTGTCCAGCCATCGAGCGAGTTCCGAAATACGAAATCGCCAGATTTTTCGCGGTCCTTCGCCGATTGGATGCGCTGGCAACTGCCCATTGCGGGACTTCGCAAGAAGGGTCTTTCTGGACAGGGCAAGGAAGGTTGCAGCCCGCTCTGCATCCACGAATGGTTCCTGCTGAAACGAGAAAGAGGAAGACTCCATAATTTAGCCCTCAAAAGCCGCCCGCATCAGTGCTGGCGCGCCCATGAAAAGCCTATGGAGCTGGCTGGTACACAGCTCGGAAGATTTTTCCCCGTCGGGGCAAAAACGTCCCCACTCTTTTTGGGAGATATATGTGGCCAAACTGGTAGTGCGTATTGCTAAATGTTGCCGGCTGCCATGAAGAGATTAGGGAAACTGCATTAGGCGGAAGCGAAAGACATTTCTTCTAAAGTTGGCCGACGGCAACTCTGCAATTCAATGTACCATCTAAAAACCCAACGCTTGGGTTATTATGTATAGGTGTCCTCCATAACCATCGAATGCGTTCGTTTTACCGTTCATTCGAACGATCATCCGCCTTGCCACATTCATGGAGCTACCGGTGGAACGTTGGTGATCGTGGAGGTGTTACCGAATGGCGACGTTCAGCTTGCAAAACGGCCCAAGGCTATTCGCCCCCCAAATGCTAAGAAGTCCGACATTAGGCAAGTGCTTAATCTAGCCGCCGAACATTCGACAAAACTGAGAACTCTATGGGAGAAGGTCCATGGCAAAGCATAAGGTTCTGAGCTCAGATAAAGACATTGAAAAAGCATTGGCGGAGGCTGCTTCCATAGCCGAAGAGTCGATTGTCTCTGAAGTTCATCTCGAAAACCGTAATGATGGACCGGCGATCATTATCAAAATGAGTGATGGTAGCGTCCACGAGATACCAAAATCGAAGCTCGAAGGTCTGGCGAACGCAACTGATGAAGTCGCGTCAAATTTTGAGATTACAGAAGATGGGCTTGGCCTCAGATGGCCTGACATAGACCTCGACATGTTTGTCCCAGCTTTATTGCAGGGCATCTATGGAACGAAAGCTTGGATGTCATCTCTCGGCAGACTAGGTGGAAGAGCCCGCAGCGAAGCGAAACGCGCCGCTGCACGTTTGAATGGTCTTAAGGGAGGGAGGCCTAGGAAGCAGCCAGGTAATTGTGATCTGGAAGCTTCCGCTCCATCTAAAGCGTATAGATCTCATGTGCGCAGGAAGCACACTCACAGAAGTCCATTGCGAGACTCTTCTCATCGTCCGCTCTGGCCATTTAACCGGAGCGACTATGCAGCCTTATTTGGCCTAGACGCATCCGCAACAGCTCGACAGTTGCCGAGGATTGCCTGATGTCATACTTCGTTACGTTTTATTCATATAAAGGCGGAGTCGGTCGAACACTTGCTCTTGCGAATGCGGCTTGGTTGCTTGCTAATCATCCGACTGAGCCCGCCCGTGTTCTTGCACTTGACTTTGACCTCGGCGCTCCTGGGCTTGTTCAAGTATTCGGATTTCAGAGGGCGAACAAAGCTGAAGGGATCGTTGACTACGTCACCAGCTATTTGAAAAAGGCTGCAATTCCGGATGTTAAAAAGTACATCCACAGAACCCGTTACAACAATATCGACATCATGCCGGCGGGAAGAATGAACTCACAATACCAAAGGCATCTCGAATCAATTGATTGGAGAGGGATGTATGAGAGCGCTTTTGGTTATGAGTTGATTGAAAAGCTGAAATCCGACATTTCTGCGCTTATTCCTGAGTACGATTATGTCTTGATCGACTCACTTACTGGATATAGCGATGTCGGTGGAATTTGCGTTAATCAGTTTCCCGATACCCTAGCTTTACTTTTCCGCCTAAACCAGCAGAATCTTGATGGCATCAAAAGCGTGTATCAAGCATTGAAGCCACGGAACAAGAACGAACAAACTCGATCCGTCATTCCAGTAATCACGCCTTCTTGGCCATTTCTCGATGAAGCTGCGGGAAAATGGATAGACAAAGCTCAGCGCGTATTTCCTGACAATAAACTCCTAGAGATTTCTTTCGATAGCAGTCTAAGCTTCGGCGAACAGATCATATCCGAAAAAGCCAGTAAGCTACCGTTAGCTTCAAAAATTCTCGCTGATTATAAAGCGCTTGCTGAACAGATCAGAGAAAAGAATCTATCCGATCCACTTACGATCTGGAACGGCATCCGTTCGAGATCGCCAGGGACATTTCTAGATCCGGCAGAACCATACCTCAGGCTTCTTAGTCGGCGACCTCGCGTACTCACATACTGGGAGCACCTTCCTTTGGCTTTTGGATTTCCCCTGTTTTTGCCAAGGACTAAAGGGAGTCGGTCGCAAGCATTGCAAAAGCTTTTGGCATTTACCGACCAAGAGGCAGAAGCTGGTAACTCATATGCCTTATTAGGTCGCTCGATCATTCGCCGTCTCATGTACGACAAGAAAAGCGATGCACAAACCAAGTCTAAGGAGGATCTTGATAAGGCCATACAAATAGATCCTAATTTCATTGAGGCACGCTTGGCGCGAGGACATCTTTCATATGAGCTGGAACAATATGAAGACGCAATTGCTGACTTTACTGCCTGTCTAAAGCTTCATCCAAAGGGCGACTCACGCGTCGAGCATTCATTGGCTGAGGTCTACTTGAGATTATTTAGAGCTGAAGAAGCGCTAGATATGATTGAGCGTGCAATCAAGCACAATTCCAAGGATTTGGAAATGTACTTAGTTCGGGCAAAAGCTCGCTATCTCCTCGGAGATTATTCAGCGGCACTTGTAGATGCGCGTATCGCAGCGCGAGCCAATTTCTTGGGTTTTCCAGGATCGTTCCTGCCAAGTCAAATTCTTGCAGCTAATGGTCAGCTCGACGAAGCAGCGAAGGAACTACAGCATATATCAGAACGGCTGGATAAAGACAATTGGGGTAATTTAGCAGAAGCGTATCTTGCGGTAGATCCTGAGATGACAATTCGTCTTCTACAGAAAAATACACGCGAGCCGAAACCCGCCGTCCGAAAGGTTTTACTTATTCTCGCGCGCATCTTCCGCGGGGACGAACTTGGAACACTTGCTGCCGAGATTGCTGCGCCTGCGGAGAAGCCAATCGCAATCGACGACTGGGATTTTTTTGAAGTAATTGCAATGTTAAGGGCTAAGGAACGTAATGGTTCGCTGAGTTCCAAAGCTCTCAATTTTGCACAGGAAGCGATCCATAAGACCGTGATGACGCGATATCCGGTGAAGATGAAAGAGAGTGAGCTGGAATAAGCAGCATAAACTCCTGACTCGGCCCAAAGTTAGAAAATTCGGCTTATCGGACTACCCCTAAGACAAGCGCTCGGCATTCTGCCGGGCGCTTTTTGTATGCTTACGCACCCCATGGCAATGCCCGCGCATTATTCCGCTCTTGCTTATCGACTGCTGGGCAATTTTCGCTTCGACGCGGAAAAACTTTCCGAGCTGCGAAATCGCCCAAACCTTACCTTCGCTCCAGACACAAGAAACCGGGAGTGTCCACTCGCCGGAAATCTGAAATGTGAGGAGCCTATGCAGAACACCTTTCCAACAAAACCGCCTCGCCTCCGGCGATGGCGCGCCCATGCCCGGAGACTGGCTATTCCATCCCTGATGTTTCTCGCGGCGCTGCCGGTCTACGCGCAGAGCGGCAGCGACCCGTGGGACAACGCGGTCAACGTTCTCAAAACCGCCTTTACCGGCACCATCGCCACCGGCCTGTCGCTGGTCGCCATCGTCGTCGGAGGGCTGATGTTCGCTTACGGCGAAGGCCAGTCTAAGAAGACCCTCGCCGGGATCGTTTTCGGCGTGGGCATGGCGGTAGGTGCGGTCAAAATTCTTTCGTGCCGAAGTCAAGACCTCGATCATTCAGGGCATCGCGGTATTTCTTTCCCTGTTTGAAACCGATGCCCAGGTACGCCGTGTATTCTGCCCGCCGAAGGAACTCTATGAAGGCAAACACTGTGCGTCCGATCCTGCTGGTATTGTACTGCCGCCGTTCGATGAGCTGATTGAGTCCGGCAAGGTGGTGGGCCTCAACTTTCCTACCGCGTTGAATCCGGCGCTCGCCAAGATCATCGGCACCATGATGAAGGTTGATTACCAGCGGGCCGTGTTGCTTCGCATCCCCGTCATGGAAGAGGAACCGGAGCGGCACTTCCGGCCTACCGTCTTTATCTGCGACGAGTACCAGAACTTCGCCACCGTGGGCGGTGACAACCCTTCGGGAGATGAGAGGTTTTTGTCCCTGTCCAGACAGCCGAAGTGCATCCCCATCGTGGCGACGCAGAGCATATCGAGCCTGAAAGAGGCGCTGCCCAATGAAGGTGTAAAGACGCTGCTGCAAGCATTCAGGACAAAGATATTTCTTTCGACTGCCGACCCCGACACGGCTCGCTACGCCTCGGAGCTATGCGGCAAGGCAGACAAGACGCGTATCAGCTATACCGTCTCTGAGTCCTCGAACAACGCCAATGTCGGATGGCTGAGTGGTCGCACCTCGTCCAATAAAGGTTCCGTCTCTGCCTCGAAGCAGTACCAGAAACATAAGGAGCCGCTGTTCGAGGAGAACGTGTTCTTTGACCTCAAGAACGCGCAATCGGTCGTCGTCGCCTTCGATGGCATCAGTCCATTGCCTCCGACCTACTGCTATCTCAAGCCGGACTTCCTGCCCATCGACATGGCATGGTTCGATCAGGAGCGGATTGCCTTCAATCCGAAGAGGGCACACAAATGAGTTTCGAGATCATCATTCCATTCCTGAAACCGATTGAACATTTGCTTACTTCCACGACCATATCCGAGATCATGGTGAACCCGGATTCTACTGTGTGGGTGGAGGAGTCCGGTCAAATCCAACTACTGCCGGGCATTCGCTTCGATGACGGCTCGCTCCAGACCGGCCTTGAAGTCATCGCCAATCGCTTCGGGAAGAAGCTGGACGCCGACTCGCCCATCCTGAATCTGCGCCTACCCGATGGCAGCCGCATGGCGGCTATGATTCCGCCAATCGTCAATCCCCGGCCGTTAATGACGATACGACGATTTTCAGCCAGAAATTTTACGTTGGCTGACCTTATAGGGACGGGCATGATGACAAACGAACAGGCGTCGGTCCTTACAACGGCGGTGCGTGATGGCAGGAACATCCTCATCGCGGGTGCGACCTCAACAGGAAAGACCACGGTTGCAAATGTACTGGCTGATGCCATACCGGAACATGAACGCATCCTTGTTATTGAAGACACCGCGGAGTTGCATATCCGCAAGCCGCATGTCGTTTCCGCAGAATCACAACTGGACACTCATCGCGGCCAGATCACCTTCGACGACCTGCTCAGGGCTGTCCTGCGTCACCGACCGGATCGCATCATCGTTGGAGAGGTGCGCGGGCCGGAAGCACGTACTTTACTCGACGCTATGAACACCGGCCATCGTGGAACGCTCGCCACCATTCACGCCAGCAGCGCCGAAGAAGCCATCCATCGCGTTGCTACGCTGGTCATGCGTGGAAGCAGCGGCCAGAGCATCGACGCCATCAAAGACGATGTGCGGCGTGGCATCGAACTCATCGTCTACATCCACCGAGAACAGGGACACCGCCGCATTCACGAGATTCTGGACCTTGCGGTTCATCCTTGATGGTTACGTTCCGAGGGCGGGCGGTATCGGGCCGTTCGCTGCATCACGATTTCCAGAAAATCGTGGATGGATGGATCTTCCGTGTCCTGACGCACAAAGACGCCACTCTTGTAAGTAAGCAAGCGGTCATCCAGGGGTCGTACGATGATTCCATCCCCGGAGCGCGCGCGGGATATGGGAAGAAGGCAGATGCCAGTGCCGCGAGTGACCGAAGCCAGAGCCTCGACCGAAGAGAGACAGTCCTCGACGTATCGCAACTCAATTCCCAATGAGTGAAAATGGTTCTCCGTCTCCTCAAAGCGCAGCGGCACCGCGTGCCGGCCAATCGTAATCATCGGCAATCCTTCAAGAGATATGGGCGGGATGGACCTCTTTGCTGTGAGCTTGTGTCCTTCGGGAAGGCAAACCGCCAGCGGCTCCTCGAAGACCTTCCGCACCCGCAGGTCCGGCTCCCGGATCGGCAGATAGCCGACTCCGGCATCCAGTTCGCCTCGGACTACTTTTTCGATCAACCGTTCCGTGAGCTGGCTTTCATATTCAATCGTCACATCGCCGTGGCGCTTCAACTCGATCTGCCGGAGAATGCCGATCAGAACAGGGCTGAGGAAAGTAGAGTAGCCCACCGCGAAATGGTCTGTCCGCAATCGCACATGCGATTGAACCAGGTCCAGCCCCGTGCGGATTTCCATAATCGCTCGAAACGCACTGGCCGCAAGGAGTCTTCCATCCTCGTTCAGAATCCACCTGCCCCGCCAGCGGTCAAAGAGCGGCGTTCTCGCCTCCTGCTCCAGACCGCTAATCTGTTTGCCTAATGTCGATCTGTCCAGGCCGAGCATCCGCCCGCCTCGCTCCAGGCTTCCTTCCTGGGCGATGGTCACCAGCGCGATTAATCCTTCCAACGACACATTGAGCGGACGCATACCCGTTGCGGAAAGGATGGCGGGAGATATTCGGGTCGCTCTTCATCTGTGTGGAAGAGTGCGTTACATTCGTCCTGTCGCCGTTCCTTTCACGCCTGAAAACCATTTAGCGAACAATCGAAACAAGCCCTCCGGCTTCGTGAGAGTGGGTGGTTTCCATTGTTTTCGTCAGATCGGCAATACTGATGCTGGTCAAGAGAGTTCTGATGCCGTCGTTCACTCTTTGCAATGGCTCTTTGATCTTGCAATGTCCCGCCATTTCGCAGCTACCGTGAACGGTCGTGCAGCTTGTGATGACGGGCGGCCCGTCAAAGGCACTGATGACCTCGAACGTGCTGATAGCGTGCGCCGGTCGAGCCAGCATGTAACCGCCCGCTGCCCCATGCTGAGAGGCAATTAGCTCCGCTCGCGCAAGTCTCTGAAGAGTCTTTGCCAGCACAGGCAGGGGGATGCTGTAAGACTCCGCAATGTCTCTTGCTGAATGCGGCCCCTGGTCGGCGTGTTCAGCCAGATAGCGCATCGCCATCATGCCGTAGTCAGCTCGTTTGGTTAGCTTCAGCATGGCATTCTCCTTCTCTGCTTCAACTGTGTTCAGAATCCAACTTGCACTTGCAATTCCACGCGCCTGTTATTAGCGCTGTTCTGAAATGCTCCCGTCCCTGCTGCAATCGCATTCGATTCCCCAAAGAGAGTCGAATTGACATTGCCGATGATCGGGCCTGGGTTCAGATGATTCGGGAGATTGCGAACAGACGCGGAGGTGGTCAATGTGTACGGCCTCCTGAAGAACCCTTTGCTTTTTCCTGTGTCCTTGCCGTGCTCCCCGAAGGCGAAATCCCGTCCGACGCGGAGATTTACAAGGAACTGTCCGGGGCCTCGTCCGTAGTTGCGTGGAACGATCTTCTCCCCCGTAGTCGGGTTCGGGTCGAGCAAACCGTAGCGGGTCGCAATGACTCCCTGCAGAGACGCATCAGTAGCGAATCCGGGCCGCGCATTCAGGATGCCGGTTCCGTAGATGTCCTGGCTGGTGATGATGTCGAAGGGTGGGCCGGTCTGGAGCACAATGAGAGGATTGAAGCGCACACCCCATAGTGGAGTGATCGACCCGCCGAGAGAACCACGATGCCTCACATCATCCTCGGCAGGCCCGTATTCCCCGGTGAAGTCATATTGATTGGCCGGGAAGGTGCTCAGTCCGTCCGTATTGCTCCGCGCATAGTTCAGCGTGTAGGAGCCGAACAACGAGACCTTCTTATTGACGCGGGTGTTGACGTTCACCACCAGTTGATTCTGGTTGTAGAGTCCGGCTGACTCCATCTCGTAGATCGGCCCCTGATTCAGATAAGGCAATGTCCCGCCGCCGGATACGCCGGTATAAGTTCCCGGCAATGGAGCATTAATGTTGCGGGTGCGGAGTTGATGCAATCCATGCGAGTTCACGTAGCTGAGTGTGACGGTCGAGTTTCCGGGCAGTTGTCGCTCGACGCTCATCATGCTCTGGATGAGATACGGCGCACGCATCGAAGGGCTAATGGTCTGGATGACCTGGCTTCCAGAGAATGGTGCGAGCGTAGATGGTTGCGGTATGTTCGGAAAGAAATTTGGATTCGAGACAAGGTACTGCTGCTGCGCGATTCCGTTGTAGCGTTGCGCTGTCGTGACATTCAATTCCGAGAATCGGTCATAAAAGAGGCCGAAGCCGCCACGAAGGACGGTCTTAGATGCCTTACCGCCGAACTTCGGACTCCATGCAAATCCGAGGCGGGGAGCAAAGTCGGCGTGATCGCTGATATTGGTCTGCGTCTCAAAACGAAGCCCATAACTCAAAGTCAGATCAGGTCGAATATGCCAGTCGTCTCCTGCGAAGGCGCTGAAGTCGATCCCGCCAACGTAGGCGACGGGCTGGCCCGCATTGAGGGAGAACTGCGTTGCGCCGCCGCCGAGCTGACGAACCTGGGCCGGGCTGAGACCGGCTTTCTCAAATACGAGGGAGCGCCGGTACTGCTCGATGGAGCTGATCGTTGTGCATCCGGTCTGCGCTGCGCCATTCGAGTTGCAGACCACGCCGGGCACGGTAGGATTGTCGTTCGCATCGAGGACCGGCGCAAAAGCGCCTCCGAAGGTAAACGTCCCACCGAAGTTCTCATATGAGGTGTCAATCATCGACACGGCACGTATCAGCGCCCCGAACCGGAGGGTGTGCGACCTTTCGCCCACGGTCGTGATGTTCTGGACTTGATAGTGATGATGGATGTAACTCGAAAAGGTTTCGGGATCAGGACCGCCGCTGAAGGCGTTTTCGACTTCGAGCGTTGGGCCGGTTGTGTCGGCCTGATGGGTGTGGTGCTGATGTAGGAAAAGAAACTGGGTCTCGCTGACGATCTTCGGGGAAAGGATGGCCGTCTCCGTCGCCTGTACCGCATGTTCACAGAGATGAGCCGCTGCGCCGCGTGAGACAAGATCGAAGCTGCCGACGCCGTAATGGTCGTAGTCGTTCTTCGTGTAGCCGTAGCGGAGCATCAGGGTTTGCTTTGGGGTGATCTTGTAATCGACGCGAGGACTCAATCTCAAAAACCGGAAAGGACTGCTGAAGACCTGCGTGTACGGTTCGACTATCTGGAATGTCGTCGGATCGACCGTCACAGCATTGACGACCGCGCCGTTGCCGATGTCTCGCTTGTTGATGTCGAAGAAGTAGGACAGCTTTTTGTTGAACGGGCCGCTGAAGCTCCCGCCGTACTGCTTCAGATCGAAGGGCGGCTTTTCGAGAGCATAGGGATTGCAGGAATTGAGGGCATCATTGCCGTAGTTGAAGAACGCACTCGCGTGGTAGGCATCCGTTCCGGCCTTGGTCAGCAACTCGATTCTTCCAAGGCCCATTGACTCGAACTCCGGCGCAAACGGATTTTGGTTGAGACGTATCTCCTGAATAGAAGACTTGTCGGGAAGTGTTGCATCTCCTGCGGTCAGTCCGTCGATGTAGACCTGAGCGCCGTTCAAACCCGCTGATGGACCGGCTATTGTCTGGATGTCCGTAATCAGGTCGTCCGGGTCGTCGGAAAGTGTCTGAAGGTCGTTGCCTGTGATGTCCGTGGCGCTCGCGTTCTCGCCGGGTTCGATGCCAACGGGGATGTGGTCACCGCCTTCCACTGTTACCGTCTCCTGCTGAGAGGCAACTTGCAGCGTAATGTTCACTGCGATGGAATCATTGCGTACATGGACGTGCACGACACGCGGCTGCATGAAACCCGTCGCGGCGGCTCTCACGATGTATTCTCCTGCGGTAAGGTTGCGAAGAAGATACTTGCCTTCTTCGTCGGAGACAATCGTGCGCGTCCAATTATCCGGCCCGGTGACTGTCACCGTGGCTCCAGGAATGACTGCGCCAGTCGCATCAAATATTGCACCATGAATCGTTTCCGTTGGCTTTTGTGCCGCCGCCGTCGCCACTCCTATCCATAGGAAAAACAGGTAAACAAATTTCCTCATCGACCATCCTGCGAGTTTCGATCTACGATTCCGCATCATCGTATCTGCAAATTAGGAACAGAATTATTCAGTCGACCAGTTGCCTTGATTCAATTCGCGAAGTTCTATCCAAGTCGTGCATCTTCCTGTCAATCATGGAATTACCCTTAAGCAACCGCCATTGTTTGCTAAGAGAACGGTTCCAGTACATCAATGTCCCTGTAATAAACAATGTGGGAAGTCCAAGTCCGCAACATGCCCAAATGATCTTGATAGGTAGTCCCCAATCGATGCCGAAATGTAAGGGCACAAGCCAAAAAACCAATTTGCTGCCGAACGTCGGGTTTACACCCCTATGCCAGATAGCTAACTGTTTCCCTGTTGACGGATCGAGGTAGACATAATCCATATGATTGAAATCACCGCGCTCACCGCGTGCCATATATACCGTTAGTGGAGATGTACTGTTGCTTGGAAAATTGATTCCCGAGAGTATTGATTCAGGTGACGATAGTTTTGCCTGTGTGAGCATCACGTCCAACACAGGCCACGGACTTTTTGCCCTGACCGGCACGACGAAGTGGGGTGGCAAGGTCGCAGAGATAGACGAAAACCGATTGATGAGATCGGAGCACTGCTTTGACCATACAAAATAAATGCCAGAAATAGCCCACATTGAGAGCAGTGCCAATGTCCAAAAGCCTACTGCACGGTGGATGTCCCAATTGATTCTCTTCCAGCTACCTTTGAACCGAATGCTTAGGGCATATCTCCAATGCTTTACGCCGGGCCACCACACAACAATTCCTGAAATGCAAAGAATGAGAAGAAAACATGCTCCGATACCGTTCACTAATAATCCGATGTTGCCAGCCAAGAGATCGCGGTGAAGATGGAATGTCCATAAGAGCCACGGCGGCTCTCCACTTCTTGTCATCGCTCCCGTATGCGGATTGATTGAAACGGAAAACATCTCACCAGCTTTTGTTCTGAGGAATACTTTGGTTAACGGCTCTGATGATGTTGACAAGGTGATTCCGCTCACCTCATCTTTAGGAAAAATTTTCTGAACCGCCCGTAGCGTGGCTGCCACATTCGTTTCTGAGACGGCACCTTTGATTCGCCCTATAGGCGGTGTTCGCAAGCTCGATATTCTAGCCAGATCGTGATCGAAAACCAAGATTGATCCCGAGGTTCCTATAAGCAACATATAGAGACCCAAAATGAGTCCCGTCCAGACATGGATCTGAAAGATAATCTTGCGAGTCCTAACTTGCTGCGGCTTATCAAAATAACTCATTTTCTAATCTCTCTCAGTCCCTCTGTTCCGTGCTTATCCTGCTCGGAACAGAGGCTGGGTACTGTCGCTCAAAAATGTAGTTTGAGAGCGAGTTGAAGTGAACGAGGCCCGCCGAGCTGATAGAGAGAATTCAAACCGCCAAGTTGATTGTTCTCGGTATTGTGGGCATATCCGAACATTCCTTGTCCGTATGAGAGTTGGTTATAAATTGCACCCATGATTGCCTGATTGAAGATATTGAATGCTTCAGCCCTGAATTGGATATTCCATCGTTCGAGGATAGGAAACGTGCGATTGATAGCTAGATCGGTTTGAGTGGCACAAAAGGCGCGTGCAGAATTACGTCCGGCATCTCCCTCAATTTCATTCCCTTGACTATCCTTAGCAATGCTAAAAGCGGAGAAATTGATAGATCTACCGCCCGGAGCCGCAGGGTCATAACTGTAAAGGGATTTTGTTCGATCGCGATTGGGATGAAGAGTCTGGGATGTTCCTGTGCTGGGAACTAATATGAGGTCTCCCAAGACATCCACCGGGAGGGCGGACCTTGAAGACACTCGGGCATCTAACGACCACCCGGCTAGCGACGAGACAAGAAGGCGAGATTTATAGATTCCAGGAATCTGGTAGTCGATCCCGAGTTGAAAATTATTTCGAATGTCATTATCGGAATCAGAGCGAAGCAGCGCATCATCCACAAGAAAATTGTTTGTTGCGTCATCGATAGAATGCGCCCAGGTATATGAGGCGAGTGCTTGCAATCCATGTGACATTTTTCTTTGGAATTGAATCTGGAGAGCATCGTAATCGGATGACGCCCCGTTTGTTGTCAGAACGACACTACCACCGCTTCCGAAATTAGGGTTGCTGGTTGGGGTATAGGACTGAGGTACGAGCAAATGCCGACCTGCTGACCCAATATAACTGAAGGTCACTGTTTGCATTGCCCCCAATGCTTGCTCCAGCGACGCGTTCCATTGCCATGTATAAGGGAGTTTGAGATTCGGATCAAATCCGTAAATCGGATTCTGATATGGCGCGTTCGCACTAGGTTTCGGAATCGAATCAATCTGCATTTGAGTCAATGGAAAGCTGGATTGCGAGAATGATGCGGTTGTAGTGAGTCCCTGTCCGGTATATCCCTCTGAAGCATTCGATGTATTTCCCGTATCGTAAAAGATGCCCGCTCCCACACGCAGGACGGTTTCTTTACCCGGTTGCTGATGCAGTTGGTACGCCATTCCGAAACGAGGCGCAAAATTTCCATACGTCGTATGCCATAAAGGCGTGTTCTGTGGAGTCAACGCCAAAGTAGTCATGTCGATGCTGGTGATGCCGTATGGATTATTTCCGTTCGCGTCCTTTGGAGCAGGATTTAGCTCCCACCTCAGCCCAAGTGACAAACTAAGCCGTGGAATAACCTTCCATTCATCCTGTGCAAATGCGGAGAAGTTTGAGTAAACGGGAGCGACTTCGGCAGGTCCAAGAAAAGCATAGGCACTGGTCCGGTTTGCTGTGACTTGAGCCGCATTGAAATAAACCGCCTGTTGTTGAACAGATGGACTTGAGCCATCGGTGAGAAGTCTACGGTAGTCGATGCCCCATCGTAGGTTGTGATGCCCCACCGCAGCATTCATGGTTTCGACGATGTTCAGTTGATGCTGTTTATTGACTAATGGGCTGACCTGTAATCCGGGATCAAATCCTCCATAAAGCAGGTAAAAACCAATGGCTCCTCCTTGAGAAAAACCGCCAATTGTATTTAAGTAATCTGAGGGCAGTGGTGTCGCACCTCCAAATTCATCTGTAGTAGAGCGGGTTGCGGCGTTATTCCAAGTGAAGTTAAACCGGAGATCGCTGGTAATACTACTTGTGAACGTATTAGTCATCCCCAGCGTCAGGTTTTTTGAATGGACGTTTTGAGTCGTAGGATTTGCCATATCCGAGACGCCCGATGTGGAGCGGCTTAACGAACTGGAAGGAACATCAGCATATCGCCCGAAAATCTGGAACCTATCGCTGAAATGGTGATCTATACGGATACTGCTGCTATCCAGGGAACTTGGTGCTGTGTAGCCTGCCGTAAAGTTCGCCAGCCCTCCTCCTAAATCGGCTCCATTCGGCACGGGGAAAGCATTGAGGAAAGGTTGTAGCGCAGCAGGAGCATTTTGTCGAAGCTGCAAACTTGGTACTTGTGTCACCTCCGCAGCTTTGGGGTTTCGAAGGCGAAGCCCCTCATAAGAAAAGAAGAAGAAGGTCCGGTCTTTTCCGTTGTAGACCCAAGGGATTCTGACGGGGCCGCCAAGCGTTCCGCCAAAATCATTCTGTCGCTCTGCTTGTCGTGGCGTTATCGGGAAGGTGTGCTTGTTAAAATAATTATTCGCATCGAGAGCATCGTTCCTAAAGTAGTCATAAGCGGAACCATGCCATTCATTTGTTCCCGAGCGGGTTTGAAACGTAAATTGTCCGCCCGGAGTACGACCATATTCAGCCGAATAAGTTGATGTCGTGGCGCGAAATTCCTGTAAAGCGTCAATCGAGACCAGGCTTTGGGTCGTACCCAGAGCGGTTTCTCCAGGTAGTGATCCAGAATATCCAGCACCTACTCCTTGGAAAATGCCTGTGTTTTGCACTCCCGTATTGACACTAACTCCGTCTACTGTGAAGTAATTTTCTTCTGTACGCTGACCGTTCACAGTAAATTCGCCACCTTGACCAGCACCTGTTGAAGGAACTACAGATACTCCAGGCACCATCGTCAAGAGAGATTGAAAGCTGCGGCCATTCAGTGGAATATTCTCAACAAACTGCCGGTCGATAATTGTGCTGACACTGGCATCCGTGGTGTTAATCTGCGCTCCGCTTCCATCGACCGTGACCGATTGGGATACGTCGCCCACTTGCAGGCGCACATCAAGCACGAGCGATTGGGCAGTTTCAACCGTAATCTTCGTTCGCTCGAAGCGTTTGAAGCCGCTCGCTTCGACAGCAAGCGCGTAAGTCCCAGGCTGCACAAAGGGCAACGAATAGAAACCTCCATCATTCGTCTGTGTCGTCTGTGCCGTTCCTTTCGCCAGATCGGTAAAGGTGATTTGAGCTTTACGGACAACAGCGGAGGATGAATCAATGACTCGACCGCTGACAGACGCACTCTGAGCCAATGCGGGAATGTCAGAGAAAAGAAGCAGAGCAAAAACACAGAACAGGGGCAATAGAACAGATAAGGTACGGGACTTCAAAGACATGAACGCGCCTTCCTCGTTGGTATCGATCTCGGAGGAACGGCATCGCTTCGCCAGAAGTGCCTGGGCGTGTGGGTCGTCTCACCCGCCGATTGTTCCTCTGCACAAAGAACAATCGGGAAAGACGGTTTTACCAAAATCTGTGGAAAACTTTTAGAGTGGCTGCTTTCCAAGTTTCCCAAAAGCAGCTTCGGCAGTCATCGTGCCGCCGCTGTCATCCGCGATAAATAGCCGATGGATAAGGAGATAGACCTCCATAGCCTGCTCATAACTCAGAGGGGACGGCTGTTTTGGAAGCGGCTGCTGGAAAGCGGCGTAAACAGGACTCAGGCGTTCGACCAGTAACCGCTGGTCGGCCAATAGCTTGATTTGAAGATCATCAGCCGCACTGCGAAGAGGAACGCCGTCATCCGAGGTTCGGTCGTGCGTTGCCAGCTTGAGCAGGGCGTCTCGTGCTTTCGCCTCGCCAAGTATTCGGCGCGTAATTGCGTCAAGGTCGTTCAGAAACTTCTGACGGGACTCGTCATTGTTCTTGAACAGATCATTCACTTGTTCATAGGCCAGAGGCGGAGCGCCGCTGTGTGCAGCTTGCCACGGAAGAGGAGACTGTGAAGCCTGTTGCTCGGCCGCAGTCACCACTGCCAGAGACACATTGGGAATGTTGGCAAGGGACTGCACGATGGATGCTTTGGCGTCTGGCGTTGGGGCAACGCCCCACACATGGATAGCGTCCGCCTGCCGATTGGTTGCAAGCAGGATATTGGTATCGGCTCCAATGCGATGCAGCGCCAATCGCACCTCAGCCTCCGAGCGGTCCAGCGGTGAGAGCGACGGCTCAGTTACATCATGGCTCATTACCGGAGTATGAGCCATGATGGGAGCCGATGCTGTCTCGACTGGAGGCGTATATGGAGTCTCTTCAATCTCTACCGATGAGTCCACGCCATCCGAGGTGAACTGCACTCTGGCCGCGACAGCCGCATAGTCAGTATTCCGCAACCGCAATGTCGCTTCATGGATCGGTCCGTCGTCGGTACGGGTGCTGACCTCCGTAAAGTCGGATGTCTTGTAGATGGCATCGTGTTTCCGAGGAAGCGATGCGCGCCAATGCTCGAAACCCTTGGCAGAAAGGGCAGTGCTCCAGTTCCATCCGGCAGAGTGCAACTGTCGGTCGATGTCGCCGCAGATGGACGCTCCCGATGTTTCCGTCTGAATGACAGGCATATCGGGTTCGGCAAAAGCCACGTTGCAATTTTGACTTCCCGCTCCGATGCGTAAAACATGCGGGTGAAAGGCCGTTTCCGATTCTCGTGTGATCGCCCGATTCAGTAACGTCTCAGCTTGCGCCGAGGGTGTGAATTCGGTTGTGTAGAGCAGGACCGCGACGATCAATCCCGCCGCAACCGCGGCAGGCCAGCTATTCCGTATCCATCGAGAGCGATTCTTTTCACTCGTCAGGCGGACGTGCATGGAGCGCTCCGCCACAAGCGCATTTGCCCAGTCTCCCTCGCTGTAGAGGTCATCGAGCTTGTCCAGCTTCTCCCTGCACGATGCACAGGAGGCGATGTGCCGTTGCACTTCGCGCACCTGATCGGGTTCAAGTTCGCCCGTCTGCCATAACAGCAGAGTCTCAAATTCGGGATGGGTCTCCGATGACATGCTGACACCAGTGTAGGATGTCAGGCGTTTTCGAGTATGCCTTGCATCTTCTGCAACGCGGAGCTGGTGGTGTAGATGGCCGATCTCAAGGGAACATTTATGGCTTCGCCGATCTCACGAAAGGTTCTGCCCTGGCAGCGCAGGAGAACACACTGTTGCTCAGTCGCGTTCAGTTGGGAAAGCGCCAGATAAAACCGTCCCCATCTTTCCCGATCCTGAATCCTGATGTCCGCTCCGGGCAAACCATCTCCGATGGTTTCCTCCCATCGCCTCCACAGTGCCGAAGGAGCAAGGACCTCTCGTTTCTCTTTCTTTTGGCGGTTGAATGCCATGTTCTTCGCGCATACCAGCAGCCAGCGAAAGAGATGATCGGAGAGCCGCTTACGCTCAGGAGTTTTCAAAGCATTCAGAAAAACTTCCTGCGTGATGTCTTCCGCTTCCACTAAATCAACCCCATAGTGGATGAGGAAACGAATCATCTCGCGGCGGCGCAGAGCATAGGTCGTCTCCAACTCAAGCAGGCTCGCGTCGGAAGCCTCTGTGATACCTTCAGCCTCTACAGAAACGACGGCCCCATCCTGGACACAGGCAACGGAAGCGGTCGTTCGCCAGGAGAGAATGTCGCCAGCCATGCCCGATGCCTTTCTTGCTTCTATGGCTGCCGAATCTTATACTCACAAATCAGTCGCTCAGCCTTCGGGTTGTCGATCTCCGGGTCCTCGTCGGCGCTTCGCCAAAAGACAGCCACGAGGGCCTGCTCAAGACCCTAATCCCTTTTACAGTCAATAAACTTAAATTACGACATCTTCGGTCCTATATCAACCGCCTGCTGAAGCTGAAGGATTTACACCCCAAGAGCAATCTGAGCATCCAGCTTGTATTGATTGGCGTTTACGGGCTGGAGATGCTGCTCTCCGATCCTTCTATATGCCCTTTACAGCATTATGCTCAATAAGGCATATAATTGTTATATGAGTTGGAATGCCTACTTTCATCCGAAGTTTAAGGCGGAGTTCGATGAACTTTCGGTGAAGGTGCAGGATGAGTTGCTTGCGATGCTCACTCCTCTCAGACACTATGGTCCGGCTCTTGGACGCCCGGAAGTGGATACGCTCAAGGATTCAAAGCACGCCAACATGAAGGAACTGCGGTTCAAAGCGGATGGTGGCGTTTGGCGCGTGGCCTTTGCCTTCGATCCTGAGCGGGATGCCATCCTGCTTGTGGCCGGAGACAAATCAGGTGGAAGCGAAAAGACATTCTATCGTCGGCTGATTGAAAAGGCCGACAGACGATACAGGGAACATCTCGACAGTCTGTAGTCAAGGGAGAAGGGAGGATAGCGATGCGTGGATTGGTGAATGTGGATGAGGTGATTGCTTCGTTGCCGAAGAGCCGTCAGAAGTCCATTGCGGCTCGCGGCACTGAATTACTTGAAAAGATCGAGCAGCGAATGACTTTGGCTGAGTTGCGGAAAGGGCGCAAGATTAGCCAGGCAAAGATGGCTGAAGCTCTTGGAATTGGACAGATGCAGATTTCGCGGCTGGAGCAGCGAAAGGACCCGCGTCTGTCCACGATGCAGCGCACCGTTGCCGCAATGGGCGGCCATCTGACTATGATTGCCACGTTCCCGGACCAGGAGCCGATCATTCTTGTCACGTCAAAGACCTCGGGGAAGAAATCACAGGCCATGCGCAAACCAGGCAGAGCCGGTGCAACGGAATCGGGATGTGGCAGAGATACGGCTCGCGCAAGGGGCTAACAGGGCATAGCTAACTGGGGACATCATTTATGCACAGGGACAGAAACGAGGTTTACAGATAAGTAGTCCCACAACGAGGCTGCGACGCCGGAAGTAACGATAAACGCTCAGTTGTGCCGGCTAGCTTCCGAGAAACCAATTTATAAAGACTGATATCGAGTTGTTTTTGGCATACGCTAACCACAGATTCTCGCTTTCTCACTCTGTTGAAGCAACAACCTCATCTGAACTGCCGTTGGATATCAGCAAAACAGCGTCTCAAATACAAATAGGCTGAGTCCGAGCTACACGGATCAGTGATGGAAGATCCAGCATATAATGCTTGCACCGGCAACATCTATCTTTCTCAGATCATTGGAGTTCCATGGCCGAAACTGCAAACATCGCCAAACTAGCCGAGCTGCTGGCGAATAAAGTGTTTCCTGTCTTTGGTTGGAAGATGACTGGCAGCACGAACCAGAACTGGCCATGCGAGAAACAAACTGAACACCAGCGGCAAACCCATCCAAGCGATGTCGTGTTCTTTTACGACGAACCATATTCGTTGCACCGTACATATGTGAACTGCGACCTCAAGAGCTACGCAAAGGGGAGCATCACCACCGGCGCGGTTTTATCTGCCATGGAAAGCCTTGCTTCATCACTGGCCTGCGCGGAAATCAGCGGAACCTGGAGCGAGATGTATCTCGACAAGGACGTCAACGCTTCCATAGTTGGCCTGCTTTTTGTCTACAACCACGATGGAGAATATGACAAGAATTTCGACAGCGTGCTCTCATCTCTGAAACATGAAAAGATCAAGGTTCCTAAAGGTTCACGCATCGTGATTCTTGGACCGCGACAAATTCAGTGGCTCGACAATGTTCGCCACGAGATTGTCTACATGAGGGGCGAGAAGCAACTGCCGGACGAAGGTTCATGTAGATTTCATTATCCGGAACTTGTTCGCAGGAAGAACGTTCAGCGTGTACAGGCTCGGGCTGCCACGCTTGAAATGCTCACTGGACCATGGATTACCTTGGAGTACGGTCAGCGTGGCACAGCCCAATTTGGATATGTCATCTTTTATCGGCGACGTGGAGAGTCGATCGAGGAGTTCCTCTATGTATTGGATTATCTAATGCACTATCAAATGGTCGATGAGGGCATAGCCATTAAGTTGCGCTTACTGGATCCCGACCCAAATGCGCCTGCTCATTTTAAGCGAGCTATCAATGAGTACGTAGATGCTTACGATGGAGGAGAGGCAATGGCCGCGCTACTCAATAAAATTGAATATAGCTCTATTACAAACATCGTGAGCCAGTTTTCACAGATCGAAGTGGGTATGTTCCATGGCTAAACCCCAGTTGCTTTACTACGCAACAGACAAAGATTTGTTCGACGCTCTCGTTTCAGCTCGTCAGCAATTCGGCGAAGCCGCCCTCCTCAATCTTGCGAGAACGCGGGGTATCTATTATTCGGAGCAAGAAGATCGAGTTACTCTAGCCGACAACGTATCTCTACTTACATTCGGTTTTCATGAGGTTTCGGCTATCCAGGCAGAATTTGAGAGATCGGGACGTGGTGAAAAGACTGCATCTTTCCGGATGAAGACCGCTCTAACGCTCGACGAAATAAAAGCCATCACAGGGGAATACATCAAGGCAGCCGTGAGTGACGGAGAACGTCTATCCTCGCATCTAATCGGCGAATCTGGATTCGCGCTTGATGTGAAGTATAACGAACTCGATCTATCAAGAACCAGCCTCCGGCAGGTTCAGAAGAAGGAAGCACACATCGAGGTCAAGGTAGTCGGGGATGAGACAGTCGTAACTTTTCCCTCGAACGTCAAAGCCGAATCAATTGCAAGAGCTATTACGAAGCGAGTGAATGCAGTTCGATCATCGGTGGTTGATATCGAAGAGATCGATTTTTCAGGTTTTAGCGGACCTAAGGCCAAGACCGAATTTTTCTACAGACTGGTGACGACGTTGCCGGACTTCAAGATGGTGGATGTAACGAATATTAAAGTTGACTCGTCCCGCGATGGAGGGAGTCCTCCATCTGGAGGATTCGATGAATTAGGGGAGGCAAGTGACGATCAGAATGGCGAGGACTCTTCAGACCAAGAGAGAATAGCGCAGGAAATGCTGGGAATTGTCCGGGCAGTTGCTTTGCACGGGAAGTCTCTTTTGTCTTCACGCGAATATCAGAGCCTTCAGCGACGTGGTTTTTTTATCAGCAAGATTCAATGGTCTGCGAAACGACTCTCCTCTCCTTTTCAAGTTGTGGAATTCGACGCGAGCTTTACGGATCCTCTTGTTGGAACGGGGTTTCGGTATGCCGTACGAGGCTGGTCGACGCAGAAAAATGGTGAATACACAAAGGGATTCAATGTAATTCCCGATGACGAAAAGCAGCTATTGATGCAACTGTTGGAGCAAAGAGGGATGAGCTTATACAAAGAGCTTCGTTCGGAGATGCTTGCCAGTTCTGCAAGTGCAAACGTCCCGACAGTAGCGGCTGACACGCCAGACGAAGGCGGAGGTGTGGCCAATGAAGAGGTATAGGTTCTTGGGTGCGGATTGGCCATTAGCTATGCCTACTATAGCCACGCGCCTGAAGGGCGCCCCATTCTCCGATGAAGTCGGAGACGGTTTTGTTCTTGACAGAGTTCGGCCTAATACACTTGAGGGCCGCTATTTTGAGAAAATTGTTGTTAACGACTCCATTGAGAATCCTTTCGGAGAAACATTTAACTACGAAAGAGTCACATACCGAGAAGTTCACTTCAAGTTCTCAAAAAGCTATCCTCAGATCGAATGCCGAAATCCTCCACGAAGCCTTCGTGTATTTATCAATCGGATCGCGGAATTGCTGGATTTTAAGGTGGCAGTAGAACCGCTCGTTGTAGACCCGGTGCAATGGGCTGAACGCATCAAAATCTCAAATGATTTGCGCGGATCTGTTAAGTCTATCGAGATATCGGGCTTAGCAATTGACGCACATACTACAGCCCGTTTTGCTCTTGTGAGCGAGCAAGACGTTTTGGTTTCTGCGGCAAAGCTCATAGCGAATCGTCCTCACATTGTTGAAAAGGTAAAGGTTGAGATTGAGACAGATCTCGGAAGTTACGGTTTGCAGTTGTTCGCCGACGGTGCTGTCCGCATGGCAGACGAAGTACCAGAAGACATAGTGGAATTCATAAGGAATGCCCTCCCGGAATCGAAAATTCCAGCAATGTGACCTATTTGCTCATGAACTCGCCAGGGGATGCCTTTTGGATCGGCTTCGGCCCAGACTTTGATCGGACAGCCAAGCTGGATACGGCTGGTCTGCTAGGCCAAATATCGAGGTCATTGCTTAGACGCACAAAGATCCCCAGATTTCCAGCGACGATGTTCTCTTAAAATAGAACGCAGCCCCTATGGAATCCATTGCACGTCCGTTTCTCTGCTTTGAAGAAGCCTACCCGGAGTATAGGCAGCTTGCCCTCGATTATTGGAGCGGCGGCATGGTGGATGGTCGCTTCAAATGGGATGCTTCTGTTGAAGACATCTCCGAGTTGCATGGGGTTCTCAAGAAGGACGTTCCCAAACTTGTGAGATTAGCGGCTACTGCTGTGAATCCTGCGATTCGGTGTTGCGATTGCGACTATCCGCAAGAGCTTTCATCGCGTTCTGCATTCACGGCTAGGGTCTATGGAGATCATCTCTGTACATCGTGTCTTCAGGCCAGGAATCGGGCTCGCCAGGATAAGCAGAAACAGGAGGAGGAGCGAAGGTTTGCTGCTCTTCGTGAAGTAATCGCTAATGCCAGTCAACGAAATCAAACGTTTTGCTACGACGATATCGAATACACGGATGCGGTGATTGCCTTTGGCATCATGCTCGCTTCCGATGAGGCATGCGAGGACGGAAGATTCCAACAGAGTGATGCCCTACATCTGTGTACGACTACGACTCTTTCTGGCAAGTTGTTGGGAAGGCTTTTCAACCGAGGCATTCTCGGTATGGAGGACACGACTCCTCCGCGGGCGATTGAGCTAGTTAAAGAGGGCGGATGGAGCTATTTCCCTCATCGCATTCACTGGAAGTTTGCCCGCGACACGAATGGCCGGTCCTTCCCAAGTGTTATGACACTGTTGGGAGAGATCATCGACGCACGGGAAGACGATCCGGAATATGGACAGGCCGTCGCGGAACTTTGGCGCATGCTTGCCTACGATGACGCGCTCGATCATCTTGTGCAGGAGGTTGATAGTTATCGGCTTCCCGATGTCCGAGTAGGCCCCAAAACTGATGAAGCTGTATGGCATGCACTTGAGCATTTTTCTATTCCACAGGTACGAAGGGAAATCACGAATGTGGTGAAGAATGCTGCGGCTTTGTCGCAGCGCCGCGATTATGTGAAGCGCCATGCTCTCAATACGATACCTGGCACACTGATTAGCTATGTTGATAGAGCTGTTAGCGAAGGCTGGCAAGTTTCGCCGGTACTGCACAACTGGCAAAACGAAGAGCCAATTCTCCTGACTGTTTTGTTTAATCGGGTACTTGGGACTGGTTTACCAGGATTCAAAACGCTCTCAAATAGCCTCTTGAAAACGTCCGTACTAGGCGGTGATGCGGCGTTTGAATAGAACCCTACCCCTACAGTTCACCAGCGGTGTTACAAAACCTATGCTAATATATGTAGGAGCATAGGAATTATCACATGCCCCCTACGCAGAGAACTCGCGCTCTCGACCTTCTGAAGGCCAGGGGAATGCTCCGCCTTAGGGATTTCATCGCCGAGAACATCGAACCGGAGACGCTGGCCCGTCTTGTCAGAGACCAGCAGATCATTCGGCCCGCACGCGGACTTTACCAACTTCCTGATGCCCAGATCGATGCAGCTCATACGCTTGCGGAGGCTGCAGTGCTTATACCGAAGGGAGTCGTTTGTCTCATCTCCGCTCTGCAGTTCCACATGCTCACGCTTCAGATGCCCTCTGAGGTGTGGATGGCAATAGAACGCACTGCATGGAAACCGACGATCAGCTACCCGCCAATTCGATTTGTCCGATTCAGCGGGTGGGCAATGACTGAGGGTGTAGAGCGGTATTCCATTCAATCCTATAAGGTCCACATTACAAATCCCGCACGAACCGTCGTCGATTGCTTCCGATACCGCAACAAGATCGGCATCGATATTGCAATGGAAGGGCTGCGCGAGGGTATCCGGCATCGCAAATGTACACCGGATCAACTCTGGCAGTATGGAAAGAAGGCAAAAGTCTGGACGGTCATGCGTCCTTATGTAGAGGCGGTCGTAGCGGATGCCGCGTGATACTCGCAATATCGGCGCTTCGGTGCGTGCCCGACTCCTCGCACGCTCCCGTGCAGAAAACGCCGACTATCAGATTCTCCTCACCCGTTACGCTCTGGAAAGATTGCTTTACCGGCTCAGCATCTCAGAACATCGTGAACGCTTTATTCTCAAGGGTGCGCTGCTCTTTGTGACATGGGTGGCCGATCCCTTTCGTCCTACACGAGACCTGGATCTGCTTGGTTATGGAGCAAATAACCCAGAGGCGGTGGCGGATACCTTCAAGGCCATTTGTTCGACTGCTGTTCCTGATGATGGCGTTACCTTCGACATCGAGGGTCTTACCGCAGCACCGATCCGAGAAGACCTCGAATACGGCGGCGTTCGCGTCCAGACCTATGCAGTCATTGATGGAGCACGCATCCCCATCCAGGTAGACATCGGCTTTGGGGACATTATTACGCCAGGGCCGGTCGAGGTTGACTACCCTGTTCTCCTCGATTTCCCCGCACCGCATATTCGCACCTATCCAGTTGAGACCGTAGTTGCCGAAAAGTTCAACGCAATGGTGGTCCTTGGGATCGCCAATAGTCGGCTCAAAGACTTCTATGATCTTTGGCTCATCTCCCGGACCTTTGAGTTCGACCGCGCTGGTCTCTTTGCCGCTGTACAGAGAACCTTTGAGCGACGGAATACTCCCTCGCCCGCAGAGCTGCCAACAGGTCTGACAGACCAATACGCGGAACAATGGGAGGCACGCTGGAGAGTCTATCTCAGACGCGAACACATGCACGCCGCGCCAGAGAATCTCGGTCTGCTGGTTCGAGACTTGCGAGAGTTCCTGATTCCCGTGGCGTTGCCATCCGACATAGCTTCCCATTGGTCGCCTGGTGGACCCTGGACAACTCCCGAAACTACCGTCTGAGCCATACGGAATGGGAAACCCTTTGCTCAGGAAAATTGATTTATACGTCAATTATCCGGGTGATACAGAGAAAAACTGACGTAGAAATCAATTTTCGGTCAGCTTATTCAACTGCGCTGAAGCTCAATAGGTTTCCGGGGGCGACCCGGCGGAGGGCTCATGAGAGCGCTGATGGAAGCGAACGCCAGATCAAGATCACCGAGAGCACGATAGTCGTCTCGAATTTCCTTCTCGCTGATTCCTTTACGAAGCAGCCCTACGATGTGCTCCACCGGAATCCGGGTTCCCTTGAAATGTGGTTCTCCACCGAGGATTTCAGGGTCGGAGGCAATTCGGTCGAACCCCCAGCGATACAGATTGGCCCTTCGTGCGAGATTTCTTCGCAGCAGACGGTAACGGACCAACACCGACAACCCGTCCTTCTTGATTACGAGATCGGAGCCTCGTGCCTGCCAACGTCCGGTTGGGTCTGCGGACTTTCTCAAGAGCTGCCGGAGAGCGTCCTTATCTTCCTTCGATAAAGAGAACGGGAACTCGGTTAGGAGTTTGATGAAAAGCAGCTCGTTCAGATCGAACTCATATCGGATGGCCTTACCGACGCGGGAGGATGGCGGGGCAATAGACCGCTTCTCAATCGCTGTCCGAATCGTGCTTTCTGGAATCTCGGCGATGGCAGCCGCCTCACGCAGAGAGAATCGCATCGCGTTCACAGAAATGACCTCTTCCAAATAAATAATGCCACTTGTGGTGGAATCTTTAGAAACACGTAATACGCTTTGCGATACGTTGGTTCTCGGGGTATTATGTGTTTACAAGGACTTAGGGAGCCACCGGGGTCTTGTAAGTTGTTGATATGCTTATAGTTGGGTCGATGGCATGGAAGAGGTCATCGGTTCGATCCCGATCAGGTCCACCAAATCATTTCAACAACTTAGCGAGCGGAATCCGGGAGCAATAAGGATTCCGAGGGAGCGATAAGGGAGCAAACCCTTTTTCCCGTACCTTCCTCTCCTTTGAATGCCTCCGAATCGCGGTTAAACAACGCATCGACGGCCTTGCGCTGCGCGGCACGCTTCTTCGACATACCCGCCTGCGTATAGACCTCCATCGTTGTACTGAGCTTGGAGTGGCGCATCAGCTCCTGCACCACCTTCACATCGTTGCCGGTGTCGGCCAGCAAGGAACTATAGGTACGCCGGAACGTATGCCAGCCGATCTGCTTCCGGATCCCCACCCTGCGTGCGACAGGTTGCAGAATCTTCGTCCGCAGGCTGTCGGGCCACAGGGGAGTCTTGCCGAAGTTGTAGTCGCTGGCAAAAACCCAATCGCCCGGCTCCGGGTAACCACAGACCGGATGCCATGCCAGTAACGCCTCGATGACGATCTCATCGAGAGGCACCGGCTGTTCGGAGATCTCCGTCTTGCACGGACCGATGGCGCCGTCCGAGTAGGAACGAAGTACGTCGGCCAGGTGCGTAGTGAAGTCGATGTCCTCCCACTTCAGACCGAGCACCTCGCCGATCCGCAGACCAGTCGTTGCGCAGATGGTTCCCATCAGCCGCTCCCGGTCTGGAAGCGCTCCGAGCAAAGCCCGGAACTCTTCGGCGGTGAGGATGTCCGGTCGGCGCAGGCGTTTGGAGCTGCAACGCACCAGAGTGACAGGGTTCTTCTCAAGCCAGCCCCAGCGCATCCCATGACGGAAAACCATGCTCAGTACATTGCGGACCTTGGCCCGGCTTGCCGGAGCAAGTTTGAGCGACTTGACCCACTCCTCAACCTCAACCGTCGTGATGTTCTTGGGAGAGTAGTCTCCCCAGCGCGGCACGATATGATTGTTGAGGTTGCTGAGATAGCCCATCTTCGTCGACCTTCGCTTCTCCTCGTGAGAGTCCATCGGCATCTCTTTCATCCGATAGTGCTCCACCAGTTTGAGCAGGGTCGCCGGTCCGGAAGATTCAGTGACCTTGCGGTTGATGTTGAGGCGGAACTTTTCAGCCGCCCTCTGCGCGTCGCTCCGGGTGCGGAGATCCTCCACCGTCCCCAGAACCTCCTTCTTCGAGTGGCGCTTTCCATCCGGACCTGTTTCGCGCCACTTATAGACCCACACTTCGGGGCCAGTTCTCCGGGGCTCCGTAAAAAGAGCTCCCGATTGATATCGTGACCGTTTCATAGAAAAGACTTCCTTCCCTTTGAACGGCCTCCGTCGCTGTCTGATGTTACCTCTGTCTGCATCCAGCGATCGAGTTCCGAGATGCGAAAACGCCACATCTTCTTGCGCCCGTCCCCAATCGGGTGTCCTGGCAGGCGCCCCGAACGCGCCTTTTTGAGCAACGTTTTGCGCGACATGGACAGATAAGCAGCAGCCCGCCCGGCCTCGATGTACGGCTCCGATGGCTGCACCGTGCCCAGCAATGAGTTCATGAAGATTGACCTCCCTCCGCGCAATCAGGCTTAATAAGCCCTCTTCGCTCCGGATGAAGCCAACTTAGATCGGAAAGCGGCCCTCGATTATTACTTTTCTCGACGCATTATTCCATCCAGAGCAATAATCCGAGACACACTTCGTTGTGCTCCAGACACAATGGCGGCAGCCATAGATTGATATGGCTCGCCTGATGCGCGATGATTCCAGAGAATGAGCAGCGCACCCCTCAATCCGCCAGGCGGCCCGGTGATCCCGCCATTCTGGCGCAACGAGCAAGACTGGATCGTACTCATCGAGTTTCTGCCACAACATGATGCAGAAGATCGAGCACAGGCTACGGAGAGGATCGGGTACATGCTGGCTTATGCTCAAATGACCGACACACGTATGCTCGCACTGCTCGGCGATCCCGAGGCAGACGCCTACGAGTTACTGTTCTCCTTCAACTCCTCGGACAACAAAGCTGAGTTTCTTCGTCTGCTCAGATCCAATCATGCGACCGACTGCGAAGACGAGATGATCCTTGTGCCCATTCAGAAAGAGATCGAGGATGCTCAGCCGCTTTTCAAGGTTCTGCCGAGAGATGTCTTTCATCAGGCCACCCTTATTGCGGCTACGTTGACCGGCGGGCAGACTGGCATGGTTCAGTAGTTCGCTGCGTTTGCGTGACCGCATTCCGTGATGACTCCACCTCAAAGCTGACACTCGCTCTCGTGCAGCGTTCGCCATTGATCTGATCTCCGGCCATACGAGCTCTGTGCATCGCCCGGACACTGCTTCGGGCCTTTACCGCCGCCCGGCGGACTGCGCGCGTTCTGCTTCGCACTGCGTGCGCCCTGCGGGTTTCGGCATTCAGAAAATCTTTTATGCAGAGAACGCAAAAAGATTTCCCGAACCTTCCGAAAATGCACTTGCTTGCCTTGGGAGGCGGGTCCCTCGCATCGCTTCGCGTGGTGTGTCCCGAGCGACTTCAGAGACGAGGGGCCAAAGGAGATTACAGAGATGGCAACCACAGCAATACACACCGAGCAGCAGATCAGCTTTACCAACCGCATTCATCACGGCGACTGCATCGAGATCATGAAACAGATGCCGGCGAACAGCGTCGATTTCATTCTCACCGATCCGCCGTATCTGGTGAACTACCGTGATCGCACTGGACGCACCATTCACAATGATGTCGATGAGAGCTGGCTCAAGCCTGCAATGGCGCAAGCATATCGAGTCCTCAAACAGGACAGAGTTGCAGTGATGTTCTATGGCTGGACGAAGATCGACAGATTCTTTGATGCATGGATCAGCGCAGGATTTCAGCCGGTGGGACACATCGTGTTTCGCAAGAGCTACAGTTCGAAGAGCAGGTTCCTTCGCTATCAGCATGAGCAGGCATTCCTCCTCGCGAAAGGTCGCCCACCACTCCCCAAGCAGCCACTAGGCGATGTGATGGATATGCCCTACAGCGGCAACAAACTCCACCCGACGCAGAAGCCAGTGCAGGCGCTCGCGCAACTGATTCGCAGCTTCACTCTTCAGGGCGAGACCGTTCTCGATCCATTTGCAGGTAGCGGCAGCACCTGTGCAGCAGCTCTACTTACGAACCGCAAGTATATCGGCGCGGAAATGGATGATATCTATTTCCAACTCGCAGCTGAGCGCATGCAAAGAATTCAACAGAGAGTCGCCGCAAGGCGGCTTTCTTAGTTCTGAGAGCACTTACATCAGCTAGACTGCTGCTCGCATATGCGCTGCGCCTGAAGAGGCACTATGAGCGCATCGGCGATTGCGCAGCCGTGTGCATGCTTAACTTCCGCGAACGGCGTTTACGAGGATCCATCAGCGGGTGGCCTAAGTCTAGGAGCGATTTGGGCTGCCATCCTCCAACACACAAGTGAAGGCGTTGATTACAGCTCATATGGCTCCGCCGGAGATGGTCGAACATGCACAGGTCACTGGATACCGCACCGAAGCCGCGATCGATGGACTTTGAGAAGACTTCCACGCCATGTTAACCGGTGCTGGATGCACCGGAAGATGATGCAGTTCCTACTGACGGCGCTTCGACAGCTTAGATACGTCTAGCATGGGCCGAAACACGGCAGGGCGTATCATGGACTCGCCACACAGTAGACGTGCCCTTGATTCTTTAGGAGAGATTTCGTTCCGATGTCCTTTGACCGCGCAGCCTTCGCAGACAAGATTCGCCGGTCCATGGAGCATCTGAACGTCGATCCCGCAGAAGTGATAACCGGCACTGGCATACCAGAGGAGAGATTATCGTCTCTTCGGGCTGGCAAAGCTGACCCTACGGGCGACGAAGTCCTGATTCTGGCTGATTTTTTCGATTGCGATTACAAGTTCTTCATCTCGAACGAGAGACTGGCGGCCTTCGAAGAGACAGACAGCCTATACAGGAAGCATGGCAGTCTGTTCAGTAAGACCGACAGGCGTGCCATTCAGCAATTCCTGTATTTATGCGAGTGCGAGTCGTGGCTTTGGACGCAGAGCCATCACCGTTCCGATTCATTTGCATTCGTACCGCGCGGCACGAACTATAAGGCGCAGGGCCATGCAGCAGCGAAGGAGTTGAGGGCTCATTTCAAATACAAAGATGAAGAAGTGCCCTCGGACGTTTTCAGGGATTTGCGCCGACTGGGAATCCATGTGTTTCGCCGGAAGCTGGAGAACTCAAGCATCTCCGGCGTGATGATCCGCCATCCTGAAGCAGGTCGGTGCATCCTTGTGAACTTCGATGAAGATGTCTACCGGCAACGTTTCACCGCCGCCCATGAATTGGCGCACGCGCTCATGGAGGATAGCGAATTTAATGTGTCCCTAAGCAAGGACGGCTCAAATCTAGTGGAGGTCCGTGCCAATGGGTTTGCTTCTCATTATCTTGTTCCCCCTACTTTTGCCAGAGCCATATTGTCCAGTGTGCACGCTTGGAACAATGCCAGCATCGTGGACTGGGCGAAAAGGCTCCGGGTGAGCACCGAGATGTTGAGAATCTCCCTGAAGGAACAACAGATCATAGACAGCAATACTTTCGACCAGCTCCGCGGGGTGCGAGTGCCCCGTGACCAGAAGGTCGACCCAGAGATTGCGTCCGAATCAGGTCGTAGTCGCGAACGAAAGCTATCTCTTCTGCAGCGTGGGCTTTCAATGCATTACGTTAATGAGTGCCTCGAAGCTCTCGATTCAGGTCAGATTTCGCGCGCCCGTGCCGCCGAGATGCTCTTAATAAGAGAGCATGAAATGAGTGAAATCAAATCCCTTTTCACGACGGGCGGTGCGCAATGAGTGCATACGCCACGTTCATTATTTTCAATGTTGCGGACACCTGCGCCCTTTGGAATATCTTGGCGAGCGGTCTTCTGTATCGAGCATCGCGAAAGGCACAGATATCAATCAGCTCTACCCAATTCGTCCGCTACGAGTGTTTTTACAAGCGCGGATCCAATTCTCCAGCGTGGCAGGAACTCCGAAAGAGACTTCGTGAGCGAATGGATTCTGGAGAGATTAGCTTTTGGGATATAGAGCTAGAGGAACTACAAGAAGTCGCCGCGTTAGAGGGACGAAAGGCCATCAGCAAGGGCGAGCTTTCTTGTATTGTTTTCGCGAAACGAACCGTTCAGGGTTTTTTGTCGGACGATGGCCAGGCAAAGAAACTCGCTAAGCTCGTACTGGCTGAAGGAGCCGTCCAAGATACGCCGCACCTCTGTGCATGGTTGTGCATCAACGAAACGATCCATGAAAGTGACGAACATACTATTCGCGCGGAATTAGCAGCGTTGGACCGCGCGCTGGAGCCGCATCTACGCAATGCCTTCTTGAAGGCATTGGAATACAAACTAATGAAACAGATGGAAAATCATAAGCGTGATGCTGCCGCCGGCTCTTAGAGAAAGAGATAGAAGCTGAGCCTTGTGAATCAGTAAAAACCGGCTGTCGAACGGGAAATCGATTGTGAAGTGATCTCTTCCTGCTTTCTCGACAACCGCCGAATCGCTAACGCATTCATTGAGGATTGGTAACGGGAAGTGGGCATATCGGAAGCAACCCTATTGCTCAATGAGTGTCTTGGCGATAATGCGTGAGCCAAGATTCGGCCGCTCGAGATAGGTGACGGCTCCAGCAGAGCCTTTAGCATTAAAGGCAGCAATATACTTGGCAAAATGGATGAGTAGGTGAATGATGTTGGCATGGGCCAATATGCGGTCGCACGTTTGCGTCTACAGAGAGCGATTGCTCATGGCGAGTCTCTTTCAAGATTGTGGAATGAGATCCCGACAGGACAGTTGTGCACGCCAAAGGCGGAACTGATCGATCGTGACGGAAACGGAGTACTCAGGGCTACCCAGGTTGGAAGTATTCCCGATGAATTGCCATTGCTTCTCGGCGAGCAACTTTATCAACTACGTTCTGCCTTGGACGCTTGTCTTTATCAAGCCGCAATTTATGCGACAAAGAGTGATCCTCCGCCAGGTGAGGGAAAGCTAGAGTTCCCGCTTTCAAATGACTCAAAGGAATGGCCAAATCTCGTCAAGCGTCGTCTTGCCGCTCTACCCGTTGGAATCCAGGGTGCTATCAAAGGAGTTCAACCCTTCCTCACGCCGTCCTTGCCTCCTCCTCAGATGGTAAAGAACATTAATAGGTCGCTTGGGTTCTTACATGAACTTGCTCGCAAGGATAGGCACAGGAAACTGCACATCATGGGATCGTGGCCGATGGACCTAGACCCAATCTTCACACTGCCCAACGGAGTCATAGTGGACTATCTGCACGTGCTGCCGCCTTCGGTCCTAAAAGAAGGCACCATAATGGTGGAATTCCATCTCAAAGGCTTCAAGGGCGGCGAGCAGATTTCCGTCAATCCGCAACTAAGAACCACTATCGGCTGCGATGAACTTCCCGCTCCGTGTGACCCTTCTGACACCTTCGACAAGAGACTGGCCGAGATGATTAATGCGGTCGGTTCCGTTATCTACGCATTCGAGCAGCACCTCTAGGCCGTCGCCAACAGCCCGATGCACTCTTCCAGGGCCGATTAATGTTCCGGAATGTGATTTGGCGATGATGCGCTCTTCGAGAAAGGCAGCACATGTGTTTACGCCGCGCTAAACGTGGCTATAGCTGACTTGGACGGCGTTGCCGTCGGTTTCAATAGTTATGTGGTAGTGCTGGTCCGTTCGATAGATGGGACGGGATCCCAAGGCTGATATGACGATTGGATCAGGATGATCAAACGGCCGGACGTGACTGCTGATCCCGATTGCGGCGTTTTGCGGAAGCGCCGCCAGCCACGGCGAAGTGCCTGTTCTAGTAAACATTCCATTCGCGGCGCCATGATGTGGCAGTTTGAAGAACCTCGTGTTAGAGGGAATGTGCCCCGCAATCGTTTGCCATGCTCCCTCGGCTTCCGCGTCTCCCGTCAAAACAAAAGAGACGGTACCTAACGTGATGACTAGGACGATGGAATTGTCGTTCTCATTCCGTGAAAGAACGCCCGGTTGAGGCCAAATAACCTGCAATGATGCCGCACCAAACGAGGGCAACAGCGCGCTTGAGTCTAACGCATCATCCTGACCAACCCGAGGCGAACGGTCGGCATAGCGCAAAAGGGCGCCAGCAAACGCTGGGCGGTTGAGAGAGCGGGAATACCAGAAGCGAGATGTCCCAAAGTCCTTAAGGATTCGTTGAAGCCCTTGACCATGATCGGCGTGGGCATGAGTTAGCAGAACCCAATCGAAGATGTGTGACTCACTGGGGACGATTTGCTGCTTCTTCTCAAAGAATCGCTTTAGGAAAATGTAGGTAGATCGGTTCGTTGTGGTGTCGTTGGAATCGATCAGGGCAAACGCGCTCTTTCCACCGCTTTGTTCGGATTCCAACAAGATGGAATCGCCCCAACCTACATCGATCATCGTTACTCGTAGCTTGCTCACTAGTGCTCCACTGAATTTTTCTATTGCTGGTCGCGTCTTCTCCGCACCTGTAATTCTGGGTTTTTCGGCCCTCGGTTTTCCGCAGCTACCCATTGTTCCTCGGTCCAGGCGCGAAAGGCGACGGTCTCTTCCTTCGACAATTGAATTTGCTCGTGCAGCTCCCGACTAGAATGCTCGAAATCTTCCAGCGACATTCTCCCATCCCGATATGCGAACGAAGCCAAAAACAGAGGAACACTGACGCGATACACGTCTCCGGTTTTCGGTGATTCAAAGAGGAACTCCGGCATCCATAGATCCTCGAATGTAACCAATGCCTCCTCCACTTCAACACGCGCGAACAAGTCCTCGATTCGCACGGGATTATCGAATAGTCCACCACCGAACGGTTGTTGCACAATCCCGGCCATCCCAAGCATCAGAAAGGGAAGGATTGACTGGCCAATACGGAGAGACCAACGATCCCTCGGGACCTCAAAGTCAACCACGAGGTAGTGGCACCTGAGCATGGGAAAAAATCCCCTGCTAAGAGTTTCGATGAGAATAGGGACGCTCGAATTCTGTGGCGCGGTCATTGGCGTTGCAAATGATCCTCAGATTCCAGAATACTTGGCTTCGCGAGCTATCATAGCCAAAGGGGAAGGAATGGCATTTGAAAGCGAAGCGATCAAAGCGATCTTCGGTCACTTCATCACAAAGCAACAGCTAGTGGCAGATATTCTTGCCGGACCAAGGCGTGAGAGATGGTTCAACGCAGAATCCTTCGTGGCGTTAAGCGGTATTTCCAGCCCTGAAACATTCACTGTCTATGGCGAACAGTGTTACGCGAATATCCCGAGGTGTCTCGCCGGTACCCGCATTCCGGACCTCGTTGGTTACACTCCGGACGAGAGCGTTGCATTCATTATCGAGGCAAAGCTCGTCTTTCGCAGAGATTCAGATAAGCATAGGAGCAAGCAATTGCATCGCCTGATTGAGCAAATGCAAGAAGCAAAACGGCAATGCCCGAGCGCTCCTGCCGTCGGCTTGATTCATCTTGCTTGCCTTTCATCGGATCCTCTCAAGAAGAAGGCTATGAGCGATAAGGTTGGTTCCCGTGTTTCTGTGGATACCCTGTGTGCAAAGGTTATGCAGGAGGTTGAGGCGGAACTCAAGGCAGTCCACTCGACATGGTTGGAGCCTCTACGGACTCTGGCGCCCTTATTGGGGAAAAGGACAACCTTTGACTATCCATCAGTTCACGTCTGGTTCAGCATGGGCGCCATCGCGATCTAGAGGCCTTTCACCTTTCTATCTTTTCAGCCTCTGGATGCGCAAACGCGAGTAGATTTCTGCTTGATATACATCCCGGACAGGGCTCACGATGGTCGGTGGGATTGGCGCGATCGCGTCAGTCCCCCCAGCAATTTGTAGGAGTTTGATCCTCGGCTGACGATTTCAGGCCAAATCACTCGTGGTGCCTTGATGGATGCAACTAATTTTCGACCGGCCGAATACGCGACATAAAGTGTGATTTGTCTGCCGCGCCTAACCATATTCAAACACTTCTCCAATGAGCCGCCGCAAGGCGGCTCTCGTAGCTTAAGGAGCATTCCCGCCATGGCGGGATGTTATTCGCGTGTCCGCCGTGCCTCAAGGCGAACACTCCTCTGAAGTCGTGCTCGCTGCTGCCTTGACCCACGCTAGTCCCGCGGATTGGTTGCCAGTCATGGTGGGAATGCCATGCTCTGCGCCTGCGCAGCGCGAGTTCATACGCGCGCTATCGATGCGTCCAAATGCATGATCCGCGCCCGTCCGGATTATTGCTCTGGATGGAATAATGCGTCGAAAAAGGTAATAATCGACCCCCCATTTATCGCCTACCTTCAGCTCCAGACATTGCAACGGGGAGTGCCCCTCACCCACCGCAAATGAAAGGAGCACATGGACACACTTACTCATTCGAAGCGTCTGCGCCATCGCCTTACGACGTTGCGCGCGCACTGGCGGAGGTGGCTCGCACCTTCGCTGCTCTTCCTGACGGCACTGCCCGTGTACGCGCAATCAACTGGCAGTGATCCGTGGGACAACGCAGTCAACGTCCTCAAAACCGCCTTCACCGGCACCATCGCCACCGGCCTGTCGCTGGTCGCCATTGTTGTCGGTGGCCTGATGTTCGCTTATGGCGAAGGCCAGAGCAAGAAAACCCTCGCCGGAATCGTCTTCGGCGTGGGCATGGCCATAGGCGCGGTCAAAATTTTTCCGTTCCGAAGTCAAGACATCCATCGTGCAGGGCATCGCTGTCTTCCTCTCGCTCTTCGAGACCGATCCTGATGTGCGCCGCGTCTTCTGTCCGCCGAAGGAACTCTATCAGGGCAAGAATTGCATGTCTGATCCCGAAGGCATCGTTATGCGTCCGTTTGAAGAGCTGATCGAAACCGGCAAAGTCGTCGGACTGAACTTTCCTGTCGCCCTCAACCCGGCGCTCGCGAAGACCATAGGGACCATGATGAAAATCGACTATCAGCGGGCCATGCTCCTGCGCATCCCCAGGATGGATGCCGCACCCGAGAAACACTACCGCGCCTCCGTCTTCATCTGCGATGAGTATCAGAACTTCGCAACAGTGGGCGGGGATAATCCCACGGGGGACGAACGCTATCTCAGTTTGTCTCGGCAGCCGAAGTGCATCCCCATCGTAGCTACCCAGTCCGTCGCCAGTCTGAAAGACGCGCTGCCGAACGAAGGCGTGAAGACGCTGCTGCAGGCATTTCGGAATAAGGTGTTTCTCACGACCTCAGATCCTGAAACCGCACGCTACGCATCGGAGCTGTGCGGCAAGGAAGATCGCACTCGCATCGGATACACGCTCTCAGAGACTTCGACGAACGCCAACGTCGGATGGCTCTCGGGCCGGACGTCCGCGAGTAAAGGTTCCGTGGCGGCGGTCAAGCAGTATCAGAAACAGAAGGAACCTGTGTTCGAGGAGAAGGTCTTCTTCGATCTCAGGAATGCTCAATCCATCGTCGTCGCCTTCGATGGCATTAGCCCGTTGCCGCCGACGTACTGCTATCTCAAGCCGGACTTCCTGCCCGTCACCATGAACTGGTTCGAGCAGGAAAAGATCGACTTCGATCCACGGCGGATATAGCAGCATGCGACCTTGTCGGCGCTGGAAATGACAGGCAGTGGAAAGAAGCGGAAAACGGTCGCGCTGTTTCCCATCCTTCCCACTGCCTTTGGAAATCGCCTTGCGATTCCCACATTCCCATCGCCGCGACCACGGCGGTCACTTTTAATTGTGACCTTTGAAATACAGGAGTATCGAACATGAGCTTTGACATCATCATTCCGTTTCTCAGACCGATCGAGCAGTTGCTCCAATCGAAGACCATCTCCGAGATCATGGTGAATCCTGACAATACAGTATGGGTGGAGGAGCGAGGCGAGGTTCGCCAGATACCCGACGTGCAGTTCGAAGACGGGGCTTTACTGACCGGACTCGAAGTGATTGCCAACCGGTTCGGAAAGAAGCTGGACGCGGACTCTCCAATTCTTAACCTTCGACTCCCTGATGGCAGCCGCATGGCCGCCATGATCTCACCTGTGGTCAATCCCAGACCCTTGGTCACGGTGAGAAAGTTCACCAGTCGTGATTACACCTTGTCCGACCTGATACGCACAGAGATGCTCACAGCGGAACAGGGCGAATTGCTCACGAGCGCTGTCCGAAACGGAGAGAACATTCTCATTGCCGGTGGGACGGGCAGTGGGAAATCAACGTTGCTAGGCGTATTGGCGGATGCTATTCCGGAACACGAACGTATCCTGCTCATCGAAGACACCGCAGAGTTGCACATCCGTAAGCCGCACATTGTCTCAACGGAATCTCAGACCGATACTCATCGCAGCAATATCACCTTCGATGATTTGTTGAAAGCAGTGCTCAGGCATCGGCCTGACCGCATCATTGTTGGAGAGGTGCGCGGCCCCGAGGCGCGGACATTGCTCGACGCAATGAATACCGGGCATCGCGGTACGCTGGCTACGATCCATGCAAGCAGCGCCGATGAAGCGGTACGGCGTTTGGCAAGCCTGGCGATCCGAAGTGCCGCCAACCTTCAGTTAAACGTGGCTAAAGAAGACGCGGAGCGTTCTCTTGATCTGATCGTGTACATCAGCAGGAAGGAAGGTCGACGGCGGATCGAGGAGGTGGCTCGCGTCGGCAGGTCTGTTTAGAGTGATCGGAACAGAACGGCTCGTATCCACGCTTGGGATCCTTCCTGAACAAACGCGAAAAGATCACAAACTCTCGAAATCCGGTGAACTCTCAGGATTTCGAGAGTCAATCAGCATAGTTACTTCTTTATTTTCAATCGAATAGCAATGGCAGACCAGTTGCTAAAGCTCATTGTCGTGTGTTGTTCCGTTCAACACCGATTTGATGAAGCCAGATCCTTTCCCCACAGGGTATGAAAGCAACGCTGTCTCGGCACGTAGTCAAGGAGACACCCTCCGCTTCTCCCAATCGAAGGATCTGCAGGGGGTCCGTCGATGAGTAAGTGCGAAAGCAGGCTGGCGATTGTCGGAGGCCATCCCAACCCTAGCGGGCAACCAAGGAATCTCAGGATAGGCCGACCTTCGGCTCTGCTAAACATCGCGAGCCGAAACAGGCCCCACCGCCGCGATCTCGGATCAGGGGGCACGCGTAGCCGCGTTGCCTCACGAGCGCATTTTTCGCATCGACTGAGAGCCGAACACATTCAACGTGATCAGCATTCCAACACAACGTAGGTCAACCCTGAGCCGAGATGTCCACGCTTCAACCGGGCATTTCCTGACGTCCGTGGATAGTGGCGTTCGAGAAGCTTCATCCGCAGACGCCCCGTTACCGCCCAAATCATCAGGGGACGTGAAAATCCCATCAACCTGGGAACGCCACATTGCAGCGAGTTGCTCATGCGTTCCTTTACAAGGTGGATGTTCATGCAGAACAAGTATCCGCTCGAAATCAACATACTGGTCGTTGTCATTGCTCAGGAAGGAAACTTCATCAGGGCCTCCAGAAAACTCGGTGTCACGCCGCCTTCACTCACCCGCAAGGTATTAGCTCTCGAGAAGGGTATCGGCGTGAAGCTATTCGATCGCTCGACACGAGAAGTTCAACTCACCACGGCCGGAAGACTGTTTGTGCAGGAGTCTTCGATCGCCATTCTCCACGCCGAACGCGCATGGGACCTGGCTCGTTTTCAAGCCAGGATAGAGCTGGGTCCATACCGCATCGGATACTCCCCCTATACACACAGTGCTTTCCTGCCACTCCTCAATGGAATCAAGCCCTCGCATGTTTCTACCGAGGAACAGCCTGCGATCGTTCTGGAAACGGCAAACACCCTTGAGCTTGTCGAGAGGGTGCTCCGAGGGAAATTACATGCCGCATTAGGAGTCGGTCCGATTTCCGATCAAGATCTGTGGGTTCAGCGAGTGGGCCGGGAAGGCTTCTCAGTCTGCTTACCCCGGAACCATCGTCTCGCCCAGAAATCCGGGCTGACCGCTCTTGATCTCGACCGGGAGATGGTCTTCTGGATGCCGCGGTCTCTGCAGCCACGTTTTTATGCGCGGGTCATGAAGTACATCGCCAGCCTGGGCATTCAACCTCTATTCAAAGAGGTCAAGAGCGAAGCACACGCGCTCGAATTCGCGGCTCATGGCTTTGGAATCGCATTGCTCCCCAGATCAACTTCTCACATCAGCCATGCGGGCACGGTATTCCGCCCACTCACCGACCGATATCTGGCAATCGAGACCGTGCTGTTTATGCGGCATGACCAGAGGTACGGAGACCTGAAGAACCTGGTAGACGAACTCTTCACCCGATTACTCGCTCTAAAAATCGAAATTAACTGAGCACCTTGACGACTGTACATCCTTGTTTGGTGCTTCAGCTATGAGGATACAAATCATGCGCAGATCGCTTTATCCAGTTATCGTCGGGCTTCTGCTGTTCACAGGCTGCAGAAGCAACCAAAAGCCAAGTGAAACGAGCCTTGAAAACGCCATTAACCGATACCTTCAGAGTCGAGGGCAAACCTGCACTTGGCTTGGGGAACCGTTTCCAATCAATGTATCCGCAGCCCAACAGAAGCTGACCTTTGGCATCGCTGCCCAGATGGCTGTCCTGGAGAAAGCCGGACTGGTGCAGTCATTGGACACCGAGACCAATCTCCCTGGCATCTTCGGCGGGATGACTCGCCAGCATGTCCGGCGTTACGAACCCACCACTGATGGCAAGCGTTATCTCCGGCAAACACAGGCAGTCCTCACGCAATCGGCTGGATTCTGCTACGGATCGAAGACCGTCGACTCAATCGTCAAATGGACCGAACCTACCAGCGACCAACCCGCTACTCAGACGGAAGTCACCTACACATACAAACTCTCCGATCTCGCGCCCTGGGCCGAACGACCAGACATTCAGAGCCAATTCGGGAATATTCGGACGACTGTTGGCGGCAGCTCGAAGTTGAACGAAACGATCACACTTCAGCTAACCAACAAAGGCTGGGAGGCGCCTGGTCACTAAACGATTCTGCCATCACCCCACGGATCCATTGCTGCGTAAGGAAGGTCGCCCACATTTCTTCGTTTGTTTGTGCTCCCGCTTCAGGCGTGCGTTTTGCAGAGCCGGAAGGACCCGTCAAGGCTCTTCGCTAACGCTTCGACCGCCATGCGGCGCTCTGCGGCCCTGACTGAACCCTCCGGCCCTGCCGGTTGCTGAGAGCTATGAAGCGGGAGCACAAAACGAAAGAAATTTTGAGTTGGAGGGCACTCGTCTCATGCAAGCAAATTCCGATCAGGAGAATCGACACAATGAAATCCAAAGCCGCACTTGTCTTTGAAGGCGATGCCGTCCTCGAATTACTTACACATGCCCGCACGGCACCCAAACACGTTTCACCGTATGGGTTAACCGCCGACCCCGGCCCCGGTCTCATGCTCGTCAAGGACGATGGCATCTACCTCATGTCGAATGGGGAACCGGGACTACCAGGCACTGATACCGTGAACAGGGTGGTCTATGCGCGAGGCTACGAAGCCTTACCTATCGATGCCCCGGTAGAAGAGCGCATGATCCGTTATGACAAGGTCAAAGACGCCGTCGGAGGAGACGACTTCGCGGAATTCCTGCAGGCAGGAAGCTTCGAGAAGTTAACAGCGGACGGGACGGTGAGAATCGAACTGACCGCCAGCAAAATGACCATTTGCATCATCGGTGGCAAGCCTAACCAACGAACCGGCACACCGCCGACGTCAAAGTGATCGTCGGCTATCACTGCTGGCATGTAAGCCGTGGAGCTTCGCAAGAGGGGCTCCGCGGCTTTCCTTCATTGATCGCACATGCACCGCGACGGAATGAGTAAACTTTGAAGCTCAGTCCGAGAGCGCCTTGAATTTTAGGACGTCGATCTTCAATGCCTGCATCCGAGCGGATAGTGTTGAAGGTGGCAGCCCAAGAAACGCTGCAGCGCCCGATGCGCCGGCTACCCGCCCGCGGCTCTCAGCCAAAGCATGCTCGATCAGGCTCCTCTCATACTGATCCATCTTTTCCTTCAGCGTGCCCGTACCCGGCTCCGTGGAGCTTTCAACTCCAAACAGCAGTTCCTCATCGATAACCAGATCTTCGCCTGGCGAGATGATGACCGATGTATCGATAACGTTCCGCAGTTCCCGGATGTTCCCAGGCCAACTGTACGCCAGCAGCATCTCCATCGCCCTCTTCTCGATGTTCCGTATACGCTTGCCGTGCCGCGCTGCCGAGACCTCTACAAAGTGCTGTACCAGGTGAGGAATATCGCCCTTGCGTTCGCGTAGCGCCGGGACCTCGATCGGAAACCCGCTGAGTCGAAAAAACAGATCCCGGCGAAACTCCCCCTTTTGCATACTCGAATGTAAGTCTCGATTGGTAGCAACGACGATTCTTACATCGGAGCGAATCGGCTTCGTTCCGCCGAGTCGTTCGAAGGTATGCTCCTCAAGCACACGCAGGAGCATAGCCTGCGTCTCGAGCGGGAGCTCCCCGATTTCGTCCAAGAAGAGCGTGCCTCCCGAGGCCAATTCAAACTGACCTAGGCGTTGGCGGTCCGCTCCTGTGAATGCTCCTCGCTCATGACCGAAGAGTTCGGAGGCCATCAGCGTCGCAGGAAAGGCTGCGCAGTTGATCGCCCGGAACGGCATTTGTGCTCGTTTGGAATTCTCATGGATAGCCTGCGCAATCAGTTCCTTGCCGGTGCCGGTTTCGCCTGTAATCAGCACCGTAACGTCAGTCGATGCAACCTGCTCAACTTTGCTAAGCGTGCGGCGAAGCGCTGGAGATTCCCCGACGATCTTCTCAAATCTGGCACGTTGAATATCGGCGATTTCGGTCTGCAATGCGAGATTGCGTTCCTGTAACGAGATGTTCTCGTGCTGCAGCTTCTCCTGAAGAGTTCTATTTTCATCAAGAAGTCTTCGATTGTCTTCGAGAGACTCTGTCAACTTTGCCTCGGCGGCCTTCCGCTCCGAAATGTCTTGGGCTACAAATGCTCGGAGTATGAGATCACCGGGTTTTGCAGAGGGGATTGTGAACGACGTGCAGTGAAGATGGATGGCTCGGCCGGTGACAGCACCTTTGTAAATCATTTCTACGTGGAGATGACCTTGCTCGCACTGCAACAAAATTGCTCGCGTGCTGCTCTCTCCTTCATGCCCAAATCGCTCAGGGAGATCGATATGGCTCAACTCATCGCCAGAACTAAGACCCAGCAATCGGCGGCCAGCCGTGTTGATAAATGTCAGCCTCCCTGTTTCATCCGTGACCGCCACTAAGTCAGGACTGTGTTCCACGAGCGCGGTGAGCATCTGGCGCTCCGCTTCACGGGCATTGCGTTCAGTGTTATCGAGGATAAAACCTACTAATCCACGATAATGCCCCAGACCATCCTGCAAGGGTGTCATCCAGATAGTCGCAGAAAACTGAGTACCATCGCGCCGCACTCGAAGCGCTTCATGTTCGACCACTCGCTGGCCTGATCGAAGGACGTCCTCTTGTCTTCTCCATGCGTCTCGCTCTTCTTTCGGCAGAGGGGCGGACATTCCCAGCAGTTCACCGGGGTCGTAGCCTATCATCTTTTCGTATTCAGGATTGCAGCGCTCTACGATACGGTCGAGACCAAATAAGGCTATTCCGAATGGGGCGGCGTCAAGAATCGTTTTATATTCCGTGTTTATCCGTGTGAGTTCACGTGTTCTAGTTTGTACGGATCTCTCAAGCTCCTGGCCATTGCGCCGCAGAATAGTTTCCAGTTGATGGCGTGACTCGGCGAACGCTTGGACCCACCAAGCGAAAACAAAGTAGAGACACAAGGTGGGAGCATCGTAGAACACGATTCGCACCCAGCTATGCTCAAATTCCAGAAAGTTGCTAAACAAGCAAACCGTTGAGAGAAGGAATGCGAGGAGCCCTGGGCCTCTCTGGCCGTACCAGAAACTTACAGCTATTGCGGTGAGATAAATCAAAATGACAGGATCACGTACGGAAAAATGCTGCAGCACAGAAACGATCAGGAAGGCAGCCCCGACACAGGCAGGCGGAATCACGTACCGAACGCCATCTCGCGCAATTAAGGACCTTCTTATCCAAGCGGTGAATCGCAACATAAGGCCGCTCCCGTGAATGCACGGTAACCAAATCTGCCCCGCACCCACAGATATTCATCTCCTGGGAGTGAGGATGGGGCTAGATATTAGCAACCGTGTGATCAATCATCTGCCAGCGCAAAATCGCCTCTCGTTTCGATCTGTGAACTCTGATTAAGCGCGACTGAATGTCGACATGCAACGTCACTGCAAGCGCGTATCGTCCAGATTCGGTCGATAGGATGCGAGGTCCGTCGTTCGCATAAGCTTCTCCTGTGCCCGATTGCGATATTCGGTTGGCGAAATTCCATACGCGGCCTTGAATCGGCGGCTGAAATGAGCGAAATCGGAGAATCCGCTTCGGGAAGCAATATCGCTGATCGTAAGAGCACCAAGGCACGGGTTGTTCAGATCCTGTTCACTGTTTCGCAATCGGCATTCCCATATACACTCACTTGGTGTCCGTCTCATGTCTTGAAAGATGTGCTGCAAATATCTAAGACTGATTCCCAGCGACTCCGCAACCATCTGAGAAGTCAGCGTTTGGATTCGTGAATGATTCAGAATGAATTGCTCCGCGCGATAGAGAAGCGCATTCCGCGCCCAGTTCGGATGGTCGAGCTTCATCGATGATTGTTCGGCGAGAGTCGTCATGACCAGAGAAATCGCAGTTTGGGATAGCTGCGAAGCCGTGGACGAGGATACCTGATTCAGAACCTGGTCGATGCTTTTGAGAAAGGACACTAAGAGTCCCCCCACCGGAGTCCGCTTGGTGAGCTCCACGGTGGTGAATCGTTCCGTAGGTCCGAGCGACTCGAGAACGATCTCCTTGGAATATGCAGAACGAGCTGATCGAACTCAGTCTGTAGAGAAAGAGTCAGAGGGCGGGTCGAATCGAAGCACATAATCTCGCCCGGATTGAGCAAGAGTTCTCGGCCATCCTGAGTTTGAACCGAAGATCCCGTCAACTGTGCTATCAGTACAAGGTCGTTTTGATGTGAGTTTCGTAGATGCTTCTCAGTTCTCTCATAGCGATGCGGAACACTCTGGATTCTTGCAACTCGAAGATCTGACATTCGCGTTACAGCAAGGTCTGCCGTGAACTTCGGATCGATCTTGGAACACTCTCCCTGCAACAGATGAGCGAGGATCACCTCATGCCAGTAAGCAATATCGTCGACATGGATGGTCTCAGTCATGCTGTATCGTGCTTACCTGCAAAACAGTTCCTAGAACGCGCTAAAGTGTGCCTCAGTCATTGCCATGTGGTCACACCTAAATCGTTCTCCATAATCACTTTAGGCTTCTCTATCCGTATTCTGAATGCTTGAAAATCCATACAACATGCGCGATAGTACAGAAATGGCGACAGACCCTTTTTCCGAGTTCCTCGAACTGGCCGATGCTCGTTCCGTCTTATCCGGAGGTTTTACAGCTGGAGGCGAATGGGCGCTGCGCTTTCCCGCGCCTGGGAAGATCAAATTCTTCGGAGTAGCGACGGGGCACTGTTGGCTCAGAATGGATGGCGAGACGGTAACTGAACATTTGGAGCAAGGCGAGGCCATGCTCCTGTCTGGCCGGCGAGGCTTTGTTGTCGGTGATGGCTTCGACCCTACCCCTCTCCGCCTCGAGGATGTGTTTCCGCCAGAGGGGGGGACAATCGAGAAAGTCGGAACCTCTGACGAAACTTTCGTGGTGGGCGGCCACGTTCTGCTAGACAAGGTACACGGCCCTCTCATCTCGGACATCCTTCCGGAGGTCATGATTGTTCGTGCGGCGTCTCCGCGAGCGTCAACGATCCAATGGCTCTTACGGGAGCTCGTTCGCGAGCGGCTGGATTCTCAGCCGGGATACAGCGCAGCAGTTACACAGATCACGCAACTCATGTTGGTTCAAATGCTGCGGCATTACCTGGAGGAGGCAGATGCAAATTCTCTTGGTTTGCTGCGTGTGATCCGGGACCAAAAGCTGGCGCCCGCGTTACAAGCCATGCACGCCGCGCCGGGTAAGCAATGGCATCTGGATGATCTCGCCCGCATCGCCGCCATGTCGCGAACGGGTTTCGCAGAAAGGTTCAAAGCCGCTGCCGGAACGGGGCCACTAACTTATCTCACCGAATGGCGTATGTGCTTAGCGGAGAGAGCGCTTCGCGACAAAGATGTGAAGGTCGCTGACTTGGCAAACTCCCTCGGATATAACTCTGAAAGCGCCTTCAGTAATGCATTCAAACGCGTTCGAGGTTCAGCTCCGAGGTTATATCGAGTGGCCCAACAATCCCCAGCCGTGCCAACGGACCTGCCGTGGAGCGCAGACGATGAGCACAATACTCTTGTAGAAACTCATTCTTGATTTCTGTTTCCCTTCCTTGGGCCGTATCGTCGCCCCTTGGAGATCTGGATTTCTGATGCTCGAAGTACAAAAGCGAGCAGCCATTGCTGCTGCACCGACTATTGTTGCTCTAAGCCTCATTGGCGGAAATATTGGCCTTTTGAGTAGGCACGGTCTCCACCCGAATATGGAAACGGCCGTGGGATTCCTATGGATAGCAGCGGATTACGCCTTGCGCCAGAAGATGCGTCATCCAGTCGCCGCACCGCGTCTCAATGCGGCTGGCGTGATCCTCGGGAGTGTTCTACTTTCGATGAGCGGCATACATGCGCATTCTGTTGACTGGCACCGCGTTCGAACTCCATTCGGCTACATTCCTGCGTCGGCCATAATCGGCTTTCAACACGAATTGCGCAATGCTGGTGCCAGACTCGCCAAGTCCCCTAAGTTGTTTGAGAGATTATGTGCTGAAATCGTGGGGCATCCGTATAGTCTTGCGGCTGTCATGAATGCCTACGGGGTTTTGGAACTTATTCGCAGCGCTCTTGGCACGCACGATATGGGGTTGCTGGCCATCAGCGCTGCATATGGCGTTGCGACCATCGCCCTTCCATTCCTCGATGCTGGATCACTTGCTCTTAAAGAACGGACATAGCCGTGAGAAACTGGCGATCCTCCGGCGCTTCTATTCCGAGCGATACGACACAAGCGATTTCGAAACAACAGCCAGGTGTTAATCGCCGCAGGGGTCTTATACATACAAACGTATAATGGCGGCCCACGAATCATCTCCCTAGAATTGCGGCTATGTCCATTGCCGTGACTCTAACAGGAGAGTGATATGTCGACTCAGGAGAAGGAACACATACCGCAACTCAACAACGTCCCCATCGGAATCGATGCAACCGGAGAACGGCATGAAACCGACTCCATGGGAGGCATCGATGTCCCTGCGGACAAGTACTGGGGCGCACAGACACAACGATCCTTAGTTCATTTCTCGATTGGACATGATCGCATGCCGAAAGAGGTCTACCATGCGTATGGTTACGTCAAGAAAGCGGCCGCGCTGGTGAATACAGCCGCTGGGCGCCTCGAAACGTGGAGGTGCGAAGCCATCGTCAAGGCCGCAGATGAAATGATTGCCGGAGAACTTGATGTCCATTTCCCCCTTTACGTGTGGCAGACCGGATCGGGGACTCAATCGAACATGAACGTGAACGAGGTGATCTCAAACCGAGCCATCCAATTGCTTGGTGGAGAGCTCGGAAGCAAGACGCCCGTCCATCCGAACGACCATGTCAACATGGCGCAGTCTTCGAACGACACGTTTCCCACGGCGATGCACATTGCCAGTGTGCTTGAGCTGAAGAAGACCCTGTTCCCCAAAGTGACAGCGCTCGCCGAAGTGATCGAAGCGAAGTCGGCTGAGTGGATGAAGGTCATCAAGATCGGACGGACCCACCTTGAAGACGCTGTGCCGCTCTCGGTCGGACAGGAATGGTCCGGCTATGCCACGCAGCTGCGCGATGCGCTTCGTCTTGTGCACAATTCTCTGCCCGGACTTTATGAGCTGGCTGCCGGAGGTACTGCGGTAGGAACCGGACTGAATGCCCCCAAAGGTTTCGCAGAAGAAATCGCCGCAAAGATCGCTGAGCTGACGGGTTACCCCTTCAAGACGGCCCCAAACAAGTTTGCGGCCCAGGGCTCACTCGATGCGATGGTGAATGCTCACGCGGGCTTGCGCTCTCTTGCAGTCGCTCTCATGAAGATCGCGAATGATATGCGGTGGCTGGCATCCGGTCCCCGCTGTGGGTTAGGCGAGCTTATTCTGCCCGCCAATGAGCCGGGATCGTCGATCATGCCGGGCAAGGTGAACCCCACGCAATGCGAAGCAATGGTAATGATCTGCATTCAGGTCCTGGGTGATGACAGCGCGGTTGCGTTTGCAGGCTCGCAGGGCAACTTCGAGTTGAACGCCATGCGCCCGATCATCATCAACAACTTTCTCCATTCCGCGCGGATTCTGGCAGACGGGTGCGAAAAGTTCCGCGAGTATTCGGTCGACGGGACCGAGTTGAACTCGAAGAGGATCGCAGAATTCGTCGGCAACTCGCTGATGCTGGTGACCGCTCTGAGCCCCGTGATCGGCTACGACAAGGCCTCAAAGATCGCGCACACCGCGCTCGATGAAGGAACAACCCTTAAAGTCGCGGCGCTGAAGACGGGATGGATCTCCGAGGAGAAATTCGACGAGATCGTGAATCCAGAGCAGATGGTGTTTCCGCATAACTAATAATTTCGATTCGTCCCGACTCGAATCTCCCAACGCCATGAGCAGAGACGGCCATGTTACGCAAGCGGCTTCACCTAATCCTGATGCTATTCGTGTCTATCTGCTGGGGGACCATGCACTCGACTGCGCAGACCACCTCCGAAGAGACGCTGAGTGGATCCAATCGGCATGAGTTTGCGCCCGGTATGCAAACTCATGCCTTGGGAGAGTGGAAAGGTGAAAGAGGACGGCTCGAAGAGCACGGAGTCCATTTCGATCTTCAATACGTCGCAGATCATCTCTGGAACGTCAGAAGCGAACAGCCCGAACGATTCGCAAGTTGGAATCGTTTTAGAGGCACGGTTGACCTCAACCTCGGAACTCTGACGCACTGGCAAAATACCTACTTTCATGCGACAGCTGTCTGGCAGGCTGGCGGGAATCTCGGCCAGTATCTTGAACTGCTAACAAGTCCAAGCGGCATGTCGAGCGGGAATACGCTTCGCCTGGATTCCTGGTGGCTTGAGAAGCGATACCACAAGGATCAGGTCGTCGCACGGATCGGGCAGTTCGCGGCCCAGGATTTCTACGGAGTACAGCACTACGGCGCATCTTTCATCTTCGAACCAATGGGCTACGCGCTCGGTAACCTCGTGACTACCTACGAGTCCTTCGATCCACCTTCGACACCAGCACTGGAACTTCGCGTCGCGCCTCTTTCGCACGCTTATATCAAGTCGATGGTCTTCGTGGCGGACCGGAATCCATACGCTCATAACCCTACAGGACTTGTGCCGCAGTTCCGTGGCGCAGTCATGAACGTGTCTGAGATCGGTTTCAGCCCTGGAACGAATGCCGGTTCGGTGCGTGGTTTCGACAACCTGGAGACACGGAAAGGTTACTCCGGCCTTTATAAGTTTGGGGCTGCTTACAACCCGGGGAAATTCACGCGACCGAACAATGCTACTTTCCGTGGCGGCGACTACCTGATGTATTGGATGGCGAACCAGGCTCTCTGGCGAGTTGACCCAGCCGGATCAAAAGGCCTTGACGCCACCGCCTCCATTGACTGGAGTCCTTCGGACGTCAATCGAAATGATCGCCAGTTTACGGCGGGAGTTCGATACAACGAGCTATTGCCGGTCAAGTTTCACAACACAGCATCCTTCGGATATGTCCTTAACCATCTCAGCCCGGACTTTCGGCCCGCTGGCTCCTCGAGCTTCAGACTGGAGCACGGTCTGGAACTGAACTCGATGTTGCACGTGACTCCGTCCATGCTCGTACAGCCGGTCGTTCAGTACTACGTGAACGTAGGTGGCGGACTGCACAGAGCAACCGTTGTTGGACTACGCACGAAGATCGACTTTTGATTCTGGAGGGATCCCATGAATAGCGGTGGCTTGTTTGGCGCTTTGCTCCCCGTCTTTTTCGTCCTTGCTCTTGGCTACCTGGCAGGACGCCGCCACTCATTCGATACGAATCAGGCCGCCGGCTTGAGCAAGCTGGCGCTCGGCTATGCTCTACCCGCATCACTGTTCGTCAGCATGACGGATATTCAGCGACCGCTGCTCTTGCAGCAAGGCAGGGTCGTTGTCGCACTTCTGGTAGCGCATGTAGGCCTATTTTTGGTCTCCTGGTTCATTCTGGACAGGATACCCAGCCTACGCGGCACCGCGGCGGTTATCTGTGCGCTTTTCCTCTCGACATCGGCAACGCCGGTCTTCGGAATCGCGGTATTGAAACCACTCTTAGGTCCAACAAGCGCAGGGACCGTAGGACTGGTGGCGCTCGCTATCAATCTCACTGTTCCTCTAGCGATCATCCTGCTCGAAATGAACAGTGGTGGAGACTCAGCAAACGTCTCGCGTCGCGATGCGATCATGAAAGGCTTGCAGGCAGGGTTGAAATCTCCGTTGCTATGGGCGCCCATAGGCGGCGTTCTCTTCGTACTGCTCAATATTCCCTTGCCAGTCGAAGTTTCGAGCGCATTCGCTATGATCGGCTCGGCGACCTCAGGCGTAGCCCTATTCGCTGTCGGCTTGACGCTCAATGCCTACTCGTTTCACTTCTCACGTTTCGTTCTGATAGGGTCCGTCGCCAGAATCAGCATTCAAACCCTGTGCTTTTTCGTGCTTGTCCATCTGTTCCGGGCGCAGGGAGTCTTCGTGCGTGAATCGCTGGTCTGCTGCAGCTTCCCGATGGCCACGATTGTGGTGTTGTTTGCGACAAAATATAAGGCTTTGCAAGGAGAGACGGCGTCAATCCTGTTGCTATCCACGTTGTCCCTGATCATCACTGTGCCACTGACTCTGTCATTGGGTCGGTGAAGATGATGTCGATTGCATTTGCAGTGAGATCGGCGCAGGAAGAACTACACGGCCTCTCCATGCTCTGACGTCGTACTGCCCGCAAACGGCGTGCGGGCACGTCCTCCAAGGTACTGCGACACCAGTACCGAGCCGACAACTGCGAACGCGATTGGCACCAGGAAACTATTGTCAACGTGTGTGAACTCCATCGCGAGAGCGATTGCCGTCAACGGCATCTTCATGGAAGATGCGAGAAAGGCAGCGCCACCAACGATGGCAAATGCCCCGGCCGGAACTCCCGGCCAAAAGCTGGCCCAGACGACTCCCAATATGACCGCGATCAAACACCCGAGCGTCAGCCCCGGAGTGAGCAGCCCACCAGCCGCGCCCGCACGGAGACTTGCCAGGATGACTAAGAGTCGTAGCAGGAGAAGAATGCACGCAAGCGTGAGGGTGAGGTCGCTGTTGAAGGCAAGGTATCCGATTCCTTTGCCATTCCCCAATAACTGCGGGAACTTCATGGCAATGATTCCGATGGACGCGAAGGTCGCGATGCTCCAGGGAATCTGCCGCCAGTCCTTTGGTGAGCTCTTCGTCGCGCTCTGCGTCATCTCGATGAAGTAGTGGGCAGCGATGCCTAAGATCGGTCCCGCCACGATGGACCATGCGATGAGCGAGGAGCTGACGGACAGTCGAGGGAGTTCATAAGGGACTTGATTTCCAAGTCCGACCCAGGCGACGACGGCCGCAATGACAGAGGTTGCAAGGGCCGGAAGCAGAGCGGTCAGATCAAAGGTCGTCAACAGCACTTCGAGGGTGAAGAGAGCGCCGCCGAGTGGCACATTGTAGACTGCGGCCAGGCCCGCGCCCGCTCCACAGGCAGTCAGAATGCGCTGTTCGGGCATAGTGAGCCCGAAGCGTCGGGACACCATACCCGCCAGGAGTGCGCCAAGTTCTCTCGGGGCGACCTCTCGTCCGAGCGGAGATCCCAGAGCCACCGTGGCGATCTGCAGCAGGTCATGCGCGACTGTACTGACAAACGGCATACGTTGGCCGCCGTTCACAGCCTTGGCTATGGACACCAACGGGCGTCCAAAACGATGAATGGCCCACCAGCCGACTCCAGCCACAAAACCGCAGAGAGCAAGAATCAGAAACCGACGCTCTGGGGTGGCGGCGGAGACCCCGTCGAGAAAGGTCTCCGTGCCGACCAGAGAGTGCAGACTGTAGCCATAGGCGTGATGCTGAATGAAATGCAACAACAGTCCCAGCCCCATGCCACCGAGTCCAGCAACAAGCCCCACAAGAACCGTCGCTGCTATCCATGTTGCTGTCGGAGATGCTTGGGCTCGTGTGGTCATGGTGTTCAGGCAGTCCCGAAAGCAACTCAACCAGCGTCGCTTTATGCCGCCGGGTACTCCGGTTTGTACAGAATGCCACGAACCCATGCGGCGATGTCAGAAGGACGGGGCACGCGAGCCAGGCCGAGGTCGAAGACTTTAGCGGCAACCTCGATCGCCGTTTGAATCTCAACCTCAAAGATATTGCTCTGGGGTGGGTACACCATGCCCTTGGCAAGCTGCTCCGACGTAACGAGATTCGCAAGGGCGCGCGCTGCCTCGATAAACAGTTCGTCCGGGACTCGCGTCGCCTCAGTCGCGAAGACAGCCAGCGCGACCGCCGGGAAGACGTAGAAGTTGTTGGCTTGGCCGGGAAGAAATTCCTGGCCGTTGAAGTGAACGGGTGGAAACTGCACGCCTCCAGCGTAGACGGCCTTTCCGTTCGACCACTTGTACGCTTCTTCCGCGGTGCATTCCGCCTTCTCTGTCGGATTCGAAAGCGCGAAGATGATGGGCTTCTCATTGATCTCCGACATGGCCTTCACGACGTCATCGTTGAAAGCCTTGGCCGCCGTGCTCACACCGATGATGATGCTCGGCTTGAGCGAGCGGACCACATCGACGAACGATTTCGATGGAACGTGCGCATGTGCATATCTCACCTGTTCGGAAATCAGATCCGTGCGAGAGGGCTCCAGCAGGCCATTCACATCGAACAGAGAAATCTGCTCGTGGGCCTTCTCAATCGCGAGGCCCTCCAGGGCCATCGCCGACGCAATCATGTCGGCTATGCCAATTCCAGCAGATCCCGCTCCCAAAAAGAGGACTCGCTGGTCTCTCAGTTTCCCGCCCGTCAGTTTGAGGGCATTGTAGAGCCCAGCGACTGTAACACTTCCCGTTCCCTGAATATCGTCGTTGTAGCAGGTGATGGTGTCGCAGTACTTTTCAAGCAGACGCAGGGCGTCGACGCCTTTCCAGTCCTCGAAGTGAATACAGCACTTCGGATACAACTCCTGGACCGCATCGACGAACTCCTGCACGAAGGAGTCAAGCTCTTCGACCGTTCCTCTCTTCTGGCGCAGGCCAAGATAAAGCGGGTCTTTGAGGTACTCCTCGTTGTTTGTCCCGCAGTCGAGCAGAACAGGCAGGAGCGGGGCGGGCGGGATACCCGCGCATACGGTGTAAAGTTGCAGCTTGCCGATAGGGATGCCCATGCCGTTGGCGCCGATATCGCCAAGCCCAAGTATCCGTTCTCCTGTGCTGACGCAGATGAAGCGAATATCCTCGATTGGCCAGTTCTTGAGCACCTCCTTAACGCGGCCTCGTTGGTCGATCGACAAATATAAGCCGTTCGGCTTGCGATAAATGTGTCCGAACTTGAGGCAAGCCTCGGCAACGGTAGGGTCATAGACGATGGGGAGAAATCGTGCGGGATCGGTCGAAAGGACTTTGAAAAACAGCGTCTGGTTTTCGTCTGCAAGCTGCGAGAGGTAGATGTACTCTTCGAGGTTATTCGGCTTAATAGCAAGTTGCCTGAGACAGCGCTCAACCTGCAGGTCGAGTGTTTCTACTGCGGGAGGAAGGAGGCCCTCCAGTCCATACTCTTTCCGTTGAGTCGACGTAAATGCGGTGGAACGGTTCTCAGTCTTATCAAGCAGCAGGGTCTTACCAACCAACTCAGTGGTCATCGCGAATCTCCTTCACCGAAATGCCGAGGAAGCATCCGAACACTCGTAAGCTTCATGGCTAGCTACGCGGTGATACTAGGCCCTGCAACGGGAGCAGACAATTATCGCTTTGTATTAGAAGGAAATGAATCAGGATTCCGTGGGCCGTTTCCCATAGGCCATGATTACTACACGCTGCGGAGATCAGCGTGAACTCAAAGGCTCGAGTCGTCAGTAGCCGGAAAATTGGAAGTGAAGAACATCGCCGCTTCGCTGCCGCTATTACTTGAGAGGGCGGCAGGATTTCTCGATCCACCTGAGCAACTCCTCACCATCGAACGGCTTCTGGAGAAAGGTGATCGCTCCGAGCGAGATAGCTTCGTCGATTCGGCTGTTATCCGGATAGGCAGAGATGAAAATAATTGGCAGGCTGGGTCGGCGGTCCAAGACATGCCGTTGTAACTCGAAGCCGGACATACCCGGCATCTTGACGTCGCTGACGAGACAGGTAAACCGCCCAATGTCTTCAGCCAGAAAGGATTCCGCGGAAGGAAAAAAGTGGGCTTCGATCTGCGCAGCGTCGAGGAGACTCTCCAGGGACTCCCGGACTCGGGGATCATCATCAACGACGGCGACGCGGGTCTGATTTGTCACTCATCAACTCTCTCAAATCCCATTGGATGAAGCCAAGCAGTTTCGCGGTCCAGAGTTCAGGACAGGGTCGCAGCGAACCCCTTGCGGACGATCACTCGCTTCGTCCGCACGATAGGCGCCTCACATCGAACAGTGTAGAAACCGGCGGCGGCAACCGCAATCATCGCTTTGTATAAGTACATCTCAAGGGCGCGACTCATGCGGCGGTCGTCTCCCTGCAAGGAGCAACTTGTTCAAGCCCCGCAGGTCACCGAGGCGCTCTACATACAAACGTATAATGGACGGCTTTCCCGTCGCTTCCTACCATTGCCACCACGGGCCTCAAGAGGCCTCCTATAGCGTCCTGAAGAATCCGCGGTGATGGGATTGAACGCAGGGTGTTTCGTCACGCATCAGACACATGCCCCTGCGAGACGACCATGGAAGTTTACTGAATAACCTTGCGGAGATTACGAACAATGCGTCTTCCTCTCTTGCCGCCATCAGATCTCACGTCAGAGCAGACAGCCCTCTTCGAGGACATGAAGAAGTTGATCTCCTCTCATCTGAACGTCTTTGAAACGGAGAGCGACGATGGGGCTTTGATAGGACCGTGGAATCCGTGGCTCCATGAGCCGCGGATTGGCGGAGCTATCTGGCAACTCGCCAAGGCAATTACGGTGGAATCGACCCTGCCCGAAGAGGCGCGCCAGATTGCAATTCTCGTGGTTGGCGGGCATTTCGGAGCAGCATATGAGCTGTATGCTCATGTTGCTGTTGCCAGAGAGAGCGGAATGAGCCCGGCGAAAATCTCCGCTGTTGTCTCGGGCTCCCGTCCTTCCGATCTCACAGAAACCGAGGCCGTGGCCTATGACGTCGCCCACGCACTGGTGCGGGGCGGTGTTCTGCCGCAGGTTTGCTACTCCGAAGCCTTGATGTTGTTTGGACAGGCCGGAGTCAACGAACTGATCTACCTGGTCGGGACATACTGTCTGGTCTCCGTCACGCTGAACGGGTTCAATGTTCCCGCGCCCGAACACGATTGAATAGTTTCGTTCTGCAGCTTCAAGGTGGGCTGCAGGTATTTTCTCAACCAAACGCTGAGTCAGCAATTTATCCATTGAGGAGATCACCATGAGCACTCTTGCAGCTGCAACGGAGTACAAAACGATCAATCCCGCGACCGGGGAACTCGTCGCAACCTTCCCCGAGCAGACGGACCAAGAGGTATTCGAGGCTTTGACACTTGCCGATAACCGCTATCAGGCCGACTGGAAGCTGCGCGCCATAGCGGAACGGGCAAAGATCGTAGGCCGTGCGGCAGAAATTCTTCGTGAGAAAGCGGAGGAATATGCGCAATACGTCACGCTCGAAATGGGCAAGCTCATCAATGAATCGCGATTTGAAATAGGGGTCTCTGCAGACATCCTTGCCTATTACGCAACTCATGCCGATAGGTTTCTCACGCCGAAACCTATCCCCGAGGCGCCCGGGGCGATCCTCTCGATCGAGCCGACGGGCGTGATCCTTGCGGTTGAGCCCTGGAATTATCCGTACTACCAACTGGCCCGAGTGGCTGGGCCTCAACTGGTCGCCGGCAACGTCGTGATGCTGAAGCACGCTCAAAGCGTGCCGCAGTGCGCACTGGCCTTCGCACGACTCTTCGAGGAAGCGGGAGCGCCGAAGGGTGTCTATACCAACCTCTTCTGCAGCACCGGACAGATTGCCAAGCTGATCGAGGATTTTCGTGTGCGTGGAGTTACGCTAACTGGCAGCGAACGGGCAGGCTCCTCCGTTGCAGAGCGTGCTGGGAGAAACCTCAAGAAGGTAGTTCTCGAACTCGGCGGCAGCGATCCGCTTATCGTGTTGGAAGACGCTCCGCTTGAGCAGGCGATCGGAGCCGCATTCGTCGGACGAATGATGAATACGGGCCAGGCCTGCATAGCGTCCAAACGCTTCATCATCGTCGGTGAGGATCGAGGGAAGCAGTTCATCGATGGCCTAGCCACTAGGATGAGCAGCCTCAAGCCGGGTGATCCGGCTGACAGTAAAACCGTGCTCGGGCCGCTCTCTTCCGAACGCGCTCTCGATGGCCTGCTGCAGCAGATCGAGCGAGCCAGGGCCGCAGGTGCACGCATTGTCACTGGCGGCAAGCGGATAGACCACCAAGGGTTCTACCTTGAGCCAACGCTCATCACAGACATCACACCGGAGAATCCTCTCTACCAGGAGGAGACGTTTGGGCCCGTGGGCTCGGTCTATATCGTGAAGTCGGAGGAGGAGGCGATCAAGGTCGCAAACGCAAGCAAGTTCGGTCTTGGCTCTGCCATCTTCAGCGCGAACATCGAGCGTGCACACGATTTGGCCCGAAAAATTGAATCGGGCATGGTCTTCATCAACTCAGTCGGCTACTCCGGTCCTGAAGTCCCCTTTGGTGGCGTCAAGAACTCCGGTTTCGGGCGCGAGTTGTCGGAGCTTGGGATCGGTGAGTTCGTCAATTACAAGTTGATTCGGGTTGCGGGCGCACAATAAGCGCCCCCTCGATCTTAGTTAGATTTAGTCTCGCTCCGCCCGTAGGCGCAACGGGGTGCTCCTGGCATTGCCCTTCGGCTCAGACATGGGCGAGGTGCGCGCCTCCGCCCCGGGATGCGTTGCGTATTTAGACAAGAGATAGTGCGCTCTCATCCAAGCTGTATTCGGCTACCGCATAGTAACGTCAAACTGCGGAAGTTATCGGACGAGGCGACGTAGCTCGGAGGCCCTAACAAACAACTTCGTCTTGTAGAGTTGCGTCACCTCGTGTCCCGATGCGGTCGGCAGAATTGCGGGGAAACAAGGTTGCGAGAGGCGCGAAACGCCAGGTGGGCATGGCCACGGGAAGACACGAGCCCTTCACGGAGCCGTAGCTATACTTTGGCAATTTGCGCGTCGGGGCTATTTCTGGCGATTGCCTGGATCTTCGATACACCAGTTTCGAGCTTCTTGGTCGCCATTTTCATTGCAAGCTTTCTTGGCAACAGACTTGCTGGCTATCTCACAGCCGTGTTCTCCACGGCGTTGTTCATCGCATTCTTTTTTCAGACTATTCCGCGAATCACCTTCCATGGATCGGGCTATGGGCGTCTCGCATTTCTTATCGGAGTCGGTTGCCTGTTACCCGAGTTGGCGGAAAGGGCGAAAAGACTCGAGCGAGGTCGGATTCGGAGTGAGGCCGATTTCCGGACGCTTGTGCAGACTTGTCCGGACCCTATTCTCCTGATCGATGCTTCGGAAAAGATCATCGGCTCCAATATGGCCGCCACCGAAATGTTCGGCTTTGAGCACAGGGAGCTCCTTGGACGATCAATTACCATGCTTCTCCCAAAATTTGCGGTTGACGGCAAAACCCCCAGGGACCTGGAAGGACTTCCTTTGGATGGTGACCCCATCAAGGTCTCAGCGACCTGGGTTCGCCTTGGCGATCGAACCAGTGTCTTCCTGAGGGATGTCACAGACCGGCGACGTACAGAGACGGAGCTGAAGATAAGCGAGGAAAATCTACGGCTGCTTGTAGAGACCATCCCTGGGTTGGTGTATGTCCGGGACGCAAAAGGCAGGCTGCAGCAGGTAAATCATCGAGTCGTGGAGTTCAATGGTATACCGTTCGAAGAGCTTGTCAGAGACAACGGATTTTCTGCCGTCCATCCAGACGATCGTAAGCTGATAGAACCACTGTTTGAGCGATCTTTTCCACTCGGTGTTCAGTTCAGCTATGAGTTTCGGCACCGGCGAGCCGATGGTGTCTACCGATGGTTTAATGCCACGGCACGACCGCTGAAGAATGCCAGCGGAGAAGTCATTCGCTGGTATTCGCTGTTGACTGACGTCGACGACCGCAGAGCTCTCGAGGTATCGGTACGTGAGATGCAGGCAACGCTTGCGGAAGCGGCGCGCGTCTCGACCGTGACAGAGATCGCCGCATCGGTTGTCCACGAGATCAGTCAACCTTTGAGTGCAATCATCTCGAACTCACAGGCATGTCTCCGATATCTGGCTTCCGAGACGTTGAACCGACAGGCAGTTGTCACTGCGGTCGAGAGAACCCTGCGCAGTGGGCGCGATGCCTCGCAGACGGTAAAGAATATTCGCACGCTCTTCTACAGAAGAAATCCCGACACGGACCTCGTCGATATTGGAAGAGTAATTGACGAAGTACTCCTCTTGCACGAAGCCCAGATCCGAAATCTAGGAATAAAAGTCACCGTTTCCATTGATGCAGGGCTTCCCTTTGTTTCGGGTGATCGGCTGCAGATTCAACAGGTACTGGTGAATCTCGTCTCGAATGCTATCGAATCGATGGAATCGAGTCCTCCCGGCTCTCTAGAGTTGGAGATTCGGTCCAGTCGCGACTCTGAAAGAGTTTTGACAGAGGTCGCAGATCGTGGGCATGGCCTCAGTGATCCGGAGAGGGTCTTCGACTTGTTCTTCACGACGAAGGAATCGGGGATGGGTATGGGTTTGAGGATCTGCAAAACCATTGTTGAGACACATCAGGGAAAGCTCTGGGCCGAACCGCGACTCGACAGAGGAACGAAGTTTATGTTCGCCCTGCCTGTTGCGAGAGGAACGAAATGACGAAAGCCAAACGGATGGTCTATGTACTTGACGATGATCCTCGCATACGGGAGTCACTCGATCTATTGCTGTCGGCTGCGGGATTCGAGGTGACGCTCTTTGCCGCCCCGGAATCTTTTCTCGCATTTGAACGGCCGGAAGTTCCGTCCTGCCTCGTGCTCGATCTCGATCTCGGAGAGACTACTGGACTTGAGCTTCAGCGGAGGCTGGAAGGAGATGCCGCGCTTCCAGTGATCTTCCTGACAGGCCATGGTGACATTCCAACAACGGTCAAGGCAATGCGAGGAGGAGCGATTGAGTTCCTGTCCAAGCCAATCGAGGAGGACGAGCTGCTGCCGGCAATTGAAGCTGCTCTAAAGCAGGCAGCAGAACAATGGGACGACCGACAATACCTCCGCCAACTGCGGCAGAAGTACGAAACGCTCACGCCACGCGAGCGCGAGGTCTTGCCCTTTATTGTCCAGGGACTGCTCAATAAGCAAACCGCCTATGAGCTGGGCACGAGCGAAATAACGATCCGAATTCATCGCGGCCACATCATGCACAAGATGAAAGCCGAGTCTTTAGCGGATCTGGTGAGAATGGCCGGACGGCTCGGACTCCATCCAGTGATCGCACGTCTATGACCCTACGATCCGTGGCCAGTAATTCTGCTGGTAACGAGCCGGCTGCCTCCCTTCGTTGAGGAGCGGATCGGTGTATCGCCCATAAAGTTGGCAAACACACCGACCGGCACTTCCAGCTACTTGCTTAGATAATTCTTGAGAGTGTCACTGGCCTCCCGGATGGCATCCTCGGTGGAGGGTACGTTCCGCACACCGTTAAGGATGCCAAAGTCATGAATCTGTCCGACATAGCGTGTGGCGATGACAGTGACACCAGCCTGATCGAGCTTATGGGCATACGCCTCGCCTTCATCACGAAGCGGATCGTTCTCCTCGGTCTGCACTAGCGCCGGTGGCAACCCGCTAAGCTGTTCAAGCGTAGCCCGGAGCGGGGAGACATGGGGATCATTACGCTGTTCCGGTTTGGGCGCATAGATATCCCAGCCGAACTTCATGAAGTCGCGAGCGAGGAAGCGGCCCGTCGCGAACTCCTGATACGACTTGGTATCGACGCTGGCGTCGGTTGCCGGCCAGAAGAGGATCTGAAGCTTCAGCTTTGGTCCGCTTCGCTCCTTATCGAGCATGGCAATTACAGCCGTCATATTGCCACCAACAGAGTTTCCGGCAATGGCAAGCCTGCTGCTGTCCACTCCGATCTCACGCCCATGTTCTCCGACCCATTTGAGCGCGGCATAGGCCTCCTCGATCTGTGTCGGATAGACAGCATCTGGAATCGGCGTGTATTCGGGAAACACGGCCACTGCGCCTGAACCCACAACCAAGTCGCGCACGAAGCGCTTGTGATTTTCGAAGTCGCCGGCAATCCAGACACCACCGTGATAAAAGACGAAAACCGGCGGAGTTCCTTTCACGTGTTCTGGCTTGACAATGTAGATCTTCACCTTGCGACCGTCCTCTTCAATCATCTTCTCGGACGTGGTGATGCCGGACATATCCACGGGGTACTTGTTCTGTAGTCCAGTCAATGTTGCACGCACCTGAGGACCGGGCAGTGTCCAAAACGGACTCGGATCCTTGTCCACATCTTTGAGGAAGTCTCGTACCTCGTGGTTGATTCGCGGATCTGTCGCGGCATCCGGAATCTCTTGCTGTCCGAAAGCCGAGTGGCTCATCGTGATCGCACTAAGAACTATTGGCAGTATCCAAAATCGTCTCATCGCAAACTCCTCTATTCCTTCTCTGTGAACGGTTTCAAGCACTGCCGTTGTGGAACGGCTTTCTACGCGCTTGTGGATGTGATCCTAGCCGCGGCCCAATGTCCCCACAATTATCGGTTTGTATTAGCAACGAAGCGCGAGTCCGCCTACTGTGTCCTTTCGGACAGCCGATCAGGCACTTAGAGCGTTTAGGATCAATGCGGCCAACCTATGCTGAGAGGCGAGAGTTCGTTCCAGTCAGTAGCGACGTAATACAAACGTATAGTGTCCCCTCTTGCTGCTGGTGGCTAGCATGGCATGAGAAGAGCGTCTATATCTTCGCGATTCAACACTTCCAGCGAGAGGACCTTATGGCAAGAGTATTCATTACAGGATCGGCAGATGGACTGGGAGCAATGGCGGCGAAGCTTCTTGTCGAAGAAGGTCATTCCGTAATCCTGCACGCACGTAATGAGGCTCGAGGTAAAGAGGCCCTCGAAAACATACCGGGAGCAGAGACAGTTGTATATGGAGATCTGTCGAGCATCTCCCAAACGAAGGATGTAGCTGATCAGGTCAATCGTCTCGGAACATTCGACGCTGTCATCCACAATGCGGGAATCGGCTATCGTGAATCGAGACGCATTGCAACTGAAGACGGATTGCCGCGACTGTTCGCCGTCAACACTCTGGCGCCATACATCCTTACTGCGCTGATTCACCGGCCGGCTCGCCTCGTCTACCTGAGTTCCGCGATGCATGAGGCCGGAGATGCTACTCTCAATGACTTGGCGTAGAATGAGCGCCCGTGGCTGGGACCGCAGGCGTATTCCGACACGAAGCTTCATGACGTCCTGCTTGCGTTTGCTATCGCACGCCGCTGGAAGAATGTGTATTCCAACGCTCTGACTCCTGGGTGGGTCCCGACAAAGATGGGCGGTGCTGGTGCTCCCGATGATCTGGAGGAGGGGCCGAAGACTCAGGTGTGGCTTGCCGTCAGTGAAGATAAGGCGGCAAAAGTATCCGGCAAGTACTGGTACCACATGCGACCGAAAGCGCCATTGCCGATCACTCACGACAAACATCTGCAGGAAAAGCTACTTCATGACTGCTTCGAGTTTAGCGGCGTGACGATGCCTGTCATGTAAGCACTCTTCGATTGTTGGAGCGATGAAGGTGAAACGAAGCTCACAGCTTTCTCGGCTAGTGCGAGCTACATACAAACGTATAATAGAGAATTTTCCTGGCACTCCTTAGGATCGCTTCAGCAACAGAGATTCGCTGCCTGTATGACTGACTACGACGTGCAGTCCGACTTTCAACACGCAGAGGATCGCACGAGGCTGTGCGGACGTTATCTAGTTGTTCGCCTGCTCGTGAATCTGTGGTCAAACGAATAAAGGAGATCGCTCATGAGCGCAGCAACAGAGTTCACACCACGCATTCTTGCAGAGAGCACCGTTAAATCCAAGATCGTCGCCCCCACCAAGGACATCGACATCACCGATTGGCTCTTCCACATCGATGAGCTCGAGTACAACAATTGCACTCCGAAGTCCAAGGCGCACATCTCGGCCGGCCTCACCCACGCCCCGGATGGCAAGATGATGTCGATCAACGTTGAGTTCGTCGCCGGCGCGCTCTTCGTCGAGCACTATATCGAGGACATCAGCGAGAAGCTTCACTGCCGCGTGAAGTCGGTCTCCACGTTGCTGATGAACAACGTGTTCACCACCGTCCACGTGATATGGGAGCTGATTGCCGAGCACAAGGAAGGCGACTATCACGAGTTCACGGACAACGTCTGGGTTCATACGACGAAGGAGTTCGAGGAGTTCCTCGTTTCTCAGAAGATTCCTTACGAAGAAGCTCGCAAGAATTTCCAGGCCGGTGTTGACGCCCACAACGCCGAGGAGGCGCCGGAGTTCGCCGCCAGCATCCAGAGGTTGGCGCTGAAGAAGCGCAGCTGATTGTAAGGCGTTTGCCTTTCAGGATGAGGGTTTCTATATTGCCTACCCTCGTCTCGGATGGCTCCCATTGGTAATCTCGGGTGCAGCGTTCCTCATGAGCGCTGCATCCTTTTCCCGCTGTGAGAAGATTCGCAGGGAGAACGAAAATGACTCAACCTTCATCTGGAAATGCTTTGGTTACGTCGATCTCCGAAGTAAGCATCCCCGAAACGCAGCTCGCCCGCGAGATCAAGGAGTTTATTCGCGATACCGAGACCGAGCTCTTATTCAACCACTCAAGCCGCGTTTACTATTTCGGAGCGATCGCCGGAAAGCAACGCAGTCTGAAATATGATGCGGAACTGCTATACGCCGGAGCGATGTTTCATGACATCGGCCTCATGGCGAGTCACAGCAGTCCGGCTGATCGATTTGAGGTCGACGGAGCGAACGCCGCGAGAGACTTTCTCAAAACGCGTGGCATCAGCGAAGAAGATCTTTACGCCGTCTGGACGGCGATTGCACTCCACACGACGCCCGGAATCCCGCCGTACATGCACCCCGTAGTTGCACTTGTCACTGCTGGAGTAGAAATGGATGTGCTGGGTTTGACGTACAAGCAATATTCGGACGAGGTGAGGAACGCAGTAGTCGCCGAATATCCGCGGACACCACACTTCAAGGAGGACATCATTCAAGCCTTCTACGATGGTATCCACCAGAAGCCAGAGACCACCTTTGGCAATGTCAAGGCCGATGTCCTCGCGGACAAAGACCCGAAATTCGTTCGCGGTAATTTTTGCAGCGTCATTCGTAGTTCACCGTGGATCGGTTGATCCCGCTGTCGGCGCGGCGAGAGAGCCAATACGTGTGATCTTCTCATCTGGCAATTCGCGCTCGCTTCACCCATAATGTAGGTGCTACCCGTGGTGATCCGAGCATGCCGGAGAGAGCCAACGGAGGTACCGTGAATACCGAACGCGAGTACAAATCATTAGTTCGAGCACCGGGCCAAGCGGTGCCGATTACGATACCGCAGGAACTTGAATGGCAAGTGCCCGTGAAGGACTTGGAGCCTCCGCACGTCTACGTGACGCGATGGACCGGGACGCCGACCCATGAGCCTCTCGAGGTCAGCTCGGACAATACAGATCTGCATTTCATCACGTATACCGCCAGGAGAACCGAAGAGAAGTACTGGGTCGGGACAAAGAGCTACACGGCGGGCGTCATCCTGCCTGACAGTATTTTTCTGCATAGCCCAACAACTCAACGCCGCACGGCAGTGATCAAGAGCGCCTTCGATTTTTATCGAATCTACTTTTCGCAGGAAGTGCTCGCAGACTGTTTCGAGATCGCCAACGGCAGGCCGGCGGACACTTACCTGTGCTTATTTGAGCCGCACTTTTCAGATGATCAGGTGGTCCGCGAACTTACCAGATCGATCGTCGACGCCGGCCGGGATAACCTTCCTCTCGGCAGCCTTTATGTTGAAACCGCGGGACTCACTTTGGCGGTGCACCTCATCAGACGGTACTTCAGGGGCGCAAAGGCACGGTCGAACGGAACGGCTTCTCCTCTGGCAAAGTGGCGGCTGGATCGAGTAGCCGAGTACATCGAAGCAAATCTGAGTCAACGTATCGGGTTGGATGAACTTTCCACCGCGGCAGGCTTGAGCCGTGCACATTTTGCAGCACAATTCCGCTCCGCAACGGGCGCAACGCCTCACAGCTACATCATGAGACGGAAGGTAGAACACTCGAAACAACTTCTTCTCGATCCCAATATGCAAATCGCCGACGTGGCGGCGATCATCGGCTTCGCAAGCCAGGCTCATTTTACTGGCGTCTTTAAGCAGTTGGTCGGCGACACTCCGCACCGGTGGCGCCAGTGTTTTGTCGATCCCAAATTTAAGTCAAAGTAGCTGTCAAAGGATCGTATCTATCGCTATCTTGCGGCATTCGGAAGCGAAGTACCTTTCCTGTCGATGACGCCGTTCGCGAACCACTTACCTCCGCCCTCATTGCCGCACAATTCCCTTGGATGAACCCCGAATGGAATGGGATGAGCAGTTCTGCCGTTCCCGATCCATGGAAGCAAAGGGCCAGCCTCCCTGACTGTGATGGCGATCTGTTTGGCATCCTGCACAACCCTCTGAATACAGGACACGGCTGCGGGAAGACGGGTTGGATCCGAAGAAAGCAATCGTAAGGAAGCTTGGCTGTTCACGAGAATTGCGGTCAATTGACTGATCGACGTCTCCATCGAAAGGTTTGTGCTTTGATCGTTTCCTTTCCCCTTTTCCCCGGGAAGCGTATTAGACGAGGCATCCTTCTCGCCCATTGAGGAACGTTCTGTAATATCGACGAGTACACCAAGCCAGTTTCCGATGCCTTTGGAGTACTCATCGATACGTTGGATCCTAACTTCGAAGCGCCGCGTCGCTCCATCCACGCGCCTGTGACGAAACTCAAATACAAAGCTGCGCCGCAGCCCAACTCCTTCGGAGAAGGCCCTCCTCGCTTGAAATTCATCGTCGGGATGCACGATAGCGAAAACGTCGCTCTCTGAAAGAGTAGGCAATAAGGGACCTGCGAGGTCCTGCAATGCCGAATTTGCGTATTGCAACCGACCAGCCTCATCCGTGACAAATGCCTGCAGAGGAATGAGGTCGAGGAGCGTATGAACTGTCTGACCGACGCTCGAGTTCCGCGGTGCGCCGTAAAGTACGACCCCAATCGACATTAACAGCAGGTACACGGCAGTGACGGCAAGCGGAACTTCTGCATACACCTGCCAATGAGTCAGGCCGTATGTGAAGAGGATCGAGGCGATCAACGCGCCAAAGAAAAACACAAGGCTTCGAACCCATGGACCGGCAGACTTGCTTACTGGATTAACCACACCCGTACGCCTCCTGTGCTCGGCCGCTCCGCGGGTTGACCCCATCGATATGAATTGCAGCCTATGTCGATAGTCAGGAAACAGGAGTTCGGGAGTCTTCCAGCCTCAGACTATTTTTTCCATGAATGCATTGAAATTTTTGCCCGAGGATCTCACTGCCACTCGCATCGGAACCACCGGATAAAAGGGGTCCTCCCTCGGAGCAAGATCCTTTTCGTACTTTCACGCATGTAATGCGGACTTTGGCGCATTCATCGTCCGCCCGCTTGAGCCTAGATTGAAAAGGCAGGCTTAAGGAGCATGACAAATGGGAACTTTGCAGAAGCCAATTCAATCTGGATTCAGCGCCGCGTCAACCACGGACGAAGTTATCAAAGGAATTGATCTAACCGGCAAGATCGCGATCGTGACAGGAGGCTACTCTGGTCTTGGCCTAGAGACAGCGCGCACATTGCGGGCCGCAGGGGCCCGGGTGATTGTCCCGACGCGCGACTCGAAGAAGACAGCATCTGCACTCGCCGGCATCGATGTTGAGATTGAACCCATGGATTTGATCAATCCCGACTCGATTGATACCTTCGCTGATCGATTCCTTGCCTCGGGTAACCCACTGCATTTCCTTGTGAACAGTGCCGGAATCATGGCGGTCCCGACTCTAACGCGAGACGCTCGTGGCTACGAACTGCATTTTGCTACGAATCACCTGGGGCATTTCCAGCTAACGACTCGGCTTTGGCCCGCCCTGGTCAGCGCAGGCCATGCCCGCGTTATTTCCGTATCCTCCTGGGGACACCACTTTTCGCCTGTTGTGTTTGATGACTCCAACTTTGAGCGTCGAGAATACAATCCGTGGGCTGGCTACGGCCAGTCAAAGACAGCGAACATCCTGCTTGCTGTCGAGGCAGACCGGCGTGGCCAGAAAGATGGTGTTCGCGCCTTTTCACTCCATCCCGGAAGTATTGTTGGCACCGGCCTTGAAAAGCACGTCTCCGCAGAACAACTCAAAGCCGCTGGCGTGATCGATGAACACGGCAATCCCATCTACGATCCATCGAAGAATCTCAAGACCGTTCCGCAGGGCGCTGCAACCATAGTCTGGTGCGCGACCAGTCCACAACTCGACGGAATGGGTGGCGTCTACTGTGAGAACTGTGACATCGCTCCCCTGGATATGACCGATCCGAAGGTCGCGTGGCAGATCAGTGATGCGATGGCACAAAAGGGAGTCATGCCGTATGCGGTGGATCCGGTCTCAGCCGAGAAATTGTGGAAGTTAAGCGAGCGGATGATTGCCGTCTCTGCCTGAGACTGCTCCACAACAATTGGATGTTGTGGCAGTCTGGCCGTTCGGAAGTGGCAGGCTCCGTGGTGCGGCTGCCTCGCTCTCCATTGGCACTTCTCGCAAGTGCCCGCTCCTGCTCACTCATTAACGCGTCCAAGGGTTCTGGATTGCTCAAAATCAGCGGGTGGAATTAGAACAGACGTCATTCGCTTTCAAACCTTCTATAAAATGTTCACGGCACGCGCGGCCAGCAGTGCCACGGTTGCAAACGAGATCAGTGCCTGAATCATCACCAGGAGCTTGGCCCATCGCGACAGAACCGGGGAATCAGTTGGAGACAACGCAGTGCTGGTGTTGAAGGCGAGGAACAGGTAATCCACAAAATTGGGACTCCAATCCTGCTCCCCCATCGTGACCTTGGCCTGCGGACTGAGGGTCATCTGCGGAAACAGGAATGCTCCATCGGTATGGACGCCTCGCAGCTCGCGGGCACGTGGGCCGCCCGCATCGAGACGCCAGTACCACGATGCGAAGACGAGAACGTTTGTGATCCACAGAGCTCCCGCAGAGCGCAACAGATCCTGAGGTGCCTCTTTATGCGAAGGCAGAGCAATCACAAGAAGGTAGAGGGACCAGATCATATCCAACGTGACAACTGAGGTTACGACATATCCGAGAATTTGATTGAGGCGATCCAGTCCGCGTTGCCGGGACCACACCGTGGGAATCAGAAGCAATCCAATGACCGTGATCAGCATCCAGGCCGGACCTACCGAGAGAGATGTTGGAACAGCCAGACGCAATCCTCCCACCGCAAACAAAGCCAGCACTGCGGGCCAACGCGGTTCCAAGCGTTTAGGTGGGCTCCCCATTGTCCTTCCATCATGCAACCCCGATTCGCGACAAGCAATGGTCGGTGAGAACGGACGGTTGCGTTTTGTTGTTACTTATCTTTGTTCCCTTTGATGCTGCTCATCGAGAACTCTTCCTTTGCGATGGAAAGTAGGTGAGCTGCTGCGGGATTGCGCATCGAATCTTCCGTCCAAAGATCGACGGACGACCACGCTTTCGAACGCAAGGGGCGGAACACCGCTCCGGGAATGTTTAACCGGGCGACGCTCGCCGGTGCAATCGAGACGCCCATGCCTGCCGCGACTAGACTGACGATTGTTACCCACTGCGGTGCTTCCAATGAGATCTCAGGGGTAAACCCAGCTGCTGTACACACAGCCAATGTTCTTTCAAACGCAAGACGGGCGATACGCGGGGTGAAGAGCACGAACCTCTCATCCTTGAGCTCCCTTGGTGCGAGCGGTCCTGGTACTTCTGCCAATCGGTGGGACTGCGGGAACACCGCGTGAAAGGGCTCGCGCGAAAGCGGGGTCATGCGCAATCCATCTGCGGGCGTTCCATCTCGTATGAATCCCACGTCCAACGGGCCATTTAGCAGCAGCGGTGTCTGCTCGTGAGCATACATCTCTCGTAGCCGCACCTGGACCTTCGGATAACGCCGTCGGAAATGGTCGAGAACAAACGGAAGCCGGCCATACATGGCGGAGCCACTGAAGCCAACGGAGAGCGTTCCTTCTTCACCCTGACCTATCCGTTGCGCTGTCTGGATGGCATCGTCAAAGCCGTTCTGCAACTCCTCGGCCCTCTGCGCAAGATAAGCTCCTGCTGCCGTAAGCTTCACACCACGCGTAGTACGGATGAAGAGATCATGTCCGAGCGCCTGCTCGATTTTTCGCACCTGCAAGCTCAGATTTGGTTGCGCAATGCGCAGCTTGCTTGCGGCACGACCGAAATGCAACGTCTCGGCGACGGCGAGAAAGTACCGCATCTGGCGAAGATCAAGTTGAGATGGCATACATAAAACTATATCAATTCAGGCTAATTGAGGTATTGGACGATATGGACGCACTCCCGCTAACTTGAAAGAAGCAGGGACAAGACGGTTTCTGGAAGGAGATACAAGATGCAAGCAGCTTTGGAACGCTTACGCGCACTGGACGAGACGATGATGCCGTTCGGTAAGACACTTGGATTCGCTGTCGAAAGCGTCAGCGGCGGCGCAGCCGTGGTCCGTGCTGCCTGCATGCCTCATCTGCACAATGTATTGGGATACACACATGGGGGAGCCATTTTCTCCATTGCCGACACGGCTATCGGTCTTGCCCACCTTGCTTCGGTCCGCGATGGCCAGACGGCCACCACTGTCGAATCCAGAATCACTTACATGCGGCCAGCGCTCGATGGATTGCTGCGCGCCACGGCTCGCGTAGTAAAGCAAGGACGAACCTTGAGCTTTTACGAATGCGATGTCACCAACGATGCAGAGCGACTGATGGCGCGTGTGAGCGCTACGATGATGACCCTCGACGAAGAGCGTAGCCGAGGGCGCAACATGCTGCATGGAGCAGAAGTGCTCTTGTCTGTGGAGGGCGTGTAGATGCGGATTCTTTTTTGTGGAAACACTTTTCCGAACGCACCCGAATACCTGCGCGAACAACTTCCTGCAGAATGCAACGATGAGATCCTCACGTGCTCTGATTCGGACATCCTCTCAAAGCTCAGCGGTGTGGACGTCGTAATCCCCAAGATGCAGCGCATCGGTTCGCGGGAGATGGAAGCCGGCAAGTTCCGCTTGATTCAGCAATGGGGAGCGGGCCTGGAAGGCATTGATCTTGAGTCTGCTCGGCGGAGAGGAATTTATGTCTCCAACGTGCCTGCGACGGGGGGCAACGCTGAATCCGTAGCAGAGCACGCGATGCTGCTGATCCTTGCCCTGTTGCGGGACTTGCCGAAGGCACAGTCGAACGTGCGCTCAGGCGTATTGGGAGCGCCGTTGGGAAAGATGCTTGCAGGCCGCACCGTCTGCCTGTATGGTCTGGGAGCCATCGCGCTGCCTCTTGCCAAACGCCTGCAGAGCTTCGGCGTCAGGCTGATCGGCATTTCACGCGACCCGAGAGCGCTGAAGATTGCAGACTTTGGTCTCACGCGTTGCTTCTCGCTTGAGGAGCGGGACGAGGCATTCGCTACAACAGATATTCTGGTTCTGTGTATGCGATATACCGAGGACATGCGGGGGATGGTTGGTGCGCGTGAACTCGCAACCCTCCCGCGCGGAGCATATGTCATCAACGTCGCCAGGGGAGGTGTGATCGACGGAGAGGCGCTTTACTCGCAACTCTCCTGCGGGCATCTTGCCGGTGCAGGACTGGATGTCTTTTGGCAGGAGCCGCTTCCCACAAATGACCCAATACTCACGCTGCCGAACGTCATCGCAACACCACACGTTGGGGGTGTTACGGAAGCCTCTTTCGGAATGATCGCCGAGGCTGTTGCAGTGAATATCGAGCGGCTTCGTTGTGGAGAACCCCCGTTGCATCCCGCCTTCTAGACTGGTCTGAGCCTCGCAGGCCCATCATCTCGCCCTGCGCGCTGTGGGTGGATTGCGTCTGGCCCTCCTGAAGCGCTCTCAGCTGGCCCAGGCTAACTTGGATTAGACAGTCTCAATAGATTCTCGGGTATGTCGTAAAGGGTGTCGTTACGACTGATATGATACGGTCACTTTATTTGCTCGTGGCCGCGCTGCCTTTGCATAAAGAAGCTCTCCAGGATCTGTTGCGCTCGGCAGCGGACCGATAAAGGCAACCTCCTCATCCATCGAAAAATGCCTCATGTAGTAGCCCGATGGCACTTTATACTGCATCCATCAGAACAAACTTCTAGTCGGATGCCGCATTCGGGCGGCATTCATATTTGGGCCGAGCTTTGAATGCTTGGGCACGTTTTGGGCGACCAACCCAAAGCCCCACCACTTGCGTGCGCCGATATATCATTCCCGCTCTATGGCGAGGCCAAAAACCTCAAGCCGTTCAGGGAACAAGCTGGGGAACAATAACGATTCGGAAAATCGCTTCCGGCAGTGTCACGGGATCTGCATCTGCAAGCGCTACTTCCCAATGAAGACATCTGCCGGCAGCTTAAACCTCGTGCTGAGTTTGCGAACCTGAGCCAGCGTGAGCTTTCGCTGTCCGGCCAGAAACATCGAGACGGCGCTCTCCGAGCCAAACTGAGGAATTAGGTCACGTTGCGTGAGATGTTGCTGTTCGATGAGGAAGCGCACAACCTCAGTTGGATCAGCCACAGGAATGGGGTAGTGCTCCCGTTCGTATCGTTCCACCAATAGGGTCAGCAATTCGATGGCTTCGGCTTCGGACGGAGAAGGATCGTCCAGAGCTGTCAATTGAAAGAGAGCATCGGTGTAGGCTTCCAGTTCCGCATCATTGTGAATGACGCGCGGAGCACCGTGCGCGATCATCTCCGCCGGGTTAGCAAGGATTGTACTCATTTGCTTCCAAACCTCCGATCCCAGTTGTTACGGTTGTCGTATTCTTTGTGCGTCAGAAACGACCGGATGTACACACGCCCATCGGTTTGCTTCTCGTCCGTGGTCTTGGCGTAATGGATAACGGTGATAAGCCGATAGCGATTTCGCCGGATGTTGAAGACCACATACCCATCCACATAATCGGCATCCTTAAACATCTCGCGCACTTCCGCGAAACTGTGCCAGCGAACAGCTTCCACAATGACCGCCCATGCCTCAATTTCACTCGCCGCATCCTTGTACTGCTTCGTAGCCTCGTTCAGATGCCTGCGAGTAACGATATGCACTTCTCTATCATGCTTCACATTTTGTGAAGTCGTCAAGCATAGCAGCATCCGAGAAGAGCACAGGCGTAGGGTTGTTCGTACAAGGGTGCGCTGGAGCGGGTGAATATCTTGAGCGCAGCGAAATTATCGGCGGCGAGCGAATCCCGAAGGACCTGCTTGACTTCGTAGTTCCTAGCATCAATCTCGAGTTCCATGGCGTCACCTCACGTTTCATTGTCTCGAATGAGCGGTTGTCGACGAAGCATCTCATCACGTCAGACAACGCTGTCATAGCATTCTTCGAAATAACGCGGCAAGGAAGCCAGCACAGCAGAGGTCCCATCGCTATCGCGCAAACGTGACCGGATGGGACTGGCTGCATCGTCTGACAATACAGAGCGGAGTCTACCCACGACCACCCGATCCGCGAAGCCCAACTCGTATAGGGTGATCTCATCAGGATGCGACAATCCATACTTCATTCGCTTCACTAAATAAGCCAACGAAGTCTGAGCAGTGACAGCCATCTCCTGGCCCGATACCTGTCCCAGCATTTCAGCGACAGCAGCGACGATGAGAGTACTCTGATACCCGATGACGTTGTCGCAAAGACTGACAACGTCATCCATCTTCAACTTTCTTGTTTTTTTGCCCCATCGAATGCTGCCATTGTTCGCCTCCCAGGCATGAAAGATTTGCAAGTAGCTATCGCCGCCGATCCACCTCAACACGATCGGAAGGATACTTTCGGGGGGTAGATACTTCCCAACCACTTTATCTCCGAGTACCTCCGCGATCAGCGGCCAAAGCATGGCTAACAGGAGATCATCTGTCAGGCCTTCCATAAGCAGCACGGCCTCATTCTCCTGGACCCAATCTCTCACCCGCTGGATGGTCGCGAGGCCAAGAAGGGTCTTACCATAAGCCTCTTGCACTCGGGTATCCGGCTGTTGCTCTTCGATGTATTGAGCCAAGTCCTGGAAAGCAGTGATCAACTGTAGCTTCTGTGCATCAGTGGCCAGTGCATAAGCGAGAGTTTCCTGGGCGAACACTACGACAGAGGCCGCGAACTGCGCAAAAATGTCCGTGCCGCGGTTGGCCATGAGGTAGCTTTCCAGCGCGTCGAGAAGTTCTCTCTTGCGCAGCAATTGCTCAAGCAATCCCTTCTCGGTGAAGGCTAGTTGCTTGTGAATCGCGGCTGCTTGTACAAGCGTTCGATTCAGCCCCTCTGGGCTTCGGAGCATGTCTCGAAGTGCTTGGTTCGTGTCCATCTGAAGAACTCTGTCTCCCTTCTGATTCTGGAACGGCGATAGAAGTTCGAGAAGGGAGCTGGTCGTATGTTCTGCGGCGTTTGGGTTCAGTAGTTTGATTGCCTCCCGCCAACGCCATTGATCGCGTGATGATGACTTCAAATCGTAGAGATCAGGGTCCGAGAAAATGATCGTACCTTCCGTATGCATGCCGGCACGACCAGCGCGCCCAATCAAATTATGAAAATCTCGTCCCTTGATCCTGTCGGTCCCTTGCATCGTCCCGGAGACGATCAAGTATCGAAGTGGCAGATTGACACCTTGAGCAAGCGTTGAAGTGCAAATCACGAAGCGCGCGAGATTTTCCTTTATGGCTACTTCGACTGACAAACGAATGCCTTGCGGCGTATTTCCATGATGGGAAAAGACACCAAGTCGAGCAGCGCGGGTAGCGCTTTCCTCGTTACCAAAATGGGCGGCATAGAGGTTGCCCAGATTCGTGAGTTCCGTTGCATTGCAGAACTCGCTCGGACGTGTCATCGTCAGGTTTCTGTCAAACGCATCAACTACTGCATCGATGATCGTTGCGGCGGTCGACTTTTTCCCACAAAAGATTGCTACGCTTCCGTTACGTACGACTTGGAGGCCAAGATAGAGCGCGATTGAATTTGCGTCCCGCTCTGGAAAGTTGCGTTGTGTTCGTTCCCGGGGAAACAACGCGAGCGAACGTCGCTCAATGAGTCGAGGTACAAAATACTCGACGTGTTCGGGATCATGTGGTTCGACAAACCTTAGTTGACCCAACGGAGTGGTCCAACTCGCAAATGCGATGGAACGCCGGGTGGTTGACAGGTCTTTGCCATCCACAATGACAACATTTTCGCCGATGAGCCATTGCCCGATCGCCTCTGCGTTCGTGATAACAGCTGAGATCAGTACGATTTGTTTGTCTCGAGGGAGCAACCGTTTGATCGAGGTCAGAAGCAGTTCGTAGGTGACGCCTCGCTGCCCATTATCAAATTGATGTCCTTCGTCATAGATCACCGCGCCAACCGCTTCGATCAACTCCGGGTTGTGACGTAGGACATAAAGTAACTTTTCGGGAGTGAGCACGATGATTTGCTTTTGTTCCCTGAGGCCGAACTCAAAGATGGCATCAGTGTCTTCAAACAGCTGTCTCAGCAAAGCCGAGTAATCCACGAGCAAAGCGTCAGAGAGCTCGTTCAATTGGACGGACTCTCCCTTGAATGCTCCCCTTAGAGCCCCCGTGATCTCTGTGCATAGAGCCCGAAAGGGCGCAACCACAATTGCCAGGCGCGCGCGTTCAGAATAAAAAGCGCTCCGAATAATTAGCTCGATCCCGCGCGTCTTTCCTGCGCTCGTCGGCATCTGAATCACTGCCGAGCGGCCCTGCAATATCCCGCGTTCGCCGAAGACGTGCTGGGAGGGCCATAGCTCCTGCATGAAGGATGGCTTGGCAAATGGCTCCGCCCAAAGTCCAGGCGTTAGATTGCTGTAGGGAGGAAGCACATGACGAGCAGCGTTGCGAAGACGCTTTCGAGCGACGGCTGCAATGAGATCTGCGTAGAGAAGATCCCTTGCAGTACCACTGACGTAGGCCGTCTGCCTCAGTGCGTTCGCGGCGCTGACAACATCTTCGCGGCGTGTACCCTCCGTAAAATACGCCTGCAGCGCCGTGGCAAGTGTGCTCAAAAATGGCGTGTACGTGGATTCTGCAAGCTCCGGCACCGCAGGGCGCTCGATCGAAAGTAGCCAGCGCAGGAGTCCGTCCCATTGATTGATGGGTTGGCCCGAAACAGCAGCTTCGCGGATGAGCACACCAGCACTCCCAGCCAGATCGCACAAGTAGTATCCGGCACCGCTGAGAGTGAGGAGCTCTGTAGCAAGCTGTTCGCCGTATCGAGACGAAACGTAAGCGTGTAGGAATGCGGCTGCGAAACGGAGTGCGAGAGGCTCTTCCGGCAAGATACGGCCTACGGAGTCAGTTCCATCCATCTCCAGGTCTGCGATGCGTGCGGCTTCATCGCCTAAAATTCCTATCACCAACGAAAGCAGCTCGGCTGGGTCGCTTCCCGACGTATCGAGATTAGCGAGCCCCTCGGGAACATTGAATTCGAACATGCGCGCCCGCGCATGTGTCATACCGTCGATTCTGCGGGACGAACGCTCAGGCTTCATTCGCCGCCACCTCGAAAAGATGATGTACAAGAGTCATCATCTGATCACCCTTCAGGACGATCAGAAACAAATTTTCATGATTCGGATGATTCGCCACAGACACATTAGCGGCGCCTGCTTCTTCATAAACACTTTCACAATAGACCGCTGCAGCCGTGTATTGGCTTTTGAAAGGATGGTCTACTTCACTCTGAAAGCGCCGTACTAACGCAGCTCCTGCCAGATCCTGATCTAAGCGCAGCCGTTGCTTCATGGCATTCAGGGTGAAAGCCCGTCGTAGATGATCCTTCGCAGAGTGATCGATCGCATCCTGCAAACGTGGCTTCGCGCTTGTCCCCGAGAACTGGGCCTTGACCTCTACACTCATCAGGGTGTCGTTGGGCGAATATTGCTGCGCGTTGATGTTGGTCGTCGGATCGATGGCGAAAGCAAGGAAATCCGCGCCCTTGACCGACTCATCCGGCACTGCCTTTGCACGGTACCGAGTTCTCGGAACTCGCCAATTCAATACGTACTCGAAGTAATCCGCTACAAGGATTTCAGCGAAATCGCCGGCTCTGACGCTAGGACCCGGGGCCGTACTCTTGTTGGGAAATGCAAATTGCAGCAGAAAGTCTTTTCTGCTTAGCCCCGTTCCATCACGCGCTTCGTCAAGCACGGTATCCAGATAGTAGTGCTCTCGAAAGTGTTTGGCCCAGGCAGACAGGACCGCGGGTTCTTCAAGGTGCTTGAATTCCAATACGCCTATCTGCCTTCCTTCGGGTGTCGTGATGACCTTGCCGGTGTTTTGTAACCAAGCGATATGTGAAGGCAGAGGCATTTTCGATGACGGGTGTCATAAACTCGACTGAAAAGGGACAATGACATTGTAATTGCCGTCTGTGTGAACAAAAGACATGCGACGAAGGGTTATTCAACTGGTGACTGGGCCAGCCTCAGCTAGAAGGTCCCGAACCTTGCAGTCCGCGATGGCCAATGTTTGCAGGAGGTCAAGATCAGGTTTGCTGAGCTCTCGTTTCAGCCTTCAAATGAAGAAACGGAAACTCGGCTGCACCGAACCGCCCTCGGGGATACATTTCAGAATGTCGCCAACCCGCCGGGCAGCCCGAAGGGTGATCGGTTCACCGCCGTCGAACTGTGTATTGTTCCAATTTAACTTGGAGAGCGAGAGCATTTCCTTGGCAATCTGCTCAATCGACGCTTCTGATCGGGTGACAGACAGCTCCAGTGGACGCGGCACGTACATACCGGGGTAGGTTTGGAAGAACTGGACGCTACCCCGCAGGTACAGCAAACCGGTGTCAGCCTGCATCTTCAAGAAGGTGCCGCGTAAGGGCGGGTAGGTTCCTTCCCGAAAGAGCCGCGTAAAAGACCGTTTGACGCTGATCAATTCCACCGAATCAATATCGTGGTCTTCGGCAGCTTCCTCAAAACCAGCAACCTCCCCCGCCGTGAGCCGGGACGTTTTATGTACCACCAGACGCGCAGGGCTGGTGTGATGTTCTTTCCGATAGACCGCAATCGCATTCTTCAGCAGGGCTTTTGCGTCGTCCCTGCTCAAATGAGGCTGGCGATCATTCTTATCGAGTTGCGCCTGAGCCCCTTTGACGATGATCCCTTCGCCGCGCTCATTGAACACCTGAGCTACTGAAGTCATGACGAGATCCCCATCCAGACTCCGGTAGAAGCTGATCCCGACAAAGCACGTCGTCAGTTCGCTCGGGCTTCGCAGCAAACGCCAAGGCGCACCCCCGGCCTTGTAGTAAAGAGCCGTGTGAATGTTCCACGCTCGTGTCGCTTCATCCTGTAATGGCAATGAAAGCGCGCGCGAGTTCTTGCTACGTCGCCCCTGACCTCCATAGGTAGAAGGACGTACCATTTGGATCGGTACTCCCACGCGCATGATCTCTGCTTTCAACAAGTCGTGGAAAGCTGGAATCGCAGTATTGTCGTCTTCGGCTGCTTCAGAGCTTTCGTCCAACTCCTGTTCCTGGCTGTCCAATTTCTTTGCGATCTTCGCATCGACAGCGTCCAACAAGTCTTTCGGAGGGGCGCAGATGACCACCATGGGGCCAGCCGTTTCCTTAACGGCTGCGACATTTTCAACGAAGAGCTTGACGCAATCCTGTATCAGCGTCGGACTCCCTTGATTCTTGAGGAGCATATCAATCTCTTTTTGTCGCAGTGTTGACGTCCAGCGATCGTGGAATGCCAGCTGTGACCGGAACGTTGTGTCGGAACGGAATCCGGGAAAGAGTGGAAATAGATTGCTCAACCGGCTTTTCTTCGCGCCCACGCCCGACTCGCAACTCTGGAGCCAGCTCCGAATACCGTCGACACTCTCGCTGGTTCCCACCAGCCCTACCCGAATCTGATTCGGGGCTGTGGCTTCGCCGAGGTCCAGCGGACCGTGTTGCATTAAGCCGTGGCGGATGTCGACATGCGTTCCACCGGACCCAAACTCCAACTCTGGTTCGTCGAAGAACTCGATTTTCATTCGCGTTCTCCAGTCGGCGTTTCGATGGGAAGGAGGCCTTGCAAGGTGCTCTGCTGATCCATTTCCGTAGTCTCGGGATCATTCTGTTGCCAGGATTTGTCATCAATGCCGACACCGATGTTGATCGTGTTCAGTTCTCCAAAGACGATCATCGGGGGGCCCTCCGAAAACAGCCCATCATCAGGCTGCAGATAGTCGGCCCAAAATAGAACAGAGCTCAGGACAGCGCGGTTTCCCTCAATCTCCTTGATCTTTTTCAGGCGCGATTCGTGGAACTTATCTTTCCGGTAACCGTCGGTGGTGAAGCGGTACGTGGGCGTAATCTCAAGAAACCATGCGTCGTCGAGGAATCTGAATTGCGCCCGGAAGGCCATGTGTCTCCAGTAATAAAATGTTCGGCCATCCATCGACTTGGAGCTGAATTTCGAGACCACACTGAGCCCACTCGTGCGCTTGAGTGACTTATAAGACTGCTTTCTTTCCTGGCCAGCGATGGCGTAGCACTCATCCTTGGGCCAGAAGCGCAGATGCGACTCCACTTGCAATTTGAATGTCGCATTGAGGAGTTGAACAAACAGGCGCTTTCGCTCCGGGTCGGACGATTCCGACCACTCGCTGGTTTCGAAGCCCTCGACCGTACCTGGCTCGCAGATCCCATCCCAATCATCGCTCGATAGGTCATCGAAGCTGATGATCTTCTTTTCCCATGGAATCCAGCCGGATCGGAGCTTTGCCTTATTTTTGTTAAGCGCCCTCCAGATATCTCCGCGCTCCCGAAGTTCCGTGCCTCCCACGAACACCAGGTCGGGAAGTCCATCGATTCTAAGCAAATTGCTCCAAAGGCGTTCACGCTCGGGTCGAGGAGCGATATAGAGTCCCCGCGTTGGCGCTCCAATCCGTACGAGTTCCGTCAGGGCGCTGGGATCGAACCGCGCCTGGTCCTTGCGGAACAGAACAGTAGTCGGGTCTCCCGGCTTCCAATTCGGAAATGCATCCTGAAGCCAAACCCAGTAGGCCTGTTCCGTTTCCGGATCCGAAACGATCAGGATGACGGGGATGTTGCTCTTGAGCCAGTAATCAAGATCCCCGGCGTCGCACGTGTACCGGAACTCTTCCGTGGCCTCGCGGATGGACGATACCACCTTGCTCTGCGCGGCCAATGTCAAACCAAGGGACAGGCGGGAGGTAGGATCAAACAGCTCGATGTATCCATCGATACCGACCTCATTCGCTCCGCTGGCTGTCCACCGGGAGCCCATCTTGAGAAGAATCCCTTCAATAAGATTGACACCTTTTTGCCCAGCAATCCCTTGCGCGGAGATTGTCTTTGGGCGAACACCGTTCTTATTGTGCCTTCGTTGGGCCATCCTTCCATTTAACTCGAAGATGCCTTGGGATTTCACCTGTTGAGTGCAAAAGTGGTACACCTACGCGTTTGGGACCACGGCAACGACTGTCGAGCCTTGCCCTGGCGGTCAATAAGCGACGGCTCGAAAGGTTCTCGCTAATCGGAGCCGGACGTAGATAGCGACCTGACTCCAGTCCTTCCAATCACATTCTGGTAGACCAGCTTCACGCATCACTTGCAGGATGCCCAGCGTACCAGGCATCGTCTTTCATTCGCTGCTCAATCAGGCGCGGGGATGAGTCGATGAGATCAAGCAGACACCATGCTGGAACAACCCCCATCATGCCCGCGTGAACCTGCACCATGTGTCCCTCCTGCAGCGGGTATCCCCGAAAATCCAGGAGGCGAACTTGCTCAGGAACATGACCCCAGTCCACGCCGAGCAGTCGCATATCCATCATCGGCAACACAGCACGTCTGTTGTTCACGGCGTGCTGATTGAGTGTGAATACGGGTGAGCCGCTATATCCGCTCCTTGACCGAGCTTCGACCAGAAAGCCTACCTGCGAAGTCCGCGTGTGGTTGTCGATGTCATACGTAATCGGCTCACGTTCATTGGGATTCATCGAGATATTCCCAAACCGAACCGAAGGCATGTTTTCGTACTTTCCAGCATGACCGGCGAACCTGCCCACATAGACCACATCGTCGCCCGGCCCGATGTCCTCTTCCACGAACTGCTTCCTTGTCAGCAGGAAATCTCGCGTTATGACCGAAAACTCAGCGAGAGGCGTATTGAAATCAGGCGGAAGCATACACACTGCCAAATCGTTGGCCGGATCTGTCACCCAATCAGCCTGCTTGAAGTCCAACACGATCGTCCGCTCGAAGTCATCACCAGGATTTCTTAGATTCATCCGCACGACCGGGCAATTGGGCTGACCTTCAATGACGTGCTTATTCGTAACGATGTAGATGTGGTCGCACTGCTCTATGTGTCTGCGAACTTCCGCGTTCGCATTTGCGATTGTCTTAGCCTTCTGACGGTCTCCGGACTCGTGTGCGATCCGGAAATCATCCATTAATTCTTTCCGAACTTGATCCACCAAGGAGGGATCGTTCTGGACGACTGGACGGATTCCACCTGATACAGCGGAACGTTCAGCTAATAAGAAGCCGCTTGCTCCGGTCTCGGAACCATTTTGCGCGTGATCGCGATCCGGGTAGAGGTAAACGATGCTGTTGAGGATGACTGTAGGGATTCTCGGCATTTAATCCAACCAATCGCAGGTGCGTATCGGCAGCGCTAAGGGGCTTCGAAGCAGAGCTGGCCTCTACAAATCCAAGATACCGAATTTGTTAGGCAGCGGCTGGGGAAGCACCGTCCACACTAGCCTGCGGAGAATTGGCGGTCGCCGGGGTCAATCCCTCTGTTTCACCTGAAGGATCAATTCCCAAAGGTCATGAACAACTATGGCACTCAGAAACGAGGGAACAAACCGGGGAACACTAAGAATGGCCACCTTGTATCCTACTGATTCCAAAGAGAGGCTAGGGATCATCTACGCCGCTCTAGTTCTTTTAGAATCAGCTATTTATCCTTCTCATAACCCATCGCCATTAACTAGCTTTATGAGCTATATCTCCTTTAGAAGCATCGATTTGCAAATATCGAGCAGCAAATTTTAGGGAACGAACTGGGGAACAGTAATAACACTCCTATCGATCCTCGCAAATCATCCCGATCCATAGAGATTCTTATTGGTCGCTATGGATCACGTATCGGCATTTTTCACACCCCAAAGGCCGGCCCAACATTTGGTCTACCTTACCCACCTGTCTTCATGCCTTTGCAAGGGCGGCAGGTAAAAGGAACCCGAGCAAGCGCTCCACAGGGTGGCCAACGCATATTTCCCCTTGCTCAGGAATATCCAATCTCTCTGGGGTAATGGTTGACAGGGCCTACCGGCAGTAGCCTCTCTTCCGAGACGCGCCTTATACAGTACTCAATGTCCAGAGCTTCCTTCACCCTAGCTGATATATCGCCCAGCCGGCAACGTTGAAATTCCGGATTAGCAGGGAATTAGGAAGCACTGTTTACCTTGACCGCATTCGTTGTTCTCAGAAGTCGTTTCATGGCAAGCACCCAACTTATTTAGAAGATCCGACGTCCCTTTTGAAACGATGCAGATATTCATGAGCTGTGATTCCGAGTACCCGAAGAAATGTGCGCCGCATCGCGTCGGCAGTTTGGAATCCACATGCGTCAGCAATCTCCTTGAGCCCCATGTTTGAACTGTCGATCATCTGTTGAGCGGCTTCAACGCGCATTCTATCTACGAATTGCCCTGGATTCATCCTGGCATCCTTGAGGCACACTCGGGTGAAATGCCGGGCGCTCATTCCTAAACGGTCGGCCAGCTTTTCCACGGTGAGATCTTCACGCAGGTTTTCCATCATCCAGACCTGCAGTTCCCGGAGCGGTTTGGAGGTGACAGCTTGATGCGAGAGCATATGGCTGAATTGCGCCTGGCCGCCTGGACGAACAAGGAACATTACCAGAAAGCGAGCGACGTTAAGTGCTGTAGCGTGGCCTTGATCTTCTTCAACCAGGGCAAGTGCCAGATCGATACCTGCGGCAATTCCGGCGGAGGTGTAGATGGGACCGTCCTGCAAAAAGATGGGTTCTGGGCGGACTACCGCACGAGGGAATTCACTCGCCAGCTGGTCACAGAACTTCCAGTGCGTCACCACCTGTTTTCCATCGATGAGGCCGGCCGCTCCAAGTAAGAATGTTCCCGTGCAAATGGAGGCAATACGACGAGACCGCTTCGCAGCGTCCGCTATCCAGGATACAAACGCCGGGTCGTAGCTCCCAGTCTCTGCCCCGGGACCACCTGCAATTACCAGCGTATCGATTGCGCCAGTGATTTCGTGTATTGGCAAGGCGTCCGTTAGCGCAAAGTTCCGATTTGTTCGGAGCACCCGTTCCTGACCTGGATTTCCGAGGACGACATCGTAACCACCCGCACTTGAGAAGACCTCTAGAGGGCCGGTGACATCGAGAACCTGCACCGGAGGAGGGCCGACAATCACCACTTTTCTCATCGAATCATTTTAGATATACCGGCTCAGAGATGTCCTAATTTGCTGTATCCATGTCGTGGCATCCTGCGACACGTCGCCCTATCCTCGGATCTGTAAGAGAAGGCATAGGAGATATACGATGACAACTTTGGGTCAAATCAACACCAAAATTCCCGATACTAAATTGGCTTCCGAGGCGCATGACATCCTGCGGGAGTATTCAACTGATCTGCTTTATAACCACTCGAATCGCGTTTACTTGTTTGCCGCCGAACAGGGACGTCAGAAGGGTCTGCGCTTCGATGCAGAACTCCTCTATGTTAGTGCTGCATTCCATGACTTGGGCCTCTTGAGTGAGTACTCGAGCAAGACGGAGCGTTTCGAAGTGGATGGCGCGAATGCCGCCAGGGCATTCCTTACATCGCATGGAATTGCAGTCGAGACCGCTCAAACGGCATGGGAAGCAATTGCCCTTCACACGACTCCCGGAGTAACGCAGTATATGAAGCCGGAGGTCTCGCTCCTGTTTACGGGGGTCGGGCTGGACGTGCTCGGCGAGGGCTTCAATCAGTTTCCGGCTGAGCTACGGGAGCGGATCGTCGCAGAGTATCCGCGCGTAGACTTCAAGCAAGGCATCGTACAAGCCTTCTTCGGCGGCTTTGCACATAAGCCAGGATCGACCTGGGGAACAGTCAAGGCGGATGTATGTGAGCGTTTTATCTCCGGTTACAAGAGCCCCAATTTTTGTGACCTCATTGCGGCCTCGCCCTTCCCCGATTTGCCATCAACTCCAGGCTCCATCGGCTGAGCGAACTGCGGGCTTTCCTATCTGGCACTTATAAGCGCTCTGGGAAACGGTTATAAGAGTCATTCAAAAGGTGAAAAGCGTGAGCGACTCAATTTCAGTGCGGCAGGGATCGGAGATCATTCCAATCGTCCCGAATGTAGTCAGAAGGCATCCGAATCTAGCTGCACGTGGACTGCTCGTGGAGCACCACGCCATTGAACCGACCGAGTTTCCGGAGCGCGAGCCGCTACAGCATAACTTTTTTATGTACACCAGTCCTGCTGTGCGAGCGGAGATCAAAAGCCCTGAGTTCTCCGGCGTGCGCTGGATTCGTCCCGGAGCCCTTTGGGTTATGCCTCAAGGTTGCCGGCACGAAGTTCGTTTTGAAGGAGCGGTGGAAGGCGTGGCGCTTGCGTTCGATCCAGTTCGCTTCGACAACCTGGTGGAGTCTGCTGGTGGAAAGTCTTCTACGCCGATTATTCAGTCATTGGCGGCCAGCCCGCCGAAGATTGAGCATCTGATGCGAGCGCTGGACCACGAGAGCAAGTTGCCCAGCACTCACGACCACTTCGGCCTGGAGTGCATCGCCACAGCGATCGCTCTGGCGTTGAGCCAACATGCCAGGGCCATCGCGGCGCCGTCAAAGGCCGGCCCGCGGCTGGCCCCGAGGCAGATTCGCGCGGTTCAGTCCTACGTGGAGGAACACCTGGAGCAGCCCATCGCTCTGGCTGAATTAGCCGCCGCAGCGGGGCTGAGTTCTTTTCACTTTCTTCGCGCGTTCAAGGAGAGCCTCGGAGTTACACCTGGCCAATATGTTCTCGACCAGCGCATGGAGCGAGCGAGGTCCTTGCTCAAGACCAGCAACCTCAGCATAGCTGAGATAGGAGTCCGCGTCGGGTTTGACTATTCGAGCCACTTCACACGCGCCTTCGGTCGGGCAGTGGGCACGACACCGTCGACATTCCGGAACAGTCTCTGAGAAATAAGCAACAAGCGTCACAGCGCAGCAATATCCGGTAGCAGCTTTTTCAGGAATCCACATCATAATCGGCATGAGTGCAGCCATCAGGCCAGAACCAGCAACAATTTCTCTTGCCATCTGTGGCTCAAAACTATTGGAGAACTTCATGTCTCAAATAACTCCGGCAAAAAATATCGTCCTCGTTCATGGCGCTTTCGCCGATGGATCAAGCTGGTCCAAAGTGATCCCACTGTTGCAGGCGAAAGGGTACAAGGTCACCTCTGTCGCCATTTCTCTCACGTCCTTCAAGGATGACGTTGCCGTGACCAAACGCGCACTCGCCGCACAGGATGGCCCGGTGATCCTGGTTGGCCACTCCTACGGTGGCGTGGTGATCACGGAAACCGGAAACGACCCTAAGGTCATCGGCCTCGTTTATGTTGCCGCGTTCGCTCCGGATGCGGGCCAATCCATTGTGGACGTCAGCAAGGATTTTCCTAAACCGCTCGGATTAGAAAAACTGGTTCCACAACCGGACGGCTTCCTGCTTCTGTCACCGGATGGAATCAAGGCTGGCTTCGCACAAGATCTTAGTGAGGAAGAGCAGAACCTCCTCATCGCCGTTCAACCAGAGACGTCAGGATCACTCTTCGCCGCAGAGCCTACAGAGGCTGCATGGCACAACAAGCCGTCGTGGTACATCGTTGCTTCGAACGATCACATGATCACACCGGAAAATGAAGTGAGCATGGCCAAACAGATCAAGGCCACCATCACGACACTTCCTTCAAGCCACGTAGTGATGCTGTCGCATCCGAAAGAAGTCGCCAAGGTCATCGAAGAAGCTGCTGCAGGCGCGAAGTAAAACTCCGCGAGCAATCGATCAGTCTCTCAAGCAATTTCCACGAACAACATTCCATTACCAGGAGATCCTATGACAAACCAGACCGAACCATCCGTGCACACTATCGGCGGAGCCACGAATGCCATCCGCAAAATGCTTGTCAAGAGCAGCTCCAAAGCTGTGATCAACGCCCCCATTGAAAAGATCGACATAACAGAGTGGGTTTTCAACCTGAGCGATGCCGAGTACCAGAGCTGTTCCAAGGCGCACTTCGCTGGCGGCACCAGCACGGCCTCCGATGGAAAGCGCATGTCCATCAACGCGGAGATGGTCGGCCCGGGACTTATCCTCGAGCACTATGTTGAGGACATATCGGAGAAGCGTCACTGCCGACTAATTTCTCTGTCGGATGTATTGGCTCCCCAGGGGAAGACCACAATACAGGTCCAGTGGGAAATGATTGCGACGCCGCTAACCGACAACACTTGTGAGTTGACGAATAACGTCGTGACCGGAGCTACAGATGATTACCTGGTGTTTCTTGAAAAAAACGGCATTCCTTACGAGCCTGCCAAAGAGGCGATGCAGAAGGCTCTGGACGCACACAATCTCGAAGAGACACCGAACTTTGCCAAAAGCATTGAGCGGAAAGCACTATCGGCAAACTAGCGTAGCAAGCGGTTCATGGCTTGCCCGCCTAATCTGGCACGAAGCATGGAATGCAGGTGGTCGCTGAAGATACCTGCGCCGAGTAATCCGGATGCTTCGTAGGCAAATTTGTAAGGCGAGGGCGAAATTCATGCTTTTAACAATTCAGAATGTAGAACTCGAGGTCGAAATATCGGGTCGGGGAGAACCTGCCCTCGTCTTCCTGCACTACTGGGGAGGAACGCACCGTACCTGGGACGCAGTTGTAAGGGATCTTCAGTCCAACTTCCAGATCATCACCTACGATATGCGAGGTTGGGGTCACTCCGGGCCTGCGGACGACGGCTACTCGATCAAGGCGCTGGCCGATGAAGTGACTGCGCTTATCGAACATCTTGAGCTAGAGACATACGTTTTGGTGGGTCATTCGATGGGCGGGAAAGTGGCCCAGCTCGTTGCTTCCAGCAGACCGCAGAAGCTTGCCGGCTTGATCCTTGTGGCTCCGGCTACGCCTACGCCTTCCCACATGCCTGAAGAGGCGAAGCAACAACAACTCCATGCTTATGATGACCGCAGCACCGTGCTTCAGACTATCGAATTTCTGTGTGCAAAGACGCCTTCCCCTGAGTTGCTGGAGCAGATTATTGCAGATAGCTTGAGCGGTTCTTCAGAGGCGAAATCCGCTTGGCCGACACAAGGAATGCTCGAGGACATCTCCATCGAAGTAACGCAGATTGAAGTTCCCACGCTTGTGCTCGCGGGGGAGCTTGACCGCCTCGACTCGGTCGAGCAACACCGCGAGGAAGTGGTAGCCAGAATTCCTGGATCGGTTCTGCGGATCATTCCACAAAGCGGCCACCTGCTGCCCATCGATCAACCTCTGCACACCGCGGAGGCGATCAGACAATTCCTCGGTACCAACGTGCGTCAGGGAGAGTGACATGGTTGAAGCTTTTTTGTGCCCGCACTGTAACTTCCTTCGCGCTGGGATCGCTCTAGGTTCAACAGTTCCGAAAAACCCAACCACAGTTCCACTCGCAGAAGTAACTATGGACCGTACGAGGTCATTCGACTGAGCATTCGTTCGAGGTGAGGAGTCTGTCTTTCGCAGGTAAATACTGTTGTTACTCTCGATCACTAACAACGGGATCTTATCGTCCAGGGCCACTTGGGATTAAACACATTCGATGTCAGCTACTCACTGCCATCAATTCGCCACACGAGGCCATATGAAGTCCATGACGTTCCTGGCTTTAGCGGGAGCATTCCTTCTCTCCAACCAGATCCATGCCGCTATCCACTCGTCCGCTCCACCGCCCCAACAGCGGCCCACCCCCGTGACTGTTGAATCGAGCAGAACTATGACATTTGTGTCCCGGTTCAATCACGAGGCATACAAGGTCGACATCTACATCCCAAAGGGTGCGCCGCCGCCGGGAGGGTATCCTGCCCTGTACGTGTTGGACGGAGACACCGTATTTGCCACGTTTGCTGAGGCTGTACGCAATAAGTCCAAAGTGAAAGAGATTGAGCCGGTTGTGGTCATCGGGATCAGCGGCGCGGATGGTCCCAAGGGCGGAGATCGAACCTACGACTTTACCTATTCCGATATGTCGCCGGAGGAAAAGTCTTTTTCGGTCGATCTTGGGGATCATCCGCGATTCGGCGGATACGATCAGTTCTTTAGAACGATCCAAGAAGAGGTAAAGCCGATGGTGAACCGCCTGGTGCCTCTGAACGCAACGCGCGCATCGCTTTTCGGTTGGTCTCTCGGTGGTCTATTTGTTGTTCATACGATGTTTGTGCATCCAGAGTCGTTCCATGGGTACATTGCGCTGAGTCCGTCGATTTGGCGCGGCAACAAAGCCGTTCTTGCGGAGCTCCCGGACTTCGAGAAGCGAGTGTCTGAGAGCAAGATTGACTTGAACCTGTTTCTTGGCGTTGGGGAACTGGAAGAGAAATTTCTTCCCTCGATGGAGAAATGGGGCTACGACAAAGACAAGTTTCGCCAGGAGATCGGCTATGTACGCATGGTCGGCAATGCGCAGGACCTTGCGAATCAAATTGGGCTCTATTTTGAGCAGAACAAACTAAGATTCTCGTTCAATATCTTCAAAGGACAGACGCACAATAGCGCGCCCTGGAGTGCCGTGAATCCCGCACTTGATTTTGAGTATTCCTTGATTGATGAGAATGCCCAAGGTCGCTGATCCGCGCTGCTGGAACGATATTGATGTCGCTCCAGCAGCGCCTACCGAGATTGCTAACCATCTCGTTCATTAGGTGTCTTTTCTTGCCTGGTACTGACGAAGCAAAGTCTTAAAACTCTTAGGGAATTCGTGATGTATTTCGTGTCTTTACGGAACATGGCTTCGATGGAGAATCCGCGTATGGCCGCTACGGCGAAGTTCGCAAGTTCTCGGTTGATGGCTTCGTTGCGCAGTCCCGCGTCATGCATAAGCTGCCGAAATCGAGCCTGTGATTCAGACTCGATTTCGGCTTGTAGTGGAGCGAGACGTGCGCCCAACGCACTATTGCTCCGCGAGGACATCATGATTTCAAGTACTGCGATACCGGACGGCCCGCTCATTACTTCCCAGGCTAGATCGGGTAGAGCGAAGTATCTTTCGAGCGGATCGCTGATCTTCGCTAGCCCTGCTCGCAAACTGATCGAATCACGTTCATGTGCGGCGCGCACCACAGCCAGCATCAGGTCATCTTTTGATGGGAAATGATGGAGCATGGCTCCGCGGCTCACACCCGCCCGCTCAGCTATCTTGTGGGTCGTGGCCGCCACATAGCCTTCGTTGTAAAGGAGTTCGATCGCAGCGTTGAGGATTCGCTGCTGAGTGCCCTCGCTTCGTTCCTCCTGCGTCTGGCGTTCGGGACGCACACTAATGCGACGAGATGGGCGAAGACGGTTCTCTTCCTCTGAAGAGCGGTCTAAAACCTTCTTTGAAATAGACAACATTGTCTCCTCTGCATCGAATTGCTTCTCAAGACATCTATTGTTTCAGTGTAATATACAAACCATCTGGATTGTTTGTATGTTAGAAAAGAGATCAATGAGTATGCAACCAAACCTCAGAACCTGCTTCCTGCTTGCTGCAATCGGCACGGTGGGGTATGCCCAGTCGCCCAACCGCACGCCTCTCCTCACATCTTCGTCGCATTCGTATTCAGTTGGGGCCAAGTTGCTTGTGGGGTTTCAAGATATGCCGGCAGGGGCTAAGGGCGAGCTTGCAATTACACCGAGCAATGTCATCTTCACTAGTTCGGCAGTGATTGATCGATTGACACGACGCCGAATCAGCGATGTTTTCGTGGGAGATGAACGATTGGAAACGGGAGGTGCTGTCGGCAAAGTGGCTCGCGTTGCGATACCTTTCGGTGGCGGGGCGGTATTAGGCACCGTCACTCAGGAGCAGGTCGGACTCCTCACCATCAACTATCGAGATGATCACGACGGGCTTCGGAGCGTCGTTTTTCAGCTTCCTAAAAAGGACGCATTAGAAATTGAGAATGAGATGGGATTCGACGTTATCAGCCATCCTCCCGTGATTCATTCCAGGGTTTGTACGATCCACGATACGTCAGCCTCCCTGCATGTACGGCCAATTCAGAGTATCCAGGGTCTCCTGGTTGCTCCGGAATACGAGTCGTTGCTATATGAAACTCTCATCGAACTGCCTGCGCAGAAGTTCCACGTCAATAGACTCTTCCCTGGCGGCGCACAAGGTGCGGAATGTGCAAATTACACTTTGACACTCATCGTAGAGGACTTCTCCAAAGGCAATGCACTTACCAGAGCCTCTACCGGTCCCGCAGGACTATTCGTTGGCGTTACAAAGCTGGCCGTCCGCATGGAATTGCGTGATGCAAACGGCAGACTCCTTCTAGGCAAAGAAGTGAAAGCATCTCGCAGAGGCGATCGAGAAAGCTTGACCGCGGCTTCTGCTGCGGCCGGAGACATTGCAAAAGCAGTGAAGAAGGCAGACCTTTGGCTCGATCGCGCGAGGATGAACTAATGAACTATCAACGAAAGACTCAATTGCGATCCTTCACGAATAGGATAGGCCTGAGAACCCTTCTCTTAACGTTGGGTGCAACCCTCCTCGTTGCCTGTCTTATGGTTGCGGGTGTTATCGTTCGGTGGCATTCGCTTCCGGCTAAGAATAATGCCGAGTATGTCGCATTGGGCAGTTCCTTTGCGGCTGGACCTGGTGACGTAAAGAGGTCTAAAGGCGGTCTCGCACTTTGTTTTCAATCGGACGCAAATTACCCTCATCTCCTGGCGCGCCGATACGGACTCTCTCTTTACGACGCCACTTGCTCCGGCGCTACGACTGGCGATGTTCTAAAAGGAGGCCAGTGGTTTCAAAGAGCGCAGTTGGATGCCGTCAATCCGAACACGAAGCTAGTGACGATAACGGTGGGCGGAAATGATGTGCACTACGGCGGGCTGTTTACTGCATGGGCATGCGCCAATCAGCCATCTCAGACCCCTCTGTTGGTCCGTCCTCTGGGCTGGTGCCGCATACCAGAATCGGACAAGGTAGAGAAGGGATTCCAGGCGTTTCCCGATCAACTCAGGCGGATCGTTGAAGAGATCCATCGTCGCGCCCCCGGAGCAAATATTCTGTTCGTTGACTACGCAACAGTATTTCCCGACACGGGAACGTGCGATCGCCTCCCATTGACGAACCTGCAGGCGGACAGTGGAAGAAATATCGCCAACCGACTTCGCTCGATTACAGAGCAAGTCGCCCGTGAAACAAACTCCGGACTGCTGAAGGCCTCGGAGATTACGTATGGACATGATGTTTGCTCTGCCGACCCTTGGGTCTATGGATATCAGTTTCCATCCCACTTTCTTGAATTTGGTCCAGCCCCATTCCACCCAAATGAGAAAGCGATGGTTGCCATTGCGGATGCCGCTTCTCGACAATTGGCTCACCTTCTTCAGCGAATTCACACTGCGAAGGAAATAGATTGAAGTGGTTCAGAGTTTGTATAACGCCAAAGGCTCATTTGTTGCTCGCAGGGAAATCTTATCGATTCGGTGGAATGAATATCGAGTAGCTAGGGCTCGAGAACTACGGCCGGAGGGAAAAGTAACTCCACAGATAAATCAAGCTTCATTTGAGTGTTCAAGGTTGTGCAGGACAAAATGCCGATGTCCTCTCCAGTTGAAGAAAGTAGCGATTCAATCCAACAGTCTCGTTCATCATGCACGCTCTGACAACTCGTGCATGGTCGTAGAGTAACGGCCTAATATTTCCAATAAAGGATCGACTTCCTTGTGGTGAGAAAAGAAGGTTTTCCCGGCTGGCATGATCCTCGTGCATGGTGTGCTGTCATTCTCGTCATTGCGGCTAACTACGCTTGGTTTCCGGTAGACTCCACTCTTCATCATGCATTGCTGTCTGTGCTGCATCTCCATCAGAGCGCTTCGCACACCCTTGGCCAGGCTTCCTTTGGGTTGGAGATGTTTCTTCGGCTGGCTTGGGACAGCCTGCTTTGGTTTGGCGTGTGTTTGCTGTTATGCCGATTACCGCAGGGCTTTCCAATCACTGGGCCTCGACCGCTCCGCTTTGTTTGCTTAGGACTCCTGACCGGTCTCTCTGTAATGCTGGTCGTCATACTCGCGATCTGGAAGCTCGGCGACGCAAGCGTTGTCCTTTCTGGACAATCGATCTTCTCTGCGTTAAGAAACGGCCTGAGTTGGCTTGCTCTTGACGCACTTGGGGCTCTCGGCGAAGAACTCGTCGGGAGGGCCGTCATTCTGGTTTTGGCGGAACGCTTTGTGAGGGTGAGGGGTGCTGTCGTCGTGTCCGGCATTATGTTCTCCTGGATGCATCTGAGCAATCCGGGAGCAAGCAAGATATGGCTTATACGGCTATTTCTGCAGGGTGTTCTTCTTGCTTATGCCGTTTTCCGCACCCGTTCCATCTGGTGGTCTGTTGGCTACCACACGGGGTGGAACTGGATCAGTGCACCGCTATTTGGGGCGGCTGGCAGCGGATACCTGGACGAAGGTCATATTTTCGATTTCTTACCGCATGGCACTCCATGGATCACAGGCGGCGCCGTTGGGCCCGAAGGAAGTTTGCTTGCCTTCGCCGCAGTTCTGGCCGCGTTCGGACTGCTGCTCTTGACGAAAACCCGGAGGAGAAACCTCGAACTCGCTAACTAATTGTTCCCGCCTATCTATGTGCAACAGTCCTCACAAATCCGTTTGCATTCAAGGTCATGGTCCTTTGCGAAGACTTAAACGAGGGGAACAAATCAGGGAACACTAAGAAGGGCTGCTGTGTATCCTACTGATTCTAAAGAGAGGCTAGGGATCATCTACGCCGCTCTAGTTCTTTTAGAATCAGTTATTTATCCTTCTCATAACCCAAGGGCCGTAGGTTCAACTCAATCTCAAGAAACGTTTAGAGCTATCCACTCTGTCCGAATTGTTTAAGCAGGCAGATAGATAACAAGATCATTCAGAGGAATGTACAGAGGTGTGTGATGTTGAACGTCGCCGTCTCTGGTCACCATACTTAGCAATTCCGTAGCGGATCTTATACTCGGTGCAACGACGAAGCCGTTGTCCATATTATCGAGACGACGCGACCAGCCGGGGATTGCTCCCCCATGAGTCGAAGAATCCACGTTTGACGGGTCGGAGCCGATGACCGCTACTATTCAGAAGATCGGATTTCACAATCGAAAACATGCAGAAAATAAAAGGCTTGGCACGTAGGAGCAATAAGGGCCATGTGGGAGCAATAAGGGAGCAATAACTGGCTCTTGGGGCGTCTTGGGGGCCTTTAGGGGCGACGGAGGCCTTCAAAATCAATGAGTTACGTGATCGTTCGAAAATGGCATGGAAGAGGTCATCGGTTCGATCCCGATCAGGTCCACCAACCAACCCCTTCAATACCAACGATTTACCGGAACTAGCCGACCGCCTCCAACTGCGTCGAGGGTGCGGAAGGGTGCTGAAGCATTTTCGGAGCACCCGGCAACATCATCTCCACCACCTTCGCATTGGCCTCACGCTTCTGCTGCGAAACCGCTCTGGTGTAGATATCGAGCGTCGTTCGGACGTTCGCGTGACGCAACAGCTCCTGCGCCACCTTCACATCCACTCCCATCGCCCGCAGGTTCGTCGCCAGCGAATGACGGAAGTTGTGCCAGCCGATCACCTTCCCCACAATGCCTGCCCGTTGGAGCGCCGGACGGATATACCGTTTCAGCAGATTGTCCGGCCCCATCGGTTTTGCTCCCTTGAGACGAAGCGACGCAAAGAGGAAGTCGGCATTGCCTTGGTAGACAGATTCGCGCTTCCAATCCAACAACGATTCGAGCACTAACGGATGAAGAGGAACAGGACGCCGCGAGGCGGTGTTCTTGCCGTCTCCGAAGCGGTTGCGGACGCACGAGCGAAGTACGGTGACTTCGAGGTTGACTGCGTTCACATCCTTCCAGGTCAGGGCAATCATCTCCGACCGCCGTAATCCGGTGCTCCCCGCGAGAAGGACCATTGCGCGGTCCCGCACCGAAAGCTCTCCAAGCAATGCCTGAAACTCTTCCGGGCTGATGACATCCTTTTCGCGCAGTGGCTTCGACGAGGTGCGGACTTTACTGATGGGGTTGAAGGTGAGCCATTCGTACCGGATGGCGTGGCTGTAAAGAACGGAGAATGAGCTTTTGATCTTCGTCTTCGAGGCCGGAGCCAGCGGCAGGGCGTGCAGCCATTCCTCAACCTGCATGGTGCGTACATCGCTCAGGTGGTAGTGACCCACCGTGGTCCGATGTAGCGGTTGGTCATCCCGATATGCGTGGAAATGCTTGAAAACGACTTTCGCTCAGGGACCAGTTCACGCTGTTGGTAATGGATGATGAGGTCGCTGACCTTTTGTGGCGCGGCGACCTGCGAGTTGATGGTGTAACGAAACGACAGCAGGGCTTTTTCGCATCGCGGCGCTGCGGAAACTCGACCACCGTGCCGATGGTCCGTTTCATATAGCGGCGTTTTCCGTTCTTGTAGTCGTACCAACGGAAGACCCACGCATCCGGTGCGCCCTTGCGTTTCATCCTGAAGAGGCCAAAGGTAGGCCCGATGGAGAACAGGACGGTGGAAGGTTTTTCCGGGGGTATGGAGAACCGCGCTACGGCCCAAAAACGGCGTAATTCAGCTTATTCGTTGTAGAATGAAGGGGGTTTGGTAGATTCTATGACCCTGCACCTCGACATACCGGAATCCATCACCAGCAGCCTGCGGTTGCCCGTGCCGGAGATGGAACCGCGCCTGCGTGTCGAGCTTGCCCTTGCGCTCTATGCGCAAGGCATCCTGCCTTTCGGTAAGGCATCCGAGCTGGCAGGAACTTCCCGGTATAGCTTCGCGGACCTGATTGGTCAGCGCGAGATACCGCGGCACTACACCGAAACAGAACTGGCTCAAGACCTCGAATATGCGGGCGGTTAGCAATACCTCTCCCATCTCGAACCTTGCCTCCATCGGTCGCCTCGAACTCCTGAAATCCCAATTCTCAGAACTATGGATACCGGATGGCGTCATGGGAGAACTCACGGCGCATCCCGATCCCATTGCACAAGCGGCAATCCAGACCGCGATTAGAGATCAATGGTTACGGGTCGCCACGCCTGGGGATTCCGGCTTGCTTCGCCTCCTGCTCCTGCAACTCCATCAGGGGGAAGCCGAGGCTATCGCGCTTGCAACGGAGCTGAAAGCCGACATCGTGCTCATGGATGAGCAGGAAGGCCGTCAGTTGGCATTCAGAACCGGCCTCGCCGTTACGGGCGTTCTTGGCATTCTCTTGCGCGCCAAGCGCGATGGCGAGATTCACGCCGTCAAGCATGAAATCAATCTTCTCCGCTCCAAAGCCCGCTTCTTCGTGTCTTCCGCACTCGAAACTAAGATTCTTGCCGCAGCCGGGGAATGATGAGATTGGCGCTATTTGGAAGTAACCGTTCGCACTCTTTGAAGATAGTAGCGATCTCTTATCCAGAAGGCTACATTCACGAGGCCGATTAGTGCCGGAACTTCGATAAACGGGCCAACGACGCCAACAAACGCCTCTCCCGAATTCAAGCCGAACACCGCAACGGCCACGGCAATCGCCAGCTCGAAGTTATTTCCGGCTGCGGTGAAGGAAAGCGTAGCCGACTGTGCATAGTCCGCACCGAGCCGTTTGCCCATCCAGAAGCTCACCAGAAACATGATGAGGAAGTAGACGACCAGCGGGACGGCGATTTTCAGCACATCCAGCGGCAATCTCACGATGAGATCACCTTTCAGGGAGAACATCACCAGAATCGTGAATAGCAGCGCAATCAACGTCAGCGGGCTTATTCGAGGAATAAACCGCGTCCGATACCATTCCTCTCCCTTGACCCGAATGAGAATCAAACGTGTCAGGAATCCGGCAGCGAACGGAACGCCAAGATAGAGTCCGACGCTCTCATCAATCTGGCCGATCCCAATGTTGACGACGCTGCCCGCAAGACCAAACCACTTCGGCAATACAGTCAGGAAGGCCCAGGCATAGAGGCTGTAGAAGAGCACCTGAAAGACGCTGTTGATGGCGACCAGCCCGGCGACGTAATCCGTATCGCCTTCCGCCAGTTCATTCCAGACCAGCACCATCGCAATACAGCGTGCAATGCCGATCAGGATTAGACCGCGCATATAGGCAGGTTCGCCGCGCAGGAAGACCACGGCGAGAGCAAACATGAGCGCCGGGCCGATAAGCCAGTTCTGTACCAGCGAGAGGCCAAGCACGCGCTTATTGCGGAAGACTTCGCCCAATTTCTCGTACCGCACTTTTGCCAGTGGCGGAAACATCATAATGATGAGTCCGATGGCGATAGGGACATTCGTTGTGCCCGTCTGAAAGCGATTGACTAAGGCAGCCGAGCCGAGAATGAAGTGGCCGATGCTGACGCCGATAGCCATAGCCAGAAATATCCAGAGGGTCAAAAAGCGGTCGAGGAAAGACAGCTTCTTTCGCTGCGCGGGCGCGCACACACGGCCTTGCATGATGGCTGCGGGCATATCAGCAAGCCTCGCAGCATGGCTCGGCAAGAGCCGTGGGCAATGGCGCGCCTTCGAGCGCAGGGTACTTCGACGGCGAGCAGCAAGCCTTAGTGAGACGCGCCTTGTCTGCCTGCATCGCCCTGTCTTCTTTCAGCCAGTCGAGTGTCTGCCGCAAAATCTGCGTGGCTCCAATGTGGGGCGGCATGACGATGCGGTAGTGCATCCACTTGCCCTCGCGCCGCGCCGAGACAATGCCCGCATTCCGCAGATAGGCCAGATGCCGCGAGATTTTCGGCTGCGGCCCGCCCAGAATTTCCACGAAGTAGCAGACACACACCTCCTGCTCTCCCATCAGGTTCAGTAGCCGAAGCCGGGTCTTGTCTCCCAGGGCTTGAAAGAACCGTTCCACATCGAATTGCTGCGCTCGCCTTGCCATAGAATATATATACGTCTTGACGGATGCGTTATGCAATCCATATATTCGCGTTAGCGAATATGAAACTGGAGGGATTCACATGGCGGAACAGGTTCTTGAGTCGGTGAAGTCGAGATACGGCGCAGTCGCGCAGAGCACGCTTTCCACCAACGATGCGGGGGTCAAGGCAGTTGCCGAAGCCTTTGGCTACTCGCTGGAAGAGCTGACTTCGATTCCCGCAGAGGCCAATATGGGTCTGTCGTGCGGCAATCCCACGGCGACCGCAAAAATCCGTCCCGGCGCGGTGATCGTAGACCTCGGCTCCGGCGGCGGTCTGGACGTGTTTCTCGCATCGAAAATGGTCGGGCCGAATGGCCGCGCCATCGGCATCGACATGACTCCGGCGATGATCGAGCGGGCGCAGGCGAACGCTGCCGCAGGCGGCTACGCCAATGTCGATTTTCACCTGTCCACCATTGATCGGATTCCGCTGCCCGATGTTTCGGTGGATTGCGTTATCTCGAATTGCGTCCTCAACCTCGCGCCGGACAAGCCTGCCGTCTTCCGCGAGATTGTGCGCGTGCTTAAGCCGGGAGGCCGTCTTGCCGTCAGTGACATTGCGCTGAAAGGGGAGCTGCCAGAGGCCATCGCGCGCAGCATGGCCGCCTATGTCGGCTGCATTGCCGGTGCGATCAGGATGGACGACTACCGCGCCGGTCTGCTCACTGCCGGATTCGAGCACGTCGAGATCGTGGACAGCGGAGCGGACCTGAACGCTTACGCCAAGGTCGAGAACCAATCCGGCTGCTGCTCTCCAGCAGCCGATGGCGGCACCTGCTGTACACAAGGCGCGGAAACCGCAGCATCGCTGCATACGGAACTGGCTGAGCTGCTGACGCAGTATGACATTAACGCGGCTGCGGCAAGCGTGAAGGTTTATGCTGTCAAGCCGAAAGCCACAGCCGCTGCTTCATGCTGCGGACCGTCCTGCTGTGCATAGGAGGGGCGATGCCACACTATAACGTCTTATTCCTATGCACTGGAAACTCCGCGCGTTCAATCATGGCCGAAGCCATTATGAACCGGAAGGGAGCGCCCACCTTCACCGCCTACAGCGCGAGGAGTCACCCTTCCGGCGCAGTGCGCCCGGAGGCCATTCGCCAGATCGAGGCGGCTGGACTCCCCACCGAGGGATTGCATAGCAAGTCATGGGACAAGTTTGCGGAGCCAGGCGCTCCCATAATGAACTTCGTCTTTACGGTCTGTGACAACGCGGCAAAGGAAGTCTGTCCCATCTGGCCCGGCCAACCGATGACGGCCCATTGGGGCGTGCCCGATCCTGTCGTGGTGCAGGGTACGCCGCAGGAGATCGAGAGAGCGTTCAAGCTAACATTCGCCACACTGGAGCGGCGCATCTCGTTGATGCTCGCGCTCCCGCTCGCCAGCCTGGACTCGATAGCGCTCAAGAGCGAACTAGACAACATTGGAAGAAAGTAACGGGAAACTTCATGCTCAAGGTCATTTTCGCGTGTGTTCACAATGCCGGCCGTTCTCAGATGGCGGCGGCGTTCTTCAATCAGCTTGCCGACCCGCAAAAGGCGAGGGCTATTTCAGCGGGTACGGAGCCGGGGGAGCGTCCATCCCGAAGTGCTGGCCGTGATGCAGGAGGTCGGAATTGACCTGAGTGACGCCAAACCGCAGAAGCTCACCGAAGAGCTGGCAAAGGATGCCCAGCTTCTTATCACGATGGGTTGCGGAGATAAATGCCCCTATGTGCCGGGCTTGCGCCGGGACGACTGGCCGCTACAGGACCCCAAAGGATTGCCTCTCACCGAAGTTCGCAGCATCCGCGACGAGATTCAGCAAAAGGTGAAAGATTTGCTCGCGGAAGAGCACCTAAACCGGCAATGAAGCCGATACATCCGTTCAGATAGCCAAACATCGCTTCGCCAGAGCGAGGGCATCGTATTTCACGCCTTCGCTCAGAATGACCAGCCTGCTATCGTCCCGAAAGGTTGGGTATTCGGGAGCATATTCGATGGCAATGGATGGTGGTTGCTCCTGGCTGAATCTGTGAATCGAATGGTGTTTTAGAGAATTCGCTGTGGTTACCAACGCTGTTTGCGGACTGCTGGCTTTTGCTCTGACTATTGTCTTTCGTCAAAGACACCTTCTTCCGCTAGTCTGTTGCGTCGCCTTCGCGACTTCCGCAGTTCTTCTATTGATGCGCGCATCCGTTTGCGGGACTGACAACGTTGGGTCTACTCGGAATATCCAGCAACCTGTTTCTAGGCTTTATGGAAACCAATCGGCATATTCCCCTTGGCCGACTCGTAGTTGGTCTTGAAGTATCGACCGTTTCCATCGAAGTTTCGATCATGTTGATTGTGCTTGGTGTGATGTTCGTCTTCGCAGGTTTGCGACAAGCAGATATCATCGTAAAACGAGTTGTCACTCTATACATTTGGTGTATCACTTCTCTTGCAGCATGGTTTGCAACTACTTTTCTCTACTCTCACCAAACGCATCGGATCATTCAGGATGCAGGACTATCCCTGATCGCGGTGACGATCATCGGAACGGGGATATGGCTTAGGCCCCTCCTTATACGGATGACGAATGAGCAGATTGACAGATGGGTGTTCCAGGTTCCAGATTTCAACTTCGCCATCCAGCAGTTGTGGCAGCAAATGCTGGAACTTGCAAGTGCGGATGATGTCTATCGCGCATGTGAAGTGGCACTCCGGAATACGTTGTCCCTGGCTGCGGTTAGGATCATGGCGGTGTCAGAAGTACCTGCGCTCGAAGGTGCGCCTCTATCGGTAATCGGGCCTAACCCTTATTTCATTCCCAAAGACAGTTCCTTGCGTTTCCTTCTCTCACCACCAGCTGTTGTTCTTCTTCCATTGAACCATGAAGGCATTGCCGATCACTGGATTGCCTTAAGTCATGGCGTAATTCGCCCACCGCTCACGGCCGTGGAACTGAGCTTCGCGTCTCGGGTCGCAGCAGAAATCCAAACGCGTGTCAGCGCCATCTCTGCTGAAGAGCGACGGCTTGAGAAACTCAGAAGAGAGAGCGCCTTCCGCGAGGAGATTGCCGATGCGGAACTTCGTGCTCTTCGCGCACAAATCAATCCTCACTTTCTCTTCAACTCTCTAAATACGATTGCTGATTTATCAGTTGTCAATCCTGTTAAAGCAGAAGAGATGACACTCCGTCTCTCTTCAGTATTTCGCTATGTTCTTGCGAACACAGAGCGGCAGTTTACTTCGGTCGGTGAAGAGCTAGATTTTGCTCGCCGCTATCTGGATATTGAAGAAGCCCGTTTCGAAGATCGACTGAAAGTTCAATTTGATGTGGAGCCAGCAGTCCTTCAGGAGCGTATTCCCGCCTTACTATTGCAACCGCTGATCGAGAATGCTCTTAAGCACGGGATTGGCCCTAGAATGCAGGGAGGTACTTTAGATATCTGGCCGCAGCATTGGCGATGTGACCGCCACGACAACCGGTCCTAATTATAGCTTAAGCGTCACGGTAGCGTTATCGACGACCTGTGCCCATTTCTTATCTTCGTTTCCGTAGGCGTCGTGCCAACGCCACCACTTATAGCGATCCGTCTTCGGATACCCTTCAGGCGAGTCTTCCCAGTCTTCTTGCCGTCCCAGCGGCGTGGCGTCTAGGTAGCTCCACACGCTCCCCATTGCCTCATCGCCGCGGGCATTGATGAGATATGTGCGAAAGATTTTATCATTCTCGTCGCGGAAGAAGACGTTATGGCCGTGCCACTCGTCGACACCAAAATCTTTATCGAAGTCGTCCGTGATGGTGTACCAGGGAATGTGTTGCCATCCCATGCGGTTTTTGAGCGTGGCAAGCTGTTCCTGTGTGCCGCGTGAAGCGTAAGCAAGTGTGGTGTTGCGGGCATGGAGGTGCGAGAGATGCGAAACCTGGTCTGCGCCAAGCGAACAACCGACACATCCATGTTCAGGCCAGCCGTATACTCCCGGATCATAGAAGGCACGATAGAGCACTAGCTGCCGCCTGCTTTCAAAGAGATCGAGCAGTGCAACCTTCCCCTGTGGACCTTCAAAGACATATTCCTTCTCCACCGCAAGCCAGGGCATCCGTCGCCGCGCCGCCGCGAGTGCATCACGGGCACGGGTGTGTTCCTTCTCCTTGACCAGCATGTCGAACCACGCTTTGTTCCATTCGTCTTTGGATACGACCGCGGGCTTGGTCATTGCAGCTATCTGTTCATTGCTCCACATGGCTTTCTCCTTGTTTGTGTGTTTGCGGTTTGTTCTTCCAAAGCTTTGTGACGGCAACAGCAGACGCGCCGCCGGCAGCAATGACGCATGCCGTAATCCATACTGCGGTTCCTATGCAGAAGGGACACATGATTTACCTCCTCGCCCGTTCGAGGGCTGCTGTGCGGATGCAGTCGATTAGGTGACTCCAACCTCCATCGACGCCACGCTCGGCTTCTCCGATCCAGCCCATCGCGCGATGTACGAAGCGAAGATGGGTGACTCCGTTTTCTTCCGTGAGCCGGTATTGGAGGTTGTTTGTAGCTGGAGTCGACATAATGAGCGGGCCCGAAATCTCCAACAGCGTTGGAGGCTTGATGGCCTGCACCGAACCCCAGAAGTGGCCAGCGTTGTTGCTCAGGTCACGAAACCACCGTCCTCCGGGCCAGGCTTCCAGGACCATCGGCATCGGCTTCTTAGGAATCGTATTCAGCGGCCCCATCTGTTCAAGAATGGTCTCGAAAACGATCTCGATGGGAGCCGCGATCTCCTCTTCTTTAATGATCTCGAAGGCTTCCAATACGCCTTCCTTCACCGTAGCTGCCATCTACTCCTCCTTCGTTGGTTTTGAGCCGTCGTCGAGACGAATCAACCGTTCGAGGGCTTTGCGCTCGGCGCGTTCCTTAATCTGGCCGATCTGGTGGGTCCAGTAGTGTTCGTAGACCTTTACCCAGTCGTACACCGATTTGAGGCTTGTGGGGTTAAGGCGGTACATGCGATGTTGTCCGCGCTTGACGACCGTCACTACTCCGGCCCTGCGCAGCGCCCCGAGATGCTTCGACACAGCAGGCTGCCCCATCTTCATCCGAACGACGATCTCATTGACGGCGTATTCCTCCCCGTCGGACAGCACTGCTATGACCTCCCGTCTTCGCGGCTCGGCAATGGCAGTGAAAACGTCCTCTGGAGGGGTCGTTCGTGTCATGCAGTAAATATATTCCCAATTAGGAATATGTCAAGCCGCAAAAAGTTTCGAAGATATCCCTGTAATCCATGATGATTTCCATCTAGGAGCAACAAACCGGTTGCGCATCAAGCCGCAATACGATTAGTTCTATGAGCAACTAAGAGGTTGCTCATGGATTCCAGCCGAATTGAGAAAAAAATCATCTTGAAGGCCACGCAGGAACGAGTGTGGAGCGCGATAAGCGATTCAGCGAACTTCGGTGCGTGGTTCGGAGTCGACATTGATGACCCGTTCGTCGCCGGCAAGGAGGCGTCCGGACGGATTTCCCCGACAAAAGTCGATCCGGATGTTGCAAGGCTATAGGAGCCGTCCAAGGGACTCCCGTGGCGTGTCGTGGTAGACGGATCGAACCGATGACGCTGTTTTCGTTCCGGTGGCATCCATATGCAGTTGACCCTGCTCATGATTACTCCAGTGAGCCCATGACCCTGGTAACGTTTGAGCTGTCAGAGGCCGAAGGTGGCACACTGCTCACAATTACTGAATCGGGTTTTGAGGGCATTCCACCGGATCGTCGTGCGAAAGTTATAGAAAGCGATAATGCTGGTTGGACTCATCAGGCCAGGTTGATTGAAAAGTACCTTGTACTTGAAGAGCGATCCTGAGGTTCTTCCATGTTGGAACTCGGTAGTAGTATCGGCAAATTATCGAAGACGGCACCGATTTTTTCTGCTTTAGGAGACCCAGTTCGACTGGCGATTATTACGCGACTATGCCAGGAAGGACCACTTCCTACCATTGAGCTGAAGCAGTTTGTTGGTGACGTCTCACGCCAGGGCCTCACCAAACATTTGCAAATCCTCGAAGGGGCCGGTTTGGTAAGTAGCGATCGAGTAGGAAGGGATCGGCAGTGGCAGATACAGGCGCGGCAACTTGAGGCTATGAGGGACTATCTCAACCTGATTTCGACACAATGGGATCTGTGGTTGGAACAGTTGAGAAAGTTTGTGGAAGACGACACCGACTAACTAAGGTATACCCGCCACAGCACTATTGAATGATGATATCTCCTGAAGGTTTTGTCGGTGGAGGTGTAGTTTTCCAGAATTGGCAATGGTGCTCAACATCGAAATTGTTCGATATGGAGTCGCCTAAAGGGGACAGCACTACAAGAGCAGGTTCCTCAACTCGATATCTGGGCCAGTGGATACCGCGATCGTCACTGGGGTCTCCTTTCTTCACAAAGCTGGCCCAATAGCGCATCATCCGTTCTGACAACGCCTGCTGGGATGTTGATTGTGGCCCAGGATATCCCTTTTCCGAAAACAGATACTGCAATTCGCCGGCATGATACGCACCGAGGCTCATGCCGGCTGCGTCTGCCAGTCCGGGAGGAAGAGATGTGTTAAGATCCGAGAATTCGTATCGAAAGGTCGGCGTCTTAAGAGCTATTACATCCGCCTCCGATGAGACCTCACATCCGAGCGCGCTTGTGTCCGTGTAGATCCCCGAAAGTGCAGAGAACGGCGATGGGTACGATGAAGACGTATATTCAGCTTCAACCGCTGAAGCGTTGTCACCCAACACACTATTCAGGATTGAAATATACGTATCCTGAGTTAAGGGCCAATACTGCATCTCTGAAAGTTGGTTCATTCCCTGCTTCAGCTCCTGCAATTTGAGGCTTCCGAATACGATCGTCCCAGACTCACCATTATTTGAACCTAACAAGATCGGAACATTATTCCAATTGCCCGAAGCAATTGCATCTTCTGGCTGCAAGGGGAGTACATCACCATCAACGTAAGCGCTGTACTGAACATCCTTTCCAGCCTTGAGTAAAGATCGCGTGGATTGAGCTAACATGCACGACGCTACATCTGTTGATTGATCACATCCTACGCCATGGACCACCGCCGACGCAGCCAGGACCGCACGCTCCTTATTATGTTGTTTGCACTCGAAGCTTTGCATAATTGCCTGCTGGAAGAGTCCATGTGCCTTTGGTGACGCCAGTTGAGCGCAGATATCAAATGCTCCGGCCGATTCTCCGGCGACCGTGACCTTCGATGGGTCTCCTCCAAAGAACGCGATATTATCTCGTACCCAGGAAAGTGCTGCCTGCTGATCCATCAAGCCGAAGTTGCCGGATTCGTTGCCTTCATGGGCCTCTTTCGTAGGAATCGGCAGGAATCCAAAGACGCCAAGCCGATAATTGATCGTAACAACGATGATTTTGTTATCCCGCACCATTTTTTCTGGATCATAATCAGAACCGCTACCGCTGATATTACTTCCACCATGAATCCAAACCATGACCGGATAAGGATCATGCAGCAGACTTACGGATGGACGATAGATATTCAGATAGAGGCAATCTTCTTTCATCGAACGATCGCTGGGTCCGGGTATTGATAGCCTCTGCGGGCATGAAGAAGCAAACTGTGTGGCATCCCGGATACCCTCCAGAAAAGACACAGGATGTGGAGGATGCCAGCGCAGCTCTCCCACCGGGGGCTCAGCGTACGGGATGCCGAGGAACTTGTCGACTCCGCCTTGGGAGAGGCCGGCTAAGGTTTCAGCTTTGAGAGGAACACTGGCTTGGGCGTGCGCCATTCTAACACCACAAATAAGAAGCGCGAACATAATGGCGGTTGCCGCAGCTTTCGACGTATTTCCCGATACAAAACTGATTTTGTATAGAAACGATTTAGGCATACCGCAACCACGGCGTCTGCAATAAGATTTGTAATTCCAAGCCATAGATGAAACCTCCTGTTGATTCGTCGAGAACGCGCATCGTAAACATCGTGATGCTTCGGACGAAGACATACGCCATGAGTCCCGCAGATAACCGTTGCGCCTGAGATCGACCGTACACAGGCTGCGGAGGATCAGGCGTTTATCAAACTGCAGGCAATGCATGAGGTCCTGCTCACCTATGATTGTCGCCAAAACTTTTTCAGATATTGTTAGTGATAGTTTGAGCGCGGAATGTTTTACGCCAGCGCGGTACATCGAAAACTAGCGCGTCACTTAACGAGTAAGGACGCCGTTACACTAACCGTAGCCAGAAGGAAGAATATGACCGAAAGTGAATATATCGTCCGTTTTGCTGGAATCCCGTGGCAGTCTGCTGAGACGGGTGTGCGGTTCAAAGCCCGCCTGTGTGGCGAACAACAGCTTCGATTGCTCGAATTAACCTCTGAGCTCGCACATCCGGAATGGTAGCCGAAGACACATTGATGTCGTACCGCAGGGATCGCTCGAAATTCGCTTTGCAAGTGTGATATAGAGCTTCAATGCTGGCGATGCATTTATGATTTCTCAAGCTATAGCGCCCCTCATCTTCCTTATCGGTTCATTCGTGTTCTTTCGCATTCTTGGCATGGAGTGGGCATCTTTCTCGGATTGGCATCTGTCTCTTCGCGCCGCCTTCGGCGCGATGTTTTTGCTCACGGCGTTCGCCCACTGGGGCACACGGAGGGCGGATCTCATGCGTATGGTTCCGAGCGCATTGGAAACGCGGGTACATGGGTGACCATAACTGGCATGGGCGAGCTTGCAATTGCTATTGGGCTTCAAATACCAAGTCTCGCCCTGTGGTCCGCTGCCGTCGGCGTCCTGATGCTCTGCTGCTTGTTTTAGGCTAATTTGAAGGCCGTTCGCGAACATCTTACGGTCAACCGGAAACCGGGGCTGCCCACAACGCCGCGCTTTCTCATTCAACTCGTTTTTATCGCCGCATTAATAGGAAGCGTTTGGCCGAATCGGTAGATGAAACAGAGCACGAACACTGAGGGTACGATGAAGCGCATATGGGGGATCATTGGCGTAGTCGACGTATCCAGGAGCATCAAGTGGTATCAGACGCTACTCGGTCTGACAGAGATGACTCCTGCCCATAATTACTTCGGGGCAAATCGTCGATTTAGATGGAACGGTCTTACTCTGTCTCCACGAATGGGGCGCTCACGAGCATTCTACGTTGACGGCTCCGGATCGCGGTACCCCCGGCAACGGGCTCCTGCTGTTTTTCCGTGTCGACAATTTCGAATTGGCGCTTCAAAGAGCACGCTCTCTCGTTCATCGGCTCGAAGAGGAGTCCCGCGTAACCCGAACACTCAAACCAGAGAGTTCTCACTTCGAGATCTGGACGAATACTATGCATGATAAGCGCGCTGGATCCGACCTGAGAGCTGGTTAATAGCCGATGAGAAGCCGACTTTTCGTTACTCATCCCTCTTGGTCACAAATTAAATATGTTTACACTAGTCCTATGATGTCGGTTAGGACTCTAATGTTCACATATGTGGGGTACACACATTGGGCGAATCTAACGATACTTGCTGCCTGCAAAGGCATGTCCCGCGCGAGTCTCGAAGCGAACGTAGGGGCTTCACACGGCAGTTTGCTCGACACCTTGCGACATACTTACCTTTCAGATGTCGCGTGGCGGAACCGGGTCGTATTGGGAGAAATGCCGTCTCTATTTGAGATGGCACAACCTGAGCAGTACTCAGGCGCGAGTCTCGCTTTCACAATTACCGATCTGGAAGAACACTGGCCGCAGGTCACACTGAGTCTACTCGGATGGCTGGAGCGGATCTCTGATTCAGAACTAGAGGAGATCATGATTTGTCGCCTTCCCTCAGGCGATGACCTGAAGCTCACTCGCGCCGAGGTTCTCCTGCACGACCTCAATCATGGGACAGTTCACCGTGGTCAAGTGCTCAGCATGTTCGCGCGGCTCATATTGCACCACCGAACATCGACGTGTTCAGTTTCTACATGCAACGCAGGGTTGCCAGCAGCAAAGGCAGTGAACTCCTTCGCGATCCGCGACTCGTGTAAGTCCTGAGAAATGTCATTCTCGCCAGCTGACGAAGGAGCTGATGCGAGGCCAACTTCTAGGGATCGGTTGAAGATCTCTATCGAAGAATGAGTAACGGCGTGGAATCACGTTCGCAATACAGGCTCTCCGGTACGCGGATTCGTTACGGTTACATTCTCAAGCGCCTGGATGCGCCAAACATTGGCCCGGAGTTCAACACGGCAAGAATTACGGTATCGACTGCATGCGGACCAGCCGGATGTGCTTTTTCTACGGGGAGACGGCTCCAGCAGTGGACCACGGTGGCATCATCGCCGAGATCGATCGTAGAAATGACCTCGTTCTTTATCGTGGAATCGCTATAGATAATCTCGTTAATCGGCGTGTGGAGAGAAACAATTTCCTGCACGCCACGCACGTAGTGGCCGAAGCGGTTGACGAGAGTGGCATCCTCACAAAAGAGAGAACCAATTGCGGCCATGTCGTGGCTGTTCCACGCTTTCTGGAACTCGTCAGCTATTTCTTCGGGTCGTTTCATCGAAATTATATTAATCCAAGAATTGATGGATGACGCTATGCTGACTTGTCGTTACTAAATCCGATCCATTGACGATCGTTTCACCTTCTCCTTTAGGCAGCGGGCTTCCGTGGCAACAAACTGTCGTATTTTTCTGGCAAAGAACATCGAAGCTATGGCTTCGACTAACCCTTTCGAAAAGAACAAAAGTTCGACCTCTCAATCCACCTTTCACGCGCACGACATGGGATGCAAACAGCCCGCCACCCGGCATCTTGTGGGCCCAGATAAAACTCTTATTCGGAGTGCAAGCAGCGACTTCGTACTCCGCCGGTTGAAGCCCTGGCTGTAAGACGCGGTACCGAGCTCCGACCTGGAGACTGTTGCCATCAAGCGGCTCGATGTCCACAATAGTTGGCGTCCACTTTCTCCAACGGGACACATCTTTTCCGATCTCATCATGAGCGAACTCGGTTTCTCGGTGACTGAGCGCACGAGTACGGAGCACGCGACTCATATTCTGTTGGAGAGAATTAGCCGTGACATGTGAGACCAACCTTCCTGTCGCTGACCTCTTGTCTAGTGATCAGAGGCCAGGGAGTCGATCTCTTAGCTCACGAGCCCGCCGTTCACTCACAACAATCTCAGTTTCTTGCTGATCAGCCATCAACAGAGCAAAAGTACTTCCTTCGTACGGCTTAATTGCCTTGATTCCCGAAAGATTCACAAGTATCTCGCGTCGCGCACGAAAGAAGATTACTGGATCAAGGCTATTCTCAAGTTGGCTCAATTGATAGTTCGTCCAATAGCTGTCGCTACGGGTCTGTACGCGAACGATGCCGTCCTGAATGTAAAACCAGAGGACATCATCGGCATTGAGAGGAACAAGCCGATTCAACTTTCTACAGATAATTCTACGGATCGTTCTTGCGCCAGCATGGTCGGAAAGGGACCGAATATTCCGTTCGTCTTCTGCCCGCTCCCCCTCCGAGGCGAGTAGCTTTATCGCTCTTTCGAGAGCCATGGCAAGACGTGGTTCTTCAACCGGCTTGAGCAAATAAGCGATAGCATTGGCGCTGAAAGCTTCGAGAGCATAGTCGTCGTAGCTGGTTGCGAAGATGATCAATGGCATCTTCGCATCTGAATGCAGAGAACGAATCACTTCGAACCCGTCCAGTTCTGGCATGCGAACGTCTAAGAAAACAAGGTCAGGTTTTAGCGACTCAATGACGTCTATCGCCTCAAGCCCATTTTTTGCCTCGCCAATAATCTCGATTTCGGGAAAGGATGCGAGAAGTCGCGTCAGCCGACGCCGTGCCGCGCTTTCGTCATCTACGAGCAGTACTCTCATGCTCCTTCCTCCTCACAATGAATGGTTATGATGGCGTCAGATCCACCGGATCTCCCAGGCGTTAGCCTGAACGAAGCCTTATCGCCATAGGCCGCGCGCAGCCGCCTTTCGGTATTGCTTAGTCCGACATGAGTACTTCTCTCCGACGAATCATTACTAAAGATTGTGCCGAGTCCCACTCCATCGTCAGCAACAACAATTTTGATGCCATCCGAAATCCGGTGAGCCGAAATCTTCAACGTACCGCCATGCATTCGAGGCGCAATCCCATGTTTGATCGCGTTTTCAACGAGCGGCTGAAGGAGCAACGTCGGAATTCTTTGCTTCAGTACGGAAGTCTCCACATCGAACTGAACCGTTAGACGTTCTTCGAAGCGAGTTTGCTCGATGTCTAAATAACTACGCACAAATTCCAGTTCCTCGCTAACGGTTATGAACTGCTGATCTCCATTCACTAAGACATAACGAAACACCGCAGCGAGGCGCAGCGTCATTTCCTCAGCCTTCTTCGGTTCGACAATCGAAAGGTCAGCAATTGTGTTGAGGGAGTTGAACAGAAAATGCGGATTTATCTGAGCGCGCAGCGCCTTCAGTTCGGCACTCGTTATTTCCTCGCGCAGTGCTGCCTCTTTTCGTTGTCGGTCTAGCCGAATTTCTTCGGCCTCGATCGCTGTGAGCCGACGTCTAAGTTCGGACGAGACCTGGCTTACAAAGTCCAGTTCTGCTGAGGTCAAGGGAGGTCTTGCCACACCCTGGCTGAGAGCAATCCAATGCTCGGAAGTATTGGCACCTGACAGAGGCACTACCACATCTGGCACCGGAGACAACGCCAAGCGCAGTTCATTCTGTTTCGTGAGAAAGTGTGGGCCGGATCGAACATGGGATAGAGCGGAGAGAAAGGGAACATCGGTGGTCGCAACGATGCGGGCTGAAGCAATGGACAAGGTGGTGCGGACGATATCTTCCGACGCTCCGTAAGCGCTTTGAAGTTCGTCAATGGATCTTAAGTGTTCGGCAAAGCGGTGAAGCGCCGCCGTGAACGAAGGTACCTGAAAGACCCATCTATCGACCCAGTTGTCACTTTTTTGGGAAAGCAGGAGTGCACCTACCGCCAACGCAGCAAGGCTCATTATAGCCCAGAGCGACAGTGAAGCATCATGAATAATTCGGTTCTGGAATCGGGAATAGACTTCGGTTGCAATTGCCCAGCCGCACAAGGGAGTCAGACACCAAATATAGAGCTTGAGTGCATGCTTGATCAGCACATCTGAGAGTCGCAGGCTTGCAAAAACGAACAGCATTCCCAGAACAATGAGAATGTTCGAGAACTCTTGCCATGCAGTGGACCACTCCATCGCCAGCGCGATATGGATATGACGAAATTGGTGTTGAGCAGCAATAAAGCCGAGAAATAGATTAGCGGATACCCCGAGCAGCCCTGCGGAGGTCAATGATGCGAACAGGATCAATCCACGCTGACGAATTTGAAGGTTCTGTGCTTTCGATGCCAAGAGCATCAGCAAACTGCCGGAAATGGTAAGCGTGACACTGCAAATGAGGGGAAGAAGATAGGCTGACTTGAGAATGATGGAAAGTCCGCAGGTCAATACTGCCGACAGAGCGTTCGCGATCATCGCTCGTTGAATCCAAGCGCTCCATCTCCACCGGGGAGATATTGAATACCCAACATAGTTCGTGGAAAGGATGATGGGAATCGTCAGCATTGTCATAAACAGTAGTAAAACCGTCAATGCGTTCAGCCATCTTGGGGGCAAAGGTGCGAGCCATGTGTAAATCAGCCGCGTTGCGCGAGCCAAACTGGCGAGGGATATGAGAGCTGCAATTGGAAAAAATCCCTTGGGAACCCGATCTTCCCGATGAAGGCTCACCAACGTGCGGACCAACATCAGGGTGACTACGATTTGCGCGATGCCGCCGATTGTGTGCATCAAGAGCACATTGGTCGCAGCTAGTACATTCTGTCTGATGAGGTTGATCGTTTGCACTTCCATGACCTTTGCTAGTCGCGCCTTTCTACTTCGAAGTTCGGCCCCGTTCTCAATCAGATCGAACACGATTTGTCTTCCATTAGACTCGGCCAGAGTCGGTATATTCCACCCCATTTTCGAGGGGCTATTTGACCAATAGAGAGGAGGACAAAATTTCCAGTAGAAATTAGAGAAGCGCAAGATTTCATCCTCCTGAGCAAGACGCGAATTCTTCAAAGAAAGACTGAGATGCACCGAACCGTGAGACTGCTAGGCTAGTTGAAGGCGATTATTGCCCCTCGTCTCCTGTAGAAGAGACGTCCACAACTGGCAGTGATGTTCCGTATCGAAGGTGTTTGTTACGGAATCTCCTGCCGGGGACAAGCTAAGCATATCCCCTGATTTGCCTTGATATTTGGGCCATTCGCTATCACCGTCGTTTGACGGATCGCCATTGGCTACAAAGTTTCCCCAATACCGACTCATTCGTCTCGATAGTGCCTGCTGCTCGTTCGATCCAGGTCCAGGATAGCCAGCTTCGGAGAACAGATACTGCAACTCGCCAGAATGATAGGCACCTAGAAACTGCCCCGCTGACTTCTGTACAAGTCTTGGAAGTGGTGTATTCGGATCAGCAAATTCATACCGAAATACCGTTGTCTGAGCGGCTAAGATGTCTGCTTGCGGCGATATGGGGCATCCGAGGACGTAGGAATCGCCGAAGATGGACGACAAAGAATCGAAGGGCGTCGGATACTCGGAACCCTGATAAGTCTCTTCGAGAGCCTGATTCTGACGGGAATTTTGCGCTAATAATCGTTTTGTAAGTATGTTCCGAAAGCGGCCAATACTGTTGCGCTGAGTTTCCACCAGACCTTCTTCTTTAAGTTGCTGAAATTTCAACCCGGCAAAAGTAGCTTCTGCTGCTTCACTGCGGTCCGAACCGAGAAGTATAGGAACCTTGTTCCACACTCCTGATGCCACCGCGGCTTCGGGTGGGACAGGAATTAGGTCTCCGTCGAGATAACCGCCAAACGATAAGCTCGTCAATTGCGAGTCGATCGATCGCAAGTCCTCCGGTGCGTCAAGTAGGGCGGATACAGGCAAATCGCGCATACATGCAGCAATCTGCTCTGGCTTCCCGCCATCGCATTTCACCTTTTTCACGACGTCGTGAGCCAGTTTCTCGACATAGCTCTGTGTGGCCTGGTGACAATCGAAGCTTTGCATAATCGCTTGCTGAAACAGACCTCTGGCTTTCGGGGAAGCCAAATTTGCACAAATGCCGAACGCTCCTGCTGATTCTCCTGCGGCTGTAACCTTTGAGGAATCTCCCCCGAAAAAGCCGATATTCTTTTGAACCCAAGCTAAAGCCGCTTGCTGATCCATCAGTCCGAAGTTACCCGACGTTTTACCTTCGGGCGATTCGATTGTGGGCATCGGAAGCCAGCCCAGCACGCCAAGCCGATAGTTAATCGTGACGACGATGATTCCATCCTGCCGCACCATTTGCATCAGGTCGTAGTCTTTCCCACTACCGTTAGTATTGCTTCCGCCATGAATCCAAACCATCACGGGATATGGCCGATGAGCGATGTTCCCGCTGGGGCGGTAGACGTTAGGTAAAGACAGTCCTCGTTGCGAGACGGATCGTTCGGCCCCGGGTAGGTCAGCTTTTGCGGGCATGCGGAGCCGAATTGCTTGGCTTCTCGAACGCCCTCCCATACAGGCAATGGTTGTGGAGCGTGCCACCGCAACGGTCCAATTGGCGGTTGTGCATAAGGGATACCCAAGAACTCTTCCACTCCCTCATTAGCGATTCCTGTGAGGCTACCGCCGCTCATGGTGACGTTTAACTGAGCCTTCGCTGCGCTCGTGCCCATACAGAGGAGCATGAACACGATCATCCACCTAAGTAGTGACACATTTTCAAATTCTGAGGTATATGGATTCATTGATCTTTGACTGTTGCAACGGTTCCGTGCAGGCGATTTGCGCCGTGAGACAGACAACATAGCGATGATCTCCTTGGAAACTTAGGATGAGGAGCAGAGCCACGAAGAAGCAAGCTTCAGCATCGCGGAGGTTCAAAGAACAGAAATATGAGCTTGGCTTATTTGCGCGTGACTCAGAGAATTGCTCCACCTACCGACGAAACAAACGCTTTGGAAAGTTGTCATATCGTCACTGGTAATTTGACCCGCCGTTTTGAATCCGTTCGCGGATGTGCTCCTTCATCTGTTCGCGCAATTGCGCATATTCTGGTTTCTGATCATTGGTGAGTACAGCCTCAATCTTCTTGTCACTGTCTGCGAAGATGCCTTTCAGCTTTCGAGCCTTCCGGAGTCGCGGACTCGACGAGTCGTTTCTCAATGCGGCCAACTTCTGTTGTCGGTCGGCGATGATCGGTTGAATCTTCGTCTTCTGATCCGCAGAAAGATACAGTTTTGAGTCGAGAAACGCGACCACTTGAACTGGAGTCCTGGGTTGGAGGCCGTCTGGTTGCTGAGTGGCCGTCTGCCCGTAAGTTGGAACAACCGCAATCGTGGGCAACAGTGCAAGAGCGAGCATCGCAGTAGTAAGGAAGTTTTTCATTTCAGCTCCTTCAAGAGTGTTGGGTGCCTAATATCTGCACCTTCTGGTCTATTGTGAAGGGACGCTTCCGAGATGTTGCGCTCATACCTCTGAGCGCGGAAATTGGCATATGGGCGCGGTCATTCCCGCCCCAGCCACGATTTCCTCTGTTTGCAGAGCGGGCGCTTCAAGTGCAATGTGGCGACAAACAGTAGGGTCTTCGCCATTTTCCTTCTGTGCCTCCTCCAAATCAATGGGGACGAAGGCTAATTTCGAAAGAATCTCCGTCTCGACCGTGAGCGCTTGAGGAACGAAATATCTGATCTCGACTACAGGCTAACAACCGCGCTTGTGGCAAAATTCCCGCGTTTGGAATTACCGAGAAGAACGCGTTCACGTGGCCACCCACACTATGTTTGGCAACCAACGACGTGAGCGAATGTGCTCGCGCCTGCAGCGTCGAGTCGGAACCAATGGAATCCAGCCATTCATGTTCCCTGAACCAATTTACGAGAGGTACATCATGGCAATTGTGTCTGCAAAGAAGAAACGACAAATCCAAATCCAGCGTGTCATTCGAACGGCGGTCGCAACATCCAGACTTGCCGTGCAGCGCACGTTGTGTCTCGCGCGAGCAGGACTCGTCCTTTTTTTGATCGCGGTCCTCAGCCTCTCAGGAGAGGCGATGGCGTCCGCTCAAGTTGGGCGTGTCCCTGCGGATCACTACGATCAGCTGAGCTTTCTCCAACTAGATCAACTTGTTGCTCCTATCGCGCTCTACCCGGATGCGCTCGTTGCCCAAGTGCTCGCAAGCGCAACGTATCCCAACCAGGTCGCCGAGGCGAACCTTTTCGTTCAGGCAAATCTGAACCTGTCTTTGGAAAAAAGGGCGCGGTTAGTGGATGCAAGGACATGGGATCCGGGTGTTAAATCTCTCGTCGCGTTCCCAAATGTCCTCGACAACATGGCAAAGAATTTGTCGTGGACTACGCAGCTTGGGAATGCCTATTACAACCAACCACAAGACGTAATGGCGGCCGTTCAGAGGATGCGCGAACGTGCTTACCAGGCAGGGAATCTTCGATCGACACCTCAGTTGAGTGTCGGATATCAACCTGGAACTGTTGTAATTCAGCCAGTGACGCCTTCCCTAATATATGTTCCTGTCTACAACCCATGGATTGTTTATGGACAGCCTGTACCTGTGTATCCGTCCTATGTTCACGTGGGTCCTCCTTCTGGAGCAGTCGTAACGGCGGCAGTGATAGGTTTTACCGCTGGAGTGCTGGTTTCTGCTTTGGCACCGTATAACTGGGGCTGTGCGCATTGGGTGCCAAATTGGACGGCTCACACGGTTGTTTTCAATCACGTAACCTACATCTCGCGCAGCGTTACGGTCATTAATCATGGCTACTATGGTTCGTTTGACCATTCGCCCGTGGCGCGTGCTTATAACCGTCAGGTCATCATTGGTCCCAGCGGTGGAGTCGCGACGCGAACATTTGTCGGCGGGCCCAACGGTACGAATGTACGAATTACCGGGCCTCAGGGTGGAACATATGATCGGGCAACATTTGCGGGCGGAAAATCCACGACGGTGACGGGCCCGAACGGTGAGTCCGCAAATCGAACAATCACAGGACGTGGTACTGGCGATGTAACCGCAACGACAACAGGGCCGAATGGCACTACGACTCGCAACACACAAGTCACGCCAGGAGGTACTACCACTACCATCACCGGAACTCACGGACAAACCGTTACCCACACCGTCACAGGCCAAGGGACCGGGGACGTGACGGCCACAACGACCGGACCAAACGGCACGACAACAAGGACGACCCAATCTACTCCAGGTGGCAATTCGACCACCATGACAGGGCCTAATGGACAACTTGGAACACGCGCCGTCACAGGGCGAGGGACTGGCGATGTCAATGCGGTGACAACGGGGGCGAATGGAGGTTCAGTCGAGCGTCAGTCCGTGAATGGTCCTCACGGGGGAACGTCCACTATTACGGCTACCTCATCGAATGGTAAAAAATGGACGCGTACTCGACACTTTCGTCGCTAGCCGTTTGTCGCTGTTATGACGGATACAGCGTTGGCTGTGATCCGGCATAACTGCAATTGCTAAATACCGCGAATCGTTGTTTCTCATAGCCGTGTGTAAACGGAGCACAAGACACAGCCATGTATGGCAACAAAAATCTAGAAAATCTAAGCATTGCATTCATCGCGATACTTATCGTTGCGTTGAGCTTGTTTGAGGGAGTACGTATCACGTACCCGACGATTCTCGCGTACGTCGATCCCAACTATTTTGAATTTGTGAATATTGCTGGTGACATCTATGTTGAACCGCGTATGCCGGATCGAGAGCGCGAAGCTCTCCTGAGTACCGTTGGCGCCTCGGAAAAGGAACTCTCGCAATTTTACGAAGGCCTTAGCAGCCATCCACGTATGTCGCCTACCAGTTGCGCTACGAAAGTCTGCCGCGCGGAAGCATCAAGCGCGGCCGCAGAGCCGAACAGGAACAAATATATAGACGTGCCAGAGATGGACGCTGCCTGCGATCGTAAGGATTCCCAAAGCTAGGACCGGTATGGCCATCGTCGCCTGGGTGATCATGAGGAGCTTGCGTTGATTGAAACGATCCGCAGCAAGTCCAGTCCAGGGCAACAGAAGGAGTTGTGGAGCAAACTGGAACGCCATGACGAAACCGACGGCAGATTCATCGTGGTGTGTTAGTTGGGTGAGGACGAGCCAGTCTTGAGCGACGCGCTGCATCCATGTCCCGATGTTGGAAACCAGAGAACCAGCGGTCCAGAGACGAAAATTGAAGATGCTCAGAGCCCGGAAAGCACCCGCCACTGGATTCCTCATGAACGTTCCGGAGAATTACCTCCATGAAACTGGCCGAAATGCCGCGCCGAGAACAGGCTGATCAGCATTAAGCCAACCGCAAGAGCAACAACATCACTTATCGATCTCAGATCAAAGTCGCCAACGCACACCACGAGAAGGTAACCGACGACGGCGTTGAAGAAGCCCCAGAGAACGTTCACGGTAGACGAGGAAAGCCCTTCGCCGGAAGGCTTTGCGAAGGGAGATTGGAAAGGCTCTCCCATCATGCCGCTGACAGAATGCGGAATGGCATTGGCCAGGAAAATTCCTCCAAAGAAGTACGACACAAGATGAAGCCAGTTCATAGTTATGCGCTCCTCATCGCCAGCAGGTTAAGAATGTCGTGGGTTGAACCTGTTTCTCCGAGCCGGGGAAAAACGCTTGCAAGACTATACTCGTGTGCTTCGGGACGCCTATCGGTCATGGCATCGAGGGCCAGCGTGACGTTGAACCCAGCCTCATATGCCTGCCGAGCGGTAGCCTCAACCCCTGTGCCAGTCGCCACGCCAGTGATAACAACCTGCGTTATTCCCTTCGCCTTCAATTGTGCTTCGAGATCCGTGCTCGCGAATGCGCCCCACGTCCGCTTCGTCACGACGATGTCGCCGGGCTGGAGATCTAACTCTGGAATCAGATCGCTAAATCCTTCGGGCAGCGTCGAGTGACACCGCAGCTGTTCGGTCCGTCCTGGCGCGCCTCCAGCGACATTGACCAAGACGACAGGGAGATCACGCTGACGAAAGGCATCCAGCAAAGCACGGGTTTGCTCGATCACATCAGCGATAGGGTGAATAAGGGACGAGTTGATAATGCCCTTCTGAAGATCAATGACAATGAGGGCGGTCTTCGGATCAAGTGTTGTAAGGGACATTCGGCTTTTTCCTTAAATGTGATGGGATGAGAGTTGAGTTTCTGCACAAGAGGACATCAGTCCTCGATGAGTCGCGTGAGCAGGTCGACGGCGGCCGTGAGCTTTTCCTGCTCCTGACCGGAGAGCTTCTTCTGGATTGTGGTTGTGAGCCAATCCTGAGTTGCGGCGCGACCTTCCCTGAGCAGCTTCTCGCATTTTCGAGAGAGTGAAATCAAGGTCTGGCGCCCGTCCTTCGGGTCCGGGGAGCCTTTCACTAATCCGGCTTCCAGCAATGATGTGACGATGGTGCTCATGGACTGAGGACGCATGCCCTCAGCTCGGGCGAGGCTCGACACGGCTGCAGGACCGTCTTTCTCGAGACGAAGGAGGACGGAGGCCTGTGAAGGCTTCAAATCACTTCGTCCACCTTGCTCGCGCAGCTTCCGCTTCAGTTTGCCGAAGGCCGCACGAAGTTCTGCTGCAAGCGCAGAAGCCCGCTCGGCTTGATAACCACTTGCTCGATTATCCATGAATCGATTCTTGCATATCTACAGTTTTCTGTACAGTATTCTGTATACTTCAAAGTTTCAAACCATCTGTGGTGATCAGGCTGCTCACTGAGCAGTGTGGATGGATACCCTTCCGCATTTCCAATCGCAGAATATGAGGATTTGGTCTTTTCAGCCTTGCACACTCGCCGTGGTGTTCCTGATTGGTGGCTCCGACGCTTACGAGCACTCCCCACTGGCCAGACTTTGGATACTGGACGGAAGAGACTTTCTGCTTAGCCACTCTCGTTGGCTATGGACCTTGATTCTGTCAGTAGTGTGGAGCTACCAACACAGGATTCACTTTCCTTCCTGAAGCCGCCGGAGTTTAGGACGTATCAATCTCAAGTGCAGGGTCTGAAGCAGATAGCCGCGTCGCGCGAGCCCGCTTTTTGCCGCAACTCAACCTGGATTTTCAATACGGCCTCGATTCTACTCACGCAACTGTACGCGACCGTGGATATGCTGACTTCGTCCGATTGGACATCCCGGTTTTCGACTTCTTCAAGGCACGAAACGAACAAAAGCAAATATAGCAACAGGTATCCGCCGCGCAGATCAATGCCTATATAGCGAAGAGAGTCCTCTCGCGTGAGTATCAAGACGCGCTTAGTGAAGTAAACGGCACACGGGCACAGTTCGATGCCACCGCACAACAGAGAGATCCATGCCGTACACCTTCTGATCCCGCTCCGGCGGGATCAGAAGGTGTTGTTTCTTCTTCGCCTCCGTTCGCGGAGCCAATTTAAAGCCCGATACCTTCCCAGGGCTCATACTTTTAGTCCAACAGCCCGTTCTCGAAGTAAAACTTGAAATGCCAAGGGGCGTGTTCAAGCAGCGTCGGGATACTCGGTAGTCCGGTTACCCACTCCGGATGATCTAGTATGCTGAGAACGGTCCTAAAGCCGTCCGAACGCTCCGCAAAAGGAGGGAATATTGATGTGATCTGACGCAATAGTCTCCGGACTTCACCTCTAGACCATCCGGCTTCCTCGCGCAGGCGGCTGATGGTTAGTTTTGTGCCCGTATGTCATCCTTTGAACACCTCCGGTATTCAAGTACAAACCAGGACTTCCCTCTGAATGCCGGCAACATAAGGAAATCCGCATAGTTCTCGTGCAGAAAGTCGACGCTTTCGTGGGGCATTTCGACGGTACTTACCTTGTATAGCCAAATGGGAGAACGCAGCAAGTGCTGGCATACCTAGCTATCAGGGTTTACAGGATTTGAGGGAACCTTTTAGTCAGAGATTGACACCCCTAGCGCACTATGGGTTAGCATCTTATCGTAACAGGGTCTAAACAAATGGCCAAGACCGACATTCAGGGCACCTTGGATCTTCTCATCCTCAAAACGCTTTCACAGACGGGAGAGTTGCATGGGTACGGGATTGTTCTGCATATCCAGACTGCCTCGGCTGAATTGCTACGGGTCGAGGAAGGTTCTCTTTATCCGGCGCTCCATCGCATGGAGCAGAAAGGCTGGGTCAACTCGCAATGGGCACTCACCGAAACGAACCGAAAAGCGAAGTATTACAAGCTGACCGCCGTTGGGCGCAAGCAGCTTCAGGAAGCCGAAAAGAGTTTTGAACAACTGGTGAAAGGCCTGCGCGCCATGTTGCGCTACGCGTGAGGTCCCATGTCGCTCTTTCGCCGCATCTCTAACCTGTTCTTGCGCTCAAGGATGGACCGCGAGATCGATGCTGAGATCAGATCCCATCTGCGGATGAGAACTGAGGACAATATCGCTTCCGATATGCTGCCAGATCAGGCACGACGGGACGCATTGCTTCGTTTCGGAAATCCCACGGTAACCAGGGAACGAGTTGCGGCCTCGGATGCCGCACTCACACTGGAGAGTATCGGGATGGATGTACAGTATGCGTTTCGTCGACTTGCAAAATCACAGGGCTTTTCGATTGCTGCGATTCTGACTCTTGCTCTCGGGATCGGAGCAACGACGGCCATCTTTAGCGCCGCGTATGCGCTGCTGCTCAGGTCGCTGCCTTTTCAGCATGCTGATCGCATCCTCGGTATCTATGAGACCCACCCACAAATTGTTGGAGGCGCAGAGGTCAATTTCCTGGACTATCAGGACTGGCGCAGACAGCAGACGAGCTTTGAGCAGGTAGCTGCCTATTCCGGCTCAAGCTCCGACACCATGTCCTTGCTTATGCAGGATCATGGAGAACAGGTTCGCACGGTTCTCGCATCGACCAATCTATTCTCGCTTCTTGGGGTTACGCCTCTTCTAGGCCGCGCGTTTGTACAACAGGATGACGCTCCGAATGCAAATCATGTTGTTGTGCTCAGCGACGAAGCCTGGCGGCGATATTTTGGAGCTGATCGCAGTGTCCTCGGGCGCAGCATCGATCTCAACAGCGTCAGCTATACCGTGATCGGTGTGCTTCCTCCCGAAGGCGCTTATCCTTCTACCGGCGAATTCTGGATGCCTCTCTCGCTGATGGACAAAGAGTCGCAGACCCGTCGCGTAGGGCACACGCTGGATGTCTTGGGCCGGCTGAAGCCCGGTATCGATTTTGCAGAGGCGCGCGCCGATATGCAGACCATCGCGGCACGGCTGGCGCAGGTTCATCCGGCAACGAACAGAAACATCGGTGTACTCCTCATTCCGTTGCGCGAACAGCTCGTGGGCGCGTTACGACCGGCCATCCTGACGCTCCTGGGTTGCGTTGTCCTGGTCCTGTGTATCGCCTGCGCCAATGTAGCAAATCTCTTATTGGTACGGAGTGCTACACACGTCCGCGAAGCTGCCGTAAGGCAGGCGCTTGGGGCAAGCCGCCTCCGCATGTTCGCACTGTACCTTTCCGAAACCTTGATTCTGTGTCTGCTTGGAGGTTTTCTCGGGACGATACTCGCCGCACACACTCTTCCACTCCTGCGAGTGGCGTTTGCACATACGGCGGGAACCGACCCATCGTTGATTCAATCGATTCAGCTCAATGTTCCGGTTCTGCTGGTCACGTCAGGCATTTGTCTATTCACTGCCATCCTCTTTAGCTTGCTGCCGATGGCGAAGGCCCCGAACAAATTGGCTGACTCGCTGCGCCCGGGTGACCGCAGCAGCACAATCAGAAGGGACTGGAGCCGAAGCGCGCTTATCTCCACGGAGATTGCGATAGCCATCGTTGTGCTGTTTCTGGGAACGCTTCTGATCCGGAGCTTTCAAAAGCTTAATCGAGTGGAGCCAGGTTTCCGTACTGATCACCTGCTTAGCCTTGAGATCAAATTGCCCCAACCTCGATACGAAGATTCGACTCCCGCAACGAATCACTTTTACGAGAGGTTGATCGACAAGCTACGGCAATCGCCAGGCATTCTGTCGGCCGGGACGACAATTACCGTTCCGCTTCGAGCGTCGCATGCGATGACACGGTTTCTCATTGCGGGTGCAGCTCCGGTGGCCCCGGGTGCGTTGCCGATGGAACAGGTCCGCTCCGTCAGTCCAGATTTCTTCCATACGATGGGCCTTGAATTGAAGCAAGGCAGGGTGTTCGAAGAGAAAGACATCGAGAGCAATTCGAATTTCATCATCGTGAATCAGGCATTTGCCCAACGTTATCTCACCGGCAAAGACCCGTTGACTTCAAGCATTCTGATGAATGTCCTTAGTCCTCATCCGGAGAAGATGCCTGTGATTGGCGTAGTCTCGAACGCTCACGATCTGGGTGTCGAGACCGAGGCTGAACCTGAACTCTACTTTCCAGGTTTTGGCACCCATGCCGTTCTTCTGATCCGCACGAATGCAGACCCGAAGAGCATACTTCCCGAGGTGCGCAGTGCTGTCAGGGAGTTCGATCCGAATTTACCCATCTACCATGTAGAGACCCTCGATGAGGTTCTCTCCGATTCCTTGGCTCGACAAAAGATGATCGCGATTTTGCTCGGCATCTTTGCATTGCTGGCGCTGACGCTTGCGGCCATCGGCATTTACGGAGTGATCACCTATTCGGTCACGCAACGTCAACGTGAGATTGGCGTCCGCATGGCACTTGGCGCAACCCGAGCGAAGATATTGCTGTTAATCCTGCGGGAATCCGCCACTTTCACAGGCGTTGGAGTTCTGGTGGGGCTGGTCGCCGCCTTCGCAAGCGCACACCTTGCAAGTGCGCTTCTATTTCAGACCAGTACCGCCGATCCCGTTTCTACTTGTGTATCAATCTTTGGGCTCCTGGTTATTGCAATCTTGGCGGCTGTCTTGCCTGCTGGCCGGGCCGCAAAGATAAATCCCGTTGAAGCTCTTCGATCGGAGTAACGCTCCGTGTGAGGTGATTCCATGTCGCTTTTTCGCCGTATCACGAATCTATTCTCACGCGGGAGGTTGGAGCGGGAGATACAGGACGAAGTGCATTCTCATCTCGACCTGCGCACCGCGGGAAACATCGCAGCAGGAATGACTCCTGAACAGGCTCGCCGGGATGCTCTTCTACGATTTGGGAATCCTATTGTCATCAGAGAAAGAATTGTGGCGGTTGATGCTGGATTGGGAGTTGAGATGCTGTTCCGCGACCTGCGGTATGCGTTTCGACAATTTCAGAGAAATCCTACCTTCGCCATAACAGTCATTGGAACAATCGCTCTTGGCATTGCGGCAACGGTTGCGGTATTCAGCGTCGTCCATTCCGTTCTATTACGCCCGCTCCCCTATAGACAGCCTGACCGGCTGGTTGTTGCAATCGGAGAGATGCGCAAGCGCAATACCTCGGACCTTCCATTCTCAAGCCCCGACTTTGTGGATCTGGAGAATGGCGCCAAGCGCATGTTTGAAGGTTTTGCCGGTGTACGGACGGGCAAGATGCTTTTAGAACATCGGGACGGCGGAATGGAACAAATTCGCACCGCTTCGATCACAACAAACTTTTTCAGTCTGTTGGGTGGGAAAATCCTGCTGGGCCGTGACTTCAACCAAACGGATGCACCCGCACAGGTTGGAATACTAGACGCAACAACGCCGACGCGGGCCGCGCAGAACACAGCACCCCCGGCGATTCTGAGCTATGAATATTGGCAGCGCCGCTATGGAGGCAGTCCTTCCGTAATCGGGCAGCGGTTGTCGAGCGGTGCCAATAACGGCTCGGAGATTATAGGAGTCCTTGCCCCTGGATTTGAATTGCTCTTTCCTCCGAGGGCAGACGTTGAGCGTCTACCGGACGTTTGGATTGCAACCCGTCTCACTTACAACAACGCGGACCGGAAGACATTGATGTACCGCGTTATCGGGAGGTTAAAAGATAAGGTCAGCCTGGCCAATGCGCAATCAGAAGTCGATGGCGTTGCTGCTGAGCTACGAAGAGAGTTTTCTCTTTGGCAGACTTCCGATTGCCATATTCAGTTACAACCAATGCACCAGTATCTGGTAGCAGAATTGAAGCCTTCCGTTGTCGCGTTAATGGGGGCAGCAGCATTCCTGCTCCTCATTGCCTGCGCGAATGTAGCCAATCTACTGTTGGTGCGGATGTCTTTGAGGGAGCGGGAACTTGCTATTCGCAATGCTCTCGGAGGCGGACGCTGGGACCTGGTTCGCCAAGTGTTGGCAGAGGCCACACTGCTCGCCGGAGCTGGGACAGTTTTTGGTTTAGGGATAGCCTGGGCAGCCATTCACGAATTATCGAACTTCGCTTTGCCCAATCAACCACTCCTGGCTTCGGTGAGTTTGGACCCCACCGTAATTGGATTCGCGGCTCTCTTCGGAATTGTTGCCGCAACACTCTTTGGAATCGGCCCCGTGCTGTATGTCTCACGCCCTGCTCTGATGACTGTTCTGCGGTCGAGCGGTCGAAACTCGTTGCTTGCCGGTGGACGCCTGCTGCGCAATGGCGTTGTCATCACGGAGATTGCTCTTTCCTTCGCGCTGCTGGTGGGAGCCGGGCTGATGCTTCGCAGCTTTCTCAAACTACAGAACGTCGATCCTGGATTTGACGCTCGCAACCTTTTGACCTTCCAGGTCATCGCTCCTCAACCTTCGAACCCGGAACAGCGCAGTGCCTTCACACGCAAAATTCACGACTCTCTCATGAGCATTTCCGGTGTGGCGGGCGTAACTGCCGCTACACCTTTTCCATTGGCAGACCAGTTCTTTCCCATCCGCTGGGGAACGGAACAGGCACTCGGCGATTCGAGTAGGTTTCAGTCTGCCGACTATCAGGTTGTTTTACCGGGCTACTTTGAAACCCTTAAGACACCTCTACTTACAGGACGCAGCTTTACGAATGCGGATAACACGCCGGAGCGCAATCTTGTCGTTATCGATCAACTCCTCGCCGCTAAGGCCTTTCCTCATGAATCCGCTGTTGGTCAGCGCATTCTGATACGTCTGCGCACGCCCGAACCGGAATGGGTTGAGGTGATCGGTGTCGTGGCTCACCAGCGAGATACATCCCTGGCCGAAGCGGGCCGGGAAGAAGTTTATCTGACGGATGGCTTTATGGGACATGGTTTCACCACACGATGGGCCATCCGAACGTCGGGTGATCCAGCCTCCTACGGGGCAATTGTTCGTAGTCGTCTCGCTCAATTGAACGGCCAAACGGTTCTAACTGAAATTGAACCTATGGATGAGCTGGTAAGACAGGCGAAAGCCACGACCCGCCTTGCGTTCATCTTGATCGGTGCCTTCTCCGTTGTGGCCGTGTTGCTTGCGGCGCTCGGTGTCTATGGCGTTCTTTCTACTTCGGTTCGTCAACGTACCTCTGAAATCGGCGTGCGGATGGCTCTCGGAGCCACGAGAATCAGAGTCTTCAGCCTGATTGTGGGCCAGGGATTAAGGCTCGGCGCGTCCGGCATTCTAATCGGCTGCGCCGTGGCCCTATGCCTATCCCAATGGATTCGCAGTCTTCTGGTGGAAACAAAAGTGGCCGATCCGCTTACTTACTTCGGCATCACAATAACATTCTGCCTTATCGTAGCTCTCGCTTCGTGGCTGCCCGCGCTTCGTGCGGCTTCGGTCGATCCTATGCGCGCCCTGCGAAGTGAATGAGGGAGGCCCTCCCAATGTCGTTATTAAGCGGAATCTCGAATCTATTCTCTCGTGCGAAGCTTGCGCAAGATATCGATGATGAACTGCAAGCGCACATCGAAATGCAAGTGTCCGACAATATTGCTGCCGGCATGTCTTCCGAAGAGGCCCGCCGCGATGCTCTATTGAAGTTCGGCAATGTGACGGCAATGAAGGAGAAGGTTACAGGTGCGGATGCGGCGCTGACGCTGGAGAGCCTGTTTGCGGATGTTCGCTACGGTCTTCGTCAGCTCGTGCGCAATCGTGGGTTTGCTGTCATTGCCGTAATGACTCTGGCGCTCGGTATCGGCGCAACGACCGGGATCTTCTCGATACTGAATGCCTGGATCATTCAACCGCTACCGCTCAAAGATCCTCAGCAGCTTGTTATCTTTTGGAGAGCCGCGGCTGCCAGCCCCAATGAACCTGCGTATTACTTCAGTTGGAGAGACTACTTGTATTTTCACGAACGCAGCCATGCGTTTCAATCGCTCGGCGCATCCTTCGAGCGCGGATACGCTTTGACGGGAAGGGGGAGCCCGAGAGTTTGCACGGTGGGATAGCCAGCAGAACTCTCTTCGCCACGCTCGGAGTAACAGCCTTTCGTGGGCGGCTCTTTCTGGTGGATGACGACAACGGACCTTCTGTTGCAGGGATTAGCTACGCTTTGTGGACGCAGCGATTTCACCAATCCCCGGAGGTGTTGGGCAAGACACTGACACCCAATGACAAACCTTTCAAGGTCGTCGGGATTCTTCCTTCGGGGTTCTCCTACCGAGTCCTTGATTCGCCGCACGATGTAGAGGTGTGGACGTTGATTCAAGCAGGTGATCCAGAATACAAACCTGATTCGGTTGCCGGGGTCGCCATTGTTGGACGGCTCAAACCAGGAGCAACACTGAATCAGGCACGGTCGGAGATTACTCTCCTCAAGCATGAGAACGACCGGCACTCTCCCAACATCCTCAAGTCCACGGCACTGCTCGATGGACTCCAGCGGGACAACACGCGGACTGTGCGGTCGTCTCTCATCGTCCTGGGGGGAGCGCCGGTAACGGTTAGCCTGCCGGTATTGGCAGCAGCAGCGCTGCTCACTGTATTGTCCGGATTGATCTTTGGAGCATACCCGGCATTTCGGGCCGCACGGCTCAATGTCAATCAGGCGTTGCGTTCGGGCAGCTCCGGCACTTCTGCGGGTGCGGAAAAGTTGCGCTCACGGAACATCCTTGTGCTGACGCAGATTGCCCTTTCCGTCATTCTCCTGATTGGCGTCGTTATTGTTGACGACCTTCCTTCGTCTGAATGTCCAGGCACTTGGATTCAACCCCGCCGATACTCACAGCATCAACCTGTCATTACCGCATAAGCGTTACGGTTCGGACACGCAGCTTACTCAATTTGCGGATCGTTTATCTCAGCAACTGAGAGCGCTTCCGGGCGTGGATTCCGTAGGAATGACATACTTCCTCAGATTGTCGGATGCCGGAACCGTGCCGTTCCAAATGAAAAGTTGGGACGATCTCACGGAGGAGCATTTGCCACAAGCCGTACCGGTTACTGTCGGGCCTGGATATTTTCGGGCAATGGGTATTGCGACGGTCGGGGGCCGAGACTTTGCAGGCTCCGACGTGCAGGCGACGCACCCGATCGCCCTCATCAATGAAGAGGCCGTTCAACGGTACTTCGGGGCAAGAACCCAATTGGCGAACATCTCCGCATCGGAGACCCGAAAGATCCGGAAACACAGAAGAATCCCTGGCTCGAGGTGGTTGGTGTCGTACAAGCATGAAATCGACTCGCAAAAGCTCCGAATGAGCAGGGCAGGTCGTCAGAAGTTGACGGAAATAGGCCCCCCCGGCTGATTCTCATCAGAGAAACTTTCTAAGCCGGGATTTGATGCAACTCACCGATCCAGCTCCCCTAAGGCGACAATATGAATTGTGTCACTCTCTCGCCTCGTCCTGAGTCAGCAGTCGTAAGCAGCGTCGTGGCCAAAACAGCCCCAAAGCGGTCAATCGTTATAATCTGAGGCGTCGCTGTAAAGTTCATTGCAACGCCAACAGCATTATCTATAGCTGTCCTGCGAACGAATGACAGTACCTTATCGTTTGTCGTGTCGATCATTGTCATGGAGCCATCCCGGAGCGCAGAATTTGACCGGCGCAGGCTCATCAACTCCCTATACCAGTTCAGTAGAGAATGAGCGTCGTAGTTCTCGCTCGCGACATTCATCTCCCTATGACTGTAGGGGATTGGAAGCCACGTCAGCCTGCCGGTTGTGAAGCCGGCGTTCGTTCCACCGGTCCACTGCATCGGTGTCCGATCACCATCGCGACCCTTTTCCGCTGGCCAGCCAAGGATACCGATCGGATCTTTGACGTCTTCCTTACGCGTAGGCGGCGTCGTCACCATACCAATCTCATCTCCGTAGTACATCAGCGCCGTTGCACGCGAGGTGAAAAGAAGTGTTGAGAGCATCTTCTGAATCGCCAGAGACTGCATTCCGTCCGTCACGATGCCAGTCGACGCCGCGGTGCAATAGCGATCTGCACGGGCATTGTCGTGGCTGTCGAAGACAAATAACGGCTGGCTGCCATGAATCTTCGTCTCTGCATCTTCGATGTTCCCGCGAAATGCTGCAACATCGAGCTTGTTGAACATCCCTACCTGGAAGTCCATCGGCAGTTGCAGTTCGTCCTTCTTCGCTCCTCCATAGGTACGGTCCAGATCGGTCACATTTTCGAAGTACGTCTCCCCAATCAAGACTCGATTTCCTAAATAGCTATCGATCAAGGTCCGCATACGCCGCAGCACATCGTGCACTTCAGGCAAGTTGCTCGTCTGAGTGTCGTGCAGCCGAAGGTCTCCATAAGCATTGCGCGACGTCTTTCCGTTCGCGTCCAGCAACGGAGTTTCATCCTTCATGTCAATATTTTCAAATAGCGTTGGTATCGCATCTAGGCGAAACCCCGCAACCCCACGATCCAGCTAGAAGCGCAGCACGTCGAACATCGCCTTCTCCACGGCTGGATTGCGCCAGTTCAGGTCCGGCTGCTCCACATAAAACTTATGGTAGTAAAACTGCTTCGTCCTCGGGTCAAACTTCCACGCCGAGTGACCAAACAGGCTTTCCCAGTTGTTAGGCGGCTTGGTCTTATCTGGCCCCGTGCCGTCGGCCCAGACATACCAATCGCGCTTAGCATTCGTACGGCTGCTGCGCGACTCCTTAAACCATGCGTTTTGATCGCTGGTATGGTTCAGAACCATGTCCAGCAGCACTCGAATGTGGTGCTTGCGCGCCTCCTCGATCAGCTGGTCCATATCGGCCAACGTTCCATACTGAGGATCGACCGATCTGTAATCCGAGATGTCGTAGCCAAAATCGACCTGCGGCGACGGAAACATCGGCGCAATCCAGATCGCATCCACACCCAGGCGCTCCAGGTATCCGAGGTGTTCGGTAATTCCCTTCAGATCACCCGTGCCGTCACCGTTCGTATCCTGAAAGCTCCGCGGATAGATCTCATAGAACACCGCATGCTTCCACCACGGATCGCCAGCGTCGGCGATCACGACGCTCCCCGTCCTCGTTGAGGAAGCCGTCTGTGCGAGAAGAGAGCTGAGCAGGAGGCCAAAGGCCAGCAGAAGTGCCGAAAAGACACCCGCCCTCCGAAGGAGCACTGAGCCGATGCGATACATAGAAGATCTCCTGGAGGCGAGCACTGCTTTGCCCTGGCAAGATAAAGCAAATAGATGAAGAGCTTCTGCGCAATTCGTAAGAAGATCAAGATCTATTGATCTCCCCTTCAATAAGCCGCCTCAGCAGAAGATGAAAGACGCGATCTGAGTCAGGCTCGAGGCACACCATGACATTTGCCGCACCGGGCGTCTCTTGTGTAAGGCCCCGATCGTCCACAATCAGGCGCATCGACTGCACAGGACAGGTCTGCGGGTCCAGCACCTGCTCGACGGCGAGGATGTCGTAGAGCGTCGGTGTTGGATTGCTGGTCGAGAGCGTCCACTGTTCATACAGCGTTGTTATCGCATCGGTCAGCGGCGTATCCGAGCTGAACAGAGCGGCGCGCTTATTTTCATCCAGCTTCAACTGCGTGGAATCGAGCGGCAATACCGTCAGAGGAATACCTGAGGCAAAAAGCTTGCGCGCCGCCGCAATATCCGATCGAATGTTGTACTCCGGGTCTGGACCGTGATCGGGCCGATAGCCCAGGTCGCCATAACCACGCCGCACCGAGCCCCCCATAATCACCACGCGCTTCAGCTTGTGTGCAAGCGCAGGATCACGGTCCAGCAGGTCTCCAACATTGGTAAGCGGCGCCACGGAGATCAGCGTGATCTCTCCAGGCGCCCTGCGAATCTGATCCAGCATCCAACTCACCGCATCCGGCAAAGGCTGGGACGCTACAGGCTGACGCCTTGCCCATGCCGCCTGGGTAAAGGGAGCATCCGTCGCCGGCGCTGTCGTCCTCCCGACAGCAACTGGAATCTCACCGCGGCCACCAGCCGCAACAAAACGCTGCAGCAGGCGCGCGCGCAACGCAGTATCGCCCCAGGCGGAGGTAACGCCCAGCAACTCCACCTGCGGGCTTCGCAGCAGCAGGCCCAAAGCAAACGCATCGTCTATATCGTCACCGATGTCGGTATCGAAGATTACCTTTTCGCGGGCGCTAGGCGAGGACTTTGGCGTCTGCGATCCTACCGGCAAGACAAAAAGGAAAGACAAAAGCACGACAACGAGACGGCGCGAGATCACGAGCGAACCTCCAGGGGGCTACTGCTTTGCATGGTATCCATAAGCGTGCGAACCTCCGCCTCCGTAGGCAACGAGGGCAGCGCACCGGTTCGCGTAACCGAGACAGCCGCTGCCGCTGCTGCGAAGCGAGCCGACTCTCGGGGATCGTCGCCGTAGACCAGCCGCCATGCAAAGGCACCGTTAAAGCAATCCCCCGCTGCCGTCGTATCGACGACTGCAACCGAGAAAGGAGCAATCATCTCCCGTATGCCGGTAGCTGTGGCAAGGTAGGCTCCCCGTCCGCCAAGCTTCAGCAGCAAGTTGCGCGGCCCGTCTCGAAGGATGCTGTCGGCGAGCTCACGCAGCCTCCTCTCGCTCGCCTCACCGAGCCACGTGCCGAAGAGTAATTCCGCCTCCGATTCGTTCGGCGTCAGCCACGTGACCTTGCGTATCGTCTCGGCCGAGAACGCTTGCGCCGGTGCCGGGTCAAGCATCAGGGGAACTCCGTACTCCTCGCACAGCAGTGCAAGCGCATCCAGCGTCGGAAGCGGCGTTTCGAGCTGCGTCAAGACCATACCTGCCCCGGCGATACGATCGCGATGGGCGTACAGAAGATCAGGGCTAAGCTGCCCGTTTGCCCCGGCAGAAAGCAAGATCGCATTCTCCCCCGAAGCAGTCACGGTGATCACCGCCACTCCAGAGCCGCCCTCTGCCCTTCCGATAAGATTCGTAGCCAATCCAGCCTCGGCAAGCGAGGTCAGCAGCCCATCCCCCAGCGAATCGCGTCCCACCAATCCCAACATAATCGCCCTTCCCCCCAGCCGGGCAACCGCAGTCGCCTGATTAGCACCCTTACCTCCGGTAAAAATGGAGAAGGATGCGGCATGCAGCGTCTCGCCCGGTAACGGCAGCCGCTCTGCCCGCAACACCAGGTCGGTATTGATGCTTCCAACCACTACGATTGGCTTCACGTCTTTCTCCTCTAACGATGCAGCGGCGCAAGTGCAATCAGCGCCAATCCAAGAATGAATGCAAGAAACATCAGAGCCAGCAGCCTGTTCACGGTTCCTGATGCGCCGGCGAACTCACGCCATACAAAAACGCCCCATACTGCACTGACCATGGTAGCTCCCTGCCCTGCCGCATACGAGATAGCTGGGCCGACAAAGCTGCCCTGCGCCGCCGCCACGTTCAATGTCGCCCCGGCCATCCAGATCAGCCCACCCAGCATACCCGCAGCATGAAAACCGGCAGGTGAGGAACGAAAGTCTTTCATCTGCAGGGACGGGCCTCCAGTCAGCGGCTTCTTCATCATCAGCAGATTCACTGGGATTGCACACAGCTCCACGCCAATCGCGAAGAATGCCAAGGCTGCATATGGCGAAAATTCATGTGGCGGCTGCATGGAGCGCGTAAGAACCGGATAGAACAATCCCATCAACAGGCCGCTCACCAGGCTCAGCACCAAGCCTCTCGCCGTGAGTTGCTGCCTCGTCGCGTCCCGCATCCTGTAAGCCAGGGCGTCCAGCACGATAGCCAACAAAACCAGCGCGACCCCGCCGAACAGCAGTCGCGCACTCCCCAGCGGCGCAAGCAGGTAGTTGAGAATCACCCCCAATACCAGGGCGACTCCAATCCCAACGGGAAACGCCACCGCCAACCCGGCGATCTCAATCGCCACCACCAGAAGCTGATTTGCCAGGTTGAAGATCATACCCGCAGCCAGCGCCAGGAGGAGATGCACGCCATCGGAGGCTCCGAGTGAGCCCACGAATCCCGCTCCCCCACCAAGCAATAGCCCGAACACGATGCTGCTGCCCAGCACTCCAACCACATAGTCCCAGTAGAAAAGAGCGAATGGCCAACCACGCGTAAGCTTTAGGGTCGACGCCCAGGAGCCCCAGCAAAGCATGCTGCTGAGCAGCAGCCCAAGCTGGGCCAGATAAGTTTGAGGCTGGTAGGGCAGATTTTTGATCACCATTCGTCCCCGTTAAATGAACCGTTTCAAATAAATGGAGTGAAACAGAATTTCTCTATAGATGTCAACGATGCTAGACTCCCCGGCGAACCTGTCTTAGGCTGGAATGCCGTTGACAATATTACAAAGGCACCCTTACGATTCAGCACATGAACCGTTTCAAAATAACGTTCACGCCGCTTTTTTTCCTGCTGCGCGGCATCAATCTTCAGGCCCAGGCACTTGCCCCGGAGGTTCATCTCAGTTCAGGCGACCGGGTCGTCACCTATGGTGACAGCATCACAGCCCAGCGGCTCTACACCAGATTTCTCGAGGATACCGTCGTCTCCCGCTCCGGACTTCACATTGAATTTCATAACGCCGGAGTCAGCGGAGACACAGTCGCCGGAGGTTCAGCCGGCACACGAGCAGAGCGCGTTCGCCGCGATGTGCTCCCCTTGCGGCCCACCCTCGTCATCATCATGCTCGGCATGAACGACGGCCTCTACCGCATTGATCACCCAGAAGACATTGACGCCTACCGCACCGGTCTCAGCAGCCTCCTCGATCAGCTTCACACCTCTCTCCCAGCCACCACCATCATGATCATCAAGCCCTCTCCCTATGATGAAGTAACCCGCAAGCCGAAGATACCTGGCTACAATCGCCGCCTGCAGCAGCTTGGTGCCGTAGCGGAGACTCTCGCGCGTGACCGGCATATGCCTGTATGCGATCTCAATACCCCTATGGTGGGGGCTCTCAAAAAGGCGCAGGCATTCGATCCAACCTTCGCGGCCTCTCTGTTGCCGGACCACATCCATCCCTCCGAAGCGGGCCATTGGATACTGGCACTCGCACTCGCCCGCTGCCTCGGGGTCGGTCCCCTGGTCAGCAATACCGTCCTGAACGCAGCAGATCTGCGGGTCGTGGAGAGTCGCCGAGCCACCATCAGCCTACTCCGGCGCGTAGATACATCCATCTTCTGGACCTCTTTGGAAGAAGGCCTCCCACTCCCCCTGGAGTTGCAAAGCCCCGTCACGGAACTCCTCCTTCGCATCGCCCCATTGGCCGAGAGCGAACAGGAGATGCTTTCCATACGAAGCCTCCCCGAAGGCTAGTACACCCTGCTGATCGACGATATGGAGGTGGGACACTTCTCCGCAGCAGAGTTATACGCAGGGATCAACCTGTCGCTCCTTCCAACCCCGATGCAAGCCGCCTCTCGTCCCATCGACTGGAAGACCGATAGCCGTGCAAAGATCTCCGCCACCCGGTTCAATCTTTTGACAGCCTCCCCAACGATCGCCGGGACAGAGACAAGCCTCGGCGCAATGGATGAGCTCGACCACCGGCTGGAGGCATCGGAATGGGAGAGCGCGCAACCAAAGCCACACCGGTTTCAGCTCGTGGTGAAGCAATGATCCCCTCGGGCAGATGGCCCTATGCCTTGCTCCTGCCTATGATCCTGCCACTCGCCGCGCAGCAGCCTGCGTCGGTGCAATCACGCTTTCCTTCCGACGCCAATGTACTCGACGTCCGAAGCTTCGGCGCAAAGGGCGATGGCATTGCAGACGATACCAATGCGATCAACCGCGCCATTGCAGCCTCCGGCCAAAGCATGGGCTATTCCTGGTGGCACGACCGGCTCGTGTATCTGCCGCGAGGCCGCTATCGAGTCACCGCTCCGCTTCTGAAGCGATACGAAAATGGCTCCTTTGGGTCTGGCCTTCTCCTCATTGGTGACGGGGTGGGCGAGACCACCCTCGCACTCGCAGATCATGCCGCCGGATACGAAGACCCGTCGAAGCCACGCGCGATCGTCTTCACCTCGTCGCAACTGCTCGACCGCGGCGGACCATACGGCGGCGGCAAAGACTATCCGAAGCTGGGTGAAGGCAACGATGCCTACGAGAACTTCGTCGAGAGTCTCACCATCGACGCAGGCACGGGAAATCCCGGAGCCATCGGCATCGACTATCTAGCCAATAATCTTGGAGCTGTGCGTCACGTCCGGTTAGTGGGACATGACGGAAGCGGCGTAATTGCCTTATTGATGACCCGCAAGTGGATCGGTCCGGCGATCCTGGAGGATGTTGAGATCGACGGCTTCCGAGAGGGTATCGACATAGCCGGCACCGAGTATGGACTAACGCTCGACCAGATTCGCCTGCATGGACAGATTGACTTCGCCCTGCGCAACAGATCCAATATGCTCTCCGCCAAAAACCTGCAGATTCAGGAGACGGGAGACTGCAGGGGAGTCATAAACGACACGCCAGCCGGTCTCATCCTGCTGGTGCAAAGCCACATCGTCACCACCCCTCCAAACGCTCTGGAGAATCGCGGCACAATCGTCATGCGGCAATCCATCTTCAAAGGATTGGCTCCAGCACTCTCCGCAAAACGCATCGCATCAAGCGATGGTGTTCTAACGGAAGCAACCTGGAAAACCGCCTCCCCCTGGAGCCTGCCTCTGCTAAACGCTCCTGTCATCACCGATCCACCCGCCGCAGAGTGGGTCAGTGTAGCCGCCTTCGGTGCGAAGCCCGACCCTACGTTCGATTCAACCGAAGCATTTCGCCATGCCCTTCTCTCGGGGGCACGCACGGTGTACGTGCCGATAGGCATCTACGGCATCAGCGGTCCCCTTACCCTGCCTCCTACCCTCCATCATCTCGCAGGCTTCAACGCAGCCCTGCGATTGCTGCCCACCCGCGAGGCTAACTTCCTTCCGCAACAAGGGATGCTTCGCGTACTCGCTCCAACCGGTGAGCCGCTACTGATCGACCGCCTCGGCCTCTCGAACTCAGCAGAGCAAATCGCAGTTGAAGTCGCCGGCGCACGCACAGTCGTACTGCGGGATATGCCCAGCTCGGGAATCAACTTCCTATCGCGCTCCGCAGGTGGGGGCGAGGTCTTCCTCGACGACGTCTGCTGTGGCGGTATGCGCCTCGCAGGCTCCGAGCCTGTCTCCGCCGAGCAATTCGACACCGAAGGCCCAGGAGTACGCATCCTCAACGCTGACGCGCCGCTTTCGATTCTCGGCCTCAAGACGGAGCGTCCCAACGTCGTGCTTCAGCAAGGCGCAGGCGCCCGCTCGGAGATTATGGGTGGACTGCTCTACATGGTGCTGCCCAATCCAAACCCGGGCACACCCGCGTTCAGCATCATCGACTCGACCCTGGTTGCCACTTTCGTCGAAGAGGCCTTCGCCCCTGACCGCACCTACAGCTTCTACGCCGCCGCCTCCGAAGACGGCAAGCAGCAGAACATTCCCCGCACCACCTTTCCAGCCCGTGAAGGCGCCGGCAGTGGACGCATTGTGCCACTGCTCACTTTTGCCCCTCGCACCAAGACAGGCAAGATAAAGCCATGACAACGCCACGTAAGACTTTTCCATGGCGATCCATGCTTGTCGGAGCACTCTTCGTAATCACGGTGCTGAACTATATCGATCGCCAGACGCTATCGATTCTCGCACCCGTCCTGCAGCGCCAGATGTCGATCAGCGATCGCTATTACGCTCATATAGTTACTGCGTTTCTGTTTGCATATACACTCTCCTACCTGCTGGCCGGCCCCATTACCGACCGCCTTGGTTCGCGGCGCAGCATGACGATCTTCGCCCTGTGGTGGTCATTTGCAGAGATGCTGCCGCCCCTTCTGCACTCCGCATCCGGCCTGGGGATCAGCCGCTTCCTGCTCGGCATCGGCGAAGCGGGCAACTACGTCGCCGCTCCAAAGAGCATCAGCGAAAACTTTCAGCCTCGCCATCGTGCCCTCTCCCTGGGCATCTACACCGCCGGAGCGACGGTCGGAGCGACACTCGCTCCTCCGCTCGTCAGCGTGCTTAGTCACCGCTGGGGCTGGCAATCCGTCTTCTTCGCGACCGGCCTTGCAGGCGTGCTCTGGACGATTCCCTGGATCCTGCTGCAACGCCGCCTCGCACCTGTAAAGCTGGAAGCCCAGCAAGCATCGGTTCGTTCCGCCGGCGCCTGGAAGGTCCTCCTCCAACGCCAGGACACCTATCTCCTCCTTCTTGCCCGGCTTCTCACCGACCCCGTCTGGTACTTCTATCTCTTCTGGTATCCCAAGTATCTGCAAAGCGTCCGACATCTCACGCTGGGCGAAACCGGGCACAGCGCCTGGGTGGTCTATCTTGCCGCTGACCTCGGCACCATCGCCAGCGGATTCGCCATCCTCTGGCTCCTTCGCACCGGACTGGCCCTCTTCACCACCCGCTACATTGTGCTCGCCGTCGCCGCGGCCACCATGCTGCTCAGCCCTCTTATAGCAACCAGCCCCACCGTGCGAATGAGCTTCGTCTTTGCCTCCTGCATCGCTTTCTCGCACATGTTGTTTCTCGTCACGCTCACAGCCGTGGTGCTGGACCGCTTCCCCACCGCGATCATCGGTACGGCAACCGGCCTCATCGCCGCCGGCAGCGGCCTGGGCGGCATGTTGTCGACCGAGGCAGTCGGTACCGTTGTCGCACACTTTGGATACACCCCTCTCTTCTGGGTCATGGCTGTCTTACATCCACTGGCTCTGTTCCTGCTGTGGCAGCTGCGAAGGCCCACAACACCCGCATCCACACCTTCCTTTCAACCTTCCAGTTTGATCGTTTCACCTGAAGCTTCCCCACCATTGATGGAGAACACGCATGCTTGAAGTCGTTCGTCCCGCCAGGAACAGAGCCCTACAAAGAGAACACCGCACCGTACAATTGGCCGTGGTAGGCGGCGGACTCGCCGGTGTCTGTTGCGCCATCACCGCGGCTCGCATGGGAGTCCGCGTCCTATTAGTGCAGGACCGCCCCGTGCTCGGCGGCAACAGCTCCAGCGAAGTACGTCTCTGGGTTCTCGGCGCTACCTCGCATATGGGCAACAACAATCGCTGGGCCCGCGAGGGTGGCGTTATCGATGAGATCCTGGTGGAAAATCTCTGGCGAAATCCCGAAGGCAATCCCATCTTCTTCGACGCCCTTCTGCTCGAAAAAGTCACAGCGGAACCAAACATCTGCCTTCTACTGAATACAGCCGTTCACCGTGTCGAAACAAGCGACGACGGTCGCGTTCGTACCATCGAAGCCTTCTGCAGCCAGAACGAAACCGCATACACAATCGATGCCGAGCTCTTTTGCGATAGCTCCGGCGATGGCATCGTGGCATTTCTCGCCGGCGCACCCTTTCGAATCGGAGCAGAGTCGCAGGCGGAGTTCGACGAAGGCTTTGCGCCGGCCGCGGAGTACGGCTCCCTGCTCGGTCACTCGCTCTACTTCTACAGCCGCGACACCGGTAAACCCGTGCGCTTCACTCCACCCGCCTTCGCGCTGGAGAATGTAAGCGAGATCCTGCGCTTCCGCGAACTCAAAGCGTCCGACAGCGGCTGCAGGCTCTGGTGGCTTGAGTACGGCGGTCGCCTCGACACCGTTCACCAGACCGAAGAGATCAAGTGGGAGCTATGGAAGGTCGCCTACGGGCTCTGGAACCACATCAAAAACTCCGGCGAATATCCGGAGGCCGAGAACCTCACGCTTGAGTGGGTTGGCACCATCGCCGGCAAACGCGAAAGCCGCCGCTTCGAAGGCGACTATATCCTTCGTCAGGCCGACGTGGTCGAACAGACCCACTTCCCCGACGCCGTCTCCTTCGGAGGCTGGGCCATGGACCTGCATCCCGCCGACGGAGTCTACAGCTCTGAACCCGGCTGCACGCAGTGGCACCCGCGCGGCGTTTACGCCATCCCCTATCGCTGCATGTACAGCCGCACCGTCGACAATCTCTTTCTCTCCGGCCGCATCATCAGCGTCACGCACGTGGCCTTCGGCTCTACAAGAGTCATGGCAACCAGTGCACATAACGGCCAGGCAGTGGGTGCTGCAGCAGCGCTCTGTCTGCAAATGAAGCTGTCACCCCGTCAGCTTACCGCCCCCGAACATATCCACACGCTTCAACAGGCACTCTTGCGGCGCGGGCAATACATCCCCGGTGTCCGCGCAACACTCCCCAACGATCTCGCCAATACTGCCGCCCTTAGCGCCAGCAGCACATTGCAACTCTCGGCATTTCCCCCTTCCAGCGACACCGTCGCCCTCGATACCGACCGTGCAATGTTGTTGCCTCTCCCAAACGGACCACTCCCGGAGTTCTTCCTTCACCTCTCTTCAACCGACGCCACAACGCTGCGCGCAGAGCTTTGGATCGCCAGACAGCAAGGAATCTACACCCCAAGCCACTGCGTTGCCACCTACGACCTCGCCGTGCCGAACTCGCCACACCCAGCTTCCTTCCCTATCCAGTTCAACGCCTCACTCAACGAACCTCGTTACGGCTTCCTCATGCTTCGGCGTAACCCCGCCCTGCGCGTGGCCACCAGCCCCATGCTGGTAACTGGCATCATCGTGCTGTCCCGCGGAGTAAATCCAGCAGTCGCCAAGAGCTCCACCCAGCAACCGCCCGACGGTATCGGCGTCGAAAACTTCGACTTCTGGCTGCCGCAGCGCAGGCCCTTCGGCGGTGACAACCTCGCCATCGGAATCTCACCTCCTCTTAGCGCCTTTGCGCCGGAGAACATCACCAACGGCTTCCACCGTCCCTACATCGGAACTAATGCATGGGTCGCAGACTCCGAAGATAAAAAACCCCGCCTCACTCTCACCTGGGACCAGCCCGTCGAGCTTCGCACTATCATTCTGCGCTTCGACACCGACTTCGATCACGCAATGGAGTCTGTCCTCATGGGCCACGGCGAACGCGCCATGCCCTTCTGTGTCCGCCGTTATCAGATCTGCGACGACCTCGGACGGCTCCTGCATAGCTCCACGGACAACCATCAAACCGTAAACGAAATTGTCCTGTCGAAACCAGCACGCACCCGGCAACTTGTTATCGAAATCCTCGAAACACATGGCGGTCTCCCAACAATCTTCGGCGTCAGCTGCTTCAGCGAGGCCGTCGTATGACCCTCCGTTCTATATCGAAATGCCGCGCCTGTGGCGTCTTTGCCCTTCCACTCGTCATAGCGGCGCATTGCTCTGCACAAAGCCCCGCCAGCGCAAAGCTTCACGCCGGCAAACTGACAATGCAGCTTAGAGCCTCACCTTTCCGATACAGCTTCACGCTTGCCGGTAAGCCCGCTGTCGATGAGGTCCACGACGGCAGCCTTCTGATCGACGGCAAACCTGCCGTCGCCGCTTCCCTCACCAACTGCGAACCCACCCATTGCGAACTCCGACTCCAAACCTCCTCTGGTGACCGTGCCAATCTCAGCATTTGGCTCACGCCGCATCATGCCACACTCAAGTTATCGCATGAGCAACCCGGCCTGCGCGTTGAGTTCCGCAGCCGTGGAGCAGCCCCCGGCTTTGGCCTCTCCGATCACGCCTTTCTCCACGCACACTACAACACGGACGTAACCGGCTTTACCGACGATCACTTCCTCTCCGGAGAAGAGACCTCGCGCCTCGTGAGCAACTTCATCATCTATCCCCGGCAGCACTTCGCGGTGCTGCTGGTCGATCCCACCACAAAGATCATCCACAGCTCCGCAAAGGAGATCGTGCAAGGCGTCACGCACGCAGCAACGTCCGTCCCCATGCACTACTTCTTCGGCAACCCGCACGAGATCTACGGTGAGTATCGAGACGTTCGCATCTCCTCCGGCGCCGCAATCCTCACGCCAAAGCCAGCACTCTTTGGCGTCGGCTGGGAGGCCTTCGGCGCACTCGGCTGGAAGAGCGACTCTACGACAGTCCTCCAGAGTATCGAGCGCTATCGCTCGCTAGGCTTCCCCCTCTCCTTCGCCGTCATCGGATCGGGCTTCTGGCCCGCCGGACGAACCACCGAGGAGACCACCAGCTTCGGGCTTGTCAATCACGATCGCTACCCCGATCTCCATGCAACCACCGCTCAACTTCACGCTCTCGGCCTGAAGGTACTCTTCGGCCTACGCATCGACTTTCTCTCCAAAGGTCCATTCACAGCCGAAGGTCTGCGAGACCATCTCTTTATCGAACGCAACGGCCATGCGCAGATCTTCCATGGCGGTTGGCCGAAATCACCCTACTATCTTTTAGATACCCAGAAGCCCGGGGCTGTTCGATGGTATCTCACGCTGATCGACCGCTGGCGAAGCTTCGGTGTGGACGGCTTCAAAGAAGACTACTTCGACTTCGGCCCCTACGGACTCCGTGACGACAAAGTCGACGTCATCGACACCCTGCAGATGCAGCACGGCGACTACGTCATCGAGCGCAACGGCTACCTTTCTTCGAACGGCGACATCCAGCGCATCAACGACTTCAACTTCGATCAAAATCAAGACCGAGGTCCAGTCAACGCACTCGCCTTTGCCTACAGCGGATTTCCCCTCGTCTACCCCGACATCGTCGGCGGCACCTTCGGCGAACAACACTTCTCCACCACTCGCACGCCGCGTATGGAACGCTACATGATGCGCAACGCGCTTTGGGCGGCGCTGCATCCGTCCATGTCCATCGGTGAGCCGCCCTGGAGCTTCAGCAATCCAAACGTCGGTTCGACGATGCTCTTCGCCGCTCGCCTCCATGACCGCCTGCAGCCTTTCTTCTACGCACAAGCCCTCCGCTTCTCTCAAGACGGCTTCCCTTGGCCGATGACTCCGCTCCCCATCGCCTATCCCGAAAGCGCGGGTGCCTACGGACGCGAGAACGAAAGCGTGCGCGGTTATGAGTGGCGAATCGGTGACTCGCTTATCGCCACGCCGCTCTACGGCAACGATTACGACACCGCTACCGAACGCGACATCTACCTTCCGCCCGGACCATGGATCGACTACGACACCGGCAACCGCTTTCAAGGCCCAGTATTGCTGCACAACGTGCCCATGCCCGTCACGCGAACACCACTCTTCGTTGGAGGCAACGGCATCGTGCTCGAAAAATTGGACGGCGTCGTCATGGTAAGGGTCTACCGCCTTGATCCCGACTTACACTCCGCAAAGCTGCAACTTACCTCCTGCGGCAAGCCCATAGAGATTGAGGCGCGGCTCTCCGGCCCGCAGGCACGCACCGCGGTGGATCTGACCACCAACAAACCAGTGGCAGCCTCCATCATTCGCCACGCCCTGCAGTTTCCCATCGTCGAGGGTCATGCCTACCGGGTCGAGTAATCCTCTGCTGTCCCATGAACCACGGCATAAGCCTGCACCTATCTATGAACCGTTTCATTTAATGCTTGACATTCATTTTTCCAGGCCATTAGGATGCGTCGCACCTATTTTGAACCGTTTCATTTTATCCAATCCCGTCAGGATGGCCATGACCTATCGTGCCTCAGTCCGAACCCTCCGCCCCACACGCCTCCACTCCATCGCGTTACTCCTCGGCACTCTCAGCCTTGCAGGGATCGTCAATGCGCAGGTCATCTCCTATAGCGAAAACATCACCTTTCCCGCCGACAGCGGCGCTCTCAATGTGAAGCTTCCTCCCTACAACGCCGTGGGCGACGGCGTCGCGGACGATACAGCCGCCATCAATGCTGCGATACGCGACTCCGGCACCGCAGACCTCGGCGTCTACTGGTGACAGGACAAGATTGTTTACCTTCCGAACGGAACCTATAAAGTCTCCGGCACCCTGCTGAAGAAGTTCACCTCTGGCTCGAATAGTGGCGGCTTCGCGAGCGGTCTGATCCTTATAGGTCAGTCGCAGACCGGAACCAGGATCCAGCTGGCAGATAACGCCCTTGGATTCGGCGCCTCGGATCCCATCACGCCGGTAGTGCGAACCACATCGAAGGGCGCTAACTCCGTCATCAACAACTCCCCAACCGGCTCCGGATCGGATGCTTGTCGAAATTCGATAGAAAATCTGACAATCGACGTTGGCCACGGCAATCCTCACGCGAACGCAGTGGCTTACCTTGCCAATAACGTGGGGTCCATTCGCAATGTAACCCTTAGCGCCCCTCTCTCCAGCGGCAACATCGGCCTCGACCTCACCAACCTCAACGTCGGCCCGGCGCTCATCCAGAACGTAACCATCACAGGCTTCAATTACGCCATTGATGCAATTGGCACCGAATACGGCGTTACCTTCGACCACATTTCTCTGACCGGCCAGGTGACCGGTGCCGTTCGCAACAGCGGCAATCTCCTAAGCATGAACTACCTCCAAACCAACAGCGCCGGCCCCGCCATCACTAACAACGAAGCCAATGGCATGGTGGTGCTCTACAACAGCACACTTCAGCACGGCGGCACGGCGCCCGTACTCATTCAGAACACCGGATCGATCGTCTTTCACAAGACCGTCGTGTCGAACTCGCAGAGCTTCACCGGCAACACCCTTTCGCCCGTAGAGGGCCACCTCGTCGGCAGCACATGGACTCCGGTGGCGCTGCCCTGGGACATTCCCGCAGACGACACTCCGGTCGCCCCCTACGATGACGCCTCCCTCTGGCTTTCTGCTGGAGCACCCAGCGCTGACTACACCGCAACCTCCGGCGGCGTCTCCTCGATCGTGGATGCGACCGCCGCCATTCAAGGCGCACTGGACTCCGGCAGCTCCACCGTCTACCTGCCTCACGGCATCTTCTATATCAGCACCAACCTCAACGTGCCGCACACCGTAAAGCGCATCGTCGGCATGAACTCTACCTTGCGCATCAACTGGAGTTCCTCGACAATCAACTTCGATCTGACCAAGGGCATGATCCACGTCTCAGACGCCGATACCTCCCCTCTGATTATCGAGCGGCTGGCCTTCGACAATTACATCGCGGGGAAAGGAACCCCCTATGCCATCGACCATAACGTGGCCCGCACCGTTGTCCTACGCGACGTCGTGACCAATGCAGCCAATCAGGTAACGCGCCTGGTGGCTGGCGGCGAGCTGTTTATGGAAGACACCTGCTGCGGTGCGCTGCATCTGGCGGGCCCGGCCGTCGTCCGGGCCCGCCAGCTCGACGCCGAAACCAAGGGCTACGGTAATATCCGCGTCATCAATACCAGCGCGCCGCTCTGGGTTATTGGCATGAAGACGGAAGCCCCGGTAAATGTCGTCGATGGGGGTGCAGGCTCTGCGACCCAGATCGTCGGTGGCCTCTTCTATACCTCGCCGGGGATCAAATTTCCTGTTCAGTCCGCGACAACCTGTGCAGCAGCGCTGACCCCCACAGTTTCAGCTCCCACGCCTCCGAACAAACTCATATCGACGCCCGCAGCCTTCATCCTGGCGAACGCCTCTCTGCAGGCGACCTTCGTCGAAGAGGTATTAACTCAGACCCAGCCTCTGCAGGATCCTGCAGACTCTCGGTACCCGTGGTACATCGCCGATAAGGAAAACGGAACCGAGCTGCCATGCATCTCGAACTCGATCGGCATCCCTCGCACGGGCCTGCAACCCAGTACCCTTCAGGAGAACGGATTCAACGTGCCGTATATCAGCGCCGGCCCGGCTTCACCGCCGAACATCCCGCAGTAAAGCTCCCTAAACAAAATTCGGCGGGGTGCAGGATCTCAAATGCGGCCCGCTTTGTCCTTCTTCAACAAAAAGAAAAAACGCCGCTACTCCCGAGGCCATAAGACGTGCAAAAAAAATGATCTCACACACAGCAACTGCCACCTTCTACGTTCTCCTTGCGTTGCTCGCATTCGCTCTGCCTGGCCGAAGCTTCGGCCAGGCAGACCAGGGCGCGGTCACCGGTGTGATTCAGGACACGAGCGGCGCTCTCATTGCACATGCCGCCGTCACCCTTCGCAATATCGATACAGGACTCGTGCTCAACACCTCAACCAATGACGATGGTGTCTACGTCTTCTCTCCCGTCAAGATCGGAAGCTACGAAGTCAAAGCCACCGCGCCAGGCTTCGGCACCAGCACCGAAAACAACCTTCATCTCAATATTCAGCAACGCATGAACGTCAGCCTCAGGCTCGCTGCCGGAGACGTCTCTACGACCGTCAATGTTGCCTCTTCTGCCCCTACGTTGCAGACTGAAGATGCCTCCGTCGGCCAGGTTCTCACCGCTAAAGTGATCGATGAGACACCGCTTAGTGGACGCAACTGGGTTTATGTGGCGCAGCTTACCGCAGGCGTCGCTCCCTCCAACGGATCCAAAGGGCCAGCAAAAGGGCGACTTCTCCGCTAACGGCCAGCGCGAAGAGCAGAACAACTTCATTCTGGATGGCGTCGACAACAACACCAACTTTCCAGACTTTCTCAATGGCGCAAGTTATATTGTGCGCCCTCCTCCGGATGCTCTCGCCGAGTACAAGGTTCAGACCACGAACTACACCGCCGAGTTCGGTCACTCCGCCGGCGCCATTGTTAATGCCAGCCTAAAAACCGGCACCAATCAATTTCATGGTGCACTCTGGGAGTACTTCCGCAACGACAGGCTCAACACTCGCGTTGCCCTTCCATACACCCCCACTCTTCCGCCCTACCACCAGAACCAGTTCGGCGGCATGATTGGTGGTCCAATCGTCCGCAACCGGCTCTTTTTCTTCGCCGATACCGAGCTAAATCGAATCGTTCAGGGTACGCCGACCACCAGCACGGTGCCGACCCTCCTTATGCGCAAAGGCGACTTCAGCGAACTGCTCAACGGCAGTCTTACCGGCACGGGCAATAAAATTTACCTCTATCAGCCCGGCTCCGCTGGCGGCCCAAACGCCAATAGTTATAAGGCAAATCCAGCTCTCAACCCATACGTCGTCAGCTGTAACCAGCAGGTCAACGTTTTCTGCCCTTCGCAGTTGAATGCGTTCGCACTCGCTCTTCTGAATGCCTTTCCTCTGCCGAACAACACGAGTACGACCATCCAGAATAACGAAACCGCAGTCCTCAAAACCACCGACAACGTTTCGCAATGGGACGCTCGACTCGACTGGAACATCAGTGAGAAGGATCAGGCCTTCACCCGCTTCAGCTACCTCAACGACCATACCTACACACCCTCCATTCTTGGTACCGTCCTGAACGGCAGCGGCGGCTCTGCATTCAACCTCGGCGAAAACTACGTTCTCAGCGAGACCCATATCTTTTCACCCCGCAGCGTCAATGAATTCCGTTTCGGCTACAACTACGGCCACCTCAGACGCTATCCATTCGGCAACGGATCAGGCTTGGCCGCCAGCTTTGGACTCGGAGGCGTTCCATCTTTCAGCGATCCTACGTTAGGAGGCCTTCCCACCTTCTCGGTGAGCGGTCTCCCCGCCTTCGGAACTCCGGCGTTTTATCCGGGCTTCGAATATGAAAACGTCTATCAGATCCTCGATAACTTCACCCGCGTCATCGGAAACCACACAGTGAAGTTCGGCATCAACTTTCAGCGCATTCGGGTCTCAGAGACCAAACCCACCAATCCCTTTGGCGCTTATACCTACAGCGGTCTCTATACGAGCGCGCCCGCGGTGGCTTCCGGCGGCGGCATCAGCACCGCAGGCTTCGGTGTGGCCGACTTCCTCACGGATAACATGGCATCGGCGGCTGTCACTCCTACCTTCAACACCGATAACGTGCAGTGGTATCGCACCGGCTACGTCCAGGACGACTGGAAGGTAACACCGCATCTCACCCTCAACGCCGGCATCCGGTACGAATTTCCACAACCCTATATCGAGCGCCACGACAATCAGGCAAGCTTCTACCCGACCGGCCCACTCTCTCCCGGCACAGGTATAGGCGTCTTCGTTCTTCCTGCATCGCAACGCTGCATCGCACTGCCGCCCGTCTTTCTCAACTTCCTCAAGCAGGACAATATCGCCCTCCAGTTCAGCGATCAGCGCAGCCTAGTCAACTCACAGAAGCTCAATATCTCGCCGCGCATCGGCTTTGCGTTCACGCCTATCGAGCGGCTTGTCGCCCGTGCCGGCTACGGAGTCTTCTTCGGCGGCCTCGAAGGCATCGGCCCCGGCGTCAACCTCGGCCAGAATGTTCCCTTCAATTTCACCTCCAACTTCCCCGGCACCGGCTGCACCACAACCAACTGTGTCTCTAACGGCCTTCACCTCACCACCGGCTTCTCATCGCAGACCTCCGCAGGCCTTTTGGCTGCCGTCAGCAATCCCCTTCTCACTGGAGCGCAGCCCCAGCAGCAGATTCCTTACAGCCAGCAGTACAATCTTTCGTTCCAGTACCTGTTTACCAGCTGCACCTCACTTACCGTCGGCTATGTCGGCTCCGTCTCGCGCCACCTTCAGGTGGAGTACGACCTCAACCGCACCCTCGCGCTGAAGGCCACCGGCGTCAACACCAACCCCTTCCGTCCCTTCCCGCAATTTTCCTCCACCAACTACACGCTCTCCGCAGGCACCAGTAGCTACAACTCGTTGCAGGCCACGCTCGAGCACCATTATGCTCGCGGGCTCACCTTCCTGGCCGCCTATACCTACGCTCACTCGCTAGATAACGCTCAGTCTGACCTCGCCGAGACAAGCGACGTCGGCTATCGCGCTCCGGGAATTATCCCCCTCAGCCAGGAGTACTCCAACTCCGGATTCGATGTCCGTCACCGATTCGCCTTCAATGGAAATTACGAGCTACCTTTCGGCGTTGGACGCGCTCATTTGAATCACCCTGGCCTTCTCGACACGCTGCTCGGTGGCTATTCCAGCTCGCTCACATTCCGAGCCCAGACCGGATTTCCCTTTTCCATCGTCCCAACTAACTTCAACAACGCCGCCGGGCTCTCCAACGCTTTCCCTATCGCCACCCGCAACATCTTCAAGCCGGGAGGCACCCCCGACCCCACCAACCCCAGCATCGCCTGCCCGACCAAGGTCCGCACCACAGCCCATTGGTTCAACCCCTGCGCCTTCCGAAATCCCCTGCAGGGAAATATCCCCGGCCTCTCTATCACCGACGCAGCCACCGCAACACTTTACGCCGGCGGACGACGCCTCTCTGTTGCCGGTCCTGGCTACGAACGTATCGATGCTTCTTTCTTCAAACGCTTTCACGTCCACGAGCAGGGCTATCTACAGTTTCGCGCCGACATCTTCAACCTGTTCAATACGCCTGCTTACAACATTCCGTCGCAGAACAATAACGGAACCTCTGGCGGCCAGATTCTGAGCGTACAGGCCCCCGCCGCCTTTACCCCAGATTCGCGCTTTACCAGTTCTCGGCAAAGCTTGTTTTCTAATAAGACCTGCTAAACACTGCCCAAACGGCGTCTCCCCCGAGTTACCTTCGGAGCAGGCGCCGTGCTGTTTCGTATCCGAAGTTCAATCGGAAGCTCAATTTGCCGAGGGGGATCCTCCGGTCGATCGATCCGTTCAAGCAGCAACTGGCATGCGGCCGATCCCATCTGATAACTCGACTCATGCACCGTCGTCAACGGCGGCGCCATGTACGAGGCGATGTCCAGGTTGTCGAAGCCTACCAGCGAAACATCCTCCGGACATCGTAAACCCCGGTCTCGAATAGCCACCAGCGCACCCATTGCCAGCAGATCGTTCGCCGCGAAGATGGCCGTCGGTCGAGGCAGTATCTCCAGCAGCCGAGCCGCAGCAGCCCGTCCACTTTCGCTATTGAATCGCGCCCCCTGAATGCACTCCGGCGCAATCCTCACCCCAACCTTCTCCAGTGCATTTTGAAAGCCAACCAATCTTGCCCGCGCAGTATTCAGGTACAACGGACCTGTAATCACTCCAAGCACGCGATGTCCAAGGCGGGCCAGGTGAGCTCCTGCCTCGAAGCCACCCTGCTCATTGTCCGCCATGACCGAGTCACCCTTCCACCCGTCTGGAGAGCGCGCCACAAACACTACAGGCGCATCGTTCGGGCGGAGGCTGTCCAGAATCCTCGTCTCCAGCGCCGGAATAATCAGCATACCCGACGACCGAAACGACCTAAGATCCGACAGATACGAGATCTCCTTCTGCACGTCGTTGTCTGTATTACACAAAACCAATCTCTGCCCATGCTGATACGCAAGATCCTCTGCCCCGCGCACCACCCCCGGGAAGAATGGATTAGTAATATCAGGAATGATCATCCCCAGGAGATCCATGCTGTTGCGGTTCAGGGCCTGAGCCAGACGGCTCGGCTCATATCCCAGCGCTTTCACCGCATCGTTGACCCGGATCCGCAGGTTCTCTCTCACTCCGGTCGAACGGTTCAGTACATTCGAGACGGTTCCCAGAGAAACTCCCGCATACTCGGCGATATGCCGGATAGTCGTTCCGTGAGACGCACGCCTGCCCTTACTCATCCGAGTGCTTCCCTGACGATATGCGTCCATCTCTGCTGTCCACCTAATCATTGTAGGTTAGACAGAGCCCGACTTAGAGGCTATCTGGCCTCGTTTTGAGATCGCTTTAGCGGACATCGTATCTCACGGATCGATAAGTTCAACATCTCTCCACCAGTTTCCACGTGGTGGAGGCCACGAAGACCAAAACGACCAGGAGTTCGTAACAACCAGGACTCAATGAACCACGAGCCGCATCGAAAGGTCGGCGTCGGTGGTTCGATCCCGCCTTTGTTTTCATCAGTGATTTTGGATAGTTGGCATTTGACTCTCCGTCCTCAACGCTTCCAATCAGATCAATGTTAAGGTCTTGAATGAAAGGACCAATTGCAACAAAACAATCAATAAAGATTGATAACTAAGTGTTCCCAATCTGTGTTATGGAGATATAGCGCGCAGCTGCTAACTTGCTTCTCGATGAAGAGGTGGAGATATAGCAGATATATTGGAGATGAACGGTCGACCACGACAGGCCTACGCCACGGCTTACCTATATGTTTTTTAGATCTTTGCGAATGCTGGTACGTGCCTCGTCTCGAGGCATATACCAGCGCAAATCTAAGTCCAACCGCGAACTAATGAGCCTTTCGCACATCCTAACCGAGAGCGATTGATCCCGAAAAAACGGCGACAGAGTGCATTCAATCCGAACGGCCCGTTCCATTTGATTTCGACGCCAAACTCTGAAATTACTCCTTCATTTCCAAGGAGGTTACCATTGTGACTAGACTGGCTATATCCCAGCAGTCACAGGTAGGATCGGCAAAAAAGCAGATCGAGGTGGGGGGAGCGCGAGTGACTAGTAGAAGATTGGTTCAAATTTTTCTCTACCTTTCACTCCTTCCCGGAAGTATGCGGGCTCAGCTTCCAGGGCTGTCATCGTCGCAGACATCACCGGCATCGACGGAGACTACCTCGGCTACGGCACAACCGAGGCCACACGCAATCAGCGCGATTCCTTTGCCAGAAGTCGCTGATCGTGCGGAAGAACTTGATCGTCGGCTGGAAATAATAGCCCGACGGGTGGCCGAGCGGCCGGAGACCATATCCTCCGACCAGAACCTCGTCGCGCAGGCTACAGAGATCCATGGTAGGGCGGAGCAGTTGGGCAACTTTATGCAAAATGTGCCGGACGCCTTACAGCTACGAGATGAATTTGTGTACTGGAGTTCGCTGAACCGGCAGTTCACCTCCGAGCGCAACCTGCTCACCAGCCGCGCTGCTGAGTTGCAGAATCAGATACGCCAGCTCGATACCGAGGAAATCGTCTGGAAAGCAACTCAGCAACAGATTCAGGACACCACCGGCATTGAGGCCGTAGCGGCCCGCGTTCAGCAGGAGGTCGATGCGATCCGCAGCACCCGTATGCAGTCGCAGGAACAGCTCAATCAAATTCTCAATATGCAAAATCAAATGTCGCGAATCGCACGCGACATTCTCGACTCGCTCGATCAGCTGCACGAAGCACAGGAGCGCTTCCGCGGTCATCTTCTCAAACGCGACAGCCCTCCTTTGTGGGCTGCACACGCTCTCCATGAGGGATCAACGACCATGTCGCTGATGCTTCGTCAGACAGCCGGTCGAAATATGTCGACCGCGGGAGAATTCGCTCGCGGCGGTCCTCTTGGGATACTGACAATTCCCGCAGTCTACCTGTTTTTCCTGGTGTGTGCTTTCCGGCTGCGACGGCAGCTTGCGAGCGCATTACCGCCAGCCATGAGTTACGAAGCGCAGATACTCAGCCTCCCTTACTCGCTGGCCCTTCTGGGAGCTCTGACGATTGGCCTCTGCGCGACTGCCTCAGCACCAGTCAGCGCCACCTTGGTTTCCTATTTCTTATGGATTTGGGTTGTCTTTCGGCTCGCTCAACTTCTGTTTGATCCCAAGATACGGACACTGTTGTATCCCGTGTTGGCTCTGGTACTGCTTGATTTAATACGCATTGGAACACCAGTCCCGCCTGTCCTTAATCGAGTTTTGCTAATCGGCTTCCTGAGTGTTGCGCTCATCGTTTTTGGATGGCTGACGCAACCTGTGAAGCTGCGCCAGTTGAATTTGCCTATGCGGTCTGCCTTCATTTTCTTTTGGGCTACACGAGCAGGGTTAGCTTTGCTCGCGATAGCGCTGATCGCAAACATCTGCGGCTACGTGTCTCTGTCGCACGTGCTTGGAGCAGGCACGCTGCTTAGCGCTTTTCTTGCAGCAGCTCTGTATTGCACGTGGCGGATTCTGCTTTTGCTACTGGATCTTTTCCTGCGCAGCCGGCCTGCCGCCATATTATCTCCTGAACTTCGGCAAGCGATCGAGCTCTGGACTAAACGGTTGCTTCAGCTCGGCGCAGTTCTGCTCTGGTGGACTCGATCCGAGCTATACATCTTCCTTATTCATGACAGCTTCAGTACTGCCGTTCTGAACTTTCTGGCATACACCATTGCGGTTGGGAAGATCAACATTAGCGTCGGCAGTATCGTCAGCGTTCTACTTATCGTCGGCATCGGTTATGGACTCTCGCGAGGTGTGAGTTCCTTGCTGCGTAGTGTTCTCATTGCTCAGCTCCCATTGCAGCGCGGTTTGCCCTACGCCATCTCTCAGGTTGTCTACTATTGCCTTCTGCTCATGGTGCTGCTGGCTGCGGTTTCAGCTGCGGGCGTGGAACTGAACAGATTTACCGTGATTACTGGCGCACTTGGCGTTGGAGTCGGCTTTGGTTTGCAGAATATCGTCAACAATTTCGCCTCTGGCTTGATTTTGCTCTTTGAACGTCCCATTCGCGTCGATGATGTCGTCGAAGTCGGTGGCCTGGTAGGCACGGTCAAACGGATCGGCGCCCGTTCGAGCACAATCGCTACCGGGCAGGGCGCTGAGGTCATCGTGCCCAACAGCAACCTCCTATCGAATCAGGTCATCAACTGGACTCTCTCTTCATCCTGGCGGCGAGTCGAAATTCCGGTGAGTGTCGCCTATGGTTCTGACCCCGGCACCATTCTCAAACTGTTGACCTCTGTCGCGGCAGAAAATTCCGAAGTCATGAACGAACCACCGCCTGTCGCTTATTTCCTCGGCTTTGGCGACAGCGCGCTCAACTTTGAACTGCGCTTTTGGTCCGCCCGACAAGATACTTGGTTTCAGCTCAAGAGCGATGTAGCCATCGGCGTAGCTCGCGCTTTGCGAGAAGCCAATATTGAAATTCCTTTCCCCCAAAGAGATCTTCACGTTCGAAGTTCAGATCTCTCACTCTTCGGGCCGACAGATCCGCTCGAAGTACCGCTTTCCGGCAAAGATTCACTCCGCGCAGAGGATTCAATTGAACCTACAAGCCTCTAACCCATGCCAGACGGTTCCGCGATTAGCTCTGACGAGGTGAATGGCATTACCACAACGATCAACGATATAGGATTGATCCCGTTGCAAGATGGTCGACAATCGGCGCCCTCGCGATATTTGTGACTGATTCGACCGCAGATCAGACTTCACGTGAGAAGGTGATCCGCTGTGTCGAAGCCTGTTTGTTGGCAACGTTCGATCGCCGTGAAGATGGCGATCGAATGTTGCCAAATCTCAAGGCAGGCTTAGCTGGGTGGAAAGACCTAAAAACTGGATATACGATTTGGCGTCAAACGTCGAAATACTGCGACATCATCCCTAAGCACTCCGGAAAAGGACACCATAATTTGGAGAAGGGCCACCACCGACGCTACCTGCCCTCACCCATTCCCTGCAAACAATGCGCCTTATCAAACATCGCATCACTGACTTTATGGTCATCTTAATCGGGTAAGAGGCGAGGATTTAGCACGATGCCGGTTGTCGATACCCGAAAAGGGATTGTGTAGCACTGACCAAAGCCGTCTCTGGTTACCATTTTTATTCAATAATATAGCGGAATATAGACACGCATGGCGGGAAAGGCTGGCCGACTCTGGTTCGACTCGACATTCGAACCTAAAATCCTGCCAATCCAATCTATTCAATGAATTACAGAAAAGACGCTCGCCCAAGAATAGGAATGTTTCTTTTTGCTGACGTACAGGCGATCACTCTCATTCAAAGCAGGTAAAGAGAAATCGGACTCCGATATGTCTCTTATTCGACCTCTGCAGGAGTTCGGCACAGGTCGGAAGCGATTACCCTGATTCGCACCCCATACATCAATGACGTGAACAAAAGTCCTACGAATGGATGAGGGTGCTGTTGGGCGCTGAAGTAACAGGAATCCACAGCCCTGAGCGGACCGTGCTTCGTTCTCCGTACGGGAGAAGCGACAATATATTGGATTGGCCGATGATTTAGACCGAAGAGATAGTTAGTGTAACGCAGCTATTTTGAGTTCAAGTAGCCGCCGTCTGGGGTTTGGCCACCATGCCTCGGGTGCTGGAGGTTTTGTATCGCAGCGAGGAGTGTGGCCTGATGGTGTTGTAGTGGACGCGCCAGCGTTCGGCCAGCACCCGCAGTTCATTCATCGAGTAGAAGATCTCTCCATTGAGGAACTCATCTCTGAGCCTGGAGTTGAAGCTTTCGCAGTAGCCGTTCTCCCACGGGGATCCAGGCTCGATGTACAGTGTCTCTGTGCCTGCGGTTTCCAGCCACTGGCGCAGTTGTTTGGCGACGAACTCAGGGCCATTGTCTGAACGTATGTGTTCCGGCCTGCCATGCTCCAGCATGGTATCGGCCACCACTTCGATCACCTGGGCCGAGGACCAGCGCCGACGCGGGAAGACCGCAAGACTCTTGCGGGTATATTCGTCGATCAGGTTCAACAGCCGCACACTGCGTCCGTCATGCGTAGCGTGGGAGACGAAGTCCCAACTCCATACGTGGTTAACATGCGTCGGCCGCAGCCGCACGCAAGAGCCGTTGTTATCCCACAGCCGCCCTCGTGGCTTCTGCTTCTTCGGTACCTTCAGCCCTTCGCGGCGCCAGATGCGCTCGACCCGATCTTTGCCCACGCGCCAGCCAGCATGCTGTAGCAACGCCGTGATCCGGCGATCCTCACGCTCCGTCGGTCGATAGCGCTGCGTGCCGCGTGGCTGGGACACCAGGGCGGCACGCATGCCGTTCGCTCAGACCATGCCCGCTCCGAACATGATCCACTGCACGGCGATGCCGCTCAGGGCTTAGAAATTTCCCCGCGCAAGATCCTCCAGAACCTGCTTGTCCAGGCTCAGCTCCGCCACCAACCGCTTCAGCTTCGAGTTCTCCTGTTCAAGCTCCTTCAACCGCTTCGCCTGGTCTACCTTCAGACCGCCATACTCTTTACGCCAACGGTAGTAGGTCTGCTCGACGATCCCTGCTTCCCGGCAGGCCTGATCGGTTGCCTTCCCGTTCGCCACGAGTACTTCCACCTGCCGAAGTACGCTCACCATCTGCTCAGGCGTATATCGCTTCCGCGCCATCCAAATGCTCCTTCAAAAAAATTTTCTCTCTTCGCATTTGGTCCAAATTCAGGCAGGCACTCCAGATTGTCGCTCTCGCATAATAAGTCAACTTTTTTGACTGATAATGCAGAAAAGATACTCTCTCCGCAAACACTAGCGTGTCCCCTCACATCCGAGGTGCTCTTCAGATAGAGGACATCAGGTGCATACTGCATACGCTCTAATTGGCTTTTTGGGCAATAAAATCCAACCCAAATTGTCGTACCGGCGATACGACAATTTCTTCCTGTGGGAAGATCTCGGGCAAACTACATCATCCTGCGCAAGTCGTTACCGTTAAGCATTCTCTACCCGGCACATCGCGGGAGCGCGAACTCTACCCCATTCCTACACTGTCCTATTACGACGAGGTATCGCACAAAGCTTCGTACGGTCGTGCCGCCAAGTCGAGCATAGGATATTCCGTGACATTCCCCCTATCAGGACTAAGACACGGAGAGAGTCAGGAGTATAACCGCGTGGATCAGTTCCCGCCGTTGTCATGAAGTCATGAAGCACTCTTCGATAGACCCCGAGTGTTGTCTCCATTACACCCCGATGTTAATATCTGGGACTTGTAGGAGTGATCAGTTTTCACCAGACTTCATGGAGCATCGAAGCGTCCGTAGGGCGACTGGTAGTGCTGATAATGATCCATTCATCGTCCGCTCGCCTGAGTTCGAACGATACTGCGGCGCGGTCAATTTCTGCGCCATCGCCACGGCGACGTGACATGATAGCGTCCACTCTGCTCGCATTCTCGCTATACGCGGTGATCGTCTTGTCGAGAGCTTCGGTGTGGGTGTAGCCGATTTGTTTCAGGGTACCTTGCATTTCATTTAGGACGCCCACGACCTCTTCCGAAGACTTGAGCCACTTCGTGTGCTTGGGACTTGACGTGTGAAGCGGCACGCCCCAATAAAGGAGAATTTTGTTGGGGTCGATTTTGCCCGCACCGATATCAAGGAAGGCTTGGAAGTACAGCGAGAACCATTGATCAACTTCATCGCGAATTGAGAGGAGTGAGGTCATTATTGTACCTGCCGTTATGTGATGGAGAGTTGCGCGAGCGATTCTGAAGGACGTGCGGATTGGAGCAGTCCGGCAAGGAGTTCGTAGGAGTGTCGCCGGGCGACCCAATCGGTGGTCATGTCCTGAATCACAAATTCATCCACCAGAAAGTCTTGTTCTATCCCTTGCAGTTGCTCCGCCACTTGCTCAAGGGTGCCAGCGATGTAACGAGGAGGACGATAACTCCCTCGCTTATATCTCTCGATGACGGGGATACCCCCCAACATCTTTATCGCTTCCTCGGGAGACGGCTCGAGGAACTGGAATTTGCCTGAAGCAAGATAGTTGTATGCGACCTGCACAGGGCCAAGCTGTCGACGCGCCTCCAATTCGGTGTCGCTGCAGACCACATGGAGTCCGAGGCGAACCTCAAGAGACTGCACGCCCACGGATCCGGAAGCTGGTTTGAAACACTCTCTGTAGGTTTCCACGCATTCTCGGGTTGAAACTGATTGAAGAAACTGGCAAAGACATAACGAAGCCCCCGCTCGCCCGCCGCGCGTGCGCTCCAGGGACTGGTCCCGGTCAAATGAAGCTGCGGGCGGCTGCTGATGCTGTGAATGGGGACAGACCCGAGAATCGAGTCGGACTCAAAAGAGTTCTGCAGCCAATTTATGAGTTCGGTCAACTGAGAATCCGAGTCCGGATGGAACGGCTTTGATCGATCCTGCTGTAAGGCGAGGTCAGTAACCGGACCCGTCGTGGCGCGGCCAACGCCAAGATCAATCCGGCCTGGATAGAGTTCGTTCAACGTGCAAAAGACCTCTGCAACCCGATATGCGCTATAGTGATTCAGAAGTACAGCGCCGGACCCTATGCGGATTGTCTTTGTACGAGCTGCAGCGGCCGCGATCAATACCTCGGGCGACCTTCCAACCAGGGATTTCGCGTGATGCTCTGCGAACCAGATCCGGTGATAGCCCAGGCTCTCCGCAAGCACCGCCAGATCCAGGCTGTGCTGGAGTGCTTGAGATGGGTTCTCTCCTGGCTGCACGACTGATAGATCCACAAATCGAGAGCTTCATACATCCACCTCTTTCGATGAAGTCTCTTCGCGCTGTTCTGACCATTGTGTGATGTTGCCTTCAGCCAACTGGGCAAAGTACATATCGCCCGCCTCCTTAGCCCGTTGTACAGATAGCTTCGCGTACTGAAACGCCGCATCGATGTCTCCGAGTTTGGCTTCGATCAGGGATTTAAGTTGATAGTAAAAGTAAGGCTTTCGCTGGTTGATTTCCAGGCCCATGTCGATTCGAAGCAGCGCACCTCGGAGGTCGTCTGTCTCATAGCAGAATTTGGCTGCCATGTAATAGTCATCGAACGAAGGCCCGCCTGATTCAGGAACGGCATCTTCGAGCGCATTCTTTTGATTCGGAATGGCGAATGGCACCGACACACGTGTCTTGTCCCATGCGATTTCGATGTTTGCTTCAAAATGACTTGTTTGCTCGATGGCAATGCTGAACGTTTCCGCAACTCGTTCCGAGATCCGGGCCGGAACTTCTACGGACAATGCGACGGATTTCTTGTCCCAATGCCTTGGAAGTCCATAGTTGCTGATATCGGTGTAGAACACGATTGTCCAGGCTTCTGGCAGCGGGACTGTGTACAGCGCATACTTTCCCCGCGGAAGCGTCCCGCTGGCAAAGCGGAGATTCTGGCTGGTGAAGATCGTGGTGCATCCATTCGCGCCAGTTCGCCAGAGCTGTCCATAGGGAACGACTGAACCGAAGATCTCTCTTCCTCTCTTGAGAGGCTGAGAGTACTCGATGTTCAAGTCTATTAGGCTCGAATGGCTAATGATCGTTGTTGCATACTTTGATCTGTTCATCGATTTCCTCTATAAGTTCTTCCGCATCCTGGCGTCCTTGGCGAGCACTAGCCTGGCTGTTTGAAAATCACGGGAGCCTCGCCACTCCTGATGCCGGCGGAGTGGCGAGTTTTCAAGGCTTGCCGGACGCGAATGATTGCGGTTGACGCTGGGGCCAGCCGCCCGCCAGCGACTTGTAAAGACTGACGGCGTCGGCGGCGCTACTAAGATGGCTGCTTGCGTAGGCGTCTTCGTCTTGAAGTTGAGCTCGCTCCGCGATCCAATAGATCGAGTAGGCCGGTTGCACCTTCTCTGTAGCGAACGTTCGCCAGATCAGCGGCGCGCTTACTGTCGAGAGCAGCCTGACGGCGCGCGGCATCTTCCTCTCGCGAACGCGCGTACCTCACCAGCGCATTATCGACATCTTCAAGCGCCAATAAGACCGTTTGCTGATACTGAGCCAGTTGGGCGTTCCCATCGGCACGACTCGCCGCGATGCGCGCCTTCACTCTGCCGCGATCCAGGAAAGACCAATCAATGTTAAGTGCTGCAAGGTTTACAGGGCTGACACCATCAAAGGGCGAATCAGAGTGGTACTCCATCATTCCCAGAAGACCCGCAAAAGTCACGCGCGGAAATAGGTCTGCGGTATTTATGCCTATCTGCTCAGTCGCAGCGTGGAGACGTTGCTCTGAGGCACTAATATCCGGACGACGGCGAACGAGATCTGCAGGTGTTCCGGGATTGATGTTCTCGGGCAGATCGGGAAGCGCCTTCCGAACGGAAAGTTCATCAATGAGCGCATCGGGCGACTGGCCGCACAGTACCGCGAGCCGGTGCTCATCCAGCGCGATTGTGGACTGCAGCGCGGGTATACGAGCGGTTGTGCTCTCATAGAGCGCACGAGCTCGGGCCGTATCGAACTGTGTTCCTCGACCGGCGTCGTACGTTGCCTCCACAGGCACTGGATCCGATGCTAATAAAACGACCAGTCGTTAGATTTTTATGTGGGATTTGGGGCCTGGCGGATTGCTTATGGAGATCTGGGGCGCTCACCGCGCCGCGAGTGTGGTGAGAATAATATCTTCGAACTCCTCGGCTGCGCGCTCGGATCTCTCGACCTTCGACCTGAGAGCGGCGCCCTGGAATAAGTTGAGGATAAAGCGTGCAGTCTTATCTGGGGCGAGATTACGGTCGAACGCCCCAGCGCTTTGACCCTCGCGGATGACTCGCTCGAAGGAGTTGCTCCAGTCCTCAAGGATCTTGGCTAGCTGTATTCGGAGCGGTTCGCTTTGGTTTGACATCTCGAGAGAAAGATTTCCGATCATGCAGCCATCGTAGCAACTTCCCGCCTTGGCGGTAGCAATCCGCAGCAGCATTAGGAGCTTTTGTGTTGGAGCCAGATCGTCCCGTACGAGGATGGCCTCTGATTGTTCCTTCAAGGGAGCGAAATAAGCTTCGAGTGCTTCGTGCGCAAACTCTTCCTTTGAGTGGAAGTGATTGAAAAACGATCCCTTTGGAACACCAGCTGCCTCAGCGATGCTTTCAACAGAAGCAGTACTGTAGCCCCGCTGATGAATGATCCCAACGCCGGCTCTCAAAATATCGGCGCGCTTTGATTGTCGGCCCAATTCTGAATCCTCGTTCTTCAGAATACATCAAAGTGACCAGTCAGTTTAACTTTTACAAGCCGAAGAAGCTCGGAGCAGGAGAGGGAATGAAAGCAGCAGTCTACGATCACAATGGTGGGCCAGAAGTTTTCCGGATTGAAGATGTCGCTCGGCCGACCTGCAAGCCGAGCGAAGTGCTCATCAAAGTGCATACGGTTTCAATCGAAGGTGGCGACCTAATCAGTCGAGAGAGCGTTTCTCCGGCGACACCTGCCCACATCGTCGGGTACCAGTGTGCTGGCGAGGTCGTGGAAGTGGGAGCCGAGGTCACGAATCGCAAGTTGGGGCAGTTAGTTGTCTGCATTGTGATGTCCGGCTCACATGCCGAATACGTAGCTGCTCCTGCTGCCATGACCTGGGTATTGCCCAGCGGGATGAACGTTGATGTCGCCTCAACCGTGCCCGTGGCTTTTTCTACCGCCAATGAGTGCCTCTTCGCCGTAGGCAAGCTTCAAAGAGACCACTCGGTTCTCATTCATGCCGGCTCAGGGGCTCTCGGTCTCGCCCTGATCCAACTGGCGAAACGGGCTGGCGCTACCGTCTTCTCTACTTCGTCGGACGATTCCAAATTAGAGCGTCTCAAGGGTTATGGCGTAGATGTTGCGATTAACAACGTGCGCGAGGATTTCGTGCAAGTTATCAAGAGCCACACGGATGGACGAGGAGTAGACCTCGTCGTCGATAGCATCGGAGGAAAGAATCTTCCCCGAAGCGTCGACTCATTGAAGTACGCAGGCCGCGTCATTTCCGTTGGTGAATCTGGACGCGACCGTGAAGGGTTTAATCCGCTTACACTCTGGGCAAACCGGACGAGCCTCCATGGCGTCGCCATGCCGCGCGTCTACCAGGTGGAATACGAGCGTTGTCATGCGGTCGTGGCCTCCTTATTGGAGGAAGTTTCTCGCGGCGAGTTCAAAGTCGAAATCGACCGCATCTTCCCTCTGTCGGAGGTCGTCGCCGCCTATGAATACATTCTTAGCCGGAAGGCCTTTGGGCGTGTGTTGTTGCATCCGTAGTGAAGGAGACTCTTCGCCCTGGCGCGAGAGCTTCTGAAGCTGCCGCCGTAAGCTCACAAATCTCGCCATAGTCCGCATGGAGCCAGACTTGGCAGGAGGCTCTAGCCAGATGAATGGGAGTAGAACGGAGCGAACATGAAAGACCCAAATGATTGGTTGAAGCAACGGCTAAACCGCATAGTAGTGGCTACTGATTTTGAAAAGCCCTCTCGCACCGCCCTTGCCTACGCATCTGGACTGGCAAATCTGTTTAGTAGCAAACTATCCGTCTTGAATGTGTTCCACTTCGGCCCCTATTCTCAGACCATCGAGGTTCTCGACAGTATTCCGAGCATTGAACGCAGAACTGCTGAGGAACGTTAAGGGACTTTGTGGCAGGGGCTGGCGCAGCCGGTATCGGGGCCGACCAAACGGTGGTGGAAGGCACCGTTCCATCCGAGATTATAAAAACGCTCATTGCTTCAGACGCGGGCCTGTTAGTGATCGGTACACAAGGTGTGCATCGCGGGCTTGACCATCTTCTGCTGGGGTCAAACAGTGAAGCGCTGATGCTTGGGTCTCCTTGCCCAACCCTAACAGTCGGACCTCATGTTCCCGCAAGTCCCGAGCCACAGGTGACTTGCAAGAAGGTCATCTACATCTCCGACCTGAGTATCGCATCGGCGGCAGCGGCTACCTTTGCCGACAAACTGGGCCGAATATTCGGGGTGAAAACTGAGGTGTATTAGCTTGCTTCTAAAGCCGCGAAGCAGGAGACGCTGAAGCTGGACGATACAGCTGTGGTACGCCATGGGACGGCAATGTGTATCACAAGGGGGATAAGGCGGTTTGGGCTATGTTTTACGCTCGTCCATAACGGTTAGCGGTTTGCGTCCATATCTCTAAGATTTACGGCAATTGCTCGCCAAAAGATATGTGATGCTTGGCAAATTGCAGCTCCACTAGAGCAATTGAGATCGGCAACGCTAGGGGTGTATTGAGGAGTCTTTGATCGTTAACGATTTGCTAATGGCAGCGCATTTTCTCTATGCAGAGCTAAGCTATGCGTCGGCTCAAAGTCACCATGGACGGGCAGGTTGCAGTACTCGCAGTGGCAGAAAAAGGTTCGCTGCTAGCCGCAGGGAAATATCTGGGCATTGGTAAATCCGCTGTCCATAAACGAGTTTCAGCTGTGGAGAGAGAAATCGGCACGCCTGCATTCCGCATTGTAGGAAACAAGATGGAGCCGACAGAAGTGGGCAATCTCTATCTGCCTTCGACACGCGAATCCGTCAGGCAGGCGATGCTGGGCGTAGATCGCGTCCGAGCGTTTGTCAGAGTTCAGTCGCACGACCTGCGTATTGGGTACTCCACTTATCTAAATACAAAGCTACTGGATGTCGTCAGGCGTATACAGCCCGAAGGTTTCGATTCGTTGGCGGTGACGCGAGAGAGTCTGTCAACTCACGAGGCGGTTGTCGGCGTTCTCCGCGGGGAGTTGCACGTAGGATTCGGGATCCTGCCCATTCAGGAACCTGATCTACAGTCACAAGTTCTCATGGAAGACTCGCTGGTGGCATGTTTGCCAATAGGTCATCGTCTCGCTGTAAAGTCCGCGATTCAACCGGAGGAATTGGTGAATGAGCCTGTCGTGTCTGTTGCACGAAGATCCCTTCCGGGCCGGCATCAGGAGTTGTGACGCACTTTGGGAGTCTTGGACTCTCTCTCAAATTCGTGGCCGATGCCTATTCGGTCAAGGAAGCTCTTTGGCTGGTGACCCAAGGTGCCGAGGTTTCGCTTTTGACGAGATTCTCCGCTTCGTCCTATCGAAGTGTCTCCTGGATGGTGCGGGTGATACGAAGCGTGAGCGTTTCCGGTGAAACCGCTGAGATGCTCGCTAGAAGGTGTGCCAGCCCTTGCCGAGTGCATGTCCCTCGATGCTTTTGGCAAAGTTCGGTGTTTCCTCTTTATTATGCGCGTCGCTTGCGGACTGTCGCGCTGCCGCTGCCTGTTCGAATGTGATGCCGTGTGCCTTAATGAACTCCAGAAATTCATCTGTGGCATACGCATTGATGTGGTTCGTGTACTCGCAGCTTGTGTCATCGAGAGGTTTCGCGCTCAGGTCCCAAACGACTTGAACTTTACTGCGCCCATTCTTCGTGATTGCGTCCGAGATCGAAACCATTCGGCAGCGAAGTGGTTCCTGAATCTCTGCGTGATAGTGCTGAATGACCAGGGCATCACCGATCGTCTCGACATTGATCGACATCGGCTTGCCGTCATCCGTGGTGGTAACTCCCGCCGCGATATGCGCATGAGAGCATCGCTGATATTCACTGTCGGGCAGATGGAACAACCAGTCAGCGATGTCCACCTTGCCTGCGGGAGCATGGATGATGGCCCTAACCACTGAGTCTGAAAGCTGACGATCACTCATAACCGTTCCTCCTGCGTTTCATTAAACTCCCGACGTCTTCCTGATCGACGCGAAACATTTTTGCCTAGAATGCAAAGATGATGCCCAGTAGCTCATCGTCGACCCTGGAAGCTTTTGTGCAGGCGGTTCGCCTGAAGAGCTTTTCCGCGGCAGCCCGTCGTCGCGGTCAGTCTCCGTCTGTTGTCGCCAGGCAGGTGAGTGCCCTGGAGAAGGAGCTCGGGGTGCAACTCTTGCGACGAAGTACACGCTCACTGGAGCTAACCGATGCGGGACGGACCCTATACGGGCGTGCGGCGGACATACTGGAACAGATTGTCTGCGCCAAGCGCGAAGCGACAGCGAGGAACAAAGAGGTTCGTGGCACAGTACGGTTGACCTGCTGGCCGACTCTTGGGAAACGCCTGGTCCTGCCCTGTCTTCCAGAACTAATGGCAAAGTTTCCGGCACTCTCTATAGACCTGGACTTTTCTGAGATGGTCCATACACCGGCCTTGGAGCTTACCGACCTTGCCATTCGTGTGGGACACCAACACGATACGGCAATGATTCAGACGAGGATTGGCACGCACAGAGGCGTGGTTGTCGCAAGTCCTGCATATATAGCCAGGCATGGAGAGCCTCTGACTACAGACGATTGCGTACAGCATAAGCTCATCGACAAAAAGCATCCCGCTCCTTTTATGGGCTGGCGATGCCTGTTGCAGGCAAACCGTTCCCTTGACGCTGCGCGGGTGCTCACGACTGATGATCTGCAAGCACAATCAGACGCGTGTGCATCCGGCATCGGAATAGCACACCTGCCAGACTGGACGGTGAGTGAGAGATTGCGCTCAGGCGAACTGGTTGCGTTGCTGCCGAAGGTGAAGCCTATCTCGGCGCCGGTGTTTTTATTGCGTGCGGCAGGAAGTCCGCCCGCATCTGTGAGCGCTCTTGCACGCCATTTAGCAAAGCATCTGCGACCACTTCTGTCTTGCTGAATCCGCCGACGAGTGCTTTGGCGATGATGCGTCAAGCGAGGTTCTATTGTGTGGATTGCTCTCTATGCAGCATCGGAGAGTACGCCGAATTTCACGCGTGTCAGGCGCTCAGATTCTGCCCAGAGCCGCTTTGCAACCGTTATGTCCAGCGCACTTTTTGGAATTGGTACAGCAGTCGGATACCCTTTTAGCTCCGCGATGCCATCCGGGCCGTAATAGCCCCCAGCTACTGCCGCCGGAGCTACCGCCGCATACAGAGTTGGCAGAGCCCCGTGAGCCGCGTCCTGCGATAGGAAAGGTTTCATTATTGCCATCAGCATCTTCAATCCCGCCGCCACATGGTCCGCCTGCAGGTTGGTTACCGCGTATCCGGGATGTGCGGCGGTGCTGAGAATGGGCGACCCGACGGCCTTCAGCCGCCGTTGCAACTCCAACGAAAAGATAAGGTCGGCGAGCTTGGATTGCGCATACGCCTGAAACATTGGCTTATAAACGCGCTCACTTTGCAGGTTGTCGAACTCGATCTTGCCTTGCTTGCTTGCTGAACTTGAAACCGTCACCACGCGCGAGCCCGCTATTTGCTTCATGGATGGAAGCAGTAGGCCGGTTAAGGCAAACGGTCCAAGATAGTTCGTCGCTAGCTGACGCTCAAACCCATCCGCAGTCACTTCACGCGTCGGCAGTGCCATGACGCCCGCGTTGTTGATCAGGAGGTCGAGCGATTGCCCTGGAAATCGTTCCATTACGCGCTTCGCGAAAGCGTGGACGGAAGCCTGCACCGACAGATCGAGTATCTCGGGATGAAGCTGCGCCTTCGGGACCTGCTTCAGGATGCGCGCGACTGCATCGTCGGCCTTGGCCTGCGTCCTCGCGGGCAGGATCAGTTCGGCACCCTTATGGGCCAGAGCCAGCGCCGCCTCAAACCCGATGCCGCTGTTCACACCCGTAATCACAGCTCTGCGCCCAACCTGTGAGGGAATATTTTCTGTAGTCCACTTCGTCTTCATGAGCCTAGTATTATGCCGATAGTATCTTCTGGCAATAAGGCACCTTTTATTCCCGTACATACCTGAAGGTGACTAATGAAGAAATCGAAATTGAGTTGGGAAGAAATCGCAGAATTCTGCGAGACACTGGCCGAAGCCGAAGATGCACTCACACGCGAGATGGTCTCCCGTATTTCAGACAAGTGGTCTCTCTGGACCATGAGTGTGGTTGCCGATATCGATGAGCCCATGCGCTTCTCGCGCATCATGGAACATGTCGAAGGCATCAGCCAGAAGTCCCTCACGAAGACGCTCCGCGGACTGGAGCGCGACGGGCTCATTACCCGCAAGGTATTTGCTGAGGTTCCGCCCCGGGTTGAATACACGATCACGTTCCAGTGGTGTTTGTCCGAGTAGCTCTTTAAAACGCGCTGCGAATTCGGAGCGAGACATGCCCGCCGCTTCGGCCAGAGATTCGACCGTCCAGGGTGTATTCACTCAGTCGTGAATGGCATTCAGAGCAGTGCCCGGTTGAGGATCGAAAACGGCACGAAGCCATCCTTTGTTGCGTTTTGGTCCCAACGCGATGTGCGCCCGGAGTATCACCCAGGACGACTTTCAGAAATTGACGAAGTCGATGGAGAAGAACCAGACATTCCTTGTCGCAGACCACGCTTAGAAATCATGCTTAATTATGGTGCATCTCTTGAGTTCACCTCTAAACTCAAGAGATGCGCCGCGCGCTGTGAGGGGCGACATTCGAGCCAGGACGACGATTTGTCCGGTCCAATTCCTGCGGAGGTCAAGTTGCGCAATCTCGATTTCAGTTCTCTCCATGCGCTCATCACCACCCTTCTGAGCCTTGCGGTCATTACGCTGCTTGGCGTCGGTATCCGCCTGCTTACGATGGCTACAATTCAGCAGCGCCGGGAACGTATGAATCGCCAGATCAACGAGCGGCTGCGCGCCCTGATCGCCGCCTACAAGACGTTAGGCGGGTCTTTCACGGGCGACTTGACCGTCGATCCCACTCACCGTCGTGATCTGCGTCGGCACGCCGAGACGCCGGACGCCGCCTCAACGACGCCATTGGACCTGGGTATGGCTGATTCGCCGGGCACGGATCGGGCACGTCGGGTCCGGGATGCGGTCGAGGCGGCCTTGTCCGACATCATCCTGCTCGGTACAGAGGAACAGGTCCGGCTGGCAGCGCGTGCCGCGAACGAGCTTGCAACCGGCAAGCTCGTCCATACCCACGAACTGGTCGTATCGCTGCGCGCCTTCATTCGCGAGGCGCTCGATCTCGATCCCATCCCGGCTGACCTGGCGATTCCGCTACAAGGCCCGGCCCGGTCGTCTGCCTCTGGTGGTCGCGACAAGGCAGATAAGGCCGAAGGCCGTCAAGGCGGCGGTGGTGGAGGGGGCATGGGGATGGGCGGCGGTATGGGTGGCGGAGTTGGCCTTGGATCGGGATCCCACCATCAAGATGGTGACGAAGAGGAGGATCGTGCCGACTCACGCCCAACTTAAAATAGCCGGGGCAGAGCAGCCCGCTTATGTTCTGTCGAGAGCTAGATAGACTAATGGGGCTGTTTGAGCGTCAGTCGATCGCCTCCATATCACGAGACGATCGACTGATTTTTGCGCCTCAATAATCCACTGCGTCTCTCAAACAATCTTCTTTCCAAACAAGGTGCTGAATTTTCCGAACATCACATCGAGCCGATAGACGTGCGCGGGATAGACCAGCATCTCCTCCAACTCTGCCGAACGGAGAAAGTTTTGGCCGCCCGGACCGACGTCATGCGCGCTTCGTGCCGCGGTGTCGGGGAATGCTTCGAAGATTCCAAAGGTTGTGTCGGAGAACCGGGTGCCAAACCAGGGCCCGGTACCTGGTTCCTGCTCGACGCCGGCGAGAATATCCCGCAGGAACTGCTCCACCTTGTCGCCCTTGCCGGCCTTGGCTTCAAGATTAATGTAGTAGGCTTTCCGCCCCGGCGCGTTGTCCTGACCGCTCCGCACCCATCCTGGGTGGATCTCGAGTTGTGCGTCGTTGGGGGCATTGGGACCGGGGGATTGGGTATTGTTGCTCATTTTGCGTCTCCTTGTGCTTGGGTTGACGTGAACGACTGAGCCTGGGGTTACAAGCTCGGCCTGGGAGTAGCAGCTCGAATGATGGCCGCCAATGATTTTTACCTAACACTTGGTAGGTATAATTATGAGAGTCTACCTGCCATATGGTAGATTCAATATCTAGACAGTTTTCTTTCGTACCGCTCCCCACGTTTGGCCGGGCGGTGACCTGCAGCGAAGGCGTCCCATGACTGAGAATTCACGCGATAAAATTTTGTCCGCCGCCACGAAGATCGCGCAGGCGCATGGCTACAATGGACTCAACTTTCGCGATCTTGCAGAAGATGTGGGTATCAAGGCTGCGAGCATCTATTACTACTTCCCGAGCAAGGCCGATCTTGCAGCCACGGTAGCGAAGCGCTATTGGGAGAATGCAGCAGTTGCTCTTGAGACACTGTTGGCCGAATCATCCGATCCGGCCATTGCCCTGCGCCGCTATCCAGAGACGTTTCGTTGGGCGCTTGAGAATGAGAACCGGATGTGCCTCAGCGGGTTCATGGCTGCGGAATATGACGATCTGCCGGAAGCAGTAAAGAAAGAGATCCAGATCTTTGCGGACGTCAATGTGGCGTGGCTGAGCAAGGTTCTCTCAGCCGCGAAAGTGGTCAGCCCCAAGAAGAGTGAGGCGCGGGCACGGGCTATCTTCGCTGCGGTCGGCGGAGCACAACTCATGGCCAGGAGCCGTTCGGATATTACGCTCTATGACGCGCTGATAAACAGCTACCGCGTGGCTGGTCTTCTGCCGGCGTAAGAGGTTTGGTCTTCTGTGGTAGCTGAGCGGCATCGAAGCTCAAGAATTGGCAACGGGAACCTGCATCTCGTCACGCTCCTCTCAATTTTCGGCCATTCGAAACATTGAATTCAAACTTCTCCCCCATCCATCACGAGGCAGGCGGGAGAGTAACACTACATAATGGTAACATTATGAATCTGGAAGTTCGGTGACCAGTTGTACGGGCGCTTACTTGCCGGCAATGATCCTTTGCGCTCGGTCGAGCGCGGCGAGGGCGACAAAACTGCTGAGGCTGCGGCGTTCCGGCTTTGCCGCCTTCTCCAGCAATTTCCGTTCTTCCTGGGTGTAGTAGGAAAACACTTTCGCTCCAAGCGAGGTCTTGCCGGTGCGCCGGGAAGGAATGTGTTCCTCTTCGGCCACCGATTGTTATGGTACTACCGCACTATATAACAGAGGTATTATGCAACGCATCGTTTCGTAAGACGCGGAAGGCTTTAAGGCACATTCATCGTTCTACGCGTCCATCTGGCTATGCTCGGACCGGGAGCCGTTCTTGTGCTGCGCAAGGAGTTTCTATGGCAAAGAGCAAGGATCGGGATGTCTTCCCTTCTCCAGATCATTCGCGCAGGGCGCTTCTGGTTGAACTGAAGGGTGAGAAGATCGCGGAAGATGGAAGTACGACGAAATCCTCGATAGAGATATTCGCGGCCCTCAGCATGGAGGAAGTGATTGCCTATGTGCGAAGCCGCCAGCCGAGTATCGAGATCACCGAACTAAAGGTTCTCGGGCAGGTGCAGGTACTGTCCAGTTCGGAGCATCTGAGGTAGACCATCGGCCAGGCGCGCACGGTGTCTTGGCAGGACACCGTGTGGAAGATTCTTCCACCCTGAATCATTATCGTGCGCCCTACGCTTATCTGAGAGTGCGGCTTATCGCAGGATTCCCTGCGGCTGCTATTTGCGACATGCTCAGGACACCAATGGGGTCACAAAGATCTGGATTGGAAGACGGTCGGCAAGACCCGGCTTTGGAGAAGCATTACTCTGTGCTGGAAGTCGCCAAACTATGGAGCCTGAGCGAGAACACGGTCCACAGGATGTTTACTGGAGAACCGGGAGTGGTCGAATGGGGTAGTGAGGAGACACGGTTCAAGAGAGCATATAAGACGATGCGAATACCTGAGAGCGTCCTGCAAAGAGTACATCGCCGTCTGGCTAAGGTGGTGGGTTGAGCATCGGTGACTATTGGAAAGGCATGACTTTACCAGATCGAACTTATTTAGAATGAGACAGTTCTACGAGACCTACCGGGACGACAAGAAAGTCGCACTGCTGGTGGGACAATTGCTGGAAGTGCTGTTGTCGCTGGCATGCCACAATCTCAACCTGATGTCTGCGCCCTATCCCCAATCATAAACTAAAATACACGCTATTTGCATGTTTTCGTATATGATTGGGGGATGGCATCGCTTGGGACCTATCTCGACCAGCAACTCGCGCAAGGACACGCTTATGTCTCTAAAGAAAACGCCAGGAGAAGTCTGGGCTTATCGCCATCTGCGTTTACCGCAGCCGCACAAAGGCTGGTGAAAAAACACAGGCTCGCCAACCCTCGCCATGAGTTTTATCTGATTCTCCGTCCCGAGGACCAGAGCCTCGGTGCGCCCGATCCTGTCCGCTGGATCGACCCTCTTATGCGTCATCAACGCATCGACTATCGTATTTCGCTCCTCCGTGCCGCAGCATTTCATGGCGCATCGCATCAGGCCGCGATGGTATTCCAGATCGTCGCTCCAAAGCAGCTTCGCCCGTTTGAAATTGGGCGACATCGGCTTCAGTTCATCTACCAGGCGCGGGAAATTTTCGAGCAGGCGAATCGGTTGGAATGGCTGGACAAGATAAAGACCGCTGAGGGTTACGCCAAAGTTGCCGGAGTCGAACTCACGCTGCTGGATTGCGTCCGCTACTTCCATAAGGCGTCCGGCATCGACGGAGTGGGGCAAGTCGTCAAAGATATCGGAGCCAAAGCGGTTCCGCGCAAGCTGGCGAAGATCGCCGAAGTCTACGAGAACTCTGCGGTTCGCCGGCTGGGTTATCTACTCGACCTCGCGGGCCATTCCCGGCAGTCGAAGGCACTGGAGCCGTTTGCTGCCCAGGCGAAATCCTTCAAGCCGCTTGACCCGGCCATCAGACCGATTCTGGAATCCTCTGCGGAAGACGCCGAGAAGAACATGAAGTGGCGGCTAACGGTCTAAGGAACAGCCCTCTCGTTCGGATGCCTTCCAGCCCCGGTGCGGACCCATTTCGCTTCTCCGGACACCAGACATTTCCGCTCAGGATTACCTGGATTCCTAAGGCCGTGGGCGAGATCGTGGCGGGCCATGATCCGCTTTCGGACATCGATGAAGGGATTACACAGCTCGGGCTTGGTAAAAATATGGTGGAAGCCTTGCGTTGCTGGATCGATGTATTTCAGATCGCTTCGCGGACTGATGGTCAATGGAAGCTGAATGATATCGGTGCATTGATCTTCCATCCGACAGAAGGCCTCGATCCATATTTCGAGGACGTATCCACTTCTTGGGTGCTGCACCGGCTCATCAGCACTAACAGTGACTCACCGTTCTTCGCCTGGAGTGTATGTTCAACCGCTGGCCCGCGACGGAGTTCAGCGCGTCGCAGGTTATTGATGCGTTTCAGAAGGAATCAAATTCGACTCCCCGTCCCGCATCTACCGTCACCTTGAAGCAGCACTGGGAAGTATTTCTTCACCTTTATCGCCTGCCCCTCGCCGATAAAGGTGAAGATCATCTGGATAGTGCGATGTCTGTATTGTGTTTAATACGCGACTTCGGCGAGCGGCCGAATGCCGCCGGCAAATGGGAAACCCTCTACTCTTTCGACTTCGGGCGGAAGCAAGCCATCTCTGAACAATTATTCGCTTTCTTCCTTCATGACTGGTGGAACCGCAAGTATCCAAATGAACGCACCGCTCCCCTGCGTGAGATTCTGCTGGGTGATCACAGCCCTGGACGCTTACTGAAGATGCAAGAATCCGAAATAATCCAGCGAGTCAATGAACTTGCTTTGCGTCAACCGAAGGTCTTCCAGATAGTCGAATCCGCTAATTTACGCCAGCTCCATCGGCTTCAGAAGAGTGATGGAATTGCCGATCTGAAGGCCGCCTATCGTGCGCCGAGGTTCTTATGAAAAGGAGTGCGCGTACTCAAGATCATCACCAGACGGCGATGAACAGGCTGCTCCAGATCCATCCGCGTTTCATGCGGTCGGTCCATCTCGAACGCGATCTCAATGATGCTTCCTCCTCGCTGGGCTATATTCTGACCCCAGTTGCAACCAATGCGCTTAATCGAATATGCGACGGCTTTCACAGCAATTCCACCCAACGGACCTTCCGCATTGCCGGGGACTATGGTTCAGGGAAAGTGCTTTCGGTCTCGCGCTCGCTCGCGTTGCGGCCGGACAGGCAAACGCCCTGCCTAAGGAAATGCGCTCCTTTTGCGGTCGCAGCAAACTGCGGCCCCAGCTAGCTACGGGTGATCACGAGCCGTTGGGTGTCACAGTGATGCGTGCACTGGGCGCGCGGCCCTCACAGCGAGGCCAAAAATCGTAACTTATTGAAACCAGGCGTAGCGGATGGCTCCAAAAGCGCCTTAAAGCACCCTCAGGAACGGTTATCGGTCCCTTATTGGACCCGGGTCCTCTGCCCGTCAAACCTCTGCCCCCCTTTGCCGGAACAACGGCAGAAGTCGTGGGTCCAAAACGTGGAAGCAGCACGGCAACGCCCCTCTGCCAATAACAACAGCAACCGGAAAAGCCTATGGGAGTGCCGTTGTCCCCGGCGCACGCATTGCCGACTACGCGGCACAATCCGAAAAGTTGCAGGAGTTATATCGCGGACTCGATGGCCAACAGAAGGGAGATCCTGCAAAGCTCGCGGCCGCCCGTCTCCGGTTGGCGAATGAACCTCATCCTCCTCTCCGCTTCGCTGCCGGGGCGAATGCCGTGAGTGCAGTCGAAGAGAAGATAGCGAAGCTGCAGCTCGATTTAGGAACTTGGAAAGAGCTTTCACTTAGCACCGGCGCATGACTCTGGTCTTCAAATACTGCGTTTGAGGTATTCACCAGGGTTAGCCCCAACAACTCGCTTGAATGCCTTATTGAACGCAGCGTCGGACTCGTAACCGACCGACCGGGCAATGTCGATGAGCTTCTTGTCACGCTGCTTGAGTAATTGCATCGCCTTTTGCATCCGCCACTCGGTTACGTATTCCAGCGGTGTTTGTCCGAGGAGTTCTTTAAAACGCGCTGCGAATGCGGAGCGAGACATGCCCGCCGCTTCGGCCAGGGATTCTACCGTCCAGGGTGTATTCACACTGTCGTGAACGGCATTCAGTGCTGTGCCTATTTGAGGATCGAAGATCGCACGAAGCCATCCTTTATTGCGTTCCGGTCCCGACGCGATATGTGCCCGGAGTACCTGGATAAACAGAACCTCGGCTAGCCGAGTCGCGACGACTCCAGATCCCGGCGCCTGTTCTGCCATCTCTGACACCAGCGCCTGCACTGTGTTGTGAAGAGCAAGCGTGCGTGCCTCATCGGCCTTCATCAGAATGAAGCTCGGCAATAACTGAGTGATCGGCTTGAGGCTGGCGCGATCGAAACTCAAGGACCCACAGACGATTGTTGTCGGTGCGCCACCACCTCCACAAAGAGCGACATTGCCGTTGGCCCTGGCCCCAATCTCGCTGAAACTCCACTTCGGACGTGTCCGCGGGCTGTCGCGCAAAACAATCGAAGTCCCCTTAGCCAGCAAAAAGCAATCACCACCGGTGAGGGGAATCGGCTCCGCAATCCCTTCCACACTCAGCCAGCAGTTGCCGCGCGAAAGCATGGCGAAGTGCGCCAAATCTGTTGGGGAAGTCTTTTTGCCGGAAGGCGTGACTTTTTCTTCGGCCTGATGTTCCTGTTTCACGCTCCACGGGGCTGTGGCTTCGAGCCTATGCAGACCGAAAGCGGTTACGTGCATCGTTCTGAAGATGTCGGTTATCGGGTCCAAGATGGCCTCCCAGTTTGGACGAATAGACAAAACATTAGGACTTCTAAGCAGTTCTCGTCCGCTACCAAAGAAATCTACTCCTCAGTAGTGGATGCTTTACATCACTGAAGGGAGCAATTATGGGAAAGCTAGAGGGTAAGGTCGCAGTCGTTACGGGAGGCTCGAGTGGCCTGGCGCTGGCGAGCGCCAAGCAGTTTGTTGAAGAGGGTGCCTACGTTTTCATCACGGGCAGGAGGCAGGAGCAGCTCGATGAAGCCGTCAAGCTGATTGGCAGGAACGTGACCGGCGTGCGCGGTGACGCGGCCAATCTCGACGACCTCGACCGTCTGTTCGATACGGTCAAGCGGGAAAAGGGCAAGATCGACGTCCTGTACGCAAGCGCTGGCTGGGGTGAGGCCTCACCGCTGGGCGAGATTACCGAACAGCACTTCGATAAGATCTTCGGCCTGAATGCGCGCGGAACGCTGTTTACGGTGCAGAAGGCGTTACCGCTGTTCAACGATGGCGGATCGATCATCATGACCGGGTCCGTCGCTTCGATAAAAGGTTTCCCCGGCTTCGGGGTGTATGCGGCGAGCAAGGCTGCATTGCGCTCCTTCGCACGCACGTGGCTCAACGAACTGAAGGGGCGAAACATCCGGGTGAACGTGCTGGGCCCTGGGCCGATCGCCACACCGATGCAGGAAGAAGTTCTTACCAAAGAGGCGAAGGAGATGTTCGAATCCCTGATCCCTCGGGGAAAGATGGGGCAGCCTGAGGAAATTGCGACCGTCGCGCTGTTCCTTGCTTCCGACGATTCGAGCTTCGTGAATGGCATTGAGTTGAACGTCGATGGCGGCTTCTCAGCCATCTGAAGTCGGCGGATCTCGGTGAGTGCATGATCGCCAAGGCACTCATCGACACCGGATCAGGACCAATATCCCGGCTTCATATCATTATGGGGACCTGGCATTAAGCCTGGCCGGCTGGCGGAACCGCCTCTCTTCCAGAGAAGCTACGGAACAGAGCCACGACGCGCTCGCAGGCATCCGGAGCATAGAACATCTCCGTGTTCGCCATTGTGTCCGCCGTCATGGATCGCATGCGGGAGAACATCTCCGTCTCGTATGCTGCGATTGCATCCCCAGGTGTGGCTTCGCTGAGGAGAAACTTCGACAGGATTAGGGCGTCGAGCATCGCCATGTTCACGCCTTCGCCAGCGTACGGCGGCATAACGTGCGCGGCGTCCCCAATCAGCGTGGCGTTTGGCTTCGGCGTCCAATGCTGATCCGTGGGGCAAACAAGTAGCGAACGCCAGACCATTGAGACCGCCTCCCTGAAGAGCGGTTCCCACAGGTCACTCCACCCTTTGAAGTTGGCGTGGAACCATCTCACTCGCTCGTCTGGACCACTTGCCTCTTCAAGGCTCTGCCTGACCGCAGGATCATCGGTCTTCAGCCCCGCGTACAGCAGCACACTCCCGTCTGGCTTCGTTCCCATTCCGATCGTCCGTTCGCCTCCCAAAGCGATCAACGCCGAGCCTCCGAGAAGGTCCCACAACTCCGGTATTGCGTCTTTTGCCGCAGGAACGAGGCCTTCTACGAGCGAAACTCCGACATACTGCGGCCGAATAGGAGTAACCAGTTCACGCAAGCGAGAATTTGCGCCATCGCAGCCAATGGCAATATCAGCCACTGAGGTCTGTCCGTTCGCAAACCGCAACAAGACCTGCTCGCCCTGAGCCTCTGAAGACACCAGCTTGCAGTCCCACTGCACGGTGCCGGGCTGAAGTGAGTCAAGCAGAAGATCGCGCAACGGACCACGTTCGATCTCAGGACGTTTACCCGGGCCCGACACCCGGCGTAGATGGACGTGAAGAACCGTCCCATTGGCATCGGTAAGGCGAAGGCTATCGAGATCGGGTCGATGGTTGGCCCAAAATGCTTCCATCAGGCCAGCGGCGTCCAGCGCCGCCAGTCCGGAGTTTTCGTGGAGGTCCAATGCGCTGCCCTGGACTCGCGCACTGCGGCTCTGGTCGCGCTCATACACTGACACCTGCGCACCGCTCTGCTGTAGCAGTCGTGCCAGTGTGAGACCGCCTGGTCCTCCGCCGACAATGGCGATCTTCTTTCCGTTGATGGCCCTCATATTTATTATCCGATCTGATTTACCCTCAAAACCTGACTTTCTGTGCTTGGCCGTTTAGACGTACGGTGTTCCTTCCAGCGCAGAACGCACCCCTTTGGTACCTCGGTCAATGAGGCCGAGGAAGACGGTATTCGCCTTCTCCACGTCGTGATGTTGCTGAAATACTCGATGCGCTTCGACGAGAGCTACGGCCCAGGTTGCGACCAGCAATGATGCTGCAAGGCAGGCGACAGGATCGGGCAACCGGCGCTTCATCGATTTGGCGAGTGCGACGGTCAGATTATCCGTCAACTCGTCACGGATCGCTCGGGCGCGGGCTTTGAGTGCTTCACTTTCCTGTATCGTAGCCATGAACTTTTCACTGCCTTCTTCAAAAAAGCGAACGTAAGGACGCTGATTGGCGACAGCCCAATGGGCGAACAGTCGCAAGGCTTCCACGGGAGGCGTTCCCAGTTTTCTTTTCTGCAGGCTGGCCAGCAACTCTGCACGAGCTTCCTCGTCCAGATCGAAGAACATGTCCTCTTTGCGAGGAAAGTGATTGAAGACCGTCATCCGCGAGACATCAGCGGCGTCCGCAATCTCCTCCACCTTCACCTTGTCGAAGCCCCGCTCCATGAAGAGGCTGGTGGCAACGTCAGAGATGCGCTGCCGTGTGGCAAGGCGTTTTCGCGTCTGTCGATTGAGAACCGAAGCCATTTTCAACCCCGTTTAGTTTACAGCATCTATATTTATACTTAGTATAATTTTAAAAGACGCACATGGACGAGCTTACACACCACAACGGAACAATTCCAATAAACCCAACCCCAAGTGTTCTTATCTCAGGGGCCAGCTTTGCCGGACTGACTGCAGCCTGGTGGATGAACAAGCTCGGCTACGCGGTGACCGTCGTCGAGATCGCGAAAGGACTGAGGAAAGGTGGAACCCCGGTCAACATACGAGACGGGGTCATCGACGTTATCAGGCGTATGAATCTGCTGGAACGCATCAAGTCGGAGAGCTCGCCACCCAGACCGATGGCCTTTCTGGATGCCCACGGATCGCCATTGCCGCTTGCACTTTCGCAGGCAGAAGAGCAGCCGGAAGAGGAATATGAAATCGAGAGAGACGCACTCCTCGACATGTTCTTCGGTGAAGTCAGGGACCATGTGGAGTTTCTCTTTGCAGACAGCATCTCGGGCCTTGAGCAATCCGCAGACGAGGTGGCCGCCACCTTCGCGAGCGGAAAACAGCGTTCCTTTTCACTTGTGCTCGGTTGCGATGGGACCCACTCCGCTGTGAGGAGGATGTGCTTCGGCGAAGAGTCTTCTTTCCTGGTATTTCTCCAGTGCTACTTCTCGCTCACCATCGTCAACAAACTGCTGATCGAAGAAGACACATCACAGATGTTCAACGTTGCCGGCAAGACCATCATGCTCAACGCCTACAACGGTAAGACGGACATCGCATTCTGCTTCTCCTCGGAAAAGGAAATCGACTACGACCGCCGGAATACGGACGAGCAGAAGCGCATGATCCGCGAGAGCTTCGAAGACGGGGGCTGGAGAACACGCGAACTGTTCGGCGAGATGAGCCGTTGTAACGATTTCTACTTCGATAAGCTCTGCCAGATTCGGATGCGATCGTGGACGAAGGGTCGGGTCGCTTTGGTAGGCGATGCCGGTTACTGCCCGTCACCGACAGCAGGGATGGGTGGCTCCGTGGCAATCCTTGGCGCTGCAGCCCTGGCCGATGCGCTTGGGAAACACCCGGGAGATCTCACAGCAGCGTTCCAGATGTATGACGAAAGTTTCCGGCCCACCGTGGAAGCGATTCAGACACAGGCAGTCGAGTTCGGCCTGGAGATGTTTCTGCCCAGATCGGAAGAGGCGATAGAGGAAAGAAATGTGCGGCTCAGCATGCGCTGAGTACGTGTCATCGGTCCTGAGATACGCCGTTCTCATCAGTTGACGATTATGACCAGAAGCCTACTTCATGATGCCAATTCGTGATTAGCACTCCGCCGGTATGGAATGGTGCTCGTGAACAATGAGCCACTGTCCTTCTCTCTTCTGGAATCCCATCGTAAGCCGGAACTTCAAGTCTGTTCGTTCGCCATGTTCGATATATCCACAGGTTCCGATGGCGGTTGCGAAGGCTATCTCATCTCCTTCTGTCACCTCGATCTGCTCAAAATAGAATGTAATGGGCTTAGCCTGTGATGGATAGAAGATCTTCCATGTCTCAATGTAGGCGTCAAGTCCTCGAGACAGAAATGGCGGAGGCACGTCGAACATCAGAAGATCCTTTGCATGGTGCTCTTGTATTCCGGCAAGGTCTTCGTCTCGCACCGCCTGCTCCCATTTACAAATCAATTCTCTGATTTCGGTATCTGCAACTGAAGCCATAGCGTTCACCTCAACTCGAAGTCAGCGTAGCTGTAAGGCATTCTCAAGCCAATGTGTTTCTGGTGATTTATAAATGAATGACATCCTGTTCTGGATGCATTGATTACGTGACAGATCGATCCATCATAGGGAGAGAGAACTTTGATTCACTACATTTCATGAATAAGATCCAATCACTGAGAGCGTCGGTCGTGATAGATGCGCTTATCTCCACCCATGTTGGTCTCACCAGCGAAGGTAAGCCCTCCAGTTCATTGACAGGGGATATGGCAGTGAACTTTGCTACGATTTCTGTACATACCCAGAGATTTCGGACCGGAAGGAACTGCCGATGATGCTTTTGGAACGCCTGCCGCCCTCGCCAGCGTTGCGATCGCTGGTATCCGGCTTCGAAGAGCGCCACGCACACTTTGGCAAGACAAGCCTTACTCATCCGCTGCCCGCGCGCCCGGACTTGTTCATTGAGATCTACCTCGCCGAACCCTATCGCGTTTCGCATGAGCAGGAGGATTTCGAGACGTCGCCGGAGGTTGCCCTTGTCGGTCCGCATGGGGTGGGCACCACTCGCCTGCTAATGGCCGGAGAGATCAGGGCCTTCTCGATCCGCTTCCAGCCTGGCGCCATCCATCGCCTGATCCGGTTCGACATGAACTGCATCGCAAACCACGGTGTCGCGATGGCAGATGTTTTCGGACGAATGACCACCGGCCTGCGCGATGCCGTGCTTGGCGCCGCGGACTTCCCAGGACGTGTCGCGGCTGCCGAGCGCTGGTTGGGCTCCATGTCGCGTGAAGCCCGGCCAATCGACCGGATCGATATTGCAGCGCGAATGCTCCTCGAGTCCGGCGGCCAGAGGCGCATCGATGCGCTCGCCGAGTGGGCTGGCCTCAGCGAACGGCAATTCACCCGCCGATTTGCCGCCCAGGTGGGGTTGAATCCGAAAGTGTATGCCCGTGCCGTCCGTTTCAACGCTATGCTGAAGGCGAGGAAAAGTCAGCCGTATACGACCTGGACCGAACTGGCCCACGCTGCCGGTTATGCCGACCAGGCGCACTTCGTCCGCGAATGCCGCGAGTTGACTAACTCCTCTCCGTCGGCGTTCTTCGCTGACTGGACGCGCATCCCTTCGACTTGAATTCAATGCCCTGTCAGGTGGCCGGTCAGCGCCCGCACAACAGGGCTGAAGGCGATCGGGCCTAACGAGAGAGGCAGGCCAACGATGGCTCCCACACCCCACCACCACGCCGGATGCACCCGGCGATACTGGGCCAGATCGAAGCCGATACCGATACACGCATAGAGTAGAAGCATGCCGGAGATTGCAAAAGCTCCCCAGGGGCCGAGTAGCGGCATGGGCAACAAACGCCCGAAGGCGGGCGCGATCAGCTCAAGCGCAGCGCAGTACATCAGCCGACGATGCCAGTCCGCGCGTTTCCGCAGCACTATCGCCGCTGCGATGAAAGCTCCCATAAAGAGCACTCCCAGCACATTCACCACAAGAAAAATGTTGGTTGGGAAGAAGAAGGGCACAGCGCCCCGTCGGATGGCCATGATGGTTGTGACGATGCCCAGCGGCACAATCACTGCTGAGAGTACAGCGCCGAACCAGCCAAGGCGGCGATGAACAGCAATGGATCCCCGCTCCACCAGCACGCACTGGACCAGATAAAGCAAAATCCAGCCGCCAAATACCATCCCGTGAAAACGAACCAGAGGTGGCAGCGGCCCGCGAACCCGCCCCATTGCGAAGTTGAGTCCGAAACCGCAGAAGACCGTCACTACGAAGACGGCGGCCATCCATACATGGAAGCGTCGTTCGGAGACGGCCACCTTTACCGGCACTGCAACGGTAGCCATGATGTACTCCCCTCATCCTGAAACTGATATGGTGCGAAACTACCAAAGGGCTCGGCAGAGTAATTGAATATTTCCGACATGACGGCAGCGAGTCTGAATCGGCGACGGCACGATGTCGCATTTGTTCAATCTGGCCTCTCGCCCTCTGCCTTACGCTTAAAAGCACGATAAGGAGGGACGGGATGGAGCGCATGCTTACGGAAAAGGATACTCAGGCGATTCAGAGAACGGTAAGAGGGCTTGGCGAGGCATGGAACGCGAACGATATGAAGGCGTATGCCTCCTACCTGACAGAAGACTGTGACTGGATCAACATCGTTGGTATGCACTGGCGCGGGAAAGCGGCCGTGATGAAAGCCCACACAGTTTATCTCTCGACGATGTTTCTCGGAGTCCGGCAGGAGGTATTGGAGAACGAAATAGCTGAGATCGCGGTAGGTGTGGCGCTGGTAATCCTGACCATCAGGATGGACGACTTCACCACGCCGGATGGGAGGCTCGAAAAGGACATGCACGATCGCATGTCCTACGTAGTCGTCCGGCAAGCCGATGATAGCTGGCTCATTCGCGCTGCCCACAACACCACAATCAATCCCCTGGCAGCGAAACACGATCCCACGAAGTAACGGAGCACATGAAACGCGCTTATGGTGACTTTTAGCATTTTGATTTTCAATTGTGTCAACCACCAATGCGTTCATTGAGTTCAGATTGGTAATGGGGGGTCGGCTTATATGAAGCGGTTCGGTCGAACCGCTCGCCAACCGTGCGGAAGACTTGCCATGATTCGGCGCAAATCCCGATGCTGTGACAGCCATTAAGACCGCCTGACGGATGGGGGACAGTAGCGAGGCAGCAGGAGAAACGCCTCCTCCAGACTGGTTGACGAAGCTCGAAACAGAAGTGGGTGAGTCTGGTCGTTTTCTGCTGAATGATCGCCTAAGTTGACTTCAGGCGCGGAACCAACTCTGGAACTTCTGCTGGTTTGCATCAATCCATGCGAGAGCTGCATCCCTCGGTGTTTTCTTTTGGATGTTCACCATCCAGTCCATCTCTGTTACCCCCTCGAGGCCAAGACTGATCCGCGAGAGCACTCGATGGGTAGAAGGCGAGAGTCGACGCAAACGATCTCGAGGACCCACCACTGAAGCGTGGTTAATGCCACCGAGCACAGCCTTGGGGTCTCGCAGCGGCCTCAATTTGCCATCCCTGTTCAGATACTGGGGTGCCCACGTCGGGAATATGATCCATCTGCGTTCGGCAACGGCAGAGTAAAATGCTTCAATCCAGTCCTCCGGAGTTCCTGGCCTGAGGGTGTATCCCAGAGTGTCCAATCCATATTGGCGAACAGCCGCTTGCGAATCAGTAGTGATGGTGGCACCGATTCCGATCCCCTGGATCGTCTTTGTCATTCGTGTAGCAACCCTAGGCTTTGCAAGGTCTGCGATCGAGGAGACCTCGCTCTCCGGAATATAGTCTGGAACTGCCCAGAAGAACCGCGCGCCATCGTACAGCTTCGCTGCTTTCTCCGCATTCTGGCCGTACTTTTCCCAGCAAGCGCGATGCCCCTCCGGAAGCCATGCCGCTGCCATGAGATCAATCGAGTTCATTCCAAGAAGCGGGAAGATCTCTTCATGTGGCCCTTGACGGACTTCAACAGTATACCCGAGCCGCTCTAATACTTCATGCACAACAGCGCCAGTAACCGCATAGAAACTCAGATAGACTTGGCCGAGAATGATTGTTCGCGGCTCAGGCGACGGTGCCGCCCAGGAAGAGGTATTCATCATTGAGCTGGCTCCGGCGATCAAAAACGATCGACGGGTAATATTCCCCAAATCCGTCTTCGATTTGATTAGAGCGTCTTTACAGGTCAAGCTTGCTTTCGTCATAAGAGTGGAACGAACACTTCTCGCATCGCGTCACGGCTTCGCAGGATTCATCGTCAATACCATGCGGAAACGTGCTTCGGCTTTCATCATCCGTTCGTAGGCTTCAGCGACACGCTCCAACGGCATCTTTTCAATCTTTGCCCGAACTCCACTGAGCACACTGAAGTTTAGTGTGTCCTCTGAGTCTATGGAGGCTCCGCTTGCGTGTCCCTTAACGGTCCGGCTACCGACTACCAGGTCCAATGCTGACAGGTGAATCGGTTCTGATCCCAGACCAATAATGATTGAGGCGCCTCGTACGGAGAGCCCTGCAACCAAGGCCCCTGTCAACTTTGAATCCGGTGCGGTGCTCAGGATTGCGCGGGCTCCGCCTAATGCCGTCAATTCCTTCGTGAGATCGTCCGCTTCGGTGTTGATGTAGTGATGCGCGCCCAGTTCCTTTGCCAGCGCCGCCTTCTCGGCACCACGTGCAATCGCAACTTTGCGAAAGCCCATCTTTGATGCAAACTGGACCCCCAGGTGACCAAGGCCACCTATACCAAAGACAGCCACCATGTCTCCTGGCTGTGCGCCTCTGTGCCGAAGCGCGTTGTACGTCGTGACGCCGGCGCAGAGGAGCGGCGCTGCGTCTGCTGCCGCAAGGTCATCGGGGATACGCACGAGACCGCTGACTGGAGCGACCATCGCCTCGGCATAACCGCCGTCCATATTGACACCAGGGATACGAAGGTTCTGGCAACTGATTAAATCACCTCTGCGACAGGGCTCGCAATTTCCGCCAAACCAACCCACGCCAACGCGTGTGCCCGATTGCCATCCAACGACTCCCTCGCCAACCTCATCGATGACACCCGCTACCTCATGACCGGGGACGATCGGATACGGAATCCCAGGAAGCAATCCATCTTTTGCAATCGAATCGCTATGGCAGATCCCACATGCTTCAACTATCACCACTACTTCGCCGCGCCCAGCCCGCGGCTGCTCTCTTTCTACCAACTCGAATGCTGCGCCAGGCTTTGCTATCTGAATTGCTCGTATCTTTGACATAATTCCCCCCCGCATCTCTGCCGTTTCCGGCGGGTATGGATCGTCGGGCGATATTACAGAAGTGAGATTTCCCGCCAGAGATCAACTCCGCCTTCTTTTGCGAACTGGTCAATCTCGTTCAGTTCCTCAGACGTAAAAGAGAGGTTTCTCAAGGCGTCAAGCGAATCATCCAGTTGCTCGACAGTACGGGCTCCAATCAGCGCGGAAGTGATTCTGACATCTCTCAAGACCCAGGCAATCGCCATTTGCGGAAGCGTCTGTCCGCGGCGCTTCGCGATCGCATCGAGGCCCCGGATGTTCTTCAGGTTCTCCTCGGACAGGAAGTCCTTGAGGAACGTACCGCCATCATTCACTCTTCCAGTTACTGGTTTTCCATTGATGTACTTCTCCGTGAGCATCCCCTGCGCCAGGGCAGAGAATCCTATACACCCAATGGCGAGTTCACCAAGCGTATCCAGCAAGCCAGCCTCGATGTGCCTGTTCAGCATCGAGTAGGAGGGCTGGTGAATCAACAGATGGATGCCTTCGCTCTTCAGAAGTTCGAATGTTTTTCTGGTCCGTTCCGGGCTGTAGGATGAAATCCCGACGTATAGCGCTTTGCCTTGTCTGACGACATGGGCCAGAGCACTCATCGTCTCTTCCATCGGAACATCAGGCCAGGGCCGATGCGCGTAATAAATATCGACGTAGTCGAGACGGAGACATTTCAGGCTCTGATCAAGGGAATTGATGAGATACTTCCTCGATGCCCCAATCCCGTATGGGCCAGGCCACATCTCGTAACCAGCCTTTGTCGAGATGATGAGTTCGTCGCGAAAGCCATGGAAATCTTCTCGAAGAAGTTTTCCGACATTTTCTTCGGCGCTACCAGGTGATAGGCCGTACATATTTGCGATGTCAAAGTGGGTGACTCCACGATCAAAGGCACGTCGCAGGATCGCGCGACAGGTCTCAACGACGTTCACGCCGCCGAAGTTCTGCCACGTTCCAAGCGCGATGGGCGGTAAGAGAAGACCGCTGTTCCCACAACGGCGAAACTCTATACCCTCGTATCGGTTTTCCTTTGGGTTGTATGTCATTGTGTCCCCTGCTTTTCATGAGCTGCGCGCAGTGTAAGCCTTCGCTCCCGTTCCTGCCAGCTTCCCGCCATCGACGATCACGTACTCCTCACGTATCGGGCGTCGTTCAAACCAGCATTCGAGGATCTCTCGCGTGCCGGCGGCGTATCGCACCTGAGCCGAGAGAGAAGTTCCCGACATATGTGGAGTCATCCCCTGATAGGGCATGGTGCGCCATGGGTGATCCTTCGGTGCCGGCTGTGGAAACCATACGTCACCGGCATAACCGGCAAGCTGACCGCTCTCAAGGGCATGAACGATGCCGTCACGACTGCATATCTCGGCACGCGCTGTGTCGACGATATAAGCGCCTCGCTTCATTTTCGCCAACAGCGCCTCGTTGAACATGTTCTGCGTACCCGGATGTAGGGGAGCATTAATAGTGATGATGTCGCACATCTCTGCCATCTCCTCTACATTTGAGTGGAAGGTCAGGTTCAACTCCTTCTCAACGGACTCAGGAAGACGATGCCGCTGGAAATAGTGAAGGTGCGTCTGGAATGGCTTGAGCCTTCTCAGTACCGCGAGACCAATGCGCCCTGCTGCAACAGTGCCGACATGCATTCCCTCAAGGTCGTAGGAACGTTCGACACAATCGGCGATGTTCCATCCACCCTTCTTCACCCATTCATGTGCGGGCAGATAATTGCTGACGAGAGCGAGGATCATCATCACCGCGTGTTCTGCCACGCTGATGCTGTTCGAGCCTGTGACCTCGGCAACCGTGACGCCGTGCTTGATTGCGGACTCGAGATCGACGTGGTCAGAGCCGCATGTCTGCGGCACTCCCTGGGATGGCAATGAATACAGCGAAGGTGACAACGCTGCATAGACCATGCGCTACACTCGACCTTAGACGACAAAGCGACCCCAACCGGAACAAAGAGCCTGGGGATCGCCCGATGGCTTACTTGGTTATGGGCTGGATAACCTCGAAAAGATTGCCCCAGGGATCTGCAAAGAACGCAACGCGCAGTCCCATTGCGGGTACGTCGTATGGCTCGCTGGCGATCGTCACGTCGCGGCGCTTCAATTCATCGATGACAGCGTCAACACTATCGACGCTGAAACCAGGGTGGTGCCAGCCATACATGTTATAGCTGTCATGCAGATCCTTATAAGTGGGGCGTTCTGCTGCGCCTTGCCCGGCCATCAACTCGAAATGAAAGCTTTCGTCGCCGGCTGGGTACAGAAATCCGAAACTGAGCCCGGCCACGGACACCGACTGCTTCAATCGAAAATCAAGTTTGTCGGCGTACCAGGCAACCGCTGTGTCAAAGTCCGGCACGCGGATGGCTGCGTGGTTGATCCTCAGGGAAGCAAGCCGGCTGGCGATGCGAGGTGTCGTGGGTGTGTTCATAGTTTCCCTTGTGTTTTGCTGCCTTTATCGCAAACTACAGCGACTTTGCCTCGAGCCAGGAACGGACAGCTTGGATTACTTCTGCCTTGCGCTCGAGGGGCAACCAGTGGCCTGAGGGCAGATTTGTCACGGTGAGATCCGGGCACGCGCTGCTCATGCCTTCGCCGGATCGATTGTGGGTGATGTCGCAGAGACCATCGAATTCGCCGTTGATAAACAGCACGGGCTGACGTAGCCGACCGCCATCCGGTGCTACATGAGCGTAGGCGATGTTGGCGGCGTCGTTCAAATACCAGGAATTGCCCGGCCGGAATCCATTAACGCGAAACACGTCGACCAGGGCATCAAAGTCAGCCTGCGGCCAAAGTGCGGGATCAGGTTCCCCCGAAGGAGCGTGATGGTCCGAACCGAACCAACCGCCGTTGCGCGTAATCATCGCAGACCGGTACACCTTGGCTACTGATCCGGGATTTCCCCTCCGGAATATCGCCGCGAGGCTTGCCCGGATGTCCGCCTCGAAATCGGTGACTGTCTGGTCGAAATTTGTCAGGTAGAAGCGGTAGTAGTCCCATTGTCCGTCCGGATACTGATCGATTGGATAGAGCTTGCGGTCGATGAACGGCAGCAGACTAGGCAGCGCGAAGGCCTGCCGTGCATAAGGGACAGAGATAAATACGACGCCGCGGCTCCGTTTCGCGTGATGCGCGGCCAGCGCCCCAACAACCGGGCTTCCGAGGTCATGTCCAATCCAGATGGCCGGGCTGGCGCCAAGATGATCATGCAGTTCAACCATGTCCTCGACGATCTCTTTTAGGGCATAGGCATCAGAGGTGGTCGGTGCAGACGAACCGCCGTAACCGCGCATGTCCGGCGCAATGCAATGCCAGCCTTCCGAGGCGAAAGTCTCCATCTGCGCGCGCCACACAAGGCCGATCTCCGGCCAGCCGTGAAGAAAGATCATCAATGGTCCGCGAGTAGGTCCGGCCTCCCAGTAGTGCGTCGTGTGACGTGACGAACTCAAAGTGGTGCCGGTGAGTGTGACAGATGTTGCCATCGCGAGCTCCTTTAGGCAGGGTTCACAGTGCGCAGGAACTTCACAAGCTGCTCGCTGACTTCGGCAGAGGCCTCGTGCTGTATCCAGTGGCCGACATTGTCGAGTTCGAGATTCCCGACGAGGCCAGGAAGGCCGGCGTGAAGCTTTTCCGCAGGAGGATAGAGCACCCCCAAACCATCGGCCTTTCCCGAAATGTAAAACGAGGGCTGGGTTATCTTCGCACCCTTCCAGGCAGCCGACAGGTCGAAATAGAGTTCGGCGGCGCGATAGTAGTTCAGTGCCCCATGAAAACCGGTGCGCTGGAATTCCGCTACATTGTGAGCCACATAATCCGGTTCTACCCATGAAGGCAACGGCCCAGGAGCAGGGCGATGAAGGCTTCGTGCAGGGTCCAGAGGGTTCCATCGCGTCTCGGTTGGAGCAGAACCCGATGCCCAAAACAAGATCCCCGGAATCGTGACAGCGGCATCGGCCCAAATCTGGTCGGCTTCCGGTTTGATCTGCTCGAACATATAGAAGTCGTTTCCATGCCCATTGGTTCGCATACGCTCGAAGACGCTGACATCACCACGCGGGAAATAAGGCACACTCAGGCAGAACACCGCTTTGAATCGATCAGGAGCATCATAGCGGCATTCCAGGCATGGGTTGCGCCCCAGTCGTGACCCACGATTACGGCACTGGGAATATTCAATGCATCGAGGAGTCCGACCAGATCGCCGGCAGTGTGCAGCGGTGTATACAAGGTTGAGTCGGATGGAGCTGAGCTGCGCCCGTATCCGCGCATATCTGGAGCAATCGCTCGATAGCCGGATGAAACGATAGCGGTCATCTGTCGGCGCCAAGTATACGAGGTATCCGGAAATCCGTGACAGAAGAGAACGGCTGGACCCTCTCCAAGCTCCGTGACGTGCAAGAGGATGCCGTTCGTGGGGATCTCATGCTCTTTGAACTCCATCTGTCCTCCATTCCATTAGATTTATCCTAAATATTTGCTTTAGATAAAGCAAATATTTATAAAACTGCTTTTGACAGAGCCAACGTAAATACGATGATATGAGCTATGCCTATAGACCACGTCGATCGAGTCGTCCAACAATGGAAAGCGGAAAAGCCGAATTACGACTTGGCTCCGGTCGAGATCATCGGACGGGCGGGTCGCATCATGGAGCATGTCGATCGTGCTCTTGAAGCGAAGTTTGAAGAGTTTCAGATTTCAAGAGCATCCTTTGATGTGCTGGCCGCACTTCGTCGCAGCGGCAAACCATACAAGCTGACGCAGCGCGATCTGATGCGCAGTCTTTTCCGCACATCCGGGAACATGAGTCTTCGAATCGACTCCCTGCAAAGGCAAGGCCTGGTGGTGCGGTCGCCTGACAAGGAAGACCGTCGCTCGGTCTTCGTCACTATGACTCCAAGGGGCGTAGAGCTTTTGGAAACCGTCATTCCTGAACATCTGGAGAATGAAAGCAGCCTCGTCGCAGGACTCAATCGGGCGGAACGGGCGCAGCTTATCACCTTGTTGCGCAAGTGGTTGGTCAGCCTTGAAGAGGAGGTGGCTCACGGTCGTCAGCTTTACCTCGGCATGACACTGCTCGATTCTCGCGCCTCGACGAAAATGCGGCGAGCTGTCGGTCTGCCCGATGTGCCAGGCTTACTCGTCAATAAGGTTGCGGCGGGCAGCCGGGCAGAAGAGCTCGGTTTCCGGAAGGGTGATCTCGTCACCGCCATTGAGAGACAAGCCGTTACGTCTCTTGTTGACCTTCGCAAGATTCTGAACAAGTCCGATCCCAAGATAAAGAAAGTTCAAGTGATTCGCGGAGTCGAAAAGATGGAATTCAAGCTTACGAGTTCGTCCATATAGGAACGCTGCCAGCTTACCGAAGCGCTCCTCGGCAAGAGACCCGGTTGGTACCGAGAGACGATAGGCTTCTCGTCAGTCAGCCCACTCCGTCTTCGCATTTGAAGATAAATCGCCAATGCGCTCGTCGAGAGGTGCAGATTACTCCTGACAGCAATATGCTTTTGAGCCGCGAATTTTGCGGCAGTAATCTTCTCTCGTGCCAACAGGGGCGAAGATCGTAACTTATTGAAACCAGGCGTAGCGGGTGGCTCCAAAAGCACCTTAACGCACCCTCAGGAACGGTTATCGGTCCCTTATTGACCCCGTGTCCTTTGCCCTAGTTAACCACTGCCGAAACGTCTATTTTTCCAACAATTTTGATGTTCGTTTTCGTTCTTTTGACGAGATGCTTCTACCGCAGGATGGCAGAGGCCGCGGGTCAGATAAGTCTTGAAAAATGGGTGCTGCCGCGAAAGCCAAAGGTAGGCTCCGTAACGAAAACTAAAGCACAGAGCGGGTTTTCAACGTGAAACCTTTGCCCCAATCTAGGTCAACCGTCAGCAGCTGATCGGACTGGGACGGCGATAAAATGGTACACTTGCGTACGCAATGGTACGCAAGGAGCCACAGATGGAAACCGTGAAGATCGGTATGAGAGAGTTCCGCGATAAGCTCGCCACCTACCTCCTTGAATCGGACGCTCCCGTAGCCATCACCCGGCACGGTGATACCGTCGGCTACTTCATCCCCGCCCGGCGCAAGCGCAGTGACGCGGATAAAGACGCGCTGAAGGAGGCTGCAGGCCGATGGCAGGAGATCCTTGATGCCGAGGGGATCGCGGAAGATGAGATCGTGACGGATTTCAAGCAATGGCGAGCTAAGCAGAAACGATGACAGACCAGAAGCGTCTCGTGATCGACGCGAACATCCTTCTTCGGGGCGTCTTTGGAGTGCGGGTGCGCAATCTCCTCGAAACCTATGAAGACTCCGTGTGGTTCTTCGCCCCCGACATCTGCTTCGTCGATGCCCGCAAGTACATTCCCATCATTTCTGCCAAACGTGGCATCGACCCGCCGCCTGGGATTATGGTGCTCGATCAGTTGTCGCGCCTTGTCGAGATCGTGGACAGGACCCTTTACGAAGAGTACGAATCATCCGCCCGGGAACGAATGGTCGCGCGGGACGCGGATGATTGGCCGATTATGGCGTCTTCCCTTCTCCTGAAATGCCCCGTCTGGACAGAAGATCGGGACTTCTTCGGCAGTGGCATACCGACCTGGACTACAGAGACAGTCGAACTCTATTTGCGAGATGCCTGAGCATCCTGTAGTCGGAGCCGCTCGCAGCGGTTACATCCACAATCCAAATAGTTATTGGACGCCCTGCGTCAGAGTGTCCTAGTTTCTCGGCATATCCCGCCCTTCTGAGGGCCGCTGGAGGTGCCGATGTCTTCCCTCTATACAGTGTCGTCAATCCCCGCAACACAACCCACCTTGATTGCTCGTCTCAGAGGCGGCGAGTTCAACTCATTTCCCGAAAATTTCTCCGTGCCGCTCATGTGATGGGGCCAACGCTTGTTGCGCTCTCTCTGACAGGCGTCGCCAACATCGCTCACGCCCAGGGGACGATGGACTTTTCCGGGGCACAAACTTTGATGGGCACGTTCTAGACGCTCGCCCAAGAATAGGAATGTTTCTTTTTGCTGACGTACAGGCGATCACTCTCGTTCAAAGCAGTAAAGAGAAATCGGACTCCGATATGTCTCTTATTCGACCTCTGCCGGGGTTCGGCAGAGGTCGAAGACACTCCAGAAGAGCAATCTTAGAAAAAACCAGGGACATGTGGCGATCATTCGAAAACAGAAGGGTACCGACGGGTGCTGAAATACAGATCGAGGAGGAGATGCCCATTTGTCAAGACCTAGACCGGCTTACGTCCCACTCGTCATTTTCTTCGGCCCTGCAGGGGCAACCGAGGTTTTGGCCTTTGCACCGAGGACAACGTTCCCAGTCACACCCATCCAGATGGAACTCCCCCTCGATGATGCCACAATCATGGCAAGTACGTTTAGCCTGCGTCTTCCATAACTCGGCATCTTCTTTTGTCGCCCCCTTTCCACAACGGCTCTTTTGCGATGTGAATTGATGCGGCAAGGAGTACTAATTCACGGTTCTCCTGCCGTATTTCTCTGTATTCACGGCCACACGAAAGGTCTGCTCAAGGCTTGCGAGAGCGCTTTTCAATAGCACCACGAGAGCTTTGCGGCACATCAAGGGTTCTTTCTAATTCGGCGCACCGCATCCACCTCGTTCGAGTGACGAGTTTAGCTCAGCTAGAAGGTATCACGCCTCCATAAGAGGCTCTCGCCGATCGAACAGGTCAGACTGAGTATCCATTGTGCGCGACCAACGAACGACCGTTGTGACGCCGGGCATCAACTCTACGCTCAGAGCTCCATTGCTGGAGGTTCTAAACTCAGATAATGTCTTATTCCCGCCGAAAAGCACTCGCAACTCGGTGACGGATACGTCGCTCCGTGGTTGTGTCAGAATGCCGTCGTATTGGTCCAGATCTCGTAGAATTCTGCTGCCCAAGCCATCGAGAAATGTCAAAATTTATCCTGGCGTTGTAGTTCCGCGCAAACAGTGCGGGACAGGAGAGATGCCGGAGCGAACTGAACAGAACGGGTGAAAAGGAAGATATGGTCCAACTCCCCGGGAGCGATTCGGCTACCAACATATCCCGCGAGAAACTGCATCTCGGATGGACTCTCGTAGTTTCCATTTAATACGCGGGCAAGCCGTAACAGTATAGCGAAAGAGCCATTAGCTCTTTCGAATAGACATTTCCTACACTTTGTTTAGTTAATTCCCGCGTCATGTACCAAGCTCTGCTAGTTGCTTCGATCTCCTGATCAAACCCGAGTAGCACACTTCAGGTAAGCGCGAACATACGGGCATTAGCGCATACATTGGGAGTAAGCTGTCTTGGTTCCGATCTGGGGTCAAGGTGAGCAAACGCTTATCCCAAAATCAAACTGACAAATGACTCCGCAAGTCTCCCTAGGGAGCGTGTACGCCATGCGCTTTTGCTTGTCGCGGAAGGACGAGCGGTGTTCTGCTCCCAGTGAAGTGTGCGGTACGGAATTCAAGTCCCATCTTTCCTACACAGCGGTCCATCGCACCTCAGGCCAGAAGTGGCCACAGATTCTTGGCTAAATAGCGTGCAAGAGCGCTCACGGATGCGGGCGGATTCCCATGAGCGCGGAGTAGAAATACGTGAACCGAGATCGGCTTTATTTTCGGTAGCAACGCAACCAGTTCCCCCGACGCTACTCTCTTGCTCACGACCCAGTTTGGCAGATGCGCTATTCCTAGCTGATTTGGCAGCGCGGAAGTTCGTGTTCGTTCTTCTCCGGGCAGACTGGCCTCAGTACGACCCAGCGATCACGCAACAACTGGCGTCTATTAGGCGAGGCGGAGTTCCTGCTTACGTGATCTATCCTGGGGGCCGAATCAGAAAGCTGGCGTATTGCCCGAACTCCTCACGAAATCTCTTATGAAGGAAGCGATCGGCCGTGATTCAACCCAGCCCGTAGGATGCGACCTAAAGTTCTTCCGAGCGAGAGCACGGTCCCGACAGGAGGCCGTTTGTTCATCTCCCGCCACGTCTACGGCGGGCGTGCTGCCCCGCTTTCCTGAGCAACTCCCGATCAAAATGGCAGGGTAATCGTAGCCGAAGGCCGCCACTTTGTCGTGGGTCCCTATCAATTGGTAGACTGCAAAGCATGATGCAAAACGACACTGCAGAGCGAATTCTCACCGCCGCTCACTCTCTGATGGCCCAGTTGGGATATGCCGGCTTCAGTTACGCTGACATCTCCAAGCTAGTGAATATCCGCAAACCGAGCATACACCATCATTTTCCAACTAAGGTGGACCTGGTAGTGGCAGTGCTGCGGAGGCACCGCGAGGGTCTGATCGGCGGCACGGAAGCGATCGACAAAAACATATCGGACCCGTTGAAGAGATTGGTGGCCTACGTCCGCTATTGGGAAGGCTGTCTGGAAGACAAGACACAACCATTCTGCGTAGCCGCCCTCCTGGCGGCGGAACTGCCGGGTCTTCCGGAAGAAGTGGCTGCGGAGCTCAAGTTGCATTTTTCCAGCCTGAAGCAGTGGATCAAGAAAACCCTGGAGGTTGGAGTGAAGAACCAAAAGATCCGCGTTCAGGACACGTACAACGTGGAGGCTGACGCCTTCATGGCTACTGTCCATGGGGCGCTGCTTGCATCGCGCGTTTCAGGGACGTGCGATGCATTTCGGGAAATCACAGCCTCAGCGTTGAAAAAACTAGCTGTCAGTCGTCGTTGAGGTACTCATGCAGCGGGAATGTTCGCTGTGTCCATAAATCTACCAACTAGTCGAAAGGACCGTGCCATAAATGATCTCTATCCGCATAGTACAAAAAACTCACAAGAAGCTTCACGCTGCGAGGATTGGCTCACTGGGAATCGGCCTTACGCTCGCTCTTGCTCCATCCGCGATTGCTGCAAACGCATATGGCGAGCGTGCTTCCATGCGTGACATCGTGTTGGTCGGTGACTCTTTTTTTCGACCAGAATAGTTGGCATTTTCGGTGAAACCGATCCCTGCTACGATGCCGTGAGTGAGATGGTGTGAAAAATGCTTTGCGCCATCTCGCTCACGGCTTCCACGATCTTTGCCCGCATTAAATCCACACTCATACATTCCCCACTCAGGCTGCAATAGCCACAACCCTTGTCATTGGTCTGACCGTGATACGTTTGATAGAACTTTTGACAAATAAGGAACATCGATATGATTCGAATGCGCTTGTTGTGCGTTCCATAAAATGGTTCACAGTCACAGGGATCCTAGCCGTAACGCTAGCCTTTCTTTAGGAAGACCAACTCGCACGGTTGCCTAAGGAGCCTCCAGGTATCATCGGTATGTCTCCTTTATCCTCGTTTGATAAGGCAACAGGTTGGATCAATTTGGCCCCAAATCAAAGCTCTATTGCTCAAAGGCAAGGTGGTCTTGATCGACTTCTGAAGCTATTCATGCATCAACCGCATACGTTCGGTTCCGTACGTCCGAGCGTGGGCCGAAAAGTATAAAACTGTCGGTCTTGTAGTGATTGGAGTTCACACTCCTGAGTTTGGCGTTGAAAAGCAGCAGGCAATTTGCGGAGAGCAGCCGCTCGTTTTGGGATGACTTACCCAATCGCTGTAGATAGCAATAGGCGCATATGGGACGCCTTCCACAACCAGTATCCGGGCCGCGCACTACTTCATTGATGCGAAGGGTAAGGTGCGGTACGAGCACTTCGGCAAAGACAATTATGACGAGTCGGAAAGATGGATACAAAAGCTGCGTGTTGCCCTCATTGCGTATTCAGTGCTTCGAAGATCTAATACGCTAGCGAACTTTCACAATTCAAACTGAAGCACGGTGCAAGTCACCTATCGACGTTCAGCAGTTTGCCAAGCTGTCCATGATGTCGGTGTGGAACTGCCAATTGCCTTCCGTCCACGTCAAACCCTGAATAGAGCGCGTGATCTTCCAGCCATCCTCGGTCTTCGCAAAGTCCATGTCGTATGTGCCGATGAGCATTTGGAACGGGCTGCCTTTCGCATCTCGGTAAAAGTGATGCCCTTGTACCAGCACGTGGCAGGATGCCATTTTACCATTGATGACGATGCTCTGCGGTATCATGACATGCTGATCGCCGTCTAACTGACTATGGAACTTGTCAGCGAGTTTGCACCACTCGTCGGCCGAGATGCGCATCCGCCCTTTGCCGATGGTGGGGCTGTGATCGACCTCGATTTCATCGATGTAGCAACTTCTGAGTCTCTGGAAGTCATGCGTGTCAACACATTGGCCATAACGTTGCAATACGTCCGTGATCTGAACGTGATCGAGCAGATAAGTGACCTTCTCATTCAAGACTGGCATTTTCAAGATGAGCCAATTGAGCAGCCGTATTCTCAAACTGGGCATAGGAGCCTCCTCATAGTTTCTAATCGGGCCGAGCCAACGCTGGGGATAAGCAAAGGATGCCTACTCTTTAGTAGGCGTAGATTTCCTACGTTTGCAAGCGCGAGAAGGAACGACATTATTACTGGTGTCTGTCGCTGGCGTGCGACAAAGCGAACCTGTATCGTGCAAGGACTAATCGCCCTCCGCGACCCTGCCGACCGTCATCAAACGCATGGTTCCCGCTACCTGACCGTGATCGACCTGACGGCGAGAAGCACGGGTCCAACTCACGGACGCGCGCATCCCGCAAGCTGCCTGCGCAGCTCGCTTCGTGAAGCGATGGGCGCTGTAGCTGCTTGATGTGGAAGAGGAACGGGTTTGCCCTGCAACCATGCCCATCTTCAGTCTCCATGGCCGAGAACCTTTGCTGACATGCTCGCGAGCAACAGGTCAACCATCCGAACTGCCGAACTCTTCCAGTTTTCGCTCACTCTAATCGTGGCCACGCCCGAAAGCGCGCGCAGCAAATCCAGCGGCTCGACATCGCTGTGAAATACACCTGCCTCGACCGCATGGGTGACGAGCGCTGTGATCGGCGATGCAAGGCGGTCCGGCGTCTTGCTGTATAGGTCCTCCGGGCCTCCCATAAGTGTATCCATGGCCTCGGCCATGCCGTGCTTGGCGTCGAGAAACTCTACGAACAGCAGCAGCCATTCTCGTAGCCCCGCTTTTGGCTCCCGTTCCGCGATTAAACGATCAGCCGCCTCAATGAGTGCATCCACTTCCTGTCGATAAACTGCCGAGATCACGGCGTCGCGTGTGGGAAAGTGTCGATAGAGTGAAGCGATGCTGATTCCCGCTTCGCGCGCAACCTGCTCAAGACTTGCGGCTGCGCCCTTCTCGGCAAAAACATGCTTGGCCGCTTCGATCAACCGTAATCTGTTGCGTTCGCCATCAGAACGCGGTCGACGTTTTGGTTTGGAAGATGGGTTTGAATGCACTGCAGAAATTTCCTCGGTTAAGCGTAGGATTTATACGCTATGTTAAGCGTAGTACGCCTTCACATATTACAGGATCTGACAGTTTGAAATGCTGGACGCATGTAACAGGCAGCGCGGCGGTGATCGTCGGGGCATCATTATCAGTGCTCTATCCTTATCCCGCATCGGAATGACGGTGACGATGCTGGAACGCTCGGACGGGCAAGCCCGCGGGCGCAGCCTTGCCGGCCAGCGAGGGCCTCCTCCAACGTTTAACCGGCCGAAACTTGGGAAGAGACGCATTTCCTTCGGGGCCCTAGGCCTGGGCAGATGTCTACGCGGGTCTACGTGCCGTCGTTGACGGCCGATCCCAACATACAAGTTCGCGCTTCGGCACGCGTGAAGTTTGTCGATCAAGATGAGCACTCAGCTTGGGCAGTAACGGACAACGGGGAGGTCGTGCGAGGCGACATCGTTTTCGGAGCTGACGGCCATGAAAGCGTCGTCCGTCGCCATGCTGCCCCTGAGCAGCCCGACGCTGTGTTCGCCGGCTATCTGATCTGGCTTGGTATCGTCGACGAAGACGAGATTAAGGCCCAGCCATGGCCAGCTCAGCTCGCGATCGTCGAGAAGCGAAATTACTGCCTCAACGCCTATTACCTGCCAGGTACGGACGGGGCATTCGCGACGGGCCGACGACGGTTGGGTTTTGGTTGGTACGATGCTGGTCGCAACGGCCTCCTGCGTGCAAGCGGCGCCCTCGTCGGGAACGTTGTGCAGCGAACACTACGCCCCCGTGACATTCCGGACGCGACCTTCCGGGAGCTGGCTGCGGAGGCCCGAGCGATCTGGCCATCTCCCTGGCGCGAAGCCATCCTCGACTGCATTTCCCGGCGCGTTGTGATCGGCACGCCGATCGGCGAATACATGCCACAATGCTTGACTCGCGGACGGGTATGCCTCGTGGGAGATGCTGCCCATGTGCCGTCGCCGATGACCGGCAGGGGCTTCGATGCCTCGGCGCTTAATGCGCTCGCCCTTGCCGAAGCACTGCAAGACGGCTTAGCTCATAGAGGCGCGACCGAGGCCTTGCGCCGTTACGAGGCAAGGCGGCTCGACGCGGCTCGCAAACTCGTCCGCTTCGGCTCCGGCTTCAGCCGGTCCTTCGCGCCGGGTCAGACATCGCGATGCCGCGACGCCGCCTTACCTCCAACAAACGATGACGAAAAACGGGCGAGACAATGGAAATCTTTGAACTGACCCAGGATCGTGGAGGCGATGCGCCTCCAATGACGGCACGACAAAGGCTAATCGTAGTGCTTCTCCTCGGTGCCAACTTCATGTTGTCAGCCGACTTCTCCATTCTGAACATTGCATTGCCCGAGGTTGGGCAAGCGGTCGGGCTTAAGGTGAGCGAGTTCCCGTGGGTCGCTACATCTTTTGCGCTACCAGCCGCTGGGCTGTCCCTTCTCTTTGGTCGACTCGGCGATCTCTACGGCCTGCGCCGAATGTTTATCATCGGCCTCGCACTCCTGTCGGCATCGTCATTCCTGGGCGGCCTCGCGACCGAACCGGTCCTCCTTCTCGTGGCGCGCGCTGCAGGGCGTCGCAACGGCGATGACAGGCCCGGCCGCGCTGGCGTGCTGATCACGGCGTTGGCCGACGAGCGCCAGCGCGCGCGAGTGTTGGGCACGAACGGTGCATTGCTTTCGGCGGCTTCACGTTCGGAGCCTTGGTGAGCGGGATGCTCATCGGTGTACTGAGCTGGCATTGGGCCTTTTTCATCAATGTTCCTCTTGCCCTCATAATCCTCGCCGTGACGCCGTTCGTGGTTCCCGCAGAACATTCTCGAGGCGGTATTCGTCTGGATATCCCGGGTGCAATATCTGTCACGCTCAGACTTCTCGCCATCGTCCTTCGGCTTCACAGAAAAGTCCTTTATGGCCCTGGTGGTCGGAGTGGCTCTTCTATCCCTTTTTTTCCGGATTGAGCGGCGTGCGTCGGCTCCTTTGGTCGCGATCGAGATGCTGGCCTGGCCCTCGGTGCGCTGGGGCCAAATATGGCGGTGCTGACCATCTTCTCGATGGAGGTCAGCCCTATTTACCTCGTAACACTCTACCTGCAAGAGGTGCTGCATTTGGGGCCGCTTGCGACCGGCCTGGCGTTCGGCGTCCCGGGACTCGCATCGATAGTTGCAGGCATTCTGGCTGGTCGGATCGTCGCTCGGGGCGGCGCGCGTCTCGTGCTTCTGGCGCCCTTGCTCGTCCAAGGCGGCTTTACCGCACCGCTGATCCTGCTTGGATCAGACCCTAACTCAATGTGGCTGTTAATCTTGGCTCTATTTGTCGGATTCTTCGGCCATATCACGGCTGTTGTGGCAGCCACAGTTGCCGCTACATCGGAAGCTCCGGAGGGCAGCAAAGGGCTCGCTTCTGGCCTGATGACAACGAGCCAGCGCGTTGCATCCACCATCGGAATTTCGGCCTTGGCCGCCGTGATGGCCATTAAGGCCGATCTCTTGAAAGGCATTCATATCGCACTAGCTGCTGATGTTCTGCTCACGGTGACTGCAGTAGTTCTCATCGCTGCCAGCTTAAGGACGTCGACCCGCGAGCAACCCGCCCGCTGAGACTGCATAATCTTGTGCCAGTTCAAAATTGGAGCACCGTGCAAGTTGCTTATCGTCGCTCAATAGCGGCATATGAACCACGTTGTCATTTCGTCAGGATTTCACTGATACCGATATGGAACTCCAATTGTCTTCCGACCACCTCGTTGTTTTCGCTTTTCTCAAAGTTGAATGAAACAGGGGCAATGGAAATATGGAACTGAGACATCTAGGTTGTTTCCTTGCTGTCGCTGAAGAGCTTTATTTCGCGCGTGGTGCCCGAGCGGTTGCATATCGAGCAGTCGCCACTGTCAAGGGCAATCAAGGAGTTGGAAGAGGAACTGGTGCATGGCTGGGTATGGGACTCAGATCTGAACCCTGCATCATAGACTTGCAATGGACGGAAAGGACCTTGGTTTTCTGCCGTTCTGAGGTGCAATCCGAGATTATTCTGGGAGTGTTCGCTGAAAGAATTAAAAAGCAGCAATTTTCTGAATCCATGCCTACTAGTAGGTAGTCATATAACGTATGCATGGAGAAATGGGAGAAAAAATTCTGAACACCGCGGATTCGATCATGGTACAGCATGGTTACTCGGCATTCAGTTACGCGGATATCTCAGAGGCGGTTGGCATCAGAAAGGCCAGCATCCATCATCACTTTCCTACGAAGGCGGGTTTGGCCGTAGCCGTTCTGAGGGCTCACCGGGAAAAATTGATCCGGAGTGCAGAGATGCTTGACGCTCAGATGGAAAGCCCACTGGCTCGGCTCCAAGCATACATCCATCATTGGGAAGGTTGCATTCGGGGAAAGACGGTGTCGTTTTGTGTGGCGGCACTGCTGGGGGCAGAAATGCCATCGTTGCCCGAGGAGGTCCAAGTCGAGGTGCGCCTACATTTCAAAGCTCTCGGCGATTGGATCGAACGGACGTTGAAAGCTGGGGTGAGAAAGCGGGTCATACGACTCCAAGGTACGGTCGCGATGGAAGCACAGACCTTGATGGCTGTTGTTCACGGAGGAATGCTTTCGGCCCGGGCACTGGAAAATTGTGACGTGTTCAGAATGGTCACAGATGCCACAATGAACCGCATTTCGACAGAAAAGAGCTAAACCCATATGCTTTGTAGTTTTGATTTTACGCGATCTTATATACCAACTAGTAGATATATAGGCAAATGGAAACATTGGAGATCGAGTGCGCTCCCTAAGAAATCCTGTATCTCACACGAACGGCTTTTCAAGTTTCTCTGGGCTGGGAGCGTCATTGCTCGGTCGCACGCTGTCTCGTTTGATTGCACCTAAAGCCATCGGCTGACACACTCAGACATAACCGCAGCCTCTAAACCCAACCAAAAACAAAAGGAGTTACATGCGTATTTCTTTCTTTTCTCTAACACTTCTCGTAGCCGCAATTCCTGCTTCCACGGCATTTAGCCAAACCTTTCCTCCCGGCGTCACGCCCGTTGCTGGCGCTGTCGTAAACGTAAGCTCCACCGAGATTAGCCTTCAAACGCAGCAGGGACCTGTAACTGTCCACCTTGTGCAGCCAGCCACTGTATACGAGGGACAACCGTCGGACATGAGCCACATATCGGCGAACAGCTATATCGGCGTCGGATCAGTCAAAGGCGATGACGGCAAAGAGCACGCGACCGACATTAAGATCTTTCCTGAGGCGTTTCGCGGACTTGCCGAAGGAAGCTTTATGCAGCCGGAAAAATCCGGCGCTCCTTCGAACAGCCGCATGACGAACGGCGCAGTCGCGGCGTCCTCCAAATCCAAGAACTCGGCTTCAGGTTCTCGCATGACCAATGGCGCAGCGACCAAAACAGGTTCCGGTTCCGAACTGACTGTCGGTGGACAGCAGATTGAGGTTCCCGCCGGTACGCCAGTCGTCTTGATTTCCGCGACCAAGAAGCCGCTTCAGCCAGGGCAACTTGTATTGGTTCCTGCGAAGAAGCAAAACGATGGCAGCTTCGATGGACAGACCATCCTTGTTCTGCCTGCAAAATAGGTTCTGCCTGCAAAATAGCTCTCTTCGTGCAACTCGGTCTCAGGTGTGTCCGGGGACCGAGCGTGCACCTCATGAGGAAAGCAATGAAGCCTCTTAGTATCCCGTCTATTATCGACGCTGCTTCTTCCAATGGCGTGGCTGTAGTTCGCGTTCAGCGCAAGCACCATATCCTTGTGCGCTGGGCACATTGGACTACTATTCCTCTGCTGCTGGGATTGATTCTGAGCGGAATATCAATCTACTGGTCAGATCCTATTTTTCAACATCCAACCGATGCGACGGGGAACTTCGATCAAGCTGCGGACATCGGTATTTGGCTGTGCGCCCACGTGCCCGGCCTGCATCACTATAGTAGTCCCCCAGACTGGCTTTATAACCACCTGAGCCTTGGTCCAGGAATGTTAGGCGTCGCGCTTCGGCTCCACTGGTTCTGTGCCTATCTGTTTATGGCCAACGGTGCGCTGTATCTGCTTGGCCTCGTTCTCGGAGGAGGCTGGCGCGCATTGATTCCAAAGCGAGGCGATGTCATCGCGGGGTTACACATGGCTCGTTACTACTCGCTGGCTCCGTTCGCGCTTCTTCTTCGTATGCCATTGTTCCATCCGAAACATACCGGCAAGTACAACGCACTTCAGAAGGGTGCTTACGCTTCGGTTGTGGTCGCGGGCACTCTGGTCGTTCTCTCGGGGTGGGCGATCCACAAACCCATGCAGCTCTACTGGCTCGCAGCAGCATTTGGCGGCTACAACGCCGCGCGCGTGTGGCATTTCTGTCTCATGTGCTTTTTCATCCTCTTCGTTGTTCCACACGTTGTTCTAGTGTTGGCAGACGGATGGGACACAATGCGCAGCATGATTACCGGCTGGTCCTCAAGGACCGAACAATAGGAGAAGCGCCGTGACCTCAAATAACAAATTACTTGTTCCACATAGAAGGCAGCCGGTTGACATGCTCGACCGTGTTCCACGTTCGGAGAAAAGCTTCGAGGTGCCGTCCAACGTGCTGAAGCATCGAACACGTCGCGATGTCCTGATCTTCGGGGCAAGTGCGCTCGCGGCCCTTACGGCCGGAACCGTACTGCTTCCCGACGAAACCCTGCAGCGGCTCGACGTACATCGCAAGCTAAACCTACCGGGCAAAGATTGGCTGCTCGACAGAGCGATCGATATCGACGATGACGTGGCTGAAGCTCTGTACTCTTCCAATCGCCGTGTGCCTACCTACTCAAAATCTCAGGTAACCGGTCTGAAGAACAACTACAACGGTGCGACTCCGGAGCCCGAATATATCCCAACGTGGACTTTAACCCTCAAGGGACTTCAATCGGGCCTCACGCTATCACTCAACCTGCGCACCTTGCTCAAGCGTTTCGCGCTGCACGAGGAGATCACCAGGTTCGTTTGTGTGGAGGGGTGGAGTGAAATCGCATGGTGGGGAGGAATTCGTTTTGCCGATCTTATTCAGGCCTTTCCACCTGTGTCCCAAGCGAAATGGGCCCGAATTGAATCGTCCGTGAATCTGGACGCGAACGGCAACTCGGACCCTTACTACATCTCGCTCGATATGGAGACCGCACAGCATCCCCAATCGCTGTTAGCAACACACTTCCACGGTGATCCCTTGACTTTGGAGCATGGAGCGCCCTTGCGTCTTCTCGTTCCTGTAAAGCTGGGTCTCAAAAATGTAAAAGCTATCACTGGCATCACATTCCTTGCCGACCAGCCGATGGATTATTGGCGCGTGCGGGGATACTCACGATACGACGGCATATAAAGAGCTCGAACGCTTCCACCTTTTACCAACATAGGTGCGAATCCCGAAAGTATCTTTCATCGCGAACTGAAACGGTGTTGTATTACTAGTTCGCTCTCACGCAACTCACAACCCTAATTATGTAGAAGGAGATGATTCATGTCTATCGACGTAAAGTACCGCACGAGCGCAACCGCAACCGGTGGCCGAGATGGCCATGCTCGCACCGAAGATGGAAAGCTCGAAGTGAGGCTCGCGACCCCGAAGGAGCTGGGCGGCCCTGGAGGAGAAGGAACGAATCCTGAGCAATTGTTTGCCGCGGGCTATTCTGCCTGTTTCCTAAGCTCGCTCAAGGTAGCTGGTCAGCAGCTGAAACTGGCATTGCCGTCGGAAACCACGGTCACGGCTGCCATAGGTATCGGTGCGCGCTCAGAGGGTGGTTTCGGCATCACAGCCGATCTCGTCATAGAACTGCCGGGCGTCGGTGGCGCCGAAGCGCAACGATTGGTCGAAGCTGCGCACCAAATCTGTCCGTATTCGAACGCCACCCGCAACAACGTCGAAGTGAACCTTCGAGTGGCCTAACAAACATTGGACCCAATGCTGCAGAAGCCCGCGCCGCGTGGGCTTCTGCAGTGAACATCGATTGCGAAGTTCTTGCCCTTTTGCGAGCGGAATCGTCACCGCCACACAATCGTCACTTCCACTGGAGAGAAATCATAAAGTTGAGTCGCATCTCTGCAGCCCCCGAGCACGCAGCCCAAGTTCGTCCTGCCATCAATCCATGGATCGTGGCCCTTACCGTTACCCTCGCCACCTTCATGGAGTTGCCAATGTATCGTTGCCTCACATTGCCGGAGGCCTGGGTCGCTCTTACGACGAGGTCACCTGGATCTTAACGACATATCTGGTTGCCAACGCCGTCATTTTGCCCATGTCGGCCTGGTTCTCGCGCGTCTTCGGTCGGAAGAATTACTACATGGGCTGCGTCGCGCTTTTCACCATCGCTTCGTTTCTCTGCGGCGTTGCACCTTCGTTGCCGATCTTGCTGCTCGCGCGTGTATTTCAAGGCATCGGTGGTGGAGGCCTTGCGCCTGTGGAGCAGGCGAATCCTCCTGGACACCTTTTCGCCAGCTAAGCGCGCGAGTGCGCTCTCTATCGTGATCGCGCCTGCAATCGGCCCTGTGCTTGGCGGCTGGATCACTGACAGCTACAACTGGCGATGTGTCTGCTTCATCAACATTCCGGTCGGCTTGCTGTCCCTGTTCCTCACGAGCCGTTTTGTGCACGACCACCATCCTTTGATCGAGTCTGCGCTCTGCAGCTTTGCGTCTTCGCTCGGATTGCTTGTGTTCTTACGGGTGATCCAAGCTTGGGAGGAAGTGGCCTACAGCCTGTGTTCTAGGCGATCCTGATGGATGCAATTTCCGGCCGAGAAGAGAAGCACGGCTCAGGTCATGTTCTCGGTCGTTTCCGTCGTCGCTCCCGCATTAGGTCCGACGCTTGGTGGCTGGCTCACTGACAATTACAACTGGAGATGGGTTTTCCTGGTGAATGTCCCATCGGTGTGCTGGCGTTCGTTCTCGATTCGCGGCTTGTCGTAGACTCGCCTCACATTGTGAGGATCTCAATGAGGAAACGACGCTTTGATTTTCCGGGCCTAGGAATGCTGGCAACCTGTCTCAGATGCATGCAAGTGGTACTGGATCGGATCGTGGACAGATCGTTCGGATCGTCGTTCATAACCATCTTACGGTGCTTAACACTGCGTCGTTTATTAGCTTTATCTAGTGGGAGCTTCGCTTCCCGCAACCAGTCGTCGACATTAGGCTCCCAGGTAATGGCCGTTTTTGCGCTCTCGGTGATCGCCATGCTTGTCATGGGATTCGTCTTCTATGCGGCCAACTACTTGCAGCCGCTGTTCTGTCAGCAAATGTTGGGATGGACAGCCACGCTTGCAGGAATGGCTCTGTCACCCGGCGCTATCGTCTTCGTTACCATCATGCCGGTGATGCTGTTCCTCCTAAAGACCCTGACTCCAGGTTATATGGTTCTCTTCGGCTTTCTCGTGCACGGTCTCGCATGCCTCGTCATGGCTCATTGGAGCCTTGAACTTCCGTTCGATTGGGTGCTGGGTTCGAGAATCTTCGAAGTGATCGGTCTCGCGCTCCTGATCGTTCCAATCAATGTCATGGCGTTCGGTTTTTTGATCAAGGAGAAGATTACGAGCGGCAGTGGCATCCTCAGTCTGGCTCGCAACCTGGGGCGAGTATTGGTGTCTCCGTAGCGGCAACGCTGCTTGCCATCCGCGCATTGGATCTGCGCTATGAGGAGATGTTCGCCGCAATCAATCCAAATAGACATTGTTGGCCGATATTAATCTCTTCGCTGAGCGAACTGGCGATATCGGGCTCGTTGAAAGCCGTGACAGGCAGCGTTTTTCATTCGTTGGGAATTTCTCTCGTTTTGACGAACTTCTGCCGGTCGTCAACAATTACCTTAATGTGAATCCCATTTGCGTGGCGCAAATCATTATTGTAATTAGCAATTCATAGGACAACCAGTGACAGAGACGTTCTTCATTCGCGACCTGATTCTTCCCGAGCTTGAAACAGAAATCAGCAAGACCCGTCGCCTTTTTGACGCACTACCCGACGGGGAAGCCAACTTCAAACCATATGAGAAGTCTATGACGCTCGGCCGGCTTGCGGGTCATACCACGGATCTGTTTCGCCTGATGACGCTCACGCTCACCAGTTCCGAACTCGACATGGCTGCCAGTTGGCGATCCTACACGATGGACAGTAAAGCGGAACTGCTCGGACGCTTCAAGGAGAACGCTGGTGGCGCTCTCGCTGCATTCAAGCAGATTTCGGACGACGCATTCCATCATCTTTGGACCATTAGGCGCGGTTCCGCCGTTCTATTCTCCGGCGAGCGGTTTTTCTACTTTCGCAACCAAGGGATCAACCAGATCATTCACCATCGCGCCCAACTCGGGATATATCTTCGCACCCTTGGACTGCCCCTCCCTGGCATGTATGGGCCTTCTGCGGACGGTATCTAGGGATGCTGACAAAGGACGGAAAGGCGAGTCTTCGTCCCTTGTCAGCAAGTTGCTTGCTGGCTTCAAACGAAGCTAGGGCTTGGTATAGCTTCACGGGGCGCAAGTCACCGTCGTCACGGAGAGATAACACTGAATAATTGCCCGATTATTCAGCTGAGAATCGGCTGTTGAATCTTGGGTTCGAAATTTCGCGCTTCCGTTTCATACCTTCGCTCAGAATTTGGATTGCAGTAGCAATTCCGATGCCCGGACCGACTACATAGCAATCACGAATTTTCCGGTCGCCCCCCCATCTTCGAGTGCTCGATGCGCTTCTGCCACTTTCTCGAGTGCAATTTTTCCGGCGAGAACGGCACTAAGCCGCCCGTGCGCGACCATGTCGATAACGGCATGGATGGCCCCCATGACATCCTTGGGTGATACTGAGTTGAGGCTAAAAGCGGAAACTGTTGGGGAGGCAAAGAAGGCGCCCAGCAGTCCCATTCCGAAATCCGGAGGAGGGAAGCCGCCAGCCGCCTCGCAGATGACGATCCGATCGTTCGGCTTGAGTTTGGAGAAAAAGGTGCCAGCATCTCCACCTGCCACCGGATCGATGATGACATCGTACATGCCCGCGCCGCCATCGCGACCGACGACGGCATGAGCCCCAAGCGATCGAGCTTGGTCCGGCTTGGATGATGCGGCAGTACACGTTGCACAAATCTCAACCGCTAGCTGGACGGCCATCGTGCCGATACCGCCGCCTGCGCCGCGCACGAGAACAGCATCGCCTTGAGTAACATTAGCCCTTTCCAGTGAAAGGCGTGCCACAATGGCGTTAACTCCGGTTCCGACGGCCGCGTCGAATGAAACGCTATCGGGGAACTGCACGATAGTCTGAGCATCAACGCAAATCGCTTCCGCATACCCCCCGCCCCGCAAACAGCATAGGCCCTCCGGCCCACGACACTTTCCTCATTCAGAGACAAGTACCCTCGGAGAAAAGATCCTTTCGTTCTCCGAGGGATATGAGCATGGCATGTGTGGGGTCCAGGTAGCCCATTAGCCGCTACCATGCCGCACGAGACTTAGAACAAAGGGAGGATTCGTTAGATCTTCGACGAGCCGCTGACCGTGTAGGCCGTGATATCGCGTGACAACACACGAAGCTTTCCGAGCTCTGAGAATGTTGTCTGCATCAGCTTGCTATGCATATGTGTGTCGAGCACAGTGCGATTGGTCCAAACCTCGACGTTGTGAAAGAGGTTCGGATTTCTCACATCCGCGGTGAAGCTGTAGAAGATGCAACCCGGAACCCCCTGGGTCTGAGCGACATTCTCCTGAACGAGAGCTACAAACTTCTCATGGTCTTCCGGAGCGATCTCCATAGTCCCGTTCACGACGAGGCCGACTGTTTCCTGTGACATGATGAACTTCCCTTCCATTTCCCTGTCTATTCGGAAATACTTCCTGTTTGACCATTTGGTCCACAATAGGCTAATATGGACCAGTAAGTCAATAACTGGTGCGTGATTTATGGCGAGACCACGGCAATTCGATGAAGTGAAGATGCTTGCGGTAGTGCGGGATGAATTCGCGAGCAAGGGCTTTGAGGCGACTTCCCTGGACGACCTGATGCGGGTCACGGGGCTTGGAAAAGGGAGCATCTACGCCGCTTTTGGGGATAAGCATCAGCTTTTCCTTTCTGCGCTGCGTCTTTATTCGGACGCCACGCGAAACGCGATGCACGCAGCCTTGTCGAGTGACAAGCCAGCCATTGAAAAGCTACGTATGCTGTTTCAGTTTCCGGACGGCGCCAACGGTGCAAGCAAGCCGTATCGAGGATGCTTTCTCGCGAACAGTACGACAGAACTTGCTGCCCATGACTGCGAGGTCCGAGATCTGGCACGTCAGACATATCAGGCAGTGGAGGGGATATTCGCCGAAGTGGTGGAACAGGCTAAGAAAGATGGCGATTTGCCCAGCGCAACGGAGCCTGCGGAATTAGGTCGTCTCCTCCTCACCGTAATGCAGGGGATAGAGTTCCTCCGTAAGTCCGGCATGACCGCCGAGGAAGTTCACGGTATCGGTCATGCCACAGAACAGCTCTTGCTCAGAGGCGATAAGTTCTGGGCAAGGGCCAAGCCTTCCGCGAGAGCAGTCGCGGGTTCAACCTTCAAAAGACCACCGCGAAAGAAACAGGTTCGCAAACCAGCGTCTGCAGTGAAAACCGTCAGACCAAAGGAAAGGTAAAGAATATGGGAAAGCTAGACGAAAAAGTTGCAGTCATCACCGGCGGAAACAGTGGAATTGGTCTTGCGACGGCGAAGCGTTTCGTAAAAGAAGGTGCGCAGGTCTTTATCACCGGTCGTCGCGCTGTTGATCTTGAGAAAGCCGTGAATGAGATCGGCGGTAATGTAACGCCATTTCAGGGAGACATCAGCGTATTGGCCGATCTCGATCGCCTTTACGACCTTGTGAAGCAAAAGGCTGGCCATATTGATGTGCTCTTTGCCAATGCCGGAGGAGGAACTTTTGGCCCGTTGGGTCAGATCTCTGAAGAGGATTTCGACAAGACCTTCGGGATCAATGTGAAGGGTACGTTATTTACCGTGCAGAAGGCGCTGCCCTTACTGAAAGATGGCAGCTCCGTTATTCTCACCGGATCGACTACCTCGATCGAAGGAACGCCAGCGTTCAGTGTATATAGTGCGACAAAGGCTGCAATCCGTAACTTTGCCCGTACCTGGATTCTTGATCTCAAGGAGAGAAAGATTCGCGTCAACGTGCTCAGTCCTGGTGCCACAAAAACTCCAGGGCTGCTCGGACTCGTACCAGCAGAGCAGGGTGATGCGCTTCTCGGGAGCTTTGCGGAGCGTATTCCACTTGGACGCGTAGGAGACCCGGATGAGATTGCGAAGGTAGCGGTGTTTCTGGCGTCCGATGACAGCTCATTTGTGAACGGTGTTGAACTGTTCGCCGATGGCGGCCAAGCGCAGATTTGAACAGATATGGAGAAGCCTGCTGGCAGCAGGCCTCTCCATGTATTGTATTTTCGGCTTTGTTCATAACTCCGGTGTGTGACTGTCCACAAATGATCCGTTAGGCGCTCGTGGAGTGAGTGGCAAAAATGGAACGTCATTGGAAGTCTATTGATCGCGGAAGATCCAGATGGACAAGAGCCCGCACTTCTTCACTTTCATGTGTGCATTCATTGCGGGTGTGCATTTCGCAGAGAGGAGTTTGAAGGACGTGCAGTTACGTCGGGAATCCTGCCCTGTACTAAATGTGGCGCAGAAGGATCACTAAATATCGAGATACGGGATGCGCGTCAATCGAAATTACTGTAACGGATCACTCGTATGGCACTTCTCTTCTTCGGAAAGGATTGAGCAGCCAAGAGACGACCTCCATCGAAATGCCTTTAGCGAATAGCACGGTTGGTACGACTTTACCGTCGCGACGCAGGAACATCTGACTGAGGTGCATTACGCAGGTCGTGTCGAGATAGGACACAGCAGCTACACCGACCCTTTTATGGGAGGTGTCACTTAGTTCGGCAAGTTGCGACCCGACATCATTGGAATTCAGAAACGCAACGCAGAATCAAGCTGGACGGAACCGCTATGATCGACACCGACCTATCGATGATCCCTCTGATATCTCCAATGGAGATGGGCATGGCGCTGGCGCCCTACAGGGAGGAAATTATAGATGATCCCACGCAAACCAAAGTTGCGCTGCTGACAGACGAATATATTCGGCTTTGCTTGTAGGAGGAAAGCCTGCCTGAAACTTGGAATGGAGGTTCTCGAAATCTGCTACGGATTTTCGGATATGCTCCATCCCGCGATTAGACGCATTGAGTCTTTCGTTTTCATTTTTGCGACACGTGTCAGAGACCCCAGTGACGAAATGGAAGATCTTTCAACGAATACACAATCGGTTTGTACCACAGTCGTCATGTGGATTGCCCGATGATTTGTACCAGTGAGGGATTAGTGTAGCGCAGCAACCTCTGAGTTCAGATCGATGCGCCCATGAGGTCGAAGTCAGCCATACCTCGGGTGCTGGAGACCTATATCCCAGCGAGGAGTGTAGCCTGACGGTATTGTCGTGGACGCGCAGCGTTCGGCCAGCACACGCAGTTCTTTCATCGAGTAGAAGAGTTCGCCATTGAGGAACTCATCTCTGAGTTTGGAGTTGAAGCTTTCGCAGTAGCCGTTCCAGGGAGATCCGGGTTCGATGTAGAGTGTCTTTACGCCGGTATCGGCAAGCCATTTGCGCAGGTCCTTGGCGACGAACTCAGGGCCATTGTCTGATCGAAGATGCTCCGGCACGCCCTTGATGACCATGACGTCGGCCAGTGCTCAGATCACCTTCGCACTGGACCAGCGCCGTTCCGCGAGGATCAGCAGGCACTCGCACGCGGACTCGTCGATCAGGTTCAGTATGCGCACACTACGGCTCTGGTTGATACCGCTTACCTCGGCCATCTTGCTCTCCTCATCCAGTGTATCTCTTACTCACTGACACAAAGCAAGCCGGGCACTCCATGATGAAGTCTCGATTAAACATCGCGGACCTTCTCGCCGAGAGGAATATTGATCATGCACTGACCTTTATAGAGGGATCCCATCACCTGTCTAGGAGAAATGCGTAAAAGCCTTCGTTGCTGAGAGCTGATGGCGAGAGTCAAATAGAGATCGTTGCCCGCAGCGAGCGCCAGATCATCTAGCTCGGAATAGAGTCCCTGATCCAGAGCTCGCCCCGCAAGGATCATGCCGGCGCGAAAAGAAACGGACCGCGGCTTCCAGCTGCGCAGTTCCTTTGCACAAGCGCGGGCTCCTCTCAGTCGCCACGTGGTTGCCGCCATTTCAGCGATGTCCGAATCTTCAACCTGTTCGTTGCGTTTTTCCTCGTCCGGAAGAGATATCCAGTTCCAAAGCCAATCCCAAGCCATGCGAAGTCGACTGCGCGCGTCACCGTGGAAGTCAGGGATATGTGAAAGAAGACTTGCCTCGCATGCGTGCCCGGTTCCAAGCCATTTACCAGAAAACGGGTGCTTCGACACAAGCTCTTGTATACGGTCAGGTTCGAGAAATACTGACAAGAGATCTGTATTGTTCTGAAAAAGGACATCCTGCCGTGAGTTCCCTGCAACCTCCTGGCCTGCCTTGAGCGCAAGTTTGGCCGCATCCATCCAACGTTGTGCCCTAAGGCTCGCTCGGAGTGCGAACTGTAGACGCTGAATCTCGATAGCCCGTTGTTCGACCGGATCATCCGTCGGAAGTGCGTCCGATGAAAGCGCTAGAGCTATTAGCTCATCTAATTGGCCTACTTCAAGCATCAGTTGGGGCAATGAAGACGCTACATAGGCACTCGAAGGTGCCAAGGGTCTCAACACTTCTATGAACCGGATCAGCTGATCCGCGGTGGCGCGATACGTTTTTTCGGAACCATGTTTCCGTCGGCTCATCCCGAAACTGGACCGCATCTGCGACAACGAGAAGCGGGCGGCCCAAGTCAGCTGCAAAGCTTCGAATGGCTGCGTCATCCACACCGGCAACGCTTGCGACGATGGCGATGGGAACGAACGGGCGCAAGGTTGCGAGAGCTGTTGCCATCGATTGAATTTGTGTTTTTTCAACTCGCGTTGCGCGATCCTTTAATCGGGAAACCGTGTTTTGGAGAAGTTGAGCGATCGTGTCATCAACGATCGTCGGTCCTAGAGCTAACTCTCGAAGCACGGAATCGAGTGTCACTCCCTGCTCCAAGGCAGTTGCCTGTACACGGGGATTCTGCGACGTCAGACGATGAAACTCATCGATATCCCCATCAGAAGCAGTTGGGTAATACGACCTCAAGAATGCAGAGGTTTTACCTCGCGTGAAGGGTTCAAGCTGGACGCGAGAAACGGAGGTGGGTGGGTCAAGGAGCTCTTGGCGTTCTGTGCGGCACAGGACGACAAGTCGGACACGAGATGGAAATGATTCATGTAGCAGATCTCGAACAAAAGATGGTTCTTCATCCAGCTCACACGCAATCATTTCTGCATTGTCGGCAGCATCGACAACAATGCACAGCAGCCCGGTCTGAGATTGTGCCTCAATCGAATAGACGGCCTGCTGGAGACGGGACCGAAATGCCTTTACGTAGTCAGCTCGATCCGCATGAGCGGAGGGTATCAGGGGATCGCAGAGACCCTTGGCCGGCAAATTCGTTTGCGATCTGAACCAACGCGTCTTTGTGCCTGTGACGGGGACTGCCGGCACGCCGATAGTCTCCATTAGCAAAGCAATCGTAGATGACGATGGCAGAATCCGCCGGCAAATGTTTTTCGATCCGAGTACATACTACTGACTTGCCGGCGTCGGCCGGATGCGTGGATTAGCAGAGGTGTCTCAGCCGCTACAATCTTTTGAACGATCTCAATTTCCTGATCGCGGGTATGGAAGGGTCGTCAAGTGGCAGCAAGCATAGAGCGGGATAAAGCGCATCTTTGGCCACCTCCAGCGCGCGGAGCACGTCCATACGGGTGATCGATGGAGCCTTCTCGTATTCGGATGTAGCCTTGCGAGTTACGAGTTCCTTCAAACGAATGGGTGCATCAATGTCAGCGCCTGCAAGGTAACTACCAACCTCCATTGCCAAGGAGCTTCGTTGGCCCAAGTAGCCTACCTGGTTACCGTCGAATTCGAGCAATTTAAGGAATGCCCTCAAATGCTCCGTGTCGAGAGCCGTGAACTTCGCCAATTTCATGAGCATTTCCGGGTGCCTATTTGCAGGTGCATCGCCGGTAGCATCAACGATTGACTCAATAAAATCGGGATTCAGCGGTCGATTCGACACAAAGCTGAATCGGATTCGCTCGGCCAATAGCTCACGGCCGAGGACTGTTTCTAACGCGAGAAATCGTTCCGCAAACCCCTTGAGGGTATGTTCCAGGCGGCTTGGTTCCTAGGGTTTGCCGGCGTTTTTCGTCGAATGCTTGAGCTGAACATAATTGACAAAAGCAGCCGTACGGAGATCTTCGCTTCCGTAATACTCTGCGAGATCAATAACTTCCTCTCCGGACTCGATGGTCTCCTCGGGACCGAATTCCCGAGTCGATGCTCCTTCAATCGATATCGCCACTAGGTCGGAGGCGCGAGGAAGAAGCCGCAGTGCGCGTCGAGCGGCCCAGAAATAATGAAACTGGTCGCCGTCACGACTGAACCGAACTGCATCGGGAATCGCCATTAAATTCCATCTCCATGTCTGGGGAGAACTTACAGCGATTTTACGACCGCAGCCTGTTCACATTTGAGGTCAGAAGACCTTCACTATAGAGATGACTACGTGGAGAAGAAAAGCTTTGTAAAAGCACACACACATTCGTGTATACCGCCGCAGCTTACACAAGAGATCTGCCCATATTCATACTGCGACGGGAGAAAACGAACGCATCAATCTCCTGGAAAGCTACCGACCTCGTGTCACAACTGAGTTCAAAACTAGGGAACAAATCAGGGAACATTAAGAAGCCCTACGCTGTATCCTACTGATTCTAAAGAGTGGCCAGGGATCATCTACGCCGCTCTAGTTCTTTTAGAATCAGCTATTTACGCTTCTCGTAACCCAAAGGTCGCGAGCATAGATCCTACCCACACATCCAGCTGATGGATGAAGAACGAAGCCGTTTAGAGGAACGCGCAGCGGTGTGTAATGCTGGACAAGCCGCATCTGGCCATCAAAATAAGGTATTTATTAACACACACTTACAATGTTATTTTTGGGACTTCTCGGAAATCAGCCGATTTAAACCTCCAATACAGTTGATCTAAGGCGAATATATAGCGAAAATAAACGAATTGCTATGAAACGCTCCGGAACCGCCGATCTTCCCCCTCCATGGAGGCCGGACTCGGAACAGCCATCGCCGAGCAGATTGTTTTGAACTACGGGCAATCCGGATTCCTCACGCGATTGAGCGATCCATTCTGCTTCCAGGCTTATGGGGCAGTCATGGGCACGGGATGGTTTCCAGCTTTACCTGCACTCTTTCGTAGTTACGCAATCAGGAGAATGGGCCGTCGTTCAGCAGGGGATGAATCCTCAAAATCGCGTCGCGCGACGTTATCACTGGCACTCAGTCACAGTGCGGGATTTTGTGTCTGATCCGCACACCGCTATTGTAGGCAAACCGCAGGGCGAGATCAGGAATCTCGTGAACGCCCGCGCCGAGAAGGCGCGCGATGCTTTGCTTGCGATCACAAGAGAACCTCTGGAGAGCATCCTGAGCGACGTGCACAAGCTTTCGATGCCAATGCATCACGACGTTCGCGCAAAGGATGTCGATACGAAGCGACTAGGCGCAGTTCTGGCAGTCGCACACGAAAAAGACCTTCGAGACTTTGCTTCGTTACTTCTTGTAGAAGGACTCGGACCGCGAACGCTCCAATCCCTTGCTCTCATTGCGGAGGTCGTGCACGGGGCGCCCAGCCGGTTCTCCGATCCGGCGCGTTTCTCATTCGCGCATGGTGGTAAGGATGGGCATCCTTTTTTGGTTCCGCTCAAGGTCTACGATGAGTCGCTCGCTGTCCTGCGTCGCTCTCTGGAGGCAGCCCGACTCGGACACACAGAAAAACTTGAGGGCTTCCGGCGATTGGATCGCCTGACTCGCGATGTCGAAGAGCGACGTGAGCCACTGGCGGACTTCGATGCGGCGCTCGCGCACGAGCGAGCGATTTCCGCATCGGTTGGCGGCAGGACAGTCTTCGATGACAGGATGCCGTATAAGCGATCAGATCAAACGCCACAGCTGAATCTATTTTGACGAATTTCAGGAGATTCTGATGGCGATACAGAAAGGTCTTTTCGCTGAACTTGAGAGTACACAATCACCTTCGATGCCGAGTGGCTTTCGTTATCAGGACGACATCATCAGTGAAACTGAAGAAGCTATGCTCGTAGCGTCACTTGCAACTCTCGAACTCAAACCATTTGAATTTCATGGGCACGTCGGCAATCGACGGGTTACCTCTTTTGGTCTGCGCTATGACTATGCACGCCGCACGGTTGAACCTACGGAAAGGTTTCCGCTGTTCATCGAAGAACTACGCAGAAAAGCTGCAGCCTTTGCTGGAAGGAACGTCGACGAAATTCAGCAAGGTGGAGTGAATGAGTATCCTCCAGGCGCTGGAATCGGTTGGCATAAGGACAAGCCGCAATTTGGCGTGATTGTTGGGGTCTCGCTTCTGGCGGCAGCAATCATGCGACTTCGGCTTCCCGCAGGTACGAGCTGGATTCGCAAGTCACAAACACTTAAACCGCGATCGATCTACATTCTGGAAGGTGAAGCCAGAACGAGTTGGGAGCATAGCATTCCGCCTGTCGACTCGTTGCGATATTCACTTATGTTCAGGACCCTAGCGCCATAGCGACGCCTTACATACATCGGCTCCGCGCACCTCGAACAAGGAGGTCGCTAGTGCAAATCATTGTTTTAGAAACCCTCGACAGGTCCTATGGAAGATGTCGAGGCTACTTCCGGCCCAATCAGAAAGACCTTCTTAACCAGAATCGCACCTGAAACGGTTCGACGGGGTGGAAGACGTCTGTGAATGCTGATGTCGCTGTTGGCGTTATTCGGGACTCATAAGCGTAGTCGATGTCGTGGTCGCGGCGGTTCAGCAAGTTCAAAAATTCGGCGGAAATGCCCCAATTCTCGTGGATTCGATAACCAACCTCACCATTGAGCAACGCCGTTGCCCTGGAGCGATAAATTCCGTCGGAGGTCAAATCGCGCGGCCCAAAGAAGCGCAGGCGCAGACTTCCCGAAAAGTTGTTGAGATCGCGCAATGTGACGCCTGAGGCGATCACAAGTCCAACCGCTTCTGGAACCCGCCTGCCGCCGGGGCTGTCCGGTGCGGCGTCGTCACTGTCCACGCCGCCAAACAGCGCCTTCGAGTTTGCCAGATCGAAATCAATAGCCAGGTGTTCCGCGGGCGTCCAGTAGTTCGCTAGTTCAAAGCCATAGCGGTCGCTCGGTTGAGTCGACGCTGTTGTACCGCCAGTATCACCATCCTGCTGTAACTCCGATTTGCTGTGCAGATACCAGAACGAAAGTGTGCTGTTGAGGTGCGAAATAGGCGAGGTGCGTATGCCGGCTTCTGCACCTTTGGTCGGGATGAGGGGCGGGATTTTATCGCCCGGCGTATTGGGGTAAGGATAGTCTGCCGAAACAGGCTGTACCCTGAGCGTTGTGCCGCGCGCATCGTTCGAGTGATAGCTGGAACCTCCTTCAAGATAGAACTCGGTCTTTGCCCATGGACCGAAAATCAGGCTTACCTTCGGGCTGGGGATAGCTTTGGTCACTACGCCGGAATTGGCCGAAGTCACAAGGCTCGTTACGTCCAGGTGGGTGATGTCGCCGCGTAGCGCCACGACCGAGCGAAATTTTTCCGCCCACTGGATTCGATTCTCCCCATAGATGCCGATCAGCATATCGGTAAAATTATCTCTTTGCGTCGTCGCGGGCAGAATGTTGCCAGTAGTGGAATCTGTCTTGTCCAGGCGAACGCGCTTCGAGGACTGGTAAAGGCCGTTGCCGATCCAGTCGTTGCGCAACTGGAAGCCGAAGGCGTTCACTACCTTGCGGCCAGCCCACTCGCTGAAAACCGTGTGGTGTGCATCCACTCCACCCACCCAGCGCCTGTCGTTCTGATTAAACTGGTCGCCGAGAACTGGGTCCGTCAGGTAGTAGGTGAAATTGGAATAGAGATTGAGATCGTAATAAAACAGATAGGGAGTGATCTTCGTCACGGAGTTTGCGTCCTGGTGGTGCCACTCCCCTTGCAGGCTATACCGCTCCGACCTGCCGCCATCTGTCGGGTCCACGGTTCCGAAAAAGCCCACAAAGGGAACGGCGTTCTCGGCAATTTGATCGCTTGAGTTCCATTTTCCATGGTAGCCGCGTGCCGTGATGCTGAACCCATTTGCGCCCGCGCCTTGGCTGTACGTCAGCAGTCCGTTGTATCTGAAGTAGTCGTCCGGGCGCTTCCACGGGCCGTCATCGTGATACACCTCCCCGCCAAACAGCAGATTGCCCGTGCCGAGCTTATGCGATGCCCCGAAGACACCACGCCCATAGCCATACATGCCACCTTCCACCTGGAAGAAATTCCGGGGCAGAGTCCTGAAAAATTCAAGATGGGCTGATCCGGCCGATCCGTAGTTGCCGACATCGGCGTAATAAGGGCCTTTCTCGTAATCGACTCGCTGCACGAGCTCTGGAATCACGGTGTTCATGTCCGAATAGCCCTCACCGTGCGCGTGCGATGGCAGGTTGAGCGGCATATCGTCGATAAAGATGGCGAAGTCTGTGCCGTGGTCGAGGTTGAATCCGCGAAGAAAATACTGGTTGGCCTTTCCGCCACCGGCATGTTGCGTAATGATGACGCCGGGAACAGTCTCCAGAATCTCTCCCGAACGAAGAATCGGACGATTTGCGATCTCTTTCGCGCCTACCGTTCCCTGAGTGGCGGAACTGGCAATTCCAACGAGGTCATCTTCCCGGCCCTGCACGTTCAGAGTGGTGCTTATGGAGCCCACAGCCAGAGTGATGCGCAGCGGAACTGGCGCTTCAGTGGCTCCGATAGTGACGGAAATCTCCCTGGATTCAAAACCGGGATTCGATACTAGGAGCCGGTAATTACCCGCCGGGAGTCCAGAAAGAATGAAAGAGCCATTCCTGTCTGTCCTCTTCGCTCCTGGCAGAGTCCCGCCTGATACCCGAACGTGAACCGTAGCTCCAATAATCTCCGCGCCCGACGTGTCAACCACAGTTCCCGATAGTTGTGGTGGATAAGCCTTATCAGTCGTGGCGAGCGAGTGAACCTGCGGATCAAGCATCATGCTGACGGCTCTTTCATGAACAATCTGCGCAACAGCCGTAAGCGCAGATACTGTGACTCCGAAATTTAATAACACTATTGATAAAATCGTGCTACCAAGATGCATGAGAACTCCTGTCATCATCTTCACTGCAACGCTACAGCTTTTGTCTGGAATTATTGTGGAGAAAGTCTGCAGGTTCGAATGTAAGTATCTTTATTACCGTCTACAGAACATTGCCGGTAATAGTAGTCGGCCGTTTATCGCTGATAACACGATTTATCAATTGGTAATATAGAAAAGATTCGATATTGCTGAAATAGTTTCATTTTTGCGGTACCGCTGGAGCAGGGAATGCGTGGCTTGATGAAGGACGCCCCAGGTAATGTCCGGGCGAGGATATTTGGTATCTACGGTGTTCTGATGACGCTGAATGCGGGTGCGTGGTTCTGGGCCGTCGCCGCATTTCGTCACTATCCTGCATTACTTGGAACAGCATTTCTCGCCTACAGCCTTGGTCTGCGACACGCTGTGGATGCGGACCACATCGCAGCCATTGACAACGTAACACGGAAGCTTATGCAGGAAGGCAAACGTCCTGTCGCAGTTGGGTTTATGTTCTCGCTTGGTCATTCGACCATTGTTCTCATCGGGTCGCTGCTGATCGCCTCGACAACACTGGCGCTCCAGCATCGACTTAATGCCTTTCGTAGCATTGGCGGTGTCATCGGCACAGCAGTGTCGAGCATTTTCCTGCTCGGCATTGCCGGTATCAACCTTGCTGTTTTGCGGTCGATTTATCAGGTATTTGTTCGGGTGCGCAATGGAGCATCATATGTGGAAGAAGACATGAACCTGCTGCTTGCAGGCCGCGGTTTGCTTGCACGAATCCTGCGGCCGGTCTTTGCAATGATCGAACGAAGCTGGCATATGTATCCGCTCGGTCTGCTCTTCGGATTAGGATTTGACACAGCCACGGAGATCGGGCTTCTCGGTATCTCGGCTGCGGAAGTCTCGAAAGGACTCTCTGTGTGGTCTATTCTCGTATTCCCAGTACTCTTCGCAGCGGGCATGTCTCTCATCGATACGATCGACAATATCCTCATGCTCGGAGCGTATGGATGGGCTTTTGTGAAGCCGGTCCGAAAGCTGTACTACAACATGACGATCACGTTTGTTTCTGTCTTTGTTGCACTCGTTGTCGGCGGGATTGAAGCGTTGGGACTGATTGCCGATCAGTTTCACTTCAAGGGATTGCTTTGGGAGGTGGCGCGGAAGCTCAATAACAACTTCGGGATGTTAGGCTACTTCATTATCGGTTTCTTTGTGCTCAGTTGGATTCTGTCCATTGCTTTCTACAACTGGCGGGGGTTTGACGATCTTGAAGTTCAGGCAGAAGCTATTTCGCCTTCTTGAGCGCGGCCCCAGAGTTGGTAAGCACCAGCTTACCGAGTTCTACGCCACGTGTTGCCAGGATGCGGTCGGCCATCTCCTGAATTTCTTTGCTGCGACCCTTCATGATGATGACTTCGAGGCAGTAATGATGGTCGAGATGGACGTGCGTCGCCGCCAGCACCATCGTCCCGGCGTGATGCTGCATCTCGGTCAGCTTTTGCGAGAGGTTTGGCACATGATGGTCGTACACCAGCGTCAATGTGCCGACCACCGGTTTGTTAGAGTCGATGACGTCCGAGAGAAGAGCATCCCGAATCATGTCACGCAACGCCTCGGAACGGTTCTTGTACCCTCTTCTCGCAATGAGTTTGTCGAATCCAGCCAATAAGTCTTGTTCCAGCGATATGCCTGTTCTGCTCAATTCTGTCATCGAGTCGCGCCTCATCTCAATTCTAAAAGGAAAGGACAATGTGATGAGGCTTCACGAGAACAGAGAGGGCGAAGAGGAACCGGTACGGTCAGGAGTATCCCAATCTCCCAACGCATTCTGTATCCTTGAAATTTGATTCCTTACCACTAATGCTTGAGTTTTCTCCATTTCGACTGGACCTTATCAATTGTTGTCTGCTGCGGCGCGATGACAATGGTCAACAATTGCGTATTAATCTTGCGCCTAAGACGTTTTCTGTCCTGAAGTATCTTGCCGAAAATACAAATCGCCTGATCACCCATCAGGAACTGATGAATACTATCTGGCCGGACACCTTTGTAGAGCAGGGGATATTGAGCGGCTACATCCGAGATCTGAGGGCAATTTTGGGAGACAGTCCCCGTAGTCCTCGTTTCATCGAGACTGTGCCGCGCCGAGGCTACCGCTTCATAGCTCAGGTACGGCAGCCGAGTGTGGAGCATGAGGCCACAGAGGCTAGGACGACTCAAAAACTGGTCGGGCGCGAAGCTGTTTTGTCCGTAATCGAAGAGCGATTTCAAGCCGTCCTAAAGGGAAATCGACAGATGGTCTTCATCACCGGAGAACCGGGCATAGGGAAGACTGCGTTGTGTCTGGAATTACTGGAACGATTCGCCGCATCAGATTCTCCTCCTTATGTGGCATGGGGACAGTGTATCGAGGGATATGGGGGGAAGGATCCCTACTTCCCCATGTTCCAGGCGGTAGGTGGTCTTTGCCGGGACATTGGCGGGTCGGTGATCCAGATCCTGATAGAAAAAGCTCCTACCTGCATTGTCCAGCTTCCTGACCTTCTAACTCCGCAAGAGCGAGAAGCAGTGCAACGTGACGTGATCGGTGCAACACCGGGACGCATGTTACGCGAGGTTGTAGAAGCTCTGGAAGCCATCGCTTCGGATCGCCCACTTGTTCTGTTTCTGGAAGATTTGCAATGGGTGGATAATGCAACGGTCGATGTCATCTCGGCGATTGGGCGCGGTCGCCGTTCGACGCAATTATTCGTCATGGCAACGTATCGACCTCTCGATGCGCTTGTGGCTAATAGCCCCATCAGCCTGGTGAAGGAAGATCTGGTTGCGCGTTCCCTCTGTCTTGAACTAGAGCTGACGCCTCTGACTCATACGAACATTCTTGAACTCCTTTCCTTCAGGGGAACCGAGCATGGAGTCGATCAATCTCTAGCCGATATTCTCTATCGTCTATCTGAAGGAAACCCTCTCTTCGTTGAGGCGGCGCTTGAGCATGCTCTCGAGAAAAGGCTGCTCATCCGCGAAGGCAATCGTTTGGTCCTTCAAGGCTCTTTATCCAACATGGACCTCACGACCCCGAAAAGCCTACACCAGCTTGCGGAAGCACAGATTCGACAACTCAGCCGCTTCGATCAAGAGATCCTTGAGGTGGCCAGCATCTCCGGACCCGCATTCTCCCCGTTTCTGATTGGACCGGCATGCGGGCGCGATTGGCGCGAGATCGATGACGCATTCCATAGACTCGCCAGCGGAAAACACATCATTCGACCGCTTGAGCGCCTCGACTCCGTGAGCACAGCATTTCCTGCGTACGGGTTTGTTCATGTCTTGTACTGGGAGGTCTTCTATCACCGTCAGGCGCCTGGGCGTCGCTCGGAGCGTCACAGGCTGATCGGCGAGCAACTCGAACAATTCCACCGTGAGCGGCTCGATACAGTTGCCACCGAACTCGCATACCATTTTGAACATGCTTTCGACTGGAACCGAACTGTAGACTATCTGATCCTTGGTGCGGAGAGCGCACTTCGAAGATATGCTCCCCGGGAGGCTCTTGAACTTCTCCAGCGTGCTCTTTCCTGTGTGCCCCAGCTTCCACACCAAGCAGGACGGCTAAAAGAGGTGGCGATCCTTCAGAGATTGGCTGGTCTCTACTTCGCTCTCTTCGATCCTCGTTGTCTCGAAACTCACGAGCAGCTCATCCAGAAGACGGCCAACTACGGAATGATTGAACTGGAGATTCTGGCCTATCAGGGGTTGGCCGCATGTCTCGCGTGGATCAGCTCGGAACGTTGTCTCGAAGCTATCGAGCGCGCCTTAAACTTATCGGCCAGAGTCGACGATCCGCTGATTCAGACCAAGGTACGGTACCGTAGTTTATCTTTCCGTGCCTGGACCGGGGATTGGAGTAACGCTACTCTTGCTGATTTACGGGAGTCTTTTGAAGTCCTTCGTCAGGTGAACGATCATCGATTCGTTGCACCATATCTGATCGATTACGGCAGAATTCAATGGGCCTCTTCGGAATACCGCGAGGCGCAGGAATACCTCAAGTTGGGAATGGGGTATCTGGAAGACCTTTCCGATGAGCAGAACCCGTATCTCAACTCGGCATATCAGCAGGTACAGTTCTTTTTACCCTCAAGCCTTCTCTTTCTGGGAGAACCGGGCGAAGCTCTGAGGCAGGTAAAAAACTTTATCGAAATGGCGGATAAAAACGGGGATACTTTTCCCGCCCAGATTCTTCGTGTGAACAGAGCATGGATACACCTGAGTTTGATGGACTTTTCGGGTGTCTTAAGCGACTGCGATTTTAGCGCTAATGGGGAAGGCAACTTCGGCGACAGTTTCAAGTTTCTTTCTCGCAGCAGACTGATCGTGGCCGGTTCAGCCAAGGCTGGGCTGGGTCTTTATGAAGACGCCCTGGATCATCTCCTGCGGGCACGTAATGACATGGAGAATCAGACAGTCATGCTTGACTGGTACCTCCGCCTTCCCCTCCAATCCGCACTTGCAGAGATTTGGCTCCGCCAGAAAATGTTAGCTAACGCTCGTGAAGAGGCAGATCTATTCCTGGGAATGGCCCTCTCGACCGCGGAGCGTACATGGCAGGCTCTGTCCTGGGAAATGGACGCAAGGATCTCAATTGCGGACAACGACCGGAAGCGAGCTGAACGATCTATCGCTATGGCTCTTGAGTTGGTGAACGAGCGTGAGCTACCGCTCGCCGCCTGGCGCGTCCACGCAACTGCCGCGACACTTCATCAGCACGATCATGTCCGGATCGCGACGGAGTATATCCTCAAGATCGCACGCTCACTCCCCCACGGCCACCCTCTGCGTGCAACGTTTCTTTCAACAAACGATGTCTCTGCGGTTCTATCCCAGACTGGTAGTGCTCAGAGTTTCTAGTCCCTGAACCTCGGGCGGGTCGGTAAGTGGCATTCTCCAGAGAATCTCCAGAGAACCTTCAGAAATTCAGATGGCCCTTCCGCTACGCTTTCTATGGGAGTGCCCAGCAGGAAATACCAACTTTTTATCTGACTATTTCCAGGCTTGATCCACAATGTTCGTAAATTTCTGGAAGGTTAAACGAAGAGGTGGCCGCAGCTATGCGATCAATCGAAAAAACGGATGTTCCTGAAGCAAATACAAACGAGATCAAGGATATATCGCGTCGGAAAGTTCTGATTAGCGGTGCGGTCATGGTGACCGGAATGAGTCTAGCCCGCACCGCCTCGGCTCTATCAACCTTCCGATCAGATTCCACAACCACAAAGGGGAAAAGCATGTCTCACCATCTTGACTCACCCATCGCTCGGCAGGACCTTCGCCTCGACATCACTGATCTTTACGTATTTCGTGGAGAGACTGGCACAGCATTCGTCATCAACATCTGTCACTCCATCGGAAAACCGCCGATTACCGGCTACCATCCGGAAGGCATGTATGAGTTCAAGATCGACCTCAACGGCGATGCCGTCGAAGAGGTCACCTATCGCCTCACGTTTGAGGAGCGCGACGCGCAGGGAAAGCAGAAGTACACCGTTCGACGTATCAGCGGCAAAGAGGCGGTCGATCCGCACGCAGCCGGTACGGTCGTCGCGCATGGAATAACGGATGAGACTGTTACCACGCCGTCAGGTCTGCGCACCTGGGCCGGCCACGCCGGCGACCCGTTCTGGATTGAGCCTGATGTGCTGCATGCCGTTGGTCACGCGTTTCAGGATGGAACTAAGGTGGATCTCGCCGGCTGGGACCCAAGCAAAGCTCACAACCTGTTTGCTGGCCATACCGTGTATTCCATGGTGTTGGAAGTGCCCGATGCCGAATTGCTCGCCAGTGCAGGTAACAACCGGAAGATCGGTGTATGGGCAGTGGCTACGCTCGCCACAGATGCCGGGGGATGGCGCCCTATCAACCGTTTTGGCCTTCCGATGATCTGGCCGCTTTTCACGCAGTACAACGAGGATCTCGGCGATCGTCTCAATGGCGGGCGTCCGGCCGATGACTACGCAACCTGGGGAAATACGCTTGCCAAGAAGATGGCAGCCGTGGTCGCCGCCTACGGAACGTCTGAAGACCCTGAGACATATGGGGAAAAGATCGCACACCGGATGATGCCCAACATTATGCCGTACACCGTCGGAACCCAGGCATCGCTTGGCTTTGCCGAGTGGAACGGTCGTACCCTCACTGATAACGCCCCTGATGTGATGTTTTCCATCGCCGCAAACACTCCCATCCACCTCGGGATCGGCAGGGAGTCGGTCACTTCAAAGCCGCGAAAGACGTTCCCTTACGTTCCAGTTGCAGTGTAAGAATCAGTCGACTGGGCTGAAACCGAGCCCAGTCGATCTTTCATCAGCTCGACATGACGTTCGCAATCGAGCTCTGACCCCAGAGGAAACGCCACGGCAGTGAACATCATTGAAGCCAGTCCGCAGTCCGCGAGATTCGCGGCGATCCAGCAAGCCGAAGAGAATCTGCAGACGCTGCTGCCCAGCATTTACCGTGGTCGAACGGACGAGGTGCAGCCCGTGTCGATGGGTTCGGCGCCGCTGGCGTTCGATGTGGACGGCAACGTAGCATGGGACCGCATGTGGGGCTCGTTTTGTGACCTCGCTATGGCGGGCGGACCGCCGCACAAGGGCAAACTGCTGGAACCCGGTACTCCAGAGTCGATCCTCGTTGACCCCACGCTCTACGCTAAGGTGTGCGAGGAGATCGTGCGCGGTATCGAACTTGCCGCCCGCTTACAGGCAGCACCATCTTCCTCGCCGGGCTGGATGCGCGTCCAATGCAGCAACAACACTATGGCTGAGTGGCTGCTGCGCGCGATCACCATGGAAAACATTTCCGTGCGCCTCGAGGATGATGCGATTTTGTTACCGGCCGGACCCGCTTTTCGCGTGGAGAAGGAGATCAAGAACGTCATCACCGTGACCGCCAAAACAACCCATTACTGGAGTGGCCACCTGATACGTTTACAGAAACTTGGGATCGCAAACCTCTTCGCACGGCTCGACAGCGAAGCTGCGTTGTTCCAGCCCGAGTGGAACTCCAGCGCGATTAGTGAAGATGTGCGCGAAGGCATTCGACGCGTGCTCGAAGACGCGACAGGTCTCCAGAGCACAAATCACAGCTACACTAATTGGATCGGCTTGGACTGCGGCACTGTACCATCAGCGATCACTACCATGCGCCGCATTGTGGCGAGCAATATCCTTTGTCGTCGCGAAGAGACAGCGATCTTTCTTCCGCTAAACCCCATTGCAGATCCCCATAACGCACGCCTCGCTCACTCGGTTTCGGAACTTCTCGCCCGAGATGCATAGCCACTACTATTCATAGCTCTACGAGGTCAACGATGAATGAGTGCTCATTTCGGTAATGCTTCATCAAAGAAGACGCGATTGCGGCAATATGCGCTACCCCTCCTCCGCACCCACAAGCGAATCAATAAGGAACAGTCAACTTCTATTTTTATTCCTCGGCATCGCAACGCGAGTCCGATATTTTAGACACGGTACGTATTGTTGCCTCGACTATGGAGTGCCCGATCTTTTGTGCCGCTGGAAGAGTTAGTGTAGCGCAGCTTGAAGTGGACTCCGACGATGCAGCGCCGGACAGCGATGGTGGCAGGCGGGTCCCGGAAGCAGTTGGGGTGGTGATTGCCTCGGGCATCACGTTGCGTGATCTCAACAACTTTTCGGGAAGTCTGCGATTGCGCTTCTTTGGGCCGCGTGATTTGACGTCCGATGGAATTTATCGCTCCCAGGCAACGGCACTCCTCAATGGAGAGATCGGTTATCGAATCCACGAGAATTGGGGCATATCCGCCGAATTTCTAAACTTGCTGAACCGCCGCGACCAGGACATCGACTACGCCTATGAATCCAAGGTAACGCCAACGGCCATGCCAGCATTCACAGACGCCTTCCACCCCGTCGAGCCGTTTCAGGTGCGATTCTGGTTAAGAAGAACCTTCCGACAAAGGCCGCAGTTGTCGGCTCTCGGCAGCGTTTGGATCAATGGGGGCGCCTTCAATGTGCTCAAAGATAATCATGCTCGACTTTAAGCTGTGCATGGGCACGCCATATCCATTTTCACATTCCATACTCGATGCACACAAGACCAAATTCGAGACTAAGAACGTTACAAATTGCACATATCACAATGGTTAGCTCATGCTGCCGGTAGGAGAACTAGACCACTAATTGAGATGTGCAAAGGTGTGTAATGCTGGACAAAGCCGTCTCAGGCCACCATCGCTGCCATAGTCCGCCAAGTGACAAGATGGCTTGCTTTTCGGTGGAAAGTCGGGTTGCGGACGCTTCGCAATCGTTGGTGTCGATCAAAGACCTCATTTAATTCATGGTCCGCAAAGCGACAATCTGGCTTCGAACCGAACTGGCGCCTATGTTATGCGTCTCGAGGAGTAGTTCGAAGTACGGCAGCGTGCCGTCGGGACGTTGGATCCGACTCAAAAACGGGAGCAGCCGTGCGTCGTCCAGGACGAAGTCCATTCCTGCTTCAGCGCCAGACATCCCCGTGCCTTCGAGAAGTAAAGTACTTCCATCTCCAGAGAGACTGGGCATGTAAGCCACGACACCAAATACCCTTCGCTCCGGATCGTCCCTCCTCGACTCCCATAGCGCAGGTTCTCCCTTTTGTGGGTTTCGATTGATAATCGAAAAGATGCCTTTATAGTCATCCTTGAACACAAAGTTCATGCTGTGCTCATACAGTTCGACCCATGGATCGGCTTCAGATGCACCAAGCAGGATGACATTACCCGTCTTGAAATCGTCCGGGCGCAGGTCGCGGGCATAGCGAACCGACACCTCACTTCCCAACGCCTGTGCTCGATCTTTAAGACTGAGGATCGTCTTGAGATCGACAATCGAGGTATACCTGCGGTTTGCGAGATCGAGCAACGACTCCTTCCTTGATGCCGCTGGACCGATCTGGGGTAGGATGGCCGGTTCGGCTCGATAACTCGCATCCAGGTAACCTTTCAAATCGAGATCCCGACCTGATAGACCGTGGAAGAGCACTAGGCCTGAATCAGGAGCAACGATCATCGTTGGTTGGTTTCTGGCGAAGAGATGACTCCAGAATCGGTGTGTCACGGGATGTGCGGCGAGGGCCGATCGAAGAATACTGCGATCGTGAACCCATAGCGCCATCAACATCAAGACCAGTATCAAACTAAGTCCCCACGGCAGCGATCTCCAGGCGGAAGCATCTCCAGGTCTTACTCCAGGGGTCTGAGCAGAAACTTCGGCAGCTGTCCCGGAAATGACTTCTGCGGAGTTCGTTGCGGCAGGTGTCAGAGCGGACGTATTCTGTGCCTCGAATACCGGCATGTATCCGCCGCGCGGGATCACGACTCGTATCGGCTCCTCTGCGCCTTCCTGCTGAAAGTACAGTTCGAGCCGCTGGCGCAGCCGGCTTGCCTGACTCCGGACGATTCCATCCACTGCCGAATCGTAATTCTGCGAGCGTCCGAAGACAGCATGGCCGATCGACTGCTCGTTTATCTCTGACTCACGTCCCTGCAGTGCCAAATCGCAGACGTAAGTAAGCAGAGTTCCAAGTCGTTCGCTACGGATGAAGGTGCGTGAACGAACAATACGGCGCACCAATTCGAACCGCTCATCTTCGGACTCGACCGTAGGCGACACAGCCGGTCTTCGGGAGCGAGCATTCGATGCTTCAGGCTCGAGCTGCGCCGTAACCATATGTTGATTTTTTCTCACCTGGATTGAAGCACATTGCTATGAATGCGTCATCAATCGGCTTGCCGCACAGTTTCTTACACCCGACACAATGATGCGTCGGGGATATGTTAATGCGAGGTAAACAGATCATTCCAAAGGTGGTTCTCGCCTGTATCGGTTGAGCACCGGTGAATTGTCTTGGTGGCGCAATGGAACGCTGCTACTCCTGACTCAATCCCCGATACGAAGGAAACCAATGACCGTTCCGAGCCTGATTCGATCTCTGAAGATCACAAGTGCCGACTTCAACTTCTGCAAAATCGCAGGGCTCGCGCTCTACGTCCTGTTTACGATCACGTCCGCTTATGCGCAGTTCACAGCTGGTATTCAGGGGAATGTTCGCGACGCGGGCGGAGCCAATCTCCCGGACGCTCAGATGATCCTTGTGAACACCGCAACCAAGGTGAAGCAATCCGGCATCAGCAACGCATCGGGTCTCTATCGCTTCCCCAACCTGGGCCCAGGGGACTATCAGATTTCTGCCTCCGCAAAAGGTTTTCAACGCTCGCAGGCACGGTTTACGCTTACGGCTGGAGAGACTCGAGATGTCTCTCTGACCCTCAATGTCGGGAGCGATACCACAAGCATCGTCGTCACTTCTCAGGCTCCTCTTTTGGATACCGCCGATAGTCGCGAACAGCAGACGCTCAATCAGGCGTCGCTCGAAAATCTGCCGATGGCAACCAGAAATCCTATTTCGCTCGTTGGCCTCACGCCAGGCGTAACCGGCATTCAGGCAGCCACCACGACATTCAACCCCGAGACCACGAACCACTACAGTTCAGGCGGCAAGGGAGGCAATGCAAATACGTTTATCGTCGATGGGTTGGATGTGGATAGCAACATCGGTGAAGGTGTCAATAACCTGACGCCTAACGTGGATTCACTGTCAGAAGTCACGGTTCAGACGAACACATATACCGTGGATTACGGTAAGTCCAGCTCCATTCAAACCGTCATGTCGTCCCGAGCCGGAACCGCGGAGTACCACGGTTTTGCCAGCGGCTATTACGCCTACCAAGGGTTGCAGGCCAGAGGCGAGTATGGAGTACCTAAACCGCAACGTGTGGCCCCGTTCCACACCACAAATCTTTCCTTCGGCGTTGGTGGCCCGATCATCTCGGAGAAAAGGTTCTTTTTTTTCGCGGCCGTAGAACCATACTATTCCTCAACGCCGAATCCCGCGCTCACCGCAACCGGAGCCCTGGCTCCCAATAGCGGAAGCCTTACGTTCGAGGATCCGGCGTTTGCAGCCTTTGCCCAACAAGTCCGGCCCAACACGTTAGAGACATCTCTGTTCAGCAAGTACCCGGTGAAAAACGTGATTTTTGAGTCGTCCCAAACTGCCCAGCAGATCTTCGGAGCTCAAAACACCGCAGCGAATACGGGCTGCAACACGCCCAGCACGGATAACATCCCCTGCTCCATGCCGGTCTTCGATCAAGGCATATTCAACGCCTCGGCGCCGAATACCTCGTATCAATACAGCGTCCGTGTCGACAAGGTCTTCGACAAGGATCGCATCAACGGTTTCTTCGTCCGCAACACAATTGCGCAGTCAGCGCCAAGTCCCAGGCCACAGTTCACGACGAGCAGCAATCTCTACACCTTCTCCTTGCAGGGCAACGAAACACATGCATTTTCTGCTCGTTTGCTGAATGAAGCTTTTGTGGGTTACAACCGGATCGAGGGATACACCCCAAATAAGGGGCTCTTCACCGTTCCGGTCGTGGGAGTGACTGGCCTGGGTGTCGGTTGGGGCGATGCAAACCCCTATGAGGACTATATCCAGCACGGATATCGTTGGAGGGACGTCGTTACCTACATTCACGCTAATCACGCCTTCAGGTTCGGTTATGAGGGATGGCATGGAGATGACCTGGCCTACTTCGCAGGCCGATACAGCCAACCGATCTTTGCTTACACAAACATCATCAGTCTGATCAACGACAATCCATTTACCGAAACCAACATCGCCTTCAACCCAGTTACCGGCGAGCCCGTTGCTGATAACTACGGCTTCGCCAAAGGCTCAGGCGGTGCTTTCGCCGAGGATGAGTGGAAGGTCACACACCGGCTCACTGTCAATTATGGCATCCGCTATGACAACTTTGGCAATGCCTATCCTGCACTCGGACAGACGGTTCTGGCGAACTTTCACCCGGCCGCCAGCTCCTCATTCGCCGGGAGCATCGCCAACGGAGTATTCACCCAGCAGAGCCACACGTTCGCTCACGATTTGAATTGGATCTTCAGTCCCCGCGGCGGCTTTGCCTACGATTTGTTTGGCAAGGGAGATTGGGTTATGCGAGGAGGCTTCGGCATCTACAGAGACGAGTTCACCCTTGGCAACCAGGAGAATGGATTAATTGCGAACCCTCCTGGTCCGGTGCGTCCAACCTTCAAGAACGACGGCTCTACGCCAGCCCCGGTCTTTGGGTTTGGGACCTCAAACACCTATCCGTTCGGCTTCCCATATCCGGCGTTTGTCGGGACTCCCCTGGATGCGAAAGGTGGTCGTATCGGAGGAGGATTCACCACGATCGGTATCGACCCCAACCTGAGCATACCGCGCGTGTTGAACTATACGTTGACGCTTGAGCATTCCTTGACAAAGAATCTCGTCGCCAGCGTGGGTTATCAGGGGTCGCATTCTGGAAATCTCATCACGAATGGAGGCAATCTCGCCGCTCACACTTATGGCAACGATGTAAACGCATTCGCGGGCGATCTGCTGCAACACCCCACCTTCGCGGTCTCTGGAGCTTACAACGGAACCGGCGTTCAGGATCGACTTAACACCAGCTTTGCCGCGATCACCTATGCGACAAATGGTCCGACAGCAAACTATAATGCCGTCATTGCAGCAGTGAAGGGACGATTCTCAAGACGCGGCTTTATCACAGCGTCCTATACGCATTCGAAAGCAATGGACGATTGGGGAAGCTACCCCACCGCCGCGGCGCCCTATAACCAATACTATTCGCCGTCGCAGTACAACGTGCCAAACGCTTTCTCGCTTGGCTGGGCCTATCAACTGCCTGGCGATCAATTGCCCAGCGCCCTTCTCAAACGCGTAGCCGGAGGGTGGACCTTGAGCGGAGTGGTCAGTCTCCAGTCAGGTACACCTTTCGCTGTCCAGAACACGAATCCTCTGGCAGTGAGTGTTGTCGGGACCGACGGAACACGAATTACGTCTGCAAATTATGCCGCCGAATTCGCTGCCGGTCACCTGCAGTATGTCCCAACCAGCGGGGACTATAACGCGGATGGCAACAACACTGATTATCCAAACGTCACAGCATATACGCAGAAGCGCAATAGAAGCGACTTCCTTGTCGGTCATGGAATCTTCCCCATCTGCGCCGGAGGTGCGCTTCCCTGCGGGAGCTTCACGCTTCCGTCCTTTGGGTCGGAGGGCAACGAAACTCCGAATCGCTTTTCGAACCCGGGCTACGCAGACACCGACCTGACCCTGAAAAAAACAACGCGTATTACGGAGCGAGTCAACCTGGAGTTACGCCTTGACACCTTCAACCTTTTCAATCGAGTAAATCTGATGGCGGTTGATTCGAAGCTGCAAGATACCACCTTCGGGCAATCGACCAGCACGTACGCAGCCAGGAACATGCTGCTCGGAGCGAGAATCAACTTCTAGCAAAACAGGGTTGGATAAAGGTGTGGATAGCCTTTTCCGAAGTCACGCAATTAAACTGTTCTGACACTCTCCACCAGCACATACAAGGAATGAATCATTTCCATGCTCACACGTAGAAAGTTTGTAGAGGTTGGGGTATCCGCCATCGCTGCAGCCACCCTGCAGCAAGGTTCTGCTTTTGCGGGTGAGCGTCGGGGGTCGCCTACGAACCTTGCTCCTGCAGCGTTCACTCCGCTTCCGCTCGGCCAAATCCGGCCGGCCGGCTGGCTTCGTCGACAGCTCCGCATTCAAGCTGATGGCTTGAGCGGTCATCTGGATGAGTTCTGGCCCGATGTTGGCCCGCAAAGTGGGTGGTTGGGCGGTCCAGGTGAAAGCTGGGAACGCGGCCCCTATTTCGTCGACGGTTTGCTCCCCCTGGCATGGCTTCTCGACGACCAGCGCCTCAAAGCCAAGACAATGCGTTTCATCGACTGGACATTGAACCATCAAGCACCGAACGGCATGATCGGACCGAATGGCAATGATGACTGGTGGCCACGCATGGTGATGGTGAAGGCTCTCGCCCAATATCACGATGCCACCGCGGACTCTCGCGTCCTTCCCTTTCTCACGCGCTATTTCCATTACCAGTTGACCGCGTTGCCGACGCGCCCCTTGCGTGACTGGGGCAAGTACCGATGGCAGGATGAAGTACTTGTCGTCGAGTGGCTCTACGATCGCACAGGCGATGTCTCATTGCTGCGTCTTGCAGATTTGCTCGAGCGGCAAGGCTACGACTGGATAGCCGGATTTGCCAATTTCAAACATACTGGCGTCACAACGCGTGCCTCCCTGAACGCGGCCTCTGTGCCAAGTGACGAGTCCGAACGCATGGAGACTCACGGCGTCAATAATGGACAGGCATTAAAGACCGCAGCAGTTCGCTATCGTCTGTCCGGCGATGATGCCATCGAACGCGCCAACTTCAAACGGCAGATCGCGGCTATCGACCGCTTTCATGGCATGCCCAACGGTATGTTTTCCTGCGATGAGCACTTGGCGGGGCTTGACCCGAGTCATGGCACCGAACTCTGCACAATTGTCGAGACCCTTTACTCGCTTGAGATCACGCTTGCGACCTTTGGTGATGCTTTCATCGCAGACCGGATCGAGAAAATCGCTTTCAACGCTCTTCCAGGAGCCTTCGACGATGCGATGTGGGCGCACCAATATGACCAGCAGGCCAACCAGATTTTGGTGGGACTCAACTCCAAACCCTGGACAACGAACGGCCCAGAGTCGAATCTATACGGACTGGAGCCAAATTTCGGCTGCTGCACAGCGAACTTTCATCAAGGCTGGCCCAAATTTACCTCCAGCTTGTGGGCGCGCTCTCCGGATGGAGGCCTGGTAGCTTCCTTATACGCACCATGCGAAATTGAGACCACAGTCGGCGATCACAATATCTCTCTGAGTGTGGACACCGAGTATCCGTTCAAGCAGGATATCCGCATCGTTCTCTCTTCTGAAACGGCGGTTCGATTCCCCTTACGACTGCGAATCCCTGGATGGACTAACACCGCAACGGTGTCTGTCAACGGGCAGCCAGCGCCGATCGACGTGAAGCCGGAGACTTTCGCCCTTATTGATCGCCTTTGGGCTCCAGGGGATGTCGTCGTCCTGCACTTTTCCATGGCGCCTTCCGTCTCGCGCTGGTACCACAATTCGCTCGCGCTCATGCGAGGACCTTTGGTCTTCTCGCTGGATCCAGGGCAAAGTTGGGTGAAACTCCGTGACAGAGGGTTGACTGCGGACTGGCAAGTTTATCCCCAGAAGTTTTGGAACTATGCTTTGCTCGTCGATGAACGGTCGGCGGCGCAGGTCGAGGTTGTGGAGGGTACGCTCGGATCCAAGCCTTTCGCATCGGTTACAGATTCGGTGAAGCTGCGACTTAGAGCTCGCCGCATCGATGCCTGGCGCTCAGAGGATGGAGTCGTAGCGCCAGTGCCAAAGGGTCTGCAGACCAGCTCGCTTCCGGAAGAAATTCTGGAATTAATTCCCTATGGGGCCGCCAAGCTTCGGATTACCGCCTTCCCCCAGCTCCAACCCGAGGATTCGTAGCATGGCCGCGCAATCGTCCTGGTCAACGGAACGGAAACAAGCTCTCTCAGGATGGAAGAATGGCAACTTCGAGGCGGTGCCAAAAGTGGAAGTTATCGATGGCAACACCGGCGCATCGGCGTAATCTCCAAAGAGTTCTGGTAGACAATACCCCCTATGGCTGAGCCTCGACAAAGGTAATATGCCTTCCAGCAGCGCGCTGATCGGTCATCAGGACAACCTTGCCGTCTTCGGCCACGGAGATACCTGCGTAGAGTGGAGGCGTCTGCCTGAGCTGGGTAAACAATGATGTCTTTTGCGTCGCCGGATCGTAGATACGGATCGCGGCAGAGGACGGACTGCGGTCGAGATAAAAGATCCCTCGCGATGTAATCTGCCAATAGCCCCAATACTCCGCCGCAGGCTGCGAGAGGATCTTGCTCTCTGCTCCTCCCTGGGGGGAGACTCGCCAGATCCCATCCTCATCCCCCCGTGTGTAGTAGAGCCACTTGCCGTCAGGCGATTCCTGGGGAACAATTCCATCGCCCGTCGTAACCGGTTGCGGCTCCCCGCCTTCGGCGGGCATCTTCCAAAGCTGCCATCGGTCGCCGCGATTCGATCGAAAGTAAATAGTCTTGTCGTCATGTGACCAACGCGGGGTAATGTCATTCACGTTGCCAAAGGTCAACTGCTTCGGATGGCCGCCCGCCGCTGGAACACAGAAGATATGCGAGTGCCCTTCAGGCCGCGAATCGAAGACAATACGATCTCCGCGCCTGGACCAGGCGGGGCTCCCCGTGAGCGGACCTCCCATGGAAGTTAATTGACGAATCTCATCCCCATCTTCGGAGGCGATCCAGATCTCCTGACTCCCGGAGCGGCGCGATTGAAACGCAAACGAGCGGCCGTCGGGCGAAAGAGAAGGAGCCGAGTCCTGCTGGGTCGAATCGAGCACCGTCTCGTACCCGCGATCGGTCTCTCTCAACCGGACGATGCTCCATATAGCCGATCCCTGCGTGTAGGCCAGCTGCCCGGGCCTGGGTCCAGTCGCAGGCTGATAGGCATCCTCCGTTCCCACGGGAAGCCGCTCCATCCTCTTCTCTCTCAGACTGATCTTCCACAGCCCATACTTTCCACCGTGATTAGACGAGAAGATCACCGAGGAGCTATTCGAGGTCCAGGCCAGGCTGTCGATATCCAGATGGTCGCGCGTCAGCTGCTGCACTTTATTGTCTGAGGTCGAAAGAATATAGATATCCCGGACCGCCGTCTCGGTGGCCCGGGTAAAGGCGATCCATCTTCCGTCCGGAGAGTAGGCCGGATTCAGATCGCCCTCCCATCCCGGTGGAGGCGTCGTAATCGATCTTGTGTGCAGAGTATCGAGATCCAGCATAAAGATGGAAGAGTTCGGTGCAATGCCGGAGTGATCCGGATAGATCAGCGACTTGCCGTCCGTGGACCACGAAAGCGCTCCCTGCTCCCAATGGCTGGGCTCCTGGGGAATAAGAAGCCTGCGAGGAGCGGCACCCGATCCCACCGCTGCTGCATAAAGGCCGAGACCGTCCTTCGAGATGGAAAGGTAGGCGATCTGTCGTCCGTCGGGCGACCAGACAGGACTGAACTGATCCTCTTTGTCGTCTCTGTCGCCGGTAAGAGGCTTTATCTCCTCGCCGCCGATCTCCTTAATATAGATACGGCGAGATCTTCGATCCTCTGAGATCCAGACGAAGGCGATCCTTCGCCCATCCGGAGAAAAAGCCGGCTGCGTCTGCTCCCCCGCGTACGAGGTAAACTGCACAATCCGAAAGGATGCATCGGCCCCGGAGTGCCTTGCTCGATTCCTTAGATAAACCCATCCAGCCAGGATGCACACCAGGAGAACGGCGATCAGCGTCCATCCTCTCCTCTTCCCCCAATCATTCGTCGATTCAGATCCCAACAATGGGCTTGGATCGGCAAAGGTGGCCTCAGAGGCGTGGGGCTCGATCGCCCGCGGAGCTAGCTCTTCCTCCTTCGTCGGGGCAAATTCAGTGACCTCCGCCACCAAGCGGTAACCGACCTTAGGAACCGTCTGAATATAGCGGGGAGCATGGGTGACGTCTTCAAGGATGCGGCGGAGGATAGAGATACTTCGGGTCAGGACATCGTCACTGACAAAGGTATCGGGCCATACCGTGGAGATCAGCTCTTCTTTGCTGACGACATGGCCCTGATGGGAGGCCAAGGTCAGCAGAACCTTCATCACCTTCGGTTCGAGATGGCGTTCGGCCTCTTCTTTCGTCAGGGAATTCAGCTCGGGATGAACGATCCATTCGCCAATTCGAAAGATCGCCCTGTGCTCTGGCACGATCAAGCCCAACCTTTCATCCTTCTCATTACAAACAACTTAAATCCCATCAGAAAAACCTCAGACAACCCTCACTCTCCCTACAGGATCATCGTACGTGGAGGTACGTAGGGTCCGGAACGTTCTTTGTTTTCAAAAGGAAGGCCAACGTGAATCAACCCTATCGATCTTTGCTCTTTAATAATAATGATTCTGAAAAGAACATCGCAGAACGCAATTTCATTCCATCCACTCTCTCGCTCCTGAAGATCGTCTTCCTGGCCATCCTTGCCAGCCTGACGGCCCTTTCCTCCCTGGCTCAGGTCACCTCCGGAACCATCCTAGGATCAGTGGAAGACTCCTCGGGCGCTGTCGTTCCAGGAGCCCAGATCACGGCCACCTCGCCCAGCCTCGGCATCACCCGTAAGACGACCTCGACCGGCAACGGAACCTTTTCGCTGGCCAACCTTCCGGCTGCAACCTACAGCATCACCGTCTCGGCAGCTGGCTTCGAGACCCTCAAGAAAGACGGCGTGGTCTTGAGCTCGGCGGATAAGCTGAATGCCGGAACCTTCGCCCTGAAGGTCGGTGCCGAGTCCACCAGCGTGACCGTGAGCGCGGATACCGGTCAGCTGCAGATTCAGGCGAACTCCGGAGAGAGGTCCGACCTTATCACCGGCAAGCAGCTCAACGACATCGCGCTCAATGGACGCAACGTGCTGGACATCGTCCGTGTGGTTCCCGGCGTGGCCGGCGTGGGGCAGTTCGGTGTCTCCGGGACCGGCGGCGTCGACACCTACAGTGTCAACGGCACCCGCACCAACCAGCATGAGTTCAACGTCGATGGGGCTTCTAACGTCGATACCGGCAACAACGGCGGCAGCCAGGTCACCATTAACACCGACGCCATCGCCGAGGTGAAGATCCTGACCTCGAACTACCAGGCCGAGTTCGGCAAAGCCGGCGGCGGCTCCATCGTCGTCACCTCTCGCGGAGGAACCAACGACTTCCACGGAAACGTCCACCTCTTCCACCGCAACGAGGGCATGAACGCCAATGACTGGGTGAGCGACCACAACGGCACGGCCAAGCAGCTCTTCCGCTACAACACCGTCGGCGCCCAGATCGGCGGCCCCATCCTGAAGGACAAGCTCTTCTTCTTCTTCTCGACGGAGTTCTACCGCCAGCTGGTCCCGGGCAGCATCTCCCAATACCGCACCCCCACGCAGCTGGAGCGCCAGGGCGACTTCTCACAGAGCGTCGACAGCAGCGGAAATCCGATCCAGATCTACAACCCCGCGACCGGAGCTCCGTTCGTGGGCAACCGGATCACGCCGGCACAGCTGACCCCATCCCAGCAGGCCACCTTCGCCCAGGTTCAGAGCATCCTCAATCTCTATCCTCTTCCCAACGTTTCTAATAACAACACCTACAACCGGCAGGACCCGCTCTCCTATTCCCACCCCCGTACCGAGTACATCGGCCGCGTGGACTATCAGATCTCACAGTCCGAGCGCATCTTCGCCCGCTACATCAACAACCAGGACACCGCGACCGGTCCCATCGGCTCCTTTGGCCTCCAGTGCTCCGGCTCCCTCCAGTTCACCGGCGGATGTACCGATAAGCAGCCGGGTTGGAACCTCTCGGTCGACCTCACCAGCACACTCAGCCCAACCATCGTCAACGAGGTCAGCGTCGGTCCCAGCGTCTATCGCTCTGAAGTCGCGGGCGTAAACGGCAATATCACCGTCGGCGCCAACAACATCAACCTTCCCCTGCTCTATCCGGTCACCCCCGATACCTCCATTCCGGACTTCAAATTCAACGGTAACGGTCAGACCTATCCCTCCACCTACTTCGGTTCCACGCCCTGGCACCAGGCCGCGACGACCATCAACGCCAACGACAACCTGACCTGGACGTTCCGTAGTCATACGATAAAGTTCGGAGCCTTCTACCAGCGCTCGCGCAAGGACCAGATCAGCTACGGTAACTCGAACGGCCAGTTCAGCTTCGACAACTGCTCGACGAGTCTGTCGGGCTGCCTCAGCCAGGGAGCTCCGAACAGCGGCTCTCCCTTCGCCAGCGCCCTAGTGGGGTCTTTCCAGAACTTCAATCAATCCAGTGCCCGCCCCACCGGCTACTTCCGCTACAACCAGGCGGAGTTCTATGCGCAGGACACCTGGCAGCTCTCCTCGCGCCTGACCCTCGACTACGGTCTGCGCTTCGTCTACATTCCTCCGCAGTACGACGCGAAGAACCAGATCGGGCTCTTCAGCCCTTCCACCTATGATCCGAGCGCGGCGGTCTCAATCGATACCGGCGGCAACATCATTCCCAACTCCGGCAATCGCCTCAACGGCATGACCTTCGTCAGCAACGGCACGCTGCCTAAGGGTGGATGGAACAGCCGTGGCATCATGTTCGAGCCCCGCGTCGGAGTCTCGTATGACATGTTCGGCGATCATAAGGGAGTCATCCGCGGCGGCTTCGGCATCTCGCACGACCGTTCACAGGGCAACCTGATCTTCAACACCGTCTTCGGCAATCCTGCTCTCGTCACCTCGCCGACGATCTTCAACAGCACCATCGCCAACATTCCAAACGCGGCCCAGTCGAACTCCGGCGTATTAAGCGGAATTTACGGAGCCGATGTCAACGGACAAGTTCCAACGATCTACAGCTTCAGCCTGGGTGTCCAGCACGAGATCGCCCACGAGGTCACGCTGGACATCGCCTACGTCGGAACGCAGGGACGTCATCTGGTAACGGCCCGCGACCTCAACACCATCCCCTACGGCACGACCTTTACGCGGGCCGCGCAGGACCCCAGCCAGTTCCCCGGCGGTGTCGTTCCCTCGGTCGAGCCGAATCTTCCTCCCGAGTATGCGGACGCGGGCTACAGCTTCAGCGGCCGCTACGCCTACACGCAGAACTTCCTCTCGCCCTTCAAAGGCTACGGGCAAATGGAGTATTACAAGTTCGATGGAACCTCGAACTACAACTCGCTCCAGGTCTCTGTGCAGCGCCGCTTCGCCCATGGCCTGACCTTCGGCGGCGTCTATACATGGTCGAAGACGCTCACCACGTCGAGCAACGATGAAAGCTTCGTCGATCCCTTCAACCCGCGCCGCTACAGCTATGGCGTCGCCGACTACGATCGCAAGAATATCGGTGCGATCAATTATGTCTACGATCTTCCCAGTCTGACGCAGCGCTTCAACGGACCTCGCTGGCTCGGCTTGTTCACCGACCACTACCAGCTCTCGGGTCTGGCGAACATGATGAGCGGAACGCCGGTGAGGAACTCCCTCTACTCGCCTGCAAACCAGCTGACCGGAGGATCGCAGTACAGCAAGACGCCTCCCTCGTGGGTGGGTGTGGATGCTCAGGGCAACTTGCTGCTGCCGACGATCGGACAGCCGAATCTGGGAGCTCCGGGCAGCCTTCGCCAGGGCGGGATGGTTACTTGGGACTCCTCCATCTTCAAGAACTTTCCGTTGGGCGAGGCTTCGAAGGGCCGGTCCATCCAGCTTCGCGGAGAGTTCTTCAACGTGCTCAACCATCCCAATATCAAGACCCGCGACTACAACGCAAACATTACGCTGCCTACCTTCGACAACGGAAAGTTCACGCCGCTGTCGATCTCCAAGGACACCAACTGGGGACAGCCTACCCAGGCGTTCTCGCCGACCGGCCCCGGTGGCCCGCGTGTGATTCAGCTGGCGGCCAAGGTTTACTTCTAACCCAGCTTCTTTCGCCGGACTGATCGCTACACATGCGATCAGCCCGGGCTTTTTTATAAGCGATGCAGGATACTTGCCTGTATCTTTGCACGATGTTCGAGGATTTTTGTGATTCCACCTTTCGATCGCCGAGCACTTGTGCTCCTTTTCGTTGCCGCACCCTCTCCTCTGTCCGGTCAGACGGTGCGCAGCTCCTTCACGACCGCGGACCTGAACCACACCATGGAGGAACGGGCCTCTGTTCAGTTCTCCAGCTCCTCCCCGGCCGCGCCAGTCACCATCACGGTTACAAATAAAGATCGCTATCAAACGATGGAGGGCTTCGGTGCAGCCATGACCGAAGGCTCCGCATGGCTCCTGCACGATCGCATTCCGGCGGATGTCAGCAAGAGCGTCATGGACCGGCTCTTCTCGCCTCATCAGGGTATCGGCCTCAGCTTCGTACGTCTTCCCATCGGCGCAACCGATCTATCCCGAAGCCACTACAGCTATGACGATGTGCCATCTGGCGAGCAAGATCCTGATCTTTGTCACTTCTCTACCGCTCGCGATGAGGCCTACGTTTTTCCCGTGATGCGCGAGGCTCTCAAAATCAATCCGCAACTGACGATTATGGCAACACCGTGGAGCGCCCCCGCATGGATGAAGACCAGCGGCAGCATGACCGGAGGAGGACTGCGCGAGGATTCCATGGCCGCCTTTTCGAAGTATCTTGTACGGTCGCTCGAAGACTTTAAAAAGAACGGAATCCCAGTCAAGTACCTCTCTATCCAGAACGAGCCGCTGCACGAGACCAAGGACTTTCCCGGTGCGCTGATCCTGGCCGATCAACAGAAACGCCTGATCGGCCAATACCTCGGGCCCGGTCTACGCAAGGCCAAGTTGAGCACTCAGGTGCTCGCCTACGATCACAACTGGGACCATCCGGAGTATCCACTGGAGGTGCTCTCCGACCTCGCTGCCGCGCCTTATCTTGCCGGCTCGGCCCTGCACTGCTACGGCGGTGATCCCAGCGCGCAGTCTGCAATCCATGAACGCTTTCCCGACAAAGGCGTCTGGATGACGGAGTGCTCGGGAGGAACGTGGCAGAAGGAGAATCCTCTCTCCGTCACCGCGCACCTTGTGATCGATACGACACGCAACTGGGCCAAGGCAGTCGTGCTCTGGGGAATCGTGCTCGATTCGGATCACAATCCCCACGCCGGCGGCTGCGGTACCTGCCGCGCCCTGGTCACGATGGATTCGAAACAGCCAGGCTCCGTCTCCTATACGGGAGACTTTTATGCGCTGGCTCAGGCCAGCAAGTATGTTCATCCTGGTGCCGTCCGGATCGGATCAACCTCCTTAGGACGCGAGAGTCTCGAGAGCGTTGCGTTTCAAAATTCCGACGGGTCCATTGCTCTGCTCCTGCTGAACAATCAGAAGACCGATGCGGACTTCAATATCGTGTGGAATTGGAGGTCGTTACACACCTCGCTGCCAGCCGAGGCACTCGCAACCTATGTGTGGCAACCGAATCAGCTCGGCAGGTAAGCCTGAAGAAGAAATCCTGCCTCTCTGCTGTTGCAATGCGGAGAAGCGGGATTTCGGAGCTCGTCAGCGAGTCGACTGAGCCTGCATCGCAGGTTCAGTACGGCCCAGGGTATCGAACAGAGGAGAGGCCGGTGCGAGTCGATCGCCCTCCTCCGCAGTCGAGATCGCAAGGACGCGGATCTTGTCGTTGTCCGGCAGCTTGATCGTCTTTGCTCCCTCGGCAATGTCGATCGGATACGCGAAGAGATAGCTGTACTGATAAGGCTGATTAAGTCCCTGTGGCGTGTGTACGTGTGAGGCGTACCAGGCGAGGGCAGCCGGCTTTACATATCCCGGCTCGAGACCGATGTAGTCCTCGGGATAACGTGGCGAGGGCGCGCGCGCCTCTCGATCCTTCATATCCGTCGGGGGCCACGCGGCGTGATTGGCCGAGATGGCCCAATTCTTCTCCGGCTGCTGCGGCTTCCAGAGACGCGTGTCCCACTGGCCGATGAAGCCCGTCCAGCTTTGGATCTTGAGGGGAAACTCGCTCTTGCCGACCGTGAAGGTTCCGTTCTGATCTCCCTCGGCCGACGCAGCAAGAATGTAGATGCGGTTGTAACGGCCCTCCGGCAACGGAATCGTCTGTCCCTTGGCCACGACCGCATTCGGCTGACCGGTCTTTGCTGCTGCCAGGTGGAACTCTACGTCGTGGAAGACAATCTTCTTCGGCAGCATCTCCGCGGGCAAAGCCGTTCCCTTGCCATCGAAGCCTCCACCGCTCGAAGGAGTATCGTCGTTGCTGGCGACCGCAAGATCGTACTGAAGCGGAACAGCCTGGGACTGCACCTTCTCAAGCTTCATCTTCGAACCGCCGAATCGCAGGGCAAAGGTTCGCGGCTGATAAGGCGTAAACGAGACCTTCAGCGCACCGCCGGTTACATCGGCTTCTCCAACCGACTGCTCCTGCGCATTCACCTCGCGAGCCCCGGTCAGTGGACCCGCGAACGAAACCTGGACACCAGGCGCCTCCTTACCGTCGAGCTCTACCATGCGCAGGATGATCTCGTCGCTGTTCTCCGCCTTCTTGAGCGCAAGCACGCGGACGCGTGAATTGCTCAGACGAACCAGAGAGAAGCTCTTGCCCAGGTCTCCCTTGTGAGAAGAGGTCTCGAAGACCATCATCGGCTGGTTCAATCGATAGGCCTGCCAATCCGTCTGCGCGCTGTGCCAGTCGCCGCTATGACCGGTCAGCCCGAAGACGAACTCATGATGCCCCCAGTCCTGGTTAGCCTGATCGGTATAGGGTGCCGGGCGTCCGTTATCCGACGGCATAATCCCCGGCGAACGCAGGAGAGTCAGGCGCAGGGTGTTGTCGTTCGGCTTGTCCGATGCATTTTTGTAGTCGGTAAGAAGGGTGGCCCCGTAGCTTCCGCTCTTGTCATCCAGATCGATCCATTTATGAGAGGCGACCTCAAACTGACGTTCCATCGCGTTCGGTCTCTGGATCGTTCCGATATCCCAGTTGTAAGTGGCATCAGGATTCGACGCGCTCAAGGGGAAGGCCGCCTTCAAATTGGCGGACAGCGTCTTCCAATCGATCGCATTCCCGAACTCCACGCGATTTCCCGCGTCCCCGGCAGAGAGACGGACCGTCTGGACGAAGGTCGAGTCTTCGGTCTTACGCGTCACCTCCAGAGCGACACGAACCGGACCATTCTCGACAATGCGAATCGACGCCGCACCACCAACATAGGAACGTGGAGCGGCCTCCACCTGTTCAAAGTCCATATTCCACGCCGGGTAGATCTTGGGCTTGTCGTTTGAGATGGCAAGCCGCATGGGCGCCGAGAGAAGTTCCTTCTTAAGCTGCTTATCGTAGATGCTGGAGACATCGCCACCTTCGTTCAACTTGACGAGATAGCGTGCGTTTTCGACGGAGGATTTCGTAACTTTGAGCGCCGGCACCGAGCTTGCGCGCTGAGCAGGCTGCACATGGTAGACCGCGTATCCAACCGAAGGCGCAGAGGCAACGAACAGGATCTTGCCACCCTCCACCTGCGATGGAATCTCTTTTCCCGCAGCGTCGGTTACACGAACGAACTTTGGGACTCCCCCAGGAAGCTTGATGTCGGCTTCGACGACATCTTCGCGCTCAACGTTCAGCGGATTGAAGACGACAACCGGAGTTCCCGGCCCTTCCGTGTCGAGTCCTGAAGCAATGGACTGCGTTGCGCTGGTGATGGTGCCAGCAAATTGATTCGCTACGATCACATCGTCGTTCCAGGCGAACTCATAGGAGCGGGGCGTTGCCGTACCCGCTGCCGTATCGTGGAAGTGTCCCCCCAGAGCCAGCATCCATGCATCGTTGAGCCGTTGCTGCGGATAGCTCCGCCCCCCCATCCATGCGGCTGCAACCGAGGCCTTCTCCGCCGCGTCGGCCAACGCCTCGTTTCGCAGAACCCAGCGCTTGTGATACGCCTGCGATGTGAGCGATCCGGCGGAGTGATTAATCAGCTCGAGATCTCCCTTGAACTGGGGCAGGCGGGAAGACATGGCAGGAGTGATGTCCTTGAAGAGCTGATCGGCGGCAGCCTCCATGATGTGGACCGGTCCATCCCCCACCTTGATCTCAGGTCCTGCGGGAGCGCTCGGCGACTCCTCGGCAGAGGCTCCGCGCCGTAGAGGCGTAGGCAGAGCCGTGTTGCTCTGCGTGACAATCGCTTCCAGAAGCTTCACGGTCGACTCCTGCGTCGCGCCACCGAAATCGCCCGTGCCGATGTACTTATAATCGGCGTAGACGCCCGTCACCTTGCCGTCGAGGTCGATCCTCTGGACCCAGTTTGGCTCGGTCTCCCTTCGTGTAATCGGAGCCTCACCTGAGGGCTGCTTGCTGATGTCGGTATAGACATTGCTCCCGTAGCCACCAGGATTGAGCGCGGCGATGATGCTCTTGCCATCGGGTCCTGTCCAAAGGCCAACGTTGAACGGGATGCCCTCCGGCGTCTGCTCCGGAGAGTCCGGCCCTCCAATCTTCGGCGCCGGCTGCCACACGGCGTTGAGCTTCTGCGTGGAGAAGCCCTTCACTCCCGCATGCGCGAGAATGCTCGGCAGCGATGCCGGGAAGCCGAAGCAGTCCGGCAGCATATACTCTTCGCTGGCCTTGCCGAAATCTTTGCGGAAGTATTCGTTGCCGTAAAGAATCTGACGGAAGATCCCCTCCGCGCTGGGAAGATTCACGTCTCCCTCTTCAACCGAGGAGCCCGCGGGAAACCATCGTCCGGCCGCGACATAGTGACGCATCCTCTCATAGTCGGAGGGGAAGTACTCCTTCATCAGGCGATAGCGGTTCGCTCCCGTCCAGTTGAAGACGTAATGCGGATAGCGATCAATGTAATCGAAGTTGACCCGCATGGTCTTGAGCAAAAACTCGCTGATGGTCTGGGGGAACTCCCACCGCCACTGCGTATCCAGATGAGCATAGGGAACGACATAAAGCGTAGGTTGCTTCGTGATATCGGGAGCCTTCATTGTCTGAGCAACAGCAGAGCCCGTGACCGTGACAGCTGCCAAAGCAAGATTAGCGAAATGCCTGAGATTTCTTCTGGAGGCTTTGCCCGTTCGCAGTTGATGCATACCTTATGCCATCTCCCCTGATCATCCAGCGCTATGCCCGGATCTGTTCTGTATCGAAAGATAAGATCCCGCAAAGACAAGCCGTGCGGGATCCCAAAGGTTTTGCCTGGAGAGACCATTCTTCCAGGCATTTTGATCTCAAATGCTAGAACGCGTAGCGCAGGCTGAACTGAAACTGACGCTCCGACGAGTAGGTATTTCCCTTGCCTGTGACCCTGCCAAAGGTTCCGCTGGTGGGAGACGAGTCGGGGCTATCGAGGTTGGGGTGATTGAGATAGTTGAACGCCTCGGCCTTGAAGACGAGCTCATGATTCTCGTGATTCGGAATGATGTGCAACGCTTTCTGGAGTGCACCGCTGAAGCTGTTGAAGCCCGGGTTGTAGAGATTATTGCGAGAACCGCGCGGTGCGAAGGTTCCATCCGCGGCCGGCTGGTAGACGGCGGTCTCAAACCATTGCGCCGTTCCAGTTGATCCGGCGAATCCGTGAGGAAGCTTCGGAGCACGGGTCCGGACGTAGTACTGGTTGCCGGAGCCGGGTCCGACACCGGCCTGGTCGAGATTCCGCGAGATCCCAATAGGCTGTCCGGTCTGCGCCTGGATGGTTCCGGAGAACTGCCAGTCACCGAGGGTCGATCGCACGAGGCGGTTGGTGGAGTGGGTGCCGTAAGGGATATCCCACACGTAGTTGGTTACAAGGACATGACGGGTATCAAAGTCGCTCGGACCGTACATGATGCTGTTGTCGTACGCATTGGTGATGAGGGTTCCGCCTGCAGACCCATAGTCGAGGCTCTTCGACCAGGTATAAGCAGCCCCGAAGAGGAAGCCCTTCGTCAGGCGGCGTTTGAAGTTGGCCTGGAAGGAGTGGTAGATCGACCCTCCCGCATTCTGAGCCTCAAGGATGGTGGAGTAGCCCTTGAAGGGACGCAGCGCATCGGGGTTAACTCCAGCAGGATTCGCCTGGATGGTTCCTGGCTGCAGCTGGTTCACGTTGGCCAGTTGCTCGAGGTGATAACCACGGCGGCCTACGTAGCTGAGCGTCATGGTACCGATCGAAGGGAACTCGTGCTCCATAGTGAGGTTCCATCCCCAGGCCTCGGGGTTGGGATAGTTATAGGCATGCGAGGTTAAGGCAATCGGGGTCGAATTGATGCCGAGTCCACCGGGATTATCGACGTTGCCGCGGGTCACCGTCGACGAGGGCTGAAAGGGAGCATTGCCGCCAACCTGCACGGAATCACTGATGCCGAGACGCTGAATGTAACGACCGGCGCCGGCGCGAACCACCGTGCCGGGAGAGATCTGGTAGGCAAAGCCGAAGCGAGGCTGGATATTGCTGTAGACCGTCGGGTTATATCCGCTGCTATAGCCACGGAAGAGACGCTGGTAGCCCCCATTCAGAATGGAGTCGGGAACGTGGCCTTGGGCTGCGCTGGGGAAGCCGCTGCCCGGGATGACGACACCATTGAGCGGATCGCCACCGGAGGTGAAGCCCGTCACGGGATCGACCGTAGGGGCGAGGGAAGGATTGTAGTCCTTCTCGCTGAAGAAGGACTGATTCCCCCAGAGTGCGTGGTACGGCATCATCACGCTGTAGCGCACGCCGAACTCGAGTACCAGCTTCGGGGTGGCGCGCCACTGGTCCTCCCCGAATCCTTCAAACATGTTGCCGCGGAAGAGCGTGTAGGAACGCTGCCCGATCTCTCCATAGGTATCGAACAGGCCGAGAGCCGCGTTCGCGATCGCTGAGTTTGTCGTCGCACCGCCTCCACGAAGATCGGTAAAGGCGAACTGGCCGTTCTGGTTGTTCGTCGTTCCGGGCCGGGTATTGTCGACGCTGATCTGGTCGAAGTTGTTCTCACCCGAATACTCCCACACACCACCAAATTTGAGCGTGTGATTGCCAACGACTTTGGTCAGAGTGTCTCCAACGTCATAGACGATGCCGCCTGACCGCGAGGGATAGGGTCCACCGTCCAGCGTGCCGAAGTTCGCCAGCTGGATCGTCGGAATCTTGTTGGGAATCGTCTTTTCCGCGGCGGGATAGAGGAACGGAAAGTTGATGCCGTACTGCGTTCTCTCGTAGCGGCCAAGCGAGGTATCGATGCCGATATCGACGTGATCCGCAGCGGCCGAGACGTAGGCATCGTTGACCGTGGTGGGGCTGATGGTCCAGGCGTAATGAAACACACCGATCTGGTTGGGACGATTCCAGATCTGCGGCGTCCGGTTGAAGTTGCCGTAGTGCGGACTGTATTCGGAAAAGTTGTAGTTGAGAAGGCTGAACCGGAAGTGATGCGCCTCGGCAGGAATGAAGTCGACGACGACGCTGTCTTTTCTCTGCCGTTGGTTATCAATAGCCGAGTCGGTCCAGTTGTTCGGATTATTCGGCGTGTTCGCCGCAGGATAAGCATTCAGCAGTCCGAGGCCGTTCGCGCTCAGCTGATCGGCAGGAATGACGTTGTTAGGGTAGGGCTGGCCAGTGGTGGGATTCACGATCTGCACCGGCGCGTTGTAGAAGATATTCGGGCCAAGCAGCTCACTGAAGTTTCCCTGCCGCATCAGCGCCGTAGGAACCTTCTGTTGTGCAAAATTGCTGAAGTCATACTTGATCCATTCCTGACCGACCAGGAAAAACAGCTTATCGCGGTTTTTGTTGAAGTGGCCGGGAATGTATACGGGACCGTTCAGATTCCACCCGTATTGATTGAAGCGAAACGGCTGCCGCGGAGTTCCGACATTGTTCTGACCCCAGGTGTTGGCGTTGAGAACGGTGTTGCGGAAGTACTCGAAGGCTGCGCCGTGAAACTCGCTGGTACCGCTCTTGGGAACGATGCGGGTCTGGCCGCCCGCGGTTCGTCCATACTCCGCCGGATAGCTGGTCGTCAGCACCTGGACCTGCGAGGTGGAATCGACGTCGGCCACGCCGACGCTGGTGCCGTTTGAACGCGTGCGAACCATCGGGGCGCCATCATACGTAATCAGGCTGTCCTGCGAGCGCGCGCCATTGACGTTGATGCCATTATCGAGTCCAAAGGAGAATGCGGCCATCGAGTTGTTGCGTACCACGCCAGGTTCGAGCTGGGAGAGATAGAGCGGATTGCGGCCATTGAGCTGAATGTTCTTCACCTGCTCCTGCGTAATCAGCTGGCCAACCGATCCGCTCTCTGTCTGGACAGTATTCACTCCCGCTTCGACCGTGACTGAGGTAGTGGACTCGCCCACCTTCATTGCTATGTCGAGATGGCGTCCGATGTTGGGATCGAGATGAACATCATTGAGCTCCGTCGTCTGAAAGCCCGCGGATTCTACGCGAATGGAGTACGAGCCGGGAGCGAGATTGGTAATGGTGAAGTTTCCGTTTTCATTGCTGGCCGCGCGCACCTCCGCGCGAGTCGCGCTGTTGCGCAGGGTGATGTTGGCCTTGGGGACGAGAGCGCCCGAAGCGTCAGAGATCGTTCCCGAGAGCGAAGACGCATCGGACTGGGCGAAGAGTGGGGAGTGAATGATGATGAATAAGGGAACAAAGATGACGAGCCACACGTATACACGAAACCTATGGTCTTTCACTGGGGAGCCTCCTCGAAGTGGTACATCCTGAAACAAGCTGCTTTTTATGATTGCGCTATCACAGCGTTCAACTGTTTACTCGTTTCGAAGAAGCATTGTCAAGATATCAGTGCCGAATTCATTGTGGATTCCACGACACGCAGATTTGTGGTGATATGGTAACTCTCACATAATGCGGGAGAAAAGGTGCATCACTTACCTCCAAAAAAACGGGCAACACTTCAAGATGTAGCCCATGCCGCCGGCGTAGCGCCCATGACCGTCTCCCGCGCGATCAATGGACACCCTTATGTCACGCCCGAGACTGCAAAAAAAATCCGCGAGGCTATCCGGCTTCTCGACTATCGCCCCAATCATGCCGCGCGCATTCTTACCGGCAAGCACTCCCGCTCTATCGGACTGATCGTTCCCGATATCTCCGATACCTTCTTCTCCGTGGTCAGCCACGCAGTGCAGGAGACGGCAAGAGCGCACGGCTATCTTGTATGGCTTGCCGCTTCCAACGAAGATCTCTCCATCGAGGCGGCGCAGGTCGAGACCATGACCCATCATCCCGTAGATGGCATCCTTCTGGTCCCGTGCGATAGCCGCAATCCCTACCTGAAGGCGATCGTCGGAGGAACTCCCCCGATCGTCACGGTCGATCGCCCCATCGAAGTTGCCACCACGGACTCGGTTGGAGTGGAGAATCGAATCGGAGCACGCATGGCGGTCGAGCATCTTATCGAGCACGGCAACAAACGAATCCTCTGCATGGCCGCCAACGCACATCTGGTGACCATCAAAGAGCGCATCGCCGGTTATAAAGAATCGATGCGCAAGGCGCGGCTCCCCTGCTCCAAAGAGTTTGTTCTGAAATCGCGCGCGTCGGCAAAATCCGCGCTGTCAGAGTTGTTTAGCTCCCGGGAGCGGCCCGATGCGCTGTTCACCGCCAACAACGCATCGACCATCTGGGTCATTGAAGCTCTCAGGGAATTGAATATCAAAATGGGAAAAGATATTGCGTTGGTCGGCTTCGATGACGTCGATTTCTTCACCCTGATCACGCCATCGGTCACAGCCGTGCGGCAGCCGGCAGCAGAACTCGGAAATGTCGCGGTACGCCGTCTGCTCGAGAGAGTGAATGGAGACTTCAAAGGCTCCGCCGTCCGGACCATCCTTCCCGTAACCCTGACCGTCCGTGAATCATGTGGGTGCATGAGGTCTGCCCAGGAATAACTTTATCGAAGCGTCTTCGCACCACCGGCCGAGAGAGCAACCCCGACGAGCGAGTCAGCGCAACCGTAGTAGAGAAACCATTTGTCTTTGTAGAAGACAAGCCCTTCCGCAAAGGTGGTGCCGGCAGCATACTGGCCGCTCTTTTCAAAAGGCATCTCCGGTTTCAGAAAAGGCTTTTTCGTGCGCGCCAATAATCGAGACGGATCGCGCATTGAAAACAGTGCCTGCCCCACAGAATAGGCCGCAGCATCCAGTCCGGCCGCAGCATCCAGTCCGGTATCATTCTTTCCGTTGTAGAGCAGCACAATTCCCTTCGCCGTCAAAACAGGCGGAGGCCCAACCTCGGGGAAGGCGCTATCGAAGAGACCCGGGCGCCGCTTCAGAACAATCACAGGATCGCCGTGCATATCTTTGACCGCCTCCCAGTGGATGAGGTCGGAAGAGGTAGCAAGGTGAACTTCCACCTCTCCCCAATACATCCAGTACCTTCCCTTAATACGCGCAGCGATCAGGCGCCCTCCCACAAGCTGGGTGACGATCCCGCCGGACTTATAACTCCGACTCGCTGCCCGGTCGCTCTCCGCGAAGAGGGGACCGTACTTTGTCCAGTGAAGGAGGTCCTTGGAGGTCGCGATGCCAATGCTTGTCTTCTTGTGGTTCCATTGCGTGTAGGTCAGCACGTAGGTGCCACCCTCGCTCTCGACGATCCGGGGATCTTCGACGCCGCCCGGCCACTCCCGTTCCTTCTGCTCGTCGTCCGCGGCGAAGAAGACAGGCTCGCCGCGCCGAACGAAGTGGATACCATCCTCGGTGGAGGCCAGCCCCAGGCGCGATGTGTGTCCGCCGATCTTCATCTCGCCGGAGTCATCTTCCGCGCGATAGAGCACATAGATCTTTCCATCGCGAACGATTGCCGCCGGATTGAAGGTACTCGTCGACTCCCAATGCACGGTCACGTGGCTCAAAGGATCGTCGAAAGTCGACTTCGGATCGGGCGCGATCACCGGAGAAGAGACCGGGCGCGTAAAAGGGCCCATCGTATCTCTGTCCTGGCTCAGAAGTGCTGAGGGTGCAAGCAGAAGACTCAGCCACACGCAGATCTTGGCCCATCTTGTTCGATAGGAAAAAAGAGCAGACTCTTCCATCCTTGAAAGGAATCGGTGTTGATCGTTCATCATCATTCCTCGACAGGGATGGGCTCGATCATCGTCCCGGACCATGTCTGTTTGAAGAGAACAATGTATCGCAGTCAGAGGAGAGCCTGCCAATCATCCGCTTTGTTCCACAGGCCCTGAGGCTTCCGTCAATGGCGCGATTGCGTGATTCAGGTCTCGCAAGCTTGATCGTTCCCATCTCGCGGCACCGCTTGCGCCTATGCCACGACGGCTCTTCCTCTACGTCGTTCTTCACCACGCTTTTAAGTTACTGGCCTGCCGGCCGGGCCCACTGCGTGTGGGGCGGTCACTTCGTGACGCGTGTACTCCCTTCGGGGTGAGGCTCCCGTTGGTCGCTTGCGAAGATCTTCGCGCCGACCAGCGGGAGGCCCTCGAGCGTTGCCGGTATACACGTCACGAAGGGTGCGTCGCCCGAGCGTCAGCGCCTACGAGATCCACTTCAGCAGTCGGATCACTCCCATCGCCGCCGGCTTCGAGTGCGCCGAGACGTCCTTGCGCGCATGAATCTCCTTGCGCTGTTTCGCATAGTAGCGATACGCCTCGATCATCATCTGCTGGTTGGTCACCGTCGGCGTCCACCCCAGCCGCTCCTTGATCCGCCGCGTGTCGAAGATGAAGTCCTCCGCGATCATGCGGTAGTGGTACGGCCCCAGCGGCGAGACCCCCAACTTGTGCGCCAGCTTCATCGCCGCAATCGTCGGTGCCTTCGGCAGGCGCGCCACCCTGGCCTTCGTACCCGCATCGCGAATCACCGCCTCATATACCTCGCGCAGCGAGCACACCTCGTCCGAGCCGATATGGAACAGCTCCGAGCGCGGATAGTCCATCGCCTGCATGCACGCCGTGGCCAGATCCTGAGCGTAGATAAACTGGTAGCGGTTGCCGCCCGAACCCACCACCCACACCCTCTTGTCGTCCTGGATGAACTCGAACAGAATCGCCAGCAGCCCCAGCCGTCCGCTGTCGATGATCGTCGGGCAGCGGATGGTGATCACATTGACATCGGCTTCAAACGGCTTCAGCGCCTCTTCTCCGGCCCACTTCGAGCGCCCATACAACTCCACCGGGTTCGGCTGCTCGTCCTCGGCCACCAGCCGCCCCAGGTTCGAGGCCCACAGACAGTTGGTCGAGGTAAAGATCAGCTGCCGTACCCCATGCTTCCGACAGGCTTCGGCGATGTTCCGCGTCCCGTCCACATTCGAGGTCCAAAGATCGTTGTCGTTCACCGTGTCGTGAGCCAACAGCGCGGCACAGTGAAAGACGGCAAAAAAATCGTCCCTCGCGAAGATCTCATCCAGCAGCGCCGGATCGCGAATGTCGCCCCGAACGCTGGTGAGCGCGGGATGCGTATCCGTGTCGGCGACCAGGTCGATGTTGGTGACGTTGTATCCCTCGGCCAGCAGGCGCCGCTTCAGGACTCCGCCGAAGAAGCCCGAGGCACCGGTGACAAGAAGATTTTTTGTAGCTTGGCTCATGCGATCTGCGTCTTCGTTCTCAAAGGTGTGGCCGACTGAAACAGGTAGACGGCAAAAATAGTCAGCAACGGCTCGAATGGATGACGGAACCGGGCCTGCACAAAGACAGTGTAGTAAGGCAGAGGCAGCAGGGCGAAGATCCACGCCATCAGCCCCGCCGCGGGAGCGCGATGACGCACCGCCAGCAGAAGCCCGAGAACTCCAGCCACGCTGATAAAGCCATAGTTCAGCAGACGAAAGAACTCCGTCCCGGGACTCGCATCCGAAGGCACGCCTGCCCAGAAGAAGTAAACACGCTTAAGCGTGTTCTTTACGAAGTGCGCCGGATCGGACCGCATATACGCCCGGGCCAGATCGCCCCGCAACTTCGCATACCTCAGCTCGCCCATCTGCTGGTATAGCCGGAACTGGTCCGAGGCCATATTCGGATGATCGTAGACCATCACAATCCCATTCGACCCCGGCCCATTGCCCAGGTAGGTCTCCACCCCAAGGTTGCCGCGAATCGGAACGAAGGCATGAAAGACGCGATAGTTGCGAATCTCCCACGGCGTCAGGCAGGCCAGAAAGACCAGCCCCGCCAAAACCGCATTCCGCAGCGCATGCGGGCGGCTCCAGGTGCCGATCAGAATCCACAACCCGCAGATGGGGAGAAACAGCAGCAGCGTCGAGGTCGAGAGCGCGATCACGCCCCATATCAGCCCAAACAGCAGCCAGGCCCCGGTTTGACTCCCTCGCGCTCCTTCGCCACGCGAACCGACCCCGCGCATTCTGAGCGCCAGCACCAGGACCATGGTGAACAGAAAGGTGGTCAGGGTCATCTCCCAGATCCACTTCACCGCATACTGCAGGGCCGCCGGATAAATCGCCCAGATCCAGCCCGACCAGACGGCATTCGCCCGCGAGAAACAGCGGTAGCCGATCTCCCACACCGCCATCGCCGTAAAGCCCGACAATAGGCAGTTAATCGCCAGCAGCACCCATGCCGAAAGCGCCGTATACACCCCGAAGATCTGGAAGACCACCGCCATCAAAGAAGGATAGGCCGGAGGAATCCATGCCGTCGGTCCCGTCATCCCCAGGTAGGACGAGGCAAACGGATTTCCATACCCGTGGCCAGTCGCCAGCGAGCGGGCAATCCTCCCCGCCTCCCAGCCGAACTGAAAGTGGTCCACCAGCGGGCGAACCCGGTAGGTATGGGCCAGCGTCATATAGAGGATGCGGATCAGGAAGGCCACCCAGAACAGCCGCCAGGGAGCTCGGGGATCGCCTTCAGCGCGGGCATCTTCCGCTTTCATCCACTTCCAAAGGCGATGAAGCATTGTCTTTCCATTCTATCGGATGGATGGCCTGCCGACCGGGCCCACGGTGCTCGGCCACCCCACAAACAATAGGTCAATACGATTTGGACCGATAGGTTCTCTATTTGCAATTTGAGCGCTCAGGAGCCATGATTTTCTTCCAGAACATCTCTCCGAGAAGAAGGAATTCCGTGAGCTCCATCGTTTCCATCAAGGCGAAACGCCTCGTCACCCACGCGCAGCTTCCGCATTACGCGCATGTGGGAGAATACGGCGACTTAGCCGCCGACCTCGCCTCCTCCGAGTCCCTCCTGCTCGAGCCCGGAGCCACCCAGCCCGTCTCCACCGGCATCGCGCTCGAATTTCCCTCCACCCATGGAGCCCTGGTCGAAGACCGCTCCGGCCTCGCCCTCAAGGGCCTCACCACCCTCGCCGGCGTCATCGACCCCGGCTACCGCGGCGAGATCCGCGTCGTCGTCACCAACCTGGGGCCAAACGCTGCCCAGATCAAGATCGGCGACCGCATCGCTCAGCTTCGCATCGTCCAGCGCATCCAGGCGCAATTCATGGAGGTTCAGGAGCTCGGCGATGCCACCCGCGGCGCCGGAGGCTTCGGCAGCACCGGAAGTTAGATCATATCGACACATTTTGGAGGTGAAAGCAGGCCCGGCCGGCAGGCCATCGCTACTGCTTGGTTCCCTCTGCTATCCTCATGCCTACCCTCCGGAGGGCGCCCATGGCGCATCAGAGCAGGCCGCAGGCGGAACAGCAGACGGATCAGCCGTCAGATTCCCTCCTGGAAGTGGACAATGTTGCACCCTCCGTCCATCCCGCATGGCTTCTCCTCCCCGCCGTCGCGGCCGCCGGCCTGATCCTCGGAGAGCTCTGTCCCTGGCTGCGCCCCGGAACCCTTCCTCAAGCCGGCCTCCTCGTCCTCGCCGTCTCGCTCCTCTTCACCGCCGTCATGATCAGCGGCTTTGTCGCGCGCATCCTCTCGAAGAAGCTCTCTCCCACCTCGTCCAATATCACCGTCCAGGCCGCCTGCCTCACCGCCTTGTGGATCCCCGCCTGGGTGCTCTTCGCCGAGACCTGGTCCTGGCTCATGATGCTTGCCGGCACCCTCTGCCTCGCCAGCCTCGGAGCTGCACTCAAACGTCAGACCGCGCCCGCAACTCCCGATAACTCCCCAACCCAGCCCACATCCCCCTTCCAGTTCGAAACCACGCCGCTGGGCCGCGCACTTCTTCCCTCCCTGGCCGCAGCCATCCTGGCCGAAGCCGCAATCGCCCTCATGGCCGCCCGCCGCTATCCCATGGCATCGCTCGCCTTCGGACTATGCGCTGCGGCGATCGCATGGCGCTCCACTCCATCGCACCCGCTCTCCATCCGGCCCCGCCTTGGACTCACCACCACCACCGCATTTCTCCTCACCGTCATTGCCCTTCTGCCTTACCTCAAGGTCTCCCCGCTACGGGGAGGCCTCGCCTCCCTGCTTCAGCCCGCCCACCTCTCTCGTCCTCAAGGAGGCACCCCCAAAGATCCCTCCGCCAGCCCGAGCGATGGTTACTCCGGCATCATCCTCCTCTCCCCCAGCGAGCAGCGCAAAAAGATCGCCCTCCCCGTCAAACTCGAGTTCACCCTCTCCACCACTCGCCTCCTCGAGCCCATGGAGATCCCCTTCGACGGAGCCTACTGGTACTTCAAGCCTCCGGACCACGCTCCCCGGCCCAACGCCCACATCGTCCGCCTGAGCTCCCTGAAGGCCAACATCCACTCCTCCGATTGGAAGCCCCTGCTCATGGAGGCGCACCAGAAGCTCGCCGATCCCATCGACCTCGGCTGCTGCAGCGCCATCCAGCTCGGCGTCGAAAATCAGGATCACCGCGAGGGGGCCATTGCGCTCGAGCTCTGGGTCAAGCTGCGCTCCCAGACTCCGCCTTCTCCTCACTACCTCGGCACCATGACCATCCCCTCCAGCGTGCATGCCTCCCCCGGCGTCGCTCTTCCCACGGAAGAAAAACTCCGCTTCCCCATCCCCTCCGCCATGGGAGGCGTCCGGTTCGACGAGATCACCATCGCCGTACGGCCTGCGTTAGCCCACTCTCGAAACGGTGCCCAGATCGCCATCCGGCGCTTCATTCTCGAGCCCTAAAACCAGAATGGCCGGCCGGGCCCACTACGCGTGGGGCGGTCACCTCGTGATGCGTGTACCGGCTTCGGGGTGGGCCTCCAACGGGAGTCCCACCCCGAAGGGCAACTACGCGTCACGAAGTGACCGCTCGTACCGGGGTCCCCACAAAACAGGTCTTCGTTTGTGGGGTGGCCGAGCGCAGTGCGCCCGCGCGGCAGCGCACGTCTTTTCACCCAAAAATCGCAGATCCAGCTCCGAAAGTTGCCACCCGGCCTCGCCCCATGTATCTTGGAATCCAAGATGATCTTCCGCTCCAGCCGATTTATCAGCTTTATCTACCGCTACTGGTATCCGGTAGCGGCATCGGCGAAGTAGGGTCTTCTGACGGGTTAGCTGAACAAGCAAGCTGAGAAGAGATTCGAACCACACCGAAGCCGCAACCAGACCAGGTTGCGGCTTTTCATTTTGTAGCTAGCGACTTTTGTTTTGCCCAGCGATCGAAGGAGCAGACAGCGATGGAAGCGACAGGTGGCACCACAGCAGCGATCGTCAATCCGGCAGGCCCCGTGCGGTCCTCCTCTGGGCGTTTCGGCGTCTACGGCGGCCGCTACGTCCCCGAGACCCTCATGGCCGCCCTCCTCGAGCTCGAACAGGCCTACGCCGACTCGCAAAAAGACCCCGCCTTTCAGGCCGAGCTCGAAGATCTTCTCCATCACTACTGTGGCCGCCCGACCCCGCTCTACTTCGCCAAGCGCCTCTCCGAGACCCTCGGCGGAGCGAAGATTTACCTCAAGCGCGAAGACCTCCTCCACACCGGAGCCCACAAGATCAACAACTCCCTCGGCCAGGGCCTGCTCGCCCGCCGCATGGGCAAGCAGCGCATCATCGCCGAGACCGGCGCCGGCCAGCACGGTGTCGCCACCGCTACGGTCTGCGCCCTGCTCGGCATGGATTGCGTCATCTACATGGGCGAAGAAGACATGCGCCGCCAAGAGCTCAACGTCTACCGCATGCGCCTGCTCGGCGCCGAGGTTCGCGGAGTCTCGGCAGGCTCGGCCACCCTCAAGGACGCCATCTCCGAGGCCATGCGCGACTGGGTCACCAACGTGCGCTCGACCTTCTACATCCTCGGCTCCGCGCTCGGAGCCCACCCCTACCCCACCATCGTGCGCGACTTCCAGCGCGTCATCAGCAAAGAGGCCCGCGCCCAGATCCTCGAGCAGGAGGACAAGCTTCCCGCTGCGGTCGTCGCCTGCGTCGGCGGCGGATCGAACGCCATCGGAGCCTTCTACAGCTTCCTCGAAGACGCCAATGTGCAGCTGATCGGCGTCGAGGCGGGGGGCCGCGGTACCGCCCTCGGCGAGCACGCCGCCCGCTTCCTCAAGACCGGCGGCGGAGTCCCCGGCGTCCTCCAGGGAACCTACAGCTACGTCCTCCAGGACAACGCCGGCCAGATCGCCCTCACCCACTCGGTCTCGGCCGGTCTCGACTACGCCTCGGTTGGCCCCGAGCACGCCATGCTGCACGACTCCGGCCGCGCCACCTATACCATGGCCACCGACGACGAGGCACTGAAGGCCGTCGTGACGCTTGCCCGCACCGAGGGCATCCTGCCCGCGCTCGAGAGCGCCCACGCCATCGCTGAAGCCCTGAAGCTTGCACCGAAGATGGCCAAGACCGACGTCCTCATGGTCAACCTCTCCGGACGTGGCGACAAAGACATGGGCATCCTCGCCAAGGAGCTCGATATCAAGGGTGGTGTGGCGGTGAAAGGCTAACCATGGCAATCCAGTTCAAGACCAAACCCGGCCTCGTCGTCTACCTCACCGCGGGCGACCCCGACCTCGCCACCACCCGCGACATCGCACTCGCCGCCATCGACAACGGCTCCGACGCCCTCGAGCTCGGCGTCCCCTTCTCCGACCCCCTCGCCGACGGTCCCGTCATCCAGCGAGCCAGCGAGCGCGCCGTCGCCAAGGGCACCCGTCTCACCGATGTCCTCACCCTCGCCAAAGAACTCCGCGCCGCCCGCCCCCAGGCCGGAATCATCCTCTTCTCCTACCTGAATCCCGTCCTTCGCCTTGGCCTCAAGGACTTCTGCGCCCAGGCCGCCGACGCCGGAGCCGACGGCGTTCTGCTGACCGACATGATCGTCGAAGAGGCAGCCGAATACCTCGAGCATATGAGTGCGAACTCGCTCGCGCCCGTCTTTCTCGCTGCCCCGACCTCGCCTGATTCGCGGCTCAAGGCGATCTCCGAAAACTCGCGGGGCTTCGTCTACGCCATCTCCCGCACCGGCATCACCGGCATCCGGAGCTCACTCACCGAGGACGCCGCACAGGTGGTCGGCCGTCTGCGCCAGTTCACCCAGCTTCCCATTGCACTCGGCTTCGGCATCTCGAACGCCCAGCACGTCCGTGAGGTCTCGGCCTTCGCCGACGCCGCCGTCATTGGCTCGGCCATCGTGCAGCTGATCGAAAAAACAGCTCCCGAGCAGGCCGCCGTAGCCGTCGGTTCCTTTATTAAGGAGCTGCGTGCGTGAGCGTACTGCTCCAACTTCAGGACGGCAGCCAGAAAAACCGTCCGTTTATCATGATCTGTAACTCAAAACCCAGCGGTGGCCGCACCCTCCCCGCCGCAGCATAAGGAAAATCGATGGAGATCTCTGACTGGCGGAAAAAGATCGACGAGGTCGACGAGCAGATCGTCCGGCTCATCAACCAGCGCGCCGAAGCCGCACGCGCCATCGGTCAGCTCAAACAAAAGTCCAGCCTTCCCGTATACGAGCCGCAGCGTGAGAAGGCGGTCTTCGAGCATGTTCGCAGCGTCAACCCCGGCCCCCTCTCCAGCACCGAGGTGGTCGACATCTTCGAGCGCATCATCGACGTGATGCGGGCGCTCCAGAGAACTCACGATTAAGAATTCAGGCCAGCCGTTCGGCCAAAGGTTCGAGCATTTTGTAACTCATTCTGTTTCATATAGGAAGCGAAGCCAAGACGATGATCGTAGCGATGCAGGACACGGCAAGTGAGGAGCATATTCAACGCGTAATCGAGCGCATGGTCGAGCTCGGATTCAACGTTCACCGCACCACCGGAGCGGCCCAGACCATCCTGGCCGGGGTCGGAACCCCCGAGCACTTCGACGTGGCCGAGTTCAAGGTTCTCGGCGGCGTTCACGATGCCTACCGCATCTCCTCACCCTACAAGCTCGCCGGGCGCAACTTCCGCCCTGAGGGCACCAGGATCATCTTCCCCAACGGCGTCGTCGTCGGAGGTAAAGAGGTGATCGTGATGGCCGGCCCGTGCTCGGTCGAATCCCGCGAGCAGATCCTCGACTCCGCCAAAAAAGTCGCCGCCGCCGGGGGCAAGTTCCTCCGCGGAGGGGCCTACAAGCCTCGCTCCTCGCCCTACAGCTTCCAGGGCATGGGCGTCGAAGGCCTCAAGCTTCTGCGCGAGGTCGGCGACGAGACCGGCCTGCTCGTCATCACCGAGGTCATGGAGATCTCCCAGATCGAGATCATGTTGCCCTACATCGACTGCTTCCAGATCGGCGCCCGCAACATGCAGAATTTCAACCTTCTGCGCGAGCTCGGCCACGTCCGTAAGCCCTGCCTGCTGAAGCGCGGCATCTCCGCCACCATCGAAGAGGTCCTGCTCTCGGCCGAGTACATCCTCTCCGGCGGCAACTACGACCTCATGCTCTGCGAGCGCGGCATCCGCACCTACGAGACCGCCACCCGCAACACCATGGACATCTCCGCCATCCCCGTGCTCAAGAAGCTCACGCACCTGCCGGTGCTGGCCGATCCCTCGCATGGCGTCGGGATCCGCGACTTCGTGCCCGCCATGGCGCTCGCCTCGGTCGCCGCCGGTGCCGACGGCCTGCTGATGGAGATGCACCCCAACCCCGACAAGGCCATGAGCGACGGAGCCCAGAGCATGTATCCCGATCAGCTCAATCACCTGGTCGAGCAGCTTCGCCAGCTCGCCCCCATCGTCGGCCGTAACGTCGCGTAAAGACAGGCGCTGCCGCGCGGGCGCCCTGCGCGGGCAGCGGTCACTTCGTGACGCGTATTGGGCCTTCGGCGTGGGCCTCCCGTTGGTCAGCGCAAAGATTTGTCCAGACACCCAACGGCAGCACCCCCGAAGGGGGCTCACACCCCACGAAGTGGGCGCACCACGCGCAGTGGTCCCGGCCGGCAGGCCACAAGCTTTTGAAGGAGAAGTCCCCAGAAGTGATCGAACGCATCCTCATCCTCGGAACGGGCCTGATCGGTGCCTCCACCGGTCTGGCCCTCCGCTCCGCCGGCTTCTCCGGCCGCATCGACGGCTGGGACCTGAGCTCGCTTGAGCTCGGAGCCGCGCGCCAGATGGGAGCCATCGAGGGCGCCGCCGGCAATCCCTGGGGAGCGCTCGAGCTCGCCCGCCAGGCCGACGTCATCCTCCTCGCCATGCCCGTCCTCGCCATCAAGGACTGGATGCAGCAGCTCGCCGCGGTGACCACCGCAGGCCAGCTCATCACAGACGTCGGCAGCACCAAGCTCGAGATCTGTGAACTCGCCCAGACCCTCTTCAACGCCCCCGACAAGGCCGCCTTCCTCCCCGGCCATCCCATGGCAGGCAAGGAGTCCGGAGGAGCCCTCCTCGCCGAGGGAAAGCTCTTCAACGGAGCCATGTGGCTCTTCACCCCTACCCATCCCGAGCCCACGGCTATCGAACTCGAGTGGCGCACCTGGATCGGCTTTATCGGAGCACGCACCCTCGACATGGAACCCGCCCGCCACGACGAGATATGCGCCTGGGTCAGCCATCTTCCGCAGATGCTCTCCACCGCCCTCGCCGCCCTGCTCGAGGACCGCTTCGGCGACGCGCCCGAGATCGCAGCCATCGGCGGGCGCGCCCTGCGCGAGACCACCCGCCTGGGAGCCAGCCCCTACAGCATGTGGCGCGACGTCGCCCTCACCAACACGTCACCCATCGCCGAGACCCTGCACGCCCTCGAACAACGCCTGGCGCACGTGCGCGAGAATCTCCGCACCCCCGGCCTTCGCGATGAGTTTTCGCTCGCCAATAAATTTCGCGCGCGACGGTAGGCAGTATCAGGAGAAAAAAAGATTGGCCTACCAGCCGGGCCCACTACGCGTGGCAGCGCATGGCTTTACCAAGAAGAAATTAGAATACGTAAATACGCTTCAGCCAGGAGTGGCAGACCTTTGAGCCCAACCCCATCCGAAACCTCCAGCAGCGCCCCCACCATCACGCTCGCTGACGTCGTCGCCGCCCGCGAGCGTCTGAACGGCTCCATCTACCTCACCCCCTGCGCTCACTCGCGCACCCTCTCCGCCCTCACCGGCCAGCAGATCTTCCTCAAGCTCGAAAACCTGCAGATGACCGGCTCCTTCAAGGAGCGCGGAGCCCTCAACCGCATCGCCCTGCTCACCCCCGAGCAGGCCGCGCTCGGCGTCGTCGCCGCCTCCGCCGGCAACCACGCCCAGGGAGTCGCCTACCACGCCACCTCCCGCGGCATCCGCGCCATCATCGTCATGCCGCTCGCCACGCCTCTGGTCAAGGTCACCGCCACCCGCAACTTCGGCGCCGAGGTCGTCCTCCACGGAGCCAACTACGACGAGGCCTACGAAGAGGCCCGCCGCATCTGCTCCGCGCAGAATATGACCTTCATCCACCCCTTCGACGACCCCGCCGTCATGGCCGGCCAGGGCACCATCGCCATCGAGCTGCTCGAGCAGATCCCCTATCTCGAAGCCGTCGTCGTCCCCATCGGCGGCGGCGGATTGATCGGCGGCATCGCCTGCGCCATCAAGGAGTCCAACCCCAACATCAAGGTCATCGGAGCCCAGACCTCGCGTCTGCCCTCCATGCAGATGGCCGTCCGCGAGCACCACCCCGTCACTATCCCGCCCGCGACCACCATCGCCGACGGCATCGCCGTCCGCCGCGCCGGTGAGATCACCCTTCCCGTCATCGCGCGCTACGTCGACGAGATCGTCACCGTCGATGAAGACGAGATCGCCTCCGCCATCCTGGTCCTGCTCGAGCGCGAGAAGACCCTCGCCGAGGGCGCAGGAGCCGCCGGCCTCGCCACCCTCCTCCAGCACCGCACCTCGCTCAACGGAGCCCGCACCGCCGTTATCATCGGCGGAGGCAACATCGACGTCACCCTGCTGAGCCGCATCATCGAGCGCGGCCTGGTACAGGACGGCCGTATGATCCGCCTGCGCATCCACCTGCTCGACAAGCCCGGGGCCCTCGCCGAGCTGACCAAGCTGATCGCCCACCACCGCGCCAACATCGTCGACACGCTCTACAACCGCGCCTACTACGGAGTGAACCTCGGCGACACCACCATCGACATCACCCTCGAGACGCGCGGCCGCGAGCAGGTCGACCAGCTCCTCGCTGCCCTCAACGAGGGCGGCTACGTCCACTCCCGCGTTCTCTAAGAGGAAGATGGCCTGCCGGCCGGACCCACGGCGCTCGGCCATCCCACAAACGAAGACCTGTTTGTGGGGATCCCGGTACGGGCGGTCAATTCATGACGCGTATACCGCCTTCGGCATGGACCTCCCTTCGGCTCGGCGCAAACATCTTCGCAAGCGACCAACGGGAGCCGAGCCCCGCCCCGAAGGGCAGACACGCGGCACGAAGTGACTGCCGCCCGCGTAGGGCGCCCGCGCGGCAGCGCACGTCCTTCCACAGTGATTTACACTGGTCCGGCGTTTCAAGCGCAGTGGGGATTGCGCCTTACGCACACTTCAAGGGTGAGGAGATTTATCTATGCCGGCAGTCGAGGTTTCACTTTCAGGTCTTTCCCTCATCGGAGACAGCGCCGTAACCCCCGGCTCCTCCAGCCTTCACGGCATCAATCCCGCCACCGGCCAAAAGCTGGAACCGGCCTTCTTCTCGGCAACCGAGGCCCAGATTGAGGCGGCCGCCGAGCTCGCCCGCGCCGCCTTCTTCCCCTACTCCGCCCTCTCCGGCCGCGCCCGCGCCGCCTTCCTCCGCAAAGCCGCCGCCGCTATCGCAGAGCAGGGCGCAGCCATCGTCGAGCGCGCCAACTTAGAGACTGGCCTCCCCCTGCCCCGCCTGCAGGGTGAGCTCGCCCGCACGACCAACCAGCTCATCCTCTTCGCCGAGGTCCTCGAAGAGGGCTCCTGGGTCGACGCCCGCATCGACGAGGCCCTTCCCGACCGCAAGCCTCTGCCCCGGCCCGACATCCGGTCCATGAACCGGCCTCTCGGTCCTATCGCCGTCTTTGGCGCCAGCAACTTTCCCCTCGCCTTCTCGGTCGCGGGTGGCGATACCGCCTCCGCCCTCGCGGCCGGTTGCCCCGTCATCGTCAAGGCGCATCCCGCCCATCCCGGCACCAGCGAGCTGGTCGGCAAGGCCATGCAGAGGGCCGTGCAAGAGAGCGGACTTCCCGCCGGAGTCTTCTCCCTTCTCTTCGACGACGGAATCGACGTCGGCGTCGCGCTCGTCAAGCACCCCGCCATCAAGGCCGCCGCCTTTACCGGATCGCAGGGCGGAGGCAACGCCCTGATGCGCATCGCCGCCGAGCGCCCCGAGCCCATCCCCTGCTACGCCGAGATGGGAAGCACCAACCCCCTCTTCATCTTGCCCCAGGCCATGAAAGAGCGCGGACCCTCCCTGGCGCAAGGTCTGCAGGCCTCCTTCACCCTCGGCTCAGGCCAGTTCTGCACCAAGCCCGGCCTGGTCTTCTTTCCAAGCAGCGGATCACCGGCGGACGGAGCCTTCACCGACGCCCTCCAGGCTGGCGTCAAGGCTCTCGCCCCTCAGAACATGCTGACCCCCGGCATCGCCGACAAGTACCGCACCGCCGTCGAGGAGCGGAAACGCGAAGGAAGCGCCGTCCTTCTCGCCGAAAGCGAGGCCGTCATTGACGGCCAGACCGCGGCCCGCGCTGCAACGATCTTCAGCGTGAAGCTGGAGGACTATACCAGCCAGAACACGCTCGAAGAAGAGATCTTCGGTCCGACCACCCTGCTGGTCCAGTACGGGAAGATGGCCGATCTGGTGAGAGCCGCCGAAGATCTGCACGGTCACCTCACCGCGACCATCCAGGGTACCGACGAGGACATCGCCCAGGCGAGCGAGCTGATCCGTGTGCTCGAGACCAAGGTGGGCCGCGTACTCTTCAACGGCTACCCCACCGGGGTCGAGGTCTCGCACGCGATGGTCCACGGAGGACCGTATCCGGCAACCTCCGATAGCCGCTCCACCTCAGTGGGAACCCGTGCCATCACCCGCTTCGCCCGCCCGGTCTGCTACCAGGACTGCCCCGATGGAGCCCTGCCCGAGGAGCTGCGTCGCCTGAACTCACTGGATATCATGCGGATGGTCAACGGAGAGCTGACGAGAAATAATAAAGACAGGGAAGGGTCGCATTTGAAAGACTGACAGCTTTAGACCCGCAATCCATTTTCTTTCGACCGCCCTTATGATCCATCGCATCGTCACCGGAGATCTACGCCATCACTCTCAGCAAACTTTGCTGAATTTATTCGGGGTAGCCCTTGCCGTGATGATCATGCTCACTCTGTCCGGTACACACCTCAGGCCGCTGCTTTCATATGCAGTGACGACGGTCTTCAAGCTGACCCTTGTCGGCATGCTCCTCTTCGGTCTGATCGTCGATCTCTGCTTCCTCGCGATCAATCGGTTCTCTCAGGTGCGGGAAAAGGTCCATCCGTTTGCCGTCCTCAGAGTTCTGGGTGCTCCACCCTCTTTCTTCTATTCGCTTCAATTGCAGGAGACGATTCTCCTCTATGCTGCCGGGACGGTGGCGGGGGTGATGCTGACCTACGCGCTACGGCTCTCCCTTGCTCGCTTTGCGCCTGGGTCTTTTGTCTTCGAAACTCCCTACGATCTGTGGCCTATCGCCGGAATCGTTCCCGCCGGGGCCTTCTTCACTGCCGGGGTGTTGGCAACCGATTCCATCCATGGAGTGGAAACGCTCGACGCGCTCTCACAAAAGGATTAGAAGCTGACTCTCTGCAGCTGGGCGTGACAGGCCACCGCCCATTTCTTCAAGCTTTTCCACATTGACGACCTGTGTTCCACGTGGAACGCAGGTCTTGACTTGAAACCTGGAGAGTGATCAATCCACCAGATTCTCGAGCATCCCAATCCCCTCGATCGAGATCCGCACCACGTCTCCGCTGGACAGCGTAAATTCGTCGCCGGGAACGATTCCGGTGCCAGTCATCAGGAAGGCTCCCTCCGGGAAGCTGTTGTCGCGGAAGAGATAGTCCGCCAGCATCTGCGGATCGCGCTTCAGCTCGGCCAGCGTCGTCGTGCCCGAGAAGGCCGTTGATCCGCCGCGCTTGATCTCGATCGAGATCGCGGTCGTTTTCGGCAAAGGCTCCGGGCTCAGTAGGATGCAGGGGCCCAGGGCACAGCTTCCGTCGTAGACCTTGGCCTGCGGGAGGTAGAGCGGGTTCTCGCCCTCGATGTCGCGCGAGCTCATGTCGTTGCCGATGGTGTACCCGGTGATCCGGCCTGCGGAGCTGATCAGCAGAGTCAGCTCGGGCTCGGGCACCGACCAACTCGCGTCCTTGCGGATGCGGACCGGGTCGCCGCTCCGCACCACGCGGCGGCCGGTCGCCTTGAAGAAGATCTCCGGGCGCTCGGCGTTGTAGACGCGGTCGTAGAAGGTTCCTCCGCCCGCGTCCTTGGACTCCTCCATGCGGGCATCGCGGCTGCGGTAGTAGGTTACGCCCGCGGCCCAGACCTCCTGGCTCACGGCGGGAGAGAGGATCTGGCTGGTGTCGAAGGATGTCGCCGGCTTGCCTGCAAGAGCAGCTTTGGCGCGACTGTAGACATCGGGGCTGGCGATCAGCTCGTCCCAGCTTTTGGTCTCGACGGGGAAATATTGATCGTTCTCTTCGACAAAGGCTCCGGACTGGGTGCGATAAAGCTTCATCTGGTCTTCTTCTCCTTTTTAGAAAAGCGATTAGCGCTGCCGCGCGGGCCCACTGCGCGTGGAGCGGTCACTTCGTGACGCGTATACCGGCTTCGCCGCGGGCCTCCCGCTGGTCGGCGTAGGAATCTTTGCAAGCGACCAACGGGAGCCCCACGCCGAAGGCCCAACACGCGTCACGAAGTGACCGCCGCCCGCGTAGGGCGCCCGGCCGGCAGGCCATTCTCTTTTCCTCGCTCAAGCAGGCCAACGATAGCATCGGTGTCATAAACGCAGCCTCCCCAGATGCCTCCGCTGGCCTGGGTCAAAGCGGCCCACAGACGGGTCGCGGGCGGAAGCATGGGATGGGGCGCGAGGTCAGGGCGTGGTGTGCGGGTGGCAAGCCGACGCGCTCCTTCTTCTGCAGAAAAGCGTTCTTTCTCCTCGCCGATCAGGTTGACGCTCCCGTGCAGAGCCTCGCGGTCGAGCTCGATCTCGATCCAATCGCCCTCGCGGATGCGTCCGATCGGTCCCCCGGCGAGCGCCTCGGGGGAGATGTGGCCGATGCAGGCTCCCGTCGAGACGCCGCTGAAGCGGGCGTCGGTGAGCACGGCGACGTGCTTGCAGTCGGGAAGGTTCTTGAGCGCGGAGGTGATCTGGTAGATCTCCTGCATGCCGGCCCCGGCGGGGCCTCCGCAGATCAGAACGATGACGTCGCCCTTGCCGACCTTGCCCTGCTTGATGGCGGCGATGACGGCCTCTTCGGTGATGAAGACGCGGGCCGGGCCCTCATGGCGGAAGCGGTTGGAGACGTCGATCAGCGAAGGGTCGATCGATGTGCTCTTGATGACTGAGCCCTCGGGGGCGAGGTTGCCGACCGGGAAGCAGACGGTGGCGGTGAGGCCGCGCTGGTGGGCACGGTCGGGCGAGAGGATCACCTCTTCGGGGTCGACGCCGTCGAGCGATCGCAGCTGCTCCCTAAGCCTGCGGCGGCGCTCGCTCTGCTCCCACCAGTTCAGGTTCTCGTCGAGGGTCTCGCCGGTCACGGTACGTACCGAAGTATCGAGCAGACCGGCGCGGCGCAGATGCAGCATCACCTCGGGTACGCCGCCGGCGAGAAAGACCTGCACGGTGGCGAAGTTGTTGGGGCCGTTGGGGAGGGCGTCGACCAGGCGAGGAATCTGGCGATTGACAGCGGTCCAGTCTGCGACGTTGGGGCGGCGCAGACCCGCCGCGTGCGCGATGGCCGGGACGTGCAGCAAAAGATTGGTCGAACCACCAAAGGCGGCGTGCAGCACCATCGCGTTGCGGATGGCGGCGTCGGTGAGAACGTCGGTGGTCGCGATGCCCAGGTGGGTCATGCGCAGCATGGCGCGCGCGGAGCGGACGGCGGAGTCGAGCCAGATGGGCTGGCCGGAGGGAGCGAGTGCGGTGTGGGGCAGGGCGAGTCCGAGGGCCTCGCCGACGACCTGCGAGGTGGCGGCGGTTCCGAGGAACTGGCAGCCTCCGCCGGGGGTGGCGCAGGCGCGGCAGCCCATCTCGGCAGCGTACTCGAGGGTGATCTGGTGCTGGGAGTATCGGGCTCCGATGGTCTGAACCTTGCCCGCGTCTTCACCTTCGTCGGCCAGGAGCGTCACTCCGCCGGGGACGAGGATGCTGGGATAGGGGCCGCAGGCGGCCAGCGCCATCATCATGGCGGGCAGGCCCTTGTCGCAGGTGGCGATGCCGACGACTCCCTTGCGCGTGGGGAGCGAGCGGATGAGGCGGCCCAGCACCTGCGCGGCGTCGTTGCGGTAGGGCAGCGAGTCGAGCATCCCCGCGGTTCCCTGGGTGCGGCCGTCGCAGGGGTCGGTGCAGGCACCGGCGAAGGGGAGGGCGTGCAGGTTGCGGAACTCGCGGGCGGCCTCGGAGACCAGGAGGCCGACCTCCCAGTGGCCGGTGTGGAAGCCCAGCGCGATGGGGGTTCCGTCCTGAGCGCGGAGGCCGCCGTGGGTGCTGAGGATGAGGAATTCGGGGTCGAGCAGGCGGGCGGGATCCCAGCCCATGCCGGCGTCCTGGCTGAGGCCGAAGAGGTCTCCCGAGGGGCGGGTGAGGAGCATCTCGGGAGTGATGGGCAGGCTGCCCTCAGGGCCGCGGGCATGCGTCTTTACGGTCTCGAAGAGGTCACTTCCACTTTCGAGGACGCTTACGATTGAGACGGAGCTAGGCTTTATTGCCATATTTAATCGTTATGGCCTGCCGGCCGGGCCCACTGCGCTCGGCCACCCCACAAACGAAGACCTGTTGTGGGGACCCCGGTACGAGCGGTCACTTCGTGACGTGTGTACTCCCGGCTCCCGTTGGTCGCTTGAAGAATCTTTGCGCCAACCAACGGGAAGCCCGCGCCGAAGACGATATACGCGTCATGAAGTGATCGCTGCCCGCGTAGGGCGCCCGCGCGGCAGAGCAATTCTTTCATGCCTGCTGCGTCCTCTTAGGCAACATCAGCGTCAGGAAGGCCGACCCGATCAGCCCCGCGGACATCAGCAGGAAGCCCATGCGCGAGCTTCCGGTCCAGGCCTGCAGCAGGCCGACGAAGTAGGTTCCCGCAAATGCTCCCAGCGCTCCCGACGCATTGACCATGCCGAGCACCTCGGCGGTGACGTTGCGGGGCAGGCGCTCGGGAATGATGGCGAAGAAGGGACCGTAGGGAGCGTACATGCAGCCCCCCGCGACGATGAGGCAGACGAAGGAGACGGCAAAGCTCTTGCCGGCGAAGAAGAAGGAGCCCAGCATGGCGATTCCCGAGATCAGAAGGAAGGGCCAGACCAGGGCTTCGCGGCGCTGGTACTTATCGGAGAGATACGAGGCAAGGATCATCATCAGGATGGCGGCCAGGTAGGGGATCGCGGAGAGCAAGCCGGTCTGGCCCATCGACAGCGAGCTTCCCTGCCGGACGATGGTCGGGAGCCAGAGGACGAATCCGTAGACCCCGACGCTCCAGAGGAAGTATTGGATGGAGAGGAGGATGACGTCGGGACGCAGCAGCGCCTGGCGGATGGAGTCGACGGGGACGACCGAGCCCTGCTCGTGGGCGAGGTGGTCTTCGAGATGTTCGACGGCCTCGGGGTCGAGCCACTTTGCCTGCGAGGGACGATCACGAACGATGAGGATCCAGACCAGGGCCCACAGGACGGAGGGCACGCCTTCGAGGATGAAGGTCTTCTGCCAGCCGACGGCCTCGATCAGGTAGCCGGTGATGGCGGACATCCAGAGGACGGTGGTGGGATTGCCGAGGATGAGCAGGGCATTGGCGCGGGATCGCTCCTCGCGCGTGAACCAGCGCGTGAGCAGGTAGAGCATGGCGGGAAAGATGACGCTCTCGGCGACTCCCAGGAGGAAGCGGGCGAGGGCGAGCATCCAGAAGTGGCGGACGATGCCGGTGAGCGCGGCGAGCGAGCCCCAGAGGATGAGCGCGGTGAAGATGAGCCAGCGGGCGCTGTGCTTGCGGGCGAAGGTGGCTCCGGGGATCTGGAAGGTGAAGTATCCGAGAAAGAAGAGAGCGCCGAGGAGCGAGGACTGGGCTCCCGTGATGTGCAGGGTCGCGGCCAGGCCCGCCGCCGCTCCGAAGCCATAGTTGGCGCGGTCGAGATAGGCGAGGCTATAAGTGACGAAGGCCGCGGGCAGAACGTAGAACCAGCGTTTGCGCAGGCCAGCGGGGGGCATCTTCACCTCAGGCGCGGAGGAGTGGGCTTCGTTCAATCTCGTCTCCGGCATGAGGGATGATCCATTCGATTGATTTAGAGAGTGGTTAGAACCGCGTTGTGGCAGGTAAAGGGATTTTAGAGCAATCGTGCTTGCGCTGTCGCGCGATGGCCTGCCGGCCGGGCCCACTGCGCTCGTCCACCCCACAAACGAAGACCTGTTTGTGGAGACCCCGGTACGGGCACCCTTCGTGACGCGTGTATCCCCTTCGAGGGCGGAACTCCCGTTGGTCGCTTGTGAAGATGTTTGCGACGACCAGCGGGAGGCCCGCGGCGAAGCCGGTATACGCGTCACGAAGTGACCGCCGTCCGCGCAGGACGCCCGCGCGGTAGCGCCTGTCTTTCATAAAAAAGATGTCGCAACAAATTAGCTCATGTACCAGCCCCCGTTCAGATTGAGGGTCTGGCCAGTGATGTAGCCGTTGGAGGCGAGGAAGACGACGGCGTCGGCTATCTCGGAGGAGCGGCCGAAGCGGCCGACCGGGATGAGGTCGGGGCGGATGGCCGGGTTGTTGCGAATCATGTCGGTCTCGATGAGCGCGGGAGCGATGGCGTTGGAGGTGATGCCCTCCTTCGCCAGCAGATTGGCGTAGCTGTGCATCAGACCCAGCATGCCGGCCTTGCTGGCGGCGTAGTGCGGCCCGATGACGCCGCCGGTCTGGGCCGCAACCGAGGAGAGGAAGAGGATGCGGCCCCAGCGCCGGCCCCGCATGTGCGGCAGGGCTGCCTGCGAGACGAGAAAGGCCGAGGTGAGGTTGGTCGCGAGGGTGCGGTTCCAGTCCTCAATCGTGAGGTTGGCGAAGGGCCTGCCGGGATTGATGCCGGCGTTGTTGACGAGGATATCGATTCCGCCTAGGTTGGCTTCGAGCGCGGCGACCATGCGCTTGACCTCGTCTGCGCGGGAGACGTCGGCCTGAAGGGCGAGGGCGCGGCGGCCCAGTTTTTTGATCTGCTCGACGAGCTCTATGGCCTCGTTCTGGGAGCGGAGATAGTTGACGGCGACGTCCGCGCCGGCCTGGGCGAGAGCGAGCGCGGCCTCAAGGCCGATGCCGCGGGAGGCTCCGGTGACGAGCGCTACTTTTCCTAGAAGCGATTCCAAACAGCTTCCTTTCTCGATGAACGGATAGGGCTCTCGATCGACGCAGCCCGATGAAATACAGGCGCGTAGACCATCATGCATCCTTACGGACCATGGTGCTATGATGGCTCACATTTACGCAAGCAGGTTTGCGCATTAAGCAACTTATCTTTTTCGGTTGACCTCAACTTCGTGCGGTTGACTTAATCTTTGCGTGGGCCGATCTTCCTCGAAAGAGAACTCTGACGCCGTTGCTGCTCTTATGTCGAACTCGATCCGGAAGCTAGAGCCGAGGCCCGGCGTGTGGAAGATCGCCGCGATCGTCTGCGGCCTTGCGGTTGTGGCGGCCGGGGTGTGGTATGGTCTGCGGACGAGGGCGACGAACGAGGTTGCCAAGACACATCAGGCAGTTGCTGCGAATGCTGGATATATCGACTCGCAGGTCTGTGCGTCATGTCATGCGGAGATTGCGAACACCTTTCGTAAGACCGGGATGGGCCGCTCGTTCTATCGGCCGACGACGGAGAACGTGATCGAGGACTATCGCAAGACCAACATCTTCACTCATAAAAAATCAGGGCTGCGCTACACGATGGTGGAGCGGGATGGGCACTTCTTTCAGCAAAGATCGACGCTCGATGCCGAGGGGCATGAGACCAACGTGCTCGAGGAGCAGGTGGACTATGTGATCGGCTCCGGCAATCATGCGCGAACATATCTGCATCGAACAGCCAGGGGCAAGCTGATCGAGCTTCCGGTGAGCTGGTACGTGGAGAACTCGGGGAGCTGGGCGATGAGCCCGGGATTCGACCGCGTGGATCAGCCGGATATGCACGGCGCGATCGGGCCGGAGTGCATGTTCTGCCACAACGCGTATGTGCGGGGTGGTGAGGCAGGGGCGGAGACGACGGTGTTTCCGGAGAAGCTGCCGGAGGGGATCGACTGCCAGCGCTGCCATGGGCCGGGCGCGGCGCACGTGCAGGCGGCGACCAACGGAAAGGCGAGCACGGAGGAGATTCGCAGCAGGATTGTCAACCCGGCGAAGCTGACTCGCGAGCGGCAGCTGGAGATCTGCATGGAGTGTCACCTGGAGACCAGCGCGCGGCACACTCCGAATGCGATTCGCGATTATGGCCGCGACATCGAGTCGTTCCGGCCGGGGCAGCCGCTGGGAGACTACAAGACATACTTCGAGCGGCCCAAAGACGCGAAGAGCGATGATTTCGAGGTGGCACATGCGGCGTATCAGCTTCCCCGCTCGGCCTGCTTTCGCAATAGCCAGATGACTTGCCTGACCTGCCATAATCCGCACAATATTCCACACGGAGAAGAGGCGAAGAAGCAGTACATCGCGGTGTGCCAGGGCTGCCATACGAAGGTCTCGCACACGAACGTAAAGATGACCGCGGGCAGCGATTGCCTGAGCTGCCATATGCCGAAGCGGCGCACGGAGGGCTCGGTCCACACCGTTCTTACCGACCACTATATTCAGCGGGTTCGTCCGGCTCGCAACCTGCTTGCGCCCTTTCCGGAGCCGGTGCTTCCGCAGGATGTGACGCCGGTCGAGATCTATTATCCGAAGTCCGCGCCCACCGCGAAGACGCAGCTTCTGCTGGCGGTGGCGAGGGCGGGAGACGCGGGGATCGATGGTATCGGCAATCTGCGCCGGGTCATCGAACGCGAGCATCCGGAGGCTCCTGAGCCCTACGTCGCTCTGGGCCAAACGTATGCAAGCGCGGGAAAGACGAACGATGCCATCCAGAGCTTCGAACAGGCGCTGCAGCATCGTCAAGATGATCCAGCAGCTCTGAAGGAGCTCTCCTCGACGCTGCTGGCGACGGGGCAGCTGGATCGCGCGGTGAGCACGCTGCAACAGGCGCTGGCGAAGGACGGGGATGACGACTCGCTGCTGGCGAACCTGGCGAACGCGTATCTGCAGCAGGGTAAGCTGGATGAGGCGCAGAGCACGCTGTCGCGGGCGATGGCGGTTGATCCGGAGCGGGCGGACCTGCACAATCTTGAAGGTCTGTGTGCGGTGCGGAGGAACGATGCAGTGGCGGCGGAGCAGGCGTTCCGAGAGGCAATTCGCTTGCAGCCGAATCTTGCCGAGCCGGAGAACAATCTCGCGAACCTGCTGGTGGGTCAGCAGAAGCTGAAGGACGCGGAGGCTCACTTTCAAAGAGCGCTGGCGCTGAATCCGGAGTACGGCGATGCGCACCACGGCTTTGGTTTGCTGCTGATCCTCGAGCGCAACAACGCGGGCGCCACGCAGCAACTGGAGGCAGCAGCGCGGACGTCTCCGAAGGATGCGCAAGTTCATGCCGATCTGGCCGATCTGTTGGGTGCAGAAGGCCGCGCTAACGACGCGGCTGCGGAGTATCGCCGCGCGCTCGAGATCGACCAGAGGCAGCCGGATGCGAACTTCGGGCTGGGGATGATGCTGTTGCAGCAGAATCAGCCGGCAGCGGCGGTCGAATACCTACAACAGGCGGCAGCAGGACCGAACCCGGAGATCGGCCAACATGCGCGGGCGATTCTGCAACAGATCCTGCGATGAGGTTTATTGCAGGCGGACTCTTCCGTGGTAGAAGTAATTGCCCAGGCCGAGGGTGAAGAGCCAGCAGCCGTAGAGCGTGTGTTCGAGGGACGAGGTGAGGAGGCTGGAGGTCGCGTCGTATCTCCACGCAAAGAGCAGGCCGCCGAGGAAGGTTAGCCCGATCGCGAGAGGGTTGCGGAAGATGAGGTGCATGAAAGCGAAGGCCACGGCGCTGGCAAGGATCAGGCCGAGGCGCGAGGGAAAGAACTCGGCGTAGCGGTGCATGAGGAAGCTGCGATAAAGGATGCCCTGCGGATAGACCGACAGCACCGGATACAGGACCATGATGAGCGCCCAGAGCCTGGGATGCGTCTTGATCAGATTGAAGAGAAGCTCCGGAGCGAAGATATGCACCGCGAGCCAGAGCGCGACAGCAGAGACGAGAAAGATGCCGAGGATCATGGGAAGTTGCGAAGGGAGCGGAGCGGCGTTCCAGAGCTGAGACTGTGGGAAGGTGGAGTCGCGGCGAAGCTGCCAGTACGCGTAGAGCGCGGCGATCCATAGACACGGCAACGCAGGGATAGGCCAGGGCGAGAACCGGTATGCGAGCGGCATGGCGACGAAGAGAACCAGGGATTCGACGGCGAGGGCTGGAGCCGACATGGATGGAGTCCTCCCTGGAAGGTGAGACCATGGTCCGGCCTGCCCAAAGATAAAAGAAGAGTGCATATTTGTAACCGATGCAGTACGGCTTTTTGGTTGTATCGAAAATTCGAATCCTTAATTTTTAAGAAAGACCATGGCCTGCAGGCCGGGCCTCGCCTTCTCCAAATATGTCGATCCACCCTAGGTTGCAGCCAAAATCCTTTCGAGTCGATCGTAGCTTGCAGCCACGCCACTCTCCATCGGGGAACGCAGCACGCCGTCCCGGGCCTCGACGGTGTCATAGGTGACGATGGTCTCGACCGTGGTCACGCCGGAACTCTCCGTGAGAATCGTAGAGGTGATGGCAACCCCTGGATACCAGGAATCGTCGAATTCTTCGGAAGCGACCAGTCGCTCGCCGGGAACGATCTCCTGGTAGATGCCGCGCACTCCCATTTGCTGGCCGTTCTCATGCTGCCACTCATAGCGGTAGGTTCCACCGACGCGCAGGTCGATCTCGCAGATGGTCATCGTCCACCCAACGGGCCCGACGAGCCAGCGTCGCAGAAGATCCGGTTTCGTCCATGCCTCGAAGATCATTTCTCGTGGCGCCTTGAACTCTCTTGTCATCACGAGGACGTGATCGCCCGACGCCGCTAGCTTCAGCTTTGAAGCCGTATTTGTGTCCATCCGTCTTCCTCCTTTGATTGTTCCCGTATTTTGTTATCGCCTGAGCTATCGCTTGCTCTTTTCTTCTGCTTTTTGGTTGGCGTCTTTTACGTCGGCTCTCCTGGGCGTTCAACTCTTCGAGCAGGAGACCGAGGCGCCCGAAGTTTTGTTCCCAATACTCCCGATAGCGGTCGAGCCATGTGTTAGCCTCAGCGAGTGGCGCGGCTGCAAGGCGACAGGGCCGTCTCTGCGCATCGCGTCCGCGAGATCAGGTGGGCTCGCTCCAACACCTTTAGATGCTTCGAGTTGGCGGGCTGGCTCATCGCGAAGGGTCCGGTCAGCTCTGCGACGGTGGCCTCGCCCATGGCCAGCCGCGCAAGGATAGCTCTTCGCGTGGGATCGGCGAGCGCGGCGAAGGTTGCATCGAGCGGCTCGAGAGAATTCATGAATTTATATAACCTAGCAGCTATATATCCTTAGAGTTTAAATAAGCTCAGGGCATCAAAACCTGTCCACTCGTTTGTAAAAACTTCTTGAGTTTCTTTGCTGCATTTGGACCGTGCCGCGCATACGGTATAGGGTGGGAAGATGACGGCGCTGAGGAGACTTTCGATCGCAGTTCCGGCCCTGTTACTTCTCTCCTCCCTGATCGGCTTCTTTTTTACTCGTGGCTCCATGGCGAACCTTCCCTCGTTTCAACGCAGGGGAGCTGCGAAGAGCTCGACGGACAGCCTTGTCGATCAGAGACCATGGCAGATGATCGAGGCTCTGGCTCCTCTGGCTGTCTCGTCCGAGGAGAATCGTTTGGCGCGTGAGGCTGAGCGACTGGCGGACCATGCCGTGGATCAGGCCTTCGCCCAGGCTCTCCGCCAGGCGGCGCTCGACACTCATCCCGGCGCTAGGAACGCGATGACGATTCAACAGAAGGCCCAGTCGCTCCAGACCATCGTCAAAGAGGATCAGGACAAGGTCAATACACTGACGGCAACGGCCAAGGCGGCAAGCGCGAGTGCCCCCGTCAACCCGGACGACCTGGACGCGGCCAAGGCTCAGTTACAACTTGACTCCGATGAGTTAGCCGATGCGAATGAGGAGCTTGCCCGTGTGAGCGGAGACAATCGCGACCAGATTCAGCGTGAGCTGACCGCGCGCCAGGCTGCGATGAAGAAATTCGATCAGCAGTCGGAGTCTACAGGGGCATCAGCTGTCCAGACAGCCAAGGGTTACCGCACGCTTGCGGGCCGCATCTCCGCCTTGTTCGACCAGGGCACCCGCATGGACTCGATCGCGCAGGCCAGGGACCAAGCCGATGACGATGTAAAGTCCTTCACCGCGCAACAGACCGATATCGCATCGAAGCTGAACGCAAGCAATGCGACGAATGGCAAGGATACGCAGACGATGTCGCGCATCGCTCGTCTCAACCAGATGCACACGCTCTCGCAGATCCATTCCATCCTCGAGGACAGGATTCAGACCGAAAAGCAGCTCTCCTCGAACTACGGAAGATGGCTGGATCAGGTGAAGCGGCAACGCGGTATCGTCGTTCACCTGATTCTGCAGTCGATTGCGTTTATCGCCTTTCTGCTGCTCTGCTCGGCGTTGATCAACGCCGGCGTCAGCAAGCTTCTGGAGAGGCTGAAGGTGGATCGCCGCACCCTGCACACGATGCGTACCATTGCGACGCTGGGGATTCAGTTCATTACGCTGCTTCTGGTGATCCTGTCCACCTTCGGCGTGCCCAGCCAGATGCCGACAATTATCGGCCTAGCCACCGCGGGAATCACCGTGGTCTTCCAGGACTTCATCCTTGCCTTCTTCGGATGGTTCATCTTGATGGGCAAGAACGGCATCCGGGTCGGCGACTGGGTGGAGATCAGCGGCATTGGAGGAGAGGTGGTCGAGGTGGGCCTCTTCCGCACGTCGCTGCTCGAGACAGGCAACTGGACCGATCAGGGCCATCCTACCGGCCGGCGCGTGAACTTCATGAACAGCTTCGCGATCTCGGGCCAGTACTTCAACTTCTCGACCTCGGGCCAATGGCTGTGGGATGAGATCCGGATGAACCTGCCGACGACTCCGGATACCCCCGCACTCCTCGAAAGTATTCGCGAGGCGATTACGAAGGAGACTGCAGACAGTATTAAACAGGCGGAGGCAGAGTGGCAGCGCGCAACCCGGCAGCAGGGGTTGAGCCAGTTCAGCGCCGAACCTTCGATCGATCTTCGACCCGCCGCAGCAGGGGTCGACATTATTATTCGTTACATCGCACGCGCCTCGGATCGCTTCAACATCCGCAACCGCATCTATCAATCTTTGCTGGGCCTTATGCAGAAGGAAGAGCCACCCGCCTCTCTGGTATCCGGAGAGAAGTCCGCATAGAACGCCAACCCAACGGAGGCAGCACCCTTGAACCTGCTCGTCATCAACAGCGGATCGTCCTCCATCAAGTTTTCCATCTTCGCCGCCGAGTTGGCCTCGCCCCATTCACTGTATGAGGGCGAGGTGTTGGGAATCGGCTCAGGGCGAGCGACCTTCCGCTTTGGAAAGACCGGGAAGAGGTCTTCTCCTTCATCGATCGAAGCCCCAGATCCAAGTGAGGCCATCGACGAGGTGGTTGCGGCCGTCACCGGGCCGGGTATTCCCACGATCGATGCTGTAGGCTACCGCGTCGTCCATCCTGGACCGAAGATCGACCGCCACCTGCGCATCACCGATGAGGTTCTGCTCGACCTCGAAGAGGCTACGCTCTTCGCCCCTCTGCACGAGCCCTCGGCGATCCGCATCATTCACGACACCATGGCGCAGTTTCCCAAACTGCCGCACTTCGCCTGCTTCGACACCATCTTTCACGAGACCATGCCTGAGGTGGCCACAACCTACGCGATCCCACTTGAGTATCGCGAGCGCGGCGTGCGCCGCTATGGCTTCCACGGCCTCAGCTGCGAGTCGATCGTCGAGCAGATGCGGGCGGCAGGAACGGCGATCCCGCACCGGATGGCCATCGCCCATCTCGGCAGCGGATGCAGCGTCACCGCGCTGATCGATGGCCACTCCATCGACACCACCATGGGACTTACGCCTACCGGCGGCATCGTGATGGGGACGCGGCCGGGCGATCTGGATCCTGGGTTGGTGCTCTATCTGCTAAGGCAACGCGAGTCCCTGCTGCAGCAACACGAGCACGGCAACGCGGTCGATGAGCTCGAGTATCTGCTCAATCACGACTCCGGCATCGCCGCCCTCTCGGGCCTGCCCAACGATATGCGCTCGACGCGCAAGGCCGCCGACGAGGGGAACGCCAGAGCTAAGCTCGCCATCGATATCTTTACCCGCAGCGTCCGCAAGGCCCTGGGTAGCTTCAGCTGGCTGATGGGGGGGCTGGATGCTGTTGTTTTTACCGGAGGCATCGGAGAGCACGATGTCCTGACCCGGTCGGAGGTCCTGGATGGTCTCGCTCCGCTTGGCATGGATCTGGACGGCACGTTAAATCTTGCAGAAAAGAAAGACTCCACGGGCCCCATTCAATGCATTTCAACGTCAAAGTCGGAGTCTGAGGTTCTCATCGTTCCCGCAAAAGAGGACTGGATGATCGCCATTCATCTTCAGCGCATGCTGGGCGGCGCCTGACAGGGCGCCTGCTCTTCGGCCTTAAAGTTTTAATATTTCAAGCCAAAGCCAGGAGATCGTATATGTCCCCCAAAGAGAAAGAGAAAGCGAAGAAGCACACCTCGAAAGCTGTTCTCGAAGAGAACGATGAGGCTTATGGACAGGTAGCGAGCGCGTCGCTCGACCCCGACGAGTCCCATCGGAGCCAGCCTTCGCGCTCGGTGGAGAGCAACACGGACGAAGTGCTGAGCGCCGAGGAGCTGCGCCAGATGGACGCCTACTGGCGCGCCTGCAACTATCTCTGCGCCGGCATGCTTTACCTGGTGGAGAATCCCCTGCTGCGCGAGCCTCTGAAACCGGAGCACATCAAGAATCGCCTGCTGGGCCACTGGGGCTCGGACCCCGGCCAGACCTTCACCTGGGTGCATCTGAACCGGCTGATCAAGAAGTACAATCTCGAACTGATCTATCTCTCCGGCCCTGGACATGGGGCGCCGGCGGTGCTGTCGAACTGTTATCTCGAGGGCGTCTACTCCGAGGTCTACCCGGACAAGAGCCAGGACGAGACCGGCATGCAGAAGTTCTTCAAGCAGTTCTCGTTCCCGGGCGGCATCGGGAGCCACTGCACACCGGAGACTCCGGGCTCGATCCATGAGGGTGGCGAGCTGGGCTATTCGCTCTCGCACGGCTTTGGTGCGGCTTTCGATAATCCCGACCTGATCGTCACGGTCGTGGTGGGCGATGGCGAGGCCGAGACCGGACCTCTGGCCACCAGCTGGCACTCGAACAAGTTCCTCGACCCGGTGCGCGACGGCGCCGTGCTGCCGGTGCTGCACCTGAACGGCTATAAGATCGCCAATCCAACCATTCTTGCCCGCATCTCGCACGAGGAGCTCGAGAGCCTGTTCCGCGGCTACGGATGGATGCCTTACTTCGTCGAGGGGGATGATCCGGAGACGATGCACCACATCATGGCCAGGACGATGGAGCGCGCGATCCTCGAGATCCGCGAGATTCAGTCGAAGGCGCGTAGCGGAAACACGAAGTCGCCCGAGCGTCCGCGCTGGCCGATGATCGTGCTCCGCACCCCGAAGGGATGGACCGGGCCGAAGGAGGTCGACGGGCACAAGGTGGAGGGCTTCTGGAGAGCGCACCAGATTCCGATCCTCGATCCGAAGACCAATCCCAAGAATCTCAAGCAGCTCGAGCAATGGATGAAGAGCTATCGGCCGGAGGAGCTGTTCGACGAGAACGGCCGCCTGATCGAGGAGCTGCGCGAGCTGGCTCCCACCGGAACCCGCCGCATCAGCGGCAACCCGCACGCCAACGGCGGTCTGCTGCGCAAGCCACTGGAGCTGCCGGACTTCCGCAAGTATGCGGTCGAGGTGAAGAAGCCGGGTCAGGACGAGGTCTCCTCCACGTATACGCTGGGCGGTTTTCTGCGCGACGTGATGCGCGGCAACATGACCAGCTTCCGCGTCTTCGGCCCGGATGAGACCGCGTCGAACCGTCTTCAGGTGATCTACGAGGCGACGCCGAAGACGTGGATGGCCGAGATCTTCCCCGAGGACTCTGACGGAACCGACATCGCTCCGGATGGCCGTGTGATGGAGATGCTCTCCGAGCACACTCTGGAGGGATGGTTCGAGGGCTATGTTCTGACCGGACGGCACGGCTTCCTGTCAAGCTACGAGGCCTTCGTCCACATCATCGACTCGATGTTCAACCAGCACGCCAAGTGGCTGGAGAAGTCGAAGCTCGAGCTGCGCTGGAGGGCGCCGATCTCGTCCATCAACTTCCTGATCACGTCGCTGGTTTGGCGGCAGGACCACAACGGCTTTACCCATCAGGATCCCGGCTTCATCGACGTGGTCTCCAACAAGAGCCCGCACGTCACCCGCATCTATCTTCCGCCGGATGCGAACTGCCTGCTGTCGGTGGCGGACCATTGTCTGCGCAGCACCAACTACGTCAACGTGATCGTCGCCGACAAGGCTCCGCACCTGCAGTACCTGAGCATGGACGACGCGATCAAGCACTGCACCAAGGGGATCGGCATCTGGGACTTCGCCTCGACGGATGCGGGCTCAGAACCCGACGTGGTCATCGCCTGCGCCGGGGATATTCCCACGGCCGAAGCCCTGGCCGCGACCTCCATCCTGCGCGAGCACTGCAAGGATCTGAAGATCCGGTTCGTCAATGTGGTCGACCTGTTCCGGCTGATGCCGGAGACCGAGCACCCGCATGGGCTCTCTGAGCGTGAGTTCGACTCGTTATTCACGCTGGATAAGCCGGTGATCTTCAACTTCCACGCGTATGCTTCGCTCATCCACAAGTTCACTTACCGGCGGAAGAACCATGACAACATCCACGTCCGCGGATACAAGGAACAGGGCAATATCAACACACCGCTGGAGTTGGCAATTCTGAACCAGATCGACCGGTTCGACCTGGCGATTGACGTGATCGACCGCGTCCCCAAGCTACAGGCTTCGGCCGCGCACCTGAAGGAGTGGCTGAAGGACCAGATCATCGACAGCGTCAACTACGCTCACGAAAACGGAATCGACCGCAAGGAGGCGACCGACTGGAAGTGGCCCTTCTAGCATCGCTACCGACCAACCTGAAAAAGTCCCGTGGAGAGAGATCTCCACGGGACTTTTCGTAATCAATTACCCGCTCGTGCGAGTTCCAACCACGGGGAGAAGCTCCCGGTTAAAGATTCTCCTGAAGATCGCGCTCGGCACGCAGCCAGTCTTCCTCATGAAAGCCGTCTTGATAGCCGCGCTCGACAAAATATTGATACGCGCGTTCGGAGATGTCCCAATGGGTCGGCGGAGTCTTCTCCGTGGCGGCGATCTCCGGCGTCTTCTCCAAGGCCGTAATCTCGCCAATCGGCTCTGGCAGCACGGCATCCTTCTTTTTCTTCTTCGGAGCAGCCTCTGCGTTAAGGGCCTCCAGCTTGGCGGCCTTCTCGGGCTTGTCCTTCTTGTCCCTCTTCTCTTTCTTCGCCTTCTTCGGCTCATCGGGGGAGAGAGCCACCTTTTCAGGGCTCTTCCGCGGCTTCTTCTCTTTATCGCTCATCGCAAACTCTCCTCACCTGGGGAATCTTCGCCACTAACGTGCGGGGCCACTCCTCTAGTCTAGAGGACGAGCGGCCTTCGCGAGAGGTTGTTCTGTCAACAAATGGCGCATAAGCTAACGATCGAAGACAACGGGATTCCTTTCGACCCACCAGCAGGGCTTGGCTCCGGCCTGAGGGAGTCCCTCCGGCAGAAGCGACCGGGTACAACGAATCTCGGTGCGTCCATCCGGGTAGTACTGCTCCTTGTTCCCCTTGAGCGGGGCGACGACGAACCGGTCGACAGCCATGGTTCCGTAGCCTTGCCCTCCCAGCGATCTTCCCTGCCACACCAACCAATCGGCTGCCCATACGACGACGGCCGCGGCCAGAAACCACAGGATCCCCCGTCCCACCATTCGAGCCAGAAACTGCCCCACACGACCTCCTGCCGTTCTCTTCTGATGAAAATACATCCTCTCAACCTTGACAAACCCCGCAGGCACGGATTTTCTTGCAGCATGCGCGGTTTCAGAATCTTCCCTGGCCTGGCAGCCATGGGTCTTGTGCTGCTTGCCGGGTGCTCCCTCTCTCCCCTCTCGAAGAACACGGCCGCATTTTCACGAGCCACCTCCCTGGTTACCGACAACACGGAGAACGCCTACCGCGCGACTGTAAGGCTCGACCAGCAGGCGCAGGCCTCGCTGCTGGTGGCCCGCTTCGATTCCCCGCAGCCGATGGATCCCCATTCCATCAAGCCTCTGCTCAATGAACGTGGGCTCGAGGTACGCGGCAGGATCCTTGCAGGCCTTCGCACCTACGCCCAGACCATCGCCGACCTGACCGGCGGAGTCTCCTCCCCCAAGCTCGACGAAGCCGCGGCGTCGAGTGGCGCCAGTCTCAAGACCCTGGGCGATTCCATCGGCTCGGCGACCTCCGGCTTTACCGCCAGCCAGGACCAGGCCAACGGAGCGAGCGCAGCCTTCAAGGCCCTCGGCGATATGCTCGCCAGCCGTCAGGTGAAGAGGTCCGTGCCGAAGATATTGCGCGAGATGGACCCGAACGTCGAAGCCATCACGGTGCTCCTCGCCAGCGATATCGAGACCCTGCGTCAGCAATCCGCGAATGACTACGAGCAGATCCTCGAGAAGCAGGATAGCTTCCTCCGTAATGCTGGGACCTCGCTCTCTCCGATCGACCGCCGCGCCGAGATCGCCCGTCTGCCTCGCATTCTCGCCAGCAAAGATGCAACCGACGATAGGCTGCACGATCTCGAGAGCTCGATCAAAAAGCTTGCCGTCACCCATCACGCTCTGGCGGCAGCGGCCACCAGCAAAGACAACGAGGCGCTTCAGGCGCGAATCGCCGAGCTTCGCGCCTCAGCGGAGAATCTGTCCGGCTTCTATCAATCACTCTCAACCAGCTGTTCGAAAGAGAAGGAGTAGATCATGTCGAAGAAAAAGAACGCCGGCGCCCCGGAGGAGTTTACCCAGCCCCCTGTCCAGTCCCTGGATTCCGTCGAGACGGGCCAGGCTGCGGAGACGCCCCTTCCGCCTGCCCTCCCCAGTCCCGACACCATCGCGGCCTACCAAACCCTCTATGACCAGCTGGGCCGCGCCTACTGGGAGGCTTCGGAGATCAGGTACAAGGACACGATTCAGGGTGCCCGCGACGCGGTCTACGAGATTCTCAGCGAGCTGAATCGGGCGAAGCTCGACGGTAACACCGATGCTCTTCTCGCACTCGAACCTAAGATCAAGGCGAGCAACAAGGCCCTCAGTAAGATCAAGGGCAAGATCAGCAGCATCACGAAGAATATCTCCACCGCTTCAAGCGTGATCGAGGCCATCGCAAAGGTAATCAGCATCGCAGCATAAAGAGAGGAATCAGCATCGTAGTGTAAAGCGGAGGTAAAACTCCTGTAGGGGTGATTCCGTCCGCTGGACCGTGCCCGCCGCGTGGCGGTATCTTCATGATGCGATAGAGTTTTTTCGATCTTCAAGGAGATCCGTTTATGTCTCGTCTCTCTCAATGGACCGCAACCCTCGGTCTCACCGGTGCGCTGCTTTCTTTCCCTCTCTCTACGACGCCTGTTCTGGCGCAGACCGTACAACAGGCTCCGGCCGCCTCGGCGGAGGATCTTGCTCCCAAGGTCGCCGAGATCCGCAAGCGCCTCGCCGGTCTCAGCCGCTACTCTGTCTTCGACTGGATTACCTTCGGCTTCAAGGGAAATGCAAATTCGCTGGTCCTGAATGGCTTCGCATCCCGTCCGGTGGTCAAGGACGATGCGGGGGGAGCTGTAAAAAATGTTCAGGGGATCACCAGCGTCGATAACCAGATCAAGGTGCTTCCGCTCTCGCCCAATGACGACCGTATCCGCGTCGCGGTCTACAACCGCCTCTACACCCAGCCTGCGCTGCGCAAGTACAACGCCAACCAGGGAACCATCGGGCAGGCCCTGGGACCAGGAAACCGTAGCCCTGCGGCGTTCGCCGGAGGCATCACCAACAATCCTCCGCTGGGGTTTCATGCAATTCACATCATCGTGAACAACGGCAAGGTCACGCTCTATGGCGTCGTCCTCAACAAGTCCGACTCGGACATCGCCTACATGCAGGCGAACTCGGCGCCTGGAGCCTTCGGAATCGAGAACGACCTGATGATCGAGGGCCAGGCTCCGCAGCAGAAAGAGAAGTAGAAGATGGCCGGCCGGGCCCACTACGCGTGGAGCGGTCACTTCGTGACGCGTATACCGCCTTTGGCGTGGGCTTCCCGCTGGTCGGCGCGAATATTTATCAAGCGACCAACGGCAGCTCAACCCCGAAGGGGTGCACACGTCACGAAGTGACCGCCCCACGCGTAGTGGGCCCGCGCGGCAGCGCTATTACTTGCGGAAGCGCAGGTATCCCCAACGCTCGGGCACGTGCATATTCACCACGCCCTGCGGCGACCAGACCCAGTTGTCTTCCCTGGGCTGGCCAGCCTTCCACTCCACGCGGCTGAAGTTGATCCTCCACTCCGTACCGTCCCTGGGCTGGGGCACGGGCTGGCGCGAGCTGAATGCGGTCCAGGGAATCGCGATCTCGAGCGTCCACCCCTTGTCCTTGTCGGCGGGGTTGTTGAGCGTTCCCTCGACCGCGACCGCAGTCCTGAGGCCCTCCATGTTCCAGCTATTATCGGCCTTGCCTCCAAAGCGGTAGGGCTTGTCGAGGTAAAGATCCCAGCCCGTATTGAGCGCGTTCATCTCAAACTCGAAGTAGTCCTCCTGGTTTGGAAGGGGCTTCATGAATACTTCGAAGTCGTTGTCATGAAAGATGACGGAGTCGTGCTGGGTGAGCGTGGCCTTCACCTCGGGCTCTTCGAGCTCGGCGGCGATGTAGAGATACTTGTCGTCCCACAGCATCTTCGTGTGGGTGCGGAAGCGCGGTTTGGGCTTCGCGTCACCCTCGATGTCGACGAAGTCGTCGGTCCAGGCGACTTTCTTCCAGGCCTTATCGTCGAGCCTGCCATCCACATTGATGGGGTTTGAAGCCCGATGGATCTCGTAGACTTTGGGCTGGCCGGCAGGTGGGGGCAAGGGCTTGGAGTCCTGCGCGAACGCGGTGCATGCGACAGCGGCAAAGAGTGCCAGGGAGACAGACTTCGAAACGAACATCATTTTTATCCAGAGAGAAAGGTAGGGACGAGCGGCGCAATCCAGCCGGCTCCTCCTTTGAGATTACAGGTTGAAGAGCTCTTTGAGGCGCCTGGTCTGGGCGCGGCTCACTGGAACCTCGGTCTTCTTCGGATCATCCATGCGCAGCTGATAGGTGGACTTGAACCACGGCACCACCTCGCGAATGTGCTGGATGTTCACCAGGAACGAACGGTGCGCCCTCCAGAAGGTCGCGGGGTCGAGCTGGTCCTGCAGCTCTTCGATGGTACGACAGTTGGAGTGGCCCTCGACGGTCGGCGTCACCACGGTAATAGTGCCCTCGTCGATGGTGGCAAAGCAGATCTCCTTCTGGTCAACCAGCAACAGGCGGTTCTGCGCCCGCACTACGACTTTGCCGGTGTTCGCCACGCGCGTAGGGGTCTGGGCCTGCTGCTCTTCGAAGAGGCGCAGAAGTGCGTCGAGCTTGGATTCGGTGTCGGTCGGGCTCTGTGTACCAGGGCCGTTTTCGACGCGCTCCTGCGTGATGCGGCTCTGCGCCTTCTCGATCGTCTGCAGGACACGCTTGCGGTCGAAGGGTTTCAGCAGATAGTCGACGGCGTTGACCTCGAAGGCGCGTACGGCGTACTGGTTGTAGGCCGTGGCGAAGACCACCTGCGGAAGGGGTACCTTGCGGTCGAGCAGCTTCTTGAGGACGCCGAAGCCATCGAGCCCGGGCATCTGGACGTCGAGGAAGACCACGTCGGGACGGTGCGTCCGGATCAACTCCACCGCCTCGATGCCGTTGGTTCCCTGGGCCAGAACGTCGACGCCGCCGGCGTGCTCGAGCAGGTACTGGAGCTCCTGCCGGGCCAGAGGTTCGTCGTCGATAATCAGTGCTTTCAGTGGCATGGAAAGTGAGGATGTTCGTCGGGCGAGAACGCTAAGGGACGAACATCAAAGATTGTTGTTGTCACTATACGCCTCAGCGCTGCCGCGCGGCCCACTGCGCGTGGAGCGGTCACTCCGTGACGTGTATACCGGCTTCGCCGTGGGCCTCCTGTTGGTCGGTGCATAGATTTATCAAGCGACCAACGGGAGCTGCAACCCGAAGGGGTATAAACGTCACGAAGGGTGCGCCCACACGCGCAACGGGCCCGCGGGTAGGCCAGGGAATCTTGAAATCGCAGGTTAGTCGCTATAGACCCGTAGGCGGGCAGGAGTATGATCCTCGGTTAGATCGTGGCCGCACTGCATGCAGTAAGCATCGGTAATCTGGACGCCGCGGAAGCACTTTCCGCACACCGGGGCCATCTGGAATTGGCACTGCGGGCAGAAGTGGCAGGTGGAGGGAATCTCGGTGCGGCAGTTTGGGCAAGGCCGCATGAGGGGCTGGCGCAGAAGAAAGTACACCACCGCGCCGATCCCTCCCGGCATCAGAACGACAATCAGCATCCACAACCCCGCGGGCATTCTGCGGCGCTTCACGTCGCGGCTGACATAACCCACCAGAAGAACGTAGCTGGCAAAGGCCGTTCCCCAGGAGTAGCCCATCAGCAGCCGCATCGGAAGCAGCTCGTGCTTGTGATGCGGCATGACGATGTGGAAGAGGTACTGGATGCCGGCGAAGACCAGGGCCGCCAGCACGACCGACCAGGTGGGGATGAGGCTGAGCTCATCTTCCTGCCCAACCGCCCTGGCATCCTGTCTCAGATTTTCATCGGAAGCCATCGGCGAGCTCATTACGCCATCTCTCCTCTGGACCTCTTGCCCTGGCTACGGCGGAACCAGACCATTCCCAACAACGCCCCCGAGACGGGAAAGAACCAGAGCAGCAGCACCACGTACTGATAGCTCGAGTCCGGAGCACCGGTCGGGTTCAAATCGTCGTACTGATCGAGCAGCGTCCATACCGCCGAGACCAGGATGACGATCATGGAGGCGTAGACCGCCATCGGTGCCCACAGGCTGCGCATCTTGTCGCGCCGCACCGACATCTGATCGGCCCGCGCCCGCACGACCCTGCGGGTGCGGTTGACGATGGAAGAACGCGCCGCCACGTGCAGGGCCCCTCTCATCTCGCGCGCGATCTCGCGGTCGGCCGCTCCCAGCTCGATGCGATGTCTCATCCTCTCGCCTCCACCACAGGACGAGTCCCACGCAGCTTCTCCAACTCCGGCTTCAACGATGCCAGCCCACGATACAACCGCGACTTTACTGTCGACAGCGGAGCGCGGGTTACGCCGGAGATCTCCTCAAGCGACAACTCTTCATAGAAGCGCAGGACCAGGACCTCGCGGTAGGAGGCATCAAGCGTCAGCAGCACCTCGCCCACCTCGGCGGAGTCCTCGCGCGAGGTGAACTGCTCGAGCGGCGAAGGCCCGGCGATCGCCACCTCGAAGGGGCGGTCATCGTCATCGCTCTCGCTCATCTCGTCCAGGCTGGCCATGGTCCGCTTGCGCGAGAGATCGATGACCAGGTTGCGCGCGATGGTAAACAGCCAGGTATCGAAACGCGCCTTGCCGTTGTACTGGGCTCCACGAACCAGGACCCGCATCCAGGTCTCCTGGAAGAGGTCTTCGGCGATCTCGCGACGCCCGGTCAGAAATAAAAGATAGCGGAGCAGGCGGTGCTGATATTGCTCGATCAGCTGGTCGAGGAGCTCGGCGTCCTGGCGCTTCAGGCCATGCGCGATCGCAGCATTCTCTTCGTGGGTCAGCGCAATCTGCGCCGCTGTCATGGATAGGGCTCTGCTGCTCACTGAAGAATGGACGCGAGGTTCCCCCAAAAAGTCTCGGTCGCCGGACTTGATCGTGAAAAAAGCCTGTCTTTGCTGCAGACGACCCATCGGATCTCCCTCGAGAACGCCCGGCACCAGTGGTTCTTTATTGTACGGCTTCTCGGGCGGCCCATTAGGGCGTATTGTCTTTTCAAGACGATGGCCTGCCGACCGGACCCGCGCGGCAGCGCCAGCCACCCAAGATCGCCCACGCCTGCGATACTTGAAGTTATGGACGTTCTCTATGGCCTCCATCCCGTCGAAGAGGCGATTCGCGCCGGAAACGGCCGGATCGACCGCATCTCCATCTCCCGCGAGCGCAAGGACGCCAAGCTCGCGGCTTTGGCCTCGCTGGCCCGCTCGGCCGGGGTTCGGGTCTCGTCCGAGGCTCGCGATCAGCTGACCCGCGCCGCCAAGACCGAGATGCACCAGGGCGTGGTCGCCTATCTGCGCGAACGCGCGTTCCTGTCCATCGAGGATCTGCTGGCTCCTGCCGCAGATGGGCATACCCGCTTCTTTCTCGCGCTGGATGGCGTGGAGGACCCCCACAACCTGGGCGCTCTGCTCCGGACCGCCGATGGCGCGGGCGTGGACGGCGTGCTGCTGCCCGAGCGCCGGTCAGCGCCAATTACGGCAGTTGCGGCCAAGACCTCGGCCGGAGCGACGGAGCATATCCGGATCGCCCGGGTCACGAACCTCGTCCGTTCACTCGAGCAGATGAAGAAGAACAATATCTGGGTGGTGGGCCTGGACGAACGCGGAATCCCTGACTACACCGACTTCAACTTCGACACCGACTGCGTTCTGGTGCTGGGCCGCGAGGGAGCCGGGCTGCACGACCTGGTGAAGAAGACCTGCGACCATCTTCTGCGCATTCCGATGGCGGGAAAGGTCTCCTCGCTCAACGTCTCGGTCGCTGGGGCCGTGGTGATGTACGAGGCCATGCGCCAACGGAACGCCGGGGGCGTCCAAACCAAGACCCCGCCTGCACCGCCGGTTGCGAAAAAACGCAAAGGGCTGGGAAGTATTTGAAGCAGAATCCAAGGCAGTATTTGATGACACGTTCTCCCCTCTTCGTCCTGGCGTTTGCCTCCCTGGCTCTTCCGTCTGCATTGACTGCTCAGCAGGGCGCCGATCCCGAGCCGCACGGCCAGGTCATCTTTCACCGCAGCGACGAACAGGCCGAGCCTGAGCACGCTCCATCCGCGCAGGCCCCACGCTCTTCGAAGATCCCGAGAACGCCGGAGAAGACGCTGGCCTCGATCACAGACGCCGAGCGATCGGCGATCACTCTCGACGCGTGGGACCTCGATCTGCATATTGCTCCGGCGACCTCCTCGCTGCGCGCGCGGGCTCGCTTCACCGTCACCAACCGGAGCTTCGCTCCGCTCCACCGCTTCACCCTGCAGCTCTCTTCCTCACTGCACTGGGAGAGCCTCGCAGCCTCCGCTCCCCTGCACCTCACCGAGCACCCCCTGCTAACCGACGCCGATCACACCGGCCAGGCCACAGAGATCCTGGTCGAGCTGCCGGAGCCGCTGGAGCCGGGCAAGTCGCTCCAGCTCAGCGGCTTCTATTCGGGAGAGATTCCCTCGTCGGGCGAGCGACTGCTGCGGATCGGGGCGCCCGCCGAGCAGGCCACCCACGCCGACTGGGACCAGATCTCCCCCGAGAGCACCGCCCTGCGCGGCTTCGGCAATGTGCTGTGGTACCCCGTCTCCTCCCCCCCGCTGTTCCTGGGCGACGGCGCTCGGCTCTTCCAGGCCATCGGCCGTTCGCGGTTCGAGCAGCAGGAGAGCACGATGCGGCTGCACCTGACCGTCGAGTACGTCGGCGAGCCTCCGGTCGATGCCTTCTTCGACGGAAGACGCTACCCGCTCTCCCACACCACCGAGGAACCCGATGTGGCGGTCGCGCAGTCGCACGGCGTCGCGGTCGCGGAGGTGCCGGTGCTTCCCATCGGCTTCCGCACCCCCAGCCTGTTTCTTACGTCGCGGGCCTCGCGTCCCTCCGAGAACCAGCTGCTCTCGGTCGTCACCGACCGGCCCGAGGCGATCATGCCCTATACGGCTGCCTCGAACGACGTCGCCGCGCTGCTGCGCGACTGGCTGGGCCAGACTCCGCTCGGACCGCTGACGATCCTCGATCATCCCGGCGAGCCCTTCGAGGACTCCGCCTTCCTGGTCGTGCCCATGGCCGCCACCGACGCGCGACAGATCACGCCCGCGATGTCTCACTCGCTTACGCACGCCTGGTTTCGATCCTCGCTGCCGTGGCTGAACGAGGGGGTACCCCAGTTCCTGGCGCTGCTCTACAGCGAATCCACCCTGGGGCGCGACCGGGCACTGGCCGAGTTGCGCCAGATCATCAATCCGCTGACGCTGGTCGAGCCGGAGACTCCTCCTGCACCAGCGGTGAGACCGGCGGCTCAAGGCGGAGTCTCGACCAGCAGCTCGGCTGCTAGCCCTTCGATCTCTGCTGAGCCTAAAAACAATCCGGCAGCCACGCTGCCCTCGACGCAGCCTCCCCCGCCGGGACAGGCCGGGCAGAGCCTGATTGCGGCGCATGACGAGGTCTACTACCGCGCCAAATCCGCCGCCGTGCTATGGATGCTGCGTTCGCTCGTCGGCGATACCGTCCTCAAGCAGACGTTTGCGAGGTACCGCGAGCAGGTGCGTCAGATGGAGGCCAAGGGCATGCCGGAAGATCCCCACGCCTTTGAGCATATGGTCGAAGAGGTCGCGGAACGGGCCGCGGGACAGGTCTCGGCCGCGGATTCGGGCTCGCGTCCGAGCGCCGGCACCACCGTCAAACCACGCACTCCGGAGGAGACCCACCGGATGCTCACGACACTCTTCGACGACTGGGTCTACAACGACCGTGGACTCGCCGACCTGAGCATCGTCAACGTCACGCCGCGCGATCTTCCCGCGCGCAACGGCAAGGGAGTGAGCTGGCTGGTGGCGGTCGAGATCCGCAACGACGGCGCGGTCTCGGTGGACGTGCCGGTGACGGTGCGGTCGGGCACGCTGACCTCGACCGAGCGCGTGCACATCGATCCCCACGCCAGCATCTCGACCCGCATCCTCTTCGAGGGAATTCCGGAGGAGGTGCAGGTGAACGACGGGACCGTTCCCGAGACGACCGAGGCGGTCCATGTTCGTCCGCTGCATGTTGGATCGGCGCCGGCGCAGTAGGCTGCCGATGTGGTGCTGGCCTATTGGAAGGACGCCCCGTCCTCCATCCAAATTCGGCGAGGAGAAGAACAGCAGATCCTTCGACTCCGCTCCGCTCAGGATGACACCTGCCCAAAAAAATATGCGAAAGAAAACTAAACGGCAGGCGAAGGGCAATCAGGAGCATGTCGATCCACACTGGCTCTTCGGGATGGAGGAGGATAGCATTCAAGGTCAAGAAGCAGTAGATCCCACTCCCTTCTCAGGAATTGATCGATGCGAATCTTCGCCGCCCTTCTTTTGGCCTTTCTGTCGCCCTTCGCTTTGCAGGCCCAGAGCACAACGACTCCGGCTCCCAAGACTGGGCCAGCAGCAGGGACCACGACCGACCCGGCACTGAATGCGCGTCTGAATCTCCCTGAGCCGAAGAATCCCGCGCTGCCTACGCTCTGGCTGGTCGGCGACTCCACCGTGCGCAACGGGCATGGAGATGGAGCCAACGGGCAGTGGGGATGGGGAGAGCCTCTGGTCGACTTCTTCGATCCAGCAAAGATCAACGTCGTCAATCGCGCCATCGGAGGCCGCAGCAGCCGCACCTACATTACAGAGGGCCACTGGCAAGAGGTGCTCGACCGTCTGAAGCCCGGAGACTTTCTCCTGCTGCAGTTCGGGCATAACGACTCCGGCGCGCTGGACGATACGGCTCGCGCCCGGGGAACTCTGCCGGGGACCGGCGATGACAGCCGCGAGATCGAGAACCCGATCCTGAAGCGGCATGAGACCGTGCACGCCTACGGCTGGTACATCCGCGAGTACGTTCGCGAGGCCCGGGCGAAGAAGGCGACCATCATCGTGTGCTCACTGATTCCGCGCAAGATCTGGAAGGATGGCCGCGTGGTGCGGAACGGAGCCGACAGCTACGGCGGCTGGGCCCGGCAGATCGCGGAGGAGGAACACGTTCCCTTCATCGACCTGAACGAGATTATCGGACGTGAGTACGACGCGCTGGGTGAGCAGGCGGTCGAGCCGCTCTTCGCCGATCCGCATACGCACACGAGTCTCGAAGGAGCTCGCATTAACGCGAAGGCCGTTATTACGGGTCTCAAGCTGCTGCACCCCGATCCGCTGGCGAAGTATTTTTCGGGGGAGGCTGCCTCGGCTGCTGCCACGATGCCTGTAGTGAAGCCATAGGGGTGAGAGGACAGGCGCTGCCGCTAGGGTGCCATGCGCGGGCCGGCAGGCCATCGCCTATTTTAATAGGTGATACCGCCCCAGATCGGCGATCTAGTTTCTTCCGTGGAGCAACGCTTCGATCTGTTCGAGCCGCCTGCGAACGATCCGTTGCATCTGCAGAAACAATCCAAACCCAATAGCAAGGAAGATTCCCAACGCAGTCTGCCAAGCGGGTCCTTGCACCATCACCATTCCGACGATGATCGCCAAGATCGAGAGGTCAACAATCCAGAGATCCGGGGAAGACAGGCTGCATGCACGCCATAACTCCCTCTGATAGAACCGGGTCATGGCAGTGAGGTCGCCGCGGTCCGGAACATTGGGGTCCGCTCGACGAAGGAAGAAATAAATTGTAAGGATGAGAGTGCCGAATACGGCCATGCCGTAGCCTATTCGGTTTCTTGTGGTGGCGGCACGGAGGAGATCCGATCCGAAGTTTGAAATCCCTAACAACATGTTCAGCCAACCGAAATTCGTAGCCACCCATGCATCGTTCACCCGATGCCGCTTCTGCTCCGCGAACTTCTCCACGGTGAAGGAGAGTTCATCCCACGACCGAATGGGCGCGAGGCGGTAGCCGAACAACGCGCGCACACTGCCGAACGCCCAAGCTAGGGCATTCCAGTCGCCTTCGATGAAGTCGACCTCGCGGGCCAGGGCCTGGACCCACTCCTTCGCTCCGGGCGAGGCCAGCTTTACCACGTGGGACGAGAGCTTTTGCGCCAGGCCACGAACGAGCGTCATAGCCCTGCTCCTCCCCATGCCGGCTCTCCAAGGACCTTCGCGGCCTCGGCATTCCTCTGCTCGTAAGCGTAGCGCGCTCCAGCGTGCGTCAGCTTGTAGAGGTGGCGCGGGGGCCTGCCCTCCTCCGTGGTCTCCCAGCTGGTCTCAAGCAGCCCGTGCTCGGCTAGCCGCATCAGGATGGGGTAGAGGGTTCCGGACTTCAGCCCGGTGTTGCGGCTGAGGTCGTAGCCGTATCTCCACTCCTGCGCGGAGTTCAGGAACTCCGCCAGAACCTGAGTCGTCTGGAGGGATCGCCTCATCTTCATGGCATAAATCTACCTATATAGATTTATCGAGGTCAAGTGAATTTTGAAGAAGTTTATGCGGCTGGACAGGCTTGCGGGTCATGAAGCGGCGATTGTAGGACAATGAAAGAGATGGAGAAAAATCCGGGGCTAGGTGGCAAAAGCAGATTCCTTCACTTCGCTGCGCTCCGGTCGGTATGTGACACTCTTCTCGTTTTGAGAGCTGTCGCGCAGAGGGTAGAGGAATAGAGGAATTTTGATGGCGGATGAGCGCGTAGTTGGGATTGACCTGGGGACGACAAACTCCCTGGTGGCGTACATGCAGGGCGATACCCCGACGGTGATTCCGGGCGAGGACGGGTCGCCGCTGGTGCCCTCGGTGGTGGCGTGGACGGATGATGGCGCGAAGGTGGGCAACGCCGCCCGCGAGACCCTGCTGCACGATGCTTCGAGCGCGGTGTACTCGGCCAAGCGGCTGATGGGCCGCGACGTGGAGGACGTACAGGAGGAGCTGAAGCTCTTCCCCTTCAAGCTGGCCGAGGGGCTGAAGCCCGGCGAGGTGCTGAAGGTGAGCGTGGGTGGGCTGATGCTGACGCCACCGGAAATCTCAGCCTACGTATTGATGCAGCTGAAGAAGAACGCCGAGCGTTTCTTTCAGGCTCCCGTGACCAGGGCGGTCGTCACGGTTCCGGCGTACTTCAACGACGCGCAGCGGCAGGCCACGAAGGATGCGGGAAGGATCGCGGGTCTCGAGGTGCTGCGGCTGGTGAACGAGCCGACGGCGGCGGCGTTGGCGTATGGGCTCCAGAAGAACAAGGACGGCCTGATTGCCGTGTATGACTTCGGTGGCGGAACCTTCGACATCTCCCTGCTGAAGCTGCACGAGGGCATCTTCGAGGTGATCGCGACCGGCGGCGATACCCACCTGGGTGGCGACGATATCGACAACCTGCTAATCGCGATTGCGCTGGACGACATCGCCGGAGACCTAGGCGAAGATGTTCGTGGCAACGGAGAGGCGGTACAGGCCATTCGCAAGGCCGTGATCGAAGCCAAGATCTCGCTGTCTTCGAATGACTCTGCAAAGCTTGATGTGGGTCTGCCCAGCGGAAAGCGCTATACGCGCGAGATTACGCGGCAGCAGTTCGAGGGGCTGATCGCACCGGTGATCGCACGCACAGCCGATCCTTGCAGGCAGGCGATGAAGGACGCAGGCATCGAGGCCTCAGCCATTGATGAGGTCGTCCTGGTCGGCGGCTCGACCCGTATTCCCGCGGTCCGTCAGCTGGTGGACGAGGTCTTCGGCCTGGGCGCGCGCGGGAAGAAACCCCACATCGAGCTCAATCCTGACGAGGTGGTCGCGCTGGGAGCCGCCGTACAAGCGGAGATTTTAAGTGGAAGCGACTCCAAGGCGATCGAGGACCTTCTGCTGCTCGACGTGACGCCGCTATCGCTGGGCATCGAGGCGCTGGGAGGCGTGGTCGCGAAGATCATTCAGCGCAACTCGACCATCCCGGCCAGCGCGACCGAGCACTTCACGACCGGCGTGGACGGACAGACCAACGTGGCCATCCACGTGGTGCAGGGCGAGCGCGAGCTGGCCAAGGACTGCCGCTCACTGGCGCGCTTCGACCTCAAAGGCATCCCCCCGATGACGGCAGGGCTGCCGCGGATCGAGGTGAAGTTTCTGATCGACGCCAACGGCATTCTGCACGTCAGCGCGCGCGAGCAGCGCTCCGGGCAGGAGTCCGAGGTAGAGGTGAAACCGACCTACGGTCTTACCGACGAGCAAGTGGAGGAGATGATCTTGTCTTCATTCGACAACGCAGAAGAGGATATTCGCCAGCGACAGGGGATCGAGGCGAAGAACGAGGCCGAGACTATCCTGTCGGCCGTAGAAAAGGGGGGCAAACATGACGCCTGGCAGAAGCTGAGCTACGACGAGATCACAAAGATCAACCAGGCTGAGGACGAGCTGAAGGCGTCGCTGATGGGCGGGGATTACAAGATCATCCGCGCGGCCATCGAGCGGCTGGATCAGTCCACGCGCCGGTTCGCCGAGCTGATGATGGACTCGGCCGTGACCGGTGCGCTCGGGGGCAAGACGATGCAGGCCGCAGGTGAGAGCATGGGAGAGGGGCCGAGTGCGCCGCATCCTTTTGCGAAGGCCCAAATTGACAGCTCGCCGGCGGCCCTGGCCGAAGCGAAGAAGATCGAGGATTCAACAGAAGACCAGGCCACGGCCGGAGAGTCGACGGAAGATTAAGGATGATGAGCGAGATCAATAAGAATCAGGTAGTGGACTTGTCGAAGCCCGCGGGCGAAGGAATGGTGCGGGTCACGTTTTTGCCCGAAGGAAGAACGGTGGAGTTTCCGTTCGATTCGCTGCCGTATGACGGCCACGGCGAGCCAATGTCGTTTCTGGATGTGGCCGAGAACTTCGATATCTTTCTCGACCACGCCTGCGGTGGCGTCTGCGCCTGCACGACGTGCCACATTCATGTGAAGGAAGGCGCGAAGGGAATCTCCGAGGCCGAGGACAAAGAGCTGGATCGCATGGAGACAGCCGCGGACGTGCAGCTGAACTCGCGGCTGGGCTGCCAGGCCGTGATCGAGAAACCGGGAACCTACGTGGTCGAGATTCCGAAGTGGAATCGCAACTACGTTCAGGAAGGCAAGCCCGGCGCGGCCAAGCAGGACTAACCAGGAGGAGAGAAGAAGATGCCGCGTGAGATTGACTGGACCGACACAGAAGAGATTGGGATTCAGCTGCAGGAGAAGTTCCCGGAGCTCGACCCGTACACCGTGCGTTTCACCGACCTGCACCGCCATGTAACCGAGCTTCCGGGATTCGTGGGGGATCCGGCGAAGTCGAACGAGGGCCTCCTTGAGGCGATCCAGACGGCGTGGCACGAGGAGTACGAGGACGCGAAGTAAAGACTGTGGCCTGCCGGCCTGCCCACTGCGCGTGGGGCGCACGCTTCGTGATGTGTGTACTCCCTTCGGGGTGGGGCTCCCGTTGGTCTCTTACGAAGATCTTTGCGCCGACCAACGGGAGGCCCACGTCGCTGAAGACGCCCATTCGCCTGTCCGCGAAGGACCCCACGCGGCATCGCCTGCAACGAGACAAGGCCGCGCCGCAGAGACTAAGGTAGTTTTATGTGGAAGGCCCTTCTCTGCTTCGCTTTGTTTCCCGCTATCTCTGGATTTGCGCAACAGCCCTCGTCTCCCGACCAGGCCGCTTTCGTTCTCAATCATGTGGAGAGATCCAAGCCTCTCCCGAACGGCCTCTCCGTAGTCGTCAGCGGCGCACAGATGGAGATCACCGCGTTGCGCCCGGACATTCTTCGCGTGCGCATCGGCCGTAACCATATGCTGCCGGAAGATGCCTCCTGGGCCGTGCTTCCCGAGGCGCGTAAGGCGAGCAGTACGGTCGAGACAGACTCGAGTGCCGATGCGATCGGCTTCCACACCACAGCTCTGCGCGTCTCGCTCGACCTCAAGTCCGCGACGCTGCGTGTGACCGATCTTGATGGTCACCTACTGCAACAGGACATGCGGCCGATTGAATATCACGGCTCCTCTTTTCGGCTGTACAAGACAATGCAACCGGACGAGCACTTCTTCGGTCTCGGCGACAAGACCGGACCGCTGGACCGCCGCAACCAGGCCTTCACCGACTGGAATACGGACTCGTTTGGATTTCAGGAGTCGACCGATCCCATCTACAAGAGCATCCCCTTCTTCATCAGCTTCAACCAGGGCCGCGCGCTCGGCGTGCTCTTTGACAACACCTTCCGGTCAAGCTTCGACTTCGGCAAGGAGATGGCGAATGGATACTCCTTCGGTGCTCCGGACGGGCCGATCGACTATTACCTCTTCTACGGTCCTACGCCGCACAAGGTGATCGAAACCTATGCGTGGCTGACCGGCACCACGCCGCTGCCTCCGCTGTGGTCGCTGGGCTTTCAGCAGTCGCGCTACAGCTACTATCCGGAGTCGCAGTTGATGACGGTCGCGCATCGCCTGCGCGAGGACCGCATTCCCGCGGATGCGCTCTACCTCGACATCGATTTCCAGAAGGAGAACCGTCCCTTCACGGTGGATGAGGTGCGCTTCCCTCACTTTTCGGAGATGGTGAAGTACCTCGCCAAGGACCACTTCCACCTGGTCGTCATCACCGATCTGCACATCGCACACCTTCCCAACGCGGGCTACGCTCCTTACGACACAGGCGCGGCAGGCGATCATTTTGTGAAGAACTCCGATGGCTCGACCTACGTCGCTCCGGTGTGGCCGGGGCCGGCGGTGTTTCCGGACTTTACGCAGGCGGCGACCCGCGCGTGGTGGGGAACGCTCTACCAGAGCTTTGCCAGCGAGGGCGTCGCGGGCTTCTGGAACGACATGAATGAACCTGCGGTCTTCAAGACGCCGACCAAGACGATGCCCGACAGCATTCAGCACCGCATCGACGAGCCCGGCTTCAAGCCGCGCACCATGACGCACCTTGAGGCGCACAACATCTTCGGCATGCAGAACACACGCGCGACCTATGAGGGTTTGCTGAAGCTCAAGCCCAACGAAAGGCCGTTCGTGTTGACGCGTGCTAGCTATGCGGGCGGCCAGCGGTATGCGGCAACGTGGACCGGGGACAACTCCTCGACGTGGAACCACCTGCGCATGACCACGCCGATGCTGGTGAACCTTGGGCTCTCGGGCTTCGGCATGAGCGGTGCCGATGTGGGCGGATTCGCGGGAACACCGCAGCCAGACCTGCTGACCAAGTGGCTCGAGCTCGCGACCTTTCAGCCCATCGATCGCGATCACACCGTGAAAAACTCGGGCGACCAGGAGCCGTGGGTACACGGCATCACACGGGAGGCGATTCGCCGCCGCTACATCGAAGAGCGCTATCGGCTGATGCCCTATCTCTACACCACGGCCGAGGAGATGTCGCGCACCGGGGTGCCGATCGTGCGTCCGCTCTTTCTCGAGTTCCCCAACGCGACCGCGGACGGTCACCCCATCGATCTCGACGCGGGCGGGGAGTTTCTCTTCGGGCCGGATCTGCTCGTGGCACCTTCGCCCTACCCCGATGAACTTGACGAGTATGAGCTGAAGCTGCCGCCCGGCGACTGGTACGACTACTGGACCGGCAAGCTGGCCGCGCGCGTGACCAGCACCTCGTCGCGCGACGCCGAGCAGCCTTTGACCGCTGCTCCAGCGGATTCGCAGCGCGCCGCCGCAGCGCGTGAGATGCAGACCGAAGAGACAGCTGCAATCACGCGTCCGTTGATGATCACACCGTCGCTCGAGACGCTTCCCGTCTACGTGCGCGGCGGGGCGATCCTTCCCATCCAGCCGCTGGTCCAGAGCACGGACGAGAAACCGCAAGGGCCGTTAACCCTGCGCGTCTACGTTCCCGGCCCTGCGGGAGGTTCAAGCCCTGCGACAAACGACGGCTGCCACGGCAGCGTGTATCTCGACGACGGCATCTCGTTCGCGTTTCGCACAGGACAGTATCTACGCATGGATGCGACCTGCGCGGTCGTCGGCAACGAGCTACACATCCGCGTGGGACCGCATCAGGGCAGCTTTGCTCCCTGGTGGAAGGATCTTCGTATCGAGATCTACGGCTGGCACTCCTCCGCGTCCATCGCAATAGCGAACGGTCAGGCCGTCCCATCCGGCTCCTCGCTCGAAGGCCCCCTCGCGATTGCAGCGCCCGACCCTGGAACCGGTACGGAGATCGTCGTGAAGTAGGGCGCGCTTTAGCGCACAAAAATCCCGGCTTCGCGCCGGGATTTTTTGTGCCTTCCGGCACCTCTTACGAAGCGGGCTGCAGAACCAAGGCGTCCGCCAATTTGAAGTGCACGATCGACTCTGCTGGAATATCGATGTCGCGATTGCCTGTCAGCCCGGCAGCAGCGGTTCCCGCGCCGGCGCCGGCCAGACCGCCCACCAGCAGCCCGACTCCTCCCGTCGCCACGCCACCGATCAACATGCCCAGACCGCTGCCGCCCCCGATGAAACCCGCCGAACGCTTGCCCTTGCCCTTCTTGGTTCGGGTCAGGCTGCGCGTCTCCAGCGGATAGCGCGTTCCATTCAGCGTCATCGAGGTGAGGCGTAGCTGCAGGATGGACGCTCCCTTGAAGTGCCCACGCCGATGCGAAGCCGCCACCACGCCGCCTACAGGAGCTCCCTTGGGCACGATCATCTGTCCGTTGCCATCCACGACCGGCTCGGTCAGCTCCCCGTCGAAGCGTTCGCCCACGCGGCTGCTCTTCACGCTGATGTGCTGGTTGATGCGGATGGAGAGATCGGTCCCGGCCGGAATCTGCACGTTGGCCGGGGTCACCGCAACATCGTTCGGGGCAGCGGCAGGGGCCGTATTCGGCTGGCCGTTCACCATCGGCGCCGCCGGCGCGGGCTGATTCGCAGCCTGCGTGGCGGGCGCTGCATTCGAGGTCGCAGGCGTAACCGTCGTCGTCACCTGCTGGCCGGACTGCCCCGGTTGCGGCGGCTGCACCACCGTCGTCACCGTATTTCCATCTTTATCGGTAGAGACGACCTGCTGCGCCTGACCAGTCGCTACTGCCTGTTTCTTCGCCTGATCGATCGCCTGATCCTGTTTCGATCTGCTGCAGCCAGACAGAAGAGCTGCCGAAAGAATCGTAAGGGCGATCCACCTCGATGAAGGAAAAAAGCGGGAAAGGTCTTTCATGATCGTACGGGGCCTCGTTTCTTTCTTATCGTTCGGAGTCTCGCGAAGAGATGTTCCATCCGCCTCGCAAAATTCCCTTAAGATGGATGCCGTGAGAGGCAGGAACGACTGCTTCAAGAACAAAGGTTTAGGATGATCTCCATGACCACCGCCGCCCACCCGCGCCCTCAACTGGCCCATCTGACCGAGCAGCTCAACGACCTGAAGCAGCGTGGAATCTATTTCCGTCTGCGGGTTCTGGACGGCGAGCAGGGCCCGGTCTCCCTCTATGATGGCCGGCGCGTCATCAATCTCGCCTCCAACAACTATCTCGGCCTCTGTGAGCATCCCAGGCTGCGCGAGGCTGCCATCGCTGCCACCCAGAAGTACGGTGTAGGCTCCGGCGCGGTCCGCACCATCGCCGGCACCATGAAGATCCATATGGAGCTCGAAGAGAAGATCGCCGCCTTCAAAGGAGTCGAGGCCTGCGTCGTCTTCCAGTCCGGCTTCACCGCCAACGCAGGCACCGTCTCGAGCATTCTGGGCAAGGAGGACTTCATCCTCTCCGACGAGCTGAATCACGCCAGCATCATCGACGGAGCGCGGCTCTCGCGGGCCAAAATCAAGGTCTTCCGCCACAAGGACGTTGCCCACTGCGAGGAGCTGCTCAAGGAGATTCAGCACGAGCCTGGACGCAAGCTGATCATCACCGACGGCGTCTTTTCCATGGATGGCGATATCGGCCCTGTCGACAAGCTCTGCGATCTGGCCGACAGGTATGGCGCCATCATGATGGTCGACGACGCGCACGCCTCGGGCGTACTGGGCCGCAACGGCCGCGGCTCCGTCGACCACTTCCACTGCACCCAGCGCGTGGACGTCCAGGTGGGCACGCTCTCGAAGGCCATCGGAGCCCTCGGCGGCTATGTCTGTGGATCGCGCGATCTGATCGATTACCTCTGCCATCGCGCGCGGCCGTTCCTCTTCTCCACCTCGCATCCGCCATCCGTAGCGGCGACCTGCATCGCCGCCTTCGATCTGCTCGAGAGCGAGCCCGAGCGCATCGAGCGACTGTGGTCGAATACACGCTACTTCAAGCAGCAGCTCACCGATGCGGGCTTCGACGTCGGCGGACGGTCCACCCCAGCCAGCGAGACACCCATCACACCCATCCTCGTCGGCGACGGCGGCAAGACGATGGAGTTCTCCCGCGCGCTCTTCGATGCAGGCCTGATGGCCACCGGAATCGCCTTCCCCACTGTTCCCGAGGGCAAGGCCCGCATTCGCACCATCATGACCAGCGAGCACACCCGCGAACAGATCGATCAATCGCTCGAGATTCTGACCACAGTGGCAAAGAAAAAGAGCATCCTTTAAACGTCCCACGTCATCGTTGGCATCCAAGTGTGGGAAGATAGTGCTTCTCTTCCTATGCCAGATACAGTCCAAACAACACGACCTCTCTCCGGCCTCTTCGTAACCTGTCTTTCTGGACTCATGCTGATCGCGGTGCTTTCTCCTGGCCGAGCCAGGGCACAGATGCAAGCGCCCGCGCACAAGATGCCTATCCATAATGCTCAGCCGGCCGGGGCAAGCCTTGGGGTCGAGTTTGCAGAGCTTCCCGACGCTCCCCTGCCCGAAGCTGTCCGTCAGCAGCAGACGCAGCCGCCTGCGCCCAACACCAACTCACAGACCGAGTCGCCGTCACAAACTACCCAGGGCACACCCGCGAAGCCGCAACAGACGCGGCGCATCCTCGGCATCATGCCGAACTTCAGCGCCGTCTCAGCCGATGTCAAGCTGCCGCCCCAAAGCCCGAAACAAAAGTTCGTCATCGCGGCTAAAAACAGCTTCGACTACTCCTCCTTCTTCATCGCCGCCATCCAGTCGGGCATCTCGATGGCCGGCGATTCCTACCCGGAGTTCCATCAGGGTGCAGCCGGATATGGCCGCTACTACTATCACACGCTGCTCGATACTGCGGACTCGAACTTCATGGTCGCGGGGCTGTGGCCTGTGGTCTTCCATCAGGACAATCGCTTCTACACCCTCGGCCACGGCGGGGCCGCCCGGCGGACTCTCTACGCCCTGACGCGCGTCATCATCACGCGCAATGATCAAGGCAATCAGACATTCAACGCGTCCGAGATCATCGGTACCGGCTCGGCCGCGGGGATCTCGACGCTTTATTATCCTGACAAGTATCAGACCTGGACCAAGGTCGGACAGCGCTGGCTGACCGCCTGCATCATCGACTCCTTCAACTTCACGCTGAAGGAGTTCTGGCCCGACATCAATCACAAGTTATTTCACACAAAGTAAGTGCGCTGCCGCGCGGGCCCACTGCGCGTGGGTCGTCACTTCGTGACGCCTGGATCGGCTTCGCCGTGGGCCTCCCGTTGGTCGGCGTGAGAATCTTCGCAAGCGACCAACGGGAGCCTCGACCCGAAGGGGATATATACGTCACGAAGTGACCGCCCCACGCGCAGTGGGCCCTGCCGGCAGGCCAGCACCTATCCACTAGAAGCAGAGCCTGGCGGCGACTCGATTAATACAAAAGGTTCCGGAGGAGTTAAACTGCTACCGCCAGTCCCCAAAGGCGCGAGGTGCTCCCATTCCTACTTCTGAAACCTTCCTGAAGCCCCGCGAGGCCGCCGCCGAGCTTGGCCTGAGCTACCCCACCATCAAGCAGTGGATCCTCTCTGGAAAACTCAACACTACGAAGACTCCCGGCGGTCATCACCTCATCGCGCGCAGCTCACTCGCTCCCCTGCTGAAATCCACTCCCAAGAAAGAGGAGACGCGAGAACGATTCCAGAAGGTCAGCGGAAGAAATCAGCTCATGGGCAAGATCATCGAGGTCAAAATCGACGGGCTGCTGGCGAAGGTCGTTCTCTCCATTGGCGACCAGCGCATCACATCGATCATCACCGCAGATGCCGCACGCGAGATGGGACTGCGCAAGGGCCAGACCGCGGCCGCCCTGATGAAGGCGACCGAGGTGATGATTACAAGGGTCTAAGATGGCCTGTCGGCCGGGCCCACTGCGGTCCTTCGCGGACGGCGGGTGAGCCTTCGGCGTAGGGCTTCCGTTGATCGCTTGATTAATCTTCGCGCCGACCGACGGGAGGCCCTTGGGCGTTGCCGGTATACACGTCACGAAGTGAGCGCCATCCGCGTCGGACGCCCGCGCGGCAGCGCTACGTCAGAGCAGCTTCAAAGCTGCGATAGACTACGCGTCCCTCCGAGATCGTCGCCCGCACCTTGCCCAGCATCGGGGCACCATCGAACGGCGTATTGCGCGACTTTGAGCGCGAGGACTCGGCGTCGAAGACCCACTCCTCGGCGGCGTTGAAGAGAACGAGATCGGCGTAGTGGCCCACTCCTACAGCGCCACGTCCGGCCAGCGAAGCGATCGTCGCCGGAGCCGCGCTCATCAGCTCGACGATGCGCGAGAGCGAGAGGCCCTGTTCGCGATGGAGAGTGCGCATCGTCACCCCCAGCGCGGTCTCGAGCCCGGTGATGCCATTGGGAGCGCGCTCGAACTCCTGGCGCTTCTCGAACGCGGCGTGCGGAGCGTGATCGGTGGCGATACAATCCGCCGTGCCATCCACCAGAGCCTCCACCATGCGCGCGCGATCCTCCTCGGCCCGCAGCGGAGGATTCATCTTGGCGTGCGTGTCGTAGTCGCCAACCGTCGCTTCGGTCAGGGCGAAGTGATGCGGCGCAATCTCGCAGGTGACATGCAGGCCTTCGCGCTTGGCCTCGCGAATCAGGTCGATCGCGCGTGCGGTCGAGACATGCTGGACATGCAGATGCGGCCTGAGTCCCTCTGCGCGCTCGATTTCCCGCAGCAGGCGAAGGTCACGCTCGACGATCCTCGCCTCGGCCTCGACCGGCATGCCGCGCAGGCCCAGGCGAAAGGCCATGGGGCCGGCGTTCATGCTGCAGCCGCCGGTCAGGCGGGTATCTTCGGCGTGCTGCGAGACCGGAACCCCGGCCCGCGCTGCTGCCACCAGAGCCGCCCGCATGACGTGATCCTCAAGCACCGGCTTGCCATCGTCAGTGAAGCCAACGGCCCCGGCCCTGTGCAGAGCCTCGAAGTCTGTCAGCTCGATCCCCATGCTGCCGATCGTCGCCGCGGGCATAGCAAACAGCTTCACTCCAGCGCCACGCGCAGGATCGAGCATCCACTTCAGCTTGGCCACGGAGTCGTTGACCGGGACCGTGTTGGGCATGGCGACGACGCTGGTGAATCCACCTGCAGCCGCAGCCGCGGTTCCCGTCGCAATGGTCTCCTTGTAGGTCTGGCCCGGCTCGCGCAGATGGACGTGCACGTCGATCAGTCCCGGCGCGACCACCAACCCGGATGCATCAATCGTCTCGGCGGCCTCGACCCCTTCGAAGGCTGCTGGCCGATCCACCGCGGCCACTCGCCCCTCGCGCACCAGAACGTCGTGCGGGGCGTCGATGCGATTCGCCGGATCGACCAGATGGCCGTTCACAATCAGAAGATCACTCATCGCATACCTCCCATCGCCCGCACCAGCAGCGCCTGCCGGATCGCCAGCCCGTTCGCCACCTGCTCCTCGGTCGCCGACTGCGGTCCGTCCGCAACCTCGTCGCTGATCTCGAGCCCGCGAATCATCGGCCCTGGATGCATGACCAGCGCCTTGGGCGCCTGCGCAGCCAGCCTCCCGGCATTTAGTTGAAACCGTGCAATATAGTCGCCGAGATCTAGTTCCAAGCCGGCCAGACGTTCCTTTTGAATGCGCAGCATCATCACCACCTGCGACTGGGTGAGCGCGTGGTCGAAGTCGCGGTCGATCTCGATCCCAGCCCCAAGTCCATGCGCATCCTCCGGCAACAGCGGCTCCGGTCCGCAGAGGATCACCCTCGCGCCCAACCGCGGCAGCAGCATCGCATTCGAACGCGCCACGCGGCTGTGCAGAATATCTCCGGTAATCGTCACCGTGACGCCCTCGAGCGAGCGCTCACTGACACGCCGCGCAGCGCTTGTGCCATGCAGCCGCGTCAGCATCGTACGCAGATCCAGCAGGGCCTGTGAAGGATGCTCGTGCATTCCATCGCCCGCGTTCAGCACCGGAAGCCCGGTCTCCCGCGCCAGCACGAACGCCGCTCCCGAATGAAAGTGCCGCAGGATGATGCACTCGGCCCCCAGCGCGCGCAGCGTCAGGCCGGTATCCTTCAGGCTCTCACCCTTCTCGATCGAGGAGGACTTATCGCTGACCAGGGTCGTCGTCGCCCCCAGCAGCTTCGCCGCCAGCTCGAAGCTGGTTCGCGTACGCGTGCTGGACTCGTAAAAGAGCAGGGCGATGGTTCTTCCCCGCAGCATCGCAGCCCGTTCGGAGATCTCGAGCGCGGCGATGCGCGAAGTCTCCTCGAGGATTGCCGACACGTCGGCGACCGACAGGTGAGTCACACTCAATAAAGAACCTGCTGCGTAATGAAACCGACCCGAGATCAATCCCCCTGGGCTTTGCATCGTGCCGGTCAGTCCGCCTTTTCTACCAGCAGCACCTGCTCCTGCCCGTCGACCTCGTTCAGCTTCACCTCGATGATCTCGCGGCTCGAGGTCGGAATGGCGCGGCCAATGTAAGTCGCCTCGATCGGAAGCTCGCGGTGCCCACGATCGATCAGCGCCAGAAGCTGCACGCTTCTCGGGCGACCGTGATCGAACAGAGCGTCGAGCGCGGCCCGCGTGGTGCGGCCGGTGTACAGAACATCGTCGATCAAGACGATATCGCGGCCCGTCACGTCGAACCCGATATCCCCTGCGGCCACCGTGGGGCGGGCTCCGCTGGTGGTAAGGTCGTCGCGGTAGAAGCTGATGTCGAGCACGCCGGTGTCGATGGGATGTCGCTCGATCTTCTCGATCATCACGGCCAGACGCTGCGCAATCGGAACGCCGCGCCGCTTGATCCCGACCAGGCCGAGATTCTGGCCTCCGTTGTTTTTCTCGACGATCTCGTGCGCGAGCCGCACCAGGGTTCGTTCGATCTCCGAGGCCGACATCAGGCGGCCTTTTTCACGAATCTTTGGCTGCTGAACTGGGGTCTGTTCACTCATAGGCGTCGTGCTGATAATAGCAGCAGAGTGTCACTTCGTGATGCGTATACCGGCAACGTCCGAGGGCCTCCCCGCTGGTCGGCGCAAAGATTTTCAAGCGACCAGCGGGAGTCTCGACCCGAAGGGGATATACATGTTACGAAGTGACCGCCCCACGCGCAGTGGGCCCGACAGGCAGGCCATCTTCTCAAAAGGCGCGGATTTGAATTTGTCGTTACAACCTAGCTGCGCCGGGTACGGAGCAGACCGCTCACCGCGCCCCCTACGGTCGACAGAATCAGGATAAAACCCGCCAGCATGGAAAATCCTGCCAGCATAATTCCCGCCTTAAACTCCGGGGAGTAGATATAGCGCATCACCTCGGCCGGCTGAGGACTGGCCATGGCCGCCTTGTCGATCTGGGCACGCAATTCGGCATCGAACGCCGCCATCGCGTGCAGGTGGTAGCGGGCCACCAGACCGGCCACTGCCATCGTCACCGCGACCGCCGTAATCAGCGTCACCCCCACCAGGACCCCGATCCTCGCACCCACCATCGCATCCATCTGAGCCTGCGGACGGCGGCGCTGGTAGAGACCGAGCGCGATCACCGACGCGCTCAACGTCCACATCCAGCTGATAAAGCTGACCGCCGCGAGCCTGGTCGAAAGTGCGCTCAGCAGCGCCCCCACCAAAGCCACCAGCATCGCGCACACGATCGCGGCCCTCCAGTCCACCTGCTGCGGTGGAGGAGGTGGAGCAACGCCGGTCGAGACCGCATCGGCGCTCTCGCCCTCGGCCGCCTCAGGCAGGTAGATCTGCGGAGCTCCGCAGTGCGGGCAGAAGACAGTGCCGCTGCTCTCGGCGGCCAGGTCCCCGCCACATCGGTGGCAAAACGCATGCATAAGTCAAAAGGCTATCAGACCGTGGCGAAGACAGGCGCTGCCGCGCGGGCCCACTGCGCGTGGGGCGGTCACTTCGTGACGCGTATACCGGCTTCGCCGTGGGCCTCCCTTCGGTTCGGCGCGGGAATTTATGCAAGCGACCAACGAGAGCCCCCACCCCGAAGGGAATATACACGTCACGAAGTGACCGCCCCACGCGCAGTGGGCCCGCGCGGCAGCGCCTGTCTTTTATCCCAGATCTAGTCCCTGTGCGATCCGAAGTTCTTCCTCACCGCAACGAAGAACGAACGAGGCTCGCCGACGAACCCTCCGGCTCCATTGGCCGCGGTGAAGTAGCGTTGGTCGGTCAGGTTGCGGAAACCGAGGGAGGCGTTCCAGGTCGGCCGCGTGTACGACAGCACCGTATCCAGCGTGGTGTACGACGGAATCGACTTGGTGTTGAGCAGGTCGCCGAACATGCGGTCGCGCTCCGTGACTCCGCCTGCGACGGTCAGGCCGCTCAGGCGGGCCCATCGCAGGTCATAGCTGGTCCATAGATTGAAGATATGCTCCGGGACACCCTGCGGCCGCTTGCCCGTCGCCGCCGGGCTCGAAGGATTGTCGGTCAGCGAGGGGTGCATCCCCGTGCCGTTGGCCGAGATATGCCATCCCCTGCCGAGCAGGAGCTGAATGTTGCCCTCCCCGCCCACCGTCTTCTGGTCGTTGAAGACCGGGACATCTCCCACCAGGCTGAAGACGTTGTTTCGCTTCACGTCAAAGGCCGAGGCGGTCAGCTGCAGGCGGTTGCCCCAGGCCGCGACCTTCACACCGGCCTCGTACTGCAGGCCCGACTCCGGAGCCTGCAAGCCGTTCTGCGTCGCCTCCGAGCTGAAGTTCACCAGGTTGCTGCGGGCCACCCCGAAGAAGGGCGAGACCCCGGGAAGCACACGGTAAACCGTGCCGACGTTCCAGCTGAAGGGGTTGTCCTCACGCTTGTAGACGTTGGGAGGCTCGATCAGCTGTGTTCCGGTCAGGATGCGCCCGGGAACGAAGATCGTCGGGGTGAGCTGCGTCTTCCAGATGTCCTCGCGTCCTCCCGCCCGCAGCTTCCAGCGGCTGGTCAGGTCGATCTGATCGGTTGCGTAGACGCCGGTATACGTTGCGGAGAGATCGTCGAGAAAGCCCGAGTGCTTGGCGTCCTGCAGAAAGACCAATCCCGCTGTCGACGTCTCAGGAACGACCGGGTCGAAGATATTGGCGATGTTCGGAAGGTCGGCGGTCGCGCGATTGGCGACCACCCCCTGGTGCTGCACCTCGAAGCCGGTCAGCAGAGAGTGGTGGATGCGGCCGGTCTTGAAGCTCCAGACCGGCTCCGCCTCATAGTCGAAGTCGTTGAGGATGTCGTGCTGTCGCCGCAGCTGCCTTCCGCTGAAGACCGTTCCGGCGATCGTGCCTCCATCGCCGTTCCGCAGGATCGGCAGATTCCGGTACATGTACGAGAAGCGATTGCTCACGGTGAGATGCGGATTGACCATCCAGGTGTCGGTCGCCAGCACACGCGCCAGCGCCTGATCGCCATACCCGAACGGCGTCGAATAGAAGGCGTTGCGCGAGACGCTGGTGATCGGAGTTCCGTTCAGGTAGAGCAGGCCCGCCGGGTCAGGAGTCGCGCGCAGCTCGCGTCCGTCCACCACAAACAGAAAGACGTTGTTGCCCCGGGTCCAGCTCACGGCAGGACGAAGCTCGTAGTCGGCGCTGGTCAACGAGCGGAAGCCGTCCTTGTGCTGGGCCAGACCATCCACCCTGTAGCTCAGTCCCTTCGTCGCGATCGCTCCGTTGATGTAGCCGCCCCCCGAGACCAGACCGAAGGAGCCGGTCTGGAAGGCTCCGCCATAGCTGAAGGTGGGCGAGGGCGTGAAGTGCACCACGTTGATCGTGCCTCCCGGAGGCCCGGTGCCGAAGAGCGAGGAGCCCGGCCCCTCCAGAATCTCCACCCGCTCGACGCCGTTCAACGAATGAGGAATGCCGTTGCGCTCATCGCCATCGGAGAAGCCGTCGTTATAAATACGCGCCTCGAGACCGCGGATCTGGAAGCGGTCGCCGAAGCCGAAGCCATCGCCGCCTCCCTGCACGACTCCGCTGGAGTTGCGGATGGTGTCCTGCAGACCGACCGCGCCCTGCGCATTCGCCAGCTCGCGGTTGATCACCTGAACGCTGATGGGAATGTCCTCAAGCTTCGTCCCCGTCTTGCCGACGTTTGGAACCTGCTCGAGCGACTGGTCCTCCCCCTGCACCGTGACCGACTGGGTGGCGGACTCAAGCGTCAGCTTGACGTCTACCGTCAGCGGCGCTGCCGCCACCTGAACCGGGGCCTGCCGATAACGGGCAAATCCCAGAGCCTCAATCGTCAGGGTGTAGCCTCCCGCCGGAACCGCCGGAATGCTATAGGCTCCTGAGCCCTTGCTCGAAGCCTGCAGCTCGGCGTGCGTAACCTCGTTGCTCAGCGTGATCCTGGCATTGGCCACGACTGCGCCCGAAGGATCGGTTACCAGTCCCTCCACGCTCCCCTGCGGAGTGCTTTGTGCATTCGCCCCGAGAGAGGACCAGAGAAGGACAAGCAGCGCAGAGGTACTCCACAGGGAAAGCTTCGCAAAGAGTGTAGACACAAGACTCTCCAGGTCTGTAGATCGGCGCCAGGTTGACAACACAGCTCGGCGATCTACGACTGATTTGATCTGATTTAATTCCGACCTGAACAGTCTTATATGAACCAGGGTCCTGAATTGTCTTTGGGCTGTCGCGATTCAGTCATTTTGTCGTCTCGATGGTCCGAGTTCTCCAAAGACATGCCCAGACCGTGTCGAATCTGCTTTCTGCTGAATTTCACCGATCCCACACCACGTCTTTTCCGGCCTGGGCATCTCTTGAGAGCATGAGCTCCGAGAAACAGTCTTTGATCAGGTCCACCGTCATCCCAGGTCTTCATTACCGCGATACCAACGCTGCCATCGAGTGGTTGATGAGTGCCTTCGGCTTTGTCAAGAAAGCAGCCTATCCGGGACCCAACAACACCATCGTTCATGCCGAGCTCACTTTGGGCGATGGAATGATCATGCTGGGTTCGGCCGGCAAGGAGGGCGAGTACGGCCGGCAGATCGCGCAGCCGGAGGAGATCGGAATGCGCGCGACCACGACCGTCTACCTGGTCGTGCCCGACCCTGATGCCATCTACGCCACCGCCAAGGCCGCGGGAGCGACGATGATACTCGACATCGCCGACAAGGAGCACGGAGGCCGCGCCTTCACCTGCCGCGATCCGGAGGGACATATCTGGAGCGTCGGAAGTTACGATCCTTGGGCTCCGCCTGCATAAAGGTGCATTGATGCAGTAATTTAGCTGGCGACATGAGGCGTGGAGGCGTGATACCGTCAGGGCTATGGAGCTCAATCCTTATGCCAGGTTCCTTGAAGGGCGGGAACCGATCCCGGTGATTACCGCGACGGTCGAGCGGCTCCACGAATTGATCGATCCACTCTCGCCCGCGCAGGCCAATCGCGAGCCCGAGCCCGGCAAGTGGAGCGTTCGCGAGAGGCTGGCACACCTGGCGGACTGCGAGCTGGTCTTCGCCATGCGACTGCGTCAGACTCTGGCCGAGGATCATCACATCATTCAGCCCTTCGACCAGGCCGAGTGGGGCAAGCGTTATGCCGGGTACGACCTGGCTACGGCCTTTGCGATGTTTACCGCCGCGCGCAACTGGAACCTGAAGTTCCTCACTACCGTGACCGAGGACGACCGCCATCATCCGGTAACCCATCCCGAGCGCGGAACTATGACGCTGTGGACGATCGTCGAGACCATCGCCGGACACGACCTCAATCACCTCGAACAGCTCGAGCGCATCGCCCGCAACCTTTAGTGGGCCTCCCTTTGGTCGGCGCAAAAAAGTTTGCAAGCGACCAACGGGAGCCTTAACCCGAAGGGGATATACGCGTCACGAAGTGACCGCCCCACGCGTAGTGGGCCCCGGCCGGCAGGCCATCGCCTTTCCTCCCAGAATTCCTACTCTAAAGCTTCGTTGACATCCCTCACCAGATTGCGCAGATAGCTATGCTTGTTGAGCAGAGCCACCATGGCATCGCGCGCGGCTGCCTTTCCCGCCTCGTCGCCCGCATCGAAGGCCGCGTCCCACCGGCCCCACAGATTCTCGAGCCCGGCCTGCGTCTCCACCATACGGTTGTCGAAGGCGTCTTTCGCGGTCATCAGATCGCGCCGCAGCTCGGGCTCGTCCTCCCCCATCTGCTTGGCCATGCGCATCTCCTGCAGCTGCATGTTGAGCTCGAAGACCTCCTCCAGCAGCTCGGGCGGCACCACCTGCTTCTTTTCGCCGCCGGTTTGGCGTGCGGCATCGGTCGCCGCCTTCGACTGCTGCTCAATCTCGATACCCTGAAGCTTCAGAAGATACTGCGTGCGCAGGATCGAGTCCTTCAGGGTGCGATAGGCGTCGTTCAGCAGCGACGACCTGGCCAGCGCCTCCTCCTGCTCGGCCACCGGACGCGAGGCGAAGCGGTCGGGATGAAGACGGCGGCTGAGGGAGTAAAACTGTTTCTCCAGCACAGCGGTATCGATGGTGAGCTTCTCGGGAAGCTCGAAGACCTCGAAGTAGTTCATGGATTCATTATCCTTCAGGGTGTGCGACCGGGCCGTAGTGACCTCTTCTTTTGGCCGTATCGACAAATTCAAATCTGCGATTTTGGGAGGAGAGATCCTGGCCTGCCTCAATTTGACGATTGAAATATGTTGATACTGGCTACGGACTGGGAGCAGCTTTAGCATCCAGAAAACCGCTTACCAACCCCATTGCCTCGTCAACGATGTGCTGTTCTCCCCCCAGACCTTCCAGCCAGTGCACCTCAGGCTCGCGCCGGAACCACGTCAGCTGACGCTTGGCATAGTTGCGATGCCCCTGCTGGGCCTGGACGACGGCTTCCTCACGGGTTAGCTCTCCCGAGAGGACAGCCGCCGCCTGCGAATATCCCAGCGATCCCAGCGGCTGGCATTCGCGTCCGTAGCGCTCGATCAGACGCTCGGCCTCCTCCATCAGGCCGCGGTCGAACATCGCCGCCGCGCGCTGGTTGATGCGCTCATAAAGCCGGGCGCGTGGAGGATTCAGCCCCAGCCGCAGAATGCGGTAGCCCTCCAGCCGGTCGCGGCCACGCTTCCACTGCTCCGTCATGGGGGTATCGGAGAGCGAGACCTCGATCGCCCGGATCACCTTGGGGAGATCGTTGGGATGGATCGACCGTGCAGCCTCGGCATCGAGACGCTCGAGAATCCGGTGCAGATGCGCCAGTCCACGCTGCTCGGCGCGGGCGCGGAGACGTTTGCGCAGCTCCGGGCGAGCCGCGGGAGCATCGAAGAGCCCTTCGATCAGGGCGCGCAGATAAAGGCCCGTCCCCCCGGCGACGATGGGGATGCGGCTCCTCCCGGTAATTCCTGCCAGCGCCTCGCGTGCCATGCGGCTGTAGTCGCCGGCGGTAACCTGTTCATCGGGCCAGGCCACGTCGATCAGGTGGTGAGGCACCAGGCTTCTCTCCTCGAGCGAGGGTTTGGCAGTGCCGATCTCCATCTCGCGATAGACCGCGACCGAGTCGCAGGAGACGATCTCGCCATCGAACTCCTCCGCCAGACGGATCGCGAGCGAGGTCTTTCCGCTGGCGGTGGGACCGACCAGGACGATCATCAGGGTCTCGTGCTGGCTCACCAGAGCCTCCACCAGGCAGGAGGAAAGAACCGGCCCACACCGGCGCGAAGCATGCTGAGGATCAGAACCACAAAGACCAGCAGGATCAGGCCGCGAAGCTGACGACGACGTTCTTTCCGGAGCCGTTCCGGAAGGTCCCGCCGAAGGCGTTCAGGAAGATCTTTGATACGCGCGGAGGGAAGGGCCACAGGATCTGGCTACTCCGGCTTTTTGTTGACGAGATAGTGGATGCGCAGCTCCAGATTGGGCCCGTGAAACTCCTTCGGCAACGGAGGAAACTGTCCGACGCCGGTGATCGATCCCCAGGCAGCGCGGTCGATGGCCTGGTCTTGGGTCGAGCCATCCAGGTGCATCCCCCCAATGCGGCCATCGGGAAGAATCATGAAACGGATGAGCGTCTCGCCCTGCTTGTTCAGAGGAGGACGAGCCTCCTCCGGGATCAGCGGGAGCCAAGTGTCATAGATCTGCCGCAGGATGCGCCTCAGGTAGGGGTTGAAGTCGACTCCCATGGTGTCGGAGAGGACATCGACGCCGGTGTTCATGCCCTGGTGCGCGACCGGAACTCCAGCGCCATAGTCTCCGCTGGCTCCGGGATCCTGCGCTGCCTGGCGGGCAGCCTGACGGATGGCATCGCCCGCCGACAGGTTCTGGCTACCGAAGTCAGGCCGTGTGGGTGCTGGTTTCGGGGCCTCCACGGTGGCCTGCTGCTGGGGAACCGGACGCTGCGGCAAAGGCGCAGGAGGCTGCTGCTGGACCTGCTGCTGCGGTTGCGGAGCGGGAGCCGCCGCCTGGGGCGCAGGAGCAGCCGGGGTCGGAACCGGAGCAGGTGGGCCCGCGCGCCGCATCGCCTGCAATTGCTCCAGCGTCTTGCGGTCCAGTGTGGGCTTGGACGTCTGCTGGACCCGGTCCTTGTCGCTGATCACATTCGTCGGCTTCTTCGGCAGCTGCTTGCCGAGATCCTTCGGAGCGTCAAGGTACGTCAGCTCCTTGTCGCGCTGCCTGAGCACGTCGGCGGGGTTGATCAGCCTCGGTTGATGGAAGATGACCTGAGGGCCGTAGAGAAGAAACCAGGCGATAGCCAGGCAGATGATGGTCGAGATGTAGACGGACTCGCGGAAGCGGGCGCGGGCGCGCTCATCGTCCATCGCATCGAGAAGATGGATCAGCTCATGTTCTTCGAGATCTCCATACCGGTTCGTCCGCACCCGGGTAGGAGGAGTCGGAGGCGCGGAGTTGGGCGGAATCTCAAGAGAAGGCATCGGGCTGGTCTGCTTATCGTTAACTTTTCTGCGTATCTTTGGTCAGACGGTTGACGGACATGAAAGTTGCTCTTGCACAACAGATGCTCTCCCGCTTGAGGCGGGTTGATCGGAGAATCACCATCTTATTTTCGCATCCTTTTCCAACGGCGGGCATCGAGACCGCAACGTCCTCTGCGGGTGAACCGCAAACAATATCCCGCGAAGGTCGTAGACTGACCAGATGAGTTCCATCCTGAACCCAGGCTTCTCCCCCAAGGTGCGCGCCCTGGTCCTGACCGTCAGCGATCGCTGCTTCCAGGGCCTCCAGCAGGATGTTTCCGGCCCCGCCGTCGTCGATCTGCTTGAGCAGGCAGGGATTGCGGCCGTTGCCCGGGAGATTGTTCCCGACGAGGTCGACGCCATCGCGGGGGCGCTGCGGCGGGCGGCGACCGCCGTACGCCTGATCGTCACCACCGGCGGCACGGGACTGGCTCCTCGAGACGTTACCCCCGAAGCTACCCGCCAGGTCTGCGACCGGATGGTCGAGGGACTGGCCGAGCGGATGCGGGCGGAGGGTGGGCGTCAGACCCCTCTGGCCGCGCTAAGCCGAGCCGTCTGCGGAAGCCTGGGAGCGACCCTGATCGTCAACCTGCCCGGAAGCCCCGCCGGCGCCCATAGCTCGCTCGAGGCCATCCTGCCCCTCCTACCCCATGCCCTCGACCTTCTCGCCGGAAGAACCGTCCACGAGGACGATCTTCGCAGTCCAGAAACAATGACGAAGGTAGAATAGAGGTATCTCGTGAAGATTCCCCTAGGTCCTCTCCTTCATAAATGGAACATCGCCATGATGGCGGCCCTGAAGCCGTTCGGCGCCTGGGGTGTTTGTGGCCTGGCCCTCTTCGACTCCGCCGCCATCCCGCTTCCCATCGATGCGATGGTGATCGACTACATCATCCACGATCACGCCCGTTTCATTCTTTACTGCTTCATGGCCGCTCTTGGCGCCGCACTCGGAAGCCTGATCCCCTTCTTCATCGGCCGGGCGGGGGGCGAGCTTCTTTTGCTCAAACGCATCAACCGCGAACGTTACGAGAAGCTCCGCGACCGCTTCGAGCGGCAGGAGTTCCTCGCCATCATGATTCCGGCCATGATGCCGCCTCCCATGCCGGTCAAGCTCTTCGAGATCGCCGCCGGCGTCTTCGAAATGAAGACTCTCTGGTTCTTCCTGGCCATCCTCTCGGGCAAGTTCCTCCGCTTCACGATTGAGGCGATCATCATCATCCTTTATGGCCCAAAGATCCTGAACACTATCTCGTCCGGCCTGCACGACCACTTGAACTATGTCTTTGCCTTCGCGGGCCTGCTGGTGGTGCTGATCGCCATCTGGGTGGCGAGGAAGATCTTCGATCGCCGCAAGGGAGAGAAGTTTCCCGTAGAGGACGAAGCCGACGGTCTTCCCGAGTAAAGAATCCCAACCAAACAAGAAGGGCTGCGAGATCGTCGCAGCCCTTCTTGCATTCGGAGTCTTTTCGTTTATGCGGGCCGCTGGCTGTGCAGGCCTTCGCGGACCGTATCCGTGAGGTTGCGTGCGAGCGCCGGAAGCCCGAAGAACGCGCCCGCCGCGATCGCCGTCGACATCAGATCGTTGGCGTAGAACGGAATCGCCGCGATGTAACAGGCACTCAGTCCGGCCGCAGTGTGCGGATACATCGAGCTCGCCGACCAGACCATCAGATTGCTGACCACAAAGAACGAGGTCGAGGCGGCAAGCACTCCTCCCGCGACCCGCAGCGCCGAGGACTTGCCGGACAACAACTGGTGGCCGAAGAGGATAACCGCGGCGTACCAGACCCAGGTGACCGCGTAAGCGCTCGCATGGAAGGCGTAGTCATAGACGAAGGTGGTGAGATAGAAGTCGGTCGCCATCAAGGCCAGAACAGCCGGGGCTACCTGCCAGCGGCTGCGCCGCGCACCGAAGTACAGCAGGCCTCCCCCCACGGCGGTGAAGCCGACGCCGGTGGCATGGAAGGTGTGCGGAAGAATGCGGCTTAGAACAGCGATCAAGAGAGCAAAATACGCGGACATGGCGAACCTCAGTTCCTCCATTCTAGCGAAAAACTCCTGGCGCTTGATGAAAAACTCCTGGGTAAAGGCAAGGCGCTACCGCGCGGGCCAATCGAGATAGCCTAATGCTGGACGCGGGCGTCCAGCTGCATGTGGTCCACGCGGCGGTCGGGATTGATGACCACCCTCCCCACCAGCGGCAGCCTGTCGGGATCGCGCCCCAGCACCGGCGTGGCGTAGGCGAACCGAAGGTCGCGGAAGGTGACGGTGGTGAAGCCGTCCGGAGTAGTCGAGGTCTCGGTGACGAACGGATACTGCGCCCAATCGAGATAGACGTGGCCGAGCCAGCTGCGCTTGGCCTCGAGGATGGGCAGCGTCGACGCGGGCTTATGAAAGCCCCCCGCCTGCGGGTCGGAGACGACGTTGCCGGTCAGCGTATCGACGGTCGCAGTCTGGTAGACCAGCGGGGTCTCGAAGACCGTCAGCCAGCGGAAGGGGTTCACCGGGTAGGGATTGGCGGTAATTCTCAGGATCGGCTCCTGCGTGAGCTGGGCCTCACGGGTGAGCGCGATGGCCTGCTGCTTCTCGAAGAGGCGAAGCCCCCAGAACAGCACGATGCCGGTCAGCGCGGCGATGGCCCAGCCCCGGCCGCGGTAGGGAGCGCGCCGGGCCCCGATCTCGCTGCCCACCAGGCCGAAGAGCGCGGGCGCAACCAGCGCGACCAGCAGCAGAACGAGAATGACCGGCTCGATGATGAAGACGAACGATCCCGCGTACCAGCGCGGATTGAAGGGAGCGAACGGCCGGACGCCGTAGTTGTTGGTCCAGTCCAGCAGGATGTGTGAGAGCAGGGCGGTGAGCGAGAAGAGATAGAGTCGTCCCCATCGTACCGGCGCCAGTCCCGAAGCCTGCCTTGACTGCACGGGGCGCGAACCCTGGCGCCGCTCGTACAGGCGATGCCCGGCCCAGATCACCCCCACCACCACGGCCGCCTCGAAGGGGAGACCGAGAAGGCTGTGGGTCCATCCCCGGTGATGCTCAAAACCCGCGACCGGCCCCTTCACCGACCACAGCACATCGAGGTCGGGAGCCTCGGCCGCCAGCGTCATGGCCAGGGTCGCGTAAGCCGCCTTGCGGTTGAAACCGGCCCGTGAGAGCACTGCGCCGGTCATGAAGTGCGTCACTGGATCCATTCGGTTCCAGCATACCGTTATCTCCGGGCGATCAGAAGCGCGTGCAGTACCAGGAAGAACGCGACGCCCAAGATCAGGATGCGTATGCGATGCAGCCGCTCCCAGCGCCGATGCTCCGGCTGCCATCGCTCGGGCAAAGCATCCCTCTCGAGCTTCGCCATCCGATTGTTGATGGGCACCAGCAGGACGATAGTGGCGAGAATCGTCGCGGCCAGCAGAAAGGAGAAGGACGGCTGGCCTCGCCGCGCCACTGTCTCGATCACAAAAAGAATCAGGCAGAGCGCGTACCAGAACGGCATCGCACGGCCAAGCGCGGCGGCGAAGAGGCTGAGGCCGCGAGTTCGCGCCAGGCCGTCGAGCTGGTTCATGACCGGATGGATGAAGAGTAAGACCGCGAGCTCATTGCCCACCATCCATCCCGCCATCAGAAGAGCAAGAATATCGATCAGGTACATGGCACTCTCCTTTGCTGTCTGATCAGAGGAGCCCGGCGCTGGGGTACGATTCATCCATCGGACCTGACAAATTTGTCAGCACGGGAGAGGAAGAGAAGATGGCGGTTTCGAAGAAGGAGATCTCGCCCTGCCCCATCGACGCCATGCTCTCGGTGATCGATGGCCGCTGGAAGGGCACCATTCTCTGGCGGCTGCTCGACGGTCCCATGCGCACGGCCGATCTGGCCCGCAGCATCCCGCAGATCACCGAGCGCATGCTCATCCGCCACCTCGGAGAACTGGTCGCCGACGGCATCCTGGTCCGCACCGAAGGGGAGGGCGGAAGGCGGGTGCTGTACTCGATCTCGCCGTACGGCGAGACCATGCTTCCCGTGCTCGAACAGATCTGCGCCTGGGGCCGCGTCCATCTGGAGCGTCTGGAGGCATCCTCGGTATCCTGACTTCATGCCTCTGCCCGTCACCGAGACCGAGATCGACGCCTTCCTGGCGAAGTTCGAGGGCTGTACCCTGCCCAAAGGGGAGTGGACCCACGCCGCACACCTGCTTACCGGGGCCTGTTACGTCCATACTCTGGGGCGCCAGGGTGCGCTCGAAAAGATGCGGGCGTGTGTGCGCAGATACAACGAATCCGTGGGCAGGAAGAACACCGCCACCAGCGGATATCACGAGACCATCACCGTGATGTGGATTCGGCTGCTGGATGGCTTGCTTGCACAGAATCCTCTTTGGGCAAGAGGAGAGTTTGCGGCGCTCGCGGTCGAGCACTTCGGAAGCCGTCGCGATCTCTTCCGTGAGTTCTATGGATTCGATCTCGTGGCCTCGAGCGAGGCCCGCATGGGATGGGTCGAGCCTATGCTCAAACCCCTGCCGTAGGTGGGAAAAATGCACTCCGCTGGCTCTCTATAATCTTCGCTATGGCGAAAGCACCCTCAGCCGAAGAACAGATTCAGTCGCTGCGCGAAGAGATCCGCCACCACGAGCATCTCTACTACGTTCTGGACGCACCCGAGATTACCGACGCCGAGTACGACTCGCGGATGAACCGGCTCAAGCAGCTCGAACAGGAGCATCCAGGGCTAATCACGCCGGACTCCCCTACGCAACGGGTCGGCGGCAAGCCGCGCGAGGGCTTCCCCAAGGTAGCGCACTCCCGGCCCATGCTCTCGCTCGATAACGCCTACAACGAAGAGGAGCTGCGCGCGTGGGACCAGCGCGTCCGCGCCGGGCTTCCGTCGTCCGAGACGTTGCGCTACGTCTGCGAGCTGAAGCTCGATGGCCTCTCGATGGCGCTGCACTATACCCATGCCGCCAACGGCGCGGCGCATCTGGAGCGCGGCCTCACGCGTGGCGACGGAACCACCGGCGAGGATGTCACCACCAACGTCCGAACCATCCGCTCCGTGCCTCTCGGGGTTGCGGCGAAGAAGCTGCACTCCGCCCACCTTCCCGCCGATTTTGAGGTCCGGGGCGAGGTCGTGCTGCCCCAGACCGCCTTCGTCAGGATGAACGAGGAGCGGGTTGCCGCGGGCATGGCTCCGGCGGCCAATCCGCGCAACGCCGCCGCCGGAACCATCCGCACGCTCGAGCCCAACATCGTCGCTCAGCGACGGCTGAATTTTTACGCCTACTTTCTTCTGCGCAACGGAGAGACGCTGCTCCCCAGCCATACCGAGACGCTCGAAGCCCTGAGGACCGCGGGCTTCCTCGTCAATCCGCATGCCAAGACGGTGAAAGACATCGACGCCGTACTCGAGTTCATCGCCAGAACCGAGCCTCTGCGCGAGACCCTGGGCTACGAGATCGACGGCGTCGTCGTCAAGCTGGACTCGACCGCGCAGCAGCGCCGACTGGGCTTCACCGGCAAGGCTCCGCGCTGGGCCATCGCCTACAAGTTCGCGGCCCGCGCCGGAATCACGAAGCTCGAAGATGTTCTCTTCCAGGTGGGGCGCACCGGCAAGGTGACGCCGGTGGCGGCGCTGACTCCGGTGCTGATCGGGGGCACCACCGTCACCCGCGCCACGCTGCATAACGCTGACGAGATCGAGCGGCTAGGCGTGAAGATCGGCGACTTCGTGCAGGTGGAGCGCGGAGGCGACGTTATCCCCAAGATCGTTGCGGTGGTCGACGACAAACAGCATCCACGCGGAACGCAGGAGATTCGCTTCCCGGCAAAGTGCCCTGTGTGCGGAAGCGAGCTGATGCGCATCGAGGGCGAGGTGGACTGGCGCTGCGTCAACAACTCCTGCCCGGCGCGGGTGCGAGAGGAGCTGCTGCACTGGTCCGCACGCGGGGTGATGAACATCGAGGGCCTGGGCGACGCCATGGTGGCGCAGCTCCTCGGGCAGAGTCCTGACCTGAACCCGGCGGAATATGCTCTGGCCGGGGAGTCGGACGCCGTCACCGAAGAGGGTGCCCCGATCGCGACCCGCAAGCCTCTGATCCACACCGTCGGCGATCTCTACCGGCTGAAGCGCGAACAGCTTCTTGGGCTGGAGCGCGTGGGCGAGAAGACCGCCGATGCCCTTCTGGCCCAAATCGAGCGGTCGAAGTCGGCCGGACTCGCACGGGTGCTGCTGGGGCTGGGAATACGGTTCGTCGGCGAGCGCACGGGTCAGCTTCTGGCGCAGCACTTCGGGTCGATGAACGCCTTGCGCCAGGCCACGGCCGAGGAGCTGGAGGCGGTCAACGAGGTGGGACCGAAGGTAGCGCAAGCCATCGTGGAGTTCTTCGCGGTGCCCAAGAATCTGCAGCTGATCGACGATCTTGAGTCGCTTGGGCTCAAGGTGGCTGCCGAGAAGAAGGTGATCGGAACGGCGTTCGAGGGACTTACTTTTGTGCTCACCGGGACGCTCCCCACCCTGACCCGCGACGAGGCCAAGGAGAAGATCGAGGCCGCAGGCGGCAAGGTCTCGGGCAGCGTGAGCAAGAAGACCAGCTATGTGGTCGCGGGCGACGAGGCTGGGTCGAAGCTCGAGAAGGCACAGTCACTCGGGGTCAAGGTCTTGAACGAGGCGGGGCTTCTGGAATTACTCAAGGGCTAGTGCTGGCCTGCCGGCCGGGCCCACTGCGCGTGGGGCGCCCACATTGCCGCGCCAGTCATAAATAGATCGTTATAGATTCTTTTTACGATGGATGGACGAAACGGGTTAACCCTCAAAAATTTTGAGGGTTAACCCGTTTTAGTTTCAAGAAAAAGGGGACGGGGCTACTTCGCTGCCGCCTCGATCTCCTTCCACTCGTCCGCGCTGAGCTGGACGTCCGCTGACTTCGCGTTCTCCTCAAGGTGCTCGACCGAAGAGGTTCCGGGGATGGGCAGGATCACCTTGGAGCGATGCAGCAGCCACGCCAACGAGAGCTGCGAGACGGTGGCGTTGTGACGCTTTGCCGCTGAATCCAGGGCACCTCCGGCCTGGGCGAGCTTACCTGACGCAACCGGGAACCAGGGGATGAAGGCGAGATTGTTCTTTTCGCAGTAGTCGACGACGTCCTCGTGCTGGCGGTCGGAGAGGTTGTACTGGTTCTGTACGCTGACGATGTCGATGACCTTACGCGCCTGCTCGATCTCGTTCGGCTTGACCTCGCTCAAGCCCACGTGGCGGATCTTGCCCTGTTCCTGCAGCTTCTTGATAACGCCGAGGGACTCCTCAACCGGGACCTTGGGGTCGATGCGGTGGAGCTGCCAGAGATCGATGCGCTCGGCCTTCAGGCGGCGCAGGCTCATCTCGACCTCCTGCTGAAGATACTCAGGACGGCCAACGGGATGCCACTGGTTGGGACCGGTGCGGACCAGACCGCCCTTGGTGGCGATGACCACGCCCTTGGCGTAGGGGGAGAGGGCCTCGCCGATGAGCCTCTCGCTGACCTCGGGGCCGTAGGAGTCGGCGGTGTCGATGAAGTTGATGCCGAGTTCGACGACGCGCTTGAGCACCTTCTTCGCGGTCTCCGTGTCCTTGGGTTCGCCCCAGATGCCTTCCCCGGTGAGGCGCATGGCGCCATATCCCAGACGGTAGACGGGGAGGTCGCCGCCGAGGTTGAAGGTTCCGCTTGCCTGTACGTTTTGCGTCGCTTGATTTGCCATAAACCATTCGATGCAGGTTGGCGGGGGAAAGATTATGAAGGGACGGTGACAGCACTGCCGCGCGGGCCCACTGCGCGTGGGTGGTCCCTTCGTGACGTGTATACCGGCTTCGCCGTGGGCCTCCCTCCGGTTCGGCGCGAAGATTTTTTCAAGCGACCAACGGGAGCCTCACCCTGAAGGGCAACTACGCGTCACGAAGTGACCGCCCCACGCGCAGTAGGCCATCTTCTAGTTCAGCTTAAGCGTCTGTCCCTCTTCAAGTATCTTGATCTGGCTGGAGATGCCGAGGCGTTCGGCCTCGGCTCGCAGGCGCTGGAGAGGCTCTTCCATCGGCTCGCGCCCAAGACGGAAGGTGCCGTAGTGCATGGGGACCATCCAGCGGGCTCCGAGCTCGAGAAAGCCGCGCACGGCCTCTTCGGGCGAGGTGTGAACGGTGCGGTAGGTGTCGGGAAAGTAGGCACCGATCGGGAGGAGGGCGACATCAGGCGAGAGTCTCTGGCCGATCTCGAAGAAGCCTTCGAAGTAGGCGGTGTCGCCGGAGTGATAGACGGATTGGTCGCTGGAGTCGATGACGTAACCGCCGTAGCCTCGGTGGATGTCGCGGAACATGCGGGCTCCCCAGTGCCGGCAGGGTGTCATGGTGACGCGCAGGCCGACGGTTTCGACCTGCTGCCACCACTTGGCGGTGTGGACGCGGCGGAAGCCGAGGGGGGAGACGAGATCTTCAACGCCGTGGGGCACGAGAATCTCCGGCCCGCGGCCGCGCTGGCGGCGGGTGGCGCGGACGATACGGCGGAGCGAGGGAAGGTTGAGGTGGTCCATGTGGGCGTGGGTGATAAGGACCAGGTCGATGGGGGGCATCTGCTCGGCCAGGAGGCCGGGCCGGCGCTGGCGGCGCAGGACGATCAGCCGGGTGGCGAAGACAGGATCGATGAGGATGTTGCGGCCGCCGATCTGAAGGAAAAAAGACGAGTGGCCGATGAAGGTGATGCCGAGCTGGCCGGGGGAGACGATCTCGGCGGGGCGGGACTCTCCCAGCAGAGGCGCCTCGTGGCTCTCGCGCACCAGCTGGATGAGCTGGCTCATCTTGGTGATAGGGAAGGGTCTTTTACGCCACAGACGGTTGACCGTCGCCGTCGCTGCCTGTCGTGCCTGCACCATCATGTAGATGCCCTTTGGAAATGAAATGATGCGGGCTTCGGGCCCTTGAATCCGGACCGACCGGCTTCCAGCTCCAGATCCGAATCTGGCCCCCAGCCGGTATTTCCGCATCTATGGTTGCGGACCGTTATTTCGGGCAGGTAAACGGGGAGCGTTCGTTGATGAATTCTTCCAAATCCAATCCGCCTCTGGCCGATCCTTCTTTGGATCGTACTCCCGAACGGCTGCAGCAAAGTGTATGGGAGCATGTTTCACGGTCTCCGCTGCGGTCGTTGTGGAACCTGGAGGGTATTCCTCCGGGGGTAGTGGCAAAGCGCACGTGGAAGGCGCTGCTGGCCGATAACCTGCTGGGCAGGGCGGCGGAGCTGGCCTTCTACTTCCTGTTCGCCCTGTTTCCGACGCTGTTCAGCGCGAGCTCGATCCTGGGGCTGGCCGCGCGGTCGGCCTCGACGATCTATATGAAGCTGCTGGAGTACCTGGCGCTGGTTGTCCCAACCTCCGCGCTGGGGATGGTGCTGACGACGTACAACGAGACGACCGCCGGCGCAAGCTCGGGCAAGCTGACCTTTGGATTGATCGCGGCGATCTGGTCGGCGTCAGTAGGGGTCTCGGCGATTCAGGACGCGTTGAACACGGTGTATAAGGTTCGGGACCCGAGGTCGTACTTTCGGGCGAGGCTTTCGGCGATCGGGGTGACGATCCTGCTGTCGGTGCTGGCGACGCTGACGCTGACGGCGATGCTGGGGGGCGATTTCTTCGCCACGCTGATCCGGGCACAGGTTCCGAGCGCGCTGATTGCGTTTGGGCTGGCAACCGTCTGCAGGCTGATCGCCTGGGGGACGGCCACGGCGTTACTGGCGCTGTGTTTCGCCGTCATCTACTACTGGGCGCCGGGAGTGAACAAGCGTTGCTGGCGGTGGCTGACGCCGGGAGGAGCGGTGGGGATTCTGGCGTGGCTGGCGGTCTCGCTGGGATTCCGGGTCTATCTGCACTTCTTCAACTTTTACTCGGTGACGTACGGATCGCTGGGAGCGGTGATCATTCTGCTGATGTGGTTCTACATTACGGGCTTCATGCTGCTACTGGGGGCAGAGATCAACTCGGAGATCGAGGCGGCGGCGGCGGAGAGAAGGCTGTCGGGGGTGGTGGCTCCGAAGATTGTTCATGCACCGGAGACGGCGGCGTGAGCTGGATTCTAAGCGGCAAGACCTGTCGGGTACGATCCTCTGAGTCTAGACGCTACAATCTTCAATATCTGTTCATGAATCTTTACGCGTCGGTGATTGCGGTTATCGTTCTTTGCCTGTTGACGGTCTCGCTGGCCCGGCTGGGCAAAGTGAAGACCAAGGCCGATTATCTGGTGGCCGGGCGTTCGCTTCCGGCGCTGGTGCTGGTCTTTACGCTGCTGTCGTCGTGGATCGGGTCGGGATCGCTGCTGGGTGGGGCGGAGAACGCCTATAAACATGGCTTTGTGGCGCTGTGGCAGGCGGGCGGCGGGTGGGTGGCGCTGCTTCTGATCTATTTCATCGCGCCCCGGGCGCGGAAGTTTGCGCAATTCACGATTCCCGACCTGCTTGAGACGCGATACAACCAGACGGCGCGGGTGCTAGGGGTGATCGCAATCCTGCTGACCTACACGGCGATCACCAGCTATCAATTCATCGGCGGCGGGGACATTTTGCACCTGATCTTCCCCGACGTAGTGACGCCGATTGCAGGGCGGTACATCCTGGCGGCGTTCGTGATCGTCTTTACGGCGATCGCGGGGATGTCGTCGGTCGCATACATGGACCTGTTCATCGGGCTGCTGGCGACCGGGACGATGTGCCTGGCGCTGCCGGCGCTGATCCATCGCGCCGGGGGGTGGGGCGCGGTGCAGGCAGCACTGCCGGCGGCGCACTTCGAGGTCTTCGGGGAGCTGAGGCCGGTTCAGTGCCTGGAGCTTTTCCTGCCGACCTGCCTGCTGCTGCTGGGTAACCAGTCGATGTATCAGAAGTTCTTTTCGGCGAAATCGGAGACGGACGCGCGACGGGCGGTGGTGGGTTGGATTGTGGGGACGATTGTGCTGGAGACGGTGATCGTCGCGATCGCGGTGACGGGCTCGGCGATGTTTCCCGGCGGCGAGGTGAGCCGGGCTCCGCGGGAGATTCTGGCTTACTGCGGTCTGCACGGCTTTGAAGGAGCCTCGCCGGCGCTGCGGTTTCTGGGTGCGCTGTTGATGGGGGCGATCTTCGCCAAGATCATCTCGACGGCGAACAACTGGCTGTTTTCTCCGGCAACGAACCTGGTGAACGATATCTATGTCCGGTATATCAGCCCGGAGGCGTCGAACGGAAGGGTTCTGATCGTTAGCCGGCTGATGGTGGTTCTGCTGGGGGTGTGGGCCTTGTTCCAGTCGATAGGGACGGAGTCGGTGCTGAAGAAGTCGTTGTATGCGTATACGATCTATTCGGCGGCGCTGACGCCGGTGATTCTGGCAGCATTCTTCTGGAAGAGAGCCACCGCGCGAGCAGCGGTGGCGAGCATTGCGGTGGGGACGGCGGTGACGGTGGGGTGGGAGTTCGTCGCGCCGCACCTTCCGGCGGTGGTGGGAGAACGGGATGCGATCTTTCCGGCGCTCGCGGCCTCGCTGGTCTGCCTGATGGCGGTCAGCCTGATGACGGCTCCGGCAGAAGCGAAGTTATCTCGTTGAGCTGTCCCGGGATGGGAGCGTCCCATTCACTGATTGGGCGGCCCGATCCCCTCTTTTGGAGATCGACCCACCCGTGGGATGTTCCTGGCATCATCTTTTATAGCTTGCTCGTCGGATTACCGACGATGAACGCACATGGTCGATCTCACTGAACCGGCCATGACCTCTACTTTACGCTTGAAAGACAGCCGATGAAGATCACCTTTCTTCCCGATCTAGCCGCGATGGCCTCACTGCTGGGGATTTTGTACTTCCTGCGCCGGAGGCATCCGCAGGAGGGCGTCGAGCTGTGGCTGCTGGGCCTGCTGTTCATCTTTGTGGAGGCGTTGTCCCATGCTTTTTACACGGCAAAGGGGGCTCTGCACATTCCTCTGCATGCGATTGCGCTCGACTCGTATCTCTTCGGCGGCCTGATTTTTTTGAAGGCGGCGGCGAGGGGGCTGATTCCGCAGCGGCAGAAGCTGATCTATCTGGCGGTGTATGCTCCCGCGCTGAGTGCAATGGAGACTGTCTACGCCTTCGATGGGCGCAGGGTCGGAGTCTTTCAGGCGATTGCGGTGCTGGGATCTCTGATCGGAGTTGCGGCTCCGTTCGTGCTGATGCGAAGCACACGGCTGGGAAGAACGTGGTGGCTGGTGGTGGGCCAGATCGCGCTGTGGGGTCCGACGTGGATCTTTGCCTCGCAGAGGATGTTCCGGGACGCGGCCTACTATCCTCTCTTTGTTCTCTACCTGGCGGTTGCGCTGGTCTTCTGGATCAATCTTCCTCGCGGGAGCCTGGGACGGATCGCTATCTCGGTGGGCTTTACGCTGTGGGCCTTTGTGTTCCTGACGCACTCCTGGGTATCGAGCCACCCACAGTATGCGGAGTTTGCGGCCCAGGTGTGGGACTGGCAGAAGTTTCTTGTCACGATCGGCATGTTGCTGGTGCTGCTGGAGCGGCAGGTGGAGAGCAATGCCTGGTTTGCGCTGCACGATCAGCTGACCGGACTGCCGAACCGGCGTCACTTCGAGCAGCAGCTGGATGTGGCGATCGAGCAGGCCGCGCGCAGCGAGAGTCGCGTTGCCGTGGTGATGGTCGACCTGAACGGCTTCAAGATGGTGAATGATCGCTGCGGACACGCGACCGGCGACCGTCTGCTGAAACAGATCGCCGAGGATCTGAGCCAAGTGATTCGCGATGTCGACACGCTGGCGCGGCTGGGCGGCGACGAGTTCATCATCGTCGCCGCCGATCTTCCAATCGATATACCGGTGGCGCAGATCACCGAGATGACCACGAATCGCGTGCTTGAAGCTCTGGAGAGACCGTTCGAGAGCGCGGACGAGATCTTCAACGTCGGGGGCTCGGTAGGAGTTGCGATCTACCCGGACGATGCGGTCGACACGACGGCGCTGAGACGGCTGGCGGACCAGAGATGTACCAGCGCAAGCGCGGGATACAGGTGCTATCGGTGTGAAGGGGAAAGGGCCAGCGCTACCGCGCGGGTGCCCTGCGCGGGCGGTGCACCCTTCGTGATGTGTATACCGGCTTCGCCGTGGGCCTCCTGCTGGTCGGCGCAAAAATCCTTTGTAAGCGACCAACGGGAGTCTCGTGCCGAGGCTCGCTCCGCCGTCCGCGAAGGACCGGGTAGTGGCTCGGACGGCAGGGCCATCGCCTTAGATCTCGGGGTAGAAGTCAAAGAATGCGTCGAGGCTCATGCGGAGCTGGGCTTCGATCTGCTCTCGGCTGCCCTCGAGGACATGCATGGTGACCTGGGCCTGATTGCCGTTTTTGAGCTCGACGGGAGCGTCACCAACGCGGACGATCTCGTCGGCGGGGAGAAGCCTCATTCCATAGACCAGAGTTAGATTTGCCATGATTCGATTGTAGATGCGGCGGGGAACAGCGGCGCCGCGTGGCCCCTCTGCATCTTTTTCGCCGATCACGCATATACACTAAGGAGGCTTATGAGCGAGATTACGACGCGCGATACTGTCATTCTCGGCTCCGGATGCTCGGGGCTGACTGCCGCCATTTACACGGCCCGGGCCAACTTAAAGCCCCTGGTGCTGGAGGGCCACGAGCCCGGCGGCCAGCTTTCGATCACCACGCTGGTGGAGAACTTCCCGGGCTGGCCTGAGGGCATCCAGGGTCCGGAGCTGATCGAGAACATCAAGAAGCAGGCGGTGCGCTTTGGCGCCGAGTTGCGCATGGGACATCTCGCCTCGATCGACCTGACCAGGCGGCCGTTTGTGCTGAACCTGGGCAAGGAGACGATCCATGCCCGCACGCTGATTATCGCCTCGGGAGCGAGCGCGCGGTGGCTGAATCTGCCGAGCGAGCAGGCGCTGATCGGCCATGGCGTGAGTTCGTGCGCGACCTGCGATGGCTTCTTCTTCTCGGGCAAGGAGATCTCGGTGATCGGCGGCGGCGACTCCGCGATGGAGGAGGCGCTGTTTCTGACGCGCTTCGCCTCGAAGGTGACGATCGTCAATCGCAGCGAGAGCTTCCGTGCCTCGAGGATCATGCTCGACCGCGCGATGGCGCATCCGCAGATTCAGTTCCTGACCAACACGACGGTCGAAGAGGTGCTGGGCGTGGAGGAAAAGGACGTCAAGGGCCTGCGCATTAAGAACAGGGCCTCGGGCGAGGAGTCGGTGCTCCCGGTCTCGGCGATGTTCCTTGGCATTGGCCACGAGCCGAATGCGAAGGCCTTCGCGGGGATGATGGACCTGGACGCCGATGGGTACATCAAGACGACGAACAATGTCTTTACCACCAAGGACGGCGTGATTATCCCAGGCGTGTTTGCCTGCGGAGATATTCAGGACCGCCGCTATCGCCAGGCGATCACGGCAGCTGGGTCGGGCTGCATGGCCGCGCTCGAGGTGGAGAAGTACCTGGAAGAGCACGGACACTGATGGCTATGCGCGAGCTTGAGACACTCAGGCTCGCGCTTCGTCCTTTGCAGTTGGCAGACGCGGAACAGGTGCAGATCCTGTTTCCCCGATGGGAGATCGTTCAGTACCTCAATGCACGTGTGCCGTGGCCGTTCCCCGAGAATGGGGTTCGCGCCTACTATCTTGAGACTGCTTTGCCGGGGATGGCACGGGGCAAGGAGTGGCATTGGACTCTGCGCCGGAAGGCCGATCCCGACAAGATCATTGGAGTCATCTCGCTGCATCAGAACCGTGATGGCAATCGCGGATTCTGGATCGCGCCGGAGTGGCGGCGTCAGGGCCTGATGACCGAGGCCGTGGCTAAGGTGACACGCTTCTGGTTCGAAGATCTGGGCCAGCCTGTATTGCGGGTGAAGAAGGCCCGCGAGAATGCCGCCTCGCGAGCGATTTCGGTGCGCGAGGGGATGCGTTGCGTGGGCGTGACCGAAGAGGACTATGTCTGCGGGCGGCTTCCGACGGAGCTCTGGGAGATGGATGCGGCGACCTGGCGGTCGCTACGGGCGAGCGACTGAGATAGGCTTGCGGCAGATGGGAGTGCTGACGGCTGGTCGTGCTGAAGAAAATCACATTGCTTAGGGATCGGGTGGAGGACTGGACGGCGTATCCATTCTCGGTGCCAACGATCGCGTCGCTCGCGGAGATCGGCTCGCGGGTAGTGTTCTTTGCCGGAGAGAACGGGACGGGAAAGTCGACGCTGCTGGAGGCGGTTGCGGCTCACGACGGGTTTGGGCCGGAGGGCGGGAACCGGAATTTCCGCTCGGATACGACCGGACATAATCACTCGATCCATCCTCTTGTTATGGCACTACAGCTTTCGTTTGATCGGAGAACCGGAGAGGGTTTCTTCCTGCGAGCGGAGAGCTTCTTCAATATGGCCTCGGAGCTGGATGAACTTGGTCCAGCGGTTTTGGGGGCCTATGGCGGCCAGAGCCTGCACGCGCGATCCCATGGGGAGACGTTTTTTACGCTGCTCGAACACAAGGTTTCGGCGGAATGGTTTGTTTCTCCTGGACGAGCCGGAAGCAGCGCTCTCGCCGCAGCGTCAGCTTGCGTTTCTCGTCTTGATGCATGACACGCTGAAGCGGTACCAGGATGCGCAGTTCATCATCTCGACGCACTCGCCGGTACTGCTGGGATATCCGGGAGCGCAGATTCTTTCGTTCGACCGGGCTCCGCTAGGATGGATCGAGTATGAGGAGACTGCTCCGCTTCAGATCGTGCGGTATTTTCTGAACAATCGTGAAGACTTTTTGAAGGAGTTGTTTTGCGGAGTCTCTTCCGCTGTTCGATCAAGAAAGTTAGGCGGCAAGGTGGAAGACAGCAGATCCTTCGACTTCGCTTCCTTCGATCGCTTCGCTCAGGATGACAATTATAACGTAAATAAATATAAACAAACAAGATAAAGTTTTGATATTATCTGTACGAGTCCTGCACAGATACGAAGGATCAACGACTTACGAAAAAATCCTACACGGAATCTGCACAGAACGAGTCAAACGATGGAGGCGAATATGGCCTTTGTTACCGAGAAAGAGGAGCTGAAGCCCGGACTCATCATCTTCCGGCGCGGCGACGTTGAGCACCGCATGTGGTATTGCCGCATGAAGATGCCGAAGGCAGACCGCTACAAGACGGTTTCGCTCAAAACCTCCGATAAAGAAGCGGCGCGGGAACGCGCCTTCGATCAAGATGCGGATGTTCGATTCCGCATCAAGCATGATGTTCCCGTATTCAATCGCCCCTTCCGTGAGGTTGGCAGAGAGTATCTGCTGACTCAGGAGGCGCGGGCGCAACGTGGAGAGATCAGCAAGGCGCGTCCCAAGAAGGTTCGCGCCATCATCGAAGGCGCTTTAGACAAATATGTAGGCTCGACACAGGTTCACCTTATCGGTGATGAGCTTTGGGGCGGCTATCCGGCATGGCGGAGGGTGAACGGCGCGGGGCGCAACAAGCGCAACGGCGTTCGGGAGGTCAGCGAAGAGATGGCCCAAGCCTTCGCGGACAACGAAGCCGAGCGCCGCACCAAAGTTCAACAGACTTTAGGCATTCGGGTTTTGAAACCGATTAAGGTCAAGCCTTCCGAAGAAAGAACGGTTCCCTTTATCAGTGATTCCACCATCCGCTTTGAGATGTCCATCTTCGGCGCGGTGATGAATTACGCCATCAAGAAACGCTACGTTCCCGCAAGCCAGCGTTTCGACGAGCGCCCGAAGCTCAAGACGATGCGCCGTGACGAGTTCACGCTGGAGGAATACCGCAAGCTCCATACCGTAGGCCGCAAATGGATTGGCGAGGCGGACAAGCCTTCGAGTGTCTGGTATCGCACCGTCACCTACAACATGATTCTGATTGCCTGCAATACAGGCATGAGGCCAGCAGAGATGAAGAATCTCCGCTGGCGCGACATCATGCCCGCAAAAGACCGCGAGGGACGAGAGATTGTTGTGCTGTTCGTGCAGGGCAAGGGCAAGTCACGCAAGCTGGTTGCTCCCAAGAGTGTGGGAGAGTATTTAGAACGCATCCGCGTCATCTCGAAAGCCACGGAACCAGAGGATCGAGTCTTTACCAATATCACCGGAAAGCCCGCAAAGACTCTCTACAATTCCCTGATTGCCGATCTGTTGAACGAAGCGAATCTGCGCGAAGGAACGCAGGGCGTTCCTCGCTCCACTTATTGCTTCCGGCATACCTATGCCACGCTTCGATTGCAGGAAGGCGTAGACGTGTATTTCCTTGCCGAACAGATGGGAACTTCCGTCCACATGATCGAGGAACACTACGGGCATGTGAACACCATCAAGCACGCCGACCGTGTATTGCAGGGCATGGCGGGATGGGAGTTGCCGCACCCGGAAGTGGACGTTACCAGGGCTAAAGCGTCGAAAGCGGCGGAGACGCACAATAAATCCAAGCGAGGTCAGCACCGCAAGGCAGGCTGACCGTAGAACCCTCCCGAAGCCGTCTTTGGCCGGAGCCGTGGCGGAGGCTGGCGCAAGGGAGTAACTGTCCCAATGTCCGGCCCGGACATTACTCGCTGAGATTGTTTTGATTTGCCGCAGCCCCGCTGGGGCGTTCTTAAGCGGCAAATCTTCGCGCACGAGCCGCCGCTGGCGGCTGTTCTCAGTGCGCTTTGTGTCATCTATGGGTGACAAGCAGACAAGGCTGTCGCATGAATGGCCCTCTATCTCTGATATTTTCAAATCAAATGTGACCTCAGACGAAGGAGGAGTATCGACCCATGATCGAAACCATACTTTATGAGGAACCAAATACTCGTTCCCGCTTCCTGGAGGCTCCTTGTCTTCAGGAGCGCGAACAATATCTATATCACCTCCAGCGGCGAGGTTATGGTCCCGGCTATCTGCGCACCACCTCTGGGCTCATGCTGCGGGTCATCCAATTTATGGGGCTCACCAGGCTTCGGATGGTGGAACTGGAAGAGATCGAAAGAGCGTCCCAAACCTGGGCCGCCTATCGCGGACCGGATCGGAGAGGAAAAGTGGGTGAAACGACGATGCGCTTCCCCCGCGTGGCGAAGAGCTGGCTTCGTTTTCATGGCCAATTGGCGGAGCCGACTGCTCCCATACACCCGTATGAAACCGAGATCACAGCCTTTCGTGAGTTCCTTCGCCGGACCAACGGAGCCGCCCCCGGAACCATTCTTGGATACAGCACGCGAGCAAAGTTATTCCTTTCCTGGCTTGTCACGGAAGGCGGGGAGCTTTCGCGCGTCACGCTGAATGAGGTGGACAAGTACCTCGAGGGGAGATGTAGCGAAGGATTGACTCTCTTGACAATTGCTAGTTACTCACAGTCGCTGCGGGCCTTCTTTCTATATGCGGAGCGACATGGCTGGTGCCGGACGGGACTTGCGCGAGGAATCCGAAACCCAACTGCGCAGAAATTCGATCCCGACCCGAGGGGCCCTAAGTGGGCAGATGTCCGCCGAATGCTTCGTCATGAGAGCAAGAAGACGACAGCTCAGGGGCTGCGCGCCAATGCCATTTTGTTGCTGTGCTCCATCTATGCGCTACGCAGCAGCGAGGTGACACGGCTGCGGCTGATCGATATCGACTGGCGTGAAGAGACGTTCTGCGTCCAGCGGGCCAAGCGCGGAGGATACCAGCGCTATCCTCTGCAATACGAGGTCGGGGAGGCGATCCTGCGCTATCTGAAGGTGAGGCCGCGTTGCGACTGCCGCAATGTCTTCGTGACCTTTCAGGGACCGCATCGTCCGATGTTGAATTTTGGAATGTGGAATATTGTGAACCGTCGTTACAAGGCTCTCGGTATCGAATCCAAGAATCGTGGCCCACATTCCTTGCGCCATGCCTGCGCGACACAGCTACTCAAAAAGGGGACTTCTCTAAAAGACATCGCTGACTTCCTCGGACATCGCAACACAGAGGCGGTAAGCATTTATGCAAAATTCGATACGAGGTCGCTACGCCAGGTGGCGGCCTTCAGTCTGAAGGGCCTGTGACCCTCTTGCCCGCGATTCAAGCCTATATCGATATGAGACAAGCTCATGGTGTCCGCTTCGATAAAGGCGCGAAAGAGTTCCGCTCGTTTGCGGGGAAAGTCGGCGATGTGCCGATCAACGAGATCAAGCCTGTGCAGATTCTCGATTTCCTGAATGGTCCTCGCACCGGCGCTGTAACCTGGCGCAAGAAGTTTGGTCTCCTCAAACTATTCTTTGAGTACTGGACCGCGCGAGAGCTGCTCGAGGGCTCGCCGATGCCGCCTCTTCGTCTTCCAGCCGCACTGACCGTCAAGCCTTACGTGCCCTACGTCTATACGCACAACGAGGTGCGGGTTCTCCTCCGCGGAACCTCTTTGTGGGAAAACTCATCGTGGAACAACAGAGAAACGGGCAGGATGAATGCTCGAACATTCCGCATGTTCCTCCTGACTCTTTACGCGACAGGAATGCGGACGGGCGAAGCCCTGCATCTCCTGCGAAAGGACGTGGAGGTAAAAAGGGGGACGATCACCATTCGTGACGGCCGTTCCGGTCGGGTCCGAAAGATTCCCATTGGGCCGGATCTCTGCGCCAGGCTACATCGACACAGGCGCGACCTGGCCAGTGTGCCTAATGAGAGCCCGTACTTCTTTGTCGGCAAAGATGGCAAAGCCCTCAATGGAATTGCGGTGGGTAGAGCATTCCGCAAGCTGCGCAGCCTTACGGGAGTTCAGCGGTACGATGGGGCGATCTATCAGCCTCGTATGCACGACCTGAGAGCGACTTTTGCAGTCCATCGTCTCACCAGTTGGCTACGGCAGAAAGCCGACCTGAATCGACTGATCCCCGCGCTCTCCGCGTACATGGGCCAGATTGGGCTAGGCGCGACCGAGCGATATCTCAAGCTGACACCGGAACGTTTTCGGACTCAACTCATCAAGCTGAGTCCGCAGGACCGGAAAAGGAAGCGCTGGCGTGACGACCCGGCATTGATGAAGTTCCTGGATGGGTTGTGATCGGACGGACGAACGAGGCTACTCTTAGGGATTTCCGAAGTACAGCCACAGTCGCGCAATGTATTCAATAGCAGCACTCTATATCCATAGTGTTGTCTCTCAGTCGATTCTGTAAAAGACGACAAACAGCAAGCAGAGACAAGGAGGCGCTATGCGCGGCTTTGTTCCACTTCGGTTCGCAAGGGTGGACGGCCCAGGAGCGGGCCTTGTGAAGTCCGTTCGGGACGAGCGCCGACTGCGCGCCAAACGAGAGTGCGTGTTTGGCACTTGCCGCGCCTGCCACTCCGGCCTCCCCACCCTCACTACCCTCGTTCTGCTCTGTCTGCCGGTGGATCGTTTTTGTCTCGCTGCGCTGTGAGAAACAAAAAACGCCCACCGGGCAGACTGAGGCAAAAACAATGGAATATCAGAGCAACAACAACGACAACAGCAACCGCGTTTCATCACCGAAGCGGAGTCTTCCCGTCAACCGTGTTCTACATGGAGATTGCATCGAAGTTATGCGTCAGCTACCGGCAGGGAGTATCGATTTTATCTTGACCGACCCGCCCTATTTGGTGAACTACCTTGACCGCAGCGGCCGCACCATTCAAAACGACAACAATACCGATTGGCTCAAGCCAGCTTTCAAAGAAGCCTATCGCGTGCTCAGACCGAACTCGTTTATGGTGACGTTTTACGGATGGAACAAGGTGGACCGTTTCATGGATGCGTGGCGCAATGCGGGTTTCTATGTGGTGGGGCATCTGGTATTTCGCAAGCGGTACGCATCGAAGACGCGGTTTCTTCGCTACGAACATGAGCAGGCGTATCTATTAGCGAAGGGCAGGCCCGCATTGCCGGAGAACCCTATCGCGGACGTGATTGATATGCCGTACTCAGGGAATAAAATTCATCCCACGCAGAAACCCGTAGAGGCGCTATTGCCGCTCATTGAAGCCTTTTCCAAAGAGGGCAGCTTGGTATTGGACCCGTTCTGCGGCTCCGGCTCGGCACTCGTAGCAGCGCGACAGTTGAGCCGCCGTTATCTTGGCATCGAGCTTGACCTCGGCCACCATGCCGCCGCCAGCAGACAGCTTGCGGCAACCCACGGCAGAGGCATTGCAGCCGTGGCAGCATAAGGTGCCTTTACATTGATACGGAAAGAGTAAGTGGAGTCTGCACCGGGCAGACTCCGCTTGTCTGTGCCCAGGCGTCGCCGGCGCTTCGCGCCGGCGCAGGAAATGCCACACCGACATTCCGAAGTTGATCTAGGACCAATTCTGTCGTATTTTTAGTCTATTGATTGTGAGAAGGTTTTCGGTCTTTGAGCAGACCCTCGCGGCTGTCTTTGGCGAAGCACCGCGAGGGCCTAGAGATCGACAACCCAAAGGCCGACGATTAGCTCTTGAGTATAGGGTAGCTGGTCCGAGGATTCAAGGAACCGCTACGTGTTGTTCTGCCATGAAAATCCGTCCCGCTCTCTGCTCCACCGAGTAGCAGAATACGGTACGGCATGAGCGACCTTGCCAATCCCATCTATTCAACACAGGTTGTCTTCGATACGGAAGACGGCACGCTCGACTTTGAGAGCCTGTATGCCGCGCATCGTCCAAAGCTGATTCACTCGCTTATCCGGCTTGGCGTGGATGCCGTCGAAGCGGAAGACATTACGCAGGATGTCTTTCTTCGCACCATTGATCCGGCGAGGCATCATGCGCCAGTCCGCAATTTCTTCGGATGGCTCACGACCTCCGCGAAGAACCTTGCAATCACACTTCACCATCGCGGACAACGCGAGGTATTGGCCGCACCTGTCTATTGGAAGCAATGGGAAGATACCTTGCCCGATCCGGCGCAGGACGTGCTTACCTCTCTTGAAGAATGGCAGCGAAAAGACGAGATGCTACGGGCGCTCTCCAAGCTGACTTACCGTGAGCAGCAATGTATCCTGATGCGCGGCCAGGGAAAGACCTTTCAGGAGACTGCCGACTCTCTTGGGATCACCTTACGCAAGGCGATGTACGCTAGTGAGACGGCGCTCAGGAAGTTGCAGCGTGAGTTGCAGGGTCCGGCCCTCTGATAGCGATGCGTTCGGAACATCCAGAGTTACAAGAACTGATATTGTGGCAGAGCGGCGAGCTGGCCTCGGACAAGAGCGCCATCGTCGAGGCGCATCTGGACAACTGTGAGACATGCCGAAACAAGGTCGAGAGTATGCGCTCGATCTACAGCCGAGCCGCACAGATAGATCCCGCCGCCCTCCGTCGTAAGAAGTCTCCTGGCAAAGTCTTCATGGCGGGCACATCGGCTGTGGTCATTGCCGCGCTCGTGTTTATGAGTGTGACCGAATGGGTGCCGGAAGCCCGCGCCGATTCGTTACTGGCAAAGGCAGTGCAGCAAGAGAACGCCGAGGCTCCGCATGGATTGCGTGTGCGTAGCGGAACAGAGAGCTGCCTGGTCAACCCGCAGTGGGCGGTCTATGACAGGGCCAGCAATCAGACTTTTTGCAACACCGTCTCCGCGAATCTTCGCTCGGCAGGATGGGGATGGAATGATCTTCTCTCGGCAAAGAGCTTCGAGCACTGGAGAACATCGCTCAAGAAAAAGCATGATTCCATCCATAAGCTCGCGGATACAACTGAAGTAAGAACCGATACGGGGGAAGGCACGATCCGCGAAGCGGCAATTCGTCTGCGCTCCGCCGATTACCAACCTGTATCGGCCCGCTTTCAGTTTGCAGGGGCTAATGGGCAGGACTCCGAGATCGAGGTCGAGGAAGGCTCTCCGTCGGACGTGCCGATGGAGACGGCCCGCTCCATTCCAGCTCCCACGAGAGCGCCGCAACCTCACACACCACAGCAGCCCGCGATTCTTGATGCTCTGGACGAGGCCGAGGCGAGAACACGGCTTGCGCTCCATCAAGCGGGCGCGGATACAAATGTGTTGCTTGCCGTCGAGAGACAGGCGGGTGCAATTAAGGTGTGGGGGGTTGTGCCGACGCAGACAACAAAATCTGTCGTGCTCGCGGCACTCGAAAACATCCCATCTATACAGCTCTCCGTGTTGACAGAGGCAGAGCAGGAACAGTCTCATGCTCCGTTGCCGTGGCAGTCGTTCCACGGCGATGCTGTGCCACTGGCGGCGAGCCAGATGCAAAGCCTGTTTCAGAATGATCCTCAAGAACATGAGCGATTTCTGAGCGGCATCGACACCACGACGCGCCGCTTAGTGGGAGAAGCCCGGACACGAGATGCGCTCCTGCGTCTTGCGATGCGGATTGATTACTCAGAGTATGCAAAACCGCTTCAGGAAGCGGCGACCGAGATCGCAGCTCAGATGGCGGTCGATATGACATCGCTTGCCCAACAGTTGCAGCCGTTGGTCCCGCTGACAGTGAAACGCCGCGCCTTGACCTTTCAGCAGGCGGAACAGCTCTACACGTTGACACACGAGGTCGCGTTCATGAGCAGGAACCAGGGCGGACTCTCCCTCGATGATGCGCTCTCCCGGATCAAGGCACTTCTGGCCTGAATCGGCCAGCTTCACCAAGAGTTATCCACAGGTTTGTAGAAACGTCGTCGCTCATTGGTCTTAACAGTAGAGGCGCAAAAAATGCGCCTCCGTGCATGGTGTGTCTTCTTTGGCGAAGCAGAACCCCATGTGCCGAGATCGATGGATCGAAAGGTGATGATGAAATGGACTTCCCGGATCGGAAGCGTGCGGCTGTCCCGGCACGTTTTGCAAGTCTCTACTCTCTTAGCGTTCTGTTGTTCTTCCTCATGGTCTGTGGTTCGGTTGCTAACGCGCAGAGCGCCGCGCTCGGCGGTGTCGTCATGGACCCTTCCTCCGCGATGGTTCGTGATGCCCAGGTCACAGTGACGAACCAACGGACTTCCGTCGCTCTGCATACCAAGACCAACGGCTCGGGCCTGTACAGCGTTCCGTTCATCCAACCGGGGTTGTACACACTGGCGGTCGAAGCTCCCGGATTCAAACGCTACGAGCGCACCGGCATCACCATCGAGACCGCGCAAACCATAGCGATTGATGTCCGGTTGCAGCTCGGGGAAACGTCTCAGTCGGTAACGGTGGATGGCAGCGGTGCTCAACTCAATATGACTGACGCTACCGTGAACACAGTTATTAATCGGCAGTTTGTCGAGAATATGCCGCTAAGTGGACGCAGCTTCCAGCCCCTCTTGACACTGATTCCCGGTGTGAATCAGGTGCCGATTCCCCAAGGGACAGGCAACGGATACAGTGGCGAATTTACAGTCAATGGACAGCGCTCCGAGGCTAACTACTTCACAGTTGATGGGGTAGGTGTGAATACAGGAATTTATACCAGCAACTCCGTGGGTTCCGGGACGGGATTTGCGGGTACAACTCTCCAAGAAACCGCACTTGGAACTACTCAAAGTCTTATTTCGGTTGATGCTCTCGAAGAATTCAATGCTCAAACCTCATCGTACTCGGCGGAATATGGGCGAACCCCAGGCGGACAGTTCTCGCTTAGTAGTCGCGCTGGCACCAATAGTTTCCACGGCTCCGTATACGACTACTTCCGTAATGGCGCTACCAGTGCAAATGCGTGGTTCAACAATTATTATGACCAGCCGCGCCTCGAAGAACATCAGAACGATTTCGGCGGTACATTGGGTGGTCCGATTATCGTCCCCGGACTTTACAACGGACACGACAAGAGCTTTTTCTTCTTTTCCTACGAAGGGCTTCGCCTAAGGAATCCTGTTGCTGCCGACCTCACGGCAGTCCCATCGGTCGCGCTACGAGAAGCTGCCGCACCGGGTATCAAAGCACTAATCGAAGGTTTTCCTTTGCCCTTGGCAAATGCTGCTGACCTTGGAGCAGGTATGTCTGCTTTTACTTCTGGTTACGTCTCTCCTGGAAGCCTCGACACGTTAAGTCTGCGACTCGACGAGCACTTTGGCGAACACTTGCTTCTCTTCGGACGTATGAGCTACTCACCTTCCAGTGTTCTAACGAGATCAAGCTATAACCTTGCCAACCCGAGCAATCTTTACGGCACCGTTGGATCAGTGACGCTAGGGGCGACCGCTACATTAAGCGCTCAAGCTTCCAACGATTTGCGCTTCAACTTCACAAGAAATAAGCAAAAAAATGTTTCCTACATTGACGATTTCGGAGGGGCCACACCGTACTCCAATTCTGTGTTGCCTGGTTTGTCGAATAGTGATGGTGCCGGGTTATATCTTTTGACAACCGCACTCGATCCTTTTACCAATACAGTTAACTCTCGATCAAGACAACGCCAAATTAATCTCGTTGATGTTTTCAGAATCATCAAGGACAAACACTCATTGAGCTTTGGATTTGACTATCGCGGTCTCTTCAACTCGCAGAGCGTATATAGCAACTGGGAATATGCGTTTGCCTTCAGCGAACAAAGCATAACAAGTGGCAGTTTGGATGGTTCGGTACTCAAGAAGTTTGGTGCCGCTCCGCATCCCGTCTATCAAAACTATTCCGCATTTGCACAAGACAACTGGAAGGCTACGTCCCGTCTGTCGATCTCTATGGGACTCCGTTGGGAAGTGAATCCTCCTCCCACCGACTCAAGGGGCAATAATCCGTATACGGTCGATCAGGTGACGAACCTTGCGACAACACAGCTTGCGCCTGAGGGTACGCCGCTTTGGAAGACGACGTATGGCAATTTCGCGCCGCGCCTTGGCGTGGCATGGCAAGCCCACCAACAACCAGGTCACGAAACGATTGTTAGGGGCGGAGGTGGTGTCTTCTTCGATTTAGGAACGACGAATGGTTCAAATGGCTATGCTGGTCCGGGATTTATAAGCACGACGTCCATTTCTTCTGGCCCTTTTCCATTTTCCGCACAGGACGTCCAGAATGCTCCCGCTCCAAATGCCAATCCACCCTACACGGCCGGAGTTACTGCCTACAATCCTCATTACCAACTGCCGTACACGTGGCAATGGAATTTGGCGGTGGAGCAAGCGCTTGGTACTCGTCAGTCCATGACTCTAACCTATATTGGATCTGCTGGAAAAAGACTTCCTGCCGCCAAGTTTCTTTACCCAGACCTCTTTAACAACCCATATTTTTCCGAGGGCTATGGCCTTCAACTAGGAACCAACGATGCGTCTTCGAGCTATTCGGCGCTCCAGGTTCAGTATCAGAGGACGCTGGCCAATGGGCTGCAAGCCTTAGTGAATTACACATGGTCACACTCGCTGGACGATACAAGCACCAATTCAATCGCCAATGAACTAGAGCACGCGAGTTCCGATTTCGATGTTCGCAATGCCTTCAATGCTGCTATCACCTATGACATTCCCTCCATCCATAGCAACCGGATTATCGATGCTGCTGTGAACCATTGGAGCTTCGATACTCGGTTCACCGCCCGATCAGCAGTTCCGGTCGATATCGTGTCGAATCAAGGAAATGACGTTGCAACTGGAATGGCTCTTAACTATCACCCCAACCGCGTTGCTGGTCAGCCTCTTTATATCCATGATTCATCTGTACCAGGAGGCAGGGTTATTAATGCTGCGGCCTTCAGCACTCCGACAGACGCAAATGGAAATCCTTTGCCAATAGAAGGGGACGTAAGTCGAAACTACGCGCGCGGATTCGATGCTATCCAGAGTGACCTAGCTATACGAAGGGAGTTCCCGATACGCGAAGGTATGGGTGTACAGTTCCGCGCCGAAGCTTTCAATATGCTAAATCATCCGATTTTTGGAGCGATATATAACCAACTGAATGGGAGCCCAGACAGCACCAGTGGTGCAACGCTCTTCGGACAGGCATATCAGACACTTAATACGACACTCGGTGGACTGAATGCTCTCTATCAAAGCGGTGGTCCACGTTCTATGCAATTTACCGTGCGGCTTCATTTCTAATAGAGGGAGGTCGCATGTTGAGTGCAAAGCGTGTCCGGCTCTGGTATCGCATTCATAAATGGACAAGCCTAGTCTGCACGGCATTTTTACTAATGTCGTGTATGACTGGTTTGCCCTTGATCTTTGCCAACGAAATTGACCATCTGACAGACCATCATGTAAGGGCTGCTGCTCAGCCCGGCAGTGGCAAATCTGCAAGTCTCGATACCCTTGTAGCGATAGGACGCCGTTCTTACCCAAACCTAAAAGTGCTCTCGATTGGATGGGATGACGATGAGCCTCGCATCTTTTTGGACATGGCCCCCAGCTTCAATCCAAAGCCGGGTGAGGATCATACCTTGATCTTCGACGCTCATACGGGAAGGCTCCTCGAAGAACCGCATGACACGAACAGCTTTATGAGTGTTGTGACCATGCTGCATATCGAAATGTACGCCGGACTGCCCGGAGAACTCTTTCTCGGCTGCATGGCGATCCTCTTTGTTATTGCGCTTGTATCCGGTGCTGTGGTCTATGGCCCATTTATGAGAAGGCTGAACTTTGGCACCATCCGTAAGGGGAAATCTCTACGGCTGAAATGGTTTGACCTCCATAATCTTCTAGGAATCGTCACTCTCACTTGGGGGTTGGTTGTGGGGTCCACGGGCGCGATGAATACGTTGTCGGGTCCACTGTTTGATGTATGGCGCAGCCAGGAAATGCCATATCTTCTTGCTCCATATCGGAACAAGCCCGCATTACGCCAGTTGGGATCAGTAGATGCCGCCGTAGAAAAGGCTAAGGCTGCTTTGCCAAACATGGATGCTACGTCAGTGGTGTTCCCCAATGACCTGTTTGGTAGCCCGCGTCACTACCTGATATGGACTCACGGCAAGACGTCGGTCATGTCCCGACTTTTCACTCCTGTTCTCATTGATGCTCAGACAGGACAACTTACCGCAGCGAAAGGACTGCCTTGGTATTTGCGAACGCTGGAAGTCTCGCGCCCTCTGCATTTTGGAGATTACGGCGGAATCCCATTGAAGATCATTTGGGCGCTCTTCGATATGGCGCTAATTACGGTGCTGCTGAGTGGCGTTTATCTCTGGCTCTCTCGCCGCAAAACGCCGGTCGAAGATGAGCTGAATCGGCTGGTAAGCCTGGAGGAGTCATCGACCGAATCTCGCAGTGCAGGAGTGCTTGCGCGATGAGCCATCCGTTTCCGTTCAGCAAAGTTTACGGGGCAGCGATAGTGCTTGCGGCCATCACCCTGTACGGCTTGCTTTCCGCCTTGTTCGGAGATGGTGTGTGGGACGAGATTGCATGTGTATTTCTTGCCATCCCGCTTGCGGTGATCGTGTGGAAGTACAGCCGCGCTCGCAAAACCCCATCGCATCGTGTGGAGCGGTTGAATCGCGGTTAGCAGCATAAACAGGATTTCCGTTTCAGTCTGTGGCGAAGCAGAGGCGGAAATCCAGAGATCGAAATTTGCGGGATGGACGATGAGGAAACTTGTTTATCTGCTCTGCCTATGGATGGGAGTAGCGATGGCGGTGGCACAGCAACCAACAGGAGCGATTCACGGCGCGATCTTGGATGCGACGGGCGCGGTGATCCCCGGAGCGGCGGTGACGGTGAACGGGCCGGATAACTGGACGCGCTCAGTTGTTTCCGACGCGGAAGGCAGATACATTCTGCGCGGTCTTTCTCCCGGCGAATACTCGGTACGCTCCGACGCTACGGGATTCATGCAGCCGCATGTGGCGCATGTTCATGTTCGCAACGATGCCGTTGCTTTGAACATCACCTTGCAGGTTGAAGGGCACGAAGAGACAGTCACCGTCCAGGGCAATGACCGCATAACCGTTGGCACCGACCCCGGACAGAACGCCAGCGCAACGCATGTCACTGGTAAAGGTCTCGATTCACTTTCCAATGACCCGGATGATTTCGTGACCGACATACAAACTCTCGCCGGACCTTCGGCTGGACTGGAGGGAGCGCAGGTTTACATCGACGGCCTCACGGCGGGCGATGCTGTTCTTCCCGACAAAGCGGCCATTCAGGAAATCCGCATCAATCAGAATCCCTTTGCGCCGGAGTTCGACTCGATGGGGTTGGGCAGAGTGGAGCTGCTGACAAAGGCAGGAACGGATGCGTACCACGCGACGGCATTTTTCAACTATGGCGATGCGGTGTTCAATTCTCGCAATCCGTATGCACCCGAAAAGCCGCCGTTCACGCTGAAGCAGTACGGAGGCAGTGTCAGCGGTCCGATCAACAAAAAGCTGTCCTTTTTCTTCGACCTCAACAAGCGCGACATCGGCAATGGCGCAGTCATCAACGCTGTTACGCTCGATTCCGGTACGCTCGCCGTTGTCGATCCCTTTACCCAAGTGTTCAGCAGTCCGTTTCGCTTCCTACGAATCAGTCCCCGCGTCGATTACAGGATCAACCCGAAACATACGCTAATGCTGCGTTACGGCTACACAAAGAATGATTATGACCACTATGGCGTAGGGAGCTTTGATCTTGTCTCGCGGGGTGCCGATGCTCATCTTCGAGAGCACGCCGTGCAAGTAACGGAAACGGCGATCCTCTCACCGAAGATTGTTAGCGAGACGAACTTTCTGTTTCTGCATCAGTACCACACGCATCAGGCCGACACGACCGGCCCGACGCTCGAAGTTGAAAATGCCTTCAGCGGCGGCCCCGATCCTGAGACATTCTCCAGCTATCTGCACCGTCACTATCAGGTGCAGAACATCACGACGTTCGGAGAGAATAATCACACCATCCGCATTGGGGCACGGCTCCGCGCCGTCTCGATGGTGGATACGTCCTATGAGAACTTCGGGGGGACATTTACCTTTGGTGGCGCGTTCGCTCCCATTCTCGATGCGGACAACAATCCCACCATGCTCGGAGTTGTCTGCAATCAAGACGGAACAGCGCAGAGCGGATGCACGACGATCAGCTCTATCGAGCAGTACCGGCGCACGCTGGTTTTTCAAAAGCAGGGCCTTGGTGCAAGCGCCATTCGGCAGCTCGGCGGCGGTGCAACGCAGTTCTCCCTGAATGCAGGGCAGCCCGTTACGGATGTTGGCGGAATCGACCTTGGTGTTTTCATTGGGGACGACTGGCGCGTCCGCCCCAATCTCACCCTTAGCTATGGCCTTCGCTATGAGACACAGACCAACATCCGCGATCATTCGGACTTCGCACCGCGTCTCGGCTTCGCATGGAACCCGAAGTTTGCCGGTAAGGAATCGAAAACAGTCATCCGAGGCGGTCTCGGCCTCTTCTATGACCGCTTTTCGGAGTTGAACGTCACGACAGCGCAGCGATACAACGGCATCGCGCAACAACAGTACCTCATCTCCAATCCCAACTTTTTTCCGAACATCCCCACGCCAGCGACTCTTGCGCCGCTTTCGCAAAGCCAGGTCATTCAAACCATCAGCCCGTCGATGCGAGCACCATATCTGATTCAGAGTGCCATCAGCGTAGAGCGGCAGTTGCCGGGCAACACAACCCTTGCACTCAACTACGTCAATACACACGGCCTGCATCAGTTCCGCTCGCGCAACATCAATGCGCCATTGCCGGGAACATATAGCGGCACGACGGGCAGCGGCATATTCCCGCATCCAGGGCAGGGACCAATCTACGAGATGGAGTCCGCAGGACTCTTTAATCAGAATGAGTTCATTGCTAACGTCAACACGCGAGTAAGCAAGAACGTCTCGCTGTTCAGCTCCTATACGCTCAACTATGCCCGGAGCAACACAGATGGCTTGAGCACCTTTCCAGCGAATCAGTATGACTTCGCGGGAGAGTACGGCCCTGCCGAGAATGACATCCGGCACCGCTTCTCCCTTGGCGGCTCTGCCTCGCCGCTGTGGAAGCTCGAATTTGCTCCGCTCATCGTGCTTCAAAGCGGAGCACCTTTCAACGTCACCACGAGCCAGGACATCTACGGAACCGGCCTGCTGAATGCGCGTCCGGGTTTCGCTTCCAGCGCCTCTGTCCCCGGTGTTATCTCCACACGGTACGGCTTGCTCAATCCCAACCCTGTTGCGGGCGAGAAGATTGTTCCACGTAACTACGGCAGAAGTCCGGGGCAATTCATCGTGAACCTGCGAGTGGCGCGAGACTTCAACTTTGGCGAGAAGAACCCGACAGAGAAGGGATTGTTCAGGAGACAGTACACGTTGACCACTGCTGCCTCAGCCCGCAACCTCCTGAATCATGTCAATCCGGGGCCGACCATCGGCAACATCAACTCGCCCTTGTTTGGTGAGTCGAATGAGATTGCCGTGGGGACAGGTGCTTATCAGTTCAGCGCCAACAACCGGCGCTTGGAGTTTGAGGTGAGATTGGGATTTTAGATATAGGAGCAAACTATGTTGAAACTAACCAAACGCGCTGACTACGGCATGATGGCGATGCGCTATCTGGCCGAACACGCCAACGAAAGCAGACCACACTCCGCAAGAGACATTTCTGACGCCTACAACATCCCGTTGCCGGTTCTGGCGAAGACCTTGCAGGCGCTCGCTAAAGCAGAATTGGTTGCGTCACAACATGGAGCATTGGGCGGTTATGCACTCGCTCGACCAGCAACGACAATCAGCACGCTTGAGGTGATTGCAGCCTTCGATGGCTCTCCGGTTATTACCAGTTGCACGACCGTTCACGGCGACTGCGAGATGGCGAGTCACTGCAAGGTGAAAGAGCCATTGCAGCGGGTGAATGACGGAATCAGAATGCTTTTGACCCGTATCAGCATAGCGGAACTGGCCGAGCCAGCGGAGAATGCCCGTCATACGGACGAACTGGTGAGGCTTACCTGCTAGGAGTTGAGCGTGTCTGAATCCATTTCCATTGATCTGAAACGAGCGGCCATCGCCCTGGCGGAACAGTTGGATTACGTGCGGGCGGCGGAGCAGTTGGGCGTCACATCCGCCGAACTTCGGAAGCAGATTTCCTCGCTCGAAAACCTGCTCTGTCTCCGCCTCTTCAAACCTCGACAGAAAAAGGTAGAGCCGACCGAGGAAGGACGATTCTTTATCAAATTTTTCCGGGAAGCCGTGGCTTTCTATGAGCGGAAGCAAAGGGAGGGGCACACCGGCCCGGACAAGTAGGAGAATTCAGATAGGGCAGACGACCCGAAAACCGTTCGCGGCAAGCACCTCTTCCTCTACCTCAGCCGAGTAGATTGGACAGCCGTTGAGGAAGACGAAATCCTCCAGCTTCCGGCCAGCTTCGTGAGTGAGCAAACGGAGGCTTTCGAGCGTGGCAATCATGCTGGTACGGCAGTCGAAATGACGATCACGCACGGTCGCCTTTTCGCCTTTGCCGGAGATCACCACATCGAGGCCGTCATCTTCGCCTGGAAAGATCACCATACGCACCTGCATCTGGCGTTGCCCTCCATGTCTGTTGAGATTAGCCGCACCCGGCCAAAATCGCCAAGGAGTCCGTTGCATGAAGCCTACCAGCACCGAATTGAAGTCCCATCAGCGAGTACGCTGCTACGCAGCGGCAGTAGGAGCCGTCGCGGTAGGGATACGGCTTTCGCCGTACCCCCCGCACAGATCCGTACGGGCGGATTTCCCGCATACGGCTCTTACCTCAGGTGGTGACGCGCAAGCGGCGCGAAGGATAAGGACGGCAGATATGGGCCGGAGGAAGCCAGCGACGGATGAGCCGTTTCATTCGCTCCCACTTGACGCGACCATGCTGGCTTCGCCTGCACAGAGCGCGATGCCAGAGGTTCGTCACCGTGTAACGAAAGTGGGCCAGAGCATGCCGGTTGCCCGGCACTCCGAAGTATCGGATATGCCCGCCCACGACGGACTTCAGCCACTTGCCAACTTCTGGAACAGGGTCATGCATACGCCGCCACAAGCCGATCTTTACCTCTTGCAGCTTGGCCCGCATACGCTTACGAATCGTCTGCCGAAGCACCATGAACCGTCCCTTCTTCGTCTTTCCGCAGATGTGCGTAAAGCCGAGGAAGTCGAAGGTCTCTGGCTTACCCAGACCAGCACGCTTTCGGTTCTTTGCCGCATGGCGTCCGAACTCGATAAGCCGCGTCTTCTCCGGGTGCAGCTCCAGTTGGAACTTCTCCATTCGTTCTTTCAGTTCCGACCAGAACCGTTCGGCCTCGTCTTTGTACTCGAATCCAACCACGATGTCGTCGGCATAACGCACCACGATCACATCGCCGTGCGCCCGCTTCTTACGCCATGCCTGAACCCAGAGATCGAAGACGTAATGGAGGTAGATATTCGCCAGCAGTGGCGATGCACTTCCGCCCTGCGGCGAGCCTGCTTCCACGAAGGTTCGCTTGCCCTTTTCCAGCACGCCCGCGTTCAGCCATTTCTGGATGAGACGCACCACGCGCCGGTCCGCTATCCGATGCTGGAGGAACCGGACCAGCCACTCGTGCGACAGCCTGTCGAAGAAGCTGCGCACGTCCAGGTCCAGCACCCAGTTCACACGTCGCTCATGGAGTCCACAGAACAAGGCGTCCAGCGCTTTATGCTGGTGTCGCTTTGGTCGGAACCCATAAGAGAAGCCGAGGAAGTCGGTTTCGTAGATGTTGTTCAGTACCTCCACCGTCGCTCTCTGGACGAGTTTGTCTTCGAGCGCCGGAACGCCGAGCGGTCGCTGCCGCCCGTCCGCCTTCGGAATGTACACCCTACGCACCGGCTTGGCCCGGTATGCTCCGCGCTTCAGTCTATGGGAGAGGTTCTGGAGGTTCGCCTCAAGAGCCTCGCCGTAGTGCCGCCATGTCTCCCCGTCCACACCGGCTGCAGCGTGCCTCTTCAACTGCAAGTAGGCGAACCGCAGAGTGTCGATCCGGTAGACATGATGCATCAGAGCAGTGAACCTTGCATCCTTGTTCGATTTTGCCGCTTGTCGTATCTGCTCCAGCTCACTTGGCGCGCTGATCCGGCTCAGAGTCCGGGGCGCGTTTTGCTGGCTCAGATTCCCCTTGGTCAGACCCCTTCCCTCCATCTCCTCCGCCACCATGACTCTGGCTTTGTTCGGAGACTTCCCCGGTACTATGGGTCTGTCCGACTTCCCGTGTTCGTTCATCATCGGCTCCAGTCCTTAAACTTCCCGATGCGTCCCGAGAACACTGGCCGCTCTCGGGTGAACCCGGGATCTCTCTATTTCCGCGCAAAGTGTGTCCCTACATGCCAGGGTCATAGACCGCGCAGGACTCCTGCCAAGCTCGCCATACTGCTTGTCAGGATGTTGCCTTCCGCGTTGTGTCAAGGCGTCGGCGTCCTGAAGTTAGGGATATTTCGCGGCTCAATAGCCTGGCCTGTAGTTCCTCCTGTCTACGCTTCGTACATGGCCTTGCGACCATATCCGCAAGACTCGGAGCCGGTGTGGCTGGCTAGGCCCTCACCGTACGACTCTTGCATTCGCTACACCTTGCCGGTTCCGTGCTTGCGCACGGGATTGACGCAACGACACGTCATCCCCAAATGGGATGCTGCCGGTAAACCGGCGCTTTGGCCCGGTTCGCCAACGTGAACGCGCTTTGAATCAGCAGCTTGCCGGTTTGCGACTTCCGCGTAGTGGTGACGTGTTTACGTGCGTAAACACGCAAAGCACTCCACAGGGGGCGGCGTGTAAACGCACTGATAGACAAGGGCTTCCAGCATCCCGGCGCTTGACGGCCAATTTGCATGGGTGCAAGCTGTTTTTGAGGCGGGTTCCCCATGAGCACTCCCCGCATCCCGGCTCCGTTGCAGTCTCCGGCCTCTCCGAAGGACGAAGCGCGTTCGGTTCTTCGTGCCAAAACCATCGCCACCAGAGTAACGCCGGAAGAGCTGGCCGAGGTAGAAACCGCCGCAGAAGGCGCAGGAAAAACCGTGGCCGAATGGCTGCGCGAGCTGGCCCTGAAAGCCGCGCGGCAGCGTCCGGCAGACCCTACCGAATTGGTACTGGCCGAGATTTCGGCACTGCGATACATGCTCCTGAATCTCTTCCACGCGACGGCCCAGGCGAACGCCGAAGGCAAACATCTGCTGCCTGATTCCGTGGTGAAAATCCGTGACCAGGCGAACGTGCGGAAACTGGCCGATGCCCGCAAACTGCTGGCGGAGTTTCTGTCCCAGGAGGGACCAGACGGGGGCAAGCAGTGAGCCGCCCGATGCGTTTTCCGAGCCGGACGGGGCGGCTGTTCTGGCTTATTTTCTGGCTTGCGGTCGGGCCGCTTGCGCTCATCTTTCCGGCTTCGGCATGGCTCTACTGGACACTCACGCCGTTGCAAAAGGTCTATCTCACGACCTATGCCGCCAGCTCCGTAGGGGCCAGAATGCCGCACAGCGAGACGACGATCCGATGGGTGATGAAGACCGCGCCCAGACAGAAATCCATCCCTGCTTCCGCCGAGGATGTAGTGGCAGGTACAGACCCGAAATTGCCCGTCGGCCTCTCGCCCAAAGCCATCGCGGAAGGCTGGCGCGGAGTGGCTTATAGCGTCCCGGAGAAAGTGCCCGCAGACGCGCTTGCTAAGGGGTTGCAGGAGTATGTCTACGATGGCGTGAGTGTGTGGTGGTTGTTTGGTCGTCCCGTGCTCAACAGCCTTGCCGTGCTGCTGCTGTTCTATCTGCTTTGGCTCCAGAGGAAGCAGATTTTTGGGCGACGGCGGCAGCAGGAGGAACGTCACGGACGCAGAACCAAAGGCCCGGAATTGGCATCGGCTTTGCGGTGGGGCAGCGCAAAGACGGACGGCATACGGTTCCGTCTGCGCTTTGAGAATCGCCTTTTGTGGTGGTTGCCGTTTGGCCCAAGCTACCTCATCCCGCAGAGGTTAGAAGCCAGCCACATTCTGATGATGGGTGACACAGGTTCAGGCAAATCGAACGCCATCCGGCAGCTTCTTCGGCAGGTGCGGGAACGGGGAGAAAGCGCCATCGTCTACGACCCGGCGATGGACTTTGTGAGCGAGTTCTACTCGCCCGCGCGTGGTGACTTGATTCTCAATCCGCTGGACCAGCGTTGCCCGTATTGGAGTCTTGGCAAGGAGATCGACCGCGACGAAACGGCGGCGACGATTGCCGCCGCGTTCCTTCCCGAGAAGGAATACGAGAAGGAATTTTTCACGGATGGGCCGCGCCGGATACTGGCCCACTTGCTCAAGCGCCAGCCGCAGCCGAGAGACATTCTGAGCATGATGGCCGAGCCGTCGCGGATCGAGTTTGCGGTGAAAGGAACGCCGCTGGCCGCGTTGCTCGATGCAGGAGCACCGGCACAGCGAGCGGGTGTGCTGGCGAGCTTAAATATGGTGGCGGACAGCTTGGAACTGTTGCCGGAGTGGGGGCATACGAGGCCGACCTTTGCGACAGCGGAGTGGTACACGAGCCGGAAACGATGGGTGTTTTTGACTTCCACTCCTGCCTATCGCGCAAAGATTTTGCCGCTTCATTCGGTGTGGCTTGATTTGTTCATCCTTCGCATGATGGGCTACTGCGAAGACCACACAGCGAAGCCGGTATGGTTTGTTTTAGATGAGCTGGCAAGCCTTAACAAGCTGCCGCAGCTTCATACCGCCGTCACCGAAAATCGCAAGTACGGAAACCCTGTTGTGGTGGGCTTTCAGGGCCGGAGCCAGCTTGAAAAACGCTACGGACAGGATGCCGAGGCTATGCTTTCGCAGCCCGCAACCAAGCTGTTTTTCAAGACTACCGAGCCACGCGCAGCCAAGTGGATTTCCGATGCTATCGGAGAAATTGAAGTGGAACGGTTGAAGGAATCGCGCAGCATGAGGATGTTCGGCAGCAGGAAATCGTATGCGATGGAGATTGCAACCAAACCGCTTGTCATGGCTTCGGAAATCTCCGGCCTCGAACCATTGCACGGCTTCATCAAGCAGGAAAACAAGGTTGTTCCGGTTCACTTCCAGTTCGCAAAGAAACACGGCAGACAACCGGAGTTCATCGAACGCAAGTTGCCAGTTGTGCCCAGGCCGTCACCGCCCGCGCCGCCGATAGCAGTTCCCGCAGAGCAACCCAAAACATCGGCAACAGCGCAGGCCACGCTTCCGTTCTCCGATCCACCCGCCGAAGAAGCCACCGACAAACCCAAAGAGGCGTTCGTGTGGGATGAGACGAAAGGGATTGAGTGAGGCATCTAAAGGAGCAGAGCGCACATGCTGACCATCTCCAAACCGCTGTCAGCTTCGCAGGTACGGACGTACCATGAGCGGGAGTTTGCTTCGGAGCGGCAGAACTATTGGAGCCGCGACCAGCAGGGGCATAGCGAGTGGCAAGGGAAACTGGCCGAGCAGTGGGGTTTATCGGGGCCGGTTGGCAATGAGCACTTCGCGCGTCTGACCGAAGGCCAGCATCCGCACACGGAAGCGCAGCTTGTTCGCCATCAAGCCTCAAAAACCTATGAGGGAAAATTCGGCAAGGAAGTAACGAGCGTAGAACATCGCGCGGGTTGGGATGCCACATTCTCCGCGCCAAAGTCTGTTTCTCTCACCGCACTTGTCGGCGGGGATGAGCGTGTAAGAGAGGCGCATCGAGAGAGCGTCCGCGTGGCGCTCAGTGAGTTGGAGAAGTACACGCAGGCCCGCATCGGCAACGTCCACGCGCCGGAGACAACGGGCAGATTCATCGCCGCTACCTTTGAGCACGACACTGCCCGCCCTGTGGACGGCTACGCCGCGCCACAGCTTCATACCCATGCGGTAATCTTCAACGTCACCGAGCGCGACAACGGGCAGACACGCGCTTTGCAGCCGCAGGAACTATTCGCTTCGCAACGATATGCCACCAGCATTTACCGCTCCGAGCTGTCGATGCGGTTGCAGGGGTTGGGCTATGAACTGGAGCGCGGCAAGCACGGACAGCCGGAGATCAAGGGCTATACGAAAGAGTATCTGGAGGCCAGCAGCCCGCGCCGCGAGCAGATCAAAGACCATCTGCGCGAGATGGGGATAGATGGAGCGGGAGCCGCGCAGGTTGCAGCCCACCGGACGCGGGACAGCAAAGAGCTGCTATCGCCGGAACAGGTATTAGAGCGGCATCGGAACCTCGCCGCGCAGTATGGGCATCAAGCCGACAAAGTTGTGGCCGAGGCGCGGGCGCATGAACAGCGCCACGTTTACGAACCCGACCGCATCGCGCAGCAGGCCGTCACCTATGCCCGCGACCATCTGTTTGAGCGTTCCGCCGTGCTGGACCGGCGCGAGCTTCTGGAAGCGGCTCTCAATCGTGGTATGGGTGAAACGACGTATGCCCACATCCAGCAGGAGTTCGCGCAGCGGGCTGCGCGAGGTGAGTTCCGCACGGTCAATCATGCCGGAGCGGGACAGCAGTACACCACTGCCGCGATGCTTCGCATGGAACGCGAGATCATCACACGGATGCAGGAAGGCAATCAGCGCGGGATGAGCGACCCGATGCTGGTTTCTCCGCAGATTCGGATTGCGACGGAAGACCGCCATACGGAGCTAAATGCCTCGCAGCGCCAAGCCGTTGACCAAGTGTTCCACTCCCGCGAAAAGATGGTGGGATTAGATGGAGTCGCGGGCGCGGGGAAGACAACGACGCTGGCCGTCATCCGTGAAGGCGCTGAGGCTCAAGGGTACAAGGTTGAAGGTTTTGCGCCCACGTCCCGCGCGGCGCAAAAGCTGGCCGACGCCGGTATGGAAACATCCACGTTGCAAAAGCATCTTGCGCGTGGAGAAAAGCCGGATACCGGCGAGCGCCGCCTGTATGTACTCGATGAATCCTCGCTCGCGTCCACCAGACAGATGCACGAATTTGTGAATCGCCTACATCCGAACGACCGCGTTTTATTGGTGGGCGACCGAAGGCAGCATGAGGCGGTAGAGGCGGGGCGTCCCTTCGCGCAGCTTCAAGATGCGGGCATGAAGACAGTGAAGCTCGAAGAGATCGTCCGCCAGAAAAACCCGGAGCTGAGACAGGTGGTTGAGCAGCTTGCGCGGAGCGAAGTGCGAGAAGCCGTGCAAGGCTTAGAACGGCAGGGCCGCGTCCATGAGATTGTAAGCCATGAGGAACGCATCGCAGCCATAGCGAAGGAATATGCGAAATCACCGGAGGGTACGCTGGTTGTCTCACCCGACAATCGCTCCCGCGTTGAGATCAATCTGGCGATTCGTGCCGAGATGCAGGAGCGCGGCTTAGTCAGCAAAGAAGAACATCCCATTGCGGTGCTTGTGCCGCGCCAAGACCTTACCGGGCCGGAGCGCACATGGGCCGCGCGGTACGAGTTCAATGACGTAGTGCGCTATGCCCGCGCGTCGAAAGAGACGGGCATGGAGCGCGGCGAATACGCGCGAGTCAAGAGTGTTGATGCGGAGAAGAACCTGTTAACGGTAGTGCGGGCCGATGGCTCGGAGCTGACCTACGATCCTCGCAGGCAGCAGGGCGTCTCTGTTTACCGCGAGGAACCGCGCAGCTTCGCCGTGGGCGACCGCATCCAGTTCACCGCACCAGCCAATGACTTGAAGGTTGCCAACCGCGAATTAGGAACGGTGGAAGCCGTCGGGCAAGATGGACAGATGCGCTTGAAGATGGATGGAGGCCGCGACGTGCAGCTTGATCCGCGCGAGCATCCGCATCTCGATCACGGCTATGCGGTGACGAGCCATTCCAGTCAGGGACAGACCGCCGAGCGGGTCTTGATTCACGTCGATACCGAATTGGCCGCGAAAGACCTGCTCAACAGCCGCATGGCTTACGTCGCTGTCTCGCGCGGCGCGGAGGACGCGCAACTTTACACCAATGACCGCGCAAAGCTGCCGGAGGCGTTAGGGCATGACGTGTCCCACGAAAGCGCCCACACGCCAGCGATAAAGCCGGAGCAATCCATCACGCCGAAGCAACCGGAGATTGCGCCCGTCATCGAACATGGCTTCGGTATGGGACACAGCCTCTAATCTACTTGCGCCGGATAGTGGGAGCGTCGCCCCACATATTGTGGCGGAGAAGTTGAATATAAGACCGAAAGTGTCGTATTTTAAGTCTATCGACGTGAGTAGGTTTTTCGATCTTGGAACAGGCCCCTGCGGCTGTCTTTTGGCGAAGCACCGCAGAGGCCCGGAGATCGACAACCCAAAGGCTGACGACTGAGCGAGTATTGGATGCGGCAGCCATAGTTGCAAGAAAGGCACTTCTGTATGGCTGGCGGCATTCTTTCCTGGCGAACAGTGATGGGCGAATCTTCCATCGAGGATGGGTTTGCCGATTCTATCGCTGCTGAAAGAGCCATCACCCCTCCCGACACGCGCCTGCTTGAACTCGAAACTACATATATCCTGCGTCGTCCTGATGTCGTTCGCTCCTTAGTGAAATATGGCGTGGATTTTATCGAAGCCGAAGACATCACGCAGGAGGTATTTCTCCGCACACTGGATAGACCACAGCAGCAGAATCCGCCCGACAATCTCTTTAGCTGGCTGCTCACCTGTGCTCGCAATCTCGCAGTAGACCGTTACCGGCATCGCCGTAAGGAAATCGCGGTTCCGGCTGCTGTGTGGAAGCAATGGGAGAAGGAGATGGCAGACCCTAAAGTAGATACTGAAGCGTCTGTCCTTGAAGAAGACCGCTACAACCGCATGATGAATGCCATCTCGCGGTTGAGCGAGCAGGAACAGCAGTGTCTCGCTTTGCGGAGTCAGGGTGTAAGCTTCCGTGAAATTGCTACCATTCTGGATATGTCTCTGCGGCAAGCCGCTTATATCACCGATGTTGCCGTGGATAAGCTGCGTCGAAGACTGCATTCTACTTCCCGGTAATTCATAATTTGTTTGTGACGAATGAGCATCCGGCACCGGAAGAATTGTTGCTGTGGCAAAGTGGCGAACTCGACACGCCAGAGGCCGAAGCGATTCAGGCCCATGTCTCACATTGCCCCCAATGCCGCAAACGATTGGAAAAGCACGCGCAGACCTATGAAGAAGTCGCATGGGTAAGTGACCGTGCCGCGCATCGCAGGATGCGAGCGGCCATGACAGCGCGAGTCCGCAGAAGATTCGCGTTGCCGCCGACAATGGCAGCGAGCGTTGCGGCTGTGTTGATCGTGGCTCTGGTATTGTTCACAATGGATCTCACACCCTCGGCACGCGCCGACACTCTACTCAATAAGGCTGCGTGGCAGCAATCAGAAGAACAGCAAGAACATACTTCTATTCTGCTTCGCTCCGAAGGGCACGCTTGCGCGGTGAGCACGAATTTCCAGCTTGTCTCATTAGGTGATTCAGGGAACTCCTCTTGTAAGAGCATGACTGCTCAGTTGCACCGCGTCGGCTGGACAGGCAACGATGGGCTTTCTGCCAGCAGCTTCCGCGCATGGCGCAAATCGCTGCCCCACAAAACCGATTCCATCCGCAAAGTAACAGATGCGACGGAGATTCAAACTGAGACGAACGATAGCCCAATCCGCAAGGCGGTGCTGAGGCTACGCGATTCCGACGATCATCCAGTCACAGCTCGTTACGAGTTTGCAGCGGAAGGCAATGAACCCGCCGCAATTATCGAAGTAGGAGAGCAGTCCGGCCTGCCTCCTGTGCTGACTGCCCACTCTTCCGACGTGCCTGTGCCCAAGCCCGCCGAACTGCCGTCACATTCTCCCGCTGTGGCCGTCATCAATCCTCTGGACGATGCGGAGGCCCATGCCTGGCTTGCGCTCTCTCACGCCGGGCTTACCAGTGATGTTCTTGTTGCGGTGAATCGTCAGCCTGATGCCGTGAAAGTTTGGGGCGTGGTGCCGACAGAGCAGGCGAAAGCTGATTTGACCAGCGCATTGCAGAGCCAGCCGGAGATGCAGGTGGATATAACCACCGATGGAGCGCAGGAGTCGCCATCATCCTCTCTGCCCTGGACGGCATGGCGCGGAAACATCCCGCCATTGGCAGCAGATCAGTTGCAGGCACAATTTCCTAACGACCCGCAGGCCAGCCAGCAGTTTTTGAATGACATGGACATGCTGACCCGTCGCCTGGTCGCGGAAACCAGAAGCCGGGAAGCCATGCTGACACTGGCTGACCGGATGCCAGCGTCAGCGTTAGCAGCTTCTCTGCGCGATGATACTGCAAAGCTCGATACGTCGATTAGGACTGACTTGTCCAGCCTCGCCACAAGGCTAGGCCCTCTCTTGGGTTCGGGCCTGACACCGGCACATCGCCTTTCCTATGAAGAGGCCACACGGCTTTATGCGCTTGTGCATGAGCTGTTTTTCATGGGCAGGAGCCAGGATTCTTTAGACCGGGATAGCGCGTGGGCGCAGACCCGGCGACTGCTCTCCCAACGAGCCTCATAATCTTCCCGAAAAAAATTACGGAAAACACCAGCCGCCAGTCGTCGAGACATATAGGGGAAGAATTTTTGTTTTCTTCCCTGGGATATGCGAAACGGGCAGTCCCGCGAAGCGGCCCGCCTTGCATCGAGATCGACGACAAAACGAAAGGTGACGATAGATGATTTCCCAGGTTTGTGGAGCATTACGCTCCAAAGTTGGAGGCGGTCGGTACGGCCTCGCCTTCTTGTTGTCTTTGTTTTCCATCCTTTCTCTCAGCCAAACGGCGTCGGCTCAAAGTGCGGCGGTAACGGGACTGGTCATGGACCCGACCGGAGCAGTTGTGAGAAAGGCCGAGGTTACTCTCACCAATACCCAGACCAATACAGCACAGCACACAGCCACAAACTCCGATGGACTCTACAGTCTTCCCTTTGTGCAGCCGGGCAAATACGCGTTGGCGGTAGAAGCGCCAGGCTTTTCTCGGTACGAGCAAACCGACATCACCGTCTCAACGGCTCAGAATCTCGCGCTGTATGTGCGGCTAAAAATTGGCGACACGTCCCAATCCGTCACAGTAGACGGCAGCGGAGCACAAATCAACACCACGGATGCCAGTGTGAGCACTGTGGTGGATCGGCAATTTGTGCAGAATATTCCGCTCAATGGGCGCAGCTTCCAATCGCTTATGACATCCGTTCCCGGAGTCTCCGTTGTTCCCTCAAAGGGAGAGGGATATGGAGGCGAAGTCACAGTAAACGGCCAGAGAACAGAAGCCAACTATTTCACCGTGGATGGAGTTGCTGCCAATATCGGCGCATCTCCAAATGTCTCTCCCGGATTTGCAGGCGGCATGGCCGGAGCTACGCCGGGAGAAACGATGCTTGGCACAACGCAGAGTCTGGTGTCGATTGACGCTTTAGAAGAGTTTCGCGCAACAACATCGACATACTCTGCCGAATACGGTCGTACTCCAGGCGGACAATTTTCCTTCACGACCCGCTCAGGAACGAACCAGTGGCACGGATCGGTATTTAATTACCTCCGCAACGATGCGATGGATGCCAACAATACATTCAACAAGCGAGTCGATCCGGTGATCGCGCGTCAGGCAGAGAGGCAAAATGACTTCGGTGGAACGTTGGGAGGACCGATTCGCATTCCGCACTTATATGACGGCAGGGATCGGAGCTTCTTCTTCTTTTCATATGAAGGGTTGAGGCTGGATACGCCTCATGCCGCCCAGACCTATACGGTGCCGAGTTCAACCTTTCGGCAGAATGCGCCCGCATCCTTGCAGATGTTCCTGAACGCCTTTCCAGTCACAACCTCCCCAGACCTGGGCGATGGCCTTGCAAACTATACGGCAGGCTATTCTGCTCCAAGTTCACTTGATTCGAGCAGTATCCGAATCGACCACACTGTAAACGACAAGCTGAAGCTCTTTGGCCGCTTTGCGGATGTGCCATCCTCTTCCAGCAGCCGTTATGCCTACAACCTGTCAAATACGATAGCCACCGATGGAATCGTGAGGACTGTTACTCTCGGTGCAACCAGCAACTTCAGCCCACGACTGAACAACGAACTGCGGTTCAATTTCTCACTTGGGGACCAGAACCTGCGTTACGCCCTTGATTCTTTTGGCGGGGCTACTCCTTTTGGGGTTACAGACGTGACCGGGCTTGGCAAGTCCAATCAGAATTGGTTTTATTTTGCAGCTCTATACGATCTCGGTGCCTACATCGAGCTTTTGCCGGAGTCAACACGTCAACGCCAGATCAATGTAACTGATGCTTTTACTGTGGCGACAGGACGGCACAACCTGAAATTTGGCATTGACTATCGCCGTCTGCAAAACTCGGAATCCCTTCCTCAGAACTACGAATACGGTATGTTTGCCACTTCTACCCAGTTGAAGGCAAATGCTGTTTCAAGCGCAGCGATCATCGGTTTCTCTTTGGCAGAAGCAAAGCCTATCTACACAAACTTTTCGGCCTACGCACAGGATGATTGGAAAGCCAACCGCCGACTGACGCTCTCTTTCGGCCTGCGGTGGGAACTGAATCCTCCGCCTACCGATGCAGATGGGCACCAGCCTTACACCATCACGACAACCGATGCGGCGACAACAGCCGTTGCTCCCGTGGGAACACCTCTCTGGAAGACAACCTATGGCAATTTTGCTCCGCGATTGGGGATTGTATGGCAGGCGCATGACACGCCCGGATACCAGACAGTAGTTCGTGTCGGTTCAGGACTCTTCTATGATCTCGGCAACACGACAGCATCTCAGGGGTATGACGGCTTAGGCTATTCGGAACAGGCTACCTATTCAGGCGTTGCGTATCCGCTCACACAGAGTCAGATTGATTCCGTATCTTCGGTGAGCGTTGCTCCTCCATACAATGAGGCACTGTATGGATACGATCCTCATTTGAAACTTCCGTATAGCTGGCAGTGGAATGCCGCTGTTGAGCAGCAGCTTGGTGAACGTCAGACGCTGACGATCAATTACGTCGGTTCTCTAGGGCGGCGATTGCTGACAGAGCGTTTCTACTATCCGCAGGCACTTGGCAATCTTGCATTCATTCTCAGCAACGGGCTTTATCTCATACAAAACGGAGCAAACTCGAACTACCATGCTCTCCAGGTAAAGTTCCAGAGGAATCTCTCTCACGGTTTGCAGGCTTTGGCTTCTTATACCTGGTCGCATGGGATGGATGACGAATCGACCAACTTCCTGGTTTATTCCCTGGAACGGGGAGACTCGGACAATGATATTCGCAACAACTTTCAAGCTGCGCTGACCTATGATCTTCCCAACCATTACAACAGCCGATGGACTTCAATGGTTTTTGGAAAATGGTCGGCGGATACGCGAGTTTCCGCTCGTTCCGCGCTTCCGGTTGACATCCTCGGCCCACTCGCCCTTCTTCCGTCAGGTTACGCCACCTATTTCCATCCCAACTATGTCCCCGGCCAGCCTTTTTATGTCAGCGACTCTTCAGCACCGGGAGGGCGGCGAATCAACTACAACGCATTTATATCGGCTCCATCAGGCACAGAGGGCGACGTAGGAAGAAATGCGGGACGAGGATTCGATGCCGTTCAGGCAGACGCGGCGATCCATCGTGATTTTGGCCTTACGGAGAGGGTTGGGCTGCAATTCCGCGCCGAGGCATTCAACCTCTTCAATCATCCGATTTACGGCTCCATCTATAACCAGCTTTCCAACGGTTCGGCAAATTTTGGCCGAGCGTACAACACGTTCAACACGCAACTCGGCGGCCTGAACTCGCTTTACCAGACTGGCGGGCCGCGCTCCCTTCAAGTCGCATTGCGGCTCCATTTTTGAAACGAGAGAATCCTATGCTGACAGCCAAAAAGGTACGTCTCTGGTATCGCATCCACAAATGGACAAGCCTCATTTGCACCGTGTTTTTGCTGATGTCCTGTCTAACGGGGCTGCCGCTGGTCTTCAGTCATGAAATCTTCGATCTGAGTCACCCTCATGTCGAAGATGACGATCCCTCCGAGAGAATGCCTGAATATGCTTCTCTCGACAGCATCGTTGCTCAGGGGAAGTTGAAGTATCCGGGGGAGAAGGTTTTCTCCCTGGGATACGACGACGATGACCGGCTGAATGTTTATCTGGGGATGACGCCTGCATGGAACGCCCGCCCGGATGAGCGTCACACCCTGGTCTTCGCTGCTCATAGCGGCAGGTACATAGGCGAGCTTCATCTGAAGCATGACTTCCTATTTACCATGCTCAGGCTCCATGAAGAGATTTACGCCGGGTTGCCTGGGGAACTCTTCCTCGGCTGCATGGCGCTTTTATTTGTGGTTGCGCTTGTGTCAGGAGCTGTTGTCTATGGTCCCTTCATGCGAAAGCTCGATTTTGGCACAGTGCGTAAAGATCGGGTCGCACAGGTCAAGTGGTTCGATCTGCACAACCTGCTTGGTATTGTGACGCTGGCATGGGCACTTGTGGTAGGAGTTACCGGGGCAATGAACACCCTTGTATTACCATTGTTTGCTTTATGGAGCAGCCACGATCTTCCTCAGACGTTGGCAGCATACAAAAACGTACCTCTGCCGACTCATCTATCCTCTGCGGACGCCGCCATTCAAACAGCCAAAGCGGCTCTCCCAAACATGGAAGTAGCCTCGCTTATCTTTCCTAATAACGTGTATGGCAGCCCAAGACATTATGTGATCTGGGCACACGGGAAAACTCCTGTGACCGGGCGTTTGTTTGATGCCGTACTGATTGATGCTGATACAGGGAAACTCACCATCGTAAAAGGATTGCCGTGGTATCTACGTGCTCTTGAGGTGTCGCGGCCATTGCACTTCGGAGATTATGGAGGGATGCCGTTGAAGATTATCTGGGCGCTCTTTGATTTGGTACTGATTACAGTGCTTTTCAGTGGGCTTTATCTCTGGGTTTCCCACCGCAGAGCGCCCATCGAGAATGCACTCGACAAATTCGTGGAATTGGAAGAACCATCGGCAGCAATACTGCCTTCGGGCATGGAAGCACGATGAGCCAGCCTTTTCCTTATCGCAAAGTCTACGGAACCGCGATGATACTTGCGGCCATCACCTTGTACGGTCTGCTTTCTGCTTTGTTTGGGGATGGTGTGTGGGATGAGCTTTCCTGGGTAGCCCTGTCAGTTCCGCTTGCCGTGATCGTGTGGAAGTACAGCAGGACGAGCCGCCAGGAGTAAGGGAAGATGCTGAAGCTAACCAAACGTGCCGACTACGGCATGATGGCGATGCGCTATCTGGCCGAGCACGCCAATAGAGGTAAGGCCTACTCCGCAAGAGACATTGCGGACGCCTACGACATTCCTCTTCCCGTATTGGCGAAGACGCTTCAAACGCTGACCAGAGCTAGGCTAGTAGTATCTCGACACGGCGCTTTGGGAGGCTACGCGCTGGCACGACCGGCAGAGAGCATCAGCACGCTGGATGTGATCAGTGCCTTCGACGGGCCTCCAGTCATCACAAGCTGTTCTACGATTCACGGGAACTGTGAGATGGCGAGCCGCTGTAAGGTCAGAGAGCCGCTGCGGAGAGTCAATGACGGTATCCGAACCCTGCTGACCAGTATCAGCATTGCCGACCTGACGGAACCAGAAGAGGGGCTTCGCATCCACGACGCCGATAGATTAGTGCATATCCACGATTAACGGAGAGTGGAAAAGTAAAAGGGACAGCATAGGGCACAGCCTCATAACCTATGAATAGCCCCTGTAGAATGGTGTCTCGTGTTCGAGAAATGCACAGAAATCGCGCCCCATTTAGGTGGGCAGTGCAACAGGTTGGAGAAGACGAGGGTTCGAGAAGACCTCCAGTGGTGTTCTGAAGCCTAGCACGGCGCGTGGCCGGTTGTTAAGAAGTTCCTCCACTCTGAGCACTTCGTCATCGGAGATTGTGGTGAAGTCTGTGGACTTTGGGAAGTATTGCCGGACGAGGCCGTTGGTGTGTTCGTTGATTCCGCGTTCCCATGCGTGGTATGGCTTTGCGAAGAACGTATCTGCATCCAGAGCAGCCCCGAAGATTCTGTGCCGTGCGAACTCAGCTCCGTTGTCCATAGTCAGAGTAAGTACTTTGTCGATGTCTTTGGAGAGACATGCTTCGATGACGTTTGCCACGACATCGGATTTTGCTTCCTGAACAAGAGCGAGACGAACGAACTTCGATCCGCGTTCGACCATGCTGACCAGCGCCCCCTTGCGCTGGCTACCAACGATGGTGTCGAGTTCCCAGTCGCCGACACGCGACTTTTCTTCCACGATGACGGGCCGCTGGCCGATGTCCACGCGCCCGGAAACAGGCCCCTTTCTATTGCTTCTATTGCGTGTAAAGTCGAACCGTGAGCCGAAGCGACGATAGCGGCGACCGCCGCGCCGAAGATGCCGATAGAGGTTTCCACCATCGACCTTGTTGCGCCAGACGTGCCAGTAGATGCGTTCGTAGCTGACAGAGGCAAGCTCCGTCTGCCGATGCTTGAGCCATCCGCCGATTTGTTCCGGACTCCAGCCCAGGCGCAGTTTCTCTTCCACGAAGGCGACCACCGCAGGTGTCAGCTTCGCCGCACGCCGCCGCCGTTCTCGTTGACGCTTCTCCGCGCAGGCCTGCGCCTGGTGGTAGTAATACTTGCCATCCACTTTGTTCCGCCGCCGCTCTCGTCCAACAGTGGAACGATGAACCTGCAACTCGCGGGCGATCTCCGCATCGGAGACGCCCCGCTTCGTGAGAACTTGAATCTGTACCCGGTCATCGATGCCCAGGTGTCGGTATGCCGCCAAAATGCACCTCCAGTGGCTTAAGCCACTGGAGGTGCATTTACCCCAATTCCTTGAGCTTTTTCTCACCTTGTTGCACTATCAACTTGAAGAGGCGCGAGAAATCGCCTGCACAGTTCCTACACAGCCAAAAACCTGCTACTTATCTCTCAATAAATCAGTAATTTCTTAAAATCAACTCACCCGTTCAGGATGACACTTATGGGGTGCATCCGCCGCTTAACAAGCCTCCAGGGTGAGTCTTCCGCCGGTAGAGGCTCTGGGAACCAGGGTGGGGGGGACGAGAATATTTTTAGGAGGCTGTTCGGGCTGGCTGGTGAGCTCGAGGGCAAGTTCGCCGGCAATGCGGCCCAGCTCTGCGGTGCCATGGTCGATGGAGCTGAGCGGGATGCGGAGATAGTCGTTATAGGGCATGTTGCCGCAGCCGATGATGGCGACGTCTTCGGGTACGCGCAGACCGGCGGCGATGGTGGCCTCGATGGCACCGATAGCGGTCTGATCGTTGTAGCAGAAGACGGCGTCGGGGCGGGACTGGAGCGCGAGGAGGCGTTGCATCGCCTCGTAGCCGGTCTTGTCGCCGCTCTCTTCGGTGTGATCGCAGACGATGACGTAGTCTTCGGGGGTCGAGAGACGGTGCTCAGCCATGACGTTGCGGTAGCCGCGGAGACGGTCGTACGCGGGGCTGCCGTTGTGGCCGGCGATGTGAGCGATGCGTTTGCGGCCGATACCGATGAGGTGCGAGGTGGCCATCTCTCCCACGCGGAGGTCGTCGGAGCCGACGAAGTGCGCGGCCAGGTGGGGAAAGTTGCGATCGAAGAGAAGGTAGGGCGTGCGCTCGTCGCCGAGCTCGTAGAAGTTGCGCAGATTGGGCTGGCAGGAGGCGATGAGGAGGACATCGATGCCGCGGCGGAGGAGGGTGCGGATCTCCTGGCGCTCGATGTCGGGATTCTCTTCGGAGGAGGCGAGCACTAGGGCGTAGCTGCTCTGGCGGAGGACCCCGGAGAGGGCTTTGGCGAAGGCAGCGAAGAAGGGATGGACGAGGTCGGGGACGACGAGACCGACGGTGTAGGTCTTGCCGCTGGCGAGGCCGCGGGCGAGCATGTTGGGCTGGTAGTTTAGCTCCTTCATGCGCTTGAGAACGCGCTTGCGGGTCTCTTCGCCGATGTCGGTGTTGCCGCGCAGCACCTTGGAGACGGTGACGACGGAGACGCCGAGGTCGCGAGCGATGTCCTTCAACCTGACTGCCATATCTGCACCATCGTACAGCGATTTTGTGTTTCAAAGCGCATGGCCTGCCGGCCGGGCCCACTGCGCGGCAGCGCCTGTCTTTCCTCTCCAGCCTAGCTGAAGCGGGTGCGGTGCCAGAGGCTCCATCCTGCCAGTACCAGGCTGATCAGCAGCAGGATGCCAAGTGCGGAGATCCAGCCCAGGTTCATCGCAAGTGGGGGGACAGTGGCCTCGAGGCCGAGATAAAGAAAGATTCCTGTGGCGAGGGCGACGATGAGATAGTCCCACCAGCGGCGGCTTTGGCGGCGGTCACCGAACTCATCTCCGGCCTGGGCGGCGAGAGTGCGATTGTAGTCGAGGCCGTAGCGCTGGCATTCGCGCAGGACGGCTTCGTTAGTGGAGCTCTGCTCGCGGCCCGAGGCGACGGCGGTGCCGATGGCGAGGGCTCCCAGGATCATGATGACGGAGCCGGCGAGGACGAGGAGGCGGTGGCGGGCGTCGGCTCCGGCGAGCTCGCCGAAGACGAGGGCTCCCCAGGCAAGACCCCAGAGCTGGTTGGTGTTCGAGAGCGGGATGCCGCGGCCGATGCCGAGATACTTTGCGGCAAACTGCTGGAAGAGGTCGCCGACGACCCAGACGAAGCCGCCGAGAAAGAGCCAGAAGACGAGTCCGGGCTGATGCAGGAGTCGGAAGGCGGGAGAGTGGAGGCCGCCGTCGAGCGCCAGGGTGAGCCCAAGGACGGTGCCGAGCTCGCCGAGCGTGAAAGCGGTGACAAAGGAGAGGGGGTTCATGCCGCTGATGTAGGCCTTGCGGTAGGGGACGTACATGGTTCCCCACATGAGGCTGGCCCCGGCGGCGGCGAGGATTCCGCGCACGGCGTGGTGGCCGGCGGAGGCCTGGCCGTGGAGGGTGCTGAAGCCGAGCATGACGGCGGCGATGACGATGGAGAGCGACCCGAGGATAACCTTGCCGATGTTGGCGGCGTTGGCTCCCTTGAGCTCGTTGAAGAGTACGCGGCCCCAAAAGAGGCCGATGAGGGAGTTGGCGTTCCAGAGGGGGAAGGCGATGGCGAGGCCGACGTCGCGGATGGCGAAGACGGTGAGGGTGTTGGCGACGGCCCAGAGGGCTCCGGCGAGGAGGGCCCAGACGATGAGGTGCTTCTTTTGTCGGAGGTCGGTGAAGACGTAGCCGGTTCCCTTGAGGAGGGTGGGGAAGGTCCAGCGGGCGGTGAAGACGCCGGCGACCATGGCGAGCGAGACGGCGAAGGGGGAGAGGCCGGCGTTGACGAGCTTGGTGGGAGCCTCGGCGGCTCCCAGCCAGACCCCGGCGGCCAGGCCGCAGATGACGCCGAGCCCGTGGAGCGAGAGATCTTTTGATTTCGCCGGTTCAGCCAAGACGGCCCTCGGCTGCTCTCCGCATCAGTGCAGCACCACCAGCAGGACGATGCCCGCCAGCAGAACGAAGAAGGGAACGAGGAAGTGGCTGTCGGTGAGGATAGCCCGGGTAGAGCGAGCGAGACTCATGCAGGATTTCTCTTTCTGGTTTCGTTACCGCTAACGCAGAGCAAACCCTATCGATTGCATTCAGGACTGTCAACGTGAAAAGTATCGCAGATTGTTGAGAGCTCCGGTGAAGAAGCAGATCCTTCCACTGCGCTTCGCTCTGCTCAGCATGACAAGGATTTCATCTGGAGTGACCAAGCGTTTCGATCGAAGGGAAAACTTTAGATTCGTTCGAAAAATTCTTCCCTAACCGGATGGAGATTTGCTTGTCTAATGCGCTGAATGAAAGTCCACGACCATGCGATCGTCCGGGAGGTCCTGGACGGGAATAAAGACGCTTACGGCACGCTGGTGGCGCGGCACAGCCAGAGTGTCTTCCGCGTGGCCTTCCGCATCACCGGCGACGAGGCCGATGCGGATGAGGTGGTGCAGGAGGCTTTTCTGCGCGGCTATCAGAGACTGCAGAGCTTCGAGTTGCGGGCTGGGTTTGGGACCTGGATCTATCGGATTGCTGTGAACTGTGCACTCAACATGAAGAACAGACGCAAGGTCGAGGCGAAGTACAAGGTGGGAGAGGAGAACGATCCCGCTCTGCGGCAGGTGCAGGTGGCCGATACGGCGGCGGGGCCGGAAAGGACGCTATTGAGCCGGGAAATCGAGCAGATGCAGACCGCGGCAATGGAGAGCCTAACTGCAATCGAACGTACGGCCTTCGTGCTTCGGCATATGGAGGACCGTTCGACGACGGAGATCGCCACGGCGCTCGAGATCGCTCCCGATGCGGCGAAACAGGCTGTCTTTCGCGCGGTGCAGAAGCTTCGCCGGAGCCTCGCTCCGTTGAGGGTGAATCTATGAAGCATTGGAATGAAGAAGATCTGATCGAGTTTTATTACGGCGAGTCGAAGTCGTCGGCCGCGATCGGGGAACATCTGCGCGGGTGCGAGGAGTGTTCGGAGAGATATACCGCGCTGTCCTCGGATCTGTTTGCAATTCAGCCGCCGGCGACTCCGTTTCGGGATGCGGACTATGGAGCGGAGACGTGGGAGAAGATTCGCGGCTCGGTCACGGCTTATCCAACGGCCAGAAAGTCGCGCTTTGGATGGCCGCGGCTGCAGCCATGGTTTGGATTCGCCATGGCTGCAGCCTGTCTGCTGATAATCGCAGTCTCGTTCTTCGCCGGGCGCAGGTGGGAGCATCACAGCGTTTCGATGGATACGGCTACGGCCAAGAACGGTGCGGACCAGGGCAGGCAGCGTGTGGTGCTGGTGGTTCTGGGAGAGCATCTGGACCGCTCGGAGCGTCTGCTGGTGGAGTTGAAGCATGCACAGCCATCGAGGGAGGCTCCCCTGCGGGACGAGGCGCGCGATCTTCTCTCCGCTAACCGGCTGTATCGCGAGGATGTGAGGCAGGCCGGCGAGCCGGCGCTGACTGCGGCTCTCGATCATCTGGAGCGTGTGTTGACAGAGGTCGCGAACGAGCCTGCGGGACTCTCGCAGGCAAGGCTTGACGAGCTACAGAAAGAGATGAACACGGATGGTCTGCTCTTCGAGGTCCGAGTTCTGCGCTCACGTGTACAGGGCGATCTTGAGAACAAGCAGAACACCACTGCAACAGTTAAAGGAGTATCCATCTGATGAAGACGAAATCGATCTTTTCCCTTGCCGTGCTTTCCTTTGTCTTTGTTCCTTCAGCGGCCTTCTGCTTGCAGCCGGCTCTCCTGCCGAGTCCGGTCAACATCGTGGCGGAAGAGCCTGAGGATGCGAAGGACTCGGCCTATGCGGAGGCTACGCGAGCGATCAATGAAAACCGGTGGACGGATGCGGAGAGTCTCTTCGCGAAGATCGCCGCGCAGAAGGGGGATCGTGCCGACGCGGCGCTTTACTGGAAGGCCTATGCGCAGAACAAGGAGGGCCAACTGGGGCGCGCGCTCGAGACCTGCGCGGAGTTGGGGCACAGCTATGCAAAGAGCCTATGGACTGGAGAGTGCGATGCCCTGCGCATTGAGATTCGCGGCCGCAGCGGCCAGCCGGTCTCGCCGCAATCGACCTCGGACGATGAGCTAAAGCTCCTTGCTCTGAATACAGAGATGCAGCAGAACGCCGGGCGTGCGCTGCCGACGATTCGCCAGATCCTTGACGGCAACGGATCGGAGAGGCTGAAGGAGCGCGCATTGTTTGTGCTGGCCAGCAGTGACAGCCCAGACGCACAGAAGTTGATTGGCGAGATTGCTCGCGGCCAGTCGAATCCACAACTGCAGGTTCGTGCGGTGAGAATGTATGCCGCGATCAGAGGCAAGCAGTCTGCCGATACGCTCGCGGATGTCTATCAGCACACGGCGAATGAGGCGGTGAAAAGGGCAATTTTGCAGTCCTATATGGCTACCGGAACTCCAGACAAGCTGATAGAGGCTATACACGGCGAGCAGAATCCGGTGCTGACGAAGACTGCAGTGCAATCCCTGGGCGCGATGTCTGCGGACGATGCGCTCTTGCAGATCTATCGCGAGTCGAAAGATGCGCAGATCAAGTCGGCCGTGATCGGCTCCCTGGTGGCATCGGGGACGAAGGGAGCGGCGGCTCTGAGCGAGATTGCGAAGAGTGAACAGAATCCTGAGCTGCGCAGCAAGGCGATTCGCAACCTGGGGATCGCTGGGGGGAGCTCCGCGACTCCTGCCCTACTTGCCACCTATCAGAGCAACACGGATACGTCATCGAAGAATGCCGCACTGGAAGCGCTCTTTCTTGCGAACGACGCGCATAATCTGGTTGCGCTGGCACGCACGGAGAAGAATCCCGAGCTGAAACGGACGATCGTCTCGAAGCTGAGCATTATGCAGAACAAAGAGGCTACCGATTACATGATGGAGCTTCTCAACAAATAGCTGGCATCTCGCAGGAGGATTATTATGAACCGCCATCTGGTGATTGCACTCGTTCTCAGCGCCTCCGCTGTTGCGTTTTCGGCAGAGCAGCCGCACGTCTCGAATACGCAGTTCAACACTGAGTCCGCAGGCTCAGGACTGTCCGCGACGGTGACGCGATTTCGGCAGTCCAACAGGCCGCTGTGGATTGGATATGAGGTTCCAGCTCTTCCGCGAGACCATTCATCTTCATGTGGAGATTCGTATGGTTCGTCTGAGGATGGATGCTGCGGTGAATATCGACTCGAAGATCCGCGAGACGGTGTGACGGAAACAACACAGAAGACGGACCCGGGAAACATGTATGTTCTGCTTCGGCTGGAGGGTGGCGCGATCACCAAGATCAGGCCGATCCGTGCGGGATGCCATTTGAACGCGGGTGGCCTGGCTTTCGTCTGGCTCAAAGGAGTTCAGCCGGAGGAGAGTGTTCGCTATCTTTCGCAGTTGGCGAGTCAGGAAGGATCGGAGAATCGCGTTACAGATGGCGCGCTAGCCTCGATCGCGCGTCATTCGACGAGTACCGCGGTCGGTGCGCTATCCACGCTCGCGATGCCTCCCAACTCCGCGCGGCTGCGTGAGAAGGCCGCTTTCTGGCTGGGTGCGGAGCGCGGGCATGACGGTGTGGTTCATCTGGAAAGGCTGATGCGAACGGAGCAGGATGCGGGACTGCGCGAGAAGCTGGTGTTCGATCTTTCGATCAGCCACGATCCTGCGGGAACAAACGATCTGATCGAGATTGCGAAGGTGGATGACGATGCGAAGGTTCGGAGTCAGGCCATCTTCTGGCTGGCACAGAAGGCGGGAAAGGCTGCTGCAGGCACGATCACCAACGCGATCGAAAACGATCCGGATCAACAGGTAAAGAAGAAGGCGGTCTTTGCCTTGAGCCAGCTTCCGAAGGAGGAGAGCGTTCCTCAGCTGATTCACGTGGCTGAAACGAATAACAATCCGGCTGTCCGCAAGGATGCTTTCTTCTGGCTGGGGCAGTCGGGCGATCCTCGCGCGCTGGCTTATCTGGAGTCGGTTTTGAAGAGATAGCAGAACTTTCACGGCATGGAGGCTGGACTCACCCTCCCCACCGGGAGGGCGAATTGCGTTAGACTCCCACTGTTGGCTTAGCGCTAAATCGAACAGTCCAACCAGGAGCCGCATACGTTGATTGCCTCTCTTCGCCTTTCCATGTTTCGCACCTCCATCAAGGTGCTCTTTGCCTCGCTTCTTCTGTCCCCCTGCGTTGTTCCGGCGCAGTCGCGGGAGGAGGTTTCGAAGATATTGCATACTCTTTCTCCGGAGTCGCAGAAGACGATTGAGCGGCTTTCGAGCTTCGAGAATCTTCCGGATGCTGCCTGGCGTTATCACGTAGGCGACATTGCGCATGGTGAGGATCCGTCGCTCAACGATTCGGCGTGGCCGGAGGCGCGGCCGCACAGCAAGGCCCCCACCGATGCGGTCTGGTATCGCCGCACGATTGAGGTTCCGAAGACGCTGAACGGTTATGACCTGACAGGGGCCCGCATCTGGTTCCAGTTCAGCGCCGGTGCGAACGGACCGATTCCCGAGATTATCTACTTCAACGGTCGCCGCGTGGCCCTGGGCGATGACCTGGAGCCAATCGTGCTGTTCGATCAGGCCAAGCCGGGCGACAAGATCGTGGTCGCCGTCAAGCTGCTGCAGACGGTCGACACCAAGAATTTCAACTCGGTCTCGACGCGCATTGAGTTTGCCAAGGGACGGCCGAATCCATCGGATCTGCGTCTGGAGTTTCTGTCGACCGCAGTTCTGCTCCCTTCGCTCTCAAAAGATCCGAAGCAGGATATGGCTACGCTCGAGCAGTCGATTGCAGCGATCGATCTTTCAGCGCTCGATGCGAATAACCAGCCGAAGTTTGACGCATCGCTGGGGTCTGCCTCGCAGAAGCTCGCCACACTTCGTCCGATGCTGCAGCAGGCGACGATACATCTGACCGGCAACTCCCACATCGATGCAGCGTGGCTTTGGCCGGTTACTGAGACGGTGGATGCGGTCAAGCGCACCTTCTCGACCGCGCTGCAGCTGATGAACGAGTATCCCGACTACACGTATACGCAGTCGGCGGCGGCTTATAACGATTGGATGGCGGAGAAGTATCCGGCGATCAACGACGAGATCAAGAAGCGCATCAAAGAGGGCCGTTGGGAGATCGTGGGCGGCATGTGGGTGGAGCCGGACCTGAATATGCCGGACGGCGAGAGCCAGGTTCGCTCGCTGCTGGTGGGCAAGCGATGGTTCCAGAAGGAGTATGGCGTCGATGTGCGGATCGGATGGAATCCGGATTCGTTCGGGTATAACTGGCAGCTTCCGCAGATCTACAAGCGCTCTGGGGTGGACTACTTCGTCACGCAGAAGATGACGTGGAACGACACCAACCATCTCCCGTTCAAGCTGTTCTGGTGGGAGTCGCCGGACGGCAGCAAGGTGCTCACCTACTTCCCGCATGACTATGCGAACCGCAATCTGAATCCCGTGCGGCTTACGGCCGATCTTGCGACGGCGCGTCAGCAGGCTCCCGGCATGGAGCGAATGTTGGACCTGTACGGCGTGGGCGATCACGGCGGCGGACCGACGCGCGCGATGCTGGACGAGGGCAATCACTGGGCGAAGGACGGTCTGACTGTTCCGAAGATGGAGTTCGGGACGGCGCAGAACTACTTCAACGATGTGGAACAGAAGCTCTCGGCGAATTCGCAGACGTGGGACTACAACTCGATTGCGAAGGGATATAAGGCTCCTGAGATAGAAGCAGGAAAGATTGGCGTGCCCACGTGGAACGACGAGATGTATCTCGAGTATCACCGCGGCGTATTCACTACGCAGGCGCAGCACAAGCGCAATATGCGCGAGAGCGAAGAGCAGACGATCAACGCCGAGAAGTACGCTTCCCTTGCCTGGCTGCGGGGCGACACGTACCCCAACGACGAGCTGACCGATGCATGGAAGAAGATCGCGTTCAACGGGTTCCATGATCTGGCTGCAGGATCGGGCATCGCCGTTATCTATAAAGATGCCCAGGCGGAGTTCGATCATGTTCGCCTGGAGACGAACGAGATCTCGATGAAGTCGTTGCACACGCTGGCGTCAGAGATCAACACCAAGGCCGCAGGAGAGGTTCCGGTGCTGGTCTTCAATCCTCTAGGGTGGGCGCACACGGGAGTGACCTCCGTGGACGTGCAGATGCCGAACGCCGGAGGCAATGGCATCTCCCTGCTGGATGAGAAGAATAGGGTGGTTCCGACGAAGGTTCTTTCGAGCGACGAAAAGACCGGGAGCTACAAGCTGCTGGTCGAGGCGCAGGATGTTCCTTCGCTCGGCTACAAGGTGCTGCATGTGGTTGCGGGGGAGAAGACGTTCGCGTCCGATCTGAAGGCAAGCGGCACGGCGATGGAGAACGAGTTTCTGCGCGTCGAGGTCAATCCCAAGACCGGCTGCATTACCAGCCTTTACGACAAGAAGACGAAGTTCGAGTCGTTGGTCAAGGGCGGATGCGGCAACCAGCTGCAGACGTTCAAGGATCTGCCGAAGGACTACGATGCCTGGAATGTCGATCCGGGAACGTACGATCACATGACCCCGATCGACACCGCAGCCACGGTCGAGCTGGTGGAGAAGGGGCCTCTGCGCGCGGTGATCCGCGTGAGCCGGAACTGGCAGAGCTCGAAGTTCGTTCAGGACATTCGGCTCGATGCGGGCTCGGACATGGTTGATGTGGTCAACGATATCGACTGGCACGAGACGCATGTTCTGCTGAAGGCTGCGTTCCCGCTAGCGGCCTCCGGTCCGATGGCATCGTACGAGATTCCCTATGGCTCGATTGAGCGTCCCACGACGCGCAACAACACCTGGGAGCAGGCGAGGTTCGAGGTTCCGGCGCTTCGCTGGGCCGATCTTGGCGACGACAAGCATGGCTTCAGCCTGTTAAATGAGGCGAAGTACGGCTATGATGCGGTCGGCAACACGCTGCGGCTTACGCTGCTGCGCTCGTCGACGTGGCCTGACCCCGATGCCGACCGCGGGCGCGAGCACTTCAGCTATGCACTGTATCCGCATGCCGGAGGATGGAAGCAGGCCCTGACGGAGCGGCATGGTTATGAGTACAACTATGCGCTGCGCGCGGAGCAGGTCGCTGCGCACGCCGGATCGCTTCCGCTTGAGCACTCGTATGCTTCGGTCACGCCGGAGAATGTGGTGCTGACCGCGGTCAAAAAGGCCGAGGACTCCAACAGCCTGATCTTCCGCGTGGTGGAGTGGGCCGGCAAGCAGAGCGACGTCACCTTTACGGTGCCGGCGGGAGCGACGGCGGCCACGGAGACCAACCTGATGGAGAAGCCTGCCGGTTCTCCGCTTGCGCTTTCGGGCGACCAGGTGACCGCGCATATCAGCCCGTACGAGATTCTTACGGTGCGGGTGGATTACGCGCATTCCACGAAGTAGTGCGATGAATTGAAGAGCCCAGGTCTCTCCTCGAGGCCTGGGCTCTTTCACTTAACCTGGAGAAGAGCTGCATGAATCTGGTGCGTAATGAAGAACCAACGTCCTTTACTCCTGAGCCGGGAATGCTTCGGCAGATCCTAGCCCATACCGATCAGCTGATGCTGGTGCGTCACTTCTTTGAAGCTGGATGGGTGGGCGCAAGGCACAGCCATCCACATCATCAACTTGTCTACGTGGTGCGAGGCGCGCTTCGCGTCGATGTGGGCGGCAGGGTCTTTGAGGCTCGCACGGGAGATAGTTTTATCGTCGATGGAGATGTGGAGCACCAGGCCTCGGCGCTTGAGGCCTCCGAGGTGCTGGATGTTTTTACTCCGGTGCGTGAGGACTATCGCGAGCTGCTTAAGTAGGAACGCGCTACTCCGCAGGCATGGGATTGGGATGGCTGCGGGAGCGAATGGCGAAGAGGATCAGGCCGATCAGAAGGATGACACCGGCTGTTCTGATCTCGCGCAGGAAGTTTGGCCGCGAGATCAGGATGAAGAGAAAGCCTGCGAGCGCGAGCAGGGCGGGGATGGGATAGAGCGGCATCCGGTAGCCCCGCTCTCTTCGCTCGCGACGATGCTTCGGCAAGAGCACCGCGATTCCCTGCAGCAGGAACTGAAACAAGATACGGATGACGACGAGCGCGGTAATGACCTCCTGCAGGCGGAATACGCAGCAGATCATGGTCATCGCTCCCAGGGTGAGTAGCGCATGATGGGGTATGCGGAGGCGTGGATGCACGGCTCCGAACCAGCCGGGAAAGTTGCCGTCGCGAGCGGCAGCGAATGGAATTCGCGATTGCCCAAGCAGGAGAGCGAAGACGGAGCAGAGCGCGGCGATAGCGATGAGGATCACGATCACCGCCGCGGCTGTATGTCCGTAGAGCTTTTCCATGAAGACGGCCATGATGAACATGCGGGCGTGGCTTCCGTTCTCACGCATCATCTCCTGCCAGGGTAGGACGCCAAGGACGCTGACGTTCATCATCAGATAAAGCGCGCCCACGATGACGACGGAACCGAGTGCCGCGCGAGGAATGGTCTTTTGCGGGTCGCGGACCTCGGCTCCCATAAAACACACGCTGTAGTAGCCGCCGTAGTCATAGATGGCGACGAGGAGGCCGGCTCCGAGTCCTGTCAGGAAGGCGGTATCGACGTGGAAGGCGTTTGGAGGAAAGTCGAAGGCGATCTTCGGATCGAAGTGAGTGAAGCCGGCGAAGATGATGAAGACCAGAGTGAAAACGACGGCCAGACCGAGCCAACGGACGATCTTATCGATGGCGACGATGCTGCGGTAGAGGAGGGAGAGGGCGAGAGCGCAAGCTCCCATCGCGATCAGGGTTTGTCCGCTGAAGACGATGGGGACTCCCAAAAGGTGTGTAGAGAAGATCGGCTGGACAGATCGCGGAAAGAAGAAGGAGATGTACTGAGAGAATCCGATACAACCGGATGCGATGGAGAGGGGCGAACTGAAGAGAATCTGCCAGGCGTAGAGGAAGGAGAGGACGCGGCCCAGGCTTCGCTCGCCGTAGAGGTGCTTGAGGTAGGCATACGAGCCTCCGGCCTCGGGATAGGTGGTGCCGAGCTCACTCCAGACCATGCCATCGCAAAGCGAGAGGGTTGCGCCGAGCGCCCAGCCCAGCATCGCCTGGGGGCCTCCCATCGCCACTACGATCAACGGCAGGGTTACAAAAGGACCGACACCGACCATGCCGATGACGTTCAGGCCCAGCGCCGAGAAGGTGGAGAGACCACGTTCGAGCTCCGCGGGCTTGTGGTCTTCAGATGCTGCGGGAGGATTGCGGCTATCGTCCATCGGGTTTCGTCTATCTTCCATCGACCTGATCGATCAGATCGTCCCATGCGGATCGTATGGTTCGATGTGATGTGGCGAGCCCCTGCCGGCGCTGCTCCAGCCAGAGCTCATCGGAGGAGATCTGTGCGTATGCGCGCTGAATCTCCGGCTCCAGCGCCTCTGCGGCGGGGCCTCCCAGAATTTTTCGCACGGCGACGAAGTTCGCTGCACTGAGAGCCGTGCGAATCGTTTCGAGCGGTATGTTGTATTGGCTGTCCAGCGCCTGTTCGACGAGATCTGCCATCTTATCGGCATCATAGACGCCATTGAGATCGCGGACCACCTTACTCACGATTCCATGCGCGGAGTGAAAGCTCATGCCGGTGGAGCGAACGAGCGTATCGGCGAGCTCGGTTACAGGCAGGAAGTTTTCATTGGCGGCTGAGGCCATCTTTGCAGTATTAAATTCCGCCTCGTCGAGAGCCCCGCGAAGCAGACGGAGACTGCGGCCTGCATCCTCAAAGGCAGTGTAGACTAGCGGCTGTAGATCGTCCTCAGCATCGTTCATGTCGGCAAAGGGGGTGTTGTGCAGACTGCCCAGGATCGACTGTGCTTCAAAGAGGGCGCGGCTGGCCAGGACGCGAACATGCTCGAGGGGGACGGGATTTCGCTTCTGCGGCATGATGCTCGAGGTTTGCACGTAGGCATCGCTCAGACGGATGTAACCGAACTCAACCGTGCTCCACAACAGGAGATCCTGCGCGAATCGGCCCAAACTCAGCATTGCCGTGGAGAGCGCAGCGCAGCTCTCGACAAGATAGTCCACAGCGGCGATCGCACCGTAGGAGTTTACCTGCAGACCTTCAAAGCCGAGAAGAAGCTCGGTGTAGTGGCGATCGATGGGGAAGCCGGTGGTGGTGATGGCGCAGGCACCGAGAGGATTGCGATTGACGCGGGCATAGCTTTGGCACAGGCGCTCCGCGTCGCGTTCGAGCACCTCGATATAAGCCATCAGGTAATGGCCGAGCGTCGTGGGCTGCGCGGGCTGAGTGTGGGTATAGGCGGGCATCAGCGATGCCCGATGCTGCCAGGCAAGATCGATCAGCAGATGGCGCAGCGCGAGGGATGATTCGAAGATCTCGAGCAGTCTTCCGCGAAGGACCATGCGATACATCGTCAGGTCGATGTCGTTGCGGCTGCGGGCGGTGTGCATCTTGCCCGCCACCTCTTCCCCGCACGCGGCGGCAAGCTTCTTTTCCAGAAAGAAGAAGAGATCCTCGAAGCTTCCGTCGTACTGCGCCTTTCGGATCTCTTCGCGATCCAGTTGATCGAGTGCGCGGAGACATGCCACCGCTTCCTTCGCAGGCATGATTCTCTGACGGGCGAGCATGAGCGTGTGCACATATTCGATCTCGAGCAGGGGATCCAGAAAGTATCGTTTCGCGTCGGCGAAGACAGGGGTCAAAACGGTTTCGCTATAGACCGGCGCCGGGAATGCTGGTCTATCTTGGTTCACTGAATTCTTCATCGTCTCTTTCAGTATCCGTCTAAAACTGAACGCGAAGACCAAACTGAAGAATTCTGGCCTCGAGCACGGAGCTGGTGGGAGCGAGTGTGGGCGGCGTCAGGATGGCTCCAACAGGGCCCTGCGCAACGTTGGTCGAGACGGTGGCCGTGGTGTTGATCGTCGTGACGTTGGAGTGATTGAAGACGTTGTTGGCTTCAACCAGGAGCTGCGGCTCGATCCGCTCGAGGTAGGTTCCAAAGCTGCGGGTGTAACGCAGATCGTATTGGTAGATATTGGGGGTTCGCAGGGTATTGCGCCCCACGAAGAGTGGCCTGCTGGTCGCGGTAGAGTCGCCGTTGAGCGCCTGGCTGACGGTGATGGACTGCTGGTCGCCGGTCGAGAGGTTTGCTAGGACTGCAAGATTGTTTCCGTTGGCGAGAGCGGTCGCGATGCGGTTGTCGAAGTGTACCGTCGGCGCATAGACGACACTGCCCGTGAAGGAGTTGGGACGATTGATGCTGCTGTTGCCGCGGTCGCGCTTCGGGTTGGTGGGGTCTTCAATTGGGGTCGAAAACTCATAGGTGTTTCCTTCCGGCGTGTCGTTGATCGAGTGAGACCAGCTGTAGTTGCCGCTCACGGTGAGACCTCCCGTCATGCGATGTTCGTAGCTGACGGTCATCGCGTTGTAGGAGGAGTTCGAACCGATGTCGATCAAGGTGATGTTGTTGAGCAGAACTCCGTTGGGCAATTCGTTGTATACGCGAGTGGCGGGACCTGCAGCGCCAAAGATCGGGCGGCCGTCGGCGAGCGACTGCGTCGAACCCGTTAGGTTCATATTGCGAAGGAACTGCATATTGCGACCACTGGTCATGACGTAGCCCAAGGTGAGAGAGTCTCCTTTGGAGAGTTGCTGCTGCACCTGCAGGTTGGCGTTCCAGACATATCCATTCTTGAAGTTAGGCGTCAAGGCATAGATATCCTGGCGGGGCAGGCAGCTTACGGGGACCTGCTGAGGAGTGTTGGGAAACTGCGGCGAGCAGCTTGAATTTCCGGCGACAGTCGCGATGAACGATCCACTGCCGACGGCTCCGTTGTTGTAGAGCGGCTGGTACCAGCTGTTGGTCGGTGTCGCTTCGTAGATAAGAGCAGCATTGAGGCGAATGACCGTCGTGTCGTGCGGTTGATAGCTTATGCCGAAGCGGGGCGCGAAGTTTCCCAACGGCGTGCGAAACTTCTGCGTGTAGAGAAAGGGCTGCCCTGCGGGCGGCGTGGGAGCGCGGTACTGGTCATAACGGACTCCGTAGGAGAGAAGAATGTTCTTGCGGAACTGCCACGTGTCCTGCGCGAAGAGATCGAAGAAGATGGAGTGATAGGCGGCGCCCGGCAGACCGATGGAAGACTTCACGGTCGAGTAGTTGATCCCGGCGTTCGGCGCGGAGGGTCCGCCATTCGCACCAACGACAGCGGCATGCCAGTTGTCGATCGAGGCGAAGGTGTACTGGGTGTAGATGTCTGCAAGCTGCGTATCGAGGTTCTTCTGGAAGCCGACGCCGAACTTGAAGCTGTGCGGTCCGCGGATGAGAGTGACGTTGTCGCTGAAGGAAGGAATCTTTTCCTGGAACTTGTCTCCTGCGCCGTTGGTTCCACCGAAGTTTGCGATCCCGGAGATGGTGATCATAGGCCCGGCACCGGTCTGCGGACCGGCGATGTGGTGCTGATTGCGATACGGCCAGGATCCACGAAATTCGTTGATCAGGTTTGGCGTAAAAGTCGTGATCAGCTGCGCGCCGAGGATGTGGGCACGATCAAGGAAGTCCGAGGCGGCATCGAGGGCATACAAGCCACCTACATTGGTGTTGAAAGGATAGTTATTGCGGAAGTAGTTGTAACGAACGAATGCCTGGTTCTTGGTGTTGATATTCCAGTCGCCGCGCACGTTCACCCACTGCGCGCGCTGCACGCTGGGCGCGGGCAGGAAGATCGACGGATCGATTCCGTATCCGATGAGGGTCTGCTGATTGGCAGGCGTGATGGTGACGGCCATGGGATTGGCGCGCTTCAGCTTCTCATAGGCTCCGAAGAAGAAGAGCTTGTCACGCTTGATGGGGCCTCCGATGCGGCCGACGTAATCGTCGACGTGCAGGTCGGGCTTGGGGGCGTATCCTCCTGTTCCAGCGATGCAGTTCTGCAGAATGGGGCAGGCGCTCGCGACTTTGGGACGCCAGATGTACTGCACCGAGCCGTGATAGGCATTGGTTCCACGCGGCGTGGTGACATTGAAGGTGACGCCGGCCGTGTTGCCGAACTCTGCCGGAGGACTGTTGGAGATGACCTGCACGTCATCGGCGTAGGAGTCGGAGATGGCGAACAGACGCAGGCCGTAACGATCGGTCTCGGTATCGACCATGCCGTCGAGCTGGTAGTTGATGCGATCAACCAGGCCGTTGGTATTCACGGTGCGCGGAATGCCGTTCTCTGGATTAGGATGTCCGCTGACGCCGGGCTGGAAGAGGACAAAGTTATATGGATTGCGAGAGGTCAGAGGAAGGCTCTGCGTCTCGACGGCAGTAATCGTACGGCCCAGTACAAACTTTGCCGGCTCGATGATCGGCGCATCCGAAGTCACGTCGACCTGAGTTGCGACAGAGCCGGCCTTCAGCTGCTCGTCGATCACGAGATCGCTTCCGGCAGACAGCCGGATGCCGCTCTGGGTTAGAGGGGCGAATCCCTGCCCTTCGGCCGTCACCGAATACGATCCTGTAGGAAGATTAGGAGCGACGTAGAGACCCTGATTGTCGGTTGCCACCTGGCGGCTGAAGCCGGTATCCAGGTCTTTGACCGTCACCGACGCGGCTGGAATCGGCGCGCCTGTGGTGTCGGTCACGGAGCCGCGGATGGTTCCGTTGATCGACTGCGACTGTCCCCGGACAGGATGAGGAACCACGATCGATGCTGAAAGCGCCGTAAGGAGCGTGGCACCAAAGAGAGAACTGCGAACACTGTGAAGGATCGACAAGGTGTGCCTCCTGGGTTGCCAATGTGGATCGCCAATCGGAGCGTCAGACAGGGACGCGCGGGATGAGAATGGCCTCAGTCTCTCGGGGAGAGACCTTGCATTGAACCGCTCGCGAATTGAAGAGCCTACGGGCGCAACTTAGTAAAGCCTATTTAGGAAGTAGCGAGGTGCCCTTACAGTAGGCAAAGGTAAATAGTTTGTCAATATTTTTCTGACTGCACTCGCAAAGCCCGGGCAGAACTAGGTTAAGAGTCGCGCTTCTGTGGCCGCGAGGCTGAGGGAGATCGCACCGTTAAGCTGCGCCTGGGTTCCCAATGAGCTTGCCCGCACCTGGGGTTTGGCGAATTCGTTCCGCACCAGGAGCTTTTCGGTGATTCTACAGAGTTCGGGGTGAGAGCCGACACCACCCCCGAGGATGATGACCTCGGGATCGAGCGTAAGGGACATCTCGACGATACAACCGGCGAGAATCTGTGCGGCGTACTCGACGACCTGCGCGGCGAGGCGGTCGCCATCGACGGCGAGATCGAAGATCTCGGTGGCGCGCAGCCTGGCGAGGCCGCCGGAACTGGAGCGACGCTCCCGCGAGAGCAATTTCTGCCACTCCCCTTCAATGCCGAGCCCACCGATCGACTGCTCCAACTGACCGGTCGAGCTAAAGCTGAGAGCCTGCCGGGAGCGTCCACTTATCGCCGTGTATCCGATCTCTCCGGCGCTCCAGTTCGCTCCATGATGGAGTTGGCCGCGCAGGAAGATACCGGCGCCCACACCTGTTCCGAGCGCGATGAAGATAAAGTCCTTGGCGCCGGCCGCCGATCCGCGCCAGTGTTCGCCCACCGCGGCGAGGTTGGTGTCATTTTCAATGATGGCCGCCAGACCGATCTCCTGCTCGACCATGGCACGGAGGGGAACACTGTTCCAGTCGCGAAGATTCGGCGCGGAGAGCACGATACCGGAGTCCACATTGGTCACTCCCGGCGCTCCGACGGTGATGTGCAACACCTTCTTTGTGGAGGTCGAGACATCCTGACACATCTTCCTCAGGCCATCACGCATCAGCGTACAGACGGCCTTCGGGGTACGTTGGCGGTCGGTAAACTGAGTCGCCCACTGCGTCATGATACGACCGTTCAGATCGGCGAGCACCATCCGCAGCCGTGTCCCACCGATATCGACGCCGGCCACGTATCCATGACCTGCATTGAATCGCAGCATCTCCGGGGGCCTTCCTCCACTCGACTCCCCCTCGCCGAGCTTTTCGATCAGGTTCAACGACTCCAGGTAAGCGACCGCGCTCGAGACCGTGGGCGCGCTCAGTCCCGAAAGCCGCACCAGATCCGCCTTGGAGCAGGGGCTGTGTTCGCGCAGAAGACGGAGCAACCCGCGCGCGTTTGCCTGACGAAGATGCGAGGGTCGAGTTGGGGGCGCCTCGACGGGAGGTTCGGGTGGAACGGAGGAGGTGGAAGAGGAGAGTCGCATGTCGATTGTTGTGGAGACATCTTACCCTAAATTTGTTAATAACCTTTACAAAGTAAAGGGCATTTGATATCCATTACCAGCAAAGAGAAGAAGGCGATTCAGGCGGACACTAATAGTAAATCAGTTGCATTTGGATAGATGAAGCAATTGCAGCAGGATAAAGTTAAACGACATTCTTCAGGGGGCTGCCTTCGTCCATGAGATTCGACCTTCGCCACGGAACCGTTACCGCTCTCGCGCTTTCGCTCGCCCTCCATGCAGCCTCCGTCGTTGCTCAACAGCCTACGCTGCCGCAATCCACCTCCGCTTATGCGCGACCCCTGGCGATCGATCGAGGATCGGCCGGATTATCTCAGACTCTTATGAAGCTGCACACGCGGGCTTCACTGGCCATGGTCACGGCCCATCCTGACGATGAAGACGGTGGAATGCTGACCTACGAGAGCCGCGGCCTGGGCGTCGACACGACTCTGCTCACACTGAATCGCGGTGAAGGCGGACAGAATGTGATGACCTCCGATTATTGGGATCAGCTCGGCACTTTGCGCACTCAGGAGCTGCTGGCGGCGGACGATGAGTATGGTGTTCACCAGTACTGGACCCGTGTGGCTGACTTTGGCTTTTCGAAAACGATCGAGGAATCTCTCAAAACCTGGGGAGAAGAACGCGTTCTCTACGACGCGATCCGCGCCATCCGCATCCAGCGTCCTCTGGTGGTCACGAGCGTCTTTGCCGGCAACGTCTCCGATGGGCATGGCCATCATCAGGTGGCGGGTTATACCGCGCAGCGCATCTATGTAATGGCAGGCGACCCCAAGGTCTTTCCCGACCAGATCAAGGCGGGCCTGTTGCCGTGGACTCCGCTGAAGGTCTACGCCCGCGTGCCCTTTGCCCGCGTAACCGACAAGGGCATCTACGACTATGCCACCGGCCACTGGGAGCCGGTACGGTTCCGCAACTATGTGGACAATACCTGGATCGAGGGGGTTCCCTCCACGACCCTTGAGATTCCCAGCGGAGATTACAACCCGATGCTCGGCTCCTCGTATGTTCAGATCTCACGCGAAGGACTCGACAATCAGAAAACACAGAACGGCGGCATCGCGGTCCCGCTTCCCCGGCCAATGTCCGCTCCCTATCATCGCTATGCCTCGCGTGTGAACTCGCCGGATCACGAGAAGACCTTTTTTGACGGCATCGACGTCACACTGACCGGCATCGCCACCTATGCTCCGAAGGAAGAACAAGCTGCGTGGCGCGAAAAGCTCGGTGCGCTGAACGCCACGGTGGAAGAGGCGATTGCAGGGTACAACGCGATCAATCCTGCAGGCATTGCTCCCACGTTGGCCCGGGGACTTTCCCAGACAAATGCGCTGATCGGAGAGGTTGCCAAGAGCAAGCTGCCCTCCGAGGCGCGTTACAACATGACGCATGAGCTTACAGTCAAGCAGCAGCAGTTCAATCTCGCGCTCGAGCAGGCGCTCGGTCTGGCCCTGATGGCAAACCTGACCGAGGGGGGCGTCGCTGGGAGGATCTCTCCCTTCGGCGATACCACGACTCAGACTTCCACATCGCAGGTGGTCACACCGGGGGAGAAAGTCGCGGTGTCGGTTCATGTGGCCAACCAGGGGACGGAGCCTGTGGCGCTCACGAACGTCGATGTGGTATCCGAGGCGGGCACAGGATTCGCCATCGCTCCGATGGGTTCGGCGACCGGACAACTCGGTGCGGGAGCAGCCAGGGATGGGGCCTTCGATGTCACCATTCCGCGGACGGCAGAGCTGACAAAGCCTTATTTCAGCCGCCCCAGCCTCGAGCAGTCCTACTACGACATCAATGATGCTCGTTATCTCAATCTTCCTGCTCGGCCTTACCCGCTTCTTGGAATCGCAACAGTTACTTATCATGATGTTGAGATCAAGCTTAAAGGAGTTGTCCAGACGGTCCATCGCGTGAACGGGGAAGGCCCAGTGCTGGAGCCTCTTCTGATGGCGCCGGCCATCTCGCTCGATGTGACTCCTTACGCGGGCGTGGTTGCTCTCAACAGCTCGGCGTTTGAGCTGCACGTGGGGTTGCACAGCAGCGTGAAGGGGCCAGCGCGTGGAACGGTACGTCTCGATTTGCCTCAGGGATGGAAGTCGACCCCTGAGGTCGCGGACTTCGCCACGATGCGCGAGGGAGAAGATCAGAATCTTGTCTTCCGGGTTCAGCCCGAGCATGTGCAGACCCAGCCGTACACCATTACCGCAGTGGCGGAGTTCAATGGAGACAAGTTCACCCAGGGCTTTCAGACGGTCGGCTATCCCGGACTGCGGCCTTACCCGCATTACCGTCCTGCCACCTACAAGACCACAGGAGTGGATGTAAAGACCGCTCCGGACCTGCGGATTGGATACGTGATGGGAACCGGGGATGACGTTGCTACGTCGCTTGAGGATATCGGCATTCACCCCACCCTGCTCTCGGCAGGCGAGGTTGCTTCGGCGGATCTTTCCCGCTACGACGCCATCGTGCTTGGAATTCGCGCCTATGCCGCCCGGCCGGAGCTGAAGACCTTCAATCATCGGCTGCTCGAATATGTACACAACGGCGGAACGGTCGTGGTGCAGTATCAGACGCAGGAGTATGACCACAGCTATGGACCTTACCCGCTGACTCTCTCGGGCGATCCCGAGAAAGTCGTCGAGGAAGACTGCAAGGTTCAGATTCTTGCGCCCAACGATCCGGTCCTGAGCTGGCCTAACAAGATCACCACGGCTGATTTCGATCATTGGGTCGAGGAACGAGGACATGGCTTTATGCACGATTGGGACCCCCACTATGTCGCCCTCACCGAGATGCACGACGTCGGTCAGGATCCGCAGAAGGGCGGCCTGCTCTATGCCCGTTACGGCAAGGGGGCATACGTTTATCTCTCGTATGCTTTCTTCCGCCAGATGCCGGATGGTGTTCCCGGATCCTTTAGGATCATGGCCAACCTACTGAGCATGAGCAAGAATCCAGGCCTCGCCTTGGGCAAGGACGCGGCTCCGGCGACGACGGGAACACGATAAAGTTCTTCATGGCCACGAGTGGAGATTCTGCTGCTCCGCGTCTCTTATTTTTATCTGGGGAATGTTCTCCAACGATATTCTTGATCCAGAAAGAGATCGGCGTGAAGAGCTGTCTACTGACTAAACTGATTGAGAGGTAGAGACACGGAATGGATACGTCCCGCAACTTCCCCCACGCCATGCTGCGTGAGATCTTTGAACAACCGCATGCGATCGCCGAGACTCTCGCGGCATACGCCGACGGCGCCTCTTTGCGTGAAGATGTCCTTCTTGCCGCGCGCCAGGCGCTGGTTGGGCGCGAGAGCATCCTGATTGCCGCCTCCGGTTCCAGCCGTCACGCTGGGCTCGCCGGCGAGATCCTGTTTGAAGACCTGGCCGGGATCGCGGTCGACGTCGAGTACGCCAGCGAATACATCTATCGCTCGACTCAGACGCTGAAGAATCCCTGTTTCGTCGTGATCTCGCAGTCGGGCGAGACCGCCGATACCTCCGAGGCGTTGCGCGAGGCGATCGCTCGCGGGAGCTCGACAATTGCGATCACCAACAAGCCTGAGTCTTCGATGGCCAAGCTCGCCGGCTGCTCGCTGCCCACGCATGCGGGCATTGAACGTGCGGTTCCCGCCACCAAAAGCTTCACCACGCAGCTGGTCGTCCTTTCGCTGCTCTCGCTTTATGCGGCTCGGGTTCGCGGCCGCATGACGCGCGCGGTTGTGGAGTCTCATCTGGGCCATCTCTTCGCAGTTCCGGCGGCGCTCGAGATTGCGCTTCCACGCTGGGAGAAGCAGGTTGCCGAGATCACTCGCGCTCTCGATACGGCGGAGACCTTCCTCTTCCTTGGACGCGGTGTTCACTATCCCATCGCTCGCGAGGGCGCGCTCAAGCTCAAAGAGTCGGCCTATATTCAGGCCGAAGGTTATCCAACCGGCGAGCTCAAACATGGCCCCAATGCCCTGGTGAATCGCAGCAATCCTCTGGTGGTGTTGGCTACCTGCGATCCCTCGGCGCCGGATGCGGTGTTGCGGTATGAGAAGACGGTCAACCTGATCCGCGACATGCACAAGCAGGGGGCGCAGATTCTCTCCATTGTCAGCGAGGGGGATACGCGCATTGCCGAGTTGAGCGACCACACCATCGAGGTCCCTCAGACCGCGGAGTACATCGCGCCGCTCTACGAGGTCGTGCCGCTGCAGATGCTTGCGTACTTCATGGCGACGGGCCGAGGCATCGATGTGGACAATCCGCGCAATCTCGTCAAGGCAGTCGTACAGGAGTAGCTCTACTCCATCCCTAGCCCGCGAATCGCAGCCACCGTAAGTATGGCTCCGATTGCGGGCCCCCGTACGGGGATCCAGACATAGCCCGAGCCCGAGCATCCCTTCTCAGCGATTGGGAGCAGGGCGTGGGAGATGCGGGGGCACAGGTCGCGCGCCTTGACCCGAAGGGGGTATACACGTCACGAAGTGACCGCCCCACGCATAGTGGGGCCGCGCGGCAGCGTCATCGCCTTGAATTGGTCGATATAGCCTAGAGAATTAACCAGCAAGGTTGGAACCTTTTCAAGTATTCTTCCCCTGCATTCGAGAGACGAGGACATGAAACTGATGAATCCCCGCAACATCTTCGCTACTGCCGTGCTGCTGCTGACGGTCGCTCTGCCTGTCACTGCGAAGACCTGCGATGCGCGTACGTACGGCGCGAAGCCAGACGGCATGACCAGGAGCACGAATGCTATTCAAGCAGCGATCGATGCCTGTTCCGCCGCCGGGGGCGGCACGGTGAAGCTCGTGGGTGGGACCTTTGTCTCTGGTCCGATCGTACTGCGCAGCAAAGTGACTCTCGATCTGGAGAAGGGGACGACTCTGCTGGGATCGCCAGACCATGCGGATTATCCATCGAAGATGGAGTTTCGCGCCGAGGGCACGCAAGCGCTGGTGAGCGCCACCAACGCGGAGAATCTCTCCATCACCGGCGCGGGCACCATCGACGGCAATGGAGAGAGCTGGTGGGCCGAGGCCCGAGCCACCCATAACTCCGGCGTGGTGGGGGCGGTCAAGTTTCGTCCACGCCTGGTGGTCTTCGATCACTGCAGGCACGTCAAGATCGAAGGCGTCACCATCCAGAATTCGCCCAGCTGGCAGGTGGTTCCCTACTACACGGACGACATGACGATCCGGAACGTACGCATTCTGGCTCCCGCGCACTCGCCCAACACCGATGCGATCGATCCCTTCAGCTCGTCAAATATAATCATCGATCACGTCTACGCCGATGTGGGAGGCGACAATATCGCGATCAAGAGCGGCATCATCGACTCGCCGGGACCGGATGAGCCGAGCAGAAATATCACCATCACCGACTGCGAGTTTCTGCATGGTCATGGCCTGTCGATCGGCTCGGAGATCGCTGGCGGCGCCAGTCATATTCATGCCGAGCGAATCCACTTCAAGGGCACGGATCAGGGCATCCGGATCAAGGCCAACCGCGACCGCGGCAACCAGGTCTTCGACATTTCGTTCAAGGACATCACGATGGAGGACGTCAAGACCTCCATCCTCATCAGCGAATACTACCCCAAGGTTCTTCCCGAAGGCGATGTCGCTCCGGCTCCCATCACTCGGCTTACACCCTTCTTCCACGACATCACCATCGAGAATGTGAAGTCGGTTAAGAGCGGGGTTGCCGGTGTGATCGTTGGGCTTCCAGAGTCTCCGGTCAAGAATGTCGTGCTCAAGAACATCAACATCGCCGCAGACAAGGGCATGACCATAGCCTTCGCCACGGTGACAGGAGCAGATGTTCATGTCGTTGCGGCGAGCGGGCAGGCGATGACGATCGCTCCCAGCGCGCGGGTCGACATCAAGGATTCAGGCATCGCGGGTAAGTGAGAGCGCGGCTTGAACCTCGGCTGCACTCTTCCCGGTCACCCGGATCACCTTGCTTCGACTGGAGGCGCCTGCGATCAGTTCCAGGCGAAAACGCGGCAGGTCAAGCTGCTCGGCGAGAAACGCAACGAGAGCGTCGTTGGCCCGGCCATCGACCGGAGGCGCGGTCAGCGCAACCTTGATCGCTCCTGCGTGAAGACCGAGGACCGCGTCTCGTTTTGCGCCCGGCTGCACGCGAACACTGACGGTACAACCGTCAGCAACATCGCGCGCGAACTCGCACCCTGGATTCATTCCGCCGCCGGATAGATGCGTCTTCCAAAGATGGCCGTGCCCACGCGAACGCAGGTGCTGCCCTCCTCAATGGCGACGCGAAAGTCGTTCGACATGCCCATGGAGAGCTGCGTGAGCTTGGGGTGAGTCCTGACCGCTTCGTCCCGTAGCCGGCGAAGCTCGCGAAAGTAAGGCCGGGCAGCTTCTGCATCTTCGGACCAGGGAGGAACCGTCATCAGTCCCACAACGTCCACCGCGGCCAAATCGTTGATCGCATCGAGCAACGCTCCAAGCTCGGCGGGAGCGATGCCGTGTTTGGACTCCTCATGGCTCAACTTCACCTCGATCAGCAGGGGCAGCCGCTTGTTCCGTTCTTTGGCTGCCGCATCCAGCCGTTGCGCGATCTTCAGAGCGTCGACGGCGTCGATGGCGTCGAACAGCTCAGCCGTCTTGTTGGTCTTGTTGGACTGAAGGGGCCCGATCAGATGGAACATCGCGCCTTCAAGCGCGGCGACGTGGGGTGACTTTTGCTCGAACTCCTGCACGCGATTCTCCCCAAAGAGCCTTTGGCCGGTCTCGTAGGCCTCAAGAATGGCTTCAAAAGGGTGCATCTTGCTGACCGCCATCAGGGCGATCTCATCTTCATTACGCCCGGCACGTTTTGCGGCAGAGGCGATCTCATCTCTCAGGCGCGCAATATTCTCCGCAATACTCATCTCTCGAACGTTCTCCACGATACCTGTCTTAGAAGCATCTTACTTGCTTGCGTGAAACGAAAAACTCTGGAGACGCCTTTCGCCTATGTGGACGATTCTTTTGCTCATCGGTTCGAATATCTTTATGACCTTCGCCTGGTACGGCCACCTGAAGTTCCGCGAGGTTCCGCTGTGGAAGGTGATTCTGGTCAGCTGGTCCATCGCTCTGTTTGAATACTGCCTGCAGGTTCCGGCCAACCGCATCGGCTCACGCACCTTTTCGCCCGACCAGCTCAAGGTGATCCAAGAAGTCATCACCCTCACCGTCTTCGGGGTCTTTTCAACCTTCTACTTCGGAGACAAGCTCCACTGGAACCATGCCGTCGCCTTCTGCTGCCTGGTCGCCGGAGCATTCTTCATGTTCCATAAGTTCTGATAGGACGATGTGCGGCTCAGCCCTCAAACTTCCGGTATCGCAGGAGACAATACCGATCGTTCAACTTCCACAGAAGATTCCTGACGAACGGTGTCATGCTTTGGGCATGAGCTCCCGCCGATCCTCTTCCTGCATCCTTCGTCTGATGCTCATCCTGATGGCTCTGGCAGGGGTTCGCGTCGCCGCCCTGAATCCGGATTGGACCACTCCTTTCCCTGCCCATCGAATTGCGGGCAATCTCTACTATGTCGGCAGCCGGGATCTGGCGGCGTTTCTGGTTGTGACCCCCGCGGGCAACATCCTGATTAATAGCAACCTTGAGAGCTCGGTTCCGCAGATCCGGTCCAGCATCGAATCGCTGGGATTCAAGTTCAGCGATACGAAGATCCTGCTTATCAGCCACGCTCACTTGGACCACGATGCGGGGAGCGCTGCCATCAAGCGTCTTATCGGAGCGAAGTACATGGTGATGGACGACGATGTTCCTGTGGTCGAAGACGGCGGCTGGACCGACTTCGCCTACGGTCACAAAAAATCGGAGAGCTATCCCAAGGCCAAAGTTGACCGTGTCCTCCATGACGGAGACGAGGTCAGGCTGGGCGGAGCCGTGCTGGTCGCCCATAAGACTCCGGGCCACACCAGGGGCTGCACCACCTGGACTATGAAGGTCTCCGACCATGGCAAGAGCTACGATGCGGTGATCATCGGCAGCCCCAATGTGAACCCCGGCTATCGGCTGGCCGGCAGACCGAGCTATCCCGGGATCGCCGAGGACTATGAACATACCTTTCAGACCTTGAAGGCCCTGCACTGCGATCTCTTTCTGGGAGCGCATGGCGCCTACTACGGCATGGTCGGTAAATATGCCAGGCTGCAAAATGGCGATCAGAACGCCTTCGTCGATCCTTCCGGGTACGCTGCCTATGTCGCCGAACGCGAGGCGGTCTTCCGCAAGGAACTGAAAAAACAGCAATCTCAGTGAGGGAATGAATTTCTTCTTGCCATGGAGAACTGTCTCGCTCTATAGTTACCGCTAACTAAAAGCAGCGCTCTGGAGGGCGCCAGGATGGCCACAACAACGATCACGGTAGATGCTCCGCTGAAGGACATGGAGGAGTGGGATGACTTCCTCACGGGACGGTATAAGGAAGGCAAGACCGAGGCCGAGTTCCGTCAGTACGATGCTGAGGCGAATCCGGGCGTGGCGGAGTTTTATCGTTTGAACCATCAGTTCCAGAGCTTCGACTACGTGATGGCGAAGGAGAAGGAGTACTTCGGCCTAAATAAAGGGGAGAAGACGATCTGGGAGGCGGCGGAGTTCCTCAATACGCTCGTCGATGACAGCGATCCCGACACGGATCTGACCCAGATTGAGCACCTTCTGCAGACCTCGGAGGCGATCCGACGAGATGGCCACCCCCGCTGGTTCGTGCTGACGGGATTTGTCCACGACCTCGGCAAGGTTCTCTGCCTCTATGGCGAGCCACAATGGGGAGTGGTCGGCGACACCTTTCCGGTGGGTTGCGCCTACTCCGACCAGATCGTCTTCCCGGAGTACTTCAAGGCCAACCCCGACTGGAATCATCCCGTATATAGCACAAAATATGGCATCTACGAGCCGAACTGCGGCCTGGACAAGGTGCATATGTCGTTCGGTCACGACGGCTACATCTACGAGGTGATGAAGAAGTACCTGCCGGAGAGGGCTCTGTACATGCTTCGTTATCACTCCTTCTATGCCGCGCACAAGCACGGGGCCTATCGGCACCTGATGAACGATCATGACGTCGAGATGTTCGAGTGGGTCAACAAGTTCAACCCTTACGACCTCTACTCCAAGGGACATACCAAGCCTGACGTGAAGGCTTTAAAGCCCTACTATGACGATCTCTTCGCCGAGTTTTTGCCTGAAAAGATCGCCTGGTAGCAATACAGACAGCTTCAAAACTTTTGGATCGCCCATAAGCCCTGCACCCCTCTCCGGTTGCGGGGCTTTTTGTTGTCTCAAGATGGGACCTTGCGGTCAAAGTTACCGCTTATTTACCAGCGGTTTACAAAGAGTCGGCAAGATGGTTTCTATACGATTCCATCTCCTTGTGCTGAATCTGTGCGAGGAGGGGTGCGTATTCGCTAAATCAGACGCGTTGTTCAACCTAAACCACGTTTTTCTGCTACTTGAGTTTTTTACAACACGATCTGAAAGGAATCGGTTTCATTCAAAGACTTCCATGGACCAGCAAGACCCGCTTCACAAGCGTTTTGCCTGCCGGATAGAGGGAAAGTCACGGATCGAGACAGATATCAAAACGACCTCCCGGCAGAAACAAAAATTCACGGGAACTAACAGGCGATTGCAAGAGAGGCATTTCATGAAAACATTTTCAACGTTTGGATCCGCGCTCCAGGACGAGCGCCGATTCTCTCCCATGGACTCTGAATCCAGGACCGCATTCCGGTGGAAGGGATGGCTGTCCCTGATGACCGCCGTCGTCTTCACGGTCCTCATGTTCGCCGGCATCCCCGCAAAGGCGCAGTTTGAATCGGCCTCCGTGCTCGGCTATGTGCACGATGCCTCCGGCGCAGCGGTGGCGGGCAGCAACGTGACCCTTACGAACACGGCCACCGGAATCTCGCAGACGAAGACGACTGACTCCGAGGGCAAGTACGAGTTTGCCAGCGTACAGATCGGAAGCTATCAGATCGTCGCCGAAGCCCAGGGCTTCGACCGTGCCCGCACGGAGACCTTCTCGGTGCTCACCAATGCGCGTCAGCGTGTGGACGTCGTGCTGAAGGCAGGTTCCATCTCGACCGAGGTCACGGTCACCTCGGCGGCGCAGCTGCTCGACACCGAGACCAGCTCGCACTCGACCGTCATCGGCACCCGCCAGGTCGAGGATCTTCCTCTGAACGGCCGCTCCTATGCCGACCTGGTTCTGCTCGTCCCCGGCGCCCGCAAGTCGCTGCTCGAGAACACCACGACCTCCAGCCGCGAGGGAGCGTTCAACATCAACGGACAGCGCTCGGCGTTCAACAACTATCTTCTCGACGGTTTGGACAACAACAACTACGGCACCTCGAACCAGGGCTTCGCCAACGAGAACATCCCTCCCTCGCCTGACGCCGTCAGCGAGTTTCGCGTGGAGACCAACAACTATTCCGCCGAATACGGCCGCTCCACCGGTGCTGTGATCAACGCCACCGTCCGCCGCGGCACCAACCAGTTTCACGGCCGCGCCTGGGACTACAACCGCAACACCGCCTTCAATGCCATCGGACCCTTTCTTGCGCCCGGCGCGACCAACTCGAAGTTCATCCGCAACCAGTTTGGCGGAACCTTCGGTGGTCCCATCTGGAAGGATCACACCTTCGTCTTTGCCGATTATGAAGGCATGCGTCAGATCTTCAACAACCCCAGCGCCAGCTCGACGCTTCCGACCGCGGCGCAGCGCGCCGGAAACTTCGGCATTGCGCTTCGTAATCCCATCACCGGCGAGAACTATCCCACCGGCCAGATTCCTGCCAGCGCCATCACCCCGTTCGCGAGCGATGTGCTCGGCCTTCTACCACTTCCGAACGGGCCGGGAATCTCGAAGAACTTCTCCATCACGCCGCGCGGCACCATCAACGACGATAAGGGCGACATCCGCGTCGATCACACCTTCAGCCAGAATGTAAGCATCTTCGGCCGCTACAGCGAGCATCGCGGGTCGATCTTCGATCCTCCCAGCATTCCCGGACCCGCGGGTGGAAACTCCAACGGCAACGTCAATATCCAGAACCGGAATATCGCGGGCGGCGTAACCTGGGCCATCACCGCCAACAAGCTGCTGGACATCCGCTTCGGATGGTCACGCAACCTGGGTGGCAAGTTCCCGATCGGTCAGGGTCAGCCCTCGCTGCTGGTGCAGAACGGCATCACCGACGGTCTTCCGACCGATCCTCTGGTCGTGCGCACGCTGAATCAGCAGTCGGTGACCGGCTTCGATCAGTTCGGAGCGCAGTCCTCGAATCCGCAGTTCCAAAACCCCACCATCTACAACCCGAAGGCGAACTTCACCTGGATCAAGAGCAAGCACTCGATGAAGTTCGGCTACGAGTGGCAGGCGGTCAACACGGAGCTGAATGATTTCAATCCCAGCTACGGCGCAGATATCTATGCCGGCCAGTTTTCGCGGCCTCTGGACCCGACGACGGGCCAGCCCGTGGCGACCTCCAACGACGCCGCTACCCAGCAGGCCTACAACCTCGCAGATTTCCTGATGGGCAACCGCTCCGAGTACCAGCTGACCACGTACGCCATCGTGCATCTGCGTCAGCGCTACAACTTCATTTACTTCCAGGACGACATCAAGCTCTCGCCCAAGCTGACGATCAACGCCGGCCTGCGGTACGAGATCGTCACCCCGCAGTACGAGAAAGACAACCACCTCTCGAACTTCGACCCCTCCACGGACTCGCTGGTTCATGCCCGGAGCGGCGGAATCTACAGCCGCTCCCTGGTCAACACTCCTCTCAACAACTTCGCACCGCGCCTCGGCTTCGCTTACTCGGCGGATGACAAGACGGTTATTCGCGGAGGCTACGGCATCGGCTATAGCCAATGGAACCGTGCAGGCGGTGAAAACAATCTGACCTACAACGGTCCGGACGTCGTCAGCGCCGATATTACGCAGGGCACGTCGGCGGCCTCCTTCCCCTCGCAATCGAACCTCTGCACCAACGATACGCAGGACCAGACGACCTGCTTCCGTCAGACCCAGCAGGGGTACGCGAACAACCTGGTTGCTCCGTCGAGCTTCAACCCGCTCAAGGTGACTGCACGTTATATTCCGCGTGACTTCAAGACCGGCTACGTGCAGAGTTATCAGATCGGCTTTCAGCGTCAGCTGCCTTACGGCTTCACGGCAGATATCGCATATGTCGGAAACAAGGCAACCCACCTGCAGGTCCTGGCCGACTTCAATCAGGCAACTCCCTGCGTGTCGGGTGGCAGCGTGGATTGCAGCACGCTGTCGCTGCAGCAGCGCCGTCCCATTGCGAACTTCGGCAGCATCGAGATCGCTTATGGCGCCGGCTCGGCCAACTACAACTCGCTCCAGTTCAAGCTGGAGAAGCGGGCGTCGCACGGCCTCTACCTCCTCAACTCGTTCACCTATGGCCGTATCTTCGATATCTCTTCGGGACATCTCGAGACCTCGAACGGCGACAACTCCCGCATCAACTATGCCAACCCAAGACAGGACTATGGCCCGGGAGGATACGATCAGCCGCTGGCCGATACCCTCTCGCTCGTCTACGACCTGCCTTACGGGCACGGCCGCCACTGGGGCAACAGCACCGGCCGTTTGACCAATACGGTTCTGGGGGGTTGGCAGCTTACGCTGATCAACACCATGACCAGCGGTACTCCAATCAACATCAACTACTCGCTTTCGAGCTCGTCGCCCCTCTATGGCTCCGGTCTCGTCACCTATCGTCCGCAGCGCCTGAACAATGGTCCCATTACAGGACCGAAGTCGGGTCGCGTGAAGACCGCAACCACGGTCAACAACTACTTCATCTCCACCAACCTGACCACTCCCACGACTTACCCTTGGGGCAACGTCACTCGTAACTCCGAGCGCTCGGACGCGTTCTATCAGGCCGATCTCGGACTGCATAAGGCGTTCCCGCTGTGGAACGACAGCTCGAACTTTGACTTCCGGGCAGAGGCCTTCAACGTGTTGAACAAGGTCAACTACATGGGCGCAAACAGCACTTTTGGCAGCTCGAGCTTCGGACAGATCACCTCCGCCTTCCCGGCTCGTCAGCTACAGCTGGCGGCGAAGATCATCTTCTAAGCTGGGAGATACCGCAAAACAAATCGGCGCCGTGTCTGCACGAACGGCGCCGTTCTTTTTGAGAATAAATTTATAAATGCTGTAGACAAGGAGCGCAGGATGTTACGAGGGATTGGAATGGCCACGGTAATGATCGTTGTCGCGGGAGTGGCCGTGGCTCAACAGACGACCCAGGTCGCGCAGGATAAGATCGTCCGGGTGAATCAGATCCAGGTGATCGGATCGCATAACAGCTATCACACCGGCTTTGCGCCCAGCGAGCGCAAATACCTGGAGTCGAAGAACCCGAAGGCTCTGCGAGCGCTCGACTACAGCCATGCTCCTCTTCCCGATCAGCTGAGCGGAGGCGTACGCCAGCTGGAGATCGATGTCTTCGCCGACGCCAAGGGCGGACGCTATGCTCATCTTCCCATCGACGATGCCGCCGCCAAAGCGGGTCTTCCAGCCGATCCGAACTTCGATCCCGATCACGAGATGGACAAGCCCGGCTTCAAGGTGATGCACGTTCAGGGCGTGGACGAGCGCAGCAGCTGCCATACCTTTGTGAAGTGCCTGACGGTGGTGCGGCAATGGTCTAAGGCCCATCCGAACCATCTTCCACTGTTCCTTCTGATCGAGACCAAAGAAGACGGTGGAAAGGCGCGCGAGGGCATGATCGCGACCGAGCCCTTCACGGCGGAGGTCTTCAACCAGCTGGATACGGAGGTACGCTCGGTTTTCAAGACCGGCGAGTACATTACTCCGGATGAGGTTCGCGGATCGGCTTCGACGCTCAATGCTGCGATCCTGGCGGGCGGATGGCCTACGCTCGAGAAGTCACGCGGAAAGGTGATCTTCCTGCTCGACCAGCGCAAGGTGGAGACGGTCTACACCGAAGGTCATGCTTCGCTCAAGGGACGCGTCTTCTTCACCAACGCCGAGCCCGGAAAGCCGGATGCCGCCTTCACCGAACAGAACAGCGGCACACGCGAGGTGATCGACGATCTGGTGAAGCAGGGCTATCTGGTTCGCACGCGTACGGATGAGGGAACGGAAGAGGCCCGCACCAACAACACTGCGCGTCGTGACCTGGTCTTCACGACGGGAGCCCAGATGATCAGCACGGATTATCCACCGTCCGAGCCTTCGCAGTGGAGCCCCTTCGTCGTCAAATTTCCTGATGGCCTGGTGGCGCGCTGCAATCCGGTGACGAAGCCAGCGGGATGCGTCGATCGTCTGCTCGAGGCTCCGATGGGAACTTCCACAGCTCGGAGGTAGAACCCGCGAGGCCGATCTATCGAACCTTAACATAGAGACTGGCTGGGGCTAACGCTCCAGCCAGTTTTTTATGCGCGAACGATAGGTGCGGCTCATCGGAATCTTCTGGCCGTTAATAAGATGAACGCCATATTCGCCATCCACCTCTGGACGAACTTCCTTGACGTACTGAAGATTCACGATGGAGGAGCGATGAACGCGAAGAAAGATGTTCGGGTCGAGCTTTTCCTCAAGCCGCGTCATGGTCTCGCGCAAAAGATGGGTCTCCGAGCGGGTACAGATGCGGACGTAATTCTCCTCCGCGCCGATCCAGCAGATCTCGGAGACAGGAAGAAAGAGGATGCGGCCCTTGGATTTGAAGACGATGCGCGTTGTGTAGGGTGTGCCGTTGGGGCTCTTTGGAGTATCAACGTGAGGATTCTGCCGTAAGGCTTTGATCTGTTCGAGAGCACGCTCTGTCGCCGACCGGAAACGCTCCAGTGTGAAGGGCTTTAACAGATAGTCGACGGCATGGATCTCAAATGCGCGCAGAGCATAACGATCGTACGCCGTGGTGAAGATGATGCAGGGCATGGTGGGAGCACCAGCGGAAGAGAGCTCGCCGATGACATCGAAGCCGTCCATGTCAGGCATCCGCACATCAAGAAACAGGAGATCGGGCTTGGTCGCACGCACCAGCTCGATAGTTTCGGCGGCGGTGGCTCCTTCGCCCACGACCTCGATCTCAGAAAATTCGCGCAGCAGCTGCCTCAGCTTTTGCCGAGCGAGCACTTCGTCATCAGCTAGAACCGCCTGAATCATCACGCACCATATCCCGTGGTCTGTTCTATTTGACTCTCCGCGAAGCGGAGAGGGAGCGTGACGACGACCTGAACTTGTCTGTCTTCGAGCTCAGAGATGGAGAGGCTCTGCTCGTCGCCATAGTGCATGCGAAGGCGATCCTTCACGTTGGCGAGGCCAACACCTCTGCCCGGAGATTGATTCGTCGCCGGACGAAGGCCCGCTCCGGTATTTGTAACGGTCAAGCGAAGGATCGTACCACTCCGCGACGCCTGGATAGAGAGAATGCCTCTGGTACTGAGACGTGAAAGGCCGTGGGCATAGGCGTTCTCGACGATGGGCTGAAGAATCATGGTCGGGACGATGGCATCGTGAACATGGGGATCGATACTCATCCGCTGTTCCACGCGTCCGGCGAATCGACGATCCTGCATGGCTAGATACATCTCGATGAACTCCATCTCATCGCTGAGAGGGATGAACTGCGACTCTCCGCGATGGAGGGTGATACGCAGAAGACGACTGAGTTGTTCCAGCATTAAATCCGCCGATGCGATGTCGGTGTGCATAAGGCTGGAGATGGAGTTCATCGTGTTAAAAAGAAAGTGGGGATTGAGTTGCATGCGTAATGCCCGCATCTGTGCCTGTATCAGTTGCGATTCCAGCAGCGAGGCGATGCGCTCCTTCTCCCGGTACCTCTGGTAATAGCCGATGCCGCGAAAGAGAAAGAATGTCGACCAGAAGAGGACGAGCGAGTCGATCAACTCTGCGTCGAGATGGAACGACAGGCGTGGCCAAAACGGCATGGGTGGTCTACCCATCGGAAGCCGGGGAAAGAGAAGCACCCAGATGGCCTCTTCAAGCGCGCTGGCGAAGAGACTCAAGGGCAGAAAGAGAAGCAGCATGCTCTTCCAGCTGGCACTGTAGATCCTTGTCCGCAGAGTCCCCCAGAGAATCCAGCAGAGAACGCCCCAGAGGAAGTACTGGGCCCCCCAGGCTTCGAGCAGCAGCTTAAGCGTGACATGCTGCTCGTTCATCATGCGCAGACGGCTGTTCCAGTCCTGCAGGGCAAAGAGGAAGCCAAGCGAGGTGAACCCCGAGATGAAGATCAGGGGGTGCATCCAGACGGGTTGGAGCGTGTCGATCTTCCAGCGTGCGAAGGTCAGCTGCTTGGTCCTCGGCTTTCTACTGGGCGCCTTCCATGCATGCGTTCGCGACCGGGGGGACGATATGACTTACCGGAACCTCGCTCACAACAGCGAAGAATACCAGGGAGATCAGGAGGGTCGATTTGAAGAAGCGCATCACAGGGAATCTCCGGAGATGGGATGCCAGCGCGCCTGCAGGCTCACCGACGATCTTTAGGAAGGTTACCTCGCCGTAGAGAGCGGGTCTCCGGCACTGGTCACAAATCGCGCGATTTTAGAAAGGGATCTCCGTCGATACCCACTTCTTTCAAAGTCACCGGAAGGTGAAGATGCCGGAGCCGAAGACATGGATGCCCCAGGAAGCAAACGTCGAATGGAGCCGCAAGAGTGAGCGCTAAGGAAGGACAAAACCCGGCGTCGGCGCATCTTACCGCAAGTGCTGGTTCTGGATCGTCGGGCAGAAGGCCGAACAGAAGAAATCACTATACGGGACAAGTCTTGAGATGGGATTATCGGAGGACGATCCTGACGAAGCCGTGGTGATAATCATGGCCGATCGCACCTGTGTCCACGGGAGACAGAAGACGTGAATGCGCGGTTGCGATGGAAAGGACGGGTAGGGATGAAGTTGGGACAGATGAGATGGCGGTTCTGGTTGGGGGCGATCGCCCTGTTGGGATGGATGAGCATGACCGGATGGGCCGAGGCAGGAAATAGCACCAACGAAAAACTGAAAGTTTACTTTATCGACGTCGAAGGCGGTCAAGCGACCCTCTTCGTGACCCCGGCCTCGCAATCGCTCCTGATCGATACAGGCTGGGGGGGCAATGAGGGCCGGGACGCAGATCGCATTGCCGCAGCCGTAAAGGGAGCGGGGTTGATGAGAATCGACTATGTCCTGATCACGCATTTTCATGAGGACCATGTCGGGGGCGCGGCTCAACTGCTTGACCGGGTTCCGGTAGGGGCGTTTATCGACCATGGCGTGAACCGCGAAGAGGAGCCTTCGGTAGAGCGGGGCTACGCGGCTTACGAAAAGCTGATCGCAACCAGCAGAACTAAAAGAATTCTGGCAAAAACCAACGACGTGCTGCCGATCGTGGGCATCAAGGCGCAGGTGGTCAGTGCCGACGGGAAGGTAATCCAAAAGCCGCTGGAGGGAGGGGGAGCAGCGAACCCATATTGCAAGGGAGCAGAGACTCCGGAGGTCGACACCACGGAGAATGCTCGTTCGGTGGGAGTACACATCACCTTTGGTAAGGTGAAGCTTCTAGACTTGGGCGATCTAACCAAGGACAAGGAGATGGAACTGGTGTGCCCGGCGAATAAGCTGGGCAAGGTCGACATATATATTGTCTCGCACCACGGATGGAATCATAGCTCGAGCGCAGCGATGGTGGATGCCCTGGGAGCCCGGGTAGCCATTATGAACAATGGAGCGAAGAAAGGCGGCTCGCCGTCGGTTCTGGATACGGTCTTGAATGCTCCAGGAATGGAGTCTTTATGGCAGCTTCATTACTCCGAAGAGGGTGGTGAGGACCACAATACGGACGATGCTTTGATTGCCAACCTAAACGGCCAGGAGAATGGAAACTTCCTGGAGCTCACGGTGGCTTCGAATGGAAGCTTCGATGTACTCAACTCACGCACCGGGGAGACGAAACACTACGTAGCGGCGAGAGAGTCCATTCACTGATTCTTGCCTTCATTCTATGGCGTATCGGCCTATTGTTTTGGTAAAGAACAGCGCTACTGCGCGGGCGACGCACCCTACGTGACGTGTGTACTCCCTTTAAGGTGTAGGCTCGTCGTTTGCAAGATCTCCGTGCCGACCAGCGGGAGGCCCATGCCGAAGGTGGTATACGCGTCACGAAGGGACTGCCCGTACCGGGGTCCCCACAAACAGGTCTTCGTTTGTGGGGTGGCCGAGCGCAGTGGGGCCGGCAGGCAGGCCATCGTCTTTCCTCCCAAAATCGCAGACGTGAATTTGTCGATGCGTCCCAGATCGTGAATGAAGGATGACACACCCAAGGCCTTTTGTTACCTTGTGGGAGATGCGATCCGCTCCGTCTCGGATGACAACAGCCAAGCCACTGGGAAAACGCTACTATCCAACGCCAGCTCTGGAGAAAGGGCTGGACATCCTCGAGTTGTTCGCCGCCACGCCGGAGGGAATGACGGTCAGCGAGGTGGCTCGGAGACTGAATCGCACCATGTCGGAGATCTTCCGAATGCTGCTGTGTCTCGAGCATCGCGGGTATCTGGCGCAATCGGCGAACAAAGATCGCTATCATCTGACGCTACGGCTTTTTCACCTGGGTCAGGAGCATCCTCCTACCAAGCGAATGGTCACTGAGGCGCTGCCGGTGATGCACTGGCTGGCCCATGAGATCCGACAATCGTGTCATCTGGGAGTGCTCGACGGGGGCCATGTCGTGATTCTGGCTCAGGTGGATTCTCCGGAGTCGACCGGCTTCTACGTGAAGATGGGATCGAAGGTGGATCTGATGCATGCAGCCACCGGACATGTCATTCTGTCTCATCTGGACGGAGACTCGGCGGAACGGGCGGTCCAGGAGTGGACGCGGGAGACACAGAAGCGGAGACCCGCCGATCTGAACGATCACCTGACAAAGATTCGCGCGCGGGGCTACGAGAGGCGGGCGAGCTACGAGGTCACGGGGGTGATGAACGTCAGCTTCCCAGTGCTGAACTCCCAGGGCAACGCGATCGCCGGGCTCACCGTGCCGTACGTAAAACGGATCGAAGATACGATCGGGGTGGCGGAGGTGGTGGAGAAGTTGAGCGAAGCGAGCCGCCAGATCTCCGAGGCGATGGGCGCACTGACCGAAGCGACAACGACGCCGGTCGAGACCACTGCCCCCAAGAAGACGGCCCCAAAGCCAAGGCGCTAACCCTGGAGAGTTCTTTCCCATTTCCCCGCTTAGCTTGTCCGAAAATGGACACCGGGTTGCGTTTGTGGACAATGGGTTGCCCCTTATATCCTGTAAGTCTAAGATAATTAATTCTTTGCGATTGGCACCTCAGTTGCGATCTGTCCTCTTGCATGGACATTCAGAGACCAGATATCAAGAGAAAGAAGATTCGGCGGCAGTGGATCGCCGGAGGCGCGGGCGTTCTGGTGCTGGCGTTGGCGGCGGTACTCGTCTCGCGGTTGAAACCAGCCGCCCCTACCGTGGACCGCGCGACGGTGTGGACCGATGCTGTGAAGCAGGGTCCTTTGCTGCGACAGGTTCGTGGGCCGGGAGCTCTGGTTCCGCGAGAGGACCGTATTCGTTTGATCCCTGCGGAGACTGAGGCCACGGTGGTGAGGATCCGCGTGCTGCCGGGAGCGAAGGTCGAGGCCGATACGGTCCTGATGGACCTGGTCGATCCGACTCTACAGCAGGAGCTGCTGGATGCTCAGCTGCAGCTGAAGGCAGCCGAGACGGATTTAACCAACATCAAGGCGAAGCTTCAGAGCGACCTGATGACCCAGAAGGCGGCGGCGGCGACGGTGAGCGCGGACTATAACCAGGCCAAGCTGCAGGCCCAGACGGATAAATCCCTGTACGACCTAGGCGTGATCAGCGGGTTGACCTACAGCGCGTCGAAGGGCAAGTCAGATGAGCTGACAACGCGCGACGACATCGAAAAGCAACGGCTGGTGGTGAACGAGAAGGCGATCGAGACGCAGGTTGCGGTCCAGCAGACCAAGGTAGCGCAGGCGCAGGCTCTGCTGGCGCTCAAGCAGAGGCAGCAGGACGCTTTGAGCGTGAAGGCTGGAATCGGCGGGGTTCTGGTGGACCTGCCGCATCAGGTGGGCGAGCATGTGGCTCCGGGAACGACGCTCGCGAAGGTGGTACAGCCGGATCAGTTGAAGGCGAGCCTGAAGATTGCGGAGACCCAGGCGAGAGATATCCAGATCGGCCAGCCAGCCGAGATTGACACCCATAACGGCGTGGTCGACGGCAAGGTGATGCGAACCGATCCAGCTGTTGTGAACGGAACCGTGACCGTTGACGTAGAACTGGCAGGCACGTTGCCCCAGGGAGCTCGGCCCGACCTGAGTGTGGACGGAACTATCGACCTGGATCGCATGGCAAACGTGCTGTATGTCGGTCGGCCGGCCTTCGGCAACGAGAACAGCACCATCAGTCTGTTCAAGTTGAGTCCGGATGGCAAGACGGCGGTACGGGTTCCGGTAAAGGTTGGAAAGGCTTCGGTCAACGCGATCCAGGTGATCGAGGGATTGCAGCCCGGAGATATGGTGATCCTTTCGGACATGAGCCGATGGGATAACACGGACAGGATTCGACTGGAGTAGCGAGCGAGAAAGAAAAGGAGAGAACGATGGCGGATTCGATTATTGAGATCGAGCAGTTGACCAAGGTCTTCTACACCGACGAGATTGAAACGCATGCCCTGTCGGGTGTGCATATGCAGATCAAGCGGGGCGAATATGTCGCGATGTCGGGGCCCTCGGGCTGCGGTAAATCTACGCTGCTCTCCATTATCGGCCTGCTGGATACGCCGACAGCGGGACGTTATCAGCTGAACGGCAAGGAGGTCGCGAATCTGGATTTCGCGGACCGCTCCCGGATTCGCAACCAGGAGATTGGATTTATCTTCCAGAGCTTCAACCTGATCGGCGACCTGAGCGTGGCGGAGAACGTCGAGCTGCCCCTGACCTATCGCGCCGGAATGCCTGCAGCTGAACGTAAGGCGCGCGTGCAGGAGTCCTTGGAGCGCGTGAACATGGCGCATCGTATGCGGCATTATCCGGCTCAACTCTCAGGAGGTCAGCAGCAGAGGGTGGCCGTGGCGCGCGCGCTGGCGGGGTCGCCTTCCATCCTGCTGGCGGACGAGCCTACGGGAAATCTGGACTCGAAGAACGGCGAAGCCGTGATGAAGCTGCTGAAGGAGTTGCACGATGAAGGAGCGACCATCTGCATGGTGACGCACGATCCCCGCTTCGCCGCCCATGCGGAGCGTCAGATTCACCTGTTCGACGGCAAGGTGGTCGCGGAGGGCGAGCTGAGCCAGTTGATGGCGGAGGCTTAGTCATGATTCGCGAAGTAGTTGAAGAGGCCGAAGAGATGGTGCGGGAGATGCCGGGATTTACGACCCTCTTTCTACTTCTGGCGGTGTTGTCCGTCGGGGCACGCTGCACGGTGGCCTGCGATGTAGAAGGAGATGGCCTGAATCTGGTCGCCAAAAACAATGCGGAGCATAAGGCGACCAGCAGGTTGGATGGGCAGATTCGCCGCGCCTCAAAGCACCCGGGACTGACGGTCACCGTCGGGATTCAACAGTACGAGATGGAGCTGCGTGTGCCGGTCTCGAGTGTGCGGAATCTTTGGGAAGTCAGACGCACGGCCTGAAGGCAGCAAAGGAATAATCCATGAATGGACTCATCCAGGATGTGAAGTTCGCTCTGCGGCAGCTGAGAAAGGCTCCTGGCTTTACGATTACGGCGATCCTGACGCTGGCGCTGGGCATCGGAGCGAACGCCGCGATCTTTACGCTGGTGCATGCGGTGCTGCTCAAGAATCTGCCTGTGGTCGACCCGAAGATGCTGGTGCGAGTGGGCGACAATGACGAGTGCTGCATCAACGGCGGCGCAGCGTACAAGAACGACTACACCCTGTTTTCGTATGACCTGTACACGCATCTCCGCGACCAGATACCCGAGTTCGAGCAGCTTGCGGCGATGCAGGCCGGTATCGGTTACGGCTCGCTGACCACGCGCAGGAGCAACGACAGCTCGCTGCCTAAATCCCTGCGGAGCGAGATGGTCTCGGGAAACTACTTCCAGGTCTTTGGGCTGACTCCTTACGCAGGACGGCTGTTGACGCCCGCCGACGATGTCGCGGGGGCTCCTCCCGGAGTGGTGATGAGCTACCAGACGTGGCAGCGCGACTACGGCCTCGATCCTACGGTCGTGGGCAGCACCTTCCTTCTGAATACCAATCCTGTGACCGTGGTTGGGATTACGCCTCCGGGATTCTATGGTGACCGGATGACGGATACGCCGCCGGACTTTTATATCCCGATGGCGATGGAGCCGCAGCTCGGCCCGGCTCATCCGACGACCATTCTGCACCGGTCGGATCGCAGCTGGATTTACCTCATCGGGAGGATCAAGCCGGGGACAGAGCTTCCTTCTCTGCAGGCGAAGATGGGGGGGGTGCTACGGGGATTCCTGGCGCAGCTTCCGACCTTTCAGCGGAAGGGCATGGAACAGAATCTCGCGCAATCGCACGTCGTGTTGGTCCCTGCCGGGGCCGGAATCGAGAACATGCAGCAGAACACGGGCAAAGGACTGCGGCTGCTGTTCATCGTCTCCGCGCTGGTGCTGCTGATCGCCTGTGCAAACATTGCGAACCTTGTGCTGGTGCGGGGGATGGCGCGGCGGGCGGAGACGTCGATCCGCATGGCTCTGGGAGCGCAGAGGAGGAGGCTGATCCGCCAGATGCTCACCGAGAGCGTTCTTCTGTCGTGCCTCGGCGGCCTCGCCGGCCTGGTCGTCGCCTATGGCGGAACGCGCGTGCTGTTGAACATGGCGTTTCCTGATGCAACGGATCTGCCTATCCAGGCCACTCCTTCGACGGTGGTACTGGCGTTCGCGTTCGGCCTGTCGCTGCTGACTGGGCTGATCTTCGGAATCGCGCCGGCGTGGGTGACCTCGCATTCGGAACCCGCGGAGGCCCTGCGTGGATCGAACCGCACCACGCAGGATCGTTCGGGATGGCTGCAACGGTCGCTGGTGATCCTGCAGGCAGCGCTCTCGCTGGTGCTGCTGGTGGGGGCTGGATTGATGGCGAAGAGCCTGAGCAATCTCGAAGGACAGAACTTCGGCGTGAAGACGGAGAATCGGTTCGTCGCGCACTTCAGCCCGGAGAACGCGGCTTACAAGCAAAATCAATTGCAGTCGCTGTACGACCGAATCACCCAGGATTTACATGCCTTGCCCGGAGTCGAGAGGGTCTCTCTCTCGATGTATACCCCGCTTGAAGGAAACAACTGGAGCGAGGGGGTTCAATTTCAGGGCAGGGCGGAGCCGAAGGTTGGCGATGAGATGGGAGCATCCTGGCTGCGCGCCAGCCCGGAGTTCTTCGACATCGTAGGTCATCACGTGCTTCGCGGGCGAGGGATTACGGAGCAGGACACCGCAACGTCCACTCCGATCGCCGTCGTCAACGAGGCCTTCGTGAAGAAGTTTTTTTCGAACGGCAAAGATCCCATCGGAGCGCACTTCGGCGTATCGGGCATGCAGAGCGTGGGCGACTTCGAGATCGTCGGCGTGGTCTCCGATGTGAAGTACAACAACGTCCGGGAACATACGCGGGCGATGTATTTTCGCCCTTTGCTGCAGATGGCGCATACCAAGCCGGAGGACGATACCCGTTCGATGTATGCAAGCGCAATCATGCTGCAGACGAAAGGATCCATCGATGACCTGGAGTCGCAGGTGCGGCGGACGCTCGCGAATATCGATCCCAACCTGACGGTGAGCCGCTACGATACCTTCCAGGGTCAGATCAGGGGACAGTTTAACCAGGAGCGCCTGATTGCGCGGCTTACGCTGATGTTCGGCGCGCTCGCTCTTGTTCTGGCCTCGGTGGGCCTGTATGGAGTAACGGCTTATTCGGTAGCGCGGCGGACGCCTGAGATCGGAGTGCGCATGGCGCTGGGCGCGAATCGCGGCAGCGTGATCGCGATGGTTCTGCGTGAAGCCTTGATGCAGGCAGGAATCGGACTTGCAATTGGAGTCCCGGTGACGTGGATCTGCACGCGGTTCGTGCAGTCGCAGCTCTACGGCGTTGCCGGCCACGACCTCGTCGTGCTCGGAGGAGCCGTGCTTATCCTGGCCGGCGCGGCCTTTGCGGCGGGGCTGATTCCGGCGCAGCGCGCCGCATCGACCGACCCAGTACAAGCACTGCGGATGGAGTAAAGAGATGATTGAACTGAAGAATGTTGAGCGCAGTTACAAGACTGGGCATACCGAGACCTGGGTATTGCGACGAGTGAACCTGACGATTCGCCCGTGGGAGTTCATCACGATCATGGGGCCTTCGGGCGCGGGCAAGTCTTCGCTGCTGAACGTGCTGGCGATGCTCGATGACCAATGGAAGGGCGAGTTCGACTTCGACGGCGAAGCCGTGCATAGGATGAACCGCAAGCAGCGGGCGGACCTGGCGCGGCGGCGCATCGGCATGGTGTTTCAGAGCTATCACCTACTCGACGATCTTACGGTCGCAGAGAACATCGATCTTCCGCTTTCGTATAAGGACATTCCCCGCGCGGAGCGGCAGTCCCTGGTGGCAGACACGCTGGATCGATTTCAGATCGTCGGGAAGAAGGATCTTTACCCGCATCAGCTCTCCGGTGGACAACAGCAGCTGGTGGGCATCGCGCGCGCTATGATTCATACGCCCGCTCTTCTGCTGGCCGATGAGCCAACCGGGAATCTTCAGTCCAAGCAGGCCAAGGAGATTATGGAGATGTTCCGGCAGTTGAATGAGGAGGGTACGACGATCGTGCAGGTGACTCACTCCGAGGCGAACGCAGCGTACGGCACGCGCATCATCGAGTTGCGAGACGGCTGGATCTACTCCGACACCGCAGGTGAAGTGAATAACACGGCAGCGGAGGTAGGTCAGTGAAGACTTCCCCCCCTCAACGTAAGATCACAAATCGTTGGATCAGCATAGCCCTGCTTCTTGCAACGCCCGCATGGCCACAAGCTGGAACTGAAGCGCCGGCGCTGCGGCTCGATGTGCCGCATTCGGATAATCCTCTGGATGTGTATCGAGCCACACTGGTTCCTCAACCCAACCTGGCGAACACCCCTCGAATCGACTCTCTTGTTCGTGATGGAGTTCTGGAGCTAAGCCTGAAGAATGCGATCCTGCTCGCACTTGAAAATAATCTCGACCTTGCGATTGCGAGATATAACATCCCGATCGCCGAGGCCGATATTCTTCGCACCCGTGCCGGCGCGACGTTTCGCGGTGTGAATACGGGCGTTGTGCAGAACACGCCCGGCGGCGGCGTCGGAGGATTCGGCACAGCCGGAACGGGGGCGGGGGCGGGAGGAACCTCGGGCGGAGCGGGCGGAGCGGGCGCGGGAGCCTCGGGTCTTGTGCAGTCTACACTGGGTGCGGGAACTACCGTGCAGTCGTACGATCCATTGATCTCCGGCATGTTCAGCAATGAGCATTATGCGCAGCCGCTCGCAAACCTGCAGCTCTATGGTGTGCCGACGCTGCAGCAGAACACGACGATCGGCAATATCGATTATCAGCAGTCATTCGCCACAGGCACGACGCTGACTGCTGTCTTCAACAACAATCGGGTGACGCAGAACAGCCAGTTTGTCCTTCTCAATCCCAACCTGAACACCTATTACCAGGTTGGATTAGAACAGCAGCTACTGGCGGGATTTGGATTCGGAACGAACCTGCGTTACCTGCGGATCGCGAAGAATAACCAGAAGATCTCCGATCAGGCCTTCAGGCTGCAGGTGATCACAACAATCACCCAGATCGCCGATATGTATTGGGACCTTGTCGCGGCCTACGAGGATGAGGGCGTGAAGAGCCGGGCGCTGGACTTCGCCACGCAGACGCTGGACAGCGGACGAAAACAGCTGGCCTTGCAGGCGATTCCCGAGATGGACGTCATGAAGGATGAAGCGGAGGTCGCAAACCGCGAGCAGGACTTGACGATCGCGAAGACAACGCTGCAGTTCCAGGAGCTTCTGATGAAGAACGCCCTGACGAAGAATCTGGACGATCCTGTGCTGGAGGCGATGCCGGTACGACCGACGGACTCGAGCGCGGCCGAGGACGCGCTGACCACGGGTCCGACGGAGGATACGATTGCGCTCGCTCTGCGCGACCGCATCGAGCTGAGCGAATCGGATATCGATCTTCAGAACCGGCGCATCAGCCGCGATGCCGCCCGCAATGCCCTGCTGCCAACGGTGACTTTGGACGCCTACTATGGCGGAACAGGTCTGGCTGGACCTTCGAATCCCCTGTCCGAGACTCCGTCAACCGCTCCCTCAAACTGGGGTGGCGCGGTGCGAGGCGCGTTCAACAATACGGCTCCGGACTACTATGTAGGCGTCTCTGTGAAGGTCCCGATTCGCAATCGCGTGGCGAAGTCCGACCAGTATCGTTCGGAGCTGGAGGCGAGACAGGCGGAGCTGCGCATGCAGCAGCTGAAGAAGCAGATTCGCATCGAAGTGAGAAATGCGCAGTACGCCTTGGAACAGAGCAAGGCACGCGTCGATTCGGCGCGCAAGGCACGCGATCTGGCGCAGAAGACCTTCGATATCACGAAGAAGGAACAAGAGCTGGGAGCCGGCTCAAATTATCAAACACTGACCGCCCGGCGCGATCTCTCCGCTGCGGAGTCGACGCTTGTGGCCGCGATGACCGCGTACCAGAAGGCGAAGATCGAACTGGACCGCTCTGTGGGCACGACTCTCGATGCGAACCAGATTTCGATAGAATCGGCGAGGACAGGCATCGCTTCAGGCGGTGAGTGACGACGAGGTCTCCGATGGTGGAAGAGATGACGACGAAAGATGCACGAGGGACGGAGCAGAAGACACCGTGCAGACTGCTCGTTGCCGACGATCAGCCACATATTCTTGAGGCGCTTCATCTTCTACTCAAGCCTGAGGGTTACGAGCTTGAAATGGTGCGCACCCCGGCCTTGGCGCTCGAGGCAATGACACGCGAGAGCTTCGATGGCGTACTGATCGATCTGAACTACACACGAGACACGACCTCCGGGCAGGAGGGATTGGATCTGGTAGCGCGCATTCGCGAGATCGACTCTCAGGTTCCAATCGTCGTGATGACGGCATGGGGCAATATCGATCTTGCGGTCGAAGCAATGCGGCGCGGGGCTGGAGACTTCATTCAGAAACCGTGGGAGAATGCACGGCTTCTGAGCGTTCTGCGAACGCAGGTGGAGCTATACAGAAGCCAGAAGAGAGCGCAGTGGCTGGAGGCGGAGAATCGTATTCTGCGCGCGCCTGGAGCGCCGGACTTCATTGCATCTGCAGCGTCGATGCGACCTGTGGTCGAAACCATGGCGAGGATCGGCCCATCGGATGCGAACGTTCTGATTACCGGAGAGCATGGTACCGGCAAAGAAGTTGTCGCACAGACACTGCACCGACTCTCGATGCGCGCAGATCGTACGCTGGTCGCGGTCAATACGGGGGCGCTCCCGGAAGGCACCTTTGAAAGCGAGCTGTTCGGACACGTGAAGGGTGCCTTCACGGATGCGCGAGCCGACCGCATCGGACGATTCGAGCTGGCAAACCATGGGACATTGTTTCTGGATGAGATTGCCAATATTCCCATCCGGCAACAGGCCAAGCTGCTGCGCGTGTTAGAGACAGGGGAGATGGAGCGCGTAGGCTCCTCGAAGACACAGAAGGTCGATGTACGGATTCTCTCCGCGACGAATGCCGACCTGCGCGCTGAGGTAATAGGCGGACGTTTCCGTGAAGACCTCCTGTTCCGATTGAATACGGTCGAGATCAGCCTGCCGCCGCTCCGTGAACGGCGCGAGGATATCCCCGCGTTGGCCGGCCACTTTATGGCTCGTCACGCGGCGCGGTACCGTCGCTCTCTGCAGGGGCTGGAGGCGACAGCGATGCAACAGATGCTCCAGTACAGCTGGCCTGGAAACGTCCGGGAGCTCGACCATACGATCGAGCGCGCGATTCTAATGGCCCGCGGAGAGCGGATCGAGGCGGCGGACCTGGGGCTGCATGTGCAAAGAAGCGGAGGCACGCCTAGTTTGGACGAGATGAGTCTCGAGACGGTTGAGGCCATTTTGATTCGAAAGGCACTGGCAAGGGCAAATGGGAATGTGAGCCACGCAGCGGACGCGTTGGGCTTGAGCCGAGGCGCACTCTATCGCCGCATTGAGAAGTATGGACTCTGAACCGTTGCCGCCAGCTCGATCTGTGACGCGTCTTCCTTTGGGAAGAACACGGCAAAGATTGAGCTTCGAACGTCGGCTGCGGCTGTGGCTTTTGTTGATGGGCATCCCGGCCTTTGTTCTCTGCTGGGTCATCCTCCAGTCCGAGAAGACTGACGCGACGGTGCAATGGGTTGTCCTATCGATTGTGGCAGGCGCATGGATGTTTGCTGTCTCCATTGTCATGGAACAGATGACTCGCCCCTTGCAGACTCTGACCAATATAGTTGCGGCTCTGCGAGAGGATGATTATTCCTTCCGCGCCAGAGGTGCGTTGCGTAACGACGCCATGGGAGATCTCGCGCTTGAGGTCAACGCTCTGGCAAGCACATTGCAGGCCCAGAGGGCTGGTGCGCTGGAGGCCATGGCGCTGGTGGAGAGGGTGCTCAACTCGATGCAGTCTCCCGTGCTGGCCTTCGATCCGGAGGGAAGGCTGAAGCTCATCAACGCCGCCGCGGAGCAGATGCTGGGCACGAGCGCAGCCAAAGCGCTCGGGCATCCGGCGGGAGAGTTCGAGCTGGGCTATCTCATCGAAGCATCGGACGACGATCTTTTTTCAGCAGGCAGTGAGCAGCAGGCTACACGGTGGATCGTTAAACGTGCGAGCTTTCGCCTGCGAGGAGTTCCCCATACATTGATCGTGCTCGCAGAGGTCAGCGCCGCGCTCAGAGAAGAAGAGCGGCTCGCATGGGCGCGATTGATCCGGGTGATGGGGCACGAGATCAACAACTCACTCGCCCCCATCAAATCGATTGCGGAGAGTTTGCGCAGCCGAATCACAAATGCCATGCCAGCAGAACAGGCTAAGGACTTCGAGCGCGGCCTTGAGGTGATCGAAGGGCGTGCCGAGTCGTTGAACCGATTTCTACAGGCCTATCGCCAGCTCATGGGGCTTCCTGCACCCCATCTGGAAATGGTGCATCTGGCACCGCTGATCGATCGAGTCGCGCGGCTGGAGACACGAATCGACGTGTGTGTGACGGAAGGAGAAGAGGTTGTGCTGCCTGCCGACTCCGACCAGATTCAACAGGCGCTGATCAACCTTATCCGCAATGCCGCTGAAGCAGCCTTAGGGCCGGATACGACACACAGCGGTGCAATCGTGGAGATTGGATGGCGAAGATCCAATACGGAGGTTGTGATCGCTATCGTCGACAACGGTCCGGGCTTAACGAACGCGGGAAATCTCTTCGTCCCTTTCTATACGACGAAGCCGAACGGCACGGGGATCGGCCTTGTTCTTGCCCAACAGATTGCACAGGCGCATCGCGGCGCGGTGGAGTTGCATAACCGAAAGGATCGACAAAGCGGCTGCAGGGCGGAGATTCGGCTTCCCCTCAACCATTCTGTGCGCGAAACGCCCTGAGCAAGCTTAGTCTTTATGGTCCCTACGGCGAGCCAACTCCGAGTCAAACTCTTGTTTGGTCATCTTTAACGTCTCAGGATGCTGATCGATCCATTCGGCAAAGGCTTGATACTTCGCCGGGGTCCATCCATCTTCGAACTCCGCGCCATTTTTCCCAGAAGAGTTCAACTCGAAGTTGAAGGAATCTTCGAGATTGGTAAATTCGGCAGAGGCTACGGCAGCCGACGCAAGAGAGGCAGGGATAAAGATAATGCCGTCTTGTTTTGCAATGACGAGATCTCCCGGCAGCACGGTTGCGCGCCCAATGCGAATGGGAGCATTGATCGCAGTCAGTGTCATGTCCTTCCAGGCAGAAGGGTCGCTACCACGATAAAAGCCATTCAGATCCTTGATCTCACGGTTCTCTTCAACGTCTCGGATTCCCGCGTCGAAGACAACGCCGGTATGCGAGTGCGCAGCAATCCCACTGCCGAGATTTGACCCGATGAGCGTTCCCTCGACGACCTTACCGAAGCCGTCCGCGACGTAGACATCGCCATTTTGAAGCTCGTTGATCGGCCACACATTCGTTCCGCCGGTTCGACCTCAGCCTTTCCTTCGGCTTTGATCGTAGAGACCATGTCGGGCCGGGAGGGCATATATTGTGCTGTCAGAGCTCGTCCTGCCATTGGCTTGTCGAGATGGAGGGCCTGCCATCCGTTGTCATATTGGCAGCGATAACCGAGGTTGCCGAGATAGTCCCACAGATCCTCAAGAGTGACCCTCAAGGCGCGTTGGATAAGTTCATCGGGGATCTTCGGGCGCCCATCCGGAAACCGCTCTCCTCTCCAACCCGAGGTGTAAAAGAGAATCTGCTCCCTGCTCATCTTTACCTGCGCCCTCGCGGGGAGAGAGAGGGAAAGGATAAAAACGCAAACCATCATTATGGGGAGATATCTCTTCAACACACAACTCCTCTCAGCCACACGGTCCATTCGCTGTCGATCTCAAAATTTTAGACTCATCGATCGCCGATGTTCTACGATATCTGAAGCGGTCGCTTATGCTAATACGCCAGGTCGATCGCTTCGATTTTGCTAAACTACTCACATTCCCTTGCGGAGGGATGTGTGAGTGGTTGAAACAGGCGGTCTTGAAAACCGCTTTGGTCGAAAGGCCAACGGGGGTTCGAATCCCTCTCCCTCCGCCATTGAGTCTTCTCTCCCGCCTTCTGAGTTAAGCATTGGGTGAATTGCGGCCGAAATGCGTGTTCCACGCTAAGTTCTGAACGCCATGAATATCGTCGGGAGCGTGCTATGTTCTAATCTTTACCTTACTCTCCCTCAGAGAGATAACATTCATTAGTCTTTACATTGTCATCGGCTGTTCGGCTTCATCTCCGGCCACCATTACACACCTCACAAAGCGACATAAAGGTTTTTGCCGTCAGGACTTTAAATGAATTCCTCGCGGACGTTTACCGAGATGCATGGTCTTCAGAAGTTTCGCCGTTCCCACATCGATAATGGAGAGATCGCCGCCAACTTCGTCTGTGACGTAGATCCTCGGTCCTTTTGGTTCAGGCGGTTTGTTCTCGGAACTTTCGGGTTGGTTGTTTTTGCTAACCTGCAACTGAAAGAACGACGACCCCCAGCATAAATCCGATCTTAATGACTGATGCATCAATTCTCCTGGCTTCCTAAATTACTTACGCCCCATTTCATTCCCCAACAATAGATATCCCTTGATGCCGAGGCGATGGACTTCTCCGTCAAGCAGAAAACGGCAGTGACGAACAACCAGAAATCGCCGCTGGAGCAGACGACGCCCTCGCCCGGCCAGTTTTTCTACACGATGAAGAAGCTGACCCTGGCCGGCTACTACACCTCGGAGATTGGTTTTTCGCAGGAGTTGGGTAAGACCATTATTCCGTCGGGCCACGCCAGCTGCGCCCCTATTCAGGAGGAAACGCGATGACCATGGAGGTGCAGACACCGAACGTGCAGAGCGGAAAGACCAATACCTACGACGCCATCGTCATCGGGTCAGGCATTACGGGCGGCTGGGCCGCCAAGGAGCTCACCGAGAAAGGGCTCCGAACGCTGGTGCTTGAGGCCGGCCAGACCATCGTTCCGGAGAAGGACTACGTCGAGCACGTTCCCGTATGGGACGTGAGGTTTCGAGGGATGCGCGACCGCCAGTACGAGAAGGTGCATCGCGAAAGACAAAAACAGATCGGCGACGAGTGGAACGCGAAGTTCTTCGTCGATGACCTCGAGAATCCGTACACCACGCCGCCCGACCAGCCCTACCTCTTTCTGCGTGGCCATCATCTAGGTGGCCGCTCCGTGATGTGGGGCCGGCAGAGCTATCGCTGGAGCGACCTCGACTTTGAAGGCAATCTCAAGGACGGGATCGCCACCGACTGGCCCATCCGTTACAAGGACATCGAGCCCTGGTACGACTACGTGGAGGACTTCATTAGTGTCAGCGGCCAGGCCGAGAACCTGCCTCAGCTGCCTGACAGCAAATTCCTGCCGCCAATGGAGATGAACTGCGCTGAAACGCACATGCGTGAGGTGATTGCGCAGAACTTTCCTGAACGCCGCCTGACCATCGGCCGAACGGCGATTCTGACGCAGGCGCATCGCGGCCGAGCGGCCTGTGCCACTACTGCGGACCGTGCGCTCGTGGATGCATCACGCGGTCGTATTTCAGCAGCTTTCACTCGACGCTGCCTGCGGCAGAGGCCACAGGCAAGCTGACGGTGCGGCCCTTCAGTGTCGTTCACAGCCTCATCTTCGATCCGAAGACGAGGCGCATCACCGGCGTCCGCGTTATCGACGGACAGACAAAGCAACCGGTTGAGCTTCACGCGAAGGTAGTCTTTCTCTGCGCTTCGACGCTCGAGTCGGCGCATATCCTGATGAACTCGGCGACACCAGAATTCTCGACCGGCCTCGCCAACTCCAGCGGACAGCTTGGCCGCAACCTGATGGATCACATGATGGGCAGCGGTGCCAGCGGCATCATCCCCGGACATGAGGATCGTGTGCAGATCGGCAACCGTCCCAACGGCATCTATGTGCCTCGCTTCCGCAACGTCAAAGACAAGCATCCTGGGTTCGTTCGAGGTTATGGCTTCCAGGGCGGCGGCAGCCGTGACGATTGGGGACGCGGGAGTGAGACTGCAGGCTTCGGTGCTGACTTCAAACACATGCTGCGCCAGCCCGGATCGTGGCGCTTCACTTTCGCAAGCTTTGCCGAATGTCTCTCCCATCCCGACAATCGCATGGAGCTCGATAAGAACAAGGTGGACGCCTGGGGGATTCCGTCATGAAGATCACCTGCAAGTGGCAAGATAATGAATGGGCGCTCTTCAAGGACGCCCAGGCCACGGCGGCAGAGATGCTCGAAGCCGCCGGTGCAAAAGAGGTCACGCTACGCAATGCACCATCGGCACCGGGCGAGTGTATCCACGAGATGGGCTCGGCGCGCATGGGCAACGATCCAAAGACGTCCGCACTCAATCGCTGGAACCAGGCGCATGACATCAAGAACTTATTCATCACTGACGGCTCGTTCATGGTCTCATCAGCGTGCCAGAATCCGTCACTCACCTACATGGCGATGACGGCGCGTGCTTGCGACTACGCAGTCAACCAGATGAAGCGCGGAGAAATTTAAGTAGTCAATATTGGGTTGCACTTCAATCAGCCCACTACCTCTGAGATCAAACCAGGGCCGGCAACGGCTTTTTGTGATGTCGGTCAACATAATAGGGTTGATCGTTCGTGATGATCCGATTCTCTACTACCGAGTAGGCGCGACTGCCCGGTTCATGGAATCACGAATCACGGAAGCCCCCCCGGGAAAGAGTGCCGCTAAGTTTTAGTAGCTCCGTGCGAATCGGTGCTTCCGAAGCTAGAGATGCACCTGCTTCGGCAACACTCGGATTGCGCTTCAGCCTCCACGATGCTATGGAATAGACCCGGACGCGATCTATCGCATGCCCGATCTGCCGCCTACCCATCATTACGCAGCCTTTTATCGATGGTTAGGAACTCCGGAGTCTGAGGGTGGGTGGGGAGCAGACGCGATTGTTCATATGGGAAAGCATGGCACCCTAGAATGGCTTCCTGGAAAGGGTATAGGGTTGTCTGGCGAGTGCTTCCCCGACTTATTACTCAAAACGCACCTGAACGACTTCCTCACTGCCTACAACTTCGCCCGAAGACTCAAGACTCTCAAGGCCCTCACTCCCTACGAATATCTCTGCAAACTATGGGCGCGGGATCCGGACAGATTACTCTCAATCCAATCCATCAAATGACGGGACTAAACAACTAGGCTGGATGAGTGCATTGGCCTGTGGGTGTTGAAAAACTCAGTGCGCATGAACGGATTTTGCTGTGATTTTTATGGCAACGGGAGCGGCTTGGCAGCATAGTTTGACCATGCTGTTGAGGATTGCCATTGATGGAGGACTAAGGCTCATGATGGGTCGGCACACCCGCTCGGAATCGCTGTTCTACTACTTCCGCCTGGAAGATCAGGTCCCGGAGAATCACTTACTACGGTTGATCGATAAGCACATCGACTTCGGTTTTGTTCGTGAGCATCTGAAGGACAGCTACAGCGATACCGGCCGTCCATCGATCGATCCTGAACTTCTGCTGCGGATCGTACTGATCGGTTACCTGTACGGAATCAGCAGTGAGCGTAGGCTGATCGAAGAACTGCGCATGCATCTGGCGTGGCGCTGGTTCACAGGTCTTGGATTCGATCAGGAGATCCCGCATCACTCTACGTTTTCGAAGAATCGCCACGGGCGTTTTCATGAGTCGAAGCTGTTCGAGCATCTATTCGAACGCCTCGTTGCCCAGTGTTTAGAAGTAGGCCTGGTCCGCGGAGACAAGCTATCAGTAGATGGAACGTTCGTTGAAGCTAGCGCTTCCAAAGAGAGCCGTATCCCGAGAGAGCAACTGGCGGAAGCCGCGCAAGTGAATCGAACGGTTCGCGAGTGGCTCACTGAACTGGAAGCGCAGAATCCAGTCGAGGAGCCGACGCATAGCCAGGATAAGGTGTCTACGACCGATCCGGATTCCACATATGCAACGAAGGGTGGCACGCCAGCGCGGATGGGCTACTACAACAACTACCTGGTGGACAATCACAGTTGCATCATCGTCGGCGTGCAAGCTACGGGCGCTCGCCTAAGCGAGGAGTCCCGAGCTGCCGAAGAGATGATCGCTCGGTTCACTCAGTGGCAAGGTAAGAACCCGCAGTCGATCGCCGCCGATGCCAGCTATGGCAATGGCGAGTTGTTGCAGTGGTTGATGGACCGACAGATCACGCCGTACATGCCCACACGCGATGCTGTGGCTCGGACAAGGAGCCCATTGTTCGGCCCAGAGCGCTTCACGTACCAGCCTGAAAGCAACAGCTATCTCTGTCCTGCGGGCCAGCAACTGAACTACGGCGGTCGCAATGACAGAAACCGCGCGTTTGCTTACATCGGGACTCGCCCCAAGTGTGGGCCATGCCCGCTGAAATCGCAGTGCACGAAAGGGGCATTTCGCTTCCTTGCCATCCATATGAACGAAGCCGCTCGACAACGGGCGAGAGATCTCTGGAATACTCCGGAGTTCGAACAGGCACAGAGGCAGCGGAAGAAAGTCGAAGCGCTGTTCGCAGAGCTGAAGGGTCGCATCGGCCTTCACCGCCTGCGTCTACGCAGACTGAAGTTCGTTCAGGAGCAGTTCTTCCTGGCTGCCACTGCCCAGAACATCAAACGATTGGTACGGTTCCTGAGCACATCAACAGGGCCGGCGACGGTCACAGCTTAGCGGACCCTAACACTGCCAAGCGTTCGGTAGGCCAGCTCCTGGCAAGTCCGAGACCAACGACTTTTTCAACACCCACGCCTGTTCTCGCCAACCGACATTCAGCTTTCCGGGCTGCCCGTCACTCATGATTAAACTTTTGCACAAAGGCAAGGGCATTCGCAACTGCAACGCGCGGTGCCCCACGTGCCGAGGGTCACGACTTAGACTTAACCAATCTCCGGTCCCCACAAGACCGCGCGAACCCTTTCCTCACTCCCATCGATTAGACGCCGACATAAAGGGAACCAAGTTCCCTAATTTGCGTATTCAATCAAACGCTTGAAATTCCAAATAGGCCCGGCTCCGCTGGAAAACGAAACCCGAGGGAAGACCTTGAACCGACTCCTATTCGTCCTCGCTGTGATCTTTGCGCTCACCTCTGCCTTCGCCTTCGCAACTTCCGCGAAAGCTCAAAGTGACTGTACATCGCTCACAGGCTTTGTCCATGACTCCACAGGAGCTGCCATTCCGAGTGCTTCCATCCAGTTGGATTCGGGCACTCCAATCCTTGGCGATCCTTCAGGCCGTTTCCATCTAGCGTGCGTTCCGCCTGGCCAACACGCGTTGCAGATTTCCTTCAGCGGCTTTGCCCCCGTGAACCTGACCGTAAACTCTCCCCAAAAGGCCGATCTATCTGTCACACTTCAGCTTGAAGAGGTCCAGACCACCGTTGACGTTGGCGATAACGACGATAATCCCGCCGCAGCCAACTCTCCCACAAGCAGCGGTCCGAGCCAGACTATCTCTGGCCAGCGGCTCCAGTCCCTTGCCGACGACCCGGACGACCTTCTCCGTGAACTCCAGCAGATGGCTGCAGCCGCCGGCGGGAACCCTTCCAGCGCCGCTCTCTCAATTGACGGCTTTCACAGCGGTGACAACAATGGCACGCTCCCGCCCAAATCCTCTATCGCCTACATCAAGGTCAATCCTGATCTGTTCTCCTCGGAATACCGCAATCCTCCGTTCGGGGGCGGTGAAATCCAGGTTTATACCAAACCTGGACAGCCCACTTATCATGGCGCTTTGTTCGCCACCAACTCCAGCCCCTGGATGAACGCCCGTGACCCGTTTTCTGTCAGCCGCGCCTCTATCGGCAAGCAACGCTATGGATTTGAACTCACCGGCCCTATCCGCAAAAAGGGTTCCGACTTCGTGCTCAATCTCGAGCATCGCTCCATTGACAACTTCGCCGTCGTCAATGCCATCAACATTGATGCAGAGGGTAACCAAAGCCCAATCCTCCAGAACGTGCCTGCACCACAGCGTCTTTGGATTGGCATGGCCAAGGTTGATTGGCAACTCGGCCCCAAAAACACTTTCATCGCCAGCTTTGGTGCCTGGCACAAACACCAGGAAAACGTGGGCGCCGGAGGCACCACACTCGCCGAAGCTGCGTATGACAGTGAGGCGTACGATCACAATCTGCATCTCACCGATGTCACCACGATCTCTCCAAAGCTCATGCACGAGGCCCGCCTTGGGATCGAATTTGACGGGAAGGATCAAGTCCCAAATTCGCTCGATCCCCAGCTTCAGGTAGTCGGTGCCTTCACCTCCGGCGGCAGCACCGGTGGAGCGCTGCGGGACCACGAAATCGATGCCGAGTACGACGATGACGCCATACTCAGCCTCTCGAAACATCTCATCAAGTTCGGTTCACAGTTTGAACTTCTCCGCGAGCGTTTCCGGTACTTCAGCAACTTTAATGGCACCTGGCTCTTTGGTGGCGGTACCGTCCCCGTCCTGGACACCAATAACAATCCAACGGCTCAGACCCAAACCATTACCGGCGTCGAGCAGTACGTGCGCTCTCTGAACGGGTGGGCCGGCGGCGCTCCCACCCAGTACTCTAATGCAGCCGGAAACCCCACCATCAACATGACGCAATACCGTGAAGCGCTTTTCTTCCAGGACGACTGGAAGATCTTGCCCAGCCTCCACTTCGCGTGGGGTCTTCGCTACTACACGCAGAATAAGCCCTTAGTCCATAACAACTTCAATCCACGCTTCGGCGTTTCATGGTCGCCGGACAAAAAATCCACCTGGACGCTCCATGCGCACGCTGGTCTCTTCTCCGGCCGCTTTGGCGCCCACAGCTACGCGCAGGTGCTTAACATGGACGGCACGCAGCGCATCACCAGCCTCGTCTACACACCCGGCTGCGCTGGTAGCTTTTCCCCGAACACCTGTAACGCCTTCGCCGGCGGTACGCCTGTCAGATCCATTCGCACCATCCAGCCCCATCTGCCGAACCTCTTCTACAGCATCCAAAATCTCGGCTTCAGTCATACGATTGCCAAGGACTGGTCGGTCTCGGCTGACTATTACATCGCGCAGATGTGGCACTACACTCGCTCCGAAAACATTAACTCGCCTATCAACGACGAGCCACTGGGCCCTCGTCCCCTCGCCCCGAATATGAACATCCTGCAATGGCAGGACTCCGGACGAGGCTACGGCAATGTTATCTTCATGGGGGTTAACAACCAGTCCCTCAAGCATCTCAAGTTCTTTCTCGGTTCAGTCCGTGTCCATATCATCGACGATACCAATGATGATCCCAACTTCACTCCGCAGCACACTGGTTCGAACGTTGGCGAATACGCCATCCGCACCGGTAATCCGCTCTGGAATGTCTTCGGCAACACCACCGCAAAGTTGCCCTGGGCTCTGCAATTGAGCGGCAACTTCAATGCATCCGGAGGCTCTCCTTACAACATCACGACTGGTTTCGACAACAATGCTGACGGAAACATTAACGATCGTCCTTTTTATGCACCAAGCGGCACGCCCGTTTGCTCAGCCACCATCGGCGCTCATTGTGCCTATTCCACACAATTTGGATTGCTCGCCACAACAGGTACCGGGGGGACGGTTCAGCGAAACGCAGGCATCATGCCCTGGACCTTCTATCTCGACACCAATCTCCAGCGCACCTTCAAACTCACTCGTGATCCCAAAGCAGACCACCCACAGGCCATAGCGGTCAACATTCGTAGCTCCAATGTTCTGAATCATCTCAATGTCACGGCCGTAGGCGGCGTCTTGGGGTCTCCAATTTTCGGTCGACCCTACTCCGGGGACAACGGCCGTCGCCTAGAGGGCGGTGTTCGCTATAGCTTTTAGGGTGGCTCAAAATTATGGTACGCTACGCTTCCCTATGACGCTTGTATGGATTTTTGCGGCTCTTGCACTTGTGCTTTCTGCGATTGGGATCTTTGGAGTCATGACATATACAGTAAGTTGCCGCACACATGAACTGGCAATTCGGATAGCATTGGGCGCAGATCGTCCGACAGTGCTGCGGTTGGTGTTGCACGAAGGTCTGGGCGTGACGCTAACCGGTGTAGTGATCGGCCTGGTGGCTGCCCTCACTCTGAGTCATGTCATGGCAGGCTATGTTTACGGCATCAAATCCACAGACCCGCTTACGTTCGCGGCCGCCGCATTGCTGCTAATGTTCGTTGCGCTTGCAGCCTGCTACATTCCCGCTCGCCGCGCGATGTATGTCGATCCGATGGAGGTATTGAGGATTGAATAAACATTGTCTGAAGAGCGTTCGAGTAAATCCTTGCGTTACGACGCTGCCAAAAATAATCCCAGATAAGGTTCGAAACCTTAAATAAATTCCGCGATAGGGCCTCTGCAATTGCCTGTTCCGTATGCCCTAGCCTAACAACCGATCGTATGATCCGATACCGTTATCATAGTAGCCCGCAATATCAACCGCGAGCCCGGCCAGGACGATCACCACATCGACACCCGCTTATCCGTCGGCTTGAAAGAAGACCTGGGTCTCCAGCGCTAGAGACTCGCAATCCACGATCCCCAAGTTTGCCGAGATTGTGATTGGCGACTCGCAGAAAATCCATTTACAGGTTGTTCATCTTGTGGAGGTACGCTTGTATCTTATCTGGAGTCCTATCTTTGCTTGCAGTCAAACAGCAGACTGAGATTGCTCAGGCGGGTTTCGCTTGCGGGGATGATCCGCGATGGCAGCTTGCTGTCAAGATCGCCGAGAGCAATCATTTTCGCAAGTCGGCGTTATTAGCGCAGTTTCTGCTCTATATATGTGAATATACGTTGAATGGGACCGCTGAAGAGCTTACCGAGCAAGCAATCGGTGAGCAGGTATTCAGGCGCCAGCCCGGTTATAGCACGGGCGAAGATAATATTGTACGGAGCTACGCGCATCGGCTCCGGAGTCGCCTCGATCAGTATTTCCAGGAAAATGGGCGGGACGAGCCCTATCGGATTATTGTTCCTCGCGGTGGATACACGCCGATTTTTGAACAGAACCAGCCAATCCCTACAAATCCACAGCCAGAATTGCTGCACTTCGATACCGCAGAAACAATAAGTGAAACAGGCTCGGAAAGCATTTTTCCGCAGCAGGGCGTTCCGCTGACTGCTGAGCACGGCCTTTCAAAACGGCAAATGATCCTTCCCGCAGTGGTATTTCTCTTGGCTGGTGCCGGGCTCGGCGTTCTGTTCAGCAGTATCCTGCACGGGACAAAGCATTCGCCGGCACATGCTTTGTGGGCCCAGATGTTCTCAAATAGAGCTGGCACATTAATAGTTACAACCGACAACAGCCTGGGATGGTTGCAATACCTCACGGGGCGCAACACGAACCTTCACGATTACATGGATCGGAGCTTTTTCGCTCAGTTCGATCAGGACGATACGTTGTGGCACCGCCAGATGCACCGCCTGAGCGAAGAACACCTCACCAGCACGGCAGATACGACTGCGGCATCTGACATCATGTTGTTGCCAGAAGCGAACGGTAGCGATGTGAGACTGCTGAATGCGCGGACATTGCAACTCAACGATTTGAAGCAGCCGAATATCGTGCTTCTCGGTTCGAATTATGGGAACCCCTGGGTAACTCTTTTTGAGCCCCACATGAATTTCCAAGTCAATTACCATGCGACGGATGATACCTACGCGTCGCAGATTATCAACCGGAACCCGCAACCGGGGGAGCCCTCAGTTCTTTACAACGAAAGTATTCGTCCTCCTTACACTACGTATGCGATTGTCGCTCTGATGCCGAATCTGGAGCAGCGCGGATGGGTGCTGATGATCGAAGGAAATACTATGGCGGGAACAGAAGCAGCCGCAGAGTTTGCTATGCACGAGGATATACAGCCGTTTCTGCGCGAGGCGACGCGCAATGGTTCTATCCGTCCCTTCGAGATCGTTTTGAAAACAACGAATCTTGATGCACAACCTGGGGCGACAAGTATTCTGCTCAAGCGGATCTACTGAGCGTCCACGCTAGCTTGCAGCGTTTTCCGCCCTGTCATGCAGCAGCTCTTCAATATCTCTCTGTCTACCTCCGCTTACAAAGCACCGCCACACGTCCCTGTCTCCATGCCAGTGCGCTTCGAAAGGTAGCCTCTCGTACGCTTCCGCTGGGAACTTAGGCTTATGCTCGGGCCACGTTAGAGCTGCGCAAGGATCACAGATTCGCAGGAGTGCGCATGCAATCCGACCGTTCTCGTCGGACGACGATGATGAAAGATTCGTTACACCAAATTCCATATTCCTCTTTAAGCCTTCTGTTTGCAGATAACTATTGCGTATTGCGCTGGCAGTTGACGTTATCAGTAACGTGATAACACTTAACGCCCTGCTGCTCATCAATTGAAACTGGCATTGGAACCCAGGAGAGCAGGATGAATCGTCGTAGTTTTCTATCCCTTGGCAGTGCGACTCTGGTGGCGTCAAGCCTTAGCTACGCTCATGGCGAACCAGCCAATGTAGTCCGTAGCTCGAGCCAGCCGGGCAGTTTTGATTTTGCCTTTTTCACCGATACGCATATTCAGCCGGAACTGGATGCGGCCAAAGGCTGCACGATGTGTTTCGAGCAGCTCCGTACTTCGGGGGCAGACTTTGCAATCCAAGGCGGAGATCATATTTTCGATGGGCTTGGCGTCAGTGTGGAGCGCTCGGAGAGCCTTTACGATCTTTACACCAACACAGAGAAGGCGTTACAAATGCCCGTTCACCATGTGATCGGGAATCATGATCTCGTCGGCTTATACGACAAGAGCGGTCTGGCATTGACAGACTCCAGAGAGGGTAAACGCACGTACCAGCAGCGGATTGGAAAAACGTACTATTCGTTTGACCACAAGGGATACCACTTCATCATCCTTGACTCCATTCATCCCACGAAAGACCGTTCCTGGGAGGCAGGTATCGACCCTGTGCAGCTCGCGTGGTTGTCCGAAGACCTGAGCAAACTGCTAGCCACTACCCCAGTGATTGTGGCCGTCCATTGCCCTTTGACGACAGGAGCTTATGCCTACAGCGAACATGACCCAGCAAGGCCGTTTAAGCATCAGCAAGCGTATGTCAATAATGCCTACAAGGTGATTGCTTTGCTTGAGCATCACAATGTTCTTGTTGTGCTGCAGGGGCACATCCATATCAATGAGACGGTTCTTTTTAAAGGCATTCCGTTTGTGACTTGTGGAGCCGTTAGCGGAAACTGGTGGCGTGGCAGCCACTGGGGCACTCCGGAAGGCTACACCGTCGTGAGTCTACTTGATGGTAAAGCCACATGGCGTTATGAGACCTACGGCTTCAAAGCGACCAATCCGCACAACGACTGATCCCCTGACCAGAAGCACTTTTACACCTTTACTGGAGAGTCCCATGTTGTCAGGCAATATCTTGAAATACGCACTGCCTAAGTGGCGGTCGCGCCCACGGGCTGTTCTTATTATCACATTTCTGACCTGCGTCTTGGGTATCCCTGCATTCGCACAGTATATTTCTGGGAGCATCAAGGGCATCGTCACCGATGCAAAGGGCAATAGGCTCGTCGAAGCAACGGTGCATATCATCGCGGTAGATACGGGATTAAGCCGCTCGATCCCCACCGATGAAAACGGAGAATACAATTTCGAGCAACTACCGGTTGGCAGCTATGCAGTGGAGGTTTCGCATGAAGGCTTCATCAGCCAGAAAACGATGGTGGCGGTCACCGCCGACCATATCTCGCAGTGGGACCCATCCCTTTCTGTGGGTGGATCGACGGAAGCAATCAATGTAACCGCTGATACGGTTGGACTAGATACAGAGAGCCATGTCATCGGTTCTACGCTGAACGCAGAGCAGCTTGAAGCACTTCCTTCCGACGGACGTAATGTATTCGCTCTCCTTTCAGTTCAGAGTGGTGTCGATCCTTACACCGGAAATGGGGCCAGCCGTTCCGACGTCAACTACTACAACGCCGGAGCAAATCAGCTCACTATCGGAGGCAATGCCTGGGGAATGGCCTCCTATCTAGAGGATGGCGTAACCAATTTCAATCTGCTGACGAAGACCGCCAACGTTCAGCCTAGTATTGAGGCGACGAAGCAGGTCGTGACTGCAATCAATGGCGCATCAGCACGTTTCGACGAGCCAAATGTAGTCAATGTCATCACGAAGAGCGGAACCAACCGATTTCACGGCCGCCTTTATGACTATTTGAGAAATGATGCTCTGAACACCTATGTGCGGGAAGCCCCAGCCAAAACTGAATTGCGCTATAACCAGTTTGGCGGAAATATTGGAGGACCAATTCTGAGGGATCGCCTGTTCTTCTTCTTCGACTATTCGGGGCTTCGTAACTACAGCCAGTCGATTCTCAGGGCGGAGTTGCCAACGGCAGCGGAGCGGAGCGGTAATTTCTCCGGGGTAGCCAAAATCTATGATCCGCTGACCTACAATGCAACGACGAAGACCATCCAAGAATTTCCGAATGATACGATTCCTTCCAACCGAATCTCCGCATTCGCTACATACATGCTCCAGTTTATGCCGCTGCCAACTGGCAGTCCATATACCGGCTACAACTTTTATCAAATAAAGAATGCAAGCACGACCTATGACCTTTATCACGGTCGTGTCGATTACCAAATCGGGTCAAATGACACTATTTTCGGCTCCTTCAGCACGACAAACCCTTATGACTTTTCACCGACCTGGCAGTTGCAGGGAGTAAATAACTCCCTGCACACACGCTATGCAAAGAATGCTTACATCGAAGAGACACACATCTTTTCTCCCTCGCTGGTGAACACTGCACGAGTTGGCTACAATTATGCTAAGACTCTCTATACGCTAAGCGGAATCGGAAGCAAAAACTATTCAGAAGAAGCCGGGATCAGCGGGCTCACGCCGGCTCCAACTCAGTGGGCTCCGCCGACGATGAACTTCACCTCTTACACGAGCTGGGGTCTTGAATCTGTGCCAGCTGGATCCACGCAGGATCTTTACCAATATGCCGACGAGTTGAATTGGGTTCGCGGGCGGCACAGCCTTGTGCTCGGATTTGCTCTCGAACGGGTTCAGTTCAATGGTTTATTTACCAGCTATGCCGACGGGGATTTTAGCTTCGACGGCATTTTTACCAACAACCACGCCACGAAGCCGAGTGGCGGAAGGGATATGGCCGACTTCCTTCTTGGTTATGCCTACAATGCGAAGGGAGCTACTGGAGCTACGGTGGCTTATCTTCGCCAATTCAACTTTATGCCCTATGTGGAAGACACCTGGAGAACAACCGACAAGCTGACACTCAATCTTGGCGTGAGATATGACTTCTTTGAAGCTCCTTCAGATCGGTTTGGTCACTCCCATGTTTATGATGTGGCCACAAACACCACTCATGCCGGTACATTCCATCAGAACTACCTGAACGTCGCGCCTCGGCTGGGTTTTTCCTATGCTCCAAAGTCAAATATGACTATCCGAGCAGGCTATGGCATCTACTACGCCCTTCCGCTCTATAACAATTACCAATTCCTTCTGCTGAATCCGCCGAACTTCTACTTGCTAAGCAACACCTATGTGAACACGCAGTTAGTACCCGTTACGGACACCTTCACAACTACCTCTGGTGCGTCTTCACAAGCTCCGTATACAACAGCCCTCTCGATGCCTACTCCATACACCCAGGAGTGGAGCTTCTCAGTCCAAAGAGCTTTGGGCCCGCGGCTTACTGCGCAGGCTTCCTATCTGGGGAGCAAGTCCACACACCTGCAGGTCCGTAATAATCCAAACCAGTCCAATCTCGCTGACCCTTCGAGCCCGACCTCGATTACAGCTCGCCGCCCATATTCGTGGGTTGGGGACGTCCTGGAAGCCTCGAACATTGGCTACGGAAATTTTAACGGCTTACAACTCCAATTGATAGGGCAGTTCAACTCGGGTGCATATTTCAATGCAAATTATCTATACTCGAAGGCGCTTGATGTCCTGACCTCCGAAGAAATGACTCCGCAGAATGGTCGGGATATTCAAGCGGATTACGGCCTTGCCGACTTCAATCGTAAACACGTGCTCAAGATAAACGGCGTATATCCTTTGCCTTGGGGAGCAGGACGACGCTGGCTGAATCGTGGAATAGTTCTTCCCGAAATCGCAGGGGGCTGGAATCTTGCCGGAAATTTCTCGTTTGTTAGCGGATTCCCCTTCTATGTTGCCGCAACCAATGCTGCAAATATAGGTAGCTTTAACACGGAACGCGCGAATCAGATTTGCAGTGGCAGACTGAGGCATCCTTCTCTCGCGCAATGGTACGATCTTTCCTGCTTCTCGAATCCCCCTACATACACACTGGGCAATGAATCGCGTAATAACCTGATCGGCCCCCACAAGACCGATGAAAACATCTCGCTATCGAAGAACTTTCCGCTTGGTTGGCATAGTGGCGATGGAACTCAGTATCTCCAGTTCCGTGCGGATGCTTTTCATGTCCTGAATCATCCCTTATGGGGACTTCCTACCGCCTCAACGACGAGTGCTGACCGCGGAGCAATCACCTCGTTCACCGGAAATCGCTCAATTCAACTATCGCTTAAATATGCGTTCTAATGGAGATGCGGAGTGGTGCTGACTGCTGCCAGACCGCTCCGCATCCGCATCAGACCTAAAGACTGCGACCGCTGCGTCCAGAACCTCATGTTTTGGACAAATTCTCAGTGTCTACCCATATTGAATTCAGATTCCGTAACATTCCTTATAAACCCTGAGATCATCGCGGACGGACTCCGATTGACTACTGGACCAGGACGAGGATTCATCCCCTGCTGAACGACAGCCCATTCTCCTGATTGCATAACTATGAAAGAGTGCAGGTAAAGCTGGAAACTATCCACGACGGAGTCGTTATCCACGCGTGCCGTAAGTCGGCGCGTGCATGCCAGAGCGTGTGCCAGTCCATGCCCCCTGGAACCAGAATGGATCGCTCAGTCGCATGAGCAATCCAGATTGCCCATAGTTCAAAACAATCTGCTCGGCTATGGCTGTGCCGAGTTCGGTCATTGCTGACTCAGGCTTTCATCCAGCGATCCATTTTTTCCATCTCTTGCTCTGCGCATGCACAGCAACGCCTTCGAGAATGACTGGACGCATCTCCTCCTGATATTCCTCGGCGAAGATTGTGTCGTCGACAATCACCGTCATCTTGCCAAGAAGATGTAAGCGACCGCTAGCATTGGGGAGCTGTAATTCTGCATGAGAATGACCGGCTGTTCCAAACCCTGAGCCCAGGTGGATATTACGAGCACATCAGTCTTCTGGTTACCGCCATTTACAGAACGAAGATCTTCCCGCCCAAACGCCCAGTAGTCGAGTCGGTTCCTCAATCTGTCGAGACTCGCTTTTCCATCTACGATCGCTTCTTCCTGCGTTTCTGCGTAGAAGCGCTCGATGGATTGCTTGCCGTCTTGCTCCAAAACGGCAAATGGGATCAGGAGTTCTTTCCCTTCAAATCGGAGGCGCAGTTGGCGGCGTGCGCAAGCGCAAAACCGCCGAAACGCAAAGCGCTGGCGAACGTTTCCATGGAACAATTTTAGGAATCGTTGCATAGAATTCGCGTTAATCACCCGCAGCCTAATCGCGCTGTCACGTTTGGACTGTTACCACTCCGATTAAGCTGCGGTTTCCATGTCACCCAAAGGGAAAAAATCCCAGATGCGGCGGACGGGGACGAATGCGTCGATCGCCGTAACGCCGAGGATGCGCAAAGCATAGAATTGAGCCGCACCCTCGTCAAGGAGTCGGAAAATGTCTTTTGAACCCATATTCCAAAGTGTGTCTACCATGGACGGACCCGCATACTGGTTTCTCAATAGCTTGAATATTGTTATCGCAACGACGGACGCGTCGGGTGGCGCATTTTCTCTCGTTCACCACACGGCGCCTCCAGGTCACGCCACGCCATACCATCTCCATCACGAAGAGGACGAGGCATTCTTCGTGCTAGATGGGGAATTCACTTTTACATGTGATGGGAAGAAGACGATTGTCGGTCCCGGTGGATATATCTTCCTGCCACGTAACATTCCGCACGGGATCAAGTGCACGGGGCCAGCACCATCCACGATGCTCATTCTGGCGATGCCTGGCTCGGGATTTGTGGGAATGATGATCGAGATGGCTAAACCCGCAGAACAGCGGACCCTACCTGCACCCACGGCGCCTGATATTGAGAGGCTTACGCTGTTGTGTGCGAAATACAGAATTGAAATTTTGGGACCACTGCCCGATTGATCCGAGCTAACCTCTTATCCACCATGACGACTAAACATATCGTTCTTCGAACCGTGAGCGTGATGCAGTTCTCGATCAGGTAATTTAGGCTATTCACTTTTGAGAATTATAGGAAAGATGCTGACGTGTCTTGAAGAATTACCCACGTACCTCCAGCCAGATCCTGGGCAAGGAGTTCGTCTCCCGTCTCACCGTACAGCACATATCGTCTACCCTCTTCTTCCGAGAACAAACGGTTCATGTTTTCCCAGTCGAAGATCGACTTTGACATTCCGAAATAGGCTCCATACAAAATGAACCCATTGAAATCGAGGCCGTTCATTCGTTCGAGAAATCGCCCACGCTCATCTGAGCGACAACATACTCAGTACGGCACTTCGTCGCGGGTAATCTCGGGTCGTTCGGTATAGTTTCCATTGGGCACGAAGCGGTACCTCATCTGCTTCGTCTCTCGATCTTCCCGGGAATTCGTTTGATTCTTGCTCTCAATGAAGATTTTCGATCCCTTTCTTACTCGATCACGAAGGATCTGAGCGGCCTTGCCCCTGGCCACCAGATCATGCCATTCCGTATACTCTGTCCGACTCGTAAGTCGCGAGAGGTAATCTGACGAGCATGCCGGTGGGCAGGTTAGACACTTGGAGGTTCTTACCCACGTTCCCCATCAGGAGGACTTTGTTGTAGCTCTGGTTCATGGTTTAATCTCCCTCCAGCAGGAAAGCTCGTCACCGATCTGCCCCGGACGATGGCGCCCTTGAGACCTGCGGCATCTCTTCTCGAGAACCACTGCAGCACTTCGAGCTTCTGCCGCGGCTGAACATGATGGCTGGTTCTCCCACGAATGGTAAATGTCGAGGCGTGCTACCTCTTTCCATCGTCCTCTCCTCGCTGATCCGTTCCCTAAAAAAATAAGCCGGGACCCATGACGAGCGGCCCCGATGGAGGTATTTCAAGACAATCTCAGAATCGCAGCCGGCCCTGGATGGACAGCCACCGGCCAGAGGAGTTCGGCCAGCCATCCCCCAGTACCCTGCCGAAGTTCGGATCCGCAGGATTGCTGTCTACGCTGCCAAGAACCTGGTGGTTGAAGAGGTTATACGCATTGAACGTAGTCTCCAGCGCCATTCTCTCGTAGAGATGGAAGGTACGCTGTACGTTCGCATCAACACCGTTCATTCCCATCTGGCGAACTCCGTTCACGCGCGACGGAAATACGCGAACATTGAAGCCCGTGGGCTGGCACGCCGGATTCGTGACGAAGCCGTACCCGGTATAACTGCATGTCGTTGTGGTGGATCCGTCGCTGTTGGTGATCGTGGTCGGAGTTGCGGTCACCGTTCCTGGGTTCAGCCACTGAACATAGTTCGAGCCGCCCGACGCCTGTTCATTGTGATACACCGGCTTCTTGATCTTGATGCTGCTCGCCTTGATGTCCCCTACGTAGAAGGCATTTCCGAAGTCGACCGGAACCCCCTGCTGGGCTTCGTAGCTTGCGCTCAGCTGGAAGCCGCCGAACAGGGCGGATCTCCAGCCGCTGGTCGCCCAGGCCTTACCTCTTCCCAGAGGAAGGTCCCAGACGCCCTCCGCCGTAAAGCGAACAGGCTGGCTGTACTTGGTCGGCTCCCAGCTCGGCAGAGCGTCATACCCATTGGCGAAGTAGTCGCGATCGTATTGATGGTTGAACTGGATCGAAGCCATCACCGTCAATCCCCGTTCGTACCGGCGCGTGAGAGTGATCAAGGCCTCTTGGAAGTGAGATGCCCCCAGGGATTGGTAGAGCGACAGGCCTCCCATCTGCGGATACGCCCGCACCAGATTCGAGATCGAGATCTGCTGCTGCGTAAAGTAGGGGTTCAGGGACATCATGTTATATGCCGCCGGATTGCTCGATGCGATTCCGCCTAAGTTCCCCAGTGCAAACGGATTCGTAATCTTGCTGTTCATCACCGTGCTGGGAGTCGTATTCGGCTGCATCCCGCCGGCATAAAACGACTGCGGCGTGAAGGCGGAGTTCTTGGTCGCCTGCAGATCGCTCGTGTACGCGATGTTATAGGAGGCATCGAGCACCATTGAGTTGCTCAGCTGATACTGCACCCCCACCTGCCCGCGCTGTTGGCGAGCTGGAATCAAAGCATGATCATAGAGCATGGGACTCGCACCAAGATAATAGAGGGATCCGGCCGCGCTCCCGACCGGGCTGTTGAACCTGGCTCCGGTTCCATTGTCCGGAAACGGATTCGACAGCGGTGAAACGCCCGGTACGAAGTTTGTGCCGAATGTATTCGAGGTCACAACGCTGGTGCTCGAACTGAATCCATCCTGGTCGACGGTCGCGTTCAGCGCATTCAGCGTGTCGTAAAAGAGTCCGTAGCCTCCGCGAACCACAAGGCGCGGCGTCACCTGGTAGGCAACCGCGAGCCGGGGAAGGAAACGATAGCTGTTATTCCAGACGCTTCGCGGAGCTCCATTCACCCCGGCATAAACCGGTCCGCCCTGGACCGGGAGTGTCGAGGGAAGAGCCGCTCTCTGGGCTGCGGTCGCTCCCGACAATGCCCCCTGATAAGCGGTATTCGCAGGCCCTGATACCGAGGACAGATCGGCAGTCGAATCCCATCCTACGATCATCTGGTTATGCTTCTCAACCACCCCGTATTCATATTCAAAGCGCAAACCCGGAATAATCGTCAGCTTGGGAGTCAGGCGCCACGTATCGCCTGCATAGATCGCATAATAGGGCGACTGCAGAGAGACGGAGGCGTTTTGGGCGGCGGCGGCCGAGGTGTCGACTCCCATGAGGAACGCTGCGTAGCTCAAGCCCGTGTTCGATTGCTGGTACGTGTTGTCCGAATCATTATTCTGCTGCGTGTAGCTGTTGTCGAAGCTATAGGTTCCGGAGACATTTCCGCCGATTCCCGTCGAAGCGTTCTGCCACCTATACTCGGCGCCCGCGCGCATCGTATGGCGGCCCTGCACATGAATGATATTTCCACGAAGCGCGAAGGATCGATAAGTCGAAGACGGATTGTCCACCTGCCCCAGCGACGTGGACGGCGCGCCCGGAACCGCATTCTCATAGTTAGTGATCTGAAGCACCGGCATCTGCCCCTGCGAGGCGCCCGCCTGCTGCGCATACTGATCGGTGTACCCCGGCAGCCCCAGGTCGCTCGGCTTATAGTTATCGTAGCCGGGATAGTAGCAGCAGTGGTTCCTGTAGTTCGTTCCTCCAAACGTCACATCGATATTCGTGTGTTCGTTGAAGACATGGTCCCACCCGATCGCGGGAACATCGATCCAGCGAGGTCCCTGTTGCTGTCCCACATCGCCGACCGTGAAGTCGTTCTGCCCCTTGGTGTAGTTGCCCCTCGTGTATCGGACAAAAAGGTTATCTTTCGGCGTGAACTTGTAATCCACTCGAGCGGTATAGTCGCGGTAGGTCTGCGGGGTCACCTGCGTATACGCGTAGTTGCTGCCCGTAGGATTGTTCTCCGTCGGAGCCGGAATAAGACTGTTGTAAACCTGGACCATTGAGCTGTTCGTCAACCTGCTTGATGGAATGATGTTTCCGCAGAAAGGCGTCCTGCGCGGAACGCCGTTTCCATCGAGAACGACAGAGTAAGGATCATAAATCTGGTACTGCCCGTAATACGGAGTCCCGGCAGGACACGCCGAAGCGAAGGCCGCCGGAATATTCGTCGTCTGTTGCGGAAGATCCGAGAAGTTGCCTCCGCGCTGCTGCAGCGTCGGAAGAGTCGCCGACTGCGATCCGGCTCCTGCAAACACATCGTCCAGTACCGAGACAAAGAAGAAGAGTTTATTCCTTCCGTCGAAGACCTTCGGAATATAGATCGGGCCGCCCAACGCGACCGCTCCATTGTTCATATGGGTTCCGGGCCAGCCATACTGGTTCTCGATCGCAAAGCAATCGGGGCTGGTACCCGCGCCGTTCACGCAGTTGGCAAGCGACTGCTGATAGCGATAGTTCAATCCCTGAAAGTGATTCATCGCCGCCCACCGCTTGGCGGTGTAGGTCTCCCGGATCGTTCCATGCAGATCGTTCGTTCCATACTTGGTCGTCTGCGTCGTCGAAACCCCCATCGTATGCCCCACGCTGGAGTCGAAGCCGGTCACATCGAACTTCGTCTCTCCCAGCTCTTCGATCGTCGGGTTCAATCCCGACTGCCGGGCGTTGGTCTCATTCGGAGCTCCGTCCAGACTGAACTCGTTGAGGCCGATGTTGCCATATGCCCCGAAGTCCTGCGTGAGGCCCGTCCACGCCAGCGTATCGTCCGTCGACGCAGCCTGGCCCGTCGTTCCCTGCACTCCCGGAGCGATCAGAGCGAGCCACGTCGGATTGTTTCCCGACACCGGCAGCGCCTCGACCTGTTTGGTCGTAAGCACCTGCCCGCTGGAGCCGCTATCTGTATTAAGAAGACTCGCGTCCGCCTGGATCACCACCGTCTGCACGCTCGTTCCCACCGCCAACTGCAGAGGAACATTCACATGTCCCGCGGCCTCCAGCGTGACTCCCTCGCGCAGCAGATCCTGAAACCCCGGCTTAGCTGCCAGAATCTTGTATTTTCCGGGCGTTAGAGCGTTCACCTCGTAATAGCCCGTGGTGTTAGCCACGCTTTCGCTCGAAACCCCAGTGGCCATATTGGTGATCGTCAACGCTGCTCCCGGAAGCACCGCCCCTGTGGGATCGGTAACCACACCGGAGATGGCACCAAGTCCGGTCGTCTGCGCCAGAACAAGGCCACCTCCAGACATCAGGAAATAAGCAACTGCCAGACAAAACATCACAATGGTTTCGGCGGCCCAGGAGCCTCCGGCCAATTTTTTCTTTCCCGTGATAACCGACAGGGGCTTCCGCGTCATCAGCCTTGTCCTCTCAAAATAGTTTTTTGAAACTTGTTTATCGCTGTTGAAAGATTGTTTTTTTGATCGCGGATCAAGGTATGCCCCGCCTCCTATGCCTGACAACGTTACAATCGCGTCCTAACGTCCCGGCGATCCCCTGATTTCAATCAGGTTGAATATCCATCGCAAAGCGTAACGGTAGATACATTTCACCCAGCGGGAACTCCCGCTCCACAAGCATCGTCTTATGCATGTCAACTCCGGCATCTCGAGAATCTTTTGGAGGACCGTCCCCTTTGCAACGACGAAGCTTTCTTACTCTCTCTTTCGCAGCCTCCCTCTCCTGCCTTCGCTCGACGCTGTGCGAAGCGCCGCCAGCCAAGCGCGATTACCGCTTCCGCCGAACCATCTCCCGACAGGTGCTCGACAACTATCTCGCCCGCTCCATCTCCATGCAGGGGCTGCTCAACGGAAGCGGCGATCTGACCGACAACATCCGCATGCTGAAGAGCATCGGCGCAAAGTACATCGGCCGCAGCATCTGCCTCTGGGGTCGTGAAGCCAATCTTCTAAACAATCTCCAGCGCGTGAAGCAGCAGCTCCCGCAGGTACACGCGGCAGATCCCGACACGATCCTCGAGGCCTGCATCTTCGAGATCGTCACCACCCAGGTAGAACAGGTTCCCGTCCCCAGTTGGGCGTTCACGGCCTTGGGGCTGCCGGTCGAAAAACGAAACTTCCGCTACGAAGACATCATCTACCCGGCAGGTCCCCGCAGGGATCAGTGGGCAAAAGGCTCGTCCGTGCCGGATGTAAGCCGTCTTGAAACCAGGCTCTGGTTCTACTTTCTCGCTAAGTCCTACATCGACCTCGGCGTAGAAGGAATCCATTTCGGACAGGTCGAGATCATGAACGGCAACGACCGCGATCTCGCTCACTGGGAGCAGGTCTTCACCCTCGTGCGCGCCTATGCTTCAAAGCACGCAAGAAGAAAGATGGTTCTCTGCAACGGCCACACCCCAAGCGGCGGTCTGCTTCGCAATGGCAAACTTCTGCTCGATTTCCACGCCTTTCCTCTCCGAGTCATGGAGGTCCCCGACCACCCCCAGCAGACAATCCTGAAGGTCGGATTCTCCGACGGCATCTACAACCGAAGCAAAGGCGGGGTCACCTACAGTGGTTGGACCTGCGAGCATCTTCCCTACCTGGTCGAGCTGGACAACTGGGGAGTCAGTAAGCACCCGGGTCAAGCCGGTGCCGGAGGCAACTGGGTCTGGGGCTACGACGAAATCACATGGTTCGCCCATCAGGACCAGCAGTATCGCAGCGACTGGCTCCGGTACGCCTGGAACTGGGTCCGCAAGACCGATCCAAACGGTTATCTCGAGATGCCTGGCAGCAGAACCATGACCTCTCCTCTCGATCATCGCACCTGGTACTACGCCAATCGGCCCAGCGCCGCTGTACCTCAAGGCCTCGATGACGAGAAGTCCATCCGCACAATCTGGTCCGCCGATAACTCCTGAGTGCCGAAGAGAACATGTTGCTGACCTGCCGCCCCACCACGGCAGGTCGACAACATCCCACTTGATACAATCTCCAAATCTCAGCTACGGTGTAGCCGCCGGATAATCCACCTGCACCGTCACGATCTCGTACGGATGAACCGGCACATTGACGGAACCTCCACCATCCACAGGAATGGTGCCGCCGTCTGGCTGTTCCATAAGGTTATCCAACCGCGCGCTCTGGGCTCCCTTCGGAATCTGGATGCGAACGCTGCTATCCTTCCCACTCCATTCATAGAGCCTGAAGATAAGAGCATTGCTGTCCTCGGCCTTCTTCACCGCGGTCAGCGTAACGTTCTCCGCATCAGACCCCACGAAGGAGTACCGGGCTGGCATCGGTCCGGCATGCGCCTGAACCTGCGTCGCCTGCAGCTTGTAGTTGAACTCATATCCCCGGCGAACCGTCAGCGCCTGCTTCCAATCCCCGGCATGCGGATAGAGCGCATAGCTGAAGTGGTGGTGTCCGCGATCCGCATTCGGATCGGGCTCGGTCGGCGAACGCAGCAGGGAGATCCGCAGCGTATGCCCGGCCGCATCGTATCCATACTTGGACTCGTTGATCAGGCTGAACCCATGTTGCTGGTCTCCCAGGTCAGCCCAGCGAATCGCCGGAACTTCGAACTTCGCCTTCTCCCAGCTGTTATTCCGCGTCGTCGGCCGCTGGATCGTGCCATATGGAATCTCATACGTCGCCATTGGGCTCGACGCCGAGAGATCAAACGCCGCCTTCAGAAGAACATGCGTCTCGTGCCAGTCAATATCGTTGACAACCTTTACCTCGTCCGATCCGTTATAGAGAACAATGTCCTGGACAAACTTCGAGCTCTGCCAGGAACGCGTAACCCGAATCACCGCTCGCGTAGGATTGCTCTCCACCAGCTTGACCGACTCGGCCGTATCCAGCTTGGTAGCGAAGTTCTCAAAGTCGGCATCGATATTCCAGGCATCGAACATCTTCGGCTGATCTTTGAAGGCGATCAGCTCATTGCCGCAGCTTCCCTGCGCCAGCGTCTCGAACTGGCCCTTCTTGTCATAGAGGCTCGTGATGCAACCTGTCTTCGCATCGACGCTCACCTTCAGCGAGCCATTCTCCAGCGTCGTTCCGCTCACCTTCAAATCGCTTGCGAAGGCGCGCTTGCCCGGCACCACATGAATCACCTCGTATCCGAGAGAGGGAATATCCTTCGCCAGAATCGAAAGATGATACGTGCTTGTCTTCGGATCGCTCGAAACCACCGCCGAAGGGAGCACATGTCCCTCCGCATCCAGCACCGAAACGCCGGAAGGCGTCGAAGCCGGCATCTGAACCTCCGCCTCCACCCACTCCGAGCGTTTCCACCCAAGAGGATTCATGACGACCATAGGCACTGATCCGGGCGCCGAGGCCGCCCTGGTGTCGATGCGAGACTCCAGCGTGTGCAGCGATTTCGCATCCGCTTCGTCCGTTACCCGCCGAACCTGGTTATAGTCGTCCTGCGCATCCTTATAGATCACACCGATCCCCGATCCGGCCGCCAGATCGTGAAATTGGTTGAACGTGACCTTCTTCCATGCATCCGTGAGCTGCTCTCCCGGATACGGCTGACCATCCAGCCATGCCAGCGACGCATACTTTTCCGCGTCCAGAACCTGCTCTTCCGCCTCGCGCATGTTGCGCTTGTGGTCGCTCTGTGTCGTCTGGACTCCGCGATGGAACTCCAGATACAGCTCGTCCTTCCATGTCGGAATACTGATCTTGCCTTCAGGCGGTGTCGGCAGCTTTGTATCTCCGGCGGCTACCGTCTGATAAGTCCACGTCGGAGAATCGGGGAGAATGCGTCCCTGTACATCGTTGAAATAACTCTGCGCGACCCCGAACTTCATCTTCGGAGTCGTTCGGTCCGGAGCCATCCACTGCAGCCCTTCATCCAGAAGCGCGCGGGTAGGACCTCCGCCGTGATCCCCGACTCCATATAGATCGAGCATGTTGTCCAGTCCTGGATCCAGCTTCCGCGCGTGAAGAAGATCGTTCGATAGGCGTATTGGATTGAAGTTGGAATTCCCATAGCCATCCGGGAAATAAGTCAGCACCTTGCTGCCGTCAGGAGACTCCCACCAGAACAGCTTCAGCGGAAGCTGGTTGGTCTCGTTCCACGACATCTTCTGCGTGACGAAATAATCGACTCCCGACTTCTTATAAATCTGCGGAAGCTGCCAGTTGTATCCAAAAGAATCCGGATTCCACCCGATCCGTACATCCACCCCATACAGCTGTTTGAAGGTGCGTTTGCCGATCAGCAGCTGCCGGGTCAGCGATTCTCCGTCCGGCATGTTCAGGTCCGGCTCCACCCACATCCCGCCGACCACCTCCCACCGGCCCTCTTTGATTCGCTGCTTGATCTTGTCGTTCAGCTGCGGATACTTCTCCGCCATCCAAACGTTGTACTGCGCAGCCGACTGCGTGTACGTATAGGTCGGATACTCATCCATCAACTGCGCGGCCGAACCGAACGTGCGCTTCACGACGTCCACCGTCTCCGTCCACGGCCACAGCCACGCGGCGTCGATGTGCGAGTTTCCCGTCAGATGGAAGGTCGTCGCCTGCAGCACCGGCTTCAGCGTATCGAGCTTTTGTTGTGACTGCTGCAGCGATCCATCGAACATCTGCGTATCTCCCTTGTCCAGCGCCTTGAGATCGACGGCCTGGATCGCCTGCTCCAGCGTGTCCCAGCTCGCCGGTGCCAGCGATGGAATCAGGATCGCCGCCGACAGCAGCTCCTTTCGCAGCACCTCAGGATTAGGGCGGTTCGGAGCGAAGTCCAGATGGAACTCCATCCGTCGCAGCCGCTTTTGCTCCTTCGACTTGCCCATCCGGATCGCCAGCAGTAGACGGTCTCCCGGCTTCACAGAGCTCAAAAGGACGATCGGCTCCATGTCCTCGCCTCTCGCCACGCGCTTGCCATCGGCGTAGACGACGACCTCTCCCCGCGTCGGCTCCTGGAGCGTCAGCTTCGATCCCGTCGGATCGTATCCGCCGATCGTCTTCGGAATCTCGATCCATTTGCGCAGCCACACCTCATCGTTTGAAGCCGTAAACGGAATCTGGATCGTCTGCCATGCATGATCGTCCAAGTCCACGGCAGCTCCGTTCGGAACATTTCCGTCGTGATAACGCAGGTCGCCCACCGGAAGAGCACCAAGGTTGGACAGTCGCTCCATCACCGCCTGCGACTCCGAGGATAGACTCTTCAACACCGCCTCCGTCTGAGCAGCCGCAGAATAGGTGACGCCGATCTGCTGAGCCGATACCGTCCCGCAGAACACAAGGGCAGCAGCGAGATACCGGAGCCCTCCAAACCTTGACCGTCTTCCTTGCTGACGCATATTCACTCCTGAACGACCGAACATCTGAAATTCGAGATCACGCTACCGCCACATTGCCGGCATCCCACACGCGGTTGAACGTCGCGCCCTCGTTACGAAGACGCGGAGTTCAACCCGATCTGTACATCTCCCTTGAAACGATTCTCAATCTGCGCAGGCCCGGAGAAGAGCACCAGCGCCAGCGGCATCATCCATCTCTTTCGTATCGTTCTTCCTTTAACCTGATCAATCACACGCAACACCTGCTGATCGAATCTCGTCAGGGCTTCAGGACAAATCCCGTTGTCAGTGAAGCCTGGGAAGAGCCTCCAGCCCACACCGTGTACTTCCCGGCCTCCACCGCCCACCGCTTCTCGGCGTTCCACACCGCAATCTGGCTCTGAGGAACCTTGAAAGTGACCGTCCTCGTCTCTCCCGCTTTCAGGTGAACCCGCGAAAATCCCACCAGCGACTTCCGTGGCGTCTCAACGCTGCTCACATCCTGACGAAGATAAAGCTGCGCCACCTCGTCTCCTTCGCGGTCTCCTGTATTCGTGACATCTACCATTACCTGAATCTCTCCCTTGCTTCCGGCCACCGGGGTCTGTGCCGCAAGATGGTCGTAACGGAACGTGGTATAGCTCAGCCCGAACCCGAAAGGAAAGAGCGGCCCGCCATGGCCATCGATGTATTTCTCCATCCGTGACGGATCCGAGTTGTAAAAAGCCGGAAGGTCACCAACGCTGCGGGGAAACGTGATCGTCAGCCGACCCGCGGGATCGTTATCCCCAAAGATCGTCTCCGCCATCGCCTGACCGCCGAACTCTCCCGGATACCATGCCTCGAGAATCGCCGGAACATGCTCCTTTGCCCATCCGATCGTCAGCGGCCGTCCATTCTGGAGAACCAGGACGACAGGCTTTCCGGTCGCGACGACAGCTTCCAGAAGCTGCTCCTGGTTCCCCGGAAGATCCAGATTCGAGCGGTCGAATCCCTCGCCCGAGATTCCCTGCTTCTCTCCCAGTCCTAGGATGACCACCTCCGCCTCCTTCGCCCTCGCCACCGCGTCCTCGATCTTCTTGCCCTCATCGAAGCTCACCGTCGCTCCCGGAACCGCCTTGCGGATACCGTCGAGAAGGCTGATACGCAATCCGTTCTCTTCCTTCTCGTAGTCCCCATAGCGAGCCACGTCCGCATTCGGCCCGATCACTGCGATACTGCGCACGGACTTCGTTAGGGGAAGAAGATGGTTGTCATTCTTGAGCAGAGTCATCGACTCCCGCGCCGAGGCCAACGAGACCGCCAGATGCTCCGGAGCCCTGTGCTCTCTGCCGTTCAGCGCAGTATCGACATAAGGCTGATCGAACAGTCCCAGCGCAAACTTAACCCGCAGCACCGAACGTATGGCGCGATCCAGATCCACCTGAGACAGACTTCCCTGATGTACGCAGTCAATCAGCGCTTTCTGAAAGACGTCGTGATCGAAGTCATAAAACTGCATGTCCACCCCGGACCGGACCGCCATGCACGACGCCTCCTGCGGGCTCGCCGCCACCTTGTGCACCTTGTAGAGTCGCTCAATCGCCCCCAGGTCCGAGAGAACAAATCCCTGGAATCCCCACTCTCCCCGCAGGATCGACTTCATCAGGAACGGGTCCGCCGTCATGGGAATGCCATCGATCTCGTGATAAGCAGCCATCACCGCCATCGCATGACCCTCGCGGATCGCCGGTTCGAACGACTTCAGCATCACCATCCGGAGCTCCCTCTCCCCCAGGTGCACCGGCGAAGTATTCGTTCCGCCCTCCGGAGATCCATGCGCCGCGAAATGCTTCGGCTCGCTGATCACCGTGTGGTCCGTATTCAACCCCTCGCCCTGTTGCCCGCGAACATAGGCCAGCCCGAACTGTCCCGTCAGGTAAGGATCTTCGCCGAAGTCCTCCTCCACTCTTCCCCACCGCGGCTCGCGGGCAAGATCCAACACCGGAGCCAGAATCATATCCACTCCCGTCGCCCGCGCCTCGGCAGCGATCACCTCACCCGTCTTCCGCGCCATCTCCGGATCCCAGGTCGCCGCCAGCCCGATCGGAGCCGGAAAAACCGTTCCTTTGTCGAACCCGTGCAGTCCCTCTTCGATGAACAGCGCAGGAATCCCCAGCCGGTTATGCGAGATCACCCACTTCTGGACCGCGTTTGCCTGCTCCGGCGTCGGATTCAGGTCATGGACGCTTCCGACTCCGAGGTCGCCCCATAGGCTCTGCGCCTTCTCCGGAAGGAAGACCGCCGTGGGATCGGCATGCGTATCATCCGTATGCTTATCGACAATCGCCCTCGCGCTCGAGTACATATCCAGCTGGCGAGCCTTCTCCGCAAGCGTCATGCGATGCAGCAGATCATCGACGCGCCTCTCCAGAGGAGCGTTCTTCTGGCGATAGAGTGGAGACACCCCTTTCACCGCACCCGCCTGCTGCGCCCGTGCCGAAAGACACCCCGCGACCGGCAGCAGCATAAGAACGGCGGCAATCACCTGCCGCAGCCTCTGAACCAAACTGAATCGAAGCTCGTCAGACGAAAAGCCTGCGAAGCTTCTCGAATCAGATTCGATCCCCATCTTCAAATAGGACCTTCTACGATCAATATTCAACAAGTAATCTGCACCATGCTTTTACGGATTCAAAGCGAATTTCAAGTTTGAAACACACTAATCGAAACCATGCAGCATAAGCAACGTTAGCAAGACTTCTAACGTATCGTTATCCCATTGAAAATAATCAAGAGAAGAGAGCACGGGCAAACTAACACGTAAATACAGGGCCGAATCTATAGACTCCTGGCCTCGTAAGTTGCAAGCGTTATCTATAGTTAACAGGAGGTTTGTTTGACTTGAGGGGGAAAGTCACCCGTCTCGGGTCATCCAGAGAGCTCTTCGTATCTCGCGCTTGGTCTTCCCTGGTTCGGGCTCGAAGGATCGCCGATGGATGCAGTTGCACTGAAATCGTCATCGTTGAAGGGTGCTCATCCTCGTTTCAAAAAAGGAACTAAACGGCCATAGGTCAGGCAGCGCCACGCCCACTCAAACGGCCCCATCTCAAATCGTGACAGCCAGATCGGCGACCAAATCAGCTGTAGAACCCAAACGGCTACGACGATTGCCCAGAGGCCCGGCCGGTTTATCTCGCCCATTAGCCCACCGCGTCCCCCATAGAAAATGGACGTCATGATGAGGGATTGGGTTAGATAATTGGTGAAGGCCATTCGTCCGGCTGCCGCAAGTGGAGACAAGAGAGACGTGGCGCCGGCCCTCAAGAGCAGGATCAGAGCGCTGGCGTAGGCCAGCGAAACTACCGGCGTGAAGAAGAACTCGATACTATCCCCTCCCAAAACCGGCACCTCGGCGACATCCTTTCGCCAAGCCAGCCAGGCGACCATTACGAGCGCAACTGTGCCAAGCAGGATGACGACGGCATAGCGCCGCGTGCTGGACCTGCCCGCGATGAAACCGGACTTGAACAACGAGAGGCCGATCATCATCAGCCCCAATGTGGAAGGGAGGCTCCACGAAGAGCGGGACAAGATATGCACGTATTCGAGCGTATTCACGCGGTAGGCTCCCGCCCAGGAACTTTTGGCTTCTGCGATATCGGCTGCCGCCTTGCCCCTGCTATCGGCTATGGCTGCCTCACTCGGGACCATCCGGGCCATCGCATGGATCTTGGCAGCCGGCTGTACGAACGGCAACGCTGCGGGCGGCAGATGCCTGAATCCGACGAGCGCGTAGAGACCGATCCCGACAATCATCAGTGTCCTCGGCCGCCACGATCGGCAGAAGACCATCAGTACACCCGTGGTTGCATAAAGCGAGAGAATGTCGCCCCACCAGATACCGAAGCCATGGAGCATGGCGAAGAGAAAGAGCACCCCCAGTCTGCGCCAAAGGATCCGTCCCTTCTGCTTGTCTGATCGCTCGCCGCCGACGAGGAACAAGGACATGCCAAACAGCATCGAGAATAATGTTAGAAATTTCTCGTGGAAGAAGGCGTCCATCACCCAGTATGAGATTGCGGTCCAGCCTTGATTGCCAAACGGCCAGATCAAAGGTTTGAGAGAGGCGACCGTGGGAGCCGCGAATCCGTCGGCGTTGACTGCAAGAATCCCCAAGATGGATAGTCCGCGGATCACGTCAAGGGATGGAATGCGTGCCTTTGCCCTTATCGGTGCGACCACGTATCTGTTGTTAGTACCGATGACCTCATTGCCTCCTATCAGCAACACGAGATACGCAAGATTGCGCACAGCAGTTCCGCTTAATCGGAAGGTTCTCGGAAACCTTCGAGAGAATTGTGCGACCGCATTCCACGCCATTGCTATATCAATGGGTGACAAAGCTACTTTGGTACCCCAAATTGGGTTATAGGAAGCTACGACGATTGCCAAAGCAATCTCCGATGGTAACTCGAATCGCTAAAACAAATTCCTGATAGGTCTCCACAATTCCCTGTTTCGTATGACCTGGAGGCTCATAAATAATGCTTGGTCCAGCGTCATTAGTGAAAATGAAGAATCTCGCGCTTTGTGTTCGGAACAGCGGGAAAATTCTCTGTACTTATCCCTGTTAACGGGAATTCACACAGAGACGGGTTCGCAGGAGACTGCGTCCACCGTCGCCCAGCGACGTCCCTAGTCACCGGGTTCCTCGTTTTCCGCTACCTCTTCAGGTACATCGAAAGCAAGCTGCCCCATAACGGCAGCCTATATCGGCTTGCCACTCGAGAAAGATATTTACGTCATAACTCCTGAATACGGCTGGCAAGATCAAAAGACAAACTTGAAGCCTTCGCGACTGCAAGCTGCAGATCACTTATTCTTGCCAAGAGTTACAAAGGTAATCTCCGAATCGATTGCCGAGCATGGTATTTAGATGTCATGATGGATTCATATTGCAAAATGGGCCTTGGCTTTAAAACTGTAGAAGTATCTTTAGGGACGCTTCTCGATGAGAATTAAAAGAGCGAAGGCATGTCGATAGAAGCCACGAGCAGAACTGCGAAGATTGAGGAACGCGCCTCTGAGAGGGGGGAGAACGGGTCTTGGACGTGGCATCTTTTCATACTTTTGACAGCAGCGATAACAGCGTTGTTCTCGCGGTTTTTGCATGGCGCCACGTATTGGAGTTTTTTCGAAGACGACTTCTTCTACTATGCTGAGGTCGCTAAGCGACTCGTACTAACCCATTCTTCCACCTTTGATGGGACGCACCTGACGAATGGCTATCACCCGCTGTGGCTCATTGTGCTGGCGTTCTTGTATCGAATATCTCCCGGAATGTTATTTTTTGTGGCAGCGCAGGCCGTCGGTCTAGCGGCCACCATCGTATTTTATTTCGCGGCGATTCGATGCTTGGCCGCGTTTGAGGTTGAGCCAGCCGTCCGGCGAGTGGCTGCTTTGGTGCTTTCGCTGCACACTTTGCTGCTGTTCCGATATGGCATGGAAGTGACGCTTACCCTGCCGTTGGGTTTCTGCATGCTTGCTCACGTTTTGAGCCCGGCATTTCGCTGGTCGACACGGCAGACACTTTTTTACGGTTTGCTGGCTTCGTTGACGATCCTTTCGCGTCTAGATTCAATATTTCTGATCGCGCTGGTGTTGCTGGCGCAGATGGTTATGATGCAGGCGTCCGGAGGCGAGCGACTGCGCCGCCTAGCTGTGTTCTGTATCGGAGGCCTTCTCTTTCCTCTGTACCTGACCACCAACCTGGTTATCTTTCATACCCTGCTCCCGATCTCAGGGATGGCAAAACAGCTGAAGCCGCTGCTGCCTCCATCGGCGGAGGCTCTCCGCGATTTTGTCGTTCATCCGGATCGAGCAAAGATCGCCTTCGCCTACACAGCGCTCGTGGCAATCGGGGCTGGAATCTACTTTCTGCTCAGAGAGCGAGATCGCCGGACGAAACAGCAGAATGCGCTGCTGGCCGCCTTGTTCTTCTTTCCCGTGATTCATATCGGAGTGCTATGTCTTATGAGTGACTGGCACCTGTGGCCCTGGTATTACTACTCACTCACCTTCGCAGTATTCGCTGCAATGGTCGCGATGCTGAATCGCAAGAGATTCGAGTTCGGTGGTGTCCTTGCTCACTCCCGCACAGACATCAGGATCATGGGCGCGCTAAGCACACTTCTTGTGTTGTACGTGGTCGCATACTCGGTCGGCAAGAAGCCGCCTGCGTTCGCTCTGTTCAGCGGATTCGTAGCGGACTTCTCTCAGGCACACCCTGGAACGGTAGCGATGGGGGATTGCGCCGGGGCCGCGGGCTATCGTTCCAACAGCGCCGTAGTTCAGCTCGAAGGATTGATGATGGACCGGCCATATCTCGATTTGGTCAAGGCCAGAACGCCTCTCCGTGAGGTCTTGAAGCTCTACCCGGTCGAGTATTACGCAACGATTGAGAATCCGATTGAGCAAAATGGATGTTTCATCGTTCACGAACCGGCGCAGGCGGGCCCAGCTTCACCGAAGATGCTCGGCAGAATCTGTGCGAAGCCGCTTGCTTCGACACAGGTAGGCACCCAGTCCGTCGGAATCTTTCATGCTTCGGATGTCCTTCTCCCCTAGCCTCCGTTACCGCTGGCCAGCCGCTCAAGAGAAGAATGGTACCCTATGCGTATCAGGATGGAGCGGCCCCGGGCCGCGCATCTCGGTTCCGGCACGATGCTCGGTCAAGAGGGATATCGATGCGCAATCTTCTCAAATGTTTGATTCTTCCAGCTTGTCTCTTTCTTTTGATGTCTTTCAAGGCGCAAAGCCAAGACCCCAAAGCGGACGCTCGCTACGTTCTGCGAACTGGAGATAAGCTGCAGCTGAAGTACCGTTTGACACCGGATCTGGATCAGATCGTGGCCGTACAGCCTGATGGATTTGTGAGTCTGAATGTGGTGGGAGAGATCCAGGTCGCGGGAATGACGATAGATCAGGCGCACGATGCGATCCTTGCGAAAGCAAGTGAACGCCTGAACCAGGCGGAGCTGATCCTGATCCTGAAGGAGTTCACTCCACCTTCGGTCGTTGTCGCCGGAGAGGTGCGTCATCCTGGCAAGATCGAGCTGCGAGAGGGTACCACCGCATTGTCGGCGATTATGCAGTCTGGTGGGCTGAGTGATTCCGCAAAGTCGGGTCAGCTCTTGCTCTTACGAAAGGTCAATGACCGGTTTGCCGAAGTGCATCAACTAAACTTCTCGAAGATGAAAGAAACTCCAAGTCTGGAACATGACATGGCACTCGAGCCAGGGGATACGCTTTACGTTCCGCGAGATCGAATCGCAATTGTGAAGCACTATACGAGCCTACTTAATATCGGTGCCACCTTCAACCCAACAACCGCATTTCGAGGAACCCCTTAATTTGCCATGCCTCCAGCACTCTAACGGGCTTGCGGCTCAAAACGCAGTTTAATCGTGTCTCCCGAGTGAACCGCCGCATGCTGATAAAGCCGCTGGTAGTTACCCCTACACCATATACACCAGCGACCAGAACATCTTCTACAGATTATCGTGCACGCCTTTGTAAGTTCACAGTCCATCCAGCCATGCCGAGAACATGGCACGGGAAGCAAGCGCAAGCCGCTCCTGCAATGCAGCCGCATCGCCGCGAAGACGCCGTGGATCAATCCCTGCAGAGTTCAATTCGCTGGCATGTCCGACGAGCCAGTGTTCGAACTTCCACACATCGACTTCGACATGAAACTGCAGACCCAGAACCTGCGGTCCAAATGAAAATGCCTGGTTTCTTCCGATAGGCGTGCTCGCCAGCCGCGACGCGCCAGGTGGAATATCAAATTGATCTCCATGCCAGTGCAGAATCGGAATATTTTTCAGATAAATCAGCGAGGATTCTTCGCCTTCCTGCGTAAGTTCAATCGGGTCGAAGCCGATCTCTTTCACCCCCATAGGGTAGACCTTCGCTCCCAAGGCACGCGCAATCAATTGGGCTCCGAGACAGATCCCCAGCAAGGGCCGACGATGATCGAGGCGGTGGGCCACAAGATCGAGCTCGTGTTTTAGAAACGGATACGTCCCCTCATCGAATGCCCCGATGGGGCCGCCAAGAACGATGAGGAGATCAGCCTCAAGCGCGTCAACGCTCTTGAGATCCTCGACCGCGGCTTCGATGAAATGCACCTCATAGTTACGCTCGCGCAGCAGTGGTTCAAGCGTCCCAAGATCTTCGAAGCTGATATGCCGAAGAGCAACGGCCTTTTTCACTTGCCTACCTTCCTCTCTGTAATCCTAACGGAATCGTTCTGGTATTCAGCTCGATCCCCAGTCGCGAAAGAAAGAGTCCTTTGGAACCGTCGATGCCAGAACGCCAACGTGATGGATATACTGGTTCAACCATTGTTGAGGAAGGGATTTAGGAATCGTTGAGGCTGAAGAAGACAGGAGTTGTGCTCGGAGTTGCAAGCCTGCTATGTCTCTCGGCTGCGACGGAGGGAATCTGGTCGAGCACAGTCATGGCTGCTCCTCAGGAGCCTGACATGCAGCAGCCGAAGCGGCCGGCGAGAAATTCTCATGACTTTCTGGGCCTGGGCCCTGTTCCGGATGCGGCGGCAGCGAAACGCGGCGAACCTTTGTTTACGCAGAATTGCGCGGCGTGCCACGGGCAGAATGCACGGGGAGGACAAGGCCCGAATCTGCTGCGATCGGTAGTAGTCCTGCACGACGAAAAGGGCGAAGAGATCGGGCAGGTGATCCATGATGGGCGGCCCCAGGGGGGGATGCCGCCATTCCCAAACCTATCTGAGGCCGAACGGTACGATATCGCCGAGTTTTTGCATGAACAGGTGGAACTGGCGGCGAATCGGGGCCTGTACAAACACTCCGACACGATGACAACGGGCGATGCCGTCAAAGGCGAAAAGTTTTTTGCGGCGCACTGCTCGAGCTGCCACTCGGTGACGGCAGATCTGGCGAAGGTCGGCACGCGATATCCGCAACCCACGACCATGCTGGCTCACATTGCATGGCCTGCAGGCTCCGAGCCACGTCAGGCCATCGTGACAGCGCCGGACGGCAAAAAAATTGCCGGGACTTTAGTGCACTACGACGACTTTGAAACCACCCTGAAGGCGGACGACGGCACGCGCTCAACGTGGCCAACGGATACGATCCAGGTCGAGATCCCCGACAAGCTCGGCGGCCATCGCTCACTCCTGCCGAAGTACACCGACGACGATCTGCACAACCTGACACGGTACCTGTTGACTCTGAAATGAAGCGGCCCTTTATCCTCCATCTCGCCTTGTTCTGCAGCGCCGCGGTTGCGCTGTCTGGCTGCCTTCCATCGCTTGCGGCGCAGGGACTGGATTCGAAGGCGCTGACACTGTTCCATCCACCGGCGGATGCGTGGCCGACCTATAATGGCGATTACTCCGGGCGCAGGTTCAGCGACCTGAAACAGGTCGACCAGAAAAACGTAGACCAACTCAAGGTGAAGTGGAAGTACAAGATCACCGGGCTTGCGCCCCTCCGCGGAATTGGAAATCCCGTCATCAAATCAACTCCCCTGATGGTGAACGGAGTGCTCTACCTCACCATTCCCGACCACATCTTTGCCGTCGATGCGAAGACAGGTGTGGAGAAGTGGAGATTCGACTTCCAGGACGAAGGCGGTCATCTGCTGGGCCAGCGTGGTGTGGGCATGTATGGCCGATGGATCTACTTCCTCACCCCGGATGGCTGGTTCCTCTCGCTGGATGCGGAGACCGGTAAAGAACGATGGCGTAAAAAGGTCGCCGACGAGAAGCTGCAATACTTCACGACCATGGCCGCTGTGATCGTCAAGAATCATGTGCTGATCGGCGTCGGTGGCGATGCGATGGATGTGCGCGGATATCTGGAGGCGCGCGATCCGGAGACGGGCGAGCTGCAGTGGCGATGGTGGTCGGAGCCACAGAAGATGGGAGATCCCGGATCGGAGACGTGGCCGAACCAGCAGGCGATGGATCACGGCGGAGGAATGACCTGGCTCCCCGGAACCTACGACCCGGAGCTGAACCTGATCTATTGGGGCACAGGCAATACCAACCCTGTCTTTGCGGGGCAGGGTCGGAAGGGCGCTAATCTCTATACCGATTCGATCGTGGCGCTGAACCCGGATACGGGGAAGATGGTCTGGTACTTTCAGGCCTCGCCGCATGACACGCACGACTGGGACAACGTGGAGACGCCGATCCTCTTCGACAAAACGATCGATGGCAAACCGAGAAAGCTTCTGGCGCAGGCCGGGCGCTGCGGATACTTCTTCGTGCTCGATCGAAAGACGGGAAAGAACCTCGTCTCCAAGCCATTCACCAAGACAGCGAACTGGGCGAAGGGACTCGACGAGAGGGGACAGCCGATCCCTGATCCCGGGAAAGAGCCGAGCGTAGACGGCTCGATGGTGGACATCGCCAGCAATGGAGCCACCAACTGGCCTCCTCCGAGCTATAGCCCCCTCACCGGCCTGTTTTATGTCAACGCCACGGAAGGATACAGCGTGGCGTATCTCTACGACACCTCATCCGAGCCACAGGGCTATGGCGGCGGAAGCTCAGGACACTTCGATCCGGCGTCGTCGTTGATTGCGCTGGACGTGCGGGACGGCAGCGTGCGCTGGAAGCATGTTGCCAAAGGCCAGGGAGGAGAGGGCGGTGGAATGTCCGGCGGAATTCTCACGACAGCGGGAGATCTGCTGTTCACGGGAGATTCAGACCGGCTGGCAGCCTTCGATCCCGCCAATGGAAAGATTGTGTGGTCGGAGAAGCTTGGTGGTCATATAAGCAATGGGCCTTCCACCTGGATGCTGGACGGCAAGCAGTATGTGATCGCCGGCGCAGGCGACACAATGTATGCTCTGACGCTCGACGGAAATTAGCGGCACGCCGTAAAGGTAAACAGAGAGTTATCCCCGTCTGTCCCAGCACGGCTCCAATCAGCAGTGATCACGCCTTCAGACCAGTTGCGGAATCTTGGTCAAGATAGAGTGACCAGTTGGAGTGGGTACGAAGCGCAGTCGCCGGAACGGCGCCACTGATTGGATCCCGCAGGCTACGCCGCACCGCCTCACTCTTGTTCGCGCCGGGCACACAACAAAAGATCCGATCGCTGAGAAGCAGCCGTGGAACCGTGAGTGTAAGAGCGTGGTTGGGAACATCCTCGAAGCGCTCAAAGCAGCGATCATCCACCTGCTGCTGGCGACACGCTGTGTCGAGCTCCACCATCTTCACATCCACTGGATCATGAAGGTCTGCCGGAGGATCGTTGAACGCAAGATGACCGTTCGCTCCAATACCGCAACAGACGATATCGATGGGATGCTCGGCCAGCCTGTTCGCGTAATCGGCGGCGGTAGTTTCAGGGTCATTGCCGGGTTCCAGCAGATGAACTGCGGCAAAGGGCAATCGATCGAAGATCGCGTGACGCAGCCACAGGCCAAAACGTTGCGGAGCCTCGGCCCCCAGTCCCAGATATTCATCCATGTGAAAGGCGGTGACGCGCGACCAGCCGATCCCAGGCATAACGATCAGCTCTGCCAGCATCTCGGATTGACTCGGAGCCGCCGCGAAGATCATACGCACACTCTGCTGCGACTGCAGCAGCTGGCGCAAGGTAGAGGCGATGTCTTCCGCTGCCCTTCGCCCCATAAGTGCGCGCGACTCGGCGACGAAAGGAGAGGGCATGCTTTTTTCAATCAAGGCTGGTTGCATGCTTCAATTCTCTCAGACGACAATTCGCTCGGCCGGTGAGGCCTTCGAAGCGTCATCCTCATTAATCAGTCGAAGAAGATCGTCGGCAGCTTGGTTCTTCGCCGGCCATACAAAGCCCACTGCAATAAACGCGACAAGCGAGCTGAGGACAGGACCTGCAACGGTAATCGTCGTCGTGAGATCTCCATGGAGATGCTCGATCTGGGCGAAGAATACAAATTTGATCAGACCGAAGGCTATCGCCCCAACCGCCCACGAGGCGATCGCCGCATTCGCCCCCGAACGGCGAAAGAGATTCAACATGCCGAAGAGCATGGGAACCGAGATGGGACCGAGCAGCGCCCCATACCAGAGCACAACCAGGCCGATCACGCCTCCGAAGTGGTCAGCGGTGAGCGCGATGCCCATGCTGAGAGTGAGAAAGATCAGCGTGCAGATGCGCCCCGACAGCAGCTGGGCACGATCGCCGGGACGCTGGCGATCTTTGCGCAGGGCAGGCAGGATATCGCGGACGACCACCGCAGAGACGGCATTGGCATCGGAAGAGGTCATTGCCATGGTGTGGGCAAAAATGCCCGCCAGGACCAGGCCCACCAGCCCCTGCGGCAGAAGCTTCTCCGTCAGCAGAGCATACGACTGCGATGGATCGGCAAGACCGGGAAGCAGCAGCGGAGACGCCCACATCGGATAAAAGAGCACCAGCGGCCAGATCAGGTAAAGACCGGCGGAGAGCAGAGCGGCCTTGCGCGCCGCAGCTGCGGTTGGGGCGGCAATAAATCGTTGAGCGAGGTTCCACGTGCCGCCGTTGTAGGAAAGAAAATTAACCAGCAGATACACGATGCTGAAGGCCAGCGTATATTGCCCCACGAAGGGACGGGAGTGTCCTGCCGGAAGCCGGTCCCATATCGTCCAGAGAGAGGAAATCCCTCCGAGCCTGGAGAGCACGGCGAAGAGCATGACGGTCCCGGCAAGCACCTGGATGATGAACTGGCTCATATCGGTAAGAGCGTCGGCCCACAGCCCTCCGAATACGGAATAGACAACGGTGACGGACCCAGTGAGCAGGACTCCGCCAAGAATCGGAACCTCGGCGAAGGCCTGGAGAAGGATGGCGGCTGCAATCCATTTTGCGCCCACGTCGAAGATCTTCAGCAGCGCCCCACTCCAGGCCAGGACCTGCTGTGCCGGAAGGTTGTAGCGGGTCGCCAGATACTCAAGCGGCGAAATGATCCCTAATCTCTGGCGCAGCTTCGACCAGCGGGCGGGAAAGATCGAAGACCCGATCATGAGTGCGAGACTGATCGAGCAGGCCCACCAGATGTAGATACTCAGTCCGGCGGTGTACGCAATGGCGGCATAAGCGACAAAGACCGCGGAGCTATACCCGGACATGTGATGCGAGATCCCGGAGAGCCACCACGGCATCGCGCCGCCCGCGGTGAAGAAGTCCCGCGCAGTCCTGACCTTGGTTCGCGCCCAAAGCCCCATTCCCAGCATCAGCAGGAAATAGATACACAGCACGATCCAGTCCAGGGTTCTCATTGGACCCCATACTAATCGGTTTTCTGGGCCATATGCTTGATCGAGAAGTCGTACGATATTGGAATTGCTCTCGCGATGAGGACAGGTTGAAGAGGCCAGCCGAATCGCGACTAAAATGAAGACAACCGCCATGGCAAATCAGGAAACTCCGGACCTCCCTCCCTCCAACGAAATCACCTCCCAGCCTGAAGAGAGCTCGGAAGTTTTTGAGGCTCTTCTCTCTCAGTTCGAGAAAGAGCATCCGAAGCAAGCGGGCTCTGAGTCGGCTCAAAGAGAAGGTGTCGTAGTCTCGCTCACCGACGACCTCGTGATCCTCGATATCGGCCTGAAGGTCGAAGGAGCACTTCCCCGCACCGCTCTTAAGAACAACGCGGAAGATGCCGTGCCGGGCGCCAGGATGCTGGTGTCGTTGAAGGGACGCACCGAGGAGGGCTATTACGCTCTCTCCCTCTCAAAGGTGGTGCAGCCCGTCGACTGGGCCGCGCTCGAAAAGGCATTTGCGGAGCAGGCTTTGGTGGTTGGAACCGTGACCGGCGTGGTCAAAGGCGGGCTCTCCGTCGATGTCGGTGTCCGTGCCTTCATGCCCGCATCGCGCAGCGGAACCCGCGACGCGGCAGAGCAGGAGCGGCTCGTCGGGCAGGAGATTACCTGCAAGATCGTGAAGCTGGATGCCGCCGACGAAGACGTCGTCGTCGACCGTCGATCCGTCCTCGAAGAGCAGGCACGTGAGCAGGGACAGAAGCGTTATGCGGAGATCCGTCCGGGCGACGTCCTCATCGGCCAGGTGCGCAGCCTCACTCCCTACGGTGCCTTCGTCGATCTCGGCGGAATCGATGGCCTTCTGCACATCAGCGACATGTCCTGGAGTCGAGTCGGCTCACCCGAGGAAATCGTATCGGCGGGTCAGCAGCTGCAGGTCAAGGTGCTCAAGCTCGATACCGAAAATCAACGCATCTCACTCGGTCTCAAACAGCTGCAGCCGGAGCCATGGGACTCTGTTGCCGACAAATATCAGGTCGCTCAGCGCATCACCGGCACCGTCAAACGGTTGACCGATTTCGGTGCCTTCGTCGAGCTTGAGCCCGGCATCGAAGGTCTCATCCACGTCTCCGAGATGTCCTGGATCCAGAAGGTGAGGAAACCCAGCGATGTCTTGAAGCTGGAAGATTCGGTCGATGCGATCATCCTCTCCATCGATCCCGGCGAGCACAGGCTGTCGCTGGGACTGAAGCAGGCCCTGGGCGACCCATGGGCCGATGTGCCGCAAAGATTTCCCGCCGGAAGCGTCGTCGAGGGACCGATCACACGGCTCGCAAAGTTCGGTGCATTTCTTAAATTGGCAGAAGGCGTCGAGGGCCTTATCCATATCAGCGAGATCACCTCCGATAGACGCCTTAACCATCCGCAGGAAGAATTGCATGTGGGGCAGATCGTCAAGACCCAGGTACAGGCTCTCGATCCCGAGAAGCGGCAGATCAAGCTAAGCATGAAGCAACTGATCCCCACCGATCTGGACGCGTTCCTCGCCGAGCACAAGGTCGGAGATGTCGTCTCGGGACGCATCGTGGAGCAAGGAGCAGGTTCTGCCAAGGTAGAGCTCGGCGAAGGCGTCCTGGCCACCTGCACGATTGCAGCCGGCGCTATTCATGAGGCCGTTCAAAACGAACCCGCTCTCGATCTCTCCGCCCTGACTTCGATGCTCAATGCGCGATGGAAGGGAGAGTCGAAGGCGGCGCAAACGGTCGAAGCTCTTCTGGTGGGTCAGGTCAGAAGCTTCAGAATCGCCGAGATCCATCACGACTCGAAGGCGATCGCTCTCGATCTTCTGAAATGAGGCCGGAATAAGCCAGGATTCCAGGGGTTAGCCAGAACGGATTGCGCAAAGCCCCAGTTGAACTTATGCTGCTGAGTATCGTGCAATCCAGCGGTCTCCCATGGTTATTGCCCAAATGGCCCTCCCTTGTGTGTTCGCTTGGAGGGGTCGCATTGATTGCGTCCTTTTGTCTTCCACTGGCTGCGCAACAAGCGCCCGGTGTTTCGAGCAAGACCTGGCACGGAAAAGAAGAACAGGGCCTGAACCAGGAGTTGTCTTCCCGGGCCGAAGCCAAGTATGCCATCGATCCGAACCACATCTATACCCTTGCGGAACTCATCGACCTGGCGCAGGAACATAACCCTGAAACACGAGTGGCCTGGCAGGAGGCCGAAGCGCGCGCCGCAAGCGTCGGAATAGCCAAGAGCGCTCTCTACCCCACAATCGCTGCGACCGTACTGGGGACGACGATTCGTCAAGCCGCCCTGATCGGCGAATTCTTTCACCGCCAGACGCTTGGCCTTTATCGCCCCGCCCTGCGCGTGGACTACCTGATCTTCGACTTCGGCGGAAGAAGTGGAGCGATCGACGAGGCGAAGGCGAACCTCCTTGTCTCCAATCTTGCCTTCAACGACGTTCATCGCAAGCTGATCTTCCAGACCTCCTCTGCCTACTACAGGATCCTTAACGCGATCGGACAACGAGAGGCCGCAGAGGTCAGCTTCAAGAACGCCCAGACCATCGAAGAGGACGCCGACAGCCGATTGCGAAATGGACTCGCGACCCGCCCCGACCTGCTCGAAGCAACTGCGGCCAGAACCCAGGCAGAGTATGACCTGCAGGCTGCAATCGGCGGAGAGGAGATCGCCCACGGAGATCTTGCAACCGTTCTCGGTCTGCCTCCTGCGACCGTCATTCAGATTCAGAAGGTCGGCGATCTTCCCACTCCCACGGCCATGGCCGACTCGATCGACCAGGAGATCGATCGCGCCTTCTCGCAGCGACCGGAGCTGATGCAGGAGGTAGCCCGGGTTCGCGCAGCATCCGCGAACATGAAGCAAGCGCGGTCTGCCTATTTTCCTACACTGACTTTCTCGGGAGACGGCGGCCTCGCTAGAGCGTATGGTCAACAGGACCTGCTCCCCGGCTCCTATGCTGAAGGCGAGGTCTGGAGCGTCGGTGTCAACCTGAAGTGGACCCTGTTCGATGGCACTCGCCGCGAACATCAGATCGCCGAAGCGCAGGCGGAGAAAAAAGCAGCCCAGGCTAGAATCAATGCCCTGCGCGATGAGATCGCCAGTGAAACCTGGACTGCCTACTCGAACATGAAGACCGCCCTGCGCCAGCAGCAGTCGGCAGCGGCTCTGCTCGCCGCGTCCAGCGAGTCCTACGACGCTGCGCGCGAATCGTACGGTTACGGCGTCCGCAATCTTCTCGATGTCGTCTCCGCGCAGAAGGTCCTGGCGCAGGCTCGTTCCGAAGATGTCTTCGCGCGTACTCAGCTGTTGCTGCAGGTCGCAAACCTGGCGTTCCGCACCGGCGATCTGATCCAGACACAACCTCCAAAGGTGGGACCATGAATAAGTCGGCCGTTGCATCCGCGCGAGCCACAGCACGACGCCTGACGGCCATCGCGGGAACGAGCCTTCTGCTCGCAGGCTGTGGGCGTGCCCCCTCTTTCAACATCATGGGATCTTTCTTTCCCGCATGGCTCATCTGCATGGCTGCAGGAGTAACCTTTGCTGCAATCGTCAATTGGATCTTCATCCGATGCCAGTGGGACAAGAATGTTCCCTGGGGCATCCTCGTCTACCCCAGCCTTGCAGCCTTTTTCGCGTTCACGATGTGGTTAACCTTCTTTGCTTAGTGAGATGGAAATGACACCCGACGACACATCGAAATCCAACCAGCGGCTCGGAGGCATCTTCGCCTTTCTGGTTGTCCTGGGAGCCTGCATCACCGGCGCTCTGGTCATCCATCGCATCACCCTCGACCCTCGCACCGACGACGCAGAAATCTTCGCAAACTTCATCGGAATCGCTCCTCTGGTCAGCGGCCCCATCCAACACCTTTATGTCGCCGACAATCAGCTCGTCAAACAAGGAGAGCCGCTCTTCCAGATCGACGATCGCCCCTATGCCTATGCGCTCGCTCGTACGAAATCCGACCAGAGGGCACTCCAGGGAGAGATCGAAGATGAACGGCGCATCATCGCCGGCAAGCGCAGCGGAGTCGATGTCGCTCGCTCCAGCGAACTTAGCTCCGAAGCGAGCCTTCTGCGCGCCTCGGCCTCCATCGAGCAGGCGAACGCCGACGTCAACAACGCCAGAGCCGCGGTCGATCGAGCCGACGCCGAGCTGGCCTACGCCACCAACAACCTTCATCGCATCGAGCCTCTGCTCGCGAAGCAATTCGTCACCGTCGACCAGATCGATCAGGCCCGCACCCTTCGCATCTCCCGCGCACAAGCGGCCCAGCAGGCACGTTCTCAGCTCGCCCTGGCCCAGGCAACCCTGAATTCAGCGGAGGCTCAATACAAGCAGGGACAGGCCAATCTGTTGCAGAGCCATCAGCAGGTGCAGCAGGCATCGCACAACGTCACCACGCTCGAGCCTCTCGAAGGGCAGCTTCCAGGGAAACAGGCTTCCATCGATACGGCCCAGTACAACTACGACCACACTCGAATCGTCGCCCCATTTGACGCGCGGGTTACAAATCTCACCCTCTCGGAGGGAGCGTACGCCACCGCCGGCCAACAGATCTTCACGCTTATCGATACCCGCGTCTGGTGGGCGATCGGCAACTTTCGCGAGACCCAGCTTCATCGAATCCACCCTGGGATGGAAGCGGAGGTCTACGCTCTCTCCCGGCCGAACCTCCGGTTGAGAGGAGTCGTCGACAGCGTCGGCTACGGCGTCACGCCCGATGCCGATCTGGTCGGAAGGCTGACGCAGCCAGGGCTTCCCGACGTCCAACGCACCCTCAACTGGGTTCACCTCGCCTCTCGTTTCCCTGTTCGCGTGCGAATTCAATCTCCTCCCACGGATCTATTCCGTCTGGGCGAGTCTGCCGTCATCGTCATCCGCGGTCAATCCTCTTTCTCCCCCAGGTAGATCTCCATGGCGAGTTCCGCGATCCATATTCCGCATACCTCGCGATTCACTGCATGGTTCAGCAGCTTTCTGCGGCAAGAGCTCTCTCCCTATCCCGGCAGAATAGGAGTCGTCGCCCGGATGGTCCTCGCGGCGACCCTGAGCGCAATCCTCATCGTCACCTTCAGAATTCCCGGAGGATCGATCGGCGCGCTGATCGCATTCCTTCTCTCCCGGGAAAATCTGCTCTCCACCACGCGATCTGCGTTCTATCTCGTCCTGGCCTTCGCTTTAGGCGGTCTCTTCGTGCCCATAGGTGCCCGCTTCTTCGCCTCCATGCCGGAGATGCACTTCCTCTGGGAGGTGATCAGCCTCTTCGGAATCTTCTTTCTCCTGCGCACGCTCTCCAACTTCGCGCTGGCGAGCGGACTCAGTGTGATCGCCACCAATGCACTTTCCATCTGGTATCTGCCCGGCCCCCCGAACGTCAATGTGGAGCTCACGCTCTGGCAGGTGGCAGCGGCGTTTATCGGAGCAGTGACGACCCTCGGCGTGGAGATCGTCTTTCATTCCATCTCGCGATCGAACGACATCCTCGACGGAATCCATGCCCGCCTGGAACAGATCGAGATTCTGCTGCGAAGCTACGGAACCGGCACCCCGATCTCGCCCAAAAACGCACAACACCTCGAACAATATGCCGTCATCGGCATGGGCACGATCCGTCGAAATCTTGCGCGCGGCAATGTAAGCGCCGCCTATCGTGTAAAGATGAGCGCACTCGCTTCCCTGGTCGGTCGCGGGATTGATTTTTCCGCGGCGCTCTCCCAGACGATGCCGACGCTCGACCCCGCCGACCGTCAGCAGGCGGCGCTGCTTTCAGAAAAGATAGCCGCGATCCGCGGCTCGCTGTCAGTGGATGTACAGCCCAAGCCATCGGATACACCGAGGATGGAAACCACGCGCGAGCCCCTTCTCGCCGAGTTGGGGCTCTTGGTAGACCTGCTCCCCTCTGTTCTCTCCAGCGATAAAACCATCGACCCTCGGCTTAATATCCTCGAAGAAAAGCCCAATTCCGATCGCATCTTTGTCGAAGACGCCTTCAGCAACCCCGACCATATTCGCTTCGCTCTCGCCGGAACCCTCGCCGCGACCCTGTGCTACATCCTCTACGTCGGGCTCGACTGGCCTGGCATCTCGACCTCCGTCACCACCTGCGTTCTCACCGCCCTCAGCAACATCGGAGCATCGCGCCAGAAACAGGTGCTGCGCATCTCCGGAGCCCTCATCGGCGGCTTCGTCTTCGGCATGGGATCGCAGGTCTTCATCCTTCCCTACATCGATTCCATCGCCGGCTTTGCTCTGCTCATCGCGAGCGTAACCGCCATCGCGGCATGGGTCGGCACCTCCAGTTCGCGTCTCTCCTACGCCGGCCTGCAGATGGCCCTGGCCTTTTACCTGATCAACCTCAACGAGTTCGCTATTCAAACCTCCTTGTCTGTCGCTCGAGACCGTGTCATCGGAGTACTCCTGGGGATCACAATGATGTGGCTGGTCTTCGAAAAACTGTATTCGCGACCCGCCGTCGATGAGATGGTCCGTGTCTTTGTCGCCAACCTTCGCCAGATGAGCGAGCTGGTACGGATATCCAACTCCGGCGTGGATGCCGTAACCATCATAAAAATCCGCATGCAGCGGGATGCAATCTATCGAAACTTCGGCGAGGTCAATGCGCAGGCCGACGCTGTGCCCTTTGAAACCGGCCAAAGACGCTCTACCCACATGGCCGCCCGCGATCGCATCCGTCGCTGGCAAGCCGCCGTGCGCACCTTCTATCTCCTGGAGACTCCTCTCATCCAATTCCGCATCTTCGGGGATCCGCACCAACGGCAGCGTCCGTTCTATCATCTGCAAGACGAGTTTCGTGAAAACTGTGCCGGGGCATTCAACCTTATGGCGGCGTGCCTCGAGGATCAACTTCGGGGACAACCGTGCGATCGAGCTCCTTATACAAACCTCGGAAAGGTTCTATCTCACTCCACCAGTCCCAACCAAGCTGAATTTTCAGAAAGGGAGCTAGCGCTGCTCGATATATCGAAGACATTAGCTGTGATCGTCGATCGCATGCACCAGGAGATCACTGAGGAAAGTCTGTATTCGGTTGCCCTGCCGGGCCAATCACTCCGTCCTTGACAGGATCTGCCCTCTCCCTCTTGGCTGCCAGCCAGACCGCCGCATCGTGAAGGTGGCACGATATGGCGAGTACCATGTGAGGTTCTGGAACACCTCAGAAATGAATGCGCAGGACAAACTCCATCGTCCGGGGATCCGTTGCCGCAGTCGCCTGCCCAAAGTTCGAGCTCCCATAAGTCGATGCGATCGTAAAGAGAGACAGATGGTTGGGAACGTTGAACATCTCGGCACGAAACTCAAGTCCGATGGACTCGTGAATCGGGATATTCTTCTGCAACGCGGCATCCCAATTATTGAACAGCGGCCCTTTGATACCGTCATACCGTACATTCCCGTAAGTCCCCGGCGCCGGAAGCGCAAAGGCTGCCGCAGCAAGGTATTGCTTGCCGCCATGAGCATACGGGTTTCCGACGATATTCATACGCTGCGCCACATTGCTGGTGGTAACCAGATTTCCCGCCGTCGAAACTCCAGTGGGCTGGGTCACGTTGATGGGAAGACCGCTGGAGATGCGTGTAACGCCGGAGATCTGCCACCCGCTGAGGATGCGCTTATACCAATCCTTCTCGGTCAGCCAGAAAGAGAACGGATACACATAGCTCGCTACAAAGATCTGGGGTTGGTTGTAGTTTGCCGGACCATAATCAGCGTGTGGATTGAAGCTATCCTGCGGTTGATAGTCGAAGGTCGAACCTTCCGTGAGCGCCTGGGACCAGGTGTAAGACAGATTGACCACGCCTCCCTGCTTGAAGTTCATCTGTAACCGTGATTGCAGCGAGTTGTAGTTGGTCGTCAGGCCATTCGTATACTGGTAGATCTCTCCATACCCCTTGTAAGGACGTAATGCATTGATAGCAACGCCAGGGTTCGCCTGCTGAGTGCCCGCAGCCGCCTGATTGAGATTCTTGCGATAAGTCAGGTTTCCGGAATGTGAACCGACGTAGTTAAGCTCGAAGACCATATTGCTGGCAAATCGATGTTGCATCCCAAGGCTGTAGTTATGAATCCGAGGGGGAGCCAGATTCGGGTCCGGAGTGTTCGTAATGTTTTGAGGTGCAGCAGACGTTCCCACACTCCCCAGTGAATCCGCATTGCCTGCAGTACCCAGGCTGGCCACCGCGGTAAAGGGTACCTGCGATACAGCGTTGTAGTAATAGTTGCCCTCCACACGCTCATAGGATATTCCGTATCCGCCACGCAACACCGTGTCCTGTCTGCCACCGATATCCCATGCAAAGCCGATACGCGGAGCAAGGGTATCGAAGTTCGTGTTGACCAGACCAAGAGGCAGATTGTGAAAGAGCGCCTGCACCTGCGGATTGTTGATGATCGATGCCGGAACGACAGACGCAGCCTTGGACGGGAAACTACTCCCGGGCAACACCAACCCGTTGTACGGCGACGGTGCGTTCGTAATCAGACCGCTTGTCGCGCTGACGGTTGCAGCCATTGAAGGATCGTAGAAGCGAGGGTCGAAGCCCGAAGCATTGTTTGCCCAGCTGTAGATGGGTTGCATGTACTGCCAGCGAAGCCCCATGTTCAACGTCAGCCTGCGTGAGACCGTCCAATCATCCTGCACATAAAACTCAGCCTGCGTGAAACGCGCCTGAACCTGCGGCGTGTTGCTGCCTTCGGTGTATTGAGAAAAGTTTCCTTGTACCAGGGCCGCCAGGCTGGCAAAAGTAAACTGACCGTTCAGGGCTGGCGGTGCTGTCTGGTTCTTGCGGCCGCGCCATACATAAGCGCCCGCTTTGATCGCATGGTTTCCCAGAATCCGTGAAAAATCGTCTTTGCCTGCATAGATACGCTGATAGTTATCAAAGGCGCGAGGCGTCGTGGAGGGCAGGCTAAAACCGGTAATGGCAAGCTGCGGAATATACGGTGAAGCGTTGTAGAGCGTGGCGTACGTCAGGCCATAGTCCGATCGCAGCACCGGCTTATTGAACTGTGGATTGGCGCCAATGCTATCGGACTCAAGGATGATGTTGCCGGAGTACGAACCCACCAGCGTATTCACCGTCTTTGTGTTGAAGGTATGCGTCCACTGCAGCGAGGCCGTCAGCCCAGGCAAATGCCGCTGGAAGATGATGAAGTTCGTCGGATTACCTGTATTGGTATACGAGTCGTGGACAAAGTGGCCGTTGATTTGATTCTTCTCGTTGAGGTTGTAGTCAACCTTGACGAGATACTCTTGCTGATCGGAAGGGTTCTCACTTAGATAGCTGAAGTTGCCGGTCGGTGACGTAAGCAGCGTTGCGGCAAGGGCACGTCCGGTCGCCGTAGTAGGCCCCGCGAGAGCCACATTCAAAGCCGTCGGCGTAGGCACGCTGTAGCTGCCGATGGTCGATGTGCGAATGCGCTTGAAATCCTGGGCCCAGAAGAAGAACAGCTTGTCCTTTTGAGTGTTGAAGTGCCCCGGAATATAGATCGGACCGCCGACGGTATAACCAAAGTTGTTATAGCGCAAAGGTGGCTTAACGATTGCGCCGCCGATAGGAATAAACTGGTAAGCCTGAATCGCATCGTTGCGGAAGTACTCATAGGCCACTCCGTGAAAGTCCTTGCCACCGCTCCGCACCGCGACCGATACCGTCGCGCCCGAGGTACCGCCGTAGCTGGCATCATAGCTCGATGCAACGTTACGAAACTGCTGTAAGGCGTCCGGGGAAATATTAACAAAGTTGTTTCCACTACCTCCGTTGTCTTTGTTATCCACGCCGTCGATAAAGAAGTTCGCGGAGTCCGTACGGATACCGTTGACGGACTGCGAATTTCCATTCGCTCCATAGGTGCCGAAGATATTGAAGCCGCTGGACACCGTCTGCGAGACTCCCGGCTGCAGCGTCAAAAGCTGGATGTAGTTGCGGCCGTTCAGCTGGATCTGGGTCGCCTGCTGGCTTGTAATCACGGCGCCGATCTCCGCGCTGGTAGTCTGAATCTGCATCGCGTCGGCCTTGACCTCCACCGACTCGCCGACCTGACCGAGTTCCAATGCAATCAGTACTGCGGGTTTAGCCCCTACATCGACATTCACGCCCGTGATTACAGACTTCTTGAAGCCTTGCATCACGGTGGTAATGGAGTAAGTACCGACGGGAAGATTAAGTGCAGTATAGATACCGTCCTGATTACTCGTAGTCGTTCGACTAAAACCCGTAGCCAGATTCGTCACCGTGATCTGTGCTCCAGGAACGACGGCTCCGGTCGGATCGGTCACCGTACCTGTGATCTGCTGGCTATCTACAGCCTGGCCAACGGCAACCATGCTGATGCAGGCCAGAGCAAGATTTGCGAAGATAACACGATGCATAGGATCCTCCATAAATACTTCCGCACAACATGTTCAACTTCTCGGCGCATTCTGCAGCTACGGTCCCAGGAAGTCGAGTAAAAGAAAAAAATCTACTTTATTTGTGGCGAGAAATATATAGGAAAGTCGAGCACATGTGTCAAGCATTTACTGGATTTATTTTTACTACCCAACTAAAGACATCGAAGCACTGTAAGTTGCACTCCGCAGCTTCAATCAAACGGTATGAAAATTCGGACAATTCGGACAGCTCATGCCTTCTGGGCTCGCCCATTCCATCGCACCGCATCTGGCATCGATTCCGAATCAAGAGGGTCATGCACACCCGTGATCGGATGGGCTGAAATGAGAAGACCGTCCGTTCTCTTTACACGAAGCACGGGAGTCCAACGAGAGATAAACGGGTTGACACAAACAGATGCGTACCTCATGGCGCGACATCGATTCATCGTTCGGCCTTGATATCGGACTAATGTTGTCGTAATTTGGTTTTACGAGGAAAACACTTCCACGGCTGCCCCAATAAGCGCGACAGGAAGTATTGAATCGATCACCCGAAGGCAGACGATTGCTCTCAGCGGAGCCATGCAATCTTCCCTGTCGGTACCGTGGAGAACTGCTTTGGCGAAGAATCCGAGATCTTTGGGAGTAGGGAAGGCATCAGGACTGGAGACCAGATGACACTACGAAGACTGATCTTCTGGCTGCATCTTGTAACCGGACTCACGGTAGGCCTCATCATCGCATCTCTCGCGATCACCGGTGCCATCATGACGTTTCAGGCGCAGATCATCGATTGGGCAGAACGCGGCTCACACATCACTGCACCGACATCGCAGACTTGCGTCTCGCCGTCCACGATCCTCACAAACGCAGCGCACCTTCAGAACTCCGCGCCTACCGGCTTAACCCTCTACTCAGACCCGCACCAGCCCGCGGAGGTTGTTCTTGGACAGGACGCCGTGGTGCTCGTGAATCCCTGTGATGGAAAGGTGATCGGTCCGGGGGCGAACCGGCTCCGTCATTTCTTTCAGGCGACACGCGATCTCCATCGATGGGTTGCACTCCGGGGCGTTCGTCACGAGACGCTGCGACAGATCAAGAACGCCGCTGTCCTCGGCTTTTTATTTCTCATTCTCAGTGGCCTCGTCATCTGGTTTCCACGGCAACTTACCTGGAAACACCTTCGCCCTGCTGTTCTCTTCCGCGGTGGCCTGCATGGGCGCGCTCGCGAGTGGAACTGGCATAACGTCTTCGGCTTTTGGATGTCGCTTCCTCTCGCTCTCATTACATTGAGCGGCATCATCATGGCCTACCCTTGGGCGAATAACTTGCTGTATCGAGCTGCGGGGACTCCGCTTCCTCCAGATCGCGCGGAGATGGCGCCAAAACGTTCGAAACCACTGGCCGCTGATAAATTCAGCACGCTTGATCTTGCGATTCTGAAGGCCATCCATCAGGACAGCGGGTGGAAGAGCCTTTCGCTGCGTCTTCCCGCAGGCAAAGATCCAAATGTAACCTTCACTCTCGACGAGGGTGAAGGCGGCCGCCCGCAACAGCGAGCCCAGTTGGTCGTCGCCCGAAAGGACGGCCAGGTAATTCGTTGGGAACCCTTCTCGAAGAATCCTCGTGGTCGCCAATGGAGATTGTATGCCCGCTTCCTTCACACCGGAGAGCTCTTCGGCATCCCCGGCCGGCTCGTCGCTTTATCCGCGATGATCGGCGCTCTCATGCTGGTTTGGACTGGATGCTCGCTCTCTCTGCGTCGCTTCGCGTCATGGCGAAGAAGACGGTATGCCCACAGAGGAATCCCCCCTCGAAAAGAGAGTGCCGAAGCCAGAGACGATACGTGTCTGAAGTTTTGCTGCAGTCCACATTTTTAACTTGAGCGTTTCAGCTGGCGTCTTGTGGCGAAGCCCCACTGAAGCGAGAGATCGATAAACCACGGCTGACGACTGGCTCGCAAGAGAGCAGCGAGGCCCTCTGCACGAAAGGTACCTATGTCCCGCTCCCTGCTGTTGCTGATCCTAACTGCTGTTCTTTTGCACGCCGGGCAAACTCGTGCTCAGTCCTCCTGTCCTCCCTCAGACGCCCCTAGGGTTGGGGTATCGGGCGTCGTCTCCGATTCCACAGGCGCGCTCCTTCGAGATGCTCAGGTCACGATTACCTGCGGAGGTCTCTCCTTTACCGCAACCACCGACACCACAGGGCGATATATCCTTCAGCTTCCTCCGGGCTCCTATACACTTCTGGTCGCTGCGAACGGGTTTACAACAAGGGAACAGGTCTTTCAAGTTCTACCGAATCAAGCAAACCAGCAGGACCTGATCCTGAACGTCGCCCGGCAAAACAGCGTCGTCGAGGTTCGCGCAGGAGCCCAGGGCTACGAGGTGAGCGAAAGCAATGAGGCTACACGCACCGATACTGCTATTCGAGACATCCCACAAGCCGTCTACGTCATCCCTCAGCAGCTCCTGCAGGACCAGCAGGTGGTGCGTCTCGCAGATGCCGTCCGCAATGTAAGCGGAGTCACCATCGCTGAGGATGCAGGCGGCCGGCAAGAGCGGGTAACGATGCGAGGCTTCGTCACAGATACGACCTTTCAGGATGGCTTCCGAAATTCCTCGAACTCAAACGCGACCTTCCCCGACTTCGCGAACGTTCAACGGGTTGACATTCTCAAGGGCCCCTCCTCCACCGTCTTCGGCCGGCTCGATCCAGGAGGAGTCGTCAATCTCGTCACCAAACAGCCTCTCTCCGAACCCTATTACAGCGTGACGATGCAGGGCGGTTCGTATCAGTTCCTGCGTCCTGCGGTGGATGCCTCCGGCCCACTCAACGCCAGCAAGTCTCTCCTCTACCGCTTCATCGCTTCGGGCCAGGATAGCCAGAGCTTTCGCGACTTCAACTTCACGCGGCGCCTCTTCCTCTCCCCCACTCTCACATGGACCCCGTCCCCATCCACCAGTCTTCGCCTCTACACGGAGTTTCTCGGCGGCAGCAATCTCAACGACCGTGGACTGATCGCTCTCGGCACCCGTCCCGCCAAACTTCCCATCAGCCGTTATCTCGCGGACCCGAACCTCGTCTATCCCTATCGCCAGGGCAAGGCCGGCCTGAGCCTCGATCAGGCCATCGGACGAGGATGGACCTTCCGCAGCTACGAACGCTCCTCGACTGGTTGGGACAACTACAACTCCAGAATTGCGAACTCGATCGCAAAAGACATGCAGACCGTCACCCTGAACGACCTGCGCACCGATCAGTACTTCCAGGCCCACTACTGGATCAACGAGGTCACCGGAACCCTCACAACCGGCCCCCTACGGCATACCCTGCTCGCAGGCGCAGAGCTGAACTATGAGATCTACGACACCAATACAGCTCGCGGCACCAACACCTCAATCCTCAACATCGACCACCCTGATTATGCCGCTCTGCCGCCCCGCGTAATGAAGCTATCCCGCGTCGATCAATCCCGCGATGGCTACGGCGGAGGCTACGTGCAGGATCAAGTGGCGCTGACCGCCAATCTCAAGATCACCGGCGGCGTGCGCTACGATCTCGCCAAGATCAAAACCGTCGGATACTTCGTCACCCCCGACTCCTCCAGCCGGGCAGATGCCTGGTCGCCGCGCGTGGGCATCACCTACCAGCCCATTCCATCGTTATCCTTCTACGCAACCTTCAACCGCTCCTTCCAGCCCCAGACCGGCACCGACGTCAACGGCGCGCCCTTTATCCCCGAACGGGGCCGCCTGCTCGAGACCGGCTTCAAATTCGACACCGCCAGTCACCGCATCACCGGAACAGCCTCCGTCTACCAGATCGACCTCACCAACGTCATCACCGCCGACCCCAACAATCCGGGCTTCTCGATTCAGCTGGGCCAGCAGCGCAGCCGCGGCGTGGAGTTCAACGCCGTCACCCACCTCACACCGCAATGGGACCTCATTACCGGTTACGCTCTCACCAACGCCACCATTCATCAAGACAACACCTACCTTGTCGATAGCCAGCTCCAGTCCGTGCCGCGTCACACCGGAAACCTCTGGACGCGCTACAACCAGAGGCGCGGCTGGCTAGCCGGAGCAGGGATCGGCGCAGGAGTCACCGGCGTAAGCAACATGCAGGGACAGCTCATCACGCAGGCCGCCCCCAACACTTTTTATCTCGTCCCAGGCTGGGCTCGATTGGATGCCGGCCTCTCTTATGAACGCCCCAGCGACGGACGCTGGAAGTACCGCTTTGCCCTCAACGCAAACAATCTGCTCGACCGGCGCTACTTCTCAGGAGCCAGCGGACGTTTTGCCGTCTATCCGGGAAGCCCGCGCAACCTCATCGCCTCATTGCAACTGACGCGTTAGAACGTATCGGCCTATTTCCCTTACCCATCGCTTTGCCGTTTAGCTCTTTCATTTAATCTTTAGAGTGTACTCCTGACCGGAGAGCCACCTCGGCAAAATCATCGAAGGTCTCATAAACACCCGTCGCCAAGCTCGCCATAGCCGCAGAGTGGCCCAGAATTCCGCGATTCCCCACCTGTGTGCAGAAGGGTCTCCTGCGGCGATCAGCTCATTCATCAGGTGAAGATTCATGAAATGCCCTGACCCCACTCAGGTACCATCCTGAGCGAAGCGACCGCAGGGAGCGCCGTCGGAGGATCTGCGTTTCTCCTCCCCGCCACAAGGCCCCAGGCAATGCCGAAGCACAACGCCGTCTCCCCCTCTGAAAATCCACCTCTTCGGTAATATTAACTACGCCATGTCCAAACGTGAATTTCAGACAGAAGTAAGCCAGCTCCTTCAGCTCATCGTCCACTCCCTTTACTCCCATCCGGAGATCTTTCTCCGCGAGCTCATCTCCAACTCCTCCGACGCCCTCGACAAGCTCCGCCACCTCACCCTGGTCGAGGATCGATACAAGGCCCTCATCGGCAACGGCATCGACTCCCCCCGCATCGACCTCGATCTCGATGAAGCCAACAAGACCCTCACCCTCTCCGATACCGGCATCGGCATGAACGAAGAGGACCTGGTCTCGCACCTCGGAACCATCGCCCGCTCCGGAACCAAGAACTTCCTCTCGCAGCTCTCCGGCGACGCCCGTAAAGACTCCAACCTCATCGGCCAGTTCGGCGTCGGCTTCTACTCCGTCTTCATGGTCGCCGACAAGGTCGAGGTCACCTCGCGCAAGGCCGGCGAAGACAAGGCCTGGAAGTGGACCTCCGACGGCAAGACCGGCTTCGACATCGAGCCCGCCGAGCGCTCCACCGCCGGAACCACCGTCCTCATCCACTTCAACGAAGAGGGCGCGCAGTACGCCAACAGCTGGCGCCTGCAGGAGATCGTCAAGAAATACTCCAACCACATCGCCTTCCCCATCTTCCTCACCTACGACAAGAGCGAGTGGGACGCCGAGAAGAAAGAATCCCTCAAGACCCGCGTCACCGAGCAGGTGAACGCAGCCAGCGCCATGTGGCGGCGCTCAAAATCCGAGCTCTCCGACGAAGACTACAAGGAGCTCTACAAGTCCCTCACCGGCGACTGGGAGGACCCGCTCTTCTGGTTCCACACCCGCGCCGAAGGCACCCTCGAGTACACCACCCTCTTCTACATCCCTGCCAAGGCCCCGCTCGATCTCTATCAGGCCGACTATCGGACCGGCGTCAAGCTCTACGTCAAGCGCGTCTTCATCATGGACGACTCCAAGGAGCTGCTGCCGCAGTATCTCCGCTTCGTTCGCGGCATCATCGACTCCGAAGACCTGCCCCTCAACGTCTCGCGCGAGATCCTGCAGCAGAACAAAGTGCTCAACTCCATCAAGACCGCGAGCGTAAAAAAGATCCTCTCCGAGCTGAAAAATATCGCCGCCAACGATCCGGAGAAGTACGCGAAGTTCATCGCCGAGTACAACCGTCCCCTCAAAGAAGGCCTCTACAGCGACTACGCCAACCGCGAGGCCCTTCTCGACCTCATCCGGTTCAAGTCGACCAAGGCAGAAGGCCTCGTCAGCCTCGCCGACGCAAAGTCTCGCATGCAGCCGGAACAGAAGTCGCTCTATTACATCACCGGTGGCGACGAGAACATCCTGCGCAACTCTCCCCTGCTCGAGCTCTACAAAAAGAAGGACATCGAGGTCCTGATCCTCGATGACGATATCGATGAGATCGTCTTCTCGAACATCTCGCAGTACGGAGAGACCGATCTCAAGGCAGTCAATAAATCGGCAACCGGCGAAGACCTGAAAGACGAATCGACGCCCGAGAAAGCCGATGCGCTGAAGCCCCTGCTGGAGAAGCTGAAGTCCGCCCTCGGCGATGCAGTCAAGGAGGTTCGTGCCTCTTCACGCCTCGCCGACAGTCCATCGGTGATCGTCTCAGACGAGGATGAACCCTCGGCCCGCATGCGCCAGATGATGCGCGGCATGGGGCAGAAGGATATCCCCGATCCCATGCCCACGCTCGAGATCAACCCCGATCACGAGATCATCCAGAAACTCCTCGCGCAATCGGACGACACAATCGTGCAGGATGCGGCGTGGCTCCTCTTCGATCAGGCCCTGCTGCTCGAAGGTGTTCCGCTCAAAAATCCGGCAAGCTTCGTCCAGCGCCTGAACCGCGTGCTCAATCAATCGATCTGATACAACCCGGCCGTACAGACGATGGCCTGCCGGCCGGGCCCACTACGCATGGGGCCGTCACTTTGTGACGCGTGTACTCTCTTCGGGGTCGGCTCCCGTTGGTCGCTTACGAGGATCTTTTGCGCCGAACCGAAGGGAGGCCCACGGCGAAGCCGACATACGCGTCACGAAGTGACCGCCCCACGCGCAGTGGGCCCCGCGCGGCAGCGCCCAGCTCTGCGCCTTCGAAGCATCGATCGCGTCACCGACATTTGGAGTGATATTGCCCCTATCGAAGTTTCCATCGGCAACAACGAGCCCACGGCAGTCGTGCTGCCGGAATCGATCTGCCACGACTGCGTTGCCGGACGCTGAGTGCTCCCCGGCAGCATCGCCTGGGCCTTACATCGAAGGCTAAGACCGTAGAGAGAACAAGCTCACCTGCTCCAGCCGCAACAGATGCGCCTTTGCATCCAGCCCGCCGGCAAACCCAGTCAGCTTCCCCGATGCCCCGATCACACGATGACAGGGAACGACGATGGACACAGGGTTCCGGCCATTGGCCGCTCCCACGGCCCGCACAGCATTCGGGTCTCCCAACTGCTTCGCAATTTGTCCGTAGGTCTTCGTCTCACCGTAAGAAATAGCCAGAAGAGCCTCCCATACACTCTGCTGAAACGCAGTTCCTCTCAGATCGAGCGGCAGTGAAAACTCTCTGCGCTCTCCCGCAAAGTACTCCTGTAGCTGCTCCTCCGCGGCGTCGAGTATCTTGCTCTTCCCATCCTCGATAAGGTCAAAGTCCTCCGGCAGCCGCACCCTGTGCGGGCTATCGTTGTGCCAAAGAATGGCAGCCAGCCCCTTCGCGCTCGCCATCAGCTTGAGCCGCCCAACCGGCGAATCCACAAACCGATAGATCAGACTCATCCTCCCTCCCCTTCCGATCTCGCCCCAAACTCAATGAGACACCCTGAAATCGACCCTCCGCAACCCCTCCAGGGCGTATCGACCTATCCTTTTTTTGGTGAAGCAAGGCGCTGCTGGTCGGGCCCACTGCGCGTGGGGCGGTCACTTCGTGACGCGTGTATTCCCTTCGGGGTGGGCTCCCGTTGGTCGCTTGCGAAGATCTTTTGCGCCGAACCGAAGGGAGGCCCCAAGGCGAAGCCGGTATACGCGTCACGAAGTGACCGCCCCACGCGCAGTGGGCCCGGCCGGCAGGCCATTTGAATCTATCGATACGCCCTAAGGAGTCGACGATGCCGGATTCAAATAAGAGACCAGCGGCGAGTGAGCCGCTTTCAGCGCATCCACAACCGCCTCGGCGTTCAGCTCCGCCCCTTCGGCGCTGGTATGAGTATGGTCCTTGGGAAAGAGCAGAGCCGTCTTCTGCTGCCCCATCGCCTCAAACCGGTCCGCGGCGATGCTGCCCATGTCGACCAGGGGCACATGCTGTTCGCCGGCCAGTTGGCGCAGCTCCGCGTCATATCCCATATCCCGCTCGATCCTTCCATTCGCCCAGATGTTGCGGACCGTCAGCGTCAAAAGGACCGGCTGAGCGCCCTTTGCCCGCGCCTCCGCGATGTATTGGCGGAGATACCATCCATAGGTGTGGACTGTCTCATGCTCCCCGTTCGGCAGAACCACCTCCTTCGACTCCTCGCCAAGCCCCTTGAGGGTTCCCCTGGGCTTGGCGCCGTCCAGGTCGCCGCCGTCGTTATGGCCCATCTGGATCAGCACAGAATCCCCGGCCTTCATCTCGGCCAGAACCGCATCCCATGCCCCCTCTTTCCTGTAGGTGCGGCTGCTGCGTCCGGCCCGCGCGCGATTGGCGACATTGATCCGGCCGGTGTCGAAGAAATGCGCAAAGTGATCCCCCCACCCCAGATCCGCCTGATTGCGTGCCGTGGAATCCCCCACGATAAAGACCGTAGGCAGCTTCGGATTAAGAGGAGCGTTCTGTTGCGTCGTCGGAGGTTGTTGCTGAGGGGTCTCCGGCGGGCGCAGGTCTGGAGCTTGCCCCCACAGCAGGCCGCCCCATAAAAGGACGGTTACGAAGGATGGCGCGAGAGAGCGCCGCAAATCCGTCAGGCTCATACGAACGGCAGAAAGAATCGGTCTGGGATGATTCAGGCTCCGTATTGTCATGAAAAATATTGCCTTTCCGAGCGTCCCGGCGGCGCTCCCTGCGATGTTCTCATCGAAAATACGGCGTTTCAATGCAAAGATGGAAATGATTTACCTATTGACTATTGTGCGCGCACGCAGTTATTGTCTCCCAGCAGTCCCCCCTGGCTGGACACCAGTCTTTATTGGCTTCACTTTTTTGGAGGAATATGTACGGAGTCGGTCCCTCGTCCCAGTCCACCGTTGAAAAGCTGAAAGGTCTCCCCTCCCGGTCGATCCTACTGCTTTTGCTGACGCTCATCCTTCCTCTCACCCCGTGCATGCAAGCCCAGACAGGCGGCGAAGGCGGCATCCAGGGAACCGTCACCGATTCCACTGGAGCCGTCATCCCCAATGCAGCCATTACCATCACCAATACCGCCACGGGCGTGACGACCAACACCCAGACCACCGGCAGCGGTCTGTTCTCGATCTCTCCCATCATCCCCGGCATCTATACCGTCACCGCCAAGGCCGAGGGCTTCGGCACGGTCAACCAGCAGAACCTCGTGGTCAATGCCCTGAAGCTCACCGCATTGAACCTGACCCTCTCGACCGGCACCTCCTCGCAGGAGGTCACCGTCAGCGCCGCGCCGCCTCCGCTCGAGACCACCAACGCTACCCTGGGCAGCACCCTCGAAAACTCCACCTACTCCAATCTCCCCCTCCAGATGAGCGGCCAGCAGCGTGACCCCACCGCCTTCGCCACCCTCACCCCCGGAACCCAGAGCGGAGCCCGCGCCCCCATCATCGGTGGAACCGGAAACTACCTCGCCGCCGTCTACGTCGACGGTATCCCCGTCACCACCGTCAATCAGCAGGGTGACAACCGCGTCGTTGCCAACGCCCTTCCCGTCGAGTCCATCGACCAGTTCCAGGTCGTCACCAGCTCTCCTGACGCCGAGTACCAGGGCGCCGGTCTCATCAACTTCACCCTCAAGTCCGGTGGAGACAAGTACCACGGCTCCCTCAACGCCTACGTCCGCGCCCGCGCCTTCGACGCCTGGAGCTACGCCTCGAAGACTGCAACCACCGTCCTTCCGGACGGAAGCGTCGGTCCCCCGGTCAAGCCTGACGAGCACCAGAACGAGCTGGTCGCCTCCGCCGGCGGCCCCATCCCCTTCACCCGCAAGCGCGGCTTCGTCTGGTTCACCTACGACCGCTACCACGGACGCAACGGCATCAACCCCAACTTCCTGACCATTCCGACCGCGAAGATGAGGCAGGGCAACTTCAGCGAGCTGCAGGTTCCCATCTACGATCCAACCACGAATGGAAGCTGCACCGCCGTCGGTCAGACGAGCGTCTGCCGCCAGCCCTTCGCCGGAAACGTTATCCCCACCTCGTATCTGTCGCCGATCGCTCTCCAGATGCAGAGCTTCCTGCCGAGCAACTACGCCAATCAAGATACCGTCAACAACTACTTCGGCGGCGTTCCCTCGGGATACGACAACTGGGAGATCGCAGGGCGCGCGGACTACGACCTCACCTCGCGCCAGCGAATCTCCTACGTCCTCGCCTATGGCGTGCGCAAGAACGTTCCCTTCACCGTGGGCGGCAACCCCGCCGGCGTCGTTCTTCCTGAGCCCTACACCTCCGGCGCGCACGCCACCGTCACCCCCGTCGTGACCGACGTCGAACACGCCTGGCAGATCTCCGATCACATCACCAACCAGCTCAAGTTCGGATTCAATCGCTTCGGCCAGCCGCAGCAGAACCTCACCGAAAACGTCTCGCCCTATCGCGCGACCGATCTCGGGATCACCGGCCTTCCCGACGGTCAGGCAGCCAACGAGTTCCCCGGAACCAGCTTCACTGGAACCACTGCCAATCCCACCGTCATCACCACCTGGATCGGATCGTCGAACGCCAGCGGAGGCTCCACCGCCAGCGCCCAGCCAACCACCAGCACCGTTCCCAATACCTACACCCTGCTCGATAACCTGCTCTGGACCAAAGGCAGCCACAGCTTCACCTTCGGCTTTACCACTCAGTGGCTGCAGGACAACGTCGCCGCGCAGATTGGACCCTCGGGAATCTATCAGCTGAACTTCTCGGCGAACTCGACCGCGGCCATCGTCGGCGGCACCGTCTCTCCCAACGCGGCCATCGGCGCGAACAGCCCGGGACCCAGCGGATTCTCCTATGCCAGCTACCTGCTCGGCGCTGCCAGCCAGTCGACCGTCGGTCTCCAGGCCGTCTCCGAGGTCGGAGGACGCTACCACGACATCTCGCCCTACGTGGCCGACGTTTGGCGCGTCAACTCGAAGCTCACCGTCAATCTCGGCCTTCGCTGGGACTACTTCTCTCCCTACCACGAGGTCCAGGACCGCTGGAGCTTCCTCAATCCCAACATCCAGAACCCCATCACCGGCAATCTGGGAGCGCTTCAGTTCGCCGGCAATCACGGTGGACCCGGCGTCAGCTGCAACTGCCGCACCCCGGTCCAGACCTACTGGAAGAACTTCGGTCCCCGCGTAAGCTTCGCCTACTCCGTCAGCCCCACCACCGTCATCCGCGGAGGCTACGGCCTTCTCTACTCCCTCGGCGGCGGCGTCGGCGGCCGTAACGGCGCCGGAACCGGAACCGGGCAGATCGGCTTCAACACCAACGCCGTCACCCCGAACGAAAACACCGCAACCTCCCAGGGACCCATCGGACCCTCCTACTACCTCAACAATAGCGCCTACTTCCAGGGTGCCGGCCTTGCGAACACCTCCTTTGGCGGTCCCGGCTACGCTCTCCCTGCCCTTCCACAACAGAACGTCGCCGCGCAGGGCCTCCTCACCAGCTACTTCGGAGCTACCGGCTCGACCGGATCGGGACCGTCCTTCGCCGACCCTCGTCTCTCTGGGCGCGCGCCTGAGTTCAACCTCTGGAACTTCGGCATGCAGCAAGCGCTCACCAACAACCTCACCCTGACCCTGAACTACGCCGGAACCTCCAGCCACTTCCTCGTCACCGGAGGCTCCAACGCCCGCGGCTACTGGGCCGATCAGCTCGACCCCAAGTACCTGGTCGCGTTGGCGGCCGTGCCCGACTCCACTGGCAGACAATCGGTCCTCAACCAGCCCGCCACCCCCGCTAACGTGGACATCGTCTCCCGCGTGCTGACCGGCTACAAGCTTCCCTACCCGGCGATCTCCAACCCATCGGCAAAGGCCTCGATCGCCCAGACCCTCGTCGCCTTCCCCCAGTACAACGGCGTAAGCGACCTTTGGGGACAGAGCGTCGGCAACGCCAACTACCACTCCCTGCAGGCCTCGCTTACCGAGCGTCTCAACAACGGCCTGTCCTTCACCGCAAACTACACCTGGTCCAAGAACATGGGCGACGACGGCACCTTCCGTTCGGGATTCGACCTTCCCGCCGGTTCCGTCTCCGGAACCAATCGAGCCTATAAGCAGAACCAGATCGAGCGGTCGCTCACTCTCACCGACATGACCCACAACATCTCCATCTACGGCGTGTGGGAGCTTCCCTTCGGCAAGGGCAAGATCGGCAACGATCACTTCGCGGTGCGCGCCCTCGCCGGCGGCTGGCAGATCTCCTCAATCTATCAGTTCACCAGCGGCACGCCCTTCGTCCCCACCTACAGCGGCTGCACCACGCCCAGCATCGCCGGAACCTGCGAGCTCGACGTCGACCCCACGTTTACTGGCAATCCCCGTGTGAACGGCGGTTACCGCCAGTTCAGAACCCAGTACATCAACCCCAAGGCCTTCAAGGCCCCGGAGACCTTCGGAACCGGCCTTGCCACCAACTTCACCAAGATCGGCAACACGCCTCGAACCGCACCCTACGGTCTTCGCAACCCCTACTACTGGAATGACGACGTCAGCCTGCGACGCAGCTTCAACCTCGGCCTCGAACGGCTGAAGTTCATCGCCGAGGTCGACTGCCTGAATGTAGCCAACCACGCCACGCTCTCGAACCCCAGCACCGCGTGGTCCCCCGGAAGCACCTCCTTCGGGGCCATCACCGGAGCCCGGGCCAACGCGCGCGACTTCCAGTTCGCCGGCCACTTCACCTTCTAATAAGTCTCCAAAAGAGATCGACCTCGGACACCCGTGCCCGAGGTCGATCTCTTTAAACCGCTCTCTAAAATAAAAGTCCAACGCATCTCGCACTGCTTTCACCAGGAGAGATCATGCCCATCCCGTCGCAGCTGAACCGGCGCGAGTTCATCCTCAGCGCCATGGCCGCCGCCTCCACCTTCGCACTTGGAGCCGACAAACCCGGTTCGCGCAAGCCGAACATCGTCTTCCTCCTCGCCGACGACATGGGCTACGGCGACCCCGCCATCTACGGCCAGCTCAAGATCAAGACCCCCAACATCGACCGCCTCGCTCACGAGGGCGTCCGTTTCACGCAAGGCTACGCCGGAGCTCCCGTCTGCGGCCCCTCGCGCTGCACCCTCATGACGGGCATGAACGGAGGCCACGCCCGCATCCGCGACAACTTCGCCCTCGCCGGAGGCCATATCGGCCACAAGAAGAAGGAGCAGATCCGCCGCGCCAGCCTCACCTCCGAAGACCGCACCGTCGCCGACTACCTGCACACCGCCGGCTACCGCACCGGCCTCATGGGCAAATGGCACCTCGACGGCTACGATCCCGACGCCATCCCCACCCGGCACGGCTTCGAGGAGTTCAAAGGCTGGCTCACCCAGATCGACGAGACCCAGGGCTACTGGCCCGAGAAGCGCTGCCACAACGAGCAGCTCATCGACATCCCAGAGAACGCCAACGGCAACCACGGACGCTACGACACTAACATCATCACCGAAGACTCCATCGACTACATCGAGCGCCACCAGCACGACCCCTTCTTCCTCTACGTCGCCTACGACAGCCCGCACAGCCCCTACACCTCCCCCGACTTCGGCCCCTATGCCGACCACCCCAACTGGGCCGACGACGAAAAGACCTACGCCGCCATGATCTGGTACATGGACCAGGGCATCGGCCGCATCCTCGACACCCTGCGCAAGCTCCATCTCGACCAGGACACCATCGTCTTCTTCGCCTCCGACAACGGCCCACGCTCCGAGCCCACCGTCCAGCAGACCCGCGTCATCGACTTCTTCGACTCCAACGCCAACCTCACCGGCTACAAACGCGACATGTACGAAGGCGGAATCCGCGACCCCTGGATCGTCCGCTGGACCGGCCACATCCAGGCCGGCACCGTCAGCCAGATGCCCGTCTACTTCCCCGACTTCCTGCCCACCGCCCTCGAGCTCGCCGGCGCCCCGCCCGAAAAAAGCGACGGCATCGCCCTCGGAAAATACCTCCTGCACCCGACAGAAAGAGGCGAAGACCGCTTCCTCTACTGGGAGTTCTACGAGCCCACCTACCGCCAGGCCGCCCGCCTCGGCAAATGGAAGGCCGTCCGCCTGAAGCGAGGCGCCAAGCTCGAGCTCTACGATCTCTCGAGCGACCCGTGGGAGAGCAAGAACATCGCCGCCGATCATCCCGACATCGTCCAGAAGATGGACAAAGGAATGGCCGAGCAGCACACCGCCTCCGTCGAATACCCCGACATCGATCCCGACAGCTCCACCAAAATCCCTTAGGCCATATCCACGTATCTTTTTGACAAAAAAAGACAGGCGCTGCCGCACGGGCCCACTACGCGTGGGGCGGTCACTTCGTGACGCGTATACCGCCGTTGGCGTGGGCCTCCCGTTGATCGGTGCGAGAATCTTTGCAAGCGACCAACGGGAGAGCCCCTCACCCCGAAGGGAGTACACGAGTCACGAAATGACCGCCCCTCGTACAGTGGGCCCGCGCGGCAGCGCCATGCCTCTCACTTTCACCTGCTATCGAACCACCAGCACCATCGTCGAATACGGCTGCATCTCTAGTGGCAGCCGCGCACTCCCTCGCGCGAGAACATGATGACTCCCCGTCTCCGCATCCCACTGCTCCACGCGATGCCCCACGGCCTTCAGCGTGACCTCGTTCTTAAGCGCCTTCGAAGATTCGTTGAACAAGAAGTAGACCGTACCATCCTTCATCTGCCTGCGAAGAAACTTCAGCGAGGCATCCGGCTGCCCCAGCGTCAGCCCAGCATCTGACACAGACTCACGCACCATCCTCATCATCTCCGGCGAGACCCGAAGCGGCTCGGGCGCCGAAGCAGGCGGAAATCCCGGAGGCGTCGGAGTGGCCGAGATCTCTCCCCGGGTCACCTGCGCCCAGCGAAAATCTTCCGGCGATGCGGCCCTCGCCTCCAGATAGCTCTTCCCGCTCACCTGCCCCGGAAGATCACCGAGAAATACCACCCTGCCCCCGCCCTCTGCGAATCTCCGCAACCTGCTCACGATCTCTTGCGAAAGAATGGAAGCATGGGGAACCAGAATCGTACGATACGCATTGCCGCTCAGGCTCTGCATCTTTCCCGCATTCATCGTTAGCAGCGACGCCACCGCATCCTCATCGACGATGTCAAAATCAATCTGGCTCTCCGACAAAAGCCGCTCCGCCGATACAAATGTATTGTCCGCCACCGCATCGTTCATCCACAGCGAAGCCGTCGGCAGCAGCAGAGCCACCGTCGCCATCGGCCTGCCCATCGAGAGCAGATAGCTCAGCCGCCCCGTATATCGCATCAGCCCCGGATATCCCGGGTCGCGCATAAAAGCCGGAGCACCCTCCCGGCCCTTGCTCGAAAGCGCCGCCGAAGACACATACATCGTCTCCACCAGGTTGATGCCGCGCACAAACTGCTCATCGAGAATGTACTTCGCCAGCCTGATATCCGGCTCCGGCCGATACGCCGCAAACGACTCCGTCATCGCGCGGGGATGCCCGTAGACATGCGCCGCCGAAGACGCCAGCCGAGGAAAGTCCGAGATCGTGTCCGTCCAGATCTGGTGCCAGATCGTATCCACCCCCGGCATCTGAACGTAGCGCATGTCGCGGAAGAAGTCGCCCTCGCTGTGCGTCAGCGCCAGCTGCGCCTCTTCGTGATTCAGATGAACCTGGTACTCCAGCCCATTCGCCGCGCACCACTCCGCCTGCGGCTTGAAGAACCCATCCCGAAACATCTGCGCAAACACATCGTAAAAATCCGCCTTCGCCAGCAGCTGCTTCGGGGTCAGCGCCACACCCTTCGGCTGCAGAAACGCAGCGACGTAGGGACGAATGTCATAGCCCTTCACTCGCGTAGAGGTCTCAAACAGGCGCGGCGTCCACGGCAGTCCACCGATCGAGTAATCCGGCTCGTCCCCGCGAAATCCCAGAACCGTCTTCCCGAACTCGTCTCCCACGGCCTTCTTGTAAGCCTCGTGCGTGAACTCCAGATACTGCGCCGTGGCCTTCGGATCGAGATAGTCCTCGAGCGACTGCGACGCATCCTTCGTGCGCTTCGGATTCGTATCCGACCGCGTCGGCGAGGTGCGGAACTCATGCGTGACCACATACACGGTCCACTCTCCCGCCGGCGGCTGCCACTGAATCCGCCCACCATCAAAGGGGATTTGCACCGTCTCGCCCGCCGACGAGATCGCCGTCACCGCGACCGTCCCAGCCGGAGCACTTACGTCCACCTCATGCCCATTCGCATCGATCCGCTGCGCCACCAGCGCCTGCATCCGCAGCTCCGGATGCTCCGCGCTGAACCTGCCGCCTGCAAAGCCGCTCGGATACCCGGCATCATCGACGATCCACAACCGCATATCCCGCCTCTTCAGCTCCGCGACAAACTCACGAAAGAAGCCGAGGTACTCCGGCGACAGATACCCGAAGTTGCCGCTGCCGAACTGAGCCGTCACCGCACGAAACCCGAGCGCCTGAATCACGTCGAGGTCATGCTTTACGACATCGAGATCCATCTTGCCGTTTAGGCCGAAGTAAGGCTCAGGTCCATACTCCGGCGGAGGCGTCACCCAGGTCTTCTCAAGCGCAGCAATCGAAGGCATCTGCAGACGCTGCCACGGCTGCTGCTTCCCACTCTGGGCACCAGCCTGTCCCATCGCACCAAGCGCCACTGCAAGAGAAAACAACACAACAGAAGAGCTCCGCATCGATACCTCGTTTCAAAGCAGATGACGATCAAAGCTTCGCGAAAGACCCACCCATACGAGCCGCATGCACCACCCATCGCGGATCTCGTGCCTATAAAAGTGTCATCCTGGCCGGAGCGCAGTCGAAGGGATCTACGGTCTTTGCAGGATGCCGACTCGAGCACAGCCCAGCGCAGCAACCAATCCCGCCTCTAACACCCGCCCGTAAGGCACGGACAAGCATCCTTACCCCCACGAGCGCAACGCGATCACAGCATTCAGCCCACCGAACGCCAGCGAGTTCGAAAGCGCCACCGTAGGCCCCGTCGCCCTCGGCTCCTTCACAATCAGATCCACCTTCAGCGCAGCATCCGGTTCCGCCACATCGCCGTTCTGCGGCAGCCGCCCCTCCTGCAGCGCCAGCGTCGTCGCCAGAGCCTCCAGGGCTCCGCTCGCCCCAATCGAATGTCCATGGAGCCCCTTGGTCGAGCTCACAGGAATCCGCGCGGCCCGCTCCCCAAAGACCTGGTGAATCGCCGCCGACTCCGTCGCATCGTTGGCCTGCGTTCCCGTGCCGTGCGCGCTGATATATCCCACCTCATCCGGAGAGACGCCCGCATCCGCCAGCGCCTTGCGCATCGCCAGCGCAGCGCCCTCCGCCTGCGGCTGCGTGATGTGGTTCGCATCCGCCGACATCCCAAAGCCCACAATCTCCGCGAAGATCGTCGCGTTACGAGCCTCAGCCGATTCCAGCGTCTCCAGCACCAGCATCGCCGCGCCCTCACCCAGGCTCATCCCGTCGCGGTCCGCCGCAAACGGTCGGCAACGCGTCGGCGAGACCACCCGCATCGAGTCCCACGCCCGGTAAAATCCCCAACTCAGCGGAGCCTCATGACCGCCCGCAATCGCCGCCGTCACCATCCCCGACCGCACCATGTGAAACGCCAGCCCGATGGCATGCGTCGACGACGCGCACGCAGTCGAGATATCCAGCGTCGGCCCCGTAATCTTCAGGTCGATCGAGACATTGCTCGCCCCCGCCGAAGCCATCGTGCGCACGATGGTCAGCGGATGCGCCCGCGCATTGCGCGTATAAAGATTCTTGACCTCGCTCTCCTCGGAGGAGCGTCCCCCGCAGGCGCAGCCCATGATGATGGCAATCTCGCCCGGCAGGTGATGCTCCTTGAGCTTCGCCTGCTCCGCCGCCTGCCGCGCCGCGACGATCGCGAACTGCGTATTCCGGTTGGTGGAGGTGATGATGCCCGAGTCCAGGTGCTTGGTCGCGTCGAAGTCGAAAATCTGCGCCGCCTGCGTAAAACGAACCCCCGGATTTCCCTCCGGAGCATCCGCGACATCGACAATCGGCGAGATCCCCGTCGCACCCGCGAACAGCCGCTCGCGAAAGGCTGAAACCGTAGACCCTATGGGAGTAACACATCCGAGGCCGGTAATAACAACGCGATTCACTGAAACGTCTGGCTCCTCAAGACTTTTTGGCGGTCTTGGCCGCCACCAGCTGCTCCACGCCCCGCACCACGTCGCCGACCGTCTTCAGCGAGCCCAGCGCCTCGTCGGGAATCGCAATCTCGAACGCCTCTTCCACCTCGAAGGAGATGTTGATCTTATCCAGCGAATCGATATTGAGCTCCTCGAAGCTTGTATCGAGAGTGATCGTGTCGGTGGGGATGTTCTTGGCCTTGGCGATGATTGCAATCGTGCGTTGTGCGATGTCGTCCATGCTGGCTCCCCCCCTTTCTTATGAATACTCAATCGTCCAGGGATGCCTTGGATAGTGTAAAGGCAGGTGCTCTTAATAGATACCTCTTCAAGGCGATGGCCTGGCCGGCCGAGCCCACTACGCGTGGGGCCGCGCGGCAGCGCTTGTCTTAATGCGTATGCAGCGCAGCCAGCTCACCCCCTAAAGGCACGCCTCCGCTCAGCTTGATATGCAGCACCGCCTCGAAAGGCCTGATCAATCCACCCACCTGCCCGGCCCGGGCCGCAAGCTGGCGCACGCTCTCCGGATTACACGCAAACTCCACCGCCGCCTGCGTTCCGTTCGTCGTAAGCCCGGTAAAGATCGCGATCCGGTGATTGCCCTGAATCCCCGGAATCAACGCCAGAATCGCATACTCGTCGTTGGACGTGGCAGGGCTGAAGCTCTTCGGCTCGCCCGGACCAGGACGCCGGTTCGCGATAAATCCCTTGTCGTTGGAATCCAAGTCGATGGCAAAGTCCGAAGTGCTCGGCAGATCGTTGAGAGCGCCGTTCTGGCTGGGAGCGCCCACAAAAACTAGATTCCGCAGCTTCGCCTCATCCCACGTCACCAGGCGGCTGCGCTTCAGCGTAAAGCTCGCCCGATGGGCATCGAAGATCCGCGTCAGCTCATAGATCGCCGTCACCTCTCCGGTCCCCGTGTACGTTTCATCCGCGACGGAGTCGGAATCACCCGTGCCTCCCCTGGGAACCAGCCTCAGCCCCGTATAAGGAGTGCCCTTAAAGAGCGGATTGCTGTAGATCACCAGCGGCGGATCGCCCTGAAGGAAAGGCCCCCAGAAAGCATCGACATCCACGCGCAGGTCGGCGGAAAACCGCCTTCCCATGAAGTACCCCAGAGACGCGCCCACTGCCAGCCCCAGCACAACCAGGGCCGCTGCTAAAACACGCCACGGCATCCATCGTTGCGGAACAGCCGCTGGCGCATCCACGAACGGCTCCTCCAACGCCTCGCTTACCGGATCGGAACCAATCGGCTCCGAAGTTGCCGTCGACACGGCAGGCCGAAAGACCGGAAGGTAATGTCCCTTCGGAATCTCGACAATCAGCTCTTCGCTGCTCCCCTCACTTGCGAAGTAAGCCGACAATTTCAGACGCAGCAGACGAGCCTGCGACCGAACAATGCTGTCGTCGCTTGAGTTATATCCCGGAATACGATGGAAGACATGAACGCCGATCTGCTGTTCGGTCGCCTCTTCAGGCGCCTCGCGGAGTCGGCAATCAACTACGTATTGCAGAAACTCACATAACTTCGGGGAGGAACTCAGGTGTGGACTCGCCAAAACACGTTGAGTCAGGGCCCAACGTGGATCATCCATCGTTTCCTCCAGCAAATGAATGGTTTAGCACATCACCCATTCCCTTCTTTATGAGTATTTCACGTATAAATTTCACCCGTCAAACCTCTCCACGCACCGTGAATACGGTGCTTTTCGTCTCTTCAAGCACCGAAAGTTAGCCACTGTTACGCAGGCGACTGCATCTGTCCCAATGGGGCGGTCTCTGCCCTAACAATTCAGGAGGACCAGGATGTTTATCACTAAAAAAGCAGCCCAGATATGTCTGGCGGCGTTCGCAGCAGTGTGTCTGCTGCTGGCCGGCACACGAGGCCTGCAGGCACAAGCGGTCTACGGCTCGCTCTACGGAACCGTGACCGACACGACCGGCGCCGTCGTAAAAGGCGCAACCATCACTGTCACTAACGCCCAGAAGGGAATCACCCAGACCGCGCAGTCCAACGACAACGGCGGCTGGTCCGTGGGCCACCTTATCCCCGACAGCTACGACATCAAGATCGAAGCCCCGTCCTTCGCCTCCACCGAGTCCAAGGGAGTCGTCGTCCACGCCGACACCTCGCAGATGGTCGACATCAAGCTCGGCGCCGAAGGCTCCAGCCAGTCCATCAACGTCTCCGCCAACGACGTCCCCGCTCTCAAGACCGACCGCGCCGACGTCGCCCAGATCCTCGACGAGCGCGCCGTCCAGAACCTCCCCAACTCCAATCGCAATTTCACCCAGTTCACCCTGCTCACCCCCGGCGTGCAGCACTCCACCTTCAACATCAGCGGCCCCGAGAACCCCCAGGGAACCATCGCCGTCACCAGCAACGGTTCCAGCTACGGCGTGCAGGGTTGGCTGCTCGACGGCACCGACAACCGCGAGCCCGTTCTCGGAATCGTCGTCATCAACCCCACCCTCGACTCCATCAGCGAGATGAAGGTTACCTCCTCCAACTACGACGCCGAGTTCGGCGGCGCCATCGGCGGCATCGTCAGCGCCCAGACCAAGTCCGGCGGCAACCAGCTTCACGGCGACGCCTTCCTCTTCCGCCGCAGCGGCGAGCAGCTCGCCCGCAACCCCTTCTCCCAGTCCACCCCTGACCCCGTCACCGGTCTCTACATCCCCGGCCAGGTCTACGGCCAGTTCGGCGGCTCCGTCTCTGGTCCCATCATCAAGGACCGCACCTTCTTCTTCATGGACTACCAGGGAACCCGGCAGCGCCTCGGCTCCAGCCAGTTGCTCTCCGTCCCCACCCAGCAGGTCATCAACACCTGCATCAACCAAAGCGCGGGCGCGACCTGCGACCTCAGCCAGTACCTCGGCAATCAGCCCATCTATAACCACACCACTCCAGGAGCTGCTGGACAGCAGTACGCCTCGAACGCCATCCCTCGCTCGGCCCTCTCCCCCCAGGCCATCAACCTGCTCAAGCTGCTCCCCGCGCCCAACACCAACAGCAACGCCATCACCAATAACTTCGCCGCCTCCGGCAACGGAAGCAACGACGGCGATCAGGCCGACGTCCGCATCGACCACCAGGTCAACAGCAAGATCCACGCCTTCGGCCGCTACGACTACGCCCTCTTCCGCCTCTTCGGCAACTCGGCCTTCGGGGCCGGCGGAGGTCCCGGCTTCGGTCTCACCGGAACCACCGGACGCTCCACCGTCCAGAACCAGAGCGCGGCCCTCGGCATCGACATGGCCGTCAACCCCACCCTGCTCACCGACCTCCGCGCCGGCTTCCTCAGCTACCACGTCTCCGAGAACAAACTGACCGCCGGTCAGACCCCCGCGCAGGACGCCGGAATCCCCAACCTCAACACAGCACCCGACTCCAGCGGTCTGCCCAACTTCACCCTCACCGACACCATCAGCAACTTCGGAACCCAGGGCTGCAACTGCCCTCTGCTCGAGAGCGAACAGGTCTTCCAGCTCGCCAACAACTGGACCAAGATCCTCGGCAACCACACCATCAAGTTCGGCGGCGACATCCGCTACGCCCTCAACCTTCGCAACGCCAGCGACAACGACCGCGCCGGCCTGCTGAGTTTCGCCTCGGCCTCCACCGCCTCCGGCCCGCTCGATCCCGTCGCCTCCAGCGGCAATGCCCTCGCCTCCCTGCTCTTCGGCCAGGTCGCCCGCTTCCAGCGCTTCGACGTCTACTCCCAGGACGCCTCCAACCGCCAGAAGCGCGGAGCCTTCTACGCGCAGGACTCCTGGCGCGTCACCAACAAGCTTCAGCTCAACTACGGTGTCCACTGGGACCTCATCTTTCCTGAAACCGTCAACAGCCCCGCCAACGGAGGCTTTGCCGACCTCTCGGCCGGTGGCATCCGCGTCGCCGGAGTCAGCGGCATCGGAACCAATGGCGGCCAGAAGATGGACTATCTCAATCTCGCCGGACGCTTCGGCTTCGCCTACCAGGTCCATCCCAATACCGTCATCCGTGGCGGCGTCAGCCAGGTCTACGACAGCGTAGGCTTCTTCGGATCGCTCTTCGGAACGGCCCTCACCCACAACCTCCCCGTGCTCAACAATGAGGACCAGGGCTCCACCAGCAACTCCGGCGCCTACATCGCGACCCTCACCACCCTGCCCGGCAAGCCGCCCACGCCCACGGTTCCCACCAATGGAATCATCCCCTTCTCCAACTCCGCCAGCCCCTCCTTCCGCGGCGACCGCATCACCCTTCCCAAGGTCGATCAGTGGAACCTGACCATCCAGCAGCAATTCACCAGCACCTTCACCGCCGAGATCGCCTACGTCGGCAACCACGCCGAGCACATCTATCCGGGCGAGCAGACCGGTTTCGACTTCAACTCGCCTCTTCTTCCCACCTCGCCCGACCAGCTCGGCAACAACTCGGCTCGTCGCCCCTACTTCAATAAGTTCGTCGGAACCTACCAGGGCCAGCCCACCATCTGCTGCTCCAACGGCATGACCTCCGTCGTTCCCACCGCCAACGCCAACTACCACTCGCTCCAGACCAAGCTCGACAAGCGCTTCAGCAACGGCCTGCAGTTCAACGCCAACTACACCTGGTCGAAGGCGATGAACTACGCCAACGACGCTGCCTTCGCCAACTACCCCGGCCTCAGCTACGGCCGCAACGACACCAACCGCACCAACGTCTTCGTGATGAGCGGCGTCTACGCCCTTCCCTTCGGACGCGACCGCATGATCGCCAGCCACGTCAACCGCGCCGTCGATCTCGCCATCGGCGGATGGACCCTCTCCGGAACCTCCACCTGGGAGTCCGGACGTCCTTTCACCCCCACCTACGCTGAGTGCGGCGCTGACCAGGACATCGACACCAACTTCGGCGGACCCAACGTCACCAGCGACTGCCGTCCCGACCTTGGCGGAGGAGCGCTTCCCCTCCAGGTCGGCTCGCTCGATCCCGTTACCCACTCCCGCCAGTTCTTCACTCCGGCTCCGCTGGGCACCAACGGTGCCTTCGCCCGGCCGCAGTTCGGAACCATCGGCAACTCCGGACGCAACTCGTTGACGGGACCGCGTGACTACTACGCTGATGCAACCTTAATCAAGGACATCCCCATCACCGAACGGATCAAGGGCCAGTTCCAGTTCCAGGCCTTCAACGTCTTCAACCACTCCGCACTCGACATCCCAACGGCCTCCAACGCCCGTTGCGTCGATTGCACCACCAACGGAGGCGTCATCACCAGCCTCGAAGGAAACTCCAGCATGCGCCAGCTGCAGTTCGCAGGACGCATTACCTTCTAACCCAACATGGAGTAAGGGCTTCGCCCTTCAGGACGAGGCCCTTGCTCTAAAAGCGTCCTACGCGGACGGCGCCCACTTTGTGGGGTGTATATCGCCTTCGGCACGGGCCTCCCGCTGGTCGGCGCAAACATCTTCGCAAGCGACCAACGGGAACCCCACCCCGAAGGGCAATCACGCGTCACGAAGTGACCGCTCCACGCGCAGTGGGCCCGGCAGGCAGGCCATTCTCCCGTTTCCAAGAGGACCCGTGCGATACCTTTGTTTCCCTCTCTTCTGCCTCTCTCTCATAGCCCCCGTCATGGCGATCGCGCAGACACCCACCCCCATCTTTCCCCTCGACACCAACCCCCTCACCCTCCTCCAGCCCGCCCAGGCCAACCGCCCCTTCAGCGTCGTCGGCCAGCGCGGAGCCATCCTCGGCCAGCAGGACGGCACCTTCGAGCTCTGGTCCCTCCCCGTCAAGGTCCTCGACCACGCCCATCTCACTGCCAGGCTCGAGGGCTACGAGGCCGACATCGACCTCAACCAGCACGCCTCTCAGATCGAGGTCCGGCCCGACCACACCACCATCACCTACGCCCACGCCGCCATCGCCGTAAAGCAGCACATGTTCATCCCGCGCGCGGCCCAAAACGGCGTCGCCACCGCCATCGTCCTCTTCGAGATCCACGCCATCCGCCCCGCCACCGTCACCCTATCCTTCGATCCCGCCATGGAGCGCCAGTGGCCCGCGCCCAATTTCGGCCGCCCCAACGCCGGCTGGACCTCCGTCGGCGACACCGGCCTCTACACCCTCTCCACCGACAACCCCAGCTTCTTCGGCATGGTCGCCATGCCCGGCACCCGCGGCCCCCTGCGTCCCTACCAGGAGCGAGCCCAGACCCTCCCTCTCGAGTTCAACCTCAGCTACGATCCCGCGAAAGACGACCACCGCTTCTACCCCCTCGTAGCCGCGGTCACCGGCGTCGACGGCAAACCCAGAGACACGCCACCCCAGCTCCAACAGCAGCTCCTCCAGGCCGCAGCCAGCATCCCCGACCTCTATCGCTCGACCTCCGACTTCTTCGACCACTTCTTCGACACCCGCCTCACCGCCGACACCCCCTCGCCCGAGCTCAACGCCGCCCTCCGCTGGGCCGAGATCTCGATCGAGCAGGCCCGCGTCACCTCCGCCATCGGCTCCGGCCTCGCCGGCGGCTGGTACACCTCCGGCGACTCCGCCCGTCCCGGCTTCGGTTGGTTCTTCGGCCGCGACACCCTTTGGACCCTCTATGCCGTCAACAGCTACGGAGACTTCCAGCTCTCCCGCGAGGCCATGGACTTCCTCCTCGCCCACCAGCGCGAAGACGGCAAGATGATGCACGAGGTCTCCCAGACCGCCGAACTCGTCGACTGGGTCCACCTTCCCTACCTCTACGCCGCCGCCGACTCCACCCCGCTCTTCGTCATGCAGATGGCCGACTACGTCCGCTCCAGCGGTGACACCGCCTACCTCCGCGCCCACTGGGACAACGTAAAACGCGCCTACGCCTTCACCCGCGCCCACACCACCGACGGCGTCTTCGACAACTCCCAGGGCACCGGCTGGGTCGAGGAGTGGCTCCCGAAGATGCCGCATCAGGAGATCTACCTCGCCGCCCTCGACCAGCAGTCCTCCGAGTCCATGGCGCAGCTCGCAAAGCTGATGGGCGACCCGCAGCTCTCCTCCCAGGCGGCTCAACAGGCGGCAAGCATCCGGGACTATCTCGCCAAATACCGCAGCCCCCAAGGCACCTACAGCTTCAGCCGCAACACCGACGGAACCTTCGACACCCGCGCCACCGTCTTCCCCTCTGTAGCCTGGTGGAGCGGTTCTCTCGCGCTCCCCGACGCAGAGCCCACCTTCGACGCCTGGGCCTCGCCGCGCATCGCCACCGACTGGGGCACCCGTTCCCTCATCGAAGGCGCGCCCGACTTCGACCCCATGAGCTACCACCACGGCTCCGTCTGGCCCCTCTACACCGGCTGGATCTCGCTGGCCGAGTATCGCGCCCGCCGCCCGCAGGCCGGCTACGCCAACCTGATGCAGAACGCCCGCCTCACCTGGCTGCAGGACATCGGCGCCGTCACCGAGGTACTCTCCGGAACCTTCTACCAGCCCATGGGCCGTTCCAGCTCGCACCAGCTCTGGTCCTCGGCCATGGTCATCGCCCCGGCCATCCGCGGCCTCTTCGGCATCGAGGCGGACACCCTCAACCACCGCCTCCGCGTCGATCCGCAGCTCCCCGCCAGCTGGGACCAGGCCACGCTCCACAACGTCCCCTTCGGAGACACACGGCTGAACCTCACCCTGCGCCGCAACGCCCAGAGCCTCGAGGTCGAAGTCACCTCCCAGAAACCCCTTCAGCTCTGCCTGCAAAGCTCGAAGGACTTCTTCGCCAACACCCCTTGCTCCGCCATCGAATCCACCACCCACCACCTCAGGCTTCCGCTTCCTCCAGTCGAGGTCCTCCCCGAAACCTCCGCCCCCCAGCCCGGAGACCCTACGCAACAAATTAAGTTCATCGACCAGACTTACGCCGACCACTCCCTCCGCCTCAAGCTCGAGGTCATGGCCAACACTACCGCCCGCCTCTCTCTCCGCACCAACCTTCCCGCACGCGACCTGAAAGGCGGTCTCAAGATCGAAGGTGCGGAACATGACCCGCACGACCCACGGCAAATCATCGTCAGCGGAGGCACCGGTTCGGGATACTCCGAACGAAACGTCACCCTCACCTGGTAAACCCAATCACCCACCTGTCCCTCGCCAACATCACCCTCGCCCAGCCAACCCTCCACCTTCGCCCCTTAAAGGTGTCATCCTGAGCGGAGCGACCGAAGGGAGCGAAGTCGAAGGATCTGCGTTTTTCTTCCAGCCGCAACCCCCGTCCCTCGCCAACCAGCTCCAACCCGTACAAATCCCGCCCACCCTCCAATCCCGAGGCAAAGCCGCACCGGGAATCACCGTCAAAGAAAAGGAACCCGCTGCCGCACCCTCACGCAGCGCCCAACCGCATCACCGAAGGAGTAGATCGTATGGCAGGCAATCGTGGCGTCGTTTATCTCGGACCCAATCACGTCGAAGTACAGAACATCGACGATCCCAAGTTCGAGAACCCCGCAGGCAAAAAGATCGAGCACGCGGTCATCCTCAAAGTCGTCTCCACCAACATCTGCGGCTCCGACCAGCACATGGTCCGCGGCCGCACCACCGCCCCCAAGGGCATCGTCCTCGGCCACGAGATCACCGGCGAGATCATCGAGAAGGGCTCCGACGTCGAGTTCCTCGAGGTCGGCGACCTCGTCACCGTCCCCTTCAACGTCGCCTGCGGACGCTGCCGCACCTGCCGCGAGCAGCAGACCGGCGTCTGTCTCAACGTCAATCCCTCCCGCGCCGGAGGAGCCTACGGCTACGTCGACATGGGCGGCTGGATCGGCGGCCAGGCCAAGTACGTCATGGTCCCCTACGCCGACTTCAACCTCATCAAGTTCCCCGACAAGGCCCAGGCGCTCGAGAAGATCCGCGATCTCACCATGCTCTCCGACATCCTCCCCACCGGCTTCCATGGAGCCGTCACCGCGGGCGTCGGCGTAGGCTCCACCGTCTACATCGCCGGCGCGGGCCCCGTTGGACTCGCCGCCGCCGCCTCGGCCCAGATCCTCGGAGCCGCCGCCATCCTCATCGGCGACATGAACCCTGAGCGCCTCAAGCACGCCGCCTCCGTCGGCTTCGAGCCCATCGACCTCTCGAAGAGCGACAAGATCGAAGAGCTGATCGAGCAGGTCCTCGGCGTCCCCGAGGTCGATGCCGCCGTCGATGCCGTCGGCTTCGAGGCCAAGGGCCACGGCGCCCAGCACACCGAAGAGGCTCCCGCCGCCGTACTCAACTCGCTCATGGCCATCACCCGGGCCGCCGGAGGCATCGGCATCCCCGGTCTCTACGTCACCGAAGATCCCGGATCGAAAGACAAGGCCGCGCAGCAGGGCTCCCTCAGCATGCGTCTCGGCCTGGGCTGGGCCAAATCGCACCGCTTCTTCACCGGCCAGACGCCGGTGCTGAAGTACAACCGGTCGTTGATGCAGGCCATCCTCTACGACCGCCTACCCATCGCCAAGATCGTCAACGCGACGGTCATCTCACTCGACGACGCACCCCAGGGCTACAAGGACTTCGACTCCGGCGTAGCCAAAAAGTTCGTGCTCGACCCGCACGGAATCCTCAAGGGCGCGGCATAGGCCTGCCGGCCAGGAGCCCATTCGTGATGCGTGTACTCCCTTTAGGGTGAGACTCCCGTTTTTTCGCTGAAAAGGTCTTCGAGCCGACCAGCGGGAGGCCCAAGGCGAAGCCGGTATACGCATCACGAAGTGGACGCCTGTACCGGCCACCCCACAAACAGGTCCTCGTTTGTGGGGTGGCCGAGCGCAGTGGGGCCGCGTGGCAGCGCATCTTTTCTGTACGCACCAGCATCCAAGACCTTCGGAGGAGAGATGAATCCAGCGCCCGAGAAAGGCCAGGTCGTTCGCCACGCGGACTACGACGGCAAGATGATTATCCAGTCGGTCAGTCAGGATGGCCATGCGGTCGACCTGGTGGCCATGCACGGCGACCCCTACACCCTCAAAAACGTTCCCTCCACCGATCTTCTCCCCGGCGAGGACCTCTCCGCCGGCTGATCCCAAAGCAAACCCCGCTCTGACAGATTCAAATCTGCGATTCTTTGAGGAAAGGCGATGGCCTGCCGGCCGGGCCCACTGCGCGTGGAGCGGTCACTTCGTGACGCGTATTTGCCCTTTGGGGTGGGCTCCCGTTGGTCGCTTATACAGATCTCGCGCCGAACCAAAGAGAGGCCCTCGGCGAAGCCGGTATACACCTCACGAAGTGGGCGCCTGTACCGGGTCCCCACAAACAGGTCTTCGTTTGTGGGGACCCCGAGCGCAGTGGGCTCGCGCGGCAACGCCTGCCCTAACCCTTCTCGTAATGGAACCGCAGCTCCTGCTCGCTCGCCACCGGCCGCCCATCCCGGCTCGCTGGACGAAACGTCCACTGCCGCACCGCCGCCACTACCGTCTGGTCGATCGACGACTCGATCCCATTCACCAGCTTCAGCTCCGAAATCTTTCCCTGCTCATCGATCGTGATGTCGACCACCACATCGCCCTTCGTCCCACGCGCCATGGGAGCCAGGTCCGGCCGCGGCACCGGAAAAGACTTCGCCAGCGCGATGCTGATATCTCCCGCGCCCAAAGCATCCGCTCCGGTCGTCGCATCCGGATGATCCGACACCGGCGAGCTCGTATTCGTGGTAAGCGCCGTCTCCGGCTTCGGCTCCATCTTCTGAGCCTTCGGCAGGGCCGTCTTCACCTTCGCTAGCGTCGGAGCAGGCGTCTTCGCCGCCGCCAGCGACTGTGCAGGAGCCCTGCCCGGCAGATAACTCAGCATCACCCGATGCCCGCTCGCGGTTCCCGGCGAGACGATCGGCATCGCCCACCGTCGCCCGCCATAGATCAAAACCCCAATCACCACCACATGCGCGGCCACCGAAGCAGCAGCCCCACGACTGCGAACAGGGGCAAGGATCCCCATAAGACCCTCCGGACAAAACATATTCGCCAGATGCCAGACACGTACCAGTTGCCAGACACGAGTTAGACGCGCGAAAACTGCGTCTGCTGCTTCTCGCCGTGACGCTCCGCCGCCAGCTCGATCAGCCGGTCGATCAACTGCTTATAGGGTAACCCCGACGCCTCCCACAGCTTCGGATACATGCTGATGCTGGTAAATCCCGGCAGCGTATTGATCTCGTTCAGAAAGATCCGCGGCTTCGTCCCCTGCTTTTTTCCCTTGCCCGCCACGCCCGCTGGCTCCATCAAAAAATCCACCCGCGCCAGCCCCGCGCAGTCGCAGGCCTTGAAGGCCTCCACCGCCATCTGCCGGATCTGCTTCGCTTCCGCCGCCGCCAGCCTCGCCGGAATCACCGGCACGCTCGCATCCGAGAGATACTTCGCCTCATAGCTGTAGAACTCCGCGCCCGGCACAATCTCTCCGACCACCGAAGCTTCAGGCGCATCATTGCCCAGCACCGCCACTTCGAGCTCCCTCGGCTTCGCTCCCGGCCCGCCCACGCCCTGCTCGATCACCAGCTTGCGGTCGAAGCCCGCCGCCTCGTCCATCGCCGCCGCCAACTCCGAGCGGTCATGCACCTTGCTAATCCCCACCGAAGACCCCAAGTTCGCCGGCTTCACAAACACCGGATACTCCAACGCCGCCTCGACCCTCTTCGTCACCGCCTTCGGTTTGGCCCTCCACTCACTCCGCAGAACCTCGAGCCACGGCGTCTGCGGCAGCCCCGCCGCCGCGAACAGCCGCTTCATCGCCGACTTGTCCATCCCCGCCGCCGAGCCCAGAACCCCCGAGCCCACATACGCGATATCGGCCAGCTCGAACAGCCCCTGGATCGTGCCGTCCTCGCCGAACGTCCCATGCAGCACCGGAAACACCACATCCAGATCGAGCGCCGGCCGAGCCAGCTCCGTCGTGGCGCGAATCTGTAACGGCTGCAGCGACTCCGCCGGAACCGGAGGCACGATCACCGTCTCCCCCCGCCTCAGCACCGCCGCCGTCGGGGTCGCCTCCGGATCGCCCGCCAGCCGGGGATTCTCCTTACGCCACCCGCCCGCCAGCAGCGCCTGCGCATCCGAGGCCGTCACCCACCGGCCCTCCTTGGTAATCCCAATCGGGATCACCTCATACCTCTTCTTATCGATAGCCTTCAAGATCGATGCGGCCGAAAGCAGCGAGACCTCATGCTCGCCCGAACGCCCGCCAAACAAAATCCCAACCCGCTGTTTCTTTTTCATCTCTTCCAGTGTGAGGCATCCGGACCTCTCTCCACGCCTCATCTTCCGCTCGGGAACATTCCACAGCACCCGTTTCGGGAGCCTCAGAGAGACACCAGCGCCGCGTCCTCCTCGCTATTGACCCTTTCGATTCCCGCTCTCTTCCCAACCGTGCTTTTGCACATCTTCTCCTCAGCCGCCCCTCCTACGATCAAGACCAACCGGCTCGTAAAATCCGAAGGAGCTCCCGTGAAATCCCTGCTACTCACCCTCTGTGCCCTCTTCGCAGCCCACGCCCTTTCCGCGCAGAGCTGGCAACCCTCGGCCGGACACACCCAGACTCCTCTCTGGCCCAGCGCCATTCCCGATGCCCGTCCCTATAACGGCCCGGAGACCGTGAAGATCGACGACAAAGACCTCGTCGGCGGCCGTCCGTGGATCTACATCAACAACGTCTACCGCCCCACCATGACCATCTACGCCCCCAAGACCAACAGCACCGGCGCGGCCGTGATCGTCTTTCCCGGAGGCGGCTACCAGATCCTCGCCATCGACCTCGAAGGCACCGAGGTCTGCGACTGGCTTACCGCCAGGGGAATCACCTGCGTGCTCCTCAAATACCGAGTGCCCGGCGAAGCCAAACTTCCCAAGTCCGGTGCCTACCCCGCATCCCCCGAGGCCCTCGAAGACGCCCAGAGAGCCATCGGCCTCGTCCGTTCCCGCGCCGCCGAGCTGCATCTGGATCTCCACAAGATCGGCGTCCTCGGCTTCTCTGCCGGAGGGCATCTCGTCGCCGCCACCAGCGTGCACTTCGACAAGCGTCTCTACCCTGCCGTCGATGCGGCCGATCAGGTGAGTTGCCGCCCCGACTTCGCCATCGCCCTCTATCCCGGCCACCTCGTCGGCCCCGCAAGGCGCTTCGACCTAACCCCCGATATCCAGAACCACATCACGTCCCACACCCCCCCGACCTTCCTTCTGCAAAACGAAGACGACCACGTCGACGGAGTCGAGCAGGCGCTCTCCTACTACGCCGGACTCAAACGGGCAGGCGTCCCCGTCGAGATGCACCTCTACGCGCAGGGCGGCCACGCCTTCGGCCTTCGCAGAACCAATCTCCCCGCCACCGCGTGGCCCGAGCTGGTCGAGACCTGGCTCCGCACCATCGGAATAATCTCCCGCTAGGGGAAAGAAAGGCGCTGCCGCGCGGGCCCACTGCGCGTGGGACGGTCACTTCGTGACGCGTATGTCCCCTTCGGGGGGTGGAGGCTCCCGTTGGTCGCTTGCGAAGATCTTCGCGCCGACCGAAGGAAGGCCCGCGGCGAAGCCGATCCACGCGTCACGAAGTGACCGCCCCACGCGCAGTGAGCCCGGCAGGCAGGCCAGCTTCTTTTCCTTCAAAGATCCCGGATTGGAAGAAGTCGATACAGCCTGTACTCTCATCCTTAGTTATGGCACGTCTCCGCAGCCCAGAAAAACGCAGAGCGATCCTCGAGGCCGCCGTCGAAGAGATCGCCCAGGCCGGCCTCAGCGCCCCCACCTCCAGGATCGCCCGCCGCGCCGAAGTCGCCGAAGGAACCCTCTTCACCTACTTCGCCACCAAAGACGATCTCCTCAACCAGCTCTATCTCGAGCTGAAGGCCGAGTTCTACGACCACGTCAATCCCTCCTTCCCCGAGTACGCTCCCCTCCGCGACCGAGCCTGGCACATCTGGAGCAAATTCGTCGGGTGGTCCCTCGAGCGTCCACTCAAGCGCAAGGTCTCCGTGCAGCTCAACGTCTCCGACGTCATCACCCAGAAGACCCGAGCCCAGGCCGCCCTCGGCCGCGAGCTCATCGACGCCACCTTCAAAGAGCTCGCGCACAGCGAAGCCGTCCGCGGCCTTCCCCCCAGCTTCGCCGGCTCCGTCATGTCCTCGTTCCAGGAGGCCGCCCTGGACCTGGTCGCCAAACAGCCCAAACAACACAAACAGCTCATCGAGCGAACCTTCAACGTCTTCTGGCGAATCTTCGAAGACGGCCGCTGACAGCAGGATCGAGGCCAGCTTCCGAGTAGCACGCTTCGCAGGACAAAATGTTTTTAAGGCAGAGAGCCGCAGTTCAGTAGGGCATCGGCCTATACGCAACATTCAAGATTCGGCTCACCTGCGATAGATGAAAGAAGACTGCGCATTTTGTGTCCATCCTTCAACTTGAAGGAAAGCCCGTTATAAGCCGCATGGAGGACGCGACCTGATCCAGCTGCTCGCAGGCAGTCTGCTGATGGCGAAGCGATCGCACAGCCTCGAGATCGTTCTCTGGGCGGTCTGCGTCTGGATGACCACGCTGATCGCCAGCTATTTGGCCCTGGAGGGCTGGAGGAAGTCGCGACTCGATCCGATCGAGAGCGTTGCAGACTATGCTCGCTTCCATCGAAAGAGAGCCATTGCTGATCAATGGATGATTCGTGCTAGCGTTGTTCTACTTTGCGTTCAGGATACGATTGCCTGTGTATGGCTAACGACCGATCTGTTTCGGGTTCGCATCCCTTTGTCACGCTTTGGAATAGCGATGGCTGTATTGCTTGTGGTCTCTCTCCTGTGGGTTTACCTGTTCCGACGAATGTGGAGACGGGCAGCGGTAATTCTGGAGACGAACGTGGCAGAGAATGATGAACCTGAGGCAGACTGAGCAGGGAACAATGCTAAGCAAGCTTTCGTCATCATCATGTGTACGGCCCCTTGATGCTTTTCAAAGAACGCATTATCGCCGAGGCACTCGTCGAGAAGCCGACTGGCTCCTCGCAAGTTAGCGTGTAATAAGCGGGGCCTGGTTTATCCGGGGGCGCATTCCCCGCAAAGAGCAGCTCCGCATGGCTCCCCGGCGTGAAGCAGGTACACCTTCCCGCGGAGGAAACTCGTCAACCAATCCCGGGTTATCGTAGTCTTCTTGGAAATACATCCCAGGAGAGCCCAACCGCATGCCGATGACTCGACGAAGCTTCCTTCAGCACGGTGCCGCCACCATCGCACTCGCCGCAGCCCCATCCCTGCTGGCCGATCCTCTCGGTCTGCCCATCGGCTGCCAGACCTATCCCGTCCGCCACACCATCAACACGGACTTTGCCGGAACGATGAAAGGCCTCTCCGCGGCGGGCTTTCAGACCATCGAGCTCTGCTCACCCTTCGGCTACAAGGACTTCTCGAGCCTCGCGCAATACAAGCCACAGGAGCTACGCACCATGCTCCACGACTACGGCCTCACCTGCATCAGCGCGCACTTCAGCACCGATGAGCTGTTCAACCACACGGAGGAGCGCATCGCCTGGGCTAGGGACTTCGGTCTCACCCAGATGGCCACCGCCAGCCTCGGCTTCGGAACGCTGACGAAGGGCGTTCCGCCTACGATTGACGACGTAAACCGCATCACCGGCCTCTTCAACACCTTCGCCTCCAAGGCCCATGCCGCAGGCATCGTTGCCGTGCTGCACAACGAAGGCTTCGAGACCACCAGCATCGACGGCAAGCGCGTCTACGACCTGGAGATCGAGCGCCTCGACCCGAAGACCGTGAAGCTGCAGTTCCAGGTCTCGACCATGCAGAACGGCTTCGAGCCGGAGGATTACTTCGCGCGTTATCCCGGCCGCTACATCTCCATGCACTGCCAGGACTGGATCGTCGGCCCCGACGGCAAGGCGAAGGAAGTGCCGCTGGGCAAGGGCGTGGTGGATTGGAAGAAGGTCTTCACGGCTGCCAAGAAGGCGCACATCAAAAACTACTTCGTCGAGCTCGAGCAGGACCCCACCCTGATGCCGCCCAGTATCCCTTACCTGAAGAGCCTGAACGTCTAGCTGGGGAAAGGCCAGCGCTGCCGCGCGGGCCCACCGCGCGTGGGCCCGGCCGGCCGGCCAGCGCCTTTGAATCTCTGCGGGTATTAAACTAGAGGCTCCACTCACGGAAGCTCCATGCCCGCCGAAATCATCCTTCAGCAAACCGCCGACGACATCGCCCTCTTCGACAAACGCAGGCAGCTCGCCGAAGTCCGCACCCAGCTCGCCGAGCGTGAATCCGAGCTAGCCCAGCTTCGCGCCCAGCTCAAAGCCTTCGAAAGACGTTACTTCCGCCAGGTCGGCGTCCTCTACGCCGACCTCGACGACCTCGAAGCCCGCATCGCCGAGCGCGAAGTCGACCTCTACGACTCCGACTCCGCCCGCCTCCGGGCCGAGGAGGCCCGCCAGCGCGCGCGGGAGACCCACGATGCTGCCTTCGACGTTACCTACGAAACCGAAGAGTTCGACCCGCCGCCCAGCCTCAAGACCCTCTTTCGCGAGGTCGCCAAGCGCATTCACCCCGACTTCGCGCGCGACCAGGCCGAACAAAAGCACTTCACCCTGCTGATGGCCCGCGCCAATCAGGCCTACCGCCGCGGCGACACCGAGACCCTCGAGCGTCTCCTCGACGACCATCGCGAGATCGCAAGCGTCGTCATGGGGGAAAGCAAAGGCGCCGAGCTTCGCCGCATCACGCGCCAGATCCAGCACGCCGAACGCGACCTTGCCACCCTCGATGCCGAGCAACACACCCTGCTCTCCAGCGAGATCGCCCAGCTCTCCCTCGACGCCGAGGCCGCCGCCCGCGAGCACCGCGACCTCCTTACCGAGCTGGCCGCCAGCCTCCGCGAGCAGATCGCCGACGCAAAATACCGTCTCGAGTTCGTTAACCGTCAGGTCGACTCGAAGCGCTAGAGAAGACGAGCGCTGCCGCGTGGAGCCACTACGCGTGGGGCGGTCACTTCGTGACGCTTGGAGCGGCTTCGCCGTGAGCCTCCCTTCGGCTCGGCGCAAACATCTTCGCAAGCGACCAACGGGAGCCCCACGCCGAAGGCCCAATACGCGTCACGAAGTGACCGCCCCACGCGTAGTGGGCCCGCGCGGCAGCGCTCGTCTTCGTTCTTCCAGAGAGAAATGGCATGAAAGAATTGCCTTAAGCCACCATGGACGCCAATCCCAAAACCGGCCTGCAGCACACTCCCACCGGCACCGCGCTGTCACTCCATTCCACGCGCTCCAGCATCGTCGCCCGCGGCCGCCGCGACGCCTCCAGCGCAGCCGGCAACCCGCACTACCGTCAGGCCGTCGCCCACTACAACGCCGGCAACTTCACCGAAGCCGCCGCAAGCTTCCGGCTCGCCGCCGAGCAAAATCACGCCGAATCCCAGTACCTGCTTAGCACCCTGTACGACGAAGGCCAGGGCCTCCCGCAAGACCCAACCCAGGCCGCCCACTGGGAGCGCAAGGCCGCCGAGCAGGGCCACGCCTACGCACAGGCCAACCTCAGCTTCCGCTACTACGCAGCGAACGACTTCGCCGAAGCCTTCGCCTGGTGCCAGCGCGCCGCCTACAGCCAGCTCGCCTGGGCCCAGTACAACCTCGGCCTCATGTACCGCAAAGGCGAAGGCGTCCCGCAAAACGACATCGAAGCCGCTCACTGGTATCGCCTGGCCGCCGAACAGAACTTCCCCGAAGCCCAGCAGAAGCTCGCCGAGCTCTACTCCTTCGGCCAGGGTGTTCCCCTCAGCTACACCAGGGCGGCCGCGTGGTATCGCAAAGCCGCCGAGCAGGGCAACGCCGAAGCCCAGTTCCAGCTCGGCCACCTCCACGCCATCGGCCAGGGCGTCGAGCACGACTACGTCCAGTCCCGCCACTGGACTCGCCAGGCCGCCCTCCAGGGCCACGAGCAGGCCCTCCGCGAGCTCAAGCGCCGCGAGTACCGCGATCCATAACCCGTGGCCCCTTGCTATCGTCCCTGCATCTGCCTCTGTCTAAGCATCACGGCGATCCATACGATGACAGCCTCTTATAAAGGAAGAGTGAACGGATGTCTGCTTTTGACAATGAACTGTCGGCGATCGTCTACGAGCTGAACGCCACCACCTCAACCCCAACACTGGAGCGAAGCGCCTCCCTGGAGGCTCTCCTTGTCTCAGCCTCGGAACAGAGAGCCACAGACATCCTCATGGTGGCAGGCTCCCCGGTCGTCCTGAGAATCAACGGGGTCCTGAACTCAGGCGTGGGGAAGACCTTGTCGAGCGAAGACCTCCGCAAGATGTTGTTGCCGCTGTTGAATCCCGAACAGGCAAGAAGGCTCGAATCCGAGAAATCCATCGACTTCTGCTTCGCTCACGGCTCTGCCGGCAGGTTTCGCGCGAACCTCCACTATCAGCGCGGCACACTCGCCGGCAGCATCCGGCTTCTTCCCGCCCAGGTTCCCACCATGGAATCCCTTCATCTGCCTCCGTCTCTCGCTCGCCTGATGGAACGCCGGCAGGGTCTGGTCCTGCTGACGGGCCCCACCGGCTGCGGAAAAACCTCGACGATGGCGGCCTTCGTCGACTCCATCAACGCGCGCAGACGCGATCACATCATCACCATCGAAGATCCGGTCGAGTATCAGCACGCCAACCGCAGATCCATCGTGGAGCAGATCGAGGTCGGCGAGGATACGCCCAGCTTCGCCCACGCCGTGCGTGCCGTCCTGCGCCAGAATCCAAACGTCATCCTGATCGGCGAGATGCGGGATGCCGAGACGATGGCCGCCGCCCTGACAGCCGCCGAGACCGGCCATCTCGTCTTCTCGTCTCTGCACACCAACGACGCCTCGCAGACCATGTCGAGGATCATCGACAGCTTTCCGCCGAGCAGTCAGTCACAGATCCGGCAGCAGCTATCGCTGGCCCTGCTTGCCGTGATCGCGCAACAGCTTGTCCCCGCGATGGACCACGTGGGCGTGTATCCGGCGGTCGAGATCCTGATCGCGAACCTTGCCATCAAAAACCTCATCCGGCACGGACAGGATCACCTGATCCGTTCTCAAATCTCAACCGGCAAGGCGGAGGGCATGATGACGATGGACCAGTCGCTGGCCGAGCTGGTTCAGGCTCGACGCATCTCGCGGGATTCGGCCCTGGCGCACTGCTACCATCCGGACGAGCTTCGAACCTATCTCTCCTGACCCCTTCGAAGACAAGCGCTGCCGCGCGGGCCCACTGCGCGTGGGGCAGTCACTTCGTGACGCGTAGTTGCCCTTTGGGGTGGGCTCCCGTTGGTCGCTTGTGAAGATGTTTGCGCCGAACCGGAGGGAGGCTCCGGGCGTTGCCGGTACACGCGTCACGAAGGGTGCGCCCGTACCGGGGTCCCCACAAACAGGTCTTCGTTTGTGGAGTGGCCGAGCGCAGTGGGCCCGGCCGGCAGGTCATTCTTCCTTTCCCAAAACAAAATAAATGAGCGACCAATCAATCATTACCCTCATCTCATCCTCAGGAGGAAACAGAACCATGCCCAAAGTCTGGCTCATCACAGGAAGCGGAAACGGTCTCGGAAGAGACATCGCCGAGGCCGCCCTGACCGCCGGCGACAGCGTCGTCGCCGGAGCCCGCCGTCCCGAAGAATTAGCGCCCCTGGTCTCCCAATACGGCGACCGCATTACCCCCGTCCCGCTCGAGGTCCGCGACGAGAACGTCGCCAAACAAGCCGTCCAGACCGCCGTCGAACGCTACGGCCGCCTCGACGTACTGGTCAACAACGCCGGCTACGGACAGTGCGAGCCCTTCGAGCAGATGACCGCCGACGACTTCCAGGCCGTCATGGACACCTGCTTTAACGGCGTCGTCTACACCACCCGCGCCGCCCTTCCCGTCATGCGCAAGCAGCGCGGCGGCCACATCTTCCAGGTCTCTTCCATCGGGGGCCGCATCGCCATCCCCGGCAACAGCCCCTACCATGCTGCCAAGTGGGCCGTCGGCGGCTTCAGCGACTCCGTCGCCATGGAGGTCGCCTCCTTCGGCGTCAAGATCTGCACCCTCGAGCCAGGCGGCATCCGCACCAACTGGGCCCGCCGCGCCCGCGGCAATCCCCCCGAGCTTCTGCCCGAGTACAAGGACTCCGTCGGCATGATCCTCGACCTTCTCAACACCATCGAAGGCCGCCAGGAGGGCGACCCCCGCAGGATCGCCGAACTCCTCGTGAAGCTCGCCAATACCGACGACGTCCCCCGCCGCCTCATCCTCGGCGTCGACGCCGAAAAGCGCGTCCATCTAGCCGAGCAGGCCCGCGCCGAGGAGGCGGAAAAGTTCCGCTCCCTCACCCACTCCACCGTCTACGACAACGCCGAGTCCCTGCCCGAGCTCCACAACCTCAGCCGCTAACCCCAAGAACGCCATGATCTTCAAACGAAGGTCATGGCGCATTGTCTCCCCTGCACTCACCCGCGCCCTCTTCCACCAGCAGCTCATTGGAACAAGAGCGCGCACCCTTGCGGCTGAATGGAGGGGCGCCGTTCGCCGTCTCCCGCAGCGCTGGCGACCGTGGTGGAAACAGGAGGCGTCGTCCTGCCGCCTCGCCCCAAGGAGACGGCCAGGATGGAAGAGCATGCCCCGGAAGCGCTCCGGCCTCGCATCCTTCCGCACATCCGGCTTAGCATCCTCCCTTCCGGAACTCTTTGAAATACATTTGAATTTTTGCCCTTCTCCATTGACACCCATCAGGAAGCCCAATAGCCTCATCCCGTCGGCGATAGCGGCGGGCCTCTCCTATCTTCCGGTCACAAATCCCCAAAGATCCCACCCACCTCGCGGGAGGAGGCACCCTCCATGAGCACCAAGGCAGACTTCACCGCAGACGACTGGGATCTCCTGCGCACCGCTCCCATGATGGCCAGCGTCTTGGTCGTCTCCGCCAGCCCCAGCGGCCCCGTCGGCCTGGTTCAGGAGTCCGCGGCCGCCAGTAGAATGATCCTCGAAGCCGCCACCACCGCACAGACTCCCCTGCTCCAGTCCCTCACCGAGGACATGAAGACCACCATGTCCATCCCCAAAGCCCCCGCCGGCGCCACCGTCGAGGCCATCCAGGCCGCCGCCGCCGAGATCCTGCGCCGCACCTCCGCCCTGCTCGCCGAAAAAGCCACCCCCGAAGAGGCTGCCGAGCTGAAGCAATGGCTCGTCCGCATCGCCCAGGCCACCGCCGAAGCCACCAAAGAAGGCGGCTTCCTGGGATTCGGTGGCACGCTCGTCACCGAAGAAGAGAAGACCGCCGTCGCCAGGGTGGCCTCTACCCTGGGCGTAGCTGCCGCCTGAATCTTGATTACCGAACGCGAATGGTTACCGTCGAGGCCGTGCTGATGGAAGGATTGGCTGCATCCGTAGCCGTGACCGTGAAGCCATAAGATCCCGCTGACGTCGGAGGCGTCGACGGGCTGCTACTGTCCTTCGTGCTGCTGCCTCCACAACCCAGCAGGACGAAGCATGCGAGCGTCGCAGCCAAGGTCAATCGCGGCAGCCGGTAGCGGCGCGCCGGCCAAAAAACCAGCATGAGGCCGGCAAAGGCCATCTCCTCTCCCATGCGGAAGAGGTCTCTGGGCCGCAGCAACGCCGTGATGGCGTCTGTTGTATGAATAGTGAGGGTCGTCTTGCCCGGCTGCCCCGCAGTGATCGCCAGGCTGGCAGGACTGAGGCTGCAGGTGGGGAGACTCTGTGCATTGGCAGGAGAACTGCTGAGCTTGCAGGTGACATTCAGCGTACCGGAGTACGTGCTGCTCGTCTCGACCGTAATCGCTGCGGTTGCGCTCTCGCCCATGGGAACAGGAGCGGAGACGAGAAGCACCGCAGGCTGTACGGTGACGGTCGTGCTTCCCTGCGAGGGCGCATAGAGGGAATCCCCCGAATAGGAAGCGGTCAGAGTGTTGACTCCATCCGCCAGAGTCCCGGCGGGAATGGTGAAACTGGCCGTCCCGTTCGAGAGTGGTTGCATGGATTGATAGCTGCCCGATGAAATCGTGACGACTCCCGTAGGAGCGGCTTGAGCACTCCCCATAACCGAGATTGCCAGGGTTACGCCTTGCTGATTGGTGATCGAAGCCGCCGAGGGAGCTGCCGTTGTCGTCGAAGCTCCCGTCCCGATCTTTACAACCGTGACAGGAGTGGATTGACTGGCCGGAATATAAGTTTCCGCACTCGACATGCTGGGAGCATAAGAGGCCAGCAGCGTGTTCGTCCCCGCTGAAAGCGCCCCCGCGGGAATCGTGAAAGAAGCGGAGGAGCCGGAGAGCGGAGTCGAGGCAGACAGATAACTTCCGCTGGAGAGAACAACCGCCCCCTGCGGCGCCACCGCGCCCGCAGCTCCCGTGACCAGGACCTGGACAGTCAGCGATTGCGTCGTATCGACGCTGGTGGCGGAAGGCTTGATCGTGATTGCGGGAGCCCCCTTTTGCACGACTAGATTGAGAGCCGAGGACGCCGCCTTCGGATAGATGGAATCGCCGGCGTAGCTGACCGTGATGGTATGGGAACCCACCGGAAGCGCACTCGTGGCGTAGGTTGCCGTGTCGCCCATCAGAGCAACGAATCCCAGCTGACCATCGCCATCCTTGAACGTGACCCCACCCGTGGGTGCCGTGCTTTTGTTGCCCGTAACAATCGCCGTAAGCGTTACGGGAGAACCATAATGCGTTGGATTGGCCGAAGACTCGAGCGCAATCGTTGCCGCCGCCGCCGGCCGGTCGGGGGTCACCGCGACCGGAGCAGAGACACTGGCCTGATAGAGGGTATCTCCCGTATAGCTTGCGGTTGTTCGATTCGCGTTATCCCCTGGGGGCGCAATATCGCCCACGCTCACTATCGTTTGATTCGACGAGGAAAGAACGTTAAGAGTCCCGGGAATATCCGGAGTGGCTTGGCCATTGTCGATTCCTATCAGATCGGGAACACCATCGCCGTCAAAATCCCCCATCGCTGTCGGCGAGGGAGAAGTGCCCGCCACCGCGGTCACTCCAGGAGGTGCGAGATTGCCCTGACCATCGCCCAGTGCGATCCCAGGCATATTAGGAGATCCAAGCCGTCCATTATTTGAATGGAGCACCGCGACATCCGCATGGCCGTCATGATTGAAGTCGCCGGTCAGCAAAAATGCAATCGGACCTCCGCTGGGAGTGGAATAGGTCACCTTCGTGCCCGCGCTAAAAGTTCCGTCTCCCTTGCCGGAGAGAACCGCGAGATGAACGTTGCAAGCGGCATTGAAGTTACACGGTGTGTCTGAGGTTCCAAGCACAAGATCCGGAATGCCGTCCCCGTCAAAATCGCCGATCGAAATTGCGTCCGCGCCCGATCCCGTCCCTGGTCCCGTCGTCACCAGAGTGAACGAACCCTCTCCGTCGCCGAGATAAATCGTCACCGTGTTTGTTCCGGCATCGTTATTAAGCACGGCAAGATCGGGAGCTCCATCCGCATTGAAGTCAGCCGTCGTGACAAAGAAAGGCGCACTCCCCGTGCTTTGCGTGGCCGGCGACGGCTGAAACGTGCCATCGCCCGCACCCAGGAGGATCGTAATGCTGTTGTCAGCCGGATTCGTTACGGCGAGATCGGGTAAGCCATCACGATTGAAGTCCGCCACCGCAAGATACGCAGGAGCTCCTGCGACTGGCAGCGCGGGAGGATTGGCTGGTCTCGTCGCCGTGGTAAAGGTTCCATCCCCCTTCCCCAGCAGAATGGTGACGTCCGTGCTGTTCGTATATGCCGTAGCAAGATCGGGTATCCCGTCGCCATTGAAATCCGCCGTGACGATCGTATCGGCACCCATCCCATCGGAAGGACTCGCCGCCGGGGTGAAGGTGCCGTCTCCCTCTCCCAGCAGGACCGTGATCGGGCTGACAACCCCTACAAAACCTCGATTCGCGACCGCGCTATCCAGCCTTCCATCTCCATTGAAATCCGCTACGGCGATGGACGCCGGTTGAAGCCCGATCGTCGCCTTTGCCGGTGACGCCACCAGGGCGAGAGTGGTGTTCGAGGAAGCAAGCGGAACCGTCGCCAGCACAGCGTCATTCGAGCTCGTATCGATAAACGAGATCGAGCCGGAAGGCGTGCTTGGATCGGCCGCGCCCAAAACTGTAGCGGTCAACGTATAGCTTTCCCCCGTGCCGGTGCTTGCCAGTGTGGTCTTCGTGGCGATGCCATTCACCGTAACGCTCTGGGGAGCAGAGCTGCTTCCGGAAGCCTGCGGCGTTCCAAGAAACATAGCCTTGTAGGAGTGACCTCCCGCAGCTGGATGAAGCCGCAGCAGAGCCGTTCCCGCCGAGGTAATCTGGGCTACGCCAAGTTGATGCACGTCCACGCAGGCGACCGCGCCGGCATCGCAGAAGACGACCTGTCCGCGGGCGACCGGAGCCCCGCCCGGTGTCGTAAGGACCGTGGCGGTCAAGGTTACAACGGTGCCGGGAGCAATCGAGGCGGCGTTCGCTCCTGCATAGGTAAGGCTCAGAGTTGTGCCGGTTGCGGAGACCTGCGCCACAGCGGGCCACGGCATCATGCCAACGAAGCAGAGAAGCCAAAGGCAGAGTCCCTTCAAAGAAGAGACATTCGAACCGGAGCTGGCTCCCAAGGCATAAAACGGGGCAGACTTATCTTCAAACCAAAGCAGATTAAGCATGGCAATTCCAAAAAATGCACCAATCAAGCATTTTTGAACGAGATGGGCAACATCGCCACAATCGTAACACTGGCTTATCGGTCGATCACATTTAATCTTTCCGTCGAAAACCTTGCTCGCCTCTCGTGCGGGCAAGACGGGTTCTTCCCTCTTTATCGATTGACCTTTCTTAGCCGTCTCCCCCGCACTCCGGCCCTCCCCTGCGCTCCCAGCCCCGGGCAGAGAATCACCCTGCCAGGCACCCGCCCCGGATTCTCGTCAGCGCGCTGGCCAAAAGCCTCACGAATCCGATCGCTTCCCCTTGGGTTTCTTCGCGCCGGCCTGCTGCTCCGACTGAATTGTGTGCGCCGTAATGATCGCTCGCAGTAGCCCCGGAAAGCGCTCGTCCACCTCCTCGCAGCGCAAGACGTTTCGCACCTCCACGCCATGGCGTTCGCTGCGAATCAGCCCCGATTTCGCGTAGAACTCTGAAGTGCTGCGAGAGCGTGGACTTGGGAACAGACCGGTCGCTCACTAAGAAAGTGAGAGCAGGTCTGCGGAGACTACTGCGCCATGATGTCGGCCAGAACCTCTGACTTCCTCAACTGCATCGAGCTTTACGTCGACGGCGGAGTAGCCCAGATCTAATTCAAGGAAAGGCGCTGCCGCGCGAGCCTTTTCCACCCAAAAACATCAACACACCCTAGAATGGGGCTGTCCATCCCCCAATCTCATTCATCCAAGAGGGTGCCGTGAATCGATCCCTGACAGCTCTCCTCCTCCTGACCACCCTCGCAAGCCCCTCCGTCGCCCAGTCCCCCCGCACCGACGAAAAGACCTTCCTCCAGCTGCAGCACGACTGGGCCGAGGCGCGAAAGAAGCGCGACGTTCCCTTTCTCGAGCGTCTCTACGCCAAAGAGTTCACCGTCGGCCTGATGAACGGAGGCGAGTCCTCCCGCGAGCAGGACATCGCCATGTTCTCCTCCGGCGATCTGAAGCCCGCCGTCATCACCGACGACGAGATGCGCGTGTCTCTCTACGGCGAGACGGCCATGGTCACCGGCATCGAGCATCTTGAAGGCACCTACAAAGGCAATTCGGGAAAGTTCGACCTCCGGTTCACCAACCTCTATGTCTATCGAGACCACCGCTGGCAGCTGGTTCGGCATCAGGCCGCCCAGATCGTAAACCAACTCGTGAAGAAGTAAATCGCGGGCGGAACGCCTCGCTCAACTCGGAATCCATCCCTCCCCCGAAACAGCAGGCTGATCTGCTCCAGGCATCCCCTGCGGCGGAAGCGAAGCTGCGATCTGCCGACCATTAGCATCCTCTAAATAACCGGCCTCAAACTCTGGCCCCTCGCATGCACTCCCAGCTTCGCGAGGGACTTACCATGCCAACCATCGGCCTCTCGATGATCGTAAAGAACGGTGGCGACGACCTTCGTCACTGCCTCAACAGCATCCGCTCGCTCGTCGACCAGATCGTCATCGCCGACACCGGATCGACCGACAACTCCCTCGAGACCGCCCGCGAGTTCGGCGCCATCACCCTCTCCATCCCCTGGAGCGACCACTTCGCCGAGGCCCGCAACGCCGCGCTCGCCCCCGTCACCACCGACTGGGTCCTGGTGCTCGACGCCGACGAGGAGCTCTCGCCCGAGGCCGCCGCCGCGATCCCCAGTCTCCTCGCCGACACGCCCCCCACCGTTGGCGGCTACCAGCTCACCATCCGCAACTACACCAACGCCGCCTTCGGCAGAATCCTCGGCTCGCTCGGCCGTCCCAACACCGATCCCTACCCCCGCGCCCAGGGGGCTCTCAGCTACTGCGAGCACAAAATCGGCCGCCTCTTCCGCCGCCGCCCCAACATCGCCTTCCTCGGCCGCATGCACGAAGCCGTCGAGTGGGATATTCGCAAGGCCGGGCTCACCTGCCTCATCTCCGAGCTCCTCATCCTCCACTACGGAACCCTCGCCGACGCCACCAGCTACGGCCAGAAGCAGCACCGTTACTACCGCATGCTCCGCGAAGCCGTCCAGGAGACCCCCGACCTCTCCCATCTCTGGGTCCAGCTCGCCATCACCGAGCGCGGCACACAAAAGAATCCCGACGCCGCCCTCGTCGCCGCCCGACGCGCCGTCGCCCTCGTCCCCGACGAGTTCGAGGCCTGGCAGCTCATCGGCGAGATCCTCATCGAAAAGGATCGCCCCCAGCAGGCCATCGACGCCATCCAGCACCTTCCCGACGCCGGCGACTGGGGCATCACCAAGGCCTGGATCCTCGGCGACATTCTCCACTCCATGGAACGTCTCAAAGACTCCCGCGCCATGTACCAGACGTCCATCGAACGCGCCACACGAAGCTCCAACCCCCTGCCGCCCGAGTTCATCGGCGCCCTCGAAAGCCGCCTCGGCTACGTCGAAGTCCGGATCGGAATGCGCAAGGTCGGCTTCCGCAAGCTGATCCACGCCCGCGACAGCTCCCCCGGCCTGCTGGCCAATCACGAGCGGCTGATGAAGGCCTACGTCTCCGTGCAGGACGACCACAACGCCGCCGCAGCCGCCGAAACCGCGCTCCAGTACTGGCAGAGCGAGCTGCTCTACCGCCGCGCCGCCGCTCTTTTGCTCCGCGTCAACCAGCGCGAACGCGCCCTCGCCACCCTCCGAGCCGGCATCCAACTCTACCCCGAATCGGAAACCCTCCGCGCGATGGTTATTTAGTTAAGGCGCCGCATGCTCCCATCAGCCGTCTCAGGCCGTCCGGGCCAGCGCCGTCTGCTCCGCCGCCTGCTTCCACTCCCCCAGCGACCGGCTCAACAGAGCCGCGGCGCACCCCTCGCCGCACAGAACGATGATGTCGTCCCTCTTCGCCAGCTCCCAGTCCCAGGGCAGAAAGGTAATCCCCTCCGGCCTCACTGAAGCCAGAACCCAATGGTTGGTTGTCTTCTTCTGAACTCCGCACACGCACGTAAAGACAGTCATGACTGCCATGGCCCGATCCTCCTTCCTCGACGGTGGGAAAAAATCTGCCACATCCTGCCGTTGCGAGGAAAACCCGAATCTTCGCTTGCGTCCAGTTTAATCTGGTTTCTGTTCTTAATCCGGGCACTTTTGTGACGCTGAAACCCTACGGAAAGGTTCTCCGCGGGCAGAATGTTTTCATCAAATTCATTCAATCTTTCCCACGAAGATCTATAGCACGAATCGTGCCATTCCCAGACCTGCCTAATGTCTCTAATAGACACAATCACCATCTGGGATCTTTGAGGGAAAAAGAAGCTGGCCTGCCGGCCGGGCCCACTACGCGTGGAGCGGTCACTTCGTGACGCGTATTGGGCCTTCGGCGTGGGGCTCCCGTTGGTCGCCTGCGAAGATGTTTGCGCCGAACCGAAGGGAGGCCCACGGCAAAGCCGGTATACATCCACCCACGAAGTGGGCGCCCGTACCGGGGTCCCCACAAACAGGTCTTCGTTTGTGGGGTGGCCGAGCGTAGTGGGCCCGCGCGGCAGCGCACGTCTTCCTATATCTCCCGCCGAGAACGCCGCCTCCCCACCCCACGACGAAATCCCTCCCGCGCCACCGCCGCGAACGCCGCCACCACCGCGCGATCCTCCCCGGCCCGAAGCGCCAGCTCGATATCGCTCTTCACCCTCGCCCCCTCGAGCCCCGGACACGCCACGCTCTCACCGGCAATCTGCCGCACGCACGCCGGGGCAATCGACACCCCCAGCCCCGCCCCGATCAGCCGAAGAATCGTCAGCCACTGCGGGGCCTCCTGCACCACCCTCGGCCGAAACCCATGCCGCTCGCACAGCGAGATCGGCTTCTCGTACGCTAGCTTGCCCGCTATCGGCGCAAAGAACACAAATGGCTCCTCCTTCAGCTCTCCCACCGAGATCACCCTCTTCCGCGCCAGCCGATGCGTCGCCGGCAGCACCGCCACAAACGCCTCCGAAAACATCGGCTCCACCCGCAGCCCCGGCATCGGCCCTCCATCGCGTAGAAACGCCGCGTCCAGCACCCCCCGCTCCAGCTGCATCGCGATATCCGCCGTATACGACTCCACCAGCTTCAGCTGCACCCTCGGATAGAGCCGCCTATACCGCCCCAGCATCTCCGGCAACGGAGTCAGCATCCCCGACCCGATAAATCCCACCCGCAGCGCCCCCTCGTCTCCGCGGCCGATGCTGCGCGCCTCCTCCAGGTCCTCCACGACGTTCCGCAGCGTCCTCCGCGCCCGCTCCAGAAACACCTCGCCCGCCGCCGTCAGCTTCACCGCCCTCGAGGTCCGCAGAAACAGCGCATACCCCAGAATCTCCTCCAGCCTGCGAATCTGCTGCGACAGCGGAGGTTGCGCCAGGTGCAGCCGCGCCGCCGCCCGGCCAAAGTGCAGCTCCTCCGCGACAGCCACGAAGTAGCGAAGATGACGAAGCTCCAGATCGCGATCCATATCTCAAACATCCTAATCGGTACGAACAATATATTGGACGTATCACCCGCGCGGACCTAGCCTCAGTTCATAGCAAAGGAGTTCCGCATGGCTTCCACCCTCAGCCTCGCCGATATACCCTCCAACGAGAACCTCATGTCCTCCCCCATCCAGCTCCGTCCCTTCCAGCCCGGCGATGCCGAAGCCTTCCGCCGCCTCAACCAGGCATGGATCGAAAAGTACTTCGGCCTCGAAGATCACGACAACGAGATCCTCAACGACCCCGAAGGCTACGTCCTCGCGCAGGGCGGACACATCTTCTTCGCCGCTCTCGGCGCCACTCCCATCGCCTGTTGCGCCCTCATTCCCACCGACCCCGGCACCTACGAGGTCGCCAAGATGGCCGTCGATGAATCCCTGCGGGGCCAGGGCATCGGACGCCGCCTCCTCGCCTACGTCATCGATCAGGCCCGCTCCCTCGGAGCCCACACCCTCTATCTCGAGAGCAGCAGCCGCCTCGCCAACGCCGTCCACCTCTACGAGTCGCTCGGCTTCCGCCACCTTCCCCCAAAACCCTCGCTCTATGTCCGCGCCAACGTCTTCATGGAGATGAAGCTCTAGTTTTTGAGATTTAAAGACAGGCGCTGCCGGGCGGGCCCACTGCGCGTGGAGCGGCTTCGACGTGAGCCTCCCGCTGGTCGGCGCAAACATCTTTGCAACCGACCAACGGGAGCACCACGCCAAAGGCTCACCCGCCGTCCGCGAAGGACCGCGCAGTGGGCCCCGCCGGCAGACCATCCCGAATTTCAACTCCTACCATCTCCGCATACCGGCGTAAACCCTCGCCATCTCCCCGCCCGCGATACCCGATATACCCATCCGGTCTCACCAGAAAGATCTGCGGCCCCTCTCCCAGCAACTCCTTCAACCCCGGAGACCATCCCGCCTCCCCTGTGCTCACCTCAAAGCTCCTCACCCCTGAAAGCGCCGGCGCCTTCCCCCGCCCATCCACCGCAATCATCAGGTGCCCCGGCTCCCGCATTCCCTCCAGCAGTGTCCCGGCCCCGCGCACTGCATCCGGCATCCGGTCGCCCGCCCGCAGAGCACCAAACCCGCCCTCGTCCACCACCGCCTCCGACCCGCGATACTCAATATTGATCTCCGAGACCGCCCGCCCCGCCGCATCCTGCATCGGAGCCAGCGGAACCAGATGGCGGATAACAAAGTTCCGCAGCCCCTCCAGCAAGGGATTCTCCGTAGTCGCCGCCCGCAGCCCCAGCCCGCTTCCCCGCAAAACCTGCCTGCCCACCCCCAGCCGCTCCTCGTTATAGCTGTTGAGCAGCCTCCCAGGAGCGCCGCCCGCTACCGCCGCCAGCTTCCACGCCAGGTTCGCCGCATCCTGCATCCCCGTATTCATCCCCTGGCCGCCCACCGGAGAATGAATATGCGCCGCATCCCCCAGCAGAAAGACGTCGCCCTTCGAGTACGCCTCCACCTGCCGCTCATTCACATGAAACGATGCCAGCCACTCCGCCGACTCCGCCCGTATCCCCAGCCCCATGCGCTCGAAGTCCGCATTGAAGCCCTCCATCGTCGGCGGCGCGTCCCGCGAGGCATCTTCATGCGTCACCCGGAAGACCCGATGCATCCCTCCCCGCATCGGCGCCACCAGCATCGCCTGCCCGCCCTTGTCCCAGTGCGCCATCATCCGGTCGTTTGGCAGGCTCCTGCCCACCAGCTTCAGGTCGCCCAGCTCAAACTTCAGCGGAGAGGTCTCCCCTCCGAAACCGATTCCCAGCTCATGCCGCACCACGCTGTGGGCGCCGTCGCACCCCGCCAGCCACCGCGACTCCACCGTCTCCGTACCCCCATCGGCGCGGCGCAGGCGAGCCCGCACCCCCTTGCCTTCGGTCGCGCCGCCTTCCCCCTGTCTTAAGCCCTCGAACGTAACCCCGCGTTCGATCTGCACCCCCAGCGAGTGCAGCTGTTCGCTCAAAAGCTCCTCGGTTCGGTCCTGGGTCAGAACCAGGGCGAACGCAAACCGGCTCGGAATCCGATCGAGATGCAGCTCCGTCTGCAGCTGGTTCTCGTTATAGATCTCCACCCCTCGCAGAGGCAGACCCTGCGCCACGGCTCTATCGGCAAGACCGTAGCGATCCAGAAGCTCGAGCGTCCGCGCCTGCACCACCAGGGCGCGCGAGTGTTCCGCAGGCCTCTCGAGCTGGTCCACGATCCGTACCGCGAACCCCAGCCGCTTGAGCTCGATCGCCAGCGTAAGCCCCGTCGGTCCCGCTCCCACGATCAAACAATCGCATCCGGACATAACGCCCCCCATGCCAGGTAGGATGGCAGGAAACCGCACGGAATAGCTGCTTTTATTTGGAAGAGAAGAAAGGCACTCCCACACGGGCCCACTGCGCTCAGCCGGCAGGCCATCGCCTCTAACCTATTTCGTTCTCTCCACCACGCCGCCCGCCTCGGCGATCAGGGCCTTGCTCGCCATCCCCAGAAACAGCCCATGCTCCACCACCCCGACAATCGAATCCAGCGTCGCCGCCATCGCCTGCGGATTGTCCAGCAGCAGCCCTGAGCAGTCCAGAATCAAATTCCCCTCATCCGTGATGTATTCCGAGCCATCCTTATTGGTCCGCACCTTCGGGGTAAACCCAAGCTCTCGCAGAGCCTCGTTCACCAACGGCTCCGCCATCCGGATCACCTCCACCGGCAGCGGAAATTTTCCCAGCCGCTCCACCTGTTTCGATCCATCCGCGACCACCACGAACTTCCGCGACGCACTAGCCACAATCTTCTCCCGCAGCAGCTTGCCGCCGCCCCCTTTAATCAACGCCAGCCCGGGAGCCACCTCGTCGGCCCCATCCACCGTAAGGTCCAGCGACTTCGTCTCCTCGAAGCTGGTGAAGGGAATCCCATAGCTCCGCCCCAGCTTTTCGCTGTCGTCCGAGCTCGCAATCGCCCGGATCTTCAATCCCTGATCGCGAACCTTCTCCCCCAGCAGCTTGATCCAGAGGGTCGCCGTCGAGCCCGAACCCAGCCCCACCGTCATCCCCGGCTCCACCAGCTCCAGCGCCTTCTCCGCCGCCTCCTGCTTCAATCGCGTCTGCTCATCCACCTGGCTGCTCATCGCACTTCCTCCTATACAAAACTTTCGTCGCCACCATTTTTCCATCCCCATCGCTCTCCGGTCTCACAGGCCGATCAAATTTCTTCGCGACCTGTCTCAATGCGGGGTTTGGTAACAATGGCCTGCCGGCCGGGCGCAGTGGGCCCGGCCGGCAGGCCATCGTTCGTCCATCTCCCATCCTCTGCCGTTGGCCTTCCCATCAATCTCCCCGCCCTGTCAACCCCTCTTCTACCGCAACTGCCTGAAACCAAGTGATCTACAAGGTGCCGATCTTACCCCGTCCATTCGTTAGACTTAAAGCTCAGGACTGATCCTGCTCTCCGAGTATCGTCCCCATGCTCTACCGGCTGCGATCCTTATAGATAGATTCACCCCCCTATCTTTATCTTTTTCAATACTTTAGCTGCAACCATTTTATTTTGAATACTTTGCGTAGCAAGTCAGACATTAAGCCTAGCTTAATCAATACTTTGCACAATAATGTCCGGGAGGGTATACCGCTTCGAATCACCCGTCGAGAACCGGCGCTATGGTAGCCTCCAGAGAAGGGGTCGCAACCCGCAGCTGCCTCGAAACACTGTTATGGACGTGACCCCGAAAAGACTCTGGACACCGCTGCTCTTCGCAGCTCTTCTCGTCCTCGCGTTCCCGCAGGCTGGAGTCGCCCAGACGGCACAGCTTGGCCCGGCAGCCCGGTTCGGCTCCGACGTGCTGCCCGATGCCCCGCACCCGCAGCAGACACAGCACCCCGTCACCCCTGAGCCCAGCCACGAGGTGACCGTCGCCGGAACCCCGAAGCGCCTCTTCGAAGACCAGAAGGCGATCTGGACCAGCCCGTTGCACCTGAAACCCACCGACGGCATCTGGCTGGCTCCGCTCGGCATCGCTACCGGCATGCTGATCTCCACCGACCAGCACACCATGACCGAGCTGGTTCACCTCAACCCCGACGAGCAGAGAACAGCAAATCACGTCTCGAACGGAGCCTTGATAGGACTCGCCGCCGCGCCCGCGTCCATACTCGCCTGGAGCCTCTTCAACCACGCCCCGCAGGCCCGCGAGACCGGCCTGCTGACCGGCGAGGCCGCCGCCGACTCGCTCGCCGTCAGCGAAGCCTTCAAGCTCGTCCTGCGCCGCAACCGGCCCGACCAGAGCGATAACCGCGGAGAATTCTTCCACGCCGACTGGAATCAAGGCTCGTTCCCCTCCAATCACTCCATCGCCGCCTGGTCGATGGCCTCGGTTATTGGCTCCGAATACCCCGGCTGGATCCCACGCGTCGCCGCCTACGGCCTGGCCAGCACCGTCAGCGTAAGCCGCGTCCTCTCCGAGCAGCACTTCCCCTCGGACGTTCTGGTCGGTAGCGTCGCCGGGTGGCTGATCGGACAGTACGTCTACCACCAGCACCACGACTACTCCCTGACTCCCTACGAGACCCCTCCGCTACCTCGCAACTACATCGCGCACCTCTCCAGCGCAGACCCGACCGCCCAGACCGGAATCCAGACTAGCGCCGCCAACAGCCAAAGCAACAGCCAGACCGGCTCGCTCCCCACGCCTCCTCCACCCACCGGCTTCGGTCTCCCCCCCGACCCGATCCCGAACCGGCCGCCGGCTCCCTTCGACGGCGACCCCGACACCGTCGGCTCGACCAACGTTCCGATGGACAGCTGGATCTATCCCGCGCTCGAACGCCTCGCGGCGCTCGGCCTGATCCCGACCCAGAACGCTGCCATCCGCCCCTGGACCCGTCAGGAGTGCCTGCGTCAGCTGCGGCAGGCCCAGGAGCTCGCCGACCGGGCCAGCGTCTCCAATCCAAGACTCGCCGACGAGGCCCAGCGCCTGATGACCGATCTAGACCGCGAGCTCTCGAGCGAGTCCACCAGCTACCAGGAGCTCGCGCTCGAGAGCGTCTACGCCCGCTACGGAACCATCGCCGGGCCCGCGCTGAACGACAGCTTCCACTTCGGCCAGACCTGGTGGAACGACTTCGGCCGTCCGCAGGGACGAGGCTCGAACTTCCTGCTCGGCTTCTCCACCCGCGCGCACTACGGCCGCCTCTTCTTCTATGCTCGCGAGGAGATGCAGCACTCGCCCGGCAACCCGCAGCAATCGGTCGAGCAGAACCAGCTGGTCAACCAGCTCGACCGCATCCAGGTGGACTTCAGCCCCTTCTCTCCCATCGTGCAGCAGCGCTCAGCCTACGAGCGCCAGCGGCCGCTCGAGATGTACGCCGGCTTCGCCTTCGCCGGCAACGCCCTCACCTTCGGCAAGCAGCAGCTCTACTGGGGCCCGACGACGATGGGTCCGCTCTCGTTTTCGAGCAACGCCGAGGCGACCTATAATGCTCGCCTCGTCTCCACGCGCCCGCACCCTCTGCCGCTGGTGCCGTCGTGGGGCACGTACCGGTTCGACGTAGTGCTGGGCAAGCTCTCCGGCCACTACGCTCCGGCGCGGCCGTGGTTCAACGGCCAGAAGATCTCCTTCAACTTCGGCGACTCGCTGGAGCTCAGCTTCACCCGCTGGTCGGTCTTCTGGGGCGTAGGGCACCCGATCACCTTCTCCACCTTCCGGAGAAATCTCTTCAGCTTCAACTCCACCGGAGATTACATCGGCAACGGGGCCGCGCCCTACGGCGATCGTCTGGACCCGGGCGACCGCAAGAGCAACTTCGACTTCCGTTACAAACCGCCGCTGCTGGGCAAGGTCGTCACGATCTATGCGGATGCCTACTCCGACGACGATCCCAACCCCATCTCCGCCCCGCGCCGCGCGGTGTGGAACCCTGGCATCTACTTCGCACGCCTGCCCTGGCTGCCGCACATGGACCTGCGCGTGGAAGCAGTCAGCTCGCAGGGCCTCGCGACCGACTTCGGGGGCCAGCACTTCTTCCAGAACAATCAATACATCGACAGCAACACCCAGAAGGGCTTCCTGCTGGGCAATGCGATCGGCCGCGACGCCCGCGCCATTGAAGGCCGGACCGGATACTGGTTCTCCTCGAGGACGCGCGTCGAGGGCGGCTATCGCCAGAACAAGGGAAGCAATCTCTTCCTGCCGGGAGGGGCGACGATCAGCGACGGCTTCATCAATGGATCGTTCGCGATCAACCGCCACTGGACGGCCCAGGTCTTTACCCAATACGAACGATTCTGGATTCCGTCGTATCTTCCCGGACCGCAACACAACACCAGCGGATGGTTCCAGCTGACATGGAATCCCGTGCTAAACGTGAAGAAGTAAAAGAGAAAGACGAGCGCTGCCCGCGCGGGCGGCAGTCCACAAGCCTCTTCTCTTCTAAAAACACCAGGAAGAGCTTTTGGCGAAAGACCCCTGCAGCAGATAACCTTCTAGATATATTATGTTTCGATCTTTTTTCCTGTCTCTCTGCATCATCGGCATTGCTTCTGTTTCCCTAGGGCAGCAACACCATCACCACGGCGGCGAGGGCGTTCCGGACGAGGCCCTCGCAAAGCTCGGCACAGTCCACTTCCCGATCTCATGCAATCCGTCGGTTCAGGCTCCGTTTGAGCGTGGCATCGCCATGCTTCATTCGTTCTGGTACGAAGAAGCCCGCAACCAGTTCGCCTCCGTCGCCCACTCCGACCCTTCCTGTGCGATGGCGCAGTGGGGACTCGCCATGACAGAGTGGCGACCCTTCTGGGATGGCATGCCGGACGATCGACGCAAGGCGGGTGTGGAGGAGATCGATCAAGCGACATCTCTCTCTCCCAAGACCGATCGCGAGCGCCGCTATGTCGCCGCATTGAGCGCCTACCTGCACGCAAACCCGAATGAAAATGCCCGGGCCGTGGGCAGGTACGCAGCGGCCATGGGAGATCTGCGCCAGGCATATCCCGACGATGTCGAAGCTCTCGCCTTCTACGGCCTCGGACTCTCCTCGGCAGCCCTTCTGGATATGCAGGATCCCATCGCAGCCGACCGCCGGGCGCTGGCCGTATTGATGCCCGGCTTTCAGGCTCACCCGGACCACCCTGGATTCGCGCACTACATCATCCACACCTGCGATAACCCGCAGCTCGCTCGAGAGGCCTTGCCAGCCGCTGAAAAGTATGCGGCCATCGCACCCGCCTCCGCGCATGCGCTTCATATGCCCGGCCACATCTTCGCCCGGCTTGGCATGTGGAAGGAAGACATCGCGGCGAACCTGGATTCTGTGAACGCCTCGGAGCTAGCCGCGAAAGACCATCTCGACGGAGTCGCGCACGAGATGCACGCATATGAGTTTCTGCTCTACGCCTATCTGCAGGAGGGTGAGGACGCGCGGGCTCGGAAGATCTACGAGTATACGGACCCCATGATTCAACATCTGGCGTCCATTCCCGGCATCCAGAAGGACGGCATGTATATGTTCACCTCGTACATGCAGGCAGAGTTCCCCTCGATCTATCATCTGGAGCGCCACGAGTGGAAGGACGTGCTGGCGATTCCAGAGCCGGAGCATCCGCTGGTTTCATCGACCTACTTCCTTCTCTGGGCGCAGGCCATCGCTGCCGGCCATCTGCGGGACGCAGATGCCACCGATCGGGCTGTAGCGAGGGCCCAGTCGATCTATAAATCGGTCGAAGCGGAGGGTTCTCCCATCTCGGCCGAGATTCATGCGACGTTTACGACCATGCAGGCGTGGCAGAGCTACGCGCACCACAGGGATACGGATGCGCTTGCGAAGATCTCCGCAGCCGCGGACGAGCAGGATCGGGTGGGACAGGCGGAGGTCGATATCCCGGCGCGCGAGATGTACGCCGATATGCTGCTCGCCATGGATCGGCCGGCCGAGGCGCTGGCCCAGTACGAGACGGACTTGAAGCTGAGCCCCAACCGTTTTAATGGCCTCGCTTATGGTGCCCAGGCAGCGGACCGCGCGGGTCGAACGGAGGATGCGAGCCGACTCTATCGTCAGCTTCTGCAGACCACGAACGGCGGGAGCGACTCTCAGCGGGAGGAGATGGTGAAGGCGAAGGCGTTTCTCCACTCCTCTTAGGTCGACGACGATGGTCGGCTGGGCTGTCCTACGCGGACAGCGCCCACTTCGTGGGTGGTGTCCGCCCTTTGGGGTGGAGCTCCCGTTAACCGCTGGAAAGATCTTTGCGCCGACCCGCGGGAGGCCCGCGCCGAAGCCGGTATACACGTCGCGCAGGGCTCCCGCGCGGCAGCGCATGTCTTCAACAAAAAAATACATATCCATGCACAAAACCGTGCATTCCCAAGTTCATGTACCCGATCGTTGCGCTCGTGACCGCAGGGGATCTTCACTTCTCCGACGCCGAACGTAACGCTGTCGTGCAACAGCTTCCGCTCACCCCGCAGTTCAAGTGGACGTTCTGTAGGCATTTTTACAAGGGAATCCCGCACAAGTCCGGGACGACCTTCAGCGATGTGTCAGGTGTATTGACCAACAAGATCTAACTTCAGGCGAGGATTGTTTTTGCCAGATACTCCACACCTCACCGTGGCCAGGTTGATATGGTGAGCCGAATGGTTGTGATGGTTCAAGGCCATCGCGCAGTGACCAGTGGTTGGTAGAAGCCGGTCTGCGAGGGCGTTCTCCAACGAATCTCTCTGAAGCCCGCGGAAGCGAGAGCATCATCAAGCTCACTCCTCAGCAGGCATCGGTAATGGGAGAGGTAGTGGCGGGTCGCCCACTCGGCCCCGCTCTGCACCGTGATGAAGAGGTGCAGCGTGTACTCGGTTTCGCTCGTCCACTCCCACACCTGGTGGATGATCCGTTGCACGCCTGGTCCACCGTGGAACATCGGCTGCTGCATGGTGGGTCTTTGCTGGATGAGCGCGTCGTAGTCCCGCGTACTCGCCAGGAAGAGTCCGCCTGGACGCAGCCGCGAACCGACAGCTTCGAGGGCAAGCTTCAAATCGCAGGAGGATAGATGCGGCAGAGCGTTGTCGATCGCGATTACAGCATCGAAGTCACGATCTGTAAGCTCCGCGAGCGAGGTCATGTCGGAGACATGGAACTCGATCTTCAGATCGCGAATTTCAGCTTCGCGTCTGGCGCGCAGCACCGCCGATTCACTCAAATCGGAGGCAACCATGCGATGGCCGAGCGCGGCGAGTCCAAGGGCCTGCGTCCCGATTCCGCAGGCGCAGTCGAAAATCCTGAGCGGCGAATGGGATGGAAGCTCGGAGGAGAGGATGTTACTCAGAACCCGGGCCTGCCGCTCGATCGAAACGTTCCAGTCAGGAAAGATAAGGTGGTAGTCATCCGCAAGCGAGTTGTAGAAGTCTCGGATCTCGTCGGGCACAAGCGCCTCCTCGAGAATAGGAACAAACGGATCTATCGCACGGGCAACGCCTTCTTGCCGCTCGAGGCGGAGCGGGAGGCATTGAGCGTGCCTGCGGCGACTCCGAGGAACTGCGCACAGGAGCGTGCCGCGAGCAGCAGCGGCGACAGGATGCCGACGGCGGGATCTTTCTTGAGAGCGCGCAAAGCGAAGGGCACAGTGCTTAGAAAAAATGCTCCCACAACGATTGCCGATGCGGAGATGCGGGGCCGCAGGATCAGATCAAAGACGATCGCAGCCACAAGCGCAGGAGCGAAGAGCAGCTGCAGCTTCATGACCTGCGGGGTGTGGCTGTCCTTTACTCCCTTGCCGGGGTTCTTCTTCACCGCCAGCATGCGCCAGAAGGCGAACTTGTACTTCTTCTTGAGGTAGCTCGAAAAGGTAGCCGGGTGAGTGTGATAGACGATGGCCTCCGAGATGAAGATCATCTTCCATCCCCGCGCCGACATGCGATACGAGAGCTCGATATCCTCGGCGCAGGCCACCGGGAAGCTCATATCGTAGCCGTCCATCTCCTGGAAGCGGTCGCGGATGAATCCGGCCGAGTAGGTGTCGATGAAGTCGATTGAAGGCGCACCGGCCATCAGGCGGTACTTGTCCTCGTACTCGATCTGGACGAAGCGGGCGGCGAGGCTCTTCTGGTGCGTGCGATAGATGCCCTTGGCGCCGACAACGGTGGGCGAGTCGAAGCAGGCGAGCATGGCGTCGAGCCAGTCGGGCATGGGGACGCAGTCGTCGTCGGTGAAGAGCAGGATGCGCCCGCGGGCCTCGCGCGCGCCGCGGTTGCGGGCCGAGGCGGGGCCGGCGTTGGCCTGCGAGATGAGACGGACTCCGGCGTAACGGGAGACGACCTGCACGGTCTCGTCCTTCGAGCCGTCGTCGATGACGACGATCTCTACCTCGCGTCCTCGAGCCTGGTTGGCTGCAATCTGAGGTAGAAGAGCGTCGAGGCAGTTGCCGATGCGCTTCGCACCGTTATACGTGGGAATAAGGATCGACGCCGACAGGGAGTTGGTCTCACCTGCCGGCGTCGTCTGCTGCGTCTGGTTGGAGTCGGGCATCAAGAGGCTGGGCTCGAAGGTCTGGCTCAAAAGAACTAGGCGGTCGCGCCTTGCGGCTTGCCGGGCACCTTGCCCGGGGCCTGGGTCTTGTCGTGCTGGCTGCCCTTGATCAGGTACTTCGAGAGCGTGAGGAAGCCCTTGACGTTGCGCTGCAGCTCGCGGCGGTCCGTTAGCGACTGCTTGAGCTTGTAGGTCAGGTACGAGGGCGCGAGGTAGAAGCTGCGGCGGGCGCGGTCGCAGAAGCTGACCAGCTCCTCGTGCGTGATATTGGGCAGGGTCACAACGGAGTTGTGCAGGCCGTCCTTGGTGAGCCACGCTCCCCAGTCTTCGATCTGGATGTACTCGCGCTTCTTGGCCTCCTGGTAGGCGACCGTGCCGGGGTAGACCATGATGGGGAAGAACTGCGCAGTGTCGGGGCGGAGCTTTTTGGCGAAGTCGAGGGTCTTCTCCATACTCTGCGGAGTCTCGTTCAGGTTGCCGACCATGAAGCAGCCGTGCACCATGATTCCGGCGTCTTGGCAGCGGCGGACGAACTTGTGCGCCTCTTCGTGGTACTTGGCGTCGCGGCGGTCGTCGTTGTTCTTCTTCATGCCGTTGATCACCTCGACGTCGCCGGACTCAAAGCCGACGCAGAAGAGACGGGCACCGGCCTTGTGCAGCACGGAGAGGAACTCGACATCGGCGCCGATGTCGGCGCGGCAGTTGGCGTCGAAGGGAAGCTTGTTGCCGCGGCGGATCAACTCGTTGGCGAGCTCCATCGTGCGAGGCTTGGAGACGATGAAGGTGTCGTCCTCGAGCATGACCGTCTTGATCTCGGGCATCTCCTTGGCGACGTACTCGAACTCGTCGGCAACGTTCGCCACCGAGCGGTAGCGCATGGTGTGGCCACTGAAGGTCTGCGGATAGACGCAGAAGGAGCAGTGATAGGGGCAGCCTCGGCTGGTGTCGAAGACGACCAGGGGCCAGAGGGAGTGGCCGTAAAAATAATCCGGCGTATGCAGAAAGCGCTTGTAGACCTCGGAGACAAAGGGCAGCTCGTCGAGGTTTTTGATGGCCTCGCGCTGCTTGTTGCTGACGATCTCGCCGGTGGACTTGCGCCAGACCAGGCCATCGACGGCGGAGAGATCGGCACCGCTCTCCTTGGCGGAGAGCCAGTCGCGCACGGTGTACTCGTACTCGCGGATGGCGACGGCCTCGAGCGCGTTCGACATAGCGATGGTCTCGCGAGGAAGCGAGGAGACGTGACGGCCGACCATCAGGGTGTGGACGTTCGGGTGCGCTGCCTTGATGGCCTCGATGACGCTGACGTCGTTTAAAATGCTGGGCGTGGAGGTATCGCAGACCACAGCCTGGATATTCTTCGCCTCAATGCGGTCGATCACCGACTTCACCGAAAAGTTTCCCGCGGGAGCGTCAACCAGATCGACCTCGTGCCCGTTCTGGATGGCGACGCCGGCGGCTGTCGCGAGCCACTTCGGGTAATAAAGGGTGCCGCTCTTGGTGACAGCGGGGCTGCGCTGCTCGCGCGAAAACCGGGGGTGGAAGGGCGGATTTAAAAACAGAACACGCATTAAGGGAGAAGCCTCCAGCTGGACGTTATTTTAGCATAGCGATGAAATCTCCAACTTTAGACGGAGTCCGGAAGTACCTATAATAAAATGAGATACAGCGGGTTCCCAAGTTGGTAACGGCCTTCTTTCCTCAAAATCTACGATTTGGCAAGAGAAACCGGCAAGAACTAACCGACAGATGAGGGAGAGGTTACGTTGTTTCACGAAGACAGGTTTACGAGCCCTGCGCTTCCACTCCGTGAAGTTCCTTCCGGACAGACGACTCTCCAGGGCTTCCGCTCTCCACGCTCTCGTTCCTCCAGAAGCTGGTCTAACTCGCGAAGAACCAGAGCTGGGGTGACCTGGTGCATACAGCCGTTGAAGGTGCAGGGAGCGAAGTCGCGGCCATCGTAGCAGGGCCGGCACGCGAACCCTTGCCCGCCCCAGATGCCGACGACGGAAGGGCGCCGGGGGACACGGGTCGCCGGATCCGTCGGTCCGAAGATGCCGACGATGGAGGTGGTGCTCAGTCCGGCCAGATGAAGCGGGCCCGTGTCGTGAGTGATCACAGCATCACAGGTATCGCAGGCGACGATCACTTCGGGCAACGTGAAAGAGCCGATTGCGTCCTGAACCGCAAGACCTTCAAAGTGGGGCCCGATCCAGGCATCCTCCGGTCCTCCGAGCAGAACGATCTCCCACCCCCGCTCAAGGAGCTGTTTTACGAGAAGCACGTACGCCTCAATCGGCCAGCGCCGAAGAGTCTGCTGCCCCAGGACGTTGCTCGTGCCGCCTGGAAAGAGGCCAATGCGCCGGGTTCCTTCCGGCTTACTCCATGGAGAAGGGGGCAGAAGATCCGGACGCACGGGAGAACGACTCGATTGCCGGTACCCGTCTTCTTCGCCAAGCAGCACACGGGCGTATTCATCGACGTGGTGACGTCCGGCCAAAAGAGCATTTTCGCGGGACTGCCGGGAAAGAACGAGCTTGCGTTTGGATCGTACAGGCGCCGCCAGAAGGCGAAATCGGCTGTCATAGTAGAGCGTGGCGCAAAGATCGAATCGGCGCGGGATGACCTTGCGCCAGAGATCGGCGATCCCTCGGAGACGATCCGACGTGCTTCCGACCAGAATGGCCTTGTCGTCGACCGGGAGGACATCGATCCACGAATAGCACTTCAGCAGAGGAAAGGCGGCCCGACCAGCGGCCCAATGGATCGCATAGCCCTGATCGTGGAGAGCCTTCACGGCGGGAATCGCCATGATCACGTCCCCGATCTGGCCAAATTTCAAGATGAGCGCGTCAGAATCCGGGCTCGAGGAAGGGATCACTTGGGTGTCGTCCTTAGAATTATCGCGCCGTCAAACGGGAGACCGATAAAGGCTGTCTTCCAGTTAAGTTCAATCCACGAAGGAACCTTCCGAAAGATGAATTGATTTGACGTCGCACAGGAGGACTTCACAGTTCCATCGCTTTCGCCGCAGCGGGGCGCCACAGAAGGAGATGTGCGATCTGGAGGCAAAGCCAGGAGAAGAGGTAGAGACCCGCGAGGACGTAGAGACCGGAAAAATTTGAGCTCACCGAAAATACTCCTGCGATTCCCAGCATCGAGGTATAAGCAAACGCCTTCATCATCGAAGGATGAGAGGACGCAAACTCTCTTTTCACTTCGGTGTCCACCTTACGAACAAGGAAGCCCACAATAATTCCGACGACAAGGACTCCTGGAATGCTGAAATTCAAAAAGCTTTCGCCAAAAATTCCAGGGCGAAGGCCTGGGTGCACGTGAGGATCAAATCCAACCGTGATCGCCGTTCTTGCTCCTAAACCCCAATTATCGCGAAAGGTGGAGGCAAATCTTGGAACAAACGAGGTCACGGCTGCCAGATATGTCTTCCCCATCCAGAAGTTCTTATCCCACAGAGCATAGACCCAGGCAAAATCGCGAAGATCGGAGAAGTTGTTCCCATAAAGCAGCAGAGCGGCCAGGACCTCGAAAAAGCTCCATAGCGAATATTCGCCAGACCGCACGCTTCCAAGGTAGAGCCCAACGAGAAGGATCATTCCGAAGATCCCGATCAATTTGACGAGATTGATCTCGCTTCTGCGCTGAATGAGATAGCAAAGAGAGACATTGAAAAAAATCGCGAGGATATTGCTTCTGGCGCCAAAAAATAAAAGCCCAACACTAAGCAGGAGGGTGCACCGCAAAAGAGCTTTTTCCTTGGTATCGAAGTATCGGGCAAGGGCGTGGGAAGCGATAAAGATGGAGTATCCGGAGATCAACAAGGCAACAGGTCGCAAGGCCGGATTAGCGAAGGTGTACTGCCTGAGGTCAAAACCAAAGCCATTATGCGCAAAATAAAAACTCAGCAACAAGGCCTGGAGCATGAAGCAGAAGAGGCATTGGAAGACCAGGACGGCCGTTGACGACATCACCATCATGGAGCATTCAGGCACGATATTGAAGAGTCTTATCGATAGCTTGCGGGCTCCAAGGCCTGATCGGATACGCCAAAGAAAACCACCTCCGAACAAAGCAAAGTACCCCACAAGAGAGATCAAGAAGATCTTCGGCAGCGCAAAAACAACCGCAGAAAAATCCTGGCCGAGAACCGGATAATTCAATTCGCTTCTGGAGAAGGGGAGCATCAGCATGTTCGGTATTACGCAGGCGAACATAAGGTTCGTATGCCAGAAGTCGATTCGATATCCCCGCCTATAGCAATTCCAGTAATAAGAGATTGCAAATGTCGCCAGCGCGAAGACATCAAGCAGATAGAGAAGATTCCATGACATTCGCTCTCATCCTGTCCCTATTTTATGAATTGATCGAGGCACATGTGCGACTATCATCTCTTCAATTCTAGCTTCGTTGATCTCCAACAGCGTTCGTTCCGACCGTTTTCCATCAGGGCGCGCCGCCTCCCAATGGCTGCCTTGCGCCCTATCTATGAGTCAAATTCGTATGAGAACATATCACTGTGAATCGATCGGAAGAATCAGCAAGGGAGTCGAAAGTCTCGGAACCCTCCCTTGATAAAACGACTGGAACAGTAGAAGGAGATATTTCTCTACTGGACCTGGTTATCACCGTCGTCGAAAACCGGCGTTTCCTCCTCCGGGTGAGCTTCGGTCTGGCTCTTATCGGCCTGCTGGCCGCTCTCCTCCTTCCCGATCACTATCAGGCATCTACCTCCATCATGCCGCCTGCGCAGAATAGTTCGGCCGGCTCGGCGCTGATGGCCCAGCTCGGAAGTCTCGGCGCCGTGGCCTCTCTGGGAGGCGGGGGGGGCCTGGGTCTTAAAAATCCTGCCGACCTTCAAGTTGCTCTGCTGAAGAGCAGGACCGTTGAAGATGCCATGGTGGACCGCTTTCATCTTAAAGAGCGCTTCAAGATCAAATTCCAATCCGCCGCGCGAAAGAAGCTCGAAAGCATCGTCGATATTGAAGCTAGCACGAAGGATGGTCTGATCAACATCGCCGTTACCGATCACGATCCCAAGATCGCTGCCGACATGGCCAACGCCTATGTCGAGGAGTTCAGGAGATACTCCGGCGGCCTGGCTGTGACCGAGGCGTCGCAACGGCGGCTTTTTTTCGAGCAACAGCTAGCCGGTGCCAAGGACAATCTGGCCCAGGCCGAGGAAGAATTGAAGAGGACCGAGCTCAAGACCGGCGTGATCCAGCTGGACAGCCAGGCCCGGGCTGCCATCGGACTCGTCGCCGACCTACGTGGCCAGATCGCTGCCAAACAGGCGGAGATTACCGCCATGCGCACCTACGCGACCGACGAGAATCCTAATCTCCAGATCGCCGAGCAGCAGTTGGCGGGACTGCAGACACAAGCCGCGAAGATGGGCGCGACCGGCGAGAATGCGACCAATGCATTGATTCCCAGGGGAAGTATGCAGGAGTCGGGGATTGAATACATCCGCAAGTATCGTGACGTGAAGTACTACGAGACAATCTTCGATTTGCTGGCCCGGCAGTATGAGATCGCCAAGGTCGATGAGGCCAAACAGGGTTCTATCATTCAGGTGGTAGACCGCGCCGTGGTTCCTGACCACCGCTCCTTTCCCTCCAAGCTGCTCTTCACCCTCGCCGGAGGGTTTTTGGGACTCGTCTTCGGGATCACCTGGATCTTCTTCAGAGAAGGAGTACGTCGGATCGCGAACAATCCGCAGGAGCAGGAGCGGGTCGATACCCTCAGAGAGCTTCTTCCCTTCAGGAAGCGCCGGGCATCCGCGAACTAACCAATCATCACGCCGGTCTCTCCACGAAGGTTCTGATCGTCTGCTATTGCCAGGCAGATGCCATCGGCAGCGTCGCGTCCCCGGCAAGGCAGATAAAGCTTCCTGCAAAAAGAAAAAGGTCCCAGTTACGGGACCCTTCCTTTTGTCGATGGCTGCGCCGAAAGTTTAGACGCCCGGGTTATCGTGCTGGAGCTGCGCCTGGTATCCCTTCTCGAAGCTGTCGCGGTAGGCCTCGCGCTCAGCGCCCTTGACGGGAGGATTCTTGTACAGGTGCGACGACTTCGCGTCGACCTTGCGCTTGGCGACCTTATCCAGCCTGGCGGCCTCGAGGCCGTCACGAAAGCCCTGCTGGGCCTGCTCGGTACCGGCCGGCGGCGTGTTCCAGTCCTCAACCTGCGTGGCCGAGTTCTGGTTCTGTGAGTTCTGGGCGAGCGCAATAACCGGGGCGCCGCTCATAAGGGCCACTGCCATCAGCGGCGCTGCGATGCGGAAGATCTTCTTCATAACTGCCTCTTGGCCAGGAGCCCCATCGAAAAAGGGTTCCCAAGGAGCACATCACGGTGAACCTTCTGTCAGGCCGCCCTTTAAGATACATCGGCGCGAGGAATGGTTGCAAAAGAAAATCCCGCAACTGGCGCGGGATTTCTTTTTGCCTGCCGTTATATTCCGGTTACATATTGGTGTGGCCGGCCCGCATCTCCTCATTAAACGAGGGTTTGATGAACTGAAGAGCGTCGACCAGCTCCTTCTCATACCCTTCGCGATGTCCCATCAAGGCGTCGGCGGGGGTGGCGAACTCGGTATCCGCGGTCAGCAGAATGACCCCCTCATGAGCCACGGCGGCGGCGGTCTTCTTCAGCTCCTCGACGGTCGTGTTCAGATACTGCGCATCGCGCGGGTCGGCTAGCCAGACCGGCTCGCCTCCGCCCAAAACGCCCGACAGCCAGAAGATCTTCGCGGCCAGAAACTCCTGCCGCTGGGCGTCGGTGGTGTCATTGAAGATGAACTTCTTCTGCTTAGAGCTATAGTACCGCGTCGTAACCGGCACCGGCTGGCGATTGCCGCTCTTCACCAGCTCCAGCTGGCCCTGGTCCATGGTCTTGCGCACGGCGTTGTAGATGAAGCTCTCGGCGAAGGGCTGCTCGAGCGCCGCGACCACCTCGGCAAAGGTCACGGTGAGCGACCCCGCGATCTTCGCGTGCAGAATACTCTCCTTGCCGTCTTCCAGGCGCGTCTCGCCGTGGACGATATTGGTGTCGGCACCCGACGTCGATGGGTGAAAGGGCCACTCGAACTTACCGAAACTCAATGGGATACCGTGCAGGGTCAGATAACAGTCCGGGCGAGGATTCCGGAGACGGGTCGCGCTCTCCTGCAGATAGCTGTCCACCACTCCCTTCAGCGCCGCTCCGCTGAAGTCGAAGGCTGAGCTTAGCTCGAGCGTCAGCGTCTTCGCGGGGTTCGATGCAAGGCCCAGAGTGAAGCGCGCGGTCGGTCCACCGGAGAAGTCCTTGCCCTCCTGCTCGCCCACGATCACCAGCCCTGCGGCCTTCGCCGCCGCCTCTACCTGCGCTGCCAAAACACCTGTGCTCATCTGACTCCGTTCCTCTATGCGTTTTTCCGTAACCCGTCTATTTTACCGTCTGGGCGGCATCCGTTTTGCCAGAAGAGTCCGTCTCGCTGGATTTTGCAGGAAGCGCCGCCACCAGGGCATCCAAGGCCGAGCTCTGCGTCGCGGCGTCAGGCGTGGCAGGAGGTCCCGACCAGACCAGGCCGAGGGTACTCTCCGGTGTCCGGTCGTGCGCCCAGATCGAGTCTGCGTTCACAGCAAACGCCGCCCCATAGAATCCCTCCGGGGCAATCGAGCTCAACGCGCGCAGGTTCCGCATCAGGATGCCCTTGAACTGCACTCCATCGGCGCTGCACTTCGGCTCGCACGGCTCATGGATCACGCCTGCCTTGTCACTGAAGTGCGCAACAGCCGCCTCGGCGATCTGCCTGGCCTCGGTCAGCACATCGGCGTCGCCTCCGGTCCTCGACCACTCGGCCAGCCCGCCGACCAGCACACCCTGGTTGTAGGTCCATACCGTCTTCTGGTTGTTGCGGCAGGCGCCGGTCGCGGTATCGATGGTCAGCCCGTCGTTCACCAGATGATCGCCATTGATCATTCCGCTCTTGCGGAACCACTGCCACTCCTTCGCGGCCCAGTCGGCGTCCTTCTGGCCGTTTGCGGTCGAGATCCTCGTCGCGAGATGCGCCGCCACCGAGAAGAACAGCTCATTCGCGATGGCGTTCTTGTACTTGCGATCCTTGCTCCACCAGATGCCGCCTCCGCAGGTCTGGTCCCATCCCCCGGCCATATCCTCGAAGATCGACTGCGCCATGACGAGGTAACGGTCTTCACGCGTCAGATCGTAGGCATCGATCCACGCCAGGGCCCACCATCCCTCGTCGTCGTAGTACCGGTTCAGAAAGCCCGGGAAGCCCGTCAGCTCCTTCTTCGGATCGATGCGCTTTTCCACCGGGATCGTTATCTGCGCCCGCTTGAACGTATTCGCAAGCACAGAGACATATTCCTTCGATCCGGTGGCCCGCATGGAATCGGTCATTACGGTGATGGCATTGGCCGCGTTCCACCAGCCGGTCGTACGGTAGAGTCCCATCCCCGGCACATACCATCGTTGTAGCGCCTTGACGGCCTGGTCTGCCCGCTGACGGGCTTCATCGGGAGAGGTCGTGCTCTTCTGCATCTGCGCGAAGCATCCTGCAGACCAGAGCAATGAGGCCGAAAGGCACAACGCCAGGGAGAGCACGCGACGAAAGATCATTCCTCCGTTCTACCAGCAGCTTCACCCGGTTGTAATCCCCCTCGACCAGAATCTCTTTATGTTCAAACACATCGCTGTCTTTGCGCTCGCTGCCGCCCTTCCCTTGTCTTCCGAGACCATCCAGGTTCACGCGCATCGTGGAGGCCGAGCCTCGCGGCCCGAGAACACCCTGCCGGCCTTTCAATTCGCCATCGACCATAAGGTCGAGGCCCTCGAGCTCGATCTCGCCGTCACCAAAGATAATGTGCTCGTCGTCTCCCACTCGCCTTACCTCACCCAGCAGGAGTCAACGGATCCCTTCATGAAGGCCGTGCTGGCCAACGAACGGCATTGCGCCGGACCTGCCTTGCCTCCCGGTACGCTGATCCACTCGCTCACGCTGGCCGAGCTCAAACAGTACGACTGCGGAGCCACCACGCTCGCCGTCTTTCCGCATCAGGTCGCCGTGCCCCACACCCCCATTCCCACCTTCGACGAGGTTCTCGATCTTGCGCCCAAGGGCAACTTCGACTTCAACGTCGAGACCAAAATCTTCATCAACAAGCCTGAGGTCACACCCTCGCCCGAGGTCTTCGTCAAGATGATCGACGACGCCGTGCGCCGTCATCACCTGCAGTCGCGCGTCATCCTGCAGAGCTTCGACTTCCGCACGCTGCATGCGATGAAGCAGATCGATCCCGAGATCCGTCTCTCCGCGCTCTTCGGCCAGGCCAAGTACGACCGCTTCATGGGCATCACCGATTCGGATAAGAGCTTCCTGCACATCGCTGAACTCGCGGGCCTGCGCAAGGGAGATTTCCTCTCCCCGGACGAGACCCTGGCGACGCCCGATTCCGTCGCGGCAGGGCACCAGGCTGGTCTGAAGGTCGTTCCCTACACCAGCAACACGCCCGACGGTTGGAAGAAGCTCGCCGACGCACACGTCGATGCCATCATCACCGACGATCCCGCCGGCCTGATGGATTGGCTGCGCACCCAGAATCCTCCGCTTCACCCCTAGAAAGACAGGCGCTGCCGCGCGGGCCCACTGCGCGTGGAGCGGTCACCTCGTGACGTGTATACCGGCTTCGCCGTGGGCCTCCCGTTGGTCGGCGCAAACATCTTTGCAAGCGGCCGACGGGAGTCGCGACCCGAAGGGAGTACACGCGTCACGAAGTGACCGCCCCGCGCGCAGTGGGCCCGCGCGGCAGCGCTCTGTTCTCTATCTAGATTGCAACCGCCGCACCGCAGTGCGGGCAGAAGCCAGCCCCTGGGGAGATCGCTACTCCACAGGCCGCACACATGCCGCTGAAGGCTGCAATCGGTTGCGCCCCAAGGATACTGTTGGCACGAATCTGTCCCGCAATGTAACTGGCCTGCTGAGCGTTGTAGGCCCGCACACGGCCCGGCATCAGAAAGGCCTCAACGAGGCTTACGAGTGCGGGAATCCCCGTCCAGCTGAAGAGAAGATAGAGCACGCCGATGCCATTGCGGCGAAGGTAGAAGTGATGAAGGCCGAAGCTGCCGAGAAAGATGGCGAGAAGCACACCCACCACCTCGTCGCGGCGGGCCTGTTCATATTCTGCATAGAACCATGCTCGCTGGTGCTCCGTCATGCCGGATGTGTAGAGAGGATCGTTGTAGCTCAATGCCGCCAGACCTCCGATGCTGCACTCTAGATACGCTGCATCCTTCGCTCCGGTTCCCCGATCTCCGGCCACTTTGATCGCATTTCCATTCTCTATCCGGACCGTGTTGGTCGCGATTTACAGCGCCTCGCGCTTGTTCTACTGTGAATCTCAGAAGGCGACTTCGCAGGCAACAGCTTTCAAGGTTGCAGATTCAAACGTAGAGATTCAAACGTAGTACGAGGAGGCAGCAATGGAACATATTCAGAATGGACAGTGCGGACTTTGTACCCACTTCGGAGAGACCCACTCTTCATCCCCGGCGCTGGTCACGATCATGAAGAGCCACGAGGCTCCTCTGAACATGGTCGATGAGTGCGGCCACCCGAAGAATGCGACCCTGCACCTGAAGGTCACACCGATCAGCGGCTGTGACGGATTCACCCCCGCAGCTCAGGCATAACGATTTCATCCTCAACCAGAAGAAAAGGCTTGGAATCGTTCCAGGCCTTTACCCTTTAACTTCAAACTTCGTGACCGAGCTCAGCTTTGCGTAGAGATAAAGCTCTGGGGCGTCCCCTCTTCGGGATTGACGAAGTGAACATCCTCCGGAGGCCGTCGCGGCGTATCGATGGCAAGCACCGTGAAAGGATGCTCGAGAATGCGCGGCAGCGCATGGACAGTCCTCTTGCGGAAGAAGATCAATTCTCCGGGAGAGACCTCCCACGGAGGATTCTCGCCCACAACGATCTCCGCCCGTCCTGTCAGCACATGCAGGTACTCGTCGCAGCTGGTGTGGAAGTGGGCCGGCACAGAACGATGAACACGAAAGATGCGGCAGCTCGCTGCCTCTTCATCAGTCAGGCGAACATCAGTCAACATGGTCGCCGCGGTCTCGGGCAGGGTTGCGGCGATCTCGAAGGTACGGAAGATCTGGCCTTCAGGCATGGTGCTTGAAGTATAGACGCTGTTAACCGGCGGCTTCCTTTCCTGCAAGTTCTTGCAGCCTGTTGATCTGCGGGCGATATGCTAATGTCAACGCCCTCCCACTCACGAGCGACAAGGAAGTTTATGACCGAACACTCAGGCCCCGGAGAGTACTCCCTCAAAAAAGAACGAACCTTCGTCCAGGTGTTTCTCCTCTTCGCATGTCTCTCACTGGCTCACTCCGTTCATAACGCCTGGTTCATCTTCAGTGGCGAGACGACTCTCCATCCCCCTGTAAAAGGAACCTTTGTCTATCATCTATTTGAGCCCTCCCCGGATGGGATCTACGCCCCCGACGCCTACCGGATTGCCATTCCGACCATAGGCCGGACTCTTGTCCTCGCGCTTCACGCCGATCGCTTCTGGGTCGCCGCTGGGCTTGACTTCCTCTTCTCCATCGTCGCCCTCTCCCTGCTCTACCGCCTTGCCGTCGATGGGCTTCCGGTCGAGGGAGGAACAGGCAAACGCCTGCTGATCGTCGCTCTCTTCCTCGCCTGGATTCAGTTTCCCCTCGCCTGGATCGTTCCTTGGCAGCGTCCCGAGACGACCCCCAACGCCATGTACGTTGCCATTGCGCTCTTCTGCTTGGTCAAGGGAAGAGAGAGCAATGCCTGGAACCTGCTGCTGATCGCGGCCACTGTATTTCAGGGATTCGTGCGCGCCGATATCGCCTTCATCCTGGGAGCAGCTCTGTTCCTGACCGCGCTTACGGGAAAGATGGATACGATGGCACCCCGTTCTTCCTTATTGCTGAAGGGAGCGGCCATCGCAGGAATCGCCGGAGTCATTCAGCTCTACTTACAGATCGTCCGCTTCCCTCACCTGCACTACTGGCCTTACGCCCCGATGATCCAGCTGCCGACGAACCTCAAGCCGCGTAACGCAGTCAGCTTCGTCATTGATCTTCTCCCCTTCCTCGCACTCGCCCTCTACTGCGTCGTACGCCGCGTCTCTCTCAAGCCGCTTGAGGGGGTCATTGTCGTCGCGTCCGTCCTCTACTTTTGCCTCTGGGCTGTCGTTGGAGTTCTGGGAGAGGTCCGCATCTTCGTTCCCTTCCTACTCGCGCTCTCGGTCGTTGCGGCCAGGGTGACCGCGGACGCGCTTTACGGCCTTCGAATCCCCGCCTCGGAGCTTTGATCGAAAGAAGGTCCTAAGCCACAAAGCAGAAGAGGCCGCGCGTGATCGCGGCCTCTTCTGCTTTTCTACTGTTGTCGAGATTTAGACCTCTTTGACTCCATCCACAAAGGCCTTCAGCTTGCGGCTGCGGCTGGGGTGACGCAGCTTGCGCAGCGCCTTGGCCTCTATCTGCCGGATGCGCTCGCGCGTCACCTGGAAGCTCTGGCCGACCTCCTCGAGCGTGTGCTCGGAGCCGTCCTCGAGCCCGAAGCGCATCTTGATCACGCGCTCCTCGCGCGGGGTCAGCGTGCGTAGCACCTGCGAAGTGTACTCCTTCAGGTTGACCGAGATCACCGCGTCTGACGGCGAGACCGCCATGCGGTCTTCGATGAAGTCCCCGAGATGCGAGTCTTCCTCTTCTCCGATCGGGGTCTCGAGCGAGATGGGCTCCTGCGCGATCTTGAGGACCTTGCGGACCTTCGCGACAGGGATATCCATGCGCCGGGCAATCTCTTCCGAAGACGCTTCGCGACCCAGCTCCTGAACGAGCTGGCGGGAGGTGCGGATGAGCTTGTTGATCGTCTCGATCATGTGGACCGGGATACGGATGGTGCGGGCCTGATCGGCGATGGCGCGGGTGATGGCCTGACGAATCCACCACGTCGCGTAGGTCGAGAATTTGTACCCGCGACGGTACTCGAACTTGTCGACCGCCTTCATCAGGCCGATGTTGCCCTCCTGAATCAGGTCGAGGAACTGCAGGCCGCGGTTGGTGTACTTCTTCGCGATGGAGACGACGAGGCGGAGATTGGCCTCGATCAGCTCGCGCTTGGCCCGCTCCGCGTCCATGTCGCCCTGGATCATCTCGCGCTGCGTGCGCTTCAGGTCGATGATCGAGATTCCGGCATCGGCCTCGAGGTGCTCGAGATCGGTGCGGCAGTTCTTCTGCTGGCGCTTGTACTCCTTGCGCAGCTCCTCAGATTTCGAGGCCTCGTGCTTGGTCTCGAGCGTCTTGATCTGGCGCTCGAGCGTCCGCATGGAGTCGACGGTCTTGTTAACCTTGTCGAGCAGGCGCTTCTTCTCGGAGTTCGTATACTTCAGCTCGCGCACCACGCGGTTGATGTAGACGTGCTCGCGACCGATCAGCCAGCGGGTCTTTCGGGTCTCCTTAAGCTTCGCCTTCGCGTCCTTGGCGACGGGGGCGGCCAGCTTCTCCTCGAAGACGGCGATCTTCTTCTGGTGCTTCAGGATGACGTCGATGCGGCCGACGGTCTGCTTGACCCGTGCCTGCAGAATCTCCTCGGTCAGCTCCTCCTCATCGAAGGTGACGACCTCCTTGATGTTGCGGACGCCGCGACGCAGGTCCTCGCCCAGGGCGACGATCTCGCGAATCACGATCGGTGAGCGCGAGATGGCTTTCATCACGCGAAGCTGTCCGCGCTCGATGCGCTTGGCGATCTCCACCTCACCCTCGCGGGTGAGCAGGGGAACGGTTCCCATCTCGCGCAGATACATGCGGACGGGGTCGTTGGTCTTCTCCAGGGTTCCAGGCGAGAGGTCGAGCTCAACGTCCTCGCCCTCCTCCCCAGCCTCGGGCTCGTACTTGTCGCGGTCGAACTTATCGCCCGACAACACGTCGATGCCCTGGGTGTTGATGGTGGTCAGCAGATCGTCGAGATCGTCTGGAGTGGTGATATCGCCGGGCAGGAGGTCATTAACCTCGCCATAGGTCAGATACCCCTTTTCCTTTCCCGTTTCGATCAGCTTGTCAATGTCTTCTTCGTACTTGTCGATTTCTTCGGCCACGAGGGTGCGCGCTCCTCAAAATAATCTTTAATGGGATGCCGCTCAGGCGAGATTCTGCTGTATCAGGCGGACCTATCCCTGGGTTGATTCCGTGGTGTCAGGGAGCAAGTAGCGGTTTAGACCGCTTTGGCCAGCCAAAGACCTGTCAGAGAGGTCAGGCGTTCAAGGGCACACTTCCCCAGCGAATCACAGGATACCACAACTGTTAGACGTCTCAAGAGGAGAAAAGATTCGGCGCAGGATCCCGTAGGGACTCCCCACGCGTTCCGCCCTGATGGGCGGGACATCGCCGCAGATGAATATCCGTGCCGTTCGAACCGTAGTCGTAACCGCAATGGCTGCAACGCAGATGATAGATCGTCTGGCCGGGAAAGCTTACCGAAGGAAAGCCGGTCCGGGAGACGACGATCTGGCCGTGCTTGTTGCGGTATCCGGGGTCGGTGGTCTTGTGTCGGGGCATCTCTAACGGCAATTTTAATGCGCGCTAAGTCCTTCAGAGAGCCTCAGCATGGGCGGAGAACCAAGCCGTTAACTCTTCCTCGGAGAGCGAGCCTTCGGCGAGCCGGAGAAAGGTCAGGTAGGTCTCTTCGCGGCTGGCCTCGATCTCCCACCCGTTCAGCCTCAGAAACGTATGCGAGACGACCAGAGCAGTCCGCTTGTTGCCGTTGATAAAGGCGTGATTCCGCGCAATCCCGAAGGCATACGAGGCTGCCAGAGGAAAAAGATCGGGACTCTCCGAGTAAGTGAAGACTTTTTTCGGCTTGGCGAGAGCCGAGTCCAGCAGGCTTTCGTCACGAATGCCGCCAGAGCCTCCATGCTCCGCCAGTTGCTCCTGATGCATAGCAAGCACCGAAGGCTTACTCACCCAGCGTGGCTCCTTCATTATTCGGCAAGCCTGCGCAGAACATCGCGATTCTTGCGCATGACGTGCCGGGCCGCCTCCATCTGTTCCGCAAAGTCCTGGTCGTAAGGAGTAAGCTCGATCCCATTGGCGGTCTCAGTAATAAAAAGCTGGTCCCCCTTCTCGAGGTGCAGCTTCGCCAAAATCTCCTTCGGCAGAACAATGCCCGCTGAGTTGCCGACGGTCGTGATCTTCACCGCAGTGGCCATAGGACCCTCCGAGGTTAATTATAACCAAAGTTATAACATTTAGCCCTGCGGCTGAGGCGACCTCTTCAACCGGGCCATCAGCGCCGCGGGCCGTAACGACTGCGGATACTGGAACATGGCGGCGGTAAACTCCGCAAAGGTATCGTGCGCGAGCTTCAGCGAGGCGGGTAGCACATACAGATTCATCACCAGCTCCGAGACCAGCAGCGAGGCCGCCGCCCAGTAGAGGCCGAGATACTTCGCCGTGAAGTAGGTCAGCACCACCGTAACGCTGGTTCCGAAGAGAAACCATGCGGCCAGCTTCTGGTGCTTGTTCACGGCCTGCAACAGGGTTGCCGACGTCGACCAGAGCGAGAAGCCGATGACGACCAGCAGAAGGATCGCGAGCAGGCCGCGGCTCGGCGGGACATGCCCTCCGGTCCAGCGGTGAAGGAACCATGGTCCCAGGGTCATCATGGCCGCGACCACCACGATCGCGATGATCAGGCCCATCTGGCAGGCTCGGCGATGCAGCGTACGGGTCAGGGCGATGTCGTTGCTGCCAAAGGAGGCCGACAGCTCCGGCCAGAAGGTATTGTTCACCATCTGCACCATCTGGAGGGCAACGCGCGAGACCGTCCGGGCAGTTCCGAAGACCACGACCGCAGTCGGTCCAAGAGCGTATCCGACCGCCATCAGGGTTCCCTGCAGATTCAGGGCGAGGCCCACGGGGAAGGCCATGAAAGCGAAGGCCGGACCGCTCAGCCGCTTGATCTCGGCGAAGCTGGCATACTTCCAGCCGTACCGGATCCAGGGAATATCGCGCCAGACCATGAAGCAGAGCACGAGGGTCAAAAAGGCGTTCGCTCCGGCGAAGACCAGCGCCGTCGACCGGGCTCCTCCGCCCAGGCAGACCGGAATCAGCATCAGGCAGAAGGCGATCAGGGAGAAGGTGCTCTTGACGAACGAGCCATAGGCGTAGCGGCCGATGCAGCGGTAGGCCGACTGCAGCAGAGCCTCAAGCTGGCCCAGAAGAACCGAGCACCCCAGATAAAAGATGATCCACTTGGCGTCGATCTCTCCAATCGCATGCAGCTTCAGCAACTTAGCTGCCGGAACCAGATAAAGCAATCCCGCCAGAAGAGCGATGCAGGTAACGCAGATGATCATGATCAGCCACCAGCAGCTCTGAAAGACACGCAGAGCTCCCTCGCGATCGCCCCGCGCCGTCATCATCGACATCTCGTTGGCGGCGACGTTGCCGAAGCCGAAGTTGCTGACGTTCAGATACGTCGGTACAGCGATGACGATCATCCACTCGCCGTAGAGAGGTACGCTCCAGAAGTGAAGAAAGACCGGGACCTGGACCAGCTGAATGATGGTCGTGGCCAGCTTGCTCACCCAGTTGGAGAGGAATCCGAAGATAAGCCGTCGTTTGGTCGAGGGGTCCATGCGGGTCCGATCTCAGCTTTGCCCGGCCGGCGGCGTTCTCTGTTCCTCACACAAGGAGGAGACGCGGTGGGGGAGAGTTGGAATGGTCGCCTCAAGGTTACCGGCCACACAAGAGGCAGGGAATCCCAGGGAGGAGATTGAGGGCTTGGCCATCGTCTTCGATTGTACCAAGCGTATGTTACGAAAGTGTTCAGTGCTCCCGCAGGCGCCGGTCGAGTTCTCGCTTTTCCTCAGTGAGCTTTAATAGCATTTGATCGTCTCCGCGCCGCCCTGCTTCACTCATAAGCCCACGCAGTTCACGTTGACGCCTCTCGAGATAGCGATGCTCACGGGTGTGCAAAGCATGTTCTACCTGTTCGATTAAGGAAATCTGTTGGTTTATGGAGCCTTCAGTAGCGTCTGAGTGCTCCAGCGAACGCGCCAGAAGCACCCGGCTGGACTGGTCCGGGGCGGCGTCCAAAGGATTCGCCGGTGCCGGAGACAGCACCAGGGCCTCTAAAACCGCCGACGCAGGAAGACCGTCATACCACTCCGGATGCTCAGCGAGTTGGGCAGCGGCAAGCTGTCGTGCCGGGTCGCTCTCGGGAAGTACCAGTGCCCGAAGCAGAATCCGCTCCGTCTCGCTGGCCGGGTCGTGCGAGTGCGACCGCACGCTCTCGCCCCTCTGCTGCGCCGCCTGCCGCAGCTCCTGCCGGAGAATCGCCGAGTCGATCCCTAGCTTCTGCGCCGCATCGGCGGCGAACTCATCCCTCTGCAAGGGCGACGGAATCTTCCGGATGTGCGGCAACAGGAAGTTCATCGCCTTTACCTTGGCGTCGGCGGTGCGGCCGGGAAACTCCTGCCGTGCGCGTTCGATCAGGTAGTCCATATAACGATGCGCCGAACGAACCGCGGCGGTATAAGTTGCGAGACCGCGCTCCCGGATGTAGCGGTCCGGGTCGAGACCATCGTCCAGCAGCACAATGCGGACGTCGAATCCCTCCTCGATCAGCATCGCTCCAGCCTTCTCGGCAGCAGTGCGCCCTGCCGTGTCGGGATCGAAGTTGAGGATCACCTGCTTGTTCGGGCTGAAGCGCGAGAGCAGACGCACCTGCGCTTCGGTGAAGGCCGTCCCCGAGGTTGCGACGACGTTGCGAATCCCCGCCATGAAAACCGAGATGCAGTCCATCTGTCCCTCGACCAGCAAGGCAAAGCCGAGGCTGCGAATCTCCGGCCGCGCCTTGTCGAGATTGAACAGCACATGCCCCTTGGTATAGATCGGGCCCTCCGGCGAGTTCATGTACTTGGCAACGTCGCGGCCCTTCTCATCCTTCGCATCGAGAGCGCGTCCCGTGAAGGCGATGGTCCTGCCCTGCTCATTCGCGATGGGAAACATGATGCGCTTGCGGAAGCCCGCATAGAGCTGTCCCAGTGACCCATCGGCCTGCTCCTTCGACTTGAACAGACCGCTCGCCCGCAGCGTCTCTTCGCTGAAGTGCGGCTTGAGAGCGTTGCGCATGTGATTGAAGTCGTCCGGAGCGTAGCCGATGCGGAACTTCTGAATGGTCTCGGGCGTCACTCCACGCCCGGTCAGATATTCGCGAGCGCGCGCAGCCTCAGGTGACTTCAGCGCTGCCTCGAAGTACTGCGTGGCGGCCTCGTGAATATCGAGCAGCTGACGCCGAACCCCGGCCTCGCGCGCCTCCTCGGGCGAAGAAAACTCGCGCTTCGGCAGAGGGATTCCCGCCTTCTGCGCCACGACGCGCACTGCCTCAGGAAAAGAAATATTTTCGAGCTTCATCACGAAGGTGAAGACGTCGCCCTTCTCATGACAGCCGAAGCAATAGAAGTACCCATGTGTGGCATTAACCGAAAAGGATCCTGTCTTCTCCTTATGAAACGGACAGAGGCCGGTGTAATTCTGTGCGCCGGTCTTTCGCAGCTTGATGTATTCGCCGATGATGCGCACGATATCGGCCTGCTGCTTCACGAGTTGGGAAAAGTTATCGGACACAACGAAGCTTTCAGTCTATTCGATGGAGAAATAGCCTATGCGCTTCATCCAGAATAGTTGCGTGCGGTCCACGGGAAATCGATCCATACCTATGTTGTGGGATTTGTAAATTCCGCGAAAACTTACCCAATCAAAGTGTGTCTATCCGTCTGGAGTTTCCTGAGCGGGCCAGATCAAACCAAGGCCCGCTCAAGCGTTGAACTTTCAGCTGCTTCTCGTTTTTTCAGGCAGCGGGTCCTATAAGGAGTTACCTACGATGACCTCCCTCAAACTGATACGAACCTTCGTTCTTGCCGCGGTCACTGCTGTCGCCCTTCCCTCGGCCGCCCCGGCCGCCATTAACATCGCCATCGGCGTCTCGGTCGGCACGCCTCCGCCTGCCCTCCCCGTCTACACGCAGCCGCTTTGCCCCGGCGACGGCTACATGTGGACGCCGGGCTACTGGGCCTGGGGCCCCGCCGGCTACTACTGGGTGCCCGGAGTCTGGGTGCGTCCCCCGGCCGTCGGTGTGCTCTGGACGCCTGGCTACTGGGGATGGGGAGGATCGGCCTACGTCTTCCATGCCGGCTACTGGGGGCCGCACATCGGCTTCTACGGCGGTATCAACTACGGCTTTGGCTATACCGGCGTCGGTTATGAGGGCGGCTATTGGAGAAACGGCGGCTTCTTCTACAACCGCTCGGTCAATAACATCACCAACGTTCACATCACCAACGTCTACAACCGCACGGTGGTGGTGAACAACGTAAACCGCGTCAGCTACAACGGTGGCCGCGGAGGCATCGTGGCGCGTGAGAACGAGCACGAACGTGCCGCCTTCAACGAGCGTCACTTCCAGCCAACGTCCAATCAGATGTCGCACGAGCAAGCGATGCGCAACGATCATGCGCAGTTGGCCTCCTACAATCATGGACGTCCGCAGACGGCGGCGATGTCGCGGGTAGGCGAGCGCTCTAATATCCAGCAGCAGCGCGTTTCCAATGGCGTCCGCTCCGGCCAGCTGACCCCGCGCGAGACCAGTAACATCGAGCACAACGAGCAGGATATTCACCAGCAGGTGCGCAACGATCGCGAGGCGAACGGCGGCCACCTGACCGGGCAGGAACGGCAGCAGGTGAACCACGAACAGAACCACGCCAGCCACGAGATCAACCACGATGCTCATAACGACCACGAACGCCGGTAACAGTTAAGAAGAGCAGGCCCATCAACCTCCGGGCCTGCTCTTTTTGCAATGCATGTGCGCTGCCGCGCGTAGCGGGCCCGACCGGCAGGCCATCATCTTTCATTCCTAAATTCGCGCCTATTTTTATCGCTAAAATAGCTTTGTGAGTCAGAATCTCGCGGACCGCATCGTCGTCGTTCTGGTGCGTGCCCGCAATCCCAACAACATCGGCGCCGCTGCCCGCGCCATGCACGACTTCGGATTCCGCCATCTGCGTGTCGTCTCCGACTACGCCCCGCCGCTCGAGTCGGCGCGCTCGGCCATCGACGCCAACGAAGTTCTTTCGACAGCCGAGACCTTCTCCTCGCTCGCAGATGCCATCGCCGACTGTACCCTCGTCGCCGGAACCACCGCCGTAGGCGAGCGGGCGCTCGAGCATCCCCTCCATCCCCTTCCCGAGGCCTCGAAGAAGATTCATCTCGAGAGCGGCCGCATCGCTCTTCTCTTCGGCTCCGAGAAGACTGGCCTCAGCAACGAGGAGTTGAGTCACTGCCACTGGCTCCTGACCATCCCCATGCAGCAATACGAATCGATGCGTCACCCCTCGATGAATCTCGGACAGGCCGTCGCGGTATGCCTCTACGAACTGGTGAGAGATGAAGATCTGTCACTCGAAATAGGAACTCGCGACCCCGCCCGGGCAGAAGAGATCGCGCGTTTCACCAAAATCTTCGAACAGATGCTCGTGGCCTCGGAGTACACCCGCCGGCATCCTTCGAACGCAACCGAAGAACAGGTCCGGCGCCTGGTGCTGCGCATGGGACTCAACGCCGCGGACGTGCCGGTATGGATGGGAATCGTTCGGCAGATCGTGTGGAAGATTGGAAGAAGCAGTACGGAGGAATCATAAGGATGTCGGGAATCAAAACATCGCGCACAGCCCTGCTGATGGCGGCGCTGACCATCACGGCCATGGCGCAGCAGCCTGGGCAGCTCACGAGCGAAGACTATGCGCGGGCCGAGAGATTCATGAACTACAGCGTGAACCCCCTAGTCTTCCACACCATCGAAAACCCCATGTGGATCGCAGGCAATCGCTTTTGGTATCGCGATCACGGCCCTGAAGGCACCACCTATGTCCTCGTAGATGCGGAGAAGAAGACCAAAGGGCCGGCCTTCGATCATGCCCGGCTCGCCAGCGCTCTTAACGCGGCGCTGCCCGCCGACCAGAAAGACGCCGCGCAGGACCCGCATCATCTCGCCATCAACGAGCTTTCCTTCGCCGACAACGACCGCACCCTCCTGCTCGCAACCGGCCAGGGGCACTTCAGCTGCCGCCTTGAAAAGGCGTACACCTGCGTCTCTACCGATAAAGCGGATGCGAAGCAGAGCGCCCACCGGAGCCGCCGCGGCCAGACCTCGCCCGCCGTCTCCCCCGACGGCACCAAAGAGGCCTTCCTCCGCGACTGGAACCTCTGGGTGTGTGACATTGCCACCGGCGCCGAGACCCAGCTCACCGAGGATGGCGTGAAGGACTTTGGCTACGCCACCGATAACGCCGGCTGGCAGCACTCCGGCCGCGCCGTCGTGCTCTGGTCCCCCGATTCGAAGAAGATCGCCACCTTCCAGCAGGACCAGCGCAAGGTGAAGGAGATGTACCTCGTCCCGGTCACCAATCGCCACCCCGATCTTCAGGCGTGGAAATACCCCCTGGTGGGCGATGAAAATGTAACCATGATCGATCGCGTCGTGATCGACATGGCTGAGCGCAAGATCACGCGCCTCAAACTTCCGCCCGACCAGCATCGCTCCACTATCTGCGATGACGTCAGCTGCAGCGGCGGCTGGGACGACGTTCAATGGAGCCCCGACAGCAAACAGCTTGCCTTCGTCTCCACCTCGCGCGATCACAGGCAGGAGTGGCTTCGCGTCGCCGACGCCGAGACCGGCGACGTGCGAGAGGTGATGACCGAGACCGCGCCGAAGTTCTTCGAGAGCGGAGCCGACCGTGTCAACTGGCACTACCTGTGGGATACCGACGAGGTCCTGTGGTTCAGCGAGCGCAGTGGCTGGGGCCAGATGTACCTCTACGACGGCAAGACCGGCAAGCTGAAGAACCAGATCACCGAGGGCGAAGGCAATGTCACCCAGGTCCTCTCCGTCGATGCATCCGCGCGCATGCTTTACTTCCTCGGCGTAGGCAAGGAGAAGGAACGCGACCCCTACTTTCAGCATTACTACAGCATCCACTTCGATGGCAGCGGATTGAAGCTGCTGACACCCGAGAACGAAGATCACTCCGTGACGCCCTCACCCGACGGCAGATACTTCGTCGACGTAGCCTCTACCGCCACCCAGCCCCAGACAACGGTGGCTCGTTCGAGCGATGGTCAACTCGCGGTCGAGGTCGCAAAGCAGGACATCACTAAACTAACCGCGATGGGATGGGTTCCACCCACGCCCATCACCGTCAAGGCACGCGACGGCAAGACCGATCTCTACGGCTATCTCTTCAAGCCCACAAACTTCGACACGTCCAAAAAATATCCCATCGTGAATAATGTCTACCCCGGCCCGCAGACCGGCTCCTGCGGCAGCCGAAGCTTCTCCGCCGCGCATCGCGACTATCAGTCGCTCGCCGAGCTCGGCTTCGTCGTCGTCTGCATCGACGGCATGGGAACTCCCTTCCGCTCGAAGACGTTTCATGAGTTCTACTACGGTAATCTCGGCGACAACACCATCCCCGACCAGGTTGCCGGCATGAAGGAGCTGGCCTCGCGCTACGCATGGATCGACATCGATCGCGTCGGCATCTATGGCCACTCCGGCGGCGGCAACGCGACCGCGGCAGCGATGTTCAACTATCCGGACTTCTTCAAAGTCGGCATCGCCGAGAGCGGCAATCACGACCAGCGCGACTATGAAGACGACTGGGCCGAGAAGTGGGCCGGCCTCGAGGTAAAGAACCCCGACGGCACCACCAACTACGACAGCCAGGCCAACCAGAACATCGCGAAAAATCTCAAAGGCCACCTGCTACTGGCACACGGAACTATGGACGATAACGTTCCTATGAACAACACCCTGCTCGTCGTCGATGCCCTGATCAAGGCGAACAAGAACTTCGATCTCCTGCTCATCCCCAACGTCGCGCATGGCTACGGCGTGGCGACGCCATACATGATGCGTCGCCGCTGGGACTACTTCGTTCGCTATCTCGCCGGAGAGATTCCGCCCAATGAGTACAAGATGAAGTCCTGGGATCAGGTGCAGGCGATCCTGAACGGCCCCACGCAGTAGTAGACACGCGCGGCAGCGCCCGTCTTTCACACAAATCTTCAGCCCGCCAGGTCGAAGCTGGCCGATTGAAGGTTATCCTACGGCAAAGCATCGCGATAACCCGCATAGACGCGATCGAAGACCGCATCCCAGCTGCACGACAGCGCATAACTGCGTGCAGCCTCGCGCATCGCACTCAGGCGCGCGCGATCTTTTGCCAACGCCGCAATTGCCCTCGCAAACTCCGCATCGGGAACGATAAAGCCCGTCTGCTGGTCGCGAACGATGTACTTCGGTCCGCCATCGGGCGTCACCACCGCAGGAACTCCGCTCGACAGCGCCTCAAGCACGACGTTGCCGAAGGTATCGGTATGCGACGGAAAGACAAAGAGATCCATGTTCGCATAGGCGCGCGCCAGATCGGCTCCACGCAGCACGCCGGGCAGATCGGCCTGCTTTAACGAAGCCCGCAGCGCGGCCTCCTCCGCTCCGTGCCCCACGATCAGAAAGCGGAAGTCGGTGATGCCAAGCGCAAGCAACTCGCTTTCGATCTTCACCAGCAGGGCAACATTCTTTTCAACCGAAAGCCGCCCCACATAGCCCAGAACCAGCATCGAATCTCCAGCCGGCCGCGTGCGATGCTCCGGCGAGAACTGTGCCGTATCGACGCCCCGCTGCATCAGGTGGCAGGGCCGCTCGGTCGCTTTCGCCAGCATCTCGCACAGCTCTTCGTTGGGAGCATAGAGAACCTTCGCCAGCGAGTAGAAGCGCGTCGTCGCCCATAGCGATCCCACCTCCACCCCGTGCTCCAGCTGCGCTGCCGTCGGCGAAGAAAACCGCCGGCTCAGCCAGTCCAGCCGCCTTGCAGCATACTCATGCACATTGGTGTGCCACGAAGCCGCTAGCGGTATCCCCTGTTCCCACGCGAAATAGGCTCCGAAGATTCCCAGTTCGCTCGGCCCGGTGATGTGAATCAGGTCTGGACGAAAACGAAGCAGCTCCCGGCGGATCGTATTGCTATGGCGAAAGAAAAGAGGGTCGAAGTGCAGGTCCTTCTCGAGGCCCACCGAGGCGCGTGACCGTCCCAGCTCCAGCGTGCGCAGCTCCTCGGCCTGCTCGAAGGCGTTCGCCCGTGAACCGGCGCGGATGCACAGAAAGGGGAGCCCATGACGCTCGGCGTAGGCCAAAAAATTACGGCTGGTATGCGCTACGCCGTTGATCTCATGAAAGGAATCGGGGAGGTAGGCTACCCGGGGCACGCGCATGGGTCTACTTTACCCGAGAGCACAGCGCCGTCCATTGCGGAAATGAATACCGGGCAGGTGGCTTTCATTACATTCTCGTCAAAGACGATCGCCCGGAAAGAGGGGATGGCCTGCTCTAAAATAGAGCAAGCATGGTGCTGCCCTTCGTCCGTGAGTTTCTCGCGGACCTTGAACATTCGGATGCCTTCGAGCGTGTACGCCGTCATCTGAGCGGCGGATCGGGGCGTCGTCGCGTCTCCGGGCTCACATCCACGGCCCGCGCGCTCTATCTTCCCTACTTCGTTCGCGCCGCCCAGGCTCCCGCGCTGGTCCTCGTCTCGGACAACAAGGCCGCCGAGACCCTCCACTCCAGCGTCCTCGCCGCCTGTGAGCTCACCGGTGCGCTCGATCCCTCGCAGGTGCTGCGGCTGGCCGCGCCCGACGTCCTTCCCTTCGAAAACCTCTCTCCCCACTCCGAGATTCAGGAGACCCGAGCCGCCGCCCTCTGGAAGATCTGCGCCGGCCATCCTTCCGGCGACCGCACCCAGCGCCTGGTCATCGCACCCATCGAATCCGCCTGCATGCGCCTCTTCGAGCGCGACTACTACGCCGCGCTCGCCCTCCACCTCCGCGTCGGCGAAGAGCATATCCCTGAGATGCTGGTCGAGCACCTGCTCTCTGTCGGCTACACCCGCGTCGATGTGGTGGAGATGCCCGGCCAGATCACCATCCGCGGCGGCATCCTCGACATCTATCCCCCCGAGCAGGAGCTGCCCGTCCGCATCGACTTCTTCGGCGACGAGATCGAGTCCATCCGCCGCTTCGATCCCGAGACCCAGCGCTCCAGCTCCTCGCTCGATCACATCCTCCTGCTGCCCCTCACCGAAACGCCGGTCACCGAAAAACTTCTCTCCGCCATCAACGCCCGCCTCACGCAAGCCGGAGCAGCCGGTGCCGCGCTCGAAGGCGGCGAAGAGCCCGCCGAGCTACAGACGCATGTGGCCACGCGAACGGGAGAGGCCACCATCTTTCCCGGCTGGGAGTTCTTCGCTCCCGTCGCGGGCGCAAAACACACTCTGCTCGATCTTCTTGGCTCCTCGACCCGCGTCTTCGTCGAAGAGCCCGCCATGGTCAAGAACCAGGGAGAGCGCTGGTGGAACAAGATCGAGCAGCGTCACGACCGCTCCGGCATCGGCTCGCTCGTGCGGCCCGAGGACATCTATCTCTCCCCCTGGGATCTCGAAGACCGCCTGCGCCGCACCACCGGATGCGATCTCGACCAGCTCGGAGCCGTCGACGTGCTCGATGCCGAGCGCAACGAGCTCTCGGAGATCGAATTCGCCACCCGCCCCACGCAGCGCTTCCACGGAGCTATCCCAGCGTTGATCGAAGCGATCAACGCGCTAATGCGGCAGGAGGCGCGCATCCTCCTCGCCGCCGCCAATCAAGGCGAGGTCGAGCGCCTCGCCAGCCTGCTGCAGGAGTACCAGGTCCCCTACCGGCTCGGCTCGCGCAACGATCAACCCGGTTCATCGACCGTCTACTCCGAGTCGAGCTACCTCGCAGGCGATCTTCGCACTCCGGTCATCGTAAAAACTCCCATCGCCGCAGGCGTGCAGATCCTCGACCTCGAGAAGATCACGGCGAGGCAGATCATCTTCTTCGGCGCGCAGGATCTCTCCGACGAGGCCGACGTCTCCCAACGCCCGCAGCGACGCGGCCGCAGCAAATCCGCGGCCTTCGTCTCCGATTTCCGCGACCTCAAGGTCGGCGACTACGTCGTCCACGTCGAGCACGGAATCTCGCGCTACATGGGCCTGCGCGTCATTGAAGAGAACGACGCTCCGCCGCTCGAGCTCATGATCCTCGAGTTCGCCGACGAGGCCAAGCTCTACGTTCCGCTCACCCGCCTCGACCTGATCCAGAAGTACCGCTCCACCGAGACCGGCCCCGCCCCGCAACTCAGCAAGCTCGGCTCGCAGGGCTGGCAGAAGACCAAAGCCCGCGTCAAAAAAGCGATGGCCGACATGACGGCCGAGCTGCTCAAGCTCTACGCGCAGCGCGAGGCCGCACAGGGCACGCCCTTCTCGCCCGACACCAACATGCAGCGCGAGTTCGAAGACGCCTTCGACTTCAACGAGACCGACGACCAGCTCAACGCCATCTCCGACATCAAGGCCGACATGGAATCGACGCAGCCGATGGATCGCCTGTTGTGCGGCGACGTCGGGTACGGCAAGACCGAGGTCGCCATGCGCGCCGCCTTCAAGGCCGTGCAGGATTCAAAGCAGGTCGCCGTGCTGACTCCGACCACTGTCCTCAGCTTCCAGCACTTCGAGTCCTTCAAGCGCCGCTTCGCCAACTTCCCCGTCACGATCGAGATGATCTCGCGCTTCCGCACCGCGAAGGAGCAGAAGGAGATCCTCGAGCGCGTCGCCGACGGCAAGGTCGACATCCTCATCGGCACTCATCGCATCCTCTCGAAAGATCTCAAATTTCAGGACCTCGGCCTTCTCGTCGTCGACGAAGAACAGCGATTCGGCGTGCGCCACAAAGAACGCCTCAAGCAGATGCGAGCGCACATCGACGTGCTCGCGATGTCCGCCACGCCCATTCCGCGCACGCTGCACATGTCGCTCATCGGCCTGCGCGACATGTCCGTCATCGAGACTCCGCCCAAAGACCGCATGGCCATCCAGACCATCGTCGCCAAGTTCGACGAGAAGCTGGTCCGCACCGCCGTCGAGATGGAGCTCGAGCGCGGAGGCCAGATCTACTTCGTCCACAATCGGGTCGAATCCATCTATGACATCGCCGCCAAGATCCGCGAGCTCGTCCCCCAGGCCCGCATCGTCATCGGCCACGGCCAGCTTCCCGAGACCGAGCTCGAGCGCGTCATGCTCTCCTTCATGAACCACGAGTACGACGTCCTGGTCGCCACCTCCATCATCGAGAACGGCCTCGACATTCCGCTCGCCAACACCATCCTCATCAACCGCGCCGACCGCCACGGCCTCTCCGAGCTCTACCAGCTGCGCGGCCGCGTCGGCCGCTCCAATCGCCGCGCCTATGCCTATCTGCTGATCCCGCCCGAGACCGAGCTCACCGAGATCGCACGCCGGCGCCTCGCCGCGCTCAAGGAGTTCTCCGACCTCGGCGCCGGCTTCAAGATCGCCGCGCTCGATCTCGAGCTGCGCGGCGCCGGCAACATGCTCGGCGGCGAACAGTCCGGACACATCGAGGCCATTGGCTTCGAGATGTACACCTCCATGCTCGAAGAGGCCGTGCGCAAGATCAAGGGCGAAGAGGATCGCCCAGCCCACGCTAACACCGCCGTCAATCTCGGTATCTCCGTCCGCATCGACGCCGACTATATCGCTGAAGAGAACCAGCGCCTGCGCATGTACAAGCGCATCGCCGGTGCCGAAGACTACGCCGCCCTCTCCGACGTTCGTGCCGAACTCACCGACCGCTATGGCGCTCTCCCCGAGTCTGTCGAGAACCTCCTCGCAGCCGGCGAGATTCGCCTGCACGCACAGCAGCTCGGCATTGCCCAGATCGACCGCAAACGCACGCAGCTCGAAGTAAATAAGGTAAAGACCTTCGTCGAGATGCTGCACATCAAATTCGCCGAGCGCGACGGCGACTCCTCGAAGACAGCCAGCACCATCGATCCCGGCGTTCTAATGAAGCTCGTCAGCCGCAACACCAAGCGCGGCGCGCAGTTCACCCCGCAGGGCATCCTGCGCTGGCCCCTCACCAGCGCCAAAGCAGCCGACGTCCTCAGTGAGACGCATTCCCTGCTCGAGGCGCTCGATATCACTGGCGTCACGGCTGGATCGAAGTCATAGATCTCACGGAGTGGCCGCCTCCTCTTGTGGATTTTTTTGAGCAAAAGAAAGTCCAAACCTCAAAATTTCTATTGCACGTCTTCCTACCCGGCGCAGTATCATCGCTTCCTTATGGAAGGAGGGTCCCACATGCACGATCCCATCGTCGTCGGCGGTATGAGCATCACGTTTCATGCGACCCGTCACGAGACTGCCGACGCATTCGATGCCTTCGAGATCACCCTCTCCCCCGCCGTCAGCGTCGTCGTTCCACATACGCACCGAAACTACGACGAGTGGGTCATCGGCATGAATGGCATTACCACCTGGACGCTTAACGGAGAGATCGTCCTGCTGCATCCGGGCCAGGAGCTCTTCATCCCGCGCGGCACACCGCACTTCTTCGCCAACGTTCACTCCGCGATGGCCCGCTATATGTGCCTCCAGACCCCAGGTGTCATGGGGCCGGAGTACTATCTTGAAATCGCCGAGCACTATAGCCACAGCGAACCCGACATCTCCGCCATCCAGGATGTCATGAACCGCTACGGCGTCGATCCTCTCGTGAATCGGTAGCCCCGTCGTTCTCCGGACGCAAACGTCCCCGGCCAGCACGTACAATCTCCCGAAAGGGGGAAACTCATGCCTCACACAACCGGTCTCTTCGAGGTCAAGCTCACGCCGCAGGAAGACAACCTCGATTCCGCGCTCGGCCGAAGCATCCTCGACAAGCAGTTTCAAGGCGCCCTCGAAGCCACCAGCCGTGGACAGATGCTCTCGACCATGACCGCAGTCAAAGGCTCCGCAGGCTACGTCGCCATCGAGATGGTCAACGGCACGCTCGACGGACGCGCCGGAGCCTTCGCCCTGCAGCATAACGGCATCATGGACCGCGGCAATCCCTCGCTCACCATCGTCGTCGTCCCCGACTCCGGAACCGGTCAGCTCGCCGGAATCGAAGGCTCGATGAAGATCGAGATCGCCGACGGCAAGCACACCTACAGCTTCGAGTACACGCTGCCCGATACGAACTAAACAGATTCAATCCTGCTTTTAGAAAGAGAAATGGCCTACCGGCCGGGCCGGCAGCGCTCGGCATTACACTGCATACAGCATGACCCTCCGGACCCTCGTCACCGCCCTTCTTGGAATCGTTATGTTCTCATCCTCCGCCCCCGCGCAAAGGATCTCCGCCGACGGAGCTCCGCAGACCTTCAACTTCGTCGCCGATCAATACTTCTCCGATGTCCTGTTCCACTTCTCCCCCACCTACGGAACCCAGGCCGGTCTGCACCAGTACGACACGCAGCTTGAGGACTGCTCCGCAGCCGCCGTGCAAAAACAGATCGCTGCGCTGCACATCTACGAGAAGAAGATCGAAGAGATCGACCCCTCGGCCCTCGACGCCTCCGTCGCCGCCGATCGCGAGATCCTGCTCAACAGCATCAAGTCGCAGCTGCTGTCTCTCGAGGTCATCCGCAACTGGGAGAAGAACCCCGACAATTACTCCAGCGGAGTCACCAACTCCATCTTCGTGCTGATGGAGCGCCCCTTCGCCCCGCCCAATACTCGTCTGCATGCTGTCGTCGAGCGCGAGAAGCAGATCCCGCAGGTCTTCGCCGAGGCGCGCAAGAACCTCAAAAATCCCCCGCACATCTTCACCGAGATCGCCCTCGAGCAGATCGATGGTCTCGTCAGCTTCTTCGAGAAGGATGTCCCCGATGCCTTCAAGGATGCCGACGATGCGAAGGCCAAGGCCGACTTCGCCCGCACCAACGCTCAGGCGATTCAGTCTCTCAAGGACTACGGCACATGGATGAAGTCCGATCTTCTGCCGCGCTCGAACGGCGACTATCGCCTCGGCACCGATACCTTCCGCAAAAAGCTCGCCTATGATGAGATGGTCGATGTTCCCCTCGACCGCCTGCTCCAGGTGGCCATGGATGATCTGCACCACAACCAGGCCGAGTTCGCCCGCGTCGCCAAAGAGGTCGATCCCGCAAAGACCCCGCAGGAGGTCCTCGCCGAGCTCGCCACCATTCACCCCGCGCCCGACAAGCTGCTCGACTCCTTCCACAACACCTTCGACTCGCTCATCGCCTTCATCCGCGCGCACAACATCATCACCATCCCCAGCGACGTGCAGCCCACGCTCGAAGAGACGCCTCCCTTCATGCGGGCCACCACCTTCGCGTCGATGGACCCGCCCGGCCCCTTCGAGACCCGTTCCACCAAGGCCTACTTCAACGTCACGCTGCCCGAGCATGACTGGACCTCCGCGCACGTCGCCGAGCATATGGCCAGCTTCAACGTAGGCACCATCATCTCCACCAGCGTGCACGAGGCCTACCCCGGCCACTATGTGCAGTTCCTCTGGCAGAACCAGTTCCCGTCGAAGATCCGCAAGCTCGTCGGAGCCAACTCCAACATCGAGGGCTGGGCCCACTACACCGAGCAGATGATGCTGGACGAAGGCTATGCTGCCGCGCCTCAAAACGCCACGCCCGAACAGGCGCGCGAAGCGAAGCTCATCCGTCTCGGCCAGCTGCAGGATGCCCTTTTACGCGATGCTCGCTTCGTCAACTCCATTAAGCTGCACACCGGCCTCGGCGAGCCGCCAAGCCCCGATGGAAAACCAGCCCAGTGGACCATCGAGCAGTCCGTCGACTTCTTCGTGAAAGAGGGCTACCAGTCGCGCTCCGTCGGCCTGGTCGAGACCAAGCGCGGCACCGCCGACGCCACCTATCTCTACTACACTCTGGGCAAGCTCGAGATCATGAAGCTGCGCGAAGACCTCAAGAAGAAGCAGGGCACAGCCTTTAACCTGCAGGCCTTTCACGACAACTTCATGCGCCAGGGCTTCGTGCCGGTCAAGGTCATCCGCAAGACCATGCTGCATGATGATTCTCCTGTGCTGTAATGCCATGAACTTATCTAGACGAAACAAAGCCTGGTTTGCATGGGCAAAGTCTTTCTTGAAGAAAGACTGGAAGTTGGAAGATTATCCATTGGATTATTTCGATCAGGGCGAATGCGCACCTGATTGCCCGCCGTATCGTCGCCATGAGCGATGGCGCGCCGATATTGTCCACTGGTGGGATGTCTCGGGACAAGGCAGTAGCAAAGAGGCTGCGTTAGAAGATGCCAAACAAAATTTGCCCAACTGAAATCAAGTGGAAATGTAATGTATAGACTAGGAGTAAATTCGGGGGACAGCTATCCACAAGATCCCAAATCATCTTCCCTGAGAATCAGGAGATCGATACTTACCCCGAGTTGCGTGACGACTTCATTCGAAATGTCCTTGAACTCGAGTGGGCATGGATAACCGATGAATTCTTTGTATCTGAAGATTGGCGAAGTCTACGGTGTGGATGTGTCTCACATACCATCGAATTTCCTGAGATTTCTTCAGTTCGAGCGATTCGCCTTATGCGCTCTCCCAGAGAGCGATACATTCTCGGTTTTCCATCTCTACCTTGGAACGATTACGATTCCTAAAGCTTTCTCCGCCCGCGAAAGTGTCATTCTTCCGTAACCCGTCCCCTGCTAGCATTTCCACAAAACGAGCTGCATCAAAGGAATTTATGACGCAAAAGATACGTAAAGCAGTCTTCCCCGCCGCAGGCCTCGGCACCCGCTTCCTCCCCGCAACCAAAGCCACCCCCAAAGAGATGCTCTGCCTCGTCGACAAGCCCCTGATCCAGTACGGCGTCGAAGAGGCCGTCGCCGCCGGATGCACCGAGATCATCATCGTCACCGGCCGCGGCAAGAGCACCATGGAAGATCACTTCGATAAATCCTACGAGCTCGAAGCCACCCTCGCGGCCAAGAACAAGACCGCCCTGCTCGAGGTCGCGCGCTCCGTCTCGAAGCTCGCCAAGATCACCTACACCCGCCAGTCCGAGCCCCTCGGCCTCGGCCACGCCGTCCTTCAGGCCAAAGAGATCGTCGGCAACGAGCCCTTCGCCGTCCTCCTCCCCGATGATATCGTCGACGCCTCCACGCCCTGCATGAAGCAGATGGTCGAAGCCTTCGAAGAGACCGGCTCCACCATCCTCGGCTCCGAGGTCGTCGAAGGCGCGGCCATCCAGAACTACGGCTGCCTCGCCGTCACCCCCGACCCCAAAAATCCCCGCCTGCTCGCCGTTAGCGACATGGTCGAGAAGCCCAAGCCCGAAGAGGCGCCCTCGCAGAATGCCATCATCGGCCGCTACATCCTCACGCCGCGCATCTTCGAGATGCTCGAGAAGATCACCCCCGGAGCGGGCGGCGAGCTCCAGCTCACCGACGGCATCAAGGCCCTGCTCCAGCACGAGAAGGTCTACGGCTTCACCTACGAAGGCAAGCGTCACGACGCCGGAGACAAACTCGGCTTCCTCAAGGCCACCGTAGAGTTCGCCCTTCAGAACGAAAAGCTCGGGCCCGACTTCCGCGCCTGGCTCAAGCAACTCCCGCTGTAGAAACAGGCCGACGGAATGTCTCGGACAACGCGCTTTTTCTCATAACACTATGTCTGCCCATCGGATGTCAGTTACAAAACCCGATGGCAGACGTAGCGCGTTCTCATATTAAGAGCAATGTTCCAGATAGCAATAGTATTCGACGAATACATGAAGTATGCTCTGACTCAATTTCTTTGCAAAGAAAACAGCTGTCGCATCGAATATGAGCTTCTGCGCAAAGATCCCACACAGACAGGGATCTTCTATCCCAAATTTTATGTATGGATAAAGTGCTTTCAAAAGGACGGAGTGGTAATAGAAGGGGCAGCCCGCTTAGCTGCTGTCAATAAGCAACAGTTTGAAGTCACGCACTTTTTACAAAAGATCAAATCAAAGCTAATTCGGACCAGATCGAAAACACCTTTCCCGCTCCTCTCGTCCAAGGGATTCTCCAGCGCGCCAAGCGATAATTCCGAACGGCATAAGGCGCGCCTTTATCGCTGCTAGCCAGCTATTCATCCCAAATTCAATCTCTGCTCATTCGGAGTCGCTAACGTTGCGCACGCGTGGCCCTCAGCCTCGCGACCTACTTCTCCGAAAGGATGCACCATGCATACACTGCTCTCTCGCCGGTCGATCTTCCTCGCGACCCTCTCCACGGCGATCCTCCCCGCCGTGCCATCCCTCGCGCAGAACCAGACCATTCCCGGCCCCGGCAACGCCCAGGCGGCCAAAACCGCCCAGGCCTCTCCCCTCGTCCAGAGCGCCTACGAGTTCGTCGTCGGCCAGGCCTTCCAGCTCTCCGACCGCAACCTCCGCACCCAGACCCTCGACGCCCTCACCAACCCCAACACCTGCATCCTGCATCGCGCCAACCTCAAGCCCGCCGACAAGCAGAACATCGTCGCCGAGCTCCTCGCCCAGGGCCTCATCAACCAGGCCGACGACGCCACCTTCCCCGGCGGCCTCCTCGCCGGAGTCTTTCCTCCCGTCCTCAACGACGGAACCTCCTGCCCGCACCTCCCGCAGCCCTTCTGGTCGGCCCCGGGAAGCAACTCCGGAAGCCATCACTCCTACCCTGGAGGCCTCCCCATCCATGAGTCCAATAACGACACCGCCGACATCGATCTCGCCGCCGAGTACGGCAACGTCTACGGCTCCAGCACCCGCTCCGGCCTCGCCGCCGTCAACCCTCAAGGCATCGACTCCCCCCATCCCAATAATCCCACCCCCAACGCCCTCAAGCTCGATCACGACCTCATCCTCGGAGCTCCCCTCTGGCACGATTGGGCCAAGAGCATCGTCTTCCAGTGGAACGCCGACGGCTCCGAGTTCCAGGAGCTGAGCATCGGCGGCAACGGAGCCAACATGGATAACTACGGAGCCGCCGGAGACGGCCGCACCGGAGGACACCACATCCTCTCCGTTGCCGAGTCCATGCTGCGCGGCTTCTCCCCGGCCTTCATCATCACCCAGGCCAGCGCGCACTCCGCCCCCACCAGCGGCAACGAGTTCAAGGTCGTCAACTGGATCCGCGCCGCCGCTATCATCGCCCGCCTCGACCCCGTCGCCAAGGGCTATCTCACCACCGATGGTCAGGGCAACCTCCGTCTGCCCGCCCTCGGCAAGACCGGTCAGATCGACCTGATCGCCGCCGGACAGACCAACGTCCTCACCGAGTACCTGCTCCACAACCTCTCCGACGCCGACTTCACCTTCTCCGGTCCAGCCGTCGCCGCCGACCAGCTCGTCCTCGCCCAGCTCGCTCCCAACTTCGGCTACGATCCAGCAAAGGTTACCGTCTACAACACCAGATTCCGCAACGTCGTCTTCAGCAACTTCGGCGCCGAGCGTCTCTACGCCATCTACACCGCCAACGGTCTCGACGGCGTCCGTACCCAGATCCGAAAGCTCCGCGCCGACGGAAAGCTTTAGACCCAGAAAGATGTGCGCTGCCGCGCGGGCGTCCTGCGCGGCAGCGCCGTCTTCCACCCCACCTCGAATCCTCCACACTTCGTCGATCATCAAACCATCCGCATACTGATCTGCATACTGATCTACGGATCCACGGAGCGAAAACCAAAATGCCTTCTCTCTTCGACCCCATCCAGCTCGGCGACCTCCACCTTCCCAACCGAATCCTGATGGCGCCCCTCACCCGCCTCCGCGGCACCCCCGACCACATCCCTACGCCCATCATGGCCGAGTACTACGCGCAGCGCGCCTCCGCCGGCCTCATCCTCTCCGAGGGCGTCCCCATCGATCCCCTCGGCGTCGGCTACCAGAACGTCCCCGGCCTCTGGTCCAAGCAGCAGGTCGAGGCCTGGAAGCCTATCACCCAGGCTGTCCACGACGCCGGCGGACGCATCTTCGCGCAGATCTGGCACGTCGGCCGCATCTCCGATCCCTCGCTGCTCGACGGCCGCCTTCCCGTCGCTCCCAGTCCCATCGCAGCCACCGGTTACGTCAGCCTCCTGCGCCCACAGCGCGGCTTCGTTACCCCGCACGCCCTCACCCTCGAAGAGATCAAAGGCGTCGTCGAGGCCTTCCGTCGCGGAGCCCAGAACGCCCATCTCGCGGGCTTCGATGGCGTCGAGCTCCACGGAGCCAACGGCTACCTCCTCGACCAGTTCCTGCAGGACGGCAGCAACCACCGCACCGACGAGTACGGCGGCCCCATAGAGAACCGCGCCCGCCTCATGCTCGAGGCCGCGGATGCCGCCATCTCCGTCTTCGGCCCCGGCCGCGTCGGTATGCACCTCGCGCCGCGCGGAGACTCCCACGGCATCTCCGACTCCAACCCCACCGCCACCTTCAGCTATGTCGCCCGCGAGCTTGGCAGGCGTAAGCTCGCCTTCCTCGCCGCTCGCGAGTACGTCGGCCAGGACTCCCTTGGTCCGAAGCTCCGAGAGCTCTTCGGCGGAATCTTCGTCGCCAACGAGGCCATCGACCAGAAGACCGGCCAGCAGCTTCTCGATGAGGGCAAGGCCGACGCCGTGGCCTTCGGCAAGTTCTTCATCGCCAACCCCGATCTGCCAGCCCGCTTCGCCCGCGGCACTGAGCTCAACCGTCCCGAGCCCACCACCTTCTACGCTTCGGGGAACACCGGCTATACCGACTATCCCGCGCTAAACGCCTGAAGAGACAGCGCTGCCGGCCGGCCATAGTCTTTATTTTCGCCTTATTTTCGCCTAAAATGAGGCAATGCCCACCCCCGGCGTCTCCTGGCTCTTCGCCGACCTCAACGCCTACTTCGCCTCCATCGAGCAGGAGCTGCGGCCCGAGCTGCGCGGCCGGCCCATCGCCGTCGTCCCCGTCGAGGCCGACTCCACCTGCTGCATCGCCATCAGCTACGAGGCCAAGCGCTACGGCCTCTCCGGCGGCATTCATGTCTCCAAAGCCAGGGAACTCTGCCCACACATCACCCTCGTGAAGGCGCGTCCGCGCCTCTACATCGAGTTTCACGATCAGATCAAGGCCGCCATCGAGCGCTGCGTTCCTATCCAGAAGGTAATGTCCTGCGACGAGTTCGCCTGCCGCCTGATCGGCCGCGAGTGCGACCCTCTCCGCGCCACCGAGATCGCCTATGCCATCAAGCGCGAGATTCGCTCCGTGGGCTCCACCTTGCGCTGCTCCATCGGCCTTGGCCCCAACCGTTTTCTGGCTAAGGTCGCCGCCGACGTACTGAAGCCGGACGGCCTGATGCTCTTCGACCGGTCCATGCTGCCGGATGCGCTCTTCGGCCTGGAGCTGTCGGATCTTCCCGGCGTCGGTCATCGCATGGAGAAGCGGCTGCGCTCGGCAGGAATCAGCAGCGTGCGTCAGCTCTGCAGCCTGCGCCGCGACCAGATGAGCGCCCTGTGGGGAAACGTCTGGGGAGATCGCATGTGGCTCTGGTTTCGCGGCGAAGACTTTGTGGAACCAGAGGACAAGCCCAAGCAGAGCTTCAGCCGGCAGCACATTTTGCCGCCCGCCTGCAGAGACTCCGAACGCGCCCGGGCCGTGGCCATCAAGCTGATGCTCTCGGCCGCACGCCGCATGCGGGAGCAGAATTTATGGGCAGGAGCGGTCTTTCTATGTGTCGGCTTCGCCGGTCAACGGAGGGCGCTTGAGGCGTTGATCCGGTTCACGCCAAGCCAGTCACCCGCCGTGCTGCAGATGCAGCTCATCGAGTTGTGGAAGGAGGTGCCGCCGGACGCCACGCCGACGGATATCACCGTGGGGGTATCCGATCTGGAGCCTGAGCGTGTGGGCCTCTTCGAGGCTCCGAGGGATGCGCGTGAGCGGGTCACCGAGACCGTCGATCGCCTCAACACGCGCTACGGCCTCAACTCCGTCTACCTCGGCTCCATCCACAACGTACGCAAAGAGGCTCCCACGCGCATCTCCTTCGGGGCGCCACCGCCACGAAAGGACTTCGAAGACACCGCCGATGAAGATTGAAAGCAGCCGCCGGCAAGATGGAAAGCAGTCGCATTGCTGAAACTTGGAAAGAAAATTTTAGCCTCGGAAGGGTGTCATCCTGAGCGGAGTGACCGAAGGGAAGGGAGTCGAAGGATCTGCGGTTTTTCTCCGCGCCATCAAATCCAGTTGAAAGCCACTGGATATGAGCCTATGGAAATTTCCATGGCAGGGACAAAAACGCAGATCCTTCGACTCCGCTACGCTCCGCTCAGGATGACACCGTTAAAAAAGCAGAGAGAGCCAGAACGACGAGCAACGGGTCAGACGCGAAGATGACCATAAGTCCTAAGCCCGCTGCTCCTCGAGCGACATCGCCAGCTCCTCCCACTCCGCCATCAGTGTCATGCGCTCCTCACGCAGACGGTCCAGCTCCACCGCATCCTTCTGCGACTGCTCCGCCGAGGTGAAGTTCCCCAGCCGGGCCTCCGCCGCCTCGATCTCCGCCTCGAGGTTCGGAAGCCTCTCCTCGGCAAACTTCAACCGTTCTTCCATCTGCTTCAGCTTGATCGGATTCAGCCGCTTCACCGCCGCAGTCTCCACCACAGGCTCGGGTGCCGCAACAACCACAGGAGCCGCAACCGGAACGCTCGCCTTCAACCCCGCGCTCAACGACTCCTTCACCTTCTCGGGGCCGCCCTGCTTGCGCCACAGGTACTCCTCGTAGTTGCCGGGATAGATGTGGACACGGCGGTCTTCAACCTCGAAGACCCGCGTGGCCAGCCCGTCGATGAAGTAACGATCGTGCGAGACGAACAGCACCGTTCCGGTGAAGTTGCGGATTGCATCCAGCAGAACGTCCTTCGCCCGCAGATCCAGGTGATTCGTCGGTTCGTCCAGCAGCAGCATGTTCGAGGGCGACACCAGCATCTTCGCCATCGCATAACGATTGCGCTCTCCGCCCGAGAGCACGCCGAGCTTCTTGAAGACATCGTCGCCCGAGAACATGAAGCATCCCAGCAGCGACCGCAGCTCCACCACCGGAACCTTCGGCGAGGCCCCGGCAATGTCGTCCAGCATCTCGGCCTTCGGGTCCAGCACCTTGTACTGGTCCTGCGCGAAGAAGTCCACAATCGCGTTGTGGCCATAGCGAATCGTTCCCGAGGTCGGCGCCTCCTGCTCGCTCAGCATCCGGATCAGCGTCGATTTACCCGCGCCGTTCGCGCCCACCAGAGCGATGCGGTCCCCGCGCTCGATCGTGAAGCTCACATTGTCGAGGATCGTCTTCTGCCCGCCATCCGGCGTCGGATATACCTTCGTCAGGTTCTCCACCTCGATCACCGTGCGTCCCGACGCAGGAGGCTGCGGAATCGTAAAGTGAATCGTCGCCTCCTCATCCGGAACCTCGATGCGCTCGATCTTTTCGAGCTCCTTGATGCGGGACTGCACCTGCTTTGCCTTCGTCGCCTGGTAGCGGAAGCGGTTGATGAACGCCTCCAGGGCATCGATGCGGTCGCGTTGGTTCTTGTAGGCCGCCATCAGGGTCGCGCGACGCTCTTCCTTCTGGGTCACGTACTTCTCGTAGTTGCCGTGGTAGACCTGCATCCTCTTGTTCCACACCTCGACGATCTTCTTCACCGTCACATCGAGAAAGTAGCGGTCGTGCGAGATCAAAATAAACGCGTTGGGATAGTCATGCAGATACGTCTCCAACCAGTTGCGCGACTCGAGATCAAGATGGTTCGTGGGCTCGTCCAGCAGCAGCAGCGAAGGCTTCTGCAGCAGAAGCTTCGCCAGCGCGATTCGCATCTGCCAACCGCCGGAAAACTCCTCCGTCTTGCGCTCCCAGTCTTCCTTGCTGAAGCCCAATCCGCCCAGCACTGCACCCACCTGCGAGTCCAGCGTGTAGATGTCATGCACATGCAGCTGGTCGGCGATGTCCGAATAGCGCTCCGCCGCCGTGAGATACTCCTTCGACTTCGGGTCTTTCTCGCTCATCGTCGTCATCAGCTCGATCGATTCGCGCTCGAGCGCATGCAGATGATCGAAGACCGAGAGGCACTCCTCGAAGACCGTCTTGCCCCGCATGGCCAGGCCATCCTGCGGAAGATAGCCGATCGTCGTTCCCTTGACGCGCGTCAGCTGGCCATAGTCCAGCGTCTCGATCCCGGCCAGGATCTTCAGCAGCGTCGACTTGCCGGTCCCATTGCCCCCGACCAGCCCGGTGCGCTCCTCCGGCGTGATCAGCCAGTTGATGTCTTCAAACAGCAGTTTTTGGCCGAACCGTTTTCCGGCATTGATTAATTGCAGCATTGGTTCTATCTTCTCATTCCCCTCTCTGACAGGGCTGCCGCGCAGTGGGCGCGCGCGGCAGCCCTGTCTTCTTTTTTTGACGAAGAGATGACACCAGCATGACATCAGCTCCCGTAGCTACCCCCTACGCTTACCGAGGATTCCAACGAGAGTTTTCTCCCCGCCTGTCGTTGGCCAGCGTCTGTTTGCGCCGTAACTCAACGGGCAGCCGCTCTTTCGGGTCTGCGGGGCCATACATAAGGAGTTCCCTGATGAAAGCCCTTCCGAGTCTGGCCGCCTCTGCCGCAGCGGTGGTTCTAGCGTTGCCCGGCGCCGCTTCCGCGCAACTCTACACACAGGTCAACCTTGTCTCCAACGTCTCTGGCGTCGCTCCTGTCACCGATCCCTCCTTGGTCAACCCCTGGGGCCTCTCCCGCGCCTCTTCTTCCCCCTGGTGGATCTCCGACCAGGCCACCGGCCTCAGCACCCTCTACAACGGCGCCGGAGCCAAACAGTCCCTCATCGTCACCGTCCCCAAATCCGACCCCAACAACACCACCTTCCCCACCGGAACTCCCACTGGAACCATCGCTAACGGCAGCCTGACCGACTTCCTCCTCCCGGGCAGCAAGCCCGCGACCTTCCTCTTCTCCACCGTCGACGGAACCATCGCCGGCTGGAACGCCGCCGTAGGCCTTGCCCCCGGAGCCGCCGCTCCCTCCACCAACGCCGTCACCGTCTTCCGCGGCAAGCAGGGCACCAGCTACACCGGACTCACCGCCGCGACCATCGACGGCAAGCGCTACCTCTACGCCGCCAACTTCGGCCAGAACCGCGTCGATGTCTTCGACAACGCCTTCCAGCCGGTCAACCTCAGCAACGACAAACACCATGACCGTCACGGCCGTGGTGACGGCTTCGGCAACGGGGACTTCTTCGGCGACAACAACGACGACCAGCCCTTCACCGACAACCGTCTCCCACGCTTCTACGCTCCCTTCAACGTCCAGGCCATCGGCAACGACATCGTCGTCACCTTCGCCCTGCATCTCCCAGGCCAGCAGGTCGAAACCGATGGCCCGGGCCTGGGCTACGTCGATGTCTTCTCCTCCGACGGCAAGCTGCTCAGCCGCCTCGAGCATGGTGACTGGCTCAATGCTCCCTGGGGCGTCGCGCTGGCTCCGCTCGACTTCGGCCGCTTCAGCCACGACCTGCTCGTAGCCCAGTTCGCCGGCGGCGGAACGTCGGAATCCAGTGGCTACATCGCCGCCTATGACCTCGCCACCGGAAAGTTCGACGGCCTGGTTGAAGACGCCAGCGGAAAGCCGCTCGCCATCAACGGCATCTGGGCCATCTCGCCCGCCAACAGCGCAACCGCCTCCAGCTACGACACCACCGCAGCTCCCGCCGAAGAGCTCTACTTCACCGCCGGCCCCAACCAGGGCAAGGGTGGTCTCTTCGGCTACATCAAACCCGTCGCCACCGAGCTCATCCAGGGCAATGCCCAGTAAGCAGCTCCCCTCCGCTTCACCAGCAAAGAGCCCTGTCCTATAAAGGGCATGGCTCTTTGCTGCATCCTCCCCGCTAGGCGTATCGACCTATCGTTTGGGGTAAATAAAGAAGAGCGCTGCCGCGCGGGCGCCCTGCGCGGGCAGCGGTCACTTCGTGACGCGTATACCGGCTTCGCCGTGGGCCTCCCGCTGGTCGGCGCAAAGATTTATGCAAGCGACCAATGGGAGCCCCACCCCGAAGGGAATACATAAGTCACGAAGGGTGCGCCCCACGCGCAGTGGGCCCGGCCGGCAGGCCAACCCTCTCTCCTCAAATAATCGCGGATTGGAATTTGTCGATACGCCCTAAGGGGTTTCCATCCCTAAGCAAATAGCCATTCCCGCCACGAACCCATGGCCCCAGCGAGACAACGGCAAACCCCCTCTGCTACTGTCAAAAGAGAGCTTCATGCCAGGTCAGTCTCAACTATTTCCGGATCACGAACCCACCGTGTTGTCCCAGCCCACTGGCGGGTCCTCGCTCCAATCCCAGCCTCGCCGGGCTGCGACCCCCGTCTGGCTGCAGCGCCTCTCTCTGTTCGTGCTCGTGCTCTTCTGCGTCTACCTCGGCGTCCTGGTGATGTTGCTCCCCTGGTGGACCCGCATCTGGGACCATAATCTTTTCATCCAGTCCCACCCTGCCCTCTCCACCATCCTGCACAACGGAGCCGTGCGCGGCATTATCTCCGGGCTGGGCTTGCTGGATATCTGGATCGGTATCTCCGAAGCCGTTCACTACCGCGACTACAAATAGCCGGATGGAAGACACTGTTTTTGGTTAAAGACAGGCGCTGCCGCGCGGGCCAGCGCCTTGAAGAGATTGATACGCTTGATAAAACAAGACGGAAAGCCAAGGAGAATCGCCCACGATGTCCGATTCCAAACCCCAGTCCCTGCCTGATCCCCTCGAGAGCGCCCCCCTTGCCTACGAGAACCCCGACTTCCTCAACTCCCCCGACGCCCGCATCCTCCGCATCATGTCCGAGTATCAGGAGCCCCTCTCGCGCTTCCGCCGCGAGCGCATCCAGGATACCGTCGTCTTCTTCGGCTCCGCCCGCTTCCGCGCCCTCGACGTCGCTGCCGCCAACTTCGAGCTGCTCGCCAATACCGGCTCCCGCGAACCCGCGGCCGAACAGCCCGCATCGCTCGACGAGGTCGAGCACGGCCGCGCCACCGGAGCCCGCCTTCGCCTCGCCGGAGCCGCCATCGAGATGGCCGCCTACTACGAGGACGCCCGCATCCTCGCCAACAAGCTCGCCACTTGGGCCAAATCCCTCTCCGGCCCCCGCCACCGCTTCGTCGTCACCTCGGGCGGCGGTCCCGGCATCATGGAGGCCGCCAACCGCGGAGCCTACGAGGCCGGAGCCAAGACCATCGGCCTCAACATCAAGCTTCCCTTCGAGCAACAGCCCAACCCCTACGTCACCCCCTCGCTCAACTTCGACTTCCACTACTTCTTCATGCGTAAGTACTGGTTCGCCTACCTGGCCAAGGCGCTGGTCATCTTCCCCGGAGGCTTCGGAACCCTCGACGAGATGTTCGAGCTGCTCACGCTGGCCCAGACCAACAAACTCGCCAAGCGCATCACCACCATCATCTATGGGTCCGCCTACTGGAAGTCCGTGATCAACCTCGACGTCCTCGCCGAAAAGGGAGCCATCGCCCATGGCGACCTCAACCTCTTCCGCTTCGTCGACACCCCGGAGGAGGCCTTCGAGATCCTCAAGGAAGATCTCACTAAAAATCACCTCAATCCGGACTACGAAAAAGCTTTGCAGGAGCGTGCACGCGCCGCCGCCGCCGAGCCTCAGGTCCCCTACGATCCCGCCCCGACGGCACAGGAGATTCTCGGTCCCGACATCGCCCCCACCCGCTGAGCGCGACTTCCCTCGGCGCTGCCGCGCGGGCCCCCTACGCGGGCGGCAGGCCATCGGTCGATACAACGTCATCCGCTCACGCCGCCCCTTGGCAACCCGTCTACACTACCAGTGGCGGCCAGCCCCGCCGGACCTTCCTTCGGCCCGGTTCGCTCGGAGACCCCAAGGACTACCCAACATGCAGCGGCCCCTGCCACCCGAAGTCGCCACCCCCAGCTTCTATATCACCGGCCGTCAGCCGCTCCGCCCCGGAGCCATCCTGCTCGCCACCATAGCCGCCGTCGGCGCGCTCGCCTCGGTCCTCTATGCCTTGGGTCACACTGGACATGCACATCTAGCCTCTGACAGAAGGGACGCTACTCGTTCCGCCAGCGCCACATCGGGAGCCGCCCCGGCAGATGACGAGAAGGACGATCCGAACCAGATCGACACCATCGTTCTCGGTGATCCCGCCGACGCTCCCGTGCCTGCCCGCAAGGGCGACCATGTCAGCCCCGTTCACCCCACCATCCTCGTTCACCTGCCCCGCTTCGGTGACCAGGTCGGCCTCATCCCCGACACCCCCGCCGGCCGGCTCCTTTACGGGTGGCTCGCCGCCTTTAACCAGGCAAGCTACCCCGCGCTTGGCAACGCTCTGCCCAATGTCGCGCTCGCCTCCACGGCCGCTGCACAGATCGAGCTCCGGCAGCAGACCGGCGGCTTTAACCTGCTCTCCGCCAAGGAGATCCAGCCCGGCGTCCTCGTCTTCCGGCTTCGCGACCAGACTCCTGCGGCGGCCGAAGCCCTCGGCACGCTCCAGGTGCTTCCGAACTCCAGCCCCGCCGCCATCGCCAGCTTTAGCCTCCGTGCCGTTCCCCCACTCCACCAGGGCGTATCGACCTATTCAAATCCATGATTTTCTGGGGGAGGAAAGGCGATGGCCTGCCGGCGGGACACGTCACAAAGGAACCGCCACCTCCCAGGCGGCCTCACTGCGATGAGTCGGCAAATCGCCTTGCCGTGTACAACGAAGGTGGCAGTTTCGGGTAAAAAGCCCTCCTGTAACCAATTCAGTAACGGCGGTTTATAAATATTGAAGCCCCATTCTCGGTGCAGTAATCGCCTTTTTACAAGAAAACCTTCATACTGCCTAGCGAGTAGCCAGAACGCTCGGAGGGCCCTATGAGCCAATCTTCGATCTCTTATCTTTGGCGTGAGCCCCAGGCCGCGCGCGGCTTCACCACCGGTGTGTCGCTGCACAGCCACACCAATCAGTCTCAGGAGACCCTGGATTTCATCGCCGACTTCACCCGAAATTCCAGCTACCTCCAGCCCCTCATGCGATGGGCCGAGGGTCGCTCCAAGAGCTCTTCCGGAATCCGGCCCAACTACACCCGCGGCTACTGGACCCCGCCGTTGACCCCACGCCTCGCCTTCGATCTCGAGAGCTCCCAGATCGAAAACCGCCTCCAGATCCCGGCCCTGGTCTCCATCACCGACCACGACGACATCAAGGCTCCGCAGCTGCTGCGCTCGGTCCCCTCCGCCCGCCACATCCCCGTCTCCCTCGAATGGACCGTTCCCTTCCACGAGAGCGCCTTCCACATCGGCATCCACAACCTTCCCTCGGCCCAGGGGCAGCAGTGGATGGACCGCTTTCAGGCCTTTACCGCCATCCCCTTCGCCGAGCGTCCCGCCAGCCTTCTCCGCGAGATCTTCGCCGAGCTCCACGAGATTCCCCAGGTCCTCATTATCTTCAACCACCCCATCTGGGATCTCTATCGCGTCGGCCGCCAGCGCCACGACGTCCTCGTCAACGAGTTCCTCGCCGTCTATGGCCAGTACATCCACGCCCTCGAGCTCAACGGCCTGCGCGACTGGAAGGAGAACCGTGAGGTCTCCACCCTGGCCAGCAAGTGGAACCAGATCGTCATCTCCGGCGGCGACCGGCACGGCGTCGAGCCCAACGCCAACGTCAACCTCACCCGCGCCACCTCCTTCACCGAGTTCGTGCAGGAGATCCGCCGCGACCGCGTCAGCAACGTCCTCTACATGCCCCAGTACGCCGAACCTTGGAAGCACCGCATCCTTCAGTCCACCCTCGACGCCATTCGCGACTACCCCCACTTCCCCGAAGGAAGCCAGCGCTGGGACCAGCGCGTCTACCATCCCGACACCCAGGGCAACATCCGGCCCCTCTCCGATCTCTGGAAGACGAAGGACAACCGCGCTCCTTCTTACATCCGCGCCATCCTCGTCGGAGTCCGCATGATGGGAGCCGCCCCCCTCTCCGGAACCCTCCGCTTCGCCTGGGACGACTCCGCCAAGATGCGCGCCGCTCTCTCCAAGCAGGAAGCGTAATCGTTCATCTTCAAAACGCCCCACTCATGGGGCCATGAGTGGGGCGTTCTCATCCGACGAGAAACCAGACAGAATCAATAGATTCAAAGACTGTGGCCTGCCGGCCGGGCCCACTGCGCCCGGGTCCCTTCGTAACGTGTGTTCCCTTCGGGGTGGAGCTCCCGTGGTCGCTGCAGAAATCTTTGCGCCGACCGGCGGGAGGGCCGGGCAAGCCCCTACCGTCCCTCGCGCAGCCGCAGTGCCAGCTTCTCCGGCAGATCGGCCATCAGAATCCTTCCCTGTGCCGTAGTCAGGTCATAGGGAACCCGATGGAAGACGATCTCCCCTGCCTCCGCGTCATAGATGGCAAAGGCGGCTCTCCAGTCATGGTCGCGCGGCTGCCCCACCGAACCCGGATTGATCAGGTAACGCACGCCGGGTTCAAGCGAAAGCCCCCAGCTCTCCGCCTCGTTAGCCCCGGCATACCTCGGTCGCAGCTCGTGCCACTGGTCGTTCCTCTGGTCCCATCCGCCCTGCAGATGGGTGTGTCCGATGAAGGTAATCGCGACTCCGCTCTGCTGGAGCGGTGCCCACGCATCCCGCATCGTCAGGATGTACTGATCCTCATTGAGCGGCGATCCGTGCGCGAGCACGACCTCCGGAGCACCCTCGGGCGTCAGCGGCCCCTTGGCCGCCGTCGCCAACCACTCGCGATTCGCCACGGTCATCTCGTCGTAGGTCCACTTCGCCGCCGCCCGGGCGATCGGATTGAAGCCCAGCGCCGAGGCCAGCCCGCAGCACACCCGGTCATGATTCCCGCGGACATTCACAGCGGCCCGGGGCCGGATCAGCTCGATCACCTCGTTGGGACTGGCCCCGTACCCCACCACGTCTCCCAGATTCCAGAGTACGTTGTAGGGTCCTGCGGCCTCCAGAACCGCATTCAGGGCTTCAAGATTGGCGTGGATGTCCGACAGCAGAAGGGCGCGCATAAAGGGAGGTCCATGGGGCTGGCGGCCCTCGGCTTAGTCTAATCCCCTGAATGCTTTCAGGCGAGCGGGTAGCTGTAGCCTGCCGGCCGGGCCCACTGCGCGTGGGGCGGTCACTTCGTGACGTGTATTTGCCCTTCGGGTCGCTTGCGAAGATATTTGTGCCGAACCGAAGGGAGGCCCACGGCGAAGCCGACATACGCGTCACGAAGTGACCGCCCGTACCGGGTCCCACAAACAGGTCTTCGTTTGGGGGGTGGCCCAGCGCAGTGGGCCCGTCCGGCAGGCCAGCGCCTCAAAGCCGCTTATTACTTCTCTTCGATGCCTTTGATCGTTAGGTCCTCATGGTCGCGATGGCCCTTCTTATCCGTGACCCAGACGCTCATCCGAGAGTTCGAGATCTTTCGGACCTCGTAATCGACCCCCACCTCGAACTTATAAGCCAGACCGAACTGGCCGACGATAGTTTGCTGAAGCAGGTATTGCTTGCCGTCCATCGTCGCCGTGATGAGTTTTGCGTGGAGGGGTTCGAGGTTGGAGTCCGCCGCCGCTAGAGTTTGGTCCGAGATCCCGGTGATGTGGACGGTTTGGGCTACGGCAGATGACAAAAGCAAACAGCCAAAATGAACGCCCGCATAGAACCCCCAAATCCAAAGTTAGCCTAAATGAGTCTGCGTGACCCCGAGATCAATTCTTAGACTTTTGGAAAAGACGATGACCTGCCGCGCGGGCGCCTGGTACTTCACAAAAAATATGCCGCTAGCCGTAAACTAAAGAACCTAAATCGTCGCCAACGGCCGTCTGCGGTCGGTCGTCATCGTAGGAGCCGAGGCCAGCAGCCTTCGCGTGTACTCGTGCTGCGGGTTGTGGAAGAGCTCCGCCGCCGCGCCCTGCTCGACGATCCGTCCCCTCTGCATCACCGCCACCCGGTCCGCCACCTGGCTCACCACCGCCAGGTCGTGCGAGATGAACAGCATGGACAGGTTATGGGTCTCGCGCAGACGGTTCAGCAAAGCAAGAATCTGCGCCTGCACGGTCACATCCAGCGCCGTCGTCGGCTCGTCCGCGATCAGCAGCCGGGGCCGGTTCACGATCGCCATCGCAATCAGAATCCTCTGCCGCTGTCCGCCGGAGAACTGGTGCGGATAGTCGCGCATCCTTCGCTCGGGCTCCGGCAGCGCCACCTCGCGCATCGCCTCGACGACTCTCGCGGCGACCTCGCGGCGCGAGAGCTCCGGGTGGTGCGCCCGGACCGCCTCGGCGATCTGCTCCCCGACCGGCATCACTGGGTTGAGCGCTGTCATCGGCTCCTGGAAGATCATGGCGATCTCCCGTCCGCGATGGTGCCGCATCTCTGCCTCGGAGATCTGCAAGAGGGGAGCCCCCGCGAAACGGATCCCGCCGGCTACCCTGGCCGTGGGCGGAAGCAGCCTCAGCACCGCCAGCGAGGTGGCCGACTTTCCCGACCCCGACTCCCCCACCAGCCCCAGCGTCTCCCCTTCCGCCAGAGAGAACGAGATTCCCTCCACCGCGGGACGGCCTCCGAAGCCGATCGTCAGATCGTCAACGGCGAGAAGAGGATTGAGGCCGGGAGCGTTCACAACGCAATAGTAATGTAAGGGGATCGGGCATCGGCGAGGCTCAACCGCGTTGGTCTGCGTCTAAACTCGTGACGCGTATGAAAACGGCGATACTGTCTTTCGTGATGGGATTGGGGCTCGGCCCCACGGTCTGGGCTCCCGCTGCCCTGGCCCAGACCCACAAGGTCGCCCCCAGGCCCGAGACCGTGGTCCGGGCCGTGGGGGTGTATGAGTGGACCGGCGACCTGGCCAAACCCACTGGAACCCGGTTCGTTCCCGTCACCATCTTCATCGACGGGGAGCTGAAGGACGCCGGCGTCTACAAGCCGCAGCCGGTCCCCTTCGCCCTGCTCACCGGCAACATCTACGAGCTCGAGGACAGCGGCCTGCCCAAGGGGACGATTACGCTCGAGAGCGCCCTGCACGCGGTCGAGGTTGACGGGGCCGCCGCGCCACCCTTTATCGACGGATGGACCGCGTACGGCAACTACAAGGCCGAGGCCACCCCCCGCAAGACCGCTCCGCTGAAGCCCACGAAGACGCTGTCCCAGATCGCCATCGCGAACGGGAACGGGAGCAAGCCGCACCTATCGGACAAGTCGAGCGATACCGCGGGGAAGAGCGACGACTCTGGTCCGTCGACCGGTTCGGCCAATACCGACAGCAAGGCCGACAGCAGCGGCGACAGCGACTCCGGGCGCCCCACGCTGCATCGTAAGTCCACAGATGCGAGCTCAGGGAGTTCGAGCCAAACCGGCGACACGAGCGGCTCCAATAAAGGCAGCGATACGAGTACGGCGAACAAGGCCCCGGACAGCAAGACGGACAAGACGGCCGACACTTCGACCCAGATAAACAGCCAGCCCACCTCGACAAACGCCAAACCCGCCCCGGCCGACGACGATCCAGACCGTCCGACGATGCACCGGCGGGATGTCGGCGACGACAACTCCAGCGACTCAGGCAAGACCACCCCGACCGCATCTTCGGACGACGACGCCGACCGCCCAACACTGCGGCGCCGATCGCCGGAGGAGAACAAGAAGCGCAAGAACGACAAGGAGACGGCAAGCGTCACAGGGGGGGCCTCGCCCGATGACGATCCCGACCGTCCACGCCTGCACCACGGCGGTAGCGGCACGGACGAGACCGAGGCCCCGAAGCTGACCGGAGTCCCTGCGAGCATGCGTCAGATGGTCGCCATCTCCGACGCGAAGGACCGCGACACCCACGTCTATGCCCGCCCCTGGGAGGACACCAACGAGCGTGCGGCGATCCTAGCCAAGATGCAGGCCTTCGCCCGCGCTAAGCTGGCCGAGTATGGCGTAGTTCCAGGTGTAACCCCGGCAAATGCTGTCGCCGAATCCACGGCATCAGCCACATCGACAAAAGGTGCGACCGTCAACCCGAACGATGCGCCGGACTCCGGTCCCCCAGCACTGAAACGCGGGATGCCGTCGAAGTCCCAGCTCTCGGCGGAGAGCAACACCGCGGCCTCCGGCACAAGCTCTTCTACAACCAAGAGCCAGACCAGCACCGCGAACCAGACCAGCCAGGCCACTCAGGATCAGGGACCGCCCACACTGAAGCGCGGGATACCGACCAAGTCGTCGACGACCACGGGCGGCACGCCGGCAACCGCAGGAACCACCTCTGCCGCTACCGCAGGGAAGAAGACAACAGCCTCGAGGTCAAAGAATCGCAAGCCATCCGCTCCCGCTCCCGTCACCCTGGCCGACGAGGATCTGCGCGGCTATACCCTAAGCTACGGCGGCGCTCCGACCTACGTCTACATGGCCCATACGGTCGAGAGCGGATCGGTGATGCGCTACGTGACCATCGTGGCGCAGGACAACGGCATGGGCGAGCTGAAGGTTGCGCTTTCAGGCGCGACCGATGCGGCCCACCTAGACCGCACGCCCTGGATGCGGCTGGTGGATGTGGTAGATGTCGAAGCCTCGAACCGTGCCAGCCTGCTCTTCGAGCTGCGTGGACAGAGCTCGCGTCAGTTCGCCCTCTACCGCGTCATCGCCGCGCGGCCCGAGCAGATCTTTTTGTCTGGGGGCGGGGAGTAGGGTCTAGGGATCTAGAAGTGCGCTGCCGCGCGGGCCAGCGTCTTTCTCTCAAAAAAATTGTTTGGAGCATGCCGATTACTTAGCTCTTTTCCCTACCTTTGTGGATGACACGCCGGAGGAAGGACCCCGCAGTAATGTCTCGAGGTAAAGGTCGGTCAGAAGCTCGGCGGGCGCCGAGGGAAAGCCCGGGCAGGTCAGCTTGAGGCTGACGATGCCGTGCAGGCTGGCCCAGAACGACTCCGCAATCTCAGTGGGGGTCGCGGGGCGGGCAGGACTTTCTACGCTGAAGGGAATGAGCCCTGTGGCGATCAGGCCGGCTGCATTGCCGATCAGAATCTCGTAGGCCGCGGTGGCGGGATCCTTCTCCTCGGCCACAGCCTGGGACGATTGCCCCTGTGGAGATTGAAAGACCGCCTTGATGTACGCCGGATCTTCCATAAAGATCAACGCGTAGGTCTGGGGATTTTCAAGACCGAAGCGGACGTAAGCGTGGGCAAGCGAACGCGTGCGCTGGGCGGGAGTTGCCGCCGCATCGGCGACCGCCGCCGACAGAGCGCGGTAGAGATCGGCGTATCCGATGCGTCCGACCGCCTGCGCGATCTCGTCACGATTCTTGAAGTGCAGGTAGAGCGTGGCGGGGGAGTAGCCGATGCGCTCGGCGAGCCTGCGCATGGTGAGGGCATCAAAGCCCTCTTCGGCGATGATCGCGCGCGAGGCAGCGAGGATCTCCTCGCGCAGGCTCTGCCGGGCCGCCTCACGGCGCTTATTTTTCTTGACAGCCATGCGGTTGAGTATAAACTGAACAGTGTTTAGTGAACATAGTTCATTTTTATAAACAACGTTCAACAGAGAAAGCTGAATCAACGTTCATGAGAGAGGGAAGGCGTTATGGCAAAGATTGCGTTGTTTGGAGCGGCGGGAGCGATCGGGCGCAGCCTGGCCGATGCGTTGCAGCAGCGCGGCGAAGACTATCGCGTGGTGGGGCGTGACCGTGCGCGTCTGGAAAAGACCTTTGACGGAGACCCGAAGGCCGAGCGCGGGGCCCAGGTTGAAATCGTCACGTGGAACCCGGACGATCCCGCGTCGGTGCGGGCGGCTGCCAGCGGCATCGACACGCTGATCTACCTGGTCGGCGTGCCCTATGACCACTTCGAGCTGCATCCTCCCACCATGCGTAAGACACTCGATGGAGCCATTGCAGAGGGCGTGCGCCGGGTGCTGCTGATCGCCACGGTGTATCCCTACGGCACCCCGCAGACTCCGAAGGTCGCCGAAGATCATCCGCGCAATCCCACGACCTTCAAGGGCAGGATGCGCAAGGAGCAGGAAGACATGCTCATGGCCGAGGACGCAGCCGGAAGGGTCGAAGGCGTCATTCTGCGGCTTCCCGACTTCTACGGCCCGGGTGTCGAGGCGAGTTTTTTGGACAACGTCTTCAAGGCCGCCGTGAACGGGGAAACCGGCGATATGATCGGCCCTATCGATACGCCCCATGAGTTCGTCTACGTGCCGGATGTTGGTCCAGTGGCGCTCGCCCTGGCGGCGAAGCCTGAGGCCCGCGGGCGGTGGTGGAACCTCGCCGGCGCGGGAGTGACGAGCCAGAAGCAGATGGCCAAGATGGCCTTCGCCGCAACGGGAAAGCCGATGAAGACGCGGATAGCGGGGAAGATGATGCTGCGCGTGATCGGGCTGTTCAAGCCCTTCATGAAGGAGTTGGTCGAGATGCACTATCTGCAGACGACGCCTGTCTTGATGGACGATACGATGCTAAGCAATCTGCTCGATGGGCTGAAGAAGACGCCGTACGAGGAGGGGGTGCGGCGCACGGTGGAGTCTCTGCGAGAGGCTCGGGGATAGAGAAACGTTTTGCGCTGCCGCGCGGGCCCACGGCGCGTGGGGCAGCGCCTGTCCTTCACCCGGGTCTCTCCCTCGAGACCCGGGCTTCCGGTTGTTTTACAGCTGTCCGAAGCGGCCGGAGTTGAAGTCCTCGACCGCCTGCAGGATCTCCTGGCGAGTGTTCATCACGAAGGGGCCGTAGTTGGCGATGGGCTCATTGATCGGCTCGCCACTCAGAAGCACCAGCGCTGAATCAACCGTGGCCTCGAAGACCATCGTGCCGCCCTCCTGTCCCAGGGTCGCGATGCGGGCCTCGCCCGAGAGCTTGGCTCCGTTGACCGTGGCGTCGCCCTTGCGCAGAACGACGGCGGTGTTGTGGCCCTCGGGCACGTCGAGCTCGACGCGCTCGCCTGCCTTCAGCTCCACGTCCCAGACGTTGAGCGGGGTGAAGGTCTTCGCCGGGCCGCCTGCTCCGTCGAGCGAGCCGGCGATGATGCGGGCGTGGCCTCCGGTGGCGAAAGGAACCACCGGGATCTGCTCCTTCGTAATGGCCTGGTAGCCGGGCTTGGACATCTTGTTCGCCGCGGGCAGGTTGACCCAGAGCTGGATCATCTCGAAGGTTCCGCCCGAGCGGGTGAACTCGGCCTCGTGCATCTCTTCGTGCAGGACTCCGGAGGCGGCGGTCATCCACTGGACGTCACCGGGGTAGATCACGCCGGAGTTCCCGGCTGAGTCGCGATGGGCGACCGAGCCCTGGTAGGCGATGGTGACGGTCTCGAAGCCGCGGTGCGGGTGCTCGCCCACGCCGCGAGGCTGGGCGGCGGCCTTGAAGTACTGCGGTCCGGCGTAGTCCAGCATCAGGAACGGGCTGACCTCAAGCTGAATGCCGTTCGAGGGAAACAGGTTGCGGACGGGGAAGCCGTCGCCAACCCAGTGCGTCGAGCCGGGGCCATAGGTTCCGAGGACCTTCTTCTGCTGCGTGGCGGTTGTGGTGTGCGTGATGGTGGACATAGGGTTACTCCTTCCGGCGTCCGTTGACGCCTGTTTCAGGTACAGCGTGAAAATCCTGGGCTGCGCGGCCCAGCCTGCGCAGAAGCGGCAGAAGCTGGGCGCGGTCCTCTCGGCTGAAGCCGGCGAGCGTGGCCTCCATCTCGTCGCGGTGCTGGGCGAAGGCGTGCTCGATGAGGCTGCGGCCTTCGGGCGTCAGGTGAATGACGCGGGCGCGACGGTCTTTGGCGTCGCCGTGGCGTGCGACCAGGCCGCGGGTCTCCATGCGATCGACTGCCGTGGTCATGGAGCCGCTGGTCAGAAGCACCTTACGGCGAAGCTCGGTGACGGTCAGGGGGCCTTTGTGCAGCAGGGCCTCGAGGACACCGAAGTCAGTGACGCCCATCTCGAAGCGGGCGATGCTCTGGGTCGAGTGGGTTTCGACGGCCCGGAAGGCCTTCCAGAGGACCAGCCAGAGGTGGATGGCGCTGAGATCGGGTTCGGATTGTAGTGTCGCCTTCATATCTCTACATATAGATGCTTGATATCAAGCTAAAGATTCAGGCATTGGCTGGAAGGAAAAGACAGGCGCTGCCGCGCGGGCCCACTGCGCTCGGTCGGCAGGCCATATCTTTTCTATGCAAAAGAAAACCCGGCCTTTGAGGCCGGGCTCTTCGGATGGATTTTCTTACTTACCGGTATAGCTGACGCGCCAGATGGAGTTCGAGCCGTCGTCGGTGACGAGGAGCGACCCATCCTTGGCGGTGGTGACACCCACCGGGCGGCCCCAGACATCGCCGCTGGGAAGCACGAAGCCGGTCATGAAGTCCTCGTACTCACCCGAGGCGTGGCCGGTACCATGCAGCGGAACCCGGATCAGCTCGTAGCCGACGCGGGCGGAGCGGTTCCAGGAACCGTGCTCGGAGGCGAAGATATCGCCCGAATACTCGGCTGGGAACTGCTTGCCGTTGTAGAAGGTCATCTCCAGCGAGGCGTTATGCGGGTTCAGGAGAACGTCGGGAACGATGGCCTTTTCCTTGAGCTCGGGGTGCTTGCCAGCGTGGCGCGGGTCCTGATGGTCGCCCATATACCACCAGGGCCAGCCGTAGAATCCTCCCGGCTGAACATGCGTGATGTAGTCGGGGACGAGGTTGTCGCCGAGGGCGTCGCGCTCGTTGACCGAGCACCACAGCTCGCCGGTCTTGGGATTGATCTCCTCGCCGACGCAGTTGCGGATACCATAGGCGTAGACCTTCATTCCGCTGCCGTCGGGGTTAAACTCGAGCACGTCGGCGCGGTTCTTCTCGGCGGGGGTGGTGTCGGGGTCGTCCACGTTCGATCCCGAACCGACCGAAACCAGCATCTTCTTGCCGTCGAGGGTGAAGCGGACGTCGCGGGTGGTGTGGCCGCGGCCATTGCTGGGAAGATCGGCGATGTGTTCCGGCCCGGAACTTGCCTTCAGGTCTCCGTTCTTATAAGGAAGGCGGACGACAGAATCGGTGTTCCCGATGTAAATCCACTGCGGGTTTGGTCCCTGAGGGTAGAAGGCAATGCCGAAGGGCTTGTTGAGCCCCGAGGCGAAGACGCTGGTGGTCTCGGGCTTTCCGTCGGCGGTAATACCGCGGAAGATCATGATGTCGCCCTTTTCGGTCTCGGCGACGAAGGCGTCGCCGTTAGGAGCGGTGCGGATGATGCGGGGGTTCTCGAGGCCGGTGGCATACTGCTCCACCTTGAAGCCGGGGAGGACCTTGGGCCAGACGCCGTCGGGACGGGGAACCAGATGCGCGGTGTTCCCGGCAGATTCGGTTGCATAAGGCTTGGGAAGATCGGCGACCGTGACCTTGCGGACCTTGCCGGGCTCCTCATAGCGGAAGTCGGTGAAGGGAGGGGGCGGGGCGGGGGCGTTGAACTTGGCGGTGCTCGCAGCCGTCTCCGAACCTGAAGCAGGAGCAGCACCCAGCGGCTTGGCGTTGGGGCCGCTGATGTACTTCACATAGCTGACGACCTGCCAGCGCTGCTGCTCGGGAAGCGAGGTCCAGGACGGCATGCCATTGGCGAGATCGCCCTTGGTGATGTACCAGAAGAGCTCGCCGGGCTTGGCCGACTGAACGTGGGGGGTAGTGAGCGCGGGAACGTTGCCGGCTCCCTTGGCATCCATTCCATGACAGGCCGCACACCTTTGCTGATAGATCTCCTGCCCGGCCTTGGGATCGGCGTCTGCGGCATGGGGATAAGCTTGTGCCGCGGCCGACGCCGGAGCACCATTGAAGCCGGCGTCCTGAGCCGACAGCGGAGTTACGGTCGCGAAGGCGGCTACTGCAAGTGCGAAAATCGATCTCTGTGCGTTCAAAGCGTCCCTCTTCATTTGTGAAGTCAGTAACTCTGCGATGGGGCCGTTGTAGGGCCTGGATTGCTCTTGTGTGAACTGAAAGTACAGAAAATGGCGTCGTAGGTACTTTAACAGTAAGACGCCTCAACCGGCATTCTGGACGAGGGTCGGGGCGAAGATCGAACGGATGTTCGCGGCAATTCGCAAAGATTTCTTCAAAAGATTTTTAGGATTTCTACGTCTTCAGCAGGTCCAAAACCTCTTCGGCGTGGCCCGCAGGCTTCACGTCCTCGAAGATGTGGATCAGACGCTGGCCTGAGCCGGTGTCGGGGCCGATGAGATACGTCGTGCGCTTGACTCCCTTCACCAGCTTGCCGTACATGTTCTTCGGCTTCACAAGGTCATAGCGGTTGATCAGCTCCATCTCGGGGTCGGCGAGCAGGTCGTAGGGAAGGTCGTACTTGTCCTTGAACTTCTTCTGGGCTTTGACGGTATCGCGCGAGATGCCGAACACGACGATGCCTTCTTTCTGGAACGTCTCAAAGGCATCGCGGAAGCCGCAGGACTCGATGGTGCAGCCGGGGGTATCGGCGCGAGGATAAAAAAAGAGCACGACGGGAGAACTCTTGAAGTCGGAGAGGGAGACCTCTTTGCCGTCCTGATTCTGAAGCGTGAAGTCCTCTACGATGTCATTGACCTGCATGATGATCTTCCTCGAAGTGCGGTGATAACGGCGTCCCTTCCACGATATCGAAAAAGAGGCTGGAGCGTTTTCGTTCCACTCGCGCCAGCCTCTTTGTAGGGCTACTTGTTACTTGTGGCCTCCTCCGCCACCGCTGGAGGAAGCTCCGCCACCGCCACCACCGTGGAAGCCTCCACCGCCGCCGCCCGTGGAGCCTCCACCACCTCCATGGAACCCACCGCCTTCTCCTCCACCGTGATAGCCGCTACTGTTCCCGCCACCGCGATAGCTTCCACCGGAGCCATTCTGCGCACCGCCGTGGAATGAGCCTGCGGAAGCGCCCGCAGGTCCGTTTCCGCCTCTCTGATTGAACGCAGCTCCCCGGTTCGGCTCCGCATGGCTCTCGTGCAGCCATCCGGGAGAGGCGTTCGAGCGCAACGTCAAGGGGGCGCCCGGACGAATCGCCTCGCGTCCTCCTGCCATCGGCTCGGCAAAGACCTGGCGATTCACAAAGCCATTGCGGACGACATTGTTCGAGATGCCGCGTAGATTGCCAAGCTCGCCGCGAGGAACGCCGAGGCCGGCCGAGTTCTTCTGGAAGACGAAGTTCTCCGCGCCGTTCATCTTCGACGTCACCAATGGAGTGCGGTTCGAGATCAGCAGCGTGGATTTCGGGACCGTGCCTGGACGTACCGGCCCCGGCGGACGCAGAGGAGATCCGCCGCGCGGTCCAGCCGGACTGGCCTGGATTCCAGGCCGGCGATAGAACGCAGGCGATCCGTTTCCCAGACCTCTCCAGGCTCCTCCCGGTCTCCATCCCCATCCCACGCCGGGGCAGAACGACCACGCTCCCGAGTGATACGGGAGCCATCCCCAGGGATACGGCGACACCCAGGAGTACCCCGCGCCTTGGTACCAGGCCCAAACTCCGTTGCCGTAGGGATCCCAGGCGGCATCGGCAAAGTAGGGCCGCCAGAAGCTTCCTCCACAGCCGCCCCCACCGACGAAGCCGCCATAATAGTTCAGGTCGGGAATCCCGTAGGAATAAAGCGAGCTGCCGAAGGCATTGCCTCCCCCAGCGTAGTGCGAGTGGTAGTCGATGGCGTTGTTGTCCCAGGCGTCGTAGGGGGCCTCTTCGAGGTTCTTGGCCACGTCAATCGCGGCCGCTCCGTCGCCATCAATCACCGCGGTACGCTTCTTCTCAACAGTCGCCGAGGCGGCACCGGACTCGACCGCGACGTTGCCTTTGAAGACTGCCAGCGTGCTCTTCTTGTCGGCAAGCTCCACCCGCAGATGGGTCGCCGGTTCCACCTTGAGGACCGCATCGCCCGACTTTACGGTGAAGTCATTCTCCTTCGTCTTCTCCAGGTTGACGTACATCGTGCCTTTGATCAGGCGAACGGTCGTGGCCTTGACGCCGTTGCTGCGCAGAAGCAACTGGGGAAAGTCCACCTCGGACTCCGGCGCGACGCGCAGGGTGCTGCCGTCCTCGAACTCCACCTCGGCGTAGCCGTCCGAGGTGGCGAGGCGGGAGCCTTCGACGATCGGCATGTTCTGCATCGTAGGCTCGATCTTTCCGGTGCCGCGGTCGAGGCCGAGCTTGCCCTGCGCCTGGCTCAAGCGAACGATGCGGACGTGCGAGTCCCCGGGCTGGGCGCCGTTCCCGTCCCTGGCGCCCTCTTGATCGGGTGTCACAGGCGGGGAGGCTGGAATCACTGTCGCTCCCGACGGGCTCGGCGAGGCGTTCTCCGTATTCGTCGGGGGATCAGGCTGCCGCCCCGCATTGGCCGCACGCTCCGGCCGGGCCGCAGGTGCGGCTATCTCCTGAGATTTGTTATCAATTGGATTCTGGGGGGGCTGAGCCGCGAGCCCACTGGCCAGAACCATCATGACACTTGCGATTGCAACCGAGCCTCTATTCATAGAGCACCCTGGTTCCTTCCAGCCCACCGATCGAATGGGCGTCAAACCGGTTGGCTGAAAAAGTATACTCCTGGTTTACTTAATGCGTCTGGATAGGAAAAAGCTCCAATTTTCTAAAATCCCTAGACCTCGAGCTACTCTCACTCATCGTAAATTGAGATGCAGAGAAGGGTCTCTTCCGAGGCTCTGGGAAACTGCCATAATACGGCCTATAATGACCTATGGCAATCTCTAACCCGGTCTCTCCGGAGGCCGGACCTGAGCCGGGCCCACCTAAAAAGCCCAAGGCGCAATCAGAGATTTTGGAGAGAAACGCGAGCGTCGAGCCCTCCAGGGCTCCGCTGACGACGCCTTTCCCCGGTTCGGAGCCCTTGGCGTCTGGTTCAGGGCCCTCAGCCCTTAATTTAAACTCCTCCGCCGCGCACCTTCCCGGCCTCGCTGCCAGCGATATTCACGCGATCGACGAAAAGTTCCAGAAGCTGCTCGACACGATTCACGAGAATCGCCCGGCGGACGATCTCGAGATCATTCGCAAGTCCTGGGCCTTTTGCCTCCATCAGCACGAGGGGCAGAAACGAGCCTCGGGCGAGCCCTACGTCATCCATCCGCTCGAGGTCGGCCAGGTGCTCGCCGAGCTCAAGATGGATTCGACCGCCATCGCCGCCGGCCTGCTGCACGATGCCGTCGAAGACACCGACGTCACCTCGGCCGAGATCGCCAAGCGCTTCGGCGAGCAGGTGGCCCACATCGTCGAGGGCGTCACCAAGCTCGACAAGATCAAGTTCGCCAATCGCGAAGACCACCAGGCCGAGAACATCCGTAAGATGCTGCTGGCCATGGTCACCGACGTTCGCGTGGTCATCATCAAGCTGGCCGACCGCCTGCACAACATGCGCACGCTCGAGCACCTGAAGCCGGAAAAGCAGCAGAAGATCGCCCGCGAGACGCTGGAGATCTTCGCCCCGCTCGCCCATCGCCTGGGCATGGGCAAGCTGCGCGGCGAGCTCGAAGACCTAGCCTTCCGCTACACCGACGCCTTCGCCTACGAGCAGCTCTCGAACGAGGTGGAATCGTTGCGCGGAGCCGGCGAGGAGTTCCTCAAGAAGATAGTCGCCAGGCTCGAAGAGAAGCTGCGCGAGTTCCGCATCGAGGGCCGGGTGGAGTGGCGCATCAAGCGCCTCTACTCTATCCAGCAGAAGCTGCAGGATCAGAAGATTCCTGTCGACCAGGTCTACGACCTGCTCGCCGTGCGGGTGATTACGCATACGGTGCAGGATTGCTACGCTCTGCTGGGCCTTCTGCACTCCATCTGGCGCCCGGTGCCGGGCCGCATCAAGGACTTCATCGCGATGCCCCGGCCCAATCTCTATCAGTCGCTGCATACGACGCTGATTGCCGAGGGCGGCCATCAGTTCGAGGTGCAGATCCGCACAGAGGACATGCACCGCGTCGCCGAAGAGGGCATCGCAGCGCACTGGAAGTACAAGGCCGACGACAACGTCAGCGCCAAGGACGAGCAGCGCCTCGCCTGGGTTCGCCAGCTGATGGAGTGGCAGCGCGAGATGACCGACCCCAACGAGTTCATGTCGACGCTCAAGATCGACCTGTACCCGGAGGAGGTCTACACCTTCACCCCCAAGGGCAAGGTGGTGGTCCTGCCCAAGGACGCGAGCCCCATCGACTTCGCCTACGCCATCCATACCGAAGTGGGCAACACCACCATCGGGGCCAAGGTGAACGGCCGCATCGTCCCCCTGCGCACCAAGCTCAAAAACGGCGACATCGTCGAGATCAACACCCAGACAGGCCATAACCCCAGCCGTGACTGGCTGAGCTTCACCAAAAGCTCCAAGGCTCGCAACAAGATCAAACACTGGCTCAATGAGCACCAGCGCCAGCGGGCGATCGAGATCGGCCGCAAGCTGCTCGACCGCGAGGCTCGCAAGTACAAGCTCGCGCTGAACAAGTACACCTCCGCCGACTACGACCACGTGGCCGTGGAGTATGGACTGACCAGCGAGGCCGAGCTGCTGGCCGGGGTCGGCTTCGGCAAATACTCCTCCCGGCAGGTGCTTAACAAGCTCGAGCCCGGATCGACCATGACCACCGAGCCCGCAGCCGCCGAGCCGGGCGTGATCGGCAACACCCTCGGCCAGATGTCCGATGCCGTCAAGCGCGTCTTCTTCGGCAAGGGTTCGGACTCGCTCCAGGTCGAAGGGCAGGACGATCTTCTAGTCTACCGGGCGCGATGTTGCAACCCCATCCGCGGAGAGGAGATCATCGGCTACGTCACGCGCGGCAAGGGCGTAGCGGTCCACGCCAGAAGCTGTCCCAACGTCCAGAACCTGCTCTACGAGTCCGACCGCCGCATCCAGGTGGAGTGGTCTCCCATGCCCACCGAGACCGGCACCGCCAAGGCCCAGACCTATCCCGTGAAGCTTATTGTCCTCTGCGAGGACCGCACCGGCATGCTGAAGGAGTTCACGGCCATCATCTCGGACGACGGAACCAACATCCGCAGTGTGGACACCAAGCCTCTTCCAGACGCGATGGCCACGGTGGACTTTGTGGTCGAGACGGTGGATGTGAGGCACCTGAACCGCCTGGTCGAGCGTCTGCGGCGCGTTCCCGGCGTCCGCGAAGTCCAACGGGTACAGAAGATATAGGCGCTGCCGCGCGGGCCCACTGCCTTTCCAGAAGTCACGTACAATTAACCTTGCGAGCCATGGCCAAATTGCAAGCGGAACACCCTACGGCGGTACCTTCCCCAGCGACCATCACCCCGGAGCTGTTAAAGCAGCACAGCATCACCCCGGACGAATACAAGCGGATCGAAGAGGCGCTTGGCCGCACTCCCAGCCTGACTGAGCTGGGAATTTTTTCGGTCATGTGGTCGGAGCACTGCTCCTACAAGTCCTCGCGGGTTCACCTGAAGCGCCTGCCCACCAAGGGCGAGCGCACCTCCGGCCCCGGAAGCGTGGTGCAAGGACCGGGTGAGAACGCCGGCATCATTGACGTGGGCGACGGCTGGGCCTGCGCCTTCAAGATCGAGAGCCACAACCATCCCAGCTACATCGAGCCTTATCAGGGCGCGGCTACTGGCGTCGGCGGCATCCTGCGCGACATCTTCACCATGAACGCGCGTCCGCTGGCCGTGATGGATTCGCTGCGCTTCGGTCCTCTGGACGAGACCGAGCCGGATGAGGCTCTGCGGCGCAAGAATCACCAGGTCGTCACTGGCGTGGTTCACGGCGTCGCGGGATACGGCAACTGCTTCGGCGTTCCCAACCTGGGCGGGGAGACTCGCTTCGAGCCTTGTTACTCGGGCAATCCGCTGGTGAACGCCTTTGCGCTCGGTCTGGTGAAGAAGGATGAGATTTTTTATGCCAAGGCCGTGGGCGTGGGCAATCCCGTGATCTACGTCGGAGCCAAGACCGGCCGCGACGGCATCCACGGCGCGACGATGGCCTCCGAAGAGTTCACCGAGGGTTCAGAGCAGAAGCGCCCCAACGTCCAGATGGGCGATCCTTTTCTCGAGAAGCTTCTGCTTGAAGCCTGCATCGAGGCGATGGCGACCGGCGCTGTGCTGGGCATTCAGGACATGGGCGCGGCCGGCTTGACCTGCTCCACCTGCGAGATGGGAGCGCGCGGCGGCCTCGGCCTCACCGTCGAGCTCGACCGCGTACCGCAGCGCGAGACCGGCATGACCAGCTACGAGATCATGCTGTCGGAGTCGCAGGAGCGGATGCTGCTGGTGGCCGACAAGGAGCGCGCAATCGAGGTACTCGACGTCTTCTCGAAGTGGGGACTGGATGCCTCGATTGTAGGCGAGGTCACCGCCGAGCCGCGCATGAGGATCACGCAGGGCGGCGTGCTGATGGCCGACATTCCCAACCAGTCGCTGACGGATGACGCTCCGGTCTACCACCGTCCCGTGGGCGAGTGGAAGGCTCCGGTGCCGCTCGATCCTCCGGCCCATGTGCTCGAAGAGCTGAAGAAGCCGCGCGACTACACTGCCGACCTCAAGAAGCTTCTGGCCAGTGCGAACATCTGCGACAAGCGCTGGGTGTTTGAGCAGTACGACTCGATGGTGCAGACCAACACCGTGCAGGGCCCCGGCGGCGAGGCTGGGGTGATGCGCATCAAGGGCACGGGCGCGAAGGGCTCGGTGCTGTCGCCGACGGAAGACACCGAGAAGCCTTATGCGGCGCATGAGCGCGGTCTTGCGATGGCTCTGGCCGGCAATGGCCGCTGGACGTATCTCGACCCGAAGCTTGGTGCGATGCACGCGGTTGCCGAGGCGGCCCGCAAGGTCGCCTGTACCGGCGCCACTCCGGTGGCAGCGACGAACTGTTTGAACTTTGGGAATCCTGAGAAGCCGGAGATTATGGCGCAGCTTTCGGCGGCCATCGATGGTATTTCTGAGGCTTGTACTGCGCTTGGGACACCGATCACCGGAGGCAACGTCTCACTCTACAACGAGACGAAGGGCGTGGGGATTTATCCGACCCCGGTTCTGGGGATTGTTGGAATTATTGATGATGTGACGAAGGCTGTGCCTGCGGCGTTCCAGAAGGCTGGCGATAGCGTTCTTCTGCTGACATTGCCTGTCGGTACAACTGGCACGCATCCGTTTCGTGAGTTTGGTTCTTCGGAGTTTTCTAAAACAATTTTGAATTCTTTGTGGGGAACTCCACCTTCTTTGCAGCTTCTGGAAGAAAAAGAGTTGCACAATGCACTTCGGGGATTGTCTGAGGCGAACTTGCTTCACTCCGCATGTGACATATCTGATGGTGGATTAGCAGTTGCGCTTGCCAAAGCATGTATCCCAAACAATATCGGTGTTTGGATTAACAACTTGCATGGTGAGTCGCCTGAAGCCAAGGTGCGGGAATTATTTGGCGAGGATAGTTCGCTCGCCTTGATTTCATGTGCTCCTGAAGATGTTCAGAAGATCAAAGACATAGTGGATAACTATGGTTTTGTTTTCCCATTGGATATAGGTGTGACAGTTACTGCCGATGGTATCGATCACGACCCCGATTTTGAGATTAGTTTTAGTGGACAAGCCCCGGTAGTACAGACGTATGTGTCCGAACTACATAGCGTATTTTCAGACGCACTCGAATCCCAACTGGCCGATGAGGTGGTGACGGCATGAACAGCAAAATCACCGCTCTTGAAGACGACGTAATGGAAGACATGCAGGACGACGCGACCCCGTTCGACAAGCTGCGCGAAGAGTGCGGCGTGATGGCTATCTACAACCACGCTGACGCCGCGCGCATGACCTACTGGGGGCTGTACTCGCTCCAGCATCGCGGGCAGGAGTCGGCGGGCATCGCCTCGGCCGATGGCCAGCAGGTGAACGACATCAAGGGCATGGGGCTGGTCTCGGAGATCTTTACCGATGACGTTCTGGCCAAGCTTCCCGGCCACATGGCCATCGGGCATACACGCTACTCGACCACGGGCGACTCGGCGCTCTTGAATGCGCAGCCCATCTCGGTCGAGAGCACCCGCGGCCTGATCGCGATTGCGCACAACGGCAACCTGGTCAACCTGGGCAACTCCCGCGAACGGCTGGAGCGCGATGGCGCGGTCTTTCAGACCACCTCGGACTCCGAGATCATCATTCAGCTGATCGCGCACTCGAAGGCCACCACGCTGGTGGACTGCATCGCCGACTCGCTCTCGCAGGTCGAGGGCGCGTTTTCGATCGTGATGATGACGCGTAACCGCATCTTCGCCGCGCGCGATCCCCACGGCTTGCGGCCGCTCTCGATGGGGCGCATCTCCGGAACCAATGGCGCTCCCGACACCTTCGTTTTTGCCTCCGAGACCTGCGCGTTCGATCTTCTGCACGCCAAGTACGAGCGCGACGTCGAGCCTGGCGAGCTGGTGATGGTGTCGGAGGACGGCGTGACCTCGCGCCACTTCGCCAAGACGTCCGTCCCACAGGCCAGCTGCGTCTTCGAGCACGTTTACTTTGCGCGGCCTGATTCGCGCATCTATGGCCGCTGGGTGCAGAAGAGCCGCGAGGAGATGGGCCGCCAGCTGGCGCGCGAGTCGCATGTGGAGGCCGACCTCGTCGTTCCGGTGCCGGACTCGGGCGTGACCGCGGCGCTGGGCTATGCGGCGGAGTCGGGCATTCCGTTCAACCTGGGCCTGATTCGCAATCACTATGTGGGCCGCACCTTCATCCAGCCGGAGCAGCGCGTCCGCGACTTCGGCGTACGGATGAAGCTGAATCCCGTCCGTTCGCTGCTCGAGGGCAAGCGCGTCATCCTGATCGACGACTCGATCATTCGCGGAACCACCTCCCGCAAGATCGTCCGCATGGTGCGCGCGGCCGGCGCGACCGAGGTCCATCTGCGCATCTCCTGCCCGCCGACCATCTCACCCTGCTTCTACGGCGTGGATACGCCGAGCAAGAAGGACCTGATCGCGGCGAATCACTCGATCGCGGAGATCTGTGAGTTTATCGAGGCCGATTCGCTGGCCTATCTCTCGCTGGTCGGCCTGACCCACGCCTGCACGAAGGGCGAGCCGGCCGATGGCCTCTCCCCAGGGGACTTCTGCACCGCCTGTTACACCGGCGACTATCCCACTCAGTGGGTCGATGTCTCGGAGATTCTTCCCGCCACCACTAGCGTTGGCTAATTCAAGACGATGGCCTTCCGGCCGGGCCACTACGCATGACGCCGCGCGACAACGCTAACTCAACCTGATGTCGTTCGGGTAATCAAAGTTCACCTTCAGGCTCTCGAAGACCGGAAGCTTGGTCTCGTCCTGGTCGAGCAGCGCCAGCCGGATGCCCTGCGCCCGCGCCTGCGAGAGCAGCTTCGGCCGTCGATGCTGCCCTTCGTGCTCCGGCTAGCGGCTTTCCTGCTCTGTCGGGTGCCTGGCGGTGAACTCCGAGCAGCAGGGCTTGCCCGCGGCATCGAACTCCATGAACTCCGCCCGCGTCAGGTCCGGATCATAAAGGTTCAACTGCACCTTGCCGTCGCGTCCCATCTGCGACTTGGTGCAGTTCGGCCCCTCGCAGTGGTTTCGCTCCAGCGCCGCGATGGCGTCGCTCATGTGCTCCACGCCCAGTGAGAAGTGGTCGTTCACGCCATACTGTCGCTGCGTGGGAGGAGACGGGACGTTGAGCATGTACTCCAGCCAGTCCGATCCATCCGGAACCTGCTGGCTCACCCAATCGGTCTTGTCGTCGGCATGACCGCCGTGCCAGTAGGGACGGAAGCCGAGAAGGTTGCGATAGAAGTCGTTCTCCAGGTCCTGGTCCTTCACAACGAATCCGGCGTGGATGATCCGGTGCGAGGTCGCCGTCGCCGGAATTGGCTTGGCGATCGCCGGTCCTTTGGTCTGCTGAACGAAGTAGATCAGATTGCCCTCGGGGTCGCGCACGCTGAAGCGTCCCTTGCGCAGCGGCTCGACGATCTTGACTGCATGCGCCTGCAGATAGCGCTCCAGCCCTTTGGCATCGCGGGTGGTAAAGCCGACGGCGGCCAGGCGCGGCCCAGGCGCGAGCGAGGGCAGAGCCGTCACCTCCAGCCACTGCGCGCCGTTGACGGGATAGCGCGTGATGTCTCCGGCCTTATCGGGAGCGAAGCCCAGCGTCTTACCGTAGAAGTTCGCGGAGGCCTCAGGCTGCGCCGTAAAGACGCGCACGAAGGCGATCCCGGTGATCGCGGGTCGTTGCCGCTGCGCCATCACAGGCACCGCGGTGGCGAGTAGAAGCAGAATTCTCCAGGCTGTTCTCATCGAGGGCCAATCTACCGGCCTCCCGGAGCGAAGTCAACGCTGCGGTGCGCGGGTCGCTTCCATGAACAGGTAATCGCCCGGCCGGTCGGCCTTGTATCCATGCGGACGCACCAGAGTGCCGAGCTGAGCGTAGTGGCGCACGCTGTGGAAGCAGGCATGAAAGAGAATCGTCTCGCGGGAGGCCCGCAGACTACCGCCGGTGCGGGTCTGGAACTCGACGGGCGTGACCCAATCGGTCTCGCTCTCGAGCGCCTGCCGGTACAGCTTCATCGCACGGTCATGCGTGGCATAAATCGCATCGGCGGAGTCAAAGGGAATCTCGGCGTAGCTGGTCTCCGGTAGGCCAAGGATTCTCTGGGCGTAGCGAAGCTCGACCGCCACGATGTGCTGTAGCAGCTCGCCCACGTTATGGGTGTTGTTGATGTCGCAGGGCAGCGCTAGCATCTGCGGGTTTGCGCCGATCAGACGATGCCAGCTCTCGCTAGTAGCCTCAACCCAGGCCAGCGCCTGTCGGGCCGTCAGTATGGGTTCATCCATGCTCTTCCTCCCCGTGTTGTATTGCCTATGGCCTGCCGGCCGGGCCCACTGCGCGTGGAGCGCACCCTTCGTGACGTGTATACCGGCTTTGCCGTGGGCCTCCCGCTGGTCAGCGCAAAGATCTTTCAAGTGGCCAACGGGAGCCTCGCGCCGAACCGGGGCCCCCGGCGAGCTTGCTCCCTGGGGTGGAGAAGGCTCACTCGCCGTCTGCGTAGTACTGCAGGGCGCGATGCCCGATATCGCGGCGATATTGCATGCCTTCGAAGGAGATCGTCTTCAGCCGCGCATAGATCCGATCCAGCGCGTCACGCAGGTTATCGGCTTCGGCCGTCACCGCGAGCACACGGCCGCCAGCGGTTACCAGTTGGCCATCCTTCACCGCGGTTCCCGCATGAAAGATCACGACGCCGTCGTCACTCGGCGTCTCCAGCCCCGAGATGGCTTTCCCCGAGGCGTATTTGCTGGGATAACCACCACTGGCCGCGATCACCGTGGCACTGGCCCCTGGCTTCAGCCGAATGGTAAGCTCATTCGCGGTGCCGTCGATCGCCGCATGGAACAGGTCGAGAAGGTCCGTCTCCAGCCGCAGCACAATGGCCTCGGTCTCCGGATCGCCCCAGCGCGTATTGAACTCGAGCACCATCGGCCCACGCGGGCTCATCATCAGGCCGATGAAGAGAATCCCTTTGAACGGTGTGCCCTCGGAGGTCATTCCGTCCACGACCTTCTGGGCGACGTTGTGCAGAATCCACTGCTGCATCGCCGGGGTCAGCAGCCCATCGGTCGAATAGGCTCCCATGCCGCCGGTGTTGGGGCCGGTATCTCCCTCGCCCACGCGCTTATGATCCTGCGCAGCGGCGATGGCGACGGCGTGCCTTCCATCGCAGAGAGCAAAGAAGGAGACCTCCTCGCCGGTGAGAAACTCCTCGAGCACGACCTCCGCCTCGACGTCTCCCAGCAGAACGCCCGAGAACATCTCGGCGGCAGTTCGTTCTGCATCGAGATGCGTCTCGCAGATGACAACTCCCTTGCCCGCAGCTAATCCCGATGCCTTGACCACCACCGGCACGGAGAAGCGAGGCAGCGCCTCACGCACCTGATCGAGCGTCGTACAAAGCGCATATTCGGCGGTTGGAATAGCATGGCGTTGCATGAAGGCCTTCGCAAACGCCTTGCTTGACTCGAGCTGAGCCGCTTCCATGGTAGGACCGAAGACGCGAAATCCGAGTGCCTCGAGGGCATTCACCAGGCCCAGCGCCAGGGGGACCTCCGGGCCGATTATGGTGAGGTCAGGTCGCTCGATCGCGACCAGATTGACCATGGCTTCCAGATGGTTGACATCGACCGGAAGGCAGCGAGCGAGCCCGCCCATCCCTCCATTGCCCGGAGCGGCGACGATCTCGGTCACTGAGGAAGATCTGCGCAGCCCCCAAATCAGGGCGTGTTCGCGCCCGCCTCCACCGATTACCAGAACCTTCATCTGTCTTGCCTGTGCTCTCTAATTTTTTGGATATCGCCTCTTCGAGGCTAGGGGTGGCGGGAGGTGAAGTCAAACGGAAGGCCAAAAGAAAGGGCTGCCTTTTTGGCAGCCCTCCTGAAGGAGTGGTTCGAGGAGACGGTTATCTTCCTCTTCCGCCCCCGCCGCCTCCACGTTCACCGCCACCGCGCTGCCCTCCTCCTCCAGGGCCTGGGCCAGGGCGCTGCTCGAAGGAAGGCCTGGACTGCGGCATGGGCCGGGGGGCCTGCTGCGGCATGGGTCTCGGCTGAACCTGAGGCATCGGTCGAGGAGCCTGCTGCGGTGTGGGCCGCGGCTGGGCTTGGGGCGTGGGCCTGGGGTTGGACTGCGGGGCTGGCCTGACCTGCGGCTGCCCCGGCCTCGGCTGGAACTGTCCAGACTGCCCTGGACGAGTTTGCGGCTGCCCGGGCCTTGACTGGGGCTGCGCCGGGCGAACCGACGGTTGTCCGGATCCCCCCTGCGGTTGACCGGGTCTCCCCTGCTGCCCCGGCCGTTCCTGCAAGCCAGGCTGGCGGCTGGGTTGGCCGGGATTTCCGGGACTTCCTGGCCGGTTGACCGGCATGGGCCGGGCCACTGGCCTCTGCACCCCGCGGTCGGCCTGAATGGGCCGCGCTGCCGCGGCCATCGCAGGACGTCCACGATTGGCATTGAAGAACTGCTGCCGGTTCTGCTGCGCCTGCTGACGTACCTGCATCTGCGAGTTCATCGGCCCCAGCCTGGGCTCGCGCCGCGCCGCGATCTCCGCAGGCCGTGGACGCACCTGAAGTCCGCCGCGACCCCCATTGAACGAGACTCGGCTGTTGTTGATGTACGTCCGGTTCACGACCACATTACGGCTGTAGACATTAGAGATACGGGTGACATTGATGTTGGTGACGGTCCGGTTATAAAAGAAGTTATTGCCGCGCCAGTACCCTCCGTAGAAGCCGTAGCCGGGATATCCGAAGCCGTAGTTGATGCCGCCATAGAAGCCGACGTAGCGGCCCCAGTAGCCGCGATAGTAGCGGTAGCGTCCGCCATAGAAGCCCCAGTAACCAGGGGTCCAGAGGGCGCCCTGCCAGGGGGAGGCGACCCAGATGCCGGGAACCCAGTAGTAGCCGGCTGAAGCATAACCCCAGTAGCCGGGGGTCCACATGTAGTTCGGATCGGGAGCCGGAGGCTGTTGATAGGTCGGAAGCTCAGGCGGAGGCTGCTGCGCCTCAAGCTCGTCATAGGCCTGGTCTTCGGCGTCGGCCTGAGTGTCATCGTAGACGCCCTGCTGCTGGGCCTGCTGCTGGCCGGGAGGTGCCTGCTGTCCCTGCTGATCCTGATATTGCTGCTGCTGATCCGGAGAGGGAGCTCCCTGCTGCTGGCCGGTCTGCTTGTACTCCTGCGCACGCTGAATGCTCTCGTTCTGGGCGCCGGAGGAGGTTGCAGGAGCCTGCTGCGGCTGTCCTTGCTGCTGCTGATTCTGAACCGGCGGCGGTTGCGGCTGCGCCTGCGCGTTGGGATCCCCACTGATGGGAGCCATGTTGACGTCCGCTGGATCGGGTCCGTTATCGTCCGGGGCAGCCCCCTGCGCGGTCACCGTGGAAGAACGGCAGCCTTCAAACGAGGCAGCGCCTGTTACCAGGAAAAAACTCAACAAAAAGATGGGGACAGCGCGGGGAGGATTCCACCTTCGGCTTTGATCGTGTTGCTTCATTGGACCTATATACCTCGTTCTATACAAACACTGTTCCTTCCAGTGAGATGCGTAATTTTGACTCGACTTGTTGGCCGAGCGTGAGGAGCCGGACGCCGAACTCGCAAAAGCCTCTGGCGATCAATCACTTGAGGCTCCTTGAATTCTAGCCGTACAATGGATTCGATGGCAGGATCCGGTCCACTCCTCAAGCGCTATCGCCACGGTCGCCGCGACCGCGGACGCTGACCCGCCGCATCTCCTCAACCTTAAAAACCAGTTTTTGATAGGCTTTTTCCCGTCAGGCTTTCCGTAGGACAGGGGCTGCTCGGCAGCCCCAGGCCTCTCAACCAGCACGCTCACGCGCGCTCCTTCGGAGATAAAAGAGATGTCCAGCTCACCCAATAATTCAGACTCCTTCCAAAGCAAGGCCACCCTCCAGTCCGACTCCCAGACTGGATCGAAGTCCTACACCATCTTCCGTCTCGATGCCCTGAAGTCCTTGGGCATCAACCTCTCGCGGCTACCTTTCTCGCTACGAATCCTGCTTGAAAACCTTCTGCGCCACGAGGATGGCCGCACCGTCACCTCCGACGACATCAAATTCCTCGCCAACTGGGAGCCCAAGGCTGAGCCTTCTCGCGAGATTGCCTACATGCCCGCCCGCGTGCTGATGCAGGACTTCACCGGAGTCCCCGCCATCGTCGACCTGGCCGCCATGCGCGACGCCATGAGCGCCCTCGGCGGCGACCCGGAGCGCATCAATCCGCTGCAGCCCGCCGAGCTGGTCATCGATCACTCCGTGCAGGTCGATCAGTTCGGAACCTCCGGCTCCTACGACATCAACGCCGCGCTCGAGTTTCAGCGCAATCGCGAGCGCTACGCCTTCCTCAAGTGGGGCCAGACCGCCTTTCGCAACTTCTCCGCCGTTCCTCCCGGCATGGGCATCTGCCACCAGGTCAACCTCGAGCACCTGGCCCGCGTCGTCTTCACCACCGAGGACGGCCTCGCTTACCCCGACACCCTCGTCGGTACCGACTCCCACACCACAATGATCAACGGCCTGGGCGTACTGGGTTGGGGCGTCGGGGGCATCGAGGCCGAGGCCGCCATGCTGGGCCAGCCGGTCTCCATGCTGGTCCCGCAGGTGGTCGGCTTCAAGCTGACCGGCAAGCTGAAGGAGGGCACCACCGCTACCGATCTCGTCCTGACCGTCACCGAGGCGCTGCGCAAGCTCGGCGTCGTCGGCAAGTTCGTCGAGTTCTACGGCCCCGGCATCTCCGAGCTTCCGCTGGCCGACCGCGCCACCATCGCCAATATGGCTCCTGAGTACGGCGCGACCTGCGGCATCTTCCCGGTCGATGCGGAGACGCTGCGCTACCTGCGCCTGACCGGTCGCAGCGAAGAGCAGATCGCGCTGGTCGAGGCTTATTACCGCGAGCAGGGCATGTTCCACACCGCCGACGCCGCCGAGGCCGAGTACTCCGCGACCATCGCGCTCGATCTCTCCACGGTCGAGCCCTCGGTCGCCGGTCCCAAGCGTCCGCAGGATCGCGTCACCTTGTCGCAGGCTGCAAGCAGCTTCGCGCAGCAGCTTCCTGCCCTGCTCGGGCCCAACGCCAACCGCAACGAGGTTCGCCAGATGCTGCGTTGGGAGGGTGAGGGCGGCCATGCCTCGCTCGGCGGCGATCTCGCCTCGAGTGCCGGGGCTCCGGAGTCCGGATCCGCCGGTGCCGCCGGTGCGACCATCGAGGCCCCGGCCGTCTCTATCCAGGAACGCTACGGCATCAATCCCGAGCCCTACCTCGATCACGGCTCCATCGTGATCGCGGCCATCACTTCCTGCACCAACACCTCGAACCCCTACGTCATGCTCGCCGCCGGTCTACTGGCGAAAAAAGCTGTCGAGAAGGGTCTGAGCACGCCGCCGTGGGTGAAGACCTCGCTCGCTCCCGGATCGCGCGTCGTCACCGACTACTACGTGAAGGCCGGCTTGAAGCCGTTCCTCGACAAGCTGGGCTTCCAGACGGTCGGCTACGGCTGCACCACTTGCATCGGCAACTCGGGCCCGCTGCCCACCGACGTCTCGAAGGCCATCGACGATCACGGCCTGGTCGCGGTCTCGGTGCTCTCGGGCAATCGCAACTTCGAGGGCCGCATCTCGCCCGACGTTCGCGCCAACTACCTGATGAGCCCGCCGCTGGTGGTCGCCTACGCCCTGGCCGGACACATCTCGCACAACTTCGAGAGTGATCCGCTGGGCAAGGGCAAGGATGGCAAGCCGGTCTATCTGCGCGATATCTGGCCCACCCAGAAGGAGGTCTCCGACGCTGTTGGAGCGTCGATCGACTCCGAGATGTTCAAAGACGAGTACAGCCGCGTCACCCAGGGCGACCAGAACTGGCGCGGCCTCAAGTTCCCCGAGGGCAAGACCTACGGATGGGAGCCCGACTCCACCTACATCCGCAAGGCGCCTTACTTCGACGGCATGCGGGCGCAGCCCTCGCCGGTTGAGGACATCGCCGCCGCCCGCGTGCTCGCCGTCCTCGGCGACTCCGTGACCACCGACCACATCTCGCCCGCGGGATCGATCAAGCTGAACGGGCCGGCCGGAAAGTACCTCACCGACAACGGCGTGAAGCCCGCGGACTTCAACAGCTACGGCTCGCGCCGCGGCAACCACGAGGTGATGGTGCGCGGGACGTTCGCCAACGTGCGACTACGGAATAAACTTGCGCCGGGAACCGAGGGCGGCGTCACCCGCCTGCTGCCGGACGATATTCCGATGTCGATCTACGACGCCTCGGTCGCTTATGCGCAGCGTTCCACTCCCCTCGCAATTCTCGCGGGCAAGGAGTACGGTTCGGGCTCCTCGCGCGACTGGGCCGCCAAGGGTCCGCGGCTGCTGGGCATCCGCTTCGTCGTCGCCGAGAGCTACGAGCGCATCCATCGCTCGAACCTGGTGGGTATGGGAATTCTCCCGCTGCAGTTCCTGCCGGGTCAGAATGTAGAATCGCTCCTGCTCACCGGCGAAGAGGTCTTCCGCGTCGGCCAGCCCGGCGAGCTGAAGGCCATGCTCGACGGCAAGTTCGCCAGCGGCAAGGTCATCAACGTCTTCGCCGAAGACGACCTCGGCAAGACCAAGGAGTTCTCCGCGACCGTCCGGATCGACACCCCGCAGGAGATCCTCTATTACCAGAACGGCGGCATCTTGCAGTACGTTCTGCGCCAGCTCGCGGCGAAGGGATAACTCTCTCCGCCGCCACCCTCCCGAGAGCCCCGATGGAAGTCGAGGCTTCCGTGTGTACTCTCGAATCGCTTCTGTAGCGTCATGAATTTTCAAGCAGACACACAGGGGTAGTCAGGACCCATCGCGTGCGCAGGGTAATTCTGTTCGTCAATCCGGTCTTCGCGTCGCGCAACCGGCGCGAACTTCCCCGCATTCTCGAGGTCTTCCGCAGGGCCGAGTTCCAGGTCGAACAGATTGGAGCCGCATCGGACAGCGCCTCCAGCGGTGTTCTTCGTCGTGCGATCGAATCTTCCATCCAACCGGCAGACGCCGTGATCGTCTGCGGGGGCGACGGCACCGTCTTCTACGCCCTGCAGGATCTCGCCGGCACGCGGATTCCGCTGGGGATCTGTCCCTTCGGAACGGGAAATGTGCTGGCCCAGAATCTCCGGATTCCGCGCGATTCGGTCAAAGCCGTTCGCTGGCTGCTCGCGGCTCGGCCACGTTCGTATCCCCTGGGAAAGATCACCTGCCCGGCTGCCGATGGAACACGAAGCTGGTACTTCGCCATGGCCGCAGGCATGGGAGGCCACGCGGCCATGCTGAAGGCCTCGGAGCGTTACGGCAAGCGCTGGAATGGCCGGGCCTCCTACTTCGCCGCTGGCGCGGAGGTCCTTCTCACTCGAGCCCTCGAACCCTTCGAGATGGAGATCACCACCGTCTCAGAAGAGGTCCTCCAGCGGAGCGTCTCCGAGATGATCGCCGTCCGCGTCGCCGAGCTCAACCACTGGCGTCCCGGCGGCGGCTTGAAGCTTCCGTTTCTCCGTCTCGCCAGCGTCGATGGAGCCTCCCGGCTGCGCCTGATGAGGGCCTCCTTTGAGGCACTGCTCTTTGGTGCCGGCCGCCACGACCGTCCGTCCCGGCCCGGAGCTGCTGCATTCTATGAAGATGTAAGCCGCGTCGAATGTCGGCCGATTCCCGGCAGAAGCTACCGGCGGCCAATCGATGTCGAGGCTGACGGTGAGATCCTTGGCGCCTCCTCGGCTATCCTCCAGATGGCCGGAGTCAACATAGAGCTGCTCTCTGCTCCCAATCTGTAGAGGCGCTTAGAGTCATTGGTCCCTCAAAGAAAACCGTCTATCACTTCGATCTCAAGATTGGCAGCTCGGTCTGGTCTGCGCGGGAAGCAAAACTTAAAATAGCGGCATGAAGCCGCTCGTCGTTCTTGTTCTCGGACTGTGGATGCCCGTCGTTTCCTTTGCGCAGAAGACCTACACGGTCGGGTTCGAAACCCGTTCTTTCGCCGACGATGCCCGCCGGAACTATGAGAACACCGGGCCTCGCCCGCTCGAGACGGTGATCTGGTATCCCGCAGCCGAGGGGTCCGTCGCCTCCGTTCCGTCCGAACCGGATAGCCCCGTCAAAGGCATGTTTGTCATCGAGCCGAACGCCCCCAGGGCTCTTCTTCCCGCGGGCTCGCGGCGATTTCCGCTCATCCTGCTCTCGCACGGGTCATCCAGCCTCGCCTATTCCCTGGGGTGGCTGGGATGGTTCCTTGCCTCGCACGGATACATCGTCGCCGGAGTCAATCATCACGGCAATACCGCCGCCGAACCGAAGATGTTGCCACAGGGCCTGATGCTCGAGTGGGAGCGTCCGCGTGATCTCTCCGTCCTGATCGACAAGATGCTGGCCGATCCCAAGTTCGGTCCGCGCATCGACCGCGCGCGCATCGGAGCCGCAGGTCACTCCGCGGGAGGAGCGACGGTCATCGAGATCGCCGGTGGCACTCCCGACGCGGCGGGTTTCTGCAGCAGTCATCCTGGAGATGCGAACTGCAACCTGCCTCCCATCTTTCAACAGTGGATCGCGGACTACAACCGCATCAAAGATACCGATCCCGTGATCCAGGACTCGCTGCGACGCCAGCACCTCTCACGGCGCGATCCTCGCGTGAAGGCGGTCTTTGCCATGGCCCCCGCCATCGGCTTCGCTTTTAGCGAAGAAAATCTGCGATCGATCCATGTACCCGTCTTTATCGCAGCCGGCGCGGGCGATGTCGTCGTCGATCCGAAGACGAATGCCGAACGTTACGCAAGATTTATTCCCGGCGCTCAGTTGAAGATCTTTCCGGGAGCCGCGAACCACTTCATCTTCAGCACGCTCTGTAAGCCTGCCGGAGAAAGGGCGCTCGATTCGTGTCATTCGGATCCTGGAGTCGATCGCGGCCAGATTCATCTGCAGACGGAAGACCTCGCGCTCTCGTTCTTTCAGAAGAATCTAAAGGCCAACTGACACAAGCAGCTTCCGCAGCGAAGAAGATCAACCAGCATGCTGACCACTCGAATACACTGGGTTACGGTTTGCAGAGGCTCTCTCCGAGGTTTGCCCATGTCTCGCATCTTCTCCCCCCGGCGTGAATTTCTAAGACGGATCGGCCAGTGTCTCGCGACACTTCCCCTCTCCTCCCCGTTACGTATCGCCGATGCGCAGACGTCTGTAAAGCGTCGATTTCCGGCTTCCTCTGCGCCGTCGCATCCCAAAATAAAAATATCTGTGGCGCTCAACGTTCGAGACTTTGGAGCCAGGGGAGACAGAGTGACTAAGGACACGCTCGCCGTGCAGCAGGCGCTCGATCGCGTAAACGTGCTCGGCGGCGGCGAAGTAATCGTTCCCGCAGGCGAGTACCTTACAGGAGCTCTCGTATTGCGCTCGAACACTACGCTGAGGCTCGAAGAGGGGGCGACGCTCGAAGGCTCGTCCGATCTCGCTGACTACGCTCTTACGCAGGTCCGTTGGGAGGGTCGCTGGGTCAAGGGCTATCTCGGCTACATCTCCGCGACGGATGCAGACAACGTCAGCATCCTGGGGAAGGGAAAGATCGTCGGGAACACCGCGATCAAGGGTCGCGTCGATCGCCAGACCCAGGTTCGCCATCCGGCGCTGCTCGAGTTTACGCATTGCAAAAACATTCGTATCGAGGACTGCTTCACTCAGCAGAACGATATGTGGTCGATCCATCCGGTGTACTGCGAGAATGTGAGCTTCAAAAACATGACCGTGAACGGCGGCGCCGACGGCATCGACGTCGATTCTTCGAAGCACGTCGTGATTGACAACTGTATCTTTTCGACTGGCGACGACTGCATCTCGCTGAAGTCCGGCCGCGGAGCCGAGGGCAGCGCCATCGGCTGGGTCACAGAAGATGTTCGCATCTCCAATTGCACCTTTTCTGACGGGCATTGGGCCTGCATCGGCATCGGCAGCGAAACTTCGGCGGGTATTCGCAACGTCCATGTCGATCACTGCAAGTGCCTTGGTGCACTAACCTTCGCCATCTACATCAAGACGCGCGTGGGCCGCGGGGCCTTCATCGAAGACATCTGGATGAACGACCTCGAGGTCTCGGACGCGAAGCAGGGTTTTCTTCGGCTCAATATTCTCGACTCCGGCAAGCAGGATGAGTTTCCCGTCCCGGGCGATGCGGGCATCCCCACCGTCCGTAACTTCCACTTCAGCAATATCCGCGTCACCGACGTTCCTGTTCTCGTCGATGCAGTCAGCATTCACCCCGGCAAACCGCTCGATGGCTTTGCGCTCAGCGACGTGACGGGAACCTGCGGCAAAGGGATATTTCTTGCCAACATCCGCCACGCCGCGCTCAAGAATATTCGTGTCACCAGCTTCAGCGGGGCTCTTCTGAACACCCACGCTGTAACTGGCACCGGCCTCGCCGGGGCGGTTCCGGCCGAGCCGCCGAAGCTTCCCGATTCGATTCCACCGGAGAAGCCCTACAAACTGCACTGAAGGCGATGGCCGGCCGGGCCCACTGCACCTGTGAATTTTTTCTTCGCGGGCGAAACACGCTGGCTGCAATTCGCCGGTGAAGACTACACTTTAAGCATGCACATGGTCGCCACCCCGAACCGCCGGATGCAGCAGGTCCTGAAGGCTTCGATGGTCCTGACCTTCGCCTACGTCCTTGCGACCTTCATCTTCGGCCTGCGCGCTCACTCGCTCGCCCTGATCTCCGAGGCTGGCCACAACCTCAGCGACCTCCTGGCGATCGTCCTCTCCTATGTGGCGGTCTACTTTCAGAATCGGCCCGCTACCGATCGTAAGACCTTCGGGTATCAACGCGCCGGTGTCCTGGCGGCCTTCGTCAATGCGGCAACGCTGGTGGTTCTGTCGGTCTGGATCGCCATCACTGCGATTCAGCGGCTCAGCGCTCCCGTCGATGTGCAGCCGAAGCTGATGATGGAGGTCGCCGTCGCCGGCGTCCTGATGAACGGCACGGTGGCCGCGCTGTTGTGGAGGTTCTCACGCGACGTCAACATCCGCAGCGTCTTTCTGCACATGCTGGGCGATACTCTTTCGACCGCCGCCGTCATCGCTGGCGGAGCGGCCATCCTCTTCACACATCTGTCCTGGGTCGATCCCGCGCTCTCGCTGGTGATCGCCGCGATGATCCTGTGGAGCTCTATTGGAATCCTGCGCGAGACCATGAACATCCTGCTCGAGGGCACGCCGAGCAGCCTAAACCTCGAAGCCGTCAGAGGAGAGATGCAGACGGTCGAAGGCGTACTCGACGTTCACGACCTGCACATCTGGAGCCTGGGGTCGGAGTCGCTCGCGCTCGCCAGCCACGTCACCGTCTGCGAGATGCCCGCGTCAGAGTGCATGACCATTCTGGACGCCCTCAACTCCCGGCTGCGCGATCGCTTTCACATCAACCACACCACCATCCAGCTCGAGACCACGGGCTGTGAGACGACGCACGGATGCAGTTCGCCGCCCGAGGCTGAAGAGGTTGTGGTGCATGGGCATCACCATCATGGGCACTCCCACTCACGCTAAACAGCTTCTTTGAAGAAGACAGCGCTACCGCGCGGGCCCACTGCGCGTGGAGCGATCACTTCGTGATGTTTATACCGGCTTCGCCGTGGGCCTCCCGCTGGTCGGCGCAAAGATTACGCAAGCGACCAACGGGAGCCCCCCGAAGGGAGTACACGCATCACGAAGGGTGCGCTCCACGCGCGGTGGGCCTGAGGCGTGGCCGGCAGACCACCGTCTTGCATAGGTGGATACCGCCGCTATGCGAAGTAGCGCTTCAGCTTCAGGAAGGGCTGCTCGTAGAGGTGGAAGCTCAGCCATGCCAGCGGCAGCGTGATCAGCAGATTACACGCGAGGATCGCGACGTGCAGGCCGATGTGCGAGTGAACGTGCTCGCGCAGAAACTCGCCATAGACGAAGGCCGCCATCATGTGGATGACGTAGATGCCGTAGCTGTACTTGCCCAGCCAGCGCAACCATGACAATTTCATCGCGGCCGAGGCGATCGAGCCCTGCCGCAGCACCATCGCGATCAACGCCGTTCCCGCCACCGCGAGCAGGCTGTAGCCGACGGTGTTGATGGCGTAGCTGCTCTCCCAGGAGAAGGAGCCTGCTCTCCACGCAATGGCCATGCAGGCCAGAATGGACGTCCAGAAGACGGGCGCGGCGGAGCGAAGCACCGTCTCCCGTCGCTCGCCGCGAACCGCGAGAGCCAGCCACGCTCCGCTCAGCAGCGAATCCGCGCGGCAGATCGTGGTCTTGTAGGTCGCCTCGAAGGGAGCTCCATGCGCCAGCATGAAGACCCGGACCACCGGCGCCATCAGCGCCAGCGCCAGCGCGGTCCAGAGCAGCTTGCGGCGATCGCGGATCCAGAAGACCAGGAACGGCCAGACGAAGTAGAACTGCTCTTCGACCGCAAGCGACCACAGGTGACCGGCAAGATCTTTAATTCCGTGTGTCGCAGGCCCGTTCCACCAGAGCGGAGTGTTCTGCAGATAGAACACCAGAGCGTAGAACTGACGTCCATCGTCCCAGCCCGGGCGGAAGATGAGAAACAGGATCAGCAGCGTTCCGTAGTAAAGGGGAAAGATGCGCAGCACACGGCGCACATAGAAGTTGCGGAAGTAGTGCGGGGTGCCGAGCGAGTCGAAGAGGATTCCGGTGATCAGGAAGCCGGAGAGCGCGAAGAACAGGTCGACGCCCACCCATCCGGCGTTCCGGATCTTGAGGATCAGGTCGATCACAACCGAGCCCGTCGGATGATTGTTGGACCACAGCAGGTGGACCAGGAGAACCAGGGCGATTGCGAGCCCACGGACCCCATCGAGCGCTGCCAGATGCGGCATGCGCTTATCGCGAGGAAATACGTCATCCTTCCCCTGAGGGGGATTTGTAGCAGCCAGCAGTACGTCAGCCATCCTCACTCCAAAACATCACGGCGTATGCGCAGTTTCACAGAATTCAGGGGGCCCGGGAGTATGGATGGACCCGCACACGTCGAGGAGAGCAGATCCTCTGGGACTTTCAAGCTCAACCAGCATAACCGGGAGAAGTGAGACAGCGGGGGAGGAAGGGGGTCGCATCTTTGTGAGGCGAGCCCCCGGGAAAGACATTTGTTTAGTGAGCTGCAGCTGGCTCGCTGATCTCGGCAAGCCGCTTCTCCAGCGTCTTCTCGAGCTCTTCGAGCGCCTTGGAGAAGCCGTCGATGCCTTCCTTCAGCTTGTCTGTCGCCATGCGATCAGCCGCGTGCATCTTGTCGAAGGTCTCCTTGTCGACGGTGATCTTCTCAACCTGCACTGACTTGGCCTTCTCCGCGTCGAGCTTGCGCTCGAGCGTTCCCTGCTTGGCCGCGAGCTCGCCCAGCAGCTTGGGGGCGATGGTCAGCAGATCGCATCCCGCCAGTTCCTCGATCTCGCCGATATTGCGGAAGCTCGCTCCCATGACCACGGTCTTGTAGCCGAAGTGCTTGTAATAATTGTAGATCGTCGTTACCGACTTTACGCCCGGGTCTTCCGCGGGGGTGTAGTCCTTACCGGTATCCTTCTTGTACCAGTCGAGAATGCGGCCGACAAACGGGGAGATCAGGGTCGCTTTGGCTTCGGCCGCGGCGACTGCCTGGTGCAGGCCGAACAGGAGGGTCATGTTGCAGTGAATGCCTTCCTTCTCCAGGATCTCGGCGGCGCGGATGCCCTCCCAGGTGGAGGCTAGCTTGATCAGCACGCGCTCGCGCGAGATGCCCGCCTTCTCATACTGCGCGATGATGTCGCGGGCGGTCTCGATCGACTTGTCGGTGTCGTACGACAGGCGGGCATCCACCTCGGTGGAGACGCGGCCCGGGACGATTTCGAGAATCTTTCTGCCGAAGGCCACGGCGAGGGACTTGAACGCGAGCGTGGCGACCTCTTTGTCCGTCGCGTTCGAGCCAGCGTCCTTGCGGGCCTGCTTGAGCACGTCATCGACGATCGACTGATACTCCGGCATCCCGGCAGCTGCCTGGATCAGCGACGGATTGGTCGTCGAATCGGTTGGCTTGTACTGCTTGATTGCGTTGATATCACCGGAGTCGGATACCACGGTGGTCATGCTACGAAGCTGTTCCAAGATTGTCGCCATTATGCGCTCCTTCGCTGCTTACTTTGATTTTACCAAGTTCCGGGACGTTGCGTGACCCGGCGCGGAACCCGTTGATTGCATCACACGCCTGTAAATAAACCATTTATTCCGTTTGAAAGATATTCTTCAAAGTTCCGAGGCCCGTCACTTCTACCTCTACCCGGTCGCCAGAGGCCACCGGCCCCACCCCGGAGGGTGTTCCCGTGGGGATCAAATCGCCAGGCTCAAGCGTAAGGAACGCCGAGATATACCGCAACAGAGAATCGATCGGAAAGATCAGGTCCGCCGTCGAGCCCTTCTGCTTTATCTCGCCATTCAACCGTGTGGTCACAAAGACTGGAGCTCCATGAAGCGGATCGACCTCGTCTGGCCCCTGAATGGCGACGACAGGCCCGACCGGGCAAAAGGTATCCCACCCCTTGCCGCGTGTCCACTGCCCATCGGACTTCTGAATATCGCGAGCCGTCACGTCGTTCACGATGGTGTAGCCGCGGATATACGGTAGAACATCCTCGTCCGGACCAAGATTGCGACAGCGGCGGCCGATCACGATGGCCAGCTCGCCTTCATAGTCCACGCGCCTGGAGAGCGACGGCATCAGGACCGTGCCTTCGGCCGCCAGCAGCGAAGAGGGCGGCTTGAGAAAGAGCAGAGGCTCTTTCGGAACATCGTTGCCCAGCTCCGCCGCATGCTCGCTGTAGTTGCGCCCCACGCAGACGATCTTCGTCGGCACGACCGGAGGCAATAACGAAAGGCTGTCCAGCGGAGCAGCCGCGAAGGTTTCGGTGGAGATGTCCTCCAACTCGGCCAGGCGCCCGGCAAGGTCCTCCTCAGGCGCGACCATGGAATGCACGGCCCACAGGGCTCCATCCCGCTCCTCTACCTGCGCGTAACGGGCGATGCCCGAGGCAGAGCGATATCTACAGTACTTCATCGTCGCTGTCTTCCTTTCCTGGCCGATTCTTCACCGAGCTGGATTCATCGATCTGGATTTGTCGACTTTGGGCTCTTCTCCGTAATCTCGTTCGATGCTGGTCCCTCGTTACCCGAGCCGTCCACCGCGGTGACGCGATAGGTGTAGCTGTGTCCGGGAACGACGGTCAAGTCAGAGAACGCCGGACCAAGCACCGGGGTCTTCGAGACTCGCTCGAATTCTCCCGTTGCACCCTCACGCCGGTAGACGTTGTAACCCGCGATATCGGCCTCGCTGCTGGGCTGCCAGGAGAGATCGATCGTGAGGATATCCCCCTCCGCGCCCGGAATCGCAGCCAGCTCCGTGGGCGCAGACGGAGGGAAGCGGTCCGTCATGGTGAGTTCGACCGTCGGCGAGACCGCGCCGCGCAGCTCGTAACGATGTCCGTCCAATTCGACCGTGCGGACGCGCTGGGCGGTGTAGCGATAGCTCTCCCCTCGCCGCGCTCCGCGATCAAGCGTGCCGCCAGGGTCCGGCGCCTGCGCACCGTCGCCTCCGGCACGAAGACGGATCTCCGCGGGCTCATTCTCGGGCAACGAGAGCGAAGCCTTCTTCTTCGGCTTATTTGATTTAGGCGCAGCGGGAAGTTTGCGGTCGAGCTCGATCCACGATCCCGGCTCCGACGGCTGCCATTCGAGTACAGCTCCATAGCGGGTTGCGCTCGCTTTAAGCTGGATTGGTGGTGGAGCCGCTCCCGCCAGGGCCATCGTCCCGCGAGAGTATCCTGCCGAATGTCCGCCGGGGTTGAGGATGCGAATTCGATACCGGATGAGCCGAGCCTCTCCTGCGGCAAGCTCGCTCGGAAGCTGATCGTCGGCATCCGTCTCGCCGGGCTTCACCGCGAGCCGAACGGCGGGGTCGCATCCCGGAACCGATTGAGGCGGCGGTATGGTCTGTCCCAAGGCCGCGGAGGCAGATTCGTGAGATTCCGGTGCCGGAGATGCCTCCCGGCAGATCTCAGCCGTCATCGGCGAGGGAGCGGTCAGCCGATCGGTCGTGCGAGAGGGCGTCGTCCAGTGCAGATGGACGGTCTGTCCCGCGCGCTGCGCTGCCAGATCGTTCATCACCTCCGGCAGGTGAAGCGAGGGAGGGCGCGGCGGCCCGGGACTCGCGCACGAGGTCAGCAGCGACACGAGTGCGGAGGCTGCCGGTGCGGCAAAACGGCGCTGTCTGGATCGCAAGAACAAGGGGTGAGACCGAACGTGCATCGGTCTCCAGCCTATAGCAATTTCCCTGAAGGTGTAGAGCTCCAAGAGGCGGTTGGCGTTGTTTTCTCTCAAAGGGAAACGACACGGAATGGTCTCATTCAGGCACAAATTTGGGGAAATTACTTTAGGGCATATCGACCTATTGAAGAGAACAGCGCTGTCGCGCAGCAGGCCATTCTCTTCAGTAGGTCGATACGCCCCCCAGTATCCCGATCCGCTTCCCTCCTCCATCAGGAGGGCTATCTCGCCGCTCTCACGCGAAAGCAGTTGTCGAACTGCAATCTTTGCGCGAGAATGACTCGCTACTTCCGTTTTGCCGGAAAGGATGCGTGGACGGATGATCTTCTCGGTACTTCTGCTCTGCTTTCTGATTGGATGTGTCGCCGGGCTTCGCTCCATGATGGCTCCCGCGATCGTCTGCGCCGCCGCTTACCTGCGCTGGATTCATCTGGAGGGAACACCGCTCCAGTTCCTTACCGCGCAACCCGCCCTGTGGATCTTTACCTTCCTCGCCATCGGCGAACTCATCGCCGACAAGCTCCCAAAGACGCCTGCCAGAACAAGTGCGATGGGCCTGATCGCCCGTGCCGTAACCGGGGCTCTCTGTGGTGCCGCCCTGGCCGCCAGCGGAGGCAAAGCCCTGGCCGTCGGAGCCGTTCTGGGGCTTCTGGGAGGAGTCGCCGGAGCCTTCGCCGGATACTACATCCGTCGCGGCCTGGTCCTCCAGATGCGCGTGCCGGACTTCGTCATCGCCGTCGTCGAAGACCTGCTGGCCATCTCGGGCGGCCTCTTCGTGACCTCGAGAATGTAAACGGACTCCGCATTCCAAGACGGATGAACCCTCACGGAGGATTGCCTCGGCGCTCTCTTCGCCTTAGTATCGCCTCAGTGGAGTCTCCGAAGAAAAACCCGATCGATCTCAACCGCGGATCGAAAGCCGATGCCGAGCGGTTGGTCTCCGCCGGCCGCGTCGACGACGACGCCACCTTCGAGCTGAAGCTGCGCCCACACCGGCTCAACGAGTTCATCGGCCAGACCAAGGCCAAGGAGCAGCTGGCCATCGCCCTCGAGGCCGCCCGCTCGCGTGGCGAGGCGCTCGACCACGTCCTGCTCTTCGGTCCTCCCGGCCTGGGCAAGACCACGCTCGCCACCATCATCGCCAACGAGCTCGACGTCGGCTTCCAGCAGACCTCCGGCCCCGCGCTGCAGATCCAGGGCGACCTCACCGCCATCCTCACCAACATCCGCGACAGGCAGGTGCTCTTCCTCGACGAGATTCATCGCCTGCAGCCCGTGCTCGAAGAGAAGCTCTACACCGCGCTCGAGGACTACAAGCTCGACATCATGATCGGCCAGGGCCCCGCGGCCCGTACGCATGTCATGGACATCAAGCCCTTCACCTTCGTCGCCGCAACGACGCGCCCCGGCCTGTTGTCGTCGCCCTTGCGCTCGCGCTTCGGCATCCTTCTGCGCCTCGAGTTCTACACCGACGACGAGCTGCGCTTCGTGGTCGAGCGCTCCGCCGACGTGATCGGCGTCCCCATTGACCGGGACGGGGCCGCCGAGATCGCCATGCGCTCCCGCGGAACCCCGCGCATCGCCAATCGCCTCCTGCGCCGCGTACGCGACTACGCCCAGGTGCGCGCCTCCGGAAAGATCGACCGCGACACGGCCTGCAAGGCGCTCGAGCTGCTCGAGGTGGACGCGCACGGCTTCGACGAGCTCGACCGCCGTCTGCTCCGCACCATCATCGAGAAGTACGACGGCGGCCCGGTCGGGCTCAACACCCTCGCCGCTGCGCTGGCCGAGGAGCAGGACGCGCTCGAGGAGGTCTACGAGCCCTTCCTGATCCAGATCGGCTTCCTCGACCGCACCCCGCGCGGCCGCGTCGCCACCCGCCTCGCCTACGAGCACCTTGGCATTGAGATGCCAAGAAAACTGAGCCTCTTTTAGAAAAGGCGGTGGCCTGCCGGCCCGGGCCCACTACGCGTGAGGCGGTCACTTCGTGACCTGTGTACTCCCTTCGGGTCGAGGCTCCCGTTGGTCGCTCACAAAAATGTTTGTGCCGACCAACGGGAGGCCCATGGCGAAGCCGGTATACACCCCACGAAGTGAGCGCTGCCTGCGTAGGGCGTCCGCGCGGCAGCGCAGATTCCAGAAGATGCCTAGCTAAGCCAGCGCCCCAGCGAGACTCCCACCCGCAGCCATCAACTTCTCTTCCGCCGCGCTCCTGTCCACACCCAGCTTCTGCATCGCAATCGCTACCTTCACGCTGCCTGCCTCTTCCAACAGCCTCGACGCAACCTCACGATCCACTCCCGTCGCCTCGGCGATGATGCGATGCGCCCGGTCCACCAGCTTCTGGTTGGTCGGCTGCACGTTCACCATCAGGTTGCCGTAAACGGCTCCCGTCCGAATCATCACCCCGGTCGAGATCATATTCAGCACCAGCTTGGTCGCGGTTCCCGCCTTCATGCGCGTCGATCCAGTAACGACCTCCGGGCCCGTCACCGGAGCGATGGCGATGTCTGCGAGCGTGGCCATCTGCGATCCGGCCACGCAGGTCAACGAGATCACCAGAGCGCCCAGGCTCCTGGCGTGCTCCATCGCGCCGATCACATACGGCGTGCGCCCACTGGCCGCGATCCCCACCAGCGTATCCGGCGCATCGTCCCTCAAGAAGCAGGCAGCGATCAGGTCGAGCGCGCCCTGCTCCTTCGAGTCCTCCGACCTCTCGCTCGACTTGCGCAGCGCCGAGTCCCCTCCCGCGATCATCCCCCGCACCAGCGACGGAGGCACCGAGAAGGTCGGCGGGCACTCCGAGGCGTCCAGCACCCCCAGCCGCCCGCTGGTCCCCGCGCCGATGTAGAACAGCCTTCCTCCTCGGGCAAACCGTGCCGCAATCTCATCGATAGAGCGAGCGATCCGGGGCAGCTCCTTCGCCACGGCTTGCGGGACGCTCTGATCCTCCTCATTCATCAGCGTGACCATCTCGAGCGTCGAGACCTGATCAATATGGGTGGTGCGGGGATTGCGGGCCTCCGTCGTCAGCGTGGCGAGATTCAGATCGGTATTCATCACCTGTCCATGATAGGCCTCTTAAGCTTTCGCGAATCTTCCGGCAGGCAGCGATTTTGCATCTTACAGGAAGAACCGTTGAATTCTTGAGGCAGCCCCATACCATCTCCGATGAACCGACGACGCTACGTCCTTATCGCCGCCCTCGCCGCCGTGTCTGCTGTGCTTATCGCATGGATCATCGGCTCCGTGCGACCGAAGCACTCTGCCGCCGGGCCATCAAACAGCTTCGTCACCGGGTCGGTGAGCTCGAATCGCACGCCGGCGGGCGGATTGACCACCGTCTATGCGCATAACCTCGAACTCCGCAAAGGCCCGAACTTCCGCATCTACGTGCGCTGGCTGCGTGGGGAGATGGTGCCCACCCGCGCCGACCGCGCCCCCTCGCTCGACGATGAGGAGTCCTTCATCTTCCACATCGATCGCGGCCTGATCCACGCTAACATCGGCGACATCGAGACCTATCTCAACTCCCGGGTCGCCTCCCAGTCGCCGCTCGGGAACATAAAGCTCAGCGGAACCGGCAGCGATCTCAAGATCTCCGGAACCCTGCACAAATTTCTCGTTCCCCTCCCGGTCGAGCTCACCGGCACCCTGGCTCCCGCCCCCAACGGAAGGATTCACTTCACCGTCTCGAAGATCAATGTGTTGAAGATTCCGATGAAGGCTCTCATGGGAAGTCTGAAGGTCGAGGTCAAGGACATCGTCGGTCCGCAGCCCATACCCGGCTTCGAGGTCACGGAGAACGAGATCTACCTCGACACTACCCGTCTGCTGCCGCCTCCTCACATTCGCGGGCAGATGTCCGGAATCCGGGTCCAGACCCCTGACGTCGAGGTGACCTACGGCAGCACCGATCCCGAAGATGAGGCGGAGCTGGCCCAGTGGCACAACTTCCTCCGTCTTCGCGGAGGAGCGGTCGAGTTCGGCAAGCTCGCCATGCAGGACGCCGACCTGACCCTGATCGACGCCTCCGACGACGTCTGGTTCGACCTCGACCTAGCCAACTACCAGAGCCAGGTGGTGAAGGGATACACCCGGATGACGCCGGCCAAGGGGCTGGAGATCTTCATGCCCGATGTCGGCAAGGAGATGCCGGCCGGAACGGTCTCACTGGATACGCTCAAGAACCGCAACCGGCCGCTCCCCAACCTCGCGCCGAAGAAGTGACTGTGGCCTACGGAAGGATCACGACCGGCCCCTCCGCGGTCTCCTGCTTGACCGCCTGGAGTGCCTCATTCGCCTGATCCAGAGGGAAGGTGCGGACGCGCGGCCGAATGCCGATCTCATGCGCCAGGGCGAGAAAGTCGCGGGCATCCTGCCGCGTCATATTGGCGACCGATCGAATCTGCCTCTCACCCCACAGAAGTCTGTCGTAGTTGAAGGCCGGTATCTGGTCCAGATGAATTGCATTGATGGCCACAACCCCACCCTTGCGGAGGCTCGAAAGAGCCGCAACCACGACCGCGCCCGCGGGCGCGAAGGTCACGGCGCGGTCGAGCGCAACCGGCGGCTTCTCCTCTTCGCTGCCCACCCACAGCGCGCCCAGCTCCCTGGCTTGCGTCCGGTGCTGCTCGCCGCGCGTCGAGACATAGATCTCGCAGCCCCAGTGCTTCAGCACCTCGATGGTGAGCGAGGCCGAGGCCCCGAAGCCGAAGAGTCCCACACGGTCGCCCGGCTGTGTTTCCGCGACCCGCAGGCTGCGGAATCCGATGATTCCGGCGCAGAGCAACGGCGCGAGATACTTTGGTTCAACCTCCGCAGGAAGAGGGAAGGCGAAGTCCGACCGGACCAGGGCATACTCCGCATAGCCTCCATCGACGCTGTAGCCGGTAAAGGTTAGCGCATCGCAGAGATTTTCTTCCCCACGCCTGCAGAAGGGGCAGGTGCCGTCGATTCCACCGATCCAGGAGACCCCGGCGCGCGAACCCAGGGGAAGCTCCTCGGTTGCCCCGTCAATGACCTCGCCGACGATCTGGTGGCCGGCGATCAAAGGATCACGGAGCGCAGGGAGATCGTGCTCGAAGATATGCAGGTCGGTGCGGCAGACCCCGCACGCCAGCACGCGCAGCAGAATGTGGCCGGGGATGAGCTCGGGGCGAGGCATTTCCTCGAGCGAGAGCACGGGAACGAGGCTGCGGAGGACGGCGGCTTTCATGACGAATAGGATACTGCGACGGCGCGAGCGACTTCGGCGTGGATGGCATTCGCGGCATCGGTCGAGAGCGGCGTTGCCGTCAGGTAGGAGGTAACGAGGATCGGCTTGCCCGCGGGCGGCCACAGGACGCCGATGTCGTTGTTGGTGCCGCGCGAGCCGGAGCCGGTCTTGTCGACGACCTTCCAGCCGGAGGGAAGCCCGGCGCGGTACTTGGCGTTGCCCGTCGTGTTGGCCAGCATCCAGTCTGTGAGCTGCTGGCGAGAAGAAGGCTTGAGAACGTCTTCCAAGAGAATGCGCCGCAGGTTACGAAGCATGACGTTCGGCGTGGTGGTGTCGCGTGGATCGCCGGGCGTGGCCTCGTTCAGGGTGGGCTCGTTGCGGTCGAGCCGCGTCGTCGCGTCGCCGATGGAGCGAACGAAGGCAGTGACCGCCGGTGGGCCGCCGAAGCTCGAGAGCAGGAGATTGGCGGCGGTGTTGTCGCTGAGGGTAAGGGCTGCTTTGCACAACTCCGCCACGGTCATGCTTCCTCCGGCGTGCTTTTCGGTCTCGGGCGAATAGGAGACCAGGTCCGACCTGGAGTAAGAGATGGCCCGGTCGAGATGCTCCTTTCCCTGATCGACACGCTCGAGCACCAGCGACGCCGCCAGAAACTTGAAGGTGCTGCACATGGGAAAGCGCTCGTCGCCTCGAAGTTGAGCGCTCTCTCCGGAGGGGAGCTGAACGGCGACACCCAGCCTCCCCTGGCTCCTTCTCTCAAGGGAGCGAAGTGTATCCGCGAGCCCGGCGGCGAGGTCGACCAGCAGAGCGGAGGGCCTGATAGCAGCGGTGGCGAAGCAGGCGATGGCGGAGCGTCGGGTGAGCATGGTGGGCAGGATGAGCATAGCTGAGTGCGATTCTATGCAGGCTCAATTGTGGAAGAGATGGGGATGGATTCGGATAAGCAATGTTTTGTGACCATCGGTCGTACACACGATTCGCGCCGCCTTCATACAAAGGGCCTTCATGCAAAAAAGGAAGAGGCCCCTGTGTGGGGCCCTTCCTTTTCGATGGCCTGCGTCAGAATCGAACCGACGGTTTTGCGCCGAGGCACAAATTACTGGCCGAGGACCGTGTTCGCGGCGGCGATTGCGATACCGAACTGTCCGACGATCTGGGCAATATCGACGATCAGTCGTATCGCCTTGCCCTTGTCGAGGTTCAGCGGGATCACAATAGTGTCGCCCGGATAGACGTGCAGCGAGTTGAATCCGCTGCCGCGCAACGAGGAGCTGTACTGCTTGCTGATGACCGCTCCGCCTGCACGAATGACATAGGCTCGCTTCTGGTCGGCATCCCGGTTCGCTCCACCTGCCTGGCGAATGTAGTCGCCGACCCTGCGGTGGGGATCGTAGATAAACGAGTTCTGGTTGTAGACTGCGCCATCGACAGCGACCGTGGACGGCACACGAGGCACGATGAACCGGTCGCCATCCTCCAGCTGCAGGTCGGGAAGCTGGTCGATGGTACGGGCATCAACAGGGATCTCGAGAACGACGCGGCCGGTCGCGCGAGCCTGGCGAAGGCTGGCCACGATGCTCATGTTCTGCTGCTGCGCATTAGCTGCCGCCGCCGTGTCCTGCGGGCTGATGGAGCGGCTGGCGTTGGCGCTGGCGACGGTGCTGGCCTGGAGCGCGATCTGGTTGACGTACTCGTTCAGTCGCTGCTGCTGCACGCGTCGGGTCGATTCACGCGTGAACTCCGAGCCATAAAGATAGGAGTCGGGAGTGACACCGCCGGCACGGCGGATAAGCTGGCGGAGCGTCTCGCCTGGCTGCACGCTATAAATACCGGAGGAGACAAACTCACCCTCGAGCCGGACAAAGCGCGTCTGCTGGGTCTGAGGTACGTGAATGTCCGCCTTCGAGAAGATGGTGACCACGTCACCCGGCATCAGCTCGAGGTTCTGCGAGGCGTCGCCTTCGAGGACCAGCTTGCCCAGGTTGAAGGGCAGAAGCGATGTGGTGAGATTTTCTTTGCTCTGCCGCTCAATGACCGCGTAGGACCAGTCGATGTCCGGCTCACTTAGCTTGACGTCGTTGCGCGGCTGGAACTGGCCGGAGTTATTGCTCTTCGGAGTGGAGCCCAGGCTGGCTGAGGCCGAGCTGACCTGGCTGGTGCCGCTGGCATCTCCCCCAAGCGAAGACTGCGCGTTGGAATTGCTGGAGTTGTTGTTCTGACCCTGCGGATTCGTCTGCGCCGTCGTCTGGGCGTAGATGCGGTTGATGTAGGGTGGGACCTCGGTGTTCAGCGAGCAGTCCAGTGCGCCGTCGCTGATGGAATCGATCGGCAGCTGCGTATTGGGGTCGATGCGCGGAGGGGGGATCGATCCGTCGCTCAAGAGGTTGGCCTGGTTACTACGGGCGAGCGCAGGATATCCGCGCAGCTCCTGGTACTCGATCGAAGAAGAGTAGCGCCAGAAGGGATCATCGCCCTCGTCGCCCACCGGGATGCCGTAACGCAGGCTGGGAACGCCGTAGGGCGTGGTGGGAAGGCAGGTGGGGATGTAGGTCATCATCGGCTGACCGAGCTGGCTGCGTTTCAGCCAATAGTCGCGGGTGATGAGAGCGTCTTTATCCGGGAAGAGATCCTTCACCCGCATGCCGGGCTTCCACGCATAACGGCCGGGATTAGCCACGTTGCCCTTGAGGGTGACGGCTTCCTTGAACTCCCCGGCGATGGCGGTGAGCTCCAGGAGATCGCCGTCCTGCACCAGCGTGGTCTTGCCCTGGTTATCGAGCGAGACCTCAAGGGTGGAGCGCAGGTGGTTCGCGTCCACCCGCTCCAGGCGAATCTTGTCGCGCGAGGCGACTCCGGTCGGTCCAGCGGCCAGGTCGACCACATCGCCGACGGTGGTGTCGGCCGAGCGCAGCTCATAGATCGCGGGAACCCTGACATTCCCGGCCACAGCCACCTGCGGGCCCACCGGGGGAATATAGATGACGTCGCCGGAGAGCATCGGAACGTCGCTCGATTTATCGCCACGCAATAAGAGGTCGTAGAGGTCGAGATCGACGATTAGCTTGCCGCCACGCTTCAGCTGGATGTGCCGCAGGCTGCCCTGCGGGGAAGGTCCTCCAGTGACGAAGATGGCATTGACCAGCGTGCTGAGCGAGCTGATAGTGTAGGTTCCCGGACGCCGTGCCTGCCCTACCAGGAAGACCTGGATCGACCGCAGTTGTCCCATGCTGACGTTAAGCTGGAAGTTGCGGAAGAGCTTGCTCATCTGTGTCTGCAGCGTAGGTTGGACCTGGTCGAAGCGCAGGCCCGCGACGTGCACCGTGCCGACCTGGGGAACGAAGACGTCTCCCGAACGGTTGACCGGGAAGCGACCGTTCGTCGTGACCTGTCCCCAGGACTGGATCTGAAGCTCATCGCCGGGACCGACGACGTAGTCGGGGGTCACGGGAACATTGTTCGCTGGAGCAAAGGTCGAAGGAGGGTTGCGAAAGAGGCTCGCCCCAAAGATGGGAAGCATCTTTCCGACTGAGTTGGCGACCATCTGCTGAAACTCGGTCGGAGGGTCGAGCGGGATACGCTGGAAGGGATTATAGGTCGAGACCTGCTGCTGGCCCTGGTTGTTGCCGGTCGTACCGTTCTGCTGCTGCTGCTGGGGGGCCGTAAGCACGGGGCCGTTCAGGGGAAGGGCGTTGCCCTGCGATCCGTTCTGCGGCGTGTAGTCGGAGTAGGTGCTGCCTCCGCAGGTGGGGTCGGAGGGAGAACAGGAGCTGCTGCTAGAGCCGTTCTGGCTGTTTCCTCCGCCTGCGCCGAGCGTTTGGACCGGAAGCTGAGCCACAGCCGAGACGGCCCCGAAAGACAAAGTTGCAACCCATACCAACGTGCGGAACCGCGCAAAACCGAAGTGCATCCGACCCAATCTTTGCAAAACGATCAACCTCACCAAACGTACCTTCTCAAGAAGGCTCACGAGAATCCCGCAGACTTTCAGACGAGACCTTCAGAATACCCCAAGGCCCCGGCGGTATCGACAAATTCAAATCTAGGGTTTTCGGGAGGAAAGGCGATGGCCTGCTGGCCGGGCCCACTGCGCGTGGAGCGCCTGTCTTATCCCTGCTGGCTCTGTTCGATCGCCCGGGCGACCCGCAGCATCGTCGCCTCGTCGAAGTGCCTTCCCAGCACCTGAACCCCGATGGGCAGGGCCTCGGAGGTCTCGCCGCAGGGAACGCTCATGCCACAGACGCCAGCAAGGCTGGCAGCCACCGAGTAGATGTCCTCGAGATACATCTTGATCGGATCGTCGGTCTTCTCGCCCAGCCGGAAGGCCGGGGTGGGGGTAACAGGAGCGATCAGAACATCCACTTCGTGAAAGGCCTCAAGGAAGTCCCGCGCCAGCAAGGCCCGAACCTGCTGGGCCTTCTTGTAGTAAGCGTCATAATAGCCGGCGCTGAGCGCGTAGGTTCCAAGCAGGATCCTGCGCTTGACCTCGGCCCCGAACCCGGCATCGCGGGTCTTGCGGTACATATCGGAGAGCGTCTTGGCCTCGTGATCGCGGAGGCCGAAACGCACGCCGTCGAACCGTGAAAGGTTCGAAGAGGCCTCGGCGGTCGCGATCACATAATAGGCTGGCACGGCATACTTCGTGTGCGGCAGACTGACCTTTCTGATAGTGCAGCCTGCAGCTTTGAGGGCGTCGAGAGCCTTCTCCACCGCGGCGCGAATCTCAGGATCGAGCCCCTCGCCGAAGTACTCTTCCGGCACTCCGACTCTAAGCCCTTCGACCGGCTTCTCGAGCGCAGCCACGTAATCTCCTGACGGCCGGTCGGACGAGGTTGCGTCGAGCGCATCCCTCCCGGCCAGAACCTCGAGCATCGTCGCAGCATCCTTCACATTTCTCGTGAACGGTCCCACCCGATCGAGCGACGAGGCGAAGGCGATCAGGCCATACCGGCTGACGCGTCCATAGGTGGGAAGCACCCCCACGACGCCGCAGAAGGCTGCCGGCTGGCGGATGGAGCCGCCGGTGTCGGTTCCCAGCGTGGCGACGGCAAAACCCGCCGCAACCGCCGCCGCCGAACCGCCGCTCGAGCCGCCGGGAACCCGGTCGAGAGCCCTGGGATTGCGCACCGGGCCATAAGCGGAGTTCTCGTTCGAGCTTCCCATCGCGAACTCGTCGCAGTTGATCTTGCCCAGCAGCACGGCTCCGGCAGCTTCCAGCCGCTGCACCGAGGTCGCGTCATACGGTGGACGATAGTCCTTCAGAACCAGCGAGGCGGCCGTCGCTGGGACGCCGCGCATCACCAGCACATCCTTGATTCCCACAGGAACGCCTGCCAGCGGTGGAAGGACCTCACCCCGCTGCGCCATCTGGTCGATCTTCTCCGCCTGGATCAGGGCGCGGTCGCGGCTCAGCGCCAGGTAGGAGTTGATCTGCCCATCCTCGGCGGCAATCCGCTCGTAGTGTGCCTCGGCCAGAGCGGTAGCCGTGGTGCGTCCAGCGGCGACTGCCTCGCGCACCTCATTGATGGTCAAATTTTTAAGACTCTGTAAGGTCAAAACCTTCTCTCTCCGGAAAACTCTCTGGTTCGGGGCCTGAACGCTGCCTTGGGTTCAACCCGGCGCTATCGCTCGATGACCTTGGGGACCTTGAAGAAGCGGCCGTCGGTCTCGGGAGCCGAGGCCATCACGTCGGCCCGGTCGAGCGAGGGCTGGACGATATCGAGGCGCAGCGTCTCTCCATGGGGGGAGACGACCCGGTCCTCGAGGACCTCTCCCACCTGGGCCATGGGAGCGACTGAGCTGGTATCCAGCTCACTCAACTGCTCGATATACCCCAGGATTGCGTTGAGATCGCGCTGCATGCGCGGCTCTTCCTCGGCGGTCAACTCCAGGTTGGCCAGCTCAGCCACCCTCCGCACCTCTTCGATCGAGACTTCAGACTGCCCACTCATTGCTTGGCGTAGTTCCTCTTTGGTTTGGCTCAATACCGCTTCACAATCCAGTGTAGCTTGGATACCCGCACGCCGGCGCTCTCGGCAAGCTGGGGCTCGAGCTGCGAACTCATCGAGCGCAACTCCTCGAGCCACGGCCGCTCGCGAACCGCGACCGTCACGATGCCGGTCTCTTCGTCGTAGGCGGCGACCGCTGCCTGCGCGGCCAGCCTCGGGCCTCCGATCGCCACCCATGCCATCGCAAGGCGATCTTCGGCCGAGAGCGCTTCAAGGCCGACCCGTAGGCCACCTTTGATTACATCCCGTATCCGCTCCATGCAAAGTCTTCTCCTCGCCGATGTTGAGACTATTATGCGGCAAAAAAAGAGGAAGACAGGCGCTGCCGCGCGGGCGCCCTACGCGGGCACCGCCCACTTCGTGGGGCATATATCGCCTTCGGCGTGGGCCTCCCGCTGGTCGGCGCAAAGATTTATGCAAGCGACCAACGGGAGCCTCGACCCGAAGGGAATATATGCGTCACGAAGGGTGCGCTCGCTGGGGGGACTTCATGCGCAGTGGGCCCGGCAGGCAGGCCATCGTCTTCAATAGGTCGATAAAGCCTAGTAAGCTCCATCCTGATTGACCACGGCCGTAAAGGTCCGCATCAGGATCTGGAGATCGCGCCGCAGAGACCAGCGATTGACGTACTCGCAGTCGAGGGCGACCCTCTCGTCGTAAGTCAGCTCGCTACGGCCGGAGACCTGCCAGAGGCCGGTGAGGCCGGGCTTGACCCGGCAGTAGCACTCGAAGCAGTCGCCGTACTTCTCCACCTCTGCGGCCACGATAGGGCGTGGGCCCACCAGACTCATATGCCCGACCAGAACGTTCCAGAACTGGGGAAGCTCGTCCAGCGAGTAACGCCGCAGAATCGATCCGATCCGGGTGATGCGGGGATCATGACGCAACTTATGGGTCTGGTTCCACTCCGCGCGCGCAGCCGGATGCTTCGCCAGATGCTCCTCGAGCACCTCGGCCGAGTTGACGCACATCGTACGGAACTTCCACATCGAGAAAAACGCGCCGTTCTTGCGTATCCGTCGGTGCGAATAGAAGATCGGGCCCGGAGAGCTGAGAACCACTAGCATCCCGACGACCCCGATCGCCAACAGGATCAAGGGAGTGCAGAGTAAGATCAAAAAGATATCAAGGCACCGCTTGATAACCCTGTAACGAAACAACTCCGAAGGCATCCCATCAAGGGGGTATCGAAATACCGGCCTGCTGACCGTTTCTGTATACGAATAAGAATCTTCGACAGCCGCTATCCGCGACTCGGGAGATTGATATTCACCCTGCATTGAGATTCCATGTCTGTATTACCTACCCGCCTGTTCATGCGAGCTCCGGCATACCGGTTGTTCTTGCGTCCAAAGTTTCGACGGCGATCTTTACTATCTATTCTGTGAAACCCGCCGTTCTCTGCCCTTCTCTCGCTATGGCCCAGTCGTCACTCCGGAGGGAGGACGATCTTGAAATTTGCTCCTATCGTTCGACCTCTCGGTAGCTCCGGCAATCCTGATAAGTGCTTCATTTGTGACCGTCCGTTCATTCTAATCACAGGAACCTACTTTCCCACAATCTATCTTCTGCGCCGGTTGAACCTCTGGTTTCGTTTTGGAGCCCGAAAGAAAGAGGCAGAATCTTCAGCTAGACTAGTCGGATGCAGGTATTGGATACCCCGCTGCACGACGTCAAGCTCCTCCGGCCACGCCGTTTCGGCGACAACCGCGGGTGGTTCACAGAGGTCTTCAACACCTCCTCTTTCGCAGCCGCGGGCCTGCCCGTCGATTTCGTCCAGGACAATCAGTCGTTTTCCGTCCACGGAGTGCTTCGAGGCCTTCATTATCAATTAGTTAAGCCACAGGGGAAGCTGGTTCGCGTACTCTCAGGAGAGATCTGGGACGTGGCAGTCGATCTGCGTCGGGACTCCCCCCAGTTCGGGAAGTGGGCCGGTTTTCATCTCAAGCCGCGAAGTGACAGCGGCGATCTTGAGCTGCTCTGGATCCCCGAAGGATTCGCCCACGGCTTTCTGGTCGTCTCCGAGACCGCGGAGGTCCTCTACAAGACCACCAATCCCTACTTTCCTTCCGGGGAGCGGTCGGTTCTCTGGAACGATCCCATGCTCGGAATCGAGTGGCCTCTTCATCTACTTGGAGATACGACTCCCTCGGTCAGCGCGAAAGACGCCGCCGGAACCTCCTTCCGGGATGCCGAGCTTCCTTAGGGCGTATAGACAAATTCAAATCCGCGGTTTTTTGAGGAAAGGCGATGACCTGCCGGCCGGGACCGGCACGATAAAAAGTCTAGAGTATAGAGCGGGATCTCAGGAGTTCTGCTCCAGCCAGCCTTCAATCTCGGCGAGCTCCCGGACCGCGAGATACCTGCCCGTGCAGGCCGCTTCCTCCGTGCCGGCAATCAGAAAGGCCTGCCGCAGCCCGGCTCCATTGGCGGCGGCGATGTCGCTGCAGCGGTCGCCGACCATGACGGAGTCAGCCAGCGAGACGCCAAACTCCCTCTGGGCCCGCAACAGCATGCCGGCGCCGGGCTTGCGGTCTTCGTGCTCGCGCTTATACTCGCCGACGCCGTGTTCCGGGTGGTAGGGGCAGTAATAGACGGCATCGAGCTCGACCCCTTGGGCGCGAAGCTCCCCCCGCATCCAGAACATGAGCGTCTCGAAATCAGCTTCGGTGTAGTAGCCACGCGCAATCCCGGACTGATTGGTGACGATCACCAACCGGTAGCCCAGCCGCATGGCGGTACGGCAAAGAGAGAAGATACCGGGAAGAAACCTCACCTCTTCCACGCGATGCAGATAACCGATCTCGATGTTCACTACGCCGTCACGGTCGAGAAACAGCGCCTTGCCGCTCACAGCTCTCTCCTTGTGGGTTCCAGCTCCGCCATTACCTCGCGCAGGGAGTCGTGCCAGTCCATCATCCTCCAGCCAAAGGTCGCGGCCAGCTTATCGCAGCTCAGGCGCGAGTTGGCCGGCCGCCTTGCCGGCGTGGGGTACTCGGAGGTCGAGATGGCATCGACCTCCGCCAGCTTCAAGGATGGGTCGAATTCACGCGCGTGCTCGATGGCAGCAACGGCGAATCCATGCCAGGTCGTCTCCCCGGCCCCGGCTGCGTGATAGATGCCGCTGACCCCTGACATTCCTATATACAGGTTGGAGTCTGCCGATTGTTTTTCTATTATGCGGATCACATGTGCGGTTAGGCGGCCCAGGTCCCGGCTCCAGGTCGGAGCTCCATGCTGATCGGCAACGACTCGGAGACGGTCTTTCTCACGCGCAATCTTAAGGATAGTCTTCAGAAAGTTCTTGCCCGTGGTTCCGTAGACCCAGCTTGTGCGGAAGATCAGATGAGGAGCTCTGCTATTGGCCAGAGCTTCTTCGCCGGCCAGCTTACTTGCACCGTAGACGCCAATAGGACGTGTTGGATGAAACTCATGGTAAGGCGTATCTATTTCTCCATCAAACACATAGTCCGTTGAGAAATGGATGACCCCTGCTCCGATTCTGTCAGCTTCTTTTCCCAGGACACGCACCGCCTCGGTATTGATCGCGTAGGCCAGTTCCGGTTCGCTCTCGGCTTTATCGACTGCGGTGTAGGCCGCCGGGTTGACGATCCAGCGCGGCTGGACCTCGCGAACAAGCTGGCGAATGGAGGCTGCGTCGGTGAGGTCGAGCTCACCGCGCGCGGGTGCGATCACCTCGCCCAGCGAGGCGAGACTCCGGAGCAGCTCCCCGCCAACCTGCCCGGTCACGCCGGTAAGAAGAATCCGGTGGCTCATCCCCAGAACACCGGTTCCGCGAGCAGACGATTCAGGTATTGGCCATAGCTGCTCTTGCCCATCTTCGCCGCCAGATCACGAAGCTGGGTCTCGTCGATGTAGCCCAGCCGGAAGGCGATCTCTTCGAGACACGCGACCTTCAGGCCCTGGCGCTTCTCGATGGTCTGGATAAACGAGGCGGCCTCGAGCAGGGAGTCGTGGGTTCCGGTATCGAGCCAGGCCATGCCCCGGCCCAGAACCTCGGTCCTGAGCTGCCCGCGCTCCAGATACCAGCGATTGACGTCCGTGATCTCAAGCTCGCCCCGGGACGAGGGCTTCAGTCCTTCGGCGATCCCGGCCACCTGCGCGTCATAGAAGTAGATCCCGGTCACCGCGTAGCGAGACTTCGGCTTGGCCGGCTTCTCTTCGATCGAGATGGCCTTGCGGTCCCGGTCGAACTCGACCACGCCATAGCGCTCAGGGTCGAGCACCGGGTAGGCGAAGACGGTCGCGCCCTCGCGGTTGGCCGCGGCTTGTCGAAGGGTCTTGACCATGTCGTGGCCGTAGAAGATGTTGTCGCCGAGTGCGAGGCAGCAGGGCTCCCCGGCGAGAAACTCCCGGCCGATCAGGAAGGCCTGGGCCAGGCCGTCGGGCGAGGGCTGAACGGCATACTGCAGGCGAACGCCCCACTGCTCGCCGTTGCCCAGAAGTTGCTCGAAGCGCGGCGTGTCCTGCGGGGTGGAGATGATGAGGATCTCCCGAACTCCCGCCAGCAGAAGCATCGACAGAGGATAGTAGATCATCGGTTTGTCGTAGACCGGCAGAAGCTGCTTGGAGACCACCTGGGTGACCGGATGCAGCCGCGTTCCCGACCCTCCGGCGAGGATGATGCCCTTCATTGCGATGCCTCCGAACCGGCTTCGACGGCCTTACGCGATCCCCCGCTTTGCGCCTCACGGGAACCCCCGCCTTGCGCTTCGCGCGAGCCATAATTTCTCTCGACCCACTGCTGATATGCCCCGCTGGTAACGTCCTCGACCCAGGCCGTGTTGTCGAGATACCACTGAACGGTCTTGCGCAAGCCGGTCTCGAAGCTCTCCTGGGCGCGCCATCCCAGCTCGCCCTCGAGCTTGCGGGCGTCGATGGCGTAACGGCGATCGTGGCCTGGCCGGTCGGCGACGTAGGTGATCAGCTGGCTGTGCGGCTTGAGGTTCGAGCCGGACAGAAGCTTGTCGAGCAGAGAACACAGGGTGTTGACCACCTCGAGATTGCTGCGCTGATTGCCTCCGCCCACGTTGTAGGTCTCGCCGATGCGGCCGCGCTCGAGCACGGCCATCAAGGCACGGCAGTGGTCGGCCACATAGAGCCAGTCGCGGACCTGCTGGCCATCGCCATAAACCGGAAGAGGCTTGCCCTGACGGGCGTTCGCGATCATCAGCGGAATCAGCTTCTCGGGAAACTGATAAGGCCCGTAATTGTTGGAACAGTTGGTGATGATTGCCGGAAGACCATAGGTATGGACCCAGGCGCGGACCAGGTGATCGCTCGCGGCCTTCGACGCCGCATAGGGCGAGTTGGGAGCGTAGGGCGTCTCCTCATGGAAGGCCGGATCGTCCGGAGCGAGCGTGCCGTAGACCTCGTCGGTCGAGACGTGCAGGAAACGGAAGCCCTGCTTCTCTTCGCCGTCGAGTGTTGCCAGGTAAGCCCGCGCAGCCTGCAGCAGCGTGAAGGTGCCGTCGATGTTGGTGCGAAGAAACGCCTCCGGGCCCAGGATCGACCGGTCGACGTGGCTCTCGGCGGCGAAGTGGACAATGGCGCGCGGGCGGTACTGCTCGAGCAGCTGCTTCACCAGCGCGGCGTCACAGATATCGCCATGCACGAACGTGTAGCCGGAGCTGCCTTCGACGGCCTGCAGGTTGGCCGGATTTCCGGCATAGGTCAGGCGGTCGAGATTGACGACCGGATCGACCGGACCGTTGCCGGAGGCCATCCACTCGAGGACAAAGTTCGAGCCGATGAAACCTGCTCCGCCGGTGACCAGAATGGGCGCTTGCCGCGCCTGGTTGGTGACTGAACTCATTCGCTTCCCAGAACTCCTGTATATCTTGGGCGGTGCCGTGGTGCTGTTCGCAGCGGACGCCCAAGTTCCAGACTATCGAACTTTTCGCGGATATGCCGGGTGGAGGCAACGGCGAGGGAGGGCCACGGTGTCAAAACAGGAACCGGGCGAGGAAGAGACTCTCGCCCAAAAGAGGAGCGAAGACGATGGCCACAAAATCACATCCTGCAGGACCACCGGTAGATATCCGCTCCCCCGAGACCCACCGCCACGGTGTTCAGCCGTCCGGCCCGAAGGGCGACAATCCCGCGACGGCAGGCCCTGGACCGACAGCGGTTCGTTCGGAGACGCCGGAGAACGCCGAGGGAAAGATCAATCCTTCCCCGGAAGACGCGAACACGACGCCGGGAACCGAGCCGAAGAAATAAACGGTGAACCTGCTTCCTATTCCTTCGCTTCCATAAAACGGCCAACAGTCGCAGCGCAGTCCTCCAAGAACTGCTGGTCCTCGGAGGTAAACGCCGACAGGTCGTGGCTGTCGATATCGATCTCGCCCACCACGTGCCCCCGGACCCGGATGGGGACGACAATCTCGGACCTGGTTTCGAGCGAGCAGGCTAGATAGCGGGGATCGGCGTTCACATCGTCTACAATCACGGTTGCATTCTGCGCGACGGCCGCTCCGCAGATTCCCTGGCTGACCGGAATTCTCACGTGCTCCGTCGCGGCCCCGCGAAAGGGTCCGAGCACAAGAGTCTGAGGATCGTCTGCGTCGAGCATATAAAAGCCGGTCCAGTTGTAATAAGGCAGACGGGCGGGGATCAGCTCGACGATGAAGCTCTGAAGAGCGGCAAGGTCGGTCGCGCTGGCGGCGAAGGCGTCGATTTCGGAGAGGACGGAGGCGAACGGTCTCTGGGACATACCTCTATTGTGCCGCTTCTCTTTAATTGAGGTCTCCCATTCAAATTGGGAAAAGAGGTGCGGGCTCTAAGGCGCTGCCAGGCGTGCCCACTGCGCGTGGGGCGGTCACTTCGTGACGCGTGTACCCATTCGGGGTGGGGGCTCCCGTTGGTCGCTTGTGGAGATGTTTGCGCCGAACCGAAGGGAGCCCACGCTGAAGGCGGTACGCGCGTAACGAAGTGACCGCCCCACGCGTAGTGGGCCCGGCCGGCAGGCCATCGTCTTCACTTCCAGTAAACTATCCCTGTGCAGGTCAGATCGCCTACGGGCGATCTGTTAAACGGGAAGCCGGTGTAAATCCGGCGCTGTCCCGCAGCGGTGATGGGAACGAAATTGTTGCGCGGCGCAAGCCAACGCACTGTCTCGGTGAGAGATGGGAAGCGGCAACGAGTAGGATGCCCAGAGTCCGAAGACCGGCCTGCCGCCACCGCCACGGAAGCGCTGGACGCTGACCGTGGGTGCGCTGAGGAGACCGTTCTCGTGGACTGGACCGGTAGCCATCGCATCATCTGTCCGCAGCTCTGACCGCGGGCACGATCCTGCCTGCGCATGGGTGGTTCTTTCGTTTACAGGAGAGAACCGGAGATGGCTGCAGCAGGCAACGTATCAACACTCACACAAAAATTGAAGACCGCGAACCTGGGATTTCCCCGCATGGGTCGCGAACGGGAGCTGAAGTTTGCTCTCGAAGGCTACTGGACCGGCAAACTTACCGAGCAGGAGCTGCTGGACAACGCCTCCGCACTCCGCAAGGAGCATTGGAGGCTCCAGCAGGCAGCTGGGATCGACTTCATCCCCTCCAACGATTTTTCGCTCTACGACCAGGTGCTCGATACGCTGGTGCTGGTGGGGGCCACCCCGGAGCGCTTCGGCACCGGGCCGGTAACGCTCGAGCGCTACTTCGCCATGGCCCGGAACAGCCGCGAACAGACGGCCATGGAGATGACGAAGTGGTTCGATACCAACTATCACTATCTGGTTCCGGAGTGGACCGAGGGGATCTCCTTCAAGGTAGACACGGCCAAGCTGCTGGGTGAGATCCGCGAGGCCTGGGCGTTTGGAATCGAGGCGCGCCCCGTGCTCATCGGGCCGTTAACGCTGCTCTTGCTGGGTAAGGGAGTCGATGGCTTCAATTCCTTTGAGCTGCTGCCGAAGCTGACCGCCGCATACAGACAGATCCTTGAGGCGCTGGCGGCCGAGGGCGTTACGTGGGTGCAGATCGACGAGCCCATGCTTGCCACCGATCTCGACGAGGGTTCAAAAGAAGCCTACCGGCAGGTATACGCGGAGCTGAAGACCCTTCCCGTCAAGCTCATGTTGACGACGTACTTCGATACGATCGGTGACAACCTCGAAACGGCAATCGCACTCGAGACCACAGGCTTGCACATCGATATAGTTCGCGCGCCAGGCCAGTTGCAGGCGACTCTGAAAGCACTCCGGCCGGAGCAGATCCTGAGCATGGGCTGCGTCGAAGGACGCAACCTCTGGCTGACGGACTTCTCTGCCATTACTCCTTTGTTGAACGACGCTGTAGAAGAGTTAGGTGTGGATCGCGTCCTCGTCGCTCCTTCCTGCTCCCTGCTGCATGTTCCTCACGATCTTCGTGGAGAGAACAAGCTCTCGCCCGGCATCAGGAGCTGGCTGCGCTTTGCCGAAGAGAAGCTGGCCGAGATCGTCGCTCTGGCACACCATGACGAGGCGGCCTGGCAGGCCAACGCGGCCGCCGTCGCCGACCGCGAGGCCGCGGAGACGACGAAGAACCCCAGGGTCCGCGATACTCTGGCGACGCTCGAAGGCTGGGACTTCCAACGGAAGTCTCCCTACTCGCAACGCGCCCCAATCCAGCGAAAAGAACTGGGACTTCCCCTCCTGCCGACGACGACCATCGGTTCCTTTCCCCAAACCGCCGAGGTACGGAAGCACCGCGCCGCCTTCAGGCATGGCCATGAGACCGTGGAGCAATACGAGGCCTTTCTCAAGGAAGCAATCGCGCACTGCATTCGCGAACAGGAGCGCATCGGTCTCGACGTGCTCGTGCATGGCGAGTTCGAGCGCAACGACATGGTGGAGTACTTCGCGGAGTTTCTCGACGGCTTCGCCTTCACCGAGAACGGATGGGTCCAGAGCTACGGCTCGCGCTGCGTGAAGCCCCCGGTCATCTACGGCGACGTCTCGCGTCCCGCGCCCATGACGCTCAAATGGTCGAGCTACGCACGGTCGCTCACCTCGCATCCTCTGAAGGGCATGCTCACCGGACCCATCACGGTGCTGCAATGGTCCTTCGTCCGTAACGATATTCCACGCCAGCAGACCGCGTGGCAGATTGCGCTGGCCCTGCGGGACGAGGTACAGGATCTCGAAGCGGCTGGAATCCGCGTGATTCAAGTCGACGAGCCTGCCCTGCGCGAGGGTCTGCCGCTCCGCGTGGCGGATCGTGCGGCCTATCTCGACTGGGCAGTCAAGGCGTTCAAGCTGGCGACGAGCAGCGTGGAAGACGGAACCCAGATTCACACGCACATGTGCTACTGCGAGTTCGAGGAGGTGCTTCCGTCCATCGCAGCTCTCGATGCCGACGTTATCTCGATGGAGTCGGCGCGCTCGCGGATGGAGCTGCTGGAGGCCTTCCGGGCGCACGGCTATCCCAATGAGATTGGGCCGGGAGTCTACGACATCCACTCCCCACGCGTGCCCTCGACGGAGGAGATGCGCGATCTGCTGGGGCTTGCCCTCGATGTTCTGAAGCCGGAACAGATCTGGGTGAACCCGGACTGCGGACTCAAAACGCGAGGCTGGCCCGAGACGGTCGCCGCGCTCGAGAACATGTGCGTCGCCGCAAAGGAGATGCGCACGAGTCTGCAGATCGAGAGCGGCGTCCAGAGCAGGGCATAGCAGACGCTGCCCTCGAAGAACGAGAAGAGTAAACGTGATTCGCCGGCGCTAGCCTTCGGAGCGCCCGCGAATGCGTCTCTCGCCGATTTTGTTCTGCACTTTCTACGCCATACAATGCTGTTTAGGCTTGCTGGATTGGAGATCCTGCCATGCGTCTCGCTCGAACCGGGCGGGGGCATTGAATCGCATCTTTCAGGATGTCAGGGGGCCCATGGAAAGCCAAAAGAAGGGCCTGTAGCTCAACGGTTAGAGCAGGGGACTCATAATCCCTTGGTTGGGGGTTCAAATCCCTCCGGGCCCACCACTCTCAAGTTGCAAGACGATGGCCTGCCGGCCGGGCCCACTACGCGTGGCAGCGCTTATCTTTGCACTCAAAAAATATCGATCCAGCCTAGTTATATCCAAGCTCATGCGGCGCCGGATAGGTCAGGGTGCCGTCTTTTTTCTCGTACCACATGAAGAGCTTGTGATCGCCGTTGACCCGCACAGCGACGATAATCCCAGTCCCGAAGGTGCCGGTTCCATCCGTCTTCGAGATATCGACATGATGGGTCCTGATCAGTCCGACCGGGCTCTCCGTTGTCCAGTCCTCCGTAAATCGCTTGAGGTCGTAGTCGTACTTCTGGGGATGCTTCTGCCAATCCGGATCGTTCATCCAGATCGCATAGGCGGCGTTGTAATCCTTGGCCTCGATCGCCTGGAAGAACTTGTCGACGGTATGCTCCGCATGCAGGTTGGTGTAGAACCATCCGTGGCCCATCAGGTATCCGCCCACTCCAATAATGGCAACCAGCAGAACCAGTACGATCGCCCCGATCAGCAGGCCCGTCTTGCGTTTCTCGGCGCCGGCGTCATACTTCGGTGCATTCAGCAGAGTCATCTCGTCTCCCCTCACTTCCTTACTCGCCCTATATTAGACGGTGTTTAGGCCCGGGAATGTTCCCGGCGGAACGCGTCGGTGGATCATCTTTTTCGCAGACCTTCTCCCGATGAGGCACTATGCTGGGACCGATGACCTCCTCTCCTGAGCACGCGCCCGGCAAGCTTCGCAGGCACTGGATCGACGCCGAGTCATGGCTGCTCCGCCGGCTTTACACGCGTCATCGTGCCCGCACGGCCGCGCATCTCGAAACCGGGGCGCTGGGAGAGCGCGAGGCTCTCTTCCATCTTCGCAAGGCGGGATACATTGTCGTCGCCCGGCGCTGGACGACGGCGAAGCTGCGCGGCGACCTCGACCTGATCGCCTGGCAGGGCAGCACCCTGTGCTTCATCGAGGTGAAGACCCGCAGCCGCCGCGATGCTTTCGCAGCCGAGATGGCCGTGGACGACGATAAGCAACGCGTTCTACGCAGGCTTGCGCGAGCCTACCTGAATCGGCTTCCGCCCCCTGCCCGAGAAGCGATGGTACGCTTCGATGTAATTTCGGTCTACCTGGGATCGTTGAACGAGGCCACGCCGGAGTTCGTCCTGAACCCCGGCGCCTTCGGATGGTGATCAACCAGCCTGGATTCTTGTCAGAGGACAGAGCTTCCTCCTGAACCCTACCGTTTGTTGACGACCTTGATCTCGAAGATTGCAGGCCAATGCTTGCCAGTCACGAAGATGCGATCGTGTTCGGCGTCATAGGCGATTCCGTTCAAGACAGACTCCGCATCGATCCTCTGATCGTCCGGCAGAAGCCCCGTGAGATCGATCCAGCCGAGAACGCGGCCATCCCGCGGCGAGATGCGGGCGATGCGGTCTGAGTGCCAGACGTTCGCATAGATCTCGTCCTGGATGAATTCAAGCTCGTTGAGCTGATCAACCTTCTTGTCTCCATCGCGCACGACGATATGCCGGGTCTCGCGAAAGGTCGCGGGATCGCGAAAGCGCAGGGTTGCCGTGCCGTCGCTGGTGATCAGCTCCTTATCCGTGCGGGTCATGCCCCAGCCCTCGCCATCATAGGTGAACTGCTTCACCGGGCGAAGGCTGAAGCGGTCGTAGACGAAGCAGACATGCGACTGCCAGGTCCATTCGTAAAGGTTTGGACCCCAGTCGACGATGCCCTCCCCGAAGTACTTTTGCGGAAGCTCTTGGGACTGGAGCGTCTTACCACTCTTCGGATCGATCACCAGCAGCGCCGAGTGTCCCTCCAGCCCAGTGCCTTCATAAAAGAGGCCTCGCGAAAAAAAGAACCCCTCCGTATAGCTTTGGGTGGAGTGCGGATACCTCGCCACCACCCTATATCCAGCGGCTGGAGTCGCATTCACTCCTGCGGGATGGAGTGCACCCAGCAGTGTCAGTAAACAGAGAACGGGAAGACGAGGCATGGTAGACATCCAGTTCAGATCAGCGCGAGCAGCGTCTTCTCAAGCGAAGCCCCATCCTCGACGTTCAGCGAGACAATGGAGCTCTCCCTGCCAAGAATCTGCCGCGTCAGCCCCGTGAGCACACGTCCCGGTCCCGCCTCGATGAAGTGAGTCGCCCCTTCTGCTGCGAGCAGCTGGATACACTCGACCCACCGGACCGATCCCGTTACCTGGCGCACCAGGCAGTCCCGGGCGTCGGCTCCGCTCGTCACCAGACGGGCATCGACGTTGGCGATGACCGGCACGGCCGGATCGCCGAAGCTCAGGCCCTCCAGGTCCTTGGTCAGGGCATCCTGCGCCGGTTGCATCATGGCGCAGTGGAAGGGAGCGCTGACCGGAAGCATCACGGTGCGCTTGGCCCCGTCCTCTTTGCACAGCGCGGCAGCGCGCTCGACCGCAGCAACCGCTCCCGAGATCACGGTCTGGTCCGGGGAGTTGAGATTGGCCGGCGAAACCGTCTCGCCGGTCTCGGCCGCGGCCTGCGTACAGAGCTCGGCAATGCGCTCCGAAGGCAGCGCCAGGATGGCGGCCATCGCTCCCTTACCCGCAGGGACGGCCTCCTGCATATAACGTCCGCGTGCGCGCACCGTGCGAACCGCATCGGCGAAGCTGAGGGTTCCCGCAGCCACGTGCGCGGAGTACTCTCCGAGCGAGTGCCCCGCGGCCAGCGCCGCAGTAATGCCACGCTCCGAGAGCAGGCGCGTCACCGCCACCGAGACGGTCAGGATCGCCGGCTGCGTGTGCTCGGTCAGCTTCAGCTGCTCCTCCGGTCCCTCGAAGATCAGCTTCGAGAGCGGGAAGCCGAGCGCGTCATCGGCCTCCTGAAAGAGAGAGCGGGCTGAAGGGAAGGTGTCATAGAGGTCGCGGCCCATGCCGACGGCCTGGGAGCCCTGGCCGGGAAAGAGAAGAACTGGTTTTGTCATTTCCTGACTATCGTAACCGAAGCCGGAACACACATGAGCACGTCCAGGCTACCGTGCAGATCAGAGATCGAGCCGCTTCGCGCCGAGCACCGACGCGGCCAGACACGATTCCTTCCTCCGCGGAGACATCGAGGCGCACCTGGACGTCTGCGGAAGCTCGCGGCTCCTGAATTCGAGGCTGCTCCGCTTGTGGACGCGGGTCTACTCCTCTCCGCTCCGAAGCTCGTCATAAAAAACGACACAATTGCGTCCGGCGGCCTTCGCGCGGTAAAGGGCCTCATCAGAGCGACGGATAAGATCCTCGACGACAGCCGTGTGGGAGCGGTCGTACCAGGCCACTCCGAAGCTGCAGGTCACGGAGACGGCCTCGTCATCGAAGTGGAAGGGACGTCCTGAGATGGCCTCCAGCAGATGCTGAAGCCGCAGATGGGGCTCACGCAGCGGAAGACCAGGCATCACCAGCAGAAACTCCTCGCCGCCGTACCGTCCGAAGAAGTCGTAGGGCCGGATGCTCTCGATCATCCGGCAGGCGACGTCGCGCAAAATGGTGTCGCCGGCGAGATGGCCGAAGGTGTCGTTGATCCGCTTGAAGTGGTCGACGTCGACGAGAACCACGGCCAGCGTCGCCCCCGAGCGGCGGGCTCGCTCCATCTCCCGGACGAGGATCTCGATGATCGCCGGACGATTCCACACGCCGGTGAGGGCGTCGCGGGTGGCCTGGTGGCTGAGCGCCTCACGGACGGCCATCAGCTCGGCCTTCTCGGCCTCGAGCTCGCGGGTTCGCTGCGCGACTAGCTGGCGCAGCATCTTTTGCCGCTCGAGCAGGCGCCATTCTCTCCAGTGCCAGACCAGGATGGAGACGATGAAGGAGAGGATCCCCAGCAACAGGTACATAGCGCGAGTCCTCCACCAGGGAGGCCGGATAGTAAAACTGAACGACACGATCTGCGATTGCTCCTGCTGGTCGGAGTCAACGGCCTGCAGCTCGAACCGGTAATCGCCGGGGGAGACCGCTGGATAATGAAGCGTGCGGGAGGCGGTCTCGCTCCACTCGAACTCCATTCCATTGAGCCGGTAACGGAAGTGGACGGATCCTCCGCGAGCGAAGTTCAGTGTGGTGAAGCGGATATCCAGAGAAGCATCCTTCCATGGCACCGCAGTGGTCGAAGTCAACGAGAGTGGATCTCCTCCCAGGCTGGCCGAGGTAAAGCGCACGTCCAGAGGCATAGGGGAGAAGAGATGGGGGGGGTGGAGCAGGTGAATCGCTCCTCCATTGGCTCCAATCCACACCGAGCCGTCGTCATCGGCCAGAAAGGCTCCTTCATCGGTATCGTTGGAGATCAGGCCATCGCGACGGGTGAGCAGGCGCCATTTGAATCCATCGAAGACATGGATCCCGAGATCGGTTCCAACCCAGAGCCAGCCTCGTTTGTCGAAGCGCACGATCTGCACGTCGGTCGAGACCAGCGTCGGGTTTCCAATCGATTCAACCTCATGCACCTGTGCACCGTCGACGCGCAGATGCAGCAGAGCCGGAATTCCACCGCCGATCCACAGCGAGCCGTCCGGAGCGGCGGCGATATTGCGCATCTGCCCTCGCGTAGCCGCCGGATCCAGCTCGATGCGGCTGAAGCGATTGTCGTCATGCGACAGACGATAGAGATCACGGTCACTCAGAAACCAGAGATCATGGTTCGGGCTCTCGGCTGCATCCGCAAAGGCTTCGTTGGCAACGGTCGGGTTCGAGATCTTTTCGATCGCAGAAGGCTCCGAAGCCCGAGGGCAGCGGATCACGTAGAGACCGTTGCGCGAGAGGATCCAGATGTGATGCGAGGAGTCGGTAAAGACCCGCGCCAGCGCCGGCAGCCGTACCCGCGAGACAATCCTCTCCACCCCGGCGTCGGTATGCAGCGTCTCGCCGTCCAGCGAGAAGATCCACATCGATCCATCGGGAGACTCCGCGAAGCCGGTCCCATGCAGAACCGGCATCTTGTGCAGAAAACCTGGCGTATTGAGCCGGTGCGTCCGGGTATCCAGACGATTGACCTGAAACTGGTCAGCGATCCAGAGATCGTGGCGGGAGTCCCGGAAGATGGGCCATACCACGTCATCGTGCAGCCCCTGCGCGATGGTCCAGTTCTCCACCTCGTCGTATCCCTGCCAGCGCATGACGCCGTGGCCCCGGGTGGAGAACCAGAGGATCCCCCGGCTGTCGACCAGGATGGTGCTGACATCCTTCAACTCGACGCCGTTGCTGGAGTCGAAGATCCTCCACGATCCTTCCTCCCAGCGCGCCAGGCCGCGGTTGGTCTGGGTGAGAATGGCGCCCTGAGGATCCTGAGCCATGGCCAGGATTCCGGATGCCTGATAGGGGCCATTGTGTCGAGGAAGATCGCGAGAGCGGAAGCTGCTCTCCCCGCCGGCCAGCACGCGGATATAGCTTCGGCTGCGCGCCCATAATGTGCCGCCGCGGTCCTCGAAGAAGCGTAGCCAGGGCTCGGAGGGAACTCCCTGCGCATGAGAGAAGACCTCTACGCGCGGCCTCTCGAGCGGCATCGAGACATGGCAGATCGACTGCCCGCAGCCGAGCCACAGGCTCCGGGCCCCGGCGCCGGACCCCGCGACAAAGACACTATGAATCTGGGCCAGCGACGGATTGGCGGCGATCTCCTCCGGCTTGAAGAAGGAACTGGAGCTCCAACTTGCATGACTGCCCCCATTCCATCCCCTGGAGATCAGCATCAGGGTTCCGCGCACCAGAAACAGAATGTGCCGGGGGTCGATGGAGCCGATCTGGGCCCCGGCCCCGAACTGCGCGACCGGGGTTCCCGTCGGAGCCGAAAGAAACCGGTCTCCCTCCAGGTAATACAGGTGATCGTTCGTGACTACCCAGATACGGCCGGAGTCATCTTTATGGAGCCCCAGCACCAGCGACTCGCCGATCCCCTCCCGCGGCCCGAAACGCTGGAACTGCGCTCCGTCGTAGCGGAACAACCCATTCTCCGTCGCCAGCCATAGCATCCCGGTATTGTCCTCGGCCAGGCTGAAGACATCCAGATTGCGCAGCCCTTCATCCTGGCCATAGTGGGAGAAGCTGAACTGCTGCGACACCACGCTGGAAGCAAGCGCCAGCAGAACGGCGACAGCTACGGTAAACCGGGCAAAGAGGCGTCCTCCAAGTGGATGGAATACCGGGAACCGAAAGATGGAGATGCGTTCAGGCCGTCCGCTCAACAGGAGTCACCTGCGCAACACCTCGGGTTGGGACCGGATTCTCCATGGTTGGCTGATGAACAGGTCTTGATATCAGGTAGAAGATAACTTTTGGGGCCGGGAATATCTCTCTACTGTATCAAGCGAAGGGGAGCGCGGAAAACAGCTAACTTCAGACAGAAAATAAGTTGCCCTCTCAGGAAAGGAGAAAAATCGATAGAGTGCCGCTTAGGCAGGCAGGCTCAGACTCCCAGGCCGAAGTCCACATCCTGCTCGTCGCCGGAGTGCGCATAGAAGTCATACGGCGTGCGGCGGTTGAACTTATACCGCAGACGCAGCTCCCGGCCGACAAACAGACCGAGCGCAACCGCGCCCAGGCCGGCCGAGATCCAGCCAATCGTCTTGATCAGAGTCGACTCCGCCTCGCCTTCGGGAAACGGAAGGCCGTTCAACGCGGGAAGAGAAGACTCCTTGGCGGCATCGGACTTCATGCAAGGATGATAGCGCAGGTTCGGGACTGCTGGCAGCCATGGCCCTCATCAAAAGACGGTCCCCGAAACCTCCCGCTCCCCGGAACCGGAGCTCAGGAGACGTCCACCTGCTGGAACCCAAGCGTATAGAGCAGAGTCGTAACGGAAGCACGGGCGTTCTTGCGGGCCGCATCCAGAATTCCGTCCGAGAGCGCCGTCTGCTGCAGCTGCTGTTCGGCCTTGACGCGGGTCTCGGACTCGAGATTCTGATCCACCGGCACCAGGAGACCCGTGGATCGCGCATAGACGCGCGTGTGCTGGTTATCGAGCGTCGTTGCAAACACTTGCGAGGCCGGAAGCGTCACATGCACCGAGCGCGTCCCCTTCCCATCCTGCGTAATGCGGATATCCTCAGGCTTCAGCTGCGACAGGTCGATTCCCGCCGTAGCCTGCCCATGAACCACCAGCAGGATGCGGTCCCCCGCCAGAAGATCCGGCAGCACCGCGCTCGATTTCGAACCCTCCACCACCGTGTCCATCGAGTAAACCACCGTCTCCAGGCGGTTTAATCTCTGAATGCGTTGCACGATCGCCGGCACCGAGGTGTCGAAGGTGGTGGACCGGCCGACGATCCGGTCGGCCAGCCGTTCCATCGCGCCGCCGGTCGCGTGGCGAACGAACATCGCCAGCGCCGCCGCGCCCAGCAGAAGGGCAAAGAGGAAGGCAAGGAACATCCCTCCAGAAGATCCTGAACGTCGGTCGGTGTCATAAGCGCTCATCGAAACTAGCGTACTACGGGGTGGGCTCCCGTTGCTGCTTGCGAGAATCCTTCCGCCCACCAACGGGAGGCCTCGCGCCAAAGGCGGTATACGCGTCACGAAGGGACCGCCCGTACCGGGGTCCCCAACAAACAGGTCTTCGTTTGTGGGGTGGCCGAGCGCAGTGGACCCGGCAGGCAGGCCAGCGTCTTCTCCCAAAACAGATCGATCTCTCGCATGAATGCCGATCTGGCTGATAAAGTCATCCAATCGTCTGGAGACTTTGCGCCATGAGAATCCTCCTCGCCGGAGCGTCCGGAGCCATCGGCCGCACCCTCATCCCTATCCTCATCCGCGAGCAGCATGAGGTCTTCGGTGTCTTTCGCAATCCTAGCCACACCGATCTCGTCCGCTCCCTCGGCGCGGCGCCCGTCGTCCTCGACGCACTCGATGGCAAGGCCGTCATCGACCGCGTCGGTGAGATCAAGCCCGAAGTCCTCCTTCATCAGCTGACCGCCATTCCCGCCCGGATCGACCTGCGCCACTTCGCGCGCGACTTCGAGCTGACCAACCGCCTGCGCACCGAAGGAACCCGCAACCTCGCCACCGCCGCCGTCCAGGCAGGAGTGCAGAGGTTCATCGCGCAGAGCTTCTGCGGAGGCACCTACGCCCGGCGCGGCATCACCCTCAAGACCGAAGAGGACGATCTCGACCCCACGCCTCCGCCCGAGATGAAGTCCAACGCCGACGCACTCGAAGTACTCGAACATACTGTCCTGCGCGAGCGCGGATTCACCGGAATCGTTCTTCGCTACGGCCCTTTTTACGGCCCCTTCAGCTCGATCTCCCTCGGCAAGGCGGGAGCTCCAGACGGCTCCATGGTCGAAGATCTTCGCAATCACAAGGTCCCCATCGTCGGCCAGGGGACGGGCGTCTGGTCCTTCGTGCATCTCGAGGACGCCGCCACGGCAACCCTCGCAGCGCTCACACGGGCGCAGCATGGCATCTACAACATCGTCGACGACGATCCCGCTCCGGTGGTCGATTGGCTTCCATATCTGGCCGAGTGCGTCGGCGCGAAGCCTCCCGGCCATGTCGCCAACTGGATGGCCAAGATGGCCATCGGCGAGCACGCCGTGGCTATGATGAACGACATTCGCGGCGTCTCCAACGCGAAAGCCAAGGCCGAGCTGGGATGGACCCTCAAGTGGACGAGCTGGCGGCAGGGCTTCCGAAAGGGGCTGGGAGTCAGTGGTGGCCTGCCGGCCGGGCCATCTAGCGTTTGACCTTGCAGGCAATCGGCACATTCGTCATCTGCTTCGTAAACACCCGATAGCTCGGCGTGCCCGGCCGCAGCGTCGACCAGTATCCCGTGCTCGAAAGCAGCGGCTTATGCTGGTCGATGATCTGGTTCGAGAGAATCTTCACCCCGCACTCCAGGTTGTTCTTGGGATCGAGAATTGTCTTGTCCGAATCGTCCGGCTTCAGCATCTTGTCATGCTTCCAGTCGAAGTCGCAGCCATAGCGGTCGCGGTCCTCATACGTCAGCTGCAGCAGCCCCTCGCTTCGCACCGCCCTTCCGGAGACCTTATCGACCACCGCCACCTCGGGTTCGGTGTGGCGAATGCGCGTCGTGGGGTCGAGCCCGGCCTCGGCCCCCGCAAGTGCCTGAAACAGATATGCCCAGAAGGCGCGCTTGTCGGAATCGCCGAGTTCATAGAACCGCGGACAGAAATGGCGCACATCGCGGGGAACCTGCCGCGACAGCATCGCGGGCGGAAGTGCCAGCTCCACCACCTTGTCCCATTCGGGGTCCCAGGTCGCGCCTCCCAACTCCAGCCGCTTGGTGTGGATGGGAGTCGCCGGAGCCGGCTTCATCGCAACGGTTGGAGCAGGCGCAGCTACCTTGGCGTGGGCCTCCTCGCGCTTGCCGCATCCCTGCGTAAACACAAGAGCCAGGATCAATAACAGACCGGAAAATACAACAGAAGATCCACGCTCAAACGAACGGAGCATCGCACTTGCCTCTTAATATCTTTCTGCTTCTTAGAGGCACAGTGCGATGTTCTTCGTTGTCCAGTGCAGGTGGTTACTGTGGTGTATCCACTGGATGCTCGCTCTTCTCCCAGAACTCCTTCTGCAGCTTGAGGCTGGTATCGTCGGCCTTGATCGCGGTCAGCACCTTCGCCACCGAATCCACCCACCACCTCATCTGGTACTCGCCCAGCTCGCGGTTCGCGACCGAGCCATCGCCGGAGTAATGATCCGGAAAGCTCGCATACCACCAGATGCCCGTGTAAACCCCTTCCGGCAGCGTCGAGTGGTGCTGATCCTCGCCCGACTCCATCTTCGCGCGCTCCGGATGCGCCAGGTCCGGACGGATCACCATCATCTTCGAGGTCTCGCTCTCGCCCGCGTGCTGATCGTTGGTCGTCTTCTTCTGGGGTCCGCCGGCCGTCGTCGGCATGCGGCGATCGAAGATGTAGACCACGTAGTTATGCGGCTTCTCCAGCTGTGTCTGGGCGAAGTACGGCAGCAGGTGATTGTTGCCGCCGTGGCCATTGACGATCAAAATCTTCTTGCAGCCATTGCGGCCCATCTCGTCGGTCGTGGCCTGCAGCAGGGCCAGCACCACCTCGCGCGGATAGGCCATCGTGCCGGGCTCGTGCCGCGCCTCGTCGATCTGGCCGAAGTAATACTCCGGGAAGACGATGGCGTAGCTCTGCTCGGCCGCGTGCGCCGAGGTGTAGCGCGAGGTGAACAGGTCGGAGCCGATGGGCATGTGCGGTCCATGCTTCTCGAGAATGCCGATGGGGAGGATGCAGGTGCCTTGCGACTGCTGAATGGCCTTGACGAAGTCAGGCCCCGTCAGCTCCTCCCAGTGCACGGAGAGCTTTGCCTGCGCCTGCATCGCAGACGGAATGGAGAAAAGAAGGGGAAGCAGGGCGGAAAAGATGCGATTTCTCATCGAGAAAAGGGCTCCATGAAGTTGGGTCGAGAGTCTTCCTCGAGTGTAGCGAAGACCTTTGACCCCTCTCCAGAAAAGAGCGCTGCCGTGCGGCAGCGCAGTCTCTAAGCCTTTACGAACTTCATCGAGGCCGAGTTCATGCAATAACGCAGCCCGGTCGGCTTCGGGCCATCTTCGAAGACATGTCCCAAGTGCGCCTCGCAGCGTACGCACTTCACCTCCGTGCGGGCCATTCCCAGCGACATGTCCTGCTTCTCCGCGACGTTCTCCTTGGCGATCGGCTGCCAAAAGCTCGGCCATCCCGTACCCGACTCGAACTTCGTCTGCGAGCTGAAGATCGCCGTACCGCAGCAGATGCAGCGATAGATGCCATGGCCATGCTCGCGCCAGCTCACCCCGGTATACGGCATCTCCGTATCCGCCTGGCGCGCGATCTGAAACGAGTTCTTCCCCAGCTGCTGTAGCCACTCCTGGTCCGACTTGAGGATCTTGGGAACCGTCTCCTTCCCCAGGTTCCGTCCATCGTCGCTGAAATTGACGATCGTGACCTTACCAGGCGTGCCATGCACCGTCTCGCTCGCTTCGACACGAGATTTGCTCAACCTGGACATCGTCAGGTACGCCGTAAAGCTCACGCCTCCAATAAGAAAGAGACGCCGGGTGACCTGCTTCCCCTGATCGCGGAGAATTCTTCCTGAATCGAACATTTTGAGTTGCTCCTTGCCTGCCTGGCGATCGGCCGCATCTATAGGATGGAAATCCCAGGAAAAGGTAACAGCTACACAGCGCTGCCCACTCTAGGCCAGCGCCGAGCGGGCCGCCTCCAGCGTAAAATCCACATCCTGCTGGGTATGTGCGGTGGAGACAAACGCCGCCTCGAACTGGCTGGCTGGCAGCCACACTCCCCGATCGAGCATCGCCCGGTGGAAGCGCCCGAAGGCAACCGTATCGGATGCCGCAGCGGTGTCGTAGTCGTAAACCGGATTCGCCGTAAAGAACCAGGTAAACATCGAGCCCACGCGGTTGGTCGTCAGCGGAACTCCCCGCTCCCGAGCAATGGCGGCGACGCCGTCCGCAATCTGCTGCGTAGTGCGGTCGATCTGCGCGTAGATCGCCTCTTCGTTCCGGATCAGGTGTTCGAGCGTGGCAATGCCCGCGGCCATCGCCAGCGGATTGCCGCTCAACGTCCCCGCCTGGTAGACTGGCCCCAGCGGCGCCAGGCAGTTCATAATCTCGGCGCGGCCGCCAAAGGCTCCGCAGGGCAGGCCGCCCCCGACGATCTTGCCCAGCGTCGTCAGGTCTGGATCGATGCCGTAGAGCCTCTGCGCTCCACCCAGCGTGACGCGAAAACCGGTCATCACCTCATCGATAATCAGCAGCGCACCGTCCTTCCGCGTTATCTCGCGCAGCCCCTCGAGATATCCGGGCGCGGGAGCGATGGTTCCGGCGTTGCCGACCACCGGCTCCAGAATGATGCAGGCTATCTCCCCTGGACGCGCTTCAAAGGCAGCTTTGACAGCCTCAAGATCGTTATAAGGCAGCGCCAGCGTGTGCATCACCGTCTCGGCCGGAACTCCCGCCGAACCCGGAATCCCCAGCGTCGCGATGCCCGAGCCCGCCTTTACCAGCAGGGCGTCGGAGTGGCCGTGATAGCAGCCCTCGAACTTGATGATGAAGTTGCGCCCCGTAAACCCGCGCGCCACCCGGATCGCCGACATGCAGGCCTCGGTGCCCGACGAGACGAAGCGCATCTTCTCCACCGAAGGAAAGCAGCGCTGCACCAGCGTGGCGAGGTTCTGCTCGGCTGCCGTCGAGGCTCCATAGCTTGAGCTTCGGCCCGCGGCCTCGCGGATCGCCTCCACTGCCGATGGAAACGCATGCCCCAGGATCATCGGCCCCCAAGAGCCGAAGTAATCCAGGTAACGGTTGCCGTCCTCGTCGTACAGGTACGCGCCCTCGGCGCGAGCGACGAACGGAGGCTCGCCCCCCACCGAGCGGAAGGCCCGGACCGGAGAGTTCACACCGCCGGGAAAGACGGCCTCGGCTTTTTGCTGCAGCAGGTGGGAGCGGCTGTGCGAGAGAGGCATTTCATGCAGTATAAAGCGCCATACGAAAGATTCTGACCTGCCGGCCGGCCCACCGCCCGTACCGGGGTGGCCGAACGCAATGGGGCCCGACCGGCAGGCCATCGCCTTTCCACCCTGCTAAACTGAAATCTCTGTTTTCGCGCACCACACCCCTTTGGAGAGCACATTGCCGGAGAACTTTTCCACGCCCGACTCGACCGTGAACGCCAGCAGGATCAAGAAGCAGGAAGAGACGGGCGGCTCGAAGCCGCGCATATCGCAGACCACTCCAGCTCGAAAACCGATCAGCTACGCAGACGCGGGCGTTGATATCTCCGCCGCCGACAAATCCAAGCACCGCATCAAGATGCTCGCGCGCAAGACCTTCAATAAGCAGGTGCTGTCCGAGATCGGCGGCTTCGGCGGCCTCTTCGCGCTCGATCTTGAGAAATACCCCAATCCAGTCCTCGTCTCCTCGGCCGATGGCGTGGGAACCAAGCTGAAGGTCGCCTTCGAGCTGGGTATCCACCACACCGTCGGACAGGACTTGGTCAACCACTGCGTCAATGACATCGCCGTGCAGGGCGCGAGCCCCCTCTTCTTCCTCGACTATCTGGCCACCGGCAAGCTCGAAAACTCCGTCGTCGAGACTGTCGTGCAGGGCATCTCCGACGCCTGCCGCGCCAATGGCTGCGCCCTCATCGGCGGCGAGACCGCGCAGATGCCCGGCTTCTACGGCGACGGCGAGTACGACTTGGCCGGAACTATCATCGGCGCCGTCAGCCGCGACAAGATCATCACCGGCGAAACCGTGCAGGTGGGCGACGTCCTTCTCGGCCTTCCCTCCAACGGCCTGCACACCAACGGCTACTCGCTCGCCCGCAAGCTCTTCTTCGAGGTAGCCAGGTACGGCCCCGAGCAGTACGTCAACGACCTGAAGGACAAGACCGGCGCCGCCCTCATGCGCATCCACCGCAGCTATCTCGCCATCATTAAAAAGCTCACTGCGGGCGAGGTCGTCAGCGGCATGGCGCACATCACCGGCGGCGGCATCACCGAAAATCTTCCGCGCATCCTGCCCAAGGGCATGGGGGCGCAGGTCGATCTCGCCACCTGGCAGGTCCCGCCGCTCTTCGAGCACCTGCAGAAGCTCGGCGACGTCGAGCAGGACGAGATGTACCGCACCTTCAACATGGGGATCGGCCTCATCGCCGTCGTCCCGGCCGAGAAGGTGAAGAAGGCCAAGGCCATTCTGAACCGCGCCAACGAACGTCACTGCATCATCGGCCGCATCGTTCGCGGCGAGCGCAAGGTCAGCTACAACTAAGCGGAGCGCGCTGTTACAAGGCAGGCCACCGTCTTTGAATATATCGCTACAGCCTGAATAAAAATAAATATTCGCCGTCAGAGATCCGGTTTCGTCTGCCCCGCGTTCCCCAAGCATAGGTATAGCTTTCGGGCTGCCGAGGAGACCGACACCGTGATCAATGTAGAGGAACTCTTTAAAAAGGGCTTGTCTCGCCGTGGCTTTTTAAGCGTCGCCAGCACCAGTGCCGGAGCGGCAGCAGCGCTGACACTGGTTGAAGGATGCGGCGACAATCACTCCTCGATCCCCACCCCACCTCCCCTTCCCCCGGCCAACGCCGTCACCGACACCGACATCCTCAACTTCGCCCTTAACCTTGAATACCTTGAGGCCGAGTTCTATCTCCGTGCCGCCACCGGCTCCGGCCTCACCGACGCCGACATCGGCGGCTCGGCAGGCACTGTCACCGGCGGCGCTCAGGTTCCCTTCAAGACGCAGGCCCTGCAGCAGTACGCCATGGAGATCGCCAACGACGAACTGGCACACGTTCGCTTCCTGCGCAAGGCCCTGGGCTCGGCGGCTGTCAGCCGTCCCGCTATCGACCTCACCAACAGCTTCAATGTAGCGGCCATGGCCGCAGGCATCGGTCCCGCCTTCAATCCCTTCGCCGACGAGAACAGCTTCGTCGTGGGAGCCTTCGTCTTCGAGGATGTCGGCGTCACCGCCTACCATGGCGCCGCGGGACTCCTGAGCAGCAAGACGAATCTCGCCGCCGCTGCAGGTATCCTCGCCACTGAGGCCTACCACGCCGGCCAGATCCGAACTCTGCTGACGCAGCTCGACGTGCCTTACATTACTTACGCCAACCAGATCTCCGCCCTGCGCGCCAAGGCTGGTGGCGGAGCCGAGACCACTCTCTCGGGAGGCGCCATCGTGGCCGCCGACAGCAATTCCATCTCGTACGATCGCACCACCGACCAGGTCCTGCACATCGTCTACCTCAATGCGAACGCAGGTGTCGTGAAGACGGGCGGCTTCTTCCCCAATGGCATGAACGGGACTATCACTGCAACCGCTTCCTAGGAGACCACGATGACTCACGTAGAAGAAAACGCCTGCAACGCGATCGACGGCGAGAAAAAGAGCTCCTCGCGGCGCTCCGCCCTCCTAATGGGAGGCGCGGCCCTCGCCGGACTCGCCCTTGGACGCTCCGCCTTCGCGCAGACCGCCGCCGCCCCCACTGATGCCGACATCCTTAACTTCGCCCTTAACCTCGAATATCTCGAAGCGCAGTTCTACACCATCGCCACCACCGGCATGACGCTCGATCAGGCTGGAATCTCCACCAAGGGCGGCGATGGCACCGCTGGCGGGGCGGTCACGGTAAAGCCCAACGCCAAGGTCCCCTTCACCACGACTCTGCGGCAGCAGTTCGCCGCCGAGGTCACCATGGACGAGCAGAATCATGTGAAGTTCCTGCAATCGCAGCTCGCAGGCTCGGCCGTGGCGCAGCCGCCCATCGATCTGATGAACAGCTTCAACGCGCTCGCACAGGCCGCCGGACTGGGATCGAACTTCGATCCGTTCGCCAATGAAACAAACTTTCTGCTCGGTGCTTTCCTCTTCGAGGATGTGGGTGTGACGGCTTATCAAGGGGCGGCTGGACTCATCTCCAGCAAGACCTATCTCGACAAGGCCATCGGCATCCACAACGTGGAGGCCTACCACGCAGCGTCGATCCGTACCCGCATCTTTCAGGCCGGGGGGACCGCACAGTCGGCCTCGCAAGCGATCGCGGCTACGCGAGCCAAGCTCGACGGAACCGGCACAGATGACGTGGGCGTGGGCCTCAACAGCAGCGTGGCCACCATCGTGGACAACGACGGCAACGGCATGACCTACGCCAGAACCACCTCGCAGGTCCTCAGCATCGTCTACGGCGGCGGACCCGCGGGAACCGGCGGAGCCTTCTTTCCCAAGGCGATGACCGGCAATATCAAGTAAAGAAACACTCCCACGCGGCCGGAGGGGGCGAAACTTCGCCTTCCTGCCGCGCCATGCTAATGCTGCATCCTAGAGATGGAACCGGGTTATATCTCCTCTTGATGGCGGACCTCCCAAAGAATTCGATGGCCATGCGGCAGCGCTCCGAAGAGGACGCCCTCCGATCCCACCCCTCCGCCGCCAACGATGACGATCTGCTGATGCAGCGTATCCGGGAGCGCGATCAGAGAGCGATGGCAAGTCTGTTCGATCGCTACGGCGGCCTGGTTTATTCCATCGCCATGCGCGTACTGAAGGATCCCGGTCGCGCCGAAGACCTGTTGCAGGAGGTTTTCTTTCAGCTCTGGCGCAATCCCGACGCGTTTCTCTCGAGCCGCGGATCGCTCGGAGCCTGGCTCGTCGTCGTCGCCCGCAACCGTGCCATCGACGTTCTACGGCGCCGGAAACCGACCGAACCCATCGATACGATAGACGACTATCCTCTCTCCTCGAAGCAGAACCTGGCCTCCGAGGTGGAGCAGAATGCGATGATGCAGAAGGTGCGCTCCGCTCTTCCAGCCCTTCCGCGGGAACAGAGAAATGCGCTCGAGCTGGCCTACTTCGAAGGCCTCAGCCAAAGCGAGATCTCCGAACGCACCGGAGACCCCTTAGGAACAGTCAAAACCAGGATTCGACTCGCTCTGGGAAGTCTACGAAAGGCATTGCAGGCATGAACGGCGGCGCCCACATTTCGCAGGAGGATCTCGCGCTCTACACGATGAAGGCTCTTCATGGCGAAGAGCTTGCGGCTGTACGCGTCCATCTGCCCACCTGTGCCCAGTGCCGCGAAGAACTTGCTGCGATATCGAATGACCTGGTCAATCTGGCGATGAGCGCCGATCAGCTGCCTCTTCCCGTGCATGCGAAGCAGCGTCTGCTCGACAGCATCTCCAAGACTGCATCCGCGGATCGTATCGTTCCGGAGGCTCTTAGCATGATGCCCGTGGCGAAGACCTCCTCCAGAACCTCGTGGATTCCATGGACGATCGCCGCCGCGCTCGCGATCACCGCCGGAGGTTTGGAACTGCGGATCAATACCCTGCGCCAGCAGGTGCGCACCCAGTCCATGCAGCTGATGCAGGCGACCGAAGAGAACCTTCATTCGCAACGCGTCCTTAAGCTGCTGATGGCACCCTCCGCGCAACGCATCACCCTCAAGGCCGGCAAGACTCCCGCCGAGCCGATGGGTCACGCCATCTATCTCGCCGAACGCGGCGAACTGCTCTTTCAGGGCAGTAACCTCAAGCCGCTTCCCTCCGGAAAGACGTATGAGCTTTGGCTGATTCCCTCTAGTGGAGCGCCGATTCCCGCAGGCCTCTTCCATCCCGATAAGAGCGGCGATGCCAGCGTCGTGATGCCGCCCATTCCCACCGGCATCGAAGCCAAGGCCTTCGGAGTCACCATCGAGGGCGCACAGGGTTCCACCACCCCGACCGCCCCCATCGTTCTCTCCGGAGCTCCGGCCTCAGGCGAATAGCGCGCAAGTAAACAAGCCTTTCCCAACATCCCGAACTGTTTTGTACCCAAAGAGTACAAATACAGACAAATAAATCCTGAACCTCGCGAGCCTCATCCATACCGAAGGCTCGAACCCCTCTCGCGAAGAACCCGAGCCTCTGGTGAAACCTGTCCGCTGCCGTTTACAGCTTCTTCTTCAGATCGTAAGCCATGTTCTTGTGCGCGGCGACGATGGTCTTGCCCTTCAGCACAGCAGTCTTAAACTTCGCGTCTTTGGTGTCCTTGGCCTCATCCGTGAAGAGATCCAGAGCCTTCGAGTGATCCGAGACCATCGCGTCCATGTACTCCTTGTCGAAGTCCGCACCGGAGAGTCCGCTCAGCTTCTTGTATTCGTCCTTATGGTCGTCATCGAGGTCCGTCGGAGCCGTCAGGCCCCACGACTCCGCGAACGGCTTCATGCTCGCCGACATCTTCTTGTGTTCGGTGACCATCTTCTGCGCGAAGGACTTCACAGCAGGATTCGCCGCCTTCTGCTCCGCCAGCTGGCTCAGCTTGATCTCGTTGACATCGGATTGGGCAGCTGTTACGAGAAATTTCTTGTCATCGTCTGTTGCAGCCTGCGCTGCATGGGGAAACAACGTCACCAGGCCAGAAAACGCTAGGCAACAAATGAGTTTTTTTGAAGTTGTCATCATGGGCTCCTTGAGCGGCAACATGACCGCAAAAGTGCGTGCAAGTTACGTACCGTGTGAGTCCAAACATGCGGGTTGGGTTGTCCGGTGGGACTTCGCGCGACACGCTTAGAATCGAAGCAAAGGATACAACTCGTGCATAGATTAGGGATTCTTCTCTCCGGACGCGGCTCCAACTTTCTCTCCATTCATCGCGCTATCGTCGATGGACGCATCCCCGACGCTGAGATCGCCGTCGTCCTCTCCAACAAGCCCGACGCCCCCGGCCTCGAGGCCGCCCGCTCCCTCCGCCACCCCGCGCTCGCCATTCCGCAGGAGGGCAAAGGCCCCGCCGCCCGCGAGGCGCACGATACCCGCATGATCGCCGCCCTCACCGACTATCGCGTCGATCTCGTCTGCCTCGCCGGTTACATGCGTATCATCACGCCCGCCTTCGTCCAGGCCTTCCCGAACCGCGTCCTCAACGTGCACCCCTCGCTGCTGCCTGCCTTCCCCGGACTCGACGCGCAGCATCAGGCCTTCGACTATGGAGCCAAAGTCGCCGGCTGCACCGTGCACTTCGTCGACGAAGCCGTCGATCACGGCGTCATCATCCTGCAGAAGACCGTCCCCGTCCTCGACGACGACACCGCTGAGCTGCTCTCCGAGCGCATCCTCGAGCAGGAGCACCTCGCCTACCCCGAGGCCGTCGCCCGCGTTCTCAGCGGCAAATACCGCATTGAGGGTCGGCGCTATCTCCGAGCCTAAGGCGTAAAGAAGAGCGCTGCCGCGCGGGCCCACTGCGCGTGGGGCGGTCACTTCGTGACTTGTATATCCTCTTCGGGTCGAAGCTCCCGCTGGCCGCTTGCAAAAATTATCGCGTCGACCAACGGGAGGCCCGTGCCGAAGGCAAATACGCGTCACGAAGTGACCGCCCGTACCGGGGTCCCCACAAACAGGTCTTCGTTTGTGGGGTGACCCAGCGCAGTGGGCCCGGCCAGCAGGCCATCGCCTTTCTTTACGTCGTCTGCCCACCACGCATCTGCTGCTGATCTTTCGCATCGCCCAGCGTCACCTTGACGTCCATCTTCTTTCGCCCGCGGAAGACCGTCACCGTCACCGTATCGCCCGCGCGGTGCGAGTTCATCGCCGCCGAAAGATCCTGCGCACTCGTAATCTCAGCCCCATCCATCGCGACGATCAGGTCGCCGCCCAGCATCAGGGGAATATTGCCCTGATACGCCCGCTGCGTTCCCCCATGCAGACCGGCTTTCTCCGCCGCTCCGCCAGGAAGCACACGCTCGATCAACACGCCGTAGTCCGCAGGCAGACCGATCTGCTCCGCGATATCCGGCCCGACCGGCAGCGTCACGATATCCAAAGTAGGCCGGCGGATATATCCGTACTTCGCATAGTCATCGAGGATCGCCCGCGCCGTATTGATCGGAATCGCAAATCCAATGCCGGAGCTCTGATCCGCTCCATTGCTCGCAATCAGCGTCGTGATGCCGATCACCTCGCCATGCGAGTTCAACAGCGGACCGCCCGAGTTGCCGGGATTCACTGCCGCATCCGTCTGAATTGCATCTTCAATCGGATTGCCCTCCGACCCGCGAATCGAACGAATCGCCGAGATGATGCCGCGCGTCATCGTTCCATTCAGGCCAAAGGGGTTGCCGATGGCATACACGCGCTGCCCCACCATCAGGTTGCGCGAGTCCGACAACGTCACCGGAACCAGGTTCGGCGCGTCGATCTTGATCAGCGCCAGGTCATGGTCCTTGTCCGTCGCCAGCACCCGCGCCTTGTACTTGTGCTTGTCCGAGAGCATGACCTCGAGCCGTTGCGCATTTCCGATTACATGGTTATTCGTCAGGATCATTCCCTCTTTGGTGAGGACAAATCCCGAGCCCTGCCCCTGCTGCGGCACCGGGCCGTAGAAGAAGTCGAACGCGACCGCCGTGGAAGTAATGTTCACCACCGAAGGCAGGGCCTTTTTGTAGACCGCGATGTTCTGCTGCTCCTCGGCGTCGAATGCGGGAGCGGCTGCAGCCTCCGTCAGGTGAAAGCTGCCCAGCGGTCCGCTGACCGAGTTCGTATTCGTACCGGCTGCCGCATCCCCGGTCGCGCGCGAATGCTGAAGCCACGGCAACAGTCTCCCGGTGGACGAGGAGTGCGTCGTCACATAGAAAAAGCCGGTGAGAAGAAGCAGCACAAGAAGAACAGGACGTAGTTTCATCGTCAGCCTGGAATCTCCATCGCGCCGGAGTGCGGCGCTCTTTTATTGTATCGAGTCGCCCCGCCCATCCCCTTTAATGCCGGAACGATACTGGCCCGCCAGCCGGGCCGACTGCGCGTGCGGCGCACCCTTCGTGACGTGTGTACTCCCTTCGGGTTGAGGGCTCCCGTTGGTCGCTTGCGAGATATTTGCCGATGGCTTATTCGTCATGCACGCAGAATTTACACCGAGTTCGCTGAAGCGAACGCAAGTACCGGCCACAGCTCGTCGATCTGCTCCTTGAGCTCCTCCAGAGAGCCGTCGTTCGACACGATGAAGTCGCTCCTCTCCGCCTTGCGCTCATCGGGAATCTGTTGCGCCAGACGGCTCTTCGCATCGGCCATAAGCCTCGCTCTCTCTTCATCGCTCAAGGCCCTGCTGCCCGCCATGCGCTCAAGATAGCGCGCAATCTTCACCTCTTCCGAGGCCGTCACCAGAACGATGCAGTCGAAACGGCTCCGCCAGGGCTCGTCTGGCTCCCCTTCGGTACCCTTCTCCCCATACTTCGTCTCAAAGATCAAAGCCGACTCGACCACGACCACCGCCTTCCAGTCGTCCTCGAAGATCGCCTTCGCGATCTCGGCCTGCCGTGCAATCACCGCCGGATGAACGATCGCGTTCAGCTCCTCCACGCGACCCTCTGCAAAGGCCAACCGGGCCAGCGCAGTGCGATCCAGCTGTCCGTCAGCGAGCAGCACATCGCTGCCGAAGCGCTCGACAAGGGCCGCATAGACCGCCTGTCCCGGCTGCATCATCTCGCGTCCAATGCCGTCGGCCTCAACCACATGCGCTCCATGCTCGGCCAGCAGCCGAGCGGCCGTCGACTTGCCGCTACCCAGACCTCCCGTCAGACCGACGCGCAGCATCGGGCTAGATGCCCCGGCGCAGCTTGGCCGCTTTGACGGTATTGTGCATCAGCATCGCAATGGTCAGGGCTCCCACGCCACCGGGAACCGGAGTGTACGCTCCCGAGATCGCAAACGCCGCCGGATCGATATCGCCCACAATCACCGAGCCGCGCTTGGCAAAGGTCGCCGCGCGTTCCGCATCGCCCGCGAAAAAGCGTTCGACGTCCGCCGCATCGGTCAGGCGGTTGATGCCCACATCGACCAGCACCGCGCCGGGCTTCACCATCTCTTTGCTCACAAACCCCGGCCGGCCAATCGCGGCCACCAGAATATCCGCATTGCGCGTTACAGCAGGAAGGTCGCGCGTCTTGCTGTGGCACACCGTCACCGTCGCCGACTCGTTCAGGAGCATCAGCGCTGCGGGCTTGCCCACAATGTCCGACCGTCCCACCACCACGGCATTCTGCCCGGCAATCGGAAGTCCGCTGCGCTTTAGAATCTCAATGATGCCCGCCGGCGTGCAGGGAGTCAGCCCCGGCTGTCCGCTCTGCAGGCGTCCCGCATTCACCGGGTGAAATCCATCGACGTCCTTATCGGGCGAGACCGCCTCGAGCAGCCGCTTGGTATCGACATGCTTCGGCAGAGGCAGCTGAATCAGGATGCCATCGATGTCCTCGCGCGCGTTCAGATCGGCAACCAGCACCAGCATCTCGTCTGTCGTGATGCTCTCGGGAGGCGTCAGCATCTCGCTGAAGATTCCCAGTTCGCCGCAGGTCTTCACCTTGCTGCGAACGTAGATCTGCGATGCAGGCACCTCGCCGACGAGTATGACGGCTAGCCCCGGGCGAACCCCGCGAGCAGAAAGATCGGCGACCTCGCGCGCGACTTCGGCCTTGATCTCGGAGGCGATCGCGACTCCGTTCAGAATTTGAGGAAGTTGGCTCATACCTTTATGGTATCGCGGCCAGGCCCGAACTCCGTTGGTAGCAAGCCGGGCACCATCCAAACTCAACACAGTGTTTCTGTTCCTGCGTTTCTGAGGAACTTTCGCCACATCTCGCACGTAAACTCTCGCAGCAAACATTTATCTCACGCATCCCCGTGCGCTCTCTTGCGTCTAATGTCCATCGGGTGCTTCCCAAGAGCAGCAGTGCCGGCATATCCCCGGAGAGGAGAGACGATGACCCCAACCGACCCCATCGGAGTCGAGAAGTTCGCAGAAGCCGACCTCACGGCTCTGCGCGAGGAGCTGCTGCACTCCCACCTCGACATCTGGCAGGCCGCCGACGTCATCAGCCAATACCTCGTCACCCGCGGTTACGGCGTCTCTGCGCCTGCAGCGCGATCCACGGTCTCGCGCCTGGAGCCCGCTGGCTATCCCGTCGACCGCATGCAGGCAGAGTTCGAGCAGCTCGCGCTCGTCATGTGATCGCGTTGTGCCACGACGCTTTCTGCAAGCTCCGCCGTCCGAAGAAATCCGTCATCCGACCGCATACGTCGGTTGTATCAGTCCCGTCTCATACGGAGTCACCTTCATCATCCTGAGCTCCATCTCCCCAAATGGCCCCGGAAAGACCGGAAGCCCCGCGAGGATGCACCGTAAGCACAATCTCATCGACCGCACGCGTGCCTCAAGAAACTGGCGCACCAGGTTCCCTCCACCCACCAGCCAGATATCCTTGCCGGAACAACCACGCATCTCGCGCAACCACTCCCCAACACCCCCCGAGACAAACCTCACCTTCTGTGAAGCTCCCAGTGAGTGCGTGAAGACAAAGCCCTCCATCCCGGGAAAGCTTTCCTGCCCCAGCTCGCGCGCCTTCTCGTAGGTCCTGCGTCCCATCACCGCCACATCCACGCCCGCGAAGAAGGCCTTCATTCCATAGTCCCGATCCATGAACAGCCAGTCCACGCTGCCGTCCGTCCGGGCAAGAAAGCCATCGAGCGAACATGCGACAAAATAACGTACGCGTCTCATGCCGATCAGCATACGCCCGCCATCGCGGTCTCCACGACACCCCAACTTTATCCAGTGCATAATCAAACTATGCCGTCGCTCTGGACCCCCTCCAACTGGCCTCAGCGCCTCTCCGAACTCCTAGCCTCCTCCGGCGAGCTCAAGGAAGCTCCCCTGCGCCGCGACGTCCGCTCCCTCGGCATGCTGCTCGGCGAGGTCCTCAAAGAACAGTCCGGCGACGATCTCTATAACGCCGTCGAAGAGCTTCGCCGCACTGCCATCGCCCGCCGCGAAGCTGACTCCAACGGCGACGACGCCACGGCCTCCTCGCATCTCGAGCAGTCTCTCGGCCGCATCCACAGCCACGCCGACGACCTCACCCGCGCCTACCAGCTCGCCCGCGCCTTCAGCTTCTACTTCGAACTCATCAACCTCGCCGAGACCAACCACCGCAAGCGCCGCCGCCGCTCCTCGCAGCTCAACGACGCCCCGCCTCAGCGCGGCGACCTGCGCGGAACCCTGCGCCGCCTGCGCGAGGCTGGCTTCGACTCCGCCCGCGCTCTCGGCCTGCTCTCCGAGATCTGCATCACTCCGGTCTTCACCGCGCACCCCACTGAAGTAGCTCGACGCTCGGTCATGTTCAAGCGCCGCCGCATCTCCGACCTCCTCGAGCGCCTTGACCGCGTCGCCGTCCCTGAGGAGGAGCTCGAAGCCCTCGAGCGCGAGGTCGCCGCCGAGATCACCGCCCTCTGGCAGACCGACGACGTCCGCAGCGCCCGCCCCACCGTCCGCGACGAGATCCGCATGGCCCTCGACTACTACGAGGCCTCCCTCTTCGACACGCTGCCCGTCCTCTACTCCGAGGTCGCCGCCGCCCTCGCGGCCGAGTACCCCGATCAGAAGCCCACCCTTGCAGAGCTTCCCCAGCTCATCCGCTTCGGCTCCTGGATCGGAGGCGACCGCGACGGTAACCCCTTCGTCACCGCCCAGACCACCCGCGAAGCCCTGGCCATGGCGCAGAGTCTCCTGCTCAACCACTATCGCCGCCGCCTGCAGAACATCTTCGAGCAGCTCGGCAGTTCCACCCAGCAGGTTCCCGTCTCGGCCGAGCTCCAGGCCCTGCTCGACCGCTACCTCACCCAGCTCCGCACCGCCGGCCAGAACACCCTCGAGGAGCGCTTCCACTTCGAGTACCTGCGTCTGCTCATCGCCTGCATCCTCATGCGCCTGGGAGCCACCCCGCAGAGCTCCGTGCCTCTGCCCCCCAACCCCGCGCTCGCGCCCTACACCCGGGCCAGCGACCTGCTCTCGGACCTCACCGTCCTGCGCCAGAGCCTGATGCAGCACCGCGGCGAGCGCCTCGCCCAGATGCTCATCGATCCCCTGCTGATCGAGGTCCGCACCTACGGCCTGCACCTCCAGACCCTCGACATCCGCCAGCATGCCCGCGTCCACGCCGCAGCCGTCGCCGAGATCGCCGGCTGCACCCAGCTCAGTCCGGAGAGCGATACCGAGAGCAACGCCGACACCTCCAGCCTGAGCCTGCCGCCCGCGCTCTCTCCCCAGACCGCTGAGGTCCTCGACACCTTCCGCGCCATCGCCGAGCTCAAGCAGAAGTACCCCGCCGAGACCATTCGCCAATACGTGATCAGCGGAGCCACCTGCGCCGAAGACATCCTCAACGTCCTCTGGCTCGCCCGCCTCGGCGGTATTCAGGTCGAGACGTCCAAAGCAAGCCCCGATTCAACTGAGGATCAGGACCCCGGCCTCCAACCCGTCCCCCTCTTCGAGTCCATCGAAGACCTCGAGAACGCCCCCGGCATCATGCGCCGCCTGTGGTCGAGCCCCGCCTTTCAGCCCCTGCTCCAGTCCTGGGGCCACCGGCAGGAGATCATGCTCGGCTACTCCGACTCCAATAAGGACGGAGGCATGTTCACCAGCACCTGGCAGATCTGGAAGGCCCACCGCGAGCTCCACACCGTGGCCCGCGACTGCGGCGTGATCCTGCGGCTCTTCCACGGCCGCGGCGGAACCGTGGGCCGCGGCGGCGGACCCACCCACCGCGCCCTCTTCGCCCAGCCCGTCGACAGCTTCACCGGCGAGCTCCGCCTCACCGAGCAGGGCGAGGTCCTCAACTGGAAGTACTCCGACGTCGTCCTCGCCGAGCGCAACCTCGAGCTGATGATCGCCGCCTCGCTCGACGCCCTCGCCCGCCCCGACGCCGTGCTTCAGAAAGACGCCGACACTCCGCACCAGGCTGCTGCTCCTCACCTTACGGGCGAGATCACCCCCGCCTGGGAGGCCGCCATGGAGCGCCTCTCCGCCACCTCCTACGCCTTCTACCGCCGGCACATCATCGACAACCCCGAGACCTTCACCTACTTCGAGCAGGCCACCCCGGTCGCCGAGCTCGAGAACGCCCGCATCGGCTCCCGGCCCGCCAAGCGCAGCGGCAAGCGCTCGATGGCCGACCTCCGCGCCATCCCCTGGGTCTTCGGCTGGATGCAGTCGCGCCAGCTGGTCCCCGCCTGGTTCGGCGTCGGCCACGCCCTCTCGGCCTTCGTGCAGGAGAATCCCGACGGCCTAGCCCAGCTCCAGACCATGGCGCGCGGCTTCCCCCTCTTCGTCGACATCATCCGCAACGTCGAGATGGCGCTCGCCAAGTCCGACTTCGGCATCGCGAAGCTCTATGCCTCGCTCGTCACCGACGAGGCCCTGCGTGATCGCGTCTACTCCACCCTGAAGGCCGAGTTCGAGCTCACCCAGAAGATGCTGCTCGCCGTCACCGGGCAACAACGCCTGCTCGAGACCAACCCCGTCCTCGAGCGCTCCATCCGCCTGCGCAACCCCTACGTCGACCCGCTGAGCCTTCTCCAAGTCGAGCTCATCCGTCGCAAGCGAGCGGCCACAGCCCAGGGCCAGCCCGACTCCCCCGAGCTCAACCGAGCCATCTCCGCCACCATCAACGGAATCAGCGCCGGCCTCCGCAACACCGGCTGATTCCGATCCATCAGGAATGTTCCTGAGGCCATTCGTCCGGCAGGAGAAGACGAAAAGAGCGTCTACCGTTACCCATCCTTCAGTCTCCGAAGCCCGACCTTCGGGGAGCTCGCGAATGGATCGGCCACTGGAAAGAGCGTCTGACTACTTTGCTTGAGCGAGGACGGCAACTCGCATCCCGCTCTCCATATGTGTCACCCCTTCGTGACGGCTGCCGAACGGATGGCTTCTTGTATCGAAACCTTATAAATCTCAAGCATTTCGTCCATGGGCTCCCGGGAATCGCCGTCGGTACCCTGTCGAGTACGTAACGGTTTCGCCGGCACGATTGAAGCGGATACTGTTGTTGCTTATCCCATCCAGCCTTATGTACTTTGCCTGGTCTCCTCGGCGGCCTTCCGTGCCGCAGCCAGGACCGCAGGATAGTTGTACGGAGACCATTTCAATACGTATCCATTGCCAAGCTCCGTGGTGAACTTGAACCTGTAGGCATCGGGATGCTCTGAACCGGTCGATTGCTCATGCTCCCACATCACGTGCTTATGCTTCACCCACGCGGCGTGCATGCTCTTCAGGATGTGATACATGAAATAGACGGAAGCGTGAGCTTTGTCTTCGGTACCATCCGGCATGAACTGGACATAGCCGTAATTTGGCTCCTGCCCCTGACAGGAGCCCTTGGTTTCGATCCCTGGAATACTGTTCATCAACTTGATGAGATCGATGACACCTTCGTCAATCTCGACGGATTCGCCCGAAGCCAGCTTCAGCATGACAGTGGGGTGACCGAACGAGACATAACCTTCTCTCAACATCTTTCCCGACTTGGTTTGATCCGGTTCTTTGAAGATCATGCTCCTAGGGTAAACGCCTCATTGCCGTCCGTTCCGAGGAAGATAATCACCCAGGTTGTATCGGCATATTAAGGAGTAGAAAAGACATGCGCCCCACGCGCAGTGGGCCCGCGCGGCAGCGCAGATCTCCTCAGGTATCCCCTACAAAGTTGTCATTCCTGAACGAGCGTAGCGAGTCGCAGGATCTGCTTCTCTTTGCAGGATGCCTAACAACCTGCAACTGATTTACACATTGAACTTGAAGAACAGAATGTCCCCGTCCTTCACCATATACTCCTTGCCTTCCGAGCGCAGCAGGCCCTTCTCCTTCACTGCCTGCTCGCTTCCGTACTTAAACAGGTCGTCGCAGGAGTAGCAGTCGGCCTTGATGAACCCGCGCTCGAAGTCCGAGTGAATTACCCCGGCGGCTCCGGGAGCCTTGGTCCCCCGCCGGATCGTCCAGGCGCGAACCTCCTGCACCCCGGAGGTGAAGTACGTGATCAGGTCCAGCAGACGATAGGCCGAGTGAATCAGCCGGTTCAGCCCCGGTTCCTCGAGCCCGACCGACTCCAGGAACTCCTTACGCTCCGCCGGCTCCAGCTGCGCGATCTCGCTCTCAAGCGCACCGCAGATCTTCACCACCTGAGCTCCCTCTTCTGCGGCGCGCTTCTCGACCGCCTCGGTGTAAGCGTTCCCGCCGGTCAGCGCGGCCTCATCCACGTTGGCGACGTAGAGCTGCGGCTTCATCGTAATCAGAAAAAGCTCGCGCGCAGCGACGCGCTCATCGTCGGTCAGATCGGCGGTACGAGCGGGCCTGCCCGCCTCGAGTGTCGTCTTCAGCTTGGCCACGGCCGCAGCCTCGGTCTTGATCTTTGCGTCCTGTGTGTTCTTCGCCAGCTTTTCCACGCGCTGGGCCCGCTTCTCCACCGTGTCCAGATCGGCCAGCAGAAGCTCCGTGTTGATGATGTCCATATCGTGCAGCGGATTGACCCCGCCGGCCACGTGCACCACCTCCGCGTCATCGAAGCACCGCACCACGTGGCAGATCGCGTCGGTCGCGCGGATGTGGCCCAGGAACTGGTTCCCCAGACCCTCGCCCTTGCTCGCGCCCTCTACCAGGCCAGCAATATCAATGAACTCCATCGTCGTCGGAACCGTGCGGTTGGGGACGACCAGTTTGGTGATCTTATCCAGACGCTCGTCCGGAACCGTTACCGTGCCCGTGTTCGGATCGATGGTACAGAAGGGATAGTTCGCCGCCTGGGCCTTGGCCGAGGTAAGAGCGTTGAAGATGGTGGACTTGCCCACATTGGGCAGCCCGACGATTCCACAGTTCAAGGGCAAGGAAATTTCCTCTTCTCTACAGCGCAGGGCGCGTCTAAAAGCTATCTTCTACAGGATAGTCGATACCAGACAGCGCTGCCGCGCAGTGGGCCCGGCCGGCAGGCCACAAGCCAGATCCACCTACGGAATCACCGCCGCCCTCTGCGCCAGAATATAGCCGACGCGCTGCGCGGCCGCCTCCGTCGAACCGACCTCAGCCAGCGGAGAGCCCTCGAAGCGCTGATACCCCGGTCCCTGCCCAACGCCGAAAGGGATCGTGACGAACTCGACCGACTGCGGCGACGATGGAATGCGGGCTCCAAACCAGTGCGGATCTTCACGCTCCTTCCAGGTCACGACCGCCAGCACGGCTCCCGCTGGATAGGCGCGGTCGGCGTGCGAGCGCGCATAGTCGACCGCAAGATCGTTGCCGTAGAGCGTGGACGTGGTCCCATTGCGAGGGCTGGTCCACGTGGTCACAGCGCGCCAGGCCAACGGGTTATAGGGAAGCGAGCCGGTCAGCGCAGCCTGTTGGTTGGTGGAGGCCGGCGCGGGCTTCGAAGAGCTGTTGCAGCCGGTCAGAGCGGCCAGTGCGACAGCGGCAAGTACAAGATATTTCATGGCAGCCCTCACTTTTGTCCCGCGAGCGGGAAGGTGTAGACGTAGTCGTTGTGCCGGACGGGGGTATGGCAGCCGACGCACTCATTGGCGAAGTGCTCGTCCTTGCCATAGGGCTTCAGGTCGGCTCCGCGCCAGCGGGCGTAGCCCCAACCTTTGGTCTCGCCGTACTTGCGGCTGTCCTTCACCATGAACTCCACCTGGTAGAAGGGTCCGGCCTTGGCGTCTCCATTGGGTTCCACCTGCTGGTTCCAGGCGGCCTTGGCGAAGACCGTGCCGTCAGGCCAGGGATTGATGCGATGTTCGGCGATGGCGCGCACCGCAACGTCGTTCCCGAAGATGATGCGCAGAGTTCCGTTATCGAATCGGTCCGTAGTGCTGACGACCTTCCAGTTGCGATAGTCCGGAAAGTAGGGCACGCCGTTGAGCGAGGGCTTTGGGATAAGCGGCGTGGAGCTTGCGCCGATCCACCTGCCATACTGCTCATCCGCCGCGGTCTTCACCTCGTCCTTGGGCGCGTCGGGCGGAATCCCCTTCGGGATGTAGATAGTTCCTCAGAACGGCCAGGTCCCGCGGGGAGACACGCGCGTCGGGATGGACCGCAAGGTACCTGGGAAGAGGCATGGCGCCCAGCTGGACCATGTTGACCGCCTCCCACAGCGCGGCCTTCTGCTGCGCGGGCGGCAGCTTTCCAATCTCGGAGAAGTTCAGGTGCTGGCGTGCCTCATGCACATCATGCACCACCAACCAGTAGGCCGGGGCGATCTGATCGAACCACGGAAGCTTCGTCTGGTTGGAGTGGCAGCTGTAGCAGGAGTTCTCGAGAACGCGCTTCACCTCAGGAGGAGCCTGGAGTTCCGCGGTCACAGGAGGACGATCGAGCCTGGGCCGGTCAAACTGAATCACCGCAAGACCGGCGACTCCGGCGAGGACGAGGTACAGCAGAACGTTCGAACGTGAGCTCATAAGGTGTCTTCTTGAGGGTTTAGACGGCAGGCTCATCGCGAGGATGCTCACAAAATATTTATGAGATATAAGGACTTCGAATGTCTGCGACGGATGACAATGGACTTGTGACCGCAGGGGAACGCGGCTAGTCTGGTTCGGTGTGTACGAGGAGAGAACGATGCGACGGATGATGACGGGATGTGCGGCGGTAGTGATGGCGATGGGCTGCATGGCGATGGCGCAGGCTCCTCAAGGACCGGCCGGTGCGGCCGCCGAACCGCAGCGCGGCTATGCAGCGGGCAAGGCGAACATCCTGAAGTCGGCCGACAAGATGCCTGCGGCGGACTACAGCTACAAGCCGGCGGCCGACATCCGCACCTTCGCCCGCGTGATCAATCATGTCACCGAAGCCCAGCTTCGCAGCTGCGGCGCGGTCAACGGAACCTCCGCCGACAAGCTTCCCAAGGTTCCCGCAGAGACCGCCGACAAGGACGAGATCGTCACCGCTCTGAAGGCCTCCTTCGACGAGTGCGACAAGGCCTTCGCCTCGTTGACCGACGAGAACCTGACCGACATGTTTACCGCCGGACCGACCAAGCGTTCGCGCATCGGCCTTTTGTGGGGTACCGTCTCGCATGACAACGAGCAGTACGCCACGCTGGCGCTCTATCTGCGCCTGAAGGGCATCGCTCCTCCCAGCAGCGAAAAGTAGCCCGGGAGCTGACGCGATGACTGCGACAAGCGTTCGTTATGATCTGGAGCGCTTTCTTCTGGCACAGGCCGGGGTCCACGAGCGGGCCGAGGCCGAGCTTCGCGCAGGCGAGAAGCGAAGCCACTGGATGTGGTTCGTCTTCCCGCAGATTCGCGGCCTGGGATCGAGCGAGATGGCAGCGCGTTACGCACTCTCTTCGCTCGACGAGGCCCGGGCCTACCTGCATCATCCTGTGCTCGGGCCCAGACTGCGCGAGATAACGAGAATCGTGCTCGAAGTGCAGGGCAGATCCGCGGAAGAGATCTTCGGATATCCCGACGACCTGAAGTTCCACTCCTGCATGACTCTCTTCTGCAGGGCGGCGCACTCGGGCGAAGACCATCTCTTCCGCGAGGCGCTTGACCGGTACTTCGGCGGCAAGGAAGACGAGGGCACCCTCCAGCGTATCTGAGGCGTATCGACAAATTCTCTGGGATAAAGACAGGCGCTGCCGCGCGGGCCCTAAGTTTGAATAGCAATCCGGTGCGCAACGCTACTCCGTCCTGAGCGCGACCACCGGCTCGATCTCCGCGGCATAGCGCGCCGGAAAGTAGCTGGCGGCCAGCGCGCAGAGGACCAGCGTCAGCGCCACAGCCACCGCTCCCAGAGCATCCCACGCGCTAAAGCGATAACCAAGCCACGTCGTCAGAGCTCGCCCGGAGAAGCCCGCAAGAATCGCCCCCAACGAGACTCCGAAGCCGAGCAGCAGAACCGCGTGGCGGAAGACGATCCAGAGAATCACGTCCTTCTGCGCTCCCAGCGCGATGCGCAGGCCGAACTCGCGCGTGCGTTGGCTGACCGTATAGGCGAGCAAACCGTAGATTCCCGCAACCGCGATGATGAGGCCCGAGAGAGCGAATAGACCGAGCAGGCGGGCGGCGAAGACCTGGTTGCCGAGCGAGTCGTCTACCACCTGCTGCATGGTCTGGGTGCCGTTCAGCGCGGCATCGGGCGCGAGATCGCGCACGACACGGTTCAGACTCTGAATCATCGTCGCGGGTTCGAGCGAAGATCGCACCGCCACATTCATATAGAAGTTGCTGAGAATTGGGTAGAGATCGTCGGCCGGCGTAATCTGCATCAGGTTGTAGTGAATCTCCGGCAGCGGAGGCTGACCCAGCGACTTCTGCGGACTGTCGTCGACCACGCCGACAATCGTCGCCCACTGACGGTCGCCCTTATCGTTCAGGCGCACCTGCTGTCCGATGGGATCTTCCTTCGCAAGAAAGCGCTGGACGAAGGCGTGGTTGACGATGGCCGCCGGAGGAGCCGAGGCATCGTCGCCGGCGGCGAAGAAGCGTCCGCGCAGAAGCCGGATCCCCATGGTCGAGAAGTAATCTCCAGTGGTGCCACGCGCCTGCGCGTTTGCCCTGACGCTCTGCTCCGGCTTGGGATGATGGGCGAGCTCGACGGTCATGTTGAAGTCCCAGTTGCCCTGCAGCGGACGGACGGTCGTCAGCCCGGAAGACTGCACGCCGGGCAGCGAACGGACCTGATCGAGCAGAGGGGTCCAGAGCGTTTGGGCGATGGAAGGCGCAGCTTGCTGTGGGTTCGTCTCGCTCGAAAAAGGTCCACCGAGGTAGGAGCGGTTGGGAAGATAGATCTCGCCCGTCACCACCTGCCCGGCGACGAAGCCGGTGTGCGTGTGACGCAGCGAGAGCAGCGTCCGCACCATCAGCGATGCTCCGACCAGCAGCGTCAGGGTGAGAGCGATCTCGCCGACCACCAGGCCGTCGCGCCAGCGTGTCTGCCGGCGTGTGGCTCCGGTGGCCGTGGCTCCCTGGCGCAGGCCCTCCTGCGGCGCGACCCCGGTGGCGTTGAGCGCAGGCAGAAGGCCGAAGAGCATCGCCGAGAGGCAGGAGGCGGCGAAGAGGTAGGCGCAGACCTTCCCGTCGATGTGTACCTGGTCGCCGAAGATCAGCGCATTGGTGAGGTACTGCCGCAGAAGGTGCAGCGAGCCCGATGCCAGCGCCAGTCCCAGCGCTCCTCCCATCAGGCCGAGCAGAAGGCTCTCGGTAAGGAACTGGCGGATCAGGCGGCCGCGCTGCGCTCCCAGGGCGGCTCGAACCGCGACCTCGCGGCGGCGGTTGTTGCCCCGCGCCAGCAGAAGCCCGGCGACGTTGGCGCAGGCGATCAGCCACACCGCGATGACTGCGGCGTCGAGCGCGAGAATGGCCGGACGCGCGGAGCCGGTGACCACCTCGGAGTAGGACCTGATCTGGATCGGGCTGACGGTCTCGTCCTTGGGGTACTCGCGCCGCAGCTGCTCGTGGATGGAGTTCATCTCGTGCGCCGCGTCGGCCACGGGAACGCCCGGTCGCAGACGGGCGACGACGCTCATGCTGGCGGAGGAGCGGTCCTCCAGCTGCTTATTGTCATTGGCCAGCGGAGTCCACAACGCATTGCCTCCGGTGTTGGCGGGGAAGGCGAAGCCGTCGGGCATCACCCCGATGACGGTATAGGGAGAGCCGTTGATCTTGACGTTGCGGCCGACAATCTGCGGGTCGGCGTGGTAGATCTCGCGCCAAAGCTGCGCCGTGAGGACGACGACACTCGACCGTCCCGGCTGGCTGTCGGCGGCGACGAAGGTGCGGCCCATCATCGGCTGGGCCTCGAGCATCTCGAAGAGATTTGGGCTGGAGACGATCTGCGCCACCAGCCGAGGCGTGGACACGCCGCCCAGCGTGGGGACCTGTTCGGTGTAGTACGCGATCTGGCGGAAGGAGTGGCTGCGCGCCTGCCAGTCGCGGATGTCGAGCAGCGAGGTAGGAGCAAAGCCCCCGGACTCCGTGCTCGAGGCCATCTGGACAACCTCCTGAGCGCTGGGAAACGGCATCGACCGCAGCAGTACCTGGTCGACCACCGAGAACATGGCCGCGTTAACCCCGATCCCAAGGGCCAGCGTAAGGATCGCCGTCAGGGCGAAGACCGGAGCATTGCGAAGCTGGCGGGCGGCATACCGAAGATCCTGCAGGAGAACGCGCATCTTCCTTGACTCCTCCACTTAGAGAAATGGCACGTCCAGGGCCATCGCAAATGATCCAGAATCAATTGGTTACTGACTTCCTGCTGTTCGGAATCAGGAAGTGTTGTCCGTAAACGAACACCTATGCCCTGTCGATCACGCGAATCGGAATACAAAAACAGCGCTGCCGAGCAGGCCATCGCCTCTCATTAATCATCCCAGTCATCAACCCCGACGAAGCGCAGATCAGGATAATAGACAAGTAGCTGTTCCACTGCCTCGACCGTTCCCATGCGCGAGGCGCCGAGGCCTTGTTCTCCCCCATCATGCAGCAGAAGATTGGTCGCGACACCACGGGCCCGGTTGCGCTCGACACCAAGCTCGGCGCGGCGCAGGATGCTCCCCGCCTCCGTCTCCTTCCAGTCCATACACATCACGTTCCACTGCACCGGCACCATTCCCATCTCGCGGGCGATGCGCAGTACGGCTGGCCTGCGAGCTCCATGCGGTGCGCGGAAGTAGCGGACCGGCTGCCCCAGGGCGTCTTCGATGGCGGCGGATGCTCCCACCAGCTCCTCGCGCACCCGGCGCTCGCTCTGCCAGGCCAGCCAGGGATGCGTCATGGTGTGATTGCCGACGATGTGTCCTGCGGCAGCGATCTGGCGCACCAGGTCCGGGCGCTGCCGCACGAACTCTCCAATTAGAAAAAAGGTCGCGCGAACATTGGCCCGGGCCAGCACCTCGAGCAGCCGCGGAGTTGCCGCGGGGTTGGGACCGTCGTCGAAGGTCAGGGCGACCTCATCCGGGCGCCGGGGAGCGATGAGGGTGGACCCAAAGAGCTGCGCTTCGGGCGAGAGCGCGGCCCAGACGAGGGTTCCGGCGATGGCGAGGCCCGCGGCTCCCGCCAGCGCGGCCACACCAGCCGTGGGCATGAGCCCGGCTGCCAGAGTCCCGGTCCTCATCGCACACTCCTCCCTGGTTCCATCCTCTCATCCTGCCGAAGGGGTCAGAGGTCTCACTTCCAAAGCTTGCCTGATTACCTCTGATCAATGCCGTAGTCAAGAGAAATGTTCCACGTGGAACACGAAAAATCAACCACAGGCTGAGACCATTCTGTGCCGACGTGAAAGATTCATAGAACGAATAACGATCAGACTGTATTGACCGGTTCAAGACGATGGCCTGCCGGCCCACTACGCGGGGGCGCACCCTTCGGAACGTGGGTACTTCCCCTTCGGGTCGGGCCCCGTTGGTCGCTTATGAAAATTTTCGGGCGACCAACGGGAGGACCATGACGAAGCCGGTATACAGGTCACGAAGTGACCCGTCTAGCGTCCCAGGTAGACCTTGTATTGGGTCTCGACCACACCGGTGCTGCGCGCGAGCGTCAGCTTGGCCTGATTGTATTGATAGAGCGTCTCCACCAGCTGGGTCTGGGCGTTGGCCAGCGTCGCCTCGGCCTGCACTACGGGAAGATTGTCGTCGACCCCGGCGGCGTAACGATCGTTCGTATCCTGCAGGGCCTGCGTGGCGAGCTCGACGCTCGACCGGGCCACCTTCACCTTCTCGTTGGCCGCGTCGACGTCCAGCATCGCCGACCGGATCTGCTGCTCGATGGTGACCTTCAGGCTCTGGATCTGCTGGCGAAGTCCCATCAGCTGGGCCCGGGCGACCTCACGCTCGCCGCGAAGCTGGCCCTCCTGAAAGATGGGGAAGGAGAGCTTGCCAGTGGCGCTGAAGACACCGTGATAGAGGCCGTGGGTCTCGCCCAGAACGCCATAGTATCCGTCGAAGGAGAGCGAGGGCAGGCGTTCGAACTTGACCGCCTTCTCGGCGCGGTCGGCGAGCTCCATCTGGGACTCGAGACTACGCAGGTCCTTGCGCCGCTCGAATGCGATGGTCATGGCCTGCTCGATCGGAAGCGTGGCGAACTCGGAGTAGGGCGCGGCATCGGTCAGGGCCAGCTCCTGCTCGGCAGGCAGCCCCATCAGTCGATTGAGCGCGATCTTGTCCTTGGCGAATGCGTTCTCATCGTTGATGAGGGTCTGCTGCTGGGTCTGCATCTGCACCCGGGCACGCAGCGTGTCGAGATGGACTCCCACGCCGGCCTCCTGCGAGGCGGTCGCCTGTTGAAACGCGACCTCGTCGGCCTTGAGCAGGGCGCGGGCGTTCTCGATCTCCGAAGCATCGGCGACGGCGCGAAGATACTGCGTGCCCACGTTGAGGGCTACATTGCCGCGCTCGTTGAGTGTGGTCCAGGAAGCAGCCTCGTCGGCATGCTGCGCGGCACGGTACAGATAGTAGGCCGGGACATTGAAGAGCTGCTGCGAGAGATTGATCTGGGCCGAGGTGACATCCACCTTGACGATGGTGGGAATGATGGTGCCCGCGGGAACTCCGGGAATGGAAATGTCTTGAAAGATGCTGGGGTTGAAGCCAAGGGCTGCGAGGTTGGTCTCCTGGGTCGAGGTCTTCGCCTGCGCGGTCAGGCTGGGAAGAAGGTTGTTCTTCACCTGCAGGACCTGCCCGTGCACGGCACGCTGGTTCTGGAGATCGAGCACAATCTGAATGTTGTGCTGCAGACCACGAGCGATGGCGTCGTCGATTGAGAGCGGGAGCGCTCCAGGAGTCGCCCGCTCGACCGCGACGTTGCCCGCGAGGCGGGTGACGGGAGCGACGTTCGGCTCAGGCGCGGGAGGAAGATCCTCGGGCTTTGACTGCTGCGCCAGCGAGCTGGAGGCCATGGCCGCACTCAGCATCGCAACGGCCAGACACTTGCTTTTCATGGAGAGACAGGGCTTCACTTTCATCCGAGGTCGAAGGTCTGATCTTTTTGATTCACCTGCTTTAGATTACCGGGTGGCAGGAGGGGTTGCGAAAATCTGCCCGGAAATCGGCAGGGGCAAGATTTCCAGCAAAAGATTCTGGCCTGCTGGCCGGGCCCCCTGCGCGGCAGCGCCTGTCCGGAAAACAACACGGAATGATCGACCCAAGGCCGGGGGAATTGCCCTAAAATACAAACAAAGGCCTTATGCGTCCAACCACCATGAACCGCATCGTTCTCGCCGTCACTTTGCTTGCCGCCTTCTGCCTTCCGGCCGCGGCGCAGTACTCCGCTCCACCCAACAGCGGCAACGCCTTCAAGGACACCGCGATGCTGAAGCCGCCGGCTGGAGCGAAGGTCGCGATCTTCAAGTTTGAGGACCTGGAGTGCCCGGCCTGCGCGCACGCCTATCCGATCGTCCACGCGGCAGCCGATCGCTACAAGATTCCGATCGTTCGGCACGACTTCCCCCTGAAGATGCACATCTGGAGCATGGACGCGGCGATTACCGCACGCTATCTGCAGGACAAGGTCTCCCCGGCCACCGCTGAGGAGTTTCGCGGAGCCGTCTTCGCGGCCCAGCAGTCCATCGCCTCCAAGGAGGACCTGGCCAACTTCACGCGGCGCTTCTTCCAGTCACACAAGCTGAACCAGCCCTTCGTGATCGATCCGACCGGCCTGTTCGCCGCCGAGGTGAGCTCGGATTACACGCTGGGCGAGCGCATCGGCATCTCCCAGACACCCACCATCTGGGTGGTGACGCAGAAGACCTGGGTGCAGGTGACGGACATGAACCAGCTCTACGCGACCATCGACAACCTGGAATCGCAGGTCGCGGCTAACACGCCGGGAACCAACGCCGCGGGGAACTCCAAGCTGCGGCATGCTACGGGAGTCCAGAGGTAGTCCGGTAGAACATCAATCTTGTAATCAAAAGAGGGACGATCGCGATCGTCCCTCTTTCTTTAAGGGGCTTCCGGCATGAGAGGTGGGTTGGGGTGGTTGCTGTTGTGCGTGGCCGCGGCTCGAGCCTCGGCGGCCCCGGTCGTCTTTGAGTGCGGTGGACAGGGGGCGGCCTCATTCAGCGATACAAAGTCCAGCGCTGCCGGCTCGTCCTCGCCGGGCTTCGATCTGGCCGCTCCTCCCACGAGCCAGACCAGGGCGGGCTGCTCGAGCGATGCTCCCTTCTTCGTCTCCTTTCCCGCGACCGACGGCAACTACCGAGTTACGGTCGAGCTGGGAGGAGAGACGCAGGCAAAGACGACGGTTCGCGCGGAGTCGCGCCGCCTGATGATCGAACAACAGGAGACCAAAGCGGGCAGATACGTCACCGACAGCTTCGTGGTGAACGTTCGTACGCCCAAGATTGCGGGAACGGACCACAGCGTTCACCTGAAGCCGCGCGAGATCGGCGCTCTGGACTGGGATCAGAAGCTGACGCTGGAGTTCAACGGCGAGCATCCTTCGGTGCGGAAGATCACGGTAGAGCCGGTGACAGACGTGGCCACGGTCTATCTCGCGGGCGATTCGACCGTCGTCGATCAGGACAAGGAGCCGTGGGCGGCGTGGGGGCAGATGCTGCCGCGTTTCTTTAGCGACCGTATTTCAATTGCAAATCATGCGGAGTCGGGCGAAACCATCAAGTCGTTCGAGACGGAGCTGCGCTGGGAGAAGCTGTTCACGACCATTAAATCCGGCGACTATCTTCTGGTGCAGTTCGCGCACAACGACCAGAAGTCCGGCCGTGGCTACGTTCCGGCCGAGACCGAGTACACCGACCTGGTAAAGAAGTACGTCGCCAGGGCTCGCTCTCTCGGGGCGCATCCGATTCTCGTCACCAGCATGAATCGGCGCAGCTTCGACGATGCGGGGAAGATTACGGATACGCTTGCGCCTTACCCGCAGGCGCTGCGCAGGATTGCGCAGGAGGAGAAGCTTCCGCTGATCGACCTGAACGCGATAAGCAAGACGATGTGGGAGAAGATGGGACCGGATGGCACGCTGAAGGCCTTCGTCCACTATCCGGCCAACAGCTTTCCCGGCCAGACCGAGGAGTTGAAGGATAATACCCACTTCAACAGTTATGGAGCGTATGAGCTGGCGCGGTGCGTAGTGGAGTCAATGCGTGGACAGAAGCTTCCGCTGGCGTCAGAGCTGCGGCCCCACCTTGCGAAATTCAACCCCGCGCATCCGGATGCGCCATTTACTCTTCCCGTAAGCCCGATGGCGGATACGACTACCCCTTACGGACGGTAAGGATAGGCGCTGCAGCGCAGGCCTACCCGTAGTTACTTCGCAGCGTCCCGCTCCAAAACCAAGCGCGCGTCTTCGAGGTTGCAGGCTTCGCCATCGATGACGAACTCGTAGTCCCCCGCGTTGGACGGAACTGCATGAACATCTTGAACGGTGTGGCCGTTATCGCGAAGCTGTTTGACGATCAGATCGATGTCTACCATGCGATTTTAGATGCGAACCTGTGCGCGTCGATTGCCCGTCTACTTCGAGGCGGGAAGCTCGCGGACCTTGACGTTGCGGAAGGAGACGGGGAAGCCGTGGTCCTGCAGCAGGATGTATCCGTCGTGGGATTCGCCGAAGTTGGGCCAGACGTGGTATTTGCTGTCGGCGACCAGCTTGCGGAACTGCGGGGTGAAGCGCTCGTACTCGAGAACCTTCACGCCGTTGAGCCAGTGCTCGCCGTGGGCTCCGCAAACGACGATGCGCGCAGTGTTCCACTCGCCGATGGGACGGACGGGCTTGTTCTTCGCCGCCGGAATCATGTCGTAGAGCGAGGCTTCGGTGCGGTCGCCGCCCTGGCCCAGCTTGGCATCGGGGTGAACGGAGTCGTCGAGGATCTGGTACTCGAAGCCGATGGCCGAGCCCTCGCCCTTGTTCAGGTCGGGATCGACGAAGTACTTGATGCCGCTGTTGGCTCCCCTGGTGATTTTGAAGTCGACGCTCAGCTCGAAGTTTTCGTACTTGCGCGTGGTGATGATGTCGCCGGCGTTGCCGCCCTCCTCGCCGCCGTGCTCGGTGACGTTGATCATGCCGTCCTTGACCTCCCAGCCTGCGGAGGGAAAGGCCTGGCTGTGAACGGATCGCCAGCCGTCGGTGGTCTTGCCGTCGAACAGAAGATGCCAGCCGGCGGCCTTCTCCTTGGCGGTGAGGGTGTTGGGCGCGGTCTGGGCGATGGCGGGAAGCGAGAGGCTGATGGCGGCGGCGAGAAGAACAGAGGTACGAGTAAATACGGAAATCAGCATGGGCGATCAGGATACTGGATCGCAACACAGATGGAAAAGATTTCTTTGGGCAGCGCTGCCGCGCGTGGGCCCGGCCGGCAGGCCTGCCTAGCCCAGCAGTCGCGGGTAGGAACCTACCGTGAATAGGTATACGTTCCGCACAGATCGGTGGAGTTGGAGATGGCCTCGAGCGTGAACGTCGGCGGCTTCATTCCGGAGAAGAAGGCCACCTGGAGCGAGTTGCCGTGGGCGTAGGCGATCATCCACTGCACGTTCTCCGAGCCGCAGAGACTGTTCTTGTGCAGGAACTTCTTTTCCGCGGGGATATAGAGGCGATAGAGACTTCCTGTACCGCCGGTGCTGGCGTCGGTGTCGAAGACGGCGCTCACCTCGCCGGCCTCAAGCGGGCGGATCTTCGACATCGCGACGGTGTAGAAGTTGATGGTGAGCCGCTCGTCGGCGACGGTGATATCGCCGGTGATGGAGCGCGCGGTTGTGCTCACGGAGCGCCAGTAACCGCGCTCCTCCGCATGGGCGGACGCAAGCGAGAGGATCACGAGCGTCGCCGCGAGTCTCTGAAGGAGGGGGGAGGCGAAGGATGGAACTGAACGCTTCATGTCCTTCAGGATGCCACTTAAACTGGTTTTCCTGAAGGAGCGTGCTATAAATCTGTTGGCTTGTATCGACAAATTCAAAATCTGCGATTTTTTTGAGGAGACAGGGCTGCCGCGTCGGCCCAATGCACGTGGGGCGGTCCCTTCATGACGCGTATTTGCCCTTTGGGGTGGGGCTCCCGTTGGTCGCTTGCATAAATCTTTGCGCCGACCAGCGGGAGGCCCACGGCGAAGCCGGTATACGCATCATGAAGGGTGCGCCGCCCGCGCAGTGGCGCCGTGTTTCACCTGTTTAGTCCCTGCGGCGGCCACCCATCAGCTGCAGCACGGCCATGAAGATGTTGATGCCGTCGAGATAGATCGACAGAGCCAGCGAGACCGCCGACATGCCGTCGCCACCAGCGCGGATACGGGCGAAGTCGCCGACCGTGAGCAGGGTGAAGACGCCGAGCGTCAGCCAGGAGTAGGTGTCCGGCGACATGAAGTGGAGAAACATGCTGGCGATACCCGCGATGACCAGCAGGATCAGCGCGGCGAAGCCGATGCCGGCGATGCGGCGGTAGTTGATGCTGAACAGATAAGAGACGCAGCCCATCACGGCCATGCCGGTGCCGGTGGTGGCGGCGGCGTTGAAGACGAGGCCCGGGCCGAAGACGCGCATGTAGCGCTGGATGAGCGGGCCGATCTCCCAGCCCATGAAGTAGGCGAGGACGAGGAAGAGCGAGAGGGCGACGGCGGGGCTCTGGCGGCGGGTGAGGTTAATGGCGAAGATCAGGCCGATGACGGCGATGAATCCAACGAAGGTTCCCCAGGCGGGCGCGGTGGCTACGCCGAAGGCGGTGACGAAGAAGCCGAGCGCGGTGATGCCGAGCACCTTGGCCAGCAGCGAGGTGGTCTCAACGCGCGTGCCTTCGATGGTAGTGGGGTAGCTCGAGTAGCTGTTCATGCGGTAGTCGTTCATCGGCATCGTGTGCTCCGTGGTGCGAGTGCTTTAACATTATATGACTCCGTTTGGGGCGGTTTGTCATATCGGCCCCTCCCGGTTTTCGGGCAAAGTATTCTAAATAAATACTTTAGCCTTGGACTTGCAGGGTAAAGTCCTGAAAAACGAAGGGTGGGGGCCTCAAAGTCCTGCATTGTAAGGATTTATCGGAGAGGGGACGGGCCAGGCCCCGGTTCGGATGCCTGTGGCCCGGATTCCTGTCTTTAAGCATAGCCCGTGGAGGGTGGTGAATCGGCATCTTCGACACTGCGTGATCTTTACTTTGAACGGTTGTGTTTTGTTTCGTTTGGGAGGTTCTGTCGCTTTGGGGAAGGGTTGACAGGCTCCCGGTTCGTGAGAGAACCCCGCTGAGAACTTACCTTCCCGGGGGTGCTGGTTTGTAGAGGGCCATCTGCTTGTGAATGAGGGCTAACAACTGTTCGGCGGAGAGGGGGAGCGCGGTGATGTTGAGGTTGAAGCGGCTGAAGCCGAGCGCCTGGTTGGCGGAGCCCAGGAGGCGTTTGCCGGAGGGCAGCTCGGCGTAGCGCTGCTCCTCATCGGTGAGGCGGAGGGCGATGAACTTGCTTCGCTTCACCTGAACGATCCGGGCGTCGAGGAGGGTGCTCCAGGGGATGACGGGGGTAGAGAGGGTGCGGTCGAAGATGCCGCGGTCGTCGAGGATGAGGCGGGGGCGGGTGTCGAAGAGCTGGCGGAGGATCTGGAGGCCGCAGGCTCCGAAGAGGAGGATGGAGAGGATGCCCATGCCCTGGATGAGCCATGCGGGACGGCGCGAGGTGGCGGCGATGCTCTGGGCCGAGGTGGCGAACCAGTAGCCCAGGGCGACGAAGGCGATGCTGGCGAGCAGCAGGAGGAGCAGCTTGCCTCGGGAGGGTTTGAGCTCGAGGGGCGTCATGGGTGGGATTTTATACAGGGGTGTTTATAAGGGTAAAAATGGAGTTCGCGCTTTGACGCAAATGCCCTATTCATGCAGTGAAGCCGCATGAATAGGGCCCTCGGCGGGGGCACGCTTCGTTTTTATTGAACAATAAGTGCAGCGGTAGCGGTACGAGTCAGGGTCGAGCCACCGTTGGTAACTGTCCCTGTAACAGTAAAGGTAGTCGAACCAATCGGCGTACCTGGAACTGTCGTTGACGAAGAGGAAGAATTGTTTGAACCGCAGCCCATAGCGAACGAACTTAAGATGAAAAGTGCAGAGACGCTGAGCAGAGGAGTCAGTACGCGGCGACGCCGTGTGCAACAAAGAGCAAGCAATGGGAGAAACACATAGGCACTGTAAGATCTGGACCTCTTCGAGTTGACGGGAGCCGAAGTTCGCACGGAAAGGCTTGTAGTCGCAGGCTGGCCCGTCAGTGTAATCGTGGCCGGGTCGCATGTGGTTTGCGATGGAAGCCCGGAGCAGGTGAGCGTTACGCTTCCGGAGAGTCCCCCAACTGGCGTAGCTGCAAGAATGTAGGTCGCGGTACCGCCACTGGAAACGGTCTGTGAAGCAGTCGTGAAAGAAAGCTGCAGGTCGGTGATCGACTGCGAGAGGGTTGTACTGGTGACTGCGTTGAAGTTTGTGTCACCTGCATAGGCCGCAGTCAAATTATGCTGACCTGCACTGAGATTGGAAAGCGAGAAGACAGCGTTGCCACTCGAGTCGAGAGTTTGTTGACCAAGCGATACGGAGCCGTCCATGAGAGTGACTGCACCTGTGGGTGTTCCATCGCCTCCGGAGACGTTCGCCATGATATTGACTGAGCTGCCGACAAACTGAGAGGGGGAACTTGAAGAGAGGCCGACCGTGGGAACAAGCTTCGGCTTGATTGAAAGAAAGATGGAGATGTTCTGTGTGCCGCTGTTAACAATAAGATCGGGTATGCCATCATCGTTAAGATCGGCGACGGAGAGATTTGTTCCCCCACTGCCGATGGGCGCGCTGAAGTCAGGCGACGACTGCGAGAACTCGCCCGTTCCGTCGTTGAGGAAGATATTGATTGTATGACTGACGTCGTCTGAAACGACAGCATCGACCTTTTTGTCCCCGTCGATGTCGACTGCGGCAACCATGGGAGGATCGGCGTCGAACGCCTTCCCTTGAGGGATGGCCAGATAAGAAAGCTTCGAGAAATCGAAAGTTCCATCGCCGTTGCCAGGAACGACTCCGGCGGAATCGGTAGCACCCACCAGTAAATCGGTAGCACCCACCAGTAAATCCGGGAAACCATCGCCGTTGAAATCGGCGGAACTTAACCACGCAGGCTGCGGAAACGAGGACTGGGGCACAATTACAGGTGAGGAGAAGTTGCCGTTTGCTGCTCCGGAGTAAAACCGAATGTCGGAGGGTGGATTTATGGATACAACGACGACGTCGGGATTGCTGTCCAAGTTGAAGTCAGCGACGGTCACCCCCGTAAAGTCCCCGTAGCCTCCCCCCAAGCTGTTAAGGTTTCCTTTCTGGAACCCACCATGTCCATCGCCAATAAAGGAATAGGTCGACCCATTTAAACCAAGTACCAGATCAAGGTGCTTATCCTTGTTGATATCGACAGCGACTCCAGATACAAATCCATAGCCGCCTGCCACGTCCTGCTGTTGGGTGAAGGTTCCATCATTATTCCCTGTGAGGATAATGGAGGCCTGATATCCCGAAACTGTAGCAAGAATTACGTCCTGCTTTCCATCCTCGTTGAAGTCTCCGGTGATAACTTTTCCCGCCCCCGATGCCATCATCGTAACGGGAGTTATCTTTGGAGCACCGAAGTTGCCGGTACCGTCATTTAGATATACATAAAGATTTTTTGCGCGGATATCGGTAGCAACGATGTCCGGCTTGCCGTCCCCATTGAAATCAGCAACGGCCATTCCAGAGAGGAGATAGAATCCCGTCGCAATATCCGTTCGCGTCTTATATTGCAGAACGGCTGCGAAGGAAGTTGAGGCAAGGGCAGAGAGAAGATAGGAGCACAGCAATGCTTTCATTTCGCACGGCATCCAAAAAATCAAAATTAGAAGGATTGACGCCTTACCCTAGCAACCCTCTGAAATGATGTCAATCATCTCATTGGTGCAATGGGTGGATTACCGGTAACGGCAGACATTCTTATGGATAAATCCTGTTCAGGGTTCTGGCGAAGGGGATGGTTTCGCGGACGTGGTCGAGGCCGCAGATCCAGGCTACGGCTCGTTCGATTCCCATGCCGAAGCCGGAGTGGGGGACGCTGCCGTATTTGCGCAGGTCGAGGTACCACTGGAAGGCGGCGAGCGGGAGATTGTGGTCTTCGATGCGCTGCTTGAGAAGGTCGTAGCTGTCGACGCGCTGGGAGCCTCCGATGATCTCGCCGTAGCCCTCGGGGGCGAGGACGTCGACGCAGAGAGCCTTGGTGGGGTCGGCGGGGTCGGGCTGCATGTAGAAGGCCTTGATGGCCGCAGGGTAGCGGTGCACCATTACGGGCTTTGAGAACTGCGAGCTGATGTAGGTCTCGTCGGGGGAGCCGAAGTCATCGCCGTAGCGGTGCGGGTTTTCGAGCTTGCCTTCGGCGTAGGCCTTTTCGAGCATGGCGTGGGCCTGGTCGTAGCTAAGGCGCGGGAATTTGTTGGGAGAGGCAACCGCGGGTTCTTCGACTTCGGCTGCGCCTTCGCTCAGGATGACACTTTCTTGATTTGAGATCTCATTCGCAGTGGGAGCGAGGACGGCCTCGAGCTTTTCGACGTCGCGGCCGATGACCTTGAGGTCGGCGCGGTGGTGCTCGAGGACGCGGGTGACGATGTGGGTGAGGAAGGCCTCGGCGAGGTCCATGAGGCCGGAGAGCTCGAGGTGCGCGACCTCGGGCTCGATCATCCAGAACTCGGTGAGGTGGCGGCGGGTCTTGGACTTTTCGGCGCGGAAGGTGGGGCCGAAGCTGTAGACCTTGCCGAGGGCCAGCGCGGTGGCTTCGATGTAGAGCTGGCCGGACTGGGTGAGGTAGGCCTTGTCGTCATCGAAGTAGTCCATCTCGAAGAGCTCGGAGGTTCCTTCACACGCATTGGGGGTCAGGATCGGCGGGTCGGTGCGGATGAAGCCGTGGGTGTCGAAGAACTCGGATGCGGCGCGCATGATGGTGGCGCGGACGCGAAGGATCGCCGACTGGCGGGGGGAGCGGAGCCAGAGGTGGCGGTGCTCCATGAGGAAGTCGACGCCGTGCTCTTTGAGGGTGATGGGGTAGGGATCGTCGGGGGAGACGGGGGAGATGACGTCGATGTTGTGGACGTCGAGCTCGTAGCCGGAGGGGGCGCGAGAGTCGGCGCGGACCTGGCCGGTGACGGTGAGGCTGCTCTCCAGCTGCAGGTTCTTTAGTGTTTCAAAGACCTGCTCGGGGACGGCGGCCCGGGGAACGATGCCCTGGATGGTTCCGGTGCCGTCGCGGAAGGTGGGGAACAACAGCTTGCCCGAGGAGCGGATGTTGTAGAGCCAGCCGCGCAGGGTGACGGTCTGGCCTTCGTGCTGGCCGATGGTGGAGATGGTGACGATAGGGGTTTCGGGCATGGCTTAACGAGTTTACTAGGCCGTAAAAGCAGGCGCTGCCGCGCGGGGTCCTTCGCGGACGGCGAGTGAGCCTTCGGCGTGGGGCTCCCGTTGGTTGCCTGGAAGATTCTTGCGCCGACCAGCGGGAGGCCCATGGCGAAACCGATATACATGTCACGAAATGACCGCGCATTGGGGTTCCGGGCGAGCTTGCTCGCTGGAGTGGACTCCACGCGGAGTGGGCCCGGTCGGCAGGCCATGCTTCTATATTCGCTTTTTGTTCGCATACAATATTGCCATGACAGAGAAGCTGTCGAGCTCGGCGCTGCGGCGGGAGATTGGGGCGCGGAATCTTGCTCGTGCCGCAGAGGGGCGTGAGCATGAGGTGACGTATGGCGAGGTGGCCAGCGTGATCTATTGCGGCGATGAGGCGGAGCATGGCAACTTCTATGCAGCATCGTATCGGGCGATTGTGCAGCAGCCGGAGTGGGCGCGGAGATTGGAGAAGCGCTATACGGCGAGCGCGCGGGTCCCGCGCGCGTTCGATCGCAGGCGATATGAGCTGGACTGCGCGAACAGCTCGGATGCTCTGCTGATGAATGTCTTTTGTTGTCCTCGGGTGCTGGCGCGGGCGGAGGTGTGCTCGCTGCTGGGCGTGGAACGCGGGTGTGTGCCGGAGTTTGGGGTGCGGGTGGGGTTGACGATGAAGAAGAAGCAGGTGGATCGCACCGAAATCGACATGCGCCTAGGCGATCTGCTGGTGGAGGCGAAGCTGACGGAGACGGGATTTCAGACTGCACCGATGCGGCTGCTCGAGCGCTATGTGGCGCTGGAAGAAGTCTTCGATGTGGACGAGCTGCGGAGGAACGATGGTGGCAGGGTGCGGGGATATCAGCTGATTCGCGGCGCGCTGGCAGCGCATGCGACGGGAGGGTCGTTCGTGGTGCTGTGCGATGGGCGACGGCGTGATCTGATGGAGCAGAGCTTTGGGGTGATGTGCGCTGTGAGCAGTCTTAGTCTTCGCAGCCGTCTGAAGATGCTTACGTGGCAGGAGCTGGCGGCTTCGCTCCCGCGGGGGCTACGGGAGTTTCTTGCGGAGAAGTATGGGATTGCGGCGGGCTAAATAAAGGCGATGGCCGGCTGGGCCCACTGCGCGGCAGCGCCTTGCCTAGCTGGCCTTTTCGAGCAGAAGACGCTGCTTCAGGAGACTGACGAGGACGTGTTCTTCCTGGCGCAGGGCGTGCGCATGCTCGGCGATCTCGCGGTCGAGCTCGCGTTTGGCAGCGGGGATGTTGTTGCCGTTCAGGTATGCCTCGAGCACAGTCGGGTGAATATAGCACTTGCGGCAGACGGCAGGGGTGTTGCCGAGACGCTGTGCGACCGCCTTGACCATGGTGACGACGTTCCGCTTGGCCTCGGCGGCGGAGGTGAAGGGCTCGTATTCACGCAGAAGATCGCAGGCCAGCACCGACCCGGCCCAGGTGCGGAAGTCCTTCGCAGTGAAGTATTGGCCGGTGATGGATTGCAGATAGTCGTTGACGTCGGCGGAGTCGATGGTGTGACGCTCGCCATCGGGTGTGAGGTATTGGAAGAGCTCGTAGCCGGGGATATCGACGCAGCGACGGATGATGCCGGCGAGCCGGCGATCATGGAGGTCGACGGTGTGGTGGATTCGGCTCTTGCCCTGAAACGAGAAGGTGATGTGGGATCCTTCGACCTCGACGTGGCGGGTACGTAGGGTGGTCAGGCCAAAGGAGCTGTTCTCACGAGCGTATTCCTGGTTGCCGACGCGGATCAGCGTGGACTCCATGAGGGATACGATGGCGGCGAGGACGCGTTCGCGTGGCAGTCCGGGAAGCGCGAGATCGTGATCGACGCGCTCGCGGATGACGGGCAGGGCCTGGGCGAAGAGGATCATGCGTTCGTACTTGGTCTCGTCGCGCACCTCGCGCCAGCGCGGGTGATAGCGCGATTGCTTGCGCCCGCGGACGTCGCGGCCGGTGGCCTGAAGATGGCCGTTAGCGATGGGCGAGATCCAGACGCCGGTCCATGCGGGAGGGATGACGAGCGAGCGGATGCGGGTGAGCGTCTCTTTGTCGCGTATGGCCTTGCCATCGGGGCCGACGTAGGTGAAGCTTCTGCCGTGACGCTTGCGGCGAATTCCCGGGCGGCTGTCGGTGACGTAGCGCAGATGCGCGGCCTTCGCGGATTCGACCGGATCGAGCAGGGCTTCGAGCTTTGCGGCGCGGCGGGGGCGTTTCAGGGGTGGCGCGGGTTGGGCAGCCTTTGCAATCATGAGACTGAGTGAGATGCCTGCCCGTGGCGAGGATGTTGCGTCTCGGCTTTTCGGAGGGGGGCTTTGTCGTAGGACGGAAGGCTCATCGAACCGGCCTGCTTTGCCTCGTTTTCTTCGCTTTGGGGGACCTGCAGGCGCGATCAAGGATCAGTGGTGAGGAGAAGAAAGCAGATCCTTTGACTGCGCTCCCTTCGGGAGCTTCGCTCTGGATGCCCCTCTTTAGAGGTGATGGGGCTTCAGTCTTTGATGCCTCGATTTTGAGATTCAGTACAACCGCGCAAATAAAAAGCCACCCTCGGACTGCTCGTCCGGGGTGGCTCAATTAATTATGGTTTAAGAGGGTTACTCGGCGGTCGCTGCGGCAGCCGTTGCAACTACTTCAGGCTGATCGCCCTTGACCACGACCTTGACGTGCGCGGTGACGTCGCGGTGCAACTTGACCGGGACGTGATATTCGCCGAGGGTCTTGAGGGGCTCATCGAGCGAGATCTTGCGGCGGTCGATGGTGTAGCCCTTGGCCTCGAGCTCGTGCGCGATGTCGCTCGAGGTGACGGAGCCGAAGAGGTGCTCGCTCTCGCCGACCTTGCGCTCGAAGACCAGCTCGACTTCGCTGAGCTGGGTCGAGAACGACTCGGCGTCGACCTTCTCCTTGGCCGACTTGCGGACGGCCGAGGCCTTCATCTGCTCAATGACGGCCTTGTTGTTCGCAGTGGCCTCGATGGCGAGCTTCTGCGGCAGCAGGTAGTTGCGTCCGTAGCCGTCGGCGACCTTGACGACGTCGCCGCGGTGACCAAGGCTGTTGATGTCTTCCTTCAGAATGACTTCCATTTGCAATCTCCGTTCTTTGGCCGCGCATCTGAGCTGCGGCCTCGGGTGAGGTTAGTAGCGCGTAGCGAAGGCCAGCAGGGCGATGTTGCGCGACTGCTTGATGGCCTGCGAGAGACGGCGCTGATGACGGGTGCAGACGCCGGTGAGGCGGCGCGGAACGATCTTGCCGCGCTCGGCCACGAACTGCTGCAGCAGGCGGACGTCGCGGTAGGAGATCGCGTCGATCTTCTCGGTGCAGAACTTGCAGACCTTCTTGCGGCGGAAGAACTTGCGTCCTCCGGGACCGCCGGGACCGCCGCCGGGGCGGGGGGGGCGGGGTCCGCCGGGTCCTGCAGGGCGGGGTGCGGAAGTGGGGGCAGAGGTCTGGGCAGAACTTTGCTCAGGAGCCGGGGTGCTGGTGATCTCGTCAGCCATTGGAGTCGATTTCCTCTCTCTTACGTTGGGCCTTCACCCGCTCCAGACACGCTTTGGAGTCTCTGGACATGTCACCGTTCGAGGTGGCATGGAAGCGGGGTCGGTCGTTGGTGGTGCGGATTTGCGCAGCCTGTCAAACGGCGGCGCAGAACTCAATCTCGTTGCGCGTCCTGATTAAACAGTCGCTTCGACAGCGGGAGCGGCCTCGGGGGCGACGGGAGCCTCAACCGGCTCAGCCACAGGCGGCGCGGCCGTGGGCAGAGCGGAGCGCTTGACCTTGGTGTCGCGAATGGCCTTGACCTTGGCGAGGCGCTTGTCTTCCTCGTCGGTGCGGACGGTGATGAACTTGATGACCTGCTCGGAGACGCGCAGGCGGCGCTCGATCTCGCCGATCAGGGAGCCATCGGCGAGGATGGTCATCAGAATGTAGAAGCCATCGTTGAACTTGCGGACGGTGTAGGCCAAGCGGCGACGGCCCATCTTCTCGGTCGTCTTGATCTCTCCGCCACCGTCGGTGACGTTCTTCTCAAAGCCTTCGATCAGCTTGTCGAGGTCTGCCTCTTCGACGTCGGGACGTACGATGTACATCACTTCATAAGTGCGGCTCATGCGTTTTCACTTCTTTCTGCGAAGTTCCGCTTCGCACCGCCCAGCGATTCTCTGCGAGGGCCGGTATGGAATCTACTGCGTTTTGTACTTCTACTTCTCGCCGTTCGGGTCTTTCTCCTCGCGGCGGTTGAATTCGTTCATCGCGGGGCCGACCCCTTTGGTCAGCACCACCTCGATTGCAATCTTCACGCGATCGAGTACTTCGTCCAGCACGGCAAGCTCCTGCTTGCGCATCGGCGTGAGCAGATAGTCCCTGCCGCCCGCCTTGATCTCTCTGCCGTCCTCAAGCGCCGGTTTGCCGATCCCGATGCGGACGCGCAGCCAATCCTCGGTCCCGAGCGAACCGGAGATGGACTTCACTCCGTTATGCCCGTTGGCCGAGCCGCGCTCCGCGATGCGAAAGCGGCCCAGCGGAAACGCCAGCTCGTCATAGATCACGATGACGTCTTTCGAGACGTCCTCGATCTCGAGCTCACGAACCAGAGCGGCTACCGAGAGTCCGCTGAGGTTCATGAAGGTCTCGGGCTTGGCCAGCAGAACCTCGTGTCCTGCGAGCTTTGCCCTCGCCGTGAGCGCCCTGCCGCGCCGGTTAGCGACCACCACACCGCAGTCATCCGCGATGCGATCGATGACCAGAAATCCGGCGTTGTGGGGAGTGAACTGATACTCGATCCCTGGGTTTCCAAGTCCGACGATCAGCTTCACAACCAGCGTTTCCTTCCTTGCAGATCAAGCGGCAGCCCTGAAGCAACTCAGGACTGCCGCGGAGATTACTTTTTCTTCGTGTCGGCGGCGGGAGCGGCCGCAGCCGCGTCCGTCTTGCCCTTCTTCGCAACCTCGGGCTCGGCCGGGGCCGCAACCAGGGCGTCGGCGGTGGCAGCCTCTTCCTTGATGACGGTCACGTGAGCGACAGTGGCGGTCTCTTCACCGAGGAACTTGATCGAGCCGGAGTGAGGAAGATCGGAGATGTGAATCGCGCCATGCATCTCGAGACCCGAGACATCGACGTCGATGTGGCTCGGGATATCGTTGGGAAAGCACTCGATCTCGACCTCGCGCAGGATGTGGTCGAGGATGCCGCCCTGGTTTTTGACGCCAGTGGGAACTCCGATCAGCTGGACCGGAACCGAGACACGCATGGTCTTATCCATGGCGATGCGCTTGAGGTCGATGTGAAGCAGGCGGCCCTTGAGGGGCTCGTTCTGCCAGTCGACGATCATGGCCTTGGTGGCGGGGCTGCCCTCGACGTTGAGGTCGAAGATGGTATTGTGGCCCGAATCGGAGTGAAGAATCTTGGTGATGACCTTGGGATCGACGGTGACGGCAACCGCATCTTGGCCTGCGCCATAGACGACTGCGGGAATCTTGCCGGAGACACGAACGCGGCGGGCCGCATTCTTGTTGAACTTGCCCTCGCGGGGCGTGGCTACGACTGCATCAAAGCTGGTGCTTGCCATTTCGATTCTTCCTTTCGGGCACGAGGTTGAGCCTCGCTCCCTTCGCGGCCATGCCGCATTGAATTTCCTAGGCCCGAATGCTTCAAGCCCTGGTCCCTGCTAGTTGAAGAGCGAGCTGACGCTCGTCTCCATGTGGATGCTTTCAATTGCCCTGCCTAACAGCCCCGCGATGGAAAGCACCTTGATCTTACCCACCTTCTTCGCCTCCTCGCGGAGGGGAATGGTGTTGGTCACGACGACTTCTTCCAGTCGTGACTCCGCGATGCGCTCGATGGCCGGGCCCGAGAGCACCGGATGCGTCGCGCACGCATAAACCTTAGCCGCCCCCTGATCGAGCAGCGCATCGGCCGTCTTCACCAGCGTTCCGGCCGTATCGATGATGTCGTCGAGGATGAGGCAGGTCCGGCCGCGCACATCGCCGATGACGTTCATCACCTCGGTGACATTGATGTCGGTCCGCCGCTTATCCACGATGGCCAATGGTACATCCAGCTTCTTGGCGAAGAATCTCGCCCTCTCCACACCGCCTGCATCGGGCGAGACCACGGTCAGGTCCGACAGGTTCATATCCCGGAAGTAGCTCACGAGCACCGGACTAGCGAAGAGGTGATCGACGGGAATATTGAAAAATCCTTGAATCTGCGCTGCGTGCAGATCGACGAGCAACGCGCGGTTGGCCCCGGCGGTGGTCAGAAGATCGGCGACCAGCTTCGACGTGATGGCGACGCGGGGCCGGTCCTTGCGGTCCTGCCGGGCGTAGCCGTAGTACGGAATCACGACGGTAATGCGTCCGGCGGAGGCGCGCTTGAGCGCGTCCATCATGATCAGCAGCTCCACGAGATGCTGATCCACCGGGAAACACGTCGGCTGGACGAGGAAGACGTCCGCACCGCGAACGTTCTCGAGCAGCTGAAAATGTACTTCACCATCGGAGAAACGTTGCAGGCGAGCCTCGCCTACGGGAACTCCGACGAACTTGCAGATCTCCTCGCACAGGGCGACATTGGACGATCCGCAAAAGATCTTCATGCGCTTGCTCTCGCTGGGCTTTACAGCGCGCCGCTTCTCCGCGGCTTTGGTTTGAGCTGAACTAAGTGACGAGCCAGGTTGGGAGCCAGTTTCCGCATCCTCAACCTGTCCCTGAATCGGGGAAAGAACTGCAGTCGCGTCTTGTTCGTTCACGATTGAAACCTCCAGGCTGGTTGACCTTGAATGTTCCTGCTGCGTTTGTCTTTGACGGAGCCTTGTTGCGAATCCGTGTGCATCAAAAATCCTTGTTGCGAACCCTTGAGACTTCTAAAAAGACTTCTTTCAAACTTCCCTGCCCCCTCGCCCGCTTCTTTGGTTTCTTCTGCGGGCCCGAGGGTCGAGGGACTTTCTTTCACTTCTACGGGCGACGTTGCTGCCCGAAAAAACATCCCCGAACTCTACTCACTCACTTCGTGGCGAACGACGTTTTGGTTGGGCGACTAGGATTCGAACCTAGACAAAGTGCGTCAAAGGCACTTGACCTACCATTAGTCGATCGCCCAGTAACTGGCCGTTTTGTTCCTATCGGTCAGATCACCCTGCGAACATTGTCTTCCAGTACAGACCGCGGGGCAAGGTCTTCGTCATCAGAGCCTTGACACCCGCGTCCGGAATCGCCTGGACGCGCTGTTGAGCCGCTCTTGCATCGGCCTCGGACCGGTAAAGTCCAAAGAGAGCAGAGCCCGAACCGGAGAGCGCAGCATAAACCGCAGCCTCGGAATCGGTTCCGGCAGTAGTACCCATCAGTTGACGCTTGATTTCACGCAAGGAGGGATAAGCAGGAAAGACGACCTGTTCGAAGTCGTTTTCAACCCCGGTGCGGACAAGCGAGAGAAGGGTCTTCTCCGCCAGATCTTCCTGCCGATCTCCCTGAAGGTTCCCAGGGTTGAAGTGGCGGAGGATACCGGAAGTGCCTGGCTCTGCGCACAGTGACGCGTAAGCGAGACTCAACTTTGTTAGTCTATCGCGTTTACCCCCTTGCGTCAACAAACTTGTTCGCAGGCCTTCGTCCTCTGGCGCGGGCCCCTGGAGCGCGTCCCAATCGCGGAAGGCCTGCGGGGTGGAGACGCCGATCCTGGGCACGGCGATGACGCAGTCGATCGCAGGAAGATCGTCGGGCATGGGATAGACCAGCTCGCCTCGCCCCAGTCCCAGAACCGACCCTCCCAGGAGGAAGAGCGGGACGTCGGAGCCGACCTCGGCGGCCAGCTGCAGACGCTCGGCCCCGGGCAGCGCCGCGTTCAGCTCGCGCTCGAGGCCGATGAGAGCGGCGGCGGCGTTTGCGCTGCCGGCTCCCATGCCGCCCTGTACGGGGAGCCGTTTGTCGATGTGGATCGCGACCTCGGCGGTGATGCCAAGCCCGGTCAGTGCCCGCTCGACCATCTTCCATGCCGTGTTGCGAGCATCCAGAGGGACGCGCGCGTCGTTCGAAGAGAGCATGATCTTCGTCGCGTCCGCTCGCCTGGCCTCCACCGTCACCAGGTCGTGCAGCTCGAGCGTCTGGTAGAGCGTGGTGAGCGCGTGGAACCCATCGGGACGCGACGGTCCGATGGCGAGGCCCAGGTTGATCTTGGAATAGGAACGAACGCGCGTCGGCATGCGAGTTCGATTCTATCGTCGAGCGCGTTAGTTGACTCGGGTCGCCGTGAGTTCAACCTGGAGCTTTCGCTTCGAGGTCAGGTCGTCGCCGCTGAAGATGATCCTGCGCTCCCCGAAAGGAATTAGTACGTTGCCATACCAGGTATTTTGCAGAATCACCTTCGGAGCAGTATTGACGGACCTGGGATCATCCCGAGAAGCGTCATAGCTGCTGATCTGGCCGCTTACACCCAGCCCGAGACGATCTCCCACCACACGCACGTTGAAGATGTCGAAATTAATTCCGACATCTATATAGGTATAGGTGTACTCGGACGTTGCCCCACCCCCGGTGGCAATCGGAATCTTCGAGCCGACGCGAATCGAGGGAGGCCGGCTGTTTCCAGTCGTGACCATAGTGTCATAGCTACGTGAGTTCGCGATCTTTCCATTCTCATCGAGTTCACGAACCACAAAGCTCAGCCTAAACGCCTGGTCGCCCTGAGAATCCTGCACAGCCTTCGACTCATGAGAGCCCTGCGGCTGCTTCTCTGCAGAGCCTTCCGCGCCCTGTCCATGCAGCATGGGGCAGATCGTCAGCGTCGTACTTATAACCATCCAACCAAAGATCCTGTTCATCGTCTTCCTTTCGCTCTACAGCGGTTTAATCTCAATTGCGGCAATATCGATCGACTTCTTTTGCTGCTCCTTCAGATCGGCCAATGCCTTGATCGCCTCAGGCGATCTCGCAATCGCCTCCCAGCCATCCTCTCTTCCACCGCCATACTGCGTAATGGCGGGAAAGGTCTCGAGCTTGGGCAACGACTCTTCTCTCTGTTCGCGTCGTGCGTTGCGCATCTTTACCGAAGAGGTAATACGCCAGAGCGTGGCCTGAGGATGCTCGTGCTTGATTTTTTCGCGTGGCAGAGCAGCCATTTGAACTGGGGCTTCCCGCAGCGGCACAATCGCCGGAGCCTGCGTCAGGCGGGGGTGTTCTTTGTGGGCTGAGTGCCGGATCAGAACCGGAGTCAACACCGCGATTGCGAGGGTGGCGACTGAGATTCCCCACCCAAAACGCCAATGTGTGTGTTCACGCTGCCGCTGCCGCACGAGGTTCAGTACTCTCTGCTCCAAGCCCTCCAGGGGTTCGGCCTCAACCTCTTGCTTTAATGCCTCGTTCAACAGTTCATCGAAATCCTTCATCGCCTCACCTCTCGCATTGCCTCGAAGCGCTTCTTCAGCTCCGCCTTTGCCCGCATCACCCGCGTCCTTACCGTTCCCTCGGGAATTCCCATCACCATCGCCACCTCGACCGAAGTCATCTCCTCGATCGCACTCAACACCAGCGGCAGGCGCAGATCCTCGGGCAGACGGTCGATCATCTGCCGCAGAAGCCCACGTTCGTCCTGCTCGGCGGCGCTCTGCTCCGGCCCAGCGCGGTGTGAGATCGCCTCAATCTCACTCGCATCCTCTATCGCGGGCCGCGACGCCAGGCGATCGAGCGCTACCCTCCACACCGTTCGCGCCAGAAAGGCCGGCTCGTTCTCGAGCCTTCTCCAGGCCTCGCCGCGATAGAGCTTCAGAAACGCCTCCTGCACCGCATCCTCGGCGTCGTGCGGGTTGCGCAGCAGGCTGAAGGCCACGCGGAACATGCGCCGCGCGTTGCGCTCGACCAGGGCGGCGAACTCCTCCTCGCGGCTCGAGACGGTCTCACGCACGCTCAGCATGCCGCCCTGTCCCAGAAGAATTGCCTCGCCCACGCCATCCGCTCCCGCCGCCTGTCCCGCGCTCGATCTGATGCCAAATCTCTGCGGCGCTCTACATACTACGACCGGGGTTCGGGCCTTTCCGTTCACTTTCTTTTTTCCGGTGGCTTAAAAAGTTCCGGCCACCCTTAGGGGCGGCCGGTGTTTCAGCAGAGACCTCTACAAGGTCTAGAGGAGCGTCTTCAGGTTAGAACAACACCTTCAGACCGAACTGGATGATGCGGGGATCGAAGGTGGAGGTGATGGTGCCGCCGGTCAATACCGTATCCGTCTTGGTAGGGTCATTTTTATCGGGGGCCGTCGTGGTCCCGATCGAGCCGCCCGGGGTGACAAAGTTGGTGTGGTTGAAGGCGTTGTACAGCTCGCCACGGAACTCTACCTTGAGGCTCTCGAGTGGAGTATCAAAGCGCTTGTTCATTGCGATATTCAACGTGTTATAGGACGGGCTGCGTCCAGGATTGCGCGACATATTGCCGAAGGGACTGATCAGAGCCCCGTTCGGAGTGGTGGGCGATGGAATGCTGACAGCACTGGGGTTTCCATTGTTGCCCACATTGATGTACTGCAGCGAGCTGCCTGTCGACTTCGACTTGTCCAGCGAGTTCAGTTTTACCCCGGGAACGCGGTTGGGACGATAGAGGTTCTGTCCGCGATAGCTGGCCGAGATGCCGGAGACCTGGTTGGCGGTGGGCGGGTTGTAGTTGATCTGGTAAGGGAAGCCGGAGGTGGCCTGGTTGACGGCCGAGACCTGCCACTGGCCCAGCACCTGATTGACGATGCCGCCCTGGTCCATCCAGCGCCGACCGCGACCGAAAGGAAGCTCGTAGACTAGCGAGGTGGTGTTGACGATCGGCTGGTTGTACTCGGACTGGCTGTAATCGGCGGCGGGGTTGCGATAGTCCTGCAGCGAAGGGGTGTTGGCTTCGAGCGAGGCTCCGGCGTTGTCCATCGTGCGCGACCAAGTGAAGGAGTTCAGCAGCGTGAGGCCGCTGACCATGCGCTGCTCGTAACGCACCTGCAGGCCGTTGTAATTCGAGTAAGCCTCGTGCAGGGCGATGGTGATGTCGCCATAGGTCGGGATGGGTCGCGTGAACGCTCCGTTTGTAACTACATTGGGGTCGGCCTGGTTGAAGTTGGCGAACTGCAGCAACTTCAGACCGTGATTGCCCACATAGGCCACGTCGAAGAGGATGTTCTTGGCGATGGTGCGCTGCACGTCCAGGTAGTAGTTATGTACGTAACTGTCGCGGTAACGATTGCCGTCGATGTACGAGATGTTGTCGGTCTGGGGGTCGAAGGTCAGGGTGCTGCTCGGGAAGCCCTTGTCCATCGAGACGTAGCCTGCCGCCGCTCCTCCGGCGTTGGGGGCGGCCTGAGTGACGGTCACGAACAGGGCCTCGGGAGGATTGATGGCGAGGATGTTGCCTGACCCGGCGCGGTCGTAGTGCGAGTAGCTGATGCCGTAGCCTCCGCGGATGGCGGTCTTGTCGTCCACCGCATAGGCGAAGCCGACGCGGGGAGCGAAGTCGTTGCGGTCCGGATTGTAGCCGTACTTATTGCCCGAGGCCGAGACCGGAACGATCGCGGTGCGCGGGTCTGAAGCGTTGGCCAGGGAGGGATCGAAGTTCGACTGCAGGTTCTTCTGCTCCCAGTAGGGGGTGGTGTACTCGTAGCGGACGCCGAGGTTTAAGGTCAGCTTGGGCGAGACCTTCCAGTCATCCTGAACATAGGCGAAGTTGGAACGGTTGCGAAGGTGGGCGACGAAGTAGGAGGACAACGAGTAGGCGCTGGTGGCTCCCCAAAGGAAATCGGCGAAGTAGTTGTCGCTGGTCGCGGACTCCGCCGTCTTGCCGTTGATGTAATTGCGGCTGTATCCACCGGCGTAGGTGAAGCTTCCGTAGAGGGGATTGGTATCTTGCACTGCCATCCAGACCTGCTGATACTCATACCCAACCTTCAGGGAGTGGTTCTTGATGACCCAGGAGTAGTTGACCTTCGGATCCAGCAGAGCGGGGTTCTGAAACTGCGGGTTGGTCACCTGACGTCCCAGCGCCGAGAAGCCACCATTGATGCCGATTCCAGGAATGCCGCCGGCGACGATCGGATCGGTCGGAAGGCCGGGGAAGCTGAAGCCGGGGTTGGTTCCGATGGAGCGCGAGAACTTGCCGGCCTTGGTGCGCGAGAGGCCGAGGCGGGCGTCGAGCAGTTGGTTGGCTCCGATCACGCGCGTATAGCCTACCGCGATCTGCTGATCGAGAATGCGCTGATCGCCGTTCGACTGGCCGTCGAGCGGAAGGCCGAAGATGGGGAAGTCGGTCGCGTTCTGCTTGAGATCAGAGACGCGCAGGAAGAAGGAGTTCTTCTGGTTCGGAGTCCAGTCGAGGCGAAGATCGCCCTTGTCCGAACGGTTGTTCGAACGCTGCAGCGTGGTGAAGTTGTTCTGAATCGCCGAGGTGGGGCCCAATCCTGCGATCAGTCCTGCAATGATTCTCGCCGAAGGCGAGATGCTGGGATCATTCAGGATCGTCGTGCCAGGAGCGTAGGGAGTGCCATCGTAAGGGTTATAGACGGTCTTCGAGAACTTGCCGGCGAGTTGATCCGGCGTCGGCAGCGTCGCCGAGGCTCTCTGGGAGCGCACCTGGCGGAAGCCTTCGTAGTCGAGAAAGAAGAAGAGATGGTCCTTGACGATGGGGCCGCCGATGTTGCCGCCGAACTGGTTGCGGTTGTAAGAAGGCTTCTGTCCTCCGGGAGGGTTGAAGAAGCCGATAGCGTTCAGGTCGGTGTTGCGGAGGAACTCGTAGACGCGGCCGTGAAATTTATTGGTTCCCTGGGCGAAGGCCACGTTTACGACGGCGCCGGAGGCGCGGCCGTACTCGGCGGTCTCGTTATTGGTAACGACCTGGAACTGCGCGATGGAGTCCGGCGCGGGCTGGATGATCTGGTTGGAGAAGCCCTGGTTCGACTCGCCGTAGGCGTTGTTGTCCATACCGTCGAGAAGGAAGTTGTTGAAGATGGAGCGCTGGCCGTTGACATTGAACGATCCTTCGCGCACCAGCCCCGTATTGGCCGTGCTGGTGTAAGCGTTCGCAGCCTGGCGCACGCCGGTGGTCAGGCCGAGCAGGTCGGAGTAGTTGCGGCTGACCAGAGGAAGCGCAGCGGTCTGGTACTGGGTGACAATCTGTCCGCGCTGGCTGGTATCGGTTTCGACTTGAAGCGAGACGCCGGAGACCTCGACGGTGGTCGAGGTCTCGCCAACCTGCAGGGTGAGGTCGATTCTCTGGCGCGCCGCAACCGAGACGGTAATGTCGTTGGCGCGGGTAGGAGCGAAGCCGGTCTTCGTCACCTCGACGTTGTACTGTCCCACGCGCAGCGCCGGAACTTCGTAGTCGCCACTGTTGCTGGTCTGGCGCGTGCTCACAACGCCGGTGGCGATATTTGTAACCGTAACGGTTGCATCGCCTATCACTGCTCCCGAGCTGTCGTGCACGGTGCCGACGATGCTGCCGTTCTCGTACTGCGCGAGGGCCTGGCCGGGAAGCAGGGCGAGACACACCAACGCCGCTGTCAGAAGAGAAAAGATTTTGCGCATGGAAGATACGTTAATCGCGTCCCGTTTACGCACGGTCACGGGGAAATCAATACGGTGTTGCATCAGGCGCTCCTTGTTGAAAGAGGGGGAGAACGGACGCGGCGGATGATTCTCGTCTATGGCTTCTCTGCCGTCGCCCGGAGTTGCTCGGGAACCCACGGGCTGGTGAGCATCTTCGCCGGCCCAGTGAGGTAGTAGGTTGGAATCTTCGGATACTGCTCCTCGATGAGGATCAGTGTTCGGAAGTCGAAGCTTTGGATCTCCGCTCTCGACTCCATCCTGTGCTTCGCGATCACTCCGCCAAGCGCAGTGACGAATGCCTGCGGACCGACGGTGTGATTGCGATGGCCGTCATCGCCCGGAATCCCTTCGGGCATAATCTTGGTCTCGATGTTGAATCGCGCATGCGCCGCGTTGTCGGCGCGCTCCTTCGCGTGCGGGTCGTTCTTGCCCGCGCCGGTGCGATAGTACTCGACATAAAAGTCCACAAAACGAAATAGCTGCGCGACGTATGTGGGAACATACGGGCTGATCAGCCCCTCCTTCTTCGCAAAGGCCACCGCCACCGGCGAGAGCACAAGATTGTTCTTCTGGTCGGCACCAAAGTAAACTTTGTCGCAGATGAAGCGCTTCTGCGCGTCGGTGCTCGAGATATCGCTGAGAAAGACGCGATTCTCGTCGGTGTAGGGCGATCCATCCGCATGGCGGCAGCTCTGAGGGTTATAGAACTGATCATGCCAGATCAGCGAGACGCCATCGGTCGAGACTCCGGTGTCCGTCTCGAGCGTGGTCGAGAGCTGATCGAGTCCGCTCTCGAACGATGGCAGCGTATTCTCAGGCCGCAGACCGCGTCCGCCGCGATGCGCCGCGATGTCGAAGCCCGTGAGCTTCTCTTCGGCCTGGGGATTGGCGCGCTCTTCCTTCAGAACCTGCTGCAGAAGATCGGGCCGGTCCGTAATCAGGCCGTCGATGCCCATGCGGATCTGGGTGCGCATCTTCTCCGGGTCATTCGTGGTCCACGGCACTACCTTGAAGCCCTTGGCCTGCAAGTCCTTCAAAGGCACTTCGCCACTCAGCATCGTCGCGTCGACCGGAGAGAGCACCGGACGGGCCGCTCCATGCGCCTTCGCGTGGACCCACGCCTTCTCCATCACCTGCACATAGGGGTTTGCCCCCAATGTAGTTTGTGCCATGCCCATCGCAGCCGCGCCTACGCAGAGAAATATTCCCAGAGCTCGTTTGTTCATTCAGGTACGAGCTTCTTCTATCGAAGTTACGGAAACGTTAAAGCTCTGGTGCGCCGATCAAATCATTCGGTTCTCTGTGACGAATGACATGCTTCTCCGCGATCTTTAGCAGTTACAAATTATTTTTCGTATGATTCCTGCGTCAAGGTTATTCGCCCTCGACTGCCTGCCGCTCCATCCACGCATGCGCAGCGTGCAGCTGTGGAAGATCCGCGTCGGCCTTGGCCCAGGCCTGCAGGAGATGGGCGTAGTCCTCGGTCGTCTCCGCGCTGCGTCCTGCTCCCTCGTCCGCCTGGGCGATGCCATAGAGAGCAAACCCGGACTCCGGCCTCTGCCGCAAAGCCTCGGTGAATGCGCTCCTGGCCTCGTCGAACCGCTTCGCCCGCAGCAGAACATCGCCACGCGTCTCCTCGACCGGCCGGATATAGAACGGAGGCTCGCGGTACCCCAGCTCCTTCTCCGCCTCCGCCGCCCTTTTGAACATCGCGTCCGACTCCACGCCGCGCCCCTGGGTCAGCAGGACGCTGGCCCGCAGCTCCTGGGAAGCAACATCGAGATAGCTATGCACGGGCCGCGCCATCGCATCCTTCGACATCGACATCCCCGGCATCTCGTCCGTGGCTGCCGGAACGCTCTTTATTCTCGCCTCGAGAGCATCGCTCTTCTCCGACGCGCCCTTTGCGTCGCCGTGTTCGAGTGCGGCCATGCCTTGCGTATAGTCCAGCATCGCGGCCCGCAGCTCGGCCAGGTTCTTCAGCTCCGGAGCAGGGGAGCTTCGCTCCAGCTCCTGGGCCGCACTCTGCCACGCGCCCGCGCGCAGCATCACCGGCAGTGCCACGCTCAAACGCGTCATTCCATCGCGCGGGGTCTGCCGATACAACGTGCCGCCGACCTCGCCTCGCGCTGTGGTCAACTTCTGGGAGATCTCCATCGCGTCGCGCAGACGTCCCGCCTCCATCAGGTCGGCGATCAGATACATCAGGTTGTGCACATAGTTCCAGTCGTCGGCCACGCTGACGTTCTGCATGCGCATGTAGTCCTCATCGACGCGCATCGAGCGCAGAAACGACTCCCGCGCCCGTTCGTAGTCGCCGGTGCGATAGAAGATGTGCCCCGGCATATGCACCATGTGGCCCGAGGCCGGCGTCAGCGGCCCCAGCTTCTGCGCGCTCTCAATCGCTCGCTCGGGATGATTGCCCGGCTCCATCGCGTGAATCCAGTAGTGATTCGCTGCCGTATCCTCGGGGTGCTCTTTTAAAATTCCCGCGAGAATTCCATCGGACTCCGCAGTCCCGGCACGAGGCTCGCCCTTCGTATTGAATCCGTCACGCACCGACTCGGCTAAAAAAATTTTGGCCTGCACATCGTTAGGCTCGATGGCCACAACGCGACGCAGCAGCTTCGTCGCTTCCGAATCCACGTGCTTCGAGCTCTCAGGACTTTTCTTCGCAGCACCAGGCTTCTTCTGCTGCTCCTTCTTCGTCTCCTCCGCGGAGTCTTTGTATGCGATCGCCGCGGACTGAATATAGAGCTGCTCCGGCCTGCTCGCATGCTTTTTTAGAGCCATGGCCCGGTCCAGCGCCGGCTTTGCCCACGGTGTGTCCGTCGAACGGAATGACTCCGCCTGGTACAGCCCCCAGTAACACATGGCGCACTTGGGGTCCGCGCGCACCGCCTGCTCGAACGCCTTCGCCGACTCATAATCCCAGAAGTCGTGCAGAAGATTCAGGCCCTGCGTAAACCACGCCTTCGCCTCGTCGTTGGCCGCGGTGATCGTCATGGAGCTGTTGCCGATGCCCTCCATCTTCACCGGCGCAGGCAGCTTCTCGGGGGCGGGGCCTTGGACGATGTCCTCCGCCGTGTGGCACTGGCTCGCCTGCTGCGCCTCGCCTGCAGTTGCTGCCAGCAACACACTCATTGCGCAGAGCGCTCCGAGCCCTCGAACTCTCCAAAATCCCATTCCAAAAACCTCATCCCCGAGGACGATGCTCCCCAGTCGCCTTAGCATAGCCCTCAACCACAACAACACGCCCGCCGGCTCCCATAAGCAGAAGCAAAATAAAGAAGTCTACAGGATCTGTGCGCTCTTTCTGAACACTCGAGCTTGACGTTTCTTCTTATGTTGACGAAACCAGTAGTTTCAGCATCGCTCGAGAACTTTCGCCGTGGCGTGCAGCAAAAACTTCGCATGCACAATCGATCACGAACAAACGGCCATCACCGGGCAACCTTTCCGGGCTCAGGAACTTGCTGGCTCTACCACTTCATTGGCTATGCAATTGCATGCATCTGCGTAGCAAATCATTTCAACCGAACTGTAGCAGGTGACGGCATCCAGGCTCCTAAACCAGGACAGGAAGTCGTGTCTGTCGGTTGTCCCCCCAGGCCCATCACCATGGCCTTTACGGCCCAGGAAAGATCTTCATGATAATGAATCTGTTCCGATCCGGTTTTGGCGCCGGACCACGCCCTTCTCTCTCCCTATTTGCTATCGCAGTGATCCTTGTGGGCTCCTCTGAGCTCGTCGCACCACAGACCTCTCTTGCAGCACCCCGCCGCTCCAGCAACTCAAGACCGCAGAGCCGTCCGCAAGGCGGCAACAATAACTCCGGATCTTCGTCCACAGGCTCGACGGAATCCTCGACGCCGAGTTCGACTCCCTCCGGCTCCTCGGCTACGGCTCCGGCGACTCCACCGGTCATCACAGCGCCTTCCGCTCCGAACCCAAATGGATTTACCCTCTCTGGCCTTCTCAGCACCGCGACCGTCTCCAACTCGATCTTCGTCTCCACAAGCGGTCTGCCGACCAACGCCACCATCTCCTACTTCGTCGATAACGTTCTTCAGTCCACGGAGAACGCCTCTCCTTACTGGATGGGAGGGATCTCCGGCTCCGCCCCGAATGGCTTCTCTGTCAATGGATTCAGCGTTGGCGAGCATAACCTGACCGCCACCGCCACTCTGGCGAATGGAACCACCATCTCCTCGAATCTCGTCACTCTTAATGTGGTTCCCTCGATCAACGCGCAGTTCAGCCAGGACCTTACCCCTTACGCCAACCAGCCTTCGGCGCAGCAGTCCACGGTGCCGCAGGTGACCGCCGCCGTTGCCAACCAGGCTGTCACTCTAAGCTCCACCGATTCCAGCACCCGTCAGAGCGTCGCCGCCATGTACCTTAATTGGGGCATCGATCCTTCGCTCGACTCCGCCAACGACGACTCGCAGGTGCTGGCCAACCTGAAGCCCAAGAGCTGGCAAGCTCCGTCTGCCCCCGTCTCGGCGAACTCTCCCATCAGCATGGCCTTCTCGCCAGACTCGCCCTACTATCACGCCATTCCGTCGGCCTGGCCGAGGGTTGGGCTTCCCGCGGCGTACATCCAGCAGGTGCAGATGAGCTCCGCCTACGGCGGTGACGGCATCGGATTCGGCGTCACGATTGCCGCTCCCTCCGACCCGCAGCTCACCGTCACCAGCGAGTGGTACACCGACAAGAACACCCTGAATACCTTCCCCTTCCGGATGAAGCAGAACTGGACCTCGAGTCTTCCCTCCAACGCCGGCGGCGACCAGCACATGCTCTTCGTCGATCCTGGAACCGACACCTTCGTCAGCAGCTACGCCACCACCCTCAACCAGCAGACCGGAGGCCCCAACAGCCTCTACGCTCCAAGCCCCACCTCGTTCAACTCGCTTGGCGACACCGGCGGCTCGGTCGCGGCCCACTTCGCCGAAGTTCCGCTGATGATCCAGCCCGGCGAGGCCACCAACACCAGCCAGCCCATTCGTCACGCCATCGGCGGAGCAGTCGAGCGCACCTGGGCCGCCCGCGTCTACCCGGCTGCCGCACGCGACGCCGGAGTCACCACCGGGGAGAACACCTGCAACGGATCCGGCCCGATGAACACCGGCCTCGTGCCCTACGGCGGCGTCATCCAGCTCGATCCCAATCTGGATCTCTCCAAGCTGACGCTCTCGCTTCCGGCACGCAGGATCCTCGAGGCCATGCAGACCTACGGGTACTACGTGATGGACTTCGGTTGCGGTGATATGGACATCTACAGCTCCATGTCGGCCTCCGAGGTCGATCCCTACGGCGGGATGTACGGCAATGCCAAGGGCCCCGGAGTGCAGAACGAGATCATCAAGGTGATCGCGTCGAGCCAGCTCTACGTGGTCGCTCCTCTCGTCAAGAAGCAGTAGTTCGTCGTCAACGATCTCTCCCAAGCCCTCCCCAGAGCCCAGAGAAAGAGCGGCAGCAGAAAGGATTTTCTCTCCGGCTGCCGCTCTTTCCTTCTTCCACGAACTGAGTGCGGATCGACATATTTTTTGGAGAGACGATGGCCTGCCATCGTCAGCTGGTGCTATACCGCCAGCCGCGAGAGCAACTCGGCCACCTTCACGCCCAGAACCGGATGCATCCAGTCGCCTGCGATCTCGGCCAGCGGCTCGAGAACAAACCTTCGCGCCTGCATCTCCGGGTGCGGCAGCGTCAACTCCGGAGTCTGGATTACGCGGTCACCGTAGAGCAGAAGGTCAAGATCGATCACCCGCGGGCCTTTTGCAATCAACCGCTCGCGCCCCATCGCTCTTTCGATCTCGAGCAGGCCGCGCAGAAGATCGAGCGGCTCAAGCTGAGTTTGAAGGATCGCTGCTCCGTTGAGGAATCGCGGCTGATCCAGATACCCCACAGGCTCGGTGTCGTAGAGGCTGGAGACGACCTTGACCTCGCCCAGGGAGGCGAATCGTTGAACGGCCTCACGCAGGTTACCCTGCCGATCCCCGAAGCGTGAATCGAGGTTCGAGCCCAAAGCAACTGCCGCCAGATTTTTTTCAGGAGTCAAACCCGTTTAGACGGTTACCGGCTGCAGACGCGCCGGAACCCTCTCCATCGCCGGCGCCTCGATCTCGCCGTGCACCAGCTCCCATGAGGAGCGATCGCGCAGCAAACGCTGGACCAGCGCCGTGTGCATGGCGTGCCCGGCACGCTCGGCGACTACTTTGCCTTGAATCCGCTTTCCAGCCAGGGCCAGATCGCCGATCAGATCGAGAACCTTATGGCGCACGAACTCGTCGGAGAACCGCAGCGGGCCGTTCTCCACGCCCGTGCGGGAGAGAATGATGGCGCTCTCGTCGGAGACGCCGCGGATCAGTCCCATGTTCCTGAGCATCGCCTCGTCTTCCTTGAAGCCGAAGGTGCGGGCCGGAGCGATTAGCCGGTCGTAGTCGCCCGTGGCCAGATCGACGCGCAGGTGCTCGTAGCCGATGGGCTGAGGAAAGTCGATGGTGTAGTCGATCTCGTAACCGTCGCCCGGATAGACCCCGATGAACTTGCTGCCATCGGTGACCTCGATCGGCTTCAGGACGCGCATGTACTCGCGGCGGCGGCGCTGCTGCTTCAGGCCAGTCTGCTCGAAGGCCTGGAGGTAGGGCAGCGAGCTTCCATCCAGAATGGGAACCTCGAGATTATTGATCTCGACGATGATGTTATCGATGCCGTAGCCGATGAGCGCGGAGAGCAGATGTTCGGTGGTCGAGATGAGTACGCTGCCGCGCATCAGGCTGGTGGCGTAGCTGACCTTGGCGACATTGCGTCCGGTGGCGGCGATCTCAAAGTTATCCAGGTCGGTCCGGCGAAAGACGATTCCTGAGCCTGCCGGGGCGGGAACCAACCGCATCGAAACTGGTGCGCCGCTGTGAAGCCCTACTCCACAGAGACTAATCGCCGAACGAATGGTTCGTTCGAAATGAAGGTCCCAAGCCACCAAACAGCTTCTCCGCTACAATCCGTGAGTCAGGTTACAGCGCGGTCAAGCCATCTTTTTGTTGCAAAAAAGACACAGTTTTTCCTTCTCTTCGCGTAACTTTCGAGATTGACACAGAAATTATCTTTTTAGGATCAAGAACATCCATGAAATCGACCATGAACGCGAAGCGGATGCTCGAGACCACCCAGACGAAGCTACCCAGTTACCTAGAGCGGCTGGAGGCGCTGGTTCGTGTGGAGAGCCCAAGTGAAGATCCTGCCGCAGTTAATGCCGCCCAGGAGAGGGTCGCCGGATGGGCCGGAGAGCTGGAAGGCAAGGTGAAGCGGCATCGGCAAAAAAAATTCGGGGACGTGTATGAGATCCGTTTCGGGTCTCGGCGCTCGAAGCAACGTCCCATCCTGATCCTTGGCCACCTCGATACGGTCTGGCCGCATGGAACCCTGAAGACGATGCCATGGCGCAGCCAGGAGGGTAAGATCTTCGGGCCCGGCGTGCTGGATATGAAGGCGGGCGTGATGATGGCCCTGACCGCCGTCGAAGTGCTGCACGATATGGGAATGGAGCGGCCGGTGACGCTGCTGCTCAACAGCGAGGAAGAGGTCGGCAGTCCGGTCTCCCGGCCTATCACTGAGCGGCTGGCGAAGGAGTCTTCGGCGGTCTTTGTGCTGGAGCCGGCGCAGGTGCTGGCGCTGAAGACGGCACGCAAGGGGATCGCCAACTACCGGGTCGAGATCACCGGGGTCGCATCCCACTCCGGCGTGGACTTCGAACGTGGGCACTCCGCCGTGCTGGAGTTGGCGCGTCAGATCGAGCGCATCTCCGGCTTCACCGATCTCTCGCGCGGGCTCACCGTCAACTGCGGCGTCATCGCGGGAGGAACACGGTCGAATGTAATCGCCGCCGAGGCCTGCACCGAGGTGGATGTGCGGATTGCGCGGGCGGGCGATGCGGCAAGGGTGGACCGGCTATTCCAAAGACTGAAACCCTTTGACCCCGCCTGCAGGCTGACCGTGACTGGAGGCGTCAACCGGCCTCCGATGGAGCGTAAGCCTGGGACTGCGGTTTTGTTCAAGCAGGCGAAGCGGATCGCCGCCGAACTCGGCTTTGCGCTTGATGAGGCCTCGACGGGAGGAGGCTCGGATGGCAACTTCACGGCTGCTCTCGGGGTGCCGACGCTCGACGGCATGGGAGCCGTGGGGGCGGGAGCGCATGCGGCACATGAGCACATCGTGGCCGAACACATCGTTCCCCGCACGGCATTGCTTGCCGCCATGCTGGCTACAGTTGAATAATTTTGAAGAGTATGGCCGGTCGGGCCACTACGCGTGGCAGCGCATGTCTTCCCCTTACTTCGCTAGCTGCGGCTTGAACTCCTCGTTGATCCACGACTTCAGGGCATCCAGGTTCTGCTCGCGGCCGAGGAAGTCGCGCACCAGCTGCGAGGCAGGCTTGGTCGCTCCGGGCTCGAGCACGGTACGGCGATAACGCATCGCCGTCGGTCCTCCCAACAGGTTCGACTTGTCGAACTGCGCGAAGAAGTCCACCGCGATCACCTTGTCCAGAACGTAGGTGTAGTAGTTGGAGGAGTAGCCGGTGAGGTGAGTGAAGCTCGCATACATGCGGTCGCCCTCCAAAAAGGTGAAGTGCGTGAAACGCTCCGAGTCCTGACGAAAGAGGGTGTCGAAGTCGATCTGATCCGGGGCGCGATCATGGACCTGCAGGGCGTAGGTGGAGAAGAGAAGTTGTCCCTGCGTCCAGCGTCCGCGGCCGTAGGCTCCGGCGGCATTCATCTTCCCGATCAGCGCGGCTGGAATGATCTCGCCGGTCTTGTAGTGCTTCGCGAAAGAGGACAGGATGGCGCGGTCGCGGAACATCTCCTCGAGCATCTGGGAGGGAGCCTCGACGAAGTCGCCTTCGACGTTGAAGCCTCCGGCGTTCGACCATTGGCCCTGGCCTCCAAGGATGTGGTGCATGAGGTGGCCGAACTCGTGGAAGAACGTGACTACCTCGTCGTACTGCATCAGGCCAGGATCGCCGGGGACGCCGCCGGAGAAGTTGCAGATGAGCGCGCCTTCGGGGAGCTGGCGTCCGCGAATGCCGGGAACAACGGGCGCGCTCGAAAACCACTTGTCCTTGCCCTCGCGCGGGTGCATGTCGAGGTAGATCCGCCCCAGCTTCTTCTTCGAGGCGATGGAGTTGTCCCCGGATCTGTCATAGACGTCGTAGGTGGAGACAGAGGGATCCCAGGTCTTCGCCTCCTTGACGACGCGGAACTCCACGTGGAAGAGGGTTGCAGCCGTTTTGAGGATTCCCTCCTGCACCTCGTCGTAGGGGAAGTAGGGCCGCACGCTCTGGGCGTCGAAGTCGTATTGGGAGCGGCGGTACTGCTCGGACCAGAAAGAGCCGTCGGAGGCGGGGATCTCGGTCAGGCCGGGTTGCCGCTGCTTCGCGAAGGCGAGCAGCTGCGCGTATTCCTTGTCGGCGGGTCCGCGCGAGGCGTCGTCGACCTGCTGGAGAAAGATCTTCAGGTTTGCGGCCGAACCCATCATCTGGTCGGCCATAGCGAGATCGGCGAAGGTACTGTAGCCGAGGGTGGTGGCGAGCTGCTGCCGCGCCTCAAGCACGCTCCGGAGCACCTCGATGTTCTTCGGATAGGCGCGCTGGTTGTAGGTCAGAAACATCCGTTTGCGCAGACCGGCATCTTCGGCGAAGTCCATGACCGGGCCTTCGTCGGGGGAGTCCGTGGTGAGGATGTAGGTGCCGTCGGCCGACGGCTTGTGGCGGGCGATGTAGTCGTCGGGGAGTCCCTTCAGTTCGGCGCGGGTGGCCTTGACTTCAAGACGGCCGTCGGCGACGTTGCGGCCGAAGATGAGTGAGGCGTCGGTGATCTTGTCCTGCAGCTGACGGATCTTCGCCCGGGTGGCATCGTCCTTGTCGACTCCGGCGAGACGGTACTCGAGCAGGGCGCGCTCAAGATAGTGCCTGGTCGCGGGATCGTTCTGGGGCAGAGGTACCGCAGCGAGAGCCTTGTAGACGGCTTGGTTGAGGCTGAGATCGGTCGCCGCGGAGGAGACCACCGCGGCCAGTGCCTGCCCCTTGTCGCGCAGCGGGGCGGAGTCGCCGACCGAGTACATCAGGTAGGCCTCGTTGCCGGCCAGCGCGAGCTCGTTCTGGGCGTCGTCGTAAGGGCGCACGGTGTTCTCGACAGTATGGGCGCCCTGCACTGAGGTCACCTTGTCGAGGTCGGTTTTGGAGACGGACAGACGCGTCTTGACCCAGGTCTCAAGCGCCGCCGGGTCAGCTCCTGAGGTCCAGGCGTGCAGCGGGTCGGGAGATTGCGCAGACGCGGGGCCGGCGAAGACAACGGGGAGGGTGCAGCAGGCTGCGCCGAACGCAATCCTTCGGATCAAAGACATACGACCTCCGTAAGCGACAACAGCAATCAAAGAACGATAGAGTGGAAGCGGCGCGTGGTGTGCCGCCCTCTTTCTTTCAACGGTCGAACTAATAATAAAGGATTTACATTATGGCCTCCTCCGCAGACCTCGCTCGCGTCATCCATCAGGAGACCGAGCTTCGCCTCCCCCGTTTTGACCATGATGATGCCTGGCGCCTGGGCAACCTGTTGCGCGAGATGGCTGTGGAGCGCAGGGCTCCGATGGTGATCGACGTTCGCCGTTTCGGCCAGCCGATCCAGCCGCTGTTCTACACCGCGCTGGCGGGCACGACGCCGGACAATGCGCGCTGGGTGCAGCGCAAGGCCAACACGGTCGCGCGCTTTCATCGCAGCTCATACCAGCTGGGGCTTTATCTGGCGCAGAGCAACACCACGATCCACGACAAGTACTCGCTCGATGAGGCCGACTATGCGGCCCATGGCGGAAGCTTTCCTCTGCATGTCATCAATGCAGGAATCATCGGGGCGGTCACGGTCTCTGGGCTGCCGCAGCGCGAGGATCACAACCTAGTGGTCGAGGCGCTGTGCCGCTTCCTCGAGCGCGATCCCGAAGAGCTGCGGCTGCCTTAGGTTGTGGCCTGCCGGCCGGGATCCTTCGCGGACGGCGGCTGAGCCTTCGGCGCGGGCCTCCCGCTGGTCGGCGAATATATCTTCGCACCGCCCAGCGGGAGGCCCTCGGGCGTTGCCGGGATAACCCATCACGAAGTGACCGCCGCCCGCGCGGCAGCCCCTGTTCTAACGCGACTTGAAGGGGACAAATCCAAGACGCCGCTGTGGTATGTTCCACAAGATGAGTTGCAGCAAGCTTGTTCTTCCCTTCCTGTTCGTCTCCCTTCTGGCCAGCGCAAATCTCTCCGCACAGATGCCCGTCTCACCCGAGACTCGTACGAACGTAGCGCGCATCATCGGCGATGTGATGGTCAACGGAAAGGCCTACAAGTACGACCGTCAGCTGGCCGACAGCGTCGGACCGCGCCTGACCGGTTCGGAGAACTACGTTCATGCCGTGGCGTGGGCGCAGGAGCAGTTCCGCTCGCTCAACCTCGCGAGTGTGCATACCGAGCCCTTTACCCTCCCGTCGACGTGGGAGCCGGAGACACCGGCGGTGGGCCGTATCACCGCACCACGCACGCAGGAGCTGCACATCTATTCGCTGGGCTGGAGCCCTTCGACACCGGCCTCGGGGGTGAAGGGCGAGGTCGTCTATCTCGATCACCTGACGGTCGAGGCCGTCGATGCTCAGAAGGACAAACTTACCGGCAAGATCGTTCTGGTCGACAAGCAGAGTGAGGGCTCCGATCCTGCCATCGGTCAGCTCTTCAAGGCGATCGACAGCCTCAAGGCCGCCTCTCCGAAGGCGGTGTTCTTTGTGGGCGGAGCGGACGGAACCGAGGTAGGAAACGCATTCACCTTTGATGGAACACTGCTGAAGTTTCCCGCAGCCGAGATTGGATTGGAGGACGCGGGCCTGATTCGACGTCTGCTGGAGCACGGCCCGGTCAGCGTCGAGTTCTCATTCAAGAACCGCACCCGGTCGAACGTGAAGGTCGATAACGTCGTCGCCGAGATTCCGGGGAGCGAGTTGCCGAACGAAGTCGTCATCGTCGCCGGGCATCTGGATTCGTGGCATCCAGGCACCGGAGCGCAGGATAACGGCACCGGGGTCTCGACGGTGCTCGATGTGGCCCGTGCAATCAAGGCCGCGGGACGTGCACCGCGCCGGACCATGCGCTTCCTTCTGATTGGGGGTGAAGAGCAGGGCATCTTGGGCTCGACCGCCTACGCCCGCTCGCATCAGAACCAGATGTCGTCGATCGACTGCGTTCTGGTCTCGGATACCGGAGCCCAGCGGGCCAGGGGATGGTACGTGATGGGCCGCGACGATGAGAAGCAGGCCCTGGCCAATGTAGAGCCGCTGCTGGCCGGGCTTGGCTCCGGTGATACCACGCCCTCGGTCGAGTTTCTCTTCGAGACCGACCACGTCTCCTTCGACCTGCTGGGAGTGCCGACGCTGGTGCTCTGGAACGACATCGATAAGTATTTCAAGCTGCACCACAAGGCGTCGGATACGTTCGACTCGGTCAATCAGGCCGATCTGAACCAGGGCGTCGCCACGACAGCCGCGACGGCATACGCCATCGCGGACTCCGCGCAGCCGTTCGCCCCGCACGCTACTCCAGCGCAGGTCGAAGAGATGCTCAGGAGCAAGCGGCAATGGGATGACTACCAGTACTTCAAGGGTATTGGGGTGTTTCCGTAGGTCGTATTGGTCTATTTTTTTAAATGAAGACAGACGCTGCCGTCCGGGCCTCCCGCTGGTCGGCGCAAAAGATTGTTGCAAGCGACCAGCGGGAGCCCACCCCAAAGGAGATACGCAAGTCACGAAGTGACCGCCCGTACCGGGTTCTCTACAAACAGGTCTTCGTTTGTGGGGTAGCCGAGCGCAGTGGGCCCGGCCGGCAGGCCATCGTGTTGAATATTAAAGTGCCATCTCCTCGCGCACACGATCCATCGTGGCGAGATAGAAGTGCAGGTTGTGAATGGAGTTCAGCGTCAGGCCCAGCGGCTCGCCCGCGACGAAGAGATGCCGCAGATAGGCCCTTGAATAGCGCGCGCAGACCATGCAGCCGCAGGTTGCGTCGACCGGGCCCTGATCTTCGGCGTACTCCTTGCGCTTGATGTTCATCCGTACTGCCGCGCCATCCTCGCCACGCACGAAGAGCAGTCCGTGGCGTCCGGCGCGAGTGGGCAGGACGCAGTCCATCATGTCGACGCCCATCTTCGCGTACTCCTCGATCTCGTCTGGATACCCGACGCCCATTACGTAGCGGGGCTTGTCCTTGGGGAGCCACTCGAGGGTGCGGGCGATCATCTTGCGGGTGACCTCGCGGGGCTCGCCGACGGCGAGACCGCCGATGGCATAGCCGGGAAGGTCCATCTCTACCAGGCGTTCGGCGGACTCCTGGCGCAGGTCGGCGTACATACCTCCCTGCACGATGCCGAAGAGGCTCTGCGTGGCTCCGTTGAGTTTCTGGTGCCAGGGCACGCGGTGCTTGTTGGCCTCGAAGTGATCCTTCGAGCGCTGGGCCCAGGCGTGGGTGAGCCCCATGGACTCGCGGGTACGCTCCCAGCTTGCCGGGGTCTCGACGCACTCGTCGAAGACCATGGCAATGTCGGCGCCGAGCGCGATTTGCACGTCGATGGAGTGCTCGGGCGAGAAGAAGTGGCGCGAACCGTCGAGGTGCGAGCGAAACTCCACGCCGTCGGGGGTGACCTTTCGCAGGCTCGAGAGGCTGAAGACCTGGAAGCCGCCGGAGTCGGTGAGCATGGGGCGGGTCCAGCTCATGAAGCGGTGCACGCCGCCCATGCGGGCGATGAGGTCGTGGCCGGGGCGAAGGTAGAGGTGATAGGTGTTGGCGAGGATGATCTCGGAGCCGCGGTGCTGTCCGTCTTCGCGGCGCGGGCCGATCTGTTCGAGCACGCCCTGCTCGACGGTCTTCACGGTAGCGGAGGTTCCCACCGGCATGAAGACGGGGGTCTGGATGGTGCCGTGCGGAAGTGCAAGCGCAGAGCGGCGCCCTCCGCTCGCGGCGGTCTTCTTAATCTCGAAGCCTAGAGACATTGTCTTTATTGTAAAAGTCTCTTCGAAGAACAGGGGTAAACTCACCGCATGCGATCGAATCGATGTATTTGAAGGATTCGATTGTTAAATTACGGCCAGCGTTGTCTATCTTCTTGCATGTCTGAGATTTCTCGCTCATAATTTCCACGACTGGTTACCTGGAACATTCTCCTCTCCCCAACCAGCGAAGCAATCCCGGCCCTAGATCCTAAGAACGACCATCTCTATTTGCGAGGCAACACGTCTCATGAAGCTACTTATGGCTGCAGCTCTTGCTGCGCTCTCTCTCACCTCTGTGAAATCTGAGGCTTCGGCTGTTCTAATCAATTCCACCTGTGAACTTGGAAACTGCAGTGCCCCAGATTCAATCGCACCTGGAACTTCGCTCGAGATTCCGTTTGATTTCACTACGACACTCGCCAACACCGATTCGTATCGGCTAACGGGCAATATCGTTGAGACCTACAATACCGATCTGAGTTTTGGCTTTGGCCCTATCGACCTCGGTGTGACATACGAAGGAAACGCCAACGGAACAAGCTCAGGGAACGATGTACTCGCAACTCAGTGGCTTGTGAATCTCAATTCCCCGCGCAATTTGCCAGCCGAGGCCGAGGAGAGACTGCTTGGAGTCTTTGGCCCAGGTCTGGGGAACGCGTCGAGTGCCACGGCGTCAGCTTCAATCGGATCGACCCAGGCTCCATTTTTAGGCCCTGCTACACCTCCTGGCGCGTTTGATATTGAATTGCCCTTCTCTGCGAACATTCGACAGGGGAACAACCTCGTCGATTACAACTACACATTGACATTCGGAGAAGGATCTTCGGTGGGTTCCACAATCGGCATCAACACCACGACTCTTCCCCCATCTCCAGTACCCGAACCCTCCAGCCTGGTGCTGCTCGGAACAGGTCTTGCGACCGCCGCCGGCGCTTTTCGTAAGCGCCTGAGCCGCTAAATCGAGCTTAGAGCCTGAGCATGCTTCTAAATATTAGCCCCGAAGATATCTTCCTTCTTCGGGGCTTACTTTCCTCTCGATTTCAGCTTTTCGAAGATGCAGACTCGCTATGCCCGCTCGTTGATCCATCTTCAAGACGTTATAGTGGTTGCGCCATGAAGACAGCCCTCCTGCTCGCGCTCTCGCTCACGCTTCCCGTCTCGGCGCAGAACTTCTCCGGACCTGCGCCGCCTGCGCCTCCGCTTACGGCGGACTCGCAGCAGCAGCCCGGCGTGCCCGAGGGCAAGCTCTCTGAGAAGCTGACGATCACCAGCCACATCTACGACGGCATGGTTAGCAACTACTGGATCTACGTCCCTGCGCAGTACGACCCGAAGACCCCGGCGCCGGTGATGGTCTTCAACGATGGCGGAGGCTACATCGACCGCAAGGGCAGCCATCCCGCGCTCAACGTGATCGATAACCTGATCGCGCAGCACAAGATTCCCGTCATGATCTGCGTCTTCACCGACCCCGGTGACATCTCGGGTGCTCCCAATACGCCGACCTACAAGTTCGTCGAGGCCTACTCGAAGAAGTGGTCGCGCACCCTGAAGGACTCGATGCGCTCGACCGAGTACGACACGGTCTCCGACCGCTACGGGCGATTTCTTCGCGATGAGCTTCTCGCCGAGATCGACAAGAAGTACAGCCTGCGCAAGGACGCCTACAGCCATGCCATCACCGGGATGTCGTCGGGCGGCATCACCTCGTTCAACGCCGCGTGGCAGATGCCGGACGAGTTCAGCCGGGTGATCTCCTGGATCGGAAGCTTTACTGCCATTCAGTGGCATGAGGACCCGACCGTCGCCGATGGCGGTCAGGACTACCCGGAGAAGGTACTGCGCGAGGAGCACCGCAATCTCCGTGTGTGGCTGCAGGATGGGTCGAACGACCAGGAGAACAACCGCTACGGAAGCTGGCCGCTGGCCAACATCCGGCTGGCCAATGCGTTGAAGCTGAAGGCATATGACTTTCACTTCAGCTTCGGCGTCGGCCCGCACAGTCCTGGCGAGGGAGGGGCGGAGTTTCCGGAGGAGATGATCTGGCTCTGGCGCGACTACGATCCGAGCAAGACAGAACAGACCTATGCGCAGGATCCTGCCGAGGCCGCGAAACCGCCTTTCCGAGTCTCCATTACCAACCGGTGAGATTCGGATGGCCTGCTGGCCGGGCCCGCTATGTGCGGAGCGGTCACTTCGTGACGCGTATACCGCCTTCGGCAGGGAGCCTCTCGTTGGTCGCAGACATAAATCTTCGCACCGACCAACGGGAGGCCCACGCCGAAGGCCAATCCGCCCTGCGCGCCGCAGTTGCAAAAGGTTGTTGCTTCCCGATAACCTTTCGAACAAAGAGACCCTGAACGTTTCGTGGAGTCTCGACCAATTCTGTTGCGACGGGAAAACTGAATCTATGTCTCAGCCCATACGCCCTCAGTACCACCGCGCTGTCCTGCTTGGCGGCGCGCTTCTGGTCGGTACTCTCCTCACCGGCTGCCGCCAGGACATGCACGATCAACCGAAGTTCTTTCCCCAGCGCTCGACCACGTTCTACGCCGACGGCCGCTCCGTTCGCCCGCAGGTGGTGGGGACGGTCTCCCGCTCGCAGGACCTGGCCGGAAGCTACTTCGAGACCGGAATGGTCAATGGGGCCGAGGGAGATGGTCTTCCCTTCAAGGTCAACTCGCAGGTCCTGCATCGCGGCCAGGAGCGCTTCAATATCTACTGCACCCCCTGCCACTCGCGCGTGGGCAACGGCAAGGGCATGATCGTCGAGCGCGGATACTACCAGGCGACCAGTTATCACTCGTACCGTCTGCGCAATGCTCCGCTGGGACACTTCTTTTCCGTCATCTCGAACGGCTACGGCGCGATGCCTGACCTGGCGTCGCAGATCACCCCGGTGGACCGCTGGGCGATCGTGGCCTACATCCGCGCCCTGCAGCTGAGCCAGAACGCGACCCAGGCGGACGTTGCTCCGGGGGCTCATGTGCAGCCGATCAACGCCGTACTCGAGAGCTCGGGTTTTTCGGATGACTTCCTGGGTTCGTGGACCGGCTCGGCTCCCCAGCATGTGCACCCGACGGTTCCTTCGGCCACGCCTGCTCCGGCCACCCCGACGGCGGAGACTCCGGTGACGAAGAACGCCGGCCCGGTTCCGGCTCCCGCGAAGACGGGCAGCAAGACGGTGGAGCTGGCGAAGAATGCTGCTCCTGCGGCTCCGGGGACGGCTGCCGCGGCTGGAGCACCGGCTCCTCAGGCTGAGAAGGCTGCCGCGGGCAAGGGTGATGCCGCCAAGGGCAAGACGCTCTACGCGAATAACTGCTCGGTCTGCCACCAGCCGACCCGTGCGGGCATGCCTCCGGTCTTCCCGTCGCTGGTGGGCGTGGTCGACCGCGTGGGCGAGAAGAGAGTCCGAACCGTAGCCAAGGAAGGTATCCCGGAGGCCAAGCCGCCGATGCCTCCGCACCCGAACTTCACCGAGACGGATATCGACGATCTGGTCGCGTTTCTCCGGACCAAGCCGTAAGCGCTGCCGCGCGGGCCCACTACGCAATGGGCCCGGCCGGCAGGCCACAGCTTCATGTAGACTTGAACCTGCAGGCGGCTGGATGATCGCTGCCGCCCCTGAGAATGGGGCGGGGGAGGAAAGTCCGAACTCCGCAGGGCAGTGTGCCGGATAACGTCCGGGACGGATGGTTCAAGCCATCTGGACGGCCAGTGCAACAGAGAATATACCGCCTCTTGCGCAAGCGGGGGTAAGGGTGAAAAGGTGCGGTAAGAGCGCACCGCGCCTCCAGTAATGGCGGCGGCAGGGTAAACCCCACACGGAGCAAGACCAAATAGGCAGGGATTTTGCCGCTCCTCTCCAGGCGGCAATGGCGTATCGGCCCGGTGCGCCCAGGCGGAGAGACCCTTCGGGGAGCCGAAACCTGCGGGTAGGTTGCTGGAGCGGAGTAGTAATGCTTCGCCTAGAGGAATGATCGTCTAAAACAGAATTCGGCTTATGGGCCGTCTGCAGCGACACAAAATGGCCCCGAGGATCGCAAACACGATCCCGGGGCCATCAATTTCCTATTCGAAACTGTGGCCTGCCGGCCGGGCCACTGCGCGTGGAGCGGTCACTTCGTGACAGGTATTTACCTTCGGGGTGGAGCTCCGGTTGGTCGCTTGCAAAGATGTTTGCGCCGAACCGAAGGAAGGCCACGGCGAAGCCGGTATACACATCACGAAGTGACCGCTGCCCGCGCGGCAGCGCCGTTTCTCTGCCTCAGGAAGAGAAATTGATTTAACCTGTTCACGGTCTTCCACCTCGAACACACTCTTACCTTGGGATACGACATGCCACTGCTTCGTAGAGATCTTTTCGCTGCCGCCGTTCTCCTGCTTCTGTCCTCTACCGTGTTTGCCGCTATTCCCGCGCAGGTAAAAACCGACAAGGGCGTCGTCGAAGGCAAGCCGACCGCCGATGGCAGGGTGATGGCCTTCAAGGGCATCCCTTACGCGGCGCCACCTGTGGGCAAGCTTCGCTGGGCGCCTCCTGCGCCCGCCGAGCCGTGGAGCGGCGTGCGGCCCGCGCACGACTTCGGCTATCACTGCGTGCAGTCGGCCATGTACAACGACATGCAGTTTCATGATCCCGGGCCGTCGGAGGACTGCCTGACTCTGAACGTGTGGGCTCCCGCCGATGCCGCGCCGGGCAAGCTGCCGGTGATGGTCTGGATCTACGGCGGCGGCTTCAGCGGAGGGACCACGTCGGAGCACCGCCAGGACGGCCAGTTTCTCGCGCACAAGAATGTCGTCGTGGTCTCGATGAACTACCGGCTGGGAATCTTCGGGTTCTTCGTGCATCCGGAGCTGACGGCGGAGTCCGCGCATCATGCCTCGGGCAACTATGGCCTGATGGACCAGAACGCCGCGCTGAAGTGGGTGAAGGAGAATATCTCGGCGTTCGGGGGAGATCCTTCGAACATTACGATCTTCGGGGAGTCGGCGGGATCGTTTTCGGTGAGCGCGCAGATGGCTTCGCCGCTCTCGCGCGATCTGTTCCAGAAGGCGATTGGCGAGAGCGGTGGAGCTCTCTTCTCTTCACGCGGCCCTGAGCCCCTGCGCGAGCAGCGCGAGAAGACGGACTCCGCGTTTGCGCTGGCTGCTTATGGCACGACGAAGCTCTCGGAGCTTCGCGAGCTTTCGACCGAGGATATTATTCGTCCTGTTCTGGCTTCACGGCCTGCGCCGCGCTTCGGCGAGGACGTGGACGGATGGTTCCTTCCGAAGCCCGCGGCGGAGATCTATGCCGCAGGAGAGCAGGCGCATATTCCTTTGCTTGCCGGGTGGAACGCGGATGAGGGACGCGGCGGGATCGTCGGCAGCGGCAACCGGTTCAGCGCGGAGGGATTTGCCGCGCAGGCCGAGATGGACTTCCCGGGTCGCGGAGCGGAGCTGCTGAAGCTGTATCCCAACGGGAGCGGAGAACAAGCTCTGAAGTCAGCCGCGGATTATGCGGGGGACAAGTTTATCGCCTACTCGACCTGGCGCTGGCTGGAGGCGCAGGTGAAGACGGGAGGCAAGCCGGTGTATCGCTACCTGTTCGCGCTGGGGAATCCGGGCGACCGCTTCCATACGCCCGCGAGCGGCACCTTCCACTCCGACGATATCGAGTACGTCTTCGGGACGCTCGACTCGCGTCCGGAGGCGATGTGGCGGCCTGAAGATCGCAAGCTCTCTGACGAGTTCCAGACCTACTGGACGAACTTTGCGCGCACGGGCGACCCCAACGGCGCGGGCGTTCCGAAGTGGCCCGTGTATGGACCTACGGAGTGGGAGGTCATGCACCTTGACCGGACCTCTACCGCGAAGCCCGATGCCAATCGCGCACGGTATCTGTTTCTGGACAGCGTGTGGAGCCAGCCGAAGGCTTCTGTGGCCGGAAACTGACAGCTACCGTCGCGTCTGCAGCCCTAAAAGGAACTCAAGCAGTGCAGCATTGAATCGTTTTGGACGTTGCAGCGGAGCGAAGTGACTCACACCGTCCAGCAGCACCAGCTCTGCTCCGGGAATGGTGCAGGCGAGATATTCGGCGTGTTCGCGACGGATGAACTCGTCGTGCTCGCTGTGGACGATCGTGACCGGCACCTGAATCTTTGCGAGGTCTTCGGCGGAATAGTTTGGCTGCGTCTGCTGCATGCGCGTTACGGCTGCGACGAATTCTTCGAAGTGCTCCGGTGTGGATGAAAGATGTTCATAGTCTCGGCGGTGACGGGCGAAGCAGTGATCAATGGTTGGGGTTGCGATGAAGGGGAGAGTTCCGCTGGGGTCCACATTGCAGGCAAAGAAGAAGACGCCCGCCACACGCACGGGATGATGCGCCGCGAGCACCAGAGCCGTACAGGCACCGTCGCTCCATCCGACGAAGCTGGCTCGCTCAATACGAAGAGCGGTCATTACGGCAAGAACGTCGGATGCCATGAGGTCGTAGGAGAACGGCGCGTCGTCGCGGGTGCTGCGACCGTGTCCGCGGCTGTCGATCAGGATGACCCGGTATCCAGTCTCGAGCAGCGCGGGAAGCTGATATCCCCAGTTGCCGCCATGACCAAGACCGCCGTGCAGCAGAATGACAGGAGCACCGGCTCCGTGGACTGCAAAGGCGATGCGGGCTCCTGCGTTATCGACGTAACCCTCGATACTCGCGGAGGGAAGCAGCGCTCCTTCGGCTTCGAATCTCATCAGATCATCATCAGTAAATTCCATACTTTGACCACTATCGATGCGTTCCAAATACGTTGATTTCGAGCATAACAATCGAATCTCTACTGCTGACGTGTCCATCCAATCCCCGTACGATTAACGAACACCATGAGCACAGCCACACAACCACCTTCGGCGACTCCGATCGATCCCGAGCTCCCTGCGCCGCTCTCGATGGGCGAGGTGCTTCGCGTCCCCATGATGCGGAGGCTTTGGTATGCCCAGATCGTCTCGGTCTTCGGGGACTTCCTGGCGCTGTTTGCCGTCATCGGCGTGCTCACCTTCCGCCTGCATGCCACGCCGCAGCAGGTGACCGGAGTGCAGATTGCCTACATGCTGCCGATCGCCGTGCTGGGCGTGCTGGCAGGAGTCTTCGTCGACCGCTGGCCCCTGAAAGCCACGATGGTCTCGAGCGACTCGATTCGCGCGGTGCTGGTGCTACTGCTGATCTTCGCGCACCGGCCATGGCACTTCTACCTGATCCTCGCCGCCATTAGCGTGGTCTCGAGCTTCTTTTCGCCCGCGCAGGGAGTAGCCATTCGCTCGGCGGTCCCGCTGCATGGTCTGCGCTCGGCCAACGCCCTGATGCAGCAGGTCATGTTCGGGATGAGGATCATCGGGCCGGCGATCGCGTCGTTCCTGGTGGCCTCGTTCGGTCCGATAAGCTGCTATGCGCTCGATTCGGTCAGCTTCACGGGATCCGCTCTGCTGATCGGCTCGCTTACCTTTATGGCCAGCGCACCGAAGCCCGCCGCGTCCAGCGAGGAGGAGACGGGTTCGACGCTGGGCAAGATCGGCCGCGACATGAAGCAGGGCATCGACTTCATCCTGCACCATGCTGCTCTCCTCTTCGTCATTCTGGCGATGGCCGCGGGCATGTTCGTCATGGGTTGCTTCGGGCCGCTGATCGCGGTCTATGTGCGCGATTCGCTCCACGCCTCGACGCGCTCGTTCGGCGTGGTCTCGGCCATGATCGGGCTGGGAATGCTGATCGGCGTGAACGTGCTGAATACAGTCGGCAACCGGCTTTCGAATACGTTGCAGGTCTACTCGGGCCTGTTCGGGATATCGGTGGGCTTGGGGATCCTTACGGCGCTGCCCTATGTGGCCGCCACGATTCTCGGCAACCTGCTTATCGGTTTCTCGGTAGCCGGTATCATCGTGCCCTCGCAAACGCTCTTTCAGGAGGCGACACCGCCGGAACTGCTGGGCCGCGTGGGATCGACGTTCATGTCGATTATCTTCGCCGCTCAGATCGCGGGCCTGGTGCTCAGCGGCCTACTGACCGAGTACATCGGCGTGCGCCAGGTCTTCGCGCTATGTGCGGGGATGTTGCTGGTCCTGATGGCCGCCGGCAAGCTATGGATGGAACCCAAGGCGCCGACAGCCGAAACTGGAAGCTAGGCCGTCGATCGATTTAAGGCGATGGCCTGCCAGCCGGGCCCACTGCGCGTGGGGCGGTCACTTCGTGACGTGTATATCCCCTTCGGGTTGCGGCTCCCGTTGGTCGCTGAGAAAATCTTCGCGCCGACCAGCGGGAGTCCCGCGGGCATTGCCAGTATACGCGTCACGAAAGATGCGCCCCACGTGCGACAGCGCTTGTTTAGAAAACGACTATTGCCCCGCAGGAGCCGTGGCAGGCGCGGGAGGTCCGGGCTGCGCCATCTTCCAGCCTTCGTTGGTCTCGATCAGCGTGGCCGTGCCGGTCTGGGGGCCGCTGATGTTCTGCCGGATTTGCGGGAAGGCGTTCTGGGTCTCCTCGGCGGTGGCCCAGGCCGCGGCATCGGCGATGGTGTAGTGATAACTCACCTGCGTCGTCGCTCCGCGCTCGCCGCTGGCTGGCGTAGCACTGTCGATACTCGACACCTTGCGATGGCCGTAGCAGAAGTTGCCGGAGCCCGGCTGATCGACGTCGGCGACCCAGGCGGCGCGGCCCTTGTCGGAGAGATCGTAGTTCGTCACCTGCTTGCTCGCCACGATCATCACCTTCTTCTCAGCAGTGGTGCGAGCCAGTAGACCCTGATCGACCAGGGCGTCGAAGCCCGCAGTCTTGCTGGTGTCCTTGGTGTCGGCCTGCGCGGGGAGCTTCATCGAACTCTGCCACAGGCAGACCGGATGCGCGGCGTAGTAGGTATTGATGGCGTCGGTGAAACGCAAGGTGTTATCGACGTGTTTGTTGCAGCCGCTGCTCATCGCCAGAGTCACCGCCAATACAAATGCCGTCGCCACGGACGGCCGGAAAAGTTCAAAATTCTTCATTGCGCACACGCTCCTTAGCATGTGGGATGCAGAACCAGGACCGTGTGTCTTTTTCGAAGATCAAAACAGGCAAGATCGTTTTATCTCTGAAAACGAGCAACCTTTGCCAGCACATCGGCGGGCGTAAGTCCGTGCTCGCGCAGCGTGCGCAGGGCAAGGGCATCGTGTCGCTTGGCCAGACGCGTGCCGTGTTCGTCGCGCAGCAGATGCGCGTGAAAGTAGGCGGGCGTCCTCATGCCGAGCGCCCGCTGCAGAAGGATCTGCCGGGCCGTGGACTTGAGCAGATCTTCGCCGCGCACCACCTCGGTGATGTTGGTCTCAGCATCATCGACGACGCAGGCGAGCTGATAGCTGGGAAGGCCTACATCGGCCGGGTCGGTCGTCAGGGCCTTGCGCCAGACCAGGAAGTCGCCGAAGTCGATACCGGCAATGAAGCCCTGCGCGCCCAGGTTGCGGTCGGTGAAGCGGATGGTCTCGCCGTCGGGAACGCGAAAACGATAGTTCACGCCAGGCTCGAGCGTGTCGGACGAGGCCTCGGCGATGGGCCTGCAGTGACCGTCGTAGACGGGCTCGTCGTCGCTCTCCTCATGCGGGGCCTGGATCATGCGGGCGAGATCGCGGCGCGAACAGGTGCAGGGGTAGACGGTGCCGGTGGCGAGCAGACGTTCGAAGGCAGCGCGGTATTGCGCGGTTCGTTGCGACTGCGCAAACATCGGAGGAGTCCACGCGATGCCGAGCCAGTGAAGGTCTTCGATCATGGCATCGATGTACTCCTGCCTGGAGCGCTGAGGGTCGAGATCCTCGTTGCGCAGCAGAAGCGTGCCCTTGTGCTGTCGGGCGTGCACGAAGGCGGTCCAGAACGTCGCGGCGTGGCCGAGGTGCAGCAGACCGGTGGGCGATGGGGCCAGCCGACCGATGTAAGGTTCAGCGCTCACTTGAAAAGCGTACCTCAGCGCCGCTGGAGCATCAGCGATCGACCTATTTTCCTGATGAAGAAGTGCGCTGCCGGCGCGGCGCCACTGCGCGTGGAGCGATCACTTCGTGACATGTATACCGCCTTTGGCGTGGGCCTTCCTTCGGTCGGCGCAAACATCTTCCCAGCGACCAACGGGAGCCGCAACCCGAAGGGGATATACGCGTCACGAAGTGACCGCCCACGCGTAGTGGGCCCGGCCGGCAGGCCACAGCTTTTCCCAGTTTCGCTACATATAATCCACACCATACTGAACCGGAATCTGCGTGAACGCGATGCGCGTGGGCGCGGACCCGCGCGCTGGCAGCATGCTGCCGAAGTGCAGCGTGGTGTGGCCGTACTTCAGGTTGAGCTTGTCCATCGTGGCCGAGAGCTCGGTGCGGTTGTCCGGGTCGCCGAAGAGCGTATGCTGGTGCTCGTCTTCGGGGATCAGGTTGCGCAGGGTGATGCCGACGAAGAAAGGCCGGCGATACTCCTCGCCCGTCGGCCGCCGCGACCACATGCCGCGCATCGCCTCGAGCAGCGTGAGCGTGTCCTGGCACTCGGCGAAGCGCGCCTCCATGCCCCAGCCCGACTGCTTAATGCCGCTGTAGTGGCGCTTCGATTTCATGCGCTCGGCCTGCTCGCGCGTGAGCTGGTAGCGAATGGTCACCGACATGGCCGAGGTATAGAACTTCTCCATGCGCAGACGCATCGCGGCCTTGTGCAGAAGCTTGTTGGCGACCGCCCAGGCACCTTCCTCGTTGCGAAACTCCGGAGCCATGACGTGCGAGTGGCCGAGCGACTTCTGAATCTCGCTGGGGATGGGCGCGCCATCGTCGCCGGTCTCGCTGCCACGCAGCCAGTGGTAAAGGCGGTCGCCCCAGACGCTGTTCCAGAGAGCATGCATACCGCTGCGGTCGAGCGCGAGCAGCTGCTCCATGGTGGTGATGCCCCTTGCCTTCAGACGGGCCTCAGTGCGAGCACCCACGCCTGGAAGGTCGCGCAGGTCGAGATGCGCGATGGAGCGCGGAAGCTGCGACGGCAGAAGGCCAATCAGGCCGTCGGGCTTCTGCATGTCGCTCGCGATCTTTGCCAGATACCGGTTAGGGGCCATGCCGATAGAGCAGCGCAGAGCCTCGCCGACGTTCCTGTAGATGGACTGCTTGATCTCGAGCGCGATCCTGCGGGCGCTGGGCGGCTCCTGCTCGCGGCCCATCAGCTGGCAGACCATCTCGTCGATCGAAGGCGTGTGCGTGACCGGGCAGCAGAGCTCGACGGCTTCGGCGACGGCCTTCGAATACTTCGCATATTCGGTGTGGCTACCCTCGATCAGGAGAATGCCGGGACACATCTTCTTCGCCTCGCCGACCTGAGTGCCGGTCTTCACGCCAAAGGCCTTGGCCTCGTAGCTGGCCGCGATGCAGCTGGTAGTGTCGGCCATGGAGGGGACGACGGCCACGGGCTTGTCACGATACTCCGGATGGATCTGCTGCTCGACCGAGGCAAAGAAGGAGTTCAGGTCGATGTGCAGGAAGCTGAAGCGGTCGGGATGGGCGTTGGCGGTCATCGGAGCTTTCGAACCCCACTCTCGCAAAATGCGGGCATAGAAAGATTGTAGATCGATTCTGTTCGCTTTTTATTTGCCTTACGAGACTTGCGCTGCCGCGCGGGCCCACTGCGCGTGGGGCGGTCACTTCGTGACGCATATACCGGCTTCGCCGTGGGCCTCCCGCTGGTCGGCGCGAAAATTTTCACAAGCGACCAATCGGGAGCTCCGCTCCGAAAGCTTACTCGCCGTCCGCGAAGGACCGCGCAGTGGGCCCACCCCGCAGGCCATGCCTCTCGCGTCTATTCGACGACAACCAGAACCTCTCCTGAATCTACCGTCGCATCCACCGCCACCGCGACGCGTGCGATTCGTCCGGCGCGGGGAGACTTCAGCTCGTTCTGCATCTTCATCGCTTCAATGATGACGACTCCCTGATGCTCGGCCACCTCATCGCCTTCGTTCACCAGGACGCGGACCACACGGCCAGGCATGGGGGCCTTGATCGAGCGGGGCCCAGTGGCTCCCCCAGCCGCACCTGCACGACCGCGCAGCGAACGAGGATCGTCGACCGCAAAGCCATACCGACGGCCGTTGATCACAATGGCGTCCCCATCGAGCAGGCAGTGCCACTGCCGGCCCGCGACGATCAGCGAGATCTCCCCGGCGGCAGCGGTGTGGACGTCCGCGCTGAGGGCGACGCCATCGACGAGGCACTCGATGGCACCCTGGGTGTCCTCGGGTAGCTCCACCCGGCGCCGCTTGCCGTCTGTTTCGATCCAGATGGTCTTGAGGTTCATGCGCGCAACCCCTCGCGGCGGCCCGTGGCGGCCCATCGGCTCTCCGGGAGGTCGGTCCTTCCCATCCCATTGCGGACCTCGTCTCTGCGGCCTGTCGAGGCCAGCAGAGCCGCCGCCAGAGCAACAACATCTTCGGGTACACGATCTTCTTCCTCTATGGACGGCACCAGGAGCAGACGCTCGAGGTAACCGGTGTCGAGGCGAGCTGCGCGAAAGTCCTCATCAAGCAGAATACGGCGGAAGAGCGCGATGTTGGTGCGGATTCCTCCCACCACGTACTCGTCGAGCGCCCGCAGCATGCGGTCGATGGCGGCCGCGCGCGTCGCGCCATAGCAGACGAGCTTCGAAAGCATGGGGTCGTAGTCGAGCGGCACGGTCCAGCCCTCGTAGATGCCCGAGTCCTCGCGGACGCCAGGGCCGGAGGGCCGCTCGAGCCGCGTGATCCTGCCCGGCGAAGGCATGAAGTTGTTCTCCGGGTCCTCAGCATAGATGCGGCACTCGATGGCGTGGCCGCGCAGCTGTACGTCTTCCTGGCATAGGCCGAGGGGCTCGCCCATGGCTACGCGCAGCTGCATCTGGACCAGGTCGAGGCCGGTGATGAGCTCGGTGACGGGGTGCTCGACCTGCAGGCGGGTGTTCATCTCCAGAAAGTAGAAGTTCTCCTGGGAGTCGACGAGGAACTCGACCGTACCCGCATTCACATAGCTGGCGGAGAGCGCCAGGCGAACCGCTGCCTCGCCCATCCGGCGACGCAGGACTTCGCCCACGACTGCGGATGGGGCCTCCTCGATGACCTTCTGGTGCCGGCGCTGCACAGAACATTCGCGCTCCCCTAGGTAGAGGCACCTGCCGTGCATGTCGGCCATCACCTGCACCTCGATGTGGCGAGGCCGCTCAATCAGTTTCTCGAGATACACCTCGCCCGAGCCGAAGCTGCGCTCCGCCTCGCTGCCGGCGGCGGTGTAGGCGGTCGGGAGCTCAGCTTCGGTCGCGACCGCGCGCATGCCCTTGCCTCCACCGCCGGCAGCAGCCTTCAGCATGACAGGGTAGCCGATCTCGCGGGCAACGCGCAGCGCCTCGTCGATGTTCGCGAGGCCAGTGACGCTGCCGGGAACCCGCGGCATCTGAGCGGCATCCGCGGCCTGTCTCGCCTTGGTCTTCGATCCCAGGGCGCGCATGGAGCTTGCGGGTGGCCCGATGAAGATGACTCCGGCGGCCTCGCAGGCCTCGACGAAGGCGGCGTTCTCCGAGAGGAAACCATAGCCGGGATGAATCGCGTCGGCGCCGCTGCGGCGAGCGAAGTCGAGGATCAGGTCGCCACGGAGATAGCTCTCGGTCGCAGGCCCCGGGCCCAGCCGGTAAGCCTCGTCCGCGTAGGAGACGTGAAGCGCACCCCGGTCGACGTCGGAGTAGACCGCGACAGTCCGAAGCCCCATCTCGCGGCAGGAGCGCATCACCCGCACCGCGATCTCGCCCCGGTTTGCAATCAGAACCTTCTTGATCGGCATCGCCTCGGTCATTCTAACCGGCTTCCTATCGCAAGACTCAACGCAAAAGAGCCTCCCACGTGGGAGGCTTTTTTGTGATCCACAGATTGCCCAGCGGCTTACTGCATGGTGACGCCGCCCTGGTTCTTCTCTTCCTTCTTCTTCTCGTTGGCCTTGCGGGCTCCCATGGCCTTCTGGCTCCACTCATCCGCCGTTGCCAGATCAGCCTTGCGGGCGTTGTCGTCGCCGCACTCGAGGTCGGCCTTGCGACGGTTGGTCAGGTTCAGGTACTCCATCGCCGCGTCATAGTTCGGGTCGATATCGACGGCTTTCTGGAGGTACTGCATGCCTTCGTCGATAAAGGGAGTGTTCTGATCCTTGAGCTTCTGGCAGGTGGCCTTGCTCTTCTTCACGTTGCCGTTGCCGTCATCGGTCAGACCATCCGCGGCAAGCGCGGCCTGGGCATTCTTGTAGGCCTGCATCCAGTCCACAACACCGATGGTGTAGTTCGCCTCAGCGTCCTTCGGGTCGAGCGCGATGACCTTCTTCTGGTACTCCTTCGCTTCCTCGAACTTCTTGGTGTTGAAGTTGATGGAGGCTATCTGTTTGAGGGCGGTCACGTCGTTAGGATTGTTCTGCAGTACGGACTGAAAGCCGTCCATCGCCTTCTTGGCGAGCGCCAGGTTCTCAGGCGTGTCCAGGTTGGGAACGACCTGGTAAGAGTAAGCCGTCGCGAGGTAGAGCTTGGCGTCGGCCGAACTCGGATCCAGATCGATCGCGCTCTGGAAGTGATTCACCGCTTCTTCGTAGCGCGCGTTTTTAAAGGACTGCACGCCTTTGACGAGTTGGTCGCGCGACTTCAGCTTGTTGCATCCGGTAACAGAACCAAGCATCAGCGCCAGCAGAGCGGCCGTAACCGGAATCCGTGCGGTCAATTTCATGGGACGTGATATCTCCTTCAAATGGGCGCGTATCGTCTGTGGACGGTTGAATCTGGAACTACCAATTTATGAATTTGTACTTGCCGGTTGATTGTAACGGTAGATCGGCTTCTGTGACCAGAGGCGAATGATCTATTCGTTGCAGACAATGCGGATATCGAACACTCAGAGAGCGGAGCGATGGAACAGCGCAACAGAAGACCAACGGCCCACTACAGGGACAAACGGAATCGGGCGGCCGCTCAAGCCGGACCGCCCGAAGACAAAGCTGGCACGAAAGAGCGATTTTACTGCCCGGCTTCAACTCGCGGCGTGATCAGACCAATATTGTCGACACCCGCCTGATGGCCGAAGTCGATGACCTCAGCGACCTTGTTGAAGTCCAGGTCCTTGTCACCCTTGACGAACATCACCTTCTCCTGACGGGTCGAGAAGATCTCCGCAAGCTTAGGTTCGATGTCCTGTTTGTTGAAAGAGTTGTCGTTGATCTTATATGAGGGAGCGCCGGCGCCGTTCGAGAGCACCTGAACTACGATCGTACGATCATTCGGCTGATCCTGAGTCTTATTCTTCGGTGGCTGCGGCACCAGCGTATCGAGGCCATGCGGCGTCACCGGCACGATCACCATAAAGATGATAAGAAGCACCAGCAGCACGTCGATCAGCGGCGTTACGTTGATCTCGGAGACTGCTCCGCCTGAACTTCCAGCACCCATTCCCATAAAAAACTCTCCTCGATCACCCACTCCGCGCCCTGCACGGATATGGGAGAAATCTTTCTTACTTCTTCGTCGTAACTGTCTCGGGCTGCTCGCGACGCTCGGTCAAAAGTCCAAGTTGGCTGACGCCGCCGGCGCGGGCTCCATCGACTGCATCCATCACCTTGCCATAGTTGGCGCGGGAGTCGGCGCGAAGATAGACCTCTTTGTTCGTCTTGTTCTCGAGCTTGGCCGAGATTTTGGTTCCCAGGTCGTCGATCGTCACCTGGTCGCCTCCAAGGAACGTGCGTCCGTCACGGGTTACTGCAATCGTGATCGCATCTTCCTTGTTTGCGTCTTCCATCACCACGGCCGAATCAGCCTTGGGGAGGTCGACGTTGACCTTGTTGTTAAGCATCGGGGTGATCACCATGAAGATGATCAGAAGCACCAGCATCACGTCCACCATCGGGGTGACGTTGATGTTGGAGTTGACCTTTCCCCCCTCATTGCGCGTTGCCATCGCCATTGTTCTATACTCCGTCCGGTCTCGGCTGTCTGGGGCTTTCGCTGCGAACTCTCGATCCCTCCGGACGTCTTTCGCTTTTGAAGAGCGCCCGGAGGATCTTCGAGATGTGACTCTCGCAGGATCTTGCTTGGTTGTTCAACCGCTTCTTTTTAGCGGTGGCTCTGCTTGATGAAGTAGTCCACCAGCTCGGAGGAGCTGTTGTCCATCTCCACGTCGAAGGCCTCAACCTTGCCGGTGAAGTAGTTGAAGGTCATAACGGCGGGGATGGCGACCAGAAGACCGAAGGCAGTGGTGACCAAGGCCTCGGAGATACCACCGGCGACCGCGCCGATACCGGAAGTCTTCTGGGTGGCGATCTGCTGGAAGGCGTTCAAGATACCGACGACGGTTCCGAACAGACCGATGAACGGGGCTGTGGAACCGATGGTGGCCAGACCGCCCAGGCCGCGCTTCAGCTTGGCGTGAACGATGGCCTCAGAGCGCTCGAGGGCGCGCTTGGAGCTCTCGATCTGCTCCTCGGTGATGGCGCCACCGGAACCGAAGCTGCGGAACTCCTGCAGGCCGGCGGTGACGACCTCGGCGAGGTGCGACTTCTTGGAGCGGTCGGCGACTTTGATCGCCTCGTCCAGACGGCCGTCCTTCAGAGCGCCGGCAACCTTGGGAGCGAACTCACGCGACTGCTTGCGGGCAGCCGAGAAGTAGAGAGCGCGATCGATGATCACGGCCAGCGACCAGATCGACATGATGAAGAGGATAATGACGACTGCACGAGCCAGGTTTCCCATGTTGCCCCATAGCTGTAGGGGACTGAATCCAACCTGCGCCTCCTGGAAAAAGAGAGCAAGCGAGGTGGGGACGTGAGCCATGTTTGCGAGATGAGCGAGAGTCACGGAATATTCCTCCTGATTTTGGAAAACTCTTTTTAGCTTCGTGTTCGAGGCCCGGAGACTCCCTCGTTGGGGATGGTGTCTCGGGGCGAAAATCGTTGTCGTCTCAAGGCGCCAAACCCTTCCGGCGCCCCGCGGGAGAGATTCGGTTAGCCGCCGAAGTTGAAGTTGACCGTAATCGTCGTTTCGACTTCGGTCGCATCGCCGTTCAGAATATACGGCTTGTACTTCCACTGGCGAACGGCATCGAGAGCGGCTGCGCGCAGCATCTCGGGACCGCTGATCACCTGCAGATTCTCGACCGCCCCGTTCTTCGAGATGATGGCATGCAGCACCACCGCACCCGAGACGTGAGCGGCCTTGGCAATGGGAGGATAGACCGGCTTCGGCTGCGAGAGCGCGTTACCGGCAACCACGCCGCTTGAGACGCGAACTGGGCCCTTAGGCTTCTCAGCTGCCTTCACCACCGGGGCGGGGCCGGACCCAATTCCACCCATCACGCCACCCGGGACGCCGGAGCCGGAGCCCATTCCGCTCATGCCGGCCACACCGGCAACCTGCGGTGGAGGAGCAGCGTCCTCCTTCACCATCTTGATATCCTTCGGAATCTTCGTCGGGGCGTGCAGGCCCTGGTCGATCTCCGAGACCACCTTAATCGGCTTCACGACCTGTGCCGGCGGCGGGGGAGGTGGGGGCGGTGGCGGAGGAGGCGGTGCAGTCAGCATCGCGGTCATCGCCGTCTTCGGGAGAGCCTCGGGATACAACAACGGGATCAGGATCAGGGTTCCAAGGATCGCGGCATTGAAAACAAACGTGCCGATCATCCAATACTTAGACTTGGTCTTGATCTTTCCGGATGACTCCATCAGTGAATCTTCAAACATATCCAGCCTCGCGGAAGAGCTATTTGACTATAGACACCACGGGTTTGTGATTTGTTCCCGCTTTGGGACGAAAATCTGAATCTTTTTCAAAACTTTAGGGCGCGTCTCGCGAGTGCTTCTCTCAGGAGGAGCAGGCGCTGCCGCGCAAGGCTGGCCATCGCTTTCCTCCTGAAAACGAAAGAGGAAGCTCCTCGCCTCCCTCTCATCCCAGTCTTCAATCCAAGATCAAGATTATGCCTTGACCCGCTTGCCGGTCGGCAGCGTCGCGGCCTTGCCGCGGCGCGTTCTCCACTCCTGGTAGGCCACCAGCATCGGCGCCGCCACCGCGATCGACGAGTAGGTTCCGATCAGGATGCCGACCACCAGTGCGAACGAGAAGCCGTGCAGCACCTCGCCGCCGAAGAGATACAGGCAGAGGACGGTGAGGAAGGTCAGGCCCGAGGTGAGCACGGTTCGGCTCAGGGTCTGGTTGATGGAACGGTTCACGACATCGGCCAGAGGCTCTCGGCGCGAGGTCGCCAGGTTCTCGCGGATACGGTCGAAGACGACGATGGTGTCGTTCATCGAGTAGCCGATCAGGGTCAGGATGGCCGCGATCACCGTCAGGGTGATCTCCTGGTTGGTGAGGCTGAAGGCTCCGATGGTAATCAAAGTGTCGTGGAAGACCGCCACCACGGCAGCGACCCCGTAGATCAGCTCGAACCGGAACCAGAGGTAGATCAGCATCCCGATCAGCGAGTAGGCGGTGGCGAGTCCGGCCTGCTTCTGCAGCTGCCTGCCGGCGGTGGGGCCAACGATCTCGACCTGCTCGACCGTCGCCTTGGAGTCATGATAGTTCGTCGCCAGAGCACGCTCCACCGACTCCCGGCCGGCGTCGTGCGCCTGATCCGTGGCCGAGGAGATCGGCAGCCCGATGATGACCTTGTTCGCCGCATGACCGCTTGGGTCAGAGACACGCTGGATGGTCGCATCGTGTACTCCGCCCTGGTCCATCGCCTGGCGGATATGGTCCTCGTTCGGTGTCTGGTCGAAGGCGATGCGGATCTGGGTTCCACCGGTGAAGTCGACACCCTGGGGAATGCCGTGCCAGAACAGGATGCTCAGCAGGCCCGCCACCGAGAAGATTAACGAGAATCCAAGGAAATACCACTTCTTCCCCAACCAGTCGATATTTGTATGCTTGAAAAATTCCACTGTTCGAATCCTTTTAGCCGTTAGCTTTCAGTCTGTAGCTCTTAGCTCCAGCCTTTTCTAACCGAAAATCATCATTCATGTTTTTAGCTAAAAGCTAAGAGCTAGCAGCTAAAAAGCTGGCGGGCCAAAAGGCCGCCTTAGATCGAGATCGCCGCCCCGCGCTCCTTGCCCGCCAGATGCGAGTCGAAGATGACGCGGGAGACGAAGACCGCCGTAAACAGGTTCGCCAGCAGACCGAAGACCAGGGTCACGGCGAAGCCGCGCACCGGGCCGGTTCCGAAGAGGAACAGAATCAGCGCCGAAACGATGGTCGTGACGTGGGTATCGATGATCGTAACCCAAGCGTGCTGGAAGCCCTGTTGCACGGCGATGGCGGCGCTCTTGCCCGCGCGCAGCTCCTCGCGGATACGCTCGAAGATCAGCACGTTGGAATCGACGCCCATACCGATGGTCAGGATGACCCCGGCGATCCCGGGAAGCGTCAGCACCGACCCGGCGAAGCCCATGAAGCCGAGCAGGATAACGAGGTTCAGGATCAGCGCCAGGCAGGCGTTGATGCCTGCGCCGCGGTAGTAGATCAGCATGAAGGCCATGACCGCCAGAAGACCGGCGACGGCTGCGACGATGCCCTGGCGGATCGAAGCCGCTCCCAGGCTGGGGCCGACGGTGCGGGTCTCAAGGAACGAGATCGACGCCGGAAGCGCTCCGGTACGGAGCATGAGCGAGAGGTCGGCGGCCTGTTGCTTGCTGAACCCGCCCTCGATCTCGCCGCGGTCGCTGATGGCGGAGTTGATGCTCGCGACCTCGCGGACCTTATTGTCGAGCACGATCGCCATCGATCCCGGCGTCGCGCTGGTCGAGGAGTGCTCGCTGGTGTACTTGTAGAAACGCTGTCCAGCCTCGGTGGTGAGGGTAAAGGTGATGTTGGGGCGGCCGTTCTGATCGTTCGAGGGCTGCGCATCGCGGAAGTCCGTTCCTTCCACCTCGCTGACGCGCTTCAACAGCCAGATCTGGTCGGGGGCTCCGGCCTGGGCCGAGCCGTGCACCAAAATGGAGTCGGCGGGGATAACGCCGCCGTTCGACTGCAGGGCCTCCTGGTCGCTGGCGTAGGGACCGCCGCCGACGGCGTGAATCTCAAGCTTGGCCGTGGACTGAATGATCTCCTCGACGCGGGCCGGGTCGGAGACGCCGGGCAGCTCGACCAGGATCTGATTCTCGCCCAGGCCGTACTTCTGGATCACCGGCTCGGTTACGCCCAGCTTATCGACGCGCTCGCGGATGGTCTCGATCGAGGTCTCGACGGTACGGTTGGCCAGATCGGTCGCCGCCGCCTGCTTCAGCGTCAGGGTGGTGGCCCCATCGGCTCCCGAGGCTACGTCGTAGCCCTGGTAGTTGACGCCGTTGAAGATCGTCCGGGCATCGCTCAGCTTGTTCGCGGGAATTCCGGTGACGACGATGGTCTGGGGGCGGGCCGGATCGGTGCGAGCCGCACTGACGCCGGGAAGTCCGATGCCCTGAAGATCCGTCTGCAGCCGGGCCGCGTCGCGGTCGACCGACGAGGCGACGGCCTCATTGGTATGGACCTCAAGCACCAAGTGGGTTCCACCCTTCAGGTCGAGGCCCAGGTTGATGCGGCGTGCGATCGATTCCTTCAGTCCGCCGTGCGGGATTCCGATAATGCCGTAGCAGAACACCACTAGCACCGCAACGATAAACGCCGTTTTACCGGCCAGATTCTTTCCCATACTCTCTCTTCTTGAGCGCCCGCGGAGATTCAGCCGCCACGTACGCTTTATCCTTCATCCTTAATATTGTTCGGGCGCGCGTGCTCAGGCCGCCGACTCTTCCGTGGTGACTGCGGCGATGGCGCTCTTCACGAACTCGAGCTTCAGGCCATCCGGCTGCACCCGCAGGATCACGGAGTCGTCCTTTACCGTCAGCACCGTGCCGCGAATTCCGCCGTTGGTGGTGACGCGGTCGCCGGACTTGATCTGCCCCAGCATCTCCTGCCATTTCTTCTGCTTGCGCTGATTGGGAACGATCATCAGGAAGTACAGCACAACGAAGAACAGGATCGGCAGAGCCAGACTGCCCAGACTTCCAAGACCGCCGCTCAACGCGCTCTGCAACCAGATTGCGAACATCTTAAAACTCCACATCCCCTTCGGGGCATACGGGAAATGAATCCCACGAAGACAGAGCTCCGCCCAGAGGCCAAAAATGAGTGCCTAGCCCCTAAGCATCGCTGTTTGCGCACCTTTATGTCAAGAAAGCGCGGGAGTGGGTAATGCCTCACTTTGAAGTGAGGCATTACCCGGGAGCGCAATCACTCGCTTCTATTCTCCGGCTTCAGCGGCCCCACGCTGAATTGATCGAAGGTCACCGAAAAATCCTGCTTGCCCGGCGCAGCAGCCACCATGCCGATCTTCACCGGAACCTTCGGGGGGAAAGTAAGCCAGCCGCAGCATGGTCCAGCTAGCGTCATCGAGCGAATAGTCGATCTGAACCGCATCGTTATGTCGTTGAAGCCGCAGCCAGATCGCCTTCGGACTGTCTGTCCGGGGGATAACCGACCAGTCCGAAACCTCGCGGGTGACCACGGCGCTGATGTTCTGCTTGCCGTTCACAAACTCGATCCCGGTCTTGATCCAGTTCTTTTCGTCGATCCGGATCATCAGCCCTGCCTGGTGGTAGAGTTCGCGGTACTGCCCGGTGATTCTGACCTTGGCCTCGAAGTCGCCACTCTGCTCGAGATAACGGAAAGGGCCGTTGTCCCGGACAAAGCCGTAGTGGGTGACGCGCCAGTAGTCGGTCCCCGCAGGAACGGTTTCGGTCAGCGAGCCCGTCTGCTCGCTCCACCTAACCGGCTGGTTCTCCCACGCAAGCTTCGGAGTGAGACTGGGGGATTGGGCGGCCATAACGGCTGAGATGCTGGCAAAGGCGAGCGCAAGAGCGACAAGACGGCAAGAATGATTCAATTGGAGATCCTCCGGAAAGTCAGAGAAAGTCTATGCCCTCTGCTCCGGATGGGTCTATCGCGGGCGCTTCAACCGGCGGCTCTATAATTTCGCCCATGCCCGATGCCCTGCCGCCACAGCCCGAACGCGACCCCCGCATCTACTTCGCCGCCGAGCGGACCCTGCTGGCCTGGATCCGCACCGGGCTTGCCCTGATGGGGCTGGGATTTGCGATCGCCCGCTTCGGACTGTTTTTGCGCCAGATGCAGTTGGCTTCACCGGCACAGACTGCCTCCTCGGCGGGCTCGGCTTTCGCGGGAATCTCGTTGATGGCGCTCGGGGTTCTGGTAAATATCAGCGGAGCCCTCGACTACACCCGAACCATCCGCCAGCTCTCGGAGGGCACATGGATTCCCGGCAAACTCTCGAAGATGGGCCTGGGACTCGCGGTGATTCTGGCGATCCTTGGGACCGTGATGGCGGCCCGGCTCTTCGTGATCCGCTAGCGCCCGGCAGGCAGGCCATCCTCCTCTCCATAAAAAAGTGAGTCATCCCCGGCCCAGCGGAAGTCACATAGCTGGAGGGAGTTGCCATGACGCCGCCCACCCCGATCCCACCCGCCATCGCCGAACGCCGCGCCACCTTCCGCCGTCTGCACGAGTCCGGCTTCTTCGTCATACCCAACCCCTGGGACGTCGGCACCGCCCGCTATCTACGTTCGCTTGGCTTCAAGGCGCTGGCCACCACCAGCTCCGGCTTTGCCTTCTCGCACGGTCTGCCGGACGCTGATTGGGCGGTTCCGCGGGACGCCTCGCTCGAGCACATCCGCTCCATCGCGTCGGCCGTCGACCTTCCCATCAACGCCGACTTCGAGTCCGGCTACGCGCACTCTCCCCATGAGGTCGCCGAGAATGTGCGGCTGTGCGTGGCCACCGGGGTCGCGGGCCTCTCCATCGAAGACGCGACCGGCAACGCCAACCGGCCGCTCTACGATCTCGCTCTCGCTCAGGAGCGCATTCGGGCCGCCCGGCAGGCCATCGGATCCTCCGGAGTCCTGCTGACCGCGCGCGCCGAGTGCTTCCTGACCGGCCACCCCGATCCTCTGCGCGAGGCTCTGAGGCGTCTCGCAGCCTACGCCGAAGCGGGAGCCGACGTGCTCTACGCCCCTGGCGCCAGCGCCCGCGAGGAGGTCGAGGCCATCGTGCGCATGGCCCATCCCCTTCCCGTCAATGTCCTGGTCTCAGGAAGCGTTCCGCTGTCGCTCCCTGCGCTCGAGCAGATGGGCGTCCGCCGCGTCTCCACCGGCTCGGCCCTGGCCCGCGCCGCCTGGACCGGCTTTCTGGCGGCGGCCCGCGGCATTGCGGTCGATCACACCATGGCCGGCCTGGACCACATCACTCCCTATGACGAGATCAACGACTTCTTTCGCAAGGACCGCGCCAATATCGCCATCGCCGAGGCTGACCGTTCCTCTTAGGCGGTAGAGACAGGCGCTGCCGCTGCCGCGCGGGCCACTGCCAGCTCCAACGTATCGAGTCCGCTAGCTTTTCGCTTTACGGTTATTCGGTTCGGAGAGCCTGGACGGGATCGATGGTGGCGGCGCGGCGCGCGGGGACGAGGGCGGCAATGCAGGCTGCGACAGCGAGGGTGAGGATGGCGAAGATCATGATGGACGCACTGGCGCTGGTGATCTCGTAGAGCTGCGATTTGATGAAGCGCACGCAGAGGTAGGCGACGGGGACTCCGATGGCGAGGCCGATGCCGGTCTGGAGGATGGCCCCGCGCATGATCATGGCGACGACGTTGGAGCGCTCGGCTCCGAGGGCCATGCGGATTCCGATCTCGGAGGTGCGGCGGGCAACACCGTAGGCGGTGACTCCGTAGAGGCCGATGGTGGCGAGCAGAAGGGCGAGCGCGCCGAAGAGCGTGGTGAGGCGGGCGATCATGCGCTCCTCGGTGAAGCGGCCGGCGATCTGCTGGTCGAAGGTCTGGAACTTGACGACGGAGAGGTTGGGATTGATGGCGGCGAGGGTGCGGCGCGAGAGGGATTCGAGATCAGCCATGGGACGTTCGGTCTGGAGAACGATGGCCCCGGCGTAGAGCCCGAGGTCCTCTCCGATGGGCTCATCTGTGCTGGGGGGCCGCTGGACCATGGAGAGGAAGTACATGCTGTGGTCCTTCCAGCGAACGGTCTGGTAGGCGGTGTCTTCGACGACGCCGACGATCTCGAAGTCGCTGGTGGCCCGCCCGGGGTTGCCGAAGCGCGCGCCGATGGGATTTTCCGTTCCGAAGAACTGCTTGACGAAGGACTGATTGACGACGGCCACGACGGGAGAGGTGGAGGTGTCCTGCGCGGTGAATCCGCGTCCGGAGATGACGCGGGTTCCGACGGAGTCGAAGTACTCGGCGTTCGCTTTGACGTAGGAGGCTCCCTTGTGGATGTCGGGCTTGCCCTGGATCTGGACGAGGTTGCTCCAGTTGTCGTCTTCCATGGGAGTGTAGGTGGAGATGCCGACCTTGACGATGCCGGGGATGGCGTGGAAGCGGTCTTCGATGGTGCGGTAGAGGGCTTCGACCTGGGTGGTGGCGTATCCCGCGCCCTGCGGGTTGAAGTGGATGATGTAGCGGTTGGTGAAGTTGAGCTTGAGGTCGGTGCTCTCGAGCTTGCTGAGGCTCTGCGAGAAGAGCCCCGCGCCGACGATGAGCACGAGGGAGAGAGCGGCCTGCAGGATGACGAGGATGCGTTGCAGGAGGGAGGCTCCCGAGGCGGTGGTGCGCGAGGTGCTGCGCAGGGCCTCGGCGGGCTCGGCGCGGGCAGAGATCCATGCGGGAGCTACCCCGAAGAGGATGCCGGTGACCAGCGAGAGAACGAAGGCGAAGCCGATGACGGCCAGCGAGGGGGAGGCGTCGATGGGGACGTTATGGGCTCCGGGGAAGGCGAGCGAGAGCAGAAGGCGGGCTCCGGCGTAGGCGACGGCGAGTCCGGCGATGCCGCCGAGCAGGGAGAGGACGACGCTTTCGGTGAGGAGCTGGCGGATGATGCGGGAGCGCTGGGCTCCGAGGGCGGAGCGGACGGAGAGCTCGGTGCGCCGGCCCATGCCGCGGACCAGCAGAAGGTTGGCGATGTTGGCGCAGGCGATGAGGAGGACGAGACCGGCGACCCAGGTGAGCAGCTTGAGGTGCGAGGCGTAGCTCTCCTGCATGGCCTGAATTCCCGCGCCTCCGGGGGTAAGTTCGGTGTGGACCTTGGGGAGGCGCTTTTCGCCCTCGGGCCCCTTGTAGTACTTGTTGTTTTCAGCGAAGGTCTGGCGGAGGGCGGCGTTCACCTTCTGCTCGAGCTGAGCCCGCGCCACGCCCGGCCTGACGCGGCCCATGATGTAGACCCAGTAGGTGGTAGGGTCGTCGACGTAAGTTGCGTTGCCGATCTGGATCTTGCTGGCGATGGGAAGGTAGTAGTCGGGCGGGGTGCTGGAGAGACGGTCGCCGAAGAAACCGCGGGGGGCGACTCCGACGACGGTGACGGCCTGGGTGTTGACCCAGAAGGTGCTGCCGACGACGGAGGGGTCGCCGTTGTAGGCGTTCTGCCAGGTGTTGTAGCTCATGACGGCGGTGAAGGGCGCGCCCTTGACGTCGTCGCTATCGGTGAAGAGGCGGCCGGCTGTGGGCTGAAGGCCGAAGGTGCGGAAGTAGTTGCCGGAGACGAACTCTCCCACGACGGACTGGGCCTGGTTGGCGACGCCGTCGCGGCGGACGGTGATGGGCTGGTAGCCGAAGCCTGCCTGCATGGCGGCCAGTTCTTCAAACTCGGGGAGGTTCTTGCGAAGGTACTTGTAGGTCTCGGTGGCGAAGAGGGTGTAGTGGCCGTCGTCGCGGATGCCGCCGCTGACGCAGCACTGGTTGTCGTTGCCGAGGCGCACGAGGGTGGAGGGATCGACGACGGGAAGGCTCTGGAGCAGGACGGTGTGGACCAGGGTGAAGATGGCGGCATTGGCCCCGATGCCGAGCGCGAGGGTCAGCAGGACGGTGAGGGTGAAGGCCGGGGTCTTCCGCAGCTGCCTGAGCGCAAAGCGCACATCCTGAAGAAAGGGGTTCATCGTTGATTCTCCGCTCGAAAGGGATCGGGGATTCCCAGCTAAGAGAGATGCACGTGGCTCTCCAAAAGGAGGGGACGCACGGGGGCTGATTTGCAATGAGTTACGGTGGAGCCGCCGGAATGGTTCCTGTCCGTTATCGAACTTTCTGTCCAGGGACGGACACAGGAATTAAGCGAGAAAGACACGTGATCTCTTTGCGCCTGCGAAAGGACGGCTGCGATTCCCAAGGATGACGGATCGTATGCCGGCGAGACGAGGATTCGAACAAGAACAAAAGCCGGAGCAGCTATCGAACCTTCCCGATGCAGAAGCTGGAACGAGAGATTATGAAGGGACGAATCTAGGGCGTATCGACAAATTCTCTGGGGATAAAGACAGGCGCTGCCGCGCGGGCCCACTACGCGTGGGGCGGTCACTTCGTGACGTGTACCGGCTTCGCCGTGGGCCTCCCTCCGGTTCGGCGTAAACATCTTCGCAAGCGACCAACGGGAGCTCCACCCGAAGGGCAAATGCGCGTCACGAAGTGACCGCCCGTATCGGGGTCCCCACAAACAGGTCTTCGTTTGTGAGGTGGCCGAGCGCTGTGGGCCCGGCCGGCAGGCCATCGCCTTCCCTCCCAGAAATTGCGGATTGGAATTTGTCAATATGCCCTGGCTCTCAGTGCTCGGAATCTCTTTCGGCCGCAAGCGGCGGCCTAGTTTCTACAGCTGCTATTGAAGTTCACAGCCTCTGAGCGTTCTTCTCTCTCTACCACTACTGCGGCATTAGCCTCTACTGCTACTGCGGGATTGGCCTCTCCGTCCATCCTCTCTATAACTTCACACAGGGTAGTGCCACGCGAACCGTGGCAGCTCCCACATTCCATCTCGCAGTGATTGATCCGATCTTGTTTACGATCCCATCGAGGCCGGTACGACTTACATGATCTCCGCGATAGGCACCGGCACCTGTCACGGTACGATTCGCTGGAGACAGCAAGGAAGCTAGTCATGCTCAAACGATTCGTCGCACTTGCCCTGGTGGCAAGCACGCCCCTTTATGCCCAAACCAACGGATGCTCCGCATGCAGCGTTATGGATATCGGTCCAGGAGCTTCTCTTCACGGTTACACGCCAAGCCCGAACGATCTCTGGCATCTCGATGTATCGTCTATGCCCGCCGATCTGAACTCGAGCGAGATCCTAACCGGACATTTCGGTGCTACCCACATGCACGCGGACTTCGGAAGTTGCGTCGATAACAACCAGTCGTGCAGCACTGGCATCGCGAGCGGTATTCCCTACGTGATTGTGGATAGTGGAGCGCTGGTCAACGTTCCTCCACAGCTCTATCAGACAGACTCGGACATCCTGCCCGCCCCTATCCCGCAAAATCTTCCCATCGAAGGGTGGCCCTCCGACTGCCCAACCGATGGTGGAGATCGCCACGCGATCGTCATCGATAAGTCTACCGGTGTCGACTACGAGTACTGGCAGATGGCACGTTGCCATGGACAGTTCACTGCAAGCAATAACGCCGTCTGGGACCTAACCCTCCCCGATGGCGAGCAGCGGCCCTACGGATACACCTCGGTCGACGCGGCTGGCATGAGCGTCTTCGAGGGCCTCATTCGATACGACGAAATCGAGGCCGGCGTCATCGATCACGCAACCCGCTATACGACGAATCACAGCCGTTGTGATCACTACATGAATGGGGACTGCATGGGAGCCTTTATCCTTCCCGCAACCCATGCCGCCGGGAACATCAGCGACCCGCTGGCACCCGTAATGGGAATGCGGCTACGCCTCAAAGCCGATTTCGATATCTCCCGCTTCTCCCCCACAAACCAGATCATCCTCACCGCATGGAAGAGATATGGCCTCATCGATGCAGACAATGGAGGTAGCGGCTTCTTTCAAGGCACACCTGATGTTCGATGGGACGATGACGATCTCGTCAAACTCAACAACATCGCCATCAGTAACTTCGAGGTTCTGGAGATTGGCAAGGTCTACACCCCAGACAATCCTCCCAGCACGGGCAATGCACCAGTCCTTCATAGCTTCACCGCTTCTTCCACAACGATCGTGAAGGGCCAGACCGTTACGCTACGGCCCACCGTTACCGGCCAGAGCTATATGTACATTGAGAACGCCGGATTTACGCGGGGGCCAGCCATTACGGTAACTCCAACCGAGACAACAACCTACACCCTGGTCGCTGGCAGCAATTACCTTACCAGCAGCACGGACTCGAACGGCACCGGCCTACGCCCGATGCAGTCGCTGACAATCAAGGTCGTCGATCAGGCCCCGAAGCTCAAGATCGTCTCCCTCACCCCCAAGGTGACCATTCACTAGACACCAGCGAGCCCGCGCCTGTTCCTATCGCATAGCTGCAATTGGATGATCTCCGCGAATTCACTGTCGCGGACAGAAGAAGGGTAGTGTGCTGAGAAGCAAGGAGTTTGTTCGCTGGATAGAACTACAAGGAACGGCGTTGGGTTGGTTTCTATTTTCCGATGCAGAAACTGGAAAAGATAAGGCGAAGGATATCCTCAGCGGTCGTCGCGCCGGTAAGGCGATCGAGCGCGTGCAACCCCTCATAGAGGTCGAGCAGGACCATTTCGTGAGGGGTCGCCGTCTTCACCGCCTCCTTCGCTCGCCGCGATGCAGTCAAGGCATCGCTCACCGCCTGCTTCTGACGCAGGTTCGTCACAAGGGCAGTCTCGTGAATCGGTGCCCCTCCAGCAGCAAGCTGAAGAATCGCGCTCCGCAGCTCTTGAATCCCTTCACCCGTCACCGCAGAGGTCCGCACCACGAGGCCCGAAGACCTTCCGGTGAAATCGATGGACCTGGGATCGGAGCCTAGATCGCATTTGTTTACGGCGATCAAAGAAGGTCGATTCTCAACCGCATCCATGGTTTCGGCCTCCTCCGGGTGCAGCTCCGAGGTTCCATCGATCACGACCAGCACCAGATCAGCCTCTGCCATCGCCTCGCGCGATTTGACGATTCCTATACTCTCCGCCTCATCGGTCGCCTCGCGCAGACCCGCAGTATCCATCAGCTCAATAGGTACTCCCTCAATCGAGATTCGTTCCGTCACTAGATCGCGCGTGGTTCCCGGCGTCGCAGTCACGATAGCGCGATTGCGCTCCACCAGACGGTTGAAGAGCGACGATTTCCCTACATTGGGCCGCCCTACAATTGCCAGCCGCAGACCACCGTGGAGAATCTTTCCGTAATCGAAACTTCGCTCAAGCTCCCACAGAGGAGCTTCAATGTTTTGAAGTCTCAGGATGATCTCTTCGCCAGGCATCGTGTCGATGTCGTCCTCTGCGAAGTCCACTCCAGCCTCGAGGCCGGCAATCAATGCAATCAGTTGCTCTTTTACCGGAGCGATTCTGCGCGACAGTGCTCCTCCCAGTTGCTGGGCCGCTACCCTCGCCTGCTGCAACGTGGAGGCGTCGATCAGGTCACGGACGGCCTCCGCCTGCGTGAGATCCAGGCGTCCCGACAAGAAGGCGCGCTCGGTAAACTCACCCGGCTCCGCGAGCCTTGCGCCTGCCGCCGTCGCTCGCTCAAGAGCATGCTCCAGGAGCACGGGAGAGCCATGCATCGCGATCTCGACCACATCCTGAGAGGTGTACGAGCGGGGAGCAGCAAAGAAGGTTGCCACGATCTCATCTAGGGTCGCACCACTCTCAGCATCGAGCATGTATCCGAATCGTGCTCTGCCGGATTCCAGGGGGCGTGCGAGCTTGACGAGACCCTCTGCAATCTCGCGGGCGCGACTTCCTGAGAGCCGCACCACACCGATGCCTCCCCGTCCCGGAGGGGTCGAGATGGCAACGATCGTGTCCAGATGATCGGAGGCGTGGGCCGGTCCGGGAAAGCTCTCACTCATAACCAAAGTATGGCAGAGGCCTGCGCTGCCGCGCGGGCCCACTACGCGTGGAGCGGTCACTTCGTGACGCGTGTACTCCCTTCGGGCGGGGCTTCCGTTGGTCGCTTGCGAAGATGTTTGCGCCGAACCGAAAGGAGGCCCGCAGCGAAGCCGGTATGCGCGTCACGAAGTGACCGCCCGTACGGGGTCCCCACAAACAGGTCTTCGTTTGTGGGGTGGCAGAGCGCAGTGGGCCCGGCCGGCAGGCCAGCGTCTTCCCTATCAGCTTCTTTCAAAAGATAAAAAGTTTCAAAATTGATGTAGGCAGTCCTGTATCTGCATGGTTAGAATGACCCCGACGCCAAAATTGGTCTCCCTGGAAGGAAACTTAACGATGCGATTGAAAGACGTTCTAACTGGCTCCGTGCTTCTCTACTCCCTGACAGTTGCGGGTCGCGCACAGGAAAGCTACTTCACCAACTGGCCCACCGGAACCAGTCCCCAGGAGGTCGGCAAGCATCTCTCCGAGCACTTCGTCTCGAGCCCCCATCAGTACACCAAGACCATCCACTACTCCGAGGTGGCGACCTGGTATGGAGCCCTGCAGTTCGCGGAGCTTACCCATGACACCACCCTTCGCGATCAGCTGGTCAAGAAGTTTGAGCCTTTGATGCCGGGCGGAGCCGAGGCCGAGCGGCGTCCTGTGCGCCACCACGTCGACGACTCCATCTTTGGCGTCGTCCCGCTCGAGATCGCCCGGCAGACCAAAGATCCCAAGTACCTCACCGAGGGCAGGTGGTGGGCCGACCGCCAGTGGGAGAATCCGCAGCCGGACGGACTCTCCGCCGAGACGCGCTTCTGGATCGATGACATGTACATGCTCACCATGCTTCAGCTGGAGGCCTATCGCGCGACCGGCGACAAGAAGTATCTCGACCGCGACGCCAAGGAGATGGTTGCCTATCTCGACAAGCTGCAGCAACCCAACGGCCTTTTCTTTCATGCGCCGGACGTCAAATATTTCTGGGGCCGCGGCGATGGCTGGGTCTCGGCCGGCATGGCGGAGATGCTGAGCGATCTGCCGGAGAATCACCCCGATCGCGCCCGCATCATGAAGGGCTACAAGCTGATGATGGAGTCGCTGCTGAAGTATCAGGGCAAGGACGGCATGTGGCGGCAGCTGATCGACAAGGATGATGCATGGCCCGAGAGCTCGAGCTCAGCCATGTTCGCCTTTGGCATGATCATGGGCGTAAAGCATGGATGGCTGGATGCGGCCACCTACGGTCCAGCCGCGCGCAAGGCATGGCTCGCCGTCGTCGGCTACGTCGATCAGAACTACGATGTCACCCAGGTATGCGAAGGCACCGGCAAGAAGGACTCGCTTGAGTACTACTACCAGCGTCGTCGCCGCACTGGCGACTTTCACGGGCAGGCTCCGGTCCTCTGGACGGCGGATGCTCTGATGCGGGAGGGAGTGAAGTAGCGACGAGGCCGCTGGCAATCCGCATTGGAACGGGTCGCAGATCGAATCGATCTGCGACCCGTTCTGATTTTCCCGAATCCGATTGCTTACCTCCGCGATAGTTGAAAAGGAACATTGACCTGAGTGATTATGGCAACAGGTCGACCGCTCTGCATATAGGGCTTATATCTCCAACGCAGCACGGCATCGATCGCGGCCATACGCAGCTGTGAATCCCCGCGCAGCACATGAACCCTCTGCACGACGCCGGTCTTCGAGATCAGGACCTCCACGGTGACCGTTCCCTCGACTCCCATTCGTCTCGCTCTTTCGGGATAGGCTGGGAGCCGCGACGAGAGCAGATTCGCCTGCATGATTGCAGAAGATACGTGGGGAACGCTCCCTGGTGGCGTAGCAGACTGCGACGTATCCTCGCCGGGAGCGAGGGCTGGTTGAGCAGTCTGTTGATCGGGAGTTGGAAGCATTGCTGCTGATTGCTGTGAGGCGTCTTGACCCGCATCGGCATTTGGGGCTATAGCAGGAGTGAAAGAGGAACTCGCCGGCGCTTGAGCTGCAGCCGGTGCGGGAGATTGTTGTTCCGGAGCAGGAGTAGGGTGCTCACCCTTTAGGTCGCGAATCTCCTGCCGAAAGAGCTCCAGCTTCTTATGGAGGGAGGGACCGTAATCGTCGGCCCACGTGCGTGCATATCCATGGCCGATCGCAAACCACACACCTGAAACCAATAGAAGCATCCCAGGCAGCGTCACGAGAAAGAACGTCTTTCTCCTTTGCTTTTCACTGCTATAGGTGGCTAGTGGAACAGCGATGGAGGGATCATCCTCCTGATCCGACGGCGCAAATCCTCGTTGCGAGAGTTGATCCGCAGGACGCAGAGCAAAGACAACGGACTCATTCGGAGCCGGAGCCGCTGTTTGATTTGCAGACCTCGCCGCGTTCTCGAGATACGAGATGAGCGGTTTGATAGCCTCCGGCGTCGTTCGGGAAGACGGCGGAGGCTCTACGCGATCCATCTTCGGAGAAGCGTCTTCTGCAGGTGCCTGCAAAACGACCTCTTCGGTCTTTGGTTTTGTCGGCGGTGTTGTTCTTTGTGCCTTCTCGTGTTCGATCGTCGCCAGGTGTTCTCGCAGCTCACGGGCCGTATCCTCAAGCTTCAGCAGAGCATCGGCGATCATTCGCTGCGTGTGGGTTCGATCAGCGGCGGCTTCGGGTGAATGCGAAGTCTTCGCCGTTGAGATGCGCTCCAACGAAAGCAGCTCATCCTCATGATCCGCGATCGGGTCCGGTAGAGTCGGACCTCCGACATCCACCCCGGCAAGCATCTGCCGCATTCGATTCGAAGGCTCGGCGGCGTCCGGGGGAAGCTCTTCCACACTGTGGCCGGAGACTCCCTCGACAACGACACTCAACATCTCCTCGTCCGAGAGAGCACCTCTCTCGCGACCGCTCAACTCTCCGACGAGCGCCCAAAAGTCCATCGCAAGATGGCGATTTTCGCTTAAATGCTCAGCGAAGCCGCGAAGATCCTCTGCGCTTCCGTACGGAACTTTGTGCATGTCGCACAGTGATCGAAATCTCTTAACGGCTTGCTCATGTCGCTCCGTCTCTTCCGAGGCGAAGCTTGCTCTTCTCTCCATCGTGAATCCGCTCCCTTGGCATACTCCGCGGGGGCCTTTCTTCTTGGATGCGCTTTAGGCGGAAGAGATCACAACGGGCCGCAGGCACGCCCTCAATCCCTTCATGCTAAGCAACATGGACCACGATCTCCAGCGAGAAGTGAGAACGCTGTGGATATCTTCCCCTGCGCAGAATGATGCAATCGATTGCAGTCAGAAGCTAAGACGAAGACCAAGCTGCACTTGGCGCTCACGAGAACTGCCCACGGTCGAGGCCGTATATTCGCCGAAGGGAATCGTATTCAGCCCCTCCGACGCGATGGCCTGTGCATCCTGAAAGACCAGAGGGGTCACATCGGCCACCGGAGCTCCCACGAGAAGAGCTCTCTGCTGCACACCGGTGACGTTGACGTGATTAGCCACATTGAATGCTTCGCCGATCACTCGCAGGCTGACTCTCTCGCTGCGATACAGCGTTCGCGTCAGCCGCAGGTCGAGGCGGTTGGTATCGGGAAGCCGCAATGTATTCCGGCCAATCGTCGGAAGATAGATGGCTCCCCCTGAGCCGTTGATGCTCTCGCGTCCACCGCTCAACCGTGTTCCCCCGAAGATCTCGTAGCTGTAAGGTCGTCCACTGGTCTCATAGAACAGGCCGGAGATCTGCCATCCGTTGGCGGCGCCGGAGAGCCATCGGTTCGCCGTATGCATTCTTGGCTGCCACGTCGCGCTGGCAACGATCTTGTGAGGAAAGTTCAGCCGCGACAGGCCCTTGTCATACTGGACGGTAAAGGGATCGAACTGCGAGTTGCTGCGCGGAGAAGATCCCCCGCTCTGCCCCTGATCGATAGCCTTCGACCATGTCCATGCGAAAGTAAACTCGAACCCTCGACGATTCCGGCGCTTCGCCTCGAGCACCAGTGCGTTGTAACTCGCCGAGACGTTCGAGGTAACCGCCGTGATCACGCCATAGTCGTCGCTGCGCCGCGCTGTATACACCGGCACAAAGAACGTCTCACCATCCTGAATGCCCGTGGCATAAGACCCACCCTGAATCTGAAAGCCACGGACGACGGTCGAAGGTGCGATGTTAAGGTCGACCGAGCTCGAGAGTTGGCGATCGATATTCATCAGGTAGGTTGCGCTCGCGGCCACTCCGGCTCCAACCTCATGCTCCACGCCAAAACTTCCCTGCTGCACCATGGGAGAACGAAATCTTCGACTGAGAACCGTCGCCGAGGTGGTAGAAGCGACCGCCGATGAAGGAGCAGAAAGGTACGTGCACACATAGCCGAAGCCCTGATTCGCCACCTGCGGACACCCCGTAATGGTCGATGGCGTGATGCTGACGTGAGTCGTTGAAGCCGGGAGAGCCGTATTCGTCAAAGCGCTCTGCAGCGTGGCTCCCGGCACACGACCGTAGTAGATTCCATAACCCACGTGAACTACACCGTGCCGAACACCGAACGGGGACCATGACAACCCAAACCTTGGGCCTAGATTATTTCTATCCTCGGGAATGACGCCGGTCGCGCCCAAATCGCTGAAGACCTGATCCAGGGCGGGGTTTGGATGCTGCGGCAGTGGCAGCAACTCATATTCATAGCGCAGCCCCAGGTTAATCGCCAGCCCTGACCGTGGCCGCCAGCTATCCTGCACGAACCCCGCCCACTCCTGCGTGTCGAAAGAGACGTCCTGCGTCCCGAAACTCTGCGTAAAGGAACGGAAACAGAAGTTATGGATCGGCGAGACGATCGAAGGGCAGCCTCCGTTCGGATACGCGTGCACATCGAAGGTGTAGTCCGTAATCCAGTCCACCAGGCCACCGGCATGTCCTCCGGTGGTTCCACTGTCGTAATGGAAGGTCCCGATCGAGTTACGGAGTGCGCTAATGCGGTCCGACACAAAACTCGTATCAATGCCTATCTGCAAAAGATGGTGTCCCGCAGCCCAGCTCGCCGTATCGACCACCTGGGTTCTGGTCTCATCCGGATAAGCGCTGTGGCTCATCCCCGCCGGAGTTCCGAAGGTCAGACCATCGGGACCGATCGCAATCTCAGGAGCGTAGCCTCCGGGGCCGATGGCAGGTTCTTGAGGCAATGGCGTCTGTGCCAGTTCGTACTGGAAGTCACGACCATAGGCGATACGCAGCTCGTCAGTGAATCTGGCTGAGCCCGTCCATGTCCATCGTGCGACTCCGGTATCGAGCTTTCCGTAGCCACTTCCCACGCTGGCCATTCCGCGATCGACCACAGGAGCTCCAAGCAAACCTGCCGGCGAGGACGATCGCAGACGGTTGTACTGTACGCTGATCCGGTTGCGCGATGAGGCCTGCCACTCCAGCTTGCCGAAGTGAATCGTCTGATCGTCCCGTCGTGGAGCTTCGCCCGTCAGGCCGCTGAGATAGTTCAGCGCAGCGTTGATCTTCGAGGCCGAGACGCCACGGTTGCCGAGAAGAGCATTCTGCGTCGGGGTAAGGCGATAGAAATCAGGATCGCTAGGGGAGCCAATCGCAGGAAAGCCTCGCCGCTGTTGATCGAACGCATAGAAGTAGAACAGGCGGTTCCGTACGATCGCGCCGCCCAGCGTTCCTCCAAACTGCTGGCGGAGATCGTGCGGCTTCACAATCGAGCTGCCGATCAATCCATCCTGATAGGTTGTCGCCACCGAAAAGGGATTTTTCGCCGCCAGGCTACTGGTTCGCAGAGTAAGAAATCCGTTTCCATGCAGATCGTTGCCTCCACTCTTCGAGATGGTCGCGATCGCGCCTCCCGCTCCCCGCCCATAAAGAGCGGAGTAGTTTTGCGTGTTGATGCGAAACTCACGGACGGCCTCCTGAGAAAATGCGTAGACCGCGCCTGTTCGTCTCCACGAAGCCGCGCCACGCCGCGCTCCCCCAGGTTCGGCTCCTGTCTCCTCCTCATTGCCGTCAGCCTCCCTGCTTCCGCGAGGAACCCCCTGGAACGACTGATCGTCGGAGGCGCCATCCATCGTCGTGCTGTTCTGAGTCGCGGCTAGTCCACGAAAGGTCAGCAGATCCCCCTCCTGGCCATCGGGATTGGCTGCGGGCGTCAAAAGCGCAAAGCTCTGCCAACGCCGCCCATTCAGCGGAAGACGATCGATCTCTGAAGAGGTCACCACGCTCGAAATCGCTCCGCTCGCCGGGCGTTCAAGCAAGGCGTCGTCGTCTCCCGATACCGTCACTGCCGACTGCACTCCGGCGGCCTTCAACCTTATATCAATTCCAGTGACGCCCCCCGTTTCGATCAGGACACGATCGACGACCTGTGCCGCGAACCCAGTCGCCTCCACAGTAAGTCCGTACTCCCCAGTCGGCACAGCCGCAAAGACAAAATCTCCACCCGAACGGCAGCTAGCCACAAAGCTAAGCCCGTGCTGCGGGTCCGCGAGGCGAGTGTTGCACCTGGGGATGACGGCTCCGCTCGCATCTGTAACGGTTCCTCGGACAGTGCCGCTGACAGTGGTCTGGCCCAAGGCCTCGCCCGTCACCATGCTCGTGAGCCCTATCAAAAACAGGACCAGAGAAAGCCGCACACCCGCCTCTCTCGCTTCGCCGGTGCGAGAACCGGCGAGCCTCGCGTGATCGTGCATGTCCTCTCCGCCGCTGGTCTGCCGGTATTGTGTAAGCCCGCATAGCGGAACATCCCACCGGACTCTCATCGTTCCAGGAGCTTTTTGCCTGTTCTCAGAACAAGCCCTCACCACGCGCGTGGAACGAGAAGGATAGCCGCAGACTAACGGACTTTCCGCCGTTTGCTACTCCCCCGAAAGGGGTACTTAAAACAAAACGGGCGGCGGCCGAAGCCACCGCCCGAGATACAGGGAAAGCTAGAACTGCAGACGCGCTCCAATCTGGATCTGCCGCGGAGCGAACTGGAAGTTGCTCGAGTTCGTCTGCGTCACCGCTCCGAACTGCGAGACCGTGGGGTCCGCCGTGGAGGTATTGAAGGTCAGCGTATTGCCAGTAAGGCTCGTGACTGCTCCATTCTTGACCGAAGTTGTACCTAGTGTATAGCCCTGCGTATTCACGCTGGTCACATTCTGGTGGTTGACCAGGTTGAAGGTCTCGCCCAGCAGCTCCAGCTTGGCCCGCTCCGTGATCGCAAACCGCTTGGAGATGCGCAGGTCGAGCACGTTGGTCTTCGGTTGAGCGAAAGCATCGCGAGCGATCCCCGGAACACGGAAGGTGCCGTTCGATCCGTTGATGCCTCCACCGATCGCGCTGAGAGGCGTCTGGCCTGCCCCCGCGAAGCCCGAGGAGAGTGTGCCGCTCGTCTTGATGTCGTACGGCAGGCCACTCTGCACCGCGTAGCTGGGTGAGATCTGCCAATCGTTCGTCAGGTAGCTCATCAAACCCCTTGTCTTCCAGGGAGTGGTCAGAACCGAGGTGAGAACGAAGCGGTTGGGGATGTTCGAGATCGCGTTGCCGTACTCCGCGCGCAGATCCTGCGGATCCAGCAGGTTGTTGGCTGTCGTCGCCGTCTGGTTATTCACGCCATAGTCCAGAGCATGCGACCAGGTGTAGTTCGCATTCAACGAGAAGCTATGCGAGAACCGGTGATTGATCTGTCCCACCAATCCCTGATAGTTGGAGTTTGACCCGCTGAAGATATCGGTCAACGAACCGTAGGCGCAGTTGGGACGCTGACTTGGGCAAGAACCATTGACGTTAGGCAGACGGTTGTAGAACTTCGAGGTCAACACCGAGCCATTCGCCAGCGGTCCCTTGCCCGAAGTATCGACGACCGTGTACTGCACTGTCGTCGGCGCAGCCAGGTTGACGTCGGTGAAGTTCGGCAACCGGCGTCCGAAAGCACCCAGCCACGTCACGCTCATCACGGTATCGTAGCCAAGGTCCTGCTCGACCGTCAGGTCGGCCTGATGGATCTCGGGAGCCTTGAAGTTCTTGTCGAAGAAGACCACGTTCGGCTGGCCTGAGAGAGCTCCCCCCTGTCCCGGAGGAATCACCTGCGGGAATGCCGGGGCATTCGTCGAAGTCGGCGTGTAGGAGACCGTGTACTGGCCAGCCGCGACGCCGGTATTGATCAACGAGTTGTAGACGGTTCCGTTCAGGATGCGCGCGAAGAACTCGCCATAGCCTCCGCGAACGATCGTCTTGCCCGTGCCGAAGACGTCATACGCGAAGCCGACGCGAGGGCCAATGTTGCTCTTGTCAGAAGGATGGTTGCTGGTCTGCGGGATCGCCGGATTCACCAGGTTGGCAAAGGGCGTCGGCAGCTGCTCATACTCCCACCGCAGGCCGTAGGTGATCTTCAGGCGCGGTGTAATCGCCCAGTTGTCCTCGGCGAAGATCGCATAGTCCGTGGTCTGGAACTCAAGACCCGGCGCGCCGAAGCCCTGCACAAAGCTGGAGTAGTTTTTCGCACCCCCCACCGTCGCGGGGTTCTGCGCAAGGTAGAAGTCGGTGAAGTAGTTCGTCAGGTTCGAATAGCTATACACTCCGAAACCCGAGAATAGGTTGTTGACCAGGTCGTCGGTGTGCAGAAAGTCGACGCCGAACTTGATGTTGTGCTTTCCATGAATGTAGTTGGCCGTATCGGCGATCTGCCAGCGACGTTCGTCCGGCAGGGCCGCGCGCTGCAGGAAGTTCGGCGTGCCGAAGGTGAACAGGTTGGTGATGCTGACGCTCGGGGGAGCCCCCAAAGGATTGCTGTAGCCACTGCCGGTCGGTCCAAGCAGATTCTGCGTCTCGTAAGGCGTCGGAGTTTGGCTGAACTCGAACTCGAAGTCGCGACCATACTGGTAGCGCACTTCGTTCGACAGGTGGTCATTGATCGCCGTCTGCAGACGCGCGATCAGAAACGAGACGCGAACGTCGTCGTTGCCGAAGCTGCGAATGCCGTTCGTGCTGGTCAGGCCGGTCTGGATGCCAGCTGGCGACGTCCAGCACAGGCGGTTGAACTCAAACGAAGCATGGTTGCGCGGGCTAATCTGCCAGTCCAATTTAGGGAAGAAGATCGTCTGCAGGCCCTTGCGGGGAACCGTTCCCAGCATCGAATTCAGCCCCGCGACGCCATCGATATAGTTCTGCGCTGCGGCGGTGTAGGTCGTGCGATTCAGCTTCTGCTGCAGTGTGCAAACCGTGGCATCGATGGTGCTGGGTGCCGCCCCTCCCGTCGCGACTCCGCACGTCTTGCCCGCGGGAAGATTCAGGTCCGGCAGCGTCAGCAGGTTCTGCGGCTGGGTCGCAATGGCGACCGCGGGAAAGTTATGATCGAACCGGTCGCCGGCAAAGAAGAAGAACAGCTTGTCCTTCCAAAGCGGACCGCTGATCGCGCCGCCGTACTGCTTGCGCTTATCGGTCGGCTTCACGTTGGTCGAAACCACCTGGCCCGCCGAGTTCACGACATTCAGCTTGGCCTGCGCGTTGGCCGCGCCCCACTCCGCGTCGCGATCGTAGAAGTAAAGCTCGCCATGAAACTGGTTGCCGCCGCTCTTGGTGATCGAGTTCACAACGCCGCCCGCCGCGCGTCCAAACTCCGTCGAGTAGTTCGACGTATTCACCTGAAACTCCTGGATCGAGGCCTTCGCCGTCGAATATCCGGCACGCGTACGCCCGCGCTCCTCGGAGAAGTAGGCCTGGTTATCGTCCGCGCCGTCGATCGTCACGTTGTTCATCAAGGTGCTCTGGCCGCGGAAGCTCAGCAGGCCGAATCCACTCGAATCGATCGTCACGCCCGGCGTCAGCGCGGCATAGGAGGACCAGCGATAATTGCTGACCGGAAGATCCTGCAGCGTGCGCTGGGGAATCACGTTCGCAAAATCGGGCGAGATCGTGTTCAGGATCGGGGCCTCGCTCGTTACCTCGACCGTATCCGACGTGCTTCCAACTACCAGCTTTGTCGAGATATCTGTCAATAAACCCACTTGGACGATCACGTTCTTCGACTCATAGTTCTGAAAGCCGGGCGCGCCGATCTTCACCGTAAAGCTCGAGGGGGGCAGATGGACGAGACGAAAGAAGCCTGAGTCGTCCGTCTCCGTTGTCTGCTCGGCGTTGGTGGTGTTTGAGCGAATCACGACAGTGGCATGCGCGACGGCCAGATCTCCGGCGTCGGTCACCGTGCCGCCGATCGCGCCGTCGGTCGCCGACTGAGCATGACCGGAGAGGCAGGCCCCGGTGCCCAGAACGACAGCAAATACGAGTTTCTTAAGATTGTTCATCATCCTCATGGTCTCCTGAAAAATTGCGAACGCTCGCCCCTCGGGCTGCGGAACGCTTTCCTGTTTTTTTGCATATGAATTTGAAATAAGCGAACATCGCGCATGAATTTCGCACGCGATTCAACCCTTTATCGGAAGGGTACGGCTCGGACTCGGATTACAATCACCGGTCCGAAGCGTTCTGTCGCCGATGGCTGGACTCCAAGGAAGAGGAGCAGGGCGCACCGGACATAAACACAACAGCTTGTCGTTATAGCGGTTAATTTACACATCCCCTGTAAACTGGATGTGAATGTTTATTGATGAGGCAAAGATCTGGGTAAAGGCCGGCGACGGCGGCAACGGCTGCATGGCCTTCCGTCGCGAAAAGTTCGTCCCCCGTGGAGGCCCTTCCGGTGGCGACGGAGGACATGGCGGCGACATCCTCATGACCTCGTCGCTCAGCCACAACACCCTCATCCACTTCCGCTATAACCCCGAGCACAAGTCCGGGCGCGGAGAGCATGGCATGGGCTCCAACATGTCCGGACAAGCCGGGGAGCCGCTCGTCCTCAAGGTTCCCGTCGGCACCGTGGTCTACGACCAGGAGACCGGCGAGCTGGTCCACGACTTCGCCCGTCCCAACGAGACCATCATCCTCGTCCGCGGAGGACGCGGAGGACACGGCAATCAGCACTTCGCCACCAGCACCCACCAGGCTCCGCGCGAGCACGAGCTCGGTCGCCCCGGCGAGGAGCGCCGCCTGCGCCTCGAGCTGCGCCTGCTCGCCGACGCCGGCCTCGTCGGCTACCCCAACGTCGGCAAATCCACGCTCATCTCGCGTCTCTCCGCCGCCCGGCCCAAGATCGCCAACTACGCCTTCACCACGCTCCAGCCCAACCTCGGCGTCGTCACCGTCGGCGAGATGCCCTACGAGCAATCCTTCACCATCGCCGATCTCCCCGGCCTCATCGAAGGAGCGCACCTCGGCCACGGCCTCGGAACCCAGTTCCTCAAACACATCGAGCGCACCAGCGTCATCGTTCACCTCATCGACGTCTCCGATGCCAGCGTGGCCGAGGGAGGAAGCGCCCGTCCTGACCCCGTCGAAGACTACAAGATCATCACGCAGGAGCTGGCCAGCTTCGACCCCGAGCTCGCCAAGCGGCCCACGATCCTGGTCGCCTCCAAGGCCGACGTCGCCAACCCCGACAAGCTCAAGAAGCTGACCACCTACGCCAAGCGCCGCAAGCTCCCGCTCTATCCCATCTCCGCCGTCACCGGCGAAGGGGTCGACGCGCTCAAGTACGCTATCGCAGCCGCAGTCACCGAGCATCGTCCCAACATCTCGCTTGAGGCTGCGCCTGAGCCACCGAAGAAGCACAAGCCGCTTTATCCTCCTCCAGCCGCATCGGCTCGCCGCAATCGTCGTTAGGTCTTTTTGGAAGTGAAAGACAGGCGCTGCCGCGCGGGCCCACTGCGCGTGGGGCGCACCCTTCGTGACGCGTATACCGGCTTCGCCGTGGGCCTTCCTTCGGTCGGCGCGAAGATTTATCAAGCGACCAACGGGAGCCGCGACCCGAAGGGAGTGCACACGTCACAAAGCGACCGCTCCACGCGCAGTGGGGCCGGCCGGCAGGCCACAAGCCTCTCCTAAAAAAGGCGCCTCCTCCACGCGGGTTGCATTCCGTGTAGAGGAGGCATTTTGAGGAGAATCCAAACTCTCCGGCAGCGGCTCTACTCCGACCGCAAAACCTCCGATGGATCGACCCGCGCCGCCTTCCTCGCCGGCAGAGTCGTCGCAACCAGAGCCACCCCACCCACCAGTCCGATTGCGACCAGAAACACCACGGGGTCCGCCGGTGAGATCCCAAACAGCTGATTCCGCACCAGTCTGCCCAGCATCAGTGCGACCGGAACTCCCACCGCCAGGCCCAATCCCACCAGCATCAGAACGTCGCGAAAGACCATCTGCGTGATCGCTCCCCGCGATGAACCCAGTGCCATGCGGATTCCAATCTCCTTGGTGCGCCGGCCCATCGTGTATGCCACCACGCCATACAGCCCCACTCCGGCCAGCACCGTCGCCAGAATCCCAAAACTCACCGCAAGCAGCTCGATCAGCCGCTCGTTCGCCAAGTCCAGATCGATCTGCGCCTCCATCGTCCTCAGGTCATCGATCGCCAGCTTCGGATCAATCGCCAGCACCGCACGCCGGACCGACCCAAACACCGTCGCCTCCGGCAGCCGCGTCCGCACATAGAAGAAGAGCTCGCGGTTGGCTTGCCGATCGACATTCGAGCTCGGAATCTGCTCCATCGGCTGAAAGACCGTCGGCAGCGTCGCCTTACGCACACCCTTCACGCGAAAGTCCCGAACCACCCCGACGATCTCGATGTCGAAATTTGGTTTGTTGCTCGCGCCATCCATCATTCTTTGTCCCACGGTCTTCGCCGCCGATCCGAAGAACCTCTTCGCCAGTGCCTCGTTTACGATCGCCACCTTGGGGTGCGTCGCATTATCCTCCGCCGTAAACGCTCGGCCTGAGAGAAGCGGAGCTCCCAGCATCTGAAAAAAAACCGGACTTACATTAGACTTCTCGACATCCATGTCCTCTTCGGGAGCAGCCTTGTAGCTCGCGAAGCTCACATTGCCGCCATGCGTCTGCCCCGCCAGCTCAGGAGTATTCGTCACTGCCGCGCTCTCCACACCAGGAATCGCGCTCAGATCGTCCACCATCCTCCGCTGCAGCGCGTCGATCCTGGCATCGTCATAGCCCGCCAGCTTTGGAGCCAGGCCGAACCCCACCAGGTGATCGGTCTTGAACCCCACATCGAAGGTACGCAGCTGCTGCATCGACCGTACAAACAATCCCGCTCCCACCAGCAACAGCAGGCTCAGAGCAATCTGCGTCCCCACCACGAAGCGGCGAAACCCTAGCATGCCTCCGCTTCCCGTCGTCGCCGCCTGCATACGCATCGCCTGAAACATCTCCTTCCGCAACAGCTGAGTCGCCGGAGCCAGGCTGAACAACACGCTAACAAGGATCGCCACCGCAAAGTTGAAACCCAGCAGTCGAGTATCGACGGACGTGTTGAAGGGACTACCGCCTTCGGGTCCGGAGATCTGCTTCACCAGCACACGAATCGCCACCGGGGCCAGCAAGATTCCGACTGCGCCTCCCCCCACCCCAATCAACAATCCCTCCATCAGGAGCTGCTGCACGATCCTGCCTGCCCGCGCTCCCAGCGCATAGCGCAGCGAGAACTCCGCGATGCGCGCCGAAGACCGCACCAGCATAAGGCCCGCCACGTTGACCCCAGTCACCAGCAGCACCAGCAGGGCCATCGCCATCACCAACTCGAGCGGCTTCTTGAAGTCCTCACGGTTGTAAGAGAATCCCCGCGCCGCGGGCTGCACCAGCAGATGGCTGTTGGTCAAAAACCCCTCGATAAAGCGCTTCGACCGCGTGCCTCCCAGGGCCTTCAGCTCATCCGCCCGCAGGGCATGCCACAGGGGCGCGCTCATGGTCTCCGCCTGCTTCGTGCTCACGCCAGGCTTCAGCCGCCCGAGGATATTCATCCAGCGATCGGTGTGGTTCGTCAGGCGCCGTGCCTGTCCGGGAATCAGCTCCCCGATCATCGACATCGGAACAAACAGCGCCGGATTCTCGCCCCACACCGCGCTGCGAAATCCCAGAGCCGAGACCCCCACCACCAGGAACGGCTGTCCATTCACCAGAATCGTCTGGTTCACCACGGACGGATCGCCGTTCATGTGCGATTGCCAGTAGTTGTAGCTCATCACCGCCACCGGATTTCCATCCGGCTTCACATCCTCGGTCTGCATAAACGTTCTTCCCAGCGCGGCCCGCACCCCCAGCATGGTGAAGTAGTTCCCGCTCACCAGCTCTACCTCGGCAACCTCCGACGTCTCGCCGCGCCTCAGGCCCACCGAGGTCTTGATGGTCGCGGCCAGATCCTCGAAAGCAGCATCCTTGTCGCGCAGGTCCCGATACATCGGATACGAGAAGTATGACTCCACCCCGCCGCCGTGGCTGCTCGTGTGGCCCTCCCACGCGTCGCCCGTGCCCTGCAGATACACCAGGCTTCCGGGATCGCGTACCGGAAGCACGCGCAGCAGCGCCTGGTCCAGCAGTGAGAAGATCGCCGTATTCGCGCCCACGCCCAGCGCCAGGGTCAGCACCGCAGTCAACATAAAGACAGGCGAGCGTAGCAGCTGACGCACGCCATATCGCAGATCGCTCCAGATCGTTCCCATCTCACGGCCTCGCTTCCACGAGATCAAAAAGCACTTTCTTCGCCAAACCTCGCCTTCGTATCTTCAATCGTTTAGCCGTCGTGCCTGATGCCGAACTGTACGGATTCCAAACTCCACGTCCAGAAACGAACACTTTTTGTAAAATACCTGCGCTGCCACGCGGGCCCACTACGTGTGGGGCGGTCAGGCCAGCCTCTCCCTGCTGTACCGTAAAAAGATGACTCGCTTCGGCTTCGCTCTGCTGCTGCTGGCCTCCATCTCGTTCGCCCAGACGCCCGATCCGATCCATCTCGTCGACCCCATGATCGGCACTGGCCCCGAAGGCCACACCTTCCCCGGAGCCACCGCTCCCTTCGGCATGGTTCAGCTCTCCCCTGACACCCAGATCCGTCCCTTCAAGCAGAGCTACAAATGGGCTGCCGGCTACCGCTACGAAGACACCACCATCCTCGGCTTCTCCCACACCCACTTCTCTGGAGCCGGCCACAGCGACCTCGGCGACCTCCTCCTCACACCGATCAGCGGCGACGAAGTTCCCCTCGAGCCAGGTAAGCCCGATAAACCACACTCCGGCTACCGCTCCCGCTTCTCCCACTCCGCCGAACACGCCGAGCCCGGCTACTACGCCGTCACCCTCGAAGACTCCCACGTCAGCGCCGAGCTCACCGCCACCGAGCGCGTCGGCCTCCACCGCTACACCTTCACCCAATCCGGAGTCCAGCGCCACCTCCTGCTCGATCTCCGCAGCAGCATCTATAACTACCCCGGCAAGGTCCTCTGGTCCCGCGTCACCATCCACGCCGACGGCACCATCACCGGCATGCGCGAGACCCGCGGCTGGGCCCCCGGCCGCCAGCTCCACTTCGCCATGCGCTTCTCCGCTCCACTCTCCGGCCACGCCCTCTATAACCACGAGGACCCGCCTCCTCCCTATCGCGGCTTCAAGACCCCCGGAACCTCGCCCCAGGACACCCAGAGCATCGAAGGCCGCGGCCTCGAGGCCGTCTTCGACTTCGCCCCCTCCTCCACTCCTCTCATCGTCAAGGTCGCGCTCTCCCCCGTCAGCGAGCAGAACGCCCTCGCCAACATGGCCGCCGAGACCCCCGCCTTCGACTTCGATGCCGTCCGCGCCCGCACCCAGCAGGCATGGCGCGAGCACCTCTCCCACGTCGAGATCCACGCCCCGGTCGCCACCCAGCGCTCCCTCTACACCGCGCTCTACCACGCCCTGATGGCCCCCAGCATCAGCATGGACGTCAACGGCGACTACCGCGGCCCCGACAACCAGGTCCACCACGCCCAGGACTTCCACTTCGTCTCTAGCCTCTCCCTCTGGGACACCTACCGCGCCGAGCAGCCCCTGATGACCCTGCTCGAACCCGCCCAGCGCACCAACGACCTCGTACAGTCCCTGCTCGCCTCCCAGCAGGAGAGTCCCTTCGGAATCCTCCCCATCTGGCAGTTCCAGGGCATCGAGACCTGGTGCATGATCGGCTACCACGCTGTGCCGATCATCGCCGACGCCTACGCGAAAGGCATCCGCGGCTACGATACCAGGGCCGCGCTCAACGCCATGGTCCAGAGCGCCACCTACGCCCCCTACGGCAACCTGGGAGCCTACATGAAGCTCGGCTTTGTCCCCGTCGACCACGACGACGAAGCCACCTCGAAGACCATGGAGTACGCTTTCGACGACTGGACCATCGCCCAGACCGCCAGGGCCATGGGCAACACCGCTGTCGCACAGCAGTTTGAGAAGCGCTCTGCCAACTGGCGCAACAACTTCAATCAAGCCGACGGCTTCGTCGAGCCCCGCCTCGCCAGCGGCGACTACCGCACGCCCTTCGACCCCGCCAAGGCCGGCGCGGGCTCGGGCTTCACCGAGGGCAACTCCTGGCAGTACTCCTGGTATCAGCCGCAGGACGAGCAGGGACTTATTAATCTGCTCGGAGGCCCTGACAAGCTCATCGCCAAACTTGACGCCATGTTCGACCAGAAGGTCGACCCTGCCCAGTACGCCGCCGTCGAGGACATCTCCGGCCTCATCGGACAATACATTCACGGCAACGAGCCCAGTCACCACCTGCCTTATCTCTATATGTACGCCGGAGCTCCGCTGAAGACGCAGGCCCGCCTCAAGCAGATCGTCGAGTCGCAGTACCATCCCGCGCCCGACGGCCTGGTGGGCAACGACGACCTCGGACAGATGTCCGCGTGGTTGCTCTTCACCTCACTCGGCTTCTACCCGGTTGCCCCCGGCTCCAACCAGTACGTCCTCGGCCGGCCCTTCGTCGATCGCGCCGTGCTGCATCTCCCCAACAGCCGCACGCTCACCATCACCAGCGAAAACCTCGACGACCGGCACGGCTTTCTCAAAGACGTCCTGCTCAACGGCCGCACGCTCGGCCGCAGCTATGTCACCCACGAAGAGCTGATGCAGGGCGGCAATCTACGCTTCGTCTTTAGCACAGAGAAGGACGCCGCCTGGTCCCGCCGCAAACTGCTGCCGCCCTACTCCGACACACCCTTCCAATAGCCTCTTGCACCCTCGCCAAGCAATCACAATTCAAAGATGGCGCGGCCCCATTGAAGTATTAATCCACCACATGCAATTGCTACCGGTATGCCGACTTATGGGTACTCAAATCTACGAGTCGGCTGCCTCGACGATAAACTTCGCACGTTCATAAAGCTCGTCGAAGGTAACGATTTCCGGTCTCATCGTGTTGCGTCGAAAGAGCTCGAATGACCGGTAGCAATCTTTGCGAACCCCTGAGTTGCTTCTAAATTCGTCGAGGGAACCTACGATCAAGAAAGAGCGAGGTTGATATGTAAAAATTTGTTCCCCGGATGGATCGCCACTCTCGTTGATTGGCTCCACCTTTTTCAATTGCTTTCCGAACCACCTGTTCGACTGTTACTTGGCACTGAACAACTGCGCCTGCGAGTTCCTCCGATGGCGCCCAACACGCCGGTCGATAGGGATGTGTTCGTACCAAAGCCGTTGAATGTTTCTTGATTTCGACGAAGCATAGTGCTTCTATAGCGCCTCGTGATTTGAGCACCCCGTCTGCTCTTTTCCCTCGCTGCCATAAGTCATTCCCGCTCACAGCCTGTTCCAGCTTTCGTTCGTCGAGGTTTGACAAGAATAGATAAGTCAGACCATAGCCGAAAATCCAAACGTTCTTCTCAAAGAAGGCTTGCCATATGGTCTCATCGATGCTCGGATCTTCAAGAAGATCACGAAAGCGTTCCAACTGTTTTTTTCGGTATCCAATCGCGACGATGTCAGAAGTAGTGACTTCGGATTTAACCGCCTCGATGATCAACTGGTGATTTTCCGATATGAGAGTTCGAGCTTGTTCAGGAGAGACCAAAAGTTTGCGAAGTTGCTCATCGGTGACATTCAGTCCTTCGTTGTCGCGAAGGTGCACCTGCTTCATGTTCAAGATGAACTCAATCAGCTGAACTACCTCGTCCCCATGAAAAGAGAAATGCTCCTTGAGGGGCTTGCCATCATGCACGTTAAAACGCTGTATTTGGAGGGTGAAAATGCCACGGTCGTCCTCATAGAATTTAGCAACAACCTCTTGGCGACCACCCTCCGTTACTCTTATGAGGTGTTCTCCAAGCTCCTGTACAAACGTGTGGGACTCGGTTCCATCGATGACCTTTGAAGCAATACGGAATCGTCGTCCTGTTTCAGCTTGGATTCCCATTTCGCCCGGCCGATCAGTCGAAACGATGCTACGACTTACGTAAGTTTTTCCGGTCTTTTTGTTCTTGTGGTAGTCGTAAGCCTCGTCATGCATGCCAAGCTCCTCAAAAGCCTGAGTCCATTCTAGGTTCGTGCAAGTCTAGGTTCGTGCAAGAAGTTGCTCAAAGTCCCCAGAATCGCCCTTCTCGTCAGCTAATCCTTCACACCTCCGACAGCACCATGCACACACGGCCCACAATGTACCCTCCCGGCGATTCGTTCTCTGCCAACGGAAGCAGCTGCACCGGAAAGTCGCGTACATACGGCTTCAAAATCAGGTGCCTCTCGTCGAAGTCCACGTACCGCAGCAGCAGCATCTGACCAAACCGCACCGCATAGATGCTTGCATGATTCGCGCGGTACGGAGCCAGCGAGTTATAGTGACGATCCAGCACCGCAATCGCCCCCACCGGCAGCAGCGGAGTCATCGCCGCTGCCTGCTGGGCGTCCGTGCGAATCGCCAAGAACCGTCTCCACTGCGTGCGCCGCGCCGCAGGCCGGGCGCGGTTCTCATACAGTCGAGCCGCGGAGATCGGAATCGTCTCGATCGTCGCCGAGGCGGCGATCGTCATGTCATCGGTCGCCGACGAAGGAGAGACGATGGGAACCTGCTCCACCGGGTCAGCCTCAGCCGACATGCCAGCCGCCTCCGCAGCCGTCAGCTCCACCGGCAGCACCTGTTCGATCTTCAGGTCCTGGGCTGCCAGAACCCGATCCAGCCCCTCCAGGGACAACGAACGCTTCTTATTGAGAAAATTGGAGATATGCGCCTGCTGAAATCCCGCTTGCTGCGCCAGACGGCTCCCCGTCAGCACACCCCGCTCGATTCGGCGAAGCAGCTCCAGACGAACAAGTTCGTGAAGATCCTGAAAATTCATGTCTCTTAGGAGTTTCCGCCAGTCGCCGATATCATTCCGCAAGACGAAGATTAGGCGAAAGCTTAGCTTTATGCAACAACTTTCCCTTGGCACCCCATGAATTGTAGGGACTTACCTCGATACCCTCTCAAAGCCTAAGAGGGCTATTGACATCAATTTTGTTCAAAGCTATAACCTTGAAACTTCTTCTTTTGCGCTCCGCAGCCGGAAACCGATCTCCCCGTCCCACCTTTGTGGGATCCGAAGGATTGGTTCCAATCCTGCGCGGTGGCATAAGGGAACGGTCTTGAATTCATCTCCCGAAGGGTCTGCTGTTACACGAAGTTAATAAACCCGATAAATGAGTCCAACGTCCGCGGCAAGCCCTGGCACCGCGACGAAACGCTCCATAGCCGCCCATGCGAGCCCCTTCGACCGCTGAAAACCACACTTGGGCCCGCAGGGGGGAACTACGTCTCAAATTTGAAAGGATTTTTCATGAAGTACTTGCGACTGGATCTGAAAGTTTGTGAAGGCTGTGGAGCTTTGTGGCTTCGCAAAACCACCGCGGATGGCGTCTACTGCCGCACATGCGCGACCCGTCTCTCTGAATTTCCAGCCCCCCGGACAAGACATCGCGGACCCCGCAGATCGCAGGCAGGCCGCGCCCAGCGCTGTAACGGCGCGGAGCCTGGTAACGGAAATCAGGATGGAGGTTCGCGATGAGCGCAGCCGTAGCCATCATCCTGCCCTCCGTCTGGGCCTTTGCCAAGACCAAAACCTCCCTCAGAAGACCCAGGAAGAAGCGGCGACCCGTCGTCGTCTCTCCCCTGGCCTTCTACAGCAAGTACACCGAAGGTCTTCTGCGGCGTTACGTCAAGCTCTCCATGGAGGCCGGCCGCGCGCCCTCGCTCCTCGGCCGCGAGATGTTTCGCGGACACGTCACCAACTACCGCGTGCGCAGCTTCGATGATGTGGTCATCTTCGTCCACGACGTCGACTCCTGCCTCAAACAACTTGATCCCACCCAGCTCCAGCTCATCACCCGCATCGCCCTGCAGGAGTACACCCAGCTCGAAGTCTCCTGCATGCTCGACCTTCCCATCCGAACCCTCATCCGCCGCTACGACCGCGCTCTCGAACAGCTCACCCGGCTCTTCCTCGATCGCGGCCTTCTCGAACCCCTCGTCGCCTGTCAAGAGGCGGAAATTCGTCTATAGCGCATAAGCTGCTGTAATCACTGCAGTTATTTCTGTCTTGAAAGTTGCCGATTCATTCTCCGCAGCTTGCTATTCTGGATAGGTAATCGAGACATGAGACGGGAGAGCCCCTGACAACGGCTCTCCCGTTTTCTTTTTCGCATTCACACCTCAACCGCAAGGAGATGGAATGGCAGAGCGCAACTCACACACAGCGCGCGGACACCGGCAAACCACCAGCGCAACCCGCTCCACCGCGATGGAGCTTCACGCCATGGCCGTCGAGTTTCCCATCGTCCACGGACATCCCAACCGCCTGCCCTTCGAAGGCGTCCTGACCCTGGTCGACATCGCCAGCGACAAGGCTCCTAACGGGGCCCGTGGACATCGCGTCGTCCTTACCCGTGCCGCTGCCGAGGCTGCCCTGCCCAGCCTGCTCGGCATGGCCGTCGATTACAAGGCCGGCTGGGACGGCCACGACGCCCGCCAGAAGTGCGGCATCATCACCTCCGCCGAGATCGAAGGCAACCGCCTCATCGTCGCCGGATACCTCTTCGCCCGCGACTTTCCCGAGATGGAGGAGAAGATCCAGGCCTCCGGACCCATGGGAATGAGCTACGAGCTCGCCGACGCCCACATCGCCGACATGCGCTCCGGCATCTGGACGCTGACCCGCGCAACCTTCACCGGAGCGGCCATTCTTCTGCGCGACAAGGCGGCCTACCGCAGCACCAGCTTCAACCTGCGGCACGCAGCCGCTGGAGACGCGCAGGCCACGCGGTCTCACCGCCACGCCGCCCTGCGCTAAAGCCATTCCGAGGAGAGTGCCCTCGCGGAACAAAGTGGCCGCTCGCAAAAGAGCGCCCTTGCGGGGCAAGGTGGACGTCTCCGGCAGGAGATCAACCTGAGCGAAGCGCTGCGCCGTCGGAGGATCTGCGTCTTTTCTCCCCGCCACAGGTGCCGCATCGACGCCGCGGTCCAGAGACACAAACCACATTCACAGCACAAAAAGGAGAACACGATGAGCTTTATCGGTGTGCTCGAGGCCATAGGCAAGGGCTTCGAAAAGGGATTGAAGTGGGCCCTTACCTACGCGATCCCCGTAGAAAAACTGGTGGCGCTGCTCTTTCCCGCCGCTGCCCCCGTCGCTTCCGAGGTGATCGACGCCACCACCCTGATTCAGAACGCCGTCATGATGGTCGAACAGAAGTACGCCGCCAGCGGAGTCCAGAGCGGAACCGGAGCCGACAAACTGGCCGAGGTTCTGCTGCTCACCAGCCAGGCCGTCACCACTCTGCTGACCAAGGCCGGCCTCAAGGTCGGCTCCGATTACATCGCGAAGATCGTCTCCGCCGTCGTAGCCATCCTGAACGCCCAGCAGGCCGAAACCTCCGCCACGGCCACGCCGTCCTAGCCACGGGAGTTGCTCCGCACAATAAGGTTGTCACCTGAGCGCGGTCGAAAGACCTTGCGTCTCTTCTCCCAGCCACCATCGCAGGATTTGAGCCACGAGCTCTCAAACACTCGACACTCGTCGAGCACTGCGAGATTCGCAACCAAAATGAAAGAGAGGATTGTCCATGGAGATGCAGATGGAGATCAACGCCGGAGCCGAGACGACCCTCGAGCGTCTGTCGGCCGCCGCCGCGTTTCTCGAGCAGGCTCTCGAGCGTCTGTCCGAGCGACAGACCCAGGCCGAAAGCACGATTGAAAAGATTGCGGCCGCCCTCGAGGCCAAACTGGCCGCCGCCGCGACCAAGCTCACTGAGCTGGAAGCCTCCGGCAGAAATATACCTCATGAAGTTACAAATGGCCGCAAGACCCTGCCCGCCGGCATGATTTCCATGTTGGCCAAGCAGGGAGTCGCCATCGATTCCATCGAGGCCGGAGCCCTTGACGCTGCGCTCACGAGCCTCAGTATCGAGCAGAGAATCGCGGTGAAGTCGCAGTTGCTGCGCGCCGGAATGCTGGCTTAAGGCCACCCAATCTCAACACACCGCAACCAAGGCATCACCAACCCGAGGCATAGCTCTCCACGAGCTATGCCTCTCTCTTTTGAAAGGGAGAACGATGAACGCGAAGTTTACCGAGATTTACGCAGCCGCCGATTTCATGGGACCCGGAGCCATCGAAGTCCCCGCCTACCAGACCGAGATCCTCGACCTGGTCCAGCGCCGTGGCATCTTCGGCCGCCGCATCAAGCAGATTCCCGCCACCGGCCATCCGTCGCGCTTCTTTGAGGAGACCGCCATCCCGGCTCCCACCGCCGCCTCCGGCTTCGTCGATCCGCGCAACATCGTCGCCCCGGTGGTCACGCCCACCCGCGTCGAGCGCAGCGTTCCGCTGAAGGCCCTGGTTGCGCAGATCAACTACAACCTCTTCGACCTCGAGCTCGGCCAGCAGCAGAGTCAGTTCGCCTACCTGCAGGCCAAGGATCTCGCCGACACCGTCGACGGCGTCCTGCGCACCCACGACATCGCTCTGTGGAACGGCACCGACACCAGCCTGAGCACCTCCACCACGACGCAGTACTTCGGCGCCGCGGGGCAGATCGCAGCCGGAGGCAACAGCGTCACCGTCGGAACCTCAGACAGCATCGTCGACGCCTTCAAATCGGCTGTGGCCAAGATGCTCGCCAACACGTCCTTCGGCGTGCGTCCCACCGCCATCTACGCCAATCCCGTCCTGCTCGACCTCATCGACCGCGAGATGAAGACGGAGTTCAACGTCGTCCTCACCACCAAGGAGATCGCCGCCGGATACAGCGTCAAGATGCTCTCCACGCAGGCCGGCGACCTTCCGCTCATCCCCGAGTGGACCCTGAGCTACACCGGAACCCCCGGCTCCGGAACGGCCGTGCTTCCGGCCTACATCGTTACCGAAGACCTCATCGAGTACCACTGGCTCGGCGACCCCAACCCGCGCGTCTTCCAGCTGGGCATGCCCGGCTCGCTGGCCTCGCAGTACGTCGCGGTCAAGTTCGGCGGCGTCGTCGTGAAGGGAGCCAGCTACGCGCACACCCAGGTCCTCGTCGACCGCTAGAACTCTGCACGAAGAATAAGGGAAAGCCCGCGTCGCCTGCGAAGGACGCGGGCTTCAGCCTCCAATTCGTAATTTTAGGAAGACGATGGCCTGCCGGCCGGGCCCACTGCGCGTGGGGCGCGTTGTCCCTGTCTTTTTCTTTTTCCAAGTTTCTAAAGGAGGTGGTGCTGTGGGTTATCTCTTGCCTACGGAGTATGTGCAGTACGGTCTCACCTCGGAGACCCCCGACGATCTCGTAGCCATGGCCTCGGCCATGATCGACGCTCACTGCAGGCGGCCCAGCCTGCTCGAAACCCAGTACACCGAAAGGATACGAATCACCTCCGGCTCCGAGACGGTGCGTCTGAGCTATCGCCCGCTCGCACCCTCGCCTCTGGTCGAGGTCAAGACCCGCTACGGCCGTCCGCGCCGCGGCGAAAACCTCGACATCTTCCGCGAACAGGTCGCTCTCGCCTTCTCCATTCCCGGGAGCTGGAGCACGCTCGACCCTGCCAGCATCGACGTCAACCTCGGCGCCGCCGAGCTCACCTTTCCGCAGAACCTCCTTGGCCTCTGCTACAACGAGGTCGAGGTCACCTACACCGCCGGTCTCGACACCATTCCGCCTGCGGTCAAGATCGCATGCGCCCTGATCGTCCGCAACGCCCAGGCTACGCCCGCGATGAACGTCAAGAGCAGCCGCGTCGACACGCTCCAGATGGAGTACTTCTCGGACTCCCTGCTCGACGATCAGGTGCTTGTTCTGCTGCGGCCCTACGTCGCGGAGAGGCTTGGGTGACCGCCATGGCCAACCCCACGAGGACCGCCACCGCCCTGCGCCGCGCCTCCGAGGCCTTGCTCTACGCAGCCGGAGCGCGCTCCGTCAAGCTGCGCGTCCCCGCTCCCGCCGTGCCCACGGACAACTCCGAGCAGCTCGGTCTGGCAACGCCTGAGTTTCAGGACATCGAGCTCGGTCGCGTCGCCTTCCGGACCGCAGTCGCCAAGACCGCCGAGGGCAAGGCGAACAGACGATCGCTTATCGTCTCGGCCTCCGCCGTCGAGACCCTCACCGGACAACACGGCTATGCCTCTTCGCGGGCGCTCTTCGCCTCCGCCTTCGGAGTTCTCGTCGATCAGGTCATGCTCACCATCACCAGCGCCAGCGAGATCGAGGCCGCAGGCCTCATCTATGCCTACCGCCTGGAGCTGCGCGAACCTCTCGCCGAGATCGTGTAGGCAAAACGATGGCCTGCCGGCCGGGCCTACTACGCGTGGGGCGGTCACTTCGTGACGCGTATACCGGCTTCGCCATGGGCCTTCCTTCGGTCGGCGCGAGAATCTTTGCAGGCGACCAACGGGAGCCCCACTCCGAAGGGAGTACGCGCGTCACGAAGTGACCGCCCCACGTGCAGTGGACCCGCGCGGCAGCGCTGTCTTCTAACAAATTTGAAACTGAAAGGGTTACACATATGCAACGTGCAAAGGACACGTTCTACATCGCGGTGCGTGATCGCATTGCATCGTTGAATCCCGCGCGCCTCGTACTCCTGCGTGGCCTGTCTCGTCCGGGCGTACTGGTCGAAGAAAACGAGCTCGCCGTCGGCTTCTGGCCGACGGACGCCTTCCGTCTGCGATGGACGGAGCTCTCGCTCGGCACCGACAACGAGGCACCGCTCGCCGCACTGCGCTGCGAGATCGTCTACGCGACCGCCGGAAGCGCCGGCAATGGAGGCATGGACCGCGGCCGCATGATCTCCGCCATGGACGCCGAGCTCGCCGCTGCCATCCAGCAGTCTCCGCAGAACGCCGCCAAGCAGGACTTCACCGCCGCGACCGGGCCCGTAACTCTCAAGTCCAACATCTTCTGGGGCGGCCTCACCTTCGGACCCCTCAACATCAACGGCGAACAGCTCGAGCGCACCGCGACCGTCGACGTCTACAGCTACCAGGAAGCAGGTGACCAATGAGCGCGGCCGCTGCAACCAGCCCGGTCACGCGCCGCGTTCGCGCCTACTTCGCTCCAGTCAACCGCACGGCGGGAGCCCCGACGATTTTCGATCCCGCACAGAATGGCAGCTTCGACCTCGACGCTCCACCCACACCGTGGATCGACCTCGGCTGGTGCCGCAACTTCCATCGCAGGTCCGCAGATGAGATTGCGGCTCTTCGCACAGGAGCCCCAGCCATCGCCACCGCCCAGACCCGCGCCCAGATCGAAGCCACCGTCGAGCTCAAGTTCACGCAGTGGGGCAAGCTGCAGATGGCGCTCGCCTGCGGGTCGCAGCAGATGAATCTTCTCGCGCCCGCGCCCGACGCTGCTCTCAACGGAAGCGGAGGCTCCGCCGCCAGTGCAACTCCTCTGCAGCCAGGCTCGACCGCAACGACGCTGCAGCTCGACTCCGCAGCGGCCTTCTTCACTGCGGGCAACTGGGTCGTCGTCGATAGCGATTACACCGGCCAGACTGGTTATGTCGGCGCAGGTGTTAGCGGAGCCTATCTTCGTACCGCACTGAGCGCCGATGCAAATTACATCCGCCGCATCTCGCTCAACGTCGCACGCGTCAGCGCGGTTAATAACGGAGCGCTTCAACTCGAGTCCGCCCTGATCGCAGGCGTTCCCATCGATGGCATGAACGTCGCGAAGCTCTCCGGCTTCGTCGACCGCGAGGGTGGCAGCTTCTTTCAGGAGTGGTCCGGTCTCTTCGTCATGCAGGGAGAGCAGGGCGATCGCGTGATCTTCCACTATCCGCGTCTTCAGGCGATGCAGGGCGCAGCCGAAACCCTCGAGACTCTCGCCGGGCCGCTCGAACGCATTCGGCTCGCCGGCAACTTCCGCGCGCTTCCCGTCACCGACGCGGTCGATGGCGAGAAGGCGCTATGCTTCCGCAGCTATCTTCCGGCGTAAGTTTCCAGATTCCCCAACCAGCACGAACCACAACAGACAAGAAAGAGGCGAAAGATGAGTTTGAGGCAGAAAGGATGGGTGATAGCAGCGGTCCTCGTGGCCGTTCCCGCAATGCTGGTCATGTTTGCGGTCGCTGCCCTGGCCCAGATTGTAACGACGCAGGTTACAGACACGATCTACCGCGCCGACGGTACTCCGGCCGGTGGAACCGTTCTGATCAGCTGGCCTGCGTTCACCACCTCCGCGGGTCAATCGATCGCCAGCGGGAACACCTCGGCGACCCTTACGGCCAGCGGCGTGCTCACCGTGCAGCTCATCCCCAACGCGGGAGCGAATCCCGTCGGCACCTACTACACCGTTGTTTATCACCTGGACGACGGCAGCGTGAATCGCGAGTACTGGGTCGTTCCCGCAAGCCAGTTTCCCGTACACATCAGCTCCTTGCGCAACACCGTTGTGCCGACCTCGGTTGCCATGCAGACCGTCAGCAAGAGCTACGTCGATACGGCCATCGCCTCCGCGGTCGCCGGGCATCCGCTCGACTCCTCGAACCCCTACGTGCTCAAGGCGGGCGACACCATGACCGGCGCGCTCTCGCTTCCGGGCGATCCAACCACACCCTCGCAGGCCACCACCAAGAACTACGTCGATACCAACGTTACGCAGCTCGCCAGCGGTCTCGCGCAGAAGGTCTCCGTGCTGCCCCAAACCGATCAGGCCATCGCCCAACCCACCGGCACGCAGCTTGCCACCAACCGCATGAACGGCGTCGAGTACGCAAGCCAGTATCAGAACTCCCGCGGTAACAATGGAATCGCCAACGCCGTAGCCAGCCCGGACTGCGCCGGCGGCTGCGAGATCAAGGCCGAGCAGACCTATGGCCCGACCGAAAACTACACCGCCTCGCAGTGGAATAATGGAACCCACGTCGAGGACCACCGTGGAGGCCAACGTCACGATCTCTACCTCAACCCAGACAGCCCGACCTCTCCAGGCCTCGAGGCCGGCCAGGTCATCGACGTCACCGGAACCCGGCCGACCTCTTCCATCTTTCAGGCCACTCATACGCAGACTCCCGGGTCCATCGGGCTTCTCATTCGCCACCAAGGTGTCGCCGGCGGCTCGAATCAGTTTCCGGAGAACATCGACGCCACGGTTCCCTACTTCAAGATGGGCTACAGCGCGCTTCAGTTGAAGGGAACCTACAACGCGCAAGGCCAGCACGTGCTGGCGCCGATGAGCAGCAGCTGCTTCGGCGTAGGCGACTGCCTCATCGGATCACAACTCATCCTCGGGTCCGGAGGATTTCGCGATAACGCCGACGAGGGAACCCATCCCTTCGACCTGCAGATCCTCGAGGACTCGCGCGTCTTCACCGGCGTCTGCGCCACGGGTTGCGCCCCCGGCTCGACCTCCGTCGCCATCACGGCAACAGCGAATTCGCAAACGCAGGGCGAGGGCCGCTATCTGATCGACACCAACCCCGCAAAGGTCCTCAACACTGGATCCTTGATCGGCGCGGGAACGACGACGGGACCCAACCCTTCGGCGGCCTTCAGCGGTACGAACTTTCCCATCAGCACCTTCTTTCAGCTCGCGCAGGCGGCGGTCTCGCAGAGCAACGACCTTGCTCCCGGCACCGTGACCCTGCCCATCGCCACCACCGGTCTGCCCACCGGCTTCGCTTCCAACACCGCCGCGGCCCCCGCCGCCAGCGGCGTTGCCTGCGTCACCGATACGGCAGCGGCCGACTTCAACATCGAGAAGTTCGAGACCGTCAACTACTCCATCGTGGATGGAACGCACCTTCAGCTCACCCTGACGCGCGCGCACACGGCCAATGCCACGGTTGCAATCGGAGGCCTGTGCGGCTACGGCCTCGAACAGACCGTCGATACTGCCTCCGGGATCCGCCAGGTCTTTCCCGTCATCGGCTCTTATTCCGCGACCGGCCTTTACTACGCGGGCGGAACCAGCGCCATCGTAGGACAGATCGGAACCACCTCCGCCTTCGCGAGCTTTTCGCTGCCCATCACCTCGGTGACGCGCAGCGGAAACACGGTCACGCTTGTTACCTCCGGCAACTTTCCGGCCGACGTCAACGGCCTGACCCTGTCTGTATCCGGGGTATCGGACGCAAGCTACAACGGAAGCTTCGTCGTCACGACGACCTCTCCCAACCGGCTTACTTATACGCAGACCGGCTCCAACAGCACCAGCTCCGGCGGAACGCTCACGCTGCTCACCGGCGGCTACGCGCTCTATCCCATGGCCGAGGTCACCAGCGTCATGAATCCGGCGACCAAGCTGATCGACGGCCAGATGACCCTCGCTCCCAATACCGTCGCCTGGGCCGCGAACGATACCGTCGAGCAGCCTCACTACTATCAGCAGAAGGTCTCGGCCGACACCGAGCTGATCGGCCAGACCATCCCCCGGCCCTCGTCGCGGCAACAGGCCGGTTTGCAATACCAGGGCAACAATGGTCCCGGTCTCCAGGGCTGGGCGATCACAAACGCCGCGCCGGTGACCAACTACTACGGCAACGGCGGCACCCACACCATTCCCGACGTGGCCCTGGTCACCAAGGGTGCGTGGCGCCGCTCCATGGCCATTGATGCGGGCGAGCAGGCCGTCTTCGCGATTCACTGCAACCTTCACACCTGCGGCAAATGGAACTCGTCGTACAACCTCTTCGAGATCGACTCTTCGGTCGGTGTCGATGCCATTGGGTATATCCCAACGACCAGCTCCATCAACTTCAACCTCCGCGGCACGCCGTACAGCTTCAGCCCTCAGGGATTCACCGCCGGAACCATCAATGCAACCACCGTCAATGCCACCACGCTAAACGGCTCGGTCGCCGCCTCACAGCTCCCCGTCTTCAAGGCATCCGGCGCGGCGCACGCTCCGGGAGTGGTCCCCGATCCCGGCTCCGTCGCGGGCAACACGCGCTATTTGCGAGAGGATGGAACCTGGGCGGCTCCACCCGGCAATGGGTCCGGCTCCTCGCTCTCCGCTCTGCTGCCCACCCCCGCCACCGCGGACTACAGCTTCAAGGAAGGCACAGGAACCACCGTCACCGATGCCAGCGGCAACGGCAACAACGCCACGCTGGGCAGCGGAATCAACGCTCCCACCTGGGCTCCGAAGGGTGGCCTGAGCTTCGTCAGCACCTCGCAGGTCGCCCTGCCCGCAACCCTGAACACCTCGAAGACCTTCCTCATCGGGCTGTACGTCACTCCGGTTGGAAACGTCTCATTGGTCAACTCCGGTGCGCAGCCCGTGCTCATCTCGAGCTCGATGGGAATTACCGGCTACAACTTCATGCACATCGCCTCGGGTCCGGACAACTCCTCCCACTACAGCAACGCCTGGTCGTTCCGGAACTATGTCTCCTCAGGAACCCGCTCCACAGCCTACGCTCCCTACTCCGGCTTTCATGTCCTCAGCATCACGCTCGGCACCATCGGCAGCTCGGTCGATCACTTCTATCTTGACGGCGTCGAGGTAGGCAGCTATCAGCTGCAGGGCGCCTCCGGGGGAGTGCAGACGACCGGCAACCTGTTCCTTGGCACCAGCCTGGTCTCCGCCTTCGCCAACTCCGGCTTCGTCGGCACGCTCTACCGCTTCGTGACCTACGATGCACAGCTGACGTCTTCCCAGGTCTCCGACGCCTCGCTTGCGATTCAATCCGAGATCGCATCGCGCGGAGTCATCACGTCACCCCAGAAGGTATCGGTGGGAACGCCACAGCTCTACGCCATCGGCGACTCCATCACCTACGGTCGATACAACAACAGCGCCACCTTCGGATGGCCGGCGCACCTTGCCCTGGACAACGCCTCCGCCTGGACCGTCAACAACTGGGGCGTCTCCGGCTCGAGCGTGGAGGACATCTTCGCCGCCGAGCCCAACCGTCTGGCTCCGCGTTGCGGAGACGGATCCACGCCATCCGCGGCAGTCCTCTTCCTCGGAACCAATAGCTTCTTCGAGATCGGTCCCGCGATGACTCCAGCACTGGTCTTCGCCCATCTGACCGCCGAGGTGCAGCTGCTCAAGAAGGCCGGATGCCGTGTCTTCGTCGGAACGATGCTCTCCCGCAACGGCTTCGACACGCAGAAGGACAGCTACGACGCTCTCATCCTCTCGCAGTACAAGCTGATTGGAGCCGACGGAGTGGTGGACTTTGCCGCCAACCCTCTGGTTGGAGCCGATGGAGCCTCCAGCAACTCCACCTACTTCAACACCGACCTGACCCACCCGAAGGATCCCGGGCAGGAGATTCTGGCCGCCGAGGCCTCGAATGCCCTGAACTATTACTACGGCTACAACGAGACCAATCCGAACAACGTGACCTCGCTGCCTTACGCGATGAACGCGGGCGACGGAGCGATCTCGCTATCCGGTCTTACCGCAAGTGGCACCATCACCCTGCCGGATTGCACCGGACAGAGCGGAGCGATCTATCGGATCAACAATCCACAGAGCGCACTGGCTGTCTCGGTGGCTCCGTTGAACGCCAGCCAGCTGATCAACGGCCTGGCCTTTGGAACCGCGGTCCCGGTACCGGCCAACGGAACCCTCACGCTGCGCGATGTTCCCAACCCGAAGAATGTCGCCGGTTGCCACTGGGAGATGTAACCGCTGGAACACACGCTAGGGAGAGGACGAACACCACGTTCGTCCTCTCCTTCAATTTCAATTTTCCAGGTCGTATCGACATATTTGGGTCAAAAAAACAGGCGCGGCAGCGCCTGTCTTAAATACGTCGATACAACCTACTCAATGCAAAGAGGAGACGGTGATCGAGAATGATCTGGGATGTACAAGGGTTATTGCAGCTGGGCCGCGAGATTCAGGCGAACCCGGAGGGAATGATCGATGCAGTTGAACAGCACCTGAAGATACGCGACCGCAACGGCATCGTCGACAGGTTCAAAGCCAACGACGCGCAACGCTCCTTCGAGATGCGCCGCGGCCGATGGAACATTGTGCTCAAGGCCCGCCAGATGGGAATCACCACCTGGGTGGCTGCCCGCCTCTTCATGAAGACCATCACCACCAGCGGAACCCTCACCGTGCAGGTGGCGCAGACCCGCGAGGCCGCCGAGGGCATCTTCCGCATGGTGCAGCGCTTCTGGGAGCAGCTTCCGCAGGAGGCTCGCGAAGGCCCCCTGCGCCGCAGCCGCGCAAATCTTGGGTTGATGAGCTTTCCCGAGCTCGACTCGGAGTTTCGCATCCTGAGCTCGGGCGACGAGGGCGCGGGCCGCGGGCTCTCCATCCAGAACCTGCACCTCAGCGAGGTCAGCCGCTGGCCCGGCAACGCCCAGGAGACGCTCGCCGGGCTTCGAGCCGCGCTCTCGCCCAGGGGCGAGCTGATCATCGAGTCCACTCCCAATGGCGCCTACGGCTGCTTCTATAACGAGTGGGCTCGCGCACAGGCCAGCGGGACCATGCAGCACTTCTTCCCCTGGTGGATGGAAAAGGAGTATGTATCCCATTCGGTTACAGACTTCACATCGGAAGAAAAAGCGCTGATTCTGGCGCATGGCCTGACCGCGCAGCAGATCGGCTTCCGGCGCATGCTCGAGGCCAGCTATCAGGGACTTCGATCGCAAGAGTTCGCCGAAGATCCCGTCACCTGCTTCCGCGCCACCGGCGACTGCTGTTTCGAGGTCGACGCCGTCGAGCGTCAGATCGAAGCGGCTCGTGAGCCGATTGCAATTCGGCGCAACGGAGCCCTGCACATTTGGCTTCCGGCGTTGGCGCACAAACGCTATCTCGTCGCAGTCGATAGCTGCGGCGGAGGAGCGGACGGCGACTTCGCGGCGATCCAGGTGATCGATCTCGAGAGCGGTCTGCAGTGCGCGGAGCTGCAACAGAGGCTCGGTCCTCTCGAGCTTGCGCAAGCCGCTGCTGCGCTGGCCCGCGAGTACCACGGGGCGCGCCTCGTGGTCGAGCGCAACAATCATGGATCGGCAGTGCTGGCATACCTCGAGAACACAGAGCACTACGCCAATCTCTACATCGCGCCCGATGGTCTGGCCGGCTGGCTGACCACCTCGGCCAATAAGCCGGTGATGATCGGCAGGATGGGGGCTCTGCTGGTCGAGCCGAGGACGATCTTCCTCAGCCGCCGTCTGCTCGAGGAGTGCCGCACCTTCATCAATCTGCCCAATGGCCGCGCCGGGGCGGCTAACGGAGCGCACGACGACTGCGTGATGGCGATGGCGATCGTACAGGCCGCACGCGCCGAGATGCTGACACGACCTTAAAAGTGCGCTGCCGCGCGGGCAGGCCATCGTCTTGTATTCTTCTCTTTGCAGGGAGAAGATCTTTTGGCGGTCCTGGCGGTACAGGCAATTCGTCGCATGCGGGGTGGAGCTCAGAGCCAGCTGATGCTGGGCTCCGACGGCGGGTTGTGGGTGGTGAAGTTTCAGAACAACCCGCAGCACCGCCGCGTCCTCGCCAACGAGTTCCTGGCCACCCGCCTGGCCGCCGCCGCCGGTCTCACCGTTCCGGCCTGCGATGTGGTCGAGGTGACCGACTGGCTGATCGCCAACACGCTGGGCATGGAGATCGAGCTCCCACGCGGCCTGCGCGAGCGCTACCTTTCTGGACTCCAGTTCGGCTCGCAGTTCGTCGGCGGCCTCATGCCGGGCCAGGTGGTCGACTATCTGCCCGATCCGCAGCTCGACGAGGTACGCAACCTGCGCGAGTTCGCCGGCATGCTGGTGATCGACAAGTGGGCCGGCAACTGCAATGGCCGGCAGGCGGTCTTCGAACGCAAGCCACGCGAGCGCAAGTATCGCGCCACCTTCATCGATCAGGGCTTCTGCTTCAACGCCGGGGCGTGGAACTTCCCCGACTCGCCGCTGCGGGGCGTCTATCAGCGCAACCGCGTCTACGCGAGCGTGACCGGATGGCAGAGCTTCGAGCCCTGGCTCAGCAAGGTGGAGGCGATGTCCGCCGATACAGTATGGAGGATCGCCGAGCAGGTTCCCACCGAGTGGTACGGCGGCGATACCACCGAGATCGAGCGGCTGATGGAGCAGATGCTGCGGCGCAGGCAGGGCGTGCGCGATCTGATTGCATCGTTTCGCGACTCGGACCGGAGACCCTTCCCGATGTGGGACAAGGTTACCAAGGTTCCCGTGCCGCGGCAGTTTGAAGTGAGGGCCGCTGCAGGAAAATTTGTGATGTAGCTCGAGAAGTTTCAGGGAGGATGATTGCCGGAGCGGGTTCCATGTGAGTTCTTCCTCATCCGTTATGTGCCGGATGTGGTGAAGGGCGAGTTCACCAACATCGGGGTGGTGCTGCGCGAGGCCGCGACCGGCTCCGGCGCCATCGCTTCGACGCCGGTCGTGCGCTTCACCCGCGACTGGAGCCGCGTGCGCTGCATGGACCCCGACGTCGACATCGGCCTGCTCGAGTCGCTCGAGAGCGAGATCGCCGAACGACTGCGGCTGGGCGCAGACGACACCAAACCGGTGCTCACGCTGCTCGAGAACACACTCTCGAACTCGATCCAGATCACCGAGGCCCGCGCCTCGCTGGCCGAAAACATGACCACCGAGCTCGAGCAGCTGATGCGGATGTACGTCGAGCCTCTGCGCGTGAAACAGGAGCGCAAACGTACGGGCCGCGCCGCCATAGCCACCGCCCTGCGCAACCAGTTCGAGCGCGCCGGCGTATGGGGGCTGATGCGTAAACGCATCGCCGCGTCGATGTACACGCGACCGGGCGATCCGATGAAGATCGATTGCGGCTACCGTGCGTTCACGGGCGAGGCCAATACGATCCGGATGTTCCAGGCGATCTCGCTCGAGGGCGAGATCGAGGCAGCCAAGAGCTTCGCCTGGACCGCGACCGGGCTGCGCGAAGGCGTGGAGCGCGTCGAGAGCGCGAGGCTCGAGCTGACGGCGATCGTCGAGCCCCTGCGCGAAGTCACAGGCCCTGACGACGAGGCGATGGAGCGGTATCGCTTCGGCGTCGAGGCCATGGAGCGCGAGGCCATCCGGGTGATCACGGTCAACGATCTGGCGCGCGCCGCAGAGACCGCGCGCATGGAGCTGCAGATATAAGGCTGTAAATACGTCCTACGCGGACGGCGCCCACTTCGTGGGGTGTACCGGCTTCGCCGTGGGCCTTCCGCTGGTCGGGCGTGCAGATTTATGCAGCGACCAACGGGAGCCCCGCCCTGAAGGGAGTACACGCGTCACGAGGGGAACGCGCACCGGGATCCCTAGCGAGCTCGCTCGCTGGGGTGGACTCCACGCGCAGTGGGCCCGACCGGCAGGCCACAGTTTTTAAAGAATCGAGCGGCATCGCCCCGGGCGGTGCCGCTTTCTTTTTGGTGCAGGTTCAACACAGGAGGAGAGACGATGGGAGTTCGGGAAGCAGTGAATCACGTCTGGCAGAGGCTCGCCGGCGTCAGCGCAGGCGAGGGAGACGCGGCCGTGGGCGAACGAAAGACCAGGATGCTGCCCGCGATCCTCACGCCGTACCAGGGAGCGCGCTCCACGCAGAACGCCCTGCCCAAGCCCACACCCGCCAACCTACGGCGATTTGCAGAGACACCGGTGGTGCGGCGCGCCATCAACGTGGTGAAGGACAAGATCGCCAGCATGGACTGGCAGGTGCGCGTACGCCGCGGCTATAACTCGTCCGAGATCGCAGATGTGCAGCAGAAGCTCAACACGCTGCGACGCTGCCTCGAGGAGCCCAACGCCGCCGACAGCTTCCGCGTGCTCTGGGAGCAGGTGCTCGAGGACCTGCTCGTCGGCGGCTTCGGCGCGGTCGAGATCGAGTCGACCGGAGACCCTCTGCGTCCCTTCCATCTGTGGGCGGTCGACGGCGCGACCATCCAGATCGACAGCAGTTGGGACGGCGATCCTGCAAAGACGCGCTACGCGCAGGCGACCGGACGCCTGGGTACAGATTCGCTGGTGCCTCTGCGCGACGATGAGCTGATGTATGTCCGCCTGAATCCGCGCACACATACGCCCTTCGGCCTCGGGCGCCTCGAGGTCGCCTTCGAATCGGTGAACCAGTTTCTCAGCGCGCATCGCTACGCCGGGCGCTTGGCTTCGAACTCCGTCGTGCAGTACGCCCTGTGGCTCAACGAGGCCACGCCCGAGCAGCACGACCGTCTGATCCGCTGGTGGCAGGACGAGATCGAGGGTACGGGCCGCGTGCCGGTGCTGAGCAGCGAGAAGAAGCCCGAGGTGCTGCGCTTCGCAGGTGGCACCGACGCCGATCTTCGGCTCGAATGGCAGGAGATGCTGATCCGTATGATCGCCAACGCCTTCGAGCTTCCGCCCATGCTGCTCGGCGTCGAGGGCGACGTCAACCGTTCCACCGCGGCCGAGCTCGCCGATGAGGCCTTTCAGAGCGCCATCGTCCCGGTAGCCAAGCTGATCGCCGAACACATCACCCGCGATCTCTTCGCCAAGAAGCTTGGCATGCGAGAGTTTGAGTTCTGCTTCAACGACCTCGAGAGCCGCGACGAGTCGAGCGAGGCCGCCATCCAGAAGACGCTTATCGAGGCCGGCGTGCTCACCGTCGACGAGGTGCGCGCGATGCGCGGACTTCCGCCGCTGGCCACCGCGACGATCGCGGCGGGCAGGACGGGCGAGCAGAGCGAGGAGGCGCAGCGTTGAAGATCACCATCGACAATCTCGACGGAGCCGGCGCACGCGACTACAGCGGCGCCGTCTCAAGCGAGGGGCCGCTGAAGATCGTGCGCGCTCTCAACGTGCCGTCGCTGCTGACCGGAACGCTCGACCTCAACGGAAGCGCGCTGCCGGTGCCGATGAGAAGAGCGCGTGTGGCCGTAAGCTCCGACACCGGGACGCTGCTCTTCACCGGTTATCTAACCACTGAGCCCGTACGGATCTACGCCGGGGCGACGACGACGGGAGCGGCCTATCGACTGACGCTCAGCGCCGTCAGTGACGAGTGGCTGCTCGATAAACAGAGCCTCCCGCCGAGCGGCCTGGGCCTGGCGCAGTCTGCTGGGGCGATCCTCAAGTCACTCGTCAACCGCATCGATCCCGGTCTATTTGTAACCGATCTGGTCTCTGATGGCGGCACCGTCGGGATCTTCGCTCCTGCGCAGTCCTCCTCGTGGTCGGCGAACGCGGGCGAGCTTGCAGATGCCGCCTACGCCTCCTACCGCGTGGTGAATGGAGCTCTAAGCTTCGCGACGGCAGGTACCGTCACGCATGCATTGAGCGATGGCGACGGCACGCTCTCGCTCGCCGGGTTGAGAACGGCGTCGGTGCGTGAGCTTGCCAACGATGTGACCCTGAGCGGCGAGATGGAGCCCGCTGCTTACATCACCGAGAGCTTCGAGGGAGACGGCTCGACCAGCGTCTTCGATCTCGCCGAAGCACCGTATCATCCCGCGCGCGTAGCCAGCTCGGCCGCGAGCACCAGCGCATCACAGGTGCTGCTGGACAGCTTCGACGAGGCTGCCCTCAATCCGCGTATCTGGACCATCAACGATCCCGGCTCGTTCCTCAAGCTGACCTCCGCGGGTCTGACGGTTGCGGGCGGCACCGGGCTCGACGGGCAGACAACGCTCACGGCGATCGATCCGATCGAGATGGGAGGTTCGCTGGTGCTCGAGATGGGCAACGTACAGCTGGCCTCGCCGAGCAGCGGCATCGTATGCGGCCTCTACAACGGCGCCGTCAATGCCGCGAAGTGCTTCGCCGGATACAACGTCCGGCAGAGCGGCGGCACGACCCTGCTGGTTCCGTTCGTCAATGGAGCGGAGGCGGGCACGCCGTTCACGCTGCTGAACGGGCACAGTTACACATTGCGCATCCGTCTGCACTGCCCGGAGACCGAACGTGTGTTGCAGATCTGGTGCGCGATGGTCGAGGGCACACTTGAGAGCTTCGGTGGTGGATCGGTGGCCGCGCCGATGTCTCTGCTCTTCGAGCTTGTGGATCAGGGGGCGTCCTCGAACACGCCGGCGACGGTGCTCTATTCCGGCAGCGTGGCGGCATCTCCCGCGAGCGCAAGCTTCGCCGTGGTCAACAGCGTGGAGCTGGTGGGCTCGATCGGCTACACCCGCATCACGCAGGCGGGCTCGATATGGATCGTCAGCACGCTCACCGATGGGACGCAGAGCGTGCGCATGACAGGCGCGGCGGGCGAAGGCGTGGACTGCATGGTCTCGACCGCGGGCCGCATCACCTTCTTCTCCGGGCGCATTCCGGTCGTGGGCGAGCGCATCGCGGTCTCATACCGCGGACGCAGGCGTTCGGTGGCGCGGCTCAATGATCCCGCCAGCATCGCCCAGGAAGCGGCAGGAGGTATGCCGGGAACGGCGCAGTGGCTGGGGCATGTGACGCAGCCTCCGGCTCGCAGCTCGGCCGACTGCGAGGCCGCGGCGCAGGCGGTCCTTCGCTTCGCATCGACGCGCTCCGCCGCGCTCTCGGGGAGTTACGCGATGACGAATCCCGCCGACGATATCTGGCCCGGCGATCTGCTTGCCCTAACCTCCGACGGCGACACGCTGAAGCTGATCGTGCGTAAGGTGACGATCGAGGACGGACACGCATCACCCGAAGTTGCGACCTATCGCATCGACTTCGCCAACGACTGGGCCGAAGGAATTGGTCTGAAGCTGTCGGAGAGCGTGGCGACCGATGCCTTGCTACCCGAGACCGCTTCGAGCACGCCGGCAAACGTGCTGGCCAACCTGCAGTCGCTCACCGTGACCTCTGCAAGCGGCGAGGCGCTGCAGATCGACGCGGGCTTGAATCCTCCCGCAGGCGGCGGCTTCGAGGTGCGTCGGCGCGACTGGGACTTCGGCCCCGGAGTCGATCAGGACCTGGTGCTGCGCAGCCCGGTGCGGAGCTTCTCGATTCCACGCGAGGCCCAGGTGGAGCGTTACTTCGTGCGCATGTACGACGGATCGAATCCGCCGCTCTACTCGCGCTTTTCGAGCGCGGTCTTTACCAACCTGCCTGTCAGCCTCTGATGGGTGAACACACAAGGAGTGACAGGATGACGGAGTTTGAGGGGCAGGTTTTAGGAGACCTGCGCGTATTGAAGAGCCAGATGGATCAGTTAATGGGAATCGGCCAGCCAGGCAGGCTGAGCCTGATCGAAGAGCGCGTCGATCGCCACGAGCGCAGCGTACAGCGCATGAAGGGATTTACCGCAGCCATTGGGGCACTGGTCACGCTGGCGCATCTGGCCATCGACCTGATGCGGCGCTAAACGACGAACAAACAAAGGAGACTGACGATGGAGTTCATGAAGATCTTTCTGCGGACGTTGGCGTTTCTGCCGGGCGTTCTGCATGGCGTTGAGGACATGCTGGGCGCGGGCACGGGAGATCAGAAGAAGAAGGCCGCGCTCGAGATGGTGAACGCCGCCATCAACATCACCGATGCGGTAGAGGAGAAGCAGATCCTCGATGCAGACCGTTTTACCGCGGGCCTGAGCGCCATCATCGATGGCGTGGTGGAGTGCCTGAACGCAAGCGTTTGGGCGAAGTAAATGCGCTGCCGCGCGGGCTCACTACGCGTGGGACCGCACCCTTCGTGACGCGCGTATACCGCCTTCGGCGTGGGCCTTCCGCTGGTCGGCGCAAATATCTTTCCAGCGACCAACGGGAGCCGTGACCCGAAAGGGATATACACATGTCACGAAGTGACCACCCCATGCGCAGGTGGGGCCGGCCAGCAGGCTATCGCTTTTATCTTTTCACCGGCCGGTCTGAAAGATCGCCGCCAGCTCGTGCGGCGCAACCACCTCTAGCTGCTCATAGGTGCATGCGGCCGGCGGCTTGTCCGTGCGCCAGCGGCGGAACTGCGCCATATGACGGAAGCGCGTACCCTGCATGTGCTCGTAGGCAACCTCTACCACAAGCTCGGGCCGCAGAGGCAGCCAGGAGAGATCTTTGCCCTGGCTCCATCGGCTCTGGCCGCCGGGCATGCGCTGATTTTCGGCTTCGCTCTCGACCCAGCTTCGCCAGGGATGACTGGCCAGCGCATCCGTGCGATAGGGCGCGAGGAACTCGACCAGCTCACGACGCTTCGCCTGGGTGAAGCTGGCGCAGACACCGACGTGCTGCAGCGCGCCCAGGGCATCGTAAAGGCCGAGTAGAAGCGACCCAACGGCCTCATTCTCGCCATCTTTGTGCCAACGAAAGCCGGCGACGACGCAGTCGCAGTCGCGCTCGTGTTTCACCTTGAGCATCGAGCGCTTGTTGGGTTCGTAAAGAACCCCGGCAGGCTTGGCCATCACACCGTCGAGGCCTGCGCCCTCGAAGCGCCGGAACCAGTCGCGCGCGGTCGCGTGATCGCGTGTGGCGGGTGTGAGGTGAAGCGGAGGCGTGGCCGTCGAGAGCAGAGACTCGAGTTCGGCTCGCCGTTCGGCGAAGGGGGTCTTCGTCAGGTCGCGGTCGTCGAGCGCGAGCACGTCGAAGAAGACGACCGAGGCGGGAATCTGCTGCGACAGAAGCTTGATGCGCGAGGCTGCGGGATGAATGCGCAGCTGCAGGGCGTCGAAGTCGAGCCCGGTAGAGGCGGCGATGACGATCTCGCCGTCGAGCACAAAGCCCGGAGGAAGCTGCTGCTTCAGCGGCCCGGCGAGCTCGGGGAAGTAGCGGTCGAGTGGCTTCCGGTCGCGACTCTGGATCAGAAGCTCGTCGCCGTCGCGAAAGATGAGGGCGCGAAAGCCGTCCCACTTGGGCTCGAAGATCCAGGCATCGCCTTCGGGGATCTCCTCGACCCGCTTGGCGAGCATGGGTGCGACCGGGGGCTGAACGGGTAGCTTCATTGCCTGCGATGGTATCGCGTTGGAACAGCTTCCGTCACAGAGAAGGCGGGCGCTGCCGCGCGGGCCCACTGCGCGTGGAGCGGTCACTTCGTGACGCGTATACCGGCTTCGCCGTGGGCCTCCCACTGGTCGGCGCATAGATCTTCACAAGCGACCAACGGGAGCCCCACGCCGAAGGCCCACTACGCGTCACGAAATGACCGCCCCGCGCGCAGTGGGCCCGGCCTGCAGGCCATCTTCTTGAAGAAATCGATACACCCTAAAGCCACGCACTGACGATGCGGCCCGCCGAGCCGAGCATGCGAAGTTTGTCGATGCGTCCGGCGAAGTAGCGCTCGTTGAGCTCAGAGGAGCCCAGGTCCTCGACGTTCCAGAACTCGGCGAGCTCCTTCGCCATCTGGATCGGCGTGAAGAAGAGCTGGAAGGGCTCGCCCGCCAGCTGCACGCGCGAGGCAAGCGAATCGTGCGCTAGCTGCTCGAGAGGAGGAAGCGCCGAGCGGGGCTGGCCGTAGTCCATCACCACGCCACTGCCAGGAGCAGACTGGGCGATCAGCGCGAGCGTGGAACGAAACGCCGCCTGCGTGAGATAAGGGACGACGCCAAGCCACGCGTAGAACGTCGGAACAGACGCATCGAAGCCTGCGGCTTTGAGCTGTGTGGCCAGCTGCTGATGCTCGAAGTCGACCGGGGCGTAGGTAAGGTTGGAGGGGATCGCAATGTTGTTGATGGAGAGCAGATCGCGTTTCCACTGCTGCGTGGCGGGGTGGTCGATCTCGAAGACGCGCAGCTGAGAAAAGGGATTGCGATACGCGAACGTATCGAGCCCAGCGCCGAGCAGAACATACTGGGTGACGCCTGCCGCCACGGCGCGGGCGAGCAGGTCTTCGGCGTAGCGGCTGCGCGCCACCAGGGATGCCCGCAGAGCGATGGAGTGTGGCTTATGGAGCTTGGTGGCGGTGCGCTCGACCTCGGGAAGATATTCGCGGCCGAGGATAGGGATGGCGATAGGATCGTCGAGCACCAGCGGCTTCGCGTCGTAGATCTGGTGCGCGGCACGCCGCATGGCAACGCGGAGCGCGGTTCGAGATGGGCGAGCGGCTTCCATTCCGAGGACAAGTTTAAATGGGATGCATTAAGCGAGACGCCTCTTCTCTTTGGGCTCATCCTAAGAACGCTTCTGCCGATGAGAGCAGTGTGTCAGGAAGAGACACCAGGGGAGAAGAGAGACGATGATCCGGCAGGCGATCAATTGCGATATGTGCGGTGCGGAGAAGCTCGAGCTGGCGAGCGACTGGTTCGTGGCCGAGGAACAGGGCGGCGAGCTGAGGATGCGGGCGTGGGGCACCGGGAAGAGCGCGCGGAAGAGCTCCAAGCACCTGTGCGGGCAGAAGTGTGCGCAGCGGCTGATGGACAACTTCACGGCATCGATCCTCGCCGACCGGCATGCGGGAAGAAGCAAGGAAGCGGTCTCGGGCAAGGGAGAGGCCAAGATGGAGATCAGGCTGGAGACGATGATCCAGACCGCACCGCCGGCTGTGGAGACATTGGCTGAGGAGAGGCCAATCCTCGAGCGCATGGGCTATGACCGCGAGACCGCGGCCCAGATTGAGACGGAGTCGTGGGCTGGTCCCGCGCGCCCCAAGGAGAGCAGCTGGGGAGCGACGCCGCGCAAGACGGACAACGACAACTTCCTCAACGCGATTCGCAACAAGGCCCAGGCCACGCGTACCTTCCAGCATTCGGCGTAAACGATGAAGAGCAGGCGCTGCCGCGCAGACCACTACGCTCGGCCGGCAGGCCATCGCCTTGTAGAGTTAAAGACACGGTGACAGACTCCGTTTCCAACTCACAGGCGGTCTCCTCTTCGAAAGGCTTCGCGGGGCGCTCTTCGGCTCTCGCGGTCGCGACCGGCATCATGGCGAGCCGCCTGATGGGACTGGTGCGAGATCGCATCTTCGCGCACTACCTGGGCAACTCCTATGTAGCCGATGCCTTCCGGGCAATGTTCCGCATACCGAATATTCTGCAAAACCTCTTCGGCGAGGGCGTTCTTTCGGCCTCATTCATTCCAGTCTATGCTCGTCTGCGCGCAGAAGAGCGTCATCAAGAAGCCTCCGAGCTGGCCGAAGCGATCTTCGCCATTCTCGTGATGGTCACCTCCGTGCTGGTTCTGGCTGGCGTCTTCGCTTCGCCGCTCTTGGTTAAGGCCATCGCGCCGGGCTTTCACGACGCCAAGCGCGACCTCTCCATTCGCCTGGTGAGAATTCTCTTTCCTGGCGCGGCGCTCTTCGCACTTTCGGCCTGGTGCCTGGGAGTTCTGAACAGTCATCGGAAGTTTTTGCTTTCCTATACAGCGCCGATCATCTGGAACCTGGCAATGATCGTAGCCTTCCTGTGGAATGGCGGACGTCAAGGCCAGGAGCATCTGGCCATCGTAATCGCGATGGCCTCGGTCCTGGGCAGCGGCCTGATGTTTGCCGTGCAGCTGCCGTCCGTCTTACGCCTTCTGCATCCCCTCTCGCTGCAACTGAGACTGGGATCGGCCTCGGTGAAGATCGTTATTCGAAACTTTTTCCCCGTCTTCCTTAGCCGGGGAGTCGTGCAGGTAAGCGCGTTTGTGGATTCGATGATCGCGAGTTATCTCCCGACCAGCGCGATCTCGGCGCTGGCCTATGCGCAGACGTTGAACTCGCTGCCGGTAAGCTTGTTCGGCATGGCGGTCTCTGCAGCGGAGCTTCCCGCGATGTCGAGCGCCCTGGGAACGACAGAGGAAATCGCAGGCGTGCTGCGGCAGCGTCTCGCGCAGGGCCTGCAGAACATCGCCTTCTTCGTGGTGCCTTCGGCGGTCGCGTTTCTGGTTCTGGGAGACGTCGTGGTCGCGGCTATCTATCGCACGGGAAAATTCGGAAGCCATGACGTGACACTGGTGTGGAACGTGCTTGCGGGTTCGGCCGTGGGGCTGCTGGCCTCCACCTCGGGCCGGCTCTACTCCTCGGCCTTCTATGCTCTGCGCGACACGCGCACACCGCTCAACTTCGCCATTATCCGGGTCGTGCTTACGATCGGGCTGGGGTATCTCTTCGCTCTGCCTCTACCTCGCCTCTTGCACATTAATCCGTTGTGGGGAGTCGCCGGGCTTACGCTCTCTGCCGGGCTCGCCGGATGGGTGGAGTTCGCCCTGCTGCGCCGCAAACTGCACGCCCGCATCGGGGCTGTCCCTTCGCAGGCCCCGCGCATCCTGCGTCTATGGGGAGCGGCGCTGGTGGCCGCTGGCATCGCCTACGGGGTAAAGCGCGTGCTGCCGTTCCACAATGTTCGCTATGCCTCGTTGATCGTGGGCGCAATTGTGCTCCCGCTCTTTGGAGTGCTGTATCTGGCGTTCACTCGCATATTGGGGATTATGCCTCCGGCGAGCCTGAAGCGGCTGACGGGGCGGAGAGGGTAGCTAGGAACGAAGCTACGCTGTTTTTTGAGGAAAGAAAAAGCTGCTGGCCTGCCTGCCGGGCCCACTACGCGTGGGGCGGTCACTTCTACTGATTCATCCAGCCGAGCGTGTCGATCAGGTAGTGCTTCATCTCTTTGCGGTCAACGATGGCATCGAGGAAGCCGTGCTCGAGCAGAAACTCGGAGCGCTGGAAGCCCTCAGGCAGCTTCTGGCGAATGGTCTGCTCGATGACGCGGGGACCGGCAAAGCCGATCAGGGCCCCAGGCTCGGCGATGTTCAGATCACCTAGCATGGCGAAGCTCGCGGTGACGCCTCCGGTGGTGGGGTCGGTCATCACGGAGATATAGGGAATCCTCTCGTCGTCCATGCGGGCCAGGCCGGCCGAGACCTTCGCCAGCTGCATCAGCGAGGCGATGCCCTCCATCATGCGCGCTCCGCCCGAGGCCGAGATGATGATGAGCGGGCTGCGGGTCTCGAGCGATCGATCGACCGCTCGGGCGATGGTCTCGCCCACTACCGAGCCCATGGAGCCGCCGATGAAGCTGTACTCCATGACCGAGAGCACGACCGGGATGGGACCGAGGTTGCCGACGGCATTGATGATGGCGTCGTTCAGACCGGTCTTGCGGCGGGCCTCTTCAAGGCGCGTTTTATAGGGTCTAAGATCCGTAAATTCAAGGGGATCGGTCGAGCGGAGGTCAAGGTCGACAAGCTCGTAGCCGGGCTCGAGCAGGGCGTCGATACGCGCGCGGGCGCCGATGCGGAAGTGATAGCCGCACTTGGGGCAGACGTGAAGATTGGCCTCGAGATCGGCCTTGAAGATGATCTCCCGGCACTTCGGACAGCGCACCCAGAGACCCTCGGTGCGAACCGTCCGCTCGGAGTCATTGACGATCTCGTTATCTTCGCGTTTAAACCAGCTCATGCCTTCTCGTATGCCTTCCGAGCTCCCGGCTGCATCCTTCCGGAATCGCCTCGACTATTGTAGCGTTCCCGGCCTGTAGCGTACTGACCAGCCCGACGTGCCTCAGCCGGTGACGATGCCCATGCAGAGAATAGCCAGAGCGATGGCGAAGATATCCTCGCTGAGGGTGATGTGCCAGACCTTGCAGCCAAGTTTGCGGGTGAGCTGATGGCGCAACTGGTAGGCCAGGAAGGCCCCCAGCAGAGCTCCAAGAACGCCCAGGATGACGCCTTCGAGACCGGGGGCGTCGAGCGAGGTGGCGATGATGCCTCCAACCAGGCCGCCCAGGAAGAAGCGCGCGGCCAGCACAAGAGGACGCGTGGGGCGGGGAGCCAGGCCACGTTTGTCGGCATAGTACTCGAGCGCGGCGAGAAGGGTGAAGAGGATCGCGACCGGAAGCTTCGCCGCCCAGGAGGCCCACGGATCGACCGGAAGCAGGCCGCGCCAGGCGAACCAGCAGAGGATCGCCATTGGCGTCATCGTCCGCATGCCGGTGATCAGGCCCAGCAGCGGGATGGCGATGAGCCAGGTGAGGACCTCGAGGGTCATGAGGGCAAAGCTCCTTCCTGCGAGACGCTATGAGTTAACACGGTCCTGATGCTCAAGTCCACTCAGGATGGACGCGCAAAAGGGCCGAGAAGTCTCGCGGATGGCCTGCCGGCCGGGGCCACTGCGCGTGGAGCGGTCCCTTCATGACGCGTAGAACCCTTTCGGGGTGAAGCTCCCGTTGGTCGCTTGAATAAAATCTTCGCGCCGACCAACGGGAGGCCCACGGCGAAGCCGGTATACCCGTCACGAAGGGACCGCCCCACGCGCAGTGGGCCCGGCCAGCAGGCCAAGTCTTCTAAACCTTACTTCTGACGCAGCCAGCCGTAGAGCGGGAACTGGTCGGCGAGCTCGGCCACTTCTTTGCGGATGGCACTGAGCGTGGCCGCGTCGTTGCGGTTCTCGAGCGCGGAGGCGATCCAGCCGGCGACCCGGCGCATCTCGGCCTCTTTCATGCCGCGGGTGGTCAGGGCCGGGGTTCCGATGCGGATGCCCGAGGGCTTCATCGGCGGATTGGTGTCGTAGGGGATGGCGTTCTTGTTGACCGTGATTCCGGCCTCGCCGAGCGCGTTCTCCGCCTCCGAGCCCAGAATGCCCTTCTGGAAGACGTCGACCAGCATCAGGTGCGTGTCCGTGCCGCCCGAGATGATGCGGTAGCCCTCGGCGGCCAGAGCCTCGGCCAGAACCTTGGCGTTGGCGACGATCTGCTGCGCGTAGGCGGCAAACGAGGGGTCGAGCGCCTCCTTGAAGGCGACGGCCTTGGCCGCGACGATGTGCATCAACGGTCCGCCCTGCTGGCCGGGGAAGACGCTACGGTCGACGTTGGCCGCGTGCTGCTGCTTCGATAGGATGAGACCAGCGCGGGGTCCGCGCAGAGTCTTGTGAGTGGTCGTCGTCGTAATGTCGGCGTAGGGAACCGGCGAGGGGTGGACGCCGCCCGCGACCAGGCCGGCGAAGTGCGCCATGTCCACCATCAGGAAGGCTCCAACCTTGTCGGCGATCTCGCGCATGCGGGCGAAGTCGAAGAAGCGCGGATAGGCGCTGCCGCCGCCGATGATCATCTTCGGCTTCTCTCGTACGGCGATGGCCTCAAGCTCGTCATAGTCGATGGTCTCGGTGTCCTTGCGGACCTGGTAGCCGACCATGCGGTAGAGCTTGCCGGAGAAGTTGAGCTTGTGCCCGTGAGTGAGGTGGCCACCGTGGGCGAGATCGAGTCCGAGGACGGTGTCTCCTGGAGAGACCAGCGACATGTAGGCCGCGGCGTTGGCCTGCGAGCCCGAGTGCGGCTGCACGTTAGCGTGCTCGGCCCCGAAGAGCTGCTTCACGCGGTCGCCGGCGATGTTTTCGACCACGTCGGCGTACTCGCAGCCGCCGTAGTAACGCTTTCCGGGGTAGCCCTCGGCGTACTTGTTGGTGAAGACGGTCCCGGCTGCCTCGAGGACGGCGCGGCTGACGAAGTTCTCGGAGGCGATCATCTCCAGGCCATCGTGCTGGCGGACGACCTCGTTCTCAATCTGCGCTGCGATCTCGGGATCGGCCGAGGCGAGCGTGACGTTCAAATCAATGGGCATAGAAATATTCTATGCCGCCCCGGACGGCGGCTGGCTAGGTCTAGGGGCCTAGGCCCTCCCAATGCGTTGAAGGCATGCCCTCTATGCAGATCCATGCAGGATGGAGACCAATAGAGGTTACCGACAGTCTTCCTTTGGAAGATTCACTCGATTGTCACCGTTTTTTCATAAACGCCCGCTAACTTTGGCGATGGCCAGCCCTCCAGCGGCCCTGATTCAAGGAGAGTGTATGCAGAAGCTTTTTGCGAGTGCTGTCGCCACGATGCTCGTGGCCGGACAGGTTATGGGGCCCTCGCTTGCGAACGCGCAAGCGAATTATCCGACGTCCACCCCGATCAAGCACCTGGTCGTGATCTTTCAGGAGAACGTCTCCTTCGATCATTACTTCGGCACCTACCCTAACGCTCTGAATCCCAAGGGCGAGCCCCGCTTCGTCGCTGCTCCGGGAACTCCGTCGATCAATGGTCTGACCGACGGTCTTCTGAACAACAATCCCAACTTCCTGAACAAGGCTCTGAATGGAGCCGGAGCGTCGAACCCCTTCCGCCTGGATCGTTCGCAGGCGTCCACCGCCGACCAGGATCACGACTATACCCCTGAGCAGCAGGCCTTTCATGGCGGCCTGATGGACGGCTTCCCCAAGTACACCGGCACCCCCGGACCTCCCCCAAACGGCCAGAACACCAATGGCCTGGTGATGGGCTACTACGACGGCAACACGGTCACCGCGTACTGGAACTATGCCCAGCAGTTCGCGATGAGCGACAACTCCTATGACACCAACTTCGGACCCTCCACCCCGGGTGCGATCAACCTCATCTCAGGCCAGACCGGCGGCGTCACCGATTCGGCCAGCGCGGGCGACTCGCTGGTGTCCGACGGACAGGGTGGACAGACCCTGATCTCGGACGCCGACCCCATCGGCGATATCTGCTCGGGAACCGGCACAGTGCAGTTCGGGGGCCAGAACATCGGCGACCTGCTGAACAGCCGCGGCGTGACCTGGGGCTTCTTCCAGGGCGGCTTCAACCTGAGCACCAAGAACCCCGACGGATCGACGGGCTGCAACCGCACCCACACCTCCAAGGTCACCAACACCCTGAAGCCGGACTACATCCCGCACCACGAGCCGTTCCAGTACTACACCTCGACAGCCAACCTGAAGCACCTCCGTCCCTCGTCGGTTCAGTCCATCGGCTACTCCGACCAGGCCAACCACCAGTACGACACCGACGACTTCTTCGCCGCGGTGAAGGCTGGCAACTTCCCGGCGGTCAGCTTCCTGAAGGCTCCTGGCTATCAGGACGGCCACGCCGGCTACTCCGATCCTCTCGACGAGCAGACCTTCGTCGTCAACGTCATCAACTTCCTGCAGCAGCAGCGTGACTGGCAGGAGACCGCCGTCGTGATCGCCTATGACGACTCCGACGGTTGGTACGACCACCAGATGAGCCCCATCGCCAACCAGTCCACCTCGGCTGCCGACGCGCTCATCGCCACCGGCTCCTGCGGAGACGGCTCGACGGCTCTGTCCAGCGTCACCGCCACCCATGCGCAGGGACGCTGCGGCTACGGCCCGAGACTTCCGCTTCTGGTGGTCTCGCCCTATGCCAAGCACAACTTCGTCGATCACAACGTCACCGACCAGAGCTCGATCCTGCGCTTTGTCGAGGACAACTGGGTCGGCGGACAGCGTATCGAGGGATCCTTCGACAGCCGCGCCGGAACGCTCCTGAACATGTTCGACTTCAGCCACCCGCAGCGTGGAACCTACATGCTCGACCCCAACACTGGACTCGTGACGAATGGCTTCCCTGGCTTCCCGGGATTTCCTGGCTTCCCGTTCTAGTCGTCGTCCAGACTGAACCTGCTACAAAGGGGTGCTGGAGGCGGTCCGCTCCGGCGCCCTTTTTTTAGCCTGAAAGACGTGCACTGCCGCTAGAGCCCACTACGCGTGGGGCGGTCACTTCGTGACGTGTGTACCGGCTTTGCCGTGGGCCTCCCTTCGGTTCGGCGCAAACATCTTCGCAAACGACCAACGGGAGGCCCATGGCGAAGTCCCGATACGCGTCACGAAGTGACCGCCCGTACCGGGGCTCCCACAAACAGGTCTTCGTTTGTGGGGATGGCCACGCGCAGTGGACCCGGCCGGCAGGCCATCGCTTGAATCGGTTTATCTTTTGAAGGAAGAGGCACAACTCCATTGATCTCACGAAGAAGATTTCTCGGCCACGCCGGCGCCCTGGCCACCGGCCTCTCGCTCGACCGGTCCATGTTTGCCGCAGGATTTGCTCTCCCTCCCGAAGCGCTCGATCCGGCCAAGCTCGAACCCTACGTCGACCCGCTCCCGCTGCCATCGGTCCTCAAGAGCACCGGCACGCATCCCGATCCCGAGCACCCGGGCAAGACACTGCCGCTCTTCCGCGTCACGATGCAGGAGATCCACCAGAAGGTCCACCGCGACCTTCCCACCACGCGTCTGTGGGGCTTCAACGGCTCGGTGCCCGGGCCGCTCTTCGAGACTCGTAGCGGTCAGGGCCTGATGGTCGAGTGGATGAACCAACTCCCGCAGAAACACTTTCTTCCCATCGACCACACCCTCCACGGAGCCGAGGCCAGCGCGCCCGAGGTTCGCGCCGTCGTCCATCTGCACGGTGGCCGCACCCCCTCCAAAAGCGATGGCTACCCCGAGGACTGGGTCGTGCCCGGCAAGTCGCTGCTCTATCACTATCCCAATCGGCAGGACGCCGCGTTGCTCTTCTACCACGACCACACCATGGGCATTAACCGGCTCAACATCTACGCCGGAATGCAGGGCCTCTTCCTCATCCGCGATGAGCGCGAGGACTCTCTCAATCTTCCCAGGGGCAGGTACGAGATTCCGCTGATGCTCTTCGACCGATTTCTGCAGTCTGACGGCCAGCTCGACTACCCGGTCTCGCCCGACCCGAAGTCGCCGTGGGTGCCTGAGGTCTACAGCAACGTGATGCTGGCCAACGGAAAGCTGATGCCGTACCTCGACGTCGAGCCGCGACCGTACCGCTTCCGCGTGATGAACGGATCGAACGCGCGCTTCTTCCGGCTCTCCTTCGGGAATCTCTCCGAGATGAACATCATCGGCTCCGACCAGGGCCTGCTGCCCGCTCCGGTCAAGGCCAAGCGCATGCTGCTGGGGCCGGCCGAGCGGACGGACATCGTCTTCGACTTCAGCGCGCATGCGGGCGAGAAGATCCTGCTGAAGAACGACAGCTTCGAGATCATGCAGTTCCGCGTAGCGCCTGCTGCCTCAACGCAACCGCCTGCGACTTCCACACAACAGGGCTCGCTTCCGCCCGCGCTCCGTACCATCGATCGCATCCCCGAGAGCCGCGCCGTGAAGACGCGCCGCCTGACCCTCGACGAGAAGATGAACCTGGTGCAGGAGTCGATGGGGATGATGCTGAACAATACGCCCTGGCACGCTCCCGTCACCGAGAAGCCCGTCATCGACACCATCGAGATCTGGGAGATCGTCAACCTCACCGAGGACACGCACCCTATCCACCTGCACTTGGTGAAGTTCCAGATTCTCGACCGCCGCTCCTTCGACGTCTTTCTCTTTCAGGACAAGGGCGAGCTCCGCTTCACCCAGAGCGTGCAGAAGCCCGGCCCCGAGGAGATGGGATGGAAGGACACGGTGCGCTGCGAGAAGGGGCACGTCACCCGCATCATCGTCCCGTTCGAGGGCTACACCGGGCGCTACGTCTGGCACTGCCATCTCCTCGAGCACGAGGACAACGAGATGATGCGTCCCTTCGAGGTGGTCGAGGCCGGACACGGGGCCTGAAAAGGTAAAAGATATGCGCTGCCGACCGACCCACTGCGCGTGGGGCGGTCGGCAGGCCTCGCCTTGTTCGTCACTTCAAAGTAAGGCTGATCCCTGTCGTAAACTGGAACGAATTCCTGCGGTTCACCGGAGCAGGAAAGATCGCGACCGGCGGATTATTCAAATAACTGTCCTGCGATCCCACCTGGAAACTGAAGCGTTTGTAGACCGGGAAGGTGAGACTGTTGGTCTCGTTGGCCGAGTATGCCGTCGGGTCGTTGTAGGCTGGCAGATATTGCAGTTGCTGCAGGAAGACCGTATTCAACGGCAGCTTGCGCATATAGTTCACGCCGAGGGTCGAGCCGATCAGGTTGGTGTTGCTCTCGAGCGCCGAGGCCAGAAACTCCTGCTTCTCATACTGCAGCGCTGCCCGGATGTCGAGGGTCTGCTGCGGCTGTTTGATCACGGTCCAGCCGACACCGGCGCCGTAGATCTGCTGCAGGTCCAAACCTTGCGAGAAGTTGTGATCGAAGGCCACCCCGGCCAGAAGGTAGATGCGCGAGGAGAGATACTCGTCGCGCTCGGAGTCGACGTGATAGATCGAGGTCTTCAGATCGGGCAGCACGGGCGCTCCGACCGCTTGGCGCTGTGTGATGCTGCTATACGAGCTCGAGAAGTTGACCATCGTGCGATTGCGCGGTGGAAGGTAATCGACGGTCGGAGTATTGCGCAGCAGCGTGGCCGCGGCCGTGATGGTGGAGTTGTCCTGCGTCGCCTGAACCTCGGTGATGCCGAGCGAGGCCGTGCCGGTCCAGTGCCGGAAGAAGCTTACGTCCCGTAGAGCCTCGCGATTGTAGGTGTCGAGATCGAGCACGTCGGCGGTGTTCTTGATCGGCATCGTCTGGGTCTGCTGCTTGCCGTTGAGCTGGATCTTGTTGTCCTCCACCTTAATCGAACCTGAGGGAACATTGCCGGCGTTGCGCCAGCTCCAGTGGGCTCCTTTGCCCAGCACCACGAACTGGCGGTCGGAGCGCAGCTCCTTCACCTTGGACCAGCTGACGCTGACGTCCCCGGCCATGTCGCTGTGAAACAGCAGCGTGTCTCCGGTCGAGTGCATCACCTTGCCGGTCAACTGGTCGCCGTTGGTGAAGACGAGCACGTCGGGAGCAGGCTTCGGAGCAGCAGCGGACGGAGGGTCGGAGCACCAAAGAGATGCCGGTAAAAGGGAGGAGAGCGCAATCAGAAGAGCGAGACGAAGCGAGAGCCGAAGGTTCATTCCAGTCATCACTTAAAGCCTAATATCTGCCTGGCCGGCCGCGCTGACCTGCGAAGAAGCATCACACTATCAGCACGATGAGCGCAGACGAGGCAGTGGAGATTCTTTCGATCGACGGCCGCGAGGTGCGGGTGACGCACCCGGCGAAGCTCTATTTTTCGAAGCAGGTCCAGGTCACCAAGCTCGACCTGGTTCGCTACTATCTCGCGGTCGCGCCCGGCGCTCTCCAGGGAATTCGCGACCGCCCCATCGTGCTGAAGCGCTTCGTCAACGGCGCCGAGGCCGAGCCCTTCTACCAGAAGCGCGCGCCCTCCGATCATCCCGCGTGGATCCGCACCGTGACCCTCTCCTTCCCCTCGGGCCGCACCGCCGAGGAGATCGTCGTCGACGATGCCGCCGGCCTGGCTTGGATCGTCAACCTCGGCTGCATGGAGCTGCACCCCCACCCCGTTCGCACCAGCGATCTCGACCACCCCGACGAGCTTCGCATCGACCTCGACCCCATCCCCGGCGTAGGCTGGAACGACGTGCGCCGCGTCGCCATGGAGGTGAGGGCCGTGCTCGAAGAGACCGGCCTCCAAGGCTGGCCCAAGACCAGCGGATCGCGCGGCATGCACATCAACGTCCGCATCCATCCGCGCTGGAGCTTCACCGAGGTGCGCCGCGCCGCGCTGGCCCTGTCGCGTGCGGTCGAGCGTCGTGCGCCGGCGCTGGCCAGCTCGAAGTGGTGGAAGGAGGAGCGCCACGGCGTCTTTCTGGACTACAACCAGAACGCGAAGGACCGCACCACCGCCGCTGCCTACTCGGTGCGTCCACTGCCCGATGCGCGGGTCTCGGCACCGCTCGCGTGGGACGAGGTGCTCGCGTGCGATCCGGCGGAGTTCACGATCTTCACCGTGCCCGAGCGGTTTGCGAAGAAGGGCGACCCGCATGCGGCGATGGACGAGGCTGCGGGATCGCTCGAGGCCCTGCTCGATCTGGCTGCGCAGGATGAAGCTGCGGGACTCGGCGATGCTCCCTGGCCTCCCCACTTCCGCAAGATGGAGAGCGAAGGGACACGCGTGGCTCCTTCACGCGCCAAAACGGCGGCGAAGTCAACGCGCACGAAAGCCTCCGAAAAGAAAGCTGCGGCCAGTGAAGACGATGAAGTGGACGCCGCAAAGCCGAAGGCCCGGCGCTCGACCATGCCGCTGCTGGTCATCGCCAACTCGACGAACAAGCAGGAGGCGCAGGCTGGCCTCGAGCGCTGGAGGGAGAAACATCCCGAAGCCGCGAAGCTGCTGGCCGTCGATGATGTCCTTGTCGACTCCATGCGTGGAAGCTCTTCGACGTGGACGCGCATTCGCGTCAACCTGCGCCACATCCCTGAAGATCTGCGCCCGCCGCAGGAGACTCCCGACCCCGACGACGACCCCACGCGCAAGTGGCGCGAGGGGTCGAAGCCAACTCGCGGAAAGAAAAAAGCTCCCTAGTTAGGTCGAGTTATTTGTAACTGCAATTTTCTTAACAAAGGCGATGGCCTGTCGGCCGGGCCCACTACGCGCGGAGTCCACCCCAGCGAGCACGCTCGCCGTGCGTGCAGCACCCGTATAATCGCCCTATGCCCTCTTCACCGCTGGTTGGAGTCATCATGGGAAGCCGCAATGACTATGCGGTGATGCGCGGCGCCATCGAGATGCTGAATGAGTTCGGCGTGCCCCACGAGGTTCGCATCGTCTCGGCGCATCGAACCCCCGATCTTCTCTTCGAGTACGCCTCCACCGCTGCCGCACGCGGGCTTCGCGTCATCATCGCCGGCGCGGGCGGAGCGGCGCATCTTCCCGGTATGGTCGCGGCCAAGACCGTCGTGCCGGTGCTCGGCGTGCCTATCCCGGCCACCGCGCTGCAGGGCATGGACTCGCTGCTGAGCATCGTGCAGATGCCGAAGGGCGTTCCCGTGGGCACGCTGGCCATCGGCGCTCCCGGAGCGGCCAATGCAGGCCTGCTGGCCGCGCAGATCCTCGCCACCACCGACGCCGCGCTGCAGCAGAAGCTCACCGCCTGGCGTAATTCGCGCCGCGACGAGGTTCTCGCGCAGACCATCGAAGAGGCGAATCCGGACGCTCCCGATACAGAGCCCAACGCTTTTGAAATAAATTCAGCCACGCGCGAGGCCAAGGCGTGAGCAAAGCCTCTCCACGCAACCCCATCCTTCCGGGCGCCACCATCGGCATCTTCGGTGGCGGCCAGCTGGGACGTATGACCGCCATGGCCGCCCGCGCCATGGGCTACCGCATCCAGGTGCTCGATCCCGACCCCGCCTGCCCGGCTCGCTTCGTCGTCGATGGCTGCATCGAGGCCAACTGGGACGACGCGCGCGAGGCCGCCAACCTGGCCCGCGGATGCGACGTCGTCACGCTCGAGATCGAGCAGATCTCGCTGGCCAGCATGGACGCCGCCGCCAGCTTCGCCCCGGTCCGGCCCGGCCGCAACATGCTCGCCGTGATCCAGGACCGCATCGAGCAGAAGAACTGGCTGCGCAAAAACGGCTTCCCACTCGGCGACTTCCGCGCCGTGCGCTCTCTCGAGGATCTGCGCGAGGCGATTCCAGCGCTCGGCGGGCGATGCTTCTGCAAGTCCGCCACCGGGGGCTACGACGGCCGCGGCCAGGGCAAGGTCGGCTTCCGTCCCGGTGCTGACTCCGAGCAGGAGCTTCGCGGAGCCTGGGAGGCCCTGGGTGAAGGCCCCGGCGTGGTCGAAAGGGCGGTCGAGCTCGAACGCGAGATCTCGGTGCTGGTGGCCCGCTCGCCCTCGGGCGAGGTGAAGGTCTATCCCGCCGCCTGGAACCATCATGAGAATCAGATTCTCGCCTGGAGCGTGATACCTGCGCCACTGCTCGAGCCCATGGAGGTCGAGACCCGCGATCTGGCCGAGAGCATCGCCGACACCTTCGGACTCGAGGGCATCCTCGCCGTCGAGATGTTCGTCACCACCGAGGGCAAGCTCCTGGTCAACGAACTGGCGCCGCGCCCGCACAACAGCTATCACTCGAGCGAGCGCGCCTCCGTCACCAGCCAGTTCGAGCAGCTGGTCCGCGCCGTCTGCGATCTCCCGCTGGGCGATGTCACGACCGTTCAACCCTGCGCCATCGCCAATCTTCTAGGCGACGTCTGGCTGAACGAAGACGGCTCGGCCCGGGAGCCGCATTTCGACCGCGCCCTCGCCGTGCCGGGCGTCCGGCTGCACCTCTACGAGAAGCACCGCCCCCGCAAGGGCCGCAAGATGGGCCACCTGAGCGCAGTGGGAGCCACGGCGGACGAAGCCGTGGCCAGTGTTCTGAAGGCTCAGGAGCTGTTGTGGACCGTGTCGTTCGCGGGTCTCGCGCCTGCAATCGTTACATGATTTTTCCACAGCTCGTGATATCTTCAAGGGTGCACAAGGTTTCGTGCAGGTATTACGAGGATTCCGATGAGCAGCTCAGAACTTGAATATGTGCTTTCGCTGCGGGATGCCAACATCGGCAGCAGCCAGAAGCGTCTGCGCTCCGAGATCATCGAGTTCATCCAGCGGCATGAGGATGCTGTGCTCGACCAGCTCCGCACGCACGAGTCCGCTGTCATCCCCACCTCCTTCGGCGAGATCACGCTCCATCTCTCCGATCTTCGTGACGCCGTAGCTTAGGAGAACTCCCCCCGTGCTGGCGCTGCTCGTCAGCTTTCTCATCGCCGTTTACCTGCTCGGACCGGACCTGATCGCGCGATGGGCCGCCGATCTCGTTGTCTTCCGCAAGACCCGCGTCCAGAGCCACGCCGAAGAGGTCGCCCGCGCCATTATGGGCGCCGCCGTTCCCCTTGTCGCTGCTGTGTTGTGGGCTCGGTGGAGCGGAGCCCTCGCACGCACCGGAAGCCACTACGACCTGGAGACCGTCTTCTCTTCGCTCGAGAGCGACGCCTTCTTTCAGCACCACCACTCCGAGTTCTTTGCGAGTCTGCGCGCCTTCTTCTGGATGAACTTCGTCATCCTGTGGCGACTCTATGCCCTGGTGGCCGTGCTCGCCGCCGCACGCATCGTCATCGTGCTGAACTACAACCGCATCTGGCGTCTGCTGCACAAGCGATGGATGCGCACGCTGCTGGCGACGATCGTCCCGCGCATCTCCGAGTGGGACCTGCTGTTCAGCGACATGCTTCTGCCCGAGGGCAGCTTCCGCATCATGGCCGACGTGCTCACCAAGACCGGCGGGCTCTATCAGGGCATGGTGCAGGACCGCATGCTCAACACCGACGGATCGCTGCAGAGCATCACGCTGGCCAATCCCCGGCGCTTTGAGCGCGACGACTTTCGCAAGGCCAAGAGCGAGGATCTCGAGACCGTTCCGGATGAGTTCTGGTTCAACATCCCGGGCAATCTCTTCATCGTAATGGCTTCGGATATCGCTAACCTGAATATCCGCTATATCCGGCGCAAGCCTCTCAACTTCCAGCCCTCGGACGAGGAACGCGAGGTGCTGACGCGGCTGCTGGACCGGTTGAAAGAGAAGTAAAGGCGTATGGCCTGTCGGCCGGGCCCACTGCGCGTGGGGCGGTCACTTCGTGACGCGTAATCGCCGTTGGCTTGGGCCTCCCGCTGGTCGGCACGAAGATTCTTCCAGCGACCAACGGGAGCCGCGACCCGAAGGGGATTACACCCACGAAGTGGGCGCTCCACGCGCAGTGGGCCCGCGCGGCAGCGCCTGTCTCCTTAAGCGCGTCCGGCGAACTCGTGGCTCTCGGTCGAGACCTTCACCTTCTCGCCCTCTTTGATAAACAGCGGCACACGAATCTCAAGGCCCGTCTCGAGCGTGGCCACCTTGGTCACGCTTCCGCTCTGCGAGGCTCCGCTCAGCCCCGGCTCCGTCTCGGTAACGGTCAGGTCGACGAAGATCGGCAGCTCCAGCCCAATAGGATTTCCGTTGTACTTGTTCACCTGGATCAGCAGCCCCTCGATCAGAAAGTTGAGCGCTCCGCCCAGCATATTCTCCGACAAGGTCAGCGTCTCGAAGCTCACCTGGTCGAGGAAGTGGTAGCCGTCGCCATCGCTGTAGAGATAGATCGCCTCCACCAGCTCCAGATCCGGCTCCTTGAACTTCTCGCCCGCCTTGAAGCTCTTCTCGAAGACTGCATTGGTCAGCAGGTTGCGCATCTTCAGGCGCACCAGCGTCTGCCCGCCGCGGGCCGTCGGCGAGCTCACGTCGGCCTCCATGCAGTAGTACGGCGTGTTCTCGTGCTCGAACAGTGTCTTGCGCTTTACGTCGATCGCTTCAATCAGTGCGGCCATCAGCTCCTCAGTACGGTCGCGCGGGGGATCGGCGCGAACCCGGAAATCTTCTCTTCAAGTATAGGCGGCGAAGGCGTGAATCAGCTCTCCTCAACCGGCCCCTGGTCCCGGTTATCTTGTGGCTCGAGAAGCTCTCTGCGCTCCCGCGCCGCCATCCAGTCCTGAAGGATGACCACCGCCGCAACCTGGTCGATGACGAACTTGCGATCGCGCCTGTCGTGCCCAGCTTCATCGAGCAGCTCATTCGCCGCGCGCGAGCTCAGCCGCTCGTCCCACAGCTCCACCGGAAGCTGCGCTCGCTCGCACAGCTCCTGGGCAAACTCCTCCACCTTCGCCGCCCACGGGCTCACATCGCCCGACATGTGCAGCGGGTTGCCGATGACGATGTGCGTCACCTCATGCTTGCGGACGATCCGCAGCAGGCTCCGCAGGTCCTCGCCCCGACCCTTGCGCCACACCGTGAGCAAGGGCTGCGCGGTGTAGCCAAGCGGGTCCGTCAGGGCCACGCCGATGCGCGCCTTGCCCACGTCCAACGCCATCACTCGCCCTGGAGCCATGAAGTGAGTCTACCGAGCCGGCCTGCCCTCGGGCTACAGGACTATACCCGCCCTCCGGCTACAGGACTAATATTGGTGCCGAGGTGAGGCGATGAACAGCAAATGGTTGGAGCGGCTGAATACGGCACGGGCCTGGATGCTTGGCGTTGCGCTGGCTGCCGTGGGGTTGATCTGGCTGGCAAAGCATTAGGGCGCATTCACTCGGATTGAATTAAAACCGGAGTCGAGATCCCATCCTCTTCGAGGTAATCCCGCCATCGCTCTAACTCCCTGCATGCCGCGCAGGAATATACTGGGACTGTCATGCGTCGGCTGGCCAGTCTTCTTGCGATCCTCCTTCTGCTCTCCACCGCAGTGCCTTTATTGGCGTGCATGACGGATGCTGCCATGAGCCGGAAGGAGAGCGCATGCTGCCAGGCGATGCACGGCAGATGCGACGGCATGGAGAAGATGGGCTGCTGCCGATCCGAGATCCGCACCGACGAGCATCCTCAGCTTGCGGCCTCGGCTTCGGTCGTCGATCTTCACCTCGCTGTGGTCGAGTGGCTTAGGCCGCTCCTCGCCGGGGCGCAGAAGATCCCGGCCTCCCCGCTCGCAACCCCCGAGGAGTACTCTCCGCCGGGTCTGGTGACCGCACGAACCACCGTCCTTAGAATCTGATTCGTTCCTTTGATCGCGATCCGATGACCTGCACACCCAAGGTGTGCCTGCGCCTCATTTGGTTCAAACAAAGGAGCATCGATGAAGTGCCTCATGGCTCTGGCCTGTGCGTTCGCACTGCCAGGCATCGCCCTGGCCGCTGACCACGGCCCCGTCTTCAGTTATGCAACCCCCGTCAACTCCCAGAGGGAGTGGAGCTTCGATACGGGTATCTTCGGCCGCAGCGGCTCAAATGGAACGCAGCTCTCGACCGGTTCCAGTTTCGGGTACGGCCTCACTCCGCACCTAACGATCAACGCCTCTCTGCCGGCGGCTTTTGGCAGCGGGTCGCTTCCCGAAAGCCGCATCGTTCCGGGCAGCGAGTGGTCGGCGGGAGCGTCGTGGCGTTTTCTGCACTCGGTGACCAGCGTCGGAAAGCGGATCGAGTCGACCGCGAGCCTTGGCGTCGTGGCTCCCGGGCCGCAGCAGGACTCCGGCGTCCTCTCCACTCTCCATCGTGCCCCCGGAGTCGCCGGAACCCTGGCGGCCGGCCTCGCTTCAAGAAGCCAGTACGTCTGGGTCGGCGCGGGCTACACCCGATTTGCGGAGGCCTCGCACGATCGCCGCCCCGACACGATCTCCTGGAGCGGAGTCTACGGCTATCGTCCGGCCAGGCTTCGCCGCGGATACAACCAGTGGGACTACAGAGGCTTTGCGGAGCTGACCGGGGAGCACACCGGCAATCTTCTGCAAAGCGGAGCGGTTCTGCCCAACAGCAGCACCACGACGGTCTGGCTCGGGCCGTCGGTGCTCGCGATCTTCAAAACCGTCGCCATCTCCGGCGGAGTGCAGGCGCCTGTCTTCCGCGATGCTTCGCAGTCGATCTACGGCCGGGAGCATCTTCGCTTCGCCATCAACCTCAGCTATCTCAAATACTCCTCCCACACCAGCTCCCACTGAAAGGAAGTGTCATGAAAAAGATGATTGCCGCAACGTTTTTCTTAGTGATCCCGCTCGCCGCACATGCGGAGTACCAGCAGGTCGACCTCACCGTCTTCGGGATGGACTGCGCCCCATGCGCTCACGCGATCCATGTCTCGATGAAGGGGGTTCAAGGGGTGGACGCGGTCGATGTGGATCTCAACACCGGCCTGGTCCGCATCCGGCTGAACCCCGGCAACAGCGCCTCGATGAGGCAGTTCAACGAAGCCGTCGAGAAGAACGGCTTCACGCACAAAGATGCGGAGCTTATCGTCAGAGGCAGGTTGACGGGCACGGCGAGCGCGCCGGTCCTGGAGGTCTCCGGAACCCAGGATCGTTATGCCTTATCTCCCCTGGCCGGCGGCACGGAGATCGCTCCGCTACTGGACAAGACCGTGACGGTTGCTGCGGTGCTTCCGCAGGCGCCCAAGGGCAAGGTAGCCGCCACGCTGCGCTACAAGACGATCACGGAGGCCCGATGAACACGGCCTCGCTTCCTCTCGCTCCGGAACAGAGGGCCAGACGAGCGGCCCTGCTCAACTACTTCTCCTTATTCAGCTCGTTCAGCACGCTGATCTGCTGCGCCCTGCCCTCGGTGCTGGTTCTGCTGGGGATGGGAACAGCGGTGGCGTCGCTGCTTTCGGCGGCTCCATGGCTTGTGAGCCTGTCGCGTCATAAGATCTGGACCTTCAGCATCGCAGGCACACTGATCGCCGCAAGCTTTGCGATGACCTACGTGGTGGCGCCGCGTCTCCGTCGAGAGGATGCGTGCGCGGCGGACGATCCCACCACGTGCGGAGAGGTTAGCCGGCTGAGCCGGGTCGTTCTCTGGGGCTCGGCTCTAATCTGGAGTGGAGGCTTCTTCGTGGCCTACCTGCTCGGACCGATCCTCGAACATCTGGACCGGTAGGCTCTCAAGCGGGCAAGCTTCATAACAACCAGTCAACAAGACAAAAGCGGCGGCTCCGTGAGGAGCCGCCGCTTGACGTTTGCACTGAAGGCGCGCATAGCACGCTCATCCGCCGTGCGCGCAGCACCTAGCCGATATCTTCGGACCAGTTCTCGAGATACGCCTTGAAGTCGCTCATGAACTTGCCCGCGTCGGCGCCGTCGACGATGCGGTGATCGAAGCCCAGCGTGAAGCGCTGGATCGAGCGGATCGCGATCGAGTCGTTGCCGTCCTTGTCGGTGATCACCTCGGGCTCCTTGTTCAACCCACCGATGCCCAGAATCGCGGCCTGCGGCTGGTTGATGATCGGGGTTCCGAACTGCTCGCCGAAGATGCCGGAGTTGGTCAGGGTAAACGTTCCGCCCGAGATCTCATCCGGAGCCAGCTTCTTGCCGCGGGCGCGCTCAGCCACATCGACGATCGCGCGCGCGACGCCCAGGAAGTTCTTCTCCTCGGCCTGCTTGATGACCGGAACGATCAGGCCCCAGTCCAGAGCGACGGCGATGCCGACGTTGATGTTCTTGTTGTAGCGGATCGCATCGCCTTCCACCGCGCCATTGACGATGGGATGCTTGCGCAGGGCGTAGACCGCGGCGCGCGTGATGAACGGCATGTAGGTCAGCTTCACGCCGTTGCGCTGCTCGTACTTCGACTTCTCTTTCTCGCGCAGCTTCACGATGCGGGTCATGTCCACCTTGAAGACGGTGTGGACGTGCGGCGAGGTACGCTTCGATTCCACCATGCGCTGCGCGATGATGGAGCGCATCTTGGTCATCGGGACGACCTCTCCCGGCGCCGGTGCGGCAGCGGCTGCAGGCTTGGGAGCCGAGGCCGCAGGAGCTGCGGCAGCCCGTGCCGGAGCCGCTGCGGGAGCGGGCTTGGAGCCGCCCTCGAGGTGGCCGAGGATGTCTTCCTTGGTGATGCGTCCCGCCGATCCGGTACCGGGAACCTGCGCCAGATCGACGTTGTTCTCCTGCGCGATCTTGCGGACCAGCGGCGAGGAGCGGCCGCGCTCGCCGGCCGAGGCCGACGCAGCAGGAGCAACTGGAGCCGGAGCCGCTGGGGCGGGAGCAGCCTTCGCCGGAGCGGCGGCAGCCTTGCCCGCGCCTCCGCCGATGACGGCGACGACGGTGTTGATCTGGACGGTGGTGCCCTCGGGAACCTTGATCTCGGTCAGGGTTCCGGCGACAGGCGAAGGAATCTCGGCGTCGACCTTGTCGGTCGAGATCTCGAAGATCGGCTCGTCGCGCTGGACCGAATCGCCTACCTTCTTGAGCCACTTGGTGATCGTGCCCTCGGTGATCGACTCGCCCATCTGCGGCATCAAAACCTCGGTACTCGCGCCCGTCGAAGGAGCTTCAGCGACTGCTCCAGTACCGGCAGAAGCCGACGCGGCTGGAGCTGAAGCCGGGGGAGTGGTGGACTTACCCGAACCACCACCAATCACAGCGATGACGGTATTGATCCCTACCGTCGTGCCCTCCTGAACCTTGATCTCGGTCAGGGTTCCGGCGACAGGGGAGGGAATCTCCGCATCGACCTTATCGGTCGAGATCTCAAAGATCGGCTCGTCGCGCTGGACTGAATCGCCTACCTTCTTGAGCCACTTGGTGATCGTGCCCTCGGTGATCGACTCGCCCATCTGCGGCATCAAAACCTCGATGCCGGCATCCGACGAAGCCGTGGGGGCAGCCACCGAATCCGCCGCAGCCGGATTGCCCTGCGTAGCCTCGGGGCTCGCCTCGGCTGCCGGCGTTACGGAGTCGGCGGCAGGAGCCGAGGCCGTCTCGGACTTCGCGGTCTCGACAGGGGCAGGGGACGGAGCTCCATTGCCGCCTTCGATCACGGCCACCACCGTGTTCACCTCAACCGTCGCGCCCGCGTCGATCCTGATCTCCTTCAGCACACCGGCCTCAGGCGAGGGAATCTCGGCGTCGACCTTGTCGGTCGAGATCTCAAACAACGGTTCGTCCCGCTGAACCGGGTCGCCGGGCTTCTTGAGCCACTTGGTGATGGTGCCCTCGGTGATGGATTCTCCCATCTGCGGCATAAGTACGTCGGTCGGCATGCAATTCTCCCTCAAGCATTTACGGGCGGCTCGTGCAGACACCCTTCCCAGCCCGGTCGGCGATCGGGCATACGAATGGGATTATACGGCGATGCGATGAAATTTGGCCCGGACAGTGCGGTTAGCGGTCACTTCGTGACGCGTCTACTAGCCTCCCACTGGTCGGCGCGAAGATCTTTCAACCGACCAACGGGAGCCTGGACCCAAAGGAAAAATACACGTCACGAAGGGTGCGCACCACGCGCAGTGGGCCCGGCCGGCAGGCCATCCCGACCCAGCAGCTCCTCCACGGACGAGCACATCAACATCTGCCGCTCGAAGACGCGTCCGAAGTTCCGCGCTGTCGAGTTCAGCGCATTCTCCCTCGTCGCAGGTTCGCGGCTAGCATCGGCCTCGAGCTCGAGCGACGTGACCGTGCGGTCCGTAATGCCGCACGGCACGATCCAGTCGAAGTCGCGCAGGTCGGTCGTCACGTTCAGGGCAAAGCCGTGCGAGGTCACGCCCTGCGAGACGTGCACGCCGATGGCGGCAATCTTCTTCTCCTCCATGCTGCCGCCCGCGATCGTCCACACGCCGGTGCGCTTCGGGATGCGTTGGGCCATCACACCGAAGTCATGACACACGCGAATCAATACCTCTTCGAGCATGCGCACGAAGTCGACCGGCCCCAAGTGCGGCCCTTTCTTGCCCGGCAGATCGCCGCGCAGATCGACGATCGGATAGCCCACCAGCTGCCCCGGGCCGTGATAGGTCACGTCACCGCCACGATTGATCTCATGCAGCTCCACCCCGCGAGCGGCCAGAAACTCGTCCGTCGCCAGCACATTCTCGCGATGCGAGTTGCGCCCCAGCGTCAGCACCGGAGGATGCTCGAGCAGCAGCAGCGTATCGCCGATAAGCCCCTGCTTTCGAGCCTCGACGACTCTCTTCTGAATCGCAAGACCCTCCCCGTAGGAGACCCGGCCGAGATGGAGCAGATGAACGTACATTGCCTGCAACCATTATCCGCGACACCGAGGAGACTGCGAATCTTGTAATCTTCTGCAGGGTGAAATCTCGCGGTTCTGTCTCGCAAGAGAGGGCCGGTGAACCGCATCGTATGCGGAGTCTGAAGGGGTGTTTGAATGAATCATCCGACGAAGAGACGAACAGCACTGGTAACCGGCGCTTCGCGAGGACTTGGACGCGCCATTGGACTCGAACTAGGCGCTTCGGGAATGAATGTAGCCGTCAATTACATGAATGGCCGCGACGGGGCGGAAGACGTCTGCAGGCAGATTCAGGCCTTCGGAGTTCAGGCCGAGGCCATCCAGGCCGACGTGCGGAGTGAAGCGCAGGTTGAGGCGCTCGTCAGGCAGGTAACGGAGAGCTTTGGCGGAATCGACGTCCTCGTCATCAATGCGACCGGGCCGCAGCCCATGCTTTCGATCGAAGAGCAGACCTGGCAGAGTTACCTCGATCAGCTCGAATTCTTCGTAAAATCGCCGCTTTTATTGGTCCAACAAGTCCTGAAGGGCATGCGAGAGCGAGGTTTTGGACGGATCATCCAGATCGGAAGCGAAGTCTTCGAACTTGGGAATCCGAAATTTGCGAACTACGTCGCCGCGAAGGGAGCGCAGCTCGGACAGACGCGCTCTTGGGCCCGTGAGCTGGCCCCCAGCGGCATCACCGTTAACTTGGTTGCCCCCGGCTGGATCCCAACAGAACGTCACACCGGAACCCCGCAATCGGAGATCGACGAGTATCTGCAAAACCAGCCCACGGGCAAGATGGGGATACCGGAAGATGTCGGCAGAGCAGTCGCATTCCTCGCAAGCGACGGCGCCAGCTTCGTCACGGGGCAGAAGATTGCCGTCAACGGCGGCAGAACGCTCGCCTAATCAAAAACCGTGCGCTGCCGCGCGGGCCCACGACGCGTGAAGCACCCACCTCGTGAGGTGTATACCGACTTCGCCATGGACCTCCCGCTGGTCGGCGTGAAGATTTACGCAAGCGATCAACGGGAGCCTCCACGCCTAAGGCTCACTCGCCGTGCGCGTAGCACCCCGGCCGGCAGGCCATCGTCTTTCTTCTCCTCACTGCCGCAGCTCCACCTCGGTCGCACCCTGGCCGCCCTGGTTCTGCGGGGGCTCGGTGATACCGGCCACATGCGGATGACCGCGCAGATAATCGCGCAACGTGCGGCGCAGAATCCCCATGCCTGTCCCGTGCACGATGCGAATGCGCGGAAGCCCCGCGAGAAATGCGCGGTCGACGAAGCGCGCCACCTCATCGTGCGCCTCCTCGGCGGTGCGGCCAATCACGTTGATCTCCGAGCTTATATAACCCGCATCGTCATTCGTCGCTACCGTAATTCCCCCGCGCCTGCGCGCCGCCTCGAGCGGCGTCACCGGCGGCGTCTTTTCGATGCCGGTAATATCCGAGAGCGGAGACCGTATCTTCATCGGTCCCACCGAGACCTCGAAGTTCTTCTCTCCACTCGAATCGATGACGCGTTCCACACGACCCTGCCGGCCCAGCGACCTGAGGCTCACCGTATCGCCCACCTCCGGCGTCGCAATCGGCGCAGGCTGCGCGGCGGCGCTCCCCGCGTTCTTCATGGAGCTCTTCGCCGTGTGCTCCGCGATCGTCGTCTGAAACTCCGTCGAAAACTCGCGCCGCGCCCGGGCCAGCGCCAGCGCCGAGTCTCTCTGAATCCTCTTCGCCGCCGCCTTGTCACCGATCCACTTCACCGACTCGCGCATCTCCACCGTGAAGCGATCCAGCAGCGCGTTCAGCTTCGTCTCCAACTCCCGCGTACGCGCTCTCTGCTCCGCCCGTCCCTCCAGGTCGAGATGGATCTTCTGCCGCTCCAGCTCCTGCTCGCGCAGCCGCAGAGTCTCGCGCTCCTCGGCCGCGGCGGTCAGCTGATCGTGCAGCTGATCGAGAAATGCGGCGATGTCCGCCGTCTGCGTCGTCAGCTGCGCCCGGGCCTCGCGGATGATGTCCGGCGAAAGCCCCAGCCGCGACGCGATATTCAATCCCGCTGAAGCGCCGGGAACCCCCAGCCTAAGCTGATAGGTCGGCGTCAGCGTCTCTTGATCGAAACCCACCGCCGCATTCAGCACACCCGCGTTATTCGCCGCGTACACCTTCAGCGACGTCAAATGCGTCGTGATGCAGCACCACGCCCGCATGCCAAGAAAATGCGCCGCCACAGCCACAGCCAGCGCAGCGCCCTCCTCGGGATCGGTCGCCGAGCCCAGCTCATCCAGCAACACCAGCGACAACGATGTGGCCTCACGCGTGATGCGATCCAGGTTCACCACGTGCGCCGAGAAGCTCGATAGATTGCGCTCGATCGACTGCGCGTCCCCGATGTCCGCATAGATGCCCGTAAACAGCGGAAGCCGCGCCTCCACCGCCGGCACCGGAACCCCCGCCTGCGCCATCAGCGAGAGCAGCCCCACCGTCTTCAGCGAGACCGTCTTGCCTCCCGTGTTCGGCCCGCTGATGATCAGCTGCCGCGCATCGTCGGTCAGCGCCAGAGTAAGCGGCACCGGCGATGCTGGCGTCGTGCCCGTAGCCCGCGCCTCGGCAATCATACGCAGCGCCAGCAGAGGATGCCGCGCCGAGGTCAGCGCCAGATCAGGAGCCGTGGAAGAGGCAAACACCGGACGCACGCAGCTCAGCTCCGCCGCAAACCGCGCCCGCGCCGCATGGGCCTCTACCTCGGCCAGAATCGCCGTGCCGGTCGCGATCACTATCGACTCCCCTGCCAGCGCCCTCGTCATCGCCACCAGAATGCGGTGAATCTCCGACTGCTCCTCATCCAGCAGCCGTACCAGCTCGTTGTTCTGCTCGATGGTCTCGAGAGGCTCGACGAACACCGTCTGACCCGACGAAGACGATCCATGCACGACGCCCGGAACCCTACGCTTGAACTCCGAGCGCACCGGAATGACGAAGCGGTCGCCGCGGATCGTAATCAGCTCGTCGCGCGCGCTGCCGTCGTCGCTCAGCCGCCGCAGGGAACGGCGCAGGCTCTCCTCGATGGAGCGATGCTGCCGGTCGATGGCCCGGCGAATCCGCCCGAGCTCCGGCGAAGCGTCGTCCGAGATCGAGCCGTCGAGCTCGATCTTGCCGCGCAGCTGACGCAGCAGAGGCTCAAGGTTGTGCCCGCGCAGCGGCGACGAGAGCTCGGCGATTCCTTCGAGCACAACTGCCGTCGCGGCCTCCTGATCCCTCGCCTTCTCAGCCGCCCTCTCAGGAAAGATCAGAGCGCTCCACGCCGCCACCCGCTCCACCACCGTCACCAGCGAGAGAATCTCCAACGCCTCGAGCGCCGATCCCTCGATCCGCGCCTTCTCGAGCAGACCGGTCGGATCGAACAGGCCATGAAAGTCGAAGACCGCGCCCGTATTAGAGAGCGCGCGCATCTCCTCCGTGCGCTGGTGCTGCCGCTCGATCCACGCAAGATCCGCCGACGGTTCCAGGCCCAGAACCCATGCCCGGCCCAATGGAGAGAAGGTCCGCGAGGCGATGGACTCGCGCAGCCGAGGCCACTCGAGCGCGGCTGCGCTGGACTCGGCCAGCGGGGAGGGGATCGACGGTAGAAAGGCGGCTAGAGACACATCTTCTATCGTAAATCTCCTCACGGGAACCGATGGGATGCACCGTGCGTAGCCATACAAAGCAACCTGTTGACCGGAGGTACCCCCATGGTCTGTCCTGCTTGCGGAAACACCCTCGAAGACGGCGCCCGCTTCTGTCCTCGTTGCGGCGCGCAGATGGCAGCTGCCGCTCCCCCCATTCCTTCTCCTTCCTACGCGACGGTTGTGGCTCCGCCGCGCGTCCGGCGGCACCTGCAGACCCTGGGAACGCTGTGGTACGTCTTCGGAGCCTATCGCCTGATCGCTGGTCTGCTGGGCCTCTTCGTCTTCCGTACGATGGCTTGGCATCACTTAGGGGGACCGGACTGGCCCTTCGGGCATCACTTCTCCGGATGGATGGCCCTGGTACCGGTACTTGTCACCACAACCGTTGTGATGGCCGCCCTGGCTCTCTTCGCCGGCTACAGCCTGCTCCAGCGCAGGCCCTGGGGACGCATCCTGGCAATCGTGCTTGGCATCCTGGCCATGATCAAGCTCCCTCTGGGAACCGCGCTCGGCATCTATACTCTCTGGGTGCTCGCTCCCTCGAGCTCCGCGATGGAGTACGAGGCCATCGCCGACCAGGATTAAAACCTCGTTCAGCGAAGCGCGACCAACCAGATGTATCGACATATCCGGCCCAATCGCTTGCCCTTTAGCTCTTCACTTAACTTAGCTAAACGGCAAGCGAATGAGAGTCGAATACGCGGTACGCCCTCTCTGTCAAGCCTCAACGCTGACCGTCGCAGAAGCCCTCTCCGGCCCGGTCGCGCCTGTCTCATACATCGTATGCAGCGGCAGGAAGATCGAGACCGTAGTGCCGTGAGTCTGCGTCTCAGCCCCATTGCTCCCGGCGGCCGTGCTGCTCTCGATCCAGATCGTCCCACCGTGACCCTCGATAAACTGCTTCGCAACAAACAGCCCAATACCGGTCCCGATTGAGCCCCGCGTCGTAAAGAAGGCCTCGAAGACGCGAGGCAGATGCTCCTGCTCGATGCCGATGCCTGTATCGGCGATGATAAGAAGAATTCCGTCCCGCGGCGCGCCCACGTCCTTCACGGTCAGGCGCAGCTCGCCTCCCTCAGGCATCGCATAGATCGCATTAGCGATCAGGTTGGAGATCACCTGCATGATCTCTCCTCTCCGCAGCATGATCTTCCGCGAAGAGACAAGCTCCGTCTTGATCCGTATCCCTATCACCGCACAGCGCGGCTCGTAGATCGTAACCGTCTGGGCAAGCAGGTCAACCAGTAATGTCATGCCCGCCGAAGCGTGCTCCCGGTAAAAGCCCAGCGTCTGCCGTGCGATATGCGAGACCCGGATCAGCTCATTCTCTGCCGCTTCGAGATAATGCTTCCCTGGATCGTCCTGGACCGAACCCCGGAGAAGGTAGAGCAGATTGACCACCGCCTCCAGAGGATTGTTGATCTCGTGCGCGATCGTCGCCGCCATCCTTCCCGCCGAGGCGATCTTCTCCGCCTGCACCAGCGATCTCTCGATCCTCCTCCGGCTCGAGACGTCGCGCAGGATCTTCGAGGCGCCGATAATCGTGCCGGTCTCATCCCGCACCGGCGAGATCGTCAGCGAGACATCAATCAACTCTCCCGAACGCGCCACCCGTACCGTCTCGAAGTGTTCGATCCGCTCGCCGGCGCGAATCTTTTCCAGGATCTCCGTCTCGTCCGGATGCAGGGCCTCGGGAATCAGCTTCAGGATCGGCATCCCGATCATCTCCTCCCTCGTGTATCCGAAGATGCGCGTCGCTGCCCGGTTCCAGCTGGTGATGATGCCGTCGAGGTCCTTGCTGATAATGGCATCATCAGAAGAAGCGACGATGGCCGCCAGCTCGTTCAGGCCCTTCGAAGCCTCGCGCTGCACCTGCCTAATCCTCTCCAGATCACTCCTGCCGCGGTTCAGCTGATCGCGCAACCTGACATTGTCGATCGCCACCGCTGCCTGGGCCGCCACCGTCGCCACCAGGTCCTCCACGCTCTCGTCGAAGACATCAGGCCTCTCATGACCGTAAAAAAGACCTCCCAGCACCTCTCCCTCATGGTTCTTCACTGGAACCGCAAGATAGCTTCGGACCGGAAGATGTCCCTCCGGCATGCCCTCATCATGAGGAGAGTTCTTTCCATAGTCCGGATCCTGCATAATATCGCCGGAACGAACGATCCTCCGGCCCTCAAAGGTTGGAGCGAAGATCGCCGTATTGCGCGGCATGGGAAATTTCGCGAACTTTTCACGATCCACCCCCGACAGCGCGTGGAGCACATAACTCTCCCCCAAGGCGTTGATCGTGTTATAGAAGAAGGCCCCAAACTGCGCTCCCGAAAGCTCCAGACCGGCATCAGTCACCGCCTGCACCACACACTCCAGATCGAACGTCTGGGTCAGCAGCGTTCCCGTCTGGACCACAAGCTCGAGCTTCCGCTTGAGCTCACCAATCTCTCGAACCTGTTCCTCGTGGGGCATCATCCGTCTCCGTTACACCTCTGGTCGAGAGTTGGTGCCAGGGAGCATTTCCATGATATCGATACGCACCCTTAACATCCATAAACATGAGCGTCGTCCTGAGCGGAGCGAAATCCAGTCCGCGATTTTGAGGAGGAAAGATCCCGACCTGCCACGCAGAGCGCCAGCGCGGCAGCGCAAAAACGCTTGACAACTTCGGTACTCTAGAATGTTGGAGTACGCAAGAAGAAGGAGATGGCTTTGGCAGACACGATCTTTGACGTTGTAGTTCTCGGTGGCGGCCCAGCAGGATACACCTGCGGCATTCGCGCGGCGCAGTACGGTTTGAAGGTAGCCCTGGTCGACGCAAACGACCGCCTGGGAGGCACTTGCCTGCTCTGGGGATGCATCCCCACCAAAGCCATGCTCTTCTCGGCCGAGCTTTGGGACCATCTGAAGCACGCCGACCGCTACGGCATCGAGGGCGTCTCCTCGCCCAAGCTCAACTGGAAGGGTGTGCTCGCCCGCAAGGACGACGTCATCTCCCGCCACGTCAAGGGCCTCGAGTTCCTGATGAAGAAGAACAAGATCACCACCTTCAAGGGATTCGGCAAGCTGACCGGCCCCGCCAAGGACGGCGTCCACACCGTCGAGGTGAAGCTCGCCGACGGCAAGCCCGAGACCATCAAGGCCAAAAAAGTCGTCCTCGCCACCGGCTCCGACGCCCGCGTCCTCCCCGGTTACAAGCCCGACGAAACCGTCCTGACCAACTATGAGATCCTCAAGATCGCCGAGGCCCCCAAGTCCCTCATCGTCATCGGCTCCGGAGCCGTCGGCGTCGAGTTCGCCTCCATCTTCAAGAGCTTCGGAGCCGAGGTCACCATCCTCGAGGTCCTTCCCCGCATCGTCCCCGTCGAGGACGAAGACGTCTCCCGTGAGCTTCTGCGCCAGTTCAAGAAGCGCGAGATCGACGTCAACCTCTCCGTCAAAGACACCAAGATCGAAAAGACCAAAACCGGCGTCACCGTCACCTGGACCGACTCCAACGGCAAGCCGCAGTCCAAACAGGCCGAAAAGGTCCTGATGGCCGTCGGACGCGCCCCCCGCACTGAGGGCATCGGTCTCGAAAAGACCTCGATCAAGCCCGAGCGCGGCTTCGTCATGACCAACGAGTGGATGGAGACCACCGAGCCCGGCGTCTACGCCATCGGCGATATCGTCGGCGGCATGCCGCAGCTGGCCCACGTCGGAGCCATGGCCGGCCTGGTCGTCGCCGCCCGTATGGCCGGACAGTACGCCAAGCCCATCAACCGCGCCCGCATCCCCGGCTGCACCTACTGCGAGCCCCAGATCGGGTCGGTTGGACTTACGGAGGCCCAGGCCACGGAGAAGGGCTACACCGTCAAGGTGGGCAAGTTCCCCTTCGTCGGCAACTCCAAGGCCACCATCCTCGACGCGCACGATGGCTTCGTGAAGGTCGTCTCCGACGCCAAGTACGGCGAGATCCTCGGCGTCCACATCATCGGGCCGGTCGCCACAGAGATCATCGCTGAGGCCGTCACCGCCCTCCAGCTCGAGGCCACCGTCGAGGAGATGATGTTCACCATCCACGCCCACCCCACCGTAGCCGAGGCCCTGCTCGACGCCTTCTCGAGCGTCGAAGGCAAAGCCATCAACGTCTAAGCCTCCTCACGCACACAAACCACAGCAAAAGAAGAGGGAGAGCCGATGGCTCTCCCTCTTCTTGCTCTCCCAAACTGATAGAAGTGCCTTCCTAATCAGACCCTCAACGCCCCTAAAGGGTGTCATCCTGAGCGAAGCGACCGAAGGGAGCGCAGTCGAAGGATCTGCATCTCTTTGCAGGAAGCCGCCGCCGCCCCAATAAATATCCCTGTATCCCAACACATCCAGTCCGACTGGAAAAGCAGATGGCCTGCTGGCCGGGCCCACTGCGCGTGGAGCGGTCACTTCGTGACATGTGTCCCCTTCGGGTCGCGGCTCCCGCTGGTCGCTTGACAAATTCTCGCGCCGACCAACGGGAGGCCCACGCCGAAGGCCCAACACGCGTCACGAAGTGACCGCCGCCCGCGCAGGGCGCCCGCGCGGCAGCGCACATTCTTACTCCGCCCGCGCCTTACACACAAAGCTCCCCGCGTCGTTCACATCGCCCTTGCCCTTGTACATCGCCGCCTGCGGGTAAGGGCACAGCGGCCGCGTGCGGTCCACCGCGCCATGCACCACGTGCGAGGCCACAATCTGCGCCGGAGCCGTGCCATCCTCCACCCAGCGCTGTATCGCCGCCACCGCATCGAAGCTGTCCGGCCCCGGACCTCCCCCGCAGTGCTGCATCCCCGGCACCAGAAACAGCCGCGCAAACTCCAGAGTCTTCGGCCCCGTCACCTGCTCCACCTGCTTGTAGTAGTGAATCGTGTTCAGCGGCGAGATATCCGGGTCGCTCCAGCCGTGATAAAGAATCAGCCGGCCTCCTCTCCGCGCAAAGGGCCGCAGGTTCGGATCCACCGCGTCCAACGTCGGCGCCAGCTTCTCAAGCGCCGCCTTGTCGTGGTCGTAGTCGAAGCTGAATGGGTCATACTTCGGGTCGCGCATCACCATGTAGCGGAAAAAGCTCTCTGCCGCCTTCCAGTGCGTAGCCTCATAGGGAGCCGAACCTGTCACCCAGCTCGACCATCCTCCCGAACCCGCCTCGCCCCCGGGAACCAGCCCGGGAAAGATCGGATGACCCTGGTCGTCGTGCGATCCCGCCCAGATCTCCTTCACCACCTTCACCTGCTTCGGCGTGAAGCACGTCCCCGGATCCTCACCTTCCTTACAAGCCAGCACCTCCGGGTCAAAGTGGCAGCTCAGAGGATCGTCCAGAACCCCATCGGTGAACCCGTCCTTCGCGTCGCATGCCCGGTTCACCGCATCGGCCAGCAGCTTCACCTTTGCCGGCTGAATATAGCTCTCCGGGTCCTTAAGCGTCACGGAAGCGTAGTAAAGATGCGCGCCTGCATAAAGATGCGTCCAGTTATACGCCGGGTCTCCCGCGACGATTCCGTCAAAATCTGCCGGATATCTCTGCGCTTCCATCAGTCCCTGGCCGCCGCCCTTCGAGCAGCCCACATAGTAGGAGTGCTGCGCCGCCTTCCCATAAAAAGCGCGAACGATCTCTTTGCCGTTCACCGTCGTCAGGTGCAGCGCGCGATGTCCGAAGTCTTCAATCAGATCTGGCCGGTCGAGCGACCAGCTGGCATCGAAGCCACGGGCGGTCTGGTTGGTGTGTCCCGTATCCGTGCTCGCCACCGCGTTGCCCCTGCGCAATCCCCCGCTCATCGGGCCGTACGCGACTACCCCGGCCATGCCTCCATTGCCCACCGCCTCGAAACGCCCGGTCCACTTCTGCGTCGGCATCCAGACCTCAAACCGGATCGAGGACTCCGTCACCCCGGCCACGCGGCAGAACGGAGGAAGACCGCGGAGCACACGCAAAGATCCCGGCTGAAGGAAACTGCCGGCCTCGACCATCTCAGTTGACTCGATCGTCGTATCCTTCAACCGTAGCGAGGTCAGCCGGGCGCAGGCATCCGCACCCTGCGCCAGCGCCTCCATGCCGCCCGCCAGCATCAAGACCACAACGAGGGTCGTGCCGGCCAATCCTACTCCAAACCACCTGGTCCTTCGTCTGCAACGCGAGCTCATCGTCCTCCCATGCGTTGCGACCGATTGTAGAGCAATTCTGCGCTGTCGCGCGGATCACCTACCGGTGAAACAGCCTCAAGAGCCACATCACAACCAGTGCCCCCGGCAGAGCCCCCATGTACAACGTGAACATCAACGCCTGTGCCACCTTCTGCGCGGGCAGCGCCGGCTCGATCTCCACGTAGTATCCTCGCGCGGCAAACCTCTCGCTCGGCGGTTGCAGACGCCGCACCACAATCGACCGCGCCGCATCCGTGAAGAGCGGCGTCACGCCCATACGACCCCGCGCCAGTTCCTCGTCGAAGATCCAGAGCATCTCCTCGCCGAACTCCGAGCGGAACGACGCCGGATACATCCGCACCAACCCGCGATACGCCACGCGCAAAAGAGTCTTCATGCGTTGCGCGGCCTCCGCTCCCTGAGCCGCGACTGCGCCGCCGCCACCACATCCTCCAGCCGTTCCACCTCGGCCTTCAGAGCCTCCCGGCCCGAGCCAGTGATGCGGTACATCCTCCGCTCCTCATCCCTGGCCAGCGAGGCCCGCGGAGCGTCGATCACCATCCCCTGATCCATCAGCTTCTTCAGGTTGTCATAGAGCGTTCCCGGCCCCGGACGATAGCTTCCACCCGATTGCCGCGCAATCTCGAGAATGATTCCATAGCCATGCAGATCCTCCCCCGCCAGAGCCAGCAGAATGTAAAGCGTAGCCGTCGAGAGAGGAGCGGACGAGTTTGTTTCTTTCTCTTTCATAGTCGGAACCAGACTATATCGCCCTCCGATCAGACAATGCAAGAAAAATCGAAAGACTATGCGCTGCCGCGCGTGCCCACTGCGCGTGGAGCGATCACTTCGTGACATGTAGATCCCCTTCGGGTCGCGGCTCCCGGTGGTCGCTTGCATAATGTTTGCGTCGACCAGCGGGAGGCCCACGGCAAAGCCGGTATACACGTCACGAAGTGACCGCCGCCGCGCGGCAGCGCCTGCCGTTTACACTTTAATCCATGAATTTTCCCGTAGTGCGCATGCGCCGCCTGCGCCGCACCGAGGCCCTTCGTTCGCTCGTGCGCGAGACCCGCCTCCACCCCGGCGCCCTGATCTACCCCCTCTTCATCACCCCCGGCGAAGGCATCCGCAAGCCCATCAGCTCCATGCCCGGCGTCTTCAATCTCTCCGTCGACGAGGCCCTCAAAGAAGCCTCCGCCTGCGCCGCGCTTGGCATCGGAGGCCTCCTCCTCTTCGGCCTGCCCTCCGAAAAAGACGAGCAGGCCACCGGAGCCTGGGCCGACGACGGCATCGTCCAGACCGCCCTCCGCGCCCTCAAAAAAGATCGCTCCCTCGATTCCCTCGTCCTGATGAGCGACGTCTGCGTCTGCGAGTACACCTCGCACGGCCACTGCGGCGTAGTGAAGCGCGACGGCGATCGCTTCGAGGTCGACAACGACCCCAGCATCGCCCTGCTCGCCAAGACCGCCCTTTCGCAGGCCCGCGCCGGGGCCGATATCGTCGCCCCCAGCGACATGCTCGACGGCCGCGTCGCTGCCATCCGCGAGGCTCTCGACCACAACGGTCACGATCAGACCCCCATCCTCAGCTACGCCTCCAAGTTCTCGAGCGCCTTCTACGGCCCCTTCCGCGAAGCCGCCGACTCCGCCCCGCAGTTCGGCGACCGCCGCAGCTACCAGATGGATGGAGCCAACCTGCGCGAGGCCATGCGCGAGATCGAGCTTGACCTCGCCGAGGGCGCCGACATGCTGTTGATGAAGCCCGCCATGCCCTACCTCGACGTCCTGCACGAGGCCCGCCAGCGCTTCGAAGTTCCCACCGGCGCCTACCAGGTCTCCGGCGAATACTCCATGCTGCACGCCGCCTTCGAGCGCGGCTGGCTCGAACCCGAGCGCGCCATGATGGAATCGCTCCTCTCCATCCGCCGCGCCGGAGCCGACTTCATCGTTACCTACTTTGCCAAAGAAGCTGCCCGCATTCTCGGCTAGGGTAGGTGCTTTTGAGAAAAACAAGATGACCGGCCGGCAGGCCATCACTTCTTCGAAGCCGCCAAGCATCCCCCGTACCCACCAGCCTCTGGCTCATCAGCCGAGGCATCAGCAGATTAGGAACGCCTCCGTATCACCCCACGCCGAAGCAGATCGATGGCAAATGCATCGTCGACGTCGTCCCCACATCCGTGTCGACGATTACCCTGTTCTACTGCCCCCATCAGCGGCAACGGAACCAGTAGCAACGGCACCGACAGCAGCCAACCGAAGCCTCGCATACAACGATCCTCTCGCCGAACCATCGTAAAAAAGAAAAGGCCACCCCGCTCCGATTGAGCCGATGGCCTCTCCTTCACCACGTCCCTACGCCGCGGTAGCATCCCGCATGGCCTTCACCTTATCGTGCGAGGCCAGGATATGGCTTTGCTGCTTCTTCAAGATGCTGAGGATCGGAGCCGGAACATCGTTCTTCGTAAGGACCTCTTCATACGCCTTCTTGGCCGCATCCTCGCCCTGCTCCGCTGTCTCCAGCAGCGTGTGATCGCTGCCGCCTATCTTCGCCTTCACCTGGCCCCAGGCACGGTGTATCGTTCCCGAGGCCGTACCGCCCTCCGACACATTCTCACCCGTCGCGGATCCCAGCGCCGTTTCCAGTTCCGTAGCAAACCGTCCCCGGGTTGTGGCCTCCTCGACGAAGTAGCTCTTCGCCGTCGGATCCTTCAGCTCTTCGCCCAGGGACGCGAAACCTTTTTCCCCGTCGTGGAGCACCTCGATCACCGTGCGTACTGCTTTATTCTCGAAAGCCATAAATCACCTCTCTGCATCCCTCAGATGGGAGCCGTCTCGCTTCGGTTGTGCGGCCGATTGGTTGCCCTAAGTTTCACAAACCCGCATCAATCCTGAAGATTATGCGATCCCAAAGATTTTTCAATCATTTACGCAGTTACAAAACAAACCCGAGTAAAGAAGAGCGCTGCCGCGCGGGCCATCGATACGTCCTAGCGCGCAGTGCGCTTCGTAGGATGCGCCCCAGTCCCCTTGGCACGTCGCGTCGGAGCCTCCCGGTCGCTCTCATCTACGTCTTCGGCATTTTCTTCTGTCTCCTCGTCTTCTTCCGTCTCCGAGTTCGCATCTTCAATCGAAGCCTCGGCCTGCGCCTGTACCTTCTCGCTTGCGGCTTGTTCCTCGTTCAGATTCTCGGTCAACAGCTCGACGATCTCATCCTGGCCCAGCGCCTTTGCGATGGCGATCACAGCCGTGTAGCCGGCGATTTCATAGTGCTCCACCCTAAGGGCGACACCCGCGATCCCCACATCCTTCGCCGCGTCCTCTTCGTCGCTCTCCCGGCCTTCTTCCACCAGGCCCTGCATTGCCTTGCAGGTCTTCCCCGTCGGCTTCTTTCCCAGGTGCTCGAAGACCTGCTTCAGGCGCTCCACCTGCCCCCTGGTCTCCTCCAGGTGCGTGGTGATCAGCTCCTTCAGCTCTGCGCTTTCGGCTCCCTTCGCCATCTTCGGAAGCGCTTTCACCAGCTGATTCTCCGCGTTATAAAGATCTTTCAACTCATCGATCAGAAGGTTCTCCAGGCTCATGGCCATCTCCTCGGCTTAGCACAATCTCCCTTCGTACATGGGTGACCATAGGAAGCAAAAACACGCGCCATAGTTGGCCGAACACATCACGCTATGAGAACGCACCCCCGGCCCGCACGCCAGGGCATCGCCTTCTTGACGGACCGATTGCCTGTCTTTACTTTCGCGTGTAATTTTGGAGTGTCTTCCTGAGCGAGCGTATCGAGTCGAAGGATCTGCGGTTCTTCTCCTCACCAAAAATTCAGATGAATGCCGCAATTGGGATCTCGAGCGTTAGACCACACGCTCTGTAGAATCCAACTCCCGCACAAAAGCAAAAAGCGCGCCCAAAGGCGCGCCTCCCGCTGTCCGCGAAGGACTCAGATCCTCATCGGCATCAGGATATAGCGATACTTCACGTCGTCATTGCCGTCTTCCGGACGCATCTGGCCGGCCGACTGCGCGTCCTTGAACTCCAGCCTTACCTCGCCCGAGTTTCCAATCGCCTTCAGGAAGTCCAACAGGTACTGACTGTTGAATCCCACCACCAAAGGATCGTAGCTGTACGGCGTCTCGATAGAATCCTCCGACTCACCCGCATCCGTCGACGACGACGACAGCTTCAGCTCGTTCTGCTCGAGGCGAATCTTGATCGCTCCCGAGCGCTCGTCCGCAAACTGCGCCACGCGCTGGATCGAGCCCATCAGATCCTCCGAGCGCACGATCACAAACTTGGTGTTGTCCCGCGGAAGCACCGCCTCGTAGTTGGGGAACTGCCCGGTGAGCTTGCGGCTGGTAAGAACCCGTCCCCCCACGCGGAAGAACAGCGTCTGCTCGTCATCGGCGAATTCGATCGACTCCGCGTCGGTGTTCGACAGCAGCCCCGAGAGCTCGCTCAGCGCCTTGCGCGGAATCAGCGTCTTCTTCTCGCCCTGCACGCCCTCCAGCTGCTCGTTCAGCTTCTCGATATGCGCCAGACGATGACCATCGGTGGCCACCATCGCCATCGACTCCGCCTTCAGCACCAGCAGGGCGCCGTTCAACGTATACCGCGACTCCTCGTTCGAGATGGCGAAGATCGTCTTCGAGACCATATTCTTCAGCGCGGCTACCGGAAGCCGCACCGCGCCCGCGGCCGGAAACTCCGGAACCTGGGGGAAGTTCGCCCGCGCCATGCCCACCATCTTGGTGTTCGAGCGACCAGCGCGAATCTGCACCCAGTGGTTGTCCATGAGCTTGATGGAGATATCGCCCTCGGGCAGCAGCTTGATGTAGTCGTATAGCTTGCGCGCCGGAATCGTGCACGCCCCGGCCTTCTTCACCCGGGCCCCGCAGCTCGTCTTCAGGCTCTGGTCCAGATCGGTCGCCGTGATCGTCAGCTTGCCGCCAGCCTCGCCCTCCGTCGCCTCGAACAGGAAGTTCGACAGGATCGGGATCGTCGTCTTGCGCTCGACCACCGACTGCGCGGCCGTCAGCTCGCGCAGAAGCTCCGCGCGAGAGACCGTGATCTCGAGATTGCCGGTCGGGGCTGCGTTTGAGGTCATCTCCGAATCCTGGGTTGCAGTCTGGGTAGCGGTGCTCACAGTATTCTCTCCCGTCGCTCGCCGTTCGCCCGGGGAGTCGACTCGATCAGGTTAGGCTGCTGGCCAAACTGTACACCGAATCGGTCAGGCGGCGCTATGGCAGGTCAGCTGGATGCTTGGATTGATTCTAGGGTGCGAAGCCTGCGCAAAGCGATAGAAATCGTTTGTGGAAAGATGCCCCACCTTTGTGGCAATCGCAGCACAAGCCTATTCCCGCCCGAACGCCCATGGAAGCGATCAAGCCGGCAGCTTGGTAACGCCAGGGACCAAACACAAGGCCGATGCGAGAGAAGAAGATTAAGAACTCTGTCTTTAAAAGAGATAAAGAATCGTATTAACCGTCGTTCAACGATGAAAAGTGGATAACCCTCCCATCTGCTTCATTAGAAAATTCTTAGAATCCTGTCCCGTTTTAGAAAACCCGTCACTAAAAAGTCGGAAGACTAGCAAGACAGGACAAACTGCTGTGATAGCGCCCACACTTATCCCACTTCTTCACAGCCTCCAGCCCGAACCCGTGAGAGAACCTCCTCCCAAAGTGGGAATATCCAGAAAAAGAAGTCGAATCAGGAGCTTGCATCGCCTCCGTTTCCCACATCCTTCACCGAGCCCAGAGGATAATCCGTACAGAATCCCTTTCATCGCGTCATCCTCAGCAAAGCTATTAGGTCGCATAGGGATGGCCTGCCGGCCGGGCCCACTGCACATGGGGCGGTCACTTCGTGACACGTATATCCCCTTCGGGTCGAGGCTCCCGTTGGTCGCTTGCGAAGATATTTGCGCCGAACCGAAGGAAGGCCCACGGCGAAGCCGACATACGTGTCACGAAGTGACCGCCCCATGTGCAGTGGGCCCGCGCGGCAGCGCCTGTCTTCACAAAAAAGAGGCCTCGCCAAAGCGAAGCCTCTTCCCCGATCACTCTCGCAACGACCTAACTCAGCGTCTCCATCAGCTTATTGATCGTGCGGTTCAGATCCTTGTCTGCCCTGCGCTGCTCATCGATCTTCGCGATCGAATGCATCACCGTCGTATGGTGCTTGCCCCCGAACTGCCGCCCGATCTCCGGCAGCGATGCCTCCGTCAGCTGCTTGGCCAGGTACATCGCAATCTGGCGCGGCACCACGATCTGGCGCGAGTTGTTCTTCTGCTTCAGCTCGGCCACCCGCATGCCGAAGTTCTCGGCGACCGTCCGCTGAATCGCCTCGATCGTAATCTTGCGCACCTGCGTGTCGATGAACTGCTTCAGACACTGCTGCGTGACGGCGAGCGTAATCTCTACCCCGTGCATCGAGCACCACGCGATCAACCGCACCAGCGCGCCTTCGAGCTCGCGCACGTTGGTTCGCACATTCGATGCGATGAACAGGGCAACATCGGTCGGCAAAGCCGTCTGCTCGTTCTCCGCCTTCTTCTGCAGAATCGCCACCTTGGTCTCGAGATCCGGCGGCTGAATGTCCGCGATCAATCCCCATTCGAAACGCGAGCGTAGACGGTCTTCAAAATCGGCCAGCTCTTTGGGAGGACGGTCGCTCGCAATCACGATCTGCTTCATCGATTCGTGCAGAGCGTTGAAGGTGTGAAAGAACTCCTCCTGCGTACGCTCCTTGCCTGCCAGAAACTGAATGTCGTCGATCAGCAGCACATCCACGTTGCGGAACTTGTCGCGGAAGCTGGTCATCTTCTGGTAGCGCACACAGTCGATCATCTCGTTGGTGAACTTCTCTCCGCTCACATAGCAGATCGAGGCGTGCGACTGGCGCCGCTTCACGTCGTGCCCGATAGCCTGCATCAGGTGCGTCTTGCCCATGCCCACGCCGCCGTACAGGAACAGCGGGTTGTAGGCCTTCGAAGGTCTCTCGGCGACGGCCTGGGCCGCGGCGGTCGCGAACTGGTTTCCGCTGCCCACCACGAAGGCGTCGAAGATGTACTTCGGATTCAGCTGCGAGGCTGTGTTCCAGTCAAAGCGCGACTGTTCCGGTCCCACCGCCGCCGCGCCTGCCGGCAGGGGGCCGTTGCGCATCTGCTTCGGCGCACTCTGGCTGTGGCTCGGCACGGGAGCGAAGCCTCCATCCTCGCGAACCTTGGGCGCGCGGGGATCCTGCTCCGGCGTCATGAACATCACCGACTCGATGTCGAGACCCAGGTTATCGATCGCCTCCTGGATGAGGTCGGCATAACGGTCGCCGATATGCTGAAAGTCAGCAGAGGGAATCCGCACAAAGAGCTTCCTGCCTTCAAGGTGGGAAAATCGCGTCGGCTTCAGCCATGTTTCATACGACTGGCGATTGATCTTCTTCTCGAGTGCAGCAAGAATACGGACCCAATAGTTCAATACGGCGGTTGCCGTCGGGACGAATGACATTCTCTGTTCCTTTTTCTTATTCCCTTTGTCTCACCCCAATGAACCCGCACATTCTCGGATACTGCTCACCTCAAGCCAAAAAATAGAACCCAGCAAACAGAACCCCATCTCGCCCCATGGGGCAAGTGGTAGCCGGGTCTGTCTCGCCAGAATTTCTCTCCCCGCGCAACGATTCGTTTCATCGTCGAGGAGAGATCAGTACAACGTAAGGCAGAGTGCGGAACACACTGGAAATCGGCAAAAACATCTTGCGAATCGGGTTCGATAGTAGCACGGAAAACCAGCCGCTTTTCAACCCCGCCCGCCGAAAAAAATCGAGTTGCACCATTCCCGGTGAAGCCCCGTAAAACCTTCGTTGTATTGCGAAAAAAAGACGTTTGAAGAGCCATTTGTCTCTACACGCTCTGCATGCAGGTGTGGTACCGTTTGCATTTCCTTCGCCTGTTCTTTTTCGATCTGGCTTTGCCCCGTTGCTCTTGCTCCCATCTGCCGGGAGCCACGCGCGATCACCGATTGCCGAGATCGTTTGCTCGGGGTGGAGGACAGGTTCTGGGCTTCGGGAGAACGATTCAGATCGCGTGGAGAAAATCGCATGGAGATATTTCGCGAGCTTGCGGCTGTCGAGCGCGATCTTTGCTTATGCCGCTACAATTCTCCTGTGAAAATCCCGTCTTTTAGGGTAGAATCAGAACTTGCTGTTTTACCAAAAAGATCCGGCAGGAACCTCCTGCCCTTGAGGAGTTCAGTTCCATGCCGAAGCGTACCTTTCAACCCAACCGTCGCCGCCGTTCGAAGACCCATGGCTTTCTCAGCCGCATGAAGACCAAGGCCGGAGCCGCTGTTCTCAACCGCCGCCGCGCCAAGGGCCGTCACAAGATCGCCGTTAGCGCCGGCTACCGCGACTAGTCTTCATCCCCGGGCTTTCTTCCTCGGAAGGTCTCTCGTGCCCGCAAAGCTCTCTGGAGAGAGTCGTCTTCCGCGCAAGATTTGAAGATCGCATAATCATCAAATATTCCTGAATGCCCTCTTCCCCGAAGAGGGCATTCTTCTTTTTGTCTCCACGAAAAAGATTCCCAATCCTTGCAATCACTTCGGTTCCGCAGGCCGTCCCCGCAAGATTGGGGGCAACCTGCGCTTACGCCGGGCTTCTTATGTCTATCGGTCGGCGCCACAAAGAGCGTCGTGCTCCACCGGCCAGGCAGGAGAAACATGATGAACCAGCCAAATCAGCCGAATAAACCCACCCAAAAACCAGATCCCCAAAGCGGTCAGCCCGGACAGGGCGCTCAACAGACCCAGCAGGGCAATCGCCCAGGCCAAGGCAACCAAGGCGGATACAGTTCCCCGGGTCAGGGCGGGACAAAACAATCCGCCCCTGCCGATAAGAAATAGTTATCGTCCCGAAAGAGAGACGCATCCCACCATTCATTGCTATCGAAAATAGAAGGCCCACCCAGCTACGGGTGGGCCTTTCGTCATGCCTTTCTTTTGTATTCCCTCTCTTCACTCCCAATCGCCTCCAGAGAGCAACCTCATCCCTCTGCATGCGCTCCAATCAAGCAGGCCGGCATTGGCGAAAGCGCAAGAAGAGCGTTTGCCGGCGGAAGGAGAATCATCGCTATGGCACAGAATCAGGGAACTCCCAATCAGCCCTCCCACGAAGCCCAGGTCAAGGGCGGCCAACACTCTCATCAGGGAGAACAGCAGAGTGGTAACCGCACTCCGCCCAGCCAGGAAGAGGCATCCAAAGGCGGCCAGCACTCGCACTCCGGCGGCAACCGCTAGAGCGCTGTGACCTCTTGAATAAGTTCATCAGCACACACTCTAAAAAGCCGTAAACCAGAAGAGAGCCTGCCATGGGCTAAATGGCAGGCTCTCTTTTTCGGTTGCAGCGTCCTCAACTTCGTCCCTCCTCGGTCGATAAGCTTCATAGATCGATGGCACAAACCAATCTCACAAAAGAGAGGCGACGAGCCCAGCGTTACGATTGTCACGGCCCCATCGACTTTCGTGTCGAAGGCTGGTATCACCATTGCGGCCGCATCCTCGATATCTGCCCTTTACGGTTGTCTTCTCCAGCCATCCCTCCAGACCGGCTGTGTTCCGGGCGAACATCTCGATCTCCGCTTCGAGGTCCAAGGTCTTACCTTTCGAGCCCTCTGCATCGTCCGCCGCGTCCAACCCTCGGGCGCCGTCGGCGTCGAGATCCTTCGCCTCAGCGAGCGCGGCCGTCGCCAGCTCCGTCAACTTCTCGATGAGCTGCTCGCATCCGGATAGACGGTTCTAGGCAGGCCCAACGCCTTCCTCTCCTCGACCCACGGTAAAATTAAGCACCAGAGGACACTCGGCCATGGCGCTCACCTTTCGGCTTCGCAAACACGCCGACTACCAGCGCGTCTATCAGTCCACCCGCAAACAGTTCTCCCGGCAGATGACTTACTTCGCAGCCTTGCGCGAAGTCTCAGGCGTCATTGCCGACCTCCCCACCCCACGCGTCGGCCTCACCGTCGGCAAGGTCATGGGCAAGGCCGTCGATCGCAATCGCATCAAGCGCCGCATGCGCGAGGCCGTCCGCCGCAACATTGCCCTTCTCGAAGGCCCCATCGACGTCATCCTTCATCCACGCCGCAGCGTGCTTGAGCTCGACTTCGCCGTCCTCGACCGCGAGGTCGCCCACGTCTTCGCCGCTATCTGCAAGTCGGCTCCTCGAACCGCCTCCGCTCAAGCCAGAACCTCCACTCGAAAGAGCGAAGGAGAAGATGGAACCAATCAGCCTCTGAGTTCATAGTCCGAGAGTCGCTCTTTCAATGCATTGCCATGGCACAAGCCCAGCCCATCCCCGGCGCCGAGCCCGCTCCCTCCCGGGCCGCCCTCGCTGTCTTCCGGCTCTATAAATCCATCCTCTCGCCCGCCCTCCACCTCTTCAGCCCCACCCAGTGTCTCTATCTCCCCACCTGCTCCGAGTATGCGTATATCGCGCTCACCCGCTTCGGCCTCCTCCGCGGCTCCTGGCTCACCCTCCGTCGCCTCGCCCGTTGCCACCCCTTCGCCAAGGGTGGTCTGGACCCCGTCCCCGACCTCCCGCAGCCCCGATAGGTCCTCACCTAGTCCCCATCCATCTCGAAACCCCCAATTCATCCAGACGATTTACCATAGAAGACACGTAACCCCAGTCGTCCATAGAACAGGAAGCATCTTTTGGCAGAGTTCACGAACCCCAATCAGCAGGGCGGCAGCGGCGGACAAGACAGCCGTTCGCTCTTCATCGTCATGTTCTTCATGATCGCCATCTTCTTCGGCCTCAGCTATTACCGTCAGAGGACCAATCCGAAGACCGCCTCGCCCAACTCGCCGGCCATCACCCAGAGCACGCCCGCGCCTGCGGCCCAAACCGGCGCAGTCCAGACCGGCACGCCCGCGAATGCCGGCGCCTCGAGCGCCACCGTGCAGGCTGCCGCCGAATCCACAACTGTCGTTGAGAATGAGCTCTACCGCATCGAGTTCACCAATCGCGGAGCCCAGGTCAAGAGCTGGATCCTCAAGCAGTACAAGGACGCTGACGGCCATCCCCTGAACCTGGTCCACGCCCAGGCCGCCGAGAAGTTCGGCTTTCCCCTCTCGCTCCACACCTACGACTCCGGCGTTAACGCGCAGCTCACCCAATCCCTCTACGTGTCATCCAGCGGAGACGCGGCAACCGCACCCGCCGCCCTCACCGCCCCGGCCTCTCTGACCTATAAGTACTCAGGTAACGGCCTCGAGGTCACCAAGACCTTCTCCTTCGACGCCTCCTACGTCCTCCACGCCGACATCCAGGTCCTGCGCAACGGCACGCCCTACCGCGCCCTGCTCGCCTGGCCGGGCGGCTTTGGCGACCAGGATAACGCCCAGGCCTACGCCGGTGCCCAGATCGATTTTTCCCGCAACCAGGGCTCCGAGCACCTGGCTCCCAAGAAGGTCGCCGGCGGCGAGACCATCAACGGTCCCTTTGACTGGGTCGGCGTCTCCGACACCTACTTCGCGGCCATCTTCCTTCCCGACTCCCCCTCCACGGCCACCCTCGCCACCCTCCACGACGACCTCGACGTCGCCAGGACCATCCGCCGCACCGGCTTCGGCTCCGGCTCGCCCGCCAAGGGAGCCATCAACGTCGCCATCCTCGGCGCCGCGCTCGGCGACACCAGCGGCCACACCCAGACACGCCTCTACGCCGGTCCCAAGGCCGTCGCCGTCCTCAACAAGATCTCCTCCACCCCGGTCAACGGCAAGAGCATCACCCTCGAACCCCTGCTCGACTTCGGCTTCTGGGGCTTCCTCGGCAAGTACCTCTTCCTCATCCTCCAGTTCCTGCACTCGCACGTCGTCTCCAACTGGGGATGGTGCATCATCCTCCTGACCCTGGCCATCAACGTCCTGTTGCTCCCGCTCCGCATCAAGACCATGCAGTCCGGCCTCAAGATGCAGCGCATCCAGCCCCAGATGGACGCCATCAAAGAGAAGTACAAGAAGTACAAGATCAACGATCCCAAGCGCAACGAGATGAACGTCGAGATCATGAAGCTCCAGAAGGACAATGGAGTGAACATGTTCGGAGGCTGTATCCCGACGTTGATTCAGCTTCCTCTCCTCTTCGCCTTCTTCTCCATGATTCCCCGGGTCGTCGAGCTGCGCCACGCCTCCTGGGGCTGGCTGCCCGACCTCACCGCCCCCGACCCCTACCACATCCTACCCATCGTCATGGTCGTCAGCCAGTTCCTGATGCAGTTCTACACGCCCTCCCCCGGCGTCGATCCGCAGCAGCAGAGGATGATGGCCTTCATGATGCCCGCGGTCACCGGCTACTTCGTCTGGAGCTATGGTTCGGGCCTGGGTCTTTACTGGGCGGTTGGAAACTTCTTCGGCATCGCCCAGCAATGGGTGATGAACCAGACCTCGCTCGGCAAGGAGATGCGCGAGATCGCCGCCAAACGAGCCCGCCGCAAGACCGGCGCCCCCGCCACCCTCCAGGGCAAACGCTGACCGCATCCGCACAACTTCATCAAACAAGCAGCAAAGAGAACAGGACTCCCAGCGAGTCCTGTTCTCTTTGCGGTCTCACAGTCGAACCCTTCGAGAAACGATTGGCCGGCCGGCAGGCCCATCGCTCGTATCGCATGCCGGCCCGCAGCATTATCCTTAACCTCATGCGCCGTTCGCTGCTCCTCTGGGCCCTTCTGCTATTCACTGCCAGCGCCGCTCACGCCATTGAGGTCCGCATCTCCTCCGACGCACTTGAGCGAACCCTCCGCACCCAGCTCTTCAACGCTCCGGACGGCCGCTACTACCTTCGCGGTGACGCCAAATCTCCTTGCTTCGTCTACGCCGAGCAGCCGCGCGTCACCTTCGACCACGACCGCGTCGTCGTTCATCTCCACACCCGCGCGCGCCTAGGCACCCACGTCTACAGCTCCTGCGTCGGCGTAACCATCACCCGCGACGTCGATGTCTCCATCCTGCCGGACGCGCAGGGCGAGACTATCGGCTTCCGCGACGCCCGCATCGATCACCTCAGCGACTCGCGCGAGCTCAACTTCCTGCTCATTCCGTTTCTAAGCCATCAGCTTCCACAGCAGATGAAGATCAACGCCGCCGACCTGATGCGCCAGCTACTCAGCCGTTCGGCCGAGACGACCGGGTACGCCATCACCCTCACCGCGCTCAAGATTCACTCGATGATCGTCGAGAACTCCCCCCCGGGCCCCCAGCCTGGGAGCCAACCCGGCTCCATGCTCGTCCTCGACGTCGACGCCGGTATGAGCGTCCACTGACGCCAGCGTCCTTCGGCTTACCATCGACCACGCGCTCTCTCCCGGCAGCATCACCGCAGGAGCGTCCTTGGGCGGCGAAAAACGCCCTTCGGTTAGATACGTCGCCCCCAGCACAGCGGTGAACTCCGGATAGAACACTGCCAGCGGAACCACATACTTCTTCGACCTCACCACCGACTCCACCACGCCATCCACCCTGTGGCTGCGCGGTATCTTGCCCGGAACCTGCGGAATCACAAAGACCGTAAACGGAAGCTCAGGATTCTTCCTCGCATACTGGGTCAGCGTGCGCGCCACCTGCTTCGGCGTCGTCATCCCCAGGTCCGCCACCAGGCCGCGATGCACCGCATGCGGGAAGTAGAAGTTCAATACGCTGCGCGAGAAGTCCGCGCAGTTATTGAAGAACAGGTTGAAGTGGCTCACATTGCGGCGGTCGTTGTAGTACGCGATAAAGCGTTCGTCCTGCTTCCGTGTCGTCTCCACCTGAAAGCCGTAGATCGAGCGATCGTAGGACTCGCCCACCAGCTGAGTCCAGTCGCCCCTGGGCGTCGCGGCCTCTCTCGTCTTTGTAACCGCATCCGGAGCAATCTCCATCAGGTGCGCCCTGCGATATTCGTCACGCAGACGATCGCGCACCACAACGTCGGCCGAGGATGGAATGTCGGTAACTCGATCGACGGCATAGAGGTAGGGAACCAGCGGAACCGCCAGCCAGTCATACCCTCCCACCTTGTGATAGCGGCTCACCACCACGCCACGCTCGCCTGCGCGGCACATCCGCAGCTCCGTCGGGCTCTCCGCACAGACATGGTTGAAGTAGAGGGCGCCATGGCCGGTGGGGTTGACGCTGCCGAAGCCGCCGTACGGCTCCTCCATCAGGAAGGCAATATCGGCACGGGCCGCTGCGGCCATGCACAACAGCGCCAAGGCAAACGCCCACGGCACTCCTCTCCGGATGGAAAAATATCGTCTCAGAACCGATGCTCCTTCTTCTCAAGAACCGTTACGGCCGGCGAAGTTGCGCGGTTCTATTCGATTTGATGGGCGGCATAAGTGCAAAGTTATCCCATTACGGTTACAAATAAAGTTGCCTGACAAGGTTACAAATGCAGATGCAATAACTTAGCGAAATGGCCGGGCCGGCAGGCCACTCTTTACCCAAAGATATCGATACAGCCTAGCGCGACTCAGGCCTGGCCTCGCTTCGCGGCCTCAGAACATCTTCCTCCATCACCGCCACCTGCTTCTGTCCATATGGACAGATCTTCAGCAGAGGACACTGTCTGCACTTGGGCTCCGAGAAGGTGCAGATCTTCTGTCCCAGCTGCTTGATCAGCTGATGATGCTCATCGAGCATCTCCGCCGTCCACGTCTCGGGAACCAGCCGCATCAGCCGCTCCTCAGTGATCGCAGCATCGGCCCTCGGCGTCAGTCCCAGCCTCTGCGTCACGCGCAGGTGGTGCGAGTCCACACACATCGCCCTGCGCCGCAGCGTCGAGAAGTTGACCACCGCTGCGCTGGTCTTCGGACCCACGCCGGGAAACTGCTCCAGCCATGCGCGTATCTTTTCCGTGCGATAACGCGCCAGAAAGTCCAGCGTCAGGCTGCCGTAACGCGCGGTGATGCCCTCGAGCGAGGCCTTCAGCTGCACCGCCTTCTGCTCGGGAAAGGTGACGTCGCGGATCGCGTCCTCGATCTCGGCTACCGTCGCATCGCGAAGGTTCTCCCATGTCCCGAACCGCTCGCGCAGATGCTGCACCACCGCATAGGTCATCTCGGTCTTGGTGCGCGAGCTCAGCAGGGAGTAGATGAACTGCGAGAGCGGATCCCAGGGTTTACGCGGCTTCTGTTCGCCAAAGTAACCCAGCAGCAGCCGGTGAATCTGCGGCAGCTGATCGTCCGGCTCCAGCGGCTGTCTCGGAAAGAGTGTCTCGTTCATTGCATCCTTACTGCTTAAAGATTACGCTCCCACATATTTTTTGGTGAAAGGCAGCGCGGACGGCGCACCCTTCGTAAGGCGTATACCGGCTTCGCATTCGGTCAGCGCATAGATCTTTTCAGCGACCAACGGGAGCCTCGACCCGAAGGGGATATACGCGTCACGAAGTGACCGTCCCACGCGCAGTGGGCCCGCGCGGCAGCGCCTGACTTTAATGTCGATACGATCTAGACGCGCGTCACGCCCATCTCCATGCCCTCCGGCATCCTCAATCCCCACGCCATGCGCGGAGTATTGTGCGCCAGTCCCACACGCCCCAACCGGTCCAGCAAAATAATCCCGCCATGCCCGCCCAGACGCGCATACAGATAATCGATCGCAGCCTGCGCCGCCTCCTCAGGAGCAGCCCCAGCGGCCACGCGATCCACCGCCCACTTGCCCAGCACCAGCTTCATTATCGGCTCGCCCCAGCCCGTAAGCGAGACCGCCGCCGACTCATCGTCCGCATAACATCCGCAGCCGATCAGCGAAGAGTCGCCCACCCTGCCCGGTACCTTCGACAGCGTCCCGCCCGTGCTCGTTCCCGCTGCGATATGCCCGTGCACATCGAGCGCCACCGCGCCCACCGTATCGTGCGAGGCCAGCGTCGGATCCTCCGCCAGTGGCCCCGAGAACGTCGTATCCACCGCACCCTCCAGCTCCGCACGCTGAAATTCCATCAGCCGTTCGCGTTCGCGTGGAACGATCAGTTCGGTGTTGTCGATCAGACGCATTCCCTGCTGCATCGCGAACCGCTCCGCGCCCACGCCGACGAAGTACACATGCGGGCTCTCCTTCAGCACCAGCCTGGCCGCGCGAATCGGATTCCTGATCCGCTCCACACATGCGACGCCCCCCGCGCGCAGATTCTCTCCGTTCATCAGAAGAGCGTCCATCTGCACCCGGCCATCGCGCGTCAGGAACGATCCCCGGCCCGCGTCGAAGATCTCGTCGTCCTCCATCGCCGCCACCGCGGCCTCGACCGCATCCACGGCACTAGCCCCGCGCTCCAGCTCCGCATATCCCACGCGCAGAGCCTCGGCGATTCCAGCCTCGTGGGCACGGACAGCATCGTCCGGCATCGCCCACGCGCCGCCATGAATCAGAAGAACAGGTTGGTTCGGCATTGCATCTCAAGTGTACCGGGAGATTCGCCCATGCCCTCCAGCGTGATCGCCGCCATGCACTACGATCCCGAGACCCAGGCCCTCACCCTCGTCTATCGCGGCAAACGCGGCACCTATCGCTACTACAACGTAACCCCCGACGAGTATGCTGAGTTCCGCGCCGCGCCCTCCAAAGGCACCTACCTTAACCAGATCTTTAAATCCCGCCAGCATCCTTATCAGCGCCTAGACTCATCTCACTTCATTCACCTCGTCGAGAAGCCTTAGAATTCCCCACGAAGCTCAGGAGAGATCGCACATGGCCCGAACCATCGCCGAAGTCATCGTAGAAAGCCTCAAAAACTCAGGCGTCCAACGCGTCTACGGCCTTCCAGGCGACTCCATCAATGGCTTCACCGACGCCCTCCGCAAGGATGGCACCCTGGAGTGGGCCCACGTCCGCCACGAAGAGACCGCCGCCTATGCCGCAGGAGCCGAGGCCCACCTCACCGGCCGCCTCGCCGTCTGCGCCGGAAGCTGCGGCCCCGGCAACCTCCACCTCATCAACGGCCTCTTCGATTGCCACCGCAGCCGCGTTCCCGTCCTCGCCCTCGCCGCCCACATCCCTCAGGTCGAGATCGGCTCCGGCTACTTTCAGGAGACCCATCCCCAGAATCTCTTCAAAGAGTGCAGCGACTTCTGCGAGATGATCTCCGTGCCCGAGCAGTTTCCGCGCCTGCTCGAGATCGCCATGCGCTCCGCCATCACCCGCTCGTCGGTCTCCGTCCTCGTCATCCCCGGCGAGATCTTCCTCCACGAGACCGCCGCAGACCGCGCCGTCGCCGCCATCCCCACACCCCAGACCATCCTTCGCCCCAGCGATGAGGAGCTCCAGCAAGCCGCCCACATCATCAACCAGGGCAAAAAGGTCACCATCCTCGCCGGAGCCGGCTGCAAGGACGCCCACTCCGATCTCATCGCCACCGCGCTCAAGCTTAAAGCCCCCATCGTCCACGCCCTGCGCGGCAAGGAGTTCGTCGAGTACGACAACCCCTGCGACGTCGGTCTCACCGGCCTCATCGGCTTCAGCTCCGGCTACCACTCCATGGAGAACTGCGACACCCTGCTGATGCTCGGCACCGACTTTCCCTACACCCAGTTCTTCCCGTCCAAGGCCAACGTCATCCAGATCGACACCCGTGGCGAGCAGCTCGGCCGTCGCACCCCGCTCGCCCTCGGCCTCATCGGCTCCATCAAGGACACCCTTCCCGCGCTGCTGCCGCTGCTCGACGCCAAAACCGATCAGGCCCGTCTCGACGCCCACACTCGCGACTACAAAAGAGTCCGCGAAGGCCTGGAGGAGCTCGCCCAGCCCGACAACAACCAGTCCCCCATCCATCCCCAGTACGCAGCCCGCCTCATCGATCAGCTCGCCGACCAGGACGCCATCTTCACCTGCGACGTCGGAACCCCCACCGTCTGGGCCGCCCGCTATCTCACCATGAACGGCCGCCGGCGCCTGATCGGATCGCTCGTTCATGGATCGATGGCATCAGCCGTCCCCCAGGCCATCGGAGCCCAGGCCTCGCACCGTGCCCGCCAGGTCATCGCGCTGGCAGGCGACGGCGGCCTCGCCATGTCTCTCGGCGACCTGCTGACGCTGCGCCAGCTCAACCTCCCCATCAAGATCGTCGTCTTCAACAACAGCTCGCTCGCTTTCGTCGAGCTGGAGATGAAGGCCGCCGGTATCGTCAACTACGGCACCGATCTCAACAATCCCAACTTCGCCGAGATCGCCAAGGCCGCCGGTCTCGGCGGCGTCCGCGTCGAGCACCCCAACGATCTCGAAGCCGCCCTGCGCTCCGCCCTCGACCATCCCGGCCCCGCGCTCGTCGAGGTCCTGGTCAATCGCCAGGAGCTCTCGCTGCCACCGTCGATCAGCTTCGGGCAAGCGAAAGGCTTTTCCCTCTGGGCCGCCAAGTCGGTGCTCAGCGGCCGAGGCGACGAGGTCATCGACCTCGCCAGGACCAACCTGCTGCAGAGAATCCTTTCGTAAAGAGGAGAGGAAGATGGCCTGCCGGCCCGGCCGGCAGTGCCTAGTCTTAGCCCTAACGCACCGGCCGCCACTCCAACCTCTCCGTCAGCTCCGCCCGCCCGTCTTCCAGCAGCATGCGATCTCTGGTCTTCACATCCGACAATGCCATAACCAAGCCCATAATCCTTTTTGGGAACCAAGAGGAACAGGCTCCTGCCCCCTATCGTCAAAGAATGCGGAAGAAGATCTCCACGAAGAAGGCAGCCTTGTGCGCCTGTCCTCTTGTTGAAGAGAGATGGGCACGCCAATAACCAAAAATCGATTATTTGTAGAGTATTGATTAATACGCCTAACGCGAATTCCGACGGGGATTTCAGAAGGGACAGCCCTAATCTCGAAACAGCCTTTTGAGCGGAGCTATGCCTTCAGAGGGCAGATCAGTTGACTGGCTGTAGTTTTCTGCGTTCCGTCTCGAGGTACGTATACCGGATCCGGTGAATCACCGTAATGGTCGACATCACCGCCAGCACCCACAACGCCGCGGCCATCACGCCCCAGCGATTGAACAGAGCCCCCAGGATCACGCAGACGATCCTCTCCGGACGCTCCATGAAGCCCACCTTGCAGCTTCCGATCAAGGCTTCGGCCCGAGCCCTGGTATAGCTCACCATCAGGCAGGCCGTCATCACGAACGCCACCAGGCCCACATAAAACAGGCGGTTCCCGCGAGCGTAAAACACCAGCAGGCCAAAAAAGATCGCCACATCCGAGTAGCGGTCGATCACCGAGTCGAAGAACGCCCCAAAGATTGAGACCTGTCCTGTCGCCCGCGCCACCCGGCCATCGACCATGTCAAACAGACCCGCGGCGATGATCGTCACCCCGGCGTAGACAAACATCCGGTTGGAGTGCGAGCCCCGCGCAAAGCCGAAGAACAGCGCCGCCACAATATTGATGATCAGCCCGATAAACGTCAGCGTATTCGGCGAGATACGAGAGAGCGCAAGGCCGTTCACGATCTTCTTGAGCAGCCAGCCACTGCCCTTCCCGAATGCGCTTGTCCAGGTCAACCCAGTCCTCTTGCTCGGTCCGTTTGTGCTTTGCTCACCCGACCCAGCCTCACGGGACGGGCTCGGCTCGCAACAGACCTACTTCACTTCTTCCACTTCGTCGTGGATCGTCAACAGCTTCAGAATCTCAAGCTCGCGCTTGCCGTTGGGAGTGACGACCGTCGTAGTATCGCCGACCTGTTTGCCCAGCAAGGCCCTTCCGATGGGCGAAGTCGTCGAAATTAATCCCTTCGCAACGTCCGACTCCTCGCTGGTCACCAGCTTGTACACCAGCTCCTCGTCCTTGGAGGTGTCGAAGACCGTCACCGTCGCGCCGAAGCCGACCCTGTCGTGCGGAATGTTGGTCAAGTTCACCAACGCCAGCTCGCCCATCCGCTTCTTCAACTGGCCCAGGCGGGCGTTCACGAACTCCTGCCGCTGCTTGGCCATGTGATATTCGGCGTTCTCGCTCAGATCGCCCAGGGCGACTGCCTTCTTGATCTCTGCCGGCAGCTCCGTCGTCAGCTCGTACTCCAGCTGCCTGATCTCTTCCTGGAGCCGCTTCATAATTAGTTCTGGCATCGGTGCCTTCCTGTAACTCTCGGCTTGCTTTCGTCCGCGGCATCGCTTAAAGCCGTAGGACATCCCGCGCGTGCCCGGGCCCGCATGGGGGTGAAAGGACAATTATACGACTTCGGCGAGGCGGTCACTTCGTGACGTGTATATCGGCGTTGCCGTGGGCCTCCCGCTGGTCGGCACGAAATTTCGCAAGCGACCCAACGGGAGCCTCACGCCGAAGGCCAACATACGTCACGAAGTGACCGCCCCACGCGCAGTGGGCCCGCGCAGCAGCGCACTTTCCCTTAAACTACCCTTGGAGGTCCCCCCACCTTGAAGTTCCTCGCGACCCTGCTCCTGCTCGCCCTGATCGCCGCCGGTGGCGCCTATTGGCTGGTCAAGACCCCCTTCGGCCCCTCCACCGAGACCTTCCTCGAGATCGCCCCCCACACCTCCACCCATTCTCTCGCCACCCAGCTCGAGCAGCACGGTCTCATCCGCAACCGCAACGCCTTTGAGGCCCTCAAGCTCATCAAGGGCGGAACCCTCAAGGCCGGCGAGTATCGCTTCGACCACCCCGTCCCCATGACCGAGGTCTACGACCGCATCGCCCGCGGCGATATCTACACCCGCGCCCTCACCATCCCCGAGGGCTACAATATCTACGACATCGCCCAGGCTGTCCAGGACGCCGGACTCGGCGACCGCGACGCCTTCCTCATCGCCGAGCGCCAGCACGCCGAGCTCATCTCCGAGTGGACCTCCAGCTCCGCCAACCCGCCCGCCTCCCTCGAAGGCTATCTCTTCCCCGACACCTACCACTTCGCCCGCCACACCCCGCCTGTCCACATCCTCGCCGCCATGGTCCGGCGCTTCCGCCAGGCCAGCCAGCAACTCGGCCTCGTCTCCGACATTCCCCGCACCGTCACCATGGCCTCACTCGTCGAAAAAGAGGTCTCCCAAGACAACGAGCGTCCGCTGGTCGCCGGCGTCTTCCTCAACCGCCTGGCCAAGTCCATTCCGCTCGCCACCGATCCCACCGTCATCTACGCGGCTCTGCTTGACAACCGTTGGCGCGGAACTATCCATGTCTCCGATCTCCAGTCCCCCTCGCCCTACAACACCTACCGCCACGCCGGGCTTCCCCCGGGTCCCATCTGCAACCCCGGCATGGCCGCCTTCCGCGCCGTGCTCTCCCCGGCCAAGACCGACTACCTCTACTTCGTCTCCGACGCCCAGGGCCACAGCCGCTTCGCCGCCTCCCTCAGGGAGCACAACCAGAACGTGCTTGCCTACCGCAAGGCGCAGCAGCATTAGGCCTGCCGGCCCGCGCGACAGCGCTGTGTCTGAAATCCCAGAACCTTCTTATGTCCTCCCTACATCTAACTGTCTTGTAACCCTGCTTTCATCCATCCCTGACGGATATACTTAAGCTTCGTGCCCATGAAGATACGAACAGTTCTGGCGTTGTGTGGAGCGAGCCTTCTGCCTGCGCTGACCGGCTGCGTCTCCCGCACCCATTACGTCCCCAAAACCCGCGTCGCCGACGTCATTCTCAGCACCTCACTCGATACCATGGCCCAGCAGCTCGCCGAGCGCTATAACAAACTGCAGACCTTCAACGCCCGCGTAGACGTCGCCGCCACCACCGGTGGAGGACTTCAGGGCAAGGAGATCCAGTACACCGACCTAGCCGGCATCGTCCTCATGCGCAAGCCCCAGTCCCTGCGCTTCATCCTTCTGGTCCCCGTCGTCCGCACCACTGCCATCGACATGGTCTCCGATGGAACCAACTTCAAGCTCGTCATCCCCTCGAAACACCGCGCCATCGTTGGAACCAATACCGTCACCACGACCTCGAAGAACGGTCTCGAGAACCTCCGCCCCGACGTCATCTACGACTCCATGTTCATCCAGGGGCCCGAGCAGGACCAGATCATCTCCATGACCACCGACATCCGCGTCATTGAGAGCGGAAAGAAGAAGCAGGACCTGATCGAGGAGCCCGCCTACGCCCTCCAGATCCTGGCCAAGCCACAGGGCCAAACCGTCCGCACCCTGCGCGTGGTCCACATCAACTCCACCGACCTTTTGCCCTATCAGCAGGACATCTACGATACCAACGGGCAGGTCATCACCAAGGCCTACTACAGCAACTACCACTACTATGACAACCGCACGCCCTATCCCTCGACCATCGTCATCGAGCGGCCGCGCGACCACTACAAGCTCACCATCACCCTCACTCAGCTCACCCTTAACGGCAAGCTCGACGACGATCAGTTCGACCTCAAGATTCCTGAGGGCATCCCCATCGAGACCATGAAGTAAGCCGAGGCGGATCTCTCAGGACGTATCGACTTATTCAAGAAAATGACCTGCCGGCCGGGTCATCGCCTTCTAAATCTTCAATCCTGCCTTCGCAGCATGCATGGCAATCGACTGGTTGATCTCGAGTGCAAGCTTCAGAGCGGCGCGGCCATCCTCTCCGCTCACTAACGGGCGCGTTCGGTTCCGCACAGCATTCAGGAACGCAACAATCTCCAGCCGAAGTGGCTCGCCCGGTTCAACCGCAACCTTGTTCAGCGACAGGCCCGCCGAGGGGTGCGAGCCTGGCTGCAACATCGCCGCCATTGCGGCCAACTGTCGGGGGTCCATCCCCGCCGCCGCCGTCACGTCGATCATCAGCAGGTCCTGCCGCGCGAAGTCCAACGACAGGTACTGGTGCGGCTGGAAGAACCTGAGCTTGCGCACGCGCTCCGTACTCACCCGGCTGGCCGTGAAGTTCGCCACGCAGCCGTTCTCGAACTCCACCCGAACGTTCGCGATGTCCACCTTCGCCGAGAGCACCGGCAGTCCCACCGCCCGCACCTCGGCCGCGCCCGAATCCACTAGGCTCAAAACAATATCGAGATCGTGAATCATCAGGTCGAGCACCACGTCCACGTCCAACGAGCGCGGCGTAAAGACGCTCAGGCGATGCGACTCAAAAAACATTGGGCGATTCAGATATCGCCGCGCCGCCGTGACCGCAGGATTGAAGCGCTCCAGATGCCCCACCTGCACGATGCGGCCATGGTCGGCGGCGAGCGCAAGCATCGCGTCCGCATCCGCAAGACTCGGCGCCAGAGGCTTTTCCACCAGCATATCGACGCCCGCAGCGATCAGCTCCTCGGCGGCCGCGCGATGATGCACCGTGGGCACGCAGACCGAGGCTGCATCCACCTCGGTCGCGGCCATACACTCCGCGATGGACGCGAACACTGGCACACCGAACTTCTCGGCGCCTTCGCGAGCGGCCGCAGCGTCAGGATCGACTACCGCGACCAGACACACCGGTTCACCCGCGTCAGCCAGCTCTTTATAGACGCGCAGATGGTTGCGTCCGAAGGCTCCCGCCCCCACGACGACGATGCGAAGTGCGTTCTCTCGATCCACTTACTTGACGGGCGCCTCCACCGCCTGGCGGCAGCGGGTGTACAGCTCCAGAAGCTGGCTCACCTGGTCCTCCGGCTTGGTTGACGCAATAGCGGCGAAACCCGTCGCCCCAGCCGTCTTGCCGGCGACGTTGGCATGCGCGGCGACAAACTTCAACAGGTCCAGTGCAATATCTTCCGTGCGGCGCGACGCGTTCGTAGTGGCTTCCATGAATTCCTCTCGTTTCTCTAGCGATCTTAAATGTCCTCCTCTCCGGCACGCAAATGGCAGCTGCTCTGGCTCAGAGCACAATCGATAGACTGAAGCGGAGGCCTTACCGGCATGTCCGCGCTCGAGTTCTTCAGCCTCATCGTCTCCACCGCGGCCCTGCTCGGCTGGCCCAGCCGACGGTGGTTGAAGCTGCCCCTGACCATCGGAACCATGCTGCTGACCGTCCTGGTCTCCCTCGGCCTGCTTGCGCTCAGCCAGCTCTACCCCGGACTGAAGGCCTATACCCTGGCCAGCGACCTTAAACCAGGCGTCGGGGAACTTTGATCCCGCAGAGAATCTCATACGAGATCGTTCCAGCAATACGCGCATGGTCCTCGGCGGTCACCCCCTCGCCCAGCACCACCGCCTCATCCTTCGGCTCAACGCGATCATGCCCAGTCACATCCACCACCGTCAGGTTCATGGAGACGCGCCCCACAATCGGCGCACGCCGGCCGCTAATCATCACCCAACCCCTCGTCGTATCCGCCGTACTTGAAAGCTCACGTCGCAGACCATCCGCGTAGCCCACCGGCAACAGCGCCAGCCGCATGGCTCGCTCGGCGAGGAAGGTTCCGTTGTACCCAACCCTCTCGCCGGCCGCGATCTCATGCACCTCAAGCACCCGCGCCTTCCACGTCATCACTGGCTCAAGACGCGGACGCACCAGCGCACCCAAGGAGCCCGAGTACCCCGGCTCCGGCTCGATCTCAAGAGCATAGCCATACAGCGCAAGCCCCGATCGCACCATCGCCTTGGCACCGAGACTACGCGCCAGCGGCCTGAGCCACGCGAGTGTACCTTCAGCCCCATTGTCGATCGCCGAGGAGTTGCCCGCATGGAGCCACGCCGGACGAAGGCCGTATCCTGCCAGCTGCTCGATCGCACGCTCGAAGCGGACGCGCTGCTCCATCGACTGATGCGATCCCGCAATCTCCGCCGAGGCGAAGTGCGTCATCACGCCATCGAGAGAGATATCCGGATGCAGCCGAATCCACTCAAGAAGATCGTCGAGCGGAGCGCCGGTCGTGACGCCCTGGCGCGACATGCCGGTATCGATCTCGAGATGCACACGAAGCGGTTGAATCAGCCGTCCCCGGGCGGCCTCGAGCATCCACTCCATCTGCTGAATGGTTGCGACCACCGGCGTAAGATCCTCTTTCAGGAGGGTGGCGGCATCCTCCTCAAGCGATCCGCTCATCACCAGGATGCGCGGCTGCTGCGCGGCCCGGACGCCGGCCTCGGACAACGCCTTGCGCACACAGGCGCCTTCAACAGCGTCGGTGACTCCCAGCCATTCGGCTCCCGTGCGAACCAGCTCCGGAGCGCACAGCGCAGCACCATGCCCATATCCATTCGCTTTCACCACCGCAAGCACCGAGACCTCAGCGCGGGCAGCCTCCTGAAGCAATCGATAGTTCCGCGCCAACCGCGTCTTCGAGATCTCCGCCCAACTCTTCACCCTTTCATATTAGGGGACAGGCGCTGCCGCGCGGGCCCACTGCGCGTGGAGCGGTTACTTCGTGACGCGTCTTTGCCCTTCAGGGTGGGCTCCCGCTGGTCGCTTGCGAAGATGTTTGCGTCGAACCGAAGGGAGGCCCCATGGCGAAGCCGGTATGCACGTCACGAAGTGATCGCTCCACGCGCAGTGGACCCGGTCGGCCATCGTTTTAAAGTGCCCCTGAAGGCACAAGCAGCTCACGCCGCTCCTCCGTCGAAGGAACCACCTTGCGCAGATGATCCTCCAGCCGCTGTCCCTTCTTCGGCGTGAAGGTGCGCTCAAGAATTGCGACCTCGTCCATGCGGTCCAGACGAAAATCGCGAAAGTCCTGCCGCAGCTCGCACCACGCCGTCATCGTCCACACACCGCTCCAGAAGACGAGTGCGAGGGGCCACACGCAGCGCTGGCTCTGCTCGCCATCCTCACGCACATACCGAAAGCTGGCCACACGGCGCGACTTGCAGGCATCGTGCAATGCATCGAGCCTCGTGCGCAGGTACGGCAGCATGCGATGGCCGGGTGCGTAGAGCAGGATGGAGTCGAACTCCTGGCGTAGGTCCGCGGGAAGCACCGCCTCGATGCGCTGCAGAGCGGCGATCGCGCCAAGGACATTCTCCGCTCCTCCCCAGGCGCGCACCAGACGGGCGCCCAGAACCAGCGCCGTCAGCTCGCCGCGCGTAAACATCAGCGGAGGAAGATCCATATCGCGGCGCAGCGTATAGCCCACGCCGGCCTCGCCCTCGATGGGCGTGCCCGCCAGCTGCAGATCCTGAATATCGCGATAGATCGTGCGCTGCGAGACCTGGAGCTTCGTGGCCAGCGTCTGCGCCGTCTGCAGCCGGCCCTGGCGCAGAAACTGCACGATTCGAAACAGGCGGTCGGCTCGGCGCATCGAGGATCTTCCTTTCTCCGTCCTTCTGCTCTCTGCCGGTTCTACTGACAACCGAGAGCGGAACCTCCGCACTCAGTACGAGTGCAGACCGATATGATTTCCCTCCGAGTCACGCAGGCAGGCGAAGTGCCCATGGCCTCCAGGCACTGGCGTCTTCGGCATCAGCACCAGCCCGCCCGCCCTGGGTACACGGCCCAGCACCTCGTCCAGCCTCCCGTCGCAGTTCAGGTAGACCATCGTGCCGCCGCGTCCCGGCTTGCGAAACGGCCGTTTTACCAAATTTCCGCCCGCGCCGCCTGTTTGTTCGGAGGAGAAGATCACCATCGGATTCTCGTCGAGCTCGGCGCGCTCCAGCTTGACATTCAGCAGCGTCTCGTAAAACTCCGCGGCCCTGTCCAGGTCTTCGCAGGGGATCTCGAACCAGTTGATGGGGCTGTGATTGACTATCGTTCGTTTGCTCATCAGGCGCTCCTTTTACAAACCCTCTCCGATGATTCCAGAGATAGTGTACGGAGACTCTGCTGACAGCATCGTGTCAGCAGGAATGTCAATTAACAATTTGTGATGAAACGCCGCAAACGAGGGACAAACGGGATCAGTAACCGCTGCCGCCGCCGAAGTCGCCCGAGGAGAGATTTTCAAAGCGCGTGTAGTCCGAAAGATACGCCAGGTGCACGCTTCCCGTCGGACCGTTGCGCTGCTTGGCGATGATGATCTCGGCCTTGCCCTTAGACTCCGGATCCTCGTCGCCGTTCTCGTCCTTGTTGTAGTAGCTGTCGCGATGGATGAAGCACACCACGTCGGCATCCTGCTCGATCGAGCCCGATTCGCGCAGGTCGCTCAGCATGGGCTTCTTGTCGCCGCCACGCTGCTCGCTGGCACGCGATAGCTGCGACAGCGCGATCACCGGAATCTTCATCTCCTTGGCCAGGGCCTTCAGGCCACGCGAGACCGCCGCCACCTCCTGGTTGCGGTTCTCGAATCCCTTCTTGCCGGGGCCGGAGGACCCGGTCATCAGCTGCAGGTAGTCGATCATGATCAGATCGAGCCGGCCCTCCTGCTGACGCAGACGGCGTGCCTTGGCGCGCATCTCCGCCAGCGTGATGCCGGGGGTATCGTCGATGAACATCTTCGACTCCACCAGTCGCTCCAGCGCAGCCATCAGCTTGCCCTTGTCTTCCTTGGGAAGAAAGCCGGTCTGGATCTTGCGCGAGTTGACCATGGCTTCGGAGGCGAGCATACGTCGCAGCAGCGACTCCTTCGACATCTCGAGCGAGAAGACAGCGACCACCTTGCCATCGCGCACGGCGGAGTTCTGCGCGATATTGATGGCCCACGCCGTCTTTCCCATCGAAGGTCGAGCAGCAATAATAATCAGCTCGGAATCCTGCAGACCGCTGGTCATGCGGTCGAACTCGATGTAGTGCGTGGCGAGACCGGTGACCTCGCGGCCCTGCTCGTAGAGCTTGTCGATCGAGCCGAAGGACGACTGCACGATCGCGCCGATGTCGGAGAAGCCGCCGGTGACGGCGTGATCCGAGATCTCCATCAGCCGCGTGCTGACGTCGTTGAGGACATTGATGGCCTCTTCGCTCTGGTCGGCCGCGGCGGCCATGCCGGAGTCGCAGACTGTCATCAGCTGCCGCATCAGGCTCTTGTCGCGAACGATGCGGACGTAGCTCTCGATCGAAAGCTTGCGCGGAAGACCCTCGCTGAGCGATGCGAGGTAAGGCACGCCGCCGATGGCATCGAGCTCTTTCTGGCGGCGCAGCTCCTCGGCGCAGGTGACAATATCGACCGCGTGCCCCGCCTCGCCCAGCCGCAGCATGGCGGAGTAGATGCGGCGATGCGAGTCGAGCGCGAAGTCGTCGGCCGATAGCAGCATGGTGGCGTCGGTGATGGCCAGCGGCTCCACCAGCATGGCGCCGAGGATGGTCATCTCGGCGTGAAGAGAGGCTGGACGTTCATCACCGCCACTTGAAACGAGCTGAGGATAGGCTGCCATGGGATCTTCTACCTTAGCGGAGTGGGCTTCCGGATGCTTGCACAGCCGGGTATGCTCCTGTGGATGTTGAGGAAAAAATCCTTCCGCCGATACCTATTCTAGCCCGTTGGTCGCTCGATAATCTTTGCGCCAACAAACGGGAGGCCACGGCGAGCCGGTATACGCGTCACAAAGGGTGCGCCGCCCGCGTAGGGCGCCCGCGCGGCAGCGCCTGTCTTCCACCAAAAGGTATGTCGACAACCCTTAAAGTTACTTATGCTTGTACTCCTGGAACAGGTCAGGGAACTGCTGCTTCAGCCCTGCGATCTTTGGCACATCGCAGACCTGGATGTAAGGATTATTGGGGTTCTTGTCGGCGTAGTCCTGATGGTAGTCCTCGCCGTCGTAGAAGGCCTTGAGCGGCGTTACCTGCGTCACGATCTTCTTCGGAAAAGCATGCGCAGCATCCAGTTGCGCAATGTAGGCCGACGCAATCTTCTGCTGCTCGAGCGTGGTGAAGAAGATCTCCGAGCGGTACGAGACGCCCACATCTGGCCCCTGGCGATTGAGCTCGGTGGGATCGTGAACCACGGAGAAGAAGATGCGCAGCAGCGTCCCATAGCTCACCCTGGCCGGGTCATAGACGATCTTCACCGACTCCGCATGCCCCGTCGTCTCCGACGAGACATCGCTGTAGTTCGCCGTATTCTTAGTTCCCCCGGAGTATCCCGCCGTCGTCGCGGTGACGCCCTTCACCCGGTTGTAGACGCTCTGCACCCCCCAGAAACATCCCCCCGCGAAGACCGCCGTCTCCGAGTGCGCGCTGCCGGCGTGCTCATCGAGCGCAGGGGCAGGAAGCGGGGCTTTGCTCGTGTCGGCGAGAGTCATCGTTCGATTGCCTGCAAACCACATAGCCGCAGCCAATACCACGAGAAACAAACCGCTTATACCGATCCAGCTCTTCTTCATCATGGGCTCCCGTTATCTTGCCACTCTGTTAGATGGGAGATGGGCTACAAGGTAACAAACCAGGAAGTTCGGGCTATTCTATAGACTTATCAGTGCTATGGCACCTTTCAATCAGGAAGAGATCAAACAGGAACGTTTGGATTGGACGATCCTTCGTGACGGGGGAATCTATCTCTATCTTCGCGAAGGATTTTTGCTCAAAGATCTAAAGGAGCTGACGGACTTTGGGTACACCTCGATCTCCTTTGATTGTGGTACGTGGAAAACATCGGAACAGATGCATCTTTCGTTTCAAAACTTGTTAAGGGTTCCCTGTGATTATTACGGCAAAAATCTCGATGCTTTGAACGATTGCATTCAAAAAGACATAGTGGTTCCGGACCCAGGCGGAATGGCGATCGTGTTGAGAAACGCAGATCGCCATCCAGATCGAGAGGTGCTTAGAAAGGTCTTGAGCATCTTCGCTCGCGCCTCAAGACACCACATGCTGACCGGGCACCGACTTATAACCCTGATCCAGACAAATAACCCAAGAGAAAGCTTCGATTCGCTCGCTTGTGTTGGGGCAAGGTGGAATCACCGCGAGTGGCTAATTAAAGCACGAGGACTTTAAGTACTACGCCACACTCTGCTGACGGCCCTGAATCTCGATATAGACATGAATCAAACTCACCGCCGCCGGAGTCACCCCGGCGATACGGCTGGCCTGCCCCAGCGTCTGCGGACGCACCCGCCCCAGCTTCTCCTTCATCTCGCGAGAAAGCCCCGAGACCGCCGCATAGTCGAACCACTCCGGAATCGCCTTCTGCTCCGACTGCTTCAGCTTCTCCATCGACTTGCGCTGCTGGTTGAGATACCCGGCGTACTTGATCTCTGTCTCCACCGTCTTCATCTCATTCCGCACCCACACCGGCAGAGCCACGCTGTCATCAAAGGCTTCGGACCATTCGCCGAGCGCAGGCTCCTGCGCGATCGCTTCGTGAAGCGCAGGAACGATCCGCTCCAGCGTCATCGAAGGCCGCTTGAGCAGCTGCGCGAAGGTCAGGCCCTCGACGCTGGTTCCCTGAAGCTCTTCCCGAACATCGAAGGGCAGAGTTTCCATCGGTACCCGAACCTCGAGCATCTTCGCGAAGACGGCTGCACGCACCTGCTTGGCTTCGTACGCCTCCCACGCCTCGTCCGTGATCAGCCCCAGCCGCCGGCCATGCGGCGTCAGGCGACGGTCGGCGTTGTCGATGCGCAGGTGCAGACGGAACTCCGCGCGCGAAGTAAACATGCGGTAAGGCTCGTTGGTGCCCTTCGAGATCAGGTCGTCGATCAGGATGCCCGTATACGCCTCGGTGCGGTCGAGCGTGAAGGGGAGCAGCGGCTCGCCGGTCTGTACGGCCTTCACCGCGAGCGCGGCATTGATGCCCGCCATCAGGCCCTGGCAGGCCGCCTCCTCGTAGCCGCTGGTGCCGTTGATCTGGCCCGCGAGATAGAGACCGTCGAAGCTCTTCACCTTCAGAGCGCGGTCAAGCTCAGTGGGGTCGATCGCATCGTACTCGATGGCGTATCCAGGCCGCAGCATCTCCGCATTCTCGAGCCCAGGAATCGAGCGGACCATCGCGGCCTGCACCTCCATCGGCAGCGAAGTGCTCATGCCGTTGATATAGACCTCGTGCGTGTTCAGGCCCTCGGGCTCGAGAAAGAACTGGTGCTGCGTCTTGTCGGGAAAACGGACGATCTTATCCTCAATCGATGGGCAATACCGGGGGCCGACCGCCTCGATCTGCCCCGTGTACATGGGTGAGCGATGCACGTTCTCGCGAATCAGCTGCAACGTCTCGGGCGTGGTGTACGCGATGTGGCAGCTGATCTGCCGCAGCGTAGGCTGACCGCGGCGAGTAAACGGCGAGCGGAAGCTGAAGGGCGTAGGCTCGGCGTCGCCCGGCTGCTCCTCGAAGCGCGACCAGTCGATGGTGCGGCCATCGAGCCGCGGAGGCGTACCCGTCTTTAGGCGGCACTCGCGTAGCCCAAGCCGCTTCAGGCTCTCGCCCAGCAGAACGCTGGCGGGCTCGCCCGAACGCCCGGCGGTGTACTGCTGCTCTCCACAGTGGATCAGGCCGTTCAAAAATGTTCCCGTGGTCACAACGGTTGCGGTGGAGCGTACCTCGCGTCCATCGCGCAGCTTCACGCCGCAGATAACAGGTTTAGCGTCGCCTTCGATCTTCTCGACGATCAGGTCCACCACCTCGGCCTGCTTGATGTAGAGATTCGGCTGGGCCTCCAGCATCTCGCGCATCTTCACGCGATACAGCGCCTTGTCGCACTGCGCACGCGGCGACCACACCGCCGGTCCGCGCGACGTGTTCAGCAGCCGGAACTGGATCCCGCAGGCATCGGCCACCTCACCCATCACACCTCCCAGGGCATCGACCTCGCGCACTAGGTGCCCCTTGGCGATGCCGCCGATCGCCGGGTTGCAGCTCATCTGCGCGATTAGGTCCAGGTTCAGCGTAAAGATTGCCGTACGCAGGCCCATGCGAGCCGACGCGACCGCCGCCTCGCAGCCCGCGTGCCCCGCGCCCACGATGACGACGTCGTACTGTTCGGTGAAGGCCATACCCTCTATTTTACCGTCCGGAGGTGAAATTTCAGCTTTATCTGCGCCCACCGGCAGGACGGAAATACCCGAATCTACAGGCGAAGTATTTTCCTTGTCTCGACTCTGTAAAAACCTCATCCCGCAGGCCGGAATCTCCGCTGCCGCACCGTAAGCTCGATCCTGATGGTGATACCGGAGCAGCATGACAGACGATGGCGAAGGCTGCTCGAGCGCGCAGTCCTGACCGCGCTTGCGCTTCTTCTGGTCTGGAAGGGCATAGTCCCTGGATGGAGACACCTCAACACCGACTTCCCTAACTACTACCTCGTCGCAAGACTGTGGCGCGAGGGCTACAGCCTCGACCGCATCTACGATTGGACCTGGCTGCAGCGCATCGGCGACCACTGGGGCCTCGGCCAGTCGCTGGTCGGATTCGCCGGACTGACACCGTTCTCCGCCCTGCCCATCGCCCCGCTCACCTTCTTCTCCGCGCTCACCGCCAAGCGCATCTGGATCGCGATCAACCTTGCTCTCCTCGCGGCTACGGTGGAGCTGATGGCGCGCTCGACCACGCTCACGCGACGCCGCATCTGGATCGTCGCCCTGCTCGCCATCTTTCCCTTGCGCACCAGCTTCCTCTTCGGACAGATGCACCTCGCCGTGCTCTTCCTGATGGCGCTCGCCTTCTTCTTTCATCTTCGCGGACGCGAGCTTCGGTCAGGCGCCACCATCGCTTTGGCCGCGGCGCTCAAGATGTACCCGCTGGCCTTCCTCGTTTACTTCCTGTGGAGACGCCAATGGCGTGCACTCGCGGGAGCCATCGCGGCCAGCGTCGCCTTTCTGGCTACGGCCACGGCGGCCATGGGCTGGGAGCTGCAGCGCATCTATCTGTTCCAGATGCTTCCGCGCAGCCTGCAGGGCGAGGTACTCGATCCCTACAGCATCCACGCCGCGGCTGGAGCGGCGCTGTTTCACCGGCTGTTTCTCTTCGAGCCCGTCCTCAATCCCGCGCCGGTCCTCGCCTCGCCAACCGCATACGCATGGGTCTATCCGCTATGGCAGCTCGCGATCCTGCTGCCTCTGCTGGCTCTCCTCTCTCCACAGGGCAGCGGAGAGAGGCTCTCGAGCGGAGAGCTCCAACGCGAGGCGGTGGGATGGGGAGCCTTTCTCTTCGCGCTTCTCCTCCTCTCGCCCGTCCCCTCCACCTATCACTTCGCGGTGATGATCCTGCCGGCGGTGCTGCTCCTCGATTCCCTGGTGCGTGAGCGGGAGAAGATGCTGGCCGTCACCACAACCGTGCTCTACCTCCTCGCCTCCCTCGCCGACTTCATTCACCTCTTCGTCAGCTCCAACACCACCTTCGGCTGGATGCTCGCAATCTCGCGGCTATGGCTCTGCACCGCGCTCTTCGCCGTCTTTCTCCTTCATCTTTATCGCCTGCGCACGCCACCGATGCGCAGCAACCGAACAGAGCGCATCGCGATGCTCGCAGGCTTCGCCGTTCTCGTCCTGACGACCGGCATCTTTGGCTATCGCCACCACTTCTTCCATCGCGAGCAGGAGCTTGCACTGCACGTCTCGCCGCCCGCAACCACATTGATGGCTGACCTTCCCCGCCAAGACGCCGATGGCTATGCCTACCTCGCCATGGATCGCGGAGGCTATCACGTGGTGCGCCCCGGGGAACATGCGGAGGTGCCTGCGGAACAAACCGACGAGCTCTCCTACACCATCGCCCCAGACAGCACGCTCTTCGTGGAGAAGGCCGACGCCTCCGGATCACACATCCTTCGCTCCTCCGACCATACTGTCGTCGCCGAAGACGGCGAATCGCCGGCAATCTCGAGCGACGGCCTCGAGCTGGCGTTTCTGCGCGAACGTTCCGGCAGGGGAAGCCTCTGGCTCACCGCACTTCCTTCGCTGCACACAGCTCGCCGCCTCACTCCCGACGAGTACGACGTTCGTCAGACCGCCTTCCTCCCTACGAACACGATTGTCTTTCTCGCGCGGCACAACAACCGGAGCGGCCTCTTCACCGTAAACGCCGGAGACACTCCCCGCGAGCTGCTCTCCACCGGCGCGGAGATCGCCAGCTTCGCCCTCTCGCCCGACGAGCGCCGCGTCCTGCTCACCGAACTGATTCACAGTCGCTGGCAGCTCGTCGTCTCGGATCTCGAATCGCGCCGTACCCTCGCGCTCACCTCCACGGACTGCAACGCCTACCACCCGTCCTGGATCTCCTCTGCGGCAGCGGTTTACGGTACCGATTGCGGTCGCGGCGTCGGCCTCACCGCACTGGCCACACTTCAAGTGCGGCACTAGGGCGAAAGACAGGCGCTGCCGCGCGGGCCCACTGCGCGTGGAGCGGTCACTTCGTGACGCGTGTACTCCCTTCGGGGTGGGCTCCCGTTGGTCGCTTGAAAGATTTCTGCGCCGACCGAAGGAAGGCCCGCGGCGAAGCCGGTATACACGTCACGAAGTGACCGCCCCACGCGCAGTGGGCCCGGCCGGCAGGCCATCTCTTTTTCTCAAAAGATTCCCCCCGCCCCACTACAATCTCCGCATGCGCCTGCTCACTGCCGTGTTGTTCGCCGCCAGCATCTCGCTTCACGCCCAATCTGCGGTCTCAACCGACCCCGCGCCCGACAAAGCCGCGCCGCCAACCATGGTGCAGCTCTCCGTGCCCTCGCATGGCGAACGCCTCCTCGGCGTCTTCTATCTCGCCGAAGGAGCAGGCCCGCATCCCACCGCCATCGTCATGCACGGCTTTCCCGGCTATGAGCAGAACCTCGATATCGCGCAGGCGCTGCGCCGGGCCGGATGGAACGTGATGGCGATTCACTATCGCGGATCGTGGGGCGTCAAAGGCGACTTCTCCTTCACCCACGTCCTCGAAGACGCCGACGCCGAAGTAGCCTTCCTGCGCGATCCCGCAATCGACGCCCAGTATCACGTCGACCCGCAGAAGATTGTCCTCGTCGGGCATTCGATGGGAGGCTTCGCCGTCGCCTCGGCCACGGCCCACGATCCGCGCGTCGCCGGCGTCGTGATGATCTCGGCCTGGAATATCGCCGCTCCCTTCGCCAATCTGCCCGACGCGCAGGAAGACGCCGCAGTGCAGAAGTTCGTACAGGGCCAGACCAAAAACGATCTCGCACCGCTCGCCGGATGCACCGCCGAGTCTCTCGGCCACGAAGTCTTCCGCCATCGCGCTGATCTGAACTTCCTCAACTTCGTCTCAGCGCTCGCCACGCGCCCCGTACTGATCGTCACGTCGAACGACGGCCTGGCCGCCGAGAACGACAAGTTATTCGCCGCGCTGAAGAAGGCCGACGACTCCGAGGCCCGCACCGTGCACATGGAGACCGATCACTCCTACTCCGGTCGCCGCATCGCACTCGAACAGGCGGTATTGCAAGCTGTTGAATTCGTAAAGACGCGTCCAGCCCCCGCGCAAAAGTAAGCAACCGCGCCCTACCGTTTTGATTCTCAACTGTATGGCAGCCCTCACCGCTCTGCTCCTTCAGAGGTCCCCTATCATGCCCGCCGCCGCCATGCACTTTCGCCACACCTGGTTCTTCGCCGTCTTCTTCTTCTGCGGAATCATCGTCCTGGCCAACCTGGTCCACTACGTTCTGTTCCGCATCCTTAAGAAGAAGGAGCAGGAGACCGCCGGAACCGGCTGGGGCGTGGGCGTGCAGCGCTACCTCAGCCATCCCGCCCGCGCCATCTTCTTACTCACCTGTGCTGGAATCGTCCTTCCCCTGCTGCCCGATCTTCCCGGCAACGTGAACGAGCTCATCCGCCAGGGAATCCTGATGGCGATGATCGTCTGTCTCGGCTGGCTCGCCGTAGGCTGCGTCTACGTCTTTCAGGAGTTCATGCTCCGGCGCTACGACCTCAAGGCCGAAAACAACGTCCGCGCCCGCCGCGTCCATACCCAGTTCCAGCTCTTCCGTCGCATCCTCATCTCCTTCATCGTCGTCATCACCATTGGCGGCCTGCTGTGGAGCTTCAACGATCCCCGCATCTGGCACTACGGCTCCGGCCTGCTCGCCTCCGCCGGAATCGCCTCCCTCATCCTCGCCACCGCGGCCAAATCCACCGCATCGAACTTCCTCGCCGGCCTGCAGATCGCCTTCACCGAACCCATTCGCATCGACGACGTCGTCGTCATCCAGGGGGAGTGGGGACGCATCGAGGAGATCAACTCGGCCTACGTCGTCGTCCGCATCTGGGATCTCCGCCGCCTCATCGTCCCGCTCACCTACTTCATCGAGAACAGCTTCCAGAACTGGACCCGCGAGTCCTCGAACATCATGGGCACGTCGTTTCTCTACGTCGACTACTCCATCCCGGTCGAGGAGCTGCGCCAGGAATTGCGCCGAGTTGCAGAGAGCTCTCCCCTGTGGGACAAAAACGTCTGCGGCCTGCAGGTCACCAATCTCTCCGAGCGCACCATGGAGCTACGTTGCCTCGTCAGCTCCCGCAACTCCAGCGAGAACTTCGACCTGCGCTGCCTGGTGCGCGAAAAGATGATCGCCTACATCCAGCAGCACTATCCAAATGCCTTCCCCACAACGCGCTTCTCCGCCGTCTCCGAGATCTCCGTCAACACGGAACAACGCGACGGGAGGGACAATCCCCAACCGGTTCCGGTCAACAGCGCAGGATCGCAGGACGGACGCTGACCTGCGCTGCCGCGCGGGCCCACTGCGCGTGAAGCGGTCACTTCGTGGCGTGTGTACCGGCTTCGCTGTGGGCCTCCCGCTGGTCGGCGCAGAAATCTTTCAAGCGACCAGCGGGAGCCCCACCCCGAAGGGAGTACACACCCCACGAAGTGGGCGCCGTCCGCGTAGGACGCCCGCGCGGCAGGGCTATCCCGTAATCGTATACATCGGGTTGAACTCCGGCACGCCCGCCTGCCTCCCCGCCATCCAGCGCAGAACGTACACCTCCACCGGATTGGTCAGCGAGTGCGTCAGCCCGTTCGGAATCACCTCGAGGAGGATGTGCGCCGCCGGGTCGCGGTAGTAATCCATGTCCACCTCCAGCGTCACGCAATCCACGCCCCCGATCGTCTGCGTGTCGTTCTCATGAAACGTCAGCTGCACATTCGCCTCGCCAAACTGCACCTGCTTCCACGAGTGCGTCGCCCCCGGATGCAGCAGCCCCGGCGCCGGCTCCTCGGCAAACTGCCCCGCCTGCGCGCCGATCCTCACCTGATCGACCAGCTCGCGGTCGCACCACGAGAAGAAGCGATCCTGCGCTGGCTTGAAGTCCCCATCCCAGCGCATCTGTTTGATGTAGGTGAGCGGAGTTCCCTGCGACAGCGAGATCTGACTCATCGCCTCGCCCAGATTCAAAAAGCACGCCAGCACCTCCTCTTCGCTGTCCAGCAACGTCTCGTAGCGCGCCTCGGCCGCTGCGTCCGCAACATCGCCGGTGAGAAATGGATATCGCGCCTTCGCCGCATCCCATCGCGCATCCACAAAACTGAATCCAGGATCATTCGCCACCAGCATTACATCGAGCGTCTTCGTATATGTATTCGACAGCTTCACCGGAGTGAATCCCGCCTGCTTATATCCATCGGATGCCACCAACACACTGTAGTCGTCGCCCTGGTTGTCGAAGAACGGAAGCGTAAACGTCAGGTCGTTCTGGGTGTAGTCTTGCCAGATCTGCTGCTGCTGGTTTCCATCGACGATCTTGACCAGAAAGTCCTTCGGCGCCGCAAACAGCTGACGGCTGCCATCGAAGATGCGAAGTCGAAGCTGACTGTTCGGCATACTCCCCCCGGAGCCGAAGTATCCCACCCGCGCATGCAAGCTCGATGAATTTCCCTCTCTTCCGCCACCTCTTCCGTGCTCTTCGTCTCTTCAAAAGAGACTCTAAGTCTGTCGCGGGGGACGGGGGGAAAAGGCGCGAAGACGAGGTCTTATCTGAGGACTCAGCCAACGATAGAAGTAAAAGCATGCCACGGCGTAAGAAACGAAGCAGATGGGTATGCACGCCAGTGCTACGCGCAGGCCTCCGAAACGATTCGGGGTCCAGTATGGATCGTGGTGAAAACGCATGAATACGATGAAGGCGCTGGCCACGCACGTAAGGAAGGCAACAAGGAATATCAAGATGCGCGTCCACTTCGTAGCCATGCCACGATGCTCTCACGGAAGGACAGCCTCAAACCGCCCACTCCCAGTGGGTCATCACTGGAGCTGCCATCGCGCTTCGAACCCGAGCGGCACCCAAAGAAGGTGCCCCAGCAGAAGCAGCCCCGCGCGCCAAGAAGAGGTGATCCCGAGTGGAGCTACCTAACCGCCCCAGGAAGGTGTCATCCTGAGCGAGCGCAGCCAGTATAAGGATCTGCTTTTCTTTGCAGGATCTTCAAACGCCCAAACCCACCCTCACCCGCTACACTTGATACCGATATGGACCTCACCCAGCTCAACGACCACTTTGGAATCCCCAACGTCCTCCGCTTCGACGAGCATGGCGGTCTTGCGCGCGCCGTCATCACCTCGCCCGCCGCCCACGCCACGGTCTATCTGCAGGGAGCCCACATCACCGACTGGCAGCCCACCGGCCACGAGCCCGTCCTCTTCCTCAGCCAGAAGAGCGACTTCGCGCCCGGCAAACCCATCCGTGGCGGCGTCCCCATCGCCTTCCCCTGGTTCGCCAACGACTCCAAACCCGACCGCTACGAAGGCAAGCCCGGCCCCTCGCACGGCTTCGCCCGCATCCAGGATTGGACCCTGAGCTTCGCCGCGCTCTCCGGCGACGACCTGCACCTCACCTTCACCCTCGGCCCCACCGACCTCAGCCGCAGGATGGGCTTCGACCACTTCCGCCTCGCCTACGAGCTCGTCATCGGCAAGAGCCTCACCCTGCGCCTCGCCGTCGCCAACGACTCCGATGCTCCCCTCGTCTTCGAAGAGGCGCTCCACACCTACTTCCACGTCAAAGATGTCGAGAAGGTCTCCATCACCGGCCTCGAGCCCACCGGCTTCATCGACAAGACCGACAATTTCCGCGCCAAGCCCGCGCTCCACGCTCCTCTGGAGCTGACGCAGTTCACCGACCGCATCTATCCCAACACCGCCGCCACCTGTGCGATCCACGATCCTCTGCTCCACCGCACCACCGCGATCAAGAAGCACAACTCCAACACCACCGTTGTCTTCAACCCATGGAAGGCGATGCCCGATCTCGGTCCCGAAGAATGGTTTGGCTTCGTCTGCGTCGAGACCGTTAACGCCGCCGCCGACAAGGTCACCCTCGCGCCACGCTCCACCCACGTTATGCAGGCCGACATCACGCTCGAGAAGAAATAAGAAGAAAGATAGGCGCTGCCGCGCGGGTCCACTGCGCGTGGAGCGTCCACTTCGTGGGTGTGTACTCCCCTCGGGGTAAAGGCTCCCGTTGGTCGCTTGCGAAGATGTTTGCGCCTACCAGCGGGAGGCTCACGCCGAAGACGATAAACGCGTCACGAAGGGTGCGCTGCCCGCATAAGGCGCCCGCGCGGCAGCACTTGTCTTCAGTTACAGTCAACAACAGGAGAACCGTTCTGCCATGCCGTTGATTCTCGCCTCCTCCTCGCCGCGCCGCCGCCAGCTTCTCGAGCAGGCAGGCCTCCAGTTCACCGTCGATGCCGCCGAAATCGACGAGCGCATCCAGCCCGGCGAAGCACCCGCAACCTACGTGCAGCGGCTCGCGCTCGAAAAGGCCCAGGCCGTGTGGGAGCGGCACAAGTCCGAAGACGCCGACGGCTCGCTCATCGTGCTCGGTGCCGACACCACCGTCGTCTGCGACAGCAACCTCCTCGGCAAGCCCACCGACCAGGCCGACGCCCGGCGCATGCTCGAGATGCTCGCCGGCCGCACCCACCAGGTGCTCACCGGCCTTGCCGCCGTCTCGACCCGCGGCCTCCTCAGCGAGGTCGAGATCACGCAGGTCTTCTTCGATCTCATCAACGAAGAGGAACTGGTTCGCTACCTCATGAGCGGCGAGCCCATGGACAAGGCCGGAGCCTACGGGATCCAGGGCTACGCCGCCCGCTGGATCCCCCGCATCGAGGGCTGCTTCTTCAACGTCGTCGGCCTCCCGCTCTCCCGCACCATGGCCCTGCTGGCCCGCGCCGAAGAGGGCCAGAGCGAGACCCAGCCTCCGCCCTCACGGCTAAATCCTCTCGCATAGGCTGTAAATGGGCCTACGCCAGCGGCGCACCCTTCGTGACGCATATACCGGCTCCGCCCTAGGGCCTCCCGTCGATCGGCGCAAAGATCTCTCAAGCGACCAACGGGAGCACTCACTCCGAAGGGTGTACACACGTCACGAAGTGACCGCCCCACGCGTAGTGGGTCCGGCCGGCAGGCCATGTGCGCTCTCCGCCAGTCTCTTGAACGCGCCATACACAAACGACCCCAAATACCACCCATCCATGTACTTGTAAGGCGTCTCGCCCGTCGTATAGTGCCCGCACGGCAGCACCTTCGAGACGTAATCAACCCCCAGCCGTTCGAAGTTCTCAAGCACCTCCAGCGAGAACTCGCGCAGAAACGTCAGGTCATACGTCGCATGCACCACCAGCACCCGCTTCTTGTGCGCGGCAAACCGGTCCATGTACTCGATCGGACTCACCGCCTTGAGGATCTTCCGCACATCCTGCTGACTCAATCCCTCCCGCTCGAACGCCGCGCGAATATGCCGCGTGCTCTGCCCCGTCCACACCACATCGCCGAACTGCGTCGAGGCGTGGTTGAACGCGCACACCTCGATCCGCGGATCGAACGCCGCCGCGATGAACGCATAGCAGCTGCCCAGGCTCGTCCCCAGCACGCCGAACTGCTCATATCCCTGCTGCTCCAGCCAGTCGATGCAGCTGCGGATGTCCACCACCGCCTGCCGGCACGCGGCAATCGTGCGCCCGATGTTCGAGCTCACCGCATAGTCCGACCGCTCCAGCTCCGCCGGCCTGCGAATATCGTGATACGGCTTCGACAACCGCAGCGCCGAGATGCCGAAGCGATTGAACAGCGTGCACAGCGCATTGTGGCTGAACGCGTCCGCGTTCCACTGCGGCATCACGATCATCGCCTGCTTCGGCTTGCCCGTCTGCTTTGCCGGGTCCGCCGGATACCAACGCGCATTGACCGTATCGTTCTCCGGATAGCGCGTCCTCACCGGCGAGGTGAAGCGCAGAAACTCCGCCGTCGTCGCCTCGCCCGACTCCGCCTGCCGCCGGAACTCCGCCGCCTGCTCCAGAGTCTCCGGACGCACATTCGTCGGAAACAGCTGCGGATACCGGTGCTCCAGGCGAAAGTCCGTCGGCACCGTGTAGCCGAAGAACTCATCGGCGCGCTCGACGATGCGATCGTTCAGCCGGGCCATCCGCTCGAAGGCAGGCGTGCCCTCCGGATCGTCGCTCACGATGAAGTCGTCGAGCCAGTCCTCGCCCCACTCCAGCGGCCTGACGATGCGGTTGGTGTCGCGTGTGGTCAACGCCGTCTCCCAGGCGTACATCCACCTCGCGTAGAACTTTCCGAGCATTGCTCCAGTTTATCAAGACGTGTGCTGGGACGCGCAGTGGGCCCGCGTGGCAGACACGTCTTGATCTATCGAAAGATATCCCCAAACCCCGCGAACACGAAGCCCAAAACCAACATCCAACTCAATCAAGAGGTTTACATGCCGGGTACGCCAAGCAGCCGAAGTGAACCTCGCTACGCTACCTTTGAAGAAGAGGCCTCCCCATGATTAAGATTTGCACCCAACGCTCCCTGCTTCTCTTCGTTCTTCTTCTCGCTCTGCCCGCAGCCCTTCACGCCCAGCTCGCCATCTATGGCGGCTTCAGCGGAGCCCCCGTCAGCGGCGCCAGCACCGACTGGGCCTACGGCGGCACCGTCGGGGTCTACAAGCAGACCGGCTACGCCGCCCATCTCGTCTCCATCGGCGGCGACCTCCGCGGCTCCTTCCTCTCCCGCAACGGCTTCCACGATTACACCGGAGCCGTCGGTCCGCGCATCGCCTTCAAGGCTCCCATCCTGCCTTTCCGTCCCTACGTCGAAGGTCTCATCGGAGTCGGCAACGTCCAGAACAACGACGTCGGCAGCTCCACGCACTTCAACTACCAGGCGCTCGCCGGTCTCGACACGACTATCTTTCCCCACCTGGATTGGCGCGTCGTAGAGTTCGATTACAGCGTCGTCACCGGCCAGTCCGTCACCGCCAAGATCTTCACCACCGGTCTCGTCTTGCGGCTCTGGTAGATAGGCTTCTATAACAAGCCACTTGCCACCACCGTGTCGCCCTAAACGAGTCGAGCTGCGATCCTGGGCGAAGCTCCCGAAGGGAGCGCAGTCGAAGGGTCTGCTGTTATTTTGCAGGATGCAAGCCCACACACCACTTCAACGAGAGTCGCCAAACACAACAAAGCAGCGAGCCTGTGATAGCTTCAACCGCATGAGCGAGACCAGCTCTCCCCCATCCGGCAAACATGAAGACGCACCTCGCATCGCCCTCTTCGGCGGAACCTTCGATCCACCCCATCGCGGCCACCTCGCCATCGCTCGCGCCGCGGCTAACGCCTTCGCACTCGACACCATCCTCTTCGCTCCCGCCGGCATTCAGCCCCTGAAGGCCGGCCTCACCGCCACGCCCTTCGCCGACCGTCTCGCCATGGTCGAGCTCGCCTGCGCCGCCGACCCCCGTTTCGCCGCCTCCACCCTCGACGCCCCGCAGCCCGACGGACGCCCCAATTACACCATCGATAGCCTCGCCACCCTGCGTGGCCAAAATCCGCAGGCCACCCTCTTCAGCCTCGCCGGAGCCGACTCCTTCCTCACCCTGCGCAAGTGGCGTTCTCCCGAACGCCTGCTCGCGCTCACCGAATGGATCGTCGTCAGTCGCCCCGGCTTCCCGCTCGACAGGCTCGACAGCCTCCACCTCACGCCCGGGCAGCGCAGCCGCATTCATCTCCTCGAGACCATACACGAGGAGGTCTCGGCCACGTACCTCCGCGACCTCCTCGCCCAAAACCAATACACCAACGACCTTATCCCACCTGCCGTGGCTGGTTACATCCGCCAGCACCACCTCTACTCCAAGCGATAGAAGACGATGGCCTGCCGTCCGGGCCCACTGCGCTGCCTTTATCCTCCAACGTGATAGTTCACCGTAATCGTCGTCTCCACCTCGGTCGGCTCGCCATTCAACAGATACGGCTTATACGTCCAGTCCTTCACCGCATCGAGAGACGAGCCCCGCAACTCCTCCGGCCCGCTCACCACCTGCAGGTTCTCGACCGTTCCTTCCTTCGAGATCAGCGCCTTCAGCACCACCGCGCCCTGAATCTTCTTTGCCTTCGCGTCCGGCGGATACACAGGATGCTTCTGCGAGATCGCCTGCGCCGCCATCACCCCGGCAGGCACCCTGGCGGTTGAAGGCTGCGCGTTCTTCTCCGCCGCTCCCACCTCCATCCGCAGCGCCATCGCCGAGGCGCACGTCGCCACCCCGATCGTCACGCACGCAGCCACGATGACCGCACGCACACCTCGTCCCGCCTCACTCCGTCGCATCAGTTGCATAATCCTTCCCTCCAGGCTGTTGGCATCGAAAATTCCGATGGCGTGAATGGATTTGACCGGCTCCTTGTCGATCATCAAAGCAGCCAGCCACAGCAGCGACCGTGCATATCTCTCCCGTCCTTCGACAGCCTTCGCGGCCATCGCATCGCAGACCATCTCCCGGCTCTCGGTCATCCGCGACCACGTCGCCCACAGCACCGGATGATACGAAGCAGGCAATACCAGCACGTTGTACAAAACGTTCTTAGCGAAGTCGCGCCTGCACATATGCGCGCACTCATGCGCCATCAAAGCATCTGTCTCCTCAACCCCCACTCCCTCGAAGAAGCCGTGCGGAACAATCAGAGCAGGCCACAGTATCCCCACCGTCGCCGGTCCACTCACGCTCGCGGAACCGAGCAGCCACGCATCCTCCACTCGAGCCTCGCGCGCATGCCGCGTCCATCGCTCCGCAATCGCGTTCTCCGCCAGTGGCTCCGCCTCGCGCAACACCTTGAAGGTTCTCCACAATCCCCACAACAACCGCGCCGCGAAGTAGATCGCGACGCACACATACACCGCAGCGACCGCGATCATCGCGCCACGAGAAAACACAAATCCGCCGCGCCCATGCACCGTTCCCTGCGCTACGACGACCCGTATGTCGCTGTGATAGGAGCCGTGCCCCCAGACCGCCATCCAGTGCAACACCATCAACAGCACAGCTGCCACCGCCCGCTGCCACACTCCGACAAAATCCGCCTTCAACCCCGGCAGCAGCACCTCCATCGCCAGCGCCGCCACCCACACGCGATGTTCGGCCCCAACACTCACCCTCCGCATCGCACGCGCCGCCACCCACGCCGCACAAAACACCAGCGGAACCATCCACACCGAATTCGCAAGATACCCGATCCCCCAGCTCTCGAACCTCATCACTCGCCGCCTCCCCTCTCCTCCGGCACTGCCTGCGCCTGTCCATCAAAAGTGCTGAAATCTCACCTCGATCGAAAGGTCTTTCGCAACCGGTTGTCCGTCCCGCGTCGCTGGCTTGAACCGGTACTTCCGAATTGCTTTGACCGCCTCTTCGTCGAACTCCGGCCTCAGGCTCTTCTTGACATGAATCATTGTCGGCATGCCCTCCTCATCCACCGTGAGCGAAATCACGCAGCTGCCATCGATCCGCTCCGCCTTGCCCGTCTTGGGATAATCCGGCTGCGCACTTTCGATCAATACCGGCATCGTCACCGTCGCCTGATCCTTCTCTGCATAAGCAGAACTTGCAGGATTCGCCCCGACCTCCACCCGCATCGCCATCGCGGAGGCGCACGTCGCCACTCCCAGCGTCACGCAGACAGCCGTCAGCGCCACCCGCACCATCCTTCCCGTTTCAGTCCGTCTCGTCAGTTGCATCACTCTTCCCTCCAGGCTGTTGGCATCGAAGATCCCGATGGCATGAATGGTTTTGACCGGCTGCCGATCGAGCATCGAAGCAGCCAGCCGCAGCAGCGACCGTGCATATCTCTCCCGTCCCTCGACAGCATCCGCAGCCATCGCGTCGCATACCATCTCGCGACTCACGGTCATCCGCGACCACGTCGCCCACATCGCCGGGTGATACGAAGCAGGCAATACCAGCACGTTGTACAAAACGTTCTTAGCGAAGTCACACCTGCGGATATGCGAGCACTCGTGCGCCATCAGCGCGTCCATCTCCTCTGCTTCAAGATCCCTCAGAAATCCACGCGGAACCAGCAGCGCAGGCCGCCTCATCCCCACCGTCGCCGGTCCACTCACCTCCGCCGAGCAGAGCAGCCGTGCACTCACACCGGCCTCGCATGTATGCCCCACCCAGCGCTCAAGGATGCGAGGCTCGACCACCGGCTCGGCTTCGCGCTCCACTCCGCGCGTCCTCCACAGCCCCCAGGCCAGCCGCGCCGCAAAATAAATCACGATCCCCCCATACGCCGCAATCAGGCTCGCCCTTGCGCCGCTTGAGATCGCAAGCCCGCCCCGCGCATGCTCATCCTCCGCGAAGATCGCAAAGGTCACACCCTTCGCTCCACCAACCCCACCGCCCCACAGTGAATGCGCAGCCGCCAGCAGTCCGGCCAGATTCACCCGCAGCCCCGGCAGCAGCACCTCCATCGCCAGAGCCGCCACCCACATCCGATGTTCGGCCGCAACGCTCACCCTCCGCATCGCACGCGCCGCCACCCACGCCGCGCAGAACACCAGCGGAACCATCCACAACGAATTCGCAAGATACCTGATCGCCCAGCTCTCGAACCCCATCACTCGCCGCTCCCTTCCTCCTCCAGCCGCTTCGTCAGCCGCGCAATCTGCTTCGCGTCGATCTGCCGGTTCTTGATCAGGCTCATCACCAGCTCCTCGCTCGAGCCCCCGAACATGCGATCCACCAGGTCGCGCACCGCATGGTTCAGCGCCCTCGCCTCCGTCACCATCGCCGCATACTCATACGCCCGCCCCCGCAGCTTGCGCTTTAGCTTGCCCTTGCGATGCAGAATGTTCAGCATCGTCTGCACCGTCGTATACGCAAGCGGCTTCTCCAACTCCTCCTGCACCGCGACCACGCTGCTCGCCCCACGCTTCCAGATCACCTGCATGATCTCCAGCTCCAGCTTGGTCAATCCGTCCTTCTCGTTCTTCCCCATCGCTTCCGCCTCATCTCCTAATTCGTTAGGACTCCAACGCCCCAAACCATAAACCTGCGCCGATCCGGCTGTCAACTAAAACTTTAGGACTTAGCCTCCGCGTTGATCGGCGGCCTCTCCCGTCGCCAGGCAGGATCAGCTTCCCCTTGAACCCTTTCCCGTCAGACGATATCGTTGCCTCCAAAGCATTTAAGCCACCAGGAGTAACCTCACCCCATGAAGCGAAACACCCGCCGCGCCTTTCTGAAGTCCTCCTCGCTCGCTGCCGTGGCCCTCAGCCTGCGTGGCTCTTCGCTTCTCTCCCAAACCTCCTCCTCCTCCGCCCGCATCGATCTCTCCCCCTCCGAACCCATCGCCACCATCTCCCCCGAGCTCTACTCCCACTTCATCGAGCACCTCGGCGGAGTCATCTACGACGGTGTCTGGGTCGGCGAAGGCTCGAAGATTCCCAACGTCAACGGCGTCCGCAAGGACTTCATCGAAAACATGCGCTCCGTCCAGGCGCCCCTGCTCCGCTGGCCCGGCGGCTGCTTCGCCGACTCCTACGACTGGCGCGACGGCATCGGCCCCCGCGCCAAACGCCCCGCCCGCTCCGCCTTCTGGAACCAGCAGGACTCCAACCAGTACGGCCTGCACGAGTTCATGCACACCTGCCGCGCCATTGGCGCCAAACCCTACCTCGCCGCCAACTTACGCACCCAGCCCTCGCGCGACTTCTACCAGGAGATCGAGTACTGCAACGCTCCCTCCGGCGACGTCCTCTCCAACTCCGCCGCGCCCGCAACTCCGAACGCCCTCGCCGCCCAGCGCTCCGCCAATGGCGACCGCGACCCCTTCAACGTCGATCTATGGGGCGTCGGCAACGAGAGCTGGGGCTGCGGCGGCAACCTCACCCCTGAGGAGTACGCGATGGAGTTCCGCCGCTTCACCGCCTGGACCCCCACCTACGGCAGCGCCCCCCTGCGCTTCGTCGCCGTCGGCCCCAACGGCGACGACGTCGACTGGACCACGCGCCTCTTCAAGGCTCTCGGCGCCAACCCCGAGCGCCGCCACCTCTGGGGACTCTCCATCCACTACTACACCTCCGGAAGCCCCACCAAATTCGCCGCCGGCGATGCCCTCGCCTTCAACGACGACGAATTCTACGATCTGCTCACCCGCGGAAGCCTCATGGATAAGGTCATCACCGACCACTGGACCGCCATAAACAGCGTCACCGGCGCCGCCGCCCGCGCCCACAGCCTGACGGCCGACGACACCAAACCGGTCAAGCTCGTCGTCGACGAGTGGGGAGCCTGGTACGGCAAAGGCACCGAGCTCGCGCCCGAGTACAATCTCTCCCAGCAGTCCACCCTGCGCGACGCCCTGCTCACCGCAATCACCTTCGACATCTTCCAGCGCCATGCCGATAAAGTTGGAGCCGCCGCCGTCGCCCAGTCCATCAACTGCATCCACTCCCTCATGCTCGCGCAGGGCGACAGGTTCTGCGTCACCCCCACCTACCACGTCTTCAAGATGTACCTTCCCCATCGCGAGGCCCAGTCCATCCGCGCTGACTTCTCCGCACCCGCCATCCCCAACCCCATGGGCGGCACCACCCCCAGCCAGGTCGGAGGCAACAGCTACATCGGTCAGCTACCCGGCACCAAGACCCTCGCGGGCCTCAGCGGATCTGCCTCGATCAAAGGCAAGAACCTCACCCTCACCGTCGTCAACCCGCACCTGACTCAGCCCATGACGACAGAGATCAACGTGCGCGGAGCCTCCATCGCCTCAGCCAAAGGCACTGTGCTCGCCGAGACCGACGTCCACGCCCATAACGACTTCGTCCACCCCAACGCCGTCCAGCCCAAAGCCGCAACCATGCAAACGCCCGTCAGCGGTCGCCTGCACCACACCTTCCCTCCGGCCAGCGTCACCGCACTCGAGGTCACGGTCGCCTAGCAGAACAACAGCTCGGATTGAACGAAGAAAGTTTTAAAGCGTGTCATCCTGATCGGAGCGTAGCGCAGTCGAAGAATCTGCGTTCTTTCTCCACGCCCCCGAATTCGGCGGAATATCGCAACAAGCTCGCGAATTGCGCCGGGCCCACTGCGCGTGGGGCAGCGCCTATCTTCCGCCTAGAGCAACACGCCCCGCGATTCCACCAGCCCCACAGCCCGGGCGATAAACTCCGTCATCGCCACCGAACCCTCATCGCCCTTACCGCGTGTGCGTACGCTCACCGCCTCGGTCGCAGCTTCTTTATCGCCCATCACCAGCACGAACGGAACCTTCTTGAGAGTAAACTCACGGATCTTCGCGTTCATCTTCTCGTTGCGCTCATCCAGCTCCACCCGCAGCCCCTGCGCCTCGAGCTTCGCCTTCACGCTCCTCGCATACTCCAGGTGCTTCTCCGAGATCGGCACCAGCCCCACCTGCACCGGAGCCAGCCACATCGGAAACGCCCCAGCATAATGTTCGATCAACACCCCGAAGAACCGCTCGACCGAACCGAACAGCGCGCGATGCACCATCACCGGGCGATGCTTCTCGCCATCCTCGCCCGTATACTCCAGCTCAAACCGCTGCGGCAGGTTGAAGTCGAACTGCACCGTCGACAACTGCCACAGCCGCCCCAGCACATCCACCAGTTTGATGTCGATCTTTGGCCCGTAGAACGCCGCCTCGCCCGGAATCTCCCGGTAAGGAATCCCCTTGGCGTCGAGCACCTTCTTGAGCGAGCTGACCGCCGTCTCCCAGTGCCTCTCGTCGCCCACGTAACTCTTCTTGTCGTTGGGGTCCCAGGTCGAAAGCTCCACCTTGAACTCCGCAAAGCCGAAGGCCTTCAGCACCTCGTCGGCAAACTCCACGCACGCGGCAATCTCGCCCTCGATCTGCTCCGGCGTGCAGAAGATGTGCGCGTCGTCTTGCGTAAAGCCACGCACGCGCAAGAGCCCATGCATGGTCCCCGACCGTTCATAGCGATACACATTGCCCAGCTCCGCATACCTCTGCGGCAGGTCGCGGTAGCTCTTCGGCGAATTCTTATAGATCAGGATGTGTCCCGGGCAGTTCATCGGCTTCAGCCGGTACTCCGCGTCGTCCAGCTCCATCGGGGGATACATATTTTGCGAATAAAACCCCTCGTGACCCGAGATCTTCCACAGCTCCCGCCGCATGATGTGCGGGGTAAACACCATCTCGTAACCGCGACGGATACATTCATCGCGCATCCAGTCTTCCATCGTCTTGCGGATCAACCCGCCCTTGGGATGCCAGAAGATCAGTCCCGCGCCCGCAACCTCCTGGATCGAGAACAGGTCCAGCTGCTTGCCCAGAACTCGATGATCACGCGCCTTGATCTCTTCGAGGCGTTTAAAGTGCGCCTCCATGTCCTTTGCGTTATAGAAGGCCGTGCCGTACACGCGCTGTAGCTGCTGGTTCTTCTCATCGCCCAGCCAGTAGGCTCCCGCGACGCTCGTTACCTTGAACGCTTTCACCCGCCCGGTCGAAGGCACGTGCGGTCCGCGGCAGAAGTCCACGAACCCGCCGTTGCGGTAGAGTGAGATCTCATCTCCCGGCTTGGTGAACTTTTCGATGAAGTGGACCTTCATGAACTCGCCCTGGGCCGAGTAATCCGTCAGCCCCTTCTCGCGCGGCTCCTCTTCGCGGACGAACTTCTCGTCCCGCGCCACCACCTCGGCCATCTTCTGCTCGATGGCGGCAAGATCGGCCTCCGAGAACGGCGTCTCGCGGTACACATCGTAGAAGAAGCCCTGATCCGTCGCCGGCCCATGGCCCAACTTCGTCTCCGGAAACAGCTCCAGGATCGCCGTCGCCATCACATGCGCGGCCGAGTGCCGCACCACCTTCAGCGCGGCCTCATCCGTCTCTTTCAACAGCTCAAGCGCGATATCCTCAGTCAGCGGTGCTGCCAGATCGACCAGCCGCTCGCCCGCCGCCGAACCCGCCTGGGGGCCCGCATACATCGCCGCCTCCGACGTCTCCTCCTCACCCTCCGCAACCGTTCCCGCAGCCGCCATTGGCGTCAGGGGCCGTACCCTCGCCACCACCACCGCCGCCGCCAGCCGTGGAGAGATGCTCATCGCAATGTCATAAGGAGTCGTCCCGAGCGCAACCTCGCGCACCGAACCATCCGGAAGCTGAATCTTTATCGTCTTTTCACTCATAAGATGTATTTATATCCACACGCAGGCTCGGCTCGGCGCAGGTCTTCCGCAATTCGGCTTCGCACATTTCCAGCATATTTGGTTTACTCAGCTTTACCAACCCTTACAGGGTTTTAAGCATCTACTTATCCAAGGAAAGAAGAGTCCCAAAAAGTGGATTCAAAGCGGTATCCCACCTTCCTCACTGCCGTCATCCAATAGGAGCTACCAATGCAAGTTTTGTGCCATCCTTCCGACACGAATTCCGACATCCTTTGCCCCGTCTGCAAGCAGGGCTTCCGCCTCTTCTGGGAGCGCAACGACATCGAGCTTCAGGAGGCAGCCCTCCCAGGCATCTTCGACGAGCTGCGTGAGCACCACAGCCAGAACGCAGACGCTCCCCACCCGGAGACCCCCTTCAACATCCCCACGTGGTCCGGACTCCCCCAGTTTTCCGCCGCCGCGTTGCTCGGCGGAGCCGCTTAACCGGTTTCGACCAGGCCCCTCTCTTATCCGCACCACAAGCCCAGGCCTCCAGGGCGAGGCTTGGGCTCCGTCCCACTTCGCCCCCTGCGTGGACACCTTCCCGTATTAGCGGCGGGTAAAAGAAGAGCGCTGTCGCGCGGGCGCCCTACGCGGGCAGCGGTCACTTCGTGACGCGTGTACCCCCGTCGGGGTGAGGCTCTCGTTGGTCGCTTGCAAAATATCTGCCCCGACCAACGGGAGGCCCACGGCGAAGCCGGTATACGCGTCACGAAGTGACCGCCCCACGCGCAGCGGGTTCGGCCGGCAGGCCATTCCTTCTTCCTCAAATTTCACCGATCCGCCCTAGCCCAGTCTCGCGCCCCACCGCGCAGCTCTGCAGATAAGCCCGAACCATCCTCTCCATCTCCTGTCCCACCGCCGCCATCTCCTCGCGCGTTCCCCTGAACTCCAGCATCCTCCGGCTCACTCCCGCCATCGCCGCCAGCACCGTCATCGCAACTGCTCGCGCATCGCCCTTCAGCCCGTCCTTCGCCGAGCGCAACATGCTGGCCACCGCCTCGACGTTCCGCTCCGCGTTCTCTCGCGCAATCTTCACCGCGCCCAGATCGTCGCTGACAAAATAAAGTGCCCGGCTCGTCTCGACGTCTTTCAACTTAGCTGCCAGAAATCCCTTCACCAGAGCCTCCCCCATCGCATCCAGAGCCTCCCCCTGCATCTCCGCGCAGATCGTCTCGACCTCCCTCGCCACTCCGGCAAGATGCTCCCTGAGCGCGGCCTGCAGCAACGAGCTCTTGTTCGGGAAGTACTGATAGAGCGTCCCCACCGAGACTCCCGCCCGGTCCGCCACCTTCCGCGTCGTCAGCCCCTCCTTGCCCACGCGCAGCAAAACCTGAACAGTCGCCTCGCGAATCGCCTCCACGCTCGCCGCTGAACGCGCCTGAACCGGCGTCTTTCGTGGCTCCAGCACCGCCCTCGACGCTATCGACAAATGCGACCTCCCCGGCTCAGCCCATCTTCATCGAATCACCATGAGCCAACCCGATCATCTTAAGCCAATCTCCGCCCCCAGCCTCGGAGGAACTTTCCCCCTTCCCGGAACCTCTCACAACCTCAACCGCCTCGGCTATGGAGCCATGCAGCTCGCCGGTCCCCACGTCTTTGGTCCCCCATCCGACCGCCCCGCCGCCCTCGCCGTACTGCACGAGGCCATCGCCGCCGGAGTCAACCACATCGACACCAGCGACTTCTACGGCCCCCACGTCACCAACCAGATTATCCGCGAGGCCCTGCATCCCTACCCGGCCGACCTGACTATCGTCACCAAGGTCGGCGCCCGTCGCGGCGACGACGGCTCCTGGATCATGGACGCCTCCCGTCAGGGGCTTATCGACAGCGTTCACGACAATCTCCGCAACCTCGCCCTCGACGCCCTCGATGTCGTCAACCTCCGCGTCGGCGGTGTCAGCGCTCCCACTCCCGGTTCCATCGCCGAGCCCTTCTCCGTCCTCGCCGAGCTGCAGCAGCAGGGCCTCATCCGCCATCTCGGTATCTCCAACGTCACCCCCGAGCAGCTCGCCGAGGCCCAAGCCATCGCTCCCGTCGTCTGCGTCCAGAATCTCTACAACCTGGCCCACCGAACCGACGACGCCTTCGTCGACGCGCTTGCCCAGCAAGGCATCGCCTTCGTCCCCTTCTTCCCGCTCGGCGGCTTCACCCCTATCCAGTCCTCCGAGCTTAGCGCCATCGCCGCCTCGCTCGACGCCACTCCTATGCAGGTCGCGCTCGCCTGGCTCCTGCATCGCTCCCCCAACATCCTGCTCATCCCCGGAACCTCCTCCGTCGCCCACCTCCGCGAGAACCTGAGCGCAGCCAATCTTCAACTCTCCCCCGAGACTCTCAATTCCCTCGACACCATCGCCAACGAGCAGAAGCGATAGAGACCCAATAGAACAGAGGCCGCAACGCTGGAAGTCAAACGTCATCTTGAACAAGAGATCTTCTAAACAACCTAACAAGATGTTTCATCCTGAGCGAGCGCAGAGAGTCGAAGGATCTGCATCTTTCCTCCTCGCCCACGATCTCGCTCCCAGTCCACAATCTCAAGCCGGGTGCCCATTCATGCGGCCTCACCGCATAAGTGGGTATTCGAGCGAAGCTCAAACCCGCTCTTCAAAACCCACACCCCCAAACCTGTCACTCCGGCCGAAGTGCGAAGCGGAGGAACCCGCTTCTCTTCCCACACCTCAATTATTCCCAGTCATGTCACCGCACAATTAATTTGAAAATCCACCTCCACGGCTTACCATTTTCCTCGTCTCCAAAAACAGACCGCATCGCCTCACGGAGAAAGTCAATGAAGAGCCTCACCCGGTCGCTCCTTCTCCTCGCATCCCTCTGGGCCCTCCTCCTCCAACCCCTCTCCACCGACGCCTGCACCCGCGCCGTCTTCCTCGGCGACAACGGCGAGGTCATCACCGCCCGCTCCATGGACTGGAAGACCGACGTCGGAACCAACCTCTGGGTCTTCCCTCGCGGCATGCACCGCACCGGCGAGGCCGGTCCCGGCTCCGTCACCTGGACCTCCAAATACGGCAGCGTCATCGCCTCTGCCTACGACGTCGCCACCACCGACGGCATGAACGAAAAAGGCCTCGTCGCCAATGTCCTCTGGCTCGTCGAGTCCAAGTACCCCGACTCCAACGCCTCCAAACGCCCCACCATGGCCATCTCCATCTGGGCCCAGTATGTCCTCGACAACTTCGCCACCGTCGAGCAGGCGGTCAACGCCCTCCAGAGCGAGCCCTTCACCGTCGTCACCGCCAGCGTCCCCGGCGAAGATCGACTCGCCACCCTTCACCTCTCCCTCTCCGATGCCACCGGCGACAGCGCCATCTTCGAGTACGTCAACGGCCGCCAGGTCATCCACCACGACCGCAAGTACCAGGTCATGACCAACTCCCCCCTCTTCGAGCAGCAGCTCGCTCTCGAACAGTACTGGCGCCAGATCGGAGGAACCACCTTCCTGCCCGGGACCAACCGCGCCTCCGACCGCTTCGCCCGAGCCTCCTTCTACATCAACGCCATCCCCAGAACCGAATCCCCCGAGATCCTCGTCGCCAGCGTCTTCAGCGTCATTCGCAACGTCTCCGTTCCCTACGGCATCAACACCCCCGACGAGCCCAACATCTCCTCCACCCGCTGGCGCACGGTCGCCGACCACAAGCGCCTGCTCTACTTCTTCGAGTCCGCCCTCACCCCCAACACCTTCTGGGTCAACCTCAAGGACATCGACTTCTCTCCCTCCGCCAAAACCCTCAAGCTGGACCTCGGACCCCACCAGACCCACACCTTCTCCGGCAACGCCAGCAAAGACTTCAAAGAGACCGCACCCTTCAAATTCCTGGGTCTCTAAGCTGTAGCCAGGGCGCCTATGGGATGCGTAAGGCTTACGGCCTGCCGGGCTCGCGCGGCAGCGCTGTCTTTAAACGCGCCGCCTTCCCGCCCCAATCCCAACGGCCTAAAATACATCCATGTCCTACGCCGAAGCGATCGACCATCTGTACGCTCGTGGTCTCGAGCTCGCCCCCGACACCCCCGCTCTACGCCGCAAGTTCGATCTCGAGCACATGCGCACGCTCTGCCGCGCACTCGGCCACCCCCAGGACCGCTTCCCCTCCGTGCTGATCGCCGGGACCAACGGCAAGGGCTCCACCTCCGCCACCCTCGCCAGCATCCTCACCGCCGCCGGCCATCGCACCGCCCTCTACACCTCGCCCCACCTCTCCCGTGTCAACGAGCGCATCCGGATCGACGGCACCCCCATCTCCGACGACGACTTCGCCGGCCTCTACTTCCTCGTCGATTCCACCGCCGAGCGACTTGTCGCCGAAGACGCACTTCCCCACTCCCCCAGCTTCTTCGAGACCCTCACCGCCATCGCTTTCCTCTACTTCGCCGGCGTCGACGGCACCCATCCCCCGTCCGAGCACAACGACTCGCCGCGCACAGCGGTGGAGATAGCGATCCTCGAGGTCGGCCTCGGAGGCCGTCTCGACGCCACCAACATCGTCTCTCCCCTGATCTCCATCCTCACCGACATCTCCCTCGACCACCAGGACTACCTCGGCAACACCATCGCCGAGATCACCCGCGAGAAAGCCGGAATCCTCCGTCCCCATGGAACCCTCATCACCTTGCCTCAGCACCCCGAGGCCAACCAGGCCATCGGCGAGGCAGCCCAGGAGCTCGATCTCCACGCCATCAGCGCCACCCCGTATCTCCCCACCGCCGGCAAGCTCCTCACCCAGAGTCAGATCCATCGCGAGCCAAGTGTCCTCCTGAGGGCTTTTCGTAACTCATACGCCGTCCCCCTTGCCGGCCAGTCCCTCCATGTCGACTCTCCCCTCTGGGGCCAGCACCAGCAGCGCAACCTTGCGCTTGCCATCGCCGCCGCGGAAGAATTACGTAACCCAAACAGTTACAGAAGAGAATCAAGTAACCATGATAGTTACAAAATAACCGATCAACAGATTGAAGCCGGAATCCGCGATACCCGCTGGCCCGGACGCCTCGAGCTTCTTCCCCTTCCCGGCTCCGCGTCCATCCTGCTCGACGTCGCCCATAATCCCGCCGGCGCCTGGACTCTCCGCGCCGCGCTCTCGCAGCTCCCTGCCGACCAGCCCCGCACCCTGCTCTTCTCCTGCCTGCGCGACAAGGACCTCCGCGAGATGAGCCAGATCCTGCTGCCGCTCTTCGATCCCAGCTCCCCCGACCGTCCTCACGACCACATCCTCTTCGCCCCCATCGCCAGCCCCCGGGCCGCCTCGCTCGACCAGCTCGAAGCCGCCGCCCGCGACCTTGAGATTCCCTCCGAAAGTCTTCCCACGCTCGAGCAGGCCCTCGCCCATGCCCAGGCCATCACCCCGGCCGACGGCCTCATCGTCGCCACCGGCTCCGTCTACCTCATCGGCGAGCTCCGCGCCATCCTCCTCTCGGAGGCATCGCCTCGATGAATCCAGAGGAACTCGGCCCCATGCCGTCCGAAGAAGCGATTCCCAATCCTCCTCAGATAGAACCCGACGAGGCACAGATCCCAGCCCCCCTTCCCTCAGCTTCCACCGCGGCAAAGGCGTCCCCTGCCGCGTCGGCATCCGCGTTTTTCCGCTGGTTGACGTATCTCGTTCTTCTTCCCCTCATCGCGGCCTCCACCGCCTTCTTCGGCTGCATCTCGCTACTCTGTGGCCTGTGGGACCCGTCCGGCCGCCAGCAGCACTTCATCGCCCACCTCTGGGCCCGGTCGCTGCTGATCTTCAGCCTCTCCCCGGTCACCCTCATCGGTGAGGAGAAGATTCGCCGCCGTCACGCCGCCGTCTACGCCTCCAACCATCTCAGCTACTACGACACCCCGGTCCTCTTCGCCCGGCTCCCCTTCCAGTTCCGCATCTTCGCTAAACAAGGCCTATGGAAGCTTCCCTTCATTGGCTGGTACCTCAACCGCTCCGGTCAAGTCCCCGTCGATCAATCCAGCGCCCGCAACGCGGTCGCCAGCCTCAACCGTGGCGTTCAGACCCTCAAACAGGGCCTACCCCTGCTGATCTTTCCCGAAGGCGGTCGCACCTCCACCGGCTACCCCCAGCCCTTCGTCTCGGGAGCAGCCTACATGGCCATCAAGGCCCAGGTTCCTGTCGTCCCCATCACGCTCATCGGGACCCACGAGCTTCTGCCGATACATGTCTACCATCTCAATCCGCGTCCCCTGGCCATCATCCTTGGCGATCCCATCCCCACCACCGGCCTCACCACCCGCGACGCGGACGCCCTTACGCAGCGCCTGCTACAAATCATCACCTCCACCTACCTCGAATACCATCCTTGACATTGCGTCGAATGGCGTCCAATCGCCGTTGCGGCGGCGCTAAGATTGTTGCTGCTCGCGCACGGCGAGTGGGCCTTCGGTGTGGACTATCATGAAACCAGCCATGAAGCCGCGAATCGCCATTCCCATCCCCACCGGCCACGACCCTGAGTACAACTCCCGCTCCTGGACCGCCTACGCCGAGGCCGTGACCCGGGCAGGCGGCGAGCCCGTCGAGATTCCCCTCATTGCCTCTCCGCGCGAGATCGCCGACCTCATCAATACCTGCCACGGTGTTCTCCTCCCCGGCTCTCCCGCCGACGTCAATCCGCACAAGTATGGCCATGAGCCCATCCCCGAGTGCAGCCCCGCCGACCCCGCCCGCGAGAACGTCGACGAGCTCCTCCTCCAGGATGCGCACAATCTCTATAAGCCTCTCCTGACCATCTGCTTCGGAACCCAGTCGCTCAATGTATGGCGCGGCGGCACCCTCCTCCAGGACATCTCTCCCGTTCCCGTGAATCATCGCGCCGGCAAGACGGTCGCGGTCGCTCATATCGCCGGGGTCCTGAAAGACTCCCTCCTCGGCAGCCTTCTCACTCCCGAGGAGGCTCCCGAACAGCAGGCTGGGCCGGAGACCGACTCGGGAAGAGAGGCTTTTCTTCGTCTGCCTATCAACTCCAGCCATCACCAAGCCATCGGAATTCCCGGGGATGGTCTCCGCGTCGTTGCCCGCAGCGCGGAAGATGGTGTGATCGAGGCGGTGGAGGGGGGACAGGATCCGCACAATCCTCAGGCTCACTTCGTGGTGGGCGTACAGTGGCACCCGGAGCGCAGCTATGAGATCTCGGCAGCCTCCCGGGCGCTCTTCGACCGGTTTATCGCCCAGGCCGCGGCCTGGACTCCGAGGCCGATCCACACCTCCGTTGCCAAGAGCTGATTTTGATGGAATGTTACACGTGGAACATCGGCTAAAAGGAAGGGGATGCTCCAGGCGGATGCATCTCCCTTTCTTTTTAACATCTGCCCTCAGGGAAGGGTGAAGCAAAACTCTCCTGAGCGTTCCACGTGGAACAATTTATGGCTTTTACGGGGCAGCTCCTCCCGGATCCGGCGAATTGCACTCCTGAATTAGCCTCGGACGAAGCGGAGGAAGCGATAGGGTTATTTTGCGAATGTTCCACGTGGAACATTCGCCGCCTTTCCCCTCACTGTTCCACGTGGAACAATAGAGAAACCCTATGGCTGTCCTAGAAGAAACTCGTATCGCCGATCTGTTGCGGCCTTATCTTGAACCTGTGCCGCAGGAGGTTTTGACGCGGCTTTCGTTTTATCTTGATCTCCTCGTCCGATGGAACGCGCGCACCAACCTGACTGCGATCCGAGAGCCGGGAGAGATGGTGCGGAGGCACTTTGGCGAGAGCCTCTTCGCTGCCCAGCATCTAGGCCCCGAGATCCCGGCAAATCTATTGGACCTGGGATCGGGGGCCGGATTCCCGGGGCTCCCTATTGCGCTACTTCATCCGAAGATCGCGGTGACGCTTGCAGAGTCCCAGAATAAGAAGGCTACCTTTCTTCGTGAGGTGATCCGAAGCCTCGGAGTTCGGAATGTCGAGGTGTGGGCGGAGCGGGCTGAGACGATGCCTTCTGAACGCCGATACCATACCGTTGCCTTGCGTGCAGTGGATGATCGAACGCAGGCCTTAGCCGCCGCCGCCGCCCGTGCCGAACGTCAGCTTCTCCTTCTTTCTACCGATCAGCCCAATCCTCCCGATGGATTCGAGGCTACGGAGACACTTCGGCTTCCAGAGAGCAGGGCGGGAGTCCTCTTCCGTATGGAGCGCCTCTAGGCCGGATCGATTTTGAGGGAAGGGAAAGGCTTGTGGCCTGCTGGCCGGGTCCACGCGCAGTGGGCCCGTGTGGCGGCGCTGCACTTTCCGTGCGTGTTCCACGTGAAACATTTCTTGCTCCAGCAAAGCCGAATGTTCCACGTGGAACACCTGTTTTTGAGCCGCTCCCGAATAAAGATTTCCACACTGCCTCTCCGGGAAACATGCGATTCCCCGGGGTGTTTGCGAGCTTCCACATGTTCTCCACAGGGAACGTCCTCTCTTAATAACGGCTCTAGCATTGCCCTTGAGGACCAAGGACGAATAACCTTTTCTTACAGCGATGACGACCCAAAATTCCCCCTCCCATGCTTCACCGATGGCTGCCTCCGATAGGCCCAAGCCAGCCCACCAGCCCGCAGCCCAGGTCGAGAAAAATGGCGCGAAGAAGCCGAAGTCGCATGTGATTGCCGTGGTGAACCAGAAGGGAGGGGTCGGGAAGACGACCACCGCGATCAACCTGGCCGCCTCGTTCGCGCTGGAGGGAATTCCGACGCTGCTGATCGACTGCGATCCGCAGGCTAACTCCTCGGGCGGCCTGGGGGTGACCCGCCAGGGAGAGGGCGAGGAGCACCGTCAGAGTGTCTATGAACTTCTGCTGGGAGAGACGACGATCGAGGAGGCGATGCTTCCAACGGAGGTCGAAAACCTGAAGCTGGTGCCCTCAAGCAAGAACCTGATCGGGGCCACCATTGAGCTGATCTCGGCCGAGCGCAGGGAGTACCGTCTGCGTGAGGCGCTGGAACCGGTTCGGGAGAAGTTCTCGTTTATTCTGCTGGATTGCCCTCCGGCGCTCGACCTGCTGACGCTGAACGCCCTGGTCGCCTCCGATAGTCTTCTGGTCCCGATGCAGGCCGAGTACTTTGCCCTGGAGGGAATCTCGGAGCTGATGTCGACCATGGATCGGGTGAAGGACGGCTTGAACCCGGACCTGGCGCTTGAAGGGGTATTGCTGACGATGTACGACGACCGCACCAATCTGGCGATGCAGGTGACGGAGAATCTGAAGGCCTTCTTCCACGACAAGCTGCTGAAGACCTCGATCCCGCGCAATGTGCGCCTGGCCGAGGCTCCCAGCCACGGCAAGCCGGTGGCCCTCTATGACCCGAAGTCGCGGGGAGCGGAGACCTACCGGGATTTGGCGCTGGAGCTGCTGGAAAGGCATGGAATGGAGAGCCCCGAAGTGAAGCGGCGTAAGGCGGCTGCCGCCGCCGCCGCGAGCTCGCTGAAGTCGTTCCAGAAGCCGGAGAAGAAGTCGCGGTTCTGGCGCTCGGGGAGTTAATCTTTTCTTTGGGCTGCGTGGTGTTCGAAGCCATAGGCCTGGCCAGGAGATTTGTGGAGGGGAGCAGAACAGCATATCCCGCTTCACGCTCCGGTCGGGAGGACACTTTAAACGGTGAGATTGAAATAAAGCGGAATTGAATAACCAAGAAAGTTGAACTGCCATGCCAACTGCCACGCCTGATCCAAAACGCCGTGCCCTGGGCAAAGGGCTTGAGTCCCTTCTGCCGAAGCGTTCCGTTCCTGCCGCCACACCGGCTCCGGCAGCTCCATCTGCGGCGTCGATCCCTTCCATTTCGGCCGCGGCCGCTTCCTCGGAGCCGGCGGGAAGGCCGTTGGAGATTCCTCTTGACCACATCGAACGAAATCCCTGGCAGACGCGCACGCGGTTCGACGAAGGCGAGCTGAATGAGCTGGCGCAGTCGATTGCGGCGACCGGGGTGGTGCAGCCTATTGTGGTCCGACCAATCCCACACTCTCCTAACCAGCCGCCGGGACAGAATCCGACTTACTACCAGCTGATCGCCGGGGAGCGACGGTGGCTGGCCTCACGTAAGGCGGGCAAGGAGACGATTCCGTCGATTGTGCGGCAGGTGAACGATGAGCAGGTTCTGGAGATGACGATCGTCGAGAACCTGCAGCGTACGGACCTGAACCCGATGGAGCAGGCGCGGGCGTACCAGCGGCTGTCGAACGAGTTCAAGCTGACGCAGGAGCAGATGGCGCAGAAGACGGGCAAGGAGCGGGCGTCGGTGGCGAACTTCCTCCGGCTGCTGCGGCTGCCGGAGAACGTGCAGGGGAAGGTGGAGTCGGGCGAGCTGAGCTTTGGGCATGCGAAGGCGCTGCTGGCGCTCGAGAAGGCCGAGGCGATCCATACGGCGGCGCAGAAGGTAGTGGCGTTGTCGTTTTCGGTCCGGCAGACGGAGAACTATGTTCAGGGCCTGATCAATCCGGAGCAGAGGGAGAAGAAGCAGAAGGCGGCTTCCCAGCAGACGGAGGATCCGAACGTTCGCGAGGCGGAGGACAGGATTCGCAGGTCGCTGGGGCTGAAGGTGCGGATTGAAGACACGAAGGGCAAGGGGCGCGTGGTGATCGAGTACTCGGGGCTTGAGGATTTCGATGCTTTGTTGACGGCTTTGGGCGGGCATGCTTGATTTGTAACTTAATTAGTTGCAAATATTAAAGGCTTGTGGCCTGCCGGCCGGGCCCACTACGCGTGGGGCGGTCACTTCGTGACGCGTATACCGGCTTCGCCATGGGTCTCCCTCTGGTCGGCGCAAACATTTTTGCCAGCGACCACGGGAGCCCCACTCCGAAGGGAGTACAACATCCCACGAAGTGGGCGCTCCACGCGTAGTGGGCCCGCGCGGCAGCGCCTGTCTTCGAAATAGGTAGACTTCAAAGAGAATGAAAGCCACCCGACTGGAATATCGTCTTCGTTACTGGATTCACGTTGTCATTTTTGTGCTCGGTTTTACGGCGCCGTGGGATCGCTGGCTGCACCTGGATATGATCCGAACGTGGCAGCTGCTGGCTTCGTGGCCGGCGCGGGAGCATTGGCTGGGATTCAATGCGGCGACGATCGCGGTGCTGATCCTGGGAATCGTGTTTGCGTTTCTCGGCGCGGCACTGCGGACGTGGGGTTCGGCGTATATGGGGGCCTCTATCGTCAAGGACGCGGCGATGCATGGGCAGCAGATGGTGGCGTCGGGGCCTTATCGAAGGATGCGGAATCCGCTGTACCTGGGGACGTTTCTGCATACGCTGGCGGTGGGGCTGCTGATGCCTCCAAGTGGAGCGATCTTTGCGATCGTGTTGATCGGAGTGTTTCAGATCCGGTTGATCCTGGCCGAGGAGCCGTTTCTGGAGGCGAAGCTGGGCGAGGCGTATCGAGCGTATCGCGCGCGGGTTCCACGGCTGTTACCCGCGCTTGCGGCGCGGGTGCCGGACTCGGGAGCGCGGCCGAGGTGGGGGCTGGCGTTTCTGGGCGAGCTCTATCTCTGGGGCGTGTTTCTTTCGCTCGCGGTGCTGGGTTGGAGGTACAACTCGATGCTGATTCTGCAAGGGGTGCTGGTTTCGCTGGGATTGTCGCTGGTGGCGCGGGCGTTTCTGCCGCAGGCTCCGAGCGTTGCAAGGGAGAGCCCGCAGTCGTGATCAAAAGGTATTTCGGCTAGATACGTTCGATGAAGTCGAGCTTTCTTAATTGACACAACTGACGAACGAGTCTTTTGTAAGGTCTTCGAGGGCGACGAGGGAGATATGAACCTGTACTGGTCCCGCAGCGCCGATGGAGCCCATTGGACCGGCCAGGCGGTCATCACCGGCACGGGAAGCAGCATTGGACGGACGGTTACCGTCTACACCTGACCCGCCAGCGGTTACAGCTTTTTGGGGGAGACCGTGAGGTAGCCGCTCCCAGAGCCGAAAGGCCGGAGCGGAGATGTCACCGGGTGTAACAGAGAGAAAGAGGCCCGTCTGTGCTTGCAAATCAGGGCATGGCGCAGAGCGGGCCTGACTGGATCTGTGGTGCTGTGCTTTGTTGTCGTCGCTCTACTTCTTGGGCGGAGCGATGGTGTCCTTGGCGACCTTGGCGACGCGGAACTTGACCACGGTCTTCGCCTTGATCTTGATGGTCTCGCCGGTCTGGGGGTTGCGGCCCAGGCGAGCCTTGCGCTCGGCCTTCACCAGCTTGCCGATTCCGGGGATGGTGAACTCGCCGTTCTTCTTGGTCTCCTTGACGGCCGTCTCGGCCAGCAGATCCAGGAAGGTGGTTGTCTGCTTGTTGGTCAGCTCGAGCTTCTCCGCCAGTTGGCGAACCAGCGCTGTCTTGGTCAGTCCCTTTGCCATGTGTGTTGCTCCTAACGTGTCTTGTTTTGCCTAAGCCGGTCTCCTCTCCGGGCTCGTTCCGCGTTCTCGAAGAATGCGAATCCGCAGTGTTCATGCGGGATCCGGAGAAACCGTACCGCAATTCACCTTCAGCCTTTCCGCGAGCTTTGTCAATGAGTTTCAGCGGTTTTCCACTGGATTTTTTAGGTTTTTCCCGGTTTTGTTCCGTTTTTGGTCCTTTTTGCTGGGTTTTTTAGGGATTAAGAGGTTCTGGTGCTATGAATTCTCGCCTCCCTCGAATGCTCACGGATGCGATGAAGCTTGCAGGAATGGGGCACCTGGCTCCTATTCGCATCCCGCAAAACGAGGATCCTTCGACTGCGCTTTTGCGGTCGCTTCGCTCAGGATGACACCCTCTAGAACGAAGGGTGGTGTTTGCTCAGGATGACGCCTTCTCTTGAGCATGGGGAGGAGACGATTACTCCGAGATGAGTTTTGGGTGAGATGAAGGAGGCCTTTGCGGGATCGAAGGACTACTGGCTGAGATCGAAGATGAGGGTGCGCTTGGCGGGAGCCCAGTCGATGGAGGGCGTGACGAGAACGGCGACGGGAGGACTGCAGATTTGGGACTCGAGATGCGGCGCGGAGGGGCCGGCCTGCATGGGCTCGATGGCGGAGACGCAGCCGGGCGCGGGGGGATGCGCGGAGAGGCTGCGGTAGCGGGCGTCGGACCACTCGGTCATGACGTAGTAGCGCACGCCGCGCCGGCGAAGCTCTCCCACGAGATCGCCTTGGCGGCGGATGACGTCGAGCCAGCCGCGGTCTTCGACCAGGCCTTCGGTCTGGAAGACGGGGTTGGAGAGCAGCCAGGCGCTCATGCCGGCGCGGTCGCCCATGGCATAGACGCCGGAGTGGGACCAGGAGAAGCGTTGCAGCGAGACGGCGGTTTCGGCGATCTGGTGCATTTCGGGATTGAGCCTCCAGCGGTTGAGGGGAAGCGCCAGGGCGAAGAGTGCGAGAAGGGCGTAGCTGACGTATCGCAGAGGGGAGGAGCGCGTGGTCTGGATGGTCCGCGAGCGTTCGAGTGTGAAGGCCAGCAGAGCGAGCAGGGCCATGGTGGAGGGGACGAAGCTGTAGTGATACCAGCTCCAGATGCGCCAGTCGCTGAGGAAGATGAGGACCCCCATGTGGGCGAGGGGAAAGGCGGACGCGGCGAAGAGGGAGACGCGCCATGCGGGGCGAAGGTTCCTGAAGTGAACCGCAAACAGAGCGAAGGCGAACAGGACGATGGTGAAGAGGATGCGGCCGTTGCCTTCGAGCGCCGTTCGCAGGGCGATGGCGCTGGGGCCGTGGTTGAGGCGCATCTGCTTTGCCATGCCGCTGATGGGCTCCCAGACGCCGAACGCGGAGCGGTTGAAGAGTACGTAGCCCAGGAGCGGCAGGCCGGCCGCGAGCGAGAAGGCGGCTGCGGCGCGGGCTCCGATGCTGCGGCGCAGGGTGGGGCTGGCCAGCACGCCTGTGGAGAGCAGGACGACGAAGAGGGCGGAGTCGAGACGGGAGAGCACCATGGCGGCCGCGGTGACTCCGAGGGCGGCCATGGACGCGGGGGAGACGGCTGCGGGTCCGGTGGGAGATGCTTCGCTGCCGGTTGCGGTATCGAAGGTTCGCAGGGCGATGGCGAGCAGCAGGAGCTCGAGTGGGATGGTGAGGGAGATCTCCATGCCGAGAAAGAAGAGCCGGATGGGGATGATGAGCGCCACCAGCGCAAGGGCGTTGGTGAGCACGGCGTTGGTGTTGACCCAGGAGAGGATTCTTCGCGCGACCAGGAAGGTGGTGAGGGCGGCGGCGGTATTGAGGGCCCAGAGCACGAGCAGCATGGTCCGGGTGCCGTTCCCCAGCTTTTCCCCGACCTGGGCCGCGGCGCAGATGAGGAGGAGGTAGAGGGGTTGATAGCCGTTGGTCCGGACGATGCCGTCGAAGGAGGAGCCGTGTCCCCGGACGATGTTCCTGGCGATCTGCGCGTAGTAGTAGAAGTCGTCCTGGAGATAGCCGAGCGCCTGGGGAAGATGACGCAGCGGGGTCGAGAAGATCCAGGCGCAGATCAGGGCGCAGTAGATCGTAACGGAGAGGTTCAGAAGACGATGGTTGCTGTGTGGCGCCATTGTGCGGCGTCGCTCCCTGTGGATATTTTTGCCGGCCCCAAAGCTCTTCGCTCATTGGACCAGAGTTGAGGGCGATCGGCCAGGCTTGCGGTGGGTTGGCGGCCCTGCGATGAGGAACTTTACTTGTGCCGGCGCTATGTGGACGACGGACTGGAGTGAATCGGGCTTCCCTCTATTCATAGCAAACGGAAAGAACAATGGTCTCGGATGAGGCGGCTTGATCGATATCTTAAGTAACTTGATCGATGTCTTGAGTGAGATGCCGTTGTTTATTGTTGAAGTTTCTCCGCGCCTGATGTCGACAGATTAAGGCGATGGCCTGCCGGCCGGGCCCACTGCGCGTGGAGCGGTCACTTCGTGACGTGTATACCGGCTTCGCCGCGGGCCTCCCTTCGGTTCGGCGCAAGCATCTTCGCAAGCGACCAACGGGAGTTCCACCCCGAAGGGAGTACACGCGTCACGAAGTGACCGCCCCACGCGTAGTGGGCCCGCGCGGCAGCGCCTGTCTTCTATCTGCTGACAGATCCTGTCATGAGGGGCCGATAAGATAGAAGTCATGGCCAGATCTCTTCCCGCGTACACTCCCGAGGCTTTGAAGTTTCTGCGCGGCCTCAAACGCAATAACGACCGAGAGTGGTTTAATGCGCGCAAGGCGATCTATGAACGTGAGCTGAAGGCCGCGACTGAGGCTCTGGTGGTGGAGATCAACGAGGCGATGCTGCGCTTTGCCCCGGAGAATGTGCAGCCGCCGAAGAAGGCGTTGTTTCGCATCTATCGCGACACGCGCTTCAGCCCGGACAAGCGGCCTTACAAGCTGCACCAGGGAGCGTGGTGGGCGCGGCAGGGCCTCGAGAAGACTTCGGGCGGAGGGTTTTACTTTCACATCGCCGGGGATCATGTGGTGGTGGCTGCGGGAACGTTTATGCCGGAGCGCGATCAGCTGCTGGCGATTCGCAGGCACATAGCGGAGCACCACGAGGAGATGCGGCGGCTGCTGACGACGCGGAAGCTGCGAACGCTGCTGGAGGAGTTCGATGGGCAGAAGCTGACGCGGGCTCCCAAGGGGTTTCCGCCGGACGATCCGGCGATCGATCTGCTGGTGTGCAGGCAGTGGGGACTAAGCGCGAGGCTTCCGGTGGAGATGGTGACGAGTCCGGCTCTGGTGAAGGAGATTGTGAAGCGGTTCGAGGCGGCGGCTCCGCTGGTGGCGTTTTTGAATGCTCCGCTAGTGGCGAAGCGGGTGAGTCGACCTCTCTTTTAGAGGCAGGCGCTGCCGCACGGGCGCTCTACGCGGGCAGCGGTCACTTCGTGACACGTATACCGGCTACGCCATGGGCCTCCCTTCGGGTCGGCGCAAACATCTTCACAAGGACCAACGGGAGTCCCATCCCAAAGGGCAACTACGCGTCACGAAGTGACCGCTCGTACCGGGGTCCCCACAAACAGGTCTTCGTTTGTGGGGTGGCCGAGCGCAGTGGGCCCGGCCGGCAGACCATACTCTTTAATCAGGTGTGCGGCGGCGGCAACCAGCTCTGTGTTATCGCGGGCTGGTGAGCCATCGGGCAGCACGGTCACGTCTTCGAGGCCGGTCCGGATGCCATGTCCCCGGTCGAGGGCGCGCCGATTGACGGCCCAGCAGGCGATGCCGAAGCCGTGGTGCACTTGCTCCAGCGTAATCCCTGCGGCTACCACCCTCTCTTCCATTCGGGCGGCGTGCTGGAGCGCAATCCCGGGATCGATCTCCAGAGGCTCGATGAGGATACGGCGGCACCGGCCGGCCAAACCGGAGCGCACGAAGGCCTCGGCATCCTCCACGCTTAACAATCCAGCCTCGATGGCCACGCCGCGGGAGAGCAGAAGCTCACAAAGCTCGACGACACCCGGCTCGCCCTGATTCGCGGTCACGAGGTCAGGCATCTCCCGCCATGCCTCCACAATCTGGAGACGCTCTTTCGGATCCTTCACGATGGCGGCCGAGGTGGTCAGCGAGATCGGGGTTCCGGGACAGAGAGCTCGAAGGGCGTGCAGAAGCTCTGCGCAGGCGATGGCGTCGAGGGTCTCGCGGCCGGCGCGGTCGAACGCGTGGACATGGACCGATTGCGCTCCGGCATCGATGGCTGCACGGGCGGCCTTCGCCAGAGCCGCCGGAGAGCGCGGTGCTGCGGGATGTACGCGGTCGCCGTTCAGGGCGGCCTGGAGGAAGGGAGAGCGATCTTCATCCCCGTGCAACATCACCGGCGAGGTCTCTTGCGGGAGTTTTGCTAGGTCGTTTGATCCCATTCTTTTCAAATGCTTTATTGGGTTTTCAGCGAAATCGAGGTAGACATTCGAGGGAGCGGAGCGTCTCTACGAGAAGGACTTTTTCCCGATTTGGGAATTGAATTTGCAGAATTGGAATCAAACTGTATCAGAATAGGTCTTGTAAATCGATGCTCGGTGCGCGAAGTTTTGCATCGATGCTCAATTCGTCTCCCGTGAACATAGGATGCATCCTATGTTCACGGGACAGGTGGATGTCGACCGGGCCCAATGAAGATCAATGGTGGTCCTCTCTTATGATTACAATCCGATTGACGACATGGGTGAATGCTCCGGTGGAGAGGTGTTTTCTTCTGGCCACGAGCCAGGAGTTCGCCTCCCTGGCGCAGCCTCAGGCCGAAGCCCTTCCAGACCAGGGCATGCTCCAACTGAACGATGTACTCAGCTGGCAGCTGGCGGTGGGGAAGGCGAAGCTTTCCTATGTGAGCCGGATCGATGTGATCCGGCCCTACACCTTCTTTAAGGAGACGATGGTCACCGGGATCTTCCGGCACTTCGAGCATGAGCATCACTTCGCCCGGATGGACGACGGAACAAGAGTTCGCGACGAGATACGGTTCGATCTTCGTTATGGTCCTCTGGGCCGGCTGCTGGGGCCCACGGTGCTGCGCTCGGCCTTGATGAAGATGCTGGGAGAGAGAGTGAAAAGGCTGAAACGCATCGCGGAGTCGGGAGAATGGGAGCAGTTTCTCGGTTCTGGAGAGCGGATGCAGCCGGAGATGGGGGAGAGCGCCTCCCGGGTTCGTACTGTGCAACAATTTGCTCGGGGCTGAAGGAAAGCATTTCCCTTTCATCCAATTCCAATCACCGAAAATCGTACATTTCAGGAGAACCTGCACCACTGGTTGGGCATAAGCAGGCTCTAACCCCTTCCCTTTGATTTGGAAGCGCGATTGCATTGTAGAGATGTAGAACAGTTCTTCGTTGTTTTGAATACTTTGGGCGAACGGAAAAAAGGAATTCGTCCTGGGCCTTGGGTTATGAATGATGCGTCGTATCTCGCTTGCCTTGATTCTTCTCCTGAGTTTCGCCTCCGCGGCTACGGGTGTGCGGGTCCATGCTTCCACAGAGTGCGAACGCTGGATCGCTCAATATAAGAACGACCTTACAGATTCCCCCCTGGTCAGGCGGGCGGCGGCGGCCAGGCAGAGGCTGCACCGCTATGTTCACCGCAGGGTGGTCGCTCTTAATGCGGCGCATGCCAGGCCGAAGTCTCCGGTGCGGGTGCTTCCGGCCCGGCTGCAGCGGCCCAGGATGACACGCGAGGAGACGCTGCGCCAACTGGAGTTCGCCTGCGGCGAGCTTCCGGTCGATCCGATTGCGCTGAAGAATGATGTCGTCTATGAGCCGCCAATGCCAATGGCAACCGCAACGAAGCTGGGTGCGGAGCCGGAGACGGGGCCCTTCGCTCTGCTCGAGCAGCCCTCGACCTCACCGACCTCACCCGAGACCGGAACCCCTTCGGCCTTTGGAGAGGTGCCCGGGCTTCCCCTCGGAGGCTCTGGTGGAAATGGAGGCGGCGGTGGCGGGAATAACAATCCTGGCAATCCCTCGAACCCCGGGGTGCCTCCGCCGACGGTCGTCCCGGAGCCGGGCAGCCTGATCCTGCTGGCCACCGGCCTGGTGGGAGCAGCGGGCACGCTCCGCCGCAGAGTCGTATAAACGGAACGGGAATAAGATGTCAACGACACGATGAGGCCGAATCCAGGGAGCGGCTTCGGCCTCAAGATCGTTAGCGGCGGCGAAAACGTTCCCGGATGGCCTGGGCGCGATTTTCGCGCGTGGCCTCGGCGGGAGGCCGCTCGCCTTCGGGATAGAGGACGACGAAGCGGCGGGGGCCCTCGCCGGAGGAGGCGGTCGCGAGCCCGGAGGCGGCCAGTTCAAGGTGAAGGAGGCGGCGCTCGCGCGAGCTCATGGGCGAGAAGCTGAAGGGCTGGCCGGTGCGCCGGACGCGCTCGATGGCGGCTTCGGCGGCCAGATGCAGCTCCTGCTGGCGGAGCAGCTTGAAGTTGTCGGCATCGAAGGAGATGCGATCGTGATCTTCGTGCTCGAAGCGAAGGACCTTCGCGGCGATGTGCTCGAGAGAGAGAAGAAGCTCTCCGTTCCGGGCTAACAGCAGCGGAATGTCGGGCCCGGAGAGCTCGACCGAGATTTCGGCCGAAGACCCGGGCCGGGGCTGGTCGAGGAGTTGGAACTTCAGGTCCAGGCGGCCTGGGGCGGTGAGGGTCTGGAGCAGCTCCACGACCTTCTTTTTGTTCGCTTCCAAATCTAGCATGGGGACCTGCACAGTATACGGGTTTAATCAGTTAAATGTTTGTCTGGAGCTGAGATCGACCGACGGTCGTGCCGGTTGGGCGAAGGAGAAGATACGGGGGTTGCTAATGCCCGGAGTGGTAAGGATGCCCGGCCAGAATCGTGAAGGCGCGGTAGAGCTGTTCGGCGAGGACGAGAGCCGCTAGCTGATGGGGCAGAGTGATCGGACCAAAGGAGAGAAGAGAATTGGCGCGGCTTCGAGCTGCCTCCGAGAAGCCGTCTGCGGGTCCGATGCAGAGGATGATCTCCTGCTGGCCTCCGAGCTGTAACGTTCGAAGCTGCTCCGCGAACTGATCCGAGCTTAATTGTCTTCCCCTCTGGTCGAGGAGGATCAGGAAGTGCGAGCGCGGCCTACGATCCAGGGCAATCAGAAGTCGCTCCTCCGTGGGAAAGAGCCTCTCTTCGACCTGGGCGTAGGGCCGAATTCGATTCAGATAGGACGAGAGGAGGGGATTCCAGGCGGCATCCTGCTTTCCCCTTCCGGTTCTATAAAAAAACAGATTCACATTCTATTCCTATGAGATTTTGTATGTAACTTTCATTTGGTGATCGCGAGAAATGTAAAAAGTAGAACTTTAGTGCTAGTTTAAGCTGGATAAATTGGTTACGTTCTGTGGCCACCGAATTGCTCTGTCATATAAAGAACCAAAAAATCTTCAGTTTGAGGAATGCCCCTTCATCCACAGCCGACCGCGGTTGAGAAGAGTGAAGGTTTCTACGGACACCCCGTCAGGAGTCGACCCGATATGTTGCGAACAGCAAAGCTTGTGTTCTTGTTGGCATTGGCTTTATTGCCTGTCTTGATGAAAGCTCAGGGTAATTTGTCTTCCATGTCCGGTGTGGTTACCGATCCGTCCGGCGCGATTCTGCCGGATGTCACCGTGGTTTTGACGGATACCAAGACGACCACGGCGTATACCGCAAAGACAGATCATGAGGGTGTTTATCGTATTGCCAATGTTGCTCCTGGACCGGGATACAAGGCGACCTTTACGCTGAATGGTTTCAGCACCTTCACCGCTGCCGATCTTTATCTACAGGTGGCGACGACGCGTACCCAGAATGTGACGTTGCAGCTCGGTTCGGCTTCGGACCAGATCGAGGTCTCGGGCGGAAGCTCCAACGTGACCCTGAACACGGTAGATGCGACCATTGGCAACAACTTCGACGTGAAGATGGTGAACGATCTTCCGGTGCAGGCGCGCAGCAATCCGCAGATCCTCTTCAATCTGCAGCCCGGTGTTACCGCCGGTGCCGTGACAGGAGCCCGCGCGGACCAGAATACGGTGACTCTGGATGGCCTGGATGTCAACGATATCGCTGCCGGACAGGATTCCACGGATGGAGCCGGGACCTCGACCTTTCCGATCATAGGCGGCGCGCCGATCGATGCAGTTCAGGAGTTTCGCGGAACGGTCGGAGGCCAGCGGGTCAATGGGGGCCCTGGCGGTGGCGGACAGTTTCAGATGGTGACGAAGAGCGGAACCAATCAGTTCCACGGCAACATCAATGAATACCATCGCGATACGACGACGACGGCGAATGACTGGTTTCTCAACAATGCGGGCGTTGCGCGCCCCGCGTTGGTTCAGAACCAGTTCGGAGGAAACATCGGCGGTCCGATTCTCAAGGACAAGCTCTTCTTCTTTTTCAACTTTTACGATCAACGCATTGCAAAGTCCAGCGGTGTGCAGCGTATCGTGCCGCTTGATTCTTATCGCAATGGAAATGTGTCGTACATCAAGGCGGGATGCCCTGCCTCAAGCCGGAGCGATACGAATGGCGATTGCATCGGCACACTGACTCCCGATCAGGTTAAGGCGATTGACCCTGCGGGGATTGGCGTGAGCCCGGTGATTCAGCAGGTTTTCAATGACCGTTATCCGCGTGCGAACGATCTCTCCGGCGGAGACGGAATCAACACCGGTTTGTTCCGGTTTACGTCGCCTACGCCGGACAATACGGTGAACTATGTAGGAAGGATCGACTATAACCTGACGAGTAGCCAGGCGGTATGGGGACGTTTCATCATTAATCGACGAAACGCCATCAATGCCACTCCGGAGTTCGCTGGCGATCCTGTTACCCATCCGTATGTCGATCGCAGCTACGCCTACGTGATTGGTCATACGTGGCAGATTGGCGGGAACAAGGTCAACTCTTTCCAGTATGGCGACACTATCGCGAAGCTGGATTTTCCCACGACCTTCAATCCCGTCGGGATCAACGAGTACACCTTTGGAGCTCAGTCCACCGGCTCGCTTCTGGCCGGCGCTTATACGGTTCAGTCCTCGCAGAAGCGGCGGGTTCCGAATCCGCAGTTTTCCGATATGTTCGATTGGACGATCGGAAAGCACCAGCTGATCTTTGGCGGAAGCTTCAAATTCCCGAAGACGAACAGCCTGCTCGTAAACGATTTCAATACGGCTAGCCTTGGGTTGGGTGGCAATGTGTCTCAGCTCAACGCCGGTCTCCGTCCCGCGGATATCGGCTCCTCCAGCACGGCGCTTACTACGTATGACAGCGCCTTCGCTTTGGCGCTTGGCCGCGTCGGCGAGATCGACAGTAGTTACAACTATAACGTTGACGGCAGTGTGCGGCAGCAGGGTAACGGCGCAGTTCGAGCTTACCGCTTCTATCAGACGGAAGCTTATATCGGCGACAACTGGAGAATTACTCCCAACCTGACCCTGGACTATGGCCTTCGCTATCAGTTTTACTCGGTCCCCTTCGAAGCCCAGGGATTCGAGTCGGTTCAGAATGTTGGATTCGATCAGTACTTTGGCGCCCGTATGGCACAGAGTGCATCTGGAGCCTCTGGCGATGGCGCGGTGCCGTTGATCTCTTACCAGCTTGGAGGCAAGGCAAATAACGGGCCGAGTATGTATTCGCCCAACTATAAGGACTTCGCTCCCCGGTTTGGCTTTACCTATAGCCCGAGCTGGGACAAGAAGACCGTCTTCAATGGCGGCGGCGGCATCATCTTCGATCGCACTGTGATCAATGCGGTTAACTTTGTACAGGACCAGAGCTCCTATTTGTTCCAGAATTCCGCCAATCAGTTTTATGGAAGCGGAGGAATAAGAAACTCAATCATGACCGACCCGAGAGTAGGGGCGAACCTGTCGATTCCCGCGCCCCCGCCTGCTCCAGCCATCACCAAGCCGCTCGCTCCATTTCTGGATGGGACGACGCCTATTGGCCTTGCAACCGGGCAGTTCAACACCGCGATCGATCCGCATCTCAAGGATCCCTACTCCATCATCTATACCTTCGGCATGCAGCATGAGTTTCCTGAGAACTTTATCCTGAAGATGAATTACGTGGGTCGCCTTGGCCGACGCTTGCTTGCCCAGGCCGATGCCTCTCAGCTTCTGGATTTCCCGGATAAAAAGTCTGGACAGATGATGTCGTCTGCCTTTGCCAGCCTAACCCAGCAGGTTCGCGCGGGGGCCACGGGCTCCACGGTCACGGCGCAGCCGTGGTTCGAGAACGTGCTACCGGCTGGACTTGGAGCCGCCAACGGCGAGCCTAGTAACAGTGCGTACATGGTCGATGCTCTTGGATCCTACATCCAGCTTGGCGACTTTTCCGATTTCATCCAGCAGCTCTCCGCGGCCAATCTTCTATCCACCAATGTAGGCATGGCCGCGCAGTTCGCGGAGAACACCTTCTTTACCAATAAAGGTTCCTCGAACTACAACGGTGTTCTTGTGACGCTGACGAAGAATACTTCGCATGGCCTGCAGTTCGACGTGAACTATACGTGGTCTCACTCGATCGATAACGTCTCGGTCGTTGCAAATACGATCGCATCGAACAATGGAGCGGGATTCCTTTGCGATGCGAGGAATAATCGAATCTGCCGTGGCAACTCCGACTTCGATATTGCCCATAACATCAACGCGAACTTCCTCTATGACCTTCCCTTTGGCCGGGGACGAAGCTTTGGCGCGACCATGCCGTTGTGGCTGGACGAGCTTGTCGGCGGATGGCAGGTCTCGGGAATTCCGCAGTGGCGCAGCGGTCTTGCTTTCTCCTCTCACAGCAGCGCGTTTGTGATGGGATATGCCAACGATGCTCCGGCGATCTTCAATGGAGATCGGGGTGCAGTGAATGCCAAAGCGCACAAGACAGCGAACGGGCAGCTGCAGATGTTTGCCGATCCCGATCGGGCTGCCGCATCCTTCACCGGACCGGTTGGGTTTACGATCGGAAGCCGTAATAATATGCGAGGACCGACGGCCCTGACGTTCGATGCGGGGCTGGCGAAGACCTTCTCCATCACTCCGGAGAGGGTCAAGCTGCAGTTCCGCGGTGATTTCTTCAACGTGCTCAACCACCCGGTCTTCAATCTTCCCGGTTCGGGTACAGGATCGAGCTCCGCGAACTACAGCTACTACAGCGGCAGCTTTGGGGTGATCACCTCGACGATCGCGTCGGTTGGACCTCGCGTGGGACAGTTCTCGCTCCGGCTTTCGTTCTAGACTGAATTACAAGTAAAAAGGGAGGGAGCCTTTGAGGCCCCCTCCCTTTTTTGTATCCTTCCATTCTTCCATCAAAGACTACTTCGTCGTCTTCTTCGAGGCCACTTTCTTTGAAGCAGTCTTCTTTGAGGGTTTGCCGACTGCATTTGCGGTGGCTTTCGCACCTTTCCTGGCCGGGGACTTTGCCGCAGTCTTCTTCGCGGCTTTTTTTGCCGGAGTCGCTGCGGCTTTGGTTGACTTCGTGGCCGGGGCCTTCTTGGCGGCGGATCTGCGGGTGGCGGCGATCTGGTTCTTGATCTCGGCGTCGATGTCTTCGACCGAGAGCGTGGTGGCGGACTTGCGCAGCCGTTCGAGGCCGTAGAAGGCTCGCTTCTCGGGGGAGAAGATGTGGATGATGAAGTCGACATAGTCCATCAGGATCCACTCGGACTGGCGGCGGCCTTCGACGGAGTTCGCGTAGAGGTTGAACTCGCGTTTGAGGCGAAGCTCGATCTCATCGGAGATGGCGAGGTTCTGGCGGTCGTTGGTTCCGTTGCAGATCAGGAAGTAATCGGCCAGGCCGCTCTCGGAGGGATCGAGGGCGAGGATGCGGATCTCTTCCGCCTTCTTGTCTTCTGCGGCGGCGGCGGCGGCAAGCAAGTGCTGATTGCTTTCAATCGAGGGCATGCGGCTCCTTGGGAATTATGGTAGCCGGTTTGGGGGCGTAGATGCCAGCTGGATGTAGGCGCTGATGAGAATACGGCTGCGCTCCCAGAGAGACTTTGGCGTTGGGGTGGTTCGGCTCCTCATCGCTGGGTGGAGGACAGGCGCTGCCGGTATACGCGTCACGAAGTGATCGCTCGTACCGGGGCCCCACAAACAGGTCTTCGTTTGTGGGGTGGCCGAGCGCAGTGGGCCCGGCCGGCAGGCCAGGATCTTTCCTTCCAAAATCGCAGATTCGAACTTGTCGATACGCCCTGGGTGACTCTATGCCGCTCCCAGAGGAAGGGATGGGAATGTGCGGCGTATAGGATGTCTGGGGGGCTTCGAGATGATGGTTATCGCAGCTGTGGCTTTGGCTGGATGGATGCTCGGTGGTACCGCTGTTGTCTTTGCCCAGACGGCGAGTTCTGCGGCAGCTCCGGGCGCTTTTGTTGAAGTCGATGGGGCGCGGCTGCACTACGAGGAGTGCGGCGGCGGGGCGAAGGCGGTGCTGCTGCTGCACGACGGCGTGGTGAACTCGGCGGTGTGGGACGATGTCTGGCCTGCGCTGTGCAAGCGGTTCCATGCGATTCGTTATGACCGGCGCGGATATGGACGCTCGACCGCGACGACGAAGCCTTACTACGAGGCCGACGATGTTGCGGTGCTGCTGCGGGATCGCAAGGTCTCGCAGGCGGCGCTGGTGGGAAGCTCGCATGGCGGGAATGTTGCGATGCAGTTTGCGCTGCGGTATCCGGCGGAGGTGAGCGACCTGGTGCTGACGGGGCCGGAGGCGGAGGGCTTTCCTTACTCCGAACACTTCATCCTGAGCCAGATCGCCTTTCAGGAGGCGAAGGACAAGATTGAAGTGCGGGTGCAAAGCACGTACTTCATTCTGCCGGGCCATGATGCTGCTCGCGAACACCTGCGTAGGCTGATGACGGCCTCGCCGCAGGATCACCGGCACAACGATATGCCCTTGCCGGAGAAGCCGGTCTTTCCTTATGTGAAGGAGATTCGGGTGCCTGTGCTGATCCTGACGGGGTCGGGGGATATTGCGGATAACCAGGCTGTGGCGGGGGCGCTGGTGATGGCGATTCCCGGAGCGATGCGCGTGGTGGTTCCGGAGACCGGGCACCTGATGTATCTGGAGAAGCCGGAGCTGTTTGCTTCGATAGTGACGGAGTTTTTAGAGGGGCATGGATTTTGATTGGGCTGGGGTTCGAGGGTATCCAAGACGGTGGTGGCCTGCGGGCGGGTCCATCGCGCGATCTTTCGCGGGCGGTGGGTGAGCCTTCGGCGTGGTGCTCTCGTCGGCGCTACAAAAATGTTTGGGCCGATCGGCGGGAGCCCTGGGCGAAGCCGGTATATGCGTCACGAAGGGATAGCCGCCCGCGCAGGGCACCCTAGCGGCAGCGTCTGTCCGATCCCTGAAGGATTGTTGGTCGATGCCTCCACGGGAGGTGATCTTAGACAAGCGAGCGATTCAGTCGCCAGTGCTGAAGGGCGATCAGCCGTTGCGGGCGGCTTCGAGCCAGGACTCCATCTGCTGGTGGCCGACGACGCCGGCCTGCTGGGAGACGAGGCGGCCGGTATGGAAGACGGCGAAGTTGGGGATGCCGCGCACGTTGTAACGGGCGGCGAGCTGGGGGCTCTGCTCGGTATCGACCTTGAGGACGAGGGCGCGGCCCTGGGTGTCGGCGGCGGTGCGGACGACCTCGGGGGCGGCCATGTGGCAGGGACCGCACCAGTCGGCCCAGAAGTCGACCAGGATGGGGACGCGGGCGTTCTGGAGGATCTCGTCGAAGAGCGCGGTGTCGGCGGCGATGGGCTCAGCGACGGGCGGAAGATCGTTTTTGCAGTGGCCGCAGCGGCCGGTGTCGGCGAGGTGACGGGCGGGGATGCGGTTCTTCTGGCCGCAGTGCGGGCAGCTTCGGATCAGGGGCATCGTCTCTTCTCCCGTGGGATTGGATGCGGAGCGTGGCGGGAAAGGTACAACAAGCGGGGCATCGTGGTGTTCGGCCCTTCCCTGCGATGATAGATGTATGCCACTATTTTATCTTCGCGGGCTGACAGGAAGCCGACGCACGGAGCAGGCGAACCGCCATCTGGCGCGCTATCTCGCCTGCATCGCGGGCGCGGCCAATGCGGGAGGGTTTCTGGCGGTGCGGCAGTACACGTCGCACATGTCGGGCATTGTCTCAGCCATGGCGGATGATCTGGCGGTAGGGAGCGTGCTGCTGGCGCTGAATGGCCTGGCGGCGGTGATGTCGTTTCTGATGGGAGCGTTTCTAACGACACTGTTTGTGCGCTGGGCGAGGGAGCGCAGGCTGGAGAGCGAGTATGCCCTCCCTTTGGTGCTGGAGGCTGTGTTGCTGGTGATCTTCGGCGTGACCGGCCGCGTCTTTAGCGGAGGTTATCTGTTGGGCACGGTGATGCTGCTGTGCTTCACGATGGGGCTGCAGAACGCGATCATCACGAAGATCTCGGATGCGGTGATCCGGACGACGCACCTGACGGGCATGGTGACCGATATCGGGATTGCGCTGGGGAGGATGGCATACCGGATTCCGGGAGAGAGCGCGGGCAACGGCCTGCATCCGGAGATGGACCGGCTGCGCCTGCTGGGCTCGCTGATCGCGCTGTTCTTTGTGGGCGGCGTGGTGGGGGCGGTGGGGTTCAAGCACGCCGGGTTTTTGTTTACGCTGCCGCTGGCCGCAGTGGTGCTGTTGCTGGCGGCGATGCCGGTGCTGGACGATGTGCTCGGGGTGTTGCGGGATACGGCGTAAGGCAGCGCCTTTCCTAATCCATACGCAGTGCTGCGATGGGGTCGACGTGCGAGGCGCGGCGGGAGGGCAGCCAGCAGGCGAGGAGCGAGACGAGGACCAGCAGCGCGGGCACGAGGATGAAGGTGACAGGATCCCACGGCTGGATGCCGTAGAGCAGGCTGGTGGTGAGCCGCGCCGCGGCGAGCGCGAGCGGGACGCCGAGTGCGACGGAGATCAACGCGAGGCGCATGCCTCCGCGCAGGAAGAGGGCCTGCACCTGCGAGGCGCGGGCTCCCATGGCCATGCGGACGCCGATCTCCCGGGTGCGGCGGCTGACGGCGTAGCTCATGACGCTGGACAGGCCGATGACGGACAGCAGAAGGCCGCTGGTGCCGAAGACGGTGAAGAGCATGCCGACGAGGCGCGGAAGGAAGAGAGCATCGCGCATGTGGTCCTCCATGGTCTGGATGTTGAAGATGGCGAGCGAGGGATCGAGGGCGTGGATCTCGTGCTGCATGGCGGCGATGAGCGCGGTGGAGTCGCCTTCGTAGCGGGCCATGAGGGTGTAGCCGTCGAAGGATGCATCAGAGGCGAGGGTCCGGTCGAGTGAGCGATAGAGAATCGGGCGCTGATTCTCACCGAGAGTGCGGGATCGGATATCTTTTACAACTCCCACGATCTGGTAGGTGACGTGTGGACCCTTGACGATGTGTCCGAGGGGACTCGCGTCCTGAAAGAATTTGTGCACGAACTCCTGATTGACGACAGCGACGATGGGGCCGCCGGCGTTCTCTTCGCCGAAGTCGCGTCCTGCGAGGAGCGGGATGCCAAGGGTGGAGAGATAGTTTGGACCGGCCATGTAGAGATCGACACTGTCACTGGCTTTCGGCTTAGGCCGGCCCGGGACCTCGAGGCCGTCGCTACGGCCGCCCATGGAGAGAGGAACAGAGTCGGTGGTGCTGGCGGACAGGACACCGGGGAGCGATGCGATGCTCTGTCGCGCGGTGCGCAGCAGCTGAACGGAGCGCTCGGGAGTATAGCGGTGAAGCTGCGGATTGATGGACATCATGACCAGGCCTCGGGAATGGAAGCCGACGTCGATGTTGGCAGCGGAGCTTAGACTGCGCAGGAAGAGAACGGTCCCGGAGAGAAGAACCACGGAGAAAGTGATCTGGACGACCACAAGCAGGCTGCGCAGACTGAAGCGATGACCGGGCCGGGCGAGTGCCTCCTCGCCCTTGAGGGCGTTGGGCATGAGCGGGCGCGACGCGGCCCAGGCCGGAGCGAAGCCGCAGAGCAGGCCGGCGAAGAGGCTCAGCAGGAAGGCATAGAGAAGGACATGGCCGTCGACGTGGACGGCGAGATCCATCATGGTAGGCCCCGGGAGTCGGAAGGAAGAGAGAGCGAAGGTTGCCCAGAGGGAGAGCAGCACGCCGAGAATTCCACCGCTGAGGGAGAGAAGGAGACTTTCGATGAGGAGCTGACGCAGGAGTTGCACTCGGGTAGCTCCAAGAGCGATGCGTACGGCCATCTCGCGCTGACGCTCGGAACCATGGGCGAAGAGAAGATTCGCTACATTGGCGCAGGCGATGAGAAGAACGAGAAGAGCGACTCCTGAGAGCGCGGTGAGAAAGAGGTAGAGAGGCTTCTTGAAGCTGGGAGGGACGGAGTTGACGGGCTCGATGTGGAAGCCGTCGTCCTTATCGGTATCGGGGTGCGCCTTGATGAGGCGCTGTGCGATCACGTCGAGCTCCTGCGCAGCTCGGGTTTGCGTGATCCCGGGTTTGAGGCGGGCGGCGACGCGAATCCACTGATTGTTGCGAGCCTCTTCCGATGTAGGCAAAAGGCTGATCTCAGACATCTTGCCGAGTGGAATCCAGAACTGCGGATCGAGGATCTGGTCGAGACCGTGGAAGCCGCGGGGGGTGATGCCCACGACCATGTAGGGATGGCCGGAGACGTTAATCGATTTGCCGACGATGGCGGGATCGCCGCCGAACCGTTGCTTCCACAGGCCGTAGCCGAGCACGATGACGGGGGCGCGATGCTCGCTGGCGGCGAAGCCCCGGCCCGCGGCCATGCGGACCTGGGCGACGTCGAAGTAGTTCTCGCTGGCGGCCTGGCCCCAGATACGCTCGGGCTCGATGGGCCCGGAGAGCGAGGCGGGCAGGATGTCCTCGTAGGCTGCGACGCTGGAAAAGGACTTCGCCTGCTCGCGCAGATCGCGATAGACCGGAAAGGGCAGCTCGTTGCAGCACTGGCCGCGCTCGTAGGTGCGGTAGAGGGTGATGAGCGTGGAGGGGTCGCCGACCGGGATGCCGCTCAGCAGAAATTTGCTGACGATGGAGAAGACGGTGGCATTGGCGGCGATGCCGAGGCCGATGGAGAGGACGACGACGAGGACCAGGCCGGGGGATCGGCGCAGGCGGCGGCCGGTGTAGACGAGATCGCGAGCGAGGGTGTCGGCGGTGGATTCCCAGCCGGCGTGCCAGACCTTCTGCCGGACGGAGGCGGCGGAGCCGATCTCGGCGCGGGCAGAGCGCAGGGCGGCCTCGGGGCTCATGCCGCGGCGGGTCTTCTCGGCGATGGATTCGTCGAGGAAGCTTTGGAGCTCGTCGTCTATCTCGCGATTGCGAGAGCTCTTGTCGCCGAGGGCGCGAAGGCCAGAGCGGATGCTGCGGAGAATCCCCATGGTGATGTGCTCCTTCTGCGTTTTATGCCTTTGCCTCGAAGTGGCGCTCGTCTCAGGCATTTAGAATCGCGCGTGCTTCAGGCATTTAAGAATGTGCTCGTCTTAGGCTTCCTCGCCTTAGGCTTCAAGGATGCGATGAATAGCGGCGATCTGGCGGCCCCAGTGAGCGGTCTCGGCCTTGAGTGCCTTGCGGCCCTCGGGCGTGAGCCGGTAGAACTTTGCCCGGCGATTGTTCTCGGAGGCGCGCCACTTGCCCTGGACGTGGCCGGCGCGCTCCATGCGGCTGAGCGCGGGCAGAAGCGAGCCGGGGTTAACGCGGAAGGCTCCGTCCGAGATCTGCTCGATGCGCAGGGCGATACCGTAGCCGTGCATGGGCTCGAGTGCCAGCGTCTTGAGCACGAGCATCTCGAGGGTGCCTTGAATCAGGTCGGTGGATGGATCGGGCATGGCTGTTCTCCCCTTGATGATCTAGAGGTAGCGCCTCGACCACTTGATTGTCAAGAGGAGAGTGACGAGCGGTACGGATCCATGCGACCCCGCTCAGGATGACACCCTCTACAAATTGAGATTGGTCCCTACGATCCAGGGATGAAGTACAAATGCGGAAGACTCAAGCATCCTGTTGTTGACATTCGACAGGAGCCGGGAGTAGGTTGTTGTCGAATGCCGAGGGGAAGCATGCCGAACTCAACCGACCTACGTTCAAACGCCCTGCGCTCAACTGACCTGCTGCAGGGGACGCTGGACCTTCTGATTCTGCGCACAGTTTCGTTGGGGTCGATGCATGGCTGGGGCATTGCGCTCAGGATCCAGCAGGTTTCGCGGGAGGTGCTGGAGATCGGGCAGGGCTCGCTGTATCCGGCGCTGCATCGGCTGGAGTACAAGGGCTGGATCGCGTCGGAGTGGGGCGAGTCGGAGAACAACCGCCGGGCGAAGTTCTACTCGCTGACGCGGGCGGGAAAGAAGCAGCTGGAGCGCGAGCTCAAGAGCTGGGAGCGGCTGACGGAGGCGATCCGGCTGGTGCTTGAGCAGGCTTGAGGAGGCCGAAAAGGCCAGGAACCCAAGGGAGGCGAAGATGCTGCGGGAGATTCTGATCCGGTTCCGTCTTCTGTTCACGCGACGGCCCTCGCGTGAGCTCGACGAGGAGATTGCCTTTCACCTCGAGCAGGCCGAGGCCGCGGAAAGAGCGGCAGGGTACTTGCCCGAGGAGGCGCGGCGAAGGGCGAGGATCGCCTTCGGCGGGGTGGAGCGTACGCGGGAGCAGAGCTGGGAGCAGCGTCCTGGCTGGTGGCTCGAGATGGTGAGCCAGGATGTGCGGTATGCGCTGCGGGGGCTGCGCCGCAATCTCGCGTTTACCATCGCCGTGGTGGCGACGCTCGCGCTTGGGATCGGGGCTACGACGGCGGTCTTCAGCGTGGTGGATCGCATTCTGTTTCGCAGCCTGCCCTATGCGCACGACGATCGCATCGTCTCGGTGGGGCTGGTGCAGTCGCTCGAGAAACAGGAGTTCACCGTGGGCGGCTTCTTCTTCGACTGGAGAGATCATCAGCAGCCGTTCGAGGCATTCGCGTCGCAGGGCACGATGCTGCATGTGTGCAACCTGGTGGAGAACAATCCGCTGCAGCTGGGGTGCATCAACGCACAAGAGGGATTTCTGCCGTTGTTGGGGGTGTCGCCGATGCTGGGCCGCAACTTCTTGCCGGAGGAGGACCGTCCAAATGGACCGCAGGTGGCGCTGATCTCTTACGCTCTTTGGAAGACGCACTACGGTTCGGATCGGAGTATTCTTGGCCGACTGGTCAATCTGGACGGAGATCAGTTTCGCGTCGTGGGTGTGCTTCCGAAGGACTTCGAGCTTCCCACGCTGCAGATCGCGGATGTGATCACGCCGTTGGCGCTGGATGAGGCGGCGCAGCGCAAGATGAGCCCGGGGCGACCGATGCGGACCTTCGCGCGTCTGAAGCCCGGCGTGAGCATCGCGCAGGCGAAGGCGCAGATGGAGCCGCTGTCCAACCGCACGCAGCAGGTGCTGATTCCGCCGCCGATCCGCAAGGACTTTCACCTGAGCATTCGTTCGGTGCGCGACCGCGAGACCCAGGACGTGCAGAGGATGTCGTGGATCCTGCTGGGCGGTGTGCTGGCGGTGCTGCTGATCGCGTGCGCCAACGTGGCCGGGCTGATGATGGCTCGCGCTGCGTCGCGGGAGCGGGAACTGGCGGTTCGGTCGGCCCTGGGAGCCAGCCGTGCACGGCTTGCACGGCAGACGTTGATCGAGGCTCTGCTGCTGTCGCTGATGGGATTTGGAGCGGGCGCTGTGTTGGCCGAGGGGATGCTGCGGATGTTTCTGGCGATGGCGCCCACGGGCATTCCCTTCCTGTATCGCGCGCAGCTCGACCTGAGGATTCTGTTTGCGATGCTTGGGCTCTCGCTGTTGTGCGGGCTGGTCTTCGGGCTGGCTCCTGCGCTCGAGAGGCCGCGCGCGATGGCCCTGACGGCGAGGGGGTCGTATGAGGCGCGACGCACGTTGCTTCGCCGCATCCTAGTGGCGGGACAGATTGCGATCAGCCTGACGCTGCTGTCGTGCTCGGCGCTGCTCCTGCGCAGCTTCCGCAACCTGGAGGACCAGAGACTCGGCCTGGAGCCGGACCGTGTGCTGATGGCGAAGATTGCGCTGCCGGGGTTCCGGTACAAAACCGACGAGAAGAAGATGCAGTTCTACCTCGATGCGGAAGCTGCGGTGCGCCGTATTCCCGGGATCGAAGCCGTGGGGTGGAGCGACTCGTTTCCTCCGGGTGGATGGCAGGGAGGGAGGAGGTTTTCGGAGTTTGCCGTGGAGGGCAGACCGAAGCCTGAGTCGAACTCCGGGAGCTCGGTGGTCTATCGCAAGGTGACGCCGGACTACTTTCGCGCCCTGAATATTCCCATCGTGCGCGGCCGCAACTTTACCGAGGAGGAGCGACGCGAGGGCGAGGGGAAGATGATTCTCAGCCGATTGATGGCCTCAAGACTGTTTCCGGGCGAGGACCCGGTGGGCCAGCGGGTGCAGTTGAGCCTCTCCGGAGGTGGGTGGTCGACGGTGGTGGGGGTGGCCGAGAACGCAAAGAACGGCGGCCTGACCACGCAGGACGATCCGGAGGTCTATGCCTTGATCCGCAACACAGCCGGTGAATGGAACGGCCAGTTGATTGTGGGCGAGGAGATGGGGGGCGGTGCGCCGATGATGAGCGTCGAGCTGAACGCCGACCCCAGGATCGCCGGGGAGTGGGTGCGGTCGCAGATCGCCTCGCTCGACCCGATGGTGGTAACGGAGACGGAGCCGATGGCCGTTCGGGTGAGCCGGATGGCCGACCGTCCTCGATTCGCGACCTCGCTGGTGGGTTGTTTTGCGCTGACGGGTCTGCTGATGGCGGCGGTGGGGTTGTATGGGGTGATCTCGTTCATGGCGACGCGGCGCACGCAGGAGATCGGCGTGCGCATGGCCCTGGGGGCGCGGAGGGGCGACATCCTGAGGCTTGTCACCGGGGAGGGAGCGCGCCTGATCGTGCTGGGGGGCGCGCTGGGGGTGGCGATCGCGTTGGGGGTGACTCGTCTGCTGAAGGGGATGCTGTATGGGGTCGCTCCGGATGATCCCCTGAGCCTGGTGGCGGTTGTCCTGTTGCTGGCCGGGGTGGCGCTGGCGGCTACGCTGATTCCGGCCCGGCGGGCGATGAAGACGGATCCGATGGAGGCCCTGCGATACGAATGATGGCCTGCCGGCCCGCGCGGCAGCGCTGGTCTTCACTAGGCCCTGCGGCGGTAGCGGATGGCGAACTCGTATCCGGCGTTGGGCGGGAAGAGCCTGGCAACCAGGCGCAGGCGGTCGGCGAGGCCCTGCGGGGTAAGGAGGGGGTACTCGCGCTCGCGCAGCTCGGTGTAGTCGAAGTCGAGCGAGAGGGAGAGAAGGTAGATGGCGACGGCGTCGGAGAAGGCGCTGGCCAGGAAGGCGGACTTGGCGCGCTCGTCGACGGGCTTGCCCTCGGAGCGTCCTGCGAGGGACTGGTTGCGGCTCTCCCAGGCGTCCTGCGAGGTCTCGCCGCGCACCTCGGAGAGGGCCTGCGACCAGGCGAGCTGCTCGAAGCTCTCGGGAACTCCGGCGACGTCGACGAAGGCGTGGCCGACGTTGATGAAGAACTCGAAGGCGAGGGCAAAGCGGTCGCCCAGCAGGCGCGTGGAGATAAAGACGCCCTCGGCGTGGTCGAGCGTGACGTTACGGTGGCAGATAGCCTGGTCGCCAAGCTCGGTGGTGTAAGCCGGGGCGATGAGGGTGGATTCGCTCCCGCGGCCCTCGCTGAGGGCGAGCGGAACGAAGTAGTAGGCCTTTTTTGCGAGCGCCGCGGCGATGGCGGAGGGAACCACCTGGACCATTCGCTCGAGGTCGACGCCCTCGATGCTGTTGTCCCCAAAGCTTGCGTAGGTGATGCCGTTGGATGCGCGGCGGGTCGCCGTCTCCTGCGCGACCTGGGCCGCCTTGACCAAACCGTTTTGAACGCCTTCTGCCATAAAGAAGTATTCTACTGGTATGACGCCCGCATCGCAGCAACAGGCAGTTTCGCCCGCACCAAAGACCGGAATATTCCTGGGAATCCCTCTGGGAGACCTGGGGTGGTTTGCGAGCCTGTTGATGGGAGCCGCGACCGGCTTCATCGCCTTCTTTGCGACGACCTTTCTCGGGATCGTCGGGATCATGATCTATAACTCCACGACTCACAGCAATGTGAGCTATGCGCTGAGCTATCAGCGCGGCGGGTTGATTGTGGGCGTGGTGACGCTGCTGGCGGCGTGGGGTTTTCTGGGGTCGCTCTGGGTGAAGAGGATGTTCCGGCGGTAGGGTGACCCCACGCGCAGTGGGCCCGCGCGGCGGCGCCTGTTCTTACCCATATCCCAAGCCATTAGAAGGTGCTGACGCTTTCCTCGGTGACGAGCTGGTCGACGCGGAGGTTCATGGCCTCGCCCAGGCGGCGGAAGTCTTCTCTCCAGTCTTCGGTCCAGTAGGTTCGATCGCTGCGGCGGAGAAGGTCGTTCCAGATGTTCTGGGCCTGCCAGAAGTTGGGTTCGAAGGGCAGGCGATGGAAGGTCTCGGCGATGACTAGGGCTTCCGAAAGCGCTCGCGCGGAGGGCTCCTCGCCTGCGGCCGCGGCTTCGAGGTGCACCATGGCGCGCTTCATGCGCTGTCCGGCGGCGTAGCTCAGCTCCTGCGTGTTAAGCTTGACGTGCTCGGCCTCGGCGCGCTGCACCAGCTGGATAACCTGGTCGGTGTCGAAGGGTTCGGCCTCGATGGCGTGGCGCAGCATCGATCCGGTGGCGTAGTTGGCGACGACCTCGAGCGCCGAGGGTGGAGCCATGCCGCAATGGGTGAGGAACTCGAGCAGCGAGGTGTGATCCTCGTAGATCTTGCGCAGCGAGCCTTCCATCTCTTCGACGGTCTGGGTGAGGATGGCCTGGAGGATGCGGTGCTGCTCGTCGGCGAAGAGCGAGAGCAGGGAGTAGTCCATGCCTCCGAAGAACTGGTCGATGAGACGGATCACTTCGGGCAGGTTGGCCCGGCGCATGGCCTCGGCGATAGCGTGGGAAAAATCCTCGAATGCCTTGACCTGCTCAGCGTTCGAGGAGTCGTAGCGCTTGACCGCGGCGGAGAGGTTCTGGTCGCCCAGGTGAAGCACGGCGAAGCAGATCTGCTCGGACTCTTCGGTGATGCGGGAGTCGATCCAGGCGGCGCCGAGAGCGACGCGACCGCGCCCGGAGGAGAAGACCTGGTGGCTCTGGCGGCGGACGTTGTAGCAGAAGATCTCGCCCTGTTCGGGGTAGGAGCGGAAGATGGAGCTGATGGCGTAGTGGGCTCCCACCTGCTCGAGGCCGATCTTCATGCCGGTGACGTAGCGCTTGTAGACCTCGGCTCCGTTGCCGATCTCGGGGAGATTGCTGGGTGCGGTGGAGAGTATGGAGAGGAATTTGTCCTCGAGCGCGGCGCCGGGCTCTCCGAAGAGGGCCGCGGCCAGCTGCAGGACGCGCGCGGCGTAGGCGATCACCTGCACGGTCTCGATGCCGGAGACCTCGTCGAAGAACCAGCCGCAGCTGGTGTACATCAGCTGGATGTGGCGCTCGAGCTCGAGCAGCTCGAGGGCGCGGGTGCGCTCCTCTTGCGAGAGCTCGTGGGCGGCGAACTCGGCGAAGAAGGCGTCGATGTTGGGGCGCGAGCGATCGAGGATGACGCGGATGTAGGCGTCGCGCGCGGCCCAAAGATCCTTGAGCAGCGTGGCGGCGAGCTTCTCGGCCAGGGGACAGGTCTCGTCCCGCAGATGGTCGAGGGCCTGGCGCAGGGGAGCGCGCCACTGCTGGTTCCAGTTTGGCTTGCCTCCGCTGTTGCAGCCGCAGTTGGAACGCCATCGCTCGATGCCGTGCGCGCAGCTCCAGGAGGTGTCGTCGACGATCTCGGCCTGCCAGCGCGGGGGGTACTTGGCGAGGAAGGCAGCGTAATTGATAATCTCGACCCTGGGCTCGGGCTTATCCTCATTCTCGTCCTCGAGCCAGTGGATGGCGTAGGAGAGGGCCATCTCGCCGTGCTTGTGGTGATGGCCGTAGCTCTCGCCGTCGGTGGCGACGTCGGAGAGGAGGGCGGCCTCTCCTTCAGTGTTCCTAGTCACATCGCCGAAGCCCTCGAGTAGGCGCCTGCCGAAGTCGACGCCGCTGTTGAGCAGGCCCTCGAAGGCGATGGCGCGGGAGTTGGGGCCGTTGTAGAAGAAGACGTCGATGGATCGGCCCTCGTCGAGCTCGACCGTATAGGGGTGGCGGCTATCGACGGAGGCATTGGGGGTCTCCGTCCACTCGGCGTCATCAGGCTGGGGGGTGCCCTCGGCTTTCGCCCGGACGCGAGCGCACTGGTGTGGAGCAAGGATGGTGAACTTGATGCCCTCCCGCGCCAGGAGGTCGAGCACCTTGCGATTGGCGGCGGTCTCGGCCAGCCACATGCCCTCGGGCTTGCGGCCGAAGCGGTACTCGAAGTCGTGGATGCCCCATCGGATCTGGGTGAGGGCGTCGCGCTCGTTCGCCAGCGGCATGATGATGTGGTTGTAGACCTGCGCGATGGCTGAGCCGTGCCCCGAGTTGTGCTGGGCGCTGGTGCGGTCGGCGTCGAGGATCATCCGGTAGGTGCGCGGAGCGTAGTCGTTCAGCCAGCTCAGCAGCGTGGGGCCGAAGTTGAAGCTGATCCACGCATAGTTGTTCATGATGCGGACGATCTTGTTCTCGGTGTCGGTGATGCGCGAGGCGCCGTTGGGGGCGTAGCACTCGGAGGTGATGCGGTCGTTCCAGTCGTGATAGGGAGCCGCGGAATCCTGCACCTCGACCACCTCGAGCCACGGATTCTCGCGCGGCGGCTGGTAAAAGTGGCCGTGGATGCAGACGTACTGCAAGGGCGAGGATGTGGCGGGAGCCTGCGGGGTCTGTTCTGTGGGTGCCATCTGTCAGCTTAGAGACTATCGCGTCGCCCGGGGTTGGGTAAGGCGCGCGAGATTCCCGGGGACGATGAAACGATTAAGCCGCCCGAAATTGATGGAATTTTGACCAAGTTAAATTGATCGCCAGAGGAGATTCTCCGAATCTGGTCCTGCGGGGGCCGTCAGCGGGCCATCTTCAATGTAAGGGAGCCTGTGCGGTGAAGAGAGCGACCTTTCCGTGCTGCCATACCTTGACCTTCGCGAAGCAGCGGGTCAGTCCCGACTCAAGCCCGGCCAGGGTGTCGGTCTTGTTTCCAAACAATCCCTTTGCGTTATAGAGCTTCATCAGCCGGCGGCCGAGCCAGTTATGGCCGGCGCCGTCTCCAAGGATCGTTGCTCCATAGAGCGTTCCGCCCGGGGTGAGGTGGCGGTGGAGGGTCTCGAAGGCGCGAGCCTTATCGGCCATGCCGCCCGGCAGGCAGTGCATCAGGAAGAAGAGAGAGATGGAGTCGAATCTCTCTTCGCCAAGAGCGCCGCTGGGGTTGAGGACGTCTTCGAGGACAACCGAGGGCTGAAGGGACGCGATTCTTGCTCGCGCCGCCTCCAGGCTGTTGCGGTTCAGGTCGAGCAGGGTGATCCTTTGCGCGGGATGCATGGGACTGTTGGCCAGGTAAAAGCCCGTCCCCACACCGACGTCGAGGTGGTTCGCCGTGAGGTGCCTCTGAAAAAAGGGCAGCAGGATGGACTGCGTGGGGCAGAGCCAGGCGCAACGATTGGAGATTCCTAAAACCCACCAGTCGTACATCTTCAGGATGCCGGGGGAGTAAACGGCGGCGCCGTCGTGCGTATTCGCACGGTCTCGAGTGCTCATAAGCTGTTCGTTCTCTCCTCAGGAGTCATTCTGTGTCGCCGGGCCGGGGCAGGCTCTTTCCATTGGCCAGATCGCAGGCGCGCCACATGTACCAGCTGGCCACCGAGCGCCAGGGAGCCCACTTCTTGCCGCGCCGGTGCATGATCTCGGCCGAGGGAAGGTCGGCTGGGATGACCTTCGCCGTCGGCTTCAGCCCCAGAAAGGTCAGAGCGAATCCCTTGCGCACGCCGTAATCGGAGACAGGAAAGACGTCGGGGCGCCCCAGACGGAACATCAGCAGCATCTCGACCGTCCAGCGGCCGATGCCCCGGACCTGCGTCAGATGCTCGATGATGTCTTCATCGGACATGCGGCGGATGCGGGGCAGCGTGGGGACGGTTCCGTCGATCGTCTTGGCGGCGAGGTCGCGCAGGGCGAGCATCTTATTCTTGGATAGGCCAGCCGTGCGGAGCTGCTCGTTAGGGCAGTCGAGCAGGTGCTGTGCCGAGGGATGGATGCCGATCCCGCAGACGGGATGGAAGCTCTCGAGCAGGCGGCGATGAATCGTCGCCGCGGCTTTCCCATGCAGCTGCTGATAGACGATGGATTCGACCAGGGCCTCGAAGGGGGAGAGGCCGCTTGAGACACGCAGGGTGAAGGGTCCGGCGCGCTCGATCAGACGGCTGAGCTTCGGGTCGGCGGAGGAGAGCTGGGCGATGGCGGCCGAGGAGTCGTAGCGCGGCGCGCGTGGGGTGGCGCTGGGGCGAGGCATAAGGATGACGGTATCGCAGAGGATGATGCGAAGAAAGAGCAAGCGCTGCCGCGCGGGCCCACTGCGCGTGGGGCGGTCACTTCGTGACTTGTATACCGGCTTCGCCGTGGGCCTCCCGCTGGTCGGCGCAGAAATCTTTCAAGCGACCAGCGGGAGCCCCACCCCGAAGGGAGTACACGCGTCACGAAGTGACCGCTCCACGCGCAGTGGGCCCGGCCGGCAGGCCATCCAAAATCCCAATCTGGAACTCGGACCAATTTGGTTTGCATTTACAAGGCCGATACCTTTCGGGCAGGGTAGATGTTGTGCCCCGAAATCCTCTTGAACCGTATTTGCACGAGATATTGTGCAGCTTTGTTTTCAGAGGGTTCGGTCGTGTTTCGATAATCGAAGTAAACGCTTAAAAATCAGTTCCGAGTATCGGTCAGAGGGGTTCTGTCTGTCTTTTTCCACTGCTATACTCGGAGTTTCTGAGAGAAGAATTTTTCGGGCTGAAGTGTAAGAACCGAGGCCTGAATTGCCGGTGGCGGCATTAACCGGCGAAAGCAGCGAAGAACCATCCGCCCTTGAAGCCCTCTTCGGAGGCGAGGGGAAGGCGAACCAGAGAGGAAGCAGGAAAGCACTCATGGCGCAAGTTTTTGACCGCAGTTCGAACGCGCTGGCTCGAGCGAGCCTTGTTTTGACGGGCCTGATCGTCGTCGCGCTCGGCATTGCTCTGAACCAGTTGCAGCGATCCCCGTGGGTCACCAAGCAGGGTCAGCGTCCGGATCAGCCGATTCCCTTCAGCCACAAGCACCACGTCGAGGGTCTCGGGCTGCAGTGCCAGTACTGCCACACCCAGGTGGAGAAGGCGGCCTACGCCGGCATTCCCCCCACCAAGACCTGCATCAACTGCCACGCGCAGATCTGGACCAACGCCGACTACCTTGAGCCCGTGCGCGAGAGCTGGGCGACCGGAGCCTCGATCCAGTGGATCCGGGTGCACGACCTTCCCGACTTCGTCTACTTCAATCACGACATTCACGTGAACAAGGGCATCGGCTGCGCCAGCTGTCACGGCCGCGTCGACGAGATGCCGCTGATGTACCAGCAGAACACGCTGCAGATGGAGTGGTGTCTGAACTGCCACCGCAATCCCGCCGCGAACCTGCGGCCGACGTCGGAGATCTACAACATGGCCTGGGCCGGACCTTCGAGCGACAAGCCGGTCTGGTGCGCCTCGACCGGCGTGGCCGGACCGACCGCCGGAAGCCTGAGCTGCACCACGGACGATCCCAACAAGTCGGCCCCCGAGTTGGCGATGATGCAGAAGAGCGCCTCCTCCGGTTCCGGCCAGAGCGGAGCCCAGCTGCAGCCGCATGCCCTGACCGGCGAGGGCCAGGCGATGACGAGCGACGTCGCTCCGATGCACCTCCTCGTTCCCGCCAGCTATCAGAAGTTCACCAGCCAGATGGAGCTGGGTAAGTACCTGACGGCGCAGTACCACATCCGCACGCCGAATGAGCTCTCCAGCTGCGAGACGTGCCACCGATGAAGACTAGAGGGGTTGGGACAGAAGACACGATGGATACCAAGTCACAGATGAAGGCCGAGGCGCAGGTGGTCACCACGATCGCGCCGGCGGCTCCCCCGGCTGCGAAGAAGATGACGTTGGCGGAGGTTCGGTCCAAGCTCGACGGCAAGACCGGCCGCCGCTTCTGGAAGAACCTCGACGAGCTGGCCGAGACCGATTCGTTCCAGCAGCTGATGCAGGAGGAGTTTCCGCGTCAGGCCGGAGCGGGCGAGTGGGTCGACGCCGTCTCCCGCCGCGGCTTCCTTAAGGTGATGGGCGCCTCGTTCGCGCTGGCCGGCCTGGCCGGCTGCACCAAGCAGCCCGACGAGCCGATCTATCCCTACGTGAAGCAGCCCGAGGACCTGGTCCTGGGCAAGCCGATGTACTTCGCGACCGCCTATCCCTTCCCGACGGGCGCGGTTCCGGTGCTGATTAAGTCAGACTCCTTCCGCCCGATCAAGGTGGACGGCAACCCCGAGCACCCGATGTCCAAGGGCCGCACCGACGCCTTTACCCAGGCGACCCTGCTCGACCTCTACGATCCGGACCGCTCGCAGCACGTTCGCCTGCGCGGTCAGAACACAACCTTTGGCGAATTCCAGACCGCCTTCCAGCAGGCGGCGACCGGGACCGGCAACGGCCAGGGACTCTACTTCCTGAGCGAGACCGTCACCTCGCCGACGCTGGCCGGGCAGTGGAAGGCTCTTCAGGCGAAGTACCCGCAGGCCAAGCTCGTCCAGTGGGAGCCGATCAACCAGGACTCCTCGCGCGCCGCCTCGAAGGCTGCGTTCGGAAGCTACTCCGACGCGCAGTACCGTCTGGAGGACGCCGATGTGATCCTCTCGCTCGACGCCGACTTCCTGGGCGGCATCGCCCACCCCGGCTTCCTTCCCCTGGCCGCGGCCTATGCCGAGCGCCACCGCTACGAAGAGCACAAGCCGATGAACCGGCTCTACGTGGTCGAATCGATGCCCACGGTCACCGGCTTCAAGGCCGAGCACCGCCTGGGCCTCAAGCCCAGCCAGATCGCTCAGTTCGCCGATGCCCTGGTTCTCGGGTCGGCCCCGTCCGGCCTCTCGGTCGAGCAGCAGAAGTTCTTCACGGCGCTCCTGGCCGACCTCAAGAAGACCCCCGGCCGCGCCGTCGTCCTCCCCGGCGAGCAGGCTCCCGCCTCTGTCCACGCCGCCGCCTACGCCCTGAACACGCTGATCGGCGCGGTCGGAAAGACGGTCGTGTACACAGAGACCGTGAACCCGCTGCCGAGCGAGCAGATGGCCGACCTGAAGTCGCTGGTCGCCGATATGAACTCGGGCAAGGTCAAGTGGCTGGTGATGCTCGGCGTGAACCCGATCTACGCGGCCCCGGCCGACCTGAACTTCGCCGATGCCCTGGCCAAGGTTCCGACCGCGGTCCACTTGGGAACCCACCTCGACGAGACCGGATCGATCACGACCTGGCACATCAACAAGGCGCACTACCTCGAGAGCTGGTCCGACGCCCGCGCCTACGACGGCACGCTCTCGATCATCCAGCCGATGATCGACCCGATGTACGGCGGCAAGAGCGCGCACGACATCTTCCAGACGCTGCTCGACAACCCGCAGGCCTCGGCCTACGACGCGGTCGTCGCCAACGCCAAGACCTACATCAAGGGTGACTTCGCCACCAACTGGCGCAAGGCCCTGCACGACGGCTGGGTCGAGGGCACGGCCTTCGCTCCCAAGGCCGGCGTTCCGGCCCGGGTGACGGCGTTTGCCGCTCCCGCGAGCTCGACCTCCGGGTACGAGATCTCGTTCCGCCCCGATCCCTCGCTCTATGATGGCCGCTTCGCCAATGTGGGCTGGCTGCAGGAGCTTCCCAAGCAGGTGACCAACCTGAGCTGGGACAATGCCGCCCTGGTCAGCATGAAGACGATGGCCGACCTGAAGGCGGAGGAGACGGAACTGATCGAGATCGAGCTCGACGGCCGCAAGGTCACGGCTCCCATCCTGATGGCCCCGGGCCACCCCGACGACACCATCACCATCCATCTCGGCTTCGGCCGTGGGGTGGAGGCGGGACGCGTCGCCGCCGCAGTCGGCTTCAATGCCTACAAGGTTCGCACCTCAGCGTCACCTTTGGTCGCCTCCGGCGGGACGGCGAAGACGAAGAGCGGCACCTTCTACGATCTCTGCGTCACCAAGGTCCACAGCACCGAGCATCGCGGCAAGTTCGCCCAGCATGATCTCGAGAAGCCCCAGTACGACACCGAGGGCACCTACTCGCTCGAGGGCCATGAGGCCATGGAGCGTTCGATCATCCGCTATGCGACCTACGAGGAGGCGGAGAAGAATCCCAAGTTCGCCGAAGAGGGCGCCAGCGGAACCCTGGTCAACAAGGTCGGATACGGCCCGCAGGGCGAGAATCCCCGGCACGGCGATCCGGGCTGGGACGCGAAGAAGCACGTCGATCTCAGCTTCTTCCCCGACGCCTGGCACTACGACCGCAAGGATCCCTCCTCGCAGCAGACGCAGAACGCCTGGGGCATGGAGATCGACATGAACTCCTGCATCGGCTGCAACGCCTGCGTGGTCAGCTGCTATGCGGAGAACAACATCCCCGTGGTCGGGCGCGAGCAGGTCAAGATCGGCCGCAACATGCAGTGGCTCCGCATCGACACCTACTTCGAGGGCGACCTGCATGCCCCGAAGGCGCACTTCCAGCCGATGGCCTGCCAGCACTGCGAGAACGCGGGCTGCGAGCAGGTCTGCCCGGTGGGCGCGACGGTGCATACGCCGGAGGGCCTCAACACGATGGTGTACAACCGTTGCGTGGGAACCCGCTACTGCTCGAACAACTGCCCGTACAAGGTACGCCGGTTCAACTTCCTGCTGTACTCGGACTACGACACCGAGAGCCTCAAGTTCGGGCGCAACCCCGACGTCTCGGTCCGTTCGCGCGGCGTGATGGAGAAGTGCAGCTACTGCGTGCAGCGCATCATGGCGGCCAAGATCACGGCCGACAAGGAGAACCGCGCGGTGCGCGACGGCGAGGTGGTCACGGCCTGCCAGCAGGCCTGCCCGACCGACGCGATCGTCTTCGGCAACATCAACGATCCTGAGAGCAGGGTAGCCAAGCGCAAGGCGTTGGAGCGGAACTACTCGGTGCTCGGCGACCTGAACTATCGTCCACGCACAACCTATACGGCTGGCGTCATCAACCCGAATCCGGAGCTGGCATAAATGGCGACCCAACAACCGATTAACGACCCGATGATCGATCCGAAGACCGGAGAATACGCGGTCATCGCGCCGGGCCACAACTTCAAGTCGGTGACGCAGAAGATCGCGGGCCTGGTGCTGACCTCGAACACCCCGCTCGGCTGGTTCTTCGGCCTGATGGTGGCTGGCTGCGTGGCCTCGCTGGTCGTCGTCGCGGTGACCTGGCTGTTCCTGAAGGGCGTCGGCATCTGGGGCATCACGATGCCGGGAGCCTGGGGCTTCGCCATCATCAACTTCGTCTGGTGGATCGGTATCGGTCACGCCGGAACCCTGATCTCGGCGATTCTTCTGCTCTTCAAGCAGACCTGGCGCAACTCGATCAACCGCTTCGCCGAGGCGATGACCATCTTCGCCGTGGTCTGCGCCGGCATGTTCCCTCTGCTGCACGTCGGCCGTCCGTGGCTGGGTTACTGGCTCTTCCCATACCCCAACACGATGAACATCTGGCCGCAGTTCCGCTCGCCCCTGGCCTGGGACGTCTTCGCGGTCTCGACCTACGCGACGATCTCGGTGGTCTTCTGGTACATCGGCATGATCCCGGACTTCGGCACGCTGCGCGATCGCGCGACGCTTCCGCTGGCCCGCTACTTCTACGGCATGCTTTCGCTGGGCTGGAGAGGTTCGACCCGGCACTGGATCCGGTATGAGACGGCCTCGCTGCTCCTGGCCGGCCTCTCGACGCCGCTGGTGCTCTCGGTCCACACCGTCATCAGCTTCGACTTCGCGGTGGCGGCGCTGGCCGGGTGGCACACGACGATCTTCCCGCCCTACTTCGTCGCCGGCGCTGTCTACTCGGGATTTGCCATGGTGCTGACCCTGGCCATTCCGATCCGCAAGTTCTACCACATGGAGGACCTGGTCACCCTGCGCCACCTGGACAATATGGCGAAGGTCATGCTGGCGACCGGCTCGATCGTGGCCTACGGGTACGGCATGGAGGTCTTCATGAGCTGGTACTCGGCCAGCCACTGGGAGTTCTTCATGATGTGGAACCGCATGTTCGGCCCCATGTGGTGGGGCTACTGGATGCTGATCCTGACCAACATCGCGATCCCGCTGACCACGCTCTGGTCGCGCAAGCTGCGCGTGAACGTGGGCTACCTTTTCGTGCTCTCGTTCATCGTCAACATCGGCATGTGGTTCGAGCGCTTCGTCATCGTCGTGACCTCGCTCTATCGCGAGTACCTACCTTCGAGCTGGGGAACCTACGTCGCGACCAAGTGGGACTACATGCTCTTCATCGGAACCTGGGGCCTGTTCACCTGCCTCTTCCTTCTGTTCGTGCGCTTCCTCCCGATCATCCCGATGTCCGAGATCCGGATGATGCTGCCGCAGACCAAGATCACCCGCCGCGGACCTGAAGCCGAGACGGTCATTGAGGAGACGACGTAATGCCGGTCAGAGAAGGAATCTACGGCCTGCTGGCGGAGTTCAACACTCCCGGCGAACTGGTGGTTGCGACCGAAGAGGCGCGCCGCGCCGGCTACCGCCGCATGGAGTGCTACACCCCCTATCCGGTGGAGGAAGCCGCTGAGGCCCTCGAGTTTCACAAGAACCGCGTCCCCATGGTCTGCCTGCTGGGCGGCCTGATGGGCGTCACCACCTCCTTTTTGATGGAGACCTGGATCTCGGTGTGGGCCTACCCGCTCAACATCGCCGGGCGTCCGCTCTTCTCCTGGCCAGCGTTCATCATCCCGGCCTACGAGTGGACCATCCTCTTCGCCGGCCTCTCGGCGGGCTTCGGCATGCTGGCACTGAACGGCCTTCCGCAGCTCTACCATCCGCTCTTCAACGCTCCGAACTTCCGCAACGGGGCGACGACGGACAAGTTTTTCCTCTGCCTGGAGTCGGTCGACCCCAAGTTCTCGCCGACCGAGACCCGCTCATTCCTCGAGCAGTTCCACGCGGTCTCGGTGGTGGAGGTCGAGCTCTAATGCGGATCGCAGCACAGAACGAAGTCAGGAACCCGATGCAGAAGCCCAGCAAGGCGATCTCGATGGTGGCGGCGATGGGAGCAATGGCGGCGACGCTGGTGTTGGCGGGATGCCGTCAGGACATGCACGACCAGCCGAAGTTCTTCCCCCAGCGCGGAACCACCCTCTACGCCGACGGCCGCTCGGTGCGCCCGCAGGTGGAGAACACGGTGGGCCGCAGCCAGCTGCACCAGGACTCCTACTTCTACACCGGCCTGGTGGATGGCAGGGAGGCCGACGGTCTTCCCTTCCCGGTCACGGCCAGGGTTCTGGCCCGCGGCCAGGAGCGCTACAACATCTACTGCACGCCCTGCCACTCGCGCGTGGGCAACGGCGAGGGCATGATCGTCGAGCGGGGCTACGCCAAGGCCGGCGATTTCCATACGGCGCGGCTCGAGCAGGCACCCCTCGGACACTTCTTTCACGTGATCTCGAACGGCCACGGCGCTATGCCCGACTACTCGGCGCAGGTGGCCCCGGCCGATCGCTGGGCGATCGTCGCCTACATCCGGGCCCTGCAGCTGAGCCAGAAGGCGACCCAGGCGGATGTTCCCTCGGGCGCCCACGTCGAGCCGCTCTCCTCGATCGCCGAACGCGAGGGTCTGCCCGCAGCCTTTCTGGGGGAGTGGAAGATCCCGGCGACCGCCGAGACCGGAACCCCAACCCATCAGCCCCTCGTCCTTCCCTCGCCGGGTGGGGACGGATCGGCGAGAACGAATTCCCAGCCTGCGGCTTCCACTGGATCTAAGCCTGCAGCCAACAACCAAGCAGCACCCAAGCAGTAATCTCGGAAGCTTCCGAACGAAGGCTTGAAAAAGAATGTCACTTGGACACGAACACAACGGAGACGCAGGGCACCACGGCCACGGGCCGCGCGTGCTTCCCGCATCGCTCGCCGCGCCCGAGGAGGCCATCAAGGCCTGGCGGACCCGCCTGTTGATCGTCGGCGTCGCCGCGACGGTTATCTCGCTCGCCTTCTTCATGGTCCAGGGCGGACCCGTCCACATCCTGCGCGCCTACCTGATGGGCTTTATGCTCTCCTTCGGCTTTGCTGGCGGCGGTCTGGCGATGCTGATGCTGCAGTACGTCTCCGGCGGTAAGTGGGGACTGCTTCTGCGTCGTCCGCTCGAGGCAGCCTCGCGCACCCTGTGGCTGGTCGCCGCCATGGTGATCCCGGTTCTCCTGCTGATGAAGCATCTTTACCAGTGGGCGGCCTTCCCCAACGCGCAGGCCACCGCGGCGGCCTACGCCAAGGGCCTGATGACCCAGGAGCAGATGCTCACGGCCAACGCCAAGCACGCCATGCTGAGCCCGTCTGCCGCCATCGTGCAGACGGTGATCGTCTTTGCCATCCTTCTGCTCATGACCACCCTGCTGAACCGCTGGTCGCTTCAGCGCGATGCCGACCCCGACGCCGGCTCGCAGTCGAGCTACGATCGCTGGCGCATCAAGTTCGAGAACCTCTCCGGAATCGGCATCCTGATCTACGTCATCCTGATGACGGACCTCGCGATCGTTCTGATCAAGTCCCTGGACGTAACCTGGTACTCGTCGATCTACGGCCTCCAGTTTCTCGTCGGCCAAGGCTATCAGACGCTTGCGCTCGGCATATTGATGGTCATCTTGCTCTCGCGCTACGAGCCGCTGAAGACGCTGCTGCGCGTGACCGAGCAGCATGATCTGGGCAAGTTCGCCTTCGCCTTCACCATGCTGAACATCTACCTCTGCTTCGCGGAGTTCCTGATCATCTGGTCGGGCAACGTTCCGGACGAGATTCCGTGGTACCTGGCGCGCATCCAGGGCGGATGGTGGGTGATCTGCTCGCTCGACTTCATCTGCCACTGGCTGATCCCCTTCTCGCTGCTGCTGTCGCGCGATCTGAAGCGGAACAAGAAGAAGATGATCTGGCTGACCGCGTGGATGATCTTTGCCCGCTCGCTCGACATGTTCTGGCTGATCGAGCCGAACTTCCGGGACGCCGCCGGCAACCTGCGCCTCTCGGGAAACCTCGGAATCCTGGCCTACATTACGGTTCCGGTCGCCGTGCTCTCGATCTGGGGAGCCTATTACCTGACCGAGTTGATGAAGCGTCCGTTGATGAACGTCAACGACCCGCACCTGGAAGAGATGTTGGAGCCCGAACATGCCCACTAACGATCACGATCTGCATCCCGAGCCCAAGCACGATCCGCACGTCCATACCCCGGACGCTCCGGGCTACGAGACGACCGACGTCAACGTCAACGGCGTGGTGGTCTTCTGCGCCGGCCTGGCAGGGTTCGTTATCGTCTTTTTCTTCTTCTGCTTCCTAATGGGAAAGGTGATCAACGGAGCCCTGCAGAAGTCAGACGGTCCGGCCGACAAGTGGCACCAGGCGAATAGCGAGGAGAACGGTGTCCGCGGTCTGACCCCCAATCCCCAGCTGCAGCAGCGTCAGCTTCAGCAGATGACGTCGGCGTTTCCTGAGCCGCGCGTCGATCTCGACGACGGCAACCAGCAGACCGCCGACCTGCACGCCCGCGAGGACCTGATGCTCGAGCACTACTCGAGCACCCCGGGACAGGACGGGATCCGCATCCCGATCGAGCGCGCCATGGAGCTGATCACCGAGCGCGGTCTGCCGGTCCACGCCAACCCCTCGGGAGCGGAGACGAAGATGGTCGGCGAGAACGAGCCCCAGATTCAGGCTCCTTTGACCAACGGATTTGCCCGTACCGGCTTCGAGCAGGATGTGATCGAGGCCCGCAGGCAGAAGATGGACTACGGCAAGGCCGAGGAGTCGGCGCAGCACGCGCAGCTGACGCCGGCGCGGTAGGCGGTCCTTCGGCCAGTTCGGTAATCGGCGGCGATTTAAGATAGTGGTATGAACCTATTTGAGCAGCGAAGCGGCACCGGGAAGGAAGCGATGGAGAAGCAGGTGACAGGACGGAGGGGATGGGGGGCGATGGCGGCGGCTCTCGGCTGCGCCCTCCTGGCCTCGCCTCTTCTGGTCCCATCGCTCTCGGCCCAGGTCTCGAGCTACGGCGACAAAGCCACCGGCCAGAACTCTGGCGATCAGCTCCCCCAGGTGCTCGAGAAGGTAGGAGTGGCGCAGCGGCTGAATCAGCAGCTGCCGCTCGATGCTCAGTTCGTCGATGATACGGGCAAGACGGTCCGGATCGGCGATTACTTCGGCAAGCGGCCGGCTCTTCTGACCTTGGTCTACTTCACCTGCCCCATGCTGTGCTCGGAGGAGCTGGATGGCCTGGCCGGAGCGCTTGAGATGGTGAAGTTGACGCCCGGCAAGGACTTCGACGTCATCGTCGTCTCCATTGACCCGAATGACACTCCCGCGGAGGCGGCCAAGAAGAAGGCCTACTACCTCAAGCGATACGGAAGGCCGGAGACGGCCGACGGCTGGCACTTCCTCACCGGATCGCGCCCGTCGATCGACCGCGTCACCGACGCGACCGGATTCGGCTACGTCCGGGTTCCGGGGCCGGATGGCAAGCTGACGCAGTTCGCGCACGCGAGCTCGATCGAGGTAGTGACGACCGAGGGCAAGCTGGCCCAGTACTATCTCGGCGTAGAGTATTCGCCGAAGGACGTTCTGCTGGGTCTGGTGGAGGCTTCGGGCAACAAGATCGGCTCGCCGGTCGCCAATATTCTGACCTATTGCTATCACTACGATCCTCACACGAACAAGCACTCGCTGATCGTCTCGCGGGTGGTGCAGCTGGGCGGTGTGGTGACGGTGGCGGGCCTGGGCGGCTTTATGTTCGTTATGTTCCGAAGGGATATCAAGCTCGGACGCGATCACGATTTGACGAAGAAAGAGAATGGATAAAGGGTAACGATGCATATCAGTCCCGTACTGTGGCAATTTCTGGTGAAGTGGCTCACGAACTCTGCGCTCTTTCCGCGCGAGGCGTCAACGATCGCCCCGTATGCCGATGCGCTCTACTTCTTCCTGCTGCTGATCACGATCGTCGGCCTTGTGCTGGTGGGAACGCTCGTCTTCGGCTTCGCCATCCGGTACCGTAAGGAGCGCAACCCGGTCGCCACCCAGGTCGAGGGCTCGACCCTGCTCGAGGCGACCTGGACGATCATTCCGCTGGCCCTGTTCCTGATCGTCTTTGTCTGGGGCGCGCTGCTCTACTTCCGAATCTATAACCCGCCGACCAACGCGATGAACATCTACGTCGTAGGCAAGCAGTGGATGTGGAAGTCCGAGCATCCCGGCGGACAGCACGAGATCAACAACCTGCACGTTCCCATGGGCGTGCCGATTCAGCTGACCATGATCTCGCAGGACGTCTTCCACAGCTTCTCGGTACCGGACTTCCGCGTGAAGCGCGAGGTGATTCCGGGGCGGTATTCGACAGTGTGGTTTGAGGCTACGACCCCGGGGACGTACCATATCTTCTGTACGCAGTACTGCGGAACCAAGCACTCGGGCATGATCGGAGAGGTTACGGTGCTCAGCCCTGAGGACTACAAGAAGTGGACCGAGGCCTCGACCAGCGGCATGTCGCTGGCGCAGAACGGCGAGCGCCTCTTCGCCAGCATGGGGTGCAACGCCTGCCACAGCGGAAACGCCGCGGCGCGCGGACCGAACCTGGCCGGCGTCTACGGATCGAAGCTGCGCTTGGCCAACGGGGGCGAGGTTCTGGTCAACGAAGCTTATCTTCGCGACGCGATCCTGAATCCGTCGCAGCACGTAACCGCGGGCTACGCGCCCATCATGCCCACCTACCAGGGGCAGATCAGTGAAGAGGGTCTGATCGATCTGGTGGAGTATCTGAAGTCCCTCAAGACGAACTACCGTGTGCAGCAGACGCTGACCACGTCGGAGTCCAACCAAGCGGCGCCGATGACGCCAGAGGTGGTGAAGCCATGAGTGCAACCAGTTCAACCATCGTCAACCTTCCAGATCAGCGGACGGCGACCATTCCCAAGAAGAACTACATCACCGCCGAGCATGGTCTTCTGAGCTGGGTGCTGACCGGAGACCACAAGCGGATCGCAATGCTGTACCTGATCTCGATCACGTTCTTCTTCTTCATCGGGGGCGCCTTTGCCGGTCTGATCCGTCTGGAGCTGCTGACCCCGCAGCCCGACCTGGTAGCCTCTGACACCTATAACAAGCTCTTCTCGATGCACGGCATCGTGATGGTCTTCCTGTTCCTGGTACCCTCGGTTCCGGCGACGCTCGGCAACTTCCTGATCCCGATCATGATCGGAGCCAAGGACCTGGCCTTTCCGAAGATCAACCTGCTGAGCTGGTACCTCTACCTGGTCGGCGGAGTCCTGACGCTGGGTGCTCTGGTGATGGGAGGCGTGGATACAGGCTGGACCTTCACCACTCCACTGTCGACCCACTACCTGAACACGCACGTCATCACGGCGGGTCTGGCGATCTTCGTCGCCGGCTTCAGCTCGATCTTCACCGGACTGAACTTCATCGTCACCATCCACCGTATGCGCGCCCCGGGCATGACCTGGTTCCGGATGCCGCTGTTCGTCTGGGCGAACTACGCGGCCTCGATCCTGATGGTTCTGGGCACGCCGGTCCTGGCGATCACGCTGGTCCTGGTGGTGCTCGAGCGCACGATCCACATCGGTGTCTTCGATCCCCAGCTGGGCGGCGATCCTCTGCTCTTCCAGCACCTCTTCTGGTTCTACTCGCACCCGGCCGTGTACATCATGATTCTTCCTGGCATGGGCGTAATGTCCGAGGTCATCTCGACCTTCAGCCGCAAGCGCGTCTTCGGCTACACGGCGGTCGCCTTCTCCTCGGTCGCCATCGCGGTCTTCGGGTTCTTCGTCTGGGAGCACCACATGTTCATCATGGGTGTCTCGAACTACTCGGCCCTGGTCTTCTCGCTTCTGACCATGCTGGTCGCGGTACCCTCGGCGATCAAGGTCTTCAACTGGGCCTTCACGCTGCAGAAGGGTTCGATCACCTTCGAGACCCCGATGCTCTACGCCTTCGCCTTCATCGGCCTGTTCACGATCGGCGGCCTGACCGGGGTCTTCCTGGCCTCGCTCGGCCTGGACATCCACCTGACCGAGACCTACTTTATCGTGGCGCACTTCCACTATGTGATGGTAGGCGGCATGTTGATGGCCTTCCTCGGAGGCGTTCACTTCTGGTGGCCCAAGATGACGGGCCGCATGTATCCGGAGTCGATCTCGAAGCTCTCCGCGATTGTGAGCTTTATCGGCTTCAACCTGACCTTTATGCCGCAGTTTATCCTGGGTTACCTGGGAATGCCTCGTCGCTACCACGCGTATCCGGCGGAGTACCAGGTGCTCAACGTGCTTTCGACGGCGGGCGCCACGGTTCTGGGCGTGGGCTTCCTGATGCCTTTGATCTACCTGGCCTGGTCTCTGAAGTACGGCGCGATCGCGGGCAACAATCCCTGGCAGGCGACTGGACTCGAGTGGCAGATCCAGTCCCCGCCGCTGACCGAGAACTTCATCGAGACCCCGATCATGGACCACGAGGCCTATGACTACGAGTGGCTCGCTCACAAGACGGAACAAGAGGTGACGACCGTTGGATAACACGATCGTAGCGACACACGATACACACGCGGAAGAGCACCACCACTCGTTGCCGCAGCTCCGTCATCACTTCGAGACGGAGGAGCAGCAGCGGGAGGCCGGAACCTTCGGCATGTGGCTGTTTCTGCTGACCGAGATCATGTTCTTCGGCGGCCTGTTCTTCGCCTACCTGCTCTACCGCAACTGGTACAACCCGGCCTTCGTGGCGGCATCGAACCAGCTCAGCATCCCGATGGGAACCGTCAACACGGCGATCCTGATCACCTCTGGCTTCTTCATGGCGCTGGCGGTGTGGGCGGCCGAGGTGCGCAAGCAGTCATTGTTGGTGATGTTCCTGATCCTGACGACCGTCTTCGGGTGCGCTTTCCTTGGAGTCAAGTACTTCGAGTACAAGGAGAAGTGGGAGAAGCACCATATCCCCGGAGCCAGCTTCGACGTCTCGGAGTTCATCAACCCTCCCGTGAGCGCCAAGACCGGCAAGCCGATCGAGGAGCCGCTCTCGCCCGACATGGCGCGCAAGACGCAGATCTTCTTCGTGCTGTACTTCGCCATGACCGGCATGCACGCACTGCACATGATCATCGGCATCGTGCTTCTGTTCTGGCTGATCGCAAGGGCGCGAAAGGGGGACTTCAGCTCCGGCTACGTCGCCCCGATCGAAAACTTCGGCCTGTACTGGCACTTCGTCGATATCGTCTGGATCTTCCTGTTCCCGCTGCTGTACCTGATCAACCGGCATCCTGGAACTTAGTTTTGTGACACCCGATCGAGGATCCGCTCGGCGGCGGATCCTCGATACCATCAAGTATCTCCGGCTGACACCGGCTCCGCCGCACTCTCAAGGAGAAGATCATGTCGTCTGAATACCACGACCCGGCCAACGTGAATAACCCCGAGCACGCGGATCATCATATCGTTCAGCCCGGAACTTACATCGCTGTCTACATCACGCTGCTGGTCTTCACGGGAATTACGGTGGGAGCGGCCTTCATTGACCTGCACATCCTGAACCCGATCATCGCGGTCGGGATCGCCTGTTTCAAAGCCGTCATTGTCATGCTCTTTTTCATGCACGTCATCTACCAGTCGAAGCTGATCAAGCTGACGGTCTCCGCGGGATTCTTCACCTTTTTGATCCTGATCGCCATGACTCTAACCGACTACATCAGCCGCGCCTGGGGACGCTGGTAAAGCTCTTTCCTTCGCAATCAGAGAGGCGGCCTTCGGGCCGCTTTCTTTCTTTGCTGAGAAGAGTATGGCCTGCCGGCCGGGCCCACTGCGCTCTTGCGACCGCCCCACGCGTAGTGGGCCCGCGCGGCAGCGCTCTTCTTTGCTTAGTGATCGGCCTCGTTGCTCAGGATCTCCTTGCCTCCGCTCTGCACGATCAGATAACTCCGCCCACGCAGTTTGGGCAGGGGCTGCGAGGTGTCCTGCCAGAGATAGACCCGTTGCCGCCCGGTCCACTTCAGGTTGAGCGAGGCCTCGTCCTCGAAGATGGGTGGAGCGTCGGGGAAAAAGCTCCCGTACCAGAGGTTGGAGCTGCGCCCCTCGAAGATGTGCAGGTCGTCTCTCTGTAGGTAGAAGCCAAGCGTGCTTCCGGCCTCGTACTCCCCGTGCAGAACGATCACGTCGTCCGGCTTGAGCCGGGGAGCGATGGCGTCGGCGAGTTGCTTTGAGGTGAGTATCGGCGAGAAGATCTGCAGCCCCATATGGGCGGCCAGCAGGAAGCCGAAGGCCCCGGCGGCGAGCGCGAAGTTGGCGGCATGGGGCCGGTAGCTTCGCCGCAGCAGGCAGGCCGCGAGCGTTCCGCCGAAGAGCGAGACCGCAGTCAGCGTGAGTGGCCGCCGGAAGGCTCCCATGGCCCTGGCGTTGAGGTCGAGGAAGTGCCCGAAGGAGAGCGCATAGTCTCCGGGATTCTGCTGCAGCAGGCTGGCGAGGTCGATGTTCGAGCCGGCCGGCTGGCTGTGCAGGATGAAGAAGATCGCGCCAAAGGCCGCGAGGGTTCCGAAGACGAGCAGCACGGTGGAGATGCGCTGGCCCGCGGTGACAAGCCGGTTAGGCACGGTGAAGCTTTCCGCTTCCGCAGCCTCGCTCCCCAGCCACAGAGCGATCAGCAGGATGAGCGCGGGCAGCGCGGGCAAAACATAATACTCCTGCCGGGTGGAGAAGGAGAAGAAGACGAGCGGAAGCGCAGCCCACAGCCCCAGCAGCAGCCGCGTGGACTGGAACGGAGTGAGCGAGCGCCTCACAGCTTGCCGTCCCAGACTCTTCCAGGGCACAGCGGCGACGGCGTGGAAGAGAAACGCGCTCCAGGGCATCAGCCACACCAGCACCAGCCCCCAGAACAGTGCCAGGGGAACGGTGTCGTAGTCGCGGGGAACGCGCAGGTTCAGGTAGCGCAGCAGGTGCTCGTTGACGAAGTAGAACCAGGTCCAGCCATGCACGTTGCCGTCGCTGGGCTGCGGGACGATCCAGTGCCCGTGGTTGAAGGCGATGCTGCCGGGGTGACCTTGCGAGGGGTTGGCGAGTCCGATGAGAATGTGCCAGGGAGCCCCGACGATGAAGAAGACCATCAGGCTCGTGAGGGGATGCAGCCGTCTCAGCCGCGCAAGTGTACCGCGCACCCCGCGTGTGAGCAGAAGATGCAGCAGTACGATGCCGATGGGAAAGACGATGCCGATCAGGCCCTTGGTCAGGATGTTGAGGGCGCAGCCGGCGGCGAAGCCGAAGCAGAGCAGGCTCGACGGCTTTGACTGCTGCTCCGTGAGCCAGTAGCAGAGAATCGACAGCGTCAGCCACAGGCAGACCATCGCGTCGGGAATGGTGATGCGGGTGAAGATGAAGATTCCGAAGCTCGAAAGAAGGATCAGGCTGGCGTAGAGTCCGGCGCGGTCAGCGGTTTGTTCGCGGTTTACGCCCTCAGCGTCGGCGATCTGCAGGAAGGCCCTTCGAGCGAAGCCTTCGAGCGCGAGCGTAAGTGCAAGCACCGTGAGCGCCAGGGGAAGCCGCGCAGCCGCGGTATGGACGCCGAAGATCCGGAAGCTCGCGGCCATCGACCAGTAGAGCACCGGGGCCTTCTCGAGGTAGCGGATGCCGTTGGCATAGAGTGTGGTCCAGTCGTGCCGCACCAGCATCTCGCGCGCCACCTCGGCGTGGACGGAATCGGCGTCGTCGAGCAGGGGAGGGGTCAGCAGCGCGAAGCTCGCGTAAAACGCGAACCACAGGGCGACGAGCACGAGACGGTTGCGCCGAAGGGCCGGGTGCGGGGAGGTGAGCACGTCTTCAGTCTAGAGTAGATTTTGAGAGGCGATGGCCCGCGCGGCCGGGCCCACTATGCTTTGCCACCCCACAAACGAAGACCTGTTTGTGAGGACCCCGGTACGGGCGGTCACTTCGTGACGTGTATTTGCCCTTCGGGGTGGGGCTCCCGTTGGTCGCTTGCGAAGATATTTGCGCCGAACCGAAGGGAGGCCCACGGCGAAGCCGGTATACACCCACGAAGTGGGCGCCCCACGCGTAGTGGGCCCGCGCGGCAGCGCCATCGCCTTGCGGAATCCTTTATCGTAGACTCAGGCCACGCAATGCGCGATCTTGTTTCCATCACAACCGAACCCCCCGGACCCCCGGCGGAGCTGATCTTCGGCGACTGGTACCCCGCGCTGCGCTCCTCCGAGCTTCGCCTCGGCAAGATGACCACGGCGCTGCTGCTGGGCGTCCCCCTTGTGCTGGGCCGCAAGCGCGACGGCAAGATCTTCGCCATGCGCGATCTCTGCCCCCACCGCGGCATCCCGCTCTCTGCGGGATGGTTCGACGGCGAGCAGGTGCAGTGCAAGTACCACGGCTGGAAGTTCGAGCCCTGCACCGGCCAGTGCTCAGAAATTCCCTCGCTGACGCGGCATGAGACGCTCGATCCCGGCAGGATCTTCGCCGCGGCCTACCCCTGCGAGGAGCGCGACGGCTACGCCTGGGTCTATCTTCCCGAAGCCGGGACCGGCCGATCGCTCGGCACCCTGCCCGAGGTTCCGGAGCTGCCAAAGTTCTCCCAGCGCTACCGCAGCGCGCATCTGGTCGCCGACCTTCCCTGCAACGTCGATCACGGCATCATCGGCCTGATGGACCCGGCGCACGGACCCTTCGTGCATCAGGCATGGTGGTGGCGCAGCCGGGCCAGCATTCACGAGAAGGAGAAACACTTCGAGCCTATCGAAGACTCCGCAAACGCCGGCCGCAACGCGGGCTTCCGCATGTCCTCGCACGCTCCCAGCGCGAACTCCGCGCCGTACAAGCTGCTGGGCGTCTACGGCGAGCCCATCACGACGACCATCGACTTCGTTCTGCCCAACCGTCGCTACGAGACCATCCGTGCCGGAGCGAAGTGGTTCTCGAGCCTGACGACAATCACGCCGGTCACGCCCTCGACCTGCAGAATCGACGTGATCGCCGCATGGAACGTCTTCTATCGTGTACCGTTTGTAACTCCGATCGCGAAGTTCTTCGGCGTGCGCTTCGTACGTCAGGACCAGGAGACGATGATCGAGCAGGCGCAGGGGCTGCGGTATCATCCCGGCCTGATGTTGATCGACGATGCCGATAAGCCAGCGAAGTGGTACTTCGCGCTGAAGCAGGCGCGGCTGAAGGGAACCGGCGAGCATCCGCTAGCCGGCCCAGTAACCCTTTACTGGCGTAGCTAGGTGCTGCACGCACGGGTGGCCGAGCGCCTTCGGCGCTTCGAGCGGAACGGGGTTTTAACCGAATCCATTCCCAGAGAAAATCGTCTACGGCTTCATCGCTTAAAATCATCCGCCGTGCGCGAGCACACACTAACGCCGGCCCAGGGCAACCCGCGGGATCGACTGCAGATCTTCAATGAAGGAAACATCGTGCCAATCCAACAACAGATCGGCGATGGCAGGGGACTGCCCATGACCGATCTCAAGCGCGAGCAGGCCGTCAGGCTTGAGCGCGCGGTAAGCCGCAGGGACAAGCTTGCGATAAACATCAAGGCCATCGATCCCCGCGAAGAGCGCCAGCGCGGGCTCGTGCTCACGTACCTGCGGATGCAGTTCAGCGGCCTCTGTCGTGGGAATGTAGGGAGGGTTGCTGACGATGGCGTCGAAGTGCGCTTGCCGCTCTTCGCCAGGCAGAGTACTGAGCAGGTCGGATTCAAGAAAGCGCATTCGATCTTCGACACCGTTTGCTTCTGCATTGACGCGAGCGAGGTCGAGCGCGGCAGGGGAGAGATCGAGCGCGATCACCTGGGCCAGCGGCAGATGCTTCGCCAGCGCAATCGCAATGGCTCCCGAGCCGGTGCCGATGTCGGCGATGGCAAGTGGCCGGTCGTGCGGCAGCCGCTCGAGCACGGCCTCAACCAGATGCTCGGTCTCGGGCCGAGGGATCAGCACAGCGGGCGTGACCCGTAGCGGCAGGCCATAGAACTCCTGCTGGCCGGTGATGTACTGGATGGGCTCGTGGCGCAGCCTGCGCTCGATCAGGGCCTCATACTCGCGAAGCTGCTCGCCGGTCATCTCTCGCGCAGAATCGGCCAGCAGCGATGCGCGCGAAAGGCCGAGTAGATGCATCAATAACAACTCGGCGTCGCGCCGCGCAGGATCGAAGAGCGCAGCATCGGAGCCCAGTGCCTGGGCTGCGGAACGGATGGCCTGCTGGAGATTCATCGTTAAGACGGCATGGAGAACTTTTCCACTCTACAGCATCAGCAAATGGCTCTAGACGTATCGAGCTTTTTTTGTGAAGACCAGCGCTGCCGCGCGGGCCCACTGCGCTCGGCCGGCAGGCCCATACGCTGGTCAAGCCTTTACAGGGCGCGGATCATGATCATGTTGCCGTCGGGATCCGAGATCGTCAACGTATCATTCGACTTCAGTACGGAGATGTGCTGCTTGTGCAGCAGGCGCGCCGCTTTGGAGAGGTTCTCTGTGCGTAGTGCGAAGCGAGCCTTCGCGCCGAGTGAACCAGCCGTCGTGATCTCGACCTCCTGGCCGGAGTTGCCAGGCATGTGTAGAAACATCGGGTCGCCCGCGATCGACTTGAACGAGAGCTGATTAAGGTAGAAGTCGCGCGCCGCAGCTGGATCCTTCACCGCAATCGCGACGGAGTGAATCTCATCCCCCACGCGGTCCTCGCCCAGGTGCTTGCCCTGATCGTTCGAGTGCAGAGAGCCCGGCATGTACTGCGTGTACTCGAGGTTCTGCGCGGCTCCGTTGGCGTCGATGGGACCGGCAAGCGTGAAGAGCAGATTGCCCGCGCCAGCCTTGCGAACCGCGATGGGCGTAAGGCCGTGCGAGACATAGTCGTCGTGAATGGCTTCAAGATCATCGCCCTCGAAGCAGACGTGCAGAAACCCGATGGAGGCCTGCTTGGGATTGTCAGGGTTCGCCGGGTAGAGCTCGAGGAACTGGTGATCGTTGATCTTGATAAAGCTTTCGTTCACCTTGCCGTCCTTGCCGGTCAGGTGAAAGGCCTCCTCGAAGCCGAGATTGTTGTAGAACTCCCGCGCCGCATCGAGCGAGCGCACGCGAATCGCGATGTGAGCGATTCCGGCGAGGGCTGGGGTCTGCTGGGCCCGAAGCGATTGGAGCGAAAGGGTCGATGCGAAGAAGAGTGCGAGAGTTATAAGGCGGCGCATCCGGGAGTCCTTGGTGTGACTTTGCTGTCTTATGGATTTTCGCAGATCAAGAAGGTTTGCGCTTCGCGCGCAATGTCCCCATCGTGACGAGATTGCGTCACGATGGGGACCCGTACCCGAACGATGCAGCGTTATGCGATCCGCTGAACCCATTGGCTTCGCCAGGCCGGCGCCTCGAAGGGATCCGCGAAATACTGCGTCTCGTGCGCGACCTTGCTGTTGCGGAACTCGATGATGCTCACCGTGTATGCCGGTCGGCCCTGGTAGGCGATGGTGTACTCCGTGATCCAGAGATCGTCTCGTCCGACGATTCGCCTGACGTTGAAGCCCGACGGCTTGCCCGGATGATGACTTCGCAGGGCCTGCAGATTGCTTCGCCCCAGGATTCGTTCGCCCGATTGAGGATAGTCACAGACGACATCGTCCTCGTAAATATCGTGCTCCGCGTCTGCATCGCCGGCTGCCGAGGCTCGCCAGTGCTCGTTCAGGGCCTCACGCATCTGTTTCTCTGGCATGGACTGCTTCTGGTGCGGTTCGGGTTTCATCTATCACCTGCCTTATCCTCTGCGCGATTACTTCGTCAGCTTCAGCAGGACGGCTCCATGACGGGGAAGAGTGAAGACATGGGAGTCGTCGATGCGGCCCAGATCCTTCGCGGCCCACAGGTCACGCGCATGCGCGCTGTTCGAGAAGCCCACCTGCTTCAGCGGCAGCTTGATCCCGCGCATCACGTTGCGGTCGTGCGAGAGATTGAAGATCGCCAGCGCGACGGAGCCGTCCGCCAGCGGACGCGACCAGATCTCCACCTCGTTGCTCGAGAGCACGCGCTCGGCCTGCCTGCCCAGCTTGTCCTGGTCAATCGAGATCACCTCGCGGTTGGTCAGCACCGAGCGCACGTCGTCATCCATCTGGGTGAGGTTATTGCCCGCAATCAGAGGCGCGGCCAGCATCGACCACATGGTCATGTGCGAGATATTCTCGTCGTGCGTCATCTTGCCGTTGCCCACCTCGAGCATGTCCGGATCGTTCCAGTGCCCGGGAGCGGCATACGCGCTCAGGCCCGCCTGTCCCAGACCGATCAGCATCATGCTGTTGTAGTTGGCGCTGATGTCGTCGGTGGTGCGCCACAGATTCGCTCCCACCTCTGGTCCCCACTGCCACACCTGGTCGAAGCCGTACTGGCACAGGCTATAGATCATGGGGCGGCCCGTCTTCACGATGGCCTGGTGCATCTTCATGTAGGCGTCGCGCATCATCTTGTTCTGCGCATCGGGGTCGTCGGGGTGAGCCTGCCGCATGTTGTTGCCGAAGCTGCACAGGTCGTACTTCAGATAGTCGATGCCCCACCCGGCGTAGGTCTTCGCGTCCTGCTCCTCGTGCCCGAGGGAGCCTTCGTAACGCGCGCAGGTCTGCGGCCCGGGCGAAGAGTAGATGCCGAGCTTCAGGCCCTTCGAATGAACGTAGTCGGCCAGAGCCTTCATGTCGGGAAACTTCTCGTTGGTCTGGATCACGCCGTTGGCGTCGCGCTTGCCCTCCCAGGTGTCGTCGATGTTGACGTAGGTGTATCCGGCGTCGCGCATGCCGCTCGAGACGATGAGGTCCGCGGCCTTGCGGATGTCCGCATCGGTGACCTTGCCGGCAAACCAGTTCCAGCTGTTCCATCCCATGGGCGGCGTGGCGGCGAGCTTCTGTGCGGAGAGCGGCAGAGAGGCGGCGAAAAGAGCAAGGGCAAAGGCAAGGCAACGACGCATGCGAGAGTGGTCCTCCAAAAGAATATTTCCCGATGGCACTATGAGACGTAGGGAGAGCACACTTGTCAATCCTCGCCGCGTCGCGTCGCGCTTCTACTCGGGAGGATCGTCCTCCGCATCGGTGAGGATGTGTGAGGTCACGGTCATCTTGTGATAGTTGTTGTATCGCGCCCTGAACGCCCACTCGACGCGATCGTCGTTGGCATGCGCCTTGGTGGAGATCGTCTTCGGCATCCAGAACGTCCTTGCATCGAAGACCACGGGAGCATACTCGATCTCCCACGTCCACAGCGTCAGAATTCCGTTGATGGCATCGTGATTGGGGATGCGGTCTTCCACGCGCATCAGGTGAAAGTCGGTGGGGTCGATCCAGGCGCGGCCGCTCTCCCGCTCCGGGCTGATGCAGGATTTATCCGTGAGCGCCGACTCGAGCGAGGTAAACTCGACCACGATTGCCGGCGACTTGCCCAGATGCTCATGCGGCTCCAGGCGATAGCTGTAGCAGTGCGCCAGCTCAAGCGAGACCGTTGAGACGGCATTGGTGAAGGCCCCGCTGAAGACCGCCGGACCATGAATCGCCTTGCCCTGCGCCGGCCTCTTGTCGACGGTCCTGACCTCCCGGCTCTCCGTGAAGACGTTCTGGCCCGCGGAGTTCTTCGAGCGGCGCATGCGAAAGATGGATTCGGTCGCCGTCTTCTTCCTCTGTGCTCCACGCTGGTCGAGATACGATTCGACATACTCATCGCAGAAGAAGTTGGGAATGTTGGTGAGGTAGCCGGTGAGATTGGCCTGCATCCGCGCCAGCAGATCATTAAGCGACAGCGAGAAGTCCTCATCCTGCTGTCCCGCCCGTGCCGACGACATCGCTGCGGCCAGCAGAGCGGCGCAGCCTAGACATCGGACAGCAGTGAAGATCTTCACGGCGACTCCACAAAGAAGGTTATGCCGTGGAATTGTCGCCGACGGGCTGGTCAAATGCCAAGTGCTGGCCTGCCGGCCGGGCCCACTACGCGTGGGGCGGTCACTTCGTGACGCGTATACTGGCAACGCCCGAGGGCCTCCCGCTGGTCGGCGCAAAGATTTTCGCAAGCGACCAACGGGTATCTACGCGTCACGAAGTGACCGCCCCACGCGTGGTGGGCCGCCGGCAGCGCCTGCCTTACGCCGCGGCCGTCTCGGCCTTCATCTTCTCGGCGATATCGTACGCGATCAGGGCGTCGACGGTGGGCTGCAGCAAGCCTTCCATCACCATGTTCAGCTGGTGCGTGGTCAGGCCGATGCGGTGGTCCGTCAGGCGGTTCTGCGGAAAGTTATACGTACGGATCTTCTCCGAGCGGTCGCCCGTGCCCACCTGCTGCTTGCGGTCCTTTGCCTGGATCTGATGGATGCGCTCTTCTTCGACCTCGTACAGGCGCGCGCGCAGAACGCGCATCGCCTTCTCGCGGTTCTTGATCTGCGACTTCTCGTCTTGGCAGCTGACGACCGTGTTGGTGGGCAGGTGGGTGATGCGGATCGCCGAGTAGGTGGTGTTGACCGATTGTCCGCCGGGCCCTGACGAGCAGAAGGTATCGATGCGCAGGTCCTTGGCTTCGATCTTGATATCGACCTCCTCGGCCTCGGGCAGCACCGCGACCGTGATGGCCGAGGTGTGGACGCGCCCCTGGGTCTCGGTGGCGGGAACGCGCTGCACGCGATGCACGCCCGACTCGTACTTCATCTGCGAGTAGACCTTGTCGCCCTCGAAGATGGCCGTCACTTCTTTCATGCCGCCGCCGATGCCGGTCTCGGAGCTCGAGAGCACCTCGACCTTCCAGCGATGCTGCTCGGCGAAGCGCATGTACATGCGGAACATCTCGGCGACGAAGATGGCGGCCTCGTCGCCGCCGGTGCCGGCGCGCAGCTCGATGATGATGTTCTTATCGTCGTTGGGGTCCTTCGGGAGCAGCATGACCTTCAGCTGCTCCTCGATCTCGGCCAGGCGCGGCTCGAGCGTCAGCAGCTCCTCCTCCGCCATGGCGCTAATTTCCTCATCGGGCTCGTCGACCATGGTCCTGGCGTCTTCGACCGCCTGCTTCACGTGGCGATACTCGCGGAACTTCTCGACGATGGGTTCAAGGTCGCGGTGCGCCTTGGCTGTGGCGGAAAACTTCTTCTGGTCGGTGACGAGCGTAGGGTCGGCGAGCTGGCGGCCGAGCTCTTCGTAGCGCTCCTGCATCTGGTCGAGGCGATCGAACATAGGTGCTCCTAAATCTTGATGGCAAAAGGATTTCGAAACCGGGAGAGAGCGAGGATAGGCGCAGCTAGGCGAAGTCGTGGCGGGGGGCCACGCGGGAAAAGCTCACCGAAATTGCAGCTGCGAATCGCATCCCTCTTTAGATGTTACTCCTGCCGGGCAGGATGCGGCGAGCCTATACTGTGGCCGTGACCATGGAACGGCACAACCGACGGCCTGGATTCCCGGTTTGGATCGCGGCACTCGCCATCCTCCTGCTGCTGGTCACGGTGGTGACAGCTTCAAGCCACATCACCGCAGCTCCGCTGTTCTTCCTCGTCCTGGCCCCGGTGTTCCTGTTCGCGGCGGTCGAGATAAAACAACCCGGACGAGACAATGTCGACCGCCGTCCTCTCCCACTCTCTGAGTCCAGCCTCCCGTCGCTCTTCCAGCGTCCTCCGCCCTCCCTCCTCGCCTGAAGCCTGCATTCTCCGCAGGCCATGCGCCTGCGGAACCGCCACGCGTCTGGTTTCGATCAGAAGCTGGCGAATGCTTTCGCCTTCAATCGAGGAGAGATTCATGACTCTGGACCAGATTCTGGCCGCGGGCCTCTACGGCTTCGTGTGCTTCTGCGGGTTCGTCTTTGGGTGTCAACGCCTTCGCTGGCACTACCGCCGCAGGCGTGGCCTGCCCGGGGGCTTCTATCCCCGGGGAACGTCTTTGGGAAACGCCCTTCAACAGCTACAGGTCATCGCCGATCCACAGACCGGCTATGTTATCGCGGAGAAACTCGAAGAGGAGGCCGAAGACCAAGAGTCAGGCGGCCCCGACGACCCCGTGCGCCACCTTCACCGCCAGACTGCGAAGATCCGGCGCGGAGAGAAGGTGGATCGGCTGACCGCTATCCTGCGATGACTACGATTGAGGACTACGCCTGAACCGGAGCCAGCTGCGCACTCGGAGTCGACTTCGAGATCGCGATCTCTTCTTCGCTCATATCCACCCCCACCTCTGCGAACAGCGGCGTAGACAGATAGCGCTCGCCCGTATCCGGAAGCATGCACAGGATCGTCGAGCCTTTGGGAGCCTGCTCGGCGACGCGCACCGCTCCCGCGAAGGTCGCGCCCGAGGTGATGCCCACGAAGATGCCCTCCTTCCGGGCCAGCTCGCGGCTCCACCTCATTGCGTCGGCGTTGGCGATGGTCTGGACCTGGTCGATCTTGTAGCTCGCCACCGCGTCCTCGGCCAGTTTGGCGATGAAGTCCGGGCTCCAGCCCTGCTGGGGGTGCGGCTTCCACGAGGGATGGCTCTGCGAAGGCTCGCCGTCCGGGTTGCGTGGCTGCGGTACGCCGCTCGAGATCATGGGAGCATCCGCGGGCTCGCACACGACGATCTTCGTCTCCGGGCTCTCCCTGGCCAGCACGCGCGCGACGCCCTTCAGCGTGCCTCCCGTGCCGAAGCCCGTCACCCAGTAATCGAGCCTCTGTTCCGCAAAGTCATCGAGGATCTCGACCGCCGTCGTCCTTGAGTGAAAATCGGCGTTGGCCTCGTTCGAGAACTGCCGCGTCAGGAACCACCCGTGCGCCTCGGCCAGCTCCTTCGCCTTCTGGGCCATGCCCAGACCGCGGCTCGCTGCCGGCGTCAGCACCACCTTGGCCCCGAGAAAGCGCATCAGCTTGCGCCGCTCCACCGAGAAGGTCTCGGCCATGCAGAGAACGAGCGGATAACCCTTCTGCGCGCACACCATCGCCAGGCCGATGCCGGTGTTGCCGCTGGTGGCCTCGACCACGGTCTGGCCAGGCTTCAGCGCTCCCGTGCGCTCGGCGTCTTCGATCACGCCCAGCGCCAGGCGGTCCTTCACCGATCCCAGCGGATTGAAAGCCTCGATCTTCACGTAGAGGTTCACATCCGGCGGGGCCAGACGATTGATCTTCACCACCGGCGTATGGCCGACGATCTCAAGAATGTTGGCGTAGAGTCTTCCCACGGTTTCTCCTCCGGACGTGCAGTCAGGTCTACGATATCTTCTTTCGAACCCAAGGGAAATGGCCCGCGCGGCAACGCTGTCCTCGCATCTATAAAGCAGGAGAAAAGATGGCCCTGTTCTTTGAGGTAGCGAACCTGGCGGAGCGGCTGGCTGGCGAATCCAGTCGGCTGAAGAAGCGGTCAGCCATCGCCGAGGCGATCCGCTCTGTCTACGATTCTGGCGGCATAGCCGCCGAAGACGCCGGCCGTTTCGCGCTCTCCATCGCCGGAACCCCCTTCGCCGAGGCCGACCCCCGCAAGCTCAACGCCGGGGGAGCCCTGCTCTCGAAGGCTCTGCTCGCGGTCAGCGGAGCCACCGGAGTCCAGCTTACTGCAGCCTACAAACGCCACGGCGACCTCGGAGCCGCGGGCGTCGACCTGCTAACAGCCGCGCGCCATCAGCCCGAACCCAGCCTCACCCTGGCGGAGGTGGCGGACGCCTTCGCCGCCTTAGCCACGGCCCGCACCACGGCCATCCGCGCCGGGCTAGTCGAAGGGCTTTTGCGCAAGGCTACGCCGCTCGAGGCCAAGTACCTGCTCAAGCTGATGATCGGCGACATGCGCATCGGCGTGAAGCAGAGCCTGGTCGAGGAAGCGATCGCCGCGGCCTCCTCCTGTGCGGTGGCCGAGGTGCGCCACGCCGTGATGCTCGAGGCCGACCTCGCCCGGGCGGTCGAACGCGCCTTCTCCGGGACCCTCTCTGAAGCTCGCATGCGGCTCTTCCATCCGCTGGGCTTCATGCTCGCTTCGCCCGTCGATTCTCCTCAGGAAGCCGTCGAGCGCTTCGAAGAGAAGCCTGCCAGGGCAGCTCCTCAAAAGAAGCCGCGCAAAAAGAAAGCCACCAGCGAAAAGGATTTATCCGGCCACCCCGCAGACGAAGAGCTGACGGAACCCTCCTCCGAGAGACTGTCCTCCACCGAAGAGTTGTCCGAGGCGAAACCACCCCAGGTCCACACCATCGCAGCCTTTCTCGAAGACAAGTACGACGGCATGCGGGCGCAGCTCCACTGCGGCGACCCTGCGCAGCCCGGCCGCGTGGCCCTCTACTCCCGCAATAAAGAAGACGTCACCGAAAGTTACCCCGAGCTCTCCGAGGCCTTCTCCAGGGTCGCCGAATCAAACCCCAACGCGAATAGCCTCAGCCCGAACGGCCTCAGCTTAAACGGATTGATCCTGGATGGCGAGATCATAGCCTGGGATCTCGAACAAGGCCGTGCCCTCCCCTTCGCTTTGCTGGGCCAGCGCATCGGCCGCAAACGCGTCTCGAACGCCTGGCGCGAGCAGGTCCCCGTCGTCTTCATGGCCTTCGACCTCATCTACGCCGACGGCGAGCTCCTTCTGCATCTCCCCTTGCGCGAACGCCGCAACCGCCTTGAGGCCATCGCCGAGTGCCTGGTCGAGACCGTCCGCTCGCCCCTCGCCGTGGACGAACGCGCGAAGCTCCCGCAGGGCCTCATCTTCGCCGAACCCGAGCAGGAGGGCGTCGAGCGCCTGATGCTCGCTCCCTCGCGCCTGGTCGAGTCCGCCGACGACATCGAGCGCGCCTACGCCGAGGCCCGCGCCCGCGCCAACGAGGGCGTCATGTTGAAGGCGGCGGAGTCCATCTACCAGCCTGGCCGCCGCGGCCTGGCGTGGCTCAAGCTCAAGCGCGAGCTCGCGACGCTCGATGTCGTGGTCACCGGGGCCGAGTTCGGCCACGGCCGCCGCGCCGGCATCCTGAGCGACTACACCTTCGCCGTGCGCGGGCCGGACTACGAGCGAACCGGCGAGCTGCTCAACGTGGGCAAGGCCTACTCCGGCCTCACCGACCAGGAGATCGCCGGGATGAGCGCCTGGATGATGGAGCACACTCTCGAGGATCGCGGCTTCTTCCGCACCGTGGAGCCGCTTCGAATCCTCGAGGTTGCGTTCAACAACATCATGCGCTCCGACCGCCACGCCAGCGGCTTCGCCCTGCGCTTCCCGCGCATCCTGCGCATCCGCGACGACAAGCCGGTTTCCGAGATCGATACCGTCGAGCGCGTCGAAGAGGTCTACCAGTCGCAGGTGGATAAACCGGTTGACCGCGGTGACGAGGCCGACTTCATCGGCTAGCTCGATCGACATATTCGGGGGCAATTCCCCCGAGGCGCCCTTGAGTTGTGGCAGAGGAAGGCGTGCTTTTCAAGAAAGAGCACCCGTTCCCAAAGAGGTGTCATCCTTCGACTACGCTGCGCTCAGGATGACACTCTTAAATACATAGGCGGCTATATAAATAGATGGCCGAGAACCCTCGCCACACTCTCCTTGAGCGACAGCGACGAAGTATCCAGAATCTCGCATCCCTCCCGGACCGCCTCCTCGCGCAGATACCGAGCCCAGTTCATCATGTTTGCATCCGCTAGCTCCGGCTGGTTGCGGTCTTGCGTCAGTCTCGCGATCCGAACCTCATCTTCGCAATCGACAAGCACAATCCTTGCGGACTCAATCCCGCTTGTGGCCAGAGCTTCCTTGATAAACGCGATCCGCATCTGGCCTTCGAAGAGCACATTCGTTCCCGCCCCAAGAACCGGAGCGATCCGCTCAAGCCGCGCGAAGGTCATGGCTCGCTGCCACGCGCCTCCTGGCTGATGCCCCGTCCCATAGGTCTCCATCACTTCAGGCGAGGGCACATCCATGTTATCGAAGCGAAAGACGGTTACGCCCAGAAGGCCAAGCTTCTCGCACTGAAGCGCAATGGCGGTCTTGCCCGCGCCCGAAGCTCCCGTAAGAACCACCAGAGAACCTGCCATGCAGGCAAGGGTACATCTCCCCGTGTATCCTCCCATCGATCAGCGACCGCCTCCCAACCACTCGTCACATCCTCATCCCCCATCTTCCACTCCCCGGAGTAGACTGGACCTGTTCTCGCTCCCTCCGCCATGGAACTCAAGGAAGCCTTCAAAATCGCCCTGCAGTCCCTGTGGGCGAACAAGCTGCGATCCATCCTCACGCTGCTCGGCGTCGTCATCGGCGTCGCCAGCGTCATTGCCGTGGTCACGCTCGTCAACGGAGCCAACGTCTACGTCGCCAGCAAGGTAAACAGATACGGCGCCGACACCTTCACCATCAGCAAGCAGCCCCAAATCATCACCAGCTACGAGCAGTACACCGAGTTTCAGAAGCGCAAGAACATCCTGCTCGACGAATATCTCTTCGTCGCCGAGAACTGCAAGCACTGCGAGCAGGTCGGCGCCCAGCAGACCTCCACCGGCAAGATCGTCTACGGCACCCAGTCCTCCACCGACACCACCATCCGCGGCCAGACCTACTCCATGCCCGAGATGCAGAACCTCAACATCGTCCAGGGGCGCAGCTTCACCCCCATCGACGACGACCACGCCTCCCACGTCGCTGTCATCGGCTCCGACATCCAGGAGAATCTGCTCAAGGGAGAAGATCCCCTCGGCAAGGAGATCCGCGTCGACGGCGTGCCCTACACCATCATCGGCCTGGCCGAGAAGCAGGGAAAGACCCTCGGCCAGAGCCAGGACAATTGGGTCGCCGTCCCCCTCTCCAGCTACCAGAAGACCTACGGCACCGCCAAGACCCTGACCATCTACGCCAAGGCAGGCGGCGGACAGGGCGCGCTCGAGACTGCCACCGACGAGGCGCGCCAGCTCATACGCTCCCAACGCCACGACGCTCCGGGAGCTCCCGACAGCTTCTCGCTTGATACCTCCGACACCTTCGTCGGCCTGTGGAAGAGCATCAGCTCCGGGTTTGAGGCCGTGGCGGTCGCCATCGCGGCCATCTCGCTGATCGTCGGCGGCATCGTCATCATGAATATCATGCTGGTCTCCGTCACCGAGCGCACCCGCGAGATCGGCGTCCGCAAGGCCCTCGGAGCCAAACGCGGCGACATCCTGATCCAGTTCCTCATCGAGTCCGGAACCATGGCGGTCGCCGGAGGAGCTATCGGCGTCATCGGAGGCATGATCGTCGCCCAGATCGTCACCGTGCTGCTCGGCTTTCCTTCGAGCATCGCCCTCTGGAGCATCTTCGCCGGGCTCTTCGTCGCCGGTAGCGTCGGCATCTTCTTCGGCGTCTACCCGGCCCGCAAGGCCGCGGACTTAGACCCCATCGTGGCGCTGAGGTCGGAGATATGAGAAAGAAATGGCCTGCGCGGCAGCGCACTTTCTTCAGGAGCGAGCATCCGTGAACCTCGGCGATCAAAGAGAAGCAGTCAAGATGGCGTTCGACCAGTTGCGCGCCAACAAGATGCGCTCCGGCCTCACCATCCTCGGCATCGTCATCGGCGTCGTCACCGTCATCGCCATCTCGTCGGTGATCAACGGTCTAAACTCGCAGGTCTCCGGCATGGTCGAGGCCATGGGAACCAACGTCATCTGGGTCTTTCGCTTCCCCGTCATCGGCGTTCGCCCCACCACCGAGATGCTCACCCGCAAGCAACTCACCATGGACGACGCCCTCGCCATGGCCGAGCTTCCGCACGTCGTTGCCGTCTCCCCCTCGCTGCGCTACCAGAACTTTCAGTTCGGTGCCGGAATGGTCACCGCCAAGTACGGCAGCCGCAAGGTCCAGAGCGTCACACTCGAGGGAGACACCGCCAGCACAAAGGACGTCTACGACGTGGACATTCATGAAGGACGCTTCTTCGACGAACGCGAAGAGAAGACCGCCGCCAACGTCGTCGTGCTGGGCCACGACACCACGGAAGATCTCTTCCAGCACGAGAGCCCCTTGGGCAAAGAGGTCCAGATCGAGGGTCTGACCTTCACCGTCATCGGCACCGTCGAGAAGCAGAAGTCGGCCTTCGGCGGAGGCAAGAACCCCGACGACAACTACGCCTACTTCCCCATCACCACCTTCCACAAGCTGCACCCAGAGATCCTGGACTACTGGATCAGCGTCAAGTTCGACGACCAGAAGAACAAGGCCGCCGTCATCGACTCCATCACCGAGCTTCTGCGCCGCCGCCGCAAGGTCGCGAACGAGGCCGACGACAACTTCGCCATCTTCGGGTCGGACTCCATCACCCGCCTCTGGACCCAGATCACCGGATCGCTCTTCCTGCTCATGTTCGGCCTCTCCGCCGTCGGCCTGATGGTGGGAGGGGTCGGCGTCATGAACATCATGCTGGTCTCGGTCACCGAGCGAACCCGCGAGATCGGCGTCCGCAAGGCCATCGGCGCGACCAAAAAGATCATCCTGATGCAGTTCACCCTCGAGGCCATCACGCTCTGCGCCCTCGGCGGCCTCATCGGCATCCTGCTGGGAAGCGGCCTCGCAATGGGGCTGCGCTACGTGCTCTCCTCGCAGGTCTCTCTGCTGTGGGTGCTTGCGGCGTTTCTCTCGTCCTGCGCCATCGGCCTGGTCTTCGGCATCTATCCGGCCTGGAAAGCGGCGAATCTGAATCCCATCGAGGCCCTTCGTTATGAGTAATTTAAGGCTATAGAGACCATGCGCTGCCGCGCGGGCCCACTGCGCTGGGCCACCCCACAAACGAAGACCTGTTTGTGGGGACCCCGGTACGGGCGGTCACTTCGTGACGCGTATTTGCCCTTTGGGGTGGGGGCTCCCGTTGGTCGCTTGCACAAATCTTTGCTCCGACCAGCGGGAGGGCCCACGCCGAAGGCTCATCCGCCGTCCGCGAAGGACCGCAGTGGGCCCGGCCGGCCATCGTATTAAATTTGAAAATAGATTGATCCTGCCGTTATCCCCCGAAAGGGGTAAGACCATCGGGCTCCCATAGTCTGTAGCCAGCCGGTAGACTGGAACAATGCTGGCAAACTGCATCGAGGGCCTCACTGCACTGCTAGCGCTTGGCGGCATCATTTATATGGTGCTGGCCCTTCTTGGCGCGCGCGACTTCCATCGCTTCGTCTGCACCCGCCGTGCCGACCCCGGCTATGCTCCCAACATCTCCATCCTCAAGCCCGTCAAGGGGATCGATCAACGCATGTACTCCGGCTTCGTCAGCCACTGCAGCCAGCAGTACCCCGGCCGCTACGAGATCGTCTTCGGCGTCTCCTCGCTCGACGACCCCGCAGTACCCGAGATCGAGCGTCTCCAGCAGGAGTTTCCCGCCATCGACATCCGCCTGGTCGAGTGCACCCGCCGCCTCGGCACCAGCGGCAAGGTCAGCAACCTCGTCCAGATGCTCGAGGCCGCCCGCTACGAGCACATCGTCATCAACGACAGCGACATTCTCGTCTCCCCGCGCTACCTCTCGCGCATCGTAAGCTGCTTCGCCCCCCATTCGGATGAGGCTACGGACGCTGGCGTGAATACAAAGTCGGTCGGCATGGTCACGGCGCCCTACGTCGGTCGCACCCCCACCACCGGCGCCGGCCTCTGGTCGCGTCTCGAGGCCCTCGGCATCTCGACCGACTTCTTCGCCGGCGTCCTCACCGCGCGCAAGCTTGAGGGCGGCATCCGCTTCGGTCTCGGCTCCACCCTCGCCACCACCCGCACCGCGCTCGCCGCCGCCGGAGGTCTCGAGCCCCTGGTCGAGTACCTCGCCGACGACTACGAGATGGGCGTCCGCATCGCCCAGGCCGGCTACCGCGTCGAGCTCGCCGACGAGGTCGTCGAGACCTCCGTCCCCAACTACGACCTGCGCGGCTTCGTCGATCACCAGATGCGCTGGGCGCGTTCGACGCGCGACTCGCGCAAGCTGGGCTACGTCGGCCTGGGCATCACCTTCTGCCTGCCCTGGGCCATCTTCGCCTGCGTGGCCAGCGGGTTCGCTCTGTGGAGCTTCACCCTGCTCAGCCTCGCCGCGCTGGCGCGCGTCGCTGTGGCCCTCACGGTCGGGGTCGGCGTGCTGCGCGACGGACAGGTGCTGCGCGATCTCTGGCTGCTGCCCCTGCGCGACTTCTTCGCCTTCGGCTTCTGGCTCTGGAGCTTTGCCGGAGACACCGTGGTATGGCGTGGCGAGACCTTCCACCTCCACAACGGACGCCTCAGCCGCCTCACCACAATCGCCCCGGTCAAGGCCGACCGCTCCGTCGCGTAGGGACTGAGCGCTGCCGAGCGCAGCGGGCCCGCGCGGCAGCGAATTTCGGCTGATATTCTTATGTCTTGGCAAACTATCTCATCACCGGCGGAGCCGGCTTCATCGGATCGCACCTGGTACAGGCCCTCCTCGACCGCGGCGACCAGGTCCGCGTCCTCGACAACTTCGAGACCGGCCTCAGAAAGAATCTCGAGCCAATCCTGGACCGCATCGACCTCCACGAGGTCTCGCTCACCGACGCCGACGCCGTCCTCCGCGCCTGCGAGGGCATCGACTTCATCTTCCACGAGGGAGCCCTGCCCAGCGTTCCGCGCTCCGTCAAGGAGCCCCGCCCCAGCCACGCCATCAACATCGACGGCACCTTCCACCTGCTCGAAGGCGCCCGCCAGTCCGGCGCCAGGCGCGTCGTCTACGCGGCGTCCTCATCCGCCTACGGCAACCAGCCCGGCTTCCCCCGCGTCGAGACCATGGCCCCGCAGCCGCTCTCGCCCTATGCTGTGCAGAAGCTCACCGGCGAGCTCTACATGCAGGCCTACCACCGCGTCTACGGTCTGGAGACCGTCTGCCTGCGCTACTTCAACATCTTCGGAGCCCGCCAGGTTCCCGACTCGCCCTACTCCGGCGTGATGGCCCGCTTCGCCCTCATGATGATGCGCGGCGAGCGACCCACCATCTTCGGCGACGGCGAACAGGGCCGCGACTTCACCCACATCGACAACGTGGTTCTGGCCAACCTGTTAGCCGTCGAGGCACCCGCCGAAAAAGTCGCCGGACGCGTCTTCAATATCGCCTGCGGCGAGCGCCACACCCTTAACCAAACCTATGCGCTTTTAGCAACTTTGACCGGCTTTCCGCATCCACCTTTGTACGGCCCAGCGCGCGACGGCGACGTGCGCGACTCGCTGGCCGACATCACGGCCGCCCGCGAGGCTCTCGGCTACGCGCCTCAGGTCGGCTTTGAGGAAGGTTTGCGCCGCACCGTCGCCTGGTACCGCGACGAATTTGCCGGTTAGAAAGAGATCGAATTGACTCCCATCGCCACCACCACCTCCTCCACCCAGGCCCCAGCTACAACCTCCGCCACCGACCTCGACCAGTGGCTCGCGGCCGTCGATCGCCGCACCGCGCAGATCGGCATCATCGGCCTCGGCTACGTCGGTCTCCCGCTGACGCTTCTCTTCAGCGAAGAGCGCTTCCGCGTCACCGGCTTCGACATCGATCAGACCAAGGTCCAGAGCCTCAACCAGGGCCAGTCCTACATCCATCGGATCGAGCCCGACCACATCCGCGCCGCCCAGCGCTCCGGCTTCCGCGCCACCTCCGACTTCGCCGAGGTAGCCCGCATGGACGCCATCCTCATCTGCGTCCCCACGCCGCTCAATCCCGACCACACCCCCGACATGAGCTACGTGGTCTCGACCATCGAGGCCATCGCCCCGCACCTACGCGCCGGCCAGCTGGTCGTGCTCGAGAGCACCACCTACCCCGGCACCACCGAAGAGATCATCGTCGAGACCATCAACCGCCACGGCGCGGGCCGGGGCGTCTCCGTCCTGCGCGGCCCGGCTTCAGAGAGATTGGCCCCCGAGATCCCCGAGATCCCCGAGACCCCCGAAGCCACTCAGCCCGGCTCGAAAGACAAAGACCCTGGCTCGAAAGACCTCGACGGCGTCATGGTCGCCTTCTCGCCCGAGCGCGAGGATCCCGGCAACATGATCACCCCGCGCCGCGACATCCCCAAGGTGATCGGCGGCGTCGAGGCCCGCGCCACCGCCGCCGCCGCCGCGCTCTACGGCAACGTCTTCCGCAAGACCGTGCCCATGTCCTCGCCCGCCGCGGCCGAGATGACCAAGCTGCTCGAGAACATCTACCGCTGCGTCAACATCGCCCTGGTCAACGAGCTCAAGCAGCTCTCCGGCCCCATGGGCATCGACATCTGGGAGGTCATCGAGGCCGCCGCCACCAAGCCCTTCGGCTTCCAGGCCTTCTATCCCGGCCCCGGCGTCGGCGGCCACTGCATCCCCGTCGACCCCTTCTACCTCAACTGGAAGGCGCAGCAGTTCGGCGTGCAGGCGAAGTTCATCGAGCTGGCCGGGGAGGTCAACGAGGCCATGCCCGGCTACGTCGTCGAGTGCACCCGCCGCGCCCTCGCCCGCAACGGCACCGATCTGAAGGTTGCAAAGGTCCTCGTCCTCGGAGTCGCCTACAAGCGCGACGTCGACGACCTGCGCGAATCCCCCTCGCTCATCGTCATCGATAAGCTCCGCCACGCCGGCGCCGAGGTCGCCTACAACGACCCCTTCTTCCCCGAGGTGGGCCGCGGCCGCCACTACGACCTGCACATGCGCTCCACCCCGCTCGAGAACCTGGAACGCTTCGACTGCGTCCTGATCCTCACCGATCACTCCCTCTACAACTATGGTGAGATTGTGGATAAGGCACGTCTGGTCCTAGATTCCAGGAATGCCACACGATCCATCCAGAGCCCCAAGATCGTGCGCTGCTGACAGCTTCGCCAGGGCAGTCCTTCGCCGGACGGCGAGCGATCTCTCCTCCCGTTCCGGGAAGCCCTGCCTCTTTTCCGTCTCCCCTTGGTTGACCCGCCCCGCGTGCGCTTCGAGCATCGAAGCTGGCTCCTGGCGCTGACCGCACGCCATGAAGCTACGCTCCATCCGCCCACGCAAACGGCGCTCCGCCCGAGCCCTGTTAAGGGCACGGCTTCAGCCATGCCGCAAGGCCCGCGAGCAACAAGCGGCTTCAGCCTCTGAGGTCCCTCTTCCGCCCCCCGAGACCACCTCCAGCATGCTTCACCCACCGGGCACCCCATTCAAGCAAGGCCCGAGCGGGGCATGCGACTGCGGCTCGAACCATCTCGACCGCGATCGCACTCACTCCAAAACCGGGTGCCCCATCTTCGCGACGGCCTCATCGTCGCTAAGGTGGGTTCGCAGGATGCGTCCCACGCCCAGAACGTCCCACCCTTTACCCCTGACCCTCCAACTCCTCACCGCGACCGTCCTTCTCTTCCTTCTGCCCCACGCTGCTTTTTCGCAATCCCCGCAAAGCCCCGACCCCACCCTCCGCGCCCGTCGCTTCCTGCGCGGCCGAGTCCTCAATGAGGCAAACGCCCCTCCCGCCCAGGCAATGGACCGCGCCCGCGCCGCCCAGGCCGGCCTCCTCCACGTCCAGGCCATCGGAGCCCCGACCGGCCTCGCCGCCCAGTGGCAGCCCCTCGGCCCCGCGCAGGTTACCACCTCCGCCTACGGCAAGATCACCGGCCGCGTCACCGCCCTCGCCATCGACCCCGCCGATCCCACCGGCAACACCGTCTACCTCGGCACCACCGGAGGCGGCGTCTGGAGGTCCACCAATGCCGCCGGCCCCGCCTCGGCCGTCAGCTTCACCCCCCTCACCGATACCCTGCCTGTCTTCAGCCCTAACGCCGGGACCGCCGCCATCCCCTCGCTCAGCATCGGAGCGGTCCTTGCCCAGGGTCCCCTGATTCTGGCGGGGACCGGCGATTCCAACGATGCCACCGACTCCTTCTATGGAGAAGGTCTTCTTCGTTCCCAGGATGCTGGCCTCACCTGGACCCTCATTCAGTCCTCGACCGATCTCCCCAACCAGGACTACTCCTTCACCGGACTCGGCGTCGCCGGCTTTGCCTGGAACACGACCCAGCCCAGTGCCACACCCGGTACCGTCGTCGCCGCCTTCTCGCAGGCCGCCGAAGGCACGCTGGCCGGTGCGGTCAACCCGGCCAACAGCGTGATGGGCCTCTACTACTCCACCGACGCTGGTGTCACCTGGCACATGAGCGTAATCATGGATGGCGCCCAGATCGTCCAGCGGCCCCTGGCCACCGGCGTCCTCCAGAGCGGAGGCAACGCCGTTACCTCCGTCCTCTGGAATCCCGTCCGCCAGCGCTTCTATGCCGCCATCCGCTACCACGGCTACTACGAGTCCGCCGATGGCGTCACCTGGACACGCCTCGCCCGGCAGCCCGGCGTAAACCTCACCTCGACCAACTGCCCCGCCAACACCGACCTCCCCGGCAGCCAGAGCTGCCCCCTCTTCCGCGGCGCCCTCGCGGTCGAGCCCGCCAGCGGCGACATGTACGCCCTCACCGTCGGCCCCGGCAACACCGACCAGGGCCTCTGGCGCGACGTCTGCGCCGGCAACGGCTCCAGCTGCACGAACCCGGTCGCCTTCTCTCAACAACTCGGAGGAACCTCGCTCGAAGGCAGCGCCAGCGGAGTCATCCCGCAGGGCGACTACAACCTCACCCTCGCGGTCGTTCCCGCCGGACCCGGCTCGAATCAGAACACTCTCCTCTTCGCCGGAACCGTCGATCTCTACCGCTGTGCGATCAACACCAGTGACGGCACCGGCTGCGCCGCCCTGCGCAACACCACCAATGTTCTCAACGGCTGCGCCGCTCCCGCGCAGGTCGCCCCTGCCCAGCACGCCCTCGCCGTGCGCTCAACCGGAGCCTCCCCGGTCCTGCTCATCGGCAACGACTCCGGCCTCTGGCGCTCTAACGACGGCGTCGACCAGAAGGCCACCCCCTGCTCCCCCGATGACGCCAGCCACTTCGAGAACCTCAACACGGGCCTCGGCTCGCTCGCCGAGGTCGAGACCCTCGCCCAGCACCCCACCGACCCCTCCATTCTGCTCGCCGGACTGGGAGCCAACGGGACCGCCGCCACCACCAGCGCCCAGCCCACCGGCCTCGGCACCTGGCAGCAGCTCGCGGCAGGAGAAGGCGGCCAGGTCGCCATTGATCCCGCCAGCCCCGACAGCTGGTACCTCTCGACAGCGCAAGGCGTCAGCATCGCCCACTGTGCTCACGGCGCAGGCTGCACCGCTGAGGACTTCGCCGGACCTCCCGCCATCGGCCCCGCCCAGACCGCGAACGACGCCACCCTCATCGACACCCCCTGGCTGCTCGATCCCGCGCTTCCAGCTAATCTCCTCCTCGGCACCTGCAGGGTCTGGCGCGGTCCCGCCGCCGACGGCTCCCGGTGGAGCGACGCCAACCAGGTCAGCCGCGCTCTCGCCGGGCCGCAGAGCGCAAGCTGCGCCGCCCAGCAGAACGGCCTCGGCGGCAACACCCTCATCCGCTCGCTCGCCGCCGGCGGCCTCGTCTCCGACTCTCCCAACCCGCAGAACGCCGGCTCCGAGGTACTCTACGCCGGGACCGCCGGAGCCCTCGACGGCGGGGCAACCGCCCCCGGCCACCTCTTCGTCACTCAGTCCGCCCAGACCGCCACCGGCGCCACCGCCTGGACCGACGTAACCGGGTCGCCCGTCGTCAACGGCGGCCTGGTCCCCGCCTTCAACCCCGGCCAGTACGACCTCTCCTCCATCGCGGTCGACCCGCACGACCTCAGCGGCAACACCGTCTACGTCACCGTCATGGGCTTCGGCGTGCCGCACGTCTACCGCTCCATCGACGCCGGCGCGCACTGGACCAACATCTCCCGCAACCTTCCCGACGCTCCCGCCTCGAGCGTCGCCATCGACCCCAACGACGCCAACACCGTCTACGTCGCGATGGACACCGGCGTCTACGCCACCACCCACGTCTCCGACTGCGACTCCACCAACTGCTGGAGCCTCTACGGCACCGGCCTCCCCAACGCTCCGGTCATCCAGCTCCTCGCCTCGGCCGGCATCGCCACCGGCGACGGCCGCACCGGCGAGCTCCGCGCCGCCACCTATGGCCGCGGCGTCTGGCAGATCCCTTTGCTCGCCTCCGTCGGTACGGCCCAGCCCGCCATTACCGTCGCCCCCGCCGCGCTCGCCTTCGCCGGCCAGGCCGTCGGCACCGCCAGCAGCTCCCAGACCGTCACCATCACCAACACCGGCAACGCCCCTCTCACCGTCAGCCAGATCGCCATCAGCCTCGCCGCTCTCCCGCTCGGCCCCCAGGCCGAGTTCTTCGAGACCGACACCTGCACCGGCCCGTCCATTGCTCCCGGCGGGATCTGCACCCTCGAGGTCAGCTTTGCTCCCGCCGCCACCGGCCCGCGCAGCGCCACCCTGACGATCTTCGGCAACGTCTCCGGAGGCCAGGCCCAGATCGCGCTCACGGGCAACGGCACCCCCGGAGGCTCCGTCGTCCTCACCCCGCTCTTCCTCCGCTTTCCCACCACGGAGGTCAACGCCACCAGCCCGGTCCAGAACATCACCGTCTCGAATACCGGCTCCTCGCCCGTCCCCCTCGGCACGCCGTCCATCACCGGCGACTTCCGCATCTCGGCCAACACCTGCGGAGCCACCCTCGCCTCCCAGACTGGCTGCACCCTGGTCATTACCTTCTCCCCCACGGCCAGCCAGACTCGCAACGGCCTGCTCTCCATACCCGGCAACAATATCCCGCTCACCGCCTCGCTCACCGGCAACGGCGTCCTTCCCGCCATCGACACCCTCGCCCCGGCCTCACTCAGCTTCGCCCCCCAGACCCTCGGGACTACCAGCCCGGTCCAGCGCGTCACCCTCACCAACACCGGCGACGAGGCCCTCACCCTCATCGCCGCCTCCACCACCGGCGACTTCGCCGCCGTCAACGCCTGCGGCAACTCGCTCGCCGGACACTCCAGCTGCGCCATCGACGTCCTCTTCCAGCCCACTGCCCTTGGCGCGGCCACTGGAAGCCTCCGCATCTCCGACCAGTTCCGCGTCCAGACCGTCGCGCTCTCCGGCAGCGGCCTCCCTCCTCCCGGCGTCTCGCTCTCCCCACTCTTCGGCATGAGCTTCCCCGCCATAGGAGTCGGCCTGGCCTCGCCTCCCCAGACCGTCACCCTCACCAACAACGGCGGCGTCCCGCTCAGCATCTCCACCCTCGCCACCACCGGCGACTTCTCCATCCTCGCCAACACCTGCGGCAACGCCCTCGCCGCTGCCGCCGCCTGCACCCTTCAGGTCGTCTTCCAGCCCACCACCGGAGGCACCCGCACCGGCGTCCTCACCGTCAACGATGACGCCATCAACTCCCCCCAGGCCCTTCCCCTCACCGGCCCCGCGGTCGACTTTGCACTCGTCCCCAACGGCCCCACCGCGGTCACCACCTCCAGCGGACAGAATGCCGTCTTCCCCCTGCTCTTCACCGCCGGCCCCACGGTTCAGGGAGCCCAGGCCGCGCTCACCTGCACCGGCCTGCCCTCCGGATCCACCTGCAACCTCACCCCGTCCACGCTCGCCATCGACGGCAACGCCACCCCGGTCTCGGTGACGGTCCTGACCGGCACGATCGGGGCCTCCCTCACCAAGCCGGCTTCGCCGCCCGCCGGCACCCCTCCGCCCGGCCTCCTCTGGAGCCTCCTTCTTCTCCCCGCCGGAGCCATCGTCACGGGCCGCCGGCGTCTGGCTGCGCTCGGCCTCATGACCTGCCTGATCGTCGTGGCCGGCTGCGGAGCAGGCCGCAAAATCCCCTCCACCGGGGGCCCCGGCTCCGGCACCACCGTAGGCTCCATCACCCCTACCGGAACCTACAACATCGTCGTCACCGCGACCGCCGCCGGCCTCACCCGCACCGTCAACCTCACCCTCACCGTGCAGTAACGGCTTTGGGTGGAAAGAGAATGGCCTGCCGGCCGGGCCCACTGCGCTCGGCCACCCCACAAACGAAGACTTGTTTGTGGGGACCCCGGTACGAGCGGTCACTTCGTGACGCGTGTACTCCCTTCGGGGTAGGGCTCCCGTTGGTCGCTTGATAAATCTTTACGCCGGTATACACCCCACGAAGTGGGCGCCGCCCGCGCGGCAGCGCTGTTCTTGTCCTAGACAGAATGGGCTGTGAGAGCGCTTGCTAACGCGTCCGCTACTACATTTTCTTCTCCCGGTTGCAAGTCGATGGCAGTCATTTCGATTGCGCTTTCCTCACCCCCAACAATAATGGAAGGTTTCCTTGCGGCAAGCTGCGCTGCGATGTCACGAGGTTTTGCGGAGAAACGAGCGGGATCCAGATGCACCTGAAGCGAGGGAAAGTGGTTTTTGATCGGGGACACGTTCCGGGTGAACGTCACTCCGGGGATCTTTGACACCTTGGCGGCGATCGTCTCCAGCTGCTTCGACTGCGCTTGATCCACCACCTCCTGATCTTCAGCCAGGTAAACCTCCAGGGCTTTGAGCAGACCTAACATCTCTTCCTTGCCCACCTTGTTCGGACGTCCGATCGTGTCCTCATTGGGGCTCATATTCAGCAGTGCATTGTGGACCATCTCCTGGCGCCCAATCAGCAGGCCCGTAGTCTGTGGACCCCGGATTGCTTTTCCCCCACTGAACGTGATCAGGTCAAAGCCCATATTCGCGTACTCCCACAGGCGGGACTTCGGCGGAACGTCTGCGGCTGCATCGAGAAACGCCGGCAGATTCGCCTCATGCGCCAGTTTCAGCCAATCGGCCCGCTTGATCTGCCCATCCGGGTCGCTCAGGTTCTGAAAGTGCATTCCAGCGGTGCGCTCGTTAATGGCCCTGCGGACGTCTTCTACCGTCTCCACCTCGATAATCTTTGCCCCGGTCGTTCGAATCTGATGATCCCATCCGCTACGGTGCGCCCGCTGAATGATCACCTCCGATTTCATCCCGGTCAGATCCGGAATCTGGGTAATAAACGTCGCGTTGTTTCCGGTAAGAATCCCCGCGTATCCGTTCTGGATCGCCGAGGCCGCGCCTGAGGTTACGATGACTCCATATCCCTGAGGCAGCTTCAGCATCTCTGAAATTCGCCTGCCCACCGCCGCCTCCAGATCCATCATGACGACGAAATGCTTGGCCGCCCTCTCCATGACTGCCATCGCCTCCGGACGCATCAGCGATCCGCCGATAACGGTCTCCGTCAGATGGGCATTGATGATCGTAGTCAGTCCCAGCTCGGCATAGACATCCCCGCTTTCGCCAAACCCGGTGATCTTCCCACTCCCTGGTCCTTGCTTGCTGGTCGATGGACGAGCGGCTGCAAACAATCTCTGCTTGCCGAGTACGGATCCGGCCAACGTGACAAGCCCCCCTAAAAACCCTCGACGATTCAATCCAAATCGCGACATCGCGTGCGCCCTTCTGAAAGTGGAATGTCTGCTTTGAAAGCCTGAGGGTGATATTACCCCCCATGCACTCTCCGTCAATCCTCAAAGCAAGGGTCCGCCGCGCGACCGCAAGGGAAGGTATTCGTCAATAAGGGCGAAGTTGTTGTCAAAGGCAAGGAGCTTGGGAGAGAGACAAGTCTGCGGCAATATACCCAAAGGGTAGGAATCAGCCGCACCGCATGCCGTTCCAGCGCAGAAGCGATGGCGAAGATGCGCCCCGTCAACTTAGGTTTAGTGCTGTGAAACGCGCTGATGAGATGGTCCGCCGCTTGCACCTCTCCTCGACCCGGAGGCATCCCATCCTCATGAAAGGCGTCTGAGTCGCTCCTCATCTCAGGTTTTGCAACGTCCCGGCGAACTTGTAAGCGCTGATGACGATGCCCGACGGCGAAGCGTTTGTACTCTCGAGCGCAAAGGCGCGCGGCGGAGTTCCGTCTGCGAAGAGGCGTTTGCCTTTACCCAGCAGGACAGGATTGATCAGAAGAACCATCTCGTCCGCAAGCCCATGCTCGAGCAGCGTCGAAGTCAGCGTTGAGCTGCCCGCGAGGATCAGGTTAGCCCCGTCCTTCGCCTTGATGGTGCGAACGCCCTCCACCAAGTCAGGCCCAACGCTCTCGAACGGGCCCCATTCCAGGCTCTCCGGCCTATGGGTTGCGACATACTTCGTCGCCGCATTCAGGCGTTCCGCCATCGGACTCTTCGGTGCCTTCGGCCAGAAACCCGACCACAGATCGTAGGTTCGGCGGCCAAGCAACAGATCGCAGGTCTCGCCGTACATCGCAAGAACTTTCTCAAGCCCAGCAGGAGTGCGATACGGCGCGGTCCAGTCGCCGTATGGGAAGTCTCCGTCGCCCGAACCGGTGGAAATCTGGATCACGCCGTCCAGCGAAATATGTTCTATGATTTTGAGCTTGCGCATGCTGAATCTCCTCTATAGGCTGGTGCCGCTGCGTCAGCCGGGCTAGTTGCCCGTCGTACTATCACGACGAACGGCGAGATCGGAATTCGACAAATTGTCCCAGAGAGTTTTAGTTCTTAGGTTCGAGCGGGGGGCTGCACTCCGCGCCTGCCTGCAGCCGCTGTAGCAGCTCACCCATCCGCCTCAGTCGGCCTGTTCCTCTCCGCCGGGCCGTTCCCAAATTTAGGCTACTCGGCACATGAACCGGTAATGGCAAGCCAGCTTGTATTTGGAAGTCACTCCAGCGGCGAGTCTCGGTCTCTTGGAGGACTCGGCGTCAGAAGCCATAGCATCCTTGATCGTTGGTGATGGACGCGTGGATTTGTAGTGGCGAAATCTTATCCATCCTCGCCAACTATTTCCATAGGGCAAATGTCTTGTTCACGAATCCAGGCAGCAGTCTACTCTTGCTTACAACGTCGAGTCAGGAGGCGATCACCTTTTGTTAACCCGTCGCAGGTTCATCGGTGCCACTGCTATCGCATCCTTTGGCTGGAGACGTGCGTTTACACAGGAGACTACAGACAGGGCTGCGCCTCATGTCTCTTCCCAGGCCCTGGCGATTCACCAGCATGCCTTTATCTTCGACGCTCATGTCCATGCGCTCGATCGAGAGTTTTACTCCGGTGGCAGTATGGGCGATCGCAGATCTAATGGACAGTGGGATCTGCCCCGTGCTCGCGAAGGCGGAGAAGATGCCTTCTTCTTATCCATTTATGTGCCGGAGGAGTATTATCCCGCCCGCTTTGAAACTCGCCAGGCCATGCGCCGCATGGACCATGCGTTGCGGCAGATTCACGAGAACCAGAAACTGATCGAGCTTGCACTCAATGGCGCCGATATCGACCGGATTCGCTCCAAAGGCAAGATGGCAGCCGTGCTCGACATCGAGGGCAGCTACGATCTGGACGGCGATCTGGGCATTCTTCGCGACCTGCACGCCCTCGGCCTTCGCTCTGCGCAGCTCTCAGCGCATAACTGGAACCAGAACTATGCCGATTCCTGTTGCTCAACGCCTAAATCTAATGGGCTTACCGCACATGGCCGCGAGTTGATCCACGAGATGAACTGTCTTGGCATGGTCATCAATGTCTCGCACTCCGGCGACGAGACCCTCTCCCAGGTGCTCGATATCAGCGATCGTCCGGTCATCGCCACCCACCACGGCATGCGTAGCGTAAATGACATTCCTCGCAACATGCCCGACGCTCCGATGAAAAAACTGGTGGATAAAGGAGGCGTCTTCTGTTTTCAGATTGGAAGTGAATTCAACTATCTGCGCGAGTACAAGTGGCTCACCGCCGAGAGAGGGAAGACCTTCTTCGACACCACGAGCATTCCGGACCGAGTGAAGGGCAAGAGCATCTACGAAGTCGATACACTCGTAGCTCCGACCTTTCCTATGAAAGGCGCTATCGTGCCGGACTCCGTAGCCATGATGGTCGACGACTGGGTCGACGTGGTCGACCGCGCCATCAAGCTCATTGGCGAAGATCACGTCGGATTCGGGAGTGACTTTGATGGAGGTCCCACGCTCGCGAAGGGAATGCGCGATGTGCGCGATCTGCCCATGATCACGGATACGATGCTTCGCCGGGGATATACCGAGGAGCGCATCCGCAAATTTTGGGGAGGCAATTTACTCCGAGTCTTCCGGCAGATCACTCTCTAAATCGGTTCAGCTCAGAAGCGCATTAAATGCCTGGCGTCGAAGAACCCGGAACGAAGAACCCGGAGCGAAGACCTTTCTCAAACCCTCCCCGGTTGGAAGAACACACGCAAACGCCTTGATAAGGCTTGGCCGGGTAGCCAAGGTTCGATAAGAGCGTGTTCAGGTCTTTGCGATGTGACAGGCGATCACCTCGGACCGGGTCGGCGCCTCGGCCATTGTCCCCACTCGAATAAGCGCGCTGAAGTGTTTATTCGCGGAATCCGAAAGGTTGCAGCGCCGACGCAGTTGATAAAGACTGCTTTCGTTCGCAACGAGATCTGCCGCTGCGAGCGTGCCCTCCGCGTCCGCACCTTCGAGAAGAAGAACGCCTCCGCCTCGACTGAGATTCTGAACGAATCCGATGATGGCGTACGACTGGCCCGTACCGAGACCCTTGGCCGTTGGTTTATAGACTGGAAGCTCACCGCTTCGAGGATCGGTGTCAATGACTACATCCTGGTTGCTCAAGGGATCAAAGGCAATGTGGAAGTCCATCTGGTCTGAAAAGAGCGCGGCCCATGGATCCGACCTCGGACTTCCCAACAAGAGGTAATTTCCATCGCTGCGAAGGTCCGACATCTGCAAAGTTCGTGCCGTGTGAATCTCGAACTCTCCGCTGTAGCGCTGAACGAAGGCCCCGATCTGGGCGACCGCCATCACGTCTACCCCCGCTGCCTTATCGCCGCGAAGAATCTTTTCGCAGATAAACCGAAGATCTGTCGTTAGAACTTCGCAGCCATATTGTCGATTGGCATAGTCCGAAACGGAGATCGGATGCTTGGTAAGGCCTGCGATCTCGGCGATATTAGGATCGCTTGTGACAATCTGCAGAGGACGTAAGCCGGAGAGAAGTGGAGGCCAGAGAAACTTCGATGGTGGGGGCGGCTGCGGTCTTCGAACCAGGAGGCCGCAGACAAATGCGGCAATGAACGCAATCGCGCCAAATGATAAAACCCCCTTAAGAGGAATCGGCCTGGTGGTCGAAACCGGCTTTGAAGGAAGTTCCGCCATTGGAACCTCCTTGATCGCAGGGAGGATCACCTCTACGTTGCTCCCCTTCTTTGGGACGCTGGGGTTCGCCGGTGGCGGAGCCTGCTCTTTCGATCCACTCAGGAGTGGTCGAACGTCGCGAGAGATCGGATGGAGAAGATGAATCTCGGGAACGTATCCTCCAGGATGCAGGTCGATCCTGAAATCTGAGACTTTGCCTAGGCTGTAGTGTTGCGAAAGCCGTTTTCTCACGTCACTTGCGGTGACCCGGACGATTGCGTCGTCGTTGGTGTCGTAGTGTGGCCGCCGGTCGAAGAGTTCGATGCCGATTTCGCGTTCTCTCAAAGCTTCGTTTCGGTGGGAGATGGCATGTTCGACGATGTATTGCAGAAACTGTGCGCTGCGACGACTGCCCCGGAAGGCCGGCCCGCGGATAATCTCCTCCACGTGATTGCGGATCGCCAGAAGTTCCGCCTCTGAGCTGAAAGGTTTTGTTGTCTCCTCCAGCTTGAATTCGCTCTCTTGGGTTGTCACCAGATTCACCTCCCTGGGAGAAAATGAGGTTACCATGCCCATACCATCTGCATCGATGGAGGATCGGATTCCCCAGCGATCCTCTTCTAACTTTTGATCTCGTGACACGCGATCGTTTCGGTCTCGGTGGGGGCACCGGCTATCGTCTTCACACGAAGAAGCACCTGGAAGGACCCCTCTGACTGAAATGCCCGATTACAGCTCTTCAGGATGGAAGAGAATAAGGGGATATTCATGGCGAGGTCTGCCGCGGCCTTCGTTCCTTCGGCTGTGGTTCCCTCCAGGATTAACACGCGTCCACTCTGGTTCGGATTCGAAAGAAAGCTGATGGTCGCGAAGGACTCGCCGGTTCCAAATCCCTTTGCAGTAGGAATATAACTCGCCTGCTCACCCGAACGAGGATGAAGGTTGCGAACGACCTCCTGGCCCTGCGATGGATCGTAGGTGATCTGAAAATCCATCTGATCGCTGAAGAGGTCGGTCCACGGGTTTGAACGCGCGCTTCCGAGAAAGATATAGCTATCTTTGGTTCGCAGATCCATAAGCCGGATGGCTCTGGCCGGACGCACCAGCAGCGTGACCCGGTTTCTCTCGGCAAGCGCAGAGATCTTTGCAAGGATCTCCGCATCGATTGCGGCGACCTTATCGCCCCGCAGAATCTGACAGAGCTTCTGCTGGTCCGGACCAAGCTTGTCGCATCCGTACTGCTGGTTCGCATAGTCTGAGGTGGAGATCTGACTTCCGGAGAGCGTTTGCAACTCGGCGAGATCGGGATCGCTGGCGATAAGCCGGGTCACCTGTTTGGGATCGAGAAGGGTCGACCACGGAAAAACATGAAGGGGCGGTGAAGTGCTATCTCCGATGCCCGCTTCCCAGAGACCGAAGAGTGCCAGCAGGATAGCGGCCAAAGCGATCGCAGACCAGACCATTCTCTTCGGCCAGACAGGTTTATCCGGCTGCCAGATCTTATCCAGCTCTGCTTCGGCAGGTTCGTTCGATACCGTCTGTATGGGTTCCGATGTCTCGACTGCCACGGCCAGCGGTTCGGGCTCAACGGGAACTGTCTCACGATAGATCTCAGGGATATATCCACCAGAGGGAAGACTGATTCGGAACTCCGAGTCACTCCCGAACCGGGCGTAGTGTTTCAGAAGACGGCGTCTCACATCACTGGCCGTCACCCGGACGATCGCATCCTCTCCGGTGTCGTATGCGGGAGCGCGACCAAACAGCTCAATCCCGATCATCCGTTCTTTAAGAGCATCCTCCTCCTGCTGAATCGATTTCTCGACGACGTACTGGAGAAACTGGGCGCTTCGACGGCTGTTCCTGAACGCATCGCCTGTGACAACTTGATCCAGGTGCCTCATTAGATCGGCGACGTCTTCCTTCGTTTTGAAGAGCCTTGCGATCTCTCGTAGCCTTTCACTGCTCAACTTAGCCTTCTCCTTCAGAGGACCCTAATATACCATCAGCTCAATGAGGCGTTTTCCATGTAAGTAATTGAATGTAAAAGGATTAAATCTAATTCTACAAGGCGAGGGAGAGTTTTGCCTTCCATCGCCTCTCAGAGGGAAGCTGGACCTGCCGATAATCGGCAAGACAGCCCCTGGTGTCTCCGCACACTTTCCTCGAACCACTCTCTATATATAGTCAGCGGATAAATTTTCACTCCAGCTCGCTTAGCCGATGCGATTCGACCCTCTGCTGTCGAGCCAGACTCATCGTTATCACGGAATTCCTTCGACAGAACATCCAGGCGGACAACCGTAGCAAACGGTTACGCGACGGTGGATTTTTGTTAGCTTCGCAGAATGAGCAACTTGAGCGGGATCACACAACCGTGTCTAACGTTGCGGAGAGTGTTTTTCTTCCAGTAAGGTGGTCCGGTATTTCCATCGACTGTATTCGATGAATTGTATTCGCGCTTCGATAGTGATCTTCCCATAAACAAAAGGCGGAAGCATTGGAACGATCCAGATGAAGGTTCCTTCAATCCATAATCTCCTGTGGCTTCTTCTCTCTGCATGTGTGAGCGTCTCTGCAGCCGAACCGAAGCAGCCGGTGGACTACGTCTCGCCGAACATCGGCGGGATCGGTCAGCTGCTTACGCCGACCATTCCCTACGTTCAGGTTCCTCACGGCATGGCTCGGATCGCCCCGATCACAACGCCCGGAGTTCAGGACCGGTATCTCGCGGATAAGATCTTCGGATTTCCTGTGGGCCCTGGAGCCGTCATGGTCTCGACCGGTGAGATCGGCACGAAGCCTAAGGACTATGCTTCGGACTTCGATCATGACTTCGAGACGGCAACCCCTTATTACTACGCCGTCAATCTTGAGCGATGGGATGCCAAGGCGGAGGTCACCGCGACAAACCAGGCCGCGATCTACAAATTCACGCTTCCGGCCACGCAACATGCACGCGTAGCCTTCCTCTTCGGCAAAGACGCCGAATTGATGGTCGTCGGCGATCATGCGGTGCAGGGAGGCCAACGGCTCAAGGGACCGATCAACAGCGCCGGACAGACCGGGGAGACACGGGAGTATTTCTACGCCGAGTTCTCGCGGCCCTTCAAGGAGTATCAGACCTGGCAGGGCGCCAGCCTCGCTCATAGCGAAAAAAGGTCCGGAGACGAGATCGGCTTCGTGGCCACGAAGGCCACGACCGCGGGAGAACAGATCGAGGTGCGGGTCGGCATCTCCTACATCAGCGCAGACCAGGCTAGACGGAATCTCGACCGGGACACCCAGGGCAAGAGCTTTGAGGAGATCCAGAAATCCACGCGCGATCTCTGGAATCGCGTTCTTGAAAAGGTAGACGCGGCCGGAGGAACGGAACGTCAGCGAACGATCTTCTACACGGCACTCTGGCGTTCGCTGGGCCGCATGACCGACATCACCGAAGATGGCCGTTACTTCTCCGGGTACGATCATGCCGTGCACGAAGCCGAAGGCCACGACTTCTACGTCGATGACGGTCTCTGGGACACCTTTCGTTCGCTGCATCCGCTACAGCTTCTGATCGATGGGCACCGCCAGGAAGATATGGTGCGCTCGTACCTGCGCATGTATCAGCAGAGCGGATGGATGCCTTCCTTTCCCTCGATCGCGGGCGAACAGGCGGTGATGATCGGACATCACGCCGATCAGATGATTCTGGATGCATGGAATAAAGGCTTCCACGACTTCGACGCGCAACTTGCCTATCAGGCGATGAAGAAGAATGCGACCGAGGCGACGATGTTGCCCTGGAGCCGCAAGGGGCTCACGCCGCTCGACCGCATTTATCTCGAAAAGGGCTTCTTTCCCGCCCTTGCCTTGGGAGAGAAGGAGACGGTGCCGGAGGTTACGGTAGAGCGGCGCCAGGCCGTATCGGTCACGCTCGAGAGCGCCTACGACGACTGGTGTGTGGCGCAGATGGCGAAGGCCCTGGGCCACGCGCAGGATGCGGAGTACTTCCTGAAGCTCGCGCACAACTATCAGAACGTCTACAACCCCGCCATCGGCTTCATGGCTCCGAAGAGCAGCGACGGCCGCTGGGTGGAGGACTTCGATCCGAAGCTGGGCGGAGGACAAGGCGGCCGCGACTATACGACCGAGGTCGACTCCTGGCTCTCTACGTTCAGCGTTCAGCACGATCCCGAGGGTCTGATCCGTCTGATGGGAGGGCGCTCCGCCTTCAACGCTCGGCTCGATCAACTCTTCATCGAGCAGTACGGCGTGCCGAAGTATCACTTTCTTGGGCAGTTTCCGGATGCAACGGGTCTGGTCGGACTCTATTCGCAGGGCAACGAGCCGAGCTTTCACATTCCCTATCTCTACGACTTCTCCGGCGAGCCTTGGAAGGCGCAGAAGCGCATCCGTCAGCTGCTCGACGTCTGGTATGGGGATGGTCCTCTCGGAATTCCCGGCGATGACGATGGCGGGGAGACCTCATCGTGGTATGTTCTGAGCGCTCTCGGCTTCTATCCGGTCTGCCCGGGCGCGCCGATCTACGAGATCGGCAGTCCGATCTTCGCAAGCAGCAAGATCACGATGGGAAACAACAAGGTCTTCACGGTCATCGCCGACCATGTTTCGGCGCAGAACAAGTTTATTCAGTCTGCGACGCTCAACGGAAAACCCTGGAGCAAACCCTGGTTCGCGCATAAGGACATCGCGGACGGAGGCACACTTGTCCTCGAGATGGGCGATCGTCCCAACAAGATGTGGGGCAGTAGCCCTGCTGATGCACCGCCCTCGATGACTCCCCTTCAACCCTGACGCCTTGTGTGACTGGAGAATCCGTTGTCCCTCTCAATGCCGCCGCGCTCTCGCTGGTTCGCTCTGATCCTGCTTGCTTTCTCCGCTCCTCTCTTCTCGCAACGCAGTCCCGCGATGAAGAACTTCTCTCCTGAAGATGCGAAGGTGATCGAGCAGCTGGGCAGCCTTTCGACTCTTCCCGAAGGAGACTGGAAGGCCCACGTGGGCAGTGTGCCGCATGGAGAGGACATCGCTCTCGACGACAGCAGCTGGGAGACCGTGCGCCCGCGTACGGCCGGACCTCTGGAGTCGATGTGGTATCGCCGCTGGATCGAAGTTCCGACGACCTTGAATGGATACGATCTCACCGGCTCGCGAATTACTCTGAAGATGGGGCTGGCGCCGAACATCATGACTGTGATTCTCTACATCAACGGCCGTAGGTCCGCGATGGGAGAGGATCTGGAGACGATCACGCTCTTCGATCACGCGAAGCCGGGCGACAGGGTGCTGGTTGCGGTGAAGCTATTGAAGACGGCGACGCCGAAAAGCTTCTCGAGTGCCCGGCTGCATGTAGAACCGGCATCAGGAAGACCAAATCCCGAAGACCTCCACGATGAAGTCTTGGCGGCTTCGGAGATCCTTTCCCCTCTCTCCGGGGACGGCGCCGCACGGAAGAACATCCTCGAGCAGGCGCTGCATTCGGTTGATCTTGCTTCGCTTCACGCCGGCGATCAGGCAAAGTTCGATGCTTCGCTGCGAAAGGCCTCCGCGCAGCTCGAAGAGCTTCGTCCTGAGCTGCAGAAGGCCACGCTTGTGCTCAACGGCCAGTCGCATATCGATGCGGCCTATCGCTGGCCATGGACAGAGGCCGTCGATGTCGTGCACCGAACCTTTGGGACCGCATTGCAGCTGATGGATGAGTATCCCACCTACACTTTTACGCAGTCCTCGACCATCTTCAACGATTGGATGGCCGACAAGTATCCGATTCTCGACGACGAGATCAAGCAACGGATTAAAGAAGGGCGATGGGAGATCGTCGGCGGAATGTGGGTGGAGGGCGACTTCAACCTGCCGGACGGAGAATCGATCGTGCGGCAGCTGCTGATTGGAAAACGCTGGTATCAACAGCACTACGGCGTCGATGTCCGGGTAGGGTGGAATCCGGATTCGTTCGGTTTCAGCTGGCAGCTGCCGCAGATCTACAAGAAGGCCGGTGTCGATTTTTTCGTGACGCACAAGCTGGTCTGGAGCGAGACCAACCAGCTTCCTCTTCATCTCTTCTGGTGGGAGTCCCCAGATGGAAGCCGCGTCCTCACCTACTTTCCTCCAAACTTCGCCTCGACGGACCTGAGCATCGTCAGGCTGTCGAACGCATACGCGCAGGCGCGTGCGACCAGTCCTGGCCTGAATGAGGTGATGGACCTCTATGGAGTCGGCGACCACGGCGGCGGACCGACCCGCAACGTGCTCGACCAGGGAGTTCACTGGATGGAACCAGGCAAAGTTGCGCCGACGATGCGGTTCGGAACCGCGCTTAAATATTTTGAAGACCTGCAGCCAAAGATCAATCCTCAGTCTCCAACGTGGAGCTACAAGACGCTGATCGCAGGGAAGCCGGATCTTCCCGCGCCGGCTCCCGGGCAGGTTTCTATTCCGACGTGGAAGGATGAGCTCTACCTCGAGTACCACCGTGGAACGTACACCACGCAGGCGGCTTTAAAACGCAATCTGCGTCAGGGCGAGAAGTGGATGCTCAACGCGGAGAAGAGCGCATCTCTGGCATGGCTGGCGGGAGACCCCTATCCCGCGGGTCAGTTGAACGAGGCATGGAAGAAGGTGCTCTTCAACGGATTTCACGATGTGGCCGCGGGCAGCGGAGTCGGAACCATCTATCGCGATTCGGCCAAAGACTTCGAACAGGTGCATCTGTCGACCGATCAGGTGCGCGACCAGGCGATGCGCACCGTGATGAGCGCCGTCGACACGCGCGTCTCCCGAGGCGTTCCTGTCCTGAGCTTCAATCCTGTGTCGTGGCAGAGGTCGGGGCCGGTGAAGGTCGAGGTCCAGATGCCCACAGCCTCCGGACCGGAGCTTACGGTGCTCGATGAGAAGGAGCGCGTCGTTCAGAGCAAGGTTCTCTCGCTGGATGAAAAAACTCACCGATACCAGATGGTGATCTATCCGAAAGCGGTTCCTTCGCTGGGATACGCTGTTCTGCACGTGGTGCCGGGGCGGAGAAATATGGAGAGTGCATTGAAGGTGCACGATTTTACGCTCGAGAACAACAACCTCCGCGTCGTGGTCGATCCGGCTACGGGATGTATCACGAGCCTCTACGACAAACGCTCGAAGTTCGAGAGCCTGGCTCAGGGGGCGTGCGGCAACGAGCTGGTCGCCTACAAGGACACGCCCAAGGCGTGGGATGCCTGGAACATCGACGCCGACTTTGAAAAGGTCTCCTATAAGCTCGATAAGCTCGACTCGATTCGTGTGGTCGAAAGCGGTCCGCTGCGCTCTGTGATTCGAATCACGCGAAGCTGGCAAAGCTCGAAGTTTTCAACCGATCTCGTCTTGTATGCGGACGCAGACTACGTCGATGTGATTCAGGACATTGACTGGCACGAGAATCACATTCTGATCAAGGCAGTCTTTCCGCTTGCTGCGACGAGCAAGTCGGCCACCTATGAGATTCCCTACGGCACGATCGAGCGTCCTACCACCCGTGATAACTCCTGGGACAGCGCGAAGTTCGAGGTTCCCGCAATCCGCTGGGCCGACCTGGGAGATGGAAGACATGGCTTCAGCCTGATTAACGAATCGAAGTACGGATATGACGCCAAGGGCAACACCCTTCGGTTGTCTCTGCTGCGCTCGCCTCTGGCTCCTGACCCCGATGCAGATCGCGGTCCAAATCACTTCAGCTATGCTCTTTATCCTCATGCCGGCGACTGGAAGCAGGCACTCACGATCCGCCGCGGATACGAGTACAACTACCGTCTGCAGGCGATGCAGGTTGCTCCCCATGCGGGCGCTCTGCCGTCTTCGCACTCCTTTGTCAGCACGGATGCGGAGAACGTGATTCTGACCACGATGAAGAAAGCGGAGGATGACGACGGCCTGGTGCTGCGGTTCTATGACTGGGCCGGCAAAGATGCGACGGTCGAGTGGCATGTTCCCGCCGGGGTTACCGGAGCTCACGTGGTCAACCTGATGGAGAAGACCGAGGGAGCGCCGCTTTCGGTTGCAAACGAAGACAGAGTGAGTGTGCCCGTTCATCCCTTTGAGATTCAGTCGGTGAGGCTGGATTACAAGGTGAATCGAAGGGCTGCCTCAGCCTCTGAGCGACAAGGCCCTCATCACAGAGCCGAAGCGGAGCCAGAAGGCCAGGTCTGCAGATAGAAGGCGGCTAAAAGATGAACCGAAGAGAGCTGATGCAGGGTATCGTTGCAAGCGCGATCGCCTCCATGGATTCAATGGACATGAACGCGTTTGCCCCTGCGACGACAGCAACGGTTTCCCTGACAGGAGGCTCAAACGCGCATCCACGCCTCTACCTTAATAAGGCAAGGCTCGCTCATCTGAGTAGTCGCTTCCATACGGGTGGAGCATGGGCGGACAAGCTTCGCCGCGACGGCGATAACATGCTGGAAGAGAAGTTCATTCCGGAGTCGGCGGCCGAGGAGGGAGGAGGACAGCAGGCACACTACGGAAGACCGGCGCACCAGATCGCTTTTATGGGGATCACGCTGGGACTTCTTTATCAGCTGACGAAGGATGAGCGGTACGCGAAAAAACTGCATGAGGCGATGGTCTTCTATGCCGCCTACAAACGGTGGGGAGGACCTGGGCTGGCAGATCGGGATCCACCCTGGCATTCGGAGCTGGACACCTCTCAGTTCTGTTTTGGCTCTGCGGTGGCATACGATGCGCTTTATTCCTACCTAACATCCGAACAGCGCCAGCAGATTCGAGAGTCAGTAATCCGGCTCGGTATTCTACCGATACTGGACGACTGGATCCTTCCGGGCAGGCGCTTTCATTCGCTGGATTCGATGGGACACAACTGGTGGGGAGTCTGCGTCTCAGGAGCTGGCGTAGCCGCGCTGGCGTTTCTGGGAGAGGAGGAGCGCGCGCAGTCGTGGGTCGAAGCCATCGATGACGGCCTGGTCGAATGGTTCAGCTACGAAGGCAACGTGTTGCACAATCGGATTGAGACCTTCGAAGCACCGGACGGCCCTTCTTATGAAGGGGTCAACTATACCGGCTATGGCGTGACGACTTACCTGCGCTATCTCCTGGCGTGGAAGACAATGTTTCCCACTCGAACACATCCGACGCAGAGGTTTCTGCCGGGACTTCCTGAATTCTTTCTGCATACGCTCTATCCCACTCCCACGGGGAGCCTTCCGGTGAACTTCGACGACACCCGGGAGAACGCGAGCGGGGCCGACTGTATCCTTCTTCTTCGCGCATGCGGGATCGAAGACGAGTACAGCCGGAGATATCTGCTTCATGCGCGGAACGAGGGAGAGGATCCGCTTCCGCTGTACGTCTCGCATGGCGAGGCCGGGAAGACAACTGCTACGCTTCCTTTGAGCAAGGTCTATCCGAAGATGGGGTGGGCGATGATGCGCACCTCATGGGAGCCGACCGGCACACTGCTGGCGGTGAAATCCGGCTTCACCTGGAATCATGCCCATGCAGACGCCGGCACCTTTCTGTTGATGCATAAGGGGAACCCCCTCATTGTTGATTCCGGTACCTGCAACTACGCATGGCCGGAGTACTCGAGCTACTACCGCCAGAGCGTAGCTCACAATGTCGTGTTGTTCGACGGGGAGGGACAGCCGAAGGATCAGATCGACATTGGCAACAAGTTTCGTGGCTCGATCACGAACTGGTTCGATGGCCATGGTCTGCGATATATCGGCGCGGACGCGACCGGGCCGGTGGCGCATATCGCCAAACGCTGCTACCGGCACTTCGTCTGGATCGGAGACGTGATCCTGATCTTTGATGACATCGCCACGCATCGCGAGGTCGACCTGGACTGGCTCCTTTACTCCCAAGGCAATGTCAGGCAGGAGAGTTCGAGATCGATCCTCATTCAGAACCGGGGATCGAGCGTCCTGGTGAGCTCCCTTTATCCGTCGGAGGTAAAGATCCACCAGCGCGAGGGTTTGGCGGCCGGCGATCGGGACCACCGCGTTCCCTACCATGCCTTCACCTTCCGCACCCGGAACGGGCGCCAACGGGCAATTACGATGCTAGACCTGGATCCGGAGCGGCCAACCCAAGTCGAATGCCACGAACAGGATGAAGTGCTTGCGGTCACAGTGAAGACCACAACGGAGACCCACCGGATCTATCTCAATCTGCGCTCGATCGATGGATCCTACAACATGAGCAGCACGATCTCGATTGGAGAGTGGAGCACCGACGCCTACCTTCTCGCCCTCTCCACTCCGGCCGACAAACCGGCATCTCCATCGGAGCTCTCAAGGCTGCTGGTGCTGGATGGAAGTCTTCTCCGGCATAAGCAGGACTCGATCTTCGAGTCTCTATCAAAGGCAAGTTGTCTTTGGAGACCCTCCGGAACGGAGATCTATACCCAAGGCCAGCGCCGATCGAGCCTGGCAATCTACCTGAAAGATCACCCCGAAGAGGTGCAATGGAACGGAAAGAAACATCGCGGCAGTTACGATGGCGTCTCGCGCATGCTTCGTCTGCGAACCCTCCTCTAGGAGGACTACGGCGTCCAGTACCGGGGGATATTAACCGTTAGATCAGACCGCTCCTCTAACCATCCACTTTTTATAGAGATAGACGGGACGTTAGCTCACAACTATCGTTGCCAGGTCTTCCTTGCTGGCGGCATTGTGGGTATCGCGTTCGGACATAGAAAAACTTCGCGAATCTGCAGCACTTTTGGAGGCAGGATGAGACATCGATTTTTACCCAGGTTTGGATGGAAGCTAGTGGTTTTCTGCGTGTTTGAGGTTATTGCTGCGGCAGGATTTCTCCTTCAGACGGAGGTGCCGGCAGCCGCCCAGACGACCTCCGGCAGCTTTGTGGGGCACGTAGTCGACCAGGGTGGGGGTGTGGTTCAGAGCGCAACGCTGACTTTGAGGAACGAGGCCACCGGTGTTTCGCTGACTCAGGAGACAACGAGCAGCGGGGACTACACCTTTAATTCGGTTCAGCCGGGAACCTACGAGCTCAGCGTTACCTCCAACGGATTCCAGCGGCAGGTCGTCAACCATCTCAACCTCGACATCCAACAGACACTTCGAGAGGACTTCACCCTGCAGATCGGAGAATCCACGGTCACGGTTCAGGTGACGGCTGAAACTCCCCTGATCCAGACCGACAGCGTGTACGTCGGTAACATCGTTGAAGGGAAGCAGATCGAACAGACCCCTTTGAACGGCCGTGAGAACGCATACTCCTTGCTGGGGCTTCAGCCGGGCGTGCAGCGCCCCAACTCGAACGCGCTCGTCTCAGGAGGATCCTTCAAGGGAGGCGCCAATCAGACCATCGATGGCATCTCGAACAACGATATCGTCAACGCGCGTATGTCCGATCAGGTCCCTTCGCTGGAGGACATGGCACAGTTCAATACGATCGGTGTCAATGCTCCTGCCGAGTACGGCAACGGTGGGGCACAGGTGGTGATCGTGACGAAGTCCGGAACCAATGCCTTCCACGGCAGCGCCTTCTACTTCAACCGGAACCGTTTCTTCCAGGCCCGGAACTTCTTCGTCGCTCCGGGCTCGCGGCTTCCCGACTTCAATCGCCACGAATATGGAGGATCCTTCGGTGGCCCGATCCTTCGCAATCATCTCTTCTTCTTCGCCAGTTATGAGAATATTCACAGCCAGACGACGGTAACCCGCCCTTACTCCATGCCACCGACCGCGTGGCTCAATGGGGATTTCTCGCAGTACACCTCGGCGGGGGGAAGCTCGTCCATCATCTATGATCCCTTGACGGGAAAGCCGTTCCCCAACAACCAGATCCCGGCGAACCGGATTAGCCAGACTGCGAAGAACTTCATTCCTTACTACTCGGCTCCCAATACGGCGACCCCGGATGGTCTCGGCAATAACTTCACGTATAGCAGCCCTACGCTTGAGATCGATCCCCGCTTTTCGATCCGCATCGATTACGCCGCTACCGAGAAGGACCACGTGATGTTCCGGTTCTACAACAACCGGCGGCAGCCGAGCCCCTTCGACGAGGCGGGCACCGATAAATTCGGCAACTACAAACAACTCGGCAACATCATCAACCAGTTCGCCGGCAACTACACCCGCACTATCTCCAACTCGATGGTGAACGAGCTTGTGCTGGGACTGAACAAGCGCTCCGACCCGCGCATCGACCAGAACAATACGCTCGATCCCACGACCCTGGTCGCCGGCCTGCCGACGGTCGATTCGGGCTTCGGCCTGCTTCCGACGGTAAACATCTCGAACCTGCAGAAGATCTTCTCGACCGGAAGCAGCACAAATCATCAGCATACGACCCAGGTGAACGACAACTTCAGCTACATCCGCGGCCAGCATACGTTCAAGCTCGGAGGCCAGTTTATGGCGACGGCGGAGTCCGGCACAACGTACAACACCGGCAGCTTCACCTTCAACGGCCAGTACACCGGGCAGTATGACAACAGAAGTCTGCCGAATCAGACCGTCAATCCCGCCAATGCATTTGCCGACTTCCTGCTTGGATATATAAACGGAGATAGCACCTCGAGCAACAACTTTACGTACTACGCGCTTGCGAAGAGCTTCGCGCTCTATGGGCGAGATACCTGGAGCATCACGCCGAAGCTGACGCTCGAACTGGGTGTGCGATACGACAAGCTCTTTCCCTTCCAGATGAGGCGCGGTGGACTGTCGGTCTTCAATCCAGATCTGAACAAGCTGGTGGTCGTCCATGGAACGCCCAATCCAGCGATTGCAAGTAAGTATCCCGGCATTCTGGTCGACGGCTCAACTGTTGGATACAACATGAGCAACTGGATTCATCTGCAAAATTACAACTTCGCTCCCAGGCTCGGATTCGCCTACCGGCCCTTCGATGGACAGCAGGTTGTAATTCGTGGCGGCTTCGGCATCTTCTATAACAATCTGCCGCAGAACGACCTCGTCAACAATCTCGGAAACCAGCTGCCCTTCGTGCTGTCGACGTCTTATGGCACAGCCTCCGGAGTGGATGTTCCCTCGCTTACTTTCGACAATCCCTTCCCCTCATCCAGCGCGAGTGTAACGGCGAATCCGGCGGCCTATGGGGTCCAACGAAGCATCAAGACGCCGATGAACACGCAGTGGAATCTGTCGATGGAGGGGGAGACCTGGCAAAAGATCGCTGTTCGTGCCAGCTACATCGGCAATCTGGCGACGCATTTGCATACACCGTTCCCCGTCAATCAGGTGACCCCGCAGCCTCTCGGCGGACCAGGCAATCCCCCCAACTCACAGGCAGCGGTCCCCTTCCAGCCTTTTGCAGGGATCACCTACTACTCCTACGGTGAGAGTACGAATACGAATCAGCTGCAACTGGGAGCGCGCCGCCGCTTTGCCGACCTGACCTTCGACGCCGAATATCAGTGGACTAAGGCGCTGGGAATCGACGGTCCCAACGAGGAGGCTCCGACGGACCGCACGAATCTCCGTTACGACTATGGAAACCTCGACTTTTACGCGCACCATGCGCTGGCGTTCAGCTACAACTACGCCCTTCCGGTCGGCACCGGCAAATATCTTCTTGGCAGCGCCGGCCCTTGGGCTGACAAGCTGATCGGCGGATGGCAGCTGACCGGCGTGTGGAGGGCGCAGAGCGGTACGCCGTTCTCGGTCACCTTCAACAGCAGCACTCCCGGTCTGCCCAGTGGCCGAGCCGATCTGGTTCCCGGCGCAGCCCTCTACCCGACGAAGAAGACATATCAAAACTGGTTCAACAGTGGATTTGTCGGAGGCAAACCCGTCTGCTCTTCGACAGGTCAGTCCAACTGCGTTCCCGGCGCGCCTGGGGCCTTCACCGCGGTCCCCTCGACCCAATTCCGGTACGGCAACTCGCAGCGCAACATGATGTTCGGGCCTGGTTCGTCCTCATGGGATGCCGGAATCTTCAAGAACCTGAAGCTCGCAGAGGCGGTCACCTTTCAGTTCCGTGCTGAAGCCTTCAATGTGCTGAATCGCGCCAACTTCGGAAACCCTGGAGCGAACATCAGTAATCCGTCGAACGTCGGAGTCATCGGAAGCACATCAATCGACAATCGAGAATTGCAGTTTGGAGGCCGCATAAACTTCTAAACCAACTCTGCGCGGACCTGAATCTCGTAATGGGTCCGGGCAAAGCGCGTCAAAAAGATGCCGGAGAGACCCATCGGGCCGAACCTGGGGCTGCCACGATAAAGAAATAAACTGGAAACCCTCACTCAGAGGGTTTCCAGTTTATTTTCTAGAAGTTAATCTTGCCAGCGAACTGGAAGACGCGTTGACCGGAACCGGTAATCGTTCCAAAGGTTGAAAGGGGATCGAAGCCCAACGGATTGGTGGCTGAGGTGGCATTGGTTGATAAAACCGAGTTGGGTACGGGATTGCTTGAAGAGCCGGCGTTGCCATGGTTCAGAACATTGAAGGCCTCGGCGCGGAACTGAAAAGCGACATCCTCATGAATGATGAAGTTCTTGAAGAGGGACAGGCTGTTCTGGGACAGCTGTCCGGGCCCATATTGATCGTTGCGATGAAGATTGCCATACACGCCCTGAGGTGGAAGAGCGTAGGCTGTAGGGTCGATGCAGCTGGCTGTGGTTCCGTATTGAAGAATAAACGACTTGCTGCAATGATTTTTGCCCGGATGAACGTAGTTCGGACGCTGTCCGCTTCCTGGTATTCCTACGTAAACGCGGTCGCCGGATGAGGTCACATTGAACGGAATACCACTGCGAATATCGAGGATTCCGTTCAGCTGCCAACCTCCCAGGGTTTCACGCATCCACAGATTCTGAGCATCAAAACCAGGAAGGGCATAGGTAAAGGTGGTTACAAAACGATGACGAATATCGTTGCTCGCATTTCCGTAGTCGAGTCTGAGATTGCCTTGCCACATGGCACTACCGCTGGAGTTCGCGTCGTTCGACGTGTCAAGATTGTGTGACCACGTATAACTCGCAGTTCCAGAGAGACCGTGGGCCATACGTTGTCTGAGGATGGCGGTAAGACCATGGTAAGTGGCGAAGCCATCGTTCTGAATCGTACGAATCTGGCCCCAGTATTGGTTAGGCCGATTCGCATTGATAACTGCCGTCGATGTGGAGTAGCGGCTTGCGGGCGCATTTGGCCCTGGAGGTGCTGGTTGGTTGGAGTACCAGCTCTCGTTCAGATGAACGCTCCTCGATCCAATGTATTGAAGCTCAAAGCCTGCGTTGCGCCATGCCTCCTGACCGACATCCACATTCCACTGATACATCCGCTCGGAGGGAAGGTTCCAGTTCTGTGTAATGGCTGTGACGTAGGTGCCTAGCGTGCCTCCGACCGGCGAGATCGAACCAGCCCCAGGAGAAGGCGTCTGGAAGGTAACGTCAGGAGGACCTGAGCCGGCCTTGCGACCGGTGAAGACGGTAGAAGAAGAATAGGGATAGTTTTGATTCGTAAGTGTGAACGCGTTGAGCTGAACCGCGTTGTAATAGATGCCACCACCTCCACGAATGACCGTCTTGTCTGTAGCGCGATACGAGAAACCAAGACGCGGCGCAATGTTGTCATGACTCGGGTTGGTGTATTTATAACCGGGATAACTGATCGCGTTCTGCGCGTTGGTGCCACCCTGCGCGGGATAAAGCGCGATCTGATCCGGCGTGAGTTTGCGACCGACTCCATTCAAACTGTATGCGGCCTGAGGCAGTTCATAACGCAGGCCATACTGAACGGTGAGCTTCTGGCTGACCTGCCAGTTATCCTGAACAAAGAAACCATCGCGCCACTGACCGACCTCAACCTTTACCTGGTAATAGGGGGTCGTGTCGGATGCAGCGGCCGAAAGAAGAAAGTCAGCTGGTGCTGAGCCTGTGTACTGACCGTTGAATGTAAATGTTCCTCGGGCACCGTTGGTCGAGGCACGGCCGAGGGTTAGCTTTCGAAATCCGATGCCCGCCATCAGATTATGTTTGCCTCGAGTCCAGCTGATCTGGTCGTAGATGGTCAATGTACGATCATCTTGATACCAGTTGGTCCCATCGCTACCAAGCCCTTGGTAATTGGTAATGTTGATCGTGGGAAGACCAGGATTGTTGTTCACGACATCAGCATTGAATCCTGGAATCCCGAGCGCAGAGCCCACCCCTTGGATATTGTTGTAGTCGAAGTAATTCAGGTTCTGGGTAGTCAGGATGTTGAAACCGCCACGGAGGTCATTGATGAGATTTGGAGTGATGATGTGGGTATATCCTGCCGCCGCATTCCGATTGCTCGTCGGTGTATAGCTGTTACTCGTAGGAACGATAGCTCCGCCAATATTGAACGTTTTGGTCCACGCAAAACGACCAAAGAGACGAACCTTGTCTCCAATATTATGGTCGACACGATCTAACGTATTATCGGCATTAAGAATATTAGGAACATTGCCAACGAAATTATTTGTCAACGCCGAACTCGTAGGATTGGGAATGTACCCTAGAAGGGTTGCAGAGATAGGATTGATGCGATATCCAGCTAAATCGAATCGGTTTCCAGGAACCTGTGCACCTGTCGCAGGGTCCACTAATGCTTGAGAAACTTCGCTGAAATCGAGTGTTCTCATCTTGTTAGTAAGAACCGTGCCTTGCATCAGAGATGCATTGGATTGCCGAAGCCCCTCGTAGGAACCGGTGAAAAATGTTTTATCGCGACCATCGTAAAGAAATGGAATGATTACTGGACCGCTTACAACAGCTCCGAAGAGGTTGTAGCGCACCTGGCTCTTCCGGGTTCCGGGAGTTGAGCCAAAGCTGTACGAGTTGAACATATCGTTCTGAAGATAGTCGTAGGCCGTGCCGTGGAACTTATTGCCACCCGTCTTTGTAATCATGTTGATATGAACGCCAATGTAATCGCCGTACTGCGCGGTGTAGTTTCCGTTCTGCGTCTGGACGGAGTCGAGCGCGTCTGGATTCGGCGACAGCGTGGCCGTGGTAATCAGGTTGTTGACGATCGAAATTCCATCGAGCGAGATGCTGTTATTCACTCCGCGCGTGCCGGAGCCGCTGGCCGTATTTCCTGGGGGGTTGCCGGTGAGCGTGCTTCCGCTGATGGTGATGTTCGACGTAGTGGCCGCCAGGTTGATCGCGTTGCGGCCGTTCAACGGAAGGTCATGCACTCTCTGCGCATCGATCGTCTCACCCAACAGGGCATCATCGGTAGAGAGGGGAGGATTATCAGCCGAGATGCTGACCTCAGAGGCCGTCGATCCGACGCGCAAGAGCACATCCGTACGGACCGCCATGTTGATCGCGACGATAACTCCCTTTGTCACCGACTTGTTAAACCCAGGCTGCTCGACGCTGATGTCGTAAGTTCCAGGATTGATAAAGGTAATGGAGTAATACCCTTCCTGGTTGGTAGTGGCTGGATATTCGACCTTTGTATCTACATTCGTTCCTATAACTTTAGCTCCAGCTACTACGTTTCCCGTAGGATCCGTGATAGTTCCAACCAAGGAGGTGTTGTTAGCGATCTGGGCTAACCCGACAATCGGACAAAGAATGAGGACGACAGCAACGATGACTTTTTTCATGGTTTTAAATGCTCCTGTCGATCACGGTTTCGCTGACCTGCATGCAGATACACGAATGCCGTTCTGAATTTCGTTGCTAAAAACGAATCTCGGAGGTTACAACGATGTTAATGATTGTGACTGATGGAAGAATTGAACCCTGACTTATTCAAGCCGTCATTAGGCCGAAGGCTCATATTTATACAGGTCAAATTACCTATAAAAATGGCTAAATATGCGCGGCGGTAGAGTTAGCCCAACATATTCGGCTAACTCGACCTGGAATTTGGGGCTGAAATTTATGGCTTGGTCGGTTTCGCATCCGGCGTGCGGCGTGCCGTGCCAAACCCTCTTTCGTTCATCAAGGTCGTCCAGCGATGTGCCTGGCGGCTTGCGGAACTCGGGGGTGAATCCCACGGGTCGCCTGTCATGCCATTCAGGTCGTACACGACCTTGCCATCCTTTACGGTAAGATCGCACACCATTCGATCATGGCCCACCAGGACCGTGTTATACATGTCCTGCAATCCGAAATCTCCATGCTGAATGCTAAGAACAGCAATATCGGCGGGAGCGCCAACGGACAAATTTCCTAACTGCGGCCGTTGAATCTCACGCGCAGGATGCCACGTCATATCCGCGATGACCTCTTTCACGGGCAGACCGAGTGCAAGAAACTTATCGCTCACATTGAGCAGATCCTTCATGTCGGTATTCATGCTGTGAACGTGCAGGTCCGTTGAGATTGAATCAGGCAAAAATCCTGCCTTCACCAGAGGAACGGCGACCGCCCAGGAGAAGCTGCCGCTTCCATTTCCTACGTCGAAGATAATTCCACGCGCCCGTCCCTCCCGCATGCCTTTGCCCGGGCCGCCGGTCTGGCTGTCCTGCTCGCCGCGATGTCCGGAGTACATATGGGTGTAGATATCTCCGGGCCGAAGAACTCTTTCAAGCAACTCCGAGAGAGGACGTTCGATACGCCGCGCTCCGTAGTCGATCATGACCGGGATATGTGCGCTGGTTCCCGCTTTGACTGCCTGTTCATAGGGCAGCCACTCAGGACCGTTGAAGTGGGCGCTTTTTATGCCAACGATCAGGTCTGGATACTTCAGAGCCATCGCTGCAGTCGGCTCCGCTTCCATGTCGCTCAGGTTTTGTTCGGCCGCTCCACCGATCATGCCCGCTCCAACGATGTTGAGCATCGCCAGGACGCGAGTTTTAGCATGATCGATGATGTGCTCCTTGAACTCCGGAAAGGTACGCCATCCCGAAGAGCCTGCATCCACTACCGTGGTGATACCGTTTCGGAACGTGAAATCGTCTGGAAATACCCCGTGTTCCAGCATGTGCGGTTGATCGACCCAGCTGTGGGTATGGATATCGATTAAACCAGGAGTTACATAGTACCCGCTCAGTTCAAGCGTCTTCACAGCAGATGCAGAGGGTATGTCTGGCTCAACTCTAGCAATTACTCCATCTTTTACGGCTATATCCATGACCGCATCGCGATTGTTTTTGGCATCGATCACATGGCCTTTTTTGAGCAGGAGGTCATACTCCTGAGCACAAAGAGAGGACGTGAATACAGTAAGACAGACAAGGAGGCTGACAGCTGCAAGCTTTCGCACCATTGATTTCACCTGAACCTTCACGGAAGTTGAAAGGGATTCTACACCCTCCACTAAAAGCGGTTTTTTCTGGTGCCGCCGCATCGAAGTTGTCTTAATACGGAACAAAATATATCCAGGCAGGTGCAGAAAGCCCGTTCGTTGCGCGCCACAACGGTGCTTTCAGGCGCCTGGTCGCCACTGGTTTAGTCGGATGCGATGCGCATAAATAGATTCAATCGAATCAGCAATGGGCAGCTATGATTCAATCCTGGCTTTTGAAATCTCACCTCGGCACCCAGAATGGCTCACCGCTCCGAACCAGTTGAACCGGCACCTCAGGCGTGAACATCTTGATCCACTGCGCCATCTCCAGCATTCCTTGCTCTTCGGATAGATTATGTCCAAGCATGATCCAGCCCTTCGGAATTCCTAATGTCATAGCGTCGAGCACGTAGGACGGGCTGTCGAGAAAGCCATCGCTCTCCTGTTGCTCTCCGCTTACAACAACATCCACCTCAGGGTTGTTGATGGCCGGTGTCGCATAGCCGACACCGAGCTGAACCCGACGAACCTTCACCTTCGGGTCGCCCACTACCCGAAGCGCCTTCGCCCCCAGCCGCTTCTGAAACGTCGCTGCCAGATCTCTAAGCGTCGTCTCCGGAAGCGTGAAGTGATGCGACTGCGGAGCTGTCTCCTGGCTGCTCTCGAGACCCAGGGCGCGCGCGCAGCCAACGTAGGTGAAGTCCGGCCTCTGTGCGTGCATATGATCGTGGATGCGAAAGACGACAATGTCGTGCTCCCGCATAAAATCTACCTTCAGCTTGTAGCTCGGATCGCCACTGACGATTTCAAGCTTATCGGGATCGTTCCAATAGGTGTCTTCATGCGGAATGATCATGTTGCATCCCATCGCCGAAGCACGCCGAATAGCATCGTAGCTGCAAAACATCGTTGTCGCGATTCCCTGAACCATGGTCTCGGGACCGCCAAACTTGAACGTATCGCGATACGTCGCCGTCCGCCATGGAAAACCAAGCTTGTCTTTGATACGAGAGACGACCTCGCCCGCTGTCAATGCGCTCATGCCACCGGCCTCCAATACGGATCCTCGACTAGCATCCACGTCGAGTCCAGCTCGGGAACAATTGTCTTCAGCCACTGTGCGCAGACCTGCATTCCAGGTCCTTCTGAAACGATTCGGCCAATGAGAATCAGCGATTTCTTTCCCCCGAGATCCACCGTGTCGCGCACATACTCGACCGACTCCCACTCTCGAACCTCACCCGCGACGATCGCATCCACCTCGGGGAGCGTCTCGATCGAGGCTTGAATCGCTGACGTTCCTGGAAGAAGCGCGACCTTTCGAACACGCAACTGCGGATCGCCTACTACGCGCATGCCGCCCCGAATATTGAGAGTTTTTTTTACATGCGATGCCAGTGCATCGAGCGAGAGCTCTGGCAGAGTGAATCGGTCCGGAGCTGTGGCCTCGGCAAACTTTGACCAGCCGAGCGCGACCGCTAGACCCTGCATGAAAGCATCCGGTTTATGCAGCCGCCAGTGGTCGCTGAACCTCCACACCACCAGCTTGTGTTTCCGAATAAAATCCACCTTCGCGGTAAACACCGGATCGGAGGGAGGCGGTGCGTCGACGGGGGGAGCGGGAACGCCAGGCAGGCGCCGTATGGGCGGCGTCATCGAATCGACTTTCGCGAAAAACGTGGGCTCGCAGGTAACGATCATATTCGCACCCGCCTTCACCGCTCTTTCCATCACGTGCAGAGACGGAAGCGATGTAGTAACGATTCCAGTCACGATTGTCTCAGGATCGCCGGCCTTGAATGTGTCTACAGTCTCCGACGTCCATTCAGATCCAAGAGCTTTCTTCACACGGTCGACGATCTGTTGCGCTTTGATCGTACCGCTCAAGGAGCGCGTCGCTCCGGCCAATGGCAGGGTCGCGATACCGGTTGCGCTGAGTGCGACAAACTTGCGTCGTGAGATCAGGTGCATGGTCCCCTTCTTCCTCTGCGTGCAAGCCAGGAGGCTTAGCCTTTGAAGGCGTCATCATAGCCTCGCGCGACTTTGTTCCGCTACAGCGTTTTTATGCATGCGAGCGGAGAACCTCTCCCATATTCACGATTTGGAGCCTCGCTACTCCCGGATAAGCCGCCTTCCCCAAGCGGCCTAAAAAACATCTCCTTGACTATGCCATATCGCAGTGCTAGTGTTCCGCCGTTACAAAAATAGATGTTGCGTAATACGCACATTAATTTGCGTGATTCGCTGAACCCTGTGGAGGTACCGCCATGTCCCCAACGAAAATCACAGCCGGGGCGTCTATGCCTGGGGCTGCGCCGACCGTTCGCCTTCGAACGCAGATCCTGCTTCTTCAGAGTGTCGCTCTCTTCCTTCTCTCCGTCCTCTCCTCTCCGGCCCAGAGCACATACGGCACCATTCTGGGCAGCGTGACAGACTCCTCCGACGCGGGCATCCCCGGAGCAACAGTCACGCTGATCAATACCGGCACACAGGAACGGAAACAGGTTCAGACCAACAGCTCCGGCGACTATCAGTTTGCCAACCTCATTCCCGGAACGTATGAGGTGGACTTTGAGAACTCCGGCTTCGCCACGCTTAAGCACCAGAACATTCAGGTCACGGTACAAGCCTCCGTAAGGATCGACGGCAAGCTGCAGGTCGGCAACGTCACGGAGACCATCAGCGTCGACACCACCACTCCTCTCCTCGAGACTCAGCCCGGAGCGCTCGGCCAGCTGATCGAAGGCAAGCAGGTTCAGGAGATGCCGCTTAACGGCCGCAATGTATTCAACCTCTTGATACTTGCGCCCGGCGTCGTTCCCCAGGGCTCGACCGGGGGCAATCCTCTGGGCAATCAGTCCGGCGGAACCTTCACCAATAACACCGGCTTCGGCAACTACCAGATCGGCGGCGGCATGGGAAATCAGAGCGCCTTCTTTCTGGATGGAGTTCCGCTCAATACCACTTACATCAACAGCCCTGCCCTTGTTCCGACCCAGGACGCCATTCAGGAGTTCCGTGTGGACAGCAACGCCGTGAGCGCCGAGTTCGGTCGGTTCGCCGGCGGTGTCATCAATATGGCCTCCCGCTCCGGCACCAATGAGATCCACGGCTCCGCCTATGAATACATCCGCAATCGCGTTCTCAACGCAAATACCTTTTTCAATAAACGCAATCCAGCTCAGATCATTCCCACGCCAGCTTTTACGCAGAACCAATACGGCGTCACCGTCGGTGGGCCGGTACGCCGCGATAAGCTATTCGGATTCTTCTCCTGGGAGGGCTTTTCTTTCCGTCGGGGAAATCCAACGGTTCTGACGGTGCCGACCGGGGAGTTTAAGAATGGCGACTTCAGCTCTCTCTGCTCCGCATACGACAGCAACGGACTCTGCACCGCCAGCAATGGCACTCAACTCTACGATCCACTTACCACCTGCGGAGTAACTGGCGCCCCGGCGTGCCCGCCAGGACGCACTGCTCCGCGTCTGCCTTTTGCCTTCAACCGTATTCCGGCCAGCCGTCTCGACTCTGCCGCAAGACAGTACTTCACCTACTACGGCGCTCCAAACCAGGCCGCGACGATCAGCAATGCGGGCCTGCCGAGCAACAACTTCGTCACCAACGTCGGCCTCGGCGGAAATACAAACCAGTACACCGGCCGGCTCGACTGGAACGTGAGCGAGCAGCAACGCCTCTTTGCGCGCTACACGTATTGGGCCGGAACCAGTCTTCCCGCCGATCCGTTCCACGTGAACTTCGGCGGCCTTTCCAGCTACACCGGATCGCAGAACTTCGTCGTTGGCGATACCTACACCTTCAATCCGCATACGATCGCCGACTTCCGTGTCTCCTACGTACGCGCAACCAATGGCTTCACGCCGCAGCAGATCGGAACGGACCTCTCCAAGTTCGGACCCGCATGGGCAAATCTGGCTTCGCAGGTTACGCTGCCTGTCGCGCCGCTGGCGAGCAACGGATATTACGGGTTCAACGGAACCGATAACCGTTCGATCGTAAATAACTACATCGTCTCCGGCGCGATCACCAAAATTATGGGACGCCATACGCTGAAGTTCGGAGGCGAGGCCCGGCACAACGAGTGGAACTTCGCGCAAAGCGGTACCGCGGCCGGTTCTTTTACCTTTGATCAGGGGTTCACGGCCCAGCTCGATCCCACTCACAACAATGCACAGCTGACCAATACCGGCTACGCCGGGGCCTCGTTCTTTCTCGGCAATCCCGCCAGCGGCTCCGCGGCCAGCATCGCCTTCACCGATGCCATCAATTGGTATCTTGGTGCGTATCTTCAGGATAGCTTCGCTATCTCTCGCAAGCTCACGCTCACCGGTGGAATCCGCTGGGAGCTTCCCGAAGCTTTTACCGAGAAGAGCGATCGCCTGACCGTGCTTCAGCCAAATGCCACCGATCCATTAGGCGCGCAGGTGGGGCTTCCACTCAAAGGACAGATCGCTCTGGTGAACAGCCCCGCCTATTCGCCGCGCCAATTCCTGCGTAACCGCTATCGACTCGTCTCTCCGCGTGTGAACATGGCCTATAGCCCGAACCCCTCCATGTCCATTCGTGGCGGCTACGGCCTCTCCTGGATTCCTCCGGACATGGTGAACTACAGCCTCTCTCCCTTCCAATCCCCAATCAACGCCGCGACCACCACCATTGTCTCTTCCGTCGGGGGGACCACAAGCCTCTATCCCGCAGCTACCTTCGGCGATCCTTTCCCCACAGGTCTCGTGCCTCCCATCGGTCATGACCCCTCCAAGCTCTCTCAGTTCGAGGGCCAGAGCGTCGTCTCTCCTAATCCCGATGCGCCTTTCGGCTACGCACAGCAATGGAACATCCAGATCCAGCAGCAGTTCGCCGGAGACCTTCTCTTCGACATCGGGTACGCCGGATCCAAAGGCAGCCATCTCGCCTTCTCCACCGTGCAGCTCAACCAGCTCCCAGACTCGGCACTGGGTCAGGGAGCAGCCCTCAACACCCCCGTGGCCAATCCCTTCTTCGGACATATCACCAACGGTCTGCTGGCCAGCCAGACCGTTGCCCGCGGCCAGCTGCTTCGTCCCTATCCGCAGTTCCAGAACTTCCAGGACACTGGCGGCGGCCAAGGCGACTCACACTGGAATTCGCTTCAGACTCGTCTGCTGAAGCGCTTCAAAAGCGGCGGCATCATCTCCGGCTCTTACACTTTTTCTAAGCTCATCAGCAATACCGATACACTCACCAGCTGGCTGGAGAGCCACGGCACCGCCGGTGTTCAAGACTGGAATAACCTTCGCGCCGAGAAGAGTCTCGCTAGCTTCGACGTTCCCCATCGCGTCGTGGTCAGCTACGTCCTGCCCCTGCCATTCGGCAAAAATAAGCACTTCCTCGCCAACGCCGGTCCCTTCGTCGATCGCATCCTTGGTGGCTGGGGGGTGAACGGCATTACCACACTGCAATCAGGCTTCCCTCTCGGGCTCACTACCGCGGCAAATCAGACCAACTCCCTTGGAGGAGGCTCGCGCCCCAATGTCGTCGATCCCAACAACAAAGAGAAGAGCGGCTCTGCGCAATCGCGCGTCAATCAGTGGTTCAATACGGCGGACTTCGCGGCTCCGCCGGCCTATACCTTCGGCAATGAAAGTCGTCTTGATAGCACGCTCCGTGGACACGGCATCGCGAACTGGGACTTCACCCTCAGCAAAGCGATTCCTATCCGCGAGCGGCTATCATTTGACTTCAAGGCGGAGATATTCAACTTATATAACCGCGTGCAGTTTGGAGATCCCGGCACGCAGCTCGGCAGCGCGACCTTCGGCATCGTAAGCGCGCAAACCAACAATCCGCGACAGATCCAGTTCGCCGGACGTCTTTCGTTTTGAGGGCCCATGACCGATACACCGAATTAGCCATCAGAAAATCTGGCCGCGAGTTCATTGACCCGCGCAAGAAAGAGCTTCAGTATGGGGGATGGATTTGCCTTGCGATAGCCGATCGATAGATCGATCTTCGGCACCACGCCTTGGAGCGGCCGAGTTGTCACAGCATTTGGAAGGAAGGTCTTTGCATAAAGAGGGAGGAGAGCAACACCCTGCGTAGAAGCGATGAGAGACATGATGCCGCCGAGATTATCCACCTCATGGCTGGGGCTGATTTCGATGCCATTGTCTTTGAGATACCTGTCTATCGCTCGCCGCAGAGCCGGCTGCTTTCCTGAAATGCTGAGAGCCGTTCCGGATACGCTGATGAATGTCTCCTTGACGATTTCCTGAATGTCGATCGTGCTCTTAGTCGCGAGAGGATGACCCGAAGGCAGGAATACCTCGAGCGGTTCTTCGACAAGAGTCCTGAAGTCCAGTTCGTTGCTGCCATCCTCCCTCCGAAGAAAAGCTACATCAATGCCACCGTGCAGGAGAGCAGCGGCGAGCTGCGGGGAGTTCTGCGTCGAGATCACCACATGAATATTCGGCAATTCATCCCGAAGGAGCTTGAGAGCTTCGGGAAGCCACGTGGTGTCATGACCAATCATGAAGCCTAAGGCGAAGGAAGGCTTCGTTGGGTAGGCTATCTGCCGAGCGGATTGCACTGCCGCCTCTGCCTGAGAGAGCATCACGCGTGCATGATCCAAAAACACTCGTCCCGCCGGCGTTAACTCAACACCTTTTGCTCCTCTTATGAAAAGCGGAGTACCTACCTCATCCTCAAGATCGCGAATTTGCCGGCTCAGAGAGGGCTGGGTTGTGTACAGTTTCTCCTCCGCCGCAAGCTTGAGGCTTCGTGCTTCGGCGACAGCTACAAAGTAACGAAGATGCCTAAGTTCCAAGAGGGCCACCTCTGCCTAAAAAGCATAACCCCTAAGCCCACAAAGTAATTTCACACCACGAAGCTTCGAGGTTATGGTCGTGGAAACTGTTCATCGCATAACGGAAGTATCCGCAATAGAGCGGAAGAAGCATAAGTTACTTCGCTGCGAATTCTTCTTTGATCGGTCAAGAGATCCAATTGCGTAAAAAGAAAGGTGGAAGACACATGTCTGACTCACTAAAAGGGAAAGTCGCATTGGTAACCGGAGGATCGCGTGGAATCGGTGCCGCGATCGCAAGACGTCTGGCTGCAGATGGAGCCAGTGTAGCCATTACTTACGCAAAGGATGCCAGCGCAGCAGCTGCGGTAGTCAAAGCGATTGAAGACGCGGGTGGGAAGGCTGTTGCTATTCAGGCGGACGCAGCTGACACAGAAGCTGTCCGGAGCGCGGTTGAGAAGGCCGTCGCCACCTTGGGCAAGCTGGATGTCGTCGTGAACAATGCCGGCACGGCCATTCCAAAGCTATTCGAGGAGACAACACCGGAAGAGATGGACCGTGTAATTGACATCAATGTACGCGGCGTATTCATCACGACACAAGCGGCGCTCAAGCATATGAAGAATAACGGCCGCATCATTATGATCGGTTCTTGCGTCGGCGAGCGCAATCTGACTCCGGGACTGGCAGCGTACTCGGCCACCAAGGGAGCGGTGAAGATGTTTGCGCAAAGTCTCTCCAGAGAGATCGGAGGCCGGGGTATCACCGTGAACAATGTCCAGCCAGGTCCGATCGATACGGACCTGAATCCAGCTGTGGGCGATTGGGCTACGCCGCAAAAGGCAGTGACTGCCCTCAATCGCTATGGGCATGTTGATGAGGTTGCCGCACTCGTGGCATTCGTCGCCAGCCCGGAGTCCTCATACATTACCGGGGCGAATCTGACCGTTGATGGCGGAACGAATGCCTGAGCTGTATGCCCACAGGTACATGGGAAGCTTCAGCTTGTGGAGCCTGAGACTTGGATTAAGCCCGTCATGTGCCAGATATTCCTGCAATACTCCTGGATGGATCGGTCCGAAGAAAACCTTCCCATCCTGGCCGCATTCAGAATGGACATTCTCGACCACTGCTCCTGGTTGCGGTACGCTTCGCCCACGAGGTTCTGGCACTCAATGTAGGGGGGAAAATCAGCAAACAAGAGATAGCGATCGTGGGTAAGCAGCTCATCCACAATAGGACGGAAGATATTCTGGTCTCCGTCCGAGAAATGACCCGCGGCGATTCCATCGATAACTTCACGAAGGATTGCGTTGGATTCGTAGATCTCATGGGGTAGATATCCGGAAGCCAGCTTGAGGCTGACCTGCTCGGCAGTCAAGCCGAAGAGGAAGAAATTCTCGTGCCCCACCGCATCCCTGATCTCAATGTTTGCACCGTCGAGCGTCCCAATGGTAAGTGCCCCATTCATTGAGAACTTCATGTTGCCTGTTCCAGAGGCTTCTTTGCCTGCCGTCGAGATCTGCTCGCTAAGATCAGCGGCGGGATAAATCTTTTGCCCAAGCGAGACGTTGTAATCCGGAAGGAAGATTACCTTCAGGCGATGCTTGATATCCGGGTCGTTGTTAACGACGTGAGCCACGGAGTTGATGAACTTGATGATCAGCTTTGCCATAAAGTAGCCGGGCGCCGCCTTGCCGCCAAACAGGAATGTTCGTGGAGTCACATCGAGATCCGGAGAGTGCTTCATCCGATAGTAAAGCGTAAGAATGTGAAGCACATTCAGATGCTGGCGCTTGTACTCGTGGATTCGCTTAACCTGAGCGTCGAAGATCGAGCTGGGATCTACCGTGACTCCGGTGGTCTTCAGAATATGGCGAGCCAACCTTGCCTTCACATCGCGTTGAACTCTCCGCCATTCTTGACGAAAGGCGGAGTCCTCCGCGTACTTCTCCAGCTGCTTCAGCTGCTCGAGATTTCCTAACCAGCCCTCGCCGATCTTTTCCGTCATCAGGGCGGATTGCTCATGATTGCTGACCGCCAGCCAACGCCGCGGAGTCACGCCATTGGTTACGTTTACAAACTTCTCCGGCCATAGCTGATAAAAATCCCGAAGAAGATCGGACTTCAACAGCTGGGTGTGGAGCTCGGCGACTCCGTTGATCCTATGGCTCCCGACACAGGCCAGATTGGCCATGCGCACATATTTTTCTCCGTGCTCGTCGATCAACGACATCCGGGAGATTCTTTCAGAATCGTCATTGAGCTCCTGGGATACGTCGTGCAGAAAACGAGCATTAATCTCGTAGATGATCTCTAGATGACGGGGGAGGAGATGACGGAATAACGATAACGGCCAGCGTTCCAAAGCCTCCGGAAGCAGGGTGTGATTGGTGTAGCTAAAGGAGTGTGTAGTGATCTTCCATGCCTGATCCCATCCGAGGCCATGCTCGTCCACCAGCAGCCGCATCAGCTCCGCCACGCCGATGGAGGGGTGCGTATCGTTGAGCTGAATGGCCCACTTTTCATGGAAGTTTTCGATAGAACGTCCCGCCGCCAGATGCACGCGGATCAGATCCTGCAGCGCGCAGGAGGTGAAGAAGTACTGCTGCTGCAGGCGAAGTTCCTTGCCCTGAATCTCTTCATCGTTCGGATACAGGACCTTCGAGATATTCTCGGCAAAGGTCTTTCCCGCCACCGCACCCAGATAGTCGCCGCTGTTGAAGCGATCGAAGTAAAACGACTCTGTCGATTCCGACTTCCAAAGACGCAGATCGTTTGCTCTTCCTGAAAGATAGCCGAGGATCGGAGTGTCGTAGGGAATACCTTTCACGAGCGAGGCCGGAAGCCAGCGTACGTTGTACTTGCTGTGGGAGTCGGTCCACGACTCCGTATGGCCCCCGAAGCCCACCTCGACAGCCTCATGTGGCCGTCGAATCTCCCAGGGATTTCCGTACTGCAACCAGTGGTCTGTCAGCTCAACCTGCCATCCGTTTTCGATCTTCTGTTGAAAGATTCCGAATTCGTAACGAATCCCATAGCCGATCGCGGGGACGCCCAGGGTCGCCAACGAATCCATGTAACAGGCCGCAAGTCGCCCGAGGCCGCCATTTCCCAGGCCGGGTTCACTCTCCTCTTCGATAATCTCGTCGAGGTCGCGGCCAAGTTCAACGACAGCCTGTTGAAACGCGTCGCGCAGCTGAAGGTTGAGCAGGTTATTGGCCAGGTGAGGTCCCATCAGAAACTCAGCCGACAGATACGCCACCACGCGAACATCGTGTTTGGCGTTGTCGTCGATCGTCGCGAGCCATCGGGCAAGAATCCGATCGCGAACGGTATAGGCAACCGCGGAAAAAAACTCCTGATTGCTGGCGGAGTCCAGCGTCTTGCCTCCAAGATAAAAGAGATTGTTGAGGATAGCTTGTTTCAGGGCCTCCACGCCGGTTGCCGTGCGATCATCCTCGATCTGAGGAGCTTTCTGGTTCTTCTGAAGAAGTTCGGGCGTCTGCATGGTGCACCTCGCTAAGAGGTTTAATGCTAGAGACTAGCGCGATTTCGCCACAATCTCCAGGAGGTTAATTCCGGAGCTGACGATGAAACTTTCACAATAGAGAAGGGCTGGATGCCAGCCAGTTGCATCGATCTGGCTTATGGGAAATGCGTTCAGCAAAGACCAGCCGAGGTCAGGCTCCGCCTCCGAGATTGCGTCGTGTACCTTCTTGCGGGCTCCTCTCCCAGATCGCGCTTTGCCAGCGGACCAATCGCCGAGGCCACCAATGCGGCGGTAGCGGCGTCATGTCCAAGAATGAGGCGTCGTGAAGATTTCAAGTCAGGCCAGTACGCAGATCATCGAACCGGTTCCCCGTCGATAGTAGAGGAGGTCTTTAAAATTTTGGCTGAATCTGCGGTATCGAAAATTAAACCGTGTCAAAGACCTGCGCCATCTAGAGCTTACCCATTCTGCAATCCATCTTTCTGCCGAAATAAGACATCATTCCATGGTTGAAGCTGGACCCGCAGTAGGAGTAATGTCTTGTTGTCGTCACTGAAGATTCGATTCGCCATCGTTGCTGCCAGGCTCTAATTTGGGTTTGAATCTTCCGGGAACATATTTTTTTCCCGTGAAAACCAAGTTGATATGCTTGTGCTTCTTCAAGTGGACATCATAGGCTGAAGTCGAACTTCGGCAAGTAGAACGGGCTCTTTGTTTCCTTATAAAGGAGTTATACAAGGTGCAAAGTTCTTCCTCCTTAGCGACACTCTCCTCGTCCCTTTCCGCATCCGCTATTCAGAGCGTTGCCACTCATCTTGGAGCCACCGAGCGAGTTACGCTGGATGGACTCCAATCCGCCGTCGCTGTTGTGATCAACGGTCTTTCACAACGGTCTGGCGATAAAAACTTTTTATCGCAAATACTGCAGATGGCGGAAAACGCTCCGGAAAACCCCGTTGTGAATGCAGTCACAAGCGGAGCATTGACGAATCCCTCTTCCTCTTTCATGACAGGGGGATCGAAGTTTCTTTCAACCATCTTCGGCAATCAGATAAACGTCGTCACGGAAGCTCTCAGCAGCAAATCCGGTCTGCGCTCGATGGCTGCCACCACGTTACTTGCACTCGGTGCGCAGACAGTTCTCGGTCTTCTTGGCAGCAAGATTCGTGACGGCTCTGTCAATGCAAGCAATCTTCCAAGCTTTCTATCGCGTGAAAGCGATGCGTTGCAATCGAAGCTTCCGCTAGCCTACCAGGCCGTGAGTACCCACAAGGTTGAAGTCGATCCAGTGGTCGCTCAAACGGTTCGGCATGAAGAGAAGCGTGGATCGATTCTTCCCTGGCTGATCGGCCTGTTGGCCTTGCTCGCTCTGCTGGGATTCTGGTGGTATCGCTCGCATACGACGCCGGCTCCTGACGTAGTTCAGACACCTGCGCCGGTCCCGGCAGCGCACGCGCCCGTACTCTCTTCCACGGGTGCAGATTTAGGCGCTCTCGTCGATACGACGCTCCCAGACGGCACCGCGCTGCATATACCCGAACATGGGGTCGAGGGGCGGCTTCTCGCCTTTATCAAGGATCCCAATCGCAACCCGGACAAGACCACCTGGTTCGATTTCGACCGTCTTCTCTTCGACACCAACTCTGATTCGCTGCAGCCGCAGTCGGCAGAGCAACTCAATAACATCGCGGCAATTCTTAAAGCATATCCCGCAGTACACCTTACGATCGGGGGCTACACCGATAACACAGGCAATGCTGCGAATAATCTCAAACTCTCCCAGAACCGCGCCAACAGCGTGGTGGATCAGCTGGTGACAATGGGAATCGATCGCAGCCGCCTGGTCGCAAAGGGCTACGGAGAGCAACATCCCGTGGGCGATAACGCGACCGAAGAGGGGCGCGCGCTCAACCGGCGCATCTCGATGCTGGTCACACAGAAATAGTCATCTAAAAATTGCTTTCCGAGGTTCACCCGTGACGAATCGTTCTGCTCAAGATTCCGGTCTGCCTGTCGCTGAAGAAGCAAAGGCAGACCGGGGGACAGTCATCCCCCTCTTCGAAGAAGAAGCCACTGTTGCCAGGAGTGTCGTCGAGACGGCGCGGGTACAGGTCTCTCGTGTAACGCACACGCATCAGCAGTTGGTGGATGAGCTTCTGGAGCACGAGAAGGTTGAGGTGGAACGCATCGCCATCGACCGCCCGGTGGAGACCATTCCTCCCATCCGGCGTGAGGGCAATGTCACAATCATTCCCGTCGTTGAAGAAGTCCTGAAAGTGGAACGGCGCCTCGTGCTTAAAGAAGAGGTGCACATTCGACGGGTGAAGCAAACCGAGAGATATCAGGAGACGGTCACGCTCCGGAGGCAGAAAGCCCAAATCTCTCGGACTCCTTTAGATCAGGCCGCGTCTGCCGACAACGTGGCACAACCTAATTTCAGACAACCCCGAAAGGAAATAACCATGAGCGCCTACGAGAAGATTGTTACCCTGTTTGACACTGCGGAGCACGCGCAGGTCGCCTCCACCAATCTCCAGCATGCCGGCTTTGAAGCCAACGAGATCAGCATCGTCGGCGGCGATGAGCTCCCGAAGAGCGCCAATGCTCTCCGTGAGCCCGGCCTTTGGCATCGCCTGTTCGGAAGCGATATCGAACAGCACGAAGCAACCGTCTATGCCAAGGCTGTCGAGTCGGGCGGCGTCGTCCTTACGCTTCGCGCCCACGAGGAGGACATTCCCAAGGCGATGGGAATTCTTAACCAGCACAACCTGGTCGACGTCAAGGATCGCGCCGTCGATACCGGTGTCCTCTCGAAGGAGACCGCTGCAGCGATCGCTGCTCCGGCCGCTGCTGCCACTGCCGTTGCTTTGCCTGCCAAGCCCGTCACCTCCGATCTTGGGAAGGATCAGGTGATCCGTCTGGCCGAGGAGCACCTCGAGGTTGGCAAGCGTCTGGTGGAGCAGGGAACGACCCGCATCCGCCGCTTCGTGACCGAAAAGCCGGTCGAGGAGCAGGTAACTCTCCACGAAGAGCACGCTGAGGTTGTTCGCCGCGCTATCTCCGATCCGAACTATGTGAAGGACATCGACTGGTCCGACACGATGGTCGAGGTACGTGAGACTGCCGAAGAGGCTGTTGTCTCGAAGTCCGCTCACATCGCCGAGGAGGTTGTGGTCGGCAAGACCGGCTCCGATCACGTTGAGACGGTGCATGACACGGTTCGCCGCCAGCAGGTCGAAGTCGAGCACGTTGCCGCGGATAACGCGCGCAAGGCGTAGATCCACGAAAGGCGTATCCGGCAGGTAGACCTCCCTGCCCGGATACGCCTTTCGTACGTTAGCGACTCTTAGAAAACAGAGAACAGTGCCCCATGGATCTCCATTGGCTGTACGACCTCTCCAACGTCCTGCTGGGCGTGGTCATCGTCGGCTTTTTATCGTGATTGGAGTTCTTGGTCTTAACGCGTTCATGGATTCGCAAGCTGCATCGGATCGATCACTCGCATAACGATATCGTCGGCTTCTACCTGGCGGACATTACGGTGTTCTACGGAATTACCCTGGGCCTGGTTGCTGTGGGAACCTGGGAGACGTACTCCGATGTGCAAAACCGCATCGAGCATGAGGCTGCGTACGGTAGGGCTCGGGATAAGCGCTGACAGCCATTACAAAGGGTCTATGAACAGACGATGAGCCCTCAGCCCTGAACCAAAAGCCAATTATTGACCTTCCACGAGACGTATCGTCAGATAATCTCCTCGACCGATGGCTACCAGATACCCCATGCTGGGAACAATCGCTACGTGCGAGCTGGCATCGAGATAGCCCTCTTCTCGAAGTTCATGCTGCAGGATAGCCGCCAGCCGGGCCCTCACAAATCTCTGCCGTAACTCTTCCGTCATCTCATTCCACCAGCTTTCCCAGGGGTCTGCACCGGTCTCTGATAGTTTCAAAGCCAAATGCATTCATCGTAATGTAACATTCACTAATGGAAACGCAAGCCCTTTTTTGAACGAAAATACTTGGCTTCCGTTGACGAATCGGATCAAGTCTTTATGTCAGGGGCAAGCGTCCGCACGGAAACGAGAAGAAGTCCTGTATCTTCTTCGCACTGCCGTTGAATCGCCGAAGTGGACATTTGCGGCCATACGCTTCGCAACGCCCTTTTTGTAGCTGTCCTCAAAGAGATAGGCCGCGTTCCACCTGCGAGATGTTCTCTCCACAGGCGGAGCGCGGCGAAAGAGCAATACGGCGAATCAGAACAGAAATTCGATCTCTCTGTTGAGTGTCGATCTGTCTTCCTCAGAAGGAGAGCCGGCCTCCGAGCTGCAGATTGCGCGGCTGGTTGCTGCTGGTGATCTGGCCAAACGTGCCGGAGGTGATCGAGCCATCCGGCGGCCCCAGATTACGGTTGTTGAACACGTTGAACGCCTCAAAGCGGAGCTCGAAGCTTACCCTCTCCCCGAACTTCTGCTTCCGGTTCAGGCTCATGTCCCAGTTGCCGTAGGTCGGCCCGCGAAGGCTCGGCTCGTTACGGTTTCCATCCCCCGTGGTATATGCCGCGGGAATCGCATAGGCCGTCGTGTCGAACCAGTGAACCGGAGTCTGACCGCTCTTGAGATGCGGATCATGAACCCGGTCAGCCACCACTCCGATCCCCGGCAGATTGGTATTGTTCGGCACAGTAATAATCACCGGAAGTCCGGCCCCGTAGGTCATGATCCCCGCCCACTGCCAGTTGCCGATGACATAGCCCAACGGCCCCTGGCCGAGAAGGCGATGTCCCTGGCCGAAGGGAAGCTGGTAGATATAATTCGCCACCAGGTAGTTCGGGCGGTCGTACTCCGCCACGGCGCGGGAGAGACTCAGGTTGGTGGGATCGATGATGGCTCCTCCCCGTCCCGCGTATCTTTCCGGAATATCATTAATCCCCTTGCTGAGCGTATACGAGGCCTGGAGATACAGGCCGTGCGCATCGTCGCGATGCTGCAGCTGAAGGGTGAAGGCGTCGTAGTAGGAGTCTCCTACCGGATCGTGATACCAGCTCACCCCCGTGTACTGCGGGAAGGGGCGAAGCATCTGGCTGTAGGCCACCGTTGGCGCTCCCAGGGCTCCCTGCAGGCGCCCGGCATAGGGATTGGCAACCTGCTGCGTAAGCTTCGATCCAAGGCTTAGATCGCTCAGCGGAGCGGAGTTGCGATCCAGGTTGTACCAGAGGTGCTCTCCGCGCGATCCCGCATAGGCCGCCGTCAACACCGTGTTCCTCGTCAGCGTTCGCTGGATGCTCAGGTTCCAATCTTGGTGGCTCGGCAGCGTTCCGGGACGGAATGGGGCTCCGATCCCCTGCCCGACCAGCGAGCCCGCAGGAGCGGGGTATGGAAGATAACCGGCCGAAAATGGATTGGAGAGGGAGGCTCCAGCCGGTGGCGTATTCGGAGCCGCCGCAGGAGCCCCGGTAAAGACGTTCGTGCTCACCTGGAACCCCGTGCCGGCGACATTGCCGTCACTGTTCGTAACCCAGAAGAGACCGTATCCTCCACGGATGGCCGTATTCTCTCCCAGCTTGTAGGCAAAGCCAAGGCGCGGTGCAAAGTTCGTGTAATCCGTATCATTCTCCGCGCGGGGATTTCCATTGACGCCCGCATACTGCACGACGCCCGGCAACCCGATCACCGGATCAGGCGTGGTCGGATCGAACCACGTCAGCTTGTTGTATCGATCGGTCCATCCCGTCAGAACGTCGTACCGAATACCGATATTCAGCGTCAGGTTGTTCGTGATCTTATAGTCGTCATTGATATAGGCGTCTGTGTTCTTCTGCGACGAGGTTGAGGAGGCGTCCCGCGTCGTGTAGCCGCCGTCAGGAGCACCCAGCAGGAACGTCGCGAAGCCCCAGCCTGCATCTGCTGTCGCGCTTGCCGGGTCAGGCCCCTGGGTGTAGCCGCGGCCGAAGGTGAAGTACCCGGCCGGGTTCAGAGGACGGAACTGATTGAAGTACACAAAGCGATAGTCGAACCCTGCCTTGATGGTATGCGGTCCCTTCACCCAGGTCAGGTGAGCCTGGCCCTGATTGCTGCCCTCCGTGTCGGAGTCGACCGCCGAGTTCGCGATGCCCAGGCTATTCGCATCGCCGATCTGGAACTGCGGAAATACCTTGCTCGTTGTCTGCGAGACGAAGGAGTCAGGAAAGCCCAGGCTCGAGATATCGAATCCCTGGCTCGGAACCAGGGTGCCGAAGAAGGTGTGGACGAAGTTGCCGCGAAACTCCACCAGCAGGTTGGGACGGATCGTCCATGTATCGCTCACCGTGCCAGTCCATGCGGTGTTGGTCGCTCCTCCCGGACTTCCATTCGTGTCCGTCTGGGGAAACGCAATATTGATCAGAGGCGTGACCGCGCTGTTCGCATGACGCCCCACCGTAACGAACGCTTTGTGGCGGGTTCCGAAGTTCTGATCGACGCGCGCCAGGAAGGTATTCTGCGTCGTCGTCCTAGTTGGAGTCGATACAAAATTGTTATAGATCCCCTCTACTCCTTGCGTATTCGGCAGAGGATAGTACTTCAGCACATTCTGGACGATCGGATTGGTGATGCGGCTGGCCGGAATGATGTTTCCCGGGAAGGGCTGCCTCGTCCAGGTATTCGCCGTCCCCGGAACCAGTGAGGTCGTGTTCGGATCATAGACGGTAATCCGGTTGCCGCTCTGGTCCACCAGGCCGGAGAAGTCTCCGGTCCGCATAGCCGCCGTCGGCACCGTCGCCGTAATCAGCGAAGGCGTGCTCTGCGGATCCCACTCGAGATTCATGAAGAAGAAGGTCTTGTTGTGCCCATCGTAGATCTTGGGAAAGACCACCGGGCCGCCGAGCGAGAAGCCGTAGTTGTTCTCGCGATAGGTGCTTCTCTGCTGGCCCACATGGTTGGGATACCATCCGTTGGCATTGAACACGGTATTCCGCACATACTCATAGGCGCTGCCGTGATAGGCGTTGGTCCCGGCCTCGGAGGCTGCCGTCACCACGCCTCCGCCCGACATCCCATACTCGGCCGAATAGTTATTGGTGATCAGCTTCAGCTCACCCACGGACTCCAGAGGCGGTGTGTAGGCAAGATCGCCCGACGAGCTGTTCACCTGAGTCGCGCCGTCCAGCAGAACATTGCTGGTATTGGCCATACCGCCATTAATCTGCGCCTGGATTCCAGCGTTGTTGTACACCGGCAGCACACCGGGCTGCAGCGCCACAAGGTTATACGGGTTTCTTCCCAGCTGTGGAAGTTCGATGATCTGGTCTCGCGACGCGGTCCCGCCAAGCTCCGAGTTCTCCGTCTCCAGCTGAATCGAGTTCGCCTGAACCACCACGCTCTGCGTGACACCTCCAACCTTAAGCGTCAGGTTCACGCTGGTGGAAAGGTTCACCGTGATGCGGACGTTTGAGACCGTCGACAAGGAAAACCCGCTCGCTTCCGCAGTCACGTTATAGGTGCCCGGGTTGACGTATGGAATCGTATAGTAGCCGTCGGAGCCGGAGACCGTCGCGCTCGAGACGTTCGTGGCGATGTTGGTCGCCTTCACGCTGGCTCCGGCAACCACCGCGCCGCTCGAGTCCCTGACGATTCCGGTGATCGTTCCCTGTTCGGCCTGGCCGAATGCCCTCCGATTCAATCCGCTGAGACACAGCGCCAGCAGAAAAAGGAATGAGCCCAGCTGCGATACAGCTTCTGGAATCAGGCATGATCTGGTGGGTAAAGGGGAGTCCCTCTCGCTAAGAATTCCTGTTTTCATAATGCCTCCGCAAAAAGTTCCGCTGACTTCTTTTTCTTGTTTTTCAGGCATAGAAAACTTATTTGGAGGCCATGAGGTTTTCACAAGGTTAGAGAGGGATGTAACGGAAGATGCAAGCTTATATGAATCAGCCATTTAGAGGGCGAGCTCAGGTGAGAACGGTAGCTACCGTACTTAATTGGGTCAAACACATCCTTGTGGACCCTCCTCAACAGCAAAAGATCGTTCCTCGCCAGGGGCCTCATTGGGACCGGTGCTAGAATTTCCTCCTGGCGCTTTTCATGTCCTCGACTCGACAGAGCAACCCCCATGCCGTCTTCGCAAAGATCGTCGAGACGGAAGAAGACCTGACTCTCCTTAAGCAGCATGTAAAGGAGATCATTGAAGGAGCCGCTTTCAAGGGAAGCCATCGCAGCGGCCAGTTTCTTCAATACATCATCGACCAGGGCATCGCTGGCAACTTCGACTCGCTCAAGGAGCGCGTCATCGGGGTCGAACTCTTCGGCAGGTCCACGACCTATGACACCGGGGAAGACGCCATCGTCCGGGTCACCGCGAGCGATGTCAGGAAACGTCTTCTGCAGCACTACGGTCGTTATGGAACCACCTCCGCATTCCGCGTGACTCTCCCGCTCGGCTCCTACCTTCCGGAGATCATCCGCGAAACAGAGCCGGATCTACGGCCAGAGCCTGCGGCTGTACACCCCCCTAAAAAATCTCCGACGATGGCCATACCCGAGATCGAGCCGGCTCCCCCGGAGCCCTCCCCATCTCAGGTCTCCGTGGAAGAGCGACCGCCCAACCAGGCTGTTCGCTGGTGGCCCAAGGCTCTGCTCGCACTGATCCTCCTTAATATAGGGGTATGGTTTTTCTTCTGGGTCCGGTACGATCATCGGGCTCAGAATCCACGGCGAGTCCCTCTCTGGGCTGCCCTCCTCAGCTCTCCTCGCCCGCTGCAGATCATCACCAGCGATCCTGACATCGCAGAGGTGCAGGGATATACAGGTCAGTTCCTCACGACCTCGGACTATGCGAACCACAGCTACATTCCTCATCCCGAGCGGCTGAGGGTCGAGGTGACCCAGCTCTGCCACATCCTTTTAGGTGGAAACAAGGCGGCTCTGGTGGATATCCCCATTGCTGTCAAAATCGCGGAGCTCGCGCAGGCCGGCTCGCGCGGGGTCGAGGTGCATTCGGCAAGAGGGATCCAGCTTTCGAATCTCCAGACCGACGACAACTTCGTCCTGTTCGGAAGTCCGCTCTCCAACCCCTGGGCGGCGCTCTTCATCGATCCGATGAGCTTTCGCTTCTCCTATGACAAGGCCACCTCGCAGGAGATCATCCTCAATCTTCACCCGCGAGCCCACGAAAGATCGCAATACGTGCCGACGGCTCTGGGATGGGCCACCGGTCAGTCTTATGCTCTGATCGCAATGGTGCGTAACCCCGACCAGAACGGGAACGTCCTGCTTCTGGGCGGAGCCAACGCCGAAGGAACGGAAGCCGCGGGAAAGCTTGTAACCGACCTGACCCGCATAAGTGCCGCCCTCAAGACCTGCGGCATCGAACCCGGCGGACCGGTGCGCCACTTCGAACTCCTTCTGAGGTTGAACATGATGGCCGGCTCTCCCACCAATGTCAATGTGGAAGCCTGCCACCTCCTGCCTGAATCCGGCGAACATTCCTAACGTCGGCGCGAGCTCCTGATCGCAAGCCTCTCAGGCAGAGGCCGCGTTCAGTCCAATCTGCACGTCCCCCCGCGAGCGATTCTCAATCTGTGCCGGGCCACGGAACAGATTTCCCGTCACCACGGCGCGTGACACCCCCTCTCCCAGAAGAAGATGAGGCTTGTTCTCCAGGAACTCGCATCCTTGAATCAGCACGCTTCCCGATGCCGCCTGGACTGCCGCGCGTTTGCCCTCTTTACTCCACTGCACGAACGTACACTCGCTGAAGCCCACGGTTCCTGTGCCTTCGATCTTCGCGATCTGATTGCACGGTCCCCAGAACGCGCTGTTACTCACCCGCACAACGCCTTTATTAGTCGCCCGTACTTCGATCATCGTGGGATCGTCGCCATGGAACGACGTAAACTCCGCGTTCGCGATCAAGAGGCCATACCGGGCGCATTGATCCACCAGCACCGCGCGGTTGCAGTCGTCGGCCCCGATACCGAGATAGTTTCCGTTGCATCCTCCGGTGTCCGTTTCAACGAAGCGATAGCCCACGTGGTAGCCGAAGCAGAAGCAGTTCAGCACGTACTCCCAGTCGGCACGGCCAAAGATAAACGCCTCGCCATGCGTCATCTGCCACGTGTAGACCTTGCTGTGCGAACTCCACCACGGATTGAAGTGAACATTTTCGATGCGTCCGATATCGTAGATTGCATCCACCCATATCCCGCGCCTCAGCGGCTGGCCCGTGATATTGCGGATATTGTGGCGCTCGTTCTTGCTCGCGTCGATCCCTTGATAAGGATTCAGCAGCTCGACGTCGAAGATCGCAGGATTTTTTCCGCGCATCGCGATCGTCCACGGATAAGCCACCGGCTCTCCGTCGGTAATCTGCTCCGGATAGTAGATCGTTACACCGCACAGCGAGCTGTTCGTGTTCAGCGTAAGAAACGGCGTCCCATCCTCGCTCCCGCGGCCTGCGGCCACGTAGAAGGCCGTACCGTCTTCGCCCGGCATGGCCTGTCCCTTATCGCGCAGACCTGCATGGGAGGGTACGCAGCGAAACGATCCTTCGAGCGTCACTCCTCCAGGAACGTTCAGTGACCCTTTGAAGAGGTAGCGTCCCGTCGGAGCATACACGGTGCCCCCTCCGTTCCTGCCTACCTCGTCGAGAGCGCGCTGAAAGGCAGCCGTGTCATCCGTTCTCGCATCGCCTGCCGCCCCAAACTCACGGACATTCCTCCAGTCCACAGACGGCGCGGACCGCCCCGTCCCCGCCTCCCGCGGAGCCTTCTGGAGAAACGGCGAAAGTCCGGCCGCAGCTCCACGGGAAAGCAGTTCTCTGCGCGATGTCATCTTCAGCTCCTCCATCTATATTCAGGCCAATAAGATCTAGGTCGATTTCGATCTGGATCACCGTAATTGAAAGCCGATTGCAGGACAACGTTAGCGAGAGCTCTAACAGTTTCTCTAATCACAAGAAAACAAACAAAGTTGAGATAGGCCGAAAAGACTAACAGGTACATACCATCTGAAAGACAACCTGCGAACTCCTGTAACCTTTGTCTCTTCTAACGCGTCTACTGGAGGGGCATGGGGCTGTTCCCTGAACTGTGCCCGACTGAAGTTATTGCTGAACCGAGGAGCAAGAGTCAGATGTCTGCTATTTCCTGGTTAACCAAGAGGAGACGATCGGTTGGAGTCGCGCTCATCACGCTCCTAAGCTGCATCGCGATTTCCACGCCCCCAGCCAAGTCACAGGAGCCGCCGAGCGTCATCGGGAGCTCGCCCCTCTACGGTCTGACCAAGACGACCGGCTGGATTAACTCCAAGCCTTTGACGGCCAAAGATCTCAAAGGCAAGGTCGTTCTCGTCGACTTCTGGGCCTACTCCTGTATCAATTGCATTCGAGCCGTTCCCTACGTTCGCGCCTGGGCTGAAAAGTATAAGGATAGTGGCCTGGTGGTGATCGGAGTCCACACTCCGGAGTTCGACTTCGAAAAGCAGCTTCCCAACGTTCAAAAGGGCGTACAGAAGTTCGGCATCACCTATCCCGTCGCGCTCGACAGCAACTACGGAATATGGAACGCATTTCACAATCAATACTGGCCGGCTCACTACTTCATCGATGCCAAGGGCAAGGTACGCTACGAGCACTTCGGAGAAGGAGAGTATGACCAATCCGAGCGCTGGATTCAGGAGCTCTTGAAGGAAGCGAACACCAAGCCGATGCCAGCCAGCACGGTCGCGGTTCACGGGCAGGGAGAACAGGCCGCCGCCGACATGAAGGATGTACGCTCTCCTGAAACCTACATCGGCTATGCCCGCGCCGAAAACTTCGCATCCCCCGGCGGGATTAAGCGAGACGCCGAAAAACTCTATGCTGAACCGAATCATCCTCGATTGAACGAGTGGGGGCTTGCAGGCAAGTGGATCGATCACCGACAGGTGGCTGTACTCCAGTCTGCCGGCGGAAAGATCGTCTACCGCTTCCATGCCCGCGACCTGCACCTGGTGCTCGGCCCCACCGCCGATGGAAAGTCCGTTCGCTTTCGCGTGACCGTGGACGGACAGGCTCCCGGAGAAAATCATGGAGTGGACACCGACGCCCAGGGCAACGGTATCGTGACCGATCACCGCTTATATCAATTAGTGCGGCAGAAAGGGCCAGTCGCCGATCACACCTTCGTGATCGAGTTTCAGGATCCCGGGGTGCAGGCCTTTTCCTTCACCTTCGGATAATAGATATCCCATCAGAAAAGGAAGATACGCTAACTTCCACCCGTGGAAGTTAGCGTATCTTCCGATGCAAAGTAGAAGTGATAATGATTCCTGCAACCGGGATTGAACCCGGCTCCACAGCGTGGGCAAAGGTGACCACTCTGCATATATTCGCGGATGGTCATCTCGTGCCCACAGGCTCCGCAAAGAACCGCGGGAGCATCCCGCTCTGAGCTCGGCCAGACCTCGATCACGTGTCCTGCAAGAAGCTCATGGCAGTCCTTGCAGGCGTAGTAAACATTGCAGCAGGCCATCTTGATCGCAATGATGTCGAGCATCGAGTGGTAGTGGATGCAGCGTGTCTGCGCATCTACCTCTACTCCCCGAACCTCTGGTCTCAACGCCATCACACTCTCTATCAAAACACATTGGCTTTGCAGTAACGCAAGAAGAGCCCAGAAGTGAAACCTCTCCCAGGCTCTCATCACTTAACCAAGTTGTGACCCACCCACGGACCTCAGCGCAAGTGGACATAAGTTATCCCTACTGCATCAACAGCCGACCCTTCAGCTTTTCAAGGTCGGCATCGCTTACACCCAGCGCCTGGCGCCGGTAGTTATCGAATGATCCGTACCTACTGTCGATCGACCGCAAAGTTGTTCGCAGCGCCTCCGGGTCCGCGATCATCAACGCATGCTTCTGCTCTGGCGTCAGCCCGGCCATCTGCGACGAAGCCGACCCTGGAAGCGGCTTCGTGGAGTGCTCCATCGCCGGAAGGAAGTATTTGTTCGTCAGCGCATAGTCCTCGATCACGGTCTTCTCCGGAACTCCCAGCGCCCGCAGAACCAGGGCGCTGAAGACGCCGGTGCGATCCTTCCCCGCCGAGCAGTGGTACAGCAGCGGAAGATGATCGTTCTCCAGCTGCTTGAAGACAGCGGCATACTGCGGAGAGGCTTCCACCGCGAAGTCCGCATAAACCGCGGCCATCCGCTGCTGAATCTGCTGCGGCGTGGGATTCCCGGCAAGCAGCTTGCTGATCCCGGAGTTCTTATCTTTCTGATCGCCTCCGATAGGAAGACTCACCCGCTCTGCCTTTGGGCTCTGCACCCACCTCTCCGGAGACTCCGCGTTCTCCTGTGCGGTGCGGAAGTCGCAGACCACACGCACATCGAGCTGGCTCAGATACTTCATATCGGCCTGGGTCAACGGCGTCAGAACTCCACTGCGGTACAGCGTGCCCCAGCGCACGAACCGTCCGTCGGTCGTTTCGTATCCCCCCAGGTCGCGGAAGTTGGGCGTTCCCTCGAGCGGAAGCCTGCGGATCGAAACCTCCCGCTCCAGGCCATGGTCGGGCTTGAGGAAGAAGTACATCCTCTCCCCCGCCTTGCCTGCTGTTACCGTGGCTTCGGTCTTCGAGGTGGTCAAAATCTTCTTCCGGGCATTCGCTCCGGAAGGATCGTTGGTCGCGAAGATCTCGACACCGTGCGAGTCCCCATTCAGGTTGTAGGTAAGCTTGTACTGATTCGGCGCCGTCTGCGTGCACATCAGATCGGTCACCTCGGCCGGCGCCGCCACGGCGCCGGCGAGAAGAGTTACACATGCAAATCGAAGAAACATTCTCGTGTCCTGTCTTTAGAAGGTGAATCGCAGGCTGGCCTGAATCTGCCGCGGGGTGTTGGTCTGGTTCAGGAAGATCTGGCCGAAGCTCGACGAGCTGATGCTCGCATTCGGTCCTGCAAACTGAACCCGGTTGAAGGCGTTGAAGAACTCCGCGCGGAAGTCCAACCCGAAGGGCTCGGGCAGGTAGATATGCTTGGCCGCCAGCATGTCGAAGTTCAACGTGCCTGGTGCGCGCACATCCGCCAAATAGCGTGGAGCATTGCCGAACTGGAACGAAGGCGTCGGGCTGAACGCCGCCGGATTGAAGTACAGTCCGCCGTTCTTGATCTGGCGACCTCCCGGAACCTTCGTCGAGACGCCGGTCACATTCGGACGCATCCCGTTGCCGCCGCCAAACGAGTTGGAGGTGTTGGGCGAGGTCACTGCGATCGGAAGACCGTCGTCGTAGGTAAAGAAGGCTCCCGCCGACCATCCTCCCGCAACCTCGGAGAGCCATCCGCTGTTCGCATAGGGCTTACCCCGTCCGAAGGGAAGCTCGTACTGTCCGCTCAGCCGAATGACGTTCGCTAAATCCTGCTGCGAGATCGAGCGGTCGCAGGCAGGGCAGTTGTTGTTCTGAAACCCCGTCGTGATGAAGTAATCGCCCACATTGTCCATCATCTTGCTGTGCGTATAGGCAAACAGAAGAGCCAGCCCCTGCGAGAACCTCTTCTCCACCGAGAGCTGCAGAGCGTGATAGGTCGACTGCCCAACAGGAACGGAGTTCCCCGTCAGGTTGAGAAACTGCGGATGAGGGCGTAGCAGCTGCCCGTACTGAACCGTGGGCTTGCTCAGAGGCGAGGTCTGGTCCTTAATGACGCCGAAGAAAGGATTGGTGACCGTCGTCGTCAGCTGCGATCCCAGCTTCAAGTCCGAGTCCGTAATCTGGTTGTAGTTGATCGGCGTATAGAGGTGCAGGCCGTTGTTCCCGACATAGCCCAGCGTAGCCACGATGCTCCACGGAAGCTGCCGCTGCACATCGAGCGACCATTGTTCGCTGTAGCTGATCTGCTGCTGGCGCACCATGCCGGAGATGTTCTGACCGGCTTGTGTCAGCAGTCCCAGGCTGCTGCCCGTCGGCTGCGTCAGGCCCTGCGGAAAGGGCGAAGCAAGGTTGAACTGCGGAGTAACTCCGTCAGCCTGGGCCGGATTCGAGGTCGTCACCGCCGCAAATCCAACCGAGGCGTTCGAAAGCCCCGCCGAAGGCGCATGGAAGAGGCCGAATCCTCCCCGCACGACCGTCTTGTCGTCAAATTTATAGGCAAAGCCGAAACGCGGATCGAGATTCTTCGTCTGCGTCTGCTGAATCCTGCCGCCCACACCGTTCGTTCCCACAAAACCAGGGCCGCCGGTCAGCGCTCCCAGCGATGAGACCTGCGAGTTCAACGGCGACGGCGAAGTCAGATCGAGGAAGATGTACTGATTCTTCTGCTCCTGATCCGGCAGCTCCAGGCTGTAGCGAAGACCGTAGGTCAGGGTGAGCTTCGGAGTCATGTGAAACTCATCCTGCGCATAGATCGCGTAATAGGGGTGTGTCACCCTGAACCCGGGAGCGAATCCGCTCGAGACCGTTCCGGCCCCCAGCAGCAGATCGGCGACGCCGCTTCCCGTCGCGCCCGCAGCGGCGGCCAGGGGATCGGGACCACCGGTGAAGTTGCTGTTCGCCGTGACCGTGACCTCCTGGGCAATATTCTGTCCCTCGGGGAAATAACGGAAGTCGAAGCCGAACTTCAGCGAGTGCCTTCCCTGTAGCTTGGTCAGGTCCGCCGCATACTGCCACACGCTGCCGTAATCGACCTCCAGTCCGCCCTGCGGGCCAAGGCCGCTGATGCGCGTCGCCGTCACCTCCGGAAAGCTGAGAGCCGTCAGCCCTTGCACCACGTTGGGATCGAATCCCAGGCTCGTCGGATTGAAGCCCAGGCTCTCAGGGCTCCGGTTCGACTCCTGGTGCGCGTAGGCGAAGTGTTGGTTGAAGACCGTCGTCGGGGTCAGAACCCACGTATGCTGAACCATCCAGTTGTAGCCCGGCAGCCGTTGCCGGCCAGGCTCGGGAGAGAGATTGTTCCCATAAGGATCGGGGAAGATATTGTTTCTCTGGAACCAGTCGAACCGACCGAAGATCGACTGCGCATCGGAGAATCTATGATCGATGCGCAGATGAAGCGTGTTCTGCGTACTTGAGGTCGTCGCGTTCGAGAAGTAGTTATTCGTCGAGCTCGCGCCCTGTCCCGGCTGGTTCGGCAACGGGTAGGCCTTCAGGATGTTCACTCCCACCGGATTCAAAAACCCGCCCGGAATCTGGTTGTTGGCGAACGGTGTACGAAGATAGTGCCCGGGGTTGGCCGGATCCATCGTCGTCGTCCGTGGGTCGTAGATTGTGATCAGGTTGCCATTCACGTCGCGGGTCTGCGAAAAGTCTCCCTGGCGCTCGAGCGCCGTAGGAACCGTGCCGAGGAAGGAGCCCGCCTGGCTCTGCCGCAGCCCCTCATAGGTCGAGAAGAAGAAGGTGCGGTCCTGCCCGTGATAAAGGTGCGGCAAAACCACCGGCCCACCCAGAGCGTAGCCGAACTGATTTCTCTGGAAGTGAGGCTTCGCCAGGTGAGCCGCGTCGGCGTTGAAGCCGTTCGCGTCCAGAAGGCTGTTGCGGATGTACTCGAAGACGCTGCCGTGCAGCTGGTTGGTACCGGACTTCGTTGCGAAGGTGACGACGCCTCCGCTGGTGCGCCCCCACTCCGGGGCATAGGCCGTGGTCAGAACCCGGAACTCCTGGATCGAATCCACCTGGGGAACCGCCGCGACCGCATTGTAGTCATAGGTCGTCGTATTGGCCGCTCCATCCAGAAGGCTCTCGGTCGTCGACAGCTTGCCTCCGTTGATCCGGAAGGTATTGGTATACGCCTGGCTTTGGTCGTTGTTGCCGGACTCGCTGCTATAAGCCGTCACACCCTGCGCGAAGTTCACCATCTGCAGAGGATTCCGGATATTCAGCGGAATATTCTGTACGAACTTGCTTTCGATCACGTTGCCGCGATCCGGCCTGTCGACCACCAGCTCAGGTGCCGAGGCCTCCACCGTCACCGATTGCGCGGCCTGCGACATCTTGAGCGGCACATCGATCGTTCTCGCTCCGCCTGCCTCCAGGCGAATCTCCGTCACCGTGAAGTCGGCGAAGCCGGCACTCTTGACCCGAAGAATGTAGCCTCCCGGAAGCAGGGGAGGCATCTGGTAGTAGCCATCGTCGTTGCTTAACGAGTTTGTAACAACTCCGGTCGCTCCGTTTTGAATCTCGATCGCGGCCTTCGATACCGCCGCTCCGCTCGGGTCGGTGATGTGTCCGCTAACGACGCTGCTTTGGGCGTGTGCCATGTTCAGACCGAAGAGAAAAGACAGCAGGACTCCGGACAGCACACTCCAAACGCGCCAACTCCTGTGCAAGGGGTGAGGTCTTTCAGTAGGGTGGCTCATGGCTCGATCTAACCCTCGCACACTGTCTTCGAGGCAGTGTCAAGCCGATACGAGAGGGGTTACATAGCTGCGTAACCCCTTAATTTTCATTTACACCCCAGTAATCGCCGCTGGTTATCCTAAAAATAGCCATGACAACCAAACCAGCGGAAGTTCAAGCCCAGCTTGAGCGGATACTGGCCTCGTCGGTCTTTTCCTCGTCCGCTCGGTCCGCTCAGTTCCTCCGGTTTTGTGTCGAACAAAGCCTGCGGGGCAACAACGACCAGATCAAGGAGTCCACGGTCGCGGTCGAGGTCTTCGGACGCGATCCGGCTTACAACCCGCGCACCGACCCGATCGTGCGTGTGCATGCCAAGCGGCTTCGCGACAAGCTCGACCAGTACTACCTCGTGCATGGCGTAGACGATCCCATTCGGATCACCATCCCCAAAGGAACCTACATCCCCCAGACCATCCGGACGCTGCCTCGCTTCGATCCCAGGCTGGTCGAATTTCTTGAGCCCGAGAAGCAGGAACCGCCTTCCGCCCCCACTCCCGCGCCCAATTCATCGGTTCGACGAGTTCGCTTGTGGCTGGCAATTCTCCTTCCCACCCTCTGCGCGCTCGTCTTCGCAATCCTCTTCTGGAGAAGGACCAGCACAGCAAACTCCTCTCTCCACACGGCAGACGAGGGAGTTCCCGTGAACGCAGAGCCGGGCCGGGAGAGAACCCCCTCCTGGTCACCCGATGGTCAGACCCTGGCCTTCTCCTGGGATGGCGGCATGCATCAATCCCCCAAGATCTATCTGCAGCGCGTCGGCCAGTCCCAGCCCTACCGGCTCACCCACCGGTCCGAGTCCGAGTTCCGCCCCGTCTGGTCTCCCGACCGGAGGTCCATCGCCTTTCTTCGCTATCGCGATTCGAGCCACTTCGAGGTGGTTCAGGCCTCGATCCAGGACGATCAGGAACGGTCCCTCGGCACCTTCTCGTACTACTGGCCGCGCTTCGATGACCAACCCGCTCTGGACTGGTCGCCTGACGGAAAGACTCTTCTCGTAGCCGAACAGCCGTCTGTCTCCTCACCAGTCCGCCTGCTTCTGTTGATCCTGGCCACCGGAGAGAGACGTCCTCTGACCAATCCCTCCTCGGGAACCAGCGGAGACATCGATGGCAAGTTCTCTCCCGACGGCTCGCTCGTCGCCCTGCATCGTGGAGGATACGGCGATCTCTATATAGTGTCGGCCAAGGGCGAGACCTCCTCCACCCCGGCTCGCGCCCTCACCACCGACAACCCCGGAATCCGGGGCATCGCCTGGAGCTGCGATGGACGCCACGTCCTCTTCAGCAGCCACGCCGGAGGTTCGAGCTGGGCCCTCTGGCAAGTGGATCTGGACCACAGCGAACCGAAGCCCCTGCTCTCCGCCAGCCTGGACCTTACCTCGCCCGCAGTCTCCCCCGATGGAACCCAGCTGGCGTACGAGCGGGAAGACCATGTCACGAACCTGGTGGAGATCTCGCCGGAACGAGGCCTCTCCCATACCTTCGCTCCCTCCAGCCGTCAGGAGTTCAGCCCCGTCTACTCCCCGGACGGAACCCGGGTTGTCTTCATCAGCACGCGCAGCGGGCCGTCCGAGCTCTGGATCGCGAACTCCGACGGCAGCTCTCCCCGGCAACTCACCAAATTCGATGGCGTGGGATTTCCGATCAGTCCCGCCTGGTCCCCTGATGAAGCCAGAATAATCTACGCGATTCGACGAGACGGCAAGACCAACCTGATGGTCAGCGAGATCGCTACAGGCCAGACCCGGCAGCTCACCTCCGGCAACGTCCGCTACCTCAGCCCGGTCTACAGTGCGGATGGACGCTCCATCTACTTCGAATCGAACGCAGGAGGCGTTGGCAGGATCTGGCGCATGTCCTCCGACGACACCGGCCAGCTCGAGCAGACCTTCTGGGACGTAGGCTCGATCTTTCTGCAGTCGCCCGACCGCAAGACGATCTTCTTCAAGGATTCTCAGCCCGAGCTGCACATCGCCCGGCGCGACCTGGACACCGGGCAGCTCCGCGACGTCTTCCATAGCGATAAGCGACTAACCTCCTTCGAGGATCTCTGCGTCGGCGAAAAGACTCTCTATCTGAACCTGTCTTCGGTATGGGATTCCTCCGCGTCCGAGCTGGTCGCCGTCGATCTGGCCACCGGACGATCGCGCGTCGCCGCAAGCTTCAAAGACGTGCCGCCCGGGATGGAGTCAGGCTGCGCGGTCTCCCCCGACGGACGCCATGTCCTCATGACCTCGGTTCAGCGCGACGACAGCGACATCTATACGGTCCATCTGGAACAGCGCTAGGGCGTATCCACAAATTATTTGGGATAAAGAACAGCGCTGCCGCGCGGGCGCCCTACGCGGGCAGCGGTCACTTTGTGACACGTATGTCGGCTTCGCCGTGGGCCTCCCTTCGGTTCGGCGCAAACATCTTCGCAAGCGACCAACGGGAGCCCCACGCCGAAGGCCCACTACGCGTCACGAAGTGACCGCCCCACGCGCAGTGGGCCCGGCCGGAAGGCCATCGCCTTTCCTCTTCAAAAACTCCGTTCTACCTAAAAAGAGAACCGCGCTCCGAACTCGATCCTCCGCGCTGTCTGGGCAACGGTAGGCTGTCCCAGGGTCGGCGAAAGAACGGAGCTCACCCCTGTCACATTCGTATGGTTCAGAACGTTCGCGCTGCGCGCGTTGACGACAAATGTACGCAGATGATCAGCATCCCGCGGGTTAAGAACAAACTCCCGGCTCAGGTTGGTATCCAGATGAAAGAGACTCGGCAGCGTACCCGCGTTGCGATACAAGGTTCCGTTCACAGCATTGGCCGTAAGAAGACCATAGGGGGTCTGGTACGTGCCTGCTCCCGGAGCGGACGCATACGCCGGACGATCGTTGAAGATTCCATCCCCATTCGCATCCGTGCCTGTCGTGATGTTATACGCTCCTCCGCTCGTGCCATCGAGCTGAACGGACCACCGAATCTTGTAGGGAAGGGAAACGCTGCCGAAGAACGATCCCGCATTCGCCCGCACCCAATCGGCCCGCGACGACTCTCCCGAATCGCTGTAGCTCGATTGCGGACTTCCAAGCGGATCGCCTCCATCGGACTTGAAATTAACATGGCGATAGCTGAAGTGAAGATCGAACCGTTTGTAGCTATGTTGATCGAGCGAGAAAGAGACCACGTTCCCCGCAAGATGGCCGGTATTTTGATATTGCAGAATGTTTTCGTTCGCCGCGAAGGGTCGAGAGGCTAAAAGAGCCGCGATCGGATTGGGCGCTATCCCTGTGCTGGTGGCCACTCTCGGCGCATTGATGTTGCGGACCCGAAGCCGGTCCCAGTCTTCTCCCCAGTAGAAGCTCGCGCGAGCGTTCCAGTGATGCGAGAGATCGTGCTCCGCATCAACATCCACCGAAAGAATTGATTTCTGCACCATCGAATGAGAGAACTCCCGAACAGTATCGATCGCAATCGAGGTCGCCGTTGGCGCGAGAGGATCCGCATAATCCGGCGAATAGATCGTCAGCTGCCTCTGTCGGACTCCATTCGTCCGATAGACATCAGAGATGATGGAGGCGGTATTGGGATCGTGGAAGATTCCACCGTGAACATGGAACGTCCACGTCGATCTTTTGTCAGCGGTCCATCCGAAGCCAAGACGAGGTTCAAAGCTTAGAAAGCTTTCAGGCGAGGTCTGGAGCCCATAACGGAGTCCGGCCGCCATGGTGAGACGTGGAGCAATCTGAACCGTATCCTCGACAAACAATGCGGGACGCCATTGCGTAATGGGCACAACAGGATCTCCCGTGTTCACCTGATAGGTCGTTGGCATCCCTCCCGGGAGGCCACGCAAGGTCCTCTCATATTGTTCGAGACCATCGATCGTCGTCGTCTGACCGCTCGAACTCCCACTGGAGTCCAGCTGGGGCGCGCTTCCCCCACCGAAGACAAACGCCCCATTGAAGGTATCCGGATCGTAGTTATGAAGAAAGATTGTGAGCGATTGAAGCCCAAATTTGAGAGTGTGCCTGCCTCGTATGAGAACGACGTTGTCGTCGACCTCAAGATCTCTCTCTCGCGTGTTGAGCTCTCCCGCGGTAGAGCCTCCACGGCTGAAGTAGCCGGCTACCTGGAGAGCGGGAGCGGTCGAGTTCGGCGTCTGCGCGGATCGTTTCCAGCTGAAGCCGACCCGGGTCTCATGCAGCAGGTTCGCTCCAAAGGTCAGCGTATTCCCAATTCTGAGATCGTACTCACTGGTCAGGCCGGTATATCCGGCCTCCGGCAGAACAAGACCGCCGACCCCCTGGTTTCCCTGCGTATTGACGTTCGCGACAAAGGCTACGAAGGAGGTGGATCTTGGCGTGAGCTGCCATCCGGTTCTTGCCGACCCGATCCATAACCTCTGCGGCGCCGTGACCGTCTGCAAAAATGGGGTTGCGACGCCGTTCTCGTCAGGGAGTCTAGCGTTGACGACATTGAACTCGTCGATATCCCGCTTCTCCAGCGCCAGAGCATAATCTGCTCTCCTGGGAACGATAGGGCCGCTCAGCTCGAAGCCGTATCTCCGTTTGCCCCCTGGTGTCGCCGTAAGGGAGAAGGGATCGGTAGCGTTCAAAGCTCCTGCGCTTCCGGTAAAAAATACGGCTCCGTGAAGATTCGAGGTGCCCGGCTTCGTCACAATCTCAATCAAACCCCCACCATAAGGAGGCCACTGATATTCGGACGAGAAGAGGTCCGGGTTGATGCGGATCGAGGCAATCGAGTTCTTCGGCGGAAGAGCGCCCGGATTCTGAAATCCATCCACCGTAATATGCGCATTGCTGGGATCTCCCCCCGATTCCGCCGCCAGAATCTGAAGCTGACGCACGAAATCGTCCGGATCGTCGGCGAGTTGCTGGATCTGCTGCGTATTGAGATCGACCGTATTCGAACCGTGATCGCTATCCAGTTCCGTGCTCTCCGCGTCGACCTGTACGCTCGTCTCGACGCTTGCGAGAGCAAGTTGTTCATCCGCTCGAATGCTCTCTCCGGGGCGGAGGAGGAGAGTCTTCGAACCGCTCTTGAATCCCTGTGCTTCGATCTGAAGAACGATCTCACCGGCGGGCAGGCAATCGAATCGGTAACGGCCTGCGGGGTCCGCGAGGGCGTCTTCTCCGATTGAAGATGTAACCCGGGCTCCTGGAACGATCGCTCCGGTCGGATCGGTGATAAGGCCCTCGACACGCGCTCCCCGCGAACACCCCCTCTGCCCCAATGCCGAACAGGAGGTCAGCCAAAGCGCGAGGACAATAGCCACTCCTGATTCACGACGCATGTCTCTGTACCTCCGGACCTCAGTATTGAGGGGAGGAGCAGATCCGTCTCAACCCTTTGCAGCGAATCAAAGAGGAGATGCAGCGAAGGTCATTACTGGGCTGGCGAACAAATCGTGCCGCGTAAAGAGAGTTCCATTCAGGGTTACTTGCAGATGTCTCGATCACGAATATCATTTCAAGGGGGGAACGACTTCATCTTGCTCGCACATTTCACAGGAAACTCAAACGAACACCGCGAAGGGAACCCACGAAATGTCTTCAGGATCAAACCAGGGACTGATTCACCTATCCAGCCCATATACGGTCTCGGAAACCATCGCCCGCCTGCAGGAGATCGTGAAGTCGAAGGGCATTGCGATCCTCGTCCTGATCGATCACAGCGGAGATGCAGAGCGCGTGGGATTGAAGATGAACCCAACACAGCTTCTCATCTTCGGAAACCCAAAAGCGGGAACTCCTCTCATGGTGGCCGTTCCATCCGCAGCCATTGATCTTCCCCTCAAAGCTCTCGCATGGCAAGACGCAGAAGGTAAGGTATGGCTCTCCTATAATAGCCCTGAATATCTGGCGGAGCGACACTTCATCCCGGCCGATCTACTCAAAAATATCGCGGGAATCAAGACTCTCTGTGAAGAGGCAGTTCATAGGTCGTAGGCAGGATTCCAGAGGGGAATACCCTTTTCTTCAGCCTTTTGCGTCGCTCTCTCATGCTGCGCTTCGCCAAAGATTAGCCGCCTAAGCTCTTCCAACCCTATGTCTTATTGAGTCTGATCCAGTCGAGCAAAGGCAAGATCTTGCACATCGGCAAAGCCGTTGAAAAATAACTCGCCTCATATTGAAATATCCTTGGAAGAAGAAGGAATTCAGAGTCCGATCAATCTCCTCCCGCCCAAAGCGCACTTCGGGAAGAACCATGATCCCCACAATGCAGCAAACGTGAAAGGTTAAGAGTATGTCTCAGACAAAAGAACTCGTTCAGCGACAGAAAGCCCCATTGACCACACCGTCCGATATCGATCGTGAATCCGTAAAGGACATCACCGGCGCTCTCAATGCTCTTCTCGCAGATGTCTTCGCACTCTACCTGAAGACGAAGAACTTTCACTGGCACATGAGCGGGCCGCACTTCCGCGACTATCACCTTCTGCTCGACGACCACGGCGACCAGATCTTCGCCATGACCGACGATATCGCCGAGCGCGTCCGCAAGCTCGGTGGAACGACCATCCGCTCCATCGGCCACATCGCCAAGCTGCAGCGCATCGCCGACAACGACGCGGAGTATGTCACCCCCGAGGACATGCTCAGCGAGCTCAAGGAAGACGAGAAGGCGCTCGTGCTGAGCATGCGCGCCGCTCATGACCTGTGCGACGATGCAGGCGATGTCGCCACCACCAGCCTGCTCGAGAACTGGATCGATCAGGGGCAGCGCCGCGTCTGGTTCCTCTTCGAGACCACCCGCAGGTAGCTCAACCGGCTTGGGGGATCGGGACACGATCTCCCGCCTTTCTTTTAATGAAACTTCTTCCTACGTCCGGCAAGTAAGCTTCGAGATCGAAAAACCAGATGCCGCTGCAGGCTCTCTCAACTCATTCAAAACACGAAGGCAGCCAAGTCCGGACCAGACCCTCCCCCCTTGCATCCATTCGCCCCCTTGCGGGATCAAATACATGCTGGCGAAAATAGAGCAGACATTCTGCCGTCAACGTCAGCGGAAGGGCTGGTGAACTAGAAAATGCCAAACTACACCAAAGATCCCGAGGCGATCTCTCGCCTGTCCCCGGAGCAGTTCCGGGTCACCCAGCAGAGTGGAACCGAGCGTCCGTTCTCCAATGAGTTCTGGAACCACCACGAGCCCGGCATCTACGTCGATGTTGTCTCCGGTGAGCCCCTCTTCTCGTCGCTCGACAAGTTCGACAGCCACTGCGGCTGGCCCAGCTTCACCAAGCCGCTCGAGGAAGACCACGTCGAGGAGCTCACCGACCAGACCCACGGCATGATCCGCACCGAGGTCCGCTCCACGAACGCCGACAGCCACCTCGGCCACGTCTTCGACGACGGCCCGAGCGAGGCCGGAGGCCTGCGCTACTGCATCAACTCTGCCTCCCTGCGCTTCATCCCTGCCGACAAGCTCGAGAGCGAGGGCTACGCAGAATATGCCAAGCTGTTCCCGAAGGAGCAAAAGTAATGAGCCAGCCAATGAGCCAGGAGACCGCAATCCTCGCCGGAGGATGTTTCTGGGGCATGCAGGACCTGCTGCGCCGCTACCCCGGCGTCCTCTCCACCCGCGTCGGCTACACCGGCGGCGACGTCGCCAATGCGACCTATCGCAATCACGGCAGCCACGCCGAAGCCATCGAGATCGTCTTCGATCCCGCCAGGCTGAGCTACCGCAAGCTGCTCGAGTTCTTCTTCCAGATCCACGACCCCACGACGCTCAACCGTCAGGGCAACGACGTCGGCGCCAGCTACCGGTCGGCCATCTTCTACACTACCGAGCAGCAGAAGAGTGTCGCCGAAGACACCCTCGCCGATGTCAACGCCTCCGGTCTCTGGCCGGGTAAGGCCGTCACTCAGGTCGTCCCCGCCGGTCCCTTCTGGGAGGCCGAACCCGAGCATCAGGACTACCTCGAACGCATCCCCCACGGATATACCTGCCACTTCATCCGTCCCAACTGGACACTGCCCCATCGGGCCGCCTAAGCAAAGCGGCAGAGACACAAAAGAAGGCCGCCGATCCGGCGGCCTTCTTAAGGCCTGCCTGCCGGGCCCACTGCGCGTGGAGCGGTCACTTCGTGACGTGTGTGTGCCCTTCGGGTCGAGGCTCCCGTAGGTCGCTTGCATAAATCTTCGCGCCGAACCGCAGGGAGGTCCACGCCGAAGGCGGTATACGCGCCACGAAGTGACCGCCCCACGCGCAGTGGGTCCGCGTGGGAGCGCAAAGAGTTACAGTAGGGGCGCATGCCAAACCTCACCGACCGTTTCTCCGTCATGATCTGGGTTCTGCGCAAACGCGCCGCCTTCGAGCAGAACCTCGAGACCGTCGCCCACGCCGGCTACAAGCACATCGAGCTCATCGGCGAATTCTGGCAGTGGACCGACGCCGACCGCGAGCGCTACCTCGCCAAAATGGCCTCCCTCGGCCTCACCATCGACGCCACCACCGGCATGAAGCTCGGCTTCGCCGACCCCGCCGCCGGTGACGCATATCTCGTCGAGCTCCAAAGACTCATCGTCGCCGCGAAACAGGTGAAGTGCAACCGCCTCATCCTGATGTCCGGCAAGGTCCTGCCCGAAGTCGGCGACGAAAGCCAGCGCGCCGCCTCCATCGCCACCCTCAAGCGCGCCGACGCAATCCTGGCAGCCGAGGGCATGACCGCCCTGCTCGAGCCCATCGACCGCCTCGAAAACCCCACCTACTGGATGGACGGCGTCGAGGAGGCCGCCACCATCACCCGCGCCGTCGGCAGCCCACGCATCCGCGTCCTCTACGACCTCTACCACGAGCAACGAACGCGCGGAAATCTCGTCGAAAAGCTCGAAAAAATCCTCGACCAGGTCGACGTCATCCACGTCGCCGACGTCCCCCGCCGCAGTGACCCCGGCACCGGCGAGATCGCCTGGCCCCTCGTCTACCGCAAGCTGAAAGCTTTCAACTACAAGGGCATGATCGCAATGGAGTTTTACCCCGACGGCGATGCCGAGACCGCCCTCCGCAAGGCTCGCCTCGAGGCGGAGCAGGAGCTGGGGTAAAAAAAGACAGGCGTTGCTGCTCGGGCAGCGATCACTTCGTGACGCGTATACCGGCTTCGCCCAGGGCCTCCCGCTGGTCGGTGCGAGAATTCTTCGCAAGCGACCAACGGGAGCCCTACCCCGAAGGGACCGCTCCACACGAAGTGGGCCCGGCCGGCAGGCCATTTTTCCTTTGAGTACAATAAAGAAGCGATGACCCCGGCCGCCGAGTTGGTCCAGATCGATCTCACCCCCCGCAAGCCCGCCCCCAAGCCCGCATGGCTGAAGGCCAAGGCCCCCATGGGCGAGACCTTCCACGCCCTCAAGAAGATGGCGCGCGATCTGAACCTCCACACCGTCTGCGAATCCGCGCACTGCCCCAACATCGGCGAGTGCTGGAACCAGAAGGCCGCGACCTTCATGATGCTCGGCAACCTCTGCACCCGCCGCTGCGGCTTCTGCGCTGTGCCCAAGGGCAGGCCTGAGCCCATCGATCTCGACGAGCCCCGCCGCGTGGCCTACGCCGTCGCCCAGTTGGGCCTGAACCACGCCGTCATCACCAGCGTCAATCGCGACGACGACAACCTCGGAGCCGCCCGCGCCTTCGTCAACGTGGTCGAGGAGATCCGCCTCCAGGCCCCCGGCTGCCGCGTCGAGATCCTCACCCCCGACTTCCAGGGCAACGAAGAATCCCTCCGCATGGTCGTCGGCGTCCGCCCCGAGATCCTCAATCACAACATTGAGACCGTCCCCCGCCTCTACCGCGTGGCCAAATCCGGCGGCCGCTACGAGCGTTCGCTGCGCTTCCTCGAGCACGCCAAGGAGATCGCCGCCGAGCTCTTCTCCGACCGCGAGGGCGACCAGATCGTCACCAAGACCGGCATCATCGTCGGCATGGGCGAGGAGATGCACGAGCTGCTCGCCGTCTTCCGCGATCTCGCCGACCGCAAGGTCGACATCCTCACCATCGGCCAGTACCTTCGCCCCTCGCGCGATCACCTTCCGATGACCCGCTTCTACACCCCCGAGGAGTTCGCCTTCTTCAAGCACGAGGCGTTAGGCATGGGCTTCAAGCACGTCGAATCCGGCCCGCTCGTGCGCTCCAGCTACCACGCCCAGGAACAGGCCGAATCCACCGGCCTCGCCTAAGCTGCATCAATATATTGGGTTAGGTGCTGGCTGTAGAAGAAAGACTTCGTACTCCGTCAAACAAGGTGTCCTCCTGAGCAGAGCGTAGCGGAGTCGAAAGGGATCTGCGTCTTCTCTCCCGGCCATGGATCCCTCCACAGCCTCGAAATTTAATCGCGTGCCGGATTCAGTGGCGAGGAAGGGAACCGCAGGTCCCATTCGGATTCACGCAGGGGCAGGCTCTTCGACCGCGCTTCCGTTGAGCGTTCTACTTAGGAAGACTCTTAAAGCGAAGGGAAAGGGTTCAACGGCAGGCAATTCGTCAATGAGGGACTATGCCGATGCACCTTAAAGCCGGGGCTGACTAAACGGCTTTCCGCTTCACCCGGCTCTTCTTGTAATCTGCGAGACTCTGTTCCATGTCCAGCGACGTCCCCGCATACGGAGAAGGCTGCGGAACAACGACTTCGGTGACGATCTCCACGGCAACCGTCCCATCCGAAGAAGCAACCTGTTGCGCAGGCGCAGCCTCTTCCTCAGATCGCAGATATCGCGGTCGCTCCGAATCCTGGAACTCGATGCCTTCATCGATCATCGTCTGCGCCTTACGGATCAACAGATCGCGCTTGGCCGTCATCTTGCCGATAGACGAGTTTCTCTCCGCTTCCGTGGCGAAGGTCTCGAACTTGCTCAAATGAGCCAGTTTACGGTCGAAGAGGGCAATCTCTTCATGCAAGGTTCGGAGCTGATATTTTCCGGACGGAAGGGTAGGCATGGGCTCCAACCTTTCTTGGTGTGTGAATCGTGTTATGCAGACAGAAAAAGGGCGGCCACAGGCACGCCCTCTTCCTCCAAAGGTTCCCTACTTACAGAACCTGAACGTTCTCAGCCTGCCAGCCCTTAGGGCCCTTGACGACGTTGAACTGGACCGCCTGGCCCTCTTGAAGCGAACGGAATCCGTTCGACTGAATCGCGGAGAAGTGAACGAACACATCCTCGCCGCCGTTACGGCTCAGAAAGCCAAAACCCTTCGCATCGTTGAACCACTTAACTGTTCCCTGTTCCATTATTTTTTCCTTTTACTGCCTGATGTACCGCTGAACTCAATATTAGGTTTATGCGAGTTGAGCTGTACGGCTGGAACAAGCAAAACCAGATCAGATTCGACGATCAGTCTTTATTCTACCAGAATGCAGAGATTTTGCTAAGATTCTTCCTCTCCCAAACCCTGGTTTCATGGCAAAATAATCGTGCTCCTCGAGGGTCAATATGAAACGGCTTTCCACCGCAGCCCTTGGACTTGTAGCAACCTGCACGGTATGGTCGCAACAGCCGAACGCCCCCCTGCACGCCCCCGACGGGGGCGTCGTGCAAAGAATCCAGAGCATCTCCATCCTGCCCCAGGCCAACGCTCCCTTCTCCGCGACCGTCACCACCGAGTGGACCAAACTGCTCCCCGACGGAACCAAGCAGACCCTCTGGAACCACCGCACCGTCGCTCGCGATAGCTCCGGCCGCATCTTCGAGGAGCGTCGCTTCTTCACCCCCGATGGCGACAAAGTCGCAACCCAGCTCTCGGAGCTCGACTTCACCGATCCCGGCCGCCACGAGATCGCCGTCTGCAGGCCCCAGCAGCGAACCTGCTACGTCTCCCCGTACAACAGCCCGCAGACCGTCAATCTACCTCCCTCCGGTCCGCTGCCCAATGGCCGCGGCAGCGTCACCCGCGAAGAGCTCGGCCGGAAGACTATCGACGGCGTCGAAGCCATCGGCTCGCGCGAGATCACCACCCTCAAAGCCACTGCCCTCGGCAGCGAGAAAGACGAGCCCACCATTAAGGAGTTCTGGTACTCCTCGCGCCTTGGCATCAACCTTGAGACCAAGCGCTTCGACCCCCGCTCCGGCGTTCAGAACTTCACCGTCAGCAGCATTAACCAGGCCGAACCCAATCCCAGCCTCTTCGAGCCGCCCACCGGCTACCGCACTGTCCAGACCGACGCGGCGGCAAGTAATCCGGCCAGGGGATTCGTCATGGAAGGCTACGCCCGGAATCAGCCGCAGCCATAGAGCAGATCTCCTGAAGGTGAAAAGAGCCTACTTTTACACTCCTGCGACACAGGCGTAGCATCCTATGCAGGAACGGTCGAGAAGGGAAGATTCCATGGCTTACTACTCGAGACGCAACTTTCTGAAGACCGGCCTGATGGCTGGCGCCCTTGCCGGCGCGGGAGAGCTTCCGCTCCCGGCAGAGCAACGCACCGCAACCGACTGGGTCACGCTGGGACGATCGAACGTCAAGGTAACCCGGCTCGGCTTTGGAACGGGAACCTTCAGCGGCAAGGTGCAGCGCGATCTTGGCCAGGCGCAGTTCACGCGTCTGGTCCGTTACGCGCACGAGCGCGGCGTCCGTTTCTTCGAGACGGCAGAATCGTACGGCGATATGCACCGGATGCTCGGCATCGCTCTGCAGGGCGTTCCCCGCGATAGTTATTGCCTGATGTCGAAGGTGACCACGCGCGAGGGTGTCGATCCGCAAAAGAAGCTCGATGAGCTGCGGCGGCTGGCCAACACGGAATACTTCGACATCATGCTGCTGCACTGGCAGCACACCTCCACCTGGCCGACGGACTCTACCCGATGGCAGGATGGAATTCTCGACATGCAGCAAAAGAGCGCCATCGCAAGCCACGGCGCCTCCGTCCATGGACTCCCCGCTCTACGCCAGGTTCCGGGAAACAAGTGGCTCGACGTGGCCATGATTCGCGTCAACCACAAAGGCACCCGCATGGATGCCGAGGATTACAACACCGACGGCCCCGGCAACGTTTCCGAGGTGGTCCAGCACGTCAAGCAGGTTCGCAAAGAGGGCATGGGCGTCATCAGCATGAAGCTCGTCGGCGAAGGCGTCTTCAATCGCGAAGACCGTCAGGCCGCGATGAAGTTTGCCTTCCGCAACGCCGGAGTCGATTGCGTCACCATCGGCTACAAGAACACCGGCGAGATCGATGAAGCGATCGAAAATCTCAACGTCGCGCTAGCCTAAGGCGTAGCCGCCGCTAGTCGGCAGGCCATCGCCTGGCATCTTCACCAGCTGCTCTCCTCGAACGTATAAGGAGAGCGCTGCGGACGCGATAGCATCGCATTCGCCGCTTCATCTCCCTTAAACCGTTCTCGCTCCGGATCCCAATGCAGATGCCGTCCCGTCTTCATCGCGATGTGGTGCAGAAGGCACGTCGAGCAGGCCCGATGCCCAATCTCGACCGGCGCCGTCGGTTGCAGCCTCGTCCTCACGCAGTCCAGCCAGTTCGCATGCTGCTCGCTGGCGGTGTAGAGATGAATCTCATCCGGCCCGATTACCGAGTCCAGGATCTTCGGATCGCTCGCCATCAACGGCTCAACCTTGGCTGCCTGGCCCGCTCCCGCCGTGGGAGTCGTCATCTCATCGCGAGTAACGAAGATCCATCCCTTGGTCCCGTACCACTTGATGCCATTGGGAAACTCCCCGGATATATCCATCGTCACCCCATTGGCGTATCGCGCATGGGTCAGAAATTTTCCATGCACATCCCACAGACCGCTCTTGGGAAACTCCGCCGTTCCCCATATCTCGACCGGCCCGGTGTACTCCGTATTCATCCCCCAGTGCGCCGTATCCACGTGATGAGCGCCCCAGCCGGTAATCATGCCGGCGCCAAACTGTTCCATGCGCAGCCATCCAGGGCGATCGAATCCCTTCGTCGGCATCACTCGATCGAGCGTATAAGGCACCATGGGCGTAGATCCCAGCCACGCGTCATAGCTGAATCCCTTCGGCACCGGCATCGGAGCAGGATTCCCTCCCGAAGGATCCCCCGGCAGTCCGACCTCCACATGCTTCACCTCGCCGATGCGTCCGTTGCGCACCAGCTCGCACGCGCGATGAAACTGCTTCCACGAGCGTTGCTGGCTTCCGATCTGCAGAATTCTTCCCGACGCCTGCACCGCATTGCTCAGGTAGCGTCCCTCCGCAATCGTCAAGGAAGCAGGCTTCTGCAGGTAGACATCTTTACCCGCCCGCACCGCCGCGGCTGCCACAATCGCATGCTGATGATCGGGAGTCGAGATCACCACCGCATCGATCTCAGAATTCGCCAGCAGCTCGTGGTAGTTGTGATAGACCTTCACCGGCCCATAGGGTTTGCCCAGCTTCTTGGTATAGGCCTCGCTGACAAACTGCTGCCCCAGCTCCGCCCTCGTCTCGTCCAGATCACACACCGCAATCACACGAGCCCCGTCATACTTGAAGACCGCAGGCAGGTCGTGTCCGCGCGAGATTCTTCCCACCCCAATCGCGCCCACATTAATACGATCGTTTGGAGCCATCTGTCCCACGCTCCACGCAAAGACGCTCGCCGGCAAAATCGTCGGAAAGCCCGACGCCGCCGCGACCCTCAAAAACTGTCTCCGTGTGACACCCGCCATCGCGGCTCCCCCCTTCAGCTTTTCGCCACAAAATCCTATCCCTCAAACGGCCGTGGTTTCAGCATGCTTATAAGGAGTGGCCGCAACCTTATCGGATAATGAAGCCATGTCCTCCGTAGCCACACCCGACTCGATCGCCTTCATCGAAGGCCATCTGGCTCCCCTTCGCACCCGCCTCGCCCAGCATCCTCTTTACAGCTCCATCCGCACGGAAAATCACCTTCGGCGCTTCATGCAATCCCACGTCTTCGCCGTCTGGGACTTCATGTCCCTGCTCAAAGCCCTGCAGTCCCGGCTCACCTGCGTCACCGTTCCATGGACTCCAACACCCTATCCCGAAAGCCGCCGCTTCATCAACGAGATTGTGCTGGGGGAGGAGTCCGACGTCTATCACGGCCGATCCATCAGCCATTGCGAGCTCTACCTCGAAGCCATGAAGCAATGCGGAGCCGACACCTCCACCTTTCAATCTCTGCTCACGAGGCTCACGACGACGCCTATCGGCGAGGCGATCCATCAGCTTCCCCAGATGCCGAGAGCTTTCGTCTCGACGACCTTCGAGCTCATCGAATCCGGCAGCCTGCCCGCACTCGCCGCCGCCTTCACCTTCGGCCGCGAAGACCTCATCCCCGACATGTTCCGGGCTCTCGTACGCGAGCTCGACGCCCAGAGCCCGGGACAGTTCTCCCTCTTCCTCTGGTATCTGGAGAGACACATCGAAGTGGACGGCGAAGACCACGGCCCTCTCTCTCTCCGCATGGTCTCCGATCTCTGCGGATCGGACGAGCGCCTGTGGAGAGAGGCCGCAGAGGCAGCCAAGCGTGCTCTCGAGGCACGTATCGATCTCTGGGATGCGATTCTTCTGGAGATCCAGACCAGGTAGTTTGTTTAGGGTGAAAGACAGGCGCTGCCGCGCGGGCGTCCTACGCGGACGGCGCCCACTTCGTGGGATGTATACCGCCTTCGGCACGGGCCTCCCTTCGGTTGGCGCAAAGATTTCTCAAGCGACCAACGGGAGCCTTCACCCCGAAGGGAGTACACGCGTCACGAAGTGACCGCTCCACGCGTTGTGGGCCTGGCCGGCAGGCCATTGCCTTTACGCAAAAACCCTCTAAACCGGATACGAATAAGCCGCAATCAGCTTCGACAAACGATCGCGCGTATCTTTATGACGCGCATCTTCGGCCAGATTTTTCAACTCCATCGGGTCCGCGTGAACGTCGAATAACATCGCCCCGTTCGCTGCGTCCTTTCCAAACTCCGCATAGCGCCACTGCTCTGTTCGAATCGCCGTCCCATGCACCGTCTTTCCATCCTCGCTCCAGATGCTGTAGGCCGGCCGATCCCATGCCGCTCCGGGATTGTGCAGCAGCGGCATCAGGCTCTTTCCCTCAATCTGCTCCGGCACCTCAAGTCCGCACAGCTCGGCAACCGTCCTGTAGATATCCAGCGACTCCACAACGCGCAGCGAAGGTCTCCCATTGCCATGCGCATCCGGCGCATGAATGATCAGCGGCACGCGTGTTCCACCCTCGAACAACGATCCCGCCTTCGACCACTTTCCTTTCTCTCCCAGCTGATAGCCGTGGTCCGCGACAAATACCACCACGGTGTTGTCACGAAGTCCCAGGCTATCCAGTTCCGCCAGCACTCGTCCCAGGTTCCAGTCCACCCACGAGATCGAGGCAAGATAAGCGCGAATTACCTCTTTCGCTTCGCTCTCCGAAGCCCCGCGCCCGATAAACAGATCCGCATTGCGCGGACGAATCGCGGCCTTCGGAAACCCATCAGGAACCGTAGGCCATGCGGCAAAGTCAGGAGGAAGCGTAAGCCTGGCGGGATCGTACATGTCGAAGAAGCGTTGAGGAGCCGTCGGCGGGCTGTGCGGCTTTGAAAATCCGCAGCCGATAAAAAACGGCTTATCTTTGCACTGGCGCAGGTACTGAATCGTCCGGTCGGCGACCACATAATCTCCCGCCCCCTCGCCATTTCCATCCAGCACAAAGATCTGATCCGAGTGCGCGGCCTGCGCATCGGTCGGCAGAGGAGGCACCGACCCGTCCGGCTTCGGAATCAGCGCATGGGGAAGATTCATCGGACGCGCTTCCTGCGTCATGTGCAGAGACTCCGTGCTTCCGTCGAAGATGCTCCAGGCCTCAGGATCGTCGATCCCGCCATGAAAGATCTTTCCCGAACGCAGCGCCGTGTAGCCGTTCTGACGAAAGAGCTGCGGCAGCGTCGTCCAGTCCGGATGAAGCTTCCTCAGATCGTCGCGATTTCCCAGCACCCGCGTCAGATGCGGAGGATGTCCACTCATCAACGACGCTCGCGAAGGATTGCAGAGAGGGAACTGGCAGTAGTTGCGATCGAACCGCACCCCCTTTGCGCCCAGGGCATCGATGTTGGGGCTGTGCGTGTGAAAGCGGCTGTTGTAAGAGGCAAGCTCCGGCCTCATGTCATCGGACATGAGGAAGAGTACGTTGAGCGGCCGCTTTCGGCTCTGCACCGCAGGCGCCTTGCCATGCGCCTGAGCGCTCGCTTCCCCTGAAGCCGGCAACGCCGTCGAAACTGTGGCAGCTGCGGCGGCTGTAAGAAACGAACGGCGGGAGGTAGAGAAGTTCTTTTCCTGGCTGCTCATCGGTTTACTCCCCTTTGAAACAATGCCCCATTAGACAATAAAGAGCAGATCCCTGGCGAATGTCTTAGGTTGGGGAGGAATAGCGCGTCCGCGCCGGCCGGCCAGACTATTCGCGCACCGCCTTCACCATCTGCTCCAGCGGCTCGAGGACGGTGAACCGCACCAGGGCCTGGTGCTGACGCGCCGCCTCAATCTGGGCGAGCTTCGCCTTCTTCCATCCCGCCGGAGCCTTCGCCCCGCCCAGATACTTCAGCGCCTCCTCGCCCACCTGCGCAAACTGCACCATTTGCTGCACCCGCGGACGCGCAATCGCCAGCAGCGGCGAGCCCTGCATCTGCGTCTCGACCACAGGCGCGGCAGCCGCCCAGCTCTTGAAGGCACGATCCAGCTCCACCCGCGCCTCATGATTCGAAGGCGACGCGAGCAGCTCGCGCACCAGCACCGCCATCCGGTGACGCGATGAAGGATCGGGCCGCACCGCATCGACGACGTTATCGAGCGGCGTCAGCTGATCGGTGTGCTGGTAACGATACCTCTCCCCAAACGGCACCGGCTGCAGCACCGAAGCGAACACCCGCAGCGAATCGATCTCCTCCGTGCCCGCCAGCTCCCGTAGCGCCGCATCTTCATGCGTCAGGTGCGTCAGACCCAGCGACTCGATACGCAGCGACTCCACCTCCAGCCTGCGATACATATCATCGACATCGCGCAACGACTCCGGCGACCAGAAACGTTCCGCCACCGCAGCCGTTCGCGGCCAGATACGCGAATCGATCGAGAGCGCATTCAGGTGTTCGCCCCACATGCAAACTTCGCCACCCAGCACGTGTCTCTTTTGATCGTCCGTGAGGTCCGAGCCCGCCGGAATCGGATCGGCAAGATAGTGATCCTCTGCGGACCTCATGCCGTCCAGATAATAAGGCTGCGACAGGATCCCCTGGTACCCGCGCTTTGCCGCTTCCACCAGAGACTTCGCTCCGCGCCACGACTGAATCACCGCATCGGTCGGCAGATCGGGGTTCAGAATCTCATCCCATCCCACCATGTGCTTGCCATGCTTCTTCACCAGCTCCAGCACGCGCTGGCTGAAATAAGTCTGCAGCGCCTCGGTGTTCTTCATGTTGTGCTCGCGCATGAACGCGACGATGCGCGGATTGCCCTTCCACTGCGTACCGGGCGTCTCGTCGCCGCCCAGGTGCAGATAAGCGTCAGGAAAGATCCCCGCCATTTCGCCGATAAAGGCGTCGATGAAGGCATAGGTCTCCTCGCGCGTCGGGTCCATCGCGAAATCGTCAACGCCGAACTGCCTGCGGATCGTATACGGCCCCGGCCCGCTCGCAAGCTCCGGATGCCCCACGAACCAGCTCCGCGTATGCCCTGGCATATCGAACTCCGGCACCACGCGAATGCCGCGCGCACGCGCATACGCGACGATCTCCCGTGCCTGCTCCTGCGTGTAATAGAGGCCATCCGAGCCCTCGCCCGCCAGCTTCGGATACAGCTTGCTCTCGATGCGAAACCCCTGATCCTCCGTCAGGTGCCAGTGAAAGACATTCAGCTTCACCGCCGCCATCGCATCCAGATTGCGCTTGATCACGTCGACCGGCTCGAAGTGCCGCCCCACATCGATCATCAATCCGCGCCAGCGAAAACGAGGCGAGTCCTGAATCTCGACCGCAGGCAGAAAGAAGCCTCCACCGCTCGTCTGCACCAGCTGCTCGAGCGTCGTCAGGCCGCGCATCGCGCCCACCACGGTCGCCGCATGCAGCTTCACTCCACTCGTCGTGACCGTCAACGCGTACGTCTCATCTTCATCGATCGACTGCACGGCATCGCCCGCGCCATCGACATCCACCACCAGTCCTGCGCTGCCATCGGTACCGATCACACGCTGCCGCATCACCCCGGTCTTGCGTTCCATCCGCTCCAGCGTGCGCGCAACTGCATCGTCCAGCCGCTGATCGCGAAAGTGCGGAATCCCAACCGTAAGCGTACCGGTCCATGCAAAAGCACCCGTGCCTGCGTTCAGATGCGCAGGCTCTGGCATCAGCGTATTGACGAAGACGGCCGAGGCAGTCGATGCCCCGCCCGTTTGAGCCGGAGCCGCACTGCAATTTGAGTTAGCCGTCTGCATAACCGCGAAGACCAGACCAGCAACAATGCAACCCTTCACCCGACTCTCCTTGAGTTCACAAAGCTAAAGTATATCGACGCAAAAGAATCCTACCCCTTGTCATCCCGTGGCGAAATCGCTGCCACGCGGACAGTGGTCACGTCGGGACAAGACTCCCGTTGGTCGCTTGCGAAGATGTTTGCGCCGAACCGAAGGGAGGCCCCGGGCGTTGCCGGTATACGTGTCACGAAGTGACCGCTCCACGCGCAGTGGGCCCGGCTGGCAGGCCAGGTTCTTTTCTCAAGAATCAATAACCCGCGGCCTTGCCGAAGTCCTTGCGCGAATCATGGCCGCCCAACAGCTCCCGCGTCTTCGGATCTACCGCAATCAATTCGCTATCGCCCCACGTGCCCGGATTCTTCTCATCGGCCACCGCAGTCTGGTTCACCGTGTATCCCATCGCCTTCATCGCATCCGCGACAGCAGCCGGAAACTTCTTCTCCAGGTCCAAACGATCCGGAAGATACTGATGATGAAATCGCGGAGCATCCGCGACCTGCTGAATATTCAGCCCATTATCCACCGCGGTGATCACATCGTTGGCCACCGTCGTAATAATCGTCGAGCCGCCCGGCGTCCCCATCACATATGCCAGCTTCCCCCGCCTCAGCCATCCTCCATGCGTCGTAAGAATCGTCGGCGTCATCGCCGAAAGCGGCCTCTTCCCCGGCTCGATCGAGTTCGCCGCGCTCTGGATCAGCCCATACACATTCGGCACGCCCACCTTCGAGGTGAAGTCGTCCATCTCGTTGTTCATCACAAAGCCCAGCCCGTCAATCGTCACGCCGCACCCAAAATATCCGTTCAGCGTATACGTGCTCGAGACCGCATTGCCGTCCTTGTCTACCACCGAAAAATGCGTCGTCTGCGTAGACTCCTTCGCCTTCACGGTCTGCGGCGGCGGAGGCATGAATCCCGCCGGCCGCACCAGCTGCGCCGAAGGCGTCGGCTTCGACACATCGATCGAGCTTCGCCATGCAGCCGCATACTTCGTATTCGCCATCTGCGCCAGCGGCAGCGTGTTGAAGTCCGGATCGCCCAGATAATCCCCGCGATCCATATACGCCCTGCGAAACGCCTCCGTGATGATGTGAACCTGCTCCGGGCTTCTATCTGGGCCCAGCTTATGCAGATCGAACCCCGAAAGAATATTCAGAATCTCCACCAGCACAATCCCTCCCGACGATGGCGGAGGCGCCGTCACCACATCGTATCCGCGGTACCGTCCCTTGATCGGCACGCGTTCCTTCACCTCGTAAGCCGCCAGATCCTCAGCCGTAATCAGTCCTCCGCCCGCCTTCTCGTAGTCCGCAATCTGCCTCGCCATCGCGCCTTTATAAAAATCATTCGGATCCTTCGCGATGCGGCGCAGCGTCTCCGCCAGCTCCGGCTGCTTGAACGTCTCACCGGCCTTATAAAAATCTCCGCTGCGTTGATAGATCTTCGCCGTCGCGGGAAAGTCCTTAAAGTCCTTGCTCTTCAGCAGAGCCGCCTCTCCCGCCGAAAGCACATATCCCTCGCTCGCCAGCCGGATCGCCGGAGCCATATCCTCCGCCAGACTCAACTTGCCGTAGTGCTTCTGCGCATACGTCAGCCCCGCCACCGAGCCCGGAACCCCCGAAGCCTTATACCCCACCAGCGACATGCGCGGAATCACATTGCCCTTCGCATCCAGGTACATATCGCGCGTTGCCGCTGCCGGAGCCTTCTCCCGGTAGTCCAGAAAATGCGTCCTGCCATGCTTATCGCGGATCAGCATAAAGCCGCCGCCACCAATGTTTCCCGCCACTGGATACACCACCGCCAGCGCGAACCCTACCGCCACGGCGGCATCCACCGCATTGCCGCCCTTCTTCAGAACCTCCACGCCCGCGTCCGAAGCATCGTGCTGAATCGTCACCACCATCGCATGTTCCGCGCGCGTCGGCTGCTGGGCCACGGTCGTCGCCGACAGTAAAGAAGCCGACAGCAAAGCAGTCAAAGAGGAAGGGAAAAACGTCCGGAACGGATTCCTGGGCATCGGGAACGGTCTCCATGGAATGGAATATCAGCAGCATACACACTCGGCCGCGTCGATCTATTCTTTTTCTTTTGAGATGAAAAGCAGGTGCTGCCGCGCGGGCCCACTGCGCGTGGGGCGGTCACTTCGTGACGTGTATACCGCCGTTGGCGTGGGCCTCCCGCTGGTCGGCAGAAAGATTTGTATAAGCGACCAACGGGAGCAGCCACCCCGAAGGGAGTACACACCCCACGAAGTGGGCGCCCCACGCGTAGTGGGCCCGGCCGGCAGGCCACAAGCCCTTTCACAGATTTTTTACCGCTTCCCCGCCCCCGACCGAAACAATTTCGCCTCCCAAAGCATCCATAGCCCTATGGAATACAGACAGCTTGGACGATCAGGATTGAAGGTGCCGGAGCTCTGCTTCGGCGCAGGAACCTTTGGCGGAAACGACGAGTTCTTCAAGGCATGGGCCGAAACCACCCAGCAGGAGGCCGATCGCATCATCGGCATCTGCATGGACGCCGGCCTCAACTTCTTCGACACCGCCGACGTCTACTCCAACGGCTCCAGCGAAGAGGTCCTCGGCAAGACCCTCAAGGCCTACAAGCGCGAAGATGTTCTCATCTCCACCAAGACCACCTTCCGCTTCGGCCCCGGTCCCAACAACCTCGGCTCCAGCCGCTACCACATGATCCAGCAGCTCGAAGGCAGCCTCAAGCGCCTCGGCACCGACTACGTCGACGTCTACCACATGCACGGCTTCGACGCGACCACCCCGGTCGAAGAGACCATCAACACCCTCGACCAGTTCGTCCGCGACGGCAAGGTCCGCTACATCGCCTGCTCCAACTTCTCCGGCTGGCACCTCATGAAGTCCCTCAGCCTCAGCGAGCGCTACGGCTGGGCCCGCTACGTCGGCCACCAGGTCTACTACTCCCTCGTCGGCCGCGACTACGAGTGGGAGCTCATGCCGCTGGCCCTCGATCAGGGCGTCGGTGCCCTCGTCTGGTCGCCCCTCGGCTGGGGACGCCTCACCGGAAAGATCCGCCGCGGCCAGCCCCTGCCCCCCGACAGCCGCCTCCAGACCAAGGTCGTCCTCGACAACGGCCCCCAGCCCGATCAGGAGTACCTCTACAACGTCGTCGACGCCCTCGACGAGGTCGCCAAGGAGACCGGCAAGACCATCCCGCAGATCGCCCTCAACTGGCTTCTCGGCCGCCCCACCGTCTCCACCCTCATCATCGGCGCGCGCAACGAGGAGCAGCTCCGGCAGAACCTCGCCGCCGTCGGCTGGAAGCTCTCCCCCGAGCACATCGCCAGGCTCGACGCCGCCAGCGCCGTGCAGCGAGCCTACCCCTACTGGCACCAGGCGCAGTTCATCGAGCGCAACCCCCTGCCGGTATAACCCCTTCCGAGACCATCGCCAGGATCCACCGCGGTCCTCACCCACAGCCGGTGAGGCCGCGGAACGGTGCCAACCGCGGGGACCGTACTCTACAAGTTCTAGGCTGCATCGACCTATTCCAATCCGCGATTTTGGGGGTGATGAACGAGGATGGCCTGCCCGGCCGGCAGGCCAGAATCCTTCCCACCGGCCCGTGTTGTATAAGGGAAGCCATGAGGCCCGCTCTTCTCCGCTCCGCGCTCAATCTAGCTGCAGCCTGCCTTCTCTCCCTCTGCGCCATCCCCTCCCTCCGCGCCCAGACCACGCCCCACACCTTCGCCGTCACCGACGGACACTTCACCCTCGACGGCAAGCCCTTCCGTGTGATCTCCGGCGAGATGCACTATCCCCGCATCCCCCGCGCCTATTGGCGCGACCGCCTGCGCATGGCCAAAGCCATGGGACTCAACACCATCACCACCTACGTCTTCTGGAACATCCATGAGCCCCAGCCCGGAGTCTACGACTTCTCCGGCAACAACGACGTCGCCGAGTTCATCCGCGAAGCCCAGCAGGAAGGCCTCTACGTCATCCTCCGTCCCGGCCCCTACGTCTGCGCCGAGTGGGAGTTCGGCGGCTACCCCGCCTGGCTCCTCAAAGATCCCACCACCCGCGTCCGCACCACCGATCTCAAATTCATGCAGCCCGCTATTCGCTGGATGATGCGCCTCGGCAAGGAACTCGCTCCCCTCCAGATCGGCAACGGCGGCCCCATCCTCCTCACCCAGGTCGAAAACGAGTACGGATCTTTTAGTAACGATCACAGTTACATGCAGCAGATCCATAAGCTGATCGTCGACGCGGGCTTCACCAAATCCCAGCTCTACACCGCCGACGGCCCCATCCAGGTCCCCGACGGCTCTCTCCCCGACCTCCCCGTCGGCATCAACTTCGGCGCTGACAACAAGGACAGCGCGCAGAAATCCTTCGCCACCCTCAAAAAGTTCCGCCCCAACGGTCCCTTCTTCAATAGCGAATACTGGGCCGGATGGTTCGATCACTGGGGCTCGAAACACGCCCACACCGACACCGCCATCCAGGTCTCCAATCTCCAGTGGATGCTCGAGCAGGGCTACTCCGTCAGCATCTACATGTTCCACGGCGGAACCAGCTTCGGCTTCATGAACGGAGCCAACATCGACCACGACACCTACGAGCCCGACGTCACCAGCTACGACTACGACTCCGCCCTCGACGAAAGCGGCCGTCCCACGCCCAAGTACTTCGCCCTGCGCGACACCATCGCCAAGGCCACCGGCATCACGCCCCCACCCGTGCCTAAGGTCGATCCCCCCATGGCCGTCCCCACGATCTCATTGCCGCAGGCCGCATCCCTCTGGGAGAACCTCCCCACCGCCATCCGCTCCGAAGACACCCAGACCATGGAGCAGATCGGCCAGGCCTACGGCTACATCCTCTACCGCACCCACCTCAAGGCCAACGTCACCGGCGAGCTCGTCCTCGACCAGCTCCACAGCTACGCCCAGGTCTACCTCAATAAGAAGCTCGTAGGCACCCTCGACCGCCGCCTGAAGCAGGACCGGCTCAAGCTCGACGCTACCGCCGGAGCCCAGCTCGACCTCCTCGTCGAAAATACCGGCCGCGTCAACTTCGGCAAGACCATCGGCGGTGAGAGCGCCGGCATCACCCATCAGGTCACCTTCGCCGGCGCGCCCCTCCACAACTGGGAGATCTACCCCCTCACCCTCACCCACGTCGACAAGCTGCCCTTCCGCTCCAAACCCTGTGAAGGCCCCTGTTTCTATCGAGGCAGCTTCAACTTGAGCCAGATCGCCGATACCTTCCTCGACACCACTGCCTTCACCAAGGGCGAGCTCTGGCTCAACGGCCGTGCCCTCGGACGAATCTGGAACGCAGGCCCGCAGCAGGCCCTTTACACCCCGGCCCCCTGGCTTCAAAAGGGATCGAACCAGGTCATCGTCTTCGATCTTCAGGGGAAGATGGGCCGCACCCTCAAGGGTGCCGACCACCCCATGCTCGGACCCACTAAATAGAAGAATAGAAGACAAGCGCTGCCGCGCGGGCCCACTGCGTGTGGAGCGGTCACTTCGTGGCGCGTATATCCCCTTCGGGTCGCGGCTCCCGTTGGTCGCTTGTAATATCTCTGCGCCGACCAAAGGGAGGCCCACGCCAACGGCGGTATACGCATTACGAAGTGACCGCCCGTACCGGGGTCCCCACAAACAGGTCTTCGTTTGTGGGGTGGTCGAGCATAGTGGGGCCCGGCCGGCCATCAGCCTTTCCTCAGTGCCCCGCCGAAGCGCTCGCATTCTTAGGAGGCCGCGGGATAAAGAACAATAGCGGCAGCATACAAGCGCAGAAGATCGCCATGTACTGAATGATGTCCAGGTACGCCAGCATCCCTGCTTGACGATGCAGCTGGTTATACATATACGCCTGCGCCGTATGCACGCCCTGGCCCACCATCGGATTCCCGCCGCCGTGGCCGCCGAACACACCCTTCAGCTGTTTGATCTGGTCCACATACGCTGGATTCCCCGGAGTCAGGTTGCGGATCATATGCGACTCATGCGCAGCCGTCAGCCTCGTCAGCATCGTCGCCACAAACGCCGTTCCGCACGATCCACCCACGTTTCGCGCCAGGTTCGTCAGGCCCGAAACATCGTTGCTCTCCGACTGCTTCACGCCGATATAAGCGATCGTATTGATCGGAATGAACAGAAACGCCAGCCCCGAAGACTGGAAGATGCGAAGGAACGCCAGCCTCCCATAGCTGATCTGCAGGTCCATCGTATGCATCGTGATCAGCGCCAGCGTCAGCATCAGAAAGCCGTACCCAATCAGCTTCCGCGGGTCCACCTTGCTCGAAAGGAAGCCCACCACCGGCATCATCGCCATCATCATGAAGCCCGCCGGCGACAGCACCATGCCCGCCAGCTCCGCCGTATACCCCAGCAGCGTCTGCACAAACTGCGGGATCAGGATCGTTGTGCCATACAGCGAGAAGCCCAGCACGAACATCAGGATGAACGAGATGGCAAAGTTTCGCCGCTTGAACAGCGTCAGGTTCACGATCGGCCGATCGCCCTTCCGCAGCATCCGCAGCTCCCACCAGATCATCGTGAAGAACGCGACCACCATTGTAACAATGAAGAAGGTAATGATCTTCGAGGCGAACCAGTCGTCCTCCTGGCCCTTATCCAGAATGAACTCCAGCGAGCCGAACGTCAGTCCCAGCAGAGCGAATCCAAGAAAGTCCAGACGGATTCCGCCCTTCTGTGCCTGCTTCACCTGATCCTCGACCCACGGTGGATCTTCGACGATACGCGAGGTCAGGAACAGCGACAGAAGACAGATCGGAACATTCAGGAAGAAGATCCAGCGCCAGTCATAGTTGTCCGTGATCCACCCGCCCAGCGTCGGCCCGATCGCTGGGGCCACCACCACCGCCAGGCCGTACATCGCAAAAGCCTGTCCGCGCTTCTCCGGAGGAAACGTATCCGCCAGGATCGCCTGCTCCGAAGGAGCCAGACCTCCGCCGCCCATTCCCTGCAGAATCCGGAAGAATACCAGCAGCGGAAGCGAAGGAGCCAGGCCGCACATCGCCGAGCTGATGCCGAACAGCATCACGCAGATCATGTAAAACTTCTTGCGCCCGATAAACGTCGTCATGTACGCGCCCGCCGGCAGAATCACGGCGTTCGCCACCAGGTACGCGGTCAGAACCCAGGTCGCCTCATCCTGCGTCGCGCCTAGGCCGCCTGCGATGTGCGGTAGCGCAACGTTCGCAATCGACGAGTCCAGCACCTCCATGAACGTCGCCAGCGTTACCGTCATCGCGACGATCCACGGATTGATGCGCGGTCGCCATGCAGCATTGGAGGCCGCGGTCTGTTCCGGAGTCTGCTCCGGGAGCTGGGAACCAGGAAGATCGAGGGTCGTTGAGGCCATGGGTGACTTTTCGATTCCTGCCCGCTGCAGCAAGATTCAGTTTGTGGCCGAATTTCTCGTACTGCTCCACAAAAAGTGCACCTTCGCCGCCGTTACTTCGACAGAGATCGTCCTATCGAACAATGCTTTGAGGAATTTCGAAGCTTATGGCCTGCCGGCCGGGCCCACTACGCTCGACCACCCCACAAATGAAGACCTGTTTGTGGGGACCCCGGCACGGGCGGTCACTTCGTGACGTGTATATTCCCTTCGGGTCGCGGCTCCTGTTGGTCGCCTACGAATATCTTTGCGCCGAACCGAAGGGAGGCCCACGGCGAAGCCGACATACGCGTCACGAAGTGACCGCCCCACGCGCAGTGGGCCCCGCGGCAGGCCATCGCCTTCAATCGGTCAATACCCCCTAGTGAGAGTAGTTCTGAGCATAAAGATCCCGCGGAAGCCCCTGCCCGCGAGCCTTGCGCTTGAACGCCTCCGCCTCATCCCGGCTCATCGCTCCACCCACCGTCACCAGGTAAGGTGCGCGTCCATTCGGCGAAAACACCTCAGGATTCAGCGCCGGATGCTCCCGCTTCAAAGCATCCGCCTTCTCCTGCGCCTGCGCCTCACGGTTATACGTGTACGCCACCACGCGCCACTGCGTCTTCCCTCCGCCCGGAGCCGCAATCGCCGTACCCGGACTCCCCGCCAGGGACCTCCCCGCCGACGGTCGCGTTGCCGGCTGAGCAGCCGGAGCGTTCGCCGGTGCAGGAGCCGGCGTCGTTGCAGCCGCACGCGGCGCATCCTCGCTCGCGCCCGCCGCCGGGCTGCTATGCGTCATCCTCCATCCGAAGAAGATCACCGCCAGTAGCACCACTGCGGCAGCAATCCACATTCCCATACGGCGAGGCGCCTCTTCCACCGGCTTCACGATCCGGTGACGAACATCAGGAGCCTGCGCCGGAAGATGCGGCTTCGGCAATGCCTCGCTCTCAGGCCCCCATTCGCTCGCCGTAGCCTTGCTCGCCGCAGCTCTGCCTGCTGCAGTCCTTCCCGCAACCCCTGAAGCCATCGCCCCCTTGAGCGTATCTACTGAAGCCGAAGCCGCCGACTCGTCCGCACTCCCCTTATCGAATAAGGTAGGCGCTGCCTCGGCACTCTTCGGCTTCCCCTGCACCCGCGCCTCCGCGGAGACTTCACTCTCCTTCACCACAGCCTGCTCTTTGACGCCCGATCCGGAATCCTTCTGCGCGGCCGTTGTCCTTGGAGCCGACGTAGCCGCAGCCACCTGTGCCGGCGAGACCGGTCCCAGCGCCGCCGCCATCTCGCTCAATCCCCACTTCCCGCTCAGACCGTTGCGAATGATCCCGTCGAACGGCGAGGGCAGCAGAGTGGCCGAGCCCTGCAAAGAGCGGCGTCCCGTCAGCGCCTCCAGCAACACCACCGCAACGGCGTGCGTATCGGCCGCCTTCCTCGTTTCCATATCCGCCGCGGCATCGCCGGCGAGGTTCGCCTCACGAACGCAATCGCTGCGCAGCTTCACCGTCTCCCCCACGGCGACGATGTTGGCCGGCTCGATGTGCTCATGCACCAGATCCTTCGCGTGCAGCGCGGTCAGCGCACCCATCAGCGCCGCCGCCAGCTGCCGAGCCTCCTCCGTCGTCAGCGTACGATTTTGGAGCAGCTCCTCGAGCGTAATCTCCGTCGGCTCCATCACGGCGTACACCAGGGGAGTGCCATCCAGCATCGTCTCGCCGAACTTCCGCATTACCACCAGGTTTTCCTGCCTGATCTCCGAGACCGTCTTCCATCGCTCCAGAATCTCCGACTCATCGAAGTGAGCCTCGATCAGGCGCACCATGGCTGGCGTCCCCGTCCCATTCGTCGTCAGAAAGAAGGCGCTCCGGCCCTCCGGACGAACCAGCTTCTTCAGCGGATAGGCCTCGGCAATCGTCCGCCCTTCGTAATCGCTCCAGAGTTGCATATGTATACCAGTCCTGAGGGAGTAGTGAATGAATCAAGGAAGGATGCCCCAAAGGGCAAATGAAGCAATCGCCGCTCAGCCGGAAGCGTGCACACAGCGGCTGGCTGCGCATAACGCCTACTATTATCCTCCATAGCTTCAGCCATCTCAACGCCGCAGAGATTTGCAATGTCTATGCGTTGGTTCCAGTTGGTTCGCCAGGATCGACCTGCTAAACTGCCCTTTCTCGCCGTCGGCGAACGCCCTCATCCGGCCTTAGCTGGTAAAAGGTTAAAGAGAGGGCCCTCGATGCATCCGGATCTCGAAAAAATGATTGTCCTGCAGAGCCTCGACGGAGAGGTTCGCCGCCTGACCGAAGAGATGGCAGTCCTGCCCAAACGCGTCGCCGCACTGGCCAAAGAGCACGCCGCCGCCAGCCAAGCGCTCACCTCGACGATCGAAGAGCTCGCCAAAGAAGAGGCCCTGCGCCGCCGCCAGGAGCTTGACGTCAAAGACCATCAGCAGAAGATCGCCCGTCTCCGCAAGCAGATGGATGCCGTCACCACCACCGCCCAGGCCTCCGCCCTCGAACACGAGATCTCCTTCGCCCAAACCGAGATCGCGCACCTCGAAGACGCCGAGCTCGAGAGTATGGAGCGCACCGAGCAGCTCGAGGCCACCAGGGCCATCGCCGAGGAGACCGTCGCCAACCTCGCCCGCCGCCACGCCGAAGAGACCGCAAAGGCCGCCGAAGTTCTCGAGCACGACCGTGCAGCCCTCACGGACCTCAACGCCAAACGCGCCGAGCTTCGCCCCCAGATCGGCGAGAACTCCCTCTCGCTCTACGACCGCATCGCCAAGTCCCGCGGAACCGCGCTCGCCGAAGGCATCGACCACAAGTGCTCGGCCTGCCAGATGGTCGTTCGCCCTCAGCGCTGGAACGATCTGCGCGACCGCGGCAACGACGAGGCCATGCTCACCTGCGAGACCTGTGGACGGCTCCTCTATTGGGACCCCGCCCGCGACGCCCCTCAGAAGAAGCCCGCCGGACGCAACGAGAGCCTCGCCGCCGCCATCGTGAGAGCCTCGCTGTGACCCGTACGGCCAAACGCATCTGTGTCGATATGGACGAGGTGATGGCCGATGCTCTCGCCGAGCATCTCCTCCGTTACAATCGCGATCACGACGAGAACCTCACCCTCGCCGACCTCCAGGGCAAAGCCCTCTGGGAGGTCGTCGCCCTCGACCGCCACAACGCCCTCGAGAGCTACCTGCGCTCCGAAGACTTCTTCGAGAACCTCGCCGTCATGCCCGAATCGCAGCGCGTTCTGCGTATGCTCCAGCAGACCCACGAGATCTTCATCGCCACCGCCGCCATGGAGGTTCCCACCTCCTTCCACCAGAAGTTTCGCTGGCTCGAGCGCCACTTCCCGTTCATCCCGCCCTCGCACATCGTCTACTGCGGCGACAAAAGCATCCTCAACGCAGATTTTCTGATCGACGACAATCCCCGCCAGCTGCGGCGCTTCCGGGGTGAGGGCATCCTCTTCACCTCTCCGCACAACATCAACGTGCAGGGCTTCCGCCGCGTCAACGACTGGCTCGATGTAGAAAAGCTCTTCCTCGGGTAAAACGCCTGGCAGCAAAGACAGAGCCCGTAACCCGTAAAAAAGTGCCATCCTGAACGGAGCGCAGAGCAGTCGAAAGAGTTGCGTTCCGAACCCGTTGCTAAATTATCGCCTGACAGTTTAGCAAGCGAGATCGCTGGCGATAAGCGGACATATGAGGAGTAATGGAGCGCAGCCGTCAAACGTCTCATCACTCCATACCCAGGATGATCGCTGATTTGGCTAGTCTAGCTGCTGCTCTTGAATCCCAAGCATCGGGAGTTCCATGTTCTTTGTATTGTGAGACTGCAGCAGTGTACTCGTCACGAACCTCAGGTTCCGCAATAAATCTCTCCAAGAGCCGCAGGGCCTTCTGCCTTTTTCCAAAACAGCAGACATATTCGAGCGCGCTTGGTTCCCACGTCCATGGCATCGTGCCTTCAAGCAAGCTCTGGATGACATCCTCAGGCTTATTGAAACGTTCGAGATATGGAATACCTACGTCGGTGATCAGCTTTTTGGCCTTGGCAACGACCGCGTGCCGAGTATTTGGATTCGCCAGATTAAACGTCACCCATTTGGCAGGCACCTGAAGATTTCCAATCTGACCTCCGGTGACAGCACCATCGCTGGCCCAAGCTCCGGGCACCGCACGCCTAAAGATTTTCAGGGCTTTTGAAGAAACATTCGCGTGTTCGATCAAAGTGATATTGCCGAATGCAGCTAGATCGCCGAGCACTGGCAATTTCGACAGAGCCCTGTTGAAGACGCTTCCGTGTGTATCGGCCAGCAGATAGTTTCTAGAACTCGACTGAAAATGGATTTCGAATTTTAGATCGCCATTGGCCCTCACTGCCGAATGCTTGCTCGGACGGTATTGAAATCCAAAGGCTTCAAGGTAAGAAGCTATTTCGACGCAACATTGGTCAAAAATCTCGCGTGCTGACTCCATAGAAATGAAGGATATAGGGCAGAACGCAAGAACGCGATGGGACCGCCCTTAGATCACTACCGATAAACGCCGTTCTCGTCATCAAGACCGATACCCAAGCAGTCACAAATCTAAACTGAGGCCGCAATTCAGCCCAATTTACCGCCCGTGCGCATCCCCTTCATGATGCGGATGCGCCAGCCGAAGCCCGCTCCACCCTTCGGCCACCACAATACTGTTCGCCGGATTATGAGGCTCGTAACGCACCTGGATCGGCAGATCCGTGCGCACGTCTCTCACCTGCTCGCTCAACGTCGTAACGTCTTGAGCCGCCTCATAGGACACTCCCGCGATGCGGTAGTTATAGACGATCACCTGACGGCCAAAACTTGCCGGATCGCTGGGCTCCTCGAAAGGAACTCTCTGTTCCACCCGTACATACGGAGCCTCGGTGATGCTGCCATCGGTGATCCGGCCGCTTGCGGCCAGCAGTTCCCGGCGAGCGCGCTCCACCTCCTCCGGGCTGGGACGAGGCCTGCGTAGCAGATACCAGACCGTGCCGCCAACAGTAGCGATAGCTGCAACCGCAAGTGCGGCGTTTCGCGGTGAGCGCATAGGACCCGAGAGATACTCTGGCACGGTCGTAAACACGGCTGTCTAGCCAAAAGAATAGCCCAGCTCAGGCCACTTGACGATAAAGAGTTATCAGGAAAGTACCTCGCTCGCCCAATCTGGACCTTCACCCAGACCTTCCAGGCTATCTTCGCTATTTGCGTATTTGAAAGTGTCATCCTGAGCGGAGCGCGCAAGCGCGGAGTCGAAGGATCTGCTTTCTTCTTCCAGCCACAACTTCCTCCGCAGGATTGCGGATTCCAACTATGACTCGAACCAGGTAAACAACCAAGCTCACATCCTTCTGAAAGCGCACCGGAGCCAATCGCCCCACCCCAGGGCGATATACTGAGATGTGAGCAAAAACAGCATTTCCCTGCCTTCCAGAACCTCTACCATCCCCGGTCTCGCCCATCCGCTCGACCTCGGGGAAGGTCGCCGCATCCGCTCGACCACCGTGGTCTGCGTCCGCCGCGGCGATTCGGTAGTCATGGCCGCCGACGGCCAGGTCTCGCTCGGCAACACCGTCATGAAGCACTCGGCCAAGAAGATCCGCCGCCTCTATCAGGACAAGGTTCTCGCCGGATTCGCCGGCTCCACCGCCGACGCCTTCTCGCTCTTCGCCCGCTTCGAGACCAAGCTCGAGCAGTTCGCCGGCAACCTCAGCCGCGCCGCCGTCGAGCTCGCCAAGGACTGGCGCACCGACAAGATGCTCCGCCAGCTAGAGGCCCTCCTCATCGTCGCCGATGCCCGCACCACCCTCATGCTCTCCGGAAACGGCGACGTCATCGATCCCGACGAAGGCATCTGCGCCATCGGCAGCGGCGGAAGCTACGCCCTGGCCGCCGGCCGCGCCCTGCTCGACAACACCGACCTTTCTGCCCGCGAGATCGCCGAACGGTCCATGAAGATCGCCGCCGACATCTGCATCTACACCAACGAAAACTTCACCATCGAAGAGCTGAAGGCGTCATAAAGAACCACGATCCGGCATGCCCCTGACGTCAAAAAGCCGTCTAACAAATAAAGTTCACAATTTTTCTGAGAGAAATCATGGCTATCTACCTACCCGGAACCGCTGACGACCAATCCCTCGCCCTCGACGAGATGACCCCCCGCGAGATCGTCACCGAGCTGGACAAATACGTCGTCGGCCAGAAGGCCGCCAAGCGCGCCGTCGCCATCGCCCTGCGCAACCGCATGCGCCGCCAGAAGCTCACCCCCGAGCTCGCCGAAGAGATCATGCCCAAGAACATCATCATGATCGGGCCCACCGGCGTCGGCAAGACCGAGATCGCCCGCCGCCTCGCCAAGCTCACCAACTCCCCCTTCCTCAAGGTGGAGGCCTCGAAGTTCACCGAGGTCGGCTACGTCGGCCGCGACGTCGAGTCCATCGTGCGCGACCTGGTCGAGATCGCCATCGACATGGTGCGCGAAGAAAAGCTCGAAGAGGTCGAAGACAAGGCCGAGCTCTCTGCTGAAGACCGCCTGCTCGATCTCCTTCTGCCCCCCACCCCCGCCGCCGCTACCGCCGCCCAGGCCACGCAGGAGCCCGGAACCAACATCATCCAGCTCCCGGCCGCCTCCTCCGAAGTCCTCGGCGACGACAAGCCCGGCGACCGCGAGCACCGCACCCGCGAGAAGCTGCGCCAGCAGTTCCGCGAGGGCAAGCTCGACGACCGCATCGTCGAGATCGACGTTCGCGACCGCAACCAGCCCAGCTTCGAGATCATCACCAACCAGGGCACCGAAGAGATGGACATCAATCTCAAGGACATGCTCCCCGGCCTCTTCGGCCAGCGCACCAAGAAGCGCAAGATGAAGGTCGCCGAAGCCTTCGAATACCTCGTCCAGGAAGAAGAAGGCCGCCTCATCGACATGGACCAGGTCACCCGCCTCGCCGTCGAGCGCGTCGAAGACTCCGGCATGGTCTTCCTCGACGAGATCGACAAGATCGCCGGACGCGAAGGCGGCCACGGCCCCGACGTCTCCCGCGAGGGCGTGCAGCGCGACATCCTCCCCATCGTCGAAGGCACCACCGTCAACACCAAGTACGGCATGGTCTCCACCGACCACATCCTCTTCATCGCGGCCGGTGCCTTCCACGTCTCCAAGCCTTCCGACCTCATCCCCGAGCTGCAGGGCCGCTTTCCCATCCGCGTGGAGCTTCAGTCCCTGACGGTCGACGACTTCGTCCGCATCCTCACCGAGCCCAAGAGCTCCCTCGTCAAGCAGTCGACCGCCCTGCTCGAGACCGAAGGCCTCAAGCTCGAGTTCACCAAGGAAGCCATCCAGGAGATGGCCCAGTTCGCCTTCCGGGTCAACGAGACAACCGAGAACATCGGTGCCCGCCGCCTCCACACTATCCTCGAGCGCGTCCTCGACGAGATCAGCTTCCAGGCTCCCGACCTGATGAAGGCCTCGCGCACCCAGCAGGCCACCGAGGAGGGCGTCGTCGCCCAGATCGCCGCCTCCACCCCCGCCCACGACGGAATCCCCACCCCCCCGCTCCCGGTCATCGAACGCGAGACTGCAGGCGTCATCGAAAAGGTCATCGTCGTCGACCCAGAGTACGTCCGCCAGCAGGTAGCCTCCATCGTCAAAGACCAGGACCTCTCGCGCTACATCCTCTAGGAACGAACCAGTCCACCTATGGCATCGACATCATAGGTGGGCGGGTGTGCCACGCTGGATGAATGACGAGAAGCACGTTTTGTATGAGCAGGTCACTACATAGCCCAATGATGGTGCAGGCGAGGAGAAGCCGGATGGTCGTCTTCTGCGATCCGAGGTCCTTAAGTCCGAGCCTCGAACACTTGAGGGTCGTATTTATCAGGATCGCGAGGGAGATAGGCCGATTCGCTTGGGATTAGTACGTTTTTGTCCGAAAGACAGTCAAAATTCATTCAGATCGGATATAGTTTCTTTTCACCGGCGCGCTGAGACAGATAGCAGGCAGTAGTTTGAGTCCCACCCGCCATGTAAGCGTGCGTGGAGTCTCCAGCGAAATAGTCGTCGCATCAGAACAGAATCGACTGAAAAGAGGTTTCAATGCCCCAGTCACCCTTACTATTAAAAAAAATATCGATTGCGCGGCTGGCGATCATTGCCGCAGTTGTTGGCGTGGTCGCCGTCGCTTTCGCATATACGGCAGGATGGCTTTCTTCCAATCGGCTGACGCCAAAGAAGTTGGTAGCTTCCTTGGCGCCTCCGAGAGGCCCGGCATTGGGCCACCGTCGCAACCATGCCAAAGGCATCTGCTTCACCGGCACATTTGAAGCCAACGGCAACGGCTCGGAGCTCTCCAAGGCACAGGTCTTCATGCCCGGCCAGTACCCTGTGGTGGGACGCTTCAACCTTGCCACTGCCGATCCGAATGCCGCCGATGCAATGGTGCGCGTGCGTGGCCTCGGTATCCGTATCACCCCGCCGAATGGGCAGGAATGGCGTAGCGCCATGATCGACGCGCCGATCTTTCCTGTCTCCACGGTGCAGGGGTTTTACGACCTGCAGATGGCCTCCGCCAGCAAGCAACCCGATGCGATGAAGAAGGTCATTGCCGCGCATCCGGAATTCCTCACGTTCGTAAGCTGGGCCAAAAGTGCTCCCTGGACCAGCAGCTATGCGGAAGAACGCTACAACAGTCTCAATTCCTTCCTGTTTATTGATGGCTCCGGAGCCAAACACACCATACGCTGGTCATTGATCCCGGCAGCGCAACCTGTTGCCATCTCGCCGGATGAATTGGCCAAGCGTGGTCCCGACTTCCTAGAGAAGGAGATTACCCAGCGTGTTGCTGCTGGCCCGCAACGATGGAGCCTGATGGTGACGGTCGCAAATCCTGGGGATCCCGCGGCAGACCCCAGCAAGGCTTGGCCTGCCGACCGCCGCACGGTCAATGTCGGCACGCTCACAGTCCAGCAGATAGAGCAGGAGGCCGATGGCCCCTGCCGCGACATCAATTACGATCCTACCGTCCTGCCTGCAGGTATTACGACCTCGGACGATCCTTTCCCCTCCGCTCGCTCAGCGGCTTATTCCCGGTCGTATAACAGCCGCACAGCCGAAGAGAAGTACTATCCGCGTAACGCGACAGGAGCCAAGCAATGACAACGAGCCGCAAACGCTTCACCGCACCGCAGCGATTGCTCCACTGGCTCATGGCAATCTGCATTCTGTCCATGCTGTTCATTGGCGTTGGCATGGTATCCACCGTCACCTCCAAGTACCTGACCTTAGTGCAGATTCATAAACCGCTCGGCATTGCCATTCTGGTGCTGGCGCTTATCCGTCTATCGCTCCGCTTCGTTTTTCATGCGCCAGCATTGCCCGCCGACATGCCAGAGCCGATGAAGCTTGCCGCGGAACTATCGCAATACGTCCTCTACGCTCTCATGATCGGCATGCCGCTGATCGGCTGGGGCATGTTGTCCGCGGCTTCTTACCCCGTGGTGCTTTTCGGCAGCGTGCATCTGCCATCCATCCTGCCCGTAAGCCCCAGCCTGCATACGCTGCTGTGGCATGCGCATTATTATCTGGCCTTCGCCTTCTTCGCAACCATCCTCATGCATGTCGCAGCGATTCTCTTCCATAAGCTGATCCGGAATGATGGGGTATTCGAGACAATGGCACCTATGCTTCCACAGGATAAGTCCGAGTAACTTGGCATCCCTCTACTGGTCTCATTGAGCGGCAGTTCTCCGCCATCATCCCGCCGGGCCGCATGGGCGAAGCGATCGAGATCGCCAGGGTCGTGCTCTTCCTCGCGTCCGACGACTCTTCGTATGTACAGGGCGTGGAGCTCTTTGTCGACGGCAGCCTGACCGGAACCCCGTTCGGCGGACCGATGATGCGCCGCTAAAAGACAGGCGCTGACGCGCGGGCGGCGGTCACTTCGTGACGCGTATACTGGCAACGCCCGAGGGCCTCCCGCTGATCGGCGCAAGCGACCGACGGGAGCATCACCCCGAAGGGAGTACACCCGTCACAAAGTGACCGGTCTTCGTTTGTGGGGTCGTCGAGCGTAGTGGGCCCGGCCGGCAGGCCATAAGCTTTTTCAAAAATTGAAGATTTGAATCTGTCGATACGACCTAAGTTCCGGAAGCTTATCGACTCATCCATCGGCACCAGCACAGGGTTCTACCGCTGGCCGATTATTTATCGGAAGAAGAAGAGGATGCCGCAGCAGGAGCCGGACTCGCCGCAGCGGCAGGCTTTTCGCTCGCTGTGCTGGCGGTCGCAGCGGATGAACCCGAATCGCTGCTCTTCGACTCCGAGGAGGACTTCGGCTTGGCATTGCCATAGCCGTCCGCATACCATCCTCCGCCCTTGAACGACACCGCCGGGGCGGAGAGAACTCTCTCAAGATGTCCGCTGCAGAAAGGGCAGATGGTGATCTCGGGGTCGGAGAACTTCTGGATCTTCTCCGTTCGCTGATGGCAGGTGGTGCATTCGTATTCGTAGAGCGGCATGGTTGGGGTCGTCTCTGAATCTAGGCTTTCTGGTTTCAAGCGGCGATTCGTACTGCTTCCATTCTAAATCCTGCGAAGCGCGTCGAGATTCTCAGCCCTTATCACTCAGCCCTCAAAAAGTGTCATCCTGAGCGAGCGCAGCGAGTCGAAGGATCTGCGTTTTTTTCCACCCAGCCACGAAAGCCTCTCCAAGGCAAATCCTTCGGATCAACATCTTGAGGAAGACAGGCGCTACCGCGTGGGCCTACTGCGCTCGGCCACCCCACAAACGAAGACTTGTTTGTGGGGACCCCGGTACGGGCAGTCACTTCGTGACGTGTGTACCGCCTTCGGCACGGGCCTCCCGCTGGTCGGCATCGAGATTTTTCAAGCAACCAGCGGGAGCCCCACGCCGAAGCCGGGGTCGAGAAGGCTCACCCGCCGTCCGCGAAAGACCGCAGCCGGCAGGCCATCGCCTCAGACTCCCTTACAGCTTGCCCAGCTCCACCAGCCGGACGCTGGCGATCGCCTCCACCTTGCGCAGAGCTTCAACCGCAGCATTCGCCGTCGCAGCCGAAGGCACGTCGATCTGGACCACAGCCAGCGCTTGTCCCTGCGGCACCTTCTGCGACCGAGTCTCCCGCGCCGCATCGTGCGCGCGCCCTAGGGCAAAGTTGGCGATATTCACCGAGTTATCCCCCAGGATCGTTCCAATCCGTCCGATCACCCCCGGAACGTCATGATTCCGGATCGCCACCAGCGTCCCCGTCAGCGGAGCCTCGATGTCGATGCCGTCATAGCTCAGCAGGCGCGGCGAAGCTCCATGCAGCACCGTAGCCGATCCCGAAGCATCGCCGTCGGACGAGTGCAGGGTCAGCTTCAGCACCGAGCCCGCCCCACCCGTGGTGAACTCCTTCTTATCCTCCTGCACCCGGACGCCGCGCTCTTCCGCCACCGCCGCCGCATTGATGCGGTTAGCCGTGCTGCGAGCCTCCCCGTTGCCCTCCGAGCCCGCGAAGACCCCCGCCAGCGCCGCATTGCGCACCAGCTCCGTCTTCCCTGCGGCCAGGCGGCCCGAGTAGCTGATCTGGATATTCTCAAGATTGCCCGGCGTCGCATGCGCCAGAAACCGCCCCAGCCGCTCCGCCATCTCGATGTAGGGAGCGACCTCGGTGTACTCCTCATGCGACAGCGAAGGCACGTTGACCGCGTTCTGCACCACGCCCAGCTTCAGATAGTCGCGCACCTGGCGAGCCAGCTGAATCCCAATCGCCTCCTGCGCCTCGTCCGTCGAGCCAGCGATGTGCGGCGAGAGGATGACGTTCTCCAGCCCAAAGAACGGCGAATCCTTCAGCGGCTCCTGGTGGAAGACATCGAGTGCGGCCCCGCCCACATGGCCGGACTTCAGAGCATCGGCCAACGCCTGCTCGACGATCAGCTCGCCGCGGGCGCAGTTGATGATGCGCACACCCTTCTTCATAATCGCCAGCGAAGTCGCGTTGATCAGGCCTTCGGTCTGCGGCGTCAGGCCCACATGCAGCGTCAGGTAGTCCGAGCGGCGGAAGATCTCATCGATCGGAACCAGCGTAACGTCGTTCTCGCGCGCGATCACCGGAGCGATGAACGGGTCATAGCCGATCAGCTCCATGCCGAAGGCGCGGGCGCGCCGTGCGACCTCGAGCCCGATGCGGCCCAGCCCCACGATGCCCAGTGTCTTGCCGCGCAGCTCGCGGCCCTGCAGCGTCTTCTTCTCCCACTTGCCCTCGTGCATGGTGGCGTTCGCCCGCGAGATCGAGCGCGCCATCGAGATCATGAAGCCCAGCGTCAGCTCGGCCACGGCAATGGCGTTCGCGCCGGGAGTATTCATCACCACAATGCCGCGGCGGGTTGCGGCGTCGGTGTCGATATTGTCCACGCCCACGCCCGCGCGGCCGATCACGCGCAGATTCGGTGCCGACTCCAGCAGCTTGGCGTCGGCCTGCACAGCGGAGCGGACCACCAGGGCATCCGCATTGGCCAACTCGGCCGGAAGCCCATTCTTAATCTGATCGGCGGTAACCACCTGCCAGCCAGGTTCCTGCTGAAAGATGGCAAGGGTGGCGGGAGAGACTTTTTCTGCAAGAACGATCTTCATGGAGCTCCTATTTTAGTTAGACACACGACAACGAATCTCTTATGCAAGAAAATCCGATAAGGCGACGAGCTTATTTTACGGGACAGAGTTTACTCGCGCGTTGATCGACCGCCTCACCCACAACCGCCGAAGCTATGGAAGAGCAGCGCCTGCGCACCTGCCGGCGCCTCATGGCCGCTGCGTGCGGCCCTCCCAGCCAAAGAAGAAGATCGCCAGAGCCACGGCAACCAGCGCCGCCGGCACCCCATAGTTGCGCTTCTTGTGCTCATCGGCGACCGCGTAATCGTGGTTTGCCAGCCGAAGATAACTCCCGCCTTCGGCCAGCGTTCCCGTCTCCGTGCTTCCGGTCCCGCCATAGTAGTAGCGGAACGACCCGCTGGCCTTCGGCTTCTGCCCCAGGATGCGTTGCTCCCCGGTCGCATGACACAGATCGTCGTCCACCACAATGTGGTCCTGGTCCACGCAACGCTGCATCTCGGGCTTGCTGCAGCCGGCCAGGAAACCGAGGGCAACCGCCGCCAGAAGAACTACCGGAATATGTGCTGTTCGTCTCATTCCACTTATGCGGAAGTGTACTTCGCCCGCGCCCGTTCGGCGAACACCCTCTGCGCCGCCATCAATCCCCGGCCCAGCTCGAAGCCCGGCAACGGCAGCTTCAACCCCGCCACCACCTGTTCCAGCGCGGCCACCACTCCCATCGTATCCATCGCATCGAGGTAGCCGATGTGCGCCACCTGGAAGACGCTTCCCTCCAGCCCGCCGCCCCGGCCCGCGCTCACGATGACGCCAAAGCGCGTCTCCAACTCCCGCACGATCGCGCCCGCGTCCACACCCTCCGGCGCAAGCATCGCCGTCATCGCCGCGGCCTCGTGCCCCGCGGGAGCGAACAGCCTCAGCCCTATCGCCGTCGCCGCCGCCCGCATCATCGCCGCCGAGGTCTCCGCGTTCTCCACCATCCGCCTGCGGCCCTCCGCCAGATCTCCCTCGCCCCACCCGGCAATCGCCTCCAGCGAGGCTCCCACCGCCGCGATCAACGCCACCGCGGGCGAATACGCGCTCTCTCCCCGGGCCGCGCTCTTCCGCTCCTTGCGCAGGTCGAAGTACGAACGCGGATTATAGGTCGCCTCCATGCGGTCCCACCCCCGCGGGCTAAGTGCCACGTAGCTTAGCCCCGGCGATACCATCAACGCCTGTTGCGAGCTTCCCACCAACGCATCGATCCCCCACTCATCCATCTCCAGATGCGTCGTTCCCAGTCCCGTCATCCCATCCACCACCAGCAGAGCCTCCGACCGCTCCTCCTTCAGCAGCCTCGCGATGCCTTCGATATCGTGCCGCACCCCGGTCGAGGACTCCGTAGCCTGCACGAACACCGCCCGCGTCTCCAGCCGCAGCTCCGACCGGATCTCCTCCAGCGAAAACGTCTGGCCGTAGGGTCTCTCGATCTCGTCCACATGGCAGCCGAACGACTTCGCCAGCGCGCTCCATCGCTCGCCGAACCGGCCCGCCGTCAGCACCAGCACCCGGTCCCCGGGCGAGGTCAGGTTCGAGACCGCCGCCTCCATCGCTCCCGTGCCCGAGCTTGAAAGAACGATGACGTCGCCGCCCGCGGTTCCGACAAACTCCTTCAACTGCGCCAGAACCCGCATAAACAGCGAGCGAAACTCCGCCGTGCGGGGATGCAGCTCAGAGGCTGCCATCGAAAGACGGGCAGAGGGAAGCAGGGGTCCAGGCCCGGCCGTAAACAAGCGTGTTTTAAGAATCATCGCCTTCATTGTAAAGACAGGCGCTGCCGCGCGGGCCCATTGCGCTCGGCCGGCAGGCCATGCCGTTTATCATGAAGTGTCAGGAGTAAAGCGAATGGCAATTGCCCAGAAGATCGAAGCGGACATCATCACCGCAATGAAAGCCAAGGACGAGCACAGACTGACCACCCTGCGCATGGTCAAGTCCGCCCTCAAGAGCAAGGCCATCGACAAGCGCTCCGACCTCACCGAGGCCGAAGAGTCGCAGATTCTCACCACCCTCATCAAGCAGCGCAAGGAGTCCGTCGAGAGCTTCCTCAAGGGCAACCGCCCCGAGCTCGCCGAAAAAGAGCGAGTCGAGATCACCATGATCGAGGGCTATCTCCCCCAGGAGGCCACCGAAGATGAGCTTCGCACCGTCGTCCTCGCCGCCATCTCCCACCTCGCCGAGGCCGGAACCAAGCCCGGCCCCAAGGACATGGGAGCGGCCATGAAGGTCGTACAGCAGCGCATTCTCGCCAACGGCCTTCGCGCCGACGGCAAAAAACTCAGCGAGATCGTCAAGGCCGAGCTCTCAAAATAGCCCAGATCCTGTGCAGATAAACAAATCCTGTCAAGAGGCATACATCCACAAATGCCTCGTAATCTACTGATCTCGCTCGATTAACCGGCCTCCACGAATTGTGCCGGTTAACCCCATTAAACCTCTATTCTTTAAAGAACAGGCAAGTTCCCTCCGAAGGCGGCAGCCCGGCTGCGCTCAAAACGGAAAGGGCCCTCCAGGCCGCGCCTAATCCAGGCAGCCCTCCAGAATCCAGGGAGTCCCATCCAGGCTGGCATCCAAACACTTCCTCGCACCACGAAAACCGGGTGCCCCATCTTCGCGACGGCTCTATCGTCGCTAAGGTGGGTTTGCAGGGTGCCTCAGGCACTTTCAAACAAAAGCTAGAGCTACTCACAAAAAGTCCAGCCTGAACACATGGACTTGATCCGCGCCACGAAAGACCAGAAAGAAAGGGGCTTCAGCCCCTGAACGTACTCCCCGACAGCCCTCTCACCACCGCCATCCGGAGCAAGCAGTGGTCCGCCGAAGCGCCTGCCCTGAACGTAGTCGAATCTGCATCTTTCCCCACCAGAGCAAGGCAATTCACCGAATCCATCCCGAAGTGGGAGAGTGGCTCGTCCAGAGCCCCTCCCCCCTTCTTTTTTAACCACCAAAGAGAGAAAACATGGCGAACTTCACCTACAGCAACGCGGGCCTCGAGCTCACCAGGCGCTTCGAAGGCCTACGGCTCACCGCCTACCAGGACAGCTGCGGCGTCTGGACCATCGGCTACGGCCACACCGGCGGCCACGTGCGCCAGGGCGTCACCCTCACCGAGCCCGAGGCCCTCGAGCTCCTCGCTACCGACATCGCCCGCGCCGCCGCCTGCGTCAACCACGCCGTGCACGCGGCCATCAACCAGAAACAGTTCGACGCCCTCGTCGACTTCGTCTTCAACCTGGGCCCCGGCAATTTCCTCGGCTCCACGCTCCTGCGCAAAGTCAACGCCGGAGACTTCGGCGCGGCAAAAAACGAGTTTCTGCGCTGGAACCACGCCGGAAGCCAGATCCTCGAAGGCCTCACCCGCCGCCGCCAGGCCGAAGCTGACCTCTTCGCCGGTTAAAGACGTGCGCTGCCGCGTGGGCCCACTACGCGTGGAGCGGTCACTTCGTGACGCGTATACCGCCTCCGGCGCGGGCCTCCCGCTGGTCGGCGCAAAGATCTTCGCAAGCGACCAACGGGAGCCTCACGCCGAAGGCTCACCCGCCGTCCGCGAAGGACCGCGTAGTGGGCCGGCCCGCAGGCCATCGCACGAAGTCCCCCCCCATAAAGTCTTTTATCCCAAGACTTTGCACAAAAGAGTACGGAGGGGCCCTACCGCCGCTTCAACTGCAGTGAAAACTCCGCTCCGGCCATGATCGTCCGGCCCTGCACCGGAACCCCCGGAACCTCCTCATACGAGGTATTGGTCAGGTTCAGTGCCCGCACATACGGCCGGAACCGCCCTGCATTCCGCGCCAGCTGCACATCCCACAATGGGTAAGGCGCCTGCGACGTCTTCTGCACCACCGCCAGCTGCGACCGCGCCACGATCTGACCCGGCAACTCGCCCGTCCACGCGATCAGCGCCGACTGCGCCGCATAGTTGAACGCATACTCCGAGATCAGCCCCGGCGGCGGCGAGGTCGCTTGCACCGCCGTATATCCCAGCTGCAGCTGCTGCGCATGCGGCAGCCGAACCCGCATACTGGCCTCGGCCCCGTTGTAAGCAAACTCTGCCACATTCACCGCCTGCCACGGCGCGGAGAGATCGCGCTTCGAATAATCGATCCCGTTCCTCTGGTGCAGGCTGAACCCCGTCGCACTCAAAGTGAACGGAGCATTCGCCGGCGTCCAGTCTACCCCGCCCTCATAGCTCCACGACGACTCCGGCTTCAGATTCGCGTTCCCGATCGTCGTCGGGTCCGAGTAATACAGATCGAGGTAAGTCGGCAGACGATACCCATGCCCCACCGAGCCCCGCAGCCGCAGCGTCCCCGTCAGCGAGTAAGCCGCCGCCAGGCTGGGTGAAAACACCTGCCCCACGCCCGAAAAGATCTGCTCCCGCGCCCCTACCGAGAGCGACAGCCGCTTCAGCGCCCGCAGCGAAAGATTGACGTACCCCGCGCCCTGGTTGCGGGCATGCACCCCCAGGTTGGTGCTGTGGATCGCATCCCCGTTCGCCTCCAGACCGTACGAGAGCGTCGTGTTCGATCCCAGCTCATCCGCCCTCCGCAGCGCTCCTTGCCACGCCGTCGTCACATGATCGTTGCGATAGTAGTCCGGCTGATCCAGCAGCAGAACGAACAGGTCCGTATGCTTCCGGTACGCGAAGCTCGCTGAGGTCTTCTGCCCCACCTGCTGCTGCAGCGCCGCAAACCATCCCTTGGTCCGCTCCCACGAGTCGTACGCTCCATAGAACTGGTTCGCCCCGTAAGGCCGGTCACTCCCCGCCAGCAGAACATCCGTAATTCCCAGCGGAAGCAGCTTGAGCCACGTCTCCGACGAGAGCGCATTGCTCGAGTAGTTGCGGTCCGCGATGAAGCCGTTCGACGTATCCCGGCTTCCCGCCAGCTCCTCGCTCACCCGCCGCGTCGTCAGGTCCGCTCGCAGGTGATTCTCGAGCGAGCCGTAGTTTCCCGCGCCCGATTTCCCAATCAGCGTCAGGTGCGTATCGTCCGGCGGAGGCTGCGTAATCAGATTGACCGCTCCTCCGATCGTATCCGAGCCGTAAAACGTCGAGCCCGAACCATGCAGCACCTCCACCCGGCTGATCGCATCCAGCGGAACCGAGATGTCGAGGTTCAGGTGCGCGGTCTCGGGATCGTTGACGCGAAGCCCATTCACCAGCACCAGCGACTGCTCGAAGGTCGTGCCCCGGATCGACAGATCGGCCTGAACTCCCTGCGCCGCGCGCGACTGCAGGTTCACCGTCGTGTCCTGCCGCAGATAGTCGGTGACGTTATTGAACAGCAACGGCTGCTCGCGTGTGTCCAGCGTCATCACCGAGCGGTTCGATTCCGAGAGCGGGACCGGCGGAATCGCCGTCGTTACGGTGACACTCTGCTGAACGGTGTCCACCTGCTGGGCCGAGGCATAAAGACAGATCAATCCGAACAGGATCAGGCAGGCAAATCCGAAAGGCAGCGGACGAAACACAAGAAAGATCTTACGTGAGAGAGGCACAGAGCTATCTTCTCCTCGAAAGCGTCTGCAGAGAGATAGTTTTGTTCGATGATAAGTAGTTGATGTTTTCAACTACTTGCATGGGCGCCCCATGCGCGGTGGGCCCGGCCGGCAGGCCATATCTTTCCCTTAGAATCGACAACAGCCCATGCGGATCGACTCCTTCCTCGAGCAAAGCCCCGTCTTCCAGACCAGCCGCATCGCCCGCAGGCTCGAGTCCGCGCTCAACGCCGCGCTCGCCCAGGAAGGCGTTACCCTCTCCGAGTCGCTGATGCTGGCCGCCATCTTCCTCGAAAAAAAGAGCGTCCGGCCCTCCGATCTCGCCCGCACCTTCGAGACCACGCGCGGCAACGTCAGCCACACACTCTCCTCGCTCGAGGCCAAGCGCCTGGTCCGCCGACGCATTGAACCCGAAGACGCCCGCGGATTTCGCCTCGAGCTCGAGCCCGCCGGCCGCCGCCGGGCCGCCCGCGTCGCCGCAGTCCTCGACCGTCTGCAATCACAGCTCGAAAAAGAGCTGGGAGCCGCCCGGCTCGAGACCATGATTCGCCAGATGAAGGCGGTCGAGCAGCTCGCGCTCGCCCTTACTCAGGAAGGATCTTGACGAAGATGCCGTCCGGCAGCGTCTTACCTCCCAGGACGTGCACCACGCCGTCGCGGGTGAAGCCGCGCAGCATCTCCCCCTGCAGGCTGTTATTCGAAGGCGTCTGGGAACGATTGATCTGGGGATGATTGATTACGGGCTCAGGGCTCCTGGCCGCAGGCCGGGCATCCGGATCGGGAGGCGCCGAGCTTTTCGTCGGATACGGCGTCGCCTGCAACGGCGCCGGAGCCGCCTGCCCGGGAGCCTGCGGACGCTTCATCCCCCGGTCCATCGCCTGGTTGGCCAGACGGTCGGCCTCTTTGTTTTTGTGCCGCAGGGCATGCGAGATCTCGAAGGCCTCCAGCCGCGCGATTCGGTTCTTCGCCTCCTGCCACAACGGCTTCAGGTCCGGCGAGTTCACCCGGTACTTGCCCTGAATCTGCTTGACCATCAGCTCCGAGTCAGAAACGACCTTCAACCGGCGATGGCCGTGCTCGAGCGCATACGCCAGCACTCCAAGCAGGCCGGAGTACTCGGCATAGTTATTGGTCCGGATCCCCAGAAACTCGCTCAGCTCTGCCAGCGGCTCCCCGTTGGGACCGTTCAGCACCGCCCCGTAGCCCGAAGGCCCGGGATTTCCCCGCGCGCCCCCATCGCAGTGGGCGGTCACCCAGCCGGCGGTCTGGCTGCTGGAGGAGGAATCGGCAAAGAGGCTGGGAGCGGTCGTGCGAGAAGCCATAAGGTCAAGTTTATAAGGAACAGCGCCGCGAGCTGTCTTCCAGCATTATCTTTTCTCTTGCGGCACATCACCGGGTCAGATCTGGGTACCGTGCAGAATGCATAGAATCCGTACTATGTTTCCAGTTATACGGTAGGCAACGATATACGGTTTACGCTGAATGACCGGCTCGCGCGTGCCCTCGATACGGACGGGACGGCCCATTTCGGGAAACTTGCCACTTCTCGAGATGAACCTCGATGCGGTTGTCGAGGGTGACAGCGGCGAGTGGACTATCCGCCTCGACATATTCAAAGATTGCCTCTCTATCTGCCATTACGAAGGCAGACCATTCCAGCCACATAAGCTAGCGCGCCTTACTCATAGCCGCGGCTCTTCTCCCGGCAAAACGCGTTTTAACCTTTTCGTGCAGAATTGCAGCCTGAGGATCATTCAACACCTCCTGCACCTTGGAGCGGAACCATGCATCATGAGCAGCTTCGTTAACCAGCGCGAACGGCAGGGCGCCCTCATTGGCGGTCCGGGTCAATAGAATCCGCACCGCATGACGTTGTAATGCAACAACCCGATAGGGCTATTTCCCCATTTCTTTACGATCAAGATGAAAGTGAACCCCGCTCACCTTTCCGCCTCCATCTGGTCTATCAGGCAGGAAACAATGTTCCTGACTCCGGAGTCGGACACATGAAGGCTGAAGCGATTGGATTGAATCCCGGTGGAGAGTTGGGGGCCAAACTGGCGTCCCCCTTCTCCCAAAACCCCAAGGGGCGGCATGTAAGCCCCTTTGCGCTGGGTCTAAGACCTGTGGCAGCGGTAGAATCGTTGCCAGCGATGGCCAAGGCGATGACCCAACCCGGCGCAAGAAACACGAAGCTGACCCCGGCGCAGCTTGAAGCCCGTGCGCAGCAGCGCATCGAGGACGACGAGCTGATCCGCGAGGCCCAGAGGGGCGAGCGCTCGGCCTTCGATACGCTGATCCGCCGCTACGACCAGAGCGTCCTTCGCCTCGCCCTGCACATGCTGGGCAACGAGCAGGACGCCCAGGACGTGCACCAGGAGGCCTTCATCAAGGCCTATCGGCACCTCGGCAACTTCCGGTTCGAGTGCAGTTTTTATACCTGGCTCTACCGGATTGTGACCAACCTGTGCCTGGATCAGCTGCGGAGGCGCAAGAGCCGTCGCGAAGATCCCGCCACCGTCGTCGATTCGAGCGGCGACGAGCTGGACCTGATGGCCAATATCTCTGACGAGCGAGCGATGTCGAACCCCGCCCGCGAGCTTGAGCGGAAGCGCATGGGAGAACGCATCCTCTCCGCGCTCGACAAGCTTACTCCGCGAGAGCGGATGGTTTTTGAGCTGAAGCATTACCAGGGACTGAAACTGCGCACCATCGGCGAGATGCTGAACACCACCGAGGAGACCGCGAAGAACACCCTTTTTCGCGCCACCCGGAAGCTTCGCGCCAACCTCGCAGAGCTGCGAGGAACCACCTAGCAACACCCAAGACGGGCAGGCCTCAGTACAGGCCACATAGACCCGCGAAGCAGCAGGCAATACCGTTTTTGAATCATTTTGAGGCTGGTAGAGGTAACTGAGATGAAGTGCGAGATGGCAAGAGACAACGTGATCCTGGCCTACTACGGCGAGCTCCCCGACGAGTACGCGGGCGCGTTGGAACAGCACCTGATGATCTGCGAAGAGTGTCACCAGGAGCTTGAGCTGCTGCGAGGGATGGAGGCCAAGATGGCTACCCTTCCCGTCGCCGAGCCCACGCCCAACCTTCTGGCGCAGTCGCGCATGCGGCTGGACGACGCGCTCGACGCGATCCCGCCCCACGGTCTGCTGACGCGCCTGAGGACCAACTTCTTTCTGTGGATGGGACACGTCCGCAGCGCTCCGGCGCTGGCCACGCTGCTGCTGGGCGTGGGTTTCATCGGTGGCAACTTCCTGAACCGTTATCAGGTCGCTCATCTCCCGGTAGCGCCCGTCGGCGTTACCCACACTAATCCCACCGCGAGCGTCGTCGCCAATGTCACCGGCATCGAGCGCACCCCCGACTCCGATCTGGTGCAGGTTCACTACAACCGCGTTACGCCCGAGACCATCGAAGGCTCGCTCGACTCCAGGGAGATCCGCGAGCTCCTGATGAAGGGAACGACCGCCTCTGCCGAGGGTGTCCGCGCCAACTCCGTGCAGCTTCTCGCCAGCGAATGCAAGGCCGGCCACGAGTGTCCGGCCCGCGAGGACGGCAAGGGAGTCCGCGGCGCGCTTCTGGTCTCGCTGCGCTACGATAAGGATGCAGGCGTCCGCCTGAAGGCTCTCGAAGGCCTCGAAAAGTTCATCGGCCAGGACCAGAGGGTTCGCGATGCCGTGCTCGAATCACTGGCGCACGATCCCGACGCCCAGGTGCGGATGGCTGCGGTCAGCCTGCTGACGCCGGTTCATACCGACTCGAGCGTCCGCCAGGTGCTCCGCACTGCCTCCACGCAGGACGACAATCCCTACATCCGCACGGTCAGCTTTAACGCTCTGCAGGGTTCGGACTCCATCCAGTAGCCACCGTTTTGCCGGGGAATGCAAGGAAGATCACGATGAGTCACGTAAGATCGCTTGGCGTTCTGGTTCTCGCGACGGGCTTCGGCCTTTTGAACGATGCTCCGTCGCTGGCGCAGCCTCTCCCGCTCCATACGGCTGCCCTATTGCGGATCGTCGGGCTTCCGGGCAAGAGCCCGCAGGGGTACCTCGGAGTCGATCTGCGCAACGTCAGTGAAGACCAGATAGCCGCATTGAAGCTCAAGGAGCCGCGCGGGGCCGAGATTATCGGCGTGGACCACGACGCTCCCGCCTGCAAGGCCGGACTTCTGCTGCACGATGTCGTGCTACAGATGAACGGGCAAGCCATTGAAGGTGAAGATCAGCTTCGCCGCATGCTGCGCGAGACGCCCCCCGGCAAGCAGGTCACCTTCCTGATCAGCCGCGACGGCCAGCAGCAGACCTTCCAGGTACAGCTTTCGACTCGAGAAGAGGTTGAGCGCCAGGCCTGGCAGCAGCACTACGTCGTACCCGAGCCCACTGACGGCTCCTATTCCGCTCCCTCCGCCCACGCCGGCAACTCCTTCCTGGCTCCGTCGAAGTCCACGACCGTCAAAGGAACGCACTCGTTTCTCGGGACGACCATGCTGGTCAGCGCCTCCTACACCGGGGCGAAGCTCGAGGTGATGGGACCGCAGTTGGCCGAGTTCTTCGGAGCCCAGTCCAGCTCCGGTCTTCTCGTCCGCAGCGTCGATCCCAACAGCCCCGCCGCAGACGCCGGCCTGCGCGCCGGCGATGTCGTCGTTAAGGTCAACGCGCTTCAGGTCGCCAGCGCAAGCGACTGGTCGAAGACCATCCACGAGAACCGCGGCCACCCGGTGAACCTCGTCGTGCTGCGCGACCGCAAGGAGCACACACTGACGCTTACCCCGGACAGCAAGAAGCGCTCAGCGATCGAGCGGCTCCGGATACCCTTCACCTCATCGACCGGCCTGGATCGCCCGGTTTAGGTGTATCGATCCATTCAAGCCTGTGGATTTTGAGGAAAGGCGATGGCCTACCGGCCGGGGGCGGTCACTTCGTGACGCGTGTACCGGCTTCGCCGTAGGCCTCCCGCTGGTCGGCGCAAACATCTTCGCAAGCGACCAACGGGAGCCCCACCCGAAGGGCAATCACACGCCACGAAGTGACCGCCCCATGCGGCCGGTAGGCCATCGCCTTTCCTTCCAAAATCGAATCCTGAACCTAGTCCGACGTGGATTCCCCCCGGCAAACCCTCACGTCCGATATACTTAACAGTGACTATGCCCGCAGCCTCGACCCAAACTCTGAAGCCACCCAGCAAGCTCCGGCGACGCTGGAAAGGCGCGACCCGCAAGGTCCGCGAGCTGACCTCGATCGGCTGGGCGCTGGCCTCCACCGGGCACCCCTACATGGCCCAGGTCGTCCCCATGCGGCGATGCAACTTGGCCTGTACCTACTGCAACGAGTACGACGACTTCTCCGAGGCTGTGCCGCTGGACGAGATGCTGCGCCGCATCGACCACCTGGGCCGTCTTGGCACCAGCGTCATCACCATCTCGGGCGGCGAGCCCCTGCTCAATCCTCACCTCGAGGAGATCATCGCCCGCATCCGTAAAAACGGCGCGATCGCCGGCATGATCACCAACGGCTACCTTCTGATGCCCGACCGTATTCATCGCCTGAACAAGGCCGGGCTCGATCATATGCAGATCTCGATCGACAACGTCATGCCCGACGCGGTCTCGAAGAAGAGCCTAAAGGTTCTCGACAAGAAGCTGCAGATGCTGGCCGAACACGCCGAGTTCCACGTGAACATCAACTCGGTCGTCGGCGGAGGCATCGCCAACCCGGATGACGCACGCGTCGTCTCCGAGCGCGCCCTGGGCCTTGGCTTCAGCTCGACCATCGGCATCATCCATGACGGTTCCGGCCAGTTGAAGCCGCTCGCCGAGGCCGAGCGCAAGGTCTGGGACAAGGTTCGCTCCATGACCCGCCGCAGCTACTCGCGCTTCAACCACTTCCAGGAGGCCATCGCCAACGGCAAGACCAACGACTGGCGCTGCCGCGCCGGCGGGCGATACCTCTACCTCTGCGAAGACGGCCTGGTGCATTACTGCTCGCAGCAGCGCGGCTTCCCCGGCGTTCCGGTCGCCGAATACACCACAGCCGACGTCAAGCGCGAGTTCCTCACCGAGAAGGGCTGCGCTCCCAGCTGCACCATCAGCTGTGTCCATCAGGTCAGCTACATCGACCACTGGCGCGCTCCGCAGAAGGACTCCATCACACCGGGATCCTCGCACGGCTCCGGATCGCAGGAGCTGGTCCAGATCCGCTAGGTTCTAGCAATACAAAGCCAAATTTTGGCGAGAAGATGCTGGCCTGCCGGCCGGACCCACTGCGCTCGGCCACCCCACAAACGAAGATCTGTTTGTGGGGACCCCGGTACGGGCTGTCACTTCGTGACTCGTGTACTCCCTTCGGGGTGAGCCCCACGCGTGGCAGCGCCTGGCTTTTCCGCCCCTAACGCGACTCCGAAGCCACCGCCTCGGCAGCGTTCTCCACCCCGGTGCGATTGCGATAGCTGGCCGCCACAAACTCGCGGAAGAGCGGATGCGGCTCCAGCGGCTTCGACTTGAACTCGGGGTGAAACTGGCAGCCGAGGAAGAATGGGTGTTCGGGAATCTCGACGATCTCGACATAGGTGGCGTCCGGCGTCGTCCCCGTCAGCCGCAGCCCCGCCCCGGTCAGCACAGCCTCGTACTCGCGGTTGAACTCGTACCGGTGACGGTGACGCTCGCTGATGTCGGTCGTTCCATACGCCCTGGCCGCGAGCGAACCCGGCTCGAGCACGCAGGGCCACGCTCCCAGGCGCATCGTCCCGCCCATCTCCTCCACGCCGGTCAGCTCACGCAGCTTATAGATGATGCGGTGCGGCGTGGCCGGATCGAACTCGCCCGAGTTCGCATCCTTCAGGCCGCAGACATTGCGGGCATACTCGATGCAGGCCGTTTGCATGCCCAGGCAGATCCCGAAGTACGGCGTACGGGTCTCGCGGGCGTAGCGAATCGCGTTCAGCATGCCCTCGATGCCGCGCTTGCCGAAGCCTCCAGGAACCAGGATGCCGTCGAATCCCTCCAGCTGGCTGCGATACTCGTCGGTCGGTTTGCCGTCGGGGTCGCGGGTTTCCAGGCCCTCGGCCTCGATCCACGTCACCCGCAGCTTCAGGTTGTGCGCCAGCGCGCCGTGGACCAGGGCCTCCTTGAGCGACTTGTACGAATCCTCATACTCCACGTACTTGCCGACGATGCCGATCGAGACCTCGTCCCGCGGGTTGTAGGCGCGATGAACGATATCCTTCCAGCGCGAGAGGTCCGGAACGGACGCCTCAATCCGCAGATATCTGAGCGCCAGCGTGTCCACGCCCTCTTGGGCCAAGTTCAGTGGAACCTCATAGATGCTATCCACGTCGCGGGCCGCAATCACGGCCTGCTCCTCCACGTTGCAGAAGGCGGCGATCTTCTGGCGCATCTCGCGCGGAACCGCGCGGTCCGAGCGGCAGAGAAGAATATCCGGCTGGATTCCGATCGAGAGCATCTCCTTGACCGAGTGCTGCGTCGGCTTGGTCTTCAGCTCCTGGGCGGCGGCGATCCACGGAATCAGCGTGACGTGAACGAAGACCGTATTGTCGCGGCCCAAGTCCTGCCGCATCTGCCGGATGGCCTCGAGAAACGGCAGCGACTCGATATCGCCTACGGTTCCGCCGATCTCGACGATGGTGACGTCGGAGTCCTGCGCCACCTTGCGCATCGCGTTCTTGATCTCGTTGGTGACGTGCGGAATCACCTGCACCGTCTTACCCAGGTAGTCGCCGCGGCGCTCCTTGGTGATGATCTGTTCGTAGATCCTGCCGGTAGTCAGATTGTTGTCGCGCGAAAGGCGTGCGTGCGTGAACCGCTCGTAGTGACCTAGGTCGAGATCGGTCTCGGCACCGTCGTCGGTCACGAACACCTCGCCGTGCTGGAACGGCGACATGGTGCCGGGGTCGACGTTCAGGTAGGGATCGAACTTCATCAGGTTGACGCGAAGTCCGCGAGCCTCCAGCAGACAGCCGATCGAGGCCGCCGCAAGACCCTTTCCTAAAGAAGACACAACGCCGCCCGTTACGAAGATGTACTTTGCAGACATTTCCGCGACCCCTTGAGATGAATTGGAAGTTTGTGCGAGGTGTGCACGATTAAGTATCGCAGGGTCTTCTCAGGGAGGCAAGGTTCACCCAGTCAGAGGGAGAATCCGGAAGATCTTTAGGTGGTATCGACAATTGCCTGGGTAAAGGACGGCGCTGCCGCGCGGGCCCACTGCGCGTGGGGCGGTCACTTCGTGACGCGTGTTGGGCCCTTCGGCGTGAGGCTCCCGTTGGTCGCTTGGAAGATCTTTACGCCGACCGGAGGGAGGCCCACGGCAAAGCTGGTATACGTGTCACGAAGTGACCGCCCACGCGCAGTGGGCCCGTGCTGCAGCGCTAAAAAGCACTAGCTGATCTTCTTGCCGAGGCTTAGTAGTCCAGATCGTCCATCGTGTCCGACCAGCCCAGGTCACGCTCGGACGTAATCTGCCAATGTCCATCGGTCCGCTTGAGCAGCATCTGCGAAGGCACGTACCACTGCGAGGTGAGGTGGCCGCCCTGATGGATGGTGTAGTGCTTGACTAGGCGGACGGTAGCGGTGACCTCCTCAGGCTTCTGGCGCACCTGAACCCGCTCGAGCGCTATCGACCAGTCTCCCTGCCGTTTGGCGATGTTCGCTTGCTTATCGGCGAGGACATCCTCCCGCTTCACACTACGCCGAAGAAAGTACCGGTCGACGGGATCGGCATAAAACGAGGCCTGCTGAGTGGCATCGGTCGAACGCAGGGCTGCCTCCCAGTCTTTGATCACGGCCTGGGGATCGTCCTGGCTGCCCGGCTGTTCTGGTGCCGGCTTTGGGGATTCGGGCAGAGATTGCACCGGCACTGGTGTGTCCGTGGAAGAGGCGAATTTGACAGGAGCAGCAGACGAAGACGGGGTCAGCTCGTGCGGCAGGTAGAACCATGCGGTCAGGGCCAGCACCAGGGCGGCAATTGCCGCAATCGCCCAGCGCACTCCCGAGGAGCTTTTCTTCGCGTCGGGCGGGGAGGCTGCAAGAGAAGAACCCGGCTCAGCCCTCTTGCGGCCCTCAGGAGCCAGTGCGTCGGAGAGAACCTGCTGCACCTCCTTCACTCCGTCTTTCTTTCCGATCGTCGGGGCAGATACGGCAGCGGGCGCAGGCGGTTCAGCCTCTTTGGTCTTGGCGGTCTCGGTCTTCGCGATCTCTTTGCTGTTCTCGAGTGGAATCGGAGCAGGAACAGGAACCGGGTCGACCGTCGTGGCCTTGCCGGGCTCTTCTGCTGGTACGGGGACAGGCTGGATGCTTTCAGCTGGTTGAGGATGCCCGGGCTCAGGTGCTTCCTCCACGATCCCGGAGGGTGCGGCGGCCTCGACGGCGATCTCGGGCGGTGGCGGCAGCAGAGTCTCGATGGAGGCGGGGGACGTCCCTTCCGCGGGCTCGATCACATCCCTGGTGTTGGGCTCAGGAACGGGATCGGAAGGAATCGCCGCCGGTTGCATCTCGACAAGAGGAGCGGCTGGATCGAGCGCCACGGACATCTCGGGCGTGCCGTCTGCCCCGGTTGAGAATCGGGTTGGAGGCATCGTAAAAGGAGGCTCGACGTGCGAAGGAGCCACCGCTGCAAGGCCCAACTGCGCTCTCGTCTCTTCGAAGACTCGGCGCAGCTTCGCCTCGACCACGGCGTTCTGGGAGATCTCTCCCAAAAACGCGGAGGCCTGAAAGGTGGCATCTACCTGGATGATCGTGGCACCGTCTTCGACCGTCACATCGATGACGGCGCAGTCTCTCCGGTTCTTCACCCTCGGAGAGGGTCCAAGTCCGGAGATTGTAATCCGGTGGCCTTCCCGTGATAGTTCGCTTGAAATCTCCCGTAGCCCCGCTTCCATGGCCCGGAGCACTGGCTCCGGATCGCCCGCCGGAAGCCTCTCCAACATCTGAAATCGCAAGGGACCCTCTCTCCAAAAATCGAACCGGCAGTGATTCTGGACAGCAAGAAAAACAGCTATAGAAACGATAAACCGTTTCAGGAGTCTGGAATCTTCAAAAAATTAAACAGACGCCTCCATGCTTTCTGCTCTGCCCCATTTCAGGACCATTCCGGGCCATGAGCTGCGGGGAATCAAGATTTCTGCAAACCGGGTCTCCGCAAAATATGACAGCATAGAGCTATGTCTGACGGTGAGAGTCGAGGTCCGGCGCGGACGGGTGCGGGTGCGGCTTTTCGATCGCGCAACTTCCGTCTGTATCAGAGCGCGAGACTGATGGCGGTCATCGGCGCAGAGGCGCAATCGGTGGCGGTCGCCTGGCAGGTCTATCAGATCACGCACTCGGCGCTCGATCTCGGACTCACAGGGCTGGCCCTGTTTCTTCCCGGGCTGATCTTTATGCTGGCCGCAGGACACGCCGCCGATCGCTTCGACCGCCGCAGGATCATCCTGCTCTGCTACGCTGTGCAGGCCGGTTGTACCGGGGCCTTACTGTGGCTTTCGCTGTCGCCCTGTCTGCTTGCAGGGGGAAGAGTATGGCCGATCTACGCCGTCCTCGTCGGCATTGGGATGGGAAGGGCCTTCAGCGGACCGGCGTCGAGCGCCCTGCTTCCCAGCCTGGTCCCCAAAGAAGATTTCGTGAACGCAGTCACCTGGGGCGCGACGATCTACCAGATCGCGAATATGTCCGGCCCCGCCTTCGGTGGCCTGCTCTTCACGCTTCCCCTGGTGGGATCGATTGAAGGGGAAGGCTGGCAGGGTGCTCCAATCGTCTATCTCTTTACCCTGTTGCTGCTGCTTGGATTCATCCTCCAGGTCAGCATGATTCGTCCGGAGCCGATTGAAAGAAAGCCGACCGCCTTCAACGCCGGCACGGTGCTGGCCGGTCTCGAGTATGTCTGGCGGAACAAGCTGCTGCTCGGCTCCATCTCGCTGGACCTGTTCGCCGTCATGCTGGGGGGCGCGGTCGCTCTGCTCCCGATCTTCGCCACCGAGATTCTGCATGCGGGCCCCCGAGGACTGGGGCTGCTTCGCGCGATGCCCAGCGTCGGTGCCCTTTTCGTCTCCCTGCTGCTGGTGGTTAAGCCGATCAAGCGGAGCGCCGGTGCGACCATGTTGACCTGCGTCGGAATCTACGGCGTCGCGACCATCGTCTTCGGCCTCTCGCACAGCCTGGTGTTGAGCCTGATCGCGCTGACCGTGACCGGTGCCAGCGACATGGTCAGCGTCGTGGTTCGGTCGAGCATGTTGCAGCTGGCGACTCCGCCCGAGATGCGAGGACGGGTCAGCGCCGTCAACTGGCTCTTCATCGGGGCATCGAACGAGTTCGGCGAGTTTGAGAGCGGCGTGACCGCTCACTGGTGGGGAGCGGTTCGGGCCGTCGTGATTGGAGGCGTCGGCTCGGTGCTGGTTACGCTTTCGGCCGCTGCGCTCTTTCCCCGGCTACGCCGCGCCGATGCCCTCACCACCGAGTCGCTGATGGAGGCCAATCGCGAGTTGAGCACGGCCGAGGCGGTCGATTAGAGTAATCGAACCTGAGTAAGAGATGTATGGAGGAATAAGGCGCATGCAGAGCGGAGCCAAATGGGCGATCGGCGGAACCTTGGCTGTATTGATTGTGGCGGGGATCCGGATCGGGTTGATCTATCGCGAGCGCAACGCCCCTGAGAAACCGGTCGCTGCTCCGGTCACCCAGAAGATCGCCGATGACGACCTGGTGTTCCTGAAAAATAAGCGCCAGTCCTCCCTTGCCGACGCGAAGGAGCTGAATGGCACGGCTCTTTGGATCTCGGCAGGCGGCCAGATGGACTACTATCCCGCTACAGGCAAGCATGTCGACTACTCGAAGACCGTGGGAACACTGCTGGGGGCCGAGAAGCTGCAGGTGAAGGACTTCACTGAACAGGTGGCTCCCAAGGCGGCGACCCATCGCGTTCGGGGCGGCGACCGGCAGGTCCTGATGCTCTTTACCCTCCCCGCCTCCGATCACCCGGACAAGGTTTATGGGGTTCCGGTGGGCTACTACGAGAGTGGCCAGTACACCTTTTACCTGGACGAGATCTTCTTCTACGACGATCCGCACCAGCTCTATAAGCATTGGGGCCCGGAGATATGGAAGGCCGTCGACTCGCACCAGGTGATCCTGGGGATGAGCGAGCGGGAGACGCAGCTCGCGCTGGGGCAGGTGAGCAAGAGCGTCAGCAACGACTATGGCAATCGCCTGGTGATCTACGCCAACCTGGGCAAGCCGATGGCCGTGACCTTCGTGAACAACAAGGCGACTGCCTTCCGTCCGGATCAGGGGTTTTAGAAGGAAAATAATGGCCTGCCGGCCGGGCCCACTGCGCGTGGGGCGGTCACTTCGTCACGTGTATTTGCCCTTCGGGGTGGGGCTCCCGTTGGTCGCTTGCGAAGATATTTGCGCCGAACCGAAGGGAGGCCAAGGCGAAGCCGACATACGCGTCACGAAGTGACCGCCCCACGCGCAGTGGGCCCGCGCGGCAGCGCATGTCCTTTAATCCGAAATATGGATCTAGCGGACTGCTTCACCATCCACCAGGGCCGCATCCACCAGTGGAGCCTCTACGTGGTCGTCGAGACTGATGGTCCCGCCAGTGGCCATTAGGATAGGAAGAACAAGCTGCAGGATCGGCTGCACCATCTCCTGAGCAGGAGGGTGGTTGGGAGTGTTGAACCACTGTTTAACCGCGCCATAGATCGCCCAGGCGACAGTCGTCGCGACGATCTGCGGAGTGAGCGGCTCAGGAACCGTCTTCTGCTCCATCCCGGCCATCAGGACACGTTGAATCGCGGTAACGATGCCCGCCTCAGCCAGGGGTTCAAAGGCGCTGTTGCGATTGCAATTTCCCCATAACGCCCGGGTAGAGGTGAGATAGTCGCAGGTCGCGAGGATGATGACGCCCGCCGCCGAAGGGCAGCTTCCATCGAAGATAACGTTCCGTTCGGCCAGTAATTTATGAAATCCTCCGGCGACCATTGCGTCCAGAAGGGCGAACTTTTCGGTGTAGTGGTCGTAGAAGGTAGCTCGATTGACGTCCGCCAGATCGGTGATGTCCTGCACCGAGATCTCTTCGAGGCTCTTCTGCTCCATCAGGCTGCGCAATGCGGCCTGGAGAGCCTGACGGGTCCTCCGGATGCGCGGGTCGCGAACTTCGCAGTCTGAGATCGGCATATCTATTAGAGGCTATCAGAGAGAAAAAGAATCTTCGAAACAACGATTGTCGTCTATTCTACTGTTGGGCGACTTGTGTCGCCTAAACATCTTTTGTTGTTAAAAGGAGATTTATAGCATGTCGACCCTTCTGCACATCGATTCCAGTCCGCTTGAGAGCTCCATCAGCCGTGAGCTGACGCGAGAGTTTACGAAGACTTGGAAGACGAAGAACCCTTCCGGTAAGGTCATCGACCGCGACCTCGCCGCTATCGCCCCCAAACCGATCGATCAGCTCTGGATAGGAGCTGCTTTCACTCCGGAGGCTGCCCGTACGCCCGAACAGGTGGCGGCGCTCTCCGAGTCCGACGTCCTGATCTCGGAGCTCGAGCAGGCGGATGAGATTGTGATCGGCATCGCCATGCACAACTTCAGCGTTCCTTCCGTGCTGAAGCTGTGGATCGATCAGGTGGTTCGCAGCGGCAAGACCTTTGCCTATGGAGCGAGCGGTCCGGAAGGCCAGCTCAAGGACAAGCGGGTGACGGTGGCGATTGCCAGCGGTGGCGTCTACGAGTCGGGAACTCCGGCGGCCTCGATGGACTTTGTCGCGCCTTACATTCGCTCCATTCTGGGCTTCATCGGGATCACCGATGTGCGCTTCGTGACGGCAGCGGGCGCGTCGCAGATCATGATGGGAGCGATCGATCGCGAGACCTTCCTGAAGCCCACTCTTGACCAGGTACGGGAGCTGGCGGCGTAAGGTCGTCTTCCTGAGGAGAACCTTTCGATGAAGATCGCCGTTCTGATCGCGCGTATCCTGCTGGGACTTCTGTTCACCGTCTTTGGGTTGAACGGATTTCTGCACTTTATCCCCATGCCGCCCCCGACGGGCTTGGCGGGTCAGTACATGGGAGCTCTCTTCCTGTCGCACTACTTGGTCACGATCTTTCTTGTCCAGCTGGTGGGAGGACTGCTTCTGCTGGTGAATCGCTACGTTCCTCTGGCGCTTGTCCTGCTGGGACCGGTATTGGTCAACATTCTCCTGTTCCATGCGTGCATGGCTCCGGCTGGACTGCCGATGGCATTGTTCGCGACGGTGCTGTGGTTCGTGATCTTCGCCGGGGTGCGCCGCGCCTTCGCTGGGTTGTTCGTCCAGCGGGTGGAGGCGGCCTGAGCTGAGCGGACGGCGAGTAAGCCATCAGCAGGGCCTCCCGTTGGTCTGCACGAAGATTTTCGTTAGCGACCAGCGGGAGCCGCTACCCGAAGGGAGTACACACGTCACGAAGTAACCGCGCACCGGGGTCCCCGGCGAGCTTGCTCGCTGGGGTGGACTCCACGCGCAGTGGGCCCGGCCGGCAGGCATTTTTACAAAAAGACGAGCTCCTCCTTGTGAGGAGCTCGTCTTTTGCTGAATACAAGGTGATCAGTCCGCGATGCCGGGATTGGGGGGATCGACTCCGAGCGCGGTGGCGAGCGAGACCAGGTGATCCTGCTCCTGCATGAGGATCTCGCGGATGGATTCGCTGAGGGCGAACTCGTTGAGCTCATCGCATTGCTTGACGCGGCGGCGATACTGACGGATGGTCTCCTTTTCGTTTTCGAGATCGAAGCGGAGCATATCTTCAGCCTGCTCAGAGGTCTTGACGGGCTTGGGCACAACCGAGGGCATGCCGCCGAGGTAATCGATGTGATTCGCGATGGAGAGAGCGTGGGTGAGCTCCTCGTTCGCGTGCACGGCAAGCTCGGCGGCTATGTTCATATAGGCCGCCCCCTTGAGGACTTGCGAGTAGTTTACATAGGCGATGATCGCCTGGTATTCGCGCTCGAGATCTTCATTGAGAAGATCGATCAGCTTTTCGCGAGTGATGGTCGGGCGGCTGGGCGCTTCTATTTCGGGCATCTCTTTCTCCGTATCTAACTCAGAAGTCTAGGTCCTCTTCCTGAGATGCAGAAAGGTTCAGCCACGTTCACCCCCTCACGAAGAGCTCTGGACGTAAGATAAAAGGCACTTCTTAGACGAGGTGCGGGCATGGTGCAAGCTGAGATGGCGAAGGAGCGAGGGCTGGGGCTGAGCCGATTGGCCCCCCGAGTGGTGCAGTCGGAGATTCGCGCCATGACGGTCGAGTGCGACCGGGTGGGTGGCGTGAACCTGGCTCAGGGAGTCTGCGACACCGAGGTTCCCGCAGTCGTGACCGAGGCCGCCATCACCGCCATCCGGGACGGGCACAACATCTATACGCGGCTGGACGGGATTCAGCGGCTGCGCCGCTCGATCGCAGAGAAGACCGGGCGCATGCAGGGAATGATCGTCGATCCGGATCGCGAGGTGTTGGTGACGAGTGGCGCGACCGGAGCCTTTCATGCGGTCGCAATGGCGCTCTTCGATCCTGGCGACGAGGTCCTGCTCTTCGAGCCGTTCTACGGCTATCACGTCGGTACGCTGAAGTCTTTGGGGACCGTGCCGGTTGCGGTGGAGCTGGAGGCGCCGGACTGGGGGCTGGATCTCGATCGTGTCCGCGCGGCGATCACGCCGAAGACCCGCGCCATGGTCGTCAATACTCCATCGAATCCTGCGGGCAAGGTCTTCACAAAGCAGGAGCTGGAGGGGCTGGCCGAGATTGCTCGCGAACATGATCTGTTTGTGCTGACCGATGAGATCTACGAGCACTTCCTCTATGGCGAGTCCAAACACATCAGCCCCGCAACGCTTCCGGGGATGCGCGAACGGACGATCGTAATGTCGGGTTATTCGAAGACCTTTTCGGTGACGGGATGGCGCATCGGCTACGTGATCGCGGATGCCAAATGGCTTCCTGCAATCGGATACTTTCACGATCTGTTGTATGTGTGCGCACCTTCGCCGTTCCAGCACGGAGTGGCGGTGGGAGTCGAAGAGCTGGGGCAGACCTTCTACGCGAAGCTGGCCCTGGATCACGAGGTAAAGCGCGAGATGCTGGTAAGCGCGCTTCGCGATGCGGGACTGACGCCGCAGGTTCCGGATGGAGCCTACTACATTCTCGCTTCCACCCAGGGAATGGAAGGGATTCTGGAGGGCTCGACCGCAGCCCAGAGGGCGAGATCGCTGCTGGCGAAGACCGGCGTGGCCGCCGTGGCGGGCTCAGCCTTCTTCCGCCCAGGCAAGGGAGAGGACCTGCTGCGATTCTGCTTCGCAAAGAAGGATGAAGATCTGGCCGATGCCTGCGCGAGGCTGCGCAGCCTGCGGTAAGCGCTGCCCCGCGTAGGCGCCCGGTCGGCAGGCAATCGCCTTGAACACGTCGATACGATCTATGTCTACGGTTTGTGCGAAGGCGAAGGCTCCTTCGTGTGAGAGCCCGGTTCGATCAGCTTGTCGTTGCAGCCTGTGGGAGCATTGATGGGGTTGCAGCGGGCGACGAGGCCGCCAGGGAGCCCTACGGTATATCCGGTCCATGGAGCCGGTTCGGTCACCGGAAAATCGGTGCTGATCATCTGGGCGCCGCTCGAGATCAGCTCGTCGCGCCGGGTGGTGTCGTTGTTGCGACCCTGGTCGGTATTGTAGTCCGAACGCGAGCGCACCAGGTATCCCTTCTTCACCAGGGCATCGATCTCGTCGGGCTTGCCGGAGTCCTGCTCGACGAAGCCCGCCTCCGGCTCGCCGGGGCGGCCATTCACGAAGAGAACGCGGTTTTTCATCATCGCATGACCTTCGAGATAAGGCGGCGCGGACTTGCGGTTGTAGAGCAGGAAGACGACCTTGCCACGGGCCTCGCGCAGGCTGGGCCACCTGCCGGCAAGGGCCGCGGCCTCGAGCATCGGAAACTTGCCGCGCACCTTGTCCGGCGTGATGATCTCGTTCTCCTTGAAGACCGAGCGGATCTCGGCGTCCATCGCATCCCAGGTCGCGGGGGTCCAGGGCTCCGCCGTAACGCCTCCAGCAAGGGGACCGAGCCGGCCCTGTTTGTCTTCAATCAACAGAAAGATGGGAACGTGCCCCTTGTGCGCCTTCGACCAGGAACGAATCTCCGCAAGGCACTTCACGAAGAGATGGCAGCTGCTGCGCTGATTCAGGTCGCCCAGATGGATCAGCTTGAAGCCGGGCTTGTCCATGTCGTGATTGGGATCGAAGTCGGGGTCTGCGGGTAGGCCGGCCTCTTTGGTCAGGCCGACGATTTTGGGGTGAGAGAAGCGTCCGCCCTTGGGGTCCTGCACGATGTCGAGCTCGAGCTGGCGGGCGCCGCCGTCGAGCTGCTGGGGTAGCGTCTGGTGGTGGTACTCGACGCCGTGATAGTTTTTGGCGTAGTGCTCCGCGAAATACTTGCCTTCGCTCGGAGCGAAGCCCATGTTGTAGCTGTTGTGCGTTCCGATCACCTGAATCTGGTTCAGATGGACGACTTTGTCCTGCATGCGCTGGCTCTGGGCCAGACCGGCGAAGGGGAGAACAGCAAGCGACACGACTGCCAGCGAACGCATCATGCGAAGAGAGACCTCGAAAGGAAGTGTTCCTACCGTATCGCTCCGTTGCGCACGTGGCATGAGGCGAACGACCTACTTCGCAAGGCTTTTGCGCTGCCGCGCAGTGGGCTCGGCCGGCAGGCCAACGCGTTAGATAACTAGCGATCTTTGCGATAAAGCAGGTCGCGGATGGCCTTGCGACGCTCCTCGTTGGCCTCACGCTCGGCCTTGCGCTCGTCGGCGTCCATGGAGGATTTGCTGCCTGAGTCCTCGGCCTCTTCTGAGCTGCACTCGGGGCAGCGGTTCGCGAAGCCGGGCTTATCCGGCTTCAGCTCAAACTCTTCTTTGCAGACGACACAGGTACGGATCGGAAATGGCATTGCGCATTCCATTTTAATCGAGTTTTGCATCGCAGGTTGGGCCGCAAAGACAATCGCTGGGCGGCGATGGACCTTATAGGGAGATTAGATTCCACCATAAAGCCTTTTTGAGGCAGGCGGCAGAAGTAAACTGGCAGTACCCCCTATGAGCGAGACCTCTCTCACTGCGACCTTTCCCGCCGCCGATATCGTCGGGGTCGAGCCCGAGCGCAACAGCCCCTCGCGTGCGCTCTTCCGCGTGCTGGCCGCCATCAGCTTCTGCCATCTGCTGAACGACATGGTGCAGTCGCTGGTTCCCGCGATCTATCCCATCCTCAAGAGCTCGTTCCATCTCGACTTCACCCACCTGGGACTCTTGACGCTGACCTATCAGGTGGTGGCGTCGCTGCTGCAGCCGATCATCGGGCAGTTCACCGACTCCAGGCCCATGCCCTACGCTCTGCCTGTTGGGATGACCTTCACGCTGGTTGGCCTTGTCTTGCTCGCTGTGGCGCCAAGCTTCGCGTGGCTGCTCTTCGCCTCCTCGCTGGTCGGTGTCGGATCGGCTATCTTTCATCCCGAGTCCTCGCGTATCGCCCGCATGGCCTCGGGCGGCAAGCATGGCTTCGCGCAGTCGTTCTTTCAGGTGGGAGGAAACACCGGCTCGGCCATCGGTCCTCTTCTGGCCGCGTTTATCGTGCTTCCTGTTGGACAGAAGGGCATGGCCTGGTTTGCTCTGCCGGCACTGATGGGAATCGCGATCCTGGTGCGCGTGGGCCGCTGGTACAAGGCGCGGCAGGCGGAGAACGCAGGCAGCAGGCAGAAGGAGCGGCAGTCGCATCTTTCGCTCTCGAAGGCGCGGATCACACTGTCGATCTCCGTGCTGATCGCGCTGATTTTCTCAAAGTACTTCTATCTGGCGAGCCTGACCAGCTACTACACCTTCTACCTGATCCAGCGCTTTCACGTCTCCGTACAGACATCGCAGATCCTGCTCTTCCTCTTCCTCGCCGCGGTGGCCGCGGGAACCCTGATCGGCGGTTCGGCGGGCGATCGTTACGGCCGAAAGCTGGTTATCTGGATCTCGATCCTCGGCGTGCTTCCCTTCACCCTCATGCTGCCCTATGCCAGCCTCTTCTGGACCGGCGTTCTCAGCGTGATCATCGGCTTCATCCTCGCCTCGGCCTTTTCGGCGATCCTGGTCTACGCGCAGGAGCTGCTTCCAGGCCGCGTGGGCATGATCTCCGGTCTCTTCTTCGGGGTGGCCTTCGGCATGGGGGGCATCGGAGCCGCCGTGCTGGGCAAGCTGGCGGATGCGAGGGGAATCTTCTTCGTCTATCACCTCTGCGCCTATCTTCCGGCGATCGGGCTGCTTACGGGGCTTCTGCCCGATGTCGAAGGCCCGCGTCGCAAACCGCAGACGGCTGGTGAGCCTTCGGTGTGAGGCTCCCGTTGGTTGCTTGCATAAATCTCTACGCCGACCAGCGGGAGGTCCACGCCAAAGGCGATACACACGTCACGAAGTGACCGCCCCACGCGCAGTGGGCCCGCGCGGCAGCGCATTTCTCCACCCAGCCGTTACAATCGACAGCAGCATGATCGCTCATCTGCGCGGACGTTTGCTCTCGAAGACTCCCAATCAGGCCATCGTCGACTGCAACGGCGTGGGCTACGACGTCAGCATCTCGGTCGCGACCTTCTCCGAGCTTCCGGCCGAGGGAGCCGAGGCCAAGCTCTTCATTCACACCCACGTCCGTGAGGACCAGATCGCTCTCTTCGGCTTTGCCGACACGCAGGAGAAACGGCTCTTCGAGCGGCTGCTGACCATCAGCGGCATCGGACCCAAGCTCGCCATCACGGTGCTCAGCGGAATCTCCTCCGACCGGCTGGTCGCTGCGATTCGTGGCGGCGACCATGCCACGCTGACGAAGATTCCCGGCATCGGCAAGAAGACGGCCGAGCGCGTTGTGTTGGAGCTTAAGGACAAGCTCGATGATCTGGCCGTACCCACCGAAGCCTCGACGGGACCGCATCACGGACCTGCCGGAGACGATGCTCTCTCCGCGCTGGTGAACCTCGGCTATCCGCGCCCTGTTGCCCAGAAGGCCATCGAGACCGCAATTGCAAAGAATCCAGCAGCAGCCGAGGACTTCGAAGCTCTCTTCCGAGCCGCGATGGCTGCGATCCGCTAAAGTCTGGTTGACCTACCGCTCGCTTTTCCGCTCAGGATGACACTCTCTGGAAAGATCAAAGCGAAAGAGCTGAACGGCAAGCGATTGCTCGACCGGTATATATCGATACACCCTAATCAAAACCGTGACTATATTGACCGGACCGGCAGAGTAATCGATGAACCACCGAAGTAATAACCGGGCCGCCGAAGTAATGACTCGACCGCCGGAGTAATAATAGAGAGGGGTCTGTAATGCCAGAGCAGCTCAAAATAACGGTGGGAGTTGCGGGCGGAATCGCCGCTTACAAGGCCGTCGAGGTCGTACGCCAGTTGCAGGACGCCGGCTTCGATCCGCACGTCGTGATGACCTCGGCTGCCGAGAGGTTTCTCCAGCCGCTGACCTTCGCAGCCATCACCGGACACAAGGTTCTCTCCTCGCTGTGGAGCGAAGATGCGGGTGCTTCGGGCGGAGAATTCTCCGGCATCGATCACATCAACGAAGCCCAGACCACATCGGCGCTGGTGATCGTTCCCGCAACCGCCGATCTGATCGCAAAACTGGCGCACGGCATCGCGGACGACTTTCTGACGACGATGTACCTGGCAACAACGGCGCCCGTCATTCTCGCTCCGGCCATGAACGTCAATATGTGGCTGCATCCCGCGACGCAGGCAAACCTCGAGACGCTGCGCGAACGCGGCGTTCGCATCGTCGAGCCAGGAGCCGGCTACCTGGCCTGCGGGATGGTGGGTGGAGGCAGGCTCGCCGAGGAGAGCACCATCGTCGCCGCAGTTTCAGAGACACTGGCGAACCCAGGAGCTTACCGCAGCGATCTGACCGGAGAGACGGTTCTTATCACCGCAGGCGGAACCCGCGAGCCCATCGATCCCGTGCGTTACGTCGGCAATCGTTCGAGCGGCAAGATGGGATATGCGCTCGCGGCCAAGGCCCGCCGCAGAGGCGCTCGGGTCCTGCTCGTTAGCGCTCCCACCGCGCTCGAGGCACCCGCGGGCTGTGAGCTCCTCTCCGTCATCACGGTCGAGGAGATGCGCTCCGCCGTTCTTGACCGTCTTCCTGAAGCGAGCCTCGTCATCATGGCCGCCGCAGTCAGCGACTATCGCGTGGCGAGACCCGCATCGGAAAAGCTGAGGCGCAAGGGGCCGCTCACGCTCGAGCTGGAACCTACCGAGGACATCCTGCGCGAAATCGTGGAGCGAAGAGCGTCCGGCACCACCGTGATCGGCTTTGCGGCCGAGACCGAACAGGTTCTGGACAACGGCCGAGCGAAGCTTGAACGCAAAGGGGTGGATGCCCTGGTCGTCAATGACGTCTCAGGCACTGAGACCGGTTTCGACTCCGACCGCAATGCGGGGTGGTTCCTCACTCCCGGCGAGACCATCGAGCTGCCCGAGAGTACGAAGACCGCCATGGCCGATCGCATTCTCGATCACGCTCTTGCGTTACGCATGCATCGCTACGAGATGAAGCAGGCGAACTAAGTTGAAGCTTCCTTCGCCTGCGGAGCGGCTGTTATTCCTGCTCCCACATCCGTAGAGCGTGCTCGTAGGTATCCATATCCACGCGCGTGCTGCGAAATTTCACACCTTCCATCTGCAGCCTTAGGCGTTGCTCCTTTGCGGCCTCGCCGCGCAGCTTGATCTCTCCTCCCGCGCCCAGGACACGATGCCAGGGCAGAGCGTCGGGAAGCTCCGTCCGCAGCAGACGCGCTACGGCACGGTGGTAGAGAGGGTATCCGGCAGCCGCCGCCACCTTGCCATAGGTGCTGACCTTGCCCTTTGGGATCGAGCGGATCGCTCGCATAAAGGCAGCGTCGCGAAGCTCGTTAGGCGTTGTGCCGTCGCGGAGAATCTTTCGCTTCAACTTACCTTGCATCTGGGCAAGCTCAGGAAACTGCGATGCGGATCGGCGAGCCAACAGTCTCTCCTTAGCGAACGCCGCTCGAGACCAGCTCATCCTGCACGATGTGATAGAGCGAGACGGCCGCGTTGGAGAGAGAGTCGTCCGAGGCAAGTGCGACGTTGGCTTGAATGTGAGCGGGATTTTTCGAGGAAAACAGGATGACGCTCGCCGGGTTCAGGACGAGCGCGGCCTTCAGCATGAGCTTCGAGAGGGTCTCCGGGTCCGCAAGATCGGCGTCGATCGACTGCGACCAGCGCGAACAGCGATCCTTATCGGAGAGCAGCGCCGCATGAAGACCACGAACGTTGTTGGTCAGCGAACGATGATGCATCCGGAATACGTTTGCATGCTCCGGCACGGGATTGAGGATCGACCACTCGTACTGCAGGGTGGGGCAGTACTGCGGGTGCTTGAGTAGGAGCTCCTCGATCTGGCTCCGATCCGTTCCCGCTCCAAAGGTTCCGATCACACCCGATCGAACGGAATCTTCCATCAGCTGCAGGAGACCGTCATCAACGAGGTCATTTGCCTTCGCCTCATGCAGAAGCCAGACGTCGATTCGATCCGTCTTGAGAGCGGCAAGACTCCGTTGAAGCGAAGCCTTCGCCTTTTCGGCGGTAAAGATGGGGTTCGGCGGCTTCGGGACTGAAGGCTTCTCGACCGGGGGAAAGACAGGAGGCGTTGCTGGAGCCTTCGAGGCAGAGAGCCTCTGCTTCAATCCGGGAAAGGTCTTCACTGCGGTGCGCATCACCGAACGCGCCGTGCGAGCAAGCGGACTGCCGGGCGCGGGAGGGATGCCGAACTTGGTGGCTACCGTAACCTGGCCGGGATGACGGCGCAGAAACTCTCCCACGCACTCCTCCGCTTCGCCGTACCCATACATCGGAGCCACGTCGAAGTGGCGAATCCCAGCATCCCACGCGGCTTCGAGCATGTTCAGGGAATCCCGGCGTCCGAGCGCTCCCATAATGCTCGAGCATCCGAAACCAAGACGAGTGGTGGACCGTCCAGATGTTCCGAGAGGAATAATGTCCAAAGTCAGCTCCTGGCAGAACGTTTTGCTAGGTTAGATGATCCGCGAGGCGTACGGAGAGCGCAAGGAGCGTATGGGTGGGATTGGAGTAGCCCGAGGTCGGAAAGACCGCGGCGCTGCAGATGTAGCCATTCTCCATCCCGTGAAGACGAAGATCGAGGTCGACGACACCATCGCTGGGCGAAGCCGACAGACGCATCCCTCCCATGTGATGGTAGTGATCTCCGCACCGCTCTTTAAAGGCCGGGTCGAGAGCCATCAACTGTGGGTCGGGAATCACGCGGCCGATGCCGGTGAGGCCTTTCATGGCGTGTTCTACGAAGGTGCGAATGGTATAGATCTCGCGATCCGAGATCTGCCAGTCCAGACGCGTGCGATAGAGACCTAGAGCGTCGCGTTCTTCCGACAAGGTGATGCTGCTCTTCGACTCCGGATCCTGCTCGCTGTGAACGAGCAGACCGATCATAGCGCTGGGTGGGTTGTAGACACGCTGATGCCTGCGATAGTGAATAACCTGGCGCGCCAGCAGGGGAGAGTAGCGCATCGCATGCAAGACATCGTCGAGCCTGGTCTCGCGCCAGCGGCCGCGAAGAAGATTGCGAGCCGTTCCCTTGAGCCGTCCCAGTGCCTCGTCGAACTCGCTGGCAAAGGAGAGGGAGGCGGCGACGTTGAGGGTCTTTTGAGCCAGTTGAATCTCGGATTTCAAACGGATCTTCGGCTGATACTTCAGGCCGCGACTTAAAACATTATCGAAGATGCGATGAAGGGCCGAGCGATCATGCACCTCGATGGTGGCCGCTCCACAGACGATGTGGTCCTGAAAGTGACGGCCCAGCAGACCGCTCCGGTTCCAGGGGCCAGCGGCAGCGCCGGGCTGAAGAAAGAAGCGCGAGCTCTCGATGCCGCCGAGGCAGAAGACGAATTGATCGGCGGAGAAGGTGCCTTCGATTCCGCTGAGGGTCTTGCAACGGATCGACCGGAAACGGCTGCCCTCCCAGTGGGCCTCGACAGCATTCGCATGCAGCCACAGGTTCAGGCGCGGATGATTCTTCAGCGTGTCGGCGTAAAGACGGCCAAAGTTGGGCTCAGGACACCAGCGCGAGAAGACGGCATCGAAGGATTCGAACGTGGGCGGCTCGAGGTTGATCTGGCGCCATACGTCGTTGTCTTTGAGAGTGGCCTTCGAGAGTCCTTCGAGAGCGATCGCTCGAGCGTAGTAGGGAGTAAGCTCGGACTTCCTAATCGGCCATCCGCTGCCTTCGATACCTTCGCGCTTGAGAAAGTCCAGATCGTCGAGCTCCAGGATCTGACCGCCCCAGCGATTCGTAGTTCCGCCCTTGGCACGGAAGCGGCCGATGTGGACTCCGTTATGCCGCAGACCGACGATCTCGCTCTTGTACGGATCCTGCGAGGCCTCTTCCACATCCATGCCGCCGCCTTCGAGAAGAAGAACGGACTTGCCTTTTTTCAGAAGTTCGACGGTAAGAAGAATGCCGGCTGCACCGGCGCCGACGACGCAGACATCGGCGTGCTGCGCCTCCGCGGGGGCGCCGTCCAGAAGATCGCGAATCACAGAGCTCCTTCAACCTCGAATGTCTTTGAAACCCAGGTCGAACAGGGTTCTAGTTTCATCTCAACATGAGATTCCCGACTAGGGAATGATATACGAACGCAAGGCAAGGCCGAAAACATGGCCTGTCCACAGAATCTGTCTCTCGAAAAAGATTAAGCACGGTCGCAGCCGCGACGACGTGTACCTGGGAGCGAAAGAGAGTGCTTCAGCATCCTTGTACCAGCGTGTCGCGAGAGGAACCATGGCCCGATTGTGGGACAGACTCGAAATCGATGGTTTGAAGAGTGAAGATAGACTATTCGCATGCCCTCCCCCCAAGAGCAGCGCAAGCCGCGGCGTGAGATAGAGCTGGACTTTGTTCGCGGAATCGCCATCCTGCTTGTGCTGGACTATCACGCTCCCATCACCCTCTGGCTGGCTCCGTTCAAATGGATGGGCTATCAACATTTCGGCTGGGCGGGTGTCGACATCTTCTTTGTCCTGAGTGGATTCCTGGTTGGCGGTCTCCTGGTCAAAGAATGGAAGACAAGCTCGCGGATCGACAGCAAGCGTTTTCTCATCCGCCGCGGCTTCAAGATATGGCCGCAATACTACTTCTTTCTTCTGGCCATGCTGCTTACAGGACATCGGGGACTGCACGCGCTCTGGGGCAATCTGCTGAACATCCAGAACTATGTCGGTGGCGTTGCTCATACCTGGACGCTTGCCCTCGAAGAGCACGCGTACCTCATCCTCGTCTTCGTTCTGGCCTTTGCCGCGCGCAGACGCGTCCACATTAAAAACATGTTCACGATCATCGCGGTGATGGCTCTCTCGGTGCTCCTGTGGCGAACCTTCCTCGCGGCGCACAACGTCAATGTCTTTACCAGGACCGATACCCGCATTGATGGAATCTTCTACGGCGTGTTGCTGGCCATCCTGTACCACTGTTTCCCGGCGGCGTTCTCGAGAGTGCAAAGCTGGACCTGGCTGTGGCTGGGAGTTATCGTGGCGGCGCTTGCATACTTTCGAATCGAGCCTCCAACCTGGTGGGGGGCAGACCTCTCCTACGCTTGCGCCGATGCCATGGGAGTCTCCGTGCTGCTTCTGCTCTACAAGCATCGCGAAGGAAGGCAGAGATCAGCGCTCTATCGCGTCGTCGCCTGGATCGGGCTCTATTCGTATGGTATCTATCTCTGGCATGTTTCCGTGATTGCTCCCGTCGTGTCGTTCTCTCACCGGATGCCGAACCGGGTTGCAGGAGTTTTCCTGGCAGTTGCTCCCGGCCTGTTAGGAATCGCGCTGGGGGTTCTTACGACAAAAGCAATTGAATTCCCGGCTCTCGCATTGAGAGATCGTTTGTTCCCACGCAAGGTGGACACGCCGGTCGGAGCCCCGACGTAGAGAAACGGGCATGTCTTTCGAAGACTCCGAACAGAATTTATGTCGTTCGGAGTGGCCTCGCTTCCCTTGTGCCATCATTAAAGGATGGCCCCAGAGCGACGCGAACGTTCCCCCCGACGATCTGCCTCACCCTCTTCCTCAACGCGCTTGCCGGCCTCGCCGCGTGTGCTTCCTGGAGAGGCTCACGGTCCGGCAGCCGCGATCACGCGCCGAGCCTCCGACCGTCTGCGAGCGGGGCACCTGTGGGTCTACCGCTCCGATATCGAATCGCTGACGCCGCATCAGGGTGAGACCGGGATTCCTCCGGGAGCGCTGATCTCGGTCACTGACAATCGAGGGATTCCACTGGGGTCCGGCCTCTACAGCGGGGCTTCGCAGATCGCAATCCGCATGGTCGGCGCCGAGGCCGGACTGACGCGCGAGGCCTATCTTTCGAGCGTGCGCGAACGTCTGGTGACAGCGCTTGCGCTGCGCAAGGAAATTGCTCCCATAACGGTTACAGATAACGCCTGCCGGCTGGTCTTCTCCGAGGCAGATGGACTTCCGGGCATCGTCGCCGACCGATACAACGATCTCATGATCCTGCAGCTGCTGACCCAGGGCACGTCGCAGCCCGATCTTCGCGCTCTTCTGAGCGAGACGATTCGCCATCAACTGGGCGACAGCATCACCACCATCGTGGAACGGCCCGATCCCAAGATCCGCGAGCTCGAGGAGCTTGAGCCTGCCCCCACGGAGCCTCTCTACAACGCAGGAATGAGCGCAGGACTGGGCGTGGGCCGGGGCGCAGGCGTGAGCGCGGCCGAACCCAACCTGACCACCGTCTTCACCATCAATGGGCTGCAGCTTCACTACGACGCCTCGGCCGGGCAAAAAACCGGAGCCTTTCTCGACCAGCGCGAGAACTACGCCGCAGCCCAGCGCCATGCTCGCGGCACAGCGCTCGACATCTGCACCTACCAGGGCGGCTTCGCTCTGCACATGGCCCGCAGCTGCGATCGCGTCACCGGAGTCGATGCCAGCCGGGCGGCGCTCGAGGTCGCCGACCGCAACCTGGCCCTCAATCAGGCTCGGAACGGGGGCCTGCGCGCGCAGGTGGACTGGATCGAGGCCGACGCCTTCGAGCTCCTGCGCGAGTACGAGGCTACCAGGGAGAGATTCGACACCATCGTGCTCGACCCTCCCGCGTTCGCCAAATCGAAGCGAGCCGTCGAGGGCGCCCTGCGCGGCTACAAGGAGATGAACCTGCGCGCCATCAAGATGCTTGCGCCCGGAGGAATGCTCGTCACCTGCTCGTGCTCGCACCACGTCGGCCGTGAGGAGTTTGTGGGAGTAGTCGCCTCTGCGGCCTCCGACGCCAGGCGGCGCGTGCAGGTGCTCGAGGTGCGAGGGGCCGCCCCGGATCACCCCGAGATCCTTACCCTGCCTGAGACGGCGTACCTGAAATGCCTGATCTGCCGGGTGGACTAGAAGGACATGCGCTGCCGCGCGGACGCCCTACGCGGGCGGCGGTCACTTCGTGACGCGTATATTCCCTGTGGGTGGGGCTTCCGTTGGTCGCTTGGAAGAATCTTTGCGCCGACCAAACGGGAGGGCCCACGGCGAAGCCGATATACACGTTACGAAGTGACCGCCCGTAACCGGGGTCCCCACAAACAGGTCTTCGTTTGTGGGTGGCCGAGCGCAGTGGGCCCGGCCGGCAAGCCATCGCCTCTTGCATCCTGACCCTAAGTGCTTGACGCACAACGGCATGCAAACAATTGCATGCCTGGCAAATTGACATGCTTTTAAGCTACGGGTGCGCCGTCTTCCCCTTAACATCGTTCGCATGCTCAACTTTCTGCCTCTGCATCGTCTCCGTACGATCTCCGTGTCTCTTCTCTTCGTCCTCGCTGTTCTCTGCGGCGTTGGACACGCCCAGAACAACACGCATGCGATCATCTCGCAGATCTACGCCGCCGGAGGCAACAACGGCGCAGTGCTGAATGCGGACTATGTCGAGATCTTCAACCCCACCGGCAATACGCTGACGCTGAACAACTACAGCATTCAGTACGCCTCGGCCGGCGGCACCAGCATCGCGACCGTCACCACCCTGCCCGCGACCATCACCCTGGCTCCGGGCCAGTTCTACCTGATCGCCGCCTCGGCCGGATCGAGCGGAGCGGCGCTGCCGGTCACCCCGGACGTCCCCGACACCAACATCGCCTTCGGAGCCTCGGCCGGCAAGGTCGCCCTGGTCAGCTCGACGACGCGGCTCAGCTCGGCCTGCGCCACCACCGACCCCTCGGTGGTCGACTATATCGCCTACGGCAGCGGAACCAACTGCTCGCTGGGCAGCCCGGCCCCGGCCCCCAGCACCACCAAGGCTGACCTCCGCTCAAACGTCTGCACCATCACCAACAATAGCGGCATGGAGTTCGTCGCCGCCGACCCGGCCCCGCGCAACTCCTCAACCACCCCGCAGGTCTGCGGAGCCCCCACGCCCCTCTCGCTCACCGGTCTCGCGACTCCCTCAACGGTCTTCTCGGGCGGCTCGACCCTGCTGACCGCGACCGTCGCCCCGGCCACCCAGCCCGCCAGCAGCGGTGTCTCGGTCGTGGCTGACCTCAGCTCCATTGGCGGTTCCGCCACCCAGACCCTCTTCGACGACGGAACTAACGGCGACGTCACCGCGAACGACAACATCTTCTCCTTCATCGCTCCCGTCAGCGCCACCGGCTCCTTCACCCTGCCGGTCACCGCGATGGACGCGCAGATGCGCCAGGGCCACGCCAACATCGCGCTGGTCGTCGCGACGCCGCCCCCGACCGTCTCGATCCAGGAGATCCAGTCGGCCAAGCCCTCGCCCTTCGTCACCCAGACCGTCATGACCTCGGGCATCGTCACCGGCGTGAAGTCGAACGGCTTCTATATCGAGGCCGCCAACGCCAGCACCAACCCCGCAACCCCGCAGGGCATCCTGGTCTTCACCGGATCGACCACCCTGCCCTCCTACATCGCGGTCGGCAACGAGGTGCAGGTCACCGGCGTGGTCAACACCTTCCCCACCTCGGGCCTCACGCCCGGCACCGAGCTCGACGCCCCGTTCACCTTCTCTCTGCTGGCCTCGAACCAGCCGCTCCCGGCCCCGGTCAAGATTACCGCCGCCATGGATTCGCCCTCGGGAGGAATCTTCCAGTTCAGCCGCTTTGAAGGAATGCGCGTCTCCATCGACTCCTTCACCACCACTAGCGGAACCGACGCCTCGCTGAACGAGGCCACTGAGACCAACACCTCGAACGGCCTTTTCTACGGCGTCGTCACCGGGGTTCCCCGTCCCTTCCGCGAGCCCGGCGTCTCGGTCACCGACACCGCCTTCGGAGCTGTTCCTCCCAGCATCCCGCGCTGGGACTCGAACCCCGAGCTGCTCCAGATCGACAGCCGCTCCTTTGGTGCACCCGCGATCGACCTGACTAGCAACACCGCTCTCACCAACGTGACCGGCGTGATGGACTTCTCCTTCGGAGCCCCGGAGATCGTGCTCGACGCCACCAACCGCCCCACCGTCACCGGCGGCCTCACGCCGCAACCTGTTCCCGCGCAGACGTCGAACGAGTTCACCGTTGCCAGCTTCAACATGGAGCGCTTCTACAACGACAAGAAGGATGAGGACAACCCGGGCAGCTCGGCCGTGACCGTCACCACCGAGGCCTACCAGCGCCGCCTCAACAAGGCATCGCTCGCCATCCGCACCATCCTCAACTCGCCCGACATCATCGGAACCCAGGAAATCGAAAACCTCGCCGTCCTGACCGATCTGGCCGACAAGGTCAACGCCGACACCGCCGCAGCCGGCCAGACCAACCCCGGCTACGTCCCCTACCTCTTCCTGGCCAACGACGGCACCGCCATCAACACCGGCTTCCTGGTGAAGAGCTCGCGCGTCAACACGGTCTCGGTCGAGCAGTCGGGCCTGACCACCACCTTCACCAACTCGGTGGGCAACCAGGCGATCCTGAACGACCGCACTCCGCTGGTGCTGCACGCCGGCATCAAGCGCGGCGGATCGGCTGCCGACTACCCGGTGACCGTCATCTCCGTCCACCAGCGCTCGCTGATCGACGTCGACGACCCCACCAGCACAGGAGCGACGGTTCGCCTGAAGCGTGAGGCCCAGGCCGAGTATCTGGCCAGGCTGATCCAGGGCTTCCAGGCGGGCGGCGAGCACGTCATCACCGTCGGCGACTATAACTCCTTCGAGTTCTCCGACGGCTTCGTCGACACCATCGGCGTCACCAAGGGCAATCCCGTTCCGGCCGATCAGGTGGTCACGCCTCCCGTCGCCGGTCTCGCGAACCCCACCCTGGTCGATCTCGTCACCCTGCTTCCGGCCAACGAGCGCCAGAGCTACGTCGAGGACGGCAGCGCCCAGGTTCTCGACCACGTCATCGTCACCCAGGACCTGGTCCCCACCAACACCCGCCTGGTCTACGCCCACATCGACTCCGACTTCCCGCTGGTGAACCTGAACGACGCCAGCCTGCCCACCCGCATCAGCGACCACGATCCGGCGGTCGCCTACTTCACCGTTCCGGCTGCGCAGGGCACGGTCAAGCTGAGCACCACCACCTCGCCTGTCGTCGCGACGGCCAATGGCTACCAGATCACCGTAACCGTAACCAATAACGGAACCGCGGCATCCAATGGTCTCCAGATCACTGGAGCCGTTCTCGGCTCGGTCGCGGGAACTCCGCTTCCGGCTGTGCTCGGAGACCTTGCTCCCGGCGCGACCCGGAGCGTCACCATCGACTTTCCGGCCTCGGCCGGGGCTCCGGGAACGGCTACGGTCGAGAAGATCACCGGAACCTACACCGGCGGAAGCTTCGCAGCCACGCTTCGCGCTACACTTCCTACGCAGCAATAAATGGCAATCAACAGGCCCTGGACCGGCTGTACCGGGGCCTCGCAACAAAATCTTTCCACCGGAGAGAACCAATGATCAAGAAGTATCTTCTGCCTTCTCTATTCGCATTTGTCGTCACTCTGGGCCTTGCCCCCAAGGCCTCCGCCGCCCCGCTCGTCATCAATCTGGCGTCCAATGTCTTCGCTGCCGACGCGGATCCCGATGTCATCTTCAATGCCGTCCCCGGAAGCACGGCCTCCCTCGATGTCACTCTCGACAACTCGGGTAACGATGTTCCGCTCTTCATCAACGGAAGCAACTTCAACATCGACTCGCCCCTGACGCTCAACGATCTTCTCTTCGCCAACTTCCCGGCTTCGATCGCCGCCGATGCCGCAGCCAGCGGAACCCTGTTCAGTATCGATCTCCCCGCCGATCTGGCTCCCGGGCTCTATAACGGCTTCTACAGCGTCTTGGGTGGATTCACCCCGGACGATCAGTTCGACCTGGCCGATATCAGCTTCCAGGTTGACGTTCAGCCCTCCGTCGCTCCTGTTCCCGAGCCTGCAACCTGGGCTCTTCTCTCCACCGGCATAGGCGCACTCGGAACCCTCTACAGCCGTCGCCGCCGCGACGCCTAAGCGGAAACGCTTTGCTTAAAACCAGAGAGGGACCTGCGCGGTCCCTCTCTGGTTTTAAGCCTGCGGTCCCTCTTGCTTTATGTAAGACTGCCAAGGTTTAAGACTGTCAGGTTTTAAGAGTGGGCAAGGTTTTTAGAGTGTCATTCTGAGCGAAGCGTAGCGGAATCGAAGGATCTGCGGTTTTTCTCCCAGCCACCAAATTCGGATGGAACCGCAACTCGATCTCGGAGCGTGGAAGAGTCCGTGGCTGGAATAAAACATGCAGATCCATTCGACTGCGCTCAGGATGACACCTCGTCGAGAGACCTGATCTTCTAGCCGAATTGTGCCAGCACCTCACCAGAGGTTGGGTACAGCCCATCTTAGAGCTGCGCGACCACCTCGGCCATCCGGTTCGCCACCGCGTGCCATGTGTACCGGGCCAGCACCCGCTCGCGTCCCTGACGGCCCATCTCGGCCAGCTTTGCCGGGTCGGAGAGCAGCCCGGTCAGCTTGGCCGCCAGATCCTCCACCGAGCCCTTCGACACCAGGTCGCCGTTTACCCCTGGGGTGACGAACTCGCGCAACGCCCAGGCGTCCGTGACCACCGCCGGAAGCTGGTAGAGCATCGCCTCAAGCGGTGCGATTCCGAAGGGCTCATAAAGCGAGGGCAGGGCAAAGACCGTCGCATCGCGAAAGAGCTGTTCGAGCTTCGCCTTCTGCTCCAGGACCGCCTTCGAGAGATGGCCGTGCAGGGTGGCGCCCGCCGGAAGGCCGTTGACCTCGCGAGGCCCCACGATGTGCAGCTCGGCCTCGGGGATCGACTGGCGGACGATCTCGAAGGCCTTGAGCAGCTGGGGTCCTCCCTTGCGGCCAAATTCGGTCCCGATAAAGAGGATGCGTGGCGTGCCGCAGTTCTTATTCGGATTGGCCTCGGGGATCTCGGCCAGATTGACCGCGCCCCCGACGTTGAAGACCCGCTCGGCCGGTACGCTGTAGTCCCGGATAAACGACTGCCGCAGATACTCGCTGAAGGTGAAGACGGCGGTCATCTTCTGCGCGGCCTGCTCCTCGTAACGGAGCGCCTGATCAATGCGCCGGCGCGAGACTCCCTCCATCCCATAGCCGCTGGCCAGCAGCTCGGAGAGATTTCCGTCGTGATACGAGACGCACTTGCGATCCGGAAAGGCCTCCGGAAGCGAAAACATATGCCCAATCTGCAGCAACACCGGACTTTCGGTCCGAACCGACCTCGCCGCCCGGGTCAGGGCCTTTCGGTACGCGGGATCGAAGTAAAAATGCTTGCGCCAGACCGCCCGGTTGCGGTCGAAGTTCTTTGCCAGCAAGAGCGAGTTTTCGAGCTTGGGGGCTTGGATTCCCACGGCATCCCTCAGCAAGCCATTCTCTTTTAGTGCCTTGACCAGGAAGGACATACTTCCCGACCAGGTCTGCGGGGAGTAGGGGTCCGAACCGATGGAGCCTCCGACGACGACCGTAAGGTCATGCATGGGGCAAGGCTACCATAGGCAACAGCGCTGCCGTGCGGGCGCCCGACGCGGGCAGCGGTCACTTCGCGACGCGTATGTTGGCCTCGCCGTGGGCCTCCCTTCGGTTCGGCGCAAACATCTTTGCAAGCGACCAACGGGAGCCGCCACCCCGAAGGGCAAATACGCGCCACGAAGTGGCCGCTCCACGCGCAGTGGGCCCGGCCGGCAGGCCATCTTCTCTTCGATTTATTAGGGTTTTGCGGCAGGCGCGGGAGCCGAAGACGGGCTGCTCGAGGCCGGAGCCGCCGAGAGCTCCTTCATCTTGCGGGAGAAATCCTCGTTGGCCTGCTGCAGCTGCGGCTGGACCGTGGTCATCTTCTGCTGGACCAGCTCGACGGTGCGGTTCATCAGCTGGGGCGACTTTGCCACCAGGGCCTGGCCCGCGGGCGAGCGATAGAAGGTAAGGATGCCATCCAGCTCCTGATCGGTGTAGGTCTCGGTGTAGACCTGCACGAGGACGGGCTTGATCTTGTCCCAGGCCACCGCGCCCTGCGTGATTCCCTGCACCTGATCGATATAGTCGTTCACCAACTTCTCCTGGGCAGGGGTGAACTTTTGCCGGGCGTTCTGCTGGGCGGCCATGGTCTTCAGTCGGGTGGTCATCTGGCCGGTCATCTGGGTGATCAGCTGGTCGACCTTGGTGAGCTTGATCAGCTCTTCTACCTTGGCCTGCTTGGAGGCATCGTCGGCGTGAATTGCGGGGGAGATTGCAAAAAGGAGCAGGAGAGCGAAAGCGAGTCGTTTCATTTTTTGTTCACCTCAGGGGCTTGTTCGAGCGGCCTGCGCGCGAAGTAGTAGAGGGAGTAGGCGAGCGCGGCGAACATGAGGACGCTGACCCAGTCGTGGTGCAGAGGGTTGCGGTCGCTGAATCGCGGGATGGTGCGATCCGTCGCCGACTCATACAGTCTAATCGCGACCCCCAGCAGACCCACAATCCCCCCGGCCGCGATGAGGCCGGAGGCGAAGAGCGAACCGGAGGAGATCTCGGACTCGATCTCGGGGCTGCGGAGGGTGATGCGGTTGGGAAGCCCTGTGGATGGACTGAGATGCTCCGGGTTGGCGGGGTCGAACTCCGGATGGGCGGCGAGCCAGGCGGTGCGGTCGCGATGCCACAGCTCGAGCGAGGCCTGGTGCTCGAGTTCGACGTGGCGATCGTGCTCTTTCTGGATAGCCCGGTCGACCATCCAGCGCATGACTCCACCGATAAAGATGGCGAGGGTGGTTCCGATGGAGAGATAGGCTCCGACGGCGAGGGTGAGCGAGCGGACGCCCAGGAGCTCGACCATGATGACGAGGGCGACCCCCAGAAGCACCAGCGACCAGGGGAGCTTGCGGCTGAGGATGCCGTTGATGACCGTGGCCATCAGGCGCCCTTGAGGAGCGGCGGCTTTTTCAGAGCCGATGCCCTGGGTCCACTGGATCTCGATCTGTTGGGTGGCTAGGCTGTAGAGGTACTTTCCGTCGGCGAGGGTGGAGGAGCCGATGGCGTTGAGCAGGAGGTACTGGCGGGCGTTGGTGATCTCTCCAGGGGAATCCTGCGAACCCACCTTAGCCGCCTGCGGCGTCAAAGATGGGGCACCCGGATTTTTGGTTGGGGACCCCGGGGTTTCGGTGAGGTGGATGCGGTCGCGGGTGAAGGGGCCCTGGTTCTGCACGCCGTCGGGCAGGGCGTTGAGCGAGACCGCGATGGGCCTGGGCATGCGCTGGAAGCTCTCGAGGCCCTTATTCATGGCGTTCAGCGTGGTTCCGATGGAAAGCACCGAGACGATGACGCCGATCATGATGGCCAGCTGCTGCTTCCAGGGAGTCGCGCCGATCAGGTAGCCGGTCTTGAGGTCCTGCGCGGTGTCGCCGGCGTTCGAGGCGGCGATGCAGACGATACCCCCGATGGTGATGGCGAGCGCTGCGAAGGCCGGGGCGGTCCAGCCCTTGACCAGGAAGATGGCTGCGGTGGCCATCAGGGTGGCGATGGTCATGCCCGAGACCGGTGAGGCGCTCGAGCCGACGATGCCGACGATGCGGGCCGAGACGGTGACGAAGAGGAAGCCGAAGAGGACGACGAGGAAGGAGGCGGCGAGGTTGGCGAAGGCCCCGACCTGTGCTCCGGGGACGGGCTTGAACTCGAGGAAGATCCAGAGCAGGAGGACGAGGAGGACCGAGCCTCCCAGCACGACCGACCAAGGTAGATCGCGCTCAGTCCTTGCAGAGACGCCGGTCGGATGGGCTTCGCGTGGACGTCCTAAAGGCTCTCTCTTGAGAAGGGACTGGAAGCCTTCCATTAGAGCGGCGAGGATGGTAGGCGCGGTCCGCAGCAGCGTGATGAGGCCGCTGCAGGCGACGGCTCCGGCGCCCATGGGACGGACGTAGGTGGACCAGAGCTGCGAGGGGCTCATGTCCTTGATGAGCGTCGTGCCGGGATAGAGCGGTGTGGCCAGGTGCGATCCGAAGAAGGAGATGGCGGGCATCAGGACCAGCCAGGAGAAGACTCCGCCTGCCAGCATTACCGCAGCGACGCGCATGCCGATGATGTAGCCCACGCCCAGATACTCCGGGGTGACGTCGGCGCGGATGGCTCCTCCGCGCAGCAGGTGTTGGGAGCCGAGGTCGGGCTGGTAGTTGGGGGTGGAGGGGAAGAGGCTGAAGAGATTCTCGTTCTGGAAGAGGGTGTAGAGGCCGCCGAGTCCGAGCCCGAGGAAGACTCGGGAGGCGAAGGAGCCTCCGCGCTCGCCCGCCATCAGGACGTCGGCGCAGGCCGTGCCCTCGGGATAGGTGAGGGTGCCGTGCTCCTCGACGATGAGTTGGCGGCGCAGCGGGATCATGAACAGCACCCCCAGCCATCCGCCGAAGAGCGCGAGCGCGAAGATGCGCGTGGACTCGAGGTCAAAGCCCAAAAAGATGAGGGCCGGCAGCGTGAAGATGACACCCGAGGCGATGGACTGGCCTGCATTGCCGGTGGTCTGGACGATATTGTTTTCGAGGATGGAGGCTCGCCCGAAGGCTCGCAGGATCGAGATGGAGAGTACCGAGATGGGGATCGAAGCGGCGACCGTGAGTCCGGCGCGCAGGCCGACGTAGACCGTGACGGCTCCGAAGAGTACGCCGAAGATGGCGCCGAGAAGGAGCGCCCGGATCGTGAGTTCGGGGCGCGATTCCGTTGCGGGGACGAAGGGGGTTAAGCTGGGCTTGGTGATGGTCGTTGCCATAGATCGATGCTCTCGCGTGTTCCTGGCCTTGCGGCAGGATGAGTTTACCAGTGGAAAATAGTGCGCCCCACGCGCAGTGGGCCCGGCCGGCAGGCCAGCGTCTTTCCTCCCGAAAACCGCGAATTCGAATTGTCGATGCGCCCTAGTTGTTTAGTCCTGTCATTTGACGGATCGGGTTGAGAGTAAATCTGTCCGGGTTCCGCATCCATAGTTTGCAGAGCTATTCGTAGGGAGTGAGGGCCTTGAGAGTCTTGAGTCTTCGTGCGAAGTTGTAGGCATTGAGGAAGTCGTTCCGGTGCATTTTGAGTTGGTTATGGTGTCGTAGAAGTATCGTTTGACCGTAGCGTCCTTTATGGTTCGGTTCATGCGCTCGACCTAGCCGCTGATCCAGGGATGGCTGGGCTTGATGAGGCGGTGTTCGATCCCATGAAGCAGGCAGAATCTGTCGAAGAGAGATGGCCACGGAAGCGCTGTTGGCCCCTGCCGGTTCTTCGGCAGATCGGCGAACTGGATGCCATTGTCGGTGAGCACGGTGTGGACGCGGTTCGGAACGGCCTCGACGATCGCTGCGAGGAACGCGACAGCCGCCTCTGTCGTTGCGGCGCTCCAATGTAAAACCTGGCCCATAGTGCCTCCTTCTCGAGATCAGAAAAGTATGCACCATCTAATGCCGGGACTATACAACTAGCTACACAACTCCTTCAACGTGGCGCCGTAGATGCGGCGCGTCCAATTCGAAAGATGACTCTGATCCGCAAAGCCGGCATCCGTGGCGGCGTCCGCAAAAGAGATGCGCTTAGTACGAATCGAACGCAGGGCATGTGCCAAACGAAGTTGGACGACGTAGCGATGCGGCGTAATTCCGACCGAGCGGGAAAAAACACGAACAAAATGTGAATGGTCTTGACCTGCCGCCGCGGCTATTGCGCTGATAGTCAAAGCTCGGTGGATGTTGGATTCAACAAAGTCGCGCACGCGACGTAAAGTGCGTGCGTCGAGCAGACCGCGGCGCAATCGCACCGGCGAGGACAAGTGAGAATCGATAAGCCGGTCGATGAATGCTTCCGTTAATTCGTTCCACCAGAGGGGACCCTCAGGAAACCCGGTTACCGCCTCCTTGGCGATTGCGAAACCGACCTTGGACAATTCGTCATCCCGACCTTCAAGGCGACTGACGAGATGCGCCGCAGGCCGCGCTTGATCGGCAAGTGCAAAGGCCAAAGACTGGGTTGGCACAGATAGGATGAGAGCATAGAGGTCGTCGGCACTCTCCGCACTGCAGGGAGCGTTGGACGGACAAATAGTCACGTTTCGCGCCGGCGCGGAATGTTCGAGGCGGTCGTCTCCGACACGGCATTTGATGTGCTTGACGGAGCGAGGTTGGATGACGACCATGTGGTCGGTCGGCACGACACTAATGTGGGCACCCCTGGCAAATCGGTGGTAGCTGACACGGATGCCTTTTTCGCCTGGCCATCTTGCGGCAAGCAGAGTCTCGGGCGCCTTTCCGTTCCCTTGATAGAACTCGCTTTGGTCTCTGCTCTTGCCAGAGCCATCCTGCCATCGATGCGTGTTTTCGGTCATCGTCATCTCATCAAAAATACCGGCTTAATTTAGTTTACAGCCGGGGATGAGAGAACCTCGGTAGAGTCGTAACTGAGAGGTCAAGCACTTTGTCAAGTTCGACCATTCTCGTCGGCTCGCTTCTGAGTTTCAATCTCACCGCTCACCATCTGGCTTTTTCCTCCAAGAAACTGCCTCGTTCCTTGCGGTAGTTTTGGCTATGAACTTCGATGAGATTACAAATGACATTCTGGATAAGGGAACCGGCCGATTTGTTGGTCCCGAGACTTGGGCAAGGTGCGCTACCCATCTTTGCGATTCGGGCGCGCGCCTATATGAACTCGGAAGAATGCTAACATCGGGGGCCCCGCAATCACCGTTCGCGACTCCGACTGGCATCACCTCGGAAGCCACCCGCGGCGCGCCGGGTACAGTCCATGCTCATAACGGTGAACGACTGAATGGCGGCCTGACGCAACAGGGAACGCATCTCGATGCACTCGGACATTTCGGGGTCCTTCCTGATGCGTGGGACGGCCACGAGCCATTTCCGGCGGCCCAGGTCACCTACTTTGGCGGATTGAGCCAACACGAGGTCAAGCCAAATCCGGACGCTCCTTTGGCTCGTCTAGGAGTGGACAGTGTCCCTCCAGTTTTAACCACGGCCGTATTGCTCGACGCGTCGGCGTACCTTGCCGATGGGGAGATGTTAGAGCCAGGGCGCGAAATCGGCCGGGCCGATATTACATCGATGCTTGATGCTCAAGGGCTTGGTCACCGTGGGATTCTGCCGGGGGATGCGTTGCTGATCCACACCGGCTGGGGAGCGCGCTGGGGCGATCCCGACGACGGCACTTATTATCGGAGCGGCCCCGGTCTTTCGCGGCTCGGAGCCGAATTCATCGCAGATTTCCAGCCAGCTCTGGTCGCACTCGACAATCCGTTCACAGACCCGGTTTGCGAAGGCCAAATCGATGGACAACACGAACCGCCACCCGGAATGCTACCGAATGCTCCGTTTGGCACCCATCATCAAAATCTGGTCCAGGCAGGCATCCTGCAGATACAGAATATGTATCTTTCCGGCCTCGCAAGAGACCGCGTCTTTCTCTCTTGCTTCATGGTTCTGCCGCTCCTGATTAAGGGGGCATCCGGATCGCCCGTTCGGCCAATCGCGATTGGATCGCCAAGCGCGTCCGCGCGAGCAACGTAGAGTCGATGTTCTTCTCCATGGCTTTTTGTAGTGCGTGGGCGTGCTCACATCGTTCATGGGCGCCATATGGCGTTCGTTGCATGACCATGGTCTTTATCATCCAACAGCAACCTTTTTACGGAGCAACTATGACAAAGTATGACCTCGCCGCAATCTGGGAAAACCACTGCCGTTATGAATTTGAGAAACCCGATGTAGACGCCGCAATGGAGACTATGGTGGACGATCCTTACGTCAATCACATTCCCACCATGACAGGGGGTGTCGGGTACGACCAGGTCAAACGCTTCTACCGTGACCACCTGATTGGTCTTGCTCCGGCTGACTTCCACTTGACACCAATAAGTCGCACGATTGGTACAGACACACTCGTTGATGAAATGGTGGGTAGCTTTACCCATACTTGCGAAATCGACTGGATGCTGCCGGGCATCCCGCCCACAGGGCGTAGGGTCGAGGTGGCGGTGGTCGCGATCGTCAAGTTCCGCGAGGACAAAGTTGTGCATGAACATATTTATTGGGATCAGGCTTCGGTGCTTGTGCAGATCGGGAAGCTTGACCCGACTGGCCTGCCCGTCACCGGAGTCGACGCAGCACGGAAAGTACTAAGTAAGAATTTACCCAGCAATGGGCTAATGCCCAATTGGTTCCCGAGCGAGCCGTAGATGCCAGCCTCAGGCAAACCCGAATGAAGCTGCTTCCGTGAGAGTTTCTTGCGAAGCAAGATATCACCACGAGGGCCGAGGCCAATCAGGTGAAAGGTGGTCTTGCTCAGGTGGGATGCCGATGGTCGAAATCTTCATGGTGAAACCTCCTGCCAGCTAAGATAGTCGTCCGGATGGTACAGGCGGCGGACCATTCCCATAGTGGGAATCCCGAAGGGATTTCAAAAAGTGTGGGAAGGGTGGGAAGCCTGCTACATGGCTTTCCCAGGCTTTCCATACTCTGCCATTTCCATGGCTTGCTCTTCGCCCGGCAATGCTGGATTCGGGACACTTATGTAACGCGCCTGCCGGCTTTCCGTGCAGCTTCCACGTAAGCCGGTACGTTCCAGTAGAACGGTCGGAACTCAACAATCTTTCCGTTCTTCACGCGCACTTCCTGGACCATCGGATATCGCAGCGTTTCACCTGAGCCTCGTGTGCGCGTCACAAGTGTGCAGAGAACGAGGACGGTATCGCCTTCTTCAAAATAGCGCGCATCCTGGACATCAACCGTGTCAAAGATAGCGCCCATGGCATTCGCCCAATCCTTGTAGCGGGGTATGCCGGCATACTCGCCCCCAAAGGGAAGATCGGGCGATTGATGCAGCACAACGTCCTCGGCGAGCGTGCCCGCCATCGCTTCAAAATCTGCTTTGCCGTCCATGATGAGACGCTCGGCGGCGTAGAACTTTTCGAGTACCTGCTTAGGCGTAATCACTATTGTCCTCCCTTGGTTGTAGAGCGTTGAGTGGCTGGTAAAGCCAATTTGTTCGTTGAGGCCGCGAGCGCCCCCAAGACGATCGCTGCGCATACCCAGGCCATCTTCTGTTCAGCGTGAACACGGATCATTCCACCGCCCAAGGCGCCGCCGCAGGCGATTGCAAGGTTCCATGAGGTCGTAACCAGCGAGGGAGCAAGGTCAGCATCCTCCTTGGCTGCATCCGAGCAAGCTGTCTGCAGGAAGGTGGCGGCCCCGCCAAAGGTGAATCCCCAGAGCACGCAACAGACCCAGGCGGAGCTGCTCGACTCGGGAGCAACCCCGAACGCTAAACAGACGAAGAGAAAAATCCCGATGCTTGCAATGGTTAGCGGCCGCAGCATCCGGTCTACCAGCAGTCCAGCGACGAATATCCCGGCGACCGAGCAGATACCGAAAACGAGCAGGTACGTTGCGATTTCAGAAGACAGTCCCGAAGTCTTCAGCATTGTGATGATGTAGGTGTAAAGCACATTGTGGGCTGTCATCCAGAGGAACACGACGATGAGTACAAGCCGCACCTCTATATTTCCGAGACTTCTCTGGAGAGCCCCTTTCGCCTCATCCGCCGTGCCGGAAACATCCCGAACCCTGACGAGTGCATACAGCATTGCCGCCGCAGAGATCGCGGACATTGCAGCAAACGTGTTGCGCCACCCTGCAAAGTGGGCGAAGAACGTTCCGGCGGGCACGCCTAATGAAAACGCGAGCGGGGTTCCGGCCATGGCAACCGCCACGGATCTTCCTCTGCGGCCCTCGTCGGTCATCCGCTGCGCATAGCCGGGAAGAATGCCCCAGGCTAAGCCGGCGAAGCAACCCGCCACGAAGCGAACAGTGAGGGTCAGGATGATGCTGCCCGAGAACGCTGTGAGCGCATTACAGATGAAATTTCCCGCCAGGCAGCACAGAAGAACCGTCCGCCTGTTCCATCCGCGTACCGCCGCCGTGAACGGAATTGCAGCCACGAGCGATCCAGCTGCATAAAACGTAACGAGCTGTCCCGCGAGTGCATTCGAGATGTGCAGGTCCACCGCAATCTGCGGCAGAAGCCCTGCTGGGAGTGTCTCTGTCATGATTGCGAGAAAGCCTGCGATCGCTAGACCAATGAGAGATGAAGTTGGGAATGCGCTGCAAGGCGACTCCACTTCACAGAAACGCACCTTGCCCATCCGTCCTCCTGCTTGTTCATGTCTATAGCGATGGTCACAATTCGTTGGTATCAACGATGCAGATGAAGGAGTTCCGCGATCCCTGCGGAGGCAGCGCGTGCAATGCTCAGGAGGCGAGGGACAGACGCGCCCTCCCGTGCGCTGGCCGACAGTCCCGACATGACGCTTGCCATGTAATCTGTCACGGCAGCGGCCGCATGCCTGTTCTCTCGTGAGACGAATTCGCGGATTTGCTTGCGTCGCACCTCGGCAACGCGCCGGGCGATCACGACCTCTTCCTGAGAGTCGTTGCCACGAACGGCTTCGAGTACGAGACAGCCACGCTGTTGCGGGTTCTTCCCGTAGGTGCGCGCCGCGCGTTCCAGTAAGTCTGTAAGTGCCTCCACTACAGGGCGCTCGGGGCGGAGAATCTCCTCGAGGGCGAGAACGGACTTCGAGTACCGCTGCAGAACCGACTCAAAGTACAAGGTTTTGCTACCGAACGCCTTGTAGAAGCTGGGCGGGGTAATGCCCAAGGTTTCCGTGATCGCAGCGATCCCAACCGCCTCATAGCCCTTCGCGTGAAACATCTGCTGGCCAGTATTCAATGCCACCTCAAGATCAAACTCTCTCGGCCGGCCACGAGTTTTTGGTACGGTAGTAATCACTACACAATTCTAACGCTTCGTGATAGTTTGTCAATTAGGTAGTAGTCACTACCAAACAAGAAGGAGGATTTGTGAGCTATTTTGCTGGAAAACGGGTGATGGTCTTCGGTGGCAGCCGTGGCATCGGTGCTGCCATTGTTGCTGCCTTCGGCCAGGCTGGCGCTAAGGTCGTTTTCACTTATTCAGGTTCGAAGGAAGCGGCGCTGTCCTTGGCGTCCAAGACGGGAACGACGGCTGTTCACGCGGACGCAGCAGACCGTTCTGCTGCAGTGGCCGCAGTTCGGAGCGCTGGGACAATGGATATTTTCGTTTACAACGCCGGCGTGATCGTAAGTGGCGATCCTCTCACCATCGACGCCGACGAGGTGGATCGGCTAATCGATATCAATGTTCGTTCGCCTTACCACACCGCCGTCGAGGCCGTGCGCTCTATGCCCGATGGCGGTCGTGTGCTCTTCATCGGTTCGATCCACGGAGATTGCATGCCGTTCGAAGGCATCACGGCGTATGGTCTCAGCAAGTCGGCGCTGCAGAGCATGGCGCGCGGCTTCGCGCGGGACTTTGGGCATCGTGAGATCACCGTGAACGTCGTCCAGCCCGGCCCCACGGACACCGATATGAACCCTGCCAGTGGACCGCTCGCCGAAAAGATGCACGCGCAAATGGCGATCAAGAAACACGGTACATCTGAGGATGTGGCACAACTCACCCTTTATCTTGCAGGCCCTTATGCCAGCGGCATCACTGGAGCCATGCACACCATTGACGGAGGCTTCGGAGCTTAATGCAAACATCCACGAAAGATTTCTTTGTGTACACCACCTATGAAGGCGCACCTCAGGATCATTTTGATCGTGATTACTACATCCATCACCACCTACCAATGGCGAAGGCTGCCTATGAGCAGTACGGTTTGAGGAATATCGCCGCGCTCCTCCTCTCAGCTCCGCATTCGGGTGCAGTCGCGATCTGCGAGATGCGTTACACGAGTGAGAATGTGGCGCAGACCGCCTTCGGTTCCGTCGAGACCGATGGCGTCCGGGCTGATCTTGTCCGCTTCACGGATCTCAAGCCGAAGCGTTCCGTCCTATCTCCACGTGTCTGGAGGAAGAAGTGACGGACTCCAGCGCTGCAACTGAAGGCCCAGTGATCCTCTACGTGACCTATCAGGGCACGTCGGAGGCGCGCTTTGACAGGAACTACTACGTCGCCCATCATCTGCCTCTTGTGATGAAAGCCTTTGAGCAGTATGGGCTCAAAAGCGTCGCTGCGTTCTTTCCCGCAGTTGAGCAAGCCGGCACCATCGCGATCTGTGAATGCAGGTTCGCAAGCGAGGTGGCGATCGCGAAGTCATTTGGCTCGGAAGAGGCTGTGGCAGTCATGGCTGACGTTGCCCGGTTCACTGATTTACCCCCAATGCGTACGCGCGCAATGCCGCTGACTTGAGGAGAGAGGTGGAAGAAAAGTTCATGCCCTGGAGAACGATCACAGCCCGTACGATTCGCCGCGGTCATTTCTGGATTCCCGGTGAGCGACTCAACGTCGGAGGAGAAACCTACCAGCGAGGCCCCATGTTCGTCGAATGGGAGGCCAACGCCGAGCTCCGTACGGCTGCCGTCGCTTACCGGTCTTCCGGCTCATCGTGACGGCGGAGGCTTCTGCTTTTGCGGCGGCGCGTCCGCCTACCGCCCGCTTTCTTAACGACGCTGGAGCGTCTGCTGAACTGCTTAGTCTTGCTGATGTGGGTGTGTTCGGAAACGGGCACGGCCTGATCCATGAGAAAAATTATGATGAGGCACTTGTTCCGATTCTCCAATGGATGACAGAGTAAACGTAGCTTAGTTGGCCTCAGACAAGAGGTAGGACAGACAAAGGGGAGGAGCTAAATGGAAGTTGGAATGATCGGCCTGGGCGTAATGGCGCAGGCGATGGCGAAGAACCTCGTTGCGGCAGGATATGTGGTCAAGATCTGGAATCGTTCGGGTGGAGAGATTGCCGGTGCGACCATGGTGAGATCGCCCGTGGACGCGCTGCAGGGCGATGTGGCGCTCACGATGCTCTCAGAGGACGCCGCAATCCGGAGTGTTCTGTTGGACTCCGGTGCGTTAGCGCAGGCTAGAGGCGGTCTCACTCACGTTGTGATGTCGACCATCTCCGTTGCGTTTGCGCGGGAATTGGTCGAAGCACACGAAACGGCGGGCGTCAAGTATATCTCAGCCCCCGTTCTTGGCCGGCCAAATGTCGCGGCCCAAGGAGAACTCAACATCATCGCTGGCGGTGCCCTTGAGGCAATCGAGCGTGTCCGACCAGTTTTTGACGTCCTGGGTAAGAAAGTCTGGGAGGTGGGGATTGACGCGGCGGCAGCCAATGCCGCGAAGATCGCCTGCAACATGATGATCGCCATGTCTATCGAGGCAATGGCGGAGGCCGTCGTCATCACGGAGTCGAATGGGTTAGGACGAGACCAGTTCTTTGAACTGATGCTAGGAACCTTGTTCGGTTGCCGACCCTATCAGAGCTATTCGGCAAATATAGCGCACGCGGCCTACGATCCGGGTTTTAAAGCCGTGCTCGGATTGAAAGACCTGCGCCTGGCACGCGAGGCCGCCGCGCCGTCGGGCCGGACTCTACGGCTGCTTGATGCTGTACACCGCCAGATGGGAGACGCGGTGAAGGCCGGAATGGGCGATCGTGATTGGTCTTCGATGGCCGCTTTCACGATCGATCCCAGTCTTGGTGCAGGTGGGGAACCCTAGCAGACGGATGTACAACCGTTCAAGTCTAGAGACACACGAGGATCGAAAGTGACATCCTCCTCACTTATCTCTGATGTCGTAATATCTCCACTGGCGCATTCAGGCCAAAGGACTCATCGACAAACTTTGGGCATCGCTCCACGGCTTAGCGGCATTGCGCGACGCCGGCGTCCTAAACTCTAAAGATTTGCCAAACAGCCTCAAGCTTGTTCTTCAACTCTGGATAGACAGTGCTCTCCCTCTTCCTAGGAAGGATGAGCGCACAATCGTCAGATTTCTAAAAGGCTGACCGAATGAACTACTTCGCCCTTCAAATCCTCTCATTATGAGATCCACTACCAAACCCGCATCTCGACCGAGAAAAACGCCGATTCAAGAGCGTTCCACGATCACTGTAGAAGCCATTATCGAAGCGACCTCTCAGATTTTGGTCGAATCAGGCCTTGATCGATTCAGCACCGATCGCGTAGCCAGACGCGCGGGGGTTTCTATCGGTACTTTGTACCAATACTTTCCAAATAAAGAGACCCTAGTCTATTCACTTGTGGAACGCTATCTGGATGCACGTGATCAAGCGCTCGAAGATACATGTAAGGCCTTGGCAGGACGCCCAGTTGAGGAGCTGGTGACCGGCATAGTCAATTCATATGTTGACTCCAAGCTCGATCACATCGAACTTGCCGCAGCGCTTTATGCGGCCGCGATGGAAACAGGCGCTTCGGCTATCGTCAAGCGGACTTCAGATCGCTGCTGCCAGGCCATTAGCGAAGCGCTTGCATACTCGACCGGTTATCCCGAGACGATAACGAAGTTTCCGGCGGTAATGCTTTTCGGGTCGATGGGGCAGACAACACGAGAAGTCTTATTGCTAGGGGGGAATCCCCAACAAATCCAGAGTCTACGGGAGCATCTCGCGATGCTCTGCTGCTCGTATATCAATAGCTGGCTCAGTGAGCAAGAACGACCAGCAAAACAATAGGGCGATGACAGCGGGAGGGGGACATTGAAGGGTCGTCTTTCGATTGACAAGAGCAGATCGCTTTAGTTGCAGATGGACGATCTCGATCACTTTGCACTCGACCAAAACCTGAGGATTTCGTTAGAAAGTTCCTCTGGAGGCGGTCCAGTTGTTTTATAGAGTGGCGTCGCTACTGATCGCGACGCATGCGCAATCCTTCGGTAAGAATGCGAGGGCTCAATCAAACAGCCAGTTCATCCAATCCTAAGTAGGAGAAGAACATGGAGATACGCACACTTGGAAGCTCCGGTCCCGAGGTTTCGGCGATCGGACTCGGCTGCATGGGAATGTCTGAGTTTTATGGTCGGAGTGATCGCACCGCATCACTCGCAACGATTGCTGCAGCGCTTGAGGCCGGCATTACTCTTTTCGACACCGGAGACTTTTATGGAATGGGGCATAACGAGCTTCTGTTGGCCGAGGGCCTGCGAGGTAAGCGCAACCGTGCCTTCATCCAAGTCAAATTTGGTTCACAGAGGGGGCCGGATGGCTCCTTCCTTGGCGTCGATGCTCGTCCTGTGGCGGTCAAGACCTCACTCGCCTATAGCCTTCGACGTCTTGACACTGACTACGTCGATCTCTATCAGACGCGCTTAGATCCCGCAGTGCCAGTCGAAGAGACGATTGGAGCCATAGCCGAATTGGTTCATCAGGGCTACGTGCGCTATGTTGGCATCACAAATGTCGACACCGAGACCATAAAACGCGCGCACAGTACCCATCCCGTCACTGCTCTGCAGTTCGAATACAGTGTAATGTCACGCGACATCGAGCCTGAAATCTTACCGCTTTGCCGCGAACTAGGGATCGGGATCACAGCCTACGGAGTACTCAGCAGAGGATTGCTCACCGGTAGCGATGGAAACGGCGAAGGCGATGTCCGTAGTTCGTTCTATCCGCGCTTTCAGGGGAAAAACCTTCAACACAATAAACGCCTCGCCGAGGCACTTGCCAAAGCAGCAGAGAGAGAAGGAGTTACCACTGCCCAAGCGGCGATTGGTTGGGTCGCAAGTCAGGGGCGAGATATTATTCCGCTCGTTGGTGCCCGCACCACCGGAAGATTAGCCGAAGCACTTGGAGCGCCCTTGAAACTTTCAGCCCATGCCCTCGCCGCAATAGAGGAAGCAATTCCACAGACAGCTGTTCATGGGAGCCGGTTCATGAGCGCATAGTTATGTATATGCGTTCATCAAGATGTCGGGCCTCTGTCAAGAAATGTGGAATCTCTTAGAGTGCTGGAGGAGTTCATCGGCTCCGATGAAAGAACCGGAATATTTCTCCGCGCCCCGTGTTTATCAATTGAACGTTTTGATAGCCCCAGAAGATCGGGGCATCTTCCGCAGTCAGCCTGTGTCCCTTTACTTCATCGGCCCGGAGATCAGTCCAAATTGAATCTACATCGTGAATTCCACGCAAGCTGCGGCAGTCTTCCCATCAACTTCTCCGCCATATTTACAGCCTATACAGTTGATGGAGATCGATGTCTGCAACTTCACTCTTACTTTCAGGTGAAGCGTAACATCAGTGGATATTCCATAGTTCGACATGAAGGCAGTCAGGCCCTGACTATAAGTACTAGGACCACATATCAACTACCGTACAAAGATGTTAATGAGAGGCTGCTTCATTTAAGCCATCTGTTAAGCATTGGCAATACCAAACAAGCCAGCGAGCGCGGAGACCCGCTTGAGAATGGTTCCACTCTGTGCGACGACAGTCAAAGCCGTAATCGAGCGGATACGGTCTCGCCCAAAGATCATGATAAGGGGTTGGACGTCAACTTCTGTAGTTCCTGTGGTGCCGTTTCGGCCAATGACGCCGTTTCGGTAAGAGCCGAAAATGCAGGTTTGGGACGGATGGAACCAGTTCTGCGAGTATTTCGTCTATGTGGGCTGACAAAAGAACATAAGGGCGCTTCTTTGACTGGGATTGGCGAGTTCATTTACAGCTTTTTCTGTCATGTATCAGGGGGGACGCAACGTCTCGACGACGCTTGTACTCGAAGCGCATCCTGCCTTGAACTCCTCTGTGCTAGCTGTCACTCCGCACATGAAACGCTGCTTCAGTAGATCCGCTGGGTAGCGGATCGGGCTCCTCCAACGGCCAGAGTTAGGATTTAGCTGAATCGCGGGTGGCTTTATTACGGTTCGTCAGATTGCGCAATACGACCTCGGGTTTTGTTCCTCAAATCTTCCTACACACCTCGTGCCAAATTGGCTTCTCCTCCTGATCGGGATTTTCGACAAAGAAGTGAGGCATGTCCTGCCAAAGCTTGGAAAGCACAAGAACGGTTCCAGTGAAAAGGCCATGCGACTTCTGGGTTGGGAACCAAGAAGTGTAAAGGAAGCGGTGATCGTAACAGCCCGCAGCCTGATGAAATTCGGCATCAACAGAACCAAGACACACCGACAGAGTGAAATGCAGAGGCATTTGTCTTGGGTAAGTGACAATCTCGTCATTTCTGCACCAACCATTCCGCAGCGCACCAAACACAAACGAACTAATCAGATTGCTGTCAGAGTCGCGCAGCTTGGAAGCCCGAATCAGCCGTTCTCTTGCTTCCCTATGGTTCTCGCTTGGCGCGCCCATCATAGCCGGAGTGGGTCTCAGCACTTGATGATAACGCAAAACTGATTCTTGCCCCCGTCCGAAAACCTGGCTGCAGACGGCTAAATATACGAGAGACGAAGATCGCTTCATCTCGCGTATTGCCCTCGACAGCCTTGCAGTTTGACGCACCTCAAGGTGAGCTTGACATTTCTTCCGCTCCAAACATATCGTGCTTTTGCGCTAATGTTATCGTTAACAACCATTCTCTTCTTTCTCTTAAGAGCTCGTACTCTCTGAAGAACCCAGCTAAGTGTTGCAACCTCCCCCATGAAGGAGAACGACATGGCTCTATCTCGCAGAAGCTTTCTGGCACCGACCGTTGCTACCGCCAGAGCAAGTGCTGTAGCTCCCACAGTGTCTTCGCTGAGCACCAGGCTTCAAGGGCGAGGCTCGCAGCTCTTTCGTTCTCTGTCCGCAATCTTTCTTCTGTCGGTTTTTTACCTTCCCAAAATCTGGGGCCAGGCAGTTTCCTCAGATCTGCCGCTGTCGCCCGACGACTGGAGTTTGGCTTACAGTGGTCTGGATGCTTCGCTCTCTTCAGTCACCTATGGCGGTCAGGCCGCCCTGCAATGGCAGGTAAGTTCCGCCCTCGGCCATTCGGACTGGGTCTCTGACACGCTGCCGTTGCCAACGGACCAGATGTATACGTTCACGGTCCAATTGGCCGGCACCGGCACCGCCGCTCTCAACATCTGGAACGGGGAGGCGAACGTTACGACCCCTCCTATCCAGCTGTCATCGACATTCCAGACGCTCAGCGAGACCGTCGCCGTCCTTTCCCCCAACCCGCAGTTCCAAATTCTCGATCCGGATGGCACCACATCGGCCGTAAATGTCTACTTCACGAAACCGACAATAACTTTTGTGGGCCCGGCGAGCGGTCTTCCGCTGTGGCAAATTGCGTACGGGGGGCAGGACTCCACCCTGACCTCGACGGACTACGAGGGTGTGCCGGTGCTTGAATGGCAGGTGAACTCAGCGCTCGGCCATTCCGACTGGGTCTCCACCTACCCACCTTTTATTCCCGGAAACACCTACCAGATCTCGGCGTCGGTGGCCGGGAGTGGGACCATAGAGATCAATGCGTGGGACGGGAACGAGAATGTTTCCGGACCGCCAGTTACGTTGACTCCGAATTTTCAGACGATCACCGAGACAGTACTTGCGCTTGCGCCTAACACTGTAGTGGTCTCGCCGAGCACCCCACAGTTCCAGTTGGTGGACCCCGACAACAACGGCTCGTCTGCGCTCACGCTGTACTTCAAGGACGTGACGTGGAAGCAGGTGGTATCCGCCCCGAATCCCCCAACGGGTGTGTCGGCCCAGTTGCAGTGGCGCGACAACGTCAGGGTTGACTGGAGCGCTCCCGCCCAGTGCAGCGGCACCGGGCTTCCCACCATCACCGGCTATAACGTTTATGTCACCACTCAACCCTTCGCTGAGAACTATTCAAGCCCAAGCGCCACGGTCTCTGGGTGCGGTAGCGGCGCTGCTACCAGCGCCACAGTTCAGGTCCCGGGCGACAGAGCTGGTGGCGACAGGGTCTTCTATGCCACCGTCGTGGCGACGAGTGCCGAAGGTAATTCGCCCCCCAGCCCGCAGATCTCTACCGTTCAGCTCGCCGGCCGTGACGGACGAGCCCAGGCCGCAGTGCAGGAGCTGCAGACGTACTATGAGTCGTCGACCGGGCTCTTCAACACGACCGGCTGGTGGAACTCCGCCAACGCCCTGGACACAATCATCGATTACATGAAGCGCACGGGTTCGCGGACATACATGAGCGACGTCTCTAATACGTTCGCGAGGGCCGTCAACGAGGCGCCTCCGCCTACCCCGGGAAATTTCATCGACACCGCCTTCGATGACACCCAGTGGTGGGCGCTTACCTGGGTCAACGCCTACGAACTGACACGCAACCCCGCCTACCTGCAGATGGCGGAAAAGATCCACTCGTACGTGACCGAGGCCTGGACGCCCTCCCAGTGCGGCGGCGGGCTCGTATGGCAGACCACGAACGCTTACCAGAATGCTGTCACGAACGAGCTGTTCCTGGAACTGTCGGCCCGCCTCTACCTGCTAACCCGTCAGGCGTCGTACCTGCAGTGGGCGCAGAAGGAGTTGTCCTGGTTCAATGGCAGCGGGCTCGTCAACTCGTCTCACCTCATCAATGACGGTCTCACCACCTCGTGCCAGAACAACGGCCAGACGACCTGGACCTATAACCAGGGCATCATCCTCGGCGGGCTCGCCGCGCTGTACCAGGCTACCCATGACCAGGCTTATCTCACGGAGGCGACGCAAATCGCGAATGCCGCCATCAGCATCCTGGTCAGCTCGAGCGGTATCCTGACGGAGCCATGCACGGGATCGTGCCCAACCCAGAACCCCGACCAAACCCAGTTCAAGGGCATTTTCATCCGTAACTTGGACGCTCTTTACCAGGTCACAGGCGACCAGGCTTACCTGGCGTTCATCGATCGAAACGCATCTTCGATCTGGGAGAACGACCGCAACATCAACAACCAGATAGGCTACGACTGGTCTGAGCCGATCAATGCGATGGATCAGTCTTTCAATGCCTCCACGTTAAGCTCGGGGCTCGACGCTCTAAACGCCACCGCCCATTTTCGGTAGCTCCAGTATCCGCGCGGAAGCTTATTCGTAGTACTTCCTGTCAGCCGCTAAGTCAACTACTTCAATGCACGTCGCGTCGGAAAATCGAGTACCAGCGCCGCGAATGCAGCTTAACACGCAACTGATATTTGCTCATCTCCACGAAGCCACATTCACCATAGCCGATCCGCAATCTCATTTCTATCTGCTACTCCGCTAAATTTCTACTCGGCTACGATATTCGAAAACACTGGAAACCGGACGAATTTCAGACAGGGCCTACCGAGAATCCCTATGATGCTGAGGTGAAAGTTCTGAATTTAGTTTTCTTTGTTATTGAGAGCGGAAAACAAGGAATCGTCATCGCTGTGTTAATCATTTAGAATCGCGGCTTTCCTTAGGCTTCCGATAAGCGATGGGTCTTTCACGATTTTTGTCCTACAGTAAAGCGATGAACTCTATGAGATGAGACCTGTCCCGACCGGAAGGATTGGTGAAACTCTTGCCATAGCGGGCGAATATCCAGGCGTTAAATATGAATCGACTGGCCCTGATCAGGACAGTCTTTGACTTTAGGTAAGCTGAGTAAGTTGTTACCCTTACGTTATAGTCCGATCAGCCGTTGGTTCGGGCGAAAGGGACGCTTGTCCTTCCACGTCGGTCGTCCGGACTCATCGGCATGCCAAACAGCTCCTAAACATTACGCCACATAGCGATCGAAGCTACAGGTCTGATCTAACCTGAGAACCATCTCCAGAGATGCTTGAGGAGCTTCTTTTATTCATGGCACGTGCGAGCCGAATGACCGATGTTGCTGAGATGGCAGGCGTAAGCACGATGACTGTATCTCGTGTTCTCAACGCGCATTCGAGTGTCTCCGACGAGGCTCGGCGGAAGGTTCTTGCTGCAATCGAAAGACTTCGCTACCAGCCGAACGAACTCGCGCGATCGCTTCGTGAGCGGCGCTCCAGGCAGATTGGCATCCTGGTTCCCTATGTCTCTGATCCTTTTTTTGCTACCTGCGCGGATGAGATCAGTACGGTGGCGAAGCAGCACTCCTACTCGGTCGTACTGGCCACGTCCAATGAAGATCCGGCAGTCGAATTCTATGAGGCAAGCCGAATGGTTCGGCGGAATATTGAGGGATTGGTCGTTATTCCGGCACGCAACGGAAAAGCTCGCTCGCTCTTGCTTGGTCATCCGTTTGAGCGATTGCCGGTCATAGCCCTCGACCGCCCGATCAAGGGCGGTCGCTTCGATCGGCTACTCGTTGAAAACGAACGTGGCGCAAGGATCGGGACCGATCACCTGATCTCCCTGGGTCATAAGCGTATCGCTTTCCTTGGCCTGAGCCTGGAGCTCTACACCATGCGCATGCGTGAGCACGGCTACCGAAGTGCCATGCAGTCTTCTCGATTATCACCACGAGTGCTGGAACTTTCGACTTGTCAGGAGAGTACCCGGCTCATCTTGCTCAAACTTTTCTCCGGCAAGGCGCGGCCAACGGCCTTGCTCTGTGCCAACAACCTGCTCACCCGCCATGTACTCCACGCGATGCAGACCATGAACCTGCACCCGCCAGATCCGGTCGCTCTGGTGGGGTTCGACGACTTCGATACTGCGGAGCTCATGCGCCCCGGTATTACGACGGTGCGACAGCCCGAGGAAGTTCTCGGGCGAACTGCAGCCGAGATGCTCTTCGAGCGCCTTACGGCGGAGGCGCATGGTATCCAACTGCCGCCCAGAGAGGTCATAATGCCGGTTGATCTGGTAGTTCGTGGGTCCTGCGGTACGAAGATCCCGGCAGTTTAATTCTGGCACGTGACGGTCTCATCACTACCATCGATCCCCTTGAAGTTCGTTGTGGCGGAGCCTGTAGAGCCGATGGGCAAAACCTGACACCCCTCCTCGATGCTCTTGTCGAAGCTTTTGTCGTACCGCATCCATGCGCTTCTTGGAAAGTAACATGCAGTTTGTACCCACAAGAAAAACAATTTCCCCAAACTGTTGACAGTCCTCTGCAAAGACTCGTATAAAACCTTTTGCCAATGTTATCGATAACAATCATGTGTTACCACTTAACGGCCGTTCATGTTATCGATAACATCGGCTTGAACACTGGGAGGCATCTCTTGCTTTTTTGTTGTACTGGAATCGCAGCCTGGCATTCGTCGCTATGTGTTTTTGAAACGGCGGTACAAGCTTGAGGAGGCGTAGATAATGATGTATTTTTCAAGAAAAAATCGGCTTTTGAGCGGCCTTATTTTGCAGGTGTTTCTATACGCAGGAATGCTGCTCCATTGCACAGGAGTACTCTTCGCTCAGGCCGATCGAGCCACGGTGACCGGACATGTCTCTGATTCGACAGGAGCGCTTCTTTCGGACGTCAACGTTCTCGTGAAAGACTCGAATACAGGGGCGACATTTACCAGTGTCACCAATGGCGTCGGAGTATACAGCATTACGGGTCTTCCGATTGGCGATTACAGCGTCCAGATGAGCCACAAAGGCTTCAAAGACTCGCAATCCTCTATTCACCTTGTTGCGACGCAAGTGCAGGCCCTTGATGTAGCCATGGAGCTCGGCTCGGAAAATGAAGTTGTCTCCGTCAGTGCCGCTCCGCAACTGCTTGAATCGGACACCTCCACCGTTACCAACACGCTCGAAGAAGAAGCGCTTCGCGACTTACCTCTGAATGCCACCAACGGCCGCGACGCCGTGCAGCTCCTGGTGCAGAGCACTCCGAGCGCCGCCAAGTCTGGCATCTCCGGCAATCAGGTCTACAGCACCCTCTATCTGGGCGGAGCCAACTCATGGACGAATACGGCCTATGTCGACGGTGTGGATGCTGCCGCTGGTCCTCAGGGCGCCATCGCCACCCCCGGCCTCGAAGCCATCGCTGAGACTCAGGTGATCACGACGAACGCCAGTGCCGAGCTTGGCAATACCGGTGGCGGCGTCCTGCTCTTCGAACTCAAATCCGGAACCAACAAGATTCACGGCAGCGCCTTCGAGTTTCTCCAGAACGAAGCACTCAATGCAAATTCATGGCAGAACAACTACTTTCTCGCTGGTTGCGCCGCAGGCGATGAGACCTGCATCCGCAATAACTCTCGCCCGCGCGATCGGTTTAATGATTACGGCGGCAGCCTCGGCGGCCCTGTGTGGAAGAACCGCACTTTTCTCTTCGGCGACTACGAATACTACAGCCAGACCAACGATACGTTGAACCCCAATAGCACTACCGTCCCCACGGCCCGGATGCTCTCTGGCGATTTCGGTGAGCTGCTGACCGGAGGCACCCAGCAGGGTAACGTCCTCAATCCCGCTACGGGAGGCGCATTCATCAACCCCTGTACCGGCCTGCCGTACCAGTACGGGCAGATCTTCGATCCGCAGACGCAAAAGGTAGTCGGCGGACAGACCTGCGCCATACCATTTGCCAACAACGTGATTCCGTCGAGCCGCTTCAATAGTCCTCAGACGCAAAACATTATCGGAATTTACCAAAAGTATTACAAACCGACTCTGACCAGCCGCATCTACAACAACTACTCGACTGTCGTGAGCAACACGCCGAGCGAAACCAAGCGCTCCTTTGACATCAAGATGGACCACAACTTTTCGACCACTCATCATCTGAGCGCTTCGTTCGACTACGTCAAGTGGGTCAGTGTAACCGGCGGCGGCCTGGTGAGCACCCTCAGCGATCCAGGCCCGTTGAGCCAGGAGTGGAGTAACAACACGCCAAACTTCATTGCGCGCGTGGTAGATAACTACACGATCACGCCTAACCTGCTGAACACCTTCGGTGTCGGCTACTCCTCAACGCAGTACACCCAGGTGCCAGTGAATCAGGTGCCGAGCGCCTCAGTCTATGGATTCAACTCCGACAGCACCGCGTTCCCGACGATTAGCTTCAACGGTAGTAACGGGATTCAGGAGGCGAACCTTGGCACATCAGTGTCCTCCTATCAGAACTATTACGGCTACCATTTCCAGGACACGGTGGCCTGGCAGCATGGCACTCACTCGTTCAAGTTCGGCGGCCAGCTATTTTTCCAGGGTCTGAACTCCAGTTCTGGAGGCAATATTCAGAACTACAACTTTAACAACGTGACCGGCGGACCCACCAACACCTCACTAACGCCATATGTTGGGAGCGCCTTTGCCAATCTTCTGCTCGGTAATGTTCAGTCCGCGTCGCAGAACATTCCTGAGCCCACGTATCCAAGGCAGAAGTACATCGATGCTTTCGCCCAGGACGACTGGAAGGTCAACGCTCGTCTTACCCTCAACCTTGGTCTTTCCTGGATCTTCACCTTTGCTGGCCACCAGCAAGACGGTCACTGGACCAACTTCGACCTGACCCAACAGAATCCTCTTTGGGGCAGCTACAAGGGCGCCTGGACCTTTGCGCAAAACTCCGGCTCTACCTTCCAGACCGATAACACCAGACTACAGTTCGCGCCGCACCTCGGCGGTGCCTACCAACTCACCGATAAGCTGTTGGTGCGTGCAAGCTACGGTCTTTACTACGTACCGCTCGGCGAGTTCAACACCGGCTACGGCTACGGCTTCCCTTCACAACAGGGTGAGTTCTGGACCGGAACCAACACCGTGCCGAACAGCACTCCGGGCGCTACTGCCTTCAACTGGGGGAACGGCTATCCCGGAACAACTGTCTTTCTGCAGCGCTCGATCACCCAGACGAGCTTGGGCAACGATAGCCCTTTTTCCATCAGTCCCAAGACGCTCCACCTCGGCCGTGCGCAGAACTTTTACGTCGGTGTCCAGTACGAACTCGCCAAAAATCTTATCGTCGATGCGCGATACATGGGCAGCCGCGGAAGCGGTCTCCACGACAACTCCGAGTCGGTCGGCATCAACTATCCTGACTTCGGCACCTATAGCCGCCTGCTTACCTCCGGCCATATCAACGACACGATCACTGACGCCGCCGATGCTGCCAACGCCGGTGTTCCCTATCCTTACCCAGGTTTCACCGGTCCGGCTTACGCCGCTATCGCTCCCATCCCTCAGGCCGCTTCCTACAACAACACCACTGTTCTCGAAACCGACCAGCAGCTTGGCGGGAGTTCCTACGATGCCTTTGTCGCCGAGGTCAAGGCGCGAGGCGCGCACAACATCAACATGGATCTGAGCTACACACTCTCGCACCTCGAGGGTAGTAATCTCGCCCATCGTTCGGCGCCAGGCGGCAACGGTCTCTACAACTACCAGAGCGCAGATGACATTCCTGCCTCGCACGGCTTCGTTCAGGGTACCGATCAGCTTCAGGTGATCACTGGCTACATCACCTACCAGCTTCCTTTCGGGAGTGGTCAGGCCTTTCTGTCGAACGGCCGTCTGCTTAACGCAGCGGTCGGCGGATGGACGTTGGGGTCCTCTGTCACCTACGGCTCCGGCGGTCCGATGGGCGCTGTCACTTCGCCTGTGCAATATCCCTTCTTTTTCAAACAGCAGCGTGACAACTTCGCTCCCGGCGTCACTGCCAGCAATATAAAGAATCACTTCCATGGCCACACCGTCAATCTGGCAAACCCCCTAGACCCGCACAACCAGGACTTCAGTCCCAGCCTTTTCACGACCCCGCCCCTTGGCACCCTCGGTAATACGCCCTACATCTACAATCATTGGCGCTGGAACCCCGGTCTTGCCAGCGACGCCAGCGAGAGCGTCTCGTTGAGCAAGGCCTTTGCCATGGGCCCCGAGGGTCGCTTCAAAGCCACCGTTCGCGCCGAGTTCTACAACGTGTTCAACCGCCACTACATCAACCCACCTGACACCAACCCGAACAACGTTACCTTCGGCCAGGTCACCGGGGTCTCAGGAACCCCACGTAACGGCCAGCTTGCGGCGCGCGTTCAATGGTAACCGCTTGCGTATCGAACGATACGCAAGCGCTTCTTTCTCAGGAGATTCGCCCTTGTTAGTTTTCCGCAGCGCTTGCACGGCAGCTACCATGCTCCTCATGCTCACCGCACCTGTCGTCCACTCTCAAACCACCAGCAAGCGTCCTGTCGACTATGCCAACGCCCTTGTCGGCACCGCTCCGCTCGATAACCAAAAGCTCATCGGCAACGCGCCTCCTGCCGGTGAGCAGCTCTACTCTGGTTTCACGTCGCCCGGCGCCGTGCTTCCTCACAGTGCGACCGACATCGCACCCATCAACGCGAACCTCCCGCTGAGTTACCAGGCGGGCGTCCCCGCTTCCTACTACTACGCCAATCCCACCATGGTCGGCTTCTCCAGCGGCGTGCGTGGTGGCGGACCCATCCTAATGCCGGTCGTCGGCGACTGGACCGTTCCCCCGCAGCGAACAGTATCGTTCTATGACAAAGCGCGCGAACATTCCAGCCCCGGCTATTACTCCGTCTTCCTTGACACCTTCAAGACCGGCGTAGAACTCACAACCACTACCTGGACCGGTCTCTACCGCATCACCTATCCCGCCAGTAATCGGTCGCATCTGCTGCTTGACCTTGGCTGGGCAGGCGGCAGCATCGAGGTCATCGGAGACCACACCATCCGAGGTTACTTTGCGCGTGGCCGCAATCATGCCGATACATATTTCGTCGCGCAGTTCTCAAAACCTTTCACCTCCTTCGGCACCTTCCGCCAGTTCCCACCGCGTAATGGAGAAAAAGGCGAAGAGGGGTCGATCCTCGGCAGCAGAGAGGTGGTTTCGGGCCAGGCTAAGGTCTCCGGGCCCTTCGCAGGCGCATATCTGGATCTGACAACGACGGCAGGCGAGCAGGTCCTCGTCAAAATCGCTCACGGCACGAGCTATGAGCAAGCCGAGCAGCGTCTCCAGTCCGAAGATCCGGGTTGGAATTTTGACCGCGTTCACCGGCAGGCCGAGGCTGCCTGGGCCGCTAAACTAAACCAGATCGAGGTCGAAGGTGGCTCTGAGAAAGAGAAGATGCTCTTTTACTCGTGCCTGCTTCATTCCTTCGCAAGTCCCCGGCTGGTCGCGCAAAAGGGTGAGCCGTTCGCGGATCGCAAAGGTACGATCACGACCGCGGCGTATGACCACTACAACGAGGTGCCTTTTTGGGATACAGGCAGAAACCAGATCGTTCTGCTCACCCTTCTTGAGCCGCAGGTAAAGACCGACATCCTTCACTCGCAGCTCGATATGGCGCGAGAGTCCGGTTACATGGGGACTTCGTTTCACGGCGACAACGCTGTCTTTATGTATCTCGGCGACTGGGAACGTGGGCTCGACTTCGACTGGGCTGGAACATACGAATATCTCCGCAAGAACGCTACGGATCCGGCTGGCCCTCGCGGTTACTTGGCCGAGTACATGAAGAACGGCTGGATCTCCGACATCATCCCGCCCGGCAATCCCAGCCCACCCTATGCCGGCGGCAAAGCAGGCGCAGCCACTACCCTTGAGTACAGCTGGGACGACTACGCCATGGCGATCTACGCCAAGCGGCTCGGCAAGCAGGCCGATTACGAGATGTTCTTAAAACGGGCGCAGAATTACCGCAATGTCTTCGATCCATCCATTGGCTTTGTGCGCGGAAAGACAGAAGACGGTAGGTGGATCGCGCCCTTCGATCCCGGCGAGCCTTACTACAACTTCATGATGAAGGAGGCCTCGGGTTGGTCTACGCTCTGGCTCGTCCCCCACGACGTACAGGGCCTCGAAAACCTGCTCGGCGGCCGGGAGAAGTTCGCGGCCAAGCTCGACGAATTATTCAGCACTCCATACACGGCCAAGGGTGTGTGCCGGGACTGCACCGGACTTGTCGGAGAGTATGTTCAAGGCAACCAGCCCGACCAGCAGGCCGCTTACTACTACGATTGGGCCGGACAACCATGGAAAACGCAGGCTCTGGTGCGCAGGATTCTCCGCGAGATGTACGGCAGCGACAAGACAGGCTATGCCTTCCCAGGCATGGACGACCAGGGCTCAACATCCTCCTGGTATGTCATGAGCGCCATGGGCTTCTACACCGTAGATCCTTCCAGCCCAGACTACATCCTCGGGAGTCCCATCTTTAACCATGTGGTGATGCACATGGGCAACGGCAAGACCTTCGAGATGATAGCGAACCATAACTCGGAGAAGAATATATATATTCAGTCCGCGACGCTCAATGGGAAGGCCTGGAATAAACCCTGGTTTAGTCACTCCGATATCGGTGCGGGGGGGAAGCTTGTCCTCACCATGGGGCCGCTGCCGAATAAGCAGTGGGGGACTGATCCAGATGCGGCACCACCCTCCATGTCGCAGCCTAACTGATGAGTGCTTCAGGGGAAAGAAACCATCAATGAGCTGTCTAACCTTCACATGTCGCGCATTCTTGATCTCCGCCGTCTCGTATCCTTTTTTCCGCTTCGGCTCAGCCCGTTCCCCAAAATGTCACCAGCCGTAAATTGAGCCGACTCCGATGCTTCCTGCAAAACAGACAGCATCCGGTCATCGGGGACAATGGGTCCGCCCCCTTGTTCCGCGTCTGCAGGCATGAGAGAAACTCCTTCTTGCCTCGCTTAGATGCTCAAAACAGCAGCTTCCGCGTTCAACGCGGCGTCTCCGTTCTCAAAGAGAGGAGACTCTACATCAAGTTGAAAATTGCAGAGCCCGATGCCGACCAGCCGGAAAAGTTGTTGTGGCCCGAGTTCGACTCGTTCTCGCAAGGACAGCGCAATCGTAGTCAGCTCGTTACATGATGATGGAGGCGCAGAAGGAGTGACGCTTCGTGTGAGCGAATGGAACTCCTTCGTCTTGAGCTTGAGGACGACCGTCTTCGCTCCGCGAGCGTTCTCTCGTGAAGCCCGCCACACCTTTTCCGCAAGCCGCCGAATCTGCTGCTCAGTCTCCGCAAGAGGTATATCGACCTGGAAAGTATCTTCTGCGGAGATGGATTTGCTCATACGGTTCGCCACAACTAGATTGTGGTCGATGCCACGTGCAAGCTGGTAAAGGCGAATGCCATAGTTACCGAAATGGTTTTCGAGATCAGTCAATTCAAGATGATAGAGATCGCCGACTGTATGAATTCCAATCGCCCTCATCCTGCTTTCGGTAACCTTGCCGACACCGGGGATACGACCCACCGGCAGAGGAAGAAGAAACTGCTGTACCTCATGCGGCTGAATGACGAAGAGGCCGTCCGGTTTACGCCAATCGGACGCAATCTTTGCGAGGAACTTGTTGGGAGCGACGCCTGCCGAAGCGGTCAGATTCAGCTCCTCACGGATTTGCTGACGGATAGCCTTTGCGACACGCGTTGCAGTCGGCAAGTCAGTCTTATTCTGGGTTACGTCCAGGTAAGCTTCATCGAGCGACAGCGGTTCAATGAGATCAGTATGCCGGTGGAAGATCTCTCGTGCTCCTCGGGACGCCTCTTTGTAGCGCGCAAAATCGGGAGGGACGAAGATGGCCTCTGGACACAGTCGCTCAGCACTGATCGCGGGCATCGCCGAGCGCACCCCGAACCTTCTTGCTTCATACGAAGCCGCGCAGACAACAGATCGTTTGCCCTTCCACGCGACTACAACGGGCCTGCCGCGCAGGTTCGGATCGTCGCGCTGCTCCACAGACGCATAGAAGGCATCCATATCGATGTGAACGATCTTTCGGGATGTTGTCTGTTCATTCATCAGCGTCAGATTCAATCAGCGGAGGATTCGCCAGTTCTTCGCCTATTATAAAATTATGCCGCACGTCCTCTCGTTGACTGCGCCAGAGGTCCAATAAGGATAAAAAAAGGTAAAAATCTGTGTGTGAAACGTCGTGTAGGGTACGGTCAGTAACACGTAGTTTCGGTAAGTTGTGTGTAGAAGCTTCCATGAGCGGGAAGTGGCCAACTTCCGAAACATAGGCTTCAAGAGGTTTCGGCCGATTTTCAGAGATTGACGAAGTCGATGGAGAAGAATCAGACATTCCTTGTCGCAGATTATGCTTAGTATGGTGCATCTCTTGAGTTCACCTTTAAACTTAAGAGATGCGCCGCGCACTGTGCGGGTGACATAAACGATTCCGCCTCTCTCCTTGAAAAGGCAACGGACTGTCCTCGCGGAGTCTCTGGGTTTGTGGGACGCGAGTCTAATGCGCGCTTAAAGTCCCCTTGCGGAGTGTTGGTCTGACGAGCGGGATCAGCATTCCATACGACTGATCCGGCACATCCAGACTGGTGTCTTCTTTGCACGATAGATCAAAGAAATTCGCATCGTACGCACTGACGATTTTGAATTTGTGTTGCGGCCGAGACAATAGAAAAGGCTATCCAGAATGAGCACTGCTGAACATAACGAAGTAGACATAGGCCAATGCACTCATACAGCCGGGAAGCGGAAAGCATATTGCTTCCGCTAGGCGCGCTTTCCCTTACTCATCCTCAAACCTCTTACGCCGGCAGAAGACCAGCCACGCGGTAGCTGTTTATCAGCGCGTCATAGAGAGCGATATCCGATCGGCTCCTCGCCATCAGCTGCGCGCCGCCGACCGCAGCGAAGATAGCCCGCGCGCGCGGCTCACTCCTCTTCGGGCCAACGACCTTCGCGGCTGAGAGAACCTTGCTCAGCCACGCCACATTGACGTCCGCAAAGATCTGGATCTCTTTCTTTACCGCTTCCGGCAGATCGTCATATTCCGCAGCCATGAACCCGCTGAGGCACATCCGGTTCTCATTCTCAAGCGCCCAGCGAAACGTCTCTGGATAGCGGCGCAGGGCAATGGCCGGATCGGATGATTCGGCCAACAGTGTCTCAAGGGCGGCGGCGTTCTCCCGATAGCGCTTCGCTACCGTGGCTGCAAGATCGGCGTTGCCCGCGAAGTAGACCAAACGTTCAGGTCGTCGCTGCTGAAAATAACTGCTGGATATTGAATCTACCATATGGCAGGTAGACTCTCATAATTATACCTACCAAGTGTTAGGTAAAAATCATTGGCGGCCATCATTCGAGCTGCTACTCCCAGGCCGAGCTTGTAACCCCAGGCTCAGTCGTTCACGTCAACCCAAGCACAAGGAGACGCAAAATGAGCAACAATACCCAATCCCCCGGTCCCAATGCCCCCGACGACGCACAACTCGAGATCCACCCAGGATGGGTGCGGAGCGGTCAGGACAACGCGCCGGGGTGGAAAGCCTACTACATTAATCTTGAAGCCAAGGCCGGCAAGGGCGACAAGGTGGAGCAGTTCCTGCGGGATATTCTCGCCGGCGTCGAGCAGGAACCAGGTACCGGGCCCTGGTTTGGCACCCGGTTCTCCGACACAACCTTTGGAATCTTCGAAGCATTCCCCGACACCGCGGCACGAAGCGCGCATGACGTCGGTCCGGGCGGCCAAAACTTTCTCCGTTCGGCAGAGTTGGAGGAGATGCTGGCCTATCCCGCGCACGTCTATCGGCTCGATGTGATGTTCGGAAAATTCAGCACCTTGTTTGGAAAGAAGATTGTTTGAGAGCAATACCGTAATTGGTTCAGCCGATCACCTCGACACCCTGAGACGATCGGCTGAATTTTGCGCCTCAACCTCTCAGACAGCGATTATAAAAAGCAAAGCAGAATCTCGTGCATCGAAAGGATTCAGATCTGAAACGTGTGTAGCAGAAAAGCAGCCCGCTCTGAGCCAGGCAGAGGGGCTGAATGTTATGGCTGCACGGTCAGAGTAATGCGTCGGGGCCCGCAGACAGCACCCTGCCGGCAGCAGAGGCTCCCCGTATGTCATACAGACTGGTGTTCAGTCCTGCCGTTGCCGCTGGCCGCGCCAAAAAGGTTTTGTCGCCGTGGTTGATCGCGGAGGCTTCGATTTCAATCAGCAGGTATCCGATGGGAGCTTCGGTGGGGGTGGGAACCTCCCGGACTTCAAGCTTGCGAGTTTCGGTTACGCACACGGCTTTCATGGTGTCTTCCTTTGTGGTCACCGATGACTGCAGCGCGCTGGGCAGGGCCTGCGCGCCCGTCAGCGACCGAATCCTGACCAAAGAATCCCGGGAGCTGGAAGAGTGGGAGGCAGATTTCGCGCCGCGAGTATCCTGTGATTTCATCTAGGATGGAATACAGCCTTACGAAACCTGGGAACACGCTCCGCCCTGTCATGGCGGCAATGGCGGATTGGGGACTCGGACATCGGTCTGCAATCAGCACTGCTCTGGATCTGGGAGCAGCAGCTTCGGATCAGTCTCCATAAGCCGGTTTGTTTTGACTAAGCCAGAGGTACTGAAAAGATCCAGTAAGAAATATTCATACTCTCGGAGCCTCCAGCACTCATAATCAGATAGAAGTGACTGCTAAATTGTCCTTGGATAAACACCGGTGTGCCTTCCTTCATGGAACCGACACTGGCAAGAGCAAGAACAATTTGTTAGGGAACCAGCTGGTTAGCATCAATATTTCGGCCGATGCCTTCTTCTGGCACTGAGCGCAGCATACGATTCTCATGACAAGCTTCGCTTTCACAAAAGCACTGGATTGCCTATAACCACCATGGGGCAACTCGCTTGTACGACGCTGTATCCCAATTGCCAGCCATCTCGCTCACCGATTGGCGTTTCTTGTCTGGTATTCGCGAAGAAGTGTCTTGAAGCTCTTGAGGGAATTCGTGATCTTCCTTATGTCCTTACGGAACATGGCTTCGATGGAGAATCCGCGTATAGCAGCAACCGCCAAGTTCGCGAAATCCTTGTGGACCGCTTCCCCGCGCAGTCCTGCATCTTTCATAAGCTGCATGATGCGATCCTGCGATTCAGATTCGATTTCAGCCTGAAGTGGAGCGAGTCGTGAGCCCAACGCAATGTTGCTCCGGGAAGACATCATGATCTCAAGCACCGCGATGCCGGAAGGGCCGCTCATAACCTCCCAGGCAAGATCGGGTAGAGCAAAGTACCTCTCCAGAGGATCGCCGATCTTTGCCAACCCCTCTCTCAAATGCATCGAGTCACGTGTATGCGCAGCGCGCACCACTGCCAACATCAGGTCATCTTTCGAAGAGAAATGATGGAGCATAGCCCCGCGGCTCACACCCGCCCGCGCCGATATGCCGTGGGTTGTGGCAGCTACATATCCTTCGCTGTAGAGAATTTCGATCGCGGCGTTGATAATTCGCTGCCGGGTACTCTCGCTTCTTTCTTCCTGTGTCTGGCGTTCGGAATGCGCCACAACAGAACGTGGGAAGCCGGAGTACTTTTCTGCCCCGGCATTTCGATTTGAAGCCCTTTTCGAAGTAGACAATGTCTTTCTCCTTTGCATCGAATTGTCGCGTCACTGCATCTCTTGTCTAGTGTAATATACAAACAATCCTTCCGGCTTGTTTGTTGAAGAGAAAGCAAATGAAAATTTCACGAGACCTCAGAACCTTCTTCCTGCTTGCTGCTATCAGCACAGTGGGGTATGCCCAGTCGTCGAACTCCACCCTCTTACTGACATCTTCATCGCCTTCGCATTCGATTGAAGCTAAATTACTCGTGGGCCTTCAAGACATTCCCACTGGAGCTAAGGGGACGATTGAAATTACACCCGACAGCCTCACCTTCACCGGCTCCAATCTGACCAATCGATTGACGCGAAGCCGAATCAGTGGTGTCTTTGTTGGGGAGGAACGAGTTGAGACCGGAGGATTCGCCGGGAAGATGGCTCGCATTGCCATACCCTTCGGAGGTGGTGCGGTATTAGGCACTATGACGCAGAAGCAGGTCGGCTTCCTCGCCATCAACTATCGGGATGACCACGATGGTCTTCGGAGCGCCGTCTTTGCTCTCCGTAAAACGCAGGCAATGGAAATTGCCGACGAGATGGAATTCGATCTTATAAGCCATCCACCCGCGGTCCCGCATAGAGTTTGCAAAACCCACGATCTCTCGAACTCTATACACGTGCTACCGATTCAGAGTGTCCAGGGGCTGGCGGTTGTTCCGGAGTACCAGTCGCTACTGTACGAAAATCTCTTGGAGCTGCCTGCACAGAAGTTTCATGTCGATAGAATCCTGCCTGACGGAGAACGGGGTGCGGAATGCGCGAGCTACACGCTGACTCTGACGGTCGATAAGTTCTCAAAAGGCAATGCGGCTCTGAGAGCATCTACCGGACCGGCAGGGTTGTTCGTTGGAGTCACGAAGCTGGCAGTTCGCGCGCAATTGCGCGACCCAAACGGTAAAGTCGTTCTGGATAAGGAAGTGAAGGCATCTCGGAGGGGCGACAGAGAAAGCTTGAACACGGTCTCTTCTGAAGCCGGGGACATTGCAAAGGAAGTCAGGAAGGCTAACATTCGTGCGGAAAAAACGAGGCTGAACCGGTGACACATCAAGGCCCAGATCAGTTACAAGCCTTCAGGATGGGATGGGTCCTGAGAACTCTTGCCCTGCTACCTGGCTTGGCCGCCATCGCTGCTTTGGTTGGAGTTTCGACACTCTTTCTTCTCTCTCGATTCCATTCGACACGGAATAACGCCGAGTATGTTGCGATGGGAAGCTCCTTTGCCGCCGGCCCCGGAGACGGGCAAAGATCTGGTGACAGTCTCGGGCCTTGCGAGCAGTCTGATGTCAACTATCCTCATCTTCTCGCCCGTCAGTACGGTCTGTCCCTCAATGACGTCAGCTGTTCCGGCGCCACGAGTGACGAAATCCTGAAAGGAGGACGATGGTTTCAGAAGGCGCAGTTAGATGCGGTCCATCCCGGCACAAAGCTGGTGACTATCACTGTCGGAGGAAATGATGTGCTTTACCTCGGCTCTTTGACCGCATGGTCATGTGCCAACAATCCATCTCAGGTTCCACTGCTGGTTCGCCTTCTGGGTCTGTGCCATATGCCAGAAGAGGACAAGGTGGAGAAGGGGTTCCAGATGCTTCCCATCAGACTTCGGGAGATCGTCGCGGAGATTCATCGTCGCGCCCCCGAAGCGCATATTTTGTTCGTCGACTATACCACTGTGCTACCCGATTCAGGGACCTGCGACCGCCTGCCGTTGACAAGCTTGCAAGCGGACAGAGGAAGAGACCTTGCCAACCGGCTCCGTGCAGTGACAGAGCAGATCGCCCGAGAGACGAACTCCGGCCTGCTCAAAGCCTCAGATATTACACATGGACATGATGTATGCTCTGCCGATCCCTGGGTTTATGGCTTTCAGTTTCCCTCCCGCTTTCTTGAGTTTGGGCCAGCGCCATTTCATCCCACCGAAAGCGCGATGCAGGTCATCGCGAATGCCGCAGGTCAACAACTTTTTCCTGAGAGCGAATAAGGTCGCCAATAAGGTTCGAAGAGGGGTCCAAGAAGAGATCTTCGATCTCGAGAGCGTGCTTCCCGAGGTCGTGCCCTTGAGAACAGGTACAACGAAGCCCGACCCCAACGAAGAGCCGTTTAAGGAATTCGATTATCACGTCACGTATGGGCATCAGAAAAGCCATAAATACGGAGTTGCTCTATCGTGGTTCTTGCATTTTTTCGATGAGCGCTTTGGCGATTTAGCACTCACCAGTGAGCAAGGACCGATGACGACATGGGCGTTTATGAGGACCTATACTGCGAGGGGCTCTGACTGACGCAGCGAAGGCGAGACCCAATGCTTTCTTCCCACTGAACGAGACGATATATCTGATCCCTCAGCCATCCGAAGCCGGCGTCCTTTTGTGTTCGTTCATGCCAGATAAGGCGATAGTCAAAAGCTGTGTCGGCGTGCAAGGGGATAAGGGACAGAGGGGCTGACTGTGCGAGCGTTTGACCTAAACGCGAGGGTAAAAAAATGAGATCGTCGGTGTTCGCGAGCAGCAGAGGAGCTGAAGTGAAGTACGGCGTCTTCAGTGCAATTCGCCTTGCCGGGTGGCCGAGACGTGCAAGAACATCGCCGCCCTCCAGCCTATTACCCACCGGATACAACAGCACGATTTGTGGGTAGGCGGAGGCCAGACCTGGATTCAGGCTTCCGTCTCTCCGCACCGCCTTGAGCAACGGATGACCCTGCCGAACAAGGCAAGCATACTTCTCTTTGAAAAGCACGCGGAAGTGAAAGTTCTCTGGCAGATGGCTTTCGACGTCCAGAGCCAGGTCGAGTCGGCCTGTTTCAAGATCGGAAAGGGTCTGGTCGCCCCAAGGCGCAACTTCCACAGTAATTCCCGGCGCGAGCGTGGCGAGTGCCTGAACTAATGGCGCTAGCACGACAGTTGCGCCATGATCTGTCGTCGCAACACGTACCGAGAGCTTTGTGTTGGAGGGCTCAAAGACTTCCTGCTCAAACAGGGAGGAAATGGCATCGAGAGCTTCGCCTACCGCCGGCCGAAGCGACTCTCCTCTCGGCGTCAACGTGTTGCCGTGGCGTCCCCGCACCAGCAATGGATCGCCGATTGCGCGACGGAGCTGAGCAAGGACCCTGCTTGCGGCAGGCTGACTCATAGCCATTGCCTCTCCTGTCTTGGTCACGCTCCGCGTATCCAAGAGCACCTTCAAGATGCGCAGGGAACGTACATCCAGCCTTTCCAGGTAGATATTCGATTTGTGCATAGGCAGAATCCGCTCTTAGCTATGGAATGAATAAATGATCTTCGCCCATACTAGCTGAGAGGACTCAGAGACAATGAAGATCATCAGCATCGAAGAGCACTTTCTGACACGCGAGATAACGACCGCGTGGGAAGCCTCGGCCATCGGTTCAGAAGGAACCGGTAGCTTCGATCAAGGCGAGATCCGGCAGCGTCTTGAAGACGTCGGGGAGGGCCGTCTGACGTTAATGGACGAAAGCAGAGTAGACGTTCAGGTGCTCTCCGTTACGACGCCAGCTCTGCACAATCTTGAACCTGTAGAGAGTGTTCGGCTCGCTAGGAGCACTAACGATCTGATAGCCGCGGCCATCGCAAGGCATCCCACCCGCTTTCAGGGCTTCGCCGTTCTTCCCACGCCCGCCCCCGACGAAGCGGCGTTGGAGCTGAGACGTGCAGTGACCCAATGCGGCCTGCTCGGGGCAATGGTTTGCGGCCGCACTCGCGATAAGAACCTCGACCACCCTGACTTCCTGCCAGTGCTCCACACGGCTGCAGATCTAAACGTGCCCGTCTTCATTCATCCCCAAATTCCTCAGGCTTCAGTCAGAGCAGCTCTTTACGCAGGATTTGGAGAACCAGTAGATACGGCGTTTGCGGCGTTCGGTCTGGGGTGGCATTACGAAGCTGGAGTCCAGTTCGTTCGTTTGATCTTGGCAGGGGTCTTCGACCGGTTTCCAAACTTGCAGATTATCCTCGGGCACTGGGGTGAAGTCGTTCTCTTCTACATAGAACGGCTGAAGTCGCTCGCGCGCGTAGCAAAATTGGAACGGCCCGTAGAGGAGTACTTCAAGCGCAATCTATACGTCACGTCCAGTGGCATGTGGAACCAAATGTATCTGCAACGTGCAGTGGAGATCGTCGGGCAGGAACGCATCCTCTTTTCCACGGACTATCCCTATCAATACCGTCCCGGGCAGCCGGGGCGGTCATTTTTGCTGGCTACCGACCTGTCGCAAGAGGCAAGAGTGGCATTCGCACACGGCAATTGGGAGAGACTAACATCTCAGCGCTCGTCTTGATGGCAGTCCCTTACCTCGCAGCGTGAATGCATGTTCGTCCTGTTATTGTATGGTCCGCCGCGTGACTGCAAGGGGTAGTTTGGTCGAGAAGACAAGTCTGCGGCAATGTATTATTCGGCCTTTGATGGAGCCGCGTGCTCCTGGCCAGAATGAGTTCCGCTGCGTATCTGTCCTTACAAGTCGGTCGGTCGTTGAAGACCCTTATCAGGAGCAGGTTTCAGATACGCCGTTGTGACTGTTCTTTCGTCCTTACTGTTCCGTTGCAGACCTTGGTGGGAAAGCTTGTTGTGCGATGTCCTATGCTACTGCGTTGACCGCGGGTCTGTAATCTTCACCGCTGGAGAGCACGGCCCATGCGATGCGTGCGAGCTTGTTGGCCATCGCGACCACCAGCACGTTGCGCAGTGCTCTGGCTTCAAGTGCGTTCATCCATGCTCCGATCGGAAAGCGGTCTCGTTTTATGCGCATCGCAGCCGCGCGAGCACCATGGATAAGGACCTTACGCAGATAGATCTTGCCGCGCTTGCTGATGCCCAGCAGCTTGGCCTTGCCACCGGTCGAGTACTGCCGTGGAACAAGCCCGAGCCATGCTGCGAAGTCTCGTCCCTTGCGGAACGCAGCGCCGTTCCCGATGGCGGCAACGATGGCTGTTGCGATGATGGGGCCGATGCCCGGGATCTGCCGGATGCGACAGCAACCTGCGTCACTGGCAGCGATCTGTTCGAGCCGGTTGGTCAGCTCGTCGATCTGCTGTTGGACGGTCTTCCACTCATCCCATAGCATGCCGATCAGGTTGCGCATCATCGGTGTCAGCACGTTGTCCGCGTTCTCGAGCACGTCGCCCATCGCGGCCTTCAGCTTCGCCGGCTTCTGTGCAAAGACCATGCCGCGCTCCAGTAGAAAGGCGCGTATCTGGTTGATGACTGCCGTGCGCCGCGAGACAAGCCAGTCAAGAATCCGGTGCATCGCCTGCAGGTCGAGTTGGTCGTCCGTCTTGATCGGAACGAAACGCATGTTCTTGCGCTCGACGGCCTCGGCAATAGCTTCTGCATCGACGAAGCCGTTCTTGTTGGACTTCACAAACGGCTTCACGAACTGCGCAGCGATCAGCCTGACGTCGTGGCCCTGCTGCTTCAACGCTCTTCCAAGGAAATGCGCTCCGGAACACGCTTCGAGGCCAATCAGCGAAGTCTGCAGGTTCGCTGTAAACGCCAGCAGCTGCCTCTGAGTGAACTTCTTCTTCAACAGCACCCTGCCCGATGCTCCCAATGCAACAAGGTGAAACGTCGTCTTGCCGAGATCGATGCCTACGGAACGAATCTGCATGTCGATGATCCTCCTCTGAAAACCGCTGATACTATCCTCCGTCTCAGCGGAGGGCTACAGCGGCGGACCATCTCATTAGTCGGCTTCTGTTTACTTTAGAGGTGAAGATTCAGAGGTCCTGCAAAGTTCAAATCAAAATGAGACTCTGCCAGAAGTCAGAGATTCTTCTGCCTCGACTGGAAGGAAGATAGAGAAGCAGGTACCCCTCCTTTGCGGACTTTGGCTGCTTCGCATCTGGATAAATCCACCAAGCCGCGAGACGATACCCGTGGCGACCCATAAGCCGAGACCGGTGCCCTGCTCCCCCTTCGTTGTAAAGAAAGGCTCAAAGATGCGGTCAAAGTTCTCTCTCGAGACTCCGACTCCGCTGTCGGCAATCACGATGCGGATTCCAGGTTTCGCTGCGTTGTTCCAATGAACTGATTTGCGAATACGAATTGAGATCGTTCCATTGCCGGGAATGGCCTCAATCGCATTCAACAGGAGAGTCGTCAAAACCTGACGCACTTCTCCGCGATAACTATGAATCACCGTCGCGTTCGAGAAGTATTTCTTGCTGATAGATATATTGTTTGCAACGATCCGATGGGCATAAAGGTTCAGAAGGTCTTCAATTGCTTCCTCGAGATTTACTGGTCCCGGCGCGGCACTCTCTCTGTAGAAGCTGAGCGATTGACGGGTCAAGTGGGTGAGCCGGACAAGCTCCTCATTGGATAGCTTGATGTAGGATTGCTCCTGTTCGTCGAGGCTTCGCGATTGCCCCAGCAGACTTATGAGATTCACGACCGCCTGAAGCGGATTATTGATCTCATGCGCGAGGATGGCAGCCAGGCGGCCCGCGGCAGCGAGCTTTTCAGACCTCATCAATGCAGCTTCCGACTGCTTCCGCGAGGTGATGTCCCGAATAATCTTCGAGGCTCCAACTATTTTCCCCTGACGGTCGACGATCGGAGAGATTGTGAGGGAGACATGGAGAAGGCTGCCGTTCTTACAACGGCGAATCGATTCGAAATGATCGACGTGTTCACCGCGGCGAATCCGTTCGATGATCGTCGGCTCTTCGTCGATTCGATCGGCAGGGATGAGCATCGTGATCGGCTGACCGATAGCCTCCTTGGAAGAGTAGCCGAAGATGCGTTCTGCGCCGCGGTTCCACGTTTCAATGATGCCCTCAAGATTCTTGCCGACGATTGCATCATCCGAAGACTCCACAATCGCCGCAAGCCGCGCCATATCTCGTTCCGCCTGCTTCCTGTCGGTGATGTCCTCGATTGCGACGAGGATCGCGGGAGTCCCGTCCGGGGTTGAAGCAAGCATGTGAGCGTTCACGAGCATCGTTCGAGCTCCCATCTGCTCAAACTCGCGTTCGAGGAGGAACGCGCGAACCATGGGCCCGTCTTTGAGGATGCCTTCGAGCTGCGACCGTAGCTCCGGGATGTTCCACGCTCCGTTTCCTAATCGGAAGAAAGAATGGTTCATTATCTCTTCCGTCGATGCCTTGAAAGTACTGAAGAACGGTCGATTGGCCGCAATCACCTGAAACTCCGCATCGAGCACCAGCAGAGGTTCAATCACGGTATCCATAACGGCACGAAAAAACTCAGCCGATCTCTTCAACTGCTCATTGGCGCTTCGTATGGCGTCGATATCCTGCAGCGCGAGGACGACCCCATCGATCCTGTCGTCCTGTGTCCGATACGGCAGGACGCTCAGATTATGCCAACGCCCGGCCAAGTCCCGAACCTCTCGTTCAGCGGGCTGCAATGTCTCGAGAACACTTGCGATCATACCTTCCAGGTCGGGCACATCGATGTTGAGGCGGATATCGGCGATCTGCCGTCCGATATCGGATGGCACTGCCTTCAACAGTTTGTCGGCCATTGGCGTAACGCGGCGTATACGCAGACCACGATCAAGCATAACGACGGGGATCCGGGTGCTATGCAGCAGATTCGAGATGTCGCTGCCCAGCTCCTGAAGCTCGTTGTTCTTCTGGCGCAACTCTCCATTGAGAGTATTTAGCTCCTCGTTGGCAGACTGCAGTTCCTCCTTCGAGGTTTCCAGCTCTTCATTGGTACTCTGAAGCTCCTCGTTCGCGGAAAGAATCTCTTCGTTCGCGGACTGGAACTCCTCTTTAAGGGAATCCTCGGATTCAATCGCCGCGCGCAATAAGCTTTGCGCATCGGCCAACTCGCGTTGCACCCGCTTCAACTCGAGCTGATCAAGGGTCTCCTTTTCTGTGGAGTTCGAGGGCAAGCCATTTTGAGAGATCCATCGCGGGGTGACGTCTTCAAACAGAACCAGGAGAAATGCTTTGTCCTGCAAATTCTTCTCGCTCAGGGGGGAGACCGATATGTTCAGGACTCGTTGATCCCCTCTGTCATCAAACGGGATTCCATTCTTTCGAGCCATTCTCCACTGCTTTTTGACCTTGCCGATCAGGCTGCGGAGCTCAACTGATAATCCGTTTCTGGCAAGCTTCAATACATTGAGCGTAGGCTTGCCCGACGCCGGCTCAAGGTAGGGAGCCGGTCGTCCCCGAAATTGAATGACCTCCATCGCCATGTTGATCACAACCCCGACGGGGGCATAATTCTCGAGCACCAGCCGATCCGCCGCCAGCAGCGCATCGGATTCGGCCCGTCCATGATCTTGCGGTCGAGCAGAAAGGGACTGGCGAAGAATGGCGGGGTAGTAGGTCTGGACGAAATCGAAGTGAAGCCGGGACGCCGCCTGCTTCCTGGCATAAATCTTGTTCTTCTTATCCACTGGAGAAAACAATTCGGGAAATCCCGCAACGCTCTCCGAGCCGCCGAGGAGCAGAAAGCCCGAGGGCTGCAGAGCATAGTGCAGCATCGGAATGATCCTCCTTTGCAGCACCGGCTGAAGATAGATGAGCAGGTTGCGGCACGTCACCAGATGGATCTGGGAAAACGGCGGATCGGAGACCAGGTTATGCCGGGCAAAGACGCACATCTCCCGGACCGACTTCTCAATGCGGTATCCTCCGTCTGTTTTGACGAAGAACCGCGCCAGACGCTCTGGAGACATCTGCTGAGAGATCGTCTCTCCGTAGACTCCCGCGCGTGCTCGTTGAATGTTCTTCTCGTTGAGGTCTGTGCCAAAGATCTGAACACGGTAGTCCTCGATCTTATCTCCGAGGCACTCCCGAAGCAGCATGGCCAGGGTGTAGGCTTCTTCTCCTGTGGAGCATCCGGCCACCCAGATGCGGATGTCGCCCTCCTCCCCGATCTCTTTGATCAGCCCTGGAAAAATTTGGGTCTTTAGAGCCTCGAAGACCTCGGCGTCGCGAAAGAAGCTGGTGACCGGAATCAGAACATCGTCGTAGAGACGGACGCACTCCTCCGGATGCTCGATCAGATACCTGGCGTAGCCGCCCAACGAGCCCAGCCGTAGGATGGCCGCTCGCCGCAAAGCGCGTCTGCAGAGCGTACTTGGCTTGTAGTCGCGGAAACTGACGGTCGTGACCTTATGCAGCTGTTCGAGGATGGTGGAAAGATCTCCATCGTCCGTCAAATGGTGAGCCTGGCCATTCGCCTCAGCCGCGCCCTCCACCTCTGCGGCGAATACGGCGTACTCCAGGTATGGATGTCCCTGGATGCGAAGCAGCTCCTTTACGATCTCAGTCGGCGGCATAACAAAATCGACGCAACCGGATTCGATGGCACTGCGAGGCATTGCGTCATATTCAGCGGTGGTCGGTTCCTGCGCGAAGGTGATGCCGCCTTCCGACTTGATGCTCGCCAGTCCCAGCGTGCCGTCAGTACCCGTGCCCGAGAGAATAATCCCGATGGCGCAATCGGTCTCACCTTCCGCCAGGGACCGCATCAGAAAATTGATTGGCAGATGTTGGCCCGGCTCATTGTCTTGCGAATTAAGCGTGAACCCGCCGCCGGAGAGAGCGGGCACCATTCCCGTGGGGGTTATATAGATACGATCCGGTCTAATCTTTTCACCGGACCTGATCTCCACGATCGGGACGCTGGTCTCCCTCGAAAGAATCTCCGCCAGCTGAGTCTCATGTTGCTGATCGAAGTGCTGAATCAGGATGAACGCCATTCCCGAGTCGGCTGGCAGTGCGCGAAAGAATTCCTTGTACGCCTCAAGTCCTCCCGCGGAGGCTCCGATCGCTACAACCGGGTATCTGTCGCACTTGCCGTCGGTGTCATTCTCCTGTGGTTCCTTCTGAGAACGGACAGTGGCGCTGACTTTTCTTGGGGTCATTTCTATGCTTTGCCTGTGTATTCGACCGAGTATGGGAAACTGACGCAAAACTAGCTGTGTAAGTACGATACAGACAATTTTACAGAACCGAGGCCAAATGAGGATTTCTCTCGATCCTTGCGCAATTCAGGTCCATTCGCACCCTGGTGCCGGGGTCGCAGACCCTCAGGTTTAAAAAAAATCGCTAGCATATGCAATGGCAGTCGAATCTTGAGCGGGAGCGACCCTTCGAAGCGCTTCCCCCTGATAGGCGTCGTCCTGCTTTGCCACATCGGCGCCCGACACATCAGTCCCCCTACGTCTCCTTAGCACCAGTAAGGATCGATGCCGGGAACGGCGTTTTGTATGAGCAGGTCACTGATGTCTAGGTCCGCAAAATTGCCATTTGGGAGCTCAACCCCCTTGATCCTCGCCGCAGTGGGTTCGGCTTTACTCTTGAGGCATGGGATTAGATGCAGTCGAGATGGTTCTCCGCGCAGAGGAATTCTTCGCCATAAATATCGACGATGATGAGGCATCGTCAGTTCGTACTGTCGGAGACTTCTACAACCTGATCTGCGCAAAGTTACGCGTGGCACCGTTCGAGAGCCCGCTCACTCCTGAAGTCCTCCCTTTGGCCACTGAAAAGGAGAAGGTATTCCTATTTCTACAGAAACAAACGGCGTTACCTGCGCCACCGGAAGTTCTTCCTTGGTCTTCACAGAGCGTTTGGGATTCCCTTGTTGCCATCATCGTCGACCAGCTATGTCTTGATCCAGCCGAAGTCTTGTATCATGCCCGTTTCGCTGAAGACCTTGGCGTTGATTGATCCGTACCGATAATGTAGGGTCCGCCGCGTGACTGCAAGGATTAGTTCGGGCGAGAAGACAAGTCCGCAACCATGGATCCGGCCTTCGCCGAGGCTCGTAACCGCGCCTACGCCGCCCGCCCGGCGCTCGCCCCCGAAGCCCACGCCCACTGGAAGTTGTACCCTCCCAGCCAGCCCGTCACATCCACCACCTCCCCAATGAAATAAAGCCCCGGAACCCTGCGGCTCTCCATCGTCTTCGCGTCCAGCTCCGCCGTATCCACGCCTCCGGCCGTCACCTCGGCCTTGGCATAGCCCTCGGTTCCCGCAGGCACCACGCGCCACGCATGCAGGCGGCGCTCGAACTGCTCGAGCGCCGCATTCGTCCAGCCCGCGGGCGGATGGTTCAGCATCCATCGCTCCGCCATGCGCGCGGGCCACGCCCCTCGCAGCGCCGCAGCCGCGGCACCCGCATCGCGCCGGGCCTTCGTAGCCAGCAGAGGCTCGATCACCCGAGCCCCCGGTGCGAGATCCAGCTCCACCGCCTGCCCAGGCCGCCAGTACGACGAGACCTGCAGGATCGCCGGACCGCTCAACCCGCGATGCGTGATCAGCATCTTCTCGCGAAACCGCACCGGACGTTTCGTTCCGTCTGCTGTCGCAATCACCTCCGTGGAGAGCCCCGACAGATCGCACCATCGCTCCTGCTCCTCCGGAGCAAAGACCAGCGGAACCAGAGCCGGACGGCACTCGATCACATTCATTCCGAACCTCCGGGCGAGGTCATACCCTAGCCCGGTCGCTCCCATCTTCGGGATCGACAGCCCGCCCGTCGCCACTACCACCGAGCGTGCGCGAAAGCTGCCAACAGAAGTCGTCACGGTGAAGCGATGATTGACCTGCTCAACGAAATCCGGTCCGCCCTCTGCGGCCAGGCGTTCGACGCTCTCCACCTTCGCTCCGGTCACGATGCCAACCCCCGCATCCTTCGCCTCGCGCTCGAGCAGGGTGACGATCTCCTGCGCCGACCGGTCGCAGAACATCTGCCCCAGCGTCTTCTCGTGGTAGGGAATGCGATGCTTCTCGACCAGGGCGATCATGTCGGCAGGCCGGAACCCCGCCAGCGCCGACTTCGCAAAATGAGGGTTCTCGGAGAGAAAGTTCTCCGCCCGGACGTTCACGTTGGTGAAGTTGCACCGCCCGCCGCCCGAGATCAGGATCTTCTTGCCGATGCGCTCGGCATGATCGAGCACGACGGCCCGCCGTCCGCGTCTCCCCGCCTCGATCGCGCACATCATCCCCGCCGCGCCTGCGCCCAGCACCACCACATCCAAGGTCTGCACACTCTCGATGCTATCGCGAGGAGAAGCAGGAAATGCTTATGGCCTGCCGGCCGGGCCCACCGCGCTCAGCCCCCACAAACGAAGACCTGTTTGTGGGGACCCCGGTACGGGCGGTCACTTCGTGACGCGTATACCGGCTTCGCCGTAGGCCTCCCTCCGGTTCGGCGCGAAGATTTTTCAAGCGACCAATGGGAGCCCACCCCGAAGGGTGTACACGCGTCGCGAAGTGACCCCGCGCAGGGCCTATCATCTGTGCGCAGGCACATTCGCCGGTTGAGACCACGGCGGAACCACCCCATTCGAACGAGCATATGCGATAAGCTGCCCAAGATGCTCGTTGTCATGACAGATAATTCGCAGGTAGATGCCTTCCACGGGAACCGTCTTGCCTTGAACCCGCACCTTTCGTTCAAGGTCGCCAGGCTTGAGCCGAGCATGCGCGCTCTTCACCGCCTCCAGGGAACGCTTGAGAGCCGCGATGACAGCCGGCTTCCCCACCAGCGTCTTTTCAAGGTCGTTCGGCTCCATATCCGCGGGCATCCTGGGCCCGGTGACACTGAGAAGATAAAAATTGCCCTGCGCGATGTGCGTCAGGACCTCGCTCACAGAGCGTGTTCCAGCAGCTGGCCGCCACGAATATCTCTCCGCCGGAATCTCCTCGGCAAGGGAGACAAGAAGGTTGGAGACATATCTCCACTCGCCCTCATAACCCTCCCAGATCCCGTCGTATGGGTCCGGAGGCGGCATCTGCCGTGCGCTCAGCGCGCTCACATAAAAGACAAGTCCCAAAAAACAGATCATTCTGCGAATGCACATAGACAGTCCCCCTGCCGGAACAACCCCATCGATTCAAATATTCAAATCCTGGCCCCATCCAGGCCGCGCCGGGACGAAGCAGCGAGTCCCTGGGCCCTGAGCAGCGCCTCCAGCGCCTCCTCCGGTCCCTCTTCGCACAGCCCCGTATGCACCGGCGAAACCTGAATCATCGTGCTGCGCGGCGAGACCAGCCAGTGGAACCTCTCCCGCAGCGAGAGTCGCGCGATCGGCCCAGCCTCGGCCTCGCCCGCGGCGATCTTCGGAATGACCTCCAGGTGCCGGCGCACCAGCTCGACATCGAGTCCCGGCCACAGCGCCTTCAGCCGCGTCTCGTCGATCACCACCCGGGCGGCCAGAAACCTGCGCTCCAGGCAAAAGACGATCACCCCGGCGTTGATAAACTCTCCGCGCTCCACGCGAGGAACCACGCGGACCACAGCGTAATCAAACGAGCTCGGTACGGGCACGCTCGGCCTCCTCTCGAAATCCCGCCGAGGCTGCGAGCCTTCGCGCGAAGAAGTCCGCATAGACCCGGCGCTTCTCCTCCGAACTCAGCCCGTCGCCCTCGCGCTCCAGCCAACGATCGGGAATGGCCGCCAGAATCCCCGCGATCTTTTCCAGCGTCAGCCTGAGCTTCGCCTCCTCCTCCACCGCGGCTAGCTCGCTGGCCCACGGCAGCAGCACATGGCTTCTGCTCTGTTGAAACGGCGACTCCGCCCGCTCCAGCATCGTCGGCCAGTCGTGGTGCACGTATAGCGCCGCGCCGTGGTCGATGAAGTACAGCTCCCCGTGCCAGCACAGCAGATTCGCATTGCGCGGCGTGCGGTCCACGTTCATGGTCAGAGCATCGAACCATACCCCCAGCGAGGCCGTCTTCGCATCCGGAGCATCTCCCGCCGCCGGATCGAACATGGTCGACCCAGGCAGATAATCGAGTGCCAGGTTCAGCCCCGCGCTGGCTTTGAGCAGGTCGCGAATCTCCTGGTCCGGCTCGTTGCGTCCCAGCGCCGGGTCCAGCTCCGCCAATACCAGCTCCGGAACATTCAGCCCCAGCGCTCGGCCGATCTCGCCGGCCACCAGCTCCGCCACCAGCGCCATCGGACCCTGCCCGGCCCCGCGAAACTTCAGCACGTACAGCCCCAGGTCGTCCGCCGCCACAATCGCCGGCAGGCTTCCACCCTCGCGCAGCGGAGTCACATACTGGGTCGCTCGAATCGTTCTCAACTCCATCACCCTCCCAGTCTAGGTCGTATCAATCTGTTTTGGGATAGACACCAGCGAGCCGCGCGGCAGCGCCGTAGGATTTTTGGTCAGACCTATTACCATTTCGACCCTCGACTCCAAAAGAAGAACAATTTCTATTGACAAAGATCGAAATACCTCCCTATAGTCTCGTCGCACCGGTGAAGAGCCTCTACTCAAGTATCCAAACGAGGGCCGCGCCTGGTGTTGAAATCAATTTCTTCGAGGCCAGGCCATGAACAGACTTGTCAAAATTGGACCATCCAATCGACTTCTCCCGTTCCTTCTTTTCGTTCTCCTGTTGCTTCCCCGGGCATGGGGGCAGGCTGGAGGCAGCGCCAGCGTTCAGGGCACCGTCAGCGATCAGACCGGCGCCGCCATCCCCAACGCCACCGTCACCCTCACCAACACCGGCACCAGCGGTTCCCGTTCTTCCATCACCGACGGCTCAGGACTCTACAGCCTTCCCAACGTCCCCGTCGGTCCCTACACCCTCTCCGTCACCGCCAACGGCTTCCAAAGCTACACCCAGACCGGCATCACGCTCGAGGTCGGCAACAACATCCAGATCAATCCCTCCCTCCACGTCGGCAGCGCCAGCGAGCACATCGAAGTCCAGGCCAACGGCGTTGCTCTCGAGACCGAGACCTCCACCTTCAAGCAGGTCATCGACCAGGCTCGCATCACCGAGATGCCGCTCAACGGCCGCCAGGCTACCCAACTCGTCCTCGTCTCCGGGGGCGCCGTCAACGCGCCCGCCGCCGACATTAACACCAGCAAAAACTACCTCACCTCCACCGTCATCGCCGTCGCCGGAAGCCAGGGCAACTACAACAACTACATCCTCGACGGCGGCTACCACACCGACAACTTCACCAACACCAACCTTCCCTATCCCTTCCCCGACGCCCTGCACGAGTTCTCCGTCGAGTCCAACTCCCTGCCCGCCCGCAACGGCGTCCACCCCGGCTCGCTCGTCAATGTCGTCACCAACTCCGGCTCCAACCAGTGGCACGGAACCGTCTTCGACTTCCTTCGCAACAACATCATCAACGCCACCAACTTCTTCTCGACCGCCAAGGACACCGTCAAGCGCAACCAGTTCGGCGGAACCCTCGGAGGCAAGATCATCTCCGACAAGCTCTTCTTCTTCGGCGGCTACCAGGGCACGCGCGAGCACAAGACCGGCAACTCCACCTCCTACTGCCTCCCCACCCCCGCCATGCTCAACGGCGACTTCAGCCAGATGCCCACCAGCGGAAACTGCGCCTCCACCGGCGCCGCCTTCCGAGACCCCATCACCGGAGTCGCCACCCCCAGCCGCAAGATCCCCACCTCCGAGTTCAGCCCTGCGGCAAAGAATCTCCTGAGCTATCTCCCTCTGTCGCAGGCCGATCCCGTAGGTCGCGTCAACATCGCCCTTCCCGGCAACAACACCGAAGACCAGTACGTCGGCCGCGTTGACTTCACCTGGAGCCCGCGCCACTCCCTCTTCGGCCGTTATTTCCTCACCAACTACAACCTGCCCGCCTATTACTCTCCCACCAATATCCTGCTCACCACCGTCGCCGGAAACGATCAGCGCGTGCAGAGCTTCACCTTGGGCGATACCTTCCTGGTAACCCCCAAGTTCGTCAATACCTTCCACGGAACCTACAGCCGCCGCCGCAATAATCGTGGACCCACGGCCGGAGGAATCAACGCCAACACCATCGGCGTCAACAACTTCCTCTACACCCCCATCGACCTTCGCATCCAGATGAACGGCGGCTTCAACACCGGCTGCGGAACCTGCTCCCCCGGCTTCTTCAACGTCAACACCGAAGACTTCTCCGACGACATCGACTGGCTCATCGGCAAGCACCAGATCGCCCTCGGCGGTGAGATCATCCGCACCGGCGACAACACCAGCACCGGATATCTCTTCAACGGCAGCTACTCCTTCGGCGGCGCCGCCTCCGGCGAGATTCTGGCCGACTTCCTCACCGGCCAGCTCACCACCTACGGAACCTCCTTCGCCTTCAGCCAGAGCCGCGCCCAGGACACCACCTTCCGCCAGACCGTCTTCGGCATCTACGCCCAGGACACCTGGCACCCCGTCCCCAACCTCACCATCAACTACGGCCTCCGCTGGGAGCCCAACCTCTACCAGACCGACAAGTTCGGCCGCGGCGCCGTCTTCGACCAGGCCGCCTTCAACGCCAACCAGCACTCCGCCGTCTACCCCAACGCCCCGGCCGGAGCCTTCTACTACGGCGACCCCGGCGTGCGGAAGTCCTTCACCAACAACCAGCTCGGTAACATCTCCCCCCGAGTCGCCGTCACCCTCGATCCCTTCGGCACCGGCAAGACCGTCTTCCGCGCCGGTGGAGCCCTGATGTACGACACCCCCGCCCTCTACACCTCGCAGCGCGTCGCCTCCAATCCCCCCTTCGTCAACGAGATCGACCTCAACGGCCAGACCCCCTTCGACAATCCCTGGTCCGGCTACCCCGGCGGCGATCCCTTCCCCGGCGTCTTCCCGCCCGACGCCACCTCCACCTTCCCGACCAACACCCTCTGGGTCCTGCTCCAGAAGACCATGCAGACTCCCGTCATCTATCAGTGGAACGCCAGCGTTCAGCAGGACTTCGGCCGCGGATGGATGTTCTCCCTCAACTATCTGGGTAACGAGCAGGCCCACCAGTGGGTGGGCAACGGCATCAATGCCGCCGTCTATATTCCCGGTAACTGGAGCGGACCGGGCTCCTGCCAGGGCATGCCACAGATCGTCGTCGGCAACGCCCTCTACCCGGCCAAGGCCGGAGACCCCTGCTCGAGTACCGGCAATCCCAACGCCCGCACGCCGCTGACGCTGGCCAACCATACCCAGGGCCAGGGTTACTCGCCTACCATGACGGTCATCACCGACGGAGCCACTACCAGCTACAACGGCGTCATCGCAACCGTGCAGCACCGCATGTCCAACAACTTCAGCTTCCTGGCCAACTACACCTGGTCCAAGTGCCTGGCCGTCGCCGACAACGCGGGCGACGTCGCCGGTCCGGCCTACGAGCACACCACCAACGCGCGGCTCGATCGCGGCCCCTGCGGCTTCGATGTCCGGCACATCTTCAACACCACCCTGGTCGCCGCCAGCCACTTCAGCTCCTTGCACGGATGGAAGGCCGCGACGGCCAATAACTGGGAGATCGCGCCTCTGATCCGCACTCTCAGCGGCCAGCCTCTCAATATCACCTCCAATACCGACAACTCGCGCACCGGCATCGGTCTCGATCGCCCCAACCTGGTCCCGGGGGTCAACCCCTATACCAAGCAGAAGATCTTCCAGAAGTCGCCGGGAAATCTGGCCTTTCTCAACAAGGCCGCCTTCACCCAGAACGCCGTCGGAACTTACGGCAATGTTCCCCGTAACGCCTTCCGGACGCCCAACAACTACAACGTCGATGTCGCCGTCAGCCGCATCTTTCCCATCCATGAGCGGCTCAACTTCCAGCTGCGTATGGAGGCGTTCAACGTCCTCAACCATCCCAACTTCGGCCCCGTAAGTGCTTCAGGAAGCTCAGCGTTCGTCACGACGCTCAACTCCGGAACCTTCGGCAACGTGACCGGCGCTCTGGACCCGCGCATCTTCCAGCTGGCTGGAAAGATTAACTTCTAGGCAAGGCTTATGGCCTGCCGCAAGCGCAGGGCGCGCGGCCGGCAGGCTACCGCCTTTATATCCCCTATGCGAAAGAAATCAAAGGGCCGTTCCAGTATGGAACGGCCCAATCTTTTTGCCTGCGAATGAAACTCCTTTATACTCGGTCAACGTCAAACTATTCACCATGACCACGGCCGAACTTCAGGAACATCTGCACTCTCTCGAGGAGCGACTTCTCCACCCCGATCGTGAGAAGAGCCGCGACTCCCTGTTGGACCTGATCACCCCCGACTTCAAGGAGTTTTGCACGTCGGGCCGCATCTTCAACGCCAACCAGCTGGGCCACGAGCTGGTGAACAGCAACCCGCGCAACGCGACCATGAGTCACTTCTACGTCACCCCTCTGGGCGAGAACGCGGCCCTGGCCACCTACCACATCACCACCTCCAGCTCCACCTCCCGCCACTCTTCGGTCTGGGTCCAGCGCAACGGCAAGTGGCAGATGTACTTCCACCAGGGAACCATCTCCGCCTGAAGACAAGAAGACAAAGTGGTTCCTCGTCGCCCAAGCCCGGGTGTCCCATCTTCGCGCCGAAGGCGCTAAGTTGGGTTTGCAGGATTCCCCCCCGGGATATTCCTCTAAAACCCGCCGCCGGGTGCCCATTCACGCGAACCATAAAAATTTGGGAGGTAAAGGACAATGGCCTGCCAGCCACACCCAGATCCACCAAAGCCCTCAAGAAGGCTCCCGCTCCTCCCGCTCCCACTCCCGCGCGGGACGATCCACCCGGTCGCGAAGATCCTTCTCTTCCTCCCACCGCCGTCGATGCTCCTGCTCCTCGCGCTCCTCCCGCCCGTCGCTCATCTTTCCTCCTGTCAAGCCATAGATCCCGGCAACCGCAACAAACCAAGGCAGATCCCCGCTGCCGATTTCACCGGCCTGCCCCGCTAGAATAGAAGCAGCAAAGAGTTCAGGAAAAACCCCGAATCCGAAGTCCGGACCTAACTCCAATATTTGGAATACTTTGCACAAAAGTCCCGGGGGGGAGGGTCACCTGGCCGAGGCGGTCTTCTCCTTCTCCTCGTGATACTGCTGCTCCGTGTTGATCTCCCACAGAGCAGCCTTCTCCACCCGCCCGGCGGCCAGGCCATCCACCACCGCCATCGCCGTCAGCATCGAGTGGTCCTGGTTGTTGTACTTGTGCATCCCGTTGCGCCCGACCAGGAACAGGTTCTCGAAGGAGTCGGTGAAGCTCCGCAGCTCATCGAACCGGTCGTACGTCCCGAAATACGCCGGGTAGGTCTTCGGCACCCGAACCACGTGGCCGTCCGAGACGTCCTCGGCCTGCAGGATGCCGATCTTCGCCACCTCAGCAATCGCGAACCGCTTCAGCTCCTCGTCCTCCATCTTCCACAGAGGATCGGTCTCGTAGCAGAAGTACTCCAACCCGATCCACACCTTCGAAGGATCGGCGACCAGATGAGGACTCCAGTTGTTGAAGATCTGCAGCCGCCCCAGCAGAACGTCCGGCTCCTGCACGTAGATCCACGTGTCCTTCAGCAGACCGCCGTCCGGCTCCTTCACCTTCAGCCGATCGGCCAGCAGACCCACGGTGATAAAGTCGCGGTACTGAAGCCCCTCGCTCACCTCGCGCACATTCGCCGGCACTGGAGCATCCACCGCCCGCACCAGCTCGCGCATCGGCATGGTCGAGAAGAAATAATCTCCCGCAAAGCTGTGACGCTCCCCGGCCTCATTCACAGCCTCGATCGAGACGACCCTCGTACCTTCACAGTGGATGCAATCCACCTTCCATCCCATCAGAATCTCGCCCCCGCCCTGCTGGACCAGATCGGCGACGTGCTCCCACAGCTGCCCGGGACCGAACTTCGGATACATGAAGCGCTCGATCAGGCTCGTGTCCGTCCCCTTCTGCGCGAGGTCCTTCTTGCCTCCGCCCGCGAAGGTCTTCTTCACGAAGTGCTTCACTGCCGTCGTCAGGCTCAGACCCTTGATGCGCTGCGCCCCCCACTCCGACGAGATCTGATCGCAGGGTGTCCCCCACACCTTCTCCGTGTAGCTCTTGAAGAAGGTCAGGTAGAGCTCGCGACCGAAGCGGTTGATAAGGAAGTCTTCGAGGCTCTTTTCCGGAGTGATCTGCCGCACACGAGAGATCAGATAACTCGCTCCCACCTTCATCGTTCGGACCGGCCCAAGATTCGCGAGCGTGGTCGCGGTAAGCGTGATCGGATAATCGAAGAACTTGCGCAGATAGTAGATGCGGCTCTTGCGCGGACGGATGAGCATCACCAGGTCCGGATCCGCGGGCTCGTGCGTAACCACGGTCTCGGTGTGACCGTGCGCGGCAGCGTCCTCGTCGCCCAGAGCGTCGGTCTCCTCAGTCTCGGAGTCAATCTCAAGTGGCCCCATGCCACGCAGCGGAGGATGCTGCGGGGCATCCACTGGAATCTCCACCACACGCTGCTTGCCCTGATAGCTGATGACGGCCTCGGAGCCGATTGCCGCGCCGGTCACCGATCCAGCCTCAGCGCCGACCTCGGCCTCCGGCGGCATCAGGTCGATCCACCATTGCATCACGCGGTCGCTCTTCGAGAAGAAGCGATGGCCGCCAATGTCCATGCGATTGCCCTTATACCGGATGGTGCGCGAGATTCCGCCGATCTCATGACTCGCTTCCAGAACGATGGGCTGGATATCGGTCCGCCGCAGCAACTCCAGCGCAGCCGTCAGCCCCGCCGGGCCGGCTCCAATAATTACGGCTGTCTTTTTCACTCCGCTCCTGTTCTGAATTCTACCTATCGCCTGCGATCTGCTGAAGCTGGCGAATGGTGGACCTCAAGGAGAGACGTTGGCGCTCCGGCAAAGTTTACGCTTTTCAAAGACGAAAGAGCCTAATCTACGGAGTGGACTGCCGAAACTTCTGTATCTATCGTGAAATCAGGTTCCTTGGCGAGAATCCCCAACTCATGGAAACTTCTCTACGATAAGCGTTGTTTCCAAAGCAAAACCCCTTCCACTTCCGGCATCCAATGCACACAACGAACGCTCGATTCCTTCCCCGTTTGGAGCCGTTGCTGTGGATTTTCTCCTGGTCGCTGATTCTGTAAAACCCTCCTCAAGTGGAGAACGTTCTCTTCGCCGCATAGCAGGTTCTTTCGGTGCCTCGCTCGAGCGACATCCTGCGAGTGCCTTTGCTCTGCTCTCGGCTTCGTACCTCGTCATCGTCGCCCTGCTCTCACACAATAAACTTCTCTGGCTGGACGAGCTGATTACGCTGCACATTGCAAAGCTCGGCAGCGTGTCTGCCATCTGGCACGCGCTTGCCCAGGCGGCCGATCCGAATCCTCCGCTGACGCATCTCGCTGTGCTCGCCTCGATCCGCTGCTTCGGAGAGAGCGAGTTCGCGTTGCGGCTTCCGGCGATCCTCGGCTATTGGATCGGTCTGGTCTCGCTGTTCCTCTTTCTCCGACGCCGTCTTCCCATCGTATGGGCCCTCGCAGGAACGGTATCTTCCATGGCGAACGCCTCGTTCGATTACAGCTATGAGTCGCGCTCCTATGGAATCTTCTATGGCCTGGCCATGCTCGCCGTGCTCTGCTGGAGCCGCGCCGTCGATCCCACGCGTTCTTCTCTTCAGCGCAGCCTTGCGCTTGGCGGCATGGTGACCGCGCTCGCGCTCGGTCTCTGCACCAACTACTTCGCCGTGCTGGCCTTCTTTCCCACCGCAGGAGGCGAGATGGTCCGCATCCTCTCTGCCCGCAGGCAGCGATGGTCTTTTCACGCGGCCTCGGAGAACTCCCTCAATCCCACCCTATGGATCGCGCTCGCCGTCGCTGCTCTTCCGCTCCTGGGCTTTCGCAGGCTCATTCAAACCTCCATTGCGCACTTCGCTCCGCACGCATGGAACAAGGTCACGCTCGATAAGGTCTTCGACTCTTACACGGAGATGGTCGAGACAATCCTGTTTCCTGTCGTCGCTCTGCTGGCTCTCGTCGCCATCGTTTATGGACTCTCGCGCCTGTGTGCGCACTGCAGAGCAACATTGCGTCCTCGCTGGCTCTCGCGACTGGTCGACCATCACGCCCACCAGTCTTGCTTCTCTTTTCCTCTGCATGAAGTTGCGGCAACGCTGATCCTGATGGTCTATCCGTTCCTTGGATATCTCGTCGCTTCGATTCATGGGGGAATGCTCTCCTCGCGCTTCGTCATCCCTGTCTGCCTTGGCTTTGCGATTGCGGGAGCAGCCTGTGGGTATCGCCTCTTCGGTCATCTTCCTTACGCGGGCTCCGTTGCCCTGGCGCTTTGCTCCCTGGTCTTTCTCGGCCGCGTCTGCGCGGTTGGCGAGGACTATCACGAACAGAAGCAGTGTTTTTATCAGATTCTCAATAGCCTTCCAGCGGCCTCGATGGGCCGGCCCATCGTCGTTCCCGATCCCCTGATGGTGGTCACGCTTGCGCACTACGCTCCGCCTTCGGTGGCGTCACGCATCGTGTTTCCCGTCGACTTTCCGGCAATCCGTCTCTTTCGCGGAGAAGACTCCCCGGATGAGAATCTCTGGGCGGGACGTGGTTTTTATCCCTTCTCGATTCTTCCCCTCGCCGCCTTCCAGAGCAATACTGCCGACTACCTGATCCTCGCCAGCGACGGCAACTGGCTGGTGCGCGATCTCTGGAACCACAGTTATCCGGTGAGCCGCCTTCCCAACTCCTTTCCCAAAGGAGTGATCAAGGGCTTTACCCCTCTCGATCACGGCGATCCCGTTCTCTTCGTCGGCTCGGGCGACCGCTCCAATACGGCGCGGAATCGGCTGCCGACTGTGCCGTTTCATGCGCGAGAAAATCTTCCTGAGTCGCCGGAGCTTGCGTCAAACCACGAGCTTTTCTGATGAACAAAAGAAACGCCGTACCTCCTCATCGGAAGTACGGCGTTGGTAAACGGGCACCTGTGAAGCGACGTTACGCGACAGCGTGTTCCGCGGCGCGGTTTTTTACCTCGAACTGCAACCCGTCTTTACCCGCGTCGACCACGACGTGGTCGCCGTGCAGCACGGTTCCGTCGAGGATCTTTACTGCCAGCTTGTCCTGAACCAGCCGCTGGATCGCCCGCTTCAGCGGGCGCGCTCCGTAGGCCCGGTCGTAGCCGGCCTTGAAGATCGCCTTGCGTGCCGCGTCGGTCATCTCGAGCGTGATGCGGCGGTCGGCCAGCAGCTTCTCGAGATCCTTCAGCCGCAGATCGACGATGTGCGTCAGCTGCGCATCCTCGAGCGGGTGGAAGACCACGATGTCGTCCACGCGGTTGAGGAACTCGGGACGGAAGACCTGCTTCAGAGCATCGATCACGCGCTCCTTCGCGTCTTCAAATCCCTCCTCACCCTGCGCCCACGCGCTGGTCAGTTTGTCGGCCCCGGTGTTCGAGGTCATGATCAGCACCGTGTTCTTGAAGTCCACCGTGCGGCCCTTGGAGTCTGTCAGGCGGCCATCATCGAGCACCTGCAACAGAATGTTGAAGACGTCTGGATGAGCCTTCTCGATCTCGTCGAAGAGGATCACGGAGTACGGCCTGCGGCGCACGGCCTCGGTCAGCTGTCCCCCCTCGTCGTAGCCAACATACCCTGGAGGCGCTCCGATCAAACGAGCCACGGCGTGTTTCTCCATGTACTCGCTCATGTCGATCCGCACCATCGCCTGCTCGTCGTCGAACAAAAACTCGGCGAGAGCGCGCGCGGTCTCGGTCTTGCCCACGCCCGTGGGGCCGAGGAAGATGAACGAGCCTATCGGACGCTTCGGGTCCGATAGGCCTGCCCTGGACCGGCGAATCGCGTTCGCGACCACGACCAGAGCTTCGTCCTGCCCGATCACGCGCTCGCGCAGACGGTCCTCCATCTGCACCAGCTTTTGCGTCTCTCCCTCGAGCATCTTCGAGACCGGGATGCCGGTCCACTTGGAGACGATGGCGGCGATGTCCTCCTCGTCGACCTCCTCCTTCAGCATGCGCGAAGGCCTTGCGGCTACGCCGGTGCCGGCGTCTGCCTTATCTTCACGCACGGCCTCTTCCTGCAGAGCGGTGAGCTCGCGCAGCTCGGCCTCGAGCTTCGGAATCTCGCCGTACTGCAGCTCAGCCGCACGCTGCAGATTGCCCTTGCGGGTCTCCTCCTGCATCTGGAAGCGCAGACCGTCGAGCTGCTCTTTCAGCTCGGCGATGCGGCCGATGGCTCCGCGCTCCTTCTGCCAGCGGGCGCGCAGAGCGGAGGCCTGCTCCTTGATCTCGGCCAGCTCGCGTTCGACGGTTTCGAGCCGCTCCTGCGAATTGTGATCCTTCTCGCGTTGCAGCGCCGCACGCTCGATCTCGAGCGAGGTAGCGCGGCGTTCGAGGTCGTCGATCTCGACCGGCACGGAGCCGATCTGGATGGCGAGCGCGGAGGCGGCCTCATCGACAAGGTCGATGGCTTTGTCGGGAAGGAAGCGGTCGGAGATGTAACGATGCGAGAGCGTCGCCGCCGCCACGATGGCGGAGTCCTTGATCCTGACCTTGTGGTGCGCCTCGTACTTCTCCTTCAGTCCGCGCAGAATCGCGACGGTGTCCTCTACGTTGGGCTCGCCCACGTAGACCTGCTGGAAGCGGCGCTCGAGCGCGGCATCTTTCTCGATGTACTTGCGGTATTCATTCAGGGTGGTGGCTCCGATGGCGCGCAGCTCTCCGCGAGCGAGCGCGGGCTTGAGCATGTTGCTCGCGTCCATGGCTCCCTCGGCCGCGCCGGCGCCGACCAGAGTATGTAACTCATCGATGAACAAAATAATCTCGCCGTTCGAGCTCTCGATCTCCTTGAGCAGCGCCTTGAGGCGTTCTTCGAACTCGCCGCGAAACTTCGCGCCTGCCACCATCGAGGCCAGGTCGAGCGCCGCCACGCGCTTGTTCTTGAGGATCTCAGGAACGTCGCCCTGGACGATACGCCGCGCGAGGCCCTCGACGATGGCAGTCTTGCCGACGCCGGGCTCGCCGATGAGCACGGGGTTGTTCTTGGTGCGGCGCGAGAGCACCTGGATGACGCGGCGGATCTCTTCGTCGCGGCCGATCACGGGGTCGAGCTTGCCCTTGCGTGCGAGCTCGGTGAGGTCCTTGGCGTATTTTTCGAGCGCCTGGAACTTACCCTCGGGGTTCTGGTCGGTCACGCGCTGCGATCCGCGCACCTCGGCCAGAGCCTTCAGGATGGCGTCGTGCGTGGCGCCGAAGGACGCGAGGGCGCTGGCGACAGGATCGTTCTTGGTCTTCGCCAAGGCCAGTAGAAGATGCTCGGTCGAGACGAACTCGTCCTTGAAGTTCTCGGCCTCCTTGAAGGCGTCTTCGAGAACCTTCTGCGCCGCCTGGCCGAGGCCGGGCTGGGTTCCTCCCTGCACCTTGGGCAGCTTCTGGATGGCGGCGTTGATTCCGCTCAGAAGCTGCTGGACCGGAACTCCGATCTTGTCGAGCACTGGGAGGACTACGCCTTCATGATCCTCGAGGAGCGCCGCCATCAGGTGCAGCGGCTGTACCTCGGGGTTCCCGTTCTCAGCCGCATGCGAGGCAGCACCCTGCAACGCCTCCTGCGACTTTACTGTTAGTTTTTCCCACTTGATTGCCATACTCTTTGAAATCTCCCTTACCCAAACCTCACCGGGACCACCGTCCCCCAAAATCCTAATCCTGTTTAGCTGCGTGCGCTGCCGCGCAGTGGGCCCGGCTGGCAGGCCATGTGCAACAGAAAAGGCGGGAGACCGGTTCGTCTCCCGCCTTACGCGACAACCATAGAGCAGAGACCTTACGGCGCGATTACGCCGCCGTAGTAGTGGCCTCTACCTGCTTCGGGGCGGCCGTTGTTGCCGAACCCACCCCGATCTTGACCTGCTTCGGCTTGGCCTCGGCCTTCTTGGCCAGGGTCACCGTCAGCACGCCGGCGTCGTAGTTTGCCGCCACCGCGTCGGTATCGACCGTCTGCGGGATCGTAAAGCTGCGGACGAAGCTACCGAAGCGGCGCTCGATGCGGTGGAAGTTTTCCTCTTTTTCCTCAGCCTCGAACTTCCGCTCGCCCTTGACGGTCAGGGTATGGTTTTCTACCCGCACGTCGAGGTCGTCTTGTTTCACACCCGGAACCTCCAGCTTCACCACCACCTTCTGAGCGTCTTCATAAACGTCGACGGCGGGAACGAAGCTTCCTGTCGCCAGGGACTCGTTGGACCCATTCGACGGCAGGGCAAAGTCGTGGAAGATCGAGTTCAAACGATTCTGCAGTAGAGCCACATCGCTCAAGGGGCTGCGGAACGGGGTGAATCGAGTGATCGTCATGGTCAAAATCCTCCAGGAATTGGATATTGGCTGCCAGCCTTCTCAGCTTAGCTGTATATAGGACGCTTATATTAGCTAAAGGTTGCAAATAATATGACACGAATGCACTCATATATTTGCCTGGCCTGCCGGTCGGCCCACCGCGCGGCAGCGCTCTCTTTACCCGGGGGCCTCAGCTCAGCTTTTCGCGGCTGAGGTCCTCATCGCGCTTTTCGATCTCCTCCGATTCCCTCGGCTTCAGCCCCCGCAGCGTCTCCAGCAGCTTCGCCGGCTGGAAGGATTCGACGCGAAAGTCCGCGCTCGGACACGCCGGGCCGTCCGCGGTGCAGATGACGATAATAGGTATCTGTGGAACAAGCATCTTCAGAGCCTTGGCGACATCTTCCGCCGAAAGATCGTCCATCTCCCCATCCATCACCACACCGTCGATTGCAGGGAAGCGCCGAAACGTCTCCAGGGCCTCCCGGCTGCTGTAGGCCGTCAGAACGTTGAACTTCGCAGTCTCGAGGACCAGCTTGCGGGTGGAGATGCTGCCAGGGAACTCGCGATCAATAACAAGAAAGCACGGCCTGATCATCCCGGGATTATCGTTGAAGTTCGCGGCTTACGCCAACTCTTTAGATAAACCAATCCGGAAATTGTTTATGGTCGTACCACTGGTCTGCTAGCATGACTGCGCCATGAATTCCATCGACTCCGCACGCCGCGAACTCCTGAAGTTCGGCGGAATGGGGCTGGCCGCCGCTGCTGCCGCCGCCGCTCCTGCCGTCTACGCCGCCCCTCGTACCAGCGCTGCCTTTCCTATGGGCGCAATCTACGACATCCGCTCCTTCGGGGCTGCGGGCGACGGCAAGACCGTGGACTCTTCCGCCATCAACAAGGCCATCGAGGCCGCCGCCGCTGCCGGCGGAGGCACCGTCTTCTTTCCCGCCGGAACCTGGCTCTCCTTCTCCATCCGGCTCAAGAGCCACGTAGGACTCTACTTCTCCCAGGGCTGCATTCTGCTCGCAGCCGAGTCTCCCAAACCCGGTGAGACCACCGGCTACAACGGCGGCGCCTACGACGCCGCCGAGCCCAACACCGCCTGGGACCCCTACCAGGACTATGGCCACAATCACTGGAAGAACTCGCTGATCTGGGGCATCGATCTCGAAGACGTCTCCATCACCGGCCCGGGACTGATCTACGGCAAGGGCCTCAGCTTCGGCGCTGGACCCGCCCGTCCCCCCGGACCTGCAAAGGTCACCGGCTTCGGCCCGGAGCATCCCGCCGCCGCGGCTCCTACCGCGCATCCTCCACGCGGCGAGTATCCGATGTACCAGGCAGAGCAGCCCGGAGTCGGCAACAAGGCCATCGCGATGAAGAACTGCCGCAACGTCATCTTCCGAGACTTCTCCCTGCTCAAGGGCGGCCACTTCGGCCTTCTGCTCACCGGCGTCGACAACATGACTATCGACAACCTCACCATCGACACCGACCGCGACGGCATGGACATCGACTGCTGCCGCAACGTGCGGGTCTCGAACTGCTTCGTCAACTCTCCCTGGGACGACGGCATCTGCCCGAAGTCCAGCTACGCCCTGGGTTACGCCCGCGCGACCGAGAACCTGACCATCACCAACTGTTACGTTGCCGGCTCCTACCAACTGGGCTGCCTACTCGACGGCAGCAACAGGAGAATCCCCGCCGACGCCCCGCGCGTCGCCCACAACGGACGCATCAAGTGCGGCACCGAGTCCAACGGCGGCTTCAAGAACATCACCATCTCGAACTGCGTCTTCGACGCCTGCATGGGCCTCGCGCTCGAGAGCGAGGACGGCGCGCTCTGCGAGGACATCGCCATCTCGAACATCACCATGCGCGACGTAGTCAATGCACCTCTCTTCTTCCGGCTCGGCTCCCGCCTGCGCGGACCAAAGGAGAGCACCAAAGTCGGAACCTTGCAGCGCGTTGTCGTCGACAATCTGGTCAGCTACAACACCCAGCCGCATATCTCATCGATCCTGAGCGGAATCCCCGACCACCCCATCCAGGACATCAAGCTCTCGAACGTCTTCATCGAGCACCTGGGGGGCGGTACCGCGAGCAACGCCGGCATCGTGATGCCCGAGAACGAAGCCGCCTATCCCGATCCCGGCATGTTCGGGCATACCACACCATCGCAGGGCTTCTTCCTGCGCCATGTGAAGAACATCGAGATGAGCCACGTCGAGGTGCGGCCCGCCGAGACCGATCAGCGCCCCAGCTTTTACCTTCAGGACGTCGAACGCGCGGACTTCATCGCCGTCACCGCTCCCACCAGCCCTGCGGCGTTTGCGCTGCATAAGGTCACTGACCTTCGCATTGCGATCAGCCGCGCCGCCAGGGACACGCAGCTCGCCACCGCCGACGGGCAGACGCTTTAGAAAGACAGCGCTCCACGCGCAGTGGGCCCGCGCGGCAGGCCACAAGCCTCTGCAAGGGTTACCATCCGCCTATTGTGCCCAGGCCCGGCCCATGTTTACATCGGTCTGAGTCTTCAGGAGCCTTCGATGTCTTATCTCGTCTCTCGCGGCGGCCAGACCTACGGTCCCTACACCCTGGAAGATCTGCGCCGCTACGTCTTCACCGGCAACGTTCTGCTGACCGACCTGGCCAAATCGGAAGAGATGCCCGACTGGACTCCCGTCGCGCAGATCCTGAACTCCGGCACGACCTCCAGCAGCTTCTCCGGCGATGCTAACCCTAGCGCATTCCCAGGAGCCGCCTCCATGCCCTATAACCCGACCGGAGCCTATGCCGGATCGACCTACCCCGACCCTCCAAACCTTCACTGGGGGCTAGTGCTCGTGATCTCCCTCTTCACCTGCGGGATCTTCGCGATTGTCTGGGACTTCGTGCAAGTGCTCTGGATGAAGCGCATCGAGCCCGCAACCAGGGCCTTCCCCTACTTCATCGGCTACGTCATCGCATCCTTTGCCAGCGGAGTCTTCTCGACCCGCACCAGCCTGATGGTGCACTCAGGACATCATGATGGCTCTGCTCTCTCGGGGCTCATCGCCATCGCCAGCTTCGTGCTGATGATCCTCTATCGCTTTGCGATGCGCGACTCGCTCGAGCGCCACTTCAACGGCGCCGACCCGGTCGGTCTGCGTCTGGGGCCGATCATGACCTTCTTCTTCGGCGGCCTTTACTTCCAGTACCACATCAACCGCATCAACGCCGTCAAGCAGGTGGCGCGTTACGGTGTCCGATTCTAACGATGACAGGCGCGGAACAGACGTCTCCAGCCAGCAATCCACTTCCGATTGTGCTTTGGACCGTTGCCGCCCTTTCTGTCACGGCTGTGTTGCTGCGCTTTCCTCCCGCGCAGTACAGCTTCTACCCGCAGTGCCCGATCTACCATCTCTTTGGAATTCTCTGCCCAGGATGCGGAGGAACCCGCGCCCTTGCGGCTCTTCTCCACGGGGATCTCTCCGAGGCGCTGCGGTTTAACGCCCCGGTCACCCTCGGCCTTCTGCTCGCGCCGTTCGGATGGACCCTGAGAAGCCGGTGGTCACACCCTCATCCCGTCGTGATCTGGGCGGCCATGATCGCAGGCGCCGTCTTCACTGTCGTTCGAAATCTTTAAAATTGCTGGCATTAAAAACAAAACGGCCCCGGCGGAATGCCGAGGCCGTCGCCGTACCTTCTGAAGAATTACGCCTGAACCGTCACCGGCTCAACGGCAGGAGCCGCAGCGCCCTTGGTGTCGGCCGCGCCGGGCTTGCGGATGTCGATGCCGCCCTTGAAGAACGCGCCGTCCTCGATGGAGATGCGGGCCGCGATCACGTCTCCGGTCAGCGAGCCTTCGCTGCGGATGTCCACCCGGTCGCTGGCCTGGCAGTTTCCACGCACCTTGCCCAGAACTACGACCTCGCGGGCGACGATGTTCGCCGCGACCTGGCCGTTGCGGCCCACGGTTACCCGATTGCCCGGAAGATTGATGGCGCCTTCCACCTTGCCGTCGATGTACAGCGACTCGGAACCGGTCACCTCGCCCTTGACAACCAGCGACTTGCCGATCGTCGCCTGCTCTCCGGTGGCGGAAGCTGGGGTTGGGGTGCCTGCGCCGGGAGAAGCCGCGCGCGGAGCCTCAAAGCTCGGCGCCGGAGGAGTCGGCCGCGACGGTTCTGGAGTTGGGGGAGTGTTGCTTCCCGGCTGATTCGGTTTCCACATATCTGTCTCAATTCCTTTCCTGACTGCTGGGGATAGAACCGCTCTAAATCTCGACAGCGGGCTCCAAGGCGCGCCGCACGCCAACGCGCTGCACACACTGTTTTCACGATACTACTCCGCGCCACGGTGTGAAACCGGCACGATTTCCAAGGTATTCCACAGGTTCTGTACCTTAATCATTACCCCCAAAGCCCTTTTCCATAGCGGTGAGATCTCCTCCGGGCATAACCCCTTTTATTCCACTCCCCAAAAGTGGCAGAGTCTTCTGTCGCCACGATTGCAGGAGTTCGGTAGGATGGCTGCATTCTCAATATCTCTCCGGTTCGCGGGAACCTTCGCGAGCCTCCCCTCTACCCTGGCCGGCCAACCGCATCAACCCGCGGGGCCGGCCTCTCTCCGCCCGAATCTGCCCCTCTACCGAAAGACATGTCCTTACGTCTCCAAGCCTCCGTTCTCTTGCTCCTCTGCCCCGCTCTGCGTGTCGAGGCCGCTGCCGCGAAGACTCCACAGCCCCATACCGTGGGGCTGGGAACCGTTCGCCGCGTCTCCTACACCCAGCCCGACGCCACTCCCGAGGCCAGGCTCGACGAGACCTCCACCATTAAGGTCCGGGCCCTGGTCGTCGACGGACGCCAGAAAGACTGGACCACCGGCGACGCGCACGAGATCACCGACCGCACCTTTGCCATCCGCCGTGCCCTCCGCATCAACGACGCCCTCCCGTCCGACACCGCTCCGCGCTGGATCTGGCAGCCCGGCCCGTGGATCACAGTCGACCGCGTCACCGGACACATTACCGCCCTGCATCTCCCGGACTTCGATCCCCTGGTCTCGAACGCCGTCTGGTTCCGCGACTATGCGGCTTATTGCGGTACCGCCACCACCGCCAAGGGAGCCAGCCTCTACATCGTCGTCGCGCAGCTGGGAGCACGTCGGCCGGTGGTGCAGAAGATGATCGGCCACTGGCCGCAGCCCAATCACCCCGCTCCCGTCTGCCAGCCGGCGCAGTGGGAGCGCCTTCCCCTGCGCGTCGCCATGCAGCCGACCGGAGGAGAGGCGGCGACCTATGACGTCGTCGGGACCTCCTCCATCATCGAAGAGGGAGACAACGACGACGGAAACTAATCCCATTCTCCCGTCCTGGATCCTTCGAGAATGTCCTTTACTTCCAGCGTCCCTATCCGCAGAATCGACATCTGAAAACTAAGAGCCGTTTACAAATCTCTGCACGCCGGAGCCTCCGATGAAAGCCATGCGTCTCGCGGATTCGGGCCAATCGCCCGCCCTGGTCGAAGTCAATCTCCCCGAGTTTCTGCCAGGTCCCGGTCAGGTCCTGGTCCGGGTCGCAGCCGCCGGTGTCATCCCCACAGAGCTCGAGTGGTACCCCACCACCCACCTCCAGTCAGGAGAGCGCCGGACCAACGCCGTTCCCGCGCATGAGTTCTCCGGAACCGTAGCCGCTCTTGGCGACAGTGTCTCCGACTTCGCCCTGAACCAGAACGTCTTCGGCATGAACGACTGGTTCTCCGAGGGAGCGCTGGCGGAGTTCTGCCTCACCGAGGCTTACTCCCTCGCCCCCGCCCCCCTGACGCTGAACCCAATCCAGGCCGCGACCGTTCCCATCAGCGCGCTCACCGCCTGGCAGGGTCTCTTCGAGCACGGCCACCTGCATCCGGGAGATCGCGTCCTGATCCACGGCGCAGCCGGGGCCGTAGGCCTCTTTGCCGTCCAGATCGCCCACCTCCACGGAGCCCATGTCATCGCCACCGCGTCGGCCTCCGACTTCGGTCTCCTGCGCCAGCTGGGAGCCCAGGAGACGATCGACTATCACACCACGCGTTTTGAGAACGCCATCCCCCAGTCGGTCGATATCGTCTTCGATACGGTGGGCGGCGACACGCTGCTGCGGTCCTATCCTCTGATCAAGCCGGGGCGCTTCGTCGTCACGGTCGCCTCGGACAGCGAGTCTTCGCAGGATCCGCGGGTCATGCACTCCTTCTTCATCGTCAAGCCGCACCAGCGCCAGCTGATGGAGGTCGCCGCGCTGATCGATACCGGCAAGCTGAGAACCTTCGTCCATGCCGTGGTTCCATTTGCCCAGGCAGCCGCGGCCTACAACGGCAAGATCGAGAACGGCAGCGGACACGGCAAGGTCGTGGTCGCCGTGAATCCGCCGACGGCGTAACGAAGCTGTCTCGGCTGATTCAAGAGTATGGCCTGCCGCGCGGCAGCGCACGTCCTTACAAATTACGACCTAAGAATGTTGCGAGAGAAGCGACTTGATCAGGGCCTCCAGACCGTTCCAGGCGATCTGCACCCCGATGCACAGCAGGATAAAAGCGACCACGCGCAGAATGCCATGCACGGTCGACGGAGAGATCGTCCGCGTAATCTGCGGAGCATACGCGTAACAGACATAGACCAACGCGGCCAGCAGAATCACGGCCAGCAACAGGCCCGCGCGCGCCAGCAGCGTCTGGCTTAGGTTCCCTCCCACGGTGTGGGCGCTGAGTGTCAGCATCACCACCAGGCATCCCGGCCCCGCCGTCACAGGAAAGGTCAGCGGATAGAAGGCGCTCGACTCGAAGTTGTTCGAAGCCGCCTTCTCGCTCATCTCGGCATCGGTGTTTTTAGGAGACTTATCGGCGTCGGCCTGGTTCAGCAGACTCCACCCAATCGCCGCAACCACGATTCCCCGGCCAGCTGCACGATCGGCAGCGAGATCCCGAAGAAGGAGAGCAGGAACGACCCGATCAGCTCGATCACCGCGAAGAACAGCACCATATCCATCGCGATCTGCCGGGCCAGCGATTTGTAGACCGACGCGGGCTGAATCCCCACAAAGCCCAGAAACACCAGCGCCGACCCCAGCGGGTTCACCAGGGGCAGCAACGCGCTGAACCCCAGAGCGAAGTGTTTCCATAACTGGTCCACCGTCTCCCTCCACTCACGGCAAGAAAACAGGGCTGCCGGGAATTCTCCTCTGCAACAATAACCTAATCCACAGCGATATCATCTCCCCATGGACTCCTTCGAAGATTTGCTGCGTCAGGCCGAGATCGCCCACGGTCATCTCTGCGCCGGGCAGATCCTCGGGGTGCGCATGGCCATGCTGGGCTGCAAGCGGCTGGGGCTGGCCGAGCCTCGCACCACCGACCGCAAGCGGCTGGTGACCTTCGTCGAGATCGACCGCTGTGCCACCGACGCCATCGGCGTGGTCACCGGATGCCGCCTGGGAAAACGCGCCCTCAAGGTGAGGGACTGGGGGAAGATGGCGGCCACCTTCATCGATCTGGGAGCGCAGCTTGAGGCTGAAGGAGAGACGCCGGTCTATAAAGGCATCCGCATCGCCGCGCTGGAGAGCTCCAAGCAACGCGCCCGCGAGCTCTACCCGCAGATCGAAGATAAAAACCGGCAGCAGATGCTCGCCTACCGGGAGATGACGGACGCCGATCTCTTCGCCGAGCAGTGGGTAGGGGTTCCGATGCATCCGCGCGAGATGCCCGGATACAAGTCGGCGCGGATCACCTGCGCGATCTGCGCCGAGGGCATCAACTATGACCGGAACGTCAGCGATGCGGATGGAAGAATTCTCTGCCAGTCCTGCGCACAGCCCGAGACCAGCTACTACAAACCGCTAGGTGGATGAAAGACACTGGCCCGCACGGCAGCGCACCTCCTTCGCCTTTAACGGCCGTAGTAGCCATAGCGGTGCGCCCGCAGCCACTCCTCATGCCGCACCCTGGCCTCATGACGGGCGATCTCGGCGCGACGAGCCTCTTCAATCCGAAGACGTTCATAGTAGGCCCTGCGGGCATAGTAATCTGGATAGACCACGGGACGTCCCACGGTCACTCCCACCGCAAACTGCTGTGCATCCGCCTTTGCCGGCACCGCGAGCATCAACGCGCCCGCAACCAGACCAGCCGCCATCCCCTTCGCAATCATCGCCTTCAAAGTGCCTTTCATAACTAACCTCCTCACTACACTCATACTGAACCCCTATTCACTCGCCCGGTTGCGCGCAACTTTCCCCTCTGCCGGGGTTATAAACTCGCAAAAAATCCCCGCAGAGTCTTGGTTTTTCGCTGGTAAACTGGCTCAACCATGACGGACCTCCGCACCTCCGCGCCGATGCACCTCATGGCACCTCTCTGTTGTTGTCGCTAAGCGGCCGTCCCACCGCTCCGAAGCTCCTCCCGCTCCTCCCGAAAGTCTTCCACTCTTGTTTGGAGAAATTCATGTCCAACCTCCGTACCGTCTCGCTGGACGTCTGGGCCGTCGCCCTCTCGCTCACGCTCGCCCTCATCGTTCGCCTCGGTCTGATCAAGACCGTGCCGTGGTAATCGCCTCCGGCAAGCAAGGAGAAAGACACCTCATGGCCACCCCCACCACCGCCTCTACTCCCAAAGAAGCCATTCGCTCCGCACGCCTCGACGCTGGCCCGGCCTCGTTCGGGTCGCTTCTGCCCGGCATCGCCCTGCTCGCGATCGTTGGGTACGCCGGCAAGGTCACCGAGCATGCCATCAACACCTACGCGAAGACGCACCACCTCACCTTTCCCAACATCGAGTACGTCCTGTGGGCGATCCTCTTCGGCGTCGTCATCGCCAACACCATCGGGCTTCCCCGCATCTTTCGTGCCGGAGTGGCCACCTACGAGTTCTGGCTGAAGGCCGGCATCATCCTGTTGGGCGCGCGCTTCGTGCTGGGCGACGTGCTCAAGCTGGGCGGCCTCTCGCTCGGCCTGGTCTTCGTCGCCATCATCCTGTCGATCCTCTTCATGACGTGGCTGGGCCGCGCCTTCCGGCTCTCGCCCGCCCTGACCACCCTGCTGGCCGTCGGCTCGTCCATCTGCGGAGTCTCGGCCATCATCGCGACCCAGGGCGCAATCGACGCCGATGAAGACGACTCGGCCACCGCCATCGCCGCCATTCTTGCCCTGGGAGCGATCTCGCTCTTCGCCTTCCCGCTCATCGGCCACGCCCTGCACATGTCCGATCACTCCTACGGCCTCTGGACCGGTCTGGCCGTCGACAACACCGCCGAGGCGACCGCCGCCGGAGCGCTTTACTCCGATGTCGCCGGAAAGTACGCCGTTCTGGCCAAGACCTGCCGCAACGCCCTGATCGGCTTCGTCGTTCTGGCCTATGCGATTCAGTGGTCGCGCCGCGGCCTGGCCAACGCCGCCACCGAAAAGCAGCTGGAGAACAAGGCCGCCTTCCTCTGGAAGAAGTTCCCGAAGTTCGTGCTCGGCTTCCTGTTCATCTCACTGCTGGCGACGCTGGGTGCAAGCTCCAACCCCTCCATCGCCGCTCTGGGATTCAACAAGGCGCAGCTGTTGGCGCTGGGCAATCTCAGCCGCTGGGCCTTTCTGCTGACCTTTGCCGGAGTCGGCCTGCGGACGGACCTGAAGAGCCTCTTCAAACAGGGCGCCCGGCCCTTCATCGTCAGCGCCGTCGGCGAGATCGTGATCGCGATCCTCACCCTGGGACTGATCCTGGGAGCGGACCGTATCTACCACCTGTAAAAGAATGGCCCACTGCGCGTGGAGCGGTCACTTCGTGACGCGTAGCGGGCCTTCGGCGTAGAGATTTTCGCAAGCGACCAACGGGAGCCCCGCCCCGAAGGGCAAACACGCGTCACGAAGTGACCGCTCCACGCGCAGTGGGCCCGCGCGGCAGCCTCTTACCTGTTCGTATCCGCCGGTCCCGTCATCCCATACAGCTCACTCTCGAAGCTCTGGATCACGGCATCCGACCACGCATGCGTGGACTTCCTCCACGTATCGCCCTGCTCCTCAAGGAAGTTTGGGAAGTTCAACCGGCAGTATCCAGCCCTCTGCCTGAAGTCATAAAGGCCCTGCGGAATCCCATCGAGATACAGCACCGCCTTCAGACCGTCGCGCGACCACTCCACCGCCGCGATCCGCTCTCGCTCCGGCCGCTTCAGTTCGGCATCGCTCTTCGCCAGCGCCTCGACGTTATAGATCAGCATCGCGTCCAGGATGCTCTCCTCGTGCGTCGTCTGCGAGCGGTCGCAGGCGTAAAAGTAGCCCGCGACGCCCTCATCCTCGAAGACCACCGTCCACGGCGGCGCCGAAGGCGAGTCGGAGGAGAGAAAGGCGAGGCCGGGGGTAAAGGTGAGCGACTCCATACCTCTCACGATACGATAGAAGCGATGCCTGGTGACAATCGACGGATCATGAAGAAGGTGGCTGCCCGTTGAAGCTGCCTAAGTTCAAGATGGGTTGGCCCCAGCGCCTGGCCGCGTTGCTGCTCCTGATCTTCCTGGGGGAGTGCCTCTGGGTCATCTCCCGCCAGCAGCTCTCCACCGAGGACTACCGCTTCGCCCGCTGCGGCCGCGAGATGTGGGAGAAGCCCTCGCCCCTCGGTGGCTACTTCACCTCCTGCGGCAACCTCAACGGTGACGGCACCTTCGGCTATCGGGCCGCCGGGCTCCCTCTCACCCTGCAGCGCCTGGTCCTGCTCGCCACCGACAAGCTGCGCAGCCCCGAAGACCGCCTCTACTCCTCCGGCAGCCTCAACGGCTCCACCTGGGAGGCACGGCACGAGCTCTCGAGCGTCAAGTATCTTCTACACCTTCCCTTCGTCTTCTTCGCCATCTGGCTCGGCGCCGGCCTCTGGTGGGTCGCCCGCCGCCTCTACGGCAATGAAGGCGGATTCTTCGCCCTCAGCCTCTACATCTTCTGCCCGGAGATCGTTCGCTACGCCGTCACCCCCAACAACGACGTCCTCGCCATGTGGGGACTCTACGGAATGGTCTACACGGCCATCGGGGTTGCCCACGCCATGCAGGGACCGCGCCGCAAATGGCGTCCGCGGATCGCCCTGCTGACCGTCGCTCTCGGCTTCACCGCCGCCGCCCACCTGCTCGCATCGATGGTCGGGTTCGTCGCCGCCGCCGTCTTCATGATGTATCTTGCCGAGCGCCGCCGCAGCTACGTCATGCAGACCCTGATCTACTCGGGCGTGGGAGCGCTCGTGATCCTGTTCGCGTTCTACACCTTCCGGCTCCCCGCCTTCAGCTACGTCTTCACCGGGGGCGGCGCCCGTTTCTGGTTCTCGCTCGATGCCACCCGAGCCTTCTTCACCGAGCCCGCCAACGCCGCCATCGCGGTCGCGTTCGCCGTCGCCATCTTCCTCTACATCGGAGTGCGCCGCTGCCGTTACTTCGGCAACATCGTGCCCCTCCTCATGTTGATCGTTCTCTTTCCCCTCATGACGACCCAGACCCTCTCTCGCCCCTGGTTCTGGGCGCTTCCATTCCTCTTCACCTTCACCGGCGGCGTCTTCGCCGATATCCTCGAGACCCGGTTCCGCAAGCTCTTCCTCGCCCTCACCGGACTCATCCTCATCACCCAGGCCGCCTCCTGCATCGCGGTCCTCAACTCCATTGCACGCCAATCCTGATCCTCTCCACCAGGGTCAATACGGCATAATGGAGCCGGCACCCATTCCAGGCAGCGGGGCCGAGCTCCTCCGAGGACGGTACCTTTTGAAGAAGATTTTCCTGCTCTCTGCGGGCCTGTGCGCCCTTGCTCTGCTCCTGTCCCTCTCCGGATGCCGTCGGCCCCGTAAGACCACCTCCGCGCCCAACACCACCGACTACTCCGAACGGCTCCAGACCCTAACCTCGGCGAAGCACCTCGGCTTTCTCCACTGGCCGAACGTCTCCGACTACGAGCCCGCGGTCAAAACCTTCTACGAAGACCGCAACTACGAGATCGCCTGGACCCGCGACGGCCGACCCACCCCCGCCGCCAGGGGCTTCATCCAGGCCTTCAACGAAGCTGCAACCAAGGGCCTGCGCCCCGTGGACTACGATGGCCCCCTCTGGGCCGCTCGTCTCTCCACGCTCGCCGCCGCCCAGAACACCGCAAATGCTCCTGCCCAAAACACCGAGAAGGCCGCGGAGAAAAAGCAGGAGAATATCGCGCAGTTCGACGTCGCCATGACGGTCTCGGTGATGCGCTTCATCTCCGACCTCCGCATCGGCCGCGTCAATCCCAGCCACTTCAACTTCGGCGTCGACGTCGCCAACAAGCGCTACGATCTCGCCGAGTTCGTCTCCGACAATGCCGTCGATGTCACCGACATCCCCAAGCTGCTGGCCACGGTCGAGCCTGACTCCGATCTCTATCGCCGTACTGAACAGGCCCTTGCCCACTACGTCGATCTCGCCCGGCAACAGCAGCAAGCGGGCACAGAGCCCTTGCCGAAGCCCACCGCGCCCATCGCGCCGGGCTCAGCCTACGCCCACGCCTCCGAGCTCTTCGATCGCCTCAAGCTCGAGGGCGACCTCCCCGACGATACCTCCGAGGCTCCGCGTACGGCCTACACCGACGCTCTCGCCGATGGAGTCAAACACTTTCAGCATCGCCACGGCCTCACCGAGGACGGCAAGCTGACCCCGCAGACCATCACGGAGCTCAACGTCCCCTTCACCCAGCGCGTCCATCAGCTCGAAGACGCGCTCGAGCGCTGGCGCTGGCTCCCCGATCCTTACCTCAACCCGCGCCTGATGGTAAACCTGCCGGAGTTCGTGCTGCGTGGCTACGACCAGGACCACAAGCTCGACTTCACCATGCGGGTCGTCGTCGGCAAGGTGGTCGACGATCACCAGACTCCGGTGCTGGCGCGCATGATGCGCTACCTCGTCTTCCGCCCCTACTGGAACGTTCCCACCGACATCACCCGCAAGGAGCTGGTGCCGCACATGGAATCGAGCCACGGCTACCTCGAGAGCCACAACTTCGAGGTCGTCACCTCCAAAGGCCAGCCCGTCCCCAGCTACACCGCCAAGCAGGTCGCCCAGGGGAGCTTCATGGTCCGCGAAAAGCCCGGCCCCAAAAACTCCCTCGGCCTGATCAAGTTCATGTTTCCCAACCAGTACGACATCTACCTGCACTCGACGCCGGCGACCCAGCTCTTTGACCGCACGCGCCGCGACTTCAGCCACGGCTGCGTGCGGGTGCAGAAGCCCGATGAGCTGGCCGCCTGGCTGCTCGATGGGCAGAAGGATAAGGACGGCCAGGACTGGACCCTCGACAAGGTTCGCGATGCCCTGAACAATCCTCCGGACAACCACCAGGTCAACCTGAAGACGCCCGTCCCCATCGTCATCTTCTACGTCACCGCCGAAGTGGAGGAAGACGGCGACGTCCACTTCTTCGACGACATCTACGGCTACGACGCCGAGATGCAGAAGGTCCTCGACAAGGGACCGCCTTATCCCGTCAAGCCTTATCCCGCCGCGCCGAAACCTAAGGCAGGCGATACCGTCTAGGCCAGGATAGTCATAAAAGAAAGAAAGACGATGGCCTGCTCCGGAGGTACCTACCGAGCTCGCCGCGGTCCTCAAAAAGAACAAGCCCGTGGCCAGGGTCTTCGCGCGAGTACGTGGAGTGGATCACCGAGGCCAAGCAGCGTAACTGGAAGCATCAGAACCGCTGAACCTCCCCTGTCAAGCCCCGCCATCAAAATAAATTTCCTCAACCCGCACAAAATAAAAAACTTATACGAACTTCCGAAAACGCCGCTTCCTCTCCTCCCACTCTCTAAAATGGTCTTGGGGATCGACCGATTCAGGAGCATGGCCTGCCGGCTGAGCGCAGTGGGCCCGCGCGGCAGCGCCTGCAATCATCATTAAATCAATACTTTACGATAAAATTACCCTGAAAATCAGGACTTTACGCCTCAAGTCCAAGCCTAAAATAATTAGAATCAATACTTTACCTGTTTTTTCCGGAGGGGTAGGCATGCAGCTGCGGCCCGACGCTGTTCGAGAAATTGTAGTTGCCGCGCCGGTCTCCGTCGATCGTCCAGAACATTGCGCCGATCATCTCCGGATACCCTCCCGGCCTCCGCAGCCTGTACCTCGAGCCGGCTGGAACCTTCCCCGTGATGATGTAATCCATCGCCTGATCGACCTCATCCACCTCCGCATCGCCCACCAGGAAGCCCACAGCCACCTGCCTGGCCGGCAGCGGAGGGAAGAAGTGCTTCGGATCGCCCCCGACGTTGAAGCCGTGCAGCAGAAGCTCCGTCATCGCGGCGTGATAGTCCACATGACCCGCCTGATAAATCTCTCCATCCAGACCCTCGAGTGGAGGCGTGTTGTAGTCCTGCACATCGATGAAGGTGAGGATGTCGCGGATCGCATACGTGATCGCAAGATACGACCCGAACTGTCCGCCGTAGCTCGGATAGCCGCCTGGAATCTGCGTCCCCTCCGGTACCAGGCTGATCATGAACTTCTCGCCGAAGTGATCGTGAAGCTGCCGCAGCGATTTGATCAGGTTCACGATGGAAGGCGTCGTCGGATGCTTGAAGTCGGTGTCGCCGGGATCGACCGAGAGCGAAGGGCTCTCGAAGTCGATGTCGATGCCGTCGAAGCCATACTCCTCGACGATCTTTGTTACGGAAGAGACGTAGGTCGGCACCCGTGCAGGATCGGCCAGCGTAAAGTGCTGTCCGCCGCCGCCCAGCGAGATCATCACCTTCTTGCCCCGGCTCTTCAGATACTGGACGTCAGCCTTGAAGGTAGCGTCGTCCATCCCCGTCGGAGGATGAAACTGCATCGTGCCCTCAGGAGCGTTCTTGTCCGGCGTGGCAAAGGCGACCAGAACATAATCCCACTGCGGTGAGATGTCGCGCAGCGAAAAGGTGTTACTGGCCGCGCCGTAACCGGCCCAGTAGCCGATCAGCCGATGACCGTTGTCGGCGCCCGTTGACGGAGCAGGTGCCATCGTCGGCTGCGGAACCGGCGCGCCCCCCTGACGGCGGTTGGGGCAAGGCTGCGCGCCTTCGGTTAGCAGCTTTGTATCAGGGAAGGTGAAGGTGCTTCCCAGGCCATCGGAGCTCCCGGCATACCAGGGCAGCAACGCGACGTTCTGCACATGAAACGCTCCGGCGGCAGCACGGGCGACGAAAGGCTTCGACGCCGGGAAGTTGTTCTTCAGGTTCGTATCCGTCGGCTCCAGAAGAAAATATCGCGTGGCGATCTCGACTCCCCCGCAGCGTCCCTGGTCGCCTCCCTGGGCAAAGGCCGGGCGCATCCAGCTCACCTGATTTCCAGGACCGGCCACATTCCGCGCCCCCTTGAAGAGAGGATCGTGCAGCGGATCGTTGAAGAACTCCGCCAGCTGCTGCGTCACCGGCTGGACATCCTTATCCTCGACGATCGCGGGAGCACCGCGCAGATAGCTCGCCAGCACGAAAGAGTTTCCCGTCGCCTGATCGACGCCATGCGTCCCCCACGAGCAGCACACGGTCGCATCGCCATCCGCGTAGTAGGTGGTGTTATGCGTGAGCAGGATCACCAGCCTGCCATCCTGCTTCGGAATCTGTTTGAAGATCTCCTTCTGCAGAAATTCGAGATCGACCACAGCCGCGGAGGTTCCGCTCTTCTTCGATGTCAGGATGTACCCATAGCCCACGGGAATCGTCACCGTGACTGGTTTCACCTCCGGCTTGCCCAGCAGAGTATGCCAGCCGGCTGCCTTCGAAAACGTAGAGCGCAGCAGGGCGTCTCCATACTGCGTGGTTCCGGCGTCTCCAAAGGCGAACTTTGCGAAGACCGGCGACCGAAGGAGCGCCGCCACATCTGCGCGAGCATCCATGCGGGCGGTTTTGCCGGCGATCTTCTTCGACTCGAAGTCGAGCGCGACCGGAACCACCACCGTAGGGATCGTCGTCGTCCCCTGATTCTCCTCGCCCGGCGCGCGCCCCACCAGCGTGTACGACTTTCCAGCAACGCTACGGGAGAAGGTTGGGACCGTTCCCTGAGCGGTTGAATAACCGGCGACCAACATCAAGAAAGACAGCAGGCAGACCAACTTTTGTCGCATAGACGAACTCACCTATCGTTGAAGAGTGCAAACAGCTTGCAGGATTTAACGGACGTGGAGCAATAGCCTATCGCCCAGGCCATCTCCAGGCCACGCGACCCATTACCATGGACACACATAGACACACCACCGTAACACTTCCCCATAGTACGTTCGCGTCCAAAGACGATAGACTGTCCTCCGATGCAAGCTCGACAGGACCTCAACCACAACGACGAGCCTGACGTGTCCGTCCAACCCGTCTCTCCTGATGAGCTCGATCCGGCGAACTTCCGGAAGCGTCTGATGACCTGGTACCGGATGCACGCTCGCGAGCTGCCCTGGCGCGGCGTCACCGATCCCTACCGCACCTGGGTCTCCGAGGTCATGCTGCAGCAGACCCGTGTCGCCGCCGTACTCGATCACTACTACGCCTTCCTCCGGCGCTTTCCCACCATCCTCGCGCTTGCCCTGGCCAGCGAGGACGAGGTGCTGGCCGCGTGGTCGGGCCTGGGCTACTATCGCCGCGCCCGCATGCTGCATAAAGCCGCAAAGTTCATCACCGAAGAGCGCGGCGGCGTTCTTCCCGATACCTCGGTCGAGCTTCGCACCCTCCCCGGCATCGGCGAATATACCTGCGCGGCCATCGCCAGCATCGCCTTCGGCGAGAGCATCCCCGTCATCGACGGCAACGTGGAGCGGGTTCTGCTTCGCGTGCTCGGTCAGCCGAACGACGGCACCGCGGCCACCCGCGCCTTTCTCCAGAAGAAGGCCCAGCAGCTCGTCCCCCGCCGCCGTATCGAAAACGGCATCAATGCCGCCGGCGATCACAATCAAGCCATGATGGAACTGGGCGCGACCCTCTGCCTGCCCCGCGCTCCCCTCTGTCTCAACTGCCCCGTCTTCGCCCTGTGCAGGACGCGCGGCGAACACGTCACTCTGCCCACGGCAAAGCAGCGCAGCCGTCCCGTGGCGCACCTGCTCTCCCTGCGCAAGCGCGGCACCGTCACCGAGGTTCTGCTGGAGCGGCGAGGCGACGACGTCAGCCTGATGGCCGGCATGTACGAGCTTCCACCGCTTCCTCTCGACGTTGTCGAGGGCCGCGAGCCGATGATCCGCCTGCGCCACTCCATCACCAACACCAACTACTATGTGCAGGTCTTCGCCCCGCGAGGCCGGAACGATCGCGCCCTGCGCCGAGCCGTTCCCTCTGCCTCCACCGACCTTTACTGGACGCGCACCAGCCGCCTGGGCTCGCTTCCTCTCACCGGGCTCACGCGCAAGATTCTTCGAAGACTCGACGTCATGGAGATCCGCCCTATTCAGATGCCCGAGGCGGAGACCAGCAGAGAAGCAGGTGCTGCCCCGGCTAAACTGAAGCCATCCGCTCGCCGAGGAGCCCGTACATGAGAACACTTCGCATCGCCCTTCTTCCCCTGCTCGCGCTCTCGCCCCTGCTCGCGCTTCCGCCCGCGGCGTTCACGCAGACGACTCCTCCAGCCGTAAAGTCAGTGGAAGCGGCGGTCGATCCCGAGAAGATTCGCGCCCACGTAAAGTTTCTCTCCGACGATCTGCTGGAAGGCCGCGGCCCGGGCACCCGCGGCGGCGAGCTGGCCGCGCAGTACATCGCCACGCAATTTGCTCTGTATGGCCTCAAGCCCGGCGGCGACAACGGCACCTTTCTGCAACAGGTCAACTTCGTCGGGACTAAAACCATCGGCGACAAGACTCACTTCTCGCTGGTGCCGGACAAGCCGAAGGGCGGCGGCATGTCCATCATGCTGCACTCCTACGACCTTCGGTACGGTGACGACTATACCGTCAGCAATCGCACTCTTACTCCATCGGTCGACGTCAACGCTCCCATCGTCTTCGTCGGCTACGGCATCGTCGCGCCCGAGTTCGGCTGGGACGACTACGCGGGCATCGACGTCAAGGGCAAGGTGGTTCTCTGCATCGTCGGCGACCCGCCCTCGGACGATCCGAAGTTCTTCGGCGGCAAGGCGCTCACCTACTACGGCCGCTGGACCTACAAATTCGAAGAGGCCGCGCGTAAGGGCGCCATCGGAGCGTTGATCATCCATCGCACCGATCTTGCCAGCTACGGCTGGGACGTGGTCAAGAACTCGAACACCAGCGAGAAGACCTACCTTCGCGACAACAAGGACCCCCAACTCGCCTCCGCAAGCTGGATCACGCTCGAATCGGCACGCACGCTCTTCAAGGCCGCGAACCTCGATCTCGACACCGAGATGACAGCCGCCGGTAAACGCGGCTTCAAAGGCTCACCACTCCCGGTCAGCCTGGAGGCCCACATCGAAAGCGCAGTGCGCAGCTTCCAGTCGCCCAACGTCGTCGCCATTCTTCCCGGGGCCAACGTCGAGCAGCACAAGCCCGACCAGGCCGTGATGTACACCGCCCACTACGATCATCTCGGCTTCGTACCCGGCAAGTCCGGCGATAACATCTACAACGGCGCCGCCGACAACGCCACCGGCTGCGGCATGCTGCTCGAGATGGCTCGGGCGTGGTCCACGCTCGGCGTCAAGCCGCCCCGCTCCGTAATCTTTGCCTCGGTTGCCGCCGAGGAGCAGGGGCTTCTCGGCTCCGAGTACCTTGGCCAGCATCCTCCCGTTCCTGCCGGGCAGATCGCCCTCGACATCAACTACGACATGGTCCTTCCCATCGGGATTCCGCGTCAGGTCAACGTCAACGGAGCCCAGCGAACCACCTTTAACTCTGTCGTCGAAGCGACGGCGAAGCGCTTCGACCTCGCCATCGTGCCTGATGCTCATCCCGAGGCCGGAAGCTACTATCGCTCCGACCACTTCTCACTCTCGCGCGTTGGCATCCCGGCCTTCTCCGTCGATCAGGGGGAGCTCTTCGAGGGTCACGACCAGGCCTGGGGCGAGGCGAAGGACAAGGCCTTCGTCGATCACGACTACCACAACTTCTCCGACAACTATCATCCGGACTGGGACTTTCACGGCAACGCCAAGCTGGTGCGCTTCGGCATCGAGCTGGGATGGGAGGCCATCTCGGCGCCGAAGAATATTCAGTGGCTTGCCGGCGATGAGTTCGAGGCCGCGCGCAAAGCGTCGGAGAAGTAGCCAGGGCGTATCGACGGTTTTTTTGCAAAGACAAGGCGCTGCCGCGCGGGCCCACTGCGCGTGGGGCGGTCACTTCGTGACGCGTATGCCGGCAACGCCCGGGGCTCCCTTCGGTTCGGCGCAAACATCTCGCAAGCGACCAACGGGAGCCCCCATCCCGAAGGGCAAATACACGTCACGAAGTGACCGCTCCACGCGCAGTGGGCCCGCGCGGCAGCGCATTTCTTTTACTCCCAAATGTCGATACAAGCTAGTTCCCCGAGAGAGTCTGCTCCGAGGCGGCCTCAGTCCGCTCCGCCCCCGGAATAATCCCCATCTCGATGTAGATGGGCTTCATCACCCGGCGCACCGACCGCAACTGCGTCGTAAACCAGGCTCCGCCCAGCAGACACGCCGTGCCCGTAATGATTACCGTGTGCGGAGCTCCGAAGCGATGCGCCAGGCCACCGGCCAGCAGGCTGCCGAAGGGAGTCATCCCCACGAAGGCCATCGTGTAGTAACTCATCACGCGTCCGCGCTTGTCTTCCGGGACCAGCGTCTGGATCACGGTATTGCTGGCCGCGAGTCCCTGCATCATTCCGAATCCTGTGATCAGCATCAGGACCAGTGAAAGCGGAAGGCTGCGCGACAACCCAAACAGAATAAGTCCGCCGCCAAACAGGAACGCCGAGACCTGGATCATCGTCGTCAGGCCGCGCACCGACTTTCGCACGGCCAGCGAGAACGCCGAGATCAACGCTCCCACCCCCGAAGCTCCAGTGAGAAAGCCCAGCGTGTGCGGCCCCCCATGCAGCACCTCGGCCGCGAAGACCGGCATCAACACCATGAACGGCATCCCCATAAGGCTCATCAGGGCGAACAGCAGAAGGATCGTGCGGATCGGCCGGAAGCTCGTCACGTAAGACCATCCCTCCTGCAGCTGCGCCAGCATCGGAGCGGGAGTCTTCTCCGCGGCTCTCTGCGTGACTCTCATTAGCAACAGCGAGGCCACGACCGCAATATAGCTCACGCCATCGATCAGGAAGCACCATCCCTCACCCACGGCGGCGATGATCAGGCCGGCGATGGCAGGACCGATCAGGCGGGCAAGATTCACAATCGAAGAGTTCAAGGCGATGGCATTGCTTAGATCGGCCTTGTTCGGCTTGTCCCCATCGCTCGTCACCATCTGGACCAGAAAAGCCTGTCGCCCCGGCATATCGAAGGCGTTGATAAGCCCCTGAAAGATACTCAGCGCGAGAATCTCATGGATCGTAATGACCTTCGCCAAGGTAAGCGCCGCCAGCAGCAGAGACTGAATGCCTGCCAGAACCTGGGTCCAGACCAGGAGTCTGCGCCGATCCATTCGCTCCACGATCACGCCCGCAAGCGGAGCCAGCAGGAACGTCGGAATCTGTCCGGCGAAGCCGACGACTCCCAGAAGAAACGGCGAACCGGTGAGCCGGTACACCAGCCAGCTGGTGGCGATACGCGTGATCCATGTCCCGATCAGCGAGATGCTCTGACCTACGAAGTAGAGCCGGAAGTTGCGATGCCGCAAGGCTCGCCACGCATGCGAGAGACCTCCCCGCGAACTCTCTTCGTTTGCGCCTGGATTCGGTTTCGGATTCGGATTCGTCTCGCTCGAAGTCTCTCTCTTCTCCATCACGCCAAAACGCCTTCCAGTTCTCTCTTATTCGATGATCGCAACAGAGAAGACGATTGGCGCGGTCGGAAAGACGAGAAGGTGGGACCTGAATAAATCTCAGTAAAAATCCGAACAGCTCAAAAAGTAACCGCAGTTGCGGCAGATCAGCTTGCAGCGGCTCTCCTCGAGCCGCGAAGAGCAGGTAGGACACCAGACCTGATGATGTTCCGATGCGATCGGACATGCGGCCAGGATCTGCTTCGTCACCGACTCTTCCGTTTCCGCTGAATCAGGCTCACCTATTCCGTAAGCTTAAACGCCTTTGCGGAATTTTCAACCAGCGGGTTCGCACAGCCGCGCATCGAATCGTGTACCGTCGAGAGAGAACGGTCATTGACCGAAAGGAGAACATCATGGATCGCAGCGCAAGCGCCATCTGGCACGGCACCCTCAAAGAGGGCAAGGGAACCATCTCCACCCAGAGCGGCACGCTCAAGGACACGCAGTACAGCTTTGCAGCCCGCTTCGCCGAAGGCGTCGGAACGAATCCCGAGGAGCTCATCGCCGCCGCGCACGCCGGCTGCTACACCATGGCGCTCAGCGCCCAGCTCACCGAGGCCGGCTTCACGCCCGAGTCAATCGAGACCAAGGCCGTCGTCACACTCGATCTGCACGGCGAAGGCCCCACCATCACCAAGATTCACCTCACCAACACCTCGAAGGTTCCCAACCTCGACCAAGCCAAGTTCGAAGAGCTCGCCAACAAGGCGAAGATCGGATGCCCTGTCTCGAAGGTGCTTAAGGCCGCCGATATTACCCTCGACGCTACTCTCGCCTCCTAAAAAGTCCCGAAGATCCAGACTGAAAGATAAAAGACCGTTGTCCTTCCTCTCGGGACAACGGTCTTTCTTCGTGAACCTCACTTTGGTGTACGTCTAGCTCTTCTTCTCTGGAACCTTCTTGCCCTCTCGCCGGGCCTCGGAGAGTCCGATCGCGATGGCCTGCTTGCGGTTCGTCACCTTCCTGCCGCTGCGCCCGCTCTTGAGCTTTCCTCCCTTCATCGCCGCATCTCGCGTTCGACATCTTTGCCCGCCGAAGGCGAGTACTTCCGCGTGCTTGACTTCTTGCTGGACTTCTTTGCGGTGGTCTTCTTCGTTGCCGTCTTTTTGCTTGCCGTTTTTTTCGTTGCCGACTTCTTGCTTGAGCCCTTCCTCACCGCTTTTTTGCTCGGTGATTTCTTCGCTGCCTTCTTGCTTGCCTTTTTGGTTGCCATACTATCCTCCCAACTTATTTCAGAAGGTGTAAAACGTTCTGCGAGTTGCTTCTGTATCCAATTCAGATTCTTATTGCCGGGCGTGTCTTCTCTTTCGCAGCACAAGTCCTACGAGCGAGAGCACGGCAGCCGCAGCCAGCAGACGCAGAAACATCCTGCGCATCCACGACGACGTTCGCTTGAGCGAGCCATCCTGCCACGCCGTCTTCACACGCATCAGGTCTGCGGTCAGCCCTGGAATCGTGATTGCATTCAGATCGTCGGTCGGCAACGATCCGAAGATGCGCTCTGGTGTCGGCAACCCTCCTTCATAGTCCTTCGGGATCGCCGCCATCATCGCATTCACCTCCGCATCGCGAGGATCGTCGAAGAGCGAGACGTCGGCCGTGTTCGGGAATAATGTGTCCTTGCCCGTCATCTTCCTTTCAATCGCGGCCACGCCATCCTGGCAGACTCCCAGCGGATAGTAGCCTCCGAACGGAAGATCGGGCCGGCGCAGATGCTGGTGCGCGAACGCGACCACCATCGCTGCCACCAGCCGCGTCACCTCGACCGCATCCTTGCCGTGATACGTATGCGCATGCCGCCCCAGCACCCACGCCTGGTCCTGCGTGTCCATGGTGCGAAACTCGCTCTTGCCGTCGATACCGAAGTACCAGCTCACATTCGCGTTGATCTTCGGCCCGCGAATCTCCCACTCATACTCGGCGTGGCTCACCGGAACCAGCAGCGGCCGCTTCGTGCCGGGAATCGCAATCCGGGTATCGATCCAGAAGGGCATCATCACCTCCTGAGCAAGGCCAGTGCCCTGGCGCTTGTAATGGAAGTGCCCGAAGTTGGCGAAGTAGCGTGCGTCGTAGACCGCGACCGTATGTCCCGTCGCCATCAGGGCCGCAATCAGATTTTGTGGCGAGGCGGCATGTTCCGCTCCCACCGCAGCCTGAATCTGTTGCACGCTGCTCACTGCGTTCAGACTCAGCCGATTCAAAACATCCGCCATCCGCTGACTCTCGGCGTGCATCGGAGCGAGGAGCGCATTCGGTCCATCCCCGCGGACAACTCCCGCGCCCAGCTCGGTGACGATGCCGTCCGTGGTGAATCCCGCAAGCTTCGAGGGCTGGTTCAGGTCTACCACGCCGCCCTGCTCCAGCGTGTACTCCCCCAGATCGAGGAAGGGCCGCAGACGCTCTGTCGTTACAGCACCGATCTCGAATGAGGCCTGTGCGCTTGCTCCCGCATCATCCCCAGCGCTGCCATCATCCTTCTTCGCCACCAGGCGGCCAGCGATCTTCACCGTGGGATTGATGCCCGACAGCGTCCAGCCGGGAAAGCGATCGAGCCCGCTCCAGTCCTTGCCCAGGATCAGCTCACGCAGGCGCTTGAGCAGCGAGGGGCTCATCAGCGCCGGCCCCTGCTTCGTACCATGCAGCTGCGCCAGTAGAGCATCGGTAAACCCCGGCGTAGCCGACAGCTCACGCATCATGCCCGACAGCAGAATCGTATTGGGAGGCATCGGCTCTTCAGGCGCCACGAAACTCTCGTCTCCTCTGCAGCCCATCAGCGCCAACGATACTACTGCAGCCGCAGTCCACATTCGCATCCGCTTATTAAACCGCAGAGGGCGATTGCCTGCCGGCCGGGCCCACGCGCAGCGGCCCGCGCGGCAGCGCCTGTCTTTTACCCAGCGTCAGCTATCGAGCTTCTTCGTCACCAGCTTGTTCAGTAGCCCCGGATTCGCCTGTCCCTTCGACAGCCGCATCACTTGGCCCACGAAGAACGCTGCCACCGTCTTCTTGCCGCCGCGATACTGCTCCACCTGCTTCGGATTCGCTGCGATCACCTCGTCGATCATCGTCTCGATCGCACCGGCGTCGGAGATCTGCTGCGGCTTGTCGCGTTCGTAGATCTCCGGAAAATCCTTGCCCTCGGCGAAGCTCGCATCCAGCAGCTGCTTCAGCTGCTTCGAGCTGATCGTGCCCTCTTCCATCAGATCGGCGGCCAGCACGATTCCATCGAGCGAGACCGGAGACTGGTCGTCCTCAAGCTCCGCCGCGCGCAGACGCATCGTAATCTCCGACAGCAGAATCGAGGCCACACGTTTGGGCGATCTCGCCTTCCTGGCCGCCTCCTCGAAGCGATCCGCGAAGTCACGCGTCGCCGTAATCGTCGCCGCGTCCTGCTCGTTCAGGCCGTATTCGGCGATCATGCGAGCACGCCGTTTCTCCGGAAGCTCCGGCATGTCCTCCAGAATCTCTTTGAGCCACTCCGCTCCCACCACCAGTGGCGGAAGATCCGGCTCCGGGAAGTAGCGATAGTCGTGCGCCTGTTCCTTCGAGCGCATCGAGTACGTCCGGCCCTCGCCCGAGTTCCACAGCCGCGACTCTTGCACCACGCGGCCGCCGTCTTCGATCACGCCGATCTGGCGCTCGATCTCGTACTGCACCGCCGCGCGAATGTAGCGGAAGCTATTGACGTTCTTCACCTCGGCTTTGGTTCCGAACTGTTTCGCGCCCTTCAGCATCACGCTCACATTGGCGTCGCAACGCAGCGAACCCTCTTCCATGTTGCAGTCGCTCACGCCCGTATAGAGCAGAATCTCCTTCAATCGCGTCAGGTACTCGAAGACCTCGTCCGGTGTGCGCAGGTCGGGCTCGGAGACGATCTCAACCAGCGGCGTTCCGCAGCGGTTCAGATCGATATACGTCCGATTGATCGAATCAGCGAAGCCGTCGTGGATACTCTTGCCCGCGTCCTCTTCCATGTGCAGGCGCGTCACGCCGACGCGCTTGGTGATCGCGACTCCGCTCTCGTCGAACGCGGGAACCTCGATCCATCCGTTCTCCGCGATCGGCTTATCGAACTGCGAGATCTGGTAGCCCTTCGGCGAATCCGGGTAGAAGTAGTTCTTGCGTGCGAAGACGCTGGTCTCGCGAATCTCGCAGTGGATCGCCCTCGCGGCCAGCGCAGCATACTCCACCGCCTTGCGGTTCAACACCGGCAGAGCCCCGGGAAGACCAAGGCAGGTCGGGCAGACGTGCGTATTGGGCTCGCCGCCGTACTGGTTCACACAGCCGCAGAAGGCCTTGGTCTCGGTCAGCAGCTGAACGTGAACCTCAAGCCCGATCACGGGCTGGTATTTGGCAAGAATCTCCGGCGAAAGCGCGGTAGCAGTCGACATAATTATGTCGATTCTACCAAGGGACTCTCCGTGCCCCTGCCTGACCGCCCACCCTGCAATCCGGCAGGCGCAGAGCATCCATTACAGATTCACGAAAATTCCTGCCCCGGCATCCGAGGCATGCATCCAAACCCAATCGTCTGCGTCTCTCTTGTATGCGTCGTGTGTTCTCCCCTCGCCTGCTGCTTACGATTACCCTTCTTTTTGGCACGCTTCCGGCGGGATTGGCACAAAAGACCGTAACAGCCTCTCACCCCAGGCTCGTCGGCTACTTTCCCCAGTGGGGCCTGTACGATGATCAACCTTATCTGGTCAAAAACCTCATCTCTCCCGGCGGTCACGCCCCTCTGGTCGATCAGATCAACTATGCCCAGGGCTTCGTGACCAACGGCCGCTGCTCGGTGGCCGACCCCAACGCCGATCTCAACTTCAGCTTTTCGGCCCAGCAGAGCGTCAATGGCATTGCCGATTCCCCCGCACATCCTTTTCGCGGCCACCTGCACCAGCTTCAACTGCTCAAGCAGCGATATCCCCACCTCCGCATCCTCATCTCGCTCGAAGGCCGCGCCTCGGACTTCGCCTTCGACGCCCGGCCTGAGAATCGCGAGTCCTTCGTCGCCTCCTGCATCGACACCTTTATTAAAGGCCACCTCGCGCCGGGCATCGACGCGCCCAATCTCTTCGACGGCATCGATCTCGACTGGGAGTTCCCGCGCGAGCCCGATGCTGCCAACTTCCTCGCGCTGCTCCAGGAGTTTCGCCGACAGATGAGCGCCGTCCGCCCTGAGCTGCGCCTGACTATCGCTACCGGCCCCTCTCCGCATATGTATCCCGGGACTGATGTCGCCGCGGTCGCGGCACTGGTCGACCAGGTGGGCCTGATGACCTACGACTTCATCGGACCGTGGAGCGATACCACCGGCCTTATCGCTCCCCTCTCCGCCCCGGAGCAGTTTGAAGGCGGAACCGTAGCCCGTTCCGTCTCCGCCTGGCACAACGCCGGCGTCCCCACCGACAAGCTCCTGATGGGCGTCCCCTTCTATGCCTACGGCTGGCACCAGGTCCCAGAGGACGGCCACGGCCTGTTCCAGGAGGGAACCGGCATCCACGGCGACCGCCCCTACGGCTATATCCAGACCCTGATGGATCACTCGACCGTCTACCGAGATCCCGCCTCGCAGGCTCCCTGGCTGTTCGACGGCGACGTCTTCTGGACCTACGAAGATCCCATCTCGGTCGCTCACAAGGCCAACTTCGTGCGTGACCAGGGCCTCGGCGGCCTGATGATCTGGGAGCTTGGCGAGGACAATAACGACGCGGCCCTCCTACGGGCAGCGCACCAGGGATTGAGCAGTACCCCTCCCGGGGTTGGAATCTCTGAACGGTCGAAATCCATAGGAGCCTCTCCGTAGGTCAGGACTGGTCGGGCGAAGGAACATAGCGCCGCGCCCAACTTTATTTGGAATATTTTTTGTCATTCCTGAAATAAGTGCTTTGTCATTAATGGTTTAGATCTCTTTCTCTTCTCGCGTCCTATATTTCCCACATGACCAGAGCATTCTTGGTGACGACATCTATCCTTTATGCTCTGTTCCTCTGCACGCGCCTTCTGTCTCAAGCCAGTCTCAACTGCCTCTGCCCACCGGCCCCTATGGCATAGGACGCATCAGTTACCAGCTCACCGATAGCAGCCGATTCGAGCCTCTCTCTTCCAAGCCAGATGCCCGTCGCAGGATGATGCTCTACATCTGGTATCCCACAGATCGGAACCTCTCCGGCAGGAGTAAGACGGCTCCCTATCTTCCCGGCCCTTTTAAAGAGAACGAATCCAAGATAAGCCCGGGCGACTTCGCCGACATGTTTTCCCCGTCGACGTATGAAGGCCTCAGTCATTGCCCGCGACCGTTGTAATCGACGATGCCCCCTTCGCCTCGGGCAAGCAACACTTCCCCTTGCTGCTCTTCTCCCATGGCTGGGGGAATCCCGCCTTCCTCTATACGGCGGAGCTCGAGGACATCGTCAGCCACGGCTATATCATCGCGGCCATCGATCACCTACGACACCAACTTCACTCTCTTTCCGGATGGCGAGATCACCCTGTTTGCGCAGGAGAGCAAGGCTCCCGCAGGTCGCTGGAAATCTGTACGCCGACCGATGAATAAGGATGCCTGCCCAGTCTTCCGCTGATATGGGCAGGCGTCCGGATTACTCGCCTTCGGGGAAGTCGGCGCCTTCGGAGACCTTGGCCCAGGCGTCAAGGTCTTTGGTCAGGGCCGTGACCTTGGTGCGGGCGGCGTTGAGGGCGATCTTGCCGAGGACCAAGTGCAGCGGCGGGTTGGCGGACTCGACCGTCTCGACGATGGCCCTGGCGGCGCGGGCCGGGTCGCCGGGCTGCTTGCCGCTGTAGCCGCGGGTGGTCTGGGTGCGCTTGCCGCTGGTCTCGTCGTAGTCGGCGATGGTGCGCGGGGCCTCGTTGGCGGAACGGCCGGCCCAGTCGGTGCGGAAGGGGCCGGGCTCGACCAGAAGCACCTTGATGCCGAGCGGACCGACCTCCTGCGCGAGGGACTCGGACATGCCCTCCACGGCGAACTTGGTCCCGTGGTAGTAGCTGAAGGTCGGGAAGGCGGTCAGGCCTCCGATGGAGGAGACGTTGACGATGGTTCCCGAGCGGTGCTTGCGCATGCCGGGAAGGGCGGCGCGGGTGGCGGAGACCAGACCCCAGACGTTGATGTCGAACATGGCGTGGACCTGATCGAGCTCGCTCTCCTCGAAGGAGCCGAAGTAGCCGATGCCGGCGTTGTTGACCAGGACGTCGATGCGGCCGAACTTTTCTTCGGCGGCCTTGATGGCGGAGGTGACCTGCTCGGGCTGGGTGACATCGAGCTCAAGCACGAGGGCGAGATCGGGTGCTGTCTTCGCGATGTCGGCGACCTGCTCGGGCTTGCGGGCGGTGACGACGGTGGGATAGCCGAGCGAGAGGGTGTGGAGCGCGAGCTCGCGGCCGAAGCCGGTCGAGCAGCCCGTGATGAACCAGACGGGTTTCGAGGAAGTGGAGTTATCGGACATAAGATACAAGCTCCTGCGTCGAATATCGTGATAGGGCCTGCAGCCTTCATGGATCGTAATAAAACGGCTAGTTTAGTTTTGCTGATGTTTGGATGCGGAAGTGGGCGCACCGGTCTCACCGGCTCCATGACGCGGAGAACAATTGCCGTTCGCGTTGACCTACTTCAAGGCGATGGCCTGCCGGCCGGGCCCACTGCGCGTGGGGCGGTCACTTCGTGACGCGTGTCTTCCCTTCGGGGTGGGCTCCCGTTGGTCGCTTGCGAAGATCTTTGCGCCGACCACCGGGAAGCCCGCGGAGAAGGCGGTATACGCGTCACGAAGTGACCGTAGTGGGCCCGCGCGGCAGCGCCTGTTCTTCACCTAGTGAATAAAGTTTGCGCCGATCAGCGCATAGGCAACCGAAGCCAGACCGAGCACGACGCTCGCTCCCATGAAGAGAGGAAGCCCGACCACGACCGAGATAGAGGCCAGAACGATCGCGATCTGCAGGCCCCCGCTGGCGATCTCGAGGACATGGTCGCGGTGCGAGGCGTGATCGCGCTCGTGCTCCTGCTCGTGCGCCCTCTCGACCAACTGCTCCATGCCGTCCTTTCCAGGCTCGGACTGCATGCGTTCGGCGTTGCCGCGGGCGTCGGCGATCCGCTTCTGGATGGCGGGATCGGAGGAGTTGGGGAGGCTGGAGAGAAGGTCGGCCTCGGAGAGCAGCGCGGTGCGGCGCACGGACTTGCCCTGGTATTGCGACCAGGTGTCGCTGGCGGCGATGTGGTTGGTGAGGTACTCGGTCTGGGCGTCCTTGGAGGCGAACTCTGTGATCGAGAGCGCCGCTGCCATGATTGCGATGAGGATGGCTGCTCGCCGGTTATGGGGGTCGCTTCCGTGGCCGTGGGAGGTGTGTTCGAGATGCTCGTGGGCTTGTTCGAATCCGCCGCTCATCGTTGTCTGTCCTTGTGGAAAGGTTGCGGGGGCCGGAGAGTGGACTATATCCCATCTTTGTTAGGGATGGGTTTCAGATTCTGCTGCTGATGGAAGAGCGGCAGCGTTTCGGATCACGCTGGCTGTCGATCCTCGTCTCTCCGTGAGGAGGCGATTCGCGGTTGTCTTGGTGTAATCTGGCCGGAAGCAGGACGGTGTTTTATGGAACAGGGCAGGCTGAGAAGATCCGGGTGGATGCGATGGTTGCTGAGGGCAGGCGTGGTAGGGACGTTTGCGATGGCTTTGACACCGGGGGCGTGGAGCCAGGGTGCAAAGACGACGCTGCTGGTTCCTCCCGCACCGTTGCTTCCCCAGCAGGCCGGAGACTGGACTCTCCAGGCCGAGCCGATGCCTGAGCCCCCAAGCAAGGATGATGGACAGCTTCCCACGGTTCTGAAAGAGGATGGCCAGCAGAAGGTGGAGCGCGGAACGTACCGTGCCGGAGCTTCAGGACCGGCTGTGACCGTGGTGGTGCGGGAGTTTGTTGATGCCACGGGAGCACATGCGGCCTACAGCTTCCTGCAAAAGCCGGGATCGGCGTATCGCGGCGTAGGGCTGGGCGAGGAAACGAATCTGAACGGCGACCATTACCTCTTCCGGTCGGGCACGAGCCTGGTGGAGACCGAGGGTGGCCGGGGCGACAAGGTGGAGGCCCTGCTGAGCCGCATCCAGGTCGGGCTGCCGAAGGTGAGCGGGCCGAAGGGTCTGGCTCCGCTGCTGCCGACGCTGGTTCCGGCCAAGGGGCTCGAGCGGGATTCGGTGAGGTACGCTCTGGGACCGGTGAGCTACGAGGCGATGGGAGGTGTGCTTCCGGGGGGAATCCTGGGCTTCGACAAGGCCGCCGAGGCGGTGACGGCCAAGTATGCGGGCCGGGGTAAGCTGACGATGCTGATCTATCCCACGCCGGAGATCGCAGGCGATCGTCTGCGCGCCATCGAGGCCGAGGTCCATAACCAGGGAAAGGCGGCGGGCACGGTAGTGATGCGAAGGGCCGGAACGCTGGTGATCCTAACGACGGGCGAGTGGCCGTTGGCCGAGGCCAAGGGTCTGGTGGAGGGCATTCATCCCAAGGTCGAGGTGATCTGGAACAAGCCGATGCCGGCCGAGTTCCACACCGAGGTGCGCAAGACCTACAGCCTGCTGTCGAGCATTGCTATCTTCTCGGGCTTTGGAGCTCTGGCTGCCATCGTGCTGGGGCTGTCGCTGGGAGCGGGACGGGCTGCGGTCAGGGTTCTGCAGGGTAAGCCCGCGGCATCGGAGCCGGAGTTTCTCCGGATCGACCTGAGCGGTCGGCCGGCCCCGATTCATGGAGAGGGACAGAGCCGGCAGCCCTGAACTGCACCGGGGGTGGTGCAGCTCAAAAGCTAATTGGCTGATTTGAGGCTATTTTTGTTAGAAGATAACCCCATAAAAGCGTATAAATGGCGAATATAGAGAGAGGTGTTATCTATTTGATAACATCCATAACTTGCGATGCTCCAATCAGTTATGGCCGTCGGGATTAAACCTTGACACGTCATTTTGCCAACCATAGTATTTCGCCAGAAAGTTCTGATGGCTTTGCCTCCGTTGGAACTATTCTCCCTAACAAGAGGCCGCCCTGTTGCCGGGTGGCCTCTTTTGTCTTTGGAGTGCTTGTCGGCCCCGCTGCTAAGCCATCCCCGTTTTAGATCTGGAGGCGAATCTTCATGCGGGTCAGCACCGCCGAGAGGACGAGGATTAGGGGGGTGAAGGCGATGGCGCGAAGAACGCCCGGGGTCCCCCAGGCGAGATGGGTGCGGAACCAGGTGATGCCGAGGGCCGAGAGGGCGAAGTACCAGATGTCGGGCAGAAGGTAGGTGAGCAGGGTGTTGGAGCCGGCGGAGCGGGTGAAGAAGGCCCAGCGGGTGTGATGCCGGACGTCGGCGATCCAGTAGAGAAAGATGAAGGTCAGGATGCTGATGCCGATGCTATAGAGGCACCAGGTGGGGGTAGCGCGGATCTTCGAGATGCCGAGCGGGGTGAGGATGCCTCCGGCGACCAGCGTCGCTGCCGCGAAGCCCCCGGCGAAGGCGGCTTTGGAGCGGAAGTTGGGCCACCTTAGGCTGTGAGGCCCGACGAAGATCATGGAGGTGGCGACTCCCGCCATGGAGATCGACGTGGAGGAGCCGTTGTGGAAGGGCCAGAGGTAGAGCGAGGCGTGGCCGGGCAGTGGAATGAGCTTCGCGGTGGAGAGAGCGCAGAAGAGGGTGAGGACGGCGAACCAGACGAAGGGCGCCCAGCGCCAGCGCCGGGTGGGGACGTAGAGGATGCAGGTGGTGAGATAGGCGAAGGCGAGCAGGCCGAGAATCTCCGGGTAGGCGGTTCGGATCCAGGTGACGCTGCCGTCTTTGGCGGTGTGGCGGAAGATAGCGAACATCACGGCGATCAGGAGGGCGCCGGCGATGCGGAGGGCGCGGTAGAGCGTCTGGCGGCCGTCGTTGCGGGCCCCGTTGTTCCGGGGATAGACCTGCCAGACCAGCAGAGCGCCGAGCAGCGCGAGCAGAGTCCAGACGCTGGGCCGCATATGGATAAGCGCGGGGTCGCCGCCGCCCGCGTTGGCGAGGATCAGTCCAAGCACCAGTAGCGAGAAGGAGCGCAGGAGGATGTGCATCCAGAGATGCGGCAGGGAGGGATCTTTGCGGAGGCGTTGCTCGACGGCGAGCGGAATGGCCATGCCCAAGATGAAGAGGAAGGCGGGGAAGACCATATCGACGTAGGTCATGGCGTCGATATTGCCAGAGGCGTGATAGGTCCACCAGGGGAGACCTTTGACGCTGGCGAGGTCGTTGACGAAGACCATGACCGCCATGGTGAGGCCGCGGAAGATGTCGAGCGAGACGACGCGAGGAGCCTGAGTTGTGGGGGGGATGGTTTGGGTTCCAGGTTCTGCGAGAGTGGCCATGGGCAGTAGGAGCTTTCTAGGTGTTGCTCTGATCGGGAAAAGAGATTGAAAGAATTCTAGCGTCCCTCTTCGCCTGCCTTCGATGTTTCTTTTGTGTCATGGGTCTTTGGTGCCACAGGCGTCATCCCGGCATGGACTGCTTCAAGCAGAATCCCGGTGGAGTCGTTGAAGTACTCCCAGAACATCACGCCACCCAGGCGATGTTCGTTGACGTACCTGCACTTCGCGGCGAGGGACTGGGGATCTTCGTAGGTGACGAAGATGCGCGTGTGCGGGTTGTAGAGATAGGGTGCGGAGGCTTCGGCGTCCCAGTAGCGGGAGAAGCCGGTGGCGAGCAGATTCGGCAGGTCGGGGTAGGAGAAGTGAACTCCCTTGGCGGCCTTGCCGGGCTGGAAGAGGCCGTGATTTTTGTTGGCGACCTCGCCCCAGCTTCTGCCGTAGAAGGGAACGCCGAGGACGATCTTGCGTGCGGAGACTCCGGCCTGTTCGTAGGCTTCGACCGACAGCTCGGCGGAGACGTGCTTGGGATCGGAAGGATTGTGGAAGAGCGGAGCGTCGTGTCCGGTCGAGGGTCCTCCGACGTAAAAGTCGTAGGTCATCAGGTTGATGGAGTCGACGTAGTTCTGGACCATGGCCATCTCGGTGTGTTCTAGGAATTTGGTGAAGGCTCCGGTGGCGATGGAGGTGTAGAGGCGGCGGCCGAGGCGGGTCTGCTCGCGGTCGAGGCGCTGGCGCAGCTCGGCGAGCAGGAGGGTGAAGTTGTGCTTGTCCTCGGGACGGAAGGTATTGCCGTTGCCGGTCTGGCCGGGATACTCCCAGTCGAGGTCGATGCCGTCGAGGTGGTGGCGCTCGATGAGACGGGCGGCGCTTGCGATGAAGCGTGCGCGGGACTGCGGCGTGAGGGCCGCGTCGGAGAAGCCGCCGGACCACGTCCAGCCTCCGACCGAGACGAGGATCTTGAGGGAGGGGTTGGTGTGCTTGAGCTTATTAAGGATGGCGAGGTTCTCGGCATCGTGGGGGAATCCTTCGACGATCTCGTCGTTCTTGATGTTGGCGAAGGCGTAGTTGATGCGGGTGAGGCGGCGGCCGTTGACCTCATCGGGCGAGAGGACGCGGTCCTGAGGGAAGACGTAGGCGATGATCTCTTTGGTCACGGGAGTTGTGGGGTTTTGTGCATGGGTGGGGAGCGCGAAGAGAGCCAGGATGGCGGCGATTGCAGAGAGAAGCGCGGGCCGAAGCGAGTGCATGGTGCTTCTGAGAGTAACCGATTGCGCGAAAAGGGGGGGACAAGCGAATCGTTGCACCGGACGGGCATTCCCGGTAAACTTGATAGGTGCAGGAGATTCGCGTCTTCTGTTAATCTCGGACGGCGGGTGGCCGTAGCAGAGATCGTTCCAAGCGCCGATGTAGCTCAGCTGGTAGAGCAACTGATTCGTAATCAGTAGGTCAGCGGTTCAAATCCGCTCATCGGCTCCATACTTCTCCTTCCAGAATATTAACCTCGTGCTGAGAGCGGCTTGCTGATCTTTTCGAGCGACTGGCCTTCGGCTGCGACTCCCAGGGTCATCTCGGTTCCGGCGGCGATGAGCATCAGCACGGCTGCGCCCAGGTATCCGCGAAAGAGATGCGCGCGGGAGCCGGTCTGGATGAGTGCTCCGAAGAGGGCCGGCGCGGCGACGCCTCCGATGAGGGTGCCGATGGCGTAGAAGATGCTGATGGCCATGGCTCGGACCTCGAGCGGGAAGACCTCGCTCACTGTAAGGTAGGCGGAGCTGGCGGCGGAGGAGGCGACGAAGAAGATCGCCGTCCAGCAGAGGGTCTGGGTAACGGCGGTGAGCATGTTCTCAACGAAGAGCCAGCCGGTGATGGCGAGCAGGATTCCGCTGAGAGCGTAGGTGAGCGAGATCATCTTCTTGCGTCCGACGGTGTCGAAGAGATGGCCGATCAGGATGGGGCCGAGGACGTTTCCGAGCGCGAAGGGGAAGATGTAGTAGCCGGCCTTGATGGGCGGAATGTTGTAGAAGCGCTCGAGCACGAGGGCGTAGGTGAAGAAGATGGCGTTGTAGAAGAAGGCCTGCGCCATCATCAGGGTGAGGCCCAGAACAGAGCGGGCGCGGTTCTCTCCCATCATGGCGTGCCAGACCTCGCTGAGCGGGGTGTGGGTGCGGGTGTGGATCTCGACGGCGTCTTCGTCGGGGTGAGGCAGGCGCTCGCCGGTCTGTTCGGCGACCTTGTCTTCGACGTCGCAGACGATCTTCTCGGCGGCATCGTTCTGGCCGTGGATGACGAGCCAACGCGGGCTCTCGGGGACGAAGTGGCGGAGGAAGAGGATGCCGATGCCGAGTACGACGCCGAGTCCGAAGGCAAAGCGCCAGGCGATGTTCTCGGAGACGAGATGGCCGTTGAGCAGGACGATGGTCATCGCCGCGCCGAGGGCGGCTCCGAGCCAGTAGGTGGAGTTGATGATGAGGTCGATGCGGCCGCGGAGGCGGGCGGGAATGAGCTCGTCGATGGCGGAATTGATGGCGGCGTATTCGCCTCCGATGCCCAGGCCGGTGATGAAGCGGAAGACGGAGTAGCTGGTGAAGTTCCAGGAGAGGGCGCTGGCGGCGGTCGCCAGAAGATAGACCAGCAGCGTGATGGTGAAGAGCTTCTTCCGGCCCAGGCGGTCGGTGGACCAGCCGAAGAAGAGGGCTCCGAGGACGGCTCCGGAGAGGTAGAAGGCCGCGGACTGGCCGACCTCGGAGTCGGTGAGGTGCAGGGCTTGTTTGAGGACGCCGCCGAGGGTTCCGGCCAGGGTGACCTCTAGGCCGTCGAGGATCCAGGTGATGCCAAGTCCGGTGACGATAAGCCAGTGCCAGCGAGACCAGGGAAGCCGATCGAGACGCGCGGGAATGCAGGTTCGGATGACCTCTCCACTCATTCTGGGTGAGATGCAGAAGAGGGAACAGAGAACGGGCTTATCTGCGGGGTCGTCTTTAGGGGTGATGGTATCGCTGTGGGCGACCACATCTCTTTGTCCCATGAGCGGACTGGGTGGACAAGGACCCATTCGCGCAGCGTCCTTAAGCGGAAACCGTAGGGAAAGAGGAGTTATCTCCGGTTTGGAGGAGTTACGCAGAACGGTTCATGGAAATGGAATTCGATTGCTGGAGAGAAGAGGAGTAAGCGGTCGATCTCTGAAAAATTTTTCAGGATGTTCTTTTTTTGCGAGCAGGAAAAATCTTCCGAATGCCGGGTAAGGGCGTTGCGCGCTTTCATTGAGTTAGGTCGGTATGCGGAGATTTATTCTTCCAGGCCATGGAAGAAAGGGGAGAGCATTGAACGAATTTTCATCGACGAAGGGCCTGCTTTTGCAATCAACCGGCTGTTGCCATGGGGTCTTTGCTGGTATGCTCTACCTAAATCCACACACTGTCTTTTATAGAGCACACAGTAGTCGCACGAAGAATGGATTGCCCTATAGAAGAATGTAACTGTGCCTGTTGTACATTCATCCTTCCCGGAACTTCCTGCCAAAGAATCAGTGTCGTCGGGCCCCTGTCCTCAGGGCTGAGGTCTCGTTTCATCCATTCGTAGCGCAGGGGGTGGTCCCTGCCGCGAGTCGTACATGAATCGTCTTCAGCCATCTCCAGGAATCGATCAAAGCGGATTCCTGGAGCGCGGGATATCTGTGTTGATATTGACCGGCCTTGAGCACCTCGCGTGCCCATCAAGGCGGCCACGTTTTGTTGTTGCGAAGGGATGAGGCCAAAGAATAAAGGCCGACGGATCTGCAGTTTTTTTACGGGAACCAGGCGATCCTGCCGAGAGCAACGCTCGAAGTGTGTCTCCTGGTTTCGGCCACATCTTCCATCGAGGGAAGCACCTCCCCCCTCCCTACTTTTTACGATTGAGGATCGATAGCAATGCAAAGAATGACGCTGAATTTACTCAGAACAGGCTCGGCAGTCGCTCTATTTGCCGGAATGATGACACCTGTCTTCGGACAGGCTGCGAGCAAGACCTTTCTCGCGCTTCCCCCCGGAACTCTGCACCCGGGACAATACCTCGCCTTCGTCGCGGCGGTCCAATCCTCCACCCCGGTGACTGGCGGCACGGTGACGTTCAGCGATGGAGGAACCGCGGTCGCGAGCGCACCTGTTAACTCGGCAGGCATCGCCGGTGTCAGCATTCCCGGACTGTCGCAGGGAACGCACTCCATCTCAGCCAGCTACTCGGGCGCAAATGGTGTGGCTCCGAGCACGGCGGCTGCGACTGCGCTAGTGATCCAGCCCAACTCCGCTCCTCCCACGTTGACCTGCAACGCCTCTCCCGCAACGATCAATCCAGGAGATTCGACGACGATCACCGGGGCGGCGACGAGTCCCTCCAATCTTCCCGTAACGATGAGCTACACGACGACGGCCGGAACGATCACCGAGAACGGCGGTACGGCGACTCTCAACTCGGGAGGCGCGACCGGAACCATCCAGGTAACGTGCCATGCGATCGACAGCGTGGGCCAGACGACCTCCGCGACGGCAGCGGTGAACGTCAATGCGGGACAGGGCGAACAGGCACTTCCGGCGTTCAGCTTTCCGGATTCGGTTGGAGTCAACATCCATCTGACCTTTGGCGAAACGAAGTATTACACCGACCTTCCCGGCGTGACGCAGTCGATGGTGAATCTCGGGATTCATCACTATCGCAGCGGCGTCGATAAGTATGTGGTGCCTCAGATCTATGCCAACGCCGAGAAGCTGGCGCAGGCGGGCATCAAGGGCGACTGGCTGCTCGATGCCAACATGTCGGCCCAGAACATCAGCGATATCTATGCAAACGCGCCGAACTCGGTGGAGGCCTACGAGGGACCGAACGAAGATGATAAAGATGTCGGGGCAACCCTACGGAACTTCATGGCGATGCTGCACGACACGGTTCACTCGAATCCGGCCACAGCTTCGATGCCGATCTACAATGCGACCATAAGCGATATCAACCTGATTCCAGCGATGGGCAACCTGGGTGCTTCTGTCGACTTCGGCAATATGCACGACTATTACTATCCGCGCTTCCCAGAGACGCCCGCTTATGGCGGAGCCTTCTATAACTGCGGGTTGTATGGGACGATGTCGTTCAACGTGTGTGTGGCCAAGGTGAATGCGGTCGGCAAGCCGGTGGTCTCGACCGAGGCCGGCTACATCAGTGGGACGCAGTCGGACGCGGTCTTTGGCAAGTACATGACCCGCATCCTGTTCGAGCACCTGTCGATGGGAGTGCCGCGCACGTACATCTACGAGCTGATGGATGAGCCGACCGGGCCGAGTTATGGGCTGGTCCATGGGGATTACTCCCCCAAGCCGGCGTACACGGCGATCAAGAACCTGATCACGTTGTTCTCGGATGAGAACTTCACGACGCCGGGCAAGCTGGACTACTCGTTGACGGGGCAGACCAATAACGTTTACCACACCCTGTTCCAGAAGAAGGACGGAACCTGGATGATGGCTCTGTGGCTCGGAGTGGCGAGCGCGAACCCGGTCGCTCCGTATGAAACGTACTCGATTCCGCCTCAGTCGGTCACGCTGAAGTCGAACACGCCGGTGGGAGCGGTGACGGTCTCGACGCTGGACGATAGTGGAAACATGAACACGCAGCCTGCTTCGTCCGGAAACCCGGTGACGATTCCTGTAACCGATGCGGTTACAATCGTGTCCCTGGCCCCCGCCCACTAACGACTCGTATCGCAAACGATGCAGCCTGGAGAGGATCTCCAGACTGCATCGTTTGTAGTTTGGTTTGCATGAGTGGGCTGCTTTTGCTCAGACGAGGTTCGTCGTTATCCGTTCACGCGGCGCGCTCAATGGTTGAAGCTCAGCCGATAGACGATGCCGAGAGTAAGCGGCTTGGCGTAGATGTGTCCTGAATCCGTCACCGGCGTCGAGTATCTCTGAAATTGAAAGTCAGCCTTCACGGCGAAGTTTCGATTCAGGTCGTAGTCTGCCCCACCTCCGAAGGAGAGGATGTTCGACGGCGACTGAATATAGAGAAAGGTACTGGAGAGATCCGGATAACCGCCCTTTTGATAATGGATCGATCCCCGCCCGTAGAGCACATCCCCGTACGGATGGAGCCGACCATAGACCTTCTCGACCTTGAGGCCGCCCAGCAGGTTACGCTGACTGTCGATGTTGCCTTCGATGAAGGGGTAGGTTCCGCGGATCTCGAGCGAGGGGATGAAGGAATGGTGGGAAGGCAGGGTAAGATCGCCGCCCGCCGTGATGCCGAGGTTCTTTCCTCCATTCAGTCCTGTCCAGTTTCCGGTGAGTCCGGCGAAGCCCGAGAGCCGAAGCGTCTGGGTCGCCGCGGGAACCGCCTGGGGCCGTGCCACGGATGCGGGGAAGAGAAGAGCGACCAGGCCAAGGGTGAATTTAATTCCGGGCTTCAAAGGAGAACCTCTAAACATACAGCGTGTATCCATGTTCGACGTGTGCGGACGGTAGTTATCATGCTCTCATCCTCATGGTTTTTTCAAAAGATTTTCGTGTTATTTCCGGCTCCCTCCGGCCCATTTCAGGAGGTCGGGGTCTTCAGCACAGCACCGTTCAGAGCTCCCTTACAGCTTCCTCCGGTGATCTCGATCGACTGAAAGTTCAGCATGTCGGCTGCCGGATCGGTGGTGCCGGTCATGACGACAGTCGCGTTGGGGTCGTTGGTGTCGATGCGCAGGGTGACGGCACTTCCGATGATGGTTCCGTTGGGGGTGGAGATGGAGCCTCCCTGAAAGCAGGCGAATCCGCTGAAAGCTGCTGTGCCGCCGATCAGGAAGGTGCCGTCTCCGGCTCCAGGGGGAGTCTGGGTGAGCGAGAGTGAGATGCTCTGGCCGGCTGCTCCTCCTGTGACGGGACCGGAGTACTGACCGGTCACAGGAGCATATTCGACGCCGGTGAGGGTTCCCTTTGCTCCATCGGCGCAGCCTCCGCTCACGCTCCAGGAGCCGGAGATCTGGTTGCCGGCGGAGTTCGCGTTGGCGTTGATGGTCAGCAGCTGGCCGTTCACCGGGAACGAACGAAGCGAGACCTGGGTTCCGAGAACGGAGCCGTTCATCGGAAGAGGATTGGCGCTGTAGCAGCCGGTAGCCGCAGTCCCGAAGGAGCGGAGAGCGGCGGTGGTGAAGTTGCTGTCCGAGCCGCTGGTCCCCTGCTGGTCGAGAAAGCCGGCGAGGGTGGCGAAGGTCGACGGGCCCGCGGTCTGGGTCGACTGAAACTGCCAGTTGCCGGTGACGTTCACCGAAGGAGTCGCTCCCGGATTGCTTCCGCCTCCGTTGTCGCCTCCACTCCCGCTGCCTCCGCCTTTGGAGCTGCAGCCTGCGAGCAGGAGGAGCAGGCAGGACAGACAAGAGATCCGGGAGAGGTTGCTTCGCTGGTGAAGATTGAGCTTTCTCATGGTCGTTGTATGTGTTTCAAGTGATTCAAGCTGAAAGAGGATCGTTGATATCGAATTGGCTCGAGTATGTTTCATTGAGACCGCGGGAGGGATGCGGCTCCCAGGGAACCCGGGCAGCTGCCTCCGTTGACCTGAATGGAGCTGAGGGAGAGGGTGCTCGCCGCAGGGTCGATGGTTCCGGTCAGGACGACCTGGGGGTTGCTGGGGGCATCGGTGGTGAGCGTCAGGCTGACGGACTGTCCCACGATGTAGCTGGTCGGACTGGTGACGGTTCCACGTGTAAAGCATGGATTGCCGGTGAAGGCCGCGGTTCCCGTGACCAGGAAGGATCCATCGCCCTGCCCATCTGAACTCTGCTGGAGAGCCACCGAGATGTTTTTGGGAGGATTGCTGCCGGTGATCGCTCCGGAGTAGCTGCCGCTGAGCGAGGCATAGCGGACGCCGCTGAGGGTTCCGGCCGCGCCGTTGGCGCAGCCCCCGCCGATGCTGTAGGTCCCGGTCAGATGGCTGAAGGTGGAGTCCTCGGTCGCGTTGATGGTGACGAACTGCCCGACGATAGAGAAGGAACGAAGATCGAGCTGGCTGGTCTTGACGGTTCCGGAAAGAGGAATGATTTCCGTTCCATCGAAGCAGGTCGCGGGAGTGGCCTGAAAGACGGCGGTGACGGGATCGCCGTCGACGGGAGTGCCTTCGGTCTCACTGATGAACCCCGCGAGCGAGGTAAACGAGCCCGGACCGCCGGTGGGGGTGATCTGAAACTGCCAGTTGCCGGTAAGTCCGGTCGCGGGTCCAGGCCCGGTGGTCCTGTCGTCAGGGATCTTGATGGTGGCGCAGCCTGTCAGCACAACGGCAAGGCCAAGAAGAAGAACAGCGCGCCCCCTCGACAGTTGCGGCCGGGATCCAAATTTATTTGTCTTATCGATCGAGCTTTTCATTGCGTGGCCGCTTTGATAGTTCATGGAACTCCAGGTCCGGTGAAGATACAGGGAAGAAAGGAGCTATCTGTAACATGTGGTCCACACTGACTAGAGCATCCTACATGCCAAATCTATGCACAGAGCAAGAATTCAGGGCATCTATCGAACGCCTAAAAGTAACCATGGTGAAGTTACTATTCTTATTACCGATTTATTTCGAAACAACGTATCCTTGCTACGGAAAGCGCTTCAATCCTGAACGAAAGCGTACTTTGCCGGGTAGGTGGAAGTCTGGCTCGATCTCAACTTTCGGGCAGATTCTTCCGGGGAAAGATCGACGCGTATGTTTTGTAACTAATTCGTCTGCTGGAAACTGGGATGCAAGCGGTGGGCCCCGAGTTCCTTTTCTCGGAAGTGAGTTGGAATCCATGGAAAAACTTTTCATACATGACCCGATCTCGCGGCCGCCCTCACGCTTCTTTCTGATCGCCTACCAGGCGTTGGCGATCATCGGAGGGTTGGGAACGTTGGGGAAGGTGGGGCTGCTGCATGGAGTTCACGGAGGGGGTCGTGTGGCTCTGCTCGTCATGCTCTGTCTGTGGATCGTTTCGGCGTTCTTCTGGAGATTGGCTCTGCGCTATCGCCGGCTGCTGGCTCCTGTTGCTTTGCTGGGCCTGATTGCCGTGCCTCCCGTGGTCTTTCCCCACATTGAAAAGATGCACGCGGTCGGCCGGGGAAGCGACCAGCCCGACTGCATCATCGTGGCGAGCGACAAGCTTCTGCATCGCCAGTGGCCCTATGACTCTTCGCAGGTGTGGTCGCATAATCCGCTCAGCTGCGGCCCGGGATGGGTTGCGTTGCAGGCTCCCGTCGTCCAGACCCTTCAATATCCCGTCGCGGTCGTTCTTTTGTTTGTGATTCCGGCAGTGGCAATTGGCCTTACGGCGGGATGGGATGGCGCTGCGGGTTTTCTGGCGCTGCTCTTACTGGCTCCGGGAATGTGGGTGGCGGCGAGCGACGGCACAGACTTTCTGACCTTTGGATTCTGCGCGGCGGCTCTCTATGTAACTGCCAGACGCACAAAACCCGTTCAGGCAAGCGCCACGGGGGCGGGAGCGATCCTCCATACCCTGCTTCTGGGGCTGGTCGCGCAGTTCCGCGTGGTGACGCTGATGCTGCCGGCCGTGCTGGGAAGATCGATCGGCACGATGCGGGCGATGATTGCGACTCTGCTGGCGGTCGCGGTGGAGACAGCTTTTCTTGCCTGGTCTCCGGCGAAGTTCATCCACGATGGACCGATGCACATCCTGTCGAAGTCGACCGGGATCGATGTCTCGCATGGAGCCCCGGTTCCACTGATCGCCGGTTTCGTCCTGTTTGCGATTGCGCTGACCCTGGCCACGCTGTGGCTGGCGAAACGGATGCCTGCTTCTACGCTTCTGCTGGCCTACCTGCTCTGCATCTTTGCCGTTCCTGCCCTCGCCAATCTTCTCTCCGAGTGGAGACGCTACGGCCTCTCGCTTCAGGCAGTCGGTGTATGGGAGGGGGGCAACTGGATGACCGGATGCACGCCTCTTGCCGCGCTGCTGCTGGCGATGACGGCGCAGACGCAGGGGAAGCCCGCGCAGGCGACGTATCCGGAGGAGATCGTGACCCTGGCCTGAAAGCTCAGGCGGCGTGAACTGTGGCGATCTCGGGCACGGGCAGCTGCGCCTCTTCGGTTTGACTCAACTGGGCGATCTGCCACTGGTTTTCGGCGAGCGCGCTTCCGCCGCAGGCCCAGAAGATCGCTCCCGTGACGTTGACGAAGATGTTTCCTCCGACGTACTGGGCCAGCAGAGCGAAGCAGACCGAACGGAAGGCATGGACGTAGATATCCTGACCCTTCTTCCGCCCGGACTGGTAGATAAAGAAGGCGACTCCGCCTAAGTAGAGCGTGGTTCCCAGCCATCCCAGGGAGAGAATCGTCGCCAGAATACCGCTATCGACCGCGAGGTTATGAACGGTCTCCTGATTCTTGAGGCCATGCCCAAAGGGGTCGTAAAGGATGACCCCCATCACGACCTTGTACATATCCTGGCGTTCGCGGAAGCTGCCGTCCTGCTTCAGGTCTCCCAGTGTCTTCAGGCGATCGCCGATCACGGGAGCCAGCTGCGGATTCTGCACGATGGGAAGGACGCAGACCGCGATCAGCACCATCGATGCCAGGATCTGCACCAGAAGCTTGGGACGCGCCTTTCTGAGCAGGAGCACCAGGCCGAGAATCCAGCCGAGCCACGCCGCGCGCACGGCGCTGAGAAGAAGAGCCACATAGCCGACGATCGAAAACGGAATCTTGAGCGGGGAACGGGTCACGATCATCAGCAGAAGCGCTGTCGCCATGGCTCCCCCGAAGACGCCGGGAGCGTTCATGGTGCTCCAGACGCGCATCAGCATCGGCTCCGGCTGTCCGAAGCTGGGATCGATGAGGCCGGCTGAGATGTTTTGGAGCCAGAAGGCGTCCCACTTGGGAGCTACGAAGTACTGGTAGATCCCGTAGCTTCCCATCACTCCCGCGCCCCAGAGGAAGCTATTGAGGACGGTCTTGCGATTCTCCTCGGCGTATCTCCAGTCCATTGTTAGGTACATTCCGAACAACAGAGGAGCGCCCCAGTTGAAGAGTCCATAGATGACCTCGCCGGACGGATTGAGGAGCATGCCTACGGTGAATCCATAGAGGACACCGGCGCCGCACAGGATGAAGGCTGGAGAGACCTGGATGGCACGCCGATGCGAGGGGACGATCAGGGAGAGGGCGGCGACCGACGAGACCAGATTCGGCGAGAGCAGGATGAGATTCTGATCGTGCCAGCCGAACTGCCAGTCGACCAGGCGACGGACCAGGGGCGCGACAAACCAGACCCAGATCGTGAAGCCTACATAGGCCGAAGGCCGGGTGAAGTACAGAAAAATCGCCACAAGGACAGCGAGAGCGGGAACGAGTACCTGGATCAAAGGAAGTCCTTTCCGCCCGCCGAAGGCCGCGTGGGGCTTGATTCAACCACGTAGTGCGTCTTCAGAATATCCATATCCAGTCCAATTGCATCTTCAATTGCATTCAGAGGGCCAAACTTTTTTGTCGCGAAACGAGTCATCCGGCGACCGTAGATAGCGTATCGACCGGCCCGAGGCCTTGAAATCTTTTCCCGAGGCGCATCGCGGGGCGTTCGATCGTGAGGTGGGTTCCGGAGGCGACGAGGAGCGAGATCGAGGTAAACAGCAGAAATGCAAGCGTGTTCCCCTTGCGCGCTCCGAAGAAAGCCAGCACCAGCGGATGAAGGAGATAGAGGGAGTAGCTGATCCTGCCGATCCACAGCAGGGCGGCCGGAAGCTTGCGGTGAGGACGTGCGAGAAGCCACAGAAAGAGGGCCCAGGCGGCTGCCCACGGCAGGATCACCGAGACGAAGGTGTAGTGCTCGAAGGTATCTGCTTTCTTCAGCGCGACGTAGTTCAGCCATGTGCCGGCAAAGACGAAGACCATGATTCCGCCCCCGAGCGCTGTCATTGCGTTGCCGGAGACCTTCGCCCGATAGAAGCGGTAGAGCACGGTTCCGGAGGCCAGGCAGACTACGTAGAAGAGGCCGGCCATCTCGACGCGGCGGTGCAGAGCGAGGGGAAGGCAGACTCCGATCGCTGCTGCTGCCGCGAGCACCATCCAGCAGATTGTGTAGGAGTAACGCAGCAGATTCTTCGCGCTCAGCGCCGAGCAGACGACGTAGAAGACCATCTCGATGGTCAGGGTGTAGTAGAGGCCGATCGCATAAGGGATCCTGAGTAGACCTTCGAGCATGGTCAGGTTGACGAGTGAATTTCTTGCCAGGTGTGGAGTGAAGTCAGGCTCGAGGGCTCCGCTGACCCCCAAGCTGTAGAGAAGAAGCGCGGCGCCGAGGCTGAACCAATACAGAGGATAGAGGCGGAAGAAGCGGAGAATCCAGAATCGCCGCAGGCCGGGTCTGCCCTCGAGGCTGAAGGGGATGACGAACCCGCTGACCAGGAAGAAGCAGGCCAGGCCGAACTTGCCGAAGCTGAAGACCGTGTGCGTCATGGCCGCGAAGTTCGGGATGAAGTGATAGCCGCCATGTTCGATCAGGACGGCGACCGCGGCGATCGCTCTCAGGCCGTCCAGAAACTCGAGCCGGACGGTTCGGGCTCTGTCCTGTTGCTTGGGATGGGTCTCTAAGTTGCCGGCAGATAAGGTTCCGGTCATATCCAGCTCCAAGGATTCTGAAAGATCAATTTCTTTCTCAGTTACTCGGAAGTTACAAATAATTGCGATTTGCAAGCTGGGCTCTTTGGGCCCATTCAGTTACGGTCCGATGATTTTTTATAGAGAGAGGTCTCCTCCATCGGTCTCTTCACTATAACTTGGGCAAAAAAAGGCGACCGGGCCTGGTAACCAATGTTGGCCGCGCTGAGAGGAAGGGACTTAGGACGGCTAATTGCGGTTGAGTGAGGAGTTAGTGGGAAGAGATCGCGCAAAGGGCATAGGCCAAAAGTGGGATCGTAGTTACCAAAGAGTTGTATTGACACTCCCCGGCCCATGCTACAAAAAGCTTGAATCTTATTTTCCGGTTTTTGTGGTTGGGAAGTTACAGCGCATTCAGACTTCAACGGCAGGGGCCTGTCTTCTGGGAGAAAGAGCAGGGATGCACGACCGCTCGCAACTCCCCTGCGAGGAAGCTGGCGTTTATTCGAACGCACGAGAAAGATCTGCACAGACGAGGACAGATTATGGCGATTCGACCAGAATGGCGTGCTGCATATTCCAACGCGACCTCCGCAGCGGTCAACGATCTTCCCGCTCTTGGAAAGGGCCAGAGACTGCGTCTCTCCTTTACCAACTACAGGACGTTGTTCGCGATTGGTCTGGATTTTCTCTCCATCTCGCTGGGGTGGAGCGTTGCGCTGATCATTTACACGATCTTTACCGGAAAATACGTTAGCAACGAATCGCTGAAGTTATTCCTTTTTTCGCTGCAATACACGGCCGCCTTCATCCTCTTCGGCCGGGTTCAGTTCCTTTACAGCTATGACCACAGCCTGCTGCAGATTCGCAGCACGGCGTGCATTTTGCGCGTCTCCTGCTTCTCCTTCTTTCTCGTTACGATAGAATCCTTCTTCGGCAAGATGCTGATTCCGCGTCTTCTGCTGGTCCTGTGCTGGGTCTTCATCACCCTGTTCGTTCTTTTGCAGAAGCATGCCACGCGGCGTCTTCTGGCCCATGCGGGAGCGAAGAACGCAGGCGTGAGGAATGCCCTGATCGTCGGCGCGGGATCGGAGGCGCGTCGCGTCTTTTCGTTCCTTCATAACTCGCCCGATCTCGAGCTGCACCCGGTGGGCTTCTTTCAGGATGGTCCGGGCGAGTCGCGCGTCGTCTACAGCCACGACTACCAGTTCAAGCACTACGCTCCGGTCTACGGTGGAAGCCTGGACCGGGCTTTCCTGGAGCAGCACGAGATCTCCGACATCTTTGTCGCCGATCCGAGCCTCTCTCCGCAGAAGATCGTCGAGGTCTCGCTGCTGGCGTCGGAGTGCCAGACCCAGCTCTCCTTTGCCGGATCGGTTCATCCTCATCTAAACGGCAAGCCTACCAACTACCGGATGATCGATGGCCTGGTGGTGAGCTCGTTTGCGATGGCAAAAGACCAGAACCTGGGCTACGAGCTGGTGAAGAGGATCTTCGACTTCATCATCGCCTCGTGCATGCTCCTGGTCTCGCTTCCGATCTTTGCCGCGGTGGCGGTATGGATCAAGATGAGCTCCGAGGGCCCGATCTTCTTCAAGCAGGAGAGGATTGGGCGCGATGGCGTGCCGTTCAAGATGTACAAGTTCCGGAGCATGTATGTGACGGCGCCGAAGTATGGCCGCTCGCCGGAGAGCTCGGACGATCCCCGCATCACCCCGGCCGGACGTTTCCTGCGCAAGACCAGCCTGGACGAGCTTCCGCAGGTGCTGAATGTTCTAACGGGGGATATGTCGGTCGTGGGCCCGCGGCCGGAGATGCCATATGTGGTGGCCGAATATGGTCCGCAACAGATGCAGCGCCTGAAGGTGCAGCAGGGAATCACGGGAATCTGGCAGCTGAGCGCGGATCGCAAGTTCGCCATCCACGACAGCATCGAGTACGACCTCTACTACATCGAGAATCGTGGATTCTTCCTCGACCTCGCCATCCTCCTTCACACGGCTGCCTTTGCCATGAAGGGAATTTAGCCGATCGGAAACCGTATCGGTTACAAATCCGCCGCGGTCGTTTCGCGGCCTGATCTTCGGGGAAGATGCTTATGTCCAAGACCGTCTTTGTGCACGACAACTTCGTTCAGGCCGGGGGTGGGGAGCGCGTAGCGGAGGAGCTGGCCCGCTGCCTTCCGGATGCGGATATCGTCAGCACCGTAGTGGTTGAGGAACGTCTCTCTCCGTATGTGAAGCAGAGAGGCGTGACGACCACCTGGCTGCAGCAGTTCCCGGCGATGAAGCGCTTCTACCGCCACTACTTTCTCTTCTATCCCTTCGCCGCCCGCAGCCTCGATCTTTCGAAGTACGACAAGATCGTCAGCAGCTGCTATGGCTTCGCGAAGATGATTCGCAAGCCGCAGGGCGCGGTTCATATCTGCTACTGCCATACCCCGACCCGATGGATCTGGAGAGCGGAGGACTACTTCGGCCGCGAGAACTTCGGCAGGACGACGCGTTCCCTCCTGAACGCTCTGATCTCGCGCATGAAGAAGCTCGATCTGGATGCCGCCGATCAGGTGGATTTCTTCATCGCCAACTCGCAGGTGGTCAAGGAGAGGATCAGGAAGTACTACGGTCGGGACTCCATCGTGATCTACCCTCCGATTCAGGTGAACCGCTTCGAGACCTCGGACGAGGTTGAGGACTACTACTTGGTGCTCTCGCGTCTGGTGGCCTACAAGAGGATTGAGCTTGCCGTCCAGGCCTGCGAGAGACTTGGTCGCAAGCTGAAGATCGTCGGTCAGGGGCCGGACCGCAAGCGCCTGGAGCAGCTGGCGGGTAAGAATACGGAGTTTCTGGGACGTCTCTCCGACGCCGAGACGACCCGCCTGCTCTCCCGCTGTCGCGCCCTGATCTTCCCCGGAGAAGAGGACTTCGGTCTGACTCCTCTCGAAGCGAGCGCCTCCGGTCGCCCAGTGGTCGCCTATGGTGGGGGGGGGGCTTTGGATACGGTCATTCCCGGGCTCAACGGGGTTCACTTTTCGGAGCCGACAGTCGATTCTCTGGCCGGCGCGATTGAGCGCATGGAAGAGGGAAGCTGGGACAGTGCGGCGATTCGTCAGCACGCGGAGAAGTTCTCGGTGGAGTCCTTTGCGCGTCAGTTCAACGCTGCGGTGCAGAACTTTTCGGGCAGGAAGGCAGGAGGAGCGGAACATGTTCCTGGCCATGCCGCAGGTGCGCTCTCGCTGGAGAGCGCGGTTCGTTCCTGAGTCCGCTGCAGGCGGGGATTAATTGCACCGGCGGGTCTTCGACTATGCAAAATAGTTAACATAAAGTACTTTAAAGTGGTATTTTATTTCCCTAGGCGGCTCGTTAAGCTGCTGTTGCCGGATGTTGCAGAGATACGGCCAGAGGGTGAAGTAAGATGACAATGTTTGCGGTTTTCATGGTGGGTACCTGGGTTGGATTGGCGTTTGGCCTTCTTCTTGGTGGTTTCGGCCGTATGCTCCGGCAGACAAGTGAAAAGCGGCAGCAAGAGCGCGCTTCGAGTCACTCCGGGCATCATGGCCTGGTGATCGCGGCTCGCGGGGCTCAGCGCGGCTAAGTTTTTCTTCTAGAAGATCCATTCTTTGGACAAGCGGCTCCCTTTACAGGGGAGCCGCTTGTGTTTGTTCGCAGGGGGGATGACTTCCCGCATCTGTGTCATACGCGCTCCCGACAGGGTGATCTCGCGTTACCACTGAAGGGGAATTCATTGAATGGCCGTGGTTGGGTAAGTTAAGTCTCACGTGAGACTTATGAAAACCCTCCCCATCGCGCCCTCGGCGCAGATCCAGCACCCCTGTGTGCCAAATCGCCTGAAGAAGTCTTCGTCTTCGCGACTAGGTCTGCTTAGTCTTTTTGCAGCTCTCACCCTCTCCCCGGTCTGGTCTGAAGCCGCTCCTCAGCCGACGGCCGGGACGACCGTCAGTATCGTCGTTCCTCTGAAAGCCCCTCCACTCATCAGCAAAACCACGCTGATGGCGACCCCTACCCCCGCGAAGGCTGGAACGCCGGTGACGATCTCCGCCCAGGTCACGGCGAATGCCGGTACTGTAACCGGTACGGTCACATTTGCGGATGGAGCCCATGTGTTCGCCACGGTTCCGGTCGCTTCGGGCAAGGCGGCTGCGGTGATGTCCTCGCCGAGTACGGGGACGCATGCGTTGACGGCAACGTTTTCGGGATCGGGCAAGCTGCCTGGAAGTGCAGCCTCGCTCTCGCTGGTGGTTGCAGGGCCGGTTGCGACTTCAACCTCCCTGGTGGCGCAGCCTGCTTCAGCCATGACGGGATCTCCGATCACTCTGACAGGAACTGTGACGGCTGCCTCTGGACAGGCTTCAGGAACGGTGACCTTTCTGGATGGAAGCGTGGTTCTGGGCAGCCAGCCGGTGAATTCAGCGGGCAAGGCGCAGCTCTCTCTCACAACGCTCAAGCAGGGGACGCATAGCATTCGGGCAAGTTACGGCGGCGCGGCGGCGTTGGCGGCCAGCGTTTCATCTCCAATAGCGGTGAGTATTACGCCGCGGCCCTCTGCTCCGACGATTCAATGTTCGGGTGCTCCTTCGTCCGTCAATGCAGGCGATCTCGCTATGATCTCAGCGGTTGCCTCCAGCCCCTCGGGCCGTTCCGTGAGCGTGAGTTTCACCTCGACCGAGGGGGAGCTTACCGCCAAGGGAAGCACGGCAACGCTGAACACCTCCGGGATTCAGGCCGGCAACGTGCAGGTGACCTGCAAGGCGACCGATGATCTCGGCCAGACAGCTTCGGCGGTGGCTTCGATCTGGGTCAACGGCGGCAATGGAGAGCAGGCTCTGACCGCATACAGCTTTACCGACTCCATCGGCGTCAATATTCATCTTCACTCCGGAGAGACCCCCGTGGTGCAGAACTTCCCGGGCTTCTTCAAGGCGATCGTCGCGCTCGGTGTCCACCACTATCGCAACGGGATCGATCCGTACGCCGGGCCGTTCGAGTATCAGAGCGCGGAGACGCTGGCGGCGGCGGGCATTAAGGCGGACTGGCTGATCGACGGCCACGACAGCCCGGACAACATCAATGCGATCTACGCCAATGCACCGAACTCCATCGAGAGCTTTGAGGGCCCGAACGAGGATGACGTCGATGCCGGACCGGTGCTGTCTACGTTCACCCAGATGCTCTATGCGACGGTGCGCAGCAACTCCAAGACGGCAAAGATTCCCATCTATGCCCCGACGCTCACCGATCTCGGCAAGATCGCCACGCAGGCGACCTTCGGCTCCGCCGTCGACTTCGGAAACATGCACGACTACTACTATCCCCGCTATCCGGAGACTCCGGCCTACGGCGGATCGTTCTTCAACTGCGGCGCTTACGGCACGATGGCTTTCAATATCTGCGTCTCCCGGTTTCTCGCCCCGGGGAAGCCGGTTGTTTCGACGGAGACCGGATTTGTGAGCGGAACGCAGTCCGATGAGGTGCTAGGCCGTTACATTACCCGCACTCTCTTCCTCCATCTGGGAATGGGCGTGATGCGAACGTATCTCTATGAATTCGTGGACGATTCGGCGCAGCCCGGATACGGCCTGATGCGCTCGGACTTCACCCCCAGGCCGGCTTACACGGCGATCCAGAATCTGGTGAAGCTCTTTGGCGACATCAGCTATGGAACCCCTGGCAAGCTCCAGTACACGTTGACGGGCTCTATCTCCAATGTCCAACATGTGCTCTTTCAGAAGAGCGATGGAACCTACATGATGGCGATCTGGCTGGGAGTTCGCAGCGCGAATGAGGTGGCCCCCTACGAGAACCTCAGCGTCCCAGCGCAGACGGTGTCGATCTCTACGTCCACTCCGGTGGGAGCTGTCACCATTGATGCACTGGATGACGAAGGAAATATCTCGAGCGAGTTGGGAGCGACCTCGGGAGCGGGAACTCCTGTTACGGTTACCGATCGGATTACGATCGTTTCTTTCGCCGCCTCACACTAAAAAACATACAAATTGTTACTCGGAGGAGATGGATTGTCGTAATGAATGTTTACGGCACTCTATCTCCCGCGAGATAATAAGGTAGCTTACTTTTTCGACCATTTCTCTGGACACGTTCTTGGATAACGATGGGTAAGTCTGTTTGTCGGGTTTTTTAATAAGTAATTATCTTTAGAATCTCCCGTCACGTTGATCTAGATCGTCGAGAGTGGAAACCCATGACTCCTATACAGGACGTGCAGATCTTTCAAGAACCTTACTTCAAAGAGTCAGAGAAGCCCGGCTTCTCCGGATGGATAACAGCACTGCTCCCCTGGATCGCGATCGCGGGCCTGCTTCTGATGATCGTGGGGCCTGCCCTTCTGGTTCCGGCCGAAGACGCGACCATCCTTTTTCAATACAGCGACAACTGGGCATCGACAGGACAGATCACCTACTACGCCGGAGGTCCGAGGGTAGAAGGTGCAACGGACTTCCTGTGGATGGCCTTGCTGACTGTCTTTCGGCTGGTGCATATTGAGCCCTTTTACGCGACGGCTCTGCTCAATGTCCTGTCCGCCTGCGCGATCGCTTCCCTGATTCTTCTGCTTGCGGGCAAGAAGGTTACGTGGAAGGCGATGCTGGTTCCGTTGGGACTGGTGATGATGGCGCCTCAGCTCGGAGCGGCTCTAGCCGGCTTCTCTGTGCTGCCCTTCACAGCACTCATTCTTGCCTGCGCCTATCTCTTCTACAAGGAAAAAGATGCGGCTCTGGCGGTCACCTGCCTTCTGCTCTGCCTCTTCCGTCCGGATGGAGTGGTCTTTGCGTCTCCGATGATCGCCCTTCGCGTCTTTGGCGAAAAGACGGGGGTCTTGAAGAAGATCGGAACTTACCTTCTGTTGTTCGTAGTTCCTGGTCTGATCTACTTCGTCTGGCGCTGGAAGTACTTCGGCCAGATCATGCCGTTGCCGTTCCTGGTGAAGTCCGATACGCCGCGCTTCCTGGGCATTGCGCTGGGAACCAGCAATATCGACATCCTGAAGTATCTCGCGTTCGATATCGTCTTCCTCGCCCTGACCCTGGGCACGAAGCTGAAGGAGCGGATGAACCTTCTGCTTCTGATCTCGATCGGGATCGTACCGACGCTCTTCTATCTCACGATGCGTCTGGATCAGGACATCGCCGATCGCTTCTTCACCTACCTGCTGGTGTGCAGCGCCGTGCTGCTGGCGATTAATTGGGATCGCCTGCGCGACACGCAATCCCGCGCGATCTCAACCTTCGCCGTGCTGTGGTGCCTGTTGCTGAGTTTTGCGTGGCTCTCGGGCATGTCTCGGTTTATCTCAGACGGATACAAGAACATCATCGTCTCGATCGCGAAGGAGCTGAAGGATGTTCAGCCCAACGGAACCCTGGCGCTCAGCGAGGCCGGCCGCATCGCCTACTTCTCGCGCTGGCCCACCACCGACCTGTGGGGACTGAATACGCCCGAGTTCGCGCATCATCTCTTCGCGCCGGCCGATGTGGCTGCGGTCTCTCCGGATCTTCTGGTCCTCTACTATCCCGAGGCTAATCATGATTGCCGGTTCAAGCCGGGCTGGAACACTCCTTACACGACGCGCGTCTGGACCAACCTCGCGAAGAACGTCATCACCGGGCTTCACGACACGAACAACTACGATCTGTGGATGGTTCCTTCGAGCGGCGTACTGCGCCGCGAAATCCATGGGAACCAGCCTGGGGCTGGCGAGTATCAGTGCTGGTTCGTCAAGAAGACCTACGCCGGCCATGACCAGGTGGTGAATATTCTCGTTCGCCATGCAGCGATGCTGGAGGCCGACTTCGCTCGCGTCCGTGCCGAGTTGCCGGCCGAGACGAAGTAGGTATCTTTTGAGACTCCAGGCTGGGAAGAGATCGTTTACGCGGCAACGCCTCGCGGCATGGACGTTATTGATGGCTTCTCTGGTCGCGGCGCCGGGCTGCAAGACACAGACCCTGAAGGCCGAGCCGACGATGAGCGCGGATGCCTTCGTCGATTCGATCGGGATCAACGTGCATCTTCACAACGGAGACATGATCTACGGGAACTTTCCGGTGATCTCCGCGGCCCTGCATGATCTGGGTGTGCGGCATACTCGGGATGGCCTGATCCATACGACCTGGCAGGATTACTACGCAAGACACGCGCAGCTCGCCCAAAGCGGGATCCACTGCCTCTTCATCACCGGAACCGGCGACACGCCGGAGGATTTGCTCGACTTCACCCAAAAGGTTCACGGAGCGGTCGAAGGGTTCGAGGCACCGAACGAATACGACGCCGCGGGCGATCCCGACTGGGCTCCGAAGCTTTCGGCTTACATGCCGCGATTGAAATCCGCGACCGCATCGATTCCTTCCGAACGAAAGATCCCCGTCGTCGGTCCCGCACTGGTCACTCCCGATGCGGACAAAAAGGTTCCCGGACTCAGCCCAAGCTTTGACGAGGCCAACATGCACAACTATTTTGGAGGCCACAACCCGGGGACCCCAGGGTGGGGAGAGAACGGGTACGGCTCCATCCAATGGAATATGGCGCTCGCTGAAAAGGCATGGGGAGCGAAGCCCATCGTCACCACCGAGACGGGATATCTCTCCGACCCTCACGTTCCGCAGGGCGTCGGCGAGCGGGCGCAAGCCATCTACACGCCGCGTCTCTTTCTGGAGCAGACCCTGCATGGCGTCCAGCGGACATGGCTCTTCGAATTGGCCGACGGAGGGAATCAGAGCTCCTATGGGCTGTTGCGCAGCGATGGCTCCCGCAAGCCTGCCTTCTTCACTCTGGAGAAGATGATCCGGGTTCTCTCCGACACCGGTCCAACATTTGCCGCTTCTCCCTTGCCGATGGAGCTGAAGGGAACAACGCCCGAGCTTCATCACCTTCTTCTTCAGAAGCGAAATGGAAGGTATCTGCTGGCGTACTGGCTTGAGGTTCCCGCGCTCGATGCTTCGGAGAAGGAGACAGGAGCGAACACCGTGCCCTTCACGCTTCACACCGCAGTGCCGATCCAAAATGCGCTTGTGTGGAGCGTCGATCCCGCAGCCTCGAACGACGGCACGCGCGTAAAGGCGGGAGCGGAGCTTACTCTCAATGCTTCGCAGTGGGTCTCGATCCTGGAGTTCGAGATCAAGCACTGACCTCGTGCATATTACCCATGGTTTTTGGGGGGGAGGTCAGGCGCTGCCGCGCGGGCGCCCTGCGCGGGCAGCGCCCACTTCGTGGGGTGTACCGGCTTCGCCGTGGGCCTGCCTTCGGTCGGTGTAAACATCTTCGCAAGCGACCAACGGGAGCCCACCCCGGGGTCCCCACAAACAGGTCTTCGTTTGTGGGGTGGCCGAGCGCAGTGGGCCCCGGCCGGCAGGCCATCGCCTTTCCCCCCTCGAAAACCGTTGATTTTAATTTGTCGATTCGCCCTCGGGCAGCTACGCCGAGGCGCGCGCGGAACGTTGTTGCATCGTGATTTCGTAGATCTCTTCGAGCCGTTCCATGATCTTCGGCCAGGACATGGTGCCGATTGCACGCTGGCGGTTGTACTCGCCCATGGCGGCGCGGCGGGCAGGATCGCCGAGCAGCTCGCCGAGCGCCTGTGCCAGCTCCTGCGGCTGTTTCATTGGGACGCGTAGGCCGCCTTCGTCCGCGACCAGATAGCCAAGTCCCCCCTCTTGGGTTGCTACCAGGGGTTTGGCGCAGCTCATGGCCTCGGCGACCGACATGCCATAGGGCTCGCCGTGCGATGGCTGGCAGAAGACGGCGCAGTGGCGCAGCAGCTCGAGGCTCTGCTCCCGCGTCTGCTTGCCCAGAAAGAAGACGTTATTCGAGAGACGCAGCCGTTCGGCGAGCGCACGGACCTTGCCGCTCTCCGGTCCGTCGCCGGCGATGATCAGCCTCGCCGCGGGCCGGGTCAGTGCGACAAGGGCGAAGGCGTTGACCAGGTCGAGGACTCCCTTGCGCTCGACCAGGTTCGATAGGAAGAGGATGTCCTGGTCCTTCTCCCGCATGCCTCGTTGGCCTGGGATGGGAGAGAAGAGATCCGTGTCCAGTCCATGGGGTAGGGCATAGATGCGTGGCCGCAGGCGGCTCGCGGACGGAATGCGATCCTCGGCCTTTGGCGTGGTGACCAGCAGAGCATCCGCACGCTGCTGTTGCATATCGGCGATACCGGTCTTGAGGCTGGAGGCGGCCTTGCCGAGAGCTCCCGAGCGGGAGATGCCGGAGTCCGGATCGACCGGCCAGTCTGCAACGTACGGTCCCAGGATCACCGGCTCCTGAGCCCCCATAAGCGCCAGGCTCATTCCGGTGAAGACAGGGTTGAGCTGATGAATCACATCAAAACGTGTCTGACGGCGAAGCTCGCGGTACCAGGCACGGAGCTCGCGCATGTAACTCAGCCGAAATGCGGGGCCGGATTTTGCTTCGCCTCCCAGCTTGCGGAGATGAACGTTCGAAGGCAGAGGACGCGCAAGATCGATCGCTTCGACTGCGACGTAAAGGGTGTGTCCTCGTTCAGCCAGCCGCTTAATGAAACCGTGCGCGACAAGGCCGTCTCCATGAGAACGGTGGTCGGTGAGCAGACCGGAGGAGTGGGGAATGAAGATGCTGAGGGGGCGGCTCAAATCGACGCTCCGACCGCATCCGGCTTCGCCCTCCGCAGCTTACCGGCGATCATGGACCGCATCATCTGCAGGTCGGAGAGACGCAATAAGATTCGCGGACAGCGGTAGCCCAGATACTTCGGGAAGAAGAGAATGACGAAACCAAAGCGGGCGCAGGTGGAGAGCAGCAGCGACCATGCGGCGCCGGTTGTGCCGTAACGAGGCACCAGAACCAGCATCAGGGGAATCGTCAGGCTTAGACCGATGACATGCAGAATGGTGACAATACCGGGACGGGAGAGTGCCATGAAGGCCTGCGAGAGCACCAGCGTGGCTCCCGAGAGAACCACCTCGAGAACAAGGATGCGAAGAATCGAAGAGGCCGAGCGATACTCATGCCCATAGAAAAGGCTGAGAAGCTGAGGGCCGATCAGGACGATGCCCAGGCCGCAGATCGCGGTGAAGAAGGTGGTCAGGCGAGTGGCGCGGCCCGTCATCTCGATGACCTCGGCTGGACTGGCGGAGACCGCCTTAGGGAACAGCACCATCACGACCGCGGTATGGAGCGCGTTGAGCATGCGCGAGAGGCTGAGGGCAACCACGTAGGTTCCCATCATCTCCGGCTTGAGAATGCGGATGACGAGCGCCTGATCGACGTAGAGCGCCATGGTTCCGCAGAGATCGATTCCATAGGAGCGGATGCCATAGCTCATCAACAGCTTCGCATTCTGAAGCAGATTGATGAAGCGAACCCGGAAGCGGGTGTGGAGCTGGTGCATCATCAGGTAAAACGAAGGAAGTCCAGCGGGCACATAAGCCCAGGCGGCGTTGACCGGATTCATGTGATGCGTGATCCAGAGCGCCGCAAGGCCGATGACGGTAAGCAGCGGAGGCCCGATGAGCGAGAGATTTGATGAGGTGAAGTCGTTGTCGCTCTCGAGCGCGGCCCTGCCGATAAGAAACAGAGTGGAGATCGGCGTATTCAGCAGGAAGATTCGAGCGAAGAAGATGACGCGATGATCGTACTGGGCCAGCCAGTGCGGCATGCCGAGCAAGCCGACCACCATGGCCAGCATCGCCGTCAACAGGCCCAGCACAAGACCAGCGCCGAGGATCTCCGATCGGCGCTCGGGATTCTTGCGGAGCTGGTAGGTCAAAGCACTCGGCACGCCGAAGGTGAAGGTACTGGCAAGAAAGACATACCAGAGGATCATCGCGGCAAGCTCGCCGCGGCCGGCTGGCTGCAGCGAGCGCGCCGAAAGAATCCCCGTCGCGGCATTCAGCCCGACTACAAAGATCTTGGCGCCGGCGGACTGGGCAAAGGCCCTGGCTGCCGAAGTCGATGCTTTAGCCATTCGGTCTCTTCCCGTCTCTCTTCATAACCGCTGAGGTCGAATCTATCGACCTATGGTGGTAGGGTCGAAATACATTCCCACGTTTGTCAGACTCATATAATGCTGGATCGTGGCGATCCGGTCGCGCGGAACGAAGACGACATCCCCCGGTTGAAGATCCATATCTCTTTCGAGATCGGCATTCTTCTTTAGTTTGGAGAAGTTCAGCTGCTTGACCTCGACAAAGTCGTCGCCCGCTTTGCGAAAGACCAGGATCTGGCCCGACTTCGCATTCACCGTGAATCCGCCCGTTGCCATCACGGCACCGAGGGCGGTCGTATTTTCTTTGAGCTCTAATTTCCCGGGGCCCTTCACCTCACCGGCCACGGTAATCGTGGGATGAGTGAAGTCCTTCAGAATGAGGTTGAGCTCGGGATTGTTCAGCTTCGCGCTGTCCTTCTCGACGATCAGATCGTGGGCCTGCTTCACCGTCAGGCCGCCAACATGCACATCGCCGGCGACGCTCAGGTTCACGAAGCCGTCGGGCTGGACGATGGCGGTCTGGTTCAGATCGGAGGTAAGACGATACTGCAACTCCAGGGTATCGCCGGGACGCAGAACGTATCGCGTGCGCGTCTGCAACGTCTGCGCGGAGGCGAGAGGAAACGAAAGCAGGAGCAGTGAAGATGCGGCAAGCTTGCGGCTGAAAGGATTCATGTTAGATTCCCATGCTTTCCATGCGGTTATGAAGCCACTCTGGAATGAGATAGGTCCGCTTGTTCAGAACGTGACCCAGAAGGCGTCCGCCCGACTGCGCTACCGTGCGCTCGAGGTAGGAGATCTGGCTCTTGGTGGTGCGGTTCGCTTCCACCACCGAGACGATTCCATCGACTACATCGGAGAGGCTCAGGACCTCGCTGCTCTCGCTGATCGGAGGGCAATCGATCGCGATGTAGGAGTAGCGCGATCGCAGCTCCTGAATATAGTCGTGACGGTAATTGGGGCTGCTGCGCCATAGCCCCGTGGTGGTCTTGACCGGACGATTGCTTCCATCCTGATAGATCTGCAGACCGAGCTGCTCATCGAGACGGGTGATGCCGGACTCCGTGCGGCAGTCCACGGCGATCGCGCGGCCTGGATCGTCGCGGTTCAAGGAGTCGACCAGAAGATTGGTGAGATAAGAAACTCCGCTCTGGCTGTGGGGCGAAGTGATTGCAACCACAAAGCAGGAGAACTTCGATGTGCCTGCCGAACGCTGCAGCAGACTGTAGATCGAGCCCTGATAGACGTGCGCGGCCTGGCGAACCTCGGGAACCATAAATTACCTCTCTGCTATCCGCTGCGACGCTGCGTTGACCTGCTGTACAGCATGCGCCAGTCTCCCATTTCGGGGATATGCGCTGTTGACCGGTTGATTGGCTTCAGCGGCAAACGTATTCGTAGAGGTCGCACCGGCCGACAGGTGATCCAGGGGAATCGAGGCCAGCACCGGCGTGGCGGAGAAGGCCTCGAGCTCCTGTGCATTGGCAATCGTCGATCGGGAGAGCTCTGCGAAGTAAACCAGGCCACAGGCCAGGAACAGCCCCGTCAAAAGGCCCAGCGCAAGATTTTGAAGAGTCTTGGGGGTGTAGGGGCGATAGCTTAGCGTCGGGCTCTCCGCTACAGCGACGTTCACCAGCTGATGCTCGTCCATCGCATCTTCAATCTGCGCCTGGTCCCTCTTTTCAGAGAAGGTCTTGTAGTTATTCTGAGCCTCTTCCGAGCGGGTCTTCAGGTTGTCGAACTGCACCGCAAGGTCTTGCGCCGAGGCCAGACGTTTCTGAAGCCCGTCCTTTGCAAGGTTCAGACTGGTGATGCGGCCCAGCAGGGCGCTGCGATTGACCTGCTCCATCGAGGAGCTGCCCTTCAGCTGTTGCCATACCGGGCTTACATCGGTCGTATCTTCCTGCTGCTTGTCGGAGATGGCATGCTTCAAAGCTGCCTGGGTATTTGCGATCTGCTGGTCGATGTCCTGCACAAGAGGATCGGTCGCTTTATAGCGTGTAACCGCCTCGGTACGCTTGTTGGCCAGCTGTACCAGAAGGGTCTGCATCTGCTGGATGGAAGACTGGTTGGCGATGGTACGTTGCTGCGTCGATTGGCGCGAGGGAATCGCCTGCAGCTGATTGCCCACGGCGTTCAGCTTGTGGTTGGTCTCAGCCAGGCTTACATTCGCAGTCTCGAGATCACTGTTCACCCGGTCGAGCTCATGCTTAAGGCTGTCTTCCATCTCGGGGACCGAGACGAGATGGTTCTGCTGCTGAAACTGGACCAGCATGTTGTTGGCCTGCTGCCACTCGTGAAGATAGCGAGTGGCTTCGTCAGAGAAGAACTGGGTCGCTCCCCCGGGACGAGAGAGCCGCTTGCGCTGCGCCATGTAGGCATCGGTCAGACGCTGCAGAGTCTCGGTCGCTTCCTTCGGGTCGGGATTGAGCACCGACACCTGAATTACGTTGGACTTGCGCGCAGCCTCGATGGAGAGCCGCTTGCGGGTCTGCGTGACCTTCAGCTCGTGCGCCTTCATCTGCTGCATCGTCAGCTTCTCTTTATTGGCAGGATTCCATCCCGGATCGGCGACCTGGCTGAGGACGTCCTCGCTCTGCAGAACCTCGAGTTCGGAGTTGATCTCCTGCTCCGTGACGTCAGTGGTCGTTACGGCTGCCGAACGGTCGGCCGTAGCTGTGATGACGCTGTTTGTTCGAGCGTTCTGGATCAGCAGCTTCATCTCGGATTGATATTGCTTCTTCGAGATAAGCGTGAACAAAATCGCCAGCAGAAAGATGGCGCTGACCATGCCAACAAACAATTTCCAGTGTCGATAGCCTGCTTCAATCACGCGGCGTAGTGATCTGGACTCTGTTGACACAGCTCCTTTGGCTAGCTCCACGAGAACCCCCCTGCATTGATCGAAAAGATATAAAACTTATCGGGCAGGAACCAATGATCGAAAAATCGGATCGCCTTCGATTTAGGTTCTAATGTAGCATGGCTTGTTGCAGCATCTATGCGATTTCCGCGTAAATAAAGCCCGTGGTCATGGATAGATAGAACCTATAGTTACCTTGATGTGGTTACCTTTTATAAGTTACTTAATCTAACTCTTCGGCGGCAGGGCTAGTATCTTCCGGATAGAAATGAAAAGGCACAAGCTAGATTCGAAGGAAAAGCTGCGAGTTCTTTACGTCGATCACACCGCCAAGCTGGGAGGCGGAGAGATCGCGATCAGGAACCTTATTCAAGGGCTGGACCGTTCTAAGATCGAGCCCATCCTCCTTTCTTTTGAAGAGGGTCCGCTCGTCGATCAACTACGAAGTTCTATAAGTGTGCATGTTCTTGCACTCAAAAAGTCTGTGGCAACAGCCTCGCGCCAGAGTCTGGGCTTTGCCTCTATTTTAAAGTTCGGAGAACTTGCAGCGGTAGCGCAGCACATACGCCAGGTCGCGCAGAAGATGCGGGAGTTAGAGATCGATCTGGTCCACACCAATTCACTGAAATCCGACATCATCGGTGGCCTTGCAGGAAGACTCGCCGGCATTCCCGTTATCTGGCACGTTCGTGACCGCATCGCCCCTGACTATCTTCCAGCAAAGGTCGTTCATGTCTTTCGCGCCCTGAGCCGCGTAATCCCAAAGTTTATGATCGCCGTCTCCGAGGCCAGCCTCGCGACCACCGTCTCAGGCAGCGAAGCCAACCCCTCTACGCGCGCGGCCGTCGTCTACGATGGCCTTAGCGCGGCTCAACTCGCAGGCTCCGAGCCCTTGAGCGACGCGATGCCTGTACGCCGCATCGGGCTGGTCGGACGCATCTGCCCCTGGAAGGGGCAGCACATCTTTCTTGAGGCAGCGTCACAGGTTCACCGGGAGTTTCCCGAAGTTCGCTTCGAGATCATCGGAGGCCCTCTCTTCGGCGAAGAGCAGTATGAGCAGGAGCTTCGCGACCTCGCCGCAAAGCTCGAACTGAACGGAGTGGTCACCTTCACCGGATTCGTTCACGATGTGCCGCGCCGCATCGCCGAGCTTGAGATCATGGTCCACGCCTCGACCATCAGCGAACCGTTTGGTTTGGTGGCCATCGAGGCGATGGCCCAGAGCAAGCCTCTGATCGCGACGCGCGGCGGAGGAATTCCTGAGATCGTGGTCGATCAGGAGACCGGTCTGCTGATTCCGATGAACGATGCCGAGGCGATGGCGCAGGCGATACTCTCCCTGCTGCGCAATCCGGTTTTGGCGGAGGAGATGGGAAGGCGGGGGCGCACTCGTGTTGAGCGGCACTTCACCCTCGAGCAGACGGTTCGCGACGTCGAGCAGATCTACCGTCGTGTTCTCGACCTGCAGCCGCTCTCCGAGAGGCCGGAGCAAATGGATGGCGCGGTTCTCGCTACGCCTTCCATCGAGAGAGATTAAAGTCCGAGCTCGCTCAGTCCGGGGTGATCGTCCGGTCTGCGTCCAAGGGACCAGTGGTAGAGCCGTTCGGACTCGGAGATGGCGAGATCGTTGATGCAGGCGTGGCGCACCTCCATCAGGCCGTGTTCGTCGAACTCCCAGTTTTCGTTTCCGTAGCTGCGCCACCACTGGCCGTTCCCGTCTTGGCATTCGTAGGCAAAGCGCACGGCGATCCGTGCTGTATCGAAGGCCCAGATCTCCTTGATGAGCCTGTACTCCAGCTCGCGCGACCACTTGCGCGTAAGGAAGGCAACGATCTCCTCGTGCCCGTTGAGGAACTCCGAGCGATTGCGCCAGCGGCTGTCGACCGTGTACGCGAGCGAGACCTTCTGCGGGTCGCGCGTGTTCCATCCATCCTCTGCCGCACGGACCTTCTTGATTGCGATCTCGCGCGTGAATGGAGGAACCAGCGGAGTCGCTGCTGCCTGCGTCATCTCATCTCCTTCTCAGCCGATCAGTGCGCCAGGGCTTCTGCAATCGCCTTCTCGGCCAATGGGGACATCATCGCATATCCCTTGCTGGTGGGGTGGACACCGTCCTTTGCCAGCTCCGGATCCAGGCCGCCCTTGGCGTTGGCCATCGCAGTGTAGTAGTCGAGGTAGACAATTCCCTCACGCTGGCAGAGCGCCTTGAGGCGAAGATTCATCTGGCGAACCTGCTCCGCCGGCTGCGCCTCGGGCTTCCATCCGTAGTGATCTGTCGGAAGGATGGATGAGACCACGAACCGGATGTTGTTCGCCTTCGCGATGGCGATCATCGATGCGAAGTTGTCCTCGATCATCTCGGGAGTCGAAGGACCTGTATTACCAGCGATATCGTTGGTGCCCGCGAGGATGACGACGACGGCAGGCTTCAGATGAACGACGTCCTGCTGAAACCGCACCAGCATCTGTGGAGTCGTCTGTCCGCTGATGCCGCGGCCGATGTAATGTTTGCCCGGAAAGAACTCATCCGGCTTCTTTGCCCATGCGTCCGTGATCGAATCGCCATAGAAGATCACACGCTTCTCCCCCGCGGCGACCGGCGGCAGAGCGGCATTGGCATCGCGATAGCGCTCCAGCTGCGGCCAATCGTTCAGCTTCTGCTGCATCGTCGCGATCTGCTTCTCGGTATCGCTGGCAGACGTCTGCGCAGCCACTGTAAGTGGCAGACAGAAAGACACGATGAGAGCGAGTTTGAGGGAATATGCTGTCTGCATTAATGACTTTCCTTTCTCTTCCATGCTAGCCCCAGCCAGGACCTATCGACCTAGTGGGCCCAGCCGGCAGAGTAATCCTCTCTCCGTCGAGTTTGTAGATACGCCCTAAGGGGCAGGTGAGGCTAAGGCCTTTGCAATTGCCTGTTCGGCCAGCGGTTGCATGATCGCATATCCCGCGGCATTGGGGTGGACGGCCTTGTCAAAGGCAAGCTCAGGCTTCATTCCGCCCACTGGGTCGACGAGCGCCGAATAGTAGTCCAGGTAAACGAGGTGTTGCTCGACCGCGTACTGCCGCAGCCAGCCATTCCACTCCCGAATCTCTTCCGCAGGGTGGGCGCCCGGCTTCCAGGGAAAATACGAGGCAGGTAAAAGCGATGCGAGGATGACGCGGATATGATTCGCCCGTGCAATGGCCACCATGGAAACAATATCGTCCTGAAACATCGCCAGCGTCGCCGGTCCGGCGTTGCCGGCAATGTTGTTCGCTCCGGCGTCGGCGAGGATGACGGCGGCTGGCTTCAGGTGAACGACGTCCTGCTCAAAGCGCAGCAGCAGCTGTGAGGTGACCTGCCCGCTGATGCCGCGATTGACGTAAGGCCTGCCTGGAAAGAACTCGCCATACCTCCTGCCCCAGAAATCGGTGATGGACGCACCCAGGAAGACGATCCTGTTTTCACCCGGCCCGGGATCGCCCAAAGTCCTGTTCTCCTCGCGGTACCTTGCAAGCTCTGGCCAATCTGCAAGTCTTTTCATCATGCGATCGGATTCGCTTGCGGCCTGGGGAGCAGCGGCCGGCCTCGCAACTGTTTGTCCCGGCAGTGTGCCGGCAAGCATCCCAAGGACCCAGATCCAGCGCATGCGTTCTCCTGAGAAAAATCTCAGGCGCCATGCTACCTGAAATCACACCGACGCCGACCTGTTGTAACCTTCTAATTCAGCATGCAGCCCGGAATCTCCACCCACGTCTTTCTCTCCCAGCGCCTCCATCCCGGCCTGCTCGACGCCTTAAAGCGCGGCGGGGTCCGCACCATCGAGATCTTTGCCGCGCGCCATCACTTCGACTACACCGACCGGGCCTTTGTGCGTGAGATCGCCACCTGGTTCCGCGACACGGGCACAGGAGCCACCCTCCATCAGCCCATCTTCACCCGAGAGCAGTCGGAGAACTGGTCGAGGCACGTCGGTGCGACCCTCTCGCTGATTGCCTCCGACAAGGCCCATCGCATCGATGCGATGGACGAGGTGAAGCGCGCACTTGAGTCTGCCGAGCAGATCTCCGTGTCCGCCATCACCCTCCATCTCGGGCTCAAAGACGATGACTGGGATGAGCGGGCCATCGAGAACTCCCTCACCGCCATCGAGCACATCCATACCTTCGCCCGGCCGCTTGGCGTGAAGGTGCTGCTGGAAAATCTGCAGAACGACGTGACCACGCCGGAGCATCTGCTGGAGATCCTCCACATCGGCCACTTCGATCACGTGGGGGTCACCCTCGATGTGGGGCACGCCAACCTCAGCGATACCGGCCTCGAGCACGCCTTCGAGCTGTTGCGTCCGCGCATCGGCGAGCTGCATCTGCACGACAACCATGGTCTGCGCGACGAACATCTCTGGCCCGGCTCGGGAGAGATTGACTGGACCAGGCTTGCGCGGCTCACAGCAACGCTCCCCGCCGAAGTTCCCGGAATCCTCGAGATCGCTTATGACCTCAACGAGACGACCGAATCGGTCACGGCCAAAACATCAGAAGCCTTCTCGAGGCAGGCGAAGATTGAAGAGACTCTCCAGGAGTCAGTCTGAGCAACGCCGGAGTTTGATTAGGCGTGCTGGAAGGATAGGGAAGAGCTTACTCGTACTTCAGCGTTTGGACTGGATCCAGCCGTGCCGCGCGATTCGCAGGCAGCGTGCCGAAGAGCACTCCGACGAGCATGGAGGTCCCAAGTGCGATGATCGCCGACCATATTGAGACCGGAATTTTGAAGGGCGTAAGCAGGCTGACGGAGAGCGGGAGCGCGAGACCCAGGACCGTCCCGATCAGGCCGCCGCTCAACGAGAGAAAGACCGCTTCGGTAAGGAACTGCAGCCGGATCTCATGGCTGGTCGCGCCCAGCGCCTTACGAATGCCAATCTCTCGTAAACGAGACTGAACATTCGCCAGCATGCTGTTCATGATGCCGACGCCCGAGACGATCAGGGTGATCGCTGCAGCCAGCGTCAGTACGATCGTCAGCATATTGGCGATTCTCGCCATCACGCTCAGAATCTGGGTGAGATTGAAGGCCGTATAGACAGAGGTTGGACGATGGCGGCCTTTGATAATCTCAAGAATCTTCGCCGAGGCCGGAATCACCATGTTCGAATTCTTCATGGTGAAGAAGATCTGCTTCACCGTATCGGTTCCCGTGAAGTATCGGGCGACAGGGTAGGGGATCAGGATCGTCTGATCACTGATCTCGGACTGGCCGAAGGTCTCAATGCTCTCCTCGAAGACCCCGATGATGGTGAAGGGAATCCCATGGATGCTCACCGAGCGGCCCACCGCAGACTGAGCGCTCCCGAACAGCTCCTTGGCAAACGAGAGCACGATGACCGCAACCTTCGCATGCGTGACCGCGTCCTGATCGTCGAAGAAACGGCCTGAGCGGACCACCAGGTTGCGTACCTGCTTGTACTGCGGCGAAACTCCGAGGATCATCGTGTCCTTCACGATGCCGCCGCCGATACTGACACGATCGTGATCTTCCAGCATGGGAGAAGAGGCAACAATGCCCGGTACCTGCTCGATAACCGCCTGCATGTCGTCCCGCGTCATGAAGTCCGGAGAGCTTGTGTTATCCGGTCCGACGGTCGTTCCGCCGTTGTACTGCATCTCGATCATGTTCGGTCCGATGGACGAGATGAGATTCAGCGCATAGTCCCGCCCCGTAAGCCCGAGCGTGTAGACGAGAATGATTGAAGCCGAGCCGATGATCATGCCCAGCATCGTCAGCAGGAAACGGACCTTGCTGGCTTTGAAGCTGTCGATTGCGAGCCGGACGATCTCGCTGAACATCATCGTCGAGCGTGCGCTCTGGAGCGTCCGTTCGAAGGAAGTCAATCGAGGTTTGACCTGAGGCTCGGGTTTGGGAAGGTTCGCAGTCGCCATCGACGTAGGGCTCGAAAGATTAGACGCTCTCTAGTATCGCAGCGGTGCACTCCTTTTCGCTACAAAAGCCTCTTCTCCCGAACTCGAAGAGGCACGTCTCCCGTAATCTGGATAGGGAGAAGAAGTTGCCAGTAAGACGGGAACCCAAAGATCACCCTTCCAGGACGACCGCCGAACCGGTATGGCTGTTCGCCATCGCCCTCCTGATCGTTCTGGGATGCCTCTCGCAAGCCGCCCTCGCGCAGGCGACGGGGCAGGTGAGCGGAGTCGTCTATGACGTCTCCGAAGGGGTGATTCCCGGTGCCAAAGTCCAGCTCCAAAACGCGACCACCGCCGAGGTCCGCGCGACCGGTACGAGCCAGAACGGATCGTACAGCTTTCCCCTGATCAATCCGGGCATCTACCTTCTGAAAGCGACTTCGTCCGGTTTTCGAACCACCGTCGTCGAAAAGGTCGAAGTCTTCGTGAATACAACCTCGCGGGTCGACGTGCATCTCGCCGTGGGGGGCGTGGCAGAGGAGATGACCGTCACCGGCTCCAGCCCCCTGGTTGAGACCGGAAACGCCACGCTCGGCACCGTCGTCGAACACCAGCAGATCGTCGACCTTCCCCTCAACGGACGCAGCTTCGCCCAGCTGGGAACGCTGATCCCGGGAGTCGCCGCCGCCCCCGCATCGCTCGGAGGAGCGAACGGCAATGCTACCCCGGGAGGATTCGGCAACAGCACCGGCAGCTTCAACGTCAATGGCATGCGGAATCAGTCCAATAACTTCCTTCTGGACGGAGCGCAGAACAACGACTCCTTCAACAGCGGCTTCGTCATGCGGCCTCCTCCCGATGCCATTGAGGAGTTCAAGATCATGACCCACTCCTACGACGCTCAATACGGTCGCAATGCGGGAGCGGTCGTCAATGTGGTCACTCGATCCGGGACAAACATCTGGCACGGCAGCGTGTGGGAATTCAATCGCGAGGCCGCCTTGGCCGCAAAAAACTACTTTGCAACGACGAATCCGAACTATCAGCAGAACCAGTTCGGCGGAGCCGCAGGTGGAAGGATCCTTCGGGACCGCTTCTTCGTCTTCGGGTTTTATGAAGGCTTTCGCCTGAAGGATGCCACCAGCAATGTATTGAACCAGAGGGTCCCGACCCCCGCCGAGCGCAATGGCGACTTCTCCGCCTCGGGAGTATCGCTGCTCGATCCGGCAACTGGTCAGCCGTTCAGCTATGGGGGCGTGTTGAACAGGATCGACCCCTCGAGAATCAGCGCCGTCAGCCAATACATTCTCGACACCTACGTTCCCCCGCCAAACTCCTCCGGCGGCTTTTACACGGCAGCGCCCCCGAACATCGACAATCGCGACATGTACGGCGTCCGCGCCGACCTGAAGCTCGCTACCCACGCCCTTCTCGGCCGCTACCTGAGGGCGCATCAGAATCTCTTTGGACCGATTACACCCTCGAACTTTGCGCCCACAGGCAATCGTCAGATCATCACCTTGCAGGATGCAATGGTCTCCGACACATGGCTGATTGGCCCGCGAAGCATCAACGTAGCGCGTTATGCGCGGCAGTGGATCGACGGAAGGCCGAACTCTACGAGCGGAATCAGTCCTTCCACCGCGGGGTATGCCTTTGCCTCGACCAGCGCGCAGGCGGCCGGTCTTCCCAACGTCAGCGTCACCGGATATTTCACCGAGGGGGACGCGCAGCAGCCGTTTGCCTCGCGAACCAGCGCGGTCGATACCCTCTCGAACGACTTCACCCGCACGCAGGGCAGACATACGCTCCAGTTCGGCGGCGAGGTTCGGCGCGACAACATCGGCCTTCTCTACATCAACCGTCCAAATGGCGCCTTCACCTTCACCAACTTCTTTACCGGCTTCGCGCTCGCGGATTTTCTGCTGGGTCTTCCGCAAACCTTCCAGCAGGGATCGGGCGACCCCTCGATGAACGGAACCTCATGGACCTACTCCGTCTATGCACAGGATCAGTTCCGCATCAATTCAAAGTTCACGGTGGTTGCGGGCGCGCGGTATGAGGTCAACCTTCCCTACTCCGAGGAAAAGGGACATCTTGCCGCACTTCATCCCGGGCAACAATCGACCCTACAGCCCAATGCGCCCCTCGGGCTCGTCTATCCGGGAGATAAAGACACGCCCGCGGCAACCTACTACGCCGATACGAACAATCTCTCCCCCAGGCTGGGGGCAATCTACGATCCGGCAGGCGATGGCAAGACCGTCTTTCGCGCAGGCTACGGAGTCTACTTCGACACCGTGCCCGGACAGGGCGACTTCTTTCAAAACGGAACGCTCGCGCCTCCCTTCCAGCCGCTCCAGGAGATCGACTTCAATACGCGTCCTCTCGCCGCGGCAAACGCAGCTTATTTTTCGAATCCCTATGCAGGTGTCCCGGTGGGAGGAAGCGGCTTCCCCCCAGGCCTTACTTTCATCGGCTGGAGCCTTCCGCACTCCTACAAAACCCCCAATGTCGCTCACTACAATCTCGGAATCGAACATCAGTTCACGCAGCAAATGGGCTTCGAGCTGGGATACGTAGGGACCCGTGCCAAGCAGCTCCCCATCTTCATCGAGGTCAATCCAACCGAGGTCACCTCTGCGTCCGCAAGCTCTCCGAATGCGTACGCCGCTGGACCTCGCGCTGTCTTCCCCGCATTTGCCCTCACGCGCCCGACCTTTTCGGCAGCAAAGAGCCGGTATGACGGGTTACAGACGAGTCTCACGCTTCGCAGTCGGCACCGCGCCACGGCGACGATGGCCTATACCTGGAGCCGGTCGATCGACGATGTCTCCGGACTCAACATCGGCACGGATCAGCGACCCGTCCTGCCGGTGACGATCGGCGACAACGCCTCGATTGAATCTGCGATGCAGCGCGAACGCGGCAACTCGCTCTTCGACACGCGCAATCGTTTTGTGCTCAGCTTCGGCTACGAGCTTCCCCGCCTGCAGAGCAAATCTGCGGCGACCCGCCTGCTGATCGGAGGCTGGCAGTGGAACGGGATCTTCCAGGTGCAATCGGGAAATCCATTGACGGTGATCAACTCCACCACCACGGCTCAATCGTTGACCTTTCGCCCGGACATGATCTGCAACCCGAACCAAGGCGCAGCCAAAAAGCCAGGAACGACGCAGCTCTTCTTCAACACGGCATGCTTTGCGCAACCCATGATCGGCCCGAAGGTCGATAACCGCCAGTCCGGCAACGAGCCGCGAAACATCGTGCTGGGTCCGGGCTTCAACACGACGGATATGTCGATCTTCAAGATCTTTCGCATTACCGAGAATCAACACGCGGACCTTCGCTTCGAGGTCTTCAATCTCTTCAACGAAGCCCACTTCGCGCAGCCTGGGCTGACCTTTGGCACATCCACCTTCGGACGCATTACCTCCACCGTCGGCAACGACTCGCGTGTCGTGCAGCTTGCGTTCAAGTACGGCTTCTAGGTCGGAAAGGATAGGCGCTGCCGCGCGGGCGCCCTACGCGGGCAGCGGTCACTTCGTGACGTGTATACCGGCTTCGCCTAGGCCTCCCCCTGGTCGGCGCGAAGATTTCTCAAGCGACCAACGGGAGCCGCAACCCGAAGGGAGTACACGCGTCACGAAGTGACCGCCCCACGCGCAGTAGACCCGGCCGGCAGGCTATGCCCTAACATAGAAGTAACTCACTCGAATGAACATCTACCTCATTGCGCTGCTCGTCTACTCCATCTTTCTGATGGCGCTCGGCATCGCGATGAGCCGTAGGGTGAAGAACTCCTCAGACTTTCTCGTCGCGGGGCGCAGCCTTGGTCCCGGAAGATTGTTTGCGACCTTCCTCGCGGCGAACATCGGCGCGGGCTCGACCGTTGGAGCGACAGGACTCGGCTATCGCCTCGGAATGTCGGCATGGTGGTGGGTCGGATCGGCGTGCATCGGAACCTTTCTGCTCTCCCAGTTCGTAGGTCCAAGACTGTGGACGATCGCCAAGCAGCATAATCTCGCAACCCTGCAGGACTACTTGGAGTTCCGCTATAACAAGGCCGTAAAGGCTGTGATCAGCGTCCTCTTCTGGTTCGGCGCACTTGCCATTCTCGCAGGCCAGATCATCGCCATCGCGCGCATTCTGAACACCATCGCAAACATTCCCAAATGGGAGGGCTGCGTCATCGGCGGCGCGGTGGCCATCGTCTACTGCACCGCGGGCGGATTGATGTCCTCGTCTTTCGTCAACATGTTCGAGCTCGCCGTTACCCTGTCCGGCCTCCTGCTCGCCGTGCCCTTCGCTCTGCATGCGGTCGGCGGGTGGTCGCATCTGCACGCTCTTGTTCTTGCAAACACCGCCAGGCCGGAGAAGGCCGCCAGCCTGTTCAGCCTCACCGGCGCGGGCTCAAAGCAGCTTCTGGCGTGGATTGCCATTCTCGTGCCGTCGTTCATCGTCTCTCCCGGCCTGGTCCAGAAGGTCTATGGCGCGCGCGATGTGCGGAGCGTGCGCAGAGGCGTAAGCCTGAACTCACTGGGCCAGGCTATCTTCGCCTTCGTCCCGCCTGTGCTTGGCCTGTGTGCCTTTGCAGCGATGCCTCATCTTTCCGAAGCCGAACTCGCGCTCCCGGCGGTCATGAAGAATCTTCTTCCACCCTGGCTCGGCGTATGGACTTTAGCATCGATCTTCTCGGCAGAGCTAAGCGCCACCGACGCTATCCTGTTCATGCTCTCCACCTCGCTCGCTGTTGACCTCTACAAGACCTTCCTGAACCCCGCCGTCTCGCAGTCCCGATTGCTTTGGGCAAGCCGCATCGCCTCGGTAGTCGCCGGCGTTCTGGGCATCCTTCTCGCGATCGTCCTTCCTTCCATCATCGCGGCCGTTCAGATCTTTTACGGATTGATCGCAGTGGTCCTGTTTGTTCCCGTGCTCGCCGGGCTCTACTCAAGACGCATCCTCTCCTCGGCCGCCTTGAGCAGCATCTTCGCCGCGCTGGCCGCGACGATCGCCACCATAAGGCTTACGCATGGATCCGGCCTCGCCCTGCTGTCTCCCCAGGCAATCGGCATCGCCACTGCATTGCTGGTGACGATTGCATTTCGTATCTTCACCCCCGCTCGCAACTCCACAGAAAGAGCGTCTGGATCGTAATCAAGCAAACGAGGCCCACGATGAAGCGTCGCGAATTCGCACGAAATCTGCTCGGAGTTCCACTGGCTGCCGTCCTGCCGCCAGCAGCTGCAATGGCGTTCGATCGAACACTTGAAATGCCGGAGGGCGGCTCGATTACTGACGTCCCCGGCCTCAAGGTCGGACACAAGACGCTGACGACGCGTCCCACAGGATGTACCGTCATCCTCTGCGAAAGCGGTGCCACGGCCGGCGTCGACGTGCGCGGCTCCGCGCCGGGAACCCGCGAGACCGATCTACTCTCGCCGACGAATACGGTCGAGCAGGTGCAGGCCATCCTTCTCTCCGGAGGAAGCGCGTATGGTCTCGCCGCTGCGACCGGCGTCGTGCGCTGGCTCGAGGAGCACAACCTCGGATACAAGATCGGAAAAGGCGTTGTGCCCATCGTGCCCGCCGCAATCCTGATGGATCTCGGCGTCGGTGACTTCAAGATTCGCCCCGGCGACGAAGACGGTTACAAGGCCTGTGTCGCGGCGACGACAGGCTCTGTAGCCGAGGGCAATGTCGGTGCCGGCGCGGGGGCCACTCTGGGAAAGATGTTCGGCCCGAAGTTCGCGATGAAGTCAGGCCTGGGCACAGCCAGCGCTCGGATCGGAGATACCGGCATCGTGGTCGGCGCGCTCGTCGCGGTGAATGCTGTTGGCGATGTCGTTGATCCTCGTACAGGAAAGATTGTTGCGGGAGCAAGAGCCGAAGATGGCAAAGGCTATCGCAACACCATGGACGCCATCATGAAGGGATATCGTGTCGTCGCGCAGAATGGAGCCAACACGACCCTCGGTGTGGTGGCTACAAACGCGCACTTCACCAAGACCCAGATGACCAAGATCGCTCAGATGTCCCATGATGGCTACGCCCGCGCGATCAATCCCGTCCACACCATGGCCGACGGGGATACCATCTTCGCCCTCTCGACCGGGACCGCGAAGGTCGCTGCCGATGTAACCGCCATCGGAGCCATCGCCGCAACCGTGATGGCCCGTGCCATCGTAAGAGCGGTGATGCAGGCAACCAGCTTGCCTGATCTGAACCTGCCCGGCTATCGGGATTACGCAGGCAGATTCTGATCTTCGCGCACCGGAATGCGATGCTTGCCTTCGAAGGTCGCATACACCACAGGCACGAGAATCAAGGTAAGCAGCGTCGAGCTGAGCAGGCCGCCGATCACCACAATCGCCAGAGGTCGCTGAATCTCCGAGCCCGCACCATGGGAGAACAAAAAGGGGACCAGGCCCAGCGCCGCAACGGTGGCCGTCATCATTACAGGACGGAACCTCAGCCGTGCACCCTCGCGTACGGCCTCGTCCTGCGAGAGCCCCTCATCACGCAGCTTGCGAATGTAGGAGACCAGCACCACGCCGTTCAACACGGCGATTCCCCAAAGCGCGATAAAGCCGACCGATGCGGGAACCGACAGATACTCGCCCGAGAGGAACAGGCCCAGAACGCCGCCGATCGACGCCAGAGGAAGCACCGTAATGATCAGCGCGGCAAAACGCACCGAGTGAAACAGGATGAAGAGAAGGAAGAAGATCGCTCCAATCGTGATGGGAACGATAATCATCAGATGGCGCATCGCCCGTTCCATGTTGTGGAACTGGCCGCCCCACTCGAGGGAATAGCCGGAGGGTAGCTTCACCTGCTGCCCGACCTTCTGCTGCAGCTCCTTGACGTAGCCTCCAAGATCGCGATTCTGCACATTGATGCCCACAACAATGCGCCGCTTCGCCATGCTGCGATTGATCAGCGCCGGGCCTTCTTTCACGGTGACGCGCGCCAGGTTATCGAGAGGAATACGCGGTCCGTCAGGCGAGCTGATCTGCAGCTCGCGAATATCCGGAACACTGTCGCGAAGCGTCTGCGGCAGACGAACTACCGCCTGAAATCGTCGCTCACCTTCGTAGATCTCCGTCGCGGACTTGCCCGCAATCGCCGTCTCGATGACATCGTTTACATCCGCGGCGTTCAATCCGAAACGGGCAATCGCGCGCCGATCGATATCGATGTTGAGATACTGCTGCCCTCCCACGCGATCGACGCGGGTATCCTGTGTGCCTTGAATGCCAGAGGCGACGCGAGCGATCTCCCGCGCCTTCTCCACCAACACGTCGAGATCGTCTCCATAAAGCATGACCGCAATGTCAGCCCGAACGCCCGAGACCATCTCGTCGACGCGGTCGGAGATCGGTTGCGACATCACCAGATTAATCCCCGGGATTGCGCCCAGCTTCTCGCGCATCTCATCGGCAATCTTCTCCTGCGTCATGCCGCTCGGCCGATCATCGATTGGAGTCAACGAGGCGAGTACATCTGCCTCATTCGGTCCTGCCGGATCGGCCGGCGATTCGCCACGGCCCACGCGCGAGACGACGGTTTCCACTCCAGGCACTGTCTTCATGATCTTCTGCATCGCCATCTCCATCCGGAGCGACTCATCGAGAGAGATATTCGGGACGCGGTCCGCATTCGGCGAGAGCGTTCCCTCGGCCATCTCGGGGATGAAGGCCGTGCCGAGAAAAGGGAAGAGGCACAGCGCGAAGAGGAATAGTGCGATGACGCTCGCGACGGTGAGCTTCCGGTGCGAGAGCGCCCAGTTGAGCATCGCGCTGTAAGGCCGACGCAGAATGCGTACCAGCCGCGTATCCTCCTCCGAGCCTCCGCGAAGAAGATAGGTGCAAAGAACCGGCGAAAGCGTAAGAGACAGCAGAAGAGAGATGCCCAGCGCAATGGCGATCGTGTAGGCGAGGGGTGCAAACATCTTGCCTTCCATTCCCTCGAGCGTCATCAGGGGTAGGAACACGAGAATGATGATGGTGACGCCAAACAGCACCGGTGTCGCAACCTCGCTTACTGCATCCAGAACGACGCGCATCTTGCCCTGGACCGACGCGACTTCATGGCCGTGATGCCGCGCATGGCTGAGCTTCGCGAAGACGTTCTCGACGACGACCACCGAGCCGTCCACCATCAACCCAATTGCAATGGCCAGTCCGCCCAGAGACATAAGATTTGCCGAAAGCTCGATCTTGTTCATTACCAGGAAGGTCAGCAGAGGAGTCAGCAAAAGCGTTGCGCTCACAATCAGGCTGGATCGCAGGTCTCCAAGAAAGAGCACGAGCACGACGATGACAAAGACGATGCCCTCACCCAGAACCTCCGTGACCGTGTGGATTGCAGCATCGACCAGCTGCGAGCGATCGTAGTAAGGAGTAATCTGAAGGCCGCCTGGGATCATGTGCCCGGAGTTGATCTCCGCAACCCTCTGCTTGACGCGGCTGACGATCTCCTTCGCATTTCCTCCCGACGTCATCAGCACCACGCCGCCGACGGATTCGGTGTAGCCGTTCTTGATCATCGCGCCATAACGCACCTCGGTCCCGATGCGAACCTCCGCCACATCGCGGATGTACACCGGCGTCGCTCCCGACTCCTTCACGACAATGCCGCGAATGTCATCGAGATCGCGAATCAGCCCGACAGAGCGGATCAGATATTGCTCTGCATGCTGCGGCAGAATACCCCCGCCGGCATTGGCGTTGTTGCTCGCCAGGGCATTGCGGACATCCTGAATCGTCAGGTTGTAATAGCGCAGCTTCTGCGGATCGACCAGCGTCTCGTACTGCTTGACGTAGCCGCCCGTCGAGTTGATCTCAGCGACGCCCGAGATCGAGCGCAGCAGCGGACGCACCACCCAGTCCTGCACCGTCCGCCGCTCGATCAACTCATCCCTCGTCAGTGGACGCTTGCCATCGCCTGGCCGCTCCAAGGTGTACTGGTAGACCTCGCCGAGCGCATTCGTGATCGGGCCGAGAATGGGAGTGACGCCCTCCGGCATACGATCGCGCAGCTCGTTCAAGCGCTCCGAGACCATCTGACGCTCAAGGTAAAGATTCCGTCCGTCTTCAAAGACCAGGGTGATCAACGAGAGGCCCGGCTTGTTGAGCGAACGCATATCGGTCATGCCGGGAAGGCCCGTCATGGCAATCTCGACCGGAATCGTGATGAAGCGCTCTACCTCTTCGGGAGACTTTCCCGGAGCCTCGGTCGCGATCTGAACCTGAACATTGGTGACGTCGGGAAACGCGTCCACCGACAAGCGCTGTGCCGCATTGATGCCGAAGCAAAGCAGGATCAGCGCGACCACCACCAGGATCAGCCGATGCTTCAGGGCGCCATGAACGATGGCTTCGATCATCGCTATTGGCCTCCCTTGATGGCGTTCTGCTTGCGCTGATTGTTCAGGTGGAAGGCGCCGTCCAGAACGATCTTCTCGCCGGGACTGACGCCGCTATCGAGCACGCGCTTGTCGCCGTTCTCCATCCCCAGCGAGACCTCGCGCAGCAGGAACTTCGTGGGCTCGGTCTGAACGAAGACATAGTCCTTGTTCTCCTCACGGACCACAGCCGTCGAGGGAACCGTCATCCTCTTCTCGGTGTTGTCGAGAAAGGTCATTCCCGCCAGCATGGCCGGCTTGAAGACTCCCTTAGAATTCGGAAGATCCATGCGAACCTGCACCGTGCGGGTCGCCGGGTCGACGATCGGCGCAACGTAAGAGAGTTGTCCCTCGATATGCTGCTCCGGCAGAGCCGGAATCCTGACCGTGACCTTCATCCCGCGATGTAAACGGCCCGCACTCTCCTCCGGAACATCGGCCACAAGCCAGACGTTCGAGAGATCGGCCACCATAAATGCGACCTCGGCCGGCTGCACGATCTGCCCAAGCGTTACCTTGCGTTCAAGCACCGTACCGCCGATCGTCGAAAGAATCGGATATTCCGCATTGAGCTGGCGCGTCGATTCCAGCTGATGAATCGATCCATCCGACATGCCGAGTCCGCGAAGCTGCGTCCGAAAAGCGGCCGCCTCGGCCGTCGCCTGCAGAAGTTCGGCGCGCCTACGCTCCAGCTCCGCGCGGCCCATCACATCGGCCTTCACCAGCTGCTCCGCGCGCGAGGTCGCCTGCTCGGCCAGCTTCTCCTGCGAGTAGGCCTTGATGAATGAGAACTGTGTGTCGGAGAGGTCCGTGCTGTGCAGAGTCGCCATCGCCGCTCCACGGCGAATGTTCTGGCCCTCCAGCACCAGCAGTCGAATGATGCGTCCCGCGACGGGCGATCCGATGCGGGCAATCCGGCTCGCATCCGTCTCGATTCGAGCCGAAACTTGCAACGAACCTGCAACATCCCGTTCCACCGGTTCTCCGACCTTGAGCTGCTTCGCCAGGTCGGGCGTAACCGAGATCGCGGCCTGATCCTCCGCGGCCTGGGGCTCGGGGACCGTCGTTGGCACCGTCTTCTTACAACCCGCAACAGGCCACAAAAACGCGGCGGATACCAGGGTCAGGCAGGCAAGCGAGCGTGAACGCTTCATGGTCTTCAATGCTTTTCTCCAGAGGGAACAACGCCCAGTTCTTCAAGATCGACCAGCGCGGACTGGCGCTCAAAGCGAGCATCCAGCAGGTCGCCGCGAACGCTCTGCAGCACACGCTGCGCGTCCAGCACCTCGACGATTCCGCGTTCGCCGTAGCGATAGGCAGCCATCGCCGCATCCACGGCGCTCTCGGCCTCATGCAGTGAGCCCGCTTCAAGCGAAGCTGCCTGCTGATCCGCAAGCTGATAGCTCTCATAAGCGCGCTCCAACGCCGAGGTCAGCTCCAGCTGGCGTTGATTGCGGATCGCCGCCGACTGCCGGACCGCGGCCCGCGTATCCGCGATCTGTCCACGCCTTCGGTCCCACAGCGGAAGGGGCACATTGACGCCCAGCCTCCAGAAGGTAAGGTCCGGCTGCCTCTCCCATTCGCCGTAGAACGTAGGCTGCGGCACGCGAAGCGATCGCTGATGTTCGAGCTCCGTCTCGGCCTGCTCGATCGCCGTGTTGGCTTCGGCGACCACGGGATGGTTCTTGAGAACCTGCGCACGAAGCTCTGCAATAGGACCCAGCCGCACAGGTGGCTCAAGATCGCCCACCGGATCGATAGCGATATCCGGCGACGCAGCGATCCCAGACCGTAGCAGGGCAATCGCATTGGCAAGATTGATCTGTGCGCTCCGCACCGCGAAGTTCGCCCGCGCCAGCTCGGCCTCGGCGCGCGTCAGCTCCAGACGCCCCTTCTCTCCCACCTGCACCTCGACCTCAACGCGATTGCGGAGATCCTGTACCAGAGCAAGATTGGCGCGCGCGTACTCAACCTCATGCTTCCATCGCAGAGCCTCATAAAAGGCGTGTTTCACATCCGCGGTTACAGAGAGACGCTCCGTGTCTCGCTGGTAGCTCTGTCCCGTGCGGCCAAGATCGGCAACCCTGCGACGCAGCTCCCGCTCATGCGGAACCTCGACCGTCTGGGAGGCGGAATAATGCTGCAACAACCCAGGCACGCCCGGCGTCGCAATATTCCTCGCGCTCTGCTTGCCTGCATAAAACTCAACCTGCGGATTGGTGTAAGCGCGTGCCATCCGGGTTCCGGCAACCGCACGATCCAGCTGCGCATTCGCGACGTGCAGACGGGGACTATCGTCCTCGGCCATCTTCAGAGCGTCTGCCAATGTAAGTGGCGTCAACAGATGTTCCTCCGCGGATGCGTCAGCGAGAGCAGGCGGCGGAGCACCGCCGGCTCCGGATTGCTGCGCCGGGGAGCCATGCAGAGAGAACAGCAAAATGGGAAGAAGCCATCGCAAGGACACAAAGGCTGGAAATGCAATCGAGCGGCCAAAGAGAAAACTCCCGTATTGACCGTATCTTCCGCATCAGAGCTGTCCCTTTTGGTACAGTTCACAACTCCGGTCTGTCCCCTATGGTCCAGAAAGTTGAGAAGGCTTCTCTTCTTTCAGCGCTTACCGAATGGTGAGGAAATTGCATCGCTCGCCTCCATGCAGTCCTGGTTCTCCCCCGTGCTCTCGTCCCCCGGCCCTTCTCCATGGATGGAGCGCGCGATGACGGCTGCGTGGGACAATAAGCAGATGGCACCTGCGCCAACATCCCGCTCCATGCTGCGATCTTCGCGCGTGAAGGCGGCCGCAATCGCGGGGATGATCGCATTGCTGGCGGCCGCAACATGGTTCACCCCACCCCACGCAATCGAGCTGCACAACGTGCTGCATCATCTGAACTTTCTTCCGTTCATGATGGCGGGCATGATCTTCGGATGGCGTGGAGCCGCGAAGGCCATCGCCTTCAGCGCGCTCATCCAGGCTCCCGTCATCGCCCGGCACTGGTCCCGCTGGCCCATGGATGCGAAGGATCAGATCCTCGAGTTCAGCATCTTTGCCAGCGCCGGCGTCATCGCCGGCCTGCTCTCCGACCGCGAGCGTATTCAGCGCATGAAGGTCGAATCCACCAAACGCGAGCTCGAAGACGTCTATACCGAGCTGCGCGAAAATGTGGAGAAGATGAAGAAGACCGAGCGGCTCTCCGCCGCCGGTCAACTGGCCGCCAGCCTCGCGCACGAGATTCGCAATCCACTCGCCAGCATCTCCGGCGCCGCGGGAATTCTCAAGCGCGGCAACGCCTCCACCGGCAATCAGCAGGAGTGTCTCGGAATCCTCGAGAAGGAGTCGCAGCGCCTCAACAAGCTGCTCACCAACTTTCTCGACTTTGCCCGCCCCCGTCTGCCGCGCTATCAACGCTGCGATCCCGGTGCGATCATCCGCTCCGTCATCGTCCTCGCGCGTCACACCGCCATTCGCCAGCAGGTCGAGGTCCTCGACGAGCTTCCCCAGCGGCTTCCCGCACTCGACTGCGATGGCGAACAGATGAAGCAGGTGCTGCTTAACGTCCTGCTCAACGCCATCCAGGCCACCCAGAGCGGAGGCTGCGTCATCGTAAGAGCCCTCGCGACCGGCGCGAATCTCTCCATCGAGGTCCGAGACGAGGGCTGTGGAATGTCCTTCGCCGAGCTCGAAAAAATCTTCGAACCCTTCTTCACCACCAAGGAGGCCGGGACCGGCCTCGGCCTGGCCGTCGCCGCCAACATCGTCGAGCAACACGGTGGCCTTATCCGCGCGGCCAACAACCCTGACCATGGCATGACCTTTTACATCGAGCTTCCTCTCGAGCGCGCACAGAGAGCGGTTGCCTCATGATCGGCAACAAAAAGATCCTCGTCGTCGATGACGACAGCAGCCTTCGCAAGGTGATGAAGATGCAGCTCGAGGAGGCCGGCTATCAGGTCACGCTCGCCTCCGATGGCGCCGAAGCCTACGACCTTATTCATGAGACCCGCCCGCAGCTCGTTATCAGCGACCTGAAGATGCCGACCAGCGGACTCGAGCTCATGCGTCGCATCGCCGAGGACGACATTCCGCCCACGCTGATCATCGTAACCGCCTTCGGCACCGTCGAGACCGCCGTCGAGGCCATGAAGCTCGGAGCCTACGACTACGTCACCAAGCCCCTGGACTTCGAAGAGCTCACGCTCGTCGTTCACCGCGCGATGGAGCGCCAGAACCTGCTCGACGAGGTGCGCAGCCTGCGCTCTGCGCTCGATCAGCGTTACGGCTTCGAAGGAATCATCGGCCGGGCCAAGGGGCTTCTTCGCGTGCTCGATCAGGCCTCGCGCGTCGCCCAGCGGGATACCACGGTCCTCATCCAGGGAGAGACCGGAACCGGCAAAGAGCTGCTCGCCCGCGCCATCCATCAGAACAGCCCGCGCAAGAGCCGTCCCTTCGTCACCATCAACTGCGGCTCCATCCCCAAGGAGCTGGTCGAGTCTGAGCTCTTCGGCTACACCCGCGGAGCCTTCACCGGAGCCCACACCTCGCGCTCCGGTAAGATCGAGCTCGCCGACGGAGGCACGCTCTTCCTCGATGAGGTCGGCGAGCTTCCCCTCGACGCGCAGGTCAAGCTGCTCCGCGTCCTGCAGCAGGGAGAGATCGCCAAGATCGGCTCAACCGAGGTCGTTAAAGCCGACGTCCGCGTCGTAGCGGCCACGCACCGCAACCTTCAGGCGATGATCGAAGATGGAGCCTTCCGCGAAGATCTCTACTACCGGCTCGCCGTCGTGCCTCTGCAGCTCCCACCCCTGCGGGAGCGAAGAGACGATCTCCCCGAGCTGGTGAAGCACCTCTTCAGCAAGGCAAAAGAGCGGCACAACATCGCCGATGTCGAGCTGTCCGCAGCCGTGGTGCAGCACCTCACGCGCTATCGCTGGCCGGGAAACGTCCGCGAGCTCGAGAATGTGCTTGAGCGCATGCTCGTCCTCTGCTCTTCCAACCTCATCACCGAGGTCGATCTCCCCGAAGAGATTCGCCGCGTTCCCCCCGACAGCTCGTCCTTCTGGATCGAGCTTCCGGAGGAAGGCATCAGCCTCGAAGCGGTTGAGCGCGAGCTGATCGTCCGGGCTCTTGAGAACGCCAAGGGCAATCAGACCCGCGCGGCAAAGTACCTCGATATCAGCCGAAGAACTCTCATCTATCGCATGGAGAAGTACGGCCTGGCTCAGGAGTAAAGGCTTGTGGCCGGCAGGCCATCGCCTTTCCTCCCGAATTGCGGGTTCGAATCTGTCGATACCACTCCCGGCAAAGCGGCATGAAACAATCTCACTACGCCCATGTTTCGATGGACTCCGCTTCCGGCCTACCTCCGCACACTCGCCGCTGAAAACCCTGGTGCCGTTCTGCTCGAGACCTCCCGCTTCGATCACGAGAATCGACACAGCTATCTCTTTCTCGATCCGGTCGAAGTCTTCGCCGCCCGCGCGCCGGACGATCTTCCTCTTCTCTTCCCCTGGATCGAAGCAGCGCGACATCGAGGTCTCCACCTCGCCGGTTACCTCAGCTACGAATGCGGCTATTCCTTCGAGTACAAAAACAAGCCCGCGACGCCTCACCACGGCACCTTGCCCCTGGCCTGGTTCGGAGCCTACGCCAGACCCTATCTCTTCGATCACGCAGCCGGAGCCTTCCTCGGTCCCACCCCTTCTGAAGCCCCATCTCCGACGATTCCCGAGTCCTTCACGAAGGAGGCGCACCTCAGCATCGCGGAGAGCGATTACACCCAAAAGATTCACGCCATCCAACGCTATATCGAGGCAGGCGATACCTATCAGGTCAACTTCACCGACTCGGTCACCGTCGCGGCAACCCATCCGGCCTCCGCATCGTTCACCGTGCTCGCCGAAGCGCAGCCCGTCGCCTACAGCGCCCTTCTCCACATCGAAAAACATCACATCCTCTCGCACTCGCCCGAGCTCTTCTTCAGCATCCGCGACCGACGCATCACGACCCGTCCGATGAAGGGCACCCTGGCCCGCGGCCTCGACATCGCCGAAGACGCTCTGCAATCCGCCTTCCTCCAGGCCGATGTCAAGAACCGCGCCGAGCACGTCATGATCGTCGATCTCCTCCGCAACGATCTCGGCCGTATCTGCCGTATGGGATCCGTACAGGTCGACGATCTCTTCGCGGTGGAGCGATACAAAACGCTCCTGCAGATGACCTCCACCATCACAGGAGAGCTCCGTCCCGGCCTCACCTTCCGCGAGATTTTCCACGCTCTCTTTCCCTCCGGCTCCATCACTGGCGCACCCAAGCTCCGAACCATGGAGATCATTCACGAGCTCGAATCCCAGCCTCGCGGAATCTACACGGGAGCCATCGGCCACATCGCGCCCTCCGGAGACGCTGCCTTCAACGTCGCCATCCGCACCCTCGTCCTCGAAAACGGCCTCGCCCGCATGGGCGTGGGAGGAGGCATCGTCGCCGACTCCAAGGCTGCCTCGGAGTATCGCGAGTGCCAGCTCAAAGCCTCCTTTCTCACTCGCCCACATCAGTCTTTCCAGCTCATCGAGACCATGCTCTTCGATGGCGCGTCCATTCCCCTGCTGACCTCGCATCTCAGCCGTCTCGAATCCTCCGCGGCCTACTTCGACTTTCACTACGACCGGGCCGCCATCGAATCAAAACTCGCCGCACTCGCCTCTACCCTGACTCCCGGGCTTCGCTTCCGCATTCGTCTCCTGCTCTCCGCGAATGGCGAGACCGCCCTTACCTATACTGTCCTCACCGACGAGCCCAGGCCGCTTCGCATTTGCATCTCGGCTTCTCGTATCCATTCCAGCGATCTCATGCGCCGTCACAAGACCACAAGCCGAGAGCTCTACGATCGCGAACTCGCCCAAGCCCGCCAGCAGGGCTTCGACGAAGTTCTGTTTCTCAATCAGCGCGACGAGCTCGCCGAAGGCGCCATCAGCAACCTTTTCGTCCAGCGCGAAGGCCATCTCCTCACGCCTCCTCTCTCCGCGGGTGCTCTCCCCGGCCTCCTTCGCACCGACATCCTCGCAACTAATCCCAAAGCACAAGAGCGAACCCTCGCCCTCGAAGACCTGCGAAGCGCCGATGCAATCTATCTGGGAAACTCCGTTCGCGGCCTCTGCCCAGTCGACCGCATCGAGCTTTCGGAGGGGATTACCATTTACACAAACTCGTCTCATCCACGATGATGGATCGTCCGCAAGGAACATCCTCGACGCGGAGCGACCCGAAAGAGTAGAGACCGTTGTCCACCCAGACCTCATCGCCCGCATCTCCCTTCGTTCTGTTGCCCAGCTCCCACGCGCGCGTTCACGATCACTTCGCCGATGCTGCCGATCTCGAGCGTGAGCTCCGAGCAAATATCCGTGGCGAGGTCCGCTTCGATCCCGCATCGCGCGCTCTCTACGCGACCGATGCCTCGAACTACCGCCACATCCCCATCGGCCTCGTCGTCCCGCTCGATGAAGACGACGTAATCGCCACCGTCGCCGCCTGCCGCAGGTTCAACGCGCCCGTCCTCTCGCGTGGGGGAGGAACCTCGCTGGCAGGGCAGGGAACCAACGCCGCCGTCGTGCTCGATTTTTCGAAGTACATGAACAAGATGGGTCTCGTTGATCCCATTAGCCGCACCGTCCATGTGCAGCCAGGCATCGTCCTCGACCGCGTCCGCGAGGCTGCGGAAAAGTTCGCGCTCACCTACGCTCCCGACCCCGCCACGCACAGCCGCTGCACCATCGGCGGAATGATCGGCAACAACTCCTGCGGCGTCCACGCCCTGATGGGCGGCAAGACCGTCGACAATATCCATTCGCTCGACCTTCTTCTCTACGACGGAACCCGCCTCACCGTAGGCCCCACCACCGACGAGCAGATCGAACAGCACATCGCCTCCGGTGGCCGCATCGGCAAGCTCTACGCCGGCCTCAAGCGCATCCGCGACGACTACGCCGCGTTCGTACGCGAGCGTTTCCCCGACATCCCCCGCCGTGTCTCCGGCTACAACCTCGACGAGCTCCTCCCCGAAAACCACTTCAACGTCGCCCGCGCGCTCGTCGGCAGCGAAGGCACCTGCGCCGTCATCCTCGGCGCAACGCTCAACCTCGTCGAGAGCCCTCAGTTCCGCACCCTCGTCGGCGTCGGCTTCAAAGACGTCTTCGTCGCCGCCGATCACGTGCCTCTTGTGCTCACGCACAACCCCATCGGTCTCGAGGGCATGGACGATCTTCTGCTCGAATCACTTCGTGCAAAACAGAAGGCCCTCGAAGACATTCCTCTGCTTCCCGAAGGCCGAGGCTTCCTTCTCGTAGAGTTCGGCGGCAACACCCAGGACGAGGCCGACCAGCGCGCCCGCGCACTCGCCCTCTCGCTCGCCAGCATCACCCAGGCCCGCATCTACACCAACGAGCAGGCGCACCGCGTCTGGGCTATCCGCGAATCCGGCCTCGGCGCCACCTCCTTCGTTCCCGGCAAGCGCACCGGCTGGGAGGGATGGGAAGACGCCGCGGTCGACCCTACGCGCCTCGGCTCCTACCTGCGCGCCATCTACGCTCTCATGCAGCAGTACGGCTACTGGAGCCCCATGTACGGACACTTCGGCCAGGGCTGCGTCCACATGCGCCTCAGCTTCGACCTCGAAACCGAAAAAGGCATCCTCGACTTCCGCGAGTTCATGGAAAAGGCCGCCGATATCGTACTCGCGCACGGCGGCTCCCTCTCCGGCGAACACGGCGACGGACAGGCCCGCGGCGTTCTCCTCCCCAAGATGTTCGGCCCCGAGCTTATGCAGGCCTTCCGCGAGTTCAAGCGTCTCTTCGATCCCGGCAACCGCATGAACCCCCACAAGCTCATCGACGCGCACGAGATCCACGAAGATCTTCGTCTCGGCGCCGACTACAGCCCCTGGGAGCCGAAGACCCACTTCGCCTTCGCCGCCGACCACGGCTCCTTCGCCCGCGCCACCCTGCGCTGCGTCGGCGTCGGAGCCTGCCGCAAGTCCGACGCCGGAACCATGTGCCCCAGCTACATGGCCACCGGCGAAGAGCAGCACTCCACCCGCGGCCGCGCCCATCTCCTCTGGGAGCTCATGCAGCGTGAGGTTCTCCCCAACGACTGGGCCAATGAGCAGGTCCGCGAGTCGCTCGATCTCTGCCTCTCCTGCAAGGCCTGCAAGAGCGAGTGTCCCGTCTCCGTCGACATGGCCACCTACAAGGCCGAGTTCCTCGCGCATCACTACGAGCATCATCCCCGTCCGCTCGCGCACTACGCCTTCGGCCGCATCGACCGCGTGGCTCGTCTGGCCTCCCTCGCGCCCGGCCTGGTCAACGCCATCAACAACACGCCCGGCATCTCCCATCTCATCAAGTCGACGCTGCACATCCATCCCAGCCGGAGCTTTCCCCGCTTCTCACGTCCCTTCACTCCCGACCGCCGCCTCGCCCGAGATGCCCGTCGTCGCGACGACCGTCGCCAAACGCCCTCGCCCGCATCTCCCCCCGTCTTCCTCTGGGCCGACACCTTCAACAACTACTTCCACCCTGTCACCATGCGGGCCGCGCACCAGGTGCTCACCTCCGCGGGCTTTCGCGTCACCCTGCCCAACCGACACCTCTGCTGCGGCCGCCCGCTCTACGACTTCGGCCTGCTCGATACCGCAAAGCAATATCTCGCGAAGATTCTCGACGCGCTCACCCCGCAGATCGATGCCGGAACCCCCATCGTCGTGCTCGAGCCCAGCTGCGCCTCCGTCTTCCGCGACGAGCTCATCCATCTCTTCCCCAACGACCCCCGCGCCCCCAGGCTGCGCTCTCTCGTCCATCTCCTCAGCGAGTTCCTCGTCAAGCACGCGCCCGACTATCAGCCGCCCAGGATCGACGGAACCATCCTCGTCCACGGCCACTGCCACCACAAGGCCATGACCGGCATCGGAGAGCGAGGCATGACCGACGAACTCAAGCTCCTCCGCGCCACCGGTGCCCAGGTTCAAGCGCTCGACTCCGGCTGCTGCGGCATGGCCGGACCCTTCGGCTTCGAAAAGGACAAGTACGAGATCTCGCAGAAGCTCGGCGAACGCGTCCTTCTGCCCGCCGTGCGCAGCAACCCGCAGGCCATCGTCGTCTCCGACGGCTTCAGCTGCTGCGAACAGATCACCCAGAACACCAGCGCGAGGCCCAAACATTTAGCCGAGATCCTGGCGCAGGAGTCCAATAAGCTTTAACGAAAGCTTTAGAGGAAAAGAGAAGCGACGCGATTTTCTAGGAGGAACTCTGAGAACTTCTCATCTCCATGTCTTCCGTAGCTTTTGGCGGAATCTGGATCGGTATACATGTAGAGATGAACCCGTCCGCTTGAACGCTGTTGAGCCGCCGATGCCAATTCCTGTTTGGTCAGCATCCAGATCTTTCGTCTCGACAAGTCGACAAAAGCATAAATCTCCGCAGGACAATCCTCCCCGACCCACCAGTCAATCGCCAATGCCCCCTTCCCGCCACCGGGTTTGGGAACGAGATTCGCCTTGACCTGAATCGTCTGCGAACGTTTTTTGAGTCCTGAATACGAGACCAGATCGATTCCGGCGTCAGTTGTCATCGGAGCAGAATCGATGCCATATCGTAAAAGCTCATACTGTACGAGCAACTCACCCAGACGACCAATTTGCTGGGTCGTGAGAGCATTAGCTCTATTCTCTTCGATGGGAAGAACTTCCGGGCCTGTTGGGTCGATCATCAAACCATCCTACAAAGAACATAGCCGTAGATAGAAGTGGGTTCGCTTCATATCTGAAGGGAAATCCCGAAAGCAAACCTAATACCGCAACTCCCCGATGAACACCTGATACGGAGCAAGCGTCATTCCTTCCAGGTGCATCGCGCCCATTCCACTATCCGAACGCAGTACCGTCCGCAGGAAGCTCCCCTTCAGGTGCAGCCGCTGCATATCCTCCTTCAGCGAGACCGTTACCGGTTGCCCCGAAAGATTCTCCACGACAACAATCGCAGGCGTCGCCAACGAGGCCGCCTGCGGTCGACGCACCCAAGCCAATACGTTCTGATCGTCGTGATCGAGCATCGTCATCGCCCCCGAGCTTATTGTGCGGTTGCTGTGCGTCAAGGCGCTCAACTGCCGATACCAGTTCAGCAGCGACTGCGAACTCGCCTCTCCCGCCGCGACACTTCCCGCCGCGGGAGCCTCGCCCTTCTTCGCCGCCGCAAACGAGATCTCCTTCACCCCATCCGTCAGTCCCAGCTCCTGACCATAGAACAGCATCGCCCCGGCCCGCGTCGTCATCAGCATCGCTGCGACCGCCTTCGCAATCTCGACGTCATGGGTCCCATCGCCATAACGGCTCATGCTTCGTTTGAGCGAAGGTCCATCGGAGAACAACACCGGCACCGGCCCTCCCCCATCTTCCATCGACTGCACTCCCTCTAACCCCGCACGAACCGCCGCAGCCGTCAGCTTCTCCTGCGTCCCAGCCCGTCCATCCGCGATCAGCTGAGGAGCCTCCGCTCCACGCGCCGAAGCAGCCATCTCCACATCGCCCATCACCACGCGCTGTCCGGCAAAGCTGCCCGCGATCCTGCGAATCTCAGCGATCTCCACCGCATTCGCTCCCGGCACATAAAATCCCGCCGCCCCATGCGCCAGCCACAGCCGAGCGCGGGCAGCAGCGTCCGCTCCATGACCCAGCTCAATCATTACCCGCACGTTGCTCTCGCTCGAGCGCCGCACCACCTCATCCAGGTCATCCATCGTCCCCGCGGCAGGATCGAGCGCCTGGGCCGCGTCTTCCCCCAATCCGGTCAGCATTACGGCATCCACGCCGATCGAATGGATAGAGTCCATATGCACGGCCAGTCCATGCAGACCGCCAAAGCCCCGCGGATCGGCGCGATAGATCACCGCATGCCGCCACCACGTCGACGAAGTCATCCCTGACCCCGCCCATCCCGGCCGCGCCAGCGTCTGCGCCTGCATCGCGCCACAGCAAGCCAGAATGGCGAGAGTTATCGAAGTTCCTGATCGTCCAAAAGAAAACAGTATCGGCATAGACCCCTGAGTCGCGGACCAGCGCTCGCTCAGCCCGCCTCTCGATGATCCTACCGTGCGCGGCCTCCGGCAGAAAGAATGCAGAGAAGCCTCTAACTCTTCTGGCATCGCCCTTTGTCTCCTGAAAACGCGAAAGGATCCTCGCCAGGACGAGCCGGCAGGAAGAAAAAACCTCTCACTGGTCGTTCCAATGCCCTCTCAACCCGGCCCGCGCACTCGGCGAATTCCCCTCACTAAAACCTTGTCAAGGCCTACATTTACAGGTAAGTTAAAAAACACTCAAATGAGAAGCGACCCGGTCTCCGTACATCCCCGACGATGTACCCAGTAATCCCCCTCCGATAGGGAACCGTGTGTCCATAGTCGAGGTCTAACCTCGCCCCCGTTTCGTTCCAGCTAAAACCTTTATAGGAGAGCCTTGCCATGAAGTTGCTCCAGAGGTACGTGTATCTCTTTTCCCTGTTTTTCGTGTCTGCGACGACACCCCTCCTGACCGCCCAGACCTTCCGCGGAGGCATCGCCGGAACCGTGCAGGACTCGAGCGGCGCCGCCGTTCCCGCCGCCCAGATCTCCCTGCTCGGAACCGAGACCGGCTACAAGCGCGACATCGTCTCCACCAGCTCCGGCGACTACAGCTTCCAGGATCTTCCCCTCGGCAACTACGCCATCAACGTCACCGCCTCCGGCTTCGCTGCCCAAAAGGTCGACCATATCGCCGTCCGTCCCGGCCAGGTCTACTCCCTCGATATCAGGCTCGGCATCGCCTCCGCCAATACGCAGGTTGAGGTCAACGCCGATGCCGTCGCCGTCGACGCTCTCTCGACCACCAACACCGCCGTCGTGCCCGAGCAGGCCGTCGCCAACATCCCGCTCAACGGCCGCGACTTTACCCAGCTCATCAAGATCACCCCCGGCTATAACGGGGCCGGCTCGCTCAACGGAACCCGCACCAACCAGAACAACTGGCAGATCGACGGCGTCGATAACAACGACATCTTTCACAACTCCGAGGGCGCCAATCAGGGCGGAGTCTCCGGCATCGCCGGCGTAACCCTTCCCATCGAGGCCATCGATCAGTTCTCCGTGCAATCACAGGCAAACGCCGAGGTCGGACGCAACGGTGGCGGTCTCATCAACATGGTCGTCAAGAGCGGAACCAACAAGTTCCACGGCAGCGCCTACTACTATCTCCGCAACGAGTTCTTCGCCTCCAAGAGCGCCATCCTCCCCACCGACAGCCGCAAGCCGAAGATCCGCAACAACCAGTGGGGTGCCTCGCTCGGCGGCCCTGTCCTCCACGACAAGCTCTTCTTCTTCATCAACTATGAGCGCCAGAAGTACGTCATCGGCGCGCAGTCCGCGGCCACGGAGCCGACCGACGCATGGGTCGGCAAGGCCACGACCCTGCTGGCCGCGCACAACGTTCCCGTCAGCCAGACCTCGCTGAATCTGCTCACCGCTCTGTGGCCCCAGGGCAATAAGCCCGGCGCCGCCACCACCAACAACTTCTTCGACACCCGCCCGCAGAACGGCTACAGCGACAACGTCGTCGGCAAGATCGACTGGAACATCAACTCCAAACAGACGCTCTCCGCCCGCGCTTTCATCGGCAGCGGACGCCAGCTTGGCAACGCCGGAACCAACGTCTGGGAGTACTACCAGGTAGCTCCCGATCACGTAAACAACTACGCCGTCACCCATAACTGGGCCGTCTCGCCTCATCTCTCCAACCAGCTTCTCTTCGGCGTCAACTACTTCGGCCAGACCTTCAACGACAACGTCCACAACCAGGACATTCCTGCTCTCGGCCTCAATACCGAAGTCATCGATCCCAGTCTCTTCGGCGCCCCCACTATCACCATGTCGCCGTTCGACCAGGTCGGCGTCACCCCGCCCCTCGGACGTCAGGACTATACCGGCCACGTGACCGACACCGCGACCTACATCATCGGCAAGCACCAGATCCGCGTCGGTGGCGAGTTCCGCAGGAACTACATGAACCTGCTTTATCAGCGCAGCGTTCGCGGCTCCTTTACCTTCAACGGCCAGGCATCCACCGCGCTCGCGCCTCTCAACGGCGGAACCTCCTACGCCAACGACAGCTCGCAGGACTCCAGTCCCTCCGACCTCACCGTCCGTACCCTGGCCGACTTTCTCGCCGGCTACTCCGCCTCCGGCAGCATCGTGCGCGGAACCCTCCAGCGCGACGTCTGGGTCAACCAGTGGGATATCTTCGCGCAGGATCAATATCAGGTCACGCCCAACCTCACCCTCAACTACGGTCTTCGCTGGGACTATTCCGGTCCCGTCTACACCACCAACGGCACCTTCTCCAACTTCGATCCCAACTCCTCTACCGGCTATGACGTCGTCGGTCAGGACATCAGCACTCTCTATCCGCGCCGTTACACCAACGTCTCGCCCCGCTTCGGCTTCAGCGAGAAGGTTAACGAGCGTCTCGTTATCCGCGGAACCTACGGTCTCTTCTTCGACCTTCCCAACCTCAACGGCTTCTTCGACAACCGTCCCGGCAACGGAGCCTCGGCCGGTGTCCAGGCCAACAACGCTGGCCCGAATCCCGTCTTCACCGTCTCCAACTCCTCGCCTTTCCAGATCGTGAACGGCGTAGACCCTCTGCCCTCAGCCCCGGGCTCCGGCGCAACCTTCGGCGTCACCACCGTCTCGCAGGACTTCAAGAACGCCTACATTCAGAACTTCAACCTCAACACCGAATACCAGCTCGGCCGTAACACCATCCTGCAGATCGGATACGTCGGCTCCAACGGACGGCACCTCTTCAACCTCGTCGACATCAACCAGGCCGCTCCCAACGCCACCGGCTCCACGCAGCAGAGCACCCGCCCCTACTTCGCCAAGTTCCCCACCTTCGCCGCAATCAATCAGATTCAGTCCGAAGCCGGCTCCAACTACAACTCCCTCCAGGTCATGGTCCGCACCAGCGGCTTCCACGGCCTTACAGCGCAGGGTGCCTATACCTACGGTCACGCCCTGGACAACGTCTCCGGCACCCGCAACTTCGCCCCCCAGGACTCGAGAAACCTGAATGCGGAGTACGGAAACGCCGACTTCGACACCCGCCACACCTTTAACGGCTACATCGTGTACGATCTCCCCGCCCTCAGCAACCGCCTCAAACCCCTCACCCAGGGCTGGGAGGTCAACAGCTTCATGACCTTCTATACCGGCGCGCCTGTCAATCCCAAGACCAGCGCCAACAACAGCGGAACCGGCGAGTTTTTTGACCGCGTCACCAAAGTCGCCAATCCCTATACCGCCGATCGAAAGCTGGTTCGTACTTCGTCGGACGCAGGAGCTTACGTCCAGTGGTTCTCGACCTCCGCCTACGCTCTTCCGGCCGCGGGAACCTTCAGTCCCACCGCCCGCAACTCCGTCTACGGCCCCGGCTTCGGAACCGTCGATGCTTCGCTGGTCAAAAACACCGCCCTTTACGAAGGAGTCAAGCTTCAGCTTCGCGCCGAGATGTTCAACATCTTCAACCGGCTGAACCTCGCCCCTCCGAGCGGCAGCTTCACCTCCGCCAGCTTCGGCCGCTCCACCGATACCGTGGGCGACAACAACGGCGCCCCGGGCATCGGTTCGGGCGAGCCCTTCAACGTCCAGTTCGCGGCCAAGATCATCTTCTGATCCCCACGCCGCGCATCTCCTAAACCGCACAGGCTGAGAGCCCCCAACGCTCTCAGCCTGTGCCTTTGTCAAGCTGTCAACCGACAGGAGAGTTCTCTCAAGATGAAGCGCCTCGCTGCCCTCATGACCTCCGCCGCGCTCCTCGCTACCCAGACCGGCCTCGCCCAGATGGGCGCCCCGGGCGAGCGGCCCACCGCCCTCTCCGCCGCCCCCGGCCCCCTCGCCGCCAAATACAAGGCCAACGCCGACAAGATCCTCGCCGCAGCCTTGGCCGACGAAGAAGGCTACGCCCACCTCGCTTACCTCACCGACCACATCGGCAAGCGCCTCAGCGGAACCCCGCAGCTCAACACCGCCATCGCCTGGGGAGCCGGGCTCATGAAGCAGGCCGGCCTCCAGAACGTGCAGGTCCAGCCCGTCATGGTCCCGCGCTGGGTTCGCGGCAACGAGTCCGCCACCATCACCTACAAAGGCGAGGCCGGAACTATCGTCAAGCCTCTGCACATGCTCGGCCTCGGCATGAGCGTAGGAACTCCCAAGGGAGGCATCACCGCCCCCGCCGTCTTCGTCCACGACTTCGCCGAGCTCGACAAGTTCCCCGACTCCGAGGTCAAGGGCAAGATCGTCGTCTTCAACCCCGGCTGGCACGGCTACGGCATCGGCTCCATGTACCGCACCGGCGGCCCCTCCCGTGCCGGAGCCAAAGGCGCAGCCGCCGTCCTCGTCCGCTCGGCCACCGGCCTCGCCATGCAGATCCCGCACACCGGAACCCTGCGTTACGTCGAAGGCCAGCCCAAGGTCCCCTCCGCGGCTATCTCCGTCGAAGATGCTCTTCTCATCGAGCGTCTCGCCAAGGAAGGTCCCGTCCAGGTTCACCTCGAGATGGACGCCCACATGGAGCCCGACGTCAAAGCCGGTAACGTCATCGGCGAGATCCCCGGCTCCGAGCACCCAGAGCAGGTCGTCGTCCTCGGCGGCCACATCGACTCCTGGGACGTCGGCCAGGGCGCGCAGGACGACGGCTCCGGCATCATGGCCACCTTCGAGGCCGTCTCCCTCATTCACAAGCTGGGCCTCAAGCCCAAACGCACCATCCGCATCGTCTTCTGGGTGAACGAAGAAAACGGAGGAGCCGGCGGCCGCGCCTACCGCCAGTGGATTGGCGACAAGATCGGCGATCAGGTCGCCGCCATCGAGATGGACGGAGGCGCCGAAAAACCCCTCGGCATCGGCTACGGAGGCTTCGGCGGTAGCCGCCGCCCCGCGCCACCAGCACCCGGCGTGGCCACTCCATCCGCCGCTCGCCCCTCCTTCGACGAGTCCTCGCTCCCTCCTGACGAAAAGCAGTCCTTCACCACCATGCGCGACATCGTCTCGCTCCTCGGCGCGATCGGCACCGATACCGTCTCGCCCGGAGGAGGAGGCTCCGACATCGCTCCCATCGTCGCCGATGGAGTCCCTGCTCTAAGCCCCCGCACCGTGGCTGAGCACTACTTCGACTGGCACCACACCGAGGCCGACACCCTCGATAAGGTCGACCCCGACTCCTTCAAGCGCAACACTGCCATGCTCGCCGTCGTCGCTTACGTCCTCGCCGACATGGACGGCCGTCTCGCCGGCCGGAAGGGCGATCTCCACGAATAAACCCTTAACTCATAGGAAGACAGGCGATGCCACGCGGGCCCACTCCGCGTGGGGCGATCGCCTTCGGGCCGGCCCTCCCGCTGGTCGGCGTAAAGATCTTCACCAGGTATCTAGGTATTCGAGCACCTCCCCTCCTCCGAAGAAAAGAAACTGTCAAGTCCCGAATCCCCCCATCCCCAACAAACCAAAAAAGATCCGGAGTGCCGGTTCGTCCCGTCCACCCCTTTAAAATAGAACCAGGCAAATAGATAAAAAGACAGAGCCGGAATCCTCTAAGTCCAGACCTAACCTCATTCAATCCAAGACTTTGCGTAAAAAAGTACAGGGGAGGGGGTACTCCCATGCAGTAAAGTGATCGAAGCCCTCCCTAGGAGAAGAAGAGCCGATGATCACCACCATCGTGGGGTTTGCCATCAGCATGGCGTTCCTCTTCCTGATGCTGAGCGCCGCCTGCTCGGCGATCCAGGAGATCGTCGCCAACCTGCTCAACTGGCGGACCAAGACCCTCGAGCGCGGCCTCTCCGGCCTCCTCCTCAGCGAAGAATTCAAAGAGAAGGTCTACGCGCAACCCCTCATGCAGGGCCTCTGCAGCCCCGACCGCAAGGGCAATCTCACCCGCCGACCCTCCTACGTTCCTCCCACCACGCTCGCCCTCGCCATCCTCGAGACAGCGAAAGAGCAGGGTCTCACTCTCAATGACTGCTCCGCTCCGCTCTCCGAGGCGCACAAGTTCAAAAAGACCGAAGACCTCCTGCGCTCACTCCTGCGCGACTGCAAGGAGCTTCCCGAGCAGCGCCGCCGCCTCGAGAGCTGGTTCAACCAGTCCATGGAGCGCGTCTCCGGGTGGTACAAGCGCAAGGCGCACGCCTGGATCTGGATCTTCGGCATCATCCTCTGCGCCCTGCTCAACGCCGACGCCATCACGCTCTCCAAGCGCTTCTGGAACGACCAGACGCTCCGCGACGCCGTCAGCGCTGAGGCGACCCAGTACATCCAGTCCGCTCCGAGACCGCCCGAGACCAGGAATGACCGGGAAGAGTTAAGTGAGTCGATCCGCCGCCTCAATCTCCTGCGCGAAAGTCTCACCGACGTTCCTTTAGGTTGGTGCTTCCTTCAACCGAAGCCGGTTTCTGCGGCTGTGAATGCATCTGCGGCGGCAAATACTCTGAAGAGCGGCGATACGGCCTCCGCGCCGGCGAGCCCCGCGCAACAGGTCGGCCTTCCCGCAACCTGCTGGCCCGACCTCGTCCATCCCGACTCCGGAGCGGTCCAGTCCTTGATCGTCAGCACCGACCCTCGTCTCTTCGACGCGCACAGGCCATTTTTCTGGTTCTGGAAGCTCCTCGGCATCCTCGCCACCGTGCTCGCCATCTCGCAGGGAGCGCCCTTCTGGTTCGATCTTCTGAAGAAGGCCGTGAATCTCCGGCTCTCCGGAGAACCACCTTCAACCTCGGAGACGAAGCCCTCCTCCTAGTGTGTTGTAGCAACCCTGTTTAAAGCGATGGCCTGCCTCTCCTTCGATCCGTCCTGCGTTTCCGTTAGAATCATCGTTGGCGCAACAGCGCATGAGGACAGGGCACTATGGCATCGGCGATGGCAGGCATCGAAGCGTTAAAAGGAACCCACCAGGAGTTGAAGTCTCGGATGGAGAAGTCGGTGGAAGACTTCCGCGGCCATCTGGCGGCGGCGCGCACCGGCCGGGCCAACGTCCATATGCTCGACCAGATTAAGGTGGACTACTATGGCACCGACACTCCCGTCGCGCAGCTCGGTCAGGTCTCGACGCCCGAGCCCACCCTGATCCTGGTGCAGCCCTACGACAAGGCGATGGTCTCGGCCGTCGAGAAGGCGATCCGCACCTCGGGCACCGGCCTCAACCCCATGTCCGACGGAACCGTTGTCCGCGTCCCCGTTCCTCCCATGACCGAAGAGCGTCGCAAGGACGTGGTCAAGCAGCTCCAGAAGACGCTCGAGGATCACAAGACCGCGATCCGCAACATCCGCCGCGACGGCAACGACCAGATCAAGAAGGCCGCCAAGGACAAGCTGATCTCCGCTGACGACGAGAAGCGCGCCAACGAAGAGGTGCAGCAGCTCACCGACGCCGAGATCAAGCGCATCGAGGAGCTCTTCAAGGCGAAGGAAAAAGAGGTCATGACCGTCTGACTCTCATCGAGAGAGACATAAGACGAACGCCGCCGACCCACTCGGCGGCTCGTTTTTTATGGTGTGCCCGGGACGGAGAGCCTATAACGAAGTTGGATTCTTTGATTCAGGCTGCCGCCGGACAGATCGTGGAAGCGGCCCTTCGTCGTTCACAGGGAACAAAACCATTTTTGATTGCAATCGATGGAGGCAGTGGCTCAGGGAAGACTGCGATCGCAGAAAGCGTAGGCCATGAGCTCGACGCAGCCGTTATCCCAGGCGATGACTTCTACTCGGCCGAAGTTCCGGACAGCGGGTGGGAAAGCCGCAGCGCTCGACAACGAGCCTGCGATGCGATCGACTGGCGGCGGCTCCGCGCCGATGTGCTCGAGCCCCTGCTGGCTGGACGACCTGCCCTCTGGCACGCCTACGACTTCTCCGCCATGCGCCCGGATGGAACATACGGAGTGCAACTGCAGCCCACGACCCTCGAGCCAAAAAGTTTCCTCATCCTCGAAGGAGCCTACTCCACCCGTCCGGAGCTGGCTGACCTGATCGGACTCAGCGTTCTCGTCGATGTCGATCTCTCCACCCGCCACCATCGTCTCTCGGGACGAGAGGCAAGAGAGTTTCTCGAGGCATGGCATCGGCGATGGGATGAGGCCGAGGCCTTCTACTTTAGCCAGGTGAGGCCGCCCCATACCTTCGATCTCGTCGTATCCAACCCAACGGTCTAAACGGCAAAGACATCACCCCGTCGTATGGTCGACGATAATCTTCCATCCGTGTTCGGTCTTCTCGAGCACCAGCGAGAAGATTCCCTCGGCGTTGCCGCCGTCCTTCTTTCCCCGCTCCAGGTGGTAACGCCCGATTACCACGGCGAACTGATCGTCGAGCGGCCTGACCTCGAGCCCGGAGAACGAGAGCTCCCCCATCGCCGCCCGGTTGGGATAGTTGTGCTTATAGGCCTCGACCATCCCCTCGAAGCCGCGATTGACCGAGCTGGTGATAAACAGCGTGTCCGGAGCATCCTTATATGCCTGAGCGAAGGCCTCGAGATCGCCCCGGTTCCAGGCGGCCTCCTGCGCCAGAAGAACCTTGATGACATCCAGCTGCTGTTGCGGAACGATGCCGAGATCTTTCTGTGGCCACGCCGCGGACGGCATCGTCAAAGCTGCGATCAGAAGAAGGACAAGGCGAAGGCGGACAGGCACAAGAGCGACCTCACGGCGTTTGGCTCCACTTTAGCAAACCGTCTTTAACGGTTGGAGTCTTCCACCCGCGCCGTCGGGACGATCCAGATCACCGTGACCATCGTGATCGCTCCCAGCGCAACATAAGGATGGAAGTGCGCCAGGGGGATGGCGGCGATATAAAGCGCCATGCTGGCGATGTGTTTGCGCTGGGTGGCCTTGTCTTCGATATTCAGTTCGCCGCTCTGTTCGAGCAGCCTGGCGATCGCCAGCCTCAGAAAGAAGAAGGTCACGGCGGTAAAGATCATCGAGGCAGCGTATAACGCCACGGAGAACGAGTCGGAGTGCTTGTCGACTACGTAGGCGGTGAAGAACGGAAGCAGCGACGCCGCGAACAGGAAACCCATATTCGCGTAGATCACGCGGTGGTCGCAACGCTCCACGCGACGCACCAGGGCGTGGTGATTGACCCAGTAGATCGCCGTGAAGGTGAACGAGAGCAGATAGACGAAGACCGTGGGCGCAATCGAGATCAGGCCGGGGAGGCCGTCTTCATGTGGCACCTTAAGCTCCAGCACCATGATGGTGATGATGACGGCCAGCACGCCGTCGGAGAAGGCCTCCAGGCGCGTCGTGGGGAAGACTTTTTCGCTCATGTCGGTGACTCAACGCAGAAATACATGGCAAAGATAGCATCTGCGGAGGCTGTGAACCCTTTGATAAGAGGGAACGGCTCCACCCGTTCGTTTGTGGCCTCAGTGCCCGGATGGGGCGAGGTTTTCCCGCAGAATGGGCTTCCGCGGTTGAGATAAGAGAGGCTTGCCGGAGCGAAAGCTGGACAGGAACTCGCTAAGGTCCCTTGCGCTCCCATATAATCAAGACTCCCCTACCAGGAACCTGCGGGGTGCGATTTTTTTTCAGCAGTGAGGGTGTGCGTATCTTTACCGTGGATCGAGAGAGCGAAAGCTCCCTGAAGAGAATGACAAGGACTGTGTGCACGCGCTCCAGCTGCTTTCGCATCGCTTTTGCCGTGTTGTCGGCCGTCCTGGCCGTGGGGATGGTTCCGTCTCTGAGGGCGCAGACGCCGGGCGCCTCAAATGCAGAATCGCTTCCGCTCTGCCAGCCGCAGGTCGTAGGCAACCGCAGAATTCCGAAGGAGTCCGTGCTGGCGCGCCTGTTTTCGCACCAGGGCGATCTGTACGACCCTCTGGTAGTCGAGCGCGACTTCAACTCCCTGTGGAACACCGGTTACTTTGAAGACGTGCGCATCGAGCGCAGCCCCAGCGTCTCCGGCAACTGCCTTCAACTGACGATCTACGTCCGCGAAAAGCCTACCATCCGCGAGATCAACTACAAGGGTGTCAACGCCGTCTCGCAGTCCGACATCCTGGACGCGCTCAAGAAGGCCAAGGTCGGCCTCTCGGTGGAGAGCCAGTACGATCCCACCAAGGTCAAGCGCGCCGAGGTCGTCCTGAAGGAGCTTCTGTCCGCCCACGGCCATCAGTTCGCGACCACGAAGGTTGAGGTCAAGACCATCCCCCCGGCCGCCGTCTCCCTGACCTTCACCGTCAAGGAAGGTCCCACAGTCAAGGTGGGCAGGATCCGGTTCGACGGCAACAATAATGTCTCGGACCGCACCCTGCGCGCGTCCATGAAGAACCTCAAGCCCATCGGAATCCCGCACTCCATCATCCTTGAGAATCTCTTTGCCCGCACCTTCGACGCCACCAAGCTCGACGAAGACACTGAGCGCGTGCGCCAGGCCTATCGCGATCGCGGATACTTCAAGGCGCTCACCAGCGAGCCCTCGACGGCGGTGCGCGACGCCGGCGGAATTAATCCGCTGACGCTGCGGCCCTCCAAGGGCAAGCGCATCGATATCCTGATGCCGGTCGAAGAGGGAGACCGCTACCGTCTTGGCGGCATCACCTTCACCGGTAACAAGAACTATTCCAACGTCAAGGCGTTGCGCGCCCAGTTCACCCAGAAGGACGGCGAGTACTTCAACGCCACCCTCTTTGGCAAGGGCCTCGAGAATCTGCGCAAGGCCTACGGCCAGGGCGGCTACATCAACTTCGTCGGCAACCCCGTTCCCCGCATCGACGAGGCAAAGAAGCTGATCTATCTCGATATCGACATCGACGAGGGCAAGCCCTTCTATGTCTCGCGCATCGAGTTTCAAGGCAACTCGATCACCCGCGACAAGGTCATTCGCCGCGAGCTTCTGCTGGAAGAGGGCCAGGTCTACAACTCCCAGCTCTGGGAGCTCTCGATCCTGCGCCTCAACCAGCTCAACTACTTCGAGCCTCTTAAGGTCGAACAGGACTCCGAGAGCCGCCAGAATACCGACGACGCCACGGTCGATCTCCTGCTTAAGCTGAAGGAGAAGGGCAAGAACTCCATCGGCCTCAACGGCGGTCTCTCCGGCCTGTCGGGATCGTTCATCGGCCTGAACTATGAGACCAACAACTTCCTCGGCCTCGGCGAGACGCTCTCGGTGCAGGCGAACATCGGCGACGTGCAGCGCAACCTGAGCTTCGGGTTCACAGAGCCTTACTTCCGCAACAAGCCCATCTCGCTCGGCGTTCAGGTCTTTACCAGCAAGTTCGACTTCAACCCGGCGAGGGCCTCCGCACTCGGGACCAATCTGAGCCAGAACGTCTCGACGGCCCAGCAGTCGCTTTTGACCAATTACAACCAGTCTCAGACCGGTCTGACGCTCTCTGTCTCCGAGCCCCTGCGTCATCTGTTTGCGCACAAGGGCGTCACCCGCATCGGCGTCTCCTATGCCCTGTCGCGTTCGTCGGTGACGACGTTCAACGACAACACCCGCAACGTCTTCCAGACCCTGGCCTTCCGATCCGGCGTCCAGGGCCAGAACGCCCTGAACGGAATCATCAGCTCGGTGATCACGCCCAGCTTTACCTTCTCGAGCCTCGACCGCGCCGTCGGTCCTCACTCGGGCAAAGACCTGAATGCGGCCGTTGCGATCGCCGGCGCCGGGGGCAACGTGAAGTACATCCAGCCCATCGTCGCCTGGCGTCAGTACTTCCCCATGAACAAGCTGAAGGTCAACCGCGAGGGACATAACGTCCTCGGCTATCGTGTCCAGTTCTCGCACATCTCCGGCTTCGGCGGCGAGGTGGCTCCTCCGCAGAACCGCATCTACTCCGGCGGCGAGGCCGACGTGCGTGGCTTCGACGTCCGCTCCAGCTCGCCCTATACCTTTATCCCCAACCGGCTGCTGTTCAACCTCACCAATCCGGACGGCAACACGGTTCCCCGCGATCCTACCAACCCGGCGCTGGGCAATGTGCAGATTCCCCTGCCCATCTATCGCCTGGTCTCGATCGGCGGCGACACCAGCGTGACCGCGAACCTCGAGTACAGGATTCCGATCATCAACCAGGTGACCTTCGCCTTCTTCACCGACTTCAACATGACCTTCGATCTCCGGCCCGATCAGCTGCGTCAGAGCGTCTCCGGGCAGACCGAGATCTCGAGCCCGCTCTACGGCTGCCCGAACGTCATCAACGGTGCCTGCTTCGGCGGCAAGCAGATCAACTTCCCCAATCCTCTGCGCGTCGTGCCCGGAACCAACTACGTTCCCCGCATGTCGAACGGAGCCGAGCTTCAGGTCATCCTGCCCATCGTCAACGCTCCCTTCCGTATCTTCTACGCCTACAACCCGCTGCGTCTCTACAAGGACGTCCCGCAGGCCCTGGCGACCGATCCGGCCACCTTCCGCGGCTTCTTCCCCAACACGGGAGCGGGCCAGTTCACGTACCTGCAGGCGATTCAGCTCTACGGCTCCGATTACACGCTGCGTGAGCCCAGAAAGACCTTCCGCCTGACGGTCAGCACCACCTTCTAATCATTGCCAGAAGAAAATGTAAAGAGCCCCCGGAGAATCGGGGGCTCTTTGCGTGAAGAGGTGACAGGCGCTGCCGCGCGGGCCTATTGCGCGTGGGGCGGTCCGTTTTCCCTTCGGGGGGTGGGCTCCCGTTGGTCGTTTGCGAAGATGTTTGCGCCGAACCGAAGGGAGGCACGTGCCGAAGGCGATATACACGTCACGAAGTGACCGCTCCACGCGCAGTGGGCCCGGCCGGCAGGCCATCGTCTTTGATCCCGCCTAATAACTGCGCTGGTACATCCTGGAGATGCGGTCGTGCCAGCCCAGCCGCTCGTCATCGAGCACAGCCCAGAGAACCCCCAGACCGAGCGATGCCGAGGAGAGAACCAGCGCCAAAATCCTGCGGCGCATCGCCTTTCGGGTGGGATTGTCGTCCGAGAAGGTGCAGAGACCGAGGCGAGCATAGCGCATCCCCAGTGTGGCGTCCGAGAAGGTGAAGAACAGGATCTGATAGATCAGCCCCAGCAGAGCGATGACGCCGGCAGAGGAGAGAGCCGCCACCTGAGTCGTCATGCGGACGGCTCCATGCTCGAAGGTAGAGGCTGTGAACACCGCCGCCGCGGCAAAGACCATAGATGCGGCCAGCACGATGCAGAGATCGACCGTCGCCGACATCATCCGCAGCTGAATCGGAGCGACGTGCAGGGGAGCCGCATACAGATGTTCCGTCTCGGGCATACGTTCGAGATGCTGTGCGCCATGGGGAGACGGTTGCGCCTGCTGTAGATAGGGCTCGTACGCCGGAGCCGTCGCATAACGGTCGTTCGCATACGCAGCTGGCGTGTCGACCGCACGCGATCCATGCTCCTGCCCGCGCTGTCGCGGATGAGCATCCAGCAGGATCGAGCCCCACTCCGGGGCGGAGGTCTCGGTCGCCGGCTCCGGCGAAATCTGCTCAGCCTCCACCTCGAAGATGCGAAGCTGGGATGCCTCGGAGTGAACCCCGGACTCCTCGCGCAGCGGTCCTTCCGCCAGACGCGGCCTGGCGCGGCGCGGCGCTACCAGCTGGCGCGGAAATTCGATGAGGTTGCCCGGAATCTCTACCGAGGGTTCGACCGGGTCGAAGACCGGGGACTGGCGGAAGGCGATCTCCTCGTCCAGGAAGTCCAGGTCCGAGAAATCCAGGTCCGGGGAAGATGCCCCGGCTTCGAAGCCCTGCGCCCCGCGAGCGGCCTGCCGGTGTGCTCGATAGGCCGCCGCTTCGGCTGGGGCCATGCGGAGATCTTCGGCGTGCCGCACTGTGTAGCTGAGCGGCGCAGGCGTGGAAGGTTGTGGGGCTGCGGCAGCCGCCTGCTCGACCCCTGGTTCCTCCGTGGCGGGCGAGGGAGAGATCTCCTCCTCGAACTTGTCCAGCTCGCTCAGAAGGTCATACTGAACCTGCGCCAGCGCCTCGGCGTTGCGGGACGCGATCTCGGCGGCGGCCTCGGCCTGCCGGGCAGTCTCCTCCGCCTCACGGACGGCGCGCTCGGCCTCCTCGGCCAGGAAGGCGTGGTAGCTCTTGGACTGCGCGTAGCGTTCGGCCACGCGGGCCGCGATTCCGGACTTCCTTCCCCTTGGCGAGCCCGACGCCTCGGCCTCGGCCGCTCTGGTGCGCTGGCGCCGCGAACGATGGGCGGCCAGCTTCTCGGCCACCTGCTGGCGAAGCGCGAAGGGCTCGAGCGGGGTCTCCGCCTCGCCCTGGGCCCCGTCCAGGGCCTCGTCCGCGGTCTGTAACTTTCGCTCGGCGCTCATCTTTTCAAAACCTCATCCTAAAAACCTTGCTCCACCTGAACCCCGCGCGAGGGCAAATTCGTTTAGCCTCAAAGAGAGTGGTGGCACGTCTGAAACGTTTCGATTCCAACCCATCCCCCGCGCTCCAGGCCCAAGACCAAAGAAGCTGGAGCTGCAGGGCCCGGCCCGGCCTTCGCAGACTCCGATGGCACGTAGTTTATCTTCTGATAACTATCATGGCGATGACCTTCCGTCATCCACAGTTGAGCGCGCAACAGGTGGCGAACCAGGAACCCTCGCGGACCGCCTCTCTTCCGGATCCTCCCGTTCCCTCCGAGCAGCATTATCCGGACGCCATCGTGCTCCCCGCGCCCGACGATACCTCCGCCGTCGTGATCGAAAGCTCCGGCCCGCAGACCAAGACCGGCAGCCGCTACACCCTCGACCGCGACGTGGTGATTACCTACGGCGAACGCCGCGTCGAGGCCGATCACATCGACTACGACTCCGACACCGGCGATATGAATGCCAGCGGCCACCTGAAGGTGACGGGCGGCAGGAACAACGAGAGCATCTCCGCCAGCCACGGCACCATGAACCTCAAGACCCAGACCGGCCGCTTCTACGACGTGAAGGGCTCGGTCGGTTTTCAGCCCCGCCAGCACGCCAATCAGAAGATGGTCTACCAAAACGGCTCTCCCTTCCTCTTTGAGGGGCGCATGGTGGTCAAGACCGGCCCCGAAAGCTACGACGTCTACGATGGCTCGGTCACCTCCTGCGAGCTTCCGCACCCGGACTGGCAGCTCTTCGCCGGCAGGTTCAGCGTCGCCAACGGCAAGGCCACGGCGCGCAACAGCATCTTCCGCGTCATCAACGTCCCCCTGGTCTACCTTCCCTACGTCACCCACCCGGTCGACAGCGAGCAGCGCCAGAGCGGCTTTCTGATCCCGGTCATCGGCGAGTCTTCCACCCGCGGCCTGGTGCTGGGCGAGCAGATCTACGTCGTCTTCAACCGCAGCGCCGACATGACCGTCGGGGCCGAGTACTTCTCCAAGCGCGGGTGGGAGCAGTCCGCCACCTTCCGCTACCGCGGCCTCGGCGACAACTTCGCCCTCGCTCACTACAGCGGCCTGCTCGACCGCGGCTACGTCACCGGCGGCCAGTACGTCAACCAGGGCGGACAGGACGTCGTCTTCTCCGGCCGCTATGGCCTCGGCGACAAGACCCGCTTCGTCGGCGACGCCGAATATCTCAGCTCCTACCCCTACCGCGAGGCCTTCGCCGAGAACTTCAATCAGGCAGTCTCGAGCGATATCCTCTCCATCGGCTACGCCCTACATGAGGACAATGGATACGCCTGGGCCCTCCGCGCCGACCGCTACCAGGGCCTGAAGCAGGCCGCCACCGCCACCACCCCCGAGGAGCAGGTCCGCATCTTTCACTCTCCATCGGCCGACCTCTACGCCGCCGAGCATCGCCTGGGCGAGACCCACCTGCTGTGGAGCGGCGAGAGCACCATCTCCGCCCTCAAGCGCGTGCAGCCCAACTTCGCCACCACCGGCATCACTGAGCGCTTCGACATCCACCCCGAAATCTCCTTGCCCTTCGGCGTAAACGGGTGGCGCGTACGCCCCTCCATCGGCGTTCGCGACACCATCTACACCCGCAGCCGCGAGCTCTCCTTCAGCTCCCTGGTGCCCGTGGAGAGCGGCGAGGGAATCAACCGCGCCGACGTCGAGGTCGGTGTCGAGGCCCGCGCGCCCGTCCTCGAGCGCACCTTTTCCTCACCCCTGACCAACCGCCTTTTCGGCTCCGACGTGAAGCACACCATCGAGCCCATGGCCGCCTACCACTTTGTGCGCGGAGTCGATAACTTCCGCCGCCTGCTGCGCTTCGACGAGATCGACGTCGTCAGCAACACCAACGAGGTCGAGTACGGCGTCACCCAGCGCCTCTTCGTTCGGCCCCGTCCCAGCAAAGATCCCTGTCCCCAGGCGCAGGACGACGCCGCCGGTTCCGCCGCCTGGACCGGAGCCGCCGCCGCCGGCGTCATGGGCGGTGCGCCCAACGGGGTCGCCGCCGATGCCGGCTACATCGGCGCCTCCTCCGGCTGCGGCAGCCGCGAACTGCTCAGCTGGAGGCTCACCCAGAAGTACTTCCTCAACCCCAACTTCGGCGGGGCCATCGTCACCCGTCAGCGCAACATCTTCACCACCACCCTCGATCTCTCCGGCGTAGCCTTCCTCACCGAGCCCCGCGAGATCTCCCCCCTCGTCTCGCGCCTGCGCTGGCGCACCTCCGACCACTTCGACGTCGAGTGGGACTTCGATCTCGATACTGGAGCTAAGAAGTTCACCTCCAACAACGTCCTGATCAACTTCCACGAGGGCGAGATCTTCTCCGGGCTAAGCTACGCCCGCCTCAACGCTCCCGGAAGATTCAACATCGCCGGCTTCAGCTCCGCCGTCTCGGACTTCTCGCAGCTCCGCTTCCTGCTCGGCTACGGAGGACCCACCAAGCGCGGCTTCGGCGTGGCCGCTAACGCCGGACTCGACCTCAATCGCGACGAGGTGCAGTATGCCGCTCTGCAGACCCAGTACAACTGGAACTGCTGCGGCGTGAGCATCGAGTACCGCAAGTACGAGCTCGGCCAGGTCCGCAACGAGAATGCCTACCGCTTCAACTTCACCCTGGCCAACATCGGAACCGCGGGAAACCTCCGCCGTGCGGAGAGGCTCTTTTAAAGACAGGCGCTGCCGCGCAGTGGGCCCGCGCGGCAGCGCCCGCCCGCGTGAGATAATCGAAGCGTGTCAGATGCCGCCCGCCTGTTTCGCCCCCTCCTCTTTGTCCTGATGCTGGCCACTGCTGGCTGTCACGCGCAGAGTCCTGCCGGAGGGAAGCTTTCGCCCGAAGAAGCCCGCCGCGTCGAGATCCTCATCCGTTCCAAGGCCAGCCTGCCCCCCAGCTACGACATGATCATCGGCCAGCGGACCAAGAGCGACGTCCCTGGCTTCGACGAGATCATGGTGGTCTTCTCCTCCGACGGCAAAAATTCCAAGCCCATGACGTTCCTGCTCTCGAATGACGGTAAGACCCTGGCGCAGCTCAACAAGTTCGATATCAGCCAGGACCCCAAGACCCTGGTCAGCGCAGAGGGCCGCCCCGCGCGCGGTGGTCCGGCCAACGCCCCCGTGCTGATCGTCGGCTTCGACGATCTCGAGTGCCCCTTCTGCGCCCGCCTGCACGCCCAGCTCTTTCCCGCCATTAACCAGCGATATAAGGATCAGGTCCGCATCGTCTACCGCGACTTCCCGCTCGACCAGCATCCCTGGGCCATTCGCGCCGCCGTTGACGCGAACTGCCTCGCCGCCCAGAGCCCCGGAGGCTACTGGAGTCTGGTCGACGCTATTCACGCCCGCGCCTCCCAGATCGGCCTGCCCGAGAAGACCGTGGCCAAGGCCAACGAGACACTCGACACCATGACCCGCGACGAGGGCAAGCGCCAGAGCGTCAACCCCTCCACCCTCGACGCCTGCCTCGCCAAGCAAGACGATTCCGCCGTCAAAGCGTCTTTGGAGATGGGGCAGAAGCTCGGTGTCGAGGCGACCCCCGCTCTGTTCATCAATGGAGAGAAGCTGGAGGGAGCGCTGCCGATCGAATACGTCTACCATATGATCGACAAAGCCCTGATCGCCGACGGACAGACGCCGCCGCCGCCGGTCCCGCTGCCGCCGCTGAACGGTCCCGCCGCCGCCACGACCGACCAGCCAGCCGGCAACCAGTAACCTAAGACAAAGATTCTGAGGAGATCCTGCGAGTGAGGAATCTGTTGATTGCAACGATGAGTACGACCCCGGGCACGACGGCAGCGCCGATCCTCCGCCGCACCTCGCGCTTCGCCGTGCTGGTCCCGGCCCTCCTGGTTTTTGCCACGCTGGCTGGGTGCAACCACACCCACAACGCCGACGTGATGGCGACCGTCAACGGCAAGGCCATCATGAAGGCCGACCTCGACAAGGCCTACGACGCCCAGCTCGGCGAAGCCCAGCAGCAACAGCAGAAGCCCACCCGTGAGCAGGCCGATTCCCTTCGTCTGAACGTTCTGCGCCAGATGATCGACAACGAGATCGTCGAGCAGCGCGCCGCCAAGATGAACCTCACCGCCTCGAACGAAGAGGTCGATGCCAAGGTCGCGGAGATGAAGGATCGTCTTCCCGATGAGCAGTTCAACGAGAAGCTCAAGGCCAGCAACCACACCCTCGACGACCTCAAGCACGAGATTCGCCGCTCGCTGACCTTCAACAAGCTGCTCTCGAAGGAGATCGACTCCAAGATAACCGTCACCGACGCCGACGTGACCAACTACTACAACGCGCACAAGTCCGAGTACAACCTGGTCGAGAATCAATATCACCTCGCCCAGATCCAGGTCACCGGCGCTCCCTCCGAGCAGCCCGGCAACCTGCAGAACAGCAAAGCGACTAACGACGCCGACGCCAGGAAGAAGATTCAGGCCCTCAAGAATCGGCTCGACAGCGGCGAAGACTTCGCCACCCTGGCCATGAACTTCTCCGAGCGCCCCGACACCGCTTCGAGCGGCGGCGACATCGGCTTCGTCTCCGAGTCGCAGATGAAGGCCGACCCCGCCGTCTACGCGGCCATCACGAAGCTCAAGCCTGGCCAGACCACCGATATCCTTCCCATGGCCGACCCGCAGTCCCACAAGGTCGGCGGATACGCCATCTTCAAAGTCATCTCGCGCGAGCCCGCGGGCCAGCGCCAGTTGAGCGATCCGGCCGTCCAGCAGGCGATCCGGCAGCAGCTTCGCGAGGGTCGCTCGCAGCTGCTCAAGAGCGCCTATCTCGAGATGCTGCGCGACCAGGCCAAGGTCGAAAACTTCTACGCCGAGCAGATCTTCAAGAACGAGGCGAAGTAAGCCCCTCCGCTCTTCACGTTCACGAACCCTCGAACCAGTTCCCAGCAATCATAGGAGCAGGACCATGGCCGCACCGGTGCGTTTTGCGATTCTAGGCTTCGGACTCCACGCGGTGCGGCGGCTTCTGCCCGCCTTCGCAAAATCGGAACACACGCAGGTGGTCGGCCTCTGGCGCCGCGATCAGGCCGCCGCGAAACAGAACTGCGCGGAGTTCGCGATCGCCCACTGCTTCGCAACGCCGGAGGAGCTCTGTTCCTCGCCCGAGGTCGACGCCGTCTTCATCACCTCGCCCGACGCCCTGCACTACGCCGACACCCTGCTCGCGCTGCGTCACGGCAAGGCCGTGCTCTGCGAGAAGCCGGTCGCCATGAATGCCTCCGAGGCTCGCGAGATGGCCCTGGCTGCCAAAGCCGCGGGCATTCTCTACGGAGTCGCGCAGAACTTCCGCTACAACCACACTCTCGACTGGATGCGCGACGCCATCCGCGCCGGCAAGATCGGCCACTCCCAGTTCGCGCGCGCCGAGTTCGACTACCCCGCCGACCGCGCCCCCCGCAAGTGGATCAAAGACCCCTCGCTCGCCTGCGGAGGCCCCATCGGCGATGTCGGCGTCCACTGCGTCGACGCCCTGCGCTACGTCCTCGGGGAAGAGGTCCAGACCGTCTCTACCGTTGCCACCAAATCCTCGCCTGACGATCAGGTGGAAGCGACCGCTTCGCTCCAGCTTCAGATGACCGGCGACGTTCTGGCCAGCGTCGCCGTCAGCGCCCGCTCGCCCTATCGCACCCTGATCGAGTTCACCGGCTCCGACGGAGTCCTGATCGCCGAGAACGGCCTCACCGTCGACCGCCCCATCGAGGTCGTCCACCGCCGCGCCGGCGAGGTCCTCGAGACCGTCACGATGAACAACGCCGACGCCTACACCCGCATGCTCGACAGCTTCGCCCAGGCTATGCGCGGAGAGACCGTCTTCGCCGCCACCGGTGAAGACGGAGTAAAAAACATGGCCATCCTCGATGCCGCCTTCCAGAGCTGGAAGACCGGCCAGCGCGAGAGGCTGTAAAAGACAGGCGCTGCCGCGCAGTGGACCCGGCCGGCAGGCCATCACCCTATCGCAGGGCCACGGCCAAGGCGTTCGTCCCGCCATGCTGCGCCGCCGCGATCTCCTGCCGCGGGGCTCCCGGTGCGGGAGCATACTTCCTGTACACGCTGATGTGGAAGCATGCCTGCTGGAACTCTTCCTCCACGTCGATGCGGCCATCCTGGATCAGCGGCAGAAGATATCCGCGCATCCACGCGATCTCGGCCATCGACAGCCCGTGCTTGGCGATATCGATCGCCTGCCCGGTCAGATGCGGTGACGCGGTCTCGCCCTCCGCCGGAGCAGCATTGCCGTTGATGTGCATCAAGTGCTGCTGAAACTCGACCGTCCGGACCGCCGAGTTGACCTGCAGCGGTGTACGAAAACGAGCATAGTGAGCCCGCGCCAGCATTCGCAGAAACTGCGCCGTCCACGGACGGCTGTAACGGCGGTTGACCGGAAGACGGTCGTCGACCTCCAGCTCCCGGCTCACCGGAAGCTCTACCAGCAGCCGCTGTCCGCGCATGCGGTTCAGATCGGCGTCGTCCTGAATGCGGTCCAGCCCATCGCGGTCCGCCATGGCGTTCTGATGCAACAAAATCTCATGCGATCCCTTGAGCGCGGCGGGAACGATCAGCCGTCCGCGCTTGTTATAGAGCGTCGGCAGAATCTCCGGCGTCGAAGCCTCGTCCGCCACGCTCGCCAGCGAAGGCCTGTGCGTTGTCATCACGCGATGGGTTACCGCGACCGCCTGTTCCGGCTCCGCCGCCCTGCTCCCGGGCCTGGACTCCATGGCTGCGGGAACCCGGTCGACCGTCGGAGACTTCCGGTTGCGGGCAACTCTCCCTGCCTTTACAAAGTCGTCTGCAGTGGCCTTGCGGCTGCCGGCGCGGATTCTCTCCACCGTCACCGGGGCCACCGGGGCGGCGACCGAGCGCTTCTTTGAGGGGTGAGCGGAAGAATGGGCGGAAGGACGAGCGGAGTGTTTACTGACCGAGGAGGTCTTCGCCTCTGCCGCGGTTCCGGTCGCGTGCTGCTTCTTCGCCGACCTGGACGCAGGCGCATGCGGCCTCTTCTTCATCGAGGCGGCGGTGACCTCGGCCTTGCGCGCAGCCGAGTGCGAGGTCCGCACCGCATGCGCTGCCGGAGCGGAGATCAGGGACGCGAAGGTCAACAGCACTGTAAAGGGGACGTTCGTACGCATCCTTGAAACACCAGAGGATGTCGCGGAGCGCCAGAGCAACTCCTACCCTATCGGCAGCCGCGCGGCCGTGGAAGTGATCAGGCGGGTTCCGTATACTCTTCAGTTAATGGGGGCTGCGAGAATTCAGAGGAGAGGTCTCAGGTTCGGAAGCCACGGAGTATCCTTCCCTCTGGCAACGACCATGATCGCGTTCGGTTTGCTGGCGGGCAGCTTGCTCGGATGCCATGGCGGGGACCAGCCACCCGCCACCCCCGCAGGAGATCAGGCCGCCACCCCAGCCTCTCCGTCTCCGGAGGCCCAGGCCGCGATCGCCGCTGCCGCCGCGTCCGACCCCGAGGCGGCAAAGCCCGAGTTCTACACCACCCATGTCCGGCCCATCTTTCAGGCCACCTGCTTCCGCTGCCACGCCGGCATGAACCGCCGCGGAGGTCTCAGCATGTCCACCCGCGCCGGCATGATGAAGGGCGGCAAGGACGGCGCCGTCGTCCTTCCCGGCGACCCCGACCACAGCATCCTGGTGCTGGGAATACGCCACGAAGGCAGGCCCAAGCCCATGCCCGAGAAGGCCGCCAAGCTCTCCGATGCCGACATCGCCACCGTCGAGCGCTGGATCCGCGCCGGTGCCCTCATGCCCGCCGACGCTCCTGTCTTTTGAGACAAAAGCATCGGTCCTGCAAAAAAATAGAGTGGTAAAAATCCATATCGCGTCTAAATCGGTGGGAGGGAGCCGATGGAGCCGAGAGACGCAGGCCGAGGCGGATTCCTCCGGAAGGCAAGCGGCTGGGGCATGCTCACGCTGGGCATCGCCGGCTGCGTCCTTCCCGTTCTGCCCGGAATTCCTCTCGTCCTCGCCGGCCTGATCGTTCTTGCCCACGACTACCGCTGGGCCCGCTCGCTTCTCGGCAAAGCCAAACGAAGGCTGGTCGCCCTGCGCAGGCGAACCCGATCCAGGGCCCCCAACCGCATCACTGTCCTTGCGAACGCACGCTCTCGAGGTCCCGTCCCAGCATCTGAGCCAGGTCCGTCGCCAGATCCACTCCCTTAGGATCGGTATACGTCCCCAGCTGTCCCTTCAGCTCGGCATCGGCCTTGCGCGAATCATCCGTGCAGGGAATCGCCGTCACGTACGACGCCGTATACCCGATCGTGCGTTTGCCCAGCGTCTGTTCCTGGATCACCACGTGCAAAACGCGATCCGCATTGGCCGCCGCCTCTACCACCTGCACTCCGTCGAGCGCTCCAATCGCCTGCCGGATCTCGGTCGCCCGCTGGCCCGCCGCGTCGTCCCCCGACACCGTAAGCAGCACCCTCGTCTTTCCCGCATCGGCTGCAGTCGCCGGTCCGCACGTCAGCACATGTCTGCGAGGATCGTTATAAAGGTTGTTCCTGGCCGAGCTCACCAGCGCATCCAGCTGCGCCTTCGACAGCCGGTTCAGACCCACCAGCGTAAAGCTGCTCTGCTGCACCCCAAGGTACTGCTGCACCTCTGGAGTCCACGCCGAGGCTCCCGCCGCCGCCTTCGCCGCCGATGCCTTCGCTTTATGAGGAGCTGCCGGCGCATGAGGTGTCGCAGGCGGCGCCTGAGCATTCAGGAGCGGCTGGGCAAAGATTGCGATCGCAACGGCGGATAGGTAAAGGGTCCTTTTCATCGACCTCGGCTCCAAATTGTAAAACTCGTGGGATCTGCCTGAACCTCAGAGACTCGTTTGGGAAAACAGGCAGGAGAGGAGGAGATCCGGAGCCCCGAATTCAAATAAAAATCCCTGCTGGCCGCTCCAAAGCCCGGCTCTTTCTTTTACGCTCAAGGTTCCCTGGGTGCCTTGTCAAGTGCTCGGCCCGGCCTCCATCGCTGCGCCCAAGGTCTCTCTTCGAAATCCGCTAAAATCTTCCTGCAAAATCTCTCCTCCAGAGAGCTGCATCGAATCCTCATGGCTGCTTTGAATACATCGGCACATCCTATCCACACTCTTCGCGATCACGTTCTCGCCCTCGATGCGGCCATGACCCTCTGTCTCGCCCAGCCCAAAGAGAAGTCCGTTCACCGGCTCCGGACCACCACCCGCCGCATCGAAGGTCAGCTGGCCATGCTCGACCTCATCCCCGGCATCCCCGAGCACGAGAAGCTGGCCGTCGAGGCTCGCCGCTCTCTCCGAAAGCTCCGCCGCTCCGCCGGCGAGGTCCGCGACATCGACGTGCAGCTCGCCCTCATTGAAGAGAGCGTTCCCCAGGACGCGGACCGCCAGCTGCGATCCGACGCCAGGAAGCTCACCGCCTCGCTCGAGCGCGACCGCGCCCGCTCCGCGAAGAAGCTGGGCAAGATTCTCAAGCGCAGACAGGCTGAGCTGGCTCTCACCCTCGAATCCCTGCTCGAATCCCTCGAGCCGAACGAAGACCTCGCCCTCACCGCGACTCGCCTCACCTCGCTCACCCAGGCGTGGTTCCGCAAGAACGCGCCTCCCGAGCCCAGCGAAGGGGCCGACGATCCCGACCACCTGCACGCCATCCGCAAGGTCGCTAAGCTCGCCCGCTACATCGCCGAGAACGGTCCCCAGGCCGCCAAAACTCCACGCCGTCTCGCCCGGTCCTTCGAAGACCTGCAGCAGAGCGGAGGCGAGTGGCACGACTGGCTGGTGTTGGCCGACCTCGCCGAAGACCGTCTCGGGGCCGGTTCTCCGCTCACCCGCGAGTTCCGCCAGCGCAGCCGCGCCTCGCTCGCAGCCTATCGCCGGCGCCTGAACCGAATGGAGATCTGACAGGCCGCTTCCCCTGCCCCGACCTGCATCCTAATCAGGAAGAGGTGGTCACGATGAGAGCTCTTCCGTGGTTGTTAGCAGGCGGCGCAATTGGCGCCGGCATTGCAGTCCTGGTCCTTAATAATGAGCGCGAGCCGGAGTACGCAACCGGCTACGACAACGTAGAGGGTGCCGCAAGAAAGACCTTCGGCTGGAGCACCCGCCAACGCGCCGAGGGGAAGGTCGGCTCGGCGGTGGGTCGCTTCAAAGAGGGAGTGGGGAACCTCACCGGCGACTCCGACCTCGAGGCCGAGGGAGCGGTCCAAAAAGTCGCGGGCAACGTGCAGGATAAGGCAGGCGAGTTCGGACACGCCGTAGCCCAGACCATTCATGACCTGAATAAATAATCTGAAAGACAGCGATGCCGCGCAGTGGGCCCGCGCGACAGCGCTGTCTTTCTACGCCCGAATCGACATCGAATGATGAAACACGTTATTCGGGTCGTACTTCTTCTTTACGCTCTGCAGAAACGGATAAAGATCCCCCGTGCCGTAGTAGAGCTGCGGCCAGAAGTCGTACTGCAGCATATCCGCATCCGGGTAATTGATATAGCAGCCCTGATAGTGATCGCTCCAGAACGGTGTGCCGTTATACCGTGCCCCCGCCGCTGAGGTTGCATACAGGTCCTTATAAAGCTCGCGCAGGAACTGCTGATGCGCCGCGTCCTGCGCCGGATCGGCCCAGCTGGCGATGAACTGTAGCTTCATGACCGAGTCTCGCTGCGCCACCGACGTCTCCTCGAGCAACTGCTTCTTGTTCACCGCGCCCCCGAAGGAGTCCACCAGGATCACCACTCCCTTCAGGTCGGCGCCGGGAATCGTGCTGGTCAGGTGCTTGTAAAAGACCGCTGCCTCCTCCGGCGTGAAGGCCTTCCGCATGTAGGTGGACTTATAGGCATGGCGTCCGCTCCGCGGCGGCCCCGCCGCAGAGCCTCGTCCCGCTGCTGGCCGCGGAGGTTCCTGCGAATCGATCCAGGCCATCTTGATCAGGTTGTGTTGGGCCATGCACACGTTCGTGCCCGCACTCGACGAGGCCGCGAGCTGCGGATGATGCTCCGCCATGGTGGGATGAATCGCGATCTCCGAGACCGGCTTGCACTCGTCGAAGATCGCCAGGAACTCCTCGATCACCTTCGTGTCCTTCACCGTCCCATCGGGATTCTGGAAGGTCACCCCCATGTTCAGGTGCCCGGAGCTCTTGTGCGACAGACCGAAGATGGCGAACAGCCCCCAGGTCTCCGGATCGTGGCCGCGCGTCTCCCAGTAGTTGCTGTAGAGATAAAGGATGCGCGCAAAACGCTCCTCGGTCATATCGTCCCAGCTGAAGCCGATGCTGCCGCGCATCACCTCGGTCGGCGCCGGCGGAAGCGTGTCGAAGTAAAAGTTGGTGACGATGCCATAGTTGCCCCCGCCCGATCCACGGCAGGCGCGCAGCAGATCGGCGTCCGTGCTCTTGGTGGCATGGCGAACCTGCGCCTTGCCCGCCGAGTCGAGAGTGACGATATCGACCGCCGTCACCCAGTCGGGAGTCACGCCATGCATACGCGACAACAGCCCATAGCCCCCACCCGAGATATGTCCGCCCGCGCCCACCGGCCCGCAGGTGCCGCCGGGAATCGTCACCAGGCCGCGCTTGTAGAGATTGAAGTAGGCCTGGCCCAGCGTCGACCCCGCGCCCAGCCGGTACTTCGCGCCGTTCTTCGGAGGCTCCGTGCTCGACAACAGGCTGAGATCGATGATGGCCCCGCCAGGATTGTTATCGACGAAGTCCTCGTAGCAGTGCCCGCCCGCGCGAACCGTGGGGCGCAGCCCCTGGTGGACGAACCGCTCGAGCGCCTCGGCGACATCGTCGGTGTCGTCGCACAGGGCGATGCGGCTGGCGCGGTCCTGCTCCGTCGCCGGGTAGCGGGCGTTCTGTCCGTGGCACAGACGGTCAAACCGAACGTCGCCGCTGGATACGATCTCAATAGCCATGGGTAAATGTTCCTTTGCAGGCAAGATACCGCAACGCGGGCACTTTAGGATAAGTCATCAGACCTAGCCCAAAACACAAAATCCAGGCAGACAAACCGCTTGCTTCAACAAGGCTCTCCTTCACCCTTTGCCTCCCCATGTCACGCATCCTGTACCTTGGGTAGCGATGGAGTTCAAGCTCACTGCCGCCCATCTTCCTCTCCTTCTCACCCTGGTCTTCCTCACGTCGGTCTTCGCCCCGAAGCTGGTCTCGCAGTCTGCCTCCAGTCAGAGTCCCCTCCATGTCCTGACCAACGAGGTCGTCCTCACCTTTCACGCCGCCGATGCAAAAGGTCTGCCTGTTGATGACCTCAAGCTGGAGGAGCTTCGCCTCCTCGATAACGGCCGGCCTCCCCGCAAGATCCTGGTCTTCCAGTCGTTCCTCAATCTCCCCATTCGCGCCGGCATCCTCATGGATACCAGTCAGTCCATGGAGCAGAACCGCACCGCCGACCGTGCCATCGCCGTTCACTATGCGCAGAGCGTTCTCCAGCAGAAGAACGACCAGGCCTTCGTCATGAGCTTCTCCCGGCATTCGAATCTTCTCGCCGGCTGGACCAGCAACCCCGCAACTCTCGTCGCCGCTCTTAGCCGCATCGGCACCCGCGCCGATCTGACGGCGATCTTCGACACCCTCTACGCCGCCTGCCGATATCAGTTCGGAGAGATCGATCACGCCGCTACCGGGAACTTCATCCTGCTCTTCTCCGACGGAGAAGACGACGCCAGCTTCCTTCCACTCCAGCAAGCCATCGACGTCTGTCAGAAGGCCCATACGGCCATCTACGTCTTCCGCGCAGAATCAGGCCCGGGTTCGATCGCCTCCGGTCTGTCTACCCTCGCCGAGCTCGCCCGTCAGACCGGAGGTCGCATCTTTCATGACGACGACACCATCCAGGCCATCGACGAAGATCTTCGGCTCATCGACGCCGATCTACGCAATCAATACCGCCTCGTCTACAGACCCGACAACCTGCGTCCCGACGGCTCTTTCCATACCGTCACCGTGCTTCCGCCCGATCGCGTCCAGAGTCTCTTGGTCCGCTCCGGCTACTACGCTCCCAAGCCGTAGGTCCCGATCTCAATAAGAACAGGCGCTGCCGCGCGGGCGCCCTACGCGGGCAGCGCCCACTTCGTGGGGTGTGTACCGGCTTCGCCGTGGGCCTCCCGTTGGTTGGAGCAAAGATTTATGTGAGCGACCAACGGGAGCCCATGCCGAAGGCCCACTACGCGTCACGAAGTGACCGCCGTACCGGGGTCCCCACGAGCAGGTCTTCGTTTGTGGGGTGGCCGAGCGCAGTGGGCCCGCGTGGCAGGCCATCGCCTTACTCCGCTGTATCATCCCGCTTGCAAGGCTTCTGCATATACGCCCTGGCCTGGTTCACCGCGCCCTGCGTGTTGTCGTTGGTCTGGACCGCCAGCCGATACTCATTCACCGCGCGATCCCTCTGCCCGGTCACGTCGAAGATGCATCCCAGCTTCACGTGGCTCCACACCTCGGTCCACCTCGGGTCGTCGTCGCCGCGCAGAGCATCGCGGAACGAGTTCGCCGCCGACTGATAGTTTCTCTGCATGTAGAAGACCTCGCCGATTCGGTAGCTCGCCAGCGAGCTGTTGCGGTTCGCATCCAAAGCCTTCTGGTACTCGACCAGCCCCGCCGTCAGGTCGCCCTGCGCCACCTGCTGCTGTCCCCGCAGCACGGCCACACGCACCGCAAGATCCGGCGTGCTCTTCAGCACCCAGTTCTGGGGATCGATCAGGATGCGTCGCGGCCGCCCGAAGGTCTCGACGGAAAAATTGCTCTCCGTGCCCGAGACGTCCACCCTCCGCGTCTCTGTCTTTCCATCCGTCTCGATCCGCAGCTCCACCGGCATCCGGAACAGGTCCAGATCCTGCGCGATTGATCCCACCGTGCGAAATCCCTTATTGCTGCCCAGCCGGAAGACCGTGTACTTGTTCGTGAACGTCGGGGCTCCCGTACCATCGGTCCACTGGGCAAAGAAGGGCGTCAGCTCCAGGTCCGGCGCCACCGCCTGCGCCACTGTCTGGACATTCGACGTGCGGACTCCCTTATCGGCGTACTGCGACAGCAGGCCGCGCAGAAACTTCAGGAAGGCGTCGTCGCCCATCTCCCACCGCAGCATGTGGAAGACCATCGCGCCCTTCTCGAGCGTCATCGACTGAAACTGCGGCGAGAAGGGATCGAGCCTCCCCACCGTCGCCAGTGGCTCCGTGTCATAGGCCAGCGCACCCGCCTGCACGTCAGTCACCGCCGTCTGAAACGCGCTCTTGCCCGCCGAATCCTCGACGTACATCAGCTCCGCGTAGCGCGACATCCCGTTCGTGATCCACGCATCGTTCAACGTCGCCGGAGAGATCTCCGATCCCCACCACTGATGCGCCAGCGTATTCGACAGCAGCCGCGAGTAGGTCTTGCCCGCCACGCGCGCTCCCGAAAGCCCCACAATCTCCGGCGCCCACGTCGCCGACACCGTATCCGCCGGAAGCTCCACCAGGTTGATCTGCCCGCTCTCCGGCTGGCCGAAGGTCGTCGTCATGAACTCGAACTGCCTGGCCGCGTCCTGCGCGAAGCTCACCGCGGCGGCCTTGTGCGGCTCGGTCACATAGACGTGAATATTATTGACGCCGGGCGCCGTAATGGGCTCCAGAAACTTGCCCGCGATAATGGTCCCGGGAAACCCAGGCTTCGACCACTTGAAGGTGTACTCCGTGCGGTTGCCGGGCAGGCTCTTAGGAGCCGCCACGCCCGAACCCGACCCGATCGCCCGCTCATCCCCCGGAACCCGGATGTGCATCTCTGCGGTAAAGCGGTTCGTATACAGCCCCGTCATCGGGAACCACCGCCCAGGATACATCAGGATCGAGATCGGGTCGCCCACCGAGGCAAAATTGATTCCCTCCACCGGGCTGGTATCGGTTCCCTTCAGTGCGCCCGAATACTCGAAGGTCCACGTCGTCGTCGTGCCTTTGGGAATGGGGTTGGCCAGATTGAACCGCACCGTCGAGTTGGTGGTAATGCGCTCGGATTCGAGCGGCTTTTTATCCGGCCCCGCCACCCTGGTCAGCTGCAGGCCGTTGTTCAGCTCGAAGATCGGAGCCGCCAGATCTTCGAGCGCCGTGAATGTCACCTGGGCCGTGGCCGAAAGCTTGTTGTCGGCCGGGAACAGGTCGGCGTTGATCACATAGCCGGTCACCTGCATCTGCACGCGCGCGGGAGCGGCCCACCCGGCCGTCGCAAAAAGAAGGAAGGGAATCAGAACTGCAAGCGGAGAGCGAAGTTTCCAGGCCAAAACGCGCATCAAGGCGAAGTTCCTCAAAGACATGGTACTGCGGATGCCGGAAGGCATCCGCAGGGCTGCCTGTTTAGACGCGCACCAAAGTCATTCGGCCTCGCCGCAGATTTTGGGGGATAAATGAAGGATAGGCCGGGTGCCGCATCTTCGCGACAGCTTCATCGTCGCTGTCGCTAAGGTGGGTTTTGCAGGAGGTCACAGGCATTCAAGCGAAAACTCGAACCCTCTCGTTAAGGACACGGCTTCAGCCCCTGAGGATGGCCTGCCGGCCGGGCCCACTGCGCTCGGCCACCCCACAAACGAAGACCTGTTTGTGGGGACCCCGGTACGGCGGTCACTTCGTGACGCGTATTTGCCCTTCGGGGTGGGCTCCCGTTGGTCGCTTGCAAAGATGTTTGCGCCGACCAGCGGGAGGCCCACGGCGAAGCCGATCCACGCGTCACGAAGTGACCGCCCCACGCGCAGTGGACCCGGCCGGCAGGCCATCCACCGCATCGGCCACCTGCGCAGTCGCTCCCCGCTCCGACACCACCAGCCCCCGCCGCATCTCCGCCAGCTCCTCGATCATCCGAGCCCGCTCAGCAGTCTCCCCCAGCAGCGGCCGCAGAGCCTCGGCCACACCCTCCGCCGTAAACCTCTCCTGCAGCAGCTCCGGAACGATCCTCCGCCCCGCGATCAGGTTCACCATCGCGATCGGAAGATTCCCCGCCGCGTCCACCTCCGCCAGAATTTCTGCGGGATAAGAGACCAGCCGTTTCGCCAGCCGGAACGTCGTCGGCGAGACCCGGTACACGACGATAAACGGATTTCCGATCACCGCCGCCTGCACCGTCGCCGTCCCACTCGCCACCACTGAAGCTCGCGCATGAAATAAGGCCTCTCGGGCATCGGGTACAGGAACAAACCTTACGGTTAAATCTCTTCCTTGAAACGAAGAGAACCAACCCTTTATCTGAGAATCAATCAGCTCAGGCGAGATGGTCGAAGCCACCGGAATCAAAAACTCGAATCTCGCCGGCGCCTCTCCATCGAGCCACCCCGCCGCCTCGATCATCGCCGGCAGATTCGCCAAAACCTCCTTCGCCCGCGATCCAGGCAGCAGGGCGACCCACCGCCGTTCCGCGTTGAGGCCATGTCGCCGCGCATACTCCTCGCGTGTCCCAGCAGGTAATGGAAGCTCCGCCAGAGGATGCCCGGTAAACGTAGCATTCACCCCACGGTTGCGATAAAACGGCTCCTCGAACGGAAAGATCACCATCATCCGGTCCACCCGCTCCTGCACCCACTTCAGCCTCTTCTTCTTCCACGCCCAAAGCTGCGGACTCACGAAGTACACCACCGGAATCCCCAGCGCCTTCAGCTCCCGCGCCAGCCGCAGGTTCACATCCGGAAAGTCGATCAACACCGCAGCCCGTGGCCTTCGCTTCTTAATCGACCCCACCAGCCTCCGGTAGGCCCCATATATCTTCGGAGCATGCCGGATCACCTCCGTGATCCCCATGTGGGCGACGTCCTCGGCGCGAACCACGCGCTCCTGGCCCACCGCCTCCATCTCCCGCCCACCCAGCCCGAAGAAGCTCGCCCCCGCATGCCGCCGCGCCAGCTCCGCGATGATCTGCGCGCCATAGTGGTCCCCCGAGGCCTCGCCGGCGGAGAGAAAAAAACTCGGGTTGGACTCGGTCGCGATGGCTCCAGTGTAGAGCAGTTCCCCTGGTCCTTTGCCTCGGCCGCGATCGTCCAACGTCGTCTTCCTTGCGGGAAAACGGAGCCAACAATCGCACCTCGCTCTCCACCTTCAGGGGAACTGCTATAGATTCTTCTCGAGGGAACTTGCATGGCAGCAGCGACAAAGCGATTCCGCGCCGTCCTCGAGCCGCTTCCCGGCGGCCTCGGCTGGGTCATCGCGCGCCTCCCCTTCGACCCCTCCCGCATCTGGAAGACCATGGTGAGACTCCGAGTGAAGGTCACCGCCGGCGGACAGCTCTTCCGCACCTCGCTCTTCCCGGCCTCTCCCGGCCATCCCAGCCAGGCGGAAGGCTACTTCGTCCTCGTCAACAAGAAGATGCAGAAGGCTGCCGGAGTCTCCGTAGGGGGCATGATCGACCTCATCATCGAGCCCGACCTCGACGATCGCGACGCCCCGGCCCCGCCCGAGCTCGCCGCCCTCTTCAAGCAGCACAAGTCGCTCGCGAAGTGGCATGCCAGGCTCAGCGACTCCATCCGGCGCGACATCGCCCGCACCATCGACGACGTCAAAAGCCCCGAGGCTCGCCAGCGCCGCGCCGACCAGATGGCCGAACGCATGATGCTCGCCATGGAGGGAGAAAAGATCCTGCCGCCGATCCTCGAGGTCGCCTTCCGCCGCCACCCCGGAGCCCTCGAGGGCTGGAAGCGGATGACCGAGGTCCAGCGGCGCGGCCATCTTCTCGGCGTCTTCTACTACCAGAGCCCCGAGGCCCGCGAAAAACGAGCCGGCAAGGTCGTTGAAGACTGTTTAGCCGCCGCAAAGAAGGCGCTGCCGCGCGGGCCCGCTACGCGCGGGGCGGTCACTTCGTGAAGCGTGTACTCCCTTCGGGGTGGGGCTCCCGCTGGTCGCTTGAAAAATCTTCGCGCCGACCAAAGGAAGGACCACGGCGAAGCCGGTATACGCGTCACGAAGTGACTGCGCACCGGGGTCCACGGCGAGCTCGCTCGCTGGGGTGGACTCCACGCGCGGTGGGCCCGGCCGGCAGGCCGTCGCCTTTTCACGCCCCGTTCTCCCCGCATTGCTATCCTTAACCTGTGATTCGTAACGTAGCGATCTTCTGTGCCTCCTCCGACGGAGCCAATCCCCTCTACCGCGAGTCCGCCATCGCCCTCGGCCGCGCCCTCGCGCAGCAGAACATCGGCGTCATCTACGGCGGGGCAAATGTAGGCCTCATGAAGGCCGTGGCCGAGTCCTGCCTCGAGTGCAGCGGCCGCGTCATCGGCGTCATCCCCGAGGCCCTCGTCTCGCTTGAGGTCGCCCACACCGGCCTCACCGAGCTGCACGTCACCACCACCATGCACACCCGCAAGGCCAAGATGGCCGAGCTCGCCGACGCCTTCCTCATCCTCCCCGGAGGCTTCGGAACCCTCGAGGAGATGTTCGAGGTCCTCACCTGGCAGTACCTCCGCCTGCACGAGAAGCCCACCGTGCTCATCAACATCGAGGGCTTCTACGACAAGCTGCTCGGCTTCCTCGACCACTGTGTCGAAGAGGGAGTCCTCAAGCCCCGCGCCCGCCAGCTCCTCCTTGAGGTCTCGACCGTCGACGAGGCATTAGAACAGCTCCTAGCCCTCGCCTGATCAAGAAACATGCTACTCCGGCGAAACTGCTCCGCATGGCCACGCCTGATCATGAAGATGTCATCCTGACGGACTCTCCGCATGGCCACCTAATCATGAAGGGTGTCATCCTGAGCGAGCGCAGCGAGTCGAAGGATCTGCGTCCTTCGCATGATGCCTCTCGAAGACGACACATCCCAAAGCATGATGAGGAGAAAGACAATGGCCTGCCTGCTGGGCCCACCGCGCGTGGAGTCCACCCCAGCGAGCGAGCTCGCCGTGGGACCCCGGTGCGCAGTCACTTCGTGACGCGTATATCCACTTCGGGAGGAGGCTCCCGTTGGTCGCTGGAACGATCTATGCGCCGACCGAAGGAAGGCTCATTCGCCGTCCGCGAAGGACCCCGCGCGGCAGTGCACGCCTTACCCCTTCGCCTCAGTCCCGCAAACCTTCCGCAGATACTCCCACGAATAAATCCCGCTCTCGTGCCCATCGCTCCACTTGAATTTCACCGCATACCGCCCCACCGGAATCACCTCCGTAGGCCGCACCGGAGCCTCATACATCGGCAGCAGTGTCGTGGGCTTCGGCTTTCCCTCTCCCGGCCTCCTCCCGCTGTGCTCCCGCTCCTCATGGCAGGTCGCGCACGGACACGCATCCCGCAGCCAGCGAAAGCTCCACGCGCTGCGCTGCCCGTCCTTCCACTCGATCTCGACCCCGGTCCCCTCCGTCTGATGCACCCGCACCTTCGCCGGAGTCACCGCCTCCGCCGGAAGCTTCGCGGCCATCCCGTCCATCGCGGCCCCGCGCTCGGCCTCTTCCTTGCTCACAAACCGAATCCCCTCGTGACTCATCCATTCCTCCAGAAGAAGTACGCCGCCATCGAGCACCCCGTCACCACCACAATCGCCCGTAGCGCCCCGGCGTTCATCCGGCGCGCATACTGCGCTCCCACGTAGCCGCCAAAGCCCGCGAAGACCATCGAGATCAGGCAGTACCTCCACTCCACCGCGCCGCTGGCGATAAACGTCAGCACCGCGCACAGATTCGAAAGGCACGCCGCCAGCACCTTCAGCGAGTTCAGCGCATGCATCTCCTCCACGCCGAACAGCGCCAGCGCCGTCATGATCAGAAACCCCGCACCCGCCCCAAAGTATCCGATGTAGAAACACACCGGCAGCAGCGCCAGGAACACCGGAACCATCGCGATCTTCCGCTCCGCATGAGGAACCTTCGAGCGCCGCCGAATCCACCGCGACACCGGCCCACTCAGCCCGAAGAGCAGGGAAGCCACCAGCAGAAGCCCCGGCACCATGCGTAGAAACGTCACCTGCCGGGTATGCAGCAGCACCACCGCTCCGCTCACTCCGCCCCCGATCGACGCCCCAATCACCACCGGTAGAAGATCGCGGCGCAGATCACCTCGCAGCGCCGCTACTGACGTCAACTGTCCCGGCCACAACGCGACGGTATTGGTGGCATTGGCCTGAATCGGAAGCACGCCCACACCCAGCATCGCCGGAAACGACAGGAACGATCCGCCCCCGGCCATCGCATTCATCACTCCCGCGATCAGCGAGGCGACGACCATCCAGGCGTATCGCCAGTGCGAGATTAGACCGGAGAGCATTTCTCCATTCTAAGACGGGCGCTGCCGCGCGGCCCCGCTACGCGCGGGGCGGTCACTTCGTGACGCGTATACCGCCGTTGGCGTGGGCCTCCCGCTGGCCGGCGCAAAGATTCTTCCAAGCGGCCAACGGGAGCCCCACCCCGAAGGGAGCACATCCCACGAAGTGGGCACTCCACGCGCAGCGGGCCCGCGCGGCAGCGCTCGTCTTTGCGCTCTAAACCCGCATCTCCGGAGTAGCCCCAATCAGCTCCCGCGTATAAGCCTCCCGCGGAGCCTCGCACACCTGCTCGCACTCCCCCAGCTCCACCAGCCGCCCCTTCCGCATCACCGCCACCCGGTCGCACAGATACCGCACCAGCGGCATCGAGTGCGAGATGAACAGATACGTCAGCCCATACCTCCGCTGCAGATCGCGCAGCAGATTGATCACCTGCGCCCCCACGCTCACATCCAGCGCGCTCACCGGCTCATCCAGCACCAGGAACTCCGGCCGCAGCGCCAGCGCCCGGGCGATATTGACCCTCTGCCGCTGCCCCCCGCTGAACTCATGCGGATAGCGCTCCAGCGCCGACTCCTCCAGCCCCACCTCGCCCAGCATCTCGCGCAAACGTCCCCGCTGGCCTTTGCCCCGCAGCTCCGCCTCCCGTTCCCCATGAATCGCAAACGGCTCCGCCAGAATCTCCCTCACCTTCATCCTCGGATTCAGCGCCGCAAACGGATCCTGAAACACAATCTGCATTCTGCGCCGCATCGCGCGAAGCTCCCCAGCCTTCATCGCCAGCAGATCGCGGCCGCCGTAGCTCACCGCACCGTCGGTCGGCTCAATCAGCCGCAGCAGCATCCGCGCCACCGTGCTCTTGCCCGATCCCGACTCCCCCACCAGCCCCAGCGTCTCCCCGCGCCCGATCGTGAACGAGACATCGTCCACCACCCGCGCGCCGGGTCCATACTGCTTCACCAGCCCCCGCGCCTTCACTAGCACATCGCTACCGCTCATCGAGCTACCCTAACCGCCATCCTGGTTATGTCGTCTCGCCTGCCGATGGCACTAAAGAGATTTATTTGGACGGAACTTCGCAAACAACTTCTTTAGGAATTTCGGTGGCAACTGGATCGTCCGCGGGAATCGTCGCATTTGTGTTTTTATCGGCGCGAATGAAATCTGCGCACTCATTGGCTATCTTTGCATTTGAACTCTGATATACATATCTGCAGAAAGTATGCCAGTGTTTAACCCCAAAAATATCAGTGAAATCGATCCTTCCAATCAAGACGTAATCGTTGCCGAGTTTGCCAGATGATATTTTCCCGTCTGCCCACACGTGGCCTGCACTAGGAAACGAATCTCCCTGATACATAATTCCAACGTGGCCTATATTGTGGAGGCTCGGTGTAAACGTCAATCGGACGTTGTCGTTTGGATCGAACATCTTCATTTCAGACTTCCACCGGACATTCATTGCGTTGCTTCTTCCATTGTTAATCAACTTGAATGGCCATCTTCCAAGTGCCACATCGGGATTTTCCTCGACTATTTTGAATTGTGCGGATTCGTCTCGTGCCATTGCATATGCTTGGATCAGAGAGCCTTTTGCGACATTGTGGCTGTCGCTGCCTCCGCTTTGCACCTCTAGAAGAGTGCTCCGAGCGATTTGTGAATTGATACACGAAACATATACAGCTTGTTTTGCAACATAATTTGCATCAGACATCGCTGTCAGCTGCTTGTTCATAATTCGAAGCTGACATTCATAGATGAAAGCACCGATGATTCCAACAACAACGAGCCCTAGCTGCCCACAGATGTTCAATTTTTCAAGCCAATGCAGTTCTTTGCGAACGCTTGCAGAATCGGAACTGTATGTGATCAAAGGTGATTTGGGTGAAGTGTCGGTTGAATCAGGAGCGGACGCTGGATTAGTGGAAGTGGAATCTGGCATCGATCATTCCTCTTTAAATTAGAGTCGCCGGCCATCTTACTTCGACAAGCCAACGAATCGAGATCAAAGAACGTAATTCGCCTTGTTGGGTACTTACGAGCCTTGGCAACAGAAAAGTCTCGACGCGTATTGAGGCTAATCCAGCCTCGGCCGCAGCTTATAGAACCCCGTCGTCTTCTGGAACGCCCACACAAACGCCGCCAGCCGGGCATCCGAGTACAACCCTCCCAAAAACGTCAGCGACACCGGAGTCCCCGGCCCACCCACATTCTGCGGATCACCATCGCCCCTATGATCCGGCAGAGGAGCATCCTCCCCGCGCACCCCATTCGGGACGATCACCGCGGGATGCCCCGTAAGGTTCGTCGCCGAAAGCTGCGCTCCATCGCTCGGCGTCACAATCACATCCACTTCAGCGAAGACCTTCTCCATCGCCTCGATTGCCAGCATCCGCGCCCTCTGCGCCTGGATATAGTCCACGGCAGAATAGAACCTCGCCACGCGAAACGTATTCGGCCACTCCTCCACGCCCTGCTCCGTCAGCAGGGCATCCCGCCCGCTCAGCGTCAGGTCGTCGAACGCCGCCGCGGCCTCCGCCTCCAGCACCCTCGACACGTCGCCGAAGTGATACCCCTTCGGCATCTTCACCTCGATCAGCTTCACTCCCATCGTACGCAGATCCTCAAGCCCCGCCTGCCCAAACCTCGCTTCGTAGGCTCTTCTGGCGAACTCCCTCCTCTGCTCCTCGGTGGCCTTCTCCTCCGGCACCGGAGCCTCGAACTCGCTCTTCAGATACCCCACCCGCAGCCGCCTCCAGTCGAACTCCGCATCCCAGTTGAAGGCCGCGTCCCTCACGCTGCGGTCCTGCCCATCCGGACCATGGATCGCGTCCATCACCAACGCGCAGTCTTCAGCGCTGCGGCAGATCGGCCCGATCTTATCCATCGTCCAGCTCAGCGCCATCGCCCCGGTCCTCGGAACGAACCCGAACGTGGGCCGCAGCCCCGTCACCCCGCACCGCGTGCTCGGCGACGAGATCGACCCCAGCGTCTCCGTCCCGATCGCAAACCCTACGCACCCCGCCCCCACCGCGCTCGCGCTTCCGGCCGAAGACCCGCCCGAAGGCTGCTTCGCATTCCACGGTGTCCGGGTTATCCCCCCAAACCAGATCGGCCCGCTCGCCAGGGCTCCCATCGAAAGCTTCGCCACCAGCACCGCCCCAGCCGCATCCAGCCGCTCCACGACGGTCGCGTCATAGTCGAAGCTCTGCTGTTCGAATCCGCCCGCGCCCCACGTCGTCGGGTACCCCTTCACCGCCAGCAGGTCCTTCGCTCCCCAGGGAATCCCATGCAGCGGCCCGCGAACCCTCCCCGCCGCCCTCTCCCGGTCCGCCTCCGCAGCCTGCTTCAATGCCCGCTCCTCCGTCAGAGTGATCACAAAATGCAGCCGGGGATCGTACCGCTTCAATCTCGCCAGGTACATCTTCGTCAGTTCGACGGAGGTCGTCTTCCTCCTCCGCAACAGCTCTGCCAGCTCCCGCACCGTCGCGAAGGCGATCCTCTCCTCGCCCGTGATTCCGCTCGCCTCCGGAGCCCGCCCCAGCCGCGCCGGCCTTTTCTCCGTCTCAATCTTCATCCCCGTAGCAGGGATCTCCGGCGCGCCCTCGGAGCCGGGATAAGGAACTGGATCGAAGACAAACGCCGGGGCGACGCTATTCGGAATCTTCATCCCCCGGATCGCCATCACCGAATCCCGCTGCCTGTTCAGCCCGTCCAGCATCATCGTCTTCTGCCCGGTCGTCAGCCTGATCCCCGCAATCGCCGCCGCTCCGTCAATCATCTCCGGGGTAATCGCGGTCAGGGGATCGCGATCCAGCCCAGCCCCCTCTGCCGGAGTCTTGCTGGCCTGGATCTGCAGCGTCATCCCCCAAAGCACACCGGGCAGCAGAGTTCGCTCCACCCCCGCCGCCGCGCACAACCCCAGGAATCTCCGCCGCGCCAACCCACTCATCGCGTTCGACAATGCCAGTTCCTCTCCTGTCCTCAACGTCTCCATCACGCCAGGGGCTCGGTCTACGCGCGACGTCTCTGCCGCACCCACCGATGTCCCAACCGAGCCACACGAGCAGATCGCCCGAAGAAGATCGCACGAACCGCACCTGAACGCACGAGCCGTACCTGAAATGGATCAGAAGACCATAGAACCCATCCGGCGGGATAAACCGCCCCGTCGGATCTTCAGTAGCTTCGAAAGACGGCAGGCCCTTTCGCAAGCGACTGCGTACCTACGGCTTTCCCTTATCCTGCTCCTTCTCCATCCCCAACGCCTCTCCGGTCTTATGGACCGACGTGCCCAGTGCATCCCCAACCGCGCGGAAGCTCTTCCCCAACGCCTTTCTGGTCTTTGTGCCCGCCAGGCTCAAGGCGCTGTTCGTGTTACGATTGCCCGTCGAGAGGCCGTAGCCCGCCTCATTGCCCCCCACGATCGCCCCATCCACCGCGCGATTTCCGCCCAGGATAGCAGCCTGCGCCGGACGCTTGGCCGGCTCGGCCCACGCAATCTCCGTGTCGGGAAGTGCCTCGACACGGCCCACCAGCAGCGGGCGAAAGTCCGAGCGCGTCATCTTCTCGAGCAGAGGCCATCTCCCGGAACCAACCCACAGCGAGCCGTTCTCCAGCGCCCCGGCCTCGCCTAAATTAATAAGACGGGCCGGATGCAGAGCTTCCATGGACTCGCACCGGTCCCCTCCGCACCCATGCTGGCAAAGCTCCTGGTTAAGATACGAGGCGTGTTTTCCCGCCGAGATCCATACCTTCGCGCCGCGATCCTCGGCATCGATCGTCGAGGCCCGCGTCACCTGGCTGGCATCGCAGATCGTGTCCTCATGTGCCGCCGCATACCAGTAGACCGCCTTCCACTTCTTGGCCTCTTCGCCCTCGCCCCGCAGCAGAACCGCCACATGCTCCGCATCTAGGGCGTGCCCCATCCGTCCGCAGTCCGTGCGCCACAGGTGATAGTAGTGCAGCTCGATCTGCCCGACCGGGCTGCTGCCGGAGACCGCGTGGGCCTTGCCAGAAAACGCCTGGCCCTTGCCGGGGAACGCCTGGCCATAGATTGTTCCATCGTCGTCGACCACCGTCGGAACAGCGACTCCCGGCTTGAATCGCGCTGGCTTCGTGGAGCAATCCTCGCGGCTTACATAAAAACGCGGCTCAAAACGCTCCAACAGAGCTGCTTCGAACCCATCGCTCAATCCATCCCGATCGCTGTCGCCTGGCAGGGAACCGCCTGCGGTCTGTGCCCGGGCAAGCGTTGCCATCACTGCGAAGAAAAGCACGAGAGACCGCATTCCCGATTATCCCGCATTCAAAGAGACAGTCCCGTTGCGAACCACAATCCCTTGCCTTTATCCCGAGAAGAGCCCGCAAGCGTCCCCCCCTTCCACCGTCTTACAGGGCCCCGATAAAAGTCCCGAGAAGAGCCCCCGATAAATCGCGCCAGCTCATCACATTGCATCCCCGAGGGTCTCGGTCGTGCACCCGCTCCGTTGACCGGGATGACCCCAACCCGTCTCATCCCCCACGCAGAGGAAATCTCCCGGGCCATTCAACCGATTTGACGTTTTCTGCATCCACCTTGTCGGGTCCCTTTGGGACGGGCCTCTCTATGGTTACGCGCGCGTCTTTTCTTCTGACCGCCCTCCTCCTCCCAGGCAGCGGCAGTCTTCTCGCCCAGAAGGTCGCTACCGACTACGACCATACCGCCACCTTCTCCAGCTATCGCACATATGCCTGGGCCGACGGAACCTCCGCTCAGGACACTGTCCTCGACCAGAGCATCCGCGCCGCGATAGACCGCCAGCTCTCCTCCCACGGCTACCGCCGCCTCCAGGATCCGGAGAGCGCCGACGTCCTCGTCTGTTACGACCTCGCCCTCGGCCAGGCCTCTCAGCTCAATCCCGCCGGCATGGGCAGCTGGATCTGGGGCTGGGGAAACGGAGGCCGCCTCGTCTCTGCCGCCGTCCAGGCCCAGGCCCTTCCCGCCGGAACCCTCGCCATCCGCATCGGCGACAACCGTACCCACCGCATCGTCTGGCGAGGAGCCGCCGCGGGCCTGCTCCAAAGCTCCAGCCCGCCCACCCCGGCAGGAAGTCCCTTCCCGGCCAACTCCCTCCGCGATCCCGGCTCATCCCCTCCGCCTCTCCCGCCGCAACGACACTCCGAGAGAGACTCGCCGCAGATCGAACACTCCATCGCCCGGATGTTTGCCCACTATCCTCCCCGATCCTGATCCAGTCCTGACCTGGTCCTGAATCTCACATTCCTCGTGGTCGCGAGCCTCCGTGTTATCCCAAAGATTTGCCCTTCCTCTGCGGGGAGTGAGTAAAATATTTCCCAGCCCTGTCTTCCCGCAAGCCATCTTCTCCCCCGTTCTCCGTGAAATCCGCTCGTTTGCCGGGCTAAATCACGAACGCTGGCCTCCTCCGGCGTTTGGCATGCAATGTGCAATATCCCCTCTCGTAAGCGCAAATTTATGCAGCTTTACTGGGGAAATCAATGTTTCGCTTGTCTGCCGTACTCGCCTTCGCCACTCTGGTTCTGGGATCTTCCGCCGTCCTCGCCGACTCCATCCCCTACGCCAACCCTGGATCTGTCGCCCCCACCACCCTCCTCACCGCCGCTGCCACCGGCAACGTCACCGGCTACTTCGCCTCCTCCGACGCCGGCGATACTGACTACATCCGCATGATCGACGTCACCACCGGGTACACCAGCCAGTTCTTCTTCGACAACCAGACCACCTCTCTTGGAGCCGAGGCCAACTTCGGCCACGTCCATGCCGGCGATACGCTGGAATTCCAGCTCTTCAACCAGTCCCTCGGCGGGCTCTTCAGCACCAATCCCGAGAACAGCGCCGACGGCGTCAACCACGCCTATGTCACCAGCTTCTCCGGTGGCCGGCTCGACGACGTCCGCTACCCGGCCGGAACCTACGTCGGCATGGAAGACCTTCCCCTCGGAGGCTCCGATCTCGACTACAACGACGACGCCTTCCTCTTCACCAACGTCGCCTCCAGGTCCGCCCCGCCCGCCGAAGCCACGCCCGAACCCGGAAGCCTCATCCTGCTCGGAACCGGCATCCTCGGAGCCGCCGGAGGCCGCCGCCGCCTGATGGCCCGCTAAAAGTTTTTTCACTGCACCACTTGTTCCCATACCGGCTGGACCTCTGGCACCGTTCACTAGGGGCCCGGCCTCCCTTGTCTCTCAGGTCTTAACGTCCAAAAAAAGAAGCGGCTTCCGTCATGAGTGACTGAAGCCGCCAGCTTTTTAATTCGTAGGGCATATCGATAAATAAAAGGGCCTGCCGGCCGGGCGCACTGCGCTCGGCACCCCACAAACGAAGACCTGTTTGTGGGGACCCCGGTACGGGTGGTCACTTCGTGACGCGTAGATCCCTTCGGGTCGAGGCTCCCGTTGGTCGCTTGCATAAATGTTTACGCCGACCGGAGGGAGGCCCACGCCGAAGGCGGCATACGCCCCACGATGTGGGCGCCGCCCGCGTAGGGCGCCCGCGCGGCAGCGCCTGTCTTTCACCCTCGCTCTTTAGATATCCAGGTTCTTCACATCCAGCGCATTCTCTTCGATGAACTTCCTGCGGCTCTCCACATCCTCGCCCATCAGCGTCGTGAAGATCTCCTCGCAGGCCGCAATGTCTTCGAGTTTCACCTGCAGCAGCGTCCTGCGCTCCGGGTCCATCGTAGTGTCCCACAGCTGCGTCGAGGTCATCTCGCCCAGCCCCTTGTACCGCTGCACCTGATACTCCCTGCGGCCCTGCTCGATCACATACTCGAAGACCTCGCGGGCCGTCGTCTTCTCGACCGGATCCTGATTGGCCTTGCCCGGCCGCCTGCCCGGCTTGGCCTCAAGCGCCGTTCCCGGGGCAGCAGCCGTCTCGGCTACGCCCTCTTCGGAGGCGGCCTCCTCGGCCTCTTCCGCCGCATCCGCCTTCGCGCCCTTGGCGGCGTATTCAATCACGAACGGCCCGGTCAGCTGCTCCCGGATCTGCGCATGCTTGCCCAGCATCTGCCGGCTCTCGGGAGTCGACGCCAGCGTCCAGTCGATCCTCCGCAGAGCGCCCTGCGCATCGGTAAAGCTCACCGAGTAGGTATTGTGCTCCTCGTCGTGCTCCACCTCTCCGACATGCTTGAACTGGTACGTCTTCGCCACCGACTCCAGCTTCGTCCGCATCGCCTTCAGCTTCTCCGGCGACTCGAAGTCCGAGCGCTTGGCCGGCTCCTTGCCCTCATGGCTGAACAGGTCCGCGAACTCCCGCGTCACCTCCTCGTTGCGCAGACGTTTCTCGACCTTATCGAAGAACCCGAGATAGTCATTGAGCTGCCCCATGAACTTCGTCAGCGCCGCGCCCTCCAGCCGCGCTCCACCGTCGCCGTAACGAATCACCATCCCATCCGAGGCGCGCTTCACCATCACCGACACATACTCGCGGTCGTCCTTGATGTACTGCTCGAACTTGCCCTTCTTGATGCGATACAACGGCGGCTGTGCAATATACACATTGCCGCGCTTGATCAGCTCCGTCATATGCCGGAAGAAGAACGTCAGCAGCAGCGTGCGGATGTGCGATCCGTCCACGTCGGCATCGGTCATCAGGATCAGCTTGCCGTAGCGCAGCTTGGCCACGTCGAAGTCGTCCTTGCCGATCCCGCAGCCCAGCGCCGTAATCATGGCGCGAATTTCTTCATGCCCCAGCATCTTGTCGTAGCGGGCCTTCTCTACGTTCAGGATCTTACCCTTGAGCGGAAGGATCGCCTGGAACTTGCGATCGCGGCCCTGCTTGGCGGTTCCGCCCGCGCTCTCACCCTCGACCAGATACAGTTCGCAGCGGTCGGGCTCGCGTTCGGAGCAGTCGGCCAGCTTGCCCGGCAGCCCGCCGCCGTCCAGAGCGCCCTTGCGCCGGGTCAGGTCGCGTGCCTTGCGGGCGGCCTCTCGGGCACGCGCCGCGTCGATCGCCTTGTTGATGATCTTCTTCGCGACTGAAGGGTTCTGCTCCAGGAAGGCCCCCAGGCGCTCGTTGATGAACGCCTGCACCGTCCCCGCGATGTCCGAGTTCAGCTTGCCCTTGGTCTGCCCTTCGAACTGCGGCTGCGACAGCTTCACGCTGATCACGGCCACCAGACCCTCGCGCACGTCGTCGCCCGACAGGTTCTCCTTCACGTCCTTGAACAGTCCCATCTGCTGCCCGGCCCAGTTGATGGTGCGGGTCAGCGCCGCGCGAAAGCCCTGCAGATGCGTCCCGCCGTCAACGGTGTTGATGTTGTTAGCGAAGGTGAAGATCGTCTCCGAGTACGCGTCGTTGTACTGCAGCGCGATCTCCATGGCCACGTTGTCGCGCTCGGCTTCCATGTAGATCGGCTTCTCGTGCAGCACCTGCTTGCCCTTGTTGATGTGCTTGATGAACTCGGCGATCCCGCCGATGTACTTGAACTCCTGGCTCTTGCTCTCACCCGTCTTCGCATCGGTGATGCGCTCGTCGGTCAGGTGAATCTCCAAGCCCTTGTTCAAAAAGGCCAGCTCGCGCAGCCTCTGCGCCAGCGTGTCGTAGTTGTACTCGGCGACGGTAAAGATGCTCTTGTCGGGAAGGAAGTGGACCTTCGTCCCCCGGCGCTTGCTCGGTCCCACCTGGCGCAGCTTGCTGATTGGGTCGCCCTTCGAATAGTCCTGGGTCCAGGCAAAGCCGTCGCGCCAGATCTCGACGTCGAACTCCTCGCTTAGGGCGTTCACGCAGCTCACGCCCACGCCGTGCAGACCGCCCGACACCTTGTAGTTCGAGGCGTCGAACTTGCCGCCCGCGTGCAGCATGGTCAGAACCACCTGAACGCCCGGCATCGTCTTGCCGTTCACCGTCTTGTTGTCCACCGGGATGCCGCGCCCGTCGTCCGTCACCGTGATCGAGTTATCGACGTGGATGGTGACGTCGATCCGGGTGGCATGACCGGCCAGCGCCTCGTCCACCGAATTGTCGACGACCTCATACACCAGGTGGTGCAGCCCCTGCTCGCCGGTCGAGCCAATGTACATCGCCGGGCGCTTGCGAACCGCCGCCAGACCTTCGAGAACCGTAATGTTCTCTGCCGAATAGCCGCCCGTTGCCTTGGGCTCCGCCGTCGCTGTCTTCTCGTTCTCTAAAAGTTCCGTTCCGGTGGGGACTGCCGTAGTTGCCATGGATCTCCTAATAGTGCCAAAAATATCCGGGAATCCCACACTTCCAAATCCGCGAAAAGTCGCGTCAATCAATCACTTTATGCAGGTTTCTACCGGATTTTTTCGTAACTTAAATATACCACGCTCAGGGCTTGAAAATCCTCTGATCGGACCGAGGTATCCACGACGATTCTATTCTGATAAGTAATTGAAAATAAAATGATTAAACGCTAACCGCAACCGCAATTACAAGCCCAACCAGAACCGCCGCGCCGATCGCGATTCCTAACCTTTTCCGCATAGGGTCAATGTGCTTTCCCTTGACCGAGTTATAGCCTCCATACCCATCTTTGATCTTCTTCACCTCTTCATACCGCACCGTCGCATTCGCCTTCTGGTCCACGTCGAAAAAGGTAAATCCGTCTCCATCTTTGGAGACAAAATTCCCAAACCGCTCCTCTCCCTGAAGAGGGATCATGCTCAGATGAGCTTCAGGTGCCAGATGCTCCACCTTCGCCTTCACTTTGCGCGCATGTGCCGAGAGAAGTGAGGGTTGCTGCGCTCGAGCAGCTCCACCAGCCAGCCCGGCCAAGACACAAAGCAGAATCAGAGAATTGCGCAAACCGACCATATGCGCCAGCATAGTATCCCCCTGGCAGCCATGAACAGCTTGTCAACCCAGATCTTTCGCAAACGAAACAAAGCAAAGGCTATCCGCCTGCCGATTCCTCATTGCATGAAAGCTATACTGGAAGTGACGATTTTCAAAGACATGCGCCTGCTTCGAAATCGCGTGTCCCACATCTCGATTCTGAGATGTGGGCTTTCTAGTCTAGACGCACCAGCGGCCAACAAGCCTAACAACCACAATGGTTTACGAAAAACCACACGAGAAGACTCAACGTTTGGAATACTTTGCAAACCCAGGTCCGGACCTAAGTCGAATATCTGGAAGACTTTGCACGAAATAGTCGGGGCGAGTCTCCACCCTGCGCAAGATAAAACCTCTCAAAATCCCCGAAATCTCCTGTACAATTGAAAGGTTGTCGATAGCAGTAAACCTAGGAATCACCTATGCCCAAGTTGAAGACACACTCCGGCGCGGCCAAGCGCTTCAAGATAACTGGCACCGGCAAGTTCAAGCGCGGCCAGTCGAAGATGCGCCACATCCTCACCTCGAAGAAGACCAAGACCAAGCGCAAGCTTGCCAGCATCGTCCTGGTCTCCGTCGCGGATACGCCGAAGGTCGCAAGGATGCTCCCTTACGCCTGATCGGCGTGAAGGAGTTGACAGTTTTTCAGATCGAGCCGCTGGAGACAGCAAAGGGCCGCAAAGCGTAGAGGCCCCTGGAACTCATAAAGCCTAAGCGAAGTGAGCTCCACCGAGATCTGGAGTCGTAAGCGAGTGAAGAGGCTACCTTGCCTCCAGCCGCTAAACGAAACACGCAAAAGGAGATGTACCATGCCCCGTGTAAAGCGGAGTACGAAACGCAGCGACCGCCGCAAGAAGATCCTCAAACGCGCCAGCGGTTACTTCCTCACCAAATCCAAGCTCTATCAGGCAGCCCAGGAAGCCGTCGAGCGCTCCCTGATGTTCGCCTACACCGGCCGCAAGCAGAAGAAGCGCCAGTTCCGCTCCCTCTGGATCGTCCGCATCGGCGCCGCCGCCAAGTTGAACGGCATGAGCTACTCGACCTTCATCGACGGTCTCAAGAAGGCCGGCAACGGTCTGGACCGCAAGATCCTGGCCGACATCGCCGCCAACGACGCCGCCGGCTTCACCGCCCTGGCCGAGCAGGCCAAGGCCGCTCTCGCAGCCGCGAAGTCCGAGAAGGCCGCAGCCTAAGCTGTCTACGAAATCCGATCTCGGCGCGGGCTGAAAAGCCCACGCCGAGTCGTTTTAACTCACTTAGAGAATAGGAAGACTGCCGGCCGGCAGGCTATCGGAAAGCCAGCAAGTTACCATCGATTCCGTAAATTTACGCGACAGCGCGAGACAATCGTCTATTCTTAAAGTCATGTCTACCGCTCCGTCACCAGCGCTCGAGAAGAAGCTCCGTGTTGAAGAGAGTCAGGGTCAACCTGGGAGCGGCACGTCCAAATCCAAGGCCTCATTCGAATCCTGGGGCCGATACCCGAACTACTCCGCCAACGTCATTCCCCTGCACTGGCAGAGCGACTTTCCCGCCGTCACCGAAGGTCTTCACAACGGCATCCTCCCGGTCGGCATGGGACGAAGCTACGGCGATGTCTGCCTGCTGAAGGACGGCAACCTGCTGGTGACCACCGGCATGAACCGCCTGATCTCCTTCGATCCCGAGACCGGAGTCCTGACCGCCGAGAGCGGAATCACGCTGGCCCAGATCCTCGACTTCGCCGTCCCGCGCGGCTTCTTCCTCCCCGTCAGCCCCGGAACCAAGTACGTCACGCTGGGCGGAGCGATCGCCAACGACATTCACGGCAAGAACCACGAGATGGCCGCCTCGTTCGGCAACCACGTCCCCAGCTTCGAGCTGGTCCGGTCCGATGGCTCGCGTTACATCTGCTCGCCCACCCAGAACCCGGACTGGTTCGCCGCGACCGTCGGCGGCATGGGCCTGACCGGCCTCATCACCTGGGCGCAGCTTCGCCTGAAGCCGATCGTCTCCCGCATGATCGACTACGAGGGAATCCAGTTTCACGGCATCGACGAGTTCCTCGAGCTCAAGAAGCAGTATCAGCACATCGAGTACACGGTGAGCTGGCTCGACTGCGTCTCGACCGGCAAGAACTTCGCTCGCGGCATCTTCATGATCGGCGATCACTCGAAGGTTCCGGACGATCTGAAGCCTTCGCCCGAACCGAAGCTGGTCTTCCCCTTCGAGGCCCCTGGATTCGCCCTGAACTCGATGAGCGTCAGCGCGTTCAACACGCTCTTCTTCCACAAGCAGATGAAGCCGCATGTGAAGACCCTGCAGGATTACGAGCCGTTCTTCTATCCTCTGGACAAGGTGCTTCACTGGAACCGCATGTACGGCAAGCGCGGCCTGCTGCAGTTCCAGTACGCCCTGCCGTGGGAGACCGCGAAGGAGGGCACTATCGCCATCCTGCGCGAGATCGCGAAGTCCGGCCTGGCCAGCTTCCTGGCCGTGCTCAAGGCCTTCGGTGACATCCCCTCGCTGGGCATGATGAGCTTCCCGATGCCCGGCATCATGTTCGCGCTGGACTTCCCTATCAAGCCCGGCATCAGCTTCCCGCTGATGGAGCGGCTGGGCGATATGACCCGCGACTACGGCGGCCGTTTGTACTCGGCCAAGGACGCGGCGATGACGCCGGAGCAGTTCAAGGTCTTTTACCCCAACTGGCAGGACTTCGCCCGCTATCGCGACCCGATGATCAGCTCCAGCTACTGGGAGCGGGTGACGGGCGACCAGCCGAGTCTCTAATCGATTCGTCGAGCCGATGGCAGCCAGCATCCTGTCTGCCCATCGCGCGTCTGGCGGGTTGAAGTTCGCAGGGCCTCGATCTCGAAACCTCACACCAGAGTAAAAAGGCAGACATCTCAAACTCTATGGCAACGACTCAGAACCGCACCGTATCGCAGCGCAAGATCCTCGTCCTTGGAGCCACCTCGGGTATCGCCGAGGCCACCTGCCGCATCTGGGCCTCGCAGGGGGCGAGTCTGTTTCTGGTCGCCCGCAACGCGGAAAAACTTAACGCCGTGGCGCAGGACCTTCGCGCCCGTGGAGCGAGCTTCGTCGAGGCGGCTGTGGCCGATCTTGACGACACCGACCGTCACCCGGCCCTGCTGGCCCATGCGGTGAACGCGATGGGCGGGCTCGACGTCGCTTATCTCGCGCACGGCGTTCTGGGAGACCAGACGCGCGCGGAGCAGGACTTCAACTCCACCGCACGCATCCTGCACACCAATATGATCGCGCCGGTCTCGTTGATTACGTGGCTGGCGAACTTCTTCGTCGAGCGCCACACCGGCACGATCGCCGTGCTCTCGTCGGTGGCGGGCGATCGCGGGCGCAAGTCGAACTACGTGTATGGATCGTCGAAGGCGGGTCTGTCGGCGTTTCTCGATGGCCTGCGCAACCGCGTGGACCGCGAGGGCGTGAACATCCTGACCATCAAGCCGGGGCCGACGAAGACGGCGATGACGGCCAGCATGAAGGGTTCGGAGAAGTTCGCCGACGTGAACGCGGTGGCGAAGGCGATTGTTACGGCGATCGATAAACGCATGGATACGCTCTATGTTCCGTTCCAGTGGCAGCCGATTATGTTCGTGATCCGGCACATTCCGGAGCGGGTCTTCAAGAAGCTGAATCTGTAAAGACCAGCGCCCCACGCGCAGTGGGCCAGCGCGGCAGCGCCCGCCTTAAATCTCGAGATCGCGTAGCTTAATAGGCTTTCTGAACTGCTGCTGCTGGGCCATCTGTTGCGCGCGTGTGGGTTCGGGCAGTTGCTCGGGGAGCTGCGTGGCCTTTTCAACCAGGATCGACCAGTCTTCCGGCACCGGAAGCTCCTGCTCAAGGCCCGCGGTCGCAGAGCTGGGAGTGACGCGCACGGCAACGGTGAGGTCGCTTGCGGCCTTGCCCCGGAACATTCCGCGTGTGGGCGGGACATCGGCATAGTCGCGGCCGATGGCGGTGCGGATGTGACGCTCCCCGGTGGTGAGCCAGTTGGTGGGATCGAAGCCGACCCAGCCCAGCTGCGGCAGAAAGGCCTCGACCCAGGCGTGGGTGGCCGAGTGCAGCGAGCGATCCTGGTCGGCGATCCCGTGATAGAGGTATCCCGAGACGTAGCGGCAGGGAATGCGCAGCTTCGAGCGGATGAGCGTGATCATGATGTGCGCGAAGTCCTGGCAGACGCCGGCGCGGGTGCCGAGGGCGAGGTCGATGGGCGAGTCGGCTTTGGTCGATTTGGGTTTGTAGTCGAAGTATTCGTAGATCTGCTGGTTGAGCTGGTGCAGCACCATCAGGGGATCGTCGTGGCGGCGCACGTCGAGATGGTTGGCGAGAGCGTCGAGAGCGTCGGTCGGCTGGGCGAACTCGCTGGGCAGAAGCATCTCCCAATAGTCGCCGAGCTCGACCATGGCATCGAGCTCGGCCCAGGCATCGGGCGCGAGGAACGACGGGACGTGCGGCGACGGCTGCACCTCGACCAGGGATTCGGCGACGATGACCAGCTGCGGGTGCATGACAGGGATATCGAAGTGATGGACGTGGTTGGAGAGATGGTCGCGATAGCTGAAGACGCGGCAGCGCGGCGAGACGGAGAGATGGAAGGTGAGGCAGCGCTGGTTCTGGTCGCTGCGCGGGTGCATGCGCGTCTCCATCATGCTCTCGCTCACGTCTTCGTTGTAGAGGAATTTGGTCAGGTGACGGATGGAGTAGTACATGATCGTGTCCTCTCTTCTCCTGGCTCTATCCTGCGAGGGCCGACTGGATGGGGTAGTCGACGTAAAGCTCGTAGATAGTGTTGTGGATGGCGCGGCACTGCAGCTGAATATTTCGCAGGACGCCGACGATGTCCTGACGGAGGATGTCTTCGACGCTCGAGTAGCTGAGCATGGACTGCAGGCGTCCGCCGAGGCGGTGCAGAGGCTCGGCGCGGGTCTTTCCGCTCTCGCGCTGGATCTCCTCGAGCGCGCTCTGCAGGCTGTCGATGGCGAAGCGCAGGGAGTGCGGGAACTGTTCGTCGAGCAGGAGGAATTCGAGGATCTGGTCGGGGGTGAGGTCGGCGGTGTAGACCTTGCAGTAGGCCTCGAAGGCCGTGGCGGAGCGGAGAAGGCCCATCCACTCCAGATATTCGTTGCCCTCGGGGATGTGCTCGGGGTGGATCCAGAGGTCTTCGTGGTAGGCCTCGAGCAGCATGGCGGTGGCGGAGGCGCGCTCGATGAAGCGGCCTACCTGGATGAACTGCCATCCCTCGCCGTGGCTCATGGTGGAGTCGGTGATGCCCTGGAACTGGTGGATGGAGTCGGTGACGAACTGCAGGAACTCTTCGCGGTCGTCGGACTGGTTGGGCTTGGTGACCTCGAGGTAGAGCGAGTTGAGGCGGTGCCACTGTTCGGTCGAGATCTGCTCGCGCACATGGCGGGAGTTCTCGCGCGCGGCGATGATGCAGCTGACGATGGAGGCCGAGAGATTGAAGTCGTGGGAGAGGGTGCTCGTGAGCTGGTACGGGTCGCCGCTCCACTCGATGCCTTTGGGATGACCGAGGGTGTGAAGCACGCGCAGCCAGCGGTGCTCGGCGCTGGTGGAACTCTCGTCGAGCATCAGGTTCAGGTTGACGTCGAGCAGGCGCGCGGTGTGCTCGGCGCGCTCGAGATAGCGGCTCATCCAGTAGAGGCTATCGGCTACACGGGATAGCATCGGCATCTCCTCTCACATTTGCCGGCAGGCCATCGCCTTTCCTCAAAACCTGATTCGCGGCTCATTGGCTCAGCACCCAGGTATCTTTGCTTCCTCCGCCCTGCGACGAGTTGACGACCAGCGAGCCGCGATTGAGGGCGACGCGGGTGAGGCCGCCCGGAACGACGGTGACGCGGTCGCCGTAAAGCACGTAGGGGCGTAGATCGACGTGGCGGGGTTCGAGGGAGTTTTCGACCAGGCAGGGAGCGCGTGAGAACGAGATGGTGGGCTGCGCGATGTAGTTGCGCGGGTCGGCCTCGATGCGTCGGCCGAACTCCTCGCGCTGGGCGGCGGTCGATTGCGGACCGATGAGCATGCCGTAGCCTCCGCTCTCGCCGACGGCCTTGACGACCAGCTTGTCGAGATTGGCCAGCGTGTGCTGGCGCTCGCTGGGCCGCGTCATCAGGTAGGTCTCGACGTTCTTGAGGACGGGATCTTCGTTGAGGTAGTAGCGGATGATGTCGGGGACATAGGCGTAGAGGGCCTTGTCGTCGGCGACTCCGGTGCCGATGGCGTTCGAGAGGGTGACATTGCCGGCGCGGTAGGCGTTGAAGAGCCCGGCGACGCCGAGGATGGAGTCGGGACGGAAGGCGAGCGGGTCGATGAAGTCGTCGTCGACGCGGCGGTAGATCACGTCGACGCGGCGCAGGCCGCTGGTGGTGCGCATGTAGACGATGTTGTCGTGGACGGTGAGGTCGCGACCTTCGACAAGCTCAATACCCATCTGGCGGGCGAGGTAGGCGTGCTCGAAGTAGGCGGAGTTGAAGACGCCGGGCGAGAGCAGGACGATGTTGGGCTCGGGACGGCCCTCGGGCGCGAGCGAGCGCAGGGTTCCCAGCAGCAGCTGGGTGTACTGCTCGATGGGGCGCACGTTGTAGCTGCGGAAGAGCTGCGGGAAGATGCGCTTCATCACGCGGCGGTTGGTGAGCATGTAGCTGACGCCGGAGGGAACGCGGAGATTGTCCTCGAGCACGACGAACTCGCCGTCTTCGAGGCGGATGAGGTCAGTGCCGCAGATGGCGATGTAGATATTGCGTGGGACCTGCAGGCCGGTCATCTGGCGGCGGTAGTGTTTGCAGCTGAAGATGACCTCGCGCGGGACGACGCCGTCGCGCAGGATGTGGCCTTCGTTATAGATGTCGCGCAGGAAGAGGTTGAGCGCGGAGATGCGCTGGATGAGGCCGCGCTCGACCTTGGCCCACTCGGCGGCGGTGATCAGGCGGGGCAGAAGATCGTAGGGGAAGATCTTCTCGGTACCCTCCTGGCGTCCGTAGACGGTGAAGGTGATGCCCTGGTTCAGGAAGCTGAGGTCGGCGGCCTGCTTGCGGCGTTGCAGCTCTTCGGTGGGAAGCGAGGAGAAGTGGCCGAAGAGGGGCTCGTAGTGCCGATGGAGCTCGCCGGGGGCCGCGAACATCTCGTCGTAGGCGTGGTCCAGCGAATAGTTGTCGAGTGCCATCTGCGCGAACTGCATGGATGGGTCCTGGGCCATAAAAGGAAGTTTGAGTATAGCGATCCCGCGGCCTCCGTCAAGTGGTGAAGCCTGGTGAATCAATCGAAGCGCTGTGCAGAGGGCTGCACAGCAACGGGGACGAGATTACTTCTCAATGCGATGCCCGTCGCGGCTGAAGTAGCTGAGCTGGCGGCGGTAGCAGCGCTGCTTTTCGAGGTCGAAGGCGATGCAGGAGTCGAAGGGCTTGGAGTACACGTGCAGGCTGATACAGCCGGTCGTTCCCGCGTTTTCGATCTGGTGAATGGTCTGGAGCTTGTCGACCGTGACCATGCCTGTGCCCTCGGCGCAGCTGACGCTACGGATCTTGTCGAGCTCGATCTCGCTTGCGCCGCCCAGGCAGTCGATGTTGACGACGTTCTGGTTTTCAGGGGCGTTGCAGCGGGTGTGGTGGTATTCGTGGGTGAAGACCTCGCCCTGCGAGACCGTCATCCAGCCGAGCTGGCCGTTGTGGGTATGGATGGCGGTCTTCTGGCCCGGCGACCAGCAGATGGTCATCACCTCGAAGAGCTCGTCGCGATAGATGAGGTTGCGGGTGTAGAAGCTGTCGCGCCACCAGGTGTAGTCGTGCAGGGCCTCGGGGCGGAGCGTGGTGGCGGCCATGTAGGAGGCGATGCGGTCTTTGGTGATCAGATCCCGCTCGAGCTCGCGAAGGCCGGCGATGAAGTCGGCGACACTGGTGCGGAGCGGGTGGGTACAGGCGGCGATCTCTGGGGTCGACATGGGTTCACTCCCTGGGAATACTTCTATTATCGCGCCGGGTTGATTCAAATCTGCGATTTTTTAGGGGAAAAGGCTTATGGCCTGTCGGCCGAACGCAGTGGGCCCGCGCGGCAGCGCCTGCCTTTCCCAAACAGGGCAATCGAGGTTTTTACCTGTTGTTCTTGAATCCCGTACGTGCCGTCGGCCTGGACGTCCTTATCTGGGATAAACTAAAACAACGCGCGTATTTTCATCTTTTTCCCCATCTTTTGTGCGCGAACAGAGACAGGATATTCACCCCAGTGAGCCAACAGCAGATCCGCAACATCGCCATCATCGCCCACGTCGACCACGGCAAGACCACGCTGGTCGACGCCATGCTCCGCCAGTCGGGAACTTTCCGCTCGAACGAGGCCGTCGCCGATCGCGTCATGGACTCCAACGACCTCGAAAAAGAGCGCGGCATCACGATTCTGGCCAAGAACACGGCCATCCACTACAAGGACTCGAAGATCAACATCGTTGATACGCCGGGCCACGCCGACTTCGGCGGAGAGGTGGAGCGCGCGCTGAAGATGGTCGATGGCGTGGTGCTGCTGGTCGACGCCTCCGAGGGTCCGCTGCCGCAGACCCGCTACGTTCTGGGCAAGGCGCTCGAGGCCAAGCTTACCCCCATCCTGGTGATCAACAAGATCGACCGTCCCGACGCCCGTCCCCAAGAGGTGGTCAACGAGGTCTATGACCTGTTCATCGATCTCGACGCCGATGAGAGCGTGCTCGAGTTCCCCATCATCTACACCAACGGCAAGGCGGGAACGGCGACGATGGACCTGGCGCAGCCGGGAACCGATCTGATGCCTCTCTTCGACCTGATCATCAAGACGATTCCGATCGCTCCCGGCTCCCCCGATGGGGATCTGCAGGTGCTGGTGACCAACCTCGATTATTCGGACTACCTGGGACGGCTGGCCATCGGCCGCGTCTTCAACGGCACGCTGCGCAACGGGCAGGAGATCAACGTCTCTCGCGCTGACGGCTCCCTTGCGCCGGTCAAGATCACCAAGCTCTTCACCTACGACGGTCTGAAGCGGGTCGATACCGATGCCACCGAGGTTGGGGATATCGTCGCGATAGCCGGCATCGAGAACATCACCATCGGCGACAGCTTCTGCGCTCTCGAGGATCCGAAGCCGCTGCCGCGCATCAAAATCGACGAGCCGACCATCGCCATGGTCTTTTCGGTCAACAATGGACCGTTTGCCGGGAAGGAAGGCAAGCTGGTGACCAGCCGCAACATCAAGGAGCGCCTGGAGCGCGAGCTGCTGGTCAATGTCTCGATCCGCGTCGAGGATACGGGCTCGCCCGACACCTTCAAGGTGATGGGACGCGGCGAGCTGCAGCTCTCGGTGCTGATCGAGAACATGCGCCGCGAGGGGTTCGAGCTGATGGCGTCGCGTCCGACGATCGTCACCAAGCGGATCGACGACCAATTGATGGAGCCGTCGGAGATCCTCTCGGTCGACGTGCCGGAGGAGTTCTCCGGTGCGGTCATCATGAAGCTTGGACCGCGCAAGGGCGAGATGACCAAGATGTCGAACCACGGCTCGGGCCGGGTTCGCATGGAGTTCAATGTGCCGTCGCGCGGCCTGATCGGTCTGCGTAACGAGATGCTGACCGAAACCCGCGGCACGATCATCATGAACTCGATCGCCGGCGACTACATTCCATACACTGGCGATATTCCGCAGCGTCCTTCGGGCGCGCTGATCTCCGATCGCCAGGGAACGACGACCACGTACGCGCTCTCCGGTCTCGAGGATCGCGGGATCCTGTTTGTCCCCGACGGCATCGAGGTCTACGAGGGCATGATCGTCGGCGAGCACTCGCGGGACAACGATCTGGACGTCAACTGCGTACGCGAGAAGAAGCTGACGAACATGCGTGCTTCGGGCTCGGATGACGCCCTGCGTCTGACGCCGTATAAGCAGATGACGCTGGAGCAGACGATCGAGTTTGTGGCTGACGATGAGCTGGTCGAGGTGACGCCGAAGTCGCTGCGCATGCGCAAGAAGGTGTTGCAGGCCAACCGCCGCCCGCGTAAGAACCAGCCGGTCGGGTAGCTCTTTTGAGAGGAACAGGGAGGAGGCTCGGATTCGTCCGGGCCTCTTCTTTTTTAGGTGTGATTTACAAATTCAAGAGAATGGCCCGCGCGGCAGCGCCCGCCTTCTCTTCTAAAGCTTAGGGAGGCCCAAGTGGTTGACCAATTTTCGTGGTCGGGGCTATCGTGGAGGGCGAGCTCTCCCATAGAAACAATCGTTCTATTGAAACCAGAGGAGTTTTCATGCGAGCAAGACAGGCGGTAACGGCCGGCTTGATGGCGGCTTCGTGGATGGCGGGAGATTGGTCGACCCAGCCTCAGGCTCAGGCGCAACAGGCCCAGACGCAGAGCCCGACGAGCGTCGTCGCGGGGATTCCGGTCAACTACGACGAGGCCAAAGTCGGCACCTATACGCTTCCCGATGCCCTGGTGATGAAGGACGGCAGGCCGGTGAAAGATGCGAAGGCATGGACGAAGCAGCGCCGCCCCGAGATCGTTTCGCTGTTCGAGAGCCAGCAGTTTGGAGTTGCGCCGAGTCGACCGAAGGATGAGAGCTTCGAGGTGGTGGAGAAGGAGACGCCGGCGCTGAATGGAAAGGCGACTCGCAAGCGCGTGGATATTCATCTCTCGGCAGACCCGAAGACGCCGGTGATCCACCTAGTGGAGTACCTGCCGGCGGGGAAGAAGAAGCCTGCCCCGATGCTGCTGAGCATCAGCTTCAGCGCGCCTTCGAATACAGTTGACGATCCGGCGCTGCCGGTGGGCGAGGTTTGGGACCCGAAGACGCATGCGAAGATTCCTGCCACCAAGGGCCGGAACTTCGGCAGGATCAGCGTGGAGCCTCTGCTCGATGCGGGCATTGGCGTGGCGACCTTCTACTACGGCGATGTGGAGCCCGACTATGAAGAGGGCATCACGCAGGGCATCCGCGCGCACTACATGAAGCCGGGTGAGACCAGGCGCACGCCGGAGGAATGGGGCTCGATCGCGGCGTGGGCGTGGGGGATGAGCAGGGTGCAGGATTATCTGGAGACGGATAAGAGCGTGGATGCGAAGCGGGTGGCGATCCACGGCGTCTCGCGCCTGGGCAAGACGGTGATGTGGGCTGGAGCGCATGACGAACGGTTCGCTGCGGTGATTGCGAGCTGCTCAGGCGAGGGCGGGGCCGCACTTAGCCATCGGAACTATGGGGAGACGGTCGCGCACCTGACGGCGCCTTCGCGGTATCCATACCAGTTTGCGTTGAACTACGGCAACTGGGCTGGCTTCCCGGACAAGGCTTCCATGGACGGAAATCTTCTGGTGGCGCTGATCGCGCCGCGTCCCTTGCTGCTGCAGACGGGCGATACCGATTACTGGTCCGATCCCAAGGGGGAGTTCCTGTCGGCTGTGGCTGCGGGACCGGTGTACAAGCTGCTGGGCAAAGATCCGCTCGATACCGAGTCGTGGCCCGAGGCGAAGCAGCCCATCCTGCACGACCTCAGCTACTACATGCACGACGGCGGGCACGGGATGGTGCCGAGCGACTGGAACATTTACGTGGACTTCCTGAAGATGCACCTGCATCCGGAGCGATAGGGATTACTCGGTTCGCAGGGCCTCCATGGGATCGATGGTCGCGGCGTGGCGGCAGGGGGCGAAGGTGGCTGCCGCTGCAGCGGTGAAGAAGATCAGCATTACGGCGGCGATCAGGCCGGGATCGGTGGGGGCGGTACCGTAGAGCAGCGAGGCGAGGCTGCGGCCGATGCCGAGGCTCGCGGCCCAGCCGAGTGTGAGACCGAGGAGGACCGGGACGAGGATCGTCCCCAGCATCAGCCGGTAGACACTTTGGCGAGAGGCTCCGAGGGCGATGCGAACGCCGATCTCCTGCGTGCGCGACTGGACGGCGTAGCTGAGGGTGCCATAGATGCCGAGCAGGGCGAGCAGAAGCGCGGCACCTCCGAAGGCGACGAGGATCGAGGTCTCCATGCGCTCCGGCGCGAGGGATTCTCCGACCTTGTCATCGAGCGTATAGACGCGGGAGAGGGTGACGTCCGGGTTGTAGCTCCAGATGGCGTTGCGGACGGCTGAGATCAGCTGCGTGGGGTCCTGCTTGCCGCGCACCAGGAGGTTGGGGCTGTTGGGAGGATCATCCCAGTAGGGGAGATAGACCATACTGACCGGTTGGGCGCGAAGGGAGTTGTTGTGCGCGTCGGCCACGACGCCCACCACGGTTACCGTATGGTCGCCATGTCTGAATTGGCGACCGACGACGACCTCTTGGCCCGGCCACAGGGTGATGGCGGTCTTCTGGGAGATAACGACGTTTTGGGTACCGCGGTCATGCTCGTTCAAGGCCCTTCCTGCGAGCATCTTCTGCTGAAGCGTGCCGAAGTAATCCGGGCTGATCCAGCGGACGTTTGCAAGTTGGGCCGGCTGGTCCATTCCATCGACAGAAGCGATGGAGTCGAGCCAGGTCTCGCCTTCGAGCAACATGGCGCTCGAGAGGGACGCGGACTCGACGCCGGGGAGCGTACGCAGCCTGGCGAGCACACCATCGTCGAAGGCCGCGCGGTCTGAGTCGCTGAATGAATTTCTCGGCAGCAGCACGCCGGCGACGACGACGTGATCCGTGGTAAAGCCCTTGTCGAAGGTAGAGAGCCGAACGAGGCTGCGGGCGAAGAGGCTGGCGACCAGCAGCAAGGTCGCGCACAGGAAGACCTGCGCTCCAACCAGAGCGCGGCGAAGGTTTGCGCTTCGGCGCGAGTGGACGGAGGGGCCGCGGCCGTTGAGGGCCTCCTGCGGGCGCACGTGAAGCATGCGCAGGGCGGGCAGCACGCCGAAGATCACCGAGGCGGCCACGGTGAGCGCGACCGAGACGGCCAGCACGGGCAGGCTGACGGTGATGGCTCCCGTGCGCGGGATCGAGAGCTGGGCATACTGCGAGAACCAGCGCACCGCCGCGAAGGCCAGAGCGATGCCGAGGACACCGCCTGTCGCCGAGAGCAGGATCACCTCGGCCAGCGCGGTCTGGAGCAGCCGGAAGGAGGAGGCCCCAAGGGCCGAGCGGACGGCGGACTCGCGGTCGCGGGCGGCGAAGCGGGCGAGCTGAGCGTTGGCGAGATTGACGCAGGCGATCAGAAGGACGCTGGCGACGGCGGCCAGAAGCAGCCAGAGGCGGCTGGAGGTTCGGCCCACGAGGGCCTCCTTCAACGGCTGAACGTAGGCCGAGAGAGCCCCCTCGAGGGGGCCGTCCATCTGGTTGGGCGGGGCCTGACGAACGATGTTGTCCGCGATTACGTTCAGCTGGCCCTGTGCCAGTTCGAGGGTGACGCCGGGCCTCACGTGCCCCAGCGCGATGTAGTTGCCGAAGTCACTCATCCAGCCGTACCCATGGGCGGGATCGATGACGAGAGGCGTGATCATCTGGATCTCGGGCATCTGGCCGGCTGCGGGGGAGAATCCTAGCTCGTTGGCTTTCGGCAGGTGGAAGCTCCGCGGGAGGATGCCGATCACCTCGTAGGGCGTCCCGGCGATGTGGATTGTCTTTCCGATGGCGTCGGGCTCGTCGCGAAACATCCGCTGCCAGAGGTCCCAGCTCAGAAGGACGACGTGCTGGTGGCCCTCGGTGGATTCGACGGGGAGGAAGTTTCGTCCGCGAAAAGGCTGGACTCCGAGGACGTCCAGGAGGTTGGGCTGGGCGATGGCTCTGCCGACGAAGGCGGGATGATCGCCGGGACGGCGGCTGATGCCGGTCGAGTTCAGCTGCAGCAGGGTCATGTCGCTGAAGCTGTCGGCCTGTCTTCGCCATAGATCGAAGTGACGCGGATTTGGCCCGACGTAGGGAGCGAACTTCTGGAGTAGACGCACACGCTCCCATAGGGCGACCAGGTGTCCGCTGTCGCGGTACTCGAGCGGTTTCAGCAGGACGCCGTCGACCACGCTGAACAGAGCGGTGGTCGCTCCGATGCCGAGCGCGAGGGTGAGGATGGCGGTGAGGGCGAAGCCGGGGGAGCGGCGAAGCTGCCGGGCTCCATAGGCGAGATCCTGGCGAAGCGAGTGCATGGGCGTCTCCTCGGTGGGCACCATTCTATGTTTCTTGACTGGATCGAACCGCTTTTTTGAGGGAAAAAGAGCATGGCCTGCCGGCCGAGCGCGGTGGGCCCGCGCGGCAGCGCTCTTCTTTACCCCCCCAAAAAAATAGGCCGATAGGACCTGACTCCCGAGGTCTACGCCGGACGAGGCGGGAAAGTTCAGGAGAAAGAATAAATTGGGATTAAAACGAGAAGGCCGCCGGGATCGGCAGCCTTCTTGAAGTTCGCTTCTTTCGCACCCAAAGTGGTTTTGCGGGTTACTTCTTTTGGGCGGTCTCGAAGCGCTTGTTGACCTCTTCCCAGTTGACGGTGTTCCACCAAGCGGCGAGGTAGTCGGGGCGCTTGTTCTGGTACTTCAGGTAGTAGGCGTGCTCCCAGACGTCGTTGCCGAGGATGGGGTAATGGCCCTGCGAGAGAGGGTTGTCCTGGTTGGCGGTGGTGACGATCTTCAGCTTGCCGTCCTCAAAGATCAACCATCCCCAGCCGGAGCCGAACTGTTTGGCGGTGGTCTCGTTGAACTGCTTCTTGAAGTCCTCGAAGGAGCCGAAGTCGGTCTTGATCTGCTCTCCGATGGCTCCGACGGGATCGCCTCCGCCTTTGGGCTTCATGATCTGCCAGAACATGGTGTGGTTGACGTGTCCGCCGCCGTTGTTCTGCACAATTTTGCGCACATCGTCGGGGATGGCGTTGAGATCCTTGAGGAGCTCTTCGGGAGATTTCTTGCCGAGCTCGGGATGCTTCTCGACGGCGCCATTGAGATTGGTCACGTATGTTTGGTGGTGCTTGTCGTGATGGAGCTTCATGGTCGCTTCGTCGATGTGGGGCTCAAGCGCGGCGTAGTCGTAGGGCAGCGGGGGAAGTTCGTATGCCACTTTTCTCTCTCCTGTCGTGCTGGTTCGGCCGGCCGCAAAAGGGCGTCCGGGGTTTCAGATTGTTCAGATGCCTCAGGCGCCGGACGCGATGCAAGACCGGCGCGGGATCCTTTGGGCGAGATCTTGGCCATCATAGCGCAGGGGGAAATTGACATGGTATTCAACTGGCGGGAGTAGTACGGCAGAAGCGGATTTGCGTTCTAATAGCAACCATGAGCACATTCGAGTCGAACTATCGCTGGCTGGACGATGACGGCCCCGCCTTTGGCGCGCCGGGGCTGGAGCCACGCTGGACCTCGAGCCGGAAGGATGCGGTGGGAACGGCCTATTCTGCCTCGAGCCGTGTCTGGTACACGATCTCGCACGGCATCCTGAACGAGATCTACTTCCCGACGATCGATCGTCCCCAGACGCGCGATATGGAGCTTCTGTTCTCGGACGGCGAGACCTTTTGCCATGAGGACCGGCGCGATCTCGAATACGACTTCGAGTATGTCGACGGCGCCGCGCTGGCGGTGCGGATGAAGGGGCGGGAGCGTGCCGGACGTTACTCCGTGACCAAGACCGTGATCTCGAACCCTCACTTCCCGGCGGTGATCATGAACGTGAAGATCGAGGGGAACGAGGAGATTCTGGGACGAATGAAGTGTTATGCCCTGCTGGCTCCTCATCTGAACGGAGGAGGCGCGGGAAACTCGGCGCGCAGCGCCGACGTGGCGGGCAGACGGTGCGTTCTGGCGTGGAAGGGAAATACCTCGCTTGCGATGGGAGCCGACTGCGGGTTCTCGCGATCGTCCTGCGGCTACGTGGGTGCGAGCGACGGCTACCAGGATCTGTTCGAAGACATGCAGATGACGTGGCAGTTCGGCCAGGCGCTCGAAGGAAATATCGCGATGATGGGGGAGATTGACATTGCGCAGAATCGCGAGTTCACGATTGCGATCTCGTTCGGCGATGGACATCATGCGGCGTTGACCGGAATGCTGCAGACGCTGGCGACTCCATTCGAGGATCATCTGAAGCGGTTCCTGACGCAGTGGGAGCGCGCGAAGTCGCCGGAGCGGCTGGCCGCCATGGCGACCGATCAAGGATGGCTGGCCAGGATCAGCCAGAACGTTCTGCTGACGCACGAGGACAAGAGTTTTTCAGGGGCGTTCATCGCCTCGGCCTCGATTCCGTGGGGAGCGTCCAAGAGCGACAACGATCTGGGCGGCTATCACCTGGTGTGGACGCGCGACATGGTGCAGACGGCGACGGCGCTTCTGGCCTGCGACCGCGAGGACACGGCACTGCGCGCCCTGGTGTACCTGGCCTGCACGCAGAGACCGGACGGAAGCTTCGCGCAGAACTTCTGGATCGACGGAACGCCGTACTGGCAAGGGATTCAGCTGGATGAGGTGGCGTTTCCGATCATCCTGGCGTGGCGCCTGTGGAAGCGGGGCAAGCTGGGAACGTTCCGCATCTTTTCGTTTGTCGAGCGCGCCTCGGCATTTCTGGTGAAGTATGCTCCGGTGACCCAGCAGGAGCGTTGGGAGGAGACGGCCGGATACTCGCCTTCGACGCTGGCCGCGGTGATCGCGGGTCTTGTGTGCGCGGCTGATATCGCTCGTGCGCATGCTTCGCAGGAGCTGGCGGACTTCCTCGAAGGATATGCGGATTGGATCGAGGCGCACCTGGATGAATGGACGACGACGGATGAGGGCATCCTGCATCCGGAGGTGAAGCGGCACTATGTCCGCATTACGCCGCCGGCGCCGGGCGAGCCCTTCCATGACGATGCCGTGCCGGTGGGATCATTCCACATGAACAACCGCGGGCCGGGCGAGAAGAACGTCTTTGAAGCGCGCGAGGTGATCGATGCGGGATTTCTGGAGCTGGTGCGGTATGGCATCCGCAGGCCCGACGATCCGCTGATCGTCGATTCGCTCAAGGTCGTCGATCATATCTTGAAGATCGATACTCCTTTTGGGCCGTGCTGGCGCCGTTACAACCATGACGGATACGGACAGAAGAAAGATGGTGGGCCGTTCAGCTGGTGGGGGCAGGGACGCGCATGGCCTCTGCTGACGGGCGAGCGGGCGCACTATGAGCTGGCTGCAGGAAGAAGCTGCCAGAAGCTGACGACGGCGATCGAGCAGTTCAGTTCCAAGGGCGGCATGCTGCCGGAGCAGATCTGGGACGAGGCCGATCATCCTCCAAAGCTCTTCTTCGGGCGCTCGGCCGGATCGGCGCAGCCGCTGGTGTGGGCTCACTCGGAGTATCTGAAGCTGTTGCGATCGCTGGCCGACGGCGAGGTCTTCGATAGGATCTCCGTGGTGGCCGAGCGGTACGGGATTCCGGCGGAGAAGCGGACTTTTCTGAATCATCGGCAGATCTATTCGGCGGGACGTCCGGTGAGCACGGTCCAGGCCGGGCACACGTTGCGGATCGTGGATTCCGGACACTTTCGCCTGGTGTACACGACCGACAACTGGGACACCAAAAAAGAGGTGATCTCGAGGATGGTGAGCATCTCGGGATCGTATGCGGACATTCCGACGGAGGCAGGACAGACCGGAAAGATCATCTTCACGCAGGCCTGGCCGGAGGCAGAGCAGCCGGAGCGGTGGTTGGGTAGAAATATAGAGGTAAAGATCCTACCGTCCTCACCAACGCGGTGAGGATGCGGCCAGGATGGTTGCGCCTGTACACTGGGTGAGGCAATCGTCCTAGAACGAATGACACGCGAATCGTGCGCGGCTTGAGCCCGCGCCTGAACCCTGAAGAGGAAAGAAAAGAATGAGCGAACAGCAGACCGATCAGCAGAATGCGCTAGACCAGCTCTCCATCAATGCTCTCCGTTTTCTCGCCGTGGACGCGGTGGAGAAGGCGAAGTCCGGCCACCCTGGAGCTCCCTTGGGTTGCGCTCCGATCGCCTACCTGCTCTATCACAAGCTGATGAAGCACGATCCGTCGGATCCGAAGTGGATCGACCGCGACCGCTTCGTGCTTTCGAACGGCCATGCCTCGGCTCTGCTGTATGGCGTTTTGCATCTTTCCGGCTACGACCTTCCTATCTCGCAGCTGGAGCAGTTCCGGCAGTGGGGATCGCATACGCCGGGTCATCCCGAGTATGGCGAAGCTCCCGGGGTTGAGGTCACGACCGGCCCGCTGGGACAGGGTTTTGCCATGGGCGTGGGACTGGCCACGGCGGAGAAGCACCTGGCGGCGGTTTATAACCGTGACGGTCACAATATCGTCGACCACCACACCTACGTTCTGTGCGGCGACGGCGACCTGATGGAGGGCATCTCGCACGAGGCGTCCTCCCTGGCCGGAACCCTGAAGTTGGGCAAGCTGATCGTGCTGTACGACGACAACCTGATCTCGCTGGATGGGCCGACGGAGCTGAGCTTCACCGAGGACGTCTCCGAGCGCTTCCGTGGATACCATTGGCACGTGCAGATGGTGGACGACGGCAACGACCTGGTGGCGCTCGAGGCTGCGATCAAGGCGGCGCAGGCGGAGACGACGCGTCCCTCGCTGATCCGGGTCCGCACGGTGATCGGCTACGGCAGCCCGAAGGCAGGTACCAGCAAGGTGCACGGCGAGGCTCTAGGAGCCGAGGCGGTGAAGGAGACCAAGAAGAATCTCGGCTGGCCCGAGGATAGGACCTTCTACGTTCCCGAGGAGGCCGCGAAGAACTGGGCCGAGGCCAAGGGAAAGGGCAAGAAGGAGCATGAAGAGTGGCAGAAGGGCTTCGAGGAGTACAAGAAGGCCTATCCCGAGCCGGCGGCCGAGTTTGACCGTACGATCAAGGCCGAGCTTCTCTCCGGCTGGGAGAAGAAGATTCCCACCTTCCCGACCGATAAGCCGGTGGCAACCCGCAACGCCGGCCAGGTGGTGATGAACGCGGTCGCAGGGGTGGTTCCGGAGCTCTTCGGCGGCGCCGCCGATCTGACCGCCTCGACCAAGACCATCTTCAAGGACTCCCCGAACTTCCACATCGATCCCAAGGGTCGCAACGTCTACTTCGGTGTGCGCGAGTTCGGCATGTGTGCAATGGTCAATGGCATGGCGGCCCATGGCGGCCTGATTCCGTTCGGCTCGACCTTCTTCACCTTCTCGGACTACGCCCGCAACGCGCTCCGCATGGCGGCTCTGATGAGCGTGCACTCGCTGTTCATCTTCACGCATGACTCGGTGGGCTTGGGCGAGGACGGACCGACGCACCAGCCGATCGAGCAGCTGATGTCGCTGCGCCTGATTCCGCAGTTGACGGACTTCCGGCCGGCGGACGCGAATGAGACGGCAGCCTGCTGGTATCTGGCTCTCGAGCGCAAGAGCGCGAGCTTCATGGCGCTCTCGCGGCAGGATCTTCCCGTGATCGACGCCGAGAAGTACAAGGTGCATGAGGGCGTGAAGAGGGGTGCGTACGCGCTCGATAATTCGGGCAAGGACATCATCCTGATCGCCACCGGCTCCGAGGTCTCGCTGATCGTGAAGGCGGCCGAGGAGCTGAAGGCTGCAGGCATCGCGGCGTCGGTGGTCTCGATGCCGAGCTTCAAGATCTTCGATGAGCAGGACGAGGCTTACAAGTCCAGCCTGTTCCCGGAGAACACACCGAAGCTGGCGGTGGAGGCGGGCGCGACGATGGGATGGTACAAGTACATCGGCCACAACGGAGGTGTGATCGGCCTCGATCGCTTCGGGGCCTCGGCGCCGGGACCGATCGCGATGGAGAAGCTGGGCATCAGCGTCGCTCACGTAGTTGAAAAGGCCAAGCAGTTGGTGAAGAAGTAAAGGACAGGGCGGGGAGAATAAACTCCCCGCCCTTTGTTTCAGGCAGGACGCGTTTCGGAGTCCGATGGACAGCGAAGAGCATCCAAAGGGCAGCTTTGGGCTATCGATGCAGGTCTTGGAGCTGGATGCGCTTGCCGGATTGGGCGTGGAGAGGAATTGCCTCTGCCGCGGTTTTTTGCTGTCGCTTTGGGATGAGCAGGAGAAAACTGCTCGTGCGATGTTGAGCAAGGAGAAGAAAGAAACGATGGAACTGGGAATTATCGGACTCGGCAAGATGGGATTCAACATGGCCGAGCGGCTGAAGCTGGCAGGATACAAGGTCGTCGGCTTCGACTTCAACCAGGCAGCGACGGCGAAGCTAACCGAGTCAGGCTCGGTGGGCGTGAACTCGCTCGAAGACTTGGTGAAGAACCTGCAGGCGCCGCGCGCTGTGTGGATCATGGTTCCGTCGGGAGATCCGGTCGACCAGACGATCGCGAAGCTCGAGGCTCTGCTTGAGAAGGGGGACACCTTCATCGACGGCGGCAACTCGAACTACAAGGACACGCAGCGCCGTCATGCAGAGGTGAGGGCGAAGGGTTTGGAATATGTAGACTGCGGGACCTCGGGCGGTGTCTGGGGCCTCAAAGAGGGATACAGCCTGATGGTCGGCGGTGACAAGGCTCCGGTGGAGCGCCTGCGGCCGATCTTCGAGGCGCTGGCGCCTTCGCCCAACGAAGGCTGGGGCCATGTGGGACCGTCGGGCGCGGGGCACTTTGTCAAGATGGTTCATAACGGGATTGAGTACGGCCTGATGCAGGCCTACGCCGAGGGCTTCTCGATCATGAAGGCGAAGGAGCCGTTGGCGCTCGACCTGACGCAGATCGCGCACATCTGGCAGAAGGGCTCGGTGGTGCGTTCCTGGCTGCTGGACCTGACGGCGGAGGCGCTCGATCACAACCCGACGCTGAACGGGCTTGAGGCCTGGGTTCCGGACTCGGGCGAGGGACGTTGGACGGTAACCGAGGCGATCGATCTGAACATCTCGGCGCCGGTGATTACGGAGTCGCTGATCCGCAGGCTGCGGTCGCGCGAGGAGAACAACTTTACCGATCGCATGATCTCGATCATGCGCGGGGCCTTCGGCGGCCACGACGTCAAGAAGGCTTAACACCAGGAAGGGCAAGGAAGATCGATATGGCTACGACACAAGTTCAAGCGAGTCCCGGCAAGGCCACCATGGCCTCGAACGAGCGCACACCCGATCCGTGCATCGTTGTTATCTTCGGTGCTTCGGGCGACCTGACGAAGCGCAAGCTTCTCCCCGCGCTCTATCACCTGGACCAGGCGAACCTTCTGCCGAAGGACTTCGCGGTGGTGGGCGTGGCGCGCCGTCCGCTCGAGGGGAGCTTCGCTCCGGATATGAAGGACGGCATCCTCGCCGGCGGCGGCGTGGAGGAGAACGATCCCAAGCTGGCTCCCTTCGTCGATCGCGTGCAGTATCACGCGATGAACTTCGACGATGGCGCCGGTTATGACGCTCTCAAGAAGAAGCTTGCGGAGCTGGACGGCAAGTTCAGCACCAAAGGCAATCGCCTGTTCTACCTGGCGACGGCGCCCGAGTACTTCTCCGACATCATTAACTACCTGGGCGAACACAGCATGGCCAAGCCCGAAGCCGACAAGGACGGCAAGGCTCCCTGGGTCCGGACCATCATCGAGAAGCCGTTCGGACACGATCTCGAGTCGGCGCGCGCGCTGAACGATGAGGTCAATAAAGTCTTCGATGAGAACCAGATCTTCCGGATCGACCACTATCTCGGCAAAGAGACGGTACAGAACATCCTGGTCTTCCGCTTTGCCAACGGCATCTTCGAGAACGTCTGGAACCGCAACTACATCGATCACGTCGAGATTACGGCTGCCGAATCGATCGGTATCGAGGGTCGCGGACCGTTTTACGAGCAGGCCGGAGCGTTGCGCGATGTGGTGCAGAACCATGTGATGGAGCTTTTGAGCTTCGTCGCGATGGAGCCTCCGCTCTCGTTCGAGGCCTCGGCGGTGCGTGCGGAGAAGGTGAAGGTGTGGAAGGCGATCTCGCCGATTCATCCCGCCGATACGGTTCGCGGACAGTATGGTCCGGGCACGGTCGACGGCAAGCAGGTTCCTGGCTATCGCCAGGAGGACCGCGTGCATCCGCGCTCGCAGACCGAGACCTACGCCGCGTTGCGGCTGGAGATCGAGAACTGGCGCTGGGCGGGGGTTCCGTTCTACATCCGCGCCGGCAAGCGTCTGCCCAAACGCGTCACCGAGATCACGATCCAGTTCAAGCAGCCGCCGATGCTGCTCTTCAAGGGCGCGGAGTGCCATGGAGGCGAGGGCATCAAGCCGAACCTGATCTCGATGCGCATCCAGCCGGATGAGGGGATCTCGCTGCGCTTCGGAGCAAAGCTGCCTGGACCGAGCATGGACATCAGCCCAGTGCAGATGAACTTCAGCTATGCGGACGCCTTCGGCAAGTCCTCGGCCAACGGCTACGAGCGCCTGCTGCTCGACGCAATGCTGGGCGATGGAACCCTGTTCGCGCACCGCGACGGAGTGGAGACGACCTGGGCCCTGATGACCCCGATCCTGAAGGCGTGGGCGGAGACTCCGGTCAAGGACTTCCCCAACTACGCTGCTGGAACCTGGGGGCCGTCGGCTGCCGATGCTCTGCTCGAATCCGAGGGCCGCAAGTGGCGTAAGCTCTAAGGGACAAAGCGCCTCCGGTTTTCAGTTTTGAACCGGAGGCGTGCTGTCTCTGGCGTCTGACCAATGACTTCGACGAAGAGATGAAGCAAAGAGCGAAAGCTAGGAGCTAAGAAAACAAGATGCCTCGTTCCGCTACTGTTACCTATCGTGTCTTTGCGACTCCGCCCGAGGTGGCGCTTGCTGCGGCGGAGTTCTTCATGAGCAACGTCGTCTCGGCTGCAAACGCTCGCGGAATAGCCCGGGTCGCGATCTCGGGAGGAACGACACCGAAGGCGATGTTTGCTCTGTTGGCAAACCCTGCTCAGCCCTTCGTGAAGCAGGTTCCGTGGGACAAGCTCGACCTCTATTGGGTAGATGAGCGCTGTGTTGGTCCAGAGGATGCGGACTCCAACTATCGCATGACGTGCGAGGCCTTGCTGTCGAAGGTGCTCCTGCCGGCGGAGCGGGTTCACCGGATGGAGGGTGAGCTCGAGCCCGAGGAAGCTGCGGCGCGGTATGAAGCCGCCATCCGCAACGGCTTTCGCCTTGAGGGTGCAGAGACTCCGACCTTCGACCTGGTGCTGCTGGGCATGGGAGATGACGGTCACACAGCGTCGCTGTTCCCCCACACCGAGGCACTCAACGAGATGAGCCATATCGTCGTGGCCAATCATGTTCCCCAGAAGGACACATGGCGCATCACACTGACCTGGCCCGTGATTACGCAGGGCCGCGAGGTGGCCTTCCTGATTGAGGGTGCGGGCAAGGCGCAGGTGCTGCACGATGTCTTCGAGGGGCCGTACCAGCCGGAGACCTATCCCTCGCAGATCATCCGTCCGGCGAACGGAAGACTGACGCTTCTGCTGGACGCCGCGGCTTCATCCAAGCTGCCTGAGCCGGTAAATGGAACCGGAACCCTGGAGCTGAGATAGATGATCCTTGCGGGTGATGTTGGCGGAACGAAGGTCCACCTTGCTCTCTACGACTTTGCCGACGGGCAGCTGCACCCTCTGCGAGACAAGAAGTTTCCTGCGCATCAATTCTCATCGCTTGACGAGGTCGTCAACCGCTTTTTGTCGGGTGACGATACCGCTCCCGCGGCGAATCGCGAGGAGATTCTCGCGGCTTGTTTCGGCTGCCCGGGGCCGGTGCGAGACGGAAGGCTAAAGCTGACGAACCTGCCCTGGACGCTGGATATGCGCGAGCTGTCGCGTTCGCTTGCGATCAAACACGTCTTTCTGATCAACGATCTTGAGGCGAACGGCTACGGCATTCCTGAGCTTGCGCCCAACCAGATCCATAGTCTTCACGAGGGCGATGCCGGTGCTATCGGTCACCGCGGCCTGGTCTCCGCGGGCACGGGGCTGGGGGAGGCTTTGTTGATCTGGGATGGAAAGAGGCACAATCCGATTCCATCCGAGGGAGGCCACTGCGACTTTGCAGCGCGTTCGAACCGCGAAATTGCGATGCTGGAGTATCTGCGCAGCACGCTGAAGGGCCGTGTGAGCTTCGAGCGCGTCGTCTCGGGACTCGGAATCCAGAACGTCTACCGCTTCCTGCGGGATGTGGAGAAGCTGGACGAGCCGAAGTGGCTCTGCGAGCGCATGGCCGCCGAAGACCCGAACGTTGTAATCGGCGAGTGCGCCGAGGATGGATCGAGCTCCATCTGCTTCGAGACGATGAAGGTCTTCGCTTCGGCTTATGGAGCGGAGGCGGGTAATCTGGCGCTAAAGGCTTTGGCCACGGGCGGAATCTACCTTGGCGGCGGCATTGCTCCGAAGCGTCTGAAGACGATGCAGAATGGCTTCTTCATGCAGGCCTTTCTGGACAAAGGAAGGATGTCGGCTCTGCTGCAGTCGATTCCGGTGCGGATCATCCTTGACGAGACCTGTGCTCTGCTGGGAGCCGCAGCCTATGCGGAGGCGCGCGCCGCCGAGCAGAACGGTATCTCGGAACGGGCAGCTTCCCTGAAACCCGCCTGATCGATTCCTGACTCCTCTTCATCCCAAAACCCGGTAAATCTTTCAGCCTGACGAGGGTTTTGCGCGGTATCCAGCAGATGTTGGGTATCCTTTAAGGATATGTTTCTGAACTTCTCGTTTCGCCGTAACCTCTCTCTGTTTGCGCTTGTCTCTTCCTTCGCATGTTCTGCTCTCTATGCACAGCGTCTTCCGAGGGGAGTTCATCCGGAACACTACTCGCTTACGCTGACGCCTGATCTGACGGCCGCCACATTTGCCGGGGAAGAGTCGATCGATCTTGTGCTCGACTCTCCATCCAGTGCCATCACGCTTAATGCGGCGGAGATTAAGTTCCTGTCGGTGAAGTCAGGAGCACAGACGGCCCAGGTCTCCGAGGATGAGTCGAAGGAGCAGGCGATATTTACGTTTCCCCAGGCGCTACCCGCAGGCAAGGTAACGCTGAATATCAGCTATACGGGAGTTCTGAACGACAAGCTGCGCGGGTTCTACCTTTCGAAGACCAAGGCCCGCAACTATGCGGTCACCCAGTTTGAGCCGACCGATGCCCGCCGGGCCTATCCCAGCTTCGACGAGCCCGCTCTCAAGGCGACCTACGATCTCACGTTGGTCGTCGACGCGAAGGACACTGCCATTGCCAATACGCAGATCGTCTCCGATAAGCCGGGGCCGGTTGCGGGCAAGCACACGCTGAAGTTTCAGACGACGCCGAAGATGTCGACCTACCTGGTGGCGTTTCTGGTAGGCGACTTCAAGTGCACCAGTGGCAAGGCCGACGGCGTGCCGATCCGCGCCTGCTCGACGCCGGATAAAGTGGCGTTGACGAAGTTCGCGGTCGAGGCCGCAGAGTACATTCTGCCGTACTACGACAAGTATTTCGGCATCAAGTATCCGATGCCCAAGCTGGATATGATCGCGCTGCCGGACTTCGAGGCGGGCGCGATGGAGAACTTCGGCTGCATTACCTATCGCGAGACCGACCTGCTTCTCGAGAAGAACAAGGCCTCGATTCCGGCCAAGAAGCGCGTCGCCTCCGTGGTGGCGCACGAGATGGCGCATCAGTGGTTCGGCGATATGGTCACGATGCAGTGGTGGGACAATCTGTGGCTCAACGAGGGCTTCGCTACGTGGATGGAGTCCAAGCCTGTTGCGAAGTGGAAGCCGGAGTGGAACTTTCCTGAAGACGATGCGATCGATTTGAATGCCACTCTGAACCTGGACTCGCAGGCGACGACGCGCACCATTCGCGCCAGGGCGGAGACTCCGGACGAGATCAACGAGATGTTCGACGGCATCGCCTATGGCAAGGCCGGCGCGGTGCTCGGCATGGTGGAGCACTATCTTGGCGAGGAGACCTTCCGTCAGGGAGTCCACAACTACCTGGCCGAGCATCTCTACGCGAACGCGACGGCGGAGGACTTCTGGAACGCCCAGACAGCGAACTCGCACCAGCCCATCGATAAGATCATGCAGAGCTTTGTTACGCAGCCTGGTGTGCCCTTGCTGACCTTCTCCGGGCAGACTGGAAACGCCGCTCCTCTCGCGCAGAGCCGGTTCTTTCTCTCCGGCAAGGCTGCGGACTCTCAGAGCTGGACGCTTCCAGTCTGCACAACCAACGGAGGTAAGCCGGAGTGCCGTGTCGTGACGCCGGAAGACAAGACGCTTCCGTTGGCCGAGGCCAACGGCTTCTTCTATGCAAACTCAGGGGGCAAAGGATACTACCGCACAGCCTATACGGCGAAGCAGCTGGAGGCAATCACGGCGAAGGCCGAGACTGCTTTGTCTCCCCCTGAGCGCATTGGCCTGCTGGGCGATCGCTGGGCTTTGGTTCGCTCGGGGCAGGGCACCGTAGGCGATTACATGAAGCTGGTGCTCGCTCTCAAGAACGATCCCAGCGGCCAGGTGATGGAGACGGCTCTGAATGCGGTCGCGACGATCAAGTCGCGCATTGCGAGCGATGCGGATCGAGCTGCGTTGGATAAGATCCTCGTGAGCGAGCTGGGACCGGTATATACCGCCCTGGGCGATCCCAGAGCAGGGGATCCGTACAGCCGCCAGACCCTGCGTTCCGAGCTGATGGAGGTTCTTGGGGATGCAAAGGATCCCAGGGTGCTCGTGGAGGCAAAGCAGCTGACCGATCGCGCCTATGCGTCCAGCTCGAAGCGGGACAAGGGCCTCGATCCCATCCTGACCGATACCGCCGTTACCGTCACTGCGGAGAATGGGGATGCCGCGCTCTACGACAAGATCTTTGCCTCTAGTAAAGATTCGAGCGATCCGGGACAACGGTCTGACGCTCTGCGCACGCTGGCCCGGTTTCATGATCCTGCGCTGGTGACGCGCACGCTCGACTATGCCGTCTCGGGCCAGGTCCGCAACCAGGACAGTTGGATTCCCCTCTCCATTCTGCTGTCGGGACGCGATACGCGCGAGCAGACGTGGAGCTACCTCCAGCAGAACTGGGACAAGGTGCATGCTCAGTTCACGACGAACTCCGGCTCACGCGTGGTCGCCGCGGCGGGAACGTTCTGCTCCGTTGAGAAGCGCGACGAGGTGGCGAAGTTCTTTGCCATCCATAAGGTCGATGCGGCCGAGCGTACTTTGGCCAAAGCGCTCGACAATATCAGCGACTGCGTACACCTTCAGGAGACGCAGGAGCCGAGCCTGCGCGAGTGGCTGGCGAGCCAGAGCAGACCGTGAGTCTTGAGCAGCGATCCATCGTGAGGCAATGGGCCCCGGCCGCGTCGATGACGCTGCTGGGGCTGCTGAGTTATGTGGATCGCAGCGTGCTCGCGATCCTGAGCCCGACCATCCTGTCGGCGCTGCATCTCTCGGCGACGCAGTATGGATATGCCATCCTCGTCTTCAGCGTGTGCTACATGATCGCGAACCCGATCTGGGGTCTATGGATGGATCGCGCCGGATTGTGGGTGACGACGCTGATCGCCGTGGCGATCTGGTCCATCGCCTCGGGAAGCCACGGGCTGATGATGGGATTCGTCGGGATGTGCGCCGCGCGCGGTGTACTGGGCTTCGGGGAGGGCGCGACCTTTCCGGCGGGGCTCAAGACCGTCACCGAGACGCTGCCGGAGGAGAAGCGATCGTTCGGCCTGGGAATCGCCTACAGCGGCAGCTCCCTGGGGGCGGCTCTGACGCCTCTGCTGATCACCCCGGTTGCGGTGCGATGGGGATGGCGCGCGGCGTTCGGAGTGACCGCTGGTCTGGGGCTGCTTTGGATCGCACTGTGGCTGGTGCTGCGCGTCTCGGGATGGTATGCGACACCATCGGCTCCTGTTTCTGTCACAGAGTCTTCCACGGCGGCCTCCTCTCGCTGGAACCGTGATCTCTTCGCGGCGGCGGCTGTCTACGGTCTGGGCGCGGCTCCCCTGGCTTTTGGTCTCTACGCCGCTCCCCTCTATCTCACGCGAGTGCTGCATCTGAGCCAGGTGTCGCTGGGCCATCTTCTGTGGCTTCCGCCCGCAGGTTGGGAGGCCGGTTACCTGGTCTTCGGCAGGCTCGCGGATCTGAGGCGCCGGAAGGGCGCAGGCCGTCCCGGCGGAATCTTCGCTCTTCTGTCGATCGCCGGGTTCCTCATCATGCTGGCTCCGATGGCTGCCCGCAGCCACGCGCCGGTTGCGGCGACCATGCTGCTCTTCTTTCTGCAGATGTTCATTGCGGGAGGCTTCGTGGTCTTCGCGCTCTCGGATGGAATGTCGGCCCTGCCCAGGGAGCACTCCGCGTTTCTTGCGGGCTTTGCCATATCCTCGTGGGCGCTTGCGACCGGGCTTTTGATGCCGGTACTGGGACATCTCTTCGACCGCCAGCGCTACGGCCTCACCTTCTGGCTGGTCGCATGTCTGCCGCCTATCGGGAGCCTTTTGTGGAAGATGCTCTCTTCGCCGCATGCGGAGGCCGCTCCGCTGCGATAATCTCCGCATCGGATCTTCACCGATGCGAATCCAATCAGAGCATTTCAGTGCGGAAAGGAGCCCGACCATGGGCCGCAGCTTCGCGCAGATCGCCTTCACGCCGCTGGTGAAAGAAGAACAGACGAAACACGGCAGCCGCTTTCAATACGAGCGGATGCAGAAACTCTCCAATCCCGGAGACACCCTCACCGAATACGAGCGCGAGTTCATCCTCTCGCGTGACTCCTTTTATCTCGCAACAGTCAGCGAGACCGGCTGGCCGTATATCCAGCATCGAGGAGGAGAGCCCGGGTTCCTGCATGTCATCGACGACCGCACCCTCGGCTTCGCCGACTATCGCGGCAACCGCCAGTACATCAGCCTGGGAAATCTCGAGCACGATGACCGCGTCGCTCTCTTCCTGATGGACTATCCATCGCGCACCCGTCTGAAGATTCTCGGCCGTGCCGAGATCCACGAAGGAGCGTCGGCGCAGAAGTGGATCGAAGATCTCAGCGAGCCCAAAGTGCGCAAGCTCGTGGAGCGCGCCATCGTCATCCGCGTCGAGGCCTTTGACTGGAACTGCCAGCAGCACATCACGCCGCGATTTACCGAGGAGCAGGTGGTCGAGGTGGTAGCTCCTCTCCGTGAACGCCTCGCCAGGCTCGAGGAAGAGAACAAGCGTCTCGAGGCCAAGCTCGCAAGACTTTCCGTCGCCGGCTGAGCCTTACCCGCGCGAAAGCAGCTTCTCGTAGCAGAGAAAGCGTTGCCCGGGCCGAGCCCTCAGGGAGATCTCTCCTGCGAATCTGTATCCCAGGCTCGGAAAGAGGCGTTGTGTCGCCTGATTTTCGGTGTTGGTATCGGCGCGGACGATGAAGAGACTCTGCGCAAGGGCAATCTCCTCGGCCTTAACGAGAAGAGCCCGCGCTATGCCTGCTCCGCGAAAATCCGGATCGACTGCGAGCCGATGGATCACCAGTGCAGGCTGGGTGCTGTCCCAGTCTGCCTGCGCATAGTCAGGCTCTTCGGCGGTCGTCATGGCTGTCACGCCGGCGACGGCTCCTTCGATCTCCGCAACCCATAGCTGTCCTCGCTCGATGTCGCGCAGAAAGACACCTTCATTGGGATAGTCGTCGTTCCACTGAAGGTTCCCCGTCGAGCGCATCAAGGGGACGACACGCCGCATCATCTCCATCAGCACCGGAACGTCCTCCGGCGTCGCTAGCCTGATCAACATAGTCTCAGCTTATCAAGATGCAACCGCCCCTACATGATGGGGAAGCGCTCGCGCATCAGCCTCTGGAATCGCGGCTTCCAGATAAGGTCGTAGGCGAGCTCCTTGCCGGGAAACATCGCGAGGGCGGCCTTTCGCGAGTCGGCGATCATCTGCGAGGCCTCGTCGATCGAGAGCGAGCTGTCCTGAGCAATCACCTGCATCGCCATGTTCATCATCATCTGCATGCGACGGATCAGCTTCTGCTCCTCGGCTTTCTCGGCTGCGCTGGGAACATCGGGAACGAGGATCGGTTGCTCGGGCTGTCTTGGGTCCTGCTTCTCCATGGGCTCTGCCTCCCTTCTCCCACGCTACTCCGAAATGCCTGTGGGGCTCCAGATGGGAATCAGCCGAGGAACGTCTTTTATGGCTCGTTCCAGGCGCCAAGCTTCTCGTGAATGGAGCCGTCCCGGTCGAGCAGGAAGGTGGTAAGACCGAACTCGTCGGTGCGGAACAGATGCGTCCCTGTGGCTCCAACCCTGGCGATCACCTCCGGGCGTGGATGGCCGAAGCTATTGCCGGCGCCGACCGAGACGACGGCGTCCTTGGGAGCCAGCGCATCGAAGAAAGGCTGCGTCGTCGATGTGTTGCTGCCGTGATGGCCTACCTTCAGCAGCGTCACCGGCTGAAGAGAGTGCAGGAGCATCTGCTGCTCGCTCGGGGCCTCGGCATCGCCTTCCAACAGCACCGATGCCTTTCCGTAATCCATCCGCAGCACCAGCGAATCGTTGTTCACAGGCTCGCCCGTATTAACGTACGAGGGAGCAGGAGCGAGCACATGCACCTTCGCTTCCCCCCACTCTACCTGGTCTCCGGCATGCATGTGCCGCACCGTCACGCCCAGCTCCGTAGCCTCCCGCAGCAACTCCCGATAGGCCTCCGAGTCTGGGTCGATCGACACCCACAGCTCGCGCGGCCTGAAGCTGCGCAGCACAGCAGGCATGCCACCCATGTGATCGCTGTGCGCGTGACTCAGGACCAGCACGTCGAGGCGGCGGATGCGGCGGGACCAGAGATACGGCGAGACGATCTGCTCTCCAATGTCGAAGGCGCTGGTCGCGGTCGCTGATTCTCCCGAGCTTCCAACGGGACCGCCCGCATCGACGAGCATGGCGCGACCCTGAGGGCTGATCATGAGCAGGGAATCTCCCTGGCCCACATCGATGACGGTAACCTCCAGCTGTCCCTGCGAGACGAGGGCGGGCTCCGGCCACAGCACGACCAGGAGAACAAGCGGGAGGGCGACGGTCGCGCCCCATGCCCAAGCTCGGGATCGGCGAACCGCCCAGCAGCAGAGCGCCCACATCGCAATCGCAAACGCGGCGACCCACCACACAGGCGGCGGCACGCGAAGATCGGCGGCTGCAAGATGGCTTACGCGCGCGATGGTCCACACAATAGAGTGCAGAAGAAGCGCCGTGGCCGCGGCGAAGGGAGCCGCGATCCAAGGACCTAGGAGTGCCGCGCAGAAGGTAACGAGAGCCGCCGGCGCAAGCAGGCTGACGATGGGAACCGTCAGGATGTTCGCGGGCAGGGCAAAGATCGTCGCGCGGTGAAAGTACACCGCCATCGGAAGCGCCATCACCATCTCGGCCACCAGTCCGATCAGCACGAGCTCAGCGATAAAGAAGAGCGTCCTAGCGGTGAGCTCCGGAAGCCGTCGTGACCTCCGTCCGAAGACGCCCTCAAGGGCATCGCCCGCCATGCGCAGCATCACACGCATCTCCGCGAGGCGAGGCGGAAGGACCGGATCGAGCCATAGATCGCGAAGCTTTCGCGTCGCGCGCGCATAAGGCAGAAACGTTCTTTCGCCGAGAGGGACCGCGATGCCAGCGATGGCGACGAGAGCAAGAAAGGTCATCTGGAAGCTTGCTTCAAAGAGGCTCGACGGCGACCACGTCAGCTCGGCCAGCGCAGCCGCTCCCAGGGCGTTGAGCACGCTGCTCTCACGCGAGAGCAGGCGTGCGATCAGGAAGACCGTGGTCATCAATACAGCTCGCTGTACCGGAACGCCGAAGCCGGTCAGCAGGGCATAACCCGTCATCAACGCAATTGTCGTTAGCGTTGCGATCCATCGGCTCACTCGCAGTCTGCTCAGTATCCAAAAGAGAATGCCGCCCAGAAGCGCGACGTGCATGCCCGAGACCACGAAGAGATGAAACGATCCCGTGCGCTCGAACCCCAGGCGCAGAGCGTGGTCCAGACGTGTGCGATCGCCGAAGATCATCGCGTTCAGCATGCCGGCATCGTCTTCCGTCAGCCGCAGCCCCGAGGGGAGATGGCGATTGGCCGCCGATCCGATGAAACGAAGCATTCGTCCCGAGGCCCAGCCCTGCGCGACGAAGACCCTGCAATCGAGGCTCGGAGAAGAGCGTGAGACTACCTGCACCTTCGTCGAGCGAGCGCTTCCATGAACGCCGATCCCCTGGGCGAGAAGGTAATCCGCGTACTGCCACGCCCCCGGATCGCGATAGCGCTCCGGAGTCTTCATCCTCATCGGCATCTCGACCACGTCGCCGCAATGCAGCTCGGGCAGTGGGCCTTCGCGGGAGTAGATCGTCGTCCTGACTCCTCCGCGCATCGGCACCATGCGCGAGAGATCGGCCGTCACTTCCTCGATCTCGGCGACGGCAACATCGACCGAGACTGCGGCGGCAGGCTGCGGCTCGCGGTCGAGCCACCATGCGGGATCGTTGTCCTGATCGGCTGCTTTGGCTTCGACCGGAAGAGGACGAACCCGCAGGACGCGTCCTCGCACAACACGGCTCAATCCATCGGCATAACGCGACAGCTCGCGTTGCGGCTGCGGAACGGGGCGGATCTGCCAGCACCAGAGTCCGGCCATCATCCAGAGGGCCGCAACGGGGACGACAGCGATGAGGAGACTTTGGCGCAGAGCGAAGCCGGAGAGTAGAGAGAGCAGCAGAACCGCAACGATCAGGATCGCAGGAGGCTGCCAGCTTCGTGCGATCGCAGCGCCCAGCGCAAACCAGCACGCGGCAGCCAGCAGCGGAGCGCGCCGCAGCTGCAGCCGCTCGATTGTCTCCCTGTGCCAGTAGATCTCTGCGTGGCCGGCCAGAATCGCGCTCCTTTTAAAGGCCGAGGATCGCCACCGTCTCCTGATGAAAGGTCTCGGGAAACATATCTACCAGATGCAGCTGCTTCAGCCTATAGCCGGAGTCTATCATCGCGCTCAAGTCTCGACTGAGTGTCGTGGGATCGCAGGAGACATAGACGATCTCCGGCGCCCGGATGCGGCCGAGCAGAGCGCAGGTCTCGGCTCCAACGCCCGCACGCGGAGGGTCCATCACGATCAGGTCAGGCCGTTCGCGCTCAAGCACCGCCTGACGGAGAAACTCGACCGTGGTTGCGGCGATGGCTCGCCGGCCGGCACCCCGCAGGTTTACCGCCAGGTCGCCCTTCGTGGCCTCGACGGCGACGACCTCGTCGAAGTGATTCGCGAGAACGCGAGAGAACAGTCCGACACCTGCGAAGAGATCCCAGGCAAGCAGTCCTTGCCGTCCTTCGGTTGCGAGCCGGATCAGCTCAGGCGCAAGAAAGCGGTTGACCTGAAAGAAGCTGTCGCGATTGACCCAGTACGTCTCGCCTGCGACGATGTAGCTCAATCCCGCCGCGCCCCAAGTCGCTCCGGGACGCACCCGCAGCGACTTGCGACTACGCCCCGAACTCGCCATCACCTGGACGCCGGCTCCCGCAAGTTCAGGCACGCGAAGCCGCAAGGCAGCGCACAGCTCTGCGAATCCTTTCGCAGGCTGCTCGCGCAGGAACAGCCTCGTCTGCAGCTTCTGCCCGTCGCCATCGGTAAAGAGCTCGATCTCTTCCGCTGCGCGCGTCCACGCGGTATGTTCTTCGTCAAGCGCAAGAAAGGCCTCCGCCGCTCGCCAGAGGACAGGCGATGCGATCGGGCACATCTGGATTGCAAGGAATCCGTTCGACCCGCGCTGCAGGTACCCCACACGTAGGTGTCCGTCCACCACGGCGATGCGAAGGCGAATACGATTTCTGTACTCCCATGGCAGAGCGGCGTGGACTTCGATCAGGGGCAGCGACGTGATCCCCGCCCTCTCCATCGTCTCCGCGAGAATCGACTGCTTGATCTCAAGCTGCGCGGCATAAGTGGCGTGCTGAAGGTGGCATCCGCCACATCTTCCAAAATGCGCGCATCGCGGCTCGATGCGGTTCGGTGAAGGCGCGTCAATCTCTTTGAGCTCGGCTTCCGCGAAGCTTCCATGCGATGTGATCGCAGCTTCGATCGTCTCGCCGGGAAGCGTAAACGGCACAAAGACCGTCTTACCGTTCTCTGACCGGGCCAGTCCGCTGCCGCCATAGACGATCTTTTCTATCGATAGCTTCATCGGTAATAAGTTACGCCAGGCTCATATAGAAGAGGCTGAGACGCGGAATGCTGCGGCTCTCGAACAGTCTCTTCTGCAAAAACTGTTGTTGCACCTGCCTGATCTGCACGGCCTGCATCTTCCCTCGATAAGGAGCAAGCTCGCGCGCAGCCTGCTCGCGCAGCGCGGTCAACTCGCTTTCAGCAGCTGCCGTCATCACCGCGGCAAAGATCTTCTCCTCAAGCACGGTCAGGGTGCGGTCCAGATCCTCGAGCGAGCTCGCAGGCTCGAGCCGCAGCCCCGAGACCAGCGCCCGCAGCCGAACCACAGACTCCGCGATCACCGAGTCGGCAGGCGGCTGGATCGCCGCTCTCTCCAGCCTCTCCGCATTGTCCTCGAGATACTTTGCGACACGTTCGTTCTCAAAGCCACTCTCTGGCTGAGATTCCTGCGGATCCGGCGAAGCGACGGACGCCTCCATCGCCTGCTCGACTGCTGCCATCACACTCTGCGCGCACCAAGCGAGACCGTTGACCTTGCGCACACGTCCCTTTGCCTTAAGAGTCCGCGCGTCGTACTTGTCGAAGGCATCATCGATCCCCCGCAGCACTGCTTCGAGCGGAACGCCGGCCTCCCGCCAAGTCTCGATCAGGGCCCAGTCCAGCGTGGACAGCATCAGCAGCGAGCCGCGCCTCTGCTGAAAGCGCTCCTCGATCTCGGTGAAGTAGTTGAAGTAGTTCCGCATGGCTAGCGGGCCTCCCGCACGCCGCCCGAGACGACTGTGCGCATCGTGCCATCGTCCTCGCGCACCAGCAAAAAGCCGCGAGCATCGAGTCCAGCCGTAATGCCGCTGTATCCACTGTTCTCTCCGACATGAACGCGCTTTCCGCGAATCCACGTCGAGGCCTCGGCCACGCGATCCAACAGCTTGTTCCTCCCGGCCGCGGTCAATTGACTCAGCTCCTCATCGAGGCAACGAAGCAAAGCAACCACAATCGCTTCTCGCTTCACCGGAAGCGTACTTTCGATCCGCAGAGAGGTCGCGAGCGTCGCGATCTCGTCAGGGAAGGACTGATGATTCAAATTGATTCCCACGCCGATCACGGCATAGCGAAGCATAGCCTCCCTACCCTCGTTCGCAGGAGTCATCGCGGTCTCCACCAGAATTCCGCCGGACTTCTTGCCCTTGAGCAAAAGATCGTTGGGCCAGCGAATATCCACCTCCAGGCCCGTCGCTTGGAAGATTGCCTCTTTTGCCGCCAGCCCGGTCGCGAGCGATATCCAAAGCGACATCTCGACCGGCAGAGCAGGCGCCACCAGCGCGCTCATGTATAGGCCGTCGCCAGCGATGGAGTGCCATCCATGTCCACCTCGCCCTCGCCCCGCGGTCTGCTCGTCGGCGATCCAGACACCGGTTCGCTCTCCTGCCTGCGCAGCTTCCATCGCCAACGTGTTGGTGGAGCCCACAGAAGCATGGTGCCTGGCATGACCGGAAAACCTGGTCCCCGCAAGACCTCGTTCGACTTCTTCCAGATCGAAGGACATCGCGGCTAATACACATCCGCCGTGATGCGCATGCTCAGGTCGGCGGCGATGGCCGAGTGCGTCAGAGCGCCCACCGAGACGAAGTCCACTCCCGCCAGCGCATACTGCCGCACAGTCTTCAGGTTCATGTTTCCGGACGATTCGATCGTCGTCTCCGGAAGCGCCTCGCGAATGCGTCTCACCGCCTTCTTCGTCTGCGCGGGTGTCATGTTGTCCAGCAGAATCGAGGGAGCCCCGCCCGCGATCGCCTGCGCGAGCTCAGTCTCGCTGCGTACCTCCACCTGCACCACCTGCCCCGCCTTATGGCCCTTCAGAGCCTTCTCGAGCGCCACAGGCAGACCGCCGCCCAGCGAGATATGGTTGTTCTTGATCAGAATGCCGTCCTGCAGGTCGAGTCTGTGATTTACGCCTCCGCCGCAGCTGACCGCATACTTATCCAGAATACGTAACCCCGGAATCGTCTTGCGCGTATCGAGTACTTTGGTCTTCGTCTTCGCAACAGCGTTGACGAACTCCCGCGTCAGCGTCGCGATGCCGCACATCCTCTGCAGCAGGTTCAAAATCACCCTCTCGGTCGAGAGCAGCGCCGCCGCGTTATGCCGTATCACCGCCAGCGGCTGCCCCTTGCGCACCGAGACGCCGTCGAAGATCTCCAAATGGCTCACCACCTCGAACCGGCCCATCGGCGTCGAGCTCATCTTCGAGAAGATATCGAGGATTACCGGAATACATCCTAGGCCCGAGACAATGCAGGCCTGTTTGGCGAGAATGGTTCCCGTGGCGCGAAGCTTGGGATCGACGGTCAGCGCCGTCGTAACATCATGGCCGGCCTTATCTTCCGCCAGTGCTGTTTCAAGAATGGTTCTGATCCGCTTACTCTTCCAGTCCATGCTGTAATCCTAAACCTCATCCCTGCATCTCACAGAATAGGATGATGCCGCTCTCGACCCAGTTTGCCTATCTCTTCCTGCTGGCCTTGCCCATCGCCTCCATCGCATGGACCGTCACCCATGAGGAGGTCTTTCGCGAGCCGAGAGAGTGGTGCAAGGGAAAGAGCCAGAACTGCCACTCGCTGGTCCCGCGAAAATTTTTCTACCTCTTTACCTGCGAGTACTGCTTCAGTCATTACGTGGCCGCGTTCTTCCTTCTCATCACTCAGTTTCAGATGCTCTATTCGGGATGGCGCGGCTATTTGATCGCATGGTTTGCTCTGGTTTGGGTGGCGAACATCTACATGAGCTTCTTCAACCGTCTGCGTCTCGACATCAAGCACGAGAACGTCGCCATCGCGGTCGAGCAGACCAGGGTCGAGGGCGACTCCCCGATTCACAAACCCTAGGCGGTACCGAATGGAAGACAAGGCGCTGCCGCGCAGTGGGCCCGGCTGGCAGGCCAGCGTCTTTCCTCATCCAAATCGCCGATTTGGATAAATCGATACAGTCCAGCCTTATTCCGGAAGAGCTTCGATCTGGGCCTTCGCCTTGTCGTAGAGCATCTTTGTCTCTTCGGCCTGCTTGCGCAGACCCTCCACAATGTGTGCCGGAGCCTTCGCCATAAAAGCCTCGTTGCCCAGTTGCCGTTCTGCGGCGGCGAGACCCTTCTCCAGCCTGGCGATCTCCTTGGTTAAGCGCTCGCGCTCGGCGGCCACGTCGATCTGGCGCTCATACACCACGGCCACATCGAAGGCCGCCGTCGCCCGCGCATTGCTCCCGGTGGGAAGCTCGGTGACAAATTCGAGCTCCGAGACCCGTGCCATCCTCGCCAGCATATCGCGGTTGGCGTCGGTCAGGGCAAGCACTCGATTCTCCGCGTACAGACGGATCGGCGCCGACTCTTTTTCCGGAACCCCCAGCTCCTTGCGCAAAGCGCGAACCGTGGTGATCAACTCCTGCAGGGTCGTCATCGCGGCAACCGAGGCATCATCCGAGGCGAAGTCCTGTGCCTGCGGATAACGCGTCAATGCAATCGACTTCGCTGGAGGCGCGCCGTCGTGGAGCGCATGCCAGAGCTCCTCGGTCAGGAACGGCATGAACGGGCTCAACAGCCGCAGCGCGGCCTCAAACACCGCGACCAGAGAGGCCAGCGTGAGCGCGGTCGTGGCGTTCTTCTCCGTGCCCTCACCGAACTCCAGCCGCAGCTTCACCAGCTCCAGGTACCAGTCGCAGAACTCGCCCCAGAAAAACTGATACACCGCCGCGGCGGCCTCATCGAAGCGATAGTCGGCCAGGGCGCGTTCCACCTCACTGCACACGGCGTTCAGGCGGCCGAAGATCCAGCGCGTCTCGAGCGGCGTATCTTCAGGAAGCTCCGGCACGGTTCCGCTCGCGAGCATGGAGACCTTGTACCCGGCCTCTTTCGCGCGGTCGATCTGGAGGAACAGAAAGCGTGCCGCATTCCAGATTTTATTGGCGAAGGCGCGGTAGCCCTCGGTGCGCGACTCGCTGAAGGCGATATCGGTGCCGGGTGAGGCCATGCTGGCCAGCGTGAAGCGCACGGCGTCGGTGCCGTACTTCGTCACTACCTCGATGGGATCGACCACGTTGCCTTTGGTCTTCGACATCTTCTGCCGATCGGCATCGCGCACCAGAGCGTGGATGTAGACCTCCTTGAAGGGCACCGCATCCTTCAGGGTGCGCGGCTGAAATCCGCCAGCCCCATCGGGCATCGGAACATCCAGCATGAAGTGGCAGCCGAGCATGATCATCCTCGCCACCCAGAAGAAGAGAATGTCGAAGCCTGTCACCAGAAGCTCTGTGGGATAGAACTCCGCGAGATCCCGCGTCAGTCCCCCCTGAAAGTCCTTTTCGGCGCCCTCCTGGCCAGGCCAGCCGAAGACGGTGAAGGGAAGCAGGCCGCTCGAGAACCATGTGTCGAGCACATCTGTTTCTTGCGCCAGCTCTGCCGCTCCGCACTTCGAACATGCGGTGGGGGGCTCTCGCGCGACCGTAATCTCGCTGCACTTCGCGCAGTGCCACGCCGGAATGCGATGCCCCCACCACAGCTGCCGCGAGATGCACCAGTCGTGGATGTTCTTCATCCACTCGTCGTAGGTCTTGCGGTACTGGTCGGGCGTGAAGCGGATGTAGCCTTTATCGACCGCCTCGATGGCCTTGTCGGCCAGAGGCTGAATCTTGATGAACCACTGCTGCGAGAGCCGGGGCTCGATGACGACGCCGGTGCGCTGGCTCAGACCGATCGACAGTGTATGGTCCTTCACGTCCACCAGCAGGCCGCGCTCCCGCAGGTCTTCGAGCATCTTCTCGCGCGCCGCATAGCGCTCCATGCCGTCGTAGGGCGAGCCCGGCAGGGCAACGTTCGCCAGCTCATCGAGGATCGAAAGATTCGGCAGGCCATGCCGCTGCCCGATGGCGAAGTCGTTGGGGTCGTGCGCCGGAGTTACCTTCACCGCACCGGTGCCGAACTCGGGCTTGGCCCAGTCGTCGGCGAGGATCGGAATCTCGCGCTCCGGTCCACCGTTTACTCCACTCAAAGGCAGCCGAACCATCTTGCCGATCAAGGCCGTGTATCGTTCATCGGTTGGGTTCACCACAACCGCGACGTCGCCCAGCATCGTCTCCGGCCGCGTCGTCGCCACCACGATCGAGCCCGTTCCATCGGCCAGGGGGTAGCGGATGTGATAGATCTTGCCCGCCCGCTCCTCGTGGTCGACCTCAAGATCGCTCACGGCAGTCTGAATCGCCGGGTCCCAGTTGACGATGTAGGCTCCGCGATAGATCAGCCCCTGCTCCCACAGGCGCACGAAGCACTCCTTCACCGCGACGCTCAGGCGGTCGTCCATGGTGAAGTACTCCCGGTTCCAGTCCACGCTTGCGCCGAGGCGCTTCATCTGGTCCAGGATGGCTCCGCCGTAGACGCCCTTCCACTCCCACACCCGCTCGACGAAGGCCTCGCGGCCCAGTGCCCGGCGGTTGGTTCCCTCGCTCGCCAGCTGGCGCTCCACCATCATCTGGGTCGCGATGCCGGCATGATCGGTTCCCGGAACCCAGACCGCCGTTTCGCCGCGCATCCTGTGCCAGCGGGTCAGGATGTCCATCTCGGTCTGGTTGAGCATGTGTCCCATGTGCAGCCGCCCGGTCACATTGGGCGGCGGCAGCAGAAGGGTGAACTTCTTTGCCGTCTCGTCCGTACCCTCTGGAGTGACGACATCAAACAGGCGCTGTTCCACCCAATATCGGGCCCAGCGCTCTTCAATCATGGACGGATCGTATGCTTTCGGCAGTTCGTGGCTCATGTCTCTTAAGCGTAGCATTCATGCGGCTCTGGGCCTCCATGGACACTCGCCTGCTCCTCCATCCCCGGCGTACACTAGCCGCACGAGGTTGCCTATGCGCAGAACGCTGTCTCCGGCTCTCCTGCTTCTCGCCCTTGCCTCTCTTGTCCTGATGCCGGTGACGGCCTCGGCCAGGGGAAGACACGGCGACAACGACCGCGCCAACGTCGGCTCCGATATCGATGTGCCCGAGGGAGACTCTGTCGGGGATATCGCCTGCGCCTTCTGCTCGGTGCGCCTCCACGGCGATGCCACGGGCGACGTCGCTGTGGCCTTCGGATCGGTGATCGTCGACCCCGGCCACACCATCTCCGGAGATACCGCCATCGTCGGCGGCAACCTGATCCTCGGCGAAGGAGCCAAGGTCAACGGCGATCTCGCCATCCTCTCCGGAAGAGAACGTTTATCTGAAGGTGCTTCTATACAAGGCTCGCGTTCCGTCATCCCGGCGCCCCTCGGAACCCTCATCCTCCTCTCTCCGCTGCTGATCCTAGGCGGAATCATCTGGCTGATCGTCTACTTCGTCCGGCGTAACCGCTACCGCTTCCCCGCCTATCCCCAGGGCCAGGGAATCTATCCGCCTCGCCGCTGAATTTTTGAGGGAACCTGGTCATCGAGTCGACCGTATCCTCTTCTGCAAGGGAGATCCGGCTGAATCGCATTTGCTCGACACCCTGATTGACGCCTCGATCGATACCAGGAGAAGCCCTCACCATGATCCGTCCCACCCAACTTCTGGGCCTCATACTTCTCGTCGCTGCCGGCGCCCCCGGACAGGCACAACAACATCCCGGCTCCGGCTCCCGCATCTACTTCAACCAGGACATCTTCGTCGCCCAGGGCCAGCAGATCCACAACGCGACCTGCCTCTTCTGCTCCGTGCAGGTGGAAGGGGATCTTACGGGGAATGTCTTCGTGCTCTTCGGCAACCTCAACGTAACCGGCCGGATCGAGCACCGCGCCACGGTGATCGGGGGTAATGCCGTGATCGACTCTCAGGCCAGCATCGGGGGGAGCGCCCTGGTCCTCGGGGGCAATGCCGTCTACGAGACCGACGAATCCATCGGCGGAAACGCCTGGGTCGTCGGAGGCCATCTCTCCCCCTCGCGCGGACGTCCGCGGTCCACGCACCGCCTCTTCGTCGGCCCCATGGCCACCTCGGCCATTGCCATCGCGGCCTTCCTGGTCTGTTCCCTCTTTCTGATTCCACGCCGACGAATCGACTCTGCCTGATCGTTGTCAGCAGGAGCGCCTTTAAACGAGAAGCGCCCTGGAATATCCCGGGGCGCTTCCGTCAAGGCGAAGAATGCATTAGAAGGGGTTGATCTTGGCCAGACCCTTCTTCTTCTTGTGCGTGCTCGAGGACTCGTCGCCCTTGTCGTACGCCGGCTTGGGATTCTTCTTTCCATTGGCCGCAGTCTGAGCCGGAGCCGTGGACTGTGCGCCCGGAACCACGTCGTTGACCTGGTCCGGAGCAGCCGCCGGCTTCTCGACCGGAGGAGGAGTCGAATTGTTGGTCGGTCCCACAGCCTTCAATCCGCCGTTCTGATCCGAAGTTTTGGCCGACCCATCCGGCGGGTTTGCCGGTGCCTGCCCGTTCACGCCTGGCGTCAGTACCTCCACGCCCATTCCGGTCGATCCCGATCCCGTAGTAGTCGTCGCCGGCTGGCCTGTCGCTCCCGGAACGTTCGTCATCACCGCGCCGCTACCGCCTCCGCCATCGCCCTGGCCCGCCGCCGGAATATCCTGGAAGGCCAGCGGTGTCGCCGGCTGCGCCGCTGCTGCGGAGGCGGGAGTCCCGGCTGCCGGAGTCGCAGCCGCCGTTGCTGCGGGTGTCTCTGCCGCGGAGGCAGCCGCCGTTGCTGCTGCCGCCGGGTTGAAGGCGTCCTTGTAATCCTGCTGGATCTGCCGGACCACCCCAGGTGCCAGCGTGGGCTTGGCGTCTACCAGCGGAGGCTCGCCCGAGTGCGCCGCCATGACCACGTCCGGTTTGCGCAGAATCATCAACCGCGCACGATTCTGCAGGCTGTACGATCCGCGGCTGTTCTCCATCGCCGCGCTCGCCGCAACCTGCTCCGGAGTCGGCGTCGGGATCGGAAGATTCATCGCTGCCAGCCGGTCACGCGCATCCTCAACGTGCGGCGAGGCCGAGTGCTCGAGCGCCACCGTGCGGTAGGAGTCCGCGGCCCGTTCGTCGTAGGTCTTGATCAGGCGAGCCTTCGCGTCCTCCGGCATGTTCTTCTGAAGCCGTACGATCCTCGCCTCTGCGCTGTAAGCGTCACCCAGAGCCACCAGAACATCGTCCATGTGGCTGAACTGCGGATAGGTATCGGCCACTGTCTGGTATCGAGCAATCGTCGCCGGCCAGTTCTCGTGCGTCGAATAAAAGGCGGCGATCTCGGCTTCGCGGGTCGCCAGGGCCTCCTGTGTCTCACGCAGCCTTTGCTTGGCCTGCGGAACCAGCGTCGAGTCCGGGAACTGCTGCAGCATCAGGCGATACTCTTCCTCGGCGTGCAGCGCCTTCGAATAGTCGCGATCCGGCTTGTCCATTTGCCGGAAGTAGATGTCGCCCACGCGCATCTGCGCCTCAGCAGCCTCAGGGGCGTTGGGAAAGAAGGTGATGAAGTCCTTATACTCCTGCTCGGCCTGGGTCAGCGCGGCCGAGCCTCCCTCGCGATACCAGCTGTCCGCGATCGCCAGCTTGGCCTTCATCTGGTACTGCGAATCGGGGTAGGTGTTCAGCAGCGTCTGCAGGTCCAGACGGGCCACATCGAAGTGTCCCTTCTTGGTCGCGCTCACAGCCTTGTCGTACAGGATCCGGTCCGGAAGCTTGGCGTCGGCCTCGGCCATCGCATCGTTCTTCTTGGTGCTGGCGGCGGCCTTCTTCGTATCTTTGGACTGGATGACCTTGTCTTCCTTGTCCTGCTTGTCTTTCTTCTTTTTATCCTTCTTATCCGGCGAGGCCGAGAGCGTCACCGTCTGCTGCGGCTGCCCGTTGGCGTCGGTTGTGGTCTGGGACGATCCGGATGCCTGTGCATGCGTTGCTACCGGAAGGGCCATCAGGGCGACCGCCATACCAGCCAGCACCGCTGCCCTGAGGCTAGGGAAGAAGGAAAAACGATGATTCATCAGCCGTGGACCTCACATCCGCCTCGCATCCCATCCGGACGCTTGAGGCTTGCTTCTATTCTAGCCCTTCGGACGGAGCCTTGTCTGGCTCCGCCACCCGCGCCAGCTTCAATAATCTCCGGGCATTCTGCTCGGTTTTGCCCTTGCTGAAGACCGCCGAACCCGCCACCAGCATCTCCGCTCCTGCTTGGACGACTGAGGCCACCGTATCGGGAGCGATGCCGCCATCGACCTCAATGCGGAAGTTCAGCCCCATTTGTTGGCGCAGCTCCGCCAGGTAGGCGATCTTTTCCGCCGCGAAGGGGATGAACTTCTGCCCGCCGAAGCCGGGGTTTACGCTCATCACCAGAACGTAGTGAACCATGGGAAGCACCTCGATCAGAGTATCCACCGGCGTCGCCGGATTGATAACTACGCCCGGCAGCATTCCGTGGTCGGAGATGTGTTGCAGCGTGCGGTGCAGGTGACGGCACACCTCCTGGTGAACGCTCAGCAGGTCCGCGCCCGCCTCGGCGAAGGCCGGAATGAACTCGTCCGGATTCTCGACCATCAGGTGGCAATCGAGCGGAAGATTCGTCACCGGACGCAGCGCCTGAACCATCGGGGGCCCGAAGGTGATATTCGGGACGAAGTGGCCATCCATCACGTCCACGTGAACGATGCTTCCGCCGCCGCGTTCCGCCGCCTTCACTTCATCGGCGAGGTGGGCGAAGTCTGAGGCCAGGATCGAAAATGCAAGCTCAACCAAGTGTGTGCGCTCCTGTCAGTGAGTTTACCAGCGCTTGATGAACGGCTAACGATTGTAGGGAGGTCAATTTCGTTCTCCCGAGAAACGGGGCGCTGCCGCGCAGGCCATCGCGGCTATTCGTCTTTGCCCACTACCGGAACCACGCGCTCCACATCCGGGCGGCCTTTATGCAGAACGCGAGTCTTCGCTTCCTTCGCGATCTTCTTTGCGGCCTCGCGCTGCACGTCGGGCAGAGCCGTGGGCTCGCCCAGCACCTGCCGGGCCGCTCCGCGCAGAATCCTCCGCACCGGCCAGCTCCCGTCCGGGTTCGGAAGAAAGGCTTCGCCTGCGCGCTGCTTCTCGGGCCGGTAGTACCAGCGGCGAAACAACGACAGGTGATCGCTCACGAGCGCCAGATCGCGAGGCTCTCCGGCCCTCTGCTCCAGACGTCCGACGATCTCGCGCGCACGATCCTCGGGGGAGATCGCGGTTTCCGTCTTCGCGCTCTCCTCCGGCGTCTCCTGCGAGTCGGATCGCTCCGGGGCAAGCGGAACCGCGGCCAGCATCAGCGGCTGCGCGAACAGCGAGCTTCCCACGCTGGTCTGCTCCTTCACCGCGCGCACGCCCAGCGTCGACATCCTCTCGGGACCGACGATGCAGCCGGCGTGCAGAAGAAAGAGTGCCGCCTCGTCCTCGCGGTGGTTGCGATCTGCGGAGACCTCGAGGGCCTCGAGGCCCAGGGCCGCTCGCTGCACGATCACTGCGCGTAGCTGCGGGACGGGCCGCACGATCTCATCGGCGAGAGACGCGGCTGCCTTCACCCTCTGGTGCTGCTCATGCAGCTCGGCGGCGCGCTCGAACTCCATCTCCTCCGACGCCTTCTCGCGCTCACTCGCGATGCGGGCCAGCATGCTCTCGCCGCGGGTCTCGAAGAAGGTTCGTACCGCCTCGGCCTCGGCTGCGTACTCCTCGGGGGTACAGGCCTGCTTGCAGGGCTCGATGCACTTCTTCATCTCGCCGTAGACGCAGCCTGGGTGCTCGGGGTATGGCGCAAGATCTTCGTGGCAGCGCCGCAGCTTGAACAGGTCGAGCACGGCGTCGCAGTAGCGCTCCGCCGCTGCTCGTGACGGAAACGGGCCGTACATCTGCGCGAGGCCGCGCTTCGAGAGTTTGTTGGTCACGTACACGCGCGGAAATTCGTTCTCCTGAACGAAGCGCAGGAACGCGGGCGTGTGCAGGCGCAGACGCCGTCGTGCCTCGGCGTAGCCGAAGATTGACGCGGCGGCGTGGTAGAGCGTCAGAGTCGATTCGAACTCGGAGCCGGTGACGGTGTACTCGATGCGGGCTACGCGGTCGCGCAGGTTCAGGCGCTTCGACTGCGACTCAGGCGGTGCCAGCAGGCGCTTCATACGCCGCCGCAGATCCGCCGCCCGCGTCAGGTACGGCTCAGCGTTCGACTGCTGGCCATACAGAGCGAAGACCCCGGGCAGCGCGGGAACGGAGCGCAGAATCTCGTCGGTGTTCTCAGGCGAGAAGCCGACGGTCTGATCGAACTGGAAGCTGGTTGCCACGTCTCCAGATTCTAGTCTTCAGGCTCCGGCGATGGTCATGCCTTCGATGTGGATCGTGGGGGCGGCGGAGGAGCTTCGGAAGACGAGGTCGTTGCCGATCGCGACGATGTTGCGGTACATGTCCTTCAGGTTGCCGGCGATGGTGATCTCTTCGACCGGGTAGGCGAGCTCGCCGTTCTCGATCCAGAGGCCGGCCGCGCCCTGCGAGTAGTCGCCGGTGACCAGGTTCACACCGAAGCCCATCGTCTCGGTCACGTACAGGCCGTTCTTGACCGCGCCGATGATCTCCTCGGGGCTCTGGGTTCCGGGCTCGAGGTAGAAGTTGCCGGCGCCGATGCCGGGGTTGCCGGCCAGGCCGCGCGAGGCGTTGCCGGTCGAGCGCATCTTCAGCTTGCGGGCGGTGTAGGCGTTGTTCACGTAGCTTTCGAGCACGCCGTTCTTGACGAGAACGGTGCGGCGCGAGGGCAGGCCTTCGGAGTCGAAGGGCGAGGTTCCGAAGCCGCCGATCTGGATATTGCTGTGAATGCCTCGCTCGTCGAGCATCATGGTTCCGTCGTCGACGACGGTGATGTTCTCGCCTGCGACCTGCTTACCGAGCATGTCGGCGAAGAAGGTGGCGTGGCGGTAGATGGCGTCGCCGTTGGCGGCGTCGAAGATGTTGCCGATGATCGATCGAGCGATCTCGGGCGAGAAGACGACCGGGGCCTTCTGGGTGGGGACGCGGCGGGCGCCGAGGCGGCGCAGGGTGCGCTCGGCGGCGATACGTCCGATCTCCTCGGGCGATTCGAGCAGGGAGGTGGTGCGGGAGCTGGAGTACCAGTAGTTGCGCTGCATGCCGCCCTTTTCGTCGAGGGCGATGGGGGCGACGGAGAAACCGCAGTAGCTGCGCCGGTACTCTCCGGTGAAGCCGCGGGAGTTGGTGAGGATCTTGTGGGAGGTTCCGGTGTCGAAGTCGGCGCCGCCGGAGTTCTGGATGCGGGTGTCGAAGGCCATCGCGGCGGCCTCGGCGCGGCGGGCGGTCTCGATGCGCTCTGCCGGGGGCATCTGGTTGACGTCGTCGAAGTAGAGCTTCAGGTCGCCTTCTAACTGGCCGAACTCGTCGGGCTCGGGCAGCCCGGCGAACGGGTCCTCGCTGGTGACGCGGGCGAGCGTGATCGCTCCGTCGACCAGGTGCTGGATGGCGTCGTCGGAGAAATCGGAGGAGGAGGTGCTCGCGACCTTCTGGGCATTTCCAGAGTTCAGGAAGACGCGCAGTCCAACGGCTCGGGAGCCGGACTCTTTGAGCGTCTCGACCTGTCCGAGGCGGACGCGGGCGGAGAACTCGTCGCCTTCGTAGACGACGGCTTCGGCGTCGGTGGCTCCGGCGCGGAGGGCACGGGCGAGGACGTCGTGGGCGAGCTGGCGGAGGTCGGTGCGGACTTCTGTCTGAATCATCCTTCTCAGGATACTGTGTGCGGGGCCCCCTGGGGTGTTTTGTGCAAAGTATTGATTCGAGAATATTTAGGCCTGGACTAAATGCGAAAAGTCCTTTGAATGCATGGGCGAATGATGCAAAGTATTCATGATGCTGGGTTTAATGGCGGTCGGGCCCCACTGCGCTCGGCCATCCCACAAACGAAGACCTGTTTTGTGGGGACCCCGGTATGAGCGATCACTTCGTGACGCGTGTACTCCCTTCGGGTCGAGGCTCCCGTTGGTCGCTTGGAAGAATCTTTGCACCGACCAGAGGGAGGCCCACGGCGAAGCCGGTATACGCGTCACGAAGTGACCGCTCCACGCGTAGTGGGCCCGCGCGGCAGCGCTGGTCTTCTATCTAATAGGTGCTATCGGGCTGCCCTCCCACCTTAGCCGCTACTCGGCGAAGATGGGGCACCCGGATGTCGCGGCACTCCTCTTTTAAGGATAGAGACTGTGTGAGGTAAATCGGCAACGGGTAAGCTGCTTGGTTTTATGAGTTTGCGTTGGGTTTGGACTTGACAGGTTTTGGGTTGGGCCTGGTTTTCGATCTGGAGCTTGTGGTGGGGGAGAAGCAGATTCTTCGACTGCGCTCCCTTCGGTCGCTTCGGTCAGGAGGGCGCCTTGAGGGATTCGGGACGCGGGCGTTCTGCAAACCCATCTTAGCGACGATGAGGCCGCCGCGAAGATGGGGCACCCGGCTTGTGTGCTGAATGCGGTTGATTCTTGATGCCTGTGTGCTGAATCGGGCTGATTCTAGATGCCTGTTTTGCCGGCCTCTTGCGTGGAGGCGGGCTGGAAGGTGGCGGCCCGGTTGGTGAGGAGGAAGTAGAGGGAGATGGCGGTGAGGGCGAGGCCGGCTCCGGAGAGGGCGCGGGAGACGCCGAAGGTGGGGATGAGCTTGCCGAGGATGAGGGAGCCGAGGGGGATTCCGGCGCGGAAGGCGAGGTTGTAGACGCTCATGACGCGGCCGCGCATGGCGTCGGTGGTGATGAGCTGGGCCAGCGAAACCATGAAGGAGGCCGAGGCCATGACCGCTGTTCCGGCAAGGAACATGAGGACACAGGAGAGGGGGAGCCAGTGGGAGATGGAGAAGGCGGCGATGGTGAGTCCCAGCAGGACGAGGATGAGCAGAGTGACGCGGCCCTGGCCCTTCATCTTTTCGACGGCGGCGACGGAGAGGGCTCCGGCGATGGAACCTGCCCCAGAACAGACGAGCAGGAGGGTATAGGTCTCGGGGCCTTTATGGAAGATGGTGCGGACGAAGACGGGAAGGAAGCTGTTGAGGGAGAAGCCGAAGAGGGTAGTGCAGAAGGCGAGGATGACGAGGGCGCTCATGCCGTCTCGACATCGTATGAAGCGGATGCCCTCTTTCATGCTGGAGAGGACGGACACGGTAGTTTTGGTGGGGACGAACTTTACCTGGATCATCAGGAGCGAGGCGATGACGGCGATGTAGGAGACGCCGTTGAGGGTGAAGCACCAGGTGGCTCCGAGGGTGGTGTAGGCGAGTCCGCCGATGGTGGGGCCGACGATGCGCGCGAGATTGAACTGGATGGAGTTCATCGCGATGGCGTTCGAGAGGTCTTCGGGGCCGACGAGGGTGGGCAGGAGCGCAGAGTAGGCGGGGCCCCCGAAGGATTGGCCGAGTCCGACGAAGAAGCTGAGGGTGAGGATGTGCCAGACCTTGACGACGTGCAGGCCGAAGAGGGCGGCGAGCAGGAAGGCGCAGGCCATCTGGATGTACTGCGAGGCCAGAAGCATCTTGCGGCGGTCCATGCGGTCGGCGAAGACGCCTCCGAAGAGGGAAAACATCATGATGGGGAGCTGGCCGAGGAAGAGGTCGAGGCCGAGATAGAAGGCGTCTTTGGTGAGGTCGTAGACGAGCCAGCTCTGGGCGAACTGCTGGACGAAGGTTCCGATGGTGGAGACGCAGGCCCCCAACCACATCAGGCGGAAGTCGCGATAGCGGAAGGCGCGGAAGATGCGGGCAAAGAACTGAGGCGTGCGGGACATGCGATCGAAGGCTCTTCCGGCTTGGCTGAAAAATGCTGCTGATTCTTATGGTACAGGGAGGGAGGCCTGGGCGTCTGGCCTCCCTCCGCAGTTCAAGCTCATTGACCACCAGCGAGGCGAAGCTCACCAGCATCTGGACCTGCTCGGCGCTGTACGCCCTCGGCTTGATATTGATCTCGCACAACGCTTCGGAACCTGAGCACGAGGATGAACGCGATGCTGCGTACGGGGCAGCTCTTCTTTCTGAATCTTTAGACCAACCGGTCTACTCTAAGCAGGTGTGAGGCGCGCAAGGCCTCAGATCTCAGGAGGATCACATTATGTCAGCATCATCGTCCAAAGGCACTGCTCTTATTACCGGCGCATCTACAGGAATCGGCGTCGTCTACGCCGACCGGCTTGCAAGGCGTGGATACGACCTTGTCCTTGTCGCGCGCAGGCAGGAGAAGCTGGCCGGGGTTGCGGCTCAGCTGAAGGAGACGGGCCGCAAGATCGAGACCCTTCAAGCGGACCTGACGGTCAAGGAAGACGTACAGCGGGTTGCGGAGCGTTTGAGCGGCGACCCGGCGATCACGGCGCTGGTCAACAATGCGGGCGTGGGTTCTGCAGGCAAGCTGCTGGACGCGAAGATCGACGACCTGGAGGCGATGATCTATTTGAATGTTACGGCGCTGACGCGGCTGACGCTGGCGGCGCTGCCGGGGTTCGTTGCGCGGAAGAACGGGTTGATCATCAATATTGCTTCGATCGTTGCGCTGGCTCCTGAACTTTTGAATGGGACGTACAGCGGCTCGAAGGCGTATGTGGTGAACTTTACGCAGGCGCTGAAGAACGAGGTCGCGGCGAAGGGCATTACGGTGCAGGCGGTGCTTCCGGGCGCGACGGCGACGCCTTTCTGGGACAAGGCGGGGCTTCCGGTGGAGCATCTTCCGAGCGAGATGGTGATGACGGCCGAGGACATGGTGGATGCGTCGCTGGCGGGACTGGATCAAGGAGAGCTGATTACGATTCCGGCGCTTCCCGAGCTTGCGAGCTGGGAGAGATTCGAGGGCGCACGCAAGGAGCTTGGACCTCAGCTCTCGCTGAAGGTGCCGGCGAGGCGGTATGGGGTTACGGCCTGAAGAACCGGATTGGCCTGCCGGTCGGGTCCACTGCGCGGTCCTTCGCGGACGGCGAATGAGCTTTCGGCGTGGGACTCCCGTTGGTCGCTTGAAGAATCTTCGCGCCGACCAGCGGGAGGCCCGCGCCGAAGGCGGTGGTATACGAGTCACGAAGTGACCGCCCCACGCGTAGTGGACCCGCGCGGCAGCGCTGTTCTTTATCCAAAAGAACGGTGGATATGCCCTGATTGTTTTGCGTGGCCTTCGAACTTTTGCGAAGGCCGCGTCGTCTTTCGTAGAAGGGGAGAGAGCGAAGAACGACTATGGCGGAGAAGACGACGCGGGAACATCTGATCGAGGTGGGCGTAAGGCTGATGCACGAGCATGGATATACGGCGACGGGGCTGAAGGAGATCCTGGCCTCGGCGGAGGTTCCGAAGGGATCGTTCTATCACTACTTCGGCAGCAAGGAGGAGTTTGCCGGGGCGGTTCTGGACAGCTACGTCGCCCGCGAGGCAGAGCGCGGCGCGGCGGTGTTGAGCGATGCAAAGGTGACTCCGCTGAAGCGGCTGCGGCGGTACTTCAGCGAGCTGATCAGGATCTACGGGCAGAAGGGGGCGATCCCCGGGTGCATGATGGGGAGGTTCAGTCTGGATGTGGCGGGCGAGAGTGTGATGCTGCGGAAGCAGCTGAGCTCGTCGTTTGGGCAGTGGCGGCAGGGAATCGCCTCGGTTCTTCTGGAGGCGAAGGCGCGGAAGGAGCTGCCGGCGGACGCGGATGCGGGGTCCCTGGCGGATTTTCTGCTGAACAGCTGGGAGGGAGCGCTGCTGCGCTCGCAGGCGGAGAAGAGCGATGACCCGTTGAAGGACTTCATGCACTACAGCTTCGATGTGCTGTTGAAGAGCGCTCGCTGAAAAGATCGTCTCCTCCGGGCCACGGAGTTTTGGGGCGAGAAGATTATTTTTTTGACTGGCGAAGTTTCTCTCCACGCTAAACGAGGGCTTGTCGAGTTATTCTTGGGTGTCTTTTGAGGAGGCTTATGAAACAACCGCTGCAATCTCTACGCTCCCATGGGCAAGAGCTGGTCCGAACGATTCCGGTGGGGCTGCTTGCGCTGTGCTGTCTTTCGGCGGCCGCACAACAGGCCAATGTCATGTCTCCGGCGGAGCTCAAGGAACATACACTGCCGAGCCCCCCGCGTCCGCAGAGCATTCAGAATGGCGTGCAGATCCAGAAGCCGCAGCTGGAGGACTACGTCGCGATGCTCGACAATCTGCCGGAGAAGGCTTATGCGCGTCCGAAGAAGCCGCGCAAGGTGCTGGTGCTGGCGCACGCGGCGGGTTTCGTGCACTCGTCGATTCCGCTGGCGGCGGAGACGGTGAAGGCGATGGGAGAGAAGACGGGGGCTTGGTCGACGACGATCACCTACGATCCCGCGCAGATCACGGCTGAGAACCTTGCGGGCTACGACGCCATCTTCCTGGACAGCACGACACTGGCCTTTCTGGACGATCCGAAGGATCCGGCGGCGACCGAGGCGCGGAAGAAGGCTCTGCTCGATTTCGTGCGCGACGGCAAGGGGCTGGCAGGCATTCACGCGGCCGGCGACAGCTACCACACCTCCGGACCGGCGCCGACCGGCACGTGGCAGGATTTCGACGTGATGATTGGCGGCTACTTCAAATTTCACTGGGTTTATCCGCAGCTGGTGACGGTGAAGATCGACGACCCGAAGAGTCCTTTGACGAAGATGTTTCACGGGGAGTTCACGGTTCACGACGAGATCTATACGTTCGTGCAGGACTCGTTCTCGCGCAAGCGGGTGCACGTGCTGACGAGCGTCGACTACGCGAAGATGAGCGACGCGGACAAGGCGAAGGAGCCGGCGGCGACCAAGCGCACGGACGGCGACTACGGGCTGAGCTGGATACGGCGCGAGGGCAAGGGCCGCGTCTTCTACGAGGCGCTGGGGCATAGCGAACATATCTATGCCATGACGCCGATCATGGAGCACCTGCTGGCGGGGATTCAGTATGCTCTGGGGGATCTACCTGCGAATGACAGCCCCAGCGTGAAGTAGCTCTTCGACAGATTCCCAGCAGATCCAAATAGATTCAAGGGCGTATTGGCACGAGCTCCCACCAGGTGGATGGGAGCTCGTCGCGTTTACTGTGTCTTGAATTGCATGTTCGGGGAGAAGGACTTTCCTACGGAGAATTCGTTGACGGCGAGGTCCCGTGGGGGCGATGGCTTCGAGTTTCTTTGACTGAGCGAGTCTGGGCGATTTGCAGCGTTTTCAACGGGTGAGCGCTCTTGTAGAGAGGACGAGACGGAGCTGGGGCAGGAGTGTCGAGAACGTCGATGCTCCTGCTCGAAGTGGATACCTGCCTGGATTCCGCAACGAAATGTTTTCCTATTCGTGGCGAGATTGGTTTCGCATTCCCTCTTCAGCTTCGTTTCATTTTCTGCAAAACATCTTGCGGTACGCTACGAATGCCTTGTTCGCTGGGGTACTTGCATTTTTGGGGGCAAACGTGCTTGTAGCCAGTACACGTGCTTTGAATCTGCAACAACGGTCAACGGGAAGTTCGCCCGAAGGGGCAGACACGCGCGAACGACAACCAGAAAGCCGAGCCATTCTTATGCGGAATTCCAAGTTTGCTCCATCTGCTGGCGTTTTTTGTGCTGTTGCAGCTTTCCTGTTGTCTTCACAGACTGCGTTCTCTCAGGTCACCTCCGGCACGGACGTTCCTTCTTCGCCGCCCCAGACCCAGGATTCTCCGAAGGAGGATGCTGAATTTGGAGTCGTCAAGACAGAGATGAAGGTCGTCGCGACCCAGGCGGAGAGCAGCGAGGGCTTCGAGAGAAAGATCACCCCGAGAGAGGTCGAGACCGCCGCAGGAGCCTTCGGCGATCCCTCCCGGTTTATGCAACTGCTTCCAGGAGTGGTGTCGGACAACGACAAGTTCAACGACTTTATTGTTCGGGGCGGCAACTCGCAGGAGACGCTCTTTGTCGTCGATAACATCGAGATGCCTACGATCAATCAGCTCGCTCTCTCGGATACGACGGGAGGTTTCGTCTCGATGATCGACAACCGGGCAATCGGACAGATGACGCTGCATACGGACACGTACGACAGCAAGTTCGACCAGAGGCTGTCCGCGGTTCTCGAGATCTCGACCATGAAGGAGAGGCAGACCTCCACGCATGCGGAGGCGGAGGTGGGGATCGCGGGGGCGGGAGGATCTTTCGATCGGCCGTGGGGGAAGAATGGGTCGATGTTCGTCTCCGAACGCCAGAGCATTCTTCATCTGGTCACCAACGACATCGGTTTCAATGGCGTCCCAATTTATAACAACAGCCTGTTTCGAACGGACAAGCGGGTCGATGAGAAGAACAACCTTTGGGGGCTTTCGCTGACGGGGGTGGACTCGATCAAGATCCATCCCAATCCCGCGGATCGGTGGGAGACGAATCCGTATGACATCGCTTACCAGGGGTGGAGGAATACGACGGGGATCAACTGGCAGCATGTCTTTTCCAGCCGGTCGTTCGGGGTGCTGAGTCTTTCGAATTCGGAACAGTCGCAGTCGCTGCGGGAGAAGGCGCAGCTGTTGGGGGATGCGACGATCTATGCGGAGGACACGAGAGACGGAATCACGACGGTGAAGTACGATGCAACGTTTCAGGCGAAGCCCTGGCTGACCCTCACCGGCGGGGTTCGGGGCGCGGTCGATCGGGTGGATTATCGGCTGAACCAGCCGCTGGGGCTGCAGAATCCTTACAGCCCGAGCGCGGCGCCGATGAATGCGATGTCGTTGAACCGCCAGATCGCGCCCTTTTCTTCGGCTGAATATACGCAGGCCACGGTCCTGCTTCCGCGAGGGATCAAGATCATCGCCGGTCAGAGGTTTTCGCAGTGGTCGATTGTGGGAGGCGAGGCCTGGACTCCCAAGGCACTGCTGGTGGTGCCGGTCTTCGGAAGACTGGTTCACGTGGGGTATGCCGAGTATGCGCAGCTTCCTCCCACGCTCTACATTCTTTCGTTCAACAACCAGACCTCGTTGCAGCCGATCCGGTCGCGGCACATCACCGGGGGGATCGAGGTGGTGCACTACGACCATGTGCGGCTTACCCTGGAGGCCTATCAGAAGCGTTATTCCGACTATCCAGTGGCGGTGAGCTATCCGCAGCTTTCGCTGGCGAACATTACGAATACGTTCGGGCAGGCCTTCCTGATGTTCCCGATGACCAGCAAGGGGCAGGGCGTGGCTCGCGGCGTGGAGATGGGGCTGGATTGCAAGCTGTCTTCGAGACTCAGCTTTACCAGCGCCGTGACCTATGCGAGGAGCTGGTATTCGGGAGAGGATGGCGTGCTGCGCCGGGGGAGCTTCGATCTTCCTTTTGTGGCGAACGTTGCGGGAAATCTTCGCTTGGGAAAGACCGTAGTCCTGTCATCGCGTTATAGCGTGGCGTCGGGGAGGCCGTATACGCCGGACAATCTTGCTCTGAGCACGGCGCAGAACCGGGATGTCTATGACCTTACGAAGATCAATGCTCTGCGGGGGCCTGCGTATAGCCGGCTGGACTTCAGGCTGGAACAGAGTCATCCGCTGAGGCGGGGAGTTCTTACGTGGCACGTCGGGCTTGAGAACGCGTTGGGAGCCAAAAACTTTTACTCTTATGAATGGCGGCCGCGGGCTACGAAGGGAGGAGTTCTTGCGCAAGATCAGATGCCGAGGTTCCCGGATGGCGGGGTTAAGTTTGCGTTCTGAGTGAGGGACGCTCTTGGCTGGGTGCAGATCGAAGGAAGTCGAGTGACTTCGTCATGCGGACTTCGACGGAGAGGGTTGCGCTCTTTGCGGGGGTGCGCCTATCCGCTCAAAACTCTTTTTTGAAGAGCATTTCACGTCGAGCCATGGTTCGGATTAAGGATTCCTCCGACCCATAGAGCGAGTAGGGATTAATGTTCATCGAATCAAGTTGCAAAAGAGCCTGTTTACGTTCGGTGGCGGGAATAAAGATCTTCACGATCAGATCTTTATTCCAAATGGTGCCAGTTATTACTTCAGTGTGCGGAAGGAAACAGTAATCAACCTGAAAGTCGATCACTTGTCTCTGGAGACAAAGAGAATACCGGCTCTGTTGCAGGTAATGTCGCGGGTGAGTCCGTAGATAAGGCCCGACGATAAACAGATGGGCATTGTTTCCAAACATTTGAAATGAACCCCTGATGTAGGCGTAGATCAGGACCTCTTCAGCATCTCTGTCCATGGCATCGAAGGCGAACATCGCAGCGATGTATGGAGAAGCGGTCCAATCCAGCAGAGGGGAGGGAAACCCGTGATGCCGAAGATAGATCAGATATTCGTAAATGGCTGGATTTTTGGATAGGGTCTGATCGATCCAATCGGCGGTTTCAGTCTCGTCTTCCCGCAGAAGTCTTTCAAAGCTCCGCAGGTCGGGGATGGGGTCCCAGTTTCTTTTGGTAAGGGATTCCACTGTCGGTTTGGAACGCGCGATTGCACGATAGTATCCAAGCAAGGTCTCTTGAAAATCGGCATCGCTGGATCTTTCAAGCGTCGTTTCAAGCTTCCATTTGGAGTTTCCCAGCCCGCGAAAAAGAGGCTCCAGAAAGCGGCGGTCGCTATCGGCGCGCTGAAGCTCAGCCAGCCTCTCCAGCGCTGCAGGAAATTCATTCCAAGACGTGAGCCGTAACTCTTCGATCCTCTTTCCTTCCAACATATCGATTGATCAAACTCCGTTTTGTCGGCGATGTTTCGATGTTGGTGAGTCGATGGAGAATTTCAGAGTGAGAAAGCTTATTGGCCGGTGCCGCCGACGGTCATCTTGTCGAGCTTGATGGTGGGCATGCCTACGCCTACGGGGACGGACTGTCCGGACTTGCCGCAGGTTCCGATGCCTTCGTCCAGGGCAAGATCGTTTCCCACCATGGAGACGTATTTGAGGGCCTCGGGGCCGTTGCCGATCAGGGTGGCTCCCTTGACGGGGCGGGTGACCTTGCCGTCTTCGATCAGGTAGGCCTCGGAGGCCGAGAAGACGAACTTGCCGTTGGTGATGTCCACCTGGCCTCCGCCGAAGTTGACGGCGTAGAGGCCGCGTTTGACGCTCTTGAGGATATCCTCGGGCATGTCGTCGCCGGAGAGCATGTAGGTGTTGGTCATGCGCGGCATGGGGATGTGGTGGTAGCTCTCGCGGCGGCCGGAGCCGGTGTTGGGGGTTCCCATGAGGCGCGAGGAGAGCTTGTCGGAGAGGTAGCCCTTGAGGATGCCGTTCTCGATGAGGACGTTCTCCTGGGTGGGGTTGCCCTCGTCGTCGACGTTGATGGAGCCGCGGCGGTTGGGCATGCGGCCGTTGTCGACGACGGTGACCTTCGAGGACGCGACCTGCTGGCCGATGAGGCCGGCGAAGGCGGAGGTCTTCTTGCGGTTGAAGTCGGCCTCGAGGCCGTGGCCGACGGCTTCGTGGAGGAGGACGCCGGGCCAGCCGGGGCCGAGGACGACCTCCATCTCGCCGGCGGGGGCGTCGACGGCGTCGAGCTGGAGGATGGCGGTGCGGGCGGCCTCGCGGGCGAAGTGCTCGGGGGATTTCTCGTCGGTGTAGAAGTCCATGGTGATGCGGCCGCCGCCGCCGGAGGTTCCGCGGGAGGTGGCTCCGGCGCCGTTGTTGCCGGCGGCATCTTTAGCGAGGACGAAGACGTTGAGGCGCGAGAGGGGCTGGGTGTCGGAGGCGAAGGTGCCGTCGGAGGCGGCGATGAGGATGCGGCGGAGCTCGTCGGAGAAGCTGGCGCGGACCTGGGTGATGCGGGGGTCGTAGGCGCGGGCGGCGGCATCGGCTCGCTGGATGAGGGCGAGCTTCTGGGCGATCTCGGCGTCGGCGGTGGCCCCGGTGATGGGGTAGAGGGAGTCGGATTCGGTGTGGCGGAAGCCCTGCATGAGCTCCTTGGCTGGGCCGGAGGCGATGAGGGCCGCCGTGCGGGCGGCTCGGAGGAGGCGGTCGGAGGAGAGGTCGTCGGTGTAGGCGTAGCCGGTGCGCTCGCCGGAGAGGACGCGGATGCCGCAGCCGACGGAGATTCCCTGGGAGGCGGTTTTGACGAGGGATTCGTCGATGCCGAGGGAGGTGGAGGTGACGGACTCGAAGTAGAGGTCGGCGTAGTCGCCCCCGGCGGAAAGGGCTTCGGCGAGGCAACGCTCGATGAGGCGCTCGGAGACGCCGAGCTTGGTGGTGAAGTACTGCTTGTGGTCGGGGGCGGGAGTGGTCATCTTAGTTTGATGATAGGGATGCGGAGGGGATGCGGCAATCGGAGATTTGGGAGTTTTGGGGGAGGAGGCCCAGTAAAGAGCCGATTTGTGGTGAGGACGATGGGTCTTGGAGGCGGGGAGATCCTGCAAAGCCCACCTTAGCCGCCTGCGGCGTCGAAGATGGGGCACCCGGTCGATTGCGGGGGCTAATTTTAAGGCGATGGCCTGCCGGCCATCGCGTTTCCAAAAAATCGCAGGATTGAAGTTGTCGATATTGCCTATGGGGTGGCGGGAGGGGCCTCGGTGGAATCGGCCCAGTAGCCGCTGCGGTAGATGAGGCGGAGGTCGGAGTAGTCCTTGAGGCTGAGGGCGAGAGTATGCAGGCCGGGGTGGGGTGACTGCGGCTGGAAGCTCAGCACATAACGGTTGGGGATGTGATTGGAGATGGAGGTGAGGGAGCGCTCGAGCTCCTTGGGTTTGGAGAGCTTGTAGTACTCGCCGCCGGTGAGCTGGGCGATGGTCTCGGGCACGTTATGGCGGAGGTGGTCGCGGATGAGGATGGCGGCCATCTTGGCGAGTATCAGCGGTGGGAGGAGCTGTCCGGCGCAGTCGTAGAGCTGGCCTGCTTTGCTCTGGACAGCGTCGGGGTCGGGGTTCTTGCCCATGCAGCCGTGGGGAGGGTTTGGGTAAGGGTTCTCCAGCCCTAGGCCGCCGGGCTGGGTGGGCAGCTCGCGGGCAGCGTAGTGGGCGGCCTCGGATTTTCCGGTGGAGTAGCCGATGGTGTAGATGACGGTGTTGGTGTCGCTGATCTGGCGGACGGCGTCGTCGACGTTGATGTGGCTGCCGCGATCGAGGGTCTCGCTGATGAGGAGGATGGCGCGGCGGTACTGGATGGGCTGCTTGCGCAGAAGGTCGACGGAGAAGCCGATGGTGTCGAGGATGGCGGCGCCGTTGTCGCCGTGATCTTCGGGGTTGAGGTTTTTGAGGGAGCCGATGGCCTGGTCGAGGTTGGGGGTGAAGTCCTGGAGCAGCTCGGGCTGGCTATCGAAGGCGACGACGGCGACCTTGTGGGGGACCTGGCCGACGATGGATTCGAGCATGGGGCCGAGGGGAGGGGCGAGGGTGTCGAACCGGCTGAACTCGTGGGCGGCTCCGTTGCCGTCTTCGATGGCGACGACGAGGGCGAGGGGCTCGCCGTCGGTATCCTCTTCGAGCTTGATCTTCTGGGGGACGGCGTCGTCGGTGAGGGTAAAGTCTTCGGCCTTGAGGGTGTAGACGAGCTCACCGGCTTTGTTACGGACGAGGACGGGAACGACGACGAGGGTGGAGCGGGTGGAGAGGGTGGGGGTGGTGGGATCCTGCGCGTGGGCGCACACGCCTGCGATGAGGCAGAGTGAGAGGAGGAGGGTGAGTGCGGGTCGGTTGGGCATGGGCGCTGCGGGAAGTATAGCTGGGTCTGTCGAGTGGGCGGGGTTGCAGGTTGCAGGTCAGATTCTCGATCATGGTGGGCATGGTTCTGGGGATCAATCACATTACGTTTTCGGTGCGGGATCTGGACGCTTCCTTTGTCTTCTACAGCGAGGTGTTGGGAATGCGTCCGGTGGCCCGCTGGTACAAGGGGGCCTATCTTCAGGCGGGCTCGGACTGGGTCTGCCTGACTCTGGATGAGGAGGCTAGGGAGGAGAGCCTGCCGGAGTACACGCATGCCGCCTTCACCGTGACGGAGGAGGAGTTTGGCGCGGCGGTGGAGCGGCTGCGGGCGGCGGGCGCGGGGTGCTGGCAGGAGAACCACAGCGAGGGGAAGTCATTTTATTTTGTCGATCCGAATGGACACAAGATGGAGCTGCATGTGGGGACGCTGGAGTCGCGGATGAAGGAGCTTGCGGAGAGGTCGCCGCGGGAGCTGGTGATCTTCTAATTGGGACTAGCGTGCTTTTCTTCAACCCCAAATCGAGGATCTGATTTGTCGATACGCCTTAGCGGCCGTGGGAGGGATCGTCGGAGGTGGCGGTGTTCATGTCGAGAAAGATGCCGGGAATGCCGGGGGCGTAGCACTGGTTGTCGCGGGCGTAGGTCGTGGCGCAGGCTCGGGTGGTCTCGGGGCGGCGCGGGGACTGCGCATACTGCCAGACGTCGATGCCGGGAGCGCCGGAATGAGAGATGGGCGGAGGCGAGAGGGTGCAGCCGTTCGAGGGCGGGCAGGCGTCCTGATAGACGAAGAGGGCTACGGGATGAAGATGCTTCGCGGCGATCTGTTCGCGGACATCCTGGGCGGTGGTGATGGTCTTGCCGGGCGAGTCGGGGACGGGCTGGCCGCTGAGGTAGACGCCGGGGCGGAAGCTGGAGGCGGCAATGGCCTCGGTCCAGGCGAAGAGATAGCCGGATTGTTCGGGGAGGAGGCGCCCGCCCTCTTCCTGATCGAGGAAGAGGAGAGTGCCTGGGGAGAAGTGCTCGCGTTGGGCGGCGGCGATGGCGGCGGCGGCGTCCTGTTGGCCGAGGGAGGCCGGGGTGGTCTTGCGGGTCTTGGCGGCGCGTTGTATCTCGGCGTCGAGGCGGCCGTTGAAGAGGACGAGGAAGCCGAAGCCCTGCGCGGCGAGGGTTGCTCGCTTGCCGGTCCAGGTGTTGGTGGTCTCGCCGGGTGGGTTGTTGAGCCAGTAGCCGGTGAAGGCGAAGTGCCGGCGCAGGGAGGGAAGGGCGGCGTCGCCGGGATAGAGGTTGCGATCGAAGCCGAGGTGCTGTGCGGGGGCAGGGCTGCCGGGCCGGACACTGGCCTGGGCGCGGGCCACGGGAGGGAGCGTTGCGAGCAGCAGGGCGGAGACGAGTGGGAGAGGGCGGCGCATGGGAGGTCCTTTTCAAAGAGTACACAAGGCGCTGTGCTAAGTTGCTGCTAGAGACCTGGCTAGAGACCCCCGACTGGAGCGGCGAGATGAGCACACGAGTGGCGGACCTGAGTTATCCGATTGGAAGATTTGAGCGTCCGGAAGAGATTACCCCTGAGGAGCGCAGGAACGCGATTGCATCGCTGGCGGAGATGCCGGAGGAGCTGCGCAATGCGGTGGAGGGTTTGAACTCCGGCCAGTTGAATACGCCTTATCGCGAGGGAGGATGGACGGTGCGGCAGCTGGTGCATCACATCGCGGACAGCCATATGAATGCGTTCGTGCGGGTGCGGCTGGCGCTGACGGAGGATTGGCCGACGATCAAGCCTTACGACGAGGGAGCCTGGGCGATGCTGCATGACTCGGCCGCGCCGGTGGAGTGGTCGCTGGAGTTGGTGGAGAGCCTGCATGCGCGCTGGGTGATGATGCTGCAGTCGCTAACGGAGGAGCAGTGGCGGCAGGGGTATCGTCATCCGGAGAGTGGAGAGGTCACGGTGGAGCTGGCGACGCTGATGTATGCGTGGCACTCGCGCCATCATGTGGCCCATATTACGCATCTGCGCGCGATGGAAGACTGGTAAGCGCTGCCGCGCGGGCGCCCTACGCGGGCGGCGGTCACTTCGTGACGCATATACCGGCTTCGCCGTGGGCCTCCCGTTGGTCGGCGCAAACATATCGCAAGCAACCAACGGGGGCCGCGACCTGAAGGGGATACACGCGTCACGAAGTGACCGCCCGTACCGGGGTGGCAGAGCGCAGTGGGCTCGGCCGGCAGGCCTCTGCAACTTTCGGTCGAGAGAAGTTGAGTGCGGGTGCGTGGTAGGTTCGGGCTATGCCAGTGACTGCACCGCGCAAGCCTGTGGACGAGCAGGCTCCCGAGAAGATCGCCGCGATGGTGGAGGAGTATCTTCTGGGACATCCGGCGGCGGTGGCGCTGGAAGAGGGCCGCGTGATCTTCGACATGCGCTCGGCCAAATACAAGCTGGCTACGGAGCATGGCCGATGCACGGTTCAACTCTGGAGCGAGGACGCGAACCTGGTGCGGCGGGTGGTCGCGGTGGAGGAGCGCAGGGGAGCGCTGCGGCTGTCGGTGCTGCGGTTTGGACAGACAAAGCCGCAGACGCTGGAGCTGGCGGCGGATCGCGATCGCAGGACGCCTTCGACGCGCGAGGCGACGAGGGTGAGGTATCTGCGTGTGCTCGAACGGGTGCTGGCACGCGCCTTTCCGGAGTGGAAGGTGGAGGCTCTGCGGGCCGCGATGGATCTGGAGAAGAGCTTTGGGCCCGCCTATGCGCGCGGGGTGCTGGTGCGGGGGCAGACGGCGTGGGCGGTGATCGCGGTGAATCCCGAGGAGACGCAGGGGACGATCGACGGCATTTTGACGATAGGGATTCTGTGGCTCGATCACTGCCGGTCGATGGGGGATGGGCGGAGGGTTTGGCAGGGATTGAAGGTGATTGTGCCGGAGGGCACGTCGGACCTGACGGCCTCGCGGATGGCGTGGCTGAATGAGCGGGCGGCGCAGTGGGAGCTTTGGGAGCTCGACGGGCAGACGGAGGAACTGGCGCGGAGGGATGCCGGGGATGTCGGCAACCTTGCGACGCGGCTGGTGCATGCTCCGGATGGCGAGGCGGTGCGGGAGAGGTTTGCCGAGGCTGCCGCGAAGGTGATGGCGGTGGTTCCGGAGGCCTGGCGCGGGCAGGTGGAGACGGTGGTCTCGACTGGAGCGGAGATGAGTTTTCTGCTGCACGGGCTCGCGTTCGCACGGGTGCGGGCGGGGTACAAGGGGAACTCGTTCAACCTGGAGGAGGAGATTGTCTTTGGGGCGGGGGCGAACGAGACTTTGTTGCGTGCGGAGACGGAAGATGCCCTGCGGGAGCTGGTGCGGCGGCTGTTCGAGCGCAGGCATGCGGAGGGCGACCGGCGCGATCCGCTGTACCGCATGCAGCCGGAACGTTGGCTCGAGAGCGTGCTGCGGCAGGATCTCGAGCCGCTCGATGCGCATCTCGATCCGGGACATGTCTATACGCAGGTTCCGGCGTTTGTGGCGGGAGATCGAGGGATGCTGGACCTGATGGGAGTTCTGCGGGATGGCCGGCTGGCGGTGATCGAGCTGAAGGCGGAGGAGGATCTGCACCTGGCGCTGCAGGGGCTGGACTACTGGGTGCGAGTGCGCTGGCACCATCTGCGGCGCGAAGGGGAGTTGGGGGAGTTTCAGAGGTCAGGCTACTTTGGCGGCGTGGTGCTGGCCGGGGAGGCTCCGAAACTTTACCTGGTGGCTCCGGCTCTCAGGGTGCATCCGGCGACCGAGATTGTGCTGCGGTATCTTTCGCCACGGGTGGAGTGGGAGCTGGTGGCGCTGGATGAGCGATGGCGGAAGAAGGTGAAGGTGGTGTGGCGCAGGCGCAATGGGGATGCGCGCGGGGCGGTTTATTCCTCTTGAGGGACTTTTTAGAGGCTTGTAGCCTTAATCGCAGGCGGCGCCGATGGTCTCGAGGGAGTGATCGGTGTCTTCGGCGAGGCCGTCTGCAGTTGCGGGCGTTGGGTTCGTGAAGAAGCGCTCGACGGCGTCGAGGACGGCGTTGCCGTTTTTGGATTCGAAGATCTGCTTGCGCAGGGCTCCGCCGCCTGAGACGCCGTGGGTGAACCAGGCGGCGAACTGCTTCATCTTCCCGACCGCGTCGCGGTGGCGCTTCTCGCGGGCGATCTGGCCCTGGGCTGCGATGGCCTCGGCGCGGGCGGCCTCGGCGGCCTCTTCGAGAGCGATCTCGTCGACCAGCATCTGGAAGTAGGTGCGGATCATGCGGTAGCGGTCGTCGTTAGTCGGGATGTCGTAGGTTCCGACGCCGGTGACTTCTTTGCTGGCGGTGTACTGGGCGATCTGGCGGAAGATCCAGGGATTGGAGGGGGCGGCGCGGCCGATCATGACGGCGTCGCAGCCGGTCTTTTCGACCATGGCTGCGGCGTCCTCGGGGGTGCGGATGTCGCCGTTGCCGATGACCGGAATGCGGACGGCATCTTTGACCATGGCGATGTACTCCCAGCGGGCCTGGCCGGTATAGCCGTCTTCGCGGGTGCGGGCGTGGAGGGCGCAAGCGTTGAGGCCGCAGTCCTCGGCCATCTTCGCGAGCTCGACGCAGACGATGTGGTGGTCGTTCCATCCCATGCGGAACTTGACGGTGAAGGGGATCGATACGGCGGAGCGAATGGCTTTGAAGATGCGCTCGATGTGGGGGAGGTCTTTGAGCAGGCCCGAGCCTCCGTTGCAGGCAACGACGCGCTTGGCGGGACAGCCGAGGTTGAGGTCGACGATGTCGAAGCCGGCGTCCTGAACGATGCGGGCGGAGTCGGCGAGGGTCTCGGGGTTGGAGCCGAAGAGCTGCGCGGAGATGGGGTGCTCGTCGTCGTAGTAGGTGAGATAGCGCTTGCGCTTGGTCTCCCTCATCCGGGATAGCCCGTCGGCGGAGGTGAACTCGGTCATGATGAGGCCGCAGCCGGATTGCTGGTTGGTGGTCTCCTGCTCGACGTTGGTATCGTCTGAGACGGACCGCAGATCCTTCGACTCGCTGCGCTCGCTCAAGATGACACTTTCATTGGAAGTGAACTGGCTGGCGTTCTTGATGAAGCGGCGGAAGACGGTGTCGGTGACGCCGGCCATAGGGGCGAGCACGGTCGCCGGAGCGATGGTGACGTTGCCGATGGAGAAGCTGGCGGGGACGCGCGCATGGCTGGGCATCGCGTGTTCGATGGGCGAGTCCCACTTCTTCTGCTCGAGGGTATAACGCTTCTTCATCTCTTCTCTGTAATCTTCTTCGCGGACTTCGCGGTGGTCTTCTTTGCTGTTTTTTTTGATGACTTCGTTGCCGGTTTGGACGTTTCTTCCTGCGGGAGCGAGGCGACATAGTCCCTGGCTTCGAGGAGCAGCTTCAGGTTGAGTGGTGTATCGATATTGGGAACAACGATCCACTGGCGCATGGTTCGCTTGCCCATGACCATCTGGCGGAGCTCGCTGTCGAGGAGCAGCTGGGCGATGCGCGCTTCGGGAAGCTTGAGAGCTGCGCTCTCATCGGGCCGGGTGAAGGCAAAGATCTTGTTGCCGGTCATGAGGCAGCCGTGTCCGCGATCTATGTCGGCGGTGGAGCCCGAGATCTTTTTAGCGAGTTCTGCTGCGAGCTGCTGCCGGAGGTTCATGAACGAGACTCCGTCAATTGGCAATAGAAAGGCCTCCGTTTTGCGGAGGCCTTCCAGGTGTCCGATATTCCGCTTACTTGGAAGCGGCGGCCTTGCCGGCGTCCGATTGGGCGAACTTGCGGCGGAAGCGCTCGACGCGTCCGGCGGTGTCGACCAGCTTCTGCTTGCCGGTAAAGAACGGGTGGCAGGCGGAGCAGATTTCGAGAACGATGTCGCCCTTGTGGGTTGAACGGGTCTCGAAGCTGGTTCCGCAGGCGCACTTGACGGTGATGGTCTCGTACTTGGGGTGGATTCCCTCTTTTGGCATGAAACGTTCCTTTCGCCGGTCAATCTTTTTGCCGGCTTCAGAGATTGGCTTTTTACGATCGCGGATCGCTTGCAACGGTTAGACTCACGTCACATCGAGGGGCCTGTCGCGATGCCGGCCAGCACGGGCATGGCCCGATGGCAGCACTTCCCTGATTGTATCATGGTCTCTGCCCAGTGGGAAAAGGCGATGGCCTGCCGGCCCGCGCGGCAACGCCTGGTCTGCTCGATTTCGCACAGGGCGATGCTGCGATACTGAAGGTATGTCGACGGTGTGTCCAATCTGCGAGGGAATGGGGATGCGGGTCATCGAGCGCGATGGCCGGCGCTTCGCCGAGGAGTGCGTGTGCCGGGTCCAGATCCGGGCGGATCGCGAGCTGGCGAAGGCCAGGATTCCGAGGCGCTACCAGGGCTGTTCGCTTGAGAACTATGAGACGGTCCATAGCTCGGCGACGGAGAGCCTGGGACGGGCATTGTCGACCTCGAAGCGGTTTACGCAGGGCTATCCTATTGAAACCAATGGCAAAGGCCTGCTGTTTGTAGGACCACGGGGCTTGGGGAAGACGCATCTGGCGATCAGCATCCTGAAGCACCTGATTACGGAGCGGGGGGCGACGGGCGTGTTCTGGGAGCATAAGGAGCTGCTCGAAAACCTGCGCTCGACTTATAGTGTGAACGCGCCGGGGATGGAGACGGCGATCCTGAAGACGGCGATCACCTGCGATCTTCTGGTGCTGGACGATCTGGGCGATATTACTCCAAGCGACTGGAGCTGGGACACGACATCGTTCATCCTGAGCAGCCGATACAACGAGGACAAATCGACCATTATCACGTCAAACCTTCCCAACGAGCCGCCGTCGGTCTCGTTCTCGCAGCCGGTGGATACGTTCAATCAGCCGAGGCAGGAGGCGAAGAGGGCCATGACCAGGCTGACGCTGGCGGACCGGATCGGCGACCGGGTGTGGTCGCGGCTGCAGGAGATGTGCGTGGTGGTGGAGCTGAAAGGGAAGGACTTCCGCGAAAATGTGAAGCGCGCCAGCTTTGCATGAGGCTCCGCTTGCGTTGAAGGGATTACATGACGGTGGCCAGAAGGATGAGTCCGGTGGTGAGAGCGGCGATGCGATAGGCGTAGTCGGCGCCTCGAGCGGGAGGCGTAGTTACTCTGGAAGTCGGGGCCATGGAGTCGCGATGGGATTGAGGCGCCTGGCCGTTCCGGAAACCGATGGGGGAGCTCATGGCTCGGTCTCTCCTGCTCACGCTACGGGGGATATACGGCTCTGGTGCAGTAGATGTTCAGCGTGAATTCGATGATGCAATGGAAATCGGCGAAGAACGATGAAAATCGAGCGAAGTTTTTGCCGACCGTGCCTGGAATGGTTCAGAATTTCACTGTGGAAGCCGAGGCCGGCGGTAGGGATGGAGCCTCTGGAGGCACGATAAAATCTCGGCGAGAGGAGCATCGATGGATCGCAAGCCCGAATCTTCGGAGACAAAGTCGCAGAATCCGGCGGGGGGTGGTCAGGCGCCTGCTGAGATCTTTGCCCCGGCGGCGCCGCGATCGACGGGGATGCCGCTCTCGGCGTGGCTGATCGCAGGTGCGGCTGTCCTTGCTGTGGTGGCTGCGCTGGTCCTGATAGGACATCGCAAGCCTGTGGCGGTGACTGGGGTTCAGCCGCTCGACACGTACGCGAATAATCTTCCATTGTCGGGACTGGCGATGAGCGAGTCGGCGAGTCTTTCGAACGTCAAGTCGACGTTTATCGACGGGCATATCCATAATGCGGGGCAGGACACGGTGACCGGGGTGACGGTGCAGGTCCTGTTTCGGGCCGACGACCAGACGCCTCCCCAGATCGAGACCCTGCCGCTGTCGCTGATTCGGACGCGGGAGCCCTATGTGGACGTGCAGCCGGTGAGCGCGGTCCCGCTGAAGCCGGGGGCGGACCAGGAGTTCCGGCTGATCTTCGACTCGGTACCGTCGGGCTGGAATATGCAGATGCCCGAGGTCCGGATTATCCACGTAGAAAAGAGATAGCCCCTTTTGAACCGTACTGTCCTGTTTGGGGTAAAAGACAGACCTGCCGGCCTGCACCGGGAGTTTTCTTCCCATCTGGCGGTGTAACGCGGGCTTTCAGAAATACTTACCCGGAGGATGGAAGAATTTGCGAGGCAAGTGATATGCCGGATTTGAGGATGTGATGTGGAAATTTTTGATAAGCGTTTTGTTTTCATCATCGATTTGCAATAAAAAGAGTTTGGCGTGAAATGTGCTCTAGTTTCCGACGTACAGGCGTCTGAGACGGCAGGCGCGGGTGCAGAGGAGCGAAAACATGATGAATACCGGAACGAAATTTGGTCTCTCAGTTGTAGTACTCGGCACCGCAATGGGCATGAGCGCTTTGGCGCAATCGGCAACACAGGCAGCACCTGACACTACGCAGGCTCCGAATTCGAGCAGCCAGCCGGCCTCAAATAATCAGCAGATGAGTGTGGACGATAAGACCACGTATGCGACGGGCAAGCCGTTGGAGTCGCAGTCGAAGGAAGGGTTCTGGGGACACCTGAATCCTCTGGCTCGTAAGAAGTGGGTCCACAGGCAGGTGGATCCGATCAAGGATCGTACGAACGAGCTGGATCAGCTGCAATCGAAGAACGCAAACGATATTCGTGATGTAGACAGCCGCGCGACGGCGGGCATCAACAAGGCGCAGAGCGCAGCCCAACTGGCGGATCAACATGCGGCGGACGCTGCCAATCGCGCGAACGGTGCTCAGCAGACCGCCTCGAACGCCAGCACACGGGCCGATAGCCTGAACACGACGGTGACCAATCTCGATCAGTACCAGGAGGTCGTTTCGACCTCGGTGCCGTTCGCCTCGGGTCGCACGACGCTGGGACCGAAGGCGAAAGCCGAGCTGGATGACCTAGCGGCGAAGCTGGCTAACGAGAAAGGCTACATCCTAGAGGTTCAGGGGTATAGCCGCGGCGGGGTTCAGACGTCGCAGACGATGGCGGATGCCGTGGTTCGCTACATGGTGACAGAGCATCAGGTTCCGGTCTTCCGGATCTATCGGACGGGCCTGGGCAAGAATACGGCGAAGCCCGTCGATGGCGAGAAGGCTTTCACCAACGGCGTACGCGTAACGTTGCTGCACAACAGCCTGGCAACGATGGGTTCCAACAACGCATCGAATACTGTGCCTTCTTCCGCGGCTTCACACAGCAGCGTCAGCGCGCCCCCGGAGGCAAACCAGTAAGGGCCCTCCCCGTACAGGACGGTGTTAGCTCATTTACTCCGTCCCACAAGTTTATCGGTTTGTTGGCGAGCGACCCAGATCGCTCCCACAATAGACTCTCCTAACCAGAGAGAACCAAGGCAGATTGGCCCCTCAAGCGAGGGGCCGTTTTTTTTAATGAATTGGAGAGGTATCAACCAGAGAAACCAGGGAGCGTTGGGGAGCACCTCCGATGCTAGGCGACCGCCTGGTGGATTGCAAGGAGTTGTTGGAGGATGTGGGGCAGGTGGTTGAGGTGGAGGGCATTGGCGCCGTCGGATTTGGCATGCTGAGGGTCGTCGTGGACCTCGAGGAAGACGCCGTCGACGCCTGCCGCCACTGCCGCGCGGGCGAGCACGGGAATGAACTCGGGTTGACCCCCAGAGACACCGTTCTGGGTGGAAGGCGTTTGTACAGAGTGAGTTCCGTCGAAGACGACGGGGGCGAACTGGCGCATGATGGGAAGCGAGCGCATGTCAACGACGAGGTTGTTGTAGCCAAAGCTGGCTCCTCGCTCGGTGAGGGAGACGCTGTTGCAGCTGCTGTCGCGAACCTTTTCGACGGCGTGGCGCATGTCGGCGGGGGCAACGAACTGACCCTTCTTGATGTTGATGGCGCGGCCGTGCTGCTGGGCGGCCTCGGCGGCGGCGATGAGGAGATCGGTCTGGCGGCAGAGGAAGGCGGGGATCTGGAGGACGTCGACGGCCTCGGCGACGCGGGCGCAGTCCTCGGCGGTATGGACGTCGGTGAGGACGGGGAGGCTGTTGGACTGAGAGATGGCCTTGAGGATGCGGGTGCCTTCCTCGATGCCGGGGCCGCGGAAGCTGTGGATGGAGGTTCGGTTGGCCTTGTCGTAGCTGGCCTTGAAGATGTAGGGGATGTCGAGGTCGGAGGCGATGCGCTGGATGGCGTCGGCCATGGTGCGGGCGTGCTGCTCGGACTCGATGACGCAGGGGCCGGCGATGAGGAAGAGTCTGCCGCGGCCTACGGGGACGTTGCCGATTTCAAAGGGATGGTTCACAGATTTATTTGATCACAGGAGGGGATGACGGAGCGCGAATGGGCCGGGATGTGGGCAGCCCTGGGGGCGATCAACCGAGCCGTGGCTAGGGCGGGGGAACGGGGGAGACAGGCTAGGGTTTCTTGAGAAAAGATATGGCCTGCCGGCCGGGCCCACTGCGCTCGGCCACCCCACACACGAAGACCTGTTTTGTGGGGACCCGCCACCTGCGTAGGGAGCTCGCGCGGCAGCGCACGTCCTGATTCAGCCTGGCTCCCGGGCCATAGATCATCCATGCTGCGAGAGGGAGAGGACGTTGCCGTCGGGATCTTTGAACCAAGCGACCCTGGCGGATTCACCGGGGGCGGACCAGATGCCGTTGGCGTCTTGCTCGAGGAAGGGATAACGCTCAAAGACGATGCCGATGGAGGCGAGGTTGCGAACGGCTTCGTCGATCGAGGGAACCTTCCATCCGAAGATGGTGTAGGGCGCGGGGCTGAAGGAGTCCATGCGGACGATGCGGAGGTCGAGGCCGTTGGCGCGGACGACCAGGGCGAAGGGATCTTCGGAGAGGAAGACGAGGCCGAGGGTATCGACGTAGAAGAGGTGGGCGCGCTCGGTGTCGAGGGTGGGGATGAAGCTGATTGGTTCAAGGTGCGTGAGCATGAGCGTCTCTCTAAGAGCTGCGATTTTGAAATAAATTATTCAGCTGCTCCATGTAGGAGCGATCGAGAGTCCATCGGCACTTCATCGATAGGGGCACCCTGATTGTTCCTCCGCCGAATCGTTTGAAGGGCAGCATGCAGGCGCTTTCCCTATAAGCTCGCCATTTGGCGTCCGTTTGATTGAGTGCGTCCAGTTCTTCGTGTGATCCCGTAGTTCCTCGAAGATTCTCAACGAAAGCGTCCAGGTGCACCTCAATCTCTTCCAACTCTTTGTCCATGCACGCAATGTGAGGTTGGGCGGAATCGTTCTCCGTGCACGGCGTCTTCGACCGAGAGAACACGGCGGTGTACTCTTGGGTAGCCGCAGCTCCATGGTCGACGCCAGTGGACTGGCTATTCGTTGCTACGCAAATTGCCAGATAGACGCAGACTGCTAGAGATTTAAAGAAGTATCGCGTCATGGGCGTTCCCATGTTTTTAGAAAAGTATAAAAGCGCGAGTTTGCAGTAGTCGGTGCTTCTCGGATTTGTGTTGTTCGAATGGAGAGTGAAATCCATCAATGCTTGAGGGAGCGGCCGAGGTTGGTGAGGATCAGGGTGAAAAAGGAGAGGCCGCGGCGTCCGTCTTCGCTGGTGGCTCGGCGGAAGAGCTGCCAGGAGGAGGGAGGCGTGGTCTCGCGCTTGTGCTGCTCGGAGCTCTGGCGCATGGCCTGGGCTACGGGCGCGAGGACTTCGGGATCGAGCGAGGCGAGGACCTTGGCAGCTTCCAGGAGATTGAGCAGGGCGGTCTTGCCCTCCTCGGTGTTGGCGGCCTCGGCGAGGCGGCCTGCGATCTTGTCGCGGGCGGTGATGAGGCCGTGGACGGCGTCGAGGGTGCCATTGTCGTGGGCGGCCTGGAGGATGTCGTAGACGACGAGGAGGGCCTCGGCGTGCTCGCGGGGGGCGCGGGCGAGGCGGCGCTCGAGCTCGAGGTGTGGATCGACGGGGGCGGGCTTGAAGGTGATCGGGTTTGCCATTTATCTGCTCCTGCTCTGGATTACATTGGCCTGCCGGCCAGGCCCACTGCGCTCGGCCACCCCACAAACGAAGACCTGTTTGTGGGAACCCCGGTACGGGCGGTTACTTTGTAACGCGTGTGTCCCCTTTGGGATGAAGGCTCCCGTTGGTCGCTTGCGAAAATGTTTGCGCCGACCAGCGGAAGGCCCACGGCGAAGCTGGTATACGCGTCACGAAGTGACCGCCGCCCGCGCAGGGCGCCCGCGCGGCAGCGCTGTCCTCGTTTACACATGGGTGGAGGCGATCTGGACGAGCTTGTCCTCGGGCTTGGTTCCGGGGAGATGGTAGTCGGGACGCGCCCACTTGCGCTCGATCTCGGGGCCGTTCTGCGGGGTTCGAGTTCCGAGGCGGAAGTTGCCAGGGCCGAAGGGATGACGGTTCTTCTTGCCGATGCGCTCGCCGGTCTGATGCTCTTTCTCCTGATCGGCGACGAGAGTCATGCGGACGGCGGTCTCCTTGAAGGCCGGGGTGTGGGTGGCGCGGTCGGTGTGGCTGCTGGTGAGCTTGTTGACGGGCTCGTCGACGGAGTTGAGCGACATGTAGAGCTGCTTGCCGTGGACGCGGTCGGTGACGACGGCCTGGACGCGGACCTCTCCGTAGGGGGAGTGGAGCTGGACGTAGCAGCCGGTGGTGATGCCGCGCTCCTGGGCGAGCTCGGGGGAGACCTCGACGAAGTTGTCGGGGGTCATGGCGTGGATGCCGGGGGTGCGGCGGGTCATGGAGCCCTGCTCGAAGTGCTCGAGCAGGCGGCCGTTGTTGAGGTGGAGATCGTAGGACTCGTTCTTCTCTTCGGACGGGGGAAGGTAGGTGGTGGTGAAGAAGCGGGCCTTGCCGTCGGGGAAGGGAAACCCCTTGGTGAAGAGCAGGGGGGTGTCGGTTCCGTCGGCGGCGACGGGCCACTGGAGGCTGTTGAAGCCTTCGAGGCGCTTGTAGCTGACTCCGGCGAGCAGGGGAGTGAGGGAGGCGATCTCGTCCATGATCTCGGAGGGGTGGGAGTAGTGCCACTTGCCGCCCATGCGGTTGGCGATGAGCTGGATGATCTGCCAGTCGGGCTTGGATTCACCTAAGGGCTCGAGGGCTTTATAGATGCGCTGGATGCGGCGTTCGGTGCTGGTGAAGGTTCCGTCCTTTTCGATCGAGACGCAGGCGGGGAGGACGAGGTCGGCGTAGCGACAGGTCTCGGAGAAATTGATGTCCTGCACGATGAAGAAGTCGAGCTTGGAGAGCGCGGTGGCGACGTAGTTGGCGTTGGAGTCGGAGGTAATGGTGTCCTCGCCCTTGATGTACATCACCTTGAGCGTGCCTTCGTGGATGGCATCGATCATCTGGTGATTGTCCTTGCCGTCGCTGGTGGGAAGGGTGACCTGCCAGGCGGCCTCGAATTTGGTGCGGACGGCCTCGTCGTCGACTTTTTGGTAGCCGGAGAAGACGTTGGGCATGGAGCCGAAGTCGCTGGCGCCCTGAACGTTGTTGTGTCCGCGCAGGGGGTAGGCCCCGGCGTTGGGGCGCATGTAGTTGCCGGTGAGCAGGAGGAGGTTCGAGAGCGCAGTGGCGGTCTCGGAGCCTCCGGTGTGCTGGGTGACGCCCATGGCGAAGAGGATGCAGACGCCATCGGCGGCGGCGATCTCGTTGGCTACGGTGATGAGGGTTGCTTGCGGGACTCCGGTGACGCGCTCGGTGTGCTCGAGGGTGTAGGGCTCGAGGGATTTTTTGTACTCCTCGAAGTGGTTGACCCACTGCTCGATGAACTTGGGCTGGTGGAGGTTGTGCTCGAGGATGTAGCGGGCTACGCCGTTGAGCCATACGGCGTCGGTGGAGGGATTGGGGCGGAAGAAGAGGTCGGCGCGCTCGGCCATCTCGTGCTTGCGGAGGTCGGCGACGATGAGGCGCTGGCCGTGGAACTTGTGCGAGCGCTTGACCCGGGTGGCGAGGACGGGGTGGTTTTCGGCGGGATTAGCTCCGATGATGAGGACGAGGCCGGCGCGCTCGATGTCGGCGATGGAGCCGGAGTCGCCGCCGTAGCCGACGGTGCGCTGCAGGCCCATGGTGGCGGGGTTCTGGCAGTAGCGGGCGCAGTTGTCGACGTTGTTGGTTCCGATGACGGCGCGGGCAAGCTTCTGCATGAGGAAGCTCTCCTCGTTGGTGCATTTGGAGGAGGCGATGAAGCCGAGGGCGTCGGGGCCGTGCTGCTGGATGGTCTCGGTGAACTTCTGCTGCACCAGGTCGAGGGCTTCTTCCCAGGAGATCTCGACGAAGGTGTCGCCTTTGCGGAGGAGGGGCGAGACGAGGCGGTCGTCGGAGTTGACGTGGCCCCATGCGAACTTGCCCTTGATGCAGGTGGAGACGCCGTTGGCGGGGCCGTGGGTGGGCTCCATCTTGAGGATGTGGCGGTCGCGGGTCCAGACCTCGAAGCTGCAGCCGACGGCGCAGTAGGTGCAGACGGTCTTGGTGCGCTTGACACGGGCGTGGCGCATCTCGGACTCGATGTCGGAGATGGCGAGGATGGGGGGATAGCCGATGGGGGGCTCGACCGCCTTGACGACGTCGATCATCTGATTAAGGACGTTGTGGGGGAGGTTGGTGAGATAGCCGGCGTGGCCAAGCATGGTCTTTTCCATGAGCGCGTTGCAGGGGCAGACGGTGACGCAGTGGCCGCAGGAGACGCAGGAGGAGCCGTCGATCTGGTTCTCCTTATAGGGGTCCTGCTTGTCCCAGAGGACGCGGGGGTGGTCGCTCTCCCAGTTGATGGAGAGGGTCTCGTTGACCTGGACGTTCTGGCAGGCCTCGACGCAGCGGCCGCAGAGAATGCACTGATCGGGATCGTAGCGGTAGAAGGCGTTGGACATGTCCTGCGCATAGGGCTTGTGGGTGAAGGGGCGCTTCTGATGCTTTACGTCGAGGACCGCGGTGGTGTTGTGGATGGTGCAGTTCTGATTGTTGTTGTCGCAGACGGTGCAGTAGAGCATGTGGTTCTTGAGGATGCGGTCGAAGGCCTCGCGCTGGGCGATGTCGACGAGGTGGCTGTCGGTGACCACGCTCATGCCTGGGGTGATGAGAGTTCCGCAGGCGCGAGCGAGTTTTCCATCTACCTCGACCATGCAGGTGTCGCAGCTCTCGATAGGGCCCATCTGGGGCAGGTAACAGACCTGCGGAAGGGGCTTCTGCTGGGAGTTTTCGCGATATTGATTGATAAGTTCGACCAGCAGAGCGCCGCCGCGAGCGGGAACCTGCGCGCCGTCAAGGGTGATCTGGGTGTCGGGCGTGGAGTCGTGGGGAGTATTCAGCAGCGGACGCGAGACGGCCATAGTGACTCAGATGCTACGCCAAAAGCAGGCGTTTGCCGAGAGGTTTGTGGCAGGAGCGGAGCGGCGCTTCGAGGATGGATGGCCATCTAAAGAAGCGATGGGAGAGCAAGGGAAGATTCGGATCGGGATCTCGGGCTGGAGGTATGCCGGATGGCGCGGCGTGTTTTATCCGCGTGGCTTGGCGCAGCGCAGGGAGCTGGAGTTCGCCTCGCACTCCTTCGACACGATCGAGATTAATGGGACGTTTTATTCGCTGCAGAGGCCGGAGAGTTTTACCCGGTGGGCGGCGGAGACGCCGGAGAATTTTGTCTTCGCGGTGAAGGGATCGCGCTACCTTACGCACATGTTGAAGCTGCGGGAGGTGCGGGTTCCGCTGGCAAATTTTTTTGGCAGCGGTCTGCTGCTGCTGGGAGAGAAGCTGGGGCCGCTGCTGTGGCAGTTTCCTCCGCAGATGAGGTTCGATCGCGAGCGTTTCGAGGAGTTTTTTAAGATTCTGCCGCGCTCGCATCGTGAGGCGGCGGCGCTGATGCGGCGGCATGGGAGCCGGATGGGGGAGGGTGCGGGGTTTCGGGTGCGGCGGGATGCAAGGCTGAGGCACTGCGTGGAGATTCGTCACGAGAGCTTTGTCACGGCGGAGTTTGTGGAGCTGCTGCGCGCGCACGACATCGGACTGGTGGTGGCCGATACGGTGGAGTGGCCGCTGTTGATGGATGTGAGTTCGGACTTTGTGTACTGCAGGCTGCATGGATCGGAGCAACTCTACACCAGCGGGTATGAGGACGCGGCGCTGGAGGTGTGGGCGGACCGGGTGAGGACGTGGGCGCGCGGAGACCAGCCTGAAGGGCGTCGTGCCGATGGTAAGGACGTGGAGGTGCGGCCTCGGGACGTGTATGTGTACTTTGATAATGATGCCAAGGTGCGGGCTCCGGTGGATGCCAAGGGATTGCGGGAGCGGGTGGATGGTAGAGTGGGGAGTTGACGATGAATGGCCAAGATTTTCCCCGCGCCTCATGCGTAATTCTGAACTGGAATGGGTGGAAGGATACGCTCGAATGCCTGGCCTCTCTGCAACGGCAGGACTATCCCAATCTCGAGATCATCGTGGTGGATAATGGCTCGACCGACGACTCGGTGGAGCGCATACGATCTTCCTTTCCGGAGGTTCGCCTGATCGAGACCCATGAGAATCTCGGGTATTCCAAGGGATGCAATGTGGGGTTGCGGGCGGCTCTGCAAGAGAGCGGCGTCGAGTATCTATGGCTGCTCAATAACGATACGGTTTGTCCTCCCGATACTCTCACCAAACTGGTGAGACGGGCTCAGGGAGATCCCGGCGCAGGTTTGATCGGAACGGTCTTGTACTATTCGCATGACCCTTCGCGGGTCCAGGCATGGGGTGGAGGCACGATCAACCCTCTGATCGCCTATTCGAGGCATTTTTATGGGCCTGCAGAGTTCGGGAGGAACTCCTACCTTACCTTTGCCAGCGTGCTGGCGCGGCGCGCGATGGTGGAGGAGGTGGGTCTTCTCTACGAAGGGGCCTTTATGTATTGCGAAGATTCGGATTTCTGCCTTCGCATGCAGAAGACGCGATGGAAGATCGTCGTTGCCGAGGATACGGCGGTGTTGCATAAGGAGGGAGGGAGCTCCGGGAATAAAGAGACGTTTTTCATGTCGAAGACCCAGACCTTCGCGGGGCTGCTTCTGATTCGTCGGCACTCAGGGCTGGCATTTGTGGGGATTCCCGCTTATCTTCTGCTGCGGGCGGGAAACAGGATCGTCAAGCGGGAGTGGAAGGCGCTCGATGGAGTGTTGCAGGCGGCGAAAGACTATCTGATGAAGCCGTTTCCTATGGCTTGATCTTCCCCATTCGGCAGTGGGCCCGCGCGGCAGGCCATTGCCTTTCCTCCCAAAGAAAACAGCATTCGACGCTCTTCAGATGGATCACGAGCATCAGGGAATTGTTCTAAGGCTGTCCTCAGGTGACGTTACTGCGCGTCGAGGATCTGCTGGGCTGCTCTGAGGCCGGAGCGCATCGCCGCGTGTACGGTTCCCCAGTTGCCGGTGGTATCGGTGTGTTCTCCGGCGAAGAAGAGGGTTCCGGATACGGGCTCGGAGAGCTGGCGGGGGGCATCGAGGCCTCCGGTGGCGACGTAGCTGTAGGCTCCGAGGGAGTAGGGGTCCTGACTCCAGTTGTGGGTGTGGCAGCTGAGGAGAAGCTGACGTACCTGCCGGGCATCGATGGAGAAGATGCGGGCGAGGGAGACGCAGGCGTGTTCGGTGAGCTGGTCGAGGGTGAGGCTGGCGAGCACGGCGGAGCGGGGACCTCCGACCCAGCCGGTGAGGATGGGGCTGGGGTCGGGATGGGGAGTCCACCAGACGCCGGGAAGCTCGGTAGGAGCGAAGAGGAAGCTCAGATCTTCGAGGCGGGTGGTCCAAAAGGCCTCGCGAAAGAGCAGGGTGAAGCGGACGACGTGGCCCATGCGGAGCTGGGAGGCGGCGGCGAGGTGCTGCTGGGGGCGAGGATGGAGGGCGATGGCGCCGGATTGAAGGACGCCGAGAGGGACGGTGAGGAGGGCGCGGGCGGCGGAGACGGTCTGGCTGCCGTCGACGATCTCGACGGAGCCGGGCTTCCAGCGGATCTCGCGGACCGGGGTGTTGAGCTCGATGGTGCCGCCGAAGTCGAGGATGCGGTTGGCGAGGTAGTGAGGGAGGCGATCGTAGCCGGTGCGGAGGTAGAAGGCGCGGCTGCCTTCGATGGCATCTTCGGCCTTCTGCTGGGCGGCGAGGGAGGCGACGCCGATCTGGTCGGCATCGGCGGCGTTGAAGCCCTCGACGAAGTTGCGGAGGCTGGCGCGCTCGGAGTCGGTGGCCTTGAAGGTGGAGGCGTATTGGGAGAAGCTGATGTCGGGTCCGGTATGGTCTGCGAGGCCCTCGAGGAGGCTGAAGGCGCGATCTTCTTCCTCGCAGGAACGGAGTAGGCCGTCGCGCAAGCAGCCTTGAGTGCCGTCGCGCTCGTAGGTGTCTAGGTTGGCTTCGGTGATCAAGGCCCAGAGCTCGGGGGAGCGGCCGTGGATGAACTCGGCGCCGAGTTCGATGGGTTGGACGGGGGGGTATTGAGAGGCACGATGGGTGAGGATGCGGCCGCCGATCCGGTTGCGGGCCTCGAGGACGACGACGCGGATGCCCTGCTCGGCGAGAGTTCGGGCGGCGGTGAGCCCGGCGATGCCGGCTCCGATGACGATGACGTCGTGATTCATGGTGATTTGGATGCCTGGAAGAACTGTGCTGCCGCGCGGGCCCACTACGCTCGACCACCCCACAAATGAAGACCTGTTTGTGGGGACCCCGGTACGGGCGGTCACTTCGTGATGCGTATGTCGGCTTTGCCTTGGGCCTCCCGTTGGTCGAAGATCTTCGCAAGCAACCAACGGGAGCCCACCCCGAAGGGAGTATACGAGTCACGAAGTGACCGCCCCACGCGTAGTGGGCCCGGCCGGCAGGCCAATCTTCTTTTCCTTTGCAAAATAAAAGGCCGCAACCCGTTCCTGCCTGGATCGCGGCCCGCGGATAAAACGTTTAGCCGAGCACGGGCAGATTAATCTGCTTGCCGGCCTGAATGCGGTCCGGATTCTCAATGCCGTTAGCCTTGGCGATCTCCGGGTACTTGTTGGCGTCGCCGTAAAAGTGCTTGCTGATCTTCGAGAGGCTGTCGCCGGACTTGATGGTGTAGGGCTGGGTGTCGCCGCCGGAGGTGACGATCTCGTGCTTGAGGTCGGAGTAGCTGGGATCGCACTGCTTGATCGCATCCCAGACGCGATTGGCGACGACCTTCGAGGGTACGGTCGCCTTGATGTGAAGCTGTTCGCCGGCGAGATCGACGGACTCGACCTTGGCTCCGAATTCGCTGAAGCTCTCGATGGTGGAGAGGACGAGGGCGTACTTCTGTTTCAACTGCTCGAGATCGGCCATGCTGGTTCTCCTTGGATTCTGGCGTTGCGGGTGTCTCCGGGCGCAGGAGCTTTTCAAGAGATGCTGCCGCGCCGGGGTGGTTCGAGCGGATTAGTTTTAGAGCAGCTTTCCGAGGACCTGCTGGGCCAGGGAGCTGAAGCTGCTGGGCTCGGCGGTCTGGCCGTTGGGGGCGAAGTGCTGGATGACCATGGGAAGCACGACGGCGAGGGCCGAGGTGACGGCCGAGGAGGAGACTCCGGCGCTCTCGGCGGTCTTTTCGATCAGGCCGGTGGAGCCGAGGCCCTGCTGGATCTGGTCCGGAGTGGCGGTCGCGGCCTGTCCCGAGGCCCAGGCTCCGACGTGGTCGGCGAGGCCGTTGGCCTTGAGGCTGTTGAGCACTCCCTCGATGCCTTCAGGATGCGCGGCCAGAGCCTCGATGAAACCACCTGCAACCTTTGCCTGATCGCCCTGGGCTGCGGCACCTGTCTGCCCTGCCAACTGCTGAATCGTGTCGAGGATTCCCATAGTCACTCCGTTGATTGAGATTCGTACATCGCCGAAAGGATAGTCCTTGGCAGGGGCCGGTTAGTTATCTGAAGGCAAATTTATGCCGGACTAGTTTGTACATCTGTGAGAAGGCGGAAAGAGGCCAAGGGTTGGCCGCAAATGGTTGCATAGAAGTGGGTTTTCACGCGCGATGGACTTGCGGGTAGACTGGGGACACCTATGAGCGCAAAGAAGATTCCCGTATCCAGCTCCTCCGCCCCCGCCGCTATCGGACCGTACTCACAGGCTGTCCGGGTGGGAGATATGCTCTACGCCTCGGGCCAGGTGGCCCTCGATCCCTCGACCGGACAGCTGGTTCCGGGGGGAGTTTCTGAGCAGACGGTGCGAGTGTTCGAGAATATCAAGGCGGTTTTGAGTGAGGCCGGGCTGGGGCTGGAAGATGTGGTGAAGACGACAGTCTTCCTGAAGAGCATGGATGATTTTGCGGCGATGAATGAGATCTACGAGAGGTGCTTGGCTCCGGAGGGAGTGGTTCCTCCGGCCCGTTCGACGATCGCGGTGGCGGCGTTGCCGAAAGATGCCCTGGTGGAGATTGAAGTGATCGCCAAGGCGTGAGGGAGGCGATTGCGACTCGTCTTTTGGGGTGGGGACAGGATCGGGATCGACAGGAAAAGCCCCAGCCCGCGAGAGTGCGGCTGGGGCGGATGGTTCTTTCCTGAAAAGAGGCTTAGCCTTTGACGACTTTGCCGGTCTTGATGCAGCTGGTGCAGACGCGGACGCGCTTGCTGGCTCCACCGACGACGGCCTTGACTGACTGCAGGTTCACGTTCCAGCGACGCCGCGTGGTGTTGTGAGCGTGGGAAATATTGTTGCCGAACTGCGGACCCTTGCCGCAGAGTTCACATTTTTGCGCCATGACTAAACTCCAATCCTTCGTCGCAGATTCTCCGCAGGCAGGCGATCGCTCGGGGGCGGAGCCCAGGAAGTTTCTTCCCAAGATCCAAATCCGGGCATAGATCGCGTTCCGGCTGCGGGGCTGGCAGGCACGGAGGAAGTCGTGCCGTCTGCGTATGCCTAATAGTTTCAACGCTTGAGGAATAGATTCGAACTCCTGAAGACGCTGGTAATTCATTATAGCAAAGTTTGCCCTGATTGCAGCGGGAGTGTTTTGCCGTGGCCGGGCGGCTAAGGATGAGTGCGGTAGGAGAGGATGTGGAAGGGGCCGGCGTTGCCGTTGACGCTGTTCGATTCGACGAGGACCTCGAAGTGGGGGAGGGTGCCGTCGGGGCGTTTGAGACGGTTGAGGAAGGGGAGGAGGGTGTCGTCGTTGAAGAGGAAGTCGGTGATGGCCTCGGTGCCAGCCATGGAATTGCCCTCGACGACCAGGGCGTTACCGTTTCGGTCGAGGTTGGAGATGAAGGCCAGTACGCCGAGGACGTGGCGCTCGGGGTCAGAGTCGGAGGCGAAGTAGCGGTCGGGTTCCCCGGGCTGAGGGCGCCGGTTGATGAAGCTATAGACGTGATGGACGCCGTCGTTGGAGCCGTAGAAGTTCATCTGGGGCTCGTAGAGCTCGACCCAGGGATTGGCGCCTCGGGCCCCAGAGAGGATGATGTTGCCTTGTTTGAGCTCGTCCATGCGGAGATCGCGGGCGTATTTGACGATGAGGCGATCCAGGGAGGCGAAGGGAAGCTGCTGGATATGGCGAAAGAGGTTCAGGTCGACGAAGGAGGTATAACGGCGATTGGCGATACTGCGAATCTCGTCGGCGCGCTCACGTGGAAATCCCTGAAGCTCCTGGTTGAAGTTGTGGTCGAGATACTCGGCGAGCGTGGTGTCCTTCCTGGTCATCCAGTGCAGAAGCACGAGGCCGTTGTCGGCAGCTACGAAGGTCGTGGACCGGGCGGGCTGGAAGATGCGGCTCCAAAGAGGATGAGAGAGCGGGGGAGCGGGACGCTGGGAGCGATGGTGCACGGACCAGAGCGCGAGGCAGAGTCCCACGACGATGAGGGACAGGAGACAACAGGGAAGAAAGAGAGGATTTGTGACCCATCGCGTCCGTAGAGAGACTTTCGCGGTTACAGATGGAAGCCCTGGCGTGGGTTGAGAGATGGGAGGGAGTTCCGCCAGATTGGGCGCGGCTGGGGAGGTGCGATCGAACCGCACGATGTACTCGCCTTTGGGAACGGTCACGCGAAAGTTGCCGCCTGGAGAATCGGAGGCATACTGCTCGAGTCTTTGCCGGAGGCGCACCATATGGGAGCGAACGATGGTGTCGACGCCGGGATTGAAGTCGTCCCCTCGTTCGAAGACTTCGATGGCGATGCTCTGCTCGTTGAGGAGCGCGGCGTGTTCGAGCAGGGTCTTTTCCGCGAGATAGAGCAGAAGCTGAGAGAGGCGTGAGGACTTGGAGAAGCGCGGGGAGTCGACGATGCGCAGCACCACCTGCCAGCGCTCGTCTTCCATTAAGGAAGACGGCATGTGCGACGACAGTTCTGGCAAAAGCGCTGGCACTTTTCAAGTATGGGGGACACTTATGAAATTCTTGTAAACCACCCTGGAAGTGAAGTAAGAACTCGTTTTGCTTTCAGCGACTTCCGTATTTGTAACATTGTGAAATCACATTGTGACCGCGAGTTGAGACTGTCTTGCGGGGGTATGGGCTCTCTAGCGTGGAGGAAGAGAGCGATCTTGCCGGCAATTCCGCCCGCACGGTCGCTTGAACGGAGAGCCAGCGTGAATCGCAAATTGTATGTTTTATTTCTCCTCGTCTTTCTGGCGTTTTCCCGGGCTTCGTTTGGCCAAGCGAACGCTGTGGACGCCGCAGTCAATGGTTATGTGCTCGATCCTTCGAAGAGCTCAATCAGCGGATCGCACATTACTCTCATCAACGTCGGCACGGGGATCTCGCAGGAGACCGTGACCGATTCGAACGGCTACTATCGGTTTCCCCTGGTGCATGTCGGGACGTATCGCCTGGAGGCGACGGCGAACGGCTTTCAGAAGACGACGCAGGAGGGAGTCGTTCTGAATATTGGGCAGGAGGCTCGTATCGACATCGCCCTGGCGGTGGGAAACGCCTCGGAGACGGTGCAGGTGGATGCGGGCGCGAGCCTGATGGATACGGGAACCTCAACGGTGGGAGCGGTGCTCGACCAGCACGAGATCGAGAATCTTCCGATCGCATCGCGCAATTTGTTCAACTACCTTCTGCTTTCGCCGGGCGTGATCGGCATTCCCACGAATACCTTTTCGACGACGCAGTTCACCTTCGGCGGAACGGAGCGTTCGCAGTGGAACCTGGATGGCCTGGATAATACCCAGCATGGTTCGAACCGCCAGATTCGACTGATTATCGTTACGCCGGAGGCGGTGGCGCAGACGCAGACGCTTTCGAGCGGTTACTCGGCGGAGTTCGGCCGCGCGGCGGGAGGACAGATTAACGTCGTGCTCAAGTCGGGAACGAATCAGTTTCACGGCTCAGCGCTGGGCCAGTACCGCCCGCTCGATCTGCAGGCGATTCCTACCCTGGCGACGGCGCAGCCCGACCGCAGCTGGTGGGACGTCGCCTTCACGCTGGGAGGTCCGATCATCAAGGACAAGCTCTTCTTCTTCGGGCAGTTTGAGAACAATCCCTATACCCTACCGCAGCCGATCACGATCACGCCGGCCAATGCCGCCGCGCTGGGCCTGGCGTCGGATCAGATTGGGACCGCGCCCTTTGGCGAGACCTACCGCACCCTGGTGGGGAAGGTGGACTTCAACCTGAATGCGAAGAACAGCGGCTATGTGCGCTATGCGCGCTTCACCAATGAACAGCCCAACAACGCGAGCGGATTGACGATTGCGGATCGCGGATCGCACTATACCGATCATCAGAACGGCGGGGGCCTGCAGCTGGCGACCGTGATCTCCGATCATCTGCTGAACGAGGTGCGTTTTGGCGTGATTCAGCGCGATACGGGGAACTTTCCGCTGGTGAGTGGATCGCCTTACGGCAACACCCTGATCAACATTAGCAGCGTGGCCAATATCGGCTTCAGCCCTTTGACCACGACAACGACAACCGAGCGCAGCACGAGCGTGCTCGACAACGTCACCTGGACGCGCGGGCGCCAGACCATCAAGTTCGGCGGGGAGTACGATCATGAGCTCTTCGCCAATCTCTCGGGAACGGCTCCCACATTCAACTTCAATGGTCTGGCCGCGGATAGCGCGACCCAGCGTCCGGCGGTGGGCTCGCTCGATCAGTTCCTCGATACGGTGGCGGGCAAGGTCGACCCGGCGACAGGCAGGCCATATACCTATAGCACCCTGACGACCTATGGCGGTGATCCGGCTATTCGCATCGCCTTCAACTTCATGAACTTCTTCGCGCAGGATGAGATTCGCTTCAGCCAGAACCTCAGCATCAACGTGGGCGCGCGGTATGAGGCGATCCTGTTCCCGACCTTCGATGCGCAGGCTCCCTATCCTCTGTCGCGCGGCATTTCCAACGACTACTCGGATATTGCTCCGCGCCTCGGCCTGACCTGGTCTCCCTTCGGATCGTCGAAGACGGTGGTGCATGCGGCGTATGGAATGTACTACGACGTTCCTGGCCTTGGCACCTTCTACAATGCCGCGCAGGTGAACGGCCACCGTCTGCTGAACTACCAGGTGACGGGTGGACAGGCGGGAGCCCCGGTCTTCCCGAATGTGCCCGACCTGAGCGGATCGACCTCTCCGGTCAAGCCGAGCATTACGGCTTTCAACCCGGATTTTCACAACGCATATCAACATCAGGCGAACCTGCAGGTGCAACAGGACCTGGGGCACAACTATCAGCTGACGTTGGGATATCAGTTTGCCAGCCTGCGGCACGGACTTTACTACACCGACACCAATCTGACTCCCAGGGGGACGACTCTGGCTGATGGCCGCCCGGTCTTTTTAGGAACGAGCAACAGGCCCAATCCGAACTTCGGTGCGATCAACCTGATTCGCAGCGGAGCGAACACAAACTTCAACGGAGTCTTCATGAGTCTTCAGAAGCGGCTCTCGCGCGGCTTCGAGTTCACCGTCAACTATATGTACTCGCATGCACTGGCCGATAACATCGGCGAGGGCGGAAGCGTCAGCGATCCGACCAGCCTTCGGCGCGACTACGGCAATGCGGACAACGACACACGGCATAACCTTGTGATCCAGGGGATCTACCAGACGTCGTTCGGAGAGCGCTCGCTGCGCTGGGCGAATGGTTTTGAGTTCTCCTCGATGACCTTCCTCAACTCCGGCTATCCGATCAACCCGATCGATGGAACGGACTTGAATCAGGATGGCGTGACTAACGATCGTCAGCCGTTCGTGGCTCGCAACAGTCTGCGCGGCAGTGGTTTGTCGCAGGAGGATGCGCAGATCAAACGGTACTTCAACTTCGGCGAACGGTTTCATCTGGCGGCGTTCGCCCAGGCGGAGAACCTGCTGAACACCAACAATCTGAACTGCAACACGACGAGCGGATGCACGGGCGCGGTGATCAATGCGCGGAATGCGAGCAACTTCCTCACGGAGACTTCGGCACGCACGTCGCGCAACACGCAGTTCGGCCTGAGCCTGAAGTTCTAAGGCTTGCAACCTGGCCGCGCGCAGAGGACCAGGCGGTCCTCTGCGCGCGGCACGATCCACCTTTCCCGATCCACCTTTATAGAGGAGTCTTGTTTGCGCATCCAGCTTCGTTTGATGGCGTACTCGGTAGTGATGGCGGTCCTCGTCGTGGCTCCTTCCGGATTGGCCCAGGTGGCTCCAAAGCCGCTTCCTCTGCAGCATGCGATTCAGGATAAGAATTTCTATCTGCTGTCGGCGATCGAGAACGATTCCAAGGCGCGCGCCGCGCTTCTGGCCGATAAAGAATTGCAAGAGGTCGGCGCGGAACGGAGGCAGTATCTTAGCCTTGCGCTGCGATCCTGCAAGGGCAATGCCATCTGCACGATGAGGAGTCTTCTGTGGACGGAGGAGGAGATTCGCATCGTCTCCTTCGCTCTGGAACGGCTTTATCGTGATAACCCGAGCGTACGGGAGATGGTCGACCACGATCTTCTTGCCAGCGGGACCTACGTTCTTTACCAAAAAAAGAGTGGAGAGGATCTTCTGGCCGCGGCGTGGGAGATCTGCGCTCGGGGTATGAATAACGTGATCGCGGTCTATGGGCAGGGCGCGGCTCCTCGTTATCCGGCGATCGATTCTATCTCGTTCGATGTGAACTCGCAGGAGTTTCAACAGAAGATCACGGCCCTGGCGCAGGGGCTAGCCGCTGAGCCTGACGGCTCGGAGATCTTTTTCGCATCCTCTCTCAAGGCCGCGCTCGAGCTGCTGGCGATGAACCGCCGCGATGAGGCGGGAAGGGAAGAGCCGATGGAGACGATGGGGAACGCCGCTGCGATCAAGTCGATTCTTGGGGTCAATTGGAGCAGGTATGCCTATTCGGTAATCGTGGTTCCAGGTGCGGGCCCGAACGATCCGAATACGGCGCTCTCCCAGGCGGGACGGGCTCGCACGGCGCTTGCGGCTGAGGCTTATCATGCCGGCAAGGCTCCATTCATCCTCGTATCGGGTGGCTACGTGCATCCTGCGCAGACGCGCTTTGCCGAGGCGCTGGAGATGAAGAAGGCTCTGCTGGCGGACTATCAGGTTCCGGAGTCGGCGATCCTGATCGATCCCCATGCGCGGCATACGACGACGAATCTACGCAACGCGGTGCGGGAGATCTATCGCTACGGGATGCCGATGGAGAAGCCGGTGCTGGTGATCAGCGATAAGGGACAGATCGGCGGGATTGCAAGCCAGGCCTTTGTGTATCGATGCCTGAAGGAGATGGGGTATCTGCCGTACAAGATTACCGATCATCCCTCGGAGACGAGCGTGGTGTTTCTCCCGAAGATCGAGTCGCTCGAGCAGGATCCTCTGGATCCGCTCGATCCATAGACGAGGGATTGCAAAGACGATGGGTGGCATAGCTTTTTTCAAGAAATGGATTGGAGACGGAGATGAATCGTAGATCGTCGATCGCGGCGCTGGTGATCGCCATGTTGTGTCTTCCGCAGGCGGCTTATCCCTGGGGCGCCCGGGCGCACGCGGTGATCGACCACACCGCGGTGGATATGCTGCCGGAGGACGGTCCGGTCTTTCTGAAGAAGTATGCGGACTACATTGCAGGGTCCGCCAGCATTCCCGATACATGGCGGGGAGCGTCGGAGCCCTTCTCGAAGATCGAGGAGGATCCGAATCATGGCTGGTTTCGTGAGCAATTTGCCTTTATGAAGATCATTCCTCGCTCGCGATATGAGTTTGTGCTGGAGCTGTATCGGGAGAATCTTCGGATCCAGAAGACCGATCCTGAAGATGCGAAGCGGATGAACGTGCGCTGGACCGGAACGCTTCCCTATGCGGCGGCTGAGGTCTATGGGCATCTGGTGGCGGACATGCGCCTGTTGCGAAGAGAGCGGGCCGCCGGCAGGGATACGGCGTTTTTGGAGCAGACCTGCGCCTTCTATGTGGCATGGATGGGACACTACATCGGCGATGGGGCGCAGCCGCTGCACGACACCATTCATCACGACGGCTGGCAGGGACCGGACCCGAAGGGGTACACGCGCGACCCCAAGATTCATGGCCGTTTTGAGTCGGCGTATGTGGACACGATTGTCCTGACGGAGCAGGACATCGCCTCGCGCGTGGGTACGCCGGGGCACCTTCAGGGAGATGTGTTCGACCTGATTCTGGCTCACCTGGATGAGGCCGGAGGCAAGGTCGAGGCCATCTATCAGCTGGATAAGCGAGGGGCCTTCCATGATGCTCACGATCAGGAGGCGAGAGAGATGGTGTACAGCCGGACGGCGGCTGGAGCCAGGATGCTTCGCGACCTGGTGTACCGCGCATGGCTTGAGAGCGCGCTCTCACCAACGCCGGAGCGGCCTGGCCCGATCGATTCCAATCATCCTCATTACAATCCGGAGACAGGATCGGCTCCGGCGGGTGTATCGCCGGAGGTTGCGCCTCGATAGTGGGTGCGAACGAATCTTCGGGAGAGATTCCTGACGATGAAATTTACACGTGGAAATCTATGGCGTTCGCTACAATCAGCATATGAACTACTCACATCTCGTTGCTGCCATCGATGCTGAGATCGATCGTCTTCAACGCGCAAGAGATCTTCTCTCCCGGTTTTCCGTAGTAGAAAAAAGATCTTCGAAGCGCACGACGGTCAAATCCGGGAAGAGAGGCAGGCCCCGGAAGGCGAAGGTGGTCGCGGAGACGCAGCCAGAGCAGGCTCCTCCTACCCCGATTCAACGGCTTCCTTATATTGAGAAGAGACGGCAGCGTTCCAGACGCTCCACGACTTCTTCGATCTCCCCGACAGCTTTAAGCAGCCCCGTACCCACGACGCCCGTGGCGGTCTCGGCAGCGGAAGCCGAAAGGGCGCGTGGTCGCGAGAGTGAACGGGTGAACGTACACAAGCCAGCTCCGGAGCCGTTAGGACAGGATTCCGGCCGATCCCTTGGCGCGCTTATTCGCGCACTGGCTCCCGGTCAGATTCCCGCCGGAATGGTGTTGTAGGAAACCGGGACTCCGTAACGACAGGCTTCACGGGGTGCAGCAATCAACGCGCGGCCTCTGGGGCCGCGCGTTGATTGCTGTTAGCTGCGGATGAATTCGAGAAGATCGGGATTGAGAACATCGGCGTGGATGGTGAGCATGCCGTGCGGATATCCGGGATAGATCTTCAGCTTGGCATTCTTGAGGATCTTCGCGGACAGAACGCCGGCGTCCTGATAGGGGACGATCTGGTCGTCGTCGCCATGCAGCACCAGTGTGGGGACCTCGATGGCTTTGAGATCGTCGTTGAAATCAGTCTCCGAAAAGGCCTTGATGCACTCGTAGTGCGCGTTCACGGCGCCCATCATGCCCTGACGCCACCAGTTATCGACGACACCGTCCAGAACCTTCGCGCCGGGTCGGTTGAATCCATAAAAGGGCATCGGGACCTCGCGATAGAACTGGGCCCGGTTGGCCGCGAGCTGATCGCGCAGGCCGTCGAAGACCTCCATGGGAAGGCCGCCGGGATTTTCGGCGCTCTTCACCATGATGGGAGGAACCGAGCTGACGAGTACGGCCTTCGCGACACGGCCCTTGCCGTAACGCGCGACGTAACGGGCGACCTCGCCACCGCCGGTGGAGTGACCAATGTGGATGGCGTCCTTCAGGTCGAGGGCTGTGGTGAGCTCTGCAACATCCGAGGCGTAGGTGTCCATCTCGTGGCCGGTGGAGGTCTGGGTGGAGCGGCCGTGACCACGCCTGTCGTGAGCGATGACCCGGTAACCCTGTTTGAGGAAGAAGAACATCTGGGTGTCCCAGTCGTCGGCACTTAGCGGCCATCCATGATGGAAGACGATCGGCTGGCCCGTGCCCCAATCCTTATAAAAAATCTCCGCACCGTCTTTGGTCTTGATCAAGGGCATAGATTCTCCTCGCTGTTTTTTGAGATATTGCCTGTGAACAGTCGACCGTGAAAAGACGGCCGCTGCGCACGCCTGACTGTGTCCCTCTAGCTTGAGGCTTTCTGGGAACTTCGTAAAGCGATCAGGACCTTCGACCGTTACATTCATGAAGTTTTCAAAGACGTTGGCGCTTCTTCGCGGCCATTGCGGAGATGCGATCGGTGCAAGAGGACAGGTATATCCCGCCTAGCCGGGCAGGAATAATTTTGCTGTGGAGCTTGGCCTCGCGGGATCCGATCAGCCAAAGGTTGAAAGAATCGTTCGCCGTTGGAGCCGACAGTGATTTCGATCCTGTTCTTCCTATGGAGACTTATTTTTTGTTATGACATGCTTATTCGCATTTCAGGCAGGTGCTCCCCTGATGCAAGTTCAGGGTAACCCTCACTTTTGAGCGCCGACTCTAGTAAGGAGTTCGTCCTCCGGTTGCTCCATAGACCTCTCCCGTGACATAGCTGGCGTCATCGGAGGCGAGAAATACAAAGATCTTTGCTAGTTCAATCGGCTGCGCGGGCCGGCCAAACCCTGTATTGGCACCGAATGTTTTTACCTTTTCGGCCGGCATCGTTGAAGGAATAAGTGGGGTCCACACCGGCCCTGGCGCGACTGCATTCACGCGGACACCTTGTTTTATTGCTAACTCCGCGATGCTCTTGGTCATGCTTAGAATTGCCGCTTTTGTAGCCGCATAAGCTACTAACTGCGGACTAGGATCATACGCCTGGATGGAGGTTGTATTGAGGATGACTCCACCGGGAGGTAATTTTTTCAGAGCCGCCTGACTTAGAAGGAAGGTGGCAAAGACATTCGTGCGAAAGGTGTGATCCAGCTCCTCCGGTGAGAGCTCCTGAATATCCTCGTGCGACATCTGATAGCCGGCATTATTGACCAAAATGTCCAGGCGACCGAAGTGTTTGTCTGCGGTGGAGATCAGCTTCTCGATTGTTTCGATCTCTTGGATATCTCCCGGTACCTTTGCAATTCGACCACCTGCTTTTTCAATTACCTTAGCGGTGTCTTCCGCATCGGCCTCTTCTTCGGGCAAGAAAGAAAGCACAATATCGGCGCCTTCTTTTGCGAAAGCTATTGCGACGGCCCGACCGATTCCTGAGTCGCCACCCGTGATGATGGCGACTCGACCTTGTAGCTTGTTTGTACCCTCGTAGCTAGTCTCACCGTGGTCCGCCGAAGGGGTCATCTGGTGGACTGAACCGGGATGCGACTGTGGCTGTTGAGGAAAGGGCGGTTTGGGCCCTGCTTCTCGGGGATTGTGTGACGTGGCCATACTCGTGACTCCGAATCACTGGGTTACGCGGCCCTTTCGGCCCACGGGTCGATGACAATCTTGGTGACGTGATCGCTTTTATCGCGCCAGACCTTGTACATCTCAGGGACCTGATCGAGCGTGATGCGATGAGAGATGATGGAGCTGGGGTCGATCTGGCCTTTCTCCACACGCTCGAGAAGGGGCTTCATATAGTTGTGCATATTGGTCTGGCCCATCTTCATGGTGATGCCCTTGCCAAAGGCTGCACCGAAGGGCACTTTGTCGAGAAGGCCGCCGTAAACGCCGGGAATGGACAGCGTTCCGCCCTTGCGAACCGCCTGAATCGCCTGACGGAGCACGCTCGGCCTGTCGGTCTCAAGCATGACCGCGGTTTTGACCTTGTCGTAGAATCCCTGAAGCTCCGTGGAATGCGCCTCAAGGCCGACCGCATCGATACAGGAATCCGGGCCCATTCCTCCCGTCAGATCTTTAATTGCCGTGAGGACATCGACATCTTCTTCCGAGTAATCGACGGTAATCGCTCCGAAGCTCCGTGCCATCTCAAGCCGTTCGGGTAATCTATCGATCGCGATGACGCGAGCCGCACCCAGCATGAAGGCGCTGGCGATCGCAAAGATTCCTACCGGTCCACAACCCCAGACGGCTACGGTGTCGCCTTCCTGGATCCGGGAGTTTTCGGCGGCCATGTAGCCTGTCGGAAAGATGTCGGAAAGAAAGAGGACTTTTTCGTCGGGCAGATCACTTTCGATCTTCAACGGTCCAACGTTGGCAAAGGGAACACGCACGTATTGCGCCTGTCCTCCCGCATATCCGCCCATCATGTGGGAGTAGCCGAAGAGACCCGATCCCGAATAGCCGTAGGCTGCTTCCATCAGGTGGGCATTGGGATTGGTGTTGTCGCAGGCGGACCAGATCTTCTTTTTACAGAAGAGGCAGTTTCCGCAGGCGATGGTAAAAGGGACGACAACGCGATCCCCTCTTTGCAGGTTGGTGACCTCTTTGCCAACCTCTTCCACGACGCCCATGAACTCGTGACCGAGTATGTCGCCAGATTCCATGGTGGGAATGAACCCATCGTAAAGATGAAGATCGGAACCGCAGATCGCGGTGCGAGTAATCTTCAGAATCGCATCGTGTGGATTAAGAATTCTGGGGTCATCTACGGTCAACGTTTGCACATCACTTGTACCCATCCAGCAAACTGCTTTCATATCGAACTCCTTATGTCATAGGGCATCCTTGAGCCGGATCCCAATCGGTGTGTTAGCTGGCGAGCTGATGCTCGCCTGCCGGAGTCGCAACCTTCTCGCCGTAGATCGACTTCTTCGCGTTGCCGCTGGTGCCTCGCGGGCCATGGGGTTGTCCCTGAATGCGTGGAATCTCCCCGGTCTCTGCAAGGGCTTTGAAGTGACGAAGGTTTTCAATCACGGCTTGTTTTGGATTGCGTCCCGTTAGTGTCTCCCAGGTACTTGCCAGCTTACTCATACGGAATTCCTGCAGGACGGTGACGATGGTGCCCCGTCCGCCAGGCGCAGCTTCGAAGATTACCTCGCCTGCGTTATCGGAATCCCCGCCGATGGAACGCCACGCGACGCGCTTTCCAGGTTCATCGTTGAGGACCTCCGAATCCCATTCGATGGATTTGTCTGGATCATCGCCAGTCAACATGACCCAATGGGAGGTCTTCGGACCTGTCACGAGCACCTCGGCAATCTGCTCCTGCCACAGGGGCGCCTTTTCGACATCTCTCCATAGCTCGTACAGTTCGGAGGTAGACTTTACGATAAGAGCGCTCGTTCTTACCCACTGTTTTCCATCTTTATCCACGGGAGGGGGAAGGTAGTGTCCGTTCAAGATTGTTCCAGCGGCGCCAGACTGGGGAACAGTCTCCGCATGTGGCTTTTCGGTCAGTGCACGTTCCATAAGATCCTCCTTGGTCGCCTACGTTTGGAGACGACACGATTATTTTTCATTAAGAGGCTTAGCCTGCTTTTCGTGCACGGATGCCTTCACCGAACCTGGGACAAGGTTCGCGACGGCACCCTCAAGCCTGGTCGTGGTGGAGTGTGAATAGACATGATCCTTGCCCGCAAAAAGCGCGTCGATACCGTCTTTTGCGACGTCGTCGGGATGACTCTGCTTCTTCCCCTCGCTGCCAACCTTGGTGTCATCCATGCTGGCGCGATGAAAGAAATCGGTATCGGTGGGTCCAGGTTGAAGAGCGGTTACCGTGATTCCGGTATCTCGAAGTTCATAGCGAATGCTGTGTGCAAAGGAAAGAACGAACGCCTTTGTCGCGGCATACACGGCCTCTCGCGGTGCGACCATCTCTCCGGCGATCGAGGAGGTGAAGAGAATTTTTCCGGCATTGAGGTCGCGCATCTGGCGCACGATATATTTTGCGAGCTGGACCGTACCGACGCAATTCAGTTCGACCATCTTCAACTCCTCATCGAGATCGGTCTCCCAGAACTGTCCACCCACACCGATTCCGGCGTTAATACAGGCGATATCCACCGGACGGCCAAGATCAGTTACCTTCTTCCAGAGCGTCTCAACTCCATCTTGAGTCGAGAGATCTGCAATGACGTCAATTACATCGGCGCCGGTGGAACGAATGGATTCAGTCGCTTCAGCAAGCCTTTCGCCGGAGGAGCAGACGACAAGATCGTATCCACGAGATGCAAGTTCTTTTGCAAAAGAAAGACCGATGCCGCTTGAAGCACCGGTAACGACAGCCAGCATGTCGGCCATAAGTCACTCCGGAAATAATTTGCGAGCGATCGTGCTGGGCAGTAGGATGCAGGTTCTTGGTATGGCGTCATCCAGGCAGAAACTTACCTCTGTGCCCACCTTTTACTGGATGGAGCTATCCGCAGGCGCGCCAGATTCAATGAGCAGCCACGCGACGAGAGCACTCAAAGCCGCGAGGCCTGCCGCTATCCAGATCACGACGCGGTAGCCGCTCAGGAAGGACTCGGCGATCGCACGCTGAAGGATGGGATCGGGGTTGTGAGCGGCTGCAAGCTGAGGCCGGGCGGCATCCACCTGAGCACGAACGTTGGGGATCAATGCTAGTTGGTCGAGGAATTGATCCAGCGAATGGTTGAAGACCATGACCAGAACCGCACCGAAGACAGCGACCGCAAGCAGGGCGGCCAGGCGGGAGACGGCGTTATTGATGCCTGAGGCAAGTCCTGACTCTGAATCGGGTACAGCGTTCATCACGGTTGTCGTCAAAGGAGCGACACTGATCGTCATGCCCAATCCCATCACCATTACGGCAGGGAAGAATGTGGTCCAGTAGCTCCCCCTCTGCGTTACAAGAGCGAAGAGGGCAAGGCCACAGGCTGCGACAAGCGGTCCAATGGTGAGCGGGAGCCGTGATCCGTAACGCGCAACCAGGCCGCCCGCCCAGCGTGATAGTCCGAACATGATGGCTATAAAGGGGAGAAACGCCGCCCCTGCCTGAGTCGCTGTGTAGTGTTGGATCTGGATCAGGTCCATGGGAAAGAAGAACATCAATCCACCCAGCGACGCATACAGAAATAGTGTTAGCAGATTCGCACCGGCAAAGTTTCGCGAGCGGAACAGCTTGAGCGACACCATGGGCGCACGAGACCGATGCTCCACGGCGATGAATCCCGCCAAGGCAACTGCGCCCACAGTTGCTGCAGCCATGACGAGATAGCCACGATGGCGAGTGCGAGCCGGCCACTCAATGAGGGCGTACGTAATGCCGCCAAGTCCCAGCGTTATCAGGAGAGCGCCAGGCCAATCGAGATGATGGGAGGCTTTCTGGTTACGACTCTCCGGAACCTTGGTAGAGAGAAGGAGGACCGCTAAGGCAAGAGGGAGATTTAGGAAGAAGACCCAGCGCCATGTGGAGTATTCAATCAGCCAGCCGCCGATGACGGGGCCGATAGCGGCAGTGATCGCGGAAGACCCGGACCACGTGCCGATGGCCTGTCCTCTCGTCTTTTCCGGGAAGGAGGCGGTGATCAGTGCGAGGCTTCCAGGAAGCAGCAAAGCCGCTCCCAAGCCCTGGATCGAGCGGGCCCAGATCAACATGTCGATATTTCGAGCCAGACCGCACCACGCGGAGGCGACTGCAAACACGACAACGCCAAAAACGTACACCTTACGACGGCCGAAGATATCTCCAAGAGAGCCGCCCACCAGGAGCAACGCCGCCAACATCAAAGCATACGATTCCACGATCCACTGCACGTCCGTAATGGAGGCGTGGAAGGCGTTCTGCAGCGCGGGAAGAGCGACATTGACGACAGTTCCGTCGAGGAACGCCATGCTTGATCCAAGGATGGTGGCGGCGAGCACGATACGTCCGCTTGCTTGAGTTTGAGTTGTCATTTCGCATGTGGGGGATCTAGACGAACCCTCCTCAATTGGGAAATATCCATTTCGCTTGAAATCGCCGTCACGGAAAAGTCGCCGAGAACATTTCTAAATGGGTCACGGGGCATTCTCTGATACCCGTGAATGATAGTCCTGACCGGAGTGTGTTCGTAGGATCTCTGCGATTTTGGGGAAAGACGATGGCCTGCCGGCCATCCTCCTTCCTCAATTTGAGGCTAGAAATATGTTGATACAGGCTAGGAGATAAGTCCCAGGTACAGCAATGCTGAAGACCTGTGCTATAACCACTCGAAACAATCCGATGAGCTATCCGGCCGCAGAACGTCGGTTGTGTTGTAACTTGTATGGTTACATAATTTCAGTGAACTAACTAACGGCTGGATGGCAAAGTGCGCGAGATAGTATCCCAAAACTCGAATCTGGGCCGCACCTGGAAAGGTAAGAGCCCAGGCAACGACGATTCATTCTCCCCATATCCATCGCACAGCGTGCCAGCCACGAGTGGTTCCCACACTTGAGACTGCACCCCTGATTGCATGCGTGGTCGAGATTGGAACATCGGACAAAGTAGCCAGGCCGATCATGGTGGCATCGGCCATTCCGCTGAGAATCCACCCAAGGGACGGAGGTAAGGAGTGATCCGCGAGCCGACTGTCTGTACGATGCGCCATCCTCCGGACATTGTGCCTATGGCCATGGCGGAATGACAACTGAGGATGATCCACCAGGCGATCTCGTGTTTGCCTCCGAGACTGTGAAACCCTGAGGGCTCGCCTTGGCCCATTGTTCGCGTCCAGCGGTCGCGAGAAGTGCAGTGATGATTCCCATCGTCTTCTGTGCGTCGTTGGTTCCATGTCCCAGGCCGTAGAACTCAGCCGAGACAAGCTGCAGATGACGAAAGCGTCGATTCGCCTTACACCATTCTGTATTGTGCGTCATCCAACTGACGACGGTCATGGTCGTCTAGCCCAGGATTATCCCGATAATAGGCATTCACTCCGTCAAGGATAAGGATATGGAGAGGTTGGAGCGAAGGAACCCATGAACCTTGTGTAAATCAATCCTTTAAGAACGCTGTCAGCATCAAACTCATTTGAATGAGGAGGAGATAAGGGTTTCCCCTCGCCCTGGTGACTCGTATTATCCAATGACGACGCACGATTCTTATCCAGGAGCCATAAGGCAGCTGGATGTCAATGAGCAACTGCCGTCTTAGCCCAATTCGACACTCAAAGGAATGGAATGAACTCCAAAGGATGGACCTACACCATGAACAAATATCTGGTCGCAGCCGTTCTCTTTCTTACAACGTCTGCGGTCGTCTCCGCGCAGGAAGACAGCGTAGGCAAACTCGATCACCGCATCGACTCTGCCCATGAGGTCCTTCACTCCTTAATGGACACGCCAGACAAAGGCATCCCTTTGGATATTGCCGCCAAAGCGCAGTGCGTCGCCGTCGTGCCGAGTTTTAAGAAGGGCGCTTTCATCTTAGGTGCCGAGTACGGACAGGGCGTCGCTACCTGCCGTACAGCGCATGGTTGGAGTGCGCCGGTCTTCATTCAGATGGAAGGTGCTAGCTTCGGCTTCCAGATTGGCGGTCAGTCTACCGACCTCGTTCTGGTAGGAATATCCCACCGCAGCCTTGACGATCTGCTTAAGGACAAGGTTAAGTTGGGTGGCGATGCAGCCGTAGCGGCGGGTCCAGTAGGCCGCAACTCCCAAGCTGCCACCACCGAGCTTGCCAACGCCGAGTTTCTCACCTATTCGCGCAGTAAGGGGCTTTTCGCTGGAATCGATCTGAATGGGGACGTTGTCCACCAGAACACTGCGGATACCAACTCTTTCTACGGCAAAGATATTCCCTATAAGGTGATTCTGAGCGGCCGGGTTCCTACGCCGTCCAGCGCTACTCACTTTGTCCGAACCGTCAATGAACTCTTCAAGCGTGGAAGAACTCAGGAATCCAAATAGTCCTTCTCCAAAAGAAAGGGTGGGCTCTCCTGGTTAGGAGGAGGGCCTGCACCCTCAGATGGTCCTCGCACATCCGAATGTTGATCTAGACGGGGCTGCCGAATAAGATCGAGACTTCCTTCCTGTTGACCGGGTTTCCTGAAATTTCATTGCCGATTGCCTGACCACGCAGATACCTCTATGCAGGCGAAAGCATCAGCCGGTATTCCATCAGTGGACGAGAGAGGCTTTTGAAGAGGCCACTTTCTCCAAACGATATTGTGAGGTAAGCTCGAGAAACGATTGCATCTGAGTATCGATCCACTGTTCGTTCTTACCAAGCTCATGCGCCAATAACTTTGCTGCAGCGGATGCCATGCGGGTTGCGGCACGGGAGTTTAGAAGAAGCGCGCGTGTGCGCCTCGACAGAACATCGTCGAGTGTCCGCGCCATCTCCTCCCTTGCCGCCCATACGACTTCGGCTCCTATATAAGGCAGCTCCGGATCGAGCTGCCGGGCCAGCTCCGGATTGTTTGCCGCAAGCTCACGGATGTGTGCCGCATCCGATCCATAGACAGCCAAAGGATCGGCAGCCTGTTGTCCGGCTGGTGGTTGCTCGTAACCCTCGTAACCGTGGATGCGGAGGCTGCGTGTGACACATGGCATCTCCTCCAGCTCTCCGAGGGTGATGGCATGATTCACCGTATCCTCCGCCATGTGGCGATAGGTTGTCCACTTGCCTCCAACAATCGTAAGAAGGCCAGCACTATCTATATGGATGGTGTGATCGCGCGAGAGCGCAGAGGTCTTTCCCTGGTCGGAGCCGGACGCCTTCACCAAGGGTCGTATGCCGACATATACGCTCAAAACGTCCTCCCGCTTTGGAGGCCTCGCGAGGTATTGGCTGGCGGTATCCAGAATGAATTGGATCTCCTCTTCGAAGGGGAGGGGCTCGTACGATGGCTCGTCGATGGGGGTGTCTGTCGTGCCGACCAAGGTGTGCTGATGCCAGGGAATCGCGAACAGGACGCGGCCATCGCTTGTATGCGGCACCATGATGGCTGTATCCCCGCGAAGAAACGATTGCTCGAAGACCAGATGAATGCCCTGGCTCGGCGCGATCATCGGTGCTGCCTCTGGCTCCGCAAGGCGCCGGATGGTATCGGTGAAGATGCCCGTCGCATTGACGACCACCTTAGCGGAGATTGTATGTCGTTCTCCGGCTTCGCGGTCGACGATCACAACTCCGTCGATAAACCCGTCCGCATTCTTGGTGAGCTCGATGACATCGGCGTAGTTCAGCACGACCGCATCGTGTTCCGCAGCCGTTGCCATGAGCGCGATCAGAAGGCGCGCATCATCGAACTGTCCGTCATGATAGATAACGCCACCGCGGAGGCCATCCTGCCGAATCGTTGGCAGACGTTCGAGAGTTTCTTGGTGCGAAAGAATCCTTGACCTGCCAAACCCATACTTGCCTGCGAGCAGATCGTAGATCTTCATCCCGATGCCGTAAAACGGAGCTTCCCACCAAGAGTAGTTCGGTACAACGAAGGGGAGATCATGGACCAGGTGGGGGGCATTCTCGAGAAGGATCCCGCGTTCCTTTAACGCCTCCATGACGAGCGAGACGTTCCCTTGCTCCAGATACCGAACGCCTCCATGCACCAGCTTCGTGCTGCGGCTCGAGGTCCCCTTGCCAAAATCCTCACGCTCCAGCAGCAGCACGGAATATCCACGGCTCGCGGCATCCACGGCGACTCCGGCTCCCGTCGCACCTCCACCGATGATGACCATATCCCATGGCTCTTTGCGCTCGCGAATGCGCGCAAGCATCTCGTCGCGTTTCATGCACTCTCCTTGTTCCAGCCCTTCGACCGTTCCACCGCATCCCTCCACTTTGTTCGCATTCGATCCATCTCTTTCCGATCGGCCTTGGGCTCGAAGACCTTGCCCTCCTCTCTCGTCTTTGCGATCGCGTTGGTATCCGGCCAGAAGCCCATCGCGAGACCAGCCAGATAAGCCGCACCGAGAGCGGTCGTTTCGAGCACGGCAGGGCGGCGTACCGGGATTCCGAGGAGGTCGGCCTGAAACTGCATGAGGAGATCGTTCGCGGCAGCGCCACCATCGACGCGCAGCTCTTTGAACGGGTTTTTGGTGTCCTGGTCCATCGCCGACAGTACATCCGCTACCTGGAAGGCGATGCTTTCAATCGCAGCCCGCGCGATGTGACCCATCTCCGTGCTGCGCTGGATACCGATAATAAGACCGCCCGCGTGCGGATCCCAATGGGGAGCGCCCAGCCCTGTGAACGCCGGAACGAAAACCACTCCATTCGATCCGCTTACGGAACTGGCAACCCCTTCAATTTCAGGAGACTGCGCTACGAATTTCATCTTGTCGCGCAGCCATTGAACGACCGCTCCCCCGATAAAGATGCTGCCTTCGAGAGCATACTCCAGCTTTCTGGCGGTGCTGCAAACCAGGGTCGTCACCAGGCGCTCTTTCGAGAGCGTGAACTGTTCGCCGATGTTTTGCAGCAGAAAGCATCCAGTGCCGTAGGTATTCTTCGCGTCTCCAGGGTTGACACAGAGCTGACCGAAGAGCGCCGATTGCTGGTCTCCGGCGATGCCGGCGATCTCCACCTCTCCAAGACCAAGGGTGGTCGTGATGCGACCGACCTTTTCACTGGACCAGACCACCTCGGGCATCATGGAGTCGGGGATATTCAACAATTTCAAGAGGTCCGGATCCCATTTGTCCTCGACAATGTTATAGAGCAGAGTGCGCGAAGCGTTGGTTCGGTCGGTGACATGGCGCTTGCCGCTGGTCAGGTTCCAGATAAGCCAGCTATCCACGGTGCCAAATGCCAGCTTTCCTTGCTCCGCCCGCTGCCGGGCATTCTCCACGTTATCAAGGATCCATGCAATCTTCGTTCCAGAAAAGTAAGGATCGATGAGCAGCCCTGTCTTCTGCCGAATTGTATCTTCAGCGCCATCGGCGGTCAGTTTCCGGCACAGAGCCGCGCCACGCCGGTCCTGCCAGACGATGGCATTGTAGACGGGTTTGCCGGTCTCGCGGTCCCACACAAGGGTCGTCTCCCGCTGGTTGGTGATCCCAAGGCCTACCAAGTCGCGCGGTCGGACGGTTGCTTTCCCTAAGACCTCGACGGCGGAGCTGAGTTGTGATGTCAGAATCGCGTAGGGATCGTGTTCTACCCATCCTGTTTGCGGATAGATCTGTTGGAATTCGTGTTGCGCGACCCCACTCATCTCCCCCGCTTCGTTAAAGAGAATTGCCCTTGAGCTGGTTGTGCCTTGGTCGAGAGAGAGGATATAGGCCATACCCCTAAGATGCTGAATCGATCTGGAAAGGAATGTTTAATCTCCAAGAGATTTGATCGAGGCGTGATTTTTGTGGCCTCCTGCAAAGTTGAAATCGCATCTGTTAAGAAGCTAGTAGAAAGTGAATCGGTGCCTGCGAGCCGGCGCCCCATCGGGGTTCATCGTGTCATATCCCGGACGATATCCAAAGCGCCTCTTTCTTGGTGCTGGCTGGTTAGGTTTGTTCTTTTCTCTTTCCGGCCATGCGCAGATTCACACCCAATCGGATTTCCCGCCACAGACGGTTGTTCTGACGCTGCCGGATGCACCGGTTCCCCAGACAGAGGCACGGTCCGAGATGAGGTATGAAGCCAGTCCTCCACACGATTCCTACGGGCAATCGTCTCCGCAGCAAAACGGCCCGGAGCTGCAGCCGGACGTGCATGCGAAGGAGGCAGCGAACCCTGTCGATCTGTGGCATCGTAAATATCTGTTGGGAGAATGGAACGGCAAACGCACCCAACTCGAACGGAAAGGTGTAAGTTTCGATTTCTATTACACCGACGATGCGCTCGGCAATCCTTATGGGGGCCGCGCGGATTTCGGCATATGGGGCCGTGTTCGCGGAACGATGGACGTCGATTTCAGCAAGTTTACGAGCTGGAAGGGACTTACCTTCCACATGACAGGGCTTTGGCAGTACGGCGTAGACCTGAGCAAGCAGTACACCTTCACCGCAGTTGATTCTTCCAGCCTGCCCAGCGCACACACGATCCGTGGAGATTCCTACTTTTTCCAGCAATATCTTCTTCACCATAAACTGGCCCTGCGAGGCGGACAGATTGCCGGCTACGACAGCTATGGAAATTCGGAGTACGGCGCATCGTTCATCAACCTCGCCCTTGGCTATGCGCACAGTAACTTGAATCCATCCGTCTATCTGGCGTTCAATCCGGCTGGCGTTCCTTCGTTCGATGTGAAGGTACTGCCAACAGATCACTTCTATGTGAAAGGGATGGTGCAGTCGGAGGAGCGCAATCCTTATCAAACCGATCCAAGCGGGTTCAACTTCCATCTCGGCGGACCGGTTGTTGCCACAGAGGCGGGATATATCCATGATCCTCCGAAGTCTCCCGATGCGACGGGCACCATGGGCAGCGAACCCTTTATTACGGACTCTGAAACGGGCAACTATCCCGGGGTCTATAAGTTCGGCGCAGGCTATAATCCTCACAACTTTCAGGACCTGCTGACGGGCCGCTCCAGTCCGGGAAATTATCTGCTCTATGCGCAGATCAGCCAAGCCGTCTATCGCATGAGTAGGCAGGGATCGGACAGGAACCGGGGACTCGATTTGACATATTCTCAGGACTATTCGCCCGGAGACGTGACGCAGTACAACCAGCAGATCATGACCGGCGCGCGATGGCTGGGGGTCTTTCCTGGACATTGGAGCAAGGACTCGCTCGCTCTGGGCTATGTTCACACCTCGGTGGGAAGCCACTATCGCGAGGCTCAGCTCCTGGCCGGTAAACCGAAGCTGACCTCGGAGAGTTTGATCGAGGTCAACTATCTGGCTAATCTCACGCCATGGCTGATTGTGCAGCCCGTCTTTCAATGGTACGTACAGCCAGGCGGTGACGCTCACCGGGGTACGGTGTTTGTCACCGGGTTTCGCACGAAGATTACGTTTTAGCGAAGCGTTGAGGCCGAACGCGCCTCAAAGGAAGTTGAGCAGAGAGCCATGAAGAAGCAATTTGTCGGCGAATTGATTTCGGAGATGATCGCGGTATTTATCGTCATTGCGTTTGGAGATTCTGTCGCGGGCATGTATACGCTCTATTCCCCCAGCCCGTACCAGTCTGCATATTGGGGGGTGTGCATTGCGTGGGGTCTCGGCGTCACCATCGCAATCTACGCCACGGGTTCTGTTTCGGGCACGCATGCGAATCCCGCCGTTACCCTGGCGCTCGCACTATACAGAAAATTCTCCTGGCGCAAGGTGCTTCCCTATTGCGCGGCTCAGGTGGTGGGTGGATTTTTCGGCGCTGCCCTGGTGTATGCGCTGTATGTTCCAGTGATCAATCACTTCAACGAAAGCTCTCACCTGACTCGCGCGGCAGGAGGAGCGGCTGGCGTCTTCTTCACTCATCCTGGATTGGCCATCACACCGATGCACGCATTGAGCGATCAGGCTATCCTGACAGCCTTCCTAGTCTTCGGGATCTTCGCCATCACCGAGCAGTACAACGAGATGGCTCCGGGAGCGAACTCCGGAGCACTCATGATCGGCTTGTTGGTCGCCGTCATCGGCGCATCGATGGGTTATCTGGAAGCATGGGCTATTAATCCCGCGCGCGATTTCGGTCCCAGGCTCTTCTGCTTCTTTGCTGGCTGGGGAAGCTCTGCTCTCCCCTCTCCCGGAAATTACTGGTGGGTGCCGATTGTCGGTCCTCTCCTCGGAGGAGTTCTAGGAGGCGGTGCTTATCAAGCTTTGATCCGGCCCTATCTTCCCGCTCACGTCCGTGCGCTTAGCGGAGAATCGAAGATCTGAATGCGCAGACGGTATCCTGGCTCCTGCTGCATTGGAACGCGAGCATCCGGTGCCGATGACCGTGACCGCTACCGTTGCGGCCTGCAGAACTTCATCAGCGATCTCCTTTCGCGGTGTCGAGAGCTGCCTGAAGCGAGGTGTGAGGAAGTCGGTGGTCTGATTTGCGGAGCCATTTTGCGAATAATGCCAGACCAATCATAACGAAGACCAGCCTTGAGGGAACCACATGATGACGCCGCCGAGCTGCTGATCCTGCAAGGGAGAAAGCCGCCAGGACTGCGTGGTCTGCTGGTAGACGGGGTACCAGAGAACCGTGGAGAACGTAAGCAAGGCTCCAAGTGCGCTGCAATGCGCGGCGGTACCGAACACGTAGAAGGTAGCGGCGCCGTAGCTCATCGCCGATCGACCCACACCATAAAGTGCGGACCAGAAAAATACAGCGGTAACGAAGAAGCTGAGATGCTGTGCGGTATGGATCCAGTCCGAGGTGAGCGTGGCTCTGATAGAGCGCAGGGATGTGCCATATCCAGAGCGCGGAAGCTTCGAGTAACCACACGAAAGGCACTGAAGCGAAGTTTTGATGTCTACTTTGCTAGAGCCGCTCATTGACAAGTTCGTGTTTTTCATGGAAACGGCGGTACCGGTCCAGAAGGGATGCGGGGCCGCGAGCGCGGAAAAAGACGAGGTTTCCTTCGAAGCGTTTATCGTCGATGATCGCTCCGCCTTCGAGCGAGGCGATTACGGATCCTTCGGATTGGGGGAGCCTGAAGTTGAATTCGACGAGTGGGTCAACAACAAGCGCGGCATCGATGGCAACCAGGAGTTTTTCCAGGCCGGTGCGTAGTAGCGATGAGACTGCGATCGCTTCGCGATCTCTGGAGAGCTCGGCGAGTTCATGAGGTGGAACGAGATCCATCTTATTCAAGACCTGAATGACAGTCTTTGTGGAGACTTCAAGCTCGGCCAAAACCGTTTCAACCTGAGCTTTTTGCTCTTCGCGGATGGTGCTGGCTGCATCCTGGACATGAAGAAGAATCTCGGCCCGCTCGACCTCTTCAAGGGTGGCACGAAAGCTTGTAACGAGGGTATGGGGAAGGTTGCGGATGAAGCCGACTGTATCGGAGAGCAAAACCTTGCGGCGGGAAGGAAGTTGCAACTGCCTCAGTTTGGAGTCAAGAGTCGCGAACATGCGGGCTGACTCGAGTACGCCCGCTTCTGTGAGAGCGTTAAAGAGGGTACTCTTGCCGGCGTTCGTGTAGCCGACGAGGGCGACGACGGGGACCGGCACCGCTTCGCGGCGTTGCCGCTGCTGATGTCGGATCCGGCGGACATTGTCGAGCTGACTCTTAATGAGAGCAATTCGAAGGTTGATCTTGCGGCGATCGGTCTCGAGCTGGGTTTCCCCCGGGCCCCGGGTCCCGATGCCGCCACCAAGCTGCGACATGGCGCGACCACGCCCGGCGAGACGCGGAAGCTGATACTCCAGCTGAGCGAGTTCGACCTGGAGGTGACCTTCACGGGTCCTGGCGTGGCGGGCGAAGATATCGAGGATGAGCTGCGAACGGTCAATGACGTGGCAGGGTAGTCGGGATTCAATATTGCGGAGCTGCGAAGGAGTGAGGTCGTGGTCGAAGAGTACAAGGGAGGCGTTGGTGGAGGTCACGACCTCAACAATTTCGTCGAGTTTACCCTGGCCCACCAGGCTGGAGGGATCGGGCTTCTGGCGGCGCTGCACTAGAGTGGCGGCAATGGTCGCACCGGCTGAGCGGGCGAGTTCCTCAAACTCTGTAAGGCCGGCATCGAAGTCGAGCGCGGAGGCGGCATGGTCGGAGAGGTCTTCTTCTCCTGCTACAACTGCGGCCGCGTTGCGGGCAAGTCGAGCGGCGGCGGAAAGCTTGCGTTTGCGGAGCTCTCCGGTGAACTCGACCACGACAAGCACTGCAAGTTCCTGCTGAGTCTGCGACGTACGGAGTTCGCGGGCGAGGAGTGCCTCTCTCTGCGCCTCACTTGCTTCAACGAGACTACGGCGGACTATCTTTTTGCGATTTCGGCGCGACGGCGCTTGATCCACGGCTTCGATCGAAGCTTTTTTGCTGGTCAAAGTTATCTCAATTCATAGTCGGATTTCCAGCCGACCTCTCTCTCTAATGATACTGAATCCATCAGCGTCAGTACTCTGTTCCTGCACCTCCGATTGTCGCTGCGGGAAGCAATCAACTAAGACCGCCGAAGCCAATCAAGCGAACTCGCTACAAGGGAATTCGGCTGAGACAACTCGTCCGGCTGTCTCCTTCGTCATAGTCTTTTGGTTGAGACTAGCTTGAATAAAGGATGCCACCTATTAGCCAGCCCAGACCTCCAGCCTCAGGACGAGCTTCGGCGCGCTTGCTCATCATCCTCTGGATCGTGGCAACATGCGTTTTCGCGGAGCCTATTTCGGCAACCCATAAGCAGGGATCGATGCACGGATTTCTGCTGCTCAAGTCTGACGATGGGCGGGTGATCGCAGTTGGCGATCAGGTGAATGTCGTCCGAGGAGACGAGATATATTCCCGTCTGGTATTCCACTTCCGGGACGGATCGATAGACGATGAAAGCACCGTCTTTCATCAAGGCTCAGTGTTTCAGCTCTTACGCGATCATCACATTCAAAAAGGGCCGTCCTTCCCGGAACCGGTTGACATGACCGTGAATGTTCCGACTGGCCAAGTCTTTTGGCGCGAGATGAAGGATGGAAAGAATGAGGTCAAGACAGAACATATGGATCTGCCCCCCGACCTTGTCAATGGAATGGTCTCCATGATTGTCGAGAACTTTCCAACGGAGGTGACAGAGTTCAAGACCTCATATCTCGTGCTGGCTTCAAAGCCCCGTGTGGTTAAACTCTCGGTCAAGCCGGACGGTACGGACAGCGCGCGGGTTGGAGGAAGCAGTCGCCGGTCCAATCGATTCAACGTACACATCGAGATAGGTGGAGTGTCGGGCATCGTCGCGCCAGTGGTCGGCAAACAACCGCCCGACGTGAAACTGTGGGTCATTGACGGCGAAGTCCCGACATTCGTGAAGATGGAAGGCGAACTCTCCCAGAAGGGACCGAGATGGACGATGATTCTAACAAGTCCAACATGGCCTTCCCATTCTCCCAAGAAATCAGAGTAGTCCCCGTGATCAATTGATTTTGGCGGCAACGTGGTTGTTGAGACGATGAAGAAAAATGCAGCTTCAATTCTCGTTTTTGCCGAATTTCAAGGAGCCCTTTCTATCCACCCGGATGGAAGACCTTCTGTTGACTTACGGTCTCACCATCTCCGCCCTTCAAACTGCGAAAGACAATCGTTGAGAGTATGGTGAGCCCACCGAGAGCAAGGAGCGCCTTGTGAACGCCATGAATCATTTCAGTTGGACCCGATTGCGAATTGCTAGGAACAAAGAACGCTGTGGCTAATCCTGCGGTTGCGACGCCGAAGCTGATTGACATCTGCTGCATGGTGCTCGCAATCGAACTGGCTGCGCTGGTCTCCTCCTCCGTTGTGTCGGCATATACCAGGGTGTTCATGCTCGTGTACTGCAGGGATGTAAATGCACCGTACAAGAATGCCTGGAGGACGATGACCCAGATTGGGGTTTGAAGACCGATGGTCGCGAATAGAAGTAAAAGAAGACCGAGGATTAAGGTGTTGGAGATGAGCACCCAGCGGTAGCCGATAGCTGCCAGAAGCCGAGGCATAACCATCTTCATACTCATGGCCGCCATAGCCTGGGGCATGATGAGAAGTCCTGATTGAACCGGACTGAACCCAAGACCAACCTGATAGAGCAGAGGAAGAAGAAAGGGAACGCCGCCGATCCCCAGGCGTGTGAAGAAGCTGCCGCTGACAGCCGCGCGGAAGGTGCGAATTCTGAACAGGCTGAGCTGCAGCAAAGGGAATGCGAGTGATTTGGCGTGCACCCAATAGCCAGCCAACAGCGCAAAAGAAAGTGCTAGTAATCCAATGATCTCTCGAGAGCTTAGAGTGTGCTCACCGAACACTTCAAGCACGTAGGACAGCAGAGCGATCCCTGAGCCGAAGAGGATCAGTCCAACGATATCAAGAGGATGAGTTTTCTTTTCTCGATAGTCGGGAAGGTGCAGATAAACCAGGATTAGTCCAATCAGGCCAATTGGAATATTTAGGAAGAAGATATATCGCCAGTGCAGGTAGTCAACGATCAACCCACCAGCAATGGGACCGAGCATCGGAGCAACCAGAGACGGGATGGAAACAAAGCTCATCGTACGCAGAAGGTCAGACTTGGCAAATGTTCGCACCAAGGTAAGCCGGCCAACAGGGACCATCATCGAGCCCCCGCAACCTTGTAGAACCCGGCAAGCGACCAGAAGGTGAATGTTGTTGGATGTACCGCAAAGAAACGATCCGAGAGTAAAAAGTCCGATAGCGGTAGCAAATACCCGACGCGTTCCAAATCGGTCTGCAACCCAGCCGCTGATTGGAATAAAGACGGCCAGACTCAAGGTGTAGCTGGCTAGTACAGCCTTCATGCTAAGGGGTGTGACGTGAAGTGCTGCTGAGATGGCCGGAACCGCGGTATTCAGAATGGTCGTGTCCAGCGATTCCATAAAGAACGCGACGGCCACAAGCCACGGCAGCAGTCTCTTACTGGTATCAGATGGCCCGGCCGCAATTTCAGGTGGTGAAAGTGAGCTTGGTGGATTCATAGAATGGGAAGTCTGCGGTTCATTGGACGGCAGACGAATCGGTTTGACTTCTTGACAGATAGTGCCGTCATTCGTCTCCTTCGGCGATCTTCTTCAACAGCCTGAATCGCTTCCGCATCAGGCCGCGTATATGGGGCACCAATATCCATCGGCCGATAACTCTCCCCACCCAACCCCAATGTATGACGAAGCGCAACTCATCCCATAGCAGGACGGATCCATCCCACGATCGACGAAATGATGATCGTGTTCAAACCGGGAAAACCGTCCGGCGATCATGCGGTCTCGAAAGAAGATCAGGAGTTGAAAGAGTTCGATAAGGCTTTCGTGGAACTGGGGCAGACCCAACTGCCAGCCCTTCCAGCGTACCGTGTCACCTTCAACCACCAGGCCCGAGGTACGTCCGGTGGTTGGATGCATGCCCAGTTTCCGTTCGACAATCTCGACGCTGGTCGACAATAGAAAGCAGCGTTCTAACGGCGCATCAATCACGATCTCATCGCGCAATCGAAACTCCCGGTTCATAGGCCAAATCAAGCTGCCTTCTCGGCATGTTTGATGAGCTTCAACACGTTCCCTGAGATCGAGATTTTACTCTCGAGCGACCGCGATTTAACGCCTCGCATACAGATCAGTTGGAGCTAAGCTTCGCGCTTTGCCGTTGCGTTGACTTGTTTCGCGACTCCACTTAGCGTCTTGTCGGCGCCCTTCTCTTCAGCGAGGGTTTCGTCGAGGAGGGAAGCGACTTCAGAGAGACCCAGCAGCTTTGCAAACTCTCGTGCCGATCCGTAGCCTGCCATCTCGTAATGCTCCACTCGCTGAGCGGCCGAAATCAAAGCCGCATCACGAATTGTTCCCTTTTCCGTATCTTCCAAAACCTCGGAACCTTCCTCCAGTACGCCCTTCATGCCGACACAGGTCTTTCCGGTGAGCTTCTTTCCGACGAGTTCGCCAATTTTCTCAAGGCGGACCACCTGATTCTTGGTCTCTTCCAGGTGGCTGAGAAGAGACTGCTGCAATTCAGGAGCGGTAGCTGCCTTGGCAAGTTTGGGAAGCGCGCGAACAATTTGCTTTTCCGCCGAATACAGATCCTTCAACTCATCGATTAGCAATTCCTGCATCGTGGACACACTCATGGTTCACTCCCCAATTACGGCTCATGTAGCTTATGAGATGAATCCGTGCCTCCAACTGTTGCATGTAGTTGGAGTTGCGGTTCACTTTGAGTTCGCTAACAAGATTAACTTCTAAAAAAGAAACTGGAAACCTACATTGGTGGGTTTCCAGTTTTGTTCTGAATCACTTTTACTTGGCCCCGGAAAACCTTATGGGCAAGTTGAATGCAGAGCGATCGCGTCTGAACGCACGACTCACACTCATTCAGAACCGGATGGACGCAGCTTATGCGGATAAGCTGGATGGGAAGATCCCGGAGGACTTCTGGAACCGTAAGATGACTGAGTGGGGGAGTGAAGAGCAGCAGGTCAGAATGGCGATCGGTGGTCTTGCGAATGCAGAAACTGGCGACAAAGCGCTCGATGTGCAAAGAGTGTTCGAACTCGCAATAAGGCGTATTTCCTGTATGTTTCGCAAAATTTGACGGAAAAGGTCAAACTGCTCCGGAATGCTGTGTCCGAACTTTTCTGTGGACAGCGTAAGTGCAAGACCTGCATACAGATACCCTTTCGATCTCATCTTCAAAAGGGCCAAAACGGAAGAATGGTCGGGACGACTAGATTCGAACTAGCGACCTCACCCACCCCAAGGGTGCGCTCTACCAGGCTGAGCCACGTCCCGACTTTGTTCCGTCGGCCGGACGGACGACGGAGGGGTAATTTCTTTTAAGTGTACACGAGCAGAGTTAATTCGTGGGAGCGACGTATTCCTTGGGCAGGCTTCCACCTTCGCCAAAGAAGAAATCGTTCATCTGCTCAACCAGAAACTCCTGCGCCTCGCGGGTCCAGGGCTGCAGACGATACTCGTTCAAAAGCATCTTCTGGCGCTCCACCCACTCTCCCCAGGCCTTCTTCGAGACATTCTTGTAGATCTTCTGGCCAAAGTCTGAATCGAAGGGCGGCTCATCCAGCCCTTCCATCTCGGCCTTGTATTTCGTGCAAAACACCATGTGCGCCATGCGTCTCCCTCAACTCTTTAACATCTTTCATTTTACGCTGTTCCGCTAGGCTCCGCAGGCGCGGCCTAGCGGCGCGGCTTGCCCTTGGCCTTCTGGTTGCGAAGCCGCTTGGCAGCTTTGGCCTTCTTCTTTGGCTTGCCCGAACGATTTGGACTCAGCTCTCCTGGCTGCTTCTTCGAGCGCCGCAGAGAGCGTGAGGCCTCGGCGCTCTCGTACTCCGACGCCATTAGCGCAAACTGCAACCGCCGTTGCTGGCGGTCGATGCGATCCAGCAGCACATGGACCTTATTCCCGATCTTGAAAACTCTTCCGTTCCGCGTCCCTACAATCGTCCGATCCGTGTCGCGGAAGAAGTAGCGATCGTCCTGAAGGCTTGCGATCGGCACGATGCCCTCGATAAACAGCTCGTCCAGCTCCACAAAAAAACCATATTTGGTGCACGACAGGATAACTCCCGTGAAGTCCTCGCCCACGCGATCCTGCATGAAGCGAATCTTCTTCCACTCGATCAGCTCGCGCTCCGCGTCATCAGCGCGCCGCTCGGCCTGGCTTGACTCCGCGGCCATGGCATCGAGCTCTACATCGGGAAGTGGACCTTCAAACTCTCCACCATGCTGGCCCAGCGCCTGCGCACGCGAGACGGCTCTCTCGCCCCACGGCTGCGGCTCATCGCTTGGGACTGGAAATCCCTTCGCGTCCGCTCCTGCATGCAGAAGATAGCGTAGCAGACGGTGCACAATCAGGTCGGGATAGCGCCGGATCGGCGAAGTGAAGTGCGTATAACTGGGCGACGCCAGTGCGAAGTGTCCGACGTTCTTCTCCGCATACCGGGCCTGCTTCAGCGACCGCAGCATCAGGTAGGCCAGAATTCTCTCCTCCGGTTTGCCTTGAATCTTTGCCGTCAGCCTCTGGTACATCTGGGGAGTGACCGGGATCGCATCCGCGATCTCATGCGTCTGGGGGGTGCGTCCCGAGCGTCGCGAATCACGCCGGTCACCCTTTGTCTCCACCCGCTTCACCGGGAGGTTCCCGACTCCCAGTGTGTAGCCGAACTGCGCCGCCGTCTCCTCGAAGTCTACGATGCGCTTCGGGTCGGGCGTCTCGTGAATCCGATAGATCCCCGGAATTCCCCGGGCCTCGATCCAGTGGGCTACGCATTCGTTCGCCGAGAGCATGAACTCCTCGATCAGACGATGCGACCACCCGCGCTCCGACCGCACAATCGCCTTCATGTTGCCCTGCGGATCGAACTGCACCACTGGCTCCGGAAGATCGAAGTCGATCGAGCCTCTGCGCCTTCGCTTCGCATTCAGCTTGAGCGCGAGCTCGTGCATCTTCTCGAACTCCGCCACCAGCTCGGTGAACTCCAGCCGGGTCGCGGCGTCGCCATCCAGGATCGCCTGCACCTGCGTGTACGTCATGCGGCGGGCGCTGCAGATAATCCCTTCGCAGACCTCGAAGCCAACCACTTCGCCTCTCGCGTCGATCTCCATCAGGCAGCTCTGCACCAGACGGTCTTCGTCCGGACGAAGGCTGCACATTCCGCTCGAAAGCTCGTTCGGCAGCATTGGCACGGCGCGGTCCGGAAAGTAGACGGAGGTCCCACGCAGCCGCGCCTCCAGATCCAGCGCCGTCCCCGGTCGCACATATGAGCTCACATCGGCGATGTGGACCTGCAGCTCCCAGTTGCCGCTCTCAAGCGGCCTCACATACACGGCATCGTCGAAGTCCCGCGCCGTCTCGCCATCGATCGTGACGATCAGAAGCCCGCGAAAATCGCGGCGCTGCGCCAGCTCCTCCGCACTCAGAGTATCGACGGTCTGGGTTGCCGAAGCCTGTGCCTCCGCCAGGACATCTGCGGGAAAGGTATGAGGCAGATGGTGCTTGCGGATCACGATCTCGACGTCGACGCCGAACGCATCCGGAGGTCCCAGCACCTCGATCACGCGTCCCCGGGCCGGACGGCCCGGAGTCGGGAAACCGGTGATCTCGACATCTACCGCAAGCCCCTCGAGAGGTGCGAGCGGATTCTCTGCCGCCGCCCACAGGCGCTTCTGCTCCTGCGCCTCTTCTCCCAGCACGCGATGCGGCGCCGCGGCTGCCTCCGGAATCACCTCGTCACCCTCTGCGATCAAGATCGGCTGCGTCATGCGCTCGTCGAAGGGAGTGACATAGTTTCCCTTCGCCAGCGGAAGATCCTCCCAAGGGTTTCTGCGATGCGATCGCGGATAGTGAAAGATCCCCACTACCGTAGGATTGCGCCGCGTCAACACACGCGCCACGCGGCCCGACCTCCGGCCCTCGCGGTCCCGCGCGGCCTCGTCCACCAGAACCTCATCGCCCTGCATTGCCCCATTCAGTTCGTTGGGAGGGATAAAGAGATCGTCCTCACGGCTCGAACTTCCATTAGGCCGGACGAAGCCGTAGCCATCGCGATGCAGGTCGATCCGTCCCGCCACCAGCCGCTCGCGCGTCGGATGCCGCTCGAGCGCAGGCTCTGTGCTTCGCGCAGGCCGCGCCGTCTTCTGGGGAACAGCCGAGGGCATGCTCCAGTGCTCCTGGTCGATCTTTACCAGAGCCCCGCGAGCCGTAATCCGCGCCAGCTGCTCCAGCAAAAGACGACGCTCACGTCCCCCGCCTAGGCCCAGCTCGCGGATCAGCTGCTTGTAGCCGGCGCGCTGTCCCGCCGAACGTTCAATGCGATGGATGAGTTCGCGATCGGTAAATTTATACGGATGGCCAGGCATCTTTCAAGCATAGCCTCCTTTCGATCATCGATTGGCCATAGAGGGGGCTGGCTGGGTGCGAAGAATCCCGGCCGCTTGCTCGAGCGTCGTTCCAGCGGGCGTCGGCTTGAAGTCCGTCTTTACCTCATCCTCCTGCTCCGAGATGGTCTTGAAGAGAAGAATGTGGCCGTCGATGTGAACGTGGGATTCGGTGATCTGCCAGACCTTCGGGGCCAGGGACCTCCGCTCGACCGAGAAGGTTCCACCCTGCTCCATCTTGCCTAAGAGGCCATAGCCGAACTTCACATCCCGGATCAGTTTTCCTGTGATGCGTTGAATGCGCTTCTCGGGCTTTGAGACGACGATCTCTCCCGCCATGGCCGCGAAGACCCTCGACTCCATCGTCGGTGGATCGAAGTCAGGGTTCGGGATAAAGGTATACGTTGTCGAATCAGGAGCGTCCGCCTTCACCGTCCATAAAAAGGCATCCGGGAGCATTCGCAGCAAATTTTCGGCGCGCTTATCATCCTGCTCGCTGTCCTTGTGCTGCTTGGCCTGCTGGGAAGAGTCATGGACGAAAGCGCTAATTCTCTGGTTCTCTTTCTCCAGATCCTCCTGCGGGAGAGGCTTGCTGTCCTGCTGGATTTTTTTCTTCACCGATCCATGATCCGTCTCCACCACCAGGTAGAGAGAGTCGCCCTCCGGCTTCCGTACCTGCGATCGGTATTGCCAACGGGAGTGATCGTTGCGGTCGGCAGCGAGCTCGATCTCCACCGCGCTTCGAATCTGTTGCTGAACCTGCGCGTCCTGACGCGTAGCCGGATTCTGCGCTGAGATCCTGCCTGTAAATAGACCCAGGGAGAGAAGCGGGACAGCAAGAGTGCATCTGAAGAACCCATTTGTCATTCCTTTATCTTCCTCTTCTTCCTGCAGTTAAGATGCAGATCCGTGCACTGCCGACAGCCGGGAAGAGAGAAGATGGAAAATATCCAAGGCCTCTCTCAAGAGAAAAGATAACTGTATTTGTGACGATGCGCCCGCTGAGGATTGCTCCGCGTGACCTCGAAACCATAAAGGAGGACTGCGATGACCATCGAAGATACGATCCGGAGATGCTATCAGGCCTACGTGGACAAGGATCGAGCCGCAATCGAGGCTTTGATCGCCGAGGACTTCACCTTTACCAGCCCCGGGGACGATCACATCAATCGGGAAGTCTACTTCGAGCGCTGCTGGCCCAATAGCGAGCGCATCGGTGCGCTTCGTCTGGAGAAGATCTTCGTCCAAGGCGATGAGGCATCGTACGCTACGAGTTCACTCCACAACAGGGAGCGAGCTTTCGCAACGTCGAGTTCTTTCGTGTGGAAGAGGGGAAGATACGCGAGGTACAGGTCTGCTTCGGAGCGAAATGAGAGAGTGAAGCGCCTCTTCCTTGAAGAGGAACGGCCGTACAGAGAAGAGGCGCTCGGTTTTGGACTGTGTTTTAGATTGCCGCGATGCCGTTGAAGCCGACCGACTTGGGAAGATCGCCTGCCTGGCCAAGGTTGGTCAGCGTGCCATTATCCTCGATGCGAAACATGCCGATGTTGCCGGTAGCCGAGTTGAGCGTATAGATAAACCGCGCATCCGCGCTTACCGCGATATCCAGGTTCGTGCTTCCGCCAGGATTGTTGCCCACCACGGTCGAGCCGAGCGGGGTCAGCGAGCCATCCTTGCCGATTGCAAACCCGGAGATCGAGTCGCTGCTGGAGTTCGAGACGTACACATACCTGCCATCCGGCGTGATCGCGTTCCAGCAGTTCGCATTCCCCAGCGTCGGTACAGCCAAGCTGATCGGCGTCAGCTGGCCGTTTCCGGTAACGGAAAAGGAGGATATCGTCGAGCCGTTGGAGACATCGGCAGCTCCCGTCGCGGAGAGAATCGCCTGGCCGTTCGGAGCAAAATTAATTGAGAAGGTGCCTGCGACGGGATTGGAGTTGACCACGATCGGTGCCAGGGTTCCGTCCGGCTTCACGCTAAAGGCATCGACATTGTTGGCAAGCCGCTCCGTCACCAGGAGGAACCGGCCGTCCGGGCTGAAGGCGATCGAGGCGCCGCCGGTTACATTCGCAGTGAGAAACGCGGTGGAGTTCCTGATCGGCTTCAGCTGAGCGCCGAGGTCAAGACGGAAACCGACCACGCTGCCCGCTCCACCGGCGTTGAGAACATAGACCATGCTGCCGGATTGAGCTACGGCCACCGGCTGGCTGCCGCCAGAAGCGGTCTTGCTGACAAAGGTGAGGTTCGATTTGCGGACGCTGAAGACGGAGATGTTCCCGCTGCCGGCGTTGGCGGCGAAGAGAACGGAGTGGTCCTGGCTGAGAGTAAGGGAACCCTGTGCCTCCAGAGGATCGGTGACGCCGCCCGAGCCGCGACCCTGCGTGTCATAGCGGCCGGCCTCGGTGAGGTAGCCGTTGGCGGCGCGGTCGTAGGCGATGACTTCGTTCTTCTGTGCATCGTTGGTCATGACAAAGACGGCCCCGTTACCCTTCGGCTTGAGCGAAAGGGTAAGGTCGGTTGTCTGTGCGGAGAGGGTGACGGCACTGATTCCCAGAACTGACATCGACAGGATCAGAGGACGGATAAGTCTGCGCATGGGTTCAACTCCTTGGGGAGATCGCGCACGTTCGTGCCTGCCGCCGGATATGTGGACTCGGCATCCTTTGACCGACATCGAAGTTACGCGACCATGAGAGTCCCGCGCGTCCCAGGAGGTAACAGGGACAATTGTCAAAAGAAGAAGACTCTCGTTCGCGCCGTTGGAAACGATTCGAGATAGACGACGGATCGCCTTAGTGTGCCTCCACCCGGACAATGCGGCAGTCGACCTTCTTGTCATCGGGGGACCAAATCTTCGCTTTGTCGCCCTTGATCTCGTAACGCAGGGTGGTTCCGACGACAAAATCAGTGGCGTTCATGGATTTTTTGGAGGCGGTGCGGCAGGTGTAGCTCTTGCCCTCGGTGTCGAAGGATAGATCGTAGGCCTGGTGCTTATGATTTTTGTCCTCCACGCCGGCGGTCTGAAGATCCTTGAGGGTGACGGTGCCTGTGATCTTGTCGGCGGCAGCGGCAGGCAGCACGGCGAGCAGACTGGTCAGGGCGAAGAGGGCAAAGGTCGTGCGCAGATGCACTGAGGGTCTCTCCTGCGGGGATTGTAAGGAAATCATTGCGTCTTAAAGTAAACAATCCCCACCTTAGGGGAAGCGCCTGAAGGTGGGGACATTGGGGTGAGGGTTTACTTGGCGGCGTTCTTGTGGGGGATGTGGGTGATCTGTCCACTGGGCATGACGATGTACTTGTCGCCGGTAGATTCTTCGAGGTAGACGTTCTTGGTCCCGGAGACGAGGGTGAGCTCGTGGGCGTCGGACTGACCGGGAAGGGTAAGGATGGAGTGTTTGCCGTCACCTTCGTCGACGATGGTGGGCTTATCGGGGGCTGCGGGAACCGCAGGAGATGCGCTGGCCGCGCCTGCCGGAAGGGCTGCAGCGGGTGTGGCTACGGCGGCGGTGGCGGGAGCAGCCGGAGTGGCAGCGGCGGTGGTGGCAGGAACAGCTGCGGCCTGATCCGCCGGCTGCGATTTGCCGCCGTGATGGAAGAGGCGATTCTGCAGGCTGGTCATGCCCCCGGTGACCATCTGGCCGGCCGAGTTGGTTGCGCTGCCTACCGCGTCGGTGGCGGAGGACTGGACGCTCTGTTTGGCGGAGGCTCCGGCGCCGGTGATGGCACTGCCCATCGAGCTTCCCATGGAGCTCGAGGCAGAACCAGTGCCGGCGTTAGCAGCATTCTGCGCGGTTCCGGTGGAACCGTTCTGCATAGCAGACGAGTAGTTGGCGTTTTGAGCACCGTAGGGTCGCGCCTGCTGGTTCTGCTGGTACGGACGGGCAGAACCAGGCTGCGTAGTAGCTGCCGCTGTGGGCTGGTAGCTCCAGCCGCTGTTGGACAGTTTAGAAGGCCAACCGGGAGTTCCGACACGGCTCTGCAGATGCTTGAGCTGCGTATTCAGGGCGTCGGCGGTGGGCTCCCACGAGCAGTGCGGGTTGACGGCGCCGGTATGCTGGGCGGCGTACTGGTGGAAGGCGGCTCCGGCCTGTCCAGCCTGATTTGCGGGGAGATTGAGGGTATTGCTGAGGTACACGACGTTTGAGAGGGTGTAGCTACAGACCCCATAGAGGGTTCTTTGGGCGGTTTGGGCTTGGGACGGCGCGGCGCTGAGGATTCCGAGAACGATCACAAAAGCACCGGCCGAGCGGAGGAGCCCGGTCAGGGGTTTGGAAGGCATATACACTCCTTATGAGTTACAGGGGCCCGGAGGAACTGATTTGTTGGGAAACGGGGCTAGCTTAACATGGTTCCGTGTCAGGGGTGGAGATTATTTAGTAACAGAGGAGTCACTCCGAAGTGGGCGGAGAGTGGCGGTCTGAAATTTAAAGGCCAGATCGATTCCCTTCGAAGGGATCGATCCGGCCGGATGAGACTTGGCTGAAGGTAACTTCGCCAAGAGATCATCAAAGCGAACTCTGGCGGATGCGTTTCAGAACCAGGACGGTGGAACTTCCCAGAACAATGAGAGCAGCGGGGGGAGGCTCGGGCACCTGGCTGGGGAGAGCGCCGAAGGCGACGACCTGCGTGACCTGGCCCGGCGTGAGGGTGGCAGCGAGGGGATGGGTAGCGCCGCAGACAGGATAGCTGCAGCCAGCAACGGTACGGTAAGGCGCGGGGCGGCGAGGCGCATGCTTTTCTCCTTGGGGAGTCGTATGGGATCTTGGGGGGCCGGGGGGGGCGGCGCCAGCATCGCACATGCTGAAGGGGCTTTCTCTTCTCCACCTGGAATGCGCCGACGGAATCGGCTATGGTGATGCCGTTATCTGGATGACTGGGGAGGAACGATGAGAGAGATTGGACTGGCGTTAGTCGTGACGATGGTGAGCGGACCGACGGCGGGAGCGAGCGAGCTGACGATTCACCTGAACGGAAACGAGACGATTCAGCGCAAGACGGTGTGGTACCAATGCGACGCGCAGGAAGCGAAGATGGGGCTTCCGGCGGGTACCTTCGCGGTGGAGTACCTGAATGGAGCGGGGAATCACCTGGCAGTGGTTCCGGTGAAGGGGAATTCGATGGTATTTGTGACTGTGCCATCTGGGTCGGGGGTGAAGTATGCGGCAGCGGAGTTCACCTGGTGGGAGGCGGGTGGAAGAGGGACGACGTTTGCTTCGGACTTTCCGGGGGTGAAGGGGAGTTCCAGTTGCCGGGAAGTGAAGTAAGGGGACGCGGTTCGAGCTTCGCTCGAATGCTCCGCCTTCAGAATCAAGAGATGGGCCCAGATTTTGCGGAGCGGGTCAGCTGTAGGGCACACGCCTACTGAACGCTGTTGAACTCAAACCCCAGAGCGTGAACGGCGACTCTTCCCGTGAGGACGAAGAGGAGGAAGAGCAGAGCTCCGCCTCCGACGTAGGAGGCGGATAATTTGGCCTGGGTGAAGTCGGGGTCGTTGGTCTCGATGGAACAGTATTTGAGCCACCAACGGATGACTATGACGGGAATGGCGATCTCGAGGAAGGTAAAGCCTGCGAACCCACTTAAAGTGAGGAAGGGGGAGAATCTCGCGACGAAGAAGGTGAGAGCGCAGCCAACCATGATCTTGAGGTAGCTGGCGTCGCTGCAGGCTTGGCTGATCTTCGCGGTCTTCTCGGCGGCGTGTTGGGCAGCGACAGGGTCGATGGGAGCGGAGCAGAAGGTGCATTGCTGCATCGAGGTGTTGATGGTCTCGTTACAGTTGGAACAGGGGAAGACCTGGATTGCTTGAGGAGAGGCTGAAGTCCTCGGCCATGCTGCTTTCACCATCTTGAATGGATTGGGAAAGATTAGCATGAGCGGGTTCAAGCTTCGCCGAATGCCTGCATCTCAACCTAGAGGTCGTGAACGAATAAGGAGGTAGTGATGGCTTTCAGTTTTGCTACGGATATCCGCCCTCTCTTCCGGGATGAGGACATTGAATGCATGACACCGATCGGGATTGCGCTGGATGATCCGGCGTGGATGTGTGTCCCGGAGAACGCGCAGAGTGTCTACGGTGTGGTCGCGGACGGCTCGATGCCTCCGGGTGAGCCCTGGTCGGCGGATCGGGTTTCGCTCTTCAAGAGTTGGATGGATGCGGGGTGCCCTGCTTAGAAGGTTCGGAGGATTGTAAGCGCCTAGGGGAGGAAGACGGTTCGCGCTGTCGCGCGAATGCCCACATCTCAAAATCGAGATATGGGATACCCGTCATAGGCGGGTTTGCACATACGGGCCACCCACCGGGCTTTTATGTAGAGGCTACCCGTCTTGGGTTAATGCCGCTGATACAGGTGAATGCCATCCGTTGATTCGCTTGGAGAGTATTCTGTCCAATCAACCGTCTTCAAAGTACGAAATATAGTTTCGCCCACCGTAAAGTCACCCTTCCTGGGGCGGCCGTGAATTTCTCGAATCACGTTGAAGCTGTATGAGTAGCCAGGATGCGTTGTAGATCTTTTGAACCAAATCTGCTCTATGGCTTGGCCGTTTTGTGCATAAACGCGAATGTTGTAATGTCCGGTCCCATTGCCCTTGCTATCGAACCAAATATCTTTTGGCAGGGCTTTTCGTTGATGGGGGCCGAGAGTACCCACGTCTATCGGATGCATTACGCCATCGGTATCGTACTGCTGAACGCATAAAGCTTTTGCCTTAAGATCGCAATCATTCAGGACGCGTTCGATAACAACACTCACTCCACTGAGGACTTGATCCATGTCATTGCGGAGTGTCAACCCGGAATCGACTCCCTGTGTAGTGAATGGAATTGCGTAGCCAAATGAATCCGCGCCAGTGATATTTTCAAGATTCCTTTGCGACAATTTAGTAACTTTCTCAGCTGTCGAAAGAATACCTTTTTCTTTCTCCATGGTTGCATCGAAATGCTGCTGATTGCTTTTTATGTCACTTTCAAGTTTGCTAACGATTTCTTTGAATGAATTTAATTGTTCGCAATGAGCGATTGCCTGTTCTGCATCATGCTGTTGTCGATCTAAACGGATAGAGCGAATTTCTAAAAAGATTAGAACGGCCACTATAAAAGTTCTAGATAGTGCAATTTTTGATTCTCGATGTTTTCGATCGTAAACATAGGTAAAAAAGGTAACTAAAGCAATGAAAATTCCGACCGGAGGATATCAATTCCACCAATGAATCTCGAATTTTGGGCAAGGATTGATCATCGCGCTCAGTCGAATGCAAATAGCAAGAAATTTCTACCTTGTAGATAACGAGCGAAGGGAATTATTCCACCGTAACACTCTTCGCAAGATTCCTAGGTTGATCTACGTCGCAGCCTCTTCTTACTGCGATGTGGTAGGCGAGGAGTTGTAGTGGGACGACTTCGAGGATGGGGAGGAGAAGTTCGGGGGCCTGGGGGATGTAGAGGGTGTGTTCGACCAGGTTGCGGATCTCCTCGTCGCCCTGGATGGCGATGGCGATGACGCGACCGCTGCGGGCGGTCACCTCCTGGATGTTGCTGAGGGTCTTTTCGTACTTGAGGACGCTGGAGGGATCCATCGGATCCTTGGTGGCGATGCAGACGACCGGGAGCGACTCGTCGATGAGGGCGTTGGGACCGTGCTTCATCTCGCCGGCGGGGTAGCCTTCGGCGTGAATGTAGGAGATCTCCTTGAGCTTCAGCGCGCCTTCAAGCGCGATCGGGTAGTGGATGCCCCGGCCCAGGAACAGAAAGTCGTTGGCGGAGTGGAAGAGCTTGGCCAGGTGCTGGCACTGCTCGTCCAGGGAGAGGCGTGGGATACGGCGGCGCTCGATGAGCTCGTGGGAGAAGGGCGCGGAGAGAGACTGGGTGGGAGCGGGAGCGGCGACGCCTTCGGACATGCCGGTGATGGCGGGCATCTGGAGGGAGAGCATGGATTCGAGCTTGCCGGGGAGCCGGGAGAGCTCGGTGGCGAGGTGAAGGGACTGCTCCGGGGTGACGGTGCCGCGGATCTGCGCCAGATGCAGCGCCAGGATGAAGAGCGCCGTCAGCTGCGAGGTGAAGGCCTTGGTGGAGGCGACGCCGATCTCGGGCCCGGCGTTGGTGGTGATGACGCCCGAGGCGCGGCGGGTAATCGCGGCGCCGACGACGTTGCAGATGGCCAGCGTTCGGGAGCCCTTGTCGATGAGCTCGGTCTGGGCGGCGATGGTGTCGGCGGTCTCGCCGGACTGGGTGATGAGCAGGCCGATGGCGGAGGGGTCGGCGATGGGATCGCGGTAGCGATATTCGCTGGCGTAGTCGACGTCGACGGGAAGGCGGGCGAGGCGCTCGATCATGAACTTCCCGGCGAGCCCGGCGTGCCAGCTGGTGCCGCAGGCGGCGATGGTGATCTGGCTTGCGTTGCGGATGTCGTCGGAGGAGAGGTCGAGGTTGTCGAGGTAGACCTGTCCGGTGTCGAAGGAGACGCGGCCGAGGGTGGTGTCGCGGATGGCTCGGGCCTGCTCGTTGATCTCCTTGAGCATGAAGTGCTTGTAGCCGGCCTTTTCGGCCTGGATGGGGTCCCAGGCGATTCGCTGGACCTTGAGCGGTAGCGGGCGGCCCTGGAAGTCGGTGAGAGTGACCCCGGAGCGGGTGAGGACAGCGATCTCGCCGTCGGCGAGGAAGTGGATGTCGCGAGTGTGGTGAAGAATGCCCGGGACGTCGGAGGCGAGGAAGAACTCGCCGTCGCCGATGCCGATGACCGCAGGCGGTCCCATGCGTGCGGCGACGAGCTTGTCGGGCTCGTGGGCAGAGAGGACGCCGATGGCGAAGGCTCCGGTGAGGCGGTGGACGGCCTCACGCACGGCATCCTCCAGCATTGGCGCTTGCCGCGCGGATGGTGCTAACCGCACGGGCTCTACGCCTTCGGCCTGGCTGTCCTGACCGCTCCCGTCGGTCGCTGCGTATAACTCGGCTAGTTCTTTGAGCTCCTGCTCGATGAGGTGGGCGATGATCTCGGTGTCGGTCTCGGTGACGAAGGTGTGGCCCTTTGCGATTAGCTCCTTCTTGAGCGCGAGATAGTTTTCGACGATGCCATTGTGAACGACGACGAGCGTGCCGGTGCAGTCGCGGTGGGGATGGGCGTTCTCCTCGGTGGGACGGCCATGGGTGGCCCAGCGGGTGTGGCCGATTCCGAAGGTGCCGTGGAGAGGCGAGTCGGAGATGACGGTCTCGAGGTTGCGCAGCTTGCCGGGAGCGCGGCGGAGCTCTAACGTGCCCTGGCCATTGCCGTTGACGCCTGCCACGGCGATTCCGGCAGAGTCATAGCCGCGGTATTCGAGGCGACGCAGGCCCTCAATAATGACAGGCACGATAGGTTTCGGACCGATGTAACCGACGATTCCACACATGCGAAGAGTGTAGATGCAGATGGAGGAATTTGTGCGAGGGAAGATGAGACTTTTGGAGAGCGGAGCCGGATTTGCGACGGCAATTGCAGGCTTAGTGACTGGAGCTGATGGCGCTGGAAGTATCGACCGATTCAAGACGATGGCCTGGCGGCCGGGCCCACTACGCGTGGAGCGGTCACTTCGTGACGTGTATACCGGTTTCGCCTTGGGCCTCTCGTTGGTCGGTGCAAACATCTTCGCAAGCGACCAACGGGAGCCCCACCCCGAAGGGAGTACACGTGTCACGAAGTGACCGCTCCACGCGCAGTGGACCCAAGCGGCAGCGCCTATCTTCTAAAAAGATGTCGCTACAACCCGATCTTTATCGCGCCTTGGAGGCGTTTGATCTCATCTCAGCGATGAAATTCGTGGTGCTCGGCGCGAGGGCCGGGCTCATGGGCCCATCCATGGGCGTAGGGGTGTGCGTAATAGCCATGATTGACCCAGACGCGATTCCAGGGCGTGTGATCAATCATGATGGTGTGCGCGCCCCATCCAAAGCCCGGAGACGCCCAGCCCCAGGGATGAAAGGCCGGACCGACGACGATGGCCGGACCGAAGCGGATGGAGCCTGCGAAGACGAAACCGGGTCGCGGCCTCGCAAAGATAATTGCCGGGTCATAAGCGGGTACATAAACGTAGGCTGGATTGACGGGCAGGATCTCGATGTACTCGCCGGAGTTGACCACCGTATCGTATGGGCTGGTGCGCAGATAGCCATAGCTGTAGGCCAACTGACGGGCACGCTGCACCGCATCCATTACATCGGCCCTTTGGGCCAGGACGGCGTTGCCCAGCTGCTGTGTCCAGGCGGGATCGCGCGCCATCATGTCAAGGACGGAAGGAAAGGGCACAAGCGCGAGAACGCTGGGATCCCACGGAAGGTTGTCGGCCTGGATAGCCGCCGCTAGTGCATCTCCATGCAGGTTGTTGTGCTGCACAGCCCATGGGGCGGCTTCGGGGATCTGGTCATAGAACGTTGAGGCCGTGAGCACCTGGGCCAGCAACGGGTCGGGATAAAGTGCGATGCGCTGGATAAGCTGATCAAGCTGCTGCGGAGCCATATACGGCGCGGGCGTAGGGGGCACCTGAGATGCCGGAGCATTTTGCTCAATAGGCGGAGGCGGCGGAGGAGGATTGTACTGGTCCTGGTTCTGGTTCGGATCAGGGTTTTGAGCCTGTGCCGCATATAAGGGCGCGAACGCCGCGAGAAGGAGAACAGCAAAGCTCCGCTGGAGAATGGAAGTGCTTCGGGAAGGCTGGTTGCTCAACGAAAAAGCTTTGAAAAAACGCACGGCCAGAAACCTCGCAAGCTTGAGATTCAATGCATCATTCAGCTCTCCGGTTGAACCCGGAATACAGATTTTAGATGCGGGATGGGCTGGGCGACTTGCCTGGATTCGCCTCTGTTATTTAAAGGCGGCGGCAAAGCTGTACGAAGTGACCGTGAGGCAATGGCAGCCTGGGCGTTGACCGTTCCGTAGCATGGTCACGGCCAGGTATCCTGTTGCCCTGTCCTCCGGGAGAAGGCCATGATCGTTCCTGTAATCAAGTCTGCTGATTTAGAGAGGTCCGTGCAGTTTTACATGGGGATTCTCGACTTCGAGCGTAAGTGGCCCGGACATGAAGATCGTGAGATGGCCAACGGAGTCATTGATCTGATTCGAGAGGGAGCCGAACTGCAGCTCTCGCGTCATGCTGGAGACGGTGTCTTCGGTTCGGTCAATCGCGTGTTTGTGGACGATGTTGACGCGCGCTATGCGACCTTTCGTATGCGAGGGCTAGACACGACCTCGCGTCCAGAGTCTCCGATTCATACGGCGCCGGTTGATCAGACCTGGGGATTGCGTGAATTTGCCGTGAGGGATCCAGACGGCAACGGTTTATGTTTCTGCGCGCCGATCAAATCGATGTGGTGAGAGGTCTCAACTCAGCCCACAGCCGAGCCAACTTAAAGAATTAGTATGGGCAGCATGAGATATCTGGCAGGCTTTCTCTTCCTGATGACGTGTGGCTCTGCGGGAGCGCAGGCTCCAGCCACGGTTGGAACAGGCAGGGGCGATCTTGCGAAGTCGCGCGTCTTTACCCAGGAACAGGGAAATATCCGCACGATGGCGAATGGCGGCCACAGCCGCGACATCGTTCATGCGGCACTGGCAACCGGCGAAGCGGTTGGCATGCATGAGTCGGTCCAGATGCCCGGAACCAAGCCCAACCCGCCTCATGTGATTCAACACTCCGAATTCATTCTCGTCCGGGAAGGGAATCTGGCATTTGAACATGATGGCCTGACCGAGAAGGCAGGTCCGGGCAGCATTATCTACGTATCCTATGGCACGCTGCACTCGGTGCGGAACGTCGGAGATACCCCAGCAAAGTATGTCGTCATCGCCATCGGCGGCGATCAGAAGTGACTGGCGGCGGAGGAGCGGGTCTCCCTCTTACTCGCTCCGGAGCGCCACCATGGGTTCGACCCCGGCTGCGCGATAAGCCGGAATCAACGAGGCCAGCAGCGCTGCCGTAGCAAGCAGAAGTGTAGCGATGGAGATGAGGACCGGATCCCACGGCTTTACCCCGAAGAGCTGATCGGTCATAAGCTTTCCTGCACCGACCGCTGTGGGGATGCCGATGGCCAGCCCAATTCCTACCTGCGAGAAGGCGTTGCCGAGAACCATGCGTACGACACGGCTGCGGTTGGCTCCAAGCGCCATGCGAACGCCGATCTCGCCCGTCCTCTGCTCGACCATATAAGCCATCACACCGTACAGCCCCACCGCGGCCAGCGTCAGTCCAAGCGCGCCGAAGAGCATGGTCAGGGTCGCGATCATGTTCTCCTGCTGGAAGTCTGCGCTGATGATCTTCTGGTAGGAGTCAACGCTGTAAAGCACCAGGTCGGGATCGATGCTGACCAGAGCCTTGCGCACGCGCTCTTCCATCCCGGGAACATCTCCGGGGGCCCAGAGAACGATGTTGTAGAGATAGTGGGACCAGATCTCGCCGCTCATCAGGGCCGGATCATCGAACTCGACCGTCTGGGTCTCGGGCATCCAGTACATCGGATGTACCGGCTCCTTGTAGTCGTAGGTCATGTAGCGCATGTCCTTGACGACTCCGACGATCTCGTAGGTTCCGGCGTATTTGATCTTGTCGGGCCCGAAGTGCTGGCCGATGGGGTTCTGGTTCTTGAAGAATCTTCTGGCGAAGGCCTGGTTGACGACCGCTACCTTCCGTGTCGTCGCGGTGTCGTCTTCCGTGATGGAACGGCCAAGAGCCATCTGGGTTCCCAGAGCTTCAAAGAACCCGGGCATCACGCGAGCCCAGCCTGCGCTGGTGTCTTCCTTGGCGCCGGGCTCCGGGCGTCCGGAGATACGGACTCCATCGTTCCAGCTGTCGCCCGTCATGGGCGCATAGAGTACTGGGGCCACCATGCGGACACCTGGAATCTGCATCAGGCGGTCGTCGATCCTGCGGAACAGAGGCTCCATCTGTTCGGGCTTGTAGTTGCCCAGCATGGGGTTGATCGACACGATATAACGATCTTTGGTCTCGAAGCCGAAGTCCTGGTGCTCGAGGTTTCTCAGGCTGCGGCCCAGCAGAGCGGCGCTCGAGAGCAGCACCAGCGACATGGTCGCCTGTCCGATGACCAGGGACTTCTGCGCCCAGGAGCGCCGCGAGCCCACGGCGCGGTTCGCTCCTCGCAGGGCATCGACGGGGTCCGCGTGCGAGGTCATCCAGGCGGGAGCGATGCCGAAGAGAACGCCTGTCAGCACCGACACAGCCAGCGTGAACAGCAATGCCAGCATGGAGGGGGTCGCGCTGACGGGCACATATTTATCGGGATTGCTTATCTCGAAGGCGAGGTACAGGATCAGCCGCGTTCCGCCATAGGCGACGGCGATGCCGGCGAGTCCTCCGATGACGGCCAACGTGACCGCCTCGATCAGAGCCTTACGAATCAGCCTCTGGCGTGAAGCGCCGAGAGCCATCCGGATGGAGGTCTGGGCGCGATCCTTCAATCCGCGGGCGAGCATCAGGTTCGCCAGGTTCCCGCAGGCTACCAGCAGGACGCATCCGGCCGCGATTAGCAGCAGCCTCAATCCATCTTTGTACTGGTCCCGCATCTCGGCCACACCTGCGCCGCCAGGGATCAGGTGCAGGGTCTGCTGCTGCCAGAGCTGTTTCTCGCCCGGCTCCATGTCGGGGACGTGGCTGGCGAGCCAGTCGTGGAACTCCACCTTCAGCTTCGCTTCGAGAACCTGAGGATCGACTCCCGGCTTGACTCGCCCGATCAGGTCGAGAAAGTTGCCGTTAGGCCGCTTCAGACGCGAGGTCGCGCCGTCGAGGAGCAGTTCGGTAGTAAGGGGAAGCCAGAAGTCCGGCATATTTCCGCCCGCCAGCTTCGCTCCATAGAATCCCGGAGGCGCAACGCCGATGACGGTGAAGGAGTGCCCATTGATCTGATAATTTGCGCCGACGACGGAGCGATCGGCGCCGTACTTCTCCTGCCAGACGTGATAGCTCATCACGGCGACGGGGGGCGCTGACTCCCGATCGTCCGCATCGGTCATCAACCTGCCGATCCACGGCTGTATGCCCAGCGTTCTGAAGAAGTTTCCCGAGACATACTCTCCGTTGCGCGTCTCCGCCTGCGACTGCGAGCCTGCCCTGCGAACACCAAGCGCCGCATTTCCGGCCTGCAGGGCCGCCAGATCTCTGAATTCCGGCGTGTGCTCGCGAAAGTTTTTGTAGGTCTCCCAGGAGAAGAGGGAGAAGTCGCCATCGCTGCCCTGGGTGTATCCACCCCAGTTGCAGCAGCGGATCTTGTCGCCGATCCTCCACAGTTCCTCGGGCCTGGAGACGGGAAGAGACTTGAGCAGCACCTGGTGGACGAGCGTGAAGATCGCCGTCGTAGCCCCGATTCCCAGAGCGAGGGTGATGACCGCGGTAGCGGTAAATACAGGTGCTTTCCGTAGCTGCCGAAGCGCGTCGCGCAGGTCTGCCAGCATGGATTCCTCCGAAGGGCTCGAGATCGGTAAAGGGTTGTTAGTTGCTTTATACGGAGGAAGTTGGCTTCCGGTTCCCTCAAAGGCAATCAAGGCTAGCGGAATTTGGGGACAGTACGGTAGGCTGCTCTGCATGGCCCTGAAGACCCTTGCCCTTGCACTGGTGACTTTCTCTGTCTCTTCGTTCGCAGCAGCTCAGAGCGAGCGCAATCCCGCGACTCCCTTGATCGCCTTCGATCCCTACTTCAGCGTCTGGTCGATGGCGGACCATCTTACGGACGAGAACACGAAGCACTGGACCGGCACTGAGATGCCGATGCGCGGCTTCGTCCGGATTGACGGCACGTCATATCGGTGGATGGGGCGCAACCCTGGCACTACTCCGGCGATGAAGCAGACGGGGTTGCTGGTAACCCCGACCCAGACCAAGTACACGTTCGAGGCGGCGGGGGTGCGGCTCGAAGCGACGTTTCTTTCGCCCAGCATCCCTACCGATCTCGAGCTGCTTGCCCAGCCAGTGACGTATCTTACGTGGAAGGCCGCCGCGACCGATGGCAGGCCGCACGCGGTCGAGCTCTATCTGGGAGTGGATGCTCGCATCGCGGTGGATACGCCAGATCAGCAGGTGACGTGGCGCCGCAGCCATGCCGGCAACATGGAAGTCCTGAGCGTGGGCTCTTCGGAGCAGAGAGCGCTGGCACGGGCCGGCGATAACCTTCGCGCCGACTGGGGATACTTCCACCTCGTGGTTCCGGCGGATGCGCAGGCGATGACTTCGACCGCAGAGAACTCGCAGGCCGAGTTTCTGAAGACGGGTACGGTTCCGCACGATGACGACCTCGACGAGCCGCGACAGGCCAACCGCGCTCCTCTGATCGCTGTAGAGGAGAAGTTGCAGCTAAGCGGCTCACAGGCGGTCGAGCAGCACGTTGGTCTTGCGTTAACCCAACCTCTCGCCATCGAGTATCTGAACCGTCGCCTGAAGCCCTACTGGGCGCGCAACGGCAAGAGCGTGCAGGCCATGCTGACCGAGGCGATGCAGGGATACGCATCGACGGTGTCGAAGTCCGATGCCTACGACAAGCAGCTCACCGCAAAGCTCATCAAGGATGGCGGCCGCGTCTATGCTCGGCTGGCGACCCTGGCCTTCCGGCAGGCCCTGGCGGCCAACGGGCTGGCGGCGGATTTCGATGGAGCTCCGCTGCAGTTTCCCAAGGAGAACTTCTCGAACGGCTGCATCGCCACCGTCGATGTACTCTATCCTTCGTCGCCCTTCTTTCTCTACTTCAATCCCGCGCTGCTGGAGGCGCAGTTGAAGCCAGTGATGGAGTATGCGGCGCTGCCACGATGGAAGTTCCCCTTCGCTCCGCATGACCTGGGCACGTATCCGCTGGCCGACGGGCAGGTCTACGGCGGCGGCGAGAAGACCGAAGAGGACCAGATGCCGGTAGAAGAAAGCGGCAACATGCTGCTGATGATCGCCGCGATGGGAAGGGCCCAGGGCGACTGGCACTTCGCCAAGCAGTACTGGCCTGAGCTGGTGAAGTGGGCGGCGTATCTGAAGGACAAGGGACTCGATCCCGAGAACCAGCTCTCGACCGACGACTTTGCCGGGCACCTCGCGCACAATGCGAATCTCTCCATCAAGGCGATCGACGCGTTGGGTGCCTTTGCCGAGATGGCCAAAGGCGTGGGCGACGACAAGCTGGCGCGTGAGTACGAGGGGGTAGCGAAGGAGATGGCGAAGAAGTGGATCGACCTGGCAAAGGAGGGCGACCATTACAAGCTGGCCTTCGACTCCGCCAATACATGGAGCCAGAAGTACAACCTGGTGTGGGATGACCTGCTCGGGCTAAAGCTCTTTCCCGCTTCGGTGAAGAACACCGAGCTCGTCTACTACAAGACCAAGCTCAACCAATATGGCTTGCCGCTGGACAGCCGCAAAGACTACACCAAGCTGGACTGGGAGCTGTGGACGGCAACGCTAGCCGATGACGAGGCGACCTTCCAGACGCTCGTCACCCCGCTGGGCAAGTGGCTGGATGAGACGCCGACCCGTGTCCCTCTGACCGACTGGTACGACACGAAGACCGGCAAACAGGTGGGCTTCCAGGCGCGATCCGTCGTAGGAGGCATCTTCATCAAGTCGCTGCGGCAGTCAGGATTGGGTCACAAGGATTGAAGTAGCGGGTATCGTTCTGCTGCTTTTGTGTTATCTCGAACGGCAGGTGCGCTGAGGAAACGCAGAGATGGAATGGTCTAATAAAAGGGATGATCTCAGTCCTCATCCTTACCAAGAATGAGCAGCGCGATCTGCCGGGCTGCCTGGAGTCGGTGGCGTGGTCGGACGATGTGCATGTCTTCGATTCGTACTCGACCGATGAAACGGTGGCCATCGCAAAGGCGGCCGGAGCGACGGTAACACAAAGGGTCTTCGACAACTACGCCACCCATCGCAACGCGGCGATGACAGAGGTGAAGTTCAAGTATCCGTGGCTGTTTCTGCTGGACGCTGACGAGCGTCCCACGCCGGCACTCTCGCGCGAGATGCAGCAGGCGGTCGTGGGAGCGAGCGACGACCTCTCGGGCTTCAAGCTGCGGCGGCGGGACTTTTTCTTCGGCACTTGGCTGAAGCACGCGCAGATCTCTCCGTTCTACATCCGGCTGGTGCGGCCGGAGAGATCGAAGTACACGCGGGCGATCAACGAGGTGATCGAGGTGGAGGGAAGAATCGCCGACCTCGGCTACCCGTTGGATCACTATCCGTTCTCGAAGGGCATCGCGCACTGGGTGGCGAAGCACAATGTGTACTCGACGATGGAGGCGGAGCTGATCTACCGCCAGCAGGGCCTGAAAGATCCCTCGTGGAAGAGCGCGCTACGCAACCCGGACTTTCATATGCGCAGGCTGCACCAGAAAGCGCTGTTCTACAGGATGCCGGGGCGGCCGCTGATCAAGTGGGCTTACATGATGTTCTGCCGTCGCGCCATCCTCGACGGCGCTGCAGGGACGGCCTATGCAACGCTGCAGTCGATCTATGAGTACATGATCGTGTTGAAGACGCGGGAGCTGGAGAAGGGTGGAGCTTAGGCGCCTTCTTCGAAGACCCGGCTGAATCGGACCATAACACCGCAGCCGGGGCAACGGCATGACAGCATTTGTTCATCTCCTCTGAAGTCTGCTGGAGGCGGTGGGCAGGACCGCCCGGGGCAAGCCAGCGCACGCAAGCATAAGCACAGAGGAGACGAAGCGATGAGCATCGATTCGCAGCTCAAGGTGTTGGCTGTCGGCGCGTCGGGTCCGGCGGCAGGTCTGGTGGTTCCGGAGCTCTCGAAGCGCAATGTTCACGTGCGCGGTCTGATCCATAAGGAAGACGACAAGGAGGCTGCGCTCAAGCTGGGCGCGCAGGAGGTCGTGGTCGGAGAGCTGGAAGATGCTGTGGCCCTGACAAGAGCGCTGGAGGGGATGGACGCGGCGTTTTACATCGCGCCGGTCACGCTCGAAGAGGAGACCGAGGCCGGAGAGCAGTTTGTTGCCCTCGCGAAGGATGCGGGCGTCCGGCGCGTGGTGTTCTCCTCCGTGATTCATCCCGTTCTGAGCGAGCTGCCGAATCACGCCGCGAAGGCTCCGGTCGAGGAGGCGCTTCTCGATTCGGACCTGGAGTATGTGTTTCTGCATCCGGGGGTCTTCTATCAGAACCTTGCTGGCAACTGGGCCAAGGTGAAGGAGACGGGAGTTCATGGTGAGCCGTGGTCGAACGAGACCAGATTTTCGCGAGTCGATTACCGTGACGTCGCCGAGGTGGCTGCCATCGCTCTTACCGAAGACCGGTTGCTCTATGGAACCTTTGAGATGTGCGCGGAGGGAGCCCTGAACCGTCATGAAGTCGCCGGACTGATGAGCGAGGTGCTGGGCCGGACGGTAACGGCAAAGCGAATCGACCCTCCGAAAGAGGAACCGAAGCTGGCCCGCATGTTCGCCTGGTACGATCAGCACTCCCTACTGGGAAACGCGACGACGTTGCGGGCGATTCTCGGACGCGAACCGCGTACGCTGCGCGCTTACCTTGAAGAGCTGAATGGTTGAGGGGATGATTCCGAGCAGGAAGCTTCTATTGTGCCTGCGGACCGATTGTTTTGGGGTAAAGAACAGCGCTGCCGCTGTGGGGTCGGCCGACACGCCATTGCTTTTCCCAAAATCTCAGGGTTGAACTTGCCGGTCCAGCCTAGTAGACCGGATGGGTGTCGGCGTCATAGGGACGGCCGTACTTGTTCAGGTGGGGCTCGTGCTCGGGCTGGTCGGAGTGAATCTCGCCGAGATCGGTGGTCTCGGCGCCGATGTGGACGCGACGAGTCTCGCGGTCGAGGGCGTTCTGGCGCTGGCCTTCGATCCAGATGTGCAGGTTGTAGTCGCCGGGGGGAACGCCGGGAATGAGGAAGTCTCCCTTGGCGTCGGCGATGGCATAGAAGGGGGTGCTGAGGGTGACGATGACGGCGCTCATCTCCGAGTGGATGTTGCAGAAGATGTAGGAGACGCCTTCGCGCGAGAACTGCACGCTGCGGGTTGAGCCTGCCTCATAGAGTCCGAGGTCGAAGCGCTTGCCGTCGAAGAGCGAGAAGACGTTATGGAAGAAGGGGTCGGTGTTGGGGAAGGCCACGCTGCTTCCGAGCGGAACCACCAGCAGATGGGGGACGAAGGTCTTGTTCTTCTGGACCAGGGTGAAGCGGCCGGGAGCAACGGCGGGGCTGAGGATGCGCTCGGAGTCTGCCTGGAGAGGTTTGAGCCAGATGACGGAGGCGGGGAGCTTCTCCTGCGCGTGCGAGTCGGGATGGGGATGGGCGAGGCGTGCGGTGACCTCGGCGGCGCGCAGGCACCCGGGGGCAGTCGCGAACAGAGCCGCGAGAAGAGTGATCTGAAGCGCGCGGAGAAGGGCGAACGGAGTGAGCCTGACGTTCATCAGAAGCGGTACCCCGCGCCGAGGCCGATGACGTCGCTGGAGTAGCGCGAGTTGGGGAAGTAGCTGGTCCAGAGCTTTCGATATTCGATGGAGAAGAGAAGGTAGGAGCTGGGGCTATAGATGACGTTGCCGAAGGCGGCTCGATTGCGGGCGAGCCCAGCGTAGGCGGAGGAGTCAGCATCCATGCTCATGCGGATGTCGCTGGCGAACGGGTTGTCGATGCCATAGGCGGCGTTGAACTCGAGCCGCTCCTGGGGTTTGAACTTAAGTTGAGCCCAGCCGCCGACGTCGTTGAGGCCTTCAATCTGCTTTCCCGTGGGCGTGTACTTATAGACGTAGTCGAGGTAGCCACCGGCTCCCAGGCCGCCCAGTCCCTGGCCGCGAAAGGCGTTGGCCAACAGCTCGAAGTGAGGGCCGGCGGGGACGCGAAGGTCGAGGGTTCCGGCCCAGGAGTCGTAACGGTCGCCGTTGGTGAGCCGGTGGGGACTGAAGTAGCCTCCGATGCCGAAGGTGGGGCCCGCGCCGTGCTCCCCCAGGGAATAGGAGAGGCGGGCATTGGTTCCAGGCCAGCGGCTGCGCTCGGAGGGCGATGCGGTGGGGGGATTTGTGACGGGACCGCTCAGGTTGGGCGGCGGAGGGGGATCGAGCAGGCCAGCCTCGAGCTTGAGCTGGGAATGCGCGAAAGGAACCGTCTCGGAGACCCCGATCTGAGAGATCCAGGACCAGAGATTGCCGCTCCAGGCCAGTGGCGGCTCCCCGACGGCGACCAGAGAAGAGGGCGTATAGGGAGCGATGAGGCTGCGGTCCAGGGCAATGAAGGCGCGGGTGTGGCTCCAGTTGAGATTGCCGTGCGCCGTGCGAAGACGAAGGAGGCCGTTGGCGGAGTAATTGGAGATCGATCCGTTGGCGAAGAAGTCGACGCGGACATCGGCGTCGCTGGTGGCGCCGAAGAGTTGAGGACCGCGGGCGTCGAAGCCGAGGATGGTCTGACGGAGAGACATACCGGTGCTGCCGCTGCCGTCTACGGCATAGGTGGGATCTTCGGGGATGTCGACCTGTCGGGTATTGATGAAGGTATTGAAGAGCAGAAGCCCGGTGATCTTGAGGGGATACTTGGATTCTGTCTCGACCTTGGTCTGCTCGTGGGTCGCGATCTGGGACTCGTCCATGGATTGACGCTCGCGGATGTCATCGAGGGCGGTGGTGGTGGAGGAGGTGTTGCCGGCGATCGCCTCCGCGGGGGGAGTGCCGGCTTCGGCAGCGGGAGCTGCAGGATGACCGCCCTTTTCGGCTGCCAGTTGCTGCTGAAGGGTAGCCAGCTGGCGTTGCATCTCGAGCAGCTGCATCTGGTAGGCGCTCATCTGCGCCTGGGCCTGGGCCACGGCCTGAGCGAGGCGGCGGACCTTCTCCTCGGTGGTCTCAGGGTGAGGTGGAGGTGTGCCGTAGGCCTGGGCGACGCAGGGAAAAGCTCCTATCAGAAGAGAGGCCAGGGTGAGAAGGCGCAGGAGCTTCGAAGACTCCCGATGGGTGCGGAGTGTCTGCGATGCGTTCTTCTGTTCCGCTCCACTGTTCATGGTGTGAGCAAAGGACTCCGAGTCTGGGTTGGGCCCTGCGTTCTCTGCCGGAGGACGGTAAGGCGAAAGACGGTTTTGCCGGGCTGGCTGCTTACCAGTTTTACATCGCCGCCGTGCTCGCGCGCTACGCTGGAGGCCAGGGTTAGACCGAGGCCGGTGCCCTTCTGTTTGCCTTCGCTGACGAAGGGATCGAAGAGGCTTTCGCGGATGCCGGGCGCGACTCCGGGGCCGCTGTCGGTGATGGTAACGCTGAGGGAGGCCTCGTCCGCGGCGATCGCTGCGGTAACCTCGCGGGAGCCGGGGCTCCTCCGGGTGGACTGGCAGGCGTTGAGCAGCAGGTTATAGAGGGCGCGCTCGATCTGCTTGGGATCGAGGGAGGCGGTGAAGTCGCCGGAGCCCCGCTCGAAGCGCAGGGAGATGGCCTCGGCATCGGGATGCTGACGGAGCATGGTGACGGCGCGCTCGAGGAGGGAGTCCAGGGGCATGGAGACACGCTGCATGCCTGCTCCGGTCCGTCCGAAAATGAGCAGGGTGTCGAGCATGTCCGTCGTGCCGTTGACGGCGAGCCGGATCTCCTCGAAGAGCTCGGCGCGTTCGGTGTAGGGCAGGCTGGGGGAGGCGAGGAACTCGGCGTTGGCGAGTACGGCGGCGAGGTAGTGGCGGAGGTCATGGGAGACGGAGCTGGCCATGCGCCCGATGGTGGCGAGCCGCTCGGATTCGAGCAGGGCGCGGTTGGTCTTCTGGATCTCGTCGCGCATCTCGGAGAAGATGCGGCTCAGGTAGCGGACCTCGCGGGTTCCTCCCGAGGGCAGGGTATAGCGGGAGTTGCCCTCGCCGAAGGCCTGCACGCTCGAGGCCAGCTGTTCGAGCGGGCCCGTGACCATGCGGGCGAGCAGAAGCATGAGCATGGATCCCCCCAGCATGGCGAGCAGGCTGGTGAGGGTGACCAGCCGATTGATCTCGCGCTCGGCACGGTCGGTGGCGTCGAAGGATTTGAGGATGACGAGCCGGAGAGGAAAGTCGGCGGCTCCCGTAAGATCGCGGCTCAGTGCCAGAAAACGCTCTCGGCCTGCGCGGAGGATGACCTCATTCTTCTGGCCGAAGGAGGGAAGGGCCTGGCGTAAGGCATCCTGCTTCTCTTTGGGCAGGGTGGCGACGGCGATCTGGCCGCCGGTGATAAAAGCAGCCTCGGCACCCGCGCCCCGGCCGATCTCCACCAGGAACTGGCGATCGACGGCATAACCGCTGACGACGTAGCCAAGCAGGGTTCCGGTCTTTTCGCTGCCGAAGTAGAGCGGGCGGACGCTGTACTCGTACATTCGTCCGCCGGAGAGAAGATAGTGTTTAGCCGGGTCGACGATCTGGCGCTGGAGATCGAGCTTCAGCGAACCGGTGGCTCCCTCCGCTTCGGCGGCGAGGATGTTGCCGTCGTTGTCGGCCAGGGCGAAGAGGTCGTTGCCGCTGGTCTTCCAGAAGTCGATCGCATCGTCGGCGATGGTGCGGGGATCGCTGGTGGTCATCAGCGCCTTGAGGGTGGGCAGGCTGGCCAGCAGGGTGTTTTCGCGCTCAAGCGTGGCAAGGCGGCGGGACTCGAGGTCCTGGAAGGTGGCGACGGAGTTTTCGAGCTCAGTGGCCAGAATCTCGCGGACGCGACGCTGCAGCCGGTTGCGGATGATGAACAGGCTGGAGCAGGTGGTCGCGGCGATGATCAGGACCAGCGAGGTGAGAAGGAGGACGCGGGTTCGGATGCCCGGCCCAGGACGTTCGCTCAGCACAGGGGCCTCATTTAGGGGACGAACTTATAGCCCGCGCCATAGACCGTCTGTAGATAACGAGGTTCGGCCGCATCGGGCTCGAGCTTCTGGCGCAGCTTGAGGATATGGTTGTCGACGGTCCGGGTGGTGGGGTAGGACTGATAGCCCCAGACCTCGTTGAGGAGCTCTTCGCGGCTGAGAACGCGTTCGGCGTGCTCGACGAAGTACTTGAGCAGCTTGAACTCATGCGCGGTGAGGGAGACGGCCTTGTCGGCGCGCCGGGCGCTCATCTTGGCGAAGTCAATCTCGCACTCGCCGAAGGAGAAGGTGACGGTAGCGATGGGCTTCTGACGGCGGCGAAGGGCGGCCTGCACACGTGCCATCAGCTCGCGGGGCGAGAAGGGCTTGGTGACGTAGTCGTCAGCGCCCAGCTCCAGCAGAAGCACCTTATCGGCGACCTCGCTGATGGCGCTGACCACGATCACCGGGGTCTCGGGATGCTCCGCCTTGATGACCTTGCAGACGTCGCGACCGAAGATGTTGGGAAGCATGAGGTCGAGGATGACTGCGGCGGGTTTGCTGGCACGGAAGCTGTCGAGGCCGGATTGGCCATCGCCACAGACGGTTACGCCGTATCCCTGGTCCCGAAACATGCGGTGAAGGATCTTCTGCATGCGGGGGTCGTCTTCGATGACGAGGATCTGCGTTCCGGTCATTGTGGGAAGAACCTCCGGCGCTGTCACTGGACTGTTATTTTCATTCTGCAGCATAGTAAGCCTATTTTCACTCGTTTATAGATTGCTCAGAGCACAGCTGAGGATGGAATGACAAACTTCTGACAATTAGGAGACAAAGATTTTGGGGAGGGAATGAAGCGATCTCACTCAAATGCTCGATTTTTGAATAAAGGGGCAGGCAGGCCTGCCCTCATCCTAGCTTTGAGAGGTAGTAAGCGCGGCTTCGATTCCGGAGTTGACTTCGGCGAAGGCAAACTCCGCCGCAACGCGGATGCCGTTCATCACAGCTCGCTCATTCGAGGAGCCGTGGCCGATGATGCAGACTCCGCGCACGCCGAGCAGAGGAACGCCGCCGTACTCGGAGTAGTCGAGGCGCTTTTTGAAGTCGGTGAAGGCGCGGCGGGAGAGCAGGGCTCCGACCTGCGAGGTAACGGTGGATTTGAGGGACTCGCGCAGGGAGGTAGTGACGAGCTTGGCGATCCCCTCGGAGGTCTTGAGCGCGACGTTGCCGACGAAGCCGTCGCAGACGATGACATCGCAGCTGCCGTTGTAGATGTCGCGGCCTTCGACGTTGCCCACGAAGTTGATTCCGGGAACGACACGCAGCAGGGGAAGGGTGTCGCGGGTCAAGGCATTGCCCTTGGAGTCCTCTTCTCCGATGGAGAGCAGGCCGACGCGGGGATTCTGGACCTTGAGCACATTCTGAGCGTAGATATGGCCCATGACGGCGTACTGGACGAGGTTATCGGGGTCGGAGTCGACGTTGGCTCCGACGTCGAGCAGGAGCGCGGGAGTTCCCTTCGTCGTGGGGACGGTGCTGGCCAGGGCGGGGCGGTCGACCCCGGAGAGCATGCCGAGCACCATCTTGGCGGTGGCCATGGCGGCCCCGGTGTTTCCCGCAGTGAAAAAGGCAGCGGCCTTGCCCGGACCGGAGGGAGCGGGGTGTTCGCGGGAGATGCGGGTAGCCAGCCCCTCGCGCACCATCTTGAGGCCGACGCGCATGGAGGAGTCGCGCTTGGCGCGGACGGCCTGGGCAGCCTTGTCGTCCATCCGGATCCACTCGGAGGCCGGAGTGATGAAGACGGGGAGGTGCTTCTGGTGCTGCATGTGCTGGCGGAGGATGGGACGCAGGATCTCTTCCGGCCCCACTAGGTGAACCCGGAGGTCGTAGTGGCGCGCAGCCAGAATGGCCCCGCGAATCTCAGGATCGGGGGCCTTGTCGGAACCCATCGCGTCAACGACGATGTCGATCGGCATCAGGCAACGATAACAGGTTTCTTCTTGATGGAGAGTTAGTTAGCTTCCTTGACGGCCAGCACGTTGCGACCCTTGTAGGTCCCGCACTTGCGGCAGGCGCGATGGGGCAGCTTGCGCTCGTGGCAGTTCGGGCACTCGGAGAGTCCGGCGGGGGTGAGGAAGTCATGGCTGCGGCGCTTGGCGGTGCGCTGCTTGGAGTGGCGCCGTTTCGGATTAGGCATTTCAGTATCCCTTTCGATCGCCCGCGCCCGGCTGGTGCGGGGAACGGAGCAGAAAGCTTGAAATTAGTGCTTGACCTCGATCTTGTCAGCCAGACCCGCCAGAGCATTCCAACGCGGGTCAGACGGAATCTGTCCGCAGGAGCAGGTTGCGAGGTTCTGGTTCTGACCGCAGCGAGGGCAGAGGCCCTTGCAGTCCGGCTTGCAGAGGGTTCGGGGTGGCAGGGACAACAACACCTGCTCGCGCACGACGTCCTCAAGCAAAAGACCGCTTTCCTCATAATACCCGATTTCGGTCTCGTCGGGGGTGATGGAATGCTCTCCGAACTCACTATCTGCCTCGACCGGGCGGAAGATGAGGTCGAACTCGCCGGAGAGGAACTGAGGAACGGGATCGACGCAACGGGCGCAGAGGACCTCGAACTCGCCCTGGTACGACGCCCGAAGGCGGATGTCGTTAACCTGAGAGAGAACGCCGCGCTCTTCGCTACGGTGCTCGATCAGGAGATCGGCCTGTCCTTTAACCGGCAGAGGAGAGACCTGGCGGGTGTCGGGGCCGTATTCGAGCGTTCCGGGAGCGATCGTTTCGTCGATCTCGAGGGGCTCGTCGAAGAGTTGGACTGGGGTAATGAGCACAGTTTAAGCGTAGGACTTTGGGAGGGTGGGGTCAAATGCAGGCGCTGCCGCGCGGGCGTCCTACGCGGACGGCGCCCACTTCGTGGGTGTATACCGGCTTCGCCGCAGGCCTTCCTCCAGTCGGCACAAAGATTCTTCAAGCGACCAACGGGAGCCGCGACCCGAAGGGGATATACACGTCACGAAGGGTGCGCTCCACGCGCAGTGGGCCCAGTCGGCAGGCCAGAATCTTCTCTCGGCACCAGATGAAGTGTCATGTGAAAAAGTTTCTCATTTGGTGCAGACAAGTTTGGGCCAAGTGTTTTAGTGTGGTGCGAATGAGATCCAGAGGGACGTGTATGCGGCTGTTTGGGAGAACGGCAGGGATGCTGCTTGCGCTGGGCATATTTATGCGTGCCGCCGAGCTTCCTCGCCTGGAGCACGCCAACGGACGTTACACCCTGATGATAGATGGCCACCCCTACTTTCCCCTGGGCGCGCAGGTCGGCAACTCCAGCGGTTGGCCGGCGAAGCTGGCCGAGTTGTGGCCCAAGGCCGAGGCCCTTCACCTCAATACGCTCGAAGTTCCGGTCTACTGGAAGCAGATGGAGCCAAAGGAGGGCGCCTTCGACGACACGGTCCTCGAGGACGTGATCTGGCAGGCGCGCGAACATCACGTCCGCCTGGTGCTCTCCTGGTTCGGGACGTGGAAGAACGGAAAGATGCACTACGTCCCCGGCTGGGTCAAGCAGGACACGCAGAGATTTCCGCGCATGAGGACGCGGGCAGGACAGCCGATCGATGTGCTGAGCGCGAACGCCCCGGCGAATCTCGAGGCGGATCGCAAGGCCTTCGTTCACCTCATGGGCAAGCTGAAGCAGATCGATGGCGACCAGCACGCTGTGATCCTGGTACAGGTCGAGAACGAGTCGGGCGCGCTCGGCAGCGTGCGTGACTTCTCCCCTATGGCGCAGAAGCAGTTCGACGGAGCCGTTCCCGCTGCCCTGACGAAAGCTATGGGAAAGCAGCCGGGAACCTGGAAGGTCTTCGGCGACGACGCGGACGAGACCTTTCAGGCGTGGAGCGTAGCCAGCTACATCAATGCCATTGCAGCGGCGGGCAAGCAGGAGATGGCGCTGCCCATGTATGTCAACAACTGGCTGAAGAGCCCGCGCGGCTATCCCATCCTGACCATTCCCGGAGACGACTATCCCAGCGGCGGACCGACCAGCAACATGCTGGCTGTGTGGAAGGCGGCGGCTCCCGCGATCGACATCCTGGCCCCGGATATATATGTTCCGAACACGGCGCGATACCGCGATGTAATGGAGCAGTTCAAGCGGCCTGACAATCCTCTCTTCATCCCCGAAACCCAGGGCTTCGGACACTTTCCCGGAGCCCTGGGAACGGCTCGGAATCTGTTCGTGGCGATAGGTGCAGGCGCCATCGGATTCGCTCCCTTCGGGATCGACAACTTTGCTCCCACCGGCGCGGACGGCAAGCTGGACTACGAACAGATCGGGCTGGCCCAGAACTACGAACTGTTGCGCCCGATGGACGATGAGCTGGCTGCCCTGCAGTTGGAAGGCAAGGTGAAGACCGCGGTCGAGGAGCCCGGCCTGGCGCAGGCGGAGCTGACCTTCGGCCGCTGGAGCGCCCTGGTAAGCTTTCCGCCTGAGTACACGCAGAGCGCCGATACCGGAGGTCTCTCGCCCACGGTAGCGCTGCAGATGGGGCGGGTGCTGGTAGCTCAGTTGGGACCAGATGAGTTTCTGGTGGCGGGAATCGATGCGCGGGTGAACTTCCGTCTGACCCCGCCCGCAGGTGGGAAGCAGGCTCAGTTGTTGACGGTAGAACAAGGAACATATAAAGGCACAAATTGGCAGCCGACTCGCCTATGGAACGGCGACGAGACCGATGCGGGATTGAATTTCAAGGCGCCCGGCTCCATCGTGCGCGTGAAACTGGGGACGTATTGAGGATGAAGATGCGGAGTGTAGACCGATTCAAGACGATGACCTGCCGGCCGGGCCCACTGCGCGTGGGGCGGTCACTTCGTGACACGTATGCCGGCTTCGCCGTGGGCCTTCCTCCGGTCGGCGCGAAGATTTATCAGGCGACCAAAGGGAGCCCCACGCCGAAGGCCCACCACGCGTCACGAAGTGACCGCTCCACGCGCAGTGGGCCCGGCCGGCAGCGCCTGTCCTTAATCGCCGCTGCAATGATGTTTGTGTTTGGGGCAGGGTTGAGGGCCGAGACGCTGGTCGTGAACAGCTTCGGAGCCAAAGGCGACGGTACCGCCGACGATACTCACGCGATCCAGAGCGCGCTGGACAAGGGAGCAGGCAAACATGTAACCGTCACGTTCCGACCGGGAACGTATCGCATGGGCTCCATCTTTGTGAAGAGCGGAGAGACGCTCGAGATTCCAAAGGGCGTGAAGCTCCTGGGCATCCAGGATCTCGCCGCCTACCCGATGATGCCGACCCGCGTGGCAGGCATCGAGATGACCTGGCCGGCCGCGCTGGTCAATGTCTACAAGCAGAAGGACGTGAAGATCACCGGCGAGGGAACCATCGACGGCGATGGCTCCTACTGGTGGAAGAGCTACTGGGACCTGCGCAAGCAGTATGAGCCGAGGGGCCTGCGCTGGGCCGCGGACTACGATGCCAAGCGCCCGCGGCTGATCCAGGTCTTCGACTCCTCGCAGGTGAAGCTCGACGGCATGGAGCTCGAGCGCTCGGGCTTCTGGACGGTGCATATCTGCTACTCCGAAGACGTGACGGTGGACCATGTGACCATCCGGAACAACATCGGAGGCAAGGGGCCGTCGACGGATGGAATCGACATCGACAGCTCGCGCAAGATCCTGGTCGAGCATGCGGACATCGACGTGAACGACGATGCTCTGTGTCTGAAGTCAGGCCGAGACGCCGACGGCCTGCGCGTGAACCGCATCACCGAGGATGTGGTGATCCGCGACAGCGTCATTCGCAAGGGAGCTGCGGCGGTGACCTTCGGGAGCGAGACCTCGGGAAGATTTCGTAACATCGAGGCTTACAATTTGACGGCCTATGAGGGGGTGGGCAGCGGCGTGCTCATCAAAAGTGCGAAGGTTCGCGGCGGCGGCGGAGAAAATCTCCGCGTGCACGACCTGCACCTGAACGGCGTGAAGATTCCCATCCAGGTGAACCTGAACTGGAACCCCAGCTACAGCTATGCGGAGATGCCTAAGGACGCGAAAGATGCTCCGCCCTACTGGAAGGTATTGACCGAGAGGGTTCCCGAGGAACAGGGAATTCCACGCTTCAACGATGTACACATCTGGAACATCGAGGCCACCGGAGCGCACACCGCGATCGCGATGGCGGCCTATCCTACTGCGAAGCTCAAGGACTTCCGCATCGATCACGTAAAGATCGCAGCCGAGGCCGCCGGGAGCATCACCGATACGGATGGCCTGGCGTTGAGCGACATTACCCTGACGGTGCCCAAGGACGACCGCCTGAAGATCGAGAACAACGTCGGGTTGAAGGGGCTCGATGAGGTCAGGTATCCCGAGTAAGGCTCAGGGCTGAGCTGTTGTTTCTGTTCTACGCCAAACATGGAGAGAGCGTATGCGCCGCTATGCACAAGTGATTGAGCTCAAGCCAGAACACCGCGAGGAGTACATCCGTTATCACCAGCAGGTCTGGCCGACAGTGCTGGCGAGGATCGAGTCCTGCAACATCCGCAACTACTCGATCTACCTGTATGGAGCGCTGCTGGTGGCCTACTTCGAGTATCACGGCTCGGACTACACCGCCGACATGCAGAAGATGGCCGCGGACCCAGAGACACAGCGCTGGTGGAAGATCATGGACCCGATGCAGCAGCCGGTCGCCGAAGCTCCCGCCGGCGCGCACTGGCTGGAAATTCCTGAGGTCTTTCATTTCGACGGGGCATCGGTCGCGAAGTAGTTAAGGCCAGGCGCAGCCGCGCGGGGCCCTGCGCGGGCGGCGGTCCCCTTCGTGATTTGTAATCCAGGATCTCCGGCAAGTTTGCTCGCTGGGATGGAGAAGGCTCATCCGCCTTCCGCGAAGGACCGCAGTGGGCACGGCCGGCCGGCGTCTTGAATAGGAATGTAAGCTGAGAGCGTGATCGCGATGAGAAAGTTCGCCGGGGTTGCTCTTTGGGGCCTGATGGTTGTGGGGCTTGGGGCGCAGACGCATGCGCGGCCAGATCTGAACGGCGTCTGGCGTCTGAACGCGACAGAGAGCGACTTCGGGCAGGTTCCTCCCCCGACCCAGCAGAGCGAAGAGATCACCCAGGCGGGCGAGGAGGTGGCGATTGCGATCTCGATCGTGCGGCCCGAGACGAAGCAGAGCTACACAATGCGCTTTCAAGTAGGCGGCGAAGCGACGCTGATGGGTGGCCTGTTTGCCGAGAACGCTCCCTTTCGCATCGTGAGCGTGAAGGGCGAGTGGAAGGACTCGGTGCTGCTGGTGACCGAGAAGGTGCAGTTTCAGGGTGCCGATGGAAGGCTCGAGGCGCGGTATCAGCTCGCCGCCGGTGGGAAGAAGCTGAAGAAGACCACACACGTCGAGATGCCGGGCGGGGCTCTGGATACGACGACCGTTTATGACCGGGAGTGATCGCTGCTGACAGGAAGGTGTCAACAGGATATCTGTAGTGTCTCGGTAGGGAGGAACTTCGTGATGAGCGTGCAGCTGAAAGATCTGTTCCTGGAGACGCTGGAGCGTGAGGCGCCGGCGACGCGGAAGACGCTGGAGAGGGTTCCGGAGGGTGCCAACGACTGGGCTCCGCATGAGAAGTCGATGAAGCTGGGATACCTGGCCTCCCTGGTGGCCTGGATGCCGGCATGGGTGGAGAGGATGATCACCCACGATGAGCTGGACTTTGCTCCGGTGGATCAGGAGAAGAGATTCAAGCCCTTTGAATGGACGAAGACCTCAGAGCTGATGGGGCTGCTCGAAGAGAGCATGCAGAGGGCGCGCGGGGCGCTGGAGTCGACGACGGACGAGCATCTGATGACGAACTGGAAGCTGAAGGCTGCCGGACAGTTGATTACCGATGAGCCGCGGTACATCAATATCCAGCAGGGCATGCTGATGCACTGGGCGCATCATCGCGGGCAGCTTTCGGTGTATCTGCGGTTGAAGGGGTCGGCGGTTCCGTCGCTGTATGGGCCTTCGGCGGACGAGAGGTTTTAAGGCGATGGTCCGGCCGGCAGGCCATGATATTCAGAAGAGTTCCACGTGGAACATTTTTGTTGACAGCTTCGTTTTTGTGAAGTATCTAGCTGCAGATCAACGCTTCTGCTGCAGCCGCTGGATATTGGCCAGAACCTCGGGATCGTTGGGCCGGATGGTCAGGAGCTTCTGGTAGAGGCTGAGGGCGAGGGCCGGGTGGCCGGACTGCCGGTAGAGTAGAGCCAGGTTGGAGTAGGGCGTGGGATCGGTGGCGTTGTGGCGAATGGCCTGGATGAACATCAGCTCGGCCTCGTCGATGTGGCCCTGCTGATAGAGCAGCACGCCGAGATCAGTGTAGGCGCTGGCGTCGTCGGGTGCCAGTTCGATGGTGCGGCGGAACTCGCGCTCGGCCTGGTCGTCATGGCCGGATTGGTGTAGGACGACGGCGAGATTCAGCAGGGTGGGGGCGTCGTTGGGCTTGAGGGCGAGGGCCTGGCGGTAGGCGCCGGCGGATCGGTCGAGCTGGCCCATGCGGGCGTAGGTCTCGCCGAGTGAGGCGAAGGCGCGCTCATAGCTTGGGCGCAGACGCGCGGCGTTTTGATAGGCCTCGGCGGCATCGGAGAGCTGGTTAGCTTCGCGCAGGGTGAAACCGAGATTGAACCAGAGCGTGGGGCTGGCCGGGGTGGCCTCGAGCGAGCTGCGGAAGAGCTGCGCGGGGGAGTTCCAGTCGGCGAGGCGAGTCTCGAGCCGGTAGACACCCCATGCCGCCCAGAGGGCTGCCGCGCACAGGAGGACGTTGCGCAAGGGAAGCTTCGGGGAGCAGACCAGAGAGACGATCGCGATGGCCAGACCGATGGAGGCGATGAAGCAGAAGCGTTCGGCCATGCCCTGGTAGAGGAAGACGATTCCCGAGAAGGGAGCAAGCGCGAGGAGGAGCCAGGAGAGGCCGAAGGCTGCGGTGGGCAGCTTCTTTGCAAGCAGTAAAGTGAGGGCGATGAGGCTAAGGAGAACGATCCACGCGAGCGCGAGGACGAGCGGTGCGCTGGACGGAAGCGAGGTCGAGCGCTCGACGCTCATGCGGAGGGGGAGAATCGTCCAGCCGACGTACTTGCACAGAGTAGCGGCGAAGGTCAGGGGAGCAGAGGGGCCGACGGCGCTACGGACGTGCAGGGCGATGCGGAGTGTGAAGAGCAGAGCGATGGCGATGAGGTCTGCGCCGAGTACGACGATTGTGGCGCGGGACGGAAGAGGCTCGTGGGAGCTGCGAAAGTTGAGCCAAATCACGAGCGCAGCGAAGGGGAGGATGAGGATGCCGGACTCATGCGAGAGCAAGGCGGCGAAGGCCGCAAGAGAAGCGGCGATGAGCGCGACGGGCTGCCGGCTGCTGAGATAGCGCAGGGTTGCGAGCAGGCTGAGGAGAAGGAAGAAGAGGCAGAGGGGATAGGCCCGGGCGCTGATCCAGGCGATGGATTCGGAGTTGATAGGAAGGCTGAGCCAGAGCAGAGAGGTGGCGAGGGCAGGCAGGATAGCGAGACGAAGTCTACGAAGGAGCTGGAGCAGGAGGGCTCCATTAAACGCGTAGAGGAGCAGGCTGGTGAGGTGGTAGCCGATGGGATTGAGTCCCCAGAGATGGCGGTCGAGGGAGAGCGAGATCCAGTAAAGCGGGCGGTAGCTGGCGCCGGCGGAGTTGGAGGAGAGCAGCTCGCTGGTGAAGTCGACGGGGGCCTGAAGGAAGCGGGTGAAGACGTTGTGCCAGTCGGCCAGGTTGGGGTTGCGGAGGATCTGGTCGAGGTCGTCGTAGACGAAGGGGGCTTCGAGGGTGTGGCCGTAGAAAAGCAGCACCCAGGCGGCGAGGACGAGGAGCCAGATCCAGGTAGGGAAGGATTCGGTCCAATGCGCGGGTGTGGGGCGGTGCTTCGCTGCCTGATGCTTTGCTGCGGCTCGGGACAGGGCCATGCATTTGATGATAGTTCGCGGGATGTACTAGGCCGTGTCGGCCTATTGTTTTTGGAAAACATGCGCTCCACGCGCAGGGCGCCCAGCTGGCAGGTCATCGTCTTTCCTCCCAAATCGCGGATTTGAATTTGTGGATGCGCCCTAGGTGTTAAGGAAGAGGCGGATTCCTGCGATGCCCTTGGCACCTGCGGCGAGGCACTGAGCAGCATTCTCGTAGGTGACACCGCCGAGGGCGTAGATCGGGATGGGGGCCGCAGCCTCGCAGGCGTCGCGCAGGACATTAAGGCCGGCGGCGGGAGTGACGATCTTGCCGTCGACGGTTTTGCCGAAGACGGGCGCGAAGAGGATGGCGTCGGCGTGGATGCGGCAGGCGATCTGGATCTCGGCGAGGGTGTGGCAGGAGACGGTGACGGTGGGGTGGGGCAGGCCGAGGCTTCGATAGCGGCGGCGAACGTCATCGGGAAGAAGGGGAGAGCGGGAGGGGAGGTGCATGCCATGGGCGCAGCTCTCGGTGGCGGCCGAGATACTTCCGTTGATCAGCAGAAGCGTTGGGGTGGCCTCCGCTACGATTCGGGAGAGGGTGGCTGAGGCGAGCGCGGAGAGTTCCGCAGGAGGAAGGTCTCTTTCGCGGAGCTGGATGAGGTCGATGCCGTCGCGAGCCCATTGCGCGGCTCGTTCGAGCAGGGCTGCGCGTCGCTGGGGCTCATCGCCAGGGAAGAGAGATCGATCGGTGATGGCGCAGCGGAGCACGTCGATAAGTGTATTGGCTGACGAGCGGGAGCGTGAGATGGCCTGCCGGCTTTGGATTCTCTCGTCCCGCTTCACTCCCCATTGATGGGCACCGAGGAGCCTCTGTGGTAGTTTTTAGGCAGCAAGTGTGTTCCGGAAGAATGGCGTGTTCCATTCACTAACTCTCTTACAAGAGAGTGGGTTACGACGAAATCAGGCCTGGGCGAGCGGTAAAGGAGTTCTTATACCGGCTTGTCGGTGCGGGGCCTGAGACGAGAGAAGCGGCCCAGGCCGCAGGTAAGGTGAGTCCGGATGGTTCTGGATAGGGGTTTATGAGCAGCAGCGTCTACGATCTGATCGTTATCGGGTCCGGCCCGGCCGGGCAGCGCGCGGCGATCTATGCCGCCAAGCTGGGCAAGAAGGTCGCTCTGGTGGAGATGCGCGAGGTGGTGGGCGGCGTGTCGATCAACACGGGTACGATTCCGTCGAAGACGATGCGCGAGGCGGTCCTTCATCTCTCCGGTTACAACTACAAGTCTATCTACGGCATGAACTACCGGGTGAAGGAGAGGATCACGATGGCGGATCTGGCCTTCCGGGTACAGCACGTCATCAAGACCGAGATCGATGTGACCGAGGCGCAGCTTTCGCGCAACAACGTGGAGATGCTCTCGGGTGTTGCCAGCTTCGAGGATGCGACCCATGTGAAGGTGACCAACTCCAAGGGCGCGACCGTCTATGAAACCGCGAACACGTTGATCGCGACGGGAACCAAGCCCGCAACCTCGGACAAGGTTCCGATCAACGGCAAGACGATCATCAACAGCGACCTGGTGCTGGATCTGAACAATCTGCCGAAGACGATGATCGTCGTCGGTGGCGGCGTGATCGGGGTGGAGTACACCTGCATGTTCGCCGCGCTGGGCGTGCGCATGACCCTGATCGAGCGACGGCCGAGGCTGCTCGAGTTCGCCGATCAGGAGATTATCGAGGCTCTGAGCTACCACCTGCGTGATGCCCGCGTGACCATGCGCCTGAACGAAGAGGTGGAGTCGGTAGAGGATCACGACGACGGCACGGTGGTGGCCAACCTTGAGAGTAAGAAGAAAGTTCAGGGCGATGCCCTGCTGTACGCAGTCGGACGCCAGGGCAACGTGGACGAGCTGAACCTGCCCGCGGTGGGAATCGAGGCGGACCGGCGCGGCCGCATCCCGGTGGACAAGGACTTCCGCACCAAGTGCCCGAACATCTTCGCGACCGGCGATGTGATCGGATTTCCGTCGCTGGCTTCGGTCTCGATGGAGCAGGGAAGGATTGCCGCAGCCCGGGCCTTCGGCGATGAGTCGATTGTGTCGAACCCGAGCTTCTATCCATATGGCATCTATACGATTCCTGAGATCAGCTTTATCGGCAAGACCGAGGAGCAGCTGACCGAGGAGGACGTTCCTTATGAGGTCGGGGTGGCGTACTATCGCGAGATTGCGCGCGGACAGATTCGCGGCGATACGACGGGTCGCCTGAAGCTGGTTTTTCACCGGGAGAATCACTCCATCCTGGGCGTACACATCATCGGCGAGGGCGCGAGCGAGCTGCTGCACATCGGACAGGCGGTGATGGCGCTGGGTGGAACCATCGAATACTTCGTGGATACGGTCTTCAACTACCCAACTCTGGCGGAATGTTATAAAGTGGCGGCTTTCAATGGATTGAACCGCGTCAGCAAGTTCGATTGAGAGAAGAGCGATCTGAGATGCGGCGAAAGAGAGTTCGGCACGAGAGGAAGCAATGGCGAAGTCGGTTGGTGTGACGTTATCGGAGCGGGTGTTTACAGGACTGGTGGTGGATCACGAGCTCTCCGGCGAGTTGAACCGGTTCCCGAAGGATGAGGACGAGCTGGGAGCGCTGGTCGAGATGCACACCGACGCGATCGTCGAGACGATCTGCTCGCAGTTGGTGGCGGCGGCAGGCGACACGAAGCTGGACGCGGTGGGAGTTGCTGTACCGGGGCTGGTGAAGAACGGCGTGGTGGAGGAGGCTCCGAACCTGCCTCAGCTCAAAGGGGCTCGGCTGCGCGACCTGATCACGGCCAAGCTGAAGGAGCATGGGATCGAAGCTCCGGTAACGATTCTGAACGACGCCGACGGGGTTGCCGCGGGTCTGGCGGCCAGCCACGGCAAGCTGGACAGCATGATCCGGGTGTGGACGCTGGGAATGGGAATCGGTTTTGGACGGTACCCGTTTACTCCCGGGGTGTGGGAGGGCGGACATACGGTGGTGACGCTCGACGAGAAAGAGACCTACTGCGGCTGCGGGGGTCGGGGACATCTGGAGGGTGTGATGGGGCACCGTTCTATGCGTCTGCGCTTTCTCGACATGGAGCCGGAGGAGGTCTTCGAGGCCGCAAAGAAGGGCGATGCCCGTTGCCTGGAGTTCAAGAAGCTCTATCATCGCGCACTGGCTGCGGCGACGGCGTCATCGATTCACATGGCGGGGACGGGCAAGTTCTTCCTGACCGGACCCTATGTGCACTTCGTCGATCTTCCGATGCTCAAGGATTACACCCAGCAGATGGTGAAGATGAGTCCGCTGCAGGGATATTCGCTCGAGATCGTCGAAGAGAAGGCGGAGAATCGGGTCATTGGCTCGGCGGTCAGCGCAGAGCAGGCCGCTGGGCTGTAGCGGCGGCAAAATCTAATCTGCTTTATTTAGGTAAAGATTCTCTGGCCTGCCGGCGGACCGCTCCACGCGCAGTGGGGCCCGCGCGGCAGCGCCTGATTCATCAATCGAACTTGCGCAGCCAGATATCGCGAACCGAGATCTTCGAGGGCTGGCTTTCGATCTCGAACCCGATGAGTCCGGGCTGGTTGTTGACGGAGTCCTTGTTGTCGTCGATGAAGATGGCCATCAGCTGGCCATTCATGATGTGCATCATCACTCCGCCGCGGGCAATGATCTCGTAGTCGTTCCACTCGTTGACCTTTACGTAACCGCCGAGGGCCTGTTTGTCGCCGATGTTGGCGACAAGGCGGTTGGGCTGGCTGGGCAACGCCTGCGTAACCTGGCCACGGAAGGCGAGGATGCCCTGCATGGTGTTCTCGGAGTACCACTGGCCGGTGTGGTTGGCGGCGGCTGCGCGGACGGGAAACCAGAAGTCGGCCTGGGGCCCGGTCATCATGAACTTGAGGTCATAAGGCGGGCCCCCCGCAGGCTGGGGGCGGGTCCAGGGAATGCCGGTGACGCTGCGGTACTGGATGCCTCCGCCACCTCCTTTTTCGATCTTCATCTGCAGCTTGAGGTCGAAGTCGCGGGCCTTGTCGCCGCGGTAGACGATGTAGTTGTTGCCCTTGGGCTTGCCCTCGAAGGTCTCGCCGATCATGATGCCGTTCTCGACGCGCCAGATGCTGGGTTCGGCGTCCCAGCCGGAGAAGGTCTTGCCGTCGAAGATCTGTTTGTAGCCGGTGTGCTCGTCGATGTCGTAGGGTGCGGGGTCGTGGAACTGGGGCATGCCGGGGAGCATGATTCCATTGGGGCCGGGCACAGGGGGCCTGGCCGGGGGAGCGACGAGAGCGGGCGGGACGATCTGGGCGAAGGCCGAGAGCGAGAGGGCCATCGCGAAGGAGGCGAGTGATGCGCCTATGCGGCGTGGAGAGAGGCGATGCTTTACGTTCATGGGTTTTCGCGCCTTGAAATTGAGACGTTTCAGAACGGATACGAGTGTAGTTGGGAAGAGAGGAATTGGCTCTACTTCGGTAGCAAAAAGATTTTAGCTTGACGGTTCTGGCCAGGAGTTGGTCTTGAGTGCGATCGGTGAGATCGAAATCTGGAAGAACGGCTTCTATTCCACCGAAACTTCCGAAAGGCACGGATTACTTCCCGCAAGCCGATTTGGGGGTAGCAACTGAGGCGGGCGAACAAGTCGTTGGAACCTGCACGATCTGTTGCTCTATGAGAACATGGCTAGCATGGATTCCATCGCACGCAGTCCCGAACACGCTATTGAGATTCTCGATCGCGCCTTCAACGAAGGTGATCTGGAAACAATCATGAATTTCTACGATGAGTCTGCGATCGTAGTGCCTCAACCTGGGATCGAGGCTAGGGGGAAAGCGGCCATCCGCGAAATGTACGCGAAGATGCTAAAGCCGGGGATAATGGCCCGCCAGCTAAAAATACGTGTGCTCGAAGCAGACGGAATCGCACTCTTCATCTCTCAGTGGAGCCTCAGGCGGCCAGAGCAGGGAGAGGCAACCTTCATCTCAACCACAGTGCTACGTCAACAGCACGATGGCGGGTGGAGAGCGCTAATTGATAACGCACAAGGACCGGCGATTCTCGACGATTGAACATAGGTTTTGTGAAACGCCCTTCCCGTCATCTTACGGCTTATCAGGTATGCATAGCGAAGGCCAACGTGCGACAAGAAGCTTGATTGGAATCTCCTTATGCCTCTTTTTTCTCTCAGGTTGCAATCTTTGCTCATTCGACGCGACTGAAGAAGGTAGTCTCTCCGAACGGTAAATGGGCAGCATAGGTTGGTGTGAGAGACTGCGGAGCAATGACGTCCGAGGTCGGTATAGTCGAGTTAGAGCGAGACGGACGGTTTGGCAAGAAGCGAACTGCCGTTTTCACGGTGAAGTAATGAGCGTTCAATCTCTGTATCGTGGGTTGGCGGCACGTTGCAAATCAATTGCTCTGCATGCTACGAACCCGATGTGTTTAAGAAAGATTCGCAAGTCGAAGATTTACTAATCAAATACCATCTCTTCTCGGATAGCCGATGAGATGAGAAACGCTCTTCGCTTCAATAGTGCGTGAATCGGGCCTGCGTGGCTGAACAGGAGAGCGTTGGCAAGGGCGGCGTTGAAATCCCTTTGAGATTTCCCTATTTACAGCGCCCTGTGCGGGGTAGTCTTTGCTCCAATCTAGCGCTGGCAGGTGGGGCAGAAGTGCGAGCTGCGGCCACCGACTACGATGCGCTCGATGGGGGTGGAGCAGGTGCGGCAGGGCTCTCCGGTGCGGGAGTACACGCGGTGGTGGAGTTGGAAGAAGCCGGCTACTCCCTCGGCATCGACGTAGTCGGAGACGGAGGAGCCGCCGAGCTTGATGGCGTGTTTGAGGACCTTGACCAGCGCGGTGCGGAGGCGCGTGAGCTCGTCGCGGGTGAGGCGTCCGGCCTGGCGGCGCGGGCGGATTCCGGCGCGAAAGAGAGCCTCGTCGGCGTAGATGTTGCCGACGCCATGCAGCAGCGATTGGTTGAGCAGCGCGGCTTTGATGGGGGTCTTGCGGTTGCGGAAGAGAGCGATAAAGTCTTCGTTCGAGATGGTGAGGGGGTCTTTGCCGGGGCCGGTGTATTCATCGGTCGAGACAGAGAGGCGTCCGAAGCGGCGGGCATCGACGAAGCGGAGTTCTTTGCCTCCGGAGAGGGTGAGGATGGCGTGGGTGTGGGGCGGAGGCTCGGTCTCTGGAGCAGAGACGAGAAGGCGGCCGGTCATGCCGAGGTGGACGAGGAACTGCACTGAAGGCTGAGATTTTTTGCCGGGATGCCGGATGAGGTCGGCGACGATCGTCTTGCCGATGCGGCGGACGCGGTCGATGCGGGAACCGGTGAGGACTTCGGCGATCTCTTCAGGCCTTGACTTGAAGGTTTGGGGCTTGTTACTGGTCCAGACGCTGGTGATGGTCTGTCCGTGGACGCGCTGGTGAACGCCGTTGGCGACGGTTTCGACTTCAGGAAGCTCGGGCATGCCTGAGTTGAGTATAGGCCTGCCGGCCAGGCCCACTGCGCGTGGAGCGGTCACTTCGTGACGCGTATACCGGTTTCGCCGTGGGCCTCCCACTGGTCGGCGCGAAGATGTTTGCGAGCGACCAACGGGAGCCGCGACCCGAAAGGGATATACGCATCACGAAGTGACCGCTCCACGCGCAGTGGGCCGGCCGGCAGCGCTGTCTTTTGCAACGCTTTTTTGTGGAGGTGAAATTTTTGGCTGACGGGCTTTGGAGATTCTCTCTATACTTGCGTGCGTTATGAAGAGAGCGAATTTTTGGGGTCCTATCGTGTGCGGCGCGGCCTTCTGTGCGTCGAGTGTGGTTGCGTCATCCGAGACGCTGCTGGTGGCGAATCAGCATGACGCGAACCTGGCGATGATCGATACGGCCTCGAACAAGGTGATCGCGACGATCCCGGTTGAGGGCGTGACGGGACATGAGCTTGCGGTGTCTCCGGATGGGAAGACGGCGTATGTTCCGATCTACGGGAATGCGGGCGTGGGGCGGGCGGGCACGGATGGCAGCGATATCTCGGTGATCGATCTGGGGAGCCGCAAGGTGGTGAAGAAGATTACGTTCGACCATGGCGTGCGTCCGCACTGCGCGGTCTATGACAAGAACAGCGGCAAGCTGTATGTGACGACTGAGCTGGATAAGAGCATCACCATCATCGATCCGAAGACGCTGAAGATTGTGGGGTCGGTGCCGACGGGGCAGGAGCAGTCGCACATGCTGGTGCTGTCGAAGGACGGCAAGCGTGGATATACGGCGAACGTGGGGCCGGGGACGGTCTCGGTTCTGGATATGGTGGGGAAGAAGACGGTGACGATCATTCCCATCTCGGGAAATACGCAGAGGATCTCGATCTCTCGCGACGGCAGCATGGTGTTTACGGCGGACCAGAAGAAGCCGCAGTTGGCGGTGATCGATACGGCGACGGACAAGGTCAAGGGATGGGTGGAGCTTCCGGGTAAGGGGTATGGAACGGCCTCGACGCTGGATGGAAGATGGCTACTGGTGACGCTGCGGGGAGATAAGAAGGTTGCGGTGGTGGATCTGAAGTCGTTGGAGGTGGCGCAGACGATTGATATGCCGGATGGACCCTCGGAGGTGGTGATCTCGCACGATGGAAAGAAGGCGTACGTGGCGTGCAACTTCGCCAACCAGGTTGCGGTGGTGGAGGTGGGGAGCTGGAAGGTGGACGGAACGATCGATGCGGGAAAGTATGCCGATGGGATGGCGTTGGTGAGGTAGGAGCCAGGCTGTAGGGACCCCTTCAAGACTGGGCAAGCCGGCCGGCCCACTGCGCTTGGGGCGCCCCGTCGTGACGTGTGTACTCCCTTCGGGGTGGGGCTCCCGTTGGTCGCTTGGAATCGCGAAGGGACCGCCGCCCGGCGTGGCAGCGCCTGTCCATCTTTACGGCAGAGCGAAGGCTACGTAGATGCCGCTTGTCGGGCCGCGCGGATTCATGCTGGAGCCTCCGGCAGCGATTACGATGTACTGCCGTCCCTTAACCGAGTAGGTGATGGGAGTGGCGTTGCCGGCGAAGGGGAGGGTATGCTCCCAGAGCAGCTTGCCGGTGGTTTTGTCGAAGGCGCGGATCTTGTGGTCGAAGTTGGTGGCGGCGATGAAGAGGAGGCCACCGGCGGTGACGATGGGGCCGCCATAGTTCTCGCTTCCGGTGTCAGGGAGGCCCTGCGCGGCTAGCTCAGGGTACTGGCCGAGAGGGATCTTCCATAGATATTTGCCGGTACCGAGATCGAGCGCGTTCAAGCTTCCCCACGGTGCGGCGGTCGCGGGGTAGCCGTCGGGGTCGTTGAAGCGTCGGTAGCCGGTCATGGTGTACTGGGCGGGTTCGGTGATGCCGGTGGAAGTTCCTGCCTGTTCTTCGCCGGTTTCTTTGCTGGGGATGTCGGGGGAAGTGTCAAGGTAGGTGAGCAGATCGTCGAGCGGCTTGCCCTCGAGGGGGAAGGCGGGCATGCGTCCGCGGCCGGTGTGGATGGTGTTAGCGATCTGGTCGTGGGTGAGGCGCTGGGTGATGCCGAGCAGAGAGGGGAACTCGGGCGGCGAGCCCTGGCGGCGGTCGCCGTGGCAGACGCTACACTGCGTAAGATAGGTTCGGCGGCCTGCGAAGTCGCCGTGGTAAACGGCGAGGGCTCCCAGGGAGGCGTAGCTGTTGGCGTTGATGTAGAGGATGCCGGTCTCGGGATCGGCGGCGGGGCCGCCCCACTCGGCTCCGCCTTCGAAGCTGGGGGAGACGAGGGTGTCCCGGCCGACGCTCAGGGGAACGAACTGGCCTTCGTTGCGAAGCTCATGCAGGCGATTGACGGCCCAGGCGTGGGTCTCGGAAGTCCGGTTCGTAAGCGTCTGCTCGGTGACGGTCTGGGGGGCGAAGGGTTCGGGAGCGATGGGGTGCGGCTGGGTCTTCGCCGCGGTCTCGCCGGGAGTGCTGCTGGGTGCGGCGGGACGCTCTTCGATGGGAAAGAGAGGTTTGCCGGTGACGCGATCGAAGACGTAGAGAACGCCCTGCTTGGTGCTCTGGGCCACGGCGGGGATGCTTTTGCCGTTGCGCCGTACCGTTACGAGGATGGGAGCGGAGGGAAAGTCGCGGTCCCAGAGATCGTGGTGGACGCCCTGGAAGTGCCAGAGCAGATGGCCGGTGGAGGCGTCGAGCGCGAGCAGGGTATTGGCGTAGAGGTTATCGCCGAGACGGGCACCACCGTAGAAGTCGGGGACGGCGGAACCGGTGGGGACGTAGACGATGCCGCGCTCGGTGTCGACGGTCATACCGGCCCAGTTGTTGGCGGCTCCCGCAGTCTTCCAGGCGTCGGGGGGCCAGGTCTCGTAGCCGGGTTCGCCGGGATGGGGAATGGTGTGGAAGCTCCAGCGAAGCGATCCGGTGCGGACATCGAAGGCGCGGATGTCTCCCGGAGGCGCGGGGAGAGTCTCCGGAAGGCGGCCGCCGACGATGATCAGGTCCTTGTAGAGAACTCCGGGGCTGGTGAGGGCGATGGAGACCCTCGCGGGGTCGGGGCCGAGGCCCTTGCGGAGATCGATCCTGCCGGTGTGCCCGAAGCCGGAGATGGCTTTGCCGGTGACGGGATCGAGAGCATAGAGGAAGTTGGCGATGCCTACGAGGAGACGATGTTCGTTGCCCTCGCCCCACCAAGTGAGACCGCGGCTGGGTCCGGTGGCCTTAACGGTAGAGTCGAAGGTCCATTTTTGTTCGCCGGTGGCGGCGTCGAGGGCGAAGACTTTTTGAGTGGGCGTAAGGCCGTAGAGGATGCCGTCGATGACGATGGGGGTGGTCTCGAGGCCTCCGGGCTCATGGGTGTCGAAGGTCCATGCGACCTTGAGTCGCGCGACGTTGGAGCGATCGATCTGGTGCAGGGAGGAGGAGTGCGAGTTTCCGGGAGTGGCTCCCAGCGTGGGCCAATCGGTTTGTGCCTGCATCAGCGAGGGCAGAAGCGAAGCGGCGCAGAGCACGAGGAGTCGGGCTGATTTCGTCACGGACGAAATCATAACCAATGAGCCGGGGGCTCAGATGTTGGAGGCGTGGTCGGCGGGAGCATCCTCGCCGGTCCAGATCCTGGCCTGCGTCCAGGGCTTTGCAGGTCCGGACCAGAAGGGATCGCCTGCGGGAAGCCCAAGCGGGAGCCAGGCGGCGGCGCAGAGATAAAGGCTTCCGGTGGAGATGTACGGCTCGCCTAAGCTGGGCTGATGCCCGGCGAAGCCGATGGTGAGCCACCCCTTGGCGTCGAAGGTTCCAGGGCACTCGATCGTGCGGCGCATGACGGCGGTCAGAGCCGAGCGAACCTGTTCCGGGGTGACGAGCGGGGGAAGCTGGCGGCGAAGGCTGATGTCGGCGAGCAGGTGAAAGGCTCCGAAGCGATAGGTGATCGAACGTCCGATGACGGGGAAGGTCGCTTCGGGGCTGATCAGGCGCTCCTGAATGGCGGCGTAGCGGAGGGCTCGCTCATAGGCGAGGGGCTTGAGAGCAGACCACATCGCGGACTTCGCGGGCACGGTCTCGAGCACCTGCATCAGCATGGGCTGGATGACGAAGCTGTTGTAGTAGTCCCAGTGAAAGTGCGCGCCGTCGCCGTAGGTTCCATCGCCGAGGAACCACTCCTTGTGCATCTGGAGGGCGTAGTCGACGCGGAGCGCGTCCCAGGGCTCGCCCATGAAGCAGAGGCCGGCCTCGACCATGGCCGAGAAGAGCAGCCAGTTGGATTGGCCGGGAAGGACCTTCCGCGTGGCCTCGAGAGCTTTGACGAGATTGGCGCGGGTGGCGCGGTCGAGCGGCTCCCAGAGCTGTTTCGGGGCGCGCAGAATGCCGAGGACGAGGAAGGCCGTATCGACGACGGACTGCGAGGTGAGGCCGAAGTTCATATAGTCGGGCGAGGCAGGATCGGTGCCGTTGCGGATGCCTGCGTGGGCCCACTCGCGATAACTGGACTGGAGGACGGCTTCGCCGGGATCGACGGTGCTCTCAAGCCAGGGCGCTATTCCGCACAAGAGCCGCCCGAAGGCTTCAAGATGCGTGGATTTTCTGCGTTCCTGCTCGACGCCTGTCGCGGCTTCGACGGGCATGGTGGCGCGAAGCTGCGCCTTGCTGACTGCCTCGAGGACCGGGTTCGAGACGCGCCGCATGACCTCGATCCAGTAGGCGCGATCTGAACTTGTAGCGGGAGGAAGTTCAGCTGCGGAGGAAGACGGCGTAGCGGTAGCGGAGACTGCGCCGAGGGCGAGAGCTCCCTTGAGGAACTGCCTGCGAGAGGCCGGGGCGTCGTGCGGTGGGATCGTCAACGGTTCAGGCATCGTGTCTCGATTTCACTGCAACGATACTTCAGTTGGCGCGGGAACGACAACAAACGGTAGGTCATGAGATACAAGGGATCTTTCGTTCTGGAAGATCGTTCTTTCGAGAGTAAGAGGAACTAAAACGTAATAGTTGCGGGTTTTCGCATCAAGAATGCTAATAAAGCCCCTTGACAACAGTATCGCGAAGACGTCTTAATGGCCGTCGCTCAGAAGAATGTTTGCGAGTGGGCGACGGAGTTGTAGGCCGGCGAAGGCAGGGCGTAACGGGGGAGATTGCCGCAGGTTAAAAGGCAGCTCTCACCAACGTACATGGGTCATCGATTTTTCGGAGGATACAGAGATGCAACGCAAATTCTGGAAGATTTGGAATCTTCTTCTGCTTACGGCCATTTTGGCCATCCCAGGTTTCCGGGCTCAGGCGCAGTCGAGCTTCGGACAGATCTCAGGCACGATCACGGACCCAACGGGGGCCTCGGTTCCGGATGCCACCGTCACCATCACATCCGTGAACACGCAGGCCAAGCGCGTTTTGACCTCCGACCAGGAAGGCAACTTCATCGCGACCAACCTTCCCATCGGCGACTACCAGATCGCGGTGACGAAGACGGGCTTCCAAACGTCGCAGCAGTCCGGTGTTTCGATCAGCGCCGATGCAAAGGTTACGTCGAACTTCACCCTTACCGTGGGACAGGCGAGCGAGGTGGTCGAGGTGCAGGGCGGCGCAATTGAGTCGCTGAATACGACCTCGGGCGAGCTGGCACGCGTCATCGACTCCACGCAGGTCTCGAACCTGGCGTTGAACGGACGCAATTATACGCAACTGCTGACGCTGGTTCCGGGCGCTGTGGTGACGAATCCCGACATCTTTTCGGTGACGACATCACTGGCTTCGACGAACCAGACGATCAACGGCAACCGTTCCGACACCGGCAACCTGACGGTGGATGGAGCGTATAACCAGGTTGCGGGATCGAATGCCTCGCTGATGAACAACGTAGGCCCGGATTTCATCCAAGAGGTCAAGATCGACACCTCCAACGCGTCGGCGGAGTATGGGCGCACCTCGGGTCCGACCTTCAACATTGTGACCAAGAGCGGAACCAATGCATTTCACGGCGGAGCGTTCGAGTTTCTTCGCAATAACTATCTGGACGCCACCAACTATATCGCCCGCCAGAAGACTCAGCTGATCTACAACGACTTCGGCTTCTTCGTGGGCGGTCCGATCCTCAAAGACAAGCTGTTCTTCTTCGTGGGCGAGGAGTGGAAGCGCCTTCGCCAGCAGGCAGCCGCGCAGACCTTCACTGTGCCGACGACGGCGATGCAGAACGGAGATTTTTCAGCGCTCTGCACGGCCGGTTTCGTCAACGGGGTCTGCGCAAATGCGGCGGGCCAGCTGTATTATCCGGGAACCTCGAATCCGATTCCGAACAACAATATTGCCTCGCAGATTACACAGGATGGACGCGCGATCGCCAATGTTTATAAGGTTATCTCGGCTGCCGGCCTGAGCTACCGCGATGGAGGCATTCCGAGCAACAACCTGACGCTGGCTCCCAGCAACCCACTGGACTTCCATCAAGACCTGGTTCGATTCGATTATGTGCTCAACCAGAAGCACTCGATCTACGGCCGCTGGATACACGATCAGAACACACTGACCGACCCTTACGGCACCTTCGCCAATAGTGGAATTCTGAACACGACGCCGACTATCCGCAACCGTCCCGGGCAGAGCTATCTGGTGGCGTATACCTGGGCGATACATCCCAATCTCATCAACGTGGTGCAGGCGAATACGAGCTGGGCCGCTCAGCGTATCCCGCCGACCGGAGAAAACTGGAAGCGCGAGACCTTCGGGTTCGAGTACCAGAAGATCTTCCCTGGTGTTGGACCTTATCCGAACGGCATTCCTATCGTGAATGTGACAAACTTCGCTCCTTTCCAGGGGCCGAACTTTGCTTTGCAGTCGCCCTCGACGGATATTCAGATCGCGGATAATCTGACCTGGATCAAGGGCAACCATACGTTCAAGTTCGGTGCGGCTTATGTTCGCGATCGCGTGGATCAGAATGGCCGATCGAACTATACCGGCACCGCGAACTTCAACTCGACTCCAACGACCAGCAACTGCCGCACAACCACTGGCAATACCACCTGCAATGCCCTGGCCGATGCCTTCCTCGGCAATTTCCAATCGTATTCGGAGGCAAGTGCCGATCCTGTCGGCCACTTCCGCTTCAACCAGATCGAGGGATTCGCGCAGGACAGCTGGAAGGTGACGCGCAGGCTGAGCCTGGAGCTGGGTCTGCGCTACCAGTGGATTCAGCCGTTCTATCTGCAGGGCAACAACGCTTCGAACTTCGATGCATCCGTCTACAATCCAGCGAACGCGGTGACGGTCACGGCCGGGGGCCGCATCGTCCCTGGGTCGGGAAACCCATATAGCGGCCTGGTGCGTGCCGGCGGAGGTGTTCCCTCCGACCAGCAGATTCGCGTTCCGAATGTGAATACCGCTCTATTTCCGTTGATTCCTACCGGCGCTCCACGCGGCTTCTACAAGATGAACGGCGCCGTGGGGCCGCGCTTCGGATTTGCTTACGCGGTGAACGACAAGACGACGGTACGAGGCGGTATCGGGCTGTTCTACTATCGCGCTCAGGGCAACCTGATCTTCAGTCAGCTGAACCTTCCGCCGTTTCTTCAGAACGTCCAGTTCGATACGGGCAACCTGGCATCGGTGAGCTCGCTTTCGGCCAACAATACGGGGCTGCAAGGCGGAATCAGCGCCATCGACCCTCTCAACAAAAATCCCTACACGGTGCAGTACAGCTTCGGGTTCCAGCGTCAGGTGACGCGCACGATTCTGATGGAGATGAACTATGTCGGCAACGTCGCGCATCATTCGCCGCGACAGCCGAACATCAACTTCCCGGATCTGGCCCCGGTGGTTGCCAACGCGGTTCTGCCGAGTCCGCCGGTCTCGTCGGTCAACTTCTTCAATCCCTACAAGGGATATACGGCGATCAACTCCAACCGATTCGACTCCAATTCGAACTACAACGCTTTGCAGGTCTTCGCCTCCAAGCGCGCCGGATTTACTACCTTCACCCTGTCCTACACCTTCTCCAAGGCGTTGGGAGACTCCAACGGAAATAACAACGGCAATAACTCGACGCTCGAAAACTGGAGAGACCTGGCTTACAACTACGGTCCCCTGACCAACGACAGGCGTCATGCCTTTGTGGCCAGCTTTGTCATTCAGGCGCCGGAGCTGAAGGGACACAATGTCCTGATCCGGGAGGTAGCCGGAGGATGGCAGGTGAGCGGCGTCGCCCGGCTGCAGAGCGGAGGCTACTACAGCGTGCAGGCCAACTCGACGCTGGGTCTGGGAACGGTGCGGGCCGACCGTGTTCCCGGCGTTCCTCTCTACGTCAACAACCACGCAGGCCTGAACGGCTATGTGAATAAGGCTGCCTTCGTCGCGACTCCGAAGAACCTGGCCCGCTTCGGCAATGCGGGCGCCGGCACGATCGTGGGGCCTGGGCTTGCCCAGACCGATGCGACACTGTCGAAGTTCTTCCCACTTACGGAGCGGGTGAAGCTCAGGATTCAGGCCGACGCTTTCAATATCCTGAACCGGACCAACTTCAATGGTGTGAACTGGAATGCCAGCAACAGCAACTTCGGCACCTTCTCCTCAGCCTTCCCGCCGCGGCAGCTGCAGCTGGGAGCGAGGATTTTGTTCTAGGAGAACAGAAGGAAAGGCAATCGTCTGCGCGGCAGCGTAGGCTTCTTCCAAAAAGAAGAAGAGGAGCAGCTCAATGGCTGCTCCTCTTCTTGTCTGTGTTGGACTCGACCTACTCTGCCTTGCCTACGCTGTGGTCCTTGTAGGTCTTCTGGAAGAGATCGAAGGCCTGCTTCTTCTTTCCGTCCTCGGAGATCAGCCCTTTGCGGTTGAAGCCGTCCTGCAGCTTAGGGATGTTGCGGACGGGGGAGCGGAAGTCCATCAGGACCCAGGGGATGAGGCCGCGCACCTGCGGGATCTTGTTGATCATGACGAACTGGTGCTGGTAGACGTTGACCTGTTGCTCCTCGGTCCAGCGCTCGTCGGGGCCGCCGTGGACGCCTTGTTTGGCCTCGGCTCCGAACTCGGAGATGAGGACGGGTTTATCGGGGAAGGTCCACTTTACCTTGTCGGCGTCCTCCGGCTTGCCCTCGTACCAGCCGATGTACTCGTTCTGGCCGATGACGTCGAGGGCGCTGGCGAAGGGATCGTCGTTGATCATCTCGATGCCCGCCGCGGTGGTCTTGGGGTGGGGCCCGATGATGGCAGAGGTGATGGGCCGGGTGGGGTCGAGACGGCGCGCTTCGTTGGCGAGATCGGTAAGGAACTTGGTGCGGGTGGGATTGTTGGGCGTCTCGTTCGAGACCGACCAGAGAATCACTGACGCTTTGTTGCGGTCGCGACGGATCATCTCGTTGAGCATGTAGGTGGCCTTGGCGTAGACCTCGGGCTTGTCGAAGGAGATGTGCTGCCAGAGCGGGATCTCGGACCACACCATAATGCCGTCGCGGTCGGCCATGCGCTCCATGCGTTCGTCGTGAGGATAGTGGCAGAGGCGAACGAAGTTGGCGTTCATCTCCTTGAGGAAGCCGAAGATGTTCTTCGCGTCCTCGTCGCTCCAGGCGCGGCCGGTGCGGTAAGGAGCCTCGGCGTGCATGTTCGCTCCCTGAAGAAAGATGGGCTTGCCGTTGAGCAGGATGCGGGTTCCGTCGACGCGGATATCGCGGAAGCCGATGTCGTCGGTGAGACGGTCCTGACCGGAGGCGAGCTCGACCTTGTAGAGCTTCGGCTGCTCGGGCGACCACAGGGTGAGGCTCTTAGACTTCACCTCGAAGGGAGCGCTGCCATTGGTTCCGGTCTTGACGGTGGTGTCGATGTCTGCCTCGGGGATGCGCAGCGTGACGGGAGTTCCGGCGGAGGCTCCGACGACATGGACGTAACCGGTGAGGGTGCCGTCGGCCTCGGAGAAGGAGCTTCCGTGTTTGAGGTGGACGTCGTAGTCATCGATGAACGTCGTCGGCACGGTGACGAGCGAGACGTCGCGGGTGAGGCCGCCGTAGTTGAACCAGTCAATGCCGACCGAGGGGATGCCGTCGACGTCGCGGGTGGAGTCGACGGCGATGACGACGAAGTTGCTGCCGGGCTTAAGCGCGGTAGTCACCTCGCAGTCGAAGGGAGTGAAGCCGCCCTCGTGGTCGCAGATGCGTTTTTGATTCACCCACACATAGGAGCGATAGTTTGCCGCGCCGATGTGAAGGAAGGTGTGGGTGTTGGGCCTGGGCTGGAAGTCGAAGTCGCGCTGGTACCAGACGACACCTTCGTAACGGAAGAGCGTGGGGTCCTGGGTGTTCCAGTCGCCGGGAACCTTGAGGGTGGGCGCGGTGGCGAAGTCGTACTCGTCGTTGTGCGGGCTGCTCGAGATGTTGGGGTGGGTGTTCATGCCGTAGCTGTTGTCACGCACCTTGCCGTGGGCATCGTAAAGAGCGCGCGCCGGAGGCTGGTCTACGAGATAGTGCCAGTCGCCGTCGAGCGAGGTGACGGTGCGGTGATCGACTCCGACCAGCAGAGTTTTGAGGGGTTGTTGCGCGTTCACAGCGGCTGCGGTCGCACCGAAGGCGAGCGAGGCGAAGGCGATGGGGATGAGACGGCTAGGTCGGATCATGATCCACCTGACTCTTTCTTTAATAAGATGTGAAACGAAGCAACCGCGCAGGAAAGAACGACAGGGCGAAAAAGCTTTCGGTAAAACGATTCAGGTCCTCTCCGCTTCGGCGGCCATCGTACCAGAAGGCACGTGCATCAGGTCATTTGTCGCTGATTACCAACGCCCGCTTTATCTCATTGGGCAAATCTGCCACACTAGAGGTATGAGCACAGCGACGGCTACCAAGGTATTTGCGGACCGCATCGGCCGCATTGAGGTCTCTGCCACCATGGCGATCACCGCTGCGGCCCTGAAGCTGAAGTCCGAGGGAGTGAACCTCGCAGACTTCGGAGCAGGCGAGCCGCACTTTTCGACCCCGCGTCATATTAAAGACGCCGCGATCGATGCGATTGAGAAGAACTTCACCCGTTACACCAACGTCGCTGGAATCCCCGAGATCCGCAAGGCCATCGTCGAGCGCCACACGGCCGACTTCGACTCCGCCTACACGCCTGAGGAGTGCGTTTTCACCACCGGAGGCAAGCTGGCGCTGTTCAACGCGGTGCAGGTTCTGGTCGACCACGGCGACGAGGTCATCCTGCCGGTTCCCTACTGGGTCTCCTTCAAGGACATCATTCAGTATGCGGGCGGCGTGGTGGTTCCGGTCGAGACCAGCGAGGCCGAGAACTTCCGCGTCACGGCCAAGATGATCGAAGCCGCGATCACGCCCAAGACCAAGGCGATCATCCTGAATACACCTTCGAATCCTTCGGGAGCGGTGGTGTCGCCAGAGGATCTGGAGGCGATCGTCCGCTTGGCGCACAGCCGCGAGATCTTCGTTCTGCTGGATGAGTGCTACGTCTATCTGAACTTCACCGGCAATATCGTTTCTGGCGGAAGTTTCAAGGACTGCAAGGAGCATGTTGTCGTGCTGGGCTCCCTGTCGAAGACCTACGCGATGACGGGATGGCGCGCGGGGTTTGCCCTGGGGCCGAAGCCGATCATCGCCGCGATGAGCAAGCTGCAGTCGCAGTCGACCTCGAACACGGCCAGCATGGTGCAGCGCGCCTCGATCGCCGCCGTGAGCGGACCGCAGGAGTGCGTGGCAGAGATGCGCGTCGACTACATCAAGCTTCGCGATCAAGTGCTCGAAGGCTTCAAGACGATTCCCGGGCTGACGTGCGCGGTGCCCGAGGGCGCGTTCTATGTGTACCCGAACATCAAGAGCTTTATCGGCAAAGGCGGCATCACCTCGGCGACCGATCTTGCGGCCAAGCTGTTGAGCGAGGCGCATGTGGTGGTGGTTCCCGGCGAGGCCTTCGGCACTGCCGAGCATATCCGCCTGTCGTACGCGGTCTCGCACGACGTCGTGGATGAGGGCGTCAAACGGATGCGGGAGTACTTTGCTTCACTCGGCTAAAAGATGACACTTCGAGAGGGCCGCACAAGCGATAAGCGAGTGCGGTCTTTTCATGGGATGGAACGCCATGAATAGTGCTGGAGCTCAGACCGGGGAGGCGCAACAGCTTCGTTTTGCGCCGGTGATTCTTGCAGGTGGCAGCGGAACGCGATTCTGGCCTCGCAGCCGGAGGGCGAGGGCCAAGCAGGTTCTGGTACTCGATGGCGAGCGTACGATGATCCAGCAGACGCTGGACCGTCTGCTTCCGGTGGCCTCCGCGGACGATGTCTGGGTGATCACCAACGACCTGCTGAAGGACGAGATTGCCCTTCAGCTTCCGGATGTTCCCGCCGCGCAGATTCTGAGTGAGCCCGCCGCCCGCAATACCGCCCCGGCGTGCGCTCTGGCGGCATTTCTGCTGGAGAAGACCTCGCCCGAGACCGTCATCGGCATCTTCCCCTCCGACCACGTCATCCAGAGTAAAGAACGCTTCGTCGAGATCGTGAAGGCCGGCGTGAAGCTGGCTGCCAGCGGCAACAAGATCGTCGTTTTGGGGGTTCCCGCGACCAAGGCCGAGACCGGCTACGGCTACATCGAGCAGGGCGCTCCCGCGGAGTCGGTCGACGGCATCCCCATGCACAGGGTTAAGCGCTTTACCGAGAAGCCGCATCGCGCGCTGGCCGAGGCCTTTGTCGCCGCCGGAAACTATGCCTGGAACAGCGGCATGTTCCTGTGGAGCGTGAAGACGCTGGCCGACGCGATCCGCGAGCACTGCCCGCAGATCGCCGTGCACATGGAGAAGATCGGCGCGGCCTACGGCACCCCGGAGTTTGCGCAGGTCTTTGCGGAGGTCTATCCGCAGTGCGAAAACATCTCGATCGATTACGCTGTGCTCGAGCCCCGGTCGGCCAAGGGCGAAGACGCCTCCGAGATCTACTGCCTGCCCGGCGACTTCTGCTGGAATGACCTGGGCTGCTGGTCGGCGCTGCACGAGCATGTGGCCGACTGCGGTCCCGAGGATCTCGCCAAAAAGAATGTCTTCGACAAGACCGATCGGCCCTGCGTCGATATCGACGCGCAGGGGAACTACGTCTACGCTCCGGGCAAGGCGGTTGCGCTGGTGGGAGTCAGCGACCTGGTGGTGGTGGAGACGGAGGATGCTTTGCTGATTACGACGCGCGAGCGTTCGCAGGATGTAGGCAAGGTGGTCGCGGAGTTGAAGCGTGCCGGTCACGAGAATCTGTTTTAGCACTAAGGCGGTTTTCGTTCGATTGACGTTAGGATTGCAGTTCTTCGATCACGTCTCGCACACAGGGGGCGCGGTTAGGTTGCCGAGAATGCGGGAGTCTATGACTGAGACGAAGTCGGTTGTGAAGTTCGGGACGGATGGCTGGCGTGGCATCATCGCCGATGACTTTACCTTTGCCAATGTTCGTGTAGCTGCCGGTGCGATCGCGAACTATGTGCTCGAGCACGAGGATGCGAAGGCCGGCGTCTGCATCGCCTGGGACACACGCTTTGAATCGCGAGCCTTCGCCAGAGCCGTTGCCGAGGTCCTAGCTGCGGCGGGAGTTCCGGTCCAGCTCGCGAAGGAGATTACGCCGACGCCGGCTCTCTCCTTTGCGGTTCGCGAGCGCAAGGCCGCGGGCGGCGTCATGATCACCTCCAGCCACAATCCCGCCGAATGGAACGGCCTTAAGTACAAGGCCACTTATGGCGGATCGGGCAAGCCCTCGATCATGGCGTCGATCGAGAGCTACCTGCTCAAGTCGGTCCCGCAGGCGTCATCCCCCGCATCCATAGAAGAGGTCGACTTTGCGCCCGAGTACATCGCCGCGCTCGAAAAGTTCGTCGACCTCGAGGCGATCAAGGCCAGCGGATCCCGCTTCCTGATCGATGTGATGTACGGTGCTGGCCGTGGCGTGGTGGCAGGCATTCTCTCTCGCGCCGGTGTGCCCTGCGTCGAGATTCGCAACGAGATCAATCCCGCGTTTCCCGACATCAACCCCGAGCCGATCCTTCCTCATATCAAGGAGACGCAAAAGGCCGTCGTCGTCGAAAGGTGCGATGCCGGCCTGATCACCGACGGCGACGCCGACCGCATCGGAGCCGTCGATGAGCACGGCAACGTCGTCGATGCGCACCGTATCTTCTCGATCCTGCTATGGTGGCTGCTGGAGCGGAAGAAGTGGCCGGGTGAGGTGACGCGCGCCTTCAACACCACCAAGGTCATCGACCGCATCGCCGCGAAGTATGGCCGGCCGCTGAACGAGCACGGCATCGGTTTCAAATATGTTGTCGACCTGATGCTCGAGAAAGAAGTTCTGATCGGCGGCGAGGAATCGGGCGGCGTCGGCATCAGCAAGCATCTTCCCGAGCGCGACGGTATGCTGAACTCGCTGCTGCTGGCCAACGTGATGGCCGACGAGAAGAAGACGCTGGGCGAGCTGGTCGCCGCGCTGCAGGCGGAGTTCGGCGTCCACGAGTATGGCCGCGTAGATATGCACATCGCCGAAGAGATCAAGCAATCCGCTATTGCGCGGGCGAAGGCCGGGGTCGAGGAGTTCGCCGGCATGAAGATGCTGCGCATGGAGACCCTGGATGGGATCAAGTTTTTCCTCGACAACCCGGAGTGCGCGGGGAAGCCGAACGCCGCCGAGACCTGGCTGCTGCTGCGCGCCTCAGGTACGGAGCCCCTGCTGCGCGTCTACTGCGAGAGCTGCTCGGTGGAATCGGTCGAAAAGGTTCTGTCTGCGGCGCAGGCGTTTGTGTTGAAGGGAGCTTCGGTTTGAGCGAGTTGATGAGAGTCAAGGCGAAGGGACTGCTCTTCGATATGGATGGCGTCCTGATCAGCTCCATCGGGTCGGTGGTTCGCTGCTGGAGGACCTGGGCCCGAAAGTACGATGTCCCTGACGCGGACAATTACATGGTTCCGCATGGCATGAGAGCGATTGAGATCGTTAAAAGTCTTCGCCCCGATATCGACCCCCTGGTGGGATTGCGGGAGATCGAGGATCTGGAGATCGCCGATACGGCAGATCTCAAGGTGCTGCCCGGAGCGAAAGAGCTGCTGGAAAAGCTTCCGCCGGGGCAGTGGGCGATTGTGACCTCGGCAACCCGCAGGCTGATGGTGGGGCGTCTGGAGGCGGCGGGCATGCTTGCCCCCAAGCGCATCATCGCGGCCGATGACGTGGAGCGAGGCAAGCCCGATCCCGAGCCCTATCGCAAGGGAGCCGAGTTGTTGGGAGCGCAATCTCGAGATTGCATCGTGGTCGAGGATGCGCCCTCCGGCGTGGGCGCCGGCAAGGCCGCCGGGTCGCGGGTGCTGGGCGTGATCGGAACCCATACGCTCGAGGAACTGCATGCGGCCGACTGGGTGGTGCAGTCGCTCGAGGAGGTCTCGGTGGCGATTCTGGATGACAGCCTCGAGTTAAGTTTTCCCGCAGTGAAACGCTAGACTCGCCGCGAAGCCGCAGCGTAATCTTGCGTAACTATCTCCTGGTCTGATCGAGCAGGATCGATTCCACTCTATGCAGGTCTTCCTCTGTGTCGACCCCGATGGTGTCAAACGGAGTCGGGGCGACGTAGAGATTTACTCCATTCTCAAGGAAACGAAGCTGCTCGAGACGCTCGATGGATTCGAGTGCGCTTGCCGGAAGAGTGGGGAAGCGCATGAGCGCGGTCTTGCAATAAGCATAAAGACCAATGTGTTTCCAGTACTGCACGGGATGGCCATCGCGGTTGTAGGGGATGGTCGCTCTTGAAAAATAGAGCGCGCGGCCATCGGAGGCGGTGACGACCTTGACCGCGTTGGGATTGTGGATGTTCTCCGGGGTGCAGAGAACCTTGAGGGTCGAGACCTCGACGTGCGGCTGCGAAAATGGTTCGAGCAGCGCGGTCAGATGCTCGGGGCGCAAGAGAGGTTCATCCCCCTGGATGTTGACGTAGATCTCGGCGTCGATGCTTTGCGCGATGGCATGGACGCGGTCGGTGCCACTGGGCAGCGAGGGTGAGGTCATCTGGTAGGGCCAGCCGTTCTTGAGACAGAGGTCGGCGACCTCCTCTGAATCGGTGACAACGAGGAGTTCGTCCAGCTGGGGGCAGGCGCGGGCCGCCTCCCACACCCAGGCGAGCATGGGGCGGCCGGCGATGGAACGCAGAATCTTGCGGGGAAGACGCGTCGAGGCTAACCGGGCCGGAATGACTCCCAGGATTCTACGGCTGCGTTGACGGGCGCTCCCGGGCTTTTCCCCTTGCCGGGAATCAAGTATGATTGGATCTGGCTGTGCCGCGGCGATTCTCCCTTTTGAGTCGCGATAGTCTTCTTGCGGGCGTGGTCTTCTCACATTGGCGGTGTAGCTCAGATGGTTAGAGCGACGGACTCATAACCCGTAGGTCGACAGTTCGATTCTGTCCACCGCCACCAAGAACTCCCCTGTTCAGACCAAGACGCTGCAACGATATATCTGCCTATCAGTGTAACTTACAGACGAAAGTCGGCTGCCCGCCTGTCGTTCGATCTCATCCTTATCAAAGATAAGACGCAGGGTGAGTTTTCGTACGCCGACGGTGTAAAGTAATCGCACACTATGAGAATTGCAATGCATATCTGTCCGCCGAAGTTTCGGTTGGCCAGAAAGTTTGTTACAACATCTTCCCCACGGATCCTTGATATCGGATGTGGCAATCATTCGCCTGCTACCACAAAGAGCTGGTTTAAAGGTTGCTTTTACGCTGGCGCGGATATTGTTGAATACAACCTGAACGAAGCCGACAAGGCCGCTATGGACATCTTTTATCCTCTCGGCATGGACGGCTCCGGGTATAACTCGATTCCCGATGGCAGCTTTGATTTCATCGTTCTCAATCACGTGATCGAACATATGAACGAGCCACTGACGACGCTGGCTACCATCTGCACCAAGCTGAAGCCGGGAGGGGTGATCTGGATTGCATTTCCTTCAGTAAAAAGCCTGTCTCTACCCTCAGCCGAGGGCTCGTTGCAGTTCTGTGACGACCCTACCCATGCCTGGGTGCCTGATGTGCGTGAGATTTCAAACTCACTTCTTGCTCAGAAGATCAAGGTTCTTCATGCGGGCCGCTCCAAGGATGGAATCAGGGCGGCGATCGGTGTTGTGATGCTGCCGATCGCTTACACAAGAAGGGCGCTGACGGGAAGAATGTCTTCCAAGGGACTCTGGTATCTTCTTGGTTTTGAAGACCATGTGTTCGGCCAGCGTACTTCCTGAAAGGGCACCAGCACGATCTTCGCTGATGTTTCCTTCCTCTCTGGCAAAGTTGAGGATGGCGATTTGAGGGCAGGAGTATCATTTCGCTAGTGTGGTTCGTCTAACGCCTGTCGGGTGACCCGTGGTCGCCCCGGAGAGTCTTTTTTCTATGCCGAAGATCTCGAAGATCCTGCTGCTGGCCGTCTCGGTGGTTCTGGTCCTCACCGTGTTCCTGGGAGTCAACTCAAGCGGCGTAAGCGCCGCCACCGACGATCAGGACGGCGCTTACCGGCAGATCAATGTCTATAGCGAGGTTCTGCGGCACATTCAGACCGACTATGTCGAGGAGCCGAATATCTCGCTTGTCACCAACGGTGCCCTGCGCGGTCTGGCTGAGTCGCTCGATGCCGATTCAAGCTACCTGACGCCGGAGGACTACAAGGCCTTCAAGGCGGATAAGGGTGGCAAGGCCCAGGTCGGCATCAATGTCTCCAAGCGCTGGGGATATGCCACGGTCGTCTCCGTGGTTCCCGGGAGCCCGGCCGATAAGGCGAATCTGAACGATGGCGATATTATCGAGGCGATTGGCGCTCAGGATACGCGCGACATCTCTCTCGCGATGATCCGGATGATGCTCGAGGGAGCTCCCGGCAGCGAGTTGACGATCTCCGTCGTTCGTCCGCGCAAGGCGACCCCGGACAAGGTTATGTTGACCCGCGCAATCAGCGCGTCTGCTCCGGTCTCGGAGACCATGTACGAGAACTCCTCCATCCTGTACCTCAAGCCCGGGGTGATCGACCGTGAACACGTCCAGCAGGTGGAGTCGAAGCTGAAGGCCATGCAGAAGTCCGGAAACAAGAAGATTCTGCTCGATCTTCGCGACGTAGCTGAGGGCGATATCCCCGAGGCGATGCGCATGGCGAACCTGCTTTTGAAGACGGGAACGATCGCCACGCTTGAGGGGCAGAAGGTGGAGAAGCAGACCTTCACCGCCGAGGCCTCGAAGTCGATCAATACGACCGCTCCGGTGGTGGTGCTGGTGAATCGCGGGACGGCGGGGCCGGCTGAGATCGTCGCGGCCGCCCTGCTCGACAACAAGCGCGCCGACCTGGTGGGCGAGAAGACCTTCGGCGAGGGATCGCAGCAGAAGACCTTCGAGCTGCCGGATGGAGCCGCTTTGATCCTCTCGATCGCGAAGTACGAATCGCCGTCAGGCAAGAAGCTCGAGGACGATGGAGTTACCCCCGGCGTCCTGGTCGCCTCGAACATCGATGACGGGGATGCGGACGACGACGGTTCAGATGACCAGCCGGCGGCCCTTGAGCACGACAAGACTCCGGTCGCGCCGAAGAAGCCCGCCGTTACGGTGGACGAGCAGCTGAACAAGGCGCTCGATCTGTTGAAGACCAAGGCTGCCTAGGCTATAGACCTATTCAGGACGATGGTCTGCCGGCCGAGCCCACTGCGCGTTGTGCGGTCACTTCGTGACGCGTATATCCCCTTCAGGTCGTGGCTCCCCGTTGGTCGCTTACGATAATCTTTGCGCCGACCAACGGGAGGCCCACGGCAAAGCCGGTATACGTGTCACGAAGTGACCGCACAACGCATAGGGCGCCGCACGGCAGCGCCTGTCCTCAATCAATCCCAAAGGCATCAATTTCCCTTATTTTCTAGGTATTTAGGATGGCTGGAGCAATCGTTTTCCAGCGCCGAGGCGCTCTCCCTCGCCATGGCGAACATGCTATGGTGAAGGGCAGTGCCGAGCTATTTCAGACGCGAAACGCTAGAGACCATTGCGTCCGAGCCCCTGTGGCGGCAGGTCTTCCGGCGACTGGCCGAGGGGCCGGAGTATCCCAGCCGTAGACGTGCCCGCCTGGCGACCTTCTACGTGCTGCTGGGCCTCTCTGCGCTCTTTGGCGCCATGTGCGGCCTGATGCTGGTCTATTCGATCGATCTGCCCGAGATCGATGACCTGACGCGCTACCGTCCCAACACGACCACGGAGCTTCTCGACGTGCATGGCCGTCCCTTCGGCTCGTTCGCGCTCGAGCGCCGCGTGGCGGTGCCTTACTCCGAGTTTCCTCCCATCCTCAAGAACGCCATTCTCTCCATCGAGGACAAGAGCTTCGAGAGCAACTGGGGCGTCAACCTGGTGCGCGCGGTCGGCGCCGCCTATCGCGATCTTCACTCCAAGGGCAAGGCGCAGGGAGCCTCGACCCTGACCATGCAGCTCTCGCGCAACTTGTTCCTCTCGAGCGAGAAGACCTTCGGACGCAAGTTTCAGGAGGTCATCCTCTCGATGCAGATCGAGCGGAGGTTCACCAAGAACCAGATCTTCGAGCTGTATGCCAACCAGATCTACCTGGGCCGCGGAACCTATGGGTTCGAGGCGGGTGCCGAGTACTACTTCGGCAAGCACGTCCGCGACCTCATCCTGCCCGAGGCGGCCCTGCTGGCCGCCCTGCCCAAAGGGCCCGAGTATTATTCGCCCGTTCGCTATCCTGAGCGCGCCCTGCGTCGGCGCAACCTCGTGCTTAGCGAGATGCAGAGCGACGGCATGATCACCATCGAGCAGGAGGAGGCGGCGAAGTCGTCGCCTCTGGGGCTGCACATCGAGACTCCTCCCAACAGTGTCGCTCCTTACTTCGTAGAGGAGGTCCGGCGGCAGCTCGAACGCGAGTACGGCGTCGAGGAGGTTCACGGCGCCGGTCTGCGTGTCTATACGACGCTCGATCTCGATCTCCAGGCGGTCGCGAATAAGGCCGTGCTCGATGGGGCGGCGTCGTATGAGCGTCGCGAGGGCTGGAAGGGGAGCCTGCAAAACATCGTTCTGCAGGGCGAGGACATCGAAGTCTACAAGCATCCGGACTGGACCCAGCCGCTGGCAAAAGGGATTTATATCCACGGGGTCATCACGGCGGTCGAACCCAAGCGGGTGACGGTGAAACTCGGCGAACAAATCGCCGTGATGACGCCTGAAGATTGGGCGTGGACTACGTATGCGGAGGCGAACAGCTTCCTGCGCAGCGGCGACCTGGTCTACCTCAGGATTGAAGGCCCTGGCCCGGAGAGCACATGGAAGGCCTCGCTTCAGCAGGATACCGGAGCCCAGGCATCGCTGATGGCCGTCGATAATGCCAGCGGCGAGGTGATCGCGATGGTGGGCGGCCGCGACTTCGCCCTGTCGCAGTTCAACCGGGCCACCCAGGCCAAGCGGCAGGTGGGATCGTCCTTCAAGCCCTACGTCTACACCACGGCCATCGAGGCGGGAGCCAAGATCACCGATATCGTCGTCGATGGGCCGACGACCTTTTCGACCCCCAGCGGACCCTACACGCCGCATAACTACGAGGGCGACTATCGCGGGGCCATGCCGCTGACCTACGCCTTCGCCGAGTCGCGCAATATTCCCGCGCTCAAGCTGGCCGCTCGCGCGGGTATTCGCAAGGTCATCGATACTGCGCAGAGGTTCGGCATCACCAGCAACATTCCGCCATTTCTTCCTGTGGCGCTCGGCTCGGCCGATATCTCGCTTTATGAGCAGGTCGGGGCCTACAGCGTCTTCCCCAACGACGGCATTCGCATCGCCCCGCACTATATCCGCAAGGTCACGCAGGCCGACGGCCTTCCGCTCGACGAGAAGCCGACCGATGTGCGTGAGGTGATCTCGGTGGATACGGCGCGTTCGATGATGGTGCTGCTGCAGGATGTCGTACGCATGGGAACAGGAGCTTCGGCTTCGCAGCTGAAGCATCCATTAGGCGGCAAGACGGGCACGACCAACAACTACACCGACGCCTGGTTTATCGGATTTTCGCCGTCCGTGACCTGCGGGACCTGGATCGGCTTCGACAACCGGCAGTCACTCGGGGAGAAGGAGACGGGAGCCCGGGCCGCGCTACCCATGTGGATCGACTTCATGCGCGCGGCGATCGCAAACAAGCCCGACGAGGTCTTTCCGGCGGCTGGCGCCCCCAAGAAGAAGCTGGATGTGGCGGTTGTGAAGGCGCCCGCGCAGGTGAAGCCTCCTGAGGCGAAGGAGGACGACGAGGATGGCGATCCTGAGCCGACGCATGGCGCGGCGCCCCCGAAGCCGGCTACGAAGCCAGCAGGCGGCACAAGCTGAAGTAGCGCTGCGCCTTGCGTACGTCGCGTCCGATCTGCTCGCGCAGCGCCTCGGGCGAGGGCCAGCGGATCTCATCTCTTAGCCGGTGCAGGAAGGCTAGGCGCAACGGCGTCTCTTCGGTTAGGTCGACGGGGTGAAAGTTCAGCAGGTGCGATTCGATGGTAAAGGAGTCTTCGCCGAAGGTGGGCCGGTTGCCGACGTTGGTGACGGCCTCGAAGCGTTCGCCCGCGACGATGAGCGTCGTAATGTAGACGCCGATGGCGGGAATCAGCTCGGTGTAGGGCGCGAGGTTGATGGTGGGCACTGTATAGCGTGTCCCGTAGCCGCGCCCTGAGGCTGGCGTACTAGCGAGGGTGAAGGGGCGCCCCAGCAGCGAGCGCGCCTTTGAGACATCCCCATAGGTGATGAGCTGGCGAATGCGGCTGGAGGAGACGGCGTTGCCCCGCAGCTCGCGCGGAGAGTAGACCCTCACCCCGAAGCCAAGCTCGCCGCCAAGGGTCTCGAGGGATTCGATCCCTGCCTCCGCTCGATAACCAAAGCGGAAGTTTTCGCCCTCATGGATCTCGATAACGCCCAGTCTTTGCCGCAGGACCTTAGTGGCAAAATCACGCGGCGAGGTCTCCGAGAGCGCGGGAGTGAAGGGAAAGACCAGCGTCGCTTCAATGCCGGTTGCGGCGAGCAGATCGAGCTTCTCTGTGAGCGGCGTGATCAGCGCGGGGCAGCTCTCAGGACGAAGCACGCGTGCAGGATGGGGGTCGAAGGTGATGGCGAGAGCTCGGGCGTTGAGGGTGCGTGCGCGTGCGATCACCTCGCCGATCACCCAGCGATGGCCGCGATGTACGCCATCGAAGTTGCCGATGGTCGCAACCGTTGGGCCGAATTTCTCAGGAATCTCATGGAGGGAATGAAAGATCTGCATCAGGCAATCTCAAAGCTGAGCTGGAGTCCGTCGTAGGCCATGCGAACGTTCGCGGGAAGCTCGTCTTCGGTGGCGGCGTGATCCAGGTCGTGGCTGATGTGGGTAAAGAAGGCGCGACTCGGCTTCAACTGTTCGACAAAACCCAGCGAGCGCTCCAGGTGCGAGTGACTGGGGTGCGGCTGGCGGCGCAGAGCATCCAGGATAAGGACATCGAGATCCTGAAGGAAGGGGAGGCTCTCGGGCGGTATATCGCTCATATCGGTGAGATAGGCGGCAGAGCCGAAACGATATCCCGTGATGGTCTGGTGGCCGTGCGTGACCGGGATGCGCTGGAAGCAGGCGCCAAAGAGATCGAAGCCCGCGCCCGGCGTCTCGTCAATGCGGTGCAGCGTAACCCGGGCGCTGGTGGGGTAGCGGTTCTCGGTGCGGAAGGTGTAGTCGAAGATGCGCTCGATGGTGCCCGCGGTCGCATTGTCTGCGTAGAGCGGAAGACCATTCTTCAGAGGAAAGCTGAGCGGCCGCAGATCGTCGAATCCCAGGATGTGATCGGCGTGGCCATGCGTGTAGAGCACAGCGTCCACATGGTGCAGGTTCTCGCGGATAGCCTGCGCGTGGAAGTCAGGGCCGGTGTCGATCACGACGGTGTGACCGTTGTAGGCCAGACGCAGTGAAGGCCGTGTCCGGCGGTTGCGCACATCGCCGCTGGGCGCAACCGCGGAGATGCACACGGCGCAATCGCAACCCAGCGTCGGAACGCCCATCGACGTTCCAGTCCCGAGAAAGGTGAGCATTGCCTCCATTCGTTAGCGGACGATGCTCGGTTTGCCAGGATTCATCGGGTTGGTCGGATTCGGACCCAGAGGCTCTCCTGCCCTGGAGGCTGCCGAGCGAGCCAGAGCCTGTGTGATCTCGAGGAACGCCATGCGCACCTCGAACAAGGCGCTGTCGAGAAGCCGCTGCTCGGCCTCGCTCAGATTGCCGTGGGTCTTCTCCCTCAGGATACCAAGCATGTCGATGCTCTGACGGGCTCCCATCAGGTCGACCTGCGGCTGCTGGCCTTCGGGCGTCGCTCCACCCAACTGGACGATGGTCGTCATGTAGACCGACTGCACCAGCGTCTCGAAGTTCATAGCCGGAGGATGGTCCGCTCCAGGGTTTGCGGCGCGAATGGCAGTATCGAGCCTCTCCGCGGTCGCCTGGTAGGCGTCCTCGGCCTGCTTGGCCTGCTCAGAGGTAGGGCCGGGGGGGATATCGTCGAAGCCCTGCTCTTCCTGGTCTTCTGCGGAGGTCTCGGGCTCAGCAGCGATGGGAACCTCGATTGGAGCACTCGTCTGGGCGGAGGCCACCTGCTCCTCGAGCTCGGGCGACGGATCGGCATCGGGACGAAGCTCCCCATCGAGGTTGAACTTGCGGCGGTCTGTGACGACAAAGGGCTTATTTTGCTCGGACATAGTCAATCTCTCTCTCTCAGTCAGATGCTCGAGGCGGAGCTTCGGTCTCCCCCGGGCGCGGGTACGGGATGGGCGACTCCGCCGGCGTACTCCAGCGGATCGCGTCGGTCGAGCGCCTCGCGTCGGATGTATCCCAGGCCCAGCTGCAAGGGTTCGTTAGAGGCTGGAAGGACGGAGACGCAGGTCAGCTCGCCGACCTGCTTGCCGGCGGCTTGAAGTGTGCTTCCGGCTGGTGGCAAAGCTCCCTCCAGCCGAAATGTCATGAATGTGCGGTGAACATTGCCGCGCGAACGAATGCGTTCGACGATCTCCTGACCGAGGTAGCAGCCCTTGTTGAAGTGCAGGGCCCGGGCCTGGTTCGTCTCCTGCGGAAGGTCGCGGTCGCGGATATCGACGCCGTAGAGGGGAGTTCCTTCCAGCAGGCGCAGCCATTCAAGCGCCTGGGGCTCAACGGCGACAGCCCCAGCGCTCAAAGCTGCGTTGAGAAGAGCGTCAGCGTCGTCCGAGGATCCGGTCCACAGCTCGTATCGGGGAACCCGGGGTCCATGCGCGTGAATCACTTGGCCCCTCAGGCCATTCCACTCGAAGCTCCGCATCTGGAGCGGAGCGAGATCATCCACAGCCACACTGAATCCACTCAGGATCTGCGTGGCCCGGGGACCGATCAAGGCCACTCCGTGGCGCTCGTCCGAGAGATCGGCCAGCTCGACGTCATCCATGATGATGTAGTGGTCGAGATACGGGATCAGCGTCGCGATCTGCCGGCGCGCGGTCTCGATCCATAACTCCTCGGAGGAGACGGCAATGATGTTGCCGTCTCCTTGAATGCGTCCCTGCGCGTTCAGGAAAAAGTTATAGGCGCCACGTCCATCGGTAAGCTCCTGCACGGAGTTGGTCGCCATGCCGTTCAGCCAGCGCACCCGATCCGATCCTGTAACCCGAATCCACCCTCTGTCTTTGAGAGAGGTAGCTCCCGCCTTATGAAGCAATGCTTCAAGCTGAGAGTCGGAGCTATGGATTAGGCCGCTCTCGGAGGAGGTCTTCGGGATGGAGGCGAGTGTCATAAGCGTAGCCGCGCGCGTCGCAGGCAAACTCTGCGTACACTTGGATTATAGCGGTCGGATAGAGAGGCTGGATTGCGGCGACGGACAGAGGACAGAATCATCAGGAGCCTGCGGCACTGTGCCGCGGCGACGGCTTTCTTCGCGGGATGCGTGGCGGCGGTCGCTCAGGTATCCGGACAGGGCCAGCCGGACGACAACAAGCCGCACGCGCCCATGACGAAGGATCAGGCCAAGGAGCTCTTTCGCTCCGTCGACGAGATTCTCGGCTTCGTCAGCTCCGACACCAAACTGCCGATTGAGCATAGCGTCAAGCGTAAGCTGATCTCGCGCGACGAGATCAATAAGTATCTGGCGAAAAAACTCGACGAGGATGAGAGCGCGAAGCGTATGCAGCGCTCCGAGCTTGTGCTCAAGAAGTTCGGCCTGCTCGACCGCGACTTCCACCTGCGGCCCTTCCTGCTCTCGCTTCTGACCGAACAGATCGCAGGCTTCTACGACAACAAGACCAAGACGGTGAATCTGCTGGACTGGATCGAGCCCGATGAGCAGAAGCCGGTGCTGGCCCACGAGCTGACGCATGCCTTGCAGGACCAGAAGGTGGATCTGGCCAAGTGGTCCGACGTCGGTCTTGAAGATGTCTCCCATAACGTGCAGGACGACAATCGTCATCTGCAGGTGGATGAAGCCGAGACTGCCCGCGATGCGGTGGCCGAAGGCCAGGCGATGGCCGTCTTCCTCGACTACACGCTGAAGCCCTCCGGCAAGACGCTCGCCGATGCTCCGCCCGAGATGATGGCGAAGGTGAAGGACCTCGCCTCCGACACCACCGGCTCTCCCATCCTGGCGCGGGCACCTCTCCTGTTGCAGGAGTCGCTGATTTTTCCCTACAGCGAGGGCCTCACCTTCGAGCACGCGATCCTGGTCAAGGGAGGCAAGGATGCTGCGTTCGCCGGAGTCCTCGCCGCGCCACCCTCTTCGAGCTTCGAGATCATGCATCCGGAGGCCTACCTCGCGCACGTTCCCGTGCCCGTCCTTCGGCTTCCCGATATCCATCCGCTGACCGATGCGCAGTACGAGCCCTACGACCTGGGCGTGATGGGAGAGCTCGATGTGCGCATCCTCGCCGAGCTCTTCGGAGGTCACGAGCTCGCCGACGGCCTCGCGCCTGACTGGAACGGCGGCATCTATTACGCGGTCCAGCGCAAGGCCGCGACGCCAGCTGAGAAGGAGACGACCGCGTCGCTCGGGCTGTTCTACTACTCGCGCTGGAAGAACCCCGACTCGGCCAGCACCTTCATGCGCATCTACAGCACGCAACTGGCACGCAAGTACACGAAGCTCGAGCGCCGGCAGAAAGAGGAGCAAGGCGAAGACGAGCAGGTCTATTCGACCAACGAGGGAGACGTTCTGCTGTCGCTCTCCGGCTCGAGCGTCTTCGTGAGCGAGGGATTCGATCTTGCGCTGGCACGGAAGTTGCGCGATAGCATCAAGGGCATTCAGGGGGAGGGTCCACTGCGCATGACACAAATACCCGCGGTTCATTCGCCTGCTCTCCGGCCCGGCGGCGAGCCCGCGCTCTCGCTCGCCCGCTTCCTGCAGTCGTATGGAGCGTTCGAGCCCGCCGCTCTCGAACGGTATACTTCTGAAGTGCACCCTGCGCTCTCGCGATAAAGGCGTCCGCAAAGACGAAAGGAAGAAGCTCATTGAAGAAGGCAGAGATTGGAATCATCGGCGGCAGCGGCCTCTACGCCATGCCAGGACTGACGGACGTGCATGAAGAGAAGGTGGAGACACCGTTCGGGGATCCGTCCGATGCCTTTGTTCTGGGTGAACTTGAAGGTCGCCGGGTTGCATTCCTCGCCCGCCATGGCCGCGGACACCGCATTCTGCCCACGGAGCTGAACTTCCGCGCCAATATCTATGCCATGAAGATGCTCGGCGTCGAGCGCATTCTCTCGGTCTCGGCCGTCGGTTCGCTCAAGGAAGAACACAAGCCGACCGACTTCGTGATGCCCGACCAGTTCATCGACCGCACCTTCGCCCGCAAGTCCACCTTCTTCGGGAACGGCATCGTGGCGCACGTCGCCTTCGGCGATCCTGTCTGCGCTACGGTTTCAGCGTCCTTCCAGAAAGCCTGTGACACGGTGGGCGTCGTCGGCAAGAGCGGCGGAACCTACGTCTGCATAGAGGGTCCGCAGTTCTCCACCCGCGCCGAATCGAACCTCTACCGCAGCTGGGGAGCCGATGTGATCGGCATGACCAACCTGCAGGAGGCCAAGCTCGCCCGCGAGGCCGAGATCTGCTACGCCACCATGGCCATGGTCACCGATTACGACTGCTGGCGCGAGGGACACGACGACGTCACCGTCGATCAGATCGTCGCCGTCATGCACCAGAACTCAGCCAACGCCGAGAAGGTCGTGCGCGCTGCCGTCGCCGCCCTGCCTAAGGAGAAGGCCTGCGCCTGCGGCGATGCCCTCAAGTACGCCATCCTGACCGATCGCAAGGCGATCCCCGCTGAGACCCGGCAAAAACTCTGGCTTCTGCTTGAAAAGTATCTGTAACGATTAGTGACACAAAGCTTCCAATCAAAATCCAAAAAAAGAGGATCGATGTCCATACTTGTTGTAGGTTCGGTTGCGTTCGACAATATCGAAAGCCCCAGCGGCACAGTGGAAAACTGCCTGGGAGGAGCCGCGACTCACTTCTCACTTGCGGCCAGCTACTTCACCGATGTCCGCGTCATCGGTGTGGTCGGCAAGGACTTCACCCCCGAGCATGAGGCCGTTCTCACTGGCCGAGGCATCGATACCCGTGGCATCGAGCACGCCGACGGCCTCAGCTTTCACTGGACCGGATCGTATGTAAAGAATCTGAACGAGGCCCAGACGCTCGGCACCGACCTGAACGTCTTCCAGGCCTTCGATCCGAAGATCCCGGAAGCCTATAAAGACAGCGGCTTTCTCTTCCTCGCCAACATCGACCCCGTGCTTCAAGCACGCGTGCGCAGCCAGATGCCGAGCGTGCGCATGGTTTGCGGCGACACCATGAACTACTGGATCGCCGATCACGCGGCCAATCTAGCGAAGGTTCTGCGCGAGCTCGACGTTCTGCTCATCAACGACAGCGAGGCCCGCATGCTCGCCGGTGAGTCCAACCTCGTCGTCGCGGCGAACAAGGTGCTTGCGATGGGGCCGAAGACCCTGATCGTCAAGCATGGAGAGTATGGCGCGACCGCCTTCTTCAGCGACCGATCCTTCCCCGACGTCCGCGCAACTCATCCCTTCCGTGCTCCGGCCCTGCCGCTCGCCGAGGTCGTCGATCCCACTGGCGCAGGCGACTCCTTCGCCGGCGGATTCTACGGATACCTCGCCTCGCAGCCCGAACTCACCCCGGCGGTCTTCCGCACGGCCATGTTCTACGGCGGAGTGATGGGATCGTTTGCTGTGGAGCGCTTCGGAACCGAGCGGCTGCAGAACGTGAGCCGCGAGGAGATCGAAGAGCGCTTCCGCCTGTTCAAGGAGATATCGCATCTTGAGTACTCGGGCGCGTAGACGCAGTCTCCGTGGCGATGCCGAGGCGCAACCGGCTCCTCTGAGCTTTGAGGTGCGCCCCGCAAAGCGCGAGGAGGCGATTCCGGTTGCCCTGGCCGCGGTGGTCTTCGGCTTTATCGCGCTGCTCGTCTGCATGAGCCGCAACTATCTCCTGCTCTACGGGGATGCCGTCGCGCATCTGGGCATCGCGCGGCGCATCCTCGACACTCGCAATCCCGGGCTCATTCAGCTGGGAGGCGTCTGGCTTCCCCTGCCTCATCTGCTGATGGTCCCATTCGTTCAGAAGATGGATTGGTGGCAGAACGGTCTCGCCGGCACGTGGCCTTCTCTGCTGTTTTATGTCTTGAGCTGCGCGGGAATCTATCGCCTCGCCCGCCGCGTCATGCCGCCCCAGTGGGCTCTCATCGCGACGGCGTTCTATGGTCTCAATCCGAACCTGCTGTACCTGTCGACGACCGCGATGACCGAGCCGCTCTTCCTCGCCATCGTGATCTGGACGACACTGCTGACGATGGAGTGTGCCGCCGCCATCAAAGCCTCTCGCGCACTTGCCGTGACCGGCCGCCTCGTCGCGCTGGGCCTGCTGGTGATGGCCGCGGTCTTTACCCGCTACGACGGCTGGATCTTTGGTGCAGCCGTATGGTGCGTGATTACGTGGAAGCTCTTCCTTGCAAAGGATTTTCGCTCTCGTGTCACCACCGGCTTCGCCATCTTCACTTTGCTGACGATTGCTGGCCCCATTGCCTGGCTTGCTTATAACCAATACTTCTTCCACGATCCGCTGGACTTCATGCGCGGCCCTTACTCGGCCGTGGCGATCGATCGACGTACCACGCCGCCCGGATCGCGTCACTATCTCGGCTGGCACGATCCCCTCGGGTCCGCGATCCTTTACCTGCGAACCTCGCAGCTTGATGCATCGATATGGGAGACGGGCTTCGCCGTCACGGCTATGGCGGTCGCCGGCATGGTTATCGCCATCCGCAGACGGCTTGAGCTCGCTTCACTTCTCCTCTGGTTTCCCCTGCCGTTCTACATCTACTCCATCGCCTTCGGATCGGTCCCCATCTTTATTCCGCCCTTCTGGCCGCACTCCTACTACAACTCGCGCTATGGCATGGAGATGCTCCCTGCCTTCGCCATCTTCGCGGCCCTCTTCCTGGGCTGGCTGCAACAGCTCTGGTCTGCGCGGCAGCCTGTGCTGGTGCGTCTGATGACTCCCGTTGCCCTTCTGCTCATAGCCATCAACACCGTCGCGATGATGCATGGCCTTCCTCTCGTCCTCAAGGAGGCGCAGGCCAACTCCATCACCCGCATCGCCTTCGAGCAGGCCATCGCCAACGAGCTCAAATCCTTTCCCGCAGGCGTCCCCATCCTGATGTATAACTCCGACCATGTCGGAGCGTTGCAACACGCGGGCATCCCTCTGAAACAGACCCTTAGCGAGACCGACTACGATACCTGGAAGGTCGCGTTGGCTGCTCCCTCCGAGCATGCCGCGTATGTTGTCGCCATCGAAAACGATCCCGTTGCAAAGGCAGTCAAGGAACACCCGGAGGGGCTGACCGAACTTGCCGTGCTCTGCACCACGGGACAGTCCTGCGCCCGCGTCTACAAGTCGTCGCACTTCTGAAAGGTTCCGTAAGCCGCCCCTCGGGGGCAGTGTTACGATCTCTCGCAGATCATGCTCGTTCCCGAGTTTCACTTCAGCCAGATCGATCAGGAGTTGCTCTCTACCGGCACGGCGACGCGCCTGCTCATGGCCTGCCTTCTGGGCGGCCTCGTTGGCCTCGAGCGCGAGCGTCGCAACAAGCCCTCCGGTCTGCGAACCAACCTTCTCGTATCGCTGGGATGCGCCTTTTTCACCATGCTTTCTCCGGTATTGTCCGGTGAGGGGAACACCGACAAAAGCCGCCTGGCAGCTGGAATCGTGCAGGGAATCGGCTTTCTTGGCGCTGGCATCATCCTGCACACGCGCACCCGCGTCATCGGCCTGACCAGCGCAGCGACCATCTTTGTCGTCGCCTCCATCGGCGTGTCCTGTGGAGCGGGCCTATACCTCGAAGCCGTTCTGGCCACTCTTATCACCCTTATCGCCCTGGCGCTGATCGGTTACATCGAATCGAAGGCTGGATGGAGACAGATCACGATGCTGTATGAGGTTCGCAGTGAGGTGCCCAAGGCAATGTACATCGCTGCGTTGAGCGTGCTCGATCGGATGGGGCTGCGCCTCAACATCCTAGAGCGTGAGTCCATCGAAGGACTTAATCGCATTACCTTCTCCGTCTCGACGACTCGAAAGAGACACGCTCAACTCTTTCAGGAGCTCAACGCCAGCGCCGCGACCGACCGGGTTGTCGTCTTTCGAGATTCTGAGGAAGAATAAGCAGAGATGATTTCCTTCGTAAAAGCCCACGCCTGCGGCAACGACTTCCTGATCCTTGAAGAAGAGGCGGCCAAACGCCAGCACTCCGCGCTCGCACGTAAGCTCTGCAGCCGTAACACCAGCATCGGAGCTGATGGCATCGAGTTCCTCGAGCGCAGGCCCAACGGCGAGTTCTTCCTCCGGCTCTTCAACGCGGACGGCAGCGAGGCCGAGCTCTCAGGCAACGGTACCCGATGCGTCGCCGCGTGGCTGGCCAGCTCCGAGGGTCTCGATGAGGTCACGCTCGGAACCCATGGCGGCCCTCGTCACTGCCGCGTCGTCGAAGATGCTGACCCCATCTATCTTATCGAGAGCGAGATGGGCATCCCCCGCGTGATGGAGCGCAAGATCGTCGTGGCCGGTGTCGGCGAGGTCTCAGGAGCCATGGTCAACGTCGGTAACCCGCACTTCGTCCTCTTCGTCGAGACCGAAGACTTCAGCGCGCACGGCCTCTCGTGGCAGGCTCTGGGAGCGCAGATCAGCACCAGCCCGCTCTTCCCGCACGGAACCAACGTCGAGTTCGTCAAGGTGCTCTCAAACGATGAGATCGCCTTCCGCATCTTCGAGCGCGGCTGCGGCCCCACCACCTCTTCCGGTACCGGAACCTGCGCCTCCTCCTCCGCGGCCATGGCGCTGCGTGGAGTCAACCGCAAGCTCAAAGCCGTCGCCGAAGGCGGAGCGCAACGTACCGTGTGGCCTGCCAACGATCAGGTGATGCACCTCACCGGGCCGGCCGAAATCATCTGTCGCGGAGAGGCCGTCGGCCTGTGAGCGCACCTCATCGCACCTTCGTCAAGCCTCCCTCGCTTCGCCATGGAGCGACCCTTGCCGTTGTCTCGCCTGCCAGTACCGCCAAGCGCGAGCTCATCGAGCGTGGCGTCCGCGAGCTCGAAGCCGAGGGCTATCGCATCAAGTTGGGCAAGCATGTCTGGGGAGGAGGTCCTCTCTATTACGCCGGAACCGCTGCCCAACGGCTCGAAGACCTCCATGGCGCATTCGGGGACGATAAGGTGGACGGCATCGTTTGTACCCGCGGCGGATGGGGCTCGGCTGAACTTCTTCCGCATCTTGACGTTGACTTGATTCGCACAAACCCAAAGGCCTTCATCGGCTACAGCGATCACACCTCGCTTCACACCTGGTTCCAGAACGAGGCCAATCTCACCACCTTTTACGCCCCGATGGTGGCCGCCGACTTCGCCCGCGACCATGGCGTCGACCTCGCCAGCTGGCGAAATACCTTCGATGGCACTGCTCCGTGGAGCTTCAGCGCCGCCGATGGTCTGCGTGTCCTAATCCCGGGGCTCGCCGAAGGCAACGTACTCGGCGGCTGTATCTCCATTTTGGTCGCCGGTCTGGGAACTCCGTTCGCGCCGCGGCTTGAGGAGAGCATCCTCTTCCTCGAAGATATCGGCACCAAACCATACCAGTGGGACCGCATGCTCCTGCACCTTCGCTACTCGGGAAGGCTCGATGGCGTTTGCGGAATCGTCTTCGGGGACATGCAACAGTGCGTCTCACAGGAGGAGCAGGGTCTTCTGGAGAGCGCGATTATTCACGGCCTGCGCGGATTCGAGGGGCCGGTTGCGATCGGACTTCGCTGTGGACACGTCGACGGCCCCAATCGAACTGTTCCCCTCGGCGTGCCCGCGAGGCTTAACCTGACAGATGCCGCGAACCCGGAATTGACCTTCCTTGAGCCTGCCGTTTCGAGTTAGTCTTGCTGTGGCGTAAACCCCAAACACACGGAATTCATGCACCGACACATCTATTTCATTGGAATCTGCGGCACGGCGATGGCCTCGCTGGCCGGAATGCTCAAATCGCAGGGCTATGAAGTCACCGGCTCCGACGCCGCGGCCTATCCGCCGATGAGCGATCTGCTGCGTGAGCTCGGCATTCAAGTGCACGAGCCCTACTCCGAGCGAAACCTCGACCGGCGGCCCGACCTCGTCATCGTCGGCAACGCTATCTCGCGCGGCAACGTGGAGCTCGAACGTGTGATGGACGAGCGCATCCCCTTCTGCTCGATGGCCTCCATCCTGCACGACGAGTTTCTGCTTGGGCGCGAGCCTCTTGTCGTAGCCGGAACTCACGGCAAGACCACCACCACCAGCATGCTGGCGTGGATCTACGAGGTGGCCTCCCAGCAGGCTCCCGAACTCGCGCCGTCGTTCCTCATCGGGGGAGTCGCCGAAAACTTTGGAACCAGCTTTATGGTGCGTCCCACGAAGCCCTTCATCCTCGAGGGCGACGAGTACGATACCGCCTTCTTCGATAAGGGGCCGAAGTTCCTCCACTACTTCCCTGACTCCGCTATCCTCACCCACGTCGAGTTCGACCATGCCGATATCTACGCCGATCTCGCCGCCGTGAAGACCGCGTTTAAGCGCTTCATAAATCTCATTCCACGCCGCGGCCGCCTCGTCGCCTACGATGCCAGCGAGAACGTCAGCGAGTGCATTGCTAAGGCCTTCTGCACGGTGGAGCGCTACGGCTTTCGTGAGGACTCGCACTGGCGCATCACCGGCCTGCGCCACGAGGGCCAGAAGGCTTGCTGGACGCTGTGGCGTGCCGGTGAGCGCTTCGCCCGGCTCTCGCTCCCCATGGCCGGCGAGCATAACGCGCTCAACGCCACCGCCGCCGCTGCGCTCGCCGCGGGGCAGGGCATCGCGGTCGAGGCCATCGTCCAAGCGCTTGCGAGCTTCCACAGCGTAAAACGCAGGCTCGAGGTCAAGGCTGTCGCCGAAGGCATCACTATCATCGACGACTTTGCCCATCACCCCACTGCCATTCGCGAGACGTTGCGCGCCCTGCGCGAGATTTATCCCGGTCAGCGTCTGATCGCCGTGCTCGAGCCGCGCTCGAATACGCTGCGGCGCAATGTCTTCGAGCGGGATCTTATCGAAAGCCTCGCCGTCGCCGATCGCGTGGTGCTGGCGGGCGTCTTCAAATCCGAGAGCATTCCTGTGGCCGAGAGGCTCGAGCCCGAGCACGTCGTCCGTGGTCTCCAGCAGCGCGGAGTTCTGGCAGAACTCCACGCCCACGCCGACGCCATCGTCGCCGCGCTCGTCCCCCAGCTTCGCGACGGGGATATCGTGGCCATCCTCTCGAACGGCGGCTTCGGCGACATCTACCGCAAGCTTCCCCGCGCTATCACGGAGACTGCCATCGCGGGGCGCCTCTCCGGAAGACTCGCGTAGCCTCTAGGCCTGCCGGCCCTAGCGGCAGCGTTTGTCCACCCCAAACATGTCAATACGACTTGGCGCGTGGGTAAGGTATTCTGCGGTATGGCATGTTCGCAACCTTCAAGCTGCTCCTGGTCTACTTGGCCTTCGGTCCCCTGGCCGGGATCATCGGGATACCCTACTCTCTCCTGATCCACAACGTCGAGCGTCTTTATCGCGTCGCCATGTGGATCGCGAATGCAGGCGTTCGTGCTGCCGGAATCCGCATCGAGGTCTCGGGCCGCGAGAACATTCCCTCTGGGCAGCCCTGCATCTTCATGTGCAATCATGTCTCGAACCTCGACCCGCCGGTGGTTCTTCCCATGCTCCCCGGGCGCAGCTCGGTGCTGCTGAAGAGAGAGCTGATGAGCATTCCCATCCTTGGCTATGCCATGCGCATGGGGCAGTTTGTTCCCGTCGAGCGCGGTGGCAAACGCGAGGCGGCGCAGGCCAGTGTCGAGGCAGCTGGCAAGGCGCTGAACGATGGACTGAACATTCTCGTCTTTCCCGAGGGGACGCGCTCCAGGGACGGACATCTCTCCGCCTTCAAAAAAGGCCCGTTCTTTTTAGCTATGGGGACAGGAGCTCCCGTTGTCCCGATCGCTCTCTCCGGAACCGAGAAGATGATGGAGAAGGGAAGCGTGGCCATTACACCGGGCGTTGCCCGCATGAAGATTCTGCCGCTGATCGACCCGGCAGACTTCGCCACCCGCGAGGATCTTCTGCGAGCTGTAAGAACGGCCATCGCGGCAGAGCTACCGGAGTCGATGCAGCCCCTTGAGTAGATACGGCTGCTGGCCTGCCGATCGGGCCCACTACGCGTGGGGCCCAAGGCGAAGCCGGTATATACGTCACGAGGGGACCGCAGCCCGCGTAGGGAGCCCGCGCGGTAGCGCCTGTCCTTTCCCAAGAGGTCTCTCGAAGAGTTTTACTTCACGAGTGCGTTGTAGCCGTCCGCAATCAGGCGTTGCTTCATCGCATCGGCGTCCTTGCGTGTGGCATACGGTCCCAGCTGAATGTGCAGAAGCTTGTCCTGCGGCTCGTGCCGAACCGCCACAGTGTAACCCTTCCGCTTCAGCGCATTGACCAGAATATCGGCGTCCTCCTGGTGCGAGACTGCCGCAATCTGCACCAGCGCAGGCTGTCCCGCAGCCGCTCCGACAACCGCGTGTGTCCCTGGCGTAAGCTGCGGCATAGGAGCCGGCGTACTGGACTTTGCCACTGCGTGCTGAAGGCGTGGCTGCGGTGTGCTCTCAGGGGAGGAAGCCGAAACGGAGGCAGACACCACAACCGCAGGTCTTTTAGGGGCGTCGGCGGCCTTCTCAGAAGGCGTCTCTGCGGCAGCCGCATCTGCTGGGGTCAAATCGTCCTTATCCGACTGGCCGGGAGCCGGCTTTGCCCCGCTCGTTGCCTTCAGGTCGCTGGAGTCACCCTCGCTGCCCGTCGCTGCGGCTGGGGCAACCGGCGCAGCCGAACGCTTGCCCATGCTGTAGCCGAAGCCGAAAAAGATCGCACAGATCAGGGCCAGCAGAAAGAAGATTCCCAGCACCGTCGAGGGGTTTAGCGAGATCTCGCGTTCCGCGGAATCCAGTTCAAGGTCGTCGTCTTCGATATAGCGGGTCTTCACGGTCGGTCCTTCATGCCTCGAGAGCGGCCGCTACGATCAGGCCCTACTCGATGAGTTCGTCCGGCGAAGGAGTCCTCGGCGCGACAGCCGGAGCCTGTGCCGGAATCCCCGAAACGCCGGGGTCTACCTTGATCTGCGGAAGCGGCTGGTTCTCTCCGCCCGCAACCTGGACTGTCTTATTCAACAGCGTCATCAGCTCCATGGGAAGGGGAAAAACGATGGTCGTATTCTTCTCGACACCTATCTCAGTCAGGGTCTGCAAGTACCTGAGCTGCAAGGTCATGGGCTGGGTCGCCAGCAGAGCGGCGGCGTCCACCAGCTTCTGGGCGGCGTTGAACTCGCCCTCCGCATGAATGATCTTCGACCTCCGCTCGCGCTCCGCCTCGGCCTGCTTGGCCATCGCGCGCAGCATGGTCTCCGGCAGGTCCACCTGCTTTACCTCCACCGAGACCACCTTCACTCCGAACGGAGCCGTGTGGCCGTCGATGATGGTCTGGATACGTTGGTTCAGGCGGTCACGATGCGCCAGCAGCTCATCCAGCTCCACCTCGCCCAGCACCGACCGGAGTGTGGTCTGCGAGAACTGGCTGGTCTGATAGATATAGTTGGCTACCTCGATCACCGCCCGGGTCGGGTCCACCACCCGCAGCGTGATGACTGCGTTGACCTTCAGCGTCACGTTGTCGCGCGTGATGATATCCTGCGCCGGAACCTCCATCGCCTCCTGCCGCAGCGAGACCCGTACGATCTGGTCCAGCGGACGGAAGATCAGGATCACGCCAGGGCCCTTCGCCGGAGAGGTACGCCCCAGCCGGAAGACCACGGCGCGCTCATACTCTTTCAAAATCTTGACGCAGCTGATCAGATACAGCGCCACAACAACAAGGAGAATCAGTACTGGACTATTGAACACGATCAAAACCTCACCAAGCTGACGGATCGAATTGTACGCGCCTCATTTTCGAGGGCCTCACGGTGAAAGGCAGATTAATTCCTGGGGAGCCGGCCAGCGACGGTTGACGTCAACCGCAGGCGACTCTAGTGTCGGTCATAGACTGAATCTACAAGGCCCAGACATCCGAACGAGGTGAAAGCATGGCCGGCGTGGAACACCGATCGTCTCAGACAGGCAAAGAGCGGCGAGAAGCCCTGGAAGCTCTGGGGACCCTATCTCAGCGAACGACAATGGGGAACCGTGCGCGAAGACTACTCTGCATCGTCACCGGCGAAGAGCCGCTCGTCGGGGCGAAATAATTTCGGCCTTCAAATCGGGGGCAGGGCTATCTCTTGCCTCCGATTTCCCTCCAACAGCAGGCCTTTTGCAGGCACAGTCACAAACCGCTTCCAAAGAAGCAGATGGCCGCTGCTGGCTCATTTCCTCACACTCTGTAAAATGATGAGCAACAGACCTGCGCAAACGCCGAAATTTACCTCGCCGTAATGCAAGCTTCCGCCTCTAAGGCGATTGGGGAGTTCGTGATGGCACCTGCAAGCTTTGATGGACTGAGAATTCTCTCGCTCGAGTCGCGCCGTGCAACCGAGATGGCGAAGCTGATCCGGACCTACGGCGGCGAGCCCTTCGTCGTGCCCTCCATGCGCGAGGTCCCGCTTGAATCCAACCGGCTAGCTCTCGACTTCATCGAACGGCTCCTCGTCGGGGAATTCGATCTCCTTATCTGCCTCACCGGCGTTGGGATGCGGGCCCTGATGACCATTGCCGAATCCGTAGGCAAGCGCGACGAGGTCATCGAGGCATTGCGGAAAATTCGCATCGCGGCCCGCGGGCCCAAGCCCGTCGCCGTCCTCAAGGAACTCGCCATCCCCATCGCCACCGTCGCTCCCGAGCCCAACACCTGGCGCGAGATGATGACTGCCATCGAGCAGACCTTCGGCGAAACCCTCTCTGGCCTCCGCGTCGCCGTGCAGGAGTACGGCGCCACCAACCCCGAGCTGCTCGAAGCCCTCGCCACCCGAACCGCCGAGGTCACCAAGATTCCCGTCTACCAGTGGGCTCTTCCCGAGGACCTGCAGCCGCTGCGCGAGGCCGTGCTCGCCATCGCCAGCGGAGGCGTCGACGTCCTGCTCTTCACCACTGCTGTCCAAGCGATCCACCTCTTCGAGGTGGCCACCCAGATGAGCTCCGTCGAAGACCTCCGAGCGGGACTTCGTTCCATCGTCGTTGTCTCCATCGGCCCCACTACCACCGAAGAGCTTGTTCACCAGGGCATCACCCCCGACTTCGAGCCCTCCCATCCCAAGATGGGCTTCCTAGTCAACGAGGCTGCGCAGCTGTCGGGCAAGCTGGTAGAGGAGAAGAAGAGCCGCAGCGCCCGCAGCATGAACGCTCGTCAGGCCGGCCTTCGCATCGCTGTCGCCCGCTCGGCCAGCGTTGAGACTGCCCCGGAGACGGCCGCCTCCGCAAGCGTTCAGGTGATCGAGCCCATAGACTTCCTGCACGAGATCACCAGTCGTATCGCCTCAGCAGATTCTTTCCACAAGGTTTTGGGACGCATCGTCGATTTCGTGACTACCGTGATTCCATGTGACTCATGTTTTATCTATGTGCTTGAGGGAGAAAAGTTAATGTTGCGTGCCTCAAAGAACCCTCACGCCGACGTCATCGACTCCCTCGGCATCAAGCTCGGGCAGGGAATCACCGGATGGGTCGCCGAGCACCGCGAGCCAGTGGTCCTCGCCGCGAACGCCTCCGACGATCCTCGCTTCAAGCAGTTCAAGAACCTACCCGAAGACCGCTTCGAAGCCATGCTTTCCACGCCCATCCTCTGCGCTGGGAAAGTGGTCGGGGTTGTGAATCTCCAACACCGTCTCTCCTACCAGCACACCACCAACGAGGTGCGTCTGCTCTCGACCATCGGCTATCTGGTCGGCGCTGAGGTCGAGCGCGCCCGCCTGGAGAACGAGAACGCGCAGCTGACCGGGCGTCTTGAGGCCCGCAAGGCGGTCGAGCGCGCCAAGGGAATCCTGCAGCGCGACATGCGCGTGGGCGAGGAAGAAGCCTACCGGATGATGCAGCGCGAGAGTCGCCAGCGGCGCAAATCGATGCTCGAGATCGCCGAGGCTATCCTGCTGGGCGAGGAGATCCGGAAGGGACAGCTGGCCGCCGAGCAGAAGCCGGTTTCGGGGAGCTAGAAAAGGGAGCTCGTGTCGACCTGTTTTTGGTAGGAGCCAGGCGCTGCCACGCGGGCGGCGCACTCTTCGTGACGTGTATACCGGCTTCGCCGTAGGCCTCCTACGGTTCGGCGCAAAGATTTTTCCTGCGACCAACGGGAGCCCCACCCCGAAGGGAGTACATGCGTCACGAAGTGACCGCTCCACGCGCAGTGGGCCCGGCCGGCAGGCTATACGTGTTGCTACTTCTACCCCTAAAAGCCCTTGCCGCGGAAGAGGTAGATGAGTTCGATGACGAGGATAATTACGACGGCCGACTCAAGAAAGAAGGCCCGGCTCTGGTTGAACTGGTCGACCATGAACCGGTAGAGATCTTCGGCGGTGTTGATCTTCTGGTTGACCAGGTCTTTATAGTCGGGCACGCCCACCTTGGCGGCAGCGAGACGGTAGAGGCGGGCCGCGAACATATCGCTCAAAAACTTGATGGCGTTATCGGCGTGTTCAGTGAGCTCCATCACGTCGAGCAGAACCGTGTGCAGACGATTGGCCGAGCTGGCGCGATGCCAGCGCGCAAAGAAGCCCGGGCGTTGCTCAAAGGAGTCGTAGACAGAGGCCAGCACCTCGGTGAGGACGCCGTCGTAGTGGCGGAACTCGAGCAGTTGCGAGTTGGCGTATTCCAGCAGCTGGATCGCGGCCTCGGCTCCCGAGGGGGTGTCGTAGAGAAAGGCTGCATTCCATCCGATGATAGAGATGTCGGTGGGGTAGTAGGAGATGCTGGACTGGAGGATCTCCTGACACTCATGGACGGACAGGGTCTGGGTATCTCCACGGACCACCTGAGCGATGCGGGGGCCACGGGTGGTGATCAACTCGGGTGCGGTGGGCGTGCCGGTGAGATGGCGGATGTGGATGATGAGATAGTCCTCGGAGAGCCAGTCGGCGCTGGTGTGAGGCTTGACCAGCGCGGGAGCCGCGACTTCGAGGCGGCGGCGCACGATTCCGGAGGAGTGGGCTGCGAAGTCGATCTCCCATCCCCAGCGGCTGGTGAGGGCGATGAGATCCTCCCAGGAGCCGGAGAAGGGAAGCTGAAGCAGCACGGAGACGACGCCGTAATCGTAGTACTTGATGATGCCCTGAAGTTTTTCGCCGCTGTCGAGCACGAGGGGCTCACTGGGTTCGACGACGGGGGGACGTTCGTAGCGGATGTAACCGGGCGCGGGATGCTTGAGGGCCGGCTGCTGGAGCCTGGGGGCGCTCAGGAGCTCTCGCAGGCGATCCAGACGGATCTCCTCGGAGACGTCGTACTGCAGCAGAACATAGATGGTGCCGGTGAGAACTTCAGGTTCGTGCACGAGGTGGGAGGAGGAGGCCATCGTGGGAATAGTATCGCTTGACGGGTAAGCGGTGCGTGTGAAAAGGGAAGATCGCCGCGGTAAGATACTGCATCCCTAGAACAGGGAACACTGGAGCGGAGCGGGCTTTCGCTTTGTCTCGACGCGATCGTCCATCACGGTACGACCTCCGACCGACTTCGAGATCTCCCACTCCCTCGCTACGGTCTTGTGAAAATCGGCAAGCGGATCCTGCGAGCTCTCGACTGCGCGTGTCAGCTGATCAAGCCGGCGAAATCCTTCCAGCTTTTCGGTGTGGTTAAGCCGTGCGGCATGGAGTGAGCGGCGAAGCACGGCCAACGACTCGTCGTATGCCTTGAGCGGAACTGGAAAGGGGTGCCCATCCTTGCCTCCGTGCGCAAACGAGAAGCGCGCGGGGTCGGAGAAGCGGCTGGGTGTCCCGTGAACGACCTCCGCGATGAGCGCAAGGGACTGCAGCGTTCTTGGACCCAGCCCTTCGACCAGGAGCAAGGAGGAGAAGTCGCGAAGCTCCTTCTGGTGGGCTACGGCGAGCACCGCTCCCAGGCGTTTCAGGTCGATGTCTTTCGGCCGAACGTCGTGATGCGCGGGCATCGTTAACTTTCGCGCGTCGTTCAGCGATGCTTCGACGGGCATCTCTGCGATCGTCAAGAGAGCGTCCCTTGCGCGGTCTGCCCTGACATCGGCGAGATTCAGGATCTTGCCCTGGGGCTGGCCCATGATGGCGGTGTGGGGATCGGAGCAGAAGTCGCGCACTGCGGCCGAGTGCCAGTGATAGCGCCGAGCGAGTCTGGTAGATTCGCTCATCCCTTGCTGGACCACAGCCCACTCCCCTTGTTTCGTGATGACGAAGGCGTGGAGATAAAGCTGAAACCCGTCGGCAATTGCATTGTTGTCCACGCGTGCGGTCAGACGGCTGGTACGCGCCAGGGCGTCTCCATCGAGGCCGGTTCTGAGGCCGAAGGAGCGCAGCTCCTCGGGGGTACGCACAGAGTGTCTTCCTCGACCTCCGCACACTATCAGACCTAGGTCGTCGAAGCGAGAATTCAGCCCGCGTTTCAAAGCCCGCATGACGGAGGTTGTGATTCCCGAGGAGTGCCAGTCCATCCCCATGACGGCACCGAAGGCCTGGAACCAGAAGGGATCGCTTATGCGGGACAAGAACTCGCTGGCGCCGTGCCCCATCAATATGCACTCGGTGATTGCGGTCCCCATGACTGTCATCCTTTCGGCGAGCCAGGGAGGTACACGGCCGTTGTGCAAGGGAAGATCGGCGGTGCCAGAGCGTTTCATCTTTCTATTTTCGCCCTATATTCGCTTGCAATCAATCCATGGCTCCCAGCCTGCTTGAGCTGTCCCAATACGCTGCCGGTTTGCTATCAGACGCTTATGCACTACGATGCAACCTCCACTGGTCTCGCGGTCAGTCCAAGAGGCTTGGGGTCGATCGTCTCCTCCATCACGGGTTGGTTTTCTGGCCTCGCGGATGAATCCGAAGTGGATCGTCGCTGCGGGGTTTATCACTTTGGCTGTCCCCACAATATGGCTCAGTATTTTCGATCTCCGTCTGCTTGTGCCAGTACCAATCTACGATGCCTGGAAGGACTCAGATAGGCAGCATGACAAAGATCATATAGCGCAGTGTGGTGTCCTCCACATCTGTATCGCTGAAGTCGATCTTTCGGACTGGACTGCTAAGAAAATTGCGCAAAGTCAGGCTCATAGAGACTGAGATGCGGACAGCAGGTTGCTGACGGCGCATGCATTTAAAGGAGTGAGGAAAAACGGCTCCAATCCAAATTAGTCGGCTTTGATGATGCTTATTGTCCCATTTCGTTCAAGGATGGTGTATTTGATCTCATGAATTGATGTGAGGTTCTTTGTTCTGCCGACAGCCATCACGTCTTCCGGATTGAGCCAGCCGCATTCCTCGCATAACCTCCTCTTGCCACTCCCCATTTTTGAACAAGGTCAGAGGAGTTCTATCAATGATGCGTCCTAGGCGTGGGAACTGGATTTCAACCATGATACGAAGCGATGCATGAGCCCAACCGTGACTATAGCCGTTACACAATTTGTCATCGAGCGATCGTTGCCCACGGTTGCAAGAATAATGACGCCTCCAATGGGAAATACGATCACGAATTCAAATAAAGTGAGCTGGGCACCTGGGCGGCGACTTAGAGCCCGCACCGTTAGCAAAAAGCCATCGGAGGCATCATCGTCTTCGATGGGGGCCTTCCACTCTATGCTCCCGATGGCAGAATTGTCGGGGGCCTCGGCCTCAGCGGCGATACCTCATACACGGATCACGTGGAAGGATGAGACATCAGCTTGCACTCGATGCCGTTCCCATGGGTCCTAGCCCGAACCACAACGACAACATGATCCTTGACTTTCAAAACAACGTCAGCGCAAGTGGTTCGGGCATCCATCCTGCAAAGGGGGAACGGAGGCCGACCGCATCATTCGTAGCTTGTCCAAGGACTTTCCGACCGGCCCACGTAAAAGATAAGCGGGACCTAAGCCGCATCTTGAGGGAATGCCCTCCGTGGAGCTGCATCCTATCTGTCGTACCACCGATGAGATCGGCGATCAAGGCATCTCCGACCACCTCTTTGGGAGAAGCTGCCGTTGTGCCATTCCAGATCATTGCGCGAACAGACTATTAAGGAAGGAAGAGGCTAATACCTGGGGAGCATCGTTACTTTATTTATCAATACAGAAGGGCTACCTTGCGTGTAGCCCTTCTGTATTGCAGAGTTGAGGTGCAACCGACGAACTACGCCTTGCGCAGGTCGTAGCGGTCGAGATTCATGACCTTATCCCAGGCGGCTACGAAGTCCTTCACGAAGGCCTCCTTCGAGTCGGCCAATGCGTAGACTTCTGCGATGGCCCGAAGCTGAGAGTTGGAGCCGAAGATCAGGTCGACACGAGTGGCAGTCCACTTCGTCTCTCCCGTCGTTCGGTCTAACCCCTCAAACAAGCCTTCCGCAGTAGAAGATGCCTTCCACTCGGTCGCCATATCGAGCAGATTGACGAAAAAGTCATTCGTCAGGGTCCCGGGCTGATTGGTGAAGACGCCGTCCTTCGAGCCACGGTAGGTGGCGCCGAGGACGCGCAGGCCGCCGACGAGGACGGTCATCTCCGGGGCCGTCAAGGTCAGCAACTGAGCGCGGTCGACGAGCAGATCCTCGGCGCGCTTGGTGTGGCCGAGACGGAAGTAGTTGCGGAAGCCATCCGCCGTCTGCTCCAGCGGGGCAAAAGACGCAACGTCGGTCTGCTCCTGCGAAGCGTCCATGCGGCCAGGTGCGAAGGGGACGGTGACGGCGTGTCCGGCCTTCTTCGCAGCCGCTTCGACCGCAGCGCAACCGCCCAGAACGATCAGGTCGGCGAGCGAGATCTTCTTGCCCGTTGCGTTGAAGTCTGTCTGAATTCCCTCGAGTGTGCTGAGAACCTTCGCAAGCACGAGAGGCTGGTTTACTTCCCAGTTCTTCTGCGGCTCGAGACGAATGCGTGCACCGTTCGCTCCACCGCGCTTATCGGAGCCCCGGAAGGATGCCGCCGCTGCCCAAGCAGTCGAGACGAGCTGCGAGATCGAGAGACCGGAGGCGAGGATTTTCTCCTTGAGTGCGGCAATGTCCGCTTCGCCGATGAGTTCGTGATCGACAGCGGGGACCGGGTCCTGCCAGATTAGTTGTTCTTTGGGAACCAGAGGCCCGAGGTAGCGAACGATGGGACCCATATCGCGGTGTGTGAGTTTAAACCAAGCGCGAGCGAAGGCGTCGGTGAACTGAGCTGGATTTGCTTGGAAGCGCTTGCCGATCTTTTCGTATTCGGGATCGAACTTAAGTGCAAGGTCCGAGGTGAACATCATGGGCAGATGCTTTTTGTCCTTGATGTGCGCGTCGGGGATGTTGGCTTCTTCGTTCACGGCGTACCACTGCCATGCGCCGCCGGGGCCTTTCTTCAATGCCCAATCGTAGTTGTAGAGATTGTCGAGGTATTCGCTGTCCCATTTGATGGGGCTCGATGTCCATGCGCCTTCCAGGCCCGAGGAGATCGTATCTTCGGCGTTGCCCTTGCCGGCGGAGTTCTTCCAGCCTAGGCCCTGCTGCTCGATGGGTGCGCCCTCCGGTTCGGGGCCAACGTACTTGCTAGGATCGTGCGCGCCGTGTCCCTTGCCGAAGGTGTGACCACCGGCGATAAGCGCAAAGGTCTCCTCGTCGTTCATGGCCATGCGGCCGAAGGTCTCTCGGATATCACGGGCGGACCCGACGGGATCGGGTTTGCCATCGGGGCCTTCCGGGTTCACGTAGATGAGACCCATCTGCACGGCGGCGAGAGGGTGATCCAGATCGCGCTCCCCTTGATAACGATCGCTGCCGAGCCAGGTGTGTTCCGAGCCCCAGAAGATGTCTTCCTGCGGAACCCATACGTCAGCGCGGCCGCCGCCAAAACCGAAGGTTTTGAGACCCATCGATTCAAGCGCGATATTGCCGGTAAGGATCATGAGATCGGCCCAGGAGATCTTTTTACCGTACTTCTGTTTGATGGGCCAGAGCAGGCGGCGGGCCTTATCGAGACTGACGTTGTCCGGCCAGCTGTTGAGCGGAGCAAAGCGCTGTGTGCCCATGCCTGCTCCGCCACGGCCATCATAGGTGCGGTACGTGCCGGCGCTGTGCCATGCCATACGGATGAAGAATGGGCCATAGTGGCCATAATCCGCAGGCCACCAGCTCTGTGAGTCGGTCATCAGGGCGTGAAGGTCTTTGATCACTGCGTCGAGATCGAGGGTCTTGAACTCTGCCGCGTAGTCGAAGTCCTTGCCCATGGGGTCGGCCAGTTTCGTGTTCTGATGCAGGACGGCGAGATCGAGGCGATCGGGCCACCAATGCTCGTTGCGCGTGATCTTGCGCGAATTGTGTGTGACAGCGCCATGCAGGGGGGATGCCGTCTCTGTGCTGGTGGAGGGGGTACTGCCGTGCGGCACGGGACATTTCATTTCGTTCGACATTTTCACTCCTTCGTTCTTATTGCCGGGGAGCCTATTCCACGATCGGGCCACGCGGGCAACGGTTAGCGAGTTCTGGTCGTCAAATGTTTGCTTTTGTAACCTTCGCTCATATTGCAACTTCATTCAGTTCGGTTAGTGAGTGGAGGGGTTAGCTGTGTTTTGCTTTCTGGCACGCAGCGCAGATTCCTATTACGTCGATCGCGTAGCGTTCCACCTGAAAGCCTCCAAGCAACCGTCCCGGTGTTGGGAGGACGCCGAGATCCTTTTCTTCGATGTCGGTGATGGCCTTGCAACGCGAGCAGACCATATGGTGGTGGAGGTGGCTGTTCAGCTCGACTCGGAGGGAGCCGTGGTGCATGCTGACTTCTTTTAGCACACCTTTCTCGACGAAAAGATGAATGTTCTTGTAAACCGTCGCGAGGGAGATTGCGGGTATACGCTTCTTGACTCGAGCATAGACCTCTTCCGGGCTGGGGTGGCCGGGCATCCTCTGCATGATTTCATAGAGAACCTGGCGCTGGTGGGTCGCGGTCAGCCCGTGATCCGCACAAAGCTCACGGAAGGGACGGGTCTCGACGCTAGGAGAAGTCTGCATCAAGAGCTAGTAAATGATAATTATTCTTGTTCGTCAAGCGGCGATCAGTGCAAGCAGCGTTTCCTGTGGTCGCTGAGAGCTATTCGAGCCGTGTTTAGCTGCCATCTAAAGTGCTGTCATCATGGAGCAGGATGCAAACATTCGTGCCTTACAAAGGCAATAGCTATAAATGGAGTCTGCCCACCCTCATTGGGCTTACGATTGCGACGCTCTGGGCTGCGCACGCGTTTGTCTTCTTTGCGCATGAATATGCTCACGCGTTTACGGCCTGGGCGCTTGGATGGAAGCGGAATCCTCTGGCGCTCAACTATGCTCATCCGACACTGACAGTTTTGCTGGTTCAGCTTGGAATTAGCCAGAACGTCGATGAAGCTCCGATTTTTGCCAGCAGACACGGTTACCAGGCCGCTCTGATCAGCGCGGCAGGAGCTGTTTTGGGAAATGCCCTCGTTACCTACACCTTGAGCAGATGGCTGTACCGATTTGCGCAAAGGCACGCTGCTCGAGGATGGGCCATGCTTGCGTATTGGATGACTGTGGCCAGCATCGGCAACTTTATCGACTATGTCCCTGTCCGCACCTTCATCATTGGAACGGATCTTGATCAGGATATGTTTGCGGTGGAGCGGGGTTTTGGCTGGTCGCCATGGACCCTTCTTTTTGTCTTCGGCATACCAACTATTCTTGCTGTTGGCTATTTCTTTCTCCGAATTCAGCCCGAAACGCTGACGTGGTTTTTTCCTCGCTGGAGAGCGCAGCGGGTGTTTGTGGCGGTCGTTACGTCATTCTTTCTATTTGCTTTTTATAGCGCAGCGGGTTGGGCTGATGGCGGCTTGATCGCTCACAGGATGTCCGTAGCATCTGTGTGCATCGTTGCTGCCACCATGGCAGTTTTAACTGCGTTTCTGTCTACAACGGGCGGTTGCCACAGCTATTTTGGCAAGGACAGCGTTATGCAGTCTCGGAATTAGTATGGAAATGCGCTTCTCGTGTTCCAAGATTGCTGCAGAAAAGCTAACTTTTGGCTGATACTCGGTCGTGATGAGCGCCTTCGCAATGATGCGCTCGCCACGAGCAACTGCCGATGACTGCTGGTGGGCCGGGCCAAGTCCGGCTTTGGAGTAGTCTATCTATTCGAGATCGGCGATCAACTCCGGACTGGTCGGGCGCTATCCCAACTGTTGGCGGGTCTGCGCGCTTGACGCTGGCATATCGAAGCCCGCGAACATCGCGAGCCGGCAAAATGAGCTTGCGCTTCCTCCGGAGAGAGACTGACCACGGGCACCTTCAAACCTTGGCCGATGACTTCAGCGACGGTCCGATCCGATGAGCGGGAAGTGCCGAGAGTCTCAATCGCGTGCAGGTCCTTTTCGCAGTTTGCCACGGAGTTCGAGAAGCCGTGGTCAAAGGCAATGTGGATTACGCTGTCGGATTTGGCGGCCCCGATGCAGAGGCTTTCCGGATCTCAAAGTTCCCTTGTGCACCTCGGCACCCGCGGCGGTGGAGAGAGTGGGAGCCCGCGTCCGACCGAGCGCCTGATGACCCGCTTTAGTCAAGTGACCCGCAATGTGCTTCGCTGCATCGATCCGATCGAAGGGTTTCGTGTAGAGTGACGCCGCAGCGGACTCTCATCCATAAGGTGATGGTTACTGGCGGTCAAGCATGAAGGCCATGGCTTGGAAATCTCCTCGGAGATCGACGTCGACGCCGCGGTACATCCAATAGGCTCCAGTGGCCGAAGCGGGTGTATCGGCCGCCACCTTGCCCGCAATCGAATGGAGAGCGTAGGTGGCGTTCTCATTCAGACCGCGCAGGTGAATGCGAGGAAAGGAATAGCCCTGGGTGCTTGAGTGCAGAAATGCAAAGGTAACGGCCTGCTTTCCATCGCGAGAGACGCTTTCTGTAACCGCCTGCTCTCCCTCTCTGGGGGAGAGCAGGCGATAAAGGGAGCCTCGCTGTATGGTCTCTCGAATGGATTTGTAAGCGGCGACCATCTGGTTTGCGATCGCGAAGTCTTCAGGGGTCCATTTGTTGAGATTCGCTCCGATTCCAAGCGAGCCCTGCATGGAAGAGAGAAAACGATATTCCCGGGAGAGTGCACGTTGGTTGACCCAGGTGGGCGAGTCGGTGACCCAGGACATCATGATGCCCGGCGTATAGGCATAGGTGAAGCCATCCTGAATCAAGAGGCGATCATACGCATCGGTATTGTCGGAGGGCCAGACCTAATCGGTCAGGGCGATGACACCGAGATCGACGCGACTGCCACCGCCAGAGCAGCTTTCAAACTCGACGTTGGGATGTCTCTTTCGCAGTTGCGCCAGGATGTCGTAGAAGTTACGAGTGAAGTCGACGTAGACGTTCTTTTGCTGCTCAATGGGAACTGCAGGCCAGCCGGGTTCCGACCAGTTGCGGTTATAGTCCCACTTGATGAAGGCGATGTCATTATCGGTCAAAAGCTTGTCGAGCCATTCGAGAACATAGTCGTGAACGTCCGGACGAGCGAGGTTGAGAACGAACTGATTGCGGCCTTCGGTGCGGGGACGGCCGGCGAAGTTCAGGATCCAGTCTGGATGCTTTCGATAGAGATCGCTGTCGGGGTTGACCATCTCAGGTTCCACCCAAAGCCCGAAATCCATGTGAAGTGAGTGAACTTTATCGATAAGAGGTTTCAGACCACGGGGGAACTTCTCCGGATTGATATACCAGTCGCCTAATCCGGCATGATCTGTCTTACGTTGCCCGAACCAGCCATCGTCCATCACGAATCGCTCGACGCCGAGGCTGGCCGCTTTTTCCGCAAGCGCCATCTGTCCGGCCTCATCGACGTTGAAGGTCGTTGCCTCCCATGAGTTGTAAAGGATGGGACGAAGTTTGGGGGAGGGAGCGTGTGGAAGTAAATTGTCGATCTCATATCGATGGAGGAGCCGAGAGGCGCCGCCCAGCCCATGCGCGGAGTAGCCTCCGTAAAAGTAGGGCGTCTGGAACTGTTCGCCGCTTTTGAGGAGATAGGAGAAATCGAACGAATTCGGGCCTCCGGTGATTCGTAGGTTTTGAAGGGCGCTTTGTTCTATCGTAATTTGCCAGGAGCCGCTCCAGCCCAGAGCGCCGAACCACACGTCGCCTTGCTCCTGATCGTCAGAGGAGGTGTGGTCGATCATGAACCAAGGGTTGTTCTGAGCTCCTGTCGTATCACGCCGGCTTTCGAGCGTTGTTTTGCTGCCATGGATAGACTGCACCTGCAAGTTCCATTCTGCGGCCCATCGACCGCTGACATAGTGAAGCTGATAGTCGTTCCCTCGAGGAAGATTCCATGTGCCGGATGCCACCTGTTCGATAGTGAAGGATTGGCCTGTGCGATTCTCAATCTTCGCAGAGCGGCGAAGGATGCCTGTCTCCTCATCGATCTGGTATTGAAGGGTAACGTAGACGTCGCGTGAGATGTCCTTCATTAAGATGTCGACTTGGTCGGTGCTGAGTACGTGAGAGACGTACTTTAAGACGAGATCGCGGTTGCCGTCGAGAAAGGTGATCTTGAGATCTGGCTCGACGTAGAGTGCTCCTCCCCAGCCGGTGTATTCCTGAGGCGTGGTATTGACCGGCATGTCAAAGGAGGAGGCGCCGTGTGCTGGCTGAGGTGCAGGGAATTGCTGTTTTGCCGGCAGATGCTCGCCCCAGTAGATGTTCTGTACCTGACCCTGGCCATTGATACCGAGGACGTAGGTGATGTCGCCACCGTCGAGCCGGAAGACTTTGGTGACTTCGGTAAATTGAACCGATGCCACAGCAGGCCGCGAACAGGTCAATAGCATGCAAGATACTGTGAGTGCGGCTGCAATGAAGTGAGCCCGACGGATGGAAGGTGGCAGTTGCATAAATTCTCCTGCTGCATGGTGATCAAAGAAACTATTGGGAGATGGGAGCGATTCCGTTTATGAGAGAATGCGTCATTCTAGGATCGCGTTCAGCATCGGGATTGAGTTGACCGGAAATGACACTTGATTCGAAGCAGGTTGGAATTAAAGAGATCGCTCGGGCTCTTAATATCTCGATTGGCACAGTAGATCGCGCGCTTCACAACCGACCTGGCGTCAGCGAAAAGACGAAGAATAAAGTCCTGCAGATGGCGAATGGGTTGGGATACCGACCGAACCTCGCCGCTCAGGCACTCAAGCTCAACCGGAGAATTTCGATTGCGGCAGTATTGCCCAAGCACATCTCCTATTTCTTTGACCCTTTGCGCGGGGGGATTGCTACAGCTGCCGAGGCCGCTGTGCGTGGGCAGGTCAGCGTCGACTTTATCGAATATCCCCGGCTCGGTGTTGGCGATGAGGAGGCCCTGCAGAAGGTGACTCAGGGGAGTTACAATGGAGTGATTTTTCTTCCCGGCAACATGCAACGGTATGACGCGATTATGCGGAGGATGGCACGTAATGGTATGGCGATGATGTGCGTCGGTTCGGATGCTCCGGCAACGCAGCGCATCGGTTCTGTGGGAGTGGATGCCTATGTAAGTGGCGCGATCGCAGCTGAGCTTCTTGCTCTGCGGCTGACCCATAAGGCGAATGTGGTGGTGTTCAGCGGAGAACTCTCTCTGATGGACCACGCCGAGAAGCTTCGGGGATTTGCCGCGACCATTGCAGTTCAGGCTCCGCATCTCACACTTCTTCCTGCTCTTGAGAGTCACGAGCAGCCAAGGGAGGCTTACCGCCAAACTCTTGATCTTATGCGCAGACGAAACAGGCCAGAAGGACTCTATCTGAGCACAGCGAACAGTCAGCCCGTTTTGCAGGCCCCTGGATGAATTGAATCTGTTTAATAAGGTACATCTGGTTACGACGGATCTTTATAAAGATCTGATTCCCCTGATTGAATACGGGAAGATATTGGCGACCATTCATCAGCGGCCATTTACGCAGGGTAAGCTGGCCTTTGAAAACCTCGTCGGATATCTTCTGCAAAATGATGAACGACATCGTTATATAAGGTTGGCTCCTCATATGGTGCTCCGGAGCAATCTTTCGTTGTTCTCAGAGAGTGCTCCGGCATCGATGTTAGGAATTGAAGAAGATATGTTGAACCTTTAGGGGACTACTTCTTGGCGGCAAAGTGAATGGCTGCTCCCCCTCCCGGCGCCAGATGAAGTGTTAACGTATCGGCTGAGGTTACACTCTTCTGCGAGAGCAACAAGTGCTTTGGATTTTTATCGGCATCCGCCGCATCTTCGTATGCTTCGGCGGTGTAAGTCCCAGCTCCCAAAAAGCGAAGAGGAATCGCAAGTGTCCGTGGCGTCCAGTTGGTCATGCTTCCCAGGTACCATTCGTTTTGATGGCGGCGAACGATCGTCGTGAATTCGCCAGGGTTACTGTCGATTACGTGGGTCTCATCCCACTCGATAGGGACCTCTTTGAGGAATTGGAGACCTGGCTGTCCAGCGTAGTTTTGCGGGCTGTCAGAGAGCATTGGGATCGGGTTCTCGTAGATCACATAAAGAGCAAGCTGTTGGGCTCGTGTTCCCATGGCCATGGGAGCCTCGTTGCGCGGAATGAAACCATCTTCGGTCGCGTTGTCGAAGGCTCCCGCTGTAAAGTCCATGGGGCCCGCAAGTAGCCTTGTCGAGGCAAAGACAGTGCGGTCGACGGGACTATCGCGTCTCCCGACCTTATTGTTCTCCAATCCCAGAACTGCCTCATAGCTCATGACGTTGGGATTGGTTCGGAGGAGACCCCACGGTGTTCGCGCTCCATGGAAATCAATCATGAGGTGGTGCTCGGCAGCATACTTCGCGAGATCGTAGTAGAACTGAATTCCGTCCTGATCGTCACGATTAATGAAGTCGATCTTGAGGCCAGCAACCCCCCATCTCTCGTAGATGGGAAATGCCTCACGCATCTGCTTCAAGACGGCTTCAGAGTGTAGCCAGATCCAAACCTTTACGTGTTTTGTTGCACCATAACGAACAAGTTCGGGCACATCGACTCGGCCATTGAGTTGCGTGATGTCTCCACTCTTGGACCATCCGGCATCGAGCATGAAATAGAGAAGACCATTGTCTGCGGCGAAGTCGACGTACTCTTTCATTACATCGGTCGAGAAGGAGCTTTTTCCTGTCTTGCTTACATTATCGACCCACCAGTTCCATGAGACTTTTCCGCCTTGAATCCAGCTTGTGTCGGTAAGACGAGCCGCGGGATTTAGATCGGTCAGAAGGTTGGATTCGATGAGTTGGCCAGGCTGATCTGCGACAGAGATAACCCACCAAGCCGAGTGGTGGGGAAGGTTGCCGAGCACGGCGTATTGAGGATCATCCCATCTCGGCGATCGCTTGACGGTAAGGTAATGCCCGGCCCAGCTTCCTGATGGGTTGGTGAGGTACATCGAACTATTTCCTTCGAGATCCGATTCCGTCAGGCTTAACCAGGCCGCTCCTGGTTCATGAAGAAGCAGAGGAGTGCCGATCAGGAAATGGCTCGACACTCCACCTTGGTTGCTCAGTGCAGAAAGATTGAGGCGAACATACTCGCTCTCGTAACTGCTTGGTAGTTGGAAGTTCGAGCGCCCAGGAGGTTGCGTCCTGGCTGAACCGAAACTCTGTTGCTTCGGAGCGGAGACGAAGTTCGCGAATCGCAGGTTGTGCGGGAAGGACATAACGAAAGCAGATTCCATCGTTGTAGGCGCGTGCCTCGACGACCAGGGATCGCGCGTGTGCTCCGCTTTCGCTAAAATGCAAGGTGACGTTGTTATAAGTGTCGTGGACCTTGCTGATCTTCGTATTTCTTAGGGAGTAATCATCGATGCCGGAGGAGGTTTTGGCTTCGACGATCTTGACATCGGAGCCGAGGACCGCGCCTCCTTCCAGATCGAGCCCGAGATTGGAGGCATCGATGATTGGTTTGCCTTTATAGGTTGCTGAATAAATAAGCTGGCCAGTGCCTTCGGAGGCGATCTTCGCGGGATTGATTCCAAAGGTCATAACTAACTTACCGTCGGGCGACGTAACAGAAGGCGTGGTGCTTTGCGCTAAAACTGAACCAGTTGCCAGAGAGACGAAGACAGAAGCCAGGGCTGAAAGGCGTAAAAGCATTTAATACCTCACGAAAGTTGTTTTCACTTCGCAAAATCTGATTCTTACCTGCTGTTTAAACGGGCAGCAGCCTCGATCTGTTCAAGCGTGTAACCTCGAGTCTCCGAAACCCCCACGAAGACAAGAATCGCTCCCGCGAGACAAACCGCTCCGTAGCTGATGAAGGCGCCTCCTGTTCCGAGACGGTTATTAATGAATGGAAATGTATAAGTCAGTGCAAAGGAGGCGATCCAGAGAGAGCTCACTGCAACGGCTATGCCCTGAGAGCGAACGCGATTGGGGAAGATCTCCGATATTAGAACCCATGTCACAGGAGCAAGCGTGAGAGCGTAGCAGCCAATGGCACCGAGTGTGAGGATCAGCACGGGAGTTCCAAGTTTGCCATGCAGATACGCCCATGCGCAGAGAAGATGGCATAAAGCAATTCCCATGCAGCCCAGGAGCATGAGTTTGCGGCGGCCGAGAGAGTCTACGAGAAACATGGCGAGCACGGTAAAGATCAAATTGATGGATCCGGTGATGACGATGTTCAAGAAGATGTCGTTTGAGCCATATCCGGCGCTGCGGTAGATCTCGGCGGCGTAGTTGAAGAGTATGTTGATGCCCGTCCACTGCTGCAATACGGCGAGCGCAATGGCGACGAAGAGTATCCTCCGAACTCCGGGGCACAGAAGCTCTCTCCAGGAGGAGGACTCGATGGGGATATCGAGGGAGCGCTGGATTCGGGCGGACTCCGGCGACGCGTAGGCCTCCCCGCCGATCCGTTGCAAAATCAAGACAGCCTCAGCATCTCTCCCGCGATTGATCAGCCAGCGCGGGCTCTCCGGCAGAAAGATCGAGGCAACGGCGAAACAGAGCGAGGGAAGCACAACCGCGGTGAACATCCAGCGCCATCCATACTGAAGGTTCCAATTCTGGTGAAGCGCGGAGGATGGAATCTCTGATGCAGCGGGACGCGCTATGATCCAGTTGACGACCTGCGCCAGAAGAATCCCGACCACAATGGCAAATTGATTGAGACTGACAAGTCTTCCCCTGAGCGCGGCAGGACTGATCTCTGCGATATAGAGCGGGGAAACGTTCGAGGTTAATCCGATCGCTACTCCGCCAATGATTCGCCAGACGATAAAGCCGGTGAAAGTGAAGGCCCAGCCAGTCAAAATCGACGACAGGGCAAAGAGAAGGGCTGATAGAAGTAGAACAGGCTTTCTTCCATATCTTTCGGCGAGACTTCCTGCAACCAGAGAACCGATAAGACAGCCTAAGAGCGCGCAGCTGTTTGCCCATCCAACCTGAGTAGCGGAGTTCAGATGAAAGTAGATCTTATAAAACTGACGGGCGCCTCCAATAACAACCCAGTCATACCCGAAGAGTAGTCCACCGAGCGCAGCCGAGATGGCAAGTCCCCAGACGTACCCGATATGGGTCGGAGGGGTCTGAGCATCAACCCCGGAGTTCATCGTGACAGGACCGTGCATTCTCAAATCTCCAGAGTGCGCATCATATCAATCGCGCCAATATGATTTTTGTCGTCATGGAGGACACGTCGCAGCAGCTCCGAGCCAGGCTGAAGCTGCTTGAGCCCGATCAACGACTGAGCTTCGAGGAAGTTTGCCGTAATCTCCTGCCGTCTCTCCAGGTCCTCCTCAAAGAGCAGCATTGCGGGAAGAGACGTCGCAAAGTAATCGATCTTTGATGTCTGGGTTCGAAGACCGCGGGCGTAATCTCCAATTTTTTCAAAGAGAGCCGCCGCCTCATCAATCCCCCCAACTCCTCCAGAGCCTTGCGCTCCAGTAGGTCATATCGGAGACTTCCTGCACCTGCATTTGCTGAAAGTCTCCGATGGAACGAGCTGCGCGCTCTAAGACTTTTATCGCAGCATGGAGGTCGCCGTTGAGCTTCAGACTCTTCCCGAGCCAATAATCGATCAGGCTTCGATTTTGAAGGAGATGTCTCGTTTCACTCAGGCTCTCTGGAGGATTATTGGCAGCGTTCAGGTGCTCAAGAGCAATGGCGGCATCGTGATCGCTTAAAGCAACTTGCGCTAGGAGAATATGTGATCTTACGTACTGGGCCAGTACCTGACCCTCTCCGCCTTCCCATGGCTGAAAACGTCTGCTCAGTAACAAATCCAGAGCAGCACGAGGCATGGTTGCACTATTTAGAAGCGATGCAAGTTCGATAGAAAGGTCGTCACGCAGGCTTACCAATTCAGCGTGTTCCTGAAGCTGCATAAGTCTGGAGTCGGGACTTTCTCCTGTGCGCTTTAATAACTGGTCGTACTCGTAGAGAATGCGAGCATCATCAGGAGAAAGTTCTCTGGCAGGGCGGAATGCATCGATCGCCTTATCGGTCGCGTGCAGAATATTGAAATAGCCAAATCCCAGATTCCTCCAGGCAGTGGGAAATGCGGGATCCAGTTCCACAGAACGTTCCCAATGAGTGATGGCCTCCTGATGACGCTTGCGGTCGTAAAGAAAGTTCCCAAGATAATAGTGCGCGCGGGCGTCATCAGGATGGCGACGTATCACCTCTTCGAAGAGAAGCATTTCTTGCAGGCGGCTCGGAAAGACATAAGCGGGATCGGCGAGAGCAGCCCCATGGTAAACTGTCTCTGCTTCTTCTTTTGAGATACCGAGCAAATATATCGAGAGGATCCAAAATGAGGAATTTTGGCGCCAGGTTGAACTCCAGTCATGGTTTGTGCCGCACGGAGACTGGAAGCTGCGACGAGCAGGCAGAGGGAAGCCAAAATAGCGCGGAGAGGTTTCATCCGGATCATCCTTTCCTATTCAGTTCGAGCTCTTTCCGAATACTTCTTCTAACGCAAGACGTGCAGCGTGAAAGCCGCACATGCCATGTACGCCACCGCCGGGAGGCGTTGAGGCGGAGCAGAGGTAAAGTCCAGGGCGAGAGGTTCGGTACGGAGACAACGACAATGTTGGGCGCGTGAAGAGCTGGCGCAAGTCTAAGGAGCCTCCATTGATGTCTCCTCCAACATAGTTCGCGTTGTACGCCTCAAGATCGGCGGGCGTCGTCACAGTTGTTGCAAGGATTAAGTCTCGAAAACCTGGAGCGTAGCGTTCGATTTGAGACTCGATCTTCTCTGTCATGTCGCGGGTCGAACCGTTGGGCACATGGCAATAGGCCCATAAAGTGTGTTTTCCCGCGGGAGCACGGGTGGCATCAAAGAGGCTTTGTTGCGTAAGCAGAACATACGGGCGCTCAGGATGCCTTCCCCGGCTTACCTCGTACTCTGACCGGGCAATCTCTTCGAGTGTGCCGCCGAGATGAACCGTGCCTGCGCGTCGCGCATCGGCGTGAAGAAAGGGAACGGGACCACTGAGTGCCCAGTCGATTTTGAATGCTCCCATGCCATAACGGAATCGTTCAAGCTGCCAGCGATAATTTGACGAGAGCTCAGAGTTTGCAATGCGCAGGAACTGCTTTGGGCTGACGTCGAAGAGAGCAGCTCGGCTTGGAGGCACTTGTTTGAGCGAGGTAATCTCACACTCGGTTTCGATCACTCCACCAAGAGAGCGGAAATAAGAGCCTAAGGCGTCCGCCAGTTTTTGTGTACCTCCCTCCACTCCGGGCCAGCCACCGTAATGTCCTGCAGCTGTCAACACCAGCCCGACGGCCGCAGTCGTCAAAGCGGAGAGCGGCTGCATGGCATGTGCCGCGACTCCTCCGAAGAGAGCGCGGGCTCTGGTTGTCTTGAACCGCGATGCCAGATGCGTGGCAGAGAGTCCGGCCTTGATTCCAAATCGAGCGAGTAACAAAGGGTCCGAGGGAATGCGCAACGGCCCGAGAATCTCTGTGGAGAGCTGCTCCCAGTGACTCAGGATCGGCTGAAAGAGAGAGCGGTATGCCTGCGCATCCTCGCCGAGGGCCTCAGCGGTCGATTCCAGCGAACGATGAAGCGTAGCCCCTTTATTGCCTTCAAAAGGATGAGCCGCGGCGATCTCTGGCTGAATATAGGTGAGTCCGAACTGCTCCAAAGGAAGCGTGCGGAAGAACGGCGATGTTGTCGCCATGGGATGTGCCGACGAACATATATCGTGTATGAACCCGGGAAGCGTGATTTCGCCCGAACGCATGCCCCCGCCAATCGTCTTTTTCGCCTCCAGCATGAGCACAGAGAGACCTTCGCGCTGCAGCGCAATGGCAGCTGCCAAACCGTTGGGGCCCGATCCAACCACGACCGCGTCGTACTCCACTTGTTCTGCCATTTAGTCCAATCAGGGTGCCACGGCACCTTTGGGAGCCGGACGATCCCAGAAGCTTTGCGTCCCGTCGAAGCTCGCGTCATGAACAGGATAGCGGTTATAGAACATGTGACTGTACCGGAGTGGTTGTCCCTGAACTGGAGATCCAATATTGATCGCTAAATGCTCGGGGATTCGGTCCAGAATAGCGTAGATGGAATTCTTTTGATCGTCTTTACCCGAGAGGACGATGCGGTCGGCGGTAGGTCGCTCATAATGCCATATCAGCTTTATAGCCGGTTTTTCTTTTTTCGAGTTCGATGCAGCTTTTGTGGGGCGCCGCGCAATGCTGTTCTCGCCAGCTTGGAGGTCATTCTTATCTTCAAGATTGAACAGGTGCTTGTTTTCGTCGAGGGTATAGAAGAAATAACGTCGGCCGCCAGCGAATCCGGCGAGCTCATACTTTTTGTCTATCTCTCGGAACATAGAGCTCTGGTTGTCCAGCCGAATAGGCCACGGATGGTTCACCTTGTAGGTGAGCGTAGAGTAGTTTTCAAAGACAACATCATGCCAGCGAATAGGGGCAAGCGGGGAGTAGGGAAGTTCCTTACCGTTGAGGCGGAATTCGCTTACGTTGTAGATCCCGCGAGCCTCTGTGAGGCCGGGGGAGCGGGGTTCCTTGCTGCGGTTGGTGTCGTAGAAACCTTTATAGGTATCGAAGAAGTAGAGCGGCACCAACGCGAGGATAGCGACTGCCCTGATCCCGTAGTAGCTGTAGCGAGCCCAGTTGTATTCGAAAACTGGGTAATACGTGTAGGGAACGACGTCCTTCTTTTGAATCAGTAACTGCCAGAGCTATTTGGTGTAAGGGGTGAAGAGAAAACCGGACAGGATCAGGATCTCACCACTGACGACATGCACACCGCCGTCATAGGCAAAGTTTCCATGAACGACGTTGTAGATGACGATCATGTTGAAGAGGGCGCCGATGGCAACCGTAGAACGGGACAGCATCAGCGTGCCCGCTAGCACTTCCATCACGCTCCAAAATACCTCGTACCATGTCACGATGCGCACAGCCTGCCAGTAGAGTCGATACGGGGCATGTTCGCCGAAGAGAGTGTGTGTGCAAATTAGAAATTGAGGGGAACGGCATCTGCATTGGGAATATTTTGTAGTAGCCGTACTCCATGGTGAGAAAGGCCACCCAGTAACGCACCGCCAGGCGGAGCCAATAGCTCAGCTTGTTGTACTCCTTACGCGGACTGTTGCGCGCAAACCAAGTCCATATTGACGCGCCTAAAAGGGCGATAGCCGCAGCGATTCCCCACGATGTGAAGCTGCCGATGCCCCATCGACTGCTCTCGTTGCGCAGGGTGATGTAATTGAAGCCTAGCCCCATTCCAACGGAGTAAATCTCTTTGAGCGAGTGGAGGCCCGTAATGCGTTTCCACCATTCAAGCCGGACCGGTGCCAATAACTGAATGATAAAGAAAAATGCAAAACGAAATCCTATGCGCTCCCATGAAGTCCACTCGGGAAGTGCATTCTTATCCGTGGATGCCGCGATTACGGGGCTTTCAAGAATCGGCGTTACTGTCATAATTATCTCCCGAAGCGGTCAATAGAGGGTAAGCGGCTCGCGCCGTCCTTCGTTCAGCAGGTAAGTCTTATTGACCTTCTCCAGCGTGGCGTGCAGCATATTGCCATGTTCGTCTCTTCCATCCAGTACGATCTGGCGGCCATCCGCACTCCGTTGATAGGTTAGCGTCATGGCCGCACCGGGATCATTCCTGCCGGAGAGATGAAGAATGTGATCGTCAAAGGTGTAGCTGAAGAAATGCCGACCGCCGTTGCCTGCCACTTCGTAATCTCGAATATTATTGCTATCCAGATTGGGGCGCGCTACTTGCAGAACCAAAGGTTGGTTGCTTCGAATGCTGAGCGTGTTCCATCGCTCAAAGACGACGTTTTGCCAGCGAGCCGGGTCGACGATGGAGTAAGCGATGATGTTGCCGTTCACCGAGAACTCCTTCACGTCATAGACTCCTTCTGCTGACGCAAGACCTGCCACTCCGCTCGACGGCCAGTCGAGGTGCCGGTAACTCGCATATGTTGTGGCCGCGTAAATCAAAAAGAACGCAATCACAAACGCGCGGACCGCAAGCCGGAGGTTACGTTGTGGATGCTCGCTAAGCCGTGAATAGAAGCGGTCAGCCTTGGCTGCACGCCGCAGAATGAGGAGGTTAGACAAGCGGGGTGCGTCGTTCGCCAGGATGATGTGAGCTCATGCCCCATATCCGAGAAGAGGCTAAGCATGCCAATGGCGAGCACGTTGCGAGTCAACCATCTTCTCTAGGTATTAGACCCTTTTTGCAGTTATCCCGTTTGGTTCACATTCCCTGCCTTACAAGCGAAGACTTGCCGATCAAGCTGTAGGAGCGTCGGACGTATACCGGATCACTTGAACGTTTGAAGTGGCAACAAGACCTTCCATCAGCATCTCGTCGAGTTGTGGAAGAAGGCGTTCTACAGCTTCATCCCGATCAATGATGCTCACCATTACCGGTGCATCTTGGTGAACGGCCAGATGCGAAGCTTATGGATCTCCGCACTCATGCCGAAGCCTTCAAGTCCACGATAGACCGTGGCTCCCGCAATACTTACCTCCTGACACCTCTCAATGATCGCTTTATAGACTGGGAGCACTGGGCAGCCGATCTCGTCGAAACGCACTCCGCCTATCCGATGTTGGCGTTTTATCGCTCTCAGCATGAGAACCAGTCTTGGCTGGCGACTCTCGCAGTGGTGATGGATGTGACGACTCTTTTGTTGGCAGCCGGCCCCGACGAGATGCTTCTGGCGTCGAGCGGAGCATTTCTGGCTGCCCGGAGGGTTCTTGGAAGAGATATGCATCTCTCTGGCTGTCGATCCTCTGCCGCAAGCCTCAGTCGTTGAGCGGGTTTCGGAGCAGGATCGTGAGGAGATCATCGAAATCCTTAAGCCGACAAACTGGGAGGGATTCGAATGAAGACTCGGGATCGAGGCAACGGGGCATCTCGTGGCGACCTATGAGTCGAGGCTTCAAGCGCTCTCGGGCTATTTCCTTCTCCCGCTCCCGAACTTTCTGCCGCACGGAGATGATCGGACTAATGCTTTAAACACTGATGTTAGAGTGCGGTTGGTGCAGCGCCTGATTCGGAGTGCGGTGGATACGCGGGAGCAGGACAGCCGCAACCATTTACTAAATTGACGTGCAATTCTTATCACTGCTATCGTTTAGGTATAACCAAAAGGCGATGGGGTTCGCCTTGACGCTCAGCCACAGGCTGATGCTGATGACTCCTACATCCTGTAGGAGGTTCTTTGCCCGAAATTTCCTTACGTAAATCTCTGAATGAACAGTTCCACCTCTTCGTGGAGCTGATTCGATGGGTTCCCGTCGCCAGTCTCGTCGGCATCATGGCAGGAACGGCTTCCGCGGTTCTGCTCGCCTCACTGACATTCGCCACTGATTCCCGCGAGAAACACATCTGGGTGATCATCTTTCTCGCTCCGGCCGGTTGGGCAGTCGGGTTGATGTACAAGTACTTCGGAAAGTCGGTCGAAGGCGGAAATAATCTGATCCTTGAGCAGGTACACAATCCTCAAGAAACCATCCCGGTCAGAATGACGCCCCTCATCCTGATTGGAACGTTTATGAGCCATTTCTTTGGTGGCTCCGCCGGTCGAGAAGGCACCGCTATCCAGACCGGCGCCTCTCTCGCGGATCAGTTGGCTAAGCCGTTTCGCATGTCTCCTGAGGATCGTCGTATCCTTCTCATGGCTGGCATCAGCGCAGGCTTTGCGTCGGTCTTTGGGACGCCTCTCGCCGGAGCAATCTTCGGCATCGAAGTCCTTGCCATTGGCAAGCTAAGCTATGACGCTATAGCACCCTGCTTTCTCGCCGCGTTTATGGGTGATCTGGTGACACATCGCTGGGCGGATTACGTCCCGGGCGTTCACCACACTATCTATCGCGTAGTGGAAGTGCCACTGCTCAGCGTACCCACGATCTTCTATGCCGGTGTCGCAGGCATCGCTTTCGGCTTGATCGGAATGGCCTTCGCCAAGGTCACGCACATGGTATCCCATGTTGCAAGACACTTCATCGCTCGCTCGGAATTGCGACCGGTGGTTGGTGGAGCGTTGGTGACGACCGCAGTTTTCGCGATCAGAACCACAAAGTACATCGGTCTGGGCGTTCCGACCATCGTTGCGGCCTTCCACACCAAACTCCCGACATACGACTTCGCGGCGAAGTTTCTATTCACATCGGTGACGCTTGGCACAGGCTTCAAGGGCGGCGAAGTGACGCCGTTGTTCTTCATCGGCTCGACACTTGGAAATGCACTGTCACGCATCATTCCGCTACCTCCATCGCTACTGGCCGGAATGGGTTTTGTCGCCGTGTTCGCAGGAGCAGCCAACACGCCAATTGCTTCTACCCTGATGGCCATCGAACTGTTCGGTGCCGAAGCTGGCGCGTACGCCGGAATCGCCTGTGTTGTGAGCTACCTCTTCTCAGGCCACGCCGGTATCTACAACGCACAACGTGTAGGCAAGAGCAAACACATTGCTTCAGCCGCAGAAGAGGGTATGTCTCTCGCCCTTGTGGCGAAGATGCGGGAACATCCGCAGGAAGATTTCGTGAACGACCTGAACGTCTATGGCTATATGGAAGGGAGCGACATGGATCACCTAAGCGTATTGCGTCTTTATTTCTCGGCTTCCGAGATGCGTCGAGCTGACGCATGGTGGAAGCGCTTTGCTCCTCAGAGCCTCGGCAGTTACCTACTGCATCAGGCCAAGGAACATGGCATTGAACAGGCGCTTCTGCATCGCGTCATCGGCGGCTATTTGAAGAACCAGGATCTTGCGCTGGATACCGGCGAGATTCCGAATGCCCGTCTGCCTCAATGCCTTGAACTGGTGGGAGACGAAGAGGATCTTCAATCCTTCCTCAAACACAACCGCGACCATCTGGATAAAGTCCGTTCGGTCTTCCTCCGTGGCGAAGAAGCCAAGATGGAGGCTGAGATCGAACGTAAGGAACTGGAAGAAGCTCTTCACATCGAATACGATCCCCAGTTCACGGCGTCCGATGAGGATAGGTGATGACATTCCCGATGAGCTTCGACCATCGAATACTTCCGGACATACGGTAGTCTCCCAAGGGCGGCACGAAGACTGCGATACTGAACGGAATTTTCTTTCTGGTGGGAATTATCGGGACTCCAATCTGCGTTCATGAATGGCAACGTCATCACGGCAGTTTTCTGGATAACTGCTATAGACCTATTCGCATGCTTTCTAGTCGCGAGCATCACTGAGCCATTCTTCAGAGCACTAGGAGACGCTGGAAGAAATCCAATCCGCAACGAGGACACAAGTGGTGAATGGTTTCAAGGTCACTCCCGCTCTCTTCTTTGTAGGCCCCTCGGCGGCTTGATCTGTATATTGGCATGGTTCCAAACGTCCAACGCGTCCTGGCTTTTCGGGGTGGCTGCTGGGGCTTCCTTCCTCACCTGGAGCATCACGGACGCCGTTCTCGCCACAAGGCGCGACGTGCGAGAGTGGCGAAAGGCCAAAGCTTTCGAGGGTATCCCTGCTGAGCTCTACGTGACCAGGAAGAAGGAACCACTAGCCTCTAGGCCCCTCCGGCAGAATGGCTATTCTCGAGCTGGCGTTATGGGGCTTCCGTTCTGCCTCATTGAATGGTTCTGGAAACACGAACTCGTGTTTCTCGTAGGGGCAGGGTTCTTCGCGGGTATTTTGTTCCCGAGCATATTCGCACGATGGAAGCGGAACCGTAACCATCCGGTTGAACGAGTTACTTGAGGGTTGTAGGTTGGGACTTCTACTTCCCCGCAGCGCAGCGTTACGCAGGCAAACAGAGTGAGAACATCGTTCCCACTCTGTCTTGGACGATTGACTCAACGCATGCCGACGAAGATAAAAGCTTGCGACTTAATTCGTTTCGGTTTAGATGTCAAGTGGTTTGTGGCTGTTATTGATCAGTAATGCACCTTTCGCTGGCACTCCGGACAAGCCGTATGTACTTGGAGAGAGTTCCGCGCGATGCTTCGTAGGATGGCATGCTCCAACTCGCGCGTCGTTTTTCCAAATCCTCATCACTGAGAGCGACGGACAATTCATCCTCTCAGCATTGATAGTGACTTTGTCGTCATCCTGGATGAACGCGATGGGGCCACCGACCTGAGCCTCCGGCGTGACGTGTCCAACGATAAAGCCATGTGATCCACCCGAGAACCCTCGCCACTGGGGATGCAATGTCGCCTGCCGACACATCCTACCCTCATGGCTATAGAGCTTTCGCAAATGCAACACGGACTTGCTTCCTGACCATCTCGCGGATGAATTTCGCAAACAGCGGCAGATACCCAGTTTCGATAGTCTTGAGGAAGCGTACGCCAGTGTTTCAGCGTCCTGGGATAAGCTGATCAAGGCTGTTGATCCATGGAGAGAATTGATGAGGCCTGATGCGACGGTTGAGAATTACCGAATTCCGGCAGGCGGTCACATTCTTGTGAGGCCGATCGGGATCACCGCTTTTGCTGAAGCTATTTCGGCCGATCTCCCATCACTGACCATTAAGCATGTTAAGACGGTTGTTTCCAAGTTTTCTGATGTCAGTGAATCTCCTTGGAGCGGTGTGTTGTGGAATTCGACTACGAAAAAAATGAACGTAACGATGGCCGCCGAGAAGCTATCGAGACGGCCGTGGCGGTACTTACTTGGTCTTGACGAGGACAAGTCAACGCTCACACACGACTGGCGCGCAATGGTCGAACCCGGAAATGATGCCAGACCACTAAGCTCCCCGCTCCGCCAAAGGCAACATAGCGTGCCGTCAGGTTTGTACCAAGCAACAATTTGACCCCGACCCTGCGTGATCTCGCTCCGCCGCTGCGTCCTGGGCGGTAATCAGTGGGTTATAAACGTGTGAAAAACAGCTATGTGAATCACGGCAATCCATACCAGATGGATCGTCCGGCACCGTACCGGATTAGTAGGCCCTTTTCCACCAACGAAGCGAAGGTCGCTTTCAGCGTGTTCGGGCTTGCGCCGTACTCGCGTACGATGTCGCGCGTCGTGACGCGCCCCTGATCGCGCACTAATCGAGGATCTTGACGGCGAGTTCCGGCAGCGCCGCGAGCGCGTTCTTTTCACGCTCGACCTTCACGGCCAGGCGACGCTTTTGCTGCTGCAATGCGCGCATAAAGAAAAGCAGCCACGGCTGCCAGTTCGGCGCATCGGTTAGGACGGTGGTTTGCGTCTGGCGTAGGGCCAGGTAATAGCTTTCCTTGCTGTTCTCGATGATGCTCTCGAGCGATGAATACGGCGCATAGGCATATCCGGCCTGCAACAGCAGCAGGGTGGTCAGGACACGGCTGAGGCGTCCGTTCCCATCCTGAAAGGGATGGATTGCCAGGAATACGACGATGAATACGGCGATGATCAGCAGCGGATGCAGGCGGCGCAGCTCGCGCGCCTCATTCAGCCACGCGACAAGCTCCGTCATGCGCTGAGGCATATCGAATGGGGTTGCCGTCTCGAACACGATGCCGATCATCTTACCGTCGGCATCGAAGGCACCGCACATCATTGCGGAGTGTTTTGTATCCGCCACGGTTACGCTCGTCCTTGTCGCTGTAGGCGAGCAGGTCGGCGGTGAAGCTGCTTGATGAGGTTTTCGGTGACCAGAATATCCGACCAACTCCTAAAGACGGTCTCCATCACATCGGCGTAGCCGGTGACTTCCTGCTCGTCGCGTGTGCCGAACCGCTTGATTTCCAGATTACCGAGCAGGCCGAATATTACCGGATTACACCTGATTAGGCATATATGCCAACGCCATATAAGGTGGGTTATCAATTTTGAGGTAGAGGTTGACCGGAATCCTCCGGCCAGTTTTGAGAATGTCGAGGATGGTATGCATTAGGCCACCTCCGCAAGTTCCGCCGCTATGTGAACGGATGGCTGCAACGCGGTGACGTTGGCCGTGTCTTCTTCTTCCTCTTCCGCAGACGTGGTGCCTAGGATTGAATCCATGGCTCTTTGAGCGTTCGCAGCGGCATGACAATGAAGCGGTTATCTTCTTCCAGCTTCGAAATCCAGTTCTGGATATATATGGCAATGGTGTTGCGGTCGGTGTGCTCGTTGGCAATCTCCGCGATGGCGCAAAGAAAGGCCGCGCCCATCTCGGCCGCAAGTTCCTCTTTGTTGTAAAGCTCATCTCCGAAGTGAGCGCCAACGTGCGGTTGAGGCGGCTCTCATGGCCGGTGCTGTGGACCAGTTCGTGAAACAGGGTGCTATAGTAGTGGGGCGCATCCACGAAGCGGGAGCGGACGGGCATGTGGACGGAATCCGTGTTTGGCCGATAGTAAGCGCGGCACGCTGTCGCACTGGTCAGATGAAGGGCGGGGCGGCTCTTCCATCCGGTAACGATGGCTTCGCAGGTTTCGTCTGCGTCGATTTCCGGGGGGGGCGGTAGGCTGCTCGATGATCTGCGGAAGCTTAGTCCATCGCACTGTTCTACATTTAAAACGGTGTAATAGCAAAGAACAAAGGGGCGCGGTCGTCCGTTTCGCGGTTGCTTTCGTCTTCCTTCATGCGGTCGCGTAGCTGTTTGTAGAAAACAATCTGCGTCCCTTTTTCGCTCTTGCGGACAATGCATTTTAGCTCCTGTGCCTGCTTGAACGTAAGCCAGAATAGGGAGTTGTACGGGCAGGACCAAAGTAGAAATACGTTGATGCCGCGATATGGTTTCCAGGTTCGGAAGTTTCTCTTCCGTGGAAACGCTGGAAATGAAGGTCAAGGCGGAGAGGAGATTTGGCAGGCGCTGGTACAGCATATCGAATGGCACGGTTTGACTCAGGCGCATTTGGTGACAATGCTCAAGGTCCACCAGTCGGACGTGAGCAATCTTCTTCATGGGGAAAATCTCGCGCATCAGCATCACCAAACTGATTCAGGTTTGCGGGTCGGCTCTATCTGGATGCTCGCCTTACTGTGACGTCTCCAAAGTCGGCCAAAACGATCCTCTCGCTGGGGGGCCGCCGCGAAGGTGGGCAGGAGCAAAACTGCATTGGTATCAGCATGAGCAAATGGCTATGGGGACGTATAGCATCCATTCGTGGCTTCGGCTCCGGCAGCAATGGCCCTGGAACGGCTATGAGTTGAAAAAGATGAAACAACCAGGGATGTATCCTCCCAAATTCCTTCCGGTGTAAGAGGCAGTTCTGTGAATTTCACGCCGCCAGAAAAGCCTGCAATGCCGCCAGTGTTTCCTGTGGATTTTCCTCGGAATTGAAATGCCCTCCGGCCACTTCTACCCCCTGAGCCTGCGGGATAAACGTACTGCGCCAGCAATCAAGAGGAGATTCGGATAGTCTGCCTAGGAAGACCTCGCCCCATAGCACCAGGGTCGGTACGCTGATGGTTTTTCCAGTGGCTAAATCCTTACGGTCATCTTCCACATCCTGCCAGGCTCCGGCTCGGTAATCTTCACAGAACGCGTGAATTCGCTCCGGCTGCTGCCAGCTACGGCGAAAATCGGCTAACACTTCAGGCGCAAAACAATCCAGGGTGCCATCGGCGGTATGTACGCGAAGAATTTCCTCAAGATATACCTGCGTCATACGCTCCTCCGGCGCATAAGCAGGTAGTGCAAAGGTACGCCAGTGGGGAATAACAAGCGGATTGTCCTCCATAATTTCCCATACTTTTGAGACCGGCAGGTTATCCATCACCACTATTTTTTGGATTTTTTCCGGCCAGTTCAGGGCAATGCGATAGGCAATCAGAGCACCACGGTCATGTCCAATCACCGTAAAGCGCTCATGCCCAAGCGTGGACATCACATCCACCACTTCCTGCGCCATGGTACGTTTGGCATATTCCACATGTGCCGGATCACCCGCCACCACGCAAGAGCGGCCATAGCCTTTCAGGTCAAGGCAGACCACACGGTGAGTTTGCGCCAGCGCGGGAGCTATGTTGTGCCAGGAAGCATGGGTTTCAGGGAAACCGTGCAATAGCACGACTGCCGGGGCGGTCATCGCCCCTCCGATACGGGTGTAGAAACGGCCTTTAGGATGGTCAATGAAGTGCTCTTCAAATTCTGGGAATAAGATATCAGCCATTTTTTCCTTCAGTTGTGTGGTTAATTCCGGTTGGACGACTACCGCTCGTGGCAGCAAGAGGAACGTCTTCTGACCCGTCGCAAAAACATATTTGCCATAAACGACAGCTTTCGAGTGCAAGAGAGGAATGCTCAAGGTATTGCTTCATCCCGTGGCTCAAAACACTTTTTCCACTCGCAGGACGGGTTTGTTCCCGGCGGTGGTGTTCTTGGCTCCTACCTCGTGATACACGTTGACGAAGTAGAACCACTTCCGCGATTTACAACCATTCCGGAACCGATTGCTCCGATTTGCTCTGTGAATTCGGAAGTGCAGCGCCATTGGTGCGTGCATCCGTGATCTGGTCGAGATAATATCCGTTCGCACCGAGGTACACATTCTTGTTCGACATCGTAGGTAGATCTTGCGTTAAAGTGAATTGCCTGGCCTGCTTGTGTATTCTTTAGTCCCTGTCCAACTGGTGGAGCAGAATTTACGCCGTCCCATAGATAGTAGATGCGCCAGCTCGCCTCGAGTTTCTTCAATGGAAAAAGCGTGAATGTCGTGAATGTATAGTAAGAATGGAAATTCCACGCATTGCTGCCAACGTTGACCGCTGCACTACTGGAGTACCATCCCAGGGGCATATCCACGTCTAGCAGGGCTCTCGGGTAAAAAGGCATGCCGAAGAGAAGGTGCTTCGGCCATTGCAACATGATCGGCTCTACCATTACATCGCCGAAGCCGTGACCGATCCCGTGTCCCCCTGTGTCGACGTATGCTACCGACAGCACAATCTCAGCGCCATACCATACCCCCGCACCTGCTTATGCGAAATCCATGCGATGTGAGTAGAGCGGCACCGCTATTCACATCTGTTCTCTGTGGACTTGCATTTCCGCTGATATCGAAATCTTGTTGTCGTGGACAGCTTGACCGATTGCCTCGATCACCCCTCTGGGAAGCGCAATGCCATCGAGAAAACTCGTATTGGCCCAAATTGACGGATGGAGCGAACCGGGTTGTTGCGCAAAGATGAGTGGCTTCACCCAACTGAGCGAACAGACAAGCGAAATCGCCGCACGGGCTTAATGGTACGAGAGCAGATACATCCAATCACCTAATCTCGTGCGACGAAGCCGAGGAGCGCAACAAGGCTTCCGCTTTCAGCCTCGTGAGCGATTCGAGCACGAAGTCAAATGTGGGTTGATCGAGGGAGACCTCGTCCTTGAACTTCGTATATACGCATCCGATCACCACTTCGGGACCGGGGACCACATGGGCAAGCGTCGCGATTAGTGTCTCCCTGAGTTGGTAGTGAGTACGAACATCCCCGGTGATATCGTCGCGTTTTTCATCGTAGAAATGCTGTACGAACTCCGAGGGTGGGGCATACACAATGGCAACATCGCCACGGTCCCGAATCCGCCGAAGTAGCTGCACGATGAGGGTCGCCTTACCAGCTCCATTTTCTCCGACGAACGCCGTAAAGTCATGTTCCATTGGGATCGTCGTCGTATTTGGACCAAAGCCTTGTGAGATAAATTCTGCGGCCGCAATCAGACTTTCTTCGGCTAGGAGACTCGAGCGTTTACCTCCAATGCAAGAGCGCGATATGTACAATCTCAGTACTTAAAGGCGAGAGTCAGGTAGTCGCACGCCTTATCGCGTGCTTTTTTCAGATCTCCCTTCGATAGCCACAGCTCTGTTAGGGCTGCGTGCAGAGGCAGACGAAAGCACCAGTCGAGTATAGTCAAGTGACTATTCATCTCTTCCTGAACCCTCATCAACGTGGCCAAACCACGGTCATGGTTTCCCATCGCCACATGCGCCGATCCCGCAAGTAGGCGGCTCAAGCGTATGATGTAGCTGCCTTCAAATCTCTCGCCTTCGCTCTCCATCGGCTCGCTGATTGCGACTACCTCATGAAAGTCCATCACGTGGAAGTGAATCCAGGCGAAGTATCTGAGCGGGAAAACTATCGCCATTCTTGTCAGCAACTTCGATAGAAGCATGCAGTGCTGTCAATGCCTCACCCCACTGTCCATTGAAGAAGAGGGCCCAGGGCAGGTAGAACTGTGCCTTCTGATAAATGATATTCAAGTATGGATTCTGTTCTCCAATAGCTTCTGAGAGTGCATTCAATCCCGCGGCAATGCATTCACGGGATTCCTTGTAGTTGGAAGAGGCCCAATGGATTACGCCACATTGGATCATTTGGGGAGCCAAAGCGGTCCTGTGGAACTGCTGGCGGATATTCTGGAATACTTGCCTTACTTGATCTGCTTCATACGAATTCCATCCACCTGCGCACACAGCCAGAAAGTGATAACTCATCTCCATCTGCGCCCGCGTCAAAGAGTCTGGAAGAGCTGCGATGATCCGAGAAGCATGTTCTGCAGTTCGCAGGCAGTGCTCTGCATCTTCACAGCAGGCAAGTAGCCAGGTTGAGAAGCGCCTGTGCACTCACCTCGACGAGTCCGAGAACAGAGGCAGTTTCTGACACGCGCTCGTATGCTTCCACACAGCGAGGCACATAGATCGTTGCAAGTCGATCAAGTATTTGTAATTCGACGTCCAGCTTTTTTGTTCCGAAATCCTACCCACGAATTCGAGAGCGCGCGAGAAAGCAGTGTGATAGCCTCACGATGCGCGTAGCGCCGCTCCGAGTTCTCCGTGGCAAGTCTCAAATACTTGATCGTGCGTTCCCAATCCGAGGCCTGCTCAAAATGAAGCGCCAACTCTGCCGCAACCTTTTCAAGACGTATCTCATAAAGAACTTCGAGCTGAGCTCCAACTGGATTGCCCGATGTTGTGTGCCAGTGAGGAGTTAGTGTAGCGCATTGACCTCTGAGATCTGATCGATGCAGGGTATGGCAACATGGGGAGCCGGGAGCGAAGCGACTGGCTCCCCATGCTGCCAAGTGGTCAAAGTCATCCATGCCTCAGGCGCTGGAGGTCTATATCCCAGCGAGGAATGTGGCCTGACGATGTTGTAGTGGACGCGCCAGCGTTCGGCCAGCATGCGCAGTTCTTTGATCGAGTAGAAGATCTCACCGTTGAGGAATTCGTCCCTGAGTTTGGAGTTGAACGATTCGCAGTAGCCGTTCTCCCATGGGAGCCGGGTTCGATGTACAGTGTCTTTGCGCCGGTATCGGCAAGCCATTTGCGCAGGTCTTTGGCGACGAACTCCGGGCCATTACCTGATCGAAGATGCTCCGGCACGCCCTTTAGCACCATGACATCGGCCAGCGCTCCGATCACCTTCGTGCTCGACCAGCGCCGTTCCGCGCGGATCAGCAGGCACTCGCGGGTGGACTCATCGATCAGGTTAAGCATCGCACACTACGGCCATCGTGCGTTCGTGTGCTGACGAAGTCGTAGCTCCATACATGGCCCGCATATGTTGGCCGCAGCCGCACACACGAGCCATTATTGAGCCACAGCCGCCCGCGTGGCTTCTGCTTCTTCGGAACCTTCAGCCCTTCACGACGCCAGATGCGTTCGACTCTGCCTTGCCCACCGTCCAGCCGGCTCGCTGTAGAAGCGCCGTGATCCGGCGATACCCGTAGCGGCCATACTGGCTGGCAAGAGCAACAATAGCCTGCGTCAGACGATCCTCGTCCTCACGCTGTGTCGGAAGGTAGCGCTGCGTGCCTCTGGGCTGTCCCAACAGAAGGCACGCATGTCGCTCACTTACGCCACGTTCGCAGGCATGGCTGACCGCACTGCGCCGTCGCTCAGGGCTTAGAAGTAACGGGATGGTCCGTTCCGATTCCAAGTGGAGCACACTGAAGTCAAGCAGTTGACGGAAGGAGACCGCCATGAAGAAGCGCATTGAAGGAGTTACGACGTACGGCATCGACATTGGGAAGAACACCTTCCACGTCGTCGGCCTCGACAGTTCGGGCAAGCCGGTGTTGCACAGCAAGTTCCGACGCGATCGATTGCTTGTCCATTTTGCGAACACTCCGGCAGCGCTTATCGGCATGGAGAGCTGTCCAGGATCACAGTGGCTGGCACGCAAGCTCCAAGCGTCGGGCCATTCGGTCAAGATTATCCCTGCTCAGTTCGTAAAACCCTACGTGAAGTCCAACAAGAACGACATGGTCGACGCAGCAGCGATCGCCGAGGCAGTCACCCGGCCGACGACGCGATTCACTCAGATAAGGCATCCGGAGCAGTGCGCCCGGCAGGCGCTGCACCGGGTGCGCGATCGCTATATGAGCCAACGTACGGGCCTCATCAACCAGATCAGAGGGTTTTTGCTGGAGTTCGGTGTCCCTATTCGGCTAGGCGTGGGCGTCTTCCGATTGGATGTTCCACGAGCTCTTGGAGATGAGGAGAACGAACTGCCGCCATCCATGCGGTCGCTCCTTGCCGATCTGTGGAACGACTTCAAGCTCCTGGAGGCCAGGATCGAAGAACTCTCCAGGCAGATTCAGCGCAGCGTGCAGTATAGCGACACAGCCCGACGACTCATGACGGTACCCGGCATCGGACCGCTTGCGGCCAGTGCTCTTGAAGCCTCAGCCGGCAACGGTCATCAGTTCGCGAACGGGCGATTCTTTGCAGCATGGCTTGGACTCACGCCGCGAGAGTATTCCACTGGCGGCAAGACGACCTTGCTCAGCATCAGTAAGCGAGGAAACACCTATCTTCGAAGGCTATTGGTCCATGGAGCCCGATCCTGCGTGCAGACCTGCGACAGGCAGCGTCATCAGCTGGGAGCATGGATCACCAAGCTTGAACAACGCATGCATCGCAATAAGGTTATCGTCGCACTGGCTAACAAGATCCCCCGAGTCGCCTGGAAGATTCTCACCAAGCCCGAAGAGATCTATGGCTGGGCGGAGGTCTGACACAAGCTTTTCCCAAGTTTGCTGCGCAGAGAACAGATGGCACAACGGTCGATCGGCATGCTATAAACCCGCTCGGGGAAACCGGTCTTGTTCAAGACCGAACCAAGTTATTGGTAACAGCATGCGCGGATCTCATCATGGCCTGGTCGCCAAAAGCGGCCGACTCGCGAGAGGCCGGATACATTTATGCAAACCGCTATGTGTCAAAAGCAAACTGCGCTTGCAAAAACGGAGCGGACCATACATTTCCCGAGGCGATGTCCTTCAACACCAGGTTATCCAGACTCAGATTCGCTACCAGACGCTTCAGCTTCGCATTCTCCTGCTCCAACTCCTTCAGCCGCTTCGCCTGGTCGATCTGCAGGCCACCATACTCCTTGCGCCAGCGGAAATACGTCTGCTCCACAATCTCCGCTTCCTTGCACGTCTGCGCCGTCGTCTTCCCGTTCGCTATCGCTACTTCGATCTGCCGCAGAAGGTTCACTACCTGCTCTGGCTGATACCGCTTACCTCGTGCCATCTTGCTCTCCTTGTTCCAGTGTGTCTCTCATTTACTGGCACAAAGCAAGCCGGGCAGACCAGATCTGGCTGTCCGTCAGGATGACGCCGAGCGGCAGGCCAAGCGCATCGGCGAGCAGGTGGATCTTGGTCGTCAGACCTCCTCGACTCCGCCCCCGAGCGGTCTCGGAAGCCCCCTTTTTCGCGCCGTCGCAGCCTGCTGATGAACGCGAACGACGCTGGAATCGATCATGACGTACCGGTTTTCCCGGTCCTTGAGAAGATTGGCGAAGACCCGATCCCACACTCCGGCTGCCGCCCATCGGCTGAAGCGCTTATGCGTCGTCTTGTACTTGCCATAGCGTTCGGGCATATCCTGCCAGCGCATGCCCGAACGCAAAACCCACAGCACTCCATACACGAAACGCCGGTTATCCTCCGCCGGACGGCCTACCGTTCCAGCACGCACGACAGCAACGGTTCAATGCGCCGCCACTGTACCTCCGTCAACTCATATCGACCTACACCCATCACTCCACTGCAACAAATCCGCAGAAATTACAAAAGTGATTTGTCGATACGACCTAGAGGCGTGCGGGTGTGAAATGGACAACTTCCCGTCTCAGGAGAATTGTCATCGGGAAGCGCATACTGTTTCCATTCCCGGTTTGCAGCATGGCCGTAGAATCCGATGTCCGGATGGACTGACATTCCATCGTATGCCAGCATTCGTTTGTGAATACGATGCCGTATTTCTGGCGCAATGGGCTCTGAGGTCGCTGGATCGGTAAAGAGCTTGCGCGGCTGAAAGATAAGTACGATGCCTGGCCCGAGATTCCGGCTGCGGCGCTGCACATAGGTCGGCGATGAACCAACGACAAACATCTCGCAGCCACCAAACGAAAACTCCCAAAAGGGATGATCGGGCGTTCGTTCGAGACTGGGCTGGCGGTCGTGTTCGTGAAGCATTTGCAGCAATTGCCAGAAGCGATCGACAAAACCAGCGTGCGTCGTTATCAGTGGATCTGGCTCGAAGAAAGCCACCAGGCTGCATCGGTCGTATTCGTTCTTGCCAAGCAGAGCGATGAATTCCTCCATCTCTGTGACGAATTGCTCTGGTTTCGCGCGCGCAATGAAGGTGTATATCATCTCGCCTCGAAGCTCACCGGTTTGCCCAAAGAAACACGGAAACTCAGCGGCTCGGAGTTTCTCTCGGTAGGATGCGTATGCTCGAAGCTTCCAATCCTCTGTTGGAGCGATTCCCAGAGTTCCATTCTCAAGAACTCGGCTGGTCCACGACGATATTTCCGTGTTCATCATGATATGGCCTTTGTTGCATGTGCCTTACGGGCCCGGCGAGCAAGGCGAACCATCCGACGAAAGCCAGCAGCCTGTTGGGCTCCCCATGAACCGGATACCATCGCGGGTTCAGCACCAGCATCCCCCGTCTCTATGGTGTTGTCGCGGAACTTGGCTGTATTGAAGGTGATGTCCCACCAGGACAACGCAGTACCGAAGTTGCAGCTGCGACGTCCGGCCGCTTTCAGCGCGTGATGAGTTCGATGGAAGCGAGGAGAAATAAAGATATGGTCACCCAGCCATCCGTAGCTGATACTCGTATTGGAATGAGCGAGGCTGCCCACGAATCGAAAGCCAAGAATGACAAACGGAAACTGGAGTGACGGAACTCCGATGAGTAGGCCGACAGCGATCAACCAGAGGTAGGTTATGGTGTCTTCGAGCACATGGGATCGTTCGTCGGACCAGAACGTCATCTGATCTTCCGCATGATGCACGGAGTGGACGCCGTACCACCATCCATACCTGTGAGAGAGGCGATGTCTCCAGTAGTCAGAAAGGTCGAGGGTAGCGAAGTTGATGAAGAATACCAACAACGGCCACGACGCTAACGCAGGGACCAGAGCGAGCAATGATGGTGGCTTCATTGAATGCGCTAAGAAGAACCCATCGAGTTGCTGCCGCAACCAGTCGTACTCAAAGAATGCAATGAGTGGGAAGAGCACGAGACGGACAAAGAAGGCATAGGTTACGTCCGCTACAATCGGATTCCGTTCAGCCCAACTCGTAAGAGGCCAGATTCGCTCGATTGGAGTGCAGATCAAGAAACTTAAGCAGAGTTGCAAGACTCCGCAGCCCGCAAAGAATAGCCAGAGGGCAAGAACGTGGCTATGCTGTATTACTCCAATATGGTGCAGGGACGATTCCAGAGAGCCTATGACACAAGTAATCGCGCCCGTGGCAATAGGCGTTGCGTGGGATATCCAGGACATCTGACCCTCCGCGTTCCATCACCTTCTTCTTAGAGAAGACGGATGAGACCTTCCAGACGTTTGCAGGCAGTGGCGGAATTCTCGCAGTAAAGGCAAGTTTTTACCGGGCTGTGAACTACAGCAGTCTGCACGCCTACCTTCGCCGCTGACGCCGAGAGAATGACGACCCGGATCGATGGCGTCTTCGATGCATGAGCTCCCCGATGTCCTTTTCAGTCATCTGGCCTTCACCTTGGGGCGCGCACCCTCAAGATGGATATTAGGAAGCGCGTTGAGTTATCCGTTAGCCGATACTCTGCCAAAACTGCCTACTCCTGCGTGCGAAGTTGTCGTTAGTTCATGCTTGACGCTGCCAAATACAATAAAATGAATGCCGCGTGTCGTTATCAAACCCGGTCGAGAAAGATGAAGAACGGCGACTCGAAACCGCGCCGTTGCGCTCGACACTCGCATCAACCATCGTTCTCTTGCTCGGAGAACAAGAGGAATTGGAGACAGCAATTCCGGGACTGACTCTTGTGAAACGAAGTTCTCCGCAGCCGCAGGCCTATATGTACGAACCGAGCCTCTCCATGATCGTTCAAGGCGGGAAACGCGTGGTCCTCGGAAATACTACCTACTTCTATGACGAGTCAAGGTTTCTCCTAACTTCGCTCAATCTCCCGACGGTCACGCAAGTTCTTCAGGCTGGCTCTGCCCGCCTATATGTTTCGGTCCTCTTCGACTTGATCTGTCTCTCGCCAAACAAATGATCGTGGACATGGACTCGAAGGCATCTGGAAACGCATCGGGAGGTACGCGCATGGCGGCCGGCCCAGCGACTGTATCGCTGTTCGATGCTCTTTTTCGACTGATAGGGCTTCTTGAGATGCCCGAGGACGTCGAGACGATCCTCCTGGACCTTTTGCAGCGTGAGTTTCTATATCGGATACTTCGTACACCGGCTGCACAGTATCTGCTCCAAATGGTACGCCTCGGAACCAAAAGCAACAAAGTAGCGCAAGCGATTGAGTGGCTGCAGCAGAACTACCGCCGACCGTTTCGTGTCAAAGACCTGGCCGCGATGAACGGAATGAGAGTGTCTACATTTCCATCATCATTTCCGGGCATCGACGGCGATGAGCCCCCTGCAATTCCAAAAGCAGATGCGACTCCATGAAGCAAGACGTCTCATGAAGTTCTCCTGGGAGGTGTCGGTCAACGCGACGGTCCGCAGCCATACTCCGAAACGGATCGTATGAGATTTTTCCGCCACCGTCGTGATGTTCTGCACCTGATAGTGATGGGTGGGTATAGGCCGACAGTGTTTCGGGATCGGCGCCGCCACTGAAGGCGTTCTCGACTTCGAGCGTCGGATCGGAGGAATCGGCCTGATGCGTATGGTGTTGGTGGAGGAAAAAAACTGGGTCTCGCTGATGACCTTCGGAGAGAGGATGGCAGTCTCAGTGACCTGTATGGCCTGCTCTCGCAGGTGCGCATTCGCGCCCCGGGAAACGAGATTGAATGAGCCTACCCCGTAGTGGTCGTAATCATTTTTGGTGTACCCGTAGCGGAACATCAAACTCTGCTTCGGCGTGATTTTGTAGTCGACCCGCGGGCTCAAGCGGAGAAAGCGAAAGGGGGTGCTGAAGATCTGCGTGTAGGGATCGACAATTTGGAACGTCGTCGGATCGAGCGTTACCGCATTGACCACCGCGCTGTTGCCAATGTCTCGCTTGTTGATGTCAAAAAGAAAAGCATAGCTTTTTGTCGATTGGTCCACTGAAGCTGCCGCCATATTGTTTCAAATCGAATGGGGCTTCTCGGGCGCATAAGGATTCCGTGAGTTGAAGATGTCGTTTCCATACCCGAAAGAAGCACTGGCATGATAAGCGTCTGCGCCGGCTTTCGTGAGTAGTTCGATTCGGCCCAGGCCCATTGCGTCAAATTCCGGCGCAAAGGGATTCTGGTTGAGCCGTACCTCTTGGATCGAGGTCTTGCTGGGAAGAGCGGCATCTCCCGCCTTCAGTCCGTCGATATAGATCTGTGCGCCTGCCAGGCCTGCATAAGGTCCGGCAATGGTCTGAATGTCGGTTACCAGATCATCTGGATCGTCGGAGAGCGCCTTCAGGTCTTGTCTCGTAATATGTGTCGCGATGGCGGATGCTCTCCGCAGACTGACGTGCCGTTCGTAAAAATTCCCGAAGAACTTCCAGATCGCCTTGACCTTCTGCGATGAGCTCGCTTGCGACTTTTCAAAGAGGCCGTTCACAAGTTGGATAAGCCTTCGCATCCTTGCGCGAATGGCCTCTTCCACCGTTGCCGTGGCCGGGAGCGCCAAAGGGATGGTCAAGCTTCTCATAGAACATGGTCAGAATGAGAGCGGTTTTGGATGGTCACCATTTGTATAAGGTCTGCTTGCCCACATTTGCCCGCTTCGCGACCGCTTCCATCGTGAGATCGCGTGCAGGCATCTCCTGCAACAACTCCGCTCTCAACATGGAAAGCTTCTCACTCCGAACGATGTGGTCATCAAAAAGGTCCCAGTCAATGAGGGTATGAGAAGCAAGGCTCCTGGTGATCGTCAGACCGGAAGTAATTCTCAACTGACGCCAACAGTCCTGCCGCCGTACCCGCTGTTTGGTACGTAGCCCGCAGCCTGGCGGCTGCCGGGCGATCAGCTTTTGGAGCCGAGATGCCCAGGATCGTCATATCTGTCATTTAGCGACCCCTCCGACGCGGATCATCGAGTCAGGCTCGCCGTTCACATTGCCTCCGCTCACCGACGATAACATGCATAATTCAGCCCAGGGCAACGCTGGTGCTACCGCTCCGCGCAGCTTACGAGGGGTGGATTGGTTGCCAGAAATTCGGTGCCCGCTGGACCAGCGAGGCCCTGACCCTTATCGCGAAAAGATTGTTGAATGCGTTTAACGAAGAACTTATCAAATGTACTTACTCTCGGTTTATGGAAACGTTCGCGATAGCTCTGCGCTTTGGTGGATTTGCTCTCGCACAGGCCGCCTTCATCGTCTCGGAACTGAAGAAAGGCGAGCTTCTGACTCCGTTTGCAGTGCTTGAGTCTGATGCCAAACAGACTATAGATCGCTTCTATGCGGACACGCAGGAAGAAGTGTGGCCAGTGGAAAGGCAAGTTTTGACGAGCTTAGAGATTCGCTTGATTACTGGGCGCTTGCTCGCGAGGGCTTGCGCTCGGTCAATGGCAGCGACCAGAAAACAGATGTCCTTGTCGTCTCAGCTTGGTCTAGGGGATTGGAATAACCAGTTGTTCTCATGCAGGACTACAGTCCTAATTCCAGTGGTCGTTTTGGCTTAATCGATGGCCGATCTCGCCTTCTTGGCGATATCACCGTGGTAGTTAATGAAACGATCTTCGCGGAAGAGTTCCAGAAAGAGATGCGTGCGGTAGCCCTTGAGGGAATAGGCGTACATGTACAGGTCTCCAAATGGAACAAATGGGCAGGCAAGTGATGAGCAAACTCAGTTGGTCGTTCGGTAGTCTCGGCAAGGCGTCGGGCTTACCTCAAAGGTCTTCTCATCATGAACCATTCTGATGACTACCAGGTAAATTGGCACGAACCGGCGCGGAATCGTTGTCCCCATTGCGGCACTGAGCCTTGCCTACCGTTTAGGCGCAAACTGTCGATATGGCCGGCCAATAATAGTACGCTCTGCCAGACCTGCGGTCTCAAGGTGGCGCACAGCCACCACCAAAGCCATTGGTTGCGCCGCAGCCGGAGAGCGAAGCCAGGCCCGCAATGCTCACAGTCATCAGGAGCAGCAGCACATCGTAGCGCCCAAGCCACGTTCCCCCATGCGCCGCACTCCGCCCAGCGGCAGCAGCAATACTCCCAGCGCAAGCACCGTTCGTCCATGCTCGAAGGGACCATGACCGCGGGCTGAAGTTGCCGGGCCAGCAGTCTGGACGGCGAGCGTCACCGTCTGCGCGCCTTCATTGGCGGCCAGGTTTGTGGGCAAAAAGGTTGCCGTTGCATTCGCAGGCAGACCGCCGCGGGATAGACCCATAGGCCGGACTGACCTGGAAGCTGTAGCTCACCGCCCCGCCTGGTAGCACGACGAGCGCGAGCTGGAAGTAAAGCTAGTGGGGAGAACGGTGTCACGACTTATACTGCAAGGCTATATCGGAAACTGTTGTGATATGGAAAGCGAACGCAGTGTGCTTTGATGACTACAAGAAAAAACGGCGAAGCTGTGAGGCTTCGCCGCTGGTTTTTGTGTTCGTGTATCTAGCGATGGCCGCCATGTTAGCCACCCCTCCGGGGTATCCGCCACCACCAGCGGGCCATCTTCCACCGCCGGGAACGTGAGCTGGCAGTTATCAAGTTTCTATCCTGAAGGATAAGAACGGCTCTCAGCTTCAATCAGAGCGGACAACCGCAGTTACGCGAGGCCCTCGGACGGAGCTCAGCGTTCGGTTCGACTTATGAGGTCTCACCCCCCTGCCCCTACTATCTAGGGACAATTTGTATAGAGGAGTTGAGTGCAGATCTATACCCGATTAAGATCAGCTAGTGTCGAGCGAGGTTCCCGCCGCAGCGGACGATTCGCATCTTGCCTGCTCCACTAGGAATCCAAGCTTCTCGGTCGGCTGTAATTGAAAGTTTGCCCCGCGGTTTAGGAGAGTGTTATTGCTTCTCGCATTTCATTCCGTATTGGCCGGCTTTTGTGGCTTCATCACCGAACCCACTTTAGTCAAAGATGATTGGTCTGCCAGTACGGAAAGGACGTCCCCAGCCTTCAAGGTTGTGCTGCCACGTGGCACCAGATGTTCCTCCTTCCTTGTCACCAGCATGACGTGAGCTTCGCGCGGGAGGTTCAAGCTTACGAGCTGTTTGCCGACGGCGAGTGATCCTTCACTCACGGTTATCTCGGCAACCTGGCTGCGGTCTACGTCGGCCAGTAGAATATCCAGAGGAAACCTTCGGTCGGTTGCCGGAGACGGCTTCTGGAGTCTTAACTTCCGCGCGAGCCATCCGATGGTCGTCCCCTGCAAAAGAACGGAAATCGATACCGTAAAGAAGACGATATTGAAGTAAATCTCAGCGCCGCGTACACCGGCTAGAAGTGGAAACGTAGCTAACACGATGGGAACTGCTCCGCGCAATCCAATCCATGAAATGAGGATCTTCGGACGAAAACCGACCTTTGCGAAGGCAAGGCTAAGAAACACACCAACTGGGCGTGCGACCACAACCAGAAACAACGCCAACAGCACGGAAACACCCATGACGGGAAGCAGCCGGGATGGATAGACCAGTAACCCGAGCACAAGGAAGAGGATGATCTGCATGAGCCATGCGAGACCGTTATGGAATGTAGTCAGACTTCGGCGATGGATGAAATCCCTATTACCCATCACCACTCCTGCCACATAGACGGCGAGGAAGCCACTCCCTTCGAACGTCGTGGTTATCCCATAGGCAAACAGTACGATAGCCACAGTAAAAGCAGAGTAGAGTCCCTCCGCTTCAAGGTTCAATCGATTAATGATCGGGACTGCCAATTTCCCGATTCCCCAACCAATCACACTCCCTATCAGCATCTGTTTGAGAAAGAGGGACACCATCCACCAGGGGCTTTGCTCGGGAGAAACGATCAGTTGAATAATCCCGATCGTGAGAAATACGGCCATGGGATCGTTGGTTCCCGATTCCAACTCTAGGAGAGGTTGGATTCGGCCTTTTAGGGAGATACCCTGCGAACCAAGAACCGAGAAGACCGCCGCCGCATCGGTCGAGGAAACAATCGCTCCAACGAGCAAACCGTGCAGCCAGTCAACGCCAAGGAGCACCCTGGCGAACCAACCGACAAGAAGTGCGGTTACAAAGACACCAATGGACGCTAGGCTGAGGCCTTGCCATAAAACCGGCGAGACAATGCGCCAGTTCGTGTCGAGACCACCGGCAAAGAGGATGAACGCGAGACCTACGACCCCGACGGATTGAGCCAGGCCCGTATTGTCAAAGGGAATGCGACCTGGGCCTTCCGATCCAGCAAGTATTCCGATCAGTAGAAACAGCAGTAATGCCGGGACCCCAAGTTTGCTCGACGCCTTGCTTGCCACCACTCCCAGAGAGAGCAGAGTCGCCGTTATGACAAGGATTTGCTCGATCGATAGCATGCCTGGTTCCAGAATACCTGTTGCGGCAACGGGGATGCGGAGTGCAGGGGCTGAAAGTAACGGCACGCGCCGCCGACGCTCAAGGGAGAAGACGCCGCGTGTCTGTGGGCGCCGTCACTTCCCGTGCTGGCGAAAACGCTTCAATCGCTGCAGAGCCAGACCATCTACGAGGAAGAGTTCGTTTGCGTGGCTGACGCCAAACGAGCTCTCTCGAGATCGCTTAAGCTCGACCAGTACCTGACGTTGACACACATCTGATTCACGATTCTCGGCGGCATCCAGGTGCCTTCCGACAAGCCGCTAGCTGCTATGGTACAAACGTCAAATCGCAATAAATGTTCCCTATTTTGAGGCTGCCATCCGATCGGTCCGGGAACGAATCTGGTGGCTACTGTTCCCAGCAAGTTCTTAGCGGGATTGGGAGAACTCCGCGATCAAGATCGTTCGACCTCCATATAAGATCGCCGGATTCCGCTATATGATGACCTGGCATCCCATGATCAATACGGATGCTGTGCACACATGGGATGCGAGCAACCTTGCGCCAAATCGGAGAAACCGTTGCGAAGATCTGATGCTACGCTAAGTGACAGTTCTGTCCTGCGAGTTGCGGTGCATCCTCGTCCAGGATGCTCTTGGCGAACGCCTTGTAGAAGCCGTCACTCTTGATACGTTTGAGCTGACGCTTCCCCGAACCTTCATACGGATGTAAGAAATCACAGACGAACCCGAGCTGTGGGACGACCTTGACAGGCGTCGACATCTATTAGGACGTCGCCAGCTTGACCAGTTCCCGCGCCTTCGCTCGGGTAAAACCCTGAGCTGCGAAGGGTCAAGGTCGGAAATTTCCTACCGGGCGTTCGCTTGAACGTTTGTTGAGGCAGCTTGACACCGCATTTCTCCGCTCTTACTCATGGAACACGGAAGTCCGTCTCACTCCCGACCAGGAAGCTTTCGTTCGTCAGGCGATTGCGTCAGGCCGACTTCAATCCGAGGAAGAGGCCGTTCGAGGAGGCTATTGTCCTTTGGGAGGAACGTGAGCGCAATCGGGCTGCGATTCGGGCAGCAGTTGATGAGTCTGAAAGCTACCTTAACGCTGGACGTTTCAATGACTACACGGAAGCATCGCTATCTGGTTTGGTCGTAGAGCTAAGGAAGAAGCTCGCGCTCTGCGTTCCAGTCATCTCTAGCGGTCGAATTCTAGGGAGCATACTCAATCTACTGGTGCAACCATATCGACCTATTTTTGCGGGAGTGCACGCCATCGATCCTATCCCTGGCGCGTAGCTTCTCGTATCAGAATTGATGTCATACGGACCTAAACGGTTGAGTCAACCTCAAAGCCCCATGCTTCAAGCAGCGCCTCGGGAATGTATTTTGAATTCTTGTGCGCCCGCGCCCATTCGTGAAGGCGAGTCGAGCGTAAGTATTGGTCGGGTGTCAGTTTGAATTCTTCCACGGCCTGTTCGAAGAAGGTCGGAGAGACTACGACCGGGCCGGCGATCTCCGACTTTCCCCCCAGTTCGAATTGCCACGGCGTTTTGCTATTGCTTCGTTGTCCTTTTCACGAGTGTCTTTATCTTGAATGGTGCAGGACAATCACCAATCGGTATGTGTCTCCATGGTCCGCCGAACGAGTTAACCTTGCAAATGCCCTCTGGGTGAACAAAGGGAAACAGGCTGTTGCGGGGTGCTAGCTCCTACGCTATACACACCGCTAAAACGGGATTGGAGCACATATCGTTGCGGAAGCCGCACCGCGACATGGCGAACTGCCGAGCTAAACAAACGATTTCTTGTGGTGGCGCGTCGGCGGGATGCAAAATCCACTCCATCTCCATCGCCGTCACGCAGTAGTTCATTCAGAAGGATGAAGCTCTGATGACGAAGTCGAAGATAGTCTGCGCAGATTTTGTATTCACTTCCTGGCCTAGCAATGCAGGCTGGATTAGTGGCCCGATTAGAAGACTGATGATGAAATCGGCGTCTACGGAAGCCGGCAGCTCGCCCGCAGCGATTGCTTCCTCAACGACGGCGCGTCCGTCGGCACGACGGGGAAGATAGACGTTCTCATAAAATGCCTGACGCAAAGTCGGGTTGTCCTGCATAGCCAGCATCAGTCGAAGAAAAACCCGTCCATTCTCGCTTTTCAAGAACTCGGCGAGCCGGAGGGTGTACTTCCGCAACCGTGCGAGTGGGCTGCCGCGCTTTCCATAGGGCAGGACCTCACGCGTGGTCTCAAGATATGCCTCGAGCAGAATGGCCTGTTTATTCTCCCACCAGCGGTACAGAGTGGCTGTGCTGACCCCGGCTCTGAGAGCGATCTCCTGCATAGAGACGTCGTCAAAGCCATTCTGTTTCAGCAGGTGGTAGGCCGCTCTGAGGATGGCCTTTCTCGTCTTCTCACTGCGGGGGCGGCCCATCGCCGGACGTGGCGGCTCCGATGCGTTATCGACACTCGTCTTCAACGTGTCATTCCTGTTTCTATGTGTCTGCTTGCTGAAAATTCATTATCCTCGATCGACGGTTCGTTACAATAGAAACGAAAATAATATTTTCGTAAGTAGGGTTGCAATCGAGATCACTTTGGACCCGGGCGCAAAACTTCCGCCGCAAGGAGTTCCATGACAGCAATTCTAGCGTCGGCCGGAACGCCACACTAGAACTCGATTCAGTCAGAAATTCAATTCTCCCTTCACCTGGCTCGCCCACCGCGAGCCGGGTGAAGGGTCTTGGTAACGCTCGACAGGGCCCAAGCCTCAATGATCGGAGGATGAATGGTACGAAACGACAAGCAACAGGCAGACGTGACAAGAATCCACTCAGTGCAGGGGAAGCACCGCTGCTCCCATTCCTGGCACAGAACTGCCGCTGCTTCTCTTGCAATGACGATTCTCCTGGTCGGCGCGTTCACGGCAAGTCATCTCGCATTTTCTCAGCAGCAGCCTGCGTCGAAGTTCGACTTTGAGAGCAGGAGAAAAGTTCTTCTGGCCCATCTTAACGGTGTGATCCAGTTCTACCGGACATCCACCGCCCCCATCCAGACTATAGGCGCGCCAAACGACGTTGTGTACCGGGATCAGACGGTGTCTCTTGCCTCCCAGGCGGCTCAGTTCGCCTTTCAGTCGGCCAAGGCCGAAGCCGACCTCATGACCGAGTATCAGCGTCACGAAGGTAAGGCCACCGAAGCTTCAGGTCCTGTCGAACAGCGGAAGCTTCAGGCCACAGAGACAAACCTTGAGCAGCAGATCAAGGATGCCAAGAGTAAGGAATCGGCGCTGGATCAGCGAATTGCCTCGTCGAGTTCCAAAGAACGACCGGCTCTCGAAGCGCAGCGCAAGCAGCTTGAGGCCTCGCTCGATCTCGGAAATGCGATGAGGGATGCGCTCGCTAAGATCGTCGGCATCTCGGACGCGCAGGGAACAACCGGACTCGCAGGGGAGGTCGATGCTCTTGAACGTACCGTCCCTCAATTGGGCAGCAAGACAGCGCCGGTTGCGGCACAGCTCACAGCGCTCGATCAGGTGCGATCATCCGGAGTCAGTAGCCAAACGGTCGCATTGTTTGAACTGCTCCGAGCGGAGCATTCGCTCGACGGCCTCATTCGCGACAACGAGGAGCTGCACAAACAGACGTTGAAACTCCGTGCTCCGTTGTCCGACCTGATTCGTAGTCTCATCGAGCAAGGCAGGCAACTCTCGCAACAGGCTACAGGAGTGAATACAGAGTCCTCCGCTGCAGTTGGCGGGACCGGAGCAGCGTCCGCCGCTTCGAATACACAAAACCTTGAGACGATTACAGCAACCTTCAAGGCCGTCTCCTCGGCCAGCGTACCGCTCAGTCAGGAGATCATTGTCCTCGAGCAGAACCAGGCGAACCTTACAGCATGGCGTAGTGCCGTCGATCGCGAGTACAAGAGCATCCTACAGGCGCTTCTGCTTCGGCTGCTGGTGATCGCTATCGCGCTGGGAGTGATCTTCGTCGCCGGAGAACTCTGGACGCACGCAACCAACAAATATATTCGCGAAACGCGCCGCCGCCGGCAGATGCTTCTTCTGCGGCGAACGGTCGTAGGCTTTCTTTCGGCACTCGTTCTTTTGTTCGGCTTCGTGACCCAGTTCAACTCGCTGGCGACCTTCGCCGGGTTCATCACGGCAGGCATCGCCGTAGGATTGCAGACGATCCTGCTGTCGGTAGCAGCCTATTTCTTCATTATCGGCCGATACGGAATCAAGGTAGGCGACCGCATCACCATCGCACCCGTTACCGGAGAGGTGATCGAAGTAGGTCTTGTCCGTTTTTACATGATGGAGCTGGCCGGCAATGGGACCGAGTTAAACCCCACCGGGCGCGTCGCTGTCTTTTCGAATGCAGTGCTGTTTCAGGCAGGAGCGCCGATTTTCAAACAGATTCCAGGAACCGAGTACGCCTGGCATGAGTTGATCATCAAGCTGTCGGAGACTGCCAACTACAAGCAGGCCTCCGAGGCGATCCTGAAGGTCGTTCATTCCATCTATGACAAGTATCGAGCCGGCATCGAACAACAGCATCGCAGTGTCGAGCAATGGATGCATACCTCCATCACCACGCCTGCCATCGAATCCAGACTACAGTTAGACGGTGGCACCCTTCAGTTCTGGGCGCGCTTTCCTGTACAGATCAGGACCGCCGCAGAGACAGACGAGGAGTTGACGGAGGCGTTGCTTCAACTTCTGGAAGGCAACCCGGAGATCAAGGAAGCAGTGACAGCCTTACCGCTGCTCCAGCCGTCAGTAAAGGGATGAAGGAACCGGGGAGAGACTGCAAGAAATCGACCACTGCAGATCCCATCCTATTTGGAGCTACGCTCGAGCTGTCTCCTTGATAGGTGTGGCGCTTCTGCGCTATCCGCATACCGGTCGGACTCCCGGTGTGGAAACAACCGAGCCAAGAGCATGCTGATGGCTATGTGATGGGGATCACTGGTGCAGGACTTTCGCGAGGATTGGCTGCCGGAACATTGCCGAAAGTGTCATGGATCGTTCCGGCCGCCCATTTATCGGAGCATCCGGCGTATGTACCGCCAAACGGCGAGAACATTACAGCGAAGCTTATCGAGGCTCTGGTGGATCATCCAGAGATGTTTGCCAAGACCGCATTCATCATGAACTACGATGAGAATGGCGGCATGCTCGACTACACGCCGACGCTGCCTCCAGCGGACACACACGAAGGCAACAGCACCGTCTCTGTTGCTGGAGAGATCAAGAGCTACGAGCCCGGTGACGTTGAAAACCATGGGAAACATCCAATTGGTCTGGGTTTACGTGCTCCTGCCATCATCGTTTCTCCGAGGAGCCGGGGTGGATGGGTCTGTTCTGAGGTCTTTGATCACGTCTCCACCTTGCGTTTTCTGGAAGCGCGGTTTGGAGTAAAGGATGAAAACAGCAGCGATTGGCGGCGCGCCGTCAGTGGGATCTTACCTCTGCCTTTGACTTCAAAGATCCCAACCACAACTGGGCGAAGCTTAACCTTACCTGATACGGCCGGTTATCTTGCACGCGTTACACGTTCTGCAAACGGGGTTGATCTATCCATTCCCGAGGTGCAGGAACCAACCTCGCAGGACACCCAACAACGCCGTGCCCAACCGCTCCCTTACGAACTGCAGGCCAATGGATGTGAAGATGCGACCGACCAATTCTTTATTGAATTCGTCAACACCGGGAAAAGCCGGAGCGGTATTTCAGGTTTATGTCCTATAAGGACAAGCATACCCTGCCCATCGCAAAGGCGACCAAGTCGAAGGTCCGCAGTATCATGAGCGTTCTGTTCAATCACGCGATCCGGCACGAGTTCGTTCCACAGAACTCGAACCCCATCGCAATGGTGCGGCAGAGCGCGAAGCGGAAGTCCATTCCGGACATCCTCGATGTTGCGGAGCTGGTGGCATTGTTCGAGGAGCTTTCACACCGGGAACATGTGATGGTGCTGCTCGACGCGCTGACCGGACTTCGCTGCGGAGAGCTGATGGCGCCGAAGTGGGCAGGACGCCAACTTCTAGGAATTGGAACTTTCGGTGACGCGGTCGATCTACCGGCAGGTGGTGGGACCGTGCAAAACCGAAGCCTCGACGCGGCCGGTTCCTCTCGACTCCTGAATCGCAGAGGAGTTGTTGATGTGGAGGCGGACTTCTCCTTACAACCAGCTCGGTGGCCAAAGAGGAACACATTCCTTCCCGGCGCACCGGCAAGACCTCGTTTGGAGCAAAAGTGTTTTCCTACTACACCCAGGAAGAACGAAAACTCCTGGAGAAGGCGGCAAAGCTGGAACGCCGCAGCCTCAGCAGTTTTGTCGCCCTCGCTGCACTCGACCGAACGCAAAGGATCATTGCCGGCAAGTAAGCGCCCGTACAACTGGTCACCGAACTCCCGGATTCATAATGCATACCATTATGCAGTGTTGTTCTTCTGCTTGCCTCGTGATGGGATGAGGGGGTAACTTGGGTTAAAGGTTTCCAAATGGCCGAACATTGAGAGGATATTGAAGAATAAGGCGTTATTGATGCCTATCGTGTTTTACGGTCGCAAAAGCCCCTTCTGTAGTTTTGTCGAGCTGCCAACCGGTATGAAGCTGTAGTCTGCGAGTTCTGATCCAGCAGTCGACAACGTAGAATGATCCCGCTCTGCTTAGATGAACCTGATCTGTTTGCATCGGCACGTCAGGCGTAACCAATAGCTGACAGCTCCCCCTCCCACATAAGGCGTCGAACATAGACAGGTATGTGGCTCCCTCCTCTGTTGTAATGCGCCGGATCACTTCATCGCCCTGCCGGGACGAGATGAGGTACCTATCAAGATTTGCGTGAGGTTCCCGGAGATGTTCGATCGCTAGTTCAGGTCCTGTCTTGTTGTAGATAACCTGCTCTCCAACAACGTACACGCGAATCCCTTGCTCGCGAAGGCGGCGCAGTATTTGTCGGAATAGATTCTCTTGCATCTCGAATGCGCTAATCTGGAGAATCACAGCATCCACGTGATTGCGAGGAAGATATTCTTCGAAGGCGTATCGCATGAGCTTGGGACATATCTTCTGCGAGTTCTTCAGCTCAAGCGCCTGAACGGTGCAACCGGATGCGGTTATCTGTAAGAAGTTTGCTTCAGGGAATCTCGCGGACAACGCTTCATGCATCTGCGCCACATAACTGCTGCCCAGAAGAAGGACATTGCTCCTTGCAGTATCGAGGCGAATACACTCCGGCGCAGGCGCAGAACGTTGGCTGTCAGCCTCAAGAAAACACTTCCCCACCCTGAAGGTCTCATGCGTGCCGCCGTATTGGAGAGCTGCCGCCAACCGTTGCTCGCGTCTCGTGTAGCGATACGATGCACCATGGGTACGTAGTACTACTCCGCAGGACACGAGCAGTAGAAGTCCGGTCGCACCAATCCCTGCCAGCACAATTCTCCGCGAACTGAACCCGGCATGTCTTCTGAACGGGGTTTCAATCCACCTCCAGGAGATGTAAGCGATCGATATTAAAGTCGTCACGAAAACGAGTTGGGTCCAGTGATGCATGGGCAGGAAGTGGCTATGCCAAACGATGACAATGAGCGGCCAGTGCCATAGATACAGCGAATACGAAATTTTGCCGATGAAGACCGCTCCTCTCATCGAAAGCAGCCTGTGGACCGCTGCTTTGCGGGTAGCGAGAAGCAAAGCGGTTCCGATGCATGGCACCAACACAGCAACACCTGGGAACCAGGTGGTTTTACTGTAAAAGTGGCTGGTGCAAAGGATCATTCCTAAACCGCTCGCCGCAAGGAACTCCTGCATCCACGAAGAACAGGAACGAAGAAGCCTGGACTGGCTCAGATATGCGAGGGTTCCGAGCAGCAGCTCCCAACTCCGGCCGGGCAGCAGATAGAAGGCGCTCGTTGGATGATATGCAGTCCAAAAGATCGAGGTAGCCAAAGAAGCAATTGCGATTGCACTGAAAACGTATGCGTCGCATCGCGGAAATTTCCGAGTAAGTAAGAAAAGTAGAGGGAATGCTATGTAGAACTGCTCTTCCACACCGAGAGACCACATGTTCGTGAGGAAGTTAATCTCCGTATGGGGACCGAAGTACCCATCGAAGCGTGCGAAATGAACGTTGGCAAAGAAGAGCAATGTCGCCAACATTGATTGGGCCAGCTCGGTGAGATCCAAAGGCAATAGCCACAGGTATGCGTAGATGAACAGACAGGCGAGCAATATGAGGAGGGCGGGAAGCACACGCCGGCCGCGTCGCTCGTAAAACCGGCTAAGATCGATCGAAGCTGTGGATAGGAACTCCCGCAGTAGGTTACCGCCAATCAGATAACCCGAGATGACGAAAAAGACGTCGACCCCAATGAATCCTCCCTCAGCGAACCGAAGATGGAGGTGGCAGGCGATAACGGCGAGCACCGCAAGAGCGCGTAATCCATCAATGTCCGGCCTGTAGTGGAAAGGCAGTTTTTCTGCTGGCTCTATCGACTCGCTCTGATTCAATCGGTTTTCTCTGCTAAGGATGCGCTCAGGCTGGAAGGCTCCTTGCGCACTGGCTATTCCCGACATCGGCCCCACACCTCTTGGCGAATTTGTTCAGGGCCAATACGGAAGACCTGAGCGATACAGTAGTGCTCATGGATGTAGCCCCGGAACGGGCCGGAATGGTCGTGCGATGTCGATGGCATATCAGGCTCAAGGACTACGTATCTTGGAGCATCGGATTGCATCCTTGCGAGGATTTTCTTGATGTCCGCCGCGGATGTGAAGTCATCATTGTTCACAAACTCAACATGCACCGGATTGTGAAGTCCGAGATACAGGATGGCATCTGACTGATTGAACATCATGTCCCCGGGAGAGGTTCGTTGCTGAAGCCATTGATACTCCTGCCACTGTCCAGGATCGGCGAAGGCAACCTGCCCCGTGGGCAGAGAAAGAGTGCGGTGCCACTGCACCTGCCGACGCAAGGGCAAGCACACCATGAACACAGCCGCTATACTCCACACTCCATACCGCACTATGCAGTTCACTTGTTCTTTTTGCTGCAGGAACGTACAGAACACCAGCAATGCTGGCGGTGCCACGGTACAGATGCGGAAAAAGCGAGGGCCGCTCGCAATCGCCGCAAAAAGAGCTAGTCCAACCAGATTCAAGAGGAGAAGATGAATGCGCTGGTCCGCCTCCACTTTCACGCGTCCTCTCCAGAGCGAGTAGAGGCTGAAAAGATACACATATGGCACTAGGCCCAGAACGATCACAAAAGGAATTAGCCGGAATAGATCTACCACTCCATGAAGCGGCGGCCACTGATGGAGGTATGTTTTGGGTGAATTGATAGGACCAGAAAGCCCTGTCAGAGGGAAAATGAGGAGATCTGTCAGTAGGGGGCTCGTTCCGGCCCGAACACAGTAATAGCCAAGGACAGCCGAGCAAAGCGCAAGATAAGGCAATACAAAGAAAAGCGCCCTCTTCCGAAGCTCTTCAATGGTCTTACCCGCTTCTATCGCAAGAAAAATGGAGATGGCGATGAACAGTAGCCCACCCTGTGTCTGCGTGAAAAGAGTGGCTAAGGCACAGAAGCCTCCACATGCTGCTAGTTTCCACGGTCCGCGACCGCGCATTAAGACAGAAGTTGCCACCAGTGCGCAAAGTGTGCTCCACCAGTGATGGGTGGCGTCCATCGCGCTGTTCAGGTCGAAGACAAGGAACAACAGCATCGGCAAGAGAACAAGTGCCCCGCTTAGAAGTTGGCGCGCAATGGATGTGATCACCATGCACAAAGCAGCACCAAGAAAGACATGCCATCCTTCGATTACCCAGCCGTGCACACCGAACAACCGAAAGCCGAACGCATAGACGAGTTCTGTACCTGGAGTGACTAATTCAAATACATCGCGATATAGCACTTGTCCATGGAGAAGGCGCAACGCACGGGAGAAAAAAAGAGTCTCGTCACCACTGACAGCAAACGGAACGCCCGGCAGGTGAAAGGTTCGCAGGTATAAGAACAAAACGCTGACAATGCCAGCAGGTAGGTATGTTCGTAAAGCACTCATACTTCCTCTACGCTTTGGCAACTGGCTACCTCAGTAATTTTGCGAAGTCCCAACGAGTGCGACCAGGCCATTCGCGTGTCCTGAGCGTCCATCGACGTTCATAGGAAAGATTGGCCGAGAGATGCGCTTCAAGATTGCGAAAACCATTTCGAAAGCCTCAGAGCGAAAATAGTACAGCCGGGTGAACTATTTTCAATTTGCAGGGTGCCTCCATACTCACGTGCAACATAATCTGCAATTGTGATGCCCATGCCGGCACCACTCTGCTTACTCGACTTCCCGAATGAATGAGATAAGTCTTGTAGTATCTCCGCAGGAACACCTGGACCATTATCTTTTACGAGAATGCACATGAATTTATGTTCATCGCAAAGTGAGATTTCAACTCTACCCGGCTCCCGGGTCTGCTGTGCCGCAAAGCAAGCGTTTAGTAATAGGTTATAGATAGCGCTACTGACAATCGTCTTGTTGAACAGACCATAGACCAAAGGTGATTCTTTGACGGTGATGTCTATTCCTTTTGCATGAGGATGCGGTCGAATTACTGAAACAGTTCGCTCGATGAGATCGTTTAGTGGCGCTGTTGCATCCAGCGCAGGAAGATCGGTCTTAGCGTGAATGAGAATGAAATCGAGCACCCTCGTTGCATCCGTAATTGCCAATTTAACTTCTTCAAAGAGATGCTTGCGTTCATCTTCTGGAGTCGTTGGCTCACTCAGAAATTCAGCGTTACAGTACACGACCGAAAGATGGTGGCGGATGTCATGCGATAGCAGGGATGCTAGCAACGCTGCTGAAGACGCGCAACGACCCTCATTCAGGTCATCTTGAGTGTTGTGACGTGCCTTTACCTTCTGCGAGAGCTTGCCGGAGACTAAAACATTGGTGGCATCGATGCTGTCGTCGTTGATCAACGTGAGATGTCGCATTGGCCGGTTCCCTTCTGTTTGACAGGTACGTGTTCAGCTGTTGAAACGGATATCATCCAAGACATTCGGCGGAAAATATCTTTCGTCGATATCCATCTCCACCGTCACCAGAATTGTTGAGTGTAAGCCGTAGAGCAGACAAGATCATCATTTTCTGGCAATCTAAATTTCGGCTTGAGATCGAACAAGACACCTATTCCGAATCAATATCAACGAACAGAAGACTGACCGGCAAGTGGTGTGACATCCTCTTGTCCGGCCAATTCTTCGCTTAGTTCTAACCATATCCAACGAAAGATTTCTGGCCTGTCCTCAATCTCACACCGCGATCCATGTTCTATTGAGGACCAGCAGCTTCTGAAATAAAGGCGGCGACCTGCGTTGGGTGTGACAGCATTGGAACGTGGCTGGATGGAATATGAATCGTCTTCGCGTGCATTTGCTGTGCGAGCTTTTTCTCGAGCTCCGGTGCAATCATGTGATCATGATCGGCGATAATGTAGGAACTTGGCTTATCCCGCCATGCAGCCTTTGTGACCTTTGCCCCGAGTTCGTTTGGTCCACTAACCTGGCCCTGTGTTGCTGCCAGAATCTTGATCTCTGCCGCCGAAAGGTCCGGAGCAAAATCTTCTGCAACCCCCTTGTCAGTCAGACTGAGAAAGCCTTGCGCATCAGGCCGGAACTCTTTATCCCCGGGAGGAGCAGGGAATTCATTGTTCAGGTCGCCGGCAGACTGCCCACTGTCCGGAGCAAACGCCGCGACATAGACCAGTCCTGCAACCCTGGGATCGTTGCCAGCCTCTGTGATCACAGCACCACCATATGAGTGCCCGACCAGCAGGACCGGGCCATCCTGAAGAGCCAAGATTCGCTTCACCGCCGTCACATCCTCGGCAAGCGTCGTAAACGGGAGATGTACAGCGGTGACATGAAATCCCTTGCTTTCAAGAATGGGGATAATCTTGTTCCAACTTGAGCCATCAGCCCATGCTCCGTGCACGAGAACAATATTGTGCACATGAATGGGTTGCGTCGGGGCATTCTGCGCTCTTCCTGAAAATGGCATTAGCGCGAGCAAGCCAACAAGGACGGACTTACTCGCCGATCTCGGGATTCGCAGGGGATGATCTTTCGACATACGTGGATTCATAACATTCCTTTCATAATTTGGCTTCTATACCTATAGCCACCCACCGCTGAACAACTCAGGAGTAGATGCCTTGGGACACCTCTAAAGGGATGCCGGCTTTCTCTAGCCAAGGAGATATCGAACGTAGATAACGCAATCCCTCTGCTTATCAGAGGGGCGGGAAGGCTCTACATGCTAAAACCCTATGACCTCACGGACGTTGGTGCAACGACGATAGTCCTGAAGAGCAACCGTACTTTCGTCCTGTCCGGCCACTGGGGTTTTCGAGATAATATGAGGGCGATTCATCTAGCCTGGGGCGAGGACGACGCATGAAGATATCGACTACAAGACTTGTCGCTGTGATACTCTTCCTTGCCTCGCATGTCATGTTTGCGTCTGATTTCCAGTCGTTTGTCCGAACGTCGCAGTTTGCACACACGGGGTGGAGAATGCAGGACGGTGGTTTCAATGGTGTCCCATACTCCATGGTCCAGTCAGCAGATGGGTATCTCTGGATCGGAACAAGCTCTGGATTAGTTCGCTTCGACGGCGTGCGCTTTCAACCCTGGACCCCGCCGTCGGATTCATCGGCTCTCACTGATGGTGTCTATTCGCTGGGCGCAACTTCTGATGGGGGCCTGTGGATCGGATCGTGGACACTCATGCGATGGAAAGACAATAAGTTTTCCGTCTATCCCAGCGTACGAGGAAGAATCAATGCGATTCTTGACGACCGAGCCGGAGGTGTCTGGTTTACCCGTTCGCGGATCTCAAATGAATTAGGTCCACTATGTCGTGTGGCAGATTCGACGATTAAATGCTTTGGCAAAGGAGAAGGAATCTCAATTCCTTATGCTGGAGCTCTCTTCAGAGATGCCGCAGGTGAGTTATGGGTAGGTGGCTCCGCAGGCATGGCTACAGGTAAGCCAGGACGGTTCGTGACCTTTACCCCTCCTTTTCTGAGGGCATCAAGCCTCCTGGGGGGAGTTGGCGCCTTCGAAGACGAGTCGGATGGTTCAACGCTGGTCGGAATGGTTGAGTCGGGTCCAAGCATGGGCCTACAGGAGTTTAAAGACCGTAGGTGGAATCCAGTCAAGAGACCAGGATTGGATGGAAGCAATCTCAAAGTCGATAATCTGCTCCGATCCCGAGATGGTTCACTTTGGATCGGTACCTTTGATCAAGGGCTTTTTGTCATACGAGGACAGCGTGTCGATCATTTCACGCGTGAGGATGGTCTCTCAAGCAATGTCATCAATTGCTTATATCAGGATCGAGAGGGGAATATCTGGGTGGCCACCTCGGGTGGAATAGATCGTTTTAGCCTTCCGAGAGTAGTCACTTACTCAACCAGAGATGGCTTAAGTTCTGATTATGCAGGTTCGGTCTTTGCCACACATAATGGCGTGGTCTGGGTCGGAAACCACGACGCCCTTGATCGCATTCAGGACGACACCGTGTCATTTATACACGGTGAACACGGTCTGCCTAGAGGACGCGTTACCGTCTTATTAGAGTCCCCCAGTGGCCAACTGTGGGCTGGCGTCAACAACACCCTTTTGATAAGTGACGGGAGGCGATTCAACAGTCTTGCTCGTCCAGATGGCAACCCCGTCGGTACTCTTCAGAAATTAACCGCAGATCAAAGAGGGGATCTGTGGGGCGTTCCTGTACCCTCAGGCCCGACGCTTGTCCACATTCACGGATATACCGTCAGCGTAGAGACGATAGGAGACCCGCATTCAAGAATTACGGCTGTTACGCCCAGTCCCAACGGCGGGATCGCGCTGGGGTTTCGGGACGGGAAAATTGCTACCTATAAAAGCGGTGTGGTGAAGGCAATTACGTCGATCAAAACACCGATTGAAAGCTTGCATTTTACAGAAGACGGCCATTTACTTGTTCTTTCGTCTGGGAAGATGATCGGTTGGCAATCCGGGCACGTGCAGACCTTGGGACTTAAAAATGGATTGCCATGCGATGATGCGTTTACGTTTATTGTTAGCAGGCAGGAAACGCTATGGCTCTACGCCCCTTGCGGGGTAATCGCAATTGATCATAAAGACCTTCAACGGTGGTGGCAAAACTCCAAAGCTACTTTGAACTATCGTTTGTTCGATAACTTCGATGGAGTTCAGGCAGCCCGGACGTCTTTCACCCCGGCCGCATCGGAAGGCCCAGATGGAAAGTTATGGTTTGTGAATGGATCCACTGTTCAAATGATCGATCCTTCTCATTCCGTCACGAACGATGTGCCACCCCCGGTACATGTCGAATCGATCATTGCTGACAGGAGAAACTATCCATCTCAACAAGATCTTCGATTACCGTCGCGCACACGCGATCTGGAAATCGACTACACCGCACTAAGTTTTATAGTGCCTCAGAAAGTCCGATTTCGCTATCGCCTTGAGGGGAGGGATGATGGCTGGCAAGAGGCTGGTGTTCGACGTCAGGCGTTTTATACCGATTTACCTCACGGTCACTATCGCTTTCGCGTCATTGCCGCCAATAACGATGGGGTCTGGAACGATCAGGGTGCAACTCTTGAATTCTCGATTGCTCCGGCGTTTTATCAAACTGCCTGGTTCAGGTCCGCCGCGACAGCTACGGTCGCTATTTTGCTCTGGATACTTTATTCCTTGCGCCTCAAGCGCATCACGGCTGACCTTACTGCTCTGTTGGGAGAGCGTCTGCAGGAGAGGGAAAGGATCGCTCGAGAACTTCACGATACGTTGCTGCAGGATTTTCAGGCGGTCATTCTCCAATTCCAAGCAATATCCAGGCGTTTAATCATAGGGGATCCGAATAGGAAAGCTTTAGAGGACGGGCTGGACTATGCGGACAAGGTGCTCGCTGAAGGTCGTGATCGTATTCAGGATATTCGTGCCGATCCTCCAGCAGTCGACGAGCTTTCAGATGCATTAGCACGCTATGGAAAGGAACTTGCGCAAACTCGCTCTGCTTTTTTTGCCATGACGATAGGCGGTATCCAGCTTACGCTTGATCCCATCATCAGGGATGAAGTTTACAGAGTTGGTCGTGAGGCGATCGGAAATGCCTTTAGACACTCAAGCTGTTCCAAAGTTGAAGTTGAATTCATCTACAGTTCCACAGAACTTCGTATGAAGATTTCTGATAATGGAATCGGCATTGAGCCGGCAATTTTGACAAATGGCCGACCAGGACACTGGGGACTTTCTGGCATGCGTGAGCGAGCGAGCAAGATCGGAGCGAGACTGGATATCTGGAGCAAGCCTGGTGAAGGTACCCGACTGGAAATGACTCTTCCTATATTTGCTGTGAACGAGAATAGTCGCAGGTGGAAGCTTTGGAAGAATCAGAATAACTCCAAACAGAAAGGGAATGCTCAATGACCTCCGCTATCCCGATCAGAGTTCTTACGGTTGATGACCATCTTCTGCTGCGCAAGGGGATAGCGGCTGTAATAGAGGAAGAGCGCGACCTCCTTCTGGTGGGCGAAGCAGCAACAGGACAGGAGGCGCTCGAACGTTTTCGAAAGTTCCGGCCTGATGTAACCCTGATGGATATTCAATTGCCGGATATGAATGGCGTCGATGTGATCGAAGCTATCCGGAAAGAATTCCCGACGGCGCGCATCGTCGTGCTTACCACATATCGTGGAGACATCCAAGCTCTTCGCGCTCTCCATGCCGGTGCTTCCGGCTATCTGCTAAAGACCATGATTCGGAAAGATCTATTGGACACCATTCGATTGGTTCATTCCGGACGCCGACATATTCCGTCAGAGGTCGCAGCCGAACTCGCTGGGCATATAGCGATGGAACAACTGAGTAACCGAGAGATTGAAGTATTGAAAATGGCGTCGTGCGGGATATCCAATAAGAAGATAGCGTCTGAGTTGGAGGTAACGGAGAGCACTATCAAAGGCCACATGAGCAGCATTCTCTCTAAACTCGGGGCGAACGATAGAACCCATGCAGTCACCATAGCCATGAAGCGGGGTTTTCTCGACCATCCTTAAGCTCTGTACCTCGTATGTTTCAGGCTATAGAGAATCGCCTTATTCCTGAAGTCTCCATCAGTACTGTGGCTTACAAGTTGACCAGCCACGCGATGTTGCTGAAGATACCGACCTCGAATGAAGGTAGTGCAGGGCGGACGCTGCCGGTGCTACTAGCGACTCTGAAGTTTGATCGTACGCTACGTTTGCAGGCTGAAACACATCCAGCACCAGTCGAAAAACGGGCAGCTATTTGCCAAAACATCTCCCTACTGCCTAATTGCATCGCGCTAACGTTCTGTGGATAAAGGCAATGAGCGGAAGATCTTTGCACGGTGAAGATATCTGAAACGGATGTCACCGATCGGCACAGACCATCGAATCGCAGCTTATGCGCGTGTCTGAAGCGCGACTTGCATGGCCCGGACGTCTACCACAATCTCGAGCCGCATCGCCGTTTGATCCTGAAATGTCCAGAGGTGCATGACCGGGATATCGAATGTCTGACTTGTCTCACGTACTGAGCCATGAGTTCGTCCAATCATGGCTACGCGATCGCCGCCGTCAATTACTTGCTTTAAGGCTATCCGGTTATCCAGATGGGTGTTGAGCTTGCCGAAGAAGAGCTTCGCCTCTTCTATTCCCAAGTATGTTCCGCCCCATGGCAGCTCTGGACTCTGAACAATTTGAATATCCGGGGAGAGGTAACTCCAGAAGGCCTGAACATCTCTTTTCTCGAACGTGTTGTAGATATTGCGGACCAGGATCACGTTTTCTGACGGCATTTTGCTCCTTTTGAGCCGGGTTTGAGACTGCATGGAGAGAACCAGCGATGAACCGCCGAAATCGTTCCTGTGGGGAGCGAAGGCTATGCAATGCGGGCCGACTATTTTATGGAAAGAAGTGGATCAAGCGATACTGAACGACTTGCGTATGAGAGAGCGCCACAATGATTCAGGCAGCTTATGAAGAAGCGATGCCCCCTGCGTCTCGACCGGATATCTGAGCCGGCTGGTTCCGTCAGTGGCAGCCGTGAAGATAGCCTCAGCTACCCTCCCCGGTCCGGGAAGAGTAGAGTCGGGACCTTCACTCTGCGCGACTCGTGCCTCGACAGCGCGGAGATTAGGATTGTAGGCATCATGCTGCGCAAAGGTCTGCTGGAATTTCGTTTTGATCCCACCGGGTTCGACCAGCTTAATGCGAATGTTGAACGGACGTAGTTCGTAATAGAGCGATTCGCTTAGACCCTCTATGGCGAACTTCCCTGCGCAGTAAGGAGACATAAACGGAACCCCGAACGTTCCTGCAACGGACGATACGTTTACGATGACGCCGTGCTTCTGCTTGCGAAAGAAGGGCAGAATCTCCTGGATAATTCGGCCCGCACCGAAGACGTTTGTCTGAAAGTGCCGTTCCATGTCGTCCATCGGAATGGCTTCCAAAGGTCCGGCGAGGCCCACGCCTGCATTATTGACGATGACATCGATTTTCCCCGCGAGCCGGATCGATTCTGTAATGGCCGAACGGACGGAGTCCTGGCTGGTTACATCAAGGGCGAGCCGGATAACATCGTTTCCCTGGCTCCAGGATCCCAACTTCTTAGGAGAGCGTGCCGTTGCGCAAACCCTCCAGCCCTGCTGAAGGAAGTATTCGGCAGTAGCCTCTCCAATACCGCTTGAAGTTCCGGTGATCAAGACTGTATTCATGTCCGTCTCCTATTCGGATAATATAATCCAGAATCGACAAGTGAGTTGTCACAGGATTGTCTCTTTCGGTGCTGAAGGCTTCATGCCTTTCGCTCTATGACGGCCAGCGCTCATAATGAAAGGCAAAGGCGAATCGATGGCAAGACACAAGGAATTCAATGAGGAAGCAGCGCTACGCGGGGCTATCACCGCCTTCGCGCGAAAGGGATTTGCTGCAACATCGACCGACGATCTGATGACGACGATGAAGATCGGCCGTCAGAGCATGTATGACACATTTGGAGATAAGCGCGCTCTGTTTCTGAAGGCGCTTGCACTTTACACTCAGGAAAACCTGAGTGGAATTGCAGCTGAACTACGCAAGCCCGGTTCTGCGCTTGTCAATATTCGCAATACTCTGATGCTGTTCACGGAAAGAGGGGACATTGATCCGACGGATGGTTGCATGGGCATCAACTCCCTTTGCGAGTTCGGGCTGCACGACCCGGAGGTTCTGGAAGCCTTACAGGGAGGAGGAAATGCTACAGCTCAGCGTCGACTGCTTCTAGCAAGTCTCAAACGAGCAAGAGCAGAGGGAGAGCTGTCGAAAGACGCAGATATCAAGGGACTCGCAGATTTCTTCGATACTACGCTTGCAGGTCTCAGGATTGCCGCGCGAGCAGGAAAGACTCGTGCGGACCTGCGACGCATCGTTGAGATAGCCGGAAAAGCATTCCAATAAATAGGTAGAATCTTGTCTTCGATAGCATTAGCCGAGTTAAGTCGACTTATGGACAGATACGATCATTCCCAAGGGCGTCATCCGGAAATCAAGGTTTCACATTGACCTGCTATGGATGGGTGTCCTGCAAATCTGTAACGCTTTATCTGAACTATCCATGCTTGCAAAACAGTAGATCTCCGCCTGTCCTGCATGTTCTCTCAGGCACCGCGAGAGAAAGACAGGCCGCGCCCGGCGACACTGCGCGGCTCTGCTTTTTCGGCTTTCAGAAAATCTTTCATCAAGAATCCGCAAAGAACACGGGAAAAAGATTTTCCGAACCTTCCGAAAAAGCGCCGCTGGGTCTTGGGAGCGGCCATCTCTCTCGCCCTCCGGGAGTGTGTCCTGAGAGATCACTCCGGGACCACAAAGGAGATCAAGGCCATGCAAGCACAAACTACAGCTCAGTTCAGCAACAGCATCATGCAGGGCGACTGCATTCAGGTCATGCATGGGATGCCTGCGAACAGCGTCGATTTCATCCTCACCGATCCGCCATATCTGGTGAACTATCGCGACCGCGACGGACGCACCATTCAGAACGATGTGAACGCCGATTGGCTCAAGCCTGCGATGCGGGAAGCGTATCGGGTGCTGAAGCAGGACCGCGTAGCGATCATGTTCTACGGATGGACGAAGATCGATGCGTTCTTCGACGCATGGAAGGCTGCGGGTTTCCAGCCGATCGGACACCTGGTGTTCCGCAAGACCTATAGCTCAAAGAGCAGGTTCCTGCGCTATCATCACGAGCAGGCATACCTGTTGGCGAAGGGAAGACCTCCATTGCCGAAGCGGCCGCTGGCTGATGTGGTGGATATGCCATACAGCGGCAACAAGCTTCATCCGACGCAGAAACCGGTAGCGGCGCTGGCTCCGTTGGTTCGCAGTTTCACTCTTCCTGGCGACCTCGTCCTAGATCCCTTTACTGGAAGCGGCTCGACCTGTGCAGCATCGTTGCTAACCGGGCGCAGGTATCTCGGCATTGAACTCGATGCTGAGTTCCATGAGGCAGCCTCGCGGAGGTTAGACAGGGTGAAAGAGAGGGTCGCGAAGCGGTCCTCTCCGGTGCTCATTCCCACGTTGCGGTGAGTGTAGCCGCGTGCCCAGCGCGCCTCAAGGCGAAGGACCGCCTTGAGTTGTGATCGTCTCAGCCTTGACCCGTGCCGCGCCCGCGGATTCTTGCTGGTCATCGTGGGAATGAGTATATCCGCGCAGTCTGCGCGGGGAAGCGACTGCTTCCAGTTGAGTTCTTCCTGCGCCGTCGGACGTCAGTTTCACCCCAAGCCAGCGGTTTATCTCCCCCCATTTTTCGGTGTCCTTTTGGGACACCGCGTGGAAAATCTTTCCACCGAAAGCAGTCCCTATTAGCCCTACCTTCGCTCCAGACGTTTCCACGGAGAGTCTCCACTCGCCGGAAAAACGAAAGGAGCAGAGAGATGCAAACCACCCTTCCCATCAGGCGGCCTTACTTCCGGCGATTGCGCGCGCAGTGCCGGAGATGGGCCATTCCTTCGTTGATGTTCTTCGCCGCACTGCCGGTCTACGCACAGACCGGCAGCGACCCGTGGGACAACGCCGTGAACGTTCTCAAGACCGCCTTCACCGGCACGATTGCCCAGGGTCTCAGCCTGGTCGCCATCGTCGTCGGCGGTCTGATGTTCGCTTACGGCGAGGGCCAGTCGAAGAAGATGCTCGCCGGCATCGTCTTTGGCGTCGGCATGGCGATTGGCGCGGTGAAAATTCTTTCGCTCCGAGGTCAAGACCTCCATCATTCAGGGTATTGTCGTGTTTCTCTCGCTCTTCGAGACCGACCCCGATGTGCGTCGCGTCTTCTGCCCGCCGAAGGAACTTTATGACGGCAAGCCATGCGCCTCTGATCCCAACGGCGTCGTCCTGCGCCCGTTCGAGGAACTGATCGAATCCGGTGCAGTCGTTGGCCTGAACTTTCCAGTCGCCCTGAACCCGGCCCTGGCGAAGACCATCGGCACCATGATGAAGATCGACTATCAGCGCGCCGTGCAACTGCGTATCCCAAAGATGGACGCTCATCCTGAAAGACACTATCGTCCGACCGTCTTCATCTGCGATGAGTACCAGAACTTCGCTACAGTTGGCGGCGACAATCCCACAGGCGACGAGCGATTCCTCTCGATCTCCCGACAGCCGAAGTGCATTCCCATCGTCGCCACGCAGAGCATCTCCAGCCTTAAAGACGCGCTGCCCAACGAAGGCGTCAAGACACTCCTGCAGGCACTGCGCAACAAGGTCTTCCTTACGACCACCGATCCGGAGACGGCCCGGTATGCGTCGGAGCTATGCGGCAAGGCCGATCGCACTCGGATCAGTTACACCGTCTCCGAGTCCTCCACCAATGCCAACGTCAGTTGGTTGAGTGGCCGCACGTCGTCCAGCAAAGGCTCCGTCTCCGCTTCGAAGGCATATCAAAAACACAAAGAACCGCTGTTCGAAGAGAAGGTCTTCTTCGACCTAAAAAATGCGCAGTCCGTCGTCGTCGCCTTTGATGGTGTCAGTCCGCTACCGCCGACGTACTGCTATCTCAAGCCTGACTTCCTGCCCATCGATATGTCGTGGTTTGAGCAGGAAAGAATCGCGTTCGATCCAGAGAGGGTACAGCAATGAGCTTCGAAGTCATTATCCCGTTCCTCAAACCCATCGAGCATCTGCTCGCCAGCCGCACTGTCTCTGAGATTATGGTGAACCCCGATGGCTCTGTCTGGATGGAAGAGAAGGGCCGCATCGAGTCATTACCGGAGATCCGCTTTGAAGAAGGAGCGTTACTAACGAGCCTTGAAGTGATCGCCAACCGCTTCGGCAAGAAACTCGACGCAGACTCGCCCATCCTGAACCTGCGCCTGCCGGATGGCAGCCGCATGGCGGCGCTCATCCCACCTGTCGTCAATCCCCAGCCCTTGCTCACGATACGAAAGTTCACCTCGCAAGGGTTCACGATGGACGATCTGATCGAGCGCAGGATGCTCACCAGCAAGCAGGGACAACAACTTACCGATGCGGTCCGCCGCGGAGACAACCTGTTGATCTCAGGTGGGACGGGCGCGGGCAAGACGACGTTGACCAATGTTATTGCGGATTTTATCCCCGATAACGACCGTATTCTCATCATCGAAGATGTCGCCGAGCTCTCCATACCGAAGCGTCACGTCATCTCTGCCGAAGCTCAGCTCGATACACACAAGAGCCAGATAGGATTTAGTGACCTGCTGAAAGCGGCGCTCCGCCACAGGCCGGACAGAATCATAGTAGGCGAGATCCGTGGTCCCGAGGCGCGTGTCTTTCTCGATGCGCTCAACACCGGCCATCGCGGATCGCTCTCGACGATCCATGCCAACAGCGCCAGCGATGCTCTGCGGCGCCTGGCGCAGCTCGCCATACGCGGCTCGGGTGGCGTCCTTTTGGCAGATGTCACGGAGGAATGCCGACGATCCATCGACCTGATCGCGCATGTGGCGAATCAGGATGGCTGGCGGCACGTTACAGAGATTCGCACGTCCCATGAATTCGCCGATGGAATGTGACGCCGCACCGAGGCCGATCTCATTGTCCCGGAACCTCCCAACCCTGGTTGATTAACTGGAGTCCCACAATCTCGTTCGACTTCGACATGCCATTAACGATCACGCGCACATCCCCGAACTGGCGCTGAATGTCGACACGAGTTGCCCAAGGCGCGAGGTTTGCGATCTTGTAGGTGTATGTGACCTCGGTCTGCGTGGTCGCTCCCGCTGTCGCAGGCTCTGTCCATTTGACGATCGAATCGACGGTCTTCTCTCCATAGCAGAAGCTAACCGTTTGCCCCAGGGTGTCTGCACGTTGGCGGAAATATCTCCTGCCATCGGCGGTGAGGTCGTAGCGTTTCACAGATTGTGGTGGGGTGGGGCCGCGCAGGGCATCCAGCATCCCATGAATGACCGCAGTCGTATTGCTCGAATGCACCAATCGGCCTGTTCCAGCACCGCCATCTGGGAAGCGGCATCGGAATGAAGTGTCTGTTCGGCGTCAGAAATATCCACCGGAAACTGGCGGCCGATTCCCGTACAGGCTTCGCCGTGTTTCGCCAGATATCGATTGATGGCAGTTCTGAAATTGGCATCGCTCGGCTCTTTGATATCGCTGCACGCGGTTAGGAGAAGTGCCACAACGGTGGAGGTGATGAGACATCGGCTACGCATGTGTTGTCCCCCTAATTGGCTTGGGTTGTTATATTGATGGTCGGCGACTTGGTCCGAGTGGACGTGGCCGCAAGGCGTGAGTCTCATTCCATGCCTGATCCACGAAATCCTGCACGAGTTTCTGATCGTGATCACGTCGCGTGAATACTCCGCTTTTGACCGTGAGCAATCGATCCGAAAACGGTCTTATTGCTAACTCATAGCGATAAGACGAAGCAGAAAATCTTGTCATAAGAGAAATGCCGGTGCCCTGCGTCACCAGCCAAAGAGCCTCATTGACGCAATAGGCGTCTGCTACAAATTTGAGCGCAACGCCGAGGCTTTCAAAGTGAGTCACGATCTCCTGATGTCTTCCAGGAAGCCCCCTTTTCGAGAGGGACACGACAGGCTCGTTCTCCAAATCTTCCGGGTGAATCGTAGCTTTCGTGACAAGACGATGACCTGCGGGCAAACAGGCCACGAGAGGTTCTTCAAGGAGCAGGCGAGAGGAAATATCACGTTCTAAAATAGGCAGGATTCCGAATCCCACATGAAACTCTCCTCCCAGAACTCCGGTGACAGCCTGGTGCGTCATCAGGCTTTCCCTAGTGATGGACATCGCGGCATTGCCTTCCGGCTGGATACGCCTTACAACCTCCAGCAGCTTGGTGTTCAGATGACTGGAGTATCCAATACGGAGGTCATTGGTCTGCATCTTGATAAAGGCGTGTACGCGATCCACGCCCAGCCGCGCATGTCTGACAGATTCGCGCGCTTCAGGTAGGTAGATATCGCCGGCTGCTGTCGGCACCATCCGTTTTCCAAAGGAACGGAATACTCTCGTGCCTAGCTCATGGTCGATATGTTCGATTTGTTTGCGAACTGCGGATGTGGTGACACCAAGGTAACTGCCGGCAGCGGCGAACGTTCCCCTTTCCGCTACCGCAAGGGTCGCGATTTGCGCGTCCATTCTCACATTGAACCGACGCATAGCTGCACCTCGGCACATGCACAGGACCATCCGCCCTGCATGTATTCATGTTTGTAGTGCCTCTGAGCCACTCCCTAGACAGAGACTCAGTCTATTAAACAAATTGGAGACACTCCTTGCTTCAGTCTAGAAAGGTCTCGACTATATAGCTTCACATTCTGAAGTTACGTGGAAAATTTGTCAAGTGGGTCTCAATGATCCGCTTCCGAATGTTCATAGCGAAGATTCTTTTTGACACATGCGAATCCAAGCCCTTGAGTTTTGTGAACATTCTGGCTTTTGTCCAAACAGATGACACACTATAAATCGTCGACACTTCCTTCGTAACCAGAAAGGCGGCCGTCTTCCCGTGGGAAGAACTTCTTCCAGTCCACGATGGTAAAGCTGAAGATTATAAAGACGCTCATCCGATAAACCTCTCCATGGATACTCAATTCAGGTCTAGCCGAGCCCTTGAGGGCGGAAGCGCCTTGACTCATCAACTCTGTAACTTCATAATTTGAAGACAATCTAGTGCGAAACGCATCTGAATCTTGTACGGTCAACATATTGTGCCATCGCTGCATCCAGAAATCGGTGCCTGTAGGCCTCAACGAAAGTGGAGAGTGAAATGAAGGCAGTACGATTCCATCAAACCGGTGGCCCCGAAGTGTTGATTGTCGAAGAGGTTCCCGAACCATCAGCGGGATCAACAGAAGTGATCATTCGTGTCCAAGCAGCAGGAGTGAACTTTGCGGATGTTCTTCGCCGGCGAGGCGATCCTTACCCTGAGCTTTCTCCAACACCTTTCACCCTCGGAGCGGAGGTTGCTGGGGAAGTAGTTGAAGTGGGATCGGATGTAACCAAGGTATCCGTGGGCGAATTCGTGTACTCACCTTGCAGAGCTGGAGGCTATGCGCAATATGTGTCCGTCCCTGAATCATCTGCCATACCAGTACCGCTGGGAGTGACTGCGGCTCAGGCGACTACGCTCGTGATACAGGGATTGACCGCACTTTTCGCGCTCCGGGATGCGGGTAGGCTGGTTCGGGGCGAGAGTGTGCTTGTGGAGGCGGCAGCCGGTGGCGTGGGTTCTTTTGCTGTACAGCTTGCAAAGCTTTACGGAGCACTCAATGTGATTGGGGCGACCAGCTCTAAGCAAAAACAAGAGTTCGCCTTGTCGCTTGGTGCCGACAATGTCGTCGATTACACTGCTCCCGATTGGCCGACCCAAGTTAAGGAGTTGACTGGTGGCGTTGGAGTCGATGTTTTACTCGAAATGACTGGTGGTACAACATTTCACCAGGCACTGGATGCTCTGGCACCATTTGGACGAATGGTGGTCTATGGGCAGTCGAGCGGAGAAGCTGTTTCCATTGATCCGCAGATCGTCGTGGTACCAAACCAATCCATTGTGGGCTTCTACATCGGGGGATACTTTCAGCGTCCCGAAATAATTCAAAAGGGCATCGAGGAGATTGTTGGACATGTCACCGCCGGTCGCCTCTCACTTGAAATTGGTACTATTTTGCCTCTCGAAATGGCGGCAGAAGCTCACCGTCTTCTCGAGGGTCGCCTCACCACTGGGAAGGTAGTTCTAGAACCATGGAGTTCTCCGTCCTGATATACGGCGGCTCCCTTTACAACAAACGCATTGGAGAAATCATGAAGGTTCTTTTCATCATCACTAACGCCAAGATCGGCTATTGGCTTTCTGAACTCACCCATCCCTACTTCCTGCTGAACGAACGAGGTATTGAGATCGATATTGCCAGCCCGAAGGGTGGGATAACGACCAAGGCTGCAGAAAGCGATCCATACTTCGCCAAGTCCTGGGAGCCAAATGATCTGATAAGCAAAGGATTTCTATCGGATAAGTCGTTGGTCGCGAAGGTAGAGAACACGCTTCCCTTGGCCGGTCTCGATCTGGACGATTACGATGCGGTCCACGTTGTAGGCGGCATCGGAGCCGCCGTAGATCTATATCCCAATGAAGAGGTCGGGAAGGTGCTGGAGCACTTCTTCGCCAAGGGGCAGGTGGTCGGTGCGATTTGCCATGGAGTGATCGCTCTCGGCAACAATGCGAGCCGTATCAATGGTCGACGGGTTACGGGTTTCTCATTAGCTGAAGATCTCGAAGCCGAGAAGCTTTACGGCAAGGACTTCATCCCAAACTATCCGCAACCGGTTTTAGAAAAAGCAGGTGCGAACTTTTCTCATGTCGAGCCCTGGGGTGTTCGCGTACAGGTTGATGGAAGGATGGTCACCGGGCAGAACCAGCAGTCCGCTTCGGAATATACGCTGGCCTTCCATCACCTCCTCACAGCACACAATCCAGTCTTGATCGCCTAAGCGGCTACAAGTCTCATCGCCATGGAGCACTGCGTTCCAACTCTCGGGGCGCAGTGTCTTATGTTACAAACCGGAAAGGCGCTTTCCTTGCTGAATGCTTCCAGACAGGCTCGTCTGCACTACGCGTGGATTATCGCAGCTGTCACATTTCTGGTGCTCCTTATTACTGCAGGAATCCGCGCGACGCCCGGCGTGTTGATGGTGCCACTCGAGAAAGAGTTCGGTTGGACAAGCGCAGGCATCTCGATCGCGATTGCCATCAACTTGGCACTATATGGGTTGATCGGTCCTTTTGCCGCTTCGCTCATGAACCGCTGGGGTGTCAGGCGGGTCGTTCTCTGTGCACTCGTCATGTTGGTTGTGTCCGTTGGTCTGGCGGCAAAGATTAGCTCTCTTTGGCAGCTTATTGTTCTTTGGGGAATCTGCATCGGAACAGGCACGGGATTCACCGCGACCGTATTGGCGGCAGTTATCGTCAACCGTTGGTTCAGCAAACATCGTGGACTAGTTCTCGGAGCAATGACCGCCGCTGGTGCAACTGGCCAACTGCTCTTCCTTCCTCTGATGGCCCGGCTGATTGAACGTTTGGGCTGGCGAAGCGTCGTCTTCACCGTATCGGGTGCGGCAGCCATTGTGTTCTGCATCGGCTTTCTCCTGTTGAAGGATTTTCCGAAAGAACTAAACCTTCATCCATTTGGCTTCGATGCACGCACTGACGAGTCGATCGAGGATAAAAGAGCACTACGCCCTATTGAGGCGCTGCGACGCGTATCATCGTCACCTGCTTTCTGGTTGCTGGCGGGCAGTTTTTTCATCTGCGGCGCGAGCACGAATGGACTTATCGGAACTCATTTGATCCCGGCCTGTCATGACTTTGGTATCCCGGAGCTACGAGCGGCTGGCCTTCTGGCAATGATGGGCATCTTTGATATCGTCGGAACGACCGCCTCCGGTTGGCTGAGTGATCGGATGTCCAGCCGCTATCTGCTGTTTGCGTACTATGCTCTTCGCGGCATCTCGCTCCTGTTTCTACCGTTCACACTGGCCCATGGACACTCAGCACAGAACTGGTTCGCTATCTTTTACGGTCTGGATTGGGTCGCCACCATCCCTCCCACGGTTCGACTGGCTTCCGATTGTTTCGGACGCCAGAATGCTGGCGTCGTATTTGGCTGGATCGCGGCGGCGCACCAGTTGGGCGCCGCTCTCGCAGCAATGGGAGCAGGTCTGATCCGTACCTATGTTGGCGATTACAGCCCAGCGTTTTGGATTTCTGGGGTGATCTGCTTCTTGACTGGCTTGTCCTTTCTCTTTACGGAGAAACCACTGCAAACCAGAGAGTTCTCTAGTCGTGAGTTATCACCTTCCTCCGTCCTTGCCTCGGAGTCATAAAGAGATCCAGGCCGTAGCTATCTCAATATCAGATCAGGAGAAAAAACGTCATGAACATAGCGATCGTCTATTCATCAGGGCATGGGCATACCCGAACCGTAGCGGAACACATCAAGCTGGGGGTCGACGCGTTTCCTGAAGCGGCAGCTGACTTGATCGAGATCACAATCAAGCAAATAGGCGAAGACGGCAGATGGAAGGACGACGCCATCTTGAACCGGCTGTCCGCGGCAGACGCAATCGTCTTTGGAGCGCCGACATACATGGGTTCGGCGCATGGTTTATTCAAGCTCTTCCTCGAAACCGGCTTTACTCCTTGGCTGAACCAGGATTGGAAGGACAAGATTGCAGCTGGCTTCACGAACTCGGCATCTCGGTCAGGAGACAAACTCGTCTCGCTGCAGCAGATCGCCGCATTCGCCGCCCAGATGGGTATGATTTGGGTGGGAGTGGGCGATGCGCCGGGAGGTAATTATGTTGCGACTCGCCCGACGGATGTGAATCTCAGCGGATCATGGCTGGGGCTGATGACGCAAAGCTACGGAGACGGTACTGCTGAAACCGCTCCGCATCCGGGGGATCTCCTGACCTCCCAGCGTTTCGGCCGACGCATCGCCCGCACGACCGCGCGCTGGACGCTGGGGGCCACGGCATTTCCGGCTTTGCCTGTTAGCGAGAGCGAGTCACGTCGAAGAAACATCGCGGGACCGGCCGAATGGGATAGGTTTGACGATTGACTCCAGCCCCATAGGCTTCTCGATTGAGTTTGTGCAGACTCACAACTGCTATCCCAACGGCATCGCATGCGATGCCGTTTCTTTTGCGCAAAAATGCTCGATGGCGTTTGTTTCTGCAAAGATTCAAATTTTGACTTGGCCTAAAGTCGGGAATAGAGGCAGCCGCCAAAGGAATCGCTCCAGTTCAGCCTAAGCAAGATGCGGAGTGGGGCGGGCTGCCACAGAGGGTGCAAAAGATGATCACAGCCAAAGAACTCGAACCCTATCCGATATTTGCGTGTCTCGGCAACGACTGGCGACAAAAAATTGCGGAGACCGCTGCGGAGTTGTCTGTACCGGCTGGAGAATGGATCATCCGGGAAGGTGAAACTCCATCCTTTTTCGTTCTCCTTCGAGGTTGCCTTACTTGCGAAAAGGACTACGGCGGCACCAATAAGGTGAAGGCCGTCTATTCTCCGGGTGATTTTTATGGAGAGATCCCAATCCTGCTCGATTCCGTAGCCATTGCCTCACTGCAAGCTACGGAGCCATCACGGCTGCTGCGCCTTGATCGGGTGCAATTCAAAGATATGATTGCATCTTCGCGCAAGTGTACTGAGATCGTTGTCGAGGTAATGACGAGACGCCTCAAGATGATTCACGATCACATGCAGGTCAACGATTCTATTCGTGTGCGTGTTGTAGGGTCACAATATAGTCCGGAGTGCCGTGATATCAGGGATTTCCTATCCCAGAACCACATCTCATATCGGTGGGCTGACCAGGATCAGGCGAACCCAGAGATGGCAGGTAGCTGCGGTGAACCCTTCGTGATCGTCGATCAGTCCAAGGTTGTTGGCTGTCCACTGACTGTTCGCAAAGTCGCAGAAGCCTTAGGCATGAAAACCACACCGCAGAATATGTCGTACGACGTCGTCATCATTGGAGGTGGTCCTGCGGGACTTGCAGCAGCCGTGTCTGGATCGTCCGAAGGATTGAAGGTTCTGCTCATCGAAAAAAGAGGTATCGGCGGCCAGGCCGCGTGCTCGAGCAGAATCGAAAACTATCCCGGATTCCCTACCGGGATTTCTGGAGATGAGTTGGCATCAAAAGCTCTGAAGCAGGCTGTCCATTTCGGTGCCGAGATCGTCATGACACGGGAGGTACAAAACATCATGCCCCTCTCAGAAGGGTATTGCGTGGAGATGGATGGAGGATGCCGGGTTCAAGCCAGGTCCGCACTTCTTACCACGGGTGTTCAGTGGAGGAAACTCGGAATTCCAGGATTGAAAACCATGGTCGGAAGAGGCGTGCTCTACGGAGCGGCGCGAACTGAGGCCCATACGGTAGTCGGCAAGAATGTTTTCATTGTGGGTGCGGGCAATTCTGCGGGGCAGGCGGCCATGTTCTTCTCGAGCTACGCACGCTCCGTAACCCTTTTGGTCCGGGGCCGGGACATCCGCGATTCCATGTCGCAATATCTCGTTGACCAGCTTTACAGCCGAGCGAATATCTTTGTTGAGACAAGTACCGAGCTCACGTCCGTATCGGGAGATACCCATTTGGAATCGATCTGCACGGTCACCCAGGGCGACCTGAAGCAACGTAGGGCCGATGCATTGTTCGTGATGATTGGGGCCTGTGCCTCCAGTGCGTGGATGCCCGAAAGTCTGCAAAGAGACCCCAATGGTTTCGTTTATACGGGGCGAGACGTCTCGGTGCAATCCGGAGGACGGACGCCTTTCTCTCTCGAAACCAGCTTACCTGGGATCTTTTGCGCCGGCGACATTCGGCATGATTCGATCAAGAGAGTTTCCAGCGGAATGGGTGAAGGGAGCATGGCAATCGCATTCGTGCATCAGTATCTAGCTCTGCAAACGGAATCGGAAGCTGTCTTAGTCTGAGATGCGAAGATAAAAAGCTGTCATCGTTAACCACTCGTAGCACTATGCGGCTATCCGACCGTCAGCTGCCCATCTCCCGGCTGACGGTCGAACATCCTGCAGCCCTATTCTCCACCAGCAACGATGATCAACTCTCCACTGATCCAGCGTGAGTCGTCCGAGGCCAGAAAGACTACGGGGAAAGCCACGTCGTCAGGCTCACCCATACGACCAAGGGGGGTCAGTTCCACATAGTGCTTCTGCATTGGGCTATCGGCAAGACCCGCTGCGACGAAGCCCTCCGTCGTGATCACGCCAGGATTGAGCGAGTTGACTCGGATCTTGCGCGGCCCAAGTTCTTTGCATAAGACCTTCGTAATTGCATCCACCGCAGCTTTGCTGGCAGAGGAGATCACCGACTTTGCCGGTGCAACGGTGTTGACACGAGAACCGATATTGATGATGCTGCCACCCTCGGAAGGAAACAAAGGTAGGGAAGCCTTAATGGTCAGAAGCAATCCCAGCACGTTGAGATTGTGCTCGCGATGGTACTTCTCAGCTGTGATCTCCTCAAGCGGACCGAAAGCATACACGCCTGCATTATTCACCAGGATGTCGAGTTTGCCGTAGATCTCTTTCGTCCGGGCGAACAATTCAGCGATCTCCTGTTCGTTCGAGACATCCGCGCCGATGGCGACTGCTGTGCCTCCTGCCGCTACGATCTCTGAGACGACTTTGTTGGCCCCCTCGCTGCTGGTGTGATAGTTCACAACGACTGCAGCACCCTCTGCCGCAAGACGTTTCGCTGAAGCGGCTCCGATGCCCTTTGACGCGCCTGTTACAACCGCAATTTTCCCATCGAGCTTACCCATAGTATTTTCCTTTCAGTGTTGAGGTTATGGTCCACAAATGTGTAATGCTTCACAATTTGAAGCGACTAATTGATTTTGTCGTACGACCGCTTAATATGGACTCGTCATAGAGCCGACCAGAGGATCTACAACCGATACCCGTCCAGGGATGGACATGCTGCGCGAAGTGGCCGGCCCCATACTCCTGCGCCACTGACCTGGGCTCGTTCCTACCCTCTGCAGGAAAGCTCGAGAGAAGGTGGACTGGCTCGAAAAGCCGGTCCGAAATGCGATGTCAGGGAGCGAAAGTGAGGTGTGGCTCATCAACACCTTCGCATGCTCAATGCGACGATCCAGGACCCACCGATGGACAGATACACCGAAGCTTGTCTTGAACGCTCGTGCGAAGTGGCCTGGGGAGAGATTGCATTCCCGAGCCAGCCGATCGAGCTTGAGGTTACCGCTAAGATGGTTCATAAGAATCTCTTCTGCTCTCCGCTTCTGCCACGGAGCCAATCCCCCACGATTTTTCTCGATCGCGAGAGTAGAACTGGTGTAGCCCTCGACGAGGCGCGAGCAGAGGAGCAAGCCGAAGTGGTCGAGAAAGAGCTCGCTGCGCTCCTGGGGATCGTCCATGAAGGGGAGAATGAGTCGGGTCAGGTTCGCGATCGCGTGATCGTCAGCACAGATCGTCGGTTGTACGGTGGAGACTTTGGTGAGGCCATGATCGTCGGTAAACGCATCTACGGTTTCACGCGGAATGTTGAAGTGAAGGTAATCGAAGGGCGTCTTGACCCACGCTACCTGTCCGGCCTGCAGATCAAAGACACTTGCATGAAGGACGGGAATTACGGGAACGTCTATCTGCTTGCCGTCACTCCAATGGTCCCAGACACCCTTTCGCATCGGTTGCAACGCAATCGAGATCAGGAATGAATCTTCCGTGGGAATCGTTGTTGTGATGTCGGGTGGCACAACCTTGGAGATAAGGCGTGTAACCGCGAACGGAGGTCTGCTCGTGGGTTCAACCACGATGCTTGACGCCGCATCTACAAAGAAGTGCTTTCCCCATTCATTTCCATAACCGCGCATATTGCCCTCCTTTCGCCGGAGGCCAACTCCAGCTCTACCGGTTGTGCATAAAAAGTTCCGAGGCAGCGATTGTCCAACTCTCTCGGTGTGTCCCCTGACAGAGGTTCGAGCGTGTCAGGTTTGCCGCTCCAAGCACAAAGTTCGTGTACCCGACCAGCCTGAAGCCGAACGTTCGCAGTCAGTACTGCTGCCGCATTTCATCACTGTTTGTTCAGCGCACTGCACGCTCACTGCTTAGCAAGCGAGGAACTGATGAATAAAAGCGATTGCCATGCTTCCTTCCCCTACTGCACTTGACACTCGCTTGATAGAGTCATGACGTACATCTCCGGCACAGAAAATGCCAGGAAGAGCTGTTTCAAGTGAATATGGCGATCGATCGGAGGGAAATGTTGATAAGTCCCTCCCCGTGCAAATGAAACCATTTGCGTCTCGTTCGATTTGGTCGGGCAACCAACGAGTGTCCGCATCGGCGCCGATCATGATAAACAAGGCATCTGCATTACGTTGGCTCGTGATCCCATCTCGCGTGATTCGGATCGTCTGCAGGGAGTTAGCTCCATCGACAGATTGGACCTGCGTGTGGTTTTCGAGACGAATGTTGGCTCGCTGCGCCAACTGTGTGATGAGGTACTGCGACATGGAGGACTCCAACCCCTCCCCGCGAACGAGCATAGTGACCGAAGTCGCATAGCTCGAAAAGTACATGGCTGCCTGTCCTGCTGAATTGCCACCTCCCACAATGAAAACATTCTTGCCGACCACGGTCGGAGCTTCGGTACGCGCCGCTCCGTACAGAACGCCCTTACCTGTTAGCCGCTCTATTCCCTCGGCCTGCAACCGCCTCCATTGCACTCCAGTGGCTAACACAACTGTTTTCGTGTCCACGCGGCTGCCCCCATCCAACTCGACCACGTAACCTGATGGGATGGATGAAATAGTCTCAACACTGCGTGTCATAACCATCTCGGAGCCGAATCGCGTTGCTTGCTTTAAAGCTCTTGATGCCAGTTCGTCTCCCGAGATCCCGCTCGGAAAACCGAGGTAGTTTTCGATCCGGGAGGAGGTTCCGGCTTGTCCTCCGGTCGCGCTCCTCTCCACGAGGAGGACATTCAGCCCCTCGGAGGCTCCATAAAGGGCAGATGCGAGTCCTGCCGGGCCACCACCTATGACAACAACGTCATATTTCGTTCGACTCGGTTTAGTGCTAATGCCAAGAGCTTCAGCGACTTTACGGACGGTGAGCGGTCCGCCGACGAGAGTGGATTTGTCTATGATTACGAACGAGCCTGTAAATTCGGGCGGCCTCGACACAGGAATGCGGTCAGGCTCGCGTTCGCCGTCAACCCACTCGTAGGGAATACGATTCAAAGCCAGGAAAGATCGGATATCTCTACAGTCGTCGCTGAACTGAGAGCCGACCACGAGTACCCGGAGAGGATTATTCTCACGCATGTACTCTCGCATCGACGTAAGTCGCTTGGTCATTGTCTGTACGACCAAATTGGCGCACTCGGTTGAAGAGTCGATCAGTTCTTTGAATTGGTTCCGGTCGAGCCGGACCAGACGCGAGGGCTCGGTTGCTCGAAGGGAGGCAATCGTGGGGGCATCCAAAAGTATTGGAGTTTCGCCGTAAAAGTCGCCCGGCTTGTATTGACCCCGAACCCTGCTGGGTCCGCCGTACTCTTTTTCGAGATCAAGAGCGCCTTCGAGCAGAACGTAAAACGAAGGGGTCTCCCCTTCCCGAATGATCCACTCACCGGCTTGTACGTTCAACTCGGCCACATTGGCTGCAAGGCGCTGCCGCTGCGGCTCGCTAAGGCAACGAAAGAGTGGAATCTTCTCTAGCTCATTTGCCTGGATCATGATTCCTCCCTGCATTCGTGCACAGCATTGTCTGTTCAATGCCAAATAGGTCACCACTTTCCCACTCTGCCAGCTCACCCACGAAACAATCGGTGGTGGTGATGTTGTGTGCGTACGTTGGACCTGTGATCTCATGCGCAACGCGCAGGGACTCTGGGTTATAGGCTGAGGTGGCGTCCTTGACAAGCGTTACGTGATATCCAAGCTCCATGGCGAACCGGGCAGTAGACTCAACGCAGGTGTGGGCAGCCATTCCCACAATGATTACCTTTGAAATCCCGTGCTGCTTAAGGAGCACATCGAGATCAGTATTCGCGAATCCGCTCTGTCCCCAATGCTCCTGGGCAATGACATCCCCAGGCTGAGGACCAAATTCGCTATGCCATTCGCCGCCCCAGGTTCCACACGCGGCGAGCTGCATCTCATCTGCGATCCGCTGCGAAACATTGACGTGCCTCCATGCGGCTAGGTCTGCGCCGCGGGCCCGATGATGGGGCACAATAAACACCTTCACTCCCGCACCTCGAACAACTTCGATGAGGCGCCGCATGTTCTCCTGAAAGCCCACGGACTCCGCTACTTCTTTGAGTTGGTCATAAAGCTTCCCGCCTTCGCTCATAAAGTCGTTGTACGGGTCAATAATCAACAAGCCAGTTTCGTCGGGCGTGTAGATGCCGGTAGTCATTGAGGACTCCTCCTTAGGAGAGCCTCACCAATGCAGTTCTCGCTGGCATGATGCCCTCAAGTACAGTGGTGAAGTTCAAATCGACATGGTGCAACGAATCCATCGCTATTGTCACTTCAAATTATGAAGTCACAATAGCGATGTGTCAATCCAAACTTCCTTTCGTCGGTATAAGACCGTTAGATTTAACGTGCCGTAAATGATGGAAGGCAGCTCTTGCTTTTACCTGGAGTCAACCTTTTTACTGCTTCTGGACCGGTGTGGTGGTAAAGCTCCAAGTCTGATGCCTGTCGCCTTGTCGTACGCGATAATGGACGGTTCGTCCGTTGGCCCTGGTGGACCCCATAAGATATTCCAGTTCGCGGCAGCAAAGAGGACTTCGTCAAGGGCTTTGCCCTTGGCTGTGGCGAAATACTCGAACCTGGGCGGACGAATGCAGTATTGTCGTTTTTCCACAATCCCGTCATTCTCCAGACGTTTCAGTCGTGAACTCAGTACGTGAGAACAGATTTTTGTCTGTGCCTGGATGTCCTGGAATCGGCGTACATTCATAACCAGTTCGCGCATGATCAGGAGTGCATGGCGGTCAGCGATTTGCCGAAGACATTCAGCAAATTGTTGGGTATCAGACACATTGTTCTTGCCAAGAGCGGCCGAGATCGAAAGAAGCGTTTCTAGCGTAGTGTCTTTTCTTTTTGAAGGCACATGAATAATATAACTGAGATGAGCGTCTCTGGAGCTCAGGGAAAGACCGTAGACGGATTGGAGAGTGAATGACCTGCCAATTCTTCCGGCGACATAAGGCGTCTTCTCAGGGGGTGTGATTTCATGGTTCACACCTGGTGTTCCCGCAAATGGTGAAGTAATCCTGCGGCGACTACAATTGCGCCGCGGCCACCCTCGGCAACTATCAGATAATAAACATGTTAATGCGTCGATGTGTTAGCGACTCCGCGCATCGAAGGAACCTAGAAGTCGCGTTCTAAACGGACTCCCTTCAAATAGGGAAGAGGGGAGGCGTATACTTAACATGTGATTTGCACCAGGGGTGGTTCAGTCACAGGAGCGTTATAAACCCCAGATCGAGGATTCGTATGAGTTGGGAAGACACCTCAGAATGTTCCTGCAATATCGCGCGATCGCTCTCCGTCGTGGGTGATCGCTGGACCCTTCTGATCATGAGAGAGATCTCGATGGGTGTCAGACGGTTTGAGGAGATTCAGGCCCAAACCGGAATGTCCTCCCACCTCTTGGCTACCCGCCTGAAACGCCTGGAGGAAGATGGCATTGTTGAAAGAAGGGTATACAACGCTCGTCCCCTCCGACACGAATATTATGCCACTCCGATGGGCAAGGACTTAGATCAAGTCTTGCTTTCCTTTCGAAACTGGAATCTTCGCTGGGGCGGATACGATGGCAAAGGATCGGCCTCAGTCAAACTGGTCCATAAAAAGACTAAGGAGCTTGTAGGGCCATCGTGGAACGCCCCAAATGGAGAGCCATTTAGTTTCGATGATTGCGATGTCGTAATTGGGAAGGTCTGGAAGGCAGAACGCGAAGCGAATGCTGCCGCGTTCTACGGTGCCAAACAAAGCGCCTCCCCCCGAACTGCCAGATCGAAGTCACCAAAAGCTCGAATCTCCACAAAGACTGCGGCGGAAAGAAAGCCTGGGTTGAATGGGCAGACAAAGTCATCGAGAAAGAGTTCCGCCTAGGCGTGTGCGTTGGCGGGAAACTCTCAATGGCGCGTGTCCACTTTCACTTCGACTGACATTCCCGGAACTAGAGTGGTTTGGCGATTCCCTGGGGAGATCCTTATTCTTACCGGCACTCTCTGCACGACTTTGACATAGTTTCCAGTCGCGTTTTCCGGAGGGATAAGCGCATATTTCGCTCCCGTGGCGCCTCCCAGGCTTTCCACCGTTCCACCGATGTCCTCACCCGACGAATCTACGTGAATCGTCGCTGACTGGCCGATCTTCATCCGTTTGAGTTGAGTTTCTTTGAAATTAGCGACAACCCAGATGTCGTTGGTAGGAGAGAGGGTCAGTAGGAGTTGCCCCGCGGCAATCCTCTGCCCCACCTCGATCTGTTTTCGACCGATCAGTCCATCAACTGGTGCAATGATTGCCGTGTAACTTAGATTTAGGGACGCATCTTTCAGAATTGCCCGTGTTTTTCTCAGATCCCCATCGACCCGTTGAACATTTGCTCGTGCGGATGCAATCTGCTGTGGAGCGGTTTCTGCTGCTAAACGATCGCCTTCGCGTTCCGTAATTCTCTGAGCGGCAGACGCGATATGTTCCCGAGCAGCTGCAAGATTGGCCTCCGCTGCCCTCATTTGAGCTTCGGCTGTGGCCGCTTCGGTGGCTCTCTGATCGTATTCTGATCGAGAGATCTCGTGACTCTCTACCAATGCAAAGTAGCGTCTGCGATCGTCTTCCGCCCTGTGAAAGACAGCAGTCGTCTGAGCCAAGGAGGCTGCTGCTGAAAGGCTTTGGGCACCAGCAGTAGCCATTTCGGCTCTAGCTTCCGCCACCGCCGCTCTCGCCGCCGAAAGCCGACTCCGTGTGGTCATCTCGGAGATTTGGACGTTCAGTTTTGCCGCCACCAACTGAGCCTCGGTCGACTGAATGTCGCCTTCTAGCCGGTCGACCGTAGGTTCATAGTCGTTTGGGTCAAGACGAGCCAAGATGGTTCCAGATTGCACGAAGTGCGTGTCATTGACGACTGGATTAACCCAAGTAACCGTGCCCGAAACCCTCGCGTTGAGAGGATGGATATGGCCGTCAACCTGAGCGTCATTCGTGCTCACACTTCCGGGAGCAATAAACCAGACCGTCACGACAAGGATCAAAACGATAACCAGTCCTCCGATGATGAATCGTCTGGCGAGTGATGTCTCGTGAGGCGCATCCTGCGTAGCCATTAGCGGACCCCCAGATAGGTCAGATAGTCGGTTTCTGCGCTACCGGTGGCCCTGATGAGCATCAATTTCGCAAGAGAATGGGAATAGATACTGGCCACGCGATTGTCCTCCGCTTCCGCCACATCCTGTTGAGCCTGCACGAGGTCGACGCTATTCGTCACACCATTTTCAAAGCGATCCCTCGCCTGTCTCAGCCCCTCCTTTGCAAGTTTGAGATTTTCACCCGACACTTCCACGCTTGTTTCGGCAGCTCTGAGATCTAACATAGCTGTGCGCACGTCGTAGACCGCACGGGCCTGAATATCGCTAAGTTCGGCCTGTCGGCGATGGAGCACGGCTTTGGCGGAGAGCACATCCGCCTCAATTCTCCGTCCAGTGAAGATCGGGAGGGAGATGCGGGCGCCAACCTCGTAGTCGGGAATACTACGAGCATAATTGAAGCCGGTTTCGCCAGCGTTCGCCTTGACCTCGAGCGTGGGTAGACGTTCCGCAGACTGTGCTTTGACGGTCTGGTTGGCCGCCTCCAACCGTGCAACAGCCGCCTTAATATCTTGGCGCTGACCTCTCGCAATAACGATCAATTGGTCCAGCGACTGATCAGGTGCCGGAGCATAGACAAGTGCATCGACCAACAGAAACTCCTGGGCGATGGGCAAGCCGATTATGCGCGTAAGCGCGAGCTTATCCTTTTCCAGCGTAGCGCTGGCGATCGCAACACGCTGTTCTGCCGAGCGTCTTACCACTTCGGCGCGTATACCTTCGATCTGAGGCGAAACTTCATGGGAGACGCGATCGCGGACGAGTTGATCGGTTGCCACAGCCGTTGCCAACTGGGCTTTCGCTGTGTCTAGCCGAACTTGTCCTGCCGCCACCAGAAGATAGGAACTCGTCGCCGCAAGAACGACAATATTTCGAGCGTCAATAAACTCCGCATTACTCGCGTCAACACCCTTCTTTGCGGCGGCAACCTCGTGCATTGCACGGACATCGACGATGCGCTGGGAGAGATAGATGTGCGCAGTTTCGTAGTTGTACGGTGCGATCGTCGCATTGATTCCAATAGTGTTTTCAACCAGGTTCCGATAGTCCTGCGCAGCGTCCGCGGACAATTGTGGCAGGAGCGTCGAGAAGGCTCTGATCCGAGCAGCTCTCGCCTCCGCATAGCCCTGCTCCGTGTCAATGAGTCCGAGATTGGCACGGAGGGCGCGCGATACGGCATCTCGGAGGGACAGAGGTAGAACGCCTGGTACCAGAGCGCCCGTCGGAACACTTCCCAGATAGGGATTCTGCGCCTGTTCTGCCAGCGCACTCGGGTTTGTGGTATTTGATCCAGGGTCGAATGGCCGGGGAGTATTGATCGAATTCGGCAGGAGGCTTGTACTGCTCGTGCTCTGTCCCTGGGCAAGCAGATTGAATAGCGATAAAGCCGCCGCCGCGCCGAGTGATCGTTTTAAGACAGTTTTGGTCATTCGAGAAAGTTCATGCTTCTGCCTATTCGGCGTTCAGATCTATCCGGTTTGCTGACTTGTTGTGTTAATGTGCGATCTTGTACCGCGAAGCAGGCCGACTCGTTTGGGATGCTTTTAGCAACTTGATCCCGGCCGCGTCGTATTCTGCGAACAATTTTTCATTCTCGACGGAGTTCAATGTGACATTTTCCCCCAACTTCAGACCAGCCATAGCCGCATCCACACAGTCTTCCGCAGCCATCACTGTGGAAGGGTCTAGGTTGGAAAGGGGAACTCCCGCAATATCCCAAATCTCGGTTGCGGTCGCAGCGGGCGCAACCAATTGCACAACCACTCCGGTACCAGCCAACTCTTCTTGGATTGCTCGCGTAAAGTTCAGCACATAGCCCTTCGTGCCGCTATAGATGCTGCTGATGGGCAAACTATGAAACCCTAAAATCGAGCCAATATTGACAATGGTACCGTGATTTTGAGCGCGAAAACGTTGCAAAGCGGCCACGGTAAGACGGGTCAGCGCAACGACGTTCACCTGAATCATAGAAAGTTCATCGGATGCCTTTGAGTTCATAACCGAACCGAGAGTCGACGTCCCTGCATTGTTCACAAGGAAAGTGATCGATTGGTCATCCGAAATCCTTGCGACTAACTTTTCAAGGTCGTCACTCGCGGCAAGATCAGCAACAAAGACATCCGCGTGAATGCCGTAACTTTGAACCAAGTCTTCTCCCAACTTCTGGAGACGATCCGCTCGACGTGCTACCAGGATCAGATCATAACCTTCTCGGGCAAGCCGATCCGCATACACCCTGCCTAGACCGGCGGATGCCCCGGTCACGACTGCCGTCTCCTTCTTCCTATTACCCGTACTCGTCATGTCTTATCTTTCTTCTTTCTTTCCGTCGATAGGCAGGGTTGCGCTGAATGCCAAAACAGAGGCGTTCTACTTTTTGCCGCCCGGTAGCAACTTGAGGAGGTCATTGGTGGAGTGAACCGCATGAGCGAAGAGTTTCGCGTTCACTTCCGCAGCAACCATGCCTTCCGGATTGAATGCGGCCGTCGCGTCGTTGATCAGAGTTACGTGGTAGCCAAGCTCCATACCCATTCTTGCCGTAGCCTCGACACACGAATTGGCGATGAACCCCACGAAGATTAACTTCTTGACTCCGTGCTGTTTCAACTGCGCATCGAGGTCCGTGTTCGCAAACCCGTTTTGAGCCCAATGCTCCAGAACGACCACATCCCCGGGCTTCGGGCCGAACTCAGGGTGAAATTCTCCGCCCCAGGCCCCATCCTCGAAACAAGACTTCGCCTTTGTCTCTGCCTGAACCGGATTGACGTGAAGCCAATGATCAAAATCGGTGAGACGAGAGCGGTGATGAGGGACGATGAACACCTGGATGCCGGCAGCGCGGATCGCGGGAATCAAAGCGCGCATGTTCTCGTAGAAATTCACCGAGTCAGCCTGCGGCTTGGTAACGTCATAAAGTTTTCCGCCTTCGCTCATGAAGTCGTTATATGGATCGACAATCAAGAGAGCGGTCGTGGATGTGTCATATGTAGTATTCATAGATGTGCCTCCTCGGCTAGTCACTTCAAATAATGAAGTCAATTTTAAGAATTGTCAAATCTACATTTCAAATGGCGATCGATCCAGGTCGTCACCCCTTCAGAGTCGCGGACATCGTGATACTGCATTTCAGGATCCTCGATATGGCACAATTGGCCCGGGCACGCTCAGCGCACTCCGCGAACTGCTCGGAGGAAGCTCCGGGAACCTTCGCTTCCACGGTAATGTGAGAACCAAGAATACTCGGACTGTCGTGTTCGTTCTGGACTACATCAATCTCAACTCTCGTAATGACGCTGTTTGCCTCGAGGCCGATCATTCCGAGGTTATTTGCGAGAGCCTGATTGAAACAGCCTGCAAGCGCAGCGGCGAGGAGTTCTTCGGGATTCGCTCCAGGAGCGCCCTGAAATCGGCTTGCATAGCTGAACGGCTGTTGGTTCACGGTCGTTGTCTTCGTGGAGATGCTTCCGCTCCCTTGTTTCCATGTTCCAATCCAATTTGAATAACCTTCCGCTTTCATCGGAATCTTCCTTCCTTAGAGGCCCTTAGCGCCCTCGCACTCACTGCAATATGTTGTTCGCCAGAATTGACGGATTAGCACTTCGAGAAGCCGGCCGGACCAAGCTCTCACTCTGCAATTCTCCCGCCTCCCATGACGACACGCTTTGCTAAAGCGAACTTGTTTGTGCCATTATCTTCAAAAACGGAAGCTACTATATATATTTGTGAGCCGTTCTTCGCGAGAATCGATCCTATGTTCATGGGTGAATGTGTTGTGAGTTCAATCTCACAGGTGAGATCCCCATTTGGAGTCGCGATGTATATACTTTTTCTCGCATTTCTTGTCGGCGTCCTTTCGGGTCTCCGAGCATTCATGAGCCTGGTAGCCGTGGTCTGGGCCGCACGTCTGAATCGCCTACACCTTGGAGGAACAAAGCTAGCCTTCCTCGGATTCACCATTTCCCCTTACATTGCCACGGTGCTAGGGCTCGTGGAATTCGTGACGGATCAGTTGCCTTCCACACCGAGCCGGAAAGTTGCAAAGCAATTCGTGCCACGGCTTCTATTGGCCGCAGTGTCAGGGGGCGCCATAGGTATAGCCGGCAGTTCCGTGGGTATATCTGTCGCGGCTGCAGTGCTGGGCGCTGTAGTGGGTACATATGGTGGCGCGGCGCTTCGTGCCTCCCTGGCTAAGCTCTTCAAGAGCGACCGCCCAGCTGCTTATGTTGAGGATTGCGTTGCGATTGCCCTCGCGATCTTTGTTGTCGCAAACCTATAGGCAATCTGCCGAAAATGTCTAAACGTGTTTCTCAAGTGAAGCTTGCCCACTTGAATAAGCGATGGAATAGGGCACCCCCTCCAAAAGGATGACCCAGGTGGAACCCAGTATGGACGTGCACGAAACTACCGCGCAGAGTGTTCGTTGGCAACGTTCCGCCACGTTACTGGCATTTGCCCTTGCGTGTTGTGCTGAGTACTGGACTACGGCGAGCGTCAGCCTAACACTTACGGATCTTGGAGGAACGCTTAGCGCATCGAGTGATGAGGCCAGCTGGGCTCTCACTATCTATACGACTGCCTTTGCAGTAGCGATTGCCCTGTCGCACCGGCTCTCGGTCTTTTTCGGAAACAGGGAATATCTCGGTGCCTGCGCTCTTCTTTATGCCACCGCATCCGTTGGATGTGCGTTAAGCCCCAATCTTCCCGTCTTTCTGATATTCCGCGCAGTACAAGGATTTGCCGGCGGTATATTCCTCGTACGCACGTTCGTCTTCTTTACGCAACGCATCGAAGTGGAACACAGGGCCTCAATCGCAGTTTCCTTCTTTATTGAAGTTCTCTTAATTGGACGGCTTATTCCGTATATTGCCTCCGGATGGCTTGCAGACAACATCAACTGGCGACTTCAGTTTGTTTTTCCTGCGCTCTTCATGTTCGCTGCAGCCGGGTTGTTTCTGGCCTTCACCTCGGACTACTGGAGGTTGGCAGACAACACTGGGGAGCGGGTCGACCTGCTCGGAACCGGTCTGTTAGTGACCGGAGCAGCTGCTCTTCAAACCGCCCTGAGCCGAGGGACGATCGACGACTGGTTTGGCTCTTCGTTTATCACTACGTGTTTCGTTGTTGGCATTCTGGGCAATGCTCTGTTTGTCCTTTGGCAGCTGTCGCCGCGGAACCAGGCTCCCCTTCTAGACCTTCGGTATATGCGAGAACGCTCCGTATATGCCGGTGGGATACTCGGTTTCGCGCTCGGTTTGCTTCTGTCGGGGAGTCTTTATGTCATTCCGCAATACCTGCGAACAGTGGAGTCACATTCCGCATTGCAAACAGGTATGCTCCTCAGCATCAGCTCGGCTGGAGCCGCAGTCTCGCTCTGGCTGCTTCAGTTTGTGCAACCGCTGGTAAGGCGGCTGGGAAGCCGTCTCATTCTGGCAATTGCATTCCTGACCGCGATGATATCCGAGTTGATGTTCGCACAATTTCTGACGCCCGACACTCCTGATCATCTTCTTTGGATACCTCTCTTTCTCAATGGAGCGTTCATCGCCCTCTCGGTCCCCACGCTTGGTGGGGCCGCTTTTGCTCTGGTCAAGGAGCAAGAAACATCTAGTGCGAGGGCCATCTTTTATGGGCTGAGGCAGTTCGGGACCTCGGTTGGAGTTACTGTAGCGGTTGTGCTCATTGATCGGCGGTCATCGCTGCATTCGGGACGATTGCTGGAAACGTTTTATGGTCGAAGCCTGGCTGTGATAGCTCAGACCAGTGACCTCTCCCCTGAGGCTTTAAAGGGACTAGAGGCCGTCATCAGAAAGCAGAGCCTGGTTTTGTCTTTCGCCGATATCTTCAACGTCATGGCCATAATCGCAGGAATATCCCTGCTGGCGATCCCACTCCTACCCGCGTTGAAGCCGACTTCAGCCGCAACACCGGCGAAACGTGACCCCGCGATCCCGAAGGAAAGTTGTTCACCAGCTCACGAGTCCTGGTCAGATGGGGCCGCCGCGCTTCGAGTGGCATCGGAGCAATAGTCACGAAACCCCATCATCAACTCGCAAAAACTACAATGCACTCTCACGCAAGATAACCAGGGCTTAGAGAAAGGAACCTGTCGATGGACGCGCTCACTCAGGAACTTCGCACTCCGTTTTTTGCCGTGATCGTCTGCCGCACCAATATTGGCAAGCCAATCGACGAGGCATGGCGCCGAATTGGAGGGTTCGTCGACGCAGGCCGCTTTCTGAATATTCCATGCACGCTGATTTCGGGGGAGGGCGAGCTAGGCAGTGTCAGACAGGTAGGGGATTCGATATTGGAGGCGATGGCTGGACGGACCGACCACTCCTACACATATGCCCAAATTGCAGGACCTATGGCGCAGTTTGCCTATCATGGATGCGTCTCTTTGAGCTCCAGCTCCTTTGATCGCTGTGTCTTGACCTACACTATCCTCTACGACCAGAGCTTGATGGAACAGGCCCAGCGTGATGGCGAGAAAGAACGTATTTCCCAACGTTTCCAGAAAGCAGTCGAGGCGATGAAACGAGAAGCCGAAATCTCATAATTGGAGAGTGGTCGTCTCCTCGTCAGGGTAGATTTGACTATTGCCATCCTCCTCCAAGAGAGGAGTAGAGCTGGACCAGGGTGAGAGCTTCGTTCTGTCGTGCTGTAACAAGGTTTAGCTGCGCTGTAAAAAGACTGGAGTCGGTGGTTAAAACCTCCAGGTAGCTGGATGCGCCTGCCTGATACCTGTCACGTGCTAACCGCGTTGCATCTTTGGCAGAGCCTACCAGCAGTTCCTCTTGTTCGCGCGTTTCGCGTTGCTTTTTCGCCGCGATGAGTGCATTCGAGACGTCGCGTAGCGCTGTGATGATGCTGCTCTGGTAATTCAGGATCAACTCGTCTTTTTGGCGCTTCGACAGGTCGTATTGCCCGCGAATCCGGCCTCCCTGGAAGATAGGCTGTGTGATGAAGCCGAGACCATAGATGGTCTTGCTTCCCGGAGCGAATAAGTTAGAGAACTCGTCGCCACCGAAGCCGGCAGACCCGCTGATCGACATCTGGGGGAAGAATTGGGCTCGGGCCGCGCCGACCAGAGCATTCGATGCCTGCAGGCGCGCTTCAGCCTGTTGGATGTCGGGACGCCGTGTGAGAAGTTGGGATGGCAAACCCACAGGCAGTTCCTGCGGGGGCGGAGCGAGAGCGCCAGGAGCCTGGTGGACGATCGGTCCCGGCGATTGCCCGAGCAAGAGCCGCATCTCATTCTCCTTCTGTTGGATTTGCTGCTCTATTTGAGGGATGGTCGACGTCGCGGTATAAAAAAGCTGTTCGGCCTGCCGTACATCGGAAAGCGGAGCCGCGCCACGACTCTCAAGAGTCCGCGTAAGCTTCAGTGAATCCTTCCTCGTTTTGAGCGTTGCTCGAGCGATATCTAATTGTTCATCAAGGGCTCGAATCTGGAAGTAGGTAGTTGCGACCTGCTGCACAAGTGTAAGGCGTACTGCTCGCTGCGCCCAGCTCTGGGCCAGCAGTTGGTCTCGGGCAGCTTCGGTCTGTTTTCGATAGAGTCCCCAAAAGTCCGGACTCCACGAGCCGGATATGCTGAAACTCCCGAGAGATAAGGGATTCCCCAGATTCGTTCCAAGAGCGTCGGGAAGCTCTGCACCCAAGCCAGTAGCACCACCGCTCAGCTGGGGGAACTCCTGCGACCTCGTGATCCTCACTTGGGCCTGCTGTTCCAGAACGCGCTGCGCTGCGATCCGCAGATCGTAGTTGCTTGCCAGGGCCTGTCGTATCAACTCTTGCAACTCCGGCTCACAGAATACCGTGCTCCATTGTTGATCTCCCAGCGAGTCTTCTGATCTGCTGGCGACGGCAGTGTCGTCCGCACCGCGGAAGGTAGGGGGCGCAGCGACCTGCGGACGAATGTACTTTGGACCAACGCTGCAACCCGCAGTCGCAAAGACGAGGAAGATTGTGATGAGAATGAAACTGCCTCTCGAGAGCTTCGTCATGCCGTAGCACCTTCACTTTCGACCGGCTCATTCAATCGGCCGTCTTTCCCAAGAGCGGGCGGGTCCAGATCCGGTTTGGAATCCATCGTCGTTCCCTTGCCACCCTTGCGGTATCGATGTGAGACGTACTCGACAAAGGCGAAGCTCGCGGGGATCAAGAGCACACCTAGAACGGTGGAGAGTGCCATGCCTCCAATTACCACCGTACCGAGGATGCGGCGCGAAACCGAACCCGCTCCTTCAGCGGTCCACAGCGGAAGACAGCCGAAGATAAATGCGAAAGCAGTCATAATGATCGGCCGAAGACGCAAGCGCGCAGCACTTAGGGCAGCATCAGCAATGCATTGGCCGCTCTCATAATTGGTTTTCGCAAATTCGACAATCAGAATTGCGTTCTTCGCCGAAAGACCAATCAGCATCACCAGTCCGATAGTTGCGAAGACATCATTTTCGAGTGCACGAAAGCTCAAGGCGATATAGGCGCCGAGAATAGCAACCGGTGTACTGAGGAGGACACTGAATGGCAACGACCAGCTCTCATAGAGTGCGGCGAGAATCAGGAAGACAAAGAGGATGGAGAGTGCAAATACCACCCAAGCCGGCAGCCCTTGCGCCGCCTTATGTTCCTGGTACGACATGCCCATATAGTCGAAACCCATTCCTGCCGGCATGCTCTGGCGGAAGGTCTCCTCGAGAGCTTTCATGATCTGTCCAGAACTCTTTCCGGGTGCACCGACAATGCTGATTTGCACGGCGTTATATTCGTTGAACCGCAGAATGAACTCCGGCCCATTGATCCGCTTGACGTTGATGAGCGACGCCAGTGGGACCTGGCTGCCATTCGCACTTCTCACATAAAACCGGCCGATATTTTCGATGTTGCTTCTCTCTGTGTCCTCAGCCTCTACATAGGTCTGCCACTGGCGACCAAAGCGATTGAAGTAGTTGACCAGGTAACCGCCCATAAACGTCTGCATGGTCGCGTAGACGTCGGATAATTGCACCTGCTGCTCTACGACCTTGTCCTTGTCAACAGCGGCGTAAAGTTCTGGAACTGCAGGCTGATACGACGGAATTGCCGCGGCAATTTCTGGTCGTGCTTTTAATGCTGTGAGATATGTATCGAGGTTTTTCGTGAGAAATGCGGAATCATCTCTCCCAGACCTATCCTGAAGGATGAACGTGACACCTCCAGATGTTCCTACGCCCGGGATCGAAGGTGGGGGGAAACTGAAGGCTATTCCGTCCGGGTTGGCCGCCAACTGCTTGGCTAAGCTCGCCTGAATTGCCTCAAACTTCTCCTGCTTCGATTTGCGCAATCCCCAGTCTTTCAGCGATACAAAGAAGAAGGCCGTGTTGGTTCCCTGGGTCTGCGTAAGCAAGCTGAATCCGTTAACCTGCACCACTCCCCGTACCCCAGGGGTTTTCAGAAGAGCATCCGATATCTTTAGGTCCGCTTCATCTGTGCGCTCGAGCGAAGAAGCATCCGGAAGTTGCATCGCGACGAAGGCGTACCCCTGGTCCTCAGTAGGGATGAAGCCAGTTGGTAGATGACTTCCGATCATCGCAGCGATCACCGCAACCCCGCCAAGCGCGAGAACAGAAAATCCCGCCTTATGTACTAGAACCGTTGAAGTCGAAATGTAATTTTCCGTCGCCCGGCTAAAGAACTTATTGAACACCCGAAAGAACCAGCCCAATGGCCCACGCTTCTGTTCCTGGTCTTTGGGTTTGAGCAGGAGAGCAGCAAGAGCCGGACTCAAGGTCAGCGCATTGAAGGCAGAGATCAATACGGAGATGGCGATTGTGATCGCGAATTGTTGATACAGCCGGCCTGTGATCCCAGGAATCGCTGCCGTAGGAATGAAGACTGCAGCAAGAATGAGGGCGATACCGATGAGCGGTCCTGAAACCTCTTCCATTGCCTTGATCGTGGCGCCAGTCGGAGTCAAGCCTTCATCGATATGGTGTTCCACCGCTTCGACCACGATGATGGCGTCATCGACCACCAGGCCGATCGCCAATACCAAGCCGAAGAGCGAGAGCGTGTTGATCGAAAAGCCGAGTAATGGAAATACGATGAAGGTTCCCAGGAGGGACACCGGTACGGCAAGCAGTGGGATCAGGGTAGCGCGCCACCCTTGCAGAAATACGAAAACTACGACGACCACGAGACCGAGGGCTTCGATGAGTGTGATGATAATTTCGTGGATGCCTGCGGTTACGGCCTTCGTAGTATCGAGCGGCACATCATATTTAAGGCCCGGCGGAAAATTCGCCGATAACTCCTCCAGGCGCTTGTTCACCAATTTTGCCGTCTCGACAGCGTTGGCTCCGGGCAACTGGTAGACTCCGAAGACCCCTGCAGGTGCTTTGTTGTATCGACTGCTCTGTGTATAGAACTGCTCACCCAGTTCGATTCGGCCGACGTCCCCGAGATGAAGAACAGAGCCGTCGGGATTCGCTCGAATGACGACGCGGGCAAACTCTTCCGGGGTGACAAGGCGGCCTTCGGTTTGAACCGTGTAGGTAAACTTTTGCCCCTTTGGAGATGGAGCACCGCCGACCTGGCCGGCAGGATTGACAGCATTCTGTACCTGAAGAGCCGCAATGATCTCCGGGGCAGTGACCCCTAACTTCGCAAGTTGGTCCGGTTTCACCCAAATCCGAAGTGCGTAAGGACCACCGAAGACCTGCACTCGGGCTACTCCCGGAATACGAGTAATCTCGTCCTGGAGATTGATCGTGGCATAGTTCGTGAGAAACTTTGCGTCATATTTGCCTTCTGGAGAAGACAGAGCGACGAGCATCATCGGCGAGGTCAGTGATTTCTGAACCGTGATACCTCCTACTGTCGCCTGCGGCGGGAGTTGGGCTTGAGCCTGGTCAACACGCAGTTGGGTCAGCGTCTGATCCGTATCGGGATTCGTCTTCACGTCGAAGTCGACAAAGATCTGCGCTTCACCGTTGTTCGCATTGAGCGAATACATATACAACATGTTGTCGACGCCATTGATGCGCTGCTCCAGCGGAGTCGATACGGACTGAAGAAGAGCCTTCGCATTGGCGCCGGCATAGTTCGCGTCTACCTGAATCTCCGGGGGTGCGATATCCGGGAACTGCGCTGTTGGCAGTGTCAACATGGAGACAACACCGAGAACGACCGTGAGGATAGCAATGACGATCGCGACAATAGGGCGCCGGATGAAAAATTTAGACATTAGATCCCCCCAGACTTTGGACCGCGTGGACTCGTCGCAGCCTGAACCGGAACGTCATGCGGCGATACTTCCGCACCTTCATTGAGCTTTTGCAAGTTATCGATGATGACGTGGGCACCTGGGTCCAGTCCCGAAACGATAACGATCCCGTCCCCCACTTCCGGGCCGACCGAGACACTTGCCACATGAACCTTGTTGTTGGTTCCGAGGATGTAAACCTGCTTTTGTCCCTGTAGGTCAACGATTGCGACCTGCGGAATCACGATTGCGCGCTTGCGAATCTCCGTGGTGGCTGACACTCTGCCAAACTGACCAGGACGAAGCAGATTGCCGGGGTTCGGAAAAATCGCAGCGACCCGGATGGCGCCCGTCTGCTGATTCATCTGTCGGTCCACATAGACGATTTTTCCCTTTTGAGGGAATGGCGAGCCGTCCGCCAGCCAAAGAGTCAAGGGAACGTTTGAAGCGGTCTTCAGCAGATCATCGCCTTTATCCCGGCTACGCTGGATAAGTCTGAGGTATTCCCTATCAGAGATGGCAAAGTAAACCTTGATCGGATCCATTTGCGACACTGACGTCAGGACAGACTGCTGATTGACGAGATTTCCTACCTGGGTAATGTTCTGGCCCGCAACTCCCGTGATCAGAGAGCGGACTTCCGTAAATCCGAGATTAAGGCGAGCGCTGGCGAGATTCGCACGAGCCGCCGCGACAGCCGCTTCCGCGGTTCGAACATCTGCTTCTTCCTGGGCCAGTTTCTGTATCTCATTGTCCAGTTGACTTTGTGCGATGGCATGTTCGTCTGCCAAAGGCGCATCCCGTTTCACGTTGATCTTCGCGAGCGCGAGATCCGCTTGTGCCTGTCCCAGGTTGCCCTGTGCCTGCCCCACCTGTCCCTCGGCTTGCTCGACCAATGCTTGAAAGGGCCGCGGATCGATCTGAAAAAGGACTTGCCCTTGTCTTACGATCGTGCCCTCACGATACAACTGCTTCACTAGGTATCCGCTCACCTGAGGTTGTATCTGAGCATTGACATTTCCATCCAGAGTGCCGACCCATTCCCCACCCACAGGAACATCTGTCGCCTGCGCCGTCACGACGGATACCGGCACGGGATTGGACAGAGGCTTCTTGACACCCCCTTCACACCCGGAGAGAAGGATCGCAAACAACAGAGGAAAGAATGGTCCGACGCTCCTTTGCGTCCTGACGACGCGACGCGAGGCTATGCAGCGGGACAACCCAAAGGGGTGTTCCTCGACGAAAGAATTCACAGGCGTTAAGTAGTGAGCCATTCGTTTGGGAGTGGTTGATCTGTGGGAGTTCTCGCTCATGGGGATTAGCCTCTTCCCATCCCAGCATTCGACGCGATAATTACGGCGGGATGACTGAGGCCATATTACTTCACTTATTGAAGTGACATAAGATGTATAACGCTGATCCGCTCGCAATCGTGCTCACTTTGGCACAATCATGCACTATTCTGCAAAGTCTTTATGGTAGTCCCGGCGGCCCAATGGAGAGGCCGTGGAATTTTATGAGTCACTTCACTATTAGAAGACATCAAGAGTACTACGCGCGTAGTGTGTTTCAAACTCAATGGTCGAAAGAAGGAGTACAGCATGAGCAAGTTGACTGGCAAGGTGGCGGTAGTCACAGGAGCATCAAAAGGGATCGGAGCGGGCATCGCAAAGACGTTGGGAGCGGGAGGTGCGGCAGTCGTCGTGAACTACGCATCGAGTAGAGAGGGAGCCGACAAGGTTGTCGCAGAGATCATTGCCGGTGGCGGAAAGGCGATTGCAGTACAAGCAGACGTGGCCAACGCAGCGGACGCGAAACGTCTGATCGCCACCGCTCTGGAGACATATGGACACCTCGATATTCTCGTCAACAACTCTGGCATTTACGAGTTTGCACCGCTGGAGGAAATCACCGAATCCGATTTTCACAAGAGCTTCAACATCAATGTGCTTGGTGCGATTCTCGTTACCCAGGCTGCGGTGAAACACTTCAAAGAGGGCGCGAGCATCATCAACATTGGTTCGACGGCGCCCCTTATGCGCTCAGAGGGGACGACTGTTTACACAGCCACCAAAGGCGCACTCGATAGCATCACGGGCGTCCTGGCAAAAGAACTTGGCCCTCGAAAGATCCGGATCAATTCTGTAAATCCTGGCTTCACCATCACAGAAGGTACCGGCAGCTACGTTGGGTCAGATTTTGCGGAAGGACTAATCAAGCAGGTTCCTCTGGGACGCGCTGCTGTTCCGGGTGAGATTGCATCGATCGTTGCGTTCCTGGCTTCGGATGAATCAGGATGGCTGACCGGAGAGCTGATCAACGCGAGCGGCGGTCTTCGGTAGTTTCTACGATTCCGTCACTCTCCGCATCGAGGTGGACGGATACAGATGGTCTGTGAAAATTCGTTTAACCTGCCCAATGAATAGAAACTTTCGCGATCGAATGACATGTATCTTGCGTGCCTTCAATTTTTGAAGTTACAATCCAGAAAGGAGGAATAGCGCAATGTCACTTTACGAACGAGAAGCGACAGCTCTACTGATCGTTGACCCGTACAACGATTTCATGTCTGAAGGCGGCAAGCTTTATGACATCACCAAGCCTCAGGCCGACTCCGTCGGCTTCTACGAGAACATGCGGAAATTGGTTCCGGCAGTGCGATCTTCCGGTATCCAGGTTTTCATCGTCCCTCATCACCGGACGCGTCCTGACGATTTCGCGAACTGGGCAGCCATCAATCCCACCCAAGCGGAAACAAAGCGCAAGGAAGGGTTCGCTGATGGCCAGTGGGGAGGAGCCTTCCATCCAGAGTTTGGCCCTCGGCCCGGAGACGTAATCGCCCTCGAGCACTGGGCACAGAATGGGTTCGCAAACACGGATCTCGATGCGCAATTGAAGCAGCACGGAGTCAAGAAGTTGATCTTCGTGGGGTTCATTGCAAATTCGTGTGTCGAAGCTACGGCAAGAATGGGCATGGAGCTTGGCTACCACGTAACTCTGATCAACGACGCAACGGCCGCGTTCAATCCGGAAGGCATGGTTGCGGCTCGGGTCAACGCGAAACTATACGCGCACAGCGAGTTGACAACAGAGGAGTTGCTGGCCGCATTGCCAATTCCAATCAAGGGATAAGAGCAACAACCCACTATCGGCTCTTCCCTGCGGGTCAGGGTAGGGATTTCTAAAACCATGTCGGGCCTGGCAACGTGAGCTGCGCTACGAACGGTCAGTCACGACAACAACTTCCATCGAAAGGAATCGAATCCAATGTCACTTCTAAATTTCGTCCGCTCGGCAGCTGTTGCTCTAAGCTTTGCCGTCCCATTTATCTCCGCCAATGTTCCGGCTCAATCACTTAAAGAGGAGTCGGTCAAAAATATTGTGCTCGTCCATGGCGCATGGGTCGATGGATCGAGTTGGTCCAAAGTGATTCCTCTACTCGAAGCCAAGGGGTTCCGTGTGATCTCTGTTCAGATACCTTTGACTTCTCTCGCGGATGACGTGGCCGCCACCAACCGTGCGCTGGCACTGGTCGACGGTCCGGTAATTCTTGTGGGCCACTCCTATGGAGGCGTTGTTATCACTCAGGCAGGCAATGACCCGAAAATAAAGGGCCTCGTCTATATCGCAGCGTTTGCCCCGGACGCAGGTGAGTCTGTTCTTTCGCTGGCAAAGTCTTCTCCGGTGCAACCGCCGGCGTTTTCGCAGATTGTGCCGGACAGCAGCGGTTTTACCAAGATCTCTAAGCAAGGAATCGACGAAGATTTTGCCGAGGAACTGTCGCCTATCGAAAAGTCTGTCCTTTTTGCGACTCAGGTACCCGCTTCCGCGCCGAACGCTTTAGGTGCGCCGGTAACCGAAGTAGCCTGGAAGACCAAGCCATCATGGGCGCTCATCACCCTGAATGACCGCGTTCTTCCGTCGCAGGCACAGCAGGCTATGGCCCAGAGAAGCGGCGCACGGGTCACATCGGTATCTGCGTCTCACCTTGTTTTGCTTGCCCATCCCAATGACGTTGCGGCCGTGATTGAACATGCGGCTAAGGGAGAAAACTAAGGCCACAAATCCGAGCCCGGTCTTCCCACTCTGTGGGGCGGACTAAATGAGCGAACCGCAACGCATGTTGGCCTCCGGCCTTCACTGCGCACCCAAAAGGAGAATCATTTGAGCGACACAATTATTACTGAGTCGACTTCAACTGCCATCATCAATGCACCGATCGAGTTCGTGGACATTGCGGACTGGGTCTTCACACTCCCGGACGCCGAATACCAGCGTTGTTCGCCTGCGCACATCGCTGCCGGCTTTACGACAAGCGATGATGGCCGTCGAATGTCGCTGAACGTAGAAACAATTGGCGGAAATTTGATGGTGCAGCATTATGTCGAGGACATTGGAGAAAAGCATCACGTTCGGTTGCTGTCTACCTCCGATGTCATCGGGCCATCGGGTCGTACCAAGTCAGGGGTTGTCTGGGAACTTAGCGTGAAGGCACTCGATGCCGCGCGCTGTGAGCTCAGCAATCACGTGATCGGCAAGACGACCCCTGAATACTGGGATCACCTGGGCAAGAGTGGCGTCCCGTTCGAGGTCGCCAAGAATGCCCAGGACACAGCCTCTGCCGCTCATAATGCTCAGGAGACACCACTGTTCGCCAAGAGCATAGAGGCAAAGGCCCTGAAGAGGAAGCAAGCTTCCAACTAGACGTGCAATTTGCCTGGAACTCTGACCCATTGAAGAGCTCCAGGCAATTTGCCGTTTTTGGACTTTCGAGGCGATCGAAACCCAGAGAGGCACAACCAAGCGTACGACCGAGATCTACAGGCACCACTCTAATCCTCGACCATTCCCCTCTCGAAGAAAGCAGGAGCACATGACAGCCAAGGCAGAACTCAACGAGCGGCGAGTTCGGCTCGGGAGGCTGTCGACGAACCGAAGTGACTGCAGCGGTCCCTGGATACTTACCGTTGCGATCCTAGGATCAAGCATGGCGTTTATCGACGGCACCGTAATCAATGTGGCCTTGCCAGCCTTGCAAGCCGCCTTCCGCTCGACCGGTTCCACATTACAGTGGATTATTGAGGCATATTCTCTCTCCTTGGCGTCACTGTTGCTACTCGGCGGATCTTTTGGCGATCTCTATGGCCGGAAGAGAACCTTCATGGTGGGCGTTGTAATCTTCGCAGCGTCTTCCGCAATCTGCGGCATGGCGACCGATCCCAGCATTGTTATCATCGGCAGGGCGGTGCAAGGGATAGGTGGGGCTCTTCTGGTACCCGGAAGTTTAGCCTTGATTAGTGCTTTCTTTTCAGAGGAAACCCGCGGTCAAGCTATCGGGATCTGGTCTGGAGCGACGGCGGTTGCCGCTTGTGTCGGACCCCTGCTCGGCGGTTGGCTTATCCAAAACGCTTCCTGGCGGGCCATCTTCTTCTTGAATATCCCCATTGCATTAACGGTTCTCATCGCTTGCATCTGGAAGGTTCCGGAATCCAGAAACCCGCATGCTACCCGGCCTGATTGGATTGGTGCAGCTTTGGCAGCTGCTGGTCTTGGGCTTTTTACGTTTGCGCTGATTGAGGGTGGCGACCATCCTCTCAGATACTGGCCTGTGGGTTTAGTTGGCGCACTGCTCATTTGCGGATTTGTAATTTGGGAATGGTACTCGGATCACCCGATGATGCCGCTCGACGTGTTTCGTTCAACAAGCTTTAGTATTGCCAACATCGTTACCTTGCTGATCTATGCAGCTCTAAGCGGCGCGCTATACTACCTGCCCTTGCACTTGATTCAGATCCAGCACTACACCGCTACTCAAGCAGGCTCCGTTCTTCTGCCGCTTACGATCTTGATCGCAGTACTGTCTCGGTGGACCGGGGGACTGGTCAAGCGGGTGGGTGCCAAATTCCCGCTCGTGATCGGCTCCATCTTGACCTCAGGCGGTTATGCTCTGCTTTTATTGTTAGAGCCCGAAGGGACGTACAGGGGGACGGTCCTTCCCGGAGTTATCCTGCTCGGGCTGGGGCTGGCGATTATTGTGGCCCCCTTGACGACTACGATTATGAACTCTGTCGGTCGTGAGCATAGCGGAACGGCGTCGGGAATCAACAATGCGATTTCGAGTGTTGCTAGTTTGCTCGCAATCTCAGTCTGCGGCGCGATCTTTTCCGCAGCCTTCGCGGGTCACCTGCAGATAGGACTGTCGAACTCATCGCTTCCCGATGCAATGCGGAGACAAATATTCGTACATCGTGGAGAACTGGGCGGCATGATCGTATCTTCACCTGACGCCAGGAAGATTGTGGATCAGGCCTTTGTGGCGTCATTGCATCTGATCTTGATGCTTTCCTGCGCGTTGTCAATTCTGTCGGCTATTGTTTGCGTGTTTCTCAAAGGGCGTACCTTGAGTTCGGAACAGGCACCGGATGGAAACATCCATCGCTGAATGCGAGCACTAAGTTCGTTCAATCGCGGTTGTGCTTGCCAATACAACAAAGCAAGTTATCGGTCGGCCACGGGCCTGTTATCGATACTTGCCGGCGGCGGAGGGATCTATCCTATCCCGGAGCACAGATTGTTCATAACGCCGGCCTAATGACACTATTGAAGGTTAAGGAGGGCCGCACCCAACCTAATGGATCATGTGAACTACATTCTGGTGCTGCTGATTGGCTTGCTGTGCTCCGTGGCGGCCGTCGCCGGTCTGGCACGGCGATTTGCAGTATCTTACCCGATCGTTCTCGTTATTTTTGGGTTGCTATGTTCGCTGCTTCCCCACATCCCCCACATCCCGCTGCCACCCTCGCTCGTGTTCCTCGTTATTCTGCCGCCCCTTCTTTATGTGGCCGCGTGGCAGACATCGTGGCGAGAGTTCAAATACAATCTCGTTTCGATCTCAAGCCTAGCTATATTTCTGGTATTTTTCACCGCTTTTGGCGTTGCATTTGCAGCAAAGTGGTGGCTGCCGGGATTCAACTGGCAACTCGGATTCCTCCTGGGAGCAGTGGTTTCGCCAACAGACGCCGTAGCCGCGACCTCGATCGCACGCAAAGTTGGCATGCCACAGCGCGTCGTGGACCTGCTCGAGGGTGAGAGCCTACTCAACGATGCAACCGGGCTGCTGGCTCTACAGTTCGGTGTGGAAATGGTCGTACAGGGAACGACCCCAACCGTGGGACGTGGCATACTCGAATTCGCGTGGCTGACGCTCGGAGGCCTCGCCGTCGGTCTGGCGATTGGATGGGTGGTCACCTGGCTGGAACGCTGGGTGGACGACGGACCGGTCGAGATCGCTTTATCCCTTATCGTGCCCTACGCTGCCTATTTGATGGGCGAAGCCGTGAAAGGCTCCGGTGTGATTGCGGTCGTCGTATGCGGACTTTTCGTGAGCCGACGCAGTTCGAGCTTCTTTTCTCCGGGAGTACGACTACAGATCTTGGCGGTCTGGGACGCAATTGAGTTTCTCCTGAACGGGCTGGTGTTCGTGCTCATCGGTCTGCAGCTTCCCTATGTACTGGACGGGATTCACGGACAAAGCAGGTTGGGCCTACTCGGATATGGCCTCGCATTCTCAGCCATTCTGGTGATGCTGCGTATGGCCTGGATGTACCCTGCGGCCAATGCAGCCTGGTGGGTACGAACACATGTTGTGAAGCAGATGTACGAGAGGCCGAAATCCAACCAGGTTTTTGTTATGGGATGGACCGGAATGCGTGGCGTCGTTGCCCTGGCCGCTGCGAACTCCCTACCTCTCACCCTCAACGATGGAAGCCCGTTTCCTCAGCGAAGCTTCATCATCTTTCTGACTTTTTCTCTCATCCTGGTGACACTCGTTCTGCAGGGGCTTTCCTTGCCCCGGCTCGTACGCGTACTTCGGCTGTCAGGAGAAAATACGCAGTTCTGCGAAGAAGGAGAGGCGAGACATTTGCTATTGCAGGCGGCAATCGACTTCCTCGGAGAACGCCGGAGGTCAGCGGAAGGAGAACACGAGGTACATCTTTATGAGGATCTGCTGCATGAGTATCAACACAAGCTGGAAGATGTCGATGAATGCGGGCCGGATGGCAGCGATCCGGAGAAAGACTTGCAGGCCCTCACGATGAACCATCTCCTGCTTGAAACTATCCGGCGGGAGCGCGAAGAGCTGAACCTTTTGCGGGCAAGTGGAAGAATCGGAGACAGTGTACATCGCAACCTGGAGCGAGAGCTCGATCTGAGCGAAAGCCGATTAACATAGTCACCACGTCACGACCTGTTCGGAACGCCATTTGAACAGACCTGCTCCCATGTACAACAGAGGTCGTGCGACTTGGGACAAGAAGCTCGGAATAGGGTGCCGGGGAGTTATGCCGCGCTTCCACTGCTCTAGTCAGTCGTCAGCTTTACCTTTCAAGGAGTGACGACAAAAAATACTTTTGTCGCGGCAGAGATGCTCAACTACAACTGCGATCGACCGTTCAAAAAGTAATTACTAGCAAATTCGTGACGTTGCAGCCCCAGCAACCATACGGATTTGCTAGGGCGGCGGCTCAAGCCGTTTTCCTGATTCTTTCCGAATTCTGGCGGCCGACACGCTTTTTACTAACGGCATCTTTCTTATCGGGAAGCGATTGCGTCGGCTTCTTCCACGCCAGCTTAACGGAAGTTGCAAGTTGATCCTGCCGAGCTTTGCAGAACGGCGCGTAGTGCCGTTCGGTGATCTTCACGCTTGAGTGTCCCAGCAGTAGTGAAACCTGATCTAGTGGCACACCCGCCAGCAGCAACTCGACGGCGAAGGTGTCGCGGAACATGTGAGGATGGCACCGCTTCGGCGTTCCATCAGGCTTTTGAATGTCCGCCAGCTTGAAGAGCTTCCAATAGGACCGCTGGAAGGCTTTTGCGGCGCTGCGCGGATCGCCGTTGCCCGACCAGAAGAAATAACGTGGATTCGGGTTGGGCAGCGCCCGCAACTCGTCGCCAACTTCGTTCGGGATGACGACATTAACAGCTACGCCTGTCTTGGCGCGATAGAGGAAGATCTGGTTGTCGCCATCCTCGTTCGTCGCGAGCCGCTCTCGTTCCAGCGAGGTGGCGTCGAGGATGGCGAGTCCCGACCAGCGCATCAGCAGAGTCAAGGCGCGGAGGCGTTGACCACGATGCTCATTGTCATTGCCACCTCCGTACTCGTACTTGTCCGTTGCTGCTACGACGTGCTCGAACTCTTTGGGCAAGAAGTAGTCGGTTGGCACGACATCCGGGGTCTTCGGCTTTTTGAGTGCATCCATCGGATTCTTGCGGAGCATGTCGTTCGCCACGCAGAAGGCGAAGAAGGAGTGCATCCGCTCGTGCTTGCGATGCGTGGTGGCCTCGCCGTTATTCCAGGTGGACCGGAACTCGGTCAGATCAATGGGAAGAATTTGATCGAGATGAACAAACTTCCTTGCCTCGCAGAAGGGAAGAAACTGACGTTCCAGAAGAGTACGGGATTTCTTGCGGGAGGAATGCTCCAGGCCACGCGCCTCCTCGTCTTCGAGACATGTGCGGATGGCATCTTTGACGGTCGCGCGGCGAGGCTTCGCCTGATCGACGCGAGTGGGATCGGCTTCGGCTTCTTTCTTCCGGGCATTGCGCTCGGCCTGCTCCCAGCTTCGCGTTCCGGCAGACTCGCGAACGGTCTCTCCGTTGGGCAAAACACCACGAAGCCATTTCGGACAACGGCAACGTCTCCACTGCGTGTTATCAGCATGATCGCAATCGGCAGCGTGGCGAGTATAGATATGGAGCATCGGAATCAACCTCCGTATAAAGAGGTTAACTCTGGTGGCGGTACAAAGTTGGTACAGTTCGCTTGTACCGCCTGTAAGTGTTTGATTTTACACAGAATAAAGTGGTGGCCAGAGACGGGATCGAACCGCCGACGCCGGCCTTTTCAGGGCCGCGCTCTACCACTGAGCTATCTGGCCTTGGCAATGCAAGCAAAACGCCTTCTTCGGGGATCGCCAAGAACGCCCGGGCGTACGTCTGTTGCATCAGCCTTTTTTGAAGGGAGCAGCCGCCAGCCGAACGCCGGCAACTCAAACGCAAAGCAAGTATAGCAACCCAGTGCCAAATCCTCCAAACTCCCGCCCGCATCGTTCCTCTCAACCGCGCTATCCTCTTTTCATACCTATCTTCAGCCTTCAAGGATCCCCATGCCCGGCCCTGCCTCGCGCCTCACCTCTGCTCTCCTCCTCTGCCTGATCCCTGCTGCCTTCCCCCAAACTCCCTCGTCCACCTCCTCCGAACAACGCGCCGCCCACGCCTTCGAGCTCGCCTCGTCCAGCCCCCTCGAGCTCACCGCCTTCCTTGCCCAGATGCCCAAAGGCGGCGACCTCCACATGCACCTCTCTGGAGCCGTCTACGCCGAAAGCTTCATCCGCCAGGCCGCTGCCGATACCCTCTGCTACAGCCCCTCCACCCGTAGCCTCTTCAAACCCTCCGCCACCACCCGCAGCCTCCCTCCCCAGCCCGTCTGCGGAGAAGGGAATCGCCGCGCCGAAGACGCCCTCAAAGATCAATCCCTCTACGACACCCTCGTCGACGACTTCTCCATGCGCAGCTTCGTCCCTACCGCCGGCGTCAGTGGCCACGACCAGTTCTTCGCCACCTTCCGCCGCTTCGACGCCGTCAGCCACGCCCACATCGGCGAGTGGCTCGACGAGGTCGCCTCCCGCGCCGCCTCCCAGAACGAGCAGTATCTCGAGATCATGCACACCCCCGCCTTCATCGATGCCGCCAAGCTCGGCTACTCCATCCCCTGGCCCGGCACCCCCGTCGATCTCGCCGCCAACCCCACGGGTGACGCCACCGGAGCCACCCGCTCCGACCTCGCCCGCCTCCGCGACCAGCTCCTCGCCAAAGGCCTCCGCGACCTCGCCGCCGACGACCGCAACGAGTTCGCCTCCGCCCTCGAAGCCCGCAACCGCATCGAGCACTGCGGAACCCCCGCTGCCACGCCCGCCTGCTCCGTAAAGATCCGCTTCCTTTATCAAATCCTCCGCGGCTTCCCCCCGCAGCAGGTCTTCGCCCAGACCCTCCTCGGCTTCGAGACCCTCCAGGCCGAGCTCGACTCTGGCCATCCCATCGCCGTCGGCATCAACTTCGTCATGCCCGAAGACGGCTACCTCTCCATGTCCGAGTATCACCGCCAGATGCTCATGCTCGACTACCTCCACAGCGTCTACCCGCGCGTCCACATCACTCTCCACGCCGGCGAGATCGCCCCCGGTCTCGTCTCCCCCGACGGCCTCCGCTTCCACATCCGCGAGGCCATCGACCTCGGCCACGCCGAGCGCATCGGCCACGGCGTCGACATCCTGTACGAGACCGACCCGCACGCCCTGCTCAAAGAGATGGCCACCCGCCACATCATGACCGAGATTAACCTAACCTCCAACGACGTTATCCTCGGCGTCGCCAAACAGTGGCATCCGCTGCCCGCCTATCGCAGCGCGGGCGTCCCCGTAGCCCTCTCCACCGACGACGAGGGCGTCTCCCGCATCGACCTCACCCACGAGTACACCCGCGCCGCGCTCGACTTCCATCTCGGCTATCTCGATCTCAAGCACATGGCCCGCACCTCGCTCGAGCACAGCTTCCTCTCCGGGCAAAGTCTCTGGGCACGCCCCGACACCTTCACCGCCGTCAACCCCGCCTGCTCCGCTCAGCCCCTCGGAGCCGACAATCCAACCCCGAAGTGTACGGTCTTCCTCCAGGCCAACGAAAAGGCCGCCGAACAGTGGCAGCTCGAACACCGCTATCGTCTCTTCGAAGCCAATCTGCACTAGATCGGGCCTTCTGGATGGGGCCGCGGCCTCGGACAAAAAAATGTGAGGCGCAATGGAAGAAACTTCGGAAGTAGTCGTGGGGACAACCCAGGAGCATCGGACAAAGCCGCACTTTGTGGTGTTGGACGGATTGCGCGGTGTGGCTGCGGTCGGGGTGGTCACCTTCCACTTCATGGAGATGGTGATCGGGAACTACAGCAAGCTGTGGATCGGGCATGGCTTTCTAGCAGTGGACTTTTTCTTCTGTCTCTCGGGCTTTGTGATGGGGTACGCGTATGACGATCGCCTGGAAAGGATGGGGCTGGGAAATTTCCTGAAGGCGCGGCTGATCCGGCTGCATCCTCTGGTGGTGTTGGGTGCCGTGCTGGGGCTGATCGCGTTCTATGCGAATCCGTTCGGGGTTACGCCAGGGTATGGGCCAGGGAAGATGGCCCTGATGTTTACGGCGTCTGTGCTTCTGATCCCCTTTGGGGTGATGAAAGAACGTGGCCGCAATCTGTTCAGCTTGAATGCGCCGGCATGGTCCTTGTTTTGGGAGTATGTGGCCAACGTGGTCTTCGGCGTGGCCTTGTACCGCGTGAGGCGGGCAACGCTGGCCGTCCTGACGGTGGTTGCGGCGGTGCTGCTGTGCTGGACCGGATATCGAGCTGGAAACCTCTCGGGAGGATGGAGTGCTCGGAATTTTTCCGATGGCGGAGTGCGTGTGGCCTTCTCGTTTCTGGCGGGACTTCTGGTCTACCGGATGGGATGGCGGCTGCGGACCCGGCTGGGCTTCGGAGCCTTGAGTGTTTTGCTCATGCTCGCCCTGGTCATGCCTTACGCTCGAGGAGCATGGATACGAGAGGCCGCCGTGATCGTGGTGTATTTCCCCTTGCTCGTGGCACTGGGGGGCGGGGCAAAGATATCGCCGCGAATGGAGCGGCTTTGCCGGTTTTCAGGGGATCTCTCCTATCCGCTCTATATGACGCACTACTCGGTAATCTGGATCTGGGGCGACTTTGCCAGGAAGCACAAACTGATGACCGGAGGAGGTAGGCTGGCGATCGACGTGATCTGCGGAGTCGCAACGATGGTTACATTCGCATACGTGGTGATGGTCGCCTACGACAAGCCCGTGCGAGAGTACCTAAGATCCAGAGGGTGAGGCGGCCGCATGAAAAGATGCAGCCGCCCAAAATGCTTACCTCCCCGAAGGAAGGAAGATCATGCACGATGGACTTCCCGCCGCCAGATACTGCCCGATAAAGCTAGGAATCCCCGTCCCCCGGTTGATCCGGAACGAGGTCACATTATCGCTGCGCTGATTGCACGAGTAGAGATAGTTGCCCGTAGGATCGATCGTGAACTGCCTCGGATAATCCCCATGCGTCGCCGCCTGGCCCACATACCTCAGCTCGCCGTTGAACTTCACCGCGAACACCGTAATGCTGTCGTGCAGCCGGTTACACGTATACAGAAAGCGTCCATCGTCCGAGAAGCGCAGCTCCGTGCCAAAGCTCGTCCCCACAAATCCCGGGGGCAGGGTAGAGATCGTCTGCTCGGAATAAAGTCCCCCCGAAGAGGCGTCATATCTGAAGAACGTCAGCGTCGAAGCCTCCTCCTGAACGGAATAAAACCAGCGCCCGTTCGGATGAAACGCCAGATGGCGAGGACCGTCTCCCGGAGGCAGCGAGACATAAGGAGTCGCCGCGGGAGTCAGCTTTCCCGAAGCCGGATTCAGGCTGTACACATAGATCCGGTCCTGTCCCAGGTCCGTCTGCAGAAGAAACCTGTTATTCGGATCCATAATGGCACAGTGAACATGCGGAGCATCGTGTCCGCTGATGGCGAAGCTTCCCGCAACCGCGCTCGTCGCCGTCGTCGTCCCCACATCGCCCACGTCCGTCTTCACATCCGTCGCCGCTCCCACCGAGCCATCCGCATTGATCGGAATCACCGCCAGCGAGCCTCCGCCATAGTTGGCGATAAAGAGATACTTCCCCGTCGCATCCATGCTGATAAAGGTGGCGCCTCCGCCCTGCGAGCTCACCGTATTGATCGGCGTAAGATCGCCCGTCTGACGATTCACCGCGAACGCCGTCACCGATCCGCTCGTGCCCTCGAAGTTCGAAACCTCGTTGACCGCATACAAAAACCTCCCCGAAGCCGAAGCCACCAGGAACGAAGGAGCGGGAGTGTTCGACACCACCTTGATCAGCTTCAGCTCTCCCGTCGCTGGGTTGCTCTGGTAGAGATAGATCCCCTCGCCATTGCCTCCGTTTCCAACCGTGTAGGTCCCCAGGTAAGCGAACTGCGGCGAGCCTCCATGGCCTCCGCCCCAGAAGCTGTCCGCGCCGGCATCCTGTGCTTTTGCAACGGTTGTGGCTGCAGCCTGTGCGGTTGCCGCCATCGCTGCCGCGCCCTTCAAAAAGCCCCTGCGCGAAACCGCGCCCGAGCCGGATACTTCTTCGCGAGTCGTTCGATCTGACATTCTCATGCTCCTTCTTCGTAGGGAAGGCACAGACAAAGCCCAGGGACAGAGGCTGCATCCGCGTCTAAGTTGATTGAGGATCATTGAACGGACAACAAGGTACGAGTGATTGCTAGCCCAGAACCTCATCCCAGGCGCCGTGGCCTGCGACAAGATTCATCAGCCACAATCGAGCTCCCCCCGCTCTCTTGTCAAGAAGAGCGCTGCTGAGCAGGCTCACTACGCGTGGGATGGTCACTTCGTGACGCGTATATCCCTTTCGGGTCGCGGCTCCAGTTGGTCGCTGGAAAGGTGTTTGCGCCGACCAACGGGAGGCCCACGGCGAAGCCGGTACACACGTCACGAAGTGACCGCCCCACGCGTAGTGGGGCCGGCAGGCCAAATCCTTCTTTCCATCCCCCAACAAGCGGATCGGGGAGTCAGGCATATACCATGTTGCCGTGCGAACCCATCTCCTCCTCGCCCTTCTTCTCTCCGCTCCCTTGGCTCGCGCCCAGCAGGCCACCCTCCCGCTCTGGCCCAATGGAGCCCCCGAGCCTTACACCGGCGGCCCCCAGACCGACATCACCAAGCCCACCGACCGCCTCGTCGAAGGCCGCCCCCTCGCGCACCTCACCAATATCTCCAAACCCACCCTCGCCTTCTATCCCGCTCCCGCAAACCACAACACCGGAGCCACCATCGTCGTCTTCCCCGGCGGAGGCTACCGCATCCTCGCCTACGATCTCGAAGGCACCGAGGTCTGCGCCTGGCTCAACTCCATCGGCGTCAACTGTGCCCTCGCCCAGTACCGCGTCCCCCTCGAAAAACATTTCCCCGACGACCCCTCCGACCTCGAAGACGCCCAGCAGGCCATGCGCGTCACCCGCTCCCACGCCGCCGCCTGGCGCCTCGACCCCAACCGCATCGGCGCCCTCGGCTTCTCCGCCGGAGGCCATCTAGTCGTCGTCCTCGGCAACCATGCCGACTTCAAGCGCCCCAACGAGCCCGCGGCAGAGTCCGCCGTCAGCGCCCGCCCCGACTTCATCGTCGGTATCTACCCCGCCTATCTCGCTGAGCCGCCCGCCCTCACCCAGCTCTCGCGCGGCATCGACCCCTCGGCCGGCACGCCGCCCACCTTCCTCCTCCAGGCCGAAGACGACCCCGTCCATGAAGAAAACGTCCTCGTCTACTTCCAGGCCCTCAAGCAGCTCAAGGTCCCGGCCGAGCTTCACATCTTCGCCGAAGGCGGCCACGGCTACGGTCTCCGCCCCTCGGCTCTTCCCGTCACCCACTGGCCCGCGCTCGTCGAAACCTGGCTCCATACCATCCGCATCCTGCCCCAGCCCAAATAATTGTTTTGAGTAGGAAGACAGTGCGCTGCCGCGCGGGTGCCCTACGCGGGCGGCGGTCACTTCGTGACGCGTATACCGCCGTTGGCGTGGGCCTCCCGCTGGTCGGCGCGAGAATCTGTGTGAGCGACCAACGGGAGCCCCACCCCGAAGGGAGTACACGCCCCACGAAGTGGGCGCTCCACGCGCAGTGGGCCCGGCCGGCAGGCCACAAGCCTTTTCCCGAAAAGCGCAGATTTTGATTTGTCGATACGCCCCAAACCCAAAGCTAAAAATGGAAGCTCAAAGACAATCAGAAAAATAAGTAGATAAGAAGAAATGATGTCATCCTGAGCGAAGCGCAGCGGAGTCGAAGGGATCTGCGGTTAAAATCTCCGCACCGAAAAACTCGACAAAAATAAGTCGAGCCTCTCAACCTCAGAATCCAGCAATCAAGGCAAGCCCGTATGAAGAGAATCCTCGCCATCCTCGGTCAGTTCCTTCTGTTCCTCGCGCTCTTCGCCGTCGGCAGCTTCCTTCATCCCTTCAGCCTGCACTGGGCCACCACGCCCACTCCCAGCGGAACCCGCTACTTCATCCCCGACGGCCTCCTGCTCGCACTCGGCGTCTTCCTCGCCATCGTCCTCGTGCAGGCTCTCCGCAAACGAACCTGCAACACCACCCACACCGTCCTCGCCTTTGTCCTCGCCATAGCCGCCGGCTACCTCATCCGGCTGGGCTTCGTGACTACCGGTATCTAGATCGGAACGATTAAAGGCGAATGGCCTGCCGGCCGGGCCCACTACGCGTGGGGCGGTCACTTCGTGACGCGTGTACTCCCTTCGGGTCGAAGGCTCCCGCTGGTCGCGTGAAATCTTCGCGCCGACCAACGGGAGGCCCACGGCGAAGCCGGTATACGGGTCACGAAGTGACCGCCGCCCGCGCAGGGCGCCCGCGCGGCAGCGCCCATCCTTCCACCAAAAAGTAAGTAAGATAGTGTCATCCTGAGCGAGCGCAGCGAATCGAGCGAATCCAAGGATCTGCGGTTCGACTCTCTCCGGAATCAGCCACCCGCATGACCGACCCCCAAAATCTCTTCACCCTCCTCGCCCAAGCCCAATCCCTCCTCGACGAAGCCACCGCGCACCTCCCCTCCGCCTTCGCGCCCGCACTCGACGCCGAAGCCCAAAGCATCCTCAACGAAGCCGCCACCCGCCTCCACGACAACTACCCCTACGCGCACCCTCTCTACGCCGGCCAGATGCTGAAGCCCCCGCACCCCATCGCCCGCGCCGCCTACTCCCTCGCCATGTCGGTGAACCCCAACAACCACGCCCTCGACGGAGGCCGCGCCAGCTCCGCCATGGAGATCGAAGCCGTAGCCGCCCTCGCCCGCATGTTCCAATGGTCGCAGCACCTCGGCCACCTCACCAGCGGAGGAACCTTCGCCAACCTCGAAGCCCTCTGGATTGCGGGCCAGCTCGCCCCTGGCCAGGCCATCGCCGCCTCCGACCAGGCCCACTACACCCACTCCCGCATCTCCTCCGTCCTCGGCCTGCCCTTCGTTACCCTCCCCTCCGACGCGACCGGCCGCATCGATCTCGCCGCCCTCGAATCCCTCCTCGCGCAGGGCCGCATCTCCACCGTCGTCGCCACCCTCGGCACCACCGCCATCGGCTCCGTCGACTCTCTCGACCAGATCCTCGAGCTTCGCAAAAAATACCTCTTCCGCATCCACGTCGACGCCGCCTACGGAGGCTACTTCACCCTCGTCGGCAACCTCACCCCCGCCTCCCGCCGCGCCTTCGACGCCCTCTCCTACGCCGACTCCATCGTCATCGACCCCCACAAACACGGCCTCCAACCCTACGGCTGCGGCGCCGTCCTCTTCCGCGACCCCACCGTAGGCCGCTTCTACCAGCACGACTCCCCCTACACCTACTTCTCCTCCAAAGACCTCCACCTCGGTGAGATCTCCCTCGAGTGCTCCCGCGCCGGAGCCTCCGCCGTCGCCCTCTGGTCCACCCAGCGCCTCCTGCCCTACACCCCCGGAGGAGCCTTCGCCCAAGGCCTCGAATCCGGCCGCTCCGCCGCCCTCGAGCTCCACCGCCGCATCGCCGCCGATGCCTCCGGTCCAGGCCCCCGCTTTCTCGCCCCACTCGCCCCGCCCCAGCTCGACATCGTCTTCTTCGCCGCCCGCCACCCCCAGGCCGCCCCCACCCCGGAGTCCTCCTCGGCCCTCGCGCAGCGCATCTTCGATCAGGCGGCCCGCCTCGACCTCCACCTCGCCCTGGCCAGTCTCCCCATCCGCCTCTTTCCACCCGAAACCTTCCCCGGTCACACCACCGGCAACGTCACCTGCCTGCGCTCCGTCATGATGAAGCCCGAGCACCTCGCCTGGATCGACCCCATCTGGCAGCGCCTCGACCAGGCAACCACCCAGTCCCTCGAACCCTGAAGTAGCATCTTTCACAGAGCCTGGCCGGTCGTCCCGACCATGCAACGCCCAGCCCAGATAAAAGTCATAGCCACAAATCCGGGTGCCCCATCTTCGCCGTGAAGCGGCTAAGGTGGGTTTGCAGTATCTCCCTCTTCCTCCTCTCCACTCCTTTTCGTCATTCCGTAGCGCAGCGAAGGAATCCGCTCTCCCGCGAAGCCGCTCGCTAATTTCCGCGCGAAGCCACTCGCCAAGATTGCTCAGTGCCTCTAGGTACGCCAAGCCTTCAGGCTTGGCCTCTCAGCACACTCCGAAGAAAAGGGGGCTTTAGCCCCTGCGGTATGCCCTCCCTGTCCCCGGATAGATCCCGAATGCCCATCTGCGCAGTCGCTAAAGCGGGGTTTGCAGCCGATGCGCCCAGAAGAAGCGATTTTAGCCCCTGAGGTACGCCCGCGAAGCCGCAATCGCCCCACCCCCCCAAAAAAAAACTGAAATATCCCAAAAGATAAGCACCCCGTTTTCAACAGGAAAACCTGTCAATCCCCCAGCTGAACCATCCTGGGTCCCCCTGTTCCTTCATGCCGCTTTGGTAAACTCATGCCAACAAGCCCGCTCATCGTCCGGATTAGCGCTGACTCTGTATCGACCCGGACAGGCGGACAAGCCGGTATCCAGCCTCCGGATTTTTTCCAAGAGGAATAATCACCGCATGAGCCTTGCCCAAGCCGTCTCGACCTCCGATCTCAATCTCTCCAGCCGAGCCATCGCATACTTCTCCATGGAGATTGCACTCTCCCCGCAGCTGCCCACCTACTCCGGCGGCCTCGGCATGCTCGCGGGTGACACCCTCCGCTCCGCTGCCGACACCTCCGCCCCCGTCGTCGCCATCTCGCTCGTCTATCGTCGCGGCTACTTCCGCCAGCAACTCTCCGAGGTCGGGCAGCAGAGCGAGACCGACGTCCCCTGGACTCCCGATCAACTCCCCGCCGCCGGGCCCACCGTCACCCTTCACCTGCAGGACCGTGAGATCCACCTTCGCGCCTGGCGCTTCGACGTCATCGGAACCACAGGCCACATCGTCCCTGTCTTCCTGCTCGATAGCGACCTCGACGCCAACGACGCCTGGGATCGCAAGCTCACCGACCATCTCTACGGCGGCGACAGCTACTACCGCCTCTGTCAGGAGGCCGTCCTCGGCCTCGGCGGCATCGCCCTCCTCCGCGCCCTCGGCGTCAAGCCCGAGGTCTATCACATGAACGAGGGGCACGCCTCTCTGCTCACCATCGGCCTGCTTGAGGAGCGCCTCAACGGCCGCTCCCTCAGCGAGGTCACCGACGCCGATCGCGACGCCATCCGCCAGCAGTGCGTCTTCACCACCCACACCCCCGTCCCCGCCGGTCACGACCAGTTCGGCCTCGACCAGATGAACCAGGTCCTCGGAACCGACCGCGCCGCCGCCATCGAAGCCGCCGGAGGGCTCCACAACGGCCTGCTCAATATGACCTATCTCGCCCTCTGCCTCTCCCGCTACGTCAACGGCGTCGCCATGCAGCACGGCAAGGTCTCCCAATACATGTTCCCGGAGTACAAGGTCCACTCCATCACCAACGGTGTTCACGCCGCCACCTGGCTCTCCCCCTCCTTCCAGGAGCTCCTCGACGCCGAGATCCCCGAGTGGCGCATCGATAACCGCTACTTCCGCTCTGTCTACGGCATCGACCCGGCCCGCATCTCCGCCGCCCACGTCAAGAACAAGCAGCGCCTCTTCGCCTGGATCGCCCGCCGCACCGGTCACTACTTCAACCCCGCCGTCCTCACCCTTGGCTTCGCCCGCCGCGTGGCCACCTACAAGCGCGCCGGCCTCCTGCTTCACGATCCCGAGCGCCTCTGCGCCCTGGCCGAGAAGATCGGCGGCCTCCAGATCATTTACGCCGGCAAGGCCCATCCCGCCGACAACGCCGCCAAGGCCCTCATCCGCGACGTCTACTCCGCCGCCGCCAAGCTCAACTCCGACTCGCTCAAGATCTACTACGTCGAAAACTACGACTGGGAGCTCGGCGCCATGCTCACCCAGGGCGTCGACGTCTGGGTCAACACCCCGCGCCGCCCCTACGAGGCCTCAGGAACCTCCGGAATGAAGGCTGCCCTCAACGGCGTCCCCTCCCTCTCCATCCTCGACGGCTGGTGGATCGAAGGCTGCGCCGAAAACTCCACCGGATGGGCCATCGAAAACGGCGAGACCGAAGAGCTCGAGGCCAACAGCCTCTACAACAAGCTCGAAAAGTCCATCGCTCCCCTCTGGTCGAACCCCAACGCCTGGGCCCGCATCCAGCAGCACTGCATCGGCATGAACGGAACCTTCTTCAACACCCAACGCATGCTCAGCCAGTACATCACCAACGCCTACTTTCCCACCGGCCCCAGCCATTTCACCGTCGAGGCCCATGCGGACTCCGACGAGGGATACAGCCTGACCGAAAACGCCTTCGTCCCGGCCATAAAGTAGCTGTAGAGGCCAGGCGCTGCCGCGCGGGCGCCCTGCGCGGGCAGCGGTCCCTTCGTGACGCGTATGCTGCCTCCGGCGTGGGCCTCCCGTTGGTCGGGGCGAGAATCCTTTCCAGCGACCAACGGGAGCCTTCACCCTGAAGGGGATATACGCGTCACGAAGGGACCGCCCCACGCGCAGGGCGCCCGCGCGGCAGCGCCTGTCTTTCATCCCAAAAAACCATCCCAAAAAACGCAGATTGGAATTGTCTATCAAGCCGGGTGCCCCCATCTTCGCGCCGGCTTCATCGTCGCTAAGGTGGGTTTGCAGCCATTCCGCAGCCCCAAACAAAGGTGCCGATTCACCCCCCTCGACCTGCTACGATTTAAAGAAGAACAACAAGAGCCCCGGGATTCCCGGGGCTCTTTGCATTGCACTCTAAAAACGAAGTCTGGACTCAAAATCCCTGGAATGAAGACTTTGAGCAAAAAAGTACGGAGGGCCTAATCCCCGGCCACCGTAGCCACCTGGTGCACCGGCTTCTTCTCGGTCGCGCCGGCCATCTTCTGGAACCGCAGCCGCAGACGATCGAAGAACAGGTAGACCACTGGCGTCGTGAACAGCGTCAGGCACTGCGAGACGATCAGTCCGCCGACGATGGTGATTCCCAGCGGCATGCGCAGCTCGCTTCCCGTGCCCTTGCCCAGAGCCAGCGGGAGTCCTCCCAGCAGCGCCGCCATCGTCGTCATCATGATCGGGCGGAAGCGCAGCAGGCAGGCCTGGTAGATCGCCTCCTCCGGACTCTTCCCCTCCAGCCGCTCCGCCGCCAGAGCGAAGTCGATCATCATGATCGCGTTCTTCTTCACGATGCCAATCAGCAGGATGATCCCGATGATCGCGATCACGCTCAGCTCCACCTTGAACAGCAGCAGTGCCAGGATCGCTCCCACGCCCGCCGAAGGCAGCGTCGAAAGAATCGTCAGCGGGTGGATGAAGCTCTCATACAGCATGCCCAGCACGATGTAGACCGCAATCAGAGCCATCAGAATCAGCATCGGCTCACTCGAAAGCGACGCCTGGAACGCCTGCGCCGTGCCCTGGAATCCTCCCTGAATCGTCGAAGGCATCCCGATATTCACCCGTGCCTGCTCGATGGCGACGGTAGCTTGGCTCAGCGAGACGCCCGGCGTCAGGTTGAAGCTCAAGGTCGTCGCCGGAGACTGCGACTGATGGTTCACCGTAAGCGGAATCCGCTGCGACTCGAAGTGCGTAATCGCCGACAGAGGAACCATCGCCCCCGTCGTGCTCTTCAGGTAGATGTTCTTCAGCGAGTCCGGATCGCGCTGGTACTGCGGCGAGACCTCCATCACCACGTGATACTGGTTCAGCGGAAGATACGTGGTCGAGACCTGAGCCTGTCCGAAGGCGTCCGACAGCGTCGAATCGATGGTCAGGGCCGAGATCCCCAGCCGCGAAGCCGTATCGCGGTCGATCACCAGTTCCGCCTCGAGGCCCTGATCCTGCTGGTCGGTAGCCACGTCCTTCAGCTCCGGCAGCTTCTGCATCGCCGCCATCAGCTTCGGCGACCACTCGTTCAACTCCTTCAAATTATCGGAGGTCAACGAATATTGATACTGCGTCGCCGTATTGCGTCCGCCGATGCGCAGCTCCTGGTTCGATTGCAGATAGAGCGTAGCGCCCGGAATCCCCGCCGTCTTCGGCCGCAGTCGGTTAATGATGACGTCGGCCGAATCGCCCCTCCTGGCCCTTTCGTCATCGTTCTTCAGCGAAATGAACATGCTGCCCGAGTTCGCTCCGCCGCCACCGGGACCGCCGCCGCCCACAAACGACATCACGTTCTGAATGCCGGGGTCCTGCTGCGCGATCGCCGCCAGCTGCTGGATCTTCGGCTTCATCGAGTCGAAGGAGACGTCCTGCTGCCCGCGGATCATGCCTCCGATGCGGCCCGTATCCTGCTGCGGAAAAAAGCCCTTCGGAATCAGGATGAAGAGATACACATTCAGCGCGAAGGTTCCAATCGTGATCATCAGAACCAGAAACTGATGCCGCAGCACCCATTTCAATCCGAGCTCATACTCGCCGGTGATCCAATCCAGAGCCTGCTCGCCCCACTTGTAGATGCGGCCATGCTTGCGCTGGTCGTGCGCCACCAGAAACTTCGCGCTCAGCATCGGCGTGGTCGTCAGCGACACCACCAGCGAGACCATAATCGCGGCCGAAAGCGTCACCGCGAACTCGCGGAACAGACGGCCCACAATGCCGCCCATCAAGAGAATAGGAATGAACACCGCGATCAGCGAGATGCTCATCGAGACGACGGTAAAGCCGATCTCCTTCGACCCATCCATCGCCGCCTGGAAGGGCTTCTTTCCGCTCTCCAGATGCCGCGAGATATTCTCGATCACCACGATCGCGTCGTCGACCACGAATCCCGTCGAGATCGTCAGCGCCATCAGGCTCAGGTTGTCGAGCGTATAGCCCAGCACATACATGATCCCGCACGTCCCCAGCAGCGACAGCGGAACCGAGACGCTCGGAATGATCGTCGCCGGAACCTCGCGCAGGAAGACGAAGACCACCAGAATCACCAGCAGTACCGAGATGATCAGGGTCCGCGTAACGTCCTTGATCGAGGCCCGGATCGTCGTCGTACGATCGAGAGCTATATGGAGCTGCACCGCGGGAGGAATCGCCGCCTGCAGCGAGGGAAGCAGCTTCATGATGCTGTCGACCGTCTCGATCACATTCGAGGTCGAAGTCTTGAAGACGATCACCAGAATCGCCGGCTTGCCGTTGAAGAATCCTCCGGTATGAATATCCTCGACCGCGTCGATGACGGAGGAGACATCCTGGACCCGGACGATGCCATGCGCGGCCGCGGCCGGGCTCGCGCTTGAGGTCGCCGTGGTGTTCGTGGCTGCGGGCGCGGCCGTCTGCGCGGTCGCCGTCACCGCGCTCTGCAGGGAGGCCGGTAGGCCGTTCGAGGCCGCCGCCGAGCTGACCGGACCACGATCCGTCGCGACGATCAGCGGAGCATACGCCGCGGCTCCAAATAACTGGTCGGTCGTGCTGATCGACCAGCGCCGCGTATCGTCCTGCAGGTAGCCCTTCGGCTGGTTCACGTTGACCGTGCCGAGGGCACCGCGCAGAGCCTCCAGCCCCAGCCCATAGTTCGAAAGTTGCGTCGGGTTGGCCTCAATGCGCACCGCGGGCTTCGCCGAGCCGCCGCAGAACGTCTGTCCCACGCCCTCCACCTGCGCGATCTTCTGCGCCAGAATCGAGTCGCAGGCATCGTAGAGCTGCGGCACCGAAAGCGTATCCGACGTAAGTGCCAGAATCAGGATCGGCGAGTCCGAAGGATTGATCTTGCGGTACGAAGGATTCTGCGGGAGATTCGACGGCAGCTGGCTGCGCGCCGCATTGATCGCCGCCTGCACATCGCGCGCCGCGCCATTGATATCGCGGCTCAGGTCGAACTGCAGCACAATCGAGCCGTTGCCCAGGCCCGAGTTCGATGTCATCTCGTTGATGCCGGCGATTCTCGCGAACTGCCGCTCCAGCGGAGTGACGATCGCCGAGGCCACCGTCTCCGGGTCCGCACCCGGCTGCGACGCGCCGATCGAGATGGTCGGAAACTCCACCTGAGGAAGACTGGCCACCGGCAGCATCTTGTAGGCGACCAGCCCGGCCAGAATAATCGCGACCGACAGTAGCGTCGTCGCCACCGGCCGCTTGATGAAGGGCGCGGAGAAGTGCACCCCGCCGGCCTTCGGCATCTTCGCCGCCTCCTGCCGGGCCTCCTTCAGATCGTGATCGTCCTTCGGATTCGCCATCAGTCCGCACTCACCGCGTGTTCATGCTCCCGGAACTCCGCATCGGCCTTCGCCGTGTTGAAGTACTTCCGTCCAATCTTGTCGAAGAACAGGTAGACGACCGGCGTCGTGAACAACGTCAGAACCTGGGACACGATCAGGCCGCCGACGATCGCAATGCCCAGCGGCTTACGCAGCTCGCTTCCGGTTCCCGTTCCCAGAGCCAGCGGAACACCGCCCAGAAGCGCGGCCAGCGTCGTCATCATGATAGGACGGAAGCGCAGGAGGCAGGCCTGATAGATCGCCTCTTCGGGCTCCATGCCGTGCTCGCGCTCTGCCTCGAGCGCGAAGTCGATCATCATGATGGCGTTCTTCTTCACAATACCGATCAGCAGAATGATGCCAATCAGGGCGATCACGCTCAGGTTCACATGGAACAGCAGCAGCGCCAGGATCGCGCCCACGCCGGCCGAGGGTAGCGTCGAGAGAATCGTGATCGGGTGGATGTAGCTCTCATAGAGCACGCCCAGCACGATATACACCACGATCAGAGCGGCCAGAATCAGGATCGGCTCGTTGCTCAGCGAGGCCACGAACGCTCGCGCCGTGCCCTGGAACTCCGCGCTGACGCTCGGGGGCAGATTGAGCTCGGCCTTGGCCTTGTTGACCGCCTCCACTGCATCGCCAATCGACTTGCCCGGAGCCAGATTGAACGAGATCGTCACGGCAGGGAACTGGCCCTGGTGATTGATCGCCAGCGTCGCCTTCCGCTCCTCGAAGTGCGTAAAGGTCGACAGCGGAACCTGCGTCCCATTCGAGCTCCGCACATAGATATTGTCGAGCGCGTCCGGATTGAGCTGGTAGTTCGGCTCCACCTCCAGCACCACATGGTATTGGTTCAGCTGCGTGAACATCGTCGAGACCTGCCGCTGGGCAAACGCGTCGTCCAGCGTATCGTCGATATTCTGCGGGGTAATCCCTAGGCGAGAAGCGGTGTCGCGGTCGATCACCAGGTGAGCCTCGAGACCGTCGATCTGCTGGTCGCTGGCCACGTCCGTCAGCTCCGGCAGCGTCTTCAGCTTCTCGATCATCCTGCGCGTCGCGGTGGCCAGCTCATCCGCGCTCGCATCCTCGAGCGTGTACTGGTACTGCGTGCGGCTCACGCGGTCTTCCACGGTCAGGTCCTGCAGCGGCTGCAGGAAGCACTGAATGCCCTCCACCCGCGACAGCTTCGGTCCCAGCCTCTGAATCACGTCGGTCGCGCTATTCGAGCGCTGCTCGCGATCCTTCAGGTTGATCTGGATGCGTCCGCTGTTCAGGGTCGAGTTGGTGCCGTCGATCCCGATGAATGAGGAGACGCTCTCCACATCCGGATCCTCCAGGATGACCTTCGCCAGCTGTTGCTGCCGCAGGCTCATCGCCTGGAAGCTGATCGTCTGCGGAGCCTCGGTGATGCCCAGCAGCACGCCCGTATCCTGCACCGGGAAGAAGCCCTTGGGAACGATGACGTAGAGATAGAGCGTCAGTAGGAAGGTGGCCAGCGTCACCATCAGCGTGATGAACTGGTGGCGCAGCACAAAGCGCACGCCCACGCCATACTTGGCGATCACATACTCGAAGAACGCCTCGCTCTTGTGATAAAACGCGTTCTGCTCGCTGTCGGGCTTGTGGCGTAGCAGCTTCGCGCACATCATCGGAGTCAGGGTCAGCGAGACCACGGCCGAGACCAGGATCGTCACCGACAGCGTCACCGCGAACTCGCGGAACAGCCGGCCCACGATATCGCCCATGAACAGCAGCGGAATCAGCACGGCGATCAGCGAGATCGTCAGCGAGAGAATCGTGAACCCGATCTGCTCCGAGCCTTTAAGCGCTGCTTCTAGCGGATCGTCGCCCTCCTCGAGATAGCGCGAGATGTTCTCGATCATCACGATGGCATCGTCCACCACGAAGCCGGTCGAGATCGTCAGCGCCATCAGGCTGAGGTTATTAAGGCTGTACCCCAGAAGGTACATCACCCCGAAGGTGCCCACGATCGACAGCGGAACCGCGATCGACGGAATGATGGTCGCGGCGATCGAGCGCAGGAAGAGGAAGATGACCATGACGACCAGCGCGATCGTCAGCATCAGCTCGAACTGCACGTCCTTCACCGAGGCCCGGATGGTGTTGGTCCTGTCCGTCAGCACCTCGACCGTGACGTTGGCGGGAAGCGTATTGCGCAGCTGCGGCAGCAGCTTCTGCACCTCGTCCACCACGCCGATGATGTTCGCCCCCGGCTGGCGCTGGATGTTGACGATCACCGCCGGCTTCAGCTGCGCCCCGCGCGCCGCAGTCGGCTGGCCGTTCTCGTCCTTGCCCGCCGGCTGGGCCGAGGTTCCCATCCACGCCGCCTGGTACAGGTTCTCCGCGCTGTCCACCGCGTTGGCCACGTCCGACAGCCGCACCGGAGATCCATTGCGGTAGGCGATGATGACGTTCTTGTAGTCCACGCTCGACAGCAACTGGTCGTTCGCTCCGATTGTGTACGCCTGGTGGGTTCCGTTCAGGTTGCCCTTGGCCTGGTCGACGTTCGCCGTTCCCAGCGCCGTGCGCAGATCCTCCAGGCTCAGGCCGTAGTTGGCCAGCGCCATCGGGTTGGCCTGAATCCTCACCGCCGGCTTCTGTCCGCCGTTGATCGAGACCAGACCCACGCCCGAAAGCTGCGAGATCTTCTGCGCCAGAACTGTGTCGGCCAGGTCCTCCACCTTCACCAGCGGAAGCGTCTCGCTCGAGAGCGCCAGCGTCAGAATGGGAGCGTCCGCCGGGTTTACCTTGCTGTACACCGGGGGGTTCGGCAGGTCCTTCGGCAGATAGCTGAAGCCCGCGTTGATGGCGGCCTGCACGTCCTGCTGGGCGATATCGATCGACTCCGACAGGTCGAACTGCAGCGTAATCACGCTGCCGCCGCCTGAGCTCGTCGACGTCATCTGGGTCATGCCCGGAATCTGCCCGAACTGGCGCTCGAGCGGTGCCGTTACCGACGACGCCATCACCTCCGGACTCGCGCCCGGATAGAACGTCATCACCTGAATCGTGGGGTAGTCGACCTGCGGAAGCGCCGAGACCGGAAGCTGAAGGTAACCCACCCAGCCGGCAAGCAAAATGGCCACCATCAGAAGCGAGGTGGCCACCGGCCGGAGAATAAATGGCCGTGACGGGCTCATGGCTGCTTGCCTCCTGATGTTCCCTGACGCCCAGCCTGCTGGCCTGAGGCCGCTGAGCCCGGATTGGTGCTCGAACGAGCATTCGGACTCGTCTGGCTATCCCCGGTCGACGCCCCCGGCACCCCCGTGTTGGCCCGGTTCGGATTCACCGTCCGCGTTCCGTTCGGATTCGTTGACTGCCGCGGAATCACGCGGCTTCCGTTCTTCAGCTTCTCCTGCCCATCTACCACCACGGTGTCGCCCGGCTTCACGCCGCTGGCCAGGATCACCTGCGCGCCCTCGGTCAGGTCGACCTTCACCGTCTGGGCTTCGACATAGGCGTGGGGGCGATTCTGCTGGCCTGCGCCGGCCTTCGTCCCGCTCTTCTCCGCCGGCTCTTCGCTGCTGCTCTCCGAGGAAGATCCCGTCGCCGCTCCCGGCGCCGGTCCGTTCTCGCTCTGCCGCAGCTCCGCCGGAGGATCGCCCGGCTTCACTACGTAGACATAGTTGCCCTGCGCTCCGCTCAGGATCGCTGCCGTCGGAACCACGATGGCGTTGGGGCGCTGCTGCAGCACCAGACGCACATTGACGAACTGATTGGGGAACAGTGCTCCATCCTTGTTGTCGAAGACCGCCTTCACCTTCACGGTTCCGGTTGTGGTGTCGATTTGGTTATCCACCGTTAGCACGGTTCCGGTCGCCAGATGGGTCGTTCCCGACCGGTCATAGGCCTCGACCACCAGCTTCTTCCCCTGGCGCGTCAGGTCCAGAACCTCGGGCAGATGATCCTCGGGAAGCGTGAAGATCACCGTAATCGGCTCCAGCTGCGTCACGATCAGAAGACCGTTGGTATCGGACGCGTGAACGATGTTGCCCGGATCCACCTGGCGAAGTCCCACAATCCCGTTGATCGGAGAGGTGATCCTCGTATAGTCGACATTCACCTTCGCCGCCTGGATCGCCGCTCTGTCCGCCTGGATCGCCCCGCCCGACTGTCCCGCCGCCGCATCCTGGGCCTGCGCATTCTCGCGCGAGACCACGCCCGCCTGGAACAGGGCGTTATAGCGGTTCGACTGGGCCTGATCGTTGGCGTGCTGCGCCTCGTCTCGGGCCAGCTGGCCCTGAGCCTGCGCCAGCGCCGCCTGGTAGGGAGCCGGATCGATCTGGGCCAGCAGCTCGCCCTGCTTCACCCTCTGCCCCTCGCGCACCGGGACCTTTACCAGCTGGCCATCCACGCGTGACTTCACCGTCACCGTGTAGTAGGCCGTCACCGTGCCCAGGGCCGTCAGGTAGATCGGCATCGTCTTCTGCTGCACATGGACGGTCTGCACCGGAACCGGACGGTCCTGGGCTGCGGCCATCTTCTTGCCCTCGGTGGCCTGCTCCTCGGTGTTCTTGCGGATCTTCCAGACCGCGGCTCCCACAACCAGTGCAATAACAAGTAGAATCAACCACTTGCGAAATCCGGACCCTGTCTGCTTCTCAGGCTCCGGAAGGGAGGTTTGGGGCTTTGCGGCAGGCAGAGCCGACTTGGTCTCTTGTTCGCTGATCGGGGCTGATGACATTGGCGCGCTCACCGTGCTCTCAAAAAATGGCTGAACCAGACTGTGAAGAAATGTTCAAAACAGGGAACCGAGGGGTCTTACGGAACCCTCAGATTAATTAATAATGACGTAGATGGAGAACCGTTTGTTTCGTCTCGTGTATTCATTATTCGACTCGTGTATTCATTAAACGATGGCTTATCTGCGATGATCGCAAAATGTGTACGGTAATCGATCTGCAGCGAAGGAAGGACTCCACTTTGCCTAGCCCTGTCTCTGTTCTCGACACCGCCGCCGTCTCTACCCTGTGCGTCGACCTGGATGGAACCTTGGTCAAGTCCGACACCTTGGTCGACTCCGCTCTGGCCCTGGCACGCTATCACCCGGAGATGCTCCTCAAACTTCCTGGATGGCTCGCGCAGGGCAAGGCCGCCCTCAAGCGCCACATCACCTCTGCTGTCTCCTTAGATGTCGCTCACCTGCCCTACAATCGTGAATTATTGCAATATCTCGAGCAGCAGCACGCCACCGGCCGGCCCATCTACCTAGCCACCGCCGCCGACCGCGCCCTGGCCGACCGCGTCGCCCAGCATCTCGGTCTTTTTGAAGGAGTTCTGGCCTCCGATGGAATCCTTAACCTGGCCGGGTCCAACAAGCTCGCCGCCTTCCGCGAGACCTTCGGGGATAACTTCTGCTATATCGGAAACGCCACCCCCGACCTCCCCCTGCTCCAGAACTGCCAGCATCCCATGGTCGCCAACCCCACCCGCGGCCTCCGATCGGCCCTCAAAAAAGCCAGAATCACCCCCGTCCATGTCTTCACCGAGAAGGCCTCCCCCCTCAAAGCCTGGATGAAGGCCATCCGCCTGCACCAATGGGCCAAGAACGTCCTGCTCTTCCTCCCCCTCCTCCTGGCCCACGTCTTCAAGCCCGGCATCCTCGCCGGCTCCCTGGTCGCCTTCGTCTCCTTCGGGCTCTGCGCCTCGGCCACCTACATCGTCAACGACCTTCTGGACATCGAGGCCGACCGCCTGCACCCCCGCAAGCGCCGCCGCCCCTTCGCCTCGGGCGACCTCTCCGCCCTCTCCGGCATCGGCGTCGTCGTGGCCTTCCTGGTGGCCTCCGTCGCCCTCGCCCTCTCGGTCCCCTACGTCCTGGCCCGCTTCTCCCCCGAGCTCGCCCTCGCCCGGCCCTTCCACTTCCTCACCTGGCTGGCCATCTACTGCGCCACCACGCTGGCCTACTCGCTGCGTCTCAAGCGCGCCGTCCTGGTCGACGTCATCGTCCTCTCCGGTCTCTACACCATCCGCATCCTGGCCGGTTCCGCCGCCACCGGCATCGACGCCTCCGCCTGGCTTGGAAGCTTCAGCATCTTCTTCTTCCTCTCGCTCGCCTTCGTCAAGCGCTTCGCCGAGCTCGAAAACCTGCGCGAGCGCGGAGGAGCCTCCGCCAAGGGCCGCGGCTACCACATCTCCGACATCGAGCAGCTGCGCAGCTTCGGCTCAGCCTCCGGATACGTCTCGGTCGCCGTCCTCACCCTCTATATCTCGAACCTCGACGCCGCCCAGCTCTACACCCACACCAAGCGCCTCTGGCTTTTGGTTCCCGTCCTTCTGTTATGGATCAGTCGCCTCTGGCTGCTGGCCGCCCGCGGCGAGCTCGACGAAGACCCGGTCGTCTACGCTATCACCGACAAACGCAGCCTGATGCTGGGAGTCCTGGTCCTGGCCATCGTGCTCTCGGCTCTCTGATTTACCCGCGCTTTATAAATCCACCCGCGCTCAATAAATAAAGGCTGCGGTCAATCCCATCGCCCGCAGCCTGCGCGGAGAATCCCATTTTCGGGAGGCCCATGCGCTTTTTTTCTATCCTTTCAGCAACCCCGAATGGTATCACTACGGTTGTCTCCTCAGGTAGAGAAAGGAGCACCGTGTGACATCTCCCGGTGTCCCCAGACTGCGCCGTCTGATCGCGATCGGTCTAGGCCTTCTGGTCCTCGAGACGCTTGGCCTGCTTCTGTTTCGCAACAACGTCATGGCAGGCTGGATCCTGGACTTCTTCTTCCTGACCCTGAGCGGGGCCCTGGTCGGAGCCGCCGAGGTCTCGCGTGCGCGAAGGTCCATCTCCCTGCGCCGCCACTGGACCCTGCTCTCCATCGGATCCCTTCTGAACGTGCTGGGACTGGCGATCCGAATCTGGATCTACTGCCGTCTCCTCCTCTCCCACAACGGAGTCGGCTCGACGACGGATCTTACCGACCTGATCCTCGTCCTCAGCTACGTTCCCGACCTTCTCGTCCTGTCGCTGCCCAATGGAAAGCCCTACCCCAGGTTCTTCTTCTGGATCGACGCCGTCCAGACGATCGTGCTCGCCTACCTCGTCTATCTCAAGCTCTTCTCGGTCATTCCGTTCACCCAGACCCAGGTCCATCCCCTGTCGCCCGAGACCATGGCGATCTTCCACGCCGTCATCACCGCCTCCATGCTGGCCGGGATGATCCTGCGCTATTTCGGGGCCACCACGCAGGATGAGAAAAGCTTCTACCGCGTCCTCAGCCTGGGATACTTCGTCTTCCTGATCCTGATCACCCTCCACAATGTGGTCGCCGGAGCCTACGAGACAGCGACCCTCTACGAGCTCCTCGGCTCGGCTCCTTCCTTTGTCTTCGCCATCTTCCTTCAGACCCTGCCGGAGGAGAGCCTCGAAGGCGCCACCATGAAGGCTCCCGGCAAGATCGCGGAGACCCTCAACAACATCTCCCCGGTCTTTCTCACCCTCTCCCTGATGGCCCTGGGCATCGATGCGTCGCGCCACTTCTTTACCTTCGGCATGGGAGCGATCGCGGTCGCCTTCGTCCTCCACGTCTTTCGTTCCACCATGCTGCAGAGAATCTACGGCCGCTCCCAGAACTCCCTGCAGGAGGCTCGCGACAAGCTCGAGGCGATGACCCTGACCGATGCTCTGACCGGGGTCGCTAACCGCCGCTGCTTCGATGGCACTCTCAAGACGGAGTGGAACCGAGCAGTCCGAACCGAAGATCCGATCTCTCTGCTGATGATGGATATCGATCACTTCAAGCGTCTGAACGATCGCTACGGCCACCAGACAGGGGACGACTGTATCGCGGCCGTCGCAAGGGCTCTTCGCGACTGCCTTCCGCGAAGCGGCGACCTTCTGGCCCGCTACGGAGGGGAGGAGTTCGGCGTCATCCTTCCCACCACCGACGCCGAAGGCGCCCGCGTCGTAGCCTCCAAGATGCTCGAAGCCGTTCGTCTGCTGGCCATCGAAAACGAATCTCCGATCGGGCGCTACGTCACCATCAGCGCCGGCATCGCGACCTGTGTCTTTCCCCCCGAGTCCAACGCGCATCAACTGCTCGAGGCCGCGGACCGTGCCCTCTATCGCGCCAAGGAGAACGGACGCAACCGTATCGAGATGGCGCCCCCGCCCAACCTGCTGAAGTACCCCAGACGCGCCTGATGCGAGGAGTAAAGACGAGCGTTGCCACGCGTAGTGGGCCCGGCCGGCAGGCCATCGTCTTTACTCAAAAAGCGGCTTTAGATCCTATCCCGGCATTTATCCTGATATTTAAGACCTGCCATGACCGAGACCATCCCCCAGCTCACCAGCTACGACGCCCCCGCCTTTGAAGCCGCCTTCGCCACCCTCGCCGACGAGGTCCGCCAGCAGAGTGCTGCCCTCACCACCCCCGAAGCGCAGGAAAACTTCCGTCTTCACTGGCTCGGACGCAAGCAGGGCCGTCTCAAGCTGATCTCCGACGCCTGGCTCAAGTCCGCGCCGCCCGAGGCCCGCAAGCCCCTCGGCATGCGCTTCAATCAGCTCAAACAGCAGATCGAGCAGGCCCTCGAGGCTCCCACCGCCGCCACCGCGACCACGTCCGCCGCGGTGCAGGGAATCGACATCACCCTTCCCGGCCTCACCCGCCATCCCGGTATCCCGCACCCCCTGCTCGAGACCATGCACGAGGTCGTCCGCGTCTTCCATCACCTCGGCTACTCCACCAACCTCGGCCCCCAGGTCGAGAGCGACTTCTACAACTTCGAGGCGCTCAACTTCCCGCCCAACCACCCCGCCCGCGACACCCAGGACACCCTCCAGATCGCCGGCCAGCAGGCCCGCCCCTCGCGCGACCGCCTGCTCATGCGCACCCACACCTCGCCCGTCCAGATCCGCACCATGATCGCCCAGGCCCCACCCGTCCGCATCGTCATCCCCGGCAAGGTCCACCGCAACGACGCCGCCGACGCCACGCACTCGCCCATCTTCCACCAGATCGAAGGCCTCTGCGTCGACACCGACATCACCTTCTCCGACCTCAAGGGAACCCTCGACCACGCTATGAAGGCCCTCTTCGGCTCGGCGGTGAAGACGCGCTTCTTCCCCAGCTTCTTCCCCTTCACCGAGCCCTCCGCCGACGTGCAGATCTCCTGCATCTTCTGCGGAGGCACCGGCTGCCGCAAGTGCAAGCACTCCGGCTGGATCGAGCTGCTCGGCTGCGGCATGGTCGACCCCGCCGTCTTCGCCTCCGTCACCGAGGAGCGCCGTAAGATCAATCCGGACGACGACGCCTACAATCCCGAAAAGATCTCCGGCTTCGCCTTCGGCATGGGGGTTGAGCGCATCGCCATGATGCTTCACGGCGTCTCCGACATCGGTCACTTCTACTCCGGAGACATGCGCTTTCTCGAGCAGTTCGCGTAAGCGCTGCCGCGGGGGCGCCCTACGCGGGCAGCGGTCACTTCGTGACGCATATTGGGCCTTCGGCGTGGGCCTCCCGCTGATCGGCGCTAAAATTTTCGTAAGCGACCAGCGGGAGCCTCGACCCGAAGGGGACATACGCGTCACGAAGTGACCGCCCCACGCGCAGTGGTCCGCGCGGCAGCGCTTACGCCTTACGGCTGCCCCTTAAGCCCCAGGAACCCGAAGATCATCTGGATCACCGCCAGCACCAGCGCTCCCCAGAACGCCGCACTGAAGCTCGTCACCGCAAACCCCGGAACGAACTTGCTCGAGAACCAGAGCACCACCGCGTTGACCACCAGAAAGAACAGCCCCAGCGTGAGAATCGCCAGCGGAAACGTCACCACCTTCAGCAGCAATCCCAGCGTGGCGTTGAGCAGACCGATCACCACCACGGCGATCAGCGCCGACCCGAACCCGCTGATCTGAAATCCATTCACCAGTCGAGAGACGATCAGCAGGGCAATCGCATTCAAAACCCAGTGCAGCAACCAGCGCATCGCAAGATCCTCAGTAAAAAGATTGAAATCGGAACAGGCCCGCGATTATCGAGCATACTTCACAGCGCCGGTTCTCTCACCCGCAAAACTTTGCCTTTGAGAGATCGCGCATCACTGCGCCAGATGGTGGTCGTAGCTGATCACCCGCCTGAGCTTCCACGCACCGTCCTTATACTGCCACAGCTGAATGAATCTTCCCTCGCCCACAACGCCATGATCCTGCTCCCACGGATGCGTAAACCGGTGCGTTCCCATCTCCACCGCTCCATAGCCCTTCATCGGAAACACCGAGAGGCTCTCCGGAACCAGCACCCTCTGCGCCTTGCCGCAGATATTCTGCTTCACGCTCTCCGTCAGGGCCTTGCTTCCCAGCGTTACGCCGCCCTGATCGTGATAGAACTCCACATCCGTCGTGAAGAACGACTCGAACTTCACCAGGTCGCACGTGTTGTAAGCGTCGAAGAGCTGCCGATCCAGCTCCGTGATCGTGCGCTTCAGCTCCGCGTCCGTCTTGATCGCGTCCAGCGGAAGCACCGTCTGGGCGTTCGATGAGGCCGGGAGGATTGCGCCAAAGACAAACGCAGCTGCGATCCAAGAACGACTCATCGGGAACAGCCTCCTGGCGAGAACGGTAGCTGGCGATACGCGAATCCTCCACGAAAGGTTCACACACCCTCCCTGCTTTTGGGGAAGAGCTGCGATGCCGCGCGGGCGCCCTGCGCGGGCGGCGGTCACTTCGTGACGCGTATGCTGCCTCCGGCGTGGGCCTCCCGTTGGTCGGCGCGAGAATCCTTTCCAGCGACAACGGGAGCCGCGACCCGAAGGGAATACACGCGTCACGAAGGGTGCGCCCGTATCCAGGGGGCCACAAACAGGTCTTCGTTTATGGGGCGCCCGAGCGTAGTGGGCCCGGCCGGCAGGCCATCACCCAAGCGTTTAGACTGGAAGGGTTCACCCATGAAGATCCTCACACGCTGGCTGCGCCACTCTCTCCCCGCTCTCACCGTCACCGACCGGCAGCTCGCCGACGACCTCACCCTGCGCGGCATCGCCGTCGAAGGCGTCCACTCCCTGGGAGCTGGCGAGAACCACCTCTTCGAGATGGACATCACCACCAACCGCGTCGACGCCATGAACCACTACGGCATCGCCCGCGAGGCCGCCACCATCTACGGTCTCGAGCTCCCGCCACTCCGGGCCAGACTCCCCATCGGCACCCTCGTCGACCAGCCCTTCCCCATACGCATCGACGCCTCGGCCACCGGCCTCTGCGGACGCTTCACCGCGCAGGTCCTCCGCAACGTCACGATCTCCCCCTCTACCGGCCAGGTCGCCGAGCTCTTCACCCTCCTCGGCCAGAAGCAGATCTCGAACGCCGTCGATGCCTCCAACTTCGTCCTCCTCGGCATGGGCCACCCCACCCACGCCTTCGACCTCGACAAGATCGAAGGCAGCATCGTCGTCCGCCTCGCCCACAAGGGCGAAAAGCTGCGTCTCCTCGACGGCTCCGAGCGCACCCTCGAACCTGATGATCTAGTCGTAGCCGACGAAAAGAAGGCCCTCGCCCTCGCCGGAGTCATGGGCAGCTGGGATTCCATGATCACCCCCCAGACGAAGAACATCCTCGTCGAGGCCGCCTGGTTCGATCCCGCCACCGTCCGCCGCAGCTCCCGTCGTCATCTCCTCCACACCGACGCCAGCCACCGCTTCGAGCGCGGAGCTGACTTCAACGCTGCTCCCCTCGCCAACGCCCTCGTCACCGAGCTCATCCTTCAGAGCGGAGGCACTCTCGAAGGCGAGCTCATCGACATCCTCGATCCCGCCGTCGCCGCCCGCACCTCCTTGCGCCCCTCCATCGAGCTCTCCGTCGCTCAGGTTCAGCGCCATCTCGGCACCACCACCGACCCTGCCGGCCTCACCGGTGAGATCGTCTCCCGCTTCCTCACCTCCCTCGGCTGCGAGCTCCTTCTCCAGGGCATCGACGTCTACTCCGTCAAGCTCCCCTCCTGGCGCCTCGACCTCGAGCGCGAGATCGACCTCATCGAAGAGATCGCCCGCGTCTACGGCTACAACCGCTTCGCCAACACCCTGCCCGCGCCCCTCCCCGTCACCGAACACCCCACTGCCCGCGCCGAGCAGGCCGTCCGCAGTCGCCTCCTCGCCCTCGGCTTCAGCGAGGCCGTCTCCAGCACCTTCGCCGGAGCCCCCGACGCCCAGCTCTTCACCCCCGAGCTCTCCTCCGCCTCCGCCCACAAGACCGTAGCCATGGAAAACCCTCTCTCCGAGGAGGCCTCCCTGCTGCGCCCGTCACTCGTCCCCGGCATGCTCGGAATGCTCGCCCACAACCTCAACCGCGACGTCCGCGAGGCCCGCCTCTTCGAGCAGGGCCAGGTCTTCACCGGCACCGCCGCGCCCGACTCCGGCTATATCGCCGAAGTCCACGAAGCCCCGCAGCTCTCGCTCGGCCTTACCACCGCCACCCCCTACGAGAGCCGTCTCTATCCCAACCCTGACGCCCCCATCTACGAGCTCAAGGGAACCATCGAGTCCCTCGTCTCCCTCTTCGCTCCTCCCGGCGGTCCCGCCGCCCTCACCTTCACCACCACCGGCGTCCCCGCCTGGCTCGAGCCCGGCCGTTCCGCCACCGCCCTGCTCGACAACCAGCCCCTCGCCCACTTCGGCGAGCTCGCCGCCACTGAGCGCGAGGCCCGCAAGCTGCGTCAGCCTATTTACCTCGCCCAGCTCTCGCTCGACCAGCTCTATACCCTGCCCCTCAAGCGCACCACCGCCCACGACCTCTCCCGCTTCCAGGCCGTCGAGCGCGACTTCTCCTTCGTCCTGCCCGACACCGTCCCGTTCCACACCATCGCCGCCGCCGTCGACTCCCTCGCCATCCCCGAGCTGCGCTCGCGCCGCCCCATCGAGATCTATCGCGACCCCAAAAAGTATCCCGGCGTCTACTCGCTTCTCCTCCGCACCGTCTTCCAGTCACACGACCGCACCCTGCGCGACGAAGAACTCGCCCAGTGGTCGCAGCGCATCATCGAAGCCCTCATCGCCTTCGGAGGAACCCTCCGCGCCTGAGACGCCAGCCTTCACGCGCCCGCCTTTACGCTACAGCCAACTTCAATCGCCCGAACGAAAGCGGCATTGAGACACGTCGCAATCCTCCGTTAGACTCAAGGCGGAGGTTCAAAAGAAATGACAAACCGACGAAAGCCGCTTGTTCTCTTTGCTCTCACGGTTGCGCTGGTGAGCGCTGTGTCGGTAGCACCCGCTCAGGTTTCCATCAACATCGGGCCCGCACCGATCTGCCCCTACGGGTACTTCGACTATGCGCCTTATAGCTGCGCTCCTTACGGCTACTATGGGCCGGACTGGTTTACCGGCGGAGTCTTCATCGGGGCCGGTCCCTGGTTCCATGGTCCCCGCGGCTTCTACGGCCACGTGGATAACCGCTGGGATCCGCACTACGGCTACCACGGACCCCTGCCCGACCGCGGCGTACGGCCCTTCGAGCACTTCCATGCCAACGAAGCTCGCGACGGCCGAGGCCACATCGGCGGCAATCCCGGTCATGATGGACGCGCCGAACGCAGCCCCGGATTTGGCGGCGGCGGTCATCCCGGCGGCGGCGGCCGTCCCGGTGGTGGCGGTCACCGGTAGAGAAGAATCCCCATTGCTGAGCAAAGGCCCGTCCCATGAGACGGGCTTTTCTCTTTTTATGGCCGCGTACCGGAATGTCGGCTTCGCGTCCCTGATCTTAATTTCCGAGAAGCGCGTTGAGCCGGATGAATCGATGGCGTCGGGGTGGGCGCCTGCACGGTGATTCTCCTGGTGTAATCTCTGGACAAACGTTCCTCATTGGAGGCTGCATGGCTTCAATCACCGGCTTTGGCGGTGCGTTTGTCCGAGCGAAGGATCCAGAAGCTCTCTACCGATGGTACGAGCGACATCTCGGCCTGACGAGATCCGAAGGATCTTTCGCGTTCCCGGCTTCGACGCAGCGCGCTCAGGTCGTCTTCGCCTTCTTCGGACATAAGGATGCATACTTTCCTCCGGCACAGAAGGCGATGATCAACCTCCAGGTGGACGACCTCGATGGAGTGCTGGACCGTTTGATTGCCGAAGGGGTCACGGTCGATCCCAAACGCGAGAGCTACGATTTCGGAAGGTTCGGCTGGTTCACCGACCCGGAAGGAAATCGCGTCGAGCTTTGGCAGCCCGTCGCAACAGACTGCCGAGTCGACCCAGAGGGAGCCTCCTCAATCGGCTTCTCAGGACGGACGCAGAATCTGGGCGCAAAGAGACGCACTTGAAAGGCCGACGTTAATCGTGGGACAGTGTATTCTGGTTCGCGTGTCGAAGCCAACCGAAAAAATATCCTCTCTGAACGCTCCTGAGACCGCCGTGCTATCGCGTGTCGACCGCCGTGAGTTTATCAAAACAAGTTCTCTGGCCACGGGTGCGCTCGCGTTTGGCATGCCGGCATTTTTGCGCGGACAGAATCTCAACAGTAAGTTAAACATCGCCTGCATCGGAATCGGCGGAAAGGGCCGGAGCGACACGGATGCCTGCGCCGGTGAGAACATCGTCGCGTTGTGCGATGTGGATACAGGTTCCGAGGCCTATGCGACTCAGACAAAGAAATATCCGAGCGCTAAGTTTTACAAAGATTTCCGGCAGATGCTGGATCAAATGGGCAATCAGATCGATGCGGTGACGGTTTCGACACCGGATCATATGCATGCGATCGTGGCGTCGATGGCAATGAAGAGGAACAAGGCGGTATTTTGCCAGAAGCCGCTGACGCAAACGATCTATGAGGCACGCTATTTACGGAAGATGGCCCACGACAGAAAAATCGTTACACAGATGGGCAATCAGGGCAGCGCCTCGGATGGCTTGCGCCGCGCCGTGGAGACCATTCAGGACGGGCTCATCGGACAGGTGCATGAAGTTCACGTCTGGACGAACCGCCCGATCTGGCCGCAGGCAATGGAGCGTCCGGCCGGAGAAGACCCGGTTCCTGCGACATTAGAGTGGGATACCTGGATTGGCCCCGCTCCCATGCGGCCCTATATAGGCAGCCGCAATCCAAAGGATCGAAATGGAATTTACGAGCCTTTTAACTGGCGTGGCTGGCAGGATTTCGGCACCGGTGCCTTGGGCGACATGGCCTGCCACACGGTCAATATACCGTTTCGTGCGCTCGATCTCGATTCCCCGACAGAGATTGAGGCTATCCCTTTCGGCCGGATGAACAAGGAATCGTATCCCGTCGGCTCCAAAATCCGCTTCGTATTTCCCAGGCGCAAAGGCCGCATTCCCGCCGAGCATCCGCATCTTTTCCATCATTACCGAAAGATCGAGCACGATCCGGTGACTCTCTGGTGGTACGACGGCGGCCAGCCTGATCCGACGCTCCGGGGCGGCCATGACCTGAGCAACAAGCCGCCCGTCGAGCTGACCGCCGACATCGTCGCTCTGCAGGGCAAGCTTCCCGATAGCGGCTGCCTGCTGATTGGCGACGGAGGCACGGTCTTTTCACCAGATGACTATGGGACCAATTTCTTCATCAAGCTGAAAGGCGAGAAAGAATTCGTCAACTACCTCAAACACCCGGCCATGGCGCAGTATCCGGTACGCATCGCTCGCAACCAGCATGCCGGGAATCTCGTTCAGGCGCATACGCTGGAATGGCTCGATGCCATTAAGGCGAACAAGCCGGAGATGTGCTACTCCCGCTTTGACGTCGCCGCGCGCCTTGTGGAGATCATGCTGCTGGGTTGCGTGTCCTTGCGCGCCGGCCAGAAGATCGAGTGGGACGGACCGAAGATGGTTGCCAGGAATTGTCCCCAGGCAGCGCCGTTCATACGGCGGCAGGACCGTTCCGGCTGGGCTCTTTCCTGATCGACTTATCCTCGGCAAAGCCGAAGAGGTGTCGGCTTGATGATTGCCGTTCAGGATGTAACCCATAATAAAAATAAGTAACAGGAATCCGGCGTCACGTCAGCAATCCTCACCGAGGGAGGACTGTTCAACGAGCTTTCGGAATCCCTCGTTCCTCCAACCACCCCAAAAACCTCCCACACGCAGGAAACTTTCTCTCCCGACCCATTCCTCTTTTCCCATTACCAAATCAGGTGCACCCATATGGGTTCCCCTATAAAAAATCCACGTTTTCGGCGTCTATACTCTCTGAGAAGAAACTTTGCCGCAGGAGTACAGCGAATGAGCACAGCCAGCATCAGCGTCGACGAGTTCCAGGCCCTCGAACAGAAGGTGCACCGCGCCGTCGAGATCATCAAGCAGGAGCGCGAAGCCCGCGCCCGGGCCGAGGCCGAGATCGCCCAGCTTCGCGAACAGCTCGAGTTCCAGACCCTGCTGGCCCAGGAGTCCCAGACCGCCGTCAACGCCCTCACCAAGGATCGCGAAAGCGTCCGGCAGCGCGTCGAGAAGATGCTCCAGCAGATGGATGAACTGATCTAGCCCTGACGAATCGAGTACCCGCCGGTCAAGTTTTAAGCTGATCGGGTTTTGAGAGGAGAAGCCGCATGACCCCCGCCTCCCAGGCCACCCACAATCCGCCGGACTCCCAGCCCGCAGGCATGGCCGAGAGCAAGGCTGTAGCGGTCGAGATCTACGACCAGATCTACCATCTCCGCGGAACCGACCCCGCTTACATCGAGCAGCTCGCCCATGTCGTCGACGCCAAGATGCGTGCCGTCTCCTCGCTCGGCAACACGGTCGACTCTCTGCGGGTAGCGGTCCTCGCCGCCCTCAATCTCACCGACGAGCTCGAGACCCTACGTCAGCGCTACGACGCCCTCGCCGGAAGCCTCTCGCTCTCGCAGGTCACCCTGCGTTCCCGCACCTCTGCCCTCGGAGGCATGCTCGACGACGTCCTCGAAGATCGCAAGGTCGGCTGAAGCGCGTGCCAAAAAAAAGAGAGTGAGAGCTGCCGATTCATCCCTGGCATCCTGCTAAAATTTAAACAGAAAGCCCCGGGATAACAGACCGGGGCTCTTGTTGTTAACCAGACCATTTTTTGAACGTGCGCTGCCGCACGGGCCCACGCGTAGTGGGCCCGGCCGGCAGGCCATAGGTTTGAACATGCCTGCCGATCTTGAAGTCCGGACTCAAGTCAAATCGAATCAAGACTTTGACAAAAAACACCCAGGGGGCGGCATGTACATTCCGAAGCACAACCTCGAGACCCGCACCGAAGTCATCGACCGCCTGATGCGATTGCACCCGCTGGCCACGCTGGTCAGCAACGGTCCCTCCAGCCTCTTCGCCACCCACCTGCCCCTGGTCCTCCACCGGACGAACGAAGAGCACGCCGTCCTGCGCGGACACCTCGCCCGGGCCAACATCCAGTGGAAGGATCTGGCCGCCCAGCCCGAGGCGCTCGCCATCTTCCACGGCCCCGAGCACTACATCACCCCCGCCTGGTACCCCGAGAAGGCAGCGACCGGCAAGGTCGTCCCGACCTGGAACTACACCGCCGTCCACGCCTCAGGCCCGGTCCGCGTCATTGAAGACTCCGACTGGCTCCTCGAGCACCTGAACTCTCTCACCGATACCCACGAGACCGCCCGCCACGAGCCGCGCGAGCCCTGGAGCGTCGCCGACGCGCCGGAAGACTTCATCGCCACGCTGATGCGGGGCATCGTCGGCCTCGAGCTCAAGATCCAGCGTCTTGAAGGCAAGTGGAAGGTGAGCCAGAACCAGAATGAGCCAACGCGAGCCTCGGTTGCCCGCGGCCTCGAAGAGCTTGCGACCGAAGAGAGTCTCGCCATGCGCAGCCTGGTCGACCCTCCCGCGCGGCCCTGAGCCGCCGCGCCCAGAAGAAAGTTTTCTCGGAATGGCCTCGTATCCGGGCGCACATTTTACTCGCAGCCGTCAACTTGCAAAGCGGCGACGCGGCAGGTAGCATCACAACTCAAGAGACCGGCCTGCAAAGCAGGTGCGCGATCCACGCTGGTTGAACCAACATTCATTGAACAGGGGCCTGGCTCGTAGACATGGTTCGGTGTGCAGCGTCCGCCAGTCCGGAATGCCTAAAGAACCACGGCAGGGTCCCACCGTCTTAGGACGGGTTCACCAGCGCATCTGCGCACGGCCCAGCGGGTCGGTCTTCTTGTACGTTCCGAAAGTTTTCTGCCGGCAAGACATTCATTGTCTCCCGTCAGTGCAGTTACAGCAGCTTTCATTCGCAAGTCCCTGAAGTCGCAAGTGCATCCGAATCTCCTCCATCTAGGCTTTTTGACCATCCCGACCTATGGCGCACTCGCCGCGGTCGGTCTGATGCTGGCGCTGGCTCTCAGCCTCCGCACGGCTTCCGTCGTTGGCCTCGACCCCGACCCCGTCTGGAACGCCGGGCTCTTCGCCCTGATCGCCGCGTTCGTGCTCTCCCGCGTGCTCCTGGTCGCGACCAACCTGCACACCTTCTTTCGCTACCCGATCCTTCTGCTCATGGTTCCGTCGCTGACGCCGCTGGGCCTCGCGCTCACGGCAGTCGCAACCGCGATCTATCTTCGAACCCATGCCACGCCCATGCTGGCTACGCTCGACGCCTGGGCTCCCTGCGCGACCCTGGCGTGGGCGTTTCTCGCGCTCGGACACTTCGCCGAGGGCAGCGACCCCGGTCTGCCGAGCAGCCTGCCGTGGTCGCTCGCCACCGGTTCGGGCCTGGCAAAGCAGCATCCGGTCGCGATCTATGCCTCCCTTTGTGCCCTGGTTCTTACGGTGGCGCTGTACGCCTGCCTCCTGCGGCGTCGTCCGGGCGGTGATTCCGTAGGACCCTTCTCCCCTCGCCGGCCTGGTGAGACGGCAGCGCTGGGGCTTGCGCTCACCGGACTTGCACAATTTATGCTCAGCTTCCTGCGCGAGCCCTCGTTCGCGGACGGTGCTCTGGGTAAGCTGCTTGACCCGGTTCAGTGGTTGGCGCTCGGTATGATCGTGGCAGCGGCTCTTCTCTGGCAGTGGCCGCGAAGGTGGACTCTCGATGCCGTCTAAAAACATGCTTCCCAAGGGCCAGCGCCGGCGCACGGTGAAGCCCGAGTATCGCGCCACCCGCGGCGTTGAACCGACCCCGGCTCCGATCATCCCCGTGCTTGAGATCGAGGACGATGCCGACGACGCAGGCGAGGCCCGCGGCGAAGCTCGCATTCACAGCTTCACCGCCGCACCCGAGGCCGTCGGCCTGCGACTGGATCAGTACCTCGCCCAAGCGATCCCCGACATCAGCCGCGCCCGCGTGCAGATGCTGATCGAGCACGGCCAGGTGCGGGTCAACGGGCAGCCCGCCAAGGCCAAGCTGAAGCTTGTTGGCGGCGAAGCGGTCGAGATCGAGGGAGCGCCCCACCCTCCTCCGTTGCACGCCTTTCCAGAAGACCTTCCCCTCAAAATTCTGTTCGAGGACGATCATCTGGCCGTCATCGACAAGGCCGCCGGGATGACGGTTCATGCCGGCTCCGGAGCCACGGACGACGAGCGCAACCATGGCACGCTGGTCAATGCTCTGCTGCATCACTTCAACAAACTCTCAGGCGTAGGAGGCGAGCTTCGTCCCGGCATCGTGCATCGGCTGGACAAGCAGACCAGCGGAATCATTGTGGTTGCCAAGGACGACAGGACCCATCGCAGGCTGAGCGAGATGTTTGCCTCGCGCGAGCTCGAAAAGACGTACCTCGCGCTGGTACACGGAAACGTTTCGCATGACAAGACCATCAACCTGCCGATCGGTCGCGACCTCGTCCGCCGCGCCCGTATGACCACGCGCCGGCCGATCGAAAGCGAGGGCGTGCGCAGCGCCGTCTCGCACGTCAAGGTGCTCGAGCGCATCCACTCGGCGCGGTACGGACGGTTTACTTTGGTCGAAGTCCGGATCGAGACCGGCCGGACGCATCAGATCCGCGTTCATCTACAGTCGCAGGGAACGCCGGTGGCAGGCGACACGTTGTATGGCGCGCCGCATCAGTTTGGCGAGGCTCCTCATGCCCTTTCGCTCGATCGCAACTTCCTGCACGCAGCCCGGCTCGTCTTCAAACACCCAAAGACCGGGAGGACGATGACGATGGAATCGCCTCTGCCGCCCGAGTTCGAGAGTCTACTGGGGACATTGCGCGCCGATTCGCTGCTTGCTTGAGTAAAATAACCCACAGTGACCGTCCCGACACGAATGAATCCCACCCTTCGACTCCTGTCCGTTCTCTCCCTCTCTGCAGCTTTGACCGCAGCGCTGTTATGCGCGCAAACCGCAGCTGCTTCGGCGCAGGTGCAGTCGGCTTCCCCACAGAATCTTCCCGCGGCCCCCAGCGCGACCCCGAAGACTCCGCCCTCGCCGCCTCCTGCGGCCTCCACGCCTCAGTCTTCGCCGGCAGCTCCCACCAACCAGACGACCGCACCAGTGAATGCGCCTGCCCCCGCTCCCACGCAGGGAGCCAATCCCTCGGCTGCGAACCAGAGCGAAGAACCGATCACGACCATCAAGGTGCAGGTGAACGAGGTCAACCTGATCTTCACCGTCACCGACAAGAAGGGCCGCTTCATCACGGGGCTGCAGCGTGAGAACTTTGGCCTGCTCGACGATGGCCGTCCTCCGGTGGCGGTGCTTCGCTTCACTCAGCAGACCAACCTGCCGCTGCGGGTCGGCATCATGCTCGACACCTCGAGCTCGATCCGGCAGCGCTTCCAGTTCGAGCAGGACTCGGCCATCGAATTCCTTCTGCAGATTCTGCACCGCAACGACCGTGCCTTCATCGAGGGCTTCGATATACAGACCGACATGGCGCAGGGTTTTACCAACAACATCGACCTGCTGAACCAGGGTGTGCGTAAGCTTCGTCCGGGCGGAGGCACCGCGCTCTACGACGCTCTGTATAAGACCTGCCGCGATCAGATGCTCACGCTCCAGGAAGAGAACGCCGTGCGCCGCGCGCTGATCGTCGTCTCGGACGGCGACGACAACTACAGCCGCGCCGAGCAGTCGGACGCCATCAAGATGTGTCAGCGTGCCGAGACCATCGTCTACACCATCAGCACCAACGTCAGCCCCAGCAAAGACAAGGGCGACGACATCCTCAAGGTCATCTCCGAGGCGACCGGCGGCATGGCCTTCTTTCCGGTGAAGATCGAGGATGTTGCGATCGGCTTCCGTAACATTCAGGAGGAGCTGCGCAGCCAGTATTCGCTCGTCTATCGTCCGGCGGACTTCAAGCAGGACGGCGCGTTCCGAACCATCTATTTGCAGGCGCTCGACCCGCGTTATCACGTTCGCGCCAGCAAGGGATACTTCGCTCCGCGCCCGCCGGCGCAGTAAATATCGACAGATTAGATATGGCCTGCCGGCAGGGCCCACTACGCGTGGAGCGGTCACTTCGTGCCGCGTGTTTCCCCTTCGGGGTGGGGCTCCCGTTGGTCGCTTGCAAAAATTCTTGCGCCGACCAACGGGAGGCCCACGGCGAAGCCGACACACGTGTCACGAAGTGACCGCCCCACGCGCAGTGGGCCCGCGCGGCAGCGCTTGGCCTCTACAGCTGATCGCGATATTTTTCGATAGCTAGCAGCACCAACTGCGACCGCGTGCGCACCCCGGTCTTTGAAAAAAGCTGCTGCAGCGTCGCCTTGACGGCGCTCTCGGAGATGTTGAGATTGCCCGCGATCTGCTTGTTCGCAAGCCCCTGCAGAAGGTAGCGCATGGTGATGCGCTCCCGCTCCGTGAAGCGGGCCGTCTCCTGCGGCTGCGCGGCAGCCACGACGGCCTGCAGATACTGCTGATCGATCAGAACGCGGCCCTGGGCCACCTCGACGATGGCGCGTTGCAGCTCCTCGGGAGACTCCTGCTTGTGGAAGATGCCGGAGATGCCGCCTTTGATGAGCGCGAGCGCGTCCTTGTCGGGCAGGCCTGCGGTGACGACGAGGATCTTGCCTGCAAAACCGATCTCCTGGAGCGGGCCGAGGAGATCGAGCGCATTCTTTCCTCCGCGATCTTCCTCTCTGCCTCCCAGGTCGTAGTCGAGCACCAGAACATCGGCCATTGCGGTCTTCAGGTCTGCGATGGCCTGCGCCGGATCGCCGCTCTGGCCCGCAATTACGAAGCGTTCGTCAGAGTTCAGTAGGCGCCGCAGGCCCTCGCGAAAGAGCATGTGGTCGTCGAGGAGATAGATCCGGATAACGCTCGTTGTGGTGGTCCCGTTCATGCATGCCCCTGCTCGGTCTCCGCCATAAGGTTCGCGGTGGAGTGTTCCTCATTATGCGCGGCCAGAAGCGTGATGACAAAGCAGCAGCCTGTGGCCGTGGGCTCAAACCGCAGCTCGCCGCCGAAGCTCTCGATCATGGCGCGGGAGACGTAGAGGCCGAGGCCCGATCCGTCGGACTCCGGACGGAAGGGCTGGAAGAGATTCTCGGTCGATCGCATTCCGGGACCGGTATCGCAGACGCGCAGGAGGATGCGGTCTTCGTGCCATGCGCTGTCGATGGTGAACCTGGGCTGGGGGGTGTCCTGCATGGCGCGCAGGGAGTTCTGCGAGAGGTTGAGCATGGTCTGGATGAGTCCATGGCGGTTGGCGCGAACGGCGGGAAGGTTGTCGGGGACTCGCCATTCGAACTCGCCTTCGATGTCGGTCCAATCCTGCCCGACGATCACGCGCATCTCTTCAGCCAGCTCCTGCAGGCGCACGGAGGAGAGGCGGATGCGCGCGCGTTTGCGCAGGTCGACCGAGGCCAGGTCGCGCAGGCCGGTGGCGAGGTTTTTGAGCGCGACGAAGTCCGGATCGCGCGCGATGGCACTTGAGCGCTCCATGTTGGAGGCGACGACGAAGATGGCCGAGCAGAGATTGCGGATCTCGTGCGAGACGGCGCTGGCGAGGATGCGGTCGTGGCTGACGATCTGTTCGAACTGTGCATGCTCGCGTTCGCGAACCTCGTTCGACATGTCGACGACGATGGCGGCGAGGTGGCGAGCGGGGCCCTCGCCGTAGATCGAGAACCACGTCGTCGTCGGCACCAGGGTGCCGTCGCCGCGCCGCGCCCAGGCGTTGGCCGAGGTGCTTATATCCCCGATGCCCGAGGGCAGGTCGAGAGCGTCGTAGAAGAGCGGCATGAACCTGCGAATATCTTCGCCGGTCAGCGCGGACTCCGGCTGCAGCATGGTCTCGGCGGCGCGGTTGGCGGCGACGATGATGCCGCGGCTGTCGAGCGTCAGGATCGCCGCAGGGCTGCTCTCGGCCAGCAGGCGAAGCTGCTCCTGCGCGCGGCGGCGCATGCGCTGCTCATAGCGCAGCCGGGTGTAGTGTTTGAGCACGGTGCGGCGCGAATCGGTGATCTGGTAGATCCAGAGGCCGCAACCCATGTAGGCGACACTTGCCATGCAGAAGCGCAGGATGTGCTCGACCGGGGTCTCGTCGGCGGTGAACATGCCGCGCGTGTAGGCGCAGAAGACGGCCGCGGCTACGATCTGCCAGCGCGTCAGCACCGTGGCCGCGATCATGACGGGAAAGATGTAGAGGATGCCGAGCGAGAAGTCGAAGTCGTAGTGCCACTCCAGCAGCCCCAGGATGAATACGACGATGCCCGCGATCAGAAGAATGTAACCGCGGGGCGCACCAATCCATCGGCTCCATCGGAGCCTCCGCATGCGAACGAGCCGGCGATAGATGATGTTGGTGGTCACGGTCCTTTTAATTAGACGCCGGATCTCCGTAAGAATCGGCTCCTCTGCCCGAAAGATAGTCTGCGATCGATCTTCAGGCAAGAGCGAAAGAGTAGATGGAAGATAGGAGGCGAGAGCTCTTGAGCCGCGGTCTAATCAGCATATTGGAGCACACGCTGAATGATCGTTCGAGATCGATTACCGCTGAAGAGAATCTGGCCGCGAGCCTGGAAGCGCCTTCTTGTATTGCTCGTCTTCGACTGCACGGTTGCGGTCGTCTACTCCGTTCTGCATCATCGGTGGATCTCGCTGAACGGACTCCCTGTCGCCCCGCTCGCCTCGGCGTTGACCATCTTTCTCGCCTTCCGCACCAATGCCGCCTATGGTCGCTGGTGGGAGGCGCGCCAGCTGTGGGGCCAGCTGGTCAACAGCTCCCGCGCACTTGCGCTGCAGTTCCTCACCATGCTCGACGACGAGACCGAGGAGCAGGATCGGAGTCCGCTCAGAAATACGCTGGTCCTGCACCAGATCACCTTCGCCCACGCTCTGCGCTGCCACCTGCGCAGGCAGACCTCCTTGCCGGAGATCCGTACGCTGCTGGGAGAGGAGGCCGCCGAAGAGTTGGCGGCTTACAAGAATGTTCCGGCGGCTCTTGTGCTCCGCATGGGGGGACTTCTGCGGCAGGCACGCAGCGAGGGCATGCTCGACAGCTTTCGCTGGGGCATGATCAACGAGAACCTCACCGTGCTCACCAACATTCAGGGGGCCTGCGAGCGCATTAAGAACACGCCTCTGCCGCGCCAGTTCGATTTTCTGCCCAGCGTTCTGGTCAGCGCCTTCTGCTGGCTGCTTCCGTTGGCCATCGTGGAAGATCTCGGACTGATGACGCCGATTGCGAGCGTGCTGATCAGCTTCACCTTCATCGCGGCCGACCTGATGAGCCGCGAGATCTCCAATCCCTTCGACAGCACCATTCATGACACACCGATGACGGCGCTTTCGCGCACCATCGAGCTCAACCTGCGCGAACAGATGCGGGAGACCGACCGGGAGCGTGGATGGCGTGAGGACAGCCGACAGCGCAGGCTGCACCCTGTCTCCGACGTGATGCCTGTCGACGGTTTTGTCTTCTAAAACGCTTCTCCGCAGAAAGAAAGGAAACCGCCATGCTTCAGAGAGCTACAGAAATCGTATTTGCAACCGACTTCTCCGACTCCAGCCACGCCGTGATCCCGACGGTTGCCCAGTGGGTCCACACGCTGGACGCAAAGCTGACGCTGCTTCATGTGTACAACCCTGAGAAGACGTACTATCGCGAGGCCCAGGCGCTGCTGAAATCCTTCTTTGCCGAGGCGGACAACTATAAGCACTGCGAGCGAGTTCTGATCGCAGGCGATGTCTGCGAGGGAATTACCGCGTATTGCGAGCGACGCCCGAACATTCTGTTGATGCTTCCACCCAGCGATCTGACCGGTCTTCCACGGCCCTGGCATCGCTCGATGCGGGCTCGACTCATGCAGCGCCTCTCGGTGCCGATATGGACGCTTGGCCGCATCAATGTGGGTGACAGCGCGCCCTCGGCCGACCGTCACATCGGCGTCTGGGTAGGCGATCCTGAGGAGGGGATGTCGCACGTGAGACAAGCGGCCGATTACGCGGCCGAGACCGGCGGAACGCTGCACCTGTTGCACGTGGTCGACGAGATCAACGAAGGCTCCATGCTCAAGCCGTTGCTCTCGAACGCCCCGATGGGCGAGGAAACTGCCGATGCCTGGCTGCGGGACGTCGCCGCGACGATCGATCTCGATTGCAACGTCGAGATGCATGTTGCGCAGGGAAGGGTCTCGCGTGAGCTTCCGCAGCTGCTGCGCCGCAGCGGCGCGGACATGCTCGTCATCAGTCAGCAGAGCGCCGTCCACCCCAGCTGGATCGGGCCGGAGATCAATCCGGTCTTCCGCAAGTGCACGCTCAGCCTGATCTGCGTACCCTACTCTTCTCGATTTGAAGAGCTGCAGCGGCAGATGGCCGAATCCGCGGCTTAGGGCGTATCGACAAATTCGAATCCCCGATTTGGGGAGGAAAGACGATGGCCAGTGGACCCCGCGCGGCAGCGCCCTGGCCTTTAAAAACAGGTCGATACGCTCTAAAAGATTCGTTCTCCCAAGGCCGAAGAGTCCGCGCGAGCATCGATGAATCTCATCCGCGCCTACGCCGGCATCGGTCCAACATACTGTTCCACCTTTTGCAGCAGGGCCAGTTTACGCGTGGGATCGAGAAAGCTCGCCTCTACCGCGTTGGCCGCCAGCTCCCTCATCTGCTCGAGCGTGAAGCCATAGCAGCTCTCGGCGAGGCAATACTCCCCGAGCAGATCGCTGCCAAACATGGGAGGATCGTCCGAGTTCAGCGTAACCATCAGCCCGGATTCGAAGTAGTCCTTCACCGGATGCTCGTCGAAGGCCTTGCAGCAGCCGGTTTTGATATTGCTGGTTACATTGATCTCAAGCGGAATCTGCTTTTGGGCCAGGATCTCGAGCAGCTCCGGATCATGCTGCGCCGCGAGCGCGTGCCCGATGCGTTCGGCGCCGATGTTGATCGCCGACCAGATGCTCTCCGGCCCCACCGACTCTCCCGCATGCGCCGTCAGCCGCAGCCCCGCGTCCCTGGCCTCTTTGTACAGATCTCGAAACTGATCCGCTGGACCGCGCGCCTCGTCCCCGCCGATCCCGATTCCCACGATGCTGGGATACCTCTTGCGCAGCTCGGCGGCCTTGCGAAAGACGCGCGCGCCCTCTTCCACGCCGAAGTGACGCACGGCATCGACGATCCAAAGCACCGTCGTGCCGAAATCTTTTTCGCCGCGCTCGCGGCCCCGTTCGATCGCCTCGACGTACGGCTCCACATCGGTCTTCTTCCAGTAGAAGATGATGCCGAACGAGACGTACACCTCCGCATGCACCACGCCCTGTCCGGCGAGCTCACGGATCATGTTGTAGGTGATCAGCTCGTAGTCCTCGGGCGTCTTGAGCCTCTCCGTGACAGCCTTGAAAGCCGTGAGGAAACCGAGAAAGTTCTCGTACCGATACAAACCCCTGGCGTCTTCAAGTGTCAGAGGAGAGGCTTCGTGGCGGCGAGAGAGCTCCACCAGAGTCTCCGGTTTGACCGTGCCTTCGAGATGAAGATGCAGCTCGGCTTTGGGCAGGCCGCGCAGCCATGCGGTTGTGTCCAGCACAGGGTCTTGTTTAAGTTCTCTTCGCGCCATGCCTCTATCTTAGGCCTCGCGTGAATAAAACTCACTCCGTTTACGGCTGTAGAAGAAGTAGACGAAGAGCCCCACCACGAGCCACACAAAGAAGCGCAGCCACGTCTTCACTGGAAGCCCCGCCATGAGCAGAAGACAGAACGCCACGCTGAGCATAGGGATCACCGGCCCCAGCGGAACCCGGAAGCCACGATGGCGCTCCGGCTGTTTCGCGCGCAGCACCATCACGCCGATCGACACCAGAACGAAGGCGAACAGCGTTCCGATGTTCGACATCTCCGCGAACGTGCCTACGTCGAAGAGTCCCGCGGGAATCGCAACCAGGAAGCCCGCGACCCACGTCGCGAAGGCCGGCGTGCGAAAGCGGGGATGCACCTTGCTGAAGGCCGCCGGCAGCAGGCCATCGCGCGACATCGCGAACCACACTCGAGCCTGACCCAATTGAAAGACCAGGATCGACGAGACCATGCCCACGATTGCGCCCAGCAGCACTGCCAGCCGCACCCAGTGCAAGCTGTGTCCTCCCGGAGTCAGAGAGACCCGCTTCAGAGCATTCACCACGGGAGCCGCATCGCCCGCCACCGTCCGCCACGGCACCATGCCCGTCAGCACCACGGCCACGCCGATGTACAGGATCGAGCAGACGATCAGTGTCGCCATGATTCCGATCGGCACATCCCTCTGCGGATTCCTGGTCTCCTCGCTGGCGGTCGAGACCGAGTCGAAGCCGATATAGGTGAAGAAGATGATCGATCCGCCTGCCAGCACTCCGCTCCATCCATTGGGAGAGAAGGGAACATAGTTGTCGGGATGAATAAAGCTGAGACCCGCGAAGATGAAGGCCAGGATTGCCAGGATCTTCACCAGCACCATGATGTTGTTGGTGCGCGCGGACTCGCGAATGCCTCGCACTAATACGATCGTCAGTAAGAGCACGATCAGGAACGCCGGAATATTGAAGCCCGCGTGCCATCCCGGGGGATAGATGTCATGTCCCTGCAGGTCCTGAAGGCCCAGCGGAAGATACGCCGGAGAGAGCCATTTGGGCGAGACGCGCAGTCCCATCCAGTCCATCAGATCGACGACGTGCGCGGCGAAGCCCACGCTCACGCTCATATTGCTGAAGGCGTACTCGAGGATGAGGTCCCAGCCGATGATCCACGCGATCAGCTCGCCCAGCGTCGCGTAGGTATAGGTATACGCCGACCCCGCGATGGGGATCATGCTCGCCAGCTCGGCATAACAGAGGCCTGTGAGAGCGCAGACGATCGCCACCAGCATCAGCGAGACCGCCAGCGCCGGCCCAGCCCCCGGCCTGCCCGCCACCGCTCCGCTGGTGTGGTGCATGAGGCCCACGATCAGGTCGATCACCGGTGAGTCCGACAGCTTGACCTCGGACGCAGGATTGCCGCCGATGGCCGTGCCAATCACCGTGAAGATCCCCGAGCCGATCACGGCGCCCACACCCAGAGCCGTGAGGCTCACTGGGCCGAGCGTCTTCCTCAGAGCGTGTTCCGGCCGCTCCGATTCCGAGATCAGTTTGTCGATCGATTTGGTTTGAAAGATTTGCCTGGCCAGCGCCCAGCTCCTCAAACAGAATTGTCCGGCAGAGTGGTCCCGGACTCGCCCGAGTTACACGATACCAACGACTCATCGGGAGAGGAGCCACTCTCCGGGCCGCACAGCGTTCCCGCCGCGCGGCCCGGAGAGCCTCATCAAAGCAAATTAGCGCTTGGACTGACCGCGAGACATCTTGCGGACCTTGGCCTTGTTCGCACCGCGAGGAGTCGTGCGCTTTCCCTTCGGCGCAGTCTTTTTGCGTGCCGCGCGCTTAACCTTCTTGCGCTCAATCTTGTCGGTAATGCTCTTGGTATTTGCCATCAGTGCTTGCCAATCTCTCTATAAAGGATAAGTTTTTCGAGGAAACCCGAGGAAACTTTAGAGGCGCTCCAGCTGGGCAAACCTCTCCACCAGCTTCTTCACGCCATGCTGTTGAAATTGTACTGTAATCTTGGCGTCGTCCCCATCTCCTTCGCGACGAAACACCGTCCCTTCGCCGTATTTCGGGTGCCGGACCCTCGTTCCCTGCTTCAGGCCCGTCTTTCCCGTCGGCTCGGGAACGTCCAGCTTCGGACGAGCGGACTTCACCGGCGGCCTCTGGCCCCGAGCGGCGAAGAAGCTTGCAATATTGTCGAGCGAGCCCGAGCCTCCACTCGTCGGACGCCCTTCCGCACGCTGGCGCGAGGCGGCCGACCGATTCTCACCGCTCTGGTCTTCATCTTCATAGCTCCAGTGACGCTCACCCTCCTCGGCCCCGCGACCGAAGCGGTTGGCCTTCGGATACGGCGTTGAATAGAGGTTGCTATAGTCTCCCGTGAACTGCGGCCGCGCCGACGGACTGCCTAAGTCCTCTACCAGCCGCGACGGAACCTCCTCGAGGAAGCGCGAGGCGACGCTCGCCTCGGGCGAATCGTTGCCATAACGCCGACGATACCGCGCCCGCGTCATCACCAGCGTATCCATCGCGCGCGTCATGCCCACATAGCAGAGCCGCCGCTCTTCTTCGAGGCCCGAGGGGTCCATCATGGTGCGTGCGCTCGGGAACAGGCCCTCTTCCATGCCGGTCAGGAATACCAGAGGGAATTCAAGGCCCTTCGCCGCGTGCAGCGTCATCAGCGTCACCTTGGCCTCGGCCGAGTACTGATCGGCATCGCTGGCCAGCGCCGCATGATCGAGAAACTCATCCAGCATCTCGCCGCGCTCTTCCGCGTCCTGCGCCGCGTTGGCAAGCTCCTTCAGGTTCTCGATGCGCGAGAAGGCCTCGGGGGTTCCCTCGTCTTCAAGCGAGCGGATATAGCCGCTGCGTTCATTGATGAACTTGATGATCTCGGGCAGCGTGGCCTTGCCTCCGGGCGAACGAAACGCCGGACGCTCGGAAGGCGCGGTTGAGCGCTCCAGGGGGGAGGTGTCTCGCTGAGAAGATCTAGACTCGGCGTTCCGTCTGTCCAGAGAAGAGGCGCCCTCCTGAGCGGGGCGGAACGGAGTCGAAGGATCGGCGGTTCTTCCGCCGCGTCCCTTTGATTGCGAGCTGGACTTCGACACCACCGGAGCAAACGGATTGAAGCTCACCGCATCGATCCCATGCTGTTCATCGGAGTCCTGCGCATTCTCGGCCGCGAGCGTCGAGATCTCCTGGCTTGGTCCAAACTCGAAGGCGAAGTTGAAGCTGGTATCGAACTCCTGGCTGTCGTCCTGATCTGGTTCGGCGACTTCGGAGATTTTTTCTTCCGGTGCGGCGGCAAACTCCGAGACTTCGAACGACGTATCATCGCTCGCTTCGTCGGTCTCATTGACATCGTCCACGAGCTTCTCGGAGAACCCGGGGCCTAACATGGCGCGAGCATCTTCGATCAGCCTGCGGAATCCTTCGAGCGCATTGATCGTCCGCTGCGGCAGCAGACGATCTTCCATCGCGCGCGCCATGGCATCCCACGTACTCATACCCGAGGACAGCGCCATGCGCTCCAGCGTCTCCATCGTCGTCTTGCCGATGCCGCGGGCCGGCGAGTTCACCACGCGCCCGAGCGCGATCGAATCATGCGGATTCATCACCAGCTTCAGGTAGCTCAGCAGGTCCTTCACCTCGGCGCGGTCGTAGAAGCTGAACCCGCCGACCATGTGGTACTGGATCTGATAGCGGCGCAGCGCCTCTTCGATCAGCCGCGACTGCGAGTTGGTTCGGTAGAGCACGGCGCATCGCGGCTCGTCCTGCTGCTGCCCGGCCTCGCGCAGATAGATGCGAATGCGGTCGGCGACGAACAGGGCTTCGTTCTCGCCGTCGGGAGCCTCGTAGTATCCGATCAGCGAGCCGCCCTCGCGCGAGGTCCACAGGTTCTTGCCCTTGCGCTGCGTATTCTGCGCCACCACCGTGCTTGCGCCTTCGAGGATCACCTGCGTGGAACGATAGTTCTGCTCCAGGCGGATCGTCTTGCCGTTGGGAAAATCTTTTTCGAAGTCGAGGATGTTCTTGATGTCGGCGCCACGCCAGCTGTAGATCGACTGGTCTTCATCGCCTACCACGCAGACGTTCTTCTCAGAGCCTGCGAGCAGCTTCATCAGCTCGTACTGCGGTCGATTGGTGTCCTGGTACTCGTCGATCATCACGTAGCGAAAGCGGCGGTTGTATCGCTCACGCACCTCGGTGGAGGACCTGAAGAGCCGCACGGTCTCGAGCAGAAGATCGTCGAAGTCCATCGCGTTCGCCTTGGCCAGCTCCTTGCGATAGATCTCGAAGATGTGCGCGATCTTCTCTTCCATGGGATTGGTCGAGGCCAGGAAGTATTCCTGCGGGTCGATCATGTGATTCTTCGCCCAGCTGATTCTTCCCAGCGCGACCCTAGGCTTCAGGCTCTTGTCATCGATGCCGAGTCTTTTTAACGCGGACTTCACGACGGCCTGCTGGTCCTGCTCGTCGTAGATCGCGAAGCTCTTCGTCAACCCCACGCCGTTCACGCGCAGCGCTTCGATGTCGCGGCGCAGCACGCGCACGCAGAAGCTGTGGAAGGTGGCGAGCAGAGGTTTGGCCAGCGTGCTGTGGCCGAGGATCTTCGTGACGCGCTCTTCCATCTCCTTCGCGGCCTTGTTGGTGAAGGTGACGGCGAGGATGGAGTCGGCAGCCACGCCGCGCTCTTCGATCAGGTAGGCGATGCGATGCGTGACCACGCGGGTCTTGCCGCTGCCCGCGCCCGCCAGCAGCAGCACGGGTCCATCCACGGTGCGAATCCCCTCTTGCTGCTGAGGATTCATATTTTCGAGAAGACGACTCAATGCAATTACGCTCCGGTTTCAATTTTAACCTTCGTGTCGCATTCGCATCTTCCACACGCGTTTCGTCCCTGTCTTTCAGCGGTTCGTCACTTCGTGAAGTCCAACGGAACTTCTTCGAGTCCAATGCGTATCGACTCATGAAGGGGCCTCTGAACCATGGCAGAGAGCTCCGTCGGAAGTGAACGCAGTACAACCGGGAGATATATATGAGCTATCGCAAATTTGTTGCCGCTGTCGTCGTCGTCGCCGCCTCGTTGATTGCATCGCCTGCTGTCCATGCCGCTTCCAGCGTGCATGCGCCGGTTCATGCGATGTTCAGCAAGTCGAAGACGATCAAGATCTCGATCACGAACGACACCTCGGCACCCATGGAGCTGAAGGCTGGAGAGCAGGTCATCACGGTCGATGCGAACAAGACCACCACGGTGAACCTGACGTCAGGCACTCGCATCGTCTACAACACGGGGAACAGCCTGCATGAGGCTGGATCGCTGGTCGCCGAGGTCACGAACCAGTTGAATGGGGCGACGATCCACATCAAGTAACGATCTCTTGTCTTCGAACATTCAAGGTTGATCCTCAACATCCCGGTCTTTGAGGCGGCGTCCTTCGTTCAGGGGCATCGCCTCAAGGACCGCATCGTTTAATACGTCAGGTTCTGCGCCTAATACGCCGGGCTCTGCGCCGGCTCGGTCTTCGGGGGAGCCGGGGAGAGGCTTGAGGCCGAGGTGTTCTGCGAGGGCGTGGATCAGGGCTCCGGCGACTGGTCTGGAGAGCGGGCGGGGTGGGGGTGCTGAAGGAGTGAAGTCTTCGGTGGGCGGGGCCTGGGGGGTGGGTGCGAGGGGGACCTGCGCGGTTGCGAAGACGGCTTCGCTGGTTTCGAGCATGGTCTCCGGGGCTGGCTCTGGCTGAGGCTCTGGCTTTGGCCGTGGCTGGGGTGCAGGGGTCTCTTCCGGGGCGGTTGAGGTGGAGTGCAGTTCGGGCTGTTGGGGCTTGCGGGACTGGCGCTGGTGCTCGGCGAGGTTGGTGTGCGCGGTCTGGAGGGCGTAGAGCAGGAGTCCGGCGCGGCGAAGGTCGATGTCGTTGGAGGCGATGCGGGCTATGACGGCTCCGAGAGCCTGCTGGAGTTCAGCGCGGGAGTTGGGGGCGGGGATGGAGAAGGTGGCCTGGCGGGCGCGGCGATGGCGGAGGTCGGCGGCGGGGCGGCGGGTCTGGTGGTGGTAGTAGCAGAAGCTCTCGCCGCGCAGGGCGGGCGAGCCGCAGCGGTGGTGGTCCGGGTTCACGTGACGGCAGCGGAGCGTGGTGGGTGTGGACTGGTCCGGGATTTCGATGTGGTCTATCTGCATGGTGGGGCTCCCTAGGTTATTTTTTGTACAAAGTCTTCAAAAGAAAAGACCTGAGTCCGGACTTCGTGGACGCTGGTCTTCGATTGGGTGAAGATTTTTGAGGAAAGGGAAAGGCCCGGCTTTTGGCCGGGCCTTTGGGTATCTCTCCCTATTTCAAGGCTAGCAGGGGGTGTCAAGAAGATGGGGGTGAGATGCAGCCAAACGGCGCGTCTTTGCTGGAGATTCGCGGGTGCCGGGCTTCTTTGTTTTGGCGAAGATTTTGGGCGGTGCGGGAAGGGGGGATCGAGTCGTTTCGGCCTTCGCCTTCACTCCGGCCTTCGGCAGAGTGGAACCCACTTAGCCGCCTTCGGCAGCGAAGATGGGGCAGCCGAGTAACTCACACCCAATAGTCTGTTGTTCTCGAAAAGAGGAAGACTTCGTCTTCGGAGGCTCCCCGTCGAGGAGCTGGACCGATGATGCCTTGCGATGGATGATCGACGACTGCGCGGAAGCTGAGCCGATGGATCGAATGCGCCATCGGCTCAGCGGTGGGATTTAGCTGACTCGGCCGAGAATCCTCTTGCCGAGACGCTGGCGGAGGTTCTTGATGGCGGAAGGGCGGGGCTGGACCCAGGGGCGCTGGTCGAAGAACTCCACTCCCTCGGCGCCGAGACCGAAGATCTGTCGCGCGAGGGGGTCGCTGGGGATCCAGGACTCGTTGGCGGGGTAGGCGTTGCTCTGCTGCTTCACCCAGAAGTGTGAGTAGGCGTAGATGAGGGTGCGGCGGTCGGCGGTGCTGGTGTTGTCCAGGCACATGTGCAGGCAGTGGGTGTTGAAGAGGACGGCGTCGCCGGCCTTGGGGACGATGATGACGGAGTCCCTGTGGGCGTCGATGTCCTGGGGGCGGGGGCGCTCCTTCTCGCGCGGCAGACGGTGGGTTCCGGGAAGGAAGGCGAGGCAGCCCTGGTTGGGCTGCAGATCCTCGAAGTAGAAGTGGACCTTGATGTGGAAGTGCGCGCTGTGGGCGAGGTCGATGCCGAGGGTGTTGGCCATGTCGCTGTGCCAGGGCGCGGTGAAGGTCTTGCCGGGAGGGAAGAGCCGGGCGCTGGCCTGGACGAGCTGCACGTCGTCGCCGACGGTGGCGACGAGGTAGGGCAGAAGGTCGGGCAGGACGGCGAGCTCGGAGAAGACCGGATCGGTGTCGAGCAGCTGCGAGACGTCGTAGTGGGCACGCTTCTCGGAGGCCATCTGGAGGGCGAGTTGATCGTCTTGCGCGCGCTGGTAGGCCGCCTTCACGCGGCTGGTCAGTGCCGGGTTCATGAGTTGCGGGAGGTAAAGATAGCCTTGATTTTCGAACTGGATCTGTTCCGCCTTGCGGATCTCTCTCACTTCGGGCGCAGCAATCATGGTTCACCTGGGCAGGATGGGAATGTGCGTAGTTGCAGCGGAGTGCTCTGCTACGAGTCATTCTGCACCTATTCTGCCAAAGCGGCTAGTCTTTTATAGTCAATATCTTGCGCCGTTGAGGAAGCGCATGACTGTGCATAGTAAGAGAAAAAGAGTTCCTTTTGGGTGCAGTAGTTTTCTAGTTGTTGGGTTTCGGGCGGGGAGTGTGGACACGGGACTTGCCAAGGAAAGGACGGAGCGGTATAGTCGATCATCGATATATCGATAGTCGATCATAAATGCTATGCCTAAAAAAATATTGGATCCCTTACCTTCGGCGGCGTTTCAGATTCTTCTCTCCCTGGTGGAGGGGGATCTGCATGGCTATGGAATGATGCGGCAGGTCGCGGAGCAGACCTCCGGGCGGATGCGGATGGGACCGGGGACGCTGTACAGCTCGATCCAGGTTCTGCTGGAGGCGGGGTGCATTGAGGAGGTCAATTTGGAGGGCACGGACCGGCGGCGCACCTATCGGCTGACGGCAGCGGGGCGGAAGAGGGTGCGTGAGGAGGCGGAGCGGCTGGAGGAGCTGCTGCGGGTGGTGCGGTCGAAGCGGCTGCTGGAGGGGAAGTATGTCTGAGAGGATCTATCGCCTGGTGCTGCGGCTGTATCCGGGGCAGTTTCGCCGGAGCTATGGGGAGGAGGCGCTTCTGCTCTTCCGGGATCGGATGCGCGACGAGACGGGAGGGTGGCGGCGGCTTTGGCTGTGGCTCGACCTGCTGATGGATCTGGGGGCGCTGCATCTTCGCGGGTATCACGAGAGCGCGGTGGTGGGCGCGCCGGCCGCCGCGGGGCAGGTTTCGTTCGCGAGCCTGGACGAGGGCGCGATGGAGCTTCGGTATGTGGTCTGGGGCGGGTTGCTCTCGCTGGTTTTCTGCGGCGGGGCTCTGTTTGCGCTGGAGCATGGAGGAGGGCATCTTCCGCCGGATTGGACGGTGGCTTCAAAGAGCGGGTTCGTGGTCAAGCCGAAGATGACGCCGAGGATTGTGTTCTCGTATGTGCCGGAAGGGGGCCGAGAGGGCTCGGGGGTTCGGCTGCGCGCGGTGTTGCGGGCTGGGGACGAGGGCCCGGTGCCGACGGGAAAGGTGAACTTTCTTTATGGATGGAATGTTCTGGTGTCGGGGACGCTGGTGGATGGGGTGGTGACGATCGATGCGAAGGTGCCTGCTGGGGAGAAGCTTCCGCTGACGGCGCTTTATCTTGGGGATGGGAATTACCGGTCGATCAGTTCGTTGGAGAAGGTTGAGTAGGGGTGGAGGCGAGGATTGCTGCGGGATTTCGAGGTGGTCGATCTGCATGGGGTCCCTCTGGTGTTTTTGTGCAAAGTCTTCAAAAGAAAAGACCTGAGTCTGGACTTCGGGTCTCAGGTCTGATTAAAAGCGAAAGCCCGGCGTGGTGGCCGGGCTTTTTGCTTCCTTGATTTAAGACTAGCAGGGGTGTCAAGAAAACGAATGGGGAAAGAGGCTTTGGGGTGTGGTTTTATTGGGGCTTTGCGGGTGCCGTGAAGGGTGTTTGGAGGGAGTGGATTTGGAAAGGCGGGTCAGGTCGCTCCCCACAATTAACCTTCAACTGGAGTGGGTAACCCAACGAAAGTGAATATATAGCCCGGAGTAGCTGCAGCGAAGTATCAGAACAAGAGTTCCTCGTTAGAGGAGCTTGTTGAGAGTTCGGAGGATGGATGTTCCCTAGCGCAGATTTTGAACGTGCTTTCGGTGAGAGTCGAGGCGCTAGTATACCCACCTGAAATCAAAACAGATGAGGAAAGGTGCAATTCAACTCTGACCGAGAACTACCTCTCCTCATCTATGTTTACTCCAAACCCAGTAAGTAATTATTGCAGGAGCGTTCCTGTTTCGGGTTCGGGTTTGGATTCGTCGGGGGGGATGACTACGGCGGCGGCTACCTTGTCGTCGGCTTCCAGATTTAAGAGTTTGACTCCCTGGGTGGAGCGGCCGGCGGCTCGGATCGACTTGGTGTCGATGCGGATGATCTTGCCGTATTGCGAGATGGCCATCAGCTCGCTGGTGTCGTCGACGAGCTGCACGGAGGAGACCTTGCCGGTCTTGGCTGTGGTCTTCATGTTGATGACGCCAGAGCCTCCGCGGGACTGGAGGCGGTACTCCTCGACGTTGGTGCGCTTGCCGAAGCCGTTCTCGGTGACCGAGAGGATGAGGCAGGGGCTGAGGCCGAGTTTTTCGTCGAGGGCGTCGCGCTTCTCGAGGGCCTCGTCGCGCTTGCGGCGGGCGGCCTTGACGGTCTCGTCCTCTTTTTCGCCTCCGTTGGCAGCTTCGCGGGCCTTGGCCAGGGCGTCGTTGGCGGCTTCGATCTGGGCGCGGACCTGGTCGAGCTCCTTCTGGAGGTCGCGCTCGGCGGCGAACTCGTTGCGGCGCTTGTCGCGGTACTCGGCCGAGGGGGTGACGGCGACGCCGATGACGTAGTCGCCCTTCTTGAGGGAGATGCCCTTGTTTCCGGCGGCGTTGCGGCCCATGGGGCGAAGGCCGCCGGGCTTCTCGGGGTCGTGGAACTCGGAGAAGCGGACGGCCATGCCATCGTGGGTTCCGAGGAAGACGACGTCGTCGCCGCCGGTGACGCGGGCGGCGATGAGCTCGTCGTCCTTGTCGATGGAGATGGCGATGATGCCGCGGCTCATGACGTTCGAGAAGTCGGGCAGCGGGGTCTTCTTGACGGTGCCGTTGCGAGTGGCGAAGAAGATGTAGCGGCCCTCCTCGGTGAGGTTGCGGATGCCGAGGATGGTGACGACGCGCTCGCCGGGCTGGAGGGCGAGGAGCGAGGCCATGGCCTTGCCCTTGCCGGCGGCTCCGACGTCGGGGATCTCATAGATCTTGAGCCAGTAGACGCGGCCGGTGTTGGTGAAGCAGAGCAGGAAGGCGTGGGTGGAGTCGACGATGAGCTGGGCGACGAAGTCCTCTTCACGGGTCTTCATGCCGAGGCGACCGGTTCCACCGCGCTTCTGCTGGCGGTAGATGGAGATGGGGGTTCGCTTGAGGTAGCCGGTGTTGGAGATGGTGACGGCGACCTGCTCGTCGGCGATGAGATCTTCGAGCTGGATCTCGGTGGTCTCGTCGACGATCTGGGTGCGGCGCTCGTCGCCGTACTTGTCGCGGATCTCCTCGAGCTCCTTAACGATGACGCGGCGGAGTTTTTTCTCCGACGCGAGGATGGATTCGAGCTCGGCGATGTTGTCGCGGACGTTCTTCAGCTCGTTCAACAGCTCGTCGATGGAGAGCTGGGTGAGGCGGTAGAGCTGCAGCTCGAGGATGGCGTCGACCTGACGGTAGCTGAGGATCAGGGTTCCGGTGGTCGAGAAGGTCATGTCGACCGAGTACTTCGAGGGGTCGAGGGTGACTCCGGCGAGCTCGGTGCCGCGGAGATTGATGCGCCGGTTGGAGAAGTAGGCGAAGAGGTTTTCGCGGGCCTCGGCGCGGGAGCTCGACTGACGGATGATGCGGATGACGTTGTCGAGGTGGTCGAGCGCGATCTGGTAGCCGAGCAGGAGGTGCTCGCGGTCGCGAGCCTTGTTGAGCAGGAAGGCGGTGCGGCGGCGGACGACCTCGACGCGGTGGTCGAGGAAGGCGCGGATGGCCTGGTCGAGCGGGAGGACCTTGGGCTGGCCGTTGTGGACGGCGAGGAAGATCATCGAGAAGCTCTCCTGCATGGGGGTGTGCTTGAAGAGCTGATTGAGGACGATCTGGTGCTCGGCTCCGCGCTTGAGCTCGATGACGATGCGCATGCCGTCGCGGTCGGACTCATCGCGGACGTCGGAGATGTCGTCGATGGTCTTTTCGCTGACGAGCTCGGCGATGCGTTTGATGAGGTTGGACTTGTTGACCTGGTAGGGGATCTCGGTGACGATGATGGCCTGGCGGCCGCCGGAGATGTTCTCGGTGGCGACTTTGGAGCGCATGATGAAGCGTCCGCGGCCGGTGTTGTAGGTCTGGGCGATGCCGTCGCGACCGTAGAGATAGCCTCCGGTGGGGAAGTCGGGGCCTTTGACGTGCTCGAGGGCGATGGCGATGTCGAGGCGGTTGTCGGTCTTCTCCTTGGTGAGGAGAGCGATGCAGGCGTTGACGACCTCGGTGAGGTTGTGGGGCGGGATGTTGGTGGCCATGCCGACGGCGATGCCGCCGCCGCCATTGACGATGAGGTTGGGGATACGGGCGGGGAGGACGGTCGGTTCCTGGGCGGACTCGTCGTAGTTGAAGGCGAAGTCGACGGTGTCGGAGTCGATGTCGGCGAGCATCTCGCCGGCGATGCGGGTGAGGCGGGACTCGGTGTAACGCATGGCGGCGGGGGGGTCGCCGTCGATGGAGCCGAAGTTGCCCTGGCCGTCTACGAGGGGGTAGCGGAGGGAGAAGGGCTGGGCGAGGCGGACCATGGTGTCGTAGATGGCAGAGTCGCCGTGGGGATGGTAGTTACCCATGACGTGGCCGACGACCTTGGCGGACTTGGTGTATTTTTTGTTGAACTGGAGGCCCATCTCCTGCATGCCGTAGAGGATGCGGCGGTGGACGGGTTTGAGTCCGTCACGGACGTCGGGAAGGGCACGTCCGATAATGACGGACATGGAGTAGTCGAGATATGACCGGCGCATCTCGTCTTCAATATTGATGGGGAGGAGGAGCGCTGCACCGGGTCCCTTGATGGTGCTGTCGGAGCCGTTTGGGTTGTCGGAGTTGGGACCGAGCGGGAGCTGGGGGTTCTGATCGTCTGCCATGTTTTGTCTCTATCTATTATAGAGGGTCGGTCTGGGATCTGCCGCTGGGGAGGTGGGGTTTGGGTTACTCCTCTCTTTTTTGGGCCGAGAGGGCTCGGCTGGCTAGGATTGGGGGTAGATGGGGGTGCTGCTGACGATCGCCGGGGGAACCCGGCTCTTTGCCGCATACTGTTTCATCTTGTGGATTCGTATGGAAGAGGTAATACTTTCGCTCGCCTCACAGATCTCTTCCTGAAGGCCTCTTCCATGAAATCGTTCTGCTCCTGCTTTGGGCTTTTTCACCTCTTCGCAGCCGTTGCTTACGCAGACACGGGTTCAGCTGGGAGAGGATTGGCCTGCCGGCGGGCCAATCCTTTCCTCTAAAGAATCGCTGACTGAACCTGAGAGAGTTTTCTACCCAGGAGGATTCCGCCGATCAGGAAGTAGACGGCTCCGAAGACGGCGTAGCCGCCCAGATCTTTAATGTGGAACTTGCCGGAGAGGCCGCCGAGCAAGAAGGCTATGCCTGCAGCCGAGGATTGTGCGCCGCTGAGAATCATCGCCCATTGTCCGCCTAACTGCTTGCGTCGAATGAGGCCGACAGCAAGTTGAAGCAGGCCGGCTCCAAGAGCCCAGGCACCGAAGGCTGCAATGGAGTAGGCCTCCTGGTTGAAGACGGTGAGCGCAATGGCGAGCGCAGTGACGGAACCCAGGACTGCGTTGACGAGCTGGGAGGTTCTGGCACTGCCGGTCTGGCCTGATGTCTTCAGGTCGTAGACCGTGCATGCAACGTCCCAAAGCGGATACAAGAAGAGCAGGGTCGCGGCGATGGCCGGATGCGTGAGGGCGGTGGAGAGGATGCCCGCGGCCCAAATGAGCTGGAAGAGGGTTCGGACGAGATAGAGGTTGCGCAGGGAGCGGGTGGCTTGTGTGGAGATAGCTTGCATGGTGTCCTCGATATGGTCTAGTAGCAGGTATATATGTTGGGAACGTGGGAGGGCCCACTTCTCGAGCCCCCTTTACGGTTTCGGTGGTGCAATGCGCTTCAACGCCGCATCGGTGACGCCTGGAAGACCTCGCAGGTTCCGGTGGCGCGCGCAGAGAGCATTGTGCCGTGCCGGTGAGCCTCGAGAGCAGCCACTGCGAGACCTGCCTCGGTGGGGAAGTGGTGGTGGATGCCGGCTTCTCTAATCTCGAAGGCCTCGGAGATATCGGCGTAGCTGAACGCGGAGTATCCTCGCTCGATCATGAGAGCGCTCGCCGTTTTGAGGATTCGTTCCACCGTTTCTCCTTGCATACTGGATGAGACATCCTACTAGTAGGTTTGGTTGCAAAAAATCGCTCCAGGGCGTATCGGCAAATTCTTTGGGGATAAAGACAGGCGCTGCCGCGCGGGCGTCCTACGCGGACGGCGCCCACTTCGTGGGGTGTGTACCGGCTTCGCCGTGGGCCTTCCTCCGGTCGGCGCAAACATTTATGCAAGCGACCAACCCGAAGGGGGTATACGAGTCACGATGGGTGCGCTCCACGCGCAGTGGGCCCGGCCGGCAGGCCATTGTCTGGGTTGGAGCAACAAGGGAGCCCGGGACAGAGTTGGCTTCGATCTTGAATTTATTTTTTTTGTGATCACTTTTTGACGGGAATCGAGCATCTTACTGCTTCAGGAAGACTTATGACGAATCGATGGCTGGCTGTGCCGCTTTTACTTTCGCTGGGGACGGCGCCGATGATGGCGCAACGCCATGACCGCTTCAATAACGGGATGAGGAATGGGGGGCGGGGAGGGAGCTACTACGACTCCCGCAATGATTACCGCCGGGACGACCACCGTAACAGCGGCGGGATCGGCCCGGGAAAGGGCGCGCTGATCGGGGTGGCCGGAGGAGCGGCGCTGGGCGCGATCTTCGGCAAAAGCCTGCAGAGCACGCTGATCGGTGGCGCGGCAGGAGCGGGCGTGGGCGCGATTGCGGGACAGGTGAACCAGAGCAACCGCGACGATAACCGGCGCTATCGGCGTTAGGGAGTGGGCAGAACGAATTGGGATATCCAAATAGAGATAAGGATGGGATTGTATGAATGCTTTGAATGCTTTGCGAGTTGGCTCCCTGATGGCGGCTTCTTCGGCGGTGATCTTGATGGGGTGCAATCCTACTCCCCAGCCACAACCTTCTCCCGCGCCGACACCTAAGAGCGACGCAGCTCCGGCGAGCGACGCGGCCCCGGCGCAGGCGCAGCCGTCCACCTCGATTACTCCGTCGTCGAATGAGCCGACCAGCCACAGCTATACCCAAGATCAGATTCTGACCTGCACGGTCTCGGAGTGCTGGGCCCTGGCGGGAAAGACGGAGGAGGGGTTCTTCGACATCGTGCAGCAGCTGGCGACGCTTTCAGCTGACCATCGGCATCTGGCGTTGCCGGAGAGTGAAGATGCCGGGAAGAAGGCGGGTGAGTTTATTAAGGCGAAGGCGAAGGAAGACCGCGGCCAGTTGCTGTATGCGGTGGTGGATGCGGCGGTGCGTCAGGTTGGGACGCCGGCGAAGTGAAGATAGGGCGAATTTTATGTAAATGCCTGCGGCTCAGTGAGAAAGATGGAATATGTTTTTTTGAATATCCCCCATTTGGGGGACTCGTAAAACCATAGGTTTTCAAAATTTATCGTTTTGTATGCACATTCTAACTTTTTAGAAACAAAGTGTTTCCACAAATTGTGACGGGCTGCAGAATTTGGCCCGCGAAATGCATTAGACCTCCACGAATTGCTACCAACGTACTTGCGATGTCTTGTCACTTCCACGATGAAGTGGGGAGCTCCTGGAAGTTCGGCGCAACGGGGAGTGTAGATGAAGAGATTATTAGGACTTGTACTGGTTCTATTTGCGATGACGACGGTGGGGTTTGGCCAGATTGTTTCGGTCAACGGCGGTGCCATTCAGGGTTCGATTACCGATTCGAGCGGTGCGGTGGTTCCGAATGCGCAGCTTACGATCAAGGGTACCGATACGGGATCCACCCGTTCCTTGACTACGGATGCGGCCGGGTACTACAGCGTCGGTCCGCTGACGCCGGGCAACTATCAGGTTACGATTACGGCGCAGGGCTTCCAGACACTTTCGGTCAATACGGTGGTTCGAACCGGAACGGCGACCAGCGGTAACTTCAAGCTTTCGATCGGGCAGTCCAGCGTGACGGTTGAGGTAAACGCGGGCGCTCTGCAGGTGAACACGGAGCAGGCGGGTGTGAGCGACGTCATCACGCGGCAGCAGATCGACTCGCTTCCGGTGAATGGGCGTAACTTCCTCGACCTGGCTCAGATTGAGCCGGGCGTCATTCTGCAGAGCGGTGAATCGTTCGATCCGACCAAGGCGGGGTACTCCGCGATCTCGGTGAGTGGCGTCTCGGGACGCACGACCCGTATTCTTCTGGACGGCCAGGACATCACGGACGAGACTGTCGGAACGACGATCTTCAATGTTTCGCAGGGCGCGATCGGCGACTTCCAGCTAAACCGTTCCACGCAGGACGTTTCGGGGGATGTGACCTCGACCGGCCAGGTTCTGGTCTCGACCAACTCGGGCACGAACGCATTTCACGGACAGCTGTTCTACAACTTCCAGGACCACAGCGCCTTGTTCGCGAGGACAGCCGGCGGGATTGACGCACCTTTCCAGCGGAACCAGTTCGGTGGCGGTGTTGGTGGACCGATCATCAAGGACAAGCTCTTCTTCTTTGGAAATATCGAGCGCATCAAGCAGGAGTCGCCGGTCTCGATCACGATGACCCCGACCTTCTCGGCGATCGAGGCGGCGCACCCCTCGATTCCTTCTCCCTTCCGGGATACGTACTCCACGCTTCGTCTGGACTACAACGGATGGCTGGGCGGACACTACTTCGCTCGCGCGAACTACGAGGCCAACAGCTCAAGCTCGAACTTCGGGGCGGGCTATGAGATCTACAACAACCGCGACAACACTCCCGGCCTGGCGGGCGGCGCGGACTTTACCTTCGGCCACTTTACTCACTCTTTCCGTGGCAGCTATGAGAAGTTTCATAACCTGCTGGTGGACGGAACCGAGGGTAACTCGAGCGTCTATAACGGGTTTCCCGGTTTGAACTTCCGTCTCGCCACCGCGGGTCTTTATTCTGGCCCGAATATCGATTCTCCTCAGAATACCTATCAGTCAGACAAGCAGTTCCGCTACGACGGAAGCTGGACGAAGGGCAGCCACAACATCCGTTTTGGTTACAGCATCAACCGTATTCTTGGCGGCGGTTTTGCAAGCTTCTTCGGACTTGCTCCACGAGTGAGCCTTACGGCTTCCTCCTTGCTTGCGAATTGCGGAGGAGTTGCAGGTGCGGGATCGTGCCCGAGCGATCCTCTGAATGGATACGCAGCATCCACGGTTGACATAGGCAATGGGCAAGGGTACTTCACTGAAAATTCGGGCTTCGGATTGCCTGGCGGCGGTACGGGGGATTGGCGCCAAGGCGCTTATGTCTCGGACAACTGGAAGGTCACGCCGAGCTTTACGCTGACGGCCGGCGTCCGCTGGAGTATTGATACGGATCGGGCCAACCAGGATCTGCCGACGCCGCTCTGCTCGGATGTCAGTCCGTCCCTGCCTTCGCCCTGCTCGGGGAACGCGCCTCTGCTCGATCAGTTTGCTCCTGGTTTGGGCAAGAAGATTCATCAATCGTATGCCAACTTTGGGCCTCAGATCGGTTTCAACTTCAGCCCTGGAGACCATAAGACTGTCTTTCGTGGCGGTTTCGGTATCTTTTACGAAAACGACGTCTTCAATAACACCACCAACTCTCGTGCTGGCTTGATTAAGGCGGGTCTATTCAATCAATATGTCACAGTTTGCGGGAACACGGGTTCTTTGACTCTGCCAGACGGCAGCACCATCACGGACGATGGCGGAGTTTCGATTTCGACGCTCTGCTCACAGCCGCTAAGCCAGTCTGGACAGCACTGGATCAATATCCAGAACCGTTATCAAGCCGCTACGGCAGCAGCCGGACCTGCTGGCAATCCCAACTATGTTGGAAACAATCTGCAGATTGACGGTGTGTACGGCGCTCCTTACCGGACGCCTTACTCCGAGCAGTGGAATGCCGGTATGCAGCGAGAGATTATCAAGGGCGGTATTTTGTCAGTTGATTACGTCCATAATTCCACTCTGAAGATCGCTCAGCAGATCGATGTGAATCATGTCGGTGCAGCGCGGACTCTGAATAAAACCAATGCTGCCGCTGCGATCGCTGCGACGGCAAATTCGGTCAATTCGGACACGAAGGTAGCGAACTTCCCAACCTGCGTAGGCATGAGCGGATCGAACGCGATCAATTGCGTCATCTCTAGTGGTGGATCGATTGTAGACTTCGCTTCGAATGGTCTGGATTCTGGACAGACTTACCTGGGTGGCTTCCCCGCTGCCTATCAGGGGCTGCCGGGAGCGGCGTTTCCTGGAGTCAATCCTCTTCTAGGCCAGGGACTCTTCCTGCTTCCTGTGGGCCGTTCCGGCTATGATGCGCTGCAGGTGGTCTTCCGCCAGCAGGCTTCGCATCCGGCTCCGGGAATTGTGAGCTCGAATCTTCAGGTTTCCTACTCGCTCTCACGGATTGTCAGCACGGCGAATCCGGCGATCAATAACGGCAACACGGGCGTTGGCGATCAGTTCTTCTCCTCGCCTTCGTACGACTATGACAATCCGACCCAGTACATGGGAAGGAACGGACTCGACCACACGCACCAGGTCTCGTTCGGTGGTTCGGCGACTCTGAAGTATGGTCCGCAGGTGAGCGTCATCGGGCACTTCTATTCGGCGGCTGCGACGGACTTGAATCTCGACATCAACGGAACGGCCGGTAGCCAAACGGCAGGTATCTTCCAATCCGACGTGACGGGCGACGGAACGGTTGGCGACCTTGTTCCCGGAACGAATCCCGGCTACTTCATGCATGAGTACAAGGGCACCAATCTGAACAAGCTGATTAGTCAGTACAACGCTACTCACGCGGGTCAGATGACGCCGGCAGGTCAGGCTCTGGTGAATGCCGGTCTGTTTACGCCGGGACAGTTGAGTGCGCTTCAGGCTGTGCAGCAGCCGATTGCACCTGTACCAGAGGCCCATGGACCGGAGAATGCTTTCTATCGCAATCTCGATGTCAGTTTCGCGTATCCGGTCAAACTGAGCCGTATACGGGAAGGCTTGTCGCTGGTTCCGACGATCGCGTTCTATAACATTGGCAATTTTTCGAACTTCACTAACTACAACAACGGAACCCTGGCAAATACAACCACGGCTGCCCTGGGAGGCACGAGCGGTTTGTTGAATGGTCCTAACAGCTTCGGAGATCACGAGATCAATCGTGTTCAGCGTGGCTCGGGCACATCGGATATCGGTGGGCCGCGTACTACGGAGTTCCAGCTGAAGTTGAACTTCTAACCCTCACTTTCCTCGGATGAGGAGCGGCGGAGAGCTTTGGCTCTCCGCCGTTTTGTTTTTGTAACAGGTTGGGTTACTGGTTTGGGTGGGTCTGCTCGAGCTCGCGGATGGAGTCCTCGCGGATGTAGTCGAGGATGGCTTCTCTGAAGTCGGCGATGTGGGCCATGGGGCCGCAACCGACACCGTTACGGGCAGAGGCTATGTTGATCCTGTAGCCCTCGGCCGCGCGGGCCGGGGGAGGTCGATGGGAGGACGGTGTGTCCCGGGAATCGATAGGCTGCCTCGTGCGCGTTGCGGCGGGCGCATGGAAGAGGCGATTCGAGGCCTCGAGAAATTTGATCGAATAGCGGACAATTGTAAAAAACTCAATTGCAGACTAAAGGGGTCGTATATATATTGGTTGATGTAGGACTGATCTCGTCTTATATTTCCTGCATACGGAAATGAGAGTTGGATTCAGGGCCCAATGGAAAAGAGGCTTTGCATCCGAATGCGGTTTGAAGGGAAGTGGAGCAGATCCCCGCGGGGTTATCTCTTGGCGGAGACCGCGAGGATCTGGGGATCTGACTGACGTCTTTTGGGACGCGCAGCAGATGGCCTGATTATAGGAGCGCGGTTGAGAGTCATCAACGAATGTTTGATCGCCATCAACGAAGCTTGATTGCCGTCGACGAAACTTGATCGCTATCGACGAAGCTCCAGTCCATTTCCTTCTATTTTTTTAGTCGTGAGTCGCCGCCCCGGTATAGATGCCTGGAGACGGTCGAGAGCGGTTATTGCCCCTTTGCGCGCCTTTTTGAGCGCGCGCGGAGGGATCGAACGAGAAATGGGAGAAGTCGATGAAGAAGGACGCAAGAAGAGAGAATCTGAAGAGCCGGTTCAGGGGGTCGAAGAACTGGCTGGCGATGGGAACCCTGGCGGCGACGGTAATGGGACCGAGCCAACTGGCGCAGGCAGCGGTGGGCGCCGGAGGCGGGGCTGGCTCCGCGGGGCAGGCGACCTCGAACCTGCCGGTGAAGAAGTTCGAGATCGCCGCGGGCAGCCTGGAGGATGGAATCAAGGCGTACGAGCAGGCGACCGGGCTGAGCGTGAAGATCGATCTTTCCCAGGGGAATCTTGCGGGCTTTCAGACGAAGGGCGTGAATGGAGTGTATTCGGTGGAGGACGGTCTTCGTCTGCTGCTGGAGGGCACGGGACTGAGCTATGCGGCGCAGGGCACGACGACGATGGTGGTGGGGCTGAAGCGTTCGGAGTCGGTGGACGTGACGGCGTCGATGCCGGATACGATCTCGATGAACAAATTTACGCAGCCGCTGATCGAGACGCCGCAGACGGTGGAGGTGGTTCCGCAGTTTGTGCTGCACGAGCAGCAGAACACGACGCTGCGCGATGCGTTGAGGAATGTTCCGGGGATCAGCATGGCGGCGGGCGAGGCGGGAGCGCAGGGAGACAACCTGACGATCCGCGGCTTTACGGCTCGCAACGATATCTTTCTGGATGGAATCCGCGACTTCGGAAGCTACTACCGCGACAGCTTCAACTATGAGCAGGTGGAGGTTCTGGAGGGCCCGGCGGGGGTGCAGTTCGGGCGCGGATCGACGGGTGGAGTCATCAACCAGGACAGCAAGGTTCCTACGGCGGATCAGTTCGTGAACTTCGGGGCGTCGTTCGGGACGGACGCGACGCGGAGGGTCACGGCCGATGTGAACGAGCCGTTGAATGACTTCATGAGCGGAGCGGCGGTTCGCGTGAACGCGGTGGGAACGGCGGGCGGCGTGGCGGGACGTCCTTTTGCGGAGAACAGCCACTACGGCATCGCACCTTCGCTGACGCTGGGGCTGAACTCGCAGACGAGGGGAACGATCAGCTACTTCCATCTGACGGAGAGCGATACTCCGGACTATGGGCTGCCGTGGCTGTTTAACAAGCTGTCTCCGGCGAACCGGCATGCGTATTTCGGCTTTCCGGACTCGAACAACCTGCGTGCGGATGTGGATATTCTGTCGGGCAGGCTGGTGCATAACTTCAGCGAGCACGCGCAGATTCACAGCATCGCGCGCTGGGCGAACTATAACCGCAAGGCGCAGATCACGGAGCCGCAGATCTGCTCGAACGCTTCGCAGGCGATTCCGGTGGGCGGATTTGTGAGCGCTCTGCCGACGAGCTCGGTGACCGGGGGGCTGTGTACGTATACCCCGACGACGCCGGCGGACCAGATCATGGTGAATCGCAACCAGATTACGGTGAAGAGCGTGGAGGGCGATCTGTGGGACCAGACGGAGGTCACGGCGCGCTTTAAGGTTCTGCATCTTCGCAATGACTTCGTGGGCGGCGTCGAGGGCGGACAGGAGATCTCGAACCCGATCCGCACGACGTTCAAGGGGGTGACGCCGACGAACCTTGCGAATCCGAATCCGCAGGATCCGTTTTCGGGGACGGGAACGATCTCCTCGATCACGCACGTGAAGTCGCAGAGTGTGGGGCTGTACTTTGTGGACACGCTGCATCTGGGACGGATGTTCGATCTGAGCGGAGGCGTGCGCTGGGACTACTTCGATACGAGGTTCAGCCAGTATGTTCCGACGGGCGCGACGCCGCCGACGGTGGCTTCGCAGGAGGTGGACCAGCCGAGCTACCGGGCGGCGTTCGTCTTCAAGCCGAACTCGCATGGAAGCGTGTACTTCGATTATGGGACGAGCTTCAATCCTTCGGCGGAGTCGTTGAGCCTGAGTGTATCGACGAGCATTCTGCCGCCGGAGCAGAACGAGACGTATGAGGTGGGCGCGAAGTACAGCCTGATGGGCGAGCGTCTGCTGCTGGATGGAGCGTGGTTCCGGACGACGAAGCAGAATGCACGCGAGACGGACCCGACGAACTCGAACAATATCGTTCTGGCGGGCGACCAGAGGGTTCAGGGGGTGCAGGCGAGCGCGATCGGAAGATTGCCGCAGGGCACGGATCTGGTGCTGGGGTATGCGTATCTGGACAGCGAGGTGTTGAGCTCGCAGTTCTTCCCGACCTCGGTGGGATACCAGTTGGCGAACGTGCCGAAGCAGACGTTCAATGCGTTCCTGACGCGGAATGTCTTTGCCCGGGTGAAGGGCGGGTTCGGGGCGAACTATGTCGCTTCGAGGACGGCGAGCTCGACGGTGCCGTTTATGCCGCTGACGTTCGGGCCGTTGACGAGCTACACGGATCCCGTGAGCGGGACGCAGAAGAACGGTTACGAGGTGTTGTCGACCGGGATGAAGCAGAATCCGGGGTACTGGGTGTTTAACGCAATGATCAGCCGACCAGTGACGGACAGGCTGGAGCTGCAGGCGAACCTCTATAATCTGGCGAACCGATTCTATATCGATCAGCCGCATCCGAGCCATCTGATTCCGGGCGCGGGGTTGAGTGCGCTGATCGCGGCGAACTTCCGGTTCTAGGAGAAAAGACGGGCGCTGGCGCGCGGGCCACTGCGCGTGGGGCGGTCACTTCGTGACGCGTGTTTGCCCTTCGGGGTGGGGCTCCCGTTGGTCGCTTGCAAGATGTTTGCGCCGACCAACGGGAGGCTCTGGGCGAAGCTGGTATACGCGGTCACGAAGTGACCGCTGCCCGCGTAGGGCGCCCGCGCGGCAGCGCTGCTGCTATGTTTTGAGTGGAGATATTCGATGCTGATTGCGATTTCCGATGTGTTGACTGCGGAGCAGGTGACGCAGATGCGAGCGAAGCTGGATGCCGCGGAGTGGGTGGACGGCAAGGTAACGGCGGGCTATCAGGCGCAGAGGGTAAAGGACAACCAGCAGCTTCCGGAAGGCCATCCGGTCGCGAAGGAGCTGGGCGATATTGTGCTAGGTGGACTGGCGCGGTCGCCGCTGTTTATGTCGGCCGCGCTTCCTCTGCGGGTGTTTCCGCCGATGTTCAACCGTTATACGGGCGGAGGCCAGTTCGGGACGCATGTGGATACGGCGATCCGGCAGCTGGCGACGACGGGACAGAGGATCCGGACGGATATTTCGGCGACGCTGTTTCTGACGGCTCCGGAGGAGTATGACGGCGGCGAGCTGATTGTGGAGGATACGTACGGAAACCAGAGCGTGAAGCTTCCGGCGGGCCATATGGTGCTGTATCCGGCGACGAGTTTGCACAAGGTGGAGCCGGTGACGCGGGGGGGGCGGGTGTCGAGCTTCTTCTGGATTCAGAGCATGATCCGGTCGGATGGGGACCGGGCGATGCTGTTCGAGCTGGACCAGACGATTCAGTGGCTGGCGGTGGAGCTTCCGGGGAGTCCTCTGGGCGTGAGTTTGACGGGGATTTATCACAATCTGCTCCGGCGCTGGGCGGAGATGTGATGGCTTCTGCTGACTGGCGGTGTGGTCGGTCCTTGGCGGCTGGGGGCGTTGCTCCCTTTGGGCTTCACTCCTGTCTTCGGCAGAGCGGTGGCCGCTTCGCGGCGGTGATTTTTAGAGGCCCGAGGCTGAAGCCTCGGGGTACCTAGAAGCGGTTCTAATTTTTGCGGTGAGCAGTGAGCAGTGAGCAGTGAGCAGTGAGCAGTGAGCGGTGAGCAGTGAGCAGTGAGCAGTGAGCAGTGAGCGGCTGGGTGCTGAGATTGAAGTGGGTTCGAGCTTCGCTCGATGTTCCCACATATCAAAATCGAGATGGGTCAAACATTAGCTGGAACTGCCTGGCATGTGAACTGCTTGGCCGGGTTTAGATCAGGGACGGGAGCGCCGGCGTACTGTCCCGGCAAGGGCGAAGACTCCGGTGGCGAGCAGGGCTAAGGTCGAGGGCTCGGGCGTGGCGGCGGCCGGTGTGATGGAGCCTGTGATGAAGCCTGTCGAATAAATCCTATTTGGAAGGATTGTGCTGCCCACATGATCTGGGCAGAGGGCATACGTCGCCTCGGTGCAAAGAATGCTGCCGGTGTATCCGACGAGCGTTGCCACGGGCAGGGTAAGAACGACGGAGGCGTAGGAGCTTGGGTCTGGGTAGGTCGTTATGGAATCCAGACCGATTTGGAGGAATTCAGGGGCGGTAAATACTTCGGGCGGCTCCGAGAGCGATCTCAGAATGGGAGTACCGACTGGGGGCGAGATTAAGAAGGGAGTGCCGTCGGTCACGACTCCTGTCGTGGTGTCGATCGTGATGCCGCCGCTGACGCTATCGATGGCGCCGTTCGGCGAAGAACGGAATGTTCCCTCGTAGTTGAAGCTCTGAAAGGTATCTGCGCAGGCAGCGGTTGCGAAGAGTGAAAGGGCCCAGAGGACGAGAAGAGGTGATTTCATGGAAGTTCCTTTAAGCGTGAGGAGAGGCAAGTATTGCCTCTTACACACGGAGGCACAAGATGAAAGAGTTTGCACTAAAGAGTCGAGTACCGGCACATGGGACCCGCAGTGCCATCACCACAAGTGACCGACGTTCGGACTTCCTATGGACTAAAAAAGGGGGAGGAGCTGATGCCCGACATCCTATTTTGTAAGGTGGGAGGATACGTGCCGGGTTGCGCTCAGGATGTCGCTTTTGTTCTGGATCAGGGTTGGTGGGGTGGGGTTTCGGGGCTGGGGAGGAAGAGGCTGAAGACGGTTCCGTGACGGAGGGGGTGGTCGGCGCTGCGTAGCGTGAGCCTGCCGTGATGGCGGCTGACGATGCCGGCAGAGATCCAGAGGCCGAGGCCGGTTCCATTGAGCTGCTTGGTGGTGTAGAAGGGCTCGAAGAGGCGGGCCTTTACGGCGTGCGGCATGCCGTGGCCGGTGTCGGCGATGGTGATGCAGGTCCCTCGGCGAGGGGGATGGTTTGGGGAGCGGTCGGTGGTCTGGCGGGCGCGAACGAGGAGGCGGCCGCCGCCCTGGCGCATGGCATCGATGGCGTTGGCGATGAGGTTGTTGAGAACCTGGCGGATGTCGTTTTCGAAGCAGAGGATGGGGTGGGTCGTGCGGAAGTCGGTCTGGACCTCGATGCCGGAGTTGAGCAGGCGGCCGTGGTAGAGGTCGAGGACGGCGCCGACGAGCTCGTGCGCGGTGACGTAGGTGGCGTTGACGGCCTGGCGGTGAAAGCGGAGGGTCTGGGTGACGATCTGGCAGACGCGCGAGAGCTCGCTTTGGGCGCTTCGGACGTAGTTTGCGACCTCTTCGGGGAGTCCTTCGGAGGTCTGGATGAGGTAGAAGAGGTTGGTGATGGCCTCGAGGGGATTGTTGATCTCGTGGGAGATGGAGCTGGCGAGACGACCGACGGCGGCCAGCTTTTCGCTCTGGATGAGGGCCTGCTCGGAGCGTTTCTGGTGGGTGATCTCCTGCACGACGGCGGCGATGGCTTCGACCTTGCCTTCGGGGTTGCGGACGGGGGAGTAGTTGCAGTTCCAGAAACGGTGATCGGCGGGCCGGGCGGGGAGTTCGCCCTCGAAGATGTGATTGCGGATGGAGCGTCCGGAGGCGACCTCGCGGAAGATCTCTTCGATGCCGTCGAGGGGGGCTATCTCGGTGATGCGGCGGCCGAGGATGCGGTCGGCGGGGAGGCCGATGGTCTCGGCCTGGCGGTCGTTGACGCGAAGGTAGCGGAAGTCGACGGGATCGAAGAGGGCGAGGCCGATGGGAGAGGTGCGGTAGATGGTCTCGAGTTCGGCGCGCTGGCGCTCGGTCTCTCTCTGGCGCTGCTCGAGGGTCTCGGTGAAGGTCTTGCGGTCGTGGATGTCGATGTTGACGCCGAGCCAGTGGAGGATATGACCGCGATCGTCGCGCACGGGCTGGGCGCGGAGCCAGGCCCATCGCGAGTGAGTGCCGGAGGTGTTGAGGACACGGGCTTCCACGTCGAGATCTTCTCCGGTGGAAAGGGATCGCTGCCAGGCCTCGCGGACGCGTTTGCGGTCGCGGGGATCGAGGACGGAGATCCAATCCCGAAGGGTGAGGTCGTCTTCGGTGAATCCGTAGCTGTCGAGCAGGGTCTGGTTGCCGTAGGTGAGGGCTCCGTTGGGGGCTCCCATCCAGATGGCCTGGGGATTGAGGTCGGCGAGGATGCGGTAGCGGGCTTCGTTTTCGGCGAGAGCCTCTTCGCTGCGTTTGCGGTCGGAGATGTCGATGGAGAGGCCGCGGAGGCGGACGGCGATGCCATCGACGATGAGGGCCCGGCAGCGGTGTTCAATCCAGAGCAGGGCCCCGTGGGAGGAGCGGACGGGGAAGTCGGTGACGATGATCTCGCCGGTAGCGAGGGTGCGGTTGAGGAGATCGTCTATCTCGGAAAGGTGCTCGCGCGGGATGTAGCGGCGAAAGGCCTGGAGATCGGGCAGCTCGGAGAAGGGGCGACCGAAGACGGGGAAGGAGCCTGCGCCGAAGGTGATGGCTCCAGTGGTGAGATCGACGTCCCAGGTGGCGACGCGCGCGGCCTGCTGGACGGTGGAGAGGAGGTCGCTCTGTTGCTGGAGGGCTGCCTGGGAGCGCCGGCGGGAGGTGATATCGCGGAAGAAGAGGATGATGCCCTCTTCGGAGGGGCGGATCTGGAAGGCGAGCGAGAGGTCGAGGGGAGCAGGATAGAAGTCTTCGAGCTCAGTCGCCGGTGCTCCCTGCAGGACGCGGTCGCAGGCGGAGCGGAATCTCTCCGAGGAGAAGGGAAGCTCGCGCCAGAGATCGCGGGAGTTGAGGTCGCCGTGGAGGTTGAGAAGATTGCGCGCAGTGCGGTTGAGGAAGGTGAATCGCCGCTCGCGGTCGATGCTGACGACGCCGTCGGTGGTGGCTTCGAGGACCTGGAGGAGGCGGCGAGAGGCGGAGTCGCGGAGCAGCTCGGCGCCTTTGCGATCGGTGATGTCGCGGAAGATGACGGCGAGGCCTTCGGGGGAGGGAAGGATCTGGATATCGCGCCAGACGTCGCCGTAGGCGCTGAGGTATTCGAGCCGCGCGGGAGTTCCGGTTTGCATGACCTGGTGGTAGGCCTGTTCGACGCGGGTTCCGTGGAGGCGGGGGAAGATCTCCCAGAGGGTGGGACCGTTGAGCTGGCTGGGATCGAGGCCGGTGCTGCGGCAGGCTTCAGGGTTGGCGAAGGTGATCTGCCATTGATGGTTGATGCAGAGGACGCCGTCGGGAAGGTGGAGGAGAAGCCGGGCGAGCTGCTCGTTGGTTGCATCCTCCCGACGCCTGGAGTGAGTTCGGCGTTCGGGGGAGGGGGCGGTCGGAATGGCGTGCAGGTCCGACATGGCAACCTACATCTTACAGGTGGAACGAGAAGAGGATGCGCAGTGGGCCCGGCTGGCAGGCCATCGCCTTTCTTCTAAAAAATCGAATGCGCTCTAACCGGTTGTGGCGGGGGGTTCCTCGGGGGAAGAGGCTTGAATGGAGAGGTTCTGCTCGAGTTGGGCGAGACGGGACTCGAGAGCCTGGACGGTCTCGGAGAGGCGAGCGATCTCGGATTCGAGGGAGGCGATGCGCTCGGCCTGCGCGGGGCTGCCTAGGCTTGGAGCGAGGTTGCGCGGAAGGGAGGCGCTGACGTCGGACACCTCGGAGAGGAGGTGGGTGTAGCGAGCCTCACGGGAGCCGGGCTGGCGGGGGAGCAGGGCGACGAGGGGGCCGGTGGCGGCGGGATTCGCTTCGTCCGCGGGCTCGCGGGAGGCGAGACGATCGAGTGTCGACTGCACGGCGGCGAGGTCGTCGAAGGCGAAGAGGCGCTCGGAGCGGCTGCGGAGCTCGCCGGGGGTCTGGGAGCCGCGGAGGAGGAGGAGGCAGAGGACGGCAGTCTCGTCGCGGCGGAGGTTGAGCACGGTGCGGATGCGGTGCTCGTACTTGGGGACGCGAGCGTCGTGGGCGGTGGAAACGAGGTCGAGGTCTTCGAGGATGTGGAGGGCCTGACGGACGTGGTCTTCAGTGAGGTCGAGGACGGGATCGCGGCTGGACTTCTGGTTGCAGGCGTTGACGAGGGCGTTGAGCGAGAGGGGGTAGTTTTCGGGGGTGGCGATCTCTTTTTCGATGAGAGAGCCGAGAACGCGGACCTGGATGGGGTCGAGCAGCATAGAGCAATAGTCTACACAGGGATACGGGGCCGAATATGAATACATAAACGGCTTATTTATATGCATTTGCAGATTTGGGACGGCTTACAGAAAAGTTACATTCTTCTGTTCGCGGGAGAGGAAAACGCCGTTAGACTAAGGAGAGAGTGAATGGCGAATGAAGAATCGCATTTGCGATTGCCTTATGCATTTGCGATTTTCAGGGTGGGTGCGGGCAAATTTCTCCTTGGGAGATGGGATGAAGCGAGCGATCACGCTGGGTTTGGCTGCTGCTGCGATGACGGCGGCAGTGGTGGGTGGAGTGAGCGGCATCGCTCGCGCGGATGACGTCGAGGCGACGACGGGGGAGCAGTATCATCTGCGGCTGCACCACCTGCATACGGGCGAGGACATCGACGTGGTTTACCGGGTGGGGGACACGTATCTTCCGGAGGGAATGGCGCGGCTGAATCGCTTTCTGCGCGACCACCGTACCGACGCCGAGAGCCACTATGACCCGAGGGAGTTCGATCTGCTGCACTCGCTGATGGAGAAGCTGGGGCGGCCGAATGGGGTGATAGATATCGTCTGCGGGTATCGCACGCCGTGGAGCAACAATTTTTTACGGACGCGGTCGGCGAACACGGGCGTGGCTGAGCATAGCCAGCACATGGAGGCCAAGGCGATCGATATCCGGGTGCCGGGCGTGGCGACGGCGAAGCTGCGGGATACGGCGCTGAGCCTGCATGAGGGCGGCGTGGGGTACTATCCGGTGAGCCAGTTTGTGCATGTGGATGTGGGGCCGGTGCGGGAGTGGAGCTATGGCGTGGCGCGGCGGAGGCTGGCTTCGCACACGATGGTGGCGCGGGCTGGACGGCGCGGACACCGGTCGTATCGTTCGTCTCCGGCTGCGGGCGAGTGATTTTTTTCAGAGTTTAGGACGTGAGAAAGAGCCTCTTGGGGCTCTTTTTCTTTTGCGCTGCCGCTAGGGCGCCCTGCGCGGGCGGCGGTCACTTCGTGACGCGTGTACCGGCTTCGCCGTGGGCCTCCCGTTGGTCGGCGTGAGAATTTGTATAAGCGACCAAAGGGAGCCTTGCCCCAAAGGGAGTACACGCGTCACGAAGTGACTGCCCACGCGCAGGGCGCCCGGCTGGCAGGCCATCTAATGTAGGGATGTAGGGAGTGGGATTATTTCGGGGATGGAGGAAGAGGGATGACGGCTGGCTGGGGAAGGGTTTTAGAAGGACGCGTTGCGGTGGTGACGGGAGTGGCTCGCGGAATTGGACGGGCGGTCGCGGTGGCGTTCGCGAGGAGCGGGGCGCATGTGGTGGGGATCGATATCTGCGCGGTGGTGGATCCGCGCTCGGGCGTGGAGCCGGCGACGAAGAGCGAGCTGGAGCAGACGGGAGATCTGGTTCGCGCGGAGGGTGCGGAGTGGAGGAGCTTCGTGCTGGACCAGAGGGAGATTGCGGCGCTGCGCGGGGCCGCGGAGAAGATCGACGCGGAGTTTGGGAAGATCGATATCTTGTTTGCCAATGCGGGAATTCAGGCGTTTCGGCCGCTGATCGAGATGGAGGACGCGGACTGGCATATCCAGATCGATGTGAACCTGACGGGGACGGCGAATGCGGTGCGGGCGTTCGCTCCACATATGGTGAAGCGGGGGTATGGGCGGATGATTCTGACGACCTCGACACAGGGACGGCATGGGACGCTGAGTGGGGCGGCTTACTCGGCTTCGAAGTGGGGGATTATCGGGCTGATGAAGTCGGCGGCTTTGGAGCTGGGGCCGCATGGGGTGACGGTGAACTGCCTGGTGCCGGGGCTGATCGATACGGCGCTGACGCGGCACGAGGAGCGGTATGCGCAGGCGCTCGAGGTGGGAGGGAAGACGCCGACGGGCGATGTGGCGCAGGATAAGGAGGCGGCGCGGAAGGTGCTGGAAGGGAAGTCGCCGCTGCGGGTGCCGTGGATCGATCCGGCGGAGATGGGGCCGGTGGTGGTGTTTCTGGCTTCGGAGGCGGCGCGGATGGTTTCGGGCGCGACCTATGATGTTACGGGTGGGGATAGCGCGAATAATGTGTGAGTTCTGATGAAAGGCCATGGCCTGCTGGCCGGACCCACTGCGCTGGGCCACCCCACAAACGAAGACCTGTTTGTGGGGACCCCGGTACGGGCGGTCACTTCGTGACGTGTGTACTCCCTTCGGGGTGGGGCTCCCGTTGGGTCGCTTGAGAGGTTTTTGCGCCGCCCAGCGGGAGGCCTTGGGCGAAGCCGGTATACGCGTCACGAAGTGACCGCTGCCCGCGCGGCAGCGCCTGTTTCTACACGCAAGACTGATGGCCGGGGATGTCATCTTCGCTGCGATACACTGCGTATCTATGAGCCGCGAATACTTTTCGAGCAATCCGCAGATGCCTTTTTCCGATGCTGTCCTGGTGGATGGTAAGACGCTTTATCTCTCGGGCCGCATTGGTCTGATCGCCGGTACTACGACGGTTCCTGAGACTGCGGAGGAAGAGGCGCACCTGGTGATGCAGGAGATTCAGCGCGTGCTGGCGATGGCGGGGATGACGATGGAGAACCTGGTCTCAGTGCAGATTTTTTGCAGCGATGTTTCGCTGTTTGACCGCTTCAATGGGGTGTATCGCACGTACTTCACGGGCAAGCTTCCGGCGCGGGCTTTTCTGGGGTCGGGACCGCTGCTGTTTGGGGCTCGGTTTGAGCTGATGGGGATCGCTCACAAGGACTAGGCGCGATGGGACGCGGTTGGCCGGATTCGCTTGGGAAGGGCCGGTGGGTCTGGAGCGGGCGCGGGCCGAGGCGCGTGAGATCGAAGGAGAGAAGCGGGCCGTGAAGGCTTTGGTCGCCGGAATGTTTGGCGAGGACGCGGAGCTGCGCAAGCGCTCGGCGGATGTGGCGCGGAGGATCACGGAGGTGGATGCCGCGCCTCTGTTTCGTCATGCGGATGAGCTGATGGGATTGCTGGCGGAGTTGTCGCTGGAGGAGTCGCGGACGCGCTGGCATCTGGGGCTTGTGGTGGCACGGGTGGCGCATACGCGGGAGCAGAGGCTGCGGGCGGCGAGGTTGATGGAGCAGCTGATGGAGGATGAGAGCAACGTGGCGCGGTGCTTGGCGATTGAAGGGATGGGGTTGCTGGCGGGTGAGGAGGCTTCGCTGCGCGGCGTGGCGGAGGAGATGGTCGAGAGGGCTTTGCGCGAGGGGACGCCGGCGATGAGGTCGCGGGCCCGGCATGTGAGGCGGCAGTGGGTGAAGGCGGAACGCAGGAAGGATGGATAGGCGAAGCTGTGAGGTTTCTCCCACCTGCATCGATGGCAACGCAGGTGGGAGTTTTTGCCGGGAGGTTACTGCCGGAGCGAGGCCATGTCAATGACGAAGCGGTACTTCACATCGCTCTTGAGCAGGCGCTCGTAGGCGTCGTTGATCTGCTGGATGTTGATCATCTCGATGTCGGAGGTGACGTTGTGCTCGCCGCAGAAGTCGAGCATCTCCTGGGTTTCCTTGATGCCTCCGATGCCGGAACCGGCGAACTGGCGCCGGCCCAGCAGAAGGTTGAAGGCAGCGACGGGGATGGGATTCTCCGGCGCTCCGACGAGGCAGAGGGTGCCGTCGACCTTGAGCAGGTTGAGGTAGGCGTTGATGTCGTGGTCGGCGGAGACGCAGTCGAGGATGAAGTCGAAGCTGCGGGCGTGCTTCTGCATCTCGTCGGCGTTCTTGGAGATGACGACCTGGTTGGCTCCGAGGCGCTTGCCGTCCTCGACCTTGCCGGGCGAGGTGGTGAAGAGGACCACTTCGGCTCCGAAGGCGTGGGCGAACTTGACGCCCATGTGGCCGAGCCCGCCGAGACCGACGATGCCGACCTTCTGGCCGGGGCCGACGTTCCAGTGCTTCAGGGGCGAGTAGGTGGTGATTCCGGCGCAGAGGAGCGGAGCGGCGGCGGCGGAGTCGAGGGTCTCGGGGACGCGGAGGACGAAGGCCTCGTCGACGACGACGGCCTCGGAGTAGCCCCCGTAGGTCATCTTGCCGGTGTGCGGGTCGGGGCTGTTGTAGGTGAGGGTGAGGGTGTTGTCGCAGTACTGCTCGAGGCCGCGGAGGCACTGCGGGCAGGTGCGGCAGGAGTCGACCATGCAGCCGACGGCGACGAGGTCGCCTTGCCTGAACTTCTTGACGGAGCTTCCGACGCCGGTGACGCGGCCGACGATCTCGTGGCCGGGGACGACGGGGTAAACAGAGCCGTGCCACTCGTTACGGGCCTGGTGGAGGTCGGAGTGACAGACGCCGCAGAAGAGGATCTCGATGGCGACGTCAGAGGCCGCCGGGGCGCGCCGTTCCAATGTGTAAGGAGCCAGCGGCGAGGCTGCGGACTGGGCCGCGAAAGATCGGGTGCTTGTAGACATGAAAAGAGTTCTCCTTGGGGGTGGACCTGTCGGTCATCTGTTCCTATCCTCTGCCGTAGAGAGGGATTTCTCCATACATAGAACTGCCTAATGCTTGCCTGATTCTCCAGGAGGGATGAAATTTGAGAGAAGGATGATCTAGGCTGGATGTGGGAGTTTTGGACGTTATGGACATGGATGGTATGGATCGGTTTGAGAAGAACCGCAGGCGGATGGTCGAGATGCTGGGCCGGCTGGCCGGCGATGGGATCGGGATTATGCCGTCGGTGCTGGATGGGGTGAGGATTACGCGGTCGGCGTGCTCGTCGGCGCGGACGCCGGTAATGTATGAGCCGTGCATCGTGATCGTCGCGCAGGGGATCAAGCGCGGCTTTTTGTGCGACCGGATGTTTACCTATGACGCCCGCAACTATCTGACCCTGACGGTTCCGCTGCCCTTCGAGTGCGAGACGAAGGTGGCGGGGGACGGGACGTTTCTGGGGGTGCTGGTCCGGATTGACCTGGGGATTGTGAGCGAGCTGGTGATGAAGATGGGGGCATCGCGGCCGACGCTGGTGCAGCCGGAGGAGACGGTGAGCGAGACGCCGGTGGATATGGCGCTGAGCGACGCCGCGGTGCGGCTGCTGGAGTGCATGGAGTCGCCGGTGGATGCGGGGGTGCTGGGACCGCAGATCGTGCGGGAGATTCACTATCGCGTGCTCTGCGGGCAGCAGGGAGGGGCGTTGCAGGCTCTGCTGCTGACGGGGGGGACGCGGATGCTGATGCACCGCATCCTACACCGGATGCACTCGGAGTATGCGAGGCCGATGGATGTGGCTTCGCTGGCGAATGAGGCGGGGATGAGTGTCTCGGCCCTGCACCATCACTTCAAGGAGCTGACGGAGACTTCGCCGCTGCAGTACCTGAAGACGATACGGCTGCACAAGGCGAGGATGCTGATGGTTCAGGAGTCGATGGGGGCGGCGGTTGCGGCGGAGAGGGTGGGGTATGAGAGCCCGTCGCAGTTCAGCCGGGAGTTCAAGCGGCTGTTTGGGGCTTCGCCTTCCGAGGAGACGGAGCGGATGCGGGTGAGGCTGGGGATGGTGCGGGAGGAGTCGATGGCGGGATAGAAAGGCGACCTATGCCGCCTCCGTTTGTCGCGCAGATCAAAGGGCCGCTATTGCTGGCGGCCCTTTGTGGTTTTGGTTTTGCACCGGAGGCGCGGTTGGCTGGAGGTTAGTCGCCGGCGACCAGGTCCTTGTCTTCGGACTTGGCTGCGGGAGCGGCCTTGATCTCGCCGAGGGAGATGAAGCCGGGCTGCTCGGCCTCCTTGAGGATCTCCTTGCGGTAGAGCTTGGCCATCTTGGCGTTCTCGGCGTCCTGCTTGATCTTCGCGTCGCGCGCCCGGATCTTCTCCTCGCGGGCGTTCTTGGCGATGCCGCTCTTGTCGAAGGTGTCGTTGGCAGCAGAGTTGACGTGAGCCTCGTTGAGGACCAGGTCGTACTTCTCCTGCTTCTCGATTCCGACCTTCTTACCGCCGGCGAAGATCTCGTGACGGCCGTGCTCCTCGTACCACTTGGTGAGGGTGGCGGTCATGTGCATCTTCTCGATGATGTTGCGCCAGCCCACGCCGGTGTTGTAGGCGCAGAAGCTGATCTCGCCTTCCTGGGTGGCGTAGGGGATGATGCACTGCTCGGTACGACGGAAGTCGTAGTTGAACAGATCCTGGAACCACATGCCGGCGATGAAGAGGAAGTTCCAGCGGTCGGCGCGGCGCTTCTCGATGTCGGCCATGGTGCGGTCGGCGGTCACCTTGCCGTAGTTCTTGCCGGTGGCTCCGAAGCACTTGTCGAACTTCTGCAGCAGGTCGACGATCTTGAAGTGCGTGGGGGCCTTGGTGGGATCGTAGTTGCGGAGAAGCGCGAGCGAGACGCCGACGATGGAGAGGAACTTACCACGGGCGGCGTCGTTGACGCGGGCGACGTCCTTGGCGAGCTGCACTGCATCGAGGAAGGCGGTGACGGGAACGGCTTCCTTGGTCTCCTTGTCGATCATGAGCGCCATGCCGATGCCGCAATTGGGGTGACAGCCGCAGGAGAGCTGGCCCCAGTCGTGATCGGGTCCGTGAACCAGGTCGGCCCAGTCGGAGAAGGTGGACATGAAGGAGATGGGGAACCAGTCGCGGGTGCTCTCACCGAGGCCGGTCTGGTTGCGGATGTCGTGCGCGAGATGCGACAGCGTATAACGCTGGGCGGCGCGGCGCTCGTCCGAAACTTCTTCGTCGCGGCCGGTGAAGGACACAGGCTGGAAGGAGAGGAAGTTGATTTTCTTCGGATTGTCGAGGGCGAACTCGATGATGCGGCCGACCTGCTCGTTATTGATGCCGTTGACGATGGTGGTGACGGGAACGATGTCGACGCCAGCCTCGTGCAGGTTATGGATGGCCTGGAGCTTCACGTCGAATGCGTTGCCGACCTTGCGGTGCGAGTTGGCGGCGTTGCCGATGCCGTCGAACTGCAGGTAGGCGTAGCGGAGACCGGCCTCAGCGGCCGCCTTGGCGAACTCCTTGGACTTGGCGAACTCGATGCCGTTGGTCGCGGCCTGCACGGAGTTGTAACCGACCTTGCGGGAGTAGGCGACAGCGTCGAGGAAGTAGGGCGAGAGGGTGGGCTCGCCGCCGGAGAACTGCACGCTCATCTGACGACGCGGCTTGATGGTGATGGCGTTGTCGAGCATGGTCTTGATCTCGTCCCACGTAAGCTCGTGGACGAAGCCGACCTGATTGGCGTCCATGAAGCAGGGATCGCACATCATGTTGCAGCGGTTGGTGAGGTCGATGGTGAGGACCGAGCCGCGGCCGTGGGTCACGGTGGAGGTGCCGTGGTTGTGGAGCTTCTCGTCGTTGTGGGCGCGGATGTCGCGGCCGGGGAAGACGTCTTCGAGGTGCTTCATCATCGGCGGATCGATGGACATGACGTCCTCGAAGTGGCCGTGGATGGGGCAGTCCTTAACCATGAGAATCTGGCCGTCGCGCTCGATGATCTGAGCCTTGATCTCGCCGACCTTCTCGTTGAGAAGGATCTCGTGGGGGAGCTTGCCGTCGACGATCTGCTGGCGGATCTCGGGGACGCAGCGCGGGCAGAGCGAGTCGGTGGTGCGGGGCCAGCCGAGCGGGGGCTTCTCTTTCTGGTAGGACTTCAGGAGGGGCTTGTCGCTCCACTTGGGGGTAAAGCTGGGGTTGGGCGAGATCGAGTTCAGTTTGTCGAACACGGCCCATGCGGCCTTCGCTCCATACGTGAGAGCCTTCTCGGCTAACTTCGCGGACTTTGCCATATCTGTTTCTGTCTCCTGAATTCCTGTTGAAAGCCTGAACAGCTGCCTCTGAAAGCTTATTCGGCTGAGGGTGCCTTTCGGAAGTGTGCACCCTGATTCAGCCCTGACCGTCTTCCATCATAAATGGATGAAGGGCAATGGGTTGAACCTCGTTAAAACTACGCACATTCGGAGCAGGACTGAAGGGGTGGCAAGCGAACGGGCAGTTTTTGCATTGAATGGGGAGGATAGGAGGGTGAGTGGGGGAAGAAGAGCGCTGTCGGCCGGGCCCATTGCGTGTGGGGCGGTCACTTCGTGACACGTGTACCGGCAACGCCCTGGGCCTCCCTTCGGTTCGGCGCAAACATCTTCGTAAGCGACCAACGGGAGCCCCACGCCGAAGGCCTAACACGCGTCACGCAGTGACCGCCCCACGCGTAGTGGGCCCGGCCGGCAGGCCTAGCGGTATTGCTCGTCGGTGACGTGCTCCATCCACTCGACGACCTTGCCGTCGAGCTTTTCCTGGATGGCGATGTGAGTCATGGCGGTGCTGGGGGAGGCTCCGTGCCAGTGTTTTTCGCCGGGAGCGAACCAGACGACGTCGCCGGGACGGATCTCTTCGATGGGGCCGCCTTCGCGCTGGGCACGGCCGCAGCCGGAGGTGACGAGGAGGGTCTGGCCGAGGGGGTGGGTGTGCCAGGCGGTGCGGGCGCCGGGCTCGAAGGTGACGCTGGCTCCTTGAACGAAGGCGGGGTCGGGAGCTTGAAAGAGAGGGTCGATGCGGACGGCTCCGGTGAACCAGTCGGCGGGGCCTTGGGAAGAGGGCTGCGAACCTGTGCGTTTGATCTCCATGATTACTCCTTTGGGAATGGGTGCGGACTTTCTTTGTTGGATCGCGGGAAGTCGAGCTACAGGGTTCCGCTGTTGGTGACGGCGATGTTGTTAAGGATCTGCTGGAAGAAGATGATGCGGACGTGGACGTGGGCGGCCATGTCGGGGAGGAACTCGTTGACGAGGTTGTTGACGGGATCGGTGGCGTAGCCGGTGAGGATGCGCTTGACGGTGGAGGGACCGTCGCTCTCGATCCCGGGGACGTAGAGGTTGCCGAGTTCGGCGACGGCGGGGTAGGAGGCGAAGACGCCGTAGTTGGGGATGGAGCGGCCTTCGTCGTCGCGGGAGATGTAGCTGCGGGTGACGGCGTAGAGGATGCGCTTGGCGATGGGTTTGCCGGGCATGCGGTAGTAGCGGGGGTCCTGGTGGGTGAGGGCGGGGACGGCGAAGGTTCCGAAGAACTCGGCGGTGGCGTTCTGGAGCTCGCTGACGCCGGCGAGTTTGCCGAATCCCTTCCAGCCGGGGCCGTAGGCGGTGTGGGAGTCGACGGCGATGTTGATGGCGGAGATGCCGACGATGGTGCCGAGGCTGGTGAGGTCGGAGGTGTAGTGAATGGCGAGGTAGCCCTTCTGCTTCCAATTGAGGGGCACGGCGATTTTGGTGCTGAGGAAACGCTGGTAGGGGTAGACGAGCTCGCTGCAGCGGGGGCGGGGCTGGTCGAGCTTGTTGGGGTCGAAGTAGATCATGCCGAAGGCGGAGATGAAGTTGCAGGGCTTCTGGTCTTCTCCGTCGCGTCGCTGGGCGAGGCGGGCGAGGGTGACGATGTCCTGCGATTGGGACTGCTGTTGCGCCAGGGTCTGGCTGGGGGCGTCGGGGAGGTCGTTCCTGCTGGAGAAGGGGGCATTGCCGAGGGAGGGTACGGTGAACTGGGCGCGTGGCGGGGAGGGTTTCGCTACGGGGTCTGCCGTCTGGGCGGAGGCTGCGCCTGTGAGAGACAAAGCCACGATTGTCAGCAGCCTGTACATGAATCATCCATCTCTTCGAGCTATATTTTTGCGGTGCCGAATACGAGATTTTCGCGGTGCCGGACGCGAGGAATCTACTCGCGTTTTTTCAGATGCGCCCACTCGAGAAGATCGTCGCCATACTCGCTGACGAGGTAACCGAGGGCCGAGCCTCCGAGGGAGGTGGCCCAGGTGCGGGCGAACTGGGGGCCGTTGATGTTGCGATCGGGATAGTAGGCCTGGGTGAGGGCAGTGGCGGCGCCGGTGCCGAGGATGGTGGCGAAGTTGGGAATGGTCTTGCCCGAGTCGGTTCTGCCGAGGATGGGCCGGGAGACGGCATAGAAGCCGCGATGGAAGAAGGGCTGCTGGCGGCCAAGCTGGTAGTAGCGGGGGTCCTGGCGGAAGACGGGGGAGAAGATGGAGTCGGAGAAGATCTCCTTGCTGGAGTTGAGAACGGCCGCGGCTCCGAGGCGCTGGGCGTAGGCTTTGCCGTTGACGCCATAGTTGGGGCTGCCGTCGATGAGATAGCCCCAGCCGGCGGAGAGAGTCCATCCGATGGCGGTGTAGGGGGTGAGGCTCTCGCGGATGCCGAGGAGGAACTTGTCCTGGACGCGCTGAGGGGGGGCGATCTCGCCGGGGGAGATGTACTTTATACGGGCGGGCGCGGAGGGAATGCCGGTGAGGCTGGGGGCCTCGGTGGGGAAGGGCAGGACCGCGGGAGCCATGGCGGCGGCGGGATCGGGCGGGATGGATTCGCTCGCGGAGGAGGAGTAGACCGCGCCGGGGGATTCGGGCAGAACGGAGGAGGCGACTTCGGCCTGGGGAGCTGAGGCTGCGCTGAAGAGGGAGGGGAAGAGAAGCAGGGGAAGGAGCGAGCGAAATGGCCGGGATAAACGTGGGGTCAAAAGATCTCCTCATGGAGAGCTTCCGTTCCTGCGTCTTTCGGGCTCAAGAGCGGAGACTCGCGATGGACGCTCTTTACCTCCGGCGCCCTTCTCTGAACGGACGCTGGGCGGGAGGAGGGCGTTGTATCGATAAGTGTAGATTGTCGCGAGGGTTACCACCTGGGCACTGAGAAGGGATTAGCATGTCGAAGCGGTTGACCCCCGGATTTCCAACTTCCGATAATAGAAGGTGGCGAGGTGTGCGCATGGCTGGTGAGAGCCCGAGGCGTCCCTGGGCGGAGCATTTGAACGAGGCTGGAGCCCGCGTGGAGGAGGATGTGCGTGAGTGGATCCGGTACTTCAACGATCATATCGTCCCGGATCTTCGTAAGAATGGCTCAGAGGCACTGCGCGCGGCGGCCCAGGAGCTGAACGGCATGGCGGAGAAGATGGATGAACGCGCAGGTCGGGCACGGCCGCAGTCCGAGGGGACGGGCGACGGAGGGGCTCCTCGATCGTGAATCGCTCACGCATCGCGTTCGCACTGATGCCGGCGTTGATGCTGGCGGTGACGGGCTGCCATAAGAAGCATGTAGCGGCGCACCGTCCGCCGCCACCGCCGGCGGCTTCGAGCTCGAGTACGGGAACGTATGCTCGTCGCGATACGCGGCCTTCGGGATCGACTTCGTCAGGGACGGCGCTGGCTCCGCAGCCGCAGATGCCGCCGAATGTGCAGGGCAAGCCGCAGGTGGTGGAGACGGGACTGGCGAGCTGGTACGGTCCTCCGTATGCCGGGCGCAAGGGCGCGGATGGGAATGTCTACAACCAGAATGCGATGACGGCGGCGCACCTGTCGCTTCCGATGGGATCGATCGTACGGGTGACGAACCTGCAGACGGGGCAGGCGGCGGTGGTGAAGATTACGGACCGCGGTCCGTTTGTGAAGGGGAGAATCCTCGACCTTTCGCTGGCCGCGGCGAAGGCCACGGGGGTGTATCGGATGGGCATCGCGAAGGTGCGGGTGGAGGCGTGGATGCCGGGGCCGAGCACGTCGCCGAATGCGATTCCCGGAGGCCGGTGGTGCGTGCAGATTGGAGCGTTCGAGAAGGAGAAGGACGCGATCAAGCTGAAGACCGAGCTGATGCGGAGGTACTCGACTGCGAAGGTGATCGAGTTTCCGGGGCCGACGGGACATTGGGTGAGGATCAATCCGGCGCGTCCGGATAAGGCGCACGCAGACGAGGTGGCGGACAGGATTCATGTTTCGGGGGGCGCGGAGCCGTTTTTGATTCGCACGGATTAGGATTCCAATCCTAAAGCGGTGTTCATCAACGACAAAGCGTTTCTGAAGGATGGCAGCTACCAGATCTGGACCTTCAAATCAACAGCAGGCCTCGGTGATGAGTGGTCTTGCCGTTCATGACCTCATGACTGGTATGACGCCCAGCCATGAACAAACTTGCGCCATTTCTGTGGTGGCGAGGGGCGCCCCTCGACTGAGCCGCCCCTAAGTTGACGGGAGGGCTCAGTCCATCTGCCTCTATCCGGCCTTCAAAGGTCCGGCGACCTTATATGCACTCATGATGACGCCGGACGGGAATGCTTTCGTGCGGATGAGCTCGAAGGAGCGCGCCGGGGTTCCCTCCGCAAAGAAGCGCTTCCCCGCGCCTAGCAGAACCGGATAGACGACCAGCAGGACTTCCTCCGCCAGCCCATGCTCAAACAGCGTGGATGTCAGTGTGGAGCTACCCCAGAGGATGAGGTCCGGGCCCTCCTGCGACTTGATGCGGCGAATACCCCTCGACGATATCTGGTCCAAGGCCCTCGAACGGGCCCCAGGCAAGGCTTTCAGGACGATGGGTAACAATATATTTTGTCGCCGCATTCAGGCGGTCCGCCATGGGGCTGCTCGGCGCCTTCGGCCAGAAGCCCGACCAGAGATCGTAGGTGAGGCGCCCAAGCACCAGATCGAAGCTCTCGCCATGCGCGGCGAGGAGTGCGTCTCGGCCAGCGGGTCCGATAGGGCGAGGTCCAGTTGCTGTAGGGAAAATTGTCTTCGCCGGAGGACTGGATCACGCCGTCCAGCGAGATGTGTTCCATGATTGTGAGCTTTCTCATTTGAGTCTCCGCGTTCCAGGGCTTGGAGTTTTATTCTGTGGGCATTGCGAGGAACTCGCGCACCTCGACTGGGGCACGGCAGGCGACGACGGCTTTGCGTCCCCACGCCACGGCATCATCCATGTTGGCTGCGTCGAGGATCCAAAAGCCGCCGATGTGTTCCTTGGTCTCAAGGTAGGGTCCATCGGTGAGGAAGACCTCTCCGCCGGGCCGCTTACGCAGTGATTTCGCGTGGGGCGTCGATTGCAGGCCTCCGGCGAAGAACCTGGCACCGGCAGCCTCCATCTCTTCGTTGAGCACATCGATATCGCGGATCATCGCGTCGTCCTCTGTGGACGGGTCATAGGTGTCGGGATGGTAAATAGCAACCAGATATTGCGGCATGTCGTCTCCTGGAATCGTCTTCAGGCGGGGTTCTCTGCCCGGCCTTCACTATAACGACGAACGGCCAGACCGGAATTCGACAAGCGGTTGAAAAAAGTTTTGCTCTTAGTCTGCGTGGCGGAGATGCGCTCCCCGCCTGCCTGGAGTGTTTTACCCGACCGCCTGGGCTGGCCTGTTCCTGTGCCTCATCGGAGGACGCGTTTGCCGGTGCGGCGTTCGATCTCTTGACGGAACTGGTCGGCTCCGGAGTGGTTCCAGGTGTGGGTGATGTTGACGCGATTGTCACCGAGGACGCGGGTCATGCGGCCGGCTCCGATGATCTGGGCGCTCATCACCTCGTCGTAGCGCATGGACTTATCTTTCCGCAGCAAGAAGTGCTGCACCAGGCTGGTGGGGGTGAAGACGATGGTTCCGGGCATCTGGGAGATGACCAGGATGAAGATCACGAGGAAGAACAGGGGGAACCAGATGGGGATGTGTTGGTGCGCCTTCCAGAGCGGCCAGATGAGCAGGCCGAAGTAGATGGGAAGGACGATGGCGCGGCTCCAGAGGACCAGGGGCTTGAGCGGGAAGGCGAGGCCTTCGGAGGTCTCTTTGGGCGAGCCTTTGACGAAGCGCCCGGCGTAGATGAGGGCGAAGAGGGCGACGAGCGTGAGGATCTGGAGGGTTTTGGGGTCGGTAGGCATGGGCCTGTTTAGTTTAGACGCGATGGCCTGCCGGCCGGGCCCACTGCGCTCGGCCACCCCACAAACGAAGACCTGTTTGTGGGGTGGTTGGTACGGGCGGTCTCCTTCGTGACTTGTGTGCGCCCTTCGGGGTGGGGTTCCTGTTGATTGCTTGCGAAGATCTTTGCGCCGACCAGCGAAGGCCCACGCCGAAGGCGGTACACACGTCACGAAGTGGCCGCCCCACGCGTAGTGGGCCCGCACGGCAGCGCCTGTCTTTACAAAAATATGATTTATTTGCCGGTGGGCGGTGGAGGGTAATAGGGGAGCTTCTGCTGCTCTTGGTTGGCACGCTTGACGCCGATATCTCCGAACAACAAGCTGGGCACGATGGTGGTCTGGGGGACGGCTCCGAGAGATTCGTTGACGTAGGGGTCGTCGCCAGCGGCGAGGATCTCGGAGCGCAGGCTGCGGTTGTCGAGCTCGTCGAAGATGGCTCCGCGGACGAGCTGGCGGGTGCCGTCGGGGTGGACGAGGTACAGGAGGCGCGGGGCCTCACCGCCCATGGTCTCGACCGCGTAGACGTCGCGCTTCTGCTCCTTCGCCATGGAGAGCAGGCGGTTATTGAGATCGGCTGCGGGGGTGGGGTGGCTGGACTGGAAGACCATGACACCGCTGCGCGAATGTGCCGGTGCTCCGGGGGCGGCGCGGCCGTGGCCGTTCGAGGAGGGGAAGTCTTTTACGGGCTCGCGACCGATGAGGTAGTTTTCGAGGCGACCGTTGACGACGACCGGGACCGACTGCGCGGGGACGCCCTCGTCGTCGACCTGATAGGCGCCGAGGAGGGTGTGGCCGTTGAGCTGGGTCTGGAGGGGGTTGTCGGTGGCGCTCATGAACTCGGGCAGGACGCGGGCGTGGTAGCTGGAGGCGTAGGCTCCACGGGTGCGGGCGGTGGTGCCGAGGTCGGGACGGTCGGCCTCGACGTTGCCGAGGAAGAGGTGGTTGAGGACGTCGGAGGCGGCGTCGCCGGAGAAGAGGATGGGACCGTGGTAATCCTCGGCGTCGACGACGGGGGCCTTGCGGAGGTCGTCGATGCTCTTGAGGTCGTCGAGGACACGCTTGCGGTAGGCGGGCCAGGATTCGAGCTCGCGGGCGGTGACGGCGAACGAGCCGTTGTCGCGCGCGAGCTGCATGCCGTCGGGGGCCTGGCCGCCGACCGAGATGGCATTGTTGTATCCGCTGAGGCTCATGCGTATGACCGTACCTTCGGTGTTGACGAGGTAGCGGTTGAGGTTCATGGCGCGAACGTTGGCGGTGGAGTACTGGATCTGGTCGGTGAAGGAGCGGACCTCGGGGGCGGTGCGGTAGAGTCCGCTGGCCTCGATGATGCGGCGCTTCCATTCTTCGCGGTCGATCTCGAGCTTGCGGAGGGGCTCGATGTGGACGGTGGGCTTCTCGCGGGAGAAGTCGTCTTCGCTACGCTGGTACTGGAAGCGCTGTACGGCGGCGAGTTTTTCGGAGTAGGCGCGGAGGGCGTTCTTGTAGGCCTCGTCGGTGGCGGTCCAGAGGGCGTAGCGGAGGGCGGTGGGGTCGTTATCGCCGGGGGCGAGCTGGACGGCTCCGTCGCCGCGTCCGGTGCTGGAGTCGACGGCGTAGTTACCGATGCTGACGGTGACGCGGACGACGCGCTGGTGGCCCTCTTCTTCGCGGGTGAGGGCGCCGTAGGTGGCGACGGCCTCGTAGCTGGAGAAGTCGTCGAGGCGGTACTCGATGAAGTAGGGCCGCTGCATGCCGGGGAGGACGAGCTGGGATTTTTCGCGGTCGAGCTCGGTTTGCATGGCGCGGAGGAGGGAATCGTCGGTCTGGGGGGAGCTCGGGGTTTGAGTGCGCGCCGAGGATGTTCCAAGGAGGACGAGGAAGAGGGCAGCGGCGACGGTACGTTTGCTCTTGAAGAGTTGTGGGGATATTGGAGTGGGAAGCAGAAGATGCTTCGACTCCGCTACGCTTCGCTCAGGATGACCGTTCCGAAGGGATGGTTTGAAGGCGATCTTCATCGGCGGGTCTCCTTTCCGTCTTCGGCGATGGGGGGCGGCGGGAGGATGGGCGGACGCGCGGTGCCCTGGGCCTGGCGCTGGGTCTCGATCTCGCTGACGAGCATGGCGGGGGCGACGGCGCTGACGGGGATGCTTCCGGATTCGGCTCCGCAGATGCCGTTGAAGACGTCCTGCTTGTCGCTGGTGGCGACGATGCGATTGAGGGCGGCCTGCGGGGTTCCTACGATGGAGACGCCGCGGACGAGCTCGTCGGGGCGGCCATCGACGTAGACGCGGTAGACGACGAGCGGGATGACCTGAAAGGCCTGCGGGGAGCGGCGGGTGGTGACGGCGAAGCCGGAGGAGATGTCCTCGAAGAAGAGGCCGTAGGGGCGGCCTTGTTTTTTGGCCTCGTCGAGGAGCATCTGGCGGAGCTGCTTGTCGCTGACGGTTTTGGTGGAGCTGATGATGAGATTGCCCTGGCGTCCGGTGGGCATGCGTCCGGTTTCGGCGCGGCCGTGGCCGTTGGAGGTGGCGAAGCTGGCGATGGGCAGGCGCGACATGAGGAAGGTCTCGAGGACGCCGTCCTTGATGAGATCGACGCGGCGGGCTGGCTGGCCTTCGTCGTCGTAGCTGTAGTGGCCGCTGAGGGATTCGCCGTCGAAGGTCTTGAGGGTGGGGTCGTCGACAACGTTCATGAACGGAGGAAGGATCTGTTTGCCGAGGAGCTTGGTGAAGGTCTGGCCTTCGTTGTCGCCGCGCTGGCGCTGGCCTTCGAGACGATGGCCGAGGACCTCGTGGAAGAAGACTGCGGAGGCGCGGCCGCTGAGGATGGCGGGGCCGTTGTAAGGCTCGGTGACGGGAGCGGATCGCAGGGCGATGAGGTTCTTGGCCATGGCGGAGGTCTTCTCGACGATGGTTTTCTGGTCGGGGAGATGGGTGAGGGTGTCGGCCTCGAAGGTCTCGGCGCGGAAGAGGTCCATGCCGTCGGCGGCGCGGGTACGGGCGACGATGACGAGGCGGGCGACCTGGTTGGGGGTGGCGACGCGGGCGCCCTCGGAGGAGACGAAGTAGTCGGTCTCGGTGGAGGCCTGAACGGAGACGCTGTCGAAGAAGATGTCGGGGTACTGGCGGAAGAGGGCGGTGATTTCGCGGAGACGCTTCTCCCAGACGGCTTTATCGACAGTGAGGGAGGCGGAGGCGGGGAGGACGTCGGCGGAGGGCTTCTCGGCGGAGAAGTCGGCGGAGCTGTCTTCTTCCTTGGCGCGGACCTGCTGCTCGGTTTTGACCTTGAGGAAGCTGTCGACGGCCTTGCCGTAGCCGCGATTGGTCGCGAACCAGAGGCTGCGCTCGATGGCGTCGCGGTCGTCGGTGAGGGGCAGGGGGATGGTGGTGAGGGCGCTGGCGCGGTGATCGCCGTGGGTGTTGTCCTGCTCGGGGGTGCCGATGCGGAGCTGGACGTCGGCGGTGCGGCGGTGGCTCTGGCGGGAGAGGGCGATGGCTCCGAACTGCGCGGTCATGCTGAAGGAGTCGGAGTCGGCGACGGAGTAGCTGACGAAATAGGGCTTGGGCTGCTGGGCGGGATCGGCGCCGGCGGGAGGTTTGCCGAGGGAGCCCATGGCACGATGTAGTTCCGTACTCATAGCGTCGAGCAGGAAGGTGTTGGCTGGTCTGGATGCGGGCGCTGCGGAGGCTTCGGCCGCCTGGCCCGGCAAGGCAGAGCAGAGGAACAGAAGGGCGACAGTGCCGCCTGGAGGGGAAACGCGAAGTCTGGTCATCAATACGGGCTCGTCATGTCTTAGAGATGAGGCTGAAGCCGAGTGTATCGGAAGTTGAGAGCGATGGCCCGCGCGGCAGCGCCAGTCCTTTCTACGCCTGCTACGCTTCCTACGCCACTCTGGTGGAGAGACGGTCGCCGGAGTCTGCAAGGTGCTTCTCGATCTGGAAGAGATGGAGGAGCGGGGTGGTCATCATGGTGGTGACGAGAGCCATGACAACCAGCATGGTGAAGAGTGTGGCGGAGAAGACGTGGGCCTGGAAGGCGATGTTGAGGACAACGAGTTCGACCAGGCCGCGGGTGTTGAGCAAGGCTCCGAGGGCGAGGGCGTAGCGGGTGGGCTGGCCGGTGAGGCGGGCGGCGAGGATGGCGCCTCCCATCTTTCCGGCGACAGCGATGAAGAGAACGGCGGCGGTCCAGAGCCAGATGCGGGGGCCGGCGAGCAGGTCGAGGCGGGTGCGCATGCCGGTGAGCGCGAAGAAGAGCGGCAGAAGGAGCGAGGAGACGACGGTGTCGAGACGGGCGCGCAGCGTAGCCTGCCAGGCGGGAATGCGGGGCAAGCAGAGGCCGGCGAGGAAGGCTCCGAAGAGGGGATGGACGCCGATGGCGTCGGTGGCGGCGGCGGAGGAGAGAACTGCGGCGAGGATGAGGGCGAAGGTGGTGCGCGAGAGGGCGGTGCTGGAATTCGCGGCGAGTTTGTGACGGGTGAGCCTGTGCGCGAGGGGGCGGACGATGGCGATCATGGCTGCGAGATAGGCTGCGAGCCAGAGCAGACGATGCGCGATGGACAGTGAGGAGGTGGTGGGGTGGACGAGGGCAAGGGCTACGGCGAGCAGGGACCAGGCCGCGACGTCGTCGACGGCGGCGCACATCAGGGCGGTGGCCCCGAGCTGGGTGGTAGCGAGGCCGCGCTCCTCAAGGATGCGGGCGAGCACGGGGAAGGCGGTGATGCTCATGGCGATGCCGAGGAAGAGGGTGAAGGCGATGGGGTTGGTGTCGGCGGGTGCGAAGTGGGTTCGGAAGGCCGGAGCGATGGCGATGGCCAGGGCGAAGGGCAGGGCCATGCTGCTGAGACTGGCAACGGTCGCGGTGGTGCGCTGACGGATGAGGTGGTCAAGGTCGAGCTCGCTTCCGATGAGGAAGAGGAAGAGGACGAGGCCGAGGTTGGAGAGGATCTCGAAGGAGCCGAGGGAGGAGAGGGGGAAGAGGCTGGCGGAGAGATGAGGGGCGAGGCGGCCGAGGACGGAGGGACCGAGAAGGATTCCGCCGATCATCTCGCCGATGACGCGGGTCTGGCCGAGGCGCTGGGCGAGGGCTCCGCAGAGGAGGGCGGTGAGGATGACGGTGGCTATCTGGAGGAGAAGCAGGGTCATCCGTGCTGCTCCTGCGTCTTGTTGTGGGTGTCGGCGGTGTGTTTGGCCCGCTCGTGCCGGGTGTAGAAGAGGAGGATGATCTCGGTGACGAGGAGGGTGGCTCCGGGCACGAGCATGCGGGTTCCGAGGATGGAGGGCCACTGGGGCCGGAAGCCGTAGAACCAGTCGAAGAGGATGAGGGCGATGCCGCCGAAGAAGAGAATGGAGCCGACCCATCGGCGGAGACGCGGGCTGAGGTCGCTGTCTCCCTTGTAGGAGGCGCCTTTGAACTCGCGGAGGGGCTTGCCGATGAGGCCGTGGTGGTCGTAGATGCGGCAGCGGAGCTCGGGGGTTTCGAGGATGCGTTGGTGGGCGAAGGATTCGGCCTCGGGGAGGCTGGCGAAGACGGTGCAGAAGGGAACATCTTCGTGGTGGGAGTCGTGGACGGCGTACTCGCCCTCGCGCATGCGCTCGTTCCAGGAGGAGGGCTGCGCGCTCGGGTCGAAGAGCGGGAGTATGCGGGAACCGCCCATAGTTTAAGTTTAGAGCAACTTCCCTGATGCTGTGGCCCCAGGTGAAGTCGTTAGGACCTATTGAGGGCGGAAGACATGCGGTGCCGCGCCGGCCCACTGCGCGTGGGGCGGTCACTTCGTGACGCGTATATATCCCCTTCGGGTCGAGGCTCCCGTTGGTCGCATGGAAGAATCTTTGTGCCGACCAGCGGGAGGCCCACGGCGAAGCCGGTACACGCGTCACGAAGTGACCGCTCCACGCGCAGTGGGCCCGGCCGGCAGGCCAGCGTTGAATAGGTGTGAGTATGCTGATCCAGAAGGATCTGGGTCGGGAGGGGCGATGCGAGTTCGGAGTTTGGTTCTTTCTTTGGTTCTGTTGTGTGCCGGTGTCTTCGCGGTGGGAGGTTCTCTGACAGCCCAGGAGCCGCAGGGAGGTGAGGCGATGGCGACACAGACGAGGACGGCGCAGCAGGGCCAGACGGCTGCTTACACGTTGCCTCCGGAGAAGCTGGCGCGGGCGATTGCGTACTCGCGGATTCGGGTGGTGCTCGATTTTTTGGGTACGGGGTGGGGAATTGCCCAGCTGGTGCTGCTGCTGGCGCTGGGCGTGGTGGCGAAGATGCGCGATGTTGCCCTGGGGCTGAGCTGCAATCGGTGGGCGCAGGGGTTTTGTTTCGTCTTTCTTCTGCTGCTGGTGACAACGCTGATGGATCTTCCGCTGGATCTGTATGGGCATCATGCGGCGGCGGTATATGGACAGTCGGTGCAGGGATGGGCGAGCTGGGCGGGGGACGCGGCGAAGGGATTTCTGCTGACGTTCGTCTTTGGCGGGTTGATGGTGATGCTGCTGTTCTGGGTGATCCGCAAGTCGCCGGGGCGATGGTGGTTCTGGTTCTGGATTCCGGCGATGATCGCGGTGCTGATTGGCGTCTTCGTCGCTCCGGTGCTGATCGATCCGCTGTTCAACAAGTTTGAGCCGCTGGCGAAGACGGACCCGGCGCTGGTGGATCGGCTGGAGAAGGTGGTGGCGAGGGGCGGGATCGAGATTCCTCCGGACCGCATGTTTCTGATGAAGGCGAGTGAAAAGGTGACGACGCTGAATGCATATGTGACCGGTTATGGCGCCTCGAAGCGGGTGGTGGTGTGGGATAACTCGATCAGTAAGGCGACACCGGACGAGATCAGCTTCATCTTCGGGCATGAGATGGGGCACTACGTGTTGAAACATATTCCGGCGACGCTGGTGTTTCTGGGCGTGCTGCTGTTGATCGAGTTTTATGCCGGCTATCGCGGCGTGCGCTGGCTGATTGCGCGGTATGGGGAGCGCTGGAGGGTTCCGACCCAGAGTGACTGGGGAGCTTTGGTGGTGCTGCTGCTTGTGCTCGGCGTGTTGTCCTTTTTGAGCGAGCCGATTACGAACGGCTATAGCCGGATGCATGAGCATGAGGCGGATGTGTATGGGCAGGAGGCGATCCATGGCATCGTCGGCGATCCGCAGAGGGTGGCGCAGCAGAGCTTTCAGCTGCTGGGGGAGATGTCGTTGACGGATCCGAATCCAAATCCGTTTGTGGAGTTCTGGACCTTCAGCCATCCTTCGGTGGCGAGCCGCGCGGCCTTTGCAGCCAGGTACAACCCATGGGTTCCGGGCGGGAATCCGAAGTACTTCGCAAAATGAGGTGCTGTTAATGCAGGACAACGACGGAATCAAGAGATGAACGATGAAGAGTGACTGCTTATTTTGCAAGATCCTGGCGGGGGAGATTCCTGCAAACCGTGTCTACGAGGATGAGCTGTCGATCGCTTTTCCGGATATTAATCCCCAGGCGCCGACGCATCTTCTGATTATTCCCAAGGAGCATATAGCTTCGCAGGCGAAGGCGCTGGTGGAACACAAGGCTCTGTTGGGGCATCTGATGGCTACGGCGGCGGAGCTGGCGCGGATACAGAAACTGGATAAGGGATACCGCGTGGTCGTCAACACTGGTGACGATGGAGGGCAGACAGTGCATCATCTGCACCTGCATCTGCTGGGTGGACGGCCGATGGGGTGGCCTCCGGGCTAGATGGCCTGCCGGCCGCCCCCACGCGCAGTGGGCCCGCGCGGCAGCGCCTGTCCTTTACCCCCAAAAGGCATTCGTCTTCTAGGGGGGAAAGAGAAGAGGCCCGGAATGTCTCCGGGCCTGCTATTTGGCATTACTGGTTGTAGTTGTTGTCGTCTTCCTCGATGGTGCCGTAGCGGCGCAGAAGGTTGGGAAGGTTCTGCGAGAAGGCGGCGCGCGGCATGACGGTGTCGCATCCGGCCTCGACGGCCTTGGCCTTGAGGTCGCCCTGAAGGTGCGAGAGGAAGCCGACGATGGAGGTTCCACGCTTGAGCTTGGCCTTTAGCTTGGGGATGAGCGTGAGGGGCTTGGCGTTGGTGTTGTTGAGGTCGAAGACGATGAGCCCCGGGCGATCTTCTTCGGTGGTCTTGGTGAGCTGAGCGATGACTTCCTTATCGTTCTTGACGAAGCCGACTTTCACGCCCAGTTTGCGCGAGGTCTCCTGGATCTTGGCGATGAAGAAGAGATCTTCGATGAAGAAGAAGATCTTGGTCGGGGCGTCCTCGGGGATCGGAATCGATTTGCCCTGCGAGTAGTCGATGGGCTGGGAGTCGCTGATGTGCCGGCTGCCTCCGCCTCCGTTGGAGCGACGGAAGTTTCCGGTATCGATGGTCGAGGGCGGACCGTCGGCGAAGTTGCCGTTGACCTCGCGATAGCTGTGATCCATGGGACCGACGAAGCTACGGGGGCCGCGCTGCTGCTGCTTTTTGGAGCGCTTGAAGTTGTTGCCGGGCTGGTGGGTCTCGCGGTAACCACCGTTGGAGTTAAAGTCGGTGGTGTTCCCGGGATTCTGGCTGTCGCGACTGCGCGGTCTGTCGCGATCACGGAACTTCTTCTTCCAGCGCTTTCCGGCTGGGCCCTGCTGCTGTTGGCCGCCCTGGAAGCTGTTCGCATTGTTGCCCGGGGAGGGTTGCGGGGCCGGGGCTGCCTGGACGGAGGGAACCTGTCCGGGCTGGGCCGGCTGGACCGCGGTGTCGCCGCTGGTTACGGGGGCGGGATTCTCCTGCTTGTTTTTACGCTTGCGACGGCGACGGCGACTGCTCTTGGACTGTCCCATGCCGTGGGCGATCTGCCCGGTAAACTGCGACTCCCCGTCCTGCATGGGGGCCGCCTGTGAGCCCTGGTGCGTTTGCACCTCGGGCACGTTCTGCTCTGAAGTCATGCTTCCACTTCCTGTTGCGCCTTAGGCGCAATTAGCGATTCACTCCCACGACAAGGGCTTCGCGGGTTTCGTCAAGGAGGCGAAACGGGCGGGGAACCTGGATTGCAGCGTCGGAGGAAACGGTCTCAATTTGTACTCAAAATAAAAACGGACTACTCTTTTGCCGCCTGCTCTGTCTTTGGCCAGTGAATCTTGAGGCCCGGACAGCACGGAACGCTTGAACGATACGTTCCTTTTCACCCTTTCGAACATTTGCACGGTAAGACCGGTGCGAGCACTCGGAACCGCCTCCGGCATCCGGACCCTGATCTGAGCGGAGCCTGCAGCAGGTTTCACGAGGCAAACACAGGGTACCTGCAAAACCACGCCGTTGCAAGTACTCTCTGTGGAGATTACTTCTATTTTACGGAGAACCAAGGCAGATGTCTAGAAAACTTTCAAAGGCAGGGCGTTTGGAAAACTTTAAAAAATTGAAGCAAGCCGCTGGAGCGGCTTCGCTTCCTGAATGGCCAGTCACTGGCCTCCCAAATAGCCTCTCTGCCGCATGGATCCCACCATCAATGGGTTGGATCTCATCTCCGCAGGCAGCGGCTGTGTACCGCCTCAGCTCCCGAGGGGCTTACCGGCTTGCAACACGCTAATGAATGGAGCAATCGGAAGGCCAAATACAAGTGTTTATTTTTTAGTCACTTCGGGGAGGAGCCTGGTTGTGGAATCTCTAAAAAGCGGAGCTTAGGGGTTCGATCTTCCAGATTTTTGAATCTTTTCGTGAATCCACGGGGAATTTGCGGTCCTTTGGTTTGACCCACTCCCGGGCCAGTCCTATAATCGACCTGTTCTGGCAGCCCTCTCGCTCCCTGCCGGCGGTCGATACGCCGGACGGTCGAGGGTACAGGTGATGCGCACGTAGGCGCGTATTATCGAGCGGATGCAGGGCCATTGGCTCGGAGGTCGCGTTCTTGCGCCTACGGCCGGATGATTTTGTTTCGATCTCCGAAGGAGTACCAAACACCGCATGAATCGTAATCTCGTACTTGTCTCCGCGCTTGGCGTGGGACTCTCGACCGCCGCTGCGATGGCGCAGACGGCTGCAACTCCGGCCCCGGCCACTACCTCCGCTCCCGCTGCCGCAGCTGCGAATACGCCTCCACCTCCTCCGCAGGCTGTTCCGGCCAAGATCGCTCTGATTGCGTTTGAGCAGGCGGTGATGGCGACCAACGAGGGCCAGCGCGCGGTCCAGGAGGTCTCGAAGAAATACGAGCCCAAGAAGCAGCAGATCGATTCGCTGAATCAGGAGGTCGAGTCGCTCAAGAAGCAGCTGCAGAGCTCTCCGACGACCATGACCGACGAGGAGCGCGCGAACCGCACCCGTTCGATTGACGCCAAGGAGAAGCAGCTGAACCGTGACGCCGAGGACGCAAACAATGCGTACCAGGCGGACCTGCAGGAGGCTTACGGCAAGGTGGCCCGCAAGGTTTCGGCCACGGTGCAGAGCTATGTTCAGCAGAACGGGTATACGCTGCTGCTCGACGTGAGCAACCAGCAGAGCAGCAATGTGATGTGGGCGAGCCAGAATCCGAACATCGATATTACGATGGCCGTGGTTCAGGCTTATAACGCCTCGTCTGGCGTGACGGCTCCTCCGCCGTCGGCTCCTTCGGCGACTCCTCCGTCGGCGACGCCGCGCCGTACGGCACCCGCGACGGCTCATCCTTCCACCACGAAGTAATCGCAGTTATCGTTCGCCGTATGGGAGGCCGGAAGGCCTCCCATACCTATTTAACGCAATTTTCTGCATACCAGGGAAGAAGAGCGCAAATTGTGGAAAACCTGTGCATTCCCGAGGAGAAGGCAGAAAAGACGCGGGTTTCGGGACCGAGGAGAGAGGATTAAAGTTCTGGAACAAAAATGGTGCAAACTCCGCGCCAGGGCCTACTTACCCCAATTTGAAGAATGCTGGAAGAGATCCTAATTCCTGGGGGGTGTCAAGGGGCGTTCTCCTCATGGTTTCCACAGGGAAAGGTTACGGTTCAGTTACTGCGATTTTAGGGAAGCTGAAGCGGAGTGGAATTCATGCAAAACATTGCATCTTAACGATTACTCTTCTCCGACTTTGAGGACGGCGAGGAATGCCTCCTGGGGGATGTCAACTTTGCCGATTCGCTTCATGCGCTTCTTGCCTTCCTTCTGCTTCTCGAGGAGCTTGCGCTTGCGGCTGATGTCGCCGCCGTAGCACTTGGCGATGACGTTTTTGCGGATGGCCGTGACGGTGGAGCGGGCGATGACTTTCGAGCCGATGGCGGCCTGGATGGCGACCTCGAACATCTGGCGGGGGATGAGCTCGCGCATCTTTTCGACCAGGGCCTTGCCGCGATCATAGGCGAAGTCGCGATGGACGATGATGGAGAGCGCGTCGACGGGCTCGCCGGAGACGAGGATGTCCATCTTGACCATGGGGGAGACCCAGCTTCCGGCGAGGTGGTAGTCGAGGGAGGCGTAGCCGCGGGAGACGGACTTGAGGCGGTCGTAGAAGTCGAGGACGATCTCGTTGAGCGGGAGCTCGTAGGTGATCATGACGCGGGTCTCGGAGACGTATTCGATGTTCTTCTGGAGGCCGCGCTTGTTTTCGACGAGCTTGAGGATGTTGCCGAGGTACTCCTCGTTGGTAAGGATCTTGGCTTCGATGATGGGCTCTTCGACCTGCTCGATCTCGGAGGGGTCGGGCCAGCGCGAGGGATTGTCGACGGTGATGATTTTGCCGTCTGTGAGGGTGACCTTGTACTGCACGCCGGGGGCGGTGGTGATGAGGTCGAGGTTGTATTCGCGCTCGAGCCGCTCCTGAATGATCTCGAGGTGGAGCAGGCCGAGGAAGCCGCAGCGGAAGCCGAAGCCGAGGGCGGCGGATGACTCGGGCTCGAAGTTGAAGGAGGAGTCGTTGAGGCGGAGCTTCTCGAGGGCGTCGCGGAGAAGGGCGTGCTCGTGGGAGTCTACGGTATAGAGGCCGGCGAAGACCATGCTCTTGATGTCTTCGAAGCCGGGGAGGGCCTCGGCGCAGGGGCGCTCGACGTCGGTGATGGTGTCGCCGACCTTGGTGTCGGCGACGTTCTTGATGGTGGCGACGAAGAAGCCGACCTCGCCGGCGGAGAGCTCGGTGAGCTCGACGGGCTTGGGGGTCATGACGCCCATGCTCTCGATGTCGAAGACCCGGTTGTTCGACATGAGCTTGATCTTCTGGCCCTTGCGCATGCGGCCGTTGATGACGCGGGCGAGCACGATGACGCCGCGGTAAGGATCGAACCAGGAGTCGAAGATGAGGGCCTGAAGCGGGGCGTCGGCGTCGCCCTTGGGAGGCGGAAGCAGATGTACGACGGCTTCGAGAATTTCGTCGACGTTCTGGCCGGTCTTGGCGGAGACGGGGATAGCGTCGTCGGCGGGGAGGCCTACGGACTTTTCGATCATCTCCTTGGTGCGCGCGATGTCGGCGGAGGGGAGATCGATCTTGTTGATGATGGGAATAATCTCGAGGCCGTTGGAGATGGCGAGATAGGCGTTGGCGAGGGTCTGGGCCTCGACGCCCTGTGAGGCATCGACGACGAGGAGGGCGCCTTCGCAGGAGGCGAGCGAGCGGGAGACTTCGTAGGAGAAGTCGACGTGGCCGGGAGTGTCGATGAGATTGAGCTGGTAGGTGTCGCCGTCTCTGGACTGGTACATCATGCGGACGGTGTGAGCCTTGATGGTGATGCCGCGCTCGCGTTCGAGGTCCATGGCGTCGAGCACCTGGGCCTGCATCTCGCGGGAGGTCAGCGAGCCGGTGAGCTCAAGCAGGCGGTCGGACAGGGTGGACTTGCCATGGTCGATGTGCGCGATGATCGCGAAGTTTCGGATGTGACTGGGATCCATACGGTGGGTCGCAATGCCTCAATCTATCGATGATAGCAGCGGAGATGCATCAGGCGTTTTGAAGAAGGAGCAGGCCTGCCGGCCGGGCCCACTGCGCGTGGGGCGATCACTTCGTGACGCGTGTACTCCCTTTGGGGTGGGGCCCCCGTTGGTCGCTTGCGAAGATGTTTGCGCCGAACCGAAGAGAGGCCCAAGGCGAAGCCGGTTACGCGTCACGAAGTGACCGCCCCACGCGCAGTGGGCCGCGCGGCAGCGCTCGCTTTCACCAAGCGGCATATTGAGGATTGAATTGTGGGCGCGAAAGATGGCAGTTGCTCAGGTTTGCCGTGCCGGCGCGTCATACAATGGGCAAGACAAATGGATTGGTCTGATCGACATATGAACATGCGACGGTGGGCGCTGATGTTGGCGTGTGCTCCGTTGGTGCTGCTTGCGGGATGTCCGCAGGACAAGGCGAATCAGGCTGGCGCTCCAGGAAAGATTCCCGCGCAGACGACGGCTCCGGCTGTCACGGCGAGCGCGCCTGCGACGAGTGCGACGCAGGCGGCGACGGCTACGACGGCGCAGACGGTGGATGATTCGGCCAAGGCGTACAAGGCGCAGCAGCTGATCGGTCAGGTGGAGCAGACCTATCGAAGAGGTGTGGAGAACTATCGCGAAGGGCACTTAGAGGCTGCGCGCGCGGACTTCGATTCGGCGGTGGATCAGATGCTGACCAGCGGTATGGACCTGAAAGGCGATCCGCAGTTGAATGACGAGTTCGAGCATCTGCTGGATGCAGTGAACTCGCTGGAGATTGCGGCGCTGAAGCAGGGGAATGGGCTCTCACCGGCGATTGAAGAAGCCCCGCTGGATGCGGCCAATGAGGTGACGTTCAAGCCGGACGCCGCTCTGAATGCGCAGCTGAATGCGGAGTTGAAGACGACGCAGTCGGACTTTCCGCTGGTGGTGAACGATTACGTTGCGGGCTTCATTAGTTATTTTTCGAACTCGCAGACAGGGCATGCTCACCTGTTGCGGTCGCTCGAGCGGGCGGGCAAGTACAAGGAGATGATCTCGAGGATTCTGCGCGAGGAGGGCGTGCCTCAGGACCTGATCTACCTGGCGGTAGCCGAGTCGGGCTTTCAGCCGCAGGCGATGAATGCCCGCTCGGGCGCGGGGGGGATGTGGCAGTTCATGCCGTTTGCTGGAGCGTATGGTCTGACGCGCAATGGATGGGTGGATGAGAGATTCGACCCGGAGAAGAGCTCGCGGGCGTATGCGCGGTACATCAAGTCGCTCTACAACCAGTTCGGCGACTGGTATCTGGCGATGGCGGCGTATGACTGGGGTCCGGGGTATGTGCAGCGCGCGGTGATGAAGACCGGGTATGCGGACTTCTGGGAGCTGTATCGCAGGGGCGTGCTTCCGGGCGAGACGAAGAATTATGTTCCGGGCATTATCGCGGCGATCATCATGGCGAAGAATCCGGAGAGGTATGGCCTGGATAAGTTGAATCCGGCGCCTCCGGTGATCGCGGATACGGTGACGATCGATTATGCGATCGATCTGCACCTGGTGGCCGATCTGACGAACGCGCAGCTTCCGGAGATCGTTGCGCTGAACCCGAGTCTGTTACGAATGAGTACGCCGCAGGATCTGTCGTTCGATCTGCATATTCCTCCGGGGACCAAGGATGCGTTCCTGGAGAGAGTGAAGGAGATTCCGGAGGACAAGCGATCGAGCTGGCGGTTCCATGTGGTGAAGGCGGGAGAGTCGCTGGATGCAATTTCTTCGGGACTGCATGCGCGGGCTTCGGAGATCGCGGAGGTCAACGAGATCAAGCCGGGTGAGAGCGTCGAGGAGGGGGATGAGCTGGTGATTCCTGTGACGGCGGCGGCCAGTGGGCGATCGCAGCACTACACGGTGCGCGCGGGCGATACGCTGATCACGGTGGCGGACCGGTTTGGAGTTTCGGTGGAGGATCTGCGGAGCTGGAATCATCTGACGTCGAACGGTGTGAGGCCGGGCCGTACGTTGACGGTGGTGGCTCCTGTCAGGCTTGCGCCGAGCATGAGGACGCGGGGGAGAGGCTCGCGCAAGGCGGCGCCTGCTTCAAAGAGCAGAGGAGGCGGTGCTTCAACGAAGCCCCCGCATACCGCAGCTTCGAATGGACAGGGCAAGACGGCGAAGCCTACGAGCATATCATCGAAGACTTCTTCGAAGTTGAAGGCGAAGGCTGCACGATAAGCTTCCTCGCAAAAAAGAGTGCTTGCCATTGCTAGCGCACAGAGGCATCCTGTTGCTAGAATCTCGTGCCAGGATCAAACGATGAGTTCGATCACGACGGGATGAGAGATTGACGATTCATTTGAGCGAAGCAGCAAGCTAAAAGCAGCCAGGGGATAGAGCGATCATGATGTTCGAAGACGAGACGATCAGGTTCCACGCAGCGGCCGCGGACGATAACGGTTTCGACGATGACAACGACGATGAGGACAATCGTAGTTTTCTTGAGGACGAAGAAGAGGAAGAGGTGCTCGTCTCCTCGGACGATGACGACGATGAGGATGCTCTGGGCGGGGAGGACGAGGACGACGAGGAGGAAGACGGAGACGATCTGGCAGGCGATCTCGATGCCGCTGGCGAGGGCTCGGTTGAACAGGTGATCGACGGCGAAGAGAGCAAGGACGAGGATCACATCGAAGAGGCGGAGATCTTTGCCGAGGCTCCGAACAGCGCAACTCCCTACACGCCGGCAACGCGTGAGTCGGTGGTTCCGGTGAGCGAGCCGGTTCGCGAGAGGAGACGGATGCCGGTGAAAAAGGCTGCACCTGCGAAGAAAGCCGCTCCTGCCAAGAAGGCTGTTCCTGTCAAGAAAGCGGCCGTGAAGAAGACGGTTGTGAAGCAGGCTCCTGCGAAGGCTGCGAAGAAGACTGCTGTAAAAAGTTCAGCGAAGAAGGCGACTGCAAAGAAGGTAGTCAAGACGGGTGCGAAGAGGCCCGTTGCCTCCGCTCAAAGATCTGCCGCGAAGAAGGCCGGGACCCAGCGCGGCGGTAAGGTCGTCTTGAAAAAGACGTCCGGCAGCAAGGTCGCGGCGAGCAGCAAAAAATCTACGAAGAGAGGTACTAACATCTTGGCAACGAAGAAAGCAGCAACGAAAAAAGCAGTGAAGAAGGCTCCGGCGAAGAAGGCGGCAAAGAAGGCCGTTAAGGCTCCCGCGAAGAAGGCTGTGAAGGCCCCCGCGAAGAAGGCTGCCAAAGCTCCGGCGAAGAAGGCCGCCAAGAAGACGGCCGCTAAGAAGACCGCAACAAAGAAGTAAGCAGCGATCGTAATTTAAAAGGCAAGCAAAAAGGCCCGGTCTGCTCGAAGTGAGCGCCCGGGCCTTTTTGCGTCTGGAGATAAGTGCTTGATGAAACCTGCGATGGCCTGCCGGCCGGGCCCACTGCGCTCGGCCACCCCACAAACGAAGACCTGTTTGTGGGGACACTCCAGTACGGCGGTCATCTCGTGACGCGTGTTGGGCCTTCGGCGTGAGGCTCCCGTTGGTCGCTTGAAGATGTTTGCGCCGAACCGAAAGGGGGCCCACGGCGAAGCCGATACACGCGTCACGAAGTGACCGCCCCAAGCGCAGTGGGCCCGAGCGGCAACACCCAGAGACGGCAACAGCGCCTTTCGCGATGAGGCTGCGAGAGGCGCTGCTCAGGGTGGCTATCGTCGCCTTCAGGACGACTGCAGGGTTTAGGATTTACTTCTTGTCGGCTGCGATCTCGGCGAGGACCTCTTCGCTGTGCTTCTGGACGTCGACCTTGGGCCAGACCTTGACGACCTTGCCGGAGGGGGAGATGAGGAAGGTCTGGCGGCTGGCGAACTTCATATCGCCATGGGTCATGACGGGAACGCCGTAGGCATCGACGACCTTGTGGTCGGGATCGGCGAGGAGCTTGAAGCTGAAGGTGTCCTTGGAGCACCAGGCCTTGTGGCCTTCGACGGTATCGAGCGAGACGCCGAGGACGACTGCGTTGGCGGCATCGTACTTGGCCATGTCGCGCTGGAAGTTATGCGCCTCGATGGTACAGCCGGTGGTCTGGTCCTTGGGGTAGAAGTAGAGCACGACCCACTTGCCCTTATAGTCGCTGAGGTGGACCTGCTTGTCTTCCTGCGAGGGCAGGCTGAAGTTGGGAGCGGTCGAGCCGGCCTCCACGGTATCGGCCGCGGCGTGAGCCTTCACACCAAAGCCACACGCCGCAACGGCGGCGAGAATCACTGCGATCCACAATCCTTTACGCATCATCGTTCCCCTTTTGTAGAGCTTGATTGAATAGACGAATTTGACCGTCTGAAGACGCTCGCGCGATCTCCGCGCCGTCACGATTTTACTCCGCGGTGACAATTGGCCCTTCGCGGGCGCGAATGCGACTTCGGCGCGCGGGCCTCCCGCTGGTCGTTGCAAGCATGTTCGCAAGCGACCGACGGGAGCCATCACCTCGAAGAAGAGATGCACACCGCGAAGTGTGTGCTCCACGCATATCGGGCTCGGATGGTAGGCCCAGTTCTTTCCTGAAAACAGCTCAGTCGGCGACGATGGCGATGCCGGCCTGGTCGGCTGCGGTGACGATGGCGGCAGGGTCGAACATGAGGGTTCTTCCGGCTTCGAGGGCGAGGCAGGTGGCCCCGGCGCGCTGCATGGTGTGGATGGTGGGGACGCCGACGACGGGGACGTCGAAGCGCATGTCCTGATTGGGCTTGGCGACCTTGACGACGGTGAGGGAGCGGCGCAGGGTGAGGGCTTCACTTGGGGAGACGGTACGGATGGCGTCTTCGGCGTCGAGGGAGCGGAAGAGGGCGCCGGCGCGCTCGATGGTGGCGTCGGTGCCCTCCATGGCCTCGACGGCGACGCAGGCTTGGGCGGCGATAACGACGGTCTGGCCGAGGTCGTAGGCGGCGATGGCGCGGGCCACGGTGCGGCCGTAGGCGATGTCCTTTTGCTCTTCGTCGTCGGGGGAGCGGCGGGTGAGGACGCCGGGCCTGGCAAGGAGAGGCTCGAGGAACTGGGTGGAGGAGATGAGCTCGATGCCTTCGTCGCCGAGGACTTTGGCGACGGCTCCGAGGAGGACGTCGGTGGAGCGGGTGCGGAGGTTGAGGAGGAGCTTGGCGAGGCGCCAGTCGGGGCGGATGGAGGAGAAGATCTGCTTGTGCCTGACTTGGCCGGCCATGACAGCGCGGCTGACGCCTTCGGCCTGGAAGGTCTCGATGAGGCGGGAGAGCTCGCCGAGGGAGAGCCAGTGGACGCGGACGTTAGGATCGGCGGCTGCGCGCATGTCGATGGTGGGGTCGGTCTCTTCCTTGATGGCGGCGACGACGACGGTGAGGCCATGGGCGCGGGCGGCGTCGAGAAGGAGGAAGGGGAAGCGGCCATTGCCGGCGATGAGACCGAGAGGATTGTTCATTGGGATCGCATTACGGTGATGTTGAGATTCGCGTTGGTCGTTATCTGTGTGGGCTTGCCGTTTTGGACCGGAGGCTCAAACAGCCATTGGACGATCTGGTCTTGGATCTTCTTTTGAAGCGAGGGAGAGGAGACGCCTTTCACCTCGACGGTTGCGATGGTGCCATCCGGTTGGACGGTGAAGCTGAGAGCGACGGGAATTCTTCCTTCAAGCTTGTCGTCGACGAAGATGGGGTTGAGGCTGCATTGAATACATGTCAGGATGCTTGGGGCCGCCGGCTTGGCGTTAAGGGGGGGAGGGATTTGTTCGGAGGGTTGTGGGCCGCCGGTGGAAGAAGGATCCCTGACTTCAGTTGCGGAGACGCAGGAGAGATGGTCTCCAATGGAGCAGATGTGCACTCCAAGGGATGCCCATTTCGAGGTGAGCGATCCTACGGGCGCGGGAAGGTAGATTGTCTTGTCCGCGTAGAAGTTGACGATCAGGGAGTCGGAGGCGAGACAGCCGGAGACTTTGCAGACGCCACAGGTCTGCGCCTGGCACATGTGAATGTCGTTGGCCGAGCGCTTCCATTCGCGACCGTCGGAGGAACTCATGGCAAGGGGAACGCCGCGTCCTCCACCGGGTTTGTCCTTGTCCACGACCTCGTGACCGGAGGCCCAGTAGGCGTCACCAACCCTCAGGAAGCTTGCGATGCCGGTGCTGGGAGGGTCGTAGAAGCTCCAGGTCTTTCCCGCATCTGTCGTCGATAAGATTCCTCCCTCGGAGGAAGGACCTTGCGAGAGGAGGACTGCCATTTTTTCGAGGGTGAGCGCGGCCAGCGATAGGGTGTAGGGGAATTTTTGCAGAACATCGGCAGGATCGTGAAGGGGATGCAGCGCGCCGTCGCCATTGAGATAGGCGAGAGAGGTGCGAGTGCGGACGAGACCGTGAGCAGGATCGGCAAAGGAGGCCTGAAGGATTGTTTCGTCCCCGAACTTTTCAGACACCCAGGTTTTGCCGCCGTCATTTGTAGTTAGTACGGTTCCATTTGTACCGAACGCATAGCCAAAGGTGGAGGATGCGAAGCGGATACCGAGAAGAAGTGCGCCACCGCCGTCGGTGTGATGTTTGATCTGCCAGTTCTTTGCATCGGTCGAGTTGGCGATTCCTTCCCCGGTTCCGCAGATCCAGAGATCGGTTGTGGTGGAGATGATGTCGACAGGGTGAAAACTCAACTCGGTGGAGACCGCAGGGGGAAGGGTCTGCGCGAGGAGGGAACAAGCTATTGTCGCGATAAGAGAGCCGACTACCTGCCGAAGATTCATGATGGGAACCTCTTCTGTCCGGCTTACTTGATGACGCCGCGTTCGCTTTTGGCGATGAAGTCGGCGAGGTAGGCTACCTTTTCTCCAAACTCTCCGGAGGCGATCTTTTCGCGGATGGCGGCGAGGGCGTCGGTGGTGTTGAGCCTGGAGGCCTGGAGGAGCTTGTAGGCGACTCGGAGCTGCTTGATCTCGTCGGGGGTGAAGCCGCGGCGCTCGAGGCCGACCTTGTTGATGCCGTAGGCGTGGTTGTTGCGCTCGATGCTGGTGAGGGAGTAGGGAAGGACGTCCTGGGTGATGGTGGTTCCACCGCCGATGTAGGCGTACCTGCCGATGGTGCAGAACTGGTGGACGGGGGCGTTGGCGCTGAGGGTGGCGTGGTCCTCGACCGTGACGTGGCCAGCGAGTGTAGAGCCGTTGGGAAGGATGCAGTGGCTGCCGACGACGCAGTCGTGGCCGATGTGGACATAGGCCATGATGAGGTTGTTGGAGCCAATGCGGGTGATGCCGCCGCCGCCAACCGTTCCGCGCGAGATGGTGACGTACTCGCGGATGTCATTCTTATTGCCGATGACGAGCCGGGTGGGCTCGCCCTTGTACTTGAGATCCTGCGGGGAGATGCCGAGGCAGGCGAAGGAGAAGACACGATTGTCGTCGCCGAGGGTGAGGTGGCCGTCGAGGACGACATGGGAGACGAGCTCGCAGCGCTCGCCGAGGAAGACGTTGGGACCGAGGGTGCAGTAGGGGCCGATGGTGCAGCTTTCCGGGATGACCGCGCCTTCAGCAACGATCGCTGTGGGGTGAATGCTCACTCGGGTTAAGCCTCTTGCTTTTTGGGAGTGCGGGGGACGAGGGCGCACATGACGGTGGCCTCGCAGACGAGCTTGCCCTCGACGGTGGCGAGGCCCTGCATTCTGACAGCGTTGGTGCGCCAGTTGAGCACTTTGACCTCGATGCGGACCTGGTCGCCGGGGACGACGGGGCGGCGAAACTTGGCGGCATCGATGCCGGTGAAGACCATGAGCTTGTTCTCGCGGTCGGGGATCTCGGTGAGGAGGAGGGCGCCGCCGGCCTGGGCGATGGCTTCGACCATGAGGACGCCGGGCATGATGGGATAGTTGGGGAAATGGCCCTGGAACTGAGGCTCGTTGAGGGAGACGTTTTTGATGGCGACGATGCGCTGCTTGCGCTCGATCTCGACGACGCGATCGATGAGGAGGAAGGGGTAGCGGTGGGGGAGGATGGACATGATCTCGAGGATGTCCAAGGTCTGAGCAGACGCTGGGGTGTGCGGGGGCGCGGGCGTCTGGGCCGCAGTGGAAGAGTTTTCGATCGGTTCACTCATGGCAGCCCTGAGTATAAACCGCGCGTTGCGGTGTTCTGGAGGGGCGAGGTGGTATTGAGCTACTAAAATGCTCGATTTTTGAGGAGAGGCAATGGCCTTCCGACCGGGCCCACTGCACTCGGCCACCCCACAAACGAAGACCTGTTTGTGGGCCCCCCGGTACGGGTGGTCACTTCGTGACGCGTGTGTCCCCCTTCGGGGTGGTGCTCCCGTTGGTCGCTTGCGAGGATTCCCATGCCAACCATCGGAGGCTATCGCCTACTTCTTCTTCAAGAGGAGATCGGGGTTGAAGAGATCGGGGGAGAGGCCCTGGTTGAGGACGATCCTGGTCAAAAAACGCTGGCTGACCATGTCGCCGTTGCGGTAACGGGTGGTGGTGTAGGCGGTGGGGATGCCCTGGACGTCGTGGTAATCGCTGTAGGTCTCGGACTCTTCGTCGAAGTCGTTGAAGGTCTCGTTGCGCCAGCGGAAGGTGCGGCGGATGGGGAGGTGGGTGGAGGCGTCGAGCTCGAGGGTGATGGCGTCGTTGTTGGCGCTGAGGATAGTGACCTTGTCGGCGATGCGGCGCTCGACCATGGTCCGTCCTTCGGAGAGGATCATGACGCCGGGGGCTTTAATCCAGTCTTGGACGATGCTTTCAACTGAGTGGCTCTGACGGCGGTAGTAGTCGGCGACCTGATCTTTGGGCAGGGTGGTGCGGCCCTTGTAGGTGACCTCGTAGCCGTTGTTGTCCTTCCAGATCTGGACGACGTCGATCTTTTTGCCGGGCAGGATCATGCTCTTGTCGGTGAGGAAGCCGATGCGTTCGGCGCCTTGCTGGGAGCCGTCGGGGAAGCGCCGCCACCCATTGAAGTCGATGACGGTGCCGTTGGGGGCGCCGCGGAAGAAGGCGGCGGTGCGCCCGGAGTACTGCATGTCCTTGCGATCGAGCCAGGCCTGGCCGCCGAGGGCCTCGATCATCTGATCGATCAGCTTTTTGCCTTGCTGTTCTTCGGAGCCGGAGGCGCTTTGGGGGGCGGCGCTGGGGATGGCGCTGGCCTGGGACCAGAGCCGCGGGGGCGGGGGGAGCGTGAAGAGGAGGAGGAGAAGGGAGACAGATAATCGCTTCATAGTTGCTCCAAAAGAATCAGCCGGCATGGACATTAACCTACGAGCACGGCGCCGCCGTTGACGTTGAAGATCTCCCCGGAGACGAAACCGGCCCAGTGGGTGCAGAGAAAGAGGATGGGACCGGCGATCTCGTCGGGGCTGGCGACTCGCCCCAAGGGGATGGTGGCCAGCACCTTCTTGGACGTCTCGGGGTGCGTGAGGGCAGCGGCGGACATGTCGGTGGAGACCCAGCCGGGGGCGACGCAGTTGGCGTAGATGCCGTGGCCGGCGAGCTCGCTGGAGAGGCTTTTGGTGAGGCTGAGGAGGGCGCCTTTGCTGGCGGCGTAGTCGGCGTGGAAGGCCTCGCCGCGCTGGGCGGCGGTGGAGGCGACGAGGACGATGTGGCCGCGGACGCCGGCGATGGGCTCCTGCCGCTGCATCTGGGCGACGGCGGCGCGGATGAGGCCGAAGGTGCTGTCGAGGTTGATGCCGAGAGTGGTGCGCCACTGGGTGTCGCTCATGGCGGAGATGGGTTCGTCGTGCGGTGGCCAGACGCCGTGGTTGACGACGAGGCAGTCGAGCCGACCGAGAGCGGCAACTGCTGTGTGGACGAGGGTTGCGCCGTCGGTTGGAGTGGAAAGTTCTTGTTGGAGGGCGTGACAGAGACCGGGGCCGCCGCAGGTTTCAGCCAGATCGAAGGCCTGGGGCTGAGTTGTGCGGTAGCTGAAGGCTACGCGGGCTCCGGCGCTGCGGAAGAGGCGAACGGCGGCGGCCCCGATGCCGCGGGAGCCTCCGGTGATGAGTGCGGCACGCCCTGCCAGCGAGAGTGCGACGCCTGGGGTTACCGCTGGGTTCGTCACATTTTCCATACGGTGACGCTATCGAATCCACTATGATGGTGCAACTCGCAACGGGATTGTCGCACGGAGTTCAGTTCACCGCACAAGGAGAATTGCTCGTGAAGACCGTCGTTCTTATCGCTCGCCTGCTGCTGGGACTCGTATTCACGATCTTTGGATTGAATGCGTTTCTCCACTTTATTCCGATGACTCCGCCGCCGGGCGATGCCGGTGTGTTTGCGGGACTTCTGTTCAAGTATGGATGGTTCGACTTCATCGGGATGCTCTATCTGATCGCCGGTGTGCTGCTGCTGATCGGACGTTATGTGGCCGTTGCACTGACGATTCTTGGACCGATTATTGTCGTCATTTTGCTCTTTCATATAACGCTCAACCCGCAGGGGATCGGGCTCGCGCTGGTGGTGGCTCTGCTGGAGGTATTTCTGATCTATGCCTATTGGTCGCACTTCCGCTCGATCTATCATGGGCCGCCGAATCATCACAATGGTTCTGTATAAAGCCTTCACGGTTTGGTTGTGGACGGGCTCTGTTGGATGAGTCGCTTTTGTTCGCGCGCGGGTAAGGCGAGGATCTGACGGACGCGTTTGGGAAGCTTGGCCAGGACGATGGCGTGCGCGGCTTCGAGCTCAGACTGCCATTCGGTGGGGCGGAAGACGCCCCACCGCTCGACGGCGACCCAGTGGGCCCTGGCGAGATAGGGTGCGGGGACGATGCCTTCGCGCTCGAGCAGCTCGGGGTAACGTTCGCGACCGGCACAGTAGGAGAGGACGGCGCGGCCATCTCCGTCGAGATTGGCGAGGACGAACATCTTTCCGCCGAGACGTTTATCGCCAACCCAGAAGACGAGGTTGGCACCCCACTGCATCGTCTCGACGACGTGAGGCAAGGACAGCAGTCGTCGGCGAATCTCTTCGGCGTCCATGAGGTGCAAGTATAGACTCAGGCGGTTTTGGGATTTGGCTTGCCTTGCTGCTCAAGTGTTCGTTCGTCGCCGCGGATGCCGCTGCAATGCGGGCTGCAGTATCGGGCGATATCCCAAATCTTGCGCGCGGTCTTTGGTTCGGGAGAAGTATCGGCCACAAGCCTTGCAGATCTTGTCTTTGGCCGGGGTCTCGCGGTCGGGTCTGGGTCTTCGGTCGGGCATTTGGGCTAGGCTATGGGGTGACCAGAGGGTGCCGTTGTTCTCTTGGCCTCGTTTGTCTCTTTATACTGAAGAACGACCATGCCGACATTTCCATCCGTTGAAGACCAGCTCGATCTCATCGCCAAAGGCGCTGCGGAGATCATCCCTCTTGAGGCGCTGAAGGAGCGCATACAGCAGTCGATTGCGTCGGGTAAGCCGATGCGCATCAAGGCCGGATTCGACCCGACGGCTCCCGATCTGCACCTGGGCCATACGGTCCTGATCCGTAAGCTGAGGCACTTTCAGCAGCTTGGGCACACGGTGATTTTTTTGATTGGCGACTCGACCGCTCTGATCGGAGATCCTACGGGACGGAATGTTACGCGCAAGCCGCTGACGCCGGAGCAGATTGCGGTGAATGCGGAGACCTATAAGGAGCAGGTTTACAAGATTCTCGATCGGGAGAAGACGGAGATTCGGTATAACTCCGAGTGGCTGGATAAGCTGAGCTACTACGACCTGGTGCGTCTGATGGCGCAGTTTACGGTCTCGCAGATGCTGGAGCGCGAGGAGTTTCATAAGCGCTTCGAGGCGGAGCAGCCGATTGGCCTGCACGAGATGATCTATCCGGTGGCGCAGGGGTATGACTCGGTTGCGTTGGAGTGCGATGTCGAGCTGGGCGGCACGGACCAGAGATTCAACCTGATGCGCGGGCGCGACCTGCAGCGGCACTTCGGCCAGCCGCAGCAGATTGTTCTGATGACGCCGATTCTCGAAGGTCTGGATGGCGTGCAGAAGATGTCGAAGTCGCTGAATAATGCGATCGGGATCCACGATCTTCCGTCGGAGATGTACGGCAAGCTGATGTCGATCTCCGATGAGCTGATGTGGAAGTACTGGACGCTGCTGACGGATCTGCGCGGCTCGGAGATTGCCGTGATGCAGGCGGAGGTCGCTGCCGGCTCGCTGCATCCGATGCAGGCGAAGAAGAATCTGGCTCATGCGATTACGAAGGACTTCCACTCGGAGGCTGCGGCCGATGCCGCCGCCGAAGGATGGGCGCTGCAGTTTCAACAGCGTGCGGTGAGCGAGGATGTTCCGGTGGTGATGGTCGCTCGAGATGCGGAGGGGCTTGCCGCGGAGGGAGAGGCGGTTCGCGTGGCGAAGCTTCTACAGTTGGCTGGACTGGCGGGCTCGGCGGGTGAGGCCACGCGCAAGCTGAGCGAAAATGCTGTCAGCATTAATGGAGCGAAGTTTGCGGAGAGAACGGTAACTCTGGAGGAGCTGGGCGTGAGCCCGGTGCTTCGCCTGGGTAAGCGGGCGGTGCGGGTGGAGTGGAGTTAGCGGACATGGATCTTCGAATCATGCGCGGTTTGAAGGGGCCAAGATAAAAGTGCAACTCCTTCGCCGCTGGCGCGTCCAAACCATCAACGATGCGTGGGGCGTGGAAGGCAGAGGATATTCCGAGATTGTCGGGCAGGCGTTTCCTGATTACAGGAGCAAACAGCGGCATCGGCTTCTGTGCTGCTCTGAAGCTTGCGCGTAAGGATGCGGAGCTGATTCTTGCCTGTCGCGATGTTCGTAAGGGCGAAGCTGCATTGGCCCGATTGCGTGAGGAGGCTCCCGGGGTTAGGGCTGAGGTGGTTGAGGTCGATCTGGCCTCGCTGGATTCGGTGAGGAGATTTGCGGAGGCGGAGCTTGCGCGTCAACGGCCACTGCACGGATTGATCAATAACGCCGGCGTGATGGCTCTTCCGCGGCGGACACTGACGCGGGATGGTTTTGAGATGCAGTTCGGAACCAATGTTTTAGGCCACTTCGCGCTTACGGGACTGTTGTGGCCAGCTCTGGAGAGGGCGGCCGCCGACGGTTCTCCGCGAGTGGTGACGATCGCTTCCATCGCGCACAAAAGAGCTCATCTCGATCTTGACAACTTGCAGGGGGAGAAGAGCTACTCGCCGTTTCGGGCGTATCAGCAGTCGAAATTGGCAGACCTGATGATTGCGCTGGAGATGAGCCGGCGCGTGAGTGCGAGGTCTTCGCCGGTGCTGAGTATTGCTGCGCATCCCGGGGTGGCCGCGACGGCCCTGTTCAGCTCGCAGACTACATCGGGATTGGAACGAACGATTCGCACCGTACTGACCCACTGCATCGGGATGTTTTTGAACGATGATGCCGAGGGCGCTCTGCCGACGTTGTATGCAGCGACCGCGGAGGATGCGGTGAATGGCGGCTACTATGGGCCGCAGCAGATGAGCGAGATGCGTGGAGAGATCGTGGGACCGGCAAAGATTGCACCCCATGCGCTGGATGAGGTACTGGCGGCTCGTCTGTGGAAGCGGTGCAGCGAGTTGACGAGAGTTTGTTTCTTATAGGATCGCGCGGTGTGTGGACCGACCTTCCTTCTTATAACTTTCTAACGGTTTTGAGTGTGTAATCTCGTTCCATCTCACAGGAGGGAGAGACGAGATGATTTTAAGATCGTTCTCGGCGCGCACAGGAGCCGGCTTTTTCCGGAGGGTCATTTTTCTGATCTCAGACAGGCGCTCGGGAGAAGAAGCGAGAGCCGGTCGTTGTGACAGCCGTTTTGCGGCCTGCGCCATTCTATCGGAATATATTTCAGGCGTATGGGAGATATGTAGCACCGGTGGGGAAGGGACTTACGCTGGACTTCGGTAAGTGGGCGAGCTCGCTGGGATATGAGGGGAACTATACAAAGGATCAGTTGAATTATTCTAGGTCGTTCTACTTTTACTATCTGCCGTTCTATCACATGGGACTTCGCGCGAGTTACAAGATCAGCGATAAGACGGCGTTTAATTACTGGATCATCAATGGAACGCAGCAGTCGGAGGCGTTCAACTCCTTTAAAGATCAGATGTTTGGATTTACTGTGACTCCGAAGAGTACGGTGAACTGGACGATAAATTACTACCTCGGCCAGGAGCATCCGGATACGATCGATTCGAACAGCTGCGGAGCCGCCCCGTTGCAGCCGGGACTTTGTTTTATGCCAATCCAGCATCCTCCGGATGGAAAGACTCACATCTTCGATAGCTATCTAAGCTGGCAGATTCGTCCAAAGTTGCTGCTTGTGGGGGAGGCGGATTACTGGTTCAGAGGCAGTGGAGGTATGCGGCTCCAGGTGAGTCTTCGGCTCCGTCCCACGTGGATGGCGGAGTTTTGTATGCGCAGTATCAGCTGAGCTCTCGAGCGGCGCTGGCGGCGCGGTCAGAGTATCTCTCCAACCGCGGAGGACTTTTTTCAGGGAAGACGCAGGCTCTTAAAGAGACAACCGGTACCTTCTCTTACAAGTTTGGAGATGGATTTATGGCGATGGCCGAGTATCGACGTGACTGGTCGAATCGACCGTTCTTTGTGAGAGGAAATACGAGCATGCTGCTGAACCATCAGGATACGGCGACGATTGGATTGGTCTGGTGGTATGGAGGCAAACAGGGGGCTTGGTGAACTAAGTTGCCACCAACCTCTTTACGACATTTTTAGATGGTTTCTCCTAGTCTCGATGGTGGGATGCGACGACGAATCCATATCGGGTCATTCAGCCGGCAACGGGCCTGGTGGGTGAAGCCGCGCGTCCTGCCGGTAGATCGAGGAGAGGCAGACGACCCTGATGATAGAGCCTGAACGTTATTTTGTAATTCCTACGCATCGATTACGTGATGTTGGCGACACGATTCACGAGTACGACGAACACTTCTGGAGAAATGGGCACTCTCCTCAGATGATGATCTTTGACGATTCGACGCCCACGAATGAGGAGAAGTATCTTCCTCTGCTGGAGCAGATCAAGACGAGATCGGACCTATTTTATGTAGGACCGAGGGAGAAAGAAGAGTTCCTCTTCTATGTGAACTCCCGCCTTCGCAACAAACGGCTGGAGCCCTGGTGAAGAGCATCTTCCGACCGAGCTACGGGGCAACCGAAACTACACATTGATGTATTCGCTGGGCGGGCTGATGGTGAGCTCGGACGACGATATGCGTCCTTACTCCCTGATGGGGGACAGCCCGGAGTCTCTGGAGGACGATGAGATCAGCAGGGGGCGGCTGCACAAGGTGGGGAAGAACGGTTATGTACGCAAGTCCTTCGACATGATGTCGGCCTTTTTCGATGTATTGGGCAAACAGGTGGCGGAGGTTCCGGAGAATTATGAACGGGGCGACGTGCTGATCGACACGGCGCTGGACCTTGAGACGAACTCGACCAAGGGATTGGCGAAGGAGAGCACGCTTCTACTGCAGAGGGGCGAGGTCAAGGAAGATGCGGTTATCAAGATTGCGCAGACCTTTCGCTCGGGCACGAATGACATCGATGCCGTGGATTTTGTCGATATGTTCCTGGATGACGATAAGCAGGTGAGCCTGGACAGCCTGAACGATCTATATGTCCTGGTGAACTTTCGACCTACGCTCACGAATAAGAACTGGCGCATGGATTGCGGCGTTGCGGGTTATGACAACACCTTCGGCTTGCCTCCATTTTTTCCGACGCGCGTCTGCGCTTTGAAGATTACATCTACCGTTTATGGATCTAGCAGGACGGCATGGTTGCGGCACACGTGGACGCGGCGCAACACCATACGAAGAGCAACTACATGAGGAATCCTCCGGCCTCGGAGATCTTGAATGAGGAGATCGCGAATCTACTGAAGAGGAAGATCAAGTCCTCGGTCAACCATATGGATGAGTTGAGCGTGACATTCGATTATTCCGGCGAGGTGACGGCCGAGGATGCGGAGGAGATTCTGGAGAAGATTACGACGCTTCATCGTCGTGCTCTTCATGCGGCAGAGCTTGCCGGCACCCCGGAGCGGGAGCAGGCGTTGCGGTTGTATGCGGCGAATCTGCAGAAGGCATTTTATGGCTTTGAGCCGGACTTCTTTCAGCACAACCTACTTCGCGTCGTCGCCGATGCGATCGGCGTGATTAAGTCATGCATCGAACTTTGGCCTACGCTGATCGAGATCTGTTACTTCCAGAAGACGCGAAATGGGTTGCCGATGCGGCAACTGGGAGTGAAGAGGTAAATCGTCTATCTCGGTTTGATAAGGCTGTCACTTCCTCAGAACAGCAATCATAAGCTTGAGCGCGGTCTATAGAGATCTTGTTGGCTTGGCGAATTAGTACTTAATCAAGCCTTGACCTTGGTCCAATCTCTCTTCACAAAATCATTTAATACCCTTGGTGCGAATTCCGTCTCTGAGAGGCATGCTCCTTCGGAGAAGGAGCATCTAAGAGTTACAGGAGTTGCATTGGATGTCTTCAAACAAAGAACAAGGAGCGGCGTCATTTCTTCCGACAGACCGAACTTTGCTGGTGCTGCAGGAGGCTGTCCAACACTGTCGTGGATGCGACCTGTATGAGCATGCGACCCAGGCCGTCTTTGGAGAACTGGAGACAGGAGCCAGGGCAGGCAGGCCGAAGGCCGCCATCATGATGGTGGGCGAGCAGCCTGGCGATCAGGAAGACAAGGAGGGGCGTCCCTTCGTTGGCCCCGCAGGCAGGCTGCTGGATAAATGCCTGGAAGAAGTAGATATCGACCGTCGAAAGGTCTATGTTACGAATGCGGTGAAGCACTTCCGATGGGAGTCGAGGGGCAAGCTACGCATTCACAAGAAGCCCAGCATGAAGGAGGTCCATGCCTGCCGACCATGGCTTGATGCAGAGCTCGAAGCTGTCCGTCCTGAGCTGATAGTCTGCCTTGGAGCGACTGCTGCACAATCGCTGCTTGGCGCAAAGTTCAAGATCACGCAGTCGCATGGCGAGGTGGAGAAAGCCGAGGGACGACCACCCATTATTGCTACCCTCCACCCATCGGCTATCCTGAGGGCCCGCACCGTGGAAGACCGGGAACGGGACATTGGAATCTTCCTCCAGGATCTACGAAAAGTCAGAGATTTCCTTAACTAGGAAGTGCCATAGTTTTCAGTTGGTCAACAGAGGGACCGACTTATCAGGTGATCGCGCCTGCATATTCAAAAAAATGGCTTCTGAGGAGCCTGCCGCTTCTCATTTCTTTGTTGCTCAAAGAATCGCGCAGGAAGACACCACTTTGGTTTCTACCTGTACCCACTTTTCCGAGTGTCTTCGCCCGACGGAACTGTTCAGGATGTTTTTCCTGGTGGCCATCGACCATGACCCAATCGGGCTTGATGCGTCGTGGGACCAAGGACGACAGGGCAGTAGTGCTTGGGTGAGAAGATCGCTCATAACTTCTATTTCTTTCATAATTCCGCGCAGCAATGTTTTCTTCGCGTGATCCAGCATGACGATGTTCTTTAGAACACGATCCTTATTGAAGACTTCAGAGAGCGCCATAAATACAATTGCACGCGTGTCCGAAAATGCTGCCGACTCAGCAAACAGAAACTCCAATGTCGCGTCATCGCTATCGCTTCCATTTGCCAAGCCACGCTCTAGCATCGGTCGGGAAAGGCTATTCCGTATCAGCATGTCGAGATTGCTAAGCACTTTTACTCCCTCATCGAGCAGCCTCAAGTTGGAAGAGTCATTCGACGTCTCGGGCATGGCGGACATAAACGATCTGCTGACTCTTCGTTGCGTGCATTAATAATTTCCTCTCTTAGCCTCCAAATCAAGGAGTAGGAATAAAGAGAAAGCTGTCCCACTCCTGCCGGGACTCGTCGTGCTTGAGATATGCGCAGCGCGTCCTGCACAACCTGTCTTTTTCCGGGTCGATGGTCAGTCCAGACGCTTCATCTTGTTGCCGCGAGCTTTTCTTCGACTGAAAGCATGAGGCAAGGCACAGGCTAGATCCAGATCGAGTTCACCTCGGACCTGTCTCCCGGCAATGCAAACCGAAGACTACCTTCGAGAACCACCACTGCGCGGTATCTCTGTCTATCTGGTCAACACGCTCGTGCCTCATAACAAGAACATCCAAATAGTCGGGACAAATTCTCAACATAGTCGGACAAATCCTCAACGAAATCATTCTTTCTACCAGCTGGATTCGTGCAGGATGCCGCGGGCGCGGAGCATACAAGTTTGCCCAGTCTCAGCGGATTCGCAGGCGCATTCCAGCTTGGCGTCCGTCCACCGCGCCGAGGGTACGAACCCTTTACTCTTCCTGCTCGTCCTGCTGCTGCCAGCTTCATTGCTCGCTTCCGTCGGGCATTGGAGTCGATGGGAGACGGTTCGCCATAGCTTGATGCAGGCTCTCCGCATCGTTACAGCCTTCTCCATCGGCCACTCCTTCCCTCTGGCGCTAGTTGCGTTTGGCCTGAGGCATCTTCCGAGCCGTCCGGTTGAGGTGCTGATCGCCGTCTCCATCCTTGTGTCCGCCGCGCACGCGATCTACCCTCTTTTCCAGGCCAGGAGGCCGCCATCGCGGCGTTCTTCGGGCTTATTCACGGTATGGCGTTTGCATCGGCTTTAAGCTAGCTTGGGGTCAGTGGCTGGTATCGGCTCGTCTGTATCCTGGGGTCAATCTCGGGATTGAGATGATGCGGTTGGCTGTCGTCGCCGTGATTCTGCCTCCTGCTAAGCCGCACGCCTGCTTACTCTCTGCTGCACATCTGCGGAGCCCTTCTTGCGGCACCGCTTCCGTCGGCTGGATTGTCGAGCTTTTCGTTCAACACGTGCAATGCGGTCGGTCCTGTCGTGGATGCCGTCGCGCATCATGCACCCTGGATCGCCGCATCGCTTCTGCTGCTGAGCCTGCTTTGCTGGCCGTTGCGACGTGTGGCGGCCACAGGAAGGTAAACAAACTCGGCTCTGCCCCTAGCCTCCATTTACTTCCTAGAAGACGGGTTTCGTTGCTAACGCCTCTAGGTCGTATCGACAAATCACTTTTGTAATTTCTGCGGATTTGTTGCAGTGGAGTGATGGGTGTAGGTCGATATGAGTTGACGGAGGTACAGTGGCGGCGCATTGAACCGTTGCTGTCGTGCGTGCTGGAACGGTAGGCCGTCCGGCGGAGGATAACCGGCGTTTCGTGTATGGAGTGCTGTGGGTTTTGCGTTCGGGCATGCGCTGGCAGGATATGCCCGAACGCTATGGCAAGTACAAGACGACGCATAAGCGCTTCAGCCGATGGGCGGCAACCGGAGTGTGGGATCGGGTCTTCGCCAATCTTCTCAAGGACCGGGAAAACCGGTACGTCATGATCGATTCCAGCGTCGTTCGCGTTCATCAGCAGGCTGCGACGGCGCGAAAAAGGGGGCTTCCGAGACCGCTCGGGGGCGGAGTCGAGGAGGTCTGACGACCAAGATCCACCTGCTCGCCGATGCGCTTGGCCTGCCGCTCGGCGTCATCCTGACGGACGGCCAGACCAACGACTGCACCCAGGCCATCCCGCTGCTGGGAGAACGCACCCCCGAGGCCGTGCTGGCCGACATGGACACCGATCCGATCCTCAGCCATCTCGCCGAACGCGGCATCCAGGCTGTCATTCCGCCGCGAGCCATGCGCAAGATCCAACGCAACTTCCACCACACCCTCTACCGCCAGCGCAACCGCATCGAACGAACCTTCGCTCACCTCAAGCAGTTCCGCAGACTCGCCACTCGATTCGATAAACTCAAACAAAACTTTCACGCCACCGTCGCTATCCGCTGCTCCCTAAGATCGCTCAGGCAATATGTCGATACAAACTAGCTCATCGCGTCGATGGACGGCTTTATTCCCGCCGCAGCTTCCAGAATGAGCGAAGTGATCGCGTCAGGATGAGAGATCAGCGAGAGATGACTCGACTTGAGTTCGATGGTGATTGCCTTCATCCTTGCAGCCATGAATCGCTGAAGATCGGGGTTGATCGTGCGGTCTTCGGTGGAAATGGCATAGAAAGTCTGCTTCGAGCGCCACGCAGCATGGGTGGTCCGTGCTGCCAATAGGGCCTTGTGAAAGGGCTCCTGCACCGCGTACAGCACACGCGCCTGTGCGGGCGGCAGGTCTTCCGCGAAGTCTTGGAGAAATGCGGTCTCAGTCAGACGTCCTTCGTCTCCGTCGAATACGATACCTGCGGTGGCGGGCGAAGCTGGAAAGCATTTGGCGAGGGCGGCATAGTCCTCGCCTGCATCGGGAGCGCGCGCGGCCACGTAGACCAGAGACGAGACAATGGGATCGTCGCCGACCTCGCTGAGGATCATCCCGGAAAAGGAGTGGCCGACGAGCACGGTGGGTCCGACCTGCTCAGCGAGAACACGCCGGGTCTCCACAACTGAGTCGTCGAGCGTGGTGAGCGGGTTCTGCACAGCGACCACGTTGAGACCAGCCGCCTGTAGTCTGGCGATCACACCTGACCAGCACGAACCATCGGCGAAAAGGCCATGCACTAGGACGACGTTCTTCGCTCTGCGGGTCTGAGCTGCGACGGTATGGAATGGCAAGACAGTAGCTGCAGAAGCAACGGTGAGGCACTTCAAAAATGAGCGGCGATCCATGGGTTCCTTCTTTCTTGTGTGGGTTGAGTGTCTTGGTGACGCATTCTGGGGAACTCGCTAGATGCCGTTTACAGGCAGGAAGTCGCGCATTTCCTCAACGACCTGTTCGAGGTGTGTTTCAAGGGCGAAGTGTCCTGTGGGAAGCAGCTTGGCGGTGGAACTGGAGATATCGCTCCGAAAGGCCCCGGCGATGCGGTAGTGGAGGGGGACGAGGTTGTTCTCGTGTATGGCTAGTCCATCGATCTCGAAAAGCAGGCGGAAGTAGCGCTGGTTCGTCAACTTGTCCGCCGGGATCTTCATGGCCTGCTCCTTGTTGATGTTCAGGTATGCTTTCAGTATTTCGCCAGGTAATCGCTGGAGCCACTGATTCAACGAGACGTTCTGAAATTCATCCGATGCAAAGGTCTCCAGGAACATCAGATTGATACCGCCCGTGTTTTCGACGTAATGCTCCTTCTGGCTCTTGAGATCGTCTGTCTCCAATATCTCGCATCCTGTCGATGCCGCTCATCTTTCCTCATTTTGGTCTCCTATAGGTTTCATCTTTACTGGGCTAACACACCGAATCTGTGAGCGCCTGCTGACTAGCTCGCCGCCAGCTTCAACATTCGGCCAAAGGTGTCGCCTGTCACAGAGTAGGCAGAAATGTTTGGGATGTTATCGCACGCCAGATCGCTCAGTGTGTGTCCAGGGGGCATTTCGAGGAATAGATCACAGCCGAGCTCCTGGGCTACAGTCGTTGCATCATGCCAGCGAACGCCGTGAGCAATATTGTCTGCCAGGTCACTGGCCACGCCTTGAGCTGTGCGAACTGCCCTCGCATTGACATTGGCAATGTACGGCACCTTCGGATCGCTCAGAGACATTGAACCCAGTTGAGCGCGAAGCGAATCCGCAACAGGTTGCAACAGGGGGCAATGGGATGGCACTGAAACATCCAGCATCTCCGCTTTTCGAGCCCCTTGAGTGCGTGCGGCATCCAGAACTGTTTTCATGCCCTCGATGGATCCGGCGATCACGATCTGTCTCGGGGCATTGATGTTCCCGATGAACACTGGATTTTCGTTTGTGAATGTCGATTCAACCAGACGTGATACCTGCTTTTCGCTGAGGCCGACAATCGCCGCCAGCCCATACCCTACCGGATATAGCTGTTCCATCTGTTCCGCGCGTGACCGCACAAGCGTGACAGCGTCAGCTAAAGAGACTGCTTCAACGGCAACTGCCGCTGAGAACGCTCCGACTGAAAGCCCTGCCACGGCAGTTGGTTCAAGCCCGTTTCGCAGCAGCATTCTGGCGGTTGCGACGCCAGCCGCAAGAAGCGCGAGTTGGACTGGAACCGTCGACTTCAATGCTTCCGGAGAATCGGAGGTTCTGATGTCGGACTTCAGTGCTTCGCTGATCTCAGCGAGAGTTTCACACACTGCTGGGTGGTTCACTAGAGCATGAAGCATCCCTGGCTTTTGTGCTCCCTGCCCTGGAAATAAAAGTGCCGTGTTCACTCTAAGCCCCCTTCCCGGTTGGAACAGTCCACGGATTCTGGCCGAACAATCGCCCATGCTGCGTCCGAAGAAGAAGTTTCTCCGAGTGGCCTGCCGCATATTCTTCCAGAGAAAAGCCGCTATACTGAGTCTCGACGAGAGCATCCACTTTGCCAGGTGAAGCCGAGACCAATTTCCAGAGACGCCGGGCTTCAGTACGGTCGAACCTCTCAGGAGCGAAGAGCACCAGGTCCAGATCGCTTTGCTCGTTTACTGCATGTTTTCCCGACGCCAGCTCGAAGCCCACGCTACCGCCGGGACCCCACTCAAAATCGATCCCGTGGAGACGGTCTTCGAGGAAAGCGAGAGCCTGGAATGCAGGAAGGAAGCGACGAGATACCAACCCTAACCGGGAGCGCAGCTCTTTAGGATCTTTTCGTGTCACTGCGTCAGCCGGATCAACATAACCTCCCCACCGTTCATGCCGCAGAGTGCTACGTACACCGACGGCAATGGTTCCTTCCGGAGAAGCGCCTCGACGGACCACAACCCAGGAATCCTCCCCCAGAGCCGACGTTGGCCAACCAGGTAGCTCAGGCCCGGAAGGCATGATCGATTGGGATCGAAGTAATAACAAGTCGTGCACACGGGGTATTCTGTCCATCTGTTCAACCCTCAAAAGTATCTGGCCATCACTAGCATCCACGCTGCCAGCGTGATCGCACCAACTCCATAAGAGGCGATCAGACCAGAGCTGGCCGCGTCCGGGGTTGCGTTGAAGCTTTTGCCGAAGACCAGTCCGAAGAATCCACCCGGAATGGCGCTGATGATCGTAATGTCACGTACCTGATCGTGGCTCATGTGAAACAGAAGCGTCATCCCCAGTGCAAAAAGCGGTTGTATGAAAACGATCGCCATGGTGGTCCAGAACACACTCTTGTTCATACGAAACTTCTGAGCGGAGACGACAACTCCCGTAAGGATGAGGGCAGAACCAGACGCCGCACTGCCCATGGTCTTCAGTGTTCGTTCGATATACGAAGGCAAATGCACTCCGAAGTAGACGCCAATCAGAGCCAATGCGGGAGCCCAGACCACCGGACGAGTACACGCGCGAGGAAGGCTGCCCAGAATCGTCGAGATGGAGATACGATTGCCCTTCGACGATTTGTCGGCTTCGAGCAGCGCGATGGTAAGCGGAGAGATTGTGATGGAACCGACAGCAATCGACAGTGCCGCTGTAACAGTCGAAGCTGGACCATACGCGGTGGCGAACAGAGGTAGGGCTACCGCGGCTGAGTTCGGAAATCCGACCGTCAGGGCCAGAACCGACGCGTCGGAGACGGACATCTTCAGACTGCGACGGGACCAGAAATAGCTGCCCGCATATAGAGCGATAAATACCACTGCGATCATAAGAGCCGTCCAGACCTGTTTCTCCAGGATGGCCCAGGATGTCTGGCTGATCACAGAGTACAAAGCGCAGGGGACAGCGAAGTTCATCACCAGTACGATCAGGTTCCGGACATTGACGTTATCCATCATTCCCCGTCGGCCAGCTATATATCCCAACAGCAGGCCGACGAAGATGGGGACCAACGCATCAAGAAGAACCGTTGTCATTGCAGCCCCCTCATGCGGTTTCCCACTGTGTTTCGAGTGCATTCCGCACGGCGATACTCGCCTTGCGCGTTTGCTTGGCCGCGTCCGACTCAAGATGATTGCTGAGGTCGGTCTTGCCGGCACGCGCATCTTCGATTGCCTCGGCAAGAGCCTGCTTGACTCCGGCAATCTCAGCTTCGGTCGGATTTTTTGGATTTTCTGTGTGAAGTAGCCTGAATAAAAGACCAAGTTTGGCGTAATCCCGTACGTCGTAGGACATGGGCGCGATCTCATGACCTAGCTTTTCGAGTTCAGCGACAGACCTCCGGGTAATACGCGCTGCAGCTTCCTTGTGCATGGCGTGAATCACAACGCCATCGTCGTCGAATGCGAGAATCCGGTTTGCCTGATATCCATGCGTGAGGAAACCACCAGAAAAGGCTTGACCAGCAATGAGGGAAATAACCGGATGCCCCGCCATGCGCGCAGAGGCGTAGGCATCAGCAGATACAGCAGCCGCGAAGAAGATCCCGGCGGTCTCTTCACGGCGTCCATAAGCCTGGCTTTTCACGTCAACGACCGCAATAATCGGCCGCTTCTCGGCCTTCGGTTTATTGTTGTCTTCGGCAATCGCCTCGCGAATATTGGTGGCGAGCGCATAGGCCTCCTCCAAACCAACTTGTCCATCCCGAACACAAGGAAAGCGGCTCTCAAGGTTCGGCACTACGCAGAGGAACAATGCAGTTTCGCCACCGAAAGGTGCGTCTGCTGCCAGAATGGAGTTCGGATCTCCGGCCTTCGGCTTATTATTTCCCGTCAAAGCTTTGAACCAAGCTCTTCCGCGCAATCCTGCTTGTTCGTTCATCGCGCACCTCCTGTGCTGTTGCCCCACTGGTGCCGCAACGTTGCTGGGTCGATCTGCTGCGACGTGTCCAAGGCGGCGATACGGTCGCGGTAAAGCTTCACCTGCCGGCTCCTATGTTCGATCGGCACGCCAGCCCGAATATAGCTGCGAACAGCCGCCGCAATCTTTTCGGAATCATCTTCGACCAGCGTGTCGGCGAGTCCCATACCGACACGCTGCTCGCCGCCATGGATAGCCCAGATGAGCGCCCTGTCAGAAGCGTCGAACTCATCGATGCCGGATTCCTGTTCGATGACTTCTGGCCCGTTAAGACCGAGACGGGCTTCGCGAGTCATGATCGTGTAGCTGGATACGCCGGCGGCGAGCGACATGCCGCCAAAGCAGCCGACTGTTCCTGCAATGATCGTGATGACCGGGGCATGCTGTCGGAGTGCGAGGATCGACGAGATCACTTCCGCAACGGCGGCGAGACCGAGGTTGGCTTCCTGAAGGCGCACTCCACCCGTCTCCAGCAATAGGACCGCAGCCGTTGGTCTGCCTGACTCAGAGTCCTTTGTAGCTAGATCCAGCGCGGCCGTCATTTTAGCGCCAGATACTTCGCCGACGCTGCCACCCTGGAATGCACCTTCAAAGGCGATGGCGACTGCAGCAGAACCACCAATCTTTCCCTTAATGACGATGCATCCGTCATCTGACTGCGGTGCGATGCCCTGCATGGGCAGCCACGGAGACTCGATCCGATCGAACGGTCCGACAAGTTCCTTCCACGTTCCCTCATCAAAGAGGCTCTGGGCGCGCGCGCGACCGTTAAGCTCGATGAAGCTCCTGCGCATGACGAAATCCGGAATGATATTTGTTTGGCTCATTGCTCAATCACCTCCACTGCCTGTTCCAGGCGAAGCAGGACGCTCCCTGGTGTCGCGCCCGCATCGTTGATGTCGATTCGTACGGCACCGTCAAACTTCGAGAAAAATCGATCAAAGACAGCCTTCCATGCATCGCGGAAACCGTCGACGCTCGTTGTAATGAAGACATGTGCTCCTTCTCCCAGGGATGGTTCGAGAAGCACTTCCATATCGCCGGAACCTACGACTCCCACATGAGCCTTCCTGGTGACGCGGCGTTTCGCCTCCGGATAATCAAACTCAATTCGCTCCATATACTTCCTCCAAATGACTGTTGTCCTGCGCAACTTCGTTTTGGCCGTGCTCCAGCGCATCCAAAAAGAGGGTGGCGGCCAGCAGGTCCGCGCTTCCTCCGGGAGAGATCCGTCGACGGACAAACTCATCATCGAGACTCAATAGTGCGGCATCTCCCTCTGGAGTACCTGGACCCCCAACTTCAAGAACCTGCATCGAGCCTTTATGGACAAACTCCTGGGCTTCACGACCTCCGCGATAAAGAACACAGGTATCGTCAAGGCGTGACATGATCTCGAGTAGCGCGATCAGTCTGCTATCCCGCTCCATGCGTCCCTCCCTGCGGGCCTCTCTCAATGCAGGGAGACCGATGTTTATCACGTGTGGGAAGTTCGCGAATGCCTCGCCGCGAGCTCCGGTTACCCCATAGCGACTGTGGACAAGTTCCCCGTGGGATACAATCCGAGGCAGGGCGCGGTCTGGCAGTCGAGCCAGATAGCCAGCGCTTCGAGCAATGTTTTCCGAACGCAGATCTGCAGTTTGGCTTGCCGCACAGGTCAACAATCCGAGAACCCAGATCGCTCCTTTATGCGTATTGCTGCCGGAGGTCGCACGCAGCATTGCTGCTTCTGCTTTCCGACCGATAGCTGCCACTGCTGCCCGCAATGTCTGATCCATAGGCGTTGTTGCCGCAGCAAGAGCCATCTCCGCAAAGTAAGGCGCTATGGCTTCGGCCGAACGTCGCATCAGATGAAGCGACAGGTCCGTGTGAGACCCTGATCCTCGACGGTCAACCAGTCCCGGTTTGGGTGTCAGTTCTGCTTCTGCAACTAACGCCTGTCCGGCAAGCCTTGCGAGTTGCTCAGCATGGATCAGGGCTTCGGGTGCTTGAGCATACTTTGAAATTGCACTAAGGTGTTTCATTTACCAACTCCTGAACTTCGCAGGGGGTTGATAGAGTCCATCCGACCATGCGACCAGATCTTCCATGCTTCTGGCGGCAAGAAGGGAGCGATTCGCTTGCAGGCGCCGGACTCCGATATCTTCCGGAAATGCGATCACGCCCCGGCGCCTCAGTTCCGCCGTCTCGTGCGCCTTCGCTTTGAGCCCGACGGGACTGACTCCTGCAACCGCGGCCAACGCGCGGCGGCGCTCTTCGATTCCTTCTGTTTTATAAAGGTAGGCAATTCCTTCTTCGGTTACGACGTGGCTGACGTCGCTACCGTAGATCATGATGGGGGTGATTGGCATACCGGCTTTCTTGCCAACCTCGACTGCGTCCAGAGTTTCCACGAATGCAGGCTCGCCGCCCTTCGCAAATGTCTCCAGAGTTTGAACCACGAGTTTGCGACCAGGCAGGTTCGGGTCTTCATTCGTTTTGAGGTCCAGCCACGCAGGCGTGGAATGCCGCCGCCCATGGGGATCGTGGCCCATGTTGGGCGCACCCCCAAAGCCGGCGAGACGTCCGGTCGTGACCGTGGAGGAGTTCGCGTCGCCATCCATCTGAAGCGTGGCCCCGATAAATGCATCCACCGCGTACTGTCCTGCAAGCTGGCAAAGAACACGATTGGAGCGGAGACTGCCGTCACGTCCGGTGAAGAAGATATCGGGACGTGCACGGATGTAGTCGTCCATGCCCACCTCGCTGCCGAAGGAGTGGACGCTCTCCACCCAGCCGCTTTCTATGGCTGGAATCAGAGTAGGGTGAGGATTGAGCGCGAAGTGCTTGCAGATCTTTCCGCGCAGTCCAAGAGATTCGCCATAGGTGGGCAAAAGAAGCTCGATCGCAGCCGTATCGAACCCGATACCGTGATTCAATGACTGGACCTGATGCTTTTCGTAGATCCCGCGAATGACCATCATTCCTGTCAAGATTTGAAGATCGGTGATGTGACGCGGGTCGCGGGTGAAGAGCGGCTCGACTGCGAATGGCCGGTCCGCCTCGACCACCACATCGACCCATGAGGCCGGGATGTCGACACGAGGCAGCTTGTCGACGATCTCGTTCACTTGCACGATGACGATTCCGTCGTGAAAGGCAGCCGCTTCGATAATCACCGGCGTATCTTCCGTATTGGGTCCCGTGTAGAGATTGCCCTCTGCATCCGCCTGTTCGGCACAAACAAGAACTACATTCGGGACTAGATCAACGAACAATCGCGCATACAGTTCGACATATGTATGGATAGCGCCGATGTCCAGTTTGCCATCCTCTAGTAACTGCGACACGCGCAGGCTCTGCGGGCCAGCAAAAGCAAAATCCACCTTCTTTGCAATTCCCAGCTCAAATAGAGTGAGATGTTCAGGACGGCTGATGCTTGAAATGATCAGGTGCAGATCGTGAAGCTTTTTGGCATCGACCTTAACCAGGGACCGCGAAAGAAAGTCGGCCTGTTTCTGGTTGTCGCCTTCGAGCACAATTCTGTCACCGCTGACGATGAGGGTTTCGAGTGCATCAATCATCTTCGTCCTGGGTAGGATCGGGCCTTCCATCCAGGGCTGAACTTGTTGCATGCGCCGCCGTTTCTCATCGCGTCGCGTCGTCCAGGAACGCGATATCTGTTCTAAGGTTTGCTGTGCCATCAACACTCTCCTCTTGCTCACAAACTGATTACATGTCTGCTTTAGTCATTTGTAAAATTGTTTGTTTTGTTACCTGTGATAAGAACTCCAAATATAATGAAGGGATGGAGCTTCGTCAGATTCGATCATTTCTCTCTATCGCAGAAACACTACATTTTGGTCGGACAGCGGAATTAATTCACCTCAGTCAGCCGGCACTGAGCCTGCAAATACGGGCGCTTGAAGAAGAGGTTGGCGTTAAGCTCTTCGAGCGAGACCGCCGGAAAACAACTCTGACTGCTGCTGGCCTGGCCCTACGCACTGACGCTGCGACTGCCGTCGCGAACCTCGAGCAGGCTGTTCGTAACGCTCGGTTGGCCGCCAACGGCAAACTAGGACTGCTGAGAATTGGCTTTATCTCGACTGCAGGCAATGAGATCGTGCCAGACATCGTTCGCAGATTCAAGGAATCAAACCCCCAGGTAGAATTCTCGTTGCACAATATTCTTACGGTCGACCAAATACAAATGCTGGATATGGGATTGCTCGATATTGGTTTTCTTCGTTTGCCGATTGGAGAACATCCCGAGCTTGAAGTCGTCGGAATACACAGGGAACCGTTTGTAGTCGTGTTACCCCGGTCCCACAAACTGGCAAAGAGCAGGAAGGTGCGCTTGCGCGTTCTGTCAGGAGAGGATTTCGTGATGTATGAACGGGCGTATGCTCCTGGGTTTCATGATTTGCTTTTCGGCATGTTGCGTGATGCTGGAGTCGTTCCCAACATCTCTCAGACGGCTGGACAAATGCCCACGCTGATCTCGCTGGTGGCCGCAGGAATGGGGATATCCATTCTCCCCGCTTCGGCCGTAAGGCACAGTGCCGCTTCGGTAGTTACCTGCAAGATCGCGGACTCGATACCCATGTCTGAAATCGGTATCGCCCTCAATCGAGGAAATCGCACAGCTCTCATAGACAATTTCAGGTCCTGCGCTTCCCGTGTCTTGAGCGGATTCAGCACAAAGTCTTTGAACGAAACACTCCCTTCGAGTTCGCGTAGACGATGAGTGCTATTAAGACGACACCGACAACCGCTGCCAGAACAGAACCATCAGGACCATATTTTCCTCCGGTGAGAATGTCTGATCTGCCCGTCACCGGTGTGCTTAGGAGCAAATCTCTGTGACTGTTTACCCCAAGGATGGATTCCTCAGTAAAATCCCATGCAATATGCATTCCTACCGACATCCAGATGCGTCCGGTAACCATATAGAGCAGGCCCAGGATCAACCCGCCGTTGAACGCAACTTCGAAAGCCTGTAACAAGGTTGCATGGCTAAGGTGAGCGATTCCAAACAGGAGTGATGAGGGTTAGTCCCCACAGAGGTCCGAAGGACCGGCTGAGCAGCCTCAGGAGGATGACTCTAAAGGCGAATTCCTCCAACATGCCAGAGATATAGCTATCGAACAGGAAGCTGGGTAGCTGGTCCGTCCAGTGGTTTGCCTGGACGTGATAAAGGCCTGACGCCCATAGAAGTGCAAATATCGCCACAAGCATTCTGAAACCAATCGCCGCCCCAGCCAGCAGTTGCCGAATCGTCGAACCTGTCGGCATCACCTCTGTAGCGACACGCCCTTCGCCTTTTCTGATAGCTAGAGAATGAGCACCAAACGCAAGTGCGGGAACGATAAGGTCTATCACGTAATTCGACCGCTCTGGCAAATGGAGCCATTGGCTCAACATTCATGATGAGAAGAAAAGAGGGTTGCTCCTGCGAAAAGGACAACTGCCCAGATCGATGATCGCAACCATAACCATTTCCTGGGAGTTAAAAGTACATGTTCCCCAAGTTGGAGTGTCCATGGCCCATTTCTAGGAATCATCTTTGTTTCTCCTGATGTGCTCGAGTTGTGCGTTGTTGGGGGAATTGGGACTGGGGGATTGGATATTGTTGCTCATTTTCTGTCTCCTTCTGCTTTGGATTGTCGTGAACGACTGTTCGATGGAAAAAGAAGGAGTAGCCATACCATTTCAGCAGCTAGCTGTTTTACCGCAGGTGCGGCTGGCTCTAATTGTTTGCGCAGTTTTTCAATGAAGGATTCTTTGCCCTCTAAAGGGTGCTGGATGAAGAATTGATCGAGCAGATTGATGTTGCTCACAGTCCAGAGAATATCCTTGGAAAACACGGATCCGTCGGCGAGAAGGCAGTTCGTTTTGAAGTGCTCAGCGGCAGCAAGAATCTCATTTAAATGGGGAACAGTGTGGGGACGGGCCATGCCGAACTTTAATTTGGCCCAGAAAGCCAGCCAAGCAATGCTCTGTACATGGGCATTAGGTGATGAGCCAAACGTTCACCGGGAGGACTGGTGGTGCACGGCTGGATGGGTAGGCGAATTAGCTTGCTTAGGATTTAGAAAAAGTAGTATATTTTTTCTAAAATCAGTAGCGAGCATATCGACATGCAAACCATGCGAGATCAGATAGTTGCAAGGATTGATAGGCTGAGACCAGGTAAAGCATTCTCGGCCAAAGACTTCCTCGATATTGGGAGCCGTGGGACGGTCGATATGACGTTCGGAAGCCTGATGCGCGATGGCAAGATCCGCCGTATCCGTCGTGGCCTCTATGACATGCCGAAAATCAATGAAGCGCTGGGTGGCAAGCTGAGCCCTGACATTGACGAAGCAGCTCGCGCGATCGCCCGGCGTCAACGTTGGAAGATTGTTCCGGATGGCGCTTGGGCAGCCAATCTCCTGGGCCTGTCCACTCAGGTGCCTTCCAAGATCATTTACCTCACAGACGGTCCGAATAATGAAGTGCTGATCGGACGCCGGACGATCCATTTCAAACATGCGCGGCCAAAGGTCATAGCAGGGCTAGAGGGTAAGTTCGCACTCGTGGTCCAGGCGCTCCGCTATCTTGGTAAAGAGGGTGTTGGGTCTCGCGAAATCGACAAACTTCGTGCCTCTCTGTCCCCGGCTGAGAAACGGAAGCTCGTGAAAGACACCCGGTTTGGCGTGGACTGGATATACGAAGTGGCAAAACAGATTGCGGAGAAGGCAGCTTGAACGAAATCGCTCAGATGGCCGCTGAAGCGCGGGTCGAAATTTTTGCTGAAACAGCCGATCGAAAAGGCCTCGCAGAAGCCATTATCGAAAAGGACTTCTGGGTCTGCTGGATGCTCAAGCAGTTGTTCTCGATCGAAGCCCTAGTCGGGCGCCTTCTATTTAAGGGTGGTACATCGCTCTCCAAGATCTTCCATGCCATAAACCGCTTTTCGGAAGACATCGACCTAGCCGTGGATTATGTTGCGCTCGGCTTTACCGGAGAGAAGGATCCTCGACAGGAAGGGATTTCCAGAAGCAAAAGGTCGAACATACTTGCCGCAATGATGGCTGAGTGCCAGCGATACATTGGAGGCGAGTTCCTCCGGGCGCTCATCACCCGCTGCGAGGAAGTGCTTGGAACAGGAGTTCCTTGGAGCCTTCAGGTCGATCCTCAAGACCCTAATATCATTCGATTTCGTTACCCTACGGCCAGTTCGAAAACCCTTGCCTATGTAAACCCGCAGGTGGTGCTTGAGCTCGGCACTCATGCCGAATTCGTGCCCCACGGTGATTTCACAGTACGCCCCTTCGTCTCTGAAGAATTTCCCGATCTGATTAAGGATGGAGAGGTGCCACTAATCGCACTTCTGGCCAAGAGAACCTTTTGGGAGAAGGCGACAATTTTGCATGCCGAATTCTTCCGACCGACCGAGAAGGCGCTGCCGTCTCGATACTCTCGTCATTACTATGACCCCGCGATGTTGGCTCAAACCTCTATACGCGACGAGGCCTTGGAGGATATGCACCTTCTGGCGCAGGTCGTGGCGCATAAGCAGATCTTCTATTCATCAGCCTGGACACGCTATGACTTGGCGCGTCCCGAAAGCCTTCATTTGCTCCCAGCGAACGAACGTCGCGCGGACCTCGAGAGGGATTATCGCGACATGGCCGCGATGATCTTCGGAAAACCACCGTCCTTTGATTCAATTGTCGATACACTTGCCGTCCTAGAGCAGCAGATTAACCGGATAAACATCACCGAGCCGTACGTTGCGGATGAACGAAAGTAGTTATACATGGCAATCAAGAAATCCGATCTGTATCCTCACTTTGGGCCTCGTGCGACGAGCTACGCGGCGGCATGGACGCCAGCCAGTACAAGGACTATGTCTTGTTCATGCTGTTCATCAAATACATCTCCGACAAATACGGGAACTCGGATGATTTCGCATCGCCGGTCGTGATTCCGAAGGTGGCTGGCTTCAAAGATATGGTCGCCCTTAAGGGCGACAGCGACATCGGCAACAAGATTAACATTCAGGTCATCCAGCCGCTTATTGATGCCAATTCCCGTCTGGCCCGTAGCGACTTTCCGGACTTCAACGATCCGAACAAGCTGGGCGAGGGGCAAGCGAAGGTCGAGCGTCTGTCGAACCTTATCGCCATCTTCCAGAAGCCGGAGCTGGATTTCTCGAAAAACCGAGCGGAGCATGACAACATCCTCGGCGATGCCTACGAATATCTGATGCGGCACTTCGCCAGCGAGAGCGGCAAGAGCAGGGCATCAACATCCTCACAGGATGTTTTAGGTGATGGCGCCAATAATACCATCGCCAGTCACACTATCTTGCGCCTAGCCAGTCCTCATATGTCGGCTTATGTTTCCTAGCGGCAACGTCAAACAAGAGGATTAAACGTCTTATTGCAGATGCCGTCTGCAATATCGGACCAGATGTCTCACAATAGAACCTGATGCCGAATCTCCGGTGAAATGGTGAAATACGATTGCTCATCGCGCCAGGAGGGAGACCGATTTCATGTGGGCCGTTATCAAGCGGCGGGTTTCCTGATCCAGCGGTAGCTCTTTCTGGAACGTAGGCCAGAGCGCCATGATTCTCTCTATGGTCTCGCGGGCAGTTTCGAGCAAGAGTTTGCTTGGAACCTGTGCTTTTCGTGCAAAGCGTTCCATCAATTCCCAATCCAATCGGCTGATGGCCTTCTCTTTGGCCTGCTCGAGGATCCGGATTCCTTCGTCGATGTTGTTTCCGCCGAAGGCCACCTGGGCCATAGCCATCTGGCTCTGCAGCTCGGAGGCGTCGGCAGCGAATGCGTCCCGGGCGAATTGCGCCGCGTCCTCTTTGCGTCCCTGCACCTGCGCAATGTCGGTCTTGAGCGCGAAGGCATGGGCTCTGACGTAGGCCAGGTCATCCGTCTCCGCGTTCGCGATGGCCGCATCCGCCAGCATTGCTGGCGCTGGTAAGTTGCTGCTCTTTCTCCTCCGCTTTGAGTGGTTTAATGGTCCGCTCGGCCATCACCACACGTGCGAAATGGGCCTGAGCAAGAAGGAGGTGGGCCTGGGCCCATTTGGGCTTATCGGCGACGGCCGCTTTGGCGTGCTCGATCCCGGTTTCAATCAGGCCAGCCATCATCGCCCTGCGTGCGAGTGCGGACGCTACTTCCGCATCAAAGCGCATGTGTTCCGGCGTGTCCGCGAGGAGGTCGGCGTAGGGCGTTTCGAGCTTTGCCGACTGAATCAGAAGCGAGCGAATCCGTGTCGCATTCGGGAACCGAGCAGCCGCGGCCTCAGCTTTGTCACGGGTGGTCTGATCCTGAAGCAAGAGATGGTATGCCAAAACTTCGTTCGTGACCCCGAGTTCGTCGTCGGGACGGAGCGGGGCGGCATCTAGGAAGCTATGCGCCGCCTCGTTGCCCTTTCCCTGGATGAGATTGGCCGCACCCAGGTTGGTATAGATCCGAAAGCGATGCCAATCGTTGAGTTCACCTCCCTTGAGTCTTTGAACCCGGTGCAGGAGTGTGATGGCAATCTGTGCTTCGCCTGGCTTGATGCGTTCCCGAGCTTCGTCGATCAGGGCATCAATCTCCGTCTTCGCCGATGCAACTGCAGCGGGTGCGATGATAGCGACGGCAGACTGAATTGCTTCGAGCTTGATCTTGACCTCCGCGACCTCTTCTGAGCGCAAGCCGCCATAAAACTGCTGCTCAATCTCGGGGTACTGCCGCAGGAGTTTGGTGATCTTATCCCAGGTGAAGAGTTCTACAGTGAACAACCCCGCTGCGCGGTGCCTTTGGTTGATCTGCTGGATAGCAAGCTGCGCGGTACCGGAGACCTTTCCGGTGGTCATGATGGCGTAATGGTCGAGTTTCGCGGGAAAGCCTTCGGCCTTCTCCACCTCTTCACGAATCTCCGCAGGGTCCAGCGACTTCGTCGATTCCTTGAGCTTGCATTGCGCGCCATGCATCGGGCTCTCGCCCAAGGTGTCGAAAATATCGACGCCGAACTGCTCTTCACCCTTCTTGCCGAATCGTTCCAGTCCAGACGATTCCAGTGCCGCTTTAAGACGGCGAGACAGAGTTCCTCGAAGACAACCTCTGATTCCGGAGGGTTTATGGAATACGGATTCATCAGGCCGAGCCTCTCTCTTGTCGGTGTTGATATCTGATGTTAACATGGAGAGGAGATGACAAAGGATTCGAGTCTCGATAATCTGCTTTATCTCGACGGTGTGTCCTACGTTGTCGACGGCCCATATTGGGTCAAATTCGAAGTCAAACAGGTGCCCGATACGCTTGAGAAGCCTCATGGCTTGGACTACTCATTGACACTCCATGATGGGGACGGACAACGCATTTTGGGCTTTGATAACGCTCATCCGATTAGAGAAGGCTCTGGGCCAGGGGCGAAGACCCGAATCGAATATGACCATACTCACAAGGGCGAGCGAATCCGCTTTTACGACTACAAGGACGCTGTCACGTTGTTGACTGACTTTTGGGCGGAAGTCGACAAGATCTTAGAGGAAAGGATCACGAAGCCATGAACATACTGAGGATTGGAATTGTATCGCGGGATGCATTCAAGAAGCGCACGTTGGCGATTGCCAAAGGAGAGTACAAGCCTGGGAAGAACGATCCCAAAGTTTGGTTTGAGTCCCTAGAGAGTTTGGCTCAGGTGCTCTCTGATCAAAATAGAGCCTTGCTAAAACTTATTAACGAGAAGCATCCACAGTCACTTTCGGAATTAGCGGAACAATCAGGACGGGAGAAATCAAGCCTGTCTCGAACACTCAAGAATATGGAGCGTTACGGTCTTATTCATTTTGAACAAGGCCCGAATCGACAACTTGCGCCCAAAGTGAATTATTCAGGAGTTGAATTCGAAGTCTCTTTTCAAAGCTGAACAGTAATCGATGAGAGACCGCCGAGGGGTGTGGATTGCCCGATGCTTTGTACCAGTGAGGAGTTAGTGTAGCGCATTGACCTCTGAGATCAGATCGATGCAGGGTTTGGCAGCAAGGGGAGCCCGGAGCGAAGCGACTGGCTCCCCTTGCTGCCAAGAAGTCGAAGTCATCCAGGCCTCTGGTGCTGGAGGTCGGTATCCCAGCGAAGAGTGTGGCCTGACAGTGTTGTAGTGGACGCGCCAGCGCTCGGCCAGCACACGAAGTTCTTTCATCGAGTAGAAGAGTTCGCCGTTCAGGAACTCATCCCTAAGTTTCGAGTTGAACGATTCGCAGTAGCCGTTCTCCCATGGGGAGCCGGGTTCGATGTACAGTGTTTTTACGCCCGTATCGGCAAGCCATTTGCGCAGGTCTTTGGCGACGAACTCCGGCCCGTTATCTGATCTAAGATGCTCCGGCACTCCCTTCATCACCATGACGTCGGCCAGCGCTCCGATGACCTTCGCACTCGACCAGCGCCGTTCCGCGCGGATCAGCAGGCACTCGCGTGTGGACTCGTCGATCAGGTTGAGGATGCGCACGCCGCGACCATCGTGCGTTCGCGCACTCACGAAGTCGTAGCTCCACACGTGGCCCGCATGCGTCGGTCTGAACCGCACACACGAACCATCGTTGAGCCACAACCGTCCTCTTGGCTTCTGTCTCTTCGGTACCTTCAGCCCTTCACGACGCCAGATCCTCTCGACTCTGTCCTTGCCCACCTTCCAGCCGGCACGCACCAGCAACGCCGTGATCCGGCGGTACCCGTAGCGTCCATACTGACTGGCGAGAGCAACGATGGCCTGCGTCAGACGATCCTCGCCTTCCCGCGGTGTCGGACGGTAGCGCTGCGTGCCTCTGGGCTGACCCAACAGAAGACACGCATGCCGCTCACTCACGCCACGCTCACAGGCATGGCTCACCGCACTGCGCCGTCGCTCAGGACTTAGAAGTTTCCCGAGGCGACGTCCTTCGACACTAGGTTATCCAGGCTCAGGTTCGCTACCAAGCGCTTCAGCTTGGAGTTCTCCTGCTCCAACTCCTTCAGCCGCTTCGCCTGGTCGATCTGCAAACCGCCGTACTCCTTGCGCCAGCGGAAATACGTCTGCTCCACGATCTCCGCTTCCTTGCACGCCTGTGCCGTTGTCTTCCCGTTCGCCACAGCCACTTCGATCTGACGAAGCAGATTCACTACCTGCTCTGGCTGATATCGCTTGCCTCGTGCCATCTTGCTCTCCTTGTCCAGTGTCTCTCTTATTCACTGGTACAAAGCAAGCCGGGCACTCCAGTGTCCTAGGCTACCCTTCAGCTACAAACTTTCTCGCGGCTCGCCGGAGCTCTGGCCCCACCTTCTCCAGATCTCCTTCGCGCAAGAGTCGTAGCGGCACACGATCATTCAGATCTGGATTCATTCCCGTCATCCAGCCCTTGAATCACTCTGCCCGAATCATAACTGCGGAGCATCTGCGTGATCTGGAAGGCAAGCTGAAACCGTTCTCTGGCATCTCCGTAGAGTGAGTCTCCCGCTATCCAGCGATCTACAGCATGAACATCTTTAGCCCCTCCGATATGCGCGGTCAACTTTCGTCCGAGCACGTCTGCAACACGACCCACAAGTTCCGAAGAGGGAAGCAGAATGGTTTCGCGATAGGCGGCTAGATCAGGTTTCGGTATGGTTTTCATATGGAGAACGTCTCGGAAAAAGTCAAAGATAGCATAAAGCTCGAATAATTGATCCCTTTGGAAACTCGAAAGCCAGAGCCGTATTCTAGAGAGTGCCGCGCTAGGGCAATAGGAAGGAATATCTTGGTCTTCATCCGAAAGAGAACAGGAACTTGAAAGAAAAACACACAGAAACCTTCTCAACCGAGACCATCATTAAACGGCTCTTGAAACCAGAAGAGGCAGCCCAGTATCTGGGGCTCAAGATTGATACGATTTACAAGAGATCGAGAATACGGGAGATTCCTTCCGTGAAAGTCGGTCGTGCTCTATGGTTTGATGTGAAAGCATTGGATCGTTATATCGAACGAAACACCATCACCGTCATTGACTAAGGTGCTCGTATTGTGGCGGTGCGCTTTCTATTGAAATGTCGAGGATGCTTGAACTACCTGTTCACAAGCAGTCAACTTCGAGATTTCATCAACAGGCGAAACAATCACTGGTCGCGAATGGAAATTGATCGAGTCGGCCGGAATTCTCGTATTGCATCATGATCTCGGGCATATCCATCTAGCTTTCCTTCGACTTCAGGCATAGAACATTTGCCGTGCTGATTCCGTGCTCCCAGCACAAGTCTTCCATCTTCACGCCCATCTCGTGCTGATTCGATATCCCGACCCGTTCTTCTGCATGGTCCGTTCTCTCGTTGCATTATGAGAAAACTCCAGGTCTAACTCGTAGAGTTTGCCGGGATAGGTCAAGCCTTGAATCCCTCTCCAGTGACATTCACCTAGCAGATCGAACCGCCGACGCCGGCCTTTTCAGGGCCACACCCTCTCACACGCGAAAATCAGGCGAAACGAGAGAGCACCTAAATTTTCGCTTATGCTTGTGGATTACACCGATCTCACATTGATGTGATTGATCAGATCCACGCCATCTGAAAACGCTGAGAGAACCTCCTTCCAATTGATTTTTCGCAGTATCCGAAAGCGATTTTCGGCTACTGCACGAATTCAGATTTTTCGTGCTTCACTAGCTTCATCCTCCGGGAATTGCTTTCAATCCCAGATGGGATTAGCTTTTTTAGCCGACTGCGTTCTCCAAGCAGAATGTGATAGTGAACTCCCTCCAATGCCCCTAAATCGTCCAGAGCGTGCAAGCTAAAGCTACGCGAGTAGTTCTTTAGAAAGAAATGAACTTCAAGCATTGGCCAAGCAGCTTTCTCGAAGTCCGAACTCAGCTTCGGTCTGGGACCGTATGAAAAGCGATATCGAGCTTGATAGAGTTTTTGAAATTCCTCTTGATTAGTGGTTATAGGCTGCAACTCTAGAGCAATGTCGATATCCCCTAGCCGTCCCTTGTCTGAAAGCATGCTGCCGAAAAGGACTACGCTTTCGATCTTGTAGGCAAACATCTTTTTATCGTTAGCCAGCCACACGCGATTCATGAACTCCTGAAGGAGCCGTTCGGCTGTTTTGCGGGTGATGGGTCTTGCCGCTGAAGCATTTGCTAACTCTTGGCCTTGCCTAGTGATTTCATAAGCAGGGCTGTCTACTGCCCCGTGGAGGTTAGCCAAACTCAAGAATCCGATGTCAATCATATTGCGAATAAAGCACTCCGCTTCGGACTGATTGAGACTCAAGCCCTCCTCGGCTTCTGACAGGTGGAAGTAAGAGAAACGGTATCTACGGATAAAATTGCGTACCTGCAGGGCGGGATAACCGGCGATGAGTTGTTCCGAGGTAATTTTCATGGCGCTGATGTTGGCTCCTTTTTGAAACTCGGTCAAATTTTCTGCAAATCCTAAAATCTGATCTATCGATGCATTACTTGCGTCCCAAAGATCGCCTTAGGTGAGGTGCGTATCCCACTGACGCAGCAGTGGGATACGCACTGGATTGGTTTCTGAGCCATGCGGCAATGTCGTGAGGGTCAAAGCGGATCGAACTGGAAATCTTGAGGGAGGGGATTTGGCCCTTCGCGGCCATTCTGTAGATCTTCTTGATCGATATGTCCAGGATTTGAGCGACCTCCGCCACGCGGAGAGCTTCTTTCTTGCCTTCTACGATTTCAGCTAAAAGCATTGGTTCCTCCGTAGCCCAAGCGAATGGGGTTTGGTGAAAATCTCATCGAATGGAATTTCGGTCAAATTTGGGTATGCGGGGCAGATGAGACGAGAAAACGCCGAAGGGATGGCCTTCGGCGCTTCGATTGACCGCCAGTACTTTTGGGGCTAGCGACGGTTCAGTTGTAGATCAGAGTTCATGCAGTTCCAGAGGCAAGCTGGGGTTTGGTCCGGTCGTGGCTGGCAAAGTTTGAATTAATCTTTTCGATCATGGTCGAGTTTCTCGCCGGCTTGAGGTAACGAATGATGCTCTCAAGATTGGTTTGTCCCATCCAGGTCATTACTGTTCTGAGGTCAACGCCGGCCTGTAGGTGAGTTGTCGCAAAAGTCGCGCGAAATTTGTGCAACCAGAAGTCATCCGGATCCTGGCCGGACTTCTTCGCATTGCGTTTGAGAGCCCGGAGCATGTGAGTATCGGGTGTGTTGTTCGCCGTTGTGAAGATCAGCGCCTTGTTCTCGGCACGCTTGCCGGTGAGGGTTCTCCGGTAGTTCTCCAACCTGTCTAGGAGAATCGTCGGGACCGGTACTTCCCGCTCCTTATAGGCTTTTGGCGTCCAGTTGAACTGCGGTTTCCAGCGCATCGAGATGACATTCGAATTGGAGCGGACGTTTTCCCACTGAACGTGCCCGGCCTCCTGTTCGCGGAATCCGCTCATAAGGAGGAAGTCGTACAGGGTGCTGTGATAGAGCGAGCAGGTCGCATGGAGTGCCGATAACTGGTCGTCCTCATAGATCTCTACCTCCTGCTCGACGAACCTCGGACGATCATTTTTGCTGATGAGCTTCGGCGCTCCCTGGGCCTGCAAGAACGTCAGGACGTCGCAGAATTTGTTGTGTACCGTGCGCGGCGAGAGTTCTTGCTCGTCGCGCAGGAAAACGACGAAGCGCAGGAGGTCCTTCCGCTCGATCTCTTCGATGAAGGTCTTGGAGCAGCACTCCTTGAAGTACTTCAGGGAGAGGCAGTATCCCAGCCAGGTTTTTCTCTGGCGGGAGAGTTGGATGTCCTCGAGGAAATCCGCTATAGCTGCACGTAGGCGGAGGCGAGTATCTTCTTCGGGCGCCTTGGGGTCGGTGACGATCAGCCCCTGGGCGAGGGCGTCCATCTCCGATTGTTTTCTCTTGAGGCTGTTGAGGGCGGCGGCGGCATCGGAGCCGACCATCACGCGCTGGCGCCGGCCTTCCTCAGTCCAGTCGAGATAATAGTTGCCTTCGGGGTGCCGGACCGCTTGGCCGTTGATTTCTACCCAATCGGGCTTGATGCGTCCGTTGGGGCCGACGACGACCGGGCAGTAGCGCCTCCCGTCGGGTGTAAGGACACGCTTCGTAAGATTGACTTCCATGGGACTCTCCCGCGGTATTTCGTATCCCAGGCTCTCAACTCAGTCAAATCTATTGAAAAGATTAGATTTAAGATGGTCGGGGCGGAGGGATTCGAACCCCCGACCCTCTGCTCCCAAAGCAGATGCGCTACCAGACTGCGCTACGCCCCGACTGTGCTTAGTTTATCGTATCTTGCTCTAAAGCCATTTAGGGAAGCGAACGTTGACTCCGAAGAGCGTGTATCAGCTCGTTGGAGAGCCATGCCAATAAAAGCATGGGGACGAGCATCAGGGCTGCAAGGACTATGCAGAGGATGATCAGGAAGATCCAGCTTCGGATCGTATGCTTACGTGGCTGGTACAGACTCTCCGTCAGCAGGGCGTAGTTGCGGCGGTTGGCTCGCCAGGCGATATCGAAGGCATCGCCGATGAGCGGGATAGAGCCGAGGGTGACCTCGATGGCAACGTTGGCAACCATGCGCGCGAGGACGACGTAGGGGACACCGCGCGCCCAAGCGGCGATGAGCAGGATCGAGGAGGCGATGCCTCCGAGGATGTCTCCGATTCCGGGGATGACGCCGACGATGCCGTCGAGGCCGAAGCGGATGGGCGTTCCGGGAATGCGGATGAAGTCATCGAGAAGGTGAGAGAGGATGTCGAGGTTTTCGTCGTCGAAGGGGCTGCGGCCCTTGCGGGAGCGAGGGGAGAGGATCTCGGGCTGTGCCGATGGCCGCATGGTCTTCACTCCCGGCAAAGAGAATCTCCCTCAGCCGCCATTCTGAATGCTACAATTGAAGACGGTACGGCGGCTATAGTTCAGTGGCAGAACGCCGCTCTGTGGCAGCGGATGTCGTGGGTTCGAACCCCACTAGCCGCCCCAAAATCTTCTTTTACGAGAATATTTTGCGGGTTTTCGAACCGTATCCAGCTTTACCTTCCGAGCCGTGGTCCGATCTTCTCAAGCTCCGTTGCCCACGAGCGAATCCGCAGCCGCGGCGGCTGGATCCCATATTTTTGCCGGAACCTCGGGTTGGGCCTATCCCACATGGAAGCCGGAATTTTATCCGGAGAGAACGCCCGCCAAGCGCTTCCTCGAGTTTTATTCGCGGCGGTTGAGCTCGGTCGAGGTGAACTACACCTTCCGCGCTTTTCCCGCAGCGACGATGCTGGAGGGATGGCTGGCGGCTACGCCGGAGTTCTTTCGGTTCAGCTTCAAGGCCCCGCAGAGAATTACGCATATCAAGCGGCTGGTGGGGTGCGAGTCGGATGTGGCTCACTTCGTCTCAGTGATGGAGGCGGTGCGTCAGGCGGGCAAGCTGGGGGTTCTGTTGTTTCAGCTTCCTCCGACGATGAAGGTCGATGCGGCTCGCCTGGAAAGTTTTCTTTCGATGCCAGCCTTAAGCGGACCGGGTGCGCCCTCCATCGCGTTCGAGTTTCGTCATGAGAGCTGGTTCAGCGATGAGATCTATGCTGTGCTTCGAGCGCATGACGCAGCCCTGTGTCTTGCGGAGAGCGACGAACTGACTACTCCTGAGGTACACACGGCGCGGAGTTTCACAAGCTTTCGCCTGCGGCGAACCGGGGCGTATACGCCGGATGAGATCGATGGGTTTGTCGAGCGATTCCGGAAGCTCTCGAAAGAACGTGATGTCTATGTTTACTTCAAGCATGAGGATGAGCCGACGGGAGCACTGAATGCCGTCTCGTTCCTGGCAGGCGTTGCTGGGGGGCCTGCTAGTGCCTGAGACTTTGGTCGACACGATTGCGCAGAACGCCGCGTATGCCGGTGAGTTCGCACCGCGACGCTTCTTCTCGAACGGCCATCTGCAGACGATCCTGGGGAATTTTCTGCGCCGGATCGATTCTCTGCCACCTGCTGAGCAGGTGCTGGTGGAGGTAGCGCCAGCGGCCAGCGGACAAATTGCGAGCCGGGTTCGCTGCGACTGTCATTGGCAGCCGGATGAGGTGAGGGCGTCCCGGCCCACGGTGATTCTGGTGCATGGGCTGGAGGGCTCGTCCAGCTCTCAGTATGTGGTCGGCAATGCGAATAAGCTGTGGCAGGCAGGGGCGAATATTGTTCGGATGAACATGCGCAACTGTGGCGGCACCGAGGCGCTGACTTCTACGCTCTATCATTCGGGATTATCGGGTGATGTTGGCGCGGTGATGCGTTATTTCGGCGAGTTATATGGTCTACGCTCAATCTCTCTGATCGGTTACTCGATGGGAGGAAATCTGACCCTGAAGCTGGCGGGCGATCTCGGCGCGTCGGCTCCGCGTTCGTTGCGATCTGTGATTGGGGTGTCTCCGGCGATTGATCTGGGACCTTCGGCGGATGCGCTGCATGCGCCATGGAATCGCGTCTACGAGATGAAGTTCCTGCGTGCTCTGCTGGCGCGTTATCGTCGCAAGCTAGCGCTCTTTCCTCGAGCCTACGATCCCCGCCGAGCGGATGGCATCCGTTCGATTCGTGACTTTGATGAGAGGATTACGGCGTTTTATTCAGGTTTCACTGGGGCGGATGACTATTACTTTCGCGCTGCGAGTGCGCGTGTGCTGGATCGGATTGCTGTGCCTGCTTTGATCTTGAATGCGGCCGATGATCCGTTCATTCGTCTTCTCCCGGAGAGTCGGGAGAAGATCGATGCGAATCCGAAGATGATCTTCCGGGAGAGCCGTCATGGGGGTCACTGCGCCTTTCTTGCCTCGCCAGACCGCGCGAGCAGCTATGACGGCTACTGGGCCGAGCATACGTTAATGCGGTTTGTGCTTGAGCATGCTTGAGGCAAAGTTGGATTTGAGACAGTTTGAGTTCGCTTAACCGCTAAGATAAAGGGATGCTTTCTGAGTGGACGGTTGAATGCGGCGCGGACGATCCGGTTCTTGTTGTGCCGTGGGCAGATCCACATAATCCTGGACGCCACTTCATCGATCTTCGCGAGAATCCATACGACCTTGACTGGCTGGAAGAGGCGGCGCAGCATCCAGCACTGCTGCATGCTCTGCGGGCGCTGAACGCACCTCGTTCGCCGGTTTACACGGCCAAGTGCGATGTCTGGACGATGAGCACGGAGGAGGTCGAGGCGTTGCGGGCGGAGCTCGATCTGATTTCTGAGGATGCTCCTGTGGGGGTTGCCAGCTACATCGACCTGGTATGGCGGGAGCGCCCGGTCTTTGTCTCGTTTCACCAGCATGAGCAGCTTCTGCACCGCATCGAGAGGCTGGCGGGGCCGCTCGAACATCCTTATGCGGCGCTCGAGTGTACGTTGCGGCCATCGCTGGTCGATCTCACCGGACCGCAGGAGGGTTTTGCGGTGAGCCTTTACCTGAAGGCGCTGGGGCACGATGACGAAGCGGCTGAGGAGCGTTGGGGGGCAGCCCTTGCCGATGTCTCAGGGCTGTTGCGAGGACGCGCTTTTTCAGCCCCCTGAGTTGGAGCGGCTATAAGACCAGTCCGCCATCGATCAGCAACTCGCTGCCCATCGTAAAAGGAGCTTCATCCGAGGCAAGAAAGACCACGGCCTTTGCGATCTCGAGGGGGTCGCCAAATTGCTGCTGCGGAATCTGACTCTCAAGCGATGCAGCGACGCTCTTCAACTTCGCCTCCGGCAGGCCCAGTTTGCCATCCAAAGGAGTCGTAGTCGGTCCCGGGATGATTGCATTCACTCGAATCCCTTGTGAGACCAGCTCGCCTGACAGTGTTCGGGCCAGTGAGGCAAGGGCAGCCTTGGTCGCTCCATAGACGCTTGTATTTGGCATTCCGATGCGAGCATTGACCGAGCCTATCAGCACGATGGAAGCCGTGCTCGAGAAGAAGGGGAGCAGCTCCTGGATGAGGAAGAAAGGTCCTTTGAAGTTGATCCCGAAGGAGAGGTCAAAGGACACCTCATCCCACTGCCCGAGTGGCAGCATCTCCACGATGCCCGCATTCACAACCAGAATGTCCAGGGTACCGAAGGCCTCGCCTAGGTGCTCAGCCAGCGTCTTCTGCGCCGCCACATCGGCAGCATCCGACTCTAACACCAGCGCATCTCCGTTTAAATCATGGAAGGCTGTGGCGAGGGTCTCGGGATTTTTTCCTGTGATTGCTACTCTCGCCCCCTCAGCCAAGAACTGCCGCGCTGTCTCCAGCCCAATGCCCGTTGTACCGCCGGTGATCAACGCTCGCTTGCCTTTCAGCCTATCCATTGCACGACTCCATTGCAGAGAATGTATAGCAGACTCGGGTAACAGGAGAACTCTACTTCTGAGCTGCTTCTTTTGAAGGGAACCACAAACACCTGTTTACAATAGAGCAGAAGCGAATTTCGTAAAGGAGCCGTTTCTGATGCGCGCTGGAGCGAGTAGCTCAATCGGATAGAGCACGAGCCTTCTAAGCTCGGGGTTGCAGGTTCGATCCCTGCCTCGCTCACCACCCTTAGAATCAGGAACTTACGGGAATCCATCTCGTAAGCAAATGTTATAGTCTCGGGGTTTCCAGAGGCAAGGAAACTTGCGTAATGTCGGCATTCTCCGGCCACTATCAAACGGCACTATCTCACACTCAATTTCCGTAATACGCGCTCATAGACACCACTGCCGATTATCAAAGGCAGGCACTCAACGCGAAGTGCGTTTTTGTGGCGACTTTTTATGTTTTTGGGTCTCATCATTTTGCTGCTTGAGTCTCTGTCTGCATTTATCACTGCAAGTGACAGAATCGGCCCGTCGTGCTCCCGGTGCTCCAGGCGTGATAGGAAAGTACCTCCCGCAACCTGCGGCACATTTTCTCATTTCCCAACCGCCAGCTAGAACCTCGGCGAACCGCAGCCACATTACAGCTTGCAGATTCGAGGGTTGGAAAAGAAGACGTTGCTCCAGTTCAGTTTGCCCATCTCTCATCATTGTTAGGTGCGGAACGATCTTCAGGCCTTCGAGCCGTGCGTTTATCAAGCGTTGGAGTGCGTACCGTGCAGGTAACAAAACTTCGCCTTCCCGGAGGGTCGAATATTCAACCGCGTTCCTGTGATAGGCGGTGTGAGCTACGATGTCCTGTCTATTTTTACCCTCGTATGAGACCCATTTGCTGCCGTCCTTGTTTTCTCGCCACTTGATAACTTCCTTCAAGCCTTCGAGGTCGCGGGCTTTGACACCCCGCCACAGATTGACGCCTTCACGCATATCTGCAACAGCGTCTTGCCACGCCTGAAGCGTTGCTCCGTACCCCCAAACACCGGGTTGTCCGTTGTTGAGTCGGCTACGACCGGAGAGGAAGTCAAAGTCGTAGAGCTCATGTCCATACTCGCTTGCAAACCGCAGTATTCCGTCTTTAGTAGGTTCAACGTCAGCAAAGGTCAAGAAGGCTCCTGGCTGAACATCGGCGTATCTAATCAGGCATCCTTCCTCAACGATGGCAGCTAATCGGGGTTCCTTATCTCTTCCGTTGGTTGTCCATTGGTAGCCAAGCTCGCTGACTTCGCCTTGATAGAGAATGGTCGCTTCCATTTTCAAATCCCCTCATAACATATAAATGAAAATATCTGTTTGTATGTAACTTTTCCGGTTGACATCACTACAAACGAATTGTATGCTTCTTTTTGTTGGCAGCCAATAGCGGTCGTCACGAGGGGTTTAGATATGAATTTGGCTTCGCAAGACCCACTACATAATGCCGAGAGCGCGGCGACGCTTCTCCGTGTCAGTCCGTCAACAATTCGTTGGTATTGGCAAACGGGAAGATTACCGCGTCTCAAGATCGGAAAACACACGAGAGTTCGGGAGAGCGACTTACTCAAACTTATAGAAGAGAAATAAGGATGGCGTAGAAGGCCCCTGCCAGGACCAACTACGCCGATAGCCAAAATCGACGCACCGACTAAAGCACGATCAACTAGGGCTGTCCCTTCATTGTAAGGCATGGCTCCGGTTGGCCCCAACCCAAGGAGACGACCATGTCCTATTACTTGATTTCCCCCGCCCTCAGTGTGATGTCTATCAGCGCAATCCAGCGCAACCAAAAGCCCCACCTCTCCGAAGATCAAATCCGCATGTTGTATTCGACGGTGCATGGTCGCCGTCGTAGCCATTGCCTCGCCACGATCAAGAGGTTGCTGCAATTTCATGCATATTGCGTCGTCATACGATCTTTTGTCATACTTGGCGCGATTCACAGGGCCCAAATCCACAAGGGACAAACCTATGAGATCAGCACTTCTGCTCTGCCTCTGGGCTCTTTCACTCACCACAACCGCTGCTTACGCAGACACGCTTCAAAACTTCGACTACGAAGGAACCTTCAAAAGCACCGGAGGTCCCTTTCCTGGCCAGATTATCGGTGTGGGTGGCACTCTCACGATCGATACGACGACCGGAGTACTGACGGGTGCAAGTCCATTCACGTTCACATATCCTAACGACAGCACTGCGATAAAGCCCATCACGGATCCACCTCGAGTGAGCTCCAACGCTCAATCTCTGTATATCTCCCTTGATTCAGTCTTGGGCACCCAGCCTCCTAATGATGAAGGGTACGCAACCCTCATCCTCGCCGTGCCTGGAACAACCCTCGTAGGCTACAACGGTAGTTATCTTTGTTCGGCATCGATGCCTTGCCCGGATGGAAATATCAGCGAAGTGCTCCCAACAAGGGAGGAAGCAGACGATCTCCTTACCGGTTCCGTTACACCAGTCGCGGCCACTCCAGAGCCCACAAGTCTAATGCTGCTCGGAACGGGACTTGTTTCTCTAGGCACTATGCGCAAGCGTTTATCAGGGAGCTAAACCAATTCATCAAGGTCAATGCTCGAGGATCGTAATCTTGACCCTCGAGCTCGGCCACTCAGCGACCGCTATAGATGCACCGGGGGGGTGGTCGTAGGTTCGATCCCTACCGCGTCAAAGTAGCCTAGCCGGCATGAGCCAGTTCTCGATCTTTTCTTGACGATTTCGCAGCGGAGACGCTTGGCAGAACTTTCTTTTCCAATTTGGGTTCGGTCAGCTTCACATGAACCCCGAGATTGAATTTACCGGCGAATCCAATCAGTTTATCGATGCTGAATTTAGAGATCTTCCCACGCAGTAGGTTGCTGACATCAGGCTGGTGAACTTTCAGCTTTTGCACGAGTTGAGCTTGGCTATATTCTCTACGCTCAATGTAATCAATTAGATCTCGCCAAATCTCGTATTTAACCTTTGCCTCGAACGTTTCCTTCGTCGACAGGCCTAGATCATCGAAAACATCCCCGGTGGTGATGTGGGGCTTATTTGCGTTCTTTGAGCTTGGCATTTTTTGTTCCTCTCTCAGCCGTTGCTGTACTTCCGATAGACATTTCGTGGCGATGTTGAGATCTCTACGGTCAGTCTTCTGTGAAGTTTTTTCAAAACAATGAAGCACGTAAATAACGTCTTCGATGCGGGCTAAGTAGATCAGGCGGTAGTCTGCGTCTCGGTCGTAATCCTTCAGCTTAAAGACACCGGCCTCAAAGACGTTCCGAAATCTTCTTTTATGTCGCTGGGCCATTTGCGGAGGACTCCAAGCGAACCACCTCCCATGAGATCTGTGCTGGTTTCATTCGTTCATTGCCATCACGGGGGCCCTTTACTTGAACATTATAGAAGTATTTCTATAATTGCAAGGCTCGGTACCTAGATCAATAAAAGGGTCGCAGGTTGGACTCCTGCTCCGGGACCATACCATATCAGGATTAGAACCTTCCTCTCGCCGGTTTTCTGCTGAGGAAAGACTCGTGAAGCAGCAATGATGCCGGAGGGGCAACTATGGGGGCAACAGTCAAGATTTCAATTATTAGTGCCATTTAGTTTCATATAGTTGGATAAACCATTCGATTGTTGCCTCCCCAAGAGCTAAGAATCAATCTCAGGCTTCCATAAACTCGTCTTCGCGAGTAGGGTGCTGCTGGCTCTCGTTCGCAAAGCGGCGTCCGCCGGTGTGGCGCAGGGCGGCGAGACTGATCAGGCCGAGGGCCAAACCGCAGACACCGTTCCATCGCCAGTGGACCCATGCTACGGTTGCGAGCGCAGAGCCGGCGGCGGCGCCAGTGAAGTAGATGGTCATATAGACCGTATTCAGACGGCTGCGCGCGGAGGGAACCAGTCCGAAGATGCGGGTCTGGTTCGCGACCTGGCACATCTGTGCTCCGACGTCGAGCACGATCACGCTGAGGGCTAGGGCAATGAGATGGATGGGGAGGGAGAGGTGAGCCCTCTCCTGAGCCCAGAGGAAGAGGTAGGAGAAAGCCAGCAGAGCCATTCCGACGGAGATGACCCAACGCGATCCATGTTTATCCGAGAGCCGGCCCGCGAGGGGAGCGACGAGAGCCCCGGCGGCGCCGACCAGGCCAAAGGTTCCGGCGACTCCTGCGCCGAGGTGGTAGTGGCTTTCGAGCAGAAAGGCGAGTGTGGTCCAGAAACAGCTGAAAGAGGCAAAGACGAGCGCGCCGATGATGCTGGATTCGCGAAGCAGAGGCTGGGTGCGGTAGAGGGTCCAGAGAGAGCGCATGGCCTTGCCATAGGTGAGGCTCTGCTTGGGAGGCAGCCTGGGCATGAAACGCCAGAGCAGGGGGACGAAGATTCCGTTCATGACCGCGGCGACGGCGAAGACCCAGCGCCAACTGGAGAGATGACTGACCCAGCCGGCGAAGGTGCGGGCGAGAAGGATGCCCAGGAGAAGGCCGGTCATGACGGTGCCGATGGCACGGCCGCGCTGCTCGTGGCTGACGAGATCGGGAGCGATGGGAAGGACGATGTGGGTTACGGAGGCTAGGAGACCGATGAGAACTGAGCCGACCATAAGCCAGGAGAGGGATGGAGCCAGCGCGACAAGGATCAGCCCGACCGAGACTGCCGCGTACATCCGCATCATCAAAGCGCGGCGCTCGAGTACGTCGCCCAAGGGGACGAAGCAGAGGAGACCGATGGCATAGCCGACCTGAGTGACGACGGCAATGAATCCGGTGCGCGCGGCGGTTGCGCCGTAGGTCCGGCCGATCTCCTCCAGCAGAGGTTGGTTATAGTACATGGTCGAAACGCCGACTGCGCAGGCGACCCCCAGAAAGGCAAGCGGGGTCTTGGGCGCCGGGTTCGATTTGGTTGGCACAGGCAAAATGATCTAATTTCCAGTGTAAAACGTTTGCCCTATTTTTGCCCGCGCATATCTTGTTCCCTGCGCTTAACTTGTTCTTAGAAAGGTGATCTGTATGTCTCAGCCTGCGTTCCAACTGGCCGCGCTCACGCATTTAAGTGACGATGAGCGGATGTTTCGCGATACCGTCCGGAGCTTTGCGTCGGCCGAGATCGCCCCTCTAGTGCGCTCCATGGATGAGGCGCAGCAGATGGATGAGCGCTTGCTGAAGCAACTCTTCGATCTGGGACTGATGGGGATTGAGATCCCGGAGCGATATGGAGGCTCAGAGGGGAGCTTCTTCGAGTCTATTCTCGCGGTTGAAGAGATCTCCTCCGTCGATCCGGCTGTCGGGGTACTGGTGGACGTACAGAACACACTTTGCATCAATGCGTTGCGCCGTTGGGCGAACGAGGAACAGAAGAAGCGTTACCTTTCCCGGCTGGCGAAGGATACGATTGGGGCGTATGCGTTGAGCGAGGCGACCTCGGGCTCGGATGCCTTTGCGCTGGAGACGCGCGCGGTGCGACAGGGTGAGAATTATGTTCTCAACGGGCAGAAGCTCTGGATTACGAATGCGAAGGAGGCGGGGATCTTCATCGTCTTTGCTACGGTCGACCGTTCCGCAGGATATAAGGGAATTACGGCGTTTCTTGTGGAAAGGGGCCTGCCGGGATTTACGCTTGGCCGCAAAGAGGACAAGCTGGGGATTCGGGCGTCGAGCACATGTGAGCTGATCTTCCGGGACTGCGTCGTACCTGGCTCGCAGGTTTTGGGAGAGCCGGGAAAGGGATACAAGATCGCCATCGAGACGCTGAATGAGGGCCGCATCGGCATTGGAGCGCAGATGCTGGGGTTGGCCCAGGGAGCCTGGCAGCATGCGGTGCGCTGGGCGAAGAAGCGCAAACAATTTGGCAAGTCTATCGTGGAGTTCCAGGCGATGCAGTTTCAACTGGCGGAGATGGCGATGGAGATTGAGGCCGCTCGCCTGCTGGTCTATAACGCGGCTCGGCTGAAGGATGCCGGGGAAGAGTTTCTGAAGGAAGCGGCGATGGCGAAGTACTTCGCCTCGCAGGTCGCGGAGCGGGTAGCCTCGCTAGCGGTGGAGGTCTATGGCGGGTCGGGTTTTGTGAAGGATTATCCCGTAGAAAAACTGTATCGGGATGCAAAGATCGGAAAGATTTACGAGGGAACATCGTTTATGCAGCTGGCGACGATCGCGAAGCTGATGCTGTAGAGCGTTTCACCCGGCGCGAACGAGTCTTCCGCGGCGGCTGACGATCGACAGCTTCTCCGCCTTGAGGATCTTTCTTGCCTGATCGCGGGCGTGGTTTGCCCAGGGGCCCACGGGGTCGAGACGGACGTATGTGAGCCAGTGCTGAAGGGCGCGGCGCTTCTGCCCCTGGCGCTCATAGGCAAGAGCGAGGTTATAGTGCGCGTCGGCGTACTGGGGGACGAGGCGGACGGCCTTCTGGTAGGCGAGGGTGGCCTCGTTGAGCATCTGCATCTCATCGAGCACATTCCCCAGGTCGAAGAAAGCGAGCGCATACTCAGAATCGGCGAGGGTGGCGCGACGATAGAGGCTCTCAGCGCGGTCGAAGTTACGCATGTTGTAGTGGATGGTTCCGAGATTGATCAGCGCGGGAGCATGGGTCGGCTGGGCTGCGAGGATAGTCTCGTAGATCGCGATGGCCTCGTGCAGTGTAGCGGCATTTTCTTCGAGCTGAACGGCACGGAGGAACAGCTCCTGCAGCTCGGCGGAGCGCTGGGCGGACGTCTGGAGGCAAGATTCGCCGGCGCGAACGATCTCGAGGCGTGAGCCGACGGGAGCGTCGAAGTCGAAGGCAAGCTGCTGAGTGAGAGGATCGACCAGGGCTCCATCGACGCGAAATGCAAGGCGAGAGCCGCGACGCACGGCCGAGCTTTCAAGCAGAGGATTGCGCATCCCTGCGACCCGCTGCATGGCATCGATCGAGGCCCGGATGCTGCGGGCGGTGATGCGGGCGCGGCTCTTCGGTTCAGACTGGACGACCCGTGTTTGAAGATCGCGCAACGCGCGGAGCTGTCCCAGATCTTCAAAGGTGTAGTGATCTCGGGAGGGGACGAGTCCTGCCCGCTCCCAGGAGAGGATCTGCCGTGGGCTCAGGTGCAGGATTCGGAGAACGTCTTGACGGCTATATCGGGTCACAATCGGTGTCTCGGTGGGCAACCGTCTTGCAAAAGTCTTGAACTTCCTGTCAGGAGTATGCTTCGAAAGTCATTCCCCTTCAAGCGTTTTGCTCTCCCCCACGTTAAATTCTCGTGGATAACCTGTACCAAATTGGATTCCGAGAGAGAGAGAACTCCTTTTACACGCAGCCCCTGGCAGCGGCACGAGCATCGCGAATAAGATCGGGCAGGCCCACGCCACGATACCCATTACCCAGCAGAGCGAGGCCTTTGAGGCCGCGGATGCGACGGTCGAGCTCTGTCATGCTCTCGAGGTGACCGACGGTGTATTGAGGGAGCGAAAGAGGCCAGCGGCGCACGACGATCACTCGGGGTTCGGGGAGAGGTCCGAGAATCCGCGCCAATTCCATTCTCGCGATTGCGGCTACCTCGTCGTTGCCACAGCATTGGACACGCTCGGCGGAGTTCCCGCCAAAGAAGGCGCGGAGGAGGCGTCCTCCGGCTGGGACGCGATGGGGAAACTTCTGATCCATGAAGGTGCAGGCGAGCAGAAGCTGATTGGAGCCTGCCGGAACGAGAAATCCAAATCCCGATGGTAAAGGAAGACGCTCCGCGTCCTCAAAGCCAAGTCCAACCACGACGGCGGAGCTGGCCTCCATCTGCATCTTTTCCACGGCACCTGGATTGAGGGGAGCGAGCAGATTGCGCGCGATGTGGAGAGGAGTGGCGATCAGGACCGAATCGAAACGGTCGCTTCCAGCGCTGGTATGGACGGTCCAGCCCTCTCGGTTGCGCTCCAAAGAGACCGCCGAGATTCCGAGATGGATCCATTCCTGAGGAATGGCCGCGACCATGCGATCGATCAGGGTGCCGAGGCCGCTTCGGAGAGTGGTGAAGATGGGGAGTTTCTGAGTGGAAGCATTCCGCGCCTGAAGACCGACGATGAGGCTTCCGTGCTCGCGCTCTAGGGCAACGAAGGGCGCCATGACGGCGCGAACACTGAGCTGGGTAACGTCGCCTCCAAAGACGCCGCTGAGAAGAGGGGCACCGACCTTGTGGAGAACCTCATTGCCGAAGTGCCTGCGCACGAAGTCGGAGACGCTCTCGTCGTGAGACGGGGAAGAGGTTTTGAGCTCCTGGGCTCGACCGATCTCGCGATAGAAGGCTTGCCTGGACTCATCGCCGAAGAGATCGGAGGCGTCGAGGGCGTCGAGGTCGGAGGGGATCATCATGCGCATGCCATCAGGCATGGCCTTGAGGATGGAATCGATGAGGATGTAGGTCTTGCGTTGGTCGTCGTTGGAGTAGATCAGCTCGTCTTCGAGGCCGAGCTCGATGGCGAGCTCTCTTGCCCAGGGCTTTTCGCTGACCCAGGCGTCAGGTCCGCCTTCAATGATGAATTCGCCTTCGCGGACCGTCTCGACGATTCCCCCCAGCCTTGTAGAAGACTCATAAAGAGCCACGTGCAGGGATTCGTTCTGGCGGTAGATTTGTGACAGCTCGTAGGTTGCAGTGAGTCCGGCAATGCCTCCACCGAGGATAGCGACACGTCTCATCGCAGTGCCCCTTTTACTCGTTCTCCGCAGGAGCGGGAGCGGTTGCGATCTCCGCAAGCGCGCGGGTGAGGGTAGGAGAATCGTTGAGACTTTCGGCGCGCCACAGTTTCAGGCCGAGCCCGGCTGCAGTGGACTGGAAGGCGATGTCGATGTCGTAGAGGATTTCTACGTGGTCGCAGAGAAAGCCGATGGGCTGGATCACAACGCCGATGTGCCCCTCTTCCTTGAGAGCCTTGAGGGTGTTTTCAACGGTGGGACCGATCCAGGGTCCACCACTGACTCCTTGGCTCTGGAAGGCGAAGTACCAGTCGCGTTCTGTGAGACCGATATGGGCGAGACGTTGAGCGACCAGATCGGCTGTGCGCTTTGCCTCGACTGCGTAAGGATCCGGCGTGTCCTGCCTGGGAGTGCCGGGCCGGGCTCCTGCGATGGATGCCTCGCCGGTCATGATGGTGCGGCAGGGAACGCTATGGGCGGTAAAGAGGATGGGGGCCTTCCTGCCAATTTCGGCGCAGGCTGCGGTCCAGGCGGGCTCGAGCCTTTCAGCGAAGGCGGAGATGAGGAGGGGGTGGTCTGCCCATGCGGCTACAAACTCGACGTTGATTCCTTCTGCGGCAGCCATCAGGGCGCGGCGATAGAGACCGACACTGGTCCGTGAGTTCTGTGGGGCGAGGCAGATGGCCCGGATCTCCGTGATGCCGTCGGAACGCATCTGTGCAACCACGTCGGCGATGTAGGGGCTCCAGTTGCGCATGGCAATGTAGACGGGAGTTCCATGGAGCGTCTCCCGGAGCGCATCGCCCTGGGAGACGCTCCATTTGGTAAGGTGAGGGAGCTCCTGACCGGGGGTCTCGCCGAGGCCGATCTGTGAGTAGCGATGCTGTAGCTCTTCGACGACCTCTTGCGGGAGTAGATGGCCTCCGGTGATCTTGCTTAGGTACTCGGCCATCTCACCCAGTACGTTTGGGGTTCCGTGGGCGAGCAGGAGGATGGCTCGACTCATCGGACTCCGAACTCCTTCACCCATTCGACGGTACGGATGACGTTCTCGACCGGGGTGCCCGGGACGATGCCGTGGCCGAGATTGAAGATGTGTCCCGGGCGTCCGTCGGCATCCTTTAAGACTTCATTGACGCGAGAGCGGAGAACATCTTCAGGGGCAAAGAGGGTGATGGGATCAAGATTACCCTGGACGGCACAGGAGTAGCCAAGGGTCTTCCAGCCCTCCGCCAAAGAGATGCGCCAGTCGAATCCGAGGACATCGGCTCCTGTCTCTCGCATGGAGGGGAGCAGAGACGCTGTATCGACGCCGAAGTAGATGACGGGGACACCGAGAGCCTGGATGCGACGAACGAGCTCGGTTGTGGGGGCGAGACAGTAATCGCGGTAGTCGGCAATGCCAAGGGCACCGGCCCAGCTGTCGAAGACTTGAATGACATCGGCTCCGGCCTCGACCTGTTGCGCGGCGTAAGCGACGAGAACTGTCACGAGCTTTTCCATGAGCAGAGACCATGCTGCACAGTCGCTGTACATCATGCGCTTAGTCTCGATGTAGTTGCGCGAGGAGCCTCCCTCGATCATGTAGCTGGCGAGGGTGAAGGGAGCCCCGCAGAAGCCGATGATGCCGAGCTGGTCGCCATCGGGGCGAGGCGAGGAGAAGTGGCCGGCGACGCGCTCGATGGCACGCGAGACGTAAAGAAGGTCCTCGACGCGATCGGTCCTGAGAGCCTGGATCTGCTCGAGAGTACGGATGGGGGAGTGAACGACCGGACCTTCGCCGGCGAGGAACTCAAAGTCGACCCCCATGGGGGTGAAGGGGAGAAGGAGGTCAGCAAAGATAATGGCTGCGTCGACGCTGAGTCTCTCGGCCGCCGTAATCGTAACCTCGGAGGCGATCTCTGGAGTTCGACAGATCTCAAGCAGAGTGTGATGCTTGCGGACAGTCATATACTCCGGCATGTAGCGGCCGGCCTGGCGAAGCAGCCACACCGGCGTGCGGTCGACAGGCTGGCAAAGGCATGCCTTTACGAACCGGCTCCCCGTGGGGCTTTCGGGGGGCTGGGTAAGATCTCTGGAATCAGAGTCTTTCGTGGCCGGAGATGCGTGGTTCACGGCTGTTTCCTCGATCGAGCCGGGCTTCGACATCCCGGACTTCTAGTCCGCCCATTGAGACGCCAGCGGAGAACGCCGAATGGCGGAGGTGCATAAGGATGGCCTGTCAGTCTTCGAGCTTGAAGCTGCACTCTTCGATGACGGGATTGGTAAGAACTTCACGGGCGATACGTTCCACCTCGGCTTCGGCGGCGGTCCGTTCGAGGCCGTCATCGAGGGTGAGAACAAAGTACTTTCCCTGGCGGACGTCGGCGACTCCGCGATACTGCATTCTGCGCAGCGCATCCGCGACGGTCTGCCCCTGGGCATCCAGCACGGTTCGTTTCAGCGTGACATAGACATGAGCCTTCATCTTGATTGATTATAGTCATGATGCGGTCTTCGGCATGCTTTCTAGTGGGAGAGGTCCTGGCGTCCGTATCAGTTCACCGGCCTGTTGGGCCATATTCGAAGCGTTTCATTTGGCCAATACGAGAAGAGAACCCAAACTTATGCCGAATTATCTTGAGCTTCCTGTGGGCCCTGATTCGCCCGAGGTCATCAATGCCGTTATCGAGATTCCCCTGGAGGGAATCAACAAGTACGAGTATGACAAGAAACTTCATGTCTTCCGGCTGGACCGGAATCTCTACTCTCCGGTGCATTATCCGGGTGATTATGGTTTCATCCCCTCAACGCTAGGGGACGATGGCGATCCTTTGGACGTGCTGGTGCTCGTCGATGCACCGAGCTTTTCCGGTTGTGTGATGGAGGTGCGTCCCATTGGCCTGCTCGAGATGCGCGATCAAGGCTTAGGCGACGAGAAGGTTTTGGCAGTGGGAAAGGGAAATCCGCGCTATAAAGACGTTTGGAATTTCTCTGAGATTTATCCGCACATGTTGAAGGAGATCACGCACTTCTTTTCGATCTATAAGGATCTTGAGGGCAAGCGGGTTGAAGTCAATGGATGGCGGGACGCCTCTTTTGCTCGGGCCAAGGTGCTGGAGGCGCAACAGCGGTTTCTGGATCATCAGACGACGGATAACAACGCAGCTCAGACTGTCAAGTAAATGAGAGAGGTCCTGGGGCGATCGCTGCCTGAGGACCTATCCGTTCTCTCATTTGTAAGTCAGCGACGAGATTCACCCGTTGCAGCGCGAACAGGCACGATATAATGGCCTGAAGCCGGAACAAAAGGTTCGGAGAGTTGGCCGAGTGGCTGAAGGCGGCGGTTTGCTAAACCGTTATAGGGTCAAAAGCTCTATCGGGGGTTCGAATCCCCCACTCTCCGCCAGAACATCATCTGTTCTGTGGGAGGCTGAACCTTTTCGTTAGCATTTGAATTTATCTTTCCTTTCATATTCGTTCAGCTGCGTTTTGATGGCAGTACTGCTCTCGATTCGAGCTACGCACGCGTGTATCAAAGATTGCTGAATATTTTCTTGCAAAGAAAAACCTCGCTGGAAGGCTTGTAAAGAGAAGCCCTTCCAGCGAGGTTCGGTGCTTGTCGGATTATTGCAGGTTATGTGCTCCCTGGGTGGGAGATAAAGAAGTATTGCTGAAATCAGGGCTGAGTTGAACGGAACGGCCCCAGTTCTTTTCTGTGCCATCTGGAATCAAGGTTCCATTCTGTTTGATGTAATCGGTCGCCTGGGACATGGTCATGCACGAAGCGCCGAATTGCTGAAGGTTCTGGAAGAAGGTCTGCCATGAGGCAAGAGTGGTCTCATCTACACCGTGAGAGTAGATAGCAATGATGCCTCCATTTGCCCCCATTCCTTCGACGAGAGCAGCCGCTGACGAGGCTGGCTTTGTCACATCGAACTGAGACGGGATCCACATGGCAGCAAGGTTATAAAGATCGAGGTTTGAGAGCAGCCAGTTGCCATTCGGCTGATCATTTTCGTCCAGAACACCGTTGCGTTGGGAAAGAAAGCCAGCGTTCTTGACATAGTCTTCGACCGCTGGGGTAGATGAGGTGAAGGGAGTGGCGAAGCTTTTCACGACGTATCCCGGAAGATTCGTTTCGATGTCTGTCTTCGACCCATTGATCTCGAAGTTAAAGAAATCGCTTGAAGCGGCCGCATGATACGGCTGGACGATGTTTACATTCGACACGCTCTCGAGCTCTGCGGGGGTGAAGAAGTTCTGTTGATCGTCTGGAACGCAGGAGTAAGAGGTATTGGCATTGACGATCGAGCAGATGTCCGTCATGCCATTCCAGGTATTGGAGATATCAACATCGAGATCGGGAGTTGAAGAGCCGTTAAGGAAGGTCTGCAGCCTGCCCGAGGAGGTATTGATGTTCATGGTCGCGCTGGTGGCAACACCTCTGTACTGCATGGTGAAGACAAAGTTGTCGCCGAGATCTGCGTGACTGCGGGTGTGAGCGACAATCTCGTCTCCGCTTTGAACCATGGCGGCGATCTGCTGCCATGCGGCTTGCGTTACCAGCTTGGTGTTCAGAGCGTAGCTCAACGTGCATCCATATTGGTGCGCCAGAGCGCTGACGGATTGGGCGACGCCGAGGTTGTTGTAGTCGTCGATGAAGGGAACGATATAGAGGGGAGCAGCACGACGAGTGAACGCCGGGCTGGTATTGATGTTGGTGCCGTCATCGGTGACTCCGATGTACGTTGTCTGGATACTGTTTGTCGGATTGGGAAGCAGGATGGATTGTGACGCGGTGAGTGCTCCGGGACTGTAGTTACGCAGTGTCTCAGACAGAGGGTGGACCGTGGAGTTGCCGGAGATGGTGGATTGAACGATCGAACTGGGACCGCTGGTTCCGTAAAGCTCCATTGCTCCGTCAGTGTTTCCGGAGAGGATCGAATTATTGACTACGGCTCCGCTGCCACCAGCGACACCAATGCCGACTTCATTATAAAGACCCTTACTGTTATTGATCTGCGCTGCTCCGTTTTCAATCAATAAGCCTTCGTACTGGGCTCCCTGCCAGAGATCGTTATTGAAAATCTGAGTTCCTGATGCGGTTGAAGCTACGTCGATAGCCTTGTAATTAGGATTTATAAAAGCGAGGCCAGTGACGGTGATATTGCTGTTTTGAATGAGAGCTGCGATATCTCGCTGGGCTGCTTCAACACCAGGTGCGGTAAGAGCCGTGCCCGGATCACTTGTCGAGTAAACATACAGACTGCCGTTTTGAAAGAACCACTGGTTCGGTGCGATGATTGCACTTGTTGAACTAACAGGCATTCCAAGCACTGTATTAAACCAAACTTGTTCTGGTTGATAGCCTCCAACGGTTACGGTCCATACATTCGTTAGCCCGCTGGCGGCAGTCCAGCCAGTATTGTAGAGATTTGCGCCAGAGATGACAGGACGCGTACCGGTTCCATAGGCTCCGTAAGTAACCCCGTCATGCGAAGCGATGAGCTCTTCACGCCAGACGCCACCCGCGAGAAATAAAACGCTGTCCCCAGCATTCAAAGTTACGCTGTTGACATGAGCAATTGTTTTCCATGGAAGAATGGAAGTTGTGCCGGGGGAAAGATCATTTCCCGACGGGCTGACATAGTAAGTCGCGGCAAGTGCTGGCAGAGAGGAGAACACCACCAAAGCAGTCGATAAAAGTTTACGCATATCAAATCCTTCTATTAGAGATACAGAGCAGGCTTCGGTCTATCAACGAACTGGCCGAGTTATTCGTTGCTTCATCTTTGGTCAGGGTCGTTTTGTTACAGGGGGAACTACGTATAAATTACTTTCACGGATAACCTTCGAAATCTCGTTCTGTACTCCAGGTCCGTTGGGATGAAAGCCATAAAGGCCGCCATATCCGTCGAACTCTTTTTCTGGAACTGCGGTGTAAATATCAAGGTCGGAGCAGCCGAAGTCCATCACGTAGTAGCCATAGATCTGCATGGCTCGGAGAATTCGGCGGGCTGGTCGCGTGAGATGGAGTCGATCAAGATTCAGCGTGGGATCAAGCTGAATGATTCCTCCATAAGGAACCATTCCTGTGTTCATCTTCCCTTTGTTGGTGCAGGTGTTGACGTTGTCGAGCACGCCATAGTCTCGCGCTGTTGCAGGATAGACACGAGCAGCCCATACGCGACTTACCGGACCCCCGATGGCGTGGTGAATGTCCTGGTTATCATCGGTTGCCTCACCGGGTTGGATTAATAGCGGCAGCTCGGAAAAACGACCCGCAGCCGACCCACCATGATCTCCAAGTGAGTTGAAGGAGGTTGGAGGTGCAGCATAGAGTCCGTGCGGCGCGCCCGTTACGGAATCGACCGAGACTTTGTAGATACTGATAAATTTATGCTGTTTTGGGTCTACGAAGATGATGTGTCGATCCCCTGTTGGGAGAGAAGGGATCTGGCTTTGCCAATCGGGTGAGATCAAAAAAGACGTAGACGTCCGAGTGGAGGGCTGATCTTGCCACATGGCAGTGACTGTTCTTACAGAAGCGTCTTCCTCTGCGACGGCTTCTCCATATCCAATTCCATCACCCTGCTGATTTGTATTGAGTTGAACGGTCTGGATGAGGTGTCGGGGGAGTCGTATCCGAGGCCATGCTTTAGGGATCGGTTGATAGAAGGGCGAATCGCTCGAGAAACGCATGCTCAATGGAAGCTTGACGTCATCGCTGGGTACAGCCCAACCTGTGGGAGAAAGCCCGGGCAGCATTTCGGAGAGATCATTGGAATTGTCGGTGCCGAGGTCAAATCCAAAGTTGCGATACATCGCCGCCACATGGATCCGTGTCTGTTCCTCCTCGGAAGAGAGTTCAGCGCCGGAGGTCGATAAGCTTTCGAGTAACTTCGAAAGCGGTTGTTGCAGAGTAGCTAGTAGTGGGTATGGTTTTAAAATTTGACTTAGGCGTTGGTCGGCCGCCTCAATGACATTCAGTGTGATTGGGCTGAAGGGGTGAATCGTTCTATTTGGATCAAGACTTCTCGCTTCAAGGACGTGTGCCCCTGGAGTTAGGTCGCGTATAGAGAACTCGGGAGCTCCGTGCTTGTTCAAGGGACCGAGAGAATAAGGAGCGTTCTGCGCAATCCAGATGACCTTTCCGTCGAGGCAATAGATTACTTGTTGGCCTGTGGTCACCCCTATGGCCGAGACTGAGATTGCTCCCGAGACGACGGCAGGATCACTAAGGCCGGCAAGCGTCAAGGGTCTTTCTGCGGAAGCTGTTTGTTTTTTATCTGCAGCACAAAGATCCGGAGGCAATCCTTGTATAGACATGCGAAAGGCGTCAAGATGATTCGCGCTCGCCGTAAGTAGAGCTGAAGCCAACCATGACGCCTTTCGCAACTTATACTTCATGGAGCACCTTGGAAACAGTCTCTTTCGACACGCTGGCCAACTCTCTGTAGAGAATGCCGAGTCTTTTTTCTACGATTTCGAGGCTAAAGTTTTCGAGCACTGTTTGCCGTCCCTCATAGGCAATTGATTCAGCAAGGAGGGGGGCGCGCATCAATCGCAGCAAAGCGTCTGCAATTGAATGAGGATTACCAGGTTCGGCATAGAGCGCGTTCTCACCTTCGCGCACAATGTCAGGAATGCCGCCCACGCGCGTGCATATCACTGGAAGTCCATGACTCATCGCTTCGAGCATGGACATGGGGACGCCTTCATTATGGCTGGGAAGACAGAAGAGATGAGCTTGGTCATAGACCATCTCAAGATCTTTGCCGGATCGCCATCCTAGCAGGCGGACTTGACTTTGAATGCCAAGTCTTTCTGACTGTTTACGTGCAGACTCAAGATCGCCGTGTCCCGCGAACCAAAACTCAGCCTGCGGAAACTCCAGCAAAACAATGGCTGCGGCATCGATGAGAGCGGTAAAGCCTTTTCGGATCTCGAGCTTTCCAACATACAGAATGCGTGGCTGATGTGTGTCAGTAAGCGGTGCAGGAGAAAAGGCTTTTACGGGATTGGGCAAGACCTCGACCTTCGCATTTGGTACATACCTCTCAATAACCTGGGCCCAGGTGGGAGAAAGTGCGAGGACTCGATCCGCATTTTCGAGTACGAACCTCCACGCCCACTGAGGTGTCCTTACAAAGAGCGACTCTTCCCCACTAGCATGAATATGGATCACAATTCTGCGACGCAGAGCTAAAGCGAGCGCGATGATCGGGAGTTTACGCAATAAACTAATCTCTCCGGCCAGATGAAAATGAATGATCTGGACCTGAACGATTTTGAACGGCGCGACGACATAGCCTTTCAGAGCTGCCCATATCTTTCGCAACGTACTTCGATCGTCGTAGGTTGCGAGCATATTGCACATGGAACGCCAGACATCTGTGCTCTGGTGCAGACGCACGACAGAATCAATTCCACCGCGCCCTTGATGTCCTGGAGTGACGACTAGAACTCGCGGATTCGACTTCAGAATGGATTGATTTGTCATGTTCAGGCCACCTCAAGAGCCACAGTGGAGACGATGTGCAACCGTACATTTTCTGCCACGCAATCTCTTCGGATCGCATCGGTTGCAAGGTTCTGGTGCATCATTTCGCTGATGAAGACATGCCGTACAGAGTACTTTCTCAGGACACTCTTCAAATCCCGCTGTCTGCCCAATACCTTGAGCCCACAGATTGAGATCCCATGGACCTCAGGACGTTCATCGATAAATCCGATCGGATGGTACTCAGGATAACGAAGGCGAAGCTCAGAGAGCACGCTGACTCCGGCCATATCTGCACTGCAGATCAACACCGGCTTTTTGTCAGTCCGTCTGAGAAAACGTCGGCTTGTCTGAGTAATTTGGCCGAGAAAGATGCGAAGACCACAGAGGGTTAGGATGGAAAGGCATGCCTCCATAACATAGATCGCAAGGGAGGTCGTTCGGGGAAGATAAATTCCTCGCATGCCGAGAAAGATGCTGGCACAGAGAGCTCCGAAGGTAGAGCCTAACAGGCTTATACCGGCGAGTGCTGGAAGCTCCTCGACTGAGGCAAACCTCCAATATCTTCTATGAAGCCGGAAGCAGATTAACAACAGGCTTTGACATACACTCCATAAAACGACCACCTCTACAAATGCTGAGTGAATGGTGGAGGAGACGGGCCCATACATATGCTGTAGCAGAGCCGCGTAGGCAGAGGTAAGGCTAAAAATAAAGATTAATACCAACTGCATCGATGGGAAAACCTGATGCATAAATGCTTCGGATCCGTTGAGACTTTTAATTGGAAAGATTGCTTCGCCGGATCGGTTCTCGACGAAAAGGATAAATGCGGAGTTGGGATTGCCTACACCTAGCATTCGGCAGGCCAGGAGAATTGGAGCAAATGCGATGACCGCGTATATCAGGCCATGAGCCTGATCGATCTCTGCGGCAATTGCAAGGGGAGCAAGCCAGATCAGATTCAATAGACCAATGAAGCCGGAGACGCGGCTATGACTAAAGTGTCTTGCGAGGATCTGAAAGGCATGTGTTCGATGTGGCTCATACCATCGCTGGCCTGTAAGCATGCGCGTGAGAAGTGTGGTTGTGGCATCACAGATGAAGACAGCCAGCAGAATCAACGGGCAAAAGAGAGAAAGATGGTGATGCGCTGCGGCGATGAGAGAGACGACACCGAGTGTAAAGCCAATAAAGCAGCTTCCCACGTCACCCATGAAGATCTTTGCCGGCGACCAGTTGAAAATCAGAAATGGCGCAACGGTTGCGTCCAATAAAGCGAAGAGAAGCGCTGTAATTGTCAACCCACGTTCGATGATGATGATTCCTGCGCAGATCGTGGTCACCGTAACAACCTCGATGGCGACGATCCCATCAATACCGTCCATGAAATTTGTTAGGTTCAAAATCCAGGTAATACCTAGAACTTCAAAGCACACCAGAATGGCGATTATAGGAATCGACGCCGACGCTTGACCAGGAAGATGAAAGTTTGCCAAGCAAGCGACCACCAATGCAGACGCGAATAGCTGCACACCAAGCCGTTTACGGATAGAGAGGTCGGAACGATCGTCCCAATATCCGATGCCGGCTACGAAGGCGGCGGTTAGCACCGCAATCAACTCTCGTGGCTGGAGAGCATGCTGCAGGCCGAGAAGCGCAGCAAAAATAAGAAAAGTTGCAGCAAAGGCAATACCAGCTCCTCGTGGCGTGGGGCGCGTATGTGAGCTGCGATGATTCGGTATATCAAAAATCTGTCTTCTGACGGCATAGCGAAGATAACTGCGGATCGCAAAGTAGGAGATCGTGCTGGACAAGGCAAGATCGGCAATATAAACCATGAGTTTCATAAATTTCTCCCTACAAGCGAGCTTTCCGAGCGAGAGATGCCGATGAGGCGCCAGCACATCTCCGTCACGAACTGCAATCCGAACATTACAGCGAAGATCGGGGAGTATAGATTGCGACGAAATAGACGACGAGGTTCCTGGCACAGGCGAATAAGCCACGCGAGACCAGACCGTTGCGCCCAATGTGGAGGTAATTTCTTCTCTCCAGAGAGGAATTCAAACACGGCACCCACTCCCAAACACACGCAGGGAAGTGAGGCATAGCTCTTATGCATCCAAAGTTCCTGTTTGACAGACCCGAGCCCGACAAACAGCATGCTTACTCCGGAGATTCGAATTGCGTTGATAACCTCCCGATGTTCCGGCTCTGTCAACTCGCAGAATGGAGGAGAGTAGACGAACGAGACCTTCAGTCGCGGGTATCTTTGTGCCAACGCCCGCTGAAGGCGATTCAGTGTCTCTGGGCGACCACCGTAAAATCCAACAGGTATACCGCGGAGTTCAGCCTCTTGCAGCAACAGTGGAGTGTGATTTGGCCCGGTCACGCAGCGTGCATCCTTGTAGCCCAGAATCTGAAGGCCCCAGGCAAGTGGCTTCCCGTCGGGATTGACGATTGCGGCGTCGCGATATGCCTGACATATGTCTGGCCTGCGATTGGCTTCAATGAGCATGTGCGCCGTCGCATAGCACACGTATGCTGGTTGTTCCTGTTCGACCAACGAGAAGATGCGTTCGCTGGATGACTCACTCGAAGTCACATCGAGCGGGATATCGAGAATAAGTCCGACACGTCGCGAAGAGAGCAGCACAGCAGTGGCTCCTTTAATTTTGTGACAAAGGTTGATAATGGCTAATACTTGTAACGGAAGTAGGCTTGATGGCTTTTCCCCGCTGAGCAATATTGGAAAAGCAGGCTAACCCGACGGTGTAGTAAGTCATCGAGTCGGTGCCCCATATCTGACCGGTCAGCTGACTGTGACAGAGATAGGCAATAAAGATTGCAATGGCGGCGCCACCAGTTGCGCTTCGAGGCTCAGATCTTAATGCCATCCACGAAAAGGAGAGAACAAAGGAGGCGAAAAGGAGCACTCCAGGGATTCCACCGATCAGCAACAGATCTAAGAAATCATTGTGCGTATGCTTGATGTCTTCGCCGTAGTCGCGGAGGAGCATCTCCGACATGGCTTTGTATCCAATTCCAAGTGATTGTTGAACATCATCCTCATTTTCAAAGGTGTTGAGGGCAATCTTCCAGAAGGTCGCTCTACCGGAACCGGCTTTATCGGAGTTCCCTACATCACCCCAACGTGCAAGCATGGAATTCACGTTCACGACGAATGGGACAATGATGCAACCCACAAGAAGGAGAGCAAACCAGCGGTTGAGCCATCGTCCTTCTGTGGCGCGACTCACTAGCAATCTCCAGAGCACAAGCCACGTCGTCGCCGCAACGAGAGCAGCCTGACCGGCACGAGCATATGTCAATACGCAGGCAACAGCGCATACCCCTGCCGAGAAAGCGAACATCCATGGATGCGATCTATTCCCGAGATACAGCAGGATGATGCTTCCCACAACTAGAATTCCAGTAATCATCTTCGCTGTATCAAACCATCCGGCCGAAGAGAGAACCGAGTCCATTGTGTAGTAATTTCCTACCCCGGCAAACAGCCCGATAACTACGGAGATCGCCGTGAGAAAGGCTCCGAGCGCAAGGCCGCGCAAAATAAATATGGATTCCTCGGCGGTCTCGCACCTTACAGAGATAGTGGTCCAGAGAGCAGTCCAGTAAAACATCTGGCCGTAGGCTCCAATGCTTTCCGATGCCAAGACGCTTTTTACGATAAGTTCTTTGCTAGCAGCTACAGCGAGTACAGACAACGCGAGTAGGGCCGGAAGTGGAATGAAAGAAGCACGCAAAGGAGAACGACGTAATGTTTTTATAATGGTGTAAAGGAAGAAAGCAAGAAGACCTAGGCGAATGGCCTGAAGGATGCCTAGAGGACCAATGTGCAGTTGCAAAGCATTGTTCAACTGATCGAAAATGCAGTCGATCGAAGGTATAGCCGCCAAAACTACAAGCGTCTTACGGCTTCGAGCGCTCATGGGACTTGCCGGCTTCATAGCGTACCCTCGTCGGTAGAGAGACTGCTAAAAGCGAGACGAATAGCTGGGATAACATAGATGGTGCCGAACGCAATCGTTGTTGACCAGATCACTCCAGTGAGCGATCCATGCGCGGCGAAGACGAACTTCAAAATCAAGCTTACGATTGAGGCGCTTCCGAACAAGACGAGGTGCTTCGACATAGTGCCGGGTTGATTCAAAATTGCATTCATCGCCGCGATAAATCCCACTACGACAACCCATACGGCAAAGCCTATGCGGAGCGCATCGAGGGGACCAAGATCGACCCCTGACCAATGCTTCATGACGAAGCGGCTGGCAAGCAATAGAATTGTTCCGCAAACTACTCCTGTCGCGATACTGAAGATAATGGCACGGCGCGCCGTGCGTCTGGCCCAGGTATAGTCTCTGCGAACCACGGCCTCTGCGATCGCAGGCCACAGAGGCATCATGAAGTACTGCGCAACCAGTCCGATAGAAAAAATTCTTTGCAGCACACCATAGTGCGCTACCTGAGCCGCACCCATCTCGCGCGAGATAACGATATTGTCCGTGACGTAATAGATTAGACCGAAACACTGCTGCAGAAAAAAAAGCCCGCCTACAGAAGCCAGTTGAAGGGCTGCCTTTGACTGAAACATAGAAATACGCGGTCGAAGCCATGGTCGCACATAGAAAAACTGCATGACACCATTGATCGCCGTCGCAAGTAGGGGGACTCCCGCGACTGCACAGACCAGCATGGGTAGGTCACCCTTTAGGTGAACAATCAGGAAGATGACGAAGAGCGCAAGCAAATTTCCTGCTGCATTCCAGAGATCACCGATATATCCCTCCTGATAGCCGAGCTGGATACGCAGCACGATTCCCAAAGGCATGTTTAACGCAGTGCATAAAAGTAGAACTGCCGATGCGGGACCCGACTCCCGGCTGGCTAGGGCTGTCTTCGTTCCATAAAGATGAGACCAAGGAATCATCGGATAAAAGACAGAAAATACAAGAACGAGACATATCGCAATTAGACTGAGAAGATAGAAACCACAGGAGACACTACGCTGCGCTGCCTCGCGATTGTCGTTGCCATTTGCTTTGGCAATGCTAGCGGTTACACCGTTACCCACTCCAAAGTCTGCAAAGCTGAGGAATAAAACGACAGAGGTAATTGTCATCCATAACCCGTACCGCTCAGTACCCAGATAGCGATAAGTCAATGGGACGGTGATGAGTGTTGTGGCAAGCACAATAAGTTTTGCAAGGAGGGAAGTTGCTCCATTGATCGCTGCACGGCGATAGCGATTGCGTGAACGGCTGTTCGCTTCGGACCCGTTAATCGAGGCTTCAGAGATATCAGAGGCAAAGACCGAGCGTATGCGGCTCCAAACTTGGCCGACCATCGAGTTCGCCGAAATATCTTCGGTCTTAGTGGACGATTGGATTGTAGACGGCACCGAATTGCCCCAAATGTGTAATTCGTTCGATCTTGCTCAAACGGTCCTGAGTCACATAGATGACATCATTCGCGCGGACCAAGACGGCTTCTTCGATCTTTTTATCGTCGATCAACTTCTTCAGATCGAGCACGGTTGTCTTCGTATCGTCCCCATTGCCTGTCCGATGCATCAAAAGAACTTTGCTTTTTGCTCCGGAGTTCCTGAATCCGCCAGCCAGAGCAATTGCGTCGAGTATGGAGATATCACTGCGAAAATCAACTTTTCCTGGAGTATTGACCTCACCTTCGACATACACATGAGGTTTCTCGTACTCCTTCAGAATGACGGTCACTTGCGGGTCGACCAGAGTCTTATCAGATAGCTCAACAACCCTCTTTTGAAAGTCGCTGACCGTCATGCCACTCGTAGTTATGGAACCAAAGTTTAGAAGAGTTGCTTGATTGTCTGGTCGAATGGTGACGACTTGATCAAACTCCGGTGTATAGCGGTAGCGGATATCCAGAACATCTCCGCGCTGTAGCACATACTCAGGGTTCTTTTCTGCAAAACTCTGCGCCTGAACGCCTAAGCACGTAAGTGCAAGAGCAATGAGAGTTGCCTTTTCGATATATCTCATGTCTACGCCTGCCTATTATTTATTTAGTGCGCGTTGAAGACAGATCCGATGACTCGACCGCCAAAGGATGTAAGTGTCGATTGAGCCTTTTGGAGGTCAACCTTGCTGGTCTGTCCATTACGGACGACCAGCAAGGTTCCATAAACTTGTGTTGCCAGGAGATTTGCATCATTACCAACCGACAATGCTGGAGCATCGACGAGTAAATAGGGAAATTCCCGCTCCAGCCCTCTCAATAAAGTTTCGATGGAGCCAGGTATTTCATCTTTGAAGGCTCTATTTGCCTTGGAAGTCTCTCCCGCTCCTAAAACCCAGAGCTGTGAAGATCCCATCCTTCTGCAGAGCCCGGCTACACGCTCGACAGAGATAAAGCGAACGGATAGCAGTGCTCTAGCATCTACGAGCAGAACCTTGAGCCCCTGAAGTGCAAGCTCAGCAGCCATACTGCTGCAGATGAAGGAGACACCAGCTTCACGGACTGGAGATGTCAGCATGACTCCAGCCTTCGAATCGTCCTCAGATCGCTCGAAGACTTCCGCGATTAAGCGGGACAGGCAGCTGCGAATTTTCGCCCTCGGAAGATGCAACGTGGGAAGCAAATCCGGAGAGTATTCTTCAGCAATAGCCGTGACTTTCATCGTGTCTCCAATTGTGCTTGAGGGGTGAAGATTGTTCGTTGCATGGCGAGGTAGAGCTCAGGAAATTCTTCGCTGATAAACGAGAGAGGTGCGTTCTGGGGAACTGCCGCCAGAAGTGGGACCGAGACTGCTTGCTGAAGCTCATAGGTAGAACGAACTCGTGGGGTGCTCAGTTCTGCGAAGACGGCGGCGATCAGACCGCAGAGCAGAGACCATAAGAATCCAACGGCGAGAATCAGCCCTTTCTTTGGCTGCTTGCTCAATTTTTCAGGAATGGGGGTCTCGACGACCGCGACGTTGGCAAGCTTCTGACGATCGAGAGACTGCCCGACGTAGGCTTCGTCTCGATTTTTGCGATAAGCTTCCCGCAACTTGGCAAGTTCATCGCGTCGACGGACAAGATCGTCGTACGAGGCCGTGATATTGCTCATTTGAGTCAGTCGTTGCTTGCCGATCGCAACCTCAGCATTGAGGCTTTTGGCCTCTGCGAGATTTCCCGCATAGGCTGCGCTGGCCCGAACAAAGTTATCCTCAGCATTTTGAAAGGTAGGGTTGACGCCACTCGCGATCTCTTGCGTGGGAGATAGCTTTGCCCTATCGAGTGCATTCTGTGTGATGTCAATTTGGTTGTTCAACTCACGGATGATTCGATCTTTCGGTTGATAACGAGTGGCCAATTCGGCACGCTTATTTTGCAATGTCACTAATAGAGTGGTTAGTTGTTCGATCGAGGTCTGGTTGGGAATAGACCTCCGTTCCTTTTCAATCGACGAGCTCATGTGCGAGATGGATGTCCTATAACTGGAAGCTTCCTGCTGTGTCTTTTCAGTAGAGGCTCGGGATTCGACAAGTCGACTTTGTAGGTCGGCCATATGTTGCAGCAGAATGCTTTTCTCTTCCGGCAAAGAGACGATGTGCTGACTCTCTCTAAAGGTAGCTAGATCTTCTTCGGCCGTATTCAACTGCACGGATGCATCTTTCCACATCTTGTCGAAAAACTCATAAGATCCGGGCGCCCCATGGAGAGCTAGATGGGATGCCAGGTAAAGTTCAGAGAGCGTCTGTAAGACATGCGCTGACAGCTTTGGATCACGCGAGGCATAGGATACCCCAATTACGTTAGAACGGTGTTCCGCCGCTACTGTCAGGGATTTGCGCAGATTGGTGACTGCGATTTCTTCTCTCTTTTCAAGATCTGTAACGCTTTTGCTGACGAATTGAGTTAGATTGCACTTGCGAACGAGTTGACGGAGCAAGTCGTTGCTCGTCAAAAGCTCGATCTCGGTGCTGATCTGTGCCTCACTCACATCATTGAGATAAACCACTCCCTGTGTCTGGTCGCTCATATTGATTAGAGAGTTTGCGCGTTCGTTTTTAACCAAGATCTTCAGGTGGGATAGATATTTACTGGGAAGCAGAATAGCCAGGAGGAGAGTAATAGTCATCATGGCACTGAATACCTGCACGGCGAGTATCCGTCGCTGCTTTACACTCAACAAGGCTCGTATGATCGCAACATCCGCAAAATAATTTGGATTCACTTCATCACTCCCAATATTTCTTGACAAAATCTAGAACCGGTAGGTCTCCCTGTTAAAATATTTACTAAATGCTCTTGTCTATCTAGCCTGCATAGTTCTTATATGTAACTTGATTCGGATGATTGATATGTCGCCAAGAAGCGACATATCGGCTAACAGCGGCAGAGGCTCCTAAGTATTTTTAATGCCTTTAATAAATTGATATGATGCAAGTGAAATATTTTGCAGCGACGTGATTTTGATACTCTAGTTGATAATGGTTACCTATCCTTGACTTGCGTCACTTTTGTGGTTACCTAAAGCTTGTGAGAGTCTAAGTGAGTGATTACCAAGGAATTATTGTGGGTTCCAGCAGGCATCTTTATTTAAAGATGTCGTTGCTAGGCGACATCGGTTCCGCTTTAATTGGAGATAGTTAAGCACGGGCTATCCGGAATAAAAATAGATTTCCCGCATGGGGTAAGGTGGAACGAATAATACAGTCTATTGGTGGCAAGACATACGGAATTTTTATAAATAAATTGATCACTTGGTAGTGATATAAGTTAGGCCTGATTTTAGCGAAGAGAGATAGATCCAAGTTTCTTAGTTCCGAGGATTGTTTCCAATGGCTTTAGCGAATGTATTAAATCTGCCTGCCGCTCCCCATCGCTTCCCTCATAGAGAGATCGGAATTCGTTTCGGTTTCAGGCTGAGAGATCTTCGACGATCTCGAGGCCTTACCCAACTCGATATGGCGATTGCTTTTGGAATTGACCGAAGTTACATCAGTGACATCGAGTGTGGAAAAAAAGGTATATCCCTGGCAACACTTGAGGTCATCGCTCTTGGCTTCAATATCCCTCTTTCTGACCTGCTCTCTGACCTGTAGGAAGCGATTGTCGAGATGATGGTGAGTTGAAATGTGTCGACGGTCACGATTACTCTAAGTGCGACGATTGATAAAGCAGTCTGGCAGCATCTTGTTATGCTCGATCCTCCTGATCCAGAATGTCTGGATCAAGGCTGGGTTATATCGCGAAGGCGACGAGATCTTACGAGCTTTTTCCGTGCCTCTCAAGAGGCTTCGCAACGCAATTCCGATTCGGTTGAGCGAACATAAGCCCATTGATTCCACGCTTGAGGATGCCTTCGAGATCGCATAAGAACGAGATCTTTCCTCTCCACCTGGCGGCCAGTGGATCTAGATGAAGCGTTCCGTGTGGAGAGCAAAGGAGAACTATGGGTCTTCCTGCTATCCTCAAAGAAGACCCCTCCCCCGTGAGGAGATCTACAATGTCTCCTGACTATGTCGAATGCTTCGCAATCAGGTATTGAAGCCTCTCCTCTCGTAAGACTCGAGACTGGGGTGAAGGTGTATTCGCTCGAAGAAGAGGTTCTTTGTCTTCACGATCATCTGCGGGCTCGCCTGATTCGATACGCCGTTTCCCTAGGTTTGAAGAGCCATGATGCTGAGGATGTTGTTCAGGAGGTCTTCCTGGCGCTTTTCAGACATTTACAATCGAAGCGATCTTGCAGCAATCTTCTGGGGTGGCTCTTTCGAGTTGCCCATAATCTTGCTTTGAAGCGACGAGTTCGCTATAGCTTGGAGGATCAGACGGTTGCGGGGGAAGAGTTGTGCACGATGGGAGATCTAGGGCCTGAGGAGAGTATTCTATTTGGCGAGCGTCACCTTCGGCTTCGTAGAGCCTTCGAGGCTCTTCCTGAAGCCGATCGTTTGTGTCTGCAGCTACGTTCCGAAGGTCTGAAATATCGTGAGATTGCAAAGGTTCTTGGAATTTCGTTAGGAAACGTGGCAAATTCGCTGGGACGGTCACTCGATCGTCTTCGACGCAGTGAGGGGGAGAGATAGTTCCCATGGAAGAACATCTGTCTCAGACCGATCTAATTCAGTACCTCGATGGTGAGTTGATTGAGCCGACAGCCTCATGCGTCCAATCTCATTTAGATCGGTGTAACCGGTGCCAGATCGCTTTGATAGAGAGCCGGCTACTTGTGGAGGAACTAGAGCAGATCCGGTTTTTGGATAAATCAGAGGCCACCGTGGAATCTGGTCGAGACGAGGCCCAAGCTCTTCTTCGAGCAAAGTTGTCCGAAGCTTCCAAAGCATCGACGGAGATATTCCCAGGTAACCGAGCTCTCTCGATCTGGCAGCGGGTACCGGCCTCTTTTTATCGCGCTGGTTTGGCCGCAACTGGAATTGCCCTTGTCTTTCTGCTTGCTCCAAACCTCTACCGGTCAGTGGCGGAGATCTCTATCTCGCTTCCAAATCGGGCACTGACGCCGGGGATGACGAAGCCAATCAGTATCGACCGGATGTGCTCCACTGGCGACGATGATAATTTTGATCCAGCTGTCTCAGACTCCGTTCGACAAACGATCTTTGGAGAGTATGGGATTTTGCCGGATCGTTCGCGGAACGATTTTCAGGTGGACTATCTCATTAGCCCACAGCTTGGCGGGACGAATGACGTTCGCAACCTCTGGCCGCAATCCTACAAGGCGACGACATGGAATGCGGCGGCAAAGGACAGGCTCGAACGTCATCTTCATCAACTCGTTTGTGAAAAGAAGATCGACCTTGCCGACGCGCAACACGATATCGCAACCAACTGGATTGCGGCCTATCAGAAGTATTTCCGTACGCGAAGGCCGATCTAGGAGTTACGGAAGTACGATAATCCCCCACGGCCCCTTGCCTGCTTTCATCTTGCGAGCGACGGTATTGCTTGCGACATCGACTGCAGTTACATCATTGGATGGACCATTCGCCGAGTACAGGGTCTTGCCATCAGGGGACAGTGCAATTCCCCATGGCCTTTGGCCGACTTCTACGGAGCTGAGGACATTGTTGGTCTCGGTATCGATGGTGAAGACCATATGACCGCGACCTGTGCTGACGAAAAGCTTCTTCGCGTCCGGAGCAAGCAGAACCGACATTGGCTTGATCAGTCCCGGTTTGCCTATCTGAATAGTCTTAGTCACTTTGTGCTTCTGTGTATCTACCAATACGACGGTGCCATCATTTTCGGCGTTGACATAAGCATGCTTTCCATCTGGCATGAAGGCTACCGAGCGCGGACGATGTCCTACTTTAAAGGTGGCGATGATCTTCTCGGCGGCAATATCGACGACAGCGATCTCGCTGGTCTCCTCTGATGTCACATACACCTGCTTTCCATCAGGAGAGACCTTCACACCCTCGGGCTGTGCGCCGATTTTAAGGGTTTTGACGATAGAGCCGGAGGCAAGGTCAATGATACTTACGCCGGAGACATCTTCATTGGAGATGTACAGTCGTTTGCCGTCGGGACTGACGTCAAAGTTCTCCGGATCAGATCCTCCAGGAATAATCTTCACAAGCTTGCGTTGTTTAACGTCGAAGACCCCGATGCCGTCTGCGCTTTTGTCAGCCGGGGGCAATGTACTCTCGTCCACGTCAGGTCCCGCGATCGGGGTTCCGCTCAGTGCAACATAGAGGGTCGTTCCATCGGGGCTTGAGTGAATTCCGCGAGGACGCTTGCCGAGAGAAGCCGTGGCCAGAAGGTTACCGTTTCCACTGTCGATCACGGAGAGATCGCCTGAGACCTCGTTTGTTGTGTAGATCTTTGGTGCTCCTGATTCGGATGGAAGTGCAGGAGTTGGCGATTTTTCGGGATTCTGAGATTTGCAGCCCATCAGAGAGAACGTTGAGAGTGTGCAGCCCAGGATGATTGCGAGAGACAATTGCCGGCTCATCTATTATTTCCCCTTGTAATTAAAGTCGACGACCGCATGCTGCCGTGGGCTGATGGTGATCTGCTGTTCCTGTGTTCCCAACTTCTCCTGCCAGATAGCGAGTGTATAGGTTCCAGGTGGGAGGTTTGAAATGGTGAAGGTTCCATCCTCCTTAGAAACAGCAAAGTAGGGATGATCGAGGACGCCGATATAAGCGCGCATCCAGCCGTGGATATTGCACTTTACGGGAATCATAATCTCGGATTTGGTGAACTTGCGGTTCAACGGTGGATCTCCAGCGCCCTGGCTATGGTTCCAGGCACGATTCACCTCAGCCATTGGGTGAATATTATGGGTAACGGGATCGGAATTCACGACCTTCAGCACCTGATTGGTCTGTATGCCAAGCACGCGAGGGCGGAACCAGCAGCCATTCTGGTCAATCGCGACAGGTTCTGATGGAGTTGCGAAGGTCTTCCCTTCGAAACCGCTCTTAACGTAGATGAACGCATTGGCCAACTCTCCCTTTCGGCTTACCATGACCGATTCGTCATAGGGCTTTCCGTGATGCGCCTCGACACAAGCCGGATCCTCACTGATGTCGATAGGCTTGCGTGGAGTGGGTTTTCCATTGTAGTGCACCGTTCCAGTGATGGAGGCAGCGGTACTGGGATCCACTTTGAAGTAGGAGACGGTATTTTGAGAGAGTGGCGGACCGGACGGCGCTGTTTCGTTTTTCCTCGAGCACCCAGTGGCCAAAATAGCCGGTGCAATGCATAGGAGAGCGAGCTTTCGTATTTTGAGCACCATACCTGTACTCTATTCCTTCTTTTGAGGCGGTCCCACATTGGCTGGGATCTCGCCGGTCAACGAGTTGAGAAACTCCACCAGATCGGAACGATCCTGGCCTGAAAGATGAATCGATTTCATCTCTTTGTCGAGATAGGGATTCGAGTTGCCGCCGCCGGCGTAGAAGTCCACCACAGAGCGTAGCGTCTTTAAATTGCCATCGTGCATGTAGGGAGCTGTGTTCGCCACGTTGCGCAGCGTGGGAGTTTTGAAGGCTCCTCTATCCGAATCGATTCTCGTCTGATGGAACCGTCCGGGATCTTTAATCGTGCCATCATCTGCTACGCCTTCGCCGATGTTATGAAATTTACCGTCTGTAAATAAAGCGTAGTTCGGATTGAGAGTGTGACAGGCTGCGCAGTTTCCTTTCTGGGGATTGATAAAGAGGGCGAGACCTCTAACCTGGGCAGGAGTCAGAACGTTCTTGTCTCCTCCATATTCAAATCGATCGAACGCAGAGTTCCCGCTCAGGAGGGTACGTTCGAAGCTTGCCAGCGATTTTTCGATTCTCCCCAAGGTGACATCTTCGCTGCCAAAGGCCTTTTGGAACATCTCGCGATAGACAGAATCGCGAGCGAGTTTAGTGACCGAAACCTCGTGCGATTGATTCATCTCAATCGGATCGGCAATGGGGCTTGCAGCCTGCTGTTCGAGATTAAGAGCACGGCCATCCCAGAACTGCAAAGGTTGATAGGCGACATTCAAAAGTGTCGGGGCATTTCGAACTCCGATCGCTCCTCCAAAGCCTTTGGAGAGCGCTTGACCATCAGTGAAGTCGTGTTGAGGATTATGGCAGGCCGCGCAGGCCAGGGTGTCATCCTTAGAGAGCTTTGGCTCATAAAAGAGCCTGCGGCCCAGCACAATTGTTTCGGTTGTGGGGGGATTGTCGGATGGAATTGGCACAGCCGGCAAACCTAACGGGGGATGAACCGAGACGGGCGTTCCCAACGGGGTCTCCGAGGGCTTTGCCTTGCAACCGAAGACGGCAAGTAGGGCAAGAAAGCAGATACAGACAAATAAAATTCTCCTGCCTTTTTCCATCATCAGGGAATGCTCGATTCGATGCTGGATCATAGATATCTTTAGCCTAAACTTTGCGGAGATACTTTGCAGGCGTGGGTGAGGGGTATCTGAATACGGTGTTCGAAATCTATGATTTTCTTGGGAAAGACGGGTCGGGTTCGAGAATTCAGATTGACAGGTTTATCGCCTCATGGATAGGATGCTCACGAAATGAGACGTCTCATAATTGACGAGGTAACTTCGGCGAGGACCATCTTTATGAGGGCAAACAGGCAGCTAAGATGTTCCACGCTCTGGCGGATAGCGATCTCCTTCGCCGTCGGATGCCTCTGCCTTCAAGGTTTTATCAGCGGTCATCTGCAAGCGCAGTCAACAGGAGGTGCAGAATGGACGACCAGCAGCTATAGCCCTCAACGCGATGCATGGCAGCGGGAGGAGACGCGGATCTCCCCTCGGAATGCCAGTAAAATTCAGCTGCTCTGGAAGCTGAAGACCGACAACAAAACCATGGGAATGCAGTCGTTCCGCGAGCCCTTGATCGTGAATAGTATCCGGACGGCCTCCGGAGTGAAGACGGTTGCGATCTTCGCCGGAAGTTCAAATGGCGTCTTTGTCGTCGATGCCGATACGGGAACGATGGTCTGGCAGAAAAAGTTGAAATGGATGTCGGATCAGGCCGAGGAGCCAGGCGAGGGGCGCGGCTTTATCTGCACCAACGCTCTCAGCGCGACTCCTGTGATCACTCCAGCAGGATCTGGCGAACGCACTTTATACGTCATCACCACGGATGGGTATCTGCATATGATAGATCCGGCAACCGGCGATGAGAAGGAGAAGGCCGTTCAGATGCTGCCAGGAGTGTACGGTAAGCCCTACGGCTTGAATCTCGTTAATGGCATCGTCTATACGATCACTGGGCAAGGCTGCGGAGGCGTCCCCAATGCTCTTTATGCTTACAACACCATGAACAAGAAGGTAACGACCTCCTCTCCTCCGCAGGGTGGTCTTTGGGGGACGGCAGGGCCAGCTGTTGGAAGTGATGGCGCGATCTATTTTGAATCGGGGGATCACCCCTACGATGCGAAGGCCGGTCTGCTCTCTACAAGCGTTCAAGCGTATACCTTCGCGAACGATACGCTTACTCTTAAGGACTATTACACGCCTTCGAACTATGAATGGCTGACGAAGCGTGATCTTGATCTAAACACCACTCCCGTTATCTTTTCCTATAAAGGCCGCGATCTTCTCGTGGGAGGCGGAAAAGAAGGGCGCTTTTTTCTGCTGGATAGCAGATCCATCGGAGGCGCGGATCACCAAACCCCACTTTTTCGGTCTGAATTGATTGCAAATGCGAATGTCAACTTTCAGACAGAAGGAACGTGGGGCAGCTTTGCTGCATGGAAGAGCAGCGATGGGACGCAATGGGTGCTGGCTCCAAATGGTGGACCGACAACTATAAAATTTCCCATCAATTATGGCGCAACGCCGAATGGTGGAATCCTGGCGTTCAAGATCGAAGAGAAGAATGGCAAGACGGCAATGACGAATGCCTGGCAGTCACAAGACATGATGACGGCAGAGCCTCCTGTTGTCGCCAACGATCTGGTCTTTGTACTGGCTGGAGGTGAATTTACGGGCCAAACGAACGAGCAGGAGGGAGGTCTCTTCTCCGCCGAAGACAGGATTAAGCGTTCGCTCCCCGCCAAGCTCTATGTGCTCGATGCCAAAACTGGCAGGGAGCTCTACTCCAGTGGTGATCAAATCGCTTCTTTTCTCCACCAAGCTGGTCTATCGGTGGCAGGTGGCCGCATTCTCTTCGGGACCTTCGACGGAACGATCTATTGCTTCGGAATTAAGTAACACTGCCCCTGAGGCAGAAATTTAGAGGAAGTCGGCAAAATGAAGAGATGGATCGGTCATCCAATCGGATTTTCATTCGTCACACTTTTCAGTGTGGCCTCGGCAGCTGCGCAGGCTGTAGGGAACTGGAGCTCTCCGCGGAATGATATGAGCCACAGCGGCTACCAAAAAGCCGAGACCGTCATGACGAAGGAGACGCTTCAGGGAAAGTTTAAATTTCTCTGGAAGCTGAAGCTGGGCAATGAGCCAGCAAAAGATACTTTGTCTTACAGCGAGCCAATTCTTGTTCCTCGTCTCATCAACGCCCAAGGATTTAAAGATTTTGTCTTATGGGCTGGAACAGAGGATCTCTTTGCGGTGGACTCCGAACTGGGGCGGATGATCTGGACCAAGCACTACGATGCAGATCCTTCCTCTTGCGGTTCGACCAATCTAGGGATTGTCGCTGAGGCGCCAGCCGTCATTAACTTTAGGGCACGCCGGGCTCACGATGTACCACCACCTCCTTCAGGCCCCATGGCTGCCTCCGACCGGCGTGTGGGAGTACCCGCCGGAGGTGGCGGCTTCGGCTTTCGTGGCGTCTATGTCCTAACCGGTGATGGACTGCTTCATGAACAGATTATTGCTACTGGGAGGGACTTCGCTCCGCCCGTGAAATTTGTGACAGGCGCAGTCGGTGTCTCGAACGGACTCGCACTCAACGGCAGAACGATCTATACGACCACAAAGACGGGATGTCCGGGATCCGAAAATGCCCTGCTGTCCATGATGATGGACGGCAAAGACTACAGCGTGTCTGCCCATAAGACGGGGGCAGTCCCTCCACTTGTTGCTATGGGGCCGACTCTCAACCCCGACGTCGCATATGTTGTGACTGGAGAAGGGAAAGGCGCATCTTCAGAAGATCATCCCAACAGCATCGTGTCTGTAGGGGAGGATGCCAAAGTGAAAGACTGGTACTCGTCGGAGGGAAGTCTGCAGAATGTGACGCCTGTAGCGTTCACCTATAAAGAAAAAAGGCTTCTGGCCGCGCCGGGGAAGGAGGGTAGCTATGTCCTGCTTAATGGCGAATCGTTAGGTGGCTCTGACCACCATACCCCACTGGCTGCAACATCTCCTCTATCAAAGGCGAAACCCACTTCCATCGGTGCTTTGGCGAGTTGGCAGGATGCAAATGGAGAAACGGCTTGGGTGCTGGCTTCGATTCCTGGACCTGTCGATAGCGCTGCAAAATTCGTTACCACGAATGGCACGGCTCCGCATGGCAGCATCGTTGCCTTCAAGATCGAACAGAGCTCGGGGAAGATATCGTTGACCCCGGAGTGGATCTCCCGCGATTTGAATAATCCGGCTCCTCCCGTCATTGCAAACGGATTGGTCATTGCGCTCTCACAGGGAGATGCAACAAAACATGCTATCCTCTACGTCCTTGATGCGGAGACTGGCAAAGAGCTTTACACGAGTGGTGACGCCATCTCTACCTACGCGCACAATGCGGGAGTCGCCGTAGGAGAAGGTCATATATTTTTCGTAACGCACGATAACACCCTGTACTCCTTTGGCATTGGAATGGAGCACTGATCGAATAAGATTCGATCTCATCGCAGAACAACCTGAAAGATAGAAGTTCCGACGGCAAGCGCCGTCCTACCTCACCAAAGTTTTATAGACAAAGGATAGGAGCATCATGCTCGATCGATCTCGCGTAGAGGAAGTAGTGAATGCAACTGGTGGTGTGTTGCGACTGGCGCCGTGCTGGGTACCCCGTTCCTTCATGATTCCTGGCAGACGCCTGAAGCTTCACCCTGACGACCTCTACGCCTTCGGTGGACATCGTGGCGGTATTAATGAGCGTTGGTTCTCCTCTACGACCAAGGCCTCAAACGGGCCGGCCGCCCTGCCTGACGAAGGACTTAGTTATATCAATCCCGGTCAAGGTGACAAGTTTCTGCTGAAGGATGCGGTGGGAAGTGCAGGAGATCTTTTGCTTGGTTCTGACGTTATGGAGCGGGAAGGCGGATGGAACCTGCTCTGTAAATTTTTCGATAACATGGGGCCGATCCCGCACCATATGCACCAGAACGATGAGTTCGCAAAGCTCGTTGGGCAAAAGGGAAAACCCGAGGCTTATTACTTTCCGCCGCAGTACAACCAGATTCAGAATAACTTTCCCCATACCTATATGGGACTCGAGCCGGGAACTACGAAGGATGATATTCGCAAGTGTCTGGAGAATTGGAATCGTGGCGATAACGGAATCCTGGCGTACTCCCGTGCTTATCGGTTGGTACCAGGCGAAGGGTGGCAGATTAATCCAGGAATCCTGCATGCTCCCGGGTCGCTTGTCACGTATGAACCACAGGTTAATAGCGATGTCTTCGCGATGTTCCAGTCAGAGGTAGAGGGTCGCATCGTGGATTGGGATCTGCTGATAAAAGACGTTCAACCGGAATACAGTAAAGACATCGACTTCCTCGTCAACATGCTCGACTGGGAGGCCAATATCCACCCCGAGTTCGCAAAGTCCAATAAGACCTTCCCGAGACCGGTGAAGGGCGAAGAACAGATGAAAGCAGATGGCTATCGCGAGGTCTGGGTGACGTATGGAACACCATACTATTCTGCGAAAGAGTTGACGGTCATGCCTCTGCGGAGTGTGACGATTCAAGATAGCGAAGCTTACGGTGTCATTGTGACGCAAGGACATGGACGCATCGGAAAGACAACAGTCTCTACTCCGTCCATGATTCGTTTTGGCCAGATGACGGAGGATGAGGTCTTTGTGACTGCTGCATCCGCTCGACAGGGACTTATCGTTGAGAATCTGAGTCCGACCGACCCGCTAGTTCTGCTCAAGCACTTCGGTCCCGGCAACCCCGATGCTGCACAATTGATCAAGAGGTGAGGGCTTGTGAACGTTGCTGCTCAACACGCGAAACCTGCGATTCACAATGCGATGTGGCCGGGACTGGTCGGTAAGGGGCCGAATTCTGAACCTTTTATCGATCTCGACACCATGCTCGATATGACCGCAGCGGCTCAAGTCGATGACGTCCGATTCGATGGAGTCGACCTCTTCGCTTCGTTGCCGCATGTCGATATCGATTCTACCCATGACGACCTTGCAAAGCTGGCGGATGGAATCTCGAGGCGCAACCTTGTCGTCGGATCGCTTGTGGCGCCGGTATGGGAGCCGACCGGCGGCGGTTCGGCGATGGGTTCGAACGACGAACGCGGCAGATTCCTTAAGCAAGTCAAGAAGACCTGCGCAATGGCGAAGACTCTGCGCGATCTCGGAATCCGTCGCTACGGCATCGTTCGCATTGACTCCGCTACGAGTCCATCGGAGTGGGCAAAGGATCCCATAATGAACACGAGAAGGATTGCCGATACGTTCCGCGAAGCTGCCACGATTGCGGAAGGTTATGGCGAGCGCCTAGCTGCCGAAGGCGAGATCTGTTGGGGAGGTATGCACGGATGGAAACATATGGTGAATCTCCTCGAGATGCTCGATCGCCCTCAAACCGTAGGGTTTCAGGCCGATATGGCGCATTCGCTTCTTTACACTCTCGGGTACAACGCTCCAGAGGATCGGCTACTTCCCGAAGGATTTGATTGGTCAGATCAGTCCATCCTGATTGAAGCGCTCACGACGATTACCGATGCGCTTCGGCCGTGGACCTTTGATTTTCACGTCGCTCAAAATGATGGAACGGTGCATGGGACAGGCTCGCACGACAAGACAGGACGCCATTGTCCAGCGAACGATCCCAATGGAAAGATGAACATCGTTAAGGTCTCTGGTCTCTGGATGAGAGACCAGAGCGGTAATCCAACGCATGCTTTTGAACATATCTGCTGGGACGGCTGCATGTTTCCCAATAGCATGATGACCTCGCCGGAGACTTGGCGCGATGTGCTCGGCGCTTTGATCTCCGTTCGCGATGCGCACGGGTGGGATTGATATGGCAAAAAAAATACTCAATATCGGCATGGTGGGATATGGCTTCATGGGCCGCACCCACTCCAACGCTTTTCTGCAGGCTCCGCGATTCTTCGATCTCACCTATCAGCCGGTGCTCAAAGCCGTTTGCGCGCGGAATGTGAATCGCGCGAAGGATTTTGCCTGGAACTGGGGGTATCATGCGGTTGAGACGGACTGGCGCGCCTTGGTAGAACGTTCCGATATCGATGTGATCGACGTTGCCAGTCCGAACGACACACACGCGGAGATTGCTGTAGCTGCAGCAAAAGTAGGCAAGATGGTGCTCTGCGAAAAGCCTCTGGGACGGACCGCGGCCGAAGGCAAGACAATGTTGGACGCGGTGAAAGCCGCACAGATTCCCAATATGGTCTGGTACAACTACCGATGTGTGCCCGCGCTGGTGTTGTTGAAGAATCTTCTAGATGAAGGACGTTTTGGACGCATCTTTCACTATCGTTCGCAGTTTCTTCAGGACTGGACGATCTCGCAGGACCTTCCTCAGGGCGGCGAGGGGCTCTGGCGTCTCGACTCCTCCGTTGCAGGAAGCGGCGTAACCGGAGACCTGCTCGCCCACAACATCGATATGGCTCTCTGGCTGAATGGTGCTCTCACTGAAGTCTCAGCTATGACGGAGACCTTCATCAAAGAACGCAAACACGGCGTGACGAACAAGATTGAACCCGTGAGCATCGATGATGCCAGCATCTTCATGGGACGTTTTAAGAATGGTTCAATGGCGCTCTTCGAGGCTACGCGCTACGCTCGCGGACATAAGGCGCTCTTCACGCTCGAGATCAATGGCGAACGCGCCTCGGCGCGCTGGGATCTTCACGATCTGCATCGCCTGGAATTCTTTGATCATCGCGACGAGAACCGCCTGCGCGGATGGAAGAGCATTCACGTCACCGATGGCGATCATCCTTATATGAAGCAGTGGTGGATTCCCGGCTTACAGATCGGCTATGAGCATACCTTTATCCATCAGGTCGCCGACTTTCTGAAAGCCGTCGGCGAAAAGCAAGAGTTTGCGCCGAGCTTCAAGGATGGCTTGGCAGTCGATTATGTTACCGATGCAATTTTAAAGTCAGCAAAGACGAAACAATGGGAGGCCATCCCATTCGTCTAGCGAGAAGGAAAACTATTATGCCGAGACTCGTTGCTTCTCTATGTTCCCTTACCTGTGCAGCAGTCTTTTGTTCCTTTTCCGCATCTGCGCAGCAACAAGCGCAGACTGCCAGTGGCGGTAGCCGCTTCGTACAACCGGAGCCCATCGACTTCAATGACCATCAAGGATGGGCACAGATCTTTGATGGTAAGACATTGAATAATTGGGATGGTCCTCCGGAAGTCTGGAAGGTCGAAGATGGCGCTATTGTTGGTATTTCAAGCGAGGCTCATCCCTCAGGCACGACGAATATTATCTGGCGCGGAGGAGAAGTCGGTAACTTTCGGCTCAAGTTCGAGATCAAATTAGAAGGAATAGGCGCAAACGGCGGTATTCAGTATCGAAGCAAAAACGTTCCACCTCACATGCGTGAAGTTCCCGCCGATCGTCTGGCGCAGATGACCGACGTTCAGAGAGAACGGGTAAAACAAAGTCAGGAGATGCTGCGAAAGCATGCCAAGTGGAACCTGACGGGATATCAAGGTGACTTCGATTATGGCAATCGCTATACCGGTCAGCTCTATGAGCAGGACAGTACGCGTGGGATCATCGCGTGGCGGGGCCAGGTCGTTGCCACGGAACCTGAGCAAAAACCTCGTCTCCTTGGGGCTCTCGGGACCTCGGATGAACTCAAGCAGTACATTCGGCCGGGAGAATGGAATCAATTCGAGATCATCGCGGATGGTCATACCTTCATTCACATCATCAACGGCCACGTGATGGCTATGCTCGTGGATACAGATCCAAAATTCTATAAGCTCAAAGGACTGCTGGCATTCGAGATTGAAGGCGGGGGAGATGTAAAGATATCGCACCGTAATATCTGGCTTAAAAAGCTGCCCTAAGAGGAGGAGATTGAACGGTGCTTTCAGAAAACGCTCGAGAAAGAGTATCGAAATTTATAGGTAAACTTTCGCAACTCGGTGGCATTTCGGCTTTCGTTTACGAGGATGGCAAAGCCAGGGGCACGCGGGCACTTCGCGTTCGCACAGCCCACGGTCTTGAGTTATGGATCGTTCCTGACCGAGGTATGGATCTTTATGAGGCTACCTTCCGAGGCCGTTCTCTCTGCTGGCATTCTCCAACTGGTATGGTGCATCCTGCATATTATTCTGCCAACGGTGCCGACTGGCTCAAAAACTTTGCTGGAGGTCTGTTGACGACCTGTGGCCTTTCTACAGCTGGTGCTGCCTCTCACGATGACGGCGAAGAACTCGGATTGCATGGCCTCATCTCGAACACGCCCGCCGAGAACGTCTCCTGGTCAGAACGATGGGAGGGGGAGGACTGCCTGTTTCAGATCACCGGGCAGGTGCGCGAGGCATCCGTGCATGGCCGTAATCTGCTACTCGAACGAACCATCAGCACGTCGCTTCATAGCGCATCGTTTACGATCCAGGATACGGTCGAAAACCAGGGAGTTCATTCGTCTCCCTTAATGATTCTCTATCATTTCAACTTCGGTTTCCCCTTGTTGACCTCAAAATCGAAGATCTACAGTCCATCGGAATCGATCACACCGATCGATGATCTTTCTGAAGCAAGTCTAGATAAATGGAATCTATTCGACTCACCTCACATGGGGCAGCAGGAACTGGTTTACTTTCACAGAATGAAAGCCGACCGTAGGGAAGTAGCCGTGGTTCTCGTAAGTAATGAGGAAGACTTAGATTTTGGGATCGCAATGCACTATGACTCCCAAACGCTGTCACGATTCAATCAATGGAAGATGACGGGGGTAAACCATTTCGTGCTTGGCCTCGAGCCTGCAAACTGCAACACGCGAGGGAGAGAGTACGAAAGATCGCAGGGAACACTTGAATTCATCGAACCGGGGGAGAGGCGCGAGTTCAAAATTGAGCTACAAATTCTTGAAAATAAGGAGCAAGTGATGAATGCAATCAAAAAGGTCTAAGCTAATTCTTAGCGACTAAGTATAGAGATATTGATTAATGCTTTCGAACCTTCTTCAATCTTTTCGATGATGCATTGAGGTTCAAAATCATGCTTGAAGATTCTCGTACTGTTAGGGTTGCAGGCAAGCGAACCTTTTCACGTCGACCGTTCTTCCCATGTTCAATTCGGTTCAGCAACACTTCAATCGCTCGATACCCCATGTCAAATGTGGGTTGAACGATCGAGGTAATCCCCGGGCGAAAAAAGTCCTCTGCGGCGATTTCGTCGAAGGTGACAAATGCAAAGTCTTGAGGGGTACTAAGTCCTACGCTATATAGGCTTCGCAGGGCGGCAAGGCCGGTTACGCCATTTGTGGCAAACAAGGCGGTGGGTCTTCCACTTGGACGAAGCATGCCATTTTGACAGATACGCGCCACCTCATCCTGCTCAAAGCTTCCGTTCCAAATCATTGTCCGTCGTGCAGGAACACCCCCCTTTTGTAAGGCTTGACGATATCCTCGCACGCGTTCCTGCTCGTTGCGAAGTGTAAGGGGACCGGTAATCACGGCGATGTCACGATGTCCGCAGCGCATCAGGTGCGAAATTGCCATCTCCGCTGCGCCGCAGTCATCCACGCAAACGAAATCGACGTCGAGATCGGCGGGAAGGCGGTCTAGGCATACAACCGGGAAGGAGGAACTCAAAGCAGTCCATCGCTCTGTGGTTAGATCTTCCCCACTGGCGGTCACCAGAAGCATGCCTTCGATCCTCTGTGCACGCAGCAATGCGACCATCTCCGACTCCCGATTCGGGCTGCCCTCGGAGTCGAGCACAATAAGAAAGTATCCCCTCTCGCGTGCCGCGCACTCAGCCCCTCGAATGATCTTTGGGAAAAAGGGGATCGTAATGTCCGGCACCACGATTCCCAATGTTTTGGTGCGGTTGGTCTTTAGGCTGCGTGCAATCAGATTTGGTTGATAGTTGAGTATCCGGATTGCCTCAAGCACCTTTTGTCTCGATCGCTCACTTACTCGCGCCGAGCCACTGATGACGTTGGAGACCGTTCCTGAAGAGACGCCAGCGAGCTTGGCAAGCTCCTTTTGAGTGGGCAACATAATCAGAAATCCTACACGACGGAATCAATGGTCCTTAGCCTTGTTTAGTTTTAGGATCACCTTATTTTGGAGCGTCTCATTTCAAAGTGTGTTTCTAACGAGTGATTATGCGGGTGGTCCTTCCGTGCCTAACTCTCTCTTAACTTACAGTTGCAAGATATTTATAAGGATCAAGTTAAAAACTTGACAGTTCTCGAAGAGCATGAGTAGCATCCTCAGCGCAATGAGACGTCTCATTTTTATGCTTCAATCTCTTTCCCTCCCCAGCTTCCATTCGGAATTTAGGGGAATCATCCCGAAGCTCCCATAGGGGAGCTGAATTGTCCTCTGATCGATAACAGCCGGCAAGAGACTCGGCAACAAAGACATTGTGGATGCAAAACTTCAGGAGGAGAAATCCCGTGCAACAGAGAACGCCTTACCTCGAATGCAATAGCCCGAATTCAAGTCGAATCGTACGATTCCGTGTGGCCGCTTCTCTGGCCTCTCTTCTCACCTGCTTAAGCGCGGCAGTGATGCCCCTCGCTGCGCAGGAGTCTTCGACCTCGGGGGTGGTCGGCCGCATCAGTGATTTAACGGGCGCTCTGGTTCCCGATGCTACCGTTCATATTGTAAATTTGGCTACAAGCGCGGAACGTGTCACCAAAACTAACAGCAACGGCGAATTCTCGGTTCCTAACCTGCCCCCGGCTAGTTATCGCATGACCGTCGAGAAGTCAGGATTCAAAACCGCCTCCATTCCATCCTTTGATCTCCTCGTCGGCAAGACCGCGGATGAGTCTCTCGCACTGAATGTAGGCGAAGCCAGTGAGACGGTTGAGGTGACCTCCGAAGCCCAACAGCTGCAGACCAGCGAGGCGACCGTCGGGCAGGTTATCGACCAGAAGCAGGTTAATGATCTTCCTCTTAACGGAAGAAACGTTCTCCAATTGGCGACTCTCTCGGCGGGCGTCTCGCCCTCGCAGACCGCGAACACAGGAACCCCAGCTCAGGTAGGAAACCGGAGTCTATACATCACGGTCGAAGGAGGACGAGCCAGTTCTACCAACTACGTTATGGACGGCGTCTATATCCGGTCGCTCCGCTTCAATAACCTTTCGATTCAACCTTCCGTCGATACCATTCAGGAGTTCAACCTTCTTCGCAGCACCTTTTCCACGGAGTATGGTCAAGGCCAAGCTGTCGTCTCTATGGTCACCAAGTCCGGCGGCAATCAGCTGCATGGCTCGGCTTATGAATTTACCCGCAGCTCCTTCTTCGATGCGCGTAACTATTTCTCCACCTACGCTACCGCGCCACACAAGCCGGTCTACCACCGGAATCAGTTTGGCGGAACGCTTGGCGGCCCGATCATCAAGGACAGAGTCTTTTTCTTCGGGGGATATGAGGGGCTTCGCTCCGCACAGAGTCAGCCGTTCCAAGGCAACTTCCCGACGCCACAGCAGCTAGCACCTGCGATGTATCAGTTCGCTCAGGTCTTTAATCCATCCTTTCCTGTGCCTAACTGCACCACCTGTGGAACGAATAACTATTCTGTCGTAGCGAACCTTACCGACACCTACGATCAGTGGATGGTCCGTTCCGACCAGACCATCTCTCCACGCCATTCGCTCTTCGAGCGTTATATCAATTACGACTCTTCCGAGATTCAGCCGGCAGTGCAGAGCTCGACAAGCTACCCGCAGAAAGGACAAAACGTCAGCATCGGCGATACCTTCCTCATTACCTCCAAGCTTGTCAATGAGCTCCGCATCGGATACAACCGCACCTATGGCTATACCCTGCCGGTCAATCCGACTGCCGGCAGAAACTGGGTTCAGGATGCAGGTCTGACCAACATCTCCGGCGGCGTCTTTCCCAATGAGTTCGGTCGTCCCGGTATCACAATCGGAAGCTTCACTGGGCTGGGGGAGGGAGGCAACTCGCAAGGGGACACCGAAAACGTCTATAGCGCCGGCGATACTATCAGCGACGTGCTTGGGCGCCATACGCTCCGCATGGGCTTCCAATTCCAGTACCGCCAGATCACCCAGCTTGCCGATACGACCTCTCGCGGTGCGTTTACGTTCTCGGACTCTCCGAGCGATGGTACCCCAGTAAATACGAATCCTGCGACAGGCAAGGCATATACTGCACTCGAAAACTATGCCCGCGGATTCTGCAGCGCATGCGCCGCCGGCTCGGGAACCTCCCTCGGTCATTACACCGACCAAACCTACGGTGTCTTCGTCAATGATGTATTGCAGGCGACCAGCCGGATCACAGCGAATCTCGGTCTTCGCTGGGAATACGCCTCGCCCTTTGTCGAAAAGGATGGGCTGGAGGGTAGCTTCGATCCTAGCTCCGGAAAAATTGCTTACCATAAATTTCCAGCCGTTATTCCAACTGCACTTCAATCTCTCGTCAACACGACGCCAAACTTCTTTCCTGCCGGAATTATTAAGCCAATGAAGCTTGGCTTTGGCCCACGTGTCGGATTCTCCTTCCAAACCACGCCAACGACTGTCTTCCGCGCCGGTTATGGCATTTACTTCGATAACAGTAATACCAATGAGCTCCAATTCACGCGTACTGTCGCTCCTCTTTACTTTCAAGCATCCCTCAACAATCAATTCGTTCAGAGGTTGATGCCCGGTATCAACTCCATTTCTCTCATCCCTCCCCCGTTCAGCGTCGGTGTCAATAACCGCGTCCCCTACACGCAAGAGTGGACTGCGAGCGTTCAGCAGGACCTTGGGCACGGCAATCTCTTCGAGCTCGCCTACACCGGAAGCACGACACATAAGCTCTGGAAGCGCTATGACCAGAACCAGGGATTGATCAACCATGTGGATGGCCTCACTCCCGCTGGCCCGTCTCCATTTCCTGCCTTCGGTGTTGGAATGTTGACCAGCGCAACCGTAGGCAATTCAGCCTTCAACGGTCTCTCGGTAAAGATTGAACATCGCTCCGCCAAAGGACTCTACTACCTCGCGAACTATCAGTGGTCGAAGAATCTGGACAACAACTCTGGAGAGGCCGACTCGAACGATACCTCCTATTCAAGGTTCTTTGGCTTCGATCGTTCTTACTCAAACTTCGACAACCCTCACCGGTTTGTCGCAAGCTGGGGTGCTCCTCTCCCCTTCGGCAAAGGACAGCGATGGGCGCAGAATCCTGTCGCGGATGTCTTTCTGGGGGGATGGCAGCTGCAGAATATCATTCAGCTTCGGGCAGGCTATCCTTTCAGCCTCACAGGAGGAACCGGCTCCTGTAACTGCGGTCGCTATGTCCCCCAGCGAGTTAATCTGGTCCCTGGACACAAGTCAGGAAAGATCAACAGCCCCTCGCCGGCCCAGTGGTTTGACCGGACTGCCTACTGGGTTCCTAGTCCGCAGGGTCCCTCAGTCATCGGGACTCCTGCCCAGTTCGCTGCCACAGCTCCTACCATCCAGGGTACGGTCACTCGAAATACTCTGCGCGGTCCCGGCACCGCTTCGGTCGATCTCTCCGCAATCAAGAACTTTCATCTTTATGAGAGGTTGACAGCACAGTTCCGAGCCGAGGCTTTCAACATCATTAATCATCCCAACTTTGGCAATCCCAATGGAAATATTTCCAACTCCGCATGGGGAACCATCACCTCGACCTCGCTGGATAACCGCGATCTTCAACTCGCGCTGAAAATTCTCTGGTAACTCTTTGGCTCGCGAGAGCTTTTTCGCGCGAGCCTCAGGTCTTCTTCTTGACGATCAGAGTAAGGGAAAGGGAAATTATTTGACTGAGAAAACTCGAATAATCTTTGGCAGATCTATATAAAGACAGTAGCGAATCTACAGGAGATGCATTCTTGATATGACGAATCGGGAAACGGTACTACGTGCAGTCTGGGTTGGAGTTCTGTCGGTCGGAGCAGCTTGGGTCGCGATTTCCGTAGCCTCTTACGCTTCTCCGGCGGTTCAACAGACCTCCCAGACACAAACTCCTTCTGCTCCGCCACCATCTTCCGATCGCCTCCCGGAAGGACCCGGTAAGGCGACATTTGTTCGGGTTTGCAGCAAATGCCACACTCCCAATATCGTCCTCGCGAACGGACAAAATCGGCAGGGATGGGAAGATACCATCACCAAGATGTCCGGGCTGGGGGCAGCTGCTTCGGATGAAGAGTTCACGGATATTCTCGAATATTTGGTGAAAAACTTTCCTCCGGTCACGGCCAAGGTCAATATGAACAAGGCCAGTGCGAGCGAGCTTGAAAACCAGCTTGGGTTTACCTCCAAACAGGCTGCGGATATCGTTGCGTATCGCGAAAAAAATGGCGATTTCAAGACATCCGACGATCTGAAAAAGGTTCCTCAGATGGAGTCTCGGGACGTCGACCTTCGTCGTGCCCGCATGGTCTTTTAGAACTCTCAGGTAATAACGAGGGTTAGGCAGAGTTTCGTCCTGATAAGGAATGATCCCCATGAAACTTAATCGCCGGCGAATCATTACCGGAGCTCTGGCGTCAGCGACGATGCCCCGAATCTCCGCCGCCCAGTTCCTAAACGCACCTCGGCATGGTCTTCCCGGGACACTGGAGGAGAGATATGCAAGGCTGGACGACATCCTCCGGCAGCCTGTCTTTAAGCACGAGCTCTTCAAAGATCCGGTCATCATCGAATCGGTTGAGCTTCTCCACTATAAAGAGTCCTGGCTATGCCGGGTTCGCTCCAAGAACGGACATGAGGGACTATCGGTAGGGAATCCCCTTCAGATGCCGACCTTTTACCCCGTTTTGGTCCGGCAGATGGCGCCGTTCTTCGTAGGCAAAGATGCTCGTAATCTGGAAGATCTGCTCGAAGCGGTTACAGTTCACAACTCTCTCTACAAAGCCCAGGGCCTCGCCATCTGGGTTCCGCTTGCCACCATCGAGTTTGCCATCCTGGATATGTTCGGAAAGATGTCCAATCGTTCCATCGGTCTGCTGATCTCGGACAAGATCTACAACCCAAAGATCAATGTCTATCAGGCAAATGGTGAGCGCGACAACTCCGCCGAAGAGGTCATCGAACATCTTCAGCGCGACCTCTCGATCTCCTACGCCAAGGCGATCAAGTTCAAGGTCGGCGGTCGCATGAGTCACATCGAAACTCCGCCAGGTCGGAGCGAAAAGCTGATTCCGCTGGTGCGAAAGACCTTCGGCGACGAGATGGTCATCTCTGCCGATGCGAATGGCTCCTACAACGTAAAGCATGCGATTCCAATCGGGAAGCTGATGCAGGAGTACAAGTACGCATTTTTCGAGGAGCCTGTGCCCTTCGATTGGTACGAAGAGACCCGACAGGTGGCCGACGCTCTCGAGATCCCCATCGCTGGTGGAGAACAGGAGCCGTCGATGCATAACTTTCGCTGGTTGGTCGCCAATGGAGCACTCTCCATTACACAGCAGGACATGTTTTACTTTGGCGGAATGGTGCGTTGCATGCGCGTCGCTCGCATGGCTCATGCCTTCGGCAAACAAACGATTCCGCACATCTCGGATGGAGGTCTAGGATATGTCTACATGATGCACTTTGTCTCCGCCATTCCGAACTCCGGCCCTTACCACGAGTTCAAAGGCTTCAACGACACTTTGCCCTATAAATGTCCGACCTCGACCCTACGGTCTGACGCGAACGGAACCGTCACCTGTCCCACCGGCCCAGGGTTGGGCGTGGAGGTTGATCCCGCTTATATTGCGAAGCATGAGCCCGTAAAAGCGTGAAACAAATGTGTCTGAGAGATGACAGGAAGGATTACGTCAGCGTGAAGACTTCTTTTAACTATGTTTTCGCAAGAAAACAGTAGATTGGTGATATGTCCACCCCGAATCGCAGACAATTCCTTGGCCTCGCCGGTGCAGCCATCGCCACCGCCACCGTAGACGTTTTTCATCCCTCCGCCGAAGCTTCGCAGCAGGGCTTTGAATTTTTGTTCGTGACCGATACGCACCTGCAGCCCGAACTCAATGCGGCGCAGGGCTGTGAGATGGCCTTCAAGAAGGCGCGCATCCTCAAGGCAGACTTTGCCATGCAAGGGGGAGACCACGTCTTCGATGCGATGAACGTATCTAAAGAGCGTGCAGACTCGATCTTCGATCTTTACGGGAAGACCGAGCAGGATCTCGGAATGAAAGTATACCACACCTGCGGCAACCACGATTGCTTTGGTATCTCGAGCAAGGGGGCGATCCCGCAGGGAGATCAGAACTACGGGAAGAAGATGTTTGAAGAGCGCTTCGGACGCGCTTACTACAGCTTCGACCACAAAAGCGTGCACTTTATCGTGTTGGATTCAGTTCAACCGAACCCCGACGCTTCCGGATACACCGGACACATTCCCCAGGAGCAGATAGATTGGATCGCTGACGATCTCGGCAAGCTTCCACCGCGGACGCCTGTACTGGTGGCGACGCACATCCCTCTGGTCACCGCCGTAGGTTCATATCTCAGCCTCTCACCGGATCACCGGACCACCCGCGGCTCTCTCTCGGTCGATAATTCCGAAGTTGTCCTCAAAATCTTCGACAAACACAATGTGATCGGAGTATTGCAGGGCCACACGCACGTGTGGGAGCAGGTGACTTGGCATGGGATACCTTATGTAACCGGCGGTGCCGTAAGTGGAAACTGGTGGAAGGGGACACGTCTGGGCACTTCCGAAGGCTTTACCGTAGTGCGCATTCAGGATGGAAAGATGGACATTCGTTATGAGACCTACGGGTTTAAAAGCGTAGCCCCGGAGAACACCTAATTGGTCCATAAAATGGATACCAGTAAGGGAGGCGTTTAAGGCGCCTCCCCTTGGATTGCCGATGTTTTGTGCTGGTGAAGAGTTAGTGTAGCGCATCGAACTCTGAGTTCAGAGCGATGCAGGGTGTGGCAGCAAGGGGAGCTGGGAGCGAAGCGACTGGCTCCCCTTGCTGCTGCGTGGTCGAAGTCAGCTTCAATCGAGGAATCTCCAACCTCAACTATCCCTTCGTCTCTGTGACCAATGGCGTCTACACAACACCCTCTCTCAAGGGGAGTAAACAACTTTGTGCGTGGCGCACTTGGCGAATGGGAGCTGAGCGCGATCTACACTATGCAATCGGGCCGTGCCTTCAGCATCAACGGCGGCAATGGCAACAATAATTCCGGCGCCCTTGTCTATGGAGATCGTGCCGACCTTGTTCCCGGAGCTATTGTACGAACGCATCAGGGAAGCAAGCAGCAATGGCTCAATCAGTACTTCATCACAGCAGCTTTCCAGCAGAATGCTTCCGGCACCTTCGGCAATACCGGGCGTAATCTGCTCCAGGGCCCTGGCATCAACTATAGCGATGCCGCCGTCATGAAGAACTGGACCGCGTACGAACGATTCAAAGTCCAGTTCCGCTGGGAGCTCTTTAACGTGTTCAATCATGCCAACTTCGGTCAGCCGGATGCCAATCAATCCAGCGGTACGTATGGCTGTATTACTGCAACTGGCCCCATCAAGCCGCGTGTGATGCAGGCCGGCTTGAAACTTACCTTCTAGACTCTGTGTATAAAAGAGCCACTCCTGTTGAGAGCGGCGCTCTTACTTTGTCCCTTGTATGAGGGGCTGGAAAAGGTCCTATGAGCAAATTTCTTAGCGTAGAACAAATGCGTAAAGAGTATCGCCCGCAGCTGCGACGACGTATTGGATATCATCCAGTTCGTAGGTAATCGGTCCATTGCTTACGATGTTGCCCAGCCCGGCGTGCCACAAAATCGTGCCCGTTGTCGCGTTGAAGGCGACCAGGTTGGTTGTAGTGTCTCCAGTGAAGAGCAGGTTCCCGGCAGTCGTCAGAATCCCAGAGCGTCCTCCGGGATTCGGCCACTCATGATTCCAGCGCACCTTGCCTGTCTTGTAATCGATAGCGCGAAGCGAAGCGCGCGACCATCCGCCGCGATCGTTTCCTGCCCAGCCCTCAGGTTTTTTATTATTGTCATAGATGTAATAGACGCTGAAGGCGTCATAGGACGGCACATAGAACAGGCCGGTGGCAGGACTAAAGCTTGGTGGGTACCAGTTGGCAGCGCCCGCCTGATTTGGAGAAACCAGCGCGCCATTCACCTGCGCCATTTTGGCCGGATTCGGAATCGGGGATCCCTTCGCGTCAAGTCCTAGCGTCCAGTTCTGCTTCGCGAACGGCGTGCTTATCAGATTCTTCCCATTCGTACGATCCACTAGAAAGAACCATCCGTTGCGGCTGGCCTGCGCCAGCAGCTTACGTCTCTGGCCGCCGATGACTCCATCGATTAGGACCGGCGTCTGCACTGCATCCCAGTCATGCGAATCGTGTGGATTCGGTTGAAAGTACCAGACGAGCTTGCCGGTGTCAGGATTCAGAGCGCATATGGTCGAGGTGTACAGGTTTGCCCCGGGGCGAGCCGCGCCATTAATCACCGGCTGCGCATTGCCTGTGCCGAAGTAGTAAAGATTGAGCTCAGGATCATAAGTCCCAGGAACCCACGTCATACCGCCGCCATGAAGCATCGCCTCTTCGTTTGGCCACGTCTTCGCCTCGGGATCGCCGAGATTCGGATGCGTATACCATCGCCACTGCAGGGCACCCGTCTCTGGATCGTGGGCTTCAATATAGCCGGGAATGTCGAAATCGTCCCCGCTGACGCCCACCATCACGTGATTCTTTACGATAACCGGAGCAACGCTGCCAAAGTAGAACTGGTCGGGATTTCCGATAGGGACATGCCACTTCTCTTTACCCGTGTGGAGATCAATGGCAACCAGATTGCAATCTTCCGTTTCGAAGTAGACCGTATTGCCCAGCACAGCTGCCCCACGATTGCCGATGCTCTCGCCCCCTTTGCTCTCCCAATCGAACTGCCAGATCTTGTGGCCGTTACGGGCATCCACTGCCCACACGTGACTCGGAACCGTGAAGTAGAGAACCCCGTTCACCTCCAGCGGAGTCGCCGAGATGCGCTTGCCGCCTGCCGTCGTCGTCTCTATCCGAAAGGTCCACGCAAGCGAGAGCTGCTTTATCGTCGTTGTATTGATCTTCGTCATCGGACTATAACGGCGCCCGGAATAATCCCCGTTGTAGGTGGCCCAGTTGTCGGTAAGCTTTGCTGCATTGGACTGTGTGGTTGTGTCCGTCGACTGGCTTAGGATAGCTGCCGGCGAGAGGACGAGGACAAGGAATGATGCGGTCAGTAATCTCATTGAAGTGTCGCCAGATAAGTCGTAAGGTTATGAATGTCCGTGTCCGTGTAGTGGTTCAGCAGATCGCCATGCGCCGCGAAGGGATCTTCTGTCGTCACCTTGATCTTTGCGGTTCTATTGAAAGATCGGTTTTCCCCCGTCTTTTCGCGTAACGTTACCGTGAAATCATCGATCTGCACCAGATCGCCGGTGTACTTCGTGGCCGAAGGCAGCAGCACCGTAACCTGCACCTTGCGTCGGACGAACAGCCCATAGCCTGGAAAAAGAAATTTTTGTTGCAACGCAGCCGGAGTGTACTTCTTCCCCACTCCAGCCAGATCGCCCATCGTGGAATGGCACTTATTGCACCCGCCGGCGCCATTAAAATAGGCTTCACCGGCCTTGGCGTCGCCACTCAAAAGATTTGTCGGTTGAGCGTTGTAGCCGCTTCTTAGAATGCCGTTGATCGAGGCGGTCAGAAACTGAGACAGATCCCGAAGCTCTTTTTCATTGAATTTGAAGCTGTGGTTTGGTCCGTTCGATAGCAGAGGCCCTAACTCTTTGCCATACAGCATCTGGCGCCGGTCGTGTAGAACGGCCACCGAGCGCAGCAAATCGGGTGCGCTCATCGTTCCACGAGCATCGTCCCCGTGGCAGCGGGCGCATCGGGAGGCGTAGATCTTTGAGCCACTATCTGACGAAGCCGGATCCACAGATGATCGTGGAAATTGGGCCTGGAGTGGAACGATCGCAGGCCCCAGCAGGAAAAGGGTGTACGCAAACTTCAAAAAAAGCTTCTTCAATGGACTCAACTCCATGACTTTGATCGCCATGGCATCTTGCGATGAAAATTTCCACGGCCTGGGTTGCGCATCCTTTTTACTCTATACTTTTGCTCGCCACCACAGGAGACCGATGAATCGTCGCGAATTTAGTAAATTATCCCTAGCTGCCTACCTTGCTCCCTTCGCTTCTGCCAACGAAGCCTCCGCCGTACTCCCAGCCGACAATGGAGGTCACAAATTCTCGATCATGCTGTGGACCCTTTCCAAGGGGCTTACCTTCGAACAGCAGCTCGATCTGGCGGCAACCGCAGGTTTTAACGGAGTTGAGGTCGGCCGTGAGTATGAGAAGTGGACCCCCGAGGAGTGGAAGCGAAACCTCGTCAAGAAACATGCGCTCGGTATCGAGGTCGACAGCGCAGTCCCCGGACGCAACCCTCTGGCTGATTACTCCAAACGTTCCGCGCTTCGAGAAGATCTGATGAACGCCATCCCCGGGGCGAAGGAGCTTGGGTGTAAGCAGTTCATTTACACTGCCTATACGCGAGTTCCCGGTCAGACGTTAGAGCAGCAGAGAGCGGCGATCGTGGATACACTCAAATATGCTGCCGATCTTCTCGAGAAGGAAGGCATTGAGATCGTCCTGGAACCCATTGATCTGCTTGAATACAAGCAGGAAGCCGTAAACAGCGTCTCCGAGGCCTTCGAGATTACGCGTGCCGTAGGCAGCCCGCTCGTCAAAGTTTTATACGACTTCTACCACGAGCAGCGACAAGCAGGAAATCTAATAGAAAAGCTCGAGAAAAACATCGATCAGGTAGGACTGGTTCACATCGCCGATGTTCCTGGTCGCCATCAGCCTGGCACAGGAGAGGTGAACTACGACAACATCTACCGCAAGCTGGCCGAGCTGCACTATGACCGTTACATTTGCATGGAGTTCTCATCGCTCGGTGACCCCGCGACCGTCCTCAAACAGGCACGTATCGAGGCCATCGCCGCCATGAAGTCATGACCATGTAATTTCAGCCTGAGCTCCAGACGAGCCCAACCTCACTCGAAGACACCTTCGTGTTTAGTTGGATGCCATTGGAGCTCCGGCTGCCGGACTTGTCTGGGGCGATGCGATGAGCGCCATGATCTCCTGATCCTTGCCTTCGAACTTGCCGTAGAAGGCATGCAGGGCGGGATACTTTTTTTGTCGACTGTGCAGCCGCCAAACGTACCCACTCCGGAATGCTCTCCTTGGCCAGAGCCCAGGTAGACGAAAACAGGCATCAGAATAACGATCTCAACGCCACAAAGCCTACGAAAAAACAATACTTCCAGCCATCCAGCCCTTGCACGCAGATCTTCCCTCGTGGAAAAGATCAACCGCTCATCCATGCCTGATTCCGTAGTCTGCGTGTCGCAGTTATACGATGAATATCAAATCTTTCTCAAGTGGAAATGCGGAAAAAGTTATAGGATTTCGGTTCTTGACTGCTGATTGAAAATGATTGGTTTTGAGTAAGGTTTGTGCAGCAGTTGATTTGATCGCTGCCGTCGGTGAAAGCGAAGAGGGCAACCGAGCTTTCGATTGCCCTCTCACCTAGACCGCATTCTTACCGAAGAGTAATCGTAAGATTATTGGAACTCCCGGAACCCGGGTTCTGACCTGTGAGAGTGATCGTTTGTGCGCTGGCAAGATCGGCTGCAGCGATCGCCACCTGTAGATGCATACTGTCAACAAACGTAGTAGTTCGCGCGGATCCATTCCAGAGCACGACCGCTCTGGGCATGAAGCCGGTTCCTGTAACGGTGAGATAACGGTTGCTGCTGCCTACCGCTATCGTGGCTTGATCCGCGCCGCTCAGTGCCGGTGCAGGGTTGCTTGTTGCTTCTGCAGGAACCACGAACGGCCCACGTATCAGGAAGATCTGCGGCGTATTCGAGGTTGCCGTGTTCGGGATTACATAGGCAGTCCATCCTGCCCAAAACGGATTCCTTGCAAAGATGAGATTGCGTTTCCAGGCAACTGTATCTGTTGCTCCAAAGTGAAATGTTGGGTATCAAACCGCTCCAGATAATCAGCCGCCGTACCAGCGGCATTGACGCCGATAACGAAAGCTTTGGATTTAACCTGATAGGGGATGACGCCTCCTCCGATAAGACTGTTCAGGGACGTGCCATTCCCGAGAGGGAAAACGGCAACCTGTGAAGGCGGGGTCGTGCCGGGATTGATAATGCCACCGGACGATCCAAAGACTAGGCCGCCATCCACCGCTAATTTACCCCCAAAGCCGCCAAAGCCATTGAGTGTCGTACCATCGATCAAGGTTACCCCCGTCGAATCGATGCTGTACCGATGAAACTCTGCCCTAGTGGTATCAGCGTCTAGGCATAGAATTGTGTTGCGTCCGTAAAGACCGGATTGTCGCCACTATAGGCCTGAGAGATTTTGCTGCGGAAGGTACCCGTGCTGCCGGAGATATCGTAGATGCCGATGCCGTAGAACGAGTTGAACTCGACGGCTACGCTCGAATCCGTGCCGGGGACTGCTGCAATACTCGTCGCAGCGACGTCCCCACTATCGCCAAATGCAGTGGAGACGATGGGAACCGTGAGATCCATGGTTTGATTGAGGAGGTTGAACCGGCTGAGGCTCTTAGCTCCGCTAAGACCGATAAACAGGTAGTTGCCATCGCTGGTCTCAGAGAGCAGATTAGGCTCGCTGCCTACCTGAATCGGAGCTCCTACACTTCCGGTAGCCGGATCGATGGCGACCAGACTGTTACCGGTGATATCGGTCGAGGTGCTTGGCAGCGCAGCATAGATCTTCCGCGTGAAAGGATCGAAGCTGATGGCGTTTGCGGGAACATTCAGCAGTTGGTAGATGTGAAGTGGAAGACCAGCGGATTGTCTTCCACCTGGTGTCGGGGTAGTGACCGAGATCTGTGCCCAGCCCAGGTTTTGGATCAGCGAGGAGTCAACTGTCGCCGTCATCTGACCCGCACGGACAAACGTAGTAGGCAGCGCTTGCCCATTCCACCAAACGCTGGAGCCGGAGGTGAAGCCGTTACCATCGACGGTCAGCGTTGTAGTTGCACTGCCAGTCTGAATCAAAGATGGCGAGATCTGTGTAACTTTGGGCGCAGCATTGAATGCGTTACCGGTCATCGCCGTGCCGGCATTAGCCTGATTATTGGAGGAGACTGGATCGAAGCTAACCGAAGACACGGAACCCATCATCGTAAGGGAACCGGCGACCATTGGAGTCACAGATAGTGACGCTGGCCGACGCGCCGTTTGCGATTGTTCCGAGACGACATTAAAGAACTCCGTCTCCGCTGCAGACGCCTTGGGATGCGGTGTAAGTTCCACCGATCACGGAGCCAGGCAGTACGGTTGTGAGAGTAGCCCCCGAAGCTGAGTTCTGCCCCAGATTTGCCACCTGTATGGTGTAGCTGAATGCCGTGCCGGTCGTCGCGGTCGCCGGCGCCTGGATGCTGACCGACAAATCAGCCGGAGAAGTGGTGATGTCTTTTACGGCAGGACTCTGCAGCACATAGAGCTGTGAGGCAGTGCGATAGGCTAGGCCACTTTGACCCCAGCGAATGAGATCGCCAGAGGTGTTGTTATAAGACGAAAGGTTAGAGCCAACGCCTGTGATCGGTATGATGCCGACCGGATTGAAGGTCGCCTCATCGAAGGCGATGATTTGGTTAGGGTTTGTTTGTCGGGTTTACGACCGAAGAGGGGAATACCCACGCACGTCCAAGCGTCGAATCTGAGACAACAGGTCCTGCCGCAGCGACCGGCGTGTCGGGACTGCCGATGGTTGTTCCGGTGGAGAACTGACCAGTCTGATTTCTTGAGCTGGCGTCCAAGATAACCCCGGAAGAGAGATAAAGCCTACCATTGTCGTACTGGATCGAGTCGCCGCCCCCGTTACCCAGAGACGTCGCGCTCGCCACGCCGGTATCGTCGATGGCGAGAGCGTAAAGATTGGCGCTGGTCGATCGCGAGTTGAGATAGAGAGTCGAAGCAGAACTTCCAAAGGAAAGGCTGCCTGAATTTTGGTCGAATACACGCGCAGGCCGGTACTGGTCTTGGCTCTGGCCACGCCCGAATCAAAGATCGTCACAACACCATTATTCCCGTAGACTGCGACAGAGTTAGGCTGCCCAGGAAGTACTGCAAGAGCCTGCGCGGTGTATGGGGGATTGTAGACACCCGGTCCGCCACCCAGCGAAAACTGGATGCTCGTGGTACCCGTGGTTAGATTGACCTGGCGAACCGCGCCTGCACCGTTCAGACCCACAAAGAGTTGGGTCCCGTCACTCGAAAGAGCCATACGGTAGGCTCGCTGCCGACGAAGATGGTCTTCACGATAACGCCTGAGGTGGGGTCGATGCCTGCAATCGTGTTGCCGAGACCTTCACCGGCCGAACCTGGAATGGAGGCGTAGATGAGTCCATCCACAGCGTTGTAGACAATGTCATTGATCTGCAGCGCGAGGAAAGTCGTAAATGGTTGTGGGGGGCAGTACCTGGGCGGGAGTCTCTGGAGTGGAGACCTGAATGCTCGCCTGCGCTAAGCCTGTAAGGAAAGAAGCGGGAATAACCGCAGTCAACTGATTCGCGTTGACATAGGTGGTGGCAAGGGCGGTGTCATTCCACATCACAACGGAGTCGGCGAAGAAGCAGTTCCCCGAAACCGTGATCTTGGTGTCTGGACTGCCAGCGGTTGCATAGTTGGGCGAGATGCCGAAGCCCAGCGTCGGCTTCACGACCGAGACCGTCGCAGCATTTGACTGGACAACCGGCGTTCCTGGATTACTCACAACGATCTGAATGGAGCCTGCGGCCGCAAAGAAAGTCGATGGCACGGAGACGGTTATGTTTGTTCCACTCTGGCTCGTGACGGGAACAAAGGTGCCGTTCGCCTGTACTGTGGCGTTCGCCGCAAAGCCACTTCCGTAGATGCTGATCAAAACCGGCACTTGGAGGAGGTATTGACCGCAATGCTTGAAGGACTGACGGAAAGAATGGTGGGAGCAGTTGCCGCAATCACCAACTCGGTTGGCGTTGTGCTGCTGCCTCCCGGGCCTAGATTATTGACCGAGATCTGTCCCGAGAAGTTCTGCAGATCGGCTGCCGTAAGCGAAACCTGGAGTGTCGTGCTGTTGATAAACGTAGTCGGCCGCGCCGCACCGTTGTAGATCACGACGGAGTTCGCCTCGAAACCGCTTCCGTTAACAGTAATGGTTGCCGGAATGCCTTGGGGAACGCTACGGGGCAAAAGTCCAGTCACCATCGGTGTCGGGCTCATGATCGAAACTCGATGGGGTAGAACTGCCACCTCCCGGTGACGGGTTCGAAAGCACAAGGTTTGCCACCTGCCCGGCTGCGAGAGCGACGGCAGGCACGGCTACCTGCAGGCTCGTTGTACTTGGCATAAGTCGTCTGAATCGCAGCGCCATTCAGCGTCGCAGCGGTGGAGGGAATATATCCGGTCCCTGTAACGGTGAGCGTCTGAAAGGGAGAACCCGCAAGAACTCCCCCTGGAGAGATGGACGCGATCGTAGGAGCCGGATTGTTTGCAGAGGTGACGGGAGGGGGCGCCGAAGTGGTAGTGGAAGACTTAGGACTGCCACCACTGCAGCCAACTGTCAGGGAAAGTATAAGAGTGGATCCAACCAGTAACAGAACACCTGGGCGCACAAGTTCTCCAGAAAAGCAGACGATAGTTCCATAAAACGAGCAGCGGAGAGAAAAGGGATTAAAGCCCATGCTGTTCTGCTCTTATCGGAAGTATTTTGATAGTATCGGGAAACTTTTGCACTGCCTAGTCAACTTTAGGACACAGGCATCAGGCAATGTTAGCCGCCGCCTGAAGACATCCACTAAGTTAATTGGTCGGTCCTGGGGCGAAGGAAGAGGAGAAGCAGCGTGATGCCTCCATCCTCGTTGTCGTTATTGAGCTGCGATGAAGGCCTCTCCTAGCGGTCCCCGATCGAAGTTGTGCGAATCGAGGATGTGCAGTGAGACGCGAGCGGCGGCATCGGGTGCGTTGATGGTTGCGTTGAGCTTCAGGGGCTCGAGGGGATTGACGTCGACGACCTTTGCGTTGCCTAAAGGCTCTCCCCCCGGGCCATAGAAGAAGGCAACGAGGGCGCCCGGGTAGAAGACACCGAAGCTTCCGGAGAGCGAGAGGGTGGTGGCACTCTTCTTCGCCTCGAGGGATGTCTCAACGGTTCCCGCATAGGTGGCCGACCGTAGGGGGTCGGTGTTGCGGGTGGGATACCATTGGGTGTCCATCGCGTAGCTCTCTTCGGGGGCGAGCTCGACGATGGGGCTGTTGACCTCGGCCTCCATATAGTGGATCGGCGGGGGCGGCGGAACGGAGGGATCGTTGTTGGGGCGATTGCGCTGGCCGGTAGTGTAGAAGATCATCGTGGTTTTGTCGGGATAGTTGGCACCGGGCTGATAATGAGCTCGTTCGACCATGGTGTAGTGGCTTGCCGCATCGGTGACGGCGAGCCACCCTCCGGGAGAGTCGATCCAGACCTCGCCGCCACTATTGAGGGGATGCACCTTAAAGAGTCCGCTCTCGATCATGTAGGCGGATTCACTGGTCTGTCCGGTGCGGACGTGGAAGCCGTTGAGGAAGCTACTGGAGGGATTGGAGGGAGTCATTCCCCAGATATCGGGATTGGTCTTGGAGGCATCGTGAGAGTCGGTGGTGTTGTACTGCGAGACGGATTGCTGGGACCAGCTTCGGGGATAGGCACTCTTGTTCTTCATGACGGAGTGAAAGGAAATGACGGGAGAGTCATCGCCGAGGCTAATCTCGCGGATGTACTGGAGTCCGGTGAAAGGGTCGACGGGGCTGGTGAGCTGCACGGTGCAGACGTTGTTATGGGAGACGACCTCGAAGTCGTAGGGCGCATCGTCGAGCAGGGATCCGCCGGCGCCGGGCCAGTGCTGCTCGTCTTTCGATCCTTCCGGCATGGGCCAGACCTTGTCGCCGCCGTAGTTATACCAGTGATGGTTCTCCTGATCGGGAGGGAAGTATTTGCCTTTGAGCTGCTCGTTGACGAAGAGAAAGTCGTGTCCGCCGAAGGTGACCTGGATGAGCCGGCCGCCGAGTTGGGGAACGATGGTGAGTTCGACCCAGGTGTTGGCGACCTTCTGGGATTTCCAGCCGAAGTAATCGGCGGATTTGATGGAGCAATGGGTATTCGCCATGGCTCTTACCTGAAGGCACGAGGACGAGAGCGCCCAGACGAAAAAAAGTGCAGATGAGATGAATCGTTGCTTCTTCCACCTGCCTACGTTGGTCGGTGTGAGCACCTTGAGAATCTCCTCGCGGGAAGGTTACAGGACAGAAACGCCGGCCCAAACTCTGATTGAGTTTTGGATTCCGGAGCTTTCCTGTTGGTGATTTTATCGGTTAGAAGCGATACTTTGCGGCGAACTGATAGACCCGTGGATTGACGGCGGCAGTTACGAGGCCGAATTGTGAGCTGTTGATGCTGGCTGTGGGGTTGCTGAACTGGGTGTGATTGAAGGCATTGAAAGACTCAGCTCTGAATTGGATGACATGCGATTCCGTGATGTGGACGTCGCGAAGAAGCGCGAGATCGGTGCTGTTGATTCCCGGACCATGGAAGAATCGGCGAGATGAGGTTCCGTAGACGCCCAGAGTTTCTTTGCTAAAGGCGGCTGTGTTGAAGTACTTCATGCCGTGACGCGGGTTGTGATCGCCGGTGATGCTGCCGCCGTTGTAGTTGGGAACATCTCCTCCAAATCCAATCAGCGAGCGATCGTCGGTTTCGGAGAGAGTGATCGGGAGGCCCGAGGCGAAACGAGTGATGCCGGAGATCGACCATCCCCCGACGATGACCTTCGCCACGCGGTTATCGACGTAGCGATCGAAGGGAAGGCGCACGTTGTAGCTTCCGACGAAGTTGTTGGTGACGTCGAACTTCGAGAGACCATAGCTGGCCCGCGGATTATAAGGATTGGTCCGATCCGTCAGCGCGGACGAGTTATCGAAAGAACGGCTGAAGGTGTAGGCAAGCAACACATCCCAAAGATGAGTGGTGTGCTTGAAGTTCGTCTGCAGAGAGTTGTAGTTGGCGGTAGCGGTGGTGAGGAGATAGGGATTGCTCCCGAAGTCGATTCCCAATGTGGGACGGGTTCCTTCGACTACCGTGCCGTTGGCCAAGGTGTAGGCGTTCGTTTCGAGGTTCGGCCCACAGGCGGTCTGTCCAGGAGCGAGGACGGCCTGGGTCAGGGAGAGGCAAAGAGCAGGATCTCCCGGGTTGGCCTCGACTGAGTTGGCGAGATGGCGTCCTACGCTGCCAACATAGTTGACGGTGAGAACGGTCGAGGGTCCGACCTCCTGTTGTACGCCGAGGAAGTAGTTCTGATTGTAGGGAACAGTATTATGTGTGCCGACGGCGTCGCTTGAACTGAGAGGAAGATAGCTCGCCCAAGGGATATTGTCGTCCGGGTTCGAGGGGGAGACATTGGTTGGAGGAAAGGTGAAAGGGAATTTCTGTAGCTGGATGTTCTGTGTGGCGCGGTCGACGTAGGGCCTCTCGGTCATGACGGGTACGGGGGACTGGTAGTAGAGGCCGTAGGGAGCGTCTCCTATCTCGACGAAGCCGGACTGGTCCTGATAGTTGGTGTAGAAGAGGCCATAGCCTCCGCGGATGCTGGTCTTCTGGTTCATGCCGGAGGGTACCCATGAGAAGCCGAATCGGGGAGCGAACTTATTCCACTTGACGGGGGCGAGGGTTCTGGGCACGCCAGGGTCACCGGGGAAGACCCAGCCTTTGGGAGCGCCAGGAAAGACGATCGATTGCTGGCCGGGGACGATGGTTTCGATCTTGTTCTGGGTATCGTACCAGGGCGTGCTTACTTCGTAGCGGACGCCATAGTTGAGGGTAAGACTGGTTGCGGTTCTCCAGGAATCCTCTGCATAGCCACCGGCGTAGTGGCTGCGGGAGTCGAGCAGCTGGGGAGTGGCTTGAGTGAACGTATTGGTGGCGCCGAGGAGAAAATCGGCGGTATCGAGGCCGGTCTCGTTTCCGCCGGAGTAGTCGAATTGGCCGTTGACGGCGTAGTAATTGCGGCCATTGATCTGGTCATAGTGGTAGTCGAGGCCGAACTGGAGGGTATGGGTCTTAACGACCATCATATAGTTGTCTAGCCACTGAAAGCTGTTATTGACGCGGATGTTCGTCGAATTAGGAGTTCCAAAGGTGAAGTTTGTGAACGTGATGTTAGGTACTCCCTGCAGGTTCGGATTGACAACGTCGATGCCTCCGGTTGAGCCCCAGGGAGTGACAAAGCCGAGGTTAGAGAGGGAGGGCCCGGAGTTGAGCGGGTTGTTGGTGCTGAGGGCGCTGCGGAGGTAGGTGAACCGGAAGGTATTGACGGAGCTGCTCTTGAGAGTGGAGGTAAGACCAACGTTGGCCATCTGGGCGCGGCCCGAGGTCGCCCCTGGGAATCCGGGGGCGGTACCGCCGGCGTAGGGGTTGATGACGGTGTCGTCGTCGAGGAAATAGTAGCCGAAGAGCTGACCGTAACGGGTGTTGCCGTCGACGCGAATGGCTCCTTTGTAGTCGGTGAGGGAGGTTGCATTGGCTGCGGTTGAGAAGTAGGGTTCTCCTTGCTGCGATGTGTTGGGAGCGGGAATGTACTTTGCCAAGGGAACTGCCGTCGGAGACCAAGCGGACTTGGGGATCTGCGCGTTGGGGAAGACGCATTGTCCTACGGTGGTGCAGCCTGGCGTGTAGTAGTGTTCGCCGGCTGTGACGGGATAGCCGAGGCGGCCTGAGAGTACGTTGGCCCAGCCGGCTCCCTGGACAGTTCCGGTAAGACTTCCTGCCTGGTCGGAGAGATCACCATTGAGATTGGCGGCGGTAGGAACCTGGAAGTTCTGGGTGACTCCCTGGCTTTGTTTTGTTCCCTGAAAGTCCCCAAAGAAGAAGGCCTTGTCGCGTTTGATCGGTCCGCCGAAGAGTCCGCCGAAGATGTTCTGACTGAAGGCGCCGCGGGTGGGAGAGTAGTAATTTCTCGCATTGAGGACGGTGTTGCGGAAGAATTCGAAGGCCTCTCCGTGGTACTGGTTGGTCCCCGACTTCGTTACCACATTGACCTGTCCACCGCTGTAGTTTCCATATTCGGCGTCGAAGTTGCTAGTGATAATACGGAACTCGGAGATGGAGTCAAGCGTTGGAATGATGGCGGCTCCATTGGAATAGCCATCATTGACGTTTCCACCGTTGATCATGAAGCCGTTCGAAGCTTCACGGCCGCCGTTCACCGATTGATTGCCGGGATTTAGGTTGCCCGATGTGGAGGCCTTGCTTCCCTCGCTGGTTGCGGTATACGGGGAAACGCCCGGCTGGAGCGAGAGCAGGTCGGTGTAGGAGCGGCCATTCAAAGGAACGGCCGTGATCTTCTCGCTCTCGATGACTTCACCCAGCTGGGTGTTCTGGGTCTCGATCTGGACTTGGTCACTGGTGACCTGTTCGGTCTGGTTGACACTGCCGACTTTGAGTGTGAGGTCGTTGCGGATGGACGAATTCGCATCCACCTTGATGTGAGTCACCTTCTCCGTCTGAAAGCCGCTGAGGGTGGCAGTTACGGTGTAAGAACCTACGTCGAGTGCGGAGAAGCTGTAGTAGCCTTTGCTGTCTGTCTGCACCTTGAAGCTGACGCCGGTATCTTCATTGACAGCTATAACTTCAACTCCTGGCACTACAGCTCCTGAGGAGTCAGTAATCGTACCCGATACGATGCCGGTGATGGCGGCAAACGCTGAAGACGCCGCAAATAAAAACACTATCGCCACTACAAGCCGTTGAATACGTTTCATAAGCTCTCCCGTATAGTTTCTAACTACGTGTTGAGTAAGCAGAAAAAATAATAGCCGGACAAAAGAAGAACAGAGCATTAGGGGGAGACCAAGGGAGACAGGTTCTCCCTGGTTGAACCACTAACTTCAACTGGGAAGCTAGTTACGAATAAAACATGTGTGTAAAGGTTAGGCGAGATTAGCAAGGTCATCTATTCGTCGTCTACGGACATATGTCCTACCCTTCAACAAGCGATGGGGTGGGTATGTCGCATCTGGTCGAACGAAACCAGCAACGTAGCGTAGATCATATCGGCTGGCTGGCGACTTATCGAAGAAAATAGTTTGATAAGACATTCAGCCTATACGGCGTCTTCGTAAATGATATTGAATCAGGAGCACATCAGTAGCGCTAGAAGGCGACCTGCGTAGTCAGGCTGCCACGCATCTCGATTTGAGCTGTCTCCCGATCCTGTAGGGATTGTTTGGTCTATGGGGATGCGAGGGAGATTGGTAAAAGCTTATGTTTAATTTGTATTTCCCATGCCAACAGCATGTTGTGTGAATCACTTCGTTCAGTTACTTCACGGAGAAGGTGTCTCCTACGGTGGCTGATCGGTATGATGTATCGAGCTGCGCAGAGATTCGAGATTCGCCAGATGCGATCATCGTCTCCAGGAGTGACAATGCTTCAACCGTACGAGAAGTCCAGCCTGAGTCGTCAGTACCTTGTGAGCTCCTTCTTGCGAATATTTCTACTATGAGTGATCGAAACCTGAATCCCTGCGGAAACAGGCATGAGGCTTTTCCAGGTCCTAGAGGTCTTCATGGAAAATACCCAGTGGCTTATGGATACGCCTGACCACGCTTACAAGTTTGTCATAGTTGACGCTCGCTCGTCGCAGAGGACGGACTTGTTGCCATCACAACGGTTGGTACGACCCTGCTGGCGTCATCAAGTCAAAGCTCAAAACGCTATTCCAAAGATATTCGTCTCTGGCGCAAGTATGGGCCGAATTCCCATATTGCGGCTTGATTGGTCGGGACGGTTGTTGGTCCGGTCCACTGTTGTCGTTGTTGGGGGCAGATTTATCGGGTGACACATTTTGCCACTTGAATCCGGGCTTCGATCCTTTGATCTTGACGCTGAAACAAGGAAAAATCAATGGCGGCATTCGCGTTTAGTTATACACAAACTGCTTCAGTTCGGTCGAAGCTCCAGGCTCTTGTGGCGTCTTGTAGCGGCCTCCGCTGACCTGAGCGGGATAGATGAAATGTTCTCTGAGATGTGGAAGAGAGCTTCGTGGTTGAGCGCGACGTGGTTGAACAAAACGAGGTGTTGGTGGATCTGTCCCATGTCGCCCACATGGGGCACGGCCGGCAAACCAAACTTCTTTGCGAGAAGGCTGACTGCTAGAAATTCACTGACACCGGCGAGGCGTGTACAGTCGGCCTGAACGTAGTGCACGGCTCCCATCTGCATAAAGTTCTTAAACAGGACTTTGTTGGGGATGTGCTCTCCAGCCGCGATCCTGACCGGAGCGATGTGTCGGGCCAGTTTGACGTGACTGAGGATGTCGTCAGGATGGGTGGGTTCTTCGATCCACATAGGTTGGAGGGCAGCAAGGTTGCTGCACATGCCCAGAGCGGTGGGAAGATTCCACTGCTGATTGGCGTCGAACATGAGGGCGCTTCGATCCCCCGCGCATTGTCTGAGCATAGCGGCACGGCGAAGGTCTCTTTGTTCGTCAGAGGAACCAACCTTGAGCTTGAAAGCTGTAAATCCTTGATCGATTGCGCGGGCGGTGAGTTCGCGAACCTTCTGATCGTCGTACGCTATCCATCCCACGGAGGTGTCGTATCCAGGATACCCTTCGGAGAGGATCGTCTGACGCGCCTCTCTCGAGCTCCACTGATCACGCGGTAATGCGAGGGCTTCTTCTTGAGTGAGCACGTCTTCGAGATAGCTGAGATCGAGCAGTTGAACGATGGCTTCGGGGGAAAGGCTGAGAAGTAGATGCCAAAGCGGAACGCCACGGTGCTTGGCCCAAAGATCGAAGCAGGAGTTGACGATGGAGGCCAGTGCGAGATGAACGATTCCCTTGTGAGGGCCCAGCCAGCGTAAGGCCTGGTCATCGGCCAAGCGGCGAGAGATTCTTCCGAAGTCCGCCATCAGGTCCTCGATCGAGGTGTTTACGAGAGATGACGAAAGCAGGCGAATCGCGTCGCAGACCAAACGGTTGCCCTTTCCCAGCGTAAGGGAAAATCCCGTTCCGGTGAGGCCGCCGCAGGCCGGAATCTCCGCTGCCGCACCGTAAGATCGATCCTGATGGTGATACCGGAGCAGCATGATAGACGATGGCGAACGCTGCTCCCTCGGTTTGAAGACGAGTTACAGCGAGACAGTATTCGGGATTGGTGTGGATGGCGTCAGAGCCAGCTCCATGAGGCAGGGAGTAGCGAGCATCGAGGGTATCGATGCGCTCTTTTCATGGGGCATCTTTGTCTCCTCTTGCAATTGTTATGGAATTGGTTGACGATGTGGGAGCTTATCGCGAGCTGCGCTGTCTGGGGACTGGCCCTGTGGAGTCGCGAACGATCAGAGTTGTTTTGACCATGTACTGCTCGCCCTGGCGATGGGGATCACTTTTGAAGCACTCAAGGGCATTGAAGAACGCCTGCGCGAGATCGAGCCTTGAAAGCCGCAGGGTAGTCAGCGGAGGGTGAACGATGTCGCTCATCTCGATGTCATCAAATCCTACGATTGAGATGTCGCTCGGGATGGAAACCCCAATCTTCATGGCGGCTCGCATTCCGCCGATGGCGGTCAAATCGTTTGCGGCGAGCACGGCAGTTGGCCGATCTTTGAGCGAGAGAAGTTCAGTCATAGCGGCCGCTCCGCCAGTCACTCGATAGTCACCGACCTTGATGTACTCCGAACGCGGCTCCAAACCGGCGCGCTTCATCGCTCGAATGAAGGCGGTGACTCGATGCTCTGAGATGGTCAGGCCTGTGAATCCTCCGATATATGCGATCTTCTTGTGGAGGAATTCCTTAAGATGTGCGATTGCTTGATCCATTCCGCTGCGATAGTTGATGGCGATGTTGCTCAGCCCCTCTCCTATAGGACCTCGGTCCATGGTGACGAGAGGAACACGATTTTGAATGAGATTTTCGATGGGTTCGGTCTCGATCTCGGAGGCGAGCAGGGCAACCCCATCCACCTTGCGAATCAGCATCCGGCGGACGGTCTGTTGCATACGACCAGGATGAAAGTCGGTCGTCGCCATCAACATCTCCTGATCGTGTTCGACCACGATGCTCTCAAAGCACTTGATGAACTCGGGAAAGAAGGGATTGGTAATGTCGGGAATGATGAGACCGTAGGTTCCACTCTTTCCGTATTTCAACGTTGTCGCGCTGTTATTAGGAAAAAACTTTACCTCGTCGATAACTTTGCGGACTCGTTCGACGGTCTCAGGTCTAACGAGAGTTGATCCGTTGATGACACGCGAGACGGTGGCACTGGAGACTCCGGCGAGCTTCGCGATGTCGCGCATGTCCATATTGTGATATTCACTCCTGCAGGTAGTCTAAGGATAGAAGCCCAAATTTTGATTTTTCTCCAACGATCAACAGCATAGTTGTTGACGTCTATTCACGATAGGTTTCCGGGCGCTTCACAATAATACTTCCCAAATTCCCATATGTATACGTATACATATTTGCAACTAATCGTTGAACCCCGCTCTCAAGGGTCTACGAGGTAAACAACGGGGGATGCCCATGGATCTAGATTCCATCATGCACGGGTATCTTCATTGATTGATCGCGTTCAGGCGAAATAGGGCTGCTTGAAAGTCCCCCCGTAGATCGACATCGACGCCGTGCTCCATCCAGAAACTTCCGCTTGCAAGGGAAGGTGTGGCGGCGGAGAGCTTTCCATCGAGAGACTCTATCTTGTACATCTTATCCGGCGACAGGCCACGAAGGTAGATTCGGGGGAAGGGATACATCATTGTGCTGGAGTGTAAAAAGGCGAAGGTCACGGAGGAATCTCGCTGTTCGGAGACGGTCTCAGTAACGGAATGCTCGCTATCATTCTGCGGTGAGACGAGGCGATAGAGCGAGCCCCGTTGCACGATCTCACGGATGGATTTGTACTGCGCGATCATCTTTTTTGCCTTCGCGAAGTCTTCCGGCTGCCACTTATTTAGATTGGCTCCTACCCCGAGCGAACCCTGCATGGAGGAGAGGAAACGATACTCAAGCGAAAGTGTGCGATGGTTGACCCATGTTGGTGAATCCGTCACCCATGCCATCATCACTGCTGGGGAGTAGGCATAGGTGAAGCCATCCTGGATGCTAAGACGATCGAAGGCATCGGTATTATCGGAAGGCCAGACTTCATCCGTGTAGCGCATGATTCCCAGGTCGACGCGGCTTCCGCCTCCTGAACAGCTTTCGATCTCGACGTGAGGATGTTTTTCCCGAAGCTCTTTCAGGATGGAGTAGAGGTTGTTCGTGAAGGCGACGTAGACCTTCTTCTGTTTCTCTATATCAACAGCAGGCCATCCAGGTTCGGACCAATTACGGTTGTAATCCCATTTAAGAAATGCAATCTGATTTCCATTGAGCAGTTGATCGATGAAATGAAAGACATAATCCCGTACGTCGGGCCGCGCGAGGTTGAGAACCAACTGGTTGCGCGCCTCCGTGCGCGGCCTTCCGGGAAAATTCAGCACCCAGTCCGGATGTTTTCGGTAGAGGTCGGAATCGGGATTGATCATCTCGGGTTCAATCCATAGGCCGAAGTCCATGCCGAGTGAGTGGACCTTGTCAATCAGTGGCTTTAGTCCATGAGGAAATTTTTTCGGGTTCACGTACCAGTCGCCAAGACCAGCTTTGTCGTTAGCGCGTTGGCCAAACCAGCCGTCGTCGACGACGAAGCGTTCAATGCCAATGCTTGCGGCCTTCTCCGCCAGTCGCTCCTGTCCGGCTTCGTCGACATCGAAGCCAGTAGCCTCCCAGGAGTTGTAGAGGACGGGACGAAGCTTGGGAGACGGCGCATGAGGCAGAAGGGTGTTGACCTCAAATCGATGCAGCAACCGAGAGGCTTCTCCGATTCCCTTGTGGGAGTATCCTGCATAAAAGAAAGGCGTTTTTAGCGTTTCTCCCGCGTGTAGAAGATATCCGAAGTCAAACGGGTTCAGACCGGCCGTTATGCGAACCTGTTGCGCCTGGTCTTGTTCGACATTGATTCTCCATGATCCACTCCATCCTAGAGCACCAAACCATACATCTCCGTTCTCTGGATCATTTGATCCGCGATCGATCGCAAACCATGGATTATTTTGCGCGCTCGTGGTGCCCCGGCGGCTCTCAAGGGTGAGCTTTCCTGGTTGAATCTTTTGTGTTTGAAGGTTCCACTCCCCTGCCCAGCGGCCAGTAAGATAGTGGACCTGATAGTCTCCGGCGCGAGGGAGATTGACGGTCGCCGAGGCAATCTGCTCGATCTTCAACGAAGATGAAGTTTTGTTCTGGACCTTTACAGAACGGCGCAAAACTCCAGTTGCTTCGTCGATCTGGTAGTGAAGCTGAACATAGACCTCGCGGGAGATATCTTTGAGAGATACGGTAAGGTGATTGCCCTCAATCGTGTGGGTTACGTAAACGAGCGTGAGGTCGCGGTTCCCGTCGGGAAATGTGATCTTCAAATCCGGTTCAACATAGAGTCCTCCTCCCCATGCCACATATTCCAGTGGGGTGGTATTGATCGATGGGTCGAAAGAGGAGATCTCCGCGGAGGATTGCGGCGTGGAAAATGCATCTTCGGAGGAGAGGCGTTGACCCCAGTAGAGGGTCTGAATCTGATTCTTCTCATTGATTCCGAAGACGTAGGAGACGTCAGCGGCATCGAGTCGGAATATCCTGGCTTGAGGAAAGAAATGGATAGAAGTTTTTTTTATCTGTGCCTGAAGGGAAGACAGAGAGCATGCCATGATGAAGGCGATGACAGATAAAGCAAAAGTGAGGTGTAATTTTTTTATGACGTTTGTTTTGATGCCAGGCATGCTCGCTATCATCCTCGATACATCCTTGGTGGATTCGTGATGTGAATTAGTTGAAGTGGCGTGTGATCTATCGAAAGACCAGGTTGAGGGCGATCAAGATAGTAAAAGCCGTGATTGCGAGCGCAATCGAGCGGGAAGAAAGACTGTCGTGACCTCGGCTCGCAGTCCAGTAGGTAAGATCGGCCAGTTGCTGACGGCTCTTCGTTTGTGTCATCCCGCTGACGACTATTGTCACGACCAGGCAACTCATAAATGCGAGGAAAGCTCCGTAAAAGTTGGAGCTCATATCGCTGCTATAGGTAATCCAATGAAGTCGATAGGCGAAGTTATGTGCAATGGAGCAGAGCGTGCCCGCCAGAAGCCCCCAAAAGCCTGCTGCTGGAGTGGCCCAAGTTGTGAACATACCGAGAAGAAAGGTCGCGAAAAGCGGAGCATTAAAAAGCGAAAACAGTAGTTGAAGATAATCCATCAGATTGTTGAACGAAAGAGCGACATAGGCGGTCGCTACACTGAGGAGAACCCCACCTGCGATAAAGAAGCGGCCGACAATAATGTAGTGTCGGTCAGTTTTCTTCGGTGCAATTCTGGGTCGATAGAAGTCATGAATCCAGATTGTGGTGAGGGCATTGATATTACCTGCCACGCCCGACAATAAGCTAGCAAGGACGGCTGTAATGCCGAATCCGAGCAGCCCGTGACGATAGTAGTGCATCATGAGTGCCGGAAGCGCTTGATCAAAAGCGAAGCTAGGTTGCGAGCGAAAGAAGACGGCTGCCGCGAGACCTGGCACGACCACCAGCAGAGGAAAGAATATCTTCACCAGAGATGCGTAGAGGGAAGTATCGATGACCCCTTCGAGGCTTCGCGCGGCAAGGGAACGTTGAATCAGCACAAAGTCAGTGCACCAGTATCCGAAGCTTAAAACGAATCCGAGTCCCATCGCGACCCCGACTACATCGAGTTGTGAGGTTTGTGGCGCGAAGAGAGGCAGGCTCGTCCAGGAGTGACGCATATTGGACGGCAACAGGGCGAGGAGCCCTGAGATGCTGTGAAAATCCCGCAGTATAAAGAAGAACAGCGGAAGAAGGCCGGCAAGGATCAGGGCAAACTGAAGAACCTCGTTATAAATTGTCGCGGTGAGTCCGCCGAGGGAAAGATAGAGAACCACAATGGCCGCTACGCAGAAAACGGTTTGAGTGAAGCTATACCCCAGAAAGGTGCGAAGGACCTGAGTGAGAGCATAGAGGCTGATTCCCGAAACCATAATCATCATGATGGTGCTGCAAGCGATGTTCAGCATGCGGGTCTCGGCATTGAAACGGAGATGAAGGAATTCCGGTACCGTCAGAGCGCCGCTTCTCAGGTAAACGGGCATCATGGAGAGGGCAAGGAAGATCATTGCTGGGACCGCGCCAATCCAATAGAAGTGAAGCATCCCTGCGCCGTATTTCGCGCTGGCTGAGACAATTCCCACAATTTCTAAGGCGCCACAGTTGGCGGCGATGAAAGCAATCGTAGTAACTGCTGTAGGCAGCGAACGTGAGGCATGAAAGAACACCTTTGAAGAGGGGGTTCTTTGACGGAAGAGATAACCAATCAAAATCGTCACCAAGAAGTATGCCCCGATGATTGACATATCAAGCGTGTTGGGTGCGAAACCGTGCAAGACTCTGTTTGGGTACCTCCAAGGACGATTATTGACGAAAACAATTATTCAGGACCGAAAGTGCAAGGAGTACGGCTGGTCGATAATCTGAACGCAGAAACAGTGTTGACAATCCCTCTTTCCTTCCACTATATGTTTTGACGCGTCATAATGTATACGTATACATTATGACGCGATTCCATAGCCAGATGTTTGAAGCGTGAAGCAACGCCTGTGTGTATGCACGTCTCCTGCGAAAGGGGCGAAGGGAAAGGAAGGCCAATCATGTCTACATATCTCACCTGCAGAGGCAGAAGGCTCCAACTGCAGAGCCTATTCTCCGTCCTCGGTCTTTGTCTGCTCTTGTTTGCGTCTCCTCTTTGGGGCCAGACCGATCAGGGAGCGATTACAGGAGTTGTTCAGGATCCGACCGGAAGCGCGATTCCAGGAGCCAAAGTTATCCTGACCGCCACCGATACTAACTTTTCACTTGAGAGAAGCTCGAACGAGAACGGTATCTTTGTCTTTTCGCCGGTCAAGATCGGTAACTACAAGATCACGGTGACGTCTCCCGGTTTTCAGACAGTTGTGCGGGAAAACCTTCATCTGGATATTCAGCAGCGATTAAATATTCCTGTGGCGCTCCCAGTTGGCGAGGTGTCGCAGTCGATGACGGTCAGCACCGATGCTCCGCTGCTTGAGAGTCAGACCAGCCAAGTGGGGCAGGTGATCAGCACGGAAACCATCAACAACACACCACTTAATGGCCGTAACTGGGTGTACATCGCACAGCTTACCGCGGGTGTTGCTCCGCCTTTTGGGGGTACACGAGGCGCCGGATCGGGTGACTTCGTCGCCAACGGTCAGCGCGCGGTTCAGAATAATTTCATTTTGGACGGCGTCGACAACAATACGAATCTGGTCGACTTCCTCAATGGGGCGAGCTTTGTGATGCGGCCTCCTCCGGATGCCTTGGCCGAGTTCAATCTGCAGACCAGTAATTACAGCGCGGAGTTCGGTCATTCAGCCGGAGCCGTCATGAACGCCAGCATTAAGTCGGGAACCAATCAAATTCACGGAAGCGTATGGGAGTACATTCGCAACACGGTATTTGATGCCAAGAACTGGGATTCTACAACTGTTCCTCCTTACCATCAGAACCAGTTCGGTGCCACACTGGGCCTTCCTCTCTGGAAAAATAAGCTTTTCTACTTTGGCGATATCGAAGCGAATCGCATCTCGATCGGGAATCCGCAGACGATCAGTGTTCCTACTCCCCTTGAGAGGAACGGAGACTTTTCCGAACTTCTGACCCCGAGCCTCAACAATCAGGGGATCCCGGTAAAACTCTATCAACCAAACTCTGCGGGAACCGTGCCGCTCTCCTGCAACGGGCGGGCGAATGTCTTCTGCGCGAATCAGTTGAGTCCCGTGGCGCAGAGAATCGCGAATCTCTATCCTTTGCCGAATTTCGGAGTGCCTGGACAGACCTACAATAACTATCGGGTGAATGTCGGACGTTCTGATAATACGATTCAATGGGATCAGCGTATTGACTGGAATATCAGCCAGACCGATCAGGCGTATGCGCGATATAGCTACAACCACGAGATCATCGGGCACGAACTTCCATTGGGACCGATTCTCGATGGAAGCGGGTTTGGCGGCGAGCGCGACATCAACCTAGCACAGAACTTCATGTTGAGTGAGACTCATGTTTTTGCTCCAACGCTGACCAATGAGTTCCGCTTCGGATACAACTGGATTAAATCGCAGTATTTCCAGCCGAACGCGACCAACTACGCGCTTGCGGCTTCGCTTGGTCTTGGAGGCGTCCCTTTTGCTGGACCCGGACTTGGGGGACTTCCGTTGGGCTATTTTGATGGAGCTCTCGGAATCAACCAGTGGGGTTCGGTGGGTACGCAGAATGAGGCACAGAACGTCTATCAAATTCTTGACAACGTGACCAAGACGGCAGGGAATCACTCGCTGAAGATGGGGGTTTCTTTTCAGGCGATTCGCGTCTTTGACCGCTATGCTCCCAATCCAATTGGTCAGTATTACTTCAATGGGCAGTTTACCGGCGATCCGACGTCAAATGTCACGACCGGATCAGGAGTGGCGGACTTCATGGTTGATCAGGTCCATCAAGCCAGCATCAATACAAGCCCGCCGTTCCATGACGCGCAATGGTATGACTCGGCCTACTTCCAGGATGACTGGAAGATTACTCAGACCCTCACCCTCAACCTTGGCCTTCGCTACGACTTCTATCAACCCTATAAGGAGGTCGGCGGTAACCAGGCAAACTTCATCGATACCGACGGCCTTGGAATCGCCACTGGAACGGGAATCTACGAGCTTCCGAGCCGATCGCGGAATCAAGATCTTGGAGCACCCTTTCTTGCCGTGTTAGCCAAGGACAATGTTGCTCTCCAGTACAACGCCAATGAGCGACTGGCCAAGGGCCAGAACCTCAACTTCGCTCCTCGCGTGGGCTTTGCCTATCAGGTTATTCACAAAGCTGTGATTCGTGGAGGCTATGGGCTCTTTTATGGTGGACTACAGAGCCAGGGCAATACAAATTTAGGCTCGAACTTCCCGTGGTCGAACGGAATCACTCTCTATTCGCCGACCTGCAGCAAGGCGGAAGGTTGCCCATCGTTGGCCACAGAAGGTGTCGATATGGCAAATGGACTCGCGGCAAAGACGAGTGTGGGCTTGCAAAACTTCGTCGCCAACCCGGGAGTTGCCGCGATCGATCCCAATATCAAGACGCCCTATACGCAGAACTACAATCTTTCGGTGCAGTATGCTTTGACCAACGATCTGGCCGCGACGGTCAGCTATGTCGGCAACGTTTCGCGCCATCTCAGTATGGGATATGCTCCCAACACGGTTCGCGCGCTCTATGCCCCACAAACGAACACGGTTCCTTATCAACCGTTTCCAGATCTAGGTGGCATCACGGTGATTCATTACGGTGGTGTCAGCAACTACAACTCGCTGCAGGCGAAGCTGGAGCAGCGTACGTCTCACGGGCTGGGCTTCCTGGCGACGTATACGCTGTCTCATTCGCTGGACGACACCAGCGATGCGGGTGGCCTTTCCACGGCGATCGGATATCGCAATCAGGCTCTTATCCCTTACACAGAAGAGTACACAAACTCTCCCTACGATGTTCGTCACCGGGTTACTGTGAATATGAACTACCAGCTTCCTTTCGGGAAGGGAAGAACGTATCTCAACAACTCGCGTTGGGAAGATGAGATCGTAGGTGGATGGTCATCGACGCTTACCTTCACAGGACAGACAGGGGTTCCGTTTACTGTCAATCCGAGTATTTCGACTGCGAGTGGCGGCAGCGCAAGAGCAATTCTTACGGGCGACCCTTTTGCTCCGGGCGGCACGCCCGATCCTTCGAATCCGAACCTTACATCGTGCCCGACGGAGACCAGGACGAGGGCAAACTGGTATAACCCTTGCGCGTTCGCTAATCCGGAGCTGGGAACGGATATTGCTCCCGTCGGAGCTACGGAATCCACTGCTCCTGGTTACAAGTACTATGGACCCGTGACCGATCCAGCTGCGGTGCGAGCTCTACTTGGTGGCCGGTCTAATAAGATTTACGGTCCCGGCTACTATAGCGTGAATATGTCTCTGTTCAAGAACTTCACGACCTTCCGTGAGCAGTATCTGCAGTTCCGTGCGGATGCCTTCAATCTCCTGAATCATCCCACTCTTGGGAATCCGTCGAATCAGGGGATTGGACCGCAGGGAGGTCAGATTACGAGCGAGAAGTCCTTCCAGAACAATACGCCGGATGCTCGCTTCTTCCAATTATCTTTGAAGTATGCCTTCTAGGTTGATGGTTGGGATGGGACGCTCAATGAGATCGTCCTATCCCTTTTTCTTCGGGCAAATCAAAAGCTCTTTGCGGTAAGGATGAGATGCGCTTTTTGGGGGAACAAAGGTCGATCCTCAAGGTGGGGATCTTTTTTCTGGGACTGAGTTGTATCTCTTCTCCTCTACGTGCCGAGGTGAAAACCTCAGTCTCGGCTGATGAGATTCTTTTTCGCAACTCGTTTTTCACTATCCACTACATGCGTAAGACCGGAGTGATGGATGTGATATGGAATGACGGTCACCAACTACACGGTCTGTCGAGCGGGGCTCAGTTGGAGGATGGTCGTTCTGTAACAAGCACCGGATATGCGAATCATGGGCTTGTTCCGTCGAAGCAGGCGATGCATGGGGGTTCGGTACGCCGATATACCATACGAAGTCATTCGCCCGGGCTTCCCGATTTGTCACAGCATATCTGGATTGATGAGAATCAACCTTGGTTTTCCGTCGACGCGGAGCTGAACTCATCTGCTAACACCGTCGGCACGCGGCACTTCGATGCTGCCGTTCTTCAGGGAGAGGACTCGATTCAGATGGGAGAGAGCAAATCCCTGCGCATCCTGCATGTGCCCTTCGATAACGATATGTGGTTTCGCTATAATGCGGCATCCGTCGATGGTTTGAAGGCGGGACAAAAGTTTACGAGCAACGAAGCTACGGCGATCTACGATGAAACAGGTCGCGGCTCACTTATCTTCGGGTCGATTACACATGATCATTGGAAGACCGCGATCGAAGCTCATGCTCTGAACGGAAGAGTTGTGGATCTCGACATCTTCGGCGGGATATCGTCTCCCACGGGCGTTCGAACAGATACGCACGACACAATTGCCCATGGCATCGTTCGCGGAGAGCACATCGTATCGCCGCGCATCTTTATCGGTTCATTTTCGGATTGGCGGGACGGTCTCGAGGCTTACGGCGCAGCAAACGCTGCAATTCATCCACCTCTTCGCTGGCCAGCCGGGGCGCCCACTGGATGGAACAGTTGGGCTGCGTATGCCGATAAGATTGATGACAAGCGCTATCTTGGTTCTGCGGAGTTTGTTCGCGACAAACTTGTTCCCAATGGCTTTGGAGATGGCAGAACTGTCTATGTCAATCTCGATGCATTCTGGTCAAAGCTCGACGCTGTGCAGCTGAGTGATGCTGTAGCGGCTATTAAAGCTATGCACGGTGCAGATGGAAGAAGCTTTGAGCCGGGAATCTACTGGACTCCCTTCGCGTACTGGTCTGACGATCTCGACACGTATGTTGAAGGAACGAACCTAAAATATCGTTATCGCGACATCCTTCTGAAGGGACCAGATGGTTCCTTTCTTCCCAAGGTCGATGGCGGCCGTGCGATTGATCCCTCCCATCCCGGGGCGAAGACTCGAACAGCGTATTATCTTCAGCAGTTTCAAAAGCTCGGATTTCAATATCTCAAACTCGATTTTCTCTCTCATGGGGCGTTTGAAGGAGCACACTATGACCCTCGTATTCAAACCGGAATCGAAGCCTATAACGCGGGTATGAAGCAGATTGTGGATCTGAATCAGGGACGAATGTTTCTTAGCCTCTCGATTGCTCCGCTCTTCCCCTCCGGCTATGGGCATGCGCGCCGGCTGTCCTGCGACACCAAAGGTCATATCAGCGGAGCCGATCAGTCCACCGAATACATGTTGAATTCGCTGACCTATGGATGGTGGGCCGGAGGAAATCTCTACATTACTGATCCAGATCATGTGGTCTTGGGAGAGAAAGCAGATCAGGGAGCGCGGACTGTCGATGAGGGCAGGAGTCGCCTGTTGTCGGCTGTGATCAGCGGAGGGATGATTCTTGATAGCAGCCGTCTCGCGGACGACCCGCAAGGGCAACTGCTGGCGCAGGAGGTCTATAACAATCGAAGATGGATGGAGGTTGCTAAGGAAGGAAAGAGCTTTCGTCCCGTGGAAGGTGACACAGGAGACAAAGCCACCAATATCTTTGTTCGTTCCTCGACACACGGCGTTTATGTCAGCTTCTTCAACTCCGATGAGAAGCAAGCCCATAAGGTAACTTTCCCCATTCGTCGCATCGGCCATGAGATCCCATCGTCCTTTGTTGTTACCGATCTCTCGTCCGGCACGTCGACGAGATCCACAGGAGAGAACATTACGATTGAGCTGCCGCCGGCGGGATCTACTCTCCTTGAGCTGCGTTGGAAGTAGGATTCTCATCTGTTATCGATTCATAACTGGAGAGGAGAGCTGACTTGAAGGCGACGCGCCGCAGGTTTCTGATTGGATCTGCAACGTTCATCGCCAGTGCCTCTCGTATTGCACATAGCGAAGGCCGTTCCTATCAAAGACAGGAGCTTTGGTTCGACAGCCCGGCTAAGCGTTGGATGGAGGCTCTTCCTGTCGGGAATGGCAGGATTGGTGGAATGGTCTACGGTGACGTCGCCGGGGAGGAGATTGCGCTCACGGAGTCGACGTGCTGGTCAGGAGCTCCCAGTAGTAAAAATGTTAATCCCTCTGCGCGTGCCAATCTCAGTCCTGTGCGCGAGCTGATGTTCGCGGGAAGGTATGCCGAGGCCAGCAATCTTTGCAAGCAGTATCTTCTGGGGAAGGGGGATTCATTCGGGACGAATCTTTCCATGGCAACACTCAAGATCGATTCTGTCGGAGAGAGTTCGAGGGAGTATCGGCGATCGCTCGATCTTGAAGAGGCGGTTGCTCATGTTGCATATAGGAGTGGAGATCTGCGGTTTCATCGGGAGGTTTTCTGCTCCAACCCGGCCAATGTCCTTGCCATTCGACTTACCTGCGATCGAGCGAAGTCTGTCAATACGTCTGTGTCATTCGCGAAGTTATCTTTGCCAGGAGAGGTGACGATTATAGGAGGCGACACGCTCGTTCTGCGCGGCCATGCCTATGAGCGCCTGCATAGTAACGGCAGGCAGGGGGTCGCTTTCGAGTTACATGTCCGGATCGTTGCTCGAGGTGGGAGACTTGCACTCCACTCGGACAACATTGAGGTGCATGGCGCCGACGATGTCTTTCTGCTGGTAGCGGTGCATACCGACTTTCATGGAGGTGATCCATCGGCGCTCTGCAAGGAGACTCTTCAAAAGGCTGCGCTTAAATCATACAAAGCCCTTAGAGCAGAGCACGTCGCGGACTATCGCAGGCTCTTCCTGCGCACATCAATAGATCTGGGGAGGAATGCGCCAGCGGAGGCGAACCCCACAGATCGCAGAAGGGCTGCGGTTCAGGAAGGGCACCCTGATCCCGCTCTTGCAGCCCTTTTCTTCCAGTATGGAAGATATCTGACAATTGCGGGATCGCGCGCGAATTCACCGCTTCCGTTAGCGCTCCAAGGAATTTGGAACGATGGGCTGGCGTCATCGATGGGCTGGACCGATGACTTTCATCTCGATATCAATACGCAACAGAACTACTGGCTTGCTGAAGTGGGGAACCTATCTGAGTGCCAGATGCCGGTCTTCGACTTCGTCGACCGGATGCGATTTGCCGGGCGATCGGTCGCAGAGGAGATGTACGGCGCTTCAGGCTGGGTGTGTCATGTCGTGACCAATCCATGGGGTTATTCTGCACCGGGATGGGGATTGGGATGGGGACTCTTTCCCACCGGAGGATTGTGGCTCAGTCTTCAGTTATGGGAGCATTATCAATTTACAGCGGACCGGAAGTTTCTCGCCGAGCGTGTCTATCCTGTATTTAAAGAAGCGGCTGAGTTCTTCCTTGCGTACATGGTGAAGCATCCGAAACATGGCTGGCTTATTACCGGACCCGCTGTCTCACCGGAGAACTCGTTCATTGCTTCTGATGGCAGTCATTGTTCGGAGTCGATGGGGCCCACTTGCGATCGTGTGCTGGTCTTCGCGCTGCTGAATGCTTGTGTCGAGGCAACGAAGACTCTCGGGCTCGATCCTGAATTTAGAGCACGCGCTCAGGACGCTTTGAATTTGTTGCCTCCATTTCAAATCGGAAAACACGGTCAGATTCAGGAGTGGCTTGAGGATTTTGAGGAAGCCAATCCAGGGCATCGACATACCTCGCACCTGCTAGCTCTCTATCCTGAGCGGCAGATCTCGCCAGAGAAGACGCCGCAGCTCGCACAGGCGGCACGCATTACGCTCGAGCGTCGTATCAGTCAACCGACGTGGGAAGATTCAGAATGGTCCAGGGCCAATATGGTGAACTTTTATGCGAGGCTGTTTGATGGAGACTCCGCGCACAAACACCTCCTTGGTTTACTCTCTCATGCGACCGAGAGCTCGTTGTTGACCTATTCGCGCGGTGGCGTCGCTGGCGCTGAGAGTAATATCTTTGCGCTGGATGGAAATACGGCTGGAGCCGCGGGGATTGCAGAGATGTTGATGCAGTCGCAGCCGGTTGAGATTTATCTCTTGCCCGCGTTGCCTTCCGCATGGCCGTCGGGTGAAATCAGTGGAATCTGCGCTCGAGGAGCTGTCGAAGTTGGGATTACGTGGAAAGATGGAGAACTTGTCTCTGCCATTTTCTTTCCAAAACACTCGCATATACGGCGTGTGCGGTATGGTGCGGCGACGATTGAACTCCATCTGGTCGGCGGTCAAAAGACGTCGGTCTATCGTCGAGATTTTCGAGGCTCCGGACCGCATCAAGCATGGTTCAGAGAGGCGAAGGAGGGGAATGCCTAAGTTACGTTCAGTTGTTGTCGCCATGATTTTTGGCGCATTCATATTTCCGTTCTTGTCAATGAACCTGTTAGCTCAATCCAAGGACTCGAGACCGGAAGAGATCGAGTGGACGTGGGAGGTTCGACCTGTTCATTCGGATCCTAAGCTGCCGAATGTGCTTCTGGTTGGCGATTCCATTACCCGCAACTACTATCCCGAAGTCAAACGGATACTGGCGGATGTAGCAAATGTTTATCTCTTTGCGGCTTCCACTAGCTTGGGAGATCCTCGCTTGAACCGGCAGTTGAAAGATTTCGCCGCGCTCGAGGGAGTGCAATTTTCCGTGGTGCACTTCAATAACGGCATGCATGGATGGGAATACTCCGAACCGGAGTATGAAGGCGCGTTTCCGAGCTATCTCTCAACGTTGCACGCAATTGCCCCAAGTGCGATTTTTATCTGGGCCACGACTACTCCCGTTAAGAAAGATAATTCTCCCGGCGCTACCAATCTGCGTGTTGAGGCAAGAAATGAGCTCGCACAAAAGATCATGGTTGCGGCTTCGATTCCCATCGATGATCAGCATGAGTTGATGACGCATCATTCGGATCTTTATGAGGATAACGTTCATTTCAACTCGTCTGGAGCTGCGGTTCAAGGACAACAAACAGCGAGATTAATAAGGAAAAGTCTGCAAAAAGAGGGGACCGGGGCAAAATGAAGAGAGCTTGATGTTTGAGGGGCTTGCCGGAGTGGATGATGAGGGTGGGTTTTGCGGAGCCTGTGTAATAACCCTAACCCAAGCGACGGTCTACGGCGCGGCCAGCAGGATGTGGTCCTGCGCGAAGGCAGAGAGAAGAAGGGGCGAGTGCGGTTCCGAGGTAACTTCCCTTTCGGCTTCGAAGCCAATAGCTGACGCTCATATAAGTCGGCGAAATTTTTTGTGGCTCTTTCAGTTCCTGGATTCTTGGGTGGTCGCAACCGGACCCGCATCTCCGCTTCGCGCCGCTGTTCCAGTGCAGGTAAGCATTGATCGCACGGATAGTAGCGTTACAACCCGTTGCCTTGCGGCCACGTCACGCATTTTGATGACGGTTTCGAGGAGTTGATCTTGTGAGGGGGACGAACAGGGAAGCCATCGAAGGCTCTCCCGGTACCACTGAATCGTTGCCGCTGAGACGTTGTGAAGGTAGTGTCGTTCAAGGATGGACTGCTCAAATCGCTCTTCCATGTTTTCTCCACACAAGGATGCAGAATGCTAGAGAAAATCACGTAAGTTATTGATTGGTCGGGGCGAGAGGATTCGAACCTCCGACCCCCTGCTCCCGAAGCAGGTGCGCTACCAGGCTGCGCTACGCCCCGACGATGTGGTGAGTGGCCGGGCGCGCTCCATACTGCTTGGCCATGGGCGGATTCGGGATCGCCACAGGATTCTGCCTCGAGGAAGCGCTCCTTCCGACTGATTTAGTTTAGCAGACTTTTAGGATCGGTTGCGGGAGGAGCGGTTCGGCTTCTATACTTCAAGGAATGGCCTTCTCTATCCAAGGCGCCTGTTGTTGCTGGATTCTCCCGTATCCGGTCGCGCGCTGTTGTTGATAGACACTCCCGCTATCCTCTCCTTCTTCCCGCATCGCATTTTTGATGGATCGAATTGTTGGTCCTTAAATCGAATCTTCCAGGAACTTCTTTATTCGGAGATTCCAAAGGTGACCCCTCCATGACCCAGGCAACGGCTCTAGAAACGGATACAACTCTAACCCCGGCGAGGCTGAATCATCTTCAGGCTCTCGAGGCCGAGAGCATCTCCATTCTCCGCGAAGCCGTAGCCGAATTCGCTCGGCCTGTGATGCTGTACTCCATCGGAAAAGACTCGAGCGTCATGCTACGGCTCGCACAGAAGGCCTTTTACCCGGGGAAGATCCCATTCCCCCTCCTCCATGTGGATACCAGCTACAAGTTTCCCGAGATGATTGCATTCCGCGATGCCTATACCAAGGAGATCGGCGCGGAACTGATCGTGCATCGCAATGAAGAGGCGATCGCCGCCGGCGCCAACCCTTATACGTTGGGAACGCAGAACTGCTGCGGTCTGTTGAAGACGCGCAGCCTTCTCGACGCTTTGGCGGAAGGCGGCTTCGATGCGGCTTTCGGCGGAGCCCGACGCGACGAGGAGAAGAGCCGCGCAAAGGAGCGTGTATACAGCTTCCGCGATCAGGCAGGACAGTGGGATCCTAAGAACCAACGACCTGAGTTGTGGAATCTCTATAACTCAAGGCTGCGCAAGGGCGAGAGCATTCGCGTCTTTCCGCTGTCGAATTGGACCGAGCTCGATATCTGGCTGTACCTGTATGCGGAGAAGATTCCTATCGTGCCCTTGTACTTCGCCAAGGAGAGGCCATTGATCACACGCGGCGGCCAGATGACCCTGGTACATAACGGTATGAAGCTGTTGCCCGGGGAAGAGGTTCGCACCGAGAAGGTGAGAATGCGCTCGTTGGGCTGCCTGCCTTGCACAGGCGCGATGCGCAGCGAGGCGGATACGCTGCCGAAGATCATCGAAGAGCTGCTGACCTTCCGTAGAAGCGAGCGTGAGAACCGCGCCATCGACCATGACGAAGAGGGATCGATGGAAGTAAAGAAGCGGGAGGGCTACTTCTAATGGACACAGTTGCGACAACCAACTTCGAGGAATTCCTTGACGTTCACCTGGCGCAGGAACTGCTGCGGTTTACCACTGCCGGCAGCGTGGACGACGGCAAGAGCACATTGATCGGGCGCCTGCTCCACGACACCAAGAGCGTCTACGAGGATCAGCTGGCGGCCGTGAAGAAGAGCCGTGTCAATCGTGCCGCAAACGGACATGTCGATCTCTCCTTGTTGACTGATGGCCTGAAAGCCGAACGCGAACAGGGCATCACCATCGACGTGGCTTATCGCTACTTTTCAACTTCACGTCGCAAGTTCATCATCGCCGACACGCCCGGACACGAGCAGTACACCCGCAATATGGCGACCGGCGCCTCCACCGCCGATGTCGCCGTGGTGCTGATCGATGCGAAGGCCTTTCTGCGCGAAGGGAAGTTGCTGCCGCAATCGCGCCGGCACACATATATCGCATCGCTTTTGGGGATTCCGCATGTCGTAGCCGCAGTCAACAAGATGGACCTGGTGGGCTACGCGCAGGAAAGCTTCCGCGCAATCCGCAAGGAGTTTGTAGAGTTCGCCTCAAAACTCGGACTGAAGAGCGTGACCGTAATTCCTGTCAGTGCGCTTGAGGGAGATAATGTGGTGACCCCCAGCAGGGCAATGTCGTGGTACGACGGCCCAACGCTGCTCGAGTTTCTGGAGACGGTTCCCTTAGCGGTGGCCAATCACAATGATCCTCTGCGATTTCCCGTGCAGCTGGTTCAGCGTCCCGATGCGAACTTCCGTGGATTTTCAGGCCAGGTGGCTCGCGGAGTTCTGCGCGCGGGCGACCGAGTTTTGGCGCTGCCCTCACGTCGCGAGTCTACAGTCAAGCGAATCGTAACCTGGGACGGAGACCTCCACGTGGCGGCGTATCCGCAAAGCGTGACGGTGGAGCTTGAGGACGAGATCGACCTGAGCCGCGGCGAGATGCTGGTTTCGGCGGCAGACGCAGAGCATGGTTTGCCCGAGATTACTCGACGGCTGCGCGCGATGGTGGTGTGGATGCACGAGGAAGCCCTGGTCGTGGGACGCACCTACATCGTCAAACACACGACCCGCACAGTAAGGGCAACGGTCAAGTCAATTCGATATCGCGTCGATGTCGGCTCGCTCGACCACGTGCAGGCCGATCGGCTGGCGATGAACGAGATCGCCGAGGTAGAACTCGAGACGAGCTTGCCCTTGTTCTTCGACGCTTACTCCGAGAGCCGTTCTACCGGCTCGCTGATCCTGATCGATGGCCTGACCAATGCGACCATCGGTGCGGGAATGATCGTCGGCACGGTTGAGAGCGGAGCAGGCGAGAACGAGCAGGCCACGCTGGTGCTGGTGCCGGGAAGAGCAGCCCTTGCAGAACGGGTTCGCGATGCGCTCGAGGCTCGCGGCCATCGCGCAGTCGTCATCGACGATGCCCTCATCTCCGACGATGCGTTCGTGGCGGTAGTGCGGGCACTGGAACTTGCCGGCGTCGCGGCTATCTCCTCGCGCGCGCTCTTCCCCGAGCGGCTCGCTGAGGTGACGCGCTCGATCCAGGGCTTTGCCGCAGGGGCGATCGTCTCTGGCGATGGAGTCGACGACGAAGAAGTAGTGAGACTTGCAGGAGTACGGACATGAGCGCAATCGATACGACGGTGGACTACGAGGCGTTGACTGCGGAAGAGTTGGTGGCGCAGGTGGCTGAGGCCGCAGCGAAGGGTTCAGTGTGCCTGACCTCCAGCTTTCAGACAGAGGACATGGTCGCCCTGCACCTGTTGCGCAAGCATCTGGCTGACGTTCCCGTAATCTTCCTCGAGACGGGATATCACTTCGCCGAGGTGATCGCCTATCGCGATCGCATGGCGCGCGAGTGGGGGCTGAACCTGGTTAATGCAATGCCGGCGACGACCGTGAAGGAGTTCGAGGGGCAGTTTGGGAAGCTTCACATCGTCCAGCCCACGGCATGCTGCCAGGCGCGCAAAGTCGAGCCTTTGATGCGGTCACTCGAGCCCTTTGACTGGTGGTTTACCGGTCTGCGCAGGGAGCAATCGCCCACACGCGCAGGGCTCAAAAAGGTTGAAGATCACAGGACTCCTTCCGGCAAGCATCTCAAGAAGATCAGCGTGCTGGCCGATTGGAATTGGGCTCGCGTAATCGAGTATGCGGAGCGCGAGGGCATTCCCCAACTCGAGCTCTATGCGCGTGGCTACACCAGCATCGGATGCGAACCCTGCACCGTTATCCCTGAAGCAGGTGCCGACGCCCGCAGCGGCCGCTGGGGCGGAAAAAAACTGGAGTGCGGCATCCATACCTTCTCCGAAAAAGCTAGCTGAAAGCCCGGGCAGGTAGGTCCGGGCTCCAAGAGATACGCTTTATTTCAACGAGAGCGCGACGGTCTCTTCTTTCCGTTGGCGGCTGTCTTCTTTACCCCCTTTATTCCCGACTTCTTGGCGCCCTTCTTCGTGGTCGTCTTTGTCGGTTTCTTTTTCGTGGCACTAGTTGAAGGGCTTACAACAGAGATCAATTTCGGCTCGCTGGGCGATCCGAGTCCTGTGCAGGCATCCCATCCCGCGGCGGCTTCAAACGCTCCGTTATTTCCCTCGGTGATGTCGTGAAACGCGGACTTCCCCTTCGCCGCATAGATCGCTGGCTGGAGAAAACCCGCTGGCTTGCCGTTCTGCTGGTTTGCCAGGGCAATCAGGCCTGCCCACAACGGAGCGACGGCGCTGGTCCCTCCAATCACCGCCGTTTCGCCATCCACCCGTATGCTGTAACCCGTCTCCGGATCGGCGTTGCCCGCAACATCGGGAACCCCGCGTCCTCCCGCTGAGCCGGGGGGCTTAGGAACCCCGGCACTGGATTGCCAGGAGGGCAGGGCAAAGACATCGCTGACGCCGCCCCCCGTCGCTCCTCCTCCGCTCGAATCGTTCCAAACCGTCTCCGAAGAAATCGTTCCATTGGAGCCTTCAAGCCGGGTACCGCCGCACGCCAGGACGTGAGGGCTCGAGGCAGGGAAGTCGACGTGGTTGCCGCCGTCGCTCACTCCATCGGAGGAGCCGCTATCTCCCGCGGCGACGGTAATGGTGATGCCGAGCGCCGCCGCAGACTGGCAGAAGGAGTCGAGCGCATTCATCGCTTGCGAAGTCCAGTTCGATTCGGCTGAGCCCCACGAGATGGAGACAACGCTGGGACTATACGTAGTGTCATGAATCGCCGCGCCGACGGCATCGATAAAGCCCTGGTCCGTATTAGGAGCGAAGTAGACCACCACCCGGACGCCTGGAGCGACCGCGGCGGCGACCTCAATATCCAGCATCACCTCGCCATCGGCTCCGTTCGGATCACCCGGAGAGTTTTTGCCTCCCGACACCGGGACGGCTACGACCTTGGGAGCCTTGATCCCAAGTGACTTGAAATAAGCGGTGATGTCAGCTGCACGATATCCTCCTCCCAGCTCGATCAATCCGATCGTCTGTTGGGAAGCGTCAACGCCAGCAGGAAAACCATAGAGCTGGCCCACCTGATCGGGCGTGTACGAAGTTCCTCCACTTGCGTGAGGACGGGCGAATCCATCCGCCTGCGCGCGCGCTGCAGCATCGCCACGGCCCGCGATGCGGAAGTGAGGCTGCGCCTGGGGCCGGTTATCCAGGCCCAGAACGGCGACGACATAACCGGCCAACTCCTCTGGAAGCTGAATGCCTCCCTCTCGAACACGGCACGAGACGCCCTCGAGCGTCTTATTCCGCAACGTAACTCCAAAGGCGCGTTGCAGGTTGGCAACGGTTCCAGTAAGTTTCACCGTGCGGCGGCCAGGAGCCGGTGTCCCCGGCTGAATCGTGAGTCCAAACTCCTTGGCAAAGGCCCGAACCAGCCGGACGGCAACCGGGTCGGCGGCGTGGCTGGCGCGAAACTGCGCGCGCGTAAGCCGTTGACGGCCAGAGATATGCGCGGCCGCCAAAGCCCTCTTCCGTCGCACAATTACCGAGACCGTCGCCCGGGCGTTGGGAGAGGAGGGAACCTCGGAAGCCGAGGGAGCGGGAGCCTTTTCGCTGCCCGGGAGAAGAGTGCGAGGTTGATCGGAGAAGCGGGAAGAAGACTTACGGGGAGCCATCAAATTCCTCCAGTTTGAGTGTGATGCTCAAACATGAGCCCAGGTACAAGGACTTAAGGCGGCATTATGCCATGTCCCATCGAGTTGTATAAAGAAAGCGAACTGCCAGGCCCCGTTTGGAACCTCGCACGAGCAGTATCCTTTGAGGATTGGAAGTATAGTTCTGAATATGATTGCAGAGGCGGGCAACGTGTCCGGACAAGTCGGCTCCGCAGTGACCCATCGGATCGATGCGCACCACCATCTCTGGCTCTACTCGCAGCAGGAGTACGGTTGGATCGACGAGACAATGGGGGAGCTGCGGCGGAACTTTCTCCCCGAGCATCTCGAGGCCGAGTTAAGCTCGGCCAAGATAGAGGGCTCGATCGTCGTACAGGCACGGCAAACCCTGGAGGAGACCTGTTGGCTCCTGGAGCTTGCCAGGCAGAGTAAGGCCATCCAGGGCGTCATAGGCTGGGCTCCGATCGCCGCACCGAACTTCGCCTCAGTCCTCGAGCAGCTCTCGAGTGAGGCCGGGCTCAAGGGGCTTCGGCACATCATTCAAGCCGAGCCCGACGATGATTTCATCTTGCGCGAAGACTTCAATCGTGGCGTCCGCGCAATGCAGCCGAGCGGACTCGTCTATGACATCCTCATCTTCGAGCGTCATCTGCCCCAGACGATCGAGTTTGTAGATCGGCATCCCAACCAGATCTTCGTGGTGGATCATATCGCCAAGCCACGAATTCGCGAGGCAGTGCTCGAGCCGTGGACCACGAAGATGCGTGAGCTGGCCCGGCGCGAAAACGTCTTCTGTAAGATCTCAGGGCTCGTCACCGAGGCCGACTGGAAGCAATGGACCCCCGAGAGCCTTGCGCCTTATCTCGATCGAGTGACCAAGGCCTTCGGCCCCCAGCGCCTGATGGCTGGCTCCGATTGGCCCGTCTGCCTGACAGCCTGCAAATATGCTCAATGGTTCGGCGTATTGGGACAATATTTTTCAGGCTTCAGCCAGCCGGAGCGCGAAGCCGTTTTTGGCGCCAATGCAGCGAGAATCTATCGCTTATAGACCTCGCACGAGCCGAATCTGCGCTTCACAATGTAGGATTTCTCGCGAGAGAAAGAGAGACTCATCCACGGAGAACCAATGCAGATCTCAGCACCCGTAACGCGTTCCAAAGCAGGCAATCACAACGGAAACCATCCCGTCTTCCCAGTCGGGCATATGGTGCCGTTCGTGCTGGTGACGGCCCTGTTCTTTCTATGGGGAATGTCGAACAACCTCACCGATATCCTGGTTCAACAGTTTAAAAAATCGCTTGAGCTCTCCCAGTTCAGTGCGCAGCTGGTCCAGACGGCGAACTTCTTCGGCTACTTCTGCATGGCCATTCCAGCAGGCCTAGTGATGCGCCGCTGGGGCTACAAGACGGGCATGGTGATGGGACTGCTCATCTTCGGCTCAGGCATGCTGCTGTTTCTTCCCGCTGCCATGCGGGGACAGTACACGATGTTCCTGATCGCCCTGTTCACCGTAGGCTGCGGCGCTTCGATCCTTGAGACCGCAGCCAATCCCTTCATTGCCCAGTTCGGCGATCCCATGACCTCCGAACAGCGCCTCAACTTCTCGCAGTCGTTTAATCCTCCGGGAACCGTGGCGGGAGTCCTGATCGGGACCTACTTCATCTTCTCAGGCGTCGAGCCCAGCCTGGCCGAGATCGAACAGATGAAGCAGGCCGGCACCTACCAAAGCTATCTCCATGGCGAGATCATGCGTGTGGTGCCGACCTATATGGCGTTCGGCGTCGTCGTGCTGCTCTGCGCCTTGGTCATCTCTCGGATAAAGTTTCCGGTCATCCAGTCTGAGCATGAAGGTGAGGGAGAGGATCATGGCAATTTTGGAAACCTCCTCCGGACTCCGGCCATCTGGATCGCCGTCGTGGCGAACTTCTGCAATGTGGGTGCGCAGATCTCCTCCTGGAGCAGCCTCATCCCATATATGAAGCAGTACACCGCGGTCAGCGAGAGAACGGCCGCCCACTACCTGACTGCCGTGCTGATCGCAATGCTCGTGGGAAGATTTATCTCGACTTCGCTGATGCGCTATATCCGCCCCAGTCTCATGTTGGGAGTCTATGGAATTGTAAACGCAATCATGATGCTGATCACCGTCCTCCGGCCGGGAATGATCGGAGCGTGGGCGGTGGTCGCGAGCGGCTTCTTCATCTCCATCATGTTCCCGACGATCTTTGCTCTTGGATTGAAAGGCCTCGGCCCTAATACCAAACTCGGCGGCTCGCTGCTGGTTATGGCGGTAGTGGGAGGCGCAGTCTTTCCTCCGATTTCCGGCCTGATCGCTCGGCAGACCGGAAGCCTGGCCCTGGGGTATATCGTCCCCCTGATCGGCTTCGTGGGCGTGGCTCTCTTTGGCTTTTATCAATCGACGCAGCGCACTCTGCTCTCGGGGCCAGCGTACTAGAAGTGCCGCAGCGTCTCGCTGGCGCCCGGTTGCTTGTAGCTCGTGGGATCGGTTGGAGGAACCTCCGTGTCCACGTTCTTTTCAAGGGACCGGCTGACAATATCGCGCGACCCTAGCCCGACTGCCAGGGCTAGGGTCAGAACGATGCCGCCAAAGAGAATGCCGAAGGCGAGATCGACGACCATGCCCCCAATCTCCAGATGATCGAGGACCGTGGCTGCCGTCAGCACCAGGACAAGCCACTTCACCCCAACCGAGAGAAAGCGCGCATACTGCAGGCGAGCGTTGACTGCTTCAATCAGGACGGTCCGGGCCAGATAGCGCGACAACAGGGTTCCGGCGATCAGAAGCAGTATCGCTCCCACCGAGTGCGTGAGGTAGGGAAGCAGGAAGAAGGACATCTGCGAGTTGCCGGCATAGGCGGCATCGAACGCCGAGATCCCGATCAGGAAGCCGAGAATGACGCACGCCCAGAAGACGATGCGTGTGACCAGAAGCGTCGGGCCATTGGACGGAGCCCAGTCAAGCGGAACCAGCGAGTTGCGCGAGAGACGATCATCGAAGCGAAGGGCGGTCAAAAGGCGCTTGAGAAGCGCGGCCAGCAGCGCTCCGATCGCCGTCAGGATCAAAATTGCCAACAGCAGGGCGAGAACTCCGGGAAGAAAGTTGGCCAGGGTGACCAGGGCCCGGTGTGCGGATTGACTCAGGGCGAGTTCGACTTGTTGCCACATGGGGCGAATCTCCTTCTGGTTTCCGGTACAGCCGGCTGGCTACGGATTGAAACGATCCGGCCAGCGCCAGCGCGACACGAGGTAGGGTTTATCGGCCTCAAAGGCGCGCGCAACATCCTCAATATGGCGTTCTGCAGCAACGCCGCTTTGAATCAGAATCAGGTGAGAGGCCACCCACGCAAGATAAAGGGGAGTCAGTGCTCCCAGCAGGTGGCTGCGATTGATGGTACGAAGCCGGTAGGCCAGTACGAAGTCATACACGATGCGAGCCCAGAGAGAATCGGCCATGCGGAAGCTATCCCGGGAGACGACTGAAAGCCGCTTCAACCCCAGTAGCGTATGCGGAGGAAGCACCAGCGCCCAGATCTCATGCAGGTTCGAGTAGGCCAGATGAAACGAATCCAGCATGGACGACACATCAAGATGTTCGACAGCAAGCGGAGCATCTGCAATCTCTCGCGCCGGAAGCACCGATCGCATACGCTGCCAGAAGACCGCCCTGCTGTCGATATCGGAGAAGAAGGAGCTCAGAATCTGGCCGAGCAGAGCATTCAGGTCGACGGGAGTCGGTTGCGGGGTATCCCTCTTCGGAACCTCGGCCTCGGCGATGGAAAGTCCGGCCGCCGCGGCCTCCGAGATGGGCCACAGTAGCGAATCCTCCTGGTTGGCCGCAGTGTAGCGTTGTGCCAGGGTGGCCATCCGCTCGGTCATGCGCAACGAAAGCCCCAGATCGATCGCAAGAGGATAGCGCGGCCGGGCGCTGAAGAGCGCGCGCGTCACCGGATAGAGAATCGCAGAGTTGACCAGACCTTCACGTGGACCTGGATGATAGCGGGAGACCACAAGGTCGGTCGGCCCCGACAGCGTGGCGTAGGCGAGATTGCGGATCGACTCCGCCGCCATGGTGTGGGAGTCCGTCCCCAGCAGAAGACACGCCGAAGCATTGTTTTCCTGCGCCAGCTTATAAGTGTTGAAGTAGTCGGCTGCGGTGAGAACCCAGCTGGTCGTCGATGTGGTCGCTGGACTGTACGGCAGCAGGCGAAGGTTTTGAAAGCTCTTCAGCGAACCCAGGTTCTCCAGCTCCGGAATCGCCACCAAAACGGACTGATTGGAGAAGGCGGCGGCCAGATTTTCAAGCGTAGGCTCAAGAAAATCAGCCGAGACGGTGCTGAGATGGACGAGCAGACCTGTATGAAGGCGTGGATCTGTCTCGGCGGCTGTTGTGGCGGGATTGGTTGGCATCGAGGCCATCGTGCTCTATGGAGTTCCTTCGGTCCGTGTGCTTCAGTCTAATGCCATTGAGATGCAGATGGCGGCGGAATGTGAGCCGGAAACCGGTAATCACGAGGAAGTCTGCAGCTCAAGCCAGAAAAAGGTGTAAGGCGCAAGCGTCAGGGGATAAGGCTGGTCCGTGATCATCGGGAATGGGACGTAGCCGAGCATCTCCACCGGAATCTTCCCCTTGAACTCGGACAGATCGAGGAAGACCGGCTGAGCGAACCGCGACAGATTAGCGACGCAGAGGATCGTCTCGGTTCCTGGCGAGCTGACATTGCGCACCGCCCCCGTGGCCGTAGCTTCGCGGGAGCGCGAGGTGGGGTCGTAGTGCCGGATGTAAGCTAGGACCTTGCGATTCTCAGGATTAAGAAACTCCAGCGTGCCTCGCCCGAAGACCTGGAAGAGCTTGCGCAGGGCGATCATGTTGCGTGTCCAGTGCAGCAACGAAGACTGATCCGCCAGCTGGGCTTCGACATTGACCGCTTGGTAGCCCCAGATCGGGTCCATTACGATCGGGAAGCTGAGCCGCGCCGGGTTCGCTGTCGAAAACCCGGCGTTGCGGTCCGAGTTCCACTGCATCGGCGTGCGCACGGCATTCCTATCGCCCAGGTAGATATTGTCGCCCATGCCGATCTCGTCGCCGTAGTAAAGGATGGGAGTTCCTGGAAAGCTCAGAAGAAGCGAGTTCAGCAGCTGAATCCGCTGTCGGTTGTTATCCAGCAGAGGAGCGAGGCGCCGCCGGATTCCCGAGTTGACCCGCATGCGTGGATCGGCCGAATAAGCGAAGTACATGTAGTCGCGCTCATCGGAGGTCACCATCTCCAGCGTCAGTTCGTCGTGATTGCGCAGAAACAGCCCCCACTGGCACAAGTCCGGGATTGTAGGCGTTCGCGCCATAATGTCGGTGATGGGCAGCCGATCCTCCTGACGCAGAGCCATGTAAATGCGCGGCATCAGCGGGAAGTGGAACGCCATGTGACACTCGTCGCCGTCGCCGAAGTAAGGACGAACCTCAGGCGGCCACTGATTCGCCTCGGCCAGCGTAAAGCGGTTGGTATACTCGGCGTCGATGGCGGCCCGCAGCTGCTTGATAATAGCGTGCGTCTCCGGCAGGTTCTCGCACATCGTCCCATCGCGCTCTACCAGGTAGGGGATGGCATCCAGGCGAAGGCCGTCGACACCCAGATCCAGCCAGAAGCGCATCGCCTTCAGCACCTCCTCCATCACCGCCGGATTGTCGAAGTTCAGATCCGGCTGATGTGAAAAGAAGCGGTGCCAGTAAAAAGCCTTTGCCGTCTCATCCCACGTCCAGTTGGACTTCTCAGTGTCGGAGAAGATGATCGGTGCGTCCTTATAGATCGTGTCGGTGTTCGACCATACATAAAAGTCGCGTTCCGGCGACCCAGGAGGCGCATGACGGGCGGCCTGGAACCACGGATGTTGATCAGAAGTATGGTTGACGACCAGTTCGATCAGCACCTGCATGTTGCGCTGGTGCGCGGCGGCCAGAAACAGCTTGAAGTCTTCTATGGTGCCGTAGCTTGCATTGACGTCAGTGTAGTTGGCGATGTCGTAGCCGTCGTCCCTTAGTGGAGAGGGGAAAAAGGGCAGCAGCCACAGGCAGGTGACTCCCAGATCCTGTAGATAATCGAGTCTCAAGATAAGTCCCGGAAAGTCTCCAATCCCGTCGCCGTTGGAATCCTGGAAGGTGCGCACATGAAGCTCGTAGAGGATCGCGTCTTTATACCAAAGCGGATCTGTCGCGCTCCCGGCTTTCTTCACGATGGCTTTCAGTCCCTTCTCGTTGTGGAGATGCGTCCAGCGCCTTCCCCGTTGTAGGCAAAGACCTCTAACTGTCTCTGAAATGAGGTACAACCTCTGACCGCGCTTCATGGTTCTAAGAGGTTGGTGCCTGAAACATTTTCATTTACTTTCCTCTTTACCTCAAGGTGATTCCGACTGGGTTCTTCATGCCGCGTGTCCCGCTCTCGACCTACCGTCTGCAGCTTCATAAAGACTTCACCTTCGATGACGCTCGCGCGATCGCAGATTACCTGCACCAGCTGGGGATCTCCCACGTCTATTGTTCCCCTTATTTGCAGGCGGCGCCAGGAAGCATGCATGGCTATGATGTCGTCTCGCACCAGGCTGTGAACGAAGAACTGGGAGGAGCTCCGGCCCATGAGCGGTTTTCCGCGCGCCTCGGTGAACTTGGCATGAGCCAGATCCTCGACATCGTGCCCAATCACATGTCGCTCGGCCAGGAGAATCGTTACTGGTGGGATGTGCTCGAGAACGGTGCCTCCAGCCGCTACGCCTCCTTCTTCGACATCGACTGGCAGCCGGTGGAAGAAAGACTGCGCGATAAGATCCTGGTGCCGGTCCTGGCCAATCAATACGGTCGCGTCCTGCACGAAGGCGGAATTCGGGTCCAACGCACCGGAGGCAGATTTCAGGTGGAGGCCGCAAGCCAGTCCTTTCCCGCATCTCCGCAGTCGCTGCAGTTAATCTTGGACCGAGCCGCGGACATCTCGCGCTCGAAGACGCTGAGCTTCCTCGCCGCCTCTTTTGGCCGTCTCCCCTCGCCCTCCTTCGAAGATCGAGGCAAAATACTGGCTCTTCACAACGACAAGGTTGTGCTCTACACCCTGCTCGAGAGGCTGTGCGATGAAGAGCCGGGAGTATGCGCTGGAATCGAGCGGGCGCTCGAGGAGCTCAACAGCGACGAAGATGCCCTCGACGACTTTCTCAACCAGCAGAACTACCGCCTGGCCTACTGGAAGACATCTGGACAGCAGCTCGGATACCGCCGGTTTTTCGACGTAAACTCACTCGTCGGGCTGCGCGTGGAGCGCGAGCACGTCTTTGAGGAGACCCACGCCCTCGTGCTCGACTGGCTCCGGCGCGGAGTTCTCGATGGCGTCCGCATCGATCATCCCGACGGTCTGCTTGATCCCCTCGAGTACATGCGTCGTCTGCGCGAGCGGGCGCCCGAAGCTTGGATCGTCGGCGAAAAGATCCTGGAGCCCGGCGAGTTTCTGCGCGAGAGCTGGCCCATCCAGGGAACCACCGGCTACGACTTTATGAGCATAGCCACCGGACTGCAGATCTGGCCGCAGGGACTCGAGGAGCTTACCTCGATCTACCCGAACTTCCTCGGCAAGGAGCGCGCGTCCATCCTCACGGACTATCCCACGCTCCAGCACGACAAGAAGATCAACGTCTCCCAGGAGGCGCTGGGGAGCGACGTCAACCGGCTGACCTCGATCTTTGTCGAGATCTGCGAGTCCAACCGGGACCGCCGCGACTACACGCAGGCCGAGGTGCGGCGCGCGATCCGTGAGGTCGCCGCATGTATGGATATCTATCGCACCTACATCGTTCCCGATCGCAACGAGATCATTGATGAAGACCGGGAACATATCCTTCAGGCAACCGAGTGCGCCAAGGCCCGGCGTCAGGACATTGATGGAGACCTCTTCGATTTTCTACGCGATGTCTTGACCATGACCGTGACCGGAAGACGGGAGAGCGAATTTGTCTTGCGCTTCCAGCAGTTCACCGGACCGGTGATGGCGAAAGGAGTCGAAGATACGGTCTTCTATTGCTACAACCGTCTCTCTGCGATGAACGAGGTCGGCGGCAATCCCCAGAACCCCGGAACAAGTACTGAGGACTTTCACGCCTACTGCGAAAAGATGCAGGCGACTCATCCCCAGACCATGACATCGCTGGCCACGCACGATACCAAGCGAAGCGACGATGTCCGGTCCCGCCTGATGGTGCTCACCGAGATGGCTCCGCGATTCGGCTCTTCGATCCAGCGTTGGAGCAGGATCAATGCCGGCTTTCGCAGACGATCCTCCACAGGCCCGATGCCCGACCCCAATACCGAATATCTCTACTACCAGACGTTGATCGGATCCTGGCCCGTCACCGTGGAGCGTATGCAGGCGTACATGCTCAAGGCCACGCGCGAAGCCAAGCTTGAGACCAGCTGGGTGGCAAACAATAAAGAGTTTGAGGATGTTCTGATGGAGTTCATCGCGCGAACCCTCGAACACGCTCCCTTCATCAAGGAGCTCGAGCAGTTCGTCGATCGTGTGAAGGACGCTGGCCGCGTGAACTCTCTGGCCCAGACGTTGATGAAATATACCGTGCCCGGTGTTCCCGATCTCTATCAGGGGACCGAGGTGTGGGATCTCAGCCTCGTGGATCCCGACAATCGAAGACCTGTGGACTACGAGAGGCGAAGGCGGATGCTCCAGGAGCTGCGTGAGATGAGCGCCAAAAGCGATGTGGCTTCGCAGGTGATGGCGCGGGTGGAAGAAGGAATGCCGAAGATGTGGATTATTCATCAGGCGCTTCGCCTGCGACGTGAGCATCCCGAGTGGTTCGACGCCCTCGCCGCTTACACTCCCCTCGCTGTCGAAGGAGGCCGGGCGGACCACGTCGTCGCCTATCTGCGCGCGGATTCCGTAGCGACCGTCACGCCTCGCTGGATCACAAAGATCTCCGGCGCGTGGCGAGACACCACCGTTGAGCTGCCTCAGGGCAGATGGATCAACCGGCTCACAGGAGCCGCGATAGAGAGTGGAAATGTGGCGATGAGGAATCTATTGCGCGACTTTCCCGTAGCCCTTCTCGTACGGGAGAACAATCATGTTTGAGTTTCGTGTCTGGGCTCCGCGAGCGAAGAATGTTGCGGTGAAGATCGACGAAAGCAGTTATCCGATGAAGGCTACAGGTGATCGCGGATGGTGGAGTGCCGAGGTCGAAGAGGCAGGCACTGGAACGGACTATGCGTTCCTTCTCGACGATGACCCTAATCCCTATCCAGACCCCCGCGCCCTGTGGATGCCGAATGGAGTCCACGCCGCATCCCGCGTCTATGAAACAGGGCCGGGAGCAGGACAGTTCGCATGGACCGACCAACGCTGGCAGGCGCCTCCACTTGCGAGCGCAGTCCTCTACGAGATGCACGTCGGAACCTTCACTCCGGAAGGAACCTTCGACAGTGCGATCGAAAAGCTTGATTACCTCGCAGAGTTGGGCATCACGCACGTGGAGCTGATGCCGGTCGCGGAGTTTCCCGGAGACTTCGGCTGGGGCTATGACGGTGTCGCGCTCTTTGCCGCCCGCGAGGCCTACGGCGGTCCTGACGGCCTGAAGCGTCTCGTCGATGCCTGCCACGCACGCTCGCTCGCCGTGCTGCTCGATGTCGTCTACAACCACTTCGGCCCCGTCGGAAACTACACCGGCAAGTTCGGTCCCTACGTCACGCCAAACCACCGTACGCCCTGGGGCGACGCCGTCAACCTCGAGTTCGAGCAGAGCGACGAGGTACGCCGCTTCTTCTGCGATAACGTACTGATGTGGATGGAGGAGTTCCATCTCGACGGTCTTCGCCTCGACGCCGTCCACGAGTACGTCGACCGGTCCGCAATCCATTTCATGGAGCAGATCGCGATGGAGGTCGAGGACCTCTCCGCGAGGCTTGGACGCCGCCTGATCGTCATTGCCGAGAGCGACCTCAATGATCCTCGCGTCGTCCGTCCCCGCGCGGCCAATGGCTACGGCATGGATGCGCAATGGAACGATGACTTTCACCATGCCCTATTCTCGGTGCTCGATCCCTCGCACGAAGAAAAGGGGTACTACAGCGACTTTGGCTCGATGGACAGGCTCGCCAAGGCGCTCACCCAGGCCTTCGTCTACGACGGCATCTACTCCGGCTATCGTCGTCGCATTCACGGACGCAAAGTAGAAGGGCTTTCCCTTCATCGCTTTATCGGGTTCATTCAGAACCATGACCAGATCGGCAACCGCGCCACCGGAGATCGCCTCGAGCATGTCGTCGGTCTCGATCGAGCGAAGACCGCTCTCGGGATCGTGCTAACCTCGCCGCTTATTCCCATGCTCTTTCAGGGCGAGGAGTTCGCCGCCTCGACCCCATTTCAGTACTTCGCCCACCACGAGGATGAGGACATGGCGCGTTCGGTCTCCGAGGGACGCAAACGCGAGTTCGCCGCCTTCGGCTGGGATCCCGCCGCCATCCCCGATCCCGAGAGTCGCGAGACCTTCGAGCGCTCGAAGCTCAATTGGGAAGAGATCAAGGATAGATCTCACGCCGAGATGCTCGGTTGGTGCCGAAGCCTGATCGCTCTGCGGCACGGTTCGACTTCTCTCAACTGTGGTGAACCCAACCAGACTCACGTTCGTTTCGATGAGGACAAGCGATGGCTCATTATGGATCGCGGAAAGATCCGTGTGATCTGTAACCTTGGACAAGCCGCCCTCCAGCTTGAGAGACAGAAAGGCTACTCCCTTATCCTCTCCTCCAGCAAAGAGGTCCATTTAACTAAGGCTGAAGTCTTCCTTCCGGCCGGCACCCTCGCGATTCTCTCAGCGGAATAAAGCAGGGAGACACCCTTAAACCGGCTCGAAGAAAGCTTTCAGAAAAACTCACAGTTTTTCTGAACCAGATAACTTACGCGATACCGCCTCGAAAACCATCCTGCAGTCGAAACTTTTACATTTGCCTATCGTCTTTTCACGTACAGACCCTTGACGTAGAGCGGGCAGGCCCTGGCAGTTGCATCGCCACGGCAAAAGAGTTGAACACCATTTACAGGATGGACAGACAGGATGCGCACGAGAACGGGATTTTGTACAGTTTCGCTCGTCGCTGCTCTCGCCTTGGTCGGTGGAGCGACGATTCAGCCAAGAGCCTCTCGAGCCCAGACCGCTGCGGCTCCCGCCACTCGACAGATCGGTACGGTAAAGACGGTCTCAGGCAATGCTCTTACTCTGGCTGCCGACGGCGGTGCGCAGGTCAGTGTGACCGTGGCCGAGGGAGTTCGTGTGCTGCAACTTGCTCCAGGCAGCACAGATCTTAAATCCGCCCAGCCGATCGCCCTCGGCGATGTGTCCGTGGGAGATCGCATCCTGGTCACCGGCAAATCGGCGGATGACGGCTCCTTCGAAGCCAATCGCGTCATTCTGATGAAGTCCTCCGATATCGCCCAGAAGAACGCGACCGAGCAGACCGATTGGCAGCGTCGCGGCTCTGGCGGTCTGGTGAGCGCCATCGGCGGAGCAAACCTGACCGTCTCGGCAGGCGCGAGAAAGATCCAGGTCGAAACGACGTCTGCAACCAAGTTCCGTCGCTATGGCTCCGACTCGGTGAAGTTCGAGGACACCAAGCCGGGAACACTCGATCAGATCCAGGTGGGCGATCAGGTGCGTGTGCGCGGCGACAAATCAGAAGACGGCCTCACGATCAAGGCTGAGGAGATCGTCAGTGGGTCGTTCAAGAATCTGGCAGGAACGATTGCCACCCTCAATGCAGCCGGCGGCAGTCTGACTCTCAAGGATCTGACCACGAAGAAGACGATGACCGTGAGTATCACCTCGAACTCCGATCTCCGCAAGCTGCCTCCAGAGATGGCGGCTAGGCTGGCGGCCCGTGCCCGGGGAGGAGCGGCGGGTGCCCAGACAGCCAACAGTCCGCGGCCGACAGGTTCAGCATCTCCTTCCGCCGCAGATACGTCTGCACCGCGCAGTGGAGGACGTTCCGGTGGTGGGGATCTCTCCCAGATGATCGGTCGCCTTCCGACCGAAACCCTCGCCGATCTGAAGTCCGGCGAGGCCGTCATGATCGTCGCTACGGAGTCCGCGCCCGGCAGCGACAAGCTCACCGCCGTCACCATGCTCTCCGGTGTTGAGCCCATCCTGGCGGCAACCCCAAGTGGATCCCCGGCCCTGACCCTCTCTCCCTGGAACGTCGGAGGTGGTGGGGGATCTGGAGCGGAAGGCGCAGGATCCGGACCGCAGTAGAACAGCCATCTTCGATTTTTTGTGATTTAGGAGAAGGAATGGAATTTCGCGGGACACTGAAGTTTTTTTTGTTTGCTTTGATAGCCTTGACGTCTCTGGTGATGAGAGCGCAACAGCCGGGCGCATCGGTGCACGGCGTGGTTAGTGATCCGGATGGAGCTGTTATCCCGGGAGCGACCGTAACCCTGACACCGACTCATGGTAAGGCCTTTACCGCACAGTCCGGCAATGATGGTGGATACAACGTCCCCGGTGTAACCCCCGGGGCCTACACCGTGACTGTGACGATGAATGGCTTTGCCACCTTCATCAAGGAAGGGGTTCGCGTCCCCGCAGGCCAGCTTGCGCTTGACGTAAAGATGGGGCTTCAGGTGGAGTCGCAGGAGGTCCAGGTTACTGCACAGAGCCAGCAGGTCAGTGTGGACCAGGATAGCAACGCTAGCTCGACCACCATTAAGGGCAAGGACCTCGAAGCTCTCTCGGACGATCCCGACGAGCTCTCGTCGGAGCTCTCCGCACTGGCCGGCCCGGCGGCCGGACCGAGCGGCGGCCAGATCTACGTCGACGGATTCACCGGCGGCCAGCTCCCCCCGAAGTCGTCGATCCGCGAGATCCGCATCAACCAGAATCCCTTCTCCGCGCAGTACGACAAGCTGGGTTATGGACGAGTTGAGGTCTTCACCAAGCCCGGCACCGACAAGTTCCACGGCAACTACAGCATCCAGGGCGGCGATAAGTCCTTCAATACCTCCAACCCCTTCCTGGGCACCAGTAATTCGCAGCCGGACTACCACACGATCTTTATGATCGGCAGTATCAGCGGGCCTATCAACCGCTTCACCTCTTTCACCGTCGGCGGTTCGCACCGCACCATCGAGGACAACTCGATCGTGAATCCGGGCGGCTACTACGCGACTTCGGCCGATGCGGCCACACCCTGCGCTCCAGGCCAGCAGGGTTGCACCTACTTTACCTCCTATCCTGAAGCTGCTCGCGCCGTGCCCCATCCCCAGACGCGCAGCGATATCACTCCTCGTATTGATCTCGCGCTGGGCGACAAGAACACCTTGACGGCTCGATATCAGTACTACGTGAACGGTCAGCAGAACGCCGGCGTCGGGAATACCAATCTCCCGGATACCGGCTACAACACGGAGGCTACCGAGCACACCATCCAAATCAGCGATACGCAGATCTTCAGTGCAAAGGTCATCAACGAGACGCGGTTCGAATGGCAGCGGGATACCACAACGCAGGATCCGTTGAGCACCGCTCCGACCCTCTCGATCTCCGGCGTCTTTACTTCGGGTGGCTCAAGCCTCGGCACCCAACACAGTACTGCGACCCACATCGAGGCCCAGAACTACACCTCGATCGCGCTCGAGCATCACTTCATCCGGGTCGGAGGAAGGCTCCGCACGACCGGGGAGGATGCTCTGTCCACACAAGGATCGAACGGCAGCTTTACCTATACGAATCTTTTGGATCCCTGTACTGATTCTAGTGTCACCGATAAGCAAAAGGCGGGCTGCAGCATGAACATAGCGCCCGTGACATGCGATCCGTCGAACAATACGGTCTCGTCATACCAGTGCGGAATCCCGTACAAGTACTCCACGGTCCAGATCAACAAGCCTACGATTCACGCCCGTCTCACGGACGTGGGGCTCTACGCTGAGGACGACTGGAAGGCCCGCCAGAATCTAACCATCAGCTTCGGCCTGCGATATGAGGCGCAATCAGCCATCAACAGTGCCCATGACATCGCCCCGCGTGTCTCGTTCGCGTGGGGTATTCCCAGAGGCAAGGGAAAGTCTCCCATCACGGTCGTCCGCGGTGGATACGGCGTCTTCTTCGATCGCTTCACGCTCGACAACTATGTGAGCACTCTGCAACTGGATGGGACCGCCCAGGTCAGCTCGACCTTCATCAGTCCCGGTAACCTCGGTCTGCCCGGTTGCGGCCCGGGTAATGTAGCTGCCTGTGGCATCTCATCCGCTGCCAGTCGAGGAACCATCTACAGCTTTGGCAATGGCATCCGCAGTTCCTACACGCTTCAGACGGCGATCGGCGTCGATCAACAGATTGGCCGGATCGGAACCATCTCCGTGAACTATCTGAACGCCCGGGGACTGCACGAGTATCTCACCCGCAACTTCTTCGATTCCAACACGCCGGATTCGCCGTACAACTATCAGTTCCAGTCCGGTGGAGTCTATCGGCAGAACCAGCTGCTCTTCAACGGCAATGCCCGCCTCCGTTCGATCAATCTCTTTGGCTTCTATGCCTTGAGCTGGGCAGATGCCAACACCTCAGGTGCGACCTTCTTTCCCACCAGCAATACCGATACCCGTGTCGACTATGGCCGCGCTACTTTTGCGCACCGTCAGTTCGGAGTCTTCGGCGGAAGTATGCAGTTTCGCTACGGCATCACCGCCAGTCCTTTCTTGCTCGCCCAGGCAGGCACGCCCTACAACATCATCACCGGCGCAGATCCGTTAGGGACCGGCATCCTCAACCAACGTCCCTACTTCGCCAATGGAGATCATGGAAACTGCTTCAATGCAGCGGACTTCAGCGCTACGCAGACCGGCGGTCTAACCCCGGTGCCCGTCAACTACTGCACCGGACCCGCGAATGCTAGTTTTAATCTTCGCCTGGCGAAGGTCTTCGGCTTCGGAGAAAGGACAGGTCCTCCGCCCAGCTCCGGAGGCTCCGGGCGCCGCAATGGCGCTGGCGGTACTGCTGGTGGTGGCCGCTCAGGTGGCGGTGGCGGAGGCGGAGGGAGCCGCGGCGGTGGCGGTATCGGCGGCGGCCCCATGGGAATGGGCGGAGGTAACTCAGGTCACAAATACACCTTCACCATCGGAGCCCAGGCTCTCAATCTCTTCAACATGGTCCCCTACGGCACACCGACCAGCAGCTTGAATTCGCCCCGTTTCGGCCAGTTCACAACACTTGCGACCGGTCCGTTCAGCTCGCAGACCGCGGTCCGCCGCATCATGCTGCAGGCCTCGTTCAACTTCTAATTTGGTCCATACTCTACGAGGCGCAACCATATTATTTTGGTTGCGTCCCCACACTTAATCCTAGATAAACAAATGCCCCGCTCTGCCACAGACTCGATTCTGTGACAGAGCGGGGCATTCAGTATCGGTTATTTGATCTTCTCGACCTTCGTCAGCGGCGTCGTAATGTCATCCAGATACGCTGGCGTACCCTGAACGCGCTCGAGCACCGGATAACGCTCGCCATCGTGATAATCGACCTCCGCCGTCGAGACGAACGCATCCGCCTGCAAGATCAGGTGAATCGGCTCGGCCTTGCCCTTCGCCTCGCGGACCGCCGCCCGTAGCGTCTCTGGAGAGAAGACCTTGCCATTTACTGCGATAATCTTCGCTCCCGGGCCAATGTTCGCCTTATCCGTCGGGCCTCCCCAACGCACGTCCGAGATCACTCCTTCGCTGTTCGCGCGCAGACCCAGCGAGTACCACGCATTCACCCCCGCCGCCCGGCGGCTTCCCGAGGCGACCATCGTCGTCTCTGAGCCGCTCGGCTTGTCCTGGTAGACCAGCCTGTAACCTCCGTGCTCGATGCCCTCGAGATCAGCATGCGGATGGATATTGTCGATCCGCTCATGGAGGAACGTCGCCCAGTCGTACCTCACCACCTGATTCAGATCGGCGACCAGCTCATCGCGGTTATAGGGAACAATCAGCGGCCCAGTGTTACCGCCTTTCGCCAGGAAGATATGCTGAAAGTCGGTCAGCGACTTCGTGTTGTTCGTCTGCTTGCGAATAAGCGTGTCGGCATCCAGCCAGAAGAGCTCTCCCTCCTGGTAGTAGTCCTGTCCACGGCGCCAGTTCGACCAAGCAGGATTACCCCCGCGCAGAATGCTGGCAGCGATGGCCGTATCCTCGGTCGAACGCCAGTCGCGGCCCGGCTTGTTGTCGAGACTCGCCGCCGACATTGCCAGCAGGTCCCTGTACTGCTCCTGCGTCTTGAGTCCCGAACGCGCAGCCAGCACATTGCCCATGTACTGCGTCATGCCCTCATAGACCCACAAGAGCGACCCTTGCTGCATCTTTTTGAAGTCGTCCTGATACAGATTGAAAGGGCGGCGATACTTTCCATTCCACGAGTGCGTAAACTCATGCGCCAACAGGTCGGCCTCGGCCAGCTGGTGCGCATCATCGGCGAATCCCTTCTCCCCTACGCCGTTGTCGGAGGATTGTCCATGCTCGAGGCCCTCGCCCCCGGCGACGTCCGAGAGCGTCAGCAAAAAGTGATAGACGTTGTAATGGCGCGAATTATAGGCAGCGCCCGTCTCGCGGACCAGGTTATTCAACGCCGTCAGCACAGCAGGTCGAAGGTTCGAATCCTCCGGCGAATCCGAGACGACATCGATGTAGTGCTTCGGCGTAACCTCAGGCGCCAGCGCGAACTCATGAAAATACTCGCCGGCAATTACAGGCGAGTCCTCAAGCTGCTCGACCGTCGTCGCTACATAGTGTGTCGTTCCCCCCGCCGGGTGCTGCGCATCGTAGCCGTCGGTCGGAGTCAGGGCCGTCCCGATGCCCCATCCTTTCCGCACCGTCACTGAGGGCTGAACCGCAATCTCCTTGACCGGAGTGTTGGCCGGATAAAGCAGCAGCTTCTCCCACTCCAGCACGGCGATCTTCTGGCTTACACGCTCTGTCGCGATGCAATCCAGGTGCGCATGCAGCGTCGTTACGCCTTCGGGCACAGTGACGTGGAACTGATACAGATCCTCATCGTCGCGGCGCCATGCCAGCGGCTTGCCATTGGCGGTGAAGACCACCCCCGTGATATCGCTCGCCGGACCGGTCGCCCGATGATTGCCCGGAATCCACTCCGGAGTCGTCAGCGAGACCACGCCTGCAGTAGCCGGCAGATCGATCTCCGCGTGGTAGATCTTGCGGGGAGCATCGGAGAGATCGGCCGTGATCCGAATCGGTGCCTTCTGGGCAAAGGCAGAGGCGGTTGCAAGCAGGGTCAGAGATAGGGCAACGACGCGGATGGACATGTGCGGCTTTAAGGTTCCTTTTCGGCTGCGTATTAAAACTGTGGTTGAAAAGAAGAGAAGTGGTGGCTTAACCGGAAGAGAAAATCCCCCGCCTGACTTGTCTGCAGGGGATTTTCTCTTTAGGCTGCGAGCGCTGATTCGATGGCATTCACCACCTGAGGATCGTCCGGGGTGATCTCAGGCGAAAACCGTGCAATCACATTCCCATCGCGACCGACGAGAAACTTCTCGAAGTTCCAGAGAATTCCAGGCTCAGGATTCGTACTCGCATTGTGCTTCTCGCGAAGAAATCCCTCCAGCCGTTCTCGGAACCCGTGGCGGTTCTCTCCTGCGGCCTGAGGATGGGCAGCGATCAACTCTTGGTAGAGCGGGTGAGTCGAGGGACCCGTGACTTCGATCTTTGAAAACATGGGAAAGTTGACGGCGAAGTTCGTCGTACAGAACTTTGCGATCTCCTGATTCGTCCCAGGTTCCTGCGAGCCAAAGTCGTTGGCGGGAAAGCCGCAGACTACCAGTCCGGCGTCCTTGAACCGTCCGTAGATCTGCTCCAGCCCCTCATACTGCTTCGTAAGGCCGCACTGCGAAGCCACATTAACGATCAGCATCACCTTTCCCTGGTACTCCGAGAGGCTGGCTGGCTCGCCATTAATACGTTCAAGGGGGATCTCATAAAGATTTGCCATGATGGCTCCAGTGTATCTCTTGACAAGAAAATTGACGCCGTCATCCGAGAAGCAAGGTACTATCGAAAACGGCCATGTCTTTTACCGACGTACTTTTTGGACGTCCCTTGGCGTCCAGTGACGAGCGTGCCGAGCATATCGGTGTCTCCGCAGGGATCCCAATCTTCGGCCTGGACGCTTTGACCAGCGCGGCCTACGGTCCCGAAGCCGCTATGACGCTGTTGATCCCGATGGGAATCCTCGGCATCAACCACATCGTTCCCGTCATCTCTGCCATCCTCATCCTGCTGGTGATCGTCTTCTTCAGCTACCGCCAGACCATCGAGGCCTATCCCAGTGGCGGCGGCTCCTATACTGTCGCGACCGAGAACCTGGGCGAGGGAGCCGGTCTGTTCGCCGCCGCGGCGCTGATGATCGATTACATCCTCACCGCCGCCGTGGGCATCTCCGCTGGAGTCACCGCGCTCACCTCCGCAGTCCCGCATCTCCAGCACCACACCCTCTCCATCTGTCTCGGCATCCTCGCCATTCTCGCTATCGTCAACTTGCGAGGTGTAAAGGATACGGGAGCGGCCTTCATCATTCCCACCTTTCTCTTCGTGGGCTCGCTGTTGGCCGTGATCGTCGTCGGCGCCGCCAAGATATTCCTCAATGGCGGACATCCCGCCCCCATCATCGCTCCTCCTCCGCCCGCGGCCACTACGGTGAAGTACCTCGGCATCTGGCTTCTGATGAAGACCTTCGCCAGCGGATGCGCCGCGATGACCGGTGTCGAGGCCGTCTCGAATGGCGTCATGGCCTTCGAGGAGCCGCGGGCCAAAAAGGCCCAGACTACCCTAACCCTTATCGTCATCACTCTCATCGTCCTTCTCTTCGGCATCGCCTGGCTCTCGAAGGCCTATGGCGTCACCGCAATGGAGCCCGACGCGCATCACTACCAAACAGTCATCAGCATCCTGACATCGGCTGTCTTCGGACGCGGCTGGTTCTACTACCTCACCATGGGAAGCGTCTTGCTGGCGCTCTCGCTCAGCGCCAACACTGCTTTCGCAGACTTCCCCCGCCTGGCTCGCGCCATCGCCATGCACGACTACCTTCCGCACGTCTTCACCATCCGCGGTCGGCGTCTGTTGTACTCGCACGGCATCTACGCCCTCACCGCCTTCACCTCGATCATCCTGATCCTCTTCGATGGGGTCACTGACCGCCTCATTCCGCTCTATGCCATTGGTGCCTTCCTCGCCTTCACCCTCTCGCAGGCCGGAATGGTCGTTCATTGGATGAAGATGGAAAAACATCCAGGCCGGGGCTGGCACATGTTCGTCAATGGCTTCGGAGCCGTGGCCACCGGAATCACCCTGCTGGTCGTCCTGGTGGCGAAGTTCGTCGCCGGGGCCTGGGTCACGGCCCTCCTCGTGCCCGTCCTCATCGTCCTCATGATGGTGGTTAAACGCCACTACTCCCGCGTCAAGCGCGAGATGAAGGACATGACCCCACTCAATCTCACCAACCTCGAGCCCCCCGTCGTCGTTATCCCCATGGCCCGCTGGGATCGCATCGCCGAGAAGGCCATGCGCTTCGGTCTCCTGATGTCGACGGACCTCAAGATTGTCCATATCCACTCCGAGGACGAACCCGTCGGGATCGAAGAGGAGTGGGACGATAAGATTCTTGCTCCCATCCGGCAGCAGGGATTTCCGGCCCCTGAACTGATCAACATCCCCTCGACCTATCGCTACATCGTCAATCCACTCATGGACTACATCCTCGAGCTCGAGCAACAGCACCCCGGCCGCAAGATTGCTGTCCTGCTGCCTGAGCTCGTCGTTCGGCACTGGTGGGAGAATGCCCTCCACAATCAGCGTGTCCAGCTTTTGAAGTTGCTGCTCCTGGTGAAGGGAAATCAGCGCATCGTCGTGGTCAATATTCCCTGGTACCTGTAAAAGTCAGATCGTCAGCGCAGCCGACTCATTGCTCTGTGCTGGCGATAATTCGCGCAGCCGGGCAACTGCAGTGGGAATCAGCCGGAGAGCCTCTTCCACCTCAGCTTCCGTGGTGAGCTTTGAGAGCGAGAACCGTAGCGTCGCCCTCGCCCTTGCCGCCGTAAGCCCCATAGCGGTTAGCACATGCGAAGGCTCCGTCGCTCCCGACTGGCAGGCGCTTCCTCCGCTGACCGAAAGTCCTTTCAGGTCCAGCGCGATCAGCAGCGCCTCAGCCTCGACATGGTCGAAGTAGATGTTGGTGGTATTCGCAACACGGGGCGCCCCGGCTCCGTTGATGCCTGTCTGTGCAATCTGGGCAAGGATCCCTTCCTCCAGCCGGTCGCGCAGCGCCGCCAGCCGGGCTGGACCTACTCCCTTCAGCCACTCGCCTGCCATCTCCGCAGCTTTACCCAGGCCTACGATGCCCGGAACGTTCTCGGTCCCCGGACGCCGCTGGCGCTCATGCGATCCACCATGAAAGATCGGAGACAGCTGAACGTTGCGTCTTACAAACAAAGCTCCAACTCCCTTGGGAGCATGAAGCTTGTGTCCGGAGAGGGTAAGCAGGTCCACATCCTTGAGCAGTCCATGCGCACCGATGTCGAGTGGAAGCTTCCCGGCCGCCTGTACGGCGTCGGTATGAAAGAGCGCTCCCTGAGCATGCGCGATTCCCGCCAGCGCATCGATCGGTTGAATCACGCCGGTCTCGTTGTTGGCATACATTATGCTGACCAATCGCGTGTTGGGTCGCAGTGTGGCAATCAAAGCCGCCGGCTCAACCAGCCCCTGTGCTGTAACCGGTAGAAACGTAACCTCAACCCCGCGCTTAGCGAGAGATTCGGCCGCATGCAGCACCGCATGATGCTCAATGGAGGTTGTGATCAGATGATCGCCAGCAGCCAGAACGCCGAAGAGTGCAAGGTTATCGCTCTCTGTGCCTCCGGACGTGAAGACTACCTCCGCCGGGCGACAGTGGAGCAGACGAGCAACCGCCTCGCGCGCACGGTCGACCGCCGCCCGCGCCTGCTGGCCCTGCTGATGGATCGAGCTGGCATTGCCATAGTGCTCAAGATAAAAAGGCCGCATGGCCTCAAACACTTCCGGGAGAAGAGGCGTCGTCGCATTCGCGTCCATGTAAATACGTTGCACTCCCGTATTTTACCGCCGGGCTTAGGGAGACACCCGGGAAGCTGATAGCCTTACCTTCGGATTCACCGGCAATGGAGGATTGAGATGAAGAAAAGATGGCTCTTAGCCGTCGTATTTGCCTGTTGCGTTACCGCAGCACAGGCGCAGATGGGCGCAGCAAAATCCGCTCCAGGAACCATGATCGAACCGGCGAAGTCTTTCGACGCTTCGCTGAGCGACTTCGAAGGAGAGTTCATGTCGCTTGCCAAGGCCATGCCCGCCGAAAAGTACAGCTTCGCCCCGAGCGCGGCCGTCTTCGTCGCGTCCCAGAAGACCGAATATGAAGGCGTTCGAAACTTCGGCCAGATGGTCGCCCACGTCGCCCAGGCAAACTACTTTTACGCCGGGATGTTCGGAGCCGCAAAGCCCGATGTGGACGTGAAGGCCATCGGCAAACTAACCGATAAAGATCAGATCGTCGCGGCGCTCGAGAAGTCTTTCATTTTCGTCCACACCGCCATGGGAACACTCACCACGCAGAACGCCTTCGAGAGCGTGCGCGGCAACCAGACTCGCGCCAGCCTGGCTGGCGGCGTCATCGCGCACGGCTTCGATCACTACGGCCAGTTGGCAGAGTATCTCCGGATGAACGGAATCGTTCCCCCCGCGAGCCAGAAAAAATAGCCGTCGCAATACAAAAGGCGCATCCGTCAGGACGCGCCTTTTAGCTTTTACAATCCGGATCTTAGCGTTCGCTGACCGGAGTGTAAGCCGCCGGATAAGCCGGCCCCACGTACTCCGCGCGCGGACGGATCAGGCGGTTGTCGTCGTGCTGCTCGATCACATGCGCGGCCCAGCCGGAGATGCGGCTGATCGCAAAGATCGGCGTGAACAGATCGATGTCGATGCCCAGCATCGTATACGTCGAAGCCGAGTAGAAGTCGACATTGGCGTTCAGCTTCTTCTCCTGCTTCACGAAAGCCTCGATCCTCTGCGACAGATCGAACCATCTCGTATCGCCCGCAGCCTTGCTCAGCTCCTCCGACATGCGGCGCAGATGCGTCGCGCGCGGGTCTTCGGTGTGATAAACACGGTGTCCGAAGCCGGAGATCTTCTTCTTCTCCGCGAACATCTGCTTCACATACTCGACCGGGTCGGCACCTTCCTTGTCGATGGCATACAGCAGGCGCATCGTAGCCTCGTTGGCCCCGCCGTGCAGCGGTCCTTTAAGAGCGCCAATCGCGCCCGTGATCGCCGAGTGGATATCGGCGAGCGTAGCGGCGATCACGCGAGCGGCGAAGGTGCTGGCATTCAGCTCGTGATCCGCGTGCAGGATCAGCGCAATATCGAAGGTGCGGGTTGCCGTCGCGGATGGCTTCTCGCCATTCAGCATCCACAGGAAGTTGGCGGCATGCGAGAGGGAAGGATCGGCCTCGACAATATTCTTGTCCTTCCGGATACGATCGAAGATTGCCACGATCATCGCAATCTGCGAGGTCAACCGATACGACTTTCGAACGTTGGCATCGTGCGAATTATCGGCCTCATCGGCATCGTAGATGCTCAGAAGCGAGACCGCCGTACGCAAAACCTGCATCGGTGTGGCGCTGTTGGGAACGCTGCGCAGCAACTCGATGATCTTCGGGTCAAGCTTGCGGCCCTCGGCCAGCTTCTTCGAAAATTCAGCCAACTCAGCCTGGTTTGGAAGTTTGCCAAACCACAGCAGATACGTCGTCTCCTCGAAGGTCGACCTCTGAGCGAGCTCATGGATATCGATGCCACGGTACGAGAGCACCCCAGCGTCGCCGTCGATCCAGCAGATGGATGAGTTGGTGGCTACAATGCCTTCCAGGCCCTTCGGTGCAACGGCAGTGGACATAACGTGAGCTTCTCCCCAGCAAAACTTGAAGTTCCTTCGGTTATACGTCAGCGAAGAAACCCTTGTCATCCGTACTGGCCGAATATCGCAGCGCCTGTGCGAAGTTAGACCCTATTCAGAACGCAACGGCGAGAACGGCCCCAGATTTACCTTCGGCTCCTCCCCGAGCAGCAGCTGCGCCATCAGGAAAGCCGTGGCCGGCGCCAGCAAAATCCCGTTCCGGTAGTGTCCCGCGGCCACAAACCGTCGCTCGGCGACCTGTCCCAGCATTGGGAGATCATCGCTGCTTCCCGGCCGCACCCCCGCCCAGCTTTCGACCTCTGGCGCATCCGCTAGAGCGGGGATAAGCTCGGCAGCCTGCGCGTGCAGTCCCGCAATATCGGCCGGCCGCACCGTCTTGTCGAATCCCGCGTTCTCGACCGTCGCTCCAATCACCGCCCGCCCGGCCAGGGGTCCCGTCGTGCGCGGGACTATATAAAGCTCGGGAGTTCGCACCACCACATGCAAGGCAAGCTCCCGTGGAATCCTGACCGCCAGCATCTGCCCCTTGCGCGGAACCGCACGGACCAGGCCTTGCGCCGACGGAGCCAAACCCCAGGCTCCCGTGCAATCGACCACCTGCGAGGTCTCGAGGACCTCCGTGTCCGTATGGATCTCCACCCCTGACGTCTTCGCCCGGATCGTGCGAATCGGTGTTCTAAACCGGAGATCGATCTCCGCTGCTCGAGTTGCCGCCAACAAGGCTGGGGCAAGCTGCCGCGGGTCGAGGCTCTGTTCGTCGAACAGCGCAAATCTCCTTCCAGCAGAGTTGAGCTGCGGCAAAAGGATCTTCAGCGTCTCCTCGCTCAGAATCGTCAGGTCCCGTGAGCGTTCGATCTCCCTGGTTGGAATCTCCTGCAGCGTCGTGCCGGTCTGAAACGGAACCGCGACGCCTGTGAGGTCGAAGATGCGATCCAGAAACCGCGGATAAAGCGCATGGCTCAGCTCGGAGATGCGGCGCAACGGGGCCGGGTTCTCCGGATCGCACACGGCGATCATTCCCGCCGCCGCCGTCGAGGCCTCGGCCAGCGGCTGGCTCTGATCGAAGACTGTCACGCGGGCTCCGCGGCCGTGAAGCTCCAGCGCGAGCGACAGCCCGATGATTCCCGCGCCCGCAATAGAGATATCGGGATATGTCATAAAGATAAGTCTATGACTTCAGCGCCGGCCGAACGATATATAGTCTCCTTTGAACCTCGCCGCTTCCGTTCCCTCTCCTCAAAAGAGGAAGAATCGGTAAGGAGACTAAGACGATCACGGAGTAAGAGCTATGGAAGAGAAAGAGTTTGTCGTCGAGGAGAGATCCGTCTCGGGAGCATTGCTTGTCGTCGTTGCCCTGGCGCTGTTAGCTGCCGTGGGAGGTCTCTTCTGGTGCTACACCCTGCAGAAGGATTTCGGCGCCGCCACGCAGAAGCTCACCACGGCCGAGCTGAAGAACGCCGAACTGAATCAGAAGCTCGATGCCACCAACGCCCGTCTGCGCGCCACCAGCGAGACCCTCGGCCAGAGCGTTGGCATGACGCAACGCCAGCTTGAGCTCAAGGCCCAGAGCATCCTCACCCAGCAGAAGCTCGCCCAGGCCAGAATCGAGGAGGCGCAGGCCGCCACCCAGAAACAGATCGGCGCCGTCTCAACCGAGGTCTCGAGCGTGAAGACCGACGTTGGTGGCGTGAAGACCGATGTCGCGTCTACCCGCACCGACCTCGAAGCCACCAAGACCCAGCTCACCCGCGTCGTGGGCGACGCCGGCGTCATGAGCGGACTCATCGCCACCAACCACGACGAACTCGAGGTCCTCAAACACAAGGGCGACCGCAACTACTACGAGTTCACCCTGCAGAAGGGCCAGCAGCCCATGCTGCTCTCCTCCATCAAGCTGCAGCTCAAGAAGGCCGACCAGAAGCACTCCCGCTACACCCTCAACGTGAGCGCCGACGATCGCAACATCGAAAAGAAGGATAAGAATCTCGATGAGCCCGTGCAGTTCTACACCGGCAAAGATCCCGTGCTCTACGAGATCGTCGTCAACTCGATCGAGAAGAATAAGGTGTCGGGATACCTTTCAACGCCGAAGGGCGGAAAGACCGCCACGCCTTAGGCATTCCGCAACAGACACGAAAAGGGGGACGCTGATCGCGTCCCCCTTTGCTTTGCCTGTTGTGGTTTCTACTTCGCCTTCTTTGCGGTCTTCTTGGCCGCCTTCTTTGCCGGGGCCTTCTTGGCTGCCTTCTTCGTTGCCATGTGCCTATTCTCCCTAGTGATTAGACATTGACCTCTGCAACACACTTCATTGCAGCTAACGAAGGTATAGATTTACGAAATTTCACTGTCAAGAAAAATCCGATCAGTTTTAAAGATTTTTTCAGGCGGCTCTCTACTTCGGAACCATTGTGATGCGACTCTCGAATCGTTCGACGCGAAATGGTGCGATACAACGTCTCGCAAACGCTCCGTCAACGCAACCTGATTCTATGATTTCCACTAGAGGTGAAGAAATGAACGATGTCGTGATTGTCTCGGCCGCGCGCACTCCCGTCGGCAAATTCCAAGGGTCGCTTGCCGATCTCTCCGCCGTCGATCTCGGCGCAATCGCCGTGCGCGAAGCCGTGCGCAGAGCGGGCATCGATGCGGCGAGCATCGATGAGTGCGTGATGGGGTGCGTCCTTCCCGCAGGCCTCGGCCAGAATCCCGCACGCCAGGCAGCGCTTCGTGGAGGTCTCGCAGACGCAGTCTCAGCGCTCACCATCAACATGGTGTGCGGCAGCGGCCTGCGCGCCGTCGCGCTCGCCGCGCAGAACATCATGACTGGGGATGCAAATATCGTCGTCGCCGGAGGGATGGAGTCGATGTCCAACGCGCCCTATCTTCTTCCCTCAGCACGCAAAGGCATGCGTATGGGCGATAGCGCCGTCGTCGACTCCATGGTTCGCGACGGCCTCTGGTGCGCCTGCGACGATCAGCACATGGGCATGACCGGCGAGCTCGTCGCCGAGAAGTACGGCATCACCCGCGAGCAGCAGGACGCCTTCGCGCTCGAGTCGCATCGCCGCGCGGCGCAGGCTAACCGGGAAGGCCGCTTCGACCAGGAGATCGTCCCCGTCACTCTCCCCGCAAAGAAGAAGGGCGCCGAGCCTGCTGTCTTCCGTCATGACGAGAGTATCCGCGAAGATGCCTCCCTCGAGGCTCTCGCCGCTCTACGCCCCGCATTCAAAAAAGATGGCACCGTTACCGCGGGCAACGCCCCCGGCGTCAACGATGCCGCTGCAGCAGTCGTCGCGATGTCTGCCGCGAAGGCCTCTGCGCTCGGCTTGAAGCCCATGGCAATCCTCCGCGCCCAGGCCGTCAGCGGAGTCGAACCCAAATGGGTCATGATGGCTCCCGTCATCGGAATTCGCCGCGTGCTCGAAAAGGCGGGTTGGCATCGCGACGAAGTCGACCTCTACGAGCTCAACGAAGCCTTCAGCGTGCAGGCCCTCGGCGTCACCGGCGAGCTCGGCATCCCGCTCGACAAGGTAAACGTGAATGGCGGAGCCGTCGCCATCGGCCATCCCATCGGTGCCAGCGGAGCCCGTGTCCTGGTCACTCTCCTTCACGAACTCATCCGTCGTGACGCCAAAAAAGGAGTCGTCGCGCTCTGTCTGGGAGGAGGCAACTCCGCCGCCCTCGCCGTCGAGAGGGTTTGAAGCATCCAACTCCCCATGAATTCAAATACAGTGCAGAGCCAGAACACGGAACGCTTTACGGGAAGAGTCGCAGAGTATGAGCGCTATCGCAGCCGCTACCCCGACGAGGTGATCTCGACCCTTGTCGAGCGTTGCGGTCTCACACCCCAGTCTCACATCGCCGACATCGGCGCCGGAACCGGAATGCTCTCCGAGCTCTTCCTCGCGTACGGCAACGCCGTCGTCGCCGTTGAGCCCAACGACGAGATGCGCGGCGCCTGCGAGCGCCTCACACAGCGATGGCCCGGTCTCCAGGTCCGGAAGGGCACAGCCGAAGCCACCGGCCTCGAAGATGCCTCCATGGACCTCCTCGCCGCTGGCCGTGCCTTTCACTGGTTCGATCCCGAGCCCACACGCCACGAGTTCCAACGCATTCTGCGTCGCGGCGGATGGATCGTGCTCGTCAGCAACAGCCGCGTGCGTGACGAGTCTCCGCAGTCGGTAGCCTTTGAAGCCATCCTCAACGAGTACGGCAGCGACTACGAGGCCAACCGCCAGCGCTACAAGATCGATCCCACCATCGATTCCTTCTTCGTGGGCGGAGAGCTCTTCCGGACAGAGTTCGCCGGGGAACAGCGTCTTACGCTTGAGGAACTCTCCGGCCTCACCCAATCTCTCTCGGTCGCTCCGCTACTGAGCGATCCTCGCTACGCCGCACTGCAGTCAGCGCTTGAAAATTTCTTCTTCGAGTACCAGCAGGATGAAGCCGTCGTCCTGGCCACCCGCTGCAAACTCGCCTGCGGCCGATTTTCCCACTAAATGAAAGGATGCCATCCCTGAAGCAGATCCTGTAAGTGTCACCCTGAGCGAAGTCCCTCGCGCTTTTGCGAGGGACGCAGTCGAAGGATCCGCTTTTCTTTGCAGGATGCCCCAAGAGGCGAAATCATCAGTCCATTCTTCTTAGGTCCAAAACGCCGATGGGAAGTTCAGCACTCGATGACGTTCAGGGCAAGTCCGGCCAGCGAAGTCTCCTTATATCGCGACTGCATATCCAGCCCCGTCTGATACATCGTCGCAATCACCTGATCGAGGGACAGCTTGTGGCCCTCGGTCTCGTGCATCGCCATCCGTGCCGCATTGATCGCCTTTACCGCTCCCATGCCGTTGCGCTCGATGCAGGGAATCTGCACCAGTCCACCGATCGGATCGCACGTCATCCCCAGGTTGTGCTCCATTGCAATCTCTGCAGCATGCTCCACCTGGTCGTTGTTTCCTCCCAGCGCCGCCACCAGACCGCCCGCCGCCATCGAACATGCCACGCCTACCTCGCCCTGGCAGCCCACCTCCGCGCCCGAGATGCTGGCGTTCTCCTTGTATAGAATCCCGATCGCCGCCGCTGTAAGAAAGTAGCAAACGATCCCCTCGTCATCCGCACCCTCGATGAAGCGCATGTAATAGTGAGCAATCGCAGGAATCACCCCCGCCGCCCCATTCGTCGGAGCCGTCACTACGCGTCCTCCCGCGGCGTTCTCTTCATTGACCGCCATGGCATAGACCGTCACCCAGTCCATCGCAGCCAGCGGATCCTTCGCTCCTTCCGTCTCGAGCCGATGTGCCAGCCGGGGCGCGCGCCTGCGAACGCGAAGTCCTCCCGGAAGAATTCCTTCCGTCTTCAGTCCGAGCTCTGTGCACGCCTCCATGGTCCGCCAGATCGCAAGTATCCCCGCCTTTACCCGCTCTTCCGGAGTGCCGTTCGAAACATTCTCCGCCGGGGGACGCCGAATCGAAACGTCGTCGAGCAGCGCCACCTCGTTGGCCAGTAGAAGTTCAGCGATGGTCAGGCGATTCTTTGCCGAGACCGAGAGCAGCTCCGCCGCGCTTGAAAAGGGGAAGGGAACGGAACGGGTCGCAGCGTCCTGCTGCGAAGCGAACTCCTCGGCCGAGAGAATAAAACCCCCGCCGATAGAGTAGAAGACCTCCTCAAGAATCACGGAGCCGTCGGCGAGAAGCGCCCGGAACCGCATTCCGTTCGGATGCGTCGGCTCCTCAGGATCCGGATACATCTGCTCGCGATGAAAATGCAGATGCTCCTGCTCGGTGAAGGGAACCGGTTCGCGGTCGAGCAGATAGAGCGTGCCTGTCGCGCGGATCGCCTCCAGCTCAGCATCGATCACCGCAGGATCCACCGTATCCGGAGCCTCACCCGTCAACCCTAGGAGAATAGCCCGGTTCGTTCCATGCCCCAGCCCGGTCAAAGCAAGCGAGCCATACAGATCGACGATGAGGCCGGCAATATCGGCCAGCTCGAACCTGCGATCGAGCGTCTGCGCAAACCGAAGCGCGGCTCGCATCGGTCCGACCGTGTGCGAGCTCGAAGGTCCAATGCCGATCTTGAAAAGCTCAAACAGGCTGGTATTCACGGAATCGATTGTAGGCTAGGACGTGTCGACCTATCTCTGGGGATAAAGACAGCGCTGCCGCGAGGGCCCACGCGTAGTGGGCTCGGCCGCAGGCCATCGCCTTTCCTCAAAATCGCGGATTGGAATTTGTCGATACGCCCTCGCATTCGTTCTGTCTGCCGCTTCTGTGGGAGACCTTCGCTCTTCTTCGCAGTGCTATACTCGGCCATCACTCTACCGCCTCAAGGACAAATCAGGCTTCAACCATGCTTTTCAAGGCCCGCAGTGCTGCCGTCTATGGAATCGATGCCCATCTGATCGACGTCGAGGTCGATTTCTCTCAGATAAAACTCGACAAAGAGCAGTTCAGCACCGTAGGCCTCCCCGACGCCGCCGTGCGCGAGAGCCGCGACCGCGTTCGCTCCGCCATCAAAAACTCCGGTTTCGAGATTCCCCCGACCCGCATCACCATCAACCTCGCCCCTGCCGACCTCAAGAAGGAGGGCTCCGGCTTCGATCTACCCATCGCCATCGGCATTCTTGGAGCCTATGGAGCGCTCACCATTCGCGAGCTCGATGACTTCCTCCTCGTCGGCGAGCTTGGACTCGATGGCTCCCTCCGTGCCGTTCCCGGAACCCTTCCCATCGCCGTAGCCGCCCGCGCCAACAGAATCAAAAACCTCATCGTGCCCGCCAGCAACGCGCGCGAGGCTGCCGTCGTCGAGGGCGTCAACGTCTACCCGGTCAAGAGCCTGCTCGAAGTCCGCGAGCTTCTCAACTCCGCCGGGAATGGTGTCATCACCGCATCGCCTCTCGTAATCAAGACCGGCGAGCTTCTCAACGAGATCCAGCACTTTCCCTTCGACTTCAAGGACGTTCGGGGCCAGCACGTCGCCAAGCGAGCCCTCGAGGTCGCCGCTGCCGGCGGTCACAACATCCTCATGATTGGGCCCCCCGGCTCCGGCAAGACCATGCTGGCCAAACGCCTCCCCTCCATCCTCACTCCGCTTAAATTCGAAGAGGCGCTCGAGACCACAAAGATCCACTCCGTCGCCGGAGTCCTTGATGCGGAACAGGGTCTGGTCGCCCACCGCCCCTTCCGCTCGCCGCATCACACCATCTCCGACGCCGGACTGATCGGCGGCGGCATGGTGCCGCGCCCAGGAGAGGTCTCCCTCGCCCACAACGGTCTGCTCTTCCTCGACGAGCTCCCCGAGTTTCCCCGCAACGTCCTCGAGGTCCTCCGCCAGCCCCTTGAAGACGGAACCGTCACCATCTCCCGCGCCGCCATGAGCCTCAGCTTCCCGGCGCGTTTCATGCTCGCCGCCGCCATGAACCCCTGTCCCTGCGGCTACTTCAACGACAAGCGAAGGGAGTGCACCTGCACCCCTCCCATGATCCAGCGCTACGTCTCCAAGGTCAGCGGCCCGCTCCTCGACCGCATCGACATCCATATTGAGGTCCCCGCAGTCGAATACAAAGAGCTCCGCGGCGGTTCCGCCGCGGAGGGCTCCGCCGAAATCCGTGACCGCGTCCTCGCCGCCCGCCAACGTCAGCACGAGCGCTTCGCCGAATCCGCCGAGCGCACCCGGGGTACGGCCAAATCCGCCTCGCGCCGAATCTTCGCCAACGCCCAGATGAACACCCAGCAGATCCGCAGCTTCTGCGTCCTCGAATCCGACGCCGAGCATATGCTCGAGCGGGCCATGCAACAGCAGGGACTCAGCGCCCGAGCCCACGACCGCATCCTTAAAGTAGCCCGCACCATCGCCGATCTCGCCGGGGCCGAGTCCGTCGCGACCCCTCACATCGCCGAGGCCATTCAGTACCGGACTTTGGACCGAAGTTATTGGTCCTGAGCACTTACGCCGCAAGACCTCACCCCTTGCATTCCGGATCTGAAAATTTATAAACGCCGGGTACTCCGTTTTATGGAATCTTTTGAATTCTCGATTTCCAAAAATAAGTATTGACCTGACCGGGCGCAGGATTTATTTTTCTAAGGGTCGAGGCTGTCACCCAAGCTCTTGAGAGAGAGGCGGCTCGGCGGTTCAGCACCAGGAATACCGGGTGCTTCTCTGTTTCCTTCTGCTGCATGCCCAGGCGCCTTAGAGTCGCTGACGATACCAGGAGAACCAGGGTTGTTTGAAGCGCATCGTTGGCTTGAAACCCAACGAAGTGCTGAATCTTATCGTCTATCTGAGCTTAGGTGGATCGTATTTTGTTTGTTAGATTTACACAGAAACGTGGAACCATTTTCTAGGCTCCGCATCTAATAAAAATAGGCGGCAGGAGGAATGTCATCAAACCTGCCGAGATTGAAGTTTTTGAGAATTTGCAGGCATGAGCGTCATGCGCCTCTGTCGCAAGGAATTTGACTAAAGGAGAAGATTGATGCGCTCGGATTTAGTTTTTGGAGCCCTCACTCACGTAAAGAACCGCTACGAGCTCTGCCAGCTGGCGTCGAAGGCTACTCGGAAGCTGCACAAGCCGAATACCCGCCTGCAGGACACGACCAACGAGGTGCTAGATCGTTTCAAAGACACCACCCCCCTCGGAGAGACCTCCGAGGTTCCCGTTCATAAAGTAGAAGTGCAGGAGCGCCGCGCGGCCTAACGCGCGGCCTTCCGGCCCAACTCCAACCCTAACCCCTCCGCACGACCCCAATTCCATCCCAAACTTCTGAGCTTCCCCCTTTTAGGTCCTACGGACTCCCCCGCCTCGGCCCCCATATCCCTCCCAAAGTTACACAAGGTAAAACCATGACAATTTCAGAGTTGAAAGAACACAACATCGCCGAGCTGGGCAAATTGGCACGCGGTCTCGACATCGCGGGTACCAGCGGGCTCCGCAAGCAGGATCTTATCTTCAAGATTCTGCAGGCTCAGAGCGAAAAAGAAGGCCACATCTTCGCCGAGGGAGTCCTTGAGATTCTCCCCGACGGCTATGGCTTCCTCCGCTCTCCTGACTACAACTACCTGCCTGGTCCCGACGACATCTACGTCTCCCCGTCCCAGATCCGCAAGTTTGATCTCAAGACCGGAGACACCATCAGCGGCAACGTGCGTCCCCCGCACGAGGGCGAGAAGTACTTCGCCCTGGTCAAGATCGAGGCCATCAACTTCGAGTCTCCCGAGGAGACCCGCAACAAGATCCTCTTCGACAACCTCACCCCGCTCTACGCCGAAGAGCGCGTCAAGATGGAGACCGTCCGCGACAACATCTCCGGACGCGTGATGGACCTTCTAACGCCCGTAGGCAAGGGCCAGCGCGGCCTCATCGTCGCCCCGCCCCGTACCGGCAAGACCATGCTACTGCAGGCCATCGCCAACTCCATCACGGCGAATCACCCCGAGGTCGTCCTCATCGTCCTGCTCATCGACGAGCGCCCAGAAGAGGTCACCGACATGCAGCGCTCCGTCAAGGGTGAGGTCATCTCCTCCACCTTCGACGAGCCGGCCGCCCGTCACGTTCAGGTCGCCGAGATGGTCATCGAGAAGGCCAAGCGCCTCGTCGAGCACAAGCGCGACGTCGTCATCCTGCTTGATTCCATCACCCGTCTCGCCCGCGCCTACAACACCATCGTTCCCCCCTCGGGCAAGGTGCTCTCGGGCGGCGTAGACTCCAACGCGCTGCAGCGCCCGAAGCGCTTCTTCGGCGCGGCCCGCAACATCGAAGAGGGCGGCTCGCTCACCATCATCGCCACCGCGCTCGTCGACACCGGCTCGCGCATGGACGAGGTCATCTTCGAGGAGTTCAAGGGAACCGGCAACATGGAGGTCATCCTCGACCGCAAGCTGGTCGACAAGCGCGTCTTCCCGGCTATCGACATCCAGCGCTCGGGAACCCGCAAGGAAGAGCTCCTTATCCCCAAGGAAGACCTGCAGCGCATCTGGATTCTGCGCAAGGTTCTCAACCCGCTCTCGCCGGTTGAGGCCATGGAGCTTCTCACCGACAAGCTGGCCAAGACCAGGAACAACCAGGAGTTCCTGCACAACATGAGCTCCATCTAACGAGCTTCCAAGTTCACCGGGTCCTCCGGGTGGTGCTGGTCCGGTGACCAAAAGGGCAGTTCTTGTGAGGACTGCCCTTTTTCTATTTCAAGATAGCGCTGCTGCGCGGGCAGCGGCCACTTCGTGACGTGTACACCGCCTTCGGCGCGGGCCTCCCGCTGGTCGGCACAAACATTCCCTCAAGCGACCAACGGGAGCTCTCACCCCGAAGGGAGTACACGCGTCACGAAGTGACCGCCCCACGCGCAGTGGGCCCCGGCCAGCAGGCCATTGCCTACATGATCCCTTACCGCTGTCCGCCCGAGGCCACCAGGGTCTCGCCCGTCAGCCATCCCGAATCCTCCGAGGCCAGGAAGACTGCGATGGGGGTAATGTCCTGCGGCTGTCCGATGCGGCGCAGAGGAGCCTGGGCCTCAATGCCCTTCTGGAAGTCCGATCCAATAAAGCCTGCGCTATGCGTGCCCTCTGTCTCGATCATGCCCGGATTGAGCGAGTTCACCCGAATCTTTCTCGGTCCAAGCTCGTTCGCCAGAACCTTGGTGATCGCGTCGACCGCGCCCTTGGTGGCGGTATAGACCGTGGAGGTAGCGGGGAAGACCTCCGTCACCGACGAGCCGATGTTGATCACGCTGCCGCCGTTATCGCCGAACAGTTTGACCGCCTCGCGCGTCGCCAGCAGAACTCCCAGAACATTGGTGTTGAAGATGCGGCTGTAGAGCTCTTCGGTGGTGTCTTCGATAGGAGCGAACTGGTAGACGCCAGCATTATTCACCAAAACATCGAGCTGACCAAAGGCCTTCTTCGTCTCCTCGAAGAGACGCTTCACCCCGACCTCATTCGCCACGCTGCCCTGGATGGCAACCGCCTTGCCACCCTTGCCGGTGATCTCGGAGACGACCTTGTCGGCACCCTCTTTGCTCGAGGAATAATTCACGACGACCGAAGCGCCCTCCGCCGCCAAACCCTTTGATGAGACGATGATCAGGAAGGATTCAGTCGAGTTGTCAAAAGAAGGCGTGACAATCGCGCCGATCTTGCTGAAAATAAACCGCGCGTTCAGGAAAATGCCCGGCAACCTCAGTAGCCGTTGGCGATCAGGTAGGACTCGGTCAGGACAAACCCAGCCTGCTCCTCACTTCGCCGCTCCGCATACTTGCCCAGCACATCGACCTCGACGTTGAGCGCGTCCCCAGGAGCAAGCGTCCGCAGATTGGTCGCAGCATGCGTATGGGGAATAACGGCGATCTCGACCACATTGCCCTGAATCGCGGCGACGGTCAGGGAGATCCCCTCAATCGTGATCGAGCCCTTTTCGACCACGTACCGGACCAGCGTATTGGGGATGCGGAGACGCAGACGATAGTCCGTTGTCTCGCTGCCCGGCGTCACCGGGTCGAGCGCAAGCAGCTCCCCGGTCGAATCTACATGCCCCTGCACCACGTGCCCTCCCAGCGGAGAGCCGACGGGCGTAGGCAGCTCGAGATTGACGATCGTCTCCGGCTTCAACCGCGCCAGCGTCGTGCGAGTGATGGTCTCCGCGGCCAGATCGGCGGAGAAGCGCGAAGGAAAGGCGTTGGGTTCGATATCGAGCGCCGTCAGGCAGACCCCGCTAACCGCAACCGAATCCCCCGTATTGAGCCGCCCTACCACGGCTGCCGGAGCCCCGATGGTGATGCGGGTCGCGCCCTCCTGGGGCGTCACTGCAAGAATCTTCCCTGTAGTCTCGATCAGGCCGGTGAACATAACCATAGCCTACAGGAGCGCCGAAAGCCCCGTGTCTCCGAAGTGTCTTTCCTCTGTACAGGAGCTTTTACTTCAAAGCCGACCAAGGCTGGTGAAGATAGCCCTCCACCCGTGTATCGGCTCCCACCTCAGTGCGTATAACCGGGGCGAGAGCCGATTCAAACTCTTCCACCGATGCGATGCCTTCCGCGAACGGAATCGCCCCTTCGCCGAGAGTTGCAGGCGAGTGAAATAGGATCACCTTGTCCACCAGATCCTGCTTCAGGAAGGCTCCGTTCAGGTGTGATCCCCCTTCCAGCAGCAGGCTAAGAACCTTCCGCCGGGCAAGCACCGCAAGCACCGCCGGAAGCGGAAGTCTTCCGGCCTCCTCCGCCAGCAACTCGACCTCAGCCCCCAGCCGCGTCAGTTCTTCGATCCTCTCTTGAGCGACAGACGCACTGGCGAACAGGAGCAGGTCTCCCTGGGCCGACTGAATCAGCTTGGAATCAGTCGGAGTTCGAAGATTCGTGTCAAGCACCACACGGAACAAGGGCCGTCTGCGCGGCAGCCCGGAGCGGTCTGTGAGCAGGGGATCGTCGGCTAGCACTGTGCCGATGCCGGTAAGAATGGCATCGTGTGCGTGCCGTAGAAGCTGCACCTGCTGCCGCGCCTCCGATCCGGTGAGCCAGTGCGGCTCAATCGTGCCGCGCAGACCGGGTGCGGGAGCAAGCTTGCCGTCGACCGAGACGGCCGCCTTCAGAGTGACAAACGGCGTTCCTTTCACCATGAAGTGCGCGAAGGCCTCGTTCAGGTCGCGCGCCCGCTTTTCGAGAACTCCAATCGTGACCTCGATGCCCGCCGCCCGCAGCTTCTCGATGCCTCGCCCGGAGACCACGGGATTCGCGTCGGTCGTGGCGACGACGCAGCGGGTGATCTTCGCCGCGACCAGGGCATCGGCGCAGGGCCCGGTGCGTCCATGATGGCTGCAGGGCTCGAGCGTCACATAAGCGGTCGCTCCCTCGAGGGATAACCCCCGTGATGCAGCCTGCTTCAAGGCGACGATCTCGGCGTGATCGAAGCTCTCATAGAGGTGAGCACCTTCCCCCAATACCTCGCCGTCTCGCACCAGGACGCAGCCGACCTGCGGGTTCGGGCTGGTCAAACCCTCCATTCCGGCCGCCAGTTGGAGAGCGCGCTGCATGAACTGGAGATCGAGTTCCGGCTGGGGGAGAGGCATATTCTTTCGAGAATAAATGAGGAAGAGCTTATGGCCTGCCGGCCACGCCCAGTTGGCCCGGGAGGCCATAAGCTTGGCTCAGCTTAATTGAGCCGCTGCAGGCGGGCGATCAGCTTCTCGGCCAGGGGCTCGCCGGACTCCGTCCACAGCAGGCGGCTGGAGATGCCGGAGTTCTTCTCGACCGAGAGCGTAAACGCCAGAAGTATCTCCACGTTCTGCTGGACGTGCTTCTGGGCCTCCTCGTCGAGCTCGGCCTCGACCTCATCCAAAACCCAGGGGGTATCGAGTCCGAAGTCGATGCGGATGTGGCCGTTCTGCTCGTAGGTGGCTTGGTCGAAGTTGGGGCCGAAGCCGATGATCTTCACGGTATGGGGCCGAGGGCGCCAGAGGGTGTCGAGCGCGGCTTCGGAGATGGGGGCGTTATTGAGCTCCGGCTGCCAGAGATTCCACTTCATCTCGAACTCGTAGGCCATGTCGTCGTGCAGATGCTCGGTGGCCTCGGCGACGGCGTTTTCGATGATGGAGTCCTCGGTCGACTCCGCGCGGTCGTCGTTGACGTAGATGCGCTGGTAGACAGCCGACTCGGTAAAGCTGAGGGGGTAGACGGAGGCGGCCGAGACGCGCTTTTCTCCGCTGACGAGGGCGAACTGGCGAAGCACGGAGACCAGCGCCGCGGGAAGGGCGTCGAAGCGGAAGTTCGGAAACCAGAGGCTGAGGTAGAGCTGATCGGCCATTGCGATAGTGTACAGGTCGTTTGTGGGCGGTGTTTGCGGGCTTCGAGGTGAGAAGATAGAAGACGGTTCAGAAGATGCGGGTGTCGATCGAGAGGCTGCGAAGGTGGTTGCTGGCGGGCGCTGGTCTGCTGGTTCTGGTGATTGCGGGCTTTCTGGTCTACGCACGCTATCAGGCGCATCGTCTGCTGACCGAACTTCCCCGCAAGCTGGGGATCGATGTCCGCCAGGAAGCGAACGGCTTTACCTACTCCCAGACGTCGAAGGAAGGCACAGTCTTCACGGTCCACGCAGCGAAGGCAATTCAGCACAAGGACGGCAAGTACACCCTGCGCGACGTCGCCATCACGGTCTATGGCAAGGGTGAGGGGCAGAGCACGGCGCTGAAGCCAGGCGCTCCAGGGCAGCGTGTCGATCACATCTCCGGTAAGGAGTTTGAGCTGGATCAGGCCGCTGGCATCGTGCGCGCGGTCGGGGAGGTTCATCTTGACCTCGAGGCTCCGTCGAAGCAGCAGGACGATGCCGCCAAACACGGTGTGGAGAATCAGGCTGCGAAGCTGGATCATGATGCGCAGCTCCATCATGACGCTCAGCTGATTCATGTGAAGACCAGCGGCGTCGTCTATCTTCAGAAGCTGGGTGAGGCGGCGACCGAGCAGCCGATCGAGTTCGAGTACAACGGCATGACCGGACATGCTACGGGAGCGGACTACAACGCCGACTCCGGCGTGCTGGTGCTGCACAAGGCGGTGAATATTAGCGGTCTTCAACATGGAGATCCTGTCCTGCTGACCTCCTCGCGAGCCGAGCTGAACCGGACAAATCGCAGGATCATGCTGGCCGATGCCAAATATGTAACCGTCAACGACAACGAGGGCGGCCGGTCGCGCCAGACGGTCGAGGCGAAGCAGTCCGTAGTGTGGATGCGCAACGATGGCTCGGCCGAGCGCATGAACGGCGAGGGCGGAGTTGCCATAACTGCCGGAGATGGATCGCGGATGACGGCCGAACGAGGCGAGGTCCTGCTCAACCAGGACAATAAGCCGCAGTCGCTCCATATGGACGGAGCCGTGCACTATAGCGCTGAGGAGACAGCGCGTCAGGCCAACGGCGAGGCGGCGGAGGCGCGGGTCGCGTTCGACCCGCAGGGGCACGCACAGAAGGTTGTGCTGACCCATGCAGTGCATATGCGGGAACAGATCTTCGTGACGGCGGGAAAGAGCGACTCCAGCGACTCCACGGAACGCGATCTTACGGCAGAAAATATCGAGATGAGCCTTGGATCCAACGGCGGGGGAGGATCGTGGGTCCGGGAGGCAAAGGCGACCGGAGACGCCCGGCTCAAGGTGACGGACGCGTCCAGTCAAACCAAAGGCATGCGCACCAGCTCGATGCATGCGGAGGTTCTTACGGCCCGAATGGCTCTCGAAGGAGGGAGGCCGTCGCTCAAGGTGGTCGATGGCAAAGGAGCCACTCTGCTCGAACAGCGGGGAGGGGATGGCCTGGTCGAGACGAGCTCCGGGGATACGCTGCACGCGACCTTTCACTCCACGGCGGCGACCTCGGTTCAAAAGCCAGCTGCGGCAACGCGCGATGCGATTGACACGGTCGTGCAGCAGGGACATGTGATCGCGACCCGCAGCGCTCCGGCAAAAGCAGGGCAGCCAGCAGAGACAGACCATGCCACTGCGGACGAAGCTGTCTACGAGGGCAGCACGCAGAAGACGATCCTGACCGGGGCGGTTGCGCTCGAAAGCCCGGACGGCACCCTGTGGGCGAATCGCGTCGTGATGGACCAGAAGACGGGCGATGCCGCGGCGAATGGCTCGGTGAAGACGAGTTATCGACAGGGGGGGGCGGGCGAGACGATCCACGTGCTGGCGGACTGTGCCGATCTCAAGAAGGCCGACGATACGGCCATCTTTCACGGCGCGGGAGGACATTGGGCGCGGCTGTGGCAGAACGGGTCGCAGATTGAAGCGCCGGTCCTCAACTTCGACCGAAAGAAGAAGCGCTTGACGGCTCGAGGTGAGGGCGAAGGGGCTGCGATGGCGGTTCGTACGGTGCTGGTGAGCGCTGGATCGCAGACTCCGGACCGATCATCCAAAGACGGGACCCAGCCTGTATCAGAGAACGGTGCGCAACAGGGGAACGATCCTCTGCGGCGGCTTGCGGTGGTGCGAATCGGAAGCCGCGAGATGGTGTACTCCGACGAGGCGAAGACCGCGCAGTTCACCGGAAGGGTTCGGGTGGAGAGCGCCGATGGAGTGATGCACGGCCAACAGGCGACGGCCTATCTTGAGGCCGCGCAGGCGAAGAAGGGAGCTGCGAAGAGCTCTGCGGTGGGGACGAACTTCATGGGAGGAGCGGTCGAGCGCGTGGTAGTCAGCGGCGGCATCGAGATCGACCAGACGGGCCGGCGCGCCGTGGGCGAACGCCTCGTCTATACCGCCTCCGATGGGATCTTCGTGCTGACCGGGACCGAAGAGCTCAAGCCGAAGGTGATGGACGCGGTGCAGGGCACCATCACCGGCCGCGAACTGCGGTTCCGCCAACAGGACGAGAGCGTAGTAATTTCTAATGGAGATGCGGCCGGGCCGGGACCCAGGGTTCGCACGGAGACACGGGTGAAGAGAGAACGATGAAGACGCTTTCGACCCAGGAGATAGGCAAGTCCTACGGGGGGCGCCAGGTCGTGCGCGGGGTCAGCCTGAAGATCGAGCAGGGCGAGGTCGTCGGGCTGCTGGGACCGAATGGAGCGGGCAAGACCACGAGCTTTTACATGATCGTGGGACTGGTGCGGCCGGACGCGGGGCGGATTCTGGCTGAGGACAACGAGATCACGCGTCTGCCGATGTATCTGCGGGCACGAGAGTATGGCGTCAGCTACCTTCCGCAGGAGCCGTCGATCTTTCGCAAGCTGACGGTCGAGGACAATATCCTCGCTGTGCTCGAGACGCAGCCGCTGAGCTGGGAGGCTCGCAGGACCAAGACCGAGAACCTGATCGAGCAGCTGAATCTCGGTCACGTCCGCAAAACGCGCGGATATGCGCTGAGCGGAGGCGAGCGCCGTCGAGTCGAGATCGCACGTTGTCTTGCCATCAGCCCGACCTTTATTCTGTTGGACGAGCCTTTCTCCGGGATCGACCCGATCGCCGTGATCGACCTGCAGGAGATCATCTTCGGCCTGAAGCGGAGCGGCATCGGAGTGCTGATTACGGACCATAACGTTCGCGAGACGCTCTCCGTGACCGATAGGGCCTATATCATTAATGAGGGAAAGATCTTTCGATCTGGAACCCCAGGCGATTTGGGCCGTGATCCCGAGGTGCGGAGGATCTATCTGGGCGAAAAGTTCTCCATGGACTAGCGCCCGGTACAACTTCTGTTGTAAGCATGCCTGGTGCGGGTGAACTCCCGCGGGCGGCAGCCCGGGATAGACTGTGACTGAGCAATTTTCAAAAAACTGTAGACTACCGGCCTGACAGGACTTGACCGCTGGCCGTAGCGATGCACCGCCGGTCAGGGAGCGGGGCATCTTACTCCCGGTGAATATAAGAAACGGATGAGGATCTGCTGACGTGCTTCTGCAACCCAAGCTCAATCTGAAGGTCTCCCAGCGGCAGGTGCTAACGCCCGGCCTGGTGCAGATGGTCAGTGTGCTTGCGCTGAACAAGCTCGAGCTGAAGGAGATGATCAACACCGAGATCGTCGAGAACCCGGTGCTCGAAGAGATCGAAGACAGCGCCATCTCGCTGGACGAGCGCGCCGGTCTCGAGGGCGATCGCGAGCGCTCGGCCGAAGAGGTCGCCGCCGAAGGAGAGCGCGTCGAGAAGGATCCCTTCGATGAGATCGATTTCGGAAATTACTTCCAAGAGTATCTCGATCCCGGTTTTCGCACTGCTTCAAACTTTGAGGAGTACGACAAGCCCTCGTTTGAGAACTTCCTCTCGCAGCCCGGAACTCTCAGCGATCACCTGATGTGGCAGCTGGGCTCGTTGAATCTCGATCCTGGAGTCCGCTCCGCCGCGGAGCTGGTGATCGGAAATCTGAACGAGAACGGGTATCTCACCGCCACCGACGAGGAGCTGGTCGAGGCTCTGAGGCAGCTCGAGCTGGAAGGTCCGCCGGACCCCATCTCGATTGAGACCGGCGAGAGCTCATCGTCTGTGGTCGAGCGGGAGCACCTGTTGACGATGGTGCGCGAGGCCCGGTCGGTGGTCAGCAATCTTGATCCTGTGGGCGTGGCGGCGCGCGATCTGCGCGAGTGCCTTCTCCTCCAGATCAAGGCTCAGCGCATCGAGGCGGAGATGACGCTGCGCCGCAGGCAGAGCGCAATGGCCGGGGGCAGTGCCACGCTGGCCCATGTGGCGGCCTCCTCCGAGATGTCCCTTGAGCGGGACGGAGTCTTTGCCACCGCGGCCAATATCGTCGAAAAGTGCCTTCCCCTGTTACAGAAGAAGGACATGCGCGAGCTGATGCGAAGCTGCGGCCGATCAGCCGAGGAGGTGCAGGCGGCGGTGGAGTTCATCCGCTCGCTCGACCCTCGTCCCGGCCAGCGCTATAACCACATAGAGACGCGCCTGATCGAGCCCGACGTTGCCTTCGTCAAGCGCGACGAAAAATACGTTGTGCTCGTCAACGAAGAGGACCTGCCCGCGCTGCGTCTGAACCACAACTACCGCCGCATGCTGCAGGAGAAGCAGACTGAAAAAGAGGTCAAGGAGTACGTGAAGGAACGGTATAAATCGGCGATCCAGCTGCTCCGCAACATCGAGCAGCGCAAGAACACCATCGTCCGGACCTGCGAGGTGATCGTTCGCCGCCAGACCGACTTCCTCGAGCATGGAGTGGAGGCGCTGAAGCCGATGATGATCAAGGAGGTCGCCGAGGAGATCGGCGTGCACCCCTCGACCGTCAGCCGCGCCGTGGCCAACAAATATGTGCACACGCCGCAGGGGGTCTACGAGCTGCGCTTCTTCTTCTCCGAGGGCGTCAATGGTCCGGAGGGCGGCGACCTTCCGCTGGTTCTGCTGAAGCGCAAGGTGAAGAAGCTGATTGAGGACGAGGATGCCCGCAAGCCCCTCACCGACGATCAACTGGCGGCCGAGCTGCAGCGGCAGGGAATTCAGGTCACGCGCAGGACGGTCGCGAAGTATCGCGAGGACATGCAGATTCCGAGTACCCATCAGCGACGCGTCCGCTGATCAGGCGTAAGATGTTCCAACGAGGTACCGTGATGAACGTTGATTACACCGGTAGACAGACGACGATCACCAAAAAACTCAAGACGCAGACAGAGGCTGGGCTCGAACGGATTGCGAGACTGCTGGGAGATGCAGGTAGCGTGCATGTGGTGCTGGCGACGGAGAAGTATCGTCAGACGGCGGAGATTACGTTACAGACGCGCCACCTCAAACTGGTCACCGCCTGTGAGGCGACCGACATGGAACAGGCGCTGCGCGATGCGCTGGCCGCGATTGAAAAACAGGCCATCCGCCACAAGAAGAAGAGCACGACCCTCAAGCGGAATGCGAAGGAGGGCGTGCGCGAGGTTGCACTGGCCGATCCGGCCGATGCCGTGCCCCTCAAGGTCAAGAAGCTTGCGAGGCTCGCGGCCGTGAAGAATGGAATGAATGGAGCCGGGACCAACGGCGCGGCGAAGAATGGGACGGCGCGCAAGGCGGTGCCGATGCTGGTCCATTCCTTTCCGTCGGAGACGCCGCTTCGGGAGCCGCACCTGGTGCGCTCGAACGACGGCGTGGCATTGCGGCCGATGTCGCTGGAGGAGGCGGTCAAAGAGGCCGAGTTCCGCGATCGTGAGGTCTTCGTCTTCCGCGATCACGCTGGCCAAGCCATGGTGATCCATCGCAAACGCGACGGAAAGATGGAGCTGATCGAGGTCCCATAAGTAGTATCGATCTATCTGGGAGGACAGCGCTGCCGCGCAGTACGCCCGCGCGGCAGCGCTATCCTCCACTCCAAAAGTATGCCGATACGACCTGGTTCCTTTCCCTTAATTCGGTGCATCTTTCGTAATCCCCAAAGCGCGCGTCGTTGATCTTTGCCGTGCCGGACAGATGCTAGGATTCCAGTCATGCCACCACGGAAGCAGGCGAAGAAGACGACGGCGCGTGCCAAGCCCGAGACGCAGCAGAATAAGGAGCTTGTGATCCTGACGGGGCTGTCCGGCTCCGGCAAGCTCTCCGCATTGAAGGCCTTTGAGGATCTCGGATTCTACTCGGTCGACAACCTTCCGCTGGAGCTGGTGCCGCAGTTTGCGGACCTGGTCCGGCAGTCGGCGGAGATCGAGCGCGCGGCCCTGGTGGTGGACGTTCGCGAGGGGATTCGGCTCGACGAGTTTCCCACGATCCTCAAGAAGGTGCAGCGCGCCCTGCCCACACGCGTCCTCTATCTTGAGGCAAGCGACGAGGCGCTGATCCGGCGGTTTTCCGAGACCCGCCGCCCACATCCCATTAGCCGTACCAACACCGTCGTGCAATCGATCCGGGCCGAGCGCAAGCGCCTGGATCCCATCCGCAATGTGGCCGATATTGTGCTCGACACCACGAAGTTCACGGTGCACGATCTGCGGGCGCATATCGGAGCGCAGTTCGAGCGCGAGGCCAGCGATCGCAATCTCACCATCTCCTCGAACAGCTTCGGCTTCAAGAACGGCGTTCCGGCCGAGGCGGACCTCGTCTTCGACGTGCGCTTTCTTCCCAATCCCCACTTCGTGCCTGAGTTTCGCAAGCTGACCGGACGCCACCCGAAGGTCGCCAAGTACGTTCGCGACTTCCCTCAGACCGCCGAATTCCTCGATAAGACCGCCGAGATGATGAAGTTTCTTCTGCCCCACTATATTAAGGAGGGCAAGAGCTATCTCACGGTCGCGTTTGGGTGTACGGGCGGCCAGCACCGATCGGTCTTTATCGCCGAGGAGATGCGGAAGAGGCTCGAGACCGCCGGATATCGCGTCAAGACCCTGCATCGCGATATGCCAAGGCCCTAAAATAAAAAGATGCCAGATGGATCAAGGGGCGGGAGAGTGACAGTTTGAAGCGCATCTGGCGGCTTCTGCTCTACGTGCGGCCCTATGCCCTGCACCTGATCGCCTCGATCATGCTGATGGCAACCGTCGGAGCCATGGCCGCGCTGCGCATCCTTCTCGTAAAGCCGATCTTCGACAACGTGTTGACCCCGGATGCCCCGACCCACGATGTCCTGAGGTTCCGCATCCCTCACATCGGTAGCGAGATGAGCCTGCAGTTTCTCGTGCCCAGCCACTTCCATAACGCATGGACGGTGGTTGCCTATGCGTTGATCGTATCGGCCATTCTGAAGTCGGTCTGCGATTATGTAGGCACATACCTGGTCAACTATGCCGGATTCGGGATGATCACCGACCTGCGCAACGACCTGTACAACGCGGTGCTTCGGCGTTCGGTCGGCTTTTTCCAGAAGCACACGACGGGGACGCTGCTCTCTACTCTCATCAACGACGTCGAGCGTGTGCAGTTTGCGATGTCGAGCGTGCTGGGCGACTTCATGCAGCAGCTCTTCACGCTGCTGTTCACGATCGGGGTGGTCGTCGTCGTCGGAGGCAAGCTTGCCTGGGTGCTTCTGCTCTTCGTGCCGGTGGTCATCTCCTCGGCGCGTCGCATCGGCAGACGGGTGCGCCAGACCACCCGCAAAGGCCAGGACAAGCTCGCGGAGATCCAGAACATCCTGCACGAGACCATCACCGGCAACCGCATCGTGAAGGCCTTCGGCATGGAGCTGTGGGAGATGAACCGCTTCCGCCGCGCCGCGCGCCGTCTCTTCCGTGCCAATCTCAAATCGGTGAGCGTGCAGGCCATCAGCTCTCCCTTGATGGATGCCATCGGCTCGGTCGGCATCGCCCTGCTGCTGCTGTTGGGCCGCGGCCGCATCCTGCATCACGAGATGACCGCGGGATCGTTCATCGCCTTCCTGGTCGCGGTCTTTACACTCTATGATCCGGTGCGAAAGTTCGCGCTCTTCTACAACAGCTTTCAGCAGGCCCTGGGAGCCAGTGAAGAGATCTTCAAGTTCATGGACGCGCAGGACGACGTGCGCGAGAAGAAGCGCGCCTTCGTGCTCAAGGGCTTCGAGCAGGGGATTCGGTTTGAGGACGTCGGCTTTGGATACACCGAGGACGACGGCGAGACCGCGCAGGTCTTGCACGGCATTAACCTCGATGTAAAGCCCGGCGAGGTGATCGCGTTTGTAGGACCGAGCGGCGCGGGCAAATCCTCACTGGTCAACCTCATTCCGCGCTTCTTCGATGTGAACGAGGGAAGGATTGTGATCGACGGACACGATCTTCGCGACGTAACCATCGCCTCTCTTCGCGAGCAGATCGGCAAGGTCACGCAGGAGACGGTGTTGTTCAACGATACCGTGCGCAATAACATCGCCTACGGCCAGCCGGACGTCCCCTTGAGCAAGGTAGAAGAGGCTGCGAAGATGGCGCTCGCGCACGGCTTCATCCTCAAGATGCCGGACGGCTACAACACAAAGATCGGAGAGAAGGGAGCTCGCCTGAGCGGAGGAGAGCGTCAGCGCCTGGCGATCGCGCGCGCGATCCTGAAGAACGCTCCTATCTTGATCCTCGACGAGGCCACCAGCGCGCTCGATACCGAGAGCGAGCAGTATGTGCAGGCGGCTCTCGCGAACCTGATGCGGGGCCGCACGGTCTTTGTCATCGCGCATCGCCTGTCGACGGTTCGGCGCGCGACCAGAATCATTGTGCTGGAGCGGGGAAGGATCACCGAGATGGGGACGCACGACGAGCTGATGCAGAAGTCCGGCACCTACCGCAGGCTCTACGACATGCAGTTTGGAGAAGAAGGAATCATTGCCGCCGCCAGCGACGAGGTCGTCCTGCAGCCGGCGGAGCTGGAGGGATTTGCTTGAACCGGATCTATTCGATGACAGGATTTGCGAGCTCGCGCAGCGAGGCCGATGCCGCAGTTGGGTTCTCGCTCGCCATCAAGAGCGTCAACCATCGCTTTCTCGATCTGCATCTGCGGCTGCCGTCCTACTGCGACGGCTTGGAGATCCAGGTGCGGCGCGTATTGAAGGAGTCGCTGAAGCGCGGCCACATCGAGGTCACCCTGCAGGTGGAGCGCAAGGCCAGCGCGCAGATTCAGCTCAACCAAGATCTGCTGGGAGCCTACGTGGGGGCCTTCAGCCGCGCCGTCGATCTCTACGATCTGCCCAACCAGCCTGACCTCAACACGCTGCTGCGCATCCCCGGGGTGATGACGATGGAAGGCTCGGTCGGTATAGAGGGAATTCCCGAGCTCGATCAGGCGGTGATGGCCGCGATGCCTGCGCTCATCGAAAAGCTCAATGAGGCGCGCGCGCAGGAGGGAGCTGTTCTCGCCGGGGAGCTGCGCGCATCGATGAAGCGTCTCGAGGGCTTCGCCGGGGAGATGGCCATGCTGCGCAACGGCGTGCGCGAGGCGCAGTTCGAGCGGCTGAAGTCGCGCCTCTCCGAGCTGACGCATGGCTTTGCCGTCACCGAGGAGCGCCTTCTCTCCGAGGCCGCGGTGCTGGCCGAGAAGAGCGATATCGAGGAGGAGATTGTGCGGCTCAGGACGCATATCGACCGCTTCGTCGCCATGCTCGACGAGGGCGGCGAGCTGGGCAAGCGCACGGACTTCCTGCTGCAGGAGCTTAACCGCGAGGCCAACACCATGCTCTCGAAGACCAGCGCGGCCTCGGGCGAGAACAGCCTGCGCATTACCGAGCTTGGACTCGAGATCAAGGCCGAGATCGAAAAGGCCCGCGAGCAGGTCCAGAACCTCGAATAGAGTTCGACATGGCAGCGTCGAACGGTAGTTGTAGCCGATCACTGAACCGCTGCGTTTACACTGGGCTGTATCCAAAACATATCTGCAAGGGACAGATGGCGGGAATCCTCTTTATTATCTCGGCGCCTTCGGGATCAGGAAAATCGACGCTGGTAAGCCAGCTGCGCACACTGGTGGAGGGTCTAGACTTCTCCATCTCCTACACAACGCGATCTCCGCGTGGTTCGGAAGAGAACGGCCGCGAGTACTACTTCACAACGCGTGAGGAGTTCGAGCGCATGGTCGCCGGCGGCGACTTCCTGGAGTGGGCCGAGGTCTTCGGCAACTACTACGGCACAGCCGTCTCCGCCCTGCGACATGCGAAGGAGCTGGGGCGCGATCTTTTGCTGGATATTGATGTGCAGGGCGCGCTGCAGGTGATGCGGAAGATGCCGGAGGCGGTCTCGATCTTCATCCTTCCCCCCAGTCCCGAGGTGCTGGAAAAGCGGCTCAAAAACCGTAGCGCGGCCGAGAAGATGACCGACGAGGACGTCATTCAGAAGCGTCTCGATGGTGCCAAGCACGAACTGGACAAGGTCTGGGACTACAAGTACGCCCTGGTCAACGATGTGCTCGAAAACGCTGTGGCGGAGATGCGGGCGGTGGTGCTCTATGAGCGCGGCGATCAGGACTGCGAGGCTCTGGCCAGGACGTGCAGCACAGATTCTGCATCCCCCAGGCTCAAAGCCGTGCTTGAGGCCTTTGAGGAGTAACGGACGAGTTTTCCACCACCCCTTCGCCAGTAATTTTGCTGGTGATCCGGGCAGGCTAAGATAAAGTTGGGCACTACGGGAGGTCTTATGACCGAAGAGAGCGCGTTCCATAATAAATACAGCCTGGTGAAGGGCGCGGCACGCCGGGCGCGGCAGCTGCAGTCCGGGGCTCCGGCGTTGATCGATGCCAAATCCACCAAGGCCTGCCGGGTGGCGCAGGACGAGATCAAGCAGGGTTACGTCAGGTACTCGTTGCCGGTGCGTCCGGCGACTCCCGATCCACACTCTCACTAACGTCAGCGGCTCGCCGGCGCGATAGCATAGAGCTATGGCAGGTGAGTCCGAGCAGCCGTTGCGAGCTTACGTCGAGTATCTTCGCGATCTCGGCGTATATGATCTCTATCGCCGGGGTGAGCCGGATCTCGAGATGGTGCCCGTGGCTGTGCCTCCGGCAGAAGCCGTTACGGCGACCGCGCCAATTGAGCGAGAGCCTCCCCCCGCACCTCCCAGAGTCCCCTCTCCGACCGCGGATATCGAACAACCGCGGCTAGCCCCCGCATTCTTTCCTCCGGAGCCCGCTATCGCCAAACTGGTCAGCTTCGACAACCTCGCGCCTCTGCCTGAGATTCGTGCTGCGGTAAAGGATCGTCCCGCTGCGCTCGCTGCCATCCAGGAAGATGTTGGCGACTGTACGCGTTGCCCGTTGGCCTACGCCGGTCGCCACAAGATCGTCTTCGCCGATGGGGACCCCAATGCTCGCCTGATGTTCGTGGGGGAGGGGCCGGGAGCGGATGAGGACGCGCAGGGACTTCCCTTCGTAGGCAAGGCGGGTCAATTGCTGAACAACATGATCAACGCCATGGGGCTCAAACGGGAGCAGGTCTACATCGCGAACATCGTCAAGTGCCGGCCGCCGGGGAACCGCACACCTGAGCCGGTCGAGGCCAATACCTGCTCGCAGTTTCTGCTGCGGCAGATCGATGTGGTCCAGCCCGAGGTGATCGTGGCCCTGGGCTCGACGGCTGCGACCTATCTGCTAGGCGTCAAGCGTTCCCTCAGCAGCCTGCGGGGAGGATGGTATACCTGCCGGGGCGCCAAGCTGGTCGTTACCTATCATCCGGCCTTTCTGCTGCGTGATCCCCGGCAGAAGGTAGAGGCCTGGAAGGATCTCCAGATGGTTATGAAGGACATGGGGCTGAAGCCCCCGGCGCGAGGACAGGCCAACTCCTAAACCTGTCTTTGATGGTTACCTCGATCCTTCCTCTTGCCCAACGAGCGCTCTCGTCGATGACGGGAGCGCCGCGGTCATCGTTCCACAAAAAATAATTCAATCCACACCAAAAAAGGCTGAACAAAAAGCGGCCCTCCGGAATTAACACACGAACGCCTTTTTCAGGACTTCGAATCTTCATCTGCGGAGGAATAGGGTTCCATGGGGTTAAAGCTTCGTTTTGCACTGCTGGCGCTGGTCTGGATTTTTTCTGTCGGAGAGAGGGTAATGGCGCAGGGTGCGGCCACGTCCGATGCCGGACGATCCGGAGAGCTTCGCGTGCAGGTGAAGGACCCCGGTGGGCGGGCTCTGCGAGCCCACGGAAGACTCTACGGTCCCCTCGCCCGGGGCGGGCGCGATGTGCAGACTGGAGCGGATGGAGTGCTGGACCTGCGGGGTCTCCCCTTTGGAGACTACCGGCTACAGTTAAGCCAGAGCGGATTTACAGCGGAGACGATTCACTTTGAGCTGCGGACGGCTGAAGTGGTCGATCGCGAGGTGACCCTGACGGTCGGAGGAGTCTCGACGGCGGTGAACGTCGTGGCTTCGACCCCCATCGGCACGCTTGATCTTCCGCTCGAAGATGTTCCGGTGCCGGTCCAGACCGTGACCTCGCAGACGATCGAGGACACCAATGCCATCGACCTGACCGAGGTGTTGAAGAAGCGGTTGAACGGCGTCTACGTGAATGAGAACCAGAACAATCCCTTTCAGCCGGATGTGAACTATCGCGGATATACGGCGTCGCCCCTGGTGGGCTCGCCGGCAGGACTCTCGGTCTATCTGGACGGCGTGCGGCAGAACCAGCCCTTCGGAGATGTGGTGGCGTGGGACCTGATCCCGAAGGTCGCGATCAGCACGACGGAGCTGATTCCGGGTTCGAATCCTCTCTACGGCCTGAACACGCTGGGCGGTGCCATCGCCGTGCAGACGAAAAACGGTCTCTCGAACTCCGGCCTGCTGGTGAGCGCCTACGGCGGCAGCTTCGGCCGTCGCGCGGTGGATGCTGAATATGGAGGCAGCAATAACGCAGGGCTGAACTGGTACGTCGGGGGCACGCTCTTTCATGAGGACGGCTGGCGCGTTCAATCGCCCTCCGGAGTGCAGCAGAGCTTCGCCAAGCTGGGTTACAACCACGGTCTGACGGCGCTCTCGCTCTCGGGTGGATACGCGATCAACGACCTGACCGGCAACGGAACCCAGGACATTCGCGCGATTCAGCGCGAGACGGGGCTCAATCACGGCTACGACAGCGTCTACAGCATTCCCGATCGAACCCTGCAGCACTCGCCTTTCCTCACCTTCAACGCCACCCACGCCCTCTCGAACAGCCTTACCATCAATGGCAACGCCTACTTTCGTTTCATAAGAACGAACACGACGAACGGCGATATCAACGACGACTCCTTCGACCAGTCGCTCTACACGTTGAGTGCGGCCGACGAGATTGCCCTGATGGCCGCGGGGATACCGTTCCCTGCAACGATTACTCCCCAGAACACTCCGTTTCCATATCTGCGCTGTATCGCGCAGGGGCTCGAGATGGACGAGCCGGGCGAGAAGTGCACGGGCGTCGATACCGATACCATCGACCGGCAGCATGCCTACGGATTGTCGGGCGTGATCTCCTGGCGCACGGCGCATAATCAGTTTTCGGCGGGGGCGGCGTGGGACCACGGCTCGCTTACGTTCGTGCAGACGGCGCAGTATGGATATCTCAATCCGGACGGCATCACGGTCACCCGCATTCCGACGTTTCTGGATGGATCGACGTCCTCGGACGGATCTCCTAACGACAATCGCGTGAACCTGCACGGAAGCACGAATACTCCGAGCTTCTTTCTCACCGACACCTTCACCTTCGATAAGTGGGTCCTGACCGCGGGCGGCCGCTACAACCATACCAACATCAACAACCACGACCGACTTCCTCCGGTGGACTATCGCGGCACGCTGACCGCGGTCAACGTCTTCGACCGCTTCAATCCCTCGGCGGGCGTGGTGTATAAGGCCTCGCCATTGCTGAACGCTTACTTCGACTACAGCGAGAGCAGCCGCGCCCCCACCTCGACCGAGCTGGGCTGCGCCGATCCGAACTTTCCCTGCAGCCTGCCGAACGCTCTGGTCAGCGATCCTCCTTTGAAGCAGGTGCACAGCCGCACCTTTGAGGCTGGAGTTCGCGGCAACCAGAAGGAACGTCTTCGCTGGAACCTCGGCTTTTTTCATACCGACAACTACGACGATCTGCTTTTCGTGGCCTCGCAGCAGACCGGCTATGGCTACTTCCAGAACTTCGGCCTGACGCGGCGTCTGGGCGTCGAGGCGGCAGTCTCGGCCAGCCTACACAGCATCGATGTGGGCGCGGAGCACACCTTCCTGGACGCGACCTACCAGAGCCCGCAGACGATCCAGAGCGGAAGCAACAGCAGCAACAGCAATGCGCTCGATGGAGGCCCGGGGGTCGACGATGGCGGCAACATCACGATCACTCCTGGCGATCGTATCCCGCAGGTGCCCCAGCACATGATGAAGCTCTATGCGGACTATCATCCGTCGCATCGGCTTTCGATCGACGCGGATCTCAATCTGATCGGCGCTTCGTATGTTCGCGGCAACGAGAACAATCAGCACCAGCCGGACGGAGTGTACTACCTGGGGCCGGGACAGAGCCCCGGCTATGGCGTGGTGAATCTCGGAGCGCGCTACAAGGTCAGCTCTCACTATGAGCTCTTTGCGCAGATCAATAACCTTCTGGATCGCCACTACTATACGGCGGGTCAACTGGCTTCGACGCCCTACGATGACAACGGCACCTTCACGCCGCGTCCGTTTGCCCCGATCCAGTTCGACGGCGACACGGAGTATCCCGTCCGCAACAGCACCTTCATGGCCCCCGGAGCTCCGATTACGGCCTTCGGGGGATTGAAGGTGATCTTCGGGAAGAAATAGGGAAGAGCGATCAGACGGTGCAGGCGGCGAGGATGCCTGCGCCGAACTTCTCAAGCTTCTCGAGGCTGATGCCCTGAATATTGCGCAACTCGGTGAGCGTCTGCGGACGGGCCAGAACGATGTTACGCAACGTAGAGGTGCCGAGGACAAAAAACTGCGGCATGCCCAGACGCTCGGCCTCGGCGGTGCGCCAGTCGCGCAGGCGTTGATCGAGCTGCTGCTGCTCGGGAGTGAGCTCATCCGCTGCCTGTGATGGCATAACTGGCCGCTGGATCGCGGCAGCGTGTGGCGCAACCTTCCGAAGCTGCTCCGTCGTAACCTCCGGACGCCGCTCGAGCGTTGTAGCTCGTGGGGATGCGCTACGAGTCTTGCTTGGTGGCTGCGTGGGAGTAATCGTTGCAGGACTCTCGCCACCCCGACAGATCGCGATGATGGCGGCTCCATAGCGGTCGGCCTTCTCGGGGCCGATGCCGGAGACGTTGAGAAGCTCGGCGATCGTCGTCGGGCAGGCTTCGACGATTGCATTCAGCACCGCATCTCCGAAGACGATAAAGGCGGGCTTGCCGGTGGTAGAGGCCTCGTTCTTGCGCCACTCGCGCAGCCGTTGTTCAAGCGCCTTTTGCTCCGGCGAGAAGTCCGCCGAGGCTCTCTCGTTTCTGTTCGCCCTGCCGCCCTCGGATCGCGAGGTCGAGGACGAGTTTCGATCCCGGGATTTCTTTTTGGGTGACGTCGCAAAGCCGCTCTGTTCCGGCAGCAACACGCCAAGATCGTCACCCTCGTCGCGGGTGCGGCCCTCATGCGTGAGCGAGGCGCGTTTGAAGCTGATGACGTTGCTCTCGGCGTTGGTGAAGGTATCGGCGGTGAGCGTGATTAGCCCGGAGCGGGTGAGCGCGTTCAGGTAGACGTCGAGCTGCCTGCGGTCGATGCCCAGCGAGAGCTCGGTGTGCAGCTTGCCTGTCGCCTTGGGGCTGGCGTCGAGTGCGCGCAGAATGGCGCGGAGCTGGCGATTCTCCTGCGAGGTGGGTTGGCGGAAGCTCTGCGCCTGCGCCCGCTCCGGCGAGCAGAAGTCGCAGTGGCCGCAGGGACGAAGGCCGTCGGTGGTGTCGCCGAAGTGCTGGATCAGCGCCGTCATTCTGCACTGCGGGGTCTCGGCGAAGCGCGCCATGCGATCGATCTGGGCGCGGCGAAAGGCGAGCTGCGAGTCGTAGCCGGAGCGCCAGTTATTCTGTCCCGTCGAACGGAGATTGCCGGCGATGTCGAATGCGGCGGCTCCCTGCGCGACCAGCTTTTCCGCGGTGCGCTCGAAGGTCTCGAGGTCGATGCGGAGCTTCTTGCGCAGGTCTTCAGGAGATTGCAACTCCGGCGAGAGCGCACGGGCCAGACGCGCCAGCTCGTCCGCGGGAGGGTAGTCGCGCTCGAGGAAGAAGTCATGCATCTTGCGGTCGGCGAAGGAGTGCAGAAGCACCGTCCGCGAGGGCAGGCCATCGCGTCCGGCGCGGCCGATCTCCTGGTAGTAGGCCTCGACCGAGCCCGGAAGCGCGGTGTGGATGACGGTGCGGACGTTGGCTTTGTCGATGCCCATGCCGAAGGCGACGGTGGCGACGACGACCTCGAGTTTGCCCGTAAGGAAGTGCCGCTGCACGCGCTCGCGCGTGGCGGGATCGAGTCCAGCATGGTAGGCCGCGGCCGAGGCCCCCAGTTGCGAGGCCAGCTCTTCGGCGGACTTGCGTGAGGGAGCATAGACGATGGCGGGGCGGCTCTGATCGCGCTTCAGCAGATCGACGGTAAACTGGCTACGTCGCGGCTTCGAGAGCTCGACCACCTCGATGGCAAGGTTGTGACGACGGAAGCCATGGATGAACAGCGCCGGGTCGGTGAGCCGGAGCTGCGTGGCGATATCGCGCTGCACAGTGGGGGTCGCCGTCGCGGTCAGCGCAATGATGGGCGCGGGGCGGAGCGAGGGAAGATAGTCGCCGAGGGTGCGATAGTCGGGGCGAAAATCGTGGCCCCATTGCGAGATGCAGTGCGCCTCGTCGATGGCGATCAGGGCGGGCTTGCGCTTGGACAGCATCTCCGGGAAGCCGGGGACGCGCATGCGCTCGGGCGCTATGAAGAGGAATTGCAGTGTGCCGTCCAGGTAGTCGCGGCAGGCCTGGCGGGATTCGTCGCGCGAGAGGCCGGAGTGAATGCGCGCCGTGCGCAATCCCAGCGCGGAGAGCTTCGCCGACTGGTCGTCCATCAGAGCGATCAGCGGAGAGATCACCAGAGCGGTTCCTCCACGCGCAAGCGCCGGAAGCTGGTAGCATAGGCTCTTTCCCGCTCCGGTGGGCATCACCAGCAGAACGTCGCGCCCCTCGGTGGCAGCACAGCACACGGCCTCCTGGTTGGCGCGAAAGCCGTCGAAGCCGAAGGTTTTGTGGAGAAGCTCAGCGAGCAAAGAGGAATCCATAGCCCCATGCCCATCTTCGCATATTGTTTGCCTGGGGGTGGATAGGAAAAGCAGGACGTATCAAGACAAATGACAGAGAGAGACAGCAATAACGTGACCGGTATTGTCCTAGAGGCTCGGCAGAGCCCTCTTCCGTTCTACTTCCGAATCCAAGGCTCGGGGAGGGGAATCTGTTAACAAGCGGAGGAGCGAACCCATGCTGTATGCAACGGCAGTTTCGTTGATGGTTGCGGCCGTGGTCGCAGCGGTCGGTCTGGTCGTCTGGCGCTTTCGTGTGCGCCATTTGCGCGAGCTGGAAGAGTACAGCATCGGCGCTGAAGAGCTGCGCAGCCTGCTCGAGGCTACGCCCCAAATCCAGGTCTTCGACGTTCGTCAACCGCTCGATGTCCTGGCCTACTCGGAGATGATTCCCGGAGCAAAACGCATTCCTCCGAAAGAGATTCTTGCCGACCCATCCCTGATCCCCTCCGATGTCGACACCGTGGTTTATTGCACCTGCGCGGGGCAGAAGACCAGCCGGGAGATCATCGAGCGCGCGCTTGGCCTCGGCTTTCGCCGCGTCAAGCTGCTGCGGGGAGGTTTGGCCGCCTGGAAGGCCAAAGGGTTTCCCGTGGTGCCGTACAAAGACGTCTTTCATCTGGATACCGCCGTCTGACCTTCATTTTTCCTCTCTCCGCGCCTTCATCACCCGTTAGGATGAAGAGCGTTCGACGATGCAAAGATCTGCATTTGGGAGTGGGCTTTGAAGGCTTGGAAGAGAGTGCTTCCGTCCGTGGCCATGATGATGGTCGCATCTGTCTCGTCCGTGACTGTCTACAGCCAGGAGAACCGGGGCCAGGAAAATCGGCCCAAGGGCTCAGAGGAGAAGCCCAGGGAAGAGACCGTCATTCCTGTGCCACCGGAGACTACCGCGGTCACCAAACATGATCTGACGCTCGGTAGCCAGCCGATCCACTACACCGCTACTGCGGGCAACCTCCTCATCCGTGACGCTCAGGACCATCCCAACGCCAGCATCTTTTACGTCGCCTATACCCAGGACGGAGTCGACGCTAAATCCCGCCCTGTGACCTTCTTCTATAACGGAGGTCCGGGAGCCGCCACCATTTGGCTGCATATGGGCTCCTTTGGCCCGGTGCGCGTCCTCACCCACAGCCCCGAGGCCAGCGGTCCCGCCCCCTTCACTTGGGTCACGAACGAGCACAGCCTGCTCGACAAGAGCGATCTGGTCTTCATCGACGCTCCGCTCTGCGGCTTCTCGCGTGTTGTGGGCAAGGGAACGGTAAAGGACTTTGCCGGAACCGACCAGGACATTCAGGCCTTCCGGCGCTTCATCGAGCGCTACATCACCGTCAACCAGCGATGGAGCTCTCCGAAGTTTCTCTTTGGAGAGTCTTACGGGACCACGCGCTCGGCTGGTCTCGCGGCCGCGCTCCAGAACGACGGAGTGCCCTTCAACGGCGTAGTCCTGCTCTCCTCCATCCTCAACTACGGCATTCGAAGTCCGGGGTATGACGCTGAATCCGTTGGATATCTTCCCTCGTACGCGGCAATTGCCTACTACTACAAGAGGGTCAGGCTCACAGGCTCGTTGGCCGATTGGGTTCAGCAGGCACGCGAGTTTGCTCGTGGGCCCTACTCCCAGGCCCTCGCCCAGGGAGATCGTCTTCCCCCGGCAGAGTTCGACTCCATCGCGACCCGCCTGGCGGCCTTGACCGGTCTTCGGGTCGAGTACCTCAAGGATGCCCGGCTCCGTATCGCTCCCGCTCGGTTCCGCAAGGAGCTCTTACGCGACGACGAACGCACCCTAGGCCGATACGATGCCCGCTTCATGGGCTGGGACCCCGACGCCGCAGGAGAGACCCCGGGCTTCGACCCCTCCGACACCGGAATCAGTGGCGTCTACGTCGGCGCCTTTCACGACTACATTCAGCACGAATTGAAGTACATGAGCCAGGAACCCTACTATCTCTCTGGTCCAGGGGTCAACGATGCCTGGGACTTCAAGCACCAAGCTCCTGGAGAAGGACGAGGCCATCAGACCGCTCCCGATACCGCCGTCGACCTCGCCGATGCTATGCGCAAAAACCCAAGGCTTCGGGTCTTCTCCGCTAACGGCTACTTCGACCTGGCCACACCCTTCTTCGCCACCGAGTACGATGTCGCCCACATGAGCCTTCCTCCTATGCTTCTGAGCAACGTCGAGTTCGGCTATTATCCTGCCGGCCACATGGTCTACCTCAACGTCGACGCTCTCCGGCAAATGAAGGCCGACCTGGCGCGTTTCTATGCCGAGGCGCAGCGATAACTTAAAGCAAACAAATAAGTTGCGGGACCTCATGGGAATCTGGAAAAGGCCGAAAACCTTGATTTTCATGGGAAAATTAGAGTAAACTAAGTGATGTGGTCCCTTTCTTCTCGAGTTTTCTAAGGAGCGGGAGGCACAACACACCAGAAGAGGTATCTGTAAACTATGGCAAAGCGTCGTGGAAATCCGAACTGGGGCAAGCCGGAGCCGATCGGCCCCGTCGTCCCAACGGTCACATCCTTCGAGCAGGTCGTAAAAGAGTTCAAGCTGACGCCCGACCAGTACATCCGGTCGACGCGGTTGCGCGAATGGGCGCGCCGCAACAAAAACTCGAAGTACATCCCGGAGGCCCTTTTGGAGGCCTGGGGCTTCGAGATCGAGTCGACCCTGTAGCGACTGGAGTATTGTAGAGCAAAGACGCCGCCCACCTTCGGGCGGCGTCTCTCTTTTTTGCGTCGAAGGTATGCTTAGAAGAGTCCAAGATAGAGCACAGATGTCGTTCTAAGGGTTGTTCTGGTGAAGGAGAGGCTCATGTTTGCTGATGTCGCCGAGGCCGTCCAAGAGATTCGCTCTGGCCGCATGATCGTAGTCGTGGATGACGAGGACCGGGAGAACGAAGGCGACCTCACCCTCGCAGCGGAGTTTGTCACCCCCGAGGCCATCAACTTCATGGCGAAGTTCGGACGCGGCCTCATCTGCCTTACCCTCACGGAGGAGCGCGCCGACTACCTTCGTCTGGGACCCATGACGCAGGAGAACACCTCGCGCTTCGGCACAGCCTTTACCGAGAGCGTCGAGGCGCGCGAGGGCGTTTCCACGGGCATCTCCGCCGCCGACCGCGCCCACACCATCAAGGTGGCCATCGATCCCGCCTCCACCTCGCACGACCTCGCCCGCCCGGGCCACGTCTTCCCTCTGCGCGCCCGCAAGGGAGGAGTCCTGGTTCGCGCCGGCCAGACTGAGGCCTCCGTCGATCTAGCCCGCATGGCCGGTCTCGTCCCCGCCGGGGTCATTTGCGAGATCATGAACGACGACGGAACCATGGCCCGCGTCCCCGACCTGGTGAAGTTCTGCGAGCAGCATGGGCTGAAGATGGTCACCGTCGCCGACCTGATTCGCTATCGCCTGCAGAACGAGCGTTACATCCATCGTGTGGCTGAATCATTAATGCCGACTCCCTACGGAGACTTTCGTGCTATCGCCTACGAGAGCGAGGTCGAGGGCGGAGAATCGCATGTCGCCCTGGTGTATGGAGACGTGACCACCGACGAAGGCGCCGCCGCTGCGAACGATCCGGTGATAGTGCGGGTCCACACCCACTGCCTGGCCGGGGACGTCTTCGGGACGACGCTCTGCGACTGCAAGGCCGTGGTCGACAACTCTCTGCGCATGATCGCCGAGTCTGGCCGTGGAGCTCTCGTCTATCTCCACAACGGCAATGCGGGATTCGGCATCGACCGCACGGTTGCGCCGCATCGTATCCTCTTCCACCGTGATCCTCGTTCGCGCGAGCGCAGCGAAGAGCGTGCCCAGCGCACCCTGCGCCAGGTTGGGCTGGGAGGCCAGATCCTCTCCGATCTGGGCATCCACAAGATTCGTCTGCTGACCAACACGCCAACCCATGTTCCCGCCCTTCAGGGCTTCGGGATCGAGATCGTCGAGCAGGTCCCAATTTCCATTCCAGGATCGATCCCGCACACCGCGCGTTAGGGTATGGCCTGCCGGCCGGGCCCACTACGCGTAGGGCGGTACCTTCGTGATGTGTATTTCCCTTCGGGGTGGGGCTCCCGTTGGTCGCTTGCATAAATCTTTGCGCCGACGACCAGCGGGAGGCCCACGATGAAGCCGGTATACGTGACCGCTCCACGCGCAACGGCCCCGCGCGGCAGCGCCTGTCTTCTCCCTCGAATAGGTCGATACCCTAACGAGCGATTACGGTGAGGTTCAACGTGACCGTTTTCGCGATGGTCTTGCCGGAGCTGTTGGTTGCGGTCACCTGGTACTGATAGGTTCCCGGGGGGGTATAGAGCAGGCTCGAATCGTCTACGCTCCTTTTGAGGACGATGGTCCCGCCGCCGCATCCGTCGGCGAAGATCGTGATGATACTGAGAAACGCAATCATAAGCCCCGCGCGCCGCCGCAGGAAGAGCATCCCGAAGGGAAGCAGGCAGGCCGCAAAGATGGCTGGCCCATGGCGACGATGGATCTCCTCCGAAATTCCAGTCTCCGTCACTGTGTTCAGAGTCGCGGCAGAGCTCTGCGCTCCACCGTTAATGCTGACGCTCGACGGTAGCAGGGAGCAGGTCGCGTATTGGCCGGCGTGGATCGACGTGCAGTTCAGCACCACCGGTCCCGTAAAGCCCTCCTGCGGCGTGAGCGCGAGCTGGTAGCTGGCCGGCTGGCCGCTCTTCACCGTCAAGGAGGCTGTGGAACCGCCATCGACGGTCAGGGTGAAATCTTCCGGGGTGGTTCCCCCTCCTCCTCCGCCATCCTCTCCTCCTCCTCCGTTATCCGGGGCGGCGATGCCGTTGCCGGTGAGTGCAAGATGCACTGGCGACCCCGGGTCGGAACTCGAGACCGTCAGGCTACCGGTTCGTGCTCCCGCGGCGGTGGGGAGGAAGGTCACGATAGCGGTGCAGGCTGCTCCAGGAGCCAACGCGGTCGAGGGGCAGGGCTGCGTCAGAACGTAATCTCCGGTCACAGCCAGAGCGATGCCGTCGATTGCAGAGGTTCCGTTGTTGGTAAGTGTTACGGTGAGGCTGGCTGATTTGCCAAGAGCCGTATCGCCGAAGGAGAGGCTGGATGGGCTGATCTGAAGCCGCGATTGCGTTCCCCTGCCGGTGAGATTCGCAGTCAGGGCCAGCGTTGTGAGCGAGGTCGCGATTGAGACGGTTCCCGTGCGCACCCCGGCCTGCGAGGGCCTGAAGGTGACCTGGAGGGTGCAGCCTGCGGAAGCTGCCAGCTGCGATCCGGCTGCAGGGCAATCACCTGAGAGCGCGTAGTCCCCGGTGGCCTGAATGCTCTGAATGGTGGCCGCTGCCTGGCTGCCGTTGGCGATCCGGATTGGCAGGGTCGCGGATCCGCCCACCAGGACCGCACCGAAGTCCAGCGCTGTCGTCGAGAGCGAGAGTCCCGATGGAGTGGCCGTTCCCAGCAGGCTGACAAACTCGAGCGAGGTGCTCGAGTCCGAGCTAATCTCAAGCGCGCTTATCACGGGAGATGTCGTTACCGACGACGAGGCCTGTGGGGTGAAAGTGACTGTCAGCGGACAGCTGGCTCCGGCCACCAGCGTGGCACAGCTGCCGCTGACGGCGAAGTCTGAGGTCGTGGTGAGACGCTCGATGTGAATCGTCGCCATGCCCGTGTTCGTGAGCGTAAGCGTCTGGGGAGCCGAGACGTTTCCCCCCTGGGTGGGATCGAAGGTGAGCGAGCCCTGCGAGGTCGCCAATGAGACCAGGGGGGCGGAGTTCGACGGTGCTGCAACGATCACTGAAGTGACGGTTCCGGTCAGATTGAGAAAGTCGGGGCTGCTCTCCGCGTTGCTCTCGATCACCAGCGTTCCCGAGTCGGTGTTGAAGGGCGAAGAGGACGAGCTGGATCCGTTGACCGGAGAATATGTAACCGTAACGGTGCAGCTCCCGCCGACCGGCAGGGCGCTGCCGCAGGTGGTGGTGGAGAGGAACGGCCACTCGCTGGTAATGCGCCGTGTCGTGATCGCGAGGGTGCCCGTGTTAATCACAGTAAGGGTGCGGGTGGCGAACTGGCCCGAGGCCACCTGGCGGAAGTCGACGACTTCACCCGGAAGGATGTCTCCGGTTACGCTGAGCGATCCCTTGCCCTGGCCGAAGCCCTCGAGGAAGCCCAGGCCACTGAACGCAGCGCTGCCGTCGGTGGGAGTCGCCTGGGCGGCGGTGGTTCCGGTCGCGGCACCGTTGGTCAAAGGAAGGAATGCGACCGAGAAGCTGCATCCGGCCCCCGGAGCCAGCGTGGCGCAGGGTGGTTCGGTCAGCACGAACTGCCGCGGCAGCGCCAATGCGAGCGTGACGGATTTGGTCGTCAGGTTGTTGATCAGGAACTGGCGGATGACGCCGAGTGAAGAGGTTGGGGTTGGCCCGTAATCGGCCTCGCCGGGAAGGATCTGAAGCCCGGTGTCCTCGTCGGTGTAGCTGCCTGTGAGCGCGATCGTGTAGATGTTCTGAAGGTTCCCGGGGGCCGAGCTCGTAACCGGGATCGAGAGTGTGCCGGTGACGGTTGCATTTGTCGGGATGAAGTCGACGGTGATCGTGCAGCTGACTCCCGGAGCCAGCAGGGCGCAGGTGGTGGATGCAGCGAAGCTGGCTGTGTTCACTGTGGGCGTGTCGATCGTGAGGTTGTCGATGCCGGTGTTCGAGAGCGTGATCGTCTGCCGGGACGCCAATGGACTGGGAACGTTACGGAAGACCAGAGCCTCGGGGTTGAGGGCAAGCCCAGGGTCGGGTGAGCCGAAGCCGGTGAGCTGAGCGGCCGCCGTATTGCCTGAGGAGCCCACGGTCAGGGTGCCGCTGGCCGGACCGGTCGCAGTGGGGGAGAAGGCAACGGTGACGAAGCAGGAGGCGTTGGCGACGAACGTGCCCACGCAGGCGGGACCTCCTGTTACGGTGTTGGTGATGGCGAAGCCGCCGGTGACCGAGGGTGCGGAGAGATTGACCGTGCCTCCAGTCAGGTTGGTCAGAGTGAAGATTGTTGGTGCGCTCGAGCTGTGCACGGCTATGGGACCGAACTCCTGCTGGAGCGGCGTCAGCAGAAGCCCGATGAGAGGAAGTCCATTGCCGGTGAGCGAGAGCACGTAGGGCAGGCCGCCGGCTGAAGACGCGAGCTTCAGCGTGGCCGGGCGCGGGCCGGCGGCAGAGGGAACCAGCTGCACCCCCAGCCAGCAGTTGAAGCACGATCCCGTTGTCGTGGGCGTAAACTCCGAGACCGCGGGCTGTCCATGTCCGTAGCCGATGTCCTCGACCAGCGCCACACCGAAGTCGCCTCCCGCCGAAGCCGTCAGCTGGCTGAAGGCCTGCGTGATCTTGGTCCACAGAACCACCGGCTGCCCGATGGCGGTGCTTCCCAGGTCGAGCGTACCGTTGTTGCCGGCCATCAGTGGGGCTCCGGTTCCGCTCAGATCGACAAACACCGGCGCCGACCCGCCGGAGGTTACCGCAAGCGAGCCCGGCCGCGCTCCCGGCGCGGATGGCGTAAAGCTGACTACGACCGAGCAGGAGGCGCCTGCGGCCAGTGTCGAGCCGCAGCTGGTCGATTGCGCGAAGTCGCCCGTCAGCGCGAGCGAGACCGGCAGAGGAGCCGCCCCCGTGTTCCGCACCGTAACCGTCTGGGTGTCAAGGGAGACGCTGGTGACCGTGACCGCATTCACGAACGCAAGCTGCGAGGGCGTGACCTCCAGGTTCGGATTCACCGTCGAGCCTCCGGTGCCAGAAGGCGCGGATGTCTTACCTGTTACCAAAACGCTTGCGCCTTGATCGAGGGACAGCGTGACCGAGTCCGAGGAAACTGCGTTCGAGAGGTAGTCGATCTCGATCTGGCAGATTGTGTGCGGCTCGATCACGATAGGGCAACGGTCGGCGACCGTGAACGGGGAGCCAGCCCCCAGGGCAACCGAAGCATGCCCAATTGCTGTAGCGGAGTTGTTCGAGAGATAGAGGAAGCGCGGCAGCCGCAGGCCGCCTAAAAGCTGTGTTCCGAAGGCGATCTCGCTCGCGGAGAGATTCAGCGCAGTCGGCTCGATGAATCCCGTGATCGTAATTGAGCTCGCGGGAGAGTCTTCGGCGGCGGACCAAGTGCTTTGAAAGGAGCCTTTAAGTGCTGCGGCGGGAGCCGATACGCTGATGACGAGATGGCAGCTGGCTTCGGGTTGCAGGGGAGCGGCCGATCCCACCCCGGGGCAGTCGCCCGCAACCGTTGCGGTCCAGAGCGCATTTGTGCCGAAGGTGATCGAAGGAAGCTCGGCCACCGGGGAGGAGCCGAGATTTGTAACCGTGATGGTTCTTGCGACCGGAGCCTCGCCCGCAACAAGCACGCCGAAGTCGAGCTCTCGCGGCGAGTAAACCACGGTCGATGCCGCACGCCTGGGCGCAGCGAGGCTCACACTCTGCGAGGACGCATTTGCAGCTGAGATCGAGACGGCTCCCGGCCAGCCGCCGGTCAGGACCAGATCGCACTCCCCCCCCGCTGCCAGCTGAGACGGGCAGTCGTGCGAGAGGGTAAAGCCTGTCGCTGAGACCTCGAGATTGTTCGCCGCCTTCGATCCCAGATTGCGTAGGATCAGGTTCGGCGCTGCGTCGGTCGAGATTGCAAGCGCCGGTCCAGGGCTCAGCTTGAGCTTCGCGAGGTACGCTCCCGACCCCGCGCAAAGGCTTCCGCAGTTGGTCCCGGCGGGCAGAACGGCGTCGCGCAAGGAAGAGGGCAGCGCCTCCGTTGGGGAGTTCAACAAGGGAAGATCGAAGCTTTGGGTTGCGAGCAGGTCGGCGCTCGTCGTGGGCTGCGCCTGGCCGGCCAAGACCGGCTGGCCGCTGCTGTCGAGCGCGATGGCGGCGATGGTGACCGGCGTGCTGCCAAAGCCCATGCCGAGCGACCCGATGCGCGCGCTCTCGTCGATGAAGTTCTGTGCATGGATGCGGAAGACTCCCGTGTTGCCGAATGCCGCAACCGGGGCCAGCGGAGGCAACGGAGTGGACATCGTCATCGCGGCCCAGATCGCCTCGTCAGGGCCAGCCGCAAGGACCGACTGCGATCCCGGGGCCAGAAGAGACGAGGCCATGACGCGGCTTCCATCCAGCGGCATCCGCACCACGCTCTGGTACTCGGAGGTGACAATCGGGGCGGAGGCGGTCATGATGGGGAACGCTCCGGGCGAGATTGCTCCCGAGAGCACGAGCGTCTGAGAATCTCTATCCAAAGCAAGCGAGGTGAGGCCTTGCCCGGGGAGGAAGGTTGAGAAGACGATCCCATCGCCCGCCGGGGTGAGCTTGGTGAGGAAGCCCGAGCCCGAGCCGATCATCTCCGGGACGACGGCTGCGGTCGTCGGATACCCCGGCGAGGTGGTGTATCCGGCGACGTAGGCATCGTCGTTGTCGTCGGCGACGATGGCGGTCGCGCTGGTGGTACCGTTGAATCCCGTCAGATAGGTGGCATAGACCAGAGAGGTTCCCGCCGCATTGAAGCTCTCGACGAAGCCGTTGCCGCCGTTGCTGCCGTCAGCGGGGAGGGTGAAGATCGCCGACGGCGTCGTCGGCAGCGTCGCGGCGAAGATCGACCCGGTGAGAAAGACGCGGTCTGCCGTGGCCGCGATGCCGGTCACCGCCATGCGTCCGCTTCCCAGGTAAGTGAGGAAGGTGATGTGCAGGTTCGAGTCCAGCTTGGCGACAAAGGAGTTTATGGAGGCGTCGGCCAGTGAGGGGAAGGGAGCATCCGACGTGGTGGGCAAGGTCCCCGAAGAGGCCGTTCCAGCGACATACACGTTCCCCATGCGATCGAGCGTGAGCGCGATGCCGATGTCGCCCCGAGCCCCGAGGTGGGTCTCGGCCAGTACCTGGTTCGCGCTCGCGTCGGTCTTGAGCACGCGAACGCCATCCTTCTCGTCCAGCAGCAGATAGAGGTTGCCCTCGGCGTCGATCTTGACGGAGTTGAACTGGCCCTGTCCGACCACGGCGCGGAGGCCGGCAAAGGCCAGATGCTGTGCGCCCTGCGCCTGCGCTGTTGCAGACGCAAAGATACCGGCATACAGCCAAAGAAGAGTTTTCAGGAGTCCGGAAGATCGCTTCATGATTCGTGGCTGCGGTTCCAGCTCGAGTTGCAGCCTGCCCTCTCACTCCATGAATAATGGAAGTTGAGGAAAATGAGCGGTCCCACTTGCACAAAGGTCATAGGCCGTGTCCCAAAATGGGAATTGGCACACTCATCGTCACGTTACTGTAAAGAGACACTGCTTGCGCTACCGGGCGGGCTTACTGCGCATGGGGCGCACCCTTCGTGACGTGTGGACCGGCTTCGCCTTATGCCTCCCACTGGTTGGCGCAAAAATTCATCAAGCGACCAACGGGAGCCTCGCACGAAGGCTCATTCGCCGTCCGCGAAGGACCGCAGTGGGCTCGGTCGGCAGGTCATTCTCTTCCCTCGATACAACCTAGATCTCGAGCAGCCGGCCCAGTCCTCGCTCCCGCATCTCTTGCTCGAAGAAGTCGTGATCGAGATATTGAATCGCCTGAAGCCCCGCGCCATGGGCGGCCTCGATGTTCTCGATCTTGTCGTCGATGAAGAGAACCTTGTCCGGAGGGGTCTTGAGCCCTTCCACCGCGGCGAGGTAGATCTCGGCCTCGGGCTTGGCCAGACGCAGGCGATAGGACCAGGTACAGTGGTGGAAGCCGTTGATCCAGTCGAACTTCTTCAGCAGGCCGTCGGTCATGGCGTCACCGATGTTGGAGAGGATTCCCGTGCGCACGCCCGCGTCCTGCAGCCGCTTCGCCCAGGCGAGCATGGGGGCGTTCAGCTGGGTCCACAGATCGACGTCGGCCGCGATGAGGCCTTCGACCTGCTGAGGGGTGAAGGTGGTCGAGCCGGAACGGGCGACCTCGTCCCAGTAGGCGAATCCCGTCAGGTCGCCGCGATCGTAGGCGTGACGCGGAGCCCAGTAGCCGCGGTGAAGCGTCTCTTCGTCGAAGCCCGAGATCTCACGCATCCTCTGCCACGCCATCGGATCGGGGGGAGCCGAGAGGACCATGCCGTAGTCGAATAAAACTGCCTGAATGGAGTCCATGAATGAACCCATTGTAGGGGAACGAATGCGGCTGAACCATTAGCATGGAGGATGTGAGCCAGAGATTTTCATCCCGTACCGGCTGGGACTTGGGGGAGAGCGCTTTCGCCAAGGCGATCCGGCGGGCGCGCGCCGAAGGCCGTGACCTGATCGATCTGACCGTCTCGAACCCGACCGCCTGCGGCTTCGAATATGACGCCGAAGCAATTCTCGCTCCCCTGAGCGATCCCCACGCCCTGCTCTATGATCCCGATCCTCGAGGCATGCGCTCGGCCCGCGAGGCGGTTGCGGACTACTATGCGTCCCACGACGCTCAGGTCGATCCCGATGCCCTCATCCTGACCACCAGCACCAGCGAGGGCTACGGCTATCTTTTCCGGCTGCTCTGCGACGCCGGAGACGAGATCCTGGTGGCCCAGCCCAGCTATCCGCTCTTCGAGTTTCTGGCTGAGATCGAAGATGTCCGGCTCCAGCCCTATCCGCTCTTCTACGACTTCGGCTGGTGGATCGACTTTGCCGAGCTCAAGCGCCGGATCAGCAAGAAGACCCGGGCCATTGTGGTGGTTCACCCCAACAACCCTACCGGCCACGGGACGGGGCTGGCTGAACGCATGCAGCTTGAGAAGTTGTGCCAGACCTATGGTCTTGCGCTCATCGTTGACGAGGTCTTTCTTGACTATCCTTATAGAGATGTATCGCTTCGGAGCTTCGCCCAGGGGTCCCATCCGGTTCTGACCTTTGTCCTGAGCGGAATGAGCAAGATCGCCGGGCTGCCCCAGATGAAGGTGGGCTGGATCGCAACCTTTGCCGGAGAGCGGGACCGCAGCGAGGCGCTCGCCCGGCTGGAGGTGATTGCCGACACCTTTCTGTCGATGAATGCTCCGGCGCAGCTGGCTCTTCCCGGCTGGCTCGCGGGGAGAGCGAAGATTCAGAGACAGATACTTGAGAGAGTGTCGGCTAATCTCAATGAGATCAGGAGTTGCGGCATCGAATCGGGCCCAGAATCAGGCATCGAGCCGTTGGAAGCGGATGGCGGCTGGAGCTCGGTGCTACGGCTGCCCCGGATCGGTCTCGGGACAGGAGATCTGCTGGAAAAGCATGGAGTGATCGTGCATCCGGGCAGCTTCTACGGGATGGCGGAGAGCGAACGCATCGTCGTCAGCCTGATTGTCGAACCGAAGATCTTTGCTGTGGGGATGAGGCGGATCCGGGAGGCCTCTCGGGTCTTCGACCCGCGCGAAGCGATGGACACAACAAAGACCCTCTAGGCTGTCGATCCGCTAGGACTCTCCAGGAAAAGACAACGACTGAACGAGAGGACGAATCTCACCTTGCTAGCTTGCCTTGGGAGCGTTCGCTGACTCTAGGGCGATGGAGGAGATATTTATGGCTACACACAGCGAAAACCGTAATCAATTGAAGGGCCGCCGCATCGCGATTCTTGCCACTAAGGGCGTCGAAGAGGTGGAGCTGACCAAACCGAAGAAGGCCCTCGAGGAGGCTGGCGCGAAGGTCGATGTGATTGCTCCGGAGTCGGGGATCAAGTCCGGAAAGATCAAGGCGTGGGATGTAACCGACTGGGGTGAGGAGATTGAGGTGGATATCCCGCTCTCCCAGGCTAAAAGTGGAGACTACGATGCCCTGCACCTTCCCGGTGGAGTCATGAACCCGGACTACCTGAGGCTCGAGCCCAAGGCGATCGAGTTCGTCAAAAGCTTCGTGGAGGAGGGCAAGCCGATCGCCGCGATCTGCCACGCCCCCTGGACCCTGATTAATGCGGGCGGTGTTCAGGGCCGGACCCTGACCTCATGGCCGTCGCTCCAGACCGACCTGAGGAACGCGGGAGCCACCTGGGTCGATCGCGAGGTGGTCGAGGAGAAGGGCCTGGTGACCAGCCGCAAGCCGGACGATCTTCCGGCCTACAACCAGGCGATGATCAAGCTGTTTGCCGATTCTGCCGCCTCGCATCACGCTGCGGCATAGCTCAAACTCTCCGTAACAATGTTGTCCGGAAGAATATTCAGGGGGAAGCGGTTACCCATCTTCGCCAAGCTGGAACGAATCGAGGTGGGTAACCGAATCCTAAGTTCACTTCAGGCTGAATAGCCCCGAACCCATTCGACAATTGATCGGACAGCCACTCCGCTGGGTCCTTTGGAATGCCAGGGTTTGACATCTTCGTTCCAGGCGCAGCCGGCGATATCGAGATGTATCCAGGGGGTGTCTTCGACAAACTCCTTGAGGAACATCGCCGCAGAGATGGCCCCGCCCCAGCGGCTGCCGCCGGTGTTCATGATGTCGGCGATCTGGCTCTTGATGACATCCTTATAGTCGTCGGTGCAGGGAAGCCGCCAGAACTTTTCGCCGGAGGTGCGTGAGCTCTGGAGAAATTTTTCGAAGGTCGCCTCGTCGTTCGAGAAGACGCCGGCGTTAATCATGCCTAAAGCAACGATGCATGCTCCGGTCAGGGTGGCAGCGTTGATAAGATGGGTACAGCCCAGGGTCTTGGCGTAGTGCAGGCCGTCGGCCAGCACCATGCGTCCCTCGGCATCCGTGTTCATGATCTCGATGGTCTTGCCCGACATGGCGGTGTAGATGTCGCCGGGCTTATAGGCGGTTCCACTGGGCATATTCTCCGCCGAACAGACGATCCCGATGACCTTGACCGCGGGCTTGAGCTGCGCGAGGGCGCGCATGGCCCCAATCATGGCTCCGGCGCCGGCCATGTCGTACTTCATCTTTTCCATGCCCTCGGCGGACTTGAGCGAGATGCCGCCGGTGTCGAAGGTGATGCCCTTGCCGACCAGGCCCAGTACGGGCGCCGGGTTGGAAGCATCCTTGGCAGAGGCCTTGCCCTTCTCGAGCTTTGGCTCATAGGTCATGACGATCAGGGCCGGCGGCTGGGCAGACCCCTTGGCGACGGCGAGAAAGGCTCCCATGCCCAGCTCCTCGAGCTTGGCGGTCGAGTGGACCTCGCACTTGAGGCCGGTCTCGGCGCACATGGCCGCGGCCCGCTTGCCTAACTCGGTGGGGGTGAGCACGTTTCCCGGCTCGTTTACCAGCGTGCGGGTGAAGTTCTGCGCCTCGCCGATGATTCGCCCCTCTTCGAAGCCGGTTTGAATCTCGCGCGTGGTGGAGTCCTCGGTCGCGGGCGAGAGGATCGTAAGCTCTTCGACGGAGAGGTCTTTGCGGTTGCTGCGATAGGTGTCCCAGTCGGGTTCGGCGAGGAGGGCTCCCTCGAGCAGGGCGCGGCTGAGCAGCGTACAAGGGAGGTTTTCAAGATGCTCATCGGAGAGCGCGTGATCCTCGGGGAAGGCAAGAGTCACCTGACGGATTCCACGCGGCTTGGCGTAACGGAGTGCAGCGCCGGCGCCTTTACGGACTTCGTCCACGGACAGGGTCTTGGCCTTACCCAGCCCAACAATCAGCAGGCGCTCGGCCTTGAGACCATTGGGGGCGTGCAGGAGAACCTGCTCGCCGAGGCAGCCCTTGAACTCTCCCGAGGCGATGACGGTAGCCGCCGCATTGGTGACAGCGTCTGAGGTCGTCAGCAACGCGATCAACGGGTCGGCATCTTTCCCGGTCGCGATATCCACGGCGAAAACTGCCAGCAGCGGCGTTGCAAATCCGGCCGCATCCTGAAACACCAGCTTCGTATCCATTGGACTATCGTAGCGCGAGATGGAGGCGAGACTCTCCATGAGAGCTGTCAAAAAAATGTGGAGACAAATTTACTGCTTCATGACAGGTATTGCGGAGCGTCAGCTTCGCTGGCTGCGGGCGACCGCGGCGCGGGCCTCTTTGTCGGCCTCGCGTTTGCGCTCGGTCTCGCGTTTGTCCCAGTCCTGCTTGCCCTTGGCCAGGGCGAGCTCACATTTGACGCGCCCATTACGGAAGTAAAGCCGCGTGGGGATCAGGGTGAAGCCCTTCTGCCGCGTGAGAGCCTCGAGCTTGCGCAACTCCTGCCGGTGCAGCAGCAGCTTACGGGTGCGCAGGGAGTCGTGGTTCATGGCGTTGCCGTGCGAGAACGGCCCGATGTGGGCGTTCAGCAGGAAACACTCGCCATCCTTTAATACGCCGTAGGAGTCCTTGAGATTGGCCTTGCCCTCACGGATGGACTTGACCTCGGTTCCGCGCAGCGCCACCCCGGTCTCGAAGCGGTCGGTAAGGAAGTAGTTGTGGCTGGCCGCGCGGTTGAAGGCGGCGTCGCGCTGTCCCGCGGCCACCGGATCGCGATCCTTCGGCTTGGCCGTGGCAGCCTTCGGCTGGTAGGCCGTAGTCGGATTGGAGAGCGAACGAGGCATGAAATCTTGATTTTAACATGGTTTAGAGGAGGGGATTCATGAAGGGGAGAGAGGAAGGGACAAGATCGGACTCACCATGGCGTGGAGTGCTCGTCTAATCCCCAACGGATAAAAACAATTGTGTCTCTCCGCTATCTCACTATCCATTGCTGATCTGTTTGTTCTGCGTGACGGTCTCCCGTCCCGATCTGCTTCATTCATAAGGAATCTTAAGTTCGAATGCTATACTCACCCGAGCGCAACAGCCTGGAAGGGAATGCCACGACAGGCAGCGCCCTGTCCTGCGAAGATCCAGGGGCAGACATGTACTTCGGCCGACGCCTCATTCTTAATGGTGTAAAGGACGCAGACGAACGCAGCATGGGTCGCGGCAAAAACTCTCCTTCTTTCGAACTCGCCTCAGGCGCACATCGCACATGCCTGGCGCTCCTGTTTTTGATGGCTCTGGTGGGCGGCATCCAGGCGCATGCGCAGTCGGCGAAGACGTGGGACAAACGCGGCCAGGATGCGGAGGTCCGTCAGAACTACGATGCGGCTTACGAGGATTACCGTCAGGCACTTGCGAAGAAGCCGGCGGATCTGCGCTACAAGACGCACTTTGAGCTGATGCGGTTTCAAGCTTCGGTGAGCCACGTCGATCGCGGCAGGGTTCTGCGCCAGAACGGCGATCCGCAGGGAGCCCTGACCGAGTTCACCCGCGCTCTTGCCATCGACGGCGGCAATCAGACCGCGCAGCAGGAGATCGACCAGGTTACCCAGGAGATTCAGGCGCAGTCGGTTGCCCAACCCGCGCCCGCGCCTCCCACTGAGGATGCCTCGGCGGTCAATACCGTTGCCGGACCGGTCGCGCTGAAGCCGGTCTCAAATGACCCCATCACTTTTCATGCAGTCGAGGATGTGAAGAACATCTACCAGGCGATCGGCAAGATGGCCGGCCTGAACGTGATCTTCGACCCGGACTATACCTCGAAGCGCGTTCCCGTCGATCTGACCAACGTCAGTCTCGCCGATGCTCTGCGTATCGTGGGAACGCTCTCGGGAACGTTCTACAAGCCTGTGACGTCGAACACCATCTTCGTGGCGCAGAACAACCGCACCAAGCGCACGGAGCTCGATGAGCTGGCGGTCCAGACCTTCTACCTGACCAATGCAAGCCAGCAGTCCGATGCCAACGAGGTGATGACGGCGCTGCGCAATCTGCTGGACCCGAGCTCGAAGATCACGCTGATTCCCAGCCAGAACGCGATCGTTCTGCGATCGACCCCCGATCAGCTGCTGCTGGCCCAGAAGCTGATTAATGATGTAGACCGCGCCCGCCCCGAGGTGGTGGTGGACATCGCGATTCTTCAGGTCAACCGCGAGAAGGTGCGGAAGCTGGGCATTACGCTGCCGCAGAATATAACGATTACCCCGCAGGCGAATCCGAACTCGACCACGAGCAGCAGCTCATCCTCTTCTTCGGGAACGACGACGAATACGACGTCGAACTTTACGTTGAATACGCTGGGAAATATTAACGCGAATAACTTTGGCGTCACTATTCCCGCGGGTTCGATCGATGCTCTTTTAACAGATAGCGACACCCGCATCCTGCAGAATCCCCGGGTCCGCGCGACGGATGGCCAGAAGGCCACGGTGACCATTGGTTCGAAGATTCCGATCGCGACGGGTTCTTATAACGCCGGCGTCGCCACCGGCGTGGGCAGCATCGGCGTGCAGACTCAGTTCACCTATATCGACGTGGGCGTGAAGATCGAGATGACCCCGACGATCCACTTCGACCGCGAGGTCGGCCTGAAGATGCACATGGAGGTTTCCTCGCAGCAGAGCCAGGTGACCATCTCAGGCGTGGTCGAGCCGGTGATCGGGCAGAACATCGTCGAACAGGTGATTCAGCTGAAAGAGGGTGAGCCCAGTATCCTGGCCGGCCTGGTGAACAAGCAGGATACGCGTGGTCTGAGTGGAACTCCCGGACTGAGCGAGCTTCCGCTCTTCAAATACTTCTTCGCCTCTAACTCGCGCGACGTACTGGATAACGAGATCGTCTTTCTGCTGATCCCGCATATCGTTCGTGAACCGGTGCTGACACGGCTGAACCGGCGCATCGTCGATACGGGAACGACCAACTCGTTTGAACTGCGGCGCGATCTCTCGCTGGCGGACCAGAACGACGATCTTCTGCCTCCGAGGCCGAAGCAGATCGGTGAGCCGACGACGGCTGCCAACGCGGTCACGGCTGCGGCTCAGCAGCTGATGCAGCAGGCCCAGCCACCGAAGCCGCCGCCTCCGGGTGCGGGAACTCCGGCGACTGCGACTCCTTCGGCTGGACAGAAGGCTTCGGCGGCCCAGGCCGTGCCGGGAGGTCCTCCGGTGAGCCTGACGGTCGCTCCTCCGGCGGGGAACCAGGCGATCGGCAGCACCTTCCAGGTGCAGGTGAACGCCTCGGATGCCAAGGATCTGTATGCGGTTCCGTTGCAGCTGCAGTTCAATCCGGCGGTTCTCGAGCTGGTGAACGTGGATGCGGGAACGCTGCTGAGCCGTGACGGTCAGCCAGTCTCGATCGTCCATCGGGATGAGGGGAACGGGCTGGTGACAATCTCGACCTCGAGGCCGCCGAATGTGCAGGGCATCAATGGCGGAGGAAGCGTGGCGACCTTGACCTTCAAGGCGGTCGCGGCGGGCGACTCGAACCTGGCGCTGGTCAAGGTGGGAGCGAGGAGCAGCACACAGGCGAATCTTCCGGCGGTCGGATCGCAGTCCGTGGTGCATGTGAAGTGATGTTGGGCAACAACCCGGCGCTCGTGGAGGCTCCGGCTGGAAGGTCAGGGGAGGCGGCGCGGTCTGTCCGGGCGGGATGGCTGGAGGCAGGCTCCGAGGCCGGACTGACGCTGGTGGAGCTGATTATCGTGGTGGCGATCATCTCCATCCTGGCGACAGCGGCCATTCCCATCGCTAGGTTCCAGGTCAGACGCGAGAAGGAGCGGGAGCTGAGGCAGGATCTATGGGAGATGCGTGCCGCCATCGATCGCTACAAGGACGCCGCCGACAAGGGAGCGTTCCAGATCAAGGCGGATTCGCTGGGATATCCCCCGGATCTGCAGACGCTGGTGGATGGAGTTGAGGTTCAGGGCAAGAAGGTGCGGTTTCTCCGGCGCATCCCGGTCGACCCGATGACGGGAAACTCGGACTGGGGGTTGCGCTCCAATCAGGACGACCCCGATACGGACGACTTCGGGGGCCAGAACGTCTTCGATGTGCGCTCGAAGAGCCAGGGAACGGCACTGGATGGGTCAAAATATTCGACATGGTAGCTAACCGTCAAAGTCGGCTTAAGGGATTACTCGCCGGAACGCGCAGGACGGAGCCCCGGGGGTGCGGTCATGCCGGCTTCACGCTGATCGAGCTGGTCATCGTGATGACGATCATCGGCCTGCTGGCGGCAATCGCGGTTCCCATGTATGTCCAGAGCGTGCGGCACGCCAAGGAGGCGGTGCTGAAGGAGGATCTGCGCACGCTGCGATCGGCGATCGACGCCTACACGGTGGATAAGCAGAAGGCTCCCCAGAGCCTGGACGACCTGGTGCAGGCGGGTTATATCAAAACGATGCCGAAAGATCCGTTTACGAACCGGACGGATACCTGGGTTCCGGCACAGGACGACACCTTGCAGAGCCTCGACCAGACAGAGGCGGGCATCAACGATGTCCACTCCGGGGCGCAAGAAACGGGCGCGGACGGGACCAGCTACTCGAGCTGGTAGCTTGTTGGAAGGACGGAACATGGCTCGAAGGTAATGCCAGGGCTCCTGGTTCCTGTTTGTCTTCCGTAACTTTCCGGCGCATACTTACGTCTAAAGAACGCGGGACCCTCTCCATCGTTTATTTGTGGGATCTTCAGGTTGAGAATCTCTCCGGATCGATGGACCGACTCCCGTGAGGAGACTTTTCTTATGCGTTCCGCGACGCACCTTGGTCTAGCCGCTTTTCTTGCTCTTTCGACGGTCTCCTTTGCGCAGATTGCGCAGCAACCGTCTTCTACGCCGCCGTCGCCGCCGACTCCTCCAGGACAGTCAAAGCCGATTCCTTCGGACACGAAGGACACCCCCGCCGACGATAAAGCGGCGAAGGATGAGGCGAGCAAGAAGGCTGATTCCTTGCCTTCGCCGGGCGAGGCGCTGGACCCCCACATCAAGGCGGGCAGCGAGGACGATGTGAATGCGATCGGCACTCGCAACATCGGCGGTCGCGGGCTGGGGAACTGGTACTCGACGGACTGGGAGATTCGCGCCGGCAAGAGCTACTCGATGGAGATCGAGAAGTCGGCCCACATGGTGAACGACCCGGTGATCAACGAGTACATCAACCGGGTGGGACAGAATATCGTCAAGAATTCGGACTGCAAGGTTCCGTTCACGATCAAGGTGATTGATTCGGACGAGATTAACGCCATGGCGCTGCCCGGCGGATTCTTTTATGTGAACTCGGGCCTGATTCTCGCCGCAGACGAAGAGGCGGAGCTGGCCGGGGTGATGGCGCATGAGACGGCGCATGTGTGCGCGCATCACGCGGCACGGCAGATGACGAAGATGAACTACGCGCAAATCGGGTCGATCCCGCTGATCATCTTCACCTCGGGCTCGTGGACGGGATACGGCATCTATGAGGCCACGCAGCTGTCGATTCCGGTGGCGTTTTTGAAGTTCTCGCGTATGGACGAGGCCGAGGCGGACTGGCTGGGCCTGCAGTATATGTACAAGGCCGGCTACGATCCGCAGGCGTTCATTCAGTTCTTCGAGAAGATCTCAGCGCTCGAGAAGCACAAGCCGGGGACGCTTTCGAAGGTCTTCTCGGATCATCCGCAGACGCCGGACCGCATTGGACGCTCGGAAGATGAGATTGCGACGATCATGCCGGCGCGCTCGGATTACATCGTCTCCACCTCGGAGTTCGATGACGTGAAGGCGCGGCTGGCGCGTCTGGAGAACAAGCGCAAGCTGAACGACAAGAAGGACGGCAACAAGCCGACGCTGCGGCGGGTGGGCGGAGGGAACAACGATCCTTCGAATCCGGGCAATAACAATCCTTCGAACACGGACGATCGTCCCACGCTGGGCCGGAGAGACTAGGGTCTTTGTATAGCAGGAGGGAAGGGCGTGGCCTGGAGCCACGCCCTTTGTGTCTAGGGTTCAATCACGACGTGGTTTGGACATGCGGCGTGGTGGCGGGTAAGGTGGATCGTGTTGCGCGAGAGCGGAGACGAAGCTGATCTCCGCCGCTATCTCTCGGAGAGATCCATTCACGATGAAGCCTACACGCCGCGAGTTCAACGCCATGGGAGCTGGAGCCATCCTGGCGACAGCGCTTCGCAGTTCAGGAGCGATGACAACCGCCGCCATTTCCTCTGAAGCAGACAAGGCAGATCCCACGGGTGTGCCCTGGTATCGGCGGATCAAGCGGATTGGGCAGACGAACTTCAACGAGAAGGATCCGGTCTTTGGCGACGTCGAGGCCTGGGCGAACTATTGGGCTCAGGCGAAGGTGGATGCGGTGGCCCTGTCGGTCTCGGGGCCGGTCGCATTTTATCCCACCGAGGTTCCGTACTTTCATCGCAGCAAGTATCTGAACGGCCGCGATCTGTTCGGCGAGTGCGTGGCCGCGGCGAAGAAGCGTGGGATTCGCGTGTATGGGCGCATGAGCCCGGATATCCAGTACACGGAGCTGGAGCTGGTGAAGGCGCATCCTTTATGGTTTAGGCGTCAGCAGGATGGAAGCCTACAGTACTCGGCCCCGGATATCGCGTTTACCTGTCACTTCAGCGGACAGTTCACGGAGCAGCAGCCGGCGATTATTCGCGAGCTGAACCGGCGATACGACATCGACGGAATCTATATGAACGGCTGGCCCAATCTCCAGGTATGCTACTGCGAGACCTGCCGGAAGATTGGCGATCCGCACTCGGCAGAGTACAAGGCTGCGTTTATGGAGCACGCCGAGGAGCTGATTGTTCTGTACAAGAAGATCGTTCTGGAGAAGAGCCCGAACAACTTTTACAGCTGCAACCTGGGCGGTGGTCTGCAGGAGTCGGGCCTGGATCAGTGGAAGCTGACGCGTGAGGCGCTGTGGTACACGGCGGACAATCAGTCGCGGACAGCAGCGGTGGCGCCGGTGTGGCAGGACGCGCAGCAGGTGAAGTTCGCGCATGCGCTGATGGGCGGCAGACCGGTGGCCGCGGTGAGTGGAAGCTACACGCGGTCGGGACGGCTGATGTGGCGGCAGGTGACGGATACGACGGCCGAGGTGGAGTGCCGGATGGCGCAGACGGCGGCGGCCGGTGGCATCGTCTGGTATCACTGGCTGGGGTTGGAGCAGGGGTTCAAGGAAGATCGCCGGTGGCAGAAGCGGGGCATCGATTTTCTAAGCTGGCACGCGAAGCATGATCGGCACTTTCAGAATGTGCGGTCGATGGCACGGGTGGGGGTGGTGGCCTCTTCCCGCTCGACGACGAGGTATGCCGCGCCGGCGGGATCGGAGAAGACGGATTCGCTGGAGGGGATGTATGCGATGCTGGTGGCGGCGAGGATTCCGTTCGATCTGGTGCATGAGGAGGACCTGACGGAGGAGAGGTTGGCGCAGTACACCACGCTGATTCTGCCCAATGTGGCTCTGATGAGCGATGCGCAGGTGCGGGCACTGCAGCAGTATGCGGCGAACGGTGGCTCAATGCTGGCCACGTTCGAGACAGGACTCTACGACGAAACAGGCAAGCCGCGTGCGGACTTTGCGCTGGCGTCGCTGTTCGGGATTGCCATGGCAGGCGAGCGGCAGAGGGCGCAGGATCAGAGGGGGCCGATCGATGAGGTTTATCTGCAGTCGATCCGGTCGCGCCATGCGATTACGGAGGGTTTTGAGGAGACGGAGTGGATCGCCGGGCCAGTGTGGAGCGTGTCGCTAAAGCCGGTGCAGAGCCCGGTGATGACATTCATTAAGCCATATCCGGTCTATCCGCCCGAGGCAGTGTATATGCGCGAAGGGCCGACGGAGATGCCGTCGGTGGTATTGCGCGAGGCTGGAGGCTCGCGGCTGGCGTATCTGGCGGGCGATATGGAGGCGACGTTCTGGAGGACGGATAATCCTGATCTTGAGGCACAGTTGATCAATACCCTGCGCTGGGTGATGGGCGGCAAGAATGCGGTCGAGGTGGAGGGCGAGGGACTGGCGGAGGTCTTTGCGTGGGAGACGGGGCCGGGCTTTGCGGTGCATGTGGTGAACTACAACGGGCCGAATGCATTTCGGGGAAGGATGAGGACGCCTGCGAGCCTGGGGGCACAGAGGGTGAGGATGGAGCTTCCGCGAGATGCCAAAGTTAAATCGGCCTCGCTGCTGCGGGCGGGGACGACGTTGAAGTTTGAGCAAAAGGGGCGCGTGGTGGAGTTCGTGATTCCGGCGGTGAAGCTATATGAGGTGGCGGCGCTCGAGGTCTAAGCGGTTTTGCCGGGCTGCAATGCCAAAAACCATGTGGAGATGAGAAGATGCCATTAGCAAAAAACATTCAGGAGATTCGAAACATGAGCAAGCTGTATTCGTCGGTGAAGAAGCTCGGCCTTGTGATGGCCGGGGTGGTGATGGTCTCGGCTTCGGCCAGCGCGGTCGCCCAGAACAAGGCAATCGACTTCAAGCAGGGCAACCCCTTCAGCGATGGGTTTGTTGCCGGCAACACCCTGTACGTGGCCGGTCAGCAGGGTCCGGATGCGTCGGGCAAGGTGACGGGCACCGATATCACGGTGCAGACCACCAATGCGATCGCCGCGGTGAAGAAGGTGGTGGAGAAGGCTGGATTTCAGATGTCGGACATCGTCTCGGTGACGGTGTATGTAACCGACCTGAACGATGTGAAGGACATGAACAAGGTTTACATCAAGGAGATGCCGGACCCGAAGCCGGCCCGCGCTACGGTGCAGGTGGCAGGGCTGATCGGCGGGGCGAAGATCGAGATCGCGGCGGTCGCGGTCAAGCACTAAGTCCTTCGCGGACGACGAGTGAGCCTTCGGCGCGGGCCTCCCGTTGGTCGGCGCAAAGATATTTGCAAGCGACCAGCGGGAGCTCCACCCCAAAGGGGGTATACAAGTCACGAAGGGTGCGCCCCACGCGCAGTGGGCCCGGCCGGCGGGCCATGCAATCTCATTGAAAGATCGTTGGGGAGAGGCGGCTTCGGGGCCTTCTAGGAAGGCCTGAAGCCGTTGTCTTTTTTTGTGGATAGGGCAGAAGACGGAGTGCCATCAACGGGAAGCCGTTGTAGGATGTTGGGAATAAGCCGCCCATGTTTTCACCTTAGGAGAGTGCCCGTTGATGGATGCGTCAAAGCTCGCGTTGTCGAAAGTTCAAACTTCTGCGAAGAAGAATCGTAAGCGTCTTTTTGGTTGGGTCTCCGCGATGGTATTGGTGGCTGCGTCGGCCACCGGTGTTGGTCTGTTGGCGCAGCAACAGCGGCCCAGGATTCCGGGCAACGACTGGATTCAGCTGTTCAACGGCACGGACCTGAACGGATGGACGAAGATCGGCGCGGAGAGCTGGACGGTCGAGGACGACGGCGTTCTGCATGGTCGCGGTCTGACCAAGGCTTATGGCTACCTGCAGACCGATAAGGACTACAAGGATTTTCAGCTCTCGCTGCGCTTCAAGTGCGTGGGCGATGGTAACAGCGGCGTCTTCTTCCATACGGGGTTCAAGCCGAACTCGGTGGACGCCTCGCAGGGGATGCAGTTTGAAGTCGATTGCTCGATGATGCACCACACCGCAGGCGTCTATGCCGAGGATGGCCGTGGATGGGTGGTGTGGCCGTCGCCCGAGAACGAGGGCGTGGTTCGCAAGGGCGAGTGGAACGATTACTTCGTCGAGGTGATCGGCAACCGTTACCGGTCGCGGTTGAATGGCGTCCCGATGGTCGATTTCACCGATCCACACCCCGGCGCTTCGGATGGAAAGATCGCGCTGCAGCTGCACGCCGGTGGCGCGGGCAATATGCAGTTCAAGGACATTTGGATCCGCGATCTGTCGGCTCGTCAGTAATCTCGTTGTTTGAAGCCCGGTGCTTAAGCTCCATAGCCTGCGCCGGGCTCTTGATTCATGGAAGACTTTATCGGAAGGTTCAGGCTTGGTGAAGACGCAAACGGCGGTTAGGATACGGCGAGCTCTGTGGTTTGCGTGTTGTATCTCGATGGTCTCCCTGCCCATGCGGGCGCAGCATATGGAGTGGCGCGACTATGGGGGAGCCGCGGATGGCGCGCAGTACTCGGCGCTCAAGCAGGTCAATCGGGGCAACGTCGCTCAGCTTGAGAAGGCGTGGACCTTCGAGACCGGGGACAACCGCGGTTATCTCTTCAATCCCATCGTCATCGGCAAGGTGATGTATGTGCTGGCGCACAACAACTCCGTGGTTGCGCTGGATGCCGAGAGCGGGCGTGAGCTGTGGACGCATGGATTCGATGCCAAGACGTTGCTGATGACCAACCGCGGCATCAATTACTGGGAGAGCGAAGACAAGAAGGACCGCCGGTTGATCGTGGCCGTGGATAACAATCTCGTGGAGCTGAATGCCGAGACCGGAGAACCGATTTCGAGCTTCGGCACCGGCGGCAAGATCGATCTGCGCGAGGGACTGGGGCGCGATCCGCAGCGGCTTACGCTGGTGCAGTCCTATAACCCTGGGCGTATCTTTCATGATCTGCTGATCCTGGGTTCGTCGACGAACGAGGAGTACGGATCGGGGCCTGGGGATATCCGCGCCTATAACGTGCTGACCGGCAAGCTGGAGTGGACCTTCCATACGATTCCGCATCCGGGCGAGACGGGCTATGAGACGTGGCCGAAGGATGCGTGGAAGACCGTCGGCGGAGCGAATGCCTGGAGCGGCATGGCGCTCGATACCCAGCGTGGAATCGTCTTTATCCCGACGGCCAGCCCGAAGTACAACTTCTACGGTGCCAATCGCAAGGGAGCGAATCTCTTCGGCGATTGCCTGCTGGCGCTCGATGCGAAGACGGGAAGGCTGGTCTGGTATTACCAGATGGTGCATCACGATATCTGGGACTACGACAACGCTTCGACGCCGATGCTGCTGACGGTGCATCACGAAGGCAAGAAGGTGGATGTAGTCGCGCAGGCCAGCAAGACGGGTTTCCTGTGGGTCTTCGATCGCGAGACTGGCAAGCCTCTGTGGCCAGTGGAGGAGCGTCCGGTTCCGAAGTCGCCTATGCCGGGCGAGGAGACCTCGCCGACGCAGCCGTTTCCTACGTTGCCGTTCCCATTTGCCCGGCAGAAGTTTACGGCTGAGGAGCTGAGTCCGTTTCTCGAGCCGGAGGAGAAATCTCAATTAGCTGCTCAGATTAAAGCAGCGAGGAATCAGGGACTGTTTACGCCGCCGAGTCTCGAGGATACGGTCGAGATGCCCGGGAACAACGGTGGGGCGAACTTTGGAGGGTCGGCGGTCGATCCGGCGACGGGATATTTCTATGTTGTGTCAAAGGATCTTCCGGCGATGCTGAAGCTCACGCTGGCGGCGGAGCCTTTGAAGATGGGGTCGCCGGAGGTGCGTGGGCGGGCGCTGTTCGAGGCGAACTGCAGTCTGTGCCATGGGACGAATCGAGCAGGCAAGCCGCCTGCAATCCCTTCACTAGTGGATGTTCGTTCGAGGCTGAGCGAGAAGGAGATTCAGGACACGGTTCGTTATGGCAAGGGGCTGATGCCTTCGTTTGCGCAGCTCTCAGGGGACGATGTCTCGTCGGTGATCGCGTATCTCACGCGGCCGGACCTTTCGCCGGATGAACCTAAGTCAGCGTCTCCGGTTGCGAAGCCTGCCGCGGGTGATCCGGCGTTGGCGCACTATCGCTCGAGCTTCGGCTTCATGTTTGCGTCGAGCGGCCTGCCGGTGATCGCTCCTCCCTGGACGACCCTGACCGCCTACGATCTGAATACAGGCACGATCCGTTGGCAGATTCCGTTGGGAGAGGTTCCGGAGCTGGCGGCCAAAGGAATCACGAATACGGGTTCGCATTTTCCGAAGGTGAATCCGGTGGTGACGGCGGGTGGGCTGATCTTTACGGGCTCGCGTGATAAGAAGGTGCGCGCCCTGGATTCGAAGACGGGGAAGGTGCTGTGGGAGTCGGAGGTCGGCGCTGCGCTCGATGGAATGCCTGCGGTCTATGAGGTGAATGGGCGCGAGTATGTGGTGTTCTGCGCCGCGGCGCGGTCGACGACGCATACGCATGCCGTGCCGGGGCATCCTGCCTCGCAGGACCCGATTCACGGAGCATATGTGGCGTTTGCTCTGCCGGCGGGCAGCCGATGATCGTCAGATGAGATGATTTGGGAGTGAAGGGACGATGAGATGCTGAAAGCTCGGCTAGGCCTGATGTTTCTGCTGGAGTATGTGATCTGGGGCACGTGGTATGTCACCATCGGGACCTGGCTTTCGGTCTCGGAGCACTTCAATGGACGGCAGATCGGTCTGGTCTCTGGATCGACGGCGGTGGGAGCGATTGTGGCTCCGCTGCTGGTGGGCCTGATGGCGGACAAGCTGTTCGCGACCGAAAAGGTGTTGGCGGTGCTGCACCTGATGGGCGGTGTGCTGCTGTTTCTGGCGGCGCGGCAACATACGTTTCCGGCGGTGTACACGTTGATGCTGTTGCACTGCTGCTGTTTTATGCCGACGCTGGCGCTGACGAACTCGCTCTCGTTCCGGCATATCCGCGACCCGAAGGCGGAGTTTGGAGCGATCCGCGTAATGGGGACGGCGGGGTGGATCGTGATTGGCCTGCTGATCGGCAAGCTACGCCTGGAGGCGACGTCGAAGCCGCTGATGCTGGGCGCCGCGATCTCGATTGTGATGGCGGTCTACTGCCTGACGCTTCCGCATACGCCACCGCTCGAGCCCGAGGGCAAGTTCTCGATGGGCAAGCTGTTTCCGAGGGAGGCGGTGGGTCTATTGAAGGAGCGGTCGATGGCGGTGTTTGCGATCGCGTCGTTCCTGATCTGCATCCCGCTGACGTTTTATTACGCGTTCACCAATCTCTACTTTAACCAGGCAGGTGTGGTGAATGCGGCCGGAAAGATGACGCTGGGGCAGGGGTCGGAGCTGTTCTGCATGCTGCTGATCCCGGTCTTCTTCCGCAGGCTGGGCGTGAAGTACATGCTGGCGGTGGGGATGTTCTGCTGGGCGCTGCGCTACCTGATGTTCGCCTATGGCAACGCGGGCGCGGGGATGTGGATGTTCTGGATCGGCATTGCGATCCACGGCGTCTGCTACGACTTCTTCTTCGTGACCGGGCAGATTTACATTGATCGTAAGGCTCCGCCGGAGCTACGGGCGGCGGCGCAGGGGCTGATCGCCTTCATCACGCTGGGTGCGGGCATGTTGATCGGATCGTGGCTGGTAGGCGCGGTGGTGGACCGCTTTACGCTGCAGTCGGCGGTGGGCACGCAGAGCTATGACTGGCGCTCGGTGTGGCTGGTGGCCAGCGGAATCTCGCTGGTGGTGCTGGTCGCGTTCCTGCTGACGTTCAAGGAGCGGGAATCGGACGACGTGGACACATCGCAGCCGGTGCCGCTGCCGGATACGGTTCTGTAGAGAGAAAGGAAAGGGTGGGAATGAAGTTTGCTTTGCTGGGGTATGGCTTTATGGGTGGGGCTCACCTGGCTGCTATGCGAAGGATCGACGGGGTGACGGTGAAGGCGGTGGCCTCCCGTACGCGACCGTCGGCGGATGGGCCGGCACGGGGGAATCTCGACCTCGAGAGTGGCCCGTTGCCGGAGGATGTGGCATGGCTTCCGGACTGGCGAGAGGTCTTGAAGGATCCCGAGATCGATGCGGTGGATGTATGCCTGCCGACCGATCTGCATAGAGAAGTGGTGCTGGCGGCGCTGACGGCGGGCAAGCACGTCTTCTGCGAGAAGCCGATGGCGTTGAACACCGAGGACTGCGAGGTGATTCTGCGGGCGGCGGAGACCAGCAGCGGGACCTTCATGGTGGGGCAGGTGCTGCGGTTCATGTTTCCGTATCAGTTTGCCGCTGAGTTTCTCAAAGAGCAGGGCCGAGAAACGGTTCTGCGATGCGTCTTCGAGCGCAAGACGGGATTCCCCGGGTGGGGTGGGTGGCTGGGCAAGGCGGAGCGAAGCGGAGGGGCAATCCTCGATCTGCTGAGCCACGATCTGGACCAAGTGCTTCATATCTTTGGTCCTCCGGACTCTGTGCGCGCGGTTACGCTGGGGCCGGTCGACACCATGCGGGCGACGATGCGGTATGAGGATGATCTCGAGGTCGAGGTGGCCGGGGGATGGTTTCAGTCCGAACTTCCATTTTCGGCTGGCTTCGAGATCGAGACGGATGCGGCGCTGCTCTCGTTTCGTGAGGGAGTTCTTCGGCGGGGTGACCGGATCATCGAGATGCCGGAGCAGAATCCTTACTTGGATGAGATCGCTTACTTCGTCGATTGCTGCCGCAAAGGCATTGCCCCGGACCGTTGTCTACCGGCCGAGTCTGCAGCGGCGGTGCGGCTGTCGAACTTACTGCGGGAGTCCCGCGATGAAAATGGAAGGGGAATAGCATGGCAAATGTAGATCCGATGGAGATTGGCCTGGTCTTCTGGACGGAGGAGAGCGCGGCAAAGATGCTCGCGTATCTGAAGTCTTTCGGCCTGCGTGTGGGGCAGCTTGGTGTGCCGCCGGCGATCGACTGTGTGAAGGCGTTGGGGGAGTGGAAGGCGCAGCTTCCGGGCTCGGGCGTGATCCTGACCAGCGCGGTCTGCTGCTATGAGGGCGAGGACTACTCGAACCTGGAACGGGTGCATGAGTCGGTCGGGTTTACAACGCCGAAGTATCGTGAGGCCCGGACTGCTCGGACGCGCGAGATTGCCGAGCTTGCGCATGGGCTGGGGATTGGTGCGGTCTCGTGCCACATCGGATTTATTCCTTCGGATCGCAAGAACGCGCTTTATGGGGAGCTGCGCGAAGTGACCCGGCAGCTCTGCGATGTGTGCGCGGAGCATAAGCAGGATTTCGTGCTCGAGACCGGGCAGGAGTCGGCCGAGGTGCTGCTGGGCTTTATCGCGGATGTGGAACGGAGCAACCTGAAGGTAAACTTCGACCCGGCGAATATGGTGCTGTATGGCTCGGGTGATCCCATTGAGGCGCTGGGAATGCTGCGTGAGCATGTGCTCTCGGTCCACTGCAAGGATGGCCGCTCGCCGGTCGGGCAGGGCCAGTTGGGATCGGAGTGCCGCCTGGGAGATGGCGAGGTGGATTTTCCGGCGTTTCTGGAGCAGCTCAAAAAGATCGGATATACCGGTACGCTCACGATTGAGCGCGAGGAGCCGGATCTCGAGACGAAGAATGCCGATGTGCGGACTGCCATCGAGAGGCTGAAGCAGTGGAAGACAGAGGCTGGTCTCTAAGAAAGGCGCTGGCCTGCCGGCCGGGCCCACTGCGCGTGGGACGCACCCTTCGTGACGTGTGTACTCCCTTTGGGGTGAGACTCCCGTTGGTCACTTGCGAAGATCTTTGCGCCGACCAACGGGAGGCCCACGGCGAAGCCGGTATACGCGTCACGAAGGGTGCGCTCCACGCGCAGTGGGCCCGCGCGGCAGCGCCTGTCTTTTATTCCCCTTAGCGCAGCATAAAGGACCAGAGCGTATCGCCGGTCGCGGCGATGACGTACTGATGGCCATCAAGCTCGAAGGTCTGGGGAGCGTTGGTGACCTGACCGATCCGTGTGTTCCAGATCGGGTTGCCGGTGGCGGCGTCGAAGGCCGCGAGCGAGCCGGAGCCATCGCCGGTGAAGAGCAGACCGCCCGCGGTAGAGAGGATGCCTCCGCCGCCGATGCGGCCGCCGTAGAATTTATGCCGCCAGCGGGCATCACCGGTCTTGTAGTCGATGGCGGTCAGAAAGCTTCCGGTGGATCCGACGGAGGCCTCTTCCTTGCCGCCAAGGCCCATGGAGCCGCGCGGGTCAGGATCGGTGAGATAGAAGATCGAGAAGCTGTCGACCTCGTAGGTATAGAGCAAACCGGTGACGGGGGAGAAGGCCGGGGGCTCCCAGTTGATGGTGCCGCTGGAGTTGGGCGAGGCGAGCGAGCCGGGGATCGTCGCGTCCTTCGAGGGATCGCGCTTCGGTCCGCCTGCCGGGGTCAGCCCGTTGGCCCAGCTGGTGGTCTGGCCGTAGCGGCTGGTGACCAGGTGTTCGCCGCTGACACGATCGAGAGTGAAATAGTAGCCGTTGCGCGCCGCGGTGGCGACCATCTTGCGCATCTTGCCCTTGAACATGCCGTCGAAGATAACGGGGGTCTGGGCGGAGTCGTAGTCGTGCATGTCGTGCGGCGAGGTCTGGAAGTACCAGGACATCTTGCCGGTGTCGACGTTGACCGCGATCAGCGAGCAGGTGAAGAGATTGTCCTTATCGCCGCGCATCCCGGTGGTGTAGGCGGGAGTGGGGTTGCCGGTGCCGAAGATGTAGAGGTTGGTCGCGGGATCGTAGGCGCCGGTGATCCAGGTCTGGGCGCCGCCGTGGCGGGCAGCATCGATCGTGGTCCAGGTATCGGCGCCGGGGTCGCCCTTCTCCATGGGAACGGTATAGAACTTCCACTGCAGATCGCCGGTCTCGGGATCGTAGGACTGGAGGAAGCCGGGCGAGTCGATGTCGTTGCCGACGCCGACCAGAACATGCTTGCCGATGACGATGGGGGCGGGGGTGGAGAAGTAGCCCTCTTCGACCTTGGCGATCTGGCGGTGCCAGCGCTCCTTGCCGGTCTTGGCATCGAGCGAGACCAGGTAGTCGTCCGGGGTCTCCATGAAGAGATAGCCGTTCCACATGCCGAAGCCGCGATTGCCGATGTGGGTTCCGCCGGTGGTCTTCCAGTAGTAGTGCCAGAGCGGGTGGCCATCGCGCGCGTCGAGCGCCCAGGCGTTGTCGGGCATGGTGATGTAGATGGTTCCATCGACCACGAGCGCGGAGCCCTTGATGGAGCCGCCGTGGATGCTGATGGCCCCCGTGCCCTCGCCGCCCACGATGGTCGTGACGGCGTTACGGGCGTTGTTGTTGATGGAGTTGGGGCCGGGGGAGCCGTCGCCGGGGGTGAGCTGTGACGTCCAGGCGAGGCCGAGATTCTTGACCGTCTGGCGGTTGACGGCGGTGAGCGAGCTGTAACGCTTGCCGGTGTAGTCGCCGTTGTAGGTGGGCCAGGTCTTGGCGAGCGGCTTGAGCAGATCGGAGGGAGCGACCCCTGCGCCCTGTCCGAAGGAGAGGGTCGTAGTGGCGAAGAAGAGGGATGCGATGGAGAGCGTATGTCGAATGTTCACTTCAGGGTCACCAGATAGGCAGTCACGTCGTGGATGTTCTCGTCGGTATAGGTGGGGAGCATCTCTCGGTGTCTTTCCAGGGGATCGTGCACGACGATGCGAGGCACGGTAGGTCCGAGGCGCTTGAAGCTACGCTCGGTTCCATCGCTGAGGCGGACGGTAACGAGGAAGTCGTCGATGTGGACGAGGTCGCCGGAGACGGCCGGACCTCCTCCGGTACTGAGGGTGGGGATCACCTCGACGGTGGCCTGAGCGCCGGCGCCTGCGGTCGCGGAGGTCCGTGCGCCGGTGACCCACCGCGTCTGCAGGACGCGAGGCTCCGGGAAGCGGGTGGCGATGTCTTTGAGGTCCCCGGTGGCGGAGTGGCAGTTGGCGCAGTGCGCGGCGAAGTAGGCCTGTCCTCGGGTGGCGTACCCGACGACGATATTCAGCGGCTTGTCCTCTCCTGGCGGCTTGCCCTGGCTGCCGATGGTGCCGATCACGCTGCGGACGTAGGCGGCGACAGCGCCGGCGTCGTCGTTGTTCAGGCCGATGTTGGGCATGCCCTGCGCCTGACGCGCTCCCTGAATGATGGGAATAATGTTTTCGCCGTGGTGGTCGGTAAGGGCTGCCTGAGAGCGGAGGAGGTTGGGTCCACCCATATCGCCACCGCGAAGGTCGGGACCATGACAGGCCTGGCAATTAATGCCGTAGAGAGCTTTGCCGTGGGCGGCGACGACGGGGTCCTCCTGGGGGCGAGGTTCGCCGGAGTTGAAGACGTGCGGCCGGCCGGGAGTGGGAGCCTGCCCGGAAGGCGGAGCAGAGGCGGGTGTCTGCCCGGCAGCGGCGGGTGGAGGCGCTTGGGGAGACTGGGCGAAAATACCTAGAGCGGTGGCTACGGACGCTGTGCCCAGGGCAAGAATACGAAAGCGATTACGCATTAAAAACTCAACTTTTCTAGGCAAGTTAGGAGAAGACGAGGGGCTGCTGCTGGCTTTTCAACTCTTCGACAGACCCGTTTCGGCTTTCTTCTTATTAGACACTTTTTTACCTTACTGCGGGTACTTGCGGGAAGGGCGAGCAGAAATGAGAAGAAGATCTATCATCGGATTTATGGCGTTAAGCGTGTTGGAGGAGAGAATTGCTGTTGACGGTTATGCCGTCGTTGAAGGTGCGCTTTCGAGCACCGATATGGTTTCTCTTATAGAAGTTTTGAAAAGAGTGGATGATTCGGGGGCCTTGCGAAGACAGGGTGGAGTCTTCGCGGTTCGCAATCTTCTAGACGCTCCTGAGATCAGGGAACTGGCGCGGTCAGAAGCTCTGGAAAATTGGTGCGGCCAGTTCTCGGTGACCAATTTTTTCCAGTGCGCGGAATTCTGTTTGATAAGATTCCCGACGCGAATTGGAAGGTTCCATGGCACCAGGATGTGACCATTGCGGTTCAAGAAAGGATTGATGTAGATGGATTTGGCTCGTGGTCAATCAAAGCGGATGTCATTCATGTACAGCCACCAGCATACGTTCTTGAAAAGATGATCTCAGTCCGACTGCATCTTGACAACTGTACTGCAGAAAATGGGGCTCTGCGGGTTATCCCCAGATCGCATCTTCGGGGGGCGAATTCCAGAGGAGGAGATTTCCGCTATTCGAGAAGAGAATTCTGAGGAGATTTGTGTTGTGGCGAAGGGAGGAGCTCTGCTGATGCGTCCGCTCTTATTGCATGCGTCCTCGTCTTCCTTATCGCCGGCGCATCGTCGTGTCATTCATATTGACTTTGCTGCAGGGGAGCTGCCTGGTGGGTTGCGTTGGTTCAGCGAAAGGTAAACCTTTCATCCTTCGAACCCCGGTAAAATAGAAATATGACCAATAAGTACACGACTGGCTATACCGACGACCATGCTGCGGCGGGGCTCGATACGTCTTTTCCCGAGATCGAGACCTGGCAAAACCAGTTCAAGGCCTATGAGATTCTGGTCGACGATCCGGAGTTCACCAGCGTCTGCCCGAAGACCGGGCTGCCTGACTTCGGACAGATCACCATCCGTTATATGCCACGCGAGCGTTGCATGGAGCTGAAGTCGCTCAAAGAGTATTTGTTCTGCTATCGAAACCTGGGCATCTTTCAGGAGAACATCGTCAACCAGATCCTCAATGACGTGGTGAAGGCCACCGATCCCGTCTGGGTAAAGGTGGTCGGAGGTTTTCGTCCGCGCGGCGGCATTTCGACGGTGGTGGAGGCTTTTTATCCGCGTCCTGAAGACTCCACGGGACCGCGGTAGGAGCCTCACCCGTTTTTCGTCAGCGCAGGATTCTGTACCATGATCCCGCTTCAGTTTGATCGAAGGAGGAGCGGTGAGCATGGAGAGACAGACGCGCAGGGGATTGTTGAAGACTGCGGCCAAGATCGCTGCTGCGGGAGGAGTCCTCTCGACGCAGGGTGCTTCGGCGCAGCAGGTTGAACGGACGGTCAAGAAGGATGCTACGGGGAAGACGGCAGGGCCGTTTCCCTTCACTCCGGTGGTCTCCTTCGGCAATCTTCTCTTTCTTTCGGGGATCGGATGCCGCGTGAAGGGAACGATCGAGGAAGAGACGAAGTGGGTTCTGGATGAGATCGAGAAGAACTTGGCTGCCTCGGGATCTTCGCTCGAGAAAGTTCTGAAGGTAAACGTCTTCATGGAAGATATCCGGGAGTTCGACCGGATGAACGCAGTCTACAAGACGCGCAAATGGGGAAGCGTCTTTCCCGCGCGGAATACGGTGCAACCGACGGCACTGCCGGCGGGAGATTATGGCCTCGCGATCGACTGCATTGCCTATGTGTGACATGAATCGCTACAAATTTATTGAGGGGTGAGCTGTGAGAGTTGCGGTCGTCACCGGAGCTGCGCAGGGAATCGGGCGCCGCACGACAGAGTTGCTGGCAGGAGCGGGGTATACGGTTGCGCTGATCGATCGCCAACCCTGCCCAGAGGGCGCTTCAGGCGCGGATCGCGAAGAACTGATGGGCGACATCACGGACGAGGGCTTTGTCGAGCGCTGCGTTGCGCGGGTTCGCGAGCGCTGGGGGCGAGTCGATGTGCTGGTGAACAACGCCGGCATCAGCTTCATCGCTCCGGCGGAGAGGGTAAGCGCTGACGACTTTCGCCGCGTGCTCGAGGTGAACCTTATGGCCCCTTTCCTGTTGTCTCGTGGTTTTGGAACGATGATGCTCGATCAGAGATCGGGAAGCATCGTCAACATCGCATCTATCGCCGGGGTCACAGGCATTGGCGATCGCAGCGCGTACAACGCATCGAAGCACGGTCTGGTGGGACTGACACGGACGCTGGCGGCGGAGTGGGGCGGGCGGGGCGTGCGTTCGAATGCCGTGTGTCCAGGATGGGTGAAGACGGAGATGGACCACGTCGATCAGGCGAGCTCGGCGTACACAGACGACGATATCATCGATCGCGTTCCGATGGCGAGATTTGCCACGCCCGACGATATTGCACGGGCGGTGCTGTTTCTCGCGGATCCGGCGCAGAGCGGATTCGTCAATGGGCATACGCTGGTCGTCGATGGAGGCTGGACGGCGGACGGTTCGTGGCAGTCGCTTCGGTTGAAACATCGCTGAACGGTGCGCTTGTCTTTCATAGGCTGCTGTTATCCTGCCGCCATGAAGAGGCGAATTTCTCTCCCCGTTCTTACCCTTCTTCTTGTGCTTCTTGCCGGATGTACTGGAGCGGCGCCGTCGCGACAGGACAGCGCAAGCCCATCGCAACCGCAGAGTGCTGCCCCAGCCCCGACGCTACTGGAGCCTCGGGCGTCCGGTACGCCGTCATTTGACTACTATCTGCTGACGCTCTCCTGGTCGCCGGAGTACTGCCACTCGCATCCATCCGATATTCAGTGCACGGAGCACTCGACCTTTGTGCTGCATGGCCTATGGCCGGAGAACAACGACGGCACCTATCCGGAGAATTGCAGCAACGCTCCGGGGCCTTCGAATCCCTCGCAGTATAGCGACATCTACCCCGATGTGAGCCTGCTCGACCATGAATGGAAGACGCATGGAACCTGCTCGGGGCTCGCGCCGGACGCGTTCTTCCAGCTTGCGCGCAAGACGTTCCAGTCGATCACGGTTCCTCCTGAGCTGGCGGGATTGACCAAGCAGACCTCAATGCCGCCCGCGCAGATTCTGGGGCTGATGATCAAGGCGAATCCTTCGATTGCGGCGCCAGACATGGCGTTGAGCTGCGGCAGCAACTACCTGACGGCGGTGGAGGTGTGCGTCGACAAGCAGGGGCATCCGATGTCCTGCGGCAAGGTGAAGACGTGCCGGGCGAACACGGTTCGGATTCCGGCGCCGCAATAGATCTTTCGGGAAGGGTAGCGCGGGGACGGTGGAGTGTGGTTCACTTTTGGGCATGGCTCATACACACTCTCGCCGCACCTTTCTGCTGTCGGCTCCGCTGGCTGCCGCAGCCGTCTCTCCTTTGCATGCCCTGGCCTCTGCCGGGGCTCCTTCTGCCGCCGAGTCCGGGCCGGCGGGACCGATTCAGGTGTTTACCGCCGAGACGATGGTGGGCGCCCTGAAGGAGGTCGAGTCCTCAAATGGAACCAAGGACCTGATTACCTCGCCCGAGGTGGCGAAGACGTTGACGGTCACGATCAGCTCCGAGGAGAAGAAGGCGGGCAAGGAGTTCGAGTATCACGCGCATCGCGATCACGTCTTCCAGGTGCTGGATGGGGAGACGAAGTATGAGCTGGGGGGAACGCCCAAGAATTCGCACCAAACGAAGCTGGGCGAGTGGCTGGCCCCCGAGTCGGAGGGATTCCAGACGGTGACGTTGAAGAAGGGTGACTACCTGACGATTCCCCGCATGACGCCCCACAAGCGAATCACGGAGGGCAAGGTAAGTCTGCTGCTGATCAGCTCGACGACCCCGGCTTAACATTTTCAGCGACTTTAGGCCAAAGCCTCGTTTGCGAGCGAATCGCCCCGAGGAATTTACGGTCTGTTCACCAGAAAGTTGGGATGAGTTTCTAGCATCGGCGAGACCGCCTTTCGAGCAATCTCCTGATGTCGTGGCATGGAATGAGGTCTTCGATGTCGTTTTCCTGTAAGAGAGGACGACTAGAACAACATTCTGACGCTCTACGCCTTCAGGAAATTGTTTTGGCGGCAACTTCAGGAGAGCAGACCAGAATGAAAAGAGCAGTCTTACAGACGGCATTGATAGCGCTGGCATGCGTGCCGGTGGAGGCGCAGGTGAAGCAGGTAAACCTGCTTGCGAAAGGAACGTTGACGAGTTCGGCGGCCGGTCAGTACAAGGACCTGTCCGGGTTGAACTACACGCTGGAAAACGGGGCTCCTGCAAATCTTCTTGGCGGTCTGGGTTCGGGAATCGCCTATGTCTCGGGCGATACCTTTCTGGCCGTTCCGGATCGCGGACCGAACGCGATTACCTTCAATGATGCAGTCGATCAGACGGTCAGCTACATCAACCGCGTTCACACGGTGAAGATGAACCTTGAGCCGAACAAGGGCTCGGGTCTGCCGTATGTGATCACGCCTCAGCTGCAGGCAACCACGCTGCTTTCGAGCCCCACGCAACTGGTGTACGGCAGCGGCGCCGGCCTGGACATCGGCTCGGGCAAGCCGAAGGAGAACACGCTGCTTCGCAACTACTTCACGGGCCGCTCGGATAATTTCGACCCGAACCAGAACTCAGGCGATGTTCGGGATGCTCGCTTGGATCCCGAGAGCATCCGGCTCTCGAACGATGGCCTGAGCTTCTTCATCTCCGACGAGTACGGGCCATACATCTACCAATTCCTGCGCAGCAACGGATCGCGCATCCGTACCTTCTCGGTTCCGCAGGACCTGTATGTTGCTCACCCCGGACCGACGACCACGATCGAGACCACGATCAACACGTCGGGCCGCGTAGCCAACAAGGGAATGGAAGGCCTTGCCATTACCCCGGATGGAAAGACGATGGTAGGGATTCTGCAGAACTCGACCCTGCAGGATACTGCCGAAGGTGGGGATGCGGCGAACCTTCTGCGCATGGTGGTGATCGATATCGCCTCGGGCAGGACACTGCACGAGTATGGTTATCTGCTCACCACCGGAAGCGGCGTCAGTGACATCGTGGCCCTGAACAACCAAGAGTTTATGGTGGATGAGCGCGACGGCCACGGTCTGGGCGACGATAGTAAGGCCAAGGTCAAGCAGATCTTCAAGATCGATCTGAAGGGCGCGACCGATATCCTGGGCATGGACGGCACGAACGCGGCCAAGGTCGCGGTGAAGAAGACCCTGTTCCTCGACGTCGTCAAGGTGCTTGAGGACAATGGCTTCACCGCCGATCAGATTCCGGCCAAGATCGAGGGAACGGCCTTCGGTCCTGACGTGAAGGAGAAGGGCAAGACCATCCACACCTTCTGGGTCGCCAACGACAACGACTTCCTGCAGGACTTCGCCGGACCAGGCACGAATCCGAACCAGTTCTTTGTCTTCGGCTTCACCGATGACGATCTGGACGGATCGAAGTTCGTTCCGCAACAGGTGGGAAACGGACTGTTCGGAAACGGCGGGCTGTTCGGAGGTGACGGTCTCTTCGGTAAGGACGGTCTCTTCGGCAACGGCGGCTTGTTGTAATTCGCGCGTCGGCCTTTGAGAAAGCGGCTTACGGGTGAATCCGTGAGCCGCTTCTTTTTATGGGCAGTTATTCTTAAATCTCAGTGCCTCGATACGCCGACATTGCGCTTCCGGTTCCCCTGGGCCAGACCTTTACCTATGAGGTAAGGGGTGCCACTCCGGCGGTCGGAGCCAGGGTGCTGGTTCCGTTCAGCGGGCAGAAGCTGATGGGTGTGGTGGTGCGGGTTCACGATGAGGCTCCCGCCGAAGAGTTCGAGATCAAGCCGATCCAGCAGGTGATGGACGATGCGGCTCTGCTTCCCGAGGAGCTGATGGAGCTGGCGCGATGGATCGCGCAGTACTACGTCGCTCCCCTGGGCGAGGTGTTGCGCGGCATGCTGCCGCTGGGCGCTGAGGTGAAGCGGCAGTTCATCTATCGCATCACCGAGACTGGTCGAAAGGTGTTGTACGAGGGCGCGGCAAAGGGAGCTTCGCGGAGATCGAAGCTGTCGGCGGAGGATCAGAATCGCGAGTATTCGGTGCTGAACTATCTGGAGAGCGGTGAGGAGGCGAAGCTGACGTCGCTGCGTTCGGCGACGGGAGCGAACAAGGCTCTGCTGGAGGGGATGGTTCGCAAGCGCTGGCTGGTGCGTGAGGCAGTCGCCGAGGAACGCGATGCGCGGCGGCTGGAAAAGATTGTGGTCCTGATCGAGGATGCCCGGCTGCCGAAGCTGAACGCCAACCAGACCGCGATCCTAGCGGAGTTGGCTGCGGTGGGCGGACGGATGCGGGTTCGCGATCTGAGGGAGAAGCTCGCGCGGGCCGGTGTTCCTGAATCGACGCTGGGGACGCTGGTGCGGCGCGAGCTGGTGCGGATCGAGGAGGTGGCTGAGAACTTTCACCTCGGCGGGGTGGCCTCACACGGCAAGAAGCACGCCCATGAGCACGCTCTGAACGAGGCCCAGATGGAGGCCCTGGGGACGATCGTTGCTGCGATGGCGAAGGGCGGCTTCGCTCCTCATCTTCTTTATGGCGTGACGGGGAGTGGAAAGACCGCTGTCTACTTTGCCGCGATGCGGCGCACGCTCGATGCGGGCAAGTCGGCGCTGCTGATGGTTCCGGAGATCGGCCTGACGCCCGCGATGACGGGGCAGCTGGTGGCGGCGTTCGACGATGAGGTGGCGCTGCTGCACTCGCAGCTGACGCCCGATGAGAGAGCCGAGCAGTGGCACAGGATTCGCCGGGGCGAGGCGCGGGTAGTGGTAGGGACGAGGTCGGCGGTCTTCGCCCCGGTGCGAGACCTGGGGCTGATCATCGTCGATGAGGAGCACGATGGCAGTTACAAACAGGAGGAGACTCCGCGCTACCACGGCCGCGATGTGGCCGTAATGCGAGCAAAGCTGAACGACGCCGTGGTGGTGATGGGGTCGGCGACGCCCTCGCTCGAGAGCTGGGCCAATGCGGAGAAGGGCCGCTATGCCCGCGTGGAGATGCGGATGCGCGTGGCGGACAGACCGCTGCCCGCAGTCGAGCTGGTCGATATGAAGGTCGAGTTTCGCGAGACCGGGCAGGAGCAGATCTTCTCGCGGCGCCTGATCGAGGAGACTGAGGCGACGCTGATGCGCGGCGAGCAGGCGATCATTCTGCTGAACCGGCGCGGATATTCGTTTGTGGTGATGTGCAGGAGCTGTGGGGAGAAGATCGAGTGCGAGAACTGCGCGATCTCGATGACCTACCATAAGGCTTTGGATTCCGGGCTCAGGGCTGCCAGTGGCAACGACGCCATCGCGCAACCGGGGCAACGACTGGAGTGCCACTACTGCGGCTTCCGGCGCGGGGTTCCAGGCAAGTGCCCGAAGTGCGAGAGCGAGCACCTGTACTACATGGGCGCGGGCTCTCAACAGGGCGAGGAGCGGCTGCAGGAGATCTTTCCTCATGCGCGCATCGGGCGCATGGATCGCGACACCGTGCGCGGTCGCAGCGATATGGAGCGTCTGCTGACGCGTCTGCATGCCGGGGAGATCAACTTGCTGGTGGGAACCCAGATGATCGCCAAGGGGCATGATATTCACGGAGTCACGCTGGTGGGCGTGGTCGGTGCGGACTTTGCCCTGGGGCTGCCGGACTTCCGCGCTGCGGAGCGTGTCTTTCAGCTGCTGACGCAGGTCTCAGGGCGCGCGGGCCGTGGCGAGCTGCCGGGCAAGGTTCTGGTCCAGACCTACCATCCTGACCACTACGCCGTGAAGTTCGCGGCCGAGCATGACTATCCCGGCTTCGTGACCAAGGAGATGCAGTACCGGCGTTGGATGCACTACCCGCCGTATGGAGTTTTGGCGAACGTCGTGGTGCAGAGCGAGAGGCTGGAGGAGGCGACGGGCTGGTCGGCGGAGCTGGGACGATGGTTCGCGAAGACCAGGCTCGAGAAGGTAAGGGTGCTGGGGCCCGCGGCGGCGCCTATCTCACGGCTGAAGCGGATCTACCGGTTTCACTTTGTGCTGAAGGGGGAGACGCGTTCGGCGTTGAGCGAGGCGTTGCGGGGACTGCTGCGACATGCTGCGGAGAGGGAGATACCGCGCCGGAACCTTGTGGTCGATGTGGATGCTCTGCACCTGATGTAATACGGCGCATTCCAGCCTGCTCTGTCGGAACATGCAACAAGAGACACATCTTCGCGACACAAGGCGGATGGGGGATCGTTAGAGAGCTGAAAGGCCTCTTTCTGTGCGCAGCGGCTCCAGAGACCGGTCAGGGGTTAGTTCAGCAGATGCAGTTCTTTTCCGGGCTTGAAGCGAACCGCCTTGCCTGGCGCGATCGTGACCTCGGCTCCGGTCCGCGGATTGCGGCCGATTCCGGTCTTGCGGGGTTTGACGGTGAAAACTCCGAATCCACGAAGTTCAATGCGGTCGCCAGCGACCAACGTCTGCTTCATGCTCTCGAAGATTGCATCCACCGCAGCCTCTGCTTTCGTGCGTGGAAGGCCGGTGCGTTCAACGACACGCTGTATCAGATCCTGCTTTATCATTTTGGGCCGCCATCCTTATGGGCTGTGAATTTTGTAGTGGGTGAAGGGGGAAACAATACGGACCGGGTTTTAGTAACGTGATGGTAGAAAGTCCCGATGCTGTTGTCAACGACGGATCGCTCCCGTAAGATGAAGAATCTAATGAAGCAATGGCTGCCAAAGAAGGTGCGCGCCTATTTTGCCACAAGCGCATGGCTGCTCGCGATAAATTGTTAAGTTGAAAGCCTGGAAGATTTCAGGCCGAAGCTCCGGAATCGGGAGCTCCATCCCTCCGGATGCAAGTGAAGACGTTGAGAGAAGGGAAGTAGAGCCGCGTGGCCATTAAAAGCGACCGTTGGATTCGCGAGCAGGCGATGGAAAACGGAATGATCTCTCCATTCAGTGAGAAGCAGGTTCGTGAAGGCGTCATCTCCTACGGCCTTTCGTCGTATGGCTACGATCTGCGCGTCTCCGATGAGTTCAAGATCTTTACCAACGTCAATAGCGCCATCATCGATCCGAAAGACTTCGATGAGCGCTCCTTCGTTACGGTGGTGGCCGAGAGCGTCATCGTTCCGCCCAACTCGTTCGCGCTCGCCCGCTCCATCGAATACTTCAAGATCCCGCGCGATGTGCTGACGATCTGCGTGGGCAAGTCGACTTATGCGCGCTGCGGGATTATTGTGAACGTGACGCCCTTCGAGCCGGAGTGGGAGGGGTTTGTGACTCTCGAGATCTCGAATACAACACCTCTGCCGGCGCGGGTCTATGCGAATGAAGGTCTGTGTCAGATCCTCTTTTTTCAGTCGGATGAGGCTTGCGAGACCAGCTATGCGGATCGCAAGGGGAAGTACCAGAAGCAACAGGGAATCGTTCTTCCGAAGTTGTAAGGCAACAGTCCGGGCCCCTGCCATGCAGGATATTCTCTCCAGACGGCCGAAGGTTCGGCCTCTCTTCATCTCCCGAACTTGTTGAAAGCCATGACGATAGATTCAAAGGAAGAGCTGTTCCGCATAGGTTTGATCGCCACCGATCCGCTCCGGGTGCTGGGGCTGAAGACGATCGTCGCAGAGGGCGGGAGCGCGGAGGTGATCGATGTCGACGGTCCCGGTGCTCTGGATTCCTCCGGCGTATCGATGGTCCTGATCGACGCTGCCTGCACGGACCATCTCTTTGAGCTGATCGAAACCTTCCGGCGCTCTCGCCCTCACTTGCGGCTGATCGTGATTGGCCTGGAGGAAGATCAGGAGCATATCCAGAGGGTGATTGGTGCCGGGGCCAAGGGGTATCTGAGCCATACGGCCCGTGAGAATGAGATTCGTATGGCGATCGAGATTGTGCGGGACGGCTCGGTCTGGGCCCCTCGCAAGGTGCTGGCACGGCTGCTTGAGGCCTCCTCGACAGAGCGCCAGAACACTCCTGCTGAGCCGAAGTTTACGGAGCGGGAGACGCAGGTGCTGCAGCTTCTGGTCGCCGGACGGCCGAATCGGGAGATAGCCGATGCTCTGGGGATTGATGCGGCGACGGTCAAGGCGCATGTGGGGCGGCTGATGCGCAAGATGGGCGTGGATAACCGCATCGCTCTCAGCGTGCAGGCCGTCCATCGCAACCTGGTTGCGAAATAACGAGTTGCGAAATAACCGATTGCAAAAGAGCCGATGACAAAGTAATTTGATGGCCTTATGTTTGGGTACTCACATGCGAAAACTTTTAACGCGGAGGTCTACATACCTCCGTACCGTTGTAGATACCCTGGGGCTGAGGCAATCTTTCTACAAGCAACACAGACCTGGGAGAGGGGTTGTAGAGAGCGCGCCTGGCAAGCCAGGCACTTCTCTACAACCCCCATTTTTTCTTTGGGGAGACAGGGCTGGAGCGTACAACGCGCTTTTCGTTTCAGTCATCATATAAACTATTGCAAATAAAATGTTTATTTGCGCCTCAGAAAGAAAGGCTGGAATACCCATGGAACGTTGGATGAAGCATTGGTCTGGATTGGCGTGTGTGGCGGCGATGGCATTGAGCACATCGTCTGCTTCGGCAGCAACCGATAAGGCGAAGCTGGCGGAGCGGCTACAGGATGCGCAGGCCGTTGTGACGCAGATTATGGCGACTCCGGATAAGTCGATTCCCTCAGGCATCCTCTCCGGGGCAACGTGCCTGGCGGTGATTCCAAGCTTCAAAAAGGCGGCCTTCATCGTCGGGGCGCAATATGGACAGGGTGTGGCCACCTGCAGGACGCCACACGGCTGGAGCGCCCCTGTCTTCGTACAGCTGACCGGAGGAAGCGTGGGCTTCCAGATCGGCGGTCAGGCGACGGATCTGATCATCGTTGCGATGAATCAGCAGGGACTTCAGGACATGCTGAAGAATAAGTTCAAGATCGGCGCCGATGCCGCTGCCTCGGCTGGTCCTGTGGGCCGCAATGCGCAGGCAGGCACGGACTGGAAGCTGAATGCGGAGCTGCTGACTTACTCTCGGAGCAAGGGACTGTTTGCCGGCATCGATCTGGATGGTACCGTTCTGTCGCAGAACGAAGACGATACGCGTGCGTTCTATGGCAATGCGATTCCCTTCGAGACGATTCTGAAGGGCAATCATGAGACACCTGAGGAGGCTCGTCCGTTCGTGCGGACAGTCGCCAAGTACTTTGTTGAGGCTCGCGACCAAAACAAGTAATGGGATTGGTTGTCGATCGAAAGGGGGCGGCCTCAGGCCGCCCTCTTTCTTGCGTTAAAAGAGAGGCTTGCAGGTGTTGCATTTAGACTGGAGACTTGAACGGCGTAACAGGGAAAGATCCGGAACTGGGGGAGGTCTCGCTCCGCGAGCGTGTGGAGTTCGCAGCCGTATGGGTGATGGCACGGCTGTTGGGATCGCTTTCGCGGCCGGTCGCCCGCGGCGTCGGAGGAATGATCGGAGATCTGGTTTACTACGCTCTCTCGCGTCTTCGGCGTGTGGGAGAGCGTAATCTGACGCTGGCCTTTCCTGAGATGACCGCCGGCCCCAGGAAGAAGATTTTGCGCGAGGTCTACCGCAAACTGGGCTATCTTTTAGCGGAGTTCTGTCTGATGTCGAGGTATACGCCGGAGCAGGCGAGCCGCTTTATCCGCTATGAAGGACTGGAAAACTATCTCAGGGCGCGGGATCGGGGCAAGGGGGTTTTGGTGCTGACCGGGCACCTGGGCGCATGGGAGCTCTCGAGCTTTTACCACTCGCTGATGGGATATCCGATGGGGATGGTGATTCGAAGGCTCGATAATCCTCTGGTGGACCGTTTCGTGAACCGGATCCGTTGCCTGCATGGAAACCGTGTGATCCACAAGAACGATTTCGCCCGGGGGTTGATTGCGTCGATGCGAGCGGGGGAGACGGTGGGAATTTTGATGGATACGAATATGACTCCTCCGCAGGGGGTCTTTGTGCCCTTCTTTGGAGTGGAGGCGTGTACGGCGAGCGGAATGGCGCGTGTGGCTCCCAAGACCGGCGCAGCGGTGGTTCCGGGCTTTTTATTGTGGGAGAAGAGCGAAGGCCGTTATGTCTTGCACTTTGGCGAAGAGCTGCCCGTGATCTCGACGGGAGATGCAGAGGTCGATGCTGAGGCCAACACGGCGGCATTCACCGCCGTAATCGAGAGCTACGTGCGGCGCTATCCTGAACAATGGTTATGGATGCACCGGCGCTGGAAGACGCGTCCGGTTGGAGAAGAGGGGATTTACTGATGGCGAGCGTGGGAGAGATTGCGGCGTGGCTGGGTGCGGTCGCTTCGGCAGAGGTGAGCGATCGAATCATCACGCGCATTTCAAGCATCGAGGGAGCGGACAGGGATGCCATGGTCTTCGCGGTCGGGGAACCGGCTTTGTTGGAGGCGCTGCGGTCGCAGGCTGGCCTGGTGCTGGCCTCGTTGCGCGATATCGACGGCAATCCCTATGCAGACGGGGTCGAGGATGCGCGCTTGTTGAAGGTTGCCGATGCCCGCTATGGATTTGCTCTTGTGGCTGGGCGCCTGAAAGATAGCCCTCAAGAGGGTGAGCCGAGTGTGCATCCGACCGCTTTGGTCGACGAGACCGCCTCCCTGGGAGCGGGCACCGTGATTGGGCCAGGCGGGGTGCTCGAAGCAGAGGTGAAAATCGGGGCTCGATGCATGATCGGGCCTCGGGTCACGATCCACGCTGGCGTTGTTCTGGGGGACGATTGCGTGGTTCAGGCCGGAGCGGTGCTGGGATCGACTGGCTTCGGCTATGCGAGGAACCGCGAGACGGGAGAGTATCTTCTGTTTCCGCAGCAAGGGAGGCTGATCGTCGAAGACAGGGTGGAGATCGGAGCCAACACCACCATCGACCGGGGAGCTCTCGGAGAGACCAGGATCGGCAGGGGAACGAAGATCGACAATCTGGTTCACATCGGACATAACTGCGTGATTGGAAAGAATGTTGTGATTGCAGCCCAGACCGGCATCTCGGGATCGAGCGTGGTCGAGGACGGGGCAGTTCTCGGCGGCCAGGTCGGCATTGGGGAGCACGCAACGGTGGGCGCGGGCGTGATTCTGGGCGGCGGTGCCGGAGTCCTAAGCGGAAAGAAGATGTACGGTAAGGGAGAGGTCTTCTGGGGAAGGCCGGCGAGGCCGCTCAAGGAGTATCTGCGCGACCTGGCGCGTTTGAAACGCAGGTAAATCAAGGAGGCTGGCGATGGCGATTGTGGTGGTTGGGGGGCACTCGCGGAACATCGGCAAGACCAGCGTCGTCGAAGGCCTGATCCGGGGAACGCCGGAGAGACGGTGGACCGCGTTCAAGATTACACAGTTCGGTCATGGCATGTGCTCGGCCAATGGCGAGCCCTGCGACTGCGAGACCGCGGAGCACACCGCCGCGGTCAGCGAGGAGAGGGACCGTTCGGGCGGGACAGACTCCTCGCGCTACCTGTCTGCTGGAGCGTTGCGGTCGCTATGGGTGAGAACCCGCACCGGAAATCTTGCCGAGGCGATGCCACGCATCCGCAAGGAGTTGGAACGGGCGGAGAACGCGATGATCGAGTCGAACAGCATCCTGCGATTCCTTCGTCCCGATCTCTACCTGAGCGTTCTCGATCCGTCGGTAGCTGATTTCAAAGACTCGGCGCGCCTCTATCTGGACCGTGCCGATGCGGTGCTGGTACCCGAGGGCATTCTGGGCCGGCCGGAATGGAAGGGTGTCTCCCTCAAACTGGTCAAGGATACTCCTGTGCTTGCAATCAGGCCTCCTGAGTATGTAACGGCCGAGGTGCTTCGGTTTATGGAGGAACGTCTCGCCTTGGGAATGAAGACAAACGCTTCATAAAACGGATTTTATGATTTGCAATTAATCGGTTATGCTTCTCCGCTTCATGGTGTGAGAAGATAGCTCGCTTGGATGAAACGGTCCAAGGGGTCAGTGAGTCGAACGAACTGGGCCACGCAGATGTTTTTGCGAAGGGGTAGCGTAGGGGAGGAGAACCCGGGCTACATCATCCCGGGCCATGCGATGGATACGACGACGCTGGTTCTTGCAAATGTTTTACTATTTGCTCTGTGCACTACCGTGGTTCTGATCAACACCAGGATCGTCGGAGGGATGCGCAGCGCACTGTGGTTTGCAGGGGCGAATCTCTGCCGCGGCGTTTCGATGTTACTGGTAGGAGTAGATTGGCTGCACCTGGAGCCGTCGCGCTTCTCCGAAATGGCAAGCGCGCTTCTCTCGATGTTCGGCGTCGTCTTGCTTCATCGTGCCTTCGCGGAGATGTTAGAGCGGAGACCGATTCTGCAGGGAATCCAGCTTGGGCTGTTGGGCGCCACCACGATCATCTCGCTTTATCTGATGATCTTTCCGTCGACTCTTACCCTGCCTTCCTCGCTGCTCTTTGGATCGCTTGCGATTCAATACGGCCTGATATCGTTCCTGGTCGGTCGATTCTCCACCGAGGATGTGGGTCCTGTGGGGTGGCTGACCAGCCTGATACTGGGACTTTATACGGCGATCTTCCTCGTAAGACTGGTGTATTCGCTGGAGATGAGATGGCCCGGGGATCCGGCTACCTCGAGCGGGCTCGCCCATCTCTGGCTGACAGCCTGCCTGATGACGACGGCGGCGACCACCTTCGGATTCATGTCGATGTCGACGGCTAGGCTGCGGATGGAGCTGATGTGGCGCGCCCAGGTCGATGACCTTACCGGGCTGTTGAACCGCTGGGCGCTGAAGCGGATGGCGCTGAAGGAGATCCAGCGGTGCCGCCGCAACAACAGCTCGCTGGCGGTGGTGATGATGGATCTCGACGGCCTGAAGCTGGTCAACGACACCAAGGGACACAGCTGCGGCGATGTCGTGCTGCAGGCGGTGGCTGGAATTCTTCAGGAGACCATACGGATGGACGATTCCGTCGCCCGGATGGGAGGGGATGAGTTCTGCGTTCTACTGCCGGAGACCTCGATGCAGGAGGCGCTGGTGGTGGCCGAACGCCTGCGGGCGGAGATCGAAGATCTCGTCGTCCGATATCGCGGCGAGACGGTCGGGACCCGCGCCAGCCTGGGGGTCGCCTCCTCCGATCTCTCCGGGCTGGACTGGCAGAATCTTGTCGACGATAGCGACGCCGCCCTCTACCGGGCCAAACGCGAGGGAAAGAATCGCGTGATCGCGGCGGCCGTCCTGGTGGTCGAAGATCCGAAGACGAGATGGTCCCAGCGTCCGGACGAGGCCTGAAGGAGCCTCGTCTTTAGATGGATTGAACGGGAAGCGTCATTAGATCGCCCACCAGGCCGACCTCCTTCTGCACGAAGGGCTCGGCGTAACGCACGCCGGCCAGCAGGCCGTAGAACCGAGCCGTGGCGAAGGTGCGTTCCCGAATATCCTCCTCTGGAACGAAGAGGCCGCCTCCCGCGGTCTGATTCGCGTACTGGGAGCGGTAGGCGAGCAGCGATTGCAGCCGTTGTTCCATGTAGGGCGTGATATCGACGACGAAGGAGGGCCTCACATCGGCGTAGAGCGAGGCGTAGAGAATCTTGTAGGGCCGGTGCGGGGCGGCCGTACTTCCCGGAATCTCAAGCTTGCTCAGACCCGAGACAAAACAGGCTTCGTAACCCAGGGTGGCCGAGGTGTAATGGTCGGGATGACGCCCTTGCCAGTAGGGGAGGATCACAACGCGGGGGCGCAGCCGGCGCAGGACCTCTGCCACCTTGATGCGGTTGGGAAGGGTATTCTCGACGTTGCCGTCGGGAAGATCCAGAGCCTCGCGATGAGCGACGTTCAGGATACGAGCAGCGGCTTCGGCCTCGGAGCGCCGGTCGTCCGCGGTTCCGCGGGTGCCGGACTCTCCCTGGGTAAGGTCGAGGATGCCGGTCTTCCAGCCCTGGGCCTGCATCGCCAGCAGCGTGCCCCCGCAGGTCTGTTCTACGTCGTCACGATGCGCCGCAATTGCGAGAATGTCGAGCATAAAAGGGCCCTTCGCTAAAATGCCCCACTCACGCGTCGCATGAATGGGGCACTCGGTTGGGAGACGGACCTGGCCTCAGTTGGCGTCGTTCGTGGCAGCGTCCATAAAGGCTACGTCGAGCGCCGTGCCTTGAATGGTGAAGTTGGCGTTGTTGATCTCAGAGCCGTCGGCCGTGTTGAACGCATGAACCTGCCCGCCATAGGCGGTATACATCTTGTGCAGACCCTGAACCCAGCAAAGGCCGGTGAGATCGCCGTAGTAGAACTGATTTTCATTGGCGTTCGGGTAAGGAACTGGGACAGGGGAGCTGGGATCGGGATTGGCGTCGGGGACGACCTTCGCGGTCTTCGCGCCGAGGTCGTACCGCGTCAGGCAGTTGTAGTTCTGCTTCAGCTTCGCGCGCTCTCCGGTGGCGCAGCTCTGGGAACCGATCCAGAGGGTATTGTCGTCGCCCAGAAGCATCTTGCTGTGATAGCCGTCCGAGATGGAGTACTGTCCGGTGACCGTGTTTGAGCTCAGGTCGATCGTCGACAGGAAGCCGGCAAAGAGACCGTCGGGCTGAAGCTGTTGCCCGGCCACATAGAGCGTCGTCCCATCGGCAAGCACGGCGGTTGCTCCCCCCGGTACGGCGAAGCTTCCGGTCACGGGCGAGGGGTAGGGAGCTGAGGTCGGATAGTTGTCGACGCGCAGGTTACCCTGCGGCATCATGGTGATGCCCGCCTTCGAGCCTCCGCACTCGGGACCGCAGTTCAGAACGTAGGCGGTGGTGCCGTCGAGCGAGAAGTACGCTCCCACTGGACGGTCGAGGCTCGGGCTATTGGGATTGTCAGGCACTGGAACCACGCACCATACTGGCACATTGAAGGGCTGGCAATCGACGGCTCCGGGCACCGCGGGCTGGTTCTGATTGAGTCGCAGCAGGCGGTACAGCGTATTCGAGTTGCGTACCATCGCCAGAATGACCGAGTCGCCCTCGTTGACCGCTACGCGATAGGCGTTGGGCAGATTCAGCTGGTAGGTTCCGCCGTTGGTGTTATCGATCACCGTGACCACGCCGACGGCTGAGACCGCTGCATAGACGTGCTTGAAGTTGACCGGCACGGCGACCGAGTCGGCCCTGGCCGGGAGTGTTCCGCCCGTCCCCGCCGAGGCCTCTTTCCCGTAATCGATCTTGGTCAGGGAGCCATCTCCAGTGGAGTAGACATAGCCCAAGACCTGCTCTGGAAAGTTGAAGATTGTTCCGGGCGTACCTGCGGAGAATCCCGAGATCGTAAAGGTGGAGTTGGGATTGAAGATGTTGTTGCGGATATCGCGCTGCGCGTCCAGGATCTGGAGAGCTCCCGAGGTGCTGGTTCCGGTGCCGTTAACCGCAATGCTGACCAGCACGCGCGTCGACAGCTTGCTGGGAGGGATCGGCCTGTTGGCGAACGTGAACTGAGGGAACTTGTAGTAGCGCACGCCGCAGGAGGTCAACCCAAGAGTGACGATAGCAATCATGAGGCCGCAGAAGAACTGGGCGCGGAACGAATGGGAAAAGGGACTTCTGATCTTCAACGGTGACTGACTCCGAACGGCGCTCCAGGCAAGCTTGCGGCTAACGCCCCTGTCGCAAAGTATAACAAAGCGAACCCTCGAGAGGGTGCAGGGTTGCGCGGGATTTGGACGATAGAGCCGCTTATCTCTAAGATAAACAGAATAGGCAGAGACCAAGAATGAGCGAGAGTGGAGTGAGCGGGGCCGAAGCCCTGCCGGATGTGAAGAGGTTGTTTCAAGGATCGCCGGTGCTGTGCGACGGAGCGATGGGCACGATGCTCTACGCCCGCGGTGTCTTCATCAATCGCAGCTATGACGAGCTCAATCTCTCGCAGCCCGACTTGGTGCGCGAGGTTCACGCGGAATATCTGCAGGCCGGGGCCGAGGTGGTTGAGACCAATACCTTTGGCGCCAACGCCTTCCGTCTGGAGCACTATGGTCTTCGCGACAAGGTGCGCGAGATCAACCTGGCCGGAGTAAATCTGGCCCGGCAGGCGGTCAACCAGATCCGCGATAAGCAGGCCTCGGAGGCCTTCGTGGCCGGAGCCATCGGTCCGCTCGGGGTCAGGCTTGAGCCTCTCGGTAAAGTCGGGCTCGATGAGGCACGGGCGGCGTTTGCCGAACAGATCGCGGCCCTGGCCGGAGGAGGTCCGGGCATCGGCGTCGACCTTCTCTCGATCGAGACCATGACCTCGCTGACCGAGGCCGAGCAGGCCATCATCGCCGCGCGCGAGGTCGCCCCCGGTCTTCCCGTCATCGTGATGGTGACGGTGGATGAAGACGGAAACTGCCTCGACGGCTCCTCTGCCGAGACCGCCGCGAGGAGACTGACGGCGGCGGGTGCCGACGCCATCGGCTGCAACTGCAGCTCCGGTCCGGCGACGGTACTCAGCGTAATCGAACGGATGCGTCCGCTGACCTCGCTGCCTCTGGCCGCCATGCCCAACGCGGGGATTCCACGGGCTGTCGAGGGAAGGACGATCTACCTGACCTCGCCCGAGTATATGGCGAGCTTTACCCGCAAGCTGGTGAAGGCGGGTGCCTCCCTGGTCGGCGGCTGTTGCGGAACCACCCCCAGCTATACGCGGGCGATGCGGGGGGCTCTGCGGGCTCTCGATGCGATGGAGAGCGGGGCGGGAGTCATGGAACGCCGCGTGGAGTCCGCTGAATCGGCGGCGAAGGTCTCGCCCCCACCGCTGGCCGAGCGTTCAAAACTGGGTTCGATGATTGCGAGCGGCGAATTCGTCTCCATGGTCGAGATTGTTCCTCCCAAGGGAATCGACTGCTCGAAGGAGATCGAGGGAGCGCGCATCCTTCACCGGCTCGGAGTCGATGTCATTAATGTCCCCGATTCGCCGCGGGCCAGCGCGAGGATGAGCGCGCAGAGCCTGTGCGTGCAGATCCAGCAGAACGTCGGGATCGAGACCATCCTGCACTACACCTGCCGTGATCGCAACGTGCTGAGCATTCAGAGCGATCTGCTGGGAGCTTCGTCGATCGGGCTGAAGAACATCCTCTGCCTCACCGGCGATCCTCCCAAGCTGGGCAACTATCCGGATGCGACCGCGGTCTTCGATGTGGATGCCATCGGTCTGGTGAATATTGTGCGAAATCTTAACTGCGGCCTCGATATCGGCAAGAACTCCATCGGCGAATCGACCGGCTGCGCCATCGCGGTCGCTGCCAATCCCGGCGTCCCCGACATCGAGCAGGAGCTTCGCCGCTTCGCCTACAAGGTGGAGGCGGGAGCCGAGTTCGCGATTACGCAGCCTGTCTTCGATCTGCGTCTGCTCGAAGAGTTTCTGAAGCGCATCGAGAGCTTCCGGATCCCTGTCATCGCGGGTATCTGGCCGTTGACCAGCCTCCGCAATGCGGAGTTCATGAAGAACGACCTGCGCCTTGCTGTTCCCGACGAGATCATGACGAGAATGGCCGCCGCAAGTTCTCCCGAGGCTGCTCGTGCCGAGGGCGTTCGCATCGCCCAGGAGATGCTCGAAGAGGCCAGGCCTATGGTGCAGGGAGTACAGGTCAGCGCTCCCTTCGGCAAGGAGAAGTATCTGGCCGCGGCCCGGGTGTTAGGGCTTGCAGAAAGTGGCGTCTAGTGGCGGACTTCGAGCGCAAACTCGCGGACCTGGAATCGGTCGTGGAGCGCCTGGAGCAGGGCGATCTGTCGCTCGAAGACTCGGTGCGGCTCTTCGAAGAGGGAATGAATCTCTCCGAGAGCTGCAAGAGCGAGCTTGAGGCCGCCGAGGGAAGAATCCAGGTGCTGATGGACCGTGGTGGCGGCAAGATGGCGGCCCAGCCTCTGGCAGTCGAGATCGATGTGGAAGAAGATCCCGACACGGACGACGATCTGGAAGACGAGGAGTAGTTTCGCCCGGTTTAATGTTCCTGAGCCGGATCGCTGGCCCAGTAGCTCGTTCTGGCCGAAACCGTGAGCTGGGGATAATTCGGCAGCCGCACCTGAAGCGGATGGAGGCCGGGCTCGGACGAGGTTGGGGTGAAGGTCAAAGTGTATCGGTTGTGGAGATGACTTCCGAGCATGGTCAGTTTGTCATCCAGTTCATGCTGGTTATTGAACGCTGCAACCTCTCCACCTGAGAGCGTTGCAACCTCAGCCGCGACATTCTTCTTCATCGCATCCAGAATCATTCCCAACGGCTCGCTCAGGTTGAAGTAGCCGGTATAAGTTCCATTGGGCAGCGTGATGGGAGGGTTGGAGTGCGGCTTCTCCGTGAGCGAATCCTTGATTCGAGTCTTCTGCGGAGAAAACGTCAGGGTGTAGATCGCGGTGTTGGTCTCGCCCGTCATCCGGACGACCTCTTTCGCGGCCGTCTTGCTGCCGAGATCGAACGGCTGCGAGATCAATAGAATCGCCCGGCGGTTCGTGGCAGGCTGTTTTGCCAGCAACGCGAGCGCGTACTTCAGGCTGTCCATGATGGCGGCGCCATCGTCTCCAGGGTCGGGATGATTGATGGCGTCGGTCCACTCCTCGATATTCGAGGTGAAGGGCGAGGCGGCCTCAGGTTTGCTGTCGAAGTTGACCACGGCGACCTGGTTGGGGGCCTTCCCCAGCACCTCGGCCAGCATGGTCTCGAGGTTGCGATACTTTTCGAACTCATGAACGGCCGCGCCTCCCGTCTGCAACAACACGACCAGCGAGAGCGGCTGCGTGGCGTCATCATCAAGGTGAAGCTTTTGGGGAACGCCCTTGTCCGTCAGGAGGAAGTCATCGGCGTGGAGAGAGTAGACCGTCTCTCTGGAAGAGGTCTGGACCAGCGTGGGAACGACGACCAGCCTGGTCGTCGTCTGGAGCGTGGACGGCGCGGGGGAAGCATCGTTTTGCGCGAAGAGAGGACCGGCGCCTGCGAGCAGAAGAGCGGCGGTCGTAAGAGACCTGCGCATCATGCAGGAATGATACTAAGATTCGGGGCTAACGGTTGCGGCTGGTGACGAAGCCCGGAACCCACAGCAGCGCCCGCTTGGCATCGGAGGCCGGGAGATCGGCGACGGACTGGCGCGCGACCTCGGCGTAGGCACAGGCCGTATCCATCGCGTATTCGATCGAGCCATGGCGTCGCAGGATCTCGAGGATCTGCGGATGGGAGACGCCGGTGAAGCTGCGGTCGGCCAGAACCGTGCGGATGGCCTCGCGATCGGCCCCGGTGCCCCGCTCGAGCGCATGAATGACCGCCAGTGTAGCCTTGCCCTCGCGAAGATCGCTGGCGACCGGCTTGCCCAGGACGTCCTCGGTGGCGGTCAGATCGAGCACATCGTCCACGATCTGGAAGGCGAGCCCCAGGTTGCGCCCGTACTCGCCGAGCCGGGCTTCCACCACCGTTGCGTCGCCGAAGCTATGCGGCGTAATGGCCGCGCCCAGCTGCATCGAGACCTTGAACAGGCAGGCGGTCTTGCGATAGATCAGGTCGAAGTACTCTTCTTCGTTGATCAGGTGGCCGAGCTTCTCAATCTGCAGCAGCTCGCCTTCGACCATCTGCTGGGTCAGCGAAATCAGCAGATCGAGTACATGGAAATTTCGCTCCTCGAGTGCCGAGGAGAAGGCCTGCATGTAGAGCCAGTCGCCGGCAAGCACGCACTTGGAGTTGCCCCAGGTGGTGTTCGAAGAGGGTCGCCCGCGCCGCGTATCGGCCTCGTCGATGATGTCGTCGTGCACCAGCGTCGCGGTGTGCAGCATCTCCACCACGGCTCCCAGGCGGATGCGGTTGTGGACGGTCGAGCCCAGCGCCTTCGCCGCCAGCAGAAGCAGCAGAGGACGGATACGCTTCCCTCCGCCCGAGATCAGGTACTGAGCAATGTCCGTGATGACGGCCACGTTCGATGCCGACTGGCGGGAGAACTCCTGCTCGATAGCGGCAAGGTCGTCCCGGAGAAGGTCGAAGACCTCGGCAGCGGTCGCGATGGAGAGTGTGCTCACTTGGATTCAGAGTAACAGGATGTTTATCGAACCGAGAGACCGGCTCGAAAATCGCACGAAAGATTTTCGCGGCTGGTCTCGAAGGATCAAGACGATGGCCCCGCCCGGCCGGGCCCATTGCGCGTGGAGTCCACCCCAGCGAGGAAGCTCGCTGGGGACCCGGTGCGCGGTCCCTCGTGATGTGTGTACTCCCTTCGGGGCGAGGGCTCCGTTGGTCGCTTGCGAAGATTCTTCGCGCCGACCAACGGAAGGCTCTCGGGCGTTGCCGTTAGACACGTCACGAAGGGTGCGCAGCCCGCGTGGAGCGCCCAATCGGCAGGACTGTTCTTTACCCCAAACAACAGATCGATACGCCCTAGTTTGATCTAAAGTTGGTGAACTGCAGCTCCACCCCATAGTCCCCGGCACGGAGTTTTCCCATGACCTGCTGCAGGATGTCGCGATCCTTCGAGACCACGCGGACGGTGTCGCCCTGAATGCTGGCTTGAGCCTTGAGCTTGGAGTTCTTGACGGCGGCCACGATCTTCTTGGCGTTGTCGGAGGCGATGCCCTGCTTGAGCTTGATCTTCTGGCGTACGGAGGAGTTCGACGCGGGCTCGATCTTCTCGTACTCAAGATTCTTGAGCGAGATTCCGCGCTTGACCAGCTTCTGCGAGAGAATCTCCTTCACTGCCTCGAGCTTGTACTCATCCTGTGAAGCGAGCTGAATGGTCTCGGTTCCTTCGAGCTCGATCTTGGACTTTGAATCCTTCAGATCAAAGCGGGCGCCGACCTCTTTCGAGGCCTGATCGATCGCATTCTTGACCTCCTGGATCTCTACTTTGCTCACTACGTCGAAGCTGTTGTCGGATGCCATATTTGTTTCCTTCCCGTAATTTCAAAGCTCTATTATCTCAGGCAGCTGGACGGGTCGAGGGGAAGAGGCGATGGAAGTTCTCCGTCGTTGTTGCCGCCAGCTCCTCCGGTGAGATGCCGCGAACCTCGGCCAGGGCTGCTGCGGTGTGCGCCACCAGGGCGGGCTCGTTGCGCTGGCCGCGAAAGGGGATCGGCGCAAGGAAGGGAGCGTCAGTCTCGACCAGAATGCGATCGGAGGGAGCGAAGGCGGCGGCCTTGCGAATGTCCTGTGCCTTGGGATAGGTCAGGTTGCCCGCGAAGGAGAGATAAAAACCCAGGTCGAGCGAACGCCGGGCATCGTCGACGTTGCCGGAGAAGCAGTGCATGATGCCGCCCAGTCCCGAAGGCCGCAGATGCTCGGCGATGAGCGCGATGATGTCGGCCCAGGCATCGGCCGCTCCATAGCGTTGCTTCGACTGCGGCGTGGCCAGCTCCGAGGTGCGGCAGTGGATAATGATGGGCTTGCCGACCTGGACAGCGACGTTCATCTGCGCGACGAAGGCCTGCTGCTGAAGTGCGATCTCCGGATTCTCAAGATGGTAGTAGTCCAGACCGATCTCGCCGACCGCAACGCAACAAGCATGCGAGGCCAGCCGGGTAAGTTCATCCAGCGCCTCGGGAGTAGCATGGTGCGCCTGCTCGGGATGAATCCCCGCACTCGCGTAGATCTTCGGCAGCCCGTCGCCGGAGAGGGTCGTCGCGAGATTGAGCGCAAGGTGCATCTGAGAAGGATCCTGCCCGATGCCGATCGCCAGGATGGTCCTGACGTTCGCGTTCCAGGCGCGGCGCAGAACCTCGTCGCGTTCGGTGGGGTGGTGGGTATAGAAGTCGAGGTGCGCGTGCGAGTCGATGAGCATGGTGTCTCTCCTCATCATATCCAAGGGGGTACAAGGCGATCACGACGTGTCTTCACGGCCTTCGGCTAAGATGGCGGGCATGAAAAACTTCAATCGCCGTGATCTTTGTGTCGCGCTCTCGGCCCTGGCCGCCGTGGGCAGCCTCTCCTCCTCCGATGCGGAAGCACAATCGAAGTCCGACCAGGTCCTGTCGAAGTCGCGAACCTGGACCTTCGATTCGCTGCCCGCCAGGCCCAGCTCGAACGGCGGAGCCAGCCGCGCCGTCGTGCAGGGCTTGTTGGCGACGGGAGAGGCTGTCGAGGTCCACGAGACCACTCTGCCTCCCGGCAAGATGCCGCATCCACCCCACAAGCATGTTCACTCGGAGTTCCTCTTCGTCCGCGAAGGTGACCTCGAGGTGAACAGAGATGGCACCAAGTCCAAAGTGGGACCCGGAGGGGTGATCTTCAACGCCTCCAACGTCCCGCATGGTCTGAAGAACATCGGCACGACGCCGGCGAACTACTTCGTCATTGCGATCGGAAAGCAGTCTGTTCCCGTTCCCGTCGAGATTTAGAATTTGCCGAGGTTGTATCGAACTAAGTTCGAAGCCTTGACCTTTGGAAAGGCAATGGGTGGACTCGATGCGCGGTCACATCGTGACGTGTATATCGCCTTCGGGTGAGGCTCCGGTTGGTCGCTTGGAAATATCTTCACGCCGACCGTACCCGGATTACGATCTTGCCGAAGCCGCCATGCTCGAGCCGGTCGAAGGCTTTTCGCGCCTCCGCAAAGGAGTGGACCGAATCGATCACCGGATGGAGCTGCCACTGATCGAACCTGCGCAGCATGTCCTCCAACGCCCTTCGCGGGCCGACCGAGATGCCGCGCAGCACCGCGTGCTTCTGAATGGCCGTGAAGAGCGGAATCGTCGCATCGAAACCGTCGATGACGCCGATGATGGAGATCTGTCCTCCCACGCTCAGAGCTTTGAGGGAGCGGGTCAGGTTCGATCCTCCTACGACCTCAAGCACCTGATCCACACCTTCCTTCGCGGTCGCGGCCAGCACCTCTTTCTCCCACTCCGGCGTCTTCGCGTAGTTGATGGTGTCATGCGCTCCGAGTTGTCTCGCCCGCTCCAGCTTCTCATCGCTCGAGGAGGTGGCAATGACCGTGGCTCCTGTGGCGGCAGCGATCTGGAGACCGAAGAGCGAGACCCCTCCCGTCCCCTGGATCAGAACGGTCTGGTCTGCGGTAAGACCGCCCTTTTCGACCAGGGCGAACCACGCCGTCAGGGCAGCGCAGGGAAGTGATGCCGCCTCATCGTCGGTCAGATAAGTGGGAGTCTTTACGAGCGCCTCTTCGGTCAGCACCAGATACTCGGCTAGAGCACCGGGGATGGTATTGCCCAGCGTGTAAAGCGACTCCTTCGACGTCGGCTGTCCGTCAATCCATCGTGTGCAGTAGTTGGTGATAACGCGGTCGCCCACGCGAAAGCGATGGGTATCCGGGCCGAGCGCAACGATCTCGCCGACCGCATCCGCCACCTGGGTCATGGGGAACTCGAGGTGCGGATTGTAGCTTCCGTCATAGAGGAGCTTGTCGCGATAGTTCAGCGACACCGAAGCGATGCGCACCAGAGCCTCGCCAGGTCCGGGCTCAGGTTGAGGAACGTCATTCAGAACAAGGTTTTCGCGGCCAAATCCTGTGAGCTGCCATGCTTTCATACTTCATCTCCTTCTGGGTTTGATGATGTTTGAGGCAGGCGGCTGCTGCAAATTACTTCAGCCGCGATCCCAACTCGATCTCATCGCCTTCGGCAAAGGTAGCGAGAATCGGTTTGCCGTTCTCTCCATGCGATGCCGCCAGCAGCATGCCGTGGGACTCTAGCCCGCGCATCTTGCGCGGGGCCAGATTGGCGACGATGATAATGCGGCGCCCGACGAGATCCTCCGGAGCGTACCACTCGGCGATGCCGGAGAGGATCTGCCGCTTCTCGTAGCCCAGGTCCACCTCCAGCCGAAGCAGCTTGTCCGCCTTGGGAATGCGCTCGGCCACAAGGACCTTGGCCACGCGCAGATCGATCTTTACGAAGTCGTCGATGGCGATCTGCTGCGTTTCGGTTGCGGTCGAAGCTGCGAAGATGCCCGATGCCGGAGCTTCGGTATGAGGTGCAGGAGGCCTGGACAATTCAGCCACGCCGGACGAACTGGCGCCCACATGCGAGCCCGGATCGTGATGCGGAAGCTCGCTGGTCCGCGGAGCGGCGCCAGGGTGCGTCGACTCGCCGGGGGCGGGCGTGGTGTGGGTCGTCTTTTCGTCGATCAGCTTCGAGGGCGTAGGTGCGGAGGGATTCTGTTCTGCGTCAGTCATAATCTGGATCAATCCTTTATCGGCGCGGGGAAAGATGGGTCCCAGCGGTCCAAGTTGCGTGCCGCCCTTTAGTCCGCCCCAGACGAGGCTCTTCAACTCGCCGTTCCTCGCGGCAGCTTCCATGTCGCCCAGGCCGAGCTGCTGCCACACCTTGCGCGTCGAGTAGGGGAGCACGGGATAAAGCAGCGCCGTAATGACGCGGATCGCCTCGGCTGTGGTCGCCAGCACGGCACGAAGCTCCTCGCGAGCACCGGGCTCATCCGACTTCGCCAGCTTCCACGGGGCGCTGAGCGAGAAAAAGCCATCGACCTCCGTGATAAAGCTGGCGATGTTCGTCAGGACTCGCGTCAACCGAGCAGTGGCGAAGTCCTCCGCGACCGAATCGATCAGCGCCTTTGCCGAGATCTCAAGTTTCTGAGCCGATTCAGAGCTCGCCTGCGATGTGGGCAGACGAAGCTCGGGATAGATGCCGTCGAGGTTCTTTTCGATCATCGCCAGCGTGCGGCTGACGAGATTTCCGTAACCGTTGGCGAGGTCGGAGTTATAGCGCTGCACCAGAGCGTCGAAGCTGAAGCTGCCGTCCTGCCCGAACGGAATCTCCCGCAGAAGGAAGTAGCGCAGAACGTCGGCGCCGAAGAGATCCTGTTCCTGTTTCCAGGTATCGTCGTTGAGCTCCGGGCCCGGGCTGTCGGCCGGCTTCTGCTTAAGCGATCCGAAGCCGTCGAGGATGGTCTCGGTGCGCACGATATTACCGCGCGACTTCGACATCTTCGACTCCTCGAAGAGCAGCCAGCCATGGGCCTGCACCTTATTCGGCAGCGGAACGCCGGCAGCCAGCAGAAACGCCGGCCAGTAGACGCAGTGAAAACGAATGATCTCCTTGCCCACGAGGTGCAGATCGGTGGGCCAGAACTTCTGAAACTTTGCCTGCGCCTCTGCGTCGTCGCTGCCGTAGCCGACGGCGGTCATGTAATTGGCCAGCGCATCCAGCCACACGTAGATGACGTGCTTCTTCTGCGTCGTGCTCGCCGCGGGCTCCGGAACGGGGATGCCCCAGTCAAAAGAGCTGCGCGAGATGGACAGATCTTTAAGCGCTCCCGGCACATAGGCCGTGCCTTTCGCCGAGAGCTTCGTCTCGGATGCGTTGGCTGTGTCTCCGCGCAGAAAGCTCAGTACCTCGTTGCGCCGAGCCTCGGGCTCCACGCAGAACTCGCCCGATTCGATCAGATCGATCAGCTGCGCCTGAAACGCGCTCAGGCGAAAGTAGAAGTTCTCTTCGGTGACGGTCTCGGTCGGCTTGCCGTCGGGCCCGATTGTTCCCGGAGGCCCATCGACGAACATCTCCTCGCCGACGGAGTATTGACCGGTGTAGGTGTCCAGGTAGATGTGGTCGCGCTCGTACAGCTCGGCGAAGAGCCTCTGCACGCCATGGACATGGCGGGGCTCGGTGGTTCGGATGTAATCGTTGTAGGTGATACCCATCCGCTGCCACAACGAACGGAACTGCGCCGAGACCTCATCGGCGAAGCGCTGCGGTGCAATCCCCACGGCCTCGGCCGAACGCTGAATCTTCTGGCCGTGCTCGTCGGTTCCCGTCAGAAACCAGACATTGCTGTCGCCCAGAAGTGCCCTCTGGCGTCGTGCGATGACATCGGCTGTGATGGTGGTGTAAGCGTGGCCGATGTGCGGCCGCGCGTTGACGTAGTAAATCGGCGTCGTGAGATAGAACTTCTTCTGCGTTTCAGACATGGGCTGGCTAAATTTAAGTCTAGCAGGCGGAGGAGCGATTCCCGGTGCTCTCTCCGGCCTCTTCGACGCTCAGTCGGTTGCGTTTTTCTGCTCAGCTCGTATCGACCTATATTGTTTGTGGTAAATAGGCGTTGCGCTCTGCGAGGGCAGCGTACCCTTCGTGACGCGTATACCAGGCTTCGGCCTGGGGCCTCCCGCTGGTCGGCACGAAAATTACGTAAGCGACCAACGAGAGCCGCGACCCGAAGGGAGTACACGCGTCACGAAGCGACCGTCCCGCGCGCAGTGGGCCCAGCCGGCAGGCCATCGTCTTTTCTCCCAAAAATCGTGGATTTGAATCTGTCGATACGCCCTACTCGATCACGCTCTCGATCGCATCGGAGTCACGGTCCTCCGGATGCGGCTGGTCGGTCTCGGCATCCTGCGCGGTGCGGGCCAGGTTCAGGTGCTTTTCCATGGTCTGGCGTGCCAGGGCGGGGTTGTGCGAACGGATCGCACGGAAGATCTCGCGGTGCATCTCCGACGACTCCTTCAGGTCCTGGGAGTTCTGCACCGTCTTCGATCGCAGCTCATAGAGATTTGCCGTGATCGTCTCCATCAGGGCGCCCAGAATCGGATTGCCGGCGGCCCTTGCGATGGTCCGGTGAAAACGCACGTCATGAATCAGGTACTCCTGCGGGTCGGCGAGAGAGGCGTACATCTCCGCCACCTCTTCGGCCAGCTCGGCGATATGCTCGTCCGTTGCCCGCTCAGCTGCCAGCGCGGCGACGGAGGACTCCAGCACGAGGCGCGCCTCGAACATCTGCCAGGGAAGAAATCCATGCAGTGCGCCCAACACCGTCAGCGAGCTCGAATCGAATGCCGGGGGGCCGCTCGAGACGAACGTTCCCGCTCCATGGCGGCTTTTGAGAACGCCCATCGCGGAGAGAAATCCGATGCCCGCGCGCAGGCTCGATCGGCTGATCTTCAACTCGCGGGCCAGCTCGCGTTCCGGAGGAAGCCGGTCGCCCGGCTTCACCTCGCCCGAGGCGATCAAAGAGCGCACGTGCTCGACCACCTGCATGGTCAGCTGGCTGTGCGGGGTAGCATCGTTGACGACCTCTTTTTTCACTGCGAAAAGGACCCTCACGGAGAAGTGCCAGCAGGGTAACACGACGGCGAGTCAGCCCGCTAAGGCAGCTGCCGGGGCGGAAACACAAACCGTCCCCACGAGCGTCGAAGCTATATAGAGGATGGTGTACTAGACTTGAGTCGTTCGATGGAGGGCGGTTGTGCGTAAGGCAGTCTGTATTTCAAAGACCGGACGGTGGAGGACCGCTCTAGCCCTGGCCGGGATGCTGGCGTATGGCGTGGCCGCCGCCGAGACCTGCACGACGCAGTCGGCGATGCCCGCAGCCGATCGCGATGCCCTGGCCTCCTCTGCGCGCACCCTCGCCGCCCGCGTCGAGGCTAACGATGCTGCGGGTTTGCAGGCAATGACCGTGCCCGAGTATGCAAAAGACTTTGGCGCGATTCAGAACGCGGTCGGAGGCGCTGCCGCGAAGATCAAGGGCGCAACCCTCGCCGTCGATCAGGTCTATCTACTCGACGCCAGCGATCTCAAGCCAGGAGCGGACGGCAAGCCCGCAAACGCGCAGTTTCTCTGCGCCCTGAATCGCTCGATTAATGAAGCGGACTTTTCCATTCCATCACTGCCGGCCGGGAAGTACGGCTTCGCCATCGTGGAGGCGCGAGGCATCGCCACTCCATGGAGGCTCTCTTTTCTTCTGCAGCAGGAGCAGGGCAAGTGGCAGATGGCAGGCTTCTATCCCAAGCCCATGACCGCGGCCGGCCACGACGGTCTCTGGTACTGGACCGAAGCCCGCACCATGGCCAAGAGCAAGGAGCAGTGGAGCGCCTGGCTCTACTACCAGCAGGCCGAGGCGCTGCTCAACCCCTCGGGAATCGTTCAGAGTACGCATCTTGAGAAGCTGCGGAGTGAACAGACGGCTGCGGCTCCCCCGGCTCTGTCAAGCGGGGTCAGTGCGGGCTCTCCCCTCGTCGTCAAAGGCGCCGATGGAGCGGAGTATCACTTCACCGGTCTCGGCGTCGACGATTCACTCGCCAAGGAAAAGATCGATGTGACTGCCTGGCTCAAGGTCGAACAGATCGGCGACCCGGTCGCCGCGCGGAAGCGCAACACCGACGCCATGAGCGCGCTCGTCGGCGCCTACCCGGAGCTGCGCAAGAGCTTTCACGGCGTATGGATCTTCGCCCAAGTTCCGGGACAGAACCCCTACGCCACCGAACTCTCCATGAACGAGATCAAGTGATGCGGACGGTTTAACACGTCTTAGACCGAACCTGGCGGTCAAGATGCTATCTTGAAGACGCCTTTGTCTTTGGGCGCGGCAAGCCTTGCGCGCAAAGACAACATCCTAAGTAAAGAGAACATAAGGACCCATGGCGACGACTAGGAAATCATTGACCCAGGCAATTGCTGAGCGGCGAGCCACTCCGAGCTTCGACGGCACGCCAATCCCTCCAGAGGATCTTCGACATATCATCGACGCTGGGCTCCACGCTCCCAGCGGATACAACATGCAGCCCTGGCGCTTCGTCGTCGTGCAGTCGCCCGAGCAGAAGCGGCGCCTGCGCTCGGCCAGCTACAACCAGGCCAAGGTGGAAGAGGCGTCGGCCGTCATTGTGGCCTGCGGCGACGCCGACGGCTGGCGCAAGGATCTCGACCTGATGCTGCAGCTCGGCCGCGAAGGCGGAATGCCCGAGAGCTACGCCGCTCAGGCCCGAACCAGCGTCTCAAACTTCCTCTCCGGCTTCTCGAGCGGAGAGATGCACGGCTGGCTCAACAAGCATGTGATGATCGCCTTCACCCACATGCTCCTGATGGCCGAGGTGCTCGGTTACGACACCGCTCCCATGGAGGGCTTCGAGCAGGAGAAGGTGCACGAGGTGCTGCGCCTGCCCATGAGCTACTGGGTCGTTGCCCTGCTCGGTATCGGGCACCTCAAAGGCCCGGACAAGTACAACGGCGGCCGCTTCGAGATGAACCACACTGTCTTCGGCGAGGAGTACGGCAAGCCTCTGCGCGCATTCTAGGGTGTATCTACGGGTAAGATGGTGGGCTGCTAGAAGGAAGAGCTATAGTCCCCCCCGAGGTGTCATCCTGAGCGGAGCGTAGCGAAGTCGAAGGATCTGCTTTCCTTCGTCCAGCCATGGCGTCTTCCCACGCTTCGGAATCGAAGACTTCCTGTGAATTCAGTGACAAGGAGAAAAACAGCAAACCCTTCGACTGCGCGCTCCGCTCAGGATGACACTCTATAAAATAAGCCAAAGAGCGAAACGGCATGCCATAGGTCGGTAGTCTATGGTGGATACCGCCTGGCGGCCTCTGGCCAGTTATCCCGCCGGTCTACTCGACAGACTCCCCGTGCGGCTCGGACTCCTTGGCTGCTGTCTGCGCGAAAGTTTTCTGCTGCGGACGCATCAGCGGGAACAGGATGACGTCGCGGATCGAGCGGGAGTTGGTCAAAAGCATGGTCAACCGGTCGATACCGATGCCCTCGCCGGCCGTGGGGGGAAGGCCATAGCCGAGAGCGCGGACGTAATCCTCGTCCATCGCGGCCATGGCCTCCTCGTCGCCTTTTTCTTTTTGCTCGATCTGCTGCTGAAAGCGGTTGAACTGGTCCGCAGGATCATTCAGCTCGGAGAATGCGTTGCCCACCTCAAAGCCGCCGATATAGAACTCGAAGCGTTCCACCCACACCGGCTCGTCAGGCTTGATCTTTGAAAGCGGTGAGACTGCTAGAGGAAAGTCGTAGATGATGGTGGGCTGGATGAGGTGGGGTTCTGCGATGATTTCGAAAAAGTCAGAGATAGATTTGCCGAGTGCGGCTCCATGCAGATGAGCACCACGCACCTTTTCGATCGCCTTCCATGTATCAGACTTCACTTTTCTCGCTGATGTTCTTTCAGCGAGATCATCGATCTTTTCAACTTCTTCAATTTGGGTCTTCGCGCCTTCCATAGCACGAGTGAGAAGGTTTCGGAATGATTTTTCATCCTCAAATTCTGAGATTGAGATCGTTGAACCAAACGAGAGTTCGTAGAACTTGACAATCGCCTCACGCATCGACAACTTCGTCCACTTGCCCAGATCGATCTCATTGCCGTTGAAATGGGCAATCGTCGTCCCATTCACCTCCATGGCAACGAACTTGACCAACTCCTCGGTCAGCGCCATCAGATCGTGATAGTTCGCATAAGCCTGGTAGAACTCAAGCATCGTGAACTCAGGATTGTGCCGGGTGCTCACACCCTCATTACGGAAGTTCCGGTTGATCTCGTACACGCGATCCAAGCCACCGACGACCAGCCGCTTCAGATAAAGCTCCGGCGCGATCCGCAGGAAGAGATCTAGATCGAGTTCATTGTGGTGCGTGATGAAGGGCCGCGCCGCCGCACCTCCGGCCACCGGCTGCATCATTGGGGTCTCGACCTCGAGGTACCCTCGCGCATCGAAGAACTTCCGCAGAGCCCGCAGCATGGCGGCCCGCTTGACGAAGACCTCCCGCGCCGCTGCTCGCGTCTGAACGGCATCCTTAGCCGCAGGCTCTGTTGAGCCGTCCGTACCCTCCGAAGGACTCTCAAAGTCCCCGGTATCCGTAAATAGATCGAGATACCGCCGCCGGTATCGCAGCTCGATGTCCGCCAAGCCGCTGTATTTATCCGGCAGCGGAAGCATGGCCTTGGTCAGGAAGACGATCTCGCGGACATGGACCGTCAGCTCGCCGGTGCGGGTGCGCATCAGGTAGCCGCGCACGCCGATGTGGTCGCCCAAGTCGAGCAGCTTGTACAAAGCAAAGCCGTTCTCGCCCACATCGTCCTTGCGGACATAGATTTGCAGGCGTTCGCCATTCTGCTGCAGCTGCGCGAACCCCGCCTTGCCCTGAACCCGTATGGCCATCACGCGGCCGGCGACGGCAACTTCCTTGCGGTCAGCCTCCAACTGTTCGCCCGTAACCGGCGCCGCGGGAGAGTCGTACTTCTGCTTGACCTCAGGAACCAGCTCCGAAAACTCGAAGGAGTTCGGGTAGGTCGCATGGCCCAGGGCCGCGATCTGCTCAAGTTTCTCAAGGCGCTGTTGATAGATCTTCTGCTCAAACTCGGAGTCGAAGTGCACGATACTTCCTTCAATCGGGGTAGTCGTTGTCCAGTATAAGCGGCCCTCTCGCGAAGACCGCCCGAACACCCTCCCGGGATTGCCTTTATCCGTGATGTAATACTGTTCGTTATGCCACAGAACGAGAAGCGTCGCGGCGCATTAGGGGATCTGGTCAAGGCCGAATCGATGATTCAGTTGGCCATCGCCCTGCCCGCCGGATGCGTGATCGGATGGCTGATCGGCGCCTGGCTCGACCGGCACTTCCACCAGAACTGGATCGGGATCGTGGGAATCGTCCTTGGCGCGATTGGCGGTTTTGTGCAGATCTTCCTCACTGCCTCACGCTATCTGAGGCGCGGCAAGTGAGGTCGTTGGAGTCATTCTCGGATCAGGACTTTCGCCGGACGATCCTGCGGGCGCTGCGGCTGCTGGCCATCATATCGGTGGTTGGAGCGATCCTGCTTGGGTGGAAGCTGGGCTGGCAGAGCGCGGCCCTGCTGCTGGTGGGGGCGATCATCTCGGCCTCTGGCCTGTGGGAGTGGCTGCGGCTGATGACCGCGGTGATGTCCCGCATGGACGTGGGAGGGGTAGCAAAGCCCATGGCCATGGTCCTGCTTGGATTCTTTCTCCGTCTGGCCGCCACGGTCGCGCTTCTGTATGTTAGCCTTAAGGTACTGAACGGCTCAGTCTATGCGCTTGCGGCCGGGCTCGCCCTGGGGGTGTTCGCACTCACGGTGGAGGGTCTGAGGCTGGTGAAGGCGTGGACTGTCTAACGGGGCTGGACCGTCTCAGGCAAGCTTTCAGGAAGTCCCCAAATCTTTTATGCCGAATCAGCTTTTCCTCACGAGGTTTCTGAACGACCACTTCGCCGCGCCGGTCATCGCGCTGCTTGGGGCATTTCATGTGCATCCGAAGTATCCGCAGACTCCCATCTCGAACTCGTTCGCCATGGAGCTTCTGGTCTTCGCGATCCTGATTGTTTACTTCCTCATCGTACGGATGACGCTCTCGGTTGAGAAGCCGGGCGGATTTCAGCACATGGCCGAGATGACGAATGAGTTCGTCGCCGACCAGGGCGAGCAGATCATCGGCCACGGCTCGGAGCGTTTCGTCAGCTACCTGACCGCTCTCTTCCTGTTCATCCTGCTGAGCAACCTGATGGGACTGGTTCCGGGACTCGAATCGCCCACGGCGGATGTCGTGGTGCCGCTGGGATTCGCCCTGACCACCTTCCTCTATTACCACTACCATGGCATCCGGGCCAATGGCGCAGCTTACATCAAGCAGTTCCTGGGGCCGGTGTGGTGGCTGTACCCCCTGTTATTTCCCATCGAGATCATCTCGCACTGCGCCCGCGTGCTCTCGCTCACCGTCCGTCTCTATGCGAACATGTTCGCGGGCGACCTGCTGACGCTGGCCTTCTTCTCGCTGATCCCGGTCGGCATTCCCCTGATCTTCCTGGGACTTCACCTGGGCGTGGCGGTCATTCAGGCTTACGTCTTTCTTCTGCTGGCGGCGATCTATCTGTCCCTCGCAGTCGCGCACGACCACTAATCTTCGATTTGCCGCGGAGGGACTCCCTCTCCGCGGCAGCAACAACGCCGCGAGCGTGAGGGTGCCAGCACGGTGAGCATCAACCACCCACTGGCGGCGATCTGACGGGAGATGGAGTATCACCATGAAGAAGCTTCAGTACCTCTTTATGTCCTTGGCCGCGATGCTGCTCGCAACGCCGGCCTTCGCGCAGGGCGCCGCCGCTGATCCGGCCGCTCAGTGGGTTCCGCTGGCCGCCGGCCTGGGCATGGCCCTTGCAGCCGGTCTCTGCGGTCTCGGTCAGGGCAAGGCGACAGCCTCCGCCACCGAGGCTCTCGCCCGCAACCCCGGAGCCCGCCCCGGAATCTTCATCTTCCTGATTCTCGGTCTCGCTTTCATTGAGTCGCTGGCGCTGTTCACCTTCGTCATCATCTTCCTCAAGGTCAAGGCCGGCGCCTAGCTGCTGTCCTTTGGAAGACACAAAGAGCCCTCGCTTCAGCGGGGGCTCTTTTGTGGTCTGAAATATTCCAATACGCGATCTTGGGAGGGGAGGCGATGGCCTGCCGGCCGGGCCCACTGCGCTCGGCCACTCCACAAACGAAGACCTGTTTGTGGGGACCCCTGTACGTGCGCACCCTTCGTGACGTGTATGTTCCCTTCGGCCGGGGCTCCCGTTGGTTGCTTGAAATATCTTCGCGCCGACCGGAGGAAGTCCCACGGCGAAGCCGGTATACATATCACGAAGTGACCGCTGCCTGCGCAGGGCGCCCGCGCGCCAGCGCTCTTCTTTCCTAGATCTAAGGCAAGTCGTTCAACAAAATCTTTGACGCGCATTCTATGCTGAAATAAACACGGGGGGATTTATGCCGCACTGTACACACCTGGATCAGATTCGAGACGTAAAGCCTTCGGCGAAGGGTTGTGAAGATTTCCTGAAGATCGGTGGAAGATGGGTGCATCTGCGGATGTGTGAGATCTGCGGCCACGTGGGCTGTTGCGACTCCTCGCCCAACAAGCACGCCACCAAGCACTTTCATACAACCAAGCACCCCATCATGCGCTCGATCGAACCGGATGAGAGCTGGGGCTGGTGCTACGTCGACGAGGTTGAGCTGGACTTTGCCTGACCCTGACAGAGAGCGCCCGGAGCCCAACCCGAAAGTCACCTCGGTTTGCTATGCTTGGCTCATCTTCACCAAAGAGAGTGAGTTACTTCAGATGGCAGATGAGGCAGTAAAGATCACGGTTCGTCCCAACGGGCCGTTGCGGGTAGAGGGTCCGATCTCGTTGACGGACGCGGATGGGCGCCATTGGGATCTGACGGGCAAACCCGCGATCTCGCTGTGCCGTTGCGGAGCCAGCGAGAAGCGGCCCTTCTGCGATGGGGCGCATAACAGAATTGGGTTCCAGTGCGCGGCCTCGCCCACGCTTCTGACTTAAAGACAGAATGCCGCCGGATAACCCTCTATCGAGCGATAGAAGGTTACCTCGGCGGCTCTCGTTTTTACCTGAAAAGCAATTGAGGAAGGCTGGATGGGGGATCGCGGCTGGTCGGTGAAGTCTGGGTTGGGAGCTCTTCTGCTTTGCATGGCGGCTCCGGTCTGGCCGCAGACGGGGTCCGTGAATCCTTCGGAGAAGCTGGCGATGTACGTGGGGCAGTATCGCAGCGCGGACGAGCCCGACATCGTAGACGCGATTCTTATCAAGGACGGACGGCTCTTTATCGAGAGCGAGCGCATGGACTCGATGGCATTGACTCCTCAGCCGGGTCCGGATCGTTTCTCCGTGGAAGACTCTCCCATGCGAGTGACATTTGTGCGCGATGCTGCGGGGTTGACCACCTCCTCGACCAGTCCACGGAGCGGGGGCCGGGTCTTCCAGATGGAGCGCTTCAGCGATCGGCCACTGCAGCTGAATCACTTCCGCGAGTACACACGCGACGAGGCGATGATTCCAGTGCGCGATGGAGTCAAGCTGCACGTCGTCATTCTGCGCCCGAAGGAATCGGAGAAGACGGGCGATCCCCTGCCGATCCTGATGGAGCGTACTCCCTATGGTGTGGATGAGGAATCGTCCTACTCTGTGAACTCGTCGAAGCCGGAGCTGGCGGCCAGCGGCTATATCTTCGTCTTCGGGGATATCCGTGGACGGTATAAGTCCGAGGGAACGTTCGTCATGAATCGTCCAGTGGTCGAGCACAAAACGAAGAACGATGTGGACGAGACCACCGATACCAACGATACGATCGACTGGCTGCTCAAAAATCTTCCCAACAACAACGGGCGAGTGGGAGTGATCGGCATCTCGTATCCGGGTTTTCTGGCGATGATGGCGGGAATCGACCATCACCCGGCGGTGAAGGCCATCTCGCCACAGGCTCCGATGACGAATATCTGGATCGGAGACGATTTTTTTCACAACGGAGCGTTTCGCGAGACCTACGGGTTCGACTACGTGCAGCAGCTGGAGGCGCAGAAGACGGACGTCCGGGTGGATTCGAGCGAAGATACCTTCAACTTCTTCCTCAAGAACGTCAACTTTGCTGGTGCGGCCAGGAGCGCCGGGATGAGTGATCTTCCCACGGCGAAGGAGTTTCTGAACCAGCCCGAGTACACGGAGTTCTGGCAGGCCATGGCGGTGGAGCCGCACCTGACGAAAGTGGAGGTTCCGACGCTCGAGGTGGGAGGATGGTGGGACCAGGAGGACATGTGGGGCACGCAGGCCGAGTACCGGGCGCTCGAGCCGCACGATGAGAATCACGAAGTCTTCCTGGTGCTGGGGCCGTGGAACCACGGTGGTTGGGTTCCGACGACGCAGCATCTGGGCGCTCTCAACTTCGGCTCCGCCACCGGCGATACCTATCGCAAGACCATCGAGGCGCCGTTCTTCGAGAAGTACCTGAAGGACCGCTCCGGATTCGACCTAAAGGACACCGCGAGCTTCCGCACAGGCGTCAATCAGTGGGAACGCTACGAGGCGTGGCCTCCGAAGGAAGGATTCAAGGGCGCGAAGCTCTACCTCGACTCCAACCATAGCCTTGGCTTTACAGCGCCTTTGGGTGAGGGGAAGGTAGAGTACGTTGCCGATCCGTCCAATCCGGTGCCATATCGTCACCGACCGATTCAGTCGACCTATGGGCAGGGATCGAAATGGAGGACGTGGCTGGTGGAGGATCAGAGGTTTGTCTCCGGCCGCAAGGACCTGGCGAACTTCACGACTCCAGCGCTCGACCATGACGTGACGGTGACAGGCGATGTGGCAGCCGATCTCTTCGCTGCGACGACGGGAAGCGACGGCGACTGGATTGTGAAGCTGATCGACGTCTACCCGGACGACGCTCCGGACGGCATGGGCGGTTACCAGCTGATGATCGCCGATGAGATCCTTCGCGGACGCTATCGCAACAGCTTCGAAAAGCCTGAGCCCGTGAAGCCAGGTGAAGTCGTTGAATACAGATGGAGCCTGCATGGAGCCGATCACACCTTTCTGAAGGGCCATAGGATCATGGTCGAGGTGCAGTCGAGCTGGTTTCCGTTGTACGACAGAAATCCCCAGACCTATGTGCCGAACATCATGGCGGCACCGTCCAACACCTACAAGCCCCAGACGATCTCGATCTACGGTTCGGCGAAGTATCCTTCGCACCTTGAGTTCGAGACGCCGGAGTAAGGAAGAAGAGGATGACGATCAAGACGATCAGCAGCCGCGAGGTCTACCGTAATCCCTGGACCAGCGTGCGCGAGGATGTGATCGAACGATCCAATGGACAGCGCGGCATCTATGGCGTGATCGACAAGGACCCTGCGTCGATCATCATCCCGTTGGAGAAGACGGCTGAAGGGGAGTTCGTCTATCTGATCGAGCAGTACCGCTACACCGTCGGTGGACGCTTCGTCGAGTTCCCGCAGGGTGGATGGGAGCAGGCCGAGGTGGTTCCGGAGGATCTCGCGCGCGGAGAGCTACGCGAGGAGACCGGGCTCGAAGCGGAGCGCATGACCCTGTTAAGCACCCTGCAGATTGCCTACGGAGTCATGAATCAGAAACAATATGTGTTTCTCGCCGAAGGTTTGACGGATGGGAAGCCAGACCCCGATGCCGAAGAACATGATCTCGAGGTCAGAAGAGTGACGGTGGCGGAGTTCGAGCGTATGTTGCTGGATGGAGAGATCGTAGATAACTGTACGGTAGCGGCTTGGGGACTCTATAAAGTGTGGTTGGAGAATGGCCGGCCGGCGAGGTGAGATTGAACGAGACGAAGGATACTCCGATCGAACGGGCCGAGAGCGCCGAGCACAACCTGCGCTGGGCCAACTGGGGCAGCCTCCTGTTTGCTCTGCTGCAAAGCGTATGCACCGCAATCATGGCTATCAGCGGAGTTCGATTGCTGATCGGACTGGGCAGCCTGGCCACGGCAGGTGGCATCTTTCCAGCCGTACTCACGTTTCATCAGGACGCCATCCGAATCCCCATGATGGCGCTGGCGCTCGTGGGAGCCATAGCCAATCTGTACTCGGTCTGGAGGGTGCGATCGCTCCGTGCCCGTCCCGCTTCGCAGTGGCGGGTTCAGCCGGCCTCCCATGGAAAGATACGTTCCGAGAACGTGCAGGTCGTACTTGCCGTCCTGACCCTCATTCTTTTGGTCGTCGAGTGGATCATCCACTGGAGACTGCACGGGATCTAGCCCGTCCCTCTTCAGGTGGATTCGCCTTCACGCGTGGGCGGAGGAATCTCCAGCATGGCTTGGGAGAGGCGCGCGTGAAGACGCTCGCTATAGCCGAGAGGGAGCTCGAAGACGCGGTCGTCCGCGGTCAGGATAAGGATGTTGCGCGTGGAGTCAAGCACAGCGGAGCAGATCTCGCAGTGCGCCAGATGCTCCTCGACACTGGCTCGAACATCGGCGGCGAGCGTGTCGTCCAGATAGCCGGAGATGTAGTCCCAGACATGGCGGCAGTTCAGAACCATGGGAACCTCCTTCGGCGTTTCGGCGCCTGGCTGATAAGATCCGGGGCGAGCTGCTTCTGCAGCATCATACGGGCGCGGTGAAGCCTCATCTTAACCGATGCGGAGGTAATGCCAAGGGCTTCGGCGGTCTCCTGAACATTACGTTCTTCCAGCTCGCGCAAAACGAAGACCTCGCGATAGGGAAGGGGAAGCGAGTTGAGGGCCTGGCGAATGAGAGAGCGGACCTCTTTCCGCTCGAGCGACTCGGAGGGAATCTCGCGCCAGTCCGTCAGCTGGGCCGGCGTGACGGAGCCCTCGGAGGTATCGTCGATGGAGTCGGTCAGGCCTGGTTGTTTGCGGCGCAGGCGTCCGCGCGCCTCGTTCAGTACGATGGCGATCAGCCATGTGCTGAAGCGCGACTCCGCACGAAAACGCCCGAGATTACGGTAGGCCTTGATGAAGGACTCCTGCGCGGCATCTTCCGCCTCGGCTTCGTTGTGAAGCAGCGAGAGCGCCATCATGTAGACGCTGCGTTCATAGGGCCGGATGAGCTCGTGAAAGGTGTCAGTCCCCCCTGCCAGTACCTTCGCGATCATCGCGTTCTCGTCTCGTGACTCAGCTGGCGGCTGCATCCATCTCCGAACGCGGCAATGGCATGTAGGGCTGGAATCTGCGGGTTAGGAGAGCGTCGAGCGAGAAGAGACCAGGTCCGAAGATCAGGATCAGCAGAGCTGCGAAGAGAAAGGTGTAGGGATCGGCGTTATAGAACTTGCCGGGGTCGGAAAAGATGGAGAACAGAGCCTCGTGATCGGCCGTCCAGTAAGCCACAAACATGGATCCGGTCAGCAGCAGCGAGATGGGCCGCGAGAAGAGACCGAGGATGAGCAGAATCCCGCCGACGAACTCCAGACAGGCGATGAAGTGCGCATTCAGGCCGGGAAAGGGAATGTTGAGTGAGGTGAAAAAGTCAGTGATCTTGTCCAGATGGCGCAGCTTTCCCAGTCCGGTCTGGGTAAACTGCCAGCCCCAGTAGAGCCGTACAGCCAGAAGAAAAGGCGAGCGCAGGATCTGGACGATGCTGCAAAAAATTCCATGCGCGGAGGCCAGGCGTTCAATCGGTTTCATAGGTCGTTCTCTTTCGGAGTGCAGAGCCAGCCCATCTGCATGAGGTAGTGGAACGCGGACTGAATATGGGCAGGACGGTCTTCCTCGGCGATCGCGCTCTGTTGAAAGGCCGCCTCGATTGCGTCACCCAGAGAAACTCCGGATTCAAGGGCGCGCAGCAGGGAGTAATCTTCGAGCGCAAGACGCTTGTAGTAGACGGAGTCCTCGTGCCGGTGTACCGCAAGATAGATCTGACCGGGCGCGGGTTTCAGCGAGCGCGTGCGCCGTACCAGGTGGATCGCCACGGCATTCGAGGCTTGAGCGGAGGCTCCCGCTGATGCCTCGCGGACAGCGATCAGGGCGTCATCGACCGCGCAGGATGCTTCGAACAGACGAAGATAAGGCTGCAGCGCAAGGCGAGAGTTGTCGTCGAGCGCGGCCGCCTCTTCCGCCGTAAGAGCCGGGCGCTGCTCATTGTCGAAGGCTTCGATGTGAGCCCACTCGAGCGCGGCCATGGCGATGGCGGCGTCGGTGTCCGGTGCGCCGTACTCGCGATTCTCGGTCAGCCAGCTTACCAGAGAAGAACCTAGATTGCGCAACGTGAACGAGCTCGATGGATGGGCGTGCAAATAGGCGCGCATCAGGCGCTCGAAGCGCTTGGTGCCGACGATGGATCGGAGCCCGGGAAAGTCCTCTTCGAACGACGAGAAGAGTCGGAACCAGTACTGACGGTTGTAGATCTCCAGCCGCTCGAAGGAGCTGAGCCGGTCGTTTGGCTTGATGAAGTCGTCAGCCTCATCGGCGATGGAGCGATTGTTCTCATCCCGGCGGCGCATCTGTTCGTCGCGCGTCAGCGGACGCATGACCGCCGCGGCCATACGTCGCTGCAGGGCGAGAAGTTCAGGTGCGTCGGTCGTCATGCACTCTCCGCCAGTGCCGCCTGCGAGTTCAGGTAACGGTTCGCCTTGAGAGCCTCGGCGTGCACCTCGTCAAACGTAGGGATGGAGTCGTCCCACTCGAGCAGGGTTGCCGTGGGTCCGCAGCGCTCAATGGCGCGGGCGTACAGAGCCCACACGGGATCGAGCACCGGATGGTCGTGGGTATCGAGAATGTACTTCTCGAATTTCGAGTGTCCGGCGATGTGGATCTGAGCCACCCGATCTGCAGGAACCGCCTCAATGTAATCCTTCGGGTCGAAGTTGTGGTTCTGCGAGGAGACGTAGATGTTGTTGACGTCGAGCAGAATGCCGCAGTCGGCCTGTTCGACCACCTCGTTCAGGAACTCCCACTCGGTCATCTGCGAGATGTGAAACTCGGCGTAGCTCGAGACGTTTTCGACGGCGATCGGGATCTCGAGAAAGTCCTGAGCCTCACGGATCTTCTCCGCGGTGCGGCGCGCGGCCTCGAAGGTGTAGGGCATCGGCAGAAGATCGTGGGTATAGGTCCCGTCGACCGAACCCCAGCAGAGATGGTCGGAGAGCCAGGGCGTCCTAGTGCGGCGAACGAGATCCTTGATGCGGCGCATGTGCTCGCGCGAGAAGGGTTCGGCTGAGCCGAAGTACATCGAGACGCCGTGCTGCACGACGCGATACTGATCGAGGATCTGGTCGAGCACGGTGAGCGGACGCCCGGAGTCGACCATATAGTTCTCGGAGATAATCTCGAACCAGTCGACGACGGGTTTCTTCTCGAGGATGTGCCGGTAGTGCGGAACACGAAGGCCAATGCCGACTCCGTATTCGGTAAATGCATTGAAGCGATTTGCTGGCATGATGCGATCCTCGGGGGTAGGCCGGCAGAAGATCGGACGGGAACAGTAGACCTTCTGCCGGACAGCTCGGATTGAAGGGAGGATTAGTGCTTCTTGGAACCGTCGGTAGCGCAGCCTCCCTTGCCCTTGCAGCTATTCTTGCCCTTGCAGCCGTTGTCGCCGGCCTTGCAGCCGCCCTTGCCCTTGCAATCGTTCTTGCCCTTACAGGAGTGCTTATCGGTATCCTGCGCCATCATCGAGGACGAGAGCGCTGCCTGACCGAGCTGAGCACCATTGTGCAGGCTGGAAGCATGCACGGGAGCGGCGGAAGCACTGAGCATTCCGGTGACGGCGCCGCCCAACATCATTGCCTTGAGAGAGTTCTTCATAAAGTCTCCTTGTTTGTTGAGATGGGCAGCTGCTCCCATCTGCCCCGTTTGATACGGGGCGATGAGAAGAGTAACAGCTTTACCTCATTTTTTTGTCACGAAAATCCCCTTCAAAATGACTCAGAACTAAGGCAATACTCAATGCATCCAATTGTTTGTGAATCCCGTTAAGCACGACACAGATTCCTCACGTTCCGGCTCCGCACCCAGAAGAAAGCGAGGGATATGGGGATGGATTGCCATTACTCTCCTCTTCGCTGTGATCGTGATTGCGGCTACCGCAGAGTGGATGATGCATCGGGCCGAGCCTATTCTGCGAGGCAGAATCGTCGAAACTCTCAGTACACATTTTGATAGCCGTGTCGAAATGGACGCACTGCATGTCTCCGTGCTGAAAGGGCTTGAGGTCTCCGGAGACGGCCTCCGCATCTTCCCGACCGACGACGTAGTGGCAGCCGGAGCCAAAGACCCACTCATCCGGCTCCAGCACTTCGCCTTCCATGCCAATCTTCTCGGGCTCTTCCTCAAGCCGATGCACGTCGGAACGGTGAAGGTTAAAGGGATGACCATCAGCATTCCTCCCAGGGAGATGCGGCAGCAGGCTGCGAAGAGGCAAAGACACACGGGCAAGATCAAGATCGTCGTCGACCAGATCGACTGTGACGACTCGAGATTAATCATCGGCACTCTCAAGCCGAACAAGGACCCCAAGAACTTCGAGCTGCAACATATCGTGATGCACAACATCGGACCCAACGGTCCGTGGCGTTATGACGCAACTCTGGTCAACGCTGTCCCCAGGGGAGATATCCATGCGGTGGGAACCTTCGGCCCATGGGTAAACGAGAGCCCGGGAGACTCGGCGGTGACCGGAAAGTACACCTTCGATCATGCCGATCTGAACACGATCAAGGGAATCGCCGGCATCCTCTCCTCGACGGGAGACTTCCGTGGGCAGTTGAATCGAATTGAAGTGGACGGAGCCACGAAGACGCCGGACTTCTCCCTCGATACGGCGAATCACCCGATGAATCTGGAGACAAAGTTCTCCGCGATCGTCGATGGAACCAGTGGGGACACCTATCTTCAGCAGGTTCAAGCCAGACTGGGACAAACGGACTTTACCTGCGCGGGCGCGATCATCAACATCAAAAGCAAGGGTCACAAGATCGATCTCAACGTTGACGTCCCCAATGGAAGGATTCAGGACTTCCTGCAGCTGGCCGTCAAAACCCAGCCTGCGATCATGACCGGACGCCTGGGAATGAAGACGAAGCTTGAGATCCGTCCCGGCAAAGAGAGCGTAACCCAGAAGCTCGACCTGAAGGGTGGATTCTCGTTGCGGTCGATCCACTTCATCAATCCCGAGTGGCAGGACAAGGTGGATATGCTAAGTCTGCGCGCACGCGGAGAGGCCAAGCTTGCCAAGCCAGGCGCGCAGGATGTCAGCTCGCAGATGAACGGACGCTTCGGCATGGGTGCGGGAAAGCTGCACTTCGAAAGTTTGACCTACGCGTTGCCCGGAGCCGATATCGCCTTGGCAGGCGTCTATTCCCTCGACGGAAATGAGCTGGACTTCGAGGGCACGGTGCGCACCAAGGCGGCGCTGTCGAACATGGTCGCGACGTGGTGGAAGTCGTGGCTGCTGAAACCGGTCGATCCGTTCTTTAAAAAGCACGGCGCCGGCGCGGAGATTCCGTTCAAGGTCAGCGGATCGCGCGGATCGCCCAAATTCGGTCTCGCCCTGAAGCGCAAGGACAAAGATAAGGACAAGCAGGGAGAGGAATAAGCTTAGGCTTTGCACTTAGGTCAGCTTCCTGCTTAGAACGAGGAGTCGTCTCCGCCGCCCGAGTCATCGCTGAAGTCCGAGTCCGAATCGAAGTTGTCCGAAGTATCGTCGCTCGAGCCGGAGTCCATGAATCCATCGCCGAAGTTGTGGTCGTTGTTATCGACGGCCTCGGAGTAGGCGGACTCTCCGCGGCGGTCTTCGATGTCGGGGGAGAGGTTGTTCTCATGCTCTCGTCCGCTGCTATCGCCGTAGTAGTTATTAATAACCTCAGGCCGCTCTTCGCCAAAACCGCCGAGGTTGGAGCCATATCCGGCGGCGTGATCGAAGCCGTGCATCAGGCTTTCAATCCCCTCAAAGGCGAGAGCGCCCGCGGCTACACCGGCGGCCGTCTGCGCCGCGCCGCGCAAAAATCCGCCCGGCTGCGGAGCGCCGTATCCCTGCGCGTAACCCGCAGCGGGAGCGTACTGCACGGGAGCGTACTGCACGGGAGCGGATTGTACCGGCGCATACTGTACCGGAGGCGGAGGGGCGGGCTGCTCGTTGCGGCCAAACAGGCCCCCAAGGAAGCTGGTAGTGTGCTGCGGCTGCGGTTGCTGCTGCTGGCGGAGCTGCTCAAGCTGGCTCTGTGCCTGGTCAAGAGCATACTGTTGCACCAGCACTGTCTGGGCGAGGATATAGAGAGCGTCCGGGTTGCGCCCGAGCGTCTGCCGCAGCATCTCTTCGGCGTCGAGATCCTTCTCCTGCAGCTGGGTCTGATTGACGCGCTGAATCAGGCCCTGAAGCATCTGTTGTTCCTGGGGTGTCATGGAGCTCCTTCTGGCGCACCATCCGCCGGCATATATGACGCAAATAGGTACGAAAAGGGTAGTGCGGCGGTTTCGTTTCTTTCGCGAATTAGGCGCTGCCGCCTGGGCGCCCTGCGCGGGCGGCGCGAAGATTCTCTCAAGCGACCAACGGGAGCCCCACCCCGAAGTGAGTACACACTTCACAAAGGGTGCGCCCCATGCGCAGTGGGCCCATGCCGGCAGGCCAGAGCCTTAAATGGATACAGTCTAGTGAACCGTCTTCATGCGACGCGACATGAAGTCCATCAATAGATAATTTCCCAATGTCTGTGGCGTGGTGAAGTAGGCCTTGCCGCGGCACATGGCGCTCACCTTCTGCACAAACTGCATCAGGGGGAAGTCATTGGCCAGCATGAAGGTGTTGATCATGATTCCGGACCGCTTGCAGCGCGAGACCTCCTCGAGCGTTTCTTCGATCACCAGCGGATCCAGGCCGAAGGCGTTCTTGTAGATGCGCCCGTCGGGCAGCGTCAGCGCCGAAGGCTTACCGTCGGTGATCATCACGATCTGCTTCATGTCCTTGTTCTGCCTGGCGAGAATGCGTTGCGCCAGACGCAGGCCATCGCGGGTGTTGGTATAGTGCGGACCAACCTTGACGCGCGAGAGCTGCGAGACCGGAATCTCCTCCGCCGTGTCGTGAAAGAGCACTAGATTCAGCGTATCGCCGGGGAACTGCGTGCGAATCAGGTGCGACAGCGCCATGGCGACGCGCTTGGCGGGCGTAAAGCGGTCCTCGCCGTAAAGAATCATCGAGTGCGAGCAATCCAGCATCACCACCGTCGCGCAGGAGGATTGGTAGTCGGACTGATGCACCTGCAGATCGGAGTATTCGATGTTGAGCGGCGTATGCTCCTCGCCCTCGACAGCGGTGCGGATACCCTCGCGCGCAAAGACGCTCGAGAAGGTCGCGGTGACATCCAGATTGAGCGTGTCGCCGAACTCGTAGAGCTTGGAGGAGCCATTGACCTCGACCCCGGCGGCCTCGTGCCGGGTGTCATGGCGGCCGAAGTTCGACTTGCCCAGCGGCCCCAGCAGATCGCGCAGGGCCTTGTAGCCGAGGAAGTCCATGCCTTTATCGGTCACCTCGAAGCGGGCGTCCTCCCCACCTTCTTCCGTCTCGCCCTGTCCCTGTTGCGGCGTCTCGGCGTTGATGAAGTTCTGCTCCTGCATCTTCTGGATAATCTTGTCGATCAACTCTTCCACCTGGTCTTCGGGAAGCGTCTCGAACTTCTCCTGCGCCTCTTCGTCGAACAGCTCGCCGGACTCAAGCGCCTGACGGATGGCATCGCGCAGATTCTCCATCGTCTGGTCGTTGAACTCCTGAAAGTTGGAGTAGGGATCGTTGAAGCCAGAGTCGAGGAAGAAGTCCGAGAGCGCCTGCATCAGATCTTCAAGGCCGAAGCCCGAGGAGAGGTCGCCGGTGAATTTGGTATAGCGAACGCGTTTCATCGATGGAACCCTCCGCTCAGGAACTCTTCATTAGAGTGTAGACCCTGGCTTCTCGATTCTTCTCGTCTTACTCTGGTATCCGGACCGATGGCCTGCCGGTCGGGCCCACCGCGCGGTCCTTAGCGGATCGCGAGTGAGCCGTCGGCGTTGGGCCTCCCGCTCGTCTGCGCAAAGATCTTTCAGGCGACCAACGGGAGCCGCCGACCCGAAGGGGATATACGCGTCACGAAGTGACCGCCGTCCGTGCAGGAAGCCCGCGCGGCAGCGCCTAGTGCCGGGCTGTCGGAATATAGCCGTCGATCACCGTGGTGCTGCCTCCGATGCGCGTGGCGAAGGTCGGCTGTTCGAGACCCTTGAGGAGGCCGGACGGAAGAGCGCCCGCACCAGGGGAATTCGCATAAAACTCGGCGAAGGCGTAGAAGTCTGAACCAGAATCGTCAAGCATCTGCGGCTCCGGCGTATAGGCCTTGACGATCTCGGGATCGGCGACGGCCTTGCCGAAGAAGCGCACGGCATCGCCTACGGTCCGGCCCGAAGGCGAGCGGTAGGCAAACAGATGCACCCCCTGCCCTTCGGCGAAGGCGGCAAGCGGGGTCAAGGGCTGCAGGGCGAACGACTGGTAATGAATGGCGCGCTCATGCCGGGCCATCTCCTTCGGCAGCGCCCCGCGCTGGTCGATCTCATCGATGGCCTGCTTGTAGACGCCGACGCCCCAGGTAAAGAGATCGTCATCGGAGGAGATCACGCCGGTCGCGATCGCTGCCAGACCGCGCCAGTAGTGATGATTGTTCGTCTGGGTGCCGGCCTTGTCGAACTCCATCGTGCGATGAGCCACCTTGTTCATCCAGGCGATATCGCGCTTGACCATCGCCGGGTCGAGCGATGGCTCGTTGACCAGCACCGATTCGCTGATGGCAACCGCACTCAACGTCCACTCCACCTGGAACCAGGCCTGCGAGCTCTCCTTGGGGTCGTAGGCCAGAAGAGTCCCGGCCGTGGCCCATTGATCTATCTGCTGCTGGGCGCACACCGCCTCGGTCTTCGAGGAGGTGATCAGCCATTGATTCATTCCCGCTGTGACGCGACGCTCGAAGTCATTATAAGGACGAGTCGCGGGAGCCTCCGCCGGATTGACGGGACCATGTCCCCCGCTGATGTAGTGAGGAGGTATAACCATTCGGCCGGTAGGAGGAGTAATCGGCGCGAGGCTGGCGCAGGACTTCAGCGATGCTATAGCCTTCGCGGTCCGCGGGTCTTTGTTCTTCACCAGCTCCCGATGGCGCTGCTCTACGTCAATATACGAAGCTTTGGGATGTACGACGTGCTCGGCCTGCAAGATCGGTCCACACGGAAAAATCAGGGCTAGGCACAGCGCTGCTACGGTCCGCTTTCGTTCCAGATGCATTCTCCCTCTCACGGAGAGTCTAGTTGAATCCGCGCCGGGTGCGTCCGCGAGGATTCGACTCCTCCTGCTCGCGGTCGCGCATGCGTTCCGCATATTGGGTTGCCTGATCGGTGCGCTGCTTCTTCTCCGCGGCCGAGAAGACACGTTCCTCGGCGCGGCTGATCCGCTTATGCGCTGTCATTCCTTCCAGCAGAAACTCGGCCGCGCTGACCGCCGTCTCTGGCGCAGACTTGGTATCGACCTGGAGTGGCGTGAGCTTCTCGATGAGCCCTTGAATCTGCCGCAGCTCAGTGAGCGACGAGGCTGCGGGCTGCGAGTCGTTCAGTTGCACCGTACCCCCCAGGTTGAACCACTGCTCGATCTGCTGCGTGTCCGTGTCAGCAAAGTATTGATCAAAGACCCCCGCCACGGCGGTGCGAATGATCTCGCGGATGACGGTCTCGGCTCCGCGCATCTCGCCTTCGTACTCGAGCTCGATCTTGCCGGAGATGCCGGGCAGCGCGGCGTAGATATCGCCGACGCGCGGCACCACCAGATCTTCGCCATGAAGGAAGGTGCGGCGCTCGGCGTTCGATACCACCAGCTCCATCGTCGTAATCGGCAACCGCTGCGAGACGCCGGAGCGCTTGTCCACCTTCTTGTCCTCGCGGGCCGTGAAGGCGATCTGCTCGACGATCTGGCGGATGTAGTGCGGAATCTCGATCTCCGCGGTGGGCCGTTTCGACCACGCCTCCTGCGCGGTAATGCGGATCCCCTCTTCGACGTCCTCCGGATAGTGTGTGCGAATCTCCGAGCCGATACGGTCCTTGAGCGGCGTCACGATCTTGCCGCGAGCGGTGTAGTCCTCTGGATTGGCGCTGAAGACGATGGCCACATCGAGCGGAAGGCGCACAGGATAGCCTTTAATCTGCACATCGCCCTCCTGCATGATGTTGAACAGCGCCACCTGGATCTTTCCGGCGAGATCCGGCACCTCATTGATGGCGAAGATGCCGCGGTTGGCGCGCGGCAGAAGGCCATAGTGCATGGTCAGCTCCGAGCCCAGGTCCTGATTCGAGCGCGCCGCCTTGATCGGATCGATATCGCCCACCAGGTCGGCCACGGTCACATCCGGCGTAGCCAGCTTCTCGACAAATCGCTCTTCCGGGGTGAGCCAGGCGATCGGCGTCTCGTCCCCAAGCTTCGCGATCAGGTCGCGCGAATATTTGCTGATGGGAGCATACGGATTATCCCGAACCTCCGATCCCGCGATGTACGGCGTATGCGGGTCGAGCAGCCCCGTCAGCGAACGCAGAATGCGCGACTTCGCCTGTCCGCGCAGGCCCAGTAGAATAAAGTTGTGGCGCGAGAGCAGGGCATTGACGATCTGCGGAACCACGGTATCCTCGTAGCCGACGATCCCGGGAAAGATCGTCTCCTTCGAGCGCAGCCGGGCGATCAGGTTCTCCCTCAGCTCGTCCTTCACACTGCGGGCGAGGCGTTCAGGGGTAAATTCGCTGTTGCGGAGGGCGCCGAGGGTCGCGGGAAGAGAGTTCGCCATGTTGAAAGTATAGATGCTGGCTGAACGTCGAACGGCTCTTCTGAAGGTTTCATCCCTTCCAGCGCAGCTTGGAGACATAAGGAGGCACCGTGAGATCGCGGATCCGTTGAGGAGTTTCAGGCTCCGCATGGCCCTTCTGACGCCACTCAAGTTCGCATTCGATCGAGCGAAGGGAGCCTTCGCCATAGAGCGCGGTCCATTCCTTGATTCTGTAACCCGCGCTCTTCAAGCGCTGGCGGAGCTCGTCTTCGGTCGGAAGAACGACCTCATCCAGCATTTCGTGAGAGAGGAACTGAAGCTCGAGCGACCCGGTGCGATGGATCGTGATCCGCTCTTCCACCCGCTTCAGGCCCCACAGGATAAATAGGATCAGAAGCGTGCCCACGATCCCGAGAATCCACTGGCCGCCGCCGAAGATCAACCCCAGCACCGTGACGAACCATATCGTCGCCGCGGTCGTCACGCCGCGCACCAGCCCATCCTTGCGCAGAATCGCGCCCGCCCCGATAAATCCAATTCCGGAGAGGATGCCGAGAGGCAGACGCATTAGATCGAGCGTGACGAAGGAGCCAGGTGCCTTCCCCGTCGAATTCATCAACGCGTTGGCCTGGATCATGGACAGCGTCGCAGCCAGGCACACCAGCATCGTCGTCCGGATGCCCAGACGCTTTCCCCGCTCGTCGCGGTTATAGCCAATCAGAAAGCTGGCTACGGCCGCCAGCAGGATGCGAATCGCGATCTCTTCCCACGTCATTGTGACAGGCATGCGAATTTAGATGTGAATTCATCGGCTCAGGTCTTCGCGAAGAGCCTCCATCTCGGACAGCGCATGCTGATTCCCGGTGCGGGTGGCGGCGGAGATTCCGATGTGCAGGCGTTCCAGCGCTTCCTCGGTACGGCCCTGCTTGGCCAGCGTCTGGGCCGACATCTGGTAGCCGGGAACATAGTCCGGGTTGTGCTCGATCAGCGTCGCGAACTCGGCGAGCGCACGCTCCGTATCACCGTCTCCGAGGTAAGTCATCGCCAGACCGTAACGGGCGAAAGCATCCTTTGGGTTCTGTTCGAGCACCTGGTTGAGAAGAGCGATTCTATCCATGGCTCGATGTTCCGACGTTCGACGGCAGGTTGGCAAGCCGTGTGAAGATTTACACTAAGGAAACTTAAGCAGAGTCTTCCGTACGAGAAACGAATCAGAAGGTCTTGAGGATTCAACACCGGAAATCCATGAGCGAAGTCGTCCTGACAAGAACCGTCAATGAATCGCAGTCCGAACGCAGCGAGATTATCTTTCCCTCTGACGCCAATGCCCTGGGGAATCTCTTCGGCGGACGCCTGATGCAGTACATCGACCTAGTCGGCGCCATGGCCGCCAGCCGTCACGCCCGTGCCATCACGATCACCGCCAGCATGGATCATCTGGACTTTGTCGCTCCGGTCCAGATTGGCGATCTTCTGATCCTGAAGGCCAGCGTCAATCGCGCCTTTCGCACCTCTATGGAGGTCGGCGTCAAGGCGATCGTCGAGGACATCCGTCACAATCGTCTCCGCCACGTCTCCTCGGCTTACCTTACCTACGTCGCTGTTAACCTGGATGGAAGCAAACTGGTCGTCCCTCAGGTCGTTCCGGAGACCGAACATCAGCAGCGTCGTTACGAGGACGCCGCCCGCCGCCGCGAGATGCGCTCCGGCGAGACCCAGCGCAAGAAAGAGATGCGTGCCTCCCTCGGGGACGGCTGGCACCTCTAACCGATATCTCAGGAGAAGAAATGGGACACATGGGAGCAGGAGCCCCGCAGCCACAGCCGCTGCCGGGAGTCGCGCACGTCGTAGCCGTAGGCAGTGGAAAGGGAGGCGTCGGCAAGACCACTGTCGCCGTCAACCTCTCCGTCGCGCTCGCGAAATTGGGATACAAGGTCGGCCTGGTCGATGCGGACATCTACGGCCCCAACGTCCCCACCATGCTGGGGGCGACCCGCCAGCCCAACGTCGTCGGCGAAAACCGCATCGAGCCCGTGGTTGCGCACGGCGTGAAGTTCATCTCTATCGGCCTCATCTCCCCCGGCGACAAGCCGATGGTGATGCGCGGGCCCATGCTGCACCAGATCATCCGCCAGTTCCTCCAGCAGGTGGAGTGGGGCGAGCTCGACTTCCTGCTCATCGACCTCCCTCCCGGAACCGGCGACGTCGTCATCTCGCTGGTCCAGACGGTTCCGCTCACCGGCGCCGTCGTCGTCTCGACCGGATCGAGCGTCGCGCTCGAGGACGCCCGCAAGGCGCTTGAGATGTTCCATCAGGTGAAGGTGGAGGTTCTGGGGCTGGTCGAGAACATGTCCCAGATGACGTTGCCCAGCGGCGAGGTGATCGACGTCTTCGGAGCGGGTGGAACCGAGCGCACCGCGGCGCAGTTCGGCCTCGACTTCCTTGGCGCCCTCGAGCTCAACCCGCAGATTCGCGAGGGTGGCGACCGTGGAATGCCCATCGCTCTGGCGGGACCTGATTCGAAGCTTTCCTCCGAGGTCTATAACGTCGCCCGTCGGGTCGCGGACAAGGCGAAGGAGATTGCGGCCAAGAGCGAAGACGTCTTCGAGATCAGCTAGTTTTTATCGACTAAGGTGATGGCCCGCGGCAGCGCCCGTCTTCTAAAGCGGGTTTCCATCGCTTGACGCCAAGGTTAGACTGATTCCACCGGGGGAAGAGAATGGCTGAGACGGGGCAGATCACGGCGCGGCAACGAGCCATCCTGACTGCCGTCATCGAAAGCTACATCGAGACCGGAGAGCCCGTCGGCTCGAAGACGATCGCGCGGCTACAGGGCCGCGAGGTCTCCGGGGTAAGCTCCGCGACCATTCGCAACGAGATGGCCGAGCTCTCTGACGCCGGCCTGCTCGAGCAGCCCCACACCTCCGCCGGCAGGATTCCCACCGCCAAGGCCTTTCGCATCTATGTGGAGCAGCTCAGCGCCCGGACCCACCCGCGAATCGACGGAAAACATCTGACCGAGCATTCACGCAGGCAGATCGACTCCAGCTTCGTCGGTATCGCCGGAACCAGCGCCGTGCTCGAGAGAACCTCGCATGTGCTGGCGACCCTCTCGAGCGGCGTCGGCGTCGCCATGGCCTCGGCCGCCGAGGGCGATCTGCTGGAGCATGTACACTTCTCGCGGCTGGCCGCAGCAAGTGTTCTGGCGGTCGTGGTCACCCGCTCCGGCATGGTTCGGGACCGCGTCCTGACGCTCGACCGCGACCTCACCCTGGTCGAGCTGAATACGGCGGCAAACTTCCTCAACGAGCACTTCCGCGGCTGGAGCGTCGAGCAGGTCCGTTCCGAACTCGCCCGGCTGGTCGAGCGCGAGCGCAGCGAGTATCAGCGCCTGGTGAACTCCGTACAGCAGCTCTGGTCGAAGGCGGTTCCGTCCTCGGGCACCCCTATGCCCTCGGTTTATGTGGAGGGAGTGGCCAACCTGGTCGGATCGAACGTCGACGGCGAGCGGCTGCGCGAGATGCTGGCCGCGCTCGAGGCCAAACAGCGCCTGGTGGGTCTGCTGAACGCCTACATCGACGCCCGTCAGGAGAGCGTACGCGTGATCTTCGACCTCGAGGAGCAGGCGCCCCAGATGGCGGGTCTGGTCCTGATCGCCGCCCCCGCCACTCTCGCCGGGGAGAGCCGGGGTACCATCGGGGTCATCGGGACCCCGCGCATGGACTACGAGAATACGATGAACGCGGTCAGCTATCTCTCCCGCGTCTTCGACCGCATGCTGCCCTCTCCTGAGGAATCGTAAAGCTCCGTAAGGACTTAGCCGCACCGGATCATGGGCATCATGCCAGCTTGCTGAATCGGCGATAATAGAAGAGGAAAACGATCTATGAGGAGACACAATTCCATGCAGGACGACAGTACCGTGCAGGCCGTGCAAGAGGGAGAGGTTGTGACCCGCCCTTCGGACGAGGCCGTGCAGGATACAGCTTCAGCCGAGCTGGAGCAGTTGAAAGGCGAGCGCGACCAGCTGCTGGACCGCCTGGCGCGGCTTCAGGCCGAGTTCGACAACGCACGCAAGCGCGAGGCCAAGGAGCGTCAGGACGCCCGCGACTACACCGTCTCGAGCACCGTCGAGCCATTCCTGGGTGTGATGGACAACTTCCAGCTGGCGCTCAGGTCCGGCGGTTCGGCCGAGCAGCTTCGCGCCGGCGTCGAACTGATTCTAAAGCAGATGGACGACGCACTGAAGGGCCTGAACGTGGTTCCGGTCGAGGCGGTCGGGGCACAGTTCGATCCCCGTGTGCACGAGGCGCTGGGAAGCGTTGAAACCAAGGAGTTCCCTGATCATCAGGTACTGGAGGAGATTCGTCGCGGATACAAGATCCGCGAAAAGCTGCTTCGTCCGGCCCTGGTGAAGATCGCTTCGAATCCGGCGATGGTGAGTGACTAAGCACCAAACGCCGTCCCGAGGGTTAGCGTTAAATAAATTGAAGGTACGTTGAAGGATGAGTGCTACGGCAAACGTGACTAAAGTTGATTTCTACGAAGTCCTGAGCGTCTCGCGGGATGCCTCCGATCAGGAGCTGAAGACCGCCTACCGCAAGCTGGCGATGCAGTACCATCCGGACCGCAATCCGGGGGACACGGCTGCGGAAGACAAGTTCAAGGAGTGCAGCGAGGCCTACCAGGTGTTGAGCGACCCTGAGAAGCGCGCGGCCTACGATCGCTACGGCCATGCTGCATTCAACGGAAGCTCGAGCGGAGCCGGTGGACCGTTTGGAGGCGGAGGCTTCGGCAATGCCCAGGACCTGGGAGACATCTTCGGCGACCTATTCGGCGAGATGTTCAACATGGGCGGCGGCCGCGGTGGCCGGTCTTCGCGGGTGCAGCGCGGGCGCGACCTGCGCTATGATCTGACCCTCGAGTTCGAAGAGGCCGTCTTCGGCGTCGAGCGCGAGATCAAGGTCCGCCGCAGCGAGACCTGCCCAGACTGCCACGGCGATGGCACGGCCAAGGGCAAGCAGCCCGTCACCTGCTCGCAGTGCGGAGGCCGCGGCCAGCAGCGCTATCAGCAGGGCTTCTTCTCGGTGGCCCGGACCTGCTCGGCCTGCGGTGGAACGGGGACGCTGATCTCCGATCCCTGCCAGACCTGCCACGGCGAGACCCGGGTTCAGAGCGAGCACCAGATCCTGGTCAAAGTTCCCGCGGGCGTCGAGCAGGATACGCGCATCCGCTACCAGGGCGAGGGCGAGTCGGGACGCTTTGGCGGCCCGGCCGGCGATCTTTATGTGGTCCTGAACGTGAAGGCGCACAAGTTTTTCGAGCGCGACGGCGACGATCTGCACTGCGTGCTGCCAATCTCCTTCCCGCAGGCGGCGCTTGGAACCGAGCTGGAGATTCAGACGCTCGAGGGCGCCGAGACCATCAAGGTCCCCGAGGGAACCCAGAGCGGACGCGAGTTCAAGCTGAAGGGCAAGGGCGTGCCGCACCTGAACGAGCGCGGCAAGGGCGACCTGATCGTCGAAGTTCGGGTGCAGACGCCGGCCAAGCTGACCCGCCAGCAGAAGGATCTTCTGCGGCAGCTGGGAGAGACCATGGAGGTCGAGAATACCCCGACCTCGCGTGGCCTCTTCGATAAGGTCAGGGAGATCTTCAATTAGGTCGTAGACAGAAGAGCGCTGCCGCGCGGGCGTCCTGCGCGGGCGGCGCACCCTTCGTGGCACGTATACCGGCACGCCCGAGGGCCTCCCGCTGGTCGGCGCAAAGATTTACGCAAGCGACCAACGGGAGCTGCGACCCGAAGGGGATATACATGTTACGAAGTGACCGCCCCACGCGCAGTGGGCTCGGCCGGCAGGCCACCCGCTTTTACCCCGCTTAAATTACCAATTTGTTTTTTGTAAATGCTGCCTGGCAGTCTCTGGCCATCTTCTTCCGAGAGGGTAAGATCGTATCCACCGACTTTCCCAGCAGGAGAGATCGCCCGTGCGAGATCGATCGTCCAACGTCGAGGTAAACCTGATCGCCGGGCAGCAGGGTGCCGGATTCGCTGGAGGATCCTTTGTCCTTCCGCTTCGCCTAGGGAGATTGCTGCTGGAAGTCTACTTCGGGCTTCTCTCGGCGGCGTTGTTCGTCATCGGCGTAAAGTTTCTGAGGTCCGAAACGGCCTGGACCTTTGCCGACTGGCTGATCAACTATGAGGGCGGTTTCGTACGGCGGGGCCTGCTGGGCGAGATCGCCCTCCAACTCACTCGCCTGACGGGAATCAATTCGGTCCTCTTCGTCATGGCGGCCGGATTCTCTCTCTACCTGGCACTCTTTTATTGCGTTTGGAAGCTGCTGGATGAGTCGAGCTGGCAGCCTTGGGTGATCGCCGGAGTGGTCTCGCCGGCGACCCTGGCCTTTCCCGTGCTCGTTCCGGGATCGGGCTATCACAAGGAGATTTTGTACCTTACCGGGCTTGGGCTGCTCCTGCTCTTTTTGAAAAAGGGAGTTCGCCCTGCTGTGCTGTCCGTGTTCCTGGCGGTAGTCAGCGCGGTCGCGATTCTTTCGCACGAGCCGGTCGCCGCATATGGCCCCTATCTGCTGGCCGCGCTTTTAATCGCGTATCGTCCTCAGACGGCTTTAAAGTGCGCGGTGCTTCCGGCGGTGGTCGCCGTCCTCGCAATGGCCGCTGTCCTCATGCATCCCGGAGATCGCGTGACAGCCGACCGCATCTGCAGCTCGCTCAACGACGCCTCGCTTTGTACCGGAGCGATCGGCTATCTGGGAGTCTCGAAGTCCAGCGCCCGCGCCGAGGTCCTCGATGCGGTCCGTCAGTATCACTACTATCGGAACTACTCGATTCTCGGGCTGCTCGCCGCCGCCCCTCTGTTCGCCGGTATGGTCGCGATGTGGGAAAGAGCTAGACGCTCCCTGCTGATCCTGGGCGGGTGTTCTGTTGGGTCAATCGTTCTCTCGACCCAGCTCTTTTTGTATGGAACCGACTGGGGCCGCTGGATCTATCTCCATATCCTCAGCCTGTTTCTGCTTCTGCTGTTCATCGATGGCAGATGCCGGGGCCGAGATGAAGGAGCGGAACCCCGATTCGTGATTCCCTGGTATGTACTGCCCTATATGTTGTGCTGGAGTATGCCCGGATATACCGACAAGGGACTCTTCGGCTATCTGGATCTTCTGACGCGCGCCCTGCGCCACATTTAGGCGCCCCATCCGGTGGAAATCTCCTGTCGAAATTGGGATGAATTGCCGATGACGCGAGAGGCAGCGGGAGCGTCTGAAGTAGGAATGAGAGAGTCTGTAGCCGGGGGAAGACCGGCGTACGATTGCCAAAGGTGAATTTTCCGGGGTTCGGATGGGTGTTTGCGACTTTGACAACACTTGCTGCATCGAATAGCTGATAATTTGATAGAAGGACACTCAATGGCAAACGACTTTGTAAGTGTAATCAAACCGACAGCAAAGAACCCCGAAGGGAGCGAGGGCGCAAACGGCGGCCAGCCGGTACCAGTTCTTCCGGTCCGCGATACCGTGCTCTTTCCCCATGCGGTGCTCCCTCTCACGGTCGGCCGTGAGAGTTCCATTCAACTGATTCAATCTCTGGGAGAGGAGAAGTCGATCCTGGTGGTCGCGCAGCGCGACGCCCGGCAGGACACCCCTCAGGCCTCGGACCTCTTCGCGATCGGCACACGCGCGACCGTGCACAAGGTCGTAAAGATGCCGAACCAAAGCCTCTTCGTCTTCACCGAGGGCAACGAGCGTGTTCATCTGCGCGAGTTCACCCAGACCCAGCCCTTCATGACGGCCGAGTACGAGCTGATCGCCGAGCCCGAGCCCGAGAAGACGCCCGAAACCGAGGCTCTCGAACGCAACGTGGTGAGCCAGTTCCAGCAGATCGTCAGCTCGTCGCCGACGCTCTCGGACGACCTGCAGACGATCGCGATCAATATCGAAGAGCCCGGCCGCCTGGCCGACTTCATCGCCTCGTCGCTGCCGTTTCTGACCACCGCCGACAAGCAGGAGCTCCTGGAGACGCCGGATGTGACCAGGCGTCTGGAGAGGATCAATCAGCACCTGGCCAAGGAGATCGAGGTTCAGCAGCTGCGCAACAAGATCCAGACCGAGGTGCAGGACTCCGTGCAGCAGTCGCAGAGGGACTACTACCTGCGCGAGCAGCTCAAGGCCATTCAGAAGGAGCTGGGCGATGTGGACGAGAGCCAGAAGGACATCGCCGAGCTCAAAGAAAAGATCGAAGCCGCCGGAATGCCGGATGAGGTGAAGAAGGACGCGCTCAAGGAGCTCGCCCGTCTGAGCCGCATGAATGCGATGGCCGCCGACTACAGCCTCACTCGTAACTACGTGGAGTGGCTGGCAGTTCTGCCCTGGGCGAAGAGCTCGGCCGGTGAGGTGGACATCAAGAAGGCGAAGGAGATCCTCGACGAGGATCACTACGGCCTAAAGAAGGTGAAGGACCGTATCCTGGACTATCTCTCGGTGCGTCGTCTGAAGCCGGATATGAAGGGGCCGATCCTGTGCTTCGTCGGGCCTCCAGGCGTGGGTAAGACCTCGCTGGGACGCTCGATTGCAAAAGCATTAGGCCGCAAGTTCTCGCGCATCTCGCTTGGCGGCATGCACGACGAGGCCGAGATCCGCGGACATCGCCGCACCTACATCGGCGCGCTGCCGGGACAGATCATTCAGCACCTGAAGAGGGTGGAGGTGAACGACCCGGTCTTCATGCTGGATGAGATCGACAAGCTGGGGCGCGACTTCCGTGGTGACCCGGCGAGCGCTCTGCTCGAGACGCTGGACCCGGAACAGAACAACACGTTCCGCGACAACTATCTCGACCAGCCGTTCGACCTGTCGAAGGTGCTGTTCATCTGCACGGCCAACCAGCTCGATACGATCCCCGGGCCTCTGCTCGACCGTATGGAGGTGATTGAGCTCACCGGTTATACCGAGGAGGAGAAGGTCAATATCGCCGAGCGGTACCTGATCCCGAGGCAGCTGAAGGAGAACGGTGTCGATGCCGCGATGATCGAGTTCCCAACCGAGAGCGTGGCGATCGTGGCGCGTCACTACACGCGCGAGGCTGGCGTGCGTCGGCTCGAGCAGCAGATCGGAACTGTCGTCCGCAAGGTGGCTCGCAAGATCGCCGAGGGCGCGACGGAGAAGATCACGATTACGTCCGAGGTGATCCACGAGTTCCTGGGAGGCTTCAAGGTTCGCGTGGACACGGAGATCGCCGAGAGGACCAAGCGCGCAGGCGTTGCTGTGGGTCTTGCGTGGACTCCTGCGGGAGGCGACGTGCTCTTCATCGAGGCCAACAAGATGAAGGGCAAGGGCGGGTTCACCATCACTGGACAGATCGGCGATGTGATGAAAGAGAGCATGCAGGCCGCGTTGACCTGGGTGCGCTCGAACGCCGGAAAGTTCGGCCTGGAGCAGGATTTCACGAAGGACACGGATATTCATATCCACGTGCCTGCGGGAGCGATCCCGAAGGACGGACCTTCGGCGGGCATCACGATGGCGACGGCGCTGGTGAGTCTGTTGACAGATACCCCGGTGCATCCGCTGACCGCGATGACTGGCGAGATAACGCTGAGCGGCAACGTGCTGCCGGTGGGGGGCATCAAGGAGAAGTTTCTTGCGGCTAAGCGCGCCGGGGTGCGGGACGTGATTCTTCCTCTGGAGTGCAAGACGCAGGTGGACGAGGACCTCACGCCGGATCAGATCGACAACGTGAAGATCCACTACGCGACGCGCATCGAAGAGGTGCTCGCCATCGCTCTGCCCAATACGGTGCAGGAAGAGGCGGAGGATGAGGCGGTTCGCGAAGAGGTCATTCACGCCTCGGTGTAATCCAGGTGCCAAGCAGAGAACTGGGCGGTTCGGAGATCTTCCGGGCCGTCCTTTCTTTTGGAGTGAGAAGGAAAGATGATGGCCCGGCCGGCAGGCCATCGTCTTTCCTTAGTATTAAGGCTCGAGTTGAAGCGGATTCTGCGAGTCGATCTTTGCCGGGTCGAGCTCGATGCCGAAGCCGGGCGTATCGGGAAGTGTGATATGCGCACGTACAGGCACGAGGGGACTCTTTTCGAAGTGCTGGTAGTGGCGCATCTTGAGGATAAGGTACTCGCCCAGCGGGAAGGTCATCGGCGACTGGCTGGAGATGACGTGAAGGGCAGCGCGCAGGCTGTGCCCATGAGGGATGACGGGAACGTCGTGCAATGAAGCGACGGTGCCGATCTTGATCAGCTCGGAGGTGCCTCCGCACCACTCCGGGTCGGCCTGGACGACGGAGAGCGCTCCAGCCTCAAGATAACGTTCGACCTCCCAGCGGCCGTAGAAGTGCTCACCGGAGGCGATAGGGATGGTAGTGCTGCGATGCATGGCGGCGAAGCTCTCGATCTTTTCGGGGTGGGTGACCTCTTCCATCCAGCGGGGTCGATACTGCTCGACCTGGTGGGCCCACTCGAGAGCATAGGTCTGGTCCCATCCGCTGAAGGCGTCGAACATCAGCTCGGTATCGTCGCCGACGGTCTCGCGCAGGATGCGGACCAGCTCGACGTTCTTGCGCATGCCTTCAGGGCCGGAGCCGGGACCATAGGCCATGAACCATTTCTGATAGCGATAACCTTCTTTCTTGTTGGCGAGAGCCTGGGCCCGGACCTTTTCCGACTCAAGCGAGAAGCCGAGGCAGCTGGCATAGATCTCGACCGAGCTGCGGGTAGGGCCGCCAAGCAGGCGATAGACGGGGACGCCATAGTACCGTCCGCGCAGATCCCACAGCGTGTTGTCGACGGCGCTGATGGCCATGATGAAGAAGCTCCCGCGCGACTGGCGATTGGAGCGGTACATCTGGTCCCACAGGGTCTCGCCGGCGAGCGCATCTTTGCCTAGGAGGAAGGGGCGTAGTTCCTCGTGGACGACGATGGCGGCGCTCTTTTCGATGGGCCCGTAGAGGCCTTCGACTTCACCTTCGGTACCTCCTCCAGCTCGAATGCGGAGATAGAAGGCGCTGGTCTTCACCTCGCGTGTTCCTGAGGGCTTGTCCTGATAGGGCGCGGGGCGAAGGGAATCGTAGACGTCGAGAGGATTGACCTGCTGCTGTCGATCGACACCGGCCTCGTCGGTGTAGTGGCCGTGGACTTCGAAGAGCTCGACCGCCCTGATGGGGAGAGGTCCGGCTTTAGCTGACGGCGGAGCGGCCATCCCGTAAGCAGAACGAAGCGCGCTTGGGCACAGGGCCGCGAAGGTTGTTGCAGCCGCGTTGCGGAGGAAGTCGCGGCGGTTGAAGGCGTGGGGCAGCGAGCGAAGGGCCATGCAGAGAGTTCTCCTCTTTGAGAGACGCCACCATGCTAATGCCTCGCGGAGTTTTGTGTGGCTTATGGCTCTCGTCTTCTGCGACAGCAGCCTCCGGTCTTCTGTCTCGCGAGGACCGGCATAGAATGGCCGGGAGAACCTTGCGCCGGTATGTCGTGAATCGATGGACTACTCGGGCGATGAGGTCATCTTTTTTTAGAGAGGAACAAAAACAGGATGATGGATCGCAGAACCTTTCTTGAGATGGCAGCGGGCAGCGCGATTGCGGCGGCTGCTCCTGCGCGCAGTGCCTTTGCATCGCCCACAAAAAGCGACGCGATGATCGGGATTCAGATCGGCGCGGTCTCCTTCGTCGATGAGGGGGCAGAGAAGGTGCTCGAGATCTGTCAGCAGGACGCGAGCGTCAACACATTGTTTGTGGCCACGTTTACCTACGGGCGCGGGATCGCGGGCCGCCAGGTACCGGGCCAGCCTCTGCCCGACCATGGAGCGCAGCAGTACGATACCGGAACTTTTCGCGGCGGCAGCTATACCCAATACGATCCGAAGTACTTCACAAACACGACCTTCAAGGAGTTTCGTGCGCCCGATCTCGGCAGCTACGACGTGCTCGAGGATGTGATTCCGAAGGCGAAGAAGCGGGGCATGAAGACGATCGCGTGGTTCGAGGATGTCTTCAGCAGCGGTCTGCCGGGCATCGAGAAGCTGCAGGAGGTCGAACTCTCAGGCAAAAACGCCACTACGCTCTGCTTCAATAATCCGAACTATCAGGCGTGGATGCTCGGCATCGCAGAGAACTGGGCACGCGGCTACGAGCTTGATGGAATCATGTGGGGATCAGAAAGGCAGGGCGCCTTTTCGAACATCCTGGGGGCAAGCCATGGGCATCCGAATCCCGAGCGGGTGACCTGCTTCTGCCAGTACTGTTTTGCGCGGGCGCGTTCCATGGGCATCAATCCCGACCGCGCCAAACAAGGGTTTCTTGAGCTTGAGAGGGTGGTGATCGCATCGCGCAAGGGGACAAAACCCAAGGACGGTGCCTACGTCGAGCTGTGGCGGCTGATGCTTCGCTACCCCGAGCTTCTTGCGTGGGAGAGTCTCTGGACCTCGAGCCTGCGGGCGGCGCAAAAATCGCTCTACGACAAGATCAAGTCGGTGAATCCGAAGCTTGGCGTGGGGTGGCACATCTGGCACAACAACTCCTTCAATCCGATCTATCGCGCCGAGCAGGACTATGCGGAGATGGCGCCCTACTCGGACTTCCTGAAGGTGGTGATGTACCAGAACTGCGCCGGCGAGCGCATGGTGGACTATGTGAACAGCGTAGGCAGCACGTACTTTGCCGACGTTCCCAAGCAGGAGCTGCTGGAGTTTCACTACCGCGTGCTCGACTACGGGAACGAAGCCGGGATGGATCGCTTGTCGGAGACCGGATTTTCAGCCGACTACGTTTTGCGCGAAACCAAGCGGGCAAAGGCCGACCTCGTCGGCACGCAGACAAAGCTGTGGCCGGGGATCGATATCGATATTCCGACCGAAGCCGGCCACGCCAGGTGCACGCCCGAGGGGACGAAGGCGGTGGTGAAGGCCGCGTTTGAAGGCGGCGCGGACGGCGTTCTGCTCTCGAGAAAGTACTCGGAGATGAAGCTTGCCAATCTGCGCGGCGCAGGCGAAGCCCTCAAGGAGCTTCACCTGGCCTGAAAGTTAGCCGTGATGAAAGATCTTGCCCGTGCCGGGCTCGATCACCTCGAGCTCGACATGGGTGAGACCCTTCTTATGAATGCCGAGCTTGTGGGCCGCCGCAGGAGTGAGATCGAGGATGCGGCCCGATTGCACCGGGCCGCGATCGTTGATGAGCAACACCGCGGTCTTGTGGTTGTTGAGGTTGGTGACGCGGATCTTCGTTCCAAAGGGAAGCGTCTGGTGGGCTGCAGTCATCGCGGAGGCGTGATAGAGCTGGCCGCTTGCGGTGTGGCGTCCATTCAGGCGGTTGGAGTAGACCGCGGCGAGACCGCTCTGCTTCTGATCGTCGTCGACAGGTGCGGCTATGAGATGAGAGGCCGACGCAAAGAGAGCGAGCACGAGCGTCGCGCGGAATTTGTTCATAAAGATCTCCTTCAGCGGGGCCCGGTCTTCTGATTTTGAGTGCTTTGCGGCGATCTTACCCGGAGATGCTTACGGACTTATTACAAAATCTTTCATCCCCCACGGCGATGCTGCACAGCCGGATGCGGCATCTTAAAAAGGATGCGAACGATTACCCTTGAAGAACATTTTGTTACACGTTCCTACAACGAAGCTGTAGGAAGATCGGAGTTGCAGCCGCCGGCGATTCTGGAACGGCTGCTCGATCTGGGAGCTGGCCGCATCGCGGCGATGGATGAGGCTGGCGTTGACCTTCAGGTGATGTCGCTGGTCACGCTGGGGATCGACCGTCTGGATCGCTCGACGTCGGTGGTTCGCGATGTGAATGATGAGCTCGGCGCTGCTGTCGCGGAGAATCCGGAGCGTCTCCAGGGATTTGCAACGGTGGCCCTCAAGGATCCGGATGCGGCGATCGCCGAGCTAGAACGCATGGCTGCCAAGTCAGGCTTCGTTGGCGTGATGGTGTCGGGTACGGTGGAGGGGCGTTTTCTCGACGACGCGCGGTTCCTTCCATTTCTCGAGGCCGCGGCATCTCTCAAGCTGCCGGTTTATCTTCATCCGGATTTTCCTCCGCAGCCGGTGAAGGACGTCTATTTTTCCGGGCTCGAAGAGAATGCCGCCAGGGCGCTTTCGATTGCGGGCTGGGGATGGCACGCGGAGACCGCACTGCACACCCTGCGAATGATCGTCGCCGGAGTCTTCGATCGCGTGCCGGCTCTACAGTTGGTGATCGGGCATATGGGCGAGGGCATTCCTTTCGCGCTGGCTCGTTCGAGCCACGTCCTCTCGCAGGCTGCGCCGAAGCTGCAGCGAAAGGTGGCGGATACTTCAAGACCAATATTCACCTGACGACAAGTGGATACTTCACGCGGCCTCCCTTTACGTGCGCTGTCGACGTGGTCGGGCTCGATCGCATGATGTTCTCGGTCGATTATCCCTTCAGTCCCAACACCAGGGGGCGCGAGTTTCTGGAGGAGATTCGGCCGACCCTCAGCGAAGAGCAGATGAGATGCTGACGCATGGGAATGCGAAGCGGCTGCTGGCCCTGCATCGACACATATAAACCGCGATTTTTTGGGAAAGAGGGGCATCACCTGCCGGCCGAGCGCAGTGGGCCCGCGCGGCAGCGCCTGTTTTCCCCAAAAGCATGTCGATACGGCTTAGCGCTGAGAACGCAACCGTTCGTACTCGCCGCGAATCAGCTCTGAGCCATACGTGCGTTCAAGGCGGCGGATGGTGAAGTGCCCCTGGGCCAGCCGCTGGAAGTGCTGGCTGAAGATCATGTTGATCGTGAGTCCACCAGCCGCGCCTGCGATGGGAATCATCTGCGCGGCGGCCTTCTCGCTGACCTCGATGCCGAAGCGGGCGGCGATCCTGGACAGAAAGGACACGACGGCGGGGCTGCCTTCGCGGCTGAGCCCCTGGGACGCCACATGGGCCACTGCATCGCGGGTGACCTGCATGAGCGCCGCGCGAGCCGCATAGTAGGTGCTCTGCAGCACATCGGCGTGCGTTCCGCCTGGCCCGAGCGCCAACACCTGCAGGCAGGCAAGGGCACTCTCGGGCTGGGAGAGATCTTCTCCGTTGCTGCGCGCGATATCGACGATGGAGTGCAGCATGAGGGTGGTGGTGACGGGAAGCTCGACGGCGAGACCGGGAAGGCCGAAGAATCCGCCGAGGGCTCCCGTCACACCAGTCGCCGCGGTGTGTAGTCTGGCGCTGCGAGACGGGGAGGGGGAGGAGCCGGGACGGCCGACGCGAATGGCGATGCGAAGACACTGCTCGAGCGCCTTGTTGATGGCATCGCTGAGCGACGCCTGGGCTCCGGTGGGAACGAGCCGCAGCAGAGCCTCGACGGGAACGCCGACCTTATTGGCGATGGTCATGGCGAAGCTTTGGTCTTCGAGTTTTTCGACTGCATCGGTAAGGGCTGCCTGATCGGCTGGCGTCAGTTCACTCATCGGGTCCTCTGCTTCTGTGTATAGATGTGTTTCGGCCTGGGGAAGGTGGATGGCGCGCTACTTTATCTTGCGAGGGCGTCGAGCGCGGCGAAGACATCGGCGGGCTCCGGTCGGACGCGAAAGTCGGCGTGCGCCTCGGCGAGGGTGACGATGTTGTTGCGATCGACGACGAAGATACCGGGCAGCGGGAGCCGCCAGCTGGCTTCGGTAGCGTTGTGATAGTTCAGACCGGCGTTGTTGAAGGGGATGTTCACCAGGATGGATTGGTAGTAGCGCCGCTGCTCGGGCGACAGGGTATACGCGAGACCGAACTTTTCCGAGACGTCGCAGCCAGCGTCGGTGAGCAGAGGAAAGGGCAAGCCGTGCTGATCGAGCATGAAGACGTTCTGCCTGGGAGCCTGCGGGGAGATGGCGACAAACAGCGCTCCACGACTGCGCAGCCCGGAGCCGAACTCGCGCCAGTTCTCGAGTTCGGTGACGCAGTACGGGCACCAGCGGCCGCGAAAGAACTTGATGACGACCGGGCCCAGCGCGACGAGGTCGGCGGAGTGAACCGTTTTTCCGGTACGGGCATCAGGAAGCGTGAAGGAGGGTGCCTCGGAGCCTGGCTTGAGGATGCGATCCTCGATGCCGGTCGCGAAGAGCTCTGCAATCGCCTTCTCCGAGAAGGCAAGGCGCTCCGGCTGCACAAGAGCACGGGTGTTCTGGGTGATGCGGTCGAGTTGGTCCTGGAGCGAGGTCTTGAGAGAAGCGGCCACGATTTATTATCTCAGTCTTTTCTGGGCCGGAGAGCGTGACCTGCCGGTCAATCACATGGCTGCCGCCCGTGCTTCGTCGTGGCAGGAGACCTTGGCGGCGTTCGATTTTGGCGCAGCCTTGGTGGAGACTGGTGTCCGGACGAAGCTGCGCGTCTTGGGCAGGGACTTGAGCAGCGAGGTCAGACGCGTGAACGCCTCGTCGTGGGCTACCTTGTTGGCTGGATTGCCGTCGCCGGGATCTTCGCCGGCACGCATGAAGCCGTGGCCGGCGTTTTTATAGGTGACCGGCTCGAACTTCTTGCCGGCAGTCTTCATGCCCTCGACCGTCGCCGGAAGCGTGGCTCCGATGCGGGCGTCGTTGCCGGCGTAGAAGCCGTAGACGGGGGCGTTGACGCTCGCGAAGCTCTCAGGCGGAGGACCGTAAAAGACGAAGGCCGCGGCAAGGTCCTTGCGGTGCGTGGCAAAGGCGAAGGACTTGCCTCCACCCCAGCAGAAGCCGACCGAGACCACGGTTCCATTGGAGGCGGGCAGCTTCTTGCCATAGTCCGCCGCGGCGTCGAGATCGGCGGTAACTCCATCGGCGTCGAGACCGGAGACGCCTTTGACGACAGCGTCGGTTCCGGAGTAGGCATCGGTGCCCCCGCCGTTGGGGCCGTAGCCCGAGAGGAGATCGGGAGCGACGACGATGTAACCCGCGCCCGCCAGCTCGTCGGCCATCTCCTTCGCCCAGTCGGAGAGGCCGAAGATCTCATGGATCAGCACGACGACGGGAGCCTTGCCGCTGACCTCGGGGTAGACGACGAAGGCCTGCACCGAGCGATTGTCGTGCTTCAGGGTGACGTACTCGCGATGGCGAGGCGAGGCATCGAGCTTTGTCTTGGCCCACTGCTGAGCGGACGCGGGCAGGGAGGCGGCGAGCAGAAGGGCGAACAGACAGAAGAGTGTGCGACGCATAGAAGGAGTGTATGCCGGAAGATTTCCACTCGACAATGCGGAAGATGTAAAAGTCTTGCATCGGTGAGTTCGAGTCGTCGATGGCCCGCGGAGGAAAGGTATACGCAGGGTTCGCGCCCGCTTCGTTGTAGGCTGGTAAACGCGATGGAGGATTTTGTATGACACAGATGGAGATCGCCAAGGGAGCGGAAGAGCAGTATCTGCTGGCGGGAATGTCGAACCGTCACGGCCTAGTGGCCGGCGCGACGGGAACGGGAAAGACGGTGACGCTGCAGGTGATGGCTGAGGCGTTGAGCTCGATCGGCGTGCCGGTCTTCGCCGCCGATGTGAAGGGCGATCTGTCGGGCATCAGCCAGCCGGGCAAGAGCTCGCCGAAGTTCGATGACCGGGTGAAGTCGCTGGGGTTGGGCGACTGGAGCTTTTCGGGCGCGCCGGTGGTCTTCTGGGACGTCTTCGGCAAGGAGGGCCATCCCGTGCGCGCGACCGTCAGCGAGATGGGCCCGCTGCTGATGAGCCGTATCCTTAACCTGAACGACACGCAGACCGGTGTGCTGACGCTGGTCTTCAAGATCGCCGATGACAACGGTCTTCTGCTTCTGGACATGAAGGACCTGCAGGCGATGCTGCTGCACGTCTCCGAACACGCCAAGGAATACCAGACCACCTACGGCAACATCTCCGCCGCCAGTATTGGAGCGATCCAGCGTGGCCTGGTGTCTCTCGTTCAGCAGGGAGGCGATCAGTTCTTCGGTGAGCCTGCATTGAATATCGAAGACCTGCTCCAGACCGACTCGAGCGGCAAAGGCGTCGTTAACATTCTTGCCGCCGATAAGCTGCTTCAGTCGCCGCAGCTCTACGCAACGTTTCTGCTGTGGCTGATGAGCGAGCTCTTCGAGAAGCTGCCCGAGGTAGGCGATCCTGAGACGCCGAAGCTGGTCTTCTTCTTCGACGAGGCGCATCTCCTCTTCAACGACCTTCCGCCGGTGTTGCAGTCGCGCATCGAGCAGGTGGTCCGGCTGATTCGGTCGAAGGGTGTGGGCGTCTTCTTCGTCACGCAGAATCCGATCGATGTCCCCGACACGGTGCTCGGACAGCTGGGAAATCGCGTGCAGCATGCTCTGCGGGCGTTTTCGCCGAAGGACCAGAAAGCGGTCAAGTCAGCGGCCCAGACCTTCCGCGCGAACCCGAAGCTCAATGTGGAAGAGGTGATTACGCAGATGGGTGTGGGCGAGGCGCTGGTCTCGTTCCTCGACGAGAAGGGAATTCCCGGCGTGGTGGAGCGTGCGATGATTTTGCCGCCGCACAGCCAGATCGGCCCCATCACCGACGACCAGCGCGCCGCGATCATCAAGAGCTCGGTCGTCGCCGGCGTGTATGAGACGCCGGTCGACCGCGAATCAGCCTACGAGAAGTTGAAGGGCAAGGTGGAGGCATCCACGGCCTCGGCTACGCCTGCGGCGGGTGGAGCGGGCGCGGGCACGGTCGAGCAGGGATCGGGGTGGCTCGAAGAGGCGGGATCGGTGTTGACCAATGTGCTCGGAAGCGGGGGCTCGAGACGCGGCGACACACCCATGCAGGCGATGGTAAAGAGCGCGGCACGCACGGTGGGAAGCACGGTCGGCCGCCAGATTGTGCGTGGTGTGCTGGGCTCATTGCTGGGAGGACGCCGTTGAGATGGGGCCGCTAAAGCCTCACCTCGTTCGCGCCGTTTAGATGACCTTGAGCAGAAGCAGCAGAAGGACGATGGTGAGGACGAGGCTCATACCGCCGCCACCGTAGTATCCGAGTCCCGGCCCCATGCGATAGCCGCCAAAGCCGAACAACAGAATCAGCACGATCAGAAGGACGATCATCTCTTCTCCACAGGCGAAGTCTCGCCTTTCCTTCTGTGTGATGCGAAATTCAATGAGCGCAATCGACTCTGCGGCGAGTTATTTCGCAGCGCTCCCGTCAAAGATCTGAAACTCACGGATACCGGCTGAGCCGACCGTCGAAAGGAGCTTCAGGCGCACCTGTTCTGTCGTGATCGGGGCGGTCAGGATGTCGATCTTCTTGTGTCCGACAGCGTGGCCATGGATCAGAGGCTTCCAGGTGCCGTTCTGCCAGGCTTCGACGCTGTACTCCTGGATGCGCTGTCCTTCGTTGAGCCACTCCATGGTGAGGACGCGGTCAAAGGTGACCGGCTTCGGGAAACGAAGCTCCAGCATGGCGTGGCGATCCGGCGCGGACCAGAAGGTGCCGGGATCGTTGTCGTACGCGGCGCGCGCCGGATCGCTCGCTGTGCTGAGAGCCTTCGGCGTGAGATTTCTGTCGCTGCCGTAGAGACGCTGAATGGCTTCACCGAACTCGCGTAGGCGAGCGACATCGGCCTCGGGCAGCCGGCCGGTGTCATCCGGCGCGAGTCCAAGCATCAGCTGCGCGCCGCGGCCGACGGTCTTGTTGTAGATCTCGACCAGTTCGTCGACGGTGTGTAGGGAGGCTTCGTCGTTCGGGTGCCAGAACCAGTGCAGCTTGCGCAGCGGAGTATCCGCCTCGATGGGACGCCAGCGCAGGTAGCCTGCGCGATCGATGACGTTCCAGTTCTCGTACGGTACGGTGCCGTCCTCGGAGCCCACCCAGCGCGCATCGGCGTTCCTGTAGAGAGCAGTGTCGGCGAAGACGACGGTGTTGGGCTGATAGGTGCGCAGCTCCTGCACGATCTTGTCGAAGTCGTAGGTGCGGCCGGCGGAGCCGGCTCCGTCCAGCCAGAACTCGGTGAGGGGACCGTAGTGGCTGGAGAGCTCTGTGAGCTGCGAGAGGTAGTACTTGTCGTAGGCGACCGGGTCAGGGTAGCGGGGGTCATGGCGGTCCCAGGGCGAGAGATAGACGCCGAAGTCAAGCCCGGCGCGGCGGGCGGAGTCGGAGGCGAGACGAACGAGGTCGCCCTTGCCGCTCATCCACGGGCTGGCCTTCACGGAGTAGTCGGTGTGGGCGCTGGGGAAGAGAGCGAAGCCGTCGTGGTGCTTGGCGACGAGGACGGCGTACCGCGCGCCGCCTGCCTTGGCCGCCTGCATCCACTGGTCGGTGTCGACGTGAGCCGGGTTGAAGACCGAGGCAGGGGCGGTGCCGTCGCCCCACTCGCGGTTCAGGAAGGTGTTGGTGGAGAAGTGGAAGATGGCTCCGATTTCGAGGTCCTGCCAGGAGAGCTGCGCGGGGCTGGGCTTGACGTCGGGGAAGCTCTGGGCGCGGGCCGGGATCAGCGCGGCGAGGGCGAGAAAGATGCTGCAGAGCTGCAGGGCGCGGGTCCGGCGGGACGAGGGAGCTGCAGTTTCTGGGTTTTGAGACGGCATGAATCGATGGTATCCCCTCCCGTACTTTTTTGTGCAAAGTATTCGATTCAGATACTTTAGGCCAGGACCTCCGGGGCTACGGAAAAGGAGAAGGCCCGGCAGTTTGGCCGGGCCTTCGTTGTTTTTCTCTGGATTCAGTTTATCAGCGGTGTCAAGGGGGAAAGGCCGGGGCCGATGCGTCCGGGAAGCGGGCGATGGCCGTCCCGGGCATGAGTCCGGCGATGAGCCGGGCCAATTTTGCCTGGCTAAAGAGGCTTGGACCGGGCCTGCTGGTGGGCGATTCCATCCTGTAGGTTGTGGGCGATGCGGTGGGATCTGGCGATGACCAGGGTCGCATGATCCGGGGAGAGGACTTCGTGGGCGGTCTCGGAGAAGAGGGCGAGCCAGCGGGCGAAGTGCTCGGGGTCGAGCGGAAGCTGGAGGTGGGTCATCATGGGGTCGCCTTTGTAGCGTCCGGTGGTGAGCAGGACGGTCGACCAGAAGTCCTTGAGAGTGGCGAGATGGTGGGGCCAGTCGCCGACGATGGCGTTGAAGAGGGGGCCGATCTCGGGGTCGAGCTGGACCCGGACGTAGAAGGCGTCGACCAGGGTGCTGATCTCGGCTTCGGTGATGGTGGCCATGGGTACAGTTTAGTGGACTGGATTCGATCTGCTCCCACAGTCGCTTCGGAAGCTGGCGGCTTAGCGAAACTTTTTAACCTCGAGTTGAGCGGGGCTGTATCTGCGTTGGGATGATACGCATTAGGCTGTATCGACAGATTCAAATCTGCGATTTTTGGGAGGATAGACGATGGCCTGCCGGCCGGGCCCATTGCGCTCGGCCACCCCACAAACGAAGACCTGTTTGTGGGGACCCTGGTACGGGCGGTCAATTCGTGACGCGTAGATCCCCTTCGTGTCGCGGCTCTCGTTGGTCGCTTGAAACATTCTTGCGCCGACCAACGGGAGGCCCACGGCGAAGTCGGTATACGCGTCACGAAGTGACCGCTCCACGCGCAGTGAGCCGGCGCGGCAGCGTCTGTCTTTGCGGATGACGAGCTCTACGGTGTCGAGGCCCCACATCCTGCTCCATCTGGGCCGTCGCGTAAGCCGATGCGGGAGGTGGTTGCTTATACTCAGCAGGGGAACGATAAGCAAGGGAGCCGTGGAGATGAGCAGCAAGGCCATAGAGTTTGCACAACACCAGCAGGAGCGCTTCGTCGAGGAACTGAAGTCTCTTCTTCGCATCCCCTCCATCTCCACGCTGCCGGAGCATGTGGGCGACGTACGCCGCGCCGCCGGGTTCATCGCGGAAGAGCTTCGCCGCATCGGCATGGAGAACGTTCGCCTGATCGAGACCGCGAGTGCATCGCATCCCAACGGACATCCCCTGGTCTATGCGGACTGGCTGCGGGCCGGGGCGGACAGGCCTACTGTCCTCTGCTATGGCCACTACGACGTTCAGCCCGCCGAGCCTCTCGACGAGTGGATCTCGCCGCCCTTCGAGCCGACCGAGCGCAACGGCAATCTCTACGCTCGGGGGGCGGTCGATGACAAGGGACAGATGTGGATGCACGTCAAGGCGCTGGAGTCGTTGTTTGCCGCGAACGAGGGCAGGCTTCCGGTCAATGTCCGCGTCATCGTCGAAGGCGAAGAGGAGGTCGGAGGGGAAGGGATCGCCGCATTCGTACGCGAACACGGGGACCAGCTGCGCGCCGACGTTGCGCTTGTGAGCGATACCGAGATGTTCGCTCCTGACCTGCCTACGCTGTGCGTGGGGCTGCGGGGCATGATCTATACCGAGCTCGAGGTCAGGGGAGGCCGTACCGATCTGCACTCCGGCATGTACGGCGGCACCGCTCCCAATCCCTTCGTGGCTCTTGCCCAGATCGTCACGAAGCTGAAGGATGAGGAAGGGCGCATTTTGATCCCGGGCTTCTACGACTGCGTCGCCAGACCCACGGAGGAGGAGCTGAAGGCATGGAAGGCTCTCCCGTTCGACGAGGAGCACTATCGCAAGACTGAGGTCGGCTCGAGCGAGCTTACCGGCGAGCCGGGCTACAGCGTTCTCGAACGAACCTGGGCACGGCCCACGCTCGATGTCCATGGGATGCCGGGTGGATTCATCGGCGCGGGAGCCAAGACGGTGATCCCGGCGCGCGCTCTGGCGAAGATCAGCATGCGGCTGGTTCCCGATCAGACTCCGACGGAGGCCTTCGCGCAGTACAAGGCGTACGTGGAATCCATCGCGCCCCGCGGCGTTGAGATCGAGGTGCGGCTCATTCACTCCGGCGATCCTATCGTGGTCTCGACCGACAATCCTTACGTGCGGGCCGCGACCACGGCGATGCGCGAGGTCTTCGGGGTCGAGACGGTCTTCGTGCGTGGAGGAGGATCGATCCCCATCGTCGGCGACTTCGTGCGCGAGCTCGGGATGCCTACGCTGATGATGGGATTTGGGCTGCCGGACGATAATCTGCACGCTCCCAACGAGAAGTTTCACCTTGCCAACTTTCATCGCGGAATCGAGTCTATCCTTCGCTTCTTTTCGCTGGTCGCAGCCTGATGCAAGGGGATTCCATCGCGGCGTATGTGCTGGCCGGCGGCCGCAGCTCGCGCATGGGCCGGGACAAGGCGTTGGTGCCGATCGGAGGCAGGCCGATGGTCGAGCATATGGTGGGGAAGCTGCGTCAGATCTCCGAGGATGTTTCGATCCTCTCCGGCTCGCAGGAACTGGCCCGCTTCGCTCCCGTGGTGCCCGATCTGCGCGAAAGCTGCGGGCCGCTGGGAGGCCTGGAGGCGGCGCTTGCGCACGCGCGCCGTTCGTGGTCCATGGTGCTCCCCGTCGACATGCCTTTTCTTCCGGTGGCTTTGCTGCGAGGGTGGATGCTGGAGACGCTTCGATCGCCTGAGGCTCGGCTGGCGCTGTTTGTCGTCGATGGAGTTCCGCAGCCCACGATATGCCTGCTGCATTGCGAGGTGGCTCCCTTCCTCACGGCGGCGGCGGAGGCGGGCCGGTTCAAGCTGTATCCGGTGCTGGAAGAGGCAGCGCGCTCGCTTGCGCATGGCCGCAACGTTGCGGCCGAGGAGGTCCTGCTTCGCACGGTATGGAGCGAGGCCAGGGCGAACGATCTGATTCTGCGACAGGGACGGGAGCTGACCGAGGGGCAGCGAGCCGCATCGCATCTCTGGTTTGCAAACCTCAATACGCCGGAGGATTTTAATCAGGCCCGGCTTCATCTGGATGCACTGGACTCCTGAGCGGGTCGCTGTAAATTCAGTATCCGGATGCAACAATAGGAATGAGGACTTTCGTATGGCCGGCGAACCCCCGGAGACAACACAACCCGATCCCGATCCTCAGGGCCCGTTCGACGGACACGCCGTTGTCCAGAAGGGGGATACGGAGGGTTCGGCGCACGTGTCGGACGATCAGCTTGAGTCGCGGCCCGAGGCATCCGTTCCCCTGATTGCCGAGATCTCCCCCGACGTGGCTCCCGCGGTCGAGGAGTTCATGGAGCAGGCGGCGCAGCAGAATGAGGCGGCTGGTGAAGCTGTTCCGGAGAGCGGCAGCCGCGGTCCCAGTCCCTATATCTCTTTCGAGCATGTATCGAAGTCTTTCAATGGCTTTGTCGTTCTTCGGGACGTCAGCTTCTCGGTCATGCCTGGGGAGACGCTCTGCATCCTGGGCCGAAGCGGCGTTGGGAAATCCGTCTCGCTGCAGATGCTGATGGGCTTCCTGAAGCCGGACAGCGGCACGATCTACGTCGCGGGCGATGACATTATCGGTTACGACGAGCGGCAGATGCAGATCGTTCGGCGCAAGGTCACGATGGTGTTTCAGAATGGAGCTCTCTTTGACTCCATCAGCGTGGGAGAGAACGTCGCCTTTCCTCTACGCGAACGCGGCGAACTGACAGAGGAACAAATTCTGCAGGTGGTGAAGGGGCTGCTCGAGATGGTCGGCGTGGCGGGCATGGAGGATCTTCTCCCCTCCGATCTTTCGACCGGAATGAAGCGTTCGGTGGCCATCGCCCGCGCGCTTGCCGCGCAGCCCGAGGCGATTCTCTACGACGAGCCCACCACGATGGTCGATCCATTGATGGCGCATCTGCTCGGCGATCTGATCGAGAGGCTCAAACAGCAGTTGCACCTCACCAGCATCGTGGTGACGCATGATATGCGGTTCGCAAAAAAGCTGGCGGACCGGGTGGTCTTTCTTCATGCGGGGGAGGCGCACTTCTTCGGGACCATGGAGGAGATGGAAAAAAGCGATGATCCCATCCTGCGTGAGTTTCTTCTGTTGGATGAGCTTGTCATGCCAAATTCATAAAAGAATCAGGCACACCATCTTCAAGGGTGCCAGCAAGCACGGAATTTGCCTATTCCACTTTTGTAGGATCGCGAGAATGGGGGCTTTTCCACTAAAACAAGGTAGGGCTTCAGTTGCGTGGGTCTGTTCTCCCCGAGTATCCTTAGAGCATGTGGTATAGCGACGACTCTGCCTAATTGAGGGCAGGCGGCTTTTTCCAGAGCAACTTTAAAAGTCAAACGGAATCTAACTGAACTAACTGCACCTGTTTGTGTTGGTGGACGTGTTTCATCCTCGTCCCGACCAACCTTCCAAACCAGGCAACTCCGGTTGCGGGGGCGTGATTTTTTTATGGGGACTCCTGATTATTTGCAGCAAGTTATTGTCTCGGGCCGGCGATCTGCGGCCAAAGGCAATCGTTCTCGAGCGGACTCCACGGGGATCTTTCGCCGCCCCTCCGTAACAAGTCTTGTCTGGGCCTCGTTCGACCTTCTGATGGTGCTGCTGGCCGCGGTGGTTGCCCTGCGGGTCTATACCGTTCTTACCGGCCAGAGCGCTGTTTATCACGTCGTTCCAAGGTTCTTTCACGTCCCGGCTCACATGCTGGTGTTGTATATCTTCTGGTACGCGGTGTGCCTGGTCTTCTTCTCGCGTTCTTATGGCCTCTATGGCCCGATTCAGGGACGAAGCGGCCTGCATGAACAACGCATGACGATCCAGGCATCGCTGACCGCCGGACTTGTGCTGTGCGGAACCCTCTATCTTGCGAATGGATCAGGCGTCGCGCGCAGCATCGTCATGCTGACGGTTCTCTTCTCTACGGTTCTTCTGTGTGGCCGCAGGGCGATCGGTCGCCGTAGCTTCTATCGCCGCAGCCTGGCCGGCATCGAGACACGGAACGTCCTCATCGTCGGCGCGGGCCGCGTGGGCCATGCTCTGCGCAATCATCTCGACTCTCTTCAGCACCTCGGTTATCGCTTTAAAGGCTTTGTGGCGTTGACGGAGCGCGAGGCCGAACTCGATGACGCCGATATCGTCGGGGATGTTCGCAACTGTCTCTCGCTGGCACGTTCTCTGTTCGTCGATGAGATCTTCTTCTCCGTCCCGGGCGACAAGAAGCTGATTATCAACACGGTCGAAGAGGCGCGCCAGGCCGGCATCGACGTGCGCGTGGTGCCCGATCTGTACGACGGTCTTGCCTGGAACGCCACGGTCGAATACATCGGCCAGTTTCCGACGATTCCGCTGCATCGTCGCGACTTCCCGATCGGTGCTTTCCTGTTGAAGCGGATGCTCGATATCACCGTCTCCTCGATCGCCCTGCTGGTGCTGTCGCCCGTCATGCTGGCGATCTCGATGGCGGTTCGGCTGGATTCCGAAGGGTCGATCTTCTATCGCGCGCATCGTATCGGGCGCAAGGGTCGTACCTTTGCCTGTTACAAATTTCGCACCATGGTGAAGGACGCCGACAAGCTGAAGGAGAAGCTGGCGCACATGAACGAGCGCGACAGCGTGCTCTTCAAGATCACCAACGACCCTCGCATCACGCGAGTGGGCCGCATCCTTCGCAAGTACTCGCTGGATGAGCTGCCGCAGTTCTATAACGTGCTTCGCGGCGATATGAGCCTGGTAGGTCCTCGTCCTCCTATCGCGCGCGAGGTCGAGCAGTACGATATCGAGCATCTGCGACGGCTGAATGTTCTGCCCGGCATCACCGGCCTGTGGCAGGTCGAGGCTCGGCAGGATCCCTCCTTCGACAGCTACATCTCGCTCGATACCGCCTATGTCGAGAACTGGAGCCTGTGGCTGGATATGAAGATCCTCGCACGCACCGTCGGCGTGGTCTTCGCCGGCACCGGAAGCTAAGGCGGATCAACCCATTCTTTGGGTGGAAAAACGGCGCTGCCGCGCGGGTCCACTACGCGTGGGGCGGTCACTTCGTGACGTGTATATCCCCTTCGGGTCTCGGCTCCCGTTGGTCGCTTGCGGAGATTCTCGCGCCGACTGGAGGGAGGCCCACGCCGAAGGCGGTACACGCGTCACGAAGTGACCGCCCCACGCGTTGTGGGCCCGGCCGGCAAGCCTACGCCTTCTTCATGGAGAAGGCGCGCGTTAGACTAAAGATGTGAAGATAGCTCTGGCGCAGATCAACCCCACGGTGGGGGACTTCACCGGCAATGTCAAAAAGATCCTCGAATTCGCGTCCCATGCCGCGGAACAGGGAGCCGAGCTCGTGGTCTTTCCCGAGCTGTGTGTCTGCGGCTATCCACCGGCCGACTTTCTTGAAAAGACCGCCTTCCTCGATCGCGCCGGACTGGCCGTCGATGAGATCGCCGCATGGACCGCAGAGCCCGGACGGCCGGCGCTTCTGGTCGGCTCCGTAATGCCTGCCGCCTCGGCGGTGGGCAAACGTGTCTCGAACGTCGCCGTTCTGCTGGCCGGGGGCAGGGTCGCCTTTGTGCAGCGGAAGATGCTGCTGCCGTTCTACGACGTCTTCGACGAGCAGCGATACTTCGAGCCGGCCGCATCGCAGTCCCTGACGAAGATCGGCGATCAGCCGGTCGCCATCACCATCTGCGAGGATGCGTGGAACGATAAAGACTTCTGGCCCCGCCAGCTCTATCCCGTCGACCCGGTCAACGCTCTGATGCAGCAATGGAAGAACGAGGAACATCCACGCCTGATCCTCAACATCTCGGCCTCGCCCTTCTGCCAGGGCAAGCCTGTGGTTCGCCAGAATATGCTGGCCGCCATCGCCGTTCGTCATAACGCCTTCGTGCTCCTGGTCAACCAGGTGGGCGGCAACGATGGCCTGGTCTTCGACGGCTCCTCGATTCTGCTCGATCCGACCGGCGCGGTTGTCGCCCGGGCTGCATGCTTTGCCGAGGATCTTGTCGTCGTCGATCTCTCGAGCACGCGCGAGGCCGCGCCTGCGCCCTGCGACGATGTCGCCGAGATCTGGCAGGCGCTCGTCCTCGGGACACGGGACTATATCCGCAAGTGCGGCTTCAGCAAGGCTCTCATCGGCCTCAGCGGAGGCATCGATTCGGCTCTGGTCGCGGCCATCGCGGTGGAGGCCCTGGGAGCCGAGAACGTTGTCGGCATCGGTATGCCGAGTGGATACTCCTCGCTCGGTTCAATCGACGACGCTCGCAGACTTGCCCATAATCTCGGGATCCGCTTCGAGCTGCTTCCTATTCACGACGTCTTCGCAGAGTTCCAGAAGGTACTCGATCCACTCTTCGCCGGAACTCCCTTTGACCTGGCCGAGGAGAATATTCAATCGCGTACGCGAGGGACGCTGCTGATGGCGATCTCGAACAAGTTTGGCGCGCTCGTTCTCACCACCGGCAACAAGAGCGAGATGTCCGTCGGCTACTGCACTCTGTATGGCGATATGGTCGGCGCGCTTGCCGTCATCGGCGACGTCTACAAGACTCGCGTCTACCAGCTGGCGCACCACGTCAATCGCGAGCGCGAGAGGATTCCGCGGAACACCATCGACAAGCCGCCTTCAGCCGAGCTTCGGCCCGATCAGCGTGACACCGACTCGCTGCCGCCTTATGAGATCCTCGATCCCATCCTGGAGGCCTACGTCGAACGTTACCTCTCCGCCGAGCAGATTGCGGAGGAGCAGGGCGTCGATCCGGCGCTGGTCCGCTCTGTGCTCAAGCTGGTCGAGCAGAGCGAGTACAAGCGTCAGCAGGCAGCGCCCGTGCTCAAGGTCACCCAGAAGTCCTTCGGCACCGGACGCAGATTTCCCATCGCGGTCAAGGTTCAGGTCTAATAAAGAAAGACAATGGAGTTTGAGAGACGAGTTCGCGGTTAAGGCCGTGGAGCCGTCCGCAAAGTCAGCAGATCCTCACCGCAATACAGCAAGGAAGGTTTTGAACTTGAAGAGAGCTTACATCCTGTCGACCGCACTGGCGCCCATCTTCGGTTTCGCCATGCTCGCTCTGGCCCAGGCGCCCGTACAGCAGCAGTCCGCACCCCAAACGGCACCGGCGGCGCAGACGGCGCCAGCCACACAGGGCAGCCCTTCGAAGGCTGGTCCGGCGCCGCACCAGCCGCTTCAGCTGCAATCGCTCGATCCTACGAGCCGGCCCGACCCCTTTCCCCCGGTCAATCCGAAGTTTTTCACCGCGTCCACGCCGACCGTCGAGACGGTGAACTCCTTCCTCAAAGCCCTGTGGGGATACGATCCTGAACGCATCTGGCGCGTCGAGGCCATTCAGAACACCCAGGCTCCCGGCGTGAGCAAGGTGATCGTCTTCGTCACCGACAAGAAGCCGAACTCCAAGGTCGCCACCGCTGCTTTCTTCGTCACGCCGGACGGCAAGCACGCCATCGCCGATGCCTCGGGCATCATCTCCTTTGGAGCGACACCGTTCGCCGACGCTCGCAAGACCCTGCAGGATCGGGCTGACGGAGCCTATCGCGGCGCGGCCGGCAAGGACCTTATGCTGGTCGAGTTCGCCGATCTGCAGTGCCCTCACTGCAAAGAGGCGCAGGCCATCATGGATCGTCTCGCGCAAGACTTTCCCAGCGCGCGCATCGTCTTTCAGAGCTTTCCCCTCACCGAGATTCACCCCTACGCCTTCAAGGCCGCGGCCTATGGCTACTGCATCGCCAAGCAGAAGAATGACGCCTTCTTCCCCTATGCCGCCGATGTCTACGACAAGCAGATGGCGCTCACCTCCGACACCGGCGACCAGACCCTCAAGGACGCTGTGACCAAGGCCGGCCTCGATCCGGGCGCGATCGATCTCTGCGCCGCGACCGATGCCACCAAGAACGCGGTGCAGGCCTCGGTCAAGCTCGCGGAAGATCTTGGCGTCGATCAGACTCCGATGCTTGCCATCAACGGCCGCATGATTCCGCTGAGCACGCAGGTGCCGTATGAGACGCTGAAGACCATCATCTCCTACCAGGCGGTGCAGGATGGGGTGAGCACGGGAGCTCCAGCGACGCCCGCGCAGCCGCGGCTTACGACGCCGAGCCTGACGGCTCCCAGCCCTGCACGATAGGCCGATGTGAAGAACGGCGCTGCCGCGCGTAGTGGGCCCGGGCGGCAGGCCATCGGTTCTCGTCCCTAAAATCGCTAGCCGCGATGCAGGAAGAAGAATCGCATCAGGAACAGCAGCGCGAGCCCATACAGCATCCAGCTCGACCTCCTGGCCCGTCCGGTGAGCACCTCGAGCGCGGCATAGCTGGTCAGCCCGAAGCTCAGTCCGTCGGCGATCGACCACGTCAGCGGAATCGTCGTCACCGTCAGGAATGCGGGGATCGCGATCGCCGGCTCGGTCCACTCAATCTGGCCAAGTCCGGTCACCATCAATCCTCCCACCAGGATCAACGCCGGAGCCGTCGCAAAACTCGGAATCGCTCCCACCAGCGGCGCGATAAACAGCGAGAGGGCAAACAGCACACCCGTTACGATTGCGGTCACCCCGGTCCGTCCACCCGCCGCTACTCCGGCGGAGGATTCGATATAGCTGGTCACCGTGCTGGTGCCGGTGAGCGAGCCGACGATGGTCGCGGTTGCATCGGCGAAGAAGATGCGATTCAGCCGCGGGATCTGGTGATCGGGAGTCATCAGCTTTGCGCGGTCCGAGACCGCGACGAGCGTGCCGATGTTGTCGAAGAGATCGACGAAGAGGAAGACGAAGATGATCTCGGCCGCTCCGATGTGAAGCGCGCCGCGAATGTCGAGATGAAGAGCGGTCGCCTCCAGGGCGTTCAGAGGATAGGGAGCCGGAGCCCAGTGAATCTGATGGAAGACCAGCCCCGCGGCCATCGTTCCCAGCACGCCGATCAGCATCGACGCTCTCACGCGCAACACCTGGAGCACCGCAATCAGGAGCAGGCCGAAGAGCGCGAGCTCCGTTGTTGGAGCGTGCAGGTTGCCGAGGGCTACGGTCGTCGCGGCGTTCGGCACGATGATCCCCGCGTTGCGAAATCCGAGGAACGCGATGAACAGGCCGATTCCGCCCGCAACCGCGGCGTGAAGCTGATGCGGAATCGCGTGGACCAGCATCTGGCGCACGCCGGTGAAGGTAAGGACGAGAAAGATCACTCCCGAGAGAAACACCGCGCCCAGAGCCGTCTGCCATGGAACATGCATCGATTTGACGACGGTGTAGGTGAAGTACGCGTTCAACCCCATTCCGGGAGCCAGCGCCAGCGGATAGTTCGCCAACGCTCCCATCAACACGCTGCCAAAGGCCGCGCACAGACAGGTCGCCGCTGTCACCGCGGCGATGGGCATGCCTGTCTCATGCAGAATCGCCGGATTCACGAAGATAATGTAGGCCATCGTGATGAAGGTCGTGAACCCGGCCAGGATCTCGGTGCGCCAGTCCGTGCCTCGCTCCGCGAAGCCAAAATATTGTTCCAGTCGTGAGCGCATCCGTCTCTTGGGGCCGCTGAATAGAATGGTGTGGTCTCCTTCGAGAATACGTGAAAGGAATGCTTCGCCGACGGTCCCCTATGGAGTTACGCAATCTTGCATCCTTTGTCGCGGTGGCCGAGCAGCTCAGCTTTGTGCGCGCCGCGCAGCGTCTGCACCTTTCACAGCCCGCTCTCAGCGCTCAGATTCAGAAGCTCGAAGAGGAGATCGGCGTCCAGCTCTTCTTCCGCAACAAGCGCACCGTTCGCCTTACCGATGCCGGTGCTGTATTTCTTATTGAGGCCCGGGCCACGCTTGCGCGAGCCCAGCAGGCAGTCGAACGTGTCCAGAAGGCTGATCGCGGCGAGATTGGGAGACTCCGCATCGGTTTCGTCTCCTCGGCCGCGCTCGCCGTCGTGCCCGCCATCGCTGTGGCCTTTCGGAGGCAGTACCCCGAGGTCACGCTCGACCTGATGAACCTTCGCACCAGCAGTCAGCTTAAATCACTTGTCAACAAGTCGATCGATGTTGGCTTTCTGCGCATGCCGGTCACGCAGGATCAGCTGCAGTTCACGGTGATCCATCGCGAACCGTTCGTGATCGTGCTTCCCGCAGACCATCCTCTGGCGGCGAAGAAGCAGGTTCGCGTCTCCGATCTTGCGAGGGAGAAGTTTGTCGTCTACGGCAGGCGGTGGGCTCCTGGCTTCTATGATGCGGTGATTCATATATGTAACCGTCACGGTTTCAGTCCCGAGATAGCCCAGGAGACGGGAGAGATGTATACCGCGATTGCTCTTGTTGCGGCGGGAGCGGGCGTGGCTATCCTGCCCCGAACCGTCGTCCTTGCTCAGTCCAACGGCGTCGTCTTCAAGCCGCTTCCTTCCTCGGCTGGAGTCTCGGAGATCGCCATTGCCGTACGTAAGGACAATCGCTCCGCTCTTCTCCGATCCTTCGTCGCACTCGCCACGAAGCTGGGAAACTGAGACATTCTGTAATAGGAGAAACGGATTACTGAGTGCTAATCAAACGATTGGACCGATTGATCCTCTCAGCGCTCCAATAAGCAGGAAGGCTTGATCGGAAGATAAAACATCCGAACGAGCCTCCAAGGAGACGAGAACGATGAGCGATCCAAAGAAGGTCTTTCGAACGGACGATCTTTCGCGAAGAGTGTTTTTAGGCGCAGGCGGCGCTGCCCTGGCCACCTCGGTGTGGGCCGGCCTGTCGGCGCAGGCCCAGGAGAGGGTATCCTCCCATGACGCCAGTAACCCCGGGCAGGAGAACAAGGCTCTTTTCGAACAGAACCCCAACTCCAACCTGCCTCCGGAGACCGACAACGGCGCCATCGGTCCCATCTGGTACTCCTTCGATCTGGCGCACAAGCGCATCCAGAAGGGCGGATGGACCCATGAGGTGACCCAGCGCGAGCTTCCGCCTTCGACCGATCTGGCCGGCGTGAACATGCGCCTCACCGCCGGAAGCTTCCGCGAGCTGCACTGGCACACCGCCGACGAGTGGGCCTACATGCTCTACGGAAGCGCGCGCGTCACCGTGCTCAACCCCGATGGAACCGTCTTCATCGACGACGTCGGCAAAGGCGATCTCTGGTACTTCCCCGCGGGACTGCCGCACTCCATTCAGGGACTGGGGCCGGATGGTTGCGAGTTCCTGCTGGTCTTCGACGAGGGACATTTTTCCGAAGACAACACCTTCCTGCTCTCGGAGTGGGTCGCCCATACCCCGCCCGAGGTGCTCGAGAAGAATTTCGGCCTTTCAGCCGAAGAGATCGCCAAGCTGCCCAAGGACGAGCTCTACATCTTCCCGGCGGACCTGCCGAAGTCGCTCGCCGAAGACCGCGCCGCCGTCGGCGGCAAGGCCGTGCAGGCGCAGCAGCAGTACACGTTCAAGATGGCGGCGATGGCACCGACCCAAAAGACTGCCGGCGGCGAGGTGCGTGTCGTCGACTCCAAAAACTTTCCGGCTTCGAGAAACATCGCCGCGGGTCTGGTCACGGTGAAGCCTGGAGGCATGCGCGAGCTGCACTGGCACCCCAACGCCTCCGAGTGGCAGTTCTACCTCACGGGCAAGGGAAGGATGACCGTCTTCATGCCCACGGGCCGCGCCCGCACCATGGACTTCAACGCAAATGACGTCGGCTTCGTTCCCGCCGTCGCCGGCCACTACGTCGAGAATACCGGCGACACCGATCTCATCTTCCTTGAGATGTTCAAGACCCATGAGTTTCAGGACATCTCGCTCAACAACTGGATTCGCCGCCTGCCGCCCCAGATGATCACCTCTCACCTAAATCTCAACGAGGCGACGATCCGGAAGATACCATCGGAGAAGCAAGAGATCCTGATTCGCTAGTGGAGGCAGATGCCCGCATACGAGTTCACGCTCATCGTCTTTCTTGTCTCCACCACTGCCGGCCTCGTCGGCGCTCTTACCGGGCTGGGCGGGGGAGTCATCGTGACCCCCGCTCTCACGCTTCTGCTGGGCGTGGATATTCGATATGCCATCGGGGCGAGCCTGGTCTCGGTCATCGCCACCTCCTCGGGAGCCGCCGCGGCCTACGTGCGCGACGGTCTCTCGAACATCCGTATCGGCATGTTCCTTGAGCTTGCCACGACAGTCGGGGCCATCTGCGGGGCTCTGCTCTCGAGCAGAATTCCCACGGCCGCGCTGGCCATTATCTTTGGCTGCGTGCTTCTGCACTCGGCGTGGCAGACCAGCCAGCCGCGCCATGAGGGAGCCACGGTACAGACGCCGAGCCCGCTGGCAGAGAGGCTCAAGCTTGGGGGCATCTATCGCTCGCGTACCGAGACCATTCCCTACGCGGTCACGCATCCTACCGGAGGCTTCAGCCTGATGTACGTCGCCGGACTGCTCTCCGGGCTGCTCGGCATCGGTTCCGGAGCGCTCAAGGTGATCGCCATGGACCGCATCATGGGCATCCCCTTCAAGGTGTCGACCGCCACCAGCAGCTTCATGATCGGCGTTACAGGGGTGGCCAGCGCCGCCATCTACCTCAAGCGCGGGTACATCCATCCCGTCATCGCCCTGCCCGTAATGCTAGGCGTGCTGGTCGGGTCGATGACCGGGGCACGGCTGCTGCCGCGGCTGCCGGTCGCGTTTCTTCGGCGGATGTTTGCCGTCATCGTCGCTGTCATCGCGGTGCAGATGATCGTTCAGGGAATCCGGGGGAGGCTCTAGATTGTCTCGACCTCTTTTTTGAAGACGTGCGCTGCCGCGCGGGCTCACTACGCGTGGAGCGGTCACTTCGTGACGCGTATACCGGCTTCGCCGTGGGCCTCCCTTCGGTTCGGTGCAAACATCTTCGCAAGCGACCAGTGGGCCCGGCCGGCCATCGCAACTCGATTCGCTCTATGCACTGAGGAGGAACTGATCGAATGGACATTCAGGACAAACAGCTGCAAAACATCATCAGCGTCACCCTCCGCACCGGAGTTCTGGTGGCGGTTCTGCTCGGCCTTGTTGGCGGAGTTGTCTTTCTCGCCGCGCATCACGACAACTCTGTCTCCTTCAAAAACTTTGCTGGAGCCCATATTCTCTATGCGTCCCCCGCCGAGACCATACACGAAGCCCTCCACCCGGGGCCGAGCGATACCTACAACCGCGGCGTCGATCCCAACAATCGCGGTCTCGCCATCGCTCAGATAGGGATCATCTTTCTGCTGCTGACCCCCATCATTCGCGTGGCGCTTTCCATCTTCGGCTTCGCGCTCGAGCGCGACTTCATCTACGTCGGCATCACGACAGTCGTCCTGGCCACGCTCACCTGCAGCTTGCTGCTTCACTGAATTCATCGTCACTTGATCTTCCTGGCAGGAAAAAGGTAAGGTTGTTCCTGGAATGGAGACTGAATAGGTCCTATATCCGAACAGAAGGATCTGCCACGGAGTCTCTTGGCGAAGCGCCGGGCAGTTCCAGAGATCGGCAGCGCCGGAGGCTTGTCCTCCTGCGCGCCCTGAGGAGACGACTGCAATGAGTCAACGAAGAAAGTTCAAGATCCAGCGTGCGCTGGGAGTGGAGCTCCCCGGCCTGGGCAAACCCGGAGCCCTGGAGAAGCGGAACTATCCGCCCGGCCAGCACGGCAAGTCCCGCAGATCGAAGCCGTCGGAGTACGCGATCCAGCTGAAGGAGAAGCAGAAGTTGCTCTTCCACTACGGCCTGCGCGAGGAGCAGCTGCGCCGCTTCGTCCGCAAGGCCAAGAGCGCCAGCCCGTCAAACTGGATCGACAGCCTGATCGGCCTGCTCGAGCGCCGGCTGGACAACATCGTCTTCCGGCTGGGATTTGCCCGCAGTATTGCCGCGGCGCGGCAGCTGGTCTCGCATGGTCACATCCTGGTCGACGGCCGCAGGCAGACCATCGGCTCGATGGTGCTGCGCATCGGCGAGCGAGTCCATCTGGCCGAGAAGGCGCTTGAGATGGTGGCGATCCAGAGCTCACGCCAGAGCCCGCGGCTGCTTCTGCCGTCGTACCTGCAGTTCGAGGCGGAGGAGGCTCGTGAGTTCGGCAAGATTCTTGCCGTGCCCGGACCTGAGCATGTTCCCTTCGAGTTCAACAAGACGCAGGTTGCCGAGTACTACGCCAAACGAGGCGTCTAGTCCTTCGCGGACGGAGAGAGCCTTCGGAGTGGGCCTCCTGCTGGTCGGCGCGAAGATCTTCGCAAGCGACCAACGGGAGCTCCACGCCAACGGCGGCATACACCCCACGAAGTGGGCGCTCCACGCGTAGTGGGCCCGGCCGGCAGGCCATCGCTTTCGCTATCGAATGGCGTCGTTGACCAAAGCCTGCGCCTCTCCCTGAATCTGCTTAAGGTGATCGGTCCCTTTGAAGCTCTCGGCATAGATCTTGTAGACGTCCTCGGTCCCCGAGGGCCGCGCGGCGAACCATCCGTTTTCGGTCGCGACCTTTAGGCCGCCGATGGGAGCATGGTTTCCCGGAGCCTCGGTCAGGATCGCCGTGATCGGCTCCCCGGCCAGCTCCTTGGCCGTTACCTCGGAGGCTGTCAGCTTGCCCAGCTTGGCCTTTTGCTCCTTCGTGGCCGCCGCGTCGATGCGCTGGTAGACGGGGTCTCCGTATTTGGCCGTCAGATCGCGGTACATCTCGCCGGGATCGCGTCCTGTACGAGCGGTCATCTCGGCGGCCAGCAGGCCGGGGATCAGGCCGTCCTTGTCGGTCGTCCAGACTTGGCCGTTGCGGCGCAGGAAGCTGGCTCCGGCGGACTCCTCGCCGACGAAGCCCAGCGAGCCGTCGATCAGGCCGTCGACGAACCACTTGAACCCGACCGGAACCTCGAGCATGGGACGATTCAGTCCCTTGGCCACGCGGTCGATGATGCTGGACGAGACCAGCGTCTTGCCGATCGCGACCTTCTCGCTCCACTGCGGGCGATGGGTGAACAGGTACTGGATCATCACCGCCAGGTAATGGTTCGGGTTCAGGAGCCCGGCCGAACGCGTTACCACGCCATGACGGTCGTGGTCGGTGTCGCAGGCCCAGGCGACATCGTACTTGTCCTTGTTGGCGATCATGCTGGCCATCGCGTAGGGGCTGGAGCAATCCATGCGGATGCGACCGTCCCAATCGAGCGTCATGAACCGGAAGGTCGCATCCACATGGCGGTTCAGGATCTCGAACGGAAGGTTGTACTTTTCGGCGATCCGCGGCCAGTAGTGGACCCCCGCGCCTCCCAACGGGTCGACGGCGAGCTTCAGTTTGGTGGCGCGTAGAACTTCGAAGTCGATGACGTTGGCGAGATCGTCCACGTAGGCGGTGATGTAGTCGTGCCGGTAGGTCTTGTCCGCTCCCAGGGCCCGGGCGTAGGAGATGCGCTTCACGTCCTTCAGGCCGTTGGCGATGATCTCGTTGGCGCGGTTCTCGATCCACTTCGTCGCCGAGGTATCGGCGGGGCCGCCGTTGGGAGGGTTGTACTTGAAGCCGCCGTCCTCCGGAGGATTGTGGGAGGGCGTGATGACGATGCCGTCGGCGCGGTGCAGCTTCAGGTTGGCGTTGTGGGTCAGCACGGCGTGCGAGAGCACCGGGGTGGGCGTATAGCCCAGATGCTCGTCGATCATCACCTCCACATCGTTGGCGGCCAGGACCTCGAGCGCGGTGGTGAAGGCGGGCTCGGAGAGGGCATGGGTATCGCGAGCCAGAAACAGCGGTCCCAGCGTGTGCTCGTTGGCGCGGTACTCCACGATCGCCTGGGTGATGGCGACGATGTGGTCGTCGTTGAACGCTGCCGCGAACGCCGAGCCGCGATGTCCCGAGGTTCCGAATGCGACCTTTTGCGCGGCGGCCACCGGATCGGGATGCAGGGCGTAGTACGCCGTCACCAGGCGGGGAAGGTCGACCAGGGAGTCGAGCGAGGGAAGGTGACCGGGCGTGTTTGTCTCAGGGGAGCTCATCGTAATCAATATCCTCTTCTTGCAGTTGGCTTCTTGCATGAGATGCAGAACGAATGGGAGAAACGAGCCAAAGGAGGCGTGAAAATCTGTCGAAAGCTTCGATTCATCTCTCCTTCTATAACCATGATGCAACAGAAGTTGTACAGCAAAAGTGTTGTATTCCCCGGGCAACTATCCTAAAACGGAACTACTCCCGGTCTCTGTTCTAAAGATAGAGAAACCTATGGTCTGGATAGACCAGGTACAACGTGCACTGTAGAGCATCGATCGTTGCACTGGATGAGTCCTGCCTCTCGTCCGGCTCATCGGCCGGCGGGAGGCGGTGGCCCTAAAGGTATTAAGAGAGGTTCGATTCGCGCATGTTCGCTCGCTGGGTGGTGCTGACAATGAGTCTGGCACTAGCGACGGCGCGAATCGAAGCCGCGGAGCCGGTCCTCGTCGCCGACGCCCACGTCAACTCGGCCCGTCCCAATTCGAATAGCGGAGCCATCTCCAATCTGAACGTCGGCGCAGGATATACGGCCCTGCTTCAGTTCGACCTCGGAACCCTCCCCTCGGGAACGACCTCGGCGCAGATCGCGCGCGCTATCCTTCGGCTCTACTGCAACCGCGCCGATCAGCCGGGCGCGGTCTCGGTCCAGACCATCGGGTCCCCATGGGGCGAGTACAGCGTCACCTACTCCAGCCTACCCAGCCTCTCCGGGGCGGCTCAGAGCTTCGCCGTCCCGGGCGGCGGAGGCTATGTCTACGTCGATGTCACCGCGCTGGTGCAGTCCTGGCTTACCACTCCGGCGAGCAACAACGGCGTGGCGCTTACAGCGGCCTCCGCGTCGGTGCAGTTCGACAGCAAGGAGAACGACCTCACCGGCCATGCTCCCGCGCTCGACGTTACCCTGGTCTCGTCCGGGGCGGCCGGTCCCGCGGGGCCGCAGGGAATCCAGGGAATCCAAGGGCTGCAGGGAATCCCCGGCGCGCAGGGCCCCCCGGGAAGCACAGGCCCTCTCGGCCCGCAGGGCTTCCAGGGGCCTGCGGGTCCGGCGGGAGCACAAGGCCCGGCAGGTCCCTCCGGAGCACAAGGTCCGATCGGTCCGCAGGGGCCAGCCGGTCCCGTTGGAATGTCGTTCCGGGGGACCTGGGACCCCGGGGTCGCCTACAACCAGGGCGATGGCGTGACCTATGCCGGTGCGGCTTACGTCTCGCTCGCTGCCGGTAACCTCGCCAACCAGCCAGACCAGAGCCCGGCGTTCTGGTCGAAGTTTGCCGCCGGATCGCAGGGTCCCAGGGGAGAGACAGGCCCCGCAGGCCCGGCCGGTCCCCAAGGTTCCCAGGGTCCGGGCGGCCCACTCGGGATGATAGGACCCCAGGGTCCACAAGGGATCGCCGGTCCTACCGGTCCCCAGGGACCTGCGGGAGTCACCGGTCCGCAGGGTCCGGTCGGAATGAGCTATCGCGGCATCTACAGCACATCGGTCTCGTATAGCGTCGGCGACGGCGTCACCTTCAACGGCTCCGGCTATATCTCGCTGATCAACAATAACTTCGGCAACCTCCCCGATCAGGCCTCGTTTGCCTGGAGCCAGTTCGCCACGGGAACCCCCGGCCTTCAGGGCCCTGCAGGACCGGCTGGCCCGCAAGGCGCTCAAGGTGCTCAAGGATTGCCCGGTCCATCAGGGTCGGCGGGTCCAGTCGGCGCTCAAGGCCCCACGGGTCCTCAAGGCATTCAGGGCTTCTCCGGTCCCAAGGGCGATGCCGGTCCGCAGGGGCCTGCCGGTCCGGTCGGCATGTCGTTTCGCGGAGCCTACTCCGCCTCGACCGTCTACTCCGCAGGCGATGGCGTAACCTTCGATGGGGCGGGCTACGTCTCGCTGGCCAGCGGCAATCAGGGCAATCAGCCCGATCAGGCTCCGCAGCTCTGGGCGAAGTTCGCCGCCGGGGGACCGGGGCCGCAAGGTTTTCAGGGGCCAGCCGGCCCTGTCGGAGCGACGGGAGCGAGGGGAGACCCCGGCCCCGCCGGTTCTCAGGGTCCTCAGGGCATTCCGGGAATCTCCTTCAAAGGTCCATGGTCCTCCTCGACGGGATATCTCGCTAACGACGCCGTCACTTACAACGGGAGTACCTACCTCGCCACGGCTACCAGCACATCAGCCGTTCCCGACAGCTCCCCCACGGCATGGTCCCTGCTCGCCCGCGCCGGAGATGCCGGACCTACAGGACCCGCAGGAGCGCCCACAACCATCGCCATCGGCTCGGTGACCACCGTCAGCCCCGACACGTCGGCGAGCGTGACCGCTACGTCTTCCGGCTCGAATGCCGTCGTTCTGAACTTCGCCATTCCCCGGGGAGCCCAGGGGCTGCCGGGCACCTCCACCCCCGGCGGCGGCGATTCATCGACCGGAGACTCCTTCGCCTCGGTCTATCACTCCGTCTCCTTCAGCCAGATCTTTTACTCGGTCAACAGCACCAGCTCCGCCGCGAAGGAGGACGTCTCCATCCTCACCTGGATTCCTGCCGGGTGCTCCACCACCGGTCTGACGGTCTACTCGCAACAGGGGAACACCATCACCGTCACCCTGCGCGCTGGAACGCCAACATCTATGAACCCGACCGCCCTCGCCTGCTCGGTTGCGACCAACTCCACCTGCACTGTAACCGATTCATTAGGGCTTCCTGCCAACAGCTTTGTGGACTTTCAGGTCTCAGGTGCCAACGGATCCGACGCCGGCGTCTGGACCCTGCTCAGCTGCCGCTAGCGCTGCCACGCAGCAGCGCTTCCAACAGGTATCCTGTTTCGCGAGAGGAAATTCCAGCATGAAGTGGTCCTGCACCACGGCTCTTCTGGCCGTCGCCGTCATCGTTCCCACCGCCCTCGCATCGGCAGAGGGAGCCCTCGTCATCGACCAGCCCTCCGCAAAGATGGCTGCCGCCGTCCTCCAGCAGTGGCCTAACGGCGTCGTCTCGACCGAGAACCACCCCGGCGAGTGGGGCTACGAAGAAGGTATTCTGCTCGACGGGATGGCTGCGCAGTGGCACGCTACCGCCAATGGCGACGACTTCCGCTACATCAAAGCCGCGGTCGACAAATACATCGGCGGAGACGGATCGATCAAGGGCTTCCACGCCGACCAGCACTCCCTCGACGAGATCGAGCTTGGCCGCTCCGTGCTTCTCGTCTATCGCGTCACCCAGCAGCCCCGCTACTACAAGGCGGCGAAGTTCCTTCACGACCAGCTCGCCCAGCAACCCCGCACCGCCAGCGGCGGCTACTGGCACAAGCAGATCTACCCCAATCAGATATGGCTCGATGGAGCCTACATGGCCGAGCCCTTCCGCGCCCAGTACGCGCAGGTCTTCCAGCAGCCCGACGACTTCAACGACATCGCCAGGCAGCTTCTGCTGATGGACCAACATATGCGTGATGCTCGCACCGGCCTGCTGCGCCACGGCTGGGACGAGTCCAAGCAGATGAAGTGGGCCGACCCGAAGACCGGCCTTTCGCCCGAGGCCTGGGGCCGCGCCATGGGATGGTATGCGATGGCCCTGGTCGAGGTGCTCGACTACTTTCCGGAGGGCCATCCTGATCGCCCGGAGCTGATTCGGGCACTCAACCGCACCGCCAAGGCCATCGTCGCCTACCAGGATAAGAAGACCGGCCTCTGGTACCAGGTGCTCGACAAGCCTCGCGAGAAGGGCAACTTCACCGAGGCGTCGGCCAGCTCGATGTTCGTCTACGCTCTGGCCAAGGGCGTGCGCATGGGCTATCTCCCGCAGGCCGATCTTGCGCCCGCGAAGCGGGGATGGACCGCCATCCAGGCCGCCTTCGTCACCGAATCAGGCGGCCAGACTGCTTTGAAAGGTACGGTCAAGGTCGGCGGGCTCGGGGGAACTCCCTATCGCTCCGGAACCTTCGACTACTACATCAACGAGAAGACAATCGTGAACGACCCCAAGGGGGTGGGCGCGTTCCTGCTGGCGGGCTCGGAGATTGCGCAGACCGCGACCGAGTCCCTCGGCCAGGGCAAGACGGTGCTGGTCGATGCCTGGTTCAACTCGCAGACGCGGAAGAACGCCGCCGGCCAGACCGAGCTCTTCCACTACAAATGGGACGATGAGTCGAACTCCGGCTTCGCCTTCCTGGGCCGCGCCTTTCAGCGCTTCGGCGTCCGCCTGGCTACGCTCAAGACCGCGCCTACGGTCGCCGGTCTCTCGAAGGCCCAGATCTATATCATGGCCTCGCCCGACATCCCGGCCAAGAATCCGCACCCTAATTACATGGACCAGCCCAGCGGTGAAGCCATCGATGCCTGGGTCAAGGCTGGCGGCGTGCTGATCCTCTTCCAGAACGATAAAAACAACTCGGAGTTCGACCACTTCAACACCATGAGCGAGCGCTTCGGCATGCACTTCAACGCAGTGCTGCGCAACACGGTCGACAACAACAACTGGCCGCAGGGAACCATCATGATTCCCAAGGGAACCGGCGTCTTCGCCTATCCGCACCAGGCGTATCTGAAGGAGATCTCGACCATCACCCTCTCGGGCCCTGCGAAGTCTATTCTGACCGACAAGGGCGACGTTCTGCTGGCGGTGGCAAAGGTGGGGAAGGGAACTGTCTTCGCCATCACCGACCCGTGGATCTACAACGAGTACGTCGACCGCCGCAATAAGCTTCCGCTCGAGTTCGACGGCTTCGACGCCTCGATCGACCTGGCGGGATGGGCGGTGCGGCAGGCGAGGTGAAGATGGCCTGCGGGCCCGCGCGGCAGCGCCCGGCCTCTACACCACCACCTCGGCCCCCATCACCTCCGCCGTCCCGAAGACTCTCCGGTAGCGCTCGATCTCCTCGTCCGGCCCCGTAGCCTTGTGGGCGTTGTCGCTCAGCTTCACCGCAGGGCGTCCTTCGACGCTCACCAGCTTGCACACCAGGCTCATGGGCTCGAAGTCGTGCTCGCCGCGCGGGTGGCAACCGCGGAAGTCGTTGGTCAGCAGCGTTCCCCATCCTGCGCTGAAACGAATGCGGTCCTTGAAATACTTGTCGAGGGTCAGAATCTCGTCGACGTCGAGGCCGTCGGAGGCGATGAAGCGCTTGCGCCGTGCGTCGCGGCCCCGGCTCATTAGCCAGGCGATGTACTCGTCGCCCGCGACGAACGGGTCCTTCGAGTCGCATCTCTGTCCGGTCCAGTCCGCCACCCAGTCCGGCGCGCCCTCGAGGAACTGCGTCGTTCCAAACGTATCCGGCAGAAGGATCAGAAGCTCGCCGCCGTAGCTCTTCTGCCACAGATCGAGCACGCGGTACTGCGCCTGCTGCAGCTCCTCGTCGGTGTTGGCCAGGGCCGCCAACGCCATCGGAAGCTCGTGGGCGTTGGTGCCCATGGCCTCCAGGTTGTGCTTGTAGGCGAGATAGGTGTTTGAGGTTCCCGAGAGGCTCTGCCCGATTCCCGCGCGCATCGCCATTACAACGTACTCCTGCCAGAGGAAGGAGTGCCTCCGCCGTGTGCCGAACTCCGAGATCCGAACCTCCGGAACGTGGCGCAGCCGCTCGATCTTCTCCCACAGCCGCGTCTTGGCGCGGGCGTAGAGGATGTCGAGCTCGAGCTCGCTCAGCCGGGCAAGGGCAGATCGGGTCTTCATCTCGCTCAGCAGGGCTACGCCGTAGATCTCCCACATCGTCACCTCGGTCCACAGGCCGGCGAAGCGCAGCACGATCTGGCCGTCTTCTTCGGTGACCTCGTAGTCCGAGAGCCGGAAGTCGCGCTCCAGCCACTCCAGAAAGGCGGGCTCGAAGATGGTGCGGGTGCCGTAGAAGGTGTTGCCGGCCAGCCAGATCAGCTCGCTCTTGCGGAAGCGCAGGTTGCGGACGTGCTCCATCTGGTCGCGCAGGGCGTCGGCGGAGATATGCTCGGCCAGCCGAACTGCCGTCGTCCGGTTTAACGTCTCCGAGGTCACGTGGACGAGGGGGAAGTTCTTCCAGATGAACTGCAGCATCAGCAGCTTGTAGAAGTCGGTGTCCAGCAGCGATCGGACGATGGGGTCGAGCTTCCAGTTATGGTTGTGGGCCCGCTCAGCCAGGTTGACGTTCATAGGCTCAAGTCTCGCCCTTTCTTCATCCGGCGGCAATCCCCCTATTTAAAGATCAGCGCTGCCGCGCGGGCCCACTGCGCGTGGGGCGGTCACTTCGTGACGCGTATTTGCCCTTCGGGGGTTGGGCTCCCGCTGGTCGCTTGCGAAGATGTTTGCGCCGAACCGAAGGGAGGCCCGTGCCGAAGGCGGTATACGTGTCACGAAGTGACCGCACTACGCGTAGTGGGCCCGCGCGGCAGCGCTACGCAACTAAAAATTCATCAAAAAACCGCGTCAACTGCGAGTTTCAACTTGGTATCCTATACAGCGACATGCCTACGAAAAAAGAACTCCTCACCCAGCGCATCCAGCACATCGACATCAAGCAGCACAACGTCGTTGCCCTCGTCGATGCCATGAACACGATGGCGTTCAGCTCGCGCGACACCGCCCGCGCCGCCTCGATCTACGAGATGATGGTTCGCGACACCGACTGCGGCGTCATTCTGTGCCTCGCCGGATCGCTGATCTCGGCCGGCCTGCAGAAGGTCATCATCGATCTGGTGCGCAACAACATGGTCGATGCCATCGTCTCGACCGGCGCCAACATCGTCGATCAGGACTTCTTCGAAGCCCTCGGCTACTACCACTACCTCGCCGGCGACGAGTTCAAGTACGGCCACGAGGACGGCATCCTGCGCGAGCTGATGATCGACCGCATCTACGACACCTTCATCGACGAGGAAGAGCTGCGCGAGTGTGACGAAGTTACCCATCAGATCACCAACTCGCTCGAGCCCCGCGCCTACAGCTCGCGTGAGTTCATCCGCGAAATGGGCGCCTACTTGGCGAAGAACGGCAAGACCCCTGCCGCCGGCGGCAAGGACTCCATCGTCTTGGCCTGCTACGAGAAGAACGTGCCGATCTTCTGCCCCGCCTTCTCGGACTGCTCGGCCGGCTTCGGCCTGGTGGCCCACCAGCACGAGCGCCAGGGCCAGCCCACGGTCGCCATCGACTCGGGCAAGGACTTCTACGAGATCACCCAGCTGAAGATCGCCAACCCCACCACCGGCCTGCTGATGATCGGCGGCGGAGTTCCTAAGAACTTCGCCCAGGACATCGTGGTCGCCGCCGACATCCTCGGCGTCGAGGCCTCGATGCATAAGTATGCCATCCAGATCACCGTGGCCGACTCCCGTGATGGTGCCCTCTCGGGTTCCACGCTGAAGGAAGCCTCGAGCTGGGGCAAGGTCGACACCACCTACGAGCAGATGGTCTTCGCCGAGGCCACCATGGCCTTCCCGCTTATCGCCGGCTACGCCTATCACAAGAACGCCCAAGCCGCCCGCCAAGGCAAGAACTGGTCCTCGATTCTGGACCGGGTTGCAGTCACCGCCTAAATCAGCTTTGAGGGTTACCGGGCCGGCTCAGTCCAAGGCCCGGTGACCCGGCCTTTCTCCTTTCTTCCGCCCTGCCCCGCAACACATTGGATTCCCATAATTCCCATTTTGGGATGCAAAGGTTGATGAGTTTGACTCTCCCTGGGCTCCAGTCTGCAATTCTTTCCTTGAAAGATGCATTTTGTTGCAATATCAATTCCACATGCGGAGCGGGGACCATAATGCTTAAAAAATAATGTTCTCTTCGCCCCCGCATAGGTTACTTTTGTTACATGTTGCTTGGAATTCGGATTTGTTTAAGTCGTGAATAAGATGAGTTGGCCTCGTTTTGTTGGGCTTTGCGCAGGTTGGGATTACCTCTCTCGACCCAATGGCGACGTTACTTAAGGGTCCGTTCAGCATGCATCTGCTCTCGGTACTAGGATTTTTTTTACTGCTCCCCGTCTCTGTCATTCTTCTGGCGGCATTTTTGCGCTCACAGAAGAAAGGGCAGGAGCTTGGTCGCCAGTTGAGTCAGGCCCGGGAGCAGCAATATCAGGACAAGCGGCAGCTCTCGGAGCGCTCGCAGCTTGACACCCTTAAAGACGAGTTCATCTCCACGGTCTCACACGAGCTCCGCACCCCTTTGACCAGCATTCGCGGTGCGCTCGGCCTTCTGGCGTCGGGCACCATCGGGGAGCTCGATCCCCGCGCCCTCAATCTCCTTCGCATCGCCACCAACAATACGGACCGCCTGATCCGTCTGATCAACGACATTCTTGACCTCGAGCGGATGGAGTCCGGGCGGGCTCCCTTACAGATTCGCCGCTGCTCGCTGCACGATCTCTGCCAGCAGGCGATCGAGACCATGATCCCGATGGCCGAATCGCACACGGTCCATCTGGAGATGGTTCCTTATACCGGAGCGAATAGTGCGACCGATCTTTTGTTCTTCGATGGCGACTCGGACCGGGTTCTCCAGGTTCTGACCAATCTCTTGTCGAACGCGATCAAATTCTCTCCCTCGGCCTCGACGGTCCGGATTCAGACGGATGCGACCTCCGATTCGATCTTGGTTAAGGTGATCGATGAGGGGAGAGGAATTCCCGTCGATAAGCTGGACTCGATCTTCGACCGTTTCCATCAGGTGGAGCACGACGACGCCCGGCAGCGTGGAGGCACCGGCCTGGGCCTCTCGATCTGCCGCAGCATCGTGCAGCAGCATAGCGGCTCCATCTGGGCCCAGCGCAACCTGATTAAGGGGACGACTTTCTTCGTCATGCTGCCTCGAACCGCCCGCGCCAGCGATCTGTCCACGACGCCAGTTCCTCCTCTTGTCGCGCCGGTCGAGGGAGCGATCCTGGTCTGCGATGATGACCCGGGAATTCGGACGGTGGTGAAGGAGCATCTGAGCCGCCAGGGCTACGTCGTGCTCGAGGCCTCCTCGGGAGAGGAGGCGCTCAGGCTGGCGAGCGAGGGTCCGGTCGAGGCCATCCTGCTGGATCTCTACATGCCCGGGCTGAGTGGATGGGAGACCCTGCAGCGGCTGCGCAACCATCCCGCGACCTCGCACATTCCGGTGGTGATCCTGAGCGTTCTCTCCTCCTCGCTGCGGCCGCAGCTGACGGGCGATGCCCAGGGATGGGTGCAGAAGCCGTTCAACGAAGGTCTTCTCTTTGCCGAGCTGGCGCGTGTCCTTCACCACGGAGAAGGGCCGGCGCAGGTGCTTCTGGTGGAGGACGACGACGACCTGGCCAGCGTCCTGATCGCGAACTTCCATGATGCTTTCGTCCACATCGATCATGCCTCCACACGCCAGCAGGCGATTCGGTACTGTGTCGGCCGTCGGCCGGATCTGGTGATTCTGGACATCGCTCTGCCCGATGGCGATGGCTTCTCCTTTGTGGAGTGGCTGCGTCAGCAGCCGCCCCTGCGCAGTCTTCCGCTGGTTGTCTACTCCGGCCGCGAGCTTACGGACAAGGAGATGGAGAAGCTCAGGCTGGGTCCGACCGAGTTTTTGATCAAGGCCAAGGTTCAGCCGCAGCAGGTCGAGACCCTGGTGCTCTCCATGGTGAAGCGGCTGCGCTCCAGGCATTCGGACCTGATCTCGTCGGGGCCAGCTGCCTGATTGAAACTGCATGAAGAGCCACGAAGAAGAGATATCCCCGGGGGCCGGCAGGAGAAGGAAGAGACGTCCATGCGCCGAATTTTAATTATCGACGACGAAGACGACATTCGGGAGGTTGCTTCCTTATCGTTGGAGGCCACGGCCGGCTGGCAGGTCCTGACCGCGAGCTCTGGAGCGCAGGGAATGGAGATTGCAGCCGTCGAGCAGCCGGACGCGATCCTGATGGACGTGATGATGCCGGGCGTCGATGGTCCCACGGTCTTCCGCCAGATGCAGCAGAACCCCGCTATCGCCAGCATCCCGGTGATCCTGCTGACGGCGAAGGTGCAGGGGGTGGATAAGCGCAGATTCGCCGATCTTGGCGTGGCCGCGGTCTTCTTCAAGCCCTTCGATCCTCTCACGCTGGCAGAACAGATTGCTTCGGCGCTTCAGTGGGAATCGTCGTCCTCTTCTTCTTCGTCCAGAGGATGACCTAAAGGTAACCGAAAGATCGAAACTACTGCGTCGTTGACGTGGAGCCCGTTCCGATATTGAATTTAGCTGTAAAAGCTATTCACTCGCATGAATGGGAACGGCGCCTGGCCGGTGTCGTCAATATCGAGCGGAAGTCAGAGCCCCCAATGAACCCAACCACGCATCCCGAGACCGAGATTAACGAGCTCCTCGGAGAGCTCTGGCAACGCTATCTTCCATCGACGCAGGAACGGCTCGAGGTTCTGGCGCAAGCGGTCCGGATCTGCGGCGAGGGGAATTTAGATGAGGCCGCCCGGGCCGAGGCCCAGGCCGCCGCCCATAAACTCTCCGGGAACCTGGGGATGTTCGGCCACAAGGAAGCCGGTGAGGTGGCTGGTTCCATGGAGCACATCTTTATAGAGTTCTCCCAGGACAAGGCGGCTCGGCTGGACGGATTGATGCAGCGGCTCTGCGCTCTACTCGAGCCTCATCTTCTACCCCGCTGAGGGAGCTCTCTTTCATTCAAATCTCTACTGGCGTTGACATGCCAGACGTTTCCCGGCAGATATACTCGGTCTCATGTCCCGTTTTGCTCGCGCGCTTCGTTTCGCTGTGGCCCTGGCTCTGGTTCCCTCGATGATGGTCCAGCCGTCCTATGCGTGGGGTCACTACGGCCACGAGATGATTAATCGTCTCGCGATTCAGTATCTGCCCAAGGATGTTCCTGCCTTCCTCCGCAACGGCCATGCAATGGATACAGTGGAGTACCTCGGGCCCGAGCCCGACCGCTGGCGCAACCGCGCCGAGCCGGAGCTGGGGGACGCGCAGGCTCCGGAGCACTTCATCGACCTCGACGAGGCGGAGCTGATCGGCACCCTTCCGAAAAAGCGTTTTGACTATATTCAGGCTCTCGCTCAAGCGCAGCCTCGCCATCCGGAGCTCCAGCTGACCCCTGCGAAGATCGGTTTGCTCCCGTATGAGACCGAGGAGGTCTGGCAGAGGCTCAAGGTGGGGATGCGAGAGTACCGCCATCGGGTCGCAGCCGGCGAAGACACGCAGCCTGCCGAGACCACGATCCTGTTCTACGCCGGCTGGCTGGGCCACTATGTCGCCGACGGGTCTCAGCCTCTGCACGTAACCAGCCAGTACAACGGCTGGAGCGGTCCCAATCCGCATGGCTACACCGTCGATCACAAGATTCACGGGCTGTTCGAGTCCACCTACGTCAACGCCAACATCAAGCCCGCGGACCTTGCTTCCCTGGTTGCGGCGGCTCAGCCCAAGCTGCTCGACGACGAGTGGGACGACTTCCTGGCCTATCTTCGCCACTCCGGCAGCCTGGTCGAAAAGACCTACCAGATCGAGAAGGCCGGCGGCCTGAACGACGCCGGAAGCCCGGAGGCGAAGGCCTTCGTTGAAGAGCGGCTGGCCGCCGGAGCGATCGAGCTGCGCGACATGATCTACACCGCCTGGGTCCGCAGCGGGGATCCGGTCGAGGAGTATCACGGAGCCAACTGAGTTGTTCTTCCGCGCTGCTGCAGCCGCTGGGAGAGCCGCCGCAGCAGGGGAGTCAGTCCCAGCGCAAGCGGAGCGATGAGAACGGCCGTCAGCGTAGCCCACAGGATCAGTGCGTGCCACTCCCACAGCCACAGGCGGCGCATCAGCTCGAAGGGATTGCGCTTCGCCTCCTCCAGTAATCCGTGAGCGGAGAGGGGGAGCGGCGGTGCGTGAAAGAGGCGGCTGCCCAGGTGAAGAAACGGGATCAACAGCAACAGCTGCAGCGGATAGATGACGTGATTCGCAAGCTGTGATGCGGCCAGATTCAGCCGAAAGAGCATGGCGACGGCGAAGCAGAGGAGGGTGGTCGAGCCCAGCAGAGGGTTGATCCCGATCAGCAGCCCCGCCGCGATACTCCAGGCCAGCCGTTCCGGCGAGGTTCCCACCCGCAGAAGCGCAAGGAAGGGAAGCGCCAGGCGGCGATAGAGCAGGCTGCGAGGAGCGAGTAACTCCTCCGGAACCGGATCTGGGGCCGGCTCTGGAACCGGCTCGGAGCTCTTCTCCGGTCCCTTATTCGAGCCCGGCCGGATAACTTCCTCGAGACTGCTGTTCTCGTCTTCCACGGCTCTCAGGATAGACTGCGCACAGAGGAGTTTGGGGGGCGGGTGAGCTTCTTTCGATCGGTCGGACGCAGTTTTCAGCTTGCAGGATACTTTGCGAAGTACGGCACGGAGCTGCTGGTCAGGCGGCCCGCATCGCGCGAGGCGCGGGCGGAGTGGCTGCATCGGTTTGCTGCCGATGCCCTGCATGGCCTGGGAGTCGAGGTTGCGCTCATCGGAAGCTTTCCCGAGCATGGCGCTGTCATCTCCAACCACCTGGGGTATCTGGACATCGTGGTCTTCGCCGCGCTTCACCCCTGCGTCTTCGTCTCGAAGGCCGAGTTGGCCACCTACCCGGTGCTGGGCTGGATGACGAAGATGGCCGGGACCGTCTTCGTGGCGCGCGGACACGGCGGCTCGGCCCTGAAGGCCCGGGCTGGGGTCGAAGCTTCCTTTAACGCCGACCTTCCCGTCGTCTTCTTTCCCGAGGGAACGACCACGAACGGGAGTGGAATGCTGAAGTTCCGAAGCGGCCTGCTCTCCCAGGTCCGCGGCGTCGGCGCTCCTGTCACGGCAGCTCATGTCTGTTACCGGCTCGGCGAAGGGAACGGCGATGCCACGGTCTCCGACGACGTCTGCTATTGGGGAGACGACGTGACCCTGCTTCCGCATATCTTCGGGATCCTTGGACTGCGGGGCATTCGCGCGGAGGTTCGTTTCGCCGAGGAGCCCATCGCGTTCGCCTCCACGGTGGAAGAACGCAAGAGCGCCGCCCGCGAGGCCTGGGCCGCAGTGGCTGAATTGGGACAGGCGGCCGCGGGTACTGAAACGGTGCACCATTTTTGATTCAACAAATCTTCACTTGAGTTGAACATCCTGTAACATAGTTCGACGCAGACTGACGACGAGGCACTCATCCCGGGCTCAAGGAGAGTCGATGGTCAGCATTAAAGAAATACCCTCTGCAGCGATTGTTCCAGAGATCTCCCCAATCGTTCCTCCTGCCCTCTTCGAAGCCCCCTCCCGCAAAGATATCCGCCTTGAATACGGACCCTACGTCGCCCGTCTCGCGCTTACCGAGGCCGAGCGTACCGCGGCCTACCGCCTGCGCTTCCTGGTCTTCAACCTGGAGATGAACGAGGGGCTCGAATCGGCCTATGAGGATGGATGCGACAAGGACCGTTACGACGACGTCTGCGACCACCTGTTGGTGGAGGACCGTTCGACCGGAGCCGTCGTCGGGACCTACCGGCTGCAGATGGGCGACGTCGCCGGCCGTCACTTCGGCTACTACAGCGAGCAGGAGTTCTGCTTCGCTCCCTATGAGTTCATGCGCAGCCAGATCGTCGAGCTGGGCCGCGCCTGCATCCACCGCGATCACCGCTCGCCCGAGGTGCTGCACCTGCTGTGGCGTGGCATTGCCCGCTACTCCCTGGCCAATGGTGGCCGCTACATGATGGGATGCTGCTCGCTGAACTCGCTCGACCCCGAGATGGGTCACTCGGTCTACGCCTCGCTCAAAGATTTCATGGTCGAACCCAAGCTCAGGACGCTTCCCACACCCGCCTACGCGATGCCGCGGCCCGCGGGCGAGGTCGACGTCCAGCGGGCGCCCAAGCTTCTGCGGGCGTACCTCGCCATCGGAGCCAAGATCTGCGGCGAGCCGGCGCTCGATCGCGACTTCCGCACCATCGACTTCCTCACCCTGCTCGACCTACAGACGCTGCATCCGCGGGTGGCGGCGAGATTCCTCGAGGGCTGCTGATTTGCGTCCTCTGCGCTCGGCGTGGCGAATTATAAGAACCATCTTCTGGCTTCTTGCCATGGGGGCCGATCTCCTGGTGCGTCCTGCACGGACCTCCGCGGAGGGTGCGGAGAGGATCCATCGCTACTGCAGCAGAATCGTTCGTTCGCTCGGGGTCACCTGGACCGTCGAGGGGGAGATTCCTTCCCGTGGCGCGGTGGTTTCGAATCATCTGAGCTACGTCGACATTCTGCTTTACTCCGCCATTCGGCCCTTCGTCATGGTGGCCAAACGAGAGGTTCGCGGCTGGCCGGGAATTGGATGGATCACGAGCCGCGCGGGAACGGTCTACGTGGTGCGAGGCGGCTGTCCGGCCACCTATCCAGGGGTCAATCGTGCCATGGCCGAGGCCTATCGCAGCGGGCTTCCCGTGCTCTTCTTTCCGGAGGGAACGACGACGGACGGGTCGGGGGAGGTCCTGCCCTTCCGGCGCGGTCTCTTTCACTCGGTGCTGAACGAACAGGTTCCTTTGAATATCGCCGCGGTGAGCTATGCCACCGACGATGAAGAGGCTTCGATCGCCAACGACGTCTGCTGGTGGGGAGACGCTACCCTGGCTCCTCACCTGGTGCGCCTGACCGGGACCGACGGGGTGCGGGCGCGGGTGCGGTTCGGTGGTGAGGTGACGGATCGCGAGGATCGCTTCGTGCTCTCGCAGCAGGCCCGGCGGCAGATCGCGGCGATGTACGCGGAGCTAACCCTGGCCGAGGCCGGTGTCCAGTCCGGTGCTCAGCCCGGATCGGCGTCGGCTTCGCATGAGTCCAAGCTGGCTCAGGCGCACTGAAACCTGCTCGACCGACCAGTCGAGGTCGTCGGTTCCTTCCACAACCACGGACGCGTGCCGGGCCGACGGGATCACGTACAGATCGGCCATCGGTTTGGCGGTCGCCTCGAACTGGGCGCGCACGCTCTCTTCGGTGCGGCCGCGCTCGCGCATGTCGCGGTAGATGCGTCGGTTCAGGCAGATCTCGTTCGGTGCGTTCACGTAGATGCTGAAGTCGTAGAGGGCGCGCAGGCGAGGGTAGTGCAGGGCGAGAATGCCTTCGACGATCAGCACGGGCGCGGGAGCGACAGTCTGCGTGAGGTTGGGGACGCGGGTGTGGGTGGTGAAGTCGTAGACCGGGCGCTCGATGCTGCGGCTCTCGGCGAGCTCTTCAATTTGTTTCACCAGCAGATCGTGCTCGAGGGAGTCGGGGTGATCGAAGTTCTGGAGTGCCCGCTCCTCGGGCGGAAGGTGGCTGAGGCAACGGTAGTAGAAGTCGAGCGGGAGAAGCGTGGCCGACCACTCCTGGGTGAGCTCCCGGGCGAGCGTCGTTTTGCCCGAGCCTGAGCAGCCGGCGATTCCGATGATGAGGGGGCGCTGCGGGAGCGAGAGCTGCAGCGCGGGTTGATCTTGCAACGGGACGGCTTCCTTTCTGGTGAAGAAGAGCGCTGCCACGCGTAGTGTGCCCGCGCGGCAGCTCTCTTTTCTTTCTTCAAAAAAAGCACGCTACAAACTCTCTTCCTTCAGGATCGCGGCCTCGTCGGCGGCCTCGAGCGCGGCGATCTGGGGGATGAGGGCCCTGATCAGGCCGGTGAATTGTCCTGCGATGCGCTGGCCGGTCTCCATCACCTCGGCGTGGTTGATGGGCTTGTCGAGGACGCCGGCGGCCATGTTGGTGACGACGGAGAGGCCGAGCACCTCGAGGCTCATGTGGCGGGCGACGGTGACCTCGTGCACGGTGGACATGCCGACGAGGTCGGCGCCGAGGGTGCGGAAGGCGCGGATCTCGGCCGGGGTCTCGTAGCTGGGGCCGAGGGTGGCGACGTAGACGCCTTCTTTGAGCTCCCAGCCCTGCTTCCGGGCCTCGTCGCGGGCGAGCTGGCGCAGCTGGGGGGAGTAGGCCTGGGTCATGTCGAAGAAGCGGGGGCCGAAGCGGGGCTCGTTGGTGCCGAGGGCGGGGTTTGTGGCGGTGAAGTTGATGTGGTCGGAGATGGCGACGATCGCGCCCTGGTTGTAGTCGGTGTTGATGCCCCCGGCGGCGTTGGTGAGGATGACGCGCTCGACGCCGAGCAGCGAGAGGACGCGGATGGGGAAGGTGACCTCGGCCAGGGAGTAGCCCTCGTAGAGGTGGACGCGGCCTTTGAGGACGATGACCGGGACCGGTGCCACGGCTCCGCTCTTCGCTTCGTCGTCAGCTTTGTCGCTGGTTTCGTTGCTGGTGGGGTCTTCAATCGTTCCAATCACGAGCTCGCCGGAGTGACCTTCGACGGTAGAGAGGGGGAAGTTGGGAATCTTGGAGTACGGGATCGTGACCGCGTCTTTGAGCTCCTGGGCGAAGCTGCCGAGGCCGGAGCCGAGGATGATCGCCAGCCTGGGTTGATGGTGCGTGACCGAGCCGATGTAGCGCGCCGCGGCCATCGCGCGCGCGTAGAGCTCTTCTGTCTGTTCCGCCTGCTCCTTCGCGTTCATACCCACCCCTGTACTTATTTGTGCAAAGTATTACGAAGATTGGACTTAGGTCCGGACTTCGAGTTTCCCGGGAACTGCGCGTTCGAACGGCTTACCCGATCTCCATCTTCTAGTTTAGCGAGAGGAGGGGAGAGAATCGGCGTTTTTGGAGAGCTTTATTTGCGTATGCAAAACAGGCAGGGATTGGGGATAGAGCGAATTCAGGTTGAGATGGACGGAGAAGACGGCTTGACAGGGCGGACACACTCGGTTGTAGGGCTCGATGACGCCTATGCGGATGAGGCGGAGCGCGGCAGAATATTTTTTAGGTGGAAGATACAAGCGCTGCTGCGGGCGCCCTGCGCGGCGGCGGTCCGAGCGCAGTGGGCCCGGCCGGCAGGTCATCTTCTTTCTCTCAAAATGAACAGGTCGGGACATCCTTTTTCTCCTTTTATTCGCCTTATAATGAGGCAGGAAGAAATCGCCTTCGCAGATGATGACTACGCAGCAAAAGCTTTCGATCCTCGCCGACGCGGCTAAGTACGACGCGTCGTGCGCGAGCAGCGGCTCGAGGCGGGAGGGCAATGGAAAGGGTCTGGGCCACTCCGACGGCACCGGTATCTGCCACAGCTACACCCCGGACGGCCGTTGCGTCTCTCTGCTGAAGATCCTTCTCACCAACTACTGCACCTACGACTGCGTCTTCTGCGTTAACCGCGTCTCGAGCGACATTCGCCGCGCCCGTTTCACCCCGGCGGAGGTGGTTCAGCTTACGCTTGATTTCTATCGCCGCAACTACATCGAAGGCCTCTTCCTGAGCTCGGGGATCGTGCAGTCGCCGGATTACACGATGGAGCAGATGATCGAGATAGGGCGGATGCTGCGTGAGGAGCACTCCTTTGGCGGCTATATCCATCTGAAGGCGATTCCGGGAGCCTCGCAGACGCTGCTGGAGCGGGCCGGCACGTATGCTGACCGGCTGAGCGCCAACATCGAGCTGCCGACGTCGGACGATCTGGTCCAACTCGCTCCCGACAAGAAGGTAGAGGTGATCGAGGGAACGATGGCGCAGATTCACGAGCGCAAGGAGGAGAGCGACGAGGACCGGCAGCGGCATCGCTCCGCTCCGCGCTTTGCTCCGGCCGGTCAGAGCACGCAGATGGTGATTGGAGCTACGCCCGCCTCCGACCGCGACGTTCTGACCACCGCGCGGCATCTTTATACGAACTACAAGCTGCGGCGCATCTACTATTCGGCGTTCTCGCCTTATCCGCTGGGCGACGCCCGCCTGCCGCAGGCTGCTCCGCCGCTGGTGCGGGAGCATCGCCTCTACCAGGCGGACTGGCTGATGCGCTATTACAGCTTCGAGGCGGGCGAGCTAACGTCGGAGCAGTCTCCCAATCTGAAGCTCGACCAGGATCCAAAGCTGACCTGGGCCGAAGCGCACCCTGAGTTTTTTCCCGTCGATGTAAACGCTGCGCCGCGAGAGGCTCTGCTGCGGGTGCCTGGCATTGGGTACTCCAACGTCGACCGCATCCTTAAGATCCGACGCTATCACCGGCTTGCGATGGAGGATCTGAACAAGCTGCATGTGCGCACGCGTGTGGCCGCGAGATTTGTAACCGCGCATGATCACCTGCCGGTCGCGGAGGCCGCCGCTGTTTCAGCACTGAAGTCAGTGCTTCCTGCCGCGACACAGCTCGATCTGTTTGCTGCTCATTCGGCGGTTACGGGGCAGCTATGAGTTCCGTCCCCATGCTTGCACGATCGATTGTGATTGAACCGACGCTGGCGGCGTGGCGCGAGGCTGCTCGACCATTTCTCGAGAGCGGTGTCGAACCTGATCTGATTCACTTCGTGGATACGGCGGCTGCCAGCGTACAGCCTCTCTTTGTGGCGGAGGCACTTTCTACCAGTGCCGGGGTAAGGACCGGGCCGAGGCCGCATGTGCCTTCCAGTTTTTTACGCCGCGCCGAGACGGTCGCCTGCCACCGCAGCCCTGGACGATGGAATTTGCTCTATCGACTGCTGTGGAGGCTTCAGCAAAATCGTGATCTTTTGCGGGTTGAGGTGGATGACGACGTTATCGAGTTTCGCAGGCTCGAGCACCAGGTGAATCGCGATCTGCACAAGATGCATGCGTTTATTCGCTTTCGGCGCGTCGCAGGTGATTTCGGTGAAGAAGAGTACGTCGCGTGGCATCGGCCCGATCATCTGATCCTTCCCCTGGCCGCACCCTTCTTTGCAGAGCGGTTTGCCGTCATGCGTTGGTCGATCCTGACCGCTGACGCGTCGATGCGTTGGAATCCGGAGATGAAGAGGGTTGAGTTTGGTCCCGGCGTTCCTCGGGAGAGGGCTCCTGAGGACGATGAGCTTGAGGAGCTTTGGCGCACCTACTATGGGTCGATCTTTAATCCAGCCCGCACGAATCTGAGAGCGATGCGGGCGGAGATGCCGGCGCGTTACTGGAAGAACCTGCCCGAGCTTCAGAGCATGCCTGGCCTGTTGCGGGAGGCTGGCCAGCGCGTGGCCGGCATGATCGAGAGCCAGTCGGCGCTCGGCGTGATGTCGTGGATTCCTGCAGAGCATACGCTGCCGGTACTTCGCGAGGCGATTCCTCGCTGCCGCGGCTGCGATCTGCATGCCTGCGCGACGCAGGCTGTCTTTGGGGAAGGCTCGGAGCGCGTTGCCCTGATGTTGGTGGGCGAGCAGCCGGGAGATGAGGAAGATCGCAGGGGCCAGCCTTTTGTGGGACCCGCGGGACGCCTGCTCGACCAGCTGCTGGCGGAGGCGGGGATCGATCGCGGCTCTCTTTATGTGACGAATGCGGTGAAGCACTTCAAGTTCGTACAGCGGGGCAAGTTGCGCTTGCACCAGTCCCCGAGGCTGAGCGAGATGAATGCCTGCCGGCCCTGGCTGCTGGCGGAGCTGGATGCGGTGCGGCCGGCGCTGGTGGTCTGCCTGGGGGCGACGGCGGCGAAGTCGTTGCTGGGGGCGAAGTTTGCGCTGATGCGTGATCGAGGCAGGTTGGTATCGAGCCCGTGGGCGGCGCAGGTGATGGCTACGCTGCATCCTTCGGCGATTCTGCGCGCGACCGATCCTGAACGGGCAGAGGGGATGCGGGCCATGCTGCTGGAGGACCTGAGGCAGGCAAGATCGATTGTTGCTTAGGAGGCCCGCGCGGCAGCGCTGCCTTCTACATCAGCCGCCAAGCGTCGGCGCGGCCGGGGGCGCGGTGGGGTCGGTCTTTTGCATGACGAGCATGTTGGTGGAGATGCCGAGCGGGATGCCGTCCTTGTCAAACGCGAGGATGATGCGTCGTCGAAGCTCGCGGAGGACGCCGTCGCGCTGGTTGGCGCGGACGCGGATGTTGACCGGGTAAATGACTTCGCGTCCGCGAATCTCGTTAACGCCGAGGATCTCGGGATCGGAGATGACGATGTCTTTGAAGGCGATGTCGTTGCGGACGTCCGTGGCGAGCTGGGTGAGGAGGGTGACGACGCGGTCGGGATTGGCGCTGGCGTCGACGGAGAGGTTGAGCTGGGCGATGGAGAAGTCGCGCGACTGGTTGGAGACGGTGGCGATCTGGCTGTTGGGGATGACGTAGAGGGTTCCGTTGCCGTCGCGGAGGCGGGTGCTGCGTAGGGAGAGGTCTTCGACGGTGCCGGAGAGGCCGGCGATGGAGACGACCTCGCCGACGTTGTACTGGTCTTCGAGGAGGATGAAGATGCCGTTGATCATGTCCTTGAAGATGGACTGGGCCCCGAGACCGATGCCGACGCCGAGGATGCCGGCGGAGGCGAGGAGGGGCTCGTAGGGGATGTCGAAGATGGTGAGGACCTGAAGGAAGGCAAGGAAGCCGATGACTCCGTAGGACGTGGCCCGGAAGATGGAGGCCATGGTGCGGAGCTGGGCGGCGCGGTGGAAGTTGCCGACCTGGGCGGCGGCCCGGGCCTGCACGCGCTTGACGAAGAACTGCACGATGCGCAGAAGAACGGTGACGATGATGAGGATGCCGATGAGCTTGGGGAGCTTTTCGCGGACGAAGACGAGGATGTACTCGTGCCAGTCGTGGGCGAAGACGGCGGAGAGGGGTTCGGAGGCAGAAGTTGGTTGCAGGGCTGTGGCCAGGTGGAGCATGATACTGGCATCTCGCTTTCGCTGGTGAAGTCGGGCTCCCTCAGGATGACGGAACTTCGAGGTTGGATGCAAACGGCGGGGCGGGGGAGGAGGCGCGCGATGAAGCGGTTACGACCGATGGGCGTGTGGGTCTTCCTGGCTGCGGGGTGCGCGGCGGCGATGGGGGCGCAGGGAATTGGGGGGATGGGGAGCGGGCGACAGGTGGGTACGCCTCCGCCGGTCCAGCAGGCGCCGTCGCGGGCAGGGTATCCCGGGATGGGGCCGATGGGGGGGGATCCGACGACTCCGCCAGATATTCTGAGCGGCCGCATCGCGGAACAGCAGGCGCGGTCGCGCAATAACGAGCGGCAGAAGCGGCTGGAGCAGGATACGGAGAAGCTGGTCGACCTGACGAAGGAGTTTCATGAGCAGGTGGATGGGGAGAAACCGATGTCTCCGGACGATGTGGGGAAGAGGGCCGAGGAGATCGAGAAGCTGGCACGGAGCGTGAAGGACCGGATGCGGGGGTAGGTCGGAGTCGATTTGTGGCGGGCTTTAAAGCAGATACTTCGACAGATTAAGACGGCCTGCCCGGCCGGCAGGCCATCGCCTTTAATAAGGTTGTGAGAAAACAGCAGCGGCGCTGACCTGGGGAAAGGCTAGCGTGGAGGTGGCCGGGGTTGCGGTGGAGCGCAGAGTGTTGAGGAGGGTGGCGGCGCTCCAGTCGGGGTGGGCAGCTCGGAGCAGGGCGGCGGCTCCGGCGACGAGCGGCGCTGAGGCGCTGGTTCCGATGGCCTGGATGTAAGCCGTGTGGCCGAGGTTGAAGCAGCCGTAGCTGTGGGCGGCGTCTGTGGGCGGCCCGTCGGCGGTGTTGGGCAGGCCGTTGCTGCAGGCTCCGCGAATCCATCCGCTGATGGAGAGGTCGTCGCTGGAGGGGGGATAGCTTCCGCCGGGGGCGGCGAGGGCGTTGAGCGGTGCTCCGTAGTTGCTGTAATAGGCGAGGGCGACGGGGCCGGGGGAGCAGGAGGCTCCGGGTTGGGTGTTCTGGGCGCAGTCGGGGTTGGTGGAGGCGACGACGGCGAGTACGCCGCGGGACTGGGCGGGGAGCTCGACGTAGCGCGGGTCGGTGAGGTCGGAGGCGTCGTTGCCGGCGGCGGCGATGAGGATGGCTCCCGTCTGGGCGGCGGCGTTGGTGATGCGATCGAAGGCGGCGCGGGTTCCGGCGCCGTCGCCGGTGGAGAGATCGATGCGGGTTCCGAGCGACATGGAAAGGATGTCGGCGTGGTTGGAGAGGGCGTCGTCGATGCCCTGGATGACCCAGCTGAGCAGGCCGCTGGCCTCTCCGGCCTCGCAGAGGGCGGCGGTGGAGGAGCCGGTGGCGGGGAGGCGCTCGAGCACCTTGATGTTGAGCAGCGTGGCCGAGGGGGCGACGCCGACGACCTTGCCGGTGCCGGGGCCGAGGGCTCCGGCGGCGAGCGAGGCGGTCCAGGTTCCGTGGCCGGATTGGTCGCGGGGGGAGCCGTCGTCGCAGGGGCTGGGAAGGTCGGCCTGCTCGACCTCGGAGAGGTTGAGGGCGAGGTTGGGGGCGATGTCGGGATGGTTGGGATCGACGCCGCTGTCGAGGATGGCGATGCGGATGTTCTGGCCTCGGGTGGTGTCCCAGGGGCCGTGTGCGGGACCGCCGGGGGTGTTGTTGCCGTAGCCTCCGACCTGGCGGACGGCCCAGCCCTGCGGGGAGTTGTAGTACGTGTCGAAGGCGGCGGTGCCGATGGCGACGGAGAAGACGGGGTCGGCGATGGGCCGGGTGTGGAGGCGGTGCGCGGTGACGATGCGGTCGTGCAGGACATACTCGACATTGGGCTGGGAGGCGAGGCGGTGCATGGCGGCCTGGTCGTCGTCGGGCTGAGTATTCGGTGCGGCGTGGCCGGAGAGGCGGGGGCTAATGGATGCGGAGGGGGTCTCGACGGTGGCGATGCCGAAGCGGGGGTGGCGCGCGATGAGGTGCGCTCCGAGGGATTCGGCGCGGGTGGCCGCGTCGGCGGGGAGCGAGCCGTCGCGGTAGACGATGAGGTAGCGGTGGGGGACGATGGTGCTCTCGGGCGTGCTGTTCTGCGCTCGGGCTGCGATGGCCGCGAGGAGCGGGAGGCAGAGCAGAAGACGCGAGAGCGGAGATGCGGGCACGGCGATACCTCGGCGATGGTCTGGATCTCTTATCGGCGGAAGAGAGGAAATGATCTGTTCAAGAAAGATGGCCTGCCGGCCGGGCCCACTGCGCTCGGCTACCTCACAAACGAAGACCTGTTTGTGGGGACCGCCGCCCGCGCGGGGCGCCCGGGCGACATCGCCTTTGTCGCTGTGAAGAACGTTGACCCGTTTCGGGAAGCCATGCTCTAATTGGCGCCTTCCGTGGAGTGGGGCCGGAGGTGATTCAAAGCGGATGGAAGTTTGATCGAGAGCAGATTCGAGAAAGTCCACCGGACAGAAGCTTACGGACTTATAAGGAGATCCTTGCATGGTCGGAACCAGCCTTTTGGCGACGGCGTTTCAAAGCCAGGTGCCCTATGGACCTGGAACGGGAGATGGAAGTGATGGGAGGATGTGGCTGTGGATCGCGCTGGGCGTGGGGGCGCTGGCGCTGATCGCGGCCATCGCGCTGGCTCGAACCGTGATCGCGGCCGATACAGGGACGCCGGATATGCAGGTGATCTCGAATGCGATCCGAGAGGGAGCGGAGGCGTTTTTGAGGCGGCAGTACCGGACGATCGGGATCATCGCCGCGGTGCTGGCGGTGGTTCTCTTTATCGGCTATCACATGTCGGAGCGGATGGCGCCGTATGCGATCAAGACGGTGGTGAGCTTTCTGACGGGGGCGGTGTGCTCGGCGCTGGCGGGGTATACGGGGATGTACTGCTCGATCCGGGCCAACATCCGTACGGCCTCCGCGGCTCGTACGAGTCTGAATCTTGCGCTACAGATGGCATTGCGCGGTGGCGCGGTGACGGGGCTGGTGGTGGTGGCGCTGTCGCTGCTGGGGATCGGGGTGTTGTTCCTGTTCTTCGGTGGGCTCGAGAATCCTCGCGCGGTGCCGTATCAGCTGGTGGGCTTTGGGTTCGGTGCTTCGCTGGTGGCGTTGTTCGCGCAGCTGGGCGGGGGCATCTACACCAAGGCCGCGGATGTGGGCGCGGACCTGGTGGGTAAGGTGGAGGCGGGGATTCCGGAGGACGATCCGCGCAACCCGGCGGTGATCGCGGATCTGGTCGGCGATAACGTGGGCGACTGCGCGGGACGTGGCGCGGATATCTTCGAATCGACGGCGGCGGAGAATGTGGGCGCGATGGTGCTGGGCGCGGCGCTGTATCCGGTGTTTGGGGTGAAGGGAATTCTGTTTCCGCTGATCGTGCATGCGATCAATCTGATTGCGAGCCTGGTGGGCGTCTTCGCGGTGAAGTCGAAGGAGACGGAGGACCCGATGCATGCTCTGAACCGGGGCTTTTACCTGACCTCGGCGCTGGCGCTGGCGGGGTTCGCGGGCGCGGTGTACACGATGCTGAACGGGCCTCAGGTGCAGCCGTTGTGGCTGCTGGGGTGCGGCGTGATCGGGCTGGCGACGGCGTTTTTGTTCGTTTGGATCACGGAGTACTACACGGAGTCGACGTATCGTCCCGTGAAGTCGATTGCGGAGGCATCGCTGACGGGGCCGGCGACGAACATCATCAGCGGCCTTGCGGTGGGCATGGAGACGCCGGCGGTTCCGGTGATTGTGATCTCGGCGTCGTTGCTGCTGAGCTACTACTTCGGCGTGCGCGGGCTGGAGGCGGTCCCGGGAATCTCGGACTACGAGAAGGGCGTGTACGGCACAGCGATTGCGACGATGGGAATGCTGAGCTGTGCCGCTTACATCCTGGCGATGGATACGTTCGGGCCGATTACGGACAATGCGGGCGGCATCATCGAGATGTCGCACCAGCCGCATGAGGTGCGCGACCGCACGGACAAGCTGGACTCGGCGGGCAACACGACCAAGGCGCTGACGAAGGGGTATGCGATCGGGTCGGCTTCGCTGGCGGCATTTCTTTTGTTCTCGGCGTATCTCGAGGAGATCAAGACCATCGTGGTCGAGAAGGTCACGGCCGCGGGAGGATATGTGCCCGCGGGATGGAGCTTCACCAATGTGAACCTGGCGCAGGTTCCGGTATTTGTGGGGGCGTTGCTGGGAGCGATGCTGACGTATCTGTTCAGCTCGCTGGCGATCAAGGCGGTGGGCCGCACGGCGCAGATGGTGGTGCAGGATGTGCGGGCGCAGTTTCAGGAGAATCCCGGGATCATGCAGGGCACGTCGAAGCCGGACTATGGCCGCTGCGTCAGCATCGTTACGGGCGCGGCGCTACGAGAGATGGTGGTTCCGGGCGTGCTGGCGGTGGGGCTGCCGGTGGCGGTGGGGCTGATCTTCCGGCACTTCAGCCCGACTTACCACGCGAGCACGACGGTCTATGCTCCGGGGGTGCTGCCTCCGATTCCTTCGATCGGCGGGCATCCTGTGAATCTTGCGGGAGCCGAGGCGGTCGCGGGTCTGCTGATGGTGGGGACGATCTCCGGCGTGCTGCTGGCGATGCTGATGAACAATGGCGGAGGAGCCTGGGATAACGCTAAGAAGTTTATCGAGTCGGGACAGTATGGAGGCAAGAAGAGCGAGGCGCACAAGGCGGCAGTGGTCGGCGATACGGTGGGCGATCCTTTCAAGGATACGGCGGGGCCGAGTCTGCATGTGCTGATCAAGCTGCTGGCGACGATTACGCTGGTGCTGGCTCCGCTATTTGTTTAAGGAAAGACGAGCGCTGCCGCGCGAGCCGACTGCGCTCGGCCACCCCACCAACGAAGACCTGTTTGTGGGGACCCCGGTACGGGCGGTCACTTCGTGACGCGTAGTTGCCCTTTGGGGTGGGGCTCGTTGGTTGCTTGGAAGAATCTTTGCGCCGACCAACAGGAGGCCCACGGCGAAGTCGGTACACGCGTCACGAAGCGATCGCTCCACGCGTAGTGGGACCGGCCGGCAGGCCATCTTTTCCCCTCCAAGCAGCGGCGAAGATGGGGCTCCCGGCTTATGTGGGTCGATCGCTCTTGAGGGTTGACATGGCTGCCTTCGATCCGCTTATGTTGTGGGCCGTGGGGCGAGTCAAGGCGATTGCATAACCGGTACAATCGTCTCTGGCGCGGGGTGCTTTGCTCCTCGCCGGGATAATCCAGGATAAGGTGTATGGCGCGTCAAACTGGAAGTGCAGTGATCGACAAGAAGAAGGCTGCCGGCGCGGTGAGTGGAACCACGCTTACCCGCGAGCAGCTGATCGAGTTCTACCGTCTGATGTATCTCTCGCGGAGGACGGACGACCGCGAGATCGTACTCAAACGGCAGCAGAAGATCTTCTTCCAGATATCCTGCGCGGGCCACGAGGCGCTGCTGGTGGCGGCCGGGATGGCGATGCGCCCGGGCTACGACTGGTTCTTCCCGTATTATCGCGACCGGGCGATCTGCCTGGCGCTGGGCAACACGGTCGAAGAGCAGTTGCTGCAGGCGGTGGGAGCCGCCGACGATACGGCCTCGGGTGGACGGCAGATGCCTTCGCACTGGTCGAGCCGAAAGCTCAATATCGTCAGCCCGTCGTCTTCGACGGCGACGCAGTGCCTGCATGCGATCGGATGCGCCGAGGCGGGACGCTACTTTGCGAAGCATCCTGAGGCGGCGGCGAAGCATGAGGGCGACTATCGCGAGTTCAAGGACGTGAAGTTCCATGGCGATGAGGTGGTGTATGTCTCGATCGGCGAGGGCTCGACGAGCCAGGGCGAGTTCTGGGAGTCGCTGAATACGGCCAGCAATAACAAGCTGCCGGTGGTGTATGTGGTCGAGGACAACGGCTACGCGATCTCGACGCCTGTGGAGGCGAATACGCCGGGAGGGAACATCTCGCGGCTGGTGGCGAACTTCCCGAACTTCCACTTTGCCGAGGTGGACGGCACGGACCCGATTGCGAGCTATAACGCGATGATGGAGGCGGTGGCCTACTGCCGCAGGGGCAAAGGGCCGGCCTTGGTGCATGGGCATGTGATCCGGCCTTACTCGCACTCGTTGAGCGACGATGAGCGGTCGTATCGCTCGGCGGAGGAGCTGGAGACGGATGCGCTGCGCGACCCAATCTCGCGGATGCAGATGTGGCTGCTGCGAGAGGGGATTCTGGATGCGGACGCGATCAACCGGCTGGAGCGGGAGGTGGATGTCGAGGTGCAGCGTGCGGCGGACCGCGCGGTGAATTCGGCGCCTCCGACGCCGGATACGATTCTTCGGCATGTGTACTCGGAGCATCTGACGCCGATGGATCAGCGCTTCGAGCGCAGGCCGGAACCTGGCGTCGACAAGAGCGAGCGAACGATGGCCGATCTGATCAACCTGTGCCTGAAGGACGAGATGCGGCGCGACGACAGGATCGTAGTCTTCGGCGAGGATGTGGCCGATGCGACGCGCGATGCAGCGCTGCGCGAGGGCAAGATCAAGGGCAAGGGCGGGGTCTTCAAGCTGACGTCGGGGCTGCAGCTGGAGTTCGGCAACGACCGGGTGTGGAACTCTCCGCTGGCCGAGGCGAATATTGTTGGGCGCGCCGTTGGCATGGCGGTGCGCGGCCTGAAGCCGGTGGTGGAGATTCAGTTCTTCGACTACATCTGGCCGGCGATGCACCAGATGCGCAACGAGATGTCGGTGATGCGCTGGAGGTCGAACGACGGCTTCAGCTGCCCGCTGGTGATCCGGGTTCCTATCGGCGGCTATCTGACGGGCGGCTCGATCTATCACTCGCAGTCGGGCGAGAGCATCTTCACGCATACGCCGGGGGTGCGGATTGTGATGCCCTCGAATGCGCTGGATGCCTTTGGGCTGCTACGCACGGCGATCCGTTGCGACGACCCGGTGATCTTCCTGGAGCACAAGCGGCTGTATCGCGAGACGTTTGGGCGCGGGGTGTATCCGGGGCGGGAGTATGCGATTCCGTTTGGGAAGGCCAGCCTCGTTCGGCAGGGCAAGGACCTGACCGTGATTACGTATGGCGCGGTGGTTCCGCGGGCGCTGCAGGCGGCGCAGAAGATCCATCGGGAGAAGGGAATCGATGTCGAGGTGATCGATCTGCGCAGCCTGACTCCCTATGACTGGGAGGCGATTGCGGAGAGCGTGTGCAAGACCAACCGCGTGATTGTGGCCCATGAGGACATGATGAGCTGGGGGTATGGGGCGGAGATTGCGGCGCGGATCTCGGACGAGCTGTTCCATGACCTGGATGCTCCGGTGCGCAGGGTGGCGTCGATGGATACGTTTGTGGCGTACCAGCCGCTGCTGGAGGATGTGATTTTGCCGCAGGCGCAGGATCTGTTCGAGGCGATGGAGCGGCTGGCGGCTTTTTAGGGCGAATGGCCTGCCGGCCGGGCCCACTCCGCGTGGGGCGGTCACTTCGTGACGTGTATACCGGCTTCGCCATGCGCCTCCCGTTGGTCGGCAGAAAGATATATCAAGCGACCAACGGGAGCCCCACCCCGAAGGGCAAACACGGGTCACGAAGTGACCGCCCCACGCGGAGTGGGCCCGCGCGGCAGCGCCTGTCTTTATCCAAAAAATATGTTGTCGAAACTTCCCTCCCGCATCGGAGTTTGAATGCGAGAGGGTCAAACGATGACGAGACCGATCACACGACGTGGCTTTATGAAGGGCGGCGCCCTGGCGCTGGTCGGAACCTCGGCGATTCCCAGCTTTCTGACCCGCAGTGTAATGGCGGAAGCCACGACCGCCGCCGCCAACCACAAGAAGCTGGTGGTTCTGTTTCAGCGCGGTGCCGCCGATGGGCTGAATATCGTCGTTCCTTATCGCGAGAAGAACTACTATGCGATGCGGCCTTCGATTGCGATCCGGCCGGAGGAGGTTCTGGACCTAGATGGCTTCTTCGGGCTGCATCCGGCGATGGCCTCGTTGAAGCCGTTGTACGATCAGGGGCATCTGGCGGTGGTGCATGCGGCGGGGTCCCCGGATATGAGCCGGTCGCACTTCGACGCGCAGGACTCTATGGAGAGCGGAACCCCGGGGATCAGGACGACGCAGGATGGGTGGCTGAACCGTGCTCTGGCGGCGGAGCACACGGCTTCGTCTCCGTTCCGCGCGGTGGCGCTGGGGCCGCAGGTTCCGCGGACCTTGGCGGGAGCGGTTCCGGCGATTGCGGTCAATAACCTACGGGATTTCTCTGTGGGAGGCTCAGGGCCACAGGCTTCGCCGATCAGCAACGCCTTTCAGGCGATGTACGACTCAAGCTCGGATGCGATGCTGCATGGAACCGGGAGGGAGACCTTTGAGGCGGTGAAGATGCTGCGGGCAGCGGACCCGGCGAAGTATCGTCCGGCCGCGGGCGTCCATTACCCGCAGACGGCCTTCGGCAACAGCCTGCGGCAGGTGGCGCAGCTGATGAAGGCGAACCTGGGAGTGGAGGCTGCGTTTGCCGATATCGGCGGCTGGGATACGCACCAGAACCAGGGCAACTGCCGGGGCCAGCTAGCGAATCGGCTGACAGAGTTCTCGGATTCGATCGCGGCTTTCTGGAGAGATATGGGGGATGAGGCCGGTAATATCACTTTAGTTACCATGTCGGAGTTTGGCAGGACCGCTCGGCAGAACGGAACCGGCGGGACCGACCATGGCCATGCCAATGTGATGTTTGTCCTGGGGGGTGAGGTGAAGGGTGGGAAGGTCTACGGCAGGTGGCCGGGACTTTCAAACGAACAGTTGAACGAAGGGCGGGATCTTTCTGTTACCACGGACTTTAGAGTAGTGCTAGGAGAGGCCGCTTCGCGGACGCTGGGATGCGGTCAGCTGGATCGGATCTTTCCTGGAGCAGGGGTCCGGAGGTCGGATTTTGTGGGTGTCCTTGGTTGAGAGAAAAATTCTGTTTTTGGAATGTCAAAACTCTATCACTTCAAAAAAATGTACGAAACCCACACAACTTTTCGCCCAACCGGGCGTCTTATTGGATGTAACACACAGTAAGCGCTGAGGCTAGCAGTTCCCACAGTCTTAGCTTCCCCTATCCGCAGCACAAGATCCCTACCCAATGTGAGGCCTCCAGAGCATCGGGGGCCTTCTCGCCTTTTCGGGGAAGAATTGGCCCGGCCGGCAGGCCATCGCTTTTAATTCAGGCCAAGTCTTCGGTCGAGGGAGAGAGCTCCTGCGCCGTAGAAGAAGAGCATCAAGGCGATCACCGTTAGCGCTAACGAGTACTCGGAGCCGGCGTAGCCGTGATGGCGGGTGACCATGACGATGGCGACCAGCATATTGATGGTGATGAGGAAGGCGGCGAGACGGGTCAGGAGCCCGACGAGGAGGAGGATTCCGCCCAGAAACTCGGTGAGGGCGGAGACGATGCCCATCCAGTAGGGAAGTCCGAGCCCGGCGACGAAGTGACTGTGGTGCTCAATGGCGTTGTAGGCGTTGCCGCCGTGGAAGCCCCCCGCGGGGATGACCTTATCGTAGCCGTGGTAGATCATGGCGGCTCCGAGGACGAGACGCAGGAAGAAGGCACCCCAGGGCTGCAGGTTGTTGAGTGAGTTGAGCATGGGACTTCGACTCAAGGGTACTGGAAGTTGGGGTGGAGGAGAGGGCATTTTGGGGCTGGGTGCCGGGGAAGGCACGGTGGTGTCTTGGAGATCCTGCGACCCACCTTAGCGACGATAAAGCCGTCGCGAAGATGGGGTACCCGGCACCCGGGTTAGCGGGGGTTTTCTGGGAAGGGTGTTGGGGAGGGTACGGCGAGGGGCTGGTCGAGAAAGCGGCGGACGGCCTGGTCGAAGAGCGGGCCGGGGAGGGTGGGGAGCTCGACGGTGATCCTGGGGGCGGCGGCGGAGGCGAAGGGTGCGGGCTCCGGGGTCTTCCGGGTGCGGCCGGTGAAGAGCAGGAGTTTGGGTTTGTTGAGGCTGGCGAGGGGAGCGATCAGGGGGAAGCGTTCGTGGAAGAGCAGGCCGGTGGGGAGCAGGCGCAGGCGAGGGTCGTGCCGGATGATTTGTTCGAGGTCGGTGTGGGGGGAGTCGAGGATGAGGCCGCCGATCTCGGGGTGCTGGGCGGCGAGGCGGGCGGCGAGGGAGGCTCCGGCGCCGACTCCGTAGGGAACGATGGACGAGGCGGGGACGCCCCGGGTGGAGGTGAGATAGCTCCAGGCGGAGTCGCTGTCTTCGGTCATGGAGCTCTGGGTGGGGTCGAGGTTGTAGCTCTGGCCGTAGCCGCGGTAGTCGAAGGCGAAGACGTTGAGGCCGATCTGCTGGAGGGCGTGCTGGGTGGCGGCGAAGGTGGAGCGGTTGCCGTCGCCCGAGGCGAGGAAGAGGAGGGTAAGGTGGCTGTAGCGGCTGCCCTTGGGGGCGCCCATCCATTCGCCTGCGAGCTGCGGCTGGCCGGTCTGGACGGCGCCGAAGTGGATGAGGTTTGGGGAAGAGGATGTCGGTGTGCGTACGGGATGCAAGACCTCGCGGGCCTGCTTCTTATAGAAGATGAGGCAGAGGGTGATGTAGACGCAGACCAGCGCGGCGGCGAGGACTATGCCGACGGCGCGCAGGAGCCAGGCGACTTCGACGGTCTCGATCACCGGCGGGGTCTGTGGGCGGGTGTGTTTGGGTTTTGGAGCGGGCCGAGGCATCGGTTCTGCTATGACTTTAGCATTCGGGATTCTGTGGGTTTGTGGCTTTCGAATTGATCGGTGGCGGAGAACCGCAGATCCTTCGACTCGCTTCGCTCGCTCAGGATGACACCTATAAGAGAAGCGGATCTTTCGATTGTGCGCTTCGCGCTCTGCTCAGGATGATCCGGCTTGAGTCGATAAGGGATCTGGATTGAGCCGGTAAGTGATCCGCTTGAGCCGCTAAGATGGAAGGAGCGGAGGGCTGGTCTTGGCGAACTGGGTGAGATTGTGCGGGGTGGCGGAGGCTCCTTCGGCGGGTGAGGTAAGGGAGGCCGAGGCGGAGGGGGTTGCGGTGTGCGTGGCGAATGTGGGGGGCGAGCTTTCGGCGCTCGACAACGTGTGCCCGCATCGCGAGGGACCTCTGGGGCAGGGATGGATTGAGAAGGATTGTGTGGTGTGTCCGTGGCACTCGTGGATGTTTCACGCGAAGACAGGGGCGGGGGAGTTTCCTGCGGATCAGAGCGTGAAGGTGTTTCCTCTGCGGGTGGAGGGTGAGGACGTTCTGATCGATCTTGAGTAAAGGTGATGGCCTGCCGGCCGGGCCCACTGCGCGTGGGGCGGTCACTTCGTGGCGCGTATATCGGCTTCGCCGCAGGCCTCCCGCTGGTCGGCGCAAACATCTTCGCAAGCGACCAACGGGAGCCCAGACCCGAAGGGGATTCACGCGTCACGAAGTGACCGCCCCACGCGCAATGGGCCCGGCCGGCAGGCCATCGCCTTTACTCAGTCTCTGCAATCAACTCTTGTTATGCTGAGCTCTAAGCTATGGCTAAGAGACCTGTGGTACTGACGATTCTTGACGGATGGGGCTATCGCCCTGAGACGGCTGGCAATGCTATCGCGCTGGCTCGCAAACCGAACTACGACCGGCTGCTGGCAGAGTTTCCCAACACGCTGATTCGCGCGAGCGAACACTTCGTGGGCCTGCCGGACGGGCAGATGGGAAACTCCGAGGTGGGCCACCTGAACCTGGGCGCGGGGCGCGTGGTGCGGATGGATATTACGCGCATCGACGCGGCGATCGCGGATGGAAGCTTTTTCAAAGACCCGACGTTGCTGAGCGCTGTGACTCTTGCCGCGCAGGAGGGCCGCGCTCTGCACCTTTTGGGGCTGGTCTCGGATGGCGGCGTGCACTCGCAGCAGAGGCATCTTTATGCTTTGCTGCGGCTGGCTGTGCAGCATGGGCTGACGCGGGTCTTCGTGCATGCGTTTATGGATGGCCGCGACACGATGCCGACGAGTGGGCTGGGATATCTGGAGGCGCTGGAGCAGCAGATCCGCGAGATCGGGGTGGGGCAGATCGCTTCAGTTTCGGGACGCTATTACGCGATGGACCGCGATCTTCGTTGGGAGAAGGTGCGGCAGGCCTTCGATGCGATGGTGACGGGTCATCCGCAGGGAGGGACGTATGCGAGTCCCCTGGAGCGTGTGCGCGAGCTCTATAACAACGAGATCACGGATGAGTTCATTCCGCCGTTCACTGTTATCGATCAGCATGGGGAGCCGGTAGGGCCGATCCGGTCGAACGATGTGTGTCTCTGCTTCAATTATCGCGCGGATCGCGTGCGCCAGATTACGCGGGTGCTGGGGCGCAACTGCGATGTTCCGGGCGGGCTGACGGCGGGCAATGCGCTGGATCTTCCGAAGGCGGCGGAGCTCGACCTGGAGATTCCGCGGACGGAGGTTCCGGAGAACCTGCACTACGTGTGCATGACGCAGTACGACAAGAACTTTACGGCTCCGGTGGTGATTCCTCCGGAGTCGATGGATAACCTTCTGGCCAATGTGATGGCAAATGCGAATTTGCGCAACCTGCGCGTGGCCGAGACGGAGAAGTATGCGCATGTGACGTACTTCTTCAACGGCGGGATCGAGAAGCCGTTTCCGGGTGAGGACCGCGTGCTGATTCCTTCGCAGAAGGTGGCGACGTACGATCTTGCTCCCGAGATGTCGGCGGAGGGGATTGCGGATGCGGTGGTGAAGGCGGTGAACGATACGGCCTTCGATGTGATCATCGTGAACTTCGCGAATGCGGATATGGTTGGACACTCGGGGAAGATCGAGCCGACGATTCGCGCGGTGGAGACGATCGATACCCAGCTGGCGCGGGTGTATCGCGCGGTGAAGGAGCGGGGCGGGGCGTTGCTGGTGACGGCGGACCATGGCAATGCGGAGATGCTGATCGATCCGCTGACGGGAGGGCCGCACACGGCACATACGACCAATCCGGTGCCGTTTATCCTGGTGACGGACGAGCGGGATACGAGCCATCATGAGATTCTGCGGCCGGGGGGAAGCCTGCGGGATATCTCGCCGACGATGCTGAAGCTGCTGGGATTGAAGAAGCCCGGGGAGATGACGGGCGAGGACTTGGTAAACGGTTAGGGAAAGACTAGCGCTGCCGCGCGGGCCCACTACGCGTGGAGCGCCCACTTCGTGGGGTGTTTGTCCCCTTCGGGGTGGGCTCCCGTTGGTCGCTTGAAAAATCTTCGCGCCGACCAACGGGTCACGAAGTGACCGCCGCCCGTGCAGGGCGCCCGTGCAGTAGCGCCTGTAATAGGAAAGAGCCTCGAGATCATCTCGAGGCTCTTTCCTACTTGGGCTATGTGTGGGCTAGCTGAGGATGGTGACGACCCCGGCGGGTGTTTTGGTGAAGCCGTGGATGGTCTTGCCGGTCTGGTCCATGTGCAGCATGGTGAGCTTTTCGGGCGTGATCTGGAGGTGGCTGAAGCCGTATACCTTGGCGGCGTAGGGTCCGCGCTGCGCCTCTTCGATCTTGAGGTTGTAGAGATCAGCTCCGCCGCCGCCGGAGAGAGCGAAGGAGGTGGGGTGGCCTTCGAACTCGAGGTGCTGCATGTCGTGGTCGTGGCCGGCGAGGTAGAGGTGAGCCTTGTGCTCGCGCAGCAGCGGGTCCCAGTCGGCGATGAGGGTCTTGTGGTCGCCGTGGGGGCCGTTGGAGTAGACGGGGTGGTGCGCGATGACGATGAGGTAGGGGGTGGTACGGGGTTTTTCGAGCTCGGCTTTGAACCAGCGGAGCTGCTCGGCTTGTTCGTCGGGGGTGAGGGTGAAGTCGACGCTATCGGGGCGCGGGGTGCCGGGGTGGGGCATGTTGGAGTCGAGCGCGATGACGGTGGCGAGGGGGTTCTTGGCGGGGAACTCGAAGCTGTACCAGCGCGAGGGCATGATCCATCGGGTGTTGCCGCGCTTGGCGTAGGCGAGCTCGGCCTCGACCTTGCTGGTGGGGATGCGCTGGTAGTCGTGGTTGCCGAGGACGGCGTAGGCGGGGCAGTCGAAGGAGGACTTGGGGTACATCTGCTCGAACTGGGTCTGCCAGCGTGGGGAGTCGGGGCCCCCGGTGAGGTCGCCGTACCAGTTGTCGCCGAGCATGAGCAGGGCGTCGGCCTTGATCGAGTGCTCGCGAGCGTAGTTCTGCATCGCGGCGGCGACGGCCTTCTGGCCTTCGAATTTTTCGTAGCCCCAGTCGCCAACCATGAGCCACTCGACGGCGTTGGCGCTCTTCTGGTGGGGCTTGGCGAGAGAGGGAAGGGCACCGAGACCGAGACCGGCTGCTGCACTGAAGGCAAAACTCTGACGAAGGAAGCTACGGCGGGAGATGGAGCTGTTCATATTGCGCTTATATCACTGTGATTTGAAAGGAAGTTGAAGAGAAACCTATGGCCTTCCGGCCGGGCCCACTGCGCGTGGGGCGTCCATTTCGTGGGGTATAATCCCCTTCGGATCGAGGCTCCCGTTGGTCGCTTGAAAAATCTTCGCGCCAACCAACGGGAGGCCCACGCCAACGGCGGTATACGCGTCACGAAGTGACCGCTCCACGCGGAGTGGGCCCTAGCGGCAGCGCCTGTCTTCTAGAGCTCGCGGCGGCCTTCGAGGGCGCGGGACATCGTGATCTCGTCGGCGTACTCGATGTCGCTGCCGGCGGGGACTCCGGTGGCGATACGCGTGATTTTGACGCGCGACTCAGCTCGGCGAATCTCGTCGGCGAGGTAGCGGGCGGTGGCCTCGCCTTCGGTGGTGGGCGAGGTGGCGAGGATGATCTCGTCGACGGCGGGAAGGCGCGTCATCAGGTTGGCGATGCGGAGCTGCTCGGGACCAACGCCTCCGATGGGGGAGAGGGTTCCGTGCAGGACGTGATAGACGCCGGCGAAGCTGCGCGTCTTCTCGATGGTGGAGATGTTGGTGGGCTCCTCGATGACGCAGACGAGGCGCTGGTCGCGCACGGCGCTGGTGCAGTAGGTGCAGGGATCGACGTCGGTGATGTTGTTGCAGATGGAGCAGAGGCGGAGGCGAGCCTTGAGCTCGCGGATGGCGTGGGCGAGTTTTTCGGCGTCTTCGGAGGGGGAGCGCAGGACGTGGAAGGCGAGGCGCTGGGCGCTCTTGGTGCCGATGCCGGGGAGCTTGCGCAGCTCGTCGATGAGCCGCGTCATGGGCTCGGCGAAGCGCGCCACTAGGTAAGCCCCGGGAGGTCGAGTCCGCCCATCAAGCCGGCGACCGAGGACTTCATGGCCTCGTCGGCGCGGCGGCCGGCTTCGTTGATGGCTGCGGTGATGAGGTCTTCGAGCAGCTCGAGGTCGCTGCCGGAGCTGCCGATGGCGGAGGGCTCGATCTTGAGGCGCAGCACCTCTTTTTTGCCGTTCATCCGGACGGTGACGACGCCGCCGCCGGTGGAGGCTTCGACGATGGTCTCGGAGAGCTTGCGCTCCATCTGCTCCTGCATCTGGCGCGCCTGACCCATCATGTCTTTCATCTTGGCGAGGTCGGAGAGGTCCATGGTCCTTATTCCTTGGTATTAGTCGTTGTCGCGGAGATCGATGATGTTGCGGACCTCGGCGTTGAAGAGCCGCTGCGCCTGCTGGACGACGGGATGGTCCATTGCCTTGGCCTGTACGCTGCCGATTTTTGCGGCTTTGGGCTTCTTGTTGGTGGAGGCGTTGCCGGCTCCAGGCAGAAGCACGAGCTTGAGCTGGCCGAAGCCCGCGGAGCGCAGGGCGGAACGGACGATGCGGTCGGCCTCGGGGTTGAGGACCATGCCGAGCATGGTCTTCGAGAGCTCGGTCTGGACGCGGATCTCGTCGTCGGTGACGGTCCACTCGGCGTCGGCGAGGGCGTCGGCGGCGGTGCCCTGGCTCTTGGCTCCGGCGAGGGCCTCGGTGGCGATGCGCTGGAGGTCTTCGGCGGGCTGGGTGTTCTGAGCCGCGGGCTGGGAATCCTGGACGGTCGGAGTTGCAGTCGCGGGCTGTGCGGGGGCGGCTTCGGGCTCGGACACCGCTACGAGAGACTCGAGGTGAGCTTCGAAGGTCGGTGCGGGTGTGGCCTCGGGTTCGAGGATGGATGCTGAGAGGGCGCCTGCGCCCAGCAGATCGGCGGCGACTTCGCTGGCGGTGATGTCGGCGATGGGTTCGGGTTCGGGCTTGGCGACTGCGACTGCGGGAACTGGTTCGAGCGTGGGCTGGAACGACGACTCGACTGGGGCGCTGATCGGGGCTTCTATTTCTATGGGGGCGCTAGCCGGGGCTTCGATGCGCGAAGCTTCCATGCGCGATTCGAAGGGAGAGGCTATGGCCTGGGGAGTTCTTACCGGCGTTGGCGTGGGGGCGGCGGCCTGGATGGGGGCGCGTTCGGCTGAGCCACGCGGTGAGAAGGGTGAGAACGAGGGCTTGGGAGGAGCGACCGAGGCTACGGGCGCGCGTGGGGTCGGTGTGGAGTTTGAGGAGGAGGAGCGCGGGCGGTCCGTGCCTCCTCCGCCGCCTCCTGGACCCTTTGGGCCATTTGGACCGCTGGGGCTGCCGCTCTTTACGGGGAAGCGGCTGAGGAGCTCTTCGACGGGCAGCAGGCGCTGCAGGTGAACGAGCTTGAGCAGGCCGAGCTCGAAGTGGAAGCGCTGCTCCTGGCGATAGCCGAGTTCATCGAAGGTGCGGAGCATGACCTGCATGAAGCGGGTGAGCTCCTCTTCGGTGAAGAGCGCGGCGGAGCGGGCGGCGCGGCGCTGCTCGTCTGCGGAGATCTGGAGAAGCTCAGTGGAGCCTCCATCGGGCTCGAGGCCGGCGATCTTGGCGATGAGGGTGTTGCGGAGATAGCGGACGAACTGGCGCGCGAGCTGCGCTGGGCTGTTGCCGGCGTCGAGCAGATCGTTGGCGACGGTCATGACGTCGGCCGCGAGATTGTTATGGACGGCCTCGAGAATGCGCTCGAAGGTGGCGTTCGGGACCGTGCCCATCAGGTCGCGGATCAGGGTGACGTCGAGGCGGGGGCGGCCGTCTTCGAGCGGTGCCGAAGCGATGGCCTGGTCCATGATGGAGAGCGCGTCGCGCATGGAGCCGTCGCCGGCCTCGGCCAGCAGGGAGAGCGCGGGGTCGTCGGCTTCGACGCCCTCGTGCGCGGCGATCTCGCGCAGCTGCGCAAGGATCTCGACCAGCTTGACGGCGTGAAAGCTGAAGTGCTGGCAGCGCGAGCGGACGGTCTGGGGGATGTCCTCGGGCTGGGTGGTGGCCATCATGAAGACGATGTGGTCGGGCGGCTCCTCGAGGGTCTTGAGCAGGGCGTTGAAGGCGGCGTCGGTGATCTGGTGCGCCTCGTCGAGGAGGTAGATCTTGTAGCGATCGCGGGCGGGGCGATAGCGGGCGGCGTCGCGGAGCTCACGGATTTCGTCGATACCGCGGTTGGTGGCGGCGTCGATCTCGATGACATCGACGGCGTTGCCGGCGCGGATCTCGGTGCAGGACTCGCAGACCTCGCAGGGTTCGGCGGTGGGCCGCTGGGGAGAGCCGATGGTGTTGCGGCAGTTGAGCGCCATGGCCAGGATGCGGGCGATGGTGGTCTTGCCGATGCCGCGATGACCGCTGAAGATGTAGCCGTGTGCGATGCGACCCTGGGTGAGCGCGTTCATCAGGGTCACGGTGACGTGGTCCTGTCCGCGAACGTCGGCGAAGCGCTGGGGGCGGTACTTTCTCGCTAAAACCTGATATGCCATAGGTCCTTGCGGCTTTATGGCCGCATCCCGTTATTGTAGCTGCCGGGGGCCTGTGGGAGATTCGGGAAGAAGTGTACTGCCGCGCGGGCCCACTGCGCTCAGCCACCCCACAAACGAAGACCCGTTTGTAGGGACACCCCGTACGGGCGGTCACTTCGTGACGCGTGTACTCCCTTCGGGGTGGAGCTCCGTTGGTCGCCTGCAAAAATCTTCGCGCCGACCGAAGGAAGGCCCACGGCGAAGCCGCTCCACGCGTCACGAAGTGACCGCCCCACGCGGAGTGGGCCCGGCCGGCCATGTTTCTTAAGCCTTCGTTTTGGCCTTGCGTTTGGCGATACGGGCGCGGCGTTTGACCTCGTCTTCGCTGTACATGGTTCCGCGACACTTGGCGGCGCCGCAGTAGCAGTCGGCCTGGTCCTCTTCGTCACTGTCGTGCAGATTGTACTCGTAGGTGAGCTCTTCGCCGGGGGCGATGTCGCGGAGGGCGACGACCCAGATCTCCTTGCCGATGTGCTCGGTCTCGCAGTTGGGGTCGCAGGAGTGATTGATGAACATCGCGGCTCCGAAGCCGTCGATGACGTCGCCGTTGCCGGTGCTGAAGAGATAGGTGATGAAGCGATCCTTGTATCGCTCGTCGGCCTCGTCCTTGGTGAAGACGGGGCCGTCGTACTGGACGACCCGGGCGCCCTTGCTGATGGGCCGCGTGGCGTAGCAGCCGGCGGCGTGGATGGACGAGGAGCGGATCATTAAACCGGGAATCATCGGGAACTCTTTAGGATGTGTGGATTGCGAGGCTGGGTGCGGTGCCGGGCGGCGGGCCCGGCGAGATCTCAAAACTAGCTGACTATAACAAACCTGCGGCTGGGTGAGTCAAACGTGGAGAGAAAGAGCGGGACGCGATACCTTAAAAGCGAGGGAGTGGAGATGCGCCTGTTGAATCCCATTCGTGCTCTTCCGCTGGGCATCGTTCTTGCGATGACCGCGGCGGTGTCCGCGCAGGACAAGTCTGCACCTCCGTGCAAGCCGGGTGATGCTTCGACGCAGCAGGGCGATGCGCAGCAGAAGAGTCCCTGTGCGGATGCGAAGGAGCCTTCGGCTGCACAGAAGTTTCCGTTCCCGGGAGAGCCGGCGCCGGAAACTCCGAAGCAGGCACCCGCCGGGCAGAGTGCACCCGACGCGCCGAACGCTCCCGACGCTCCCGCGCAGGGAGGCAAGCCGCCTTCGACTGCAGATAAGTTTCCGTTCCCGGGTTCTGCGCCTCCGATGCCGGGGAGCGAGGGCTCGAGCTCGTCTGGTTCTTCTTCGTCCTCTTCATCGGGCGCGGACGATCCGAATGCAAACCCCAGTGACAAGGCTCCCGCCGATACCGCTGACACTCCGCGACCTACGGGACGTCGTCGTCTTCCGAAGATCGAGAAGGTGCAGAGCGATGAGGAGCGCGCCGACGAGGACCTGAAGGTCGCGAAGTACTACGAGCAGGCGGGCAACCTGAACGCGGCGTACCTGCGGACCAAGGACGCGGTGAAGTCTCTGCCGGATGAGGCCGAGATGCACTTTGCCCTGGCCCATGTGGCCGAGAAGATGAACAAGAACGACGAGGCCGTGGCCGAGTACAACGCGTATCTGAAGATGGCTCCCGATGGCGTGCTCAACAAAGATGCCGAGAAGGCGCTTGAGAAGCTTGGGCGGTAGCAAGGGCTGATTGAAGCGATGGCCTGCCTGCCGGGCCCACCGCGCTAGGCCACCCCTGTTTTTACACGCCCTAGCGCATCAGGCTGAAGAGATTCTCCTGCTGGAGCGCGGTGATGGTCGAGAGCAGGGCCTGGTACTGGGTCTCAGTGGCGGTGAGATCGGTGGCGACCTGGGCCGGGTCGCTCGAGACCAGGGAGCCTTGCTGAACCTTGAGCTGCGCCTCCTGGGTCTGGGTGTAGGTGGTGGTCGACTGCAGCGTATTGAGCGAGTTGTCGAGGATACTGCGCTGATCGGAGACGGTGTGCATGGCGTCGGTGATGGCGTTGCCGTCGGCCGAGATGGAGGCGCTGGGAGCTCCGCTGGTGAGGTCGGCGATGAGCTGGTTCAGGGTGCCGAGGACGCCAGTGCTGCCGGAGCCGAAGAGGGTGGTGCCGGGGAGGCTGGTTTGGATCTTCTGGCCGCCGGGTGTGACGAGTGTGCTGACGTGATAGTCGCCGGCGTAGTTGACGGTCGCGGGCGTGGTGGAGGTATCGAGGGTGAAGGGCTGAGTGTCGCCCTGGCTTCCCGCGAAGAGATAGGTTCCCTGGTAGCTGGTGTTGGCCATCGAGAGCACGGAGTCGCGGATGGAGACGACCTTCTGGGCAACGGATTGGAGATCGGAGCTGTTGTTGGTGTCGTTGGCCGCGCCGATGGCCAGCGAGATGGCAGAGGTGAGCTGGGTGACGACCTCGCCGAGGGAGGAGTCGGCGGCCTGAAGCTGCGAGGTGACGCCGGAGGCGGTGGACTGGAAGGTGTCGAGCTGGGAGATCTGGCGGTCGAGGCGCAGGCTCTGAGTGGCGGCGGTGGGATCGTCGGAGAGCTGGCCCACACGCAGGCCGCTTGAGAGCTCGGCGGTGAGGTTGTTCGCGGTGTTGGTCGCGTTGTTGATCGCCTGGGCGACGGTTCGGTAGTAGGTCGGGTCTGCTCGCATGAGGCCTCCAAGGGCTCCGTGACTTCGGGGTGGGTTTAGGAGACGGCGGTGGTTACGCCGAGGTTGAGGGCGTCGGCCATCAGCTGATCGGCGATGTTGAAGACCTTCGCCGCGGCCTCGTACGAGCGCTGGTATTGGGTGAGATTGGCGGCCTCCTCGTCGAGCGAGACGCCGGAGAGGGAGTCGCGCTGGGTGGTGAGCTGCGTGAGGGTGCCCTGCTGGGTGGTGTTGTCGGAGGTGGCGGCCGAGGTGTCGTTGCCGATCGTGCCCAGGAGGTCGGTGAGGGAGTCGGCGGGGGTCTTGCCCGAGACGGTGGCGGCGTTGCCCAGGTCGGCGAGCCGTTGCGCGTTGCTGGAGCCGCTGGCACCTTCGTCCGGTCCGGCGGCTGCGATGGCGTTGGGGTCGGTGGTGGTGAGGGCGATGGCGCCGGCGGCTCCTGTTGCGGTGGGGGAGACGCTGAAGATGGGCTGACCGGATGTCCCGTTGGGGACAGTACCGGCCTGGTTGGCGGTATTGAACTGGGTGGCGATGTCGTAGGCGAGCGTATCGAGCGAGCTTTGGTAGCCGGGGATCAGGGTGTCGCGCGCGTTGAGGGTTCCGCCGAGATCGCCCCCGGTGAGGCCCTTGGTGATGTCCTTGGGAGGATTGCCGCCGATGACGTTGGTCTTGCCCGCGACCTGGGTGGTGCCGAGGGCGTAGCTGGTGTTTCCGCTGACCAGGAGGGCTCCGTTGGTGGTGGTCAGGGTGATCTGGTTGTCCTCGCTGGAGATCTGGTCGAGGCCGATGTACTGCGAGAGTTGGGTGAGCGCCTGCTGGCGCTGGTCCTCGAGCGAGCCGGCGTCGGCGTCGGGGCTGAGGTTCGCGATTTGCTTGTTGAGCGTGGCGACGGTCGAGAGCAGGCCGTTGATCTGGCCGACGTCGCCGGTGACCTGGTTGTTGAGATCGTTGCTGACGCCCGCGAGCTGGTTGGAGGCGGAGTTGAAGGCTCCGACGAGGTTCTGCGCGGTGGAGATGACCTTCTGCCGGGCCGAGGTGTCGGTGGGGTTGGAGACCAGCGAGGAGAGCGCGTTGTAGAAGTTGTCGAGCGAGGAGCCGAGCGCGGTGGTGCTAGCGGAGCTGGAGCTGGAGCTGAGGCCGAAGATGTTCTGCACCTGGTTGAGGGCGGTCTCGAGGGCCTGGCTCTGGCTCTGGGTCTGGGTCTGCTGCTGGACGCGCTGCTCGAGCACACGGTCGCGCTGCGAGGCCGAGGTGGCGCTGGCTCCCTGGCCCACGTTCTGGTCACCGATGCGGATGCTGTCGTTCTCGCTCCAGTTGACCACCTGGCGGGTGTAGCCGGCGACGTTCTGGTTGGCGACGTTGTTGGAGGTGACGTTGATTGCGTACTGGTCGGCCTGCAGGGCCTGCTGGGCGAGGTTCATCAGCGAGGTCAGAGTTCCCATCGTGCGCCTTCCTTTCTTGCGTGGAGCCGGGTCAGAACTTTGAGGTTCGACCGGGTGCTCTCGAGAGTGCTGGCGAGGCGGTCCCGGGTCTCGAGCAAAGCGGGGGTGATGGTGACGGGGACCTGCGAGCGCAGCAGCAGCGTCACGCGGTCGTCGAGCGAGAGCAGGCGTTCGAGATCGAGGCGGTTGAGCGCCGCGAGGGTCTCGGCGAGGGTCTCGGCGAGGGTCTCCTCGGGCGCTCCGGAGAGGTTCGGGTCGTAGGTGAGCGGTTCGCGGGGGATCATGGCCGGCTCCGTTGCGGGACGAAAGGGATCTTGGGCCTAAAGAGACGAAAGGTCCTGAGGTCTAAAGAATTGAGCGAGAGCGATCAGTCCGCGAGCGACTGAAGCATCTTGTCGGCGACATCAGCCGATGAGACGTTGTAGGTCCCGCTGGCGATCGATTGACGGATCTGGTCGACCTTGTCGGTGCGGACGTCGGATCCGTTGAGCGCCTGGGAGATCAGGTTGCCGGTGGGGCTGAGGGTTGCGGCATCGGTCTGGGGACGCACGGGGGGTGCGGCTGCTTTCTGGTTCTCCGTGGGACGGTTCTCCGACGGTGCGGGAGCGACGGAGCTTAGGCCCTTCCAGTCGCCGATTCCATTCGAGTACGTCATTTCGGGTCTCCTCCAACTACATGAGTTCATCGGCGGAGGGAGAGGGAAACTTTAGTACCTTTTTGGCGCAAATGCCACGAAAAGGTTTTGCGGCCTGGATTACTCGGCCACCTGCTGGATGCGCTGCCAGAGGGCGGGGATTCCAGAGGAGGTCTTGGCGGAGACGGGAAGGATCTCCTCGATCTCGTGCTCGCGCTTGAGGGCGGCGAGGTTCTTGCCCAGAACGTTGTTGGAGAGGCGGTCGGCCTTGGTCCCGACGACGAGGAAGGGCCGCTGGGTCTGTTTGAAGTAGGTGATGAGCTGGGTGTCGCTGGGCTGAGGGGGGATGTTGGTATCGACCAGGCAGACGCAGAGGGCGAGGGGCACGCGCTCGGCCAGGTAGGGCTCGATGAAAAGGGGCCACTCGGCGGAGATGGACTTGGAGATCTTGGCGTAGCCGTAGCCGGGGAGGTCGGCGAAGATGAGCGCGGGGACGGCCTTCTGGCGTCCACCCGAGACCTCGTGCAGGGCGAAGAAGTTGATGGCGCGGGTGCGGCCGGGGGTGGAGGAGACGCGGGCCTCCTTGGATCCGAGCAGGGCGTTAATTAAGGACGATTTGCCGACGTTGGAGCGGCCGAGGAAGGCGACCTCGGGGGCGTTGTGGGTCTTGGCCTCGGAGGGGAAGTGGTCGGGTGAGGTGGCGGAGAGAAGAAAGACGGGTTGAAGCCGCATGGTTCCAGTCTATCGGGCGCAGGACAAAAAGAGGCGTCCCGTGGGGGACGCCTCTTTTTGTCGTCAAGGCATGTGGCCTGCCGGCCGGGCCCAATGCGCGTGGGGCGCGCTGGGGACTACCGGGTGACGGTGATGGGGGATTCGAGCTTGAAGGCGACCACGGTCTCGGCGGGAATGGTGATGGCCTTGTTGCCAGTGAAGGCAGCGCCCGCGGTTCCGGCCCCGGCCCCGGCGAGGGCTCCGATGAGGGCTCCCTTGCCGCCGCCGGCGAGACCGCCGATGAGGGCGCCGGCTCCGCCGCCGCCGCCGATGAAGCCGGCGGTGCGCTTGCCCTTACCCTTGGCGGCCTGATTGTAGATATTTGTGGTTACCGCATGTCCGCCGATGGAGGTGATCCGGATGGCGAGATCGCCCGCTCCCTTGAAGCGGCCCTGGCCCTTGGCGGCCTCCACGGTTCCTTCGACGCGGGTTCCGCGGGGGAAGACGACCTTGCCGCCCGAAGTGGTGACGGCCGAGGCGAGCTCGCCGGCGAAGGCATCGCCGACGGTGCTGGTCTTCGAGCTGAGGGTCTGGGAGACGCTTACGGAGACGCGGGCTCCGGCGGGTGCAGTCAGTCTGACGACGGCGGGGGCGGCCGGAGCGGCTGGAGCAGCGGTCATCGCGTTGGACGGTGCCGGGGGAGCGGGAGCGGGAGCGGGCTCGGGAGCCGGAGGCGCCGCGGGCGCGGCGGCGGGAGAGGGCTCAGGAGCCGGGGCCGGGGCTGCGGCTGCATTCGATCCTGGGGCCGCGGAGGAGGGTTGATCCCCCGCGGGGGCTGCCGGAGGTGGAGCTGCCGGGGCAGACGCCGAGTTCGCACTATTCGCCGGTGCGGCCGGGGTCGAGCTCTTGCATCCTCCGAGGACAAGAACAGTAGTGAGAGCGAAGGCCGTAGCCATATTTCGTTGTATTGCGCGCATGAGTTGTCTCCCTGCTGCGGTTATAAATCTCGATAAAAGTCTACTCCCGATAGAGGGCCGATGGTGGATGGGAGGGTGTATGTTCCTCGTTTTACACTACTTTTCATTTGCCGGGGAGAGCAATACGGCTTCCGTTCACGGATGGCGAGTGAGCCGGCTTCGGCGTGAGATTCAGTTGGCCCGTTTGTATCAATCATCGCGCCGACCAGCGGGAGGCCCACGGCGAAGCCACATCAGGCTCGCTCGCCTTCGAAGTAGCGTTCGATCTCCTCAAGGGTCTTGCCCTTGGTCTCGGGGAGGAAGAAGGTGACGACGATGAAGTAAAGCACGGTGAAGCCGGCGAAGAGAAAGAACATGGACGAGTAGCCGTACTTGCTGACGATGGGAAGAAAGATTCCGGCCAGCGTGGTGGAGACGAGTTGGTTGATGACGAGCGCGATGCTCATGCCGTTGGAGCGGATGCGGGTGGGCATCAGCTCGGAGAGCGCGAGCCAGACGCCGACGCCGGGGCCGATGGCGTAGGCCGACATGAAGAGGTAGAGCCCGATGGCGACCATCCATCCGTGATTGGGCGAGGGAACGCTGCCGATGAGGGCGCGGTCGATGTGGAGCGGAGCGCTGCGGGCGGCGTCGAGATTGGCGAAGGGATTTTTGAAGAAGGCTTCGACGCGGTTGGAGGGGACGGCGCTCTCGCGGTTGATCTGGAGGGGAGCCGCGGAGGGGTCGTCGGAGCGGACGAAGCTGGTGGCGGCGGTGAAGTCGCCGTAGGAGTAGATGACGGCGAGCGAGGCGCGCTGCTGATCGATGGCGTCGCCCTTGTAGCCCTGAGCGTCGAGCAGGCGCTTGGCCTCTGACGGAGTGAAGGTGAGGCCGAGGGTCTGGTCGGGGGTGACCAGAGTCTGCAGGGCTTCGCGGCAGTCCTGATTGAGCTTTTCGGTTCCGAGGAAGAGCAGGCCGACGCCGATGAGCGAGACGATGATGCCGGAGGTTCCGAGGATGAAGAGGAACTTGCGGCCTTTGCGATCGATCAGCGACATGCCGATGATCGTCATCAGGAAGTTGACGATGGTAAAGATCACGTAGCCCCAGTGGGCGTGGAGGTCGGAGAGTCCGCTCTGCAGCAGGATGGCGGTGTTGTATCCGATGATGGAGTTGACGCCGGTGGCGGTGTTGCAGAAGAGGATGAGGCAGGCGAGCACGAAGGGGATGACGTACTTGCGGCGGAGCAGGGAATCCTTCCTCTGGCTGCTGCCCCGGCTGGTGGAGGCGGCGGTGTTGCGAGTGGCGGCGGTGTGCTCCATCTCGCCCAGCTCGCGCTCGGCGTCGTTTTTTTCGCGGGCGCGGAGCAGGGAGGAGAGGGCGCGGTCGCGGCGTCCGCGCAGCAGAAGCCAGCGCGGGGATTCGGCGACGAAGAAGCTGCCGAGGACGAAGAAGACCCCGGGGGGAAGCGAGACCCAGAAGATGCGGCGCCAGGCCTGGTCCTTGAAGGAGAAGAGGGTGGCGGCGTCGGAGACGCGGCTGACGGCCTCGACGCGGTAGCTGTAATAGATGCCGATGAGCGCGGCCGACACGATGCCGAGGGTGAGCAGCCACTGGAAGATGGCGGTGCCCTGGCCGCGGTTGGAGGCAGGAAGGCACTCGGCGAGGTAGAGCGGGACGACGACGCCGATGAGGCCTCCGCTGACTCCCTGCAGGAGGCGCCCGAAGAAGAGCGGGCCGTAGCCGTGGGCGAGGGCGATGATGGGGATGCTGACGACGAAGGCGACTCCCGAGAGCATCATGAGGGGCTTGCGTCCCATCCAGTCGGCGAGCAGGCCGGCGAAGAGGGTGGAGAAGACGCTGCCGAGGAGCACGGCGGCGACGATGATGGAGAGCTGGCCGGCGTTGAGGTGCGAGGTGGCTTCGAGGTAGGGGAGCGCGCCTCCGATGATGCCGACATCGACTCCGTAGAGCAGGCCGCCGAGGCCGGCGACGAGGAGGAGGAAGCGATTGTAGCCGGATCGCATGGCGGCCGGGGTGGAGAGGGAGCTCGAGGCGTTCAGGGTCATAGGGGGTCTTTAATTTTTACTGGCTGCGGGTGCGGCTGTGAATCTGTGGAATGGTGGCATGGTGGAGACACGATAACAGTCCTTGGGAAGAATGAAAACGGCAGAGAAAGGCTTATGGCCTGCCGGCCGGGCCCAATGCGCGTGGGGCGGTCACTTCGTGACGTGTATTTGCCCTTCGGGTTGCGACCCCGTTGGTCGCTGGTGAGAATGTTTGCGCCGACCAACTGGAGGCCCTGGGCGAAGCCGGTACACGCGTCACGAAGTGACCGCCCCGCGCGTAGCGGGCCCGCGCGGCAGCGCACGGTGGCATCTCAGGGCGGCTGAATCTCTGCACGCAGTGGTAAAAAACAGGTATGCTTCTCGAGAGAGGGGACAGGTACTTCAATATATGAGTGATTCCTTTCACCTGGAAAACAAGGTTGCGCTTGTGACGGGAGGCGCCAGCGGCATTGGAGCGGCAACGGCCAGGGAGCTGACGCGCGCCGGGGCCGAGGTCATCATCGCCGATATCAATCAGGCTGCGGCGGAGAGCTTCGCCAAAGAGGTTCCGGGCTCGCGGGCCGCGGCGATGGATGTAACCGATGCGGCCTCGATTGCGCGGGTCTTCGAGGGCGTCTCGAAGCTGGACATTCTGGTGAACAACGCGGGCATCGGGCTGGTGGGCGATATCTCCCGCACCTCGGAGGAGGACTTCGAGCGCGTGATGCGGGTGAATGTCACGAGCGTGTTTCTGGTGACCAGGGCTGCGCTGCCGCTGTTGCTGGCCTCGCATGGGTCGATAGTGAACATCGGCTCGGTGGCCGGGTCGGTGGGGGTGAAGCAGAGGTTTGCCTACTGCGCCAGCAAGGGCGCGGTGCAGGCGATCACGCGGCAGATCGCGGTGGACTATCCGAAGGAGCTGCGCGTGAACTGCATTGCTCCGGGTACGGTGGAGACGCCGTTTGTCGAAGGGTATCTCGAAAAATATCACGCGCACGAGAAGGAGAAGGTGCGCGCGGAGCTGGTGGCGCGTCAGCCGATCGGGCGCCTGGGAACGCCGGAGGACGTGGCCTCGCTGGTGCGTTTTCTGTGCTCCAAGGAGGCCGAGTTCATCAACGGCGCCGTGGTGCCGATCGACGGCGGGTGGACGGCGGCATAGCTGCGCGATGGAAGATGCTTCAATGTTGAAGAGAAGGGAAGTCTGAGAGTTGAGCGAGATTCTGATCACTGGTGTTCGTGTCGTCGATCTGCGTTTTCCTACTTCGCGTGAGCACATCGGCTCGGACGCGGTAAATAAAGACCCGGATTACTCGGCTGCGTATTGCATTCTAGAGACGAACGCGGGGGTGACCGGCTATGGCCTGACGTTCACGCTGGGGCGTGGTACCGACCTTGTGGTTCAGGCGGCGCAGTATCTTTCGCGCTATGTGGTCAACCGCTCGCTGAGCTCGATCACGGAGGATCTGCGCGGGTTCGGGCGGCAGTTGACGGACGATTCGCAGTTCCGCTGGCTGGGGCCGGAGAAGGGTGTAATCCATCTGGCCACGGGGGCGCTGATCAACGCGGTGTGGGATCTGTATGCGCGGGTGGAGAGGAAGCCATTGTGGAAGCTGCTCTCGGAGCTTGAGCCACGGCAGCTGCTGCAGGCCGTCGACTTTCGTTACATCGACGATGCGATCACCCCGGAAGAGGCTCTGGAGATTCTGGAGCGCGCGCAGGCCGGCAGGGTCGAGCGGCTGGCGCAGCTGGAGAAGACAGGCTATCCGGCGTACACGACCTCGGTGGGATGGTTCGGTTACTCCGAGGAGAAGATTCGCAGGCTCTGCCACGAGGCCCTGGCCGAGGGCTGGACGCACTTCAAGCTGAAAGTGGGCGGCGATGCCGCCGAGGATCTTCGTCGCGGGCGCATCGTGCGTGAGGAGATCGGCTGGGAGAACCGGATGATGGTCGACGCCAACCAGAAGTGGAGCGTCAACGAGGCGATCGCGCGCACGCGGCAGCTGGCGGAGCTGAAGCCGTGGTGGATGGAGGAGCCGACCAATCCCGACGATATTCTGGGTCATGCGCGGCTCAGGCGCGAGGTTCCGGAGGTGCGGGTGGCGAGCGGGGAGCACTGCCACAATCGCGTGATGTTCAAGCAGTTTCTGCAGGCCGAGGCGCTGGACGTGGTGCAGATCGATAGTTGCCGCGTGGGCGGGGTGAACGAGAATCTCGCCATTCTGCTGATGGCGGCGAAGTTCGGGGTTCCGGTGTGTCCGCATGCGGGCGGCGTGGGGCTGTGCGAGTATGTGCAGCATCTGTCGATCTTCGACTTTCTCTCCGTCTCGACCACGATGGAGAATCGCGTGATCGAGTTTGTGGATCACCTGCATGAGCACTTCGTGACGCCGGTGCATATCCGCAAGGGGCATTACCTGGTGCCAAGCGAGCCGGGATACAGTATTGAGGTCAAGGAAGAATCGTTGAAACAGTTTGCCTACCCTGAGGGTGTGGCCTGGAGCTCAAACGCATGAAGTTTGTAACGTTCACAGGAAAGAAGTCCGGCGTGCAGAACGTCTCCACCACCCTGAGCCGGGATGTTCCGACGCCGGGTGTGCTGGTGGGCAAGGAGATCGCCGACCTGACGGGGCTCGCCTATCCTAGCGTGCTGGCGATTCTTGAGGGCGGGGAGATTGCGCTGAGGGAGGTTGCGGCGAAGCTGGAGAAGGCTCCGCGGGTGGCGTTGTCGGAGGTCGATCTGCAGGCCCCGCTGCGGCCTCCGCGCGTCTTCGGCGTGGGCCTGAACTACGCCTCGCATGCGGCGGAGTCGAAGATGGCGGTGCAGAAGGTTCCGACCGTGTTCATGAAGCTGACGAGCTCGGTGGTTGGGCCGGACGCCCCGGTGGTTCTGCCGAAGGTCAGCGCGCAGCCGGACTATGAGGCGGAGCTGGGTGTGGTGATAGGCAAAGCCGGATACCAGATCAAGGCCGAGGACTGGCAGAAACACGTCTTCGGCTACACGATTGTGAACGATGTGAGCGCTCGCGATGTACAGCTGGCGACCTCGCAGTGGACGCTGGGGAAGTCGTTTCCGAGCTTCACGCCGCTGGGACCTGCGGTGGTGACGGCGGATGAGGTCGGTGATCCGCATGGGCTTGGTATCTCGCTGGCGATCGATGGGGAGACGTTGCAGTCGGCCAATACGCGCGACCTGATCTTCAAGATTCCGGCGCTGATCGAGTACATCTCGAGCACGACGCCGCTTGAAGTGGGGGATGTGATCAGCACGGGAACTCCCGAGGGCGTGGGGCTGGGACGGACGCCGCAGCGCTGGTTGAAGCCGGATGAAGAGATGGTGATCACGATCGAGAAGCTGGGCACGCTGCGCAATCGCACGGTGGCCGAGTAGCTCGCTGTATCGACCTATATAAAGGCGATGGCCTGCCGGCCGGGCCCACTGCGCTCGGCCACCCCACAACGAAGATCTGTTTGGGACCGCCTTATGCGCAGTGGGCCCGCGCGGCAGCTCCTGTCCTCAACTGAATAGAGATTCCGGCCTTTACTTTGTGGCCTGAAGCGTGAGGGTGACCTGGGAGGTGTGCCGGAGGGTGGTTCCGGTGGCGTCGGTTGCGGTTGCGATGACGGTGATGGGGTAGCTCTTGGTCTGGGGGACTCCGCTGTCTGCGCTGTCGCCGCGATTGATGCGGTCACCGCAACCGGTCACGGCCAAGAGTGTGGCGCAGGAGAATAGCGCGAGGAGAAGCCTTGTTGAGGATCTTCTGCGGGGAATGAAGCCGAGGACGGGAAGCAGGAGGGCAAGAACGTTGGGAAAAGAGGTGGGGCGTGCGCCTGCGGTCTGCGAGGTGGCTTGCTGAGTCGCGACGGTCATGGTGAAGGTGCCCGAGGTTGTTCCAGGGGGAAGGGTGCCGGGATTGAAGGACGCAGTGGCGAGGTTAGGGAGTCCGGCGGCGGAGAGCGCGATGGGGCCGGGAAGGCTGCCTTGCACCTGGAGGGTGAAGGTAAAGTCGGCCGAGTTGCCGGAGAGGATGGTCTGGGTGGTCGAGCCGGAGGGTGCGAGGGTGAAGTCGGCTCCGGTAGGAGGGGTGCTTATGGTGAGGAGCGTCGTCGGCGACGTGCTGGGCTGGAAGTTGAGGTCGCCCTCGTAAGCGGCGAAGAGACTGTGCGGGCCCGCGGCGAGGGCGGTGGTCGAGAAGACCAGATCCCCGGCCAGGTTGGCGTTGCCCGCGGCGAGCAGGGTGCTGCCATCGGAGACGATGACGGTTCCGGTGGGAACTCCCCTGGTGGCGCTGACGACGTGCGCGGTGATCAGGACGGGTTGTCCGGGTGCGATGCCGATTGGGACGGGGCCTATTGGGACCGGTCCGGCACTGGTGCCGGTGACGATGGGGGATGTGGCGAGGGTCAGGGTGGTGGCGCTGGCTGCCCTGGTGACAAGGAGAGGGAAGGCGGAGCTTTGGGCCGCGGGGTGGGAGGTGTCACCTGCGTAGCTGGCCGTGATGGCGTGCTCGCCTGCGGTGAGGGTGGAGGTATCGAGGGTCGCGGCTCCGGCGGCAAGGGGGGCGGTGCCTGCCTGAGTGGTGGCTCCGAGGAAAGTGTCGAGGAAGGTGACGGCGCCAGTGGCGCCGGAGCCTGTGGCGAGGCTGGCGGTGAGGCTGCCGGTGCCGTAGGAGACGGAGAAGGGGCCGGTGAGGGTGAGGGCTGAGGAAGTGACGGCTCCGAGGCCGGCTACGGTGGTGAGGGTGTCGCCTGTGATCTGGCGGATGCGTTGGTTGCCGGTGTCGGCGAGGGTGATGCGGCCGTCGGGGGAGATGATGGTCGCGCGTGGGCTGTTGAGCGAGGTGGGGGCGAAGTCCTGGACGCCGTCACCGGCGAGCGTGGTGATGGTGCCGATTTTGGCGTCGATCTGGCGCAGGCGATGGTTAGCGGAGTCGGCGAGGTAGAGATTGCCGAGCGGGTCGATGGTCAGGCCCTGCGGGAGGGCGAGGCTGGCCGAGGTCGCGGAGCCGGAGTCGCCGGCGTAGCCGAAGGCTCCGTTGCCGGCGAGGGTGGTGATGACTCCGCTGGTATCGATGCGGCGGATGCGGTGGTTGTGGGTATCGGCGAGGTAGAGATTGCCGGCGGCATCGGCGGCGAGGCCGGCGGGGGAGTCGAGCAGGGCGGCGGTGGCTTGAGCGGTGTCGCCTGAGAATCCCTGGGTGCCGGTGCCGGCGACGGTGGTGAGGATGCCGGTCGGGAGATCGATGCGGCGGATCTGGTGGCTTCCAGCATCGGCGATGAAGAGATGGCTTTTGGTGTCGAGCGCGAGCGCGATGGGGCGGTTGAGCGAGGCGTTGAGGGTGGTGATGGCTCCGGTCGCCAGGTTGACGGTGCGGATGGCGTGGTTGTGGGTGTCGGCGATGTAGAGCGTGGTGGCGTCGAGGGCGAGGCCGGCGGGGGAGTCGAGCAGAGCGGCGGTGGCTGGGCCGCCATCGCCGTCGTAGCCCTGGGTGCCGGTTCCCGCGATGGTGGTGATGCGGCTGGTGGGGTCGATCTTGCGGATGACGTGGTTGGCGGTCTCGGCGAGGTAGAGGTCGCCCTGGGGGCTGTAGGCGATGGCGGAGGGAAGAAGGAGGGGGACGTTGGCGGCGAGGTTCTGGGGGCGGAGCCAGGGCGTTAATAACGGCAGGGCTACGCAGACGATGATGCACGAGAGAAGACGTGCCGTCGAGCGTGACATAGAGGAGTGCGTAAGGCCCATGGGAGTCCGCAGTGATGATGGCATGCGGAGGAAAGAGCAAGGAATCCCATTTCAGGGGGATATGGGAGATGGAAATCATTGGAAGAGAGTTGTGGAACAGAACGCATAGCCTTATGCCTCTGTTGACCGATTATTTAACGATTCGTTCTTTGTCTTAGCCATGCTCTTTCCCCTAACTATTAGGGTGTCATCCTTCGACTGCGCTCCCTTCGGGAACTCCGTTCAGGATGAGAATTATATCGTAAATAAATATAAACAAACAAGATAATTTTATGATAGTATCTGTACAAGTCCTGCACAGATACGAGGATTCAACGACTTACGAAAAAATCCTACACGGAATCTGCACAGAACGAGTCAAACAGCAGGAGGCGAATTATGGTATTCGTCACCGAAAAAGAGGAGCTGAAGCCCGGCCTGATTCTCTTCCGGCGCGGCGACGTGGATCATCACATGTGGTATTGCCGCATGAAGATGCCGAAGGCCGACCGCTACAAAACGGTTTCGCTCAAAACAACGGATAGAGAAGCGGCGCGGGAACGCGCCTTCGATCAAGACGCGGACGTTCGATTCCGCATCAAGCATGACGTTCCTGTGTTCAACCGCCCTTTCCGCGATGTGGCGCACGAGTATCTGCTAACGCAGGAGGCGCGGGCGAAGCGCGGCGAGATCAGCGCCGCGCGGCCTAAGAAACTCCGTGCCGTCATCGAAGGCACGCTAGACAGATACGCCGGTTCCACGCAGGTACACCTTATCGGTGATGAGCGTTGGGGCGGCTATCCGGCATGGCGGCGGGAGAACGGCGCGGGACGCCACCGGCGCAATGGCGTTCGGGAAATCACCGCAGCAACAGCTCAGACCTTTGCGGACCATGAAGCCGAGCGCCGCACCAAGGTTCAGCAAACTTTGGGCATCCGGGTTTTGAAGCCGATTGAAGTCAAGCCTTCCGATGAACGGGTGGTCCCTTTCATCAGCGATTCCACCATCAGGTTTGAAATGTCCATCTTCGGAGCGGTGATGAACTACGCCGTCAAGAAGCGTTATGTTCCGGCAAGCCAGCGTTTCGACGAGCGCCCGAAGCTCAAGACGATGCGGCGGGACGAGTTCACGCTGGAGGAATATCGCAAACTCCACACTATAGGCCGCAAGTGGATTGCGGAAGCCGATAAGCCTTCGAGCATCTGGTATCGCACCGTCACCTACAACATGATTCTGATTGCCTGCAATACAGGCATGAGGCCAGTGGAGATGAAGAATCTCCGCTGGCGCGACATCATGCCCGCGAAAGACCGCGAGGGCCGCGAGATCGTTGTCCTGTTCGTGCAGGGCAAGGACAAATCGCGTCAACTGGTCGCGCCCAAGAGTGTCGGAGATTACCTAGAACGCATCCGCATTATCTCCAAAGCCACGGAACAGGACGACAGAGTATTTACCAACATTGCGGGCAAGCCTGCTAAAACGCTTTATAGTTCCTTGATTGCCGATCTTCTGAGAGAAGCAAATTTGCGCGAAGGAACGCAGGGCGTTCCGCGCTCGACGTATTGCTTCCGGCATACTTATGCCACGCTTCGCTTGCAGGAAGGCGTGGACGTGTATTTCCTTGCCGAGCAGATGGGAACCTCCGTCCACATGATTGAAAGCCACTATGGGCATGTGAACACCATCAAGCACGCCGACCGCGTGTTGCAGGGGATGGCCGGATGGGAGCTGCCGCACCCGGAAGTGGATGTTACCAGGGCTAAAGCGTCGAAGGCGGCGGAGACGCACGATAAATCCAAACGAGGTCAGCACCGCAGGGTAGGCTGACCGTGGAACTCCCGAAGCCGTTTTGGGCCGGAGCCGTGGCGGAGGCTGGCGTAGGGAGTTCAATATCTATTCATCCCTTCGGATATTGGTTCTGATTTGCCGCTGCCCCGCCGGGGCGTTCTTAGCGGCAAATCTTCGCGCACGAGCCGCCGCTGGCGGCTGTTCTTCGTGCGCTTTGTGTGGTCCTTCCTCAACCGCGCCGTTGAGGTTCCCCGGCAGATTGCCTAATGTGTGGCGGCCAACACGGAGATGCGCGGTACACGGATTTGATTCTCACGCTTACGCGTTTGCGCGATGTCGTAAGACGACTGCATACGCATCAACGTGTCCATCTTCACTCCGAAGGCTTTCTCGATGCGGAGCGCCATATCCCCGGATAAGTCGGCCTTGCCGTTGAGCAGACTGGATAAGGTAGGCCGCGAGACGCGCAACGCTATCGCCGCTGCCGTGACCGTCAAGCCTGCGGCTTCGATAATCTCTGTCCGAATGAAATCCCCAGGATGGGGCGGGTTCTTCATTGGCATAGCGTTTTCTCCTTCGGCTTAGTGGTAGTCCTCTAAGTTCATGTCGTAAATCTCGCGTTCGGCTGTGTCGATACGAAAGGTCAAACGCCGATTGGCCGTTACGCTCAGGCTCCATGTGCCCTTGCGGTCGCCCGTTAAGGTATGCGCCTTCCATGAGGGAAGCATCCGCAACTCTTCCGAGTCTTCCATGTCGTCCAGAAAGGCAAGCATCTTGCGGAGTTTGCCCACCGTATCGGGCGGAACGCCTTTGGTGGCGTCGTCCGCGTAGAGCTTCTTCAAACCCTTATGGATGAAGTTGCGTATCCTCACCTGAACAACTGTAGCCTGTAGCCTAACACTTGTCAAAGGCAGAGATGCCGTTTCCATACTGTTTCGGGAAGGATGCTGCGCCCTTCCCGCGCTGCAACCGCCCATAGTACCGGGCGTTTTCCGCTTCCCATCCATGCGGGGCCGTTCCTTCCCCGCAACGCCTCTCCCTGAAATTGGGCGCGCTGACGCGCACGGATGCGGTAGACAAGCCTCCTAATGGGGCGCTGCCCCCTCGCGCCCGCAAGCAGTCTCCCCAGGCTTCCGCGCTGCGCTTGTGCAGCCCTCCGCTCACGCTTCGCCCTTTCCACTCTCGCTGCGCTTCGTTGCAAGGGTGGGCGATCCCCCTCTGCTTGCAGTTGCTACCCCCCGCGTTCGCCACGTGGCGTTCGGCATATAGGTACATGCCGACAAGCACGACATGAAAAGCAAAAGCAACGACGAGGGAGGAAGCACCCATGAAGAAGCCAAGCACCAGCAGCAGGCCGAGCATCTACCAGACCGTTACCGACCGCATTATTTCCAGCCTCAAAGCAGGCGTGATTCCGTGGGAGAAGCCGTGGAAGACTCCGCGCTACGCAGGCGGGCCGTTCCCGCGCAACTTCTATACTGGCAAGCCCTACCGTGGCATCAATGTTCTGTTGCTTTGGTCGAGTGAGTACAGCTCCCCGTTCTGGCTTACGTTCAAGCAGGCGCAGGCGTTGAAAGGCAACGTCCGCAAAGGCGAACACGGAACGCCGATTGTCTTTTACAAGCAGCTTCCCGAATATACGAAGAAAACCGAGCATGGCAGAGAAGAGGATGAGCGCGTTCCCTTCGTTCTTTGCCACTACACGGTTTTCAACGTGGAGCAATGCGACGGCCTCACGCTGCCTGAAATCTCGCAGCCCGCCATCGCGCCGGAGGTGGACGAGGACGAGCTTTGCGAAAGCATCGTGAACGGTTGGGAGAACCGGCCCGCTCTCTATCTCAACAGCCTCACTGAGTACCGCGCTTACTATCGGCCAAGCACCGATTCCGTCCACATGCCCGCCCGCTCCCGCTTCGTGGATGCGCCGCACTATTACAGCACCCTGTTTCACGAGCTGGTACACAGCACCGGCCATGAGAGCCGCTTGCATCGCACCTTTGGCGACCGATTCGGAGATGAGCTTTACAGCAAGGAGGAGCTGGTAGCGGAGATGGGAGCCGCGTTTCTCTCCGCTATTGCTGGCATCGCCAACGAGCACACCGACCGCAACACCACCGCATACATTCAGAACTGGATTGCCAAGCTGGAAGAGGATAACCGCCTTATTCTGCACGCCGCCAACGCGCAGAGAGCCGTGGACATGATTCTTGGCAGCACCTTTGAGGAAGAGAAGGAGGCAACGGAAGAGGAAGCCAGGCCGCTTGCGGTTGCTTCCTGAAGTCTACGGCAGCGGCCACTTACGATGATGGAGCCTGTTTCCCAGGCTCCATTTTTTCCGGCACTTCGCGCCGGTAAGGAGATCAAATTTCCCGCTCCGGGCTGATATGCGACCGAATGTGTCGTAATTTATCTATATTGATGGTGAAAGGGTTTTTCAGGTCTTTGAGCGACCCTCGCGGCTGTCTTTTGGCGAAGCACCACGAGGGCCTGGAGATCGACAACCCGAAGGCTGACGACTGATTTGTGAGTATAGGATGCCGCCACCATAGTTGCAAGAAAGGCACTTCTATATGGCTGGCAACATTCTCTTCTGGCGAACAACGGCCCCTGTTGCTTGCATGGAGGATGCGACCCTCACAAGCCTAACGGTTGAGAGCGATGCGGCCCAGCCTGATACTCGCCTGCTTGAACTGGAGATGACCTACATCCTTCGTCGTCCAGATGTGATCCGGTCGCTGGTGAAATATGGCGTTGATTTCATCGAGGCGGAAGACATCACACAGGAGGTTTTTCTCCGCACACTGGATAGGCCAGCACAGAATAATCCACCCGACAATTTATTTAGCTGGCTACTTACGTGCGCCCGAAATATCGCTGTAGATCGTTACCGGCATCATCGCAAGGAGGTGCCGGTTCCGGCTGCGGTATGGAAGCAGTGGGAGAAAAGCATGGCGGACCCAAAGGCCGATACGGAAGCTACCGTTCTTGAAGAAGATCGCTACAAGCATGTCATGGAAGCAATCTCAAAGTTGAATGAGCAGGAGCAGCAGTGCCTTGCACTGCGAAGTCAAGGAAGCAGCTTCCGCGAAATCGCTTCCGTTCTCAATATCTCGCTGCGTCAGGCCGCATACATCACCGATGTTGCAGTGGACAAACTCCGCCGAAAACTGCAATCTACCCCTCAGTAGTAAAACAATTTTATTGTGACAAATGACCACCCGGCATCCGAAGAACTGTTGCTGTGGCAGAGTGGCGAACTCGACTCCGACGAGGCCGAGACCATTCAGGCCCACGTCTCGAAGTGTGCCCAATGCAAGGCCGTCCTTGAAAAACATGCCGAAACCTATGAAGAGGTGGCGTGGGTAAGCGGCAAAGCCGCGCATCGCAGGATGCGGGTTGCGATGGCCGCAAAAACCCGCAGGAGATTCGTACTCTCACCGTCCATGTCGGCAGGCGTTGCCGCAGTCCTCATCGTCGCGGTGACTCTCTTCACTTTTGACCTGACGCCCGCAGCTCGCGCAGATACTTTGCTTGCAAAAGCTATGCGCCAGCAATCCGAACAGCAGCCGGGAAAATACTCCATTCTGTTACGTTCCAACGGACGCGCCTGTCTGGTGAGCAGTTCCATGCAACTTGTCTCCCTTGATGGCCCGAAACAAAACATCAGCTCCTGTCAGGGCATGACTGCGCAGTTGCATCGCGTCGGCTGGACAGGAGATGATGCACTCTCCGCAGCCAGCTTCCGCGATTGGCACAAATCGCTTTCACATAAAACAGATTCGGTCCACAAAGCAGCGGATACAACCGAAATTCAGACTGAGACCAACGATAGCCCGATCCATAAGGCAACACTGCGGCTGCGTACCTCGGACGATCATCCGGTAGCGGCCCGCTATGAATTTGCGGCGGAAGGCGATGAGCCTGCCTCCGTTATCGAAGTGGGCGAGCAAAGCGGCCCGCCGCCCGTTCTGATGGCGCATTCTTCTCCTGCGCCTACGCCGCATAATGAGCCGCAACCTCACCCCGCTCCTGTGGCCGTCGTCAATCCGCTGGACGATGCGGAATCTCGTGTTCTGTTAGCCCTTCATCAGAGCAGGCTCGACAGCGATGTTCTGTTAGCTGTCAACCGCGAACCGGATGCCATCAAACTGTGGGGTGTCGTTCCCACGGATCAGGCAAAAGCGAATCTTGTAGCTTCGCTAGAGAATGTGCCGAAGGTCCAAATCGACATTGCCTCCGATGCCGAAGCGCAAAAGATGCAACAACCTCTGCCGTGGGCCGCATGGCATGGTGATGCGCCGCCTTTGGCAACGGATCAGTTGCAGGCGCGGTTTCCAAACGACCCGAACGGGAGTCAGCAATTCCTGACCGACATCGACGGTCTCACCCGCCGCCTGGTAAGCGAGACCAAAAGCCGTGATGCCATGCTCTCCCTCGCTTCGCGCATGGGTTCGTCGGACTCCGCATCGTCCCTGAGAAGCGCCGCCGCACAGCTTGATGCTTCGACCATCGCGGACCTTTCCAGCCTCGCTGGGAAGCTCAGTCCATTCCTGAGTTCCACCCCTGCCCCTTCTCATCCTTCTTCCTATCAACAGGCTACGCAGCTTTACACCTTGCTCCATGAGCTGTTTTTTACGGGGAGAAGCCAGGACGTCCCTGACCGCGATGGGGCATGGGCGCAGGTCCGGCAACTGCTCTCCGGTCGGACTGTTTAGCCCTCTCAAAAAAAATCACGGAAAACGCTGTTTCCCCGCCGTCTTGATCTATAAGGGGCAAATTTTTTGCTTTTGCAAGAAATCGCTTCAGTGCGAACTGAGCCTGTCTTTGGCGAAGCAGCCGATTCGCATGAGATCGATAACGACGAAAGGTGATTGACTTCATGTTTTCCCAGGTGTGCGGAGAGTTCCGCTCCAAAATCAAATCCCATCGACAGAGCGTTGTCTTCTTTATGTCTATCTTTTGCTTTCTCTCATTGAGTCAGATAGCCAGAGCGCAGAGTGCAGCATTGAATGGCATGGTCATGGACCCTTCGGGTGCGATGGTGCCAAAAGCAAAAGTGACACTCACGAATACGGATACAAATACTCCGCTCGAAAGCACTACGAATAAAGACGGGCTTTATAGCTTGCCGTATGTCAGACCGGGCAACTACACATTAACCGTAGATGCGGAGGGTTTCTCGCATTATGAACAGACAGGAATCATCGTAGGCACTGCACAGAATCTCGCACTAAACGTGCGCCTGAAAATCGGAGGTGCATCGCAATCGGTCACGGTCGATGGACGTGGCAATGGCGTCGGAACGACCAATGATTCTTCGGCGGTAAGCCTGACGGTCACAAGAGAATTTGTTGCAAGTATGCCTTTGAATGGGCGAAGTTTCCAAGATTTGATTCAATTAGCACCGGGAGCGGTCGCCACAAGTTCGACGGGCAGTCCAGCAGGCTATTACAGCATTAACGGGCAGAGGGCAGACGGAAATAACTTCACCGTTGATGGGGTTTCCACAAATCTTGGGGGATTTAGTAACTGGTCCTCTAATGGGTATGGAGCGGCAATCAGCGGTTCGACCTTCCTGAATACGGCTCTCGGAACAACTCAAAGCCTGGCATCTATCGATTCCTTGCAGGAGTTCACGATCCAAACATCAGGATATACAGCCGAGTATGGTCGCAGTCCTGGCGGTCAGGTTCAATTTTCTACTAGATCGGGAACAAATACGCTTCATGGAACTCTCTTCGACTATCTCCGAAACACGGTTTTCGATGCAAATAGTTATTACAACAATTACTATGGACTGGCACAGACTCCAGAGCATCAGAATGACTTTGGAGGAACAATTGGTGGTCCACTTATTGTTCCCAAATTCTACGACGGAAAAAACAAGACATTCTATTTCTTCTCTTACGAAGGTCTGAGGCTAACTCAGCCAGCATTTGAAAGTGAATACGTGCCGACACAGGCGTTCCGAAGCTGGGCATCACCAGGAGTACGCCCATTCCTAACTGTGGCACCTCTGCCTAATTCTCCTGACAATCAAGATGGTTGTAGCATCACTGATCCTGCCACGGGGAAGCCAGCGGCTTGCGACGCTTTATTCAACTATAGCTTTTCAAATTCAAGCAGCATGGATAACATTAGCGTCCGGTTGGACCAGACAATCAATAAGCGGCTTCAGGCCTTCGTTCGCTATGCCGATACTCCAAGCTCTGAAGTGACGGGAGGCGACAAGACATCACATCAGGCGATTAATACCCATATGTGGACCGCTGGATTGACTGCGAATATAACTAATAGTCTACTTGACGAACTTCGCTTTAATTTCAGCCACGAGGGTAGCGAATACGGCTTTGCATTGGCCCCTATTGCTGGCGCTAGTCCATTTGATCGAAGCCTCATGGTTCCGGCGCAATATGAAAGCCCCTATGATTACGTGTTGTCGCAAGTTCAGGTTCCAGGAACTTCGCTCTCATATGCTGCTGCGAATTATCAATATGGAACTGTCCAGAGACAATATCAGATAGTTGATAGCCTCACGTGGGTTCATGGCCGACATACCATCAAGATTGGTGAAGATTGGCGACGACTCACTCCGACATTCTCTGGAAATCCGTATACGTCCGAGATGTCGGTATTAGGGCTAACAGGTATTCAACAAGGCAAAGCAACGGGTTTGATCGTTGAAAGCGCCGCTCCTGGCAAACCTATTCTGGACAATCTTTCGCTCTATGCTCAAGACCACTGGAAAATCAGTCCACGATTCGGTCTCGATTACGGAGTACGTTGGGAATTTAATCCGCCTCCTGGACCGTTCGATGGGTATTATCCAGTTGCGCTTACATCAAGCGACCTTGCGTCAATGCAGATTGCGCCTTCGGGCACACCACCGTATAAGACCAATTACCACAGCTTCGCTCCACGTTTAGGTTTCACATGGAATGCTGTTCCATCTCAGAGCCACGCCGTTACTGTACGCGGGGGATTTGGCATCTTTTTCGATACTGGGCAAGGCGCATCTACACAACCTTACACAATGTCTTACCCGTTTGAGGTATCCAGAGCGACGCAGCTTAATGTTCCTCTTCCGTTTTCCGCAGCGGCTTTGGCACCACCATCACTCGGCTCCCCGCTTGTTGCACCCTATGCGAACCTAATCGCTTCGGACCCCAACCTCACCATTCCCTATGCGGAACAGTGGAACCTGTCTGTAGACGAAATGCTTAGTCCAGCTAACACACTGACCGTCTCCTATGTAGGAAACAACGGAAGAAAGTTGATCTTTACAGAGGAATACGCCACAGTTCCCGGCAATCCCGCATTCACTTCACTTCACTTCACAAACAATGGATCGCAATCCAACTACAACGCATTTCAGGTGCAGGATGTCGGGCGTGTTGCCAAAGGATTGACAGCTATAGCCTCGTTCACCTGGGCGCATGCGCTCGACAACTCCTCTAATGATTACTCTACATATGCTCCGATGTATGGCAATTCGGATTATGATCTGCGCCGTGTTCTTAATTTAGCCCTAAATTACCGCACACCCACGCTAGGGACGCAGCATTGGATACAGATATGGAGCAAGGATTGGGTTCTATCTAATCGTTTTGCCACGCAGAGCGGTTATCCAATCACAAACATCTATCAAGCAACCGCAGCGTTACCAGATGGCACCGAAGCTCGATATGTTCCCGATCTTGTTCCGGGCGTTCCTATTTATCTTCATGGAGCGGCGGCAGCGTTCAATGGTAAAGCAGTTCCGGGCGGTTGGCGTTTAAATCCAGCAGCTTTTAGCTGCGTTCCGACAAACACCGGCAAGTCTTGCAGCGGAACGCCAATTCGTAATGGCGATCTTGGGCGCAATTACGTTCGCAATCCATCTTTCTATGCACTGAACACATCATTGCAGCGGACGTTTCCTGTCTATGACCAGCTTCGGATGAACCTCCGTGTTGAGGCATTCAACATCTTGAATCATCCCAATCTGGGGAACCCGGATGTCAGCCTTACCGATACGACCTTTGGGCAATTAGTTGAAGGTGGAACAACCACCATCGGTTCAAGCAATCAGCTCTACAGTATGGGCGCGGCGCGCTCTTTACAGTTCAGCCTGCATTTGCAGTTTTAGCTTGGAGGGACATCATGTTGACTGCAAGAAAAATACGACTCTGGTATCGCGTTCATAAATGGACAAGTCTGATTTGCACAGTATTTTTGCTGATGTCATGTCTGACGGGTTTACCTATGATTTTCAATGACGAGATATTCAGTCTTACGCATCACCACGTAGCTCCGGCTAATGTCTCACCGAATACTCCGCTAACAAATATGGATGTTGTGTCTGCAATGGCACGACTGCGCTATCCCGGTGACAAGCTGATAGCGATCAGTTTTGACGATGACGAGCCGCGTATTCTCGTGGGTATGGCTCCGAACTTTGCTTCCAAACCGAGTCAGCATCATCAACTTATCTTCGATGCTCACACTGGAAAATTGCTGGAAGACAAAGCACAAGAGCCAAAGCCAAAGCCGAATGTCATGACCTATATCAACACCTTGCATAAGACTATTTACGCTGGCATCATTGGCGAATTGTTTCTTGCTTGTATGGCGCTGCTGTTCGTAATTGCACTCGTGTCGGGTGCAGTCGTCTACGGGCCTTTCATGCGGCGTCTCGAATTTGGCATTGTGCGAAAAAATAAGTCCCCGCGTGTGAAATGGTTTGACCTGCATAACCTACTTGGCATCGTGACATTGAGTTGGGCTTTCATTGTGGGCGCGACTGGAATAATGAACACATTATCTGTTCCTCTGTTCACAATGTGGACAGCGCAGAATGTACCTCGCCTCATGGCTCTCTATCACGGACGGCCCATTCCCAAACAGCTTAGTTCAGTTAATCTCGCGGTAGAAACCGTACAAAAAGCGTTGCCCGGTATGCAAATAACAAACATTGGATTTCCAAATCCGCGAACGCCATTTCACTATGTTGTTTTCGCCAAAGGTAAGACTCCTCTTACCTCACGTCTTTTTGACGTTGCTCTTGTGGATGCCGAGAGTGGACGATTAACCGTAGCAAAGGGATTGCCGTGGTATCTGCGCGCTCTCGAAGTGTCCCGCCCATTGCATTTTGGTGACTATGGAGGAATGCCGTTGAAGGTCATTTGGGCGTTATTCGATGTGGCCCTAATCATGGTGCTGTTGAGTGGTCTTTACCTCTGGCTCTCGCGTCGTAAAACGCCAGTCGAAGACGAGTTGGACCGCCTGGTTAAGCTCGAAGAACTGACGACAGAAGAGACACTAGCGGGAGCGTTGAGGCAATGAGCCATCCATTTCCATTCCGCAAAGTCTATGGGGCGGCGATGATACTGACAGCCATCACTCTGTACGGCTTGCTTTCTGCTTTGTTCGGAGACGGTGTGTGGGACGAGCTTTCATGGGTAGCTCTGGCGATTCCACTTGTCGTCATCGCTTGGAAATACAGCCGTGCAACTCGCAGGAGGTAGAGAAATGCTGAAATTAACTAAACGCGCTGATTACGGCATGATGGCGATGCGCTATCTGGCCGAACACGCCGACGACGGCAGACCGCATTCCGCGAGAGATATATCCGATGCCTACAACATCCCGTTGCCGGTGTTGGCAAAGACGCTTCAAACGCTGACTAGAGCCAGATTGATTGCCTCGCAGCATGGGGCAACGGGAGGCTATGCGTTGGCCCGGCCTGCACAGGCAATTAGCACTCTGGATGTTATCAGTGCCTTCGATGGTTCTCCGGTCATCACGAACTGCACAACCGTCGATGGAAAAAGCTGCGAGATTGTTGGGCATTGCATGGTGAAAGAACCTCTTCGTCAGGTCAACGACAGAATCAGGGAAATGCTAGGCGGGATCACGATAGCCGAGTTGATCGACCTTGCAAATGGTTCCAGACCTTCGGCAGAAGAAAAACTTGTGTCGATTCTTTTCTAAGCATCTTGCGCCAGAGAGAAGAGCAACGGGAGTTGAGAGAATGCCTGTCGATCCTGAAAACGCGAATGGCCCATTTATTCACGTCCATGTCTGCGTCCATTGCGGCAGCGCATTTCGCAGGGAACAGTTTGAAGGCAGAGCACCACACTTCGGGCATCTATCTCTGCTCGAAGTGTGGTGTCGAAGGCCCCTTGAATATCGAGATTCAAAAGACGAAGAGCCTCGAAACCGACTCCGAAAAGAAGGAGTAAATCAATCTGTCAAAAAGAGTTGGAGTAAACCAAGTAATTAAGACGAGGTAATGATTTGTCTGAATCCATTTCCATCGGTCTGAAACGAGCGGCAATCGCCCTGGCGGAACAGTTGGATTACGCGCGGGCGGCGGAGCAGTTGGGTGTCACATCCGCCGAACTTCGGAAGCAGGTTTCCGCGCTCGAAGCACTGCTCTGTCTCCGTATCTTTAAGCCCCGGCAGAGGAAGGTAGAGCTAACGGAAGAGGGGCGATTCCTTATCAAAGTTTTCCGCGAGGCCGTGGCGTTCTATGAGCGAAAGGAAAAGGAGGGGCATAGCGGGCCGGACAGGTAAGGCAATCAAGATGGTTCAGGCGGACTGAAAGCCGTGCGCCGCGAGAACGTCTTCCTGTATCTCAGCCGAGTACATAGGGCAGGAGTTGAGGAAGACAAAATCCTCCAGCTTTTGACCGTCTTCGGGAGTGAGCAAACGGAGGTTTTCCAGCATGGCAATCATGCTGGTACGGCAGTCGAAATGGCGGTGGCGCATCGTCGCTTTCTCCCCTTTGCCGCAGATCACCACGTCGAGGCCGTCTTCGCCGGGGAAGATAATTATCCTCACCTGCATCTGGCGTGGCCCTCCCTGTCTGTTGAGATTAGCTGCACCGGGTGAGAATCGCCAAGGAGTCCGTTGCAGGATGCCTGCCAGCGCCGCATCGAAGTCCCATCAGCGTGTACGCTGCTACGCAGCGGAAGTAAGGAGCGACACGTCACCCCCAAATGGGATGCTGCCGGTAAACCGGCTTGAAATCTCCGTTGGGTGACGTGAACGTGCTTTGAATCAGCAGCTTGACCATTCGCGCATCCGGCACCATGCCAATGCGTTTACGCGCGTAAACGCGCAGAGTAATCCAGAGCGCCCACCGCGTAAACGCACTGATAGGCAAGGGCTTCGAACATCCCGGCGCTTGACGTGTAATTTGCAGGGGTGCAAGCTGTTTTCGAGGCGGGTTCCCCATGAGCACTCCCCGCATTCCGGCTCCGTTGCAGTCTCCAGCCTCGCCGAGTGGCGAAGCGCGTCCGGTTCTCCGTGCCAAAACCATCGCAACCAGAGTAACGCCGGAAGAGTTGACCGAGGTAGAAACCGCCGCCGAAGGCGCGGGGAAAACCGTGGCCGAGTGGCTGCGCGAGCTGGCCCTGAAAGCCGCGCGGGAGCGTCCGGCAGACCCAACAGAGTTGATGCTGGCCGAGGTCTCGGCACTGCGCTACATGCTCCTGAATCTCTTTCATGCAACGGCCCAGGCCAACGCCGAAGGCAAGCATCTGCTACCCGATTCCGTGGTCAAAATCCGGGACCAGGCCAATGTGCGGAAGCTGGCCGACGCCCGCAAACTACTCGCAGAGTTTCTGTCCCAGGAGGGACCGGACGGGGGCAAGCAGTGAGCCGCCCCATGCGTTTTCCAAGCCGTTCCGGGCGGCTGTTCTGGTTCCTTTTCTGGCTCGCAGGTGGGCCGCTGGTGCTCATCTTCCCGGCTTCGGCTTGGCTCGCGTGGACGCTTGCACCGCTCCAAAAGGTCTACCTTACGACCTATGCCGCCAGCTCCGTAGGGGCGGGGATGCCGCACAGCGAAATGACGATCCGATGGGTGATGAAGACCGCGCCCAGGCAGAAGCCGATACCCGCTTCCGCTGAGGATGTTGTTTCCGGGCCGAACCCGAAGCTACCCGTCACACTCTCGCCCAAAGCCATCGCGGAGGGCTGGCGTGGGGTGGCTTATAGTGCCCCGGAGAAAGTACCCGCAGACAGTCTCGCCAAAGGATTGAGAGACTACGTTTATGACGGTGTGAGCGTGTGGTGGTTGTTTGGCAGACCGATGCTCAACAGCCTTGCCATGCTGATGCTGCTCTATGTTTTCCGGCTCTGGATGAAGCAGGGTTTTGCCCGGAGTCGGCAGCAGGAAGAACGTCACGGACGCAGAACAAAAGGCCCGGAGTTGGCATCGGCCTTGCGGTGGCGCGGCGCAAAAACGGACGGCATACGTTTCCATCTGCGCTTCGAGAATCGGCTTTTGCGGTGGTTGCCTTTTGGCCCAAACTACTGCATCCCGCAGAGGTTGGAAGCCAGCCACATGCTGATGATGGGCGACACCGGTAGCGGGAAGTCCAACACCATCCGGCAGCTTCTTCGACAGGTGCGGGAGCGTGGAGAAACCGCCATCGTCTACGACCCGGCAATGGACTTTGTGAGTGAGTTCTACTCGCCCGCGCGTGGCGATTTGATTCTTAATCCGCTGGACCAACGATGCCCATATTGGAGTCTTGGCAACGAGATCGACCGCGACGAAACAGCAGCGACCATCGCCGCCGCGTTTCTTCCTGAGAAGGAATACGAGAAGGAGTTTTTTACTGATGGGCCGCGCCGGATATTGGCCCACTTGCTCAAGCGCCAACCGCAGCCGAGGGACATTCTGAGCATGATGGCCGAGCCGTCGCGGATCGAGTTTGCGGTAAAGGGAACTCCGCTGGCCGCGCTGCTCGATGCGGGCGCACCGGCACAGCGGGCGGGTGTGTTGGCGAGCTTAAACATGGTGGCTGACAGCTTAGAACTATTGCCGGAGTGGGAGCATACGAGGCCGACCTTTGCGACAGCGGAGTGGTACACGAACCGGAAACGATGGGTGTTTCTCACGTCCAGTCCCGCTTATCGTGCGAAGATTCTGCCGTTGCATTCCGTGTGGCTCGATTTGTTCATTCTTCGCATGATGGGTTACTGCGAAGACCAGACGGCGATGCCGGTATGGTTCGTGCTGGACGAGCTGGCGAGCCTCAACAAACTGCCGCAGCTCCATACCGCCGTCACGGAAAATCGCAAGTACGGCAATCCCGTTGTGGCGGGCTTTCAGGGTCGCAGCCAGCTTGAAAAATGCTACGGCCAGGATGCCGAGGCCATGCTTTCGCAGCCCGCAACCAAGCTGTTTTTCAAGACCACCGAGCCACGCGCCGCGAAGTGGATTTCCGAGGCCATCGGACAGATTGAAGTGGAGCGGTTGAAGGAATCCCGCAGCATGAGGCTGTTCGGCAGCAGGACATCGTATGCGATGGAGATTGCAACCAAGCCGCTTGTCATGGCTTCGGAAATCTCCGGCCTCGAACCGTTGCACGGCTTCATCAAGCAGGAAAACAAAGTTGTGCCGGTTCACTTCCAGTTCGCAAGGAAGCATCGCAGACAGCCGGAGTTCATTGAGCGCAAATTACCGCAGATTGCGCCCAGGCCGTCACCGCCGACGCCGGTAGTTCGTACAGAGCAATCCAAATCATCGGCAGCGGTCCAGACTACGCTTCCACTTTTCGATGCGTCCGCTGACAAAGCCCCCGACCAACCCACCGACAAACCCAAAGAGGGGTTTGTATGGGACGAGTCCAAAGGGATCGAGTGAGGCGTCTAAAGGAGCAGAGCGCACATGCTGACCATCTCCAAACCGCTGTCAGCTTCGCAGGTACGGACTTACCATGAGCGGGAGTTTGCGTCCGAGCGGCAGAATTATTGGAGCCGCGACCAGCAGGGGCATAGCGAGTGGCAAGGCAAGCTGGCCGAGCAATGGGGCTTGAATGGCAGCGTTGGCAATGAGCATTTTGCCAGATTGACCGAAGGCCAGCATCCGCACACGGAAGCGCAGCTTGTTCGCCATCAAGCCTCCAAAACTTATGAAGGTAAATTCGGCAAGGAAGTGACGAGCGTAGAGCATCGCGCCGGTTGGGATGCCACGTTCTCTGCGCCGAAGTCAGTCTCGCTGACTGCACTTGTCGGCGGGGATGAGCGCGTAAGAGAGGCGCATCGGGAGAGTGTGCGTGTTGCTCTCGGAGAGTTGGAAAAATACACGCAGGCCCGCATCGGCAACGTCCACGCGCCGGAGACAACAGGCAAATTTGTTGCGGCCACCTTTGAGCACGATACCGCGCGGCCTGTGGATGGCTACGCCGCGCCGCAGCTCCACACCCATGCTGTGATCTTCAACGTCACCGAGCGCGACAACGGACAGACGCGGGCCTTGCAGCCGCAGGAGCTATTCGCATCGCAACGCTATGCCACCAGCGTTTACCGTTCCGAGCTTTCGATGCGGTTGCAGGGTTTGGGATACAAGCTAGAGCGCGGCAAGCATGGACAGCCGGAGATTAAGGGCTATACGAAAGAGTATCTGGAGGCCAGCAGCCCGCGCCGCGAGCAGATTAAAGACCATCTGCGAGAAATGGGAATAGACGGTGCGGGAGCCGCGCAGGTAGCGGCACACCGGACGCGGGATAGCAAAGAGCTGCTATCGCCAGAACAGGTATTAGAGAGACATCGGAATCTCGCCGCGCAGTATGGACACCAGGCCGACCGGGTTGTGGCAGAGGCGCGGGCGCATGAACAGCGCCACGTTTACGAACCTGACCGAATCGCGCGGCAGGCCGTCACCTATGCCCGCGATCATCTCTTCGAGCGTTCCGCCGTGTTGGACCGGCGCGATCTTCTGGAAGCGGCGCTCAATCGCGGCATGGGGGAAACAACCTATGCCCACATCCGGCAGGAGTTCGCGCAGCGGGCTGCGCGGGGCGAGTTTCGCACGGTCCATCATGCAGACGCAGGACAGCAGTACACCACCGTTGCGATGCTTCGCATGGAACGCGAGATCGTCACACGGATGCAGGAAGGCAATCAGCGCGGGATGAGCGACCCGATGCTGGTTTCACCGCAGATTCGGATTGCGACCGAGGACCGCCACCCGGAGCTGAATGCCTCGCAACGTCAGGTGGTCAATGATGTTTTTCTCTCCCGCGAAAAGATAGTGGGTTTGGATGGTGTTGCTGGCGCGGGGAAGACAACAACGCTGGCCGTCATCCGTGAAGGCGCGGAGGCGCAAGGGTACACGGTCGAAGGCTTCGCGCCCACGTCTCGCGCGGCGCAAAAGCTGGCCGACGCAGGGATGGAAACATCCACGCTGCAAAAGCATCTTGCGCGTGGAGAAAAGCCAGACACCGGCGAGCGCCGCCTGTATGTGCTCGATGAATCCTCGCTTGCGTCCACCCGTCAGATGCACGAGTTTGTGCATCGCCTGCATCCGAACGACCGCGTGTTGCTGGTGGGCGACCGGAGACAGCATGAGGCAATCGAGGCCGGGCGTCCCTTCGCGCAACTCCAGGACGCGGGTATGAAAACAGTGAAGCTCGAAGAGATCGTCCGGCAGAAAGACCCGGAGCTTAAACAGGTGGTCGAGCAGCTTGCGCGTGGCGAGGTGCGCGAAGCTGTGCAGGGATTGGAGCGGCAGGGCCGTGTCCATGAGATTGCAGGACGTGACGACCGCATTACAGCCATAGCGAAGGAATACGCGAAGTCGCCGGAGGGTACGCTGGTTGTCTCGCCCGACAACCGCTCCCGCGTGGAGATCAACGAGCGCATCCGTGCCGAGATGCAGGAGCGCGGCTCAGTCAGTAAAGACGACCATCGCATCCATGCGCTTGTGCCCCGCCAGGACCTCACCGGGCCGGAGCGGACATGGGCAGCGCGGTATGAGTTCAACGATGTAGTGCGCTACGCTCGCGCATCGAAAGAGACTGGCATGGAGCGTGGGGAATACGCGCGAGTCAAGAGCGTTGACGCTGAAAAGAACCTGTTGACGGTGGTGCGGGCCGATGGCTCCGAGCTGACCTATGATCCTCGACGGCAGCAGGGCGTTTCTGTTTACCGCGAGGAACCGCGCAGCTTCGCCGTAGGCGACCGCATCCAGTTCACCGCACCGGCCAATGACTTGAAGATTGCCAATCGTGAATTAGGAATGGTCGAGGCCATCGGCCAGGATGGGCAGATGCGCTTGAAGATGGACGGAGGCCGAGACGTGCAGCTCGATCCGCGCGAGCATCCGCATCTCGATCATGGCTATGCGGTGACAAGCCATTCCAGCCAGGGACAAACCGCCGAGCGTGTACTGATTCATGTAGATACCGAGCTGGCTGCGAAAGACCTGCTCAACAGCCGCATGGCTTATGTCGCTGTCTCGCGTGGAGCGGAAGACGCGCAACTCTACACAAATGACCGTGTGAAGTTGCCGGAGTCGTTAGGGCATGACGTGTCCCACGAGAGCGCCCATGCACCAGCAATGAAGCCGGAGCAAGCCATCACGCCGAAACAGCCAGAAATCGCGCCGGTCATCGAACATGGCTTCGGTATGGGACACAGCCTCTAACCCTACCTGCCCCGGACGACGGGAGCGTAGCCCAACCTGCCCGCGTGTCAAGGCCACAGCCGCTTCGCGGTGCCTTCGGCAGCCTTGACACGCGGACCTGACGGTTGGGCCAAAATCAGCCAATTATTCCGGGCTAGGTAGGAGAAAAACACAAATGCTCTTTGAGTTATGAAACCAAAGAGCAGTTCTGCGGTCGATTGCTGACGTGAAGCCGACTTACGAGGACCGATCCAACCGATTAGCATTTCCATATGACTTGCGCACCTCCTGAAATCTCCCTTCCGAACGGCCGCGGCCGGATGATAGGCTTCGTACATGTCGAAGCTTCCATCCGACCTCGCTCAGCAGGTAGCAACTGCTCTCGCCGAGGACATAGGCAGCGGTGATATCACCGCCGACCTGGTCCCCATCGCGCAGCGGGTCACGGGCAAAGTCATTACTCGGGAGGACGCGACACTATGCGGCCGCCCCTGGGTTGTCGAGATATTCCGTCAGCTAGACTCCTCAGTGCAACTGAAATGGCATGTAGACGACGGCGACCGTGTCACTGCGAATCAAACTCTCTTTGAAATCGCAGGTCTGGCGCGCCCCGTCCTGACGGGTGAGCGGAGTGCCCTCAACTTTCTCCAGTTGCTCTCGGCCACGGCGACCGCGACGCGTGATTATGTCGACGCAATCGCAGGTACGGGCGCTGCAATTCTGGATACGCGCAAAACAGTCCCTGGATTGCGAACCGCCCAGAAATATGCCGTCCTGTGCGGCGGCGGCCGGAACCTCCGGCTTGGCCTGTTTGATCAGGTACTGATCAAGGAAAACCACATCGCTGCCGCCGGCTCGCTCACCGCCGCAATCGATGCAGCCCGACGCGCCGCCGGATCACGCAAAGTCGAAGTGGAAGTCGAAACACCAGAGGAGTTTGCGGAAGCTTTGCGGGCGGCCCCTGACATCATCATGCTGGACGAATTCAGCTTGGATGATATGAGAGCCGCGGTAGCACTGAACAACGAAAGGGCCGATCGAGTAATACTCGAAGCCTCGGGCAGCGTAACGCTCGGAAACGTTCGTAAGATCGCCGAAACCGGCATCGATTACATCTCCGTCGGTGGAATCACCAAACACATCCATGCCGTGGACCTCTCAATGCGCCTGGCATTCGAGTAGAAGTCTCCTTGATTCTGTGCCAAAAGTTCGCTCATCGGGGGCTTAGCACGAACGATTTGCAGTTCAGCTTTCTGGGACGAAGCGCGCTGCGCTTTATCTGAGCGAGTTCAAGTGTGAACCTTCTTCACGCATTCCGAAGACTAGGTGGCCTGATTTCTAGACAAACGCCGTTGTCGGAAGTCGCTGCACCTCTCAATTTTTCACGCATGATAATGTCCTTTATCACGCGGGGAATTGGAGGCGGCGGAGCAGTTGGTCAAAGCGGATCAAGAGCGCTGACACAGCGCCATCCAAAGGGCTAAAATATCTGCTCAGAAATTGTGCCTCGCGTTCAAAAAATGCACAGAAAGCGAGCCCCATTTAGGTGGGCAGTGCAACAGGTTGGAGAAGACGAGGGTTCGAGAAGACCTCCAGTGGTGTTCTGAAGCCTAGCACGGCGCGTGGCCGGTTGTTAAGAAGTTCCTCCACTCTGAGCACTTCGTCATCGGAGATTGTGGTGAAGTCTGTGGACTTTGGGAAGTATTGCCGGACGAGGCCGTTGGTGTGTTCGTTGATTCCGCGTTCCCATGCGTGGTATGGCTTTGCGAAGAACGTATCTGCATCCAGAGCAGCCCCGAAGATTCTGTGCCGTGCGAACTCAGCTCCGTTGTCCATAGTCAGAGTAAGTACTTTGTCGATGTCTTTGGAGAGACATGCTTCGATGACGTTTGCCACGACATCGGATTTTGCTTCCTGAACAAGAGCGAGACGAACGAACTTCGATCCGCGTTCGACCATGCTGACCAGCGCCCCCTTGCGCTGGCTACCAACGATGGTGTCGAGTTCCCAGTCGCCGACACGCGACTTTTCTTCCACGATGACGGGCCGCTGGCCGATGTCCACGCGCCCGGAAACAGGCCCCTTTCTATTGCTTCTATTGCGTGTAAAGTCGAACCGTGAGCCGAAGCGACGATAGCGGCGACCGCCGCGCCGAAGATGCCGATAGAGGTTTCCACCATCGACCTTGTTGCGCCAGACGTGCCAGTAGATGCGTTCGTAGCTGACAGAGGCAAGCTCCGTCTGCCGATGCTTGAGCCATCCGCCGATTTGTTCCGGACTCCAGCCCAGGCGCAGTTTCTCTTCCACGAAGGCGACCACCGCAGGTGTCAGCTTCGCCGCACGCCGCCGCCGTTCTCGTTGACGCTTCTCCGCGCAGGCCTGCGCCTGGTGGTAGTAATACTTGCCATCCACTTTGTTCCGCCGCCGCTCTCGTCCAACAGTGGAACGATGAACCTGCAACTCGCGGGCGATCTCCGCATCGGAGACGCCCCGCTTCGTGAGAACTTGAATCTGTACCCGGTCATCGATGCCCAGGTGTCGGTATGCCGCCAAAATGCACCTCCAGTGGCTTAAGCCACTGGAGGTGCATTTACCCCAATTCCTTGAGCTTTTTCTCACCTTGTTGCACTATCAACTTGAAGAGGCGAGAGAAAGTGCCTGCACAGTTCCTACACAGCCAAGAACAGGCTATTTATCTCTCGATAAATCATCGGTTTATAAAAATCTACTCACCCACTCAGGATGACACTTTTGGTGATAGACAGGTTCTCCACACCACCACAAACAGATAGAAACACCTAGGCGGAGGGAGCCAGGAGCTTGAGGAAGACGAAGATCAGCACTCCGGCGAAGAAGATCAGGGCCATGTGGATGCCGGGCTCGCGATTGACCTCGGGGACGAGATCGGTGGAGGCGACGTAGATGGTCACTCCCGCCGAGAGCGGAAGGCCGACCCGCACCCAGGAGGGCGAGAGGTTGATGACCAGGACGCCGAGCAGGGTCATGGCTCCCAGGATGATGGAGGAGTTAATCGCCGTGCGGCGGCCGCGTCCGCTGGCCAGCATGACGCTGGCGACGGTAAAGCCTTCGGGCAGCTTGTGCAGGAAGACGGCGATGAAGATGACCCAGCCCAGCCACTCGGAGAGGACGAAGCCGGAGCCGATGGCGATGCCGTCGAAGAAGGTGTGGGCGGCCAGGCCGAGCAGGACGGAATAGCTGGTCTTGGCGGAGAGGAACTCGTCGTGGTGGGTCTCCTCGCCGAAGTGGAAGTGGGGGACGAGAGTGTGCTCGAGCAGATGAACGCCGCAGTAGCCGGCGAGGATAAGGATGGGAGCCCAGCGGGGGTTGAGCGTGATGCCCTCGGGGACCATCTCCAGCACGGCGGCGGCGAGCATGAAGCCTGCGCCGAGGGCGACGAAGTAGCGCAGCGAACGCGCCGAGGGGGAGCGCCGGACGAGCAGAAGGCCGCCGAGATAATCGGCGAAACCGGCGGCTGTTCCCAGCGCCAGGCTTAGCCAGAGCTTTGGCACGGGGCTATCCTCTTTCTGCCGGGCTCTTTGCTGGGCTGGGGTGAGGCCTGTCTTCCATGGGAGAGCGCTCGAGCTGTGCGGCCCGGAACGCGGAGGGTCTTGTCATAGAGTTTTGATTTTACCTGTCTCGGGCCACTGCGACTCGCGCGCGAGAACGAGGAGGACGCCGATTCCGCAGAGCAGGACGATGCCTTCGAGGCGTTCGGAGAGGGAGTGCAAGCGCTCGAAGTGCATCCTTGGTGGCGAGGCGATGTCGGCGGTCTCGATGGCGCCTCCGGCGGCGACGCGGTCCTGCTCCATGCGGGGAAGGATGCTGTACTGCGAGTAGGCGGTGATGAGCAGCATGATGCCCGAGAGCAGGATGGCGAGGAAGAAGCCGACGCGGGCGGGGACCTCGGCGCGGAACCAGAGCAGACCGGTGGCGAGACAGAAGATAATTCCGCCGACGAGGCCGATCTGGTGGAGGATGACGAGGGTTCCGCCGACGACCAGGCCGGCTTGGTGCGCGCTGGGAAGGCGGGTGAAGGCGACGGGGGCAACGACGAAGGCGAAGAAGGCGATTCCGCCGACCCACACGGACATCGACAATAAGCGCAGGGCCCGAAGAACTTTTTCGATCACTAGACCAGGTCCCTCCCAATGAGACGGCGAATCCGCTCCTTGATGGGCGGATGGGTGGAGAAGAGGTTGGCGATCCCTCCGCTGCCGAGCAGGGGAGCGACGATGAAGAGATGGGCTGTGGCAGGCGAGGCCTGCATGGGGATGCGCCGCGAGAAGGCGTCGAGCTTTTGCAAGGCTCGCGCGAGGGCGTAGGGATTGCCGGTCTCCTTGACACCCGTGGCGTCGGCCTCATACTCGCGGGAGCGCGAGATCGCGAGCTGGATGAGCGTGGCGGCGATGGGAGCGACGAGGATCATGAGCAGGCCGGTGAGGCCGCCTCCGCCACGGCTGCGATCGTCGCGGCCGCCGTAGCCTCCGAAGAGCGAGGCCGAGTAGCCCATGCGGGCGACCATGGTGATGGCTCCGGCGAGGGTGGCGGCGATGGAGCTGGTGAGAATGTCGCGGTTTTTGACGTGGCCGAGCTCGTGGGCGAGGACACCTTCGAGCTCCTTGTCGTCGAGCAGGTTGAGGATGCCATGCGTCACGGCGACCGAGGCGTGCTGCGGATTGCGGCCGGTGGCGAAGGCGTTGGGGCTCTCGCTGGGGATGACGTAGATCTTCGGCGTAGGCAGGTTCTGTTTGGCCGAGAGCCGTTCGACGACATCGTAGACGCGCGGCAGCTGCTCGCGGGTGACCGGCTGCGCGCTGTACATGGAGAGCGCGAGCTTGTCGGAGAAGAAGTAGGTTCCGAAGTTGAAGGCGACCGACAGCACGAAGGCCAGGACCATTCCGTTGCGTCCGCCGAAGTGATTGCCGATGAAGAGCAGGAACAGGGTGAGAACGACCAGCAGGAGCGTCGACTTGAAGGTGTTCATCTCAGCCTCGCAGAGGATTCACCTCTGTTGGTTTAGATGCGACCGGGCCCGGTTCTTTGCGTGCGAGCGCCCGCTTGAGGACCACCTCGAGCGCCGTCTTCTGTTCAGCGTACTCCGTTTCGTTCAGACGCCCTTCCATGCGGTCGGTCTCGAGGGCGAAGAGCTCGTCCTTGAGGGTTGAAAGCAGGCTGCCACCGGTGGGCGGCGCGGCATAGGGAGCGGTGGCCTGGGCCGGCATGCTGGGGACGGGCTGGAGGTTATTCTGCGGATTGTTCTTCAGCATGAAGCCGGCGCCCGCGGCCATGGCCAAGCCGAGGCCGCCGAGGATCCACCACTTGTACTTGGCCCAGGGATCGTTTGTGCCTTCGGGGTCGATGGGGTTGCCGAGGCCGCCGCCGGGGCGGGTATCGGTCGCGGCCGAGCCGGTTGCCGACTGTTGCGTGGCTGCGCTCGGGCCGCCCTGCGCGGCGTCGGGCTGATTTCCAGACTGGTTTCCGGATTGGGTCGCGGCGGGGTCGCGGGGAAGTTGTCCGGAGCCGGTAACGGTGAAGTCGAGGGGCTGCGAGGGAGCGACGTGACGCGCCACATAAGTTTGGGCGGTCGTCTCCTCGGTGACGGGCGAGTAGGCGGCTGCGGCGGTGCTGCTCGCCTTGAAGCCCATGTTCTTCGGCATCATGACGACCAGGGTGTCGGTCAGGACGGACGGGCGGGGCGAGAACTTCATGCTGCCGTCGTAGGGCAGGCGGTAGGTGATCTGGAAACGGGTCTCGCCGGGGCGGATGGGGAAGACGAAGGTGTAGTGTCCGGGGTCGCCGAGCGGCGTGGCCGAAGCCTGGACGGGCATGCCGCCGGGGGCGAGGGCGGCGGAGCCTTCAACCACGGCTCCGGCAGGGAGATGGAACTCGAAGGGGCGGTCGCTGAACTGGGTCTTGGGGGGATTGGACTCGTTCTTGACCCAGAAGTTTTCGACCACGCGCAGGCTCTTGCCGTTCTCGTCGGTCTGGATGCGCAGGACGTCGGCCTCGCTCGAGACGCCCGCGACCTTGGCCGCCGCGTCGTAGACCTCGACCTCGACCGACTGGGTGCCGGGGGGGAGCGGGCGGAAGTAGCTGGCCTTGTCGTGGGTGACGCGAACCAGGTGCATACCGGGGTCGGGCACCTCGAGGGTGAACTCGCCCTTAGCGTTGGTCGTGGTGCGGGTGGACTCCTGCATGACCTGGGCGAGGCGGATGAGCACGACCTCGTCGCCGGAGGAGGGCTTGTTGTGGGTCTTGTTGGTGACGGTGCCGGTGACGGAGTCAGCAAGAGCGAAGCTGGAGAAGGCCAAAACCGCGGCGGCAATGGCCGCCAGGCGTCGAAGACGGGAAGATAAGCAGATCACCTTTTAAGTCTACTCAAAGAAAGGCGAAGGCTGGGACGGGGAGGTGTCTTTGAGGAGGATTTGTTTGGCTCGACTGGCAAACCGCAGATCCTTCGACCACGTGCTGCGCTCAGGGATGACACCTATAGGAGGTTGTGGGAAAGACTTGTGGGCCCGCGCGGCGGCGCTGTCTTTTAGACGCGGCTCCGGGCGGTCATGCCGCGCTGCTCGAGGGTTTCCATCTCGGCGATTACCTGGGCGGCCTCGTCTTCGAGGGCAGCGCGCTGCTCAGCATAGTCCTGCTCGGGATACTTGCCGGCGAGGTACTCGAAGTTCAGGTCGCGGAGGTTCTCGTAGACGACGTCCTTGCGCTCGCGCAGGTAGTCGATGCGGGTCTTGTCGGCCTGGAAGAAGGGATTCTTCTCGGGCCAGAAGACGAAGGCGAAGAGGACAAGGGTGAGGACGAGACCGGCGATGGCTCCCATATCAGTACTCCGTCTCGCGCCGGATGCGGTCGCGCATGGCGTCGTGGGTGGCGTGCAGTGGGTCGTCGATAGGAAGTCCGGCGACAGCGGGGCGGGCTGCGCTGCGCTTGCGCCACACCGAGATGAGGATGCCGGTTCCGGCGGTGGCCAGGAGGAAGACGGCGGCGGGAGCGATCCAGGCGGCGTTGTCGAAGCCTCCGCGGATGGGCGCGGCCAGGACGGTAGGGCCGTACTTGGCGGAGAACCAGTTGAGGACGGCGTTGTCGCCACTGCTGGCGGCGACCTGCTCGCGCAGCTCACTGATCATGCGGTCGGAGTCCGGGCAGCCGACGTGGTTGCACTCGAGCAGGATCTGCCCGCAGCCGCAGACGCACATCATCTCGTGGCCGAGACGGCCGAAGCGGGAGCCGGCATCCGCCGCGCCCAGCATGATGATGGCGAGGAGGCAGATGGCTGCGCCCTGACACCAGCGCCGGGGTGTCATTCTGAATGCCTCAGGCATGATGGACCTCGATCTCGCCGACGGGTGAGGGGACCGAGACGGCGGCACGCACGGAAGTCCTGGTGAGGCTGGGGGTCAGGGCCAGGAAGGTCCCCAGCACCACGATCAGAACGCCGATCCAGATCCAGTTCATCAGAGGATTGATGAAGACCTTGATGATGGGTTTGCCGGAGTCGGGATTCTTGCCCTCATAGATGACGTAGAGATCTTCGGCGAGGGTGGAGTGCAGCGCCACCATGGTCGAGGAGGTCTGGCTGGCGTGATAGAAGCGGTGCTCGGGGGCGAGCTGCGTAATCTTGTGGGAGCCCTTGAAGACGTCGAGCAGGGCGTACTCGGTATCGTAGTTGGGGTTCGAGTCCTGGGTATAGCTCTGGCAGACCAGGCGGTAGTTGCCCAGGCTGAGGGAGTCGCCGAAGCCCATCTCTTGCTCGCGGGCCTGGTTGAAGGCTCCTCCGGCGATGCCAATGAACATCACCACGATGCCGAAGTGGACGATATATCCGCCGTAGCGGCGGGTGTTGCGGCGGACCAGGAGGATGACGGAGGAGAGGAGGTTTTTTCCGGTCTGGGTGCTGACGACGGCGGCGCCGCGCAGGAACTCGGCGGCGATGGCGGTGATGACGCCGGCGGAGAGGGTGAAGGTGATAAGCGAGAAGGTCTCGGCGCGGACGTCGTCTTCAAGGGCGCTCCAGGGACGGACGCCGCAGGCCACGACGACGACGAAGGCGACGACCATGGCGACGATGGGAAGAATGAAGTTGCGGCGAATGGAGCGCAGCGAGGTTGAGCGCCAGGCCAGCAGCGGGCCGATGCCGGTGAGGAAGAGCAGGAAGAGCCCGATGGGGAGGTTGACGCGGTTGTAGAAGGGCGCGCCGACGGTGACCTTGGAACCTTGCACATACTCGCTGATGACGGGAAAGAGCGTTCCCCAGAGGACGGTGAAGCAGGCGGTGAGCAGGATGAGGTTGTTGAAGAGGAAGCTGGACTCGCGGCTGACGATGGACTCGAGCCGGTTCTCGGACTTCAGGTGGTCCTTCTGCTTGAAGAAAGTAAACAGGCAGACGGCGAAGACGATGACGATGAAGCCGTAGAACCAGTCGCCGATGGAGGACTGGGCGAAGGCGTGGACGCTCTGGACGAGGCCGGAGCGTGTCAGCAGGGTTCCGAGGATGGTGAGCAGGAAGGTGGAGAAGATGAGCCAGACGTTCCAGGTCTTCATCATGCCGCGCTTCTCCTGCATCATGACCGAGTGCAGGAAGGCGGTTCCGGTGAGCCAGGGCATGAGGCTGGCGTTCTCGACCGGGTCCCATCCCCAGTAGCCGCCCCAGCCGAGGACGGAGTAGGCCCAGTGGGCTCCGAGGAAGATGCCGCAGGTGAGGAAGAGCCAGGTCACCATGGTCCAGCGGCGGGTGATGTGGATCCACTTCTCGCCGGGGTAGCGCATCATCAGGGCGCCGAGGGCGAAGGCGAAGGGCACGGAGAAGCCGACGTAGCCGAGGTAGAGCATCGGAGGATGGATAACCATCTCCGGATACTGCAGCAGGGGATTGAGGCCGAAGCCGTCCTGCGCGACCGGGCCGGGCTGGATGGCGAAGGGAGGAGCGGCGAAGTTGAGCAGCAGGAGGAAGAAGACCTGCACCCCGGCGAGGATGGTTGAGGCGAAGGCCGAGAGGCGCACATCGACCTTGTGGCGCAGGCGGAGAACGAAGCCGTATCCGCTGAGCAGCCAGGCCCAGAGCAGGAGCGAGCCCTCCTGTCCGGACCAGAGGGCGGCGAACTTGTAGGCCATGTTAAGGTCGCGGTTGGTGTGGTGCAGGATGTAGCTGACGGAATAGTCGTTGGTGAAGGCGGCCCAGACCAGGGCGAAGGCGGCGCCGGTCATGGCGGCGAAGCTGGCCATGCCCGCGCGGCGGGCAGTCTCGCCCAGACGTCCGGCCCCGCTGCCGCCGGCGACGATGCCCTGATCGAGACGGGAGCGCCAAAGGGCGACGGTTCCCATGACCAGCGTATATACACTCAGGGCCAACGCCAGGAGCAGGGCAAAGCTCCCGAACTCAGGCATGGGATGGGTATGCATGAAATCCTCTCTCCCATTCTCTCAAGCGAGAGGGAAGATCGGCAATTAAACGACGGGAGGCGTGACGTTTATCGCGCAGCTGTTTCAGGCGGTCGCCGGGGCGACGGGGGCGCCTAGCAGAGAGGGCGTCTCTTTCGGCGCTCCGGCCAGCTGTTCGACGATGCTGAGAAGGTGCTCGGGTTGAAGGGGTTTAACCCGGAATTCGACGTTCAGGTCGACGTACTCCGACGAAGCTTCTTCGAGGCCGCTGATCACCAGGATCGGAACCTTGGGCTGCAGGAGGCGAATCTCCCGCACGAAGATGCTTCCCATCATCGACGGCATGATGTGGTCGGTGATGACCAGGTCGATGCCGATCAGAAAGTCTCCGCTGCGAAGCTGTTCGAGGGCGCGGGCAGGATTGAGAGCGGTGGTGACGGAGTATCCGTTCCGCTTGAGGATGGCCTGACGGACAGCGGCCTGAACCGCATTATCGTCTACGATAAGAATCGTCTTGGTGTGCATCTACAACTCCAGGGAGAATCAAAGCAAGTCAGCAGTTGAGTCCCTTATCCTCCCTATTGATTTGAAGTTCAAGACGGAGAAAAGGGTCCGTAAAAAGCTTTCCTTCTAACGAAAGTCTGGCGAGCGGTTGGGTTCGGCTCGATCAGATGGATTAAGAACCAAAAAAACCGAGCCTCATCCCATTCTTCCTTTTATGGTTTTCCCAACGGCTCATTTTATTCCGATGCCACGATGGCCGATTGGGTTTCCCGTTCCTGCGAGGAAACACTGGTTCAATATGGAACACACGGGATGGCTGGGTCTGCTTCGAAGACCTCCTCCGCAACAGCGGACGGGCTGCGCCGAAGCTAGACTCGCGCTGGTAAACGATTTACATTGGCCCAAGCAAACCAAGCTGCGGATTCAAAAGGGAAACTGTGACTTTGTCCATCATCGACTGGCTGATCATGCTGGTCTACTTTGTCTTCGTTCTGGGGATCGGGTTCGCTCTGAAGCGCTACATGCGCACCTCGAACGATTTCTTTCTTGCCGGACGCTCGATTCCCGCCTGGGTCTGCGGCCTCGCCTTCATCTCGGCGAATCTGGGGGCGCAGGAGGTCATCGGCATGGGCGCCTCCGGAGCCAAATACGGCATCAATACCAGCCACTTCTACTGGATTGGCGCGGTCCCGGCGATGATCTTCGTCGGCATCTTCATGATGCCGTTCTACTACGGCTCGAAGGCGCGCTCGGTGCCGGAGTTTCTGCGGCTGCGCTTCGACGAGAAGACCCGCGCCATCAATGCGTTCTCCTTCGCCATCATGACCGTGCTCTCGTCCGGCATCTCGATGTACGCGATGGCGCTGCTGATCCAGACGCTGGGGCTGTTTCACGGCATTATCCCGGATCAATACATCTTCCATGTCTCGGTCTTTCTGTCGGCCACCATCGTGCTGGCGTACATCTTCCTGGGCGGGTTGACCAGCGCCATTTATAATGAGGTGTTGCAGTTTTTCCTGATCGTCGCAGGATTCGCCCCTCTGGTGTGGGTCGGTTTGAAGAACGTCGGCGGCTGGCAGGGAATCCTCCATACGCTTCCCAGCACGATGACGCACTCCTGGCGCGGCATGGCGCATGCGAATACCAATACGCTGGGGGTGGAGTGGATCGGCCTAAGCATGGGGCTGGGTTTTGTGCTCTCCTTCGGCTACTGGTGCACCGACTTCCTGGTGATCCAGCGCGCGATGGCGGCGGACTCGGAGACCTCGGCGCGCAAGGTTCCGCTGATCGCCGCGATCCCGAAGATGTTCTTTCCGTTCCTGGTGATCCTGCCTGGCCTGATCGCGGTCAGCATCACTCCGCATGTAACCTCGGCCTCCTCGGCTAATACCTCCTCCGCGGTTCTGGGCAGCCCGACCACTGCGATTTTGGGAACGAAGGCGGCTGAGGCCTCTGCGGTTCCAGAAGCTCCGGGAGCTCCGCCGCACGGCATCGTTCCTCAGAAGACCGATCCCCTGAATGGAAAGCCGGTGCTCGACAGCCACGGACAGCCGGTCTATAACTACGACCTCGCCATCCCGGTGATGCTCCTGCACTACTTTCCGACCGGCATCCTGGGGCTGGGTCTGACGGCCTTGCTGGCGAGTTTCATGTCGGGCATGGCCGGCAACGTGACCGCCTTCAACACGGTCTGGACCTACGACATCTACCAGGCCTACATCAACAAGCGCGCCACCGACGCTCACTACCTATGGATGGGCCGGATGGCGACGATCGGGGGCATCGTGCTCTCGATTGCGGCGGCGTATGCGGCGACCAGCTTCAACAACATCATGGACGCGCTGCAGCTGGTCTTCTCGTTCGTGAATGCGCCTTTGTTCGCTACGTTCCTGCTGGGCATGTTCTGGAAACGCACGACGGGCCATGGCGCCTTTACCGGGCTGCTCTCGGGTACGGTCGCGGCGCTGGTGCATCACGGCCTGACGATCCCGGCCGATACGGCGACCGGCATTCATGGCGGATGGATCACGGTGCTGCACCGCTATCCCAGCGACATGGCGCAGAACTTCTGGACCGCGATCTTTGCCTTTACCACTAATCTGCTGGTGACGGTTGCGGTCAGCCTGGTGACCAAGCCGCGCCCGGAGCACGAGCTGGTCGGTCTGGTCTACTCGTTGACGCCGAAGCCGGTGGAGACGCACTTGGAGTGGTACCAGAAGCCTGCGACGCTGGCCTTCATCGTTCTGGGGATGCTGGTTGTCCTTAATCTCGTCTTCGCCTGATCCCCTTTCTGCAGGGCGAACAACCTTCTTTCGGGAAGCGAAATTTGTAGCAGGAGTACATCACGTGGGACTCGATATCCGTCTTCCGCTCGGCCTCATCTTCCTGGTCATCGGCGGAATCATGACTGTCTACGGCTTCGTCACGCGAGGGTCGGCGATCTATGAGCGATCGCTCGACGTGAACCTGAACCTTATCTGGGGGCTGCTTATGTTTCTCTTCGGCCTGACCATGTATCTTGTGGGGCGGCGGCAGAAGTGGCAGGACGACCCCGTCAATCCGCGCCCCTGGGAGCGCGAGGGCGGAGCTCCTCGTCACTGATTCGGCCTAACGGTTTTTCGGAACGATCTTTTTTAAAGTCGAAAAAAGAAATGCCTTTGCGTCGTCTTCTTGCAGCTCTCCTGGTCTGTTTTTCGCTGTCTGCGCAGGCTCAAAGCCGCGCCGACGATCCGGCGCACGCGTTCCGTCAGTCGTGGTCGGGCTTTGCGGAGTATTCGAATACCTCGAGCCATATCGTCCTTGGCGTCGCGCAGAATCGCCGCCTGGCCGCGCTCGGCTTCGGATACTCCCTGCGTCTGCTGCATACGCGGCACTTCGACTGGTACTACGCGCCCGAGGTGCTTCCGCTGGTCATGATCCAGGACCCGGTGGCGACCCAGACCCTGACCTTCAGGGACCTGGGCTCATTCACGCAATCGGCCCCCACGTTCTCCTCCTGCAGGCCATCGACGCAGACGATTCCGGCGCATCCGGTTGGACCTCCAGCGGTGACGCTGGAGACGAGCTGCGACACGCGATGGACTTATGCCGGAGGGTTGAGCCCGCTCGGGCAGAGGTTCAACTTCCGTCCGAGGAGGCGGATTCAGCCGTTTGTGATCGGGAATGCGGGATTTCTGGTGGCTCCGCGGGATATCCCGGTCGATGACTCCTCGCGCTTCAACTTCACGTTTGAGTTTGGGGCCGGCGTCGAGCTGCGCCGCAGCCAACGCCACTCCTGGGCGCTTGAGTATCGGCTACACCATCTCTCGAACGACTACACCGGCACGAACAATCCGGGAGTCGATAACCAGATTCTTCGGCTGACCTACTCGCTCAGCCGATAGGTTGGGGTGAAGGCAGGCGCTGCTCCACGCGCAGTGGGCCCGGACGGCAGGCCCAGTGGCGTTTCACTTTTGGGACGGAACATCGTCGAATAACCACGCCGCCATCATTCCCACCCCTGCGCTTGCGATAATGGACCTATGAAGCGGCGCATCATCCGGCAGTATGAGCTCATCCGTAAGATCGGCACGGGCGGCAGCGGGGTCGTGTTTCTGGCCAACGACACCCTTTTGCAGCGGCCTGTCGTGATCAAGCTGCTGAAACGCGGCAACCTTACGATCGAGCAGATGCGCGCCACCCAGCTTCGCGAGGCCCGTCTGGCCTCGGCTATCGACCACCCCAACGTCTGCGCGATCTACGACGTCGGCGAGGCTCCGGCGGAGTCCGGGGAGGCCGAAGAGGCCTACATCGTGATGCAGTACATCCCGGGCAAGTCACTCGATAAGATCATCGCCGCGGGGCCCTCGAGCCTGCAGCTGGTGCTCTCGGCGGGGATCCAGATCGCGGACGGCCTGGGGGCCGCGCACTCGCTGGGAATCTTCCATCGCGATCTGAAGCCTGCCAACGTCATGCTGACCGACGGCGGCCTGATCAAGATCCTCGATTTCGGCCTGGCCCGCAGGCTCTCGCTGGATAAGACGGACTTCGATCCGTCGGGGCCTTCGGATGCTCCGTCGCTGCCTCCGCTGGGCGCGACCTACACGGCGCGGGGTGGGACCATCGCCTACATGGCCCCGGAGCAGTTCGTCACCGGACAGTCTTCGGTGCAGTCCGATCTCTTTGCGTTGGGGCTGATCCTCTACGAGCTTTCGACTGGACGGCATCCGTTTCACAGGCCGGATGCTCCGGACTTCCAGACCATCCGGGCCACGCAGTTCGCCGATCCTCCGGCGTTGCGCGAGATCAATCCATCGCTTCCGGTCGAGCTTGAGAGCGTGATTCTGCGCTGCCTGGAGAAGCAGCCCGCAGCGCGTTTTGCCTCCGCTGCCGACATCCGCGAAGCATTGAAGACGATCATGCGCTCGATGCAGCTGGATACAGTGTTCATGCCCGGTGGGGAGTCGCTTTCGCTGCACTCGCAAGGGCGTCGGGCTCTTGAGACACCGGAGGAAGAGAAGCGCACCACCGGCATTCTCTCGATGCTCGCCGAGCGCTTTCGCGAATCGGGTTCGTCTTCTTCGAGCAAGGAGACCGACTCCATCGTGGTGCTGCCGTTCATCAACTACGGCCCAGCCGATGTCGCACCCATGTATGGGTATGCTCTGGCCGATGCCATCGCGGCTCGCCTGGCGCGCATGACTACGCTGGTGGTGCGGCCTTCGAGCTCGCTGTCGTCGATCCCGACCCAGCAACTCGACCCCCTGAGCATCGGCAAGAAGCTGCTGGTCGACTTCGTGCTTGCGGGAAACTTCATGCGCTCGGAGAAGGGTTTCGACCTGAACTGGCAGTTGCTCGACGTTCCGCGCCAGAGCGTGCGCGCCGGAGGCTCGATCAACGTCGCCTCTTTCGACCTGGTGAGCGTGCAGACCGAGATCTGCAACGAGGTCTTCAGCACGCTGCAGGGGGTGGGTGGATTGTACGGTCCGCAGGAGACGGCGCGGACGCCGTCGCTGTCCGAGGATCTCTCGGAGGAGTATCTGCAGGCTCGGGCGCTTCTGTCTTCCTTCATGACCCGCACGGGAAGCCGCGACGATCTGGATCGCGCGCGCGAGCTCTTCGATTCGGTGGTCAAGAGCAACGAGAAGTACGCCCCCGCGTGGTCGGGGCTAGGGATTACGCACCTGCAGTACACGCGGCACGGCCTCGGCGGACAGATGCATGTGCTCGAGGCGCGGCGTGCCTTCGACCGTGCGCTGGAGCTCGATCCCGGCTCGGTGGAGGCGAATCTCTATCGCGTTTATATGCTGCTCTCGCGTGGCGAGAAGGAGTCCGCGCGCCACGGCATCGAGCATCTGTTGCACACCGCGGGCAACGACTGGAACGTCCGCATGGTCGCCGGGATCACGCTGCGATTCGACGGCATGTATGAGGAGGCACTCGAGCAGTTCAATGCCTCGCTGCGCATGAATCCTTCGAATGCGGCGATGATCTACAACCATCGCGCCCGGGTCTATCAGTACCAGAACCAGCTGGAGCTGGCGGCCGAGGAGATCGAGAAGGGGCTCACGCTTGAGCCTCGTCAGCCCTTGCTGCGCATCTCGCGGGGCTACCAGCAGATGCGTACCGGCGATCTTCCCGCCGCCATCGAGACGCTGGAGAGCGTCATCCGCGACGAGAGGTCATTGCGCATCGTCTTTCCCACCATCGCACTCTGCTATGTCCAATTGGGGGAGCGGGAGAAGGGCGCAACCTTTATCGTCGACGAGACGCTGGCAGCGGCCGAGGCCGACAGCGAGATGGCCTATCGGCTGGCCACCTACTTCGCCGTGGATGGGGACGAGAGCGAGGCGTTGCACTGGCTGCGCCGCGCCATTTATCTGGGCAATGAAAATTATCCCTGGTTCTCGAAGAATCCGGCCTGGAAGCGGCTCTCCGGCCACAACGACTTCGAGCGCATCCTCGAAGACCTGAAGAAGAGCTATCGGCGCAATCAGAAGAACTGGAAGCGGCTGCTGGATCAGGTCAGCGATTAATCAAGGCCAGGCGCTGCCCCGCGTAGTGGACCCAGCCGGCAGGCCACATTCTTCTTCAATTCTTACTCGGAGCCCTTCAGCGCCGCGCCCTCGGGCGAGTTCATGGCCATGCCCTGATCGGCGTGCAGAGGCTTGAGCATCATCGGCGTGGTCAGGCTGAAGACCAGCCGCGAGTCCTTGTCGAGGACGGCCTGGCGCTCCTGCTTGAGCCACATCACGGTGCTAACGCCTGCGCCTACCCCAGCACCGACGACCGCTCCTACGCCTCCGCCGATCATCGCTCCAGCGGCGGCTCCGCTGCCGGTGGCCAGCGCGGTCACGGCCAGGGTCTCTTTGGCGCGGTCACGACGCTTCAGGGTACCTTCCCGGTCGACGTTGAAGTTGCCGAGAGTCGTATCAATCAGCTGGGCGTGGACGATATACAAGGTGCCGTCGGGCAGGGTCACCCGCTGGGGCTCGAGGTGCAGGGAGGCGGCGCCCGAGATGCGATGTCCGGCGTGAACCGCTGTCACCTGTCCCTCGAGGATCGATCCGATGGGGACGATGACGCGGCCATGGTGCGTGATCGGCTCCATGACCTCGGCGGTAAACTTCGAGCCCGACGCGGTGGTCGCGGTCGAGAGCTGCTCGCGCATGCGCACGCGCAGGAGCGTGCCTTCGTTGATCTCGCCCTCACGCTCGGGAACGTGGGTCACGATCTGGGAGTCGACGTCCTGGGTCTTTGCGGGCTCGGCCTCGGCGACGTTCGCGCTCTTGTACGGGACGTAGGGGCCGTAGGCCTCGCCGGTGGACTCGGCTTTTGCCGCGGAAGGTTTGACGGCGGGGGCTTCCGCGGGCTTGTCTACCGCCAGGGGACGGCGAGCGTCGGGCTTCGGCTGGGCCGTTCCATCCTGATCTGCGTCGATGGTTACGGGATCGGGGTTGGAGACGCCGGTCTGCGCATTCTGGGCGGCCAGCGGAAGTGAGGCGACGATAAGCGCGGCTGCGGGGATCAAACGAATCTTCATGAGCGGACATCCTCCCGGACAGGCGCGGAGAACTCGCGCAGCCGTGTCCTCATCTCAAGCTTAAGTGCCTTGAAACGTCTCAATGTCAAAATCGTGATAAGGGAATCGAGGCTGCTACTAGGGCGTATCGACAAATTCCAATCTGCGATTTTTGGGAGGAAAGGCGATGGCCTGGGCAGCAGGCCATCGCCTTTATCTCTTCCGGGAAAGATATTTTCATAAAAAGATAACCCCACTCGCCGCGCGCGTTGCGCCGATCATTCACGAGGGGTTGAGGCGAAGGCCGAAATCCCTTTGCTAGAATCCAACAGGTGACGCATCCGAACGCAACCATCGTGGAGACAATCGGTTTATCCGGCGGCAGAGAGATTCACGTCGACCGTCGTCCGAAGCTCAACGAACGCCTGGCGCACCGCATCGTTCCCCAGACTTTTGACTCATCCCAAGCCTCACCCAACGACAGGAGCAACATGACTGAGATTGTCTCGATTCACGCGCGCGAAATCCTCGACTCCCGCGGCAACCCGACCGTCGAAGCCGACGTGATCCTTGATGGCGGCGCCCGCGGCCGCGCCGCAGTCCCCAGCGGAGCCTCCACCGGCGAGCACGAGGCCGTCGAGCTGCGGGACGACGACAAGGAGCACTACCTCGGCAAGGGCGTCCTGAAGGCGGTCGATAACGTCGAGTCCATTCTCGCGCCGGAGCTGACCGGCATGGACGCCTCAAATCAGCGCCTGATCGACGCGACCATGATCGCGATCGACGGCACGGAGAACAAGTCGAAGCTGGGAGCCAACGCCATCCTTGCGGTCTCGATGGCGGTCGCCCGCGCCTCCGCCGAGGCCCTTAAGCTCCCGCTCTACCGCTACCTGGGCGGCGTGAACGCCTGCATTCTGCCTACGCCGATGATGAACATCCTGAACGGCGGATCGCACGCCGACTCGAACGTGGACTTTCAGGAGTTCATGGTGATGCCGATCGGCGCCGAGACCTTCACCGACGCACTGCGCTGGGGCGCCGAGACCTTCCACACGCTGAAGGGCGTGCTCAAGAAGAAGGGCTACAACACGGCGGTGGGCGACGAGGGCGGCTTCGCTCCGAATTTGAAGTCAAATGAAGAGGCCCTGGACCTGATCCTCGAGGCGATTCAGCTGGCGGGATACGATCCCGGCGCCGATATCGCCATCGCCCTCGATCCGGCATCGAGCGAGTTCTACGACAAGGAGCCCGGCAAGTACATCTTCAAGAAGTCCGACAAGCGCGAGCTCAGCTCGGCGGAGATGGCGGCCTTCTGGCAGGAGTGGACCGAGCGCTATCCGATCATCTCGATCGAGGACGGCCTGGCCGAGGACGACTGGGAGGGATGGAAGCTGCTGACCGAGGCCATCGGCGACCGGGTGCAGCTGGTGGGCGACGATCTCTTCGTCACTAACACGCGCCGCCTGCAGCAGGGTATCGAGCAGAACGTCGCCAACTCCATCCTGATTAAGGTCAACCAGATTGGAACGATTTCGGAGACGCTGGACGCGATCGAGCTGGGCCGCCGTTATGGCTACACCTCGATCATCAGCCACCGTTCGGGCGAGACCGAGGACACCTTCATCGCCGACCTCGCCGTGGCGACGGGAGCCGGACAGATCAAGACCGGATCGGCTTCGCGCACCGACCGCATCGCCAAGTACAACCAGCTGCTTCGCATCGAAGAGGAGCTGGGGCAGGCGGCGGAGTTCCTTGGGGTGGAGTCGGTCAACTTCGGTGAGTAGCGTAGTGTGGAATCGATGCGCCGGTGCATGGGCATCGGCGCATCGATTTTAGTTTTCTCTGCGACAGCTTACCTAGGACGGAACCACGACGCGATCTGGGACGATGTTCACGACGAACGTCTGGTCCGTGATTCTTCCCTTACGGAGTACACGAGGTTATCTTCCAGGCGTTCCGAGAGGGCCTGCAGCGCATCCCGGCAGGAGACAGCCTTCTTTCGCGGAGCGGAAGGGTGTGCTCCAGAGCGCTGGATGGATGGTTTCAGCGATCCTGGAAGATTGCATCGAGAGACTGCGCTGTTCGGTGAGGGTTTGAAGTTTCGCGCTGCGGTTTTGCGGCCGCCCTTCAGGAGTGGCCCACGCATGGGCCAAAACTTCGCTCCTGGACCGACCCTACGATCATGTTGTAGGTGCCCGGAGGGAGTGTGGACAGAAACTTGTCCTCACGGTCGAGCCGGTTGTACTGCTCGACTCACTCCACGATTGAGAGAGTCGATCCCTCCCTTTATTGGAGAATAACTGCCAAGGGAGAGGGTCAGCGTTCGCGTCTGCCTCTGCATCTTCGTATGCCGAAGCTGGCAGAGCGAGGGAAGAGTCTGTAAGAATAAAGTGGCGAACAGCAAACGGGAGCTTCATATTTCCTCGCTTTTGGGATTGTTGTACTTTCTTTACCGGAAATTTGAGACGACGGTGAGCCGGAATACGTCATCCTAATCACGAGCACCTTCACACGTTCTGCGGGTCATGCAACCTGCGGTTAATCTTCGCCATGCACACTCGGCAAACATAAGGAGCGATCACGATGCAGCTTGGAATGGTAGGTCTCGGAAGAATGGGTGCGAACATGGTTCGCAGGCTGGCGGCGCACGGTCATGAGTGCGTGGTGTATGACCGGTCGGCTGAGGTGGTCGCGGAGCTGGCCAAGGTGAAGGGCATCACCGGAGCGTCTTCTCCTGAAGACCTGGTCGCGAAGCTCCTGCCTCCGCGTCCCATCTGGCTGATGATCCCGGCCGGCGTCGTCGATCACTCCATCGCGGATTTCGTTCCGCACCTCAAGTCCGGCGACATCCTGATCGATGGCGGCAACTCGTATTACATCGACGATATTCGCCGCTCCAAGGACCTGATCCCCAAGGGCATTCACTATGTGGACGTCGGCACCAGCGGCGGGGTGTGGGGCCTTGATCGCGGCTACTGCATGATGATCGGAGGCGAGGACAGTGTGGTCGATCACCTGAATCCCATCTTTGAGGCCATCGCTCCCGGCCCCGGCGATGTTTCGAAGACCCCGGGCTTCGACAAGATCGGCGGCACCGCCGAGCAGGGCTACCTGCACTGCGGACCGAGCGGAGCGGGCCACTTCGTGAAGATGGTGCACAACGGAATCGAGTACGGCATGATGGCCGCCTACGCGGAAGGCCTGGGCGTGCTGAAGGGTGCCAACATCGGCAAGCACACCGCCGAGATCGACGCCGAGACGACGCCCTTGCGCGATCCCGAGCACTACCAGTACGACTTCAACCTTCCCGCTGTGGCCGAGGTCTGGCGCCGCGGATCGGTGATCGCCTCCTGGCTGCTCGACCTGACGGCCTCGGCGCTGGCCGAGGATGGCGAGCTCACGAAGTTCGGCGGCCGCGTCTCGGACTCCGGCGAGGGCCGCTGGACGATCAAGGCCGGCATCGACGAGGGCATTCCCACGCCGGTGCTGACGGCTTCGCTCTACGAGCGGTTCAGCTCGCGCGGCCTCGCCGACTTCCAGAACAAGGTTCTCTCCGCCATGCGCTTTGAGTTCGGCGGTCATCTCGAAAAGCCAGCCGAGAAGTAAATTCAGATCGCGAAGGAGAGGAAAACGTTGAGCACAGCAGCCCCCACCGTTCCCAAGCCGATTCAATCGGATGCCCTGGTCTTCTTTGGAGCTACCGGCGACCTCGCCTACAAGAAGATCTTTCCCTCGCTTCAGGCCATGGTGAAGCGAGGACACCTGACCGTCCCGGTGATTGGAGTGGCCAAGGCGGGATGGAATCTCGATCAGCTCAAGGTTCGTGCCAAGGACTCGCTCGAGAAGCATGGGGGAGGTGTCGATCCTGCGGCGTGGGAGAAGCTCTCCGCTCTGCTGCGTTACGTCGATGGAGACTACTCCGACGACGCCACCTTCACGGCGGTTCGCAAGGAACTGGGCTCGGCCCAGCATCCGGCTCACTACCTCGCGATTCCGCCCTCGCTCTTTGAGAAGGTCATCGAGCAGCTGGTGAAGTCGGGCTCGGCCAAGGGCGCGCGCATCGTCGTCGAGAAACCCTTCGGCCACGACCTCATCTCTGCGCAGGAACTGAACCAGGTGCTGCTTTCGGCCTTTCATGAGTCCGACATCTTCCGCATCGATCACTACCTGGCCAAGGGGCCGGTGCAGAACATGGTGTCGTTCCGCTTCTCGAACTCCTTCCTGGAGCCGCTCTGGAACCGTGACTATATTGAGAGCGTTCAGATCACGATGTCCGAGAACTTCGGCATCCAGGGTCGCGGCGCCTTCTACGACCAGAACGGCGCCATCCGCGACGTCATCGAGAATCACGTCTTTCAGCTGATGTGCAATCTCGCGATGGAGAGCCCGGCGCGGAGCGACAGCGAGAGCATCCGAGACGAGAAGGTGAAGGTGCTCAAGGCGATTGCTCCGCTCGTGGCCTCGAACCTGGTCCGAGGGCAGTTCACCGGCTATCACGACGAGAAGGGAGTTGATCCTCACTCCACAGTCGAGACTTATGCCACGATGCGTCTCGAGATCAACTCCTGGCGCTGGGACGGCGTGCCCTTCTATATCCGCGCTGGCAAGAACCTTCCCGTCACCTGCACCGAGGTCATCGCGCGAATGCGCCGTCCTCCCCAGACCGGGCTGAGCGGCCCCTCCCAGCAGAACTACATGCGCTTCCGCATCGCGCCGGAGATGACGATCGCCCTGGCGGTCTCGGTGACCTCGCCTGACTCCGAAAGCCGGCGCTCGCTGGTGGAGCTCGAGGCCTGCCGTCATCCCAAGCCGGAGGATGTGGAGGCCTACGAGCGTGTGCTGACCGAGGCCATGGCTGGGGACGCCACGCTCTTTGCCCGTCAGGACTACGTCGAGGAGGCTTGGCGCATCGTCGATCCGGTACTGAAGTCGAATACGCCGGTCTACCCTTACACGCCGGATACCTGGGGACCGACCGAGGTTCCGGAAGAGATCCTCAAGAACGTCACGCCTCCCGGCGGGTGGGTCACTCCTATCTCGGATGTGGTCGAAGACTTCACGGTGATCGAGTAGAAGATCGCGAGAACGAGGCAGTACCGATGGCCCGGAGATCCGCTTCGCGATCTCCGGGCCATCTCTTTGTCACGCAAAATTCATAGTCGATCTCGGGCTTGCGCACCGCTTCGTTTCCGTTCTTCGGCCGAGAGCAAAACCTCGTAGTCTAGCCTCGTTCCTTCACCGCAGGACGGATAGATTCGATTAGGTTATTCGAAGTCACCATCCCAGATGGTGGTCAGCGTGTCCAACCTTCTGCAAATCTTCAGGCAGTTTCAGCTTTCCAATACCAAGTTGCTGATAATGCAATGGGATATCAGTTTTCTGATAAAAATCGATTAAATCTTTCTATCTACTAGAAAATGAGAAACTTATCTCAGCTTATAGATAGCATAGCCATGTGCGGAACTGGCAAAATCGCTGAATTGGCGGTTTATTTCTGCAAATCTTCAGCAAATCTCAATACGGAGTTTGATGAAGTTTTAAGTTTTTCTGTTGACACGTTTTGAAAACAGGGCGCTTACGTCGGACATAGTACCTTCGTTCTCCGCGTTCTCCAGAACATCTGCCGTCGCAGCTTTAGCTTGGCGGGCTTCTATGCAAAGTTTGTTTCCGTCGATAGAGGCCCTCGTGGTGAAAGGCGAATAGTTGACTGGCTAGACAGTTATCCATATACTAGGGAACATGCCAAGGCCGAAAAGCGAAGACAAGCGAAGCGCCATTCTTGCTGCCGCGACCCGTGTCATCGTGACGAAAGGCCTGGGTGCGCCCACGATGGGCATTGCCAAAGAGGCTGGTGTGGCGAATGGATCACTCTTCACCTACTTTGGGACCAAAGCGGACCTTTTCAACGCCCTTTATCTTGAGTTGAAAGCGGAGATGGCATCCGGGGCAATGAACCTTCCGGCGGGTGTCGAACTTCGAGAGCAGTTCTTCCAACTCTGGAAGAACTGGATGAACTGGGCAATCTCCAGCCCCGAGAAGCGGCGAGCGCTGGCACAACTCAGCGTATCGGACGAGATTACTCCGGAGACCCGTGCCTTGGGACATAAGACGATGGCACCGGTCGCCGAGCTGCTGGAGCGTGCTCGCGCCGGCGGACCTATGCAGAAAGCGCCAAAAGGCTTCGTGGTTGCGCTCATGAACTCCGTGGCGGAGGCAACCATGGATTTCATGGTTCAGGATCCAAAGAACGCAAAGAAGCATTGCAAAGCTGGTTTCGACGCATTGTGGCGGATGCTGGCCTGAATTTTTTTGTTCTTTGAAGATGACTGACTAGACAGACATTAAATAACGAATGGAGCGAAAAATGACAATAGAAGCGGATGCAGTAACCTCAAAGAAGATCGCGATTGTCACCGGAGGCAGTCGTGGTATTGGCCGCAATACAGTGGAGAGCCTCGCAAGACGCGGCGTGAATACAATCTTCACCTATCACACGCATGGCACGGACGCGGAGGCGGTTGTTTCCGCGGTGAAAGACGCAGGAGCGGAAGCCGTTGCCTTGCAACTGGACGCCGGTAACGTCGCCTCGTTCGATGCCTTCGTCGAGAACGTGAAAGGCGCTCTCTCCAGGCTCGGAGCCACGCACTTCGATTATCTGGTCAACAACGCCGGCAACAATCATCGCAACATGCCGTTCGAAACGGCTACTGTGGAGGAGTTCGACAGTGTCTGTAATGTCCATTTCAAAGGCGTCTTCTTTCTGACGCAGAAGCTTCTTCCTCTGATCAACGACGGGGGGCGGATCGTCAACGTATCGACGGCGCGAACGCGTCTCATCTCGCCTGGCGGCGCGGTGTATGGTTCGATGAAGGGTGCAGTTGAAGTACTGACGAGGTATTTAGCCAAGGAGCTCGGCCCGCGAAGGATTGCCGTCAATGTTGTCGCTCCGGGCGCGACGGAAACGGATTTCAGTGGCGGGATCGTCCGCGACAATCCTGCCATGAACAAAAGGGTGGCTGAAGGGACAGCACTGGGGAGAGCAGGTGTTCCCGACGATGTCGGCCGGATGATCGCGTCGCTGCTCTCCGAGGACAATCGCTGGGTCAATGCGGAGCGTATCGAGGTTACGGGGGGCTACGTTTAGGTGTTCCCTAAGAGAGAAGCAGAGAATGCAGAACAACGCGAACAATCCGAATGATTGCAAAGCATACATCATCACCGGCCCAACCTCGGGTATCGGCCTGGCGACCGCATTTGAGCTGGTGAAGCACGGTACCGTCGTCCTGATCGGGCGTGATCGTGAAAAGTTGAGCAAGCTGAAAAAAAGGCGGTCTTGCCGTGTCGGTTCTCTGTGAGAACTCGGATATTGCGAGTGTATGGCGCGCGGTTGCGGAGATCGCCGTGCTCCGTCTTCCAATTGCTGGTCTGCTTTACAACGTGGGCATCATGCAGATGGACTGATCTTCTATCGCCCCGAGAGCAATGGTATGAAAAAGATTCTTCTGCTTAGCGGACTTTGACAGTCGGGTACCGAGGATGCCGGGAAGTACGTGCTGGGCAATCCGTAATTCGCTGTCTTCCTTTCCAGCATCGAGCGGCTCAATGGCACCTTTCCTCAGTTCGAGCTCCTGGTGCAGGTGCATAGTATGGCGGGAAACGCCTTCGCCTCCTCGGTCATTGCAAGTCGCGTTCTATGATTGGGGACGTGTTTCGAACGAGAAAAGGGACTCCTGCCCTCCATTCGACTTGATCCGAGATACTGGACGTGCTCCACATTGCGTTCGCCCCGAAATCTTCCGCCGCGATAGCCTTTTAACGCTAGACGAGGTCACTGGTGCGCATCGATACCGCGAGCATCCACACCACATCCGCTCTCATTGCCGATCACAGCTGGGAATGCGCACATGGGTGAATATCCAGGGTAATTGGAGAATTGTTTTCGAGCAGTCGAGGGCTGGAACTTTGCTCCGTTTCCCGGCAGCCGAGATCTGCTCCCCTCAAGCTATCACCCCCCGATCTTGCGTAGTTCACAAAGAGACGCTGCTCCTCAGGAACCGGACTTGCTTACTGAGGCCATGCGTATTACTGATCTGATCTTCACGCGAGTCTCCGTTTCTGGAGAAACGATCCTGCACACGGCAGCTGAGCGCACAGCACCTGACGATCTTGTTTCGACAATTCACGCCCTTCTCCTTGCGAAACCTCTCATCTGCTACCTCTGCCCCGGAGCCATGCTGATCAAACCGAAAAATTGTTTCCTGCAGCCGTCCCCCGATCGAGTGGATAGCAGTCTTTCGACGAGGAGCACGCAAACGAAAGTCGGCTCGTATGAGGTACGGTAATCTGCCTTTCGTCCACGACAGGATAGGTTGGATCAGCGGTAGGAACCAATTTTTATTTCCACATCTTTATAAGGAAAAAAGAAGTCGGCGAGCCGTCCGCAATGGCCAATGACGAGAAGTGCATCGGTCACTTTCGTAGATCCTACTTTTTCGCTCCATGGCGGAGGCCATCCACCAACAACTTAGCCATTCGGCGCGCGTTTTGTGGGGCGCGTCCGTATCCATTGCAAAGATTCGCGACGGCCATCAGTCGCAGGCAGATAAAACAAAGAAGCAGCAATGGGAGCAGCGTGGGAAGATGAAGTATGGTCACCAAACCGAAGCCGTCGAAACGCGACGCCATTCTGGAGGCGATGATGGACATCGTTGTCGAGCGAGGATTCCACGACGCGCCCATTTCGCTCATCGCGCAGCGCTCTGGGGCTAGTCCAGGCATCATCTATCACTACTTCACCAGTAAAGAAGAGATCATCGGGGCTATCTATGAGCGAACTAGCGCTCTGAAACATGAGGCGTTTCTCGTCGACTTCGATGCCACTGGTGTCCCCGACCAGGTGTTCTGTCAGACGTTCGTAAATGTTTACCACTTCTACCGCCAGCATCAGAGAGAAATGCGCTTCTTCAACCTTTGCAAACAGGCGGGATTTTCCTGCACCGTCGCACCAGCGAACAGAGATGAACGTTTCAGTATCTTCGCGAAGCGGTTCTCGAGCCGCTCGCGTGGCGGCGTGCTCAGAGACTGGTCAAGCGATGTGATTGAGGAGATGACGCTGGGGTTGATCGAGCGTCTGGCAGCGCGCCCGAAAAAGATTGCGGAATCTCAGCTTTTGGAGATTGCTCAGAGTGTCTGGGAGACAGTGAAAGCAAAATAGAGCGAACACTCAATCGAGTCGTATAATCTCTCCATGAGTGAGGATCTCGTTCTCGTCACAGGCGGCTCCGGATTTGTCGGAGTTCATTGTATTGACCAGCTTCTCCGCGACGGTTACCGCGTGCGCGCGACCGTGCGATCAGTTCAGCGCGAAGCGGACGTACGCGCGATGTTGCGGGTCGCTGACACGCCGCGGCAGGACGCGCTGGCGTTCGTGGCAGCAGATCTCACCCGCGATGCGGGCTGGACGGAAGCGGCAGCCGGATGTAGGTATGTCCTTCATGTAGCGTCGCCCTTCCCGATGACCGCGCCGAAGCATGAAGACGAACTCATCGTGCCGGCGCGCGAAGGAACGTTGCGGGTTCTGCGCGCGGCGCGCAGGACCGGCGCTGAGCGTGTTGTTCTTACCTCGTCGTTTGCCGCGGTCGGTTACGGGCATGCTCCGCAGTCAGCACCGTTCGACGAACGCTTCTGGACGAACGTTGATGGTCCAGGGATTACTGCATATGTGAAGTCAAAGACGGTGGCCGAACGCGCTGCGTGGGATTTCATTCTCACGGAAGGCGGGACTCTTGAGCTCACGGTCGTGAATCCTGTCGGTATCTTCGGTCCAGCGTTCGGCCCAGACTATTCGACCTCGGTTGTCCTGATCCAAAAGCTTCTCGACGGATTTCCGTTCTGTCCGCATCTTTACATGGGAGCAGTCGACGTACGTGACGTAGCGGACCTTCATCTCCGTGCGATGACGAGCCCTAACGCGAAGGGCGAACGTTTTCTGGCTGTGGCTGGTGATCAGATTCCTATGGTACAGGTGGCGACGATCTTGAGGAAACATCTCGGCGATGCGGCAAAACGGACGCCCCAACGTGAGATTCCAGACTGGCTTGTGAGAACGCTTGCGCCCTTGATCCCGGGGATGAAGCTCCTCATACCGGAGCTGAGTAAGCAAAAGAATGCTTCTCATGAGAAAGCGAAGCGTGTCCTGGGATGGACGCCTCGGTCCAATGAAGAAGCTATCGTTGGTACGGGTGAGAGCCTTGTGCGTTTGGGATTGGTGAAGAAATAGCTGACACGAGATTGGTGAAATCGGGTCCTCCCATGAAGCGGTACGCCTATGAGCATCTCGCGAATGGTTCGTTTCTACCTCATGTAGACCGCATCTTCCCGTTCGAACAGGCCGCTGAGCTGAGCTATATCGGTATCTTTAGGGCAATCAGCAGGTCGGCAAGGTCGTCATTACACTTTGAGTATCCGAAGCAGCGGAGCTTCGAGGTGCTTCCAGTTCCGCTGCTCAGAAGGCTTTGTCGATTTGATGACGAGAACGCGCTTCTTGCAAATTGAGGATGGCTCTGGCCATGCCAACCCATGAGGACTGATTAGGTCTCCAACTAAATGTAGACCGAAGGGATTGCCGCCACGCGTCGAATAGTCAGTAGTAGCCGGGAAGCGTTAGAGACTTGGAGACAGGCCCCCATCAATCCGAAGATTGATACCTGTTATGTAGCCTGCCAACGGGCTTGCCAGAAAAGCAATCGCATTGGCAATTTCATCCAATTCTCCTACCCGTCCTAGGGGGATTTGGGCAAACATGGGTAATACAGCCCGCTCGATATCCTTCCATGATGTGGCAGCATCTCCCAGGTCTCGCTCTTTGGCGACTTCACGGAAGCGGTCTTCGAGAGTGGAACTGTGTATAGTGCCGGGAGAAACGGCGTTGACTGTAACCCCATCGGCCGCAACTGCCTTCGCCAAAGAGGCCGTCATTGCGTTCATGGCAGCCTTGCAGGCGGAATAATCCGGCGCGGCTGATGGAGGCATTGTTGCCGCCAGGCTCGAAATGTTGATGACGCGCCCCCACTTGGCCTCCCGCATCTTCGGCAGAACATGAGTTGTCACTCTGAGCGCCGCCAAAACATTTCGGTCATAGGCAGATGACCAAGAGGATGGTTGGGTCGTATCCCAGCTTTCCTTCGTTCCGCCAGAGCCCCCAGCGTTGTTCACGAGGATATCGACTGCGCCAACAAGTCTCTCCGCCTCTACAACCAGTCGTTCGACAGCCTCGTCCTCGGTTAGGTCCCCAATAAGACCATGTACGCGTCCCCCCTGCGCAGCGATGCTGGAGACAACATGCTCAGTTTTCACTCGATCTCGGCCATGAACAATGACGGTCGCGCCCTCGTGTGCAAGTACCCGCGCGATAGCCTCACCAATTCCTTTGCTGCTGCCTGTGACCCAGGCATGCTTGCCACGAAGCTTTAGATCCATGCGCTGATATCTCTCCTATGCAATTGCGTCATAACGAACGTTGACGGCAAACCCCGCTTGACTACCAAGAAGGGCTGTGACCGTCAAGTACCCGCCATCAAGGTCAACCCTATGCGATAGGCTGCAGGAATGACAAGAACCAACAAAATGGTTGGGTACCAACCAAAAGGTAAGTACTCAGTAGCGAAGCTCACGCGCGATTGTTCTCCGGAGGCAGCAGCGGAAGCTTTCGAATTACTGGAAGGACGATGGAAGCTGATGATCATTCACAGCCTCTTCGGTCCAGAAGGAGGCACGTCGCCTGTAAGGCGCTTCTCTGAATTGGAACGGGCGATTCCACAGGTTTCTCAGAAGATGCTGATTCAACAACTGCGCTCCCTCGAACGTGACGGTATTGTGCAGCGCACAATCCATCCTCAAGTACCGCCCAAGGTTGAGTACCAACTGACTAGGTTAGGAGAGGCGCTTCGTCCAACTCTTCGTGCCCTTCTCGACTGGGCGAATCTCAGGAAACAATACACCTCAAGTTAATCTCGCCAAACGGGCTTCTCGTAGGTGACGGGACAGGATCTCATCATTTCCTGCATGCCGACTCGCCGGTAGCGACCCGTGGGGAGTATCGTCGCCACTCAACTCTACTCGGAAAGAAGTCGCTTGTTCGATCTCGGAGAACAGCGCCGGCTTGCACTCGGACTAGTTCAGACTTCACTGATCGCGCAAGCGACTAGATGGGCTCCGGGATGGATCGGGAAAGTAAAACCCACGCAAGCGACAGACTTGGTCTCGTCAGCTTAGGCGGTCAATTCCGATAAGCCGACGCATCGATACCGATCTTTACCCGTAAGAGTCGCGAATCGGTATCAATGAGGGGGCGAAAGGCGTCTCAGGCATTCTGGTCGAAGTTGGTCGATCGAGTCACGGTTTCCCACGTGGCAAACTCGGAACGTAGCGTCTCCAGTTCCTTCTGGACGTAATCGAAGGCATCGGAACCTAATAGGAGATGCAACGGTGGTTCTGATGCCGTTAAGAACTCAGCAATTGCCTGGCCGGCTTTGGCTGGATCTCCTGGCTGTTGCCCACTTCTTGCTTTACGTGCTTCCCGGATCGGATTGAAGATCGCATCGTAGTCGGAGATGCTGCGTTCTGAACGCACCATGGAGCGGCCAGCCCAGTCTGTCCGGAACATGCCTGGCTCGACTGCAGTCACATAGATTCCCAGCGGCCTCACCTCTTTGGCCAGCGAGGATGAAATGCCTTCCATGGCGAACTTGCTGCCATGGTAATAAGACAAGCCAGGCATGGTCATCAGCCCGCCCATAGAGGTGACATTGAGAATCCGGCCCTCGCGTCGAGCGCGCATGTGAGGCAGAACCGCCTTCATCATAGATACAGCTCCGAAGACATTAACCTCAAACTGCTGACGTAGCTCGTCCATCGAGCTCTCTTCCAGTGTGCCTTCGTGCCCGTACCCCGCGTTATTGATAAGCGCGTAGACCGTGCCGACGTTCTGCTCGACTTCTGCTACAAAAGCAGCGAGCCGTTCGGGCGCATCGGTCACATTAAGAACTCGCGCGAAAGCCGCTCCAGGTCGAAGCTGTTCGAATTGCTCCATTGCTTCCTGCTTGCGCGCCGTGCCGACCACTTTAAAGCCTTCCTGTAATAGAGCAACAGCAAATGCCTTGCCCAAACCACTATTCGCTCCGGTAACGATGACGACCTTATTCAATCGATCCTCCTAACGATACCTTCAGTATCGTTTCTAGTGGATATGATACCTAAGGTATCGTTGAAGATGCATTTTCTTTTGGAGGGTTGAATCGAATGGGGACGATAGGGCGACCCAGGAGTCAAGAGGCGCACGATGCGATTCTCAAGGCTGCTCTCCGTCTGGTGACCAAACGTGGCTTCCGGGCGGTGGGTGTGAACGAGATTGCCGCCGCGGCGGGGGTGGGGAAGATGACGCTCTATCGCCATTGGCCGAACAAGGCGGCATTGGTTATGGACTCGCTGCTGGTCTTGATCGGTAGTGAGACCGCCTTCCCGGAGGCAGGCAGCGCCATCGAAAGCCTTCGTCAGCAGATCGACTTGCAGGCGGCCTTCTTTCGCAGTCCGCGGGGGAATCTCATCCGCTCCCTTGTGGCCGAAGCGCAGTCTGATCTGGAGCTTGCGTGTGCTTTTCGCGACCGCTGGCTCAATCCACGACGCGAAGGTGTTCGCGAGATCCTGCGGGCTGCGATAGCGGAAGGCTCCCTGCGAAGGGACATCGATATCGACACCGCGATCGATCTCCTTTACGGCTCGCTATACTATCGACTCCTTCTTGGTTCCGATACGCTCGATGAGCCTTTCGTTGATCACATCTATCAGCAATTCCTAGCAGGACATGGAGTTCTGTACGCGTCGGATGAAGAAATCAGACCATAGCACCTCATTGCTCATGTGAAACTCTGTTCCCGGTATCGCGTATAAACCATGTTTATGATGCCTACTAGGGAAGGGCAGCCTCTACAGTCAGCCCCGCTGCCCACTGCAAAGTTGGAGGCATTTTGGTAGCGACAAAATTGCACTGCCAAACACCATGCAATGCATGACATACTAGTCAGCGCGATGATGGGTTTGTCACGCAGCGGTTTCCTGAACGTTGCCATAATGCTTCTTACTTGTTGGGGACTTCTCGGTTGTCGCCGAGCGGAACGACCCCTGATCGCAATCATCCCTGCAACAACTGCGCAGGAGCTTTGGGAATCGGCACATGTTGAAGCGTCGAGAATCGCAGGCACGTGGGGTTGGGATACCTTTTGGAACGGGCCCAGCAGGGAAGACGACCTGCTTCGACAGATTCAGATCATGGAGAAGGAGCTGGATCAGGGCGTTGCCGGCATCATCCTTGCACCCGATCACGCGGTTGCCTTGATTAGCCCCGTTCGCGCTGCTCTAGAAAAGAAGATTCCTGTAGCAATTCTTGATAACCCTCTCACAGCTTCACCAAAGGAGGATGTGGTATTTGTGCTGAACGACAATGCCGCCACAGGACGCATTGCCGCAGAGCGAGTGTCCCACTATCTGAAGGGGACACAAAATGAGGTTGCGATTCTCGGCGTTCACCCGAACTTTCTTGGAACGATTGTCGCGGCAGACACCATCAGGGACGAACTCCAGAAGTATGCCCCTGGGATCCGGTTCATAGAGCAGGGTTCAACGTTTGGGTCTACGGAAGCCGAGGAATCAGCCGAGGAATTGATTGAGGCGCACCCTACGCTGCGGGCGATTGTGACACTGAATGTGAGCCAGACTCGTGCGGCCTATAACGCTCTCTCTCGCGCAAAGCTCGTAGGCAAAGTTGCACTCATTGGATGCGAGCAGGATTTTGACATTATTTACCGGGTTCGGACTGGTGAAATTGATTCAGTCATCGCAAAAGACACAAGAACAATGGTTCGCGATGCCATGCAGTGGATTCACCAGCGCCGCGAAGGCACCGTTACCGGCGAGACTATTATTGTCCCTCCGAAGTTGGTGACGAAACAGAATGTCAATTCACCCGAAATTCAGTGGATTCTTGCCGTCAACGGAGGTACCAACTGAGGGAGCTAGGACAGGGTCGCGGAATACTGGTTATGGGGGCTACCCTTCTCCTCGTAGCCTCGATCTCCTTCGCTGTTTTCACACACACGCGCGCACGGCGCGAGAGTTACTACTTGCAGCATGACCGAATGGATAGTTGGACGTCCTACGGCGGAGTGTGGGCTCTTGAAAACGGAGTATTTACCAACAACTCCGACGAACGGGGAGCCAAGCTCATGAGCGGCTCGATGGGGTGGAGAAATATTGCACTAAGCGCAGATGTACGTTTGGACCAAAGCGGTGGTGACGTGGGCCTCATGATCCGGTCAAATAATGAAGACCTTGGTGTGGACGCTTACAACGGTTACTACGCTGGTCTTCGTGCACTCGAAGGAACTCTTATTGCTGGCCGGTCGAACTATAGTTGGAGTGAAGTTTCGCCGGTGGCGCTGCCGGGAGGCGTGCATGAACGTGTTTGGTACCACCTTCAACTGATAATGTACGGGTGCAGGCTCGGCGCATCTGCAGAGAATCTTTCCACGCATCAAACTGCGGTTCTCTTGCTTTACGAGGATAAGTGCTTGTCCTCAGGACGTATTGGTCTGCGTTCTCTGTCGACCGGAGGTCAATGGCGGAATATCTCTGTCGCACCAAGCACGGAAACACAACTCGATGCGATCGCCACGCGAGCAGGAAGTGAAAGGAATCCTCAGCCGCTCTCCACAGAGGCTGCCTACGCGAGGCATTTCTCCCATTACGAACGGATTGAACCGGTGGCTCATGAATGGGATGCACAGCTCCGCACGCCGAGCATGCATCTTGGTGATCTGGCAGGACTGCGGCGGGACGCTCCACCACGCGTATTGGTGCGTGGCGTAGTCACATTGACTGAACCTGACATCTTTATCGAAGATTCGACCGGTGGCGCGATGGTCAAGCACCCGCAAGGACCGCCTGTGAACGTAGGCGAAGGCGTTGAAATTTCCGGTGAAGTCCACCCGTTGCTCTACAGTGCGCAACTTACTCAAAGCTCGCTGCGCATCATCTCCACCGGAACGCCGGCTCCGCCACTTTCAGTCACTCCATGGCAGGCCGCCTCAGGAGCTTATGATGCCCGATTCATTGAAATCCAAGGGCATCTCATGCGTGAAGTGCATTCGGAGAACGGATATCAGGTGCTTGACCTGACCGAAGGTGGCGAGGCGTTCCGTGCGCTGTATCCGGACCGCTACGGGCAAGCGCTGCATAACTTACGCGTGAACAGCTTGGTCCGCTTACGAGGCGTGTGCGTTCTCGGGAAAGTCTATACGCAGGACCTAATTCCTTTTCTGATCTTTTTACGTTCGTCGGATGATGTGCAGGTGCTTCGTGGGCCCCCATGGTGGACGCCCTGGCATCTTGCATTCGTCTCGTTCCTCATCGTGTTTCTTGCATGCTCGATACAACTTTCATACTTCCAATTTCGACAGTGGCAGAAAGATGCCATCTCGCGGGAGCGAGAACGTATTGCGCATGACATTCACGACACCATGGCCCAAAGTTTCGCTGGTATTGGATACCAGATTCAGGGCCTGCGCACGTCCATTATTCGCAATACGCATATCTCTCGCGAAGAGATCGCGCATGAATTGGCCTCGACGTCCGACCTGGTAAGTCGGTGCCACGCGGATGCGAGCCACACGATCGAAATGCTCGGTGCAGCCTCACCCGGCGAAGCAGGCGATCTTCTGGGGATGTTCATGGAGAGAACTTACAAGCTTTCCGGGGGAAATATCCGTGTCTACAAGGAAGAACAGGGAATCGTTCGTCCTCTTAGCCTTCATATTCGGGCGGTGCTGTTCAATATAGGACAGGAAACCATCTCGAACGCGATCACCCACGGCCTGCCAGCAACGATCGCATTCACCATGCGCTATGAGAAACGCTCTGCCACCATGATGATCGTGGACGATGGACAGGGCTTTGATGCAACTCCGGAAGAGGAAGGATTCGGCATTCTCGGGATGCGTCGTCGAGCCAGAGATATCGGTGGATCATTAGAAATTTTGAGTGCACCTGGCGTCGGGACTCGTGTAGACGTGACTTTTCCGTTGCCGCGCCTTGATCTCACCCAACGGTTCATGTTGCACGGGCTGATCCACCGTCGCCCTCGTGCAAGCATCATTCCAGAATCCTAATAAGCCCGCGCTCAATCGCGCGTGTCACGGCCTCGGTGCGATCTTTCGCCTGGAGCTTCAGCATGCAGCTTGTGACGTGGTTGCGCACGGTTTTATCGCTGATGAACAACCGCTGCGCCACGTCCTTGTTCGAGCATCCCTGCGCAACCAGAGTGAGAACTTCGAGCTCCCGAGGGCTAAGCTCTTCACGTCCGATCGCTTCAAACAACCGTTGTGCAATATCTTTCGGAACATAGCGTTCTCTGCGGTAAACCATGCGTACCGCCTTGACAATCTCTTCCTGCGGGGTGTTCTTCAACAGGTATCCCATTGCACCGGCCTGGGTGGCGCGCACAATATATTCATCCGAGCCGTAGTTCGTCAGCACAAGGATGCGAATGTTCGGCCTGATTCGTCTGAATTCTATAATCGCTTCGGTGCCCTCCATCTCTGGCATTCGAAGGTCCATGAGAACGACATCGGGTTCTTTGTGTTCGTGCAGGCAGAGGGCTTCTCGAGCCGAGGCGGCCATGCCCACTACCGCAAAATCGGGTTCGCTCGACAACATAGCGCGCAAACCCTGCCGCACAACCGGATGATCATCAACAATCATGATGCTTATCTGCTCTGTATCCGCAGCTTGCTCCAACTTCGAACCTCCAAGCGGTCAGCGCATGGTACGACCTTCGAGATACCCGAAGCAACTCCGAATGCGGATAGTACATATGTACTATAAAAGATTGGTCGATTGATCCGATTGTCAGATGCATTCACGCAAGCCTAAGGTTCTCGCTGTTCCAAAGCACTCTTGTAGACGTGAACGCGACATCGTGGATGAGCTGCGATGCCTGCGCATGGGTACGGTGCTGGCCAGGAGGCAAATGCAAGCGAAAGAGAAGCACTACAAGCAGACGCACAGATCGTGCATCATCTTTGCCTTATTCCTATTTCTCGCCTGGATGGAAGCCATCCCCAGACAGGCTGCTGCACAGGATTACCGCGCCAAGATTACGGTGGAGGTTAGAGACGCTTCTGGGGCCATGGTGTCCGAGGCCTCACTTTTGCTGACAAGGATCAGTACCAATAGCGTCACGGCGGCCAAGACCGACGCGTCGGGTGCATTCATCTTTCAGTTTCTCGAGCCGGACACCTACACCCTGAAGATCAGCGCGCCGGGGATGGTTTCTGCACAAATCAACAATATCGTGCTCGTGGCGTACGCCGCGACGAGCATCCCGGTGATACTGCAGGTAGGTTCGCAGAGCTCAGAGGTCACCGTGACCGAACAGCCCGCACTGCTAGAGACGGAGTCGGCCAGCCGCGCATACAGCATCGAGCAGAAGGAAGTACAGGACCTGCCGGTAATCAACGGCAACCCGGTTATGCTTGGCCAGACGGTGCCAGGCGTCTTCATGCGTCCTCTGGGGGTGTATACAGATCCTTGGACGGTCACGTCGCAATTCCAGATCAACGGCGGTCTGATGTCCCTCAATGAGTTTCTTATCGACGGTAGCCCGAACGATGCGGAACTCGGCCTCAACACCTATGCCTACACACTTCCGCAGTACGCGGTAAAGGAGTTCACGGTTAGCGCAAACAATTATGACGCTCAATATGGTCATACCAGCGGTGGAGCCATTAACATGACCACCGCTTCGGGCACTTCGCAATACAAAGGTATGTTCTGGAGCTCATTCCGCCGCACGGACTGGAACGCAAACACCTCGCAGAATAAGTATCTCAACTCGATTAATCACACCAGCGTCGGGACTCCTTTCAACTCGCAGACGCAGCTTGGCTTCCAGGTAGGCGGCCCAATCTTTATCCCTAAGATCATGCATAGGTCGGATAAATACAAGCCGTTCTTCTTCTTCGCCTTTGATCACTACAGCGAGTTGTTGCCGCGAAGCCTTATCCTCTCTTACCCGACGGCCCGAATGCGTAGCGGGGATTTTGGCGAGCTGCTCAATCCAACGAACGGCTATGCGAACTCGATCGTGATCGCGGATCCTCTGACGACGCACCTCGACACGACACCAGGCTCCCCCACGTTTAACCACTACATCCGCACTCCATTCCCAAACAACATCATTCCTGCCAACAGAATTAATCCTGTGGCCGCGAAGATTGCGGCACTACTGCCGGCTGTGGGGGCGACGCCGAGCAATCAACGTCCCGGCACAAGCAACCTCAGCATTCCGAACAACTACTACAACTGGCACTTTCACAACATTGTCGGTCGCTTCGACTTCAATATCGGCGAGAGGTATAAGTTTTTCTTGCGCCCGTTCAATGCGGACTTTTCTGAAGTCAGTAACGCAGGAGGAGTGAATGGTCCAGGTGCAAACGGCGGTACGTTCCATCGCACCAGCAAGGGCTATCTCGTCGATTTCGTCGACGTGATCAGCCCGAAGACGGTTCTCAATGCCCGCTTCGGTTATGCCTTCTTTCGAGTGCAGTGGACGAGCCCGGATAACTCGAACTTCGATCTCACGAGCCTTGGTTATCCCTCTTCGCTGAACGACCAGCAGCAAAGTTCAAACTTCTTTGGTCAGTATGCGTTCCAGAACTACAGCCCGCTCGGCTGGTTCCAGAACGTGGAAGATACCGGCACATACTCGTGGGAAGGCAACATAACTCGTCAGGTAAGTATGCATAACCTGCACCTTGGATGGGACGTTCGCCTTGTTCACTTCAGCTTCATCAACCCCGGTAATTTCACGTTCACGTCCAACAGCGATTGGACCACGACCGACTACACCAACGCCAACGCAACTGCCACTAGCGGCGATAGTTTCGCGACTTTCCTGTTGGGAACTCCGTCCAGCGGTGCATCGCCGTTCAATTCGACGTACCAAGTTTCGAGCTGGTATACGGCGCCGTACTTTCAGGATGATTGGCGTGTAAACAACAAGCTCACTCTGAACATGGGTTTGCGCTGGGACCTGCTGACCGCGCCGATCGATAAGAACGATCAGTTGAACGTCGGTTTCGACCCGAACATGCCAAGCGCCCTGCAGGGGCAAATTCCCTCGAGTGTGACTGCATCGTTTCCAGCCGCGAGCAATCTGACTGGCGGATTGCTGTTTGCCAATGTAAACGGTGCGCCGCGTGGTCCATTTCAAAATACATACCACAACGTTCAACCGCGCTTTGGCTTTGCCTATGCGGCGACCGACAAACTTGTTGTCCGCGGCGGCTACGGGCTGTTCTACACGAACTTTCAGGATAACAGCATGATTCAGAACTTCGGGTTCGCGCAGTCCACGCCGCTGAACGCTTCCAACGACGGCGGTCTTACTCCGGTTCAGAACGTCCTCAGCAACCCGTTCCCCAATGGAATTATTCAGCCTTCCGGCTCTTCTCTCGGCAGTCTCACGAGCATCGGACAGACCGGCGGCATTACCGTCTTCAATCGAAACTTCAAGATACCTAGTGCACACGAATTCTCGGTCGGTGTTCAGTATCGCGTGACGCAGACAAGTGTGTTCGAGGCAGCCTATGTAGGCAATCGAGGCCGTGGGTTTTCCGTTTCACAGGATGTAAACCAGGCTCCCTGGAGCTTCCTGCAGAAGTGCGACGAAGTCTACGCCAGCGGCAGCAACAGCGTCTGCACTGCGCAGCAGCCCAACCCGTTCAAGGGCATTGCCGCCTTTAGCGGGACGCCGTATTACACGAATAGCACGCTCCAGGCGCGAGAACTCGCCCGTCCCCATCCACAGTTCAGCACGATCACGCTAGCATCACTAAACCGTGGATACTCCTGGTACAACGGTTTGCAGCTCTCCTATAACTACCGGATGTCTCATGGAGTGTCTTTCAACACAAGCTATGTATGGTCGAAGATGATTAACCAGACGGGCTGGATGAACCAGGCACTCAACATTCCGCAACGCAGTGTGTATCAGTTTGGGATTCCGAAGGTCTTCAAGGTCTCAGGCGTCATTCAACTACCCTTCGGTCGCAAGCGCCTCTTTGATTTTCACGAAAACCGAATCATTGATGGATTCATCGGGGGATGGGATTTCTCACCCTCGCTGCAGGTCCAGAGTGGAGAGCCTGCCACTCTGCCTACAAACGCGATCATGCTCCCCCATAACAAGTTCCGCAAGCCAGACTGGAATAATTACACGCAGGCCCAGGCATGGGGCAACTGTGTGGCTAATAAGACCCCCGTTACTGGAGTGCTTGTCCCAACGACAGCCAGCATCAATAGTGGCTGCGGCGCGGATACTGCCAACTACGATTGGGCGATCGTTACCACGCAGGTCAACGAACAGACAAATCCGACATACTCCGACAGTGTTCGTATGAAGCCGGTCATTATGTCCGACGCTGCCGTGCAAAAGTCTTTTCTGATCCGTGAGCGGTACGTCGCAACGCTCCGACTGTCAGCTTCGAACGTGCTTAACCACTTCAATCTGGAAACCGCGAAGTTTGTCATCGATCCAACGAACGCAACCTTCGGCACCATCAACCAGGGCACTACACCGACCACGGATTCTCCACCACGTAACGTCAACATTCAGTTCCGGGTTGCGTTCTAACCAAGACATCGACAGATTCCAGGCGGATGTTGCTTCCTTCGCGCCCGATTGCGATCCGAGTGCATCCTCCACTGCTTCCATAAATATTTCATCCAGAGAAAAGGCAGGAGGCGGTAAATGTGTGTACAGAAAGTTGCAGCGATCTTGTTGGGGACCATCGGTCTAGCCGGGGTGGTTCATGCTCAGGCTACCAATCCTATTCTTTCGCACGCGGATCCATTTATCACGTACGATCCGGTTACACGTGACGGTCAGTATGTGCTGACAGCTACCGGGCGTGACATCACTTTGTGGAGTGGCCCGACGCCAGCCACTGCATCTGCTACTGCTCATGTCATCTTTACTCCTGAGGACGGCATGACGCAGACATGGTCGCCGACCTTATGGAAGATGGACGGCCGCTGGTGGGTATACTTCACGGCGCAAATGCCTGGCGAAAAGCACAAGATCTATGTGCTTCAGTCCGACACGGATGATGTACTGGGCACGTACACCTTCAAGGGGGCGCTGGAGACCGGAAGGCAGTCAATTGACCCATCGCTGCTGGTGGTCGGCAATTTGCGCTACCTGATGTATGTGACTGTAGATAGCGGAGCGAATAACACCTATATACGCAAGCTCAAGAGGCCAATGAAGTTCGATGGAGAGGCGTCGTTGATCGCACATCCTGAAGCGGGCTGGGAGAAGGGTGAAGGCTCTACCAGAAATTACCCGGTCAATGAAGGACCTACGGCTCTATATCACAATGGGAAAACGTTCATCGTTTTCTCCGCGAGTGACACGGCCTCACCACGGTACTGCCTCGGTCTACTGACGCTCACAGGCCGCGATCCTATGGTGCCCATGAATTGGAAGAAGACACTTCAACCTGTCTTTCAGTGGTCTCCGGCGAACGGCATCTACGGCCCGGGCCGTGGAACCTTTGCCAAGGCGAAAGACGGTAGCATGTGGCTGCTGTACGCCGCGAAAACCAGCGATGCTCCGAACGCCGAGCGGCGCGAGACACGCGCTCAACGTGTCACATGGAACGCTGACGGTACACCAAACTTCGGGGTTCCGAAGAAGGATGGGCCAATCAAGCCTTGAGCATTGCGATACCCAATATTTCTGCTGGCACTGAAATCTTATGGAGGACAGATAGACCACCGATCGATTCTGCGCCAGTTAGCTGCTACTACTAGCGGTGTGCTTGCCATTGCTTCAGTTGTTTGGAGGAAACGCGTGAAGATATCTCAATGGAAGCACAGCAGCATTGCTCCAGCCATGTCTTTCCTAGGAAAGATTGCAGGCGCACAAACCACGCACCGCCCGCCGGCTGTTCCATTGATTGTGAATGATCCTTACCTCAGTATCTGGTCCATGTCCGATGCTTTGACGGAAAGCCAGACCATGCATTGGTCAGAAGCCATTCAGCCACTCACTGGGCTGTTGCGTGTGGACGGCAAGGTACTTCGCTGGATGGGAACGCAGCCACCGGTGCGGGGAGGTTTGCCTCCCATGGAAGCCATGCAGCAAAAGGGATTGGAAGTTACTCCGCTGCACATACCCTATCGATTCTCAGCAGCTGGTTTGGAACTGCGCGTCACTTTCTTTACCCCCTTGTTCCCCCAGGACCTCGAGGTGATGTCTCGACCGGTGACCTACCTTTCATGGTCTGTCGTTTCTACAGATGGTCGGCGACATAAGGCAGACCTTCTGCTCGATGTATCCCCGACGGTTGCTGTGAACGATCGCGCGCAGCCCACAATTGCCACACGCGTGCAGGCGGGTGCACTAACGGTATTGCGTGTGGGAACGCGCGATCAGCAGATGCTTCATCAGAGCGGAGATCGAATCCGGATTGATTGGGGCTACTTCGATCTATGCGTGCCTAAGGATACCGAAGCTGTCACGGAGCTTTCTACTGATGTCACTCAGCACTTCGTGGATGGAGGAAGTTTCGGGAGCAACGATGATCTCAGTTTGCCAGTGCCAGCGATGAGGGGAAACCGTGCTTCAGGGGAGCACCTCGCTATTACCGTGCCTTTTGGTTCGGTTGAAAGCAAAGCTGTTGAGAAGCATGTCCTGTTGGGTTACAGCGACGGCTACAGCATCGAGTACCTTGGACGCAAGTTGAGCGCTTATTGGCAGCGCACCGGCATGAGTGAATCAACCATGCTGAACCAAGCTGAAAACGACTACACCACGCTAGAACGCCGTGGCGTGGAGTTCGATTCGAAATTAGCTGAAGAGATGACCGAGGTCGGGGGTACCGACTATGCGTATATGACTTCACTGCTGTTTCGCCAGACCATTGCGGCGCACAAGCTGGTGGCGGATATAGACGGTACACCGATGCTGTTTTCTAAAGAGAACGACAGCAATGGTTGCATCGATACGGTTGACGTAACCTACCCCTCATCGCCGTTTTTCCTACTCTTCAATCCCAAACTGTTGGAAGCTCAACTCGAGCCATTGATGCGCTATGCGTCTCTCCCGCGTTGGAAGTTCCCATTCGCGCCACACGACCTCGGTACGTATCCGCTGGCAAACGGTCAGGTGTACGGTGGTGGCGAGGAGAACGAACTAAGCCAGATGCCGGTCGAAGAGAGCGGAAACCTCCTGATCATGATGGCCACGTTGGGTCATAGCGAAGGGAACTGGGAGTTTGCGCAACGCTTTATGCCGCAGCTGAAAAACTGGGCAACTTATCTGGAACAGAAAGGCCTAGATCCCGAGAATCAGTTCAGCACCGACGACTTTGCCGGACATCTCGCCCACAATACGAACTTATCCATCAAGGCGATTGAAGCCCTTGGAGCTTTTGTACAGATTGCACGTAGTGTAGGAGATAGAGAGCTGGCTAGTCGTTATGAGGCTGTGGTTCGTCCATTATCTGCCAAGTGGCAGCAGATGGGACTGGATGGCGACCACTACAAACTAGCCTTTGATCAGCCAGGAACGTGGAGTCAGAAGTACAACCTGGTGTGGGACGATTTCCTGGGCCTACACCTCTTTCCGAACTCGGTGGCGGAAACGGAGTGGGTCTTTTATGCAAAACGCATGAATACGTATGGTCTGCCACTGGATAATCGCAAGACCTACACCAAGCTAGATTGGGAAGTCTGGACTGCCGCGCTTACCCGCGATTCCATGCAATCGGCTGACCTGATCCATCGCTTGGTGGTATGGATGGATGCGACACCATCTCGAGTGCCCACCACGGGCTGGTATGACACAGTGAGTGGCAAGCGAATGGGTTTTCAAGCTCGATCCGTTGTGGGCGGTGTCTTCCTCAAAGCGCTCATGGATCCGGCGGTTGAGGCGAAGTATAAGATGCCTGCTCAACGGCTGGCGTGATGAACTGCAACGCCCTTCCGTACAGGATGGACAACATGATCCAAGCACGCGCTGGGCGGCCATCTACATTGGCATTAATCCCTATTCGAGGTGATGAGTAATGGTAAGACGAGAGTCACTTGGCAAATTGAGTCGCAGGCTGATCTCGAAGATTGTCGTCTGCGCTTGTGTTATGTGCTGCCTCACGTTTCAGGCGAAAGCGGCTACAGGTACTTTGCTTCCACAAGGCATAGGATATCCCCGGCTTGTCCGCTTAGCTCACGGACCGACAGCGTCGAATGGTTGGATCGTCGCCAGTACTACTGGAAAACTATTCCTGAGCAAAGATGATGGCATGACATTCACCTTTCTCACTGATGCACCGGCGCGAGAAGGAAGCAGGGTCAGGTGCTGCGAGGGGCTTTATGAGCTTCCGCAGGCTGTAGGCAGTCTGCCTGCGGGAACCCTTATATATTCAGCGACCTATGCTTCGAGAATTAATCCACCTCCAGCCGGAGCACCTGCAGGTGTAGAGCCAAGGAATCCCAGAGAGGAAGATATCCCGGCGATTGAGGTTTATACAAGCAGCGACCAGGGCGCGCATTGGATCTATCATTCCACTCCTGTATCAGGCAGAGGAGAAAAGGGAAGCGGGGGTCTGTGGGAGCCCGAGTTTATAGTCTCCCGCGACGGCGCTCTTGTGATGTTCTGGTCGGATGAAACCTATAGCTGCTGCAGTCAAAAGCTATCTAAGATTCGCACCGTCGATGGCATCGTCTGGAAGGACTCTTCAGATGTCGTAGCAACGACAATACAGGCAGATCGCCCTGGCATGATCATCGTCCGAAGGCTTCCTACCGGCGTCTACTTTATGTCTTACGAGATATGTGGAGATCCCATAACGGGTCCGAAGTGCGCCGCCTACTATCGCATATCTAGGGATGGTTGGAACTATGGAAACGCGCACGATCCTGGAAAACGAATAGAGACGGCGAGTGGACAGTTCTTCGAGCATGCGCCCGCGAGCATATGGAGTCCTTCGCCAGTCTCTCCGAATGGTGTCATCCTGGTAGTCGGTCAGGTCCTGCACAATGCCGACGGCTCCGTGGCGCAACAGAATGGAAAGGTTCTGTTTATGAATGCTCTCCTGGACGGTTCCGGTCAGTGGGCTCCAATCCGTGCGCCTGTTGAAGTACCAAACTCTTACGACAATCCCTGTTCTAATTACTCGTCTGCACTGATGCCTGTACAAAACGGGGCCGCGCTTTTGGAATTTGCATCGGATTTCTACGCGTTGAATAAATGTGGCATGTATTTCGCCATTAAACCGTGGACGGAGATGATGCCAAACGCACAAAGGACGTCGCCGTAACAATTCGAAAGCACTTATGGCCAAGCGGTTGCAGGAGATCGAAGCGGACAACCGTTTTGAAATACACCATAGTTGGAAGGAACTATATCCGACTAGAACCGCGTGAATGCCAATCATCCGATCAGGACGAATGGAAATAATATGACTATGAACCGACGGAAATTTATGGTGGCGTCTATGGCAGGCGCCGCAATACTGCAGCAGAAGATGATAGCGCTCGCGCCATCGGGAGACTTGCGGATTACGGTAGATGTGACCGCGGTCGGTGAGCCGGTCAACCCGCTAGTTTTCGGAGGGTACATGGAACCGGCCACCACACGCGTGTGGGCCGAAATGCTCACCGACAGGAAGTTTTTCCGTGCCATCAACGACACTGCGCCCCCACCACCGGGTTTCAACGTCGGCCGCGTTCAGCTGCACTATTGGAAATCTGTAGGGCCGGCGACAGCCGTGGAGATGGACAAAGCCGAGCCGTTCGTCGGCGACCACACGCCGCGCATCAGCTTAGATAAGGCCGAAGCGCATGGTATCCAGCAAGAAGGCATAAGGCTTGGTAAGGGTAAGTCCTATGTCGGCCGAATCTATCTCGCAGGCGATCCCGGAGCCAAGGTAGTGGTCCGGCTGGTGTGGGGATCCGGCGCAAGCGATTCGAAAATTTTCACGATTCCTTCACTTACCCATGTCTACCGTAAAGTCCCGCTGACCTTCACATCACCTGTGGATACACAAGATGCCCGCCTGGAGATCGTAGGAACAGGCAGCGGCAGCTTCCACATCGGGACTGTTTCCTTGATGCCTTCCGACAACGTGCAGGGCTTCCGTCCCGGAATGGTTAAGCTTTTCAAGGATGTAGGCTATGCCATGGCCAAGTGGCCGGGCGGAAACTTCGTTTCGCAGTACGACTGGCGCGATGGCCTAGGTGATCGTGATAAGCGCGCACCACGCGGCCGGGAATCCAACGATGTCGGTATCCACGAATTCATTGCCTTCTGCAAGCTGCTTGGATCCGAACCCTATCTCGCGATCGACAGCGGATACGGCGACGATTATTCGGCTGCGCAGGAAGTGGAGTATGTGAACGGCCCTGCTACCTCGCCGATGGGTAAACTGCGCGCCGCCAATGGGCATCCCGAGCCGTTCAATGTGCGTTTGTGGTGCATCGGCAATGAAATGTATGGCTTCTGGCAGGCCGGCCACATGTCGGCAAACCAGTACGCCGAGAAGCACGTCCGGATCGTCAAAGCGATGAAGAAGGTGGATCCCACAATCAAGGTGACATCTGCCGGCGCCACCCCCGCTGAGCTCTCCATGATGACCCAGGAGAACAAGCAGTTCCTCCCAAACTTTTGGTGGCCACCCTTCCTCAATGACCTACCGTACAAGTTCGAAAGTATCAATGATTACGACTACTGGATGCTCAAGAACGGCGCGGACTACATCGATCACATCTCGGAGCACACCTACGCCTATCCCGAATTGTCGTTCGACGAAAAGAAGCAGCTCTTTGTCGACCTCCACGATCCGCTGCAAACGCAGGCCCGCCGCATGACGAATCGCATGGGCCAGGCGCTTGAGGCGTGGGAGATCTATAAGGAGAAGCTGCCTGAGCTGAAGTCGAAAAACATCAAGTTCATCTTCGATGAGTGGGGCACCCGCTTCCCCAACGCGAATGGAACGGGAATGACACGGCGAACCGGGATGGTCATGCCTATGAGTTACGCTCTGTTTATGCACGAGATGTTCCGTCACTCGGATATGGTGGCGGCAAGTACTCCAACGTCGTCATTCAACCTGATCGTGACCGATGACATGGGCGATGGTGTGGGCCACACTGCCGCAGGACTGGTGATCAAGCTTATGCGGGCTCACTTCTCCAGTGCGCTTCCTGTGCAACTCGGTGGTAACTCACCTCAGCCGGTGGTGAGCGGAACAGCATGGGTTGACACGGGAACAAAGCCGACGGGCAGCCCTACGTATCCCTTGGACGTTCTCGCAGCTTTCTCGGCAGACCGAAAGAAGTTCATTCTTTCGGTGGTCAATCCTACGGTAGAAGCACAAGAGTTCGCGCCTCAGATGAACGGGGTGAAACTGCGCGGAAGGGGCAAATTATCGTTACTGGCAGCGCCCAGCGTAGAGGCGGAAAATGAGCCGGGCAAGGAGCCTCTTATTAAAATCGCCGAGAACTCCGTGACGGCACTTCCAAACAGGGTACAGGTTCCACCCATTAGCGTTAGCGTTTATGAATTCGACGTTGAGAATGGGTGATGGGTCGGATAGATTGCGCAAGCGGCATTGTAGGAGACTTTAAGCTTTGAGGTTGCTGGTTGCACAGCCCTCCATCTCACATCGTCGAGTGAAACTCCGAGGACAGTCAAGCCTCGATTGGTATAGGTTTTTGGAGAAATCTTCGAGCCACGGCATCTCGACACAGCAAAGAGAGGCCAAGCTTGGCCTGAGATAAAGTTTCAGGGGACACAACTGACCGATACCTCGGGTGCATACAGCGTATTCAAAATGCAGGAAACGACCAAATAGAATTCGAGCCGCTGGCAGCCATATGCGGATCACAGTCTCCGATAGAGTCCGTGATTGTTATTAGGCAGGTTCAAAATCCGTACGTGGGACAAACGCGTGAGCTGAGCTTGTGGCCATGATGGTCGTGGTCTGCCCGACTTGCTTTGTACCAGTGACTAAGAGAGACACTGGAATGAGGAGAGCAAGATGTCCCGAGGTAAGCGGTACCAACCCGAGCAGGTTGTGAACCTGCTGCGACAGATCGAAGTGGCGGTAGCGAACGGCAAGACGACGTCGCAGGCATGCAAGGAAGCGGAGATCGTGGAGCAGACGTATTTTCGCTGGCGCAGGGAGTATGGCGGGTTGCAGATCGACCAGGCGAAACGGTTGAAGGAGCTTGAGCAGGAGAACGGGAAGCTGAAGCGTCTGGTGGCGAACCTGAGTCTGGATAACCTTGTGCTGAAGGACATCGCCTCGGGAAACTTCTAAGCCCTGAGCGACGGCGCAGTGCGGTGAGCCATGCCTGTGAGCGTGGCGCGAGTGAGCGGCATGCGTGCCTTCTGTTGGGGCAGCCCAGGGGCACGCAGCGCTACCGGCCGACACAGCGCGAAGACGAAGATCGTCTGACTCAGGCCATCGTTGCTCTTGCCAGCCAGTATGGACGTTACGGGTATCGCCGGATCACGGCGTTGCTGGTGCGTGCCGGCTGGAAGGTGGGCAAGGACCGGGTCGAACGCATCTGGCGTCGTGAAGGGCTGAAGGTACCGAAGAGGCAGAAGCCAAGAGGACGGTTGTGGCTCAACGATGGATCGTGTGTGCGGCTTAGACCGACGCATGCGGGCCACGTGTGGAGCTACGACTTCGTCAGCGCACGAACGCATGACGGCCGTAGTGTGCGCATCCTCAACCTGATCGACGAGTCCACGCGCGAGTGCCTGCTGATCCGTGCGGAACGGCGTTGGTCCTCAGCCAAAGTGATCGGAGCGCTGGCTGACGTCATGGTGTGGAAGGGAGTGCCAGAGCATCTTCGATCAGACAACGGGCCCGAGTTCGTGGCCAAGGACCTGCGCAAATGGCTTGCCGATACCGGCGCAAAAACACTGTACATCGAACCTGGATCTCCGTGGGAGAACGGCTACTGTGAAAGCTTCAACTCCAAGCTCAGAGGTGAGTTCCTCAACGGCGAACTCTTCTACTCGATGAAAGAACTGCGTGTGCTGGCTGAGCGCTGGCGCATCCACTACAACACCGTCAGGCCGCACTCTTCGCTCGGCTACAGACCTCCAGCACCAGAGGCATGGATGACTTCGACCACTTGGCAACATGGGGAGCCAGTCGCTTCGCTCCCGGCTCCCCATGTTGCCACACCCTGCATCGATCTGATCTCAGAGGTCAATGCGCTACACTAACTCCTCACTGGTACAAAACAGCGGGCTAGCCAGTCGCAGCTGGTTGTCGGACAAGGAGTGGCAGGAACGCCTCGTTGGCCGCGTGATGCCCATGATGCTGGTTTAGACGATCGATTGAACAGCAGAAAGCTCCTACTCCTGCGTAGTCAGATCCTCTATTCGTGAAATGCCTGCGTTTGCGATGAGACTTTGAGCTTCGGAAGTCCGTGCGCACTCTGGTGACGAGTGTTCTAAGGAAGCCGAATCGTTGATGTCCGCCTGCGTTTCGATGAGTCCGGGCTGTCTTGAGGTGATCTTCTCAGGCAGCACGATTCGCCGTCTCGGGGCGCATTGGGCATGGGTTCAGTGGCATGGGAGGGGAAGCTGGGCATATCATCGTTGCTACGCACAACGGTTCTTCGTGTGGCTGCGGAGGCTTTGGTTGTCTCGAACAATATGCATCGGCCACGTCAGTGGTCCGTATGGCACGGGAGAGAATGATGGATATGTTCAATCCTTCCGCGCGATGTCTATCTGCGGGCCCTAGCCGACGATCTTAACGTGCGAGCCGTCTTCGAACAGGTTGGCGTGCCGCTCGCAATTGGCCTTACGGCTATGATCAACGCACTGAAGCTGCTCTTGTATGTGTTTGGTGGTGGCTTGTGTGAGACATGAAAGCAATTTGCTCCCATGATGCTTCGCGAATTAGGTCGCCGAAGCTCCATATATCGCTTAACAGATTCCAGTTCCGAATACGCCAAAAGCCTAGATAGTATCCAGATATAGCTGGAGTCTGATCGATGCACATGCGATTGCTGTGGTGGCAGTGAAGGCTTGGATGGTTCGGCAGTATCGTGTGCTGAAGCGTCGGAACTGCTTAAGTTGGTAGAAGCAGCGTTCGATGCAGTTGCGCTGCCTTCCAGCAGCAGGATGGCCTGGGCATACTCTGCAGCCTGCCCGGCGGTGATGCGGAAGGCGACCGGACGGCCTTTCTCGTCGGCCAGCAGGTGGATCTTCGAGCTCAGACCTCCTCGGGAACGCCCCAGAGCCGGATCTTCGGAGCCCCTTTTTCCGGCCTGCTGCCGCCTGCTGGTGTGCCCGGACGATGGTCGAGTCCAGCATCAGATAGAAGTTCTTCTTATCCGCAACAAGCTCTGCGAAAATGCGCTCCCACACACCGGACCGCCCAGCGCATGAACCGCGCATGCACGCTCTTGTACTTGCCATACTGCTCCGGAAGGTCATGCCAGCGAGCGCCCGAACGCAACACCCACATCACACCGTTCACAAACTGACGGATGTCCCACCACCGTACGGCCCCACATGCTCTAACCGCCCAGGAAGAGTGTCCTTGATCCGATTCCACTGCGCCTCGCTCAACTCATATCGACCCGGTGCCATGATCTAAGTCGACCAAAAACACAGAATCATGCAAAGACTATAGGGGGATACCACCTAGCGCATCATCGGACGCGTGTCGTTCAAGCAAAACTTGAACCTTCTGCGGGCCTGCTCGGGGTATGCCCGCTGTCTACAGCAAGGACAGTCTAATGCAACTGGGAAGGATGGGCCTACGGGCAAAAATGCATTCTTGCGGAAGAGCAATTAATTTTCTGCATCCATGCCTACTAGTCGGTAGTCTTATCAATATGCACGGAGAGATGGCAGAAAAGATCCTGAGGACCACAGATTCGCTGATGATGCAGCGCGGATATTCCGCCTTTAGCTATGCGGATATTTCTGAAGCTGTAGGCATCAGAAAAGCCAGTATTCACTATCATTTTCCGAGCAAAGCTGCCTTGGTTATAGCCGTTCTGAGGCTTACAGAGAGAAGGGCATCCAAGGCACAGAGGCTCTCGATTCTCAGATTGAGAGCTCACTTGGCTCGACTCCGAGCGTACATCCAAGCATTGGGAAGGGGGTGTCCGCGGAAAGACGGTGTCGTTCTATGTGGCGGCGCCTTTGGGCTCAGAGATGCCATCTTGACCCGAGGATGTTCGAGCCGGAGGTGTGCCTGCATTTCACCGCTCTAGACGATTGGCTCGACCGGACTTTGAACGCTGCAATGAAGAAGGAAGTGATTCAGTTCCAAAACCCGGTACAGACAGAAGCTCAGGCCTTTGATGGCTATTGTCCACGACGGAATGCTTTCGGGGGCGCGCACTGAAAAACTGTGATGTTTCCACGATCATCATCGACGCAGCATTGAAGAAATTTCGGCAGGGAAGCGCCAGACTGTACGATCCATTGTTTGGATCTGCAGGCAAGCTAAGTTACCAACTAGTAGATAGTAGATCCGGGATGGAAACGACATGGCCCGCGTAATCGGCATCCACGACTGCGTGTTTGCGTTTCGGGTGATCATCTTGGTATTGGCGATAGCTTCTTGGCATTGAAGAACTAGGGAGACCGGCTTTTTGATATGACGAGAGAGACGACTTGGCAACCAAAGCACAATCCTTGGTTCATCGCCCTTACAGTGACGCTTGCGACGTTCATGGAGGTTCTGGACACCTCGATTGCAAATGTAGCCTTACCCCACATCGGAGGATCATTGGGGGCTTCGCAGGTAGAGGCAACGTGGGTTCTGACCAGCTACCTCGTCTCATCGGCGATCATTCTGCCGATTTCAGGGTGGCTGTCGAATCGCTTCGGACGCAAACGTTTCTACCTGAGTTGCGTGGTCGTCTTCACGGCAAGCTCCGTTCTGTGCGGCCTTGCACCAACATTGCCCCTCCTTATATTGGCGCGCATTTTGCAGGGGTTAGGTGGAGGGGGATTAGCTCCATCCGAGCAGGCTATTCTTGCTGACACATTTCCACTGGAGAAACGCGGACAAGCTTTTGCTCTGTACGGCGTCGCAGTGGTAATCGCTCCAGCTATCGGGCCGACCTTAGGTGGGTGGATTACGGACAACTATAGTTGGCATTGGATATTCTTCATCAATCTGCCCATTGGCATTCTGTCAATTTTTCTCTCAAGCCGCGTGGTGGAAGATCCGCCGGAAATCGTCGCTCGGACGAGGCGACGAGATCCAGTTGACTTCATGGGCCTATTTTCAGTAGCACTCGGCGTAGGCATGCTCGAATTCACACTCGACAAGGGGCAGGAAAAGGATTGGTTTGGGGCCGGAGAGATTCAAACGACGGCATCTGTAGCCGTCATTGCACTAATCTTCTTCGTATGGTGGGAGTGGCACCACCGCGATCCGATTGTCGATGTCAAACTGCTCAAAAACCGGAATTTTGGAACCGCCATCTTCTTACAATTGGTGCTCGGAATGGTTCTCTTTGGATCAACGGTTTTGATTCCGCAATATCTCCAGGCCTTATTGGGCTACACAGCAGAAAATGCGGGTAAGGTCTTATCTCCTGCCGGGCTCGTCCTGATGTTCGGCTTTGCTGTTGCGGGGCGTTTACTTGGCAAAGGTGACCCTCGCCTCATGGTGATGCTCGGCTACTTGGCTCTTGGTCTAGGGCTTTTGAATCTGACAAGGCTCGACCTGACATCTGCTTTCGGCACAATTACATTATGGCGCGCTGCTCAGGTGATCGGTATTCCTTTCATCTTTGTTCCGATCAGCACGCTCAACTATGTCGGTGTACCCCGTGAGAAGAGCAACCAAATCTCATCGCTCTCGAACTTCGCTCGGAACATCGGTGGTTCAGCTGGAACCTCCTTGCTAACAACGTTTCTTGCACGTTCCGCACAGGTTCACACGGTAAACCTCGGTGCAAATCTAAGCTCCAGCAGCTACGCCGTGCGTGATTATGTCTACCGTTTTTCTGGAGCGACTCACTTTAGCAATGCTGCCGCGCAGTCTTTAGCGGTGGCGCGAATCTACATGGAAATGCTCCGGCAGGCGAACATGCTTGCTTATAAATCTGCATTCACAATTCTTGGAGTCGTCGTCATTTGTCTTTCGCCATTGGTCTGGATTATGAGATTGCCGCCCAAGAACGCTAGACCGGATCCGGACCAAATGGCTGCACATTAGGTGTCGACGTGATGGTCTTTGCGCCGGGGATTCTCACCTGTACGCGGAGTCTGCCAACGCAGGCTTTTAGAGATATTCAACCTCTCCTGCAGAAAGGAAATAATGCTCCAAATCAAGCCTTGGCTCGAACGAGAGTTCGCATTCAACACTCCTCGGTGGATGTTCCCACATATTGTTGAGAGGGCGCGTGGAGGTCCTCCGCGATTGGATGAAGCCCTTCGCAATCTGACAGAGGCGGAACTCGCTGAACGATTTGGGAACGCTTGGTCGGTACAGGAAGAGGCGGGACATTTACTGGATATCGAGCCACTTATGTCGAGGCGTCTAGATCAATTGATCCAGGGCGCATCCGTATTGCAGGCGTGGGATGGTACGAATGCGGCCACGTGGAATGCAAATCACAATACCCGCCAGTTCCAAGATATCCTAGAGGTGTTTCGCCGCAGTCGTCAGTTGTTCGTGGGCCGGCTCGATGAATTACCGGAAGAACTGGTCGAACGTTCCGCTTTCATCCCCGGCTAAAAAAGCAAATGCGTATCATCGATCTGGCGTCCTTCGTGGCAGAGCACGATGGCTATCACCTTGCCAGAATCACAGCCGCAAAAGCGACAACAATCCTTACGTTGCGAATAATGTGCTTTTATCGCTGGGACGAAGGTTACTTGGCACGTATGCCCTCGACTCTTTTCTATCGACAGCATGCTTTGTGCAAGGAAAAAGGATGAGGCAATTGCTAAGGCGTGTCATCAAACTTGAACGACCATCAAGGCTACCGCATGGTCGAGCAAAGTGCGAAGCAGGCAGTGAATATGGCGCCGATCGGTCCCGACGGCCCGACAGGCACGTTCACCAACGAAAAAGGTACTCAATGCACCGTAGTACCAGTTCGTCGAGACCATTGCCGCGCATGAACTCTTCTCAAGATTAGTTTTCTTGGGCCGTTCGGAACATACTGGAGATAACAGGAATAAACAAATGCATCTTAATAGTTGGAGATTAACGATTGTGGCCATTTTCATGCTTGGGGAGATAGGCGCGGCATACGCGCAAAATGCCGCAGAGCAGCTTCAACCACTGATGGAAACAACGGCGCATCGACTTATACTTGGACAGCAGGTAGCATTGGCGAAGTGGGATAGCGGCAAGGCCGTGGAAGATGCGCCACGAGAAGCACAGGTGATCCGAGGCGCAGTGAAGGATGGCGTGGCGAAGGGGCTGGCTGAAGCGTCGGTATCGAACTTTTTCAACGCACAGATCGAAGCTAATAAGTTTGTGCAGTACACTCTACTGGCGGACTGGCATCGGGCGGGTAAAGCACCGGAGCATGCGCCCGTCGATTTGGTGAAGAACATCCGTCCTCAGCTTGACGAGATGCAGAAGTCTCTGATCGCGCAACTGGTGGATACGGTAGAGATTCGTAAGAGTAAGACGTGCCGCGCGGACATCGCTAAGGCTGTAGGAAAATACATATCTACGCATGCGCAAGGTAGCGGCCCAATTACCGCAGGGACGCTCGACCGAGCACTGGCTGGTGCGTGCATGCCGTGAATCACCTATGCTAGAAATCGAAGACTCTAAAGCGATGCTCGCACCAAATAGAGTCCTAAGTCAGGTTATGAGGAGAACCAAGGGCCCGATGCTGCAGGCAGGATCAACGGTGTTACTCCGCTTGGCACCTTACAAGACCGGAATTTGGCGAGAAGCCGACCTCCAAGTATTTTGATCAGGCAGTCCAATGAAAACATGATCATCAGTCATAGACCGGCTGCTAAGTCAGGTTCATTGCAGTGAAGATCTCTTCATAACGGCCATCGCGTTCGGCATAACGTCGAGGGAAATCCCGCTCCAGAATCAATTCTCCATGCGGATGGTTGCCTTCTTCAAGCATTCGCATGACGTCTGCAATGTAGGTTGTGAGCGGCATAGCGCGAGGGTCCGAAGCCTGACGTTCACCTGTAAGTTTCGTTTGCACGTATGGCGGAGAGAGTTCGAGAACCTCCACCGGAAGCGTGCGGAGCTGATGACGTAGCGATTGTAACCATGAATGCAGGAAAGCCTTACTCGCACAATACGTGGCGAAATCAGCACGGGGTACAAAGGCAAGTGCAGAACCGGTGGCCATAATCGTTGCGTCGGGTCGGCTCTTCAACATCGGTAAAAAAGCCGCGATCGTGCGCAGCACTCCCATAATGTTGGTATTGACGATTTCCTGCGCAGCAGATGTGTCCCAGGACTCTGCCATTATGTCTTCCATCCGCGAGATACCAGCATTCGCAATCAATACGTTAATCTCCGGGAAACGCGCACGGATTTGCTCTGTCGTTTCAGAGACGGATAGATCGTCGTTTAGATCGAGCGGTATGCCGATCAAACCAGGACGGTTCACCGCTACCTCGTCGAGTAAACAGGAGCGTCGGCCGGTGACGATGACGCGATTACCTCGATCATGGAAGGCTTCTGCAAGTGCACGCCCGATGCCGCTCGTGCCGCCGGTGATGAGAATCGTATTGCCAGTCATTTGCATCAGGTTTCTCTCAATGTTTCGTTGGTTGATAAATGTTCGTAAGTGACCGCGTACACGCGGCTTCTGACGGGGAGGCACGCCTTGGCATACGCGAGGACGGGCCATTGCGAACAAGGAAGAGTGACGTGCAAGCTATGAGGAGTAATCCGAGAATGCAGGCATCAGTCATAGCGTCACAAATGCGAGATATCCCTGCTGGGATCCTCTCGAAGGGACGCGTTGGATGACGGTAACGCCTACGGCAGCGCCAATAAAGCTGCATCTCAAAGTTAGAAGCGAACACGTGCGAAAGTCAAGTGCTTTACGCCGATCAAGCCGACTCTCCTCAACGGGGCCCAAGATGTAAAACAAAACGCTTCAAAGAACTGATCGATTAAGGATCAGGAATATTTGTTTTGATTGGGGCGACTAACCGCTTTGCTTTCAAACGGCTAGATCAGTGACAGGGGAGGGAGTCTCCTTGAATCCAGCAGTATCAATCTGTGCCGGGGATCATCCGTGGTTTGATTGTGAATATCATTCATAAATAGTATTTAACTGACCAATCGGTTATAAATAATGCTGGAAGAATATATGATCTGAGGTTGCTTTGTCCGTGTGTCTTTGACGGGTGTTCGCTTGAAAACAGGAAAAATTACTTTTCTGTACCTAAACTTATTAGGTAGCAAAGTTTCGTTTAAACTGATGAATGGCAGACTTTAGAAGGGCTAGCATCCATCATTAATTTCCGACCAAGGCTAGTTTGGGTGTGGCCGTTTTGAAAGATCGTCACCGATGCAAACAGTGAAGAGAATTTCGGCGGCGAAACACTAGACCGTGCGATCCCATCTCGATTGGGTCGCATTGAAATCAACTAATAAATATCTAGGAGCAAAATGGAAACGCTAAATGTTGAACGCGCGCGCTCCCTGAGGGAGCTGTACTTCACACGAACAGTTTTTCAAGTTTTCTGGGCCGGTAGCGTCATGGCTACTGCAGTCGCAAAACCCGCCATGGCTACCGTTCTGGTAATTCTCTATCCCTTGTGGGACGTCGCCTGCACGATTTACGACTTGAAGACGTCGGCGATTGATCGCAGCGCCAGGACTTCTCAAACGATCAATGCGGTCTTGGGCGTTGCAACTGCGATCGGGATTGCACTCATGGTCTTCCAGCGGCCTGAATACGCGATCGGGATTTTCGGAGTTTGGGCGTTTGGTGCGGGTTTGCTTCAGCTCGCTGCTGGTTTGAGTCGACGGAAACAACTCGGCGGACAGTGGGCAATGATCTTGAGCGGCATTCAATCGATGGTGGCTGGCGCTGCGTTTGGATTGGGTGGCCTTCACGGCAAGGTCCACGCGAAGAATCTCGGTGGATATGCGATCTTCGGCGCGGTGTATTTCCTCATCGGGGGAATCCTGCTGAGTCGTAAGATCTCTCAGGCCGCTGCAATAGAGGCAATGGGTTGAACGTCCACGGATGTGCAATGGCCCTAAATGTAGAGGTGGAAGGTGCCCTCTCTTTGGAAAGTCCCACGGCCCAAGAATAATTTGATATTCCGACGCTTTCAGCAAGTGTCCTTGCTGGCGATAGGGGATGCAATTCCACAGACGGCTGTTCGTGGAAGCCGTTCATGAACGCATAGTCATCGCTGACAAGGCGGGCGGTACAGGTTGCACCAGATGCGGCGGAAGAAGGACAGTGAGTCTCTGCGTGTGGGACGCGCATTCAAAAGTGTTCCTTTGGGTTTTGCCTCTCCTTCCGTGGCCACGATGCAGGAATCTGTGTGGAAATCGAGCTGAACACATGCTTGAACAGAAGGTTGAAATCATAAGGCAGCCTTGAGGTGTTCTGCGCATGGCTGGGCTAGTTTTTAGCCTTAAAGAAATGAGCAACCATTTGCTCTGAATCGACTCTATTGGGACGAGGTGCAGAAGAATGTCCAAGGTCTGGCTGATCACAGGAAGCGGAAATGGGTTGGGACGTGACATCGCGGAGGCGGCTCTGGCGGCCGGAGATAGCGTCGTCTCAGGAGCGCGGAAGTTGGAGGAACTGGACTCACTCGTGGAGCAATACGGTGAACGGATTCACCCCGTCCCACTCGATGTTCGGGATGAACAGGCAGCAGAGTCAGCGGTTCAGGCCGCTCTGGACGAATATGGAAGGCTCGATGTGCTGGTGAATAATGCCGGCTACGGATACTTCGCCCCCTTCGAGCAAATGACCTCCGCGCAGTTTCGCGATGTCGTCGAGACATGCCTGTTCGGTGTCGTCTACACAACCCGCGCAGCGCTGCCTGTAATGCGCAAACAGAAGAGCGGCCATATCTTCCAGATATCCTCGATCGGTGGACGCCTGGCCATGCCGGGAAATTCCCCCTACCATGCCGCAAAATGGGCAGTTGGCGGATTCAGCGACTCGATAGCCGCAGAAGTGGCTCCCTTTGGTGTAAAGATCTGCACCTTAGAACCGGGCGGAATCCGTACTAACTGGTCACAGCGGGCCGGTGAAAATTCTCCCGACGTTTTGCCCGAATATCAGGATTCTGTTGGAGCTCTCTATAAATTGGGGGCTGCGGCGCGTGGCAAGTCTGAAGGCGATCCCAAGCGGATTGCCGAACTAATCGTAAAGCTCGCGCACACGCAGGATGTTCCGAAGCGCTTGATTCTTGGCAAGGATGCAGAGACGCGCGTGAAAACTGTAGAGGCGGCGCGTGCGGCTGAGGCGGAAAAGTATCGTGAGTTGACGCTTTCCACGATATATCCAGATGCTCCGGTGATCCCAGGCCTGATCAATCAATAACGAAGCGGGCTGGGCACAAGCGTGACCAGCCTGCAAAGAGCAAAGCCAGTCCTCAATCTTTTAAGAGCCGGCCCGGTCTCAAGTCTAAGCAAGCTAACGATACTCAACGGCATGCAGATCGTTTCTTCGCCTCGTCCGAAGCTGGCATGTGGAGGGACACGGTCGTTCCTTACGGATCACGGAACTGGAACGTCTTGTTCTCCCTGGCGAAGCTCCAGCCCATGCACCAGAGGCACTTTGTTTTTAGTCGTTACTATTCGGCGTCAATATACCCGACCTGAAACTCTGATATGCCGCGCGATTGGTTCCGGGGTCCGCCGTCAAGCAGCGTGGCGCGAGAATGGATGCCGGAAAAGGAAGAAAGTTCTAGTGTGCGCGGGGATTGTTCAAATTGAGGACCTCGACGCGCACGCTCAAGCTCTGACGATCCCACTCCACAAGCTCGTCCATTCCCGCTGACAAGTCAGTTGGAATGCGCACGGCGATGCGCGAAGATTTCGATTATTGTTCTCTCTTCTTATTATTCGGCGCCATGGGTGATCCAGCTAGAAAACGGCCGTAAGTTGACGTTATCCGACCGGATGGTTATAAATACGTCCATGGTGGTTGAAGCCTGTGTGCCGTCACACAGGCGGGAAACGCCCTGCCTTTTTCATCAATAGTTCCGGAAGGACAATATGGCAAGTCGTATCAAGGCCCTGCTGGTTAGCACGCTCGGATTCACGGCTATGATTTGTGCGCATTCGCAGACACCTCTAGTGCTGGATCTGACAAAGCACCCAACGCTCTATGTGGTTCCATATGCACATCTCGACACTCAGTGGCGTTGGGATTTTCGACAAACGATTAGCGAGAATCTACTAAAGACGATGAGGGTGAACTTCGACCTCTTCGAAAAGTACCCTCACTACGTCTTCAACTGGACAGGCTCGAACCGATATCGTTTGATGAAGGAATACTACCCGCGCGATTACGAGCGTTTGAAGACATACGTCGCACAGGGGAGGTGGTATCCAGCGGGATCTTCCGTAGAAGAATGGGATCCCAATCTTGCGAGCGCCGAATCGACGTTCCGTCAGATTTTGTATGGGAACATGTATTTCCGCGAAGAATTTGGGAAGGCCCCGGCTGATGTGTTCTTACCGGATAGTTTCGGCTTTCCTGGTTCGTTGCCGACCATAATGGCACATGCGGGAATCAAGGGCTTCTCAACTCAGAAGTTGATACCGCTTTACAGTCCGTCGCCTGTTGCAGGCGGCCCTACTTCCCCTGAGCAAACACCGGATGGAATTCCCTTCAACCTAGGTCTTTGGGAGGGCCCAGACGGTGCAACCGTGCTCTCGGCCCTGAATCCCTCACCGTACGAGAGCCGTGTCCAGACGGATTTAAGTAAAAGCCTTCCATTCGACTATCCAAAGCCGCTTCCCAACGCCGCACCCGTGCAGCGCGTCTTTTTCGATTTCCTGCGCGAACAGGATTGGGCAAAGCGGATCGACCTAGATGGCAAGGTCACTGGAGTCTTCGCAGATTATCACTACGTTGGGACTGGCGATATTGGCGGTGCGCCCGATGAGACCTCCGTTCGTCTGTTGGAGGCTACGGTGAGCAAGACGGAGACGGTGCTCCCCGACGTTCATAAGTTCTTCCATGATCTCGGGATGGCAGACGACTCTTCCGGTGACAAAACCGCTAGTGTTCCTGTGCGTTTTGGCGAAGGCCCTGTTCACGTGCTCGAATCGCCGTCGGACCAGATGTTTCTGGATATAAAGCCAGAGATGATTGCCTCGATGCCACGCTACAAAGGTGATCTGGAATTAACTAATCACACGCCCGGCTCGCTGACTTCGCAGGCCTATCACAAGAGCTGGAACCGGCAGAATGAGATTCTTGCAGACGCTGCCGAGAAAGCTTCGGTCACAGCAGCATGGTTGGGTGGACGGTCATATCCTCTGTCGCGTCTCGACGATGCATGGACGCTCGTCATGTCCGGCCAGTTCCACGACACCGGCGGTGGTACTGCCTCACCCAAGGCTTACGAGTTCGCTCAAAACGACGATGTAATTGCTGGCAATCAGTTTGCTGACGTTCTCACAGATGCAGTGAAGTCTATCTCGTCCGCTCTTGATACGAGAGGCGACGGGACATCTGTTGTGGTTTTCAATTCTCTCAATATTGAACGGGAGGACGTTGTAGAGGTCGCTCTTCCGGAACGGAAGACTATCCCGAACGGAGTTGAGGTTGTTGGTCCCGATGGACGAGAGGTGCCTGCACAGATAACTAATGACAAGGTATTATTCCTGGCCAAGGTTCCCTCCGTAAGCTACTCGACCTTTCACATCCGCAACAAGGAGACGCAAGTCGTTTCGAGCGAATTGAACGTCAGCAACCTTGGACTCGAAAATGCGAGATATCGCGTCCGTGTCGACTCAAACGGAGACGTGACGAGCATCGTCGATAAATCGCTGAGCAAAGAACTTCTCTCCGCTCCGATGCGTCTGGCGATTTCAAAGGACGCGCCACAGGGCTTTCCAGCCTGGAATATGGACTTCGATCAAGAGCAAGCTGAGCCATTGGCCTACGTCGGAGGGAGCGCGAAGATCCGCGTCGTCGAACAAGGACCTGTGCGCGTCGCCCTCGAGGTCAGGCGGGAAACGAATGCTTCGAGGTTCATTCAAACCGTCAGTCTCGCGGCGGGCGAAGCCGGGAACCGAATCGAATTTCGCGAGTCTGTGGATTGGAAGACTCCCTCTGCAAATCTGAAGGCCGTCTTTCCACTCTCGGCCAGCAACAAGATGGCTACATACAGCTGGGAGGTGGGGACGGTAGAACGCCCGACTGCTTCCAGTCGAGAGTTTGAAGTAGGCGCGCACCATTGGATCGATCTCACGGACGAGAGCAGACAGTTCGGAGCGACTATTCTGACGGGTGTCAAAAACGGATCTGACAAACGGGACGACCATACGCTTCGCCTCACTCTGATCCGGACGCCCGGGATTGGTAAACCCGACGGTTCCTACCCGACCTCTGGCTTAGGACTGGAGTACACCGATCAACTGAGTCAAGATTGGGGGCACCACGAAATCCTGTTCGGATTGGCTGGACACGCTGACGATTGGCGCGCTTCGCAAACTGATTGGCAAGCATATCGGCTCAGCACGCCGTTGATTGGATTTACCTCCGAAAAACATCCCGGAGCGCTCGGGCCCAGCTTCTCACTAATGAACGTGAGCAATCCGAGGATCCGGGTGCTTGCCATAAAGAAGACCGAACTCAGTGACGATGTTGTCCTCCGCCTGGTGGAGCTGGATGGGAAGAACGCACCTGACGTACGGATCCAATTCGCCGGGCAAATTACGCGTGCAAGAGAGGTAAATGGGCAGGAACAGGATCTCGGATCAGCAACGCTGCGGGGTGGGGTTTTGAAAACATCCTTCAGTGCATATCAACCGCGGAGCTTCGCTTTGAAATTCGCAGCCCCAAAGGTAGCTACGAGTCAGGTTGAATCAACGCCTCTCAAGTTGCCGTACGACGTTGCTGTTGCGTCGGAAGATGACACCAAGATGAGTGGAGGTTTCGATGGAGTTGGGAACGCATTGCCTGCAGAGATGTTGCCTCAACACATCTCGTTCGATGGAGTTGATCTGCATTTGGCTGATGCCGGTGCTCAGAAGCTGAACGCCGTGACGCCAAAGGGGCAGGTTCTGAACCTTCCTACAGGGGACTTCAACAGAATTTATGTGCTTGCTGCATCGTACGGCGGCGACCGACCGGTAACGTTCAGGGTCGCTGACCACCAAACTCGCATCACGATTCATGATTGGAGCGGATTCCTTGGTCAATGGGATACGCGCGAATGGAAACCAGCTCCTGCGACGCAAATGGTGGGGGGACCCTCGTTGCTTGGTAATCTGCCGCGGCGTGAGGTCGCTTTGCGGACAGATTGGGCCGTGTCGGCGAACCATGAGCCATGGGATATCCATGATGAAGGCAGCCCCACCTGGGTCCCGAAGTATCCCGCGGACTATCTCGGTCTGCAGCCCGGATTTGTGAAGCAGGCCCCTCTGGCCTGGTATGCTTCGCACCATCACACCGGCGACGGAAGGAACCAACCGTATGCTTACAGCTATTTGTTCGCCTATTCCATCGCCCTTCCTCCGAACGCCAAGACATTTACATTGCCCTTGGATGGGAAAGTGCGGATCCTGGCGATTTCGGTAGCACGAACGGATCCCGGAACGACCGCCGCTCAACCGCTATTCGATAACCTGAATGAGCGGGGTTATGAGAAAATTACGCGCGCTGACGACCTGGCGAGATGACTATGCAGAAAAGCGATGGCGAGGTGAATGTTCCTATTAAGTCGCAGCTTCACAGTTCTGGTTACCTTGCTTATATCCGAGCGGATGGTTATACAAGCCTTAGGAGCAAACTATGGGCCGGAACCGTGTCATCAGTGAAGATAAAGTCCTCGATGCAGCGCAACATGTCGTTGCCAAAAATGGCGCCAGCCAATTGACCATAGAGGCGGTCGCCATCCAAGCGGGTATCAGCAAAGCGAGCGTCCTCTATCTCTACAAATCGAAGCGGGGATTGATCAAGGCCGTGGTGGATCGGATGGTAACCGTCGATGCAGCGGTCAATGAAGCAGCGATCAAGGATCTGGAGGGTGATCAAAACGCCGCGATTCGTGGCAGACTACGCGCGTCAAGCAAGGGAGTGACGAATGATTTGCGCTCCATCGGGTTAAATCTATGTGCATCCATCGCGAACGACCAGCAACTGCGCCGATCGGGCAAAGACTACATGCAACGCACCGTGCAGCGCATCAAAGCAACGTGTGATCACCCCAAAGGGGCGATGCTTGCGTTTCTGGCGCTCGAGGGAGTGAAACTTCTGGAACTCGTTGACTGGCACACCTGGACAGAGGGCGAGCGGAAGCGTCTTTTGCAGGATATTGAATGTCTGATAGACATTGATCCTCGACCATCTGGTCCAGCAACCAAGTCCATATCCCGGAGGCCGAGTGAGGCTCGGCCATCACAAAGACAGCCGCGCAAACTCTCTTCTCGCGTCGCAACAACAGGTACTAAAGCCCGCTACGCAAAGAAAAGCCGAGTGCCAGCAGATATCCGACCACAACTGGCAAGCAATTCAAATCGTCCAGGACACCCACCAAAGTGAAGCCGACTTGACGATTTGATGACACATTCGTCAAATGCTAGTGGACAGACCACCATCAACTCGCAGACTGATCCCAGTGATGTAGCTCGCTGCAAGACTCGCTACAAAGGTGACGGTATGCGCGATCTCGTCGAGGTTGCCAACTCGGCCGACAGGAACCTGAGCGAACAGCGGCAGGACTTCGTTTGCTAAAGCCTCTTCGCATGAGCAACTTAGCGGAAGCGGGTTTCCAGCGTCTGACTGCGAATGGTTCCGGGAGAGATAGCAGTCACAGTAATGCCGTCTGCTGCTACGACTTTTGCGAGTGAGGCTGTCATCGCGTTCATAGCGGTCTTAGAAGCCGACTAGTCTAGTCCGTTTGGAGTGGCCACAGTTGCCGCAAGACTCGAAATTTTGATAATGCGTCTCTGCTTCGCCTCGCGCATTGCTGGCAGAACGCGACTCGTGACCCTAAGGGCGGCGAAGACATTTCAGTCGTAAGAAGATCAGGAAGTTTGGTCGAGGCGCATCCCAGCTATCCGTCGAGCCTCCTGAATCTCCGTCATTGTTTATGAGGATGTCCATAGTACCGACAATCTGCATGGACTCTGCGCTCAATCGTTCAACCGCATTGTCATCCGTTAGGTCGCCCACCACAACATGGACCTTCCCACCTTGAGCAACGATATCGGAGGTGACTTGCTCCGCTTTCTGGTCTGTCGCGATCATGGACGATCGCGATGCTGGTGAACGCCGACGCTGTCAGATGTGATTCTTAATTGATGACAAATCGCCGATGCGCTCATTGACTTTTCATTGGTAAATGGATGCCGACTAATGAGATGGTCCGCCGCTGTAGCCCTCCGCTGAGGCGGAGGATGGTATCAGCGGTTTCTAAGGAGGATTATCGACATGCAGATTCGTTCGGTAGGCATCGATCTTGGCAAGACGACGTTTCACCTTGTGGCCCTGGGAACATCGGGCAAGGTGCTGGCGAAGAAGAAGTTCACCCAGAAGCAGTTGCTGGCCTTTACCGCGAACATGCAGACCTCGCTGATTGGTCTTGAAGCCTGTTCTGGAGCGCACTTCCTCGGACGAGCGTTGAAGCAGCAAGGCCATGATGTGCGGCTGATCGCGGCGCAGTTCGTGAAGCCGTTTGTGAAGTCCAACAAGAACGACTTCGTTGATGCAGAGGCTATCGCCGAAGCCGTCGAGCGCAAGAACATGCGCTTCGTTCCTATCAAGACGGATGACCAACTCGACCTTCAGGCGATGCACCGCATTCGTGACCGGCTCGTCTCACGGCGCACGGCGGTCATCAACCAGATACGAGCCTTCCTGCTGGAGCGCGGCATGGTCTTTGCGCAGAAGCCGGCCAAGATGAAGGCTGCGATGGCTGATGTACTCGAGAACGCAGACAACGCGTTGACACCGATGATGCGCAACATGATCGGCATCCTGTGGGACGAGTGGAAGACCGTTGAGCAACAGATCGACGAGTTGACCGACAGGCTTGAACAGATCGCTAGCAGTGACGCAGGTTGTTGCCGCATCCGACAGATCCCAGGCATTGGCCCCATCGTCGCAACTGCTATCGTCGCGGCCATCGGCAACGGCGCGACGTTTAGCAAGGGACGAGACTTTGCGGCATGGCTCGGCCTCGTTCCTAGGCAGTACTCGACTGGCGGCAAGGCTAAGCTACTGGGCATCAGTAAGCGCGGCAACACCTACCTGCGCAAGGTACTGATACACGGTGCACGCGCCGCAGCGATGCGCATCAAGCGAGACCGCTTTCCGATCGGAGCATGGATGAACGCGCTCGAAGCACGAGCACCTCGTAACGTGCTGGTCGTGGCGATGGCCAACAAGCTCGCACGCATCGCATGGGCCGTGCTCTCCACCGGAGAAGACTATAGGCCTGCATTTAGCGCAACAGCAGCCTAAGCCTGATCAGCAACGAATTTCCCCACCAAGGTCTGCATAGGAACAGTAAGGACGAAAGAACAGTCACAACGGCGTGTCTGCAACCTGATCCTGATAATGGTCTTCAACGACCGACCGACTTGTAAGGACAGACACGCAGCGGAACTCATCCTGGCCAGGAGCACGCGGCTCCACTAAAGGCCGAATACATTGCCGCAGACTTGTCTTCTCGCCCAACTAATCCTTGCAGTCGCGCGGCGGACCATACGCTTCGCACCCTAGACCCGGTTGCTCAAGTTCCGCAACTTCGCGTCTTTTACTTTGCCTTTGGCGGGATCGACCTTCGGATTTCGAACTTAAACCGTATGGCAGAAACAATGTTCACGACCTTCCGACACGGGTATCACTCGCCCCTGGAAGGCTTGCGAATTGCTTTACGTTCATCAGCATTTTAGGTACTTGGAGGAAGCTTTTTCGTCTGCGGAGCAAGCACGAGTGGTCTTATCGGAACCCATCTGATTCCAGCGTGTCATGACTACGGAGTTCCTCAAGTCCGGGCTGCATATTATCGGTACAACTGCTTCCGGATGGTTAAGCGATCACCTATCGAGTCGCTATCTGCTCTGTGCGTACTACCTGCTCAGAGGAATATCACTACTGTTTTTCCTCACACGCTCTCCCACGCCCCTTCGGAGCTAAACTGGTTCGCTATCTTTTATGGTCTGGATTGGGTTGCTACCGTACCGCCAACCGTGAAGCTCACTTCTGACTGCTTTGGGCGCGAAAATGCTGGCGTCATCTATGAATGGATTGCAGCGGCACATCAGCTCGGCGCGGCTCTAGCAGCTGGTGGTGCCGGTCTCATCCGCACACTTGAAGGAAATTGCCAATCCGCATTCTGAATGGCGGGCACTTTATGTTCGTTCACCGGCATCGCCTTCCTGTTTACGCAGAAATCTCTAAGCCTCAAACATTTCGTACCTACAATGACGATTGATTCGCCTCACGCGGCGAATAGTGTTGATGCATGATTCACCGAGGAGAACGAATGCCTCTCGTAAGAATTGACCTTCGACAAGGAACGACGCCTGAATACCACGAGGCAGTCGGACAAATCGTCTATGGATCGATGCTGGAGACTTTGAACGTTCCGAAGAACGATCAATTCCAAGTCATCACGGAACATCCCAGGGATAGCTTTTTGATATTCGATCCTTCCTACCTCGGGATAGAGCGTTCGGACCACTGCATTTTATCCAGATCACGCTAAACGCTGGGAGGACAGTGGAGCAAAAGCAGGCGTTCTAGCAAGCTGTCGCCGAAGCCTGCATCATTGGCTTAAGTTGCGCTCCGAGGACATCATCAGTTTTGTTGAAGTGCCGAAGGAGAATTGGTCGTTCGGGAATGGTATCGCGCAGTACGCAGTCGTCAAATGACAATAGCTAATGCGGGTTGGTCACCCACATGAACGGGATGGAGATATCTCCGTCTCCGTACCGGAGCTTGCCGGTGTGCTCTCCGCTGCGGGTTCCATTGACGAATATCACTTGTACCTTCATCGGCTGTGCTTGGTGCCAGTAAACTCTACTTCGCCAGATCCAAATTGGTCATCTAACAACATTCAACCAAACGGTCTGCTCGCTCCCCTCTTCGCCCACTTCGTCGTTGGCGGGTTAGCCTTTATCTCCTCCGCAATCATGACGCTGGCCAGCCCCTGCTGTTCGAGTTCATCGCTGGTCTATGGCTTGGGAACCTCGCCAAATCTGGTAAATGCATCAATCGAACCTTTGCAATCGCGGCCGGCGCAGGCGGTATTTCGTCCTGCTTGCGGTAACCGCTGTCGTCGCCGGCTGTGCGCGCCCTCACATGGGGAGTGGGTGTCGTTCTCGTGGTACTCTCAACGATCGGACTTGAGCGTGGCTTGCGCTTCCCCGAATGGATCCAGAATCTAGGGGATGCTTCCTACTCACTCTATCTGGTCCACATCCCGATTTTCTCGATCTGCTACAGGCTTCTAAGGGGACGTTCAATACATCGCACGGTCAGGCCCTCACCGTTGCCACCTGCCTGATCCTCTCGTTTGCTGGCGGTCCTGGTCCATCAGTTGGTTGAGATGCCCCTCACTGCCGCGGCTAAGGGATGGGTCATACCTGCAACTCCCTTTGCTGCTCCTCAACCATAGTCACTCCACCACTGCATCATTTCCGTACGCTGCTTGAGGTGTGCCCAAATTGTACGGTATGCTCTAAATGTCCTTAATACCACCTATGCCTAACGTATTATCAGCAACTTACACAGGCTCGGTGATGGGTAGAAGTTCAAGTCCCCTTCCGGGCGCCATGGGAAGATGGACATTGGGAGATAAGGATCCCAATACGTCGAAATCTTCTCTTTTGAGGAGTCGGGCCTTCGGTGTCGCCTCCTGAATGTTTTTTTCCCCTTCCCTTTGCAGTTCCCTCAACCTTGTCTGAGGAGGGAAGCGCAATGCGGTTGGTCAATCAATGATTTTTACGGGCTCTTCATAGCAATGGGGGAGAGGTGCGCGATGATAGGGAAGAAGATACGATCTATCTTTAAAGTTATTCGAAAGTGTTACGGCCAAACTCTGAATGTGGGATAGAGGGATTGGAGATCAGGGGATACTCTGAAGTTGTTACAATCCAAACGGCCTGAACGGGCGGAAGTTCGTTTCATCTTTTTTGTTATCAGAAAGATGCTGACCCCAAGAAATTGTGTGAATACAGGCAACCCGAAACTGTTTTATACTAAACATGTCGCCCTAAAGGCTTCTCCCTGTGTGCTGGATAGCTATTCCCTTCCGCCAGCTTCTGAGCACAGGCTTGTGAAACTCCTGCCAAAAAGTTAATCGCTGATGTAGCTGATCAGCTTGTTTGCAAAACAAACTTCCTTGAGAGGTATAGAAGACTTATGCGCATTGCGTCCGTAGGCACGGCATTTCCTCCCCATCGCTACCCCCAGGCTGTCATTACCGAAGCGTTGAAAACGCGCATGCAAGATAAGTTGGCGATGCCTGACATCATGGATCGACTCCATGGTAACTGTGGTGTGGACTACCGTCACATCATGTTTCCGCTGGATACCCTGGGCACGCTCTCCGGCTTCGGTCCGACGAACGATGCCTGGATCAAGGGAGCTCTTGCATTGGGGCAGGAGGCGATTGAGAAGGCACTCGATCAGGCTGGAATCGAAGCCTCGGATGTCTCCGCGATCTTTTTCACGTCGGTGACGGGTATCGCTTGCCCGAGCATCGATGCGCGCCTGGTTAACCTGATGGGTTTTCCGAAGAACATTAAGCGTACGCCGATCTTCGGCCTGGGCTGCGTGGCCGGGGCGGCGGGAATCTCGCGCGCTGCCGATTATGTCCGCGCGTATCCGGATCAGTATGCGCTTCTTCTTTCGGTGGAGCTGTGCTCGCTGACCTGGCAGGAGGATGATGCCTCGATGGCGGCGATTGTCGCTTCGGGGCTCTTTGGGGATGGATCTGCTGCCGTGGTCCTAGCCGGCGAGCAGACTCCGCATGGAAAGCGACCGACGAGTGTTCAGGAGCCCTGCCCGCGTGTGGTGGCGACGAAGTCGACCTTCTATCCCAATACCGAGCACCTGATGGGCTGGAACATCAATGAATCGGGGTTCAATATTGTTCTCTCGGCGGAGGTTCCGGAGCTGGTGAACAATGAGCTGCGCAATACGGTTGAGGGCTTTCTTGAAGAGAACGAGATGCACATGGGACAGATCTGCAGCTATATCTTCCACAGCGGAGGGCCGAAGGTCCTCAAGGCGATGGAGAGCAGTCTGAATCTTCCTCAGGGAGCTTTGTCGGCATCGTGGAACAGCCTGCGCCAGCGCGGGAACCTCTCCTCGGCTTCCGTGCTCACAGTCATGCAGGACTTTTTGCATAATCGTCCGGGAAGCCCGGGTTGCTACAGCATGATTGGCGCGATGGGGCCGGCCTTTTGCTCAGAATTGCTTCTGCTGCAGTGGTAAAAGGCACAAAACAGGCTTTTGATAAGTATTGATGCAAATGAGGTTAGATGGTTTGCCTCACACCCCTCTCTTCGGAGAGGGGTGTTTTTTTGCAGATAGAAGTTTTTCTCCCTATCAAGCGCAATAAGTTGCAGTCAGGTGTTTCGATTTGATTCATGGAAGAAGATAACTCCGGATAAGTCCTAAATATATGAATGATTTTTTAGCAGGAGGGGCGACGGGAGTCTTGGCTACCTACGTGCATTAGCAATTGAGCATGCGGCGGATTCCGTCGCAGCTCGCACGCATTATCTGTAACCATGGAGGTTTTTTAAAATGCTTAAGTCACTCTCTATCCTTGCGCTGGCAGCTGCCTTTGTTGCTCCCGTCGCTCACGCCGATCAAATCAACGGAACTATCCAGGCGAGTGGTTCCGACACCATTACGAATAACAGCATCACCTTCGGTGCGGCCACGGTAGGCGGTCAGAGCACAGGCGACTTTTCGAGTGTTCTCAATGGCACTCCCGTCTCGTTTGCTCCTGGAGCTCTTCCGTACTCTCTCGGAGAGAACACCACTCCAGGCGGTTCGAGGATGCTGTTCACCGTCACCGCCGGCGGCGAAACCTTCCAGTTCAACATCATGAGCTACACTGCCTCCGAGACGGGTAGCGGGACGGGAGCAGAGACGCTGACCGTGTTGGGAAGTGGCACCTTCGTTGGAAGCGGAGCTATCGTCTATGATCCGACTCCTGGAAACTTCCTCTTCACCACGCAGCTGGTAAACGGGCAGACGACCAATTCGACGTTCTCGGCTTCGGCGAATGCTCTTCCCTCTGCTGTTCCTGAGCCTTCGACTCTCATGCTGTTGGGAACCGGAGTCTTCGGCGCAGCCGGTGTAATCCGCCGTCGCATGATGGGCGCTTCGGCAAAGTAACAAAAAGGTATCGAATTGCACTGGAGTCCCTGCGCTCATATCCGTACGTTGGATCTGGGCGGAGGGACTTTGTGCATCTGGAATCCGGGAGCGGTCGATTTCGGTTACAAACTGTTGACAACCCGGCAACCGGTAGCTGACAACCTTCGGGGAGAGGTGTCGATAGCCTTGAGTTTATGAGCGTGCGCCCGTTTGCGTCTTCCCCGAGGAATGAAACGGAGCCTCCTCGTTTTGGCGCAAATGTGCGGCTGGCCCTGGAACTGCTGGGCTCGAGACGACTGGCCTTTGTCGTTCTGATAGCGAATAGGGTCGCCGTAGGATTGAGCGACCTTTTACTTGCGTCTGCTCTTTACCTCCTCTTTTTTCAACTTCAGGGCGGAGTCGTCAAGCATTCAGCCGGGTGGATACCGAAGACGGTGCTGGAGACTGCCGGGGTTACATTTGCCCTGGTCCTTATGCGGGCGGCACTGGACATCTACTCCGCCGAATCAGCGTTACGCAGGATCCAGGAGCTCTATCGAGAGCTCCTCTTCCGGTTGATTCGCGGTTATACGGAGATGCAGTGGGGACGATTTGTCGAACGCAATCGCGCAGAGCTTCTGAATCATGCCGTGCATACAACAAGTGAAGTCGCGGATTACTATCACTGCTGTCTTGAGCTTGTGGCCTCGATGATCGTGGTCGCGATGATGGCAGGAGCGCTCGTCTATCAGAGTCCGCCGGTAGCGTGTGGCCTCGCGGTGGTGATCGCAGCTTTTTATGCGGCGCATCGGCTGTTTCTTCGCGGGCGTCTTCGCCGGGCGGCCTCCACCAGGGAGAGATCGCTTCGCGCGCTGCAGCGTGATCTCGCTGACATGTTTTCTTCAGGCAAAGAGATACGCGCTTACGGCAACCAAGGCTTCTTCTACAACAGAGTCGGAAGCCATATGGATGAGGTGACGGCGAACAACCGACGAGTGCTGCTATTTCCTCAGATTGCGCGCATCGCCGCCGACCAGGGAGTGTTGGCGCTCTTTCTTGGCGTCGTGGTTGTCGTTCAGCTGCGGCATGGAGAGACGCGCCAGATGCTCTCGCTTCTGGTGTTTTATTTTGCACTCTCGCGGCGAATGCTTCCTTTGATCAGCCAGATCTCGTTCATGATGGGGAAGGTTGAAAGCTCCTTCGAGGTGGTGAAGATCCTCGATGAAGAGCTCAAGGAGTGTTCTCGTTATCGCGCATCGATGGAGCCTGCGGGGATGCCGAACGACGGATTCGCGCTGGAGATGGATCGGCTCAGCTTTGGTTATCCGGATGGGACATGGGTTGTGAGCGATGCAAGTTTTCGTCTTCGCAAGGGGGAGCTGGCGGTTTTACAGGGAGCCTCCGGGCAGGGCAAGAGCTCGCTTCTGAACCTGATTGCAGGCCTGCTAGAGCCTGCGGGCGGAGTGGTGAAAGTCGATCGAAGACGCCTTGCTTATATGCCGCAGGAGGTTCCTTTGCTGGACGACACGATCCAAAATAACCTGCTGTTTGGCCTGAATGAGGCGAGCGAGGCCGAGATGATGGAGGCGATCACGGTGGCGCGTTTGGAGTATCTGATCGCGGCGTTGCCGGGTGGACTTGAGACGCAGATCGGCGACAATGGCGTTCTTCTCTCCGGCGGCGAACGGCAGCGGCTAGGACTTGCCCGGGCGATTCTTCGCGGAGCATCGTTGTTGCTTCTAGACGAGGCGACATCGGCGCTCGATGAGGAGAATGAGAGGCGTGTGCTGGAGAATCTGAGTCGCTCCGGAAGGGCGGTCGTTCTGGTGACCCATCGTGGAGCTGTCCGAAGATATGCGCATAGGGTCTTCGAACTTCGGGATGGAAGGCTCAAGGACGTGATCGCGCGGAGCCAGGTGGAGAGGGAAGCGTTGCAGGTCGTTATCAACGATTGATAACGACCGAAAAGATACAAAGGTGTGACAACTCCCGTTTGTATCGCTGTGATGATAAAAGGCGTCTCGAAGAAGCGATTTTGAACTCACTTCAAGGTCAACAGGAAGATAAATATGCCAACACCGTTTGCAACCGTGCCAGAGGCGCTGGAAGAGTTGAGCCGCGGACGAATGATCATCGTTGTGGATGACGAGGATCGTGAGAACGAGGGTGACCTGACCATGGCGGCGGAGTTTGTAACGCCGGAGGCGATCAACTTTATGGCGAAGTTCGGTCGCGGATTGATCTGCCTGACGCTCACAGAAGAGCGCGCCGATTATCTTCGTTTGCGGCCCATGACGAATGAAAACACATCGTGCTTTGGAACGGCATTTACAGTGAGCATCGAGGCTCGGGAGGGCGTTACGACGGGGATCTCGGCGCATGATCGAGCTCAGACGATCCGTGTCGCGATCGATTCTGCGTCGACCTCCTATGATCTCGCCCGGCCGGGACATATCTTTCCTTTGAGGGCTCGTAGCGGTGGGGTGCTGGTGCGTCCTGGCCAGACAGAGGCCTCTGTGGATCTGGCCAGGATGGCGGGGCTGCTGCCTGCAGGAGTGATCTGCGAGATCATGAACGACGATGGGACCATGGCGCGAGTGCCGGATCTGGCCCTCTTCTGCAAAGAGCATGGTTTGAAGATGCTGACGGTGGCAGAGCTCATTCGCTATCGCTTGCAGACAGAGCTGCAGATCCCGATGGTCTCTGCAGCTCTGATCGATACGGCGCGGCCGCGACGCTGACTACCAATCGAGCTGGGCTGCCATCCGCGCATAACGGGTGCGGGCAGCCTCGTTCTCGGCAGAGGCTGCGAGTGTAGCAATCTCTTCCTTCGACGGCTTGAGCTGCAGCGGAAGCCGCTTCCAATAAAACTTGAGGTCGTCAAAGCTCCAGCCAGCGTAGGTCTTCTCCCACGATTTTCCTGAATCGCCACCAAAGACCAGATTAGCGGGATTGAGGACTCGGTTTGCGTCCTGGAACCGGCAATCGATGGAGAGGCGCATCTGTCGCGAGAGATTGGGCGAGGCCGCATGGATGGTGAGGCTGTGAAAGATGAGGACATCGCCGGCGTTGATGTCGCCTCCGCCCCACTCTTCTTCGTGAATCGAATCGATGGGGATTTCGGGCACGTGGAGGTCTTCGCGTTGATGCTGCTGAACTCCACGCAGATGGGAACCTTCTACGATGCGAAGTGGGCCGACGTTAACCGGACAGTCGTGAAGGGCAATCCAGGCGGTGAAAAACTCGGGATCTCCTCCCATAAACTCATAGTCCTGATGGGGATGAACGACAAGACGCTCGCAGTTAGGAAAGATGAGGCGGCCGATGGGCTTGGGATGAACGAGAACCTGATCTCCTACGAGCGCTCCCATGACTTCCTTCAGGCGAGGATGATGAGGAAGGGCGTGAAAGGACTCGAGATTGAAGACCTGCTGATAGGTGCGTTTGAATGCAGGATCCGGATCGCCGCAGGCAGCGTCCGCATTGGCGAAGCGTTCTGTTTGCGGACGGTCGGGAAGAAGCCATCCGGCATTGGAGAGAACGCCGGTGACATCTGCGAGCACGGATTGGACGGCATCGCGAGGCAGGAGGTTACGGACCAGAATGTAGCCTCTGGAGCGGATCTCCGCCTGCAGAAGAGATGAGGTGAGGTCGGCGGTCGGGAGTTCATGTAGCGGATTCAAGTTTTCCTCCAATGGATCTGCGTTGTTTTCGCAGGGGCACAGCAACACGATAGAGAGTGGGAGGGCTGCAGGTGCCTGTAAAACGTCTTCTCTTTGTCGAATGATTGTCACAGCGGAGAGGGTAGTCACCGCGTACGTTGCAGAGCTCGAGGAAGTTATAAACGAGCAAAAGGATGACAATCCGATGACGGCCGGATGACAACCTGATCTGCAGCTTCACTAAGCTCAAGGAAGGGATTTTCCCTTCTTGTCGAGTCAGAGATCGAGCGGATACGAGAGACGGAGCGATTACGGTGCAGCTGCTTTCAAGCCGAACGGATTTACCAAGAGCAGGGGGTAGGGCCGCATCCACCCACTCTGCTTTAGATCTTCGTCCGTCTGTCTTGAACAGGGAACTCAAGCTACACGAGGCGGTACTCCTGTCTTTTTGCAACCCGCTGCCCGAAGAGTGCCTGCGACTTCGGCAGCTTTCGCCTGGAGAGTGGAGAAGGCTTCTGCGTTGGCTGGATATTAGTGGGCTGGCGCTTTACTTTTATCATCGTGTGAGCGGGCTGAAGCTTGACCTCTTGCCCTCATCTGTCGCCAAACGGCTGCAACAAAATCTTACGGACAATACGCAGCGGACGAGTGGAATGGTTAAGGAGTCGCTCGCGATCCAGAGTCAGTTTCAGCGGGCGGGAGTCTCTTATGCGGTGCTGAAGGGGTTTTCACTCACTCCACATGCCGTGCCGGTACCTGAGCTGAGACATCAGTTCGACCTGGACTTTCTGGTGGCAGAGAAGAGCGCGAAGGATGCGCAGCAGATCCTTGAGAGAAGAGGATATCGTCTCTCCGGGGCGAATGGCAGAAGCCGCGAGTTCAAGATTCACGAAACTCCCCATATCTCCCTGAAGGATTTCTACAAAGATCTTCCGGGCCGGAGAGTCGAGCTGCATCTTGAGCTCAGTGCAACCAACGCGCCCTCTATTCTCTGCCGAACGGAGAGTCGCCCTTTTTATGGCATCGAGATGCCTGTGCTTTCTTCAGTGGATCTGTTTATTGGCCAGGGGCTGCATGCCTACAAAGATCTCTGCAGCGAGTTTTCAAGAGCATCGCACCTGCTGGAGTTTCGCCGGCATGTCATTGCGAGATACGGCGATGCGACTTTCTGGATGGATCTTCGATTGAATGCCGAGGATGACGTACGAACTTGTTTGGGCCTGGGAGTGCTCATAGAGGTGATCACACACGTTATGGGAGAGTTTGCTCCACTTGAGCTTACCTGCTGGACATCTCATCGGCTTCCTTCATCGGCCAAGCTTTGGGTCAAACGCTATGGAGCTCGGAGCGTCTTCAAGAAACATCCCGGGAATAAGCTCTACCTTCTGTTGCAAAAAGAGCTTGAAGCGGCTGGCATGTCGGCGAAACGCTCCTTACGCAGGTCGCTCCTGCCTTCCCATCTGCCTCCGCTGGTAGTGAAGGGATCCGGGGGAGAAGGCCTTCGATCGAAGGCGTTGCGTTATCACCTGCAGGCAGAGTTCTTTTTACTTCGCCTGCGATTTCATCTTGTGGAAGGTCTTCGCTATGGATGGGAGTCGCGCTCCTGGAGAAGGCTTTTGAATAGGCTGCCCTCATGACAGCGCCATTACGTCCAGCAGCACTTGCGTTTGATGCCATCGCTTCCCGTTTCGACGAACGATTTGGCGCATGGCTGAGCGTCGCCGCACAGCGACGGGCCGTGCGCTCTGCTTTGCTCGAGACCTTTCCGAAGGGGGGACACATTCTTGAGCTGGGTGGGGGCACGGGAGAGGATGCCGCCTTTCTCGCGCAACGGGAATACAGAGTTCATCTGACCGATCCTTCGCCGACGATGGTGGAGCTGGCGAAGACAAAACTGGAAATGCTCGGGGGGTACGGAGAGGTACTCGCCGCAGAGGAGGTGGAGTCATTTGCGATTCGACACCTCTGTGGAGGCGGAGAACAATTCGATGGCGCATTCTCCAACTTCGCTCCTCTAAATTGTGTCTCGAATTTAGCGCCTGTGGCGCGTGGTTTAGCACGACTGCTTAAGCCGGGAGCATCGGCGATGCTGGTGTTATTCGGGACCTGCTGTCCTGGAGAGATGGTGGTCGAGACACTTCGCGGGCGTCCTCGACAGATGCTTCGGCGCCGTAAACGAGGCGAGGCTCCAGCAAGGCTAGGGAAGCGCGAGTTTACGGTTGTCTATCACCGGCGAGCGGAGATTGTGCGAACCTTTGCTCCCTGGTTTTCTCTGAACCGGCGTCTGGGGATTGGTGTAGCTGTGCCACCTAGCGCGGCAGAGCCTTGGATCTCGTGTCAGCCGAAGCTTCTTGCAGGCATGGAGGCGTTCGATCGTGCCGCCGCCGCCCTGTTGGCGGGATTAGGTGACCATATTCTTTATCAATTTTCCAGAAATGATGAGTCGTTGTGAGTTGCCAACGCAGAGCGTCCGATGTCAGTTTTTTTGAAGAGGAGTCTTGCATTGATCAGTTTAAAGCAGATTGCGAGTATCAATCTCCCCACCTCATGGGCGACGTTTCGTCTGTTGGGCTTCGAGGGGATAAAGTTCGTTGGGGAGAAAGAGAGCACGGAGACTGCATTGGCGTTGATCCATGGCGACATCTCCTCGACAACAGCTCCGCTGGTTAGGATTCACTCTCAGTGTATGACGGGCGACGTATTTCATTCCTTACGATGCGATTGTCGTGATCAGTTGCACCATGCGCTTCAAAGGATTGCGGAGGAAGGGGCAGGCGTATTGGTCTATGAGCACCAGGAGGGCCGCGGTATCGGACTGATGGAAAAGTTGAGGGCCTATGAGTTGCAGGAAAAAGGTCTCGATACGATCGAGGCGAATCTTCGCCTTGGACATAGTGTCGATATGCGCGACTACATCCTTGCAACGGAGATCTTGCGATTCCTCGATATTCGATCTCTGCGAATGATGACCAATAACCCCGATAAGATCAACGCAGTTTCAGCGGCGGGAATCGAGATCGTAGAGAGAGTGAGTGTTGATATTGCTGGGGGACCTCATTCGGCTCGGTATCTTGCGACGAAACGGGAAAAGTTAGGACATCTTCTGAATCTTTCAGACAGGTCTCCCGGCGCAGAGTCCCCTGTCTCGAGGTAGTCAGCGATAAATCTTCCGGTTCGATCGAGCTAAGGGATGGCATTGAGTTGACAATTACAGGACAACTTATCTTCTTCACGGCGATAAGCTTCAATTGCATGGATAGTGAGAGTTCTGCTCTCCGTCTTCGATAAAAGTTTTTGTTTGAGGTGACCCCTTGGCGTCTGTACTGTTGACTCATTCTTACCATCTTCCTTACGACTCGAAGCAGCTGCAAAAGATGCAGCCATATATGCCGCTTGGAACCCTCTATGCGGCGACGGCATTGAGAGAGAGGGGAATCTCGGTGGCGGTATTCGATACGATGCTGACGGAACCTTCTCAAGAGTTAAATGTGTCTCTCGAGAGGCATCAGCCGAAGATCGTAGCGGTCTACGAGGATGACTTCAATTTTCTTTCGAAGATGTGTCTTACTCGTATGCGAGAGGTGGCCTGGGAGATTGCGAAGGCTGCGCGGGCGATCGGAGCGGTTCCAGTCGTGCATGGGTCGGATTCGACCGATAATCCACAACTCTTTCTCGAAAACGGTTTCCAATATGTGCTTTGCGGCGAAACTGAATCCACGTTGGTGCAGTTGTGCTCCTCTTTACTGAGAGAGGAAGAGGTCGCTGTGATTGATGGGCTGGTGAAATTGGATGAGAATGGAAGCCTCGTCCAAAGCCCGCAACGGCTCTCGAAGAATTCGGCGTGGACGGAACTTGCGTTGCCGGCGCGAGATCTTGTCGACTTTGAGCCGTATCGCGCTGCTTGGAAGCAGACCCATGGGTATTTTTCTACGAATATCGTCGCCAGTCGGGGATGCCCTTATCGATGCAATTGGTGCGCGAAGCCGATCTCTGGCAATAAGTTTAATCTCCGTTCTGCGGCGTCGGTCGCGCAAGAGATGCAGCTTCTGAAAGAGGGATTTGGAATTGACCATCTCTGGTTCAGTGATGATGTATTCGCTCTCAACAGATCCTGGATGGAAGAGTTTGCGGAAGAAGTGACAAAGAGGGATGCTGCCATTCCATTCAAGATCCAATCACGTGCTGACCTGATGGGGGATAAAACGGTTCAATCCCTGAAGACTGCGGGGTGCGCCGAGGTATGGATGGGGGTAGAATCTGGATCGCAGACCGTGCTCAATGCAATGGGTAAGGGATTGGCCCTTGAAGTAGTTGCTGGCGCGCGTCAACGATTAAAAGATGTAGGTATTCGGGCATGTTACTTTTTGCAGTTTGGTTACCCAGGGGAAGGCTGGGAAGAGTTGCGCCAAACGATCGAATTAGTTCGGCATACACAGCCTGACGATGTAGGAATCTCGTTTTCTTATCCTCTTCCTGGAACACCTTTTTACGAATATGTGCAGGCACAGTTAGGCAACAAGCGTAACTGGATGGATAGCGACGACCTTTGCATTATGTTCAAGGCGGCTTATACAACCGATTTTTATCGTGCTGTGCGCGAAGCATTACATGCGGAGGTTGACTCATGGAAGATTACCGATAAGCTGGCTGAGGTAAAAAAAAAGGTCAATCTTCTATGGCAACGGGTGGACGATTTAGAGCCGATCAACCGCAACCCCGATGCTCTCTCCGCTTCGGGTCAGATGCAGTTGCTTTATTCTCCTGCATTGGTATCGATTGAACAATTGACTACCGGTGAAATCTCATGAAAGACTCGACCGACGAACAAGAGATTACTCCACTTTTGCTTCGGTGCGTGCGGTGTGGCGCGGATCTTGTCGGTATCCGATGTTCCTCCTGCTCGTTAGAGATGCGTAAAGAAGAGGGGATATTTTGTGCTTTACCTCCTGAACGAAAAGCTCATTACGCGAAATTTATAGCGGATTACGAATACATAAGAGCAGCCGAGGGAAGGGGAAACGAAAACGAAGAATTCTATCTTAAACTGCCGTATCAAGATTTCACTGGAAAAAATAGTAAGCAGTGGCATATCCGATCACGGAGCTATGACTATTTAGTTCGCAAGCTATTAAAGCGCCCCAATGTGTGCGGAACCAAGATTTTGGACTTAGGTGCTGGAAATGGTTGGATGAGTTACAGGTTAAAACTCGCCGGCTATCAACCCGTGGCTGTCGATATTCTTACAAACAATAGAGATGGATTAGGTGCGACTAAACACTATCAAAATTGTATCCCCGAACTCTTTCCTCGTTTTCAGGCAGAACTTGCACGATTACCTTTTCAGGATAGCCAATTTGATGTTATCGTTTTCAACGCCTCGTTTCATTACGCTGAGAGCTACGAGTCTTCGCTACGTGAAGCCTTTCGATGCGTCAAGACACAGGGTAGGGTGATTATCTGTGATACTCCCTGGTACTCGAAAGATGAGAGTGGAATGCAGATGGTAGCTCAGCGCCAGAGGAATTTTATGAAGCACTATGGAACAGCTTCGAATTCTATTATTAGCTGTGAATATCTTACGGATGAGAGGCTTCTCTCACTGGAAGAACGGCTATCTATTCGTTGGGTCCGATACACTCCTTATTATGGCATTGCATGGCAGATGCGACCTTTGATTGCAAGACTAAAAAAACAAAGAGAGCCTTCGCAGTTTCGTATTTATGTTGCTTATAAGAATTGAGATTCTATAGATGAGTGACGTGATATTGTCGCACGATCTAACACTTTCAGGTGCCAAGTGCGCCTTTGATGCAGATGTCTGTGAAATCGCGACCATAGCTATCGCTAACGGATATATCAGAGACATCTCCTACGCAGCATCACCAGAACCATCTTTCATGGAAATTGACCTGTCTGGATATCTGGTTATGCCAGGACTTATCAATGCGCACGATCATCTTGATTTTGCGCTTTTCCCTCGATTAGGAAGACCACCTTATCGAAACTACATTGAGTGGGGAGAAGATATTCACCGCTGTTTCCCCGAAGTCATTGCAAGATATCGTAGCGTACCAAAAGATTTATCCGTGTGGTGGGGCGGAGTTAAGAATCTGCTCTGCGGGGTTACTACCGTTAGCCATCATAATCCTCTTCGTCCGGCAATGCTTAGAGAGGATTTTCCAGTACGTGTCTTGCGGGGGCATGGCTGGGGACATTCCCTGGCACTAGGAGGCGATCTTCCCGCGGCCCACGTCGCGACCCCTCAAGGAGGAGTATTTATCGTGCACGCTTGCGAAGGGATTGATGCAATTGCGCGAGGTGAGCTTGGAGGATTCGATACCTTAAATCTCCTTAATAAGGACACCGCGCTAGTTCATGGATTGGCAATTGATGAGGAAGGAGTTACTCTGGTGAACAAGCGCAGTGCTGCTCTCATTATTTGTCCATCCTCTAACAAGTTCCTTTTCCAAAGGCTTCCCGATATTACAATTCTTAGAAATATTCCTAATCTCACTTTAGGAAATGACTCGCCGCTGACAGCTCAAGGAGATTTATTAGACGAGATTCGTTTCATTATTCATCATTGTGGAGTTGAGGCCAAAATTGCTTATGAGATGGTGACTCTTGCACCGGCGAAAGTCCTTCGGCTTAAAAATTGTGAAGGAACCATAACCGTGGGTGGTACCGCAGATTTAGTTGTGATACGAGATACGCGAGTAAATATCATAGAGCGAATGCCTGAACTGTCCATAGAAAATATTGAGCTTGTACTGATTGGTGGGCACGTTCAATTGGTCTCAGAGGATCTGCTGGAGCGCATCCCTGAAGGTGAAAAGAAGGATTTAGAACCCTTGTGGGTCGATGGTATCGTCCGATGGCTGCGGGTAAAGGTTGAGAAGCTAGTGTATGATACAGAACTCATTTTGGGGAAGGGAGAGGTGCGGATTGGGAACCGGAGCGTTCGCGCCGCATAAATACTCCTGTGCTAAATACGTTTCATTTCGGAGTATTGTGTCTTGAGGGAGATGGACATATCAATCCGTTTTTGTCCCTCGCTCAAGAACTAAAAAGAAGAGGGCATAAAGTCACTTTTTTCCATGAAGCGAGATTTGAAGAGAAGATTCATCAAGCAGGTTTATCGTTTTTTAAGCTTGAGAAGGATAGATCGCGGGCAGGTAAAAGCAAAAAAACACCATCGTTTCAATCTGAATATATAGATGCGAAGATAAGAGACATAATCCGAGATATGGAAGCCTCTTTGAAGAGCATTCCTTCGGCAATGACCAGGCTCGGAGTGAATGTTCTTCTCATTGACGAAATTATAATATCGGGTCCGACTGTGGCTGAGATTTTGAGTCTACCCTATATTGTTATTGCAACCTCTGTGCCGCATTATTGGGGCTGGGAATCTTCATCTAAACCTGTATCTGAAAATTTTGATCTACCTGCTAAATTTATTGAGGTTTCCGTTTTTAATATGCAAGGTCCAATACTACAGAGACTGGATGAGTATCGACAGAGTAAAGGACTGGCGCCTATACAAGAAGTAACTTTAAGCTTTCCTCCCATTGCATATATAACTCAACTACCAAAACATCTTGACCCAGTTGATAGAGTACTTCCAACTTATTTTTATTATGCAAATCAACTTATCGACGAACAGGTGCGATCTAAAGTTTCATTTCCATGGGAACGTTTTGATGGTCGCCGTTTAATTTATGTATCTTTGGGCACTGCGAGAACAGTCCAGCGAAATTTGTTCGAAATGATTGCAAAGGTCTCTACAAGTTTTAATATCCAGCTCGTGCTTTCATTGGGCGGAAGAGAAGACAGGCTTTTAGATACAGATCTTCCCGGAGCACCTATTATCGTGAAGAATGCACCTCAGTTGGAAATTATTAAACGAGCTGATTTTGTCGTTTGCCATGGTGGGCTCAATACAGTGCTCGAAGTACTTAGCGCAGGCAAGCCGATGATTGTTCTTCCAATCAGTCACGATCAGCCAACTATAGCAGCGTATTTGAGGCATTTAAAAGTCGCTGAAGTTATTGATGCAAAAGAGGCAACCGAGCAGCTAATCTATGAAGCATTTAAAAAAATGATTGGCGAGAGGCATTATCATGATGCAGCGATCTCCTTGAAAAAAAAGATTGCTTGCAGCAATGGTACAAGTACAGCAGCAGACGTGATCGAGCGCGGGCTCGAAAACGGCCGCAATGGAAGATAGTTCCGTAGCGGCCGCCGCCTTCGATGGCTATTTATAAAAGCTCTTCAAGCTTTTCAGTTGCTTGTTCAAGATCCCGATATTGAAGTTCATAGGTAGGAACATCTGTAAAGATTTCGAGTGTCTTCGAATGTCTTTCGCGAATTTCGCCCGCCGAATAAAGTTCATTTCGCATACGCTGAGTTGCAGTCCCTCTGGGAAGGCGGATAAGGATCGCTTCTTCATTCTGTACACGGTTTAGATAGACGATAGAGTGCACGTCGACCTCTTTGGCCGAAAGCGCAATGGGTAGCTGCGAGATCGGGACTTCGATAGATGGCTTTCCCTCCATGCGCGGAGTAAGTGGAAAGTGTTTTAGCTCGGGGAAGAGCTCCTTTGCTGACGGACGGAATCGCGCCCTGTGCGAGTGGCCAATGATACGAGGCGAAGCGAGAGCATTGATCAGGTAGCAGGTATCGTCCGAGGTGTAACACCATCCCGTGCGGGCACTTGCATATGCAAGAGTAGATTTGCCAGCTCCTGATGTGCCGCAGAGCAGGATACCCTTTCCTTCCTTGCTGATGCAAGCAGCATGAAGATCCGTAACGATAGACGCGCCGAGGAGAAGATAGACGGCTTTCTCAAGAAAGTTATACCGGAAGTAAAGCCTGTTGGCGATGGTTGCCTGATTGAGCCAAAGAAAGTTAATGCCGGTTTTTAGATCCAGAATGGCTTGATTATCGACATCGGCGACAAGAGAGTACAAATAATTGAATTCGCGACGAGTTGGCTCCGGAGGACACCTTGAATTAGAGCCAGATGTAATGCCGATCCGTATCTGTAATCCAGTAGCCGGTCGCGAAGGAGAGGCATGTCCGAAACTTTCTTCTGCCGCCTCCAATACGGCTTTATGGTTTGTAAGAATGTCGACTGGATAACCAAGTGGATAGAAAGTGGCCCAATATGAAAGCTCGATATCATGTAACAACGAGCCTTGCGGAACTTCGTTCGATTGACTGATGAGTTTTTGTGCTTGTTGATCACTCATGCGATTTCGCTTCCACCCCTACGGTTAGTTTTTCTGGATTGATGTGTTGCATGGCGATTGGATAGCTGCGCAAACCAGACAACTGGAGGGTAATGGAATAGACGAATAACGGATTATTGATAAGATAGCGCCTCCATAGACGAGCTGGATCCTGGAGAAGTCGATGCAGCCACTGCAGGCCTGCGCGCTTGATCCATGGCGCACAATCGCGAATCCGACCCGTGTGATAATCGAATGCGGCACCTACGCCTGCAAGAATAGGGACCTGAAATTTGTTGCTATATCGAGCCATAAACCGTTCTTGTTTGGGGGTACTGAGACCGATCCACATAATGTGTGGTTGTGCTCTTGATACCTGAGCGAGAAGATCAGCTTCCTCTTCCTGCGTCAGATCTCTGAAGGGTGGAGTATAGGTCCCGACGATGTTAATGCCGGGAAAGCGTAACTGAAGAGCCTGGCGAAGTTCCTCAGCGACACCGGGCTTTCCCCCGTAAAGAAAGTGACTATATCCGTGTGTGATCGAGAGTTGACATAGGGCCGCCATGAAATCGGGACCAAAGACGCGATCCATTTCTAGAAGCCCTTGAAAATGGCCGACCCAGGACATCGGCATACCGTCTGGAGCGTTGAGAAGTGCTTCATTGAGGATGCGGCGAAGATTGGGATCCCGCTGAGCTTCCATAACTCCATGGACTCCAGTGACACAGATGTGACCCTGGTTCCCAGTGGAAATTGATCGCTCAACGAGATCGACGGCAGATTGCATATTGATGGCGGAGACTTTGACTCCGAGTACGTTGGCGTACGAGTGATTGAGATGAGACATGATTAAACTCCCCGAGCCGCAAAAAAGAGGGTGTGGATCAGGATTGCCAGATCCATAAAGAAGGTTTGATTTTGTATGTAGTGAAAATCATAGTGCAAGTTCTTGTGAATCGGCGCTGTTCTGTCGGCGCTTAACTGCCACAAGCCTGTAATTCCAGGAGTGACAAGAAGTCTCTGTCTATGGTGATGAGTGTAACCGTCGACAATAAAAGGCATTTCAGGCCTGGGGCCAACAAGAGACATCTCTCCCAGAAGCACATTGATGAGTTGCGGCAGCTCGTCAAAACTGGTTTTTCTCAGAAGTCTCCCGATCCTGGTAATTCTGCAGTCGGAGGGCTTTATCGGAGAAAGATCATAGTGCGGTGAATCGTAATACATCGAACGAAATTTATAGATATGAAAGATCTTTCCCTTTTTCCCAACGCGCTTTTGAACGAAGAAGATAGGGCCAGTGGAGTCTATCCAGATAATCAGTGAGATTAAAAGAAATAACGGTAAGAGAGAGAGAAGCAACACAAACGATATAAAGAGATCGATCAAGCGTTTTAAAGCCACATGTAGTCGCGAAGTATTAAAAGTAAGTGGATAAGATAGTTCTTGGACCTTGACGTGAGGTCCGTCACTAAAGCTTTGCTTTGACGATGTGTGCCTCTTCGATAGGTAGATTTCATTTAAGAGGAAATCTAATATTAGTTTTTGATTGATGAGAAGAACTGGGAGCAGAATCAAAATGACAATGAGACTTTCGAGGTCAATTGTCATCGATGCCAGATAAGAGAAAACACCGAAGAACAAGATTGATTGAACAGTCAGGCGAAGGGCAAGCTCTGTATTGTGAATTCGTAATGGATTCCAACTGCGTTGACATGCATTGGCTCTCCAGGATATAGAAGTGGATAGGAGCCCGCTCACAAGGCTTATGGCCGCTATTGTCCCTAAAGAAATAGATCTCCGAGAAGAGAAAATGGCTTTAGGCAGCAGAGATCCGATCAGCACTCCCAAAGAGCAGGTGAGTGCATCGATGGATGCTTCTAAGAAAAGATATTTTTGATTCAAACGATAGTAACGAGTCGAGATCGAGTCGTTCCGTGAAGCCGTCCGATCTCCGGCAGAGATTGTGGATGTAAAATGCTCAGACGCGGCCATATTCATCCTCTGTGGTGACTGTTGTCCGATCGAAGGGTTGTCCCATGGCGGCGGATGAGATGAGGCCACGATAAAGATCGACATATTCTTTGGATAGTACGGGAAGGGAAAACTGCGGCAACGGGATGGGTTCTTGCGCAGGTTGGCACAGAGCGGCGGAGATCGCAGCGGCTAGATTTTTTTCCGCATCCCCGTCAAGTGATACATAGTGGCAGAGCCCTTCGGCTATCTCGCGATGGGCAGGTATGTCAGAACAGACAACCCGGCAACCAGCCAAGATAGCTTCAGCGACAGGAAGCCCAAAACCTTCGGTAGTCGAAGGAGCGACAAGTGCTGCGCAGTGTCGATAACACCACTGAAGCTCCGCCTCAATTATCCCCTCAAGGAGATGCACTTGTTGTTTAAGGTGCCTCTCCGATAAAAGCTGAAGGATCTTTGGGGTCTCGGGACCACTGATTCCGATGATGACCAACTGCGTATCGGCCATCAACTGACCGGAATGAAGCATGTGGTCGAAGGTGCGAATCAGCAGGGGAATATTTTTGTTATGGCGATGTTGCGCCACACTCAATAAAAAAGGCTCATTTCGCCGCGATGGCAAAGGCGATGATGCGGAATAAGCAGGTTCCTGGCCGACACAGTTATAAACACAGAGAGACTTATCCCATATTCGCGGGGCAACAAGTTTCTTCAATTGCATCCTGGTAGCTTCTGACACACATGCAATCGCATCAACGTTGATAAGGCAATGACGTAGAACTAGGCGATTGAACAGAACCTTCAAGTATCCGAAGTTCTGGGGAGCCTCATAAGGATAGAGGTCATGAAGTGTAGCGATGACTGGGCACACAAAATGCGAGGGATTGATCGGTACCGGATAGGACAGATGGACCAGATCGACATTCAGTTGTATCGCTAGTTTTGGAAGATAGTTGTAATACCAGAGATTTCGGCTGACAGAACCTTGCTTGAGGTCGGCGAGATGGATCGAGAGGCGCGGGTCAGGGTGGAGACCGGCGGTGTAAGCAAGATTCTGCTGCCATGGTGAGACAACCAGGTGTACCTCCGAGATCTCTCGCGCGTGCAAGAGGCAGCGTGCAACGTTGAATGCGTGGCGCTGGATACCAGAAAGGTGGGGGGAGAAAGACGCGGCAGCGATCAGAATTTTCATAGCTTCACGCGCCCCTCAAGCGAAGATCGGGCGAGAGGAGAGGGAATGGAGATTCGTCTTTCACCCAGGAAGCGAAATAGGGGGACATAGAGCGAGATCGAGATAAGTCCATAAGCAATCCTGGCTATGGCCAGCCCCTGAAGCCCCGTGTGCTTCAAGAGATAGAGCATGAGGGCGAGCGTGATCGCTCTTCCTCCCAGTGTCAGGAGAGCTACCGTTCTGAATAGCCCAAGTGCCTGCATTGCGTAAGTGCCCGTGACGCTAAGACCCATCAAGGCAGAGGCCGCGACGATGAGTGGGAAGATCTTTTCGGCACTGTGCGCGACGCTTGGACCTGCCCAGAGTGCAAGGATGTGGCCTCCAGCGAAGAACAAGAGGACTGCACCGAAGCCAACCAGCAGCAGATTGCAGGCAAAAGCCTTCAGGATGGTTTGTCTCAGCGCCGGGCCGGGAGCGATCTCCGCCTGACTGGAGAGATAAGGAAAGAGGAAGTGGAGTCCCGACGCAATTGCTCCGAAGAGGGGATGAGCGAACTGAACGGAGAGAGAGTAAGGTGCGACTGCAGTGACGCCGAGATAGAGTCCCAGCAGGATTCGATCGAGTTGTCCGAAGATGACCCCTCCAATCGCCTGGAGCCACACGAAGACTCCTGTTCTTATAAGCGATAGGGTCTCGTGGGGTTGAAAGGCCCGTCGTAGGGGAGTACCTGCCAGCAGCTGTCTCGCTCGAAGGAGTTGCAGGACCGCGCTGATGCTAAGAAACAGCCCTGTGGCCACAAGGATGCTGGGGGTGCGTCGATGGAAGATCGCGAGAGCGGCCGCAGAGGCCAAGGTGAAGATTCGAGCAGAGCCACTAATCTGTACAGCGCTCCGATAGTGTTCGAAGGCGCGCTGCGTCGTGGTGCCGATGCTCTCGACGGAGCGTACAAGAATAAGAATGCTTGCAATGCGTAGTGCCTGAGAGCACTCCTTCAAGGAGACAGGCGTGGAAGAGACGATGTGAGGAGCCGCATAGGGAGAGGCTATCCATGTAGCCAGGGCGAGCACGAATCCTAGTAAAAGATTGACTCCGAGAGCGCTTGAGACCGCATGAGAGATCGCCCTGACGTTGCCTGTGGAACGAAGCTGTGCGACGCGCTGGAGTGTGGCATCACAGAAGCCGGATGCGATGATACCGCCGGCGCTGATGATGGAGGTTGAGATCATCCAGAGCCCATACTCTGCCGCGCCTAGCTTCCGTAAAACGATGGGCGCGACCAGAAGCATTCCTACTGGGTAGGACGCATAGTCCAGCAGCCCATAGGTTGCATTGGTAAGGTGTCTTCTCATGCGTGATTACGGTCAACGGGGGTGATGAGGCCGCGAATGTGTCGACGCAGGACGGGCATTATCTCCGCCTCGAGAAGCTTGCGTGGGTCGTCCGGATCGACTCTCGCCCATGCTTCCTTGGCCAGAACGAGAGTTGCAGCAGCAGAGGTGGCAAGAAAGGTCAGCAGGAGCGCAAGGAGGATGCGCGGCGGAAAGAATTTCTTTTCAGGAATGCCTGGAGCGTCGATCACGCTTACGACGGGGACGTCCTTCACCTCTTGAACGCGCGCAAGTTCGTATTGCTGCGTGAGAAGCTCAAATACGGTTTCCTGGACCTTGACGCGACGATAGAGATCGGCATAAGGAACAGCGAGTCGCGGAAGCTGGCGGAGAGGAGGGTAAAGTTGCTCCTTGTCTCCCGCACCAGAGGAGTCATGGGCGAGCGGTGCGGAGGTGCCGGTCATTTTGTTGAGCTCAGCCCGCAAGGAAGCGAGACGGGCCTCGGACTCTCGCACGCGAACATTTCCATCCCCATAGAGCTGACGCAGCGATTGAAGTCCAGATTGCTCAATGAGGAGCTGTGCCTGGATGCGAGCGCTCGCGTCGACCATGGCGCGGGTCTGTTCGCGAATATCAACTGTGCTGTTCTTGCTGGAATAATCGCTCAGCTCGATCTGTGCCTGTTCGAGATCGGCCTGTACGGAGTGGAGACGTTGTTCGATAAAGACGCGCTCACGGTGGGCTGTCGAGGTGTTGGTACGGTTGACGAGCTGATTCAGCTCGTCGAGATAGCCTTGAGCGAGGTCGCGGGCTCGAACCGGGTCGGTATCTTCGACCTCGATGGTGATGACGCCGCTCTTCTTATCATCCGTAACGGTTGTATTGCGCGCGAGACGTTTGATGGTGTCGACGCGATAATGCTTGCGGTAGACATGCTGCAGATTGAAGCGGTCCGCCAGATGCCCGGTCACCGTACCGCTGCGCAGAAGATCGATGAACAACGAGGTCGTCGAATGCATGCCCAAAAAGCTGCCGGCCAGACTGCTGAGGCCCGCCAGTCCTCCAGCATGCCCTGCCAGTGCCGCAAGCATCATCGCGCTGGAACCCTGCTGGTCTGGGGGCATGATGCGAGCGACCGACTTATAGCGCTTCGGCATGGTGAAGGTGAGAAGAAGACTAAGAACCAGAGAGAACCCGACCACACGCGCAAGTCTGCGACGGTGCTGCCAAAGCAGACGCGCACGAATGGCCCAGGTCGCCTGTGGAGGCGCGAAGCTTAGCTGCTCCTCTTTTTCTAGTGCTGCGAGAATCGCGGTGGGCGTCATGGTTTCGTCCTTCCAAGCGGTCTGTATTCCAGCTGTAAAATAAACGCGGCGTTGCGCTGGGCGGAGAGAGAGAGAAGAGGAAATCGCCACCATTCCGTCTGCTCTTCAAGCTTCAGCTGCCACTCCGGGTGAAGGGCGATGTCGGCGGAGAGACGAAGGTCTTTCAGCGAGCCGCCCTGCAGGAACTCGCGATCGACTGTCATGCTGCGGCCGCTTACTTCGAGAGAAGATTTTGGTGAAAGATTCCAGGTCGCCCAGACCTGCGCTCCATGAGCCTCGCGCCCGATCCAGCTTCCGATGAGCTGGCGGTTGTTGGTGTAGCCGCTCAAATAGTGAACATTGAAGTAGTAGAATCCCGGAAATTCCAGATTACGGTGTGGCGTCAGCAAGCCTTCTGCGCGAACCGTCAGATGAGGAAGGTGAGGAACGCAGCGAAGATATGCACCGGGAATCCACGCGCTCTCCGTGGGATAGTTCAAAGGAAAGGGCTGATCTTCTGCGAAGGCATCGAAGTAACCTGTAAGGCACTGCCGCAGACCCGGGATGCGGTACTGAGCATCGAAGGCTACCCTGCGGTCGCCGGGATCGCTTCCTTCATCGCCCGTTCCCGTGGAGAACAGACTGCGAGCAAAGGCGGAGGCGGTGAAGGGAGCTCCCGCGCCGCCAAACAGAACTGTTCTCGAGACGCTGAATTCAAAGTTCTCCGTAGGCTTGAATGTCAGCTTTTCGCCGTGAATGAAAGGCTGATCGCCGAGGGCCCTGCCGGCTGTGCCAAAGGTGGTGTGCGCGGTGTGAACATACTGCGCCCCTGCAAGGCGGCCTACCAGAAACTGTGCCCGGATCGGGCCAAGGTAATGCAGGAAGCCAGGCAGCTCAAATGGGCGCACACGGTCGTAGCGGAGCATGGTGATCGGCTCGGCGTTGTTGCTGAACAGCGTCGTCCCCCCGCGAGCCGGACCCCACCAGAGAGATTGGCGACCCAAGGTGAGCTGATTGTTGGAGAAGGTAAAAGATACATTCGCCTCGAGGAGTCTTCCGCGAGTGAAGTTATTCGCTGGCCCGGCGGCGGCTGCAGGCGTGAAGTCTGCAGCCGCAATCTGTTGCAATGCCTTGGGGCCTGGACCAGCAGCGAATGCGGCATGCTGGATCTCGCCGTGAATGTAGAACGCGAATCGTCCAGCAGTTGCGCGATAGGCCAAGCCGGTGTAGCTGTTTGCTCCTTCTCCAAATGGCCGGCCGTAGTTATTGGTCAATGTCTGGGCGAAGTGATAACCGTCGGTAAGAGGTCTTCCAGCGATCCCCGTCACTCGTTGATCGAGCGACTCGAGGCGGAGCTCCAAATTGCGAGTGCCGTCCCGCCGGCGAAGCTCCGGAGCGAACTCCCTTTTCAACGCAAGCAAAAGCTCCTGCGTATCGTAGGCCAAGGGCTTTTTTTCGAGCTCGTCATCGGCCTCTTCGAGAAGACGAGCGCAATCCATACGGGTCCATGGACGAAGACTGAAGAACGCCGCGGGAAGATACCCCTCCGCTCCGAGCCGGTCGAAAGCCGAGTAGACCCAGCTCTCGATGGGCACATACGTCGATGCCATCGCCGCAGCGTCTCGCTGAGGTCCGTCATAGGTGCTCGTTTGAGCTGCCGCGTAAAGAGGGAGGGTCATCATCACACACATCGCTAATCGTTTTAGAGTTGACTGCATTGCGATCACGTCTACAGCGCGGCAGCCGCTACTCCAGCCGTGATCGCCACAGAAGCTGCAAGCTGGCCTGTCGTAAGAAGGTTGCGCCAGAAGACAGATGCGCCAATAATCTTCTGCGGGACGACAACAACATCTCCAGGATTGAGTCGGGTGGAGAGCACGCTGGGATCAAACCATCCGCCGGAGTGACGGCCGATGACGGATCCGTTGGCGCGAATGATGAAGACCTCTTTTCGATTGGCAGCCGCATTGGTGCCTCCCGCTCGGCTCAGGTACCACTCCGCTGTCTTGCCCGGTGCGAAGGTGAGAGCGGTCGCGTTATAGACCTGTCCTTCCACAAGAATGAAGCCTGGCTGCTTGGGGATCGTAAGGACATCCCCTCGCCGAACCTCGATATCCGCAGGTGTATTAGCCCAGCTGTCGATATCGGTGCTGATGTGGATAACCATGCGACCGGTGGCCGGATGATTCTTGAGATCGGAGAGAACCTGGTCCTGCTGAGCCTTGATCAGTTGAAGTGCTGAGCCGGAGCTGCCGCCTGCCGCTCCAGGTGAGACACGTGCCGCGGCGGAGTTGGATTGGATCTGGCGAACCAGCTCCGCCCGGCTCTTCTCTTCGAGATCTTTGACCTGCTGGCGAATCAATACGGCGCCACTGGGATAGGCTGTCGACAGCAGGCCCCCGGCTCGACGCAGAACGGAGCTCAAATGCTCCCCCTCCTGAAAGCCATAGCTGCCGGGAAATCGGACCTGTCCCTGAATCTTGATCGATTGGCCGATATCGTTCCAACCTGTCACCTGGTGGATGGTGAGAATGTCGCCAGGCTTGAGGTGAACGTCCGTATTTGCTTCGGCCGCCGTGACGGCTGCTCCAATCCGAATGGTGGATAGATTACCCACAACTTTGCCCTCATCGTTGACGTTGTAACTGGTGAGGTCGGCGACCTCGGTCAAGGCGTCGCGCTTGAAGCCGCCCGCCATTCTGACCAGTTGCGCAGCGGTCATGTCTTTGGACATGGGATACATGCCCGGACGAAGAACCTCTCCATGAATGGTGACCTTCGGAGCATCCACCTCGTAGCGTCCGAAGAGGCGGATGGTATCGAAGGGCTGAAGGTTGAGGTTGGCGTTTCCGATCATCACGTCGGGCACGTTGAACTCAATGGTCTCGGCGTGAAGGTCGGGAGGAATAAGACGGATGATCTCTCCGTGAGCCGCGGGTTCTGGAAGCATATCGCGATAGCTGTGCAGAATGTCGCTGAGGCGCATGCCGTCGCTGTAGGAGAAGCGTCCCGGCCGAACGACATGGCCTTCCAGATAAATAGCTCGTTCGCTATAGGGCAGGATCGGCTCGATGCGGATGCGGTCGCCATCCTTCACCTGAAAGGAGGCGATGGTGGCACGATCGGCCTCGGAGCTCTGGCCCGCGGGAATATTGAGGGTTACCGTCTCGCGTGCGTGATTCGCGTCGATGCGCTCGATGGTGATGTGACCTAGCGAGGCGGAGACGTTGAACCCGCCGGCGTTCGCGACGATGTCTTCAAGAGAGAACTCGCCGGGTTTGATCTCGTAGATGGCTGGCCGCTTGACTGCGCCCGCGACCGCAACCTGCGGGCCGATGGGAGGAACAAGTAAGGAATCTCCACTCTCGAAGAGGGCGAATCGGTCGCGCATACCCTTCAGAAGAAAATCGTAGAGATCGATCTCTTCGAGCAGCTGCTTGCCGCGATAGTGGCGAAGCGTGCGGAGAGAGCCCACCGCCGTCGGGCCTCCAGCGGCATAGAGGGCGCTGAGTGGAGTGGCGAGGGAGCTGATGTCATAGCCGCCAGGCCGCTGAACATCACCGACGATGTAGACCCTTACGGAACGGGGACGCACAACCGTTACCGACGCATCGGCGTTGCGGTACTGCCCCTTCAGAGCCTTTTGCAGCATGCTCTGGGCCTCTCCCAACGGAAGGCCGCCGACGTTGATCGAGCCCGCTTCAGGCAGAAGGACGCGGCCATCGCGATCGACAATCCGAGAGAGGCTGGTGGTAATGCTTCCCCAGACATCGATCTTCAGCGAATCTCCTGGTCCAAGGACATAGCTTGGCCCCAGGGGAACATCCAGCGGCGTGTTGGCCGAGGAGGTGTCTTCATCGCTCCGGTTGAGGAAGACGTCGGCGCCGAAGCGCTTGAGAGGCTGATTGTGAGAGGGGATCTGGGTGTAGAGGTCTCGCATGGAACTGAGAGGATAAGGCGTGTGACGACGAAGCACCTTAGGGATGTCCGTCGATGTGCTCGTCGGTTGATGGTCGCGAGTCGCAGGAGAGGACTGCTCATTTTTTCTGGTGTGGGCCGGGGATTGTGGGCGACCATTCGCGTCTTCCGGCTTGTCGCCATCGGTGTCGCCATTGATCAGGTCGTGGGAAGAGGAGAGCGTATTTCCTGTACCGCTCGAGGGCGTTCCGGTCGAGACCGTTGAAGACAAACCATCGTCAGTGACATACCCCTGAGCCCGGAGAAAGGTCGAGATGCTTGCGCGTGTGCTGGGATTATTCGAGATTTGCTCGTAGAGCATCTGATCCGAGATGTCGTTCGCATCCACCTGTTTCCCCTGCTCCTGCAGGCGATCGGCGGCCTGAGACTTCAGCTCCACGACGAGGTCGGGATTCTGTTGAAGGACAGAGATGATCTGGTCAGAAGATAAGGGAGCCGTCGAGATGGCGGTCATCCCCGTCGCGGGATTGGCGTCGACGCCAGTGCTGCCAGGGACAGGAGCGTCGGAGTTGAATGATGTCGAGCTGTCCTGACTATTCTGGCCATTCTGGCTGTCTTGAGACGACGAATCGGACGAATCCGTTGTTGTCGAAGAGGGCGAGGCGAACTGAGCCCGCGACGCTGTGCTCAAAGAAAAAAGGATAAGCAGAAGGGCCGATGGAACCGCGTAAGGGCGTATACGGGAACGTGAACTGTGTACCCATCGGGTCAGGCCGGCAAAGGAAAGGTGGGGTGTCATGGGCATACTCTTCGCTTCTTACCTTAGGGAACGGCGGGTAGGCACATGTCATCCGGTCGTCAGTCATTTGTCACTTTGTTGTTCGTTGTTCGAGTGAAGCGATTTGCGAGGGTAACGTCGTGGACGGGCTTCAAGGTATTGAAGGGATGGCCTACCAAACAGGCCGACAAAGTCACCTGCGAGGCTTTGACAATGTGCTGACAATTGTCCTACCGGCGCGTGACAAGCTCGCGGGGAAGGAACACTAAAACTGATGACAGATGCTTGAGCAGATGATCCCGATCGGCTGAGAGAACAGGCCTGCCCTCGTCAAAATTTCCATCGCGAACAGGGCGCGCCTCACGAGGAAGGATGTCTTTAAAAGTCAATCGAAACGAAGTTGGATCAAACAGCACGCCAACGCTGCTCCTGCCCTTTGCGATCGGATTTTACTTTGCCTTCCGCGTATTTATCCCTCTGCTCTCCGTACGTGCCCTGGGGATGCAGATCCAGGATGGAGCCGAGATCAGTCTTGTCCTGAACTTTTTCTTCTTCGCGTTGACCCTCTTTAATGGTATCGGTGGAATCTCGCACCTGCCTCGAGGAGCGATGAAGCTGACGAGCGTTCGCTGGGTCTTCTTCTTTCTCGGCTTCTCGTGCCTCAGCCTCCTGTGGAGCAGTACTGTCTCGATTCCCGCGGCAGTGGTCTATTGGAGCGCGATGGCGGCCGATCTCGCAATGGTGATCCTGCTGGTCCGTTCCGCGCCGCTGACCCAGGTTGCGGATTCCATCATGAAGGGATATGTGTGCGGAGCCTGCGTGGTCGCTGCCATTGCATGGATACTTCCCGCGCAGTCCGACCTCCGGCTGGGCGACGAGGAATTGCTGGGACCGAATCAGATTGGCTTTCTCTGTGCGTTCGCCTTCTTCTTCGTTCAATATCTTCTTCGGAAGAAAGATGGGCACTGGCAGCCCGCGGCTCTCCTGCTATCGATCACTCTTATCCGGACACTCAGCAAGACGACCATCGTAGCATTTCTGATAAGCCAGGCCTTTCTTCTGTTGAAAGACAAATCGTTGACCCGCCGCGCGAAGGTGATCTATATCCTCGTGGCGCTGCTGGTGATCTCCGCCTTCTCCAGCCTCTTTGCCTCTTACTACGAGGTCTACAGCAACGCCGGCAATCAGTCGGAGACCTTGACAGGAAGATTCGGCATCTGGGCCTACATCTTCACCGAAGCGATCGACAAGCCATGGTTTGGCCATGGATTTCACTCGGTCTGGAAGGTAATCCCGCCCTTCGGCTCCGATCAGTTTGAGGCTCGCCATGCCCACAACGAGATACTGCAGCAGTTCTATGCCTATGGAGCGGTCGGCCTCTGCATGTTGCTCGGGATCTACGGCAGCATCTTTCGCCATCTGCGAAGACTGATGCCGAGCTCTACAAGAACGTTTTTTCTCGCATTCCTGATCTTCGCCCTCGTGCGTGGATTCGCGGATACAGAGCCGTTCGATATAACGCTTCCTCTATGGGCGATCTTTCTTTTGAGCCTGCTTGTGGAACAAATTCGCACGAGGAATGAGCGGTCGATCAGGCTGTGGAAGGCACAGCTTGCCGAGATCGAATCCATTCCAGCTTCATGACAAAACAATGACAGAGCGCTGACAACTGCCGTTGGAAGCCAGCGATAGATTTGTCACCAGCATCGGTCAACTTACGAAGAGCACGGAGTTTGAAAAATGAAGAATGAATCGCCAAAGGTTGTCGTTTGCGGAGCAGGAGGGTTTATCGGAGGCCACCTGGTCAAGGGGCTTCTCTCCCGTGGAGTTCGAGTTCTTCGTGCTATCGACATCAAGCCGTTTAGCGAGTGGTACCAGGTCAGCGAGGGCGTGGAGAATCTATCCCTCGATCTCAGCAACAAGGAAAGCTGCATGATTGCCTCGCAGGGAGCCGATCACGTCTATCAGCTCGCCGCGGATATGGGCGGCATGGGCTTCATCGAAAAAAATAAGCTGCACTGTATGCTCAATGTTTTGACCAGCACAAACATGATGCTGGCCGCGCAGCAATCTGGGGTACGGCGCTTCTTCTATGCCTCCTCCGCCTGCGTCTACAACGCGGAGAAGCAGCTCTCCCCCGATGTCGTCGCTCTCAAGGAGTCCGATGCTTACCCCGCACTTCCCGAAGACGGATATGGATGGGAGAAGCTCTTCAGCGAACGCATGTGCCGGCACTTTGAAGAAGAGACGGAGATGATCTGCCGCGTCGCCCGCTATCACAACGTCTATGGTCCTCACGGCACATGGACCGGCGGACGCGAGAAGGCGCCGGCCGCGATTTGCCGCAAGGTGATCGAGGCCAAGCGAAGCGGAAGCAACGAGATTCTGATCTGGGGTACGGGAGAGCAGACACGCAGCTTCATGTACATCGACGACTGCATCCATGGAACCGAGCTGATCCTGAACAGCGATATTCAGGATCCGATCAATCTGGGCTCGAGCGAGCTGGTCACGATCAATCAGCTCGTCGACATCGTCGAAGACATTGCCAGGATCCGGCTGAAGCGGCGTTACGACCTCAGCGCTCCCAAGGGGGTCGCCGGAAGGAACAGCGATAATACGATGATCCTGGATCGCCTGGGCTGGGAGCCCTCGATCCGGTTGCGCGACGGTCTCGAGGAGACCTACCGCTGGATTGAGGAGGAGATGGAGATGCAGGAGGGGCAGTCGAAGATCTTTTCGCTACCGTCCCTGTCGAGCCGACTGAACCTCGCCGGCTCCGGCGTCGCCGCTCGCTGAAGCCGGCTGATCGGTCTCCGACAGAAAGGAGTGAAGGGCGGAGCGAATGAAGACTACGGTCCCGTCGTCGTTCAGAGCTCCTGGATCGAAGAGGCGATTGACGAACAGACCTTCGACGATGGCTCCGAACTGAACATTGAGCCTTCGCCGGTCATCGTCGGTAAGAGTACGCCACTCCGGCATGAGGGTCTCGAGGGTGGTTTTCATCCCCTGGACGCACATCGCCAGCCTTAGCTTGGCCAGCCGCGCCTTTTCTTGAGGATGACGAATGGCGTACATCTTAAATTCGAGGTCGAGCAGGATGCGGCGGCGATCCTCGAGTATGTTGAAGAGGTGCCGGGTCAGCGCCTCGATGCGTTCGTCAAGCGTTGCCGCCTGTTCAAACTCCCGGCTGACCTGTTCCTGATAGTGAGAGATGTCTTCTTCAAAGATGGCGAAAAAGACGTCTTCCTTATCTTCAAAGTGATCGTAAAAAGCTCCGCGGGTCTTCCCGGCGGCGGCGGCGATCTCCTCCAGCCGCGCCTGCTCGTATCCCTTCTGCGCAAAGACACGCCTCGCTGCGTCAATCAGCTCCTGACGAGTATGGACTGCCCGAGGCTGGCGCTTTTGGCTGTGATTTAATTTAATTGTCACCTTTGTATCCGAACAGCATCTCTATAAACATACACGCCTGTATGTTTATTACTGTAAGGGAATCGAATGAAAAGAATTCTCCGATCTGCAAGACAACACAATCGTAGCTTGACGTCTCCGTTCCTGTTTTATGGAGCTTTTCTGATCTCAACCCTATCTTTGCTCGGATGTAGCGAAAATAAGGGTCCGGCGAATGGAGGAGCCCCTCAAGGAGGCGCCATGCCGGTCTCTGTGGCCTCGGTCGAGCAGAAAGATGTGCCCCTGGTCGGCTCGTGGGTGGGAACTCTGGACGGTTATGTGAACGCGCAGATCCAGCCTCAGGTCTCCGGTTACATGGTGAAGCAGGCCTATGTCGAAGGTTCGCAGGTCGCAAAGGGGCAGATTCTCTTTGAGATCGATCCTCGCCCGTTCCAGGCGGTACTCGACCAGGCTCTCGGGCAGTTGGCCCAGGCCAAGGGGCAGCTGGCCAATGCTGAAGCACAGCTGGGACTGGCCCGCATTAATGTGAAGCGCGACACGCCTCTGGCAGCCCAGAGGGCGATCGCCCAGAGCCAGCTCGATACCGAGACCCAGCAGCAGGCTCAGGCCGAGGCTCAGGTGGAGTCGGCGAAGGCGCAGATCGCCGCCGCCGAGGCGGCCGTGGAGACGGCCAGGCTCAATCTGGGATTTACCCACGTCCGCTCGCTGATTGCAGGCGTCGCCGGGCAGGCGACCGTGCAGGTAGGAAATCTGGTAAGCCCGCAGAGCGTCCTGACCTCGGTCTCGGAGCTGAATCCGGTCAAGATCTTCTTCTCCATCTCCGACAGCGAATACCTCGCGTTGATTGAAGCCGCCAGGGCTGGCGGAGGCGATCTGCTGAAGGGATCAGCGAAGCTTCCGCTTAACCTGACGCTCGCGAATGGACAGAAGTACCCGCACGAGGGCCGGATCATCTACGTCGACCGTCAGATGAACCAGCAGACGGGAGCGATCCGGATCGCGGCTTCTTTCCCGAATCCTGGCAATGTGCTTCGTCCCGGTCAGTTTGGCCGCGTCAGTGCGCCGTCACAGGTTCGCCGGGGAGCTCTCCTGGTTCCGCAGATTGCCGTGCAGGAGATGCAGGGCGTGCAACAGGTCTATACCGTGGGAGCCGACAATAAAGTTCACATCGTGAACGTGACCCTGGGGCCTGAGGTGGGCACCAGCTGGATCGTGACCAGCGGCGTTAAGAACGGCGAAAAGGTGATCACCGACAACCTGCAGAAGCTTAAAGAGGGAGTGCCGGTCGCGCCCCATCCTGGTCCCACCGAGGCTCCGACGTCCAATGTGGGCGGTTCCAATGCAGGCGGCTCCGATGCGGCAGCGGGAGGGAACTGATGTCAAAGTTCTTCATCCGGCGGCCGATCGTCGCCATCGTCATTGCCATTATTACCGTCATCGTCGGCATCGTCTCCATGCTGAGTCTTCCGACCTCGCAGTTTCCGGACATCGTTCCGCCGGAGATTCAGGTCCAGGCAACCTATCCCGGTGCCGATGCCAAAACTCTGACCCAGGCCGTCGCCACTCCGATCGAGCAGCAGATGAACGGCGTGGACAACATGCTCTATATGTATTCGGTCAATGCCAACAACGGGCAGGCGACCGTCTACGTCGACTTCGATGTCAAGACCAATCCTGATATCGATCAGGTCCTGAGTCAGCTTCGCGTCTCCCAGGCACAGGCGCAGCTTCCGGCCCAGGTCAACACCGCAGGACTCACGGTACAAAAGGCCCTGACCTCGCCGCTGATGATCGTCACGCTGTCTTCGTCGAACAGCCAGTATGGCGCGGACTTTCTGACCAACTACATGATCATCAACCTTCAGGACGAGCTGTCGCGCGTCAAGGGGGTTGCCCGCATCCAGGTCTTCGGCGGACAGTATGCTCTGCGCGTCTGGGTGAACCCGAACAAGATGGCCCAGCTGGGCGTGACCGCGACGGACGTCATCGCCGCGCTGCAGACGCAGAACAATGTGAATCCCGCCGGACAGATCGGCGGCGAGCCCGTCCCGCTGGGGCAGCAGTTCACCTACACGGTCAGGACGCAGGGACGTCTGGTTACACCCGAGGAGTTCGGCGACATCATCCTGCGAGCCGGCACCGACGGTTCGATCCTGCATCTGCGCGACGTGGCCCGCATCGAGCTGGGAACCCAGACCTACAATCTGACCGCGCGCTACAACGGCGCTCCCTCCGGAGCCATGGGGATCTACCAGCTGCCGGGATCGAACGCCGTCGAGGTTGCTCAGGCAGTGCAGAAGCGTCTCAAAGAGCTGTCGGGCAACTTCCCGGCCGGCGTGCGCTACGACGTTCCGCTCGATACGACCAAGGCGGTAACGGCGGGAATTCACGAGATCCTGATCACGCTCGGTATCGCGCTCGGCCTGGTCATCTTGGTCGTCTACATCTTCCTGCAGGGCTGGCGGGCGACGCTGATCCCGCTGATGGCGGTTCCCGTATCGCTGATCGGAACCTTCGTCCTGTTCCCCCTGCTCGGGTTCTCGATCAATACGCTGTCGCTCTTCGGTCTGGTGCTCGCCATCGGTCTGGTGGTCGATGACGCCATCATCGTGGTTGAGGCGACGGAACACCATATCGAAGAGGGCCTGAGCCCCCGCGACGCCACCATCAAGGCGATGGAGGAGGTCGGCGGCCCAGTGGTCGCGATCGCCCTCATCCTTGCCGCCGTCTTTATTCCGACCGCGGCGATTCCAGGGATTACCGGGCGACTCTACCAGCAGTTCGCGGTCACCATCGCGATCTCGGTTCTGATCTCCGCCTTCAACGCGCTTACGTTGAGTCCCGCCCTGGCGGCGCTGCTGCTCAAGCCGAAGGATAAGAACCGCAAAGCCGGGCCTCTGCAGCGATTCTTCAATCTCTTCAACAGACTCTTCAGTAGGACGACGGAGAGCTACGTCTCGACCTCGAATCTCCTGATCCACAAATCGGCCATTACCATGATCGCTCTGGCCGTCATTGCGGTCCTGGCCGTCATGCTGGGGGCGCGGCTGCCAACGGGCTTCATTCCGGAAGAGGATCAGGGATATCTGTTCGCCGCGCTGCAGCTTCCCGACGCCTCCAGCCTGCAACGAACCGACTCCGCCGCCCAGAAGGTCTCGAAGGCCCTGATCGACACGCCCGGCATCGGCGGCGTCATCGCGGTCAACGGCTTCAACCTCCTCACCCAGACACAGAGCACCAACACGGCCTTCTTCTTCGTCTCTCTCAAACCCTGGGAGGATCGCAAAAGCAAGCAGGAACAAATCGATGCGATCAAGGGCAACGTCCAGCACGCGTTGGGGGGCATGAACCAGGGGCTTGCCTTCACCTTTCCACCTCCGTCGATTCCTGGTATCGGAACCTCCGGCGGCGTGACCATGATCCTGCAGGACCGCTCCGGAAACGACGATCCGACCTTCCTGACGAAGAATCTGTTTGCCTTCCTCGGCGCGGTCGCAAAGCGTCCGGAGATCGCGGTTGCGGTGCCATCCTATCTTCCTGCGGTGCCGCAGCTCTACGCCGACGTCGATCGCGAGAAGGCGATCAACCAGCAGGTGGATCTCGGCTCGGTCTATGCCACCATGCAGACCTTCATGGGCGGTTATCTGGTGAACTACTTCAACCGCTTTGGCCGGCAGTGGCAGACCTATGTCGAAGCCGAAGGCCCGTCGCGAACGAAGATCGACAACATCAACCAGTTCTACGTAAGAAGCGCGAACGGAAGTCAGGTGCCGTTGAACTCTCTGGTTCACGTCAGGCAGATCACCGGGCCGGAGTTCATCCTTCGCTTCAACGAATACTCTTCCGCTCAGCTCAATATCACTGGCGCGCCTGGCTATAGCTCCGGACAGGTCCGGAAGGCCCTCGAAGAGACCTTCCAGCAGACCATGCCGTCCGGTATGGGATTCTCCTACCAGGGAATGAGCTACCAGGAGCAGCAGGCTCAGTTGGGCGTTCCCACATGGGTCGTCTTCTCGCTCTCGCTGCTGTTCGTCTTCCTCATCCTGGCGGCTCTCTATGAGAGCTGGACGCTTCCGTTCAGCGTTCTTCTCAGCACCCCGGTCGCCATCCTGGGAGCCTACATCGCGCTCAACCTGCGCTCTCTCGAGAACGATATCTTCGCCACCATCGGCCTGATCATGTTGATCGGCCTCTCGGCGAAGAACGCCATTTTGATCGTCGAGTTCGCCGTCGCGAACTACAGAAGAGGAGAGAGCATTACAAAGTCGGCCCTCGATGCCGCGAGGCTTCGCTTCCGGCCCATCGTTATGACCGCGCTCGCCTTCATCTTCGGATGTCTTCCACTGTGGACGGCCTCCGGTTCGGGAGCGGTCTCGCGGCGGATCCTCGGAACCGTCGTGATCGGCGGCATGTTGCTTGCGACCGTGATCGGAATCCTCATGGTTCCGGTGACCTTCTCGGTCGTCGAGTATCTCTCCCATCGCTTCGGCCGCGGAGGCAAGGGGACGTCGCTTGATGCAGCCCACGCTCCCGAGAAGGACGACGACAACGAAGGAGGCGCCCCTCAGGCGCAGGGAGGTCACGCATGATCGGACTCCGAGGCGTAAATAAGATCGCGACTGCAATCGCCGCGGCAGCCGTGGCTGCGACACTCAACGGATGCACCGTGGGACCGAAGTACAAGCGTCCGCAAGTCCCGGCTGCTCCAACCTATCGCGGGCCCGACGAGGCCGCCGTCTCCAGCCCGGGCGCGGATTCGCTCGGCGACCAGCAGTGGAGCAAAGTCTTCAACGAGCCCGAGCTGCAGGAGCTGATCCGCACCGCCCTGACCAGCAACTACGACCTCAGGATTGCGGCCCAGCACATCCTCGAACAGAGGGAGCAGGTCAGGATCACGCGGTCGCAACAGTTTCCGCAGATCACCGTGGGTGGAAGCGGGCTTGGCGCTGACCTGCCGGACTCGCTCTCCAATACGATTCAAAGCCCGATTACCGCAGGCTCCTTTAATCTGTCCGCGACTTGGACCCCCGACTTCTGGGGCCTCTATCGCAGACAGACTGAGGCGGCCCGGGCCCAGCTGCTCGCGCAGGAGTGGGCGCAGCGTGCTGTGCGCCTGTCGCTCGTCCAGCAGGTGGTGACCACCTATATCCAACTCCGCGCCCTCGACTCCCAGCTTGAGGTAGCCAAATCGACCGTCAAGATTCGTGAGGACTCGGTGCTACTTACGCGCACGCTCGCCGACGGAGGATCGGTTCCGCTCTCCGATCTTCGGCAGGCGGAGGAGCTGTTGTTTACCGCGACCTCGCAGATTCCGCAGATTCAGCAGCAGATTCAACAGACCGAAAACGCGATGCGGCTTCTGCTGGGCCAGACCCCCGGGCCGGTGGTCCACACCGACGCCAGCGCGCTTGCTCCTCCTCCCGAGTCTCTGCCCGCGGGCCTGCCCTCTCAGCTGCTCGAGCGGCGTCCTGACATTCAACAGGCCGAGGCGCAGCTGGTCGCCGCCAACGCCCAGATCGGCGTCGCGCGCGCTCAGTTCTTCCCCTCGCTTTCGATCAGCGCCTCCGGCGGCGTCGGCGGAGATGATTGGTCCAATCTCTTCGATCCCTCCGGCCGCACCATCTACGGAATCGGATCGCTGGCCCAGCCCCTGTTTACGGGCGGAAAGCTGAAGGGACAGCTCGAACAGTCCAAGCAGCAGAAGGAAGAGCTCGTCCTTACCTATCAGAAGACTATTCTGACCGCCTTCCGCGACGTCTCGAACGCTCTGATTGCAGTCCAGAAGCAGCGCGCAACCCGGGAGCAGCAGCAGAAGCTGGTGGATGCGGCCCAGGATGCGACTCGTCTCGCGCGGATTCGCTACCAAGGCGGATCGACCAGCTATCTCGAGGTCCTCACGACGGACTCGAATCTCTTCTCGGCGCAGCTGAATCTCATCAGCGCCCAGCAGAGCGAGGCCCTGACCCTGGTGCAGCTTTACAGCGCTCTCGGCGGTGGATGGCAGCAGTAAAACAGAAGAATGTCCTAAGGGATGTTCAAGCAATATCCAGGCAAAGCCCAGGTGGAGAGACCCTCTCCGCCTGGGCTTTTCTTCGCAGAAAGCCCCGCCGAATGCCTCGAAGATCGGCCTCTGGGGCTGGTGTAAAGTGGATAGCCATGAAGGCTTTAATGCTGTCGGAGTACAAACATCTTGAAGTCGTCGAGGTTCCCCGGCCCGAGATCGCGCCCGATGAGATTCTCCTGCGGGTGGAGGCATGCGGAATCTGCGGAAGCGACGTTCACGGCTTCGATGGGTCGTCGGGGAGACGGATTCCTCCCGTGATCATGGGGCACGAGGCTGCCGGGACCGTCGCCGAGGTCGGCTCGGCGGTGCGCGATTGGACCCGGGGCGACCGTGTGACCTTTGATTCCACCCTTTATTGCGGCAAGTGTCCCTATTGCCTGAGCGGAGACGTCAATCTCTGTGAGAACCGTCAGGTTTTCGGTGTCTCCTGCGGCGACTATCGTCGGCATGGCGCCTTCGCGGAGTATCTCGCGGTTCCCGAACGCGTGCTCTATCGCCTGCCCGATGGCCTGGCGTTTACCGAGGCGGCGATGATCGAGGCGGTCTCGGTGGCGCTCCACGCGGTTCGCGTCTCCGAGCTTTATGTGGGCGAAACGGCCCTGGTTCTGGGCGCGGGAATGATCGGCACCCTGATCGTGCAGGCACTCCGGGTCGCCGGAGCAGGGTACATCTTCGTCGCCGACCCAGACGATGCGAGGGTTCAAGCGGCAGGCAAGGCCGGAGCCCATACCCCCATTACTCTCCATCCCGACGGTCCTGGGGCGGCCGAGGTCATCTTCAAACGCTACCCCGGCGGCGTGGATCATGTCTTCGAGGCCGTCGGCTTCGGAGCCACGGTCAAGGCCGCGATCGAAAGTGTACGAAAGGGTGGTACCGTCACCCTGGTCGGCAATATCGATGCCCGGGTGGAGCTTCCACTTCAGGCCGTGGTCACGCGGCAGATTCGTCTGCAGGGCTCGGCAGCCTCCGCGGGAGAGTATCCCAGGGCCATCGAGCTGCTGGCCTCGAAGCAGATCGACGTGACCCCGTTCATCTCGGCCGTCCAGCCGCTCTCGGCGGGTCCGAAGGCGTTCGATCGCCTCTACCGGCGCGAACCGAATCTCATCAAGATCATTCTCGAGCCTAACCTGGCTTAAATTGAGGACGTATGGCAGGCAAGGAATCACCTACTCTCTTCGATCTCACCGGCCGCATCGCACTCGTCACCGGAACCAGCCGGGGGCTGGGGCAGTACTTTGCCCGGGCGCTGGCGCGGGCCGGCGCCGACCTCATCCTCACCAGCCGCGATAAGAGCAGCCTCACGGAGTTCGCACAGGAGATTCAGGATCTGGGGCGGCGCTCGGTCTCGGTCGACCTCGACGTCTGTAACGAAGACTCGATCCGTTTCGCCATTCAGGAGGCCCAGGCAGCGTTCGGTGCCATCGACATTCTGGTCAACAACGCCGGGATGAACATCCGCAAGCCAGCCATCGACGTCACCTGGGAGGACTGGAACCGCATCCTCGATACCAATCTGCGCGGGACATTCTTTGTCGCCCAGGCCGTCGCCAAAGGAATGATCGAACGAGGCTACGGGCGAATCATTAACGTAGGCTCGGTAACCTCGGTGGCAGGCTACGCCGGTCTCGGGCCTTATGGCGCAAGCCGTGGAGGCGTCCGCCAGCTGACGATGAGTTTGGCGGACGATTGGGGACTGCACGGGATTACGGTCAACTGCCTGGCTCCGGGATGGTTCAAGACCGCCCAAAACCAGGTCATGTATGAGAACAAGGAGTGGGTGGAGTACCTCTGCGACCGTATCCCGCTGAAGCGTCCCGGACACCCGGACGATCTCGAGGGGCCGGTGATCTTTCTGGCCTCCGAGGCAAGCCGTTACATTACCGGGCAGATGTTGCTGGTAGACGGTGGAATATCAACAGGAGCGACCAGGGCTCTTCCGGCAAAGTCACGCAGTGAATGAGTGTTAAGCGTCTAGATTGATTAGGGGGTTACCACCGCAAAGGGTTCGATGCGGCCTAAAAGAAGAATGTAGCACGCAATCCCAAGGAAGAGAAAGACCCCTGCAAGAGCAAACGCCGGCGCGAACGAATGGGCCCAGGTGCTGATATATCCCGTGGCAATCGGTGCCACGATCGCTGCCAACTGGTTGGACTGGTTCATGATTGCGCCGACTCTCCCAGTGCTTCCTGCCGGTGCCAGCAGGGACGGGAGCGACCAGAGCACCGGAGAGGCCGCCGAGAGTCCGCTAAGGGCCAGACTCAGTCCGAACAGGACCACCCCCGGACGATAAAACAGGGCGGGTGTGAAGATGAACAGGCCCAGGCAGGTTCCGGTTAGCAGGATGCCCTTTCGTACGCGAGCCGGCTGAAAGCCCTTGCGAATTAATGCGTCGGGTAGGACTCCGCCGACGAGAAAGCCCAGGATCGACGCTGCCAGCCAGGGAACGGCAGACCAGAGCACGGCATTTCTGCTGGTCATGCGCAGCCCTTTTTGAAGATAAAACGGCATCCAGGTGAGGAGTAGATAGAAGCAGTAGTTATAGGCTCCCGAGCCAAGCGCGGCTCCGAGGACTTTTGGTTGTTGCAGAAGCTGGCCGAGGCTGAGCTGGTCTGCCTGACTTTGCTGCATGAGTCCGTTATGAGAGACCTCCTCGGGCCTGGGATCGCGATAGAGAAGAATGAAAAGGCCAGCATAAGCCGCGCTGAGGAGAGCCGTGACCGCGAAGTTCGTCCGCAGCCCGAAGTGCAGAAGAACGAGTCCGAGGATGGGGGTTCCGAGACCGATCGCGAGCTTTGCGGCAGCATCGAAGGTCGCGGTCGGAACGCCGCGCCGCTCGGGAGGGAACCACAAACCGATGGCCTTGGCGCAGGCCGGGAAGGTGGGGGCCTCGCCTATTCCGAGGATTCCCCTCGCCACAAACAAGACCAGAATGCTGGTGGCGACGGCGGCAAGGCCGGACGCGAAGGCCCAGAGAACGATCGACATAATCATCACAGGTCGAACTCCGAAGCGATCTAGCAGGGTGCCGCTGGGAAGCTGCATGAGGGCGTAGGTCCAGCTATAGGCGCCCAACAGGTAGCCGAAGGTGATATCGGAGAGGTCAAACGCATGCTGCAAAGCGTCGTGGGCGATGGAAAGGTTGACCCGATCGAAATAATTGACGAGGATTCCGACCCCCAGCAGAAGTGCGATCGCCCGGCTTTTGTTGTGGCTTTTCATCAGGCGTCGATTCTAACCCGTTGCGCTCTGCCGTTGCCGGCGATGGATTAGGATCAAAGCCATCGTACTTTGCAGAAGGATGGACTCCGCGTGAAGCCGATCGTCGTTGTGGGCAGCATCAATATGGATCTCGTCTGCGAGACGGAGCATCATCCGGAGCCAGGGCAGACTGTGATGGGAACATCGTTTGCCCCGAATCCTGGAGGAAAGGGAGCAAACCAGGCGGTCGCGGTCGCGCGATTGAGATCCCCGTCGATCTTGTTGGGAGCGGTTGGCGACGACTCTTTCGGTCATGAGCTGTGTACGACGTTGGAATCCTATGGCGTTACCACCTCCCACCTTCACCAGGCGAAGGGATCTTTCATCGCGTTGGCAGATGGAGCTGGACATAAGATCGGAGCCTTTCCTGCTGATGCAGTCGACACGACGGCAGCGGGAGACGCGCTCCATGGAGCGTTCGCCGTCAGCCTGATGCGAGGGAGTTCCGTGGAAGAGAGCGGCAGGTTTGCTTCGGCTGCGGTCTCGGTCACGCGTAAAGGAGCGCAGAGCTCTCTGGCCGGCGTGGATGAGGTGCAGTTTTTGCTGGATCGAATGGAGACGGAGTAGGTGGAGTTCCTGTCATGACCCGAAGAGTGATCCTTGCCTGGATCTTCGCAATAGCCGCTATGTCGTCTGTGCCTATGCTGGGTCAGGCATGCGGGAGATTGGCCCAACGGTCTACTGCGACGGTCTCCATTACGGCGAACGTTATCCAGGGAGGGATGCTGGCTCCAGGGAAGGGGGCGAAGTCTCTCTCGGGGCTGCCTGATTTTTGCCGCGCTACGCTCGTGCTCCATCCTACGACCGACTCGGAGATTCATGCCGAGGTATGGCTGCCTGTCTCAGGCTGGAATGGAAAGTTTCTCGCTGTAGGGAGCGGGGGCTGGGGAGGGTCCATTGGCTACGACGGAATGGCCGATGCTCTGCGGCGAGGCTATGCGACCAGCGCGACGGACGACGGGCATACGGGATCGAGCGCGAGCTTCATCATGGGACATCCGGAGAAGTTCATCGACTTCGCCTATCGCTCCGAGCGAGAGATGACCGTCGAGTCAAAGGACCTCATTAAGGAGTTCTATGGTCGCTCGCCGCGCTACTCCTACTGGAATGGATGCTCTGGGGGCGGACGCGAGGGACTCTTGCAGGCACACCGTTATCCGGAGGAGTTCGACGGCATCATCGCGGGCGATCCTGCGAATGTTCGTAGAAACGCCTGGGCGCTCTGGTTGGCCACGCAGACCTTCAAGGACCCAGATGCCTATATTCCCCCTTCCAAGTATGCGATGATTCATCGCTATGTGCTCAATGCCTGCGATGCTCACGATGGTGTTAAGGACGGTCTGATCTCGGATCCTGAGAGCTGTAAGGTCGACTTTAAGGATCTTGAGTGCAAATCGGGGGACGGCTTGGAGTGTCTTACCCATCGGCAGGTCCAGACGGCGCAGACGATCATCAGTCCTGCGACGGATTCAAAGGGAAAGGTATTGTTTTCGCGGCTCGAGCCTGGAACGGAGCTGAGATGGGGACGCGTGGCGGGTGGACCTGAGCCGGCGGATCTCTTTCTCGATCAGTTCCGGTATGTGATCTTTCAAAATCCCAATTGGGATTGGCATACCTTCAATCTTGAGCGAGACTCCGCGAAGGCGAATGCGATGGATAAAGATGTGGACGATCTCGATCCCGACCTCACGGCCTTTGCCAAGCGTGGAGGCAAACTGCTGCTCTACCATGGATGGGCCGATCAGCAGGTGGCTCCGGGGGCAAGCGTCGATTTTTATCGATCGGTCATGCAGAGCGCGGGAGATGCATTGCGGGCTTCGGATTGGGCTCGTCTCTTCATGGTTCCGGGTATGGCGCATTGCTCGGGTGGCGAGGGTCCGGACAGCTTCGACAAGATCAGCGCGATGGAGCAATGGGTGGAGGAGGGAAGGGCTCCTGACAAAATTATCGCTTCGCACCGTTCGGACGGAAAAACAGATCGCACCCGGCCACTCTGCCCTTATCCGCAGATCGCTCGCTATAAAGGCACGGGTAGCATCGACAGCGCGGAGAGCTTCGCCTGCAGCGCACATTGAGGAGGGCTCGGCGACTTTCACGCGCCGTTTTCCAGATGGTTTGCCGTTACTCTTTAAAGAGTAATCATGGCTGACGCAAAGACCCTTCCCCCTGAAATTCTTCTGTATATTGCGAAGACGCTGGACCTTCCTCTACACGCACTGGTTGCGGTGATCGGTCTTCTCAACGAGGGCGGCACGGTGCCTTTTATCGCGCGCTATCGAAAAGAGGCCACCGGAAATCTTGATGAGGTCAAGATCCGGGAGATCGAAGAGAAGCTTGGCTACTTCACCGATCTGGTAAGCCGACGTGAGACGATCCTTGCCTCCATCCTGGAACAGGGAAAGCTGACAGACGATCTGAAGGCCCGCATCGAGGCGACGGTCGACAGGTCCGAGCTCGAGGATCTCTATCTTCCCTACAAGCCCAAGCGGAGGACGAAGGCGACGATCGCGCGTGAGCGCGGTCTTGAGCCGCTCGCCCAATATCTGTGGAACCAGCAGGCCACCGGGCAGCCTCTTATGGAGTTCGCCGCAACCTTTGTCGATGCGGACAAAGAGGTGCCGACGCTGGATGAGGCGCTTGAGGGTGCGCGTCATATCGTGGCGGAGATGATCAGCGAAGATGCCAGTTTGCGTAAGGCTCTTCGCCAGTGGATGTTCGATGAGGGCGTGATCGTCAGCAAGCGATCGATCGACGCCGTGGACGAGCAGGAAAAGTTCAAGATGTACTACGACTATCGCGAGCCGGTGAAGACGATTCCGTCGCATCGCATGCTGGCGATACGTCGTGGAGAGGCTGAGTCAGTCCTTTACTTTTTGATCGAGACTGAGCCTCTTCGCGCGAACGCACTTCTCCGGCCGCGCATTCTCGGCCTGACAGGGGATTGGACTCCACATCTTGAGCTGGCGATCGATGACGCATGGAAGCGTCTTTTGAATCCTTCGATCCAGGGCGAGTTGCGGCTGGAGCTGAAGAAGCGCTCGGATACGGATGCAATCCAGGTCTTCCGCGATAATCTCCAGCATCTGCTGCTGGCGGCGCCGGCCGGTCCGATCTCCGTGCTGGGAATCGATCCGGGCCTGCGCACGGGGTGCAAGGTCGCTGTGGTGGATGAGACCGGGAAGTTTCTCGCGAACGATGTGCTTTATTTACACACTTCGAAGGGCGCCGCAGCCGCAGCGGCGACCACGATGGCTGCTCTTCTCGCAAAGCACAACGTCCGTGCCATCGCGATCGGCAATGGGACTGCCTCTCGCGAGACGGATGCCTTTGTACGGGAGTTCCTTCGCGAACATAATCTGAATGATCTTTTTTCTGTCACGGTGAGTGAGGCGGGAGCGAGTGTCTACTCCGCCTCCGATGTGGCCCGGCAGGAGTTTCCCGATCTCGACCTGACGGTGCGTGGAGCAATCTCGATCGCGCGGCGATTGCAGGATCCGCTCTCGGAGCTGGTGAAGGTCGATCCCAAATCAATCGGCGTGGGACAGTATCAGCACGATGTGGATCAGCGTCAGCTGCAACAGTCGCTTGAGACTGTCATCGAGAGCTGCGTCAACCGTGTCGGCGTCGATCTCAACACATCTTCATGGACGCTGCTGCGGTATGTTGCGGGTGTGACGGAACGGACGGCACTCAATATCGTCGCTTATCGCAACGAGCGAGGGAGGTTCCGTTCCCGCGCGGAGCTGATGCAGGTTACAGGCGTGGGAGCCAAGACCTTCGAGCAGGCCGCAGGGTTTTTGCGTATCCGGGGCGGAGAGAATCCGCTGGACGGTACAGCAGTGCATCCGGAGTCCTATCCCGTAGTGGAGCAGATTGCGCAGTCGCTGAATACCTCGGTCGTGGCGCTGATCGAGAGTCCCCAGGTGTTGAGCAAGCTCGATACGAGCAGGCTTTCTTCCGGGGTCTTTACCGTTACCGACATCCTCGAAGAGCTGCGAAAGCCGGGAAGAGATCCGCGCGACCGCTTTGTCGCTCCCAGCTTCTCGGAGACGGTTCGCGAGATTGCGGATGTACAGCCGGGCATGGTACTCGAAGGAGTCGTCACCAACGTCACGAAGTTCGGAGCCTTCGTTGATATCGGAGTTCACCAGGATGGCCTGGTCCATATCAGCGAGCTCTCGAACCGCTATATCAAAGAGCCCGCTGAGGTGGTCAAGGCAGGACAGATCGTGAAGGTCAAGGTGATGAGTGCCGATGCGAAGACGAAGCGCATCGCGCTCTCGATGAAGGCCCTCGCTGAGCCTGCTCGAGGGGCGCAGCGTTCCAGGCAGCCGCAGCAGAAGTCCGCAGCACCGCCGAGCATGCAGGAGAAGCTGGCGATGCTTTCGACGAAGTGGAAGGTCTCCTAACCCTCCACTAATCCTTCTTCTCGTCCTCTTTCATGAGGGGCAGGGCGATGCCTGAGCCCTGCGACAGCAGTCCCGCATTGGCGTAGGTGATCAGCTTCTCCCGAGTATCGGTGATATCGAGGTTCCGCATGGTGAGCTGGCCAATGCGATCGCGCGGGGAGAAGGTCGATTCGCCCTTCTCCATCGTCAGCCGCTCCGGCTTGAAGGTCAGGTTCGGTGAGGCGGTGTTGAGGATCGAATAGTCGTTGCCCCGGCGAAGCTCGAGTGTGACCTCGCCCGTGATAGCCTTCGCCACCCAGCGCTGCGCGCTCTCACGCAGCATGATCGATTGCGGGTCGAACCAGCGGCCCTGATAGAGCAGGCGGCCGAGCTTCCTTCCATTCTCGCGGTAGAGCTCGATCGTATCTTCGTTATGGATGCCCGTGATCAGGCGCTCATAGGCGATAAAGAGAAGAGCCAGCCCTGGCGACTCATAGATGCCGCGGCTCTTGGCTTCGATGATGCGATTCTCGATCTGGTCGCTCATGCCGAGACCGTGGCGTCCGCCGATGCGATTCGCCTCCAACAGCAGCTCGACGGAGTCTGTAAACTCGGTTCCGTTGAGTGCAACCGGCCAGCCCTCCTCGAATCGAACCGTGAACTCCTCGCGCTTGACCTCTACATCGTCGCGCCAGAACGCAGTGCCCATGATGGGAACGACGATCTTCATGCTGCTGTTCAGATGTTCGAGATCCTTTGCCTCGTGAGTCGCACCCAGAATATTGGAGTCGGTCGAGTAGGCTTTTTCAGACGACATCTTGTACTCGAAGCCGGACTGGCGCATGAACTCCGACATTTCGGCGCGGCCGCCCAGCTCGTTGATGAAGGCATCGTCGAGCCAGGGCTTGTAGATCTTCAGGTTCGGATTGACCAGCAGGCCATAGCGGTAGAAGCGCTCGATGTCGTTGCCCTTGTAGGTGCTGCCGTCGCCCCAGATGCTGACGTCGTCCTCTTTCATCGCCGCGACCAGCATGGTTCCCGTGACTGCCCGGCCAATGGGGGTGGTGTTGAAGTAGGTCACCCCCGCCGTCGAGATGTGAAACGCACCACACTGCAGTGCGGCCAGTCCTTCAGCGACCAGCTGAGGACGGCAGTCGATCAGACGCGCCTTTTCAGCGCCATACTCCAGGGCCTTGCGCGGGATCTGCTCATAGTCGGACTCGTCAGGCTGGCCAAGATTCGCTGTGTAGGCGTAGGGAAGCGCTCCCTTAAGCTTCATCCAGTGGAGAGCGGCGCTGGTGTCCAGACCGCCGGAGAATGCAATACCAACCTTTTGGCCTTCTGGAAGATGCTGAAGAATATTCGACACGATATGTCCTGGAGAAGATTTTTGAAGGTGCTGTGTCTCAAGTATCCCCGCCGTATTAACACGGAGTCAAATCCATGGTGACATGGAGGGAACAGAAGGTCACACGGGGTGGAATATACACCTTGAAGGCTTCAGCAACATTGCAACCGAACCTTTGCGCTGAGAGGTTACGGTGCGAGGGCAAGAACGATGGCTCCAATCGCGATGAGGCCTCCTCCAAGCAGCTTCCAGCTCGTCAGGGCCTCCCCCAGTACAGGCCAGGCGAGCAGGATGACAAAGACTACGCTTAGTTTGTCGATGGGAGCGACCTTCGATGCGGGCCCCGCAGCAAGGGCGCGAAGGTAACAGATCCAGGAGGCTCCCGTTGCCAATCCTGAAGCGGCCAGGAGGCCCAGGCTGCGACGGTCGAGCGATTCAATCTGCCGGTGAGAGCCAAACCCGATTACGATTGCCCATGAGAGAGCTAAAACGACGGTTGTTCGTATAGCCGTCGCCAGATTGGATTCAACATGGGCGACGCCGAGTTTTGCCAGAATGGCGGTGAGAGCGGCAAACAGCGCAGAGAGTAAAGACCAGGCAATCCACGTCATGCCGCAATCTATTCCTTTACATAGCCGGAGTCAATTAATGGAAGACTCTGTGACACTGATTTCAGCGGCTGGAGACTTCTATCGACCTGCAACCCGTTCAGCGATGATCGAGGAGTCTGTGGCGCTTCCCTGCAGATTTTTTGTGCCTATCAGAAGCTCAAATGGAGGAATGGTTCCATCCGCGTTGGCAATCGATTTCAGCCACTTTGAGAATAGCGGGCCATCAAGGACAAAGTTTCCAGCCGATTGTGTTCCTGTCATCCACAATCCGCCGAGGGAAAGGACCATGCCCTGGCCGTTCGGATTCGGAAGATAGGTAACGTCTCCATAGACCAGAGCAGCTCCCAGTCCTCCCAGCGCTTCTTTGGGGATGTATTCGTTTAGCTCACCCTTACGGGGGTGGCGATTGACGAAATAGAAGCCGCGTCTTCCATCCGGAGCCAGGACGAAGTTCATGGAGGGCTCAATGAGGGAGACCCAGGGATTCGCCTGCCTTGAACCGAGCAGGATGAGGTTGGAGCTATTCGCATCAGATGGGCGAAGGTCGCGGGCGAAGATCACTGAGGTGCGCCCCGGATTGCTCTCCGGAAGATTGGAGAGCTGTGACGACAGATTGAGGTCGACGAAGCTGCTATAGCGTCGCGATGCGAGATCGAAAGTCAGTTTTTCGGACGCGATCGAATCGATGGGCTTGGCGCGATTGGGATCCCGGTAGGTTCCATCGATGTAATCCGAGAGCGTGACCTCTTTTCCGGTTACGGTCTCATACAGCACCAGCCCGCTGTCCCCCGACACGATCAAGGTTCTGCCGTTTTGAGGGAAGAGCTTATTCCAGAACTGGCGTTCAATTTCAGTCTGAGGGATCAGGTACCGAGTCGAGGCTATCGCGGCATCGTGCCGGAGGTGAAGGATAGCCATAATCAAGCCGCAGGCCAGGATGAGCCCGCAGAAGAATGGCACGATCCAGGAGCGTCGAGTCTGGTCTTTATTAAAGGCCGGGACCGGTGCGGCGGGCTTGACAGGAGCCGGAGCGGTCGGTTTTTCTTCCTCAACCTTCGTAGCCAAGGTCTCCACAGAGGGAGAGACTTCGTTCTCTAAGGTATAAAAACGCGGAACATAGCCTCCACGAGGGATCTCAATCTTCATCGGCTCGTGAATGCCTTCGCTTCGAAAGTAGAGCTCAAGCTTCTGGCGAAGACGTGTCGCATGGGAGCGTACGATGCCGTCAACGGAAGGATCGTAGTTCGGCGATCTGCCATAGACGTCGACGCCGATGCGCTGCTCGTTGATCTCTTCCTCTCGTTCCGAGATCGTCATTTTGCAGACGTACAGGAGCAGCTTTGGAAGCTGTTCGGAGCGTGAAAAGGTCGAAGACCTCGCAATGCGACGCGCAAGCAGCCAACGGGCGTCCTGTGTGTACGATTTCGTTTCGCTTTCGACAGTTGTAGCTGGGATGACCACGCGGATGTCTCTAGTAGAAGCGAAGCTCGTGAATGCCGTATTAACACAGACCTTGCAACAGTTGCAGCAAGGGCTTCGTGAGAGCTCCGTAAATGCCTGCTGTGCGATGGTTTTGATCGCGATTGCGGGGGTTTCACTGTGAAACACGAAGCCGTGCAGTCGATGGCCCCCTAAAGTGTGGATAGTCGCAGCCCCCTTCAACCAGGTCTGCCTTTTTTGCTTCGAGGTTGGCCGCTCTTTGCCAAGAGTTCGGCCAGCGCAGACACGACAACCACCGGATTTTTTATTCTTGGAAGGACAGTATCGCGATGAAACGGATGAGGCTCTCGTGCCTTCACTATCTATACGCGTTCATAATCTTTGGACTTTGCCAAAATGGATTTGGCCAGAGTACGGGCGCCAGCTTGCTTGGAGTCGTGCATGATTCGACAGGGGCCACCGTGAATGGCGCCACTGTCTCATCGACAAACACGGGAACCAACGCTCGCACGACCGGTTTGACCAATGAAAAGGGCGAATATTCGCTGCTTAATCTCGAGCCCGGCACCTATACCCTCAACGTCCAGGCTTCGGGATTCCAGTCCTATACGCAGACAGGTATCCGGTTGGATCTGGACCAGCATGCAACTCAGGATGTCTCCTTGCCGACTGGGCAGGTCCAGCAGGCGGTTACGGTGAATGCCGACGTCTCCGACCTGGATGCCGTCGCTTCGACGGTCAGCGATGAGGTCCGCGGCACACAGCTTCGCTACCTTCCCCTCAACACGCGCAATCCGTACTCCCTGCTGGCTCTGGTGCCGGGATTCGCCGGTTCCGTCGGCGATGACTATAATGCTGTCGGGTTCTCCGTGGACGGAGGACGTCAGGGGTACACAGATACCCTGGTGGACGGAACGCCTGCCGGATTTCCTACCGTGAACGGAAATGCCGGTGTAGGTATCTTCCCCTCCATCGATGCGATCGGCGAGTTTCGTGTGCTGGCCCAGAACTATCCTGCAGAATATGGCCGTTCGCTCAACGGAATCGTTAACGTCGTCTTCAAATCCGGTACCAATCAGTTCCACGGAACCGCCTTTGAGTTCCTCCGCAACAACGCCGTCGATGCCAACGATTATTTCTCCAACCAGCACGGAGTCCCGCTGCCGCCCTTTCATCGGAATCAGTACGGCGGTGTCCTTACAGGGCCGATCTTCAAGGACAAGACCTTCTTCCTTGTCTCCACCGAGCTGCTGCGTCAAAACTCCTTCCAATCGGTAACCACGACCGTGCCGACCCTGGCGCAGCGGAATGGCGATTTCTCACAGACCTTCGGATCGAATGGACAGTTGATCACGATCTACAATCCATTCAGCACGCGCCCGAATCCCAATGGCTCCGGATTCATACGCGATCCTTTTCCGAACAACATCATTCCCAAGGGCATGCTGAGCTCCGTGGCTCTGAATGTGCTCAACTATTTTCCTCTGCCGAATACCGTCGGGAATTCGTTAACCAATGCGAACAACTACTTCGCCAACGGAACCCAGATTAACCAGATCACCTCGTGGGACGTTCGCGTCGATCACACCCTCAACGATCGGCAGAAGATCTTTGCTCGTTACTCGAACCGGGTTGTGGATAACAATCCCAATCCGCTCTTTCCGGCCGCGCAGGCGGTTGCCGAAGACCTTATCGACAATCAGGACTTTGCTCGCGGTCTCACCGCCGGCTATACCGCACTTCCCAATGCGCACATGATCTTCGATGTGCGGCTGGGATTCGCACGCACGCTCTATAACTATCTTAATAAGAGCCTGGGCTTTCAGGCCTCCACGCTTGGGTTCCCCGAGAGCTTCGACACTGCCGGCGGCACGGCACTCTTCCCCGTCTTTTCCCCAAGCGGCTACACCCACCTGGGAGACGGAGGCAATCGCCACAACGCCTTCATGACCTATAGCCTTCTCTCTTCGCTCACGTGGAACGTTGGACAGCATACCTTCAAGTTTGGCTTTGATGGCCGTCTTATCCGTGTAAACGATCATGAGAGCAACGACAGCTCCGGCAACTATACCTTCGGAACCAACTTTACCCAGGGTCCCGACCCCAATACCGCCAGCGCCAACACGGGCAATGGACTGGCCTCGATGCTGCTAGGCACGGGCACAGGCGACCTGACGCAGAACTTCAAGGACGACGCTTCCCAGAGCTACTATTTTGCCGGTTACGCGCAGGACGACTGGCATGTGAATCACAAGCTGACGTTGAATCTCGGACTGCGCTACGACATCGATACCCCGCGCACGGAGCGCTTCAACCGGATGAACTACTTCGATCCCAACGTCTCGTCTCCGCTGTCCACGCAGGTTTCGGGACTGCAGGGAGGTCTGGTATTCGTCGGGGTCAACGGCCAGAGCCGGCATCAGTATCATATCGATGCCAACAACTTTGCTCCTCGGGTGGGCTTTGCCTACGCGGCCAACCCCACGACCGTCGTGCATGGCGGCGTGGGAATCGTCTATGGTCCGTCCGCGCAGGCTGCGGCCGGAACCGTAGGGCCATATGGCTTCCGGGTGCAGAACAACTGGGTCAGCTCGCTCGATGGCATTACACCGTTCAATACCCTGAATAATCCATTTCCCCAAGGCTTTCAGGCTCCACCTGGAGCATCCCAAGGGCTGGTGACGGGAGTCGGTGGACAGATCGAGGGTGTTCTACAAAATACGCCCACGCCTTACGTGATCCAGTACGGACTCGACCTGGAGCAGACCTTCTCGCACGGTGTTGTCTTTGATATCGCCTACGTCGGCAACCGAGGGCGGAAGCAGCAGCAGAGCAGGGAAGGCGGCATCGACTTCAACCAGCTTCCTGTCGCCGATCTGGCCCTGGGCTCCGCTTTGAATGCTCAGGTTGCGAACCCATACTTCGGTGCCATTACGTCCGGAGCCTTGAACCAGCCTACAACCTCGAGAGGACAGCTGCTCGAGCGGTATTCGCAGTTCACCAGCGTCCTGCCACTCTTCCTTACCGGTGGCAACAACCAGTATGACGGCCTGCAGCTCCGCCTCAGTAAGCGCTTCTCCTCCGGCTTCCAGCTGCAGGGATCGTACGTGTGGTCGAAGAACTTCGACAACGGTACGAGCCATCAGGACAGCTTCAATCCCATGGGGGACTACGCAGTCAGCTCTCAGGATGTCACCAATCGTTTTGTCGTGAACTATATCTATCAGCTTCCGATTGGGCGAGGACGCCTGGTCGGCGGTCAGATGTCACGGCTTGAGGATGTTGCCCTCGGCGGCTGGCAGATCAATGGCATTACAACCATTCAGGGGGGGACGCCGCTGCAGATTTCGGGGAGCAACACACTCTCCACCTTCAACTTTCAAACGCTCTACGCCAATACGGACTTTCAGAGTGCCTCACTCTCGGGAGATATTCATCAGCGCCTGAACCGGTACTTCGATACATCGCACTTCAGTCAGCCGGCGCCCTTTCACCTGGGCAACGGTCCGGCATACTACGGCAACCTGCGTTCGCCTGGCCTGAATAACACAGATTTCTCCGTGTTCAAGGATTTTGGCTCTTCCGAACGGATCAAGCTGCAGTTCCGGGCTGAAGCCTTCAACGTCTTCAACCACGTTCAGTTCGGAAGTCCCAATACCACGGTGACCAGCACGACGTTTGGTCAGATTACAAGCCAGGCAAACTCTCCACGACAGCTGCAGTTCGGGCTGAAGCTATTGTTCTGATCTGCTCCATGGGGAGCCGCGCAAGCGGCTCCCTCTTTTCCCCAGGAGCAAGGATAGTGATAGAGTGCAGCGGCATGGTACCCAAGATCAAGCCGCAGGATGGAATTCTTTGAAACGGATACTCCTTTTATTCGCAGGATTGACCGCCAGCCTGACCGGGCTGGCTCAAAATACAGCCAACAGAGAGACAAAGAAACCGATCGTCATCCTGATCACGATCGACGGTTTTCCAGCACGTGCATTGAATGATCCTCGCTTGCCTATGCCTACCTTACGCAAGCTGGCTGCGAATGGGGCGATTGCAGAGGCGATGCAGCCGATCAACCCGACCGTCACCTGGCCCAACCATACGGCTCTGATCACCGGCGTCAATGCGAGTCAGCACGATGTGATGGCCAATGGACTCATCACCTTTCCATCCGACGGCGCCGTTCCCAAGATTGAGCCCTGGGTCGATAAGGATAAGTTGGTTCACGCCCGTACTCTTTATGAGGCTGCCGCCGAGAAGGGACTTACCACGGGACAGGTGGATTGGGTTGCAATCTATGGGGCCAAAGGGGTGCAGTGGCAGTTTGGAGAGAAGCCCGATGTGCAGGGTGTGATCCCGCAGGAGTTGATCGCTCAAGGGATCGTAACGTCGGAGCAGGTCGAGCAGTTTGGCGAGAAGAGCAGCGCAGCCTGGCGGGACCAGATATGGACGGATGCGGCGGTGGATATCCTTGAAAGGCACTCGCCAGATCTTTTGCTGGTGCATCTGCTCCAGACCGATTCTCTCCAGCATCAGTACGGCCCACTGACGCCCGCGGCCTATCTTGCCTATGCCTACGCGGATCGCTGCGTGCAGCGCATTGTCGATGCAGTGGCTAAGATCGGTGCTCTCGATCGCACCACTTTTATTTTGGCCTCCGATCACGGCTTCGCGACCAGCACCCATACCGTCCATCCAAATGTCGCCCTGAGCAATCTGGGGCTGCTTCACAAGCAGGACGGCCATGATGTAGGTGAGGTGTGGGCGAGCCCTGAAGGCGGCTCCGCATCGATCTATATCCGTGATGAGAAGCAGCGTGCGGACCTGGTTCCGAAGTTGAAGTCGTACTTTGAGGAAGTTTCTGGCGTCTCGCATGTTTATACGAACGAAGAGGCGCGCGCCATCGGATTGCCCGCCGATACGGCGTCGGACCAGGCTCCGCAGCTGTATCTGACCGCAGCACCGGATTATGCATTTGGCAGTGGTGCGGAGGGTCAGCTGACCAGCAGCAGCGCTCCCAGAGGCCAGCACGGATACCTGAACTCTATGCCGGAGATGCAGGCGCTCTTCGTCGCGTCGGGAGCCGCAATCAAGCCGGGCGTTCACCTTGGAACCATCTCAAATCTCCGTGTCGCCCCTACGATCGCCAGAATCCTGGGAGTACAGCTTCCGGATGCAAAGCAGCCGCCGCTGAGAGAGATCCTTCGCTAAGCTCCCAACCCCATCTCTACAATCCCGCGCCTCGAGACGAAGCGCGGGATTGTAAAATGCCCTCCATAAGGGGAGAGCGATGAAAACTTTGCTGGCGGAGGGGCTACCCGCCGAGTGCATGACGGGAACGTTTCACTCCCATGGAGGCGTAGCGCTCGCGGTCACGGTTGTGGGGCTGGCGGGAGCGATCTATTCCCTGGCGAAAGGCTTCAGCTGGCTTCGCGAAGAGGCCGGCTACAGGCGAACCGGGCATCACCCTCCGGAGGATCGACGCGTGGCCAAGAGCTGGCTTTTGGGCCTGTGGGTTCTGCTGCCTCCGTTATGGCTGTATGTCGAAGACATCTTTCTCTATCGTCACTATGGAAAGGCCGCCTGCTTCGACTCGTTTCGTTATGCGCAGGAGATCGTCGCCAGAGGATGGCTGGTTGTGGTCGCGGTCTTGACGTTCCTTTACTTCGGAAAAGAGTAGCTAGTAGCTGCCTGATTACTCAGTGTCGGAGCCGGTCTCGGACCACTCCACCGAGCGCGTCCAGGGAAACTCCCTGAGCTCTTTGACGATGGATTCGATGACGGTCGTGTCGCGGGCCGGCGTCTCGAGGATCGCCTGCACGATCGAGTTGTCGGTGTTCTCCACCTTATCGGCGCGCAGCGTATTGAGAACGAGGGGACGCGCGGCGATGGCGCGTGTCAGTTGATACTCCGCCTCCGTCTGCTGTTCGTTGGAGCAGAGCAGGCGAAGGCGATAAAGCGTGTGGGCCTCGCCGGCTGCAAGCGAGTGCCGGTCGATAAAACGGGAGAGAGGCCGAAGCACAGAGTTGATGGCAATCAGCAGGATCGTTACAAAGACCGCGTCGAGCATCTCGCCGGCGCCCGCGCAGGCTCCCACAGCGGCCGAGCACCAGAGGGTTGCGGCGGTGTTCAGACCGCGCACGTTGGCGCCGTCTTTCATGATGGCGCCCGCGCCAAGAAATCCCACGCCGGAGATGACGTAGGCGATGACCTGGGTCGGAGCGGGCGTGAGAGTCGCGCCCAGATCGACGAAGGCCGCTGCTCCAAAGCAGACGAGGGTATTCGTGCGCAGGCCCGCCGCCCGCTGACGCCACTGACGTTCCGTGCCGATACAGGCGCCCAGCGTCAGGGCCAGAAGAAGCCGCGGAAAGCTGGGTTGAAGCATCAGTGGGGCCGAGTCGGTCCACCATTGCAGCCAGGGATTGGTCATGACGCAATCGGGAGCGGCTTCCCAAGGAAGATCATTGTCTCTCCTGCATCCCCTTCGTAGAAAAGTTCATAGACACGATACACGAGCAACGCGAATCTGATTCGCTGGCTGAGGTTCGGATCTTTTGCAGTTTTGTGACGGAAGGCATAAAGAACGTGCTAGCACGCAGGGAATTTTTACGGTACAGTGAATTCACAATTACTCGAATCCTGGTAATTCTTCGCATTGGCCACGAAGCCTCTTTAGGCGAAGCTCTATCTCCTTTGAACAATCGAGGTCTTCTTTGCTGCGATGAGAAGCGGCGTTGACCCGAACCAATCCTTTCAGGGCGAGGTGTCGTTTCGATGGGAATCACCAGACGCGATTTTCTGATGCGTGTAGGACAGGCAGGCGGATACAGCGCTGCGTTTGCAACCATGCAGTCGTTGGGACTGATGCCGATGAAGGCAACCGCGGCAGAGCCGATCGCAGCGGCCGCGGGAACAGGTAAAGGGGTAAAGATCGTCGTTCTCGGCGGTGGAGTCGGTGGCCTGGTGACGGCCTACGAGGCGAAGAAGCTGGGATACGACGTGACGCTGCTTGAGGCGCGTCATCGTCCCGGCGGTCGCGCCTGGAGCGCCCGTAATGGAGATATCGTCGAGTTTGTCGACGGGACCAAGCAGCACGTCACCTGGAGCGAGGGACTCTACCAGAACATGGGACCGGCGCGGCTTCCCTCCGTGCATGGAACGATGCTCGGCTACTGTCGTGAGCTTAAGGTGCCGCTTGAGGTCGAGGTCAACACCTCGCGCTCCTCTCTGCTGCAGAGCGACAAGGTAAATGGCGGCCAGCCGATCTGCCAGCGCAAGGCAATTAACGACACACGCGGCCAGGTGAGCGAGCTGCTGACGAAGGCGCTCGCCGGAGGAGCGCTCGACCAGGAGCTGAGTACGGAGGACCGCCAGCGCATGATCGAGGTTCTCAAGATCTACGGCCCTCTTGATCAGAGTGGGAAGTACGTCGGCTCCGATCGCGCGGCCATTAAGCGTTATCCCGGTGCGGGCCCGCAGACGATGGTTGTGGACGATCATCCACTTGACCTGCATGAGCTTCTGGACGCGAACTTCTGGAACGCGGAGCTCTACGAAGAGGCATGGGATTGGCAGGCTACGATGTTCCAGCCGGTCAATGGCATGCAGCAGATCTCGATTGCGTTGGCGAAGTCGCTGGGTCCGGTCGTCGTCTATGATGCTCCGGTGACGGAGATTGCGAAGACCTCGAAGGGGGTTCGGGTCACCTACGGCAGCGGGAAGGTGATCGAGGCCGACTACGCCGTCTGTGCGATGCCACTGACGATCCTCAAGAAGACCAAGGCCGATTTTGATCCTGCGCATCGCGCCGCAGTCGATCGTGGTGGCGATTCCTATCGCGGCTCCTGCAAGATTCCATGGGAGGCGCGTCGCTTCTGGGAGCAGGACTACAACATCTACGGCGGTCTCTCCTTCCTCGCGCAGGGACCGAGCCCGATCTGGTATCCCAGCGCAGGTATGTTCTCCGACCGCGGCGTCCTCGTCGCGGGCTACATGGACGAGACCTCGGGAGGCTTCGATCAACTCTCGATGGAACAGAAGTTCGAGGCCTCGAGGGCTTCCATCGAGAAGCTGCATCCCGGCCACGGCAAGGAGCTCGAAAAGCCGATCTTCTGCGGCTGGAGGCATATTAAGTGGAACGAGGGGTCGTGGATCGGAAGGCTCGATCAGACGGACTACGAAGTCATCACGGAACCCGATGGCCCTATCTACTTCGCCGGCGATCACACCAGCCACGTGGTGGGATGGCAGGAGGGCGCAGCGTTGAGCGGAAGGCGCGCCGTCCAGATGATCTCCGACAAGGTAAAGGCGGCTCGCCTTGAAGGCAAGCACCGCAGCGCTGTCTCGGCATGATTATAGATATCGAAAAGGAGAATTGGATGAAGAAGCTTCTTCTTGCGGCAGCGATGATCGCCGCGTGCTCGTTGACGATCAAAGCCCAGACCGTAGTGAAGCATATTCAGGATGAGAAGGCCGCGATCGCGAAGGGAGTGTGGGCAGGCGATACGTTCTACCTGAGCGGACAGTTGGCCTCGCCCATGACCCCGGGCGATCCGTCCAAGGGCACGCAACCCGAATATGGAGACACCAAGGTGCAGGCGGCGAGCGTCTTCAGCAAGATCCAGACGGCGCTGAAGGAGCAGGGACTCGACATGAACGACGTCGTGAAGATGACCGTCTTTCTCGGCCCCGATCCGAAGACCGGCAAGCTGGATTTTGCGGGAATGCAGTCGGAGTATGTGAAGTACTTCGGGACGAAGGAGCAGCCGAACAAGCCCGCGCGCTCGGCGTTCCAGGTTGCGGCGCTGGCAGCGCCCTGGGCAGCTCTTGAGATCGAGGTGATCGCGGTCAAGAGCAAATAAATCGCATCCCTAGAAAACAGAGAGGGAGCCGCGCAGGCCCCTCTTTGTTCTTTGCGATTACTACTTCTTTGCGATGTCGGAGTGGATCGCCGGTGTGGAGCTGAGCTCGCGGGCCCGTTGCTCGACCGCACGCATCACCCGCAGCAGGTTGCCGCCGTAGATCTTCTTGATATCCTCGGCGCTGTATTCCTTCTCCAGCAGAGCTCGCGTCAACGCGGGGAACTTGTTGTAGGAGCTTAGTTCCGGGGGAACGCAGGCTACGCCGTCAAAGTCGGTCCCGATGCCGACGTGATCGATGCCGCCAGTCTTCACCGCATGATCGATCTGCGCGACGACATCCGCAAGCGTGGCGGAAGGAACTTTAGAGGTGAACTCTGTTCGCAGCTTCTCCATCGCCTCCGCTCGCGCCGCTGGATCTTCGATCTTTCTTATCTCCTGATACCTTTCCCGCATGGCTGCTTGCAGCGGTTTGGAGTCGTTGAAGTAACGTTGCGAGAGAAACTCGCAGCCGAAGTTGATCTGCATCACGCCGCCCTTGGCCGCGAGCGCCTTGATCATCTCATCCGTCATGTTGCGCGTGTAGCTGGTGACGGCGCGGCAACCGGAGTGCGACGCGATGATCGGTGCGGACGAAGTCTCGAGCGCATCCCAAAACGTGCGGTCAGCGGTGTGCGAGATATCGACCATCATTCCCAGCCGATTCATTTCGCGCACCACATCCTTTCCAAAGGGAGTAAGCCCGTTGTGGTGCATGATCTTCGGGTTATCTACGTCGCCCTGCGAATCTGCCCAGTTGTTGGTGTTGAAGTGAGTCAGCGTCATGTAGCGGACACCCAGGGCGTAGTAGTCGCGCAGCAGGCGAAGCGAATCCTCGATGGCATGGCCGCCTTCGATCCCCATCAGCGCCGCGATCTTGTGTTCGTTGTGCGCGCGGACGATGTCGTCGGCTGTAGTCGCAAACACAAAGTCATTCGGGTGCGAAGCTATGATGTCGGTCCGTACGGTATCGATCATCTCCAGCGCGCGATTGGCGGAGTGGTTGCCATTGACGTACTCCGCACCAACATAGACCGCGAAGAACTCCGCTACCAGAAACCCTTTCATGCGGGCAAGATCAGTCTGGCCATGCGCGTTGGGTTTGGCGATGTCATAGCCCTCGACGGTGAGCGAGGTCACGTCGTTATGGGTATCGATCAGGATGGCGTCGCGAGTGATGCGATCCACCTCAGCCTGTGTCACCTTGTGTTGAGCCATGAGGGGCAGAGCTGCAAGGGCGAGAGCGGCGAACGAAGACACACGATGGAAGAGCAAAGAGAGTGGCCCTTTCGATATGAAGTTGCTGTTCGATTGCTATCCACGATCACGATAAAGGCAATACAGCCCGCTTCGAGCGTCATTCTTTATGCGATTTTGAAGACGGCAAATTTCAATATTGCATGAACATTTCTATTGACACTCACAAGAGCGTCGTCTAGTCTCAAACCCATTATCACAAAGGCTAATTCGCCCATTGAGTGGGCCGGCGATATCTTTATGATCTCGTTGAAAAACTGTATTTAGCTTCCGCCCATAGAGCGGAGACACCGTCCGTCCTCTCGCTCTCGATCGTTACAGCAACTTCCAATTTGCCCTTGAAGAACTTCGGCGCCGCAGCCGGAGAGCAGATTGTAGAGACCCTCGCAGCGATCTACAGCACACCGCTCATTCATCTCTCCGGTCTGAAGAGATCCTTCGGCGCGCCCGACGTATCTCTGCCCGATCGCAGGTGCACCTCACAGTGCGACATGCCCAGCATGTCTGCCCTGATCCGAGATGATTCACACTCCCAATCGGCCTGGCCGCACAGGTCCCGGCCCACCCCTGTTTTTTGAAATCCCTGCTGGAGGCTGGATCAAATGCATCGCTTACAAGAGAAGATCTTCGGAATTTTTCTGCTCGTTGTTCTGTCAGTAGCAGCCGGAACAGAGTTGATGGCGCAATCGAACTATGGCGCCATTCGCGGAACAGTCACCGACGTCCAAGGAGGGGCTCTTACTCCGGCGTCGGTCGTGCTGACCTCGCAGGACAAAGGGACGACACGCAAGACGATCAGCAATGGCTCCGGTGAGTATGTCTTCAACGCGGTCGATCCCGGAACCTACACCATCACGGTCTCGATGGATGGCTTCCAGAAGTCGGAGACGCGCGGCATCACCGTCGACTCCGGAAATACAATTCCCTTCGATGTGACCATGAAGATCGGATCGGCGACCGAGAGTGTGGAGGTCACGGCGAGCGAGCCCCTGGTGAACAACCAGACCTCATACAACGGCCAGCTGATAGACTCGCAGAAGCTCACCAATCTTCCGAATCCCGGACGCAATCCCTTCCTCTTCTCGAAGCTCGACAACAACGTCACGCCCGTGGGAGATCCTCGTTTCGTGCGCTTCCAGGACCAGAGTGGATCCTCGACCATCTCGATCGCCGGTGCTCCTCTGAGCTCAAACAACTACGCCGTCGATGGCATCCCGATTACCGACTTCAGCAACCGCGCCGTCATCATTCCTTCACTCGAGTCGGTGGAGGAGGTCAAGGTACAGGCCAACACCTATGACGCCGAGATCGGCCGAACCAGTGGCGGTATGTTCAACACCACGCTGCGTTCCGGATCGGCAGCGCTGCACGGCGTGCTGCAGGGCGAGACCCGGCAGACCAACTGGGGAGCTAATCTGTTCTTCAACAACCGTACCCCGCTCAAGGACGCGAACGGTAACGTCATCTCGCAGACAACGCCGCGAGGAGCTGCCGAGTTCTACAGCTACGTGGGTTCGCTCGGAGGTCCAATTCCACTGCCCAAGATTCTCGGCGGAAAAGATAAAACGTTCTTCTGGATTACGGAGGAGGGTTATCGCCAGCGTTCACCGTTGACAGCGGCAAACTCGTTTCCTGTACCCACACTGCTGCAACGCGGAGGCGACTTCTCGGAGATCGGAACCGTCGACGCTGCCGGAAACTGCATTAGCGGCCGCTGCATCTACGATCCGCTCACCTCCCCACGCAAGGCGTTTCCCGGGAACAAGATTCCGGCGAACCGCATCAATCCGGTCGGCAACGCCATTCTCTCCATGTATCCCAATCCGAATAACAACATCACCAGCTACGGCGGCCTGAACTTCAATGGCGGCGATACGCTGGGTGACCGCGCGGATGAGTTCATCGGCAAGCTGAATCACGAGTTCGGGAACTTCTGGCTGGCCGATTTCTACTACATGCACTACGGCAGCAAAGAACCAGGCGGCAATGCTCTGCAGAGCGTCGCCGGAAGCTCCGGCTCGTACCTGCTCTATCGCAAGGTCGATGCCGTAGGAATCCAGAACACCATCACGCTGAATCCGACGACGGTACTCACGGTAGGATTCGGCTTCAATCGCTTCCCCAACGATACCCAGGACATCAGCTCAGGCTTCGATCAGTCCACGCTCGGTTTCCCCAGCAGCTATCTCGGCGCTCTTGGGAAGACTGGATTCCCAGCGATCACCGGCGATGCGGGGCTGGCGAATGAAGGTACGTCGAACTCCGGCCCGGCCGTCTACTTCTCTCGCAACTTCGTCACCGGCATCGCCAAGAGCCTCGGCAAGCACAGCGTGAAGGCTGGATACGTCTTCCGCGCCATCAGCGTTACCTCTACCAATCTCAGCAACACCAGCGGAGCATTTACCTTCGACAACACCCTGACCAACTCCAGTCTTGCGAGCACGGATCCACATCCCGCCTCTGCCACAGGCGCAACTGCGGCCGACCTTCTTCTCGGATACCCCACCAGCGGCTCGCTCGTGATTCCGGCGAAGCTTGCCATCACCACCAAGTACAACGCGATCTATGCGCAGGACGACTGGCGCGTGACCTCCAAGCTCACGCTCAACCTGGGCATTCGCTACGAGAACGAGCCCGGCGTCAACGAGCGCAACAATCAGTACGCCGTGGGCTTCGATCCAGCGGTCTCCTACACGGTGGCCGGGTCGAACGTGAACGCCGTCGGCGGCATCATGTTCGCGGGTCAAAACGGCTATCCCACCACGACTGGCAACACCACCAACAAGTGGTCGCCTCGGTTCGGCTTCGCCTATGCCGTCGACGACAAGACCGTCGTACGCGGTGGGTTCGGCCTCTTCTACGAGCCCATCGTCTACAACACATCGTCGGCGTACGCTCCCGGCTATGTCCTCACCAATACAATCAACTCGCAGAGTGGAGTTCCGAACATCAGCCTCAGCAATCCTTTCCCGACGATCAGCACCACTCCCACCGGCAATTCGCTGGGTTACAGCACCAGCATAGGCAGCACTATCTCGATCATCGACCAGCATCGAAAGGCGCCTCTTTACGAGTCCTACTCGGCAGACGTCGAGCGCGAGCTTCCTTACGGCTTCGCTCTGAAGATCGGCTACGTTGGTGGCCACTCTCGCGATCAGAGCAACAACATGAACATCAACCAGCTTCAGGACAACTTCTTCGGTCTCGGCAGCACAGCGCTCACCGCTTCCACGTCGTTCAGGTACGCTGGTCTCGGCTCGTGGAGAAATGTCAACCAACCCTTCAACCAGACCATCCGTCCCTTTCCGCAGTTCGGCGCGATTACAGACTCGGTCTCGAACGGCATCTCCGATTACAACGCTCTCGACATCAAGGTGCAGAAGCGCTTCAATCGCGGGCTCACCATTCTTGGCGCGTTCACCTGGTCGTCAAACTGGGATAATGCCTGGGGAGCCTCCAGCACTCTCAACCCCGGCAACAATGGCCCGCAGGATACCTACAACATCAGCTCCGAGTACGCTCGCGCCGTCAACGATATCCCCAAGCGCTTTACGATCTCGGCGACCTACGAGCTTCCCTTCGGCCGCGGCAAGACCTTTCTCAGCGGAGCTAATCGCTGGGTCGATCTCGCCGTCGGAGGATGGAAGTTCAACGACATTATGATCATTCAGGATGGAGGCCCGCTTCCCATCACGCAGGCCACTCAAAACCTGAGCAGCTACGGCAACTCCACACAGCGGCCCAACTTCGTTCCCGGCGCGAACCCCTGCAAATCGGGCTCGCCGCAGGATCGCCTCGACACCTACTTCAACACTGCGGCCTTCACCCAGAGCGGAACTCCGACTGAGGGTGGCGGACTGCCTTACGGCAACGTCCCCCGAACCACCAACTGTTATGGACCTGGTTATCTGAACTCGGACCTCTCGCTCAACAAGAACTTCAAGGTCACCGAGCGGGTCAATGCCGAGTTTCGTGCCGAGGCTCTGAACGCCTTCAATACCCCCGAGTTCAACGGTCCGAACCTTCAGGTGGGCGGAAGTTCCGCCGGAATAATCACCGGTACTCTCGGTTTCCCGCGTCTGGTCCAGCTGGGAGGAAGAATCTTCTTCTAGTCATCTCTTGTTTCTCCTGAAGCGGGAACGCTTCGGTCCTGCCCCGCCTGCACTGGCGGGGCTTTTTATTGTGGAAAGTCTTCAGGTGCCAGTTCTACATTCGAGGCCCTATGATAGTTGAACCTGTGGACGGACCAATCCTGGGTCCCGGTCCGTCCGCATCCAAATCAAAAAGATGAACCTTTGCGGGCCTTCGGGGTAACCGCCTTTTCAGGAGAATGGAAGATGGCTGACGAAAGTTGCGATATCGGATTGATTGGCCTGGCTGTCATGGGCCAGAACCTTGTGCTGAACATGAACGACCATGGATACAAGGTCGCCGTATTCAACCGCACGACCTCGAAGGTCGACGAATTTATCAACCACGAGGCCAAAGGAACCCAGGTCGTCGGAGCACACTCCGCCGAGGAGCTGTGCAAGCTGCTCAAGCGACCTCGTCGTGTGATGCTGATGGTCAAGGCCGGGGACGTAGTCGATCAGACCATCGAGCACGTCCTGCCCTATCTCGAGAAGGGCGACATCGTCATCGACGGTGGCAACTCGCTCTTCACCGACTCCAACCGCCGCATGAAGGAGCTCGCCGAGAAGGGAATTCTCTTCATCGGCACCGGCGTCTCGGGTGGTGAAGAGGGCGCGCGCTTCGGCCCATCCATCATGCCCGGAGGCGATCCCGCCGCGTGGCCGCACGTGAAGGAGATCTTCCAGGCCATCGCCGCCAAGGTTGAGGACGGCACCCCCTGTTGCGACTGGGTCGGTCCCGCCGGTGCCGGCCACTACGTCAAGATGGTGCACAACGGCATCGAGTACGGCGATATCCAGCTCATCGGCGAGGCCTACCAACTGCTGCAGACCGCTCTCGGGTCCACCCCCGAAGAGCTGAGCGAGATCTTCGCCGAATGGAACAAGGGCGAGCTCGATAGTTACCTCATCGAGATCACCTCGAAGATCTTCGCCAAGAAGGATGACGATGGCCAACCGATTATCGATAAGATTCTCGACACCGCCGGACAGAAGGGAACCGGCAAGTGGACCGCGATGTCAGCGCTCGATCTCGGTCAGCCGGTCACGCTGATCGGCGAGAGCGTCTTCGCCCGCTGCCTCTCCGCGCTCAAGGACGAGCGCATGGCCGCCGCCAAGATCCTCGAAGGACCCCAAAAGGTTCTCACCGTCTCAGAAAAGAAGGAGTTCATCGAGGACGTTCGCCGCGCCCTTTACTGCTCGAAGATGATCAGCTATGCCCAGGGTTACATGCTCCTGCGCGCCATCGAGCAGGACCAGAAGTGGGAGCTCAACATGGGCGGCATCGCCCTGATGTGGCGCGGCGGCTGCATCATCCGCTCCGTCTTCCTCAGCGACATCAAGAAGGCCTTCGACAACGACCCCAAGCTCCAGAACCTCCTGCTCGACAACTTCTTCTCGAGCGCGCTGAACAAATATGGTTGGTCCTGGCGCAAGGCGATCATCCATGCCATCGAGATCGGCGTTCCCACGCCGGCCTTCTCGACGGCGCTGGCCTTCTACGATGGCTATCGCACCGAGCGTCTGCCCGCAAACCTTCTGCAGGCGCAGCGCGATTTCTTCGGAGCCCACACATACGAGCGCGTCGACAAGCCTCGCGGCGAGTTCTTCCACACCAACTGGACCGGCCAGGGCGGCCGCGTCTCCTCCGGAACCTACAACGCATAATTCGTTCAATTAAAAGAAAGAGGGCAAGCTCTCAGGGCTTGCCCTCTCTCTTGATAGGGAGTGAATTCTCTCGCGCGGATCATCCGCGTTGCGTGTGGGAAGGGCTGGAAGCTCTGCCTCTACTGCAGACGCTGCCATGCGTCGTAGGTGAAGATGCCGACGATCCCCACTGTCATTGCGGCGGCGGCGAAGCCGAGGACGCGAATGGCGGGACCGATCTGAGTGACTTTGCGAATGATCTCGTTCTGTTCTTTCTGTTCATGACAGTCTCCCCCGGCGTTCAGGAAGAGCTGGTCTTCTTCATAACGGGTGAGCTGTCCACGATAGGCGAGCAGTGCCAGAAAACAGGCTGCCACCACGCCCCAGACGATGAGCATGACCGGTATTACGCTCATGGAAGATACCCTCCGCCCCTTTTGAGGGCCAACGAGCCAAAGTTGGGCGGATCCGGGCTGGCACTCGGGCCGGCAGCAGGCACGGAGGTCAGCGGGGGGCCGTCCGACGGCATAATACGCTCGTCGATCGAGAATCAACCAGTATTTTTATGGAAAAGAAACCAGCAATGGAACCGGCCGTGCTAATCAGTGGCGAATCAACATATAAATTCCAACGGCCACGACAGAGAAAAAGATAAAGATCACAATTCCCAGCAGCGTGGCAATAAACTGCGCCGACCGCTTTGCCGCCTCTCCGGACGGTTGCGTAATCCCAAAGGTATTAATAAACGCGGTGGCGAGAAAGAGAAGTGGTTTCATAGGGATTCGTGCACCATCCATAGCCTCTGATCGCGGCTTCTTCTGGGATGTTAGCAGCTTTGTCGGACAAACAGTTGCATCCGCTCTCCCCGGGAGGCATCTAATAGTCTGTTGGCTCGGAGATTGGGTGTCGTGATGCATAGCTTTTTTGAGGCTTGCTGCCCAATCCGAGGGAGCATACACTGGAATCAGGACTGAATGAGTCCTGAAGAGAACAAGGAGATTCGATGTCCACTGCCACCGTCACCCCTACCGCTGAAGTCGTTACCGGTGTTCCTGCCTCCAATCAGCCTGTGACCCTCACCTCGAACGCGATCGCGAAGGTGAAGGAGATTATGGCGCAACAGAATCCGGTTCCGGCCGGTCTGCGAATCGGCGTGGTCGGCGGAGGTTGTTCGGGCTTCCAGTATTCGATGTCTTTTGAGAATCAGGCCGGCATGATGGATAAGGTTGTCAAGTTCGACGATCTGAAGGTCTTCGTCGACGCGACCTCGGCCATGTACCTGCTCAACTGCACAGTCGACTACGTCGAGACTCTCGAGGCCGCCGGCTTCAAGTTCGAGAACGCCGCCGTCAAGTCCACCTGCGGATGCGGTTCGAGCTTCAGCGTCTAACCCCTTCCCCCTCAAGATTCGAAAAGCCTCGGCTTCAGGCCGGGGCTTTCTATTTCTTGACACCAGCTTTACTCTGGCGCTCCCAGCGTCGTCTGGCTCTGGACGGAGCCGGATCCTCCCGTAGAGCTCTCCATCGCCACAAAGCATGCGTAGTCGACGAGCCATCTCAAACGTCTAAGATGGAAAGTGTATGAATGAGTTTGTCGTCAGGCTGGCAGATGACCGGGGCCGGGTGCTCGAGCAGACCCACATGGCCGCGACCGCCGAGGAGTTGCGCGCCCGTTTCACCCAGGCCGGCTACTTCGTCTACTCAGTCAAGACGCGCGGCACGATCGGGGGAAGCAGCCGCAAGAAGGTCAAGCTCGAGAGCTTCCTCATCTTCAATCAGCAGTTCCTGACCCTCATCCGTGCCGGCCTTCCTATCCTCGGCTCGCTCGATCTCCTCGGCCGCAGGCAAAAGATCCCGCACTTCCGTGCCCAGCTTGAAGACGTCGCCGCCCGAGTCAAGACTGGCGAATCCATCTCGCAGGCCTTCGAGGCCCAGGGCGGATTCCCGCTGGTCTACACCACCACGCTGCTGGCCGGCGAGCGCTCCGGAAACCTCGAAGAGGTGCTGCAGCGCTACCTCGACTTCCAGCGCGTCTCGCTCACCTTCCGCAAGAAGCTCAAGGCTAGCCTCATCTACCCGGCATTGCTGGTCGTGATGGTGATCGGGCTCTTCATCTTTCTCATCACCTTCGTCGTCCCGCGCTTCGCCCAGCTCTACGAGCAGCTCGACACCAAGCTTCCCGCCTTGACCGTCTTTCTCATGGGGCTCGGCGCCAACGCCCAGCACTATGGCATCTACTTCGCCCTCGCCATGGCTGCGTTCAGCTATCTCCTTTATCGCTGGACCAAGACCGACTCTGGCGCCCTGCTGATCGACCGAATCCGCATCAAAACACCGATCTTCGGCGATGTCTGGCTGAAGTATCAGGTCGGCCTCTTTTCGCGAACACTGTCTACTCTGCTCACCGGCGGCCTTCCTCTCGTACCTTCCCTTGAGACGGCGGCAAAGTCGATCGATTCGCGCCAGGTCGCCTCCGCCATCCTGCGCTCGGTCGATACCGTTCGCGAGGGCAAGGGGCTTTCGGCCAGCCTGCAACAGACGAAGTCGTTTCCCGAGCTCGCGGTCGAAATGATCGAGGTCGGCGAGTCCACCGGAGCCCTGCCCCAGATGCTCAACTCCGTCGCCGAGTTCTTCGAAGAGGACGTCCAGACCAACCTGACCGCCGCGATGAGCTTGATTGAGCCGATGATCCTGGTGGTCATGGGCGTCGTCGTCGTCACCATTCTGATCGCCCTCTACCTCCCGATCTTCTCGCTCGGGGCCGGTGGCATGGGCGCTCATTAATACCGGGCTCCGCACGATACAATTCGTTCCATCTTCTTCGCGAAGGGTGCCTATGAGATCCGCTCCATTTCGTTGCGCGGTAACCTGCGCCCTGTTGTCTCTCCTGCTCATCGCGGGCTGCACCCGCACCTATTACAAGACCATGGCCGCCTTCGGCAAGGAGAAGCGAGATATTCTGGTCTCCCGCGTGAAGGACTCCAGGAAGGAGCAGCAGCAGGCCAAGGAGCAGATCAAGACCACCCTGGAGTCTTTTCAGGAGCTGACCGGCTTTCAGGGCGGCCAGCTCGAAAAGAACTACAAGAAACTTAATGGGGAGTACGAGAAGGCCGAAGACTCGGCCAAAAAACTGCACGACCGCATCGACTCCATCGACAAGATCTCCAGCGATCTCTTTAAAGAGTGGCAGAAAGAGATCGACGGCATGGACAACCGCAGGCTGAAGCAGCAGTCAGCCAACATGCTGCGGCAGTCGCGCCTGCAGGAGGCCGGTTATCTCAAGTCCATGCGCCAGACCGAAGCCCGCATGACGCCTGTGCTCTCGGCATTCCACGACCAGGTCATCTTCCTCAAGCACAACCTGAACGCCCGCGCCATCGGATCGCTCAAGGGAACCTCGGCCAGGATCTCGACCGACGTGGACGTCCTGCTTGCCAGCCTCGACGGCTCCATGGCGCAGGCCGATGCCCTGATCAACTCGCTCGACGCTCCGAACAAAGCGGAAAAATAGTCTGCAGGACAGGCGCTGCCGCGCGGGCTCACTACGCGGGGGCGGTCACTTCGTGACGTGTGTACTCCCTTCGGATCGAGGCTCCCGTTGGTTGCTTCCATAAATCTTCGCGCCTCCCAATGGGAGGCCCACGCCGAAGGCGGTATACGCGTCACGAAGTGACCGCCCCATGCGCAGTGGGCCCGGCAGGCCATAAGCTTGTACAGTTCGATACAGCCTAGACAGTCCGCAGCACCCGTTTCGCGCTGAGAGCCAGCATCAGGCGCGAGAAGCCGCTGAACAGCATGCTGATGCCGACCAGGGTTCCGATGGCCCAGAGCGAGCTCGAGGGCCAGTGGCGCCAGATCATCCACGCCAGCAGCAGCGTGATGGCGCCATCCACCAGCAGCCAGACTGCACCGTGCCGGGGGCGAATCTGGAAGAAGGCGATCACCTCGAAGATGCCTTCGAAGAAGAGGTAGAAGGCCAACAGCAGCGTCAGCGAGGCCAGGCCGGACAGAGGGTGCAGAATCATATAGATGCCGGCTACCAGGTAAGCCAGCCCCACCAGAAACTCCCATATCCTGTGCCCCGTGACGTGGCTCTTCCAGGCCAAGACCAGATGAGTGACACCGCTCACGATCAGGGCCCATCCCACGAAGATCGCCACCCCGATCCCTCCGATAAAGGGAAGCATTAGGGTAAAGAACCCTGCCAGAATCAGCAGGATGCTCAAAAAAAAGGACCAGCTCACGGTCGTTCTGATCAAGCTGGCTACAGGATTCGCGACATCGCCCATAACGGACCTCCCTTGCAAAGATATCTTTCGCTGCAACCAACAACCTTCCCGAGGAAGGGAACCGAGAGCTACGAAAACCAGGGGGCGGATAGTACGATGAAGAGACCTGAACCTTTCGGTCTCAAAGCCTAAATCTGACAGTGGATGTTCACTTTGTTGCAATAAAAGGGCTTCGGGTTGTATCCATTATCGCCCCTCCGTGTAGGTGACGGTTCTTGGGGGCCAGGAGTCTTACGGGTATGGCAAATATTCCGCTGGCGATCCCGCTTCAGGAAGCGGGAGTGGACGAGCTCGAACGGGCGCAGATGCTCGCGCGCCGTTACCACTCCGACTTCGTCGATCTGAAGAACTTCAAGATCCAGCACGAACTCTTCAAAAGCGTTCCCGTGGACATGATGTTCCGCTACAGCTTCGTCCCGCTCGAGCAGATGGGCAGCCGCCTCGCCATCGCCGTCTCCGATCCCTCGAAGCTCATGGTGCTCGACGAGATCTCCGGCCTGCTCGGCATGCGCCTGGTCACGCGCGTCGCCACGCTCTCGCAGATCAACGAGCTGCTGAAGAAGACCGAGCAGTCGCAGCGCGTGCTCGACGAGGCCAGCGAGGGCCTGGCCTTCGATGTCCTTTCGAACGAAGAGAACCCCGATGAAAACATCTCCATCGAGCGGCTGACCAGCGAAGACGATATCTCGCCCATCATCCGCCTGGTCGACACCACCATCTTTACCGCACTCGAGCGCCGCGCCTCCGATATCCACCTCGAGACCTTCGACGATTCTCTGCTGGTCAAGTACCGCATCGACGGCGTCCTCCAGCAGGCCATGGCGCCCATCGCCCGCGAGCACCACCAGACCATCCTCTCCCGCATCAAGGTCATGAGCGAGCTCGACATCGCCGAGCGCCGCGTCCCCCAGGACGGCCGCTTCCGCGTCCGCTACAAAGGCCGCCTCATCGACTTCCGCGTCTCCATCATGCCCACGGTTCACGGCGAAAACGCCGTGCTCCGCGTGCTCGACAAGGAGTCGATGAGCGAGAAGTTCAAGAAGCTCTCGCTCGATGTCGTCGGCTTCGCCGAGCGCGATCTCGAGCGCTTCCGCCGCTATATTAAGGAGCCCTACGGCATGGTGCTGGTCACCGGCCCCACCGGCTCCGGCAAGACCACCACACTCTACGCCGCGCTCAACGAGATCAAGAGCGAAGAGGACAAGATCATCACCATCGAGGACCCGGTCGAGTACCAGATCCGCGGCATCACCCAGATTCCCGTCAACGAGAAGAAGGGGCTCACCTTCGCCCGCGGTCTGCGTTCCATCCTTCGCCACGATCCCGACAAGATCCTGGTCGGCGAGATCCGCGACGCCGAGACCGCGCAGATCGCCATCAACTCCGCGCTCACCGGTCACCTCGTCTTCACCACCGTCCACGCGAACAATGTGGTCGATGTGCTTGGCCGATTCCTCAACATGGGCGTCGAGCCCTACAACTTCGTCTCCGCGCTCAACTGCATCCTGGCTCAGCGCCTCGTGCGCCAGATCTGCGACTTCTGTGCACACGACATTATGTACGACGACGAAACTCTACGGCTGAGCGGCCTCGAGCCCGAGGCCTGGCGCAGCTTTGTCTTCCGCGAGGGCGTCGGCTGCATCGAGTGCGGAGGCACCGGCTACCGCGGCCGCTCCGCCATCCACGAGCTGCTCGAACTCGACGACGAGATCCGCGAGATGCTGCTCTCCAAGAAGCCCGGCAGCGAGATCCGCAAGAAGGCCCGCGAGAAAGGGATGGCGTTTCTGCGCGACTCCGCCCTCGAGCGCGTTCGCGCCGGAATCACCACTCTCAAAGAGATCAACAAGGTCACCTTCATCGAGGCGGGAAGGTAGCCGCTTGCGTTCTTTTGCAATCACAGACAAGCGAGCAGCTGCTGCCGGGAACAGGATAAGCTGAGACGGAATGCAGATCTTTCCGAAAACATTGGGCTCGCGCCCGCGGCTCGCTGTCGAGCTGAGAGCCGAAGGAGTCATCGCCGCCCGTGCCGAAGACGCCGCCGCGCTTCTGACTGCCGTCTCCGAGGCCGAGTTTCCATCCGGCGCTCTCCACGTCCATCTCGCGGCCGCGAATGTAACCGATCGTGACCGCGTCGTCGCGGCGCTGCGCAAGACCCTCGACGGCGTCTCGAATCGTACCGGCGGCGGCGATCGCAACCGCGCCGTTACGCTCATCGTTCCTGATGCAACGACGCGCGTGCTTCTGCTCGACTTTGACTCGATCCCCGCCAAGGCGGCGGAGGCGATCGCCGTCGTCCGCTTCCGCCTCAAGAAGCTTCTGCCCTTCGACAGCGACCAGGCTGCACTGAGCTACCAGATCATGTCCAGCGAGAAGAACGTTGTGCGCGTTCTGGTCGTAGCCATGCCGCAGCCGGTCCTTGCCGAGTACGAGCAGGTCATCGCCGCCGCAGGCTACCAGCCGGGAGCCGTGCTCCCCAGCACGCTGGCCGCGCTGGCTGCCCTCGATGAGCAGCAGCCGGCAGTCCTGCTCGTCAACGCCAGCCACGGCGCAATCACCACCGCCATCGTGCGCTCCGGTGTGATCCTGCTGCATCGCTCTCTCGAGCTTGCGCAAGAATCCTTGGACACCGAGATTACTTCCATCGAAGCACAAGAAATCTATGGCCGCGTGGAGACCTCTGCCCTCGAGGCCCGTGTCCTCGCCTCGGCCGAGGCCGAGATGCGTGGCCGCGAGATCGCGCAGGCCGTCAGCGTGGCCTCCGCCTACTTCGAAGACACGCTCGCGCACTCGCCTGAGGTCATCTACTCGGCAGGCACCCTCGGAGCCGAAGCCCTGCACAGAATCCTCGAGGAGAACGGATTCGAAGGTGCCCAGGTTCGAGAGCTGATCGGCGCGGAGGACTTCGCCGCAGGCGCTTCTACGGCAAACGTCGCGCGCGGCTGGCTCGCCGGGGTCAAGGGAGCTTTGAAGAACTGATGCGGATCTCAGTCAATCTCGCAACCCGCCCCTTCATCGAGCTGCGCCCGCTCTATGCCCGCCTGCGCATCGCGGCCATCGCCCTCGCAGGGCTCGCCGTCGTGCTCGGAGTGATCTGGCACACCCTGTCCGCGAAACAACAGGTAGCCGAAAGACAGATGAACGCTCTCAAATCCCGTACCCAGCACTTCCAGCAGGAGCGCCAGGGCAACGAGGCTCGTATGCGGCAGCCGCGGAACATGGCCGTGCTCGAGCGCAGCCAGTTCCTCAACGCGCTCTTCGCGAGGAAGAGCTTCAGCTGGACGGCGGTCATGATGGATCTCGAGCGTGTGCTCCCCGCGGGCGTGCAGGTCGCGAGCATCGAGCCTACCACCAGCAAGACTGGCGAGGTGACGATTCGCCTGCGCGTCATCGGCGACCGTGAGCGCGCCGTCGATCTGGTAAGGAATCTCGAGAAATCGCAGCGCTTCGTTTCGCCGCGTCTGGCAGGCGAGTCCGCGCAGACCCAGGAGGGCCACGGAGCCCAGGCACCCACAGCTGCCGGCCCCGCAGGCGTAGAGTTCGAGATCTACAGCGGCTACAATCCTCTGACCCTGCACGCGCCGAAGCCCGTCAAGGCCGCATCGAGCGGCGAAAGCGCCACACCCGCTTCGCCTCAGCCTGGTTCGCCCACTCCGCATATCCGCCATCGCTCTGCTCCTGCGCCCCCGCAGAAGGGAGCTTCACGATGACCACGGCCACCCGAGCACGCATGAATCTCCCGCAAAGCCTCGCCGGATTCACGGGGAAGGCTCGAACTCTGATGACCGAGCTTAATCTCTACTACGCCGGCGTCGCTCTGCTCGGTCTCCTCAATCTCTTCCTTCTCGTCCAGATCTTTCTCGCATGGAGAGGGGTGTCCGGCAACGATGCGACCGCGCTCGAACAGCAGACGGTAGCGTTGAAGGCCGCCGAGATCGCCACCAAGCCGCTCGAGGGGCTCGACGCCAAGCTGTCCTTGTCGACGAAGCAGGCCGACCAGTTTTACGCAAAACGTCTTCCGGTCGCCTCCTCCGAGGTCTACGCAGAGCTCGGCGCTCTCGCCAAACAGCAGGGCGTTCGCCTCAGAGGGGTTCAGTACGGCTACGCTCCCGTGCTCGATGGGGTCGCCGGCGCTCTGGTCGAGACCCACATGGACGCGAACCTCAGCGGCGACTACCGCCCGCTGGTTCTCTTCATCAACTCGCTTGAGCGCGACAAGATGTTCTTCGTGATCACCGGCGTCTCCCTCACCAGCCAGAGCACCGGCATGGTCGGCCTACGCCTGAAGCTGACAAGCTATCTTCGCCCGCCCGCCAACGCAGCCGAGGCCGCCAAGGTCGAAGCATCGCAAAACGCTGCTCCTGCTGCTGCCGAAGAGGGCGCAAAGGGAGGGACAACGCAGTGAGGCTCACTCCCGATCTCCAGAAGAAGTCCGCTGCCGTCGCCGCATTCGTTCTACTCGCCGGCGGTATTCTCTACTATCAGCTCGCCGACGACAGCCCCGCTCCCAAACCTGTATCCAGCCCTGCATCCAGCCCCCTGTCCAGTCCGGTGCCGTCTGGGGTAAATGCCACGTCCCCGCAGCGAGGTTCCAGCGCTCGTACCGGGCCGGCCGCGAAGAACATCGGTACCACCTCCGCGCAGCTCGATCCCACCCTCAGGATGGGACCCATGCTGATGACAGAACAGCTCGTCTACTCCGGCACCGGGCGCAATATCTTCTCCGCGGCCTCGGCTCCGGTCGAGATCCCCAAAGCTCTCGCTCCGGCGCGTCCCAAGGGGTCTGCGGCTCAGGTCTATACCCCTCCTCCGGGACCTCCACCTCCGCCGCCCATCGACCTGAAGTTCTTCGGTACGGCGACCTCGACCCAGGGCAAACGCCGCGCTCTGCTGCTTCATGGAGAAGATGTCTTCCTGGCCTCCGACGGTGATATTGTGCAGCGCCGCTACCGTGTCATCACCGTCTCGGCCAGCTCCATTCTGGTTGAGGACATGACCAACAACAACCAGCAGTCGCTCCCACTGATTGCCCGTTAGAATCGCAGCGATGATCTTTGAGCATCACAACCCGGAGCGCGAAGGCGAGCAGGGATTCCTTCTGGTCGGCGCAATCGTGCTGGTCTTCCTGGTATTGCTGGCGCTCAGCGTCGCCGCCCCCACGGTCGCTCGCGCCCTGCGCCGCGACCGCGAGGTCGAGTCTATTCATCGTGGCAACGAATACGTTCGCGCCATCCAGCTCTACTACCGCAAGAACGGCCGATACCCGGGAACGATGGACCAGCTCGAGAAGGCGAACAACATCCGCTTCCTGCGCCGCAAGTACGAAGACCCCATGACCGGCAAGGCCGATTGGCGGCTGATCCACGTCGGAGAGGCCAAGACCACAGTAAAAGGATTCTTCGGGCAGCCGCTGGCCGGCCTCCCCGGCTCAACCGGAGGGGTCGGATCGGCGGCGGGCATGGTCTCCGCAGGACAATCCGGCGCCCCCGCCGGCGGCTCCAGCCCAACCGGCAGCAGTTTGGGAGGCTCGAGCGGCAGCAGCTTTGGAGGAGGCACCTCTTTCGGCAGCTCGAGCGGCGGCAGCAGCTTCGGAGGCACCTCTTTCGGAGGATCGAGCACCGGCACCGGCCTGGGCTCCTCCTCGCCGTCCACCTTCGGCTCAAGCACCAGCTCGGATGCCAGCGGAACCCCGGCGGGAAACACCGTCGCCGGAAGCTCCACCAACTCCACCGGCGGAATCACCAGCCAGTCGGCGACCAGCTTTACCGGCGGCGGTGCCCCCATCGTCGGAATCGGCAGCTCAAAGTCCGGTGAATCGATCACCATCCTGAACGAGCAGGTTTCCTACCAGACCTGGGAGTTCCTTTACGACCCGCGCATCGAGCAGCTCAAGGCCAAAGCCGGCCTGCTCGGCGGCGGCTCGACCGGCTTCGGCACCAGCGGAAGCTCCGGTTCCTCTTCGGGCACAAGCACGGGCTTCGGTTCAAGTACCGGCTTTGGCTCGTCCGGTTCGTCCTCGCCCGGAGGAGGTTTCGGTTCCTCCCCGTCGGGCGGCTTCGGCTCCTCGCCCGGTTCTAGCGGTTCCACCGGCTTTGGGGGATCCGGAAGCTTCGGTTCAGGCTCCTCTTCACCCAGCTCGAGCCCCACCAATCCCCAGTAGGTCCAGGTACACAGACGGGCTCCTCTCTGGAACTTCCACTACGCCTGTTTCGCCTGCCACAATGCAATATTCGCGCCGGTCGGATCGATCAAAATCGAGAACCATCCGTGCCCCGGAACCTCCTGTTCACGCATAATGATCTTCGCCCCTATTGACTCCGCCTTATCGGTCGATTCCTTCAGATTCTCGACACCAATATAGGGAAGCCACGCCGTCGGAGCCTCAGGCATGGTAAAGATGCCTCCCCCGGGGCCATCGGAAGGCTTGAAGGTGGAGTAAACCCCAACCCCTTCTCCCATCTGGATGTCGTTGAAAGTCCAACCACAAAGTTGGCCGTAAAAATCCTTCGCCTTGGCCAGGTCGGGGGTGTTCAGCTCGATATGAACGAACGGATTTGCCATCAGAGTCTCCTTGGGTGCAGTTTTGCGGACATGTTACTCTGCGGCACCCGAGAGAAGACACCTGGCAAAGATAAATTTTTCTCGATTTGTGACTAATCCCCAGCCTTCTGCAAGGGCAATCTCTCGCCGCGTAAAGCCGGATTCCAGCCCCTAACGCTTCTTCGCCGTCGGTGGAACCACCACCGGGGGCCGCATCGGCACCAGCCCTGTCGTTACCCCCTGCTGCTGTTGCTGCATCCGTGCCAGCATTTCGCTGCGAACGTAGTCCACGAAACCCTGCATCTGCCGGTTCATCTCCTCCATCCGCTCCCGCATCTGCAGAATGACGGCGATTCCGGCGATATTCACCCCCAGATCGCGCGCCAGGTTCAGGATGAACTCCAGCCTCTCCAGATCTTCATCGGTATAAAGACGGGTGTTGCCCTCACTGCGCGAAGGCAGCAACAGGCCCTCCCGTTCGTAAAGCCGAAGAGTCTGGGGATGAATCTGGTACATCTCGGCCACCGCCGAGATCATGTATGCGCCTTTGTTCTTTCTCCTTGTCGCCATGGCCAGCCCGTCGTCTCCTTTCGTGCGCCCAATCCTATCCCATGTGGAAGCCCGGGAGTTCAAATCCGCGTCAAACTACTTCAGTATGCTTACCAGACTACCGTACCGGAATGGACCCCTGTTATGAAGCGAACCTCTCTCGTACTTCAGATGCTTGCCGGAGTCACCGCAGCCGGCGCGGCCTATCTGATCGACGCACAACGGCGCAAATCGGAATCTGCCCAATCTGTTCCCTTCAAGCGCTCCAGTTCCGCCTTCTCGAGCTTCCGATCCCTCTTCGGCACCCATGACAGCTCCGGCAGCTCCCCCAAGCCGGAAAATCGTGTCGTCCTCATTACGGGAGGCTCACGTGGACTGGGTTTCGCCATCGCTGAGCGCTTCGGACGCGCCGGAAATCGCCTGATCCTGGCGGCGCGCAACTTCGAGGAGCTGGTCGAGGCTCGGAACTCGCTGGTGAAACATCGCGCCGTCACCTCTCCTGATGACGTGCTCCTCATCCCCACCGATCTCACCGATGCCGCCCAGGCCTCCAGCCTCATCGAGCACGCCATCCAGCACTTCGGTCGCATCGACGTCCTGGTCAACAACGCCGGAATCATGGAGGTCGGCCCTGTCGAGGACCAGCCGATCGAAGCCTATCGCCGCGCCATGGCCACCAACTTCTTTTCCGCGCTTCATACCATCCACGCCGCCCTCCCGCATCTGCTTCAGCGCGACCGCCGCAACCCCGCAGTGATCGTCAACATCTGCTCCATCGGGGGCAAGATCGCCGTGCCGCACATGCTGCCCTATACCGCCAGCAAGTTCGCCCTCGTCGGCTTCTCCCAGGGGCTGCACGCCGAGCTGCGCCATAAGGGCGTCCGCGTTACCACCGTCTGCCCCGGCCTGATGCGCACCGGAGGACATCATCACGCCACCTTCCGGGGAGACCAGAAGCGCGAGGCCCGTTGGTTCAATCTTGCTGCGACCACCCCGATCGTCGCCACCTCGGTGAAGAACGCCGCCAATCAGATCTACGATGCCGTCGCCCAGGGCCGGGCCGAGATCACCATCACTCCGCAGGCTTATCTGGCCGCTCGCTTCGCCGGAATCGCCCCCGAGGCGACGCAGCGCCTGGCCTCGCTCGCCAACGAGTTCATCCTGCCCGCACCTCTCTCCTCCTCAACCCAGACGAGCGAGACTAAAGCCCCCTGGGCTGTAGAGCAGCCGGCAGTGTAGCGTCGGAACAGGCGCTGCCGCGAGGGCGCCCTACGCGGCGGTCACTTCGTGAGGCATATATCCCCTTCGGGGGCTTCCGTTGGTCGCTTGCGAAGATCTTTGCGCCGACCAACGGGAGGCCCGGGCGTTGCCGGTACACGCATCACGAAGGGCGCGCCCATATCGAGGTCTCCACAAACAGGTCTTCGATTGTGTGGGTGGCCGAGCGCAGTGGGACCGGCCAGCAGGCCAGGGAGCCTCAGACCTTCGTAAATATCTCCTCACGCGGGTCCTCGGGATTCAGCTTCGCCAGCTCCCGCAGAATCTCTTTCGAGCGTTCGTCCTGCACCCTGGGCACGATCACCTTGACCTCGACGATCTGGTCGCCGCGCTTACCCTCCTGAACCGCCGAGGGAACGCCCTTTTCCCGCAGACGCAGCTTCTGGCCCGTCTGCGTTCCCGGCGGAATCTTCAGCTGCGTCCTTCCGCCGCCCTCATGCGTATCGATGGTCGGAACGTCGATCTTCGCGCCCAGCGCGGCCTCGGCAAATGTGACTGGAACAGTTACATAAATATCATCGCCCGCCCGGGTGAACACCGGATGCGTTCCTGACTTGATGATCAGGAACAGATCGCCCGCCGCTCCGCCGTTGATTCCCGCGTTGCCCTTGCCGGCCAGACGGATGCGCTGCCCATCGCGCGTTCCCGGCTTGATGCGGAACTCCAACGGCTCGCGCCGCGTAACCACGCCCTCGCCCTCGCAGGTGGGACAACTGTTCTGCACCTTGCCCGAGCCTCCGCAGCGCGGGCACTGGATATTGAACTTCATCCGTCCGCCCATCTGCGTCACCTGGCCCGATCCATGGCACTCCGGGCACTCCGTGCTCCCGCCCGTCGTCGACTTACCCTTGCAGGTAGGACACACCTCTTGCCGCTGAATCTCCAGGCGAGCAATGCCACCACGCACCGCCGTCCAGAAGTCCACGCTCACCTGGTACTCGAGATCGGTGCCGGGCTCCGGCCCCCGTGAGGCCGCATTGCGGCCGCCCGAAAACATCTGGCTGAAGATGTCGCGGAACCCTCCGCCGAATCCTCCACCACCGGGCTGCTGCTGTCCCGCGCCTGCGGCGTTGAAGTCCGAGAAGTCGAAGCCGCTGAAGTCGAAGGGAACCTCCTGGGCTCCGCCAGGTCCACCCTGCGCACCCTGGAATCCTCCGCCCCCAAACCCTCCCGGGCCGCCATAGCCTCCCCGCGCCGCGGCCTCGGCCGCCGCCGGGTCGATCGAGTCCGAGTAGAAGCCCAGCTGGTCGTAAATCTTCCGCTTTTTCTCGTCGCTCAGAACGTCGTTGGCCTCGGAGATCTCCTTGAACTTTTCCTCCGCCTTCTTGTCACCCGGGTTCACATCCGGGTGGTACTTGCGGGCAGCCTTGCGAAAGGCTTTGCGAATCTCATCCGCGGTCGCCGTCTTCTTGATGCCCAATATTCCGTAGTAATCTTTCGTCTTCGTCGTCGCCATAGTTGTTTAATCTTCTTTGCGATCTATCCAATCTTTTGCAGCTCTTCTTGAATCCTTCGCGGTCTTCTTTGCCTGCTGTTGCTGTCTTTCTTTATTCTGCAGCCAGCGCGAGTTTTCCCGCACCTTCAAAATCCCTTCATCCCCTCATGACGCTCGACGGCTCCGCCTGGCAGGTCGGGCACCAGAACAGATTCCGCCCCGCCACCTCCTGCTTCTTGATCGTGGTTTCGCAGACGAAGCAGGGAAGACCGTTGCGCCGATAAACGTAATGCGCCTCCTCTTTGAGCGCCTGGCCTCGCTTGTGCGGACGATCCGGAGGCTTCGTCGTCACGATCCTGCGGTCGATCATCGCAGCGGGCATCAGCCCCCCCGCATCCTTCCATATCGACCGCAGTACGTCTTCCCCTACCTCTTTGCCCGGGCGGAAGGGGCTCAGGCGCGCCCGGTACAGCAGCTCGGCGCGAAAGATGTTGCCGATCCCGGCAAACATCGTCTGGTCCATCAGCAGCTCTCCGACGGCCTTGCGACTCTTCCGCACTTTGGCGATCATCTTCTCCGGACCATCACCGTTCAGCGGATCCGGACCAAGCCGGCCCAGCAGCTTCTCCCACTCGGCCTGGGTATAGAGAGAACAGTCCATCGGACCGCGCAGCTCCACCCAGGCGATCTGCTCAGGGTCGAGATGCCCGGTCCCATCGTCCTCCGAGTACCACGCATGACGCTTACTCTCGCCCGGAACCGCGGGCCTCTTCACCGCTGCCGCATTCCACATGCGCAGCCGCAACGCACCTTTTACCGGAGGCAACGGCCCGGAGCCCTCGGTGAAGTCGCCCTGCAGACCCAGATGGACGTGCAGGATGCGGTCCTTGCCGAAGTCATAACCGAGGTGTTTGCCCACGGCCAGCACGCGCTCGAGCTTGCGTCCATCGATCACATCGGCGTCGGTAAACCGGCCCTGCGGACCATCCACCCGCACCGGACGACCTCCAAAAGCAACTTCATGCCGCGCGGCCCAGCGATGAATTTCATTTCCCTCCGGCATCGTCTCTCTCGTCCCCCAAAGCCACGCAAAGATCATCAATACGAACGATGGCGACGGTACTGGCCTATACCAGAAACTACCGTCGCCCGAACCGCCGCATCTGAAGCCAGCTACAAATCAACCTCTTGAAAGCCGGTCCCTAACCAGAACCGCATAGGCTTAGTTCCAGACCTGCCTGGCCTCGATTGCCTCGATCGAGAACATCTGGTCCGGCTCCATCTGCCGCATCTTGCGGACGAAGCGCTCGGCCTCTTCCCGCGTGTCGAACATCATGCGGTTGTAAAGCTGTCCAGCGCGTACCTGATCGCATCTCCACATCGTCTCAGTCATGGCCTTTCCTCCTGTGTATTGATTCAGTGCGAGGTCCTGTAACCACATCAGATCGGAGGTTTCTTTATCGTTTTCGCTTCTGTTCATTTCAACACCTTTCCTGGAAGAGTCGTGCAGAACTGCAATCTCACCCGAACCCAACTAGAGACCCGGTAAAAGTAAAACAAGAGGGGCAAACCTGCTTTTAAGGAATTGCCCCTCTCTGCTGCACCCGCTCACCCTAGAAACCGGTTAACGGTTAACTTCTCGACCCGAAGATCGCTCGCCGTCAAAGACGATTCGACGGTTACTTCTTGTCGTCCACATCCACATACTCGGCATCGATGACGCCCTCGTCCTTCTTGGGCTCCTCGGCCGTCGCCTGAGCGGAAGCCTGCTCGGTTCCCGGAGTAGCGGCGTTCGCCTTGTACAAGGCCTCCGCAAGCTTATGGCTCGCAGTAGTTAGACGCTCACGGGCCGAATTCAGCTCGCTCGAGCTGGGGGTCCCGGCCAGCGTCTTCTTGGCATCCTCAAGCGCCGATTCGACGTCGCCCTTGTCCGCCCCGGAGACCTTCTCTCCGGCGTCCTTGATCATCTTCTCGACGTTGTAGACCATCGAGTCAAGACCGTTGCGCGCCTCAACCTCCTCGCGCTTCTCCTTGTCCTCGGCAGCGTGCGCCTCGGCGTCCTTCGCCATGCGCTCGACCTCTTCCTTGCTGAGGCCCGAGGAGCTGGTGATGGTGATCTTCTGATCCTTGCCGGTAGCGTTGTCTTTCGCGGTCACGTTTAGGATGCCGTTGGCGTCGATATCGAAGGTCACCTCGATCTGGGGCACGCCGCGCGGAGCAGGCGGAATGCCGCTCAGCTTGAACTTGCCCAGAGTGCGGTTCTGCGCCGCCATCGGACGCTCGCCCTGCAGAACGTGAACCTCAACCTCGGTCTGCGAATCGGCAGCCGTCGAGAAGGTCTCCGTCTTCTTGGTCGGGATCGTCGTGTTGCGGGTGATCATCGGCGTCGCCACGCCGCCCATGGTCTCGATCGCGAGGGTCAGCGGGGTGACATCGAGCAGAAGCAGATCCTTCACGTCGCCAGCGAGCACGCCGGCCTGAACCGCCGCGCCGATGGCTACGACCTCGTCCGGGTTGACGCCCTTATGGGGCTCCCTGCCGAAGAGCTCCTTGACCAGCTGCTGAATCTTCGGCATGCGGGTCTGTCCACCGACCAGCACGACCTCGTCGATCTTGCTGGCGTCGATGCCTGCATCCTTCAGGGCCTGCTTGCTGGGGCCGATGGAGCGCTGAAGCAGATCGTCGACCAGGCTCTCCAGCTTGGCGCGGGTCAGCTTGCGGACCAGGTGCTTCGGTCCGGAGGCGTCGGCCGTGATGAACGGCAGGTTGATCTCCGTCTCCTGCGCGGTCGAAAGCTCGATCTTGGCGCGCTCGGCGGCGTCCTTCAGACGCTGCAGGGCCATCTCGTTGCCCTTGGCGGTCAGATCGAGGCCGCTCTCGGTCTTGAACTCCGAGATGAGCCAGTCGACGATGCGCTGGTCGAGATTGTCGCCGCCCAGATGCGTATCACCGTTGGTGGACTTCACCTCGATGACGCCTTCACCTACCTCGAGGATCGAGATATCGAAGGTACCGCCGCCGAAGTCGTACACGGCGATGGTCTCGTCCTTCTTCTTATCGAGGCCGTAAGCCAGAGCGGCGGCTGTGGGTTCGTTGACGATGCGCTTGACGTCGAGACCGGCGATTCGGCCGGCGTCCTTGGTGGCCTGGCGCTGCGCGTCGTTGAAGTAGGCCGGAACCGTAATGACGGCCTCGGTCACGCTCGAGCCCAGATAGTCCTCGGCGGCCTTCTTCAGCTTCTGAAGAATCATGGCCGAGACTTCGGGCGCGGTGTACTCCTTGCCCTGGGCGCTGACGGCGATGTGGTCGCCCTGCTGCACCACCTTGTAGGGCACCATCTTCATCTCGTCGTTCACTTCGTTGTAGCGACGGCCCATGAAGCGCTTGATCGAATAAATCGTGTTTTCAGGGTTGGTGATGGCCTGGCGCTTGGCCACCTGGCCTACCAAACGCTCCCCGCTCTTGGTGAACGCGACGATCGAAGGCGTCGTGCGGCCACCCTCCTCGTTCGGAATCACCTTTGGCTCTCCGCCTTCCATGACGGCCACGCACGAGTTGGTGGTTCCTAGATCAATTCCAATAATCTTTCCCATTGAGAAACTCTCCCCATAGTTGGGCTACGCTTTTTCGCAAACCCGAATCTCAAGTCCCAAGGGAATCATCCCACCTTGAGTCACTTGCTGTCAATCTATCTGATGTGAAATATAGCAATGAAGATTCAGATCTTTGCCATCTTCTGGAAACGAAACAAATCCATCGTTTTGAACCGATTAGCGCCCGGATTTCTTCATCCGCCACCATCCCGCAGGCTTATTTCCGCGTCTCAAAGGCTGGAGAGAGCTGCTCTCCCCATAAATTTCTGAACGCGCAGTTTGCCCGGGGTCCTTGTTGCCGTCCCGATGCATCTGCTTGATGAAATTCAAGTTTGTGAACGGGGAAGCCTGCCGATGTCTACCGCTGCGACCGTACCGGAAGATCACTCCGGCGAGGTGACCAAGGGAGTCAATCCCTGGTTGATCGCCGCTTCGGTGATGCTGGCGACCTTTATGGAGGTCCTCGACACTGCCATTGCCTCGGTGGCACTGCCGTACATCGCCGGATCGCTCTCGGCGTCGAACGACGAGGCCACCTGGGTGCTGACCAGCTACCTGGTCTCGAATGCCATCGTTCTGCCGGCCAGCAACTGGTGCTCGCTGCGGTTCGGCCGCAAGCGGTTCCTGATTATCTGCGTCATTATCTTCACGGTGGCCAGCTTTGCTTGCGGTGCTGCTCCCAGCCTGGCCCTGATGCTGCTGGCCCGGGTCGTCCAGGGTGCGGGTGGCGGGGCTCTGCAGCCCTTGTCGCAGGCGATCCTGTTCGAGTCCTTCCCTCCGGCCAAGCGAGGGGCCGCGGCGGCGGTCTTCGCCTTTGGGGTAGTCGTGGCGCCGGTTCTGGGGCCGACGCTGGGAGGCTGGCTCACCGATACCTACTCCTGGCGGTACGCCTTCTACATCAACATCCCGGTGGGGATCCTGGCCGTCTTCATGATCAGCCGGTTTGTGAATGACCCTCCCTACATCAAAGACGCCAAGGTTCCCCCCTTCGACAACCTGGGCTTCGGAACGCTGGTGGTCTGGACCGGATGCCTGCAGGTGATTCTCGACAAGGGGCAGGAAGATGACTGGTTTGGGGCGACGTGGATTCGCTGGGCCTTCTGCTTCATGATCACGGCGTTTGTCTGGTGGGTCTGGATCTCCTGGAGGAAAAAGAATCCTCTGGTCGACCTGAAGGTGATGAAAGATCGCAACTTCGCGATCGGCTGTCTTCTGATCTTCCTCTTCGGCGTGGCGATCTATTCGACGGTGACGGTGCTTCCACTCTTCTATCAGGAGCTTTTGGGGTACACGGCCTTCACGGCGGGGATTGTGGTGGCTCCGCGCGGTCTGGGAGCGATCTGCGGAATGCCGGTGATCGGCTACCTTTCGAATAAGGTGGACCCACGCTACCTTCTGTCCTTCGGCTTCATCCTGTTCGGCTTCATGACGCTCTATTTTGGAAATATCACACTGGACGTCTCCCCCACCACGCTGCTGCTTCCGATTCTGGTGACCGGCTTCGGGTTAAGCTTTGTCTTCGTCCCGATCACGACGGCGGCCTATGGGACGCTTCCGAACGAACAGATGGGCAATGCCAGCGGCCTGTTCAACCTGATGCGCAACGTAGGGGGATCGATTGGGATCTCGGTGGCGCAGACGCTTTTGACCCGCCGCTCGGCCGTGCACCAGAACGAGATCATTAATTCGGTTCCGATCACGGGGCAACAGTTCCAGAACTCGATCCAGGCGACGACCGGGGCTCTGACCGGGGCCTTTGGTCCTGCCAATGCGGCAGGGCGCGCGCAAGCGACGCTCTACCAGCAGCTTGGGCGTCAGGCCTCGAACTGGGCCTTCGTGGATGTCTTCCGTTGGCTTTCGCTGTTATGCTTTGGCTGCGTGGTTGCGGTCTGGATGTTGAAGAAGGTGAAGCCCGGCAAGGCCCCGGTGGGAGCCCACTAGGTCCTTCGCGGACGGAGAGTGAGCCTTCCGCTGGTCGGCGCCAAAGTTCTTGCAAGCGACCAACGGGAGCTCACCCCGAAGGGAGTACACATATCACGAAGTGACCGCTCCACGCGCAGTGGGCCCGCTCGGCAGCGCCTGTTCTTTGACCCAAATATGTCGATATAAATTAAAGCGTCTCCGCTGTGTGCAATGAATTGCCGGACCTCTCCCCTGCCGGCTGCGATACACTCGAAGTTTCCGGGCCTACGTTTCAGTTAGGTTTTGCAGGGAAGAGGATGAGGTTGCTGTTCGAGATTTTGTTCTGGATGGCGGCGGTCGGTACGCTGACCTCGACGATCTACTGCCTGATGGTGATCACGGCGGCGCTGCGGTTCGGTCTGCGCAAACGGCGCGACGACAGGGCGGCGGATAGATCCGATTTTCTCCCCCCCGTCAGCGTGCTCAAGCCGTTGCATGGAACCGAGGATGGCCTGGAGCGCAACCTCGAGACCTTCTTCGAGCAGCAGTACCCTGACTTCGAGCTACTCTTCTGCGCTCGTCACGAGAGCGACGCTGGCCTGACGCTGGCGCGTGAGGTAGGCCAGCGCTATCCGCACGTCAGCGCCCGCTATTTGACTTGCGGCGAGCCTCCGCCGGAGTTCCATAACGCGAAGGTCTTCTCGCTGGCGCGGATGGACGCGGAGGCGAGCCACGACCTCTACGTCACCAGCGACGCCGACGCCCGCGTCGCGCCGGACTACCTGCGCAAGATGATCCAGAACCTCAAGGACCCGAAGGTGGGGCTGGCCTCGAGCATCTACCTGGGGACGGTGCATCGAGGCAGGCAGGCGGGGCTTTCGACGCATCTCGATGCGGTGGGCAAGAGCGTGGAGATGAGCTCGGGCGTGATGGTAGCCGACATGATCGAAGGAACCAAGTTCGCGCTGGGGGTGACCATGGCGGTCCGAAAGCAGTCGTTCGAGCTGGCCGGAGGGTTCCGCGAGCTGGGGCAGTTCTACGCGGATGACTTTGTTCTGGGTAATCGCCTGGCTACGCGGGGAGTCGGTGTGCTTTTGGCGACGCATGTGATCCGGCTTCTGGTGGAGGATACGCCGTTCGGGGTCTCCTTCCGGAACCAGCTGCGCTGGATGCAGAGCACGCGGCGGTCGCGACCTTGGGGACACCTGGGCAGCGGGCTGACCTTCGCCATGCCGTTCGGCGTGCTGGGGCTGCTCTGGGGGATGTTGAGCGGGCACCCAGGACTGGGGCTGGCATGGCTGGCGGGGATGGTGGTGAATCGCTGGGTGCAGGCGGGAACCGTGCTGTGCGTGATGGGCGACAGCGACTGGCTGCACGGCACGTTGATCTATCCCTTGCGCGATCTGCTGGGCAGTCTTCTGTGGGTGGGAAGCTATGGCGGCGACCGCTTCTACTATCGCGGACAGGTCTATCGTCTGCGCGAGGGCGGGCGGGTCGAGGCGCCTTAGGTCGTATCGATCTATTTTTGGATAAAGACAGGCGCTGCCGCGCGGGCCCACTGCGCGTGGCAGCGCCTGTCTTTATCCCCAGAGAATTTGTCGATACCCCTAGCGGTTGGTCAGAACGGTCTTGCCCCCTGCGGCGGCAAGAGCCCGGACAGTGCCGAAGCCGATCAGGTCGCGAGTCCTTGCGGCAGGGTCGTAGGTAAACAAAAAGACACGCCCCGGCCCCGACCATTGCCGCCGCAGCGTCTCTTCCGTCTCGAAGACATGCGGCGAGTCGGGCCAGAAGGCTCCGTACCAGAGGCCGTTCACGTTGCCGTTGATCAGGTGGAGCGGATGGCGGGTGTAGAAGATCACCGACGAGCCTGAGGTGAGCTCTCCGTCGAGGATGATCCGGTCGTTCGGTGCAAGTCCGGCATGGTTGATGGCGAGGGCAAGTTCCTTTGAGCCCAAAATGGGGTAGAAGCGGACCAAGCCCTCGTGTGCGGCCATCAGGGTGACCATGGTGGCCGCGGCGAGCGTGAGATTGGCAGCGCAGAGACGGCCCTGGCGGCGCAGAAGGTAGCTTCCGGGGCCGATGGCGAGCATGCTGAGGGCGACGGCGGCCAGAGGCTCGCGGAACAGCCCCATGGCGGGTCCGGTGAGATCGAAGATGTGGCCGAGCGAGAGGTTGTAGAACTCCGGGCTGGCGGCCAGCAGTGTGGCGATGTCGGTCCCGGGGGCAGGGCTGGGTGTGGTGAAGACGAAGTAGCCGCAGACGACCGCGGCCAGCGTGGTGAGGGGAAGCAGGAAGCAGCGTGTCCAGAGAGTCGCGCTGTCGCGGTCGGAGGAGTTCTGGCGATCGGCTTGCGCGAGCAGGCCGGCGGCCATCAGGGCGAGCGCCGGGATCGCGGGCAGGTTGTAGTACTCTTGCCGGCTGGAGAGCGTGAAGAAGCCGAGGACGAGACCGGTCCAGATCAGCAGAACGAGGGCGGTCTCGCGCTCCAGACCTGCCGATCGGTTGCGCAGCGCGCGAAGATGGTCGGTAACGGCGGGAGCCAGAAACGTCGTCCACGGCATCACCCAGAGCGCGCTCAGCAGCCAGAACAGAGGAATGGGAACCTGTCCGTAGTCGTGCGGGATGCGCCGGCCCAGGAAGCGAGCGATGTGTTCGTTGTAGAGATAGAACCATGCCCAGCCGCCGTGCGCGGGAAGGCCCTGGCCGGGGGGAAGCGGGATCGCCGGAGTCCGCAGCGCGGCCAGAATGTGCCAGGGCGCCGCGATCGCGAGGAAGACCGCGGCTGCGGCGGCGAGGTGCAGCCTGGTCAGCAGGCGTAGCTGGCGGGTGAGCGCCAGATAGAGCAGCACGAAGCCGACCGGAAAGACCAGCCCGATCAGACCTTTGGTCAGAACGTTGAGGGCCATCACGGAGGCGAAGCCCAGCGAAGGCAGAAGCGTCGAACTCCGCTCCCGGGCGCGGTCCAGCGCGATCAGGAAGAGGTGTACCCCCAGCGTCATCCACAGGGCCAGCAGAATGTCCGGGATGTAGAAGCGGGTGTAGAGATACGGTCCGATGCTGGTGGCCAGAGCGAGCGCGGCGTAGAAGCCTCCGCGGTCGGGAGCGTGCACCGGCGAGAGCTCATGAAAGAGCCGTATGCCCAGGGCATAGACGGCCAACAGCAGGGCCAGCATTCCCAGAGCCAGCGGAAGCCGCGCCGCCCAATCGTGCGCCCCGAAGACGCGCATCGAGGCCGCGGCCATCCAGTACATCAGCGGAGGCTTGTCGAAGAAGCGCACTCCATTGATGTAGGGGGTCACGTAGTCATGGCGGACCAGCATCTCGCGCGCGATCTCGGTGTAGATGGAGTCGACGTCGTCGAGCAGCCCGGGGGTGAAGAGACCGCCGATCTGCAGGATGAGCCACGCCGCGACGATCACGGCGATTGAGCGCCAACTCCACTGCCTCTGCACCAGGGCCGAGTGCGAGCCGGAGAGGGGCTCGGCCAATAGAGCCGGGGCTGGAGATGTGGCGACGAATTGGATTGTGCTTTGATTCACGTGTCTTTGCCGACGATGACGATAGCGTTTTTGTTTCCGCTGGCGTCAGCTGAATGCACCGGCGTTAGCGGGGTGGCGTGTCCAGTGGACGATCGGTGAACAGAGCCTTGCCCGAGGTCTCCGCGAGAAGAATCTTGTGGTTGCCCAGGAGCCGGTCCACCTCGTCCCGTTTTTCCAGAGGAACGAACAGGATCTTGCGCTCTCCGGTTCCCCAGGAACGCAACAGGTCGTCGGGCGTAAGGAAGATCGGAGGAGCGTCAGGAAAGGTCGAGCCGAAGAGCATCGAGGTCGACCGTCCGTCTACGAGAGAGACGATCCGGCCAAGGTAGAAGGGAATCGACGACCCATAGGCCTGGTCTCCGTAGAGCAGAACCTGGGTGCCAGGCGCGACGGCATGATCCTTCTCGAGCCGTTGAATCGTGCGCGCGAGATTCTCCGAAGAGAGCATGGGGGAGAAGCGGATGAAGGCGATGTGCGCGGCGATGAGGAAGACAGTCGAGGTGAGCGCGATGGCGGTAGTAGACGCCAGATGCCTGCGCTTCGAGCGCAGCCACCAGGCCGCAGCCGGACCGAGGGCAAAGGCCAATGCGGCCAGTGACGCCGGAAGGCGCAGCGCGGCGAAGCTGGGCCCGGTGAGGTCGAAGAAGTGCGACATCGAGAGCGTGTAATCGCCCACCCCGCGGTGCGCCAGCAACTCGCCGATATCGGGCACGAACGGAAGTTTGCGCGAGCTCCAGAGACCGTAGACGAGCGCTCCCGCCGCGGCGAGGCCGATCGCGGTATAGGTCGCATGGGCGGCGACGATCCAGCGTCGTGAGGCTCCGTCCTCGTTGTAGTCGCTCTCGGACCGCACCAGGGCGGCGGCCAGAAGCGTCAGCAGCGCGAGGTACGCCGGAAAGGTGTAGTACTCCTGATTGGTCGAGATGGAGAAGAAGATCAGCACCAGGGCCGAGTAGATTACCAGCAGCGAGGTGGTGCGAGCGGCGAAGGTGCGAATCCCGGAGAGGCCCTGCGTGCGCCGTCTCCATCCCTGGATCAGGGCGACCGGAGCGAAGAGGCTCCAGGGAAAGAGCCAAACCAGGTGCAGACTCCAGAACAGGTAGCCCGGAAGCTTGTTGTAGTCCTTGGGATAACGCTTGCCAAGAAAGCGAAGGAAGTGCTCGTTGACGAAGTAGAACCAGAAGAAGCCATGGCCGTTCATGCCGCCGGTGTTCCGCAGCCCTGCAAGGATATGCCAGGGAGCGGCGATGGCGAAGAAGAGCAGAAGGCCGCTGATGGGTTTGGTTCTGCCGAGATGGCGCCACTCTCCGGTCAGGGCCAGATAGATGCAGGCGGCTCCGCCAAAGAAGACCAGGGCCACCAGCCCCTTGGTCAGCACCGCCAGGGCAAGCGCGGCCCACATAGCGTAGGCGTGGATGGAGACGGGAAGCGACGACTCCGAGAGATTGCCTGAAGGGAAGGCCGAGGTGGTTTCGCGGTCCAAGGTTCGCAGAAGACAGTAGAGCGCCGTCGCCAGGAACAACGACAGCAGTACCTCGGGGATGTAGATGCGGGTGAAGAGGAAGACCCCGGCGGAGGTCAGCACGCCCAGGCCGGTATAGAACGCGGCGCGGTCGCCGTAGGCGCGGCGGCTCCAGTGAAAGCCTGAGAGTGCCAGCAGTAGCACGCCGAGGGCCTCGGGAAGGTGTGCGGCAAACGCGTTGAAGCCGAAGACGCGGAAGCTGATCGCGTCCATCCAGTAGGGCAGGGCGGCTTTTTCCAGATAGCGAATGCCGTTGACCTTCAGGGTCACCAGGTCGCCGGTAAGGACCATGTTGCGCGCGGCGTTGGCGTGGGTGGCGTCGGCGTCGTCGAGCAGAGGCGGCGAAAAGAGCGAGGCGAAGAAGATCACCAGCCACAGAGAGACGAGCACGAGAAGTGCAACCGATCGCGAGGGACCGCTGGAGGATGCCGGCTGTGAGGGGGCGGTCGTGGCCGGGGACGCGGAGAGAGTGGGGGTAGTCATGAGGGCGATATGCGCGAAGTGCAGCTTCCTGGTGCTTGTTCGGGCGCATGTTCGGCGCTTGTTCAAGGATAAATGCAGCGGAACTAAAATCGAGCTCCGAAGGCCCATTTCCTCGCGCATGCACAGGCAAGGTCGCGTATGATTGGGTTTTTTAGCAGAAACTCCGGTTTTCTTGGGGAATTTTAGGGTTTTTGAAGGTGAGGTTCGATGGCGACGTTTGCCGCGATTGATATTGGGTCCAACTCCTGCAGGTTGAAGATCGCCGAGGTGCAGTTGCACCGGCTGAAGACGCTCCACGAGGACCGCGAGGTGACGCGGTTGGGAGAGAGCGTATTCCAGACCGGCGTAATCTCACCCGAGGCCATGGCGGCGACCATTCGCGCTCTCAAGCGGTTCCATAAAGCGGTGCAGATGCACGTCGTGGATAAGGTGCGTGTGGTCGCTACCAGCGCCATGCGTGACGCCCGCAACGCCGAGGCCTTCATCGAGTGGGTGCGGTCGGATACGGGATGGAACGTCGAGGTGATCTCCGGTCTCGAAGAGGGCCGCCTGATCCACCTGGGAGTGGTGACGCACGAGGTTGGCGCTCGCGGACGCTGCGTTCTGATCGACCTCGGCGGCGGCAGCTGCGAGGTCACGGTCTCCGATGGCGGCCGCGTCAAGTCGATCGCCAGCCTGTCCCTGGGGGCGGTGCGGCTGCAGCAGGAATTCCTCACCACCGATCCGCCTTCGAAGGAAGACATCGCCCGCCTGAAGCAGTACATCGATCGCGAGCTGCAGAAGGGGGTGCGAAAGATCGGGACCCCTCCCCGCGCCGCTCTGGTGATCGCCACCTCGGGCACAGCGGGTGCGCTCGCCGAGGCGGCGACTGATGCGCGCAAGCGGGCCGCATCGAAGGCGAAGAAGAAGACCCTGGCGAAGAAGCGCGTCGAGCATGTGGGTTCCCTCTTCGCGGAAGCGGGCGAGGTGCGCGCCCTGGCCGATCGTCTGGTGAAGATGCGCGACGAGCAGAGGGCCGCGGTGCCGGGCATCGGTCCGCGCCGGTCGGAGATCATCGTCGGCGGCGCGATGGTCTACGCCAGCCTGATGGAGCGCTTCGGCTTTCGGTCCTTCCGCTACTCCGCTCTGGGGCTGCGCGACGGCATGCTGGCACAGATGCTGGGCGAGGTGGACCTGCGTGCCTCCGTGCACCAGAAGATCGAGAACGAGCGCTGGGCCGGTGTGCTCGAGGTCTGCCGCCGCTACGCCATCGATCAGCGCTATGTGGAGCCCGTACGCCAGCACGTGGTGACGCTCTTCAGCTCCCTGGCACGGGTGCATGAGCTGCCCGAGGAGTATCGCCTATGGCTTGAGTCCGCAGCGATGATGCGCGACGTCGGCAAGTTTATGAATCACCAGGGCCACCATCGTCATGCGCAGTACATCATCGCCAACTCCGAGATCTTCGGCTTCTCTCCGGAACAGAGAGCGATCGTAAGCGCGCTGGCCCGCTACCTGGGCAAGACGAGGCCCGATGCGATGGACCGCGTCATGCGCACGATTCCGCTCGAAGAGCATGCAAATGTGGTGAAGGCGGTGGCTCTGCTGCGGCTTGCGGTCGCGCTCAACCAGGACCGCGCCAGCGGAATCCTGCGGCTGCGCGTGCATGTCTACCCGAAGCGGATTCTGCTCGAGCTGGTGCCGGGCCGCGGCGGCGCGGAGCTCGAGGCCTGGTCAGTGAAGAAAGAAGCCGTCTACTTCCGCGAGATCTTCCGCCGCGAGCTCTTCGTCGAGGTGGTGTAGAGCGAGCGCACGATGCGGGGATCGAGCAGCCACTGCAGCGTGGCCGGTCCCCGGATCAGCGCCACCCGTGCCATCGATCCCTTGCGCAGGCGCACCTGCGGGTTCGAGCTTGAGTTCGGCGCCACCAGCAGGCTGCTGAGGAACTCCGTCAGGTTGGGGTTGTGCCCGACCAGCAGGAGATTCTCATAGCCCCGGCACTCGGAGAGCAGACGTTGGAAGTCGCGCACGCCGGCCTCGGGAGCCAGGGCGTTCGACATCAGGATCTGTGATTCGTAGCCCATCTCGGTCCCCACCAGCGAGGCGGTCTGAAGGCTGCGCTTCAGAGGGCTCGAGACGATGAGATCGAAGTGGAGCTTCATGGCGTTGAGCACCATCGCCAGTTGCAGGCAGTGGCGCTTGCCCTCCTTGTCGAGAGGGCGTTTATGGTCCAGGAGTGGGTTGATGCGTCGTTCGCCTGCGGATGCGTGTCTGAGGATGAAGAGATTCATTGAAATTCATCCAATTTTAATATTTGCGCCGGTGGAATAGCGCGCAGGCCCGAACTCTTTTTTGAGGTACTTCTACCAGAGTCTCGTTGAAAACGATTGAATGGCCCACATTCTGTCGGATTTCATAGCTACCGCTAAGGTGCTTCGCCCGAGGCCGCCCGCCGGTCGACGCAAACATCTTTCCAGATGACCAACGGAAGCACCACCCCCGAAGGGAGTACATGAGTCACGAAGGGACCGCCCCATGCGCAGTGGGCCCGGCCGGCAGGCCATCAGCCCAGCTTGGGTCCGTCTCCTGGCTCGACCGGAGGTGGCTGGTGATGGAAGACGCCCGCATCCGGCTGATCGAGCGAAGGCACGGCGGGCTCGGGATTTGGGATGGGGTCCGCCAGGACGGACGTTGTCCGGGGCGAAGGTGGTTCCTCAAGATTCTCCGGTGTAAGCGGCGCTGGATAGATCGGGGTGATCGGATCGGTGGCGTAGAGGGTCTCGACGTGATGGGGGCGATCGTCCGTCTGTGGCGGTTGAGGAGCCGGAGGATAAGGATACGGCTCGCGCAGCGAGCCGGTCTCGGGTTCGAGCGAGATGGGGTTCTGGAGCACCAGGGACGTCTCGGCTCCTCTTTGCCAGAAGCGAAGGAAGAGCATCGCGAAGAGGCCGAGCTGGAAGACCAGGAACATGGGCCACACCTGCGATTGAGCAAGCATGTGCATGGCGGTTCGCGTGGTGAAGAAGACGATGGCGAGACCGAGGATGGAAAGCGCGACGAAGACCATCCACGCCCGAAACAGGTGCCTGCGCAGCAGGCGGAAGGCGGGAAGCAGCGTCTTGCGGACGCGGTGGTCCGGACGCCCGGAAAAGCGGGTGCGAGTTCCCAACTGGATCGTGTAGACCTCGACCAGATCGAAGTAGAGCCGCACGAGAGAGGCCGCCAGCAGAAGGATCAGGGCTGCCGCGATGGTGAGGACGAGCGATGTGCGGCCGACGAAGCGGTCGTCCACAAAGTCTGCCCAGCGTTGATAGAGCAGGTACAGCGGCCCTACGAGAATCACCTTGGCGAGGATGAAGGACAGGGTGATCCGCACGAACCTCCAGAAATGGAGGAGCCCCTGTTGCAGCAGCGTGCTCAGCTTCGCCTGGAAACGCGTGAGATAGCAGAAGAGCGTTCCCGGGACCAGAAGAAAGTACACCAGCAGAAACGCCAGCACCGAGCCATGGCTGGCCATGGCGCTTCCCACGGCATTGCGATGGATGTTCTGCCCCACGCCGACGACCGTTCCAAGATCGAATCCCGAGGAGATCTGCTGCGCGGCGAGCGAATGATCGAGCAGGCCGGCAAAGCTTCGGTAGAGCGGGATGGTGAAGGCAAGCGCGAGGATCAGGCTGAAGAGATAGGTCCACAGAAACGCGGGAAGACGGCGCAGCGTGATGCCGAGGCCGTGAAAGAAGATGCTGCGGGTCTGCGCCATGCTATGCCTCTCCTTGGGAAGCTGTGCCTGTAAGTCTCTTCATCGCAGTTAATCCCTCAAACCAGCCACGCCGCCAGCTGTGCCAGCATCTGTTCGAGACTCGCCCAGATGCCGGCGAGCTTGAGGGCGGGAGCGCGGTGCGCCCGGCTGGTGTCGCTGTTGTTGAACAGGTCGCGGTCAAGCGGAACGATGTGGTCGGGGTCGAGCTCTACCGAAAGAATCTTGGCCTTGCGTGTATAGGTGAAGCGTGTCCAGCGATCGGCTCCGTCCCAGTGCTCGCGCACGCGGCTGCCGTCGCTGAAGACGATCTCGGCGATGACGGGGAGAATGAAATCGCCCTTCCTGCGCAGGTTCACTGTAGAGAGATATTGCTTCGACGGCGAGTCGCTTTTGCTGGAAGCGTCGTCTACAGGTTCGGACGAGAAGCCATCCACGGCGTAGTCCAGAATCTGTGTGCCGTAGACGGCTTGGCGAAGGAAGGGACGCAGCGTGGTTGGCGTGTAGCTCTCGCCGGTCGCGGCCGGCAGAGGAGCGCAGGGAGCTTCCTCACCGTCGATCGGCCGGGCGAGTTGCGTGAAGTTGGTCGTGCTGGCGAGAGGATTGGAGGGCTCACTTGCCGGCGCTACAGGAGCGCACCGGGTTATCGGCGGGGCATGACCTTCAAGCGGCGCCGCCTTGCCTCGAGCCAGCGCAACCTCTTCGAGGGTGCGAAGAAAGTCTTCGGTGGTCGGATGGGTGAAGCGATAGCGCTGGAAGTAGGTCCGCATGGCCTCGTCCATCGTCGGCGTGCCGAGGATGCCCTCGAGGGTCGCCAGCAGCGTTGCCGACTTTCCGTAGGTGATATCCCCGTAGGAGTCGGCATCGCGAAACTTCCAGGCGAAACGGATGACGGGGTCGTAGTCCGGCCCCATCAGGTACGAGAGGCGTTGCATCGATCGGTCGCTCACGTTGGCGTAGCGCTCTCGGACGAAGGAGGTCTTGTCCCCCAGCAGAGCGCCCGTTACCTTCACCTCGCTGTACGAGTTGATCCCCTCATCGAGCCATGCCTCCTCGAACTCGTTGGTCGCCACCATGCCGTACCAGTACTGATGGCCGAACTCGTGCTCGGTGGTGAGCTCGGGGATATTTAAGATCCCTGTCCAGGAGCCGTCTGCGGTGAACAGGGTGGGATACTCCATCCCCTCCATCTCGGAGCCCGGCTCTGGATCGATCACCGTGATCACCTTGTAGGGATAAGGCCCATAGCGGCGCTCGAACTCGCTCAAAGCTCCTCGAGTGATGTTCAGATAGCGGTCAGCGATATGGGGATGCGCGGCTAGCGAGAGCACGTGGATCTGCACCGGCCCCAGCGAGGAGAGATAGATGGCGTCGTGGGTGACGAAGTGCGGGCTGGCGGCGAAGGCGAAGTCGTGAATGTCCTCGCCGTAGAAGCTCAGCGTCTTGGTGCCGTCGTTGTTGGGCTGGATGCCGGTCGGAACTCCGCTGGCCCCGACGATGTAGCGCTTGGGAACGGTCAGGCGAACGTTATAGGTTCCGAAGTCGGAGAAGAACTCGGTGGTGGCGTGGTACTGATGGCAGTTCCAGGCTCCATGCCAGAAGACCCCGACCTTGGGGAACCACTGGCCTCCCATGAGGAAATCGCGCTTGTAGCCGTTGCGCGCGATCGAGAGTGGAAACCTGTCGTGGAAGGCGAGGTGGAAGGTGACCGAGTCGTTGGGAGCGAGCGGGCGCGGAAGCTTAATCTCGGCGACGGTGTGGTCCTGCTGATTGCCATCGTCGGGGGCGGTGAAGCGAAGTGTGCCGGTCAGGTCGCCGTAGCCGTCGGCGTCGATGTGCGAGACGGTGATTCCGCCGATCTTTTCGTCCGGATAGTCGTCGCCCAGATTCTCGCGGACGCCTCCGCCGGCGCGATTCTCGGCGGTGAAGGTGGATTCGGGCCGGAAGGCGTTCAGGTAGAGATGAAACGGGAAGGTCGTGAGCGGCTGCCCGGTGAGGTTGCGGTAGGTCAGGGTCTCGGTCGCGTCCAGCGTCTTCTTGTCCGTGTCCAGGCGGGCATCGAGGGTGTAGGCGACAACCCGATCCGACATGGGCTTGCCGTTGGGAGAGTTGGTGGCGATAGAGAGCTGCGCGTGGAGCGCGTGAGCATTTGGGAGAAGGAGAATAACGGCGAGCGGCGAGCGAAGGACAATGGAGAGAGAGAGTCGCGGAATCATTAGTTTCCTCCGTTGGCTGCCGGTAGATTTTCCAGTGCTTTCAATACGATGCGAAAACTGAACTTGGGGTGGCGTGGTCATCTAGGATCGATTGTCGTCGCGCTGCCAGAGCTCTGTCGTGAGGATACCGCCCAGCAGGAGCCTCTGCTCGGTCCGTCGAAGACCGGCGGCTTCGAGAGCCGCTGCATGATCGGGCAGGCGAGTTGTCTCGAGACCGGTAAGAATGCGGAAGGCGAGATAGAGGGCACGAACCAGGGCTCGCGCAGGCCAGCGGAGGGCTCCGTCCGGAATGCGAAAGTCCGAGACCAGCCAACGCGCGCCGGGGGTGAGGTGCGGAGCGAGTCGGGTAACGAGTCTGTCTACCTCGCCTTGGTTGAGGCAGTCGAGGAAGAAGTGCGTCACGACGAGATCGTAGAACTCTCCCGCAGCGGGCGACCATGTAACAGCATTGGCCTGCTCGGTCCGGAGCCGGTCGGAATATCGCGAACAGCGTTGGCGCAACAGCCGCAGCATCTCCGCGCTGATGTCGATGGCAGTAGTCGTGAGCGAGGAATTCTCGTTGAGCATCTCCGCGATGAAACGGCCGTCTCCGTCGCCCAGGATCAGGGCATGGCGAGCCGGGAGCAGATGCGGAAGAAAGCACAGCCGCGTGCGCTCGAGTGTGTGACCCAGCGTAAGGTACTCGAGCGTCCGGTAGGGTCTGGCGATGCGGTCAAAGCTGGCGCTCATAGAAAGGGCACCAGCGCCAGCGGGGTGAGCAGGACAAGATCGGCCGCCGCGCGCAGGAACAGCACACCTAGGCGTGGGCGATTGAGGTGCAGAAGCCCTAAAGCCGCGGTCGAAGCTGCGACCGCTCCATAGAGAGACCACGGGACACGATGGTCGAGACAGGCCAGAGCCGCGCTAAGCAGGAAGATCGCCGCGGCAAGGCCGTTCAGGTGCGCGAGCGCCGTTGCCGTGACCGGATGCGGCGTCTGGGCCGAGCCTCCCGGATGCTCCCAGGCATAGATGAAGAGGCAGTTGAGGCTGCAGAGCGCCGCCAGCAGGAGAGCCGGGGCAAGCAGCACAAGCCGCAGTCCGGGCTCCCTCGAGACGGTGGGGATGAAGGTTGCGGCGGCGAAGCAGATCCCGACGGCGATCTCCTTGGGCAGACGGTGCGCGCTGCGGGTTGCGTGAATGATGACGAAGTACCCGAAGACCAGGCCGCCCAGAATCAGGTAAAGCCGGATGGCCCTCTCGGGAATGCGAGGCAACAACGTCGCCAGCAGCACTGAGCAGACTGTGATGCCTGCCATAAACGAGGGCCGGTGTCGTTGGTGAAAATAGTGCCGCGCCTCAAGAGCGTCCGCGCCTGCGCCCTGCACGTCCAGCAGGCGGTCGGCGGCGTAGAACGTCCACACCGCTGCCGCCATCGCGGCCAGGGAGGAGGCGCGAAGGCTCACGTGATGGGCGCGTGCGATGAACCAGGTCCACACAGTGGCGACGGTGGGGGCGTCGAACGAGAGCAGATGCCAGAGGATCAGAGGAGATTTCGTCTTGCCGGCCACAGTTTGATTTTAGGAGACCGCGGGCCTGGCGAAGGCCTGCCGACCGCCCCACGCGTAATGGGCCCGCGTGGCAGCGCTGCTCTTTACCCAGACAATAGGGTTAGGCACCGACTATCGGAGCTTCGGCCTCTGCCGAGACGGCAGGCTCAGCCAGGTGCGGACGAAGAGAGTGCTTCTCCTGTTTGGCACCTTTAGCCCACAGGGCGGGATCGATATCCGGGAAGACGTTATCGCGGCGCTCGATCTCGGCGAGGCGGGTCGTTTGAGCCTCGGTCAGCTCGCCGGTTGCCTCAAACGCCTCCCAGATGGCCTTGACCTCGTTGAACTGCTCGTTGTGTGTACTGAAGCGGGCCTCGGCGTAGTCGCGGGCAGCGCCCGTCGTGATCAGGAACTGCCAGTCGGAGGACTCCAGCAGCAGAAGCTCGCGGCACAGCTGGCGTACGATGCGCCCGCCCAACTCCGAGTCCCGCCACTTGCCCTCGGTCGCTACCTCACGGGTAAACAGCTCCGCCGGATAGATGTGGGTGTAGGTCCAGCTGGTGTCCGGATTCATCCACACCTCGTTGCCGCCGCCCGCGCCCCACGAGCCCTCCGGCATGGCGATGAATCCCGCCCGCGGATACCGGTCCAGGTACTCGGAGCCCGAGATCAGCTCGATGCCAGTGTCGTAGTCGTGCAGGATGCGCGCAATCGCTTCCAGCCACAGCGTTCCCTCGAACCACCAGTGGCCGAAAAGCTCCGCGTCGAAGGGAGCGCACAGAACCGGCGGGATCGAGTCGTTGAAGCCCGACTTTAGTGCCTCGTAGACCAGGTGCACGAAGTGCGAGGCGTGCGACTTCACGCGCTCGGCCGCCTCCTGTGGATAGTAGGGCTGTTTGTCGCCCATATCCACACGCGGTCCGGTCACGCGCCAGTAGCGGTGTCCGCCCGGCCAGCGCTTCTTGTGGAAGTCCAGATAGACCCCGTCGCCCGGGTAGCCCGAGTCTCCCGACCACACCTGAATGCCGGTGCGGGGATCGCGCGGAAAGATCGTCGTCGCGTAGCGCTTATCGTATGGTCCGTCGACGTAGTAAGGCTGATAGAGTGACCGGTGGTCTTCATGGGTCATCGCGATGGTCAGCTCGTCGATCGGCACCTTTCCGTTTAGCAGCTCGTAGGGCGAGGGCACGCGATGGCCCTGCTCTACCAGGTGGGTATCGACGAAGAAGTACTCGATATCACTCTCCGAGAGCGCCTGCTCGACACCGATGCGGTCGAATCCCTCGGGCGTGGGCGAGCCATCGGCCGGAGCCACCGGATAGTTCCAAAACCCAGCCGGGCGATACCCGCACTCCGGGGCCCAGATCCCGCGCGGATGCCGTCCCATGTGGCGCTTGTGCGTCTTCACGGCGGTGCGGATCTGCGCCCGAACGCTCTCGTCGGTTCCCAGCAGGGGCATGTAGCCGTGGGTCGCGCCGCAGGTGATCACCTCGATCAGGCCGATATCGTTGAAGTGCCGGAAGCCGGCGACGATGTTGCCGCCGAGCGCGCGGAAGTCGTCGAACGCCTGCTGAAAGAAGCGGTGCCAGAACCGAGCCGTCTCGGCCAGATGGGTCTCCCCGGACTGAATGAAGAAGGCCTCGTCCTCGCGCGCGGCGACGATCTTGCGGGTTAGGTAGTTGGGGAACTCGGCGATGAAGACCGGATGGGTCAGCTGCTCCAGAAGGATGGGCGAGAGGTTCAGATTGCACTGAAAGCGAATCTTATCGCGCTCAAGGTTGCGGAGTGCCCGCAGCAGGGGAAGGTAGGTCTCGGCCGCGGCCTCGTGGAGCCACTCCATGCCATGCGGCCACGTGCCGTGATTGACGACATAAGGCAGATGAGCATGCAGGGTGAAGGTCAGATAGCCTTTCGGCCGCTTTTCGGACGGGTTCGATGCCTGCGTCAAGACAAATACCTCGTGTCGTTCTACCGCGGGTTAAGTTACCTCGTTTCGCTTGGATGCGACGGATCGAGAGGAAGTCCGAGTCTACACCAGGGCGACTGACGAGGGGTAAAAAAGCGGGCCTCTTTGGATCACTGGAGAGAGGCCCGCTTGCGTATGTCGTTTTGGATGCGGAAAGTACTCGTTAGGTTACTGTTGTTGTGGCGAGGGTTGGTCCGAAGGTGGAGGATTCATGGGCCGGCGGCGCGGCCTGCCGCCATTGTTATTGTTATTTAAATTATCTCCTGCGTTCGTGTGGGTGCTCAGTGTATCCGAGGTCGAGACCCGGACGGTGAGCGTGTTGGTGAGCGAGAAGTTTACCAGGCTCTCGGAGGGGATCTGGACCTGCTGGCCGCGAGTCACGGTGTTGGCTCCCGCTCCCACGCCGGCTCCAGCGGCCGAACCAATCGCCGCGCCCTTGCCTCCGCCGAAGATGCCGCCCAGGATCGCTCCTACCGCCGCGCCTCCGCCAACCTTCTCGATGGTGTTCTTGCCCCTTCCCTTGCCCTGCACGGTGTAAGGCTGGGTTGCAACGGCCAGCGAGTCGCCGTGTCGGTTCAGGCTGACCAGCTCAACCGTCAACAAAGAGTTGCCCTTGAAGTGAGCCGCTTCCTGCACAGCGGAGACGCGGCCCGAGACCGGTGTGCCCTGGCGGATCGCCACCAGGCCGTCGGCCATGATGTCGGTGGCGACGGTGCCCGAGAAGCTCTGACCCTCCTGCGTCGTGGCGCTATCGAGCGTCTGCGTGATGCGGACCGGAATCGTCGTGCCGGAGGGAACGGTGACCGTCTTGAAAGTCGGCGGCGGAGGAGGCGCCGGCGTGGGAGCTGGGGCGGGCGCCGGCGGGGGAGGGGTCGGAGGCGTGTTCTGCGCCATCTGCGGCCGCTCGACCGGGGCTGGGGTGGGACGGATCTTCTCGGGCTTGGTCTTCTTCGGCTTCGGCTCCGGCTCGTGTTTGACCGGAGGAGGGGGTAGAGGCGTCATCGCCGCGGAAGCCGGAGGCGGGGGAGCCTGGACCGTGAGATTGTTGACCACAGTCTTGATGCCGCTCACCTGGGCCGCATCGGCCGCGGCCAGCGAACGAGCGGCCTCGTTGGTTACCGTGCCGTTCAGGGTCACGATCCCCTTCTCGACGGCTGCCTGAATCGATTCCTGGGAGAGGGCGCCGTCGCCGGAGAGACGGCTCTGGACCGCCGTGGTCAGGCTGGCGTCATCGACGGGGGCAGCCGGGGGTGCGCTCTTGCAGCCTGCCAGTCCAAGGCCGAGCGCAAGGGTCGTTGTCGTAACAAAATTGCGTGCGGGGAAGACCATCGTGCGTATTTTCATGGTGTCAATCTCTTTCGTACAAGGAAACACGGAACTTGCAAAGATGACTCGAGCTCCCGAAACAAAGCCTGACCCTTGTGATCGGAAGGCACAAGTCGTTTATTGTTTGACCTGCTATGGACATGCACTCTCTACCGTCAAAATCAACTCATCCTGATCAACTCATCCTGATCAACTCATCCTGAGAGGATGCATCTGAAAGATAAGACGCTCTTCCGATCTTCTCGGGCAGCATCTTAATGGATACGAGCGGGAGTTTCGCGGACAGGGCGCAACCCCGAGGCTTCGAATGGGCATCCACACCTGAAGATACCCCGGCGGAGGAGAGAAGGATACCGCCTTCTTTTCATTGGGGGGCTTCGAACCGGAGGCGGCTATCCTGGTATAGGATCGCCAAACCATTCAACTTCGAAGAGATCTTGATTTATAACTGGCGATGAGCCCCCGGTGGTTCCGCATCCGGCAGAGATCGACAGATCAGGAAAGAGGAGAGACAAAAATGTCAGATTACGACAACGGCACAAATGGTTTGGGATGGTTTCTTGCAGGTTTGGGCATTGGAGCACTGGTGGGCGTTCTCTACGCGCCGAAGTCCGGCCGGGAGACGCGGGACGAGCTGATCGCGAGCGCGATAGACGCCAAGGAGCGCGCGGCCGATTACGCGCAGCAGGGCCGGGAACGAGCCTCGCAGTTCGCCGAACAGGGCAAGCAGCAGGTGAACGAGTACGTCGATCGCGGCAAGGAGTACTACGACCGCGGCCGCACCCAGTGGTCGCAGTATGTCGAAAAGGGCAAGGGACTAGTGCAGGAGCAGCAAAACAAGGTCGCGGCGGCGGTCGAGGCTGGCAAGCAGGCGTATGTCAGCACCGCCCACGCCGGCGAGCAGGAGCCCTCGGTCTCGTCGTAGCCTCGTCGTGATGGGAGGTAGGATGCGTCTCTCAGGGGAGCCGCATCCTACCGCTTGCGCTTCAGGATGGGGCCTGGAAGGAGAGGCTGATGATGCTGCTGATGACTGTTGCAATGTGGATCGAAGACCCGGGGTCGCTCTCCTCGGGGAACTCCCGGCTGTTGATGTTTTTTGTGGCGATGGTCGCGGTCGCGATGGTCGCTCAGGCGATTTTTGTTATCGCGGCGGCGATCGGCGCGGCGAAGACGCGCAAACAGCTTCTGGGGATGGCGCAGGAGCTGCGCGAGAAGGCCCTGCCCGTGATCGACAGCACCCAGAGCATGGTGCAGGAGCTGCATCCGAAGTTCAGGATTTTGACCGACAACCTGGTTGAGACCAGCCATGTTGTTCGCGCCAAGGCGAACGACTTCGATGCGACCATCACGGACGTCAACGAGCGCGCTCGCGCCCAGACGGCGCGGGTCGATGAGATGGTCTCGTCCGTCCTCGACGTTACCTCGGGGATCGCCTCGGGGATTCAGAAGGGTGTGCAGACGCCGGTGCGCGAGTTTCACGGCATCGTGAATGGCATCAAGGCCGGGATCGAGGTGCTCACCGGACGCCGTGGTCCAGTTCGTCCCCCGAAGCCGCCTCACGCGGAACTGATGATCGTCGTTCCTGATGCCGGGGCAACGCCTTCGGAGGCGAAGACGGTCGCCGAGGTGCAGAGGGAGGCGGAGGTGAAGTCCGTAGCCGAAGCGACGCCTGCGGTCGAGGTGAAGACGTTCGGCTCTGGGACGGCTCGCTAGCTGTCCCAGGTCTCTACGGCTCTTCGTCCGGTTGCGAGCCGCTCCCCATCCCGCTACATGCGTATTCCACAGCTACGCTACATCTCGATCGGTGGGAGGCTAGAGGATCCAGCCTCCGCCGACGACCTCATCCTGCTGGTAGAAGACGGCGGACTGGCCGGGGGTAACCGCCCGCTGGGGCTCGTCGAAGACAGCCCGGACGAGGTCCTCTCCGGCGCCGATCAAGATTGCCGGGGCTGGATTATGGCGGTGCCGGATTTTGGCGGTGACAGGGAGCTCCTCGCCTTCGGCGAGCGATGGGATCGAGATCCAGTTGAGGCGGTTGGCGGTGAGCTCGCGGGTGAGCAGGCCTTCGTCCGGTCCTACGGTGACGCGGTGCGAGTCGGGATGAATCGCCAGCACATACAGAGGATTCGGGGAGCTGAGGCCCAGGCCCTTGCGCTGGCCCACGGTGAAGCTGTGGATGCCCTGGTGATGACCGATCACCTCTCCTGAGGTTGTGACCAGGTCGCCGGAGAGATCGGGCATCGGCTGGTCCTGCTCGTCGAGGTAGGCCTTCAGGAAGGCGCTGTAGTCGCCGTTCGGGATGAAGCAGATCTCCTGCGAGTCGGGCTTCTGGGCGACGTAGAGACCGGAGTCCTGGGCGATCTGGCGGACGGCGGGCTTCTGCATCTCGCCGAGCGGAAACAGGGTGCGGCTGAGCTGCTCCTGAGTGAGGCCGAAGAGGAAGTAGGTCTGGTCCTTGGTCTGATCGGCGGGGCGGGAGAGGATCCAGCGGCTGCGCTCGGGGTCGAAACGGTTGCGGGCGTAGTGTCCGGTGGCGATGCGGTCGGCGCCGATCTGGCGCGCGGTGGTGAGCAGTTGGTCGAACTTCAGGTGATTGTTGCAGAGGGTGCAGGGGATCGGGGTGCGTCCGTGCAGATACTCGTCGACGAAGGGACGGACGACGTCGGCCTCGAAGCGCTCCTGCTGGTTGACCACGTAGTAGGGGATGCCGAGCTGCTCGGCGACGGCGCGGGCGTCGTAGACATCGTCGAGGGAGCAGCAGCGGCCCTGCGCGGGCTCGGAGCCTCCGCCGTGGGCTGCGAGGCGGCGCTGGTTCCACAGCTGGAGGGTGAGGCCGACGAGATCGTGGCCTTCGGAGCGCAGGATGGCCGCGACGGTCGAGGAGTCGACGCCGCCGGACATGGCGACTGCGATCGTGTTGTTCGGCTGATCCGGCATCGGCGCTTGTACCCCCTCCCGTACTTTTTGGTGTAAAGTCTTCCGGAATTGGGACTTAGGTCCGGACCTCAGATTTTTCACAGAGTGCCCGACTGTTGATTTAAGTATAACTCCGGGGACTGGATGGATCGGCAGTCAGGATGTGTTTTGATTTGTGTGGCTTGGGGGATGGGTGGCCTTGACAGGGCTGTTTGGCTGATCGTGTATTTCCTCTTTCAGGTTGCCCCTGAATCTTCAGCCGGTCGCGGTGAGGAGGAACTTTCGATGGTTTTGTTCGTATCGATTACGAATAGATAGGAGCGTCTTTGAGAGAACCCTTATGAAAAGAATCTGGCGGTGGATGCCGGTCGTCCTCCCTGTCTTCCTGTCTCCTGTCGCGAATGCTCAGGAGCTCCATATCCCAACGGTCGATGAAGTTCTTAATCTTCGTTCTGTGGTGTCGCAGGTGCTCTCTCCCAATGGACGGTATCTGGCCTACGAGATTCAACATCCTGACTGGCAATCGGACGGCTACACGCAGGAGCTTGTCGTGGAGGACCTGAGCGGAGGAGGGAAGGTTCCTGTCCCATCGCTGGATGGCGTCCCGAGCAACCCGGAGTGGTCTCCCGATGGGCGATGGCTGGCTTTTGTCGAACATCCGAAGCAGGGGGTAAGCCAGATATGGGCCATCCCCGCCGAAGGCGGAGCGGCGTGGCAGGTCTCCAAGTCGGCGACGAATGTGGGACTCTTTCATTGGTCGGCCGATTCGAGGCACATTGCTTTCCTTACAGTACAGCCTGACGATGCCGTGAAGGCGCGGGAAGAGCAGTTTGGGACGTTCGAGGTCTTCGGGAGAGACTTTCAGCAGACTCAGCTCTGGTCGGTCGATCTGGAGGTGAGCCCGGGCCACAGGGTGTCACAGCCACCTGTCTGCCTGGTCTGCTCCGCCGCGTTCAGCATCGCCGACTTTTCGTGGTCGCCGGATTCGACAAAGATTGTATTCACAGCGTCCGACACACCTTTGCTTACGGCGTATTCCTCGCAGGATATCTATCTGCTCGACCGGTCGAGGGGCGACGAGGTGAGGAAGATCGTCGGGTTGCCGAGCCCGGATTTTTCGCCGATGTTCTCTCCGGATGGGAAGAAGATTGCTTTTCTCACTTGGCTTGGGCAGCGTGACTTCTTCTACTCGAACTTACATATTGGAACAATTGATGTGGACGGCGCATGGCGGCATCCGGTGAGCTCGGCGGGGGGAGTCACGGATGTCACCGCGCGCTTCGATGAGAACCCGTTCCTGCTGGGTTGGAACGGCGACAGTTTGTACTTCAGCGCGGAACAGAAGACCAATACGCATCTTTTCGGGGTGGATAGCAATGGAGGCCATCTGCGGCGGATCACTTCGGGAGAGGACTTCGTTCTTGACGGAGCTTCGTTCTCTCGCGACTTCAAGCGGGTGGCGCTTCTGGCGGAGGATGCCTCGCATGTACCGGAGCTCTATGTGTCGGATCTCGCTCCGCTGGCGTTGCGGCAGGTGACGCACCTTACGGACCAGGTGCAAGGGTGGCGGCTGGGGAGGCCGACTGTCGTCTCGTGGAAGAGCGGGGACGGCACGCCTGTCGAGGGGATTCTCTACAGCCCTGCTGAGGTGGACCCTAGCCGGAGATATCCGCTGATTGTGGACCTGCATGGCGGTCCGGCGAATGTGTCTCAGGCGACGCTGTCACCGGGAGAGGCTATCTATGCCACGCAGCTGCTGGTGGCTGAGGGAGCCTTTATCCTGCAGCCCAACTATCGGGATAGCTCCGGTTATGGGGCGGCATTCCGCGGCAGGGATCTGGAGAACATTGGCGCAAGCGAGGCCGCCGATGTTATGAGTGGCGTGGACTTTCTTTTGTCGAAGGGGCAGATCGATCCTCAACGTGTTGCCGTCGTTGGGTCGTCGTGGGGAGGGTATCTGACGACGTGGCTGGCGATCCACACGAGCCGCTTCAGGGCGGCTTCGGAGAGCTCCGGCATCACCGATCTGGTTACGAACTATTCCGTAACGGACAATCCGGCTTTCTACCGACAGCTCTTTCATGGGACGCCGTGGAATGTGGCGGATGTTTACCGCAAAAACTCTCCGGTCACGACGATTGGGGAGGCGCATACTCCCATGCTTTTGCAGGAAGGGCGGGAGGATAAACGCGTGCCACCGGCGAATGCCTTTGAGCTGTATCGCGCGCTTCAGGACAACGGCGTTGAGAGCCGGCTCATTCTGTACAGCGGATTCGGGCATGGTTTCAATAACCCGAAGGAGATGCGGGCGGCCATACAGGTAAATCTCGACTGGTTACATCATTATCTCTGGGATAAGGAGATTCCTCGAGAGTCGCCGATCTGGGGATCGAGTGAGACGGGGGATCGCTAGAGGGGCGTCTTGTATCGCATCAGAGGCGGAAGGCCTGGATGGTGTTGACGACGGCCTGTTGCTCTTCCTCGCGGAGGCCGGGGTAGATGGGCAGGGCGAGGACCTCGTCGGCGGCTTGTTCGCTGAGGGGGAAGTCTCCCTTGCGGTAGTCGAGGCCGGAGAGGCTGGTCTGCAGGTGCAGCGGGAGGGGGTAGTAGATCTCGCTTCCGATGCCCTGGTCGGTGAGGTGTTGCCACAGGGCATCGCGGTGGGCGGAGCGGATGACGTACTGGTGGAAGACGTGGGTGGCTCGCGGGTCGGTGATGGGGAGGACGATGGCGCGGGGATTCTTGTCGAGAGCGGGAGTGGCTAGTCCGGCGGCGGTGAAGAGGTCGTCGTAGCGGCGGGCGATCTGGCGGCGCTGCTCGTTCCACGCGGGGAGATAGCGGAGCTTGACCTGGAGCACGGCGGCCTGGAGGGAGTCGAGGCGGGAGTTCCAGCCGATCTCGTCGTGGTAGTAGCGGCGGCGCATGCCGTGGGCTCGCAGCATGGAGGTTCGCTCGGCGAGATCATCGGAGCTGGTGGTGACGAGGCCGGCGTCGCCGAAGGCGCTGAGATTTTTGGTGGGATAGAAGCTGAAGGCGGCGAGGTCTCCGAGGTCTCCGGCGGGGGTTCCGCGCCAGGAGGCACCGAAGGCCTGGGCGGCGTCTTCGATGAGGAGGAGGCCGTGGCGCTGCTTGAGGTCGTGGAAGGCGTCGAAGTCGGCGCACTGGCCGTAGAGGTGGACGGGGAGGATGGCCTTGATCCTGGCGGGGCCCTGGTGGGTGCGGAGGAGCTGCTCGACCGCGGCGGGGGAGAGGTTGTAGGTGATGGGGTCGATGTCGGCGAAGAGAGGCTGAGCCCCGGTGCGGAGGATGGCGCTGGCGGTGGCGAAGAAGCTGAAGGGGGAGGTGATGACGGCGTCGCCGGGACCGATGCGGGCGGCGGCGAGGGCGAGCCAGAGGGCATCGGTTCCGCTGGCGCAGCCGATGGCGTGGGGGGCGTGGCAGGCACGGGCGGCGGCGAGCTCGAAGGACTCGACGGCGGGGCCGAGGACGAAGCGCTGGGAGTCGCAGACTTCGGTGACGGCGGCGAGAATCTCTTCACGGAGAGGGGCGTACTGCCGGGCGAAGTCGAGCATGGGAACGGTCAAGGCGGCCACGGGTCTATGGTAATCCGTTGATGAGGCTTTGGGGTTGAAGAGGGAGCCGATCGGCAGGGAGCTGTGGGGGTGGAAGTATCTCGTTTTTTTGGGGGGAGCCGGCGAGGCCGGATCGGATGCTTGAAAGATCGGTTTCGCGGGTTGAAGTGTCTGGAAAGGGTTCGAGCTTTGCTCGAATGCCCACCTTAGGCGCTACGCGGTATCTTTCTTCGTGCCCGGTATCTTTCCTCGTACCCGCGCCTTTCCTTGTACCCTGGCATCTTTTCTTGCTCTCATTTTCTTCGTACTGGCGCCCTTCTTCCGTTCCGGACGCCTTCCCATCCGGCGCTTGGGATTCAGGCGAGCGGCGCGTTGGAGCAGACGGAACGACGAGCGTTGATCGCGCCCCTGTTTTTCCGGGCGGCGGGAGGTTGGGATCTTGAAGAGTCCCATGGGGGACTTGCTGCGTCTAACCGTTGAGGGGCAGCGGCAGCTTTCAACCCCGTACACCTGGTGCGAGTTGAAAAAACGGGCCGATGCTCGTATCGTGGAACCTCTTGGCTTCAGACTCGGCGGGGCTTCTGCCTGGGAGTTCAACTGAAGTGCTTGAAGTTTGGCGGAATACTTTTTGGGACCTCACAAGATAAAAGACAAGGAGATCGGCACCATGGAATCAAAGCCGGCACAGAATATTCAGGATACTTTTCTCAACACAGTCCGGAAGGACAAGAGCCCGATCACGATCTATCTTGTGAGCGGTGTGAAGCTGACCGGGAAGATCCGGTCGTTCGATAAGTATTCAGTTCTGCTTGAGAACAACAGTCAGGAACAATTGATCTTCAAGCACGCGATCTCGACGGTGGTGAGCGGGCGGATGGGTGCTCCTCATGGAGAGATGAAGAGCGATCTTCGATCTTCGGCTCCGCAACCGGGCTCATCGGTGGCGGCCGCAGCGGCGCCTTCGGCGCATGCGGCTGAGGTTGCGAGCGCGCAGGGCCGTTGAGCTCTGAGGATTGCGTGAGGGTAACCGAATCGCAGCAGCGGTGAAGAAGACGGATCGAAAGACTCTCGCGGAGGCTCAGCGCGCTTCGACGAAAGAGGAGAGGCCTGCCCTGGGACGCCTGGCGTCGCGGGAGCGGGCTGTCCTGGTTGCGGTGGAGTTCACTGGGCAGCGAAGGAAGCTGACCCCGGCGGCGAGGCAGGCGCGCAAGGCCGCGGCGGTGCTGGCGCGGCCGGAGGGTGCGGACGTTCTGGGGGAGGTGGAGCTTCCGGAGTTTGCCGAGATCGCTGAGCTGGATTTTGAGGCGTCGCTCGAGGAGTTCGAGGAGCTGGCGCGCAGCGCGGGGGCCGAGATCGCGGCCACGATCGTACAGCGCAGGCCGCGTCCGGACGCGGCGACTCTGGTAGGGCAGGGCAAGCTGGACGAGATCGTCGGGGTGGTGGCGTCGACGGGCGCGGACCTGGTGCTGTTCGACCATGACCTGACGCCGTCGCAGATGAGGAATCTGGAGGGCAAGCTGGAGGCGCGGGTGATCGATCGGACGCAGCTGATCCTCGACATCTTCGCCCGGCATGCGCGGACGCGGGAGGGCCAGCTGCAGGTGGAGCTGGCGCAGCTGGAATATCAGCTGCCGCGGCTGGCGGGACGGGGCAAGGCGATGAGCCAGCTGGGCGGCGGCATTGGAACGCGCGGACCAGGCGAGACGCAGCTCGAGACCGACCGCCGGAAGATTAACCTGCGGATCGACCATGTAAAAGACCAACTGGAGGCGGTGCGAAGGATTCGCCGCCAGCAGAGGCAGCGCAGGGAGGCGGTTCCGGTGCCGGTGGTGGCCCTGGTGGGGTATACGAACGCGGGCAAGAGCACGCTGTTCAATGCGCTGACCGAGGCCGGGGTGCTGGAGTCCTCGCGGATGTTCGCTACGCTGGACCCGAAGCTGAAGCAGCTGGAGCTACCCTCGCGGAGGAAGGTGCTGCTGTCGGATACGGTGGGATTCATTCGCAATCTGCCGCATACGCTGGTGACGAGCTTTCGCGCGACGCTCGAGGAGGTGGAGCGGGCGGAGCTGCTGCTGCACGTTCGCGACGCCTCGAGCCCGATGCTCGAGGAGCAGAAGGCGGAGGTGGAGAAGGTTCTGGGTGAGCTGGAGGTGGAGGGCAAGGCGGTGCTTGAGGTGATGAACAAGATCGACCTGGTCGAGCCGGAGGAGCGCGAGGGGCTGGAGCGGGAGGGCCGGGTGCCGGGCCGTGTTCTGGTTTCGGGGCTGAAGGGGGTGGGGCTTCGGGGGCTGCTTGAGGAGATCGACCGGAGGCTCGTTGTGGACCCGGTGATCGAGCGGGAGTTCCGGCTGCCGCAGTCGGAGGGCGCGGTTTTGGCGGCGCTGGATGCGGGGGCGCTGGTGGGGAAGAAGAGGTTCGAGGGGAACCTGGTGTATCTGGAGGCGCGGGGGCCGGAGTCGCTGCTGAACCGGTACCGGAGATTTCAGGTGTCGGCGAGAGGCGACAGGATGGGACTGGGGGCCGGGCCTGCTGCGCGGTCGTTCGCGGACGGCGGGTGAGCCTTCTTCATCCCCGCGAGCAGGCTCGCCGGGACTCCGGTTCGGGGTTGGGTCTTCCTGTGGGTCCGCCTGCAGGCATCTGCGCTGGGCAGAGGGAGGCCCAAGACGAAGCCGTATATACGTCACGAAGAGTGCGCCGCCCGCTTATTTCTTCACTTGCCCGGGCATTTCTTCAGTTGTTGAAGAGGTCGATAGGGTCTGGGGTGGGCTGGTTAACTAGCATAGGCCGCCTGAGGGGGAGCGGAGGTAGTGTCCCCGATCACGCGACCTATGTGACCCAGAGGAGGGTCCGGGTGGTGATTTAAGTTTACGATTTTCGGGGGGAAAGTCAAAGGGAATCGGGCCGGGGCGGAGGCGTGAGGGGCGATGCGATGAACGCCCACTCGTTCGGTAATCGTCGTCTGCCAGTTTGACACTCTCTCAAACGCTTTGCTAAAACTAGGTGTACCGCAATCTACAAAACAAGTCCTACTGGGAAGCGCTTCGAACCAAGTTTGCCTGAAACGGCCGGTCGAAAGAAGAAGAATCGAAGCGGGAAGAAGACTCGGAGCGGTTGCGGCCGAACCCCTACATGAACCAGATACTGAATAAACTCGGTGAACTTGTGCTCGGCTCCGTGCCGACGATCGTCCTCTTCATCCTCATGGTGATCGCGTACGGGATGCTGGTGCGCCGTCCTCTGGCGCGGGTTCTGGCGGAGCGTCGAGCGCGGACCTCGGGAGCGATGGAGCAGGCCAAGGGCGCGATCGCCGCCGCCGAGGCCGAGACGAACATGTATGAAGAGAAGCTGCGCAAGGCGAAGGCCGATCTGTATGAGGCCCGCGAGCGCAGGGTGAAGCAATGGGCCGAGGAGCGCGAGCGTGCGCTCGACGAGGTCCGCAAGGCGTCGCAGGAGCGAGTGGCTTCGGCTCGGCAGGGGATCGAGCAGGCGGTGGCCCAGGCGAAGCTTCAGATCGAAGGCACGAGCGCGGAGCTGAGCTCGCGGATTCTGACGGCGGTGCTGCCGGCGGGAGTGACCGCGGCGGAGGTCGCTCAGTGAGTGGCCTGAGAGGGATTTTGAAGATTTCGAGGATTTTGAAGAGCATGCTTCCGGTTCTGGCGTTTGCGCTGGTTCTGGGAGGTTCGGTTCCGCGTCTGAGCGCGAGGATGCAGGCTCCCGCAGCGTCGGCGCAGCCTAATGATGGAAGCACGCCGGAGCGGAACTCCTCCGCAAAGGAGAAGCAGGAAGAGGACGAGAACGCGGCGTATCGGCACTCCGCCGCGGTGACGGCGCTGGGCGCGAAGCTGGGGATGAATCCCGAGCAGGCGGCGACGGCGTTTACGGTCTTCAACTTCGCGGTTCTGGCCGCGCTGGTGGGATGGTTCCTGGCCAGGTCGCTTCCGAAGGCCTTCCGCGCGCGCAATGCTGCGATCGATAAGCATCTGGTCGAGGCCAAGAAGGCGAGCGACGAGGCGAAGACCCGGCTGAGCGGCGTGGAAGATCGCCTGGGCAAGCTGGACGAGCAGATTGCGGCGATGCGCGCGCAGGCTGAAAAGGATGCGCAGGCCGAGGAGCAGAGGATGCGGACCTCGGTCGAGGAAGAGAAGCAGAAGATTCTGGCGTCGGCCGAGCAGGAGATCGCGTCGGCCACGACGCAGGCGCGCCGTCAGATTCAGCAGTACGCCGCCGATCTGGCGATCGACCAGGCGGCGAAGAAGCTGGTGGTCTCGGCCGAGACCGACCGTCTTCTGGTGCAGGAGTTTGCCCGCAGGCTGGGCGGCGATACCGAGGGAGGGCGGAATTAAATGTCAGTCGTTGCGCTTCGTTACGCTCATGCCTTTGCCTCGGTCGTAGCCTCGCAGAAGGTGGACGCCGCTGCGGCTCAGCAGCAGCTCGAGGACTTCCGTGGAACCTTTGCGGGCAGCCGTGAGCTGCGCGAGGTCCTGATGGACCCGGCGATCCTGCGCGAGCAGAAGCTGAGGGTTCTGGATGCCATCGCTCAGCGGATTGGAATGTCTCCGCAGGTACGGAACTTCGTCGCGGTGATCATGGAGCACGACCGTCTGCACGATCTGGGGGAGATTCTGGACGAGTATCACGCGGTCGCCGATGAGCAATCCGGATTCTCCGAGGCGGAGATCACGAGTGCCCGGGTCCTGAGCGAGGAAGACCGCTCGGCGCTGGAGGCGCAGGTGACGAAGCTGGCCGGCGGCCAGATTCGAACGACCTACAGGGAAGACCCCTCGCTGCTGGGGGGAGCGGTGGTCCGGATCGGATCCACGGTCTATGACGGCTCTCTCCGCGCGCAGCTGGAGCAGATGAAGCAGAAGCTGGTCACGGCATAGCGGCCGAAGAGAGATTCGAGAAGTTTTCGCAGGTGTTCGAAGTTCGGTAAAGAAAGATTGATACGAAGCGAGTAGAAGGAAGACATGGCACAGATCAATGCAGGTGAGATAACAGAGCTGCTTCGCCAGCAGATTGAGAACTTCGAGCAGAAGATCCAGGTCGACGAGGTCGGCACGATCATCTCTCTCGGCGACGGGATTGCGCGTGTTCACGGGCTGGACAAGGTGATGGCCGGCGAGCTGATCGAGTTTCCGCACAATGTCGCGGGCCTCGCCATGAACCTGGACGAAGATCAGGTCGGCGCTGTGCTTCTGGGTGACTACACGCTCCTCAAAGAGGGCGACCAGGTGAAGCGCACGGGCCGCATCATGTCGGTTCCGGTGGGCGATGCGATGATCGGCCGCGTGGTGAACGCTCTGGGCGAGGCGATCGACGACAAGGGGCCGATCAACACCGACAAGTTTCTTCCGGTCGAGCGCCTGGCTCCCGGCGTCATTGCGCGTCAGTCGGTGCGTGAGCCGATGGCGACCGGCATCAAGGCCATCGATACCATGATTCCGATCGGTCGCGGACAGCGCGAGCTGCTGATCGGCGACCGTCAGACTGGCAAGACCGCGATTGCGCTCGACACCATCATCAACTCGGCCAAGAATGACCTGATCTGCATCTACTGCGCCATCGGCCAGAAGCGCTCGTCGGTTGCGCAGGTAGTGCAGACGCTCGAAGAGCACGGCGCGATGGCCTATACAATCATCGTCGCGGCGACTGCCTCCGATCCGGCCCCAATGCAGTTCCTGGCGCCGTTCGCGGCGACCGCGATTGGCGAGTTCTTCCGCGACAACGGCCGCCACGCCCTGGTGATCTACGACGATCTTTCGAAGCACGCCGCTTCGTACCGCGAGATCTCGCTGCTGCTGCGCCGTCCCCCGGGACGCGAGGCGTATCCCGGCGATGTCTTCTATCTCCACTCGCGACTGCTCGAGCGCAGCTCGAAGCTCTCGGCGGAGCTCGGCGGCGGCAGCCTGACGGCTCTCCCGATCATCGAGACCCAGGCGGGCGACGTCTCGGCGTACATCCCGACCAACGTGATCTCGATCACCGACGGCCAGATCTTCCTCGAGACCGACCTGTTCAACTCGGGCGTGCGTCCCGCCGTCAACGTGGGTCTTTCGGTCTCGCGCGTGGGCTTCTCGGCGGCGATCAAGGCGACCAAGCAGGTGGGCGCGACGCTGAAGCTCGATCTCGCGCAGTACCGCGAGCTGGCGGCCTTCTCGCAGTTCGGATCGGATCTCGATCCGGTGACGCAGAAGCAGCTGAACCGCGGCCAGCGCCTGACGGAGCTGCTGAAGCAGCCCCAGTTCCAGCCGCTGTCGGTGGAGAGGCAGGTGGCGATCATCTTTGCCGGCGTCAACGGCCTGCTGGATGACGTCGCGGTTCCTGACCTGCGGGCGTTCGAGGATGGGCTGTATCCGTACCTCGAGTCGACGGGAACGGTGCTGGCCGATATCGCGAACAAGAAGGCGATCGATGATGACATCAAGGGCCGTCTGACGGCTGCGATCAACGACTACAAGTCGACCTTCCTGGACAGCCGTAAGGAGAGCAAGGAAAAGCCGGACAGCCGCAAGGAGAACACGGAGAAAGAGACGGCTCAGGCCAAATAAACCATGGCAAACGTACTCGATCTACGGCGTCGCATCCGCAGCGTGAAGAACACGCGGCAGATCACCAAGGCCATGAAGATGGTCTCTGCGGCGAAACTGCGCAGGGCGCAGGAGCGTGCCATGCAGGCGCGGCCCTACGCCCAGATGATCTCGAACGTGCTGGAGTCGCTGGTGCGCCGCACCGATATGTACTCGGACGAGACGGGCGATCTTCTGCATCCGCTGCTGGTGGAGCGCGAGGAGAAGAACGTTCTGGTGGTGGTGATCGCCGGCGAGAAGGGATTTGCCGGAGCGTTCAACTCGAACATCACCAAGGCCGCGCTGAACTTCATCAACGAGCGGCGGTCGAAGGACCAAAACGTCGATGTCGAGGCGGTCGGGCGCAAGGCTCGCGACCTGGTGGGCAAGAAGTATCCCCAGGCGAACTACGAGAAGACGGAAGAGCACTACGACAACGACCTGTCGACGCACTTTGAGGTGATCCGGCACAGGGGAGCTCCGGTTGAGATGACGGGAGATCACCCGGCTCTTCTGAACAAGGTCTCGATCGACGAGGTGGGCGATCTTGCGCACTCGATCATTGAGCGCTATACGCGCGCGGAGATCGACTCGGTGTACATCGTCTACAACGAGTTCAAGTCGGTGATCTCGCAGCGAGTGGTGGTCGAGAAGCTGCTGCCGATCCGGAAGCTGGGCTCGCCGGAGATTACGGTGGCCGAGGAGATGACCGAGGAGCAGAAAGAGGCGGCCGGGCACGCGGCGAGGACGTCGGGCGTGAGCGTGAACGTTCCTGAGGACGAGGCGGTCGAGTCGGAGGCGAAGAAGTTCGGCACCGCTGAGGTGGACTACATCTTCGACCCGGAGCCGCAGAAGCTGTTTCGCCACCTGCTGCCGCGGTATGTGACGACGCAACTGTTTCATGCGCTGCTGGAGTCGGTGGCCGCGGAGCATGCGGCACGTATGACGGCGATGGATTCGGCGACCAACAATGCGGGAGACATGATTGACGCGCTGTCGCTCGAGATGAACCGGGTGCGTCAGGCAGCGATTACGAAGGAAATTATCGAGATCGTGAGCGGAGCGGCCGCGCTGTAAATAAAAGCAACCGCTGTAGACGAAAGCAACCGCTGTAGACAAGAGGCAATCGCGGAGACAAAAGGCAGCCGCGGAAGAGAAAGAGACCTATGGCAGAGAATATTGGAAAAGTGATTTCGATCAGCGGTCCGGCCGTTGACATTCAGTTCGAAGAGGCGAAGATGCCGGGCATCTACCAGGCCGTGCGCATCATCAGCGATGGTTTCGACGTTCCCAACCCGATGAACGTGGTGGTCGAGGTGCAGCAGCACCTAGGCGAGGGCCGGGTGCGCTGCATCGCCATGACCGCGACCGAGGGTCTGGTGCGCGGCATGAAGGCGATCGATACGGGCGGACCGATCATGGTGCCGGTGGGCCGCGAGACGCTGGGCCGCGTGCTGAACGTTCTGGGCGAGCCGGTGGACGAGCTGGGGCCGGTGGCCGCGAAGAAGTATCTTCCCATTCACCGCCAGGCTCCCGCGTTCGACGAGCAGTCGACGTCGGAGGAGATGTTCGAGACTGGCATTAAGGTGGTCGACCTGATCCTTCCCTTCTTGAAGGGCGGAAAGATCGGTCTGTTCGGCGGCGCGGGCGTGGGCAAGACGGTCGTGATCCAGGAGTTGATCAACAACGTCGCTTCGAAGCACGGCGGATTTTCGGTCTTTGCCGGCGTGGGCGAGCGTACCCGCGAAGGAAACGACCTGTGGCACGAGTTTCAGGAGTCGGGCGTTATCGATCCGAAGGACTTCAACAAGTCCAAGGCCGCGCTGATCTACGGCCAGATGACGGAGCCTCCGGGAGCTCGTCTGCGCGTGGCGCTGACCGGTCTGACCGTCGCCGAGAACTTCCGCGACGAAGAGGGAGCCGACACGCTGCTGTTCATCGACAATATCTTCCGCTTCACGCAGGCGGGCTCCGAGGTCTCGACGCTGCTGGGACGTATGCCTTCGGCCGTGGGATACCAGCCGAACCTGGCGTCGGAGATGGGACAGCTGCAGGAGCGCATCACCTCGACCAAGAAGGGATCGGTCACGTCGGTGCAGGCGGTTTATGTGCCCGCCGACGATATCACCGATCCGGCCCCGGCGACGACCTTCGCTCACCTGGACGCCACCATGCTTCTGTCGCGTCCGCTGTCGGAGCTCGGCATCTATCCGGCCGTCGATCCTCTGACCTCGACCTCGCGTATTCTTTCGGCTCGCATCGTCGGCCAGGAGCACTATGACGTGGCCCAGGGCGTGAAGAGGATTCTGCAGCGCTACAAGGATCTGCAGGACATCATCGCGATTCTCGGGATCGACGAGCTCTCGGAAGAGGACAAGATCACGGTTGCCCGTGCGCGTAAGGTGCAGCGCTTCCTTTCGCAGCCCTTCCATGTGGCCGAGATCTTTACCGGCATCCCCGGCGCTTACGTCAAGGTCGAGGACACGGTGCGCAGCTTCAAGGAGATCATTGAGGGCAAGCACGACAGCATTCCCGAGCAGGCCTTCTACCTGAAGGGCGGCATCGAGGACGTGCTGGCGGCGGCCGAGAAGATGAAGACGACGGCGTAAGCAGTGATTCAAGCTGTCCGCCCCTGTTTGCGGGCGGACAGCGTTCGATCCGACTTGATAGTTACGATTCGCACGTTCGGTCGAGTGAACCATAGAATTTGAGAGAGGTCTCCGGGACGGTTGGCGGTGACCACGGTAAAGAAGGCATGGCAGATATAAACCAATCCGGTCTCCTTACGGTTCGCCTGGTTACGTCGGACCGCATCCTGGTGGATACCACCGCGGAGGCGGTCGAGCTGCCGGCGATGTCGGGCTACCTCGAGGCGCTTTATGGGCATGCACCGCTGCTGGCTGAGCTGGGCGCGGGCGAGGTGCGGTTGCATGGTGGAGAGTCGGGCGACAAGAAGTTCTTTGTGGCCTGGGGCTTCGTCGAGGTTCTCCCGGAGCGGGTGACGATTCTGGCGGAGAATGCGGAGGAGCCCGGCGAGATCAACGTCGAAGAGGCTCGAGGCGAGCTGTCGGAGGCCGAGAAGCTGTGGCAGGAGGCCGGTGACGACCAGAGGAAGTATGACGAGGCCAACGCGGTCGCGCGGCAGGCGGAGGCGAAGATCGTCTCGGCCGAGGGCGGACAACACTAAACGAATTTTGTTTCAAACGATAAGCCATCCCGGAAGGGGTGGCTCTTTTTTATTGCGGGCAGCCGGAGCCTGATCCTTCGGTTGTTCACGTTGCTTCCACGACATGAACGTACTGGCAATGCTCCCCAGCCAGCTGCAGGATGCCTCGGTCGAAGGTGGCCAGGATCAGGCCATCGTGAATCGCCATGCCGAGAAGTTAAGCATCGGTGACCTGCTTATGGCCATGCAGACGCCGGAAGAAGGGCTTCGTCAAGGTGTGCCAGTTGTGAGTCATGGGATGGTAATGGAACCCCGGGCGATAGGCCGCATCGGCCAATAGGCCGGACGCTTCGCTCATGCTCAGTCTTCCAGGCCGAGTTGCATAGCGTAGAAATCCAGCTTCGGTCCAAGGACAGAGTACCCATTCGAGGCCGGGAGTATCGAACCACCGGATCAACGAGACGGTGAGGTCAGGAGGCCTTGGGGCGCTTGACGGGCTTGCTGGAGGCTCCGTTTTCTTCGGCATGGGATGCTGCGGCCGCCTCGGCCTGCTGGCGCAGGGAGTGGATGACGACGCGCAGCATCTCTTCCTCGGGAGCGGGCTTTCCGGTCCAGATCTCGAACTGGCGCGCGCCCTGCTGCACGAACATCTCAACCCCGGTGATGATGGGTATGTTCTGCTGGCGGGCGAGGCGGATCAAGGGCGTCTCGATGGGGTTGTAGACGAGATCGAAGACGAGCTTGGTGTTGAGGTCCTTGGATTCGAGCAGGGGAGCGGCCTTCTGGCCCGCCATGCCGATGGGCGTGGCGTTGATGATGACGTCGAAGGGGGTCTTGGCGAGCGCCTCCTTCTTCATGGTCTTGGAGCCGGATTGCTTGGCCAGCTTCTGGGCGGTCTCGAGGGTGCGGTTGAGGATGAAGACGTCGGCGCCTTTGTCGCGGAGGCCGAAGACGGCGGCGCGGGCGGCTCCTCCGGCTCCGAGGACGAGCGCCTTGACGCCCTTGAGAGACGACAGGCGCTTCTCGAGCGGCCCTACGATTCCGGCGACGTCGGTGTTGAAGCCGTAGAGCTTGCCGTCCTGGGCGCGGAGGACGGTGTTGCAGGCTCCGATCTTGGCCGAGAGCGGGTCGGTGTGCTCGAGGTGGGCCATGATCTCCTGCTTGTGGGGCATGGTGACGCTGAGGCCCTGGATGGGGATCTCCTGCACCAGCTTGAGCAGATCGGCGACCTTGGCGGCCTGCAGCGCGAGATAGACGGCGTTGACGGTCTCGCGGCGGAAGGCGGTGTTCATCATGACGGGCGAGAGCGAGCTCTTGATGGGATTGCCGGCGACGCCGTAGACCTTGGTGGCGGCATCGACCTGATCGACCCGGTAGGTCTCGAGGAGGGTGCGGGCGGCGATCTGGCCGGGACCGGTCTCCTCGCCTGGGGTGGCGGCGGCGAAGGTGAAGGCCGAGCCGGCGCGCAGGCCGAGGACGCGGGAGATGATTCCGGCGTCGCCCATGCAGATGCCGATGATGTTGGAGTTCTCGTTCATGCGCTCGAGGAAGCGCATGAGGGTGACGTTGTCGGTGAGGGTCTTGGCGGTGGGGACGATCTTGACGAAGTCGGGCTGGAAGGGAGCGATGCGCTCGTAGATCTTGTCGAGGTCTTTAGTGGCCGTGAAGTCGTGATGGCTGATGATGAGGGCGATGCCGGTCTCGCGGAGCTTTTCGAATTCGCCCTTTTTAAGGGCCTCGGCGGACTCGAGCTCGAGGTCGGCGAGGACGAAGCCGGCGGCGGCGGCCTTCGAGAGGATCTCCATCTCGGCGGCGAGGGAGCCTGCGAACTTGCCGCCGTTGGCTTCGCGTCGACAGGTGGCGATGCCGGCGGCGGCGGTGTTGTCGGCGAAGAACTGCTTGAACTTCGGCAGGGCCGCGAGGGGCTTTTCGAGGTAGTCGAGACGGAACTCGAGGAAGGGAGTCTCCTTGACGACGGCAGTGGCTTTTTCGATCATCTCGGCGGCGGTGGTGCCGATGATGGCGACGCAGATTTTGCCGATGCGGGTACGGAGAAGTTGTGTGGCGCTGGCGGAGGTGGGCACGTTCACTCTCATGTCTACAATCGCGGTATCTTACAGATCGGCGATTTTCAATGCAAATTTTTACTGAAAGAAAAGATGGTTGGCGTCCTGCTAACGATTCGTAGAGTACCACCAAGAAGACGGCCCAGACACGGAAAGGTCATCGCCGGCTTTTAGAATAAAGCGATTATGACAGAGTTTGCGTTGGTTGCGGTTCCCGGGTGGAGGAAGTTTTCCTGGCTTCGTCATGGATTCAGCCGCAGGATGGGTGGGGTCTCGACGGTCTATGGAGCCGGGGAGCCGGGGGAGACAGGCACGTTCAACCTGGGGTGGACGAAGGAAGATGATCCGGGCTCGGTGAGGGAGAATCGGCGGCGGCTGATGGAGCGGATGTCCCAGGGGACGAAGGGGATGAGGCTGGTAACGGTTCGCCAGGTGCATGGGAGGGTGGTGCATCGGGTGCTGGTAGAGGAGGCTTGGGCGGGGCGGCTGGAGACGCCGGAGGGGCATGCGGTGCTAGAGGGGGATGGCCTGGTGACGGACGCGCCTGGGGTCCTGCTGGCATCCGGAAGCGCCGACTGCGTTCCGGTGCTGGTGGTCGATCCGGAGAGGCGGGCAGTGGGAGCGTTTCATGCCGGGTGGCGAGGAACGGCAGCCCGGATTGTGGAGCATGGTGTGGCGGCGATGGCGCGGGAGTTTGGGTCGCGCCCGGAGGATCTGCTGGCGGCGGTGGGGCCGAGTATCGGGGCGTGCTGCTACACGGTGGGCGAGGAGGTGCGGGAGCGGTTTACGGCGGAGTTTGGGTATGGCGAGGAGCTGTTCCGGACTGTCGGTGCGGTGGGGGCCCCGCAAATGCGGGTGGATTTGTGGGAGGCGAACCGGCGGCAGCTTCTGGGAGCGGGGCTGAGCGCTGAGAGGGTTACGGTGGTGGGGGAGTGCACGGGATGCTCGCGGGATGAGCAGGGCGAGCGCAGGTATTTTTCGCACCGGATGGAGGCGGGAAGGACGGGCCGCATGCTGAATGTGATTGGCGTGGCGCTGCCGGGAGAGCAATAATTTGAGACCAAACGGTTTCAGAGTGGATCGAATCTGGATATGAATAAGGGCGAAGAGACACGGCAGAGAATTATTGCGGCGGCTGCCCCTTTGTTCAATAAACGGGGGTATGCGGGCTGCGTGATGAAGGACATCATGGCCGCGACGGGGCTAGAGAAGGGCGGGATCTACCGTCACTTCGAGAGCAAGGAGGAGATCGCGGCTGAGGCCTTCGACTACGCTTGGACGGTTTCGTCGGCGCACCGGCGCAAGGGGCTGGAGGAGATCTCCGACCCGGTGGACCGGCTGAAGCACTACATCGCCGGGTTCGTGACGAGGTCGGCGATCCCCGGCGGGTGTCCTCTGCTGAATACGGGCGTGGACTCCGATGACGGGAATCCCATTCTGCGGGAGAGGGTGCGAAGCGCGCTTCGCGGGTGGCGGAAGATGCTCGCGGGGATCCTGGAGGAGGGAATCGCCAGTGGGTCGGTTCGCCCGGATGTGGATGTGGAGAAGGTCTCGCGGCTGATCATCTCGGGGCTCGAGGGCGGGATGCTGGTAAGCCGGATCGAGAAGAACGACCAGGCTCTGAAGGATGCGATGGAGCAACTGGACGCGTATCTCGAGACCAGGGTCAGGGCGCCTGGGGTGGAACGAAAGACCTCCCGTTCCGGGACTCGTCCGACTTACTCCCACAATTAGAGAATCCGAGCCGTTCCCGGCCTCATCACAACCGTGTCGGAAGAGACCGATTGGTCTCAATCGTCGAATAAGAGAACGGACGAGGCTAGGAAGATCCTTTGACTTCGCTCAGGATGACACTTGAGGGGTCGCGGGCAAGAAGATGTCGATACAACCTGGCGGATAAGGATACGAGATGGGCGCGGTTCAGGTTCTGCCGCAGCAGGCGGTAAAGCAGGCGCAGAAGACGGTCAATCCATGGGTGGTTGCGCTGACGGTGACGCTGGCGACCTTCATGGAGCTGCTGGATACGTCGATCGCCAACGTATCGCTGCCGCATATCGCGGGCGGGCTGGGGCGTAGCTTCGACGAGGTGACGTGGATCCTGACGACGTACCTGGTGGCGAACGCCGTGGTGCTGCCGATGAGCGCGTGGCTGAGCCGCGTGTTCGGGCGCAAGAACTACTACATGGCGTGCGTGGCGTTGTTCACGATCACGTCGTTCTTCTGCGGGATCGCTCCCTCGCTGAATATCATGCTGATTGCCAGGGTGCTGCAGGGAATCGGTGGCGGCGGTCTGGCTCCGGTGGAGCAGGCGATCCTGGTGGATACGTTTCCACCGGCGAAGCGGGCCTCGGCGTTTGCGCTGTATACGGTGGCGATTGTGACCGCTCCGGCGATCGGGCCGGTGCTGGGCGGCTGGATCACCGACAACTACGACTGGCGCTGGGTGTTTCTGATCAACATTCCGATTGGGTTGCTGTCGTTGTATCTGACGAATCGGTTTGTGCATGATCCGCCGGCGTTCCAGGAGGAGCGGGATAAGGCTCGCAAGGGCGGGAAGCTGAAGATCGATGGCGTGGGCATCGGGCTGATCGCACTGGCCTCGGCGGCGCTCGAGATTCTGCTGGATCGCGGACAGATCGACGACTGGTTCGGAAGCTCGCTGATCTGCTGGCTGTTCAGGATTGCGATCGTCGGAGGAGGGCTCGCCCTTTACTGGGAGCTGACGGTGGACGATCCCATCATCGATCTGCGTCTGTTGCGGTATCCGAGCTTCGCCATCTCAACCGTCTTCTACTTCACCTTCGGCTTTGGACTGTTTGCGACGACGACGATGATTCCGCAGATCCTTCAGTCTCTCTATGGCTATCGCGCGATCGATGCGGGGCTGGTGTTGGGGCCGGGAGCGTTTGTGATTACGCTGCTGGCTCCGGTGGGCGCGCAGCTGGTGCAGCGAGGGCTGGTGCATCCGAAGACGCTGCTGGTCTTCGCCCTGACGACGGTTGCGGCGGCGATGTTTTACTACAGCGGCCTGAACCTGCAGAGCGACTATAACCACTATGCTCTGGCCAGGGTGTTCCAGGGGCTGGGGTATGCGTTCTTCTTTGTGCCGCTGAGCGTGGTGTCGTACTCGCAGCTGAAGCCGAGCGAGAATAACCGGGCCTCGAGCCTGACGAATCTGTTTCGCAACTGGGGCGGCAGCTTCGGGATCTCGATGGCGACGACGATGAGCGAGCGGAGACAGGACTTTCATCAGTCGGTGATGTCGGCGAATCTCCCCAGCTCGGGAGCATGGCTGCAGGAGTCGATCCGGAACACGACCAACTACCTTCAGACGCAGGGCTACTCGCACGCGGATGCGGCGCGGGCGGCGTACCTGCATTCCTACGATGAGCTGACGGCGCAGACTCGCCTGCTGGGCTTTATGGATGTTTTCCGGATCATCGGGTGGATCACGTTTCTGGTGATGCCGCTGGTGTTTCTGATTCCGAAGTTCAAGGTGAGTGGCAAGCCTTCGGGCGGCCATTAAGACGATGGCCTGCCGGCCGGGCCCACTGCGGGTGGAGCGGTCACTTCGTGACGTGTGGACTCCCTTCGGGGCGGGGCTCCCGTTGGTCGCTTGCACAAATTCTTGCGTCGACCAGCGGGAGGCCCACGGCGAAGCCGGTATACGCGTCACGAAGTGACCGCTGCCTCCGTAAGGCGCCCGCGCGGCGGGGATGTCCCTATTGGGTAGAGAAGCAGATCCTTCCACTTCGTTGCGCTTCGGTCAGGATGACACTATGTTTGAGAAGGCTGACGGCGATTGGTGGACGGAGATAGCAGAGATACCTCTTGAACCGGAGAAAAGGGAGGAGCTCAACTGAGCTCCTCCCTTTTTGTTTGTTCTGCCTGTTGTCTGTCTGCTGACTACTCTTCATCTTCGGCGATGCTGGCCAGGGAGCGCCCGGACGGGCGGCGCAGCAGCAGCGGCATGATGAAGAGGATGGCGATGATGGTGGTTGCCATGCCTCCGACGACGACGCGGGCCAGCGGCTGCTGGGCCTGTGCTCCGATGCCGTTGGAGACGGCGGCGGGCAACAGGCCGAGGCCGGCGGCCATGCAGGCCATGACGACGGGACGCATCTCGTCGACGCAGCCGTGTTCGAGGCCAGTACCGTCGATGCTCTCGCGCTGCGCTCGACGGACGCCCGACATGAAGACGACGGCTCCCAGGGTGGCTACCCCGATGAGAGAGGTAAAGCCGACGGCCGCCGAGATGCTGAAGGCGGTGTGGGTGACGAAGAGCGAAACCGTTCCACCGACCGCAGCGAAGGGAAGAGTCGCCATGACGATGAAGGCGTCCTTCCAGGTTCCGAACTGCATGTAGAGCAGGATGACGATGACGGCCAGCGAGATGGGGATGATGATGGCCAGGCGCGCCTGTTCCTTGCGCAGCGAGTCGAACTCACCGGCCCAAGTGTAGTCGTAGCCGGTGGGCATGGGGACCTGCTGCTTGATCTTGGCCTGCAGGTCGGTGATGGTGGTGGCAAGATCGCGGCCGCGGACCGAGAACTTGATAGGGATGTAGCGGCGTCCCGCCTCGCGGAAGATCTGGAAGCTGCCTTCGCGGATGGAGACCTCGGCGATCTGGGCCAGCGGGATTCGGCTGCCGTCGGCGGTGGGGATGAGGATGGAGCGGATAGCCTCGGGGGTGGAGCGGTTGATCTCCGGATAACGGACGGTGAGGTCGAAACGCCGGTCGCCCTGGATGACCTGGGTGACGGGAGCTCCGCCAACAGCGGCCTGCACGATGGAGTTGATGTTGCCGGAGAGGATGCCGTAACGGGCGGCCTTGGCGCGGTCGATCTGGATGACGAGCGAGGGCTGGCCGCCGACCTTGAAGACGCCGACGTCGGCGGTGCCGGGGACCGACTGCATGGTCTTGACGATCTTGCCGGAGAGGTCGGTGAGGGTGTCGAGGTCGTCGCCGAAGAGCTTGAGCGAGTTTTCGCCCTTGACGCCGGACATGGCCTCTTCGACGTTGTCCTGGATGGCCTGGGAGAAGTTGAGCTCCATGCCGGGGAAGCGCGACATGCGGCGGTTCATCTCGTCGATGAGCTTGGCCTTGGTGAGGCCGGGGCGCCACTCGTCCTGGGGCTTGAGGGCGACGGAGATCTCGATATTGTTGAAGGTGGAGACGTCGGTACCGTCGTCGGGCCGTCCCATCTGGGAGACGGTCTGGGTGACCTCGGGAGACTCGGCGATGACGGCGCGAAGCTGGTCGGCGAGCTTGCCCGAGGTATCGAAGGAGATGTCCTGCGGGAGCGTGGCGCGGATCCAGAGGTTGCCCTCTTCGAGCGGAGGCATGAACTCGCCGCCGACGAGCATGAAGCAGAGCACGCCGACGGCGAGCAGGGCCGCGGCTCCGATCCAGACGAGGCGGGGGAAGTTGAGGGCCTTATGCAGGGCCTTCTCGTAGCCGTTTTTGAGGCCGCGGCTGAGCCAGGTGTAGCCGTCGCCCTCTTTCATCTCCTTGGGCGCGGTGATGTAGCCGAGCACGGGAGCGAAGACGAGGGCGAACATGAGGGCTCCCATCAGGGCGAAGCCGTAGGTGACGGACATGGGCGAGAAGATCTGTCCGGCGACGCCCTGCATGGTGAAGAGCGGAATGAAGGCGATGAGGATGATGGCGGTGGAGAAGAGGACGGGCCGGGCGGCGTCGGTGACGCCTTCGACGATGAGGTTGCCGGTCTGCTCACCGGGGAGGCGGCGCGAGAGCTTGCGATAGATGCTCTCGAGCACGATGATCGACGAATCGACGAGGATGCCGAAGTCGATGGCGCCGATGGAGATGAGGTTGGCGGAGCGTCCGCTGAGCACCATCATTCCGAAGGCGAAGAGCACGGCGAAGGGGATGGTGACGGCGGCGATGAAGGTGATGCGGAGATCGCCGAGCATCGACAGCAGCACCAGCGTGACCAGCACCAGGCCGGTGAGGATGACCTCGCGGACGGTGTGGGTGGTGCGGTTGATGAGGGTGGTGCGGTCGTAGATGGTGGAGATGTGCATGCCCGGAGGAAGAAGGCTGCCGGTGTTGAGGCTGGCGATCTTCTCCTTGAGCGCCTTCAGGGCGGGAAGGGACTTCTCTTCCTTCTGGAGGAGCACGATGCCGAGGACGATGTCGTTGTTCTTATCGCGGCCGACCTGTCCGAGGCGCGGCTGTACTCCTTCGTGCACGGTGCCGATGTCGCCGACGGTGATGGGGGCTCCGTTCTTTTCGGCGACGACGATGTGGGAGATGTCCTCGGGGGTGTGGACCTGTCCGAGGGCGCGGACGTTGACGTTCTGGTTGCCGAGCTGGACGTAGTTTCCGCCGGCGTTGGCGTTGGAGGACTGGATGGCGTTGAGGACCTGGGGCAGGGTGACGCCGTAGGCGAGCAGGCGGTCGGGCGCGGCCTCGACCTGGTACTGGCGCGTGGAGCCGCCGAAGGTGGTGATGTCGATGATGCCGGGGACCTGCTTGAGCTCGCGGCGGACGAGCCAGTCCTGGGTGGCCTTGATCTCGTTGAGGGTGTAGCCGGGGCCGGTGAGCTGGTAGCGGAAGATCTCGCCGATGGGGGACCAGGGCGAGAGCTGCGGCTGCAAAGCATTGGGGAGCTGCAGGGTCTGGAGGCGGTTGAGGACCTCCTGACGGTCGCGGAAGTAGTCGGAGTCGAAGGTGAAGTAGAGCTTCACGTCGGAGAGGCCGAAGATGGAGATGGAGCGCACCTGGTCGAGGTGCGGGGTTCCGTTGAGGGTGGTCTCGACGGGCACGGTGACCTGCTGCTCCATCTCTTCGGCGGACCAGGAGGGATTCTGGGTGATGATCTCGACCAGCGGCGGGGAGGGGTCGGGATAGGCCTCGATGTCGAGGCGCGAGAGGGCGAAGGCTCCGGCAGCGAGCATGACGCAGAAGAGGATGAGGATGATGGCGCGATAGCGGATGAAGGTGCGGATCAGTCCTTGCACGAGGTCACTCTCCGTTGGTGGGACGGAGGAGGGCTCCGCCAACTGTGACGACCTTCTCGCCGTCTTGAATGCCGGTGAGGATCTCGATGTTCTTGACCGGGCCGGAGTCGAAGCTGCGGCCTACGGTGACGGGACGCTGCTCGTATTTGCCGGAGGAGCTGACGACGAAGACGGAGGTCTTTTCGCCTTCGTGGATGACCGCAGTCGAGGGGAGAACGACGGTGTTGCGGGCGGCTCCGGGGATGCGGATGGTGGCGAACATCTCGGCCTTGAGGGTGTGCCTGGGATTCGGGAGGACGACGCGGAGCTTGAGGGTGTGGGTGTTGGGGTCGAGAGCGTCGCCGATGTTGGCGATGTGGCCGGTGAGGGTGAGACCGGGATAGGCGGGCACGAGAACCTGGACCTCGCGGCCGGGCTTCAGGGTGGCGAGATCGCGCTCGAAGACGTCGCCGACGATCCAGACGGAGTCGATGTTGGCGATGGTGGCGATGGGGGTGGCGTTGTCGAGCGAGCGCTGCATCTCGCCGGCGGCGGTGCCGATGTCGAGCACGACACCGGAGATGGGAGAGGTGAGGGCGACCTCGTCGGAGCTGCTGTCCTCGGAGAAGCCGAGCTCGTGGATGCGTTGACGGGAGCGGTCGAGCTCGGAGTGCGCGGCATCGTCGGTGGCCTTGAGCTCGTAGAAGTCGGCCTGGGAGAGGACCTCGTGATCGAGAAGGATCTGGCCGCGCTTGAGGGCCTGGTCGGCGCGAAGGACCTCGATGCGGGCCTTCTGGAAGTCGGAGCGGGCGGCGGCGATGTCGCTGCTCTGGAGCTGGGCGACGACGGCGCCTTTGCCGACCTCTTGTCCGGGGAGGACGCGGAGGCCGAGGATGCGTCCGCTCAGGGGAGGATAGATATGAACGACGCGCGAGGGATCGGCCTCGACGTGCGCGGGGAGCTCGAGGAAGTCGGTGCCCTTCTGGATGTGGGCGACGGTGGTCTCGACTCCGGCGTTGGCGGGCTGCTGGGGCTCGGCTGTAGCTCCTGAGGGGGGCTCGGACTTCTTGCACGCGGTGAGGGGCATCGCAACGAGGGCGAGCAGAAGTAGGGATTCGGTGCGTTTCATGATCGTGTTCATGCGGTCCTTCATGGCAGGATGTCCGTCGCGGAGGCGAAGCTGAGCTGATGGAGGGCGAGCCATACCTGCGCGTTGGCGGTAAGGCTCGAGACCCGGATGGCGCGGTAGTCGCGCAGGGCCGAGAGGTAGTCGAGCAGAGTGGTGTTGCCGTTGCGGTAGCTGAACTGCAGATTGTCGCGGACGTGCGCAGCCTCGTCGAGGTAGTGGCTGTTGTAGCGTTGGGCGAGGCGCTGTGCGGTGTCGTAGGCCAGCCACGCCTGATCGACGTCGGAGACGACCTGGTTGCGGGCGGCGGTGACGGCGAAGCGGCTGGATTCGACTTCGTAGCGGGTGCGCTCCTTCTCGCCCTGGTTGCGATCGAAGACGCGCAGAGGAACGTTGAGGCTGAGGCCGAAGCCGTTGTTGATACCGTTGCGGTCGTACTCGCCGCCGAGGGTGGGATCGGTGGTGCCGTCGGCGATGGCCAGCTTGGCGTTGGCCTCGGCGGCGGTGAGGGCCTGGCGGGCGGCGATGAAGTCGGGCCGCGAGGCGAGGCCTTTATCTTCGGCTTCGGTGAGGGTGATGGGAAGCTGCGGAGGGTCGAGGGTGCCCTGGACGTCGAGGGTCTGGGTGGGACGGTCGACGCCGAAGAGCAGCTGCAGCTGGGCGGAGGCCTGCTGCAGGTTGAGCTGTGCGTTGTCGGCGTCGGACTCGAACTGGACCTGCTGCAGGTCGATGCGGTCGAAGTCGGTCTGGGTGATGTCACCGGCGTTGAGGCGGTCGCGGCTGAGGTTGACCGTTTTGCGATAGTCGGCGAGGTTCTCTTGAGCGACGGCGAGCGAGGCCTTGGCCAGAAGCATGTCGGTGAAGGCGGTGCGCACGGCGAGCACCAGCTGCCGCAGCTGATCGCGGTAGAGGCTCTGGGTGGAGTCGGCGGTGGCGTTGGCCGCGGCCAGCCGCAGGCCGCGCTTGTTGCCGCGCTCGAAGAGCCGCGAGACGTTGGCCGAGTAGAAGAAGGGGTTGCCGGCCGGCTGGTCGGGGGTCTCGGGCAGGTTGATGCCTTGACCGTAGAGGGTGAGGCTGGGGTTCTGGCGGAGCCCGGCGGTGATCTTGTTGGCCTCGACCGCGGAGACGTGTTCGCGGGCCGACTGCAGAGTCGGGTTGGCCGCGAGGGCGCGGGCGACCGCCTGCTCCAGAGTGATCTGGGGGCTAAGCGGAGCCGAGGCCGGCGGAGGTGCGGGCGTAGGTGCAGGTGCAGGCGTGGGCGTCTGGGCGAGCGCGGAGGCTACGGAGAGATACAGAGCGCCGACGGCACGAAATGCTTTCGGTGTCATGCCTACCTTCAGTTTTTGATTCTTATTGATGAAACCCGGAGCAAAGCGCTTTGCTTCTATGAAGCCAGGTTTTCTTGTGCGACCCAGCTCGTAAGCTGCTTTTCTCCGAAGAATTGGAGATCAGGCGGCGAGTAGGGCCGCGGGCGGGGGCCGGACTGCGGCAGTGCGGGCAAACCCATCCCTGGGGACGCGCGGCGAGAAACGCAGCGTGAACCAGGAGAGGCGAGCCAGCAGAATCGCAAAGCCAAGGAAGAGAAGAGCGGTGAGGAGAACTCTATCCGGCAGGATGGCCGGATGCGGCGTGAGAGGCAGCAGGGGCATCTCGACGCGCCGGACGATGTGTTCGGACTCGGTGGAGCTATCGGATGCGATCAGATCGTCGGTGAGGGAGATCACGGGCAGCAGGAGCACCAGCAGAAGAAGCAGGGCGACAGCCGCGGTCCAGGTCACTTCAGTCTCTCCACGACGCACCGCTCGTGCCCAGAAGAGGATCAGGGCAACGGAGACGGACAGCCACAGGAAATTGAGAAGCAACTCCACTCGGGGTTCAGTATAGCAACAAGAGGCAGGACCTCAAGACCCGAAAAGCACGCCTCCCATCCATCGCAGCTTCTGGGCGATGGATGGGAGGGGGAATCTTCGTTGAGGGCTGAAGCAGGTAGAGAAAAGGAGTTACATGGCGGGAGGATGATGCGGGTTGATCGGCTCGCTCTTGGCCCCGGAGGGATTGACGGAGTCACGGAGCTCTTTGGAGGGCTTGAAGAAGGGAACGCGCTTGGCGGGAACATCGACCTTCTCGCCGGTCTTGGGGTTGCGTCCGGTGCGGGCGTTCCGCTGCCGGGTCCGGAAGCTGCCAAAGCCGCGAATCTCGATTTTGTCGCCGGCCTTGAGGGCTCCGATGACGGATTCAAAGAGGGTATCGACGATGACTTCACCGTCGCGCCGGGTCAGGTCTCCGAGAGCGGTTACTTTGTCGACAAGATCAGCCTTGGTCATGCACAGGTCCTTTCAATCAGGGGAGGCCAGAGGGGCTATGTCCGAGTGTGTCGGCATACTGGCTTGATTATAAATGGGATGCACGGCGAAGCGGAAAGGAAACCCGGAGCCGAAGGGAAAGAAGATGAAACTTTTATATGGGATCTCGTTCGCCCCTGGGCCGGGGCGAACGGCCTGGAGGCGGTCAGAGGGGCTAAACGGCCAAAGATCGCGAGTTAGAGATCTTCGGCCGGAGCAAGCCCTGTATTTACTTCCACATAAAGTAGAAGCCGGGGGCGCGGTTCAGGAGCTGGCCGGGGTTGGGGAAGAGATCGTCGGCGTCGTCGTTGAGCAAACTGAAGAGGGTGCGCTTGTTCTTCTGGGGACGGATGACGGTGGGTTCGCCGTTGATCCCAGCCTCGCGGGCGGTGTCGATCAGGGCGGTGCGGAAGCCTCCGACGCGGTCGATCAGGCCGAGGGAGAGGGATTGTTTGCCGGTCCAGACCTGGCCGGTGGCCAGCGGCTTGATCTTCTCGTCGGTGGTGTCGCGGGCGCTGGCGACGTCGTGGACGAACTGAGTGTACATGTTGTCGACGAGGGACTGGAAGTAGGCCTGTTCCTTGGGGGTGAGGTCGCGGCTGGGGTCGCCGGCGTCCTTCAGCTCGCCAGCCGTGATGGTGACGTTTTTGAGCTTGGCCCATTTGAGCAGATCGCCGTAGTTCATCCACTCCATGATGACGCCGATGGAGCCGACGACGGAGGCCTCGTTGGCATAGATACGGTCGCAGGCGCTGGCAATGTAGTAGGCGCCGGAGGCTCCGACACTCTCGACCGAGGCGATGACCTTCTTGTGCTTCTCTTTCCGGATGCGGAGGACCTCGTGGTAAATCTCCTGCGAGGCGGCGGCGCCTCCGCCGGGGGAGTTGATGTGGAGGATGATGGCTTTGACGGAGGAGTCGTCACCGAACTTGCGGAGTGGAGTATTGATGGCGTCGGCGGAGAGGATGACGCCGGAGACGTCGATGACGCCGATCTGGTTGTTTCCGAGGCCCAGCCCCGAGGTGTTGTTGTTATAGCCGGGGAGGGAGCGGAGGGCCAGCCATCCCATGCCCCACAGGACCAGACAGACGGCGGCGAACGAGCCTCCGATGGCGAGGACGTAGAACCAGGGGGAGCGGTTCTGCCGCGGGGGGAGTGGGCGGTAGGAGGCGGCGTAGGGATAGGGGGAGGGTGGCGGGGCGTAGCCTCCGAAGTTGGGCGGAGGGGGTGGCGGAGAAGGCGGCTGCTGCGCGAAGTCGTCCGGCATGTTGCCGAGTGTAGCAGGGAGGAAGAGAGGAATGGAGGCGAGAGAACGGAGCTTTGCGGAGGAAGCGGATTCTTTCGCAGGACTCTCTATGATGTGAAACGGAATTCAGTATTCACACGTCCAATAATTGCAGTATGATGAACGGCGTTGTTTCAAGTGCACCTATTCTCCTAAGTTCCTAAAAACGTTGCCCCAAAACAAGATCTATCCCAGGAAGGCTGGCCCCGCGCAATGGCGCACCCTGAACTCAGTATTGTGATTCCGGCGTACAACGAAAGCAGCCGGATTGAACGTGCATTGGATCGCGTCATGACGTGTGTGGCCGAGCAGGGCTGGGACGCCGAGGTCCTGGTCATCGACGACGGTTCGACCGACAATACGGCTGACATCGTTCAGTTGTGGATGGAGCGTTTTCCCCGGCTGCACCTGGTGAAGAATCCCGGCAACCGGGGCAAGGGCTACTCCGTGCGGAACGGCCTGCTGCAGGCGGCGGGCGATATCGTGATGTTTACCGATGCAGACCTGTCGGCTCCGATGGAGGAGGCCGAGCGGTTGATCGCTGCCCTTCGCGACGGCGCGGACGTGGCGATTGGGTCGCGGTGGATGGACCGCGGGCGGCAGACGATTCATCAGCCACTGTATCGTCAGTTCTTCGGCCGCTGCTTCAACTGGATTACCCGGACGGTGATGGGCCTGCCGTTCAAGGACACGCAGTGCGGCTTCAAGGCCTTCAAACGGCCTGCGGCGCAGGTGATCTTCCGTCTGCAGACGATCGAGCGCTGGGGCTTCGATCCGGAGATTCTGTTCATCGCGCGCAAGCTGGGCTATGAGATCCGCGAGGTTCCGGTGACCTGGGGCCATGACGAGCGCAGCCGTTTGAGCTATCTGAAGGACGGCATGAAGATGCTGGAGGAGATGGCGCTGATCCGGTCGAACTCTCTGGCGGGGCGCTATGACCGGGCCATCGCTGCGATGCGGGATACGACGGCGATGGTGACCCAGCCGGTGGGACTGGCGACGAACGTTGCGGTCCATACCGCAGCGCAGGATTCGGGGACCGTCAAGTAAATTTCGATGAAGCTGGGGCGCGGTCCTGATGTGGACCGCGCCCCAGCTTCACGTTTGAGGGGTTTCTCCGTTGCTTCGATCCGCCTTGATTGCCCTCTCCCAAAATAAAAACCTGAGACAATTTGCCGAGAACTCCTCGATGGGGCGAAGGATGTCGAGCCGGTTTGTGGCCGGGATGTCTGTCGATGAGGCTCTGGCCGTATGCGAGCGCATGAACCGCGAGGGGACCGCGGTGACGCTCGATGCGTTGGGCGAGAGCGTTGCCACGGAGGCCGAGGCGCGGAGGTCGGCCGAGGTGTACCACCGTCTGCTGGATGCGATTCGGGCGCGTGGGCTGAAGGCCAATGTGAGCGTGAAGCTCTCGCAGATGGGGATGGACTTCGATCCGGTGCTGGCGGAGCGAGTCGTCGGTGAGATGGTGGAGCATGCTGCGAAGGTGGACTCCTTCGTGCGCATCGATATGGAGGGCAGCCCTTATACGGAAGCCACCATCGCGATGACCGAGAGGCTGCAGGCGAAGGGCGATGGTAAGGCTCGCGTGGGCACGGTGCTGCAGGCGTATCTCTACCGCACCGCCGGGGACGCGGAGCGGCTGCTGCGGCAAGGGATTCGCATTCGGTTGTGCAAGGGCGCTTACATGGAGTCTGCGGAGATTGCCTTTCCCGCGAAGGCCGATGTGGATGCGAACTACGGGACGCTGGCCGAGCGCATGATGACTTCGGGCGTCTTTTGCGGGATGGCGACGCATGACGAGGCGATCGTCGAGAGGCTGGTGGCCTTCGTTCGGGAGCGTGGGGTGTCTCGCGAGGCGTTTGAGTTTCAGATGCTTTATGGCATACGGCGCGATCTGCAGCGGCGGCTGGTGAGGGAGGGATTCGGGGTGCGGGTCTATGTTCCCTTTGGTCCGGAGTGGTATCCCTACTTCATGCGCAGGCTGGCGGAGCGGCCAGCGAATGTTTTGTTTCTGGTGAAGAACTTCTTTAAGAATTAGGCCTGCCGGCCGGGCTCACTGCGCGTGGGGCGCCCACTTCGTGGGGTGTGTACTCCCTTCGGGATAGGGCTCCCGTTGGTCGTCTGCATAAATCTTCGCGCCGACCAGCGGAAGACCCATGTCGAAGGCGGCATACGCGTCACGAAGTGACCGCCCCACGCGCGGCAGCGCTATCCTTTACCCAAAGTGTCGGGTTCGATGGCGTAGAAGCTCAGGGCTGCGTCTCCCTGCTTGAGCACGCGTACGCGTTCGAGCCTTCCGTAGCGTTCGGCGAGATCGGTTTTGCTGTGATGCTCGGCGATGACGCGCGCATTGTCCGCGAGGAGCGACGCTGCGCGGGAGCCAAGGAGGCCGAGGGTGCGGTCGTACTCTTCCGCGGCCTCGTAGGGCGGATCGAGGAAGACCAGGTCGATCTGGATCGCCTTTTTGGCGAGCGCGTCGAGCGCGGTGGCGACGCCGTGGGACTCGAGCGCGTAGCCAGAGGCGATCTTGAGTGTGGAGAGATTTTCGCGGATCGCGTTCACGGCCGGCGGGGCGTTCTCAACGAACCAGACGAACTTTGCGCCGCGGCTGATGGCCTCGATGCCGACTGCGCCGGAGCCTGCGTAGAGATCGATGAAGCGAGCGCCTTCGATGCGCGGCGCGAGCACATTGAAGAGGGTCTCGCGCAGACGGTCGCTGGTGGGGCGGGTCTTCATCCCGCTGGGAGCGTTCAGCATGCGTGACCGGAAGGTTCCTGCAATGATGCGCATCTCTCTCCTTAAGTTTGTATCAACGTATTCAAGCTTATGGCCTGCGCGGCAGCGCCTGATCTTATTCGGTCGCGACGGTCCCGCTCGGTGTTGCGGTTGCTTTCAGGCCAGCGCATACAATGATAAGCATGCGCGGGTGGTCCTTTTCGATCGGCAGGCTTCTGGGTGTGGAGGTGCGGATTCACACCTTCTTTCTTTTGCTGCTCGGGCTTGCGATTAGCTACGCCTCGGTCTCGGGGGCGACGGGCTCCCGCGGCTTTGTGCTGTGGTTTCTGTTGCTGCTGGCGGTGACGATACGGGAGGTGGCGCGCGCGATCGCGGCCGCCTGGTATGGCTTGGGGCTGCGCAGCGTTCTTCTGCTGCCTACCGGCGGTCTACAGCAGTATGGAACGCCGGACGCCACGGACCGCGCGTCGTCGCCGAAGATCGGCAAGCGGCTGGGGCTGATTGGCCCGGTGGCGAACATTCTGTTCGGGCTCTTCCTGGGGGCGGTGATCCTTACGGTCGCGCCTGAGATCAATCTGATGGAACGGCCCTGGCTGAGTGCGTCGCATCTGCTGCGTGCCGCGGTGTGGACCAATCTTCTGCTGGCGGCCGTGAACCTTCTGCCTGCCGCGCCGCTCGACGGCGGCCGCATCTTTCGCGGGGAGTTTGCCCGCAATCACGGGATGGTGAAGAGCACACGCGCGGCGGCGGGGTTGGGGCAGATCATCGGGGCCGTGCTGGCGATCGCCGGATGCGTCCTTCCCAATGTGTGGCTGATCATGATCGGCGCCTTCGTCTTTGTGGGAGCGCATATGGACGACTCGAACATTCTGTTGAGCTCGGAGATCGACCCGGTACGGATGCGCGATGTGATGCTGACCAACTTCAGCATGCTGTCGGCCTCGGACACGCTGGAGGATGCGTTGCAGCAGTCGGTGCACACGCTGCAGGATGTCTTTCCGGTGGTGCGCGGAGGCAATCTGGTGGGCGCGGTCTCGCGGCAGGGAATTGTGGACGCGCTGCAGTCGGACGGCAACGGTTATGTGCAGGGCGTGATGACGCGGTCGTTCCAGATTGCGCAGCCGGACGACTCTCTGGTGAAGACGCTGCGGCGCATCATGGGCGGGCAGGGGGCGCAGCTGGTCCCGATCCTGGACGGCGACCGCATCGTGGGCATTATTACGCCGCAGAACCTGGCGCACTCGGTGAATCTGCTGAACGCCCGGCGACGTCTGCTGCGGCCGGAGAGCGCGGACTGATGGGGAGTGCACGGGCCCCGCTGGGGATTGCACAAGACCCTCCGCTGGCTCCGGGACTTTATCTGGTTGCGACTCCGATTGGAAACCTTGAGGATATGACGTTGCGGGGCCTGCGGGTGCTGCGGTCGGTGGACCGGATCGCCTGCGAGGATACGCGGCAGACGCAGAAGCTGCTGAACCACTTCGGCATCGCGACGCCGACTGTGAGCTATCACCTGCACAACGAGGGGCCCCGCGCGGAGGAGCTTCTGGAGCAGCTGAAGCAGGGAGCCCGCATCGCGGTGGTCTCGGATGCGGGGACGCCGGGAATCGCCGACCCCGGGCATGAGTTGGTGACGGCGGCGATTGCCGAGGGAATTACGGTGTATCCGATTCCCGGGGCGAATGCGGCGGTCAACGCGATTATTGCCAGCGGACTTTCGACGGAGAGTTTTACCTTTCACGGATTTCTTCCGGCGAAAGAGGGACAGAGGCGCACGTCTCTTGAAGAGCTTGCGAGGGATGAGGCGACGCATGTCTTTTACGAAGCTCCGCATCGCATTCTGGATACTCTGGAGGACGTCGCCGCGATCTTTGGGGTGGCCCAGCCGGTTGTGATCGCTCGTGAGATGACGAAGCTGCACGAGGAGTTTCTGCGCGGTCCAGTGAGCGAGGTTCACGCGCAGCTTGCGGCGCGTGCGGTGGTGCGGGGGGAGATGGTGCTGCTGTTTTCGCCGGTGCAGAAGGAGCGGGCCTCGGAGGCTAGAAGCATCGGCGAAGAGGTGGCGGCGCTGATGCGGACGGAGGGGATCTCGGAGAAGGATGCCTTGAAGCGGGTGGCGCGCGAGCGGGGGATGGGCAAGAGCGAGGCTTACCGCGAGCTGCAGCGGGCGCGCGGCCGCTGATTCTTTAGGAAAAGATGCTGGCCTGCCGACCGGGCCCACTGCGCTCGGCCACCCCACGCGCAGTGAGCCCGCGCGGCAGCGCTGTCTTCTAATGCGTACGTTCTACGAGATAAGTAGCGAGCGATTTGAGCGCGTCGGCGTTCGAGCCGAAGGGCTCGAGCGCGGCGAAGGCGTCGGCGATCAGCTCCTGCGCGTCCTTCAGAGAGCGCTCGACACCGAAGACGGCGGGCCAGGTGGCCTTGATGCTTGCCGTATCCTTGCCGGCGGTCTTGCCCAGCTCCTCCGAACTTTGCGTCATGTCGAGCACGTCGTCGACGATCTGGAAGGCGAGGCCGGCCTTCTCCCCGAAGGTGCGCAGACGTCCGATGGTGTCGGCGTGGAAGTCGTGATCGGTGTGGGCGAGCCCGTAGATGCCGCCGGAGACGATGCTGGTGGTGATGAGGGCTCCGGTCTTAGCGCGATGGATGGATTCGACCAGCTCGGCGGTGGGCTGCCTGCCTTCGGACTCGATGTCGACGACCTGGCCGCCGATCATGCCGGGAGGAAGCGGGCTGTGCGTGCCGACGCCTGTGCCGATGGCGAGCGCGACCTCGCGCAGGACGGAGACGGTAGTCGCGGGCGGAGCGGGGAGCTGCGAGAGGGTTTGGAAGGCGAGGGTCTGGAGAGCATCGCCGGTGAGGATGGCGATGGCTTCGCCGAAGACGACGTGGCAGGTGGGCTGGCCGCGGCGAAGATCGTCGTTATCGAGTGCGGGGAGATCGTCGTGGATCAGGGAGTAGGTGTGGATCATCTCGATGGCGGCGCCGAGGTCGGCGGCTCCCGAGGGAATCTCGCCGGCGGCGGCGGTCATGCGCGCGGCCTCCATCGCAAGGATGGGGCGAAGACGCTTGCCGCCGGCGAAGACGGAGTGGCGCATGGCGCGGTGGATGGAGTGGGGAAGGGTGTCGGGGGAGGGAAGCAGGCGCTCGAGAGCAGCGTCGGTCAGCTCGACGCCGGAGCGAAGAATGTCTTGTACGGAGGGGTTCATCTGAGACCGATGATAAATCAGCGGCCGTAGCAGAAACGTGTGTATGGATCGTGAATCGCACGGAAAGGCAAGTCGATTCGCCTCAGGCCATCTGCGGTCTGCGACGCAGGAGGAGCAGAAGGAGGAGGGAGAGCGCGGAGAGCGCGTAGCCGATCCACTGGTCAGGCAGCGTGGCGTAGGTGATTTGGATGTGGGAGATTCCGGCGGGAAGAGGAAGGGCGATGAGGCCGTCTTTGCGGGGCAGGCGCGTAGGGAGATCTGTCCTGTTGCGAGTGACGCGCCAGGCGGGGTAGCTGCGCAGGTTGAGGATGAGCGTGGCGGGGGATGGAAGCGAGAGGTCCAACTGGTGCGGCGCGGGGCCAGGAGTGGCTGGAGAAGGCGCGGTCGAGGCCGCGGAGGGGGCTAACCAGTAGCCGGGGTTTTGCTGGTTGAGCGCGTCGTTATCGGCTCCGATGGGGGTGTACTCGTCGGTGGGGTCGGTGCCGGGGTTTGCGGAGCGAAAGACCTCGAGGCGGGCGGGGACGGTGTCCTCGGGATAGCAGCGCTGCCGGAAGAAGTGGTCGGAGGCGAGTCCCATGCTGGCTGCGGCGAGCAGAGCTAGGGCGAAGGTTCGGGTGGGGCTGAGGCGGACTCTGGAGAGTGCCAGGGCCAGGGCGAAGGCGAAGACGGTCGCGAGCACGGCCAGCAGACGCCAGGGGAACTGGAGGAAGCTGAGCTCGGGGAGGTAGCGCCAGAGAGGGGCGGAGAGTGGCGTGAGCAGGAAGACGATTGCGCCGGTGAGGACGGAGAGGGGGAGACTGAGGTTTTGGATTGCCTGTGGTGAGAGCGGATTTAGGGGGTGGGGATTGAGTCGGTCCTGTTGGTCTTGACGGTCTTGATCCTGCTGGCCTCTGGGGTCTCTGAGGGATACGAGGGTGGCGAGCGTGAGGGCGACGAGGACGAGGGCGACGAGGGAGGCGAGGTGAAGGACGAGGTCGTGGTCGGGATCGGAGGTGCGGTGGAAGAGGAAGTTGTCCTGGGGGCGGAGGCCGGGGAGGATCGCCATCCTAATCTGGACGAAGCGGCGTTCGTAGGCTGCGGGGACGAGGTAGAAGGAGGCGAGGCCGAGGCCGAGGAGGAGTCCTGCGGCTGAGTGCAGGGCAAGCGCTGCCCGGGATGGTTCGGTGTGGTTGGAGGCTTTGGTGGTTTTGCGCCGCAGGGTTGCATAGCCGATGCGCAGGAGAAGGATCAGAGCCAGGGTGTAGCAGCCCATGACTGCTGCTGGGGCGTTGGTGAGCCACAGAAGAGCTATGGGGAGCGCGATTCGGGGGATGGAGATGCGGCGTTCGAGGGAGGCGTGGAGCAGGAGGGGGAACCAGGCAGCGGCGAGCAGCTCGGCGTAGGCGGTGCGTTCGTAGGCCGTGTAGAGGGTGTAGGGATTAGAGAGGTAGACGGCTGCTGCTACCAGCGCGGCATTGGGCGTGGTGGAGCGGCGGGCGACGAGATAGAGCGATGCACCGGCCGCGGTGAGCGCGAGCCAGGTGTAGGCCACAGGGGTCCAGGCCCAGGGCATGAGCAGGCCGAGCAGAGCGCCCAGGAGCCAGGAGAGTGGAGGGTAGAAGACGAAGCGGGGCTCGCCGGCGTTCCAGGCGGGGGTGAAGGCCCAGTGCGGGTGGAGGGTTCCGTGGGTGAGCTGGCGGGCAGCCTCGAACCAGTTGATAAGGTGGAAATCAAAGTCGTGCCCGCAGGAGCAGCCGCGAAGGAGGAAGGGAAGGACGACGATGAACGCGGCCAGAGGCAGGATGAGGAGTAGCCGGCGTTCCATCTTCCTAGTGTAGCGAGAGTGGTGGTAGATTCCACCTCATTGCGCTGCCGCACGGGCGCCCTGCGCGGGCGACGGTCACGAAGTGACCGCTCCACGCGCAGTGGGCCCGTGCGGCAGGCCATCGCCTTTATTCCAAAAATCGCAAATGAATTTGTCGATACTGCTTAGAGAGGAGGACAAAAAAGGGCTGGATCGGATGATCCAGCCCTTTCTCTCGATCAACTGCGATTAGCGATGACCGCCGCCGCCGCCGTGTCCACCGCCGCCATGGAAGCCTCCGCCTCCACCGCCGTGGAATCCACCGCCGCCGCCGAAGCTTCCGCGAGATCCGCCGAAGTTGCCGCCGCTGGGCGCTCCGTGGAATCCACCCTGGCTACCGCCGAAGCTGCCGCCCGGGCGGGAGGCTCCGTTGAAGCTGCCACGGTTGCCGCCGAAGTTCGAACCCGAGGCGAAGCCACGCTGTGTGCCCGTGTTGCCGCCGAAGCGATTCGACGAGACGTTGGTGGCTCCATGGAATCCGCCGAAGTTGCTGCGTGTTCCCTGGGCGAAGCTGTTGCCGCGGTTGTTGAAGTACGATCCACGGTTGCCGGCGAAGTTGCTGCCGCGATTTGCCCAGCTCGAGCCTCCGGGCCGGCCGTCAAAGTGTCCGGCGTAAGGACGGTTGTAGGCGTATCCGCCATGCCATCCGGGGCCGAAGTGGTTGTAGGCGCGGTTGTACCAGAAGTGTCCACCACCCCAGTATCCGCCGTAGAAGCCTATGCCGAAGTAGCCGAAGCCGTAGTTGATGCCCCCGTAGTAGCCGACGTTCGGGCCCCAGTAGCCGGCGTTCCAGAAGTAGCCGCCGGTGCCGTAGCCCCAGTATCCAGGTGTCCAGAGGGCGTTGGTGTAGGGAGGAAGCACCCACGCGCCGTCGACCCACTGGTAGCCGTCACCGGTCCAGGCCCAGTAGCCGGGAGTCCAGATGTAGCCGTCGCCGGGAATTTCGGGCTGCGCGTAGACCGGGATGGCAGGGGGCGCGATGGCCACGGAGACGAAGACTCCGGCTTGCGCGGGGGTGGGAGAGAGGAGGGCGGCCCCGGTAAGGAGGGTAGCTCCCATCGCTACAGCCAGCCCGGCGGCTCCGAATGCGTTGCGAACTTTACGGAAGAGATTCATTGCCTGCCTTCGCCAGCCGATCCTTCGTTTTGCCCTACCGAACTGGGGCTTCGCGGATCGCCGGCCGAGGTTCCTGCCCGCCTTGCCATGAGCGGATCAGGCACTCATATTATTAGACCCAAAGTACGGGAAATCGTTGCGCGGATGTGAATGATGATTCATTGTTTGGTTTTTGTGCTTGTGTTTTGTTGGGTTTGGTGGTTCTCGCAAGCCGTTTCGGCGAGGGATCCTTGTTTCTCCGCGCCATCGAATTCGGGGGACGCCCGCAGCTGAATCTCGATGCGATGAAAAGGATCTTTGGCCGGGAAGAGAAACTCAGGTCCTTCGACTCCGCTACGCTTCGCTCAGGATGACACCCTTGGAGAGGCGGAGAGCTTCAAAGAATATGTCGATCCATAATCCATATAAGATAGGGCGCTGTTTCCATAGAGCGCTGTTTCCAGTCTTGTTAGAGTGGGATATGCCCGTTCCTTCTCCTGCCGCCAGCCAGCTTTTCTTTGCTCCCACGCTTCGGATTCACTTCATTGGGATCGGCGGGATTGGGATGAGTGGGATCGCGGAGATTCTGCTGACGATGGGGTATGCGGTCTCGGGCAGCGATCTTCGGCGTTCGCCGGTGACGGACCGTCTGGTGGGGCTGGGAGCACGAATCTTCGAGGGCCATGCTGCTGCGAATGCCGCTGGAAGTGATGTGGTGGTGACGAGCTCGGCGGTGAGCGCGACGAATCCCGAGGTGATGGAGGCGCGGGCACGGAAGGTTCCGGTGATTCAGCGGGCGGAGATGCTGGCCGAGCTGATGCGGCTGAAGTATGGCATCGCCGTGGCCGGAATGCACGGCAAGACGACGACGACCAGCATGGTGGCGTCGGTGCTGGCGGCGGGCGGACTGGACCCGACGGTGGTGGTGGGTGGACGGGTGAATGCGCTGGGGTCGAATGCGAGGCTGGGGAACTCGCAGTACCTGGTGGCGGAGGCGGATGAGAGCGACCGCTCGTTCCTGAAGCTGTCGCCGGTGCTGGGGGTGGTGACCAATCTCGACCGCGAGCACATGGACTGCTACCGGGATATGGCGGATGTGGAGGCGGCTTTTGTGGAGTTTATGGACCGCATGCCGTTTTACGGGGCTTCGGTGGCCTGCGTGGACAATGCTCTGCTGCGGGCGGTGCTGCCCAAGGTAAGGCGGAGGCTCTATACCTATGGCGAGAGCGCGGATGCGGACTTCCGCATGGGGATGCTGGAGCGGGATGGGGTGGGGCTGGCGAGGTTCGAGGTGAGCTACCGGGGGGCGTCGATGGGGCCGTTCTGTCTGCATGTTCCGGGGCGGCATAACGTGCTGAATGCGACGGCGGCGGTGGCGGTCGGGGTGCAGCTGGGGGTTGCTCCGGAGCAGGTCGCTGTGGGGCTCGACAACTTTCGTGGGGTGGACCGCAGGTTCCAGGTGAAGGGACAGGCGGGGGGCGTGACGGTGGTGGATGACTATGGGCATCATCCGACGGAGGTGAGGGCGACGCTCCAGGCGGCGCGGGAGTGCGGCTATGGCCGGGTTCTGGTGCTGTTTCAGCCGCACCGCTATACGCGCACCCGCGACCTGATGCCGGAGTTTGCCGGAGCCTTTGGGGATGCGGACCGGGTGGAGATTCTGGATATCTATGCTGCCAGCGAGGAGCCGATCGCCGGGGTGACGGGCGAGGCCCTGGTGAAGGCAGTGGGGCGTGATGGGGTGAGGTATGCGGTTTCGGTGGGGGAGGCCGTGGAGGCGCTGGCCCGGGAGGCGCGGGAGGGCGATGTGATCCTAACGATGGGGGCTGGGAACGTCTCGCAGGCCTCGGGTTTGCTGTTGGAGAGGCTGGGCGGATAGAGAAAGGCGATGGTCTGCTGGCCGGGCCCACTGTGCGGCAGCGCCAAGCCTCTACGGCCGGGAGCATATACCAGATTCGGGGGAGTGACAGGGGAGATGAGTTCCTGAAAGGGTACAAGGGGAGAACTTCGGGTCTCGAGCGCCGTGCCGGCGGGATATAGTCAGGATGGCGATTCTCGCGGCCCTGCTCAGGTTTGCGAAGAGACGATGGATCTTCGATGCGTGCTGCGACGGTGCTGGAGGCGCCGGAGCCCGAATCTGCGTTCAGGGCAGCGCACGCGCCCGAAGACGAATATCAGCCGAAGAGGATGATGCCCCGCGAGTTCACAGACTACGAAGAGGAGCTGGACGACGACACGCTGCCGGGACGGCGGCGGCAGGCGGGCGTCCGGGTAAAGCTGCGCGGAGGTCTGCCGCGGTCACGCGGGGGCAGGATTGCGGTCGCTGCCGGGGTGCTGATGCTGGCCGGCGTGTGCGCGGCGATGGTGTGGGTGGCGAAGAACGCGATCCTGCACGATGAACGATTTTTGATTCCGTCGGCCAGCTCGATCGAGACGATCGGCAACGCGCATGTGCCGCGGGCGGAGCTGGTGAGCCTGTTTGGCGAGGATATCGAGCGCAACATCTTTCGCGTGCCGCTGGAGGAGCGAAGGGCAGAGCTCGAGGAGCTGCCCTGGGTGGAGCATGCGACGGTGATGCGGCTGCTGCCGAACCATCTGCGCGTGGCGGTGGTGGAGAGGACGCCGGCGGCGTTCGTGCGCCAGGGCAATCACATCGGTTTGGTGGATGCGAACGGCGTTCTGCTGGAGATGCCGGCGGGGGGGAAGGCGGAGGAGCACTACTCGTTTCCGGTGGTGACGGGACTGGCAGCGAAGGATCCGTTGTCGCTGCGGGCGGCGCGGATGAAGCTGTACTCGCGGTTCACGGCGGACCTGGATGGGGAAGGCGGGAAGGTCTCGGAGAAGTTGAGCGAGGTGGACCTGTCGGACCCGGAGGACGTGCGCGCGGTGGTTCCGGATAAGGCCGGCGAGGTGATGGTTCACTTCGGCGAGGACAACTTTCTGGACCGCTATAAGAAGTTTGAAGAGCACCTGCCGGAGTGGAGGCAGCAGTATCCGCACCTGGCGTCGGTGGATATGCGGTATGAGCGGCAGGTGGTGCTGGAGATGCAGCCGGGGACGGCGGCTCCTGTGAATGGGGAGCAGGTGGCTGCGCCTGCGGCTCCAGCGGAGAAGCCCGCGGCGGAAAAACCGGAAGCGAAGGCCTCGTCGGCGGCGATCCAGGCCGCGGCGGCGAAGAAGAAGCCTGCTGCGAAGGCTGGGACGAAGCCTGCCAAGCCTGCGGTGAAGAAGGCCGCGCCGGCGAAGAGTGGTGGAAGGGCCGAGACCGAGCCTACCACTGCAGGGCATTCTACTGCGGTGAAGGCTACCGGAGGGTCGTTCTGGGTACAGCCGAAGAAAGTGATGGTGCAGGCGGGGCCGGGCTCGAATACAACGGTTAAGTATCCTCCGGCGCAGGTGGTTCAACCATGAAGAATCAGAAGCCAGAGAACCTGATTACGGTCCTGGACGCGGGCAGCACGAAGAGTTGTGTGTTGGTGGCGGAGCTGCAGGACGGCGTGCTGCGCTATCGCGGGCATGGCGTGGAACGGTCGCTGGGCATGCGCAAGGGGCTGATCGCCGAGCTGGGTCCGGCGGCCGAGGCGATCAACCGCGCGGCGCTGACGGCGGAGCGCACGGCCAAGGCGGGAATCGAGACGGCTGTCGTCGGGATTGGCGGAACGCATGTGCGCGGGATGAACTCGCGCGGTGGCATCAGCCTGGGCAGCCGGATGCGGGAGATTACGCGTGAAGAGGTAAGGGCCGCGGTCGATCGGGCGCGCAGCGTGGCGCTGCCTGCGGACCGCGAGGTGCTGCACCTTCTGCCGCAGGAGTTCATCCTGGACGATCAGCCGGGGATTCACGACCCGATTGGGATGGTGGGGAATAAGCTCGAGGTGAATCTGCACCTTTCGACGTGCTCGGGAGGCGTGGCGCAGAGCGTGATTACGTGCGCGAACCGCGCCGGTCTCGAGGTGTTGGACACGGTGTACGAGGGGATTGCCTCGGCCGAGGCGGTGCTGTCGGCCGATGAGCGGGAGCTGGGCGTGTGCGTCGCCGATATCGGGGCGAGCACGACGGAGCTGGCAATCTTCTTCGAGGGCTCGGTGGCGCACACGGCGGTGCTGCCGATCGGCGGCGACCACTTCACGAACGACCTCGCTGTTGGGCTGCATGTGACGGTGGAAGAGGCCGAGTATCTGAAGAGGACCTACGGCCACTGCGTGGTGACGGCGATTCCGCAGATGAACGAGATCGAGGTGGGGGGAAATCTTACGATCTCGGGCGGCCAGCCGGCGCGGATGGTGCGGCAGAGGTTCCTGGCGGAGATTCTGGAGCCGCGGGCGCGGGAGCTGTTCACGATGATGCGCGACAATCTGCGGCAGGGCGGGGTGCTGGAGGCGCTGGGCGCGGGCTGCGTCTTCACAGGAGGCGGAGCAATGATTGCCGGGCTGCTGGACAATGCGGAGAGCCTGCTGCGGGTTCCGGCGCGGATCGGCTACCCAGTGCCGCTGTCGAAGATGCCGGAGGAGCTGGTGAAGCCGGAGTACTCGGCGGTGATCGGGATGCTGCTCTACACGCACCGGACCCAGGTTCGGAAGGCGAGCGAGGAGCAGGGGCTGCGATCGAAGCTGAAGGCGATCTTCGCGGGGAGTTTCTAGGGATTTAGGGCGATGGCCTGCCGCGCAGGTGCCCGCGCGGCAGCGCAATTGCCTTCTGAACCAGCGTGGGTACTCGCATGGTGGAAAAGTGGGATGCGCCGCTTCTTGAGATAGTGTGAGAATTAGTTAGCGAAGGAGTGCTGCCTCGATGCCGAATCTGCCTGAAGACGAGTTCCGTATCCACTATCACGACGAGGTCCCGCGAGGGGCGAAGATCAAGGTCATTGGCGTCGGCGGCGGCGGAAATAATGCCGTCAATCGCATGATCCAGGCCAAGGTGGAGGGCGTCGAGTTTATCGCCGCCAATACGGATGTGCAGGCCCTGACGGTCTCGAGCGCTCCGGTGAAGCTGCAGCTGGGGGTGAAGCTGACGAGCGGTCTGGGCGCGGGAGCGAATCCCGATGTGGGACGGCGCGCGGCGCTCGAGGATTCGGACAAGATCATCGAGGCGCTCGAGGGCGCGGACATGGTCTTCGTGACCGCCGGTCTGGGCGGAGGCACAGGAACGGGCGCGGCCCCGGTGATAGCCTCGCTGGCCAGCGAGATGGGAGCCCTGACCGTGGCTGTGGTGACGCGGCCGTTCGGCTTCGAGGGCAAGCGGCGCATGATGCAGGCCGAGCGCGGCATGCAGGAGCTGCTGGACTCGGTCGATACCGTCATTGTGATTCCGAACGAGAAGCTGCTGGCAGTGGCCAAGGATGCGGGATTCTTCGAGAGCTTTCGGATCGCGGACGACGTTCTGCGCCAGGGCGTGCAGGGGATCTCGGACATTATTACGATTCCGGGCGTGATCAATCGCGACTTCGCCGACGTGAAGACGACGATGGCGGGGATGGGATATGCGGTGATGGGCACGGCAATGCGTTCGGGTCCGGACCGGGCGATGGAGGCCGCGATGGCCGCGATGGCCTCGCCGCTGCTGGAGTCGGGCGCGATCGATGGAGCGCGCGGCATCCTGATCAACATTACGGGATCGAGCAACCTGAAGCTGAGCGAGGTGAACGAAGCCTCGACGATCATCCAGAACGCGGCGCATGAGGACGCGAATATCATCTTCGGCGCGGTGCAGGACGAGACGATGGGTGAGGATATCAAGATCACCGTCATCGCTACGGGCTTCAAGCAGCAGGAGACGCCGGCTCGCAGGGAGAAGATGCTGGCGGAGTCGAAGCTGCCGACGGCGCGGCACGAGGCCCCTGCCGAGGTACGGATTCCGATTTCGCGGCCTGCGGAAGCGATCCGACCGAGGTTTATGAGCGAGGAGAAGGCGGAGCGTTCGGAACCTCCGGCGCCGGCGGTTGCTTCGACTCCGGTGGTTGCTTCGACTCCGGCGGAGGAGGTTCGGGACAAGGCTCCAGAGGCTGCTTCTGAACAAGAGGCGGTTGTTCCGGAAGCGCCTAAGCTGGTTCCAGTTCCGGCGTCGGTCTTCGACGACGATTTTTTCCGCGGTTCGGCATCGAGGACAGTGGTGCCGCGGGTGGTGGAGGAGCCTTCGCGGGTCGAGACTGGAGTTCGTGATTCTGGTTACTTTAGCTCCTCAGAGAGCGTCCAATCGGATGCGGCGGTCATCGAATCAAGTGTGCGGCCGACCTTTGGTGGTTCGGCTGCGACTCAGACGGATCCTGCGGAGCCGGATGAGCTGGATATTCCGGCGTTTTTGCGGCGGGGACATTGAGATCGTGGATGGGGTCTCCTCTTCCTGGTGTATCGCAGCTCTTCGGATGGATGTGAGTTAAAGATTTCTCAGGCTTTGCCAGCTTTTTTGGCAACTTGATTGCTTATTCTGTTTTTGATTTAAGAGGGAGCGCCTTCGGTGTCGAATTGGGTCAGGATCATTGGCGGAGTCCTTCTGGGCCTGGTGTTGGGTTCGGGGGTTGAAGCATCGGCATTTACGTCTTCGGCGAACAGAAAACATCACTCCTCGGGGACGGCACGTGCGGTCTCGACGGGGCGACCCCGGAGCGTGACGGCGAAAAAGTCTTCCCACGGGAAGTCCGGGGCCAAGGCTAGTGTTGTGGCGGTGTCGAAGACGACGGGCAAGGGCCACGGAGCGCGAACTCGGCTGGCGGTTCGACACTCCCGCTACTATGAGCGCTTCACGGCGAGCTCCTTTGCCGACAATTTGGCGCTGGGCGACGTGACCGAGGGCGAGGACCCGATCGTCCGCGCGGCGGCGATTGAGGCCCTGGGCAACATGAACGGCACGGCGCTGGCGATCGATCCGTCGACCGGCCGGATTCTGGCGATGGTAAACCAGAAGCTGGCGCTGTCGCGGGGAGCGGAGCCCTGCTCGACCATTAAGCTTTCGGTCGCGCTGGCGGCGCTCGAAGAGGGAGTAGTCAAGAAGGACACCCCGGTCAATCTGGGCGGCCGCTTCCATATGACTTTGACGGAGGCTCTCGCTCACTCCAACAATGCCTACTTTGAGACGCTGGGGCGCACGCTGGGCTTCGAGCGGGTGAAGCGCTACGCCAATGAGTTCGGCCTGGGCGAGCTGGCCGGCTATCACATTCAGGGCGAACAACTTGGCACCTATCCCGATGAGGCGCTGCCCGCCTCGCTGGGCGGCGTGGGCAGGATGTGCTCGTTCGGCGAGAGCGTGTCGATGACGCCGCTGCAGCTGGGAGCGCTGGTCTCGGCGATCGCGAACGGGGGGACTCTTTACTACCTGCAGCATCCGGAGAGCGAGCTCGATATCGCTGCTTTTGAGCCCCGCATCAAGCGGCAACTGAATATTGCTCCCCTGATCCCGGAGATCGTGGATGGAATGCAGGGCGCGGTGATGTATGGGACGGCGCGGTCTCTGCGAACCAACTTCAACCAGTTTCCGGTGATGGGCAAGACCGGGACCTGCTCGAACAATGGAACTCGCTTTGGCTGGTTCGGGTCGTATGCAGATACACCGAATGGACGGATTGTGACGGTCTTCTTCCTCGAGGGGGGGAGACCGACCTTTGGACCGAAGGCGGCGGAGTTGACAGGGCACTTCTACCAGGCCCTATGGGATAAGAGCTACTTTCATCCGAGGATGCAGCAGGCTACCGGCGTAATGGGTGGAACGGAGTAGGGCGCATCGACAGATTCGAATCTGCGATTTTTGGGAGAGAGGCGATGGCCTGGCCCACTGCGCTCTGCCACCCCACAAACGAAGACCTGTTTGTGGGGACCCCGGTACGGGCGGTCACTTCGTGACTTGTATATCGGCTTCGCCACGGGCCTCCCTCTGGTCGGCGCGTAAATTTCTCAAGCGACCAACGGGAGCCCCACCCCGAAGGGAGTACACGCGTCACGAAGTGACCGCCCCATGTGCAGTGGGCCCGCGCGGCAGCGTTGTCTTACTCAAAGAATAGACGAATAGACTGATACAACCTGGATTGGAGCTTTTGGAAGACGACAGCAGTTCGCGATGGTCGCGGGCCGCTTTATTTAAACGGGTCGAGTGGGGATGGGATGGGGAGGCCTTTTGCTTGCTTGCGCAAGATGGGGTAGAAGGGTGGAATGAGAGTTCTTACATCAGTGGAGATGGCGCAGACGGACAAGCGGACAGAGGAGCTGGGAACTCCCCTGGCATCGTTGATGGAGGCAGCGGGTGGAGCGGTGTCTGCGTTCGTGCGGCGGAGATACCCGGAGACGAAGCGCGTGATTGCGCTGTGCGGCAAGGGCAATAACGGCGGCGACGGGATGGTGGCGGCCCGGGTGCTGGCTGCCGAGGGCGTCTCGATCGAGGTGGTGCTGCTGGGCAAGGCCGAGGAGATGAAGGGTGATGCCGCGGCGGCGCTGTCGAAGCTGCGGGCGGAGACGGGACTGCCGATCCACGAGGTGGAGGATGAGGAGACGCTGAAGCAGGTCCTTGAACGCGTCACGGAGGGCGTCGTGCTGAATGGGGCCGCAAGTCTGGACGAGGTTGTCCTGCTGGATGCGGTGGTGGGGACGGGGTTTCGTCCACCTCTGCGGTCGGTCGCGGCTGCTGCCCGGGATTGGGTCGGGGAGAGCAGGATTCCTGTGATTGCGGTGGATGTTCCGAGCGGATGGGATGCGGACTCGACCGAGCAGACGGTGGAGGGAGCGTTTCGAGCAGATGCCGTGGTGACCTTTACGGCTCCCAAGCTGGCGCATGTCTTTGGGTATATGACGCCTTCTTTCTCGTTCACTCCCAGCCCGGTGGTGGTCGCGGATATCGGGTCGCCGGAGGAGGCGATTCCCGCGGGAGATGGATTGAGCTGGACGGGTGGTTCGAAGGGGGTCGCGGAGAGGCCGCGCGGACCCAACTCCAACAAGGGCAAGTTTGGGCACGTGCTGGTGGTGGGAGGGAGCTACGGGACGGCGGGGGCTCCATCGATGTCGTCGCTGGCGGCGATGCGCACGGGAGCGGGGCTGGTGACCGCGGGGGTTCCGAAGAGCGTGGTGGATGTGGTGGCCGGGGTGGCCCCGGAGTTGATGGTGATGCCGCTCGAGGAAGGGCCGGAGGGTGCGCTGGTGCTCGCCAACGTCCAGGGAGAGAGGCTCGATGCGCTGACGGGGAAGATGACGGTGCTGGCTGTGGGGCCGGGGCTGTCGCAGCGTGGGGAGGCCGGGGCTGTCGTGCGGGAGCTGGTGGCGAAGACGAAGGTTCCCATGGTGATCGACGCGGATGGTCTGAACGCCTTCGCGGAGAGCGTGGATCTTCTGGATGGGGCGGGGCGGACGCTGGTGCTGACTCCGCATCCGGGGGAGATGGCGAGGCTGGCCGGAATGACGGTGAAGGAGGTCGAGGCCGACCGAATCGGGCTTGCGCGCAGGTTTGCCACGGAGCATAAGCTGACGCTGGTGCTGAAGGGCTGGAGGACGCTGGTGGCGCATCCGGATGGTCGCGTGGCGGTGAATACTACGGGGAATCCGGCGATGTCGAAGGGGGGCAGCGGCGATATCCTGACCGGAATTGTGGCGGCGATGCTGGGGCAGTATCCGGACGATGTGGCGAGGGCGGTCGAGACGGCCGTCTATCTGCATGGCCTGGCGGCAGACTTCGCCGCGCGCGGGATGGATGAGCATACGGTGCTGGCTACCGATACGGTGGCTCATCTTTCGGATGCGTTCCGGTACCGGGTGCGGGATGAAGATGGGTTGGTCTGGATCTGCGGACTTCGGTGATCTCCGAAGAGGAGATATCTGCGACGATTTACGGAGAGCGAGACTGGCGGGAAAGGGAATTTGATTTGAAGAGTTTTTCTCGAGAGAAGAGATTTCGGACCCGGAGCGTGGCGGGAACGCTGGCGTTGGGGGAGAAGATCGCGGAGATTCTGCTGCCGACGCCCAAGCTGGTGGTGCTGCGCGGCGAGGTTGGGGCGGGGAAGACGACGCTGATCAAGGGCATCGCGGCCTCGCTTGGAGCGGCGACGGAGGAGGACGTGACCAGTCCTACCTTCACGCTGGTGCATGAGTATACGGGGCCGAAGGTGAAGGTGTACCACCTCGACCTCTACCGTTTGGAGACGGAGCGCGAGCTGGCGACGCTGGGGGTGGATGAGATGGTCTCGGAGGAGAACGCTCTGATGCTGGTGGAGTGGGGAGAGAGGTTCGAGAGCATCGTCTCGCGCATGGACGCGGAGATCGCTATGGAGCACGGCGAAGGCGATGAACGGGGATTGATGGTGCGGTGGGGATGATGCACGGCGGGGACTGCCCTTCAGCTAAAGGGATATGGCGGATCCTGGGAGTTCCATCGCCTGCGACTTTCCTGATCGTTGGGGACGGACCTTTGCAAAAGTTCAATCCTATGCGTATCAGGTGCATTTCTCCGGAGCATTTACCGTGAGGGCGATATTGCAACGCCGGCTTCGCTGGTGAGGACGCGGAAAACAAAGGTCTCCTGCAGGTAGAGGCGCACGACGGAATCGGTGTGGCTGAGATAACCGATGGAGACATCCTGTCCGAGGTTGAGCTCGAAGTCGCCTCCTCGTGTGGTCAGGACGAATGCGCCTTCGATGGCCGGTGCCCAGACGATATTGCCGTCTACGATGCGCTTGACATGTTCGAGGATGGGATAGCCATGGTCGCGGGTCTCGGCGAGCGCTGTGTACTCGTTCGCTCCCAACAGAACGGAGTAGGGTCCATTTACGCCCACCAGTCGCAGTTGGCTCAAGGCCTGGGCCACCGCATCGGGATAGTCGCGCACGTCTGCGGGAAGGGTGACAATTGGATTGCTTGTGCCTTCCCGTATTCCCTGGATGTTTGCAGCCTGATATCCGTTGAAGATGGCGCGGTCTTCGGCAAAGGCGAGTTTCCTGGCGGCGTCCTTCGCGGGTTGCCAGTCGGAGTCATCCGACCCGCGTTCCACATCATCGATGGCCTGACGGGAGAGCTCAAAGGGGACACGAAGCTCCACGAGCGGTTTGACCTCGCGCTGGCTGGCAAGGATGCCGTCTTCGGGAGCGGAGATCGACTGCAGATGGCCGGTGGACACTCCGGGCAGAGCGAGTCCTCCGGGGGAAGGAACGTCGACCACGCGTCGCCCGGCCAAATAGCGCTTCAGTGTCCTGGTGGTCTCTTCTTCGATCTGCGCCCAGGCGGCGTCGGAGATGGGTGCGAGCTCGCGATGGAGGTTATTCATCTTTCTTTCCTTTCAGTGATCCTATTTTGAGTGACGTATCGCGCACGGGCGGCGGCGAGGGAGGGGCAGGTGTCGTCGACACGTCGACTGGCGCAGACTGCGGAGCGTCTGGGGTAATCGCATTTGGGTCAATCTCGTCGAGAAATGTTGCCGACGGTACGAAAAATAAGCTGCCGGTCACGGCGCGGCTGAAGTCGAGCAGCTGGTCGTAGTTGCCCGGGGGGCGCCCGACGAACATATTCTGAAGCATGGTCTCCGTGATCCGCGGAGTTCGGCTGTAACCGATGAAGTATGTCCCGAACTCTCCATGACCTGGACGTCCGAAGGGCATGTTATCGCGGAGAATCTTGAGCTCCTTGCCGTTTTCCTCGATGACGGTCAGGGCGCTGTGCGCCGAGGGCGGTTTTTCGGCACCACTCAGCTCGATGTCGGAGAGTTTTTTGCGGCCGATGATGCGCTCCTGGGCTTCGACGGAGAGAGCATTCCATCCCTTCATGTCGTGAAGGTACTTCTGCACGACGACGTAGCTGCCGCCGGAGAAGGCTGGATCTTCGTCGCCGACGATTGCGGCTTCCCGCGCGGCGTCGCCTCTGGGATTTTCGGTGCCGTCGACAAATCCAATCACGTCGCGGTCCTCGAAGTATCGGAAGCCGTGGACCTCGTCTATCACGGTGACTGCATCCCCGATGTTCTCCATAATCTGGGTCGCCAGTTCAAAGCAGAGGTCCATGCGTTTGGCGCGAATATGAAACAGGATGTCGCCGGGGGTGGAGACGGCGTGGCGGCTGCCGGAGCGGATCTCCTGAAACGGATGAAGCTCCGCGGGGCGAGGCGCCCCGAAGAGCCTGTCCCAAGCATCGGAGCCGAATCCGGCGATGCAAGTGAGACCTGCTTCGATGTCACGGAATTCAACGGCGCGGATGAGCCCGGCAAGATCGGCGCAGAATGAGCGCACCAGCGTATATGCGTCCTGGTCCTGGCGGATGCAGACAACCAGAAAGATTGCTGAGCGGGTGAGTGGGGCGACCACCGTTTGAGGAAGAATGATCTCGTTTAGCTCTCTGGGGGCATCCATTTCGTCAATCTCGATCCAGGGTGATTCTCATCTCTTTGCAGTATCGCATCTTAGATCATCTCCCGGACTATTTTGCCCGACCGTGTGGATCTGATGGGCTTGGCAAAAACAAACCGAAGACTAACTGGTACTGTTTTGCTAGGCCCTTCAGTTACGCTTGCATGGCGATATCGACACCTCGCACCCTTTCCTGCGGAGCGCGCCGGTGGACTTTTCTTATGGTTTCCAGCATCGTGAACTTACTAAGGAATAAACCGGAATGCCGAGCAATATCCAATGCGGCACAAACAATCTGGTGTTTGTGCCGCATGCAGGGGAAGGTGCCTGGGAATTTAGTTAGAAGATCTGCGCGAGGTGTTGGGCGATGACGGGACCATACAGGTTGTCGAATGCCCACTGTGTCGGGTGGGTGCCATCCTTCGTCAATGTCGATACATTGACCGCGTTTAGTCCGCCCACTCGGAACATGTTGATCGCCGGTATTCCCGCGCTGCCCGCATAACCTGCCTCTGCATCGGCCAGCAGTTTCGTGTTTGTAGCTGTTCCAAGCGCATTCAGCTGCGGTGTCACGATGACTACTCGGATCGTCGGTTTCGCAGCCTCCAACGTCTCCACGATCCACCCGAGTGCACCGAGGGCTGTGCCAGCCGTGGGAGCATCCCCAACCTGCCCGATCGTCTCTGACTCGTCATTTGTGCCCAGCTCGATGATGGCGAGGTCCGAGTCGGCCAAGTTATCCGCAAGCGTGGCTCCGTCCTTGCCGCCATCGGTCGTACACTCCGGCCTCACAGCAGTCGAGTACGGCTTCAATTCATCCCCCGGCGCGTTCGCCCCATAGCAGATGAAGGCCTGCGACAGCTTCCGCCCCGGTATTGCGTCCGTGTAGGTAGCGATCAGGCCAGTCCTTTGCATGACGACCTTCTGCCACTCCTTACCGGACCCGTTTATAGCGGAGATGCTGTCGCCTAACACGTAGAACTTCTTCCCGGCCAGGAATGAGGTGCCGTCCTGACCGGCAGGGCCTTGCGCTCCCTGAGCTCCGGTCGGCCCGGTTGGCCCCTGGGGGCCCGGAATACCAGGGACTCCCTGTGCCCCCGCAGGTCCCGTAGCCCCGGTGGCTCCCAGTGCTCCGTCCACACCGGCGCCAGCAAGCAGAGCCCACTTCGCGGCGCTCTGAGCGGAGCCGACCGGAGGAATATTCGTGGTGCTTGACAGGGCGATATAGGTCGATCGCTGATAGGTCACGGCATCGTTCGCCGAGTACTGCACAGCCGGGTCATAAGCCTGGCGGTAGACCATGCCTGGAGGTCCAGCAGGTCCGGCTGGACCGGTAGCGGTCGCGGCGTCATTCGGTTTAGCTTGAGCGGTGCCACATCCGGTAAGGATCGGGGAAAAGGACAAGGCAATTGCGGCAGAAAGAAACACAGCTCTGCGGTAAGACACGGTCTTCTCTCCTGGGACTAAGAATCAAGGCGATAAATGAATCAGGATTACCGGCTGATCTTACACCGGCTGAAGAGGCGAAATCTGTCACTTTTGTGGAACTTCGGCGTAGACAAAAGTAATCAACACGCGGTGACCTCGGAGGAGCCGTAGCCGGGGTGAAGGTGCGGTTGCGGCGTTGAGGATGAGCTTTATCGCTCAGGCAGAACTAGTCCTGAATGTAGAGACCCATGACTCCGCCAGGGCGCTCGGAGCTATTGAGGTTGCGACGGTTGGCGTCGTTGGGGACATTCAGAAGGAACGAGTGATTTACTGAACGATTGCAATCGATCCCTGCCAGAATGCTGCACGGTTTCGGGTGGGATCGAGCACCGTCACTTGGCACTGATACTCTCCCAGACCTAAATCTTTCATCCCGACCTTTAGATCAAGAGGCACCATCCCCAGATGATTCCCTGACAAGGCTGGTACCCGAATTACCTCGCTATCCATAACTTTTTTGCCATCGTGATACAAGCTGACAAAAGCGACGACCTGCGAATCAGCCGCCACAGTCTCCTTATTCTCCAACGGAGGTGAACCGTTGCCTCCTGCGGCTGTTCCAAGGTATGCCTGAAGATAGATCTCCATATTGCGATCAATTCGGAAGGCTCGCGTAACGCTGGGAATCAGCTTCCCATCTGCGTTTACCAATGGATTGGCAGCGTCGTTCTTCGCCTGCTCCTTGCCTTTCATTGTGTTGAATAGCGCTTGCCTGGTGTCCACGCGCTGATTGCTCAAAACGACCGAGCTGATCGGCAGCTGCTTCGTTGCCTTATTGAGATTGGGGATGATGAAAACTGTTTGATATGTCCCGATCCTGCCCGTCTCATCGTCACGCGCAAGAAACTTGATCGTGTAACGTCCCGGCAGCAGCGTGAAACCTGTGCTGTACTCGATGGGCCTCCGTATCAGCTCCGTCGCCGAGGCATCCGTCAGTTTTACATCCACGTTGTCGCGGAGATTGGAGACTGTCAATCCCATCTCATCTTTGATCTCGCATACAAAATCGATCACCGTGTGCTCATTGCCGAAACGCTTGGCCAATGCGAGCTCGCGCCCTGGAATCTTTACCGTCACCGGCACAAAGTACTCTGCGCGATTCAGCTGGAAGTAGTTCACCTCCATCGCAAGGGTCAGGTCCGTAATCGGATCACCCAGCATGAGCGCGTCTTCCAGCTGCCGTTCTTTCTCCGCGCCGTTGAACTTGCCGAACTCTTTGTTCGCGTAATATCCTTGTCGATACTCGAGACTCGCATTCAGCTTCTCCGGCACCGTAATCTTGATGTGCCGAAAGCGCCCGTTCTGCACGGTGTTCGTCGTGTAGTAACCGAGCAGATAATAGTCCGAGATCGCTCGCTGCGCCCTCACGATTCCCGCCGTAAGGTCGTTATTGTCGAAGAATGCTTTACCGCCTGTGTCTGCAGCCAGTGAGTACAACGTATCTTGCGATTGCTGCAGACGATCGTTCGTCGCCTGCGCGGCTGCACCGCTGTACATGCCGGAGTTGCCCTGTGATCCCTGCATCGCATCGCCGAGCGGAGCCTGCGCGACCAGCCCGCGTGCATCGATGGGCCAGAACGACATCCCTGCCTTTACCGCGGCATCGACCGTTGCATGCAGCTGCGCCTGGTTGTCGTTTCCATTTAGCCTCAGACCGCTCGAAAAATACAACAGGCTCTTCTTCTCGTTGATCTGTTCCAGCATGTGTGCCGTGGTCTGCAGGGCTGACAGTTGCCGATCCGTATTGAAGATGTTGAACTCGCTCGAGTCCTGACCGAAGGCAGCGCCCGCGTCCGCACTGCTGCTGTCATCGATGCCCTCCGCCGAACCCTGCCCCTCGCCCACTACCATTGTCTCGAGGATGCTCAGAACCTTGTTGCGGTCTGCACTGAAGTCCAGCAGCACATCCACTGCGCCACCCTGATAGCGCAAGATCGACACTAGATCGACCTCGGTCATTTGCGTACGCACAAATTTCTCGGCGGCCTGCAGCGCATGCACCTGGTCATCCGGGCGCATCGCCGTCATATCGAAGTAGAACGCCAAAAGCCGACGGTCCTTGTAGCTTCTCGTCTTATTCTCCGTTGCATAGGTCGTCCGGCCCAGTCGCTTGTAGACGCGGACGTCCTCCTGATCCTCCGGCGTCTCCGGCAGCGGTGCAGCATCGATCGGCAGCGACTCGCGCTCGAAGACGCGGATCGTTTGCGGCGTCCCATCCTCCGTCACCTCAAAGTCCTTCGCCGTCAGACCCGAGACAAACTTGCCCTGCTTGTCCTTGACGATTACGCTCTCTGTCACCAGCTGCGATTTCACACTGAGCGTATAGGTGGTTTCCTTGCCCTGGGTCTCGTTCGTCCCAATCTGCTGCGCGCCGGCAAGCGACGCACTCAGGGTAGCTGCCATTACCGCACATCGAATGAAGAGCCCCATGGTCATTAGAATCGCAGCCTTCCGCTGATCTGCAGGCTTCGCATCGCCTGCGTGTTCGTCGGCAGGCCGAAGGTCGTACTGTTGGTGATGGAGTTCCACCCCGTATAGACCACGTGGTTCAGGATGTTTGTTGCATCGACGCGCACGTCCAGGCTTAACGGATCGCGGAGCCTGAAGTTTCTCGCCATTGAGGAGTCGAGGGTCAACGAGCCAGGTCCTTGGATCGAATAACGCCCCGCATTGCCCCACTGCCCAACCGCAGGGGTTGAAAACGCGGCCGAGTTGAGATGGTAGCCCGCGCTCGATGCGTAGATGTTGAGACCCGTAAGGTCGGGGCGAATTGTCCCTGTCACTCCTGTATCCGGCACCGCTGTCAGATAGATGGGCGTCTGTGGAAGACCCGTACCGGCGCTCAGCTCCGAGGCGATGGTCCATTGCTTTAAGAGTGTGCCTCGTTTGCCGTTAAAGAAGTTGCCTCCGTGCAGCCCCATGCCCGTGGTGTACTGAAAAGTGAACTTGAGCAGATGTCTCTGATCAAAGCTGGAGCGGCTGCGCTCCGCCCGGAGATCCAGCCAGTTCTGCGCGATCATCTCCGTCGTCGACGCGCTCGTTGAAGCGGTCAATCCGCTAAACGATCCTGATGATCCCGAGGAGGATGAGGATGATGAAGACGTTGAGGACGAGAGGTATCCCGTACCTCCCAACATGGAATCGTTATCGATCGACTTTGCATATTCGTAGGCAAGCGTCGCTGTCAGTCCGCTGCGCAGCCTGCGCCGCAATTGAAGATCGAATGCATGGCGAATCGAGTTTCCATTCGACGTACGATACGTGAAACCTCGTGGACACGTTACGCAAAATGCCGTTGCGCCCGGCGCATAGGTGTTCGGTAGAAACTCCTGTGGCCCGCGCGTGCCCTTTGTGCCGAGGTACGATGCTGTCATCACGATCGATCCTGGCAGGTCCTGCTGCACCGAGAGCCGCCAGTTCTGCGCATAACCTACTCGGAAGTTCGGGTCCAGAGCAAACGTATTCGAGGTCGTCCCTGCGCAGTTATGAAAACCATCAGCCAGCGTAAGCGCACAGCGTGGGCCGTTCGAGACATTCAAGCTGGTCGAGAGCGGCGACTGCTGCGACATCGTCTGCACGCTTGAAAGATACACGGACGTATCCACATAGATGCCATAGCCCAGGCGCACCACCAAGGGTGTTGTCGGCAGCGGACGCCACGCAAGTCCAATCCGAGGCTCGAAGTTGCGCTTGTCCGGACGCACCAGCGACGATGGATACACTGTGCCTGTCAGGCGTCCCGTCGGATCGGTTCCAAGCACCGGAGCGATCGCAGTAAAGCCGCTGGCGATGTCGAGGTTCACCAGGCGATCTTTAAGCTCCGTCAGCGGGGCTCCGTAGTCCCATCGCAGCCCCGAGCTCAACGTCAGCTCCGGCCGTACTTTCCAGTCATCGTTAACGAAGAGATCGTACACCTTCTGCCGGAAGTACTTGTCTGCATTGCCATACGCGATCTGGCTCGTATCTGGTACGCCAATCAAAAAATCTGCCAGATCCGAGCCTGTGCTGCCCGAGCCTTGCGTCGCCGCACCGGTAAAAGTAAACGCGCCGCGAGCAATCTGCTGCGAAAACTGATTAAACTGCTGCCAACGCACATCGCCGCCAAAACTTACGGTATGTCGGCGATGCAGCCATGTCGCCTCGATCGAGAGCGCATCCGTACGATTGCGATTGAATGCACTCTGTATCTCTGATAATCCTGTGATGCCGCTCGAGAAGGAGAGATCCGGTGCGCCCCAATTAACCGGACTCTGCTCATTACCCGTGATGCCCGCGTCGCCAGAGATGTTCTCGCGATTTGCAAAGAACGGTCGCACCTGCGTCCTCAGCCGCGTAAAGCGATATCCCGTCTCCAGCAAGAGTTGATGCGGTAAGCGATGCGACCAGTGCACGTTACTATCGATGCCCAGCGTGTTGGTCTCATCTACAAGATGAAAGAGATTTTCGTTGTCCGAGCGCATACTGCGAAAGGCAAAGCCACCGAACAGTTGGTCGCGCCGACCAATGCTCTTGTCCAGCCGTGACTGTAGTGCATCGGCATGCATGTTTGTCAGCACTTGTGTCTGGTAGTTGTAGCGCGTATTTCCAGTGAGATTCGGTAGCGGATAGAGCGCAAGCAGCGCCTTGGCTTGGGCGCTCACAGCTACCGGCCCCGTGATGGGAAGACCGGTTATCGGATCGACGAGCGATACTGGTGTTCCCTGCGGCGTCAGTGTATTCGAGAGATCACCACCGCGCTGCGCCTCCGTCGGCACCAGCCCCGACAGCGTGCTAGCCGAGCTATTCCGCGTCCACTGATAGCCTACAAAGAACGTCGGACCATTGCGCAGCAGGTGCGGAATATTTAATGGACCGCCAAGAGTAGCCACGCCGTTGATGAGGTCGTACGATGCTTTCGCTACATCAAATCCTGTCAGCGAGTAAGGCCGGGCATCGAAGGGCGAGGCGTTGATCTGTACTCCGACACTGCCGGTGTAAAGCCCCTTTGTACCCGGCCTGCGTGAGCCGAACGCCTGGGAGATCGAGTACTTCGATGTTGCGGCATTGTTCTCGCTGCCGTTGATCAGCATGCCTTCTGCGCTCTTATCTGTATCGCTGCCCGTCGCGGCAGACGTCGAAACTTCCACTGCCTCGGCCTTCTTCTCCGTCGGCTTCTCCACTCGTGGAGAGAGGAGTGGCGGTGGCATTACTGCCTTGGACAAAGCCAGCACATCGCCCACCGATAGCATCTTCAGGTCAAAGTTGCTTGCAGGCGTGCTCTTGTCGACCCTGATCGTCCGCTCCTGCACGGCAAAGCCCGGCATCGCGATACGGATCGTCCACTCGCTGTCGGAGAGGTTCGGAAATTGGAAGATCCCCTGTGCATCTGTGACCGTGTCAAGCTGCTGCGCGCCATGCATCGCCGTCACGCTTGCACCAGGAACGGGCGCCCCGTTGAAGAGAACCCGCCCATAATGTTCCGCCGCGAAAGCAACCGCGTGCAGCGTCAGCAGCAATACAGAACACAGCCAGGCTTTCACTCGACCATGCTTGTCGGGCATGAGCTTAGTTCTCGCTCGGTTTGTCCACGTGGTCTATCATCATCACATCCACTGTCGTCTTCGCCGCATCGAGCTTCAGACCGACCTGCTCCTGGATTGCGGTAAAGATCGGCGGAGGAGCATCGGCCGCCTCGTTTGGCAAGATTTTCACTCCGAAGACCTGGAACTGAGTTTCGTCCGGCGTCCACTTTAGCGAGAAATTCCAATGCCCCTCGATCCCTGTGCGGTCCACCACGGGACGATCGAAGACCGCGCCCTGGAGGCCCTGCGCCACGTCCTCCATCGTCGCGTTGCGCACAGTCAAGTTGCCCAGCTTGGTGAAGAAAAAGGCATGTGGCGTATTCGGGTCCGCATCACTTTTGGTCAGCTTAGGACCATCCTTTGCAACGCCGAGAACGTATGCTGACATCTCCTTTTTGTCCTTGTGGAACTTCAGGCCGAAGCGCGTTTCTAGCAGCTTGCGCATCATCGATCGTACCTGCGTCTCATTTGGAGCACCCGGTGCATCAGGCTGGCCAGTCGTAATGTCGAAGCGGTCAGTCTCAGCCCACGCGGGTACGCCTACGATTTGTTTGGTGTTCACACCATAGACAAACATGATCAGATCGTTGAGCGTTGTGCCGCGAGTCTGAAACCGTCGCGGGGGGCCGCCAAATCCCTTACCTTTCGCGGCCGGGTCTGTCGGCTTGATCGTCGCTACTTCAAAGCTTGGATCGGCATCGGCAGCCATCGGAGGAATCTTCGGCGGTGGCTCCGGGATCGCCCACGCCGTCTCGGGTGTCGCCCGGACGAGGATGAGGGGATGCGCCTGATCGCCCTGCTTCCACTCGCCCGTAATCGTTGTTCCATCCGGCGACATTTTTCCCGTATACGTGCCATCGATGGCCTCTACGTTAAGTTTCAATTCGCCATTCTGGAACGTAGTTTCCTTGACCTGAATCGACTGGGCACCCTGGTCGATGCTGTAAAATAGCGCCTTCAGCGATCCATCCGGCGCTTTGGTGATCTTCAGCACGGTGCGCAGATCCCTTTGCACATGCAGCGTGCCCTGCCACGTATCATCAGGATTCTGCTTCGCCGGAGCCTGCGCATAACTGTGCGATGCATGCAGCACCCCGAACGTAATCGGCATGCCGACCGAAAGAAGAGCGGCTGCGCTCAGCACCAGCTTTCTTGCCGCCGAAAGCCGCCGCGCCGTAGGACCGGAAAGAATGTGAGCGATGCGTTTCTTCAGATCCGCACCGGTAACACCAGAGACACACGCCACAGGAACCTCCAGGTAAAACTTGCAGACATTCAGAATGTCTTCGGCATACTCCATCGCACTGTGCGACTGTTCCAGAACTGCCTCATCGCATGCAGCCTCTCGCTCCACGATCAGATGTTTGCCAATCCACCACACAAAAGGATGAAACCAGAACACAGCGGAGACCATCATGTGGAGCGCTGCGGTCAAATTATCTCGACGCTGTACATGGCAGAGCTCATGCGCGATGATTGCTTCCATCTGCGTCGCAGTCAGCTTGCGCGTCATTCCGCTCGGCAGCATCAGCACTGGCCGCAAGATACCGAAGACGCCAGGCTCCGCATCGCCTGCAACGATCACCGCCCGCAGGCCCGACATATCTCCGCCTCTTGTCCCTCCACGCACTCTAGTCCGTAGCTGCAGCCATCGCCGCAGCCACGTGCCCGAGATCGCGAATACGCCGGCTCCCCACAGCGAAACTACGATCCACGGCATCACACCCTGGCTCTTCATCATCGTTTTCGCCGGGATTGGGGGAGCGACGTTCTCGGCAGTCGCATCAGCGTGTGACTTGTAGAAGACCGTTTGTTCTGCAGGGCCTTCGATCACCATGGAAAAAAGAGGCGCCACGTTGGCTGACACCATCTTTTTCCGTGAGAGGCCCTCCCCGATCGTTATCAGCATGCTGAAGGGAAGCAGGAATTTCACGGATGCAAGCATCCAAAGCCGGAAGCGAATTCGCGCCGCATTGTGTCGGAGCATCAGACTCAGAAGCCATAGCGCGGCACATACCATTGTCGATTGCCAGAGATGCTGCAGCAACGCTGCGGATATTGCATTCCCATCCAATGGAAACTTCATTGCGGCTTCCTCTGCTTGCCAGACGATTTCAATAGATTTTCCGCTTCCCGCACATCTTCAAGGGTCAGCTCGCCCGCATCGATCAGATGTGACATGACCAACTTCCCACTGCCTCTGAAAAATCCCAACACGTCCTCTAGAAGACGCTTTTGCGCTTTAGCACGTGAGATTACAGCCGCGAAGACGTGAAAGTTTTCAATCTTTCCGACGCGTTGCACGAAGCCCTTCTCTTCTAGCCGATACACTACCGTTTGGATGGTCGTGTAGGCATGTGCGCGTTTTGTGGAGCCCTTCTCCGCAAGAGCTTCCTGAATCTGCCGAATGGAAGCTTCTTTGTTAGCCCACAATAGTTCCATTACCTGAAATTCGAGTTTGGATAACTTTGCCGTCGCCATATTCTGTTCTTATCTACTACAAACGTAGTTTTTAAGGCAAGAGAAAATTTAAATTTAAGAAATTATTGGGCTCACCGTGGATTAGGGTGTCTTGTAGACATAACTTCGAGCGCTGATTCTCCTGAAAATAATGATTTCGTAAACAGAGGCTGACCTTGGGTTATGAATGTTCCAGATCTGTGGTCGGATTAAGACTATATCGTTATCCGACTATGGTGTCAACCAAGATTGATTTACGTCTCTGTTGTCTGCATATGCCCAGGATCGCAAGGTAGCTTGTGATCTTGCCGCTCGCGCAGCTCAAAGCCATTCGCCATGACGGGCATATCGAAGTCGGCGTAACGTAATTCTTGGGACTTTCTACAAGCGTGAAGGCCGGCGAGGCTGGAGATTTCGTACTCCAGCACAAGCGGCTCTACCTGCCGGTCGAGAGCGAAATTGCGCCCCGCTCGTGTGCCGTCAAAGTGCGTCCACTGACCGGCCTTCGGCTTCCTGATCGTGAGTTAGAGGTTTGTTGCTGGCCGCGGGAGCATGACCTCGAAAGATACTCGTACAGAGATCAACCGTAAGCTCTTCAGCCCGAGTCTGGGCGGATGCTTCATTTTGATCTTGCTGAATGAGAGACCGTTAATGGAAGAATGGGCCTTCACTTCGTAGGGTTCGGCAACCGCGATTTCTGGGTTTATTTCCGGAGGGCCCGAAATGAAGGTGTCACCGTTTCGCGGACGGTGCGAAGCACTTCTTTCGAGAGGGAAGGGGCAACTTTGGCAACCCCGCGCGCCTCCGGAGGAACAAGATTCGATGCGGGGGTGTGCTCAGGGTCCGCGTTTTCATTGGGGGCCACGGCGAGTCCTCCCTCCGATGGTTGAACCTCGACGTTGAATCCATCCACGAATAACAGAGGCTGCTCGCCGGCAAGGTTCCTGGTCGCCGTCTCGATGGTGACGGTACGGCTCTCTCCCGGAACCAGGGAGAGATAGTTGTCCGAGTAAAAGACCGGCAGGACGCGCTCGCGCGAGTCTTTCTTGCGAAGCTGAAGGTGTGTCATCAGGGCGATGGCCTGGCTGGCGTTATGAAGTGTCACCGTCATCCGGGTGCGGTCGCTCTCTTCGTGGGTGGCTCCACTGATCTCCAGTCCAGTCTTTGGGAGCTTGACCAGGTCGGTGAAGTCGTCCTGGGCTACGTTCTGCCAGTAGAAGTTGGTGGAGAGAAGCCGTCCGTCTGCTCCGATGAGCTCGAGTTTTACGAAGTACACGTCGGAGATATTCGCCGGAACTTCGATCTGAGCCGCTTTGACGGTCGTGCTTCCGGCAGCCTCCGCGACGGGATATGTCTTGTCGGATGCGACCTTGCTGAGAATGTCGTAGAGCGTCATGTGGACCCTGAGGTCTTTCAGGGCATCGGGCGTATTGTTAACGACCTGGATGGCGCCGTTCGATTCGTTGAGCTGGACGTGAATGGCCTCCGCGGCTTTCTTGGCGGCGTAGAGCGAGGAATTCGGCTCGAGATCGTAGTGATAGAGCTGCCACACGAAGCTAGGCTGCGCGGGATGGCTCATCCAGGTCAGGATGCCTGTGGTCGACTTGAACATCTCCGCATTGCGGCCTTCGTACATGGCGCGAAAGGTCTCGTAGTTGGCAAGCTGGCCTTTTCGGGCGAGGTCGGCGAGGTTGCGGATGGGGCCGTAACGCCTAGCCAGCAGGAAGGGATATTCGTTGCCCCGCTGAGCCCCTGCGGCGAGGTCGTGCTGGGCCCAGTCGTCATTGATCGTCTCCCAGTCCTGCTTCGGCATCATGCCCTGAATCGACTCGAGGGTGGGGATCGAGACTGAGCCCACCTCGGTCTTGAAGCTCTCGTTGAAGGCGTAGAAGTAACGCGGAGAGCGCCAGAAATAAGGACCGTGCGAGGAGACGCCGCGGCCGTCGGCGGAGTTCGATTGATAGAGCCGCGTCGGATCGAGCTTCGCCATCATGCCTTTGAGCGTGTCGTCGAGCGACTTCGGAGGATAGCCCTCGTTGCGCGCGCACCACACCGCGATCGCAGGATGATTGCGGTAGCGGCGCACCTTGTCGGAGACGTTGGCAAGATAGGTGGAGAGATCGGCCACGTCGGGACCGTCGCTGGGGTTGGGTTGGAAGAACTCATCCCAGAGCAGGATGCCGTACTTGTCGGCGAGATCGTAAAAGTCCGGGCTGGTGCTCTGGCCGACCCAGTTTCGGATGATGTTGAGGTTCGCCAGGGCGTGCATGTGAAACTGCGCATCCAGACGCTCGTGCGGAATGCGCTTCATCGCCTCGTCGAGACCCCAGTTGCCGCCGCGCGCCATGATGCGCACGCCGTTGACAGAGAGGGTGAGGTTTTCGGAGTCCGCCACCTGGTACTCGATTCTGCGGATGCCGAACTGTGTCGATTCTGAGAAGGAAGTCTTCTTTCCTGCCTCGAAAGAAAGAGCGAGTGAGGAGAGGTTCTGCGGACCGTAGCCGTTGGGCCACCATAACTTTGGACTCTGAAGATGGAGTGCCGCAATCGTCTGCTTGTCTAAAGAGACGGTTCGGCTGCTATTGGCATCGAGCTCGATCTCCTGCTGGAAGCGGATCGGATCTCCCTGTCCCGTGATGGTTCCCGTCAGGTTTCCCCGGACCGGCTTCGGCGAAAGATTTGTAATCGTGGTTGTGATATGAAGATCGGCTGCATCGTTGCCGGGCGTGAGATCACTGGTGACGAAGGTGTCCTTCAGGAGGACAGGGCCGGTTGAAGACAGCGTCACCGGAAGCCAGATGCCGGTATCGCGATCGCGCACGGCAGCCAGCCAGTCCCAACCGATGGTGGAGAGGAAGGTTGGGCCATCGAGCGCCGTCTCGCCGCCATTCTTGCCGATGCCAAGCGCCACGGTATGCTCGTGGGGCACTCCGGGATGAGGCTGCGGCGAGACATGGACCGCCAGCGCCGCTGTCTTTCCGGGCTTCACATAAGCCGTGATGTCGAAGTCGCCGCGGAGGAAGGCTCCCCGCATCTCGCCCGCCTTCTGCCCGTTGACCCAGATCTCGGCGGAGTAGTTGATCCCCGCGAAGTGCAGCCAGGTGTGCCTGCCCTTGTAGCTCGAAGGAACCGTAAAGGTCGCACGATACCAGTAGGTGGTCTTGTTCAGGCTCTCGGGAATCGCGCGCATGTTCTCGCCATAGAGCGGCTCCGGATAGACCTTGTTGTCGACCAGCGTCGTCAGCACTGTTCCTGGAACGGTTGCGGCGTACCAGCCGCTGGGCTTGTACTTCGCGCTCGAGATCTCCGATGGAAGATCTGTAAGCTTGGCGGCATCCGACAGCTGCCAGTCTGTGACCGTCTGTTCCTCCGATTGAGCAAAGGCGGCAGGAATCGTCATGAACAACGAAAGTAGAAGAGCAAGTCTTGAGACAGTCATGGATAGAAGCACGCCATTTCGTAAATTATCTAGACGTTAGAGATATTAGTTCCATTCTCTTCTCTTTGTTGCTTGTTCTCTCTTCTCTTTATTGCTGTTCGCAAAACGGCCGCCTTTGCATCCGTTAGAATGACCGACGAGGAGTTTACCGCCATGGGCCTGAGTGATCAGCCGTTTGAAGTCATGTGCCCGGACTGCGGGGCGATGTTGAAGATCGATCCTGTAACCCGCGCTATCATCTCGCACCAATCCACGCCAAAGAAGAAGACCTTCGAGGACTTTGGAGAAGCCGCCAAGGCATTGCGCGAGGCCGATGCCCGCCGCGACTCCCTGTTCCAGCAGTCCGTCGAGGCGCAGAAGAACAAGGACGATGTGCTGGCGAAGAAGTTTGCCGAGGCCGTCAAAAAGGCGAAGGAGACCCCCCTCGGCGATCGTCCTCTGCGGGACTTCGATCTCGATTAGAACAGTTTCCTGAAGATGCGGAGCGAGTTGAGATGGTTCGCGCCGTTTTTGCTCAAGGAAAACGGCATTCGATGATCTTCAGGCTTCAGGGGAGTCAGATCGCAAGGAAAAATGTTCTAAGGCCGGCACGAATCGCGCGAGACGTTAAACTCGAAAGATGCCACCGATTCTGAATGCGCAAGGCCTCTCGAAGAGCTTCGGCGCAACGCCCCTGTTTCGCGATCTCTCCTTCACCGTCTCCGATGGAGACCGCATCGGTCTGATCGGCCCGAACGGCGCCGGCAAGAGCACGCTGCTCAAGATCCTCGCCGGCGAAGAAGACGCCGACGCAGGCGACGTTGCCGTACGCCGGCGAGCCCGCATCGGCTACGTGCGGCAGGAGTCGAACTTCGCTGCAGGCAAAACCGTTCGCGAGATTCTTGAGGCTGCACTGGTACTGGGCCACGTCTCTGAGGCAGAGCGCGAAGGCAAGCTGCGCGAGACCAGCGGTCGCATCGGAATTCCGGATCTCTCCGTTGTCGCCTCCACCCTGAGCGGCGGCTGGCGCAAGCGTCTCGCCATCGCCGAGGCGATCGTCTCGGCTCCTGACGTTCTGTTGCTGGACGAGCCGACCAATCATCTCGATCTCGCGGGAATCGCGTGGCTTGAAGAGCTGCTGAACGAGGGCGATTTTGCCTCTGTCATCATCACGCACGATCGCTACTTTCTCGAGAACGTCTCGACCGAGATCGTCGAGCTGAACCGCGTCTACGCCGATGGCCAGCTGAGCGTCGAGGGCGCCTATTCGAAGTTTATCGAGACCCGGCAGGCGTATCTCGAGTCGCAGTCGCGTCTCGAAGACGCTCTGCGCAACCGCGTCCGCACCGAGGTGGAGTGGCTTCGCCGCGGGCCCAAGGCTCGTGCGACTAAAGCCAAGGCTCGTATCGACAACGCCCATCAGCTGATCGGGCAGCTGAAAGAGGTCTCCTCTCGGTCGCAGAGCTCGACCGCGACGATCGGCTTTGAATCTACCGAACGCCAGACAAAGCGGTTGGTCGAGCTGAACGACGTCGGCATTGAGCTGGGTGAGAAGAAGATTGTCGAGCATCTCAGCTTTCTCTTCGCTAACGGCGTTCGCGTTGGTCTGGTTGGGCCGAACGGCAGCGGCAAGACGACGATCCTGCGTCTGCTGACGGGCGAGCTTGCCCCGACCTCTGGCGAGGTAAAGAAAGCGGCCTCGCTGCGCATCGTCTATTTCAGCCAGATGCGCGAGCTTCCCGAGAGCGTCACCCTGCGTCGTGCGCTCGCGCCGGATTCCGACTCCGTCGTCTACCAGGGCCGCGTCATTCACGTCGCCAGCTACGCGCAGAAGTTTCTTTTCACTGGAGAGCAGCTGAACCAGCCCGTCGAACGGCTGAGCGGAGGAGAGCGCGCTCGCGTCCTGATCGCAAGACTTATGCTGGAGCCTGCCGACCTTCTCCTTCTCGACGAGCCGACCAACGATCTCGACATTGCCACGCTCGAGGTGCTCGAGGAGAGTCTGCTCGAATATCCCGGCGCGCTAATTCTGGTGACGCACGATCGCTACATGCTCGATCGTGTCGCCAACACTGTGCTTGGGCTCGATGGAAGGGGAGGCTCGGCCGTCTTCGCGGACTATCCGCAGTGGGAGCAGTGGTTTCTCTCACAGCAGGCAGAGCCGAGGCCGGAGAGCGAAGAGCCGCTTGAAAAGGCTGTTCGTTCAGAGCCGGTAGCAGCGCCGGCGAAGAAAAAACTCTCTTACCTGGAAGCTCGTGAATTTGCCGGCATCGAGGAGCGTGTCGAAGCCTCCGATGCTCGCCTTGATGCCGCTAGAACGCGAGTAGAAGATCCCGCAGTCTCTATCGATGCCGCGAAATTGACAGAGGCCTTGGCGGAGCTGGAATCGGCCCAGGCTGAGAGCGATACGCTCTATGCGCGCTGGGCCGAGCTGACCGAAAAGGCTGGCTGATGCGCAATTTCTCAAGGAACCACGCTAGAAGCCCAGGGTATCGTCCGCCGAAGGGCCATAGAGCGCGGGCACTTGTTCCTCGTTGAGCCGCAGATACACTCCCAGCTGGGCGCGATGATGAATCAGATGATTGAGGAACATCGTGCGATAGAGGAAAGCCCTTGGTTCATGGGCGATCACCTTCTCGCCGAAGGAGAACTTCCACTTCTGGCCCAAGTGTTCGTCGGTGACTGCGGCAAGGTGGCTGCGTAGCTCAGAGGAGAGGGTATCGAAGGTTGCCAGCAGTTTCTCGCGTGATTCAAAGACCATGAGCGGAAACTTTTCCGTGGCCAGATTCATTGCCTCCGTGGTCAGGATGGTCGTGCCGAAGCGGCAGAGGGTCGCGACGTGCATGGCCAGGCGGCCGCATGACGTCGACCTGTCGTGCGGCTTAAAATCGGGCAGCACATTGGGAATCCGCTCGAGGGTGATGCGGGTGCCGCGCATCTCCGCATCGAACTCTTGAAGCAAAAGCTCAGCGGTCGTCATTCTGCGATCTCCTGAGGAGGTGGATCAGAGCCCGGTGGTGTTGTAGCCGCAATCGACGAAGGTGATCTCGCCGGTGATGCCGCTCGAAAGATCGCTGGCGAGGAAGAGAGCCATGTTGCCGACCTCTGCCGTCTCGACGTTGCGGTGCAGGGGAGCGCGCTCTTCGACGGCGTTCAGGATCTTGGTGAAATCGCTGATGCCGCGCGCGGCGAGAGTTTTGATGGGCCCGGCGGAGATCGCATTCACGCGAATCTTCTTCGATCCGAGGTCGGCGGCGAGATAACGGACAGCCGCCTCGAGCGCCGCTTTGGCGACGCCCATGATGTTGTAGTTGGGAAAGACCTTCGTGGAACCGTAGTAGGTGAGGGTGAGGATGGAGCCGCCCTCGGTCATCAATGGAGCGGCGCCGCGGGCCAGGGCGATCAGCGAGTATGTGCTGATGTCGTGCGCGATGCGGAAGTCTTCCCGCGCGGTATCGAGCACGGAGTTCTTGATGTTGGGGGCGAAGCCGATGGAGTGGACGAGGATGTCGAGCTTGCCGTAGCTGGAGGCTAATTGCTCGAAGACAGCGTCGATGTCGGAGTCGGCCGCGACATCGCACTTGAAGGTCTTCGCGGAGGGAAGTTCGGCAGCGAGCTCTTCGGCGTCGCGCTGCAGACGCTCGTTCTGATAACAGATAGCGAGGGTAGCCCCGGCCTCGGAGAGCTTCTGGGCGATGGCCCAGGCGATGCTGCGCTTATTCGCAAGTCCGAAGACGACGGCGACTTTTCCCTTGAGATCGATCATGTGTGCTGGTCTTTTCTCCTCTTCAAATTCCGTTGCTAAGGATAACAGCGATCGAGAGGAGATCTCTCCACTACGCTTGAAACGATTGAAAAAAGGTGGCTTGGCGGCTTCAAGGGAAGCTGCTGCCGGACCTGCTTCAATGCTCCATCGAGGCCGATGGCCCGGGCGAAACTAAATTTATTGAATGATAACTTTTATCATATTTTTTGGGATAAACTAGCTTTCGTGCAGCAGAGATCTTCAACCTTCCGCCAACTTTGCGCCGAACATGGAATCGCCGTGACCCATCAGCGCCAGATCTTGTATGAGGTCATGCAGGGGATGGATGGCCATCCCAGCCCGGAAGAGGTCTACGCGAAGATCAAGAAGAAGGTTCCGGCCATCTCCCTGGCGACGGTTTACAAGAACATTCACCTGTTCGTCGAGAGCGGCATCTTGCGCAAGATGAGCATGCACCACGGCTCCGTGCGTGTAGAGATGAACGATGAGGAGCACCATCACATGGTCTGCTCCCGGTGCAAAGCCATTACCGACATCGGAGAGAAGGAACTGGGGCTGGCGCCGAGGCGCCGCAAGCTCCAGGACGGTTTTCTGGTGGAGCGGTATGCCGTCGATGTCATTGGCCTGTGCGCAAAGTGCCAGCAGGCTTAGATTTCATGTTGTATCAACCAGGCTTCGTCTTCGAGGTGATGTATGAGTGAAGATCGCAAGAGCACAGTGATGACGACCGACGCAGGTCGGCCCGTCGGCGATAATCAAAACTCCCTGACGCTGGGTCCGCGTGGCCCGGTAGTCTTCGAGGACTTCCTGCTGTTTGAAAAGATGGCTCACTTCAACCGCGAGCGCATTCCGGAGCGCGTCGTCCACGCCAAGGGCTCTGGCGCTTATGGAACTTTTACGGTTACAAATTCAGAGATAACGAAGTATACAACTGCGAAGCTTTTCGACAAGGCGGGCAAGCAGACCCCGACGTTTATCCGGTTTTCGACGGTCGGCGGCGAGAAGGGCTCAGCCGACACCGAGCGCGATCCACGCGGCTTCGCGCTGAAGTTTTACACCGAAGAGGGCAACTGGGACATGGTGGGCAACAACACGCCCGTCTTCTTCATCCGCGATCCGCTGAAGTTCTCGGACTTCATCCACACGCAGAAGCGCGACCCGGAGACCAACCTCAAGTCGCCCACGATGATGTGGGACTTCTGGAGCCTCTCGCCTGAGAGCCTGCATCAGGTCACGATCCTCTTCAGCGACCGCGGAACGCCCGATGGCTATCGTCACATGGACGGCTTCTCCAGCCACACCTTCTCGCTCGTCAACGCGCAGGGCGAACTCTTCTACTGCAAGTGGCACTTCAAGACCAGGCAGGGCATCAAGAACTTCACCCGTGAAGAGGCCGACCACATAAAGTCGGTCGACATGGACCACGCGCAGAACGACCTCTTCCACGCCATCAAGCGCGGCGAGTTCCCGAAGTGGTCGGTCAAGGTGCAGATCATGCCCGAGGCCGAGGCCGAGACCTACCACATCAACCCCTTCGACCTGACCAAGGTCTGGCCGCACGGGGACTATCCCCTGATCGAGGTCGGCGAGCTCGAGCTCAACCGCAACCCGGTGAACTACTTTGCCGAGGTCGAGCAGGCCGCCTTCGAGCCCCGCAACGTCGTCCCCGGCATGGGCTTCTCACCGGACAAGATGCTGCAGGGACGCCTCATCAGCTATCCGGATGCTCATCGCTATCGCCTGGGCGTCAATTACGATGCTCTTCCGGTGAACGCGCCCAAGTGCCCGTTCGCGACCTACAATCGCGACGGGATGATGCGCTTCGACGGCAACGGAGGCAACGGTCCTAACTACGAGCCCAACAGCTTCGGCGGTCCCACGCAAGACCCGAAATACGTGGAGCGCAAGGTCACCTACAACACCTCGACCGTGGGACGGTTCAGCCACCGCGAGCACGATGGCGACTACTACACCCAGCCCGGCAATCTCTTCCGCCTGATGACTCCCGATGCCCAGGAGCGCCTGTTCGGAAATATCGCTGCTGGTCTCGGCCAGGTCGAGACGCGCATCCAGGATCTTCAGATCAATCATTTCTACAAGTGCGATCCGAAGTATGGAGAGGGCGTGGCGAAGGCGATCGGTCGCAAGATCGAGGAGATCGTCAAATCCGACGAGTTAGTCGGAGCCTAACTGGAAGCTAAGTCCAATCTAGCTTCAGATTAAAAAGAGCGGCGAGGATGGTCTCATTCCGGGGCCTTCGCCGCTCTTTTTGTGCCATATAAGCTATTTATAATAAATAACTTATGGATTTATTGCTGTTTGGTTTTCCTGCTACAATCGATCATGCGGCTTAATCTCGATTATTGATGTCGTGAAGCGGAAAAAATTATAACTACACCCCTTGGAGGAGTTACACCTACATGCTGCAAATTGGAGAGAAGTTTCCTGACTTCGAGCTCACTGCAACCGTTTCGACCGAGAAGGATGAGAGCAAGGCCTTCAAGACCATCACCGGTGATACCTATTCCGGCAAGTGGAAGCTTTACTTCTTCTGGCCGAAGGACTTTACCTTCGTCTGCCCCACTGAGATCGCTGCCTTCGGCAAGCTGAACCAGGAGTTCCTGGACCGCGACTGCCAGATTCTCGGCGGAAGCACCGACAACGAGTTCGTCCATGCGGCCTGGCGCACGCACCACGCCGACCTGAAGGACCTGCCTTTCCCGATGCTCTCGGACATCAAGCGCGATCTTTCGGGCCAGCTCGGCATCCTCGACGAGAAGGCCGGCGTGGCGCAGCGCGCGACCTTCCTGGTCGATCCTGACAACGTCATCCGCTTCATCTATGTCACCGATCTTTCCGTCGGCCGCAATCCGCAGGAGGTCCTGCGCGTGCTCGATGCGCTGCAGACCGACGAGCTCTGCCCCTGCAACTGGCAGAAGGGTGAAGCCACGCTGAACTAAAGCGGTTCTCACAGAAAAACCGGGCGCGGCTGCCGATCGAGCTCGCGCCCGTTTCTGCTTCAGGCAACAAGTTTTGCTTCAAGCAACGAAAGGAACAATACGATGACGATGGAAGATCTGATTGGCAGCCTGCCTTCGTATGCGAAGGACATGAAGCTGAACTACTCCTCGCTGGTCAAGCAAAATACCGAGCTGACGCCCCAGCAGCTGTGGGGAACGGTGGTGGGCGCCGCCATTGCGACGAGGAGTTCCGAGCTGACCGCGGCCTCGATCGCCGAGGCCGAGTCGGCAGGGCTTACACCGCAGGCGCTCGAGGCCGTGAAGGCCGCCGCGACCATCATGGGAATGAATAACATCTACTACCGCTTCCAGCACCTCACCACCAACGAGAAGTACGCTACTCTTCCCGCGCGGCTGCGCATGAATGTTCTTCGCAGCCCTGGGGTCGATCCTGTGGACTTCGAGCTCTGGTGCCTGGTGGTCAGCGCCATCAACGCCTGCGGCAAGTGCGTGGACTCGCACGAGCGTGTGCTGCGCGAGAAGGGCGCGACCGAAGAGCTGATCAACGCCGCGGTTCGTGTCACCTCGGTGATTCATGCCATCGGTGTCGTGCTCGACTCTGAGAAGGCCGCGCCTACTCCGGTTCCAGCAATCGCCTGAGATCGAGCTCCGACGGGTCAAAACGGTGTGGGAGTCGCCACCCACGCCGTTTTTTTATCTCGCTACGGAAGGGGCCGACCGAGGATCTCTGCTTGGATTCCACTGTGGCTTGAAGCTGGAGTCCGCAAGCCATCGGATCGGCTCGACCATCGAGGCGATGGCGTGGGTCATGTGGTTGAAGTCGATCGTCTGAATCTCGTCGGAGGGTTTGTGGTAGTCGTGGTGCAAACCGAAGCTCGAGACCGTATGGGCGATGATTCCGCGCTGGGCCAGGGCGTAGTTGTCCGATCGCTGGAAGAAGAGCTCTTTGGGATGGGGATCGTTGACCAGGTGAGCTCCATGCCGGGCGAGCTCCGGGCCGAGGTTCGAGCGATCGAAGCCGGTCAGCCACAGTGTTCCCTCGGGAACGGCGTGGTCGGGCCGGCCGATCATCTCGAACTCGAGATTGGCGACGATCTCGGTAAGGGGGACGGGAGGATGTTCGAGGAAGGCGTGATTGCCGTAGCCTCCGATCTCCTCCGACCCGAAGAGAGCAAAGACGATGGTTCGCTTCGGCTCCGCTCCGGTTGCGAGCAGGTGAGCGAGAGCAAGGACGGCGGAGGTTCCGGAGGCATCGTCGTCGGCTCCGTTGTAGATGGCGTCGCCTGTCTTGTCGGCCAGGACACCCAGGTGATCGAGATGGGCTGTCAGCAGGATGACCTCATCGGGCAAGGAAGAACCGCGCAGGATGCCGATGGCGTTCCAGGTCTCGGTCCGGGGCGTCTTCTCGAACTTCGACAGGTGTTGTTCGATGCGTGGCGGGAAGGAGCCCGGCAGCGGCGCCCGTTGGAGGTAGCTACCGTGATCGCCTCCGGGCTCGAGACCCAGCGATTGAAACTGCGCGGCGGCAAAGAGCGCGGCGATGTGTTCGTCGCGGGTGCCTGAGCCTCGGCCATCGAGAGCGTCGTCGGCGAGAAAATTCATATCGGCCCGCACCTCGCGCTCCAGCTGTGTGGCCACTTGTGCCGTTTTTTGTTTGTGAGAGTCAAACGAGAGCACAGGCCTCGCGCCTGCAATCCACAGAGAGCACATCATCGCTGCGACGCTCAGGAGAACCTTGTTTTTGTCTGCTGGCATGCGGGCGATTATAGAGGGTATCGTTGAAGAGAGCAGCGATGAGGAGCGAAAGGTCTTGAGGATGGAACGGGGACGTTGGTTTCGCGCAGCGCTGGGCGTCATCGTGGCGGCGACCCTGGCTTTGAGCGGTTGCGGGAACTTCTTTGTTCCACCCGATAATGGCAGTGGTGGCGGTAGCGGCGGCGGCGGTGGTGGAACTGGAGGGACAGGCCGTGTCTATGTCGGCAACTCTCTCACCGGAACCATCTCGGGATTTACCATCGCGAACGGGACGCTGACCCAGGTTCCAGGCTCGCCCGTTTCGCTCGGATATGCTCCGCTGGCGATGGTGGTCTCTCCGAATAATTCTTTTCTTTATGTTGCGAGCCAGAGCGTGATCAATGTCTTCGCGATCAATTCCGACGGCTCATTGACCGGGGTAAATGGAACCGTGGTCATCAACGTAGGAGCGCTCGATGTCTCGCCGGACGGCAAGTGGCTCTTCGGCCTCGACCTTCTCTCCAAGGCTCTCGATCCGTTTCAGATCGATCCAAACTCGGGGGCACTCTCTCCTGATACGCAGGTCGCGTATACATCGAACACCAGCGGCCTTCCTACCCCGCAGGCAATCAAGGTCACGTCGAATGGCTACATCGTAGCTTCGCTGGGCAACGATGGGGATTCCGTCTTTTCCTATAATGCCAACGCGACGTCAGGTGCGGCGGTTCATCTTCAGCACCTCACGCTCGATTCCGCCAGCACGAGCGATAACGGCATCGTCGTCGACAGTACCGGAACGTATCTGTATATCGCTCGCAGTGGAACAAACGGTGGGGTTGCGGTTTATACCATCGGCTCGGGTGGTGTTCTGAATCAGATCTCGGGATCACCGTTTCCGGCAGGCAATCAACCCTTCGCACTCACGCTGGATAAGACGGGGAAGTATCTCTACGCGGCCAATCGCCAGGACGGAACCATCGCGGGATATTCGATCGGGACCAACTCGGCCCTGACGACGATCTCGGGCTCGCCCTTCAGCAGCGGCACGCAGGTCCTCTCGCTGGGGGTGGATTCGAGTGGGACGTATCTTTTGGCCGGAGCCAACCAGGGGAATCCGGACCTGTCGATGTACAGCTACGACGCGACGACCCCGGGCAAGCTGGACCTGGCGAAGTCGATTGCCACGGATACTGATCCTGCCGGCGTGTCGGTGATCGCGCTCACGCACTGAGACGCGGATGTTTAGGGCGGTGGTAACACTCGGCTGAATTTGTCTTTCCGGGCGGCCTGGTATCGGGCCGTCCGGGTAAGATGAAGAGAGCGGAGCTCGAAGCTATCCTTTCCTCATCCAGCCAGACCGGTCATCGTTCGCAGCGGAGTCATCGCGTAGCTGGTCCTCTTTCCCTTCGGGGGCTTTTGCTGGGTAGCTGCCTGGCGCTGGCGCTGGGAGGATGTTCGCGTCTTCGCCCGAGTCCCGCGGCGCAGTACGTTTACGTCACGGCGAAGCAGACCTTTCTGCGCGATCGAGTGGCCGCGGTGTCCAACCGCACCGGCACGGTCGAGAACGGCGAGCGGCTCGAGGTGCTCGAGCGCGGCCGCAGGTTTCTGCGGGTGAAGACGCCGAAGAACGAGACGGGCTGGATCGATGAGAAGGCGGTGGCGAGCCAGGAGATCTACGATCAGTTCGAGGCTCTGAAGAAGGGCAACGAGAGCGTTCCAATTGTGGCCAACGCCGTGGTTCGCGACGATGTTTATCTGCATGTGAAGCCGGGGCGTGACACCGACCGCCTGTTTCGCCTGGTCGAGGGCGAGAAGCTGAAACTGATCTCTCGCGCGACCCTGCCGAAGCCTCTGCCTCCGGGGCAGAAGGCTGCGCGGCCCGCGGCTCCGGCTGCTGTGGGTGCGAAGGGAGCGGCGGCGTCGCAGCCTGCGCCTGCTGAACCGGCGCCTCCTGTGATGGAGGACTGGTGGCTGGTGCGGGATTCGAAGGGCGAGACGGGCTGGCTCTACAGCCGCATGATGGACGTGGATGTTCCGGACGCGATCGGGCGCTACTCGGAGGGTCAGCGCATCGTGGGAGCCTACGTGCTTACCCGGGTCAACGATCCGGACGCTCCGCAGGATGATAAGAATGTGCCGGAGTATGTCACGGTGCTGAGTCCTTATAAGGCTGGCCTGCCTTACGACTTCGACCAGGTGCGGGTGTTCATCTGGAACGTGAAGAAGCATCGCTACGAGACGGCTTTTCGGGAGCGGAACGTCGAGGGGTATCTTCCGGTCGAGGTCGGCCGGGCGAAGGATCCTTACGCGAAGCCGCCGGCTCCGGCGGTCGAGGCGCCGACGTTCACGCTGCGAGTTCTGGCTGCGGATGCGGGGCCGGTGATTCCTGACCCGGTCACCGGGGCGATCGTTCCTGGGAAGATGAACAGGAAGATCTATCGTCTGGAGGGGAACCTGGTGCGGAGGATCCTGGCCCCGGGCACGGAGGCTCCTGAGGATGAGCATCCGGTGCCGCCGGAGGAGAAGAAGAAGAGATCCGCCGCTGCGAAGGGCAGGCGGCGCGGGCGCTGATCCCTCCCCCCCCCCCCGACTTATTTGTGCAAAGTCTTCGGTTGAAAGGATTTAGGCCCAGACCTTTTTGAGGCGATGGCCTGCCGGCCGGGCCCACTACGCTTGTCCACCCCACAAACGAAGACCTGTTTGTGGGGACCCCGGTACGGGCGGTCACTTCGTGACGCGTGTGCTCCCTTCGGGGTGGGCTCCCGTTGGTCGCTTGCAAAATTCTTGCGCTGAACCGAAGGGGAGGTCCGCGGCGAAGCCGATATACGCGTCACGAAGTGACCGCCCCACGCCTAGTGGGCCCGCGCGGCAGCGCCTGTCTTTTCTTCTGCCCGGTGATTTAAGGATACCGGGGCGAAGGGGGTGAATCGGCACTCTCTATCGTTATTGATTTCAATGGGTTATGGCGTTAATGAAGTTGACATCCCCCGGTCGGGCCGCGTCTACCTACAATAGCGCATCGGGGGAGAATTATGGATGCAGAGCGCAAGGAGTCTCCTTGGAACAGCCTGGAGGTGGCGAAGCTGGCGGCGACGGTTTTGTTCACCGTGGTGGGAGGCGTGTTTACGCTGATCACGTGGAGGCAGCAGCAGATTGCCGAGAAGAGGACGGAGGCGGAGGAGAAGTTCACCAAGGCGGCGGAGATGCGGACGGCGGTGTGGACGCAAGCGGCTCCGATGCTGAACGATATCTACGCCTACTTCGTCTTTGTGGGGGACTTTCAGGATCTGAATCCGAAGCAGGTTCTGGAGGAGAAGGTCAAGGTGGACCGGCTGATGTGGTCGAACCGGGTGTTGTTTACCAAGGACAACTTCAACGCGTATACGGCGTTCATCAACGCCGCGTTCGATACGCATAACGGATGGTTGAAGGGGCCGAGTTTGAGGACGGTTCCGATCCGCGGGGATGAGGATAAAGATGCCACGGTGCAGTTTACGGGTGAGGACAATCGCACCTGCATTAATAAGAGCTACTGGATGCTGCAGAGCGTGATCGCGAAGCAACTGGATCTGCCGGACCCGGGGATCGCGTCGGTGAGCGACCCGGCGGAGCGGATGAACTATGGGAGGAAGACTTCGTCGGCGGAGTGTGGGGTGAAGTGATGGGGCTGGTTGTCTTCCGGGGCTGAAGCCGTGCCCTTAAGCGAAGCGGTTCGAGCTTCCGCTCGAATGTCCCACCTTAGCCGCTGGCGCGGCGAAGATGGGGCACCCGGCCTGGTATGAGCGCCGATCTGGTATGGGGTGCCTGGTCTGGTGAGAGGGCTAGGTGGCTTTGCGCTGGAAGGCGGTCTTTTTGCCGGTGAAGGAGTTTTTGGCCTTGAGCGCGGCGGTGGAGTTTCCGTTGGTGGAGGGAGCTCCTCCCTTGGCCTGCGCGGCTTTTTCGCGCAGGGCCTGGAGCTTCTGCTCCTTGGGGCTGAGGCCGGTCTTGCGGGTTGGTGCGGGTTTCGGGATCAGATCACTCATAGCGGAATTTTCTCATGGAAAAGACAGGCGCTGCCGCGCGGGCCCACTGCGCGTGGAGCGGTCACTTCGTGACGTGTAATCCCTTCGGGTGGACCTCCCTTCGGTTCGGCGCAAACATTCTTACAAGCAACCAACGGGAGCCCCACGCCGAAGGCCCACTACGCGTCACGAAGTGACCGCCGCCCGCGTAGGGCGCCCGCGCGGCAGCGCCCGTCTCTTCTTGTTTAGCGCTGTGGTTGCGGGGAGGCGAGGACGACGGTTTTGGCGTTGAGGAACTCGCGCATGCCTGCGGCGGAGAGCTCGCGGCCGTAGCCGGATTGCTTGATGCCCCCGAAGGGGAGGCGTGGGTCGCTCGAGACCATGGCGTTGATGAAGACGGAGCCGCACTGAAGCTCGGAGACGAGACGCTGTTGCTCGGCGGGGTCGCGGGTCCAGGCGGAGGCTCCGAGGCCGAAGGGGGTGTCGTTGGCGATCTCGATGGCCTCGTCGAGCGAGGCGGCCTTGAAGAGCATGGCGACGGGGCCGAAGAGTTCTTCGCGATAGATGGGGCTGGTGCGGGGGAGGCTGGCGAGGACGGTGGGCTCGTAGTAGAAGCCGTCGCCGAGCATGCGCTGGCCTCCGGTGAGGACGCGGGCTCCGTCCTGGACGGCCTGGGCGACCTGCGCTTCGAGGGTCTCGGCGGCGCGGACGGAGGCGAGGGGGCCGATGTCGGTGTCTTCCTTCATAGGGTCGCCGATGGTCATGGCCTCCATGCCGGCGACGAAGCGCTGCTCGAAGGCGTCGTAGATGGACTCGTGCACGATGAAGCGCTTGGCGGCGATGCAGGACTGGCCGTTGTTGATGAGGCGGGCGCGGACGGCGGTCTCGACGGCCTCGTCGAGGTCGCAGGAGGGGAGGACGAGGAAGGGGTCGGAGCCTCCGAGTTCAAGGACGGATTTTTTGATGAGCCATCCGGCCTGGGCCCCGATGGCGCGACCGGCCTGCACGGAGCCGGTGAGGGTGACGGCGGCGATGCGCGGGTCGGCGAGGAGGTGTTCGACCTGTTCGATTTCGATGAGGAGGGTCTGGAAGGAGCCGCGGGGGAAGCCAGCGCGGCGGACGAGGGATTCGATGAGCAGGGCGCACTGGGGGACGTTGGGCGCGTGCTTGAGCAGGCCGACGTTGCCGGCCATGAGGGCGGGCGCGAGGAAGCGGAAGACCTGCCAGAAGGGAAAGTTCCAGGGCATGATGGCGAGGACGACGCCGAGGGGCTCGTAGCGAATGTAGCTGGAGTTTTCGGTGGCGACGGGCTCAGAGGCGAGGATGCGGGCGGCGTGCTCGGCGTAGTAGCGGCAGGCGGTGGTGCACTTGGAGACCTCTTGTCGGGCGGCGTGGAGGGGCTTGCCCATCTCGAGGGTGAGGGTGGGGGCGATCTCGTCGGTCTCGTGCTCGAGAAGGGAGGCGAGCTTGTTCATGCAGAGGGCTCGGTGCTCGAGGGGGATGGAGGGGAAGGTGCGCGAGGCTTGGTGGGCGAGGGAGAGTTTTTCGGAGAGGGCGGCTTCGGTGAGGGCGTCGAAGCTGCGGAGGAGTTTGCCGGTGGCGGGATTGATGGATTGGATAGCCATGCTGCTGGAAGCAGATTAGCAAAGATGGGCGCTGCCGCGCGGGCGCCCTACGCGGGCAGTGGTCACTTCGTGACGCGTATACCGGCTTCGCCCGGGCCTCCCGCTGGTCGGCGCAAACATTTATGCAAACGACCAACGGGAGCCCCACGCCGAAGGCCCACTACGCGTCACGAAGTGACCGCTCCACGCGCAGTGGGCCCGCGCGGCAGAGCCTAGGCTGTGGGGGTGCCGAGGAGGTTGGCTCGCATGGGGCGGTTGGCGGGGTTGATTTTGAAGTTGCCGTAGCAGAGCAGCCGCAGGATGGGGGTGGGGCGAGCGTACCAGCTGGCCCAGCTGAGCGGAGCCTCTCCGTTGCCGTCTTTTGCGTCGATGCGGGCCCCGGCGGTTAAGAGTATCTGGATGGTGTTCTCGTCTCCGAAGGCGGCGGCGCGATGGAGAGGCGTCTCGGCTTTGGTTCTGCAGTCGCGCATGAAGGCTTCGGTTTCGACGCCGTACCTGGTTGCGGTGTTGGGGTTGGCACCGTGCGCGAGGAGGACCTGGAGGACGAGGTCGTAGGTGAGGCGGTCGGTCTTCGAGAGGGCGCTGTGGAGCGGAGTCTCTCCGTTGCCGGGGTCGGGCTGGTTGGGGTCGGCTCCTTGCTCGAGGAGGAACTTTGTGAGACGCCAGTGTCCGTGAAAGCAGGCGGCGTGGAGGGAGAGATTGGGGCCGAGGGAGTCGAGGGCGGCTCCCTGGGAGAGAAGAAAGCGGATGGCGCTGACGTCGCCGTAGTAGGCGCAGGTCTGGAGGAGGGAGATGCCGTGTTCGTTGCGGGCTTCGGGAGAGAGGCCCTGGGCGAGGAGGGGAAAGACGAGGTCGGTGCGGCCTTCCTCGAATTCGCGGAGAGCGGATGGGAGAGCGTGGGGGGCCATGCGGAATCCTCCGAGAAGATTATGCATGGTTTAAGCGGAGAGGAAGAGCAGAGGTATGGGAGAGGCGCGGACTTCTCCGCGCTGCGTGCTGCGCAGATGGGCACGGTGAGTGTGTGGTGGAATGCCTGCTGGATGCGATGGCCGTGTGGGAGGATGTTCGCTCGATAGGAGATGCGTGCGGCTTCGATAGGCCTGTGGGGGTGTGGAATAATTGGGTATTCCTTTTAGCTTGCTGTGCTCGCTGGGGTTAGGCGTTCGCAGTGAGGGTGCGGAGCCGGATGCAGGGCAATCCAGAGTTTATGAGGCAGGCGGTCGATCTGGCGGTCGAGAATGTGACCCTGGGGCGCGGGGGGCCGTTTGGCGCGGTGATTGTGCGCGACGGCGAGGTGATTGCGACCGGAGTGAACCGGGTGACGGCGACGAACGATCCGACGGCGCACGCGGAGGTGACGGCGATCCGCGAGGCCTGCCAGGTGCTGGGAGATTTTGCTCTGCCGGGGTGCGTGATCTATACGAGCTGCGAGCCGTGCCCGATGTGTCTGGCGGCGATCAGCTGGGCCCGCATGGATGGAATTTTTTATAGCGGAACGGCTGAGGATGCCGCCGATGCCGGGTTCGATGACGCGTTTCTGTATGAAGAGATGAAGCGGCCGGTGGGCGAGCGGAAGGTGCCCGAGGTGCGGCTGCTTCCGGAGCGCGGACGAGAGAGCTTCGACGTGTGGCGTCGTTTGATGACGCGGGTGGATTATTGAGAGGGGCTTTGAGGTGAATCTTTGGCGGGAGAAGCAAACCGCAGATCCTTCGACTGCGCTCCCTGCGGTGGCTTCGCTTAGGATGACACTTTTCGTGGGATTCATATCGAGGCTGTGGGAGACTTCGTTCAGGATGGCGCCCCTTTCTTACTGAAGTTAGGTATTAGAAGAGTTGAGATCGATCGGTAGAACTTAAATCGCTGAGCGGACGAGGACGGATGACGACGAAGAAGAAGCAGCAGGGGAAGGTTGCAGTGACCAAGGGCGTGGGCGCAGTTAAGGTGGCACTGCTGGGCTTTGGGACGGTGGGCAGCTCGGTGGCGAAGGTGCTGGCGGAGTCGAAGTTTGCCGGGATCGAGCTGACGCATGTTTATAACCGCGATGTGGCGCGGAAGAAGGCTTCGGCGGCGGCGAAGTATGTTCCGGCGACGGCGAAGTGGACGGAGAACATCGACGATGTTCTGAAGTCGAATGTGGATGTGGTGATCGAGCTGATGGGCGGGCTGAACCCGGTGGAGGGCTGGCTGCGCAAGGCTCTGGCCGCGGGCAAGCATGTGGTGACGGCGAACAAGCAGCTGATCGCGTATCGCGGAGTGAGCTTGCAGCGGCTGGCCGCGCAGCATGGCGTGCAGCTGGTGTACGGCGCTGCGGTGGCGGGCGGGGTTCCGGTGATTCCGGGGATTCTGCAGGGGCTGAGCGGAGATAAGGTGACGCGGCTGAGCGGCATCGTGAATGGGACGTGCAACTACATCCTGAGCCGGATGGAGGCGGGCGCGGAGTATGCGACGGTGCTGCAGGACGCGCAGCAGCTGGGTTATGCGGAGGCCAATCCGTCAGCAGACGTGGATGGGTTCGATGCGCGGGCGAAGCTGTGTATTCTTTCGCGGATTGCGCTGCATGCGGAGCTGAATCCGGATGAGGTGGCGACGCAGACGATCTCGACCGTCGAGGCGATTGACTTTGTTTATGCGAAGGAGCTGAACTGCACGATCCGGCAGGTGTCGCGGGCGCAGGCGGATGGGGCGGTGGTGCATGCGCGGGTGGCTCCGATGCTGGTTCCGCTGACGTCGCCGATGGCGTGGTCGCATGGGACGCAGAATATGGTGGTGACGAGCGGAAGCTATGGCGGTGACGTGGTGTTTTCGGGCCACGGCGCGGGCGGCGAGCCGACGGCGGTGGCGGTGGTGTCGGACCTGCTGGCGGTATCGCAGGGAGCGAAGGCGGTGGAGCTTCCGGTGCGGAAGCGGAAGGTGACGAGCGAGTTTCTGGCGCCGCACTATCTGCGGTTCGTGGTGGATGACAAGCCGGGGATCGTGTCGTCGATTGCGGGGGCGCTGGCGAAGGTGGGGGCGAACATCGATTCGCTGCTGCAGAAGCCGGGGTTTCCGAAGCACAGGCTGCCTTTTGTGGTGACGACGGAGCCGTGTTTGACGAGTGTGATCGAGAAGGCGATCGGGTCGATTGCGAAGCTGGACTGCATGTTGGAGCGGCCGTTGACGCTGCAGATGCTGGTGGCGGAGGACAAGCCGGAGTAGGGAATCGGGGGCCTGATGGAGTGTTTGCTTGGGATCGATCTGAAGAAGAGCGCTGCCGCGCGGGCGCCCTACGCGGGCGGCGGTCACTTCGTGACGCGTATGTCGGCTTCGCCTGGGACCTCCCGTTGGTCGGCGCAAGAATCTTCGCAAGCGACCAACGGGAGCGCCACCCCGAAGGGGATATACACGTCACGAAGTGACCGCACCACGCGTAGTGGGCCCGGCCGGCAGGCCAGTCTCTTTCCATCAAAAAAAATCATGAATTTACATACGTCGATCCTGGCGCTGGTGGTGTTGTTGTGTGGCGTGGCGCGGGCGCAGGACATTGCTCCGGTGCGTCATGAGCCGAATGGATTGAACTCCGCGAAGGCGAAGAGGGCACACTATGTGGTGATGGTGTCGCTGGATGGGTTTCGCTGGGACTATGCGGCGAAGTGGGGAGCGCCTCATCTGTTGAAGATGGCCGAAGAGGGCGCGAGCGCTCCGGAGGGGATGCTGCCGAGCTATCCCTCGATTACGTTTCCGAACCACTACACACTGGTGACGGGGCTCTATCCGGAGCATCATGGCATTGTCGACAATGAGTTTCTGGATCCGGAACGCGGCTATCAGAAGTACTCCTACAAGGACAAGAAGACGGATGCGGACGGGAGCTGGTATGGCGGGGTTCCGCTGTGGTCGCTGGCGGAGCGGAGGGGGATGCGTGCGGCTTCGATGTTCTGGCCGGGGTCGGAGGCGGAGATTGCGGGCAAGCGACCGAGCTACTGGGTTCCGTTCGACGACAAGTTCGACGATGAGAAACGGCTGGAGCAGGTGGTGGCGTGGCTGAAGCTGCCGGAGGCGGAGCGTCCGCATTTGATTACTCTGTATTACTCGAATACAGATCATGCGGGGCATGACTTTGGGCCGGAGTCGGATGAGGTTCGAGATGCGGTGCATCATGTGGACGGCCTGATGGGTGAGCTGGAAGAGAAGCTGAAGGCGACGGGGCTTCCGGTGGATATGATCGTGGTCTCGGACCATGGGATGGCGCAGCTGGAGGACCGCAGATGGTTTGCGCTGGACAAGCTGGTGGACCTAAAGGACGCGGCGACCGAGGGCGCGAATCTTTATCCGAAGACCGAAGCGGAGAAGGAGAGGATCTATCGGGCGTTGCGGGCGACGAACGATTCCCGGTTCGAGACGTATCGGCTGAAGGATGTTCCGGGGAGGCTGGAGTTCAACCACAATGCGCGAGAGGGCGATCCGGTGGTGATTCCCCGGAAGCTGGTTCCGATTACGGCGCATGCGCGGCAGGAGACGATCAAGGGCGTGGGCGCGCATGGGTATGACCCGGCGCAGTTTCCGCAGATGAAGGCGATCTTCTATGCGGAGGGTCCGGATGTGAAGGCGGGGGCGAGGCTGTCTCCTTTTGAGAATGTGAATGTGTATGACTTTGTGTGCGAGCTGCTGGGGTTGAAGCCGGCGAAGAACGATGGGAAGAAGAAGATGCTGGCGAGGGCTTTGCGGTAAAGAGATTGGCCTGCCGGCCGGGCCCACTGCGCGTGGGGCGCCCACTTCGTGGGGAGTGATCGGCTTCGCCATGGGCCTCCCTTTGGTCGGCGCGAAGATTTCTGCGAGCGACCAACGGGAGCCCCACCCCGAAGGGATTGCCCCCCACGAAGTGGGCGCCCCACGCGCAGTGGGCCCGGCCGGCAGCGCAATTCTTTTTGGAGGGATTTCATTGGATCGGCGAAGGTTTCTACGAACGGCGAATCTAGCGGCGGTATCGGCGATGGTGTCGGGATGTGCCCGACGTTCGGGAGTACGCTCGGCTCTGGACCCGGCGGCGCTGGCTCCGGTGAATCTTCCGGTGACGGCGTGCCACCTGCCTCCGGTGCATGTGTCGGAGGATCGCGTGATCCGCACGGTGGTGGGGTTGAGGCCGCATCGCCGCTCGGGGTTCCGGGTGGAGCGCGAGCAGGTGGGCTCGACGACGGTGGTCCATAACTATGGGCACGGCGGGGGCGGCATCACGCTGAGCTGGGGGACGGCGAAGCTGGCGACCGATCTTGGCCTGCGGGGGCATACGGGGCCGGTGGCGGTGCTGGGGTGCGGCGTGATTGGGCTGACGACGGCGCGGATGGCGCAGGATGCGGGATTTGCGGTGACGATCTATACGAAGGCGATGCCGCCGGAGACGACCTCGAATATCGCGGGAGGGCAGTGGTATCCGGCGTCGGTGTACGACGATGAGACGAAGGTCACGGAGGCGTTCACGGACCAGTTTCTGGCAGCGGCGAAGTATGCGTATGAGCGGTACCAGATTACGACGGATCCCCGGTATGGGGTGCGGTGGATGAGGAATTATTCGATCTCGCGGACGCCGATTGCGCCGAGGCGGCCAGAGGGACGGACGAGGATTGTGAGCGGGCTCGATCCTTTGCTGCCGGAGCATCGGGTGCTGCGGCAGGAGGAGAATCCGTTTCGGATTGGGTATGCGGCGCAGTATGACGGGATGATTATGGAGCCTCCGATGCTGTTGAATGCTCTGATTACGGACTTCCGGGTGGCGGGCGGAAGGGTGGTGGGGCGGGAGCTGAAGTCGACGGCGGAGGTGCAGGCGCTGGAGGAGAAGATGGTCTTCAACTGCACGGGGCTGGGGGCGAAGGCGTTGTTCAACGACGATGAGATGGTTCCGATGCGGGGGCAGCTCACATTTCTGGTTCCTCAGCCGGAGGTGACCTACGCGGCGCTGTTTGAGGATATTTATATGTTTTCGCGCAGGGACGGGATTTTGCTGGGTGGGACGCATGAGGAGGGGAACTGGTCGCTGGCGGTGGATGAGACTACGGTGAAGGCGAAGCTCAAGGCGCATGCGGAGCTGTTTGGTTCGATGAAGGAGTGTTAAGGCGTAATGCGGGCGCTGCCGCGCGGGCCCACTGCACGTGAGGCGGTCACTTCGTGATGTGTATATCCCCTTTGGGGTGGCTGCTCCCGTTGGTCGCTTGAAAAAATTATCGCGCCGACCAACGGGAGGCCCGCGCCAACGGCCCACTACACGTCACGAAGTGACCGCTCCACGCGTAGTGGGGCCTGGCCGGCAGTCCGTCGGGTTTAGATTGCGGGAGTGGGGTTTGGATCGTCCAACCCCGGAGGAGCGATACGGATGCGATTTCGGAATTGGATAGCGGTTTTGGTTCTGGTGATGGCTGGAACGTGGTGTTTCGCCCAGAACGCGGAGACGCCGCAGCCGGTGGAGGGTCCGATCAGTGCGAAGCCGGCTGCGCCGAAGACGCTGAACAATGCATCGATCGTGAGGATGGTCTCGGCGGGGCTGAGCGACGACCTGGTGATTCAGGCGATTGGGGCGCAGCCGGGGGAGTACAAGACGGACGCGGATTCGATGGTGGACCTGAAGGATGCCGGGGTCTCGGAGCGGGTGATCACGGCGATGATCAACAAGGGCCGCAAGAAGATTGCTCCTGAGGGCGAGAGGGCGGCTGCGGGTGGGGGTGGGGATGCTGCTGCGCCGCCCGCGCCTGCTCCGATCTCGGAGGTCTCGGAGATGGGGGCTTACTACAAGGACAGGAATGGGACATGGCAGCCGTTGCAGACGGAGGTGGTGCATATCAAGTCGGGCGGGTGGCTGAAGTCGACGGCGACGCATGGGGTTATCAAGCAGGATCGCAATGGACATCTGAACGGGAGGGAGTCGAAGCTGGCGCTGCAGGCTCCGGTGGAGATTCTGGTGTATGCGGCTCCGAGCGTGGACATTGCGGAGTATGACTTTCTGCGGTTTCGGTTGAACTCGAACAGCCGAGAGTTTCGAGCGATTACGGGCGGGGTGTTTCATTCGACCGGCGGGGCGCAGAGGGATGAGGTCGAGATTCATCCGGTGAAGGCGGGCGAGCGGGCGTGGCGGTTTACGGTGGATCGTTCGGTCGGGGGAGGGGAGTATGGAATTCTGCCCCCGGGAACGGGGAATGTGACTAACGGCGGGAAGATCTATACGTTTGCGATTACGGAGTAGAGGCGTAGTGGACCCGGCCAGCAGGCTATATGTGTGAAGCACTTCGTTGCTCTTCGGCTCGGGACAGAGTAGAACACAGATTGTGATCTACTCGTTGCTTGATGCGTAAGTCCACACGATATTCCCTGTTACTGGTTGCGGGCCTGATCGCGGCTCTTGTGGTGGCGATTCTTCTGCGCAAGGCCGCTCCGCCTGAGGCTGCGCGGCTTTTGCCGGAGTCGGATGCGATTGTCTATGTGAACCTGAAGCCGCTGCGGCTGGCGACGCACTTCGACCGTACACCGGTGACGCGCGCGCCGGAGTACCAGAAGTTTGTCGATGCGACGGGGATCGTTCCGGAGCGCGATCTGGATGATGTCGCGTTCGCTCTGCACCGCATGGACGATCCCAAGGGGCCAAATGGTCCGGTAGGGTACTCGGAGGTCTTTGAAGGGCGGTTCGACGGCGAAAAGCTGTCGCGTTATCTGGGGTCGATTGCGAAGTCGCGGGAAGAGTATGCGGGCCATACGATCTATACGGTTGCCATCGAGGACGGACCCGTGACGCGGCCGCTGCGGGTGGCGCAGTTGGGGTACGACTCGATTGCGGCTTCGAATATGCCGACGGCGGAACAGATCCATTCGATTCTGGACCGGCATCGGTCGGCGGCCTCGCCGTTCTCGGGATCGTCGCTGCTGTCGGCGCGGTACCGAGATGTTCCGCTGCTCTCGGCGGCGTGGGGGATTGGGCATATCGGGCTGCCGTTCTCCGATAGCGGAGCGATTACGCTGTTCGGGATGCAGCTGCCGCTGCCGGAGGATACGACGTTTGTGGCCAGCCTGCGGTATACGGGAACGCTACGGCTGAGGATCGAGCAGATCTCGGCGACGGAGGCGGAGGCGGAGCAGGTGGCGGCGAAGCTGAAGCTGCTGCTGGGGCTGGTGCAGTCGGTGCAGCAGATGCAGCCGCGGAATCCGCAGGATGAGGCGTTTCTGAAGATGATGGCCTCGATCAAGCTGGACTCGCACAAGGATCGGGCGGTGCTGACGGCTGCGGTTCCGATGGAGCTGGTGGAGTCGCTGGCGGCGCGGAAGTAGGCGGGATGGCCTGCCGGCCGGGCGTGCTGCGCGCACGGCGGATGGGCCTTCAGCGTGGGGCTCCCGTTGGTCGCTTGCGAGAACTTCTGCGCCGACCAGGGGGAGGCCCGCGCCAACGGCGGTATACGCGTCACGAAGTGACCGCTGCCCACGCAGGGCGGCCGCGCGGCAGCGCTCGTCTCCACCAAAGTTATGTCGGTACAAACCTAGAGAAACCGCAGATCCTTCGACTTCGGCTGCGCCTTCGCTCAGGAGGACACGTCTTTAGGGGCTCAAAGACAAAAGACAGGCGGCTGCTTATTCGCTGACTACTCGCGGCCCTTGACGCGGTCGTACTGGTAGAGATCGCTGGTGGTTCCGAGGGCCTCGTTGTAGAGGGTGGCGGCTCCGAGGGCCTCGCGCAGTTCTTCGCTGAACTCGTGCAGAGAGCGGAGGTGATCGGCGGTAGCGGGGATCTCGACCTTCGAGGTGTGGAAGAACTTCTGATAGCCGCGGTCGAGCAGGCGCGCAATCTCGCCGTTCAGAAGGATTCCGGGGCGCGCGAGGATCTCGGGGGTACCGTCGGGGGCGGCGGCGATCTCGGCGGCGCAGCCGTACTTGCGCACTTGGAAGGCGTTGGGGGTGCGCTTTGCACCATCCTGCGCGGGAGCGACATCAAATCGTTGACTGCCAAGGAGAGAGAGGACGTCGTTGAAGCTGCGGCGAACGGATTTTTTTACGATCAATGCCATACGTTAGACTCGAAGTTAACTGTCGCATATCCCGGGGGATGCTTCAATCTGCGTTTTCCCGGGAGGTTTGGTAAGCGATCGTTTGTATCGTTCGGCTCTATCGTTCGGCAGCACCTGGGGGACCATGATTACGACTGTCAAACCGCTCGGCTCGACCCTGATGGAACGCATCGGCAATACGCCGTTGATCCGTCTGGAGGGCCTGCTTGCGCATCTGGGCGAGGCCGGGCAGGAGATTCAGATTCTGGGCAAGGCGGAGTGGGCGAATCCCGGCGGCTCGGTGAAGGACCGCGCGGCGTCGGCGATTGTGAGCGACGCGTTGAAGCGTGGAGTGATTGGCAATGGAAAAGGCCTGCTCGACGCTACGAGCGGAAATACGGGAATTGCGTATGCCATGCTGGGGGCGGCGCTGGGGTTTCCGGTGACGCTGTGCATGCCTTCGAATGTGTCTCCGGAGCGGAAGAAGTATCTGGCGGCGTATGGCGCGGAGATTGTATGGACGAGTCCGGCGGATGGATCGGATGGGGCGATCCGCAAGGCGCGGGCGATGTCGGCGGCGGAGCCGGACCGTTACTATTACGCGGATCAGTACTCCAACGAGGAGAACTGGCGGGCGCACTACCGCACGACCGCGGAAGAGATCTGGCGTCAGACCGAGGGGCAGGTGACGCACTTTGTGGCGGGTCTGGGGACTTCGGGGACGTTTATGGGAACGACGCGGCGGCTGAAGGAGCTTAACCCGGCGGTCCAGTGCCTCTCGATGCAGCCGGACTCGGCGTTCAACGGGCTGGAGGGACTGAAGCATATGGCGACTGCGATTGTGCCGAAGATCTATGATCCTTCGCTGGCCGATGGGAACATCGACATGGATACTGAGGTCGCGTACAAGACAGCTCGGATGCTGGGGCGAAGGCATGGATTGCTGGTGGGGATCTCGGCTGCGGCTGCCGTGGCTGCCGCGGTGGAGGTGGCTGAGCGGGAGGCAGGTGCGGGACGAGAGGCTGTGATTGTGACGATTCTGCCGGATGCGGCGGAGAAGTATATGAGCGACCGTTTCTGGCAGGAACAGGACTGAGAGATTTCAAGGGAGTTTATGCTGCATATCGATTATGCCAACTACGAGGCTCTGCGCGCGCACGGTGAGGAGACCTATCCGCACGAGTGCTGCGGCGTGTTGCTGGGCAAGAGCGACGCCAAGGGGAATCATGTGAAGCAGATTGTGCGCGCGGGTAATACCCGCACGGATTCGGCGCACAACCGCTACAACATCGCGCCGCAGGAGTTGGTGAAGATTCAGCGGCAGGCGCGGGGGCTGGATATCGTGGGGTTTTATCACTCGCATCCGGATCATCCGGCGCAGTGGTCGGCGACGGATTTTGCCGAGGCGCACTGGATGGGCTGCTCCTATGTGATTACGGCGGTGGCGAAGGGCAAGGCCGAGGTAACGAACTCCTTTCTGCTGACCGGAAGCAGCGAGGAGGACAAGAGGTTTGTCGATCAGGCGATCGAGATCGACGTGAAGGCTGCGGGTGCAGGTGTATCCGCAGAGGAAGAAACTGAATTGAAAGGTCAGGCATGAATATTCACATCCCTACACCGCTCCGCACGTATACGGCGGGAGCCGAGACGGTGAGCGTCCCCGGCGCGACTGTCGCCGAGGTCTTTTCGAACCTCACTACCGAGTATCCGGAGCTAAAGCAGCAGCTCTTTTCAAACGACGGCAAGCTGCGCTCGTTCGTGAACGTGTATCTGAACGACGAAGATCTGCGCTATCTGCCGGAGAAGGAAGCCACGACGGTCGCCCAGGCCGATGAGCTGACCATTATCCCTTCTATCGCCGGCGGTGCCGACCGCATGGCCGAATGCGTTTGTTGTAGCTGTTGTTCTCTCCTCTAGTTTCCCCTGCACAATCTGCCGGTTTTTGAGCCCTGAGTGAAGTTGCGGGCGAGGGATCGCTGTCGTTGCCGGAAGATCAACGACTTACGGGGTCCGGAAGCCGCTGAGCCCTTCCGGGGTGAAAAGCATCTAGAATTTAAGAAGTATTTTGAGGAAATCGAAGATATGCCTACTGCGATCGAAGAAGAAGTCCAGCAGCTCCCGAAGCTCTCGAACGAGGAGATTGCACGTTACTCCCGCCATCTGATTCTGCCTGAGGTGGGGATGGAGGGGCAGCAGAAGCTGAAGGCCGCGAAGGTTCTGTGCGTGGGAACCGGTGGTCTTGGAGCTCCGCTTGCTCTTTACCTGACGGCTGCGGGAGTGGGAACGATCGGGCTGATCGACTTTGACGTGGTGGATGAGAGCAATCTGCAGCGGCAGATCATTCACTCGCAGTCGACCGTGGGCATGCTGAAGGTGGACTCGGCCGAGCGGATGCTGAAGGGGCTGAACAAGAACGTCAAGGTCGTGAAGCACAATACGATGCTGACCTCGGCGAATGCTCTGGAGATCTTCAAAGACTACGACGTGATTGCGGACGGCACCGACAACTTCCAGACGCGGTACCTGGTGAACGATGCCTGCGTGCTGACGGGTAAGCCGAATGCGTATGGCTCGATCTTCCGGTTCGAGGGGCAGGCTTCGGTCTTCGCGACCGAAGAAGGACCATGCTATCGCTGCCTGTATCCGGAGCCGCCACCGCCGGGGCTGGTGCCTTCGTGCGCGGAGGGTGGAGTTCTGGGAATTCTACCGGGCCTCGTCGGCGTGATTCAGGCGACCGAGGTGATCAAGCTGATCCTGGGGATCGGCGAGCCGCTGGTAGGACGTCTGCTGCTGGTGGACGCGCTGGGGATGAACTTCCGCACGCTGAAGCTGAGGAAGAATCCGAACTGCCCGGCCTGCGGGACGCACGAGATCAAGGAGCTGATCGACTATGACCAGTTCTGCGGGATCGAGAAGCCGACGTCGGTGGGGCCGCTGGAGGTCTCGCGCGACAAGGCTGTCGCCGACGCCGCGGTGGTGGATGGGATTCCTCAGATCTCAGTGGAGGAGCTGAAGAAGAAGCTCGATGCGAAGGCGGATATCTTCGTTCTCGACGTGCGCGAGCCGCATGAGTATCCGATTGCGAATCTTGGGGCTCCGCTGATTCCGGTGGGGACGATCGAGTCACGCATCGGCGAGATTGCCGGGCACAAGAACGATGAGGTGATCGTGCACTGCCGTTCGGGAGCGCGCAGCCAGAAGGCGGCGCTGGCGCTGAAGGCGGCCGGGTTCACGAATGTGCATAATTTGACCGGAGGGATTCTGGCCTGGGCGGAGAAGATCGATCCTTCGATGCCGAAGTATTAAAGACGATGGCCTGCCGGCCGGCTGCGCGTGGGGCGGTCACTTCGTGACGCGTATACCGGCTTCGCCGTGGTCCTCCCGCTGGTCGGCACAAAAGTTTGTGCAAGCGACCAGCGGGAGCCTCACCCCGAAGGGGATTGCACCCCACGAAGTGGGCGCTCCACGCGCAGTGGGCCCAGCCGGCAGGCCATCGTCTTCTGTAATGATTGAGAAAAGGGTTCTTGTAGCCCGGGAGTGTTGTCTTCGATGAAGCTGAAGCTGCCTGAGGGAGATTTCAAGGCTTACCTGTTTGATTGCGATGGGACGATTGCGGACTCGATGCCGCTGCACTACATCGCGTGGAAGAGCGTGCTGGCGGAGTGGAGCTGCGAGTTTGAAGAGAAGCTGTTCTACGCCTGGGGCGGGATGCCGGTGGTGGAGATTATCTCCACCTTGAACGAGCGGAACGGCCTGGCAATGCCGGTGATCGAGATTCAGCGGCGCAAGGAGGAGCTGTTCTACGAGAATCTTCCCAAGCTGAGGGCGGTGCCGGAGGTCCTGGAGCATATTCATGCGCGGCATGGCGAGATTCCGTTTGCGGTGGTCTCGGGGAGCACGCAGGATTCGGTGCGGGCCTCGCTGCGGTCGCTGAATCTTCTGGACCGTTTTGAGACGCTGGTGTGCGCGGGGGATTACAAGCGCGGCAAGCCGCATCCGGAGCCGTTTCTGATGGCGGCGGAGAGGCTCGGAATCGAGCCTGAACATTGTCTGGTGTTTGAGGATACGCAGATGGGGATCGATGCGGCGACGGCCGCGGGGATGGCCTCGGTGCGGGTTCCGGCGCCGTGGGAGCGGGACCGCGCGGAGCTGGCGGAGGCGGCAGTGGGAAACCTGTGAGCCTGCGTTGCGGCAGTGGGGACCCTGTGCTAAAGTTAGGTCTGCGGCGCACTCTGCGCAAAGCCATGCTGCGCGTCGGCCAGCAGGTGCTACCAGGGAGCAAGACAAGGCTGTTTGGGCTGGCGTAGCTCAGCTGGTAGAGCATCTGATTTGTAATCAGAGGGTCGGGGGTTCAAGTCCCTTCGCCAGCTCCAGTTTCCACTCAGCCGTGGACGAGATTGGATTTGGTTGTACTGTCGGGCCGTTCTGGCCATGCAGAACTCCGGAGACTTCTTCAGAGGTGGTAAGCCCCGCTCGATCGGGAGTTGATCGACGGCGGATTCTGATGGGTTGAAGGGCTGTGTGGAGGGGGCAGGGCAGAAGATGTGCACAGGTGGCCGAGTGGTTAATGGCAGCAGACTGTAAATCTGCCGCGCAACGCGCTACGGAGGTTCGAATCCTCCCCTGTGCACCATGCAGTTCGAGGTAGGTGTAAAAGACAGGGGAGCGTGAGTGGACTTCGGCCCTGCCGGCAGCGGGAGACTGGTTGTAGCGCTGACGGTTCTCGGAGTTCTGACGATCCTGGCCTGGCAGACGATGGAGCCGGGGAGGTATCGTTCGCTGACGTGGGTTTTGTTGGGATTTTTTGCCTTTCGCGTAACGCTCGGATGGCTTCGGTCGCGATAGGATTGTTGAGTAGAAAAGTTTTAGCTAATTTTAGTTTTTAGATTTTTGCAGTGAAGGCTGATGTAGCTCAGTGGTAGAGCACTCCCTTGGTAAGGGAGAGGTCATGGGTTCAAGCCCCATCATCAGCTCCAGATTTTGGCCGCGCCGGCTTTGGAATTTGTGGCGGTATGTGGCAGTTGCGGGAGTAACTCAGTGGTAGAGTCACAGCCTTCCAAGCTGTTGGTCGCGGGTTCGATTCCCGTCTCCCGCTCCAGAGTGTTGAAGGTACGCCCGAGGAGAGTTCGTTGAGCACGTTGAATGCACAGCCGGCACTTCCGATCGCCGATCCTCTCGGCTTCGGTACGGTGAAGACAGCGATCGAATCGTCGTTTTCGACGGGGAAGGTCGCCGATTTCCTCAGGTCGCTCGATCGCCAGGGAGTCCGCATTCGCGAGTTTGAGGATGTGCTTCGCAGGGGCCTTCTGGGCAAGCCGGCGGCCGCGGCTTATCCCAGCCTTGCGGACGGCGACCAGGGGCAGATTCGCGAGCTTTACCTGGCCAGCCTGGAGCGCGTCGCTCCTGAGCTTCGACAGAGATTCTTCCGGCTGTACGCGTACTACTGAGACGGTTTTGGAAGTTTGATGTGAACCCGGCCGGCGTCAACGCCCGGCCAACTACGAGACGGAGAGAGCAATGGCGAAGGAGAAATTTGATCGTTCCAAACCGCATGTGAACATTGGGACGATTGGGCACATTGATCACGGCAAGACGACGTTGACGGCTGCGATCACGAAGGTGTTGTCGAAGCACAACCCGAAGAACTCGTTTCGTTCGTTCGATACGATTGATAACGCTCCTGAGGAGCGTGAGCGCGGTATCACGATCGCGACCTCGCACGTGGAGTACGAGACGGCGAACCGTCACTATGCTCACGTGGACTGCCCTGGCCACGCCGACTACATCAAGAACATGATCACGGGCGCGGCGCAGATGGACGGCGCGATCCTGGTGGTGGCGGCGACCGACGGTCCGATGCCCCAGACCAAGGAGCACGTTCTCTTGGCTCGTCAGGTGGGCGTTCCGTACATCGTGGTGTTCCTGAACAAGTGCGATGCGGTCGAGGACGAGGAGTTGACGGACCTGGTGGAGATGGAGGTTCGCGAGCTTCTGTCGAAGTACAACTTCCCCGGCGACGACGTTCCTGTGATCCGCGGATCGGCGCTTGGCGCCCTGAACGGCGAGGCGCAGTGGGAGGCCAAGATCGACGAGCTGATGGATGCGGTGGACAAGAACGTACCGCAGCCGGACCGGATGGTCGACCTTCCGTTCCTGATGCCGATCGAGGATATCTTCTCGATCTCGGGCCGTGGCACGGTGGTGACGGGCCGCATCGAGCGCGGCAAGATCAAGGTCGGCGACGCTGCGCAGATCGTGGGCTTCCGCGACACGCAGGCGACGGTGGTGACGGGCGTGGAGATGTTCAAGAAGCAGCTGGACGAGGGTCTGGCGGGGGATAACGCCGGTCTTCTTCTGCGCGGCACGGCGAAGGAAGATGTGGAGCGCGGCATGGTGTTGGCCAAGCCGGGCTCGATCACGCCGCACACGGTGTTCAAGGGCGAGGTTTACGTGCTGTCGAAGGAAGAGGGTGGACGCCACACACCGTTCTTCAACGGGTATCGTCCTCAATTCTACTTCCGCACGACCGATGTGACGGGCTCGGCGAAGCTTCCTGAGGGCACGGAGATGGTGATGCCTGGGGATAACATCCAGCTGGAGATCACCCTGCATACTCCGGTGGCCATGGAGAAGGGCCTGCGCTTCGCCATCCGTGAGGGTGGAAGGACCGTCGGCGCCGGTACCATCTCCGAGATCATCAAGTAGGTATTACGCGGACGGCGGATGCGCGCATCGCGCGGGTCTGCCGGGGCGGGGTAGAGGAGGGCGGCGGGCTTCGGCTCGTCGCCCTTTCGCTCACGAAACGCTCCCTAAAAAGGAAGATTTCGTGGGATAATAATAGCGGATGAGCGTGGCCTGACCGCTCTTCTGTTCCATTGACAATTCAGGAGTTGGTTGCAGGGACCATAACCCCTGCGTTGCGGCGTGCCGGGGATGTTTTCCGGTAAGCTGCTTGCCAGCCGAGGTGGCTGGCCACGTTCGAAGGAGACGAAACGACAATGCGCGAGATTATTACCCTCCAGTGCCCCGAGTGCAAGAACCGGAACTACTCGACCACCAAAAACAAGAAGACGACCACGGGCCGGCTCGAGTTCTCGAAGTTCTGTAACACCTGCCGGAAGCATACGGCCCACAAAGAGACCAAGTAGGACTGGCCGTCCAGGCGGAAGCGCTTCGCGCCGATGTTCCTGGACGAAGGGTCGCTCCATGGGGGAGTAAGCTCAACGGTTAAACTGTCGGTCTCCAAAACCGAACTTCTCGGTTCGAATCCGAGCTCCCCCGCCATCCTGATCGCAGATTGTTTCAGAGCGCAGGCTGGCAACAAGAAGATGTTGGATGTGTGTCACACAGGATTTGAGGCGTCGTTATGGCCAAGACAGTAGCGGTAGCGGAGCAGCAGGGAAACGCCGGATTGCAGCAGGTGAAGGCGCTGCCGGAGCGCGTCAACAGTTTTTTGAAGGACGTTCGCAGCGAGATGCGCAAGGTTGTGTGGCCGTCGCGCGCTGAGGTGCAGTCGACGACGACGGTGGTCATCGTAACCGTCTTTGTCTTCGCGGCGTACTTCTGGCTGGTGGACAACGTGATCGGCCGCGCCGTCGAGGCTGTGCTGGGCGTAGCCGCAAAGTAGAGATTGCCTGGCGGCCGAAGAGGCGATTGAGCCGGATTTGCGCCGGCGATGTAGAGATCTGAAACGATGCATGAAGAAGGCATAAGCATGGCGGAAGAGCAGCAGAATCCGGAAGAGCAGAACCCCGACGTCCTGGGCGCAGGCGCCGAGGAGTCGGCCGAGCAGCTGGCTCCGCCGGTTAACGAGAACTTCAAGTGGTACATCATCCACGCCTACTCGGGGTTTGAGCGCAAGGTGCGCGAGTCGCTCGAGAGCCGCATCACTGCCTTCGGCCTCGAGAACAAGATCGGTCGCATCATGATTCCGACCGAACCGGTGACGGAGCTTCGCAACGGCAAGAAGTACACGATCGAGCGGGTCTTCCTTCCCGGCTATGTGCTGATCGAGATGGATCTCGATAACGATCTGTGGCATGTGATCAAGAACACGCCGCGGGTGACGGGCTTTCTGGGAACCGGGGATAACCCGGTGGCGCTGTCGGAGCAGGAGGTCAGCTCGATTCTTTTCCGCTCCGATGTCTCCAAGGAGAAGCCAAGCCTCAAGATCAAGTTCGACAGGGGCGAGCAGGTCCGGATCAACGAGGGCCCGTTTGCGAACTTCACCGGAGCGGTGGACGAGATTAACGAGGACAAGCAGACGCTCAAGGTGATGGTCAGCATCTTCGGACGTTCCACTCCGGTCGAGATCGAGTTCTCGAAGGTGGACAAGGTTCTGGACGAGTAGTTTTCGGCCGCGGAGTTTCAGCGGCTTGAAGTGAGTTTGGATTTAAAAATCAGGCGGGAGGGCCGCGAGGCCACCGCTCAAGAAAGCGTAAGAGGATTTACCCCAATGGCACCGAAGAAGATTACTGGATACGTCAAGCTTCAGATCATGGCGGGCAAGGCTACGCCTGCTCCTCCGGTCGGCCCTGCGCTCGGTCAGGCGCAGGTCAATATCATGGAGTTCTGCAAGCAGTTCAACGAGCGCACGAGCAAGGACCCGGCGCTGACCGGCCTCACGGTTCCGGTCGTGATCTCGGTCTATGCCGACCGCACCTTCAGCTTCGTGACCAAGACGCCTCCGGCTCCGGTGCTTCTGCTGAAGGCAGCCGGCGTCGAGAAGGGCTCAGGCACTCCCAACAAGGAGAAGAAGGGCAAGGTCACCGAGAAACAGATCCTCGAGATCGCCAAGCAGAAGATGCCGGACATGAATGCTGCTTCGGTGGAGGCTGCGGCGAAGACGATTCGCGGAACCGCCCGTTCGATGGGCATCGACGTCGTCGCTTAGTTTGCTTTGATAGAGTTTGATGAGAAGGGCGTGGCTTTGGCCACGCCCTTCTCATTCTGGATAAGAAAACGTCTGGTTTGGACGTAGGACGGGCGCATGAGAATGCGTCGTACGGTTTTTGTCCTTGGCCTGCTTGCTGTGCGGGACGGTCTGGGGCTCCGTGCCTCGGGGCAGGAGGGGCTTGGATTCGCCGGCTGGATGGAACGACGATCTCGGTGGCGAAGGCGGAGGCGATCGCCGGGGAAGAGTTGAAGCGGGATGGGGTGACGGGAGCGCAGATCGCCATTCTGAACGGCGAGCGTACCGTGTGGAGCTATGGGTGCGGTCTGCGGGATGTCGAGCATCGGCTGCCGATGACCACCGATACGAATCTTTGGGCGGCGTAGATTATGAAGAGCGTCTGCGACGTGGGTGATGCTCCAGGTGGAGGAGCATCGCCTGGATCTCTATCAGCCGATTGCGGAGATGCTGGCTCGTCCTCTCGATGAGTACGAGCCTTACAGGGAGACGGCGGTGGATCTGGTGCTCGACCGGCGGTGGAGGCGGGTGACGCCGCGGATGATGCTGGCGCATAGCTCGGGGCTGGCGAACTTTGCGGCGTTGGAGCCGGATAGGAGGCTGCATCTGCACTTCGCTCCGGGATCGCGCTTTGCATACTCGGGTGACGGATTGAATCTCCTGCAGTTTGCGATGGAGCAGAGGTCGAAGGAGTCGCTGGATGCGACGATGCAGCGGGATCTCTTCGGGCCTTTGAAGATGAACCAGACGGGGATGGTGTGGAGCGCGGAGTTCGACCGGGATCGGGCGTTGCGCTATGGCACGGATGGGAGCTTGATTGGGGCGACGCATCGGGATAGGGCTCGCGCGGCTGGGTCGATGACGACGAGCGTGCGGGACCTGACGGTTTTTCTGGAGGCGTTGTTCGGCGGTCGTGTGCTGAGGGCTGCTGCGATGCGGCAGATGTTTTCGCCGCAGATTGTGATTCATTCGGCACATGAGTTTCCTTCACTCGATCCCGCGACTGGAAACGATGGAGAGAAGGTGGGAGAGTTATACGCGCGAGGCGGTTCTCAGCAATGAGGAGCATGCGGGGCCGCGCTAACCTATTCGAGAGAAGGCCTGCCGGCCGGGCCCATTGCGCGTGGGGCGGTCACTTCGTGACGTGTGTATCCCCTTCGGGTCGAGGCTCCCGCTGGTCGCTTGCGAAATCTTCGCGCCGATCAGCGGGAGGCCTACGGCGAAGCCAGTATACGCCCCACGCGCAGGGCGCCCGGGCGGCAGCGCCTTGTCTTTCAAAAAATGTGTCAATTACGGCTTCAGGAGTTGTGGCCTCGACCGGCGTAGCGGTAGATGGCGCAGAGCTCGTCGCCGGTGGAGCCGTATTCCTGCTGCTGGGCAATGGCTTCGAGGTCGGCGGCATGGTCTTCGGGGCTCATGGGGACGGCACCCTGCCAGAGCAGGCGGAAGGCGGGGTGGCGGCTGAGCAGGGCTCCGTGCTCGGCGTTGACGTAGAGGATGTCGAGGGTGCCGGGGCGATAGGTGAAGGCCTGCTCGATGCGGCGCAGGAGGGCTTTGACGACGGGGTCTTCGAAGGGGTGGAAGAGGAAGACCAGGGTGGGGGTGGAGGGGAGCTCGACGTTGAGAGCGTCGTCGAGGACGATGTGGATGGGCGCGAGGACGGGGGCAGTGGGGTCCTGGGCATGAGACTGCTGCCAGAGGTCGACGTTGGCGCGGGCGATCGCGGCCATGGCGGGGTTGAGCTCGACGCCGAGGACCTGGCGGAAGGCAAGCTCGCTGGCGAGGAGGAGGGCGCGGCCCTTTCCGGCGCCGAGATCGAGGAAGGTGTAGTCGGTGATGGGGTGAGGGGGCGAGGTCGTGCTCCATTGCTCGACGAGCGCGCGGAGGATGGAGGGGGCGACGCCGTAGTAGGCGGTGACGTGCTCGTCGTTGGGGTGGCCGGTGACGAGATCGCGGGCGGGGACGAGGCCGCTGGTGTCGGTGCCGTGGACCTGGTCGAAGGGGTGAATGGGGGTGGAGGTGGATTTGAGGAGATCGCGGGGACGGATAGGGATGACGGGGGCCTTCGATGGATCTTTGGGGTCGCTGGACTTCTTTGAGGGGGTCTTGGAGGACATGGGCTAACGGATCTGGACCAGGTTGGGGTTGCCGTCGAGGCCGAGGATACGCCGGCCCTCGGGGGTGATCTGCTGGGGCGTCCAGGGGGGCTGGTTGACGAGGGCGAGTGTGATCTCGCCGGCCTGCTCCAGCCCGGCGAGGCGATTGCGGATCTGCGCGGTGAGCTGGGCTGTGGTTTCGTCGGTGGGGTGGGTAAGGGTGAGCTCGATGTGGATGCGGTACTTTTGCGGGACGCCGGGGATGCCGGAGCCGGGGGCGTCGAGGTCGGGCTCGACGTGGAGGCTGCGGATGAGGCCGAGATCGACGATGTTGCAGGGCAGGGTGGGGTCGGTGCAGTCGCGCAGGGCGGTGAGGATGTCGGGGTCGGTGAGCATCGCTGATCTGATGATAGCCGGTGTGATGGCTGCTGCGATGGCTGGCATGGCGCGAGGTCTGGACACGGGAGGGCGCATGTAGAGATGCAGATGAATTAGAAGATCGCGTCTGGGACAGACAGCGGACGAAAGGAAAAAGTATGGAGCGGAGGAGAATCCGTAGGGCTGGTTCCGCATCGAACTTAAAAAGTTTGGGGCGTGAATTTGTAAAGATCTGTTCAAACTCTGCTGAGCCAGCAGGGCTCAGGGTTATTCTGCAGATTTTCCACGTTTTTTTACTCGAAAAAGCCGAATCGATGAATCGTTCGTGTCCGCAAAACCGTCTTTAGTAGGGACGTCTTTGACATATGCGCATTTTTCGATCTACTCTGCTTTCCTTGTGTCTTTTTTCGTCGATTCAGGCGCTGAGCCAGCAGGTCTCCGCTCCTGAACCGCAGACAGGAAGCATTATTGGCACGGTTACCGATACGAGCGAGGATGCAATTCCTGGCGCGACGGTAACGCTTCAGGGCCCGGAGGCTCCGGACTCGGTTACGGCACAGACGAATCAGGATGGTTTTTTCACGCTGCAGAATGTTCGTCCAGCGGTTCCTTACCATGTCAAGGTGAGCTCGAAGGGCTTCGGGGACTGGGTGTCGCCGGAGATCAGTCTGCAGCCGGGGCAGGACTTCGACCTGGCGGAGGTCAAACTGACGATTGCGGTAGTGGAGACGACCGTCAGCGCGGTCTCACAGGAAGAGATGGCCACGGAGCAGGTGAAGGTCGAGGAGAAGCAGAGAGTCTTTGGGGTGATTCCGAACTTTTATGTCGCCTATGACCCGAATACGGTTCCGTTGACGACCAAATTGAAGTACAAGCTGGCGATCCGGACTGCGACCGATGTGGTCAGCTTCGGGGCGGCCGCTTTTCTGGCGGGCGTCAACCAGGCCGCCGATAATACCGCCTATGTCCAAGGAGCGAAAGGGTACGGCCAGCGTTTTGGCGCGGCCTATGCAGACGGCGCTACGGACATCCTGTTTGGCGGAGCGATTCTGCCTTCGATTCTGCATCAGGATCCGCGCTACTACTATCAGGGGACCGGAACGAATAAGTCGCGAGCGATTCACGCTCTCTCAAGTCCATTCTGGTGCAAGGGCGACAACGGAAAGTGGCAGTTCAACTACTCGAGCATCGGGGGAGACCTGATCGCGGGGGCGCTTTCGAATATTTACTATCCTCCGTCGGACCGTGGACCGGGGCTAGTCTTTACGAATGCGGCGCTGACGACGGTCGGCCGCATGGCCAATGGCCTGGCGCAGGAGTTCATCCTGAAGAAGCTGACGAGCCACCCCAAGGATCGGAACTAGGCGTATCGACCTTAAGACGTGCGCTGCCGCGCGGTAGATCATCGTCTTTCCTCCCACTAATAGAAAGAGCCCTGCCTAAAGGCAGGGCTCTGGCAGCTTGTAGAGGCCGGTGGCTCAGGCCCGCTTCTTTTCCAGGCACTTGGTCATGATGGCCGAGTGCAGACGCTCGCGCAACTCGTCGGAGATCTCGTAGACCTCGTTGTCGCGATAGACCTCGATGGTCTGGCGGGTGGTGTTGAGTACGACCTGACAGTGCGAGCAGCCAGCGAGATGAGTGCGGACCTCGGAGAGGAGATCGGGGCTGATCTGGCCGTCGAAGTAATCGGTAAGCTGGCTGAGAAAATCGGTGCAGTTCATGCTGGCTGTCCCTCCTTCCGCTGCCGGAAGTACCTGCTCAATCGTTCGCGCAATTGTAGTCTTGCGCGTAACAAACGTGACTTAACCGCGGGGATACTCAAGCCGAGTGCCTCCGCGGTCTCTTCCGTTGAGAGGTTTTCGATATCCCGAAGCGTGAAGACGGTGCGGAATCCAGGAGGAAGTCCCTGGATGGTGCGCTGGAGAATGTCGTTGAGCTCGTTCTGATCGAAGATCTGCTCAGGGTTCGGCCGCCATTCGGCGAAGTCGCGTGGGATGGAACCCTCGTCGGTCTGAACGTCTTCGTCCATGGAGACGGTCTTGCTGGTCTTGCGCTTGCGCAGCCGCATGAGGCTCTCGTTGACGGCGATGCGGACAAGCCAAGTCGAGAACTTAGAGTTTCCCTGGAACTGCTCCAGCTTCTCGTAAGCCTTGAGGAAGGTGTCCTGCGTGATGTCTTCGGCGTCTTCACGGTTTTGCGTAATATGCTGCGCTACGCGGAAGATCTGGCGTTCGTATTGCCGAACGAGCTGCTCGTAGGCGGCTGCGTCCCCCTCCCGCGCGCGTGCTACCAATGCAACGTCGGGGTGGATCTCTTCCGTTCCTGGTGATTGGATGGCTGGCATGAGCAAAAGGGTGCGCTAAATAAGGGCTGAACCTGTTGGGCTCGGTTTTGTGCTATCTGCGCTTCAACCATAGTAAATGTCGCGGGCCTTGGGGGCAAAGGGAAGAGGGGGTGGGAAGGAGAGGAGGTTGGCCTGTATCTGTTGAGATTCCATCCCCAAGGGTGTCATGGGCAGGTGAGGGGTTGCAGCTTAGAGTAAAGGAGTGGGCTTCCGCGAAGAGAGGCAATCTTGAGGGTTTGTACAGGTTTTAGATCTGCGGTTCTGCTTGGTTCTCTTTTGGCAGCTATGGCAGTTGGAGCGACGCCGCAGACCGGCTCGGGGACTTCTGGAAAAAGGTCTACCAAGAGCTCGTCGAAGACGCCTTCGTCAAAGAAGAAGACGGAGAGCGCCTCTGCGGCAAAGTCGACAGGGGCCAGGAAGAGCGGCAGAGCCGCTGGAAAGATGACGAGCAAGGCTACGGCGAAGAAGCGCGCGTCGAAGAAGCCGACAGCGCAGACGATTCATCTGACCAGCGCGTTTCATGCTTCGGAGCAGCTGCGACCGATGGCGCAGCAGTTGAATGCCACGCGCGCGGCGGCAGCCTATGCCGGGGTGCAGGCGTATGCGCGGTCACACCCGGGGGAGGGGGCCGCGACGGCGTACCTGGCGCTGGGACACGCCTATATGCTGGATCGCCGGTACAACGAGGCTTACTCGGCGTTTCAGCAGGCGAAGGCGAGTGGAAAGGCTCTGGACGATTACGCGGATTATCTAGGCGCACAGGCGGCTTTGCAGGCGAACCGCGGAACGGATGCTTATGCTCTGCTCGATCACTTTGCGGACCGGCATCCGGACAGCATCTTCGCGGCCAATGCTCCGGTTCTGCTGGCGAACGCCTATCTGCAACAGAACAATCCCCAGGGCGCTCTGGCGGCGCTTCAACCGCTGGAAGAGACGCCGGTGGGAGGACATAGCGACTTCCGTTATGTGCTGGGGCGAGCGTATCAGCTTGCCGGGGATGCGGGCCATGCGGCTCCGATCTATCGCAGCGTCTATGCGAAGTTTCCTCTTAGCTATGAGGCTGGGCAGGCGAAGCTGCAGCTGGATGCGATGGGAGTTCCGTTGAATGCGACGGAGCGAAAGATCCATGCGGACCAGATGTTCAATGCCAAGCGATATAACGATGCGGGGCAGGAGTATCACGAGATTGCGCGGAACGACTCCAGCCTGTCGCAGGCGGACCGGGATGCTCTGGCGATTTATGCCGCGGTGTGCGACTACAAATTGAAGCGCATCAGCCGGCGCGATGTGGAGAGGTTGCCGGAGACTGGCGATGACACGGCCGCGGCGAAGCTGTATCTGCTGGCGGAGATCTCGCGCACGGAGAACAAGCCGGAGGAGCATGCCGCGGCTCTGGACCAGATGGTGAAGCGCTTCCCAACCAGCCGGTGGCTGGAGGAGGCGCTTTATTCCGGCGGCAACATGTACCTGCTCAAGCACGATGCGGGGCAGGCGATTCGACACTACAGCCTTCTGGTGCAGATGTTCCCGAAGAGCTCGTACGCTCCGTCGGCGCACTGGCGCGCAGCCTGGATGAACTACCGGATTCGCAACTACGGCGAGGCGGCCAAGCTGATGGACGATCAGATTCAGCGCTACGGAGAGGGCCTCGAGATTCCGACGTCCCTCTACTGGCGCGGCCGCATCTTCGAGGACGTCGAGCATAATCCGGGGCAGGCGGCGAACTACTATCGGGTGCTCGAGAAGAACTACATCAACTACTACTATGCGGATCTGGCGCGGAAGAGGATGGCGGTGCTGGGAGCGCAGGCTCCTACGGTTCCGCCGTCGCCGGTACTGGCATCGGTGGAGGATCGCGAGATTCCTGAGCTGACAGACGATCTTCCGGAGAATGAGCCGCACCTGATCAAGGCGCGTCTGCTGGCGAACTCGGCGCTGAACGAGTACATCGGGCCGGAGATTCAGGCGGCTCCGGATTCGGCGGAGTGGGGCGCGCTGGCCGAGGCGAGGATCTATAACTCCTATGGTGAGACGACGCGGGCGCTGCAGTCGCTGAAGCGCAGCAAGATCTCGTTTTTTGCGCTGCCGATGAACCAGGTTCCCACGCTGTATTGGCAGCTATTGTTTCCGCGGCCTTACTGGAACGAGCTGGCGGCGAATGCGGAGAAGAACGGGCTTGATCCTTACCTGGTGGCTTCGCTGATCCGGCAGGAATCGGAGTTCAATGCGGGAGCGGTGAGCCGGGCGAATGCGTATGGGCTGATGCAGCTGCTGCCGTCGGTGGGCAAGTCGATTGCCCGGAAGGAGAAGATGCGTGGATTTTCGACGGCTCAACTTTTGAACCCGACGATCAATCTCGAGCTGGGCACGGTGAACCTGAGCGAGGTGCTGGCGCGGTATGGCGGACAGCAGGAGTATGCTCTGGCCGCTTACAACGCTGGAGATGTTCCGGTGAGGCAGTGGATGTCTTCGGGGGATTACAAGGACATCGCCGAGTTTGTGGAGTCAATTCCTTATACGGAGACGCGGGAGTATGTGCAGGCGATTCTGCGGAACCGGCAGATCTACCAGCAGCTCTACGGAAAACGTTGAGGAATCAGGGTGGAGACGTTGTCATTGACAGGCCATGGAAATCGGATATTCTTTGCACCATAGATGGTGCAGTCTCGAGATCGGGAAGGGAGGCCAGGGAAGAACAGAGCGTATAACGTTCTGGCGCTGGGCAGCGCCGCAGGTGATGGCTGAGATCAATCCGCACGCAACCGAGAAGGAGTGTAGAGATGACCGCAGAGCTGAACTTCCTCGACGAATGGATTCCGGAGCAGATGGAGCCGGGGACGATGTTTTTACTGGAGCAGGCGGGGGGACTGGGGAGGGCGGAGAATCCTTATTGGGCGGTTTTGGCGTGTCCTTCGTGCGGTGCGCTGGGGCTGATTACGCGGCAGCAGTGCGTGGGTCTGGAGGCGATGATCTGCGGGGCGGAGCAGTGCTCGGCGGAGTACTTTTTGATGAACGGCCATATCTACTATCGAAAGCCGAATTGAATCGATTGGAATTCAGCGCTTGTCCAGCCATCTGCTGTTGAGCGTGGGGGGTTCTTCCGGGTGAGCGATGCGATAGCATGAGGGAGGTGGGCGGCCCTAGGCCAGCCTGGCCCGGATGGTGAAATCGGCAGACACAGCGGACTTAAAATCCGCAGACCTTAACCGGTCGTGGGGGTTCAAGTCCCCCTCCGGGCACCAATAAAATCAATAAGTTACTTAGGCTTTAGCTGACCTTTACAGCTTCCGAGGAAACCCCGATGGCAGTTTTGAGTGCACCACGGAATAGAACCACATTGCTGGCTGGGACTGCGATGATGCTCTCTACCTCGGCCTTCTTTGGTCGGGGCAAAGGTGAGCATACTGAGCCATGATCGAGGCCTTGTGCTTCGGCGTCAGGTGAGCGTAGCGGGCAGACATCGTGATCGACCGATGGCCTGCCGCTTCCTGAATCTCCTTAATACTTGCCCCTGCCATCGAGAGCCAGGAATAGAACGTGTGCCTGTTACAGTGCCACACGTAGCCTTCGATCCCGGCGTCGGCCATGGAGGGGAACAAGGAACGGATATCGAAAGTCGCTCCCTCCTGGGGGAACACAGGCTCCTTCGGTTTCCCTTTCTTCCGGCAGCTCAGGACGGCGAGAGCGTCCTCCTTAAGGAATACGTCTCGTTCGTGTCCGTTCTTCGTTTTGGTGAGGTGAACCAGCTTCCGGTCGAGGTGCACCTGGGACCAAGTCAGCGTGTACTGTTCGCTGAGCCGCATCCCGGTATGGACCGAAAAGATGAATGCCCCAGCGCGTCCGGGAAGCGGTCGCGGACGTACTCCAGGACATCATCAATATACTCATTAGAGCCTATTACGTTCAAGCTTCTCTTTGGGCGGGTATTCCCGAGAGCAAAATCAACTTTCATAGTCCGATTCACAAGCTCGGCTCCTATAAAGAGGGATTCGAATAAAGAGGAATTCGAATGCTGGGCCGTCCCACGAAACGAGGCACTAGTCAGGCCCCACGAGGGGGATGCCGCTCTAGCTGTTTAGTCCCGTCATTTGATGGATTGGGTTGAGAGTAAGTCTGTCCGCGTCCGTAGTTTGTAGAGCTATTCGTAGGGAGCGAGAGTCTTGAGTCTTCGGGCGAAGTTGTAGGCATTGAGGAAGTCGTTCAGGTGCGTTTGAGTTGGTTATGAGTGTCGTAGAAGTATCGTTTGGCCGTCCCCTAGATTGGCTTTATAACCACCTGAGTCTGGGGCCGGGGATGCTGGGTGTTGCCCTTCGGCTCCACTACTGTCGTAGTGATGAAAACCAGGCACGTGGGCGCATAGCCAAATACCGATGTCTGCGGCTCGATCGAAATTCTCTGTCGAATCGGTGGGATGTTGAAAGATGGGCGCAGACCAGTAGATGGAAATCCCACTCAGAATAAGTCCCAGCAGCGGCCCAATGTGCCCAGCGCACAAGCAGATGGTGCTTGCGCTGACCTAGCTGAAGCAGCTTCGTTGTAGGGCAATCAAGATGACAGGTGTGCCGGCAGGAACCTGAATCTGCTGGTTGCCGACAGTCAGTTCTGATCCGGAACCTGTGCCGGTGACAGCGCCATTCGTCATGAGGGAACTTGAGGCCCCGGCCATCATCTTGGACGATCCGGCGACTGCGCCGTTCGTCATGCGGCTGTTAGATGCAACGCCCGGTTGTGCAGGCTGCATGTAGCTTCCTTCAGCAAGGCCGCGAAACTCCTCAGGAAAAATTTTATTATAGTTTGCGTGTTCTTTGCCATCCGCACCCTTGACCGACCGACGTCGATGTAGCTGTTTGCCGAGATGTGGCTCATGTCGGAAGTTTTTTCCCTCGTATACGGTGGCCGGCTGCACGAGGTGGACCGTTACAGGTCCCTGCTGCGTCTGAAGGCTGATCGCGGTGGAGCTGCATTTACGACTGCGCCCCCAACCGGCACGATTCCGGGAGGAAAGGACTGGCTAAACGCTGAAGAAGCAGGGATTGCGACTACGAGAAGGGCTACAGAACAGAAAGAAAAGCGTATATGACTCCTATGTTGCAGGTTGGGTATGGCGGCTGCGGGCAAGTCCAGTGGCTGAGGACAAACACCAAATACGACGATTGCCTGCTGACGAGTCGCCGGTCCCGATCATAGTGGAAGACGCTGACACGGTAGGTATTCATCTCTACCGTTCAGCCTTCTCTCGCATAATTGCTTGTCGGTGCTGTCGCGGTGGGCTGGTCCAAATCCAGACGAAGGAAGATGGTCTCTTCGACGGAGTGATCGTGTTTATATCGGTCTGTGGGCCTAAACCCCACAGACTTATAGAGTTTAATGGCGGCTGGCATAACGGCATAAAGGCAGTCCAGGTAGATGGCGGTGTAACTAGCGGAACGCGCTCGTGAAATGGCCTCCATAATCAGGGCACGTCCAATCGAGTTGCTACGAGCTTCGGGTGATACCCACATGCGGCGAAGCTCAGCGACGATCTCCCCTGAGGGGAGAGTGACCGGACCAAAGGCAACGCAGCCGAGAGACTTTCCGTTCGCGATAGCTAACAAGAGAGCACCACTGGGCGGCGTATTTGTTCCAGGTAGGTCTATGAGCTCTGCGAGTCTGCGACCTAGGTCAATCTTGCCAGGTGAGGTCGACGCCGCGAGGAAGGCAGTGTAAGCGCGCAACAGCGAACGAACATCATCGAGGTCCGTTCCCCCGATGACGTTACGAATCTCGATCGGCGAGTGCTTATGGAGCATGTGTTCCGCCTCGTCGCAAGCAGCGGGACTCTTCAAGGTAGCCCCATTTGTCGTAACGTTGAGGAAGCCCTTCTGAGTTCCCATCCCCGACGCAAATTCGTCGCCGGACTTCAGGTTTGTGAGTCTCGCATTGAGTGGCGTGAGATCTTCATACTTCCGCTTATGATCTGGCACTATTGTCTCCTCAGAGTTAGGCAGAAACGCCTGGAGTTTGCACTTTAGTAAAAGTCTCAGCATCGGAGAACGCAAAGGTTAGCGTGGCATCGTAATGCACTTAGATCGTGCCAAAAACAGGAACCGACACGTTGCTTGATTTAACAGCATTCCGATTTTCGTGCAACCAAAGATCAGACAATCGGCACCCCTGCTGGATTAAACGGTTGGCTATGGAGATATAAGCTGTTTCGCTTTTTGGGGTCACGATGTTTAGGCAACTCGTCATATGATTCGGTGAATTTCGGCACGGTTGGCGCAGTCGGGAATGATTGGCGTGAGGCACGCTGAGCTTAGTCGGCCGGTATAGAACGATTGCTCCATCGTAAACGCTGTGGCCATGAGGCCGGGATTGCACAGATTCTTCGATTTGATTAGAGTGGCTGTCGCGTCGGCTATGTGTAGCAAAGGGATCGCAACATCATGCAACATCAATCCCACGCCGGCTTGCCTTGCCATGTTTTGTAGCGCGAACACGCATATGCAGTACCTCCCGCTAGTGGTAGAAGGGCACTGACATTCCCATTGTCCCAATCCCAAGGAGGACCGGCTTGTAGCTAGACCTACGGTTGTTCGCAGCCGACTCAATCACTTCCGCTACCTGGACAGGTTTGGAGACCATTGGGACATGACCGGACGGAACCACCGTAGTTTTTGCGTGAAGAGTTTTCGCTCGATCGCGTTCGAGTTCTGGTGAGATGATTCTGTCGTTCGTCGCGACAATGAACCAACTCGGTTTCTGGCGCCACGCAGCCGAGCCCACCGGTGTCGCGAAGATCCCTCCAGGTACGGGACGTTGACTTGATGCTAAAACAACCTTGGCCGAGTCCGAAAGATCCTGAGCGAGATCTTCATCCACCCCTTTTTCCGAGAGAAGAAGCTGCCCATCATCACCGCGATGTAGCTGGTTTTCTCCCGGAGTAGAAGGAAATTTCTTCATCAACCCGTCAGCCGATTGACCATCGTCCGGAGCGTAAGCCGCGATGTAGACCAGTCGCGCCACTTTTGGATTTCTACCGGCCTCGGTAATAACCACGCCACCGTATCCGTGTCCAACCAGCACGACCGGTGTTTCGAACGATGCGAGGGCATGTTCAACCGCGGCAACATCGTTCGCAAGTGAGGTGAGAGGAAGCTCTACAGCGGTGACTTTATATCCTTTCTTTTCCAGTAGAGGTGTCACCGTGTCCCAGACCTTGCTGGTGGTGAAGGAATCGTGTACGAGGACGATTTGGCGGATGGGAGCATGTTCTCCGTAAGCAGTTGAAGGGGAGAGGAGTGCAGCGAGCACCAGCGTCAGAGGAATTCCGGTGTGTGCGCTCGCGCCAGAGTTGAACTTACGTGTAAGAAGAAGAGCGGCAACAAGAATGTAGATGACGCCAAACGCGGCGTATCCCCCCAGTCCTTTCACGTGAAGCTGTCCATAAGGTTCTGCGAGGGCGGCTGTCACTCCAGCGGCGGTGAAGATGGTGACGAAGGCCCAGATTGGCTGCACAAGGGTTTTCGTTAGAGAGACACAAAGTAGTGAACGACGATGGTTCAAGGGCATGTCATCCTTTCGACTAGTAGGTAGTGCATTTGGCGAAGCTTCTTAGCGCTTCGAAAACGTGGAGTTCATTCAACGTAGGAGAGTTGATTTCCCGTAAGGCATCGCGAATACCGGAAATACAGGATGCGAGCAGCGCTTATTGGACATCTGCCATAGACGCATCGGACTCAACATTAGAGCAATTATAGGAGCAGCCGTTTTCAGCATAGTTCTGCCGTCTCCCCATACATACTAACTTAGACTACCTACTGATAGGTTAGGATGCAAAAAAAAGAATATCCCAAAATACCTTTATGCAAGTGACCATTGGTCATATATGTAGTTCCCTTTAAAGGTGCCACGTCTGAGACGAAAATCACCTGGGTGCAGACCGTGGGGGCTGCACCCAGTATATTCGGCCGGACGATACCGTTATCATCACGGTAGGGGACTAGGCAGCGGTCGAGCCAGGGTTGAAGGATCTGAAGCTGGCTTCGGTAGACGCCGAACCGAAGAAGTAAGGCTATCGTCGCGTCGCAGCAAAAGAAGATTCTCCCTTTGACTCTGCGAAATTTGGCTTATGCACATTCTTTAGAGCGTTCTGTCTTTGAATAAATGACTAGCTCGGAACCGCGATGCTCATGCCACCATCCGCCATCACGACCGCCCCTACGATGAAGCTGGCTTTCTCCAACGCGGGGAATGCTACGACCTCCGAGATCTCTGCAGGCTGAGCAGCCCGCTTGATCGGTGTACTCTTCCCATGTTTCGCGAGGAACTCCCGGCCATCCGGATGGAACGAGTTGAGGAAATTGGTGACTACATCTCCTGAGCCAACAGCATTGACACGCACCCCATGGTCGATGGCCTCCAGGGCAAGCGTTCGTGTCAGTTGCGCCAGGGCACCCTTTGCCGCGGCGTAGGTGCTTATGCCCGGGAAGGGTCTGGAAGCAGGCGTACGAGCCAATATTGACGATCACGCCACTCCTGTTTGCTTTCAAGGCCTCACGCGAATGGAGGAAAGTGCCCGTCGAGGTCACCTCCATAATGGAGTTCCAGTCATTCAGTGACATCTCCGTCACGGACTTATAGACGATGCGAGCGGCGTTGTTTACAAGGATATCGACAGCGCCAAAGCGGTTCGACCACGCCTGTAACGTCTCGCTGATGGACGAGGCTGAAAGTCTTCGCGGGGTGCCACTTGAGCCTAGCGGCGATCGGTGGGACCGAGGCCAGGTGTCCGTCCCCGTCGCCGTAAACAAAGCCGAGACGGAGGATGCTCCAGTTGGGGCCGCTATTGCGTAGCTCGTTTTCCGCGGCGATCTTGCTTGCGGGATAACGCGAGCTTAGGGTTAGTCGGGTCATCTTCGAGACCGGGACGGGATGCGTCCGCATCGTAGACCAGTCCGGTGCTTGCCATGATGAACCGGACTGGTGGGGCGTGCGCTTTCGCGGCGGCGATCAGGTTTTTCGTGCCATCGAGATTGGCACGTCAGATGTCATACTCATTTTGGGTGCGAAACACTGCGGCAAGATGAACTATCGCCGAAACGCCGTCTACAGCTTGCTCCAACGAAGCCTCATCTAGAAGGTCACCGTCCACACGTATCGCTCTGGCAGGAACCTCCTTACCGGGCCTTACGAGCGCACGGCAGTCTACCCAGCATCGACGAACCGTCGCAAGAGCCGTGAACCCACGAGTCCCGTTCCACCAGTAATTAGGATTGTCACGCTTGATTTCCTCCCGAGATGTGTTCGTTGAGGCGTTGCGTTGCGGTTTGCAGCACACGACGTGTTATCGCTAACTCTATGGGGTCGGCGCCGTCGAATGCGATTGCCAGAATGAGTGCGGTCGGATCGGGCAGCTCTTTCCACAGCTTTCTACCCGAGCGGGTGATACGAAGCATGCGTTGACGCTGATCGACGGAGTCGAGCGTTTGATCGACGAGCCCCTTGCGCACCAGGGTCGACACGATCCCGCTCAGCGTGGCCCTCTCGATCCGGAGCATGCGCACAACATCGCGTTGCATCGTGGGTCCTTCGTTGGCCAGTTGATAGAGCACATACCACTGTGTGGAACCAAGGTCATAGGGACGCAAAACGGAGTCCATCATGGCGCGGGCTGCGAAGTAAAGCCGCTTCGCCCATGCGCCAACCGAATCATGCTTCATGATCTCTCGCTTATCTTCCATCCACGCTTCTTCGATTCGATAGCTACCTAACAAATATTGATAGGTAGCGAACGAATTATCAACTCCAGCTCTGGATGCACGAATTGGCTACACTTTCTTCATGGACCACCAACAAAGTTAAACGGATGTTTCCTATGGCCAGTTTGTGCATCGATCCTTGTAGGGCATAAGGGCTAAAGGTGTTACGGGCTTACGCAATCTCCAGAAACGAGGATGGATCGGCCGAGAACATGGGAGTGGAAACGATCTGGTACGATGGTGAGTTTACGGCTTCCGCGGATTAAACTTGGGTATCCGCGTTTGTCAACTTATTTACAGTCATCCGCGAGCAGTATCCACATGGTGCTGGAAGCCAAGGCTGCATACTGTTCGATCGTGTTTGAGCTTACGGTCAAAAGGCCGTGCAAAGCCTCCTCGAAGATCTGGGCGCGGAGTAGTGCCTCATACGAAGCCGCATCCTGTGCCAGGTCTCGTCCTGTCCAGCCTTTCTTTCGGAAGACGCATCTCAGGTAGGCGATCAGAATACCTGTCCTGCCCCGTGCAATAGTCTGTTGATACTGCTGCCCAAACTCTGGGAAGCGCTCGGCATCGCGTGTAACAGCGCGATAGAGCGCCAGTTGCTCCTCAGAAAGTAAGTGCCCGAGATACTCCTTGCCCGCTTCAAACAGTCCTTGTCGCGTTGCCTTAGAGAACCATGGGAACCGTTGCTCAAGGGTCTCGTTTGAAGGAATGTCTGCAGCAAAGAGGTTGTCGGTGCAGGCACCTATCATGACATTGCTGAAAAGTTCATCCTTGTTTGAAAAATGGCTGTAGATCGTCTTGACGGAGACGCCGGCTGACTTCGCGATGGTATCCATCGACGCGCCGGCAAAGCCGTAGCGCAGAAAATGCTCCCGGGCGGCCAGCACGATTGCACGATCTTTTTCAGCGATCAGCTCTGCTTTGCTTGTGCGATGAGATGCGAGCTTTGTCGAGGTTTTCGCCACTTCTCCAGCATAGAGCCTTTTTTCTGAATCGACAACGATCGTTCCCTCATCTAGCATTGTACGGAAAACGATCGTTATATATGAACGATACCTCCGGCGCTCGGTGCCAGAGGAATGGAATAGGAGAAGAGATGAAGATCGGAATTATCGGAGCAGGCAATATAGGATCGATCCTGGCCCGGCACTTCCGGCAATTGCAGCACACGGTGCTGATCGCAAACTCACGTGGTCCTGAGACGCTCTCTCAAATCGCCCGCGAGACCGGCGCTATCCCAGTTCCTGTCTCGGAGGCAGCAAATGGTGTGGATCTGCTTGTGCTCACCATTCCTCTGAAGGGCGTGCCATCGTTGCCAAGGGATTTGCTCGCCCGCCTGCCGGTAACAGCGCCGATCATTGACACGGGAAACTACTATCCGCCTCGAGATGGCCAGATCGCTGAGATCAATTCAGGGTTAGTGGAGTCCGAGTGGACGTCCCACATTCTAGGACACCCGGTGATCAAGACGTTCAATAGCATCGTCGCAGACAGCCTGATGAGGAAGGGGCTTCCCAAAGGCGCGAAGAACCGGATTGCCCTCCCGATAGCGGGAGATGATGCTCAGTCGAAGCTCCTGGTTATGGATCTTGTTGAGGCGATCGGCTTCGATGCGTTCGATGCGGGCCCCTTGTCCGAATCCTGGCGTTACCAACCGGGAACCCCGGCCTACTGCCCCGATCCGACCATCCAGGAGCTGCCCTCGCTTTTGCAACGCGCTGACCGGAAAAAAGCTCCCAAGAGTCGGGACAGTTCTTCAAAGTTGCTGGGCAACGTCATCCTTAAGTTTCCGCAACCCGAACTGGTCCGCGTTGTCCGGCTTTTCACAGGCCTGGACACTCTTAAACCGAGAAGCTGGATGGCCCTCGTCCACCTGCTTTTCTCAGTCGCCGGCTCTCGGTTTCGAAATTCCTCGGAGAGCTAAGGCTGGCCTGGATAGAAACCCAAGTTCATCAGCCTCCCGAGTCGTCGTGAAATTGATAAATGATGACACGTTGTCTTCAGCATTCCTAATGATACTTGGTCCAATACCTCGATTGGCAACATCAAGTCCAATGCACTCGTTGAACCGAGAAATAGAAGCGAATTGCTTCCGCTAAGCGTGCTTATCGAGACCTTAAGGACTATTGCAGGCTAGACGAAGCTCGGCTGTCATTCCATCTATCTGATATGTCCTTGTTGAATGAGTGCTGTGGTTTGCGGTGCCGGTATCAAAAACGATATTCCGAACGCGCGATCAGGCCGCAATGAGCTTTCTGGTGACTATTATTACGTACCGACATCTCGGGATTGCTAGTGGATAGAATCTGGCGCTTGGTGTGCGTGAAATGGAATGTCCAACGAGGGGCAGCCATTCGATCACCTGGGGATGCGATATCTTGATAGTCTGTCAGACCAGCGGATGGATTAAATCTTTGTAGTGAGATCTTATGCTGTGGGACACAGAGAGCTTTCGCCAGCGGAACCGCTGGTAGCGGTTCCAGTACATCATCAGGCCGATACCGTGAGAATGGCGAGTGAGACGCCAAGTACGCACCACAGCACACGCACCCACGGTCCCCACAGAGTTCCGAAGTGGAGCGAGTGCTCCGGTCTTTGCATCGAAGCGCACGATATCAGCGTGACCGAAATCTTCCGGCGTACGCAGGTTCAGGTAGGCATTGACCTCTTCGTCCGGTGACAGACTGGGGTTGAAGAGATAGGTCAGCCTTCCTTGGGACGAGGCCTTCTGCGCTTCGTCGAGGATGGGCCTGCAGTGTCGGCGGCTTATTGGCATGCGGTGGGATCAGATTGCTGAGGAAGCTCACGTACGTGCCTTGTCTCTGTGGTTAGAAACGAACGCCTGCGGAGGCGCGCACGGTGCGTGGTGCGGCATAACCGAGACGACGCGGACGCAGGACTGACCTGCCCAGGTGCTTCTGCGAAAACTCCCTGAGGACGGTGGTACATCCGGAACTTGGTGCTCGCAGACCTCAACGAGACTTCCTCGTGGGAATGCTTCAAGAGCATCAATTTAAAAGACACTATTTTACCGCGGATGCATTCCTCCCAATACTGGAAGTAGGCTTGAATGGGCGCAAAGGGGATTTTAACTAAGAATTGAGTCTCTCCATTCCTTGGATGACGCTCTCAGGGACGGCAACTGACAACCCGGCCTTGGTCGGAAAATAATGATGAATACTAGCTTTCCTGATCCCAATCGCTTCGGAAATATCCGTATAGCTGAAAGCAGAGTATCCTCGTTGCACCATCAGAGAATTCCGCTATTCTTAAAATCTTCTCTGCTGTCTCTCCATACATAAAATATAAGGCTACCGACTAATAGGTTTTGGCGCAAGAGAGATTTGGGTTTTTCCACCTGGGGCGTTGAATAAATTGGAGACTCCGGGTGGTGGTGGCTAGGGAACAGAAGCCCAAGAATCAAATGCTATTCGCGGACGATAAGCGATGGATTGCTCTTCTAAATGTACCAAAGATTCCGACAGAATCCTGTTGAACGTACTTAGCACTGCGTTACAAAAACAGACCCGAGAGACGGTTTACATCGAGCGTGATGGAGACGGTTTCTCAGCTTTGGGAGGCGCACGACGATATTGTATGCCTGCGAAAGAAAATCAGATCTTGGATAAACGTCTGTAATTTTATCAAGTTATCCGATGTCAGTAGCGCGCCTATGCCGTGAGTATGGAATCTCCCGCCTTACGAACTACCGCTGGAGCAATCGCTATAAGGCATGGTCGAGCAAGAATATCTGTGGACTCACACTTGTCAGTTGAGACATAAGCCGCTTCTTCAGTCGAGACTTACATCGATCGGCCGAGCGCCAAAGCGGTTTTTGAGAAACCCGCGCGGGAATGGTAGACAACACGCCTTTCTAGTAGGTAGGCTTACTGCATGCTCCAGAACTTTTACGAGTATGTATTTCAAACATCAATCCCCAGCGGCGTGCATCTGGTACGGGCAGCGAGTTGGCATAGGCGAGTAGAGCTAGGATGCTTTGCTACGAATATTCAGAGCTTCGGGCGTGTGCTTGCTAGAAGAAGGCGCCTTCGCGTGCCTTTGAGCATAAGCATAATTGCCCATTACGCACCATAACTTGCCCCGTCAGCCAAGAGACATCGGGAGTTGCAATAAGGCGGACTACGACGCCACATCTCGAATATATCCAACTGCATTCTGCTCATCTCGAGTTTCCGGGGCGATCAGAACACGTTGAATTGTGTCTGCTTCAGCTCGGTAGTTGGACCTACAAATTTGAAGGCGAAACTAAACTCGCCCTCCTTCCTATTCCCAATTGCAACCGATAGAGCATCCAGATTGGTGCATGTGCACCTGTTAGCCAAGTATTTCGACGTGGCAACAGACTGGTGTGACATAGGTCCTTACAGCTAGATGATTTTGAGGTGAGTTGAGAGATGGCATTAACCGCATCGCAGAACGAACAAGTTGATGAAATTGGTGTGGAGCATATCGCTGGTCTATATAGATACGCGATGGCAGTTTCCAGAAGCCCTGCAGAAGCAGAGGATTTGGTTCAAGAAACCTACGTCCGGGCGTTGCAGGCGGCAAAGAGGCTCAAACCAGACAGCAATATTAAAAGCTGGTTATTCACTATTCTGAGAAATCTTTGGCTTAATCGGTTGAGGATGCGACGCGGTCGTCCTCAATTGATTCAAATCGAAGGCACTGAGTGGGAGGGGGAAAGCATCGTTGAGCCTGCCAAAGACTCACTCGATCTTTACGTCAGCAAAGTGCAGGCGGAGCAGGTTAAAGCAGCTATTCAAGATCTTCATATTGAATTTCGTGAGGTGATTTTATTGCGAGAGTATGAGGATTTGTCATATCAAGAAATCTCACAGGTGTTGGGTTGCCCCGTTGGAACAGTGACGTCGCGCTTAGCTAGAGCTCGCGCAAAACTACGGGAATTGCTAACAGTGAGATTAAGTATGACCAAGTCATGTAAAAAAGCAGGCAATAGAGGTCTTTGATGGTGAGTAGAAATGTTCTAGCTCGATATTAACGTGCGATGCAATTTGTTTGGCCTTCCGCCTGTCGAAAGCCGTGAAACCTGAAGGCGACCACGAAGCTTAATCTCTCGCATCGCTCGCAAGTGTTTAGGCTACACCATAGACGCAAAATGGAACGTCATCGTCCTCGGCAGATACATCACGGTTCATGCTCGTAAAAACCCCTTGGACGTCTAAGATTTCGTACGCTCCGCAATTGGGATCGAAAAAGGAATATCGGCCTGACTCACTGCAAAAAAACCAACGGCATGACCCTCTCCATTTGTAACGTCCCCAAGGTCCTCTGTAAACTCATTCGCTAAGCCGCCGAGATGTCGAACTCTGCGGAGGCCGACGAAAGTGCAAAGGCATTCACCATCCAACGAACTGTACCGGCTCTACTTGAATTTATACATTTTAGTGGTGAAATTTTAAGTTTTCGGAAAACTATCAAGTTCTTCCTTTATGTACTAGATCTTTCAGGCGAAGAGAGCTTCGCATATAAACATGTGCATGTGCGTTGTGTTCCAAGGAAATAAAACAAGAAAACCTATATCGAGCCATATTGCCACGAGGTCAGTCAGCGGCGATTCGAAAAGTTAATATACCACCTGACTTAGTCGACCAATGGCTAGCGTGACGAAGTCTCCAGAAAATAATATCAACGGCGTCTCTATGATGCGAGCGCAATGTTAGCGCATCTAGTACATGGATAAGATACATTCCAATTTTCGATAGACATACTTTAGGGCTATGGGCTTAATAATCGCGATACAGCTGATAATGCTGATACACCCCTGGCGGTATGTCTCGCAGATCTTTATAGTCGTCTTTAGGGTATTTCTCCTCAATAATCGCTGTCCCATCGTTTTGAGCGAGCGAAACAATCGCGAGTTGAGCTGGTCCGCGACGCAAGCGACATCCAAATGGCAAAAGACGCAGAACAAAGCTTCTCAAGACCCCGGCATGCGGATCAGACGGTATTACGGATGGAGTGAATGCATATGAAAGCGTGACCGTTCCGTAGTAGATGTATGCTTCAGTTGGAATAACTGCGTCCGCCATGGATTGCAAGATCTGTCTCGAACTTGAATCCTCCTCAATGTCCCCGGCGGGAAAGTGGTAAAGCCCAGCCGCACGAGTTCGCTTATTGAAAAGCATCACTGCAGAACAGGACTGAAGCCCATCCTCAGGATTGCCAATTCCCGTTATAAGCTTGTCTTCACCAAGATTGCGGACGGAAATTCCCTGTCCCATGACTACGCTATAAATTGCCACTCCTTGCCCCTTAATTTATTTGTGCGCTCCATTGCTGGAGGCTACACTCTGCTTTAGTGCTTACTTAAACGCAACCACCGCTGATAGGATTTACTCTGTTTGCCCTTTAGCAACGTCGAACGTCGTAGTATCTCCTACAACGAACTGGCTATTTTTTTCAATGTAAGTTTGAACTGTTGCTTTGTCAAACGACAATATGATGCTTGCGGTGTTGCGGCCACCACGAATATGTGTGCTGCTGGCGTGGGTAACTTTTGTATTTGTCAGTGTAATTACTTCATCCTTATTACCATCCGCTGTTCTTGTGATAACAACATCGCCCTTTGTCACGGTTCCCTGACCTGAGAACTTGCGTAACTTAGCGTAACCCTTGTCATGAATAAGCTCAACATAGATGGTCCCAATCGTGCCCTTGCCGCCTTTCTGGCCTGAACCGTGATTTTGTGTAGATACAGCGTTTACGTGGAGATCATATTGGACGACAGCAATCGTTGATTCATAACCGGAAACTTCGCACTCCCCCTCCGCATCCGGAAACTTTAGAAACATGTCGGGGATAAATGATTCGTTTGTCGCGCTCATGCGTAAACCTCTCGTAGCAGTCTTGGTTGGATATCTCGTTGGGTTTGCGTTACGCGTCCAAGACGCATGCATGCTTGTTTATAAAAGGCGCACCTTTGTCTTTTCAGTCAGGGCTGCTGGGTTAGCATTTACCCACACCGTTGTGTTCTTTCGAAACAGTGGCGTACCACAATCTCTCTACGGTGAATAAACCCTCTTGCCCTATTTTGATCCCTTAAGAGACCTGTTAACCACTCGTAGACTTTGTGTTGCTACTGCGAGAAAGCTGAATTCGCCTATCTCGCCGTGACGTGCAATGAGGGGAGATAAGAGTGGGTTTGCTCAAGAAAGATAGCTAATCGAGGAACTATCCCTGCTATCACTGAGGTACCTCGACTGTAAATTCTCCTGGATCAATAATCTCAATCACTCCTCCCCATACGCACATGAGAACAGAGTTGCTGCTCAAGCTGGGTGCGCCCCCGATTTGCACCGTGATGGCTCCGGGAACCCAAGGTGAAGGAGTGACAGGTACGCATGGAGCTGGCGTAGGGACACCGAGTGCCGCCAGAGTGGCAATCTCAACTGCCGGGTTCGCCGTAGAGATGCACGCGCCAAACGGGAGTATATTGACCAAAGGAAGATGATCTAGAATATTTGCGTCTGCACTTCCGTTTGTGAAAACGCGATTTTCGGGAAGAACGACGAGAGTGCTCGGTGTTAGGCCGAACGAACATCTCAACGTAGCTCCCATACAGGTCTGCATGGGCATCTTGAATAATCCTATCGTTGGAAACTAGCGAGCATCATCACCCGCCTTACATTGCACCGGCCCCGCTAAAAAGACTGGCTTTGAAGCCGGCGGCTACATCTTGCCACCTTTGCTTCCATTATCGGCAACATCTGGTGCACGGGGCGGCCCCAGCGCTATGCTTGCGCTTCCCCCGCTGTTGATATGTACCATCGGTCCTGAGATAACCACACCTTCCGGGCCAAGCGTCAAAAGTGAACCTGCGACTGAGATGGAAAACCTATCTCCGGCTGTAATGATGACTTGTTCGCCAGCGCTCGTACTGATGTTTCCGTGGACGCTTTCAATCCGATTCCCGCTAACGGAGCTCTCGTAATTTTTACCAAACGTTTCGTAATGAGCACCAAGAACTACAAGGGAATCATCATTCCCAACCCAACGTCTGTGGTCGTTCAGTGTGCGGTGATCCATGTCGTGCTCGGCTTTCAAGAAAACCTGTTCGGCTCCCGCTTTGTCTTCAAAGCGTAGTTCGTTGGCGTAACCGTCGCTGCCGCCTCTGAAAGATTGCGTCAAAATGCCGGAGCGCATTGAGTATGTTACAGGATCATATTTTGGCAGATGCTTCCCGTTGTAGAGAGAGCCGATAATAATCGGGGCATCCGGGTCTCCCTCAATAAATCCAATTAGGACTTCATCATCTACGCGAGGCCAAAAGTACGTACCCCATCCTTTCCCCGCCCATTGTTGCGATACGCGCACCATTGTGTTGTCCGGCGTGTTGTCCGGTCGGGAGTGATCCCACCAAAACTGCACACATACGCGTCCAAAACGATCCACATGAGTGTCTTCGCCAACCCGTGTCACCACTTTTCCCGTCACAACCCCGCTTACTCTCGGCTTGGGTTGTTGTGGGGCCGCTCGGAACGGCTGCGTAGATGGTCTAGCTTCAAAAGTATTTTCATAGCGAACCCTCCCATGAGAATCGTCCGATCGATAGGTGGGGTGTTGCACAGCCTGATGGCTAACTTGAGTTAAAAGATACTTACTGTTTAACGTAGCTTCTGGATGACTTGCTAAATGGAAGGTGAAGCCTGCCTGAAGTGTCTTGACCGTAGAGGCTCCATGGCACTTCACGGCTTGAGCCTCAAGCATCTCTCTTCGTATAGTCAGCAAGTGGGTATGCATCGAATGAGTCTTTGCATCGCTATTTTCGGTTTTCAGTCTCGCCGAGGCAGAGTCGGAAAAATCGCGAATCTCGTGCGCATTTTGTCCCATCGGCACGGAGGAGTGTTGGGTATCTACCTCTGAGACTTGATATGACATGAACTGAAAGTCCCAACTGGAGTATTTCCCGGGAATCCATTGCGATTCTGCCGCAAACTCCTTAATCACCCCTTCCGTTAATGCATCTTCGAGGTAAGAACCAGACCGGAATTGGTAGCTGCTTTTGCCCGGGCATCTCGTAAGAAGAGAGACCCGATCCGCGATCACCAGTTTATGATCAAACTCTGAATGTATGAAGTAGTAAAAAATACCGTGCTGTTGGAGCAAACGAGACAAAAACTCCAAATCAGTTTCTCGATATTGTGTACAGTAATCCAATGACGGGTAGGGACCTTCTGTCTCATCGTTCGGGGTTATGCTGTAAGGTTCCAATATCTCTTTTGCAATCTGAACTGCTGTCTTGTTTTGGAAGACGCGGGTTTGCATATTGAGAGAAAGAAGCCACAGCGAAGGCCTCATTTGTACTCGATGACGAAGAAAGTAGTCATCGCCTCCCGCCGTCCGAAAAGAAGCGATAATGCCGTTGAAGTAACGTACCTCTCCCGTAGCGGAGTCCAACAGCATCTGGAGTGAAGCACGGCGACCCACGAGTGATGCTGGATCTATGCTAAATTCGGGCAAAGATAGAAGCTCGACGTCAAAACAGAAGGGTTCTGATATTCCTTCGACTCCCTTAAATGAATTCGCGAGCAGTACGTCCGTGCCAAGCGGACTAGAGAAGTTGAGGAGTCGGCCTTCTTGAGTATAGGAATCTGACATACTGTATCCTGCTTTACACTGCACTCGCATTGAAATTTCATAACACTACAAAACACAGCCAGAATGCTCTCGACTCACGGAGTCCTGCGGTAATCAGACCAGATATTCCGCTGGACATAGCAGAGGTGAATAAAAAGTCTTCTATGAGTGGAATAAGAGCTGATTGCAGAATAACGTCGTTTCTATGGTCTAACGGGAGGGTTGACATAGCGCGCGTTGTGCCCCACGCCTCCCCCAAAGGGAGTACCGCGGCAAAAATAAGCTATGAAATGGTTGTAGTGATGCCCGGCGTTTTTCAATGCAGCGAAGACGTCTTTGAGCTCGGTTCCTCTTTGCAGTAAAGGACCTGTGGAATAAATACTTAAGGTCGATGCTCTTTTTCTTACCGTGAGGATATCGCTGTTTATAGAGGTCATTTGATCATCGGGAATTGAACCTATCGTGTCGTAACTGTCCAATGTTTCTGGTGCACCGGGGGCCTTAAAAAGATTGTAATTCTCAACAGATTCAGTTTTTGCTGTTCCGAATGGCACGGCGCCTCCTCGAGCGAACGCAATGTGTATCGGATGTGCAAAGAGTTCTGTACCCTCTCTACACAGGAAGCTCATGGTGGAGTGCTCCGGAAGTTCCACCTGCTGCGAAGTTGCTGTCCTCTCCGCGTGAGCGAGGATATACAAGGTATCGCTTTGCATGCCAGATGAAGGGTGCCATATATAGAAGTTGTGACCGAGTGCTGTTTTGATCGCCAATCTGATACCTTTCTGCCTGCTCTGCAAAACACAACATAAATGCTGTGCAGTTACGTAGATATTGGCTGCATGACATTTATGTCACATCGGACGTGCCGCTTTCTTAAAGATGTGAGAAGGCGTAGCCAAGAAGTTCTCTAAGAACTGCCATCGTCGAAGTGGCCTTGTAAGACCGCATTGACTCGCTTCTAACTTCTCTAGCCTCCTCTTTGTTCCTATATTTTCTTGCTTGCTGATTATTCAGCTTTGAAGCAAAGAATAAATACATCCATGAATCCCATCTGGAACAACCCGCAGAAATGCTTATTCTTCCATTCAGAGCTTATTTTTTATTCGAACAATCACTGGAAGGCGGTAAGCGCTTGCGTGTTGTTCTATTAGCGTGAAATTTAGGCTTCCACTTCGCGTGGCGGATGGTATGCGTGAGAAATAACGCCCAAGGTGTGGCTGAAGGGAATCGGATCGGACGCTACGAAGTGGTCGGTGAGCTCGGCCGCGGAGGTATGGGAATTGTCTATCGTGCAGAGGACAAACTGATCGGCCGCGAAGTGGCCATCAAGACTCTAACGGACTCTACCCCAGAGATGAGGGAACGCTTCTATGTGGAAGCACGCGCAGGAGCTCTGAACCATACCAACATCGCGACGGTTTATGAATTTGGTGAGTATGAGGGTAAACCCTTCATCGCCATGGAGTACCTCCCCGGACAATCTCTCGACCGCATGCTGCGTTCCGTTACAAGGCTATCACTGTACGACGGTATTTATATTGCCGAACAACTTTGCGCCGGAGTTGGCTATGCTCATCAGCATGGGTTGGTGCATCGAGACATGAAGCCTGCGAATGTTATCGTGTCCGCAGAGAGCCATGCGAAGATCGTAGATTTCGGTATTGCGCATCTCGAGGATCAGACAAGCCGGCTAACCCGTACGGATTCTCTGCTGGGTACTTTTCACTATATCGCTCCCGAGAGATTTAAAGGAGAGTTGAGCGATGGGCGATCCGATATCTGGTCGATCGGTGTCATGCTCTTCGAGATGATCACCGGAGAGCTTCCTTTCAAGGGAAAAGACGCAGCCGCAATTTACCAGGTAATACATGAACCACATGGCAGTATCTCCACATTCATTTCGGGGGCACCACCCGAACTGGATCAGGTTATCGATAAGGCGCTTGCCAAAGATCCTAACGAGCGTTATGCGAGTGCAGGTGAAATGCAGTCTGACCTACAGGCTATACTCGGACTACTGAGGCAGGAGCGTGTCCAAGATCTCATGGCCTCGGCACGTCGGCTTGAAGCTGCAGGCCAGCTTGCTAGTGCTCGAATTACTTTGTTGCAAGCACAAAAACTGGTTCCGGAGGATGCAGAAACCCGTGCGATGCTTGGTGCCGTGCAGAGCAGGCTCGGAGAGTTGCAGCGTAGTGAGCAATTACGGCAGATCGTTTCGCAGGCAGAAGCCGCAGTTATCTCAAAAAAATATGATGAAGCTCTTCAGCTTTTCGGCCAAGCACTACCGTTCGATCCACAAAATGAGTTTTCCCTAAGGATGCGTTTGGAAGTAGTGCAAGCAGCAAAGACACGCTCCCTGCAAGTAAGGTCACTCTGCGAACAAGCCCATCAGACGCGTCGACGAGGAGATTTGGTTGGTGCGCAGGAGATTTTAAACCGAGCCCTTGAGTTGGACAATGCCAGTACAGATCTTCGCAATGCGCATGCTGTGTTACAGCGCGAGATCAGGAACGAGCAACAAAAAAAGGAAGTCGCAGAACTCGTACGAAACGCGCGACTTGACTTGAGCGCGCGCCGATTTATGGAGGCCATCGGAATCTTGAGAAAGGCTGCACTCCTCGACCCGACTCAAGGAGAAGTTCAAGCATTGCTATTTGAAGCGGTTACAGGTCAGAGAGAAGAGGAGAAGAATTTACTGCTGGAAAAAGTTATCGCGGAGATCCAGAATAGTCTGGATGCGGACGATCTCAGCCTCGCTGAATCTCGCGTGATGCAGGTGCTCGAGAACCTTCCGTCAGAAAATGCTTTGCTTGTGTTGAAGTCGCAGATTGACGAGCGCAAGAAGGCCTCAAAGATCCAAAAACGTGTGCATCAGGCAGTGCTCCAATCACAGGAGTTGCTTGTCGATCATCCTGAACACGCACTCCAAATAATCGACGACGCACTCCTTGCTCTTCCTGAGAACGAAGACCTGCTGCGCTTTCGGCGGCGACTCCAACAGTATCTTCAACCGTTGGTTCAGGAGAAGATCGGGGGAACTACTGCGGAGATGAGCAGCGAGAGCCGCGTCGTTTTGTCCGAGACCTCAAACGAAATGGGCTCTTTTCCACCGGCAGAGAGTTTTAAAAAGCGCTCAGATCTCGAGCAGGAACGTGCACATTTTCAAGACAAATCTCTAGCATCCATGTCTTCAGCGGCGAGAGAGCCAGAGACTCTTCTAAGGAAGATAATCGGGACTCTGCTGTTCCAAGGATTGGCGGTGGTTGCTGCACTCGCCATCTCGATCGGTATCACCATGAGGCTTCCGCACATTACTCGCAAGAGCACACATTCGACAAATCCGCATACAGATACATATGCAACACCAGTCGGGCTTTTGACTTTTATGCAGATCGATGCTTCGCCCTGGGCGATGATCGTAGCGGTTACGAGGAATGGAGGCGGTTCTGTCCCGCTTCCGGATTCAGATCCCCATACACCTTTGCGAATCGAACGAGTATCCCCGGGAGATTACACGGTGATTCTCCGAGATGCGGATAGCACGGAACGTGTCTTGCAATGCAGCATTGACCAAGAACATCATCGATGCACATTCCAACTCGTGCTTCCCGATCTAGATCAAATCGTGAAAGGAGCAAAGAAATGAGGTGGATTACAAGGCGCTGCTTGACCATGCTGTTCGGTGCCACAGTGTTTGTGCTGATGCCTCAACTGCTAGCGCAGGATCAAATAGACTCGCTCGATAAGCAGATCAAACAAGCGCAATCGCAGGAACTTCTGGATCAAGTCACTGCCCTTATTTGTGAGGCTGCTCAGAAGGATGAGCATAAGTACGCCAAAAAGTGTAAACAAGCACACGACGATCAACTTAGACAGGAACAACAGTTCACTGAACTGCTTAAAGCGGGAACTATCGAGTTCCAAACAAAAGACTTTAGCAAAGCGATCCAGGATTTGAACCAGATCACATTCGGCCCCTTGCATGCTCAGGCACAGCAGTTAATCCAACTTGCGGCTGCATCAATGGCTGAGGCTGCGAATAAAGTCAAAGAGGGAGCACTGCTACAGACTGCGCTAGCTGCATACCAGCGAGGCGATTTTGATGCTGCGGTCGCATTGGCTACTCAAATTTCCACTTTCTCGTTGAAGAGTGCTGCCAGACAGATAACCACCAATGTGCGTATCTACAGAGAAACCATGGTGCAGGCTGACGTCCTCCGACGTGCTGGCAATTTAGAGGAAGCGCGTCAGAAGTATGCATTCGCTTTGAAGATAACGTCCAATGGGCCAGGTGACCCGGCGGATAAGATGCACAGTGTCGAGGCGGCGATCGCGAAGAAGAGAGTCAATGTCAACGCACAGGTCTCCGTGCCCTTGACCGCAGACGTTACAACCGTGGCACGGATACGCGCCGGTTTGTTGAAGGCCCAGAACGAGGAAAGCAAACGTGATCTAAGGGCTGCGCTAGCTGATTACGAATCGGTATTGATTCTCGATAGTAATCAAGCTGTAGCGCTCGCAGGCAAACATCGCTTGCAGGCTGTAGTTACAAGTTTTCCCGAATCAGAACAGAGTCTTCTGGAGCAGGGGCTTCGTAGCTTCTATTCTTCGGACTTTGAAGGCAGCAGAGTTACGCTTATGCGTTACCTGGAGAGTGCCCCCTTGACGTGCAAGGGCCCGGCGCAATTCTATCTGGGGGCAGCTCTTTTGTCTGAGTCCCTGTTGGCTGATCCACGGTCAACCGCGCTCATCGCAGATTTACGCAGTGAGGCTAAACGGAATTTTGTAGCTGCAAAGCATAGCGGCTACAAGCCGGTTGAAAATTTAGTATCGCCAAAAATCTTGACAGTGTGGAACAACGAATCGATTGAGCCGTGAATTTAATACATATTGCTGGCGGGTACTATAAGGTGTGTTTGCCAAAGACAAAACATGTGATCATAACTAGCCACCTCTTTTACGGAGATGGTGATGGTAGCTGCGCCTCGCTTCAGTTCCCCATGCCCCACATCTTGAAACTCGCGTCGCTTGCCGTGTCCCTCATCTTCCTATTTGGGACGGACAGTGCAGCCCATTCAAATAGTTCGGAACAAGCAGTGACGCGCCCGCTCCGGAGAACTCGAGTCGCTCTGTCAAAGGGGTTCCATTGATCACGACTTGAGTATTTGCAACATCCAGCGGATAGGCGAGGCGATTGGGAGGTCCGGATTGCTCAAGGCGCCCTCGATCTATAAGCCGGAATAAAGCCCATGTTCCACTGAAGTGCAGGGGGAGGCTACCGCTTCCATAGTTTGCAATCAAGTCAGCTCCCTTTGCGGATTGGGCGGACCAGGTGAACGTTTTCGAAGCATCTGATCCGGTAAGGCGCTGTGAATCCAGTGCGAAGGTGATGCTCTTGATTCCCTTGGCTGGTAATACTCGAACACTAAATGTCAAAGTTGGGGTGTTCGACCCATCCGGGAACAAAATGGTCGACAAGGTCGCAAGCCGACGGAATAGTTTGAGGAACGCAGGACTTATTCTTGGATGCGCAGTTGATGTCTCGACCCATATGCCGCCTAGCTGGGTGAGTTGCGACTTCAGGCTTGCGTCATAAAACTGCCAAAGAACCCCTGTACCAGGTTTCAAGAGGGAGGCAACATCCTCTCGGGTCGCATCCATGCTTGAGCCGCGCGAGAACGGATATTTTTTTGATAGCGCATCCAACGCTGAGCAGAAACCGTTTGAGGCCGCACTCAGCTGCTGCGAGCCTAGCCCTCGCAGTGAACCTTCAACGTAGGTGATGGGCTCCTGCAGGAGATTTGTCACCATTTGTTCGATATGGTTTTCGGTGTCGATGTTGAAGCCTTTGGCTGTCTGGCTGACATCTGAAATCGCGGTGGTCGCGGCAACTAAAACAGGCTGTGTCCCAGTTGGATCGGTAGTCGCCGAGGGGGTCTGGTTGAATTGAGAGATCGCCGCACCGAGGCCCACCAAGCCGTCAATATAGTTGGTATTGCCTGCACCAATAAGTCGATTAGAATTATCCGGTGCGACCAGAGCCTGGACCGACTGGAACTGGTTTGCTATTTGAGCATCGGCTACAGTTGTATTATGTGAGGCGATAAAAATAAGTGAGAGGAGTGCAGAGTTAGGAGAAGAAAGACTTCTGAGTTTGTTACTCGCATCGTCTAAGTTTCGATATCGTACAACGGTGGCAGAGCGCAGGTAAGTACGCCATTCGTCTGCATAGTCATGAGCGTATCGAGTATGCAGTTGTTGCGAAAGAGCTGCCGCCCGTAGCACCGGAGAGCTTGCATCTCCAATTACCCAACTTTCCCCCACGAAAAAGCGCTCCGGATGATTCGCGGCTTCCATCACCTGAATAAATCCTTTTGCAGTGAACGCACCGGGGACTACGTGTGATTCGGAAACGGTAGCTGCTGATCCCGGAAACATACGATTGAAGTCGATGGGGGAATTGTTTTGGTTCGCCGTGGAGAGAATGTTGCGGTAAACACGCTCGAAACTGCCAAAATTATTCAGATATGTACGTGCACGCGTGACGATCGCACTATCAGGAAGCAAGTGATAGGGGTTGTTGATGAGAAGTTCTTGTGCGTAGAAACGAAATTGCCTGTCCGCTAATTCCGACCGATCATCTCCTGCCGGATGCGCGCCCTCAAGCCATGCTATATCGAGGATTGGAGGCAGAAATTCGACTGTGCTCTTATCCGGGAGGGATGTTGTAATCAAGTAAGCTTTCAGGAAATTGTACGTGGTCAGATAATCCGCGTCCGGGAGTGGGGTGGGAGGCAGTGACCGCAGTTTCGTTGTAAGGTTTCGCTGTGTCTCATCAAATATCAAGCGCTGAAACTTCTTAAAATAGATTTGCAAAGCAGAAGTAAGCATGGCATCTCCCCGGTACAAGCCCCAGCGAAGCGAAAGAGGGACGCCGTTGTGCTCATACTCCCGCAACTGACTGATCGTTGATCGGAGATGATCCAGGCGCCTCAGTTCGCTTGTGGAAGCCACGGACAGCAGTGCTGGTTCATCCTGTATCGACTCTGCGTCTCGTTCGATCGAGCGTTCAAGCTGCAGATTCCAAATGAAAGAGACTGTCAACCCAGCGATCCAGATCAGGAGAGCCAAGGCACCCGCGGCTAATCCAATACGCTTTATAAGATGTACATGGCGACTGCTGCGCGTTCCTTCAAGTGCTTCCTGATCCCCGAGCAGCACCTGCTGAAAGAGTCGAGGCAGAAAGCAGAACTGTGCTACCTTCTGCGTGATCATCTGCGGTTCGGCAACTGCGGGTTTTACTTTGTGGTTGTGCAAGGAGAGGATCTGTGTGGCATCAGAGGCAAGCACCTCGTGATAAGTATTTGCTTGCGCAGGTGTGCTCACCGACTGGCGCGAAGTGTACGCGCGCACCCCTGTGAAGAAGATGCCACGAAGGTATGGCACAGAGTTCAAATGCGTTGGGCGCGCAAGTTCCACGAGATAAGACGTGATGTTATTCCGTAGCTTTTGCAACTCACGGGGGAACTGGTAAGCCGCAGCTATTGAGTGCTGTTCCGACTCGCGCGAGAGTACTTCCAGGAGGAACTCTCTGAGGTTAAAGAATAACTTGTCAAGTGCAGTTGATACGGTTGCCGTAGCCTGCTCCGCGTAGACACCCGAGGTGCTCGGATGTCGCGGTAACCGTACTCCAAGAGGTGCTACTACCTCCTCCGTGGTCAGATGACGCACAAACTCTTCGAAGCCCAAAATTCGATCAAGTTTGGTAAATACAACATAGACTGGCAGATCAACACCAAGCTGTGTCGAAAGCTCTTTCAGCATTTCGTTCTGCGTCCGAGCAAGTATCCGCAACGATTCGAGAGCGTTCGAGCCGAAGAAACTCTCACAACTTGTACAGATCACGGCCGCACGAACTGGAGTCGGAACTCCAAGCATCGCTTTTAGAAGCTTGGGCCGGGTGCGCCGAACAAGCGCGCACCATAGGTGACTGTGTTTGCGCACCGCCTCGCCAGCTTCTATCAGCACCCCCTGTTGGGTATACCAAAAGTTACAGACGGAAGTCGGAAGCACTGCGTCATTACGAAAAACTTCGCCAGCAAGTAGTTCCGGATCAAGTCCGGAGTGAACAACGGTGGTTGTCTTAGCGGCGTTTGCGTCACCAAGCATATAGAGTACCGGCGCGCTACTGAGAAAGCGAACGTTGCTGCGCTGTGCCAGTGCGAGCCTTCGTTCGGCTTCCCTTATCTGAGTCTGAAGTTCCAGCAATTCATCCGGCACAGTGTATGCTCCCAATTGCCGCACCTTCTAGTTTTCTTTGAAATAGATAGGGTGAGGGAACTACTTCTAATCCCAAGAACACCAGGAGCAAGTGCATTTCCAGTCGTAGTACTCTATGCAGGTGAAATGTTGGCCGGGCAAACCAGCAGAGCGCCGTCCCGACCAAAAGGAACATTGATGAAGCAGATAGGAATGTCATAGTGGCTGCCACCGCGTCTTGAGTGGAACTGCAACGCCAAATAATCTTGAAGGTATAGGCACAGTGACCGCGGCTTTCTCGGTGGACTGTACAGCCTGAGAAAGATGTGTGGCCAAGTTGATGTGGTATCCAATAAACAGCAGAATTGTCACCGTCAACAGAATCACAACTATCCAGAGAAGTCGGGGAATCCAATGGTCGGATTCGGCAACAGATCCAAGTTTCGGCGTTGTGGGCCGAATAAGAAGAAATTCGCCACGGATGCGTTGAATAATTACGCGGGCCTCACGCTGCATAGCAAACAGTTCCCCAGTGTCACCCAGTGCATAGCGACCTCGATACCCCATGAGCAAGCACAGGCAATATACTTCGAGCACATCGGCTATTTCAGGTGAATCCGCCTGTCCAAGATAGCCGCGCAGGTTCTGAAAAAAAACCTCTCCTGCGAGGTGTCCTCCAAACAGTTCTTCTTGCAGTGGACGCCTCGCCCAATCAGCAAATGTCGGATTTGATTGGTTCAACATGCTTTCATCCAAGAAAGCCACTGTTGCGAACACGATGGCACGTACGTTAGTGCTGCTGTACCCCAACGAACGTGCCTGCTGTGTCGCAAGCTCCAAAGCATGCCGTATCTGTGTGCGGAAAGAGCGCGCGTCCTCCACCGGATGCTGTTGCGAGCGAATGCGCACTATCGCCGTTAACACCTCTTGAAAACAGGAGGCGAGGTTTGTTAAACGTGGAGCGTGTTGCTGTTCTGCAGCAGGAAATGCAACTGATACCGTTGGACTCACGCTTGGGCCTCTACTATGGCTGTCAGGGTAAAGTCTGCATCCGTTATCTCGCCCGGTATATAAATACCAATGCCGCGAGAATGAAGGATATGTTGCCAGCAAGGCCCCGTCGTATCTACCGAAAAATATTGCATGTCTGGCTCTACGCGCAATGTGCTGGGTGCCAATGGAAGATGCGTTAGTCTCATTCCTGGAAGCGCACGTTTAACCAATTCAGACACAAATTGCGCCGAACAGAGCTTCACCAATTGGGGTACCACTGACAGCAAATGTGACTCCCCCAAAGAAGAGCGTACACCGAGGATCCAGCGTGCTCGATGCAGACAACGTTCATTTGTCACTACGCTTTCCCAAAGGTAAGGTCCTGTGGCCGAGAATGGCAGCACTATAAAGTTGGATGGGATGAAGATTTCTAAGTGTCTATGGATGTGTGCGCACAACGCTTCGAAACCCGGTCCCGGATCCATATGGTCGTAAGCCGGTAATGTCCGTGGGTCAGAATCCATAGCAAATGTACAAAGCGCCCCCGCAAGCCTCGAGAGTTCCATGAAGAAGTCAGCAGGATGGGCGCGTACAGTGCGAAGCAGGTGCTGCAGAGTCGGTAACGTGCTCTGCAGGGAATGCAGGAACCAGTAGCAGGCGATGTCCGAAGGAGATGCAACAGATGTAACAGCAGTGGGTGGTTGCACCTTGAGTGCTATGGCGGCACTTTTTTCGCCGACTACTTCGATCACACGTTGCAATTTTCGGGTGAGGCTTAGGCTTGCGCTTACACGCAAGCACGCAGGCACAAACTCGTCGTCGTACACGAATTTACCGTGTTCGTCGCGGACTACCCTTGCGAGCGGCAGCCTATTCATTGCCGGGTTCAACTCACTCTCGACAACAATCTCTATGTTCTTGATAGCAAATTCAACATTCTGCTCGTCCACTCCATTGGTCTCGTCTCGTACAATCTGCGAACGCCGAATATATCGCGAACTACTGCCTTTGTCGTCGCGTTTGGAAACAGCTAAATGCAGGAATAACTCCGTGGCCGTGCTCGAGAAGAGTTGCGTAAGGTCACGATCGGCTGGCAGCTGATCAGAGGTCGGCATGTCGAAGACAAGACCGTCTGTGAAAATGCCAGCTGCATGAAGCAATGCCACGCGCCCATTCTCAATCGCTTTTCGATCCAGCTGCACCTGAAGCAGTCCGCAGCAGTCCCGCCAAAGACCTTGTGTCCGAAACGAGATGGAGTCCTCAAAGTAACGATTCTGTATCTGGAAATGATGAGGTGCTAAATACATCCCCTCAGACCAAACCACGCGTGACAAAAACTTCATGATCTTTCTCTCATATAAATCTGTCCCGTCCACACGCTGATTCGTGAAAAGCCACACCGGTGGAATCTTGGCATATGGAATAACAGGTGAAGCTGGGGTTTATTCCATATGCGAGGTGAACAGATGGGCTTGAATGAGGATTCTGAACTAGATAATCAGAGCCACCACTCCGACGTGCTACCCCAAAGGAATACTCCTGGTGATTTTGCCTTGCAGTCTACAGCAGAAGGGCAAGACCGGGATCCTAGCCCTCAGGGGGCTGCCGCGACGATGCAGGAAGAGCAAAAGATCAAAGCGGGAAGCGTGCGATCATTTATTAATGCGACTGACGCTACTGCCAATCCTGAGTACCCGCAAGTGTCAATCTCCGGCATCGACTCAAGATTCACAGAGATATTCCAGTCCTTCTCTAGCCGTGCAGATGGGGTTGCAGGGACACCTACAGCCCCATCTTTCACCCCGCCTGTACCATCTGATGAACTCTCCGATCAGCCAGCTGCTAAGAATTCTTTTATCGGAAAACCGTCGCCCTTTCCCGAACCAGCATCGGAAGCATTGTCGGAGCACGCGAACTTTTTCACTTCTCAGTCAAAAATGACACAGAGTGATCCCGACGGTTTCACTGAACTTCTTCGTATCTTCTCAGCGGCGCAAGAGGAGCGTGGTGTCCTCCCTCTCAATTCCGTTGACACTCTTCCAGCATTGGCAGCTTCTTCTGAATCTGGAAACGTTCAAGGAGAATTTACTCGGATCATTTCCAGTTCACTGCTGCGTGAAGCCGCGGCACAGCAAACTCACTTAGTTGAAAACGGCCAGCAACAAAATCCAACTTCGGATTCAGTAAGGTTCGAGTCGCCAGCTACTCCTGCCCCTACCGTTTCGCCAGTTGCAAGGCCCATCATACCTGAATCATCCGCGGTAGCGGGAGGGCGTCACATTTTATCTGCCGCCCCCCCCGCTCCTCAACCTACAGACTTGCCTTCTCAAAATCCCTTCGAAGTTCGAATACAGCGATACCTATACCTTCTGCTCGCATTCAACGTAGTCTTGATGTTGATGGTACTGTTGCTGCTGGTTGCTGTCCTGCGGCGGCACTAGATGGCATACCCCCTTGCTAGCTAATAGGCACAAGGATCAACTCCATCCTCGGATCCTGTATCTCTCCAGGAACGTATACGGCAAAGCTGCGTGCCCGTTTGATGGCGTCCCAGATCGCGCCTGCGCGATCCAGACTGAAGTATTTGTAACTTAGTTGAATCGAAATCTCGTCGGGTGGCGATGGGATGTATGTCATAGGAAGTCCTGGCAAAGCCTGTCGTATCAATGTCTCTAGATAGGTTTCCGTGGCTACCTTCACAAGGGCGGGTGTGCGTGTAATCAGTTTTTCGGTTGGAATTTGTGCATCAATCGCTAAGTATAATCGCGATTTATCTAGAAGATCTCCGTCGACCTCCGTTCCGAATGTAGACTCTCTTATTTTTCGCAGTGGAAACGCAACGAACCGATTCGGAATGGCTGTGTCGAGAAGTTCCAAAAGAATCTTTTCTAAAGAGAAAAAACATCTTCCTGGATTTTCATGGTTATAGCATGGCAGATCCGCAGAACTAATTCTGAGAGAGAATGTAGTCAGAGAGCCAGCCAGTTCCAGCATCTGCCGATAGAGCGTTTCAGGATGCACGCCAGGCTCTCGCTGTAGATGCTGAAAAACCAGAAAGTGTGTGTTGATTGTGTACAACAGCCAAAATCTGGATATGTCGGATACACTAAACTCCGCGAGCGCCGTGCTTCGTTGCGTCCTTACGCCCGAAAGCTGCTGACAGCGAGCCGTCAGGACTTCCAGTAACCCACGTACCATGACGACTAGTCGTGGACACGCATGGCTGGTAAGTACTGGTGGCAAAAACTCCTCGTCCAAGCTGTACTGACCTGCTTCTGTGCGCAGCACACGCGCCACAGGTAAGGTTGTGAAACCTTCGAGATTCTCTCCCTCCGCTCCAATTCGAATGTTCTTGCGCGCAAATGCCACGGGCTTCTCAACCCCTGAGAAGTTTTCGTCCCTCAACATTTGAATTTCCGAGTGAAAGCGTGCGTCTGGGCCGTTTTTTTGCAGTGCAATGTTGACACCGGAGAACCGTCTCTCTGGCACCGTTAGGTAAAAGACACGCGCATTAGATCCATCTTCAAAGCATTGATCGAGTAGTCGCGAACGGGGTGGTGTATCGGCATGCACGAAGTCGAACATAAGTCCGTCTCGGAAAATTCCTGAAGCGGAGTTTATCGCTAGATAGCCTTCGTGAAGGGCAGTTTGATCAAGGTCGAGTGAAAATAAGCCCCATGAATGAAACGAGGCCGCATCTGCGATAAATCGGAGTGAGTCTTCAACATACCGATCCTGGGCCTGCAGGTGCTGTGGAGAGAGGAAGGTCCCCTTTGACCAGATGACCGATTTTAGATAACGCATGAAGTAGACCGTTTACTTTCTGGACCTGTCATGTCGGCTTATGTCGTTGACCTGAGCTGCCGTCTTGAAATCTCTGTATATATAACCCAGGCAGTCGCACTTTGTGCCATTGACGGTCGTTCGGACGCAAAAAATGTTTTTTACCCCTACCGTTTTCACGCCGTTGGGAAAGTCTTTTCGGAAGACATTTGATTGTCATGTGTTCTTTCATCAAGACAAATCGAAAGCAGGGTTGACTGTTGGCTGCGCTTGATCGACGCGGAGAGAACGATAGATCCTGAGGTGAGAAGTGGCTAGAGAAAGTACTCAACAGAAGCTAAGTCGTGTCCGACCACCACGTGTACAGATCACCTACGACGTCGAAGTGGGCGGAGCGATTGAAAAGAAAGAGTTGCCGTTTGTGCTTGGCGTGCTCGCGGATCTTTCTGGCCAGCCGCTTGATCCGCTTGCTCCGCTAAAAGAGCGCAAGTTTGTTGAGATTACCCCAGATAATTTCGATGTAGTGCTTGAAAAGATGACACCTCGTCTGAGCTATTCGGTTGACAACGAACTTTCTGAAGATGAGAACGCCGGTCAATTCCGGGTAGACCTGTCTTTCAAGACTCTCAAAGACTTTTCGCCGGGGCAGGTGGCGCAGAATATTGAACCTCTGCGGCAGCTCCTTGAACTCCGCACGAAACTCTCCGATCTGCGCGGCAGCCTTCAGGGTAACGACAAGTTGGATGATGCACTCTTCGACGCCATCACTAATAACGAACTTCGTGAAAAGCTTCGTGCTGAACTCTTCACGGAAAGGAAACTCTAATGACAGATAATACAAAGATAAATACTATAGATTCATTAGGCGCGCAACATGAAGTTCCGGTGGAAGTCCCAGTCGCACAGACACCGCTTTTGGATCAGATCGTCAGCGAGGGGCGCTTTACTGGCGGTGCATCCGGAAAAGATCGTGGTCGTGACCTTATCAAGGAGTTTCTCGCTCAAGTTCTTAAGGATCACGTCTCTGCAACCCGGGATGCTGAGACGACAATCCAGCTTCGCATCGCGCAAATCGACGAACTCCTGTCCAAGCAGATCAATAAGATCATCCATGACCCTTGTTTTCAGAAACTAGAAGGTACATGGCGCGGGATCAAGTACCTTCTGGACCAGAGCGAGACCGGGGCCATGATCAAAATCAAAGTACTGAATGTTGAGAAGCGTGAATTGTTGCGAGATCTTCAGCGTGCTTCCGAGTTTGATCAAAGCTCTTTATTCAAGAAGGTGTATGAAGAAGAGTTCGGCGTGTTTGGTGGAGCACCGTTCGCTGGCTTAATCGGAGACTATCAGTTTGGCAGAGAAGCGGAAGACATGGATCTTCTGCGACGCGTTGCACAGGTAGCTGCGGCCTCACACGCGCCTTTCCTGAGTGCTGCTTCACCTGAACTCCTTAACCTTGAAAATTTTACGCAACTTGGACTGCCTCGTGACATTGCCAAGGTATTTGACTCCACCGAGTATGCGAAATGGAAGTCGTTTCGTCTATCGGAGGATTCGCGGTACGTTGCTCTTACTCTACCGCGTGTGCTCTCGCGCATGCCCTACACTCCTGAAAGCGTAGAGGCATTCCGTTTTGAAGAAGATGTCGATGGTTTAGACCACTCCAAGTATCTCTGGAGCAATGCAGCTTACACGATAGGAGCGCGCTTAACTTTCGCTTTCGCAAGGTATGGATGGTGCGCCGCGATCCGTGGAGTAGAAGGAGGCGGCTTAGTTGAAGACTTGCCCACGCACAATTTCCTTACTGATGAGGGTGATGTTGCGCTGAAATGCCCGACCGAGGTCCAAATCACGGATCGACGTGAGAAAGAACTGGCCGATCAAGGTTTCGTGCCGCTCGTACACTGTAAGGGGACCGACTATGCGGCATTCTTTAGTGTTCAGTCGGCAAATAAGCCGCAGCTTTACGATAAAGATGCGGCTAATGCAAATTCGCGGCTTTCTGCTCAGCTTCCATACATTTTCGCAATGTCCCGATTTGCACATTTTCTCAAGGCAATGATGCGTGACAAGATTGGGAGTTTTACTAGCCGCAGCGAATGTGAAAACTTTCTGAATACATGGATTTCGCAGTATATTCTTGCGGATGACTCAGCTTCACAGTCAGCAAAGGCCCGTCTTCCATTGCGAGAAGCACGCATTCAAGTGATGGATGTTTTGGGTAAGCCGGGGGCATACCAGGCTGTCGCTTTCCTAAAGCCACACTTTCAGCTTGATGAACTGACGATCTCTCTTCGGCTTGTGGCAGAACTCCCAGATTCTGTGCGCGCATAGAGCGAGGAACCGCGTTGACTGTATGGCGAGTATCACAAAAGCGCATTTTTATAAGAGTTGGATGATCAACGCGATCAATCCTCTCGGGTCAACCAAGAGGGTGAAGATGCAAGTATTCTCAATTCACTCCATGCCGTTTTCATTTGTTGAATAGCGCGTGGTGCACAGCAGTCTATCCCTTCAAGGAGAAATGTCTGTCGAGCGATGAACATGCATTGGCAGTTTCTGAACTGCTTTTACCAATAGATCCTGCGCGTCCATCCGGAGCGGACCTTCGCTACGATCCACTCTTCGATCGCATCGCGGAAGCTCGTATCGAAGAGGATGCATCTCTCCCTGCAGGAGAATGGGAAAGACCTGCTAAGAAAGCTGACTTCGCGCTTATCGCGAGCCTCGCTCAGGACGCACTTCTTCACAGAAGCAAAGATTTGTGGCTGGCCGTCTGGTTCGGGGAAGCACGAATTCATCTGGATGGCTTTGGTGCGATCCGTCCCGCTCTCACCCTGCTACTGTCGTTACAGCAGGTGTTTTGGACGGATTTGTATCCCCAGCTAGAGGAGGCTGACGATGCACTCCGAGCCGCACCGATCCAATGGGCTTTGCAGCATTTCGCCATATTGCTATCCACAATACCTACCCTCACCACTAAGCACAATTTTCTTGACTACAAACGCACACGCGATCCGAAAAACGCGGATGAGATCGAGTTCGCACAGGCTCTGAATGCTCTGATCGAACAGACCGAGAAAACCCACTACATTGCATTGGAGCAAGAGCTTGCTCACTTGAGCAAGACAGTCGAAAAGCTTCATTCGTTCTGCGAAGAGAGATATGGAGCTGACGGCCCTTCTTGCACCCGCATGCGTGCTATGGTGGCAGAAATACAGAACACAGCATCGTCGCTGCTTCGCGAGAAAAGAAGGCTGGAGCCCGATTCCGATCCGCCTGCGCCCCAAGGACCTCTGGATGATGCGAGCAGCGATTTCGAGGCTAGAGTAATTTTAGACCGTGCCCACTTGCCTGGGCTGAATGAATATTTGGCGGAGTCATCAAATGCAATGTCTATCGATGTAAATGATGCTTCACCTTATCTAGGTGCCTCAGGCGAAGTCGCGGATAGTTCGGTGATATTGCCTGTCGGTGTGAATTCTATCGGCAGCAGTGCGGAGGCGCGCGGGCTAATTCGACGCGCCGCTTCATATCTAGTTCGTGCGGAGCCGGGAGACGAAACGGCGTACCTAGTGTTCAGTTCGCTTGTCCGAATCGGCCATAAAGATACGAGCAACGGCCTGTTACAGCACCCACCTTCCCGCTTATTGCGCACAGCCCTGCATGCGACTATGCAAGGAGCGCGGCAGCACGGCACGTGGGCACAATTATTGAAATGTTCCCTGGAGGCACTGGCACTGCGAGGCTCTGCAAACTGGCTGGACTTACATCATTACATCTTCCTGTCCAGCGAGGCTTTGGAACATAAGGCACTTTCTTTATGTGTACTGGACGTGGTTCGAAGTGCATGGTACCGAAACCCAGCATGGGATCAGGATTTTTTTGACGATTACACGCCTACAGCTAACGAAGCGACACGTGCATGGCTAGCGGATTTGGATTCCATATCGGAAGCTAGTCGTCTGCTCTTGAGGACAGCTACGTTTTCCGCACTTCCGATTAAACAGTTGTTTACTGAAAAAGATAATTCAGCCTTGCACGGTGATCTTGTGGCTTCTGTACATAGGATCATGAATGACGCCGCAGGCAGCAATGCACACAGGCGAAATTTTCAATCCAGACTCCATGTGGCACGTCTCTGTTTAACCTCTAACCAGCCGGAGGTGGCGCTTCGCTTATTACAGCAAATGTTATCTGAGTGCGACACGCACCAGCTTGTCCTATGGGAGGGACCAGACCTTGTTGCTGAAGTTATCCGATTGCTCCTGCAGTCACTAAAGGCTTCTCCTCAAAGTGAAGAACATGCTTTGTTGGATACCAAAGCGCTTCTCTCTCGACTGTTTGAGTTGGATCCCGCGCGCGCGCTTGCGCTGGTAGTGCAGACGCAGGGTGAGGGGGGTGCATGAATCGAGGGAGGGATATTGAGTCAGCACCGTCGCTATGGGACCGACTGACTAATGAACAAGAGCGACCAGCCACATTGACAGATTCGCTCCGTGTCCTAAAGGAGAGTATACGGCGCGATCTGGAGGAACTGCTAAACACTCGCCGGCCGCTCTTGCGTGAGCTACAGGCATTTCCTCTTGCGAGAGTTTCGGTCGTTAACTTTGGTTTAGAGGATTTGAGCAATCTATCTCATAGCGCTATCGCCAACACGGTGCAGGGGGCGGTGCAATGTTGCCTGATGCAATACGAGCCGCGCCTTAGAGAAGTGAAAGTTTCGTTGTTGAGCGTACAGCCGGGGCGCCGTGAGATTATTCTCCACATTGAAGCCATACTGCCTGTACAGTCGGCTATCGAGAACATTCTTTTTGATACAACGCTCGATCTAGTGAGCGGTATGTACGCAGTTAGGTAAATCACATGCAGCAGAGACTCTTGGAATTGTATGAGAGAGAGCTTGGCTATTTACGTCAATCAGGCGAGGAGTTCAGTCGAAAGTACCCGGCAATAGCAGGGCGGCTTTTGCTCGAGCCTGATCGTTGTAGTGACCCTCATGTAGAGCGCATTCTCGAAGCCTTTTCTTTCATCGCAGCCCGCATCCATCTGCGTTTGGAGGACGACCTTCCAGAACTAACAGAAGGGTTTCTTGACATCGTATATCCGCACTTGTTGCAATCGATACCAGCCATGTCTATTGCACAATTTCACCTCGACTCAAGTAATGCCAGCATCTCTACCGCGATTACTGTTCCGGCAGGAAGAGAGCTGCGTACTCAACGGACATTAGACGAGGTGGCCTGCCGTTTCCGCACGGTTTATCCCATTGAGCTCTGGCCGATTGAAATTGTAGAATGCACATGGCGTCGACCGGAACAAGTTCCTAGCAGGGGCGCGTATGTTCCTGATGCGGCCACGGTTCTCAGAGTAGTTATGCGTACGCAGGGAAGTGCTACCTTTGCGGGGTTAAATCTTAAGCGTCTTTGCTTTTATCTGGCGGGAGAGAAAAATATCACTTTGCCGCTCTACGAGTTCTTGTCGAGCAATCTTCTCGATGTGCTGGTGCGTGACACGGGATCGCCGTCGGAACGTGTGGTGTCACTTGGAGCGGATGCACTGAAGCCAATGGGTTTTGAACCTGAGCAGGCTCTGCTCCCGCATTCTCGTCGTTCATTCAGCGGATACCGTCTACTGCAGGAGTACTTCAGCCTGCCGGAGAAGTTTCTTTTCTTTTCGCTCAACAATCTTGAATTTGCAGACTCGGCATTAGGCTCTAAGGAAGTAGAACTGCTGTTCTACTTCTCGTCTTTTGAGTTTCGTGAGCGTGGGCTGACACTGGAGCAAGGAGTACGTGCCGATACACTCCGTCTTGGATGCAGTCCCGTAATCAACCTCTTTCGCCACACTGCGGAACCAATACTTCTGACCCATGCGCGTCACGAGTATCCCATTGTTCCGAGCTTTCGGAATCCTCAGTCCTTTGAGGTTTATTCAGTCGATGAGATAGCAGCGAATAATCCTTCGCGTCGTACGGTTACAAAGATCAGCTCGCTTTTTGAACGCTACTCTGAGTTATCGACGTTCACCAAAAGCGAAGTGTATTGGAGAGCAATTCGGCGCCAGTCTTTAATTCACGAGGGAAGTCCGAGGTCTACATACATCTCCATAGTTGATGTCGATGGATTAATGGTTGAACCAGACGCCGAAGTCCTTTCGGCTTACTGCACATGTACTAACGGTACGTTGTCGTCGAAGCTTGTTTACAGTTTGGCGGGCAGTGACTTGGTGATGGAACCGGAAGGTGGCATCGGGGAGATCAAATTGCTGCATCGACCTACCTCTCCTGCACCACCACCTACCAACACGCGTCAAGTGTGGCAGCTTATTTCACAGCTCTCACTGAATCACCTTTCTCTTGGAGAGGCGGGACTCGGGGGGTTAAAGGAAATACTCAGGCTACACAACTTCACGGATGCGGCCCCGGTAGAGAAGCAGATCGCAGGCTTACTCTCCATGACAACCAGAAGTCAGATAGGGGTTATGGAGACAGATTTTGGTAGCGTTGCAGCACGCGGAACGCATATCGACCTTCATCTGGATGAAAGACATTTTGCCGGAGGTAGCGCTTTTCTCTTCTCTGCTATTCTTGATCGTTTCTTTGGTTTGTATGCATCGATGAATAGCTTCTCCGAACTCTCAGTCAGCTCTACGTTGCGAAAGGAGAAACTCAGCCGATGGCCACCAAGAGCGGGCAGTCAAGTCTTGATGTAGCTAGAATTCGCATGTTGGAACGCATTGCGCAGAAACCACAAAGCTTTGGCTTTTTTCAGGCCATCAGACTGCTTGAGCGTTTGTATCCAGAGAGGAGTGCGGTGGGACACTTTGTCGCGCCGAGCGAGGAAGTTGTCTCCTTTTCATCTCCACCTAACCTCATCTTCCCCTCAAGCGAGGTTGTAGACACAAAGCTGCCGAATGATCTGGAGCACGGCGCTCAATGCCGGGTCGAGGTTGCGTTCATGGGGCTGCATACCGTGAATGGTCCCATGCCGAAAGCGCAAACGGCTCTCTTATTAGATCGAGAGCGACAGGGAGACCACGCAAGCCGTGAATTCTTCGACATCTTCAACCATCGATTGCTCTCATTATTCTATCGTGCCTGGAAGCGGTATCGATTTTTCCTTTCGCTCGAAGATCGAAGCCAGCAGCCTAAAAATGTAAGTGAGGCCAAATCGGTTGAGACCTCAATCAGTGCCAACCTTTATGACATGGTAGGTCTGGGAACACCGGGGCTGCGGAATAGAATGGCGATTCCGGACGAAGCCGCCATCTTCTATTCCGGCCTCCTCACTCAACAGGTACGATCTGCGACTAGTCTTCATCAAATACTGGAAGGCTTTTTCGAAGTGCCTGTGAAGGTGTATCAGTTTACCGGCGTATGGGAAAGGCTGCCAATGGCGCGACAAACCTATTTGCAAGAAGGGAAGTCATTTGCCGAGAAGCTTGGGGCGGGTACGGTGGTTGGAGACGAGGTCTGGAACCAGCAAGGAACCTTGACGATCCAGATGGGGCCTTTGTCCATTGCGCAGTACCGTCATTTTTTGCCTGGTGCGAAGGGGCAACAGCAGTTGCAGGATTGGCTAATGTTTTATTCGCGCGGCGTTCTGGACTTTATAGTGCAGCTGATACTAGCGCGCGACGCTGTTCCGCAAACTACTTTGCGTAATGGCACAATCGCAGGGTCACGTCTGGGATACGAAAGTTGGCTTAAGATGAAACCATCACTTCGCGATCCCGATGACACAACATATGTCTGCAAAGGTCAAGGATAATTAATGATTCTAAATCTTAAGTCATTAGTTGATAAGTTTGATGAGACGATGCGTGAAATGGTGGAAGCTGCCGCTGCGCTTTGCGTTACTCGTACTCACTACGAAGTGGAAATCGAACACTTCCTACTTAAAGAACTCAGCCGAGAAAAGAGCGACATCGCTCGTATCCTGCAACATTACGGTGCAAAACCTGATCAGCTCGTAACAGATCTAAATCACAGTCTGGATAGATTGAAGACAGGCAACACGCGCGGCCCAAGCTTTAGTCCCATGCTGGTAAAGTTATTTACCGCGAGTTGGACCCTCTCCTCTCTTCATTACGGACGTAATCAGCTGCAGGTTGGTTATGTCTTTGCCGCGATGCTTACCGACGAAAGCCTTGCCCGCGTGGCGCGTGATTTGAGCAAAACGCTGAGTGTGTTGCCAAGCGATTCTCTGGTTGCTGAGCTGCCGAATATCCTCGCGATCTCATTCGATGACGACGAAGGAGATCAAAACGTCTCCGCGGTAAACGATCGCCAGACAATCGGTGTAGTGGCAAATCAAGAGCAAACCGAGAACCGCAGAGAACACGCAGGCAGTCTTCCTCTTCTCGGAAAGTACGCAACAAACTTGACCGAAGCAGCTCATAGAGGGCGGTTCGATGCGGTCATCGGTCGTGATTCGGAGATTCGGCAGATTATCGATGTGCTGATGCGCCGGAGGCAGAATAATCCCATCCTGACTGGCGAAGCAGGTGTCGGCAAGACGGCTGTTGTGGAGGGGCTCGCGCTACGCATCGCAGACGGTGATGTGCCCCCGGCACTGCGTACCGTGCAACTGTACAGTCTCGACCTTACGCTGCTGCAGGCGGGCGCAAGTGTCAAAGGTGAATTCGAAAACAGGCTCAAAGGTCTGATCGCTGAAGTCACAGGTTCAGCTTATCCGGTAATTCTTTTTATTGACGAAGCCCACACGATGATTGGAGCGGGTGGGCAACCGGGGCAGGGTGATGCTGCTAACATCCTCAAGCCCGCTCTTGCGCGGGGAGAATTGCGTACGATCGCTGCGACTACTTGGTCTGAGTACAAGCGCTACTTTGAAAAAGACCCTGCACTTACCCGCAGATTTCATGTCGTCAAGGTGGAAGAGCCATCTGAGGTGCAGTGTGAAGCTATGCTGCGCGGCTCCGTATCATCGCTGGAGAAACACCATGGAGTCCGCATCCTGGACGAAGCATTGGGTGCGGCGGTCCGTTTTTCGCATCGATACCTTCCCGGCCGTCAGCTACCCGACAAGGCAATCAGTTTGCTCGATACCGCATGCGCCCGTGTTGCTCTTAGCAGAAGTAGTACTCCAGCAGTGCTGGATGTAGTACAGCATCGAATTATTGTTCTCAAAGCTCGGGCCATTCTGCTCGAAAGAGAACAGGCGACAGGCGCGCAACATGGTCAACGGCTGATGGATATCAAGAATGAATTGCAGGAACAAGAAGAGGAGTATATCCGTCTTGAGGCCCGGTGGAATAAGGAGGCAGAACTGCTCCGGCAGTTGGATGAGTTAAGCACACGTCTTGAGGCAGATCAGAATTCCAACCGTGCGGGGCGTGGCGATGACCTCATTGAATTGGCATCTCTCCGGTGCTCACTGCAAAGGCTGCAACAGAATAGCCCACTCACTCATCCTGCAGTGGATAGCCAGATCGTGGCGCAGGTTCTGTCCGAGTGGACCGGTTTGCCCATTGGCAAAATGTTAGATGACGAGATTTTAAAGATTCTGCATCTTGAAGAAGGCTTGAAACAGCGCGTCATCGGCCAAGAACATGCACTTGCTGCAATCGCGCAACGTGTACAGACATCTCGTGCCAATCTCGACGATCCTTCAAAACCGGTAGGTGTATTTTTGCTGGTTGGTTCAAGTGGAGTAGGCAAGACGGAGACCGCACACGCTCTGGCAGAGTTGCTGTACGGAGGAGAGGATAACCTGATTACTCTCAATATGTCTGAGTTTCAGGAACCGCACTCCGTTTCTACGTTGAAGGGTGCTCCGCCGGGTTATGTCGGCTACGGTGAGGGAGGTGTTCTTACGGAGGCTGTGCGTCGTCAACCCTACTCCGTAGTACTGCTGGACGAGGTCGAAAAGGCCCATGTGGATGTTATCGAATTATTTTTCCAGGTCTTTGACAAGGGATACATGGAAGATGGAGAGGGGCGCTCCATCGACTTTCGCAATACTTTGATCTTGTTGACTACTAATGCAGCGAGCGACACAATTGCCAGACTAACAACTGATGCCGCTAGTTCACCGGATCCTGCTGAGCTGGTCGCGGCTATTCGCCCCGGGTTGAATCGGATGTTCAAGCCAGCGTTTGTTGGGCGCACGTTGGTCGTGCCGTATTATCCCGTGCGCGACGAAGTTTTGGAGCAGATCATTCGGCTGAAATTAGAACGCATAGTCGCACGTCTTCTACAGAACCATGGACTGCAACTGTATTACAGTGAAGAACTCGTCGACCTCGTAAGGCAGCGTTGCATCGAGGTGGAAAGCGGCGCGCGAACAGTGGATCAACTGCTTGCCAATACGTTGCTTCCCGCCATCTCTCGTCAGATTCTCGAACGCATGATTAGCAAAGAGCAGTCTGTGGAACAGGCCCGTGAGATTCGCGTTGACGTTGGAGAGAATGGCGAATTCAGGTATGACTGGTCTTCTGGAGATACTTCGATGCTTGCGACCATGATCTAACGTTCCCGAGCCGGTCAATATGTTTTTCAATAGCGAAAATATATCTCATCAAATTGAAACGTAGCGGTGAGGCGGCATTTCCAGCACAAAACTGCAGTGCAGATTGACGCCTAAATGCCTGGATTGCGTGGACTTTATGGATCGGTTTCTTTTAGCAGTTCATGGCTTTCCTTTACATCATGAATGATCAGAGGGCTTACGCGGTCGATAGCTGGTCAGGATTGGCTAACCTGGATTTGATAAGTCAACGTTGAATGCGGTTTCAAATAGCAACGCGTCAGTGTCATTCATTGACGAGGAGATTTTATGAGCGCTTTTATTTTTGTTTTAGTTCCAAATAAAGAGGCAGAGGAAGACATTCAGGACTGGCAAAACGGTCGCCAAAGAAAAGGAAAAGAGGCCTACGAGGTTCTCATGAATCTCTTTGCTTCGGGGCCAGGTAAGGGTATTACCAGGGCTCTTGGGCTTCGTTGTCTGAAGAAGGTGAAGTCTTCAGATAAGTTATATATCTATGCTCATTCCGCGGTTGGCAGGGGAATAGGAGCCAATCGTGACGACGGTACCAGGAAAATATATTCTTCCTCTGAGCTAGCGGATATACTCGAGAGCGAAGGCCTGCGCAAGGATTTTCGTGACTTGCGCCTATACGGTTGTCAAACGGGAATGGGGAGTGCTCAATTGGGAATTGAGCCATTCGCGCAGCAGCTCAAGGATGAATTAGTAGCGAGAGGCTACCACCACATCGTGGTGGCAGGATATTTAGGTAATGTAATTCCAGCCTATTTTCGCCGCCAGACTGCCGATGGAAGTTTGACAGCGGAAGAGCATAAGGGCGCCTCTTCAAGAGGTACTTTCCTGCTTCGTTCCAGCGATCTTCGTAGAGAGTTTTAATCTTCGTCATCCATGACTTGTTTGGAAACACCTCGTCACTGCAGATTGCAGGCAATGTTGATCCCGCGTAGATGAAAACTGTTCCGATGAACGGTCGGAGACGACTTTACCGAACGGTAAAGACGTAACGCGGAACACCACACACTCCCCTGGTTGTCGAAATCAGAAGCTTCGTGGTCAATGTGGCACAAAAGGCGCCGGTCTTTGCACCAGTAGTAAGGAAGAAACTGCATCCGATGCTTAACGGGGGCAATGGCTTCTTGGCCAGGTTTTGCTAGGCAGAATCGTATTACTCAGTAGTCAGATCTGGCGGCGGATCTGGTTGAAGAGGTCTTCCAGAAGTATCAAGAGGCAGACGCGCTGGAGAAACGAAGGCTGGTCTCGCCAGCCTGAATCTGTCTTTTATGTAACTTGAAATTCCAACCATACGTATGTGCGAAGGAGAACAAGATGAGCAAAGCGACCATTCGCGGTATCGATCATATTGGAATCTGTGTGCCGGATATCGAACCGGCCACAAAGTTCCTTGAGGATGCCTTCGGCGGCAAAGTGATTTACGAGACACACTCAAAGCAGGACAAGCCCTATGAAGGGTCCGAACTCGAACAGTTCATCGGGGCTGCTGCCGGAACAAATATTGCTGCTATACGGCTGATTCAGATGGAACGTGGCCCCGACATCGAACTCTTTGAGATGCATGCTCCGGAGCAGCGCGAAGCCGCTCGGTCGAGCGATTTTGGGATGCAGCATATGGCGTTCTATGCAGACGATCCGCAGGCAGCTGTTGCGCGATTCGAGAAGGCTGGCGGCGTAATGTTTATGCAACCGACCCTCATCCCCATAGGGCCTGAAAAAGGCGAGAACAATACCGCCTGCTATGGCCGTGCGCCCTGGGGTATGCTTGTCGAATTTATTTCACTTCCCGACCGTATGGCTTATGAGGACATAACACCTCTGCGTCGTTGGCACAACAGCAAAACCTAACATTTACTAGCCATAGAGGTCTTAGATTCTGCGACGAGCGATTGTACCTCTTTGAGAATTCCACTCCGCGTGTCGCCAGAAGGCGGTCAGCCTGCTCCTGAATATCCTTGCTCTTGCCCTTCATGATGATGACCTCAAGGCAGTAGTGATGATCGAGATGCCGTACCATCGTCCCGGCGCGGTGCTGCATCTCGGTCACTTCTGGGATAGATTCGGCACATGATGGTCGTAAACCAGAGTCAGTGTCCCCACCACTGGCTTGTTCGAGTCGATCACGTCCGAGAGCAGCGCGGCCCGGATGCGAGCGCGCCGTGAAAGTGCTGGTAGTTGGATACGGCGTCGCGAAACTGCCAGAAATACAGAATGCCACCAGCTAGAACGATAATGGCCGCAACTGATACTTCTGCACTCATCCGCTATCCCCTCAAAGATTCAAAGAAATAGAGATGGTCCACTCTAGCGGGGCGGTACAAATGCGGTGTCGGGGACGCATGCTTGTTCAGACGATAAGCGCGAGCTCTTTTATAAGTTGATTTGTCGTATTTTGTCGTAGCAGGTGAGTCGTCGCCCCTCATCCCCATCACCTGACCTTCGAAGCCCACAGACCGGAGCCTCCATCGTGCAGACGACATTTCCCGACATAACTTGCGCGCACTTCGTGTCAGTAGAATTCTCAACTTGCGGTTTCAGTCCAGATCCTTCTGGAGCAATTGCGCTCTCACCCGGTTGTGCCGGCGGAACTACCTTCGCCGCCGGCGTACCCAAAGAATGGTGAGGTGTCGCTGACTTGAATACGCTTAGACTCAGCAACCGATCTGAGCAAACGGTGCTATTCGATACAGCGGGGCCGATCGAGACCCACACTTTGGATATCAGAATGTTCCATGAGCCAAGCCCGCGGGGTTGTACCCACTTGTTGACGAAACCAACGCGAGAAAGTTGACTGGCTGGAGAAGCCAAGCTCAGCGCCGACTTCTGCCAGGGAACACCTGGATTGCCTCATGCGATCCTGACAATACTGCACTCGAGCGTTATTAACCCACTCAATCACTGAGACGCCAAATGACACCTTAAAGGCGCGAGCGAAGTGACTCGCCGACAAGTTGCATTGAGCAGCGACAGCCCGCACAGTGATTCGTCCGTCTAAGTGGGCTCTCAAAAATTCATTCGATCGTTGTTTCTGCCAAGGTGCGAGACCACCCTTCCGGAAGCCTGTAACCTTACTATGTCCCGAATAGTTCTGAACGAGATGCGCAGCCATTAACAAGGAGAGGCGATCTGCCTCTAACACTGAAGTGCTCTCATTTGTCCGGATGCCGCGCAGTGCCAATCGGGCTGCCATCCCGAAGAATGCGTCGCGATTCCAAGATCCACAGCGGAATGTTTCGACCGGGGCCAGTCCGACATCATGACAGACCTCGTTGAGTACGTCCCGCGATAAGCGGAAGTGAATGCCTTCAAAGGGAGCCTGGATCAAGCACCCAGGGTTGGAGCGCATATCGACGACCATCGAGTTCATACGGAAGACCGTTTGGAGAGGATAGCTCCTTCCGTCGGCCCAGACCTCACAATCAGGAGCTTGCAGATCATTCAGGGCGACCACCACCGTCATAGCATTCTCACGAGGGAAGGGCTTGGATGGTTTTTTCATCCCAATAGCTGAGCGCACCTGCACTACAGCAAGCGAGGGAGAGTAGTCATGATCTATCCCCGGCAACCTAGCGGCCTCGGCGTGAAATTGCGATGCATAGCTTCCGTTATAGTTTTCATTCCGCATGCGGGCCCAACTCCATCTTCGTATACACAATTATTGTACCGCTGCTTGTTGAGTATGGCCTATACGCAGGACTCTCGCCGCTACTTCGAATATCAACTCCGATGTAGAGTTACCCAGGCTGAAAGAGCAGGGAAAAAGATGTTGTCGAAATCAGAAGCTTCGTGGTCAATGTGGCACAAAAGCGATGGTCTTTGCACTAGGACTAAGGAAGAAGCTGCATCTGATACTTAACGGGGAAAGGCCCCTTGGCTAGGTCTTTTGCTAGGCAGAATCGTATTGCTCAATAGTCCGGCTCGCGGTAATTGGGCGCCACCATCTCGAAATAGTTCAGATCCAGGAGTTCTATTCATGTCATCTTTAGCGGGAAAGGTCGCGATCGTCACGGGCGCTTCTAAAGGCATCGGGGCCGCAATCGCACGTGCATTCAGCAGAGAAGGAGCAAGCGTCGTCGTCAACTATGTTTCGGCCGAGGCGGATGCTCATCGAATTATCCGAGAGCTCGATTCGGAGAATCGGAACAACCTCGCATTCCGAGCGAATGTCGGAGTTCCCGACGAGGTCGCCGCCCTCTTTGCCGAGGTTAAGCAGCAGTTCGGAAAGCTCGACATCCTAGTGAACAACGCCGGAATCCTGTCGGTCGGTCCAATCGATTATCTACAGGTCGAAGAATATGAGCGCATCTTTTCGGCGAACGTGAAAGGTGTCCTGCTTTCGACTAGAGCCGCGGTTCCGTTATTTCCGGAGAGTGGAGGATCGATTATCAATATCGGATCTTACGTCACCAGTCAGACGCCACCCTACACCGCTCTATACACGGCAACGAAGGGAGCTGTAAACGCACTTACAAGTGTGCTGTCGAACGAGTTGGGACCAAGGAACATAAGAGTGAATGCGATTCTTCCAGGCTTGGTCGACACCGAAGGCTTTCGTACAGGCCCACTCGATGATGCTTTGAAACAACAGATTATTGGGAGTACGCCGCTGGGCCGTCTAGGTAGACCTGAGGATATCGCAGACACAGCCATATTCTTGGCGTCGGATGCTGGCAAGTGGCTCACTGGGGAATTCATCCACGCATCGGGAGGGTTGCGATAAGCCAGCCAGGTCTCCGCCGGCCAGATGTCTTGATGGCGCGAAGGAACGCCGCATATCCGGATACGTGGCTCGCAAACACCGCGCCTTCACATAGCCGATTTATACAAACCCAACTCTCGATTATCTATGGAAGTAATCATAAAGATTGAGCGGTTCACTCAGAGCGCACCAAAACTTATCGATATGGTAAAACGTCGCCTCGAGGCTGTTGCGCATTTGGATTTCGCGGATTCAGACACAGTCCTATTTCGTACGTGTATGCCTGCTGGAAAGATAGTGCCGCTTCACAGCCATAGTGACCCAGAATGCTTTTATGTTTTGAGCGGCCAAATAGAGGCCTTTGTTCTTGGTAGCACGCCAGGCGAGTAGTCGAGAGAGGCCGCAGCTTGCTCGTTACTGATGGGATAAAACACATGATGCATAACTCGTCTGGTCAACACGTGGACATGGTCCTTGTGTCAAGGATACGTCTGGTGCAGTTTTTTTGCGAAGCTGGACGTCCTGCCAAACCGGGGTCGCAGATATCTCCCACAACTCAGGAAGATATTCAACGATTAATTCAGGTCGCCCACCCCTACGATAGAGGCTTGTCTCACCCGAGAGAGTGCATCTATTGTGACCTGGTAATTATCGAAATAAGCACGATTGACGAAACGCCGCACATCCGGGCATGTGGATCGTAAACACTGCGTATTTACATTGCCGATTTATACAGAACCGTAACTTTCGATTGTCTGTGTGCGAGTTTCCTGGAATCAAAGCAGTGAGGGCGTGTTCCAAACATCGGTGAGATAACCCGCAAACAGCAATTTGGACATTATTGGCTGTTGCCGGGAAAGCCTGTAGGGTCTAGCTCCGACAACTAACGTCGCACCATAACAACAAGCATGAGGAGGACTACACGTGCAGTCAGCAAACCATAAGTTTGAGGATCTTGCATCATCCCTTAACGGCAATCTCATCCTTCCTTCGGACGCTGCCTATAACCAGGCGCGCCAGGTCTGGAATGGAAGGATCGACAAACATCCCGCCGTGATCGTCCGCTGTGCCGATGCCCAAGATGTCATTTACACCGTTCGCTGGGCTCTGTCCAAGGGACTAAAGCTCTCTGTTCGTGGCGGTGGCAATGACTTCGCCGGGCGCTCCCTGTGTGACGATGGCGTTGTCGTTGATTGCTCTCAAATGACAGCCGTCTCGATTGATCCACAGATGTGTACGGCCCGCGCTCAGGGCGGAGCAACGATAGCCCATCTCATTGACGCCGCGCATAAGTACGGGTTGGTGACTGCTACAGGTGTTATGTCGGGTGTGGGGCTTGGCGGGCTCACATTGGGTGGAGGCTATGGACCGCTCTTGGGCAAGTTGGGTCTGGTTGCCGATAACCTCCTGTCGGCCCAGGTAGTCACGGCGAGTGGCGAACTTTTAACAGCAAGTGAAACTGAGCACCCAGAGCTCTACTGGGGGCTGCGCGGCGGCGGAGGTAACTTTGGCGTAGTGGTATCGCTGGAGTATCGTCTTTATCCTATCTCCGAGGTATTATCTGGCTCGCTTCTCTACACGTTGGATCAAGCTGGAACCTTTTTGCAACTTTTCAGCGAATTCCTCAAGACAGCTCCTGATGAACTGACGATCCCGGGAGGCATTATTCAAATGCCTGACGGCACTCCAATGTTGTTGCTTGCACCTACGTATTGTGGCCCTCTCGATGATGGAGAGAAGGTACTCGGGTCTTTACGCAAGCTTGCCAAGCCTCAGGTCGATCAGATTCAACCGGTTGCATATAACGCGCTCATCCGGGTGTTTGATGCCTTGTCGCCCACAGGCCTTCGCCGCTCTGTTCAAACACAGTCACTGGATACCCTGCGCATCGAGACTATTGAGATATTAATAGAGCAGGCGAGGCAGTTTTCCTCTCCCTTCTCTGCGCTTTTATTTCATAATTTTCATGGGGCAGCGAGTCGCGTGCCGGTCTCAAGCACAGCGTTTGGCCTGCGTCAGGACCATCTGATGGTTGAGATCATTGGGACATGGGAGAAGCAGTCCGAAGATGAAGATCAAATGCATGCGCAATGGGTTTACAAGACCTCACATGCTCTCGCGCCGTATTCCTTGCCGGGAGGGTATGTCAATTTACTTGATGAGACGGAGCAGGCCCGCATTCCGTTGGCCTTCGGCCCCAATTATCAGCGATTAGTCGAACTCAAGCGGACCTACGACGCTGACGACGTTTTCAATTCGACAATCGGGCATGTCTCTCCTGGTTTCGTAAATCACGAAGTCGAGTCAATGGGGGTGTGAGAGTGTCGTCGCTACCAGTTTCGCGTGCTCAAAACAACAGACTTGTTTTTGTTGAAGGCGGGGGTCGCTTGGGCCAAATATAGGACCTTCAACGAGAAGAATGGCATTCTGATAACGAATGTGGAGCAGTGCCTACGCCGATAGACGATTTGTAAACCACCACCAGAGAATCAGTCCTGATATGTTGGCTTCTCGGTAGTGATAGCTTTAACCTCTTTCCCAGAAAGGAAACAATGCTTCGAATCAAGCCTTGGCTCGAACGCGACTTCACATTCGACACCCCTCGGTGGATGTTTCCACATGTTGTTGAGAGGGTGCGTGGAGGTCCTCCGCGATTGGAAGAGGCCCTTCGCAATCTGTCAGGGACAGAACTTACCGAACGACTAGAAAGCGCTTGGTCAATACAGGAAGAGGCGGGACATTTGCTCGATATCGAGCCACTTATGTCGGGACGCTTGGATCAATTGATTCAGGGTGCGGCAGTGCTGCAGGCGTGGGATGGTACGAATGAGGCCACGTGGAATGCAAATCACAATGCCTGTCAGTTGCACGATATCTTGGAGGCGTTTCGCAGCAGTCGCCAATTGTTCGTAGGCCGGCTCGATGAATTACCAGAAGAACTGGTTGAGCGTTCCGCTTTGCATCCTAGGCTAAAAAAGCCAATGCGTATCATCGACTTGGCGTCCTTCGTGGCGGAGCACGATGATTATCATCTTGCTAGAATAGCGGCCGCCAAGCGGCTACGATCTTCACTTAAATAAGATAGTTCTATCGTCGCGACGATGGTGACTCCGGCATGCCGGTGGTGTTAATAGTTTTGCCGCGAGCTAATGGGAGTTGGATGCGCACCCGGTCTGAAGACTACAGCATCTGCTACTGCGACCGTATTGTTCGCAGGCTGCCGAGCGACATTGAGAAGTACCGCGGACTTGCCGTTCGCTGTTACTGTTGTATAGACAGGGAGCACACCGGGTTGGACCGTAGCGACATCGGCAACTCGAACCGGGACTCCTCCTGCGGTGGTCTTGACGACGAGTCTCCCCAACTGATCGCCATTGTGGGCCTGAGCCCCAACGAGGCCGAGAATGAGTTGGTGATTCGCTTCATAGAGACCGGGGGAATCGATAAATGTTGGAGGCTTGTACCGCGTTCGCCAGATCGAGGACTGTAACACCAGCGGTCTACATACGCGCCATGTTCGGGACGATATGAACTCCGGGACCTTGCCGCCCTGCACCGTAATGGTGCTGACCCCTGTCACTCGGTTCAAAGGCGGCTTCAGTTGATAGGTAGCAATTCCCCACAACTGGGTTTGGGATAGACGATCGGAGGTCAAGCTGTATCCCAGAATCGGGAAGGTGGCGAAGGTCAACCGATTTGTCGTGATGACTGCGGTCGTCGGAAGCGTCTGGCGCACCTTGCTGAGCGCTGCGTCAACGAGCAGAAGCGTATGAAACATATCGACGCCCCAGTCAAAGAACAAGCTCACATCGGCCGAACCGCGACTTGTCGTCGAACAAACTGTCATCAGCCCGGCATCGAGTTCACTGCATTCTCGATTGGCTTGGTGATGGTGACCTGCATCTGCTCGACGGGCATGACACCGTTATCCACTCCGATAACAACACAGGGAAAGTTTGTGTCAGGGAAGACCGAGATCGGCACCTGCTGCGCGGATTCCAGCGAGCGACGATGAGATCGGTCCCATCGGGTTCATAGGCGCGGTCATTACGGGTGCGAAGCCGTCTTCCTGCAAATTTTCAACAAATTGTTTTTGGCGGGTGCCAAGACGTTGATAATGAATAGGATGGAAGACTCTGGTAGAATCGATTAAATCCACTCCTCGGAGAGGCAATGCAGGCAATCTTGGCGCTTGAAGACGGGCGCATCTTTCGCGGCAAAAGTTTTGGCGCACGGGCGGAATGCTCCGGCGAAGTGGTCTTCAATACATCTCTTACCGGCTACCAGGAGATCTTCACCGATCCTTCCTACGCGGGCCAGATCGTCGTTCTCACCAATCCTCACATCGGCAACTACGGAACCACTCCGCACGATGCCGAGTCGAAGAAGCCTTACATCGAAGGCCTCGTCACCCGCGAGTTCTCGCCCGTCAGCTCCAACTGGCGCTCGACCCAGGTGGCCGACGAGTACCTCGAGCGCTACGGCGTTCCCATCATCGCCGAGGTCGACACCCGCGCCATCGTGCGCCACCTTCGCGCCAACGGCGTGATGCGCGGCGTCATCGTCAGCGGCGACAACCTCGATGCCGAGGCCCTGGTCGCCAAGGCGCGCTCCATCCGCAAGATGGACGGCACCGATCTCGCCAGCGTCGTCTCGACCAAAGAGCCCTACAAGTGGGATGCGACCGAGCCCAAGAACCAGACCGGCGACCCTCTGCTCAGCCCCACGGCCGCGGGCGATCCTCTGCACGTCGTCGCCTACGACTTCGGCATCAAGGAGAACATCCTGCGCATGCTGTCGCGCGAGAACATCAACGTCACCGTGGTTCCCGCGAAGACCTCCGCTGAAGAGGTTCTCGCCATGAACCCCGACGGCGTCTTCTTCTCGAACGGCCCCGGCGACCCTGAGCCTCTCAGCTACGCCATCGAGAACGTGCAGAAGCTGCAGGGCAAGAAGCCGCTCTTCGGAATCTGCCTCGGCCACCAGATCTTCGGCCTCGCGCTCGGCGGCAAGACCTACAAGCTGAAGTTCGGTCATCACGGCGGCAATCATCCGATCATGAATCACCAGACCGGCAAGGTCGAGATCACCGCGCAGAACCACAACTTCAACGTCGATCCCCAGTCGCTGCCGGAGAACGTCGAGAAGACCCACACCAACCTGAACGACCAGACGCTCGCCGGTCTGCGCCACAAGACGGACCCTATGTTCAGCGTCCAATACCATCCCGAGGCCAGCCCCGGGCCGCACGACTCGCACTATCTCTTCCGGGACTTCCGCCAGATGATGGAAGAGTGGAAGAAGTAAGGCTTTATTGATTTCGGGCAAGTCAGACAAGGGCGCAGAACACAGCGCCCTTTGAAACGCCCAAAAAGTTTCGCACCAGGAAAGACTTGAAAGATGCCACGTAGAAACGACATCGCGAAGATTCTTGTGATCGGCTCCGGGCCGATCGTCATCGGCCAGTCCGCCGAGTTCGACTACTCCGGCACGCAGGCCTGCAAGGCGCTCAAAGCCGAGGGGTACGAGGTCGTCCTGATCAACTCGAATCCGGCGTCCATCATGACCGACCCCGAGGTCGCCGACCGCACCTACATCGAGCCTCTCAACGCGGCCTACCTCGAAGAGGTCATCCGCGTCGAGACCGCGATGATGAAGCCGGGCTCGGGCAAGTTCGCCGTGCTGCCTACCGTCGGAGGGCAGACCGCGCTCAATCTTGCCGTCGATCTCGCCGACTCCGGCTTCCTCGAGAAGCAGGGCGTCGAGTTGATCGGCGCCAAGCTCGAGGCCATCAAGAAGGCCGAGGACCGCCTGCTCTTCAAGGATGCGATGAACAAGATCGGCCTCGACATGCCGAAGTCCCAGCTGGTCAACACCGTGAGCGCGGGGCTCGAGTTCACCGCCAAGATCGGCTTCCCGGCCGTCATCCGTCCCAGCTTTACCCTCGGCGGCTCCGGCGGCGGCATCGCCTACAACCGCGAGGAGATGACCGAGATCCTCTCGCGCGGTCTCGATCTTAGCCCCGTCCACGAGTGTCTGATCGAAGAGAGCGTGCTTGGCTGGAAGGAGTACGAGCTCGAGGTCGTGCGCGACCTCAACGACAACGTCATCATCATCTGCTCGATCGAGAACTTCGATCCCATGGGCGTCCACACCGGCGACTCCATCACCGTCGCGCCCGCGCAGACGCTCACCGATCGCGAGTACCAGGTCATGCGCGACGCCGCCATCCGCGTCATCCGCGAGATCGGCGTCGAGACCGGCGGCTCCAACGTGCAGTTCGCCGTCAACCCGCTGACCGGCCGCATGACCGTCATCGAGATGAACCCGCGCGTCTCGCGCTCGAGCGCCCTCGCGTCGAAGGCCACCGGCTTTCCCATCGCGAAGATCGCCGCTCGCCTCGCCGTCGGCTACACCCTCGACGAGATCCAGAACGACATCACCAAGGCCACGCCAGCCTGCTTCGAGCCCACCATCGACTACGTCGTGGTCAAGATTCCCAAGTGGCAGTTCGAGAAGTTTCCCGGCGCCGACGAGACCCTCGGGCCGCAGATGAAGTCGGTCGGCGAGGTCATGGCCATCGGACGCACCTTCAAGGAGGCCATGATGAAGGCCGTGCGTTCGCTCGAGACCGGAAAGAAGGCCACCGCCGCCGACATCGAGCCGCGCCGCCTCACGCAGCGCCTGGTCACGCCGCATCCGGACCGTCTCGCCTACATCCGCTACGCCTTCGAGCAGGGCATGAGCGTGCGCGAGGTCGCCCGCACCACCACCATGGATCCCTGGTTCCTGCACCAGGTCAAGCAGATCACCGACGAGATCAAGGCCATCGGCGGCGTCAGCATCGACGAGGTCACCGCCGATCAGCTCCGCTCTGCCAAGCGCATGGGCATCTCCGACGAGCGGCTGGCCGCGGTCTGGGGGCTTACCGGAGCCGAAGGCGTCGCCCGGGTGCGCGCTCTGCGCAAGAAGCTCGGCGTCACGCCTGTCTTCAAGCTAGTCGATACCTGCGCGGCGGAGTTCGAGAGCTTTACGCCCTACCTCTACAGCTGCTACGACGAGGAAGACGAGGCAGCGCCGACCTCGAAGAAGAAGATCCTCATTCTGGGCAGCGGACCCAACCGCATCGGGCAGGGCATCGAGTTCGACTACTGCTGCTGCCACGCCGCCTTCGCCCTGCGCGAGGACGGCTTCGAGACCATCATGGTCAACTGCAACCCGGAGACGGTCTCGACCGACTACGACACCTCCGACCGCCTCTACTTCGAGCCGCTGACGCTCGAGGACGTGCTCTCAGTCTACGAGCACGAGGCCGCATCCGGCGCGGAGATCGGTATGATCGTGCAATTCGGAGGTCAGACGCCGCTCAACCTCTCGCTTCCGCTCAAGCAGGCCGGCGTTCCCATCATCGGGACCTCGCCGGAGTCGATCGATCTCGCCGAGGATCGCAAGCGCTTCGGCAAGCTGATCGAAGAGCTTCAGATTCCGCAGCCGCAGGGCGCGATGGCGACCAGCGTGGACGAGGCCGTCGCCGGTGCTAATCGAGTCGGCTACCCTGTGCTGGTTCGTCCCTCCTATGTGCTCGGTGGACGCGCGATGGTCATCGCCTACGATAACGAAGACGTCATTCGTTACATGTCGACCGCCATCGAATACTCGCAGGAGCGTCCGGTCCTGATTGACCACTTCCTCGAGGACACGACCGAGGTCGATGTCGATGCGCTGTGCGACGGCGACGATGTTGTGATCGCCGGAATCATGGAGCACATCGAAGAGGCCGGCATTCACTCCGGCGACTCCTCCTGCGTGCTTCCCGCGGTCGATCTCACGCCAGACGTGCTGGACACCATCCGCGACTACACGCGCAAGCTGGCTACGGCTCTGGAGGTTCGCGGCCTGGTCAACATTCAGTTCGCCATTCAGCACGGCAAGGTCTACGTCATCGAGGTCAATCCTCGCGCCTCGCGCACGGTGCCTTATGTCTCGAAGGCAACGGGCGTGCCTCTAGCCAAGATCGCCTCGCGCATCATGGTCGGGCAGAAGCTGAAGCAGCTGCTTCCCGCGCAGGTCGCCTCGGGCAAGGACCTCGAGACGGGCAAGCAGTTCTTCGTGAAGTCGCCGGTCTTTCCGTGGGGCAAGTTCCAAGGCGTCGATCCGGTGCTGGGTCCGGAGATGCGCTCGACCGGCGAGGTGATGGGCGTCGCCGACAACTTCGGGGAGGCCTTCGCGAAGGCGCAGATCGCTGCCGGCCAGCAGCTTCCGCTGCAGGGAACGGTCTTCATCAGCGTCAACGATCACGACAAGGCGGGCGTCGTTACCCTCGCCCGTCAGTTCGTAGAGATGGGCTTCCACCTGGTCGCGACGCACGGCACCGCCGCGATGCTTGAGGCCGCGGGCCTGCAGCCGGAGCGCGTCTACAAGGTGAAGGAAGGCCGTCCAAACGTCGTCGACCTGATCAAAGGCGGACGGATCCAGCTGATCGTCAACACGCCGCGCGGACAGGACACGGTCTTCGACGAGAAGGCGATCCGCCGCGCCGCCGTGCAGGCGAGGATTCCGACCATCACCACGCTGGCCGCCGCTCGCGCTGCGGCTGAGGGCATCGAGGCGCTGCAGCGGGGCGCGCTACACGTCTACAACCTGCAGGCTCTGCACGCCAGCCGCTGATTTGAATTGCCCGGAGTTCACCGCTCCGGGCCGTCTTTCGTGTGTGGGGAAAAGACAAGCGCTGCCGCGCAGTGGGCCCGGCTGGCAGGCCATCCTCTCTCAAAGATCTCAGAGCAGATTTGAGTCCTTGGGCGGTCGGCGTCTTTACGAGGCTTGAAGAATTTAGAATAGAGATCATGCTGCTTGAAGGTCTTCATCTGCCGCTCACCACGCCGTTCTATCCGGACGGTCGCCTGAATCTTCGCAAGCTCGAACACAACGTGGATCGCTACTCGCGCACGCCGGTCGCCGGGCTGGTCGCTCTGGGCGAGACGGGCGAGCCCGCGATGCTGTCGGACGCGGAGATGCGCGAGGCGCTGGCGGCTGCGATGGGCGCGGCAGCGGAGACCAAGGTGATGATCGCGGGGGTCAGCCGGGGCTCGGTCTTTGGGACGCTCGAACTCGCGGAGTTTGCCGCCTCGCTGCGCTACGATGCTGTGCTGGTGAAACGTCCGGCGGGGCTGCGGTCGGATCAGGTGCGCGAGACGCTCACCTTCTTCCAGGCGGTCGCGGACCGGTCGCCGGTACCGGTGATTCTGAGCTCGGTGGCCTCGGCGCCGCTGTCGGTCGAGATCGTTGCGGAGTTGGCTTCGCATCCTGGGGTGATCGGTCTGGCGGACGAGGACATCTCGGCGGCTCGGGGCTTGGATCGGTTCGGGGCGGTTCGTGCGGTGACCGCGGCGGTTCGGCGCGAGGTCGTGGTCACGCATGTCTTCGCGGCGGCAACGGGGCGGATGCTCGCGGTCAGGGAACAGGCTCAGGGGCAGGCGGGGGCAGGCTTCGTCTCGGCGGAGAGCCTGGGAGGGTTGGGTACGGCGGTTGTCGTGGCGCCTGTCGCTGCTCCTGCGGCCCCGGGGCGGCCGGCGGTGAAGACGCGGTCGAAGACGGTCGGGTTTCAGGTGATTGCGTCCGGCTCGGCTGGGATGCTGAGCGGTCTGCGGGCGGGTGCGGTGGGAGCGATGCCGGGCTTCGCTGCCTCGGCGCCTCAGGCGTGCTACGAGGTCTACGCGGCGTGGAAGGACGACGACCAGGCGCTGGCGGAGGAGAAGCAGGCTCGAATTGCACCTGCGATCGAGCTCGTCGAGCTGGGACTGGGGGTTCCGGGGCTCCGGTTCGGCTGCGATCTGAACGGGTACTTCGGGGGGCGTCCACGGCTGCCGCTGCTGCCTCTGAGCGGAGCGGAGCGCGAGGCGGTGGAGCGGGTGATGGACGGGATCAGGAACTGACCCTGCCCACTCCAGCTTTTGTGCAAAGTATTCTTTTGATTTAGCTTAGGTCTGGACTTGCGTGCCAAGGTCCAGTAAAATCAACAGCAATATTTGTAAAGTATTGTTTTATAATGGTTTATCGTAAAAGGGCTCCGGATGATCGGGGTCCTTTCTGCTTTGTTTCAAGTGTAGCAAGTGCGTCCGGGTTAATCGGCATTGGGGATGTACTTTGATTTGTTTAAGTTGGGGGACCTCGGCGGTTGACAGTACGGCTGGTGAGGATGGTTCAGAGGCCGCATCGAGAGCTGGGTTGGTGGCGCCACTTTGAATGCTTGAGCGAGACAGGTGATCCGACGTATGGCCAAGGGCGAGCAGGAGAAGCAGAAGTCGATCTTCGATCTTGGATTTTCAGAGCTGATCAAAGCGTCGATCGCCGGGGTTCTGGTTCTGCTGGTGCGTGTGTTGATGGCGGTCTTCAAGGTGTCTCCGGTGGTGCCGGGAGCCTTGAAGGGGGCGGTCAAGCCGGAAGAGTACGTGAACTTTATTGCGGGCGGAGTGTGGCTGGCCCTCTGCCTGGCGATTCTGATCTGGCGCAGATGGCATAACCGCCCAAAGCATCCGCAGGGAGAGGCAGCCGCGGGCAAGGTAACGATCTGGGTCGCCGAATTGGAGGGAGACAACGTCAGCGGCGAATCCAGAAGGACGGGCGATCATCGTGAAAATATCGTGGGGACGCTTCGCCGAAAGCTTGGGAACTGCGTGTTGATTCGCTCTGCAGCGATTGAACTGCATATGGAACGAACGGGCAATGCGGAGCAGGATACGGGCAAGGCAAATCGAAGGGCGCAGGAGTTTCTGAGAGAACAGAAGGGCGACCTTCTGATCTGGGGACGGGTATGGGGGGGCGAGAGAAGAATACCGTGATTCCGTTGCGGTTTGCTTCGCCGGTTCACGATGGCGGGCAGGAGAGGCGCTTCAACTACAACGAAAAGGACCTGCTGGGAGATGACTTTGGTGCGAAGCTGGGTGCGGCTCTGGCTGCCGTGGTGGTTCAACAGGCCATGCCCGCTTACAAGACGGGATGGTACGTCGCGGATGTCTTGATTCCGATCGCGGAGAAACTCGCGGGCTTTTTAGATCATCTACCCGCTGCCATGGAGAGCGATAATCGCAGCAACATGCTGACTGGAACGGCTGAGAGAGGGATGAGAGGGGGGGCGGCCCACGCAATGCTGCGCCCTGCATGAGGTGATGGGGTGGAGATTGTGTGGGGGGATGCGGGAAGGGATTAGCGGCGGGGGGTTACGGTGACGCCCATGCCGCTGAGCTTGCTGCGGGCCTGCATGGCTTCGGGAGAGTTGGGGAAGCGCTGGATGAGGGCGCGGAGCTCTCGAATGCCGGCGTCGTTCTGCTTGAGCGAGATGAGGGCCTGTCCCTTGTGCAGATGCGCGGCCGGAACCTTGTTGGAGTCGGCGTACTGCTCGATGACGCGGTCGTAGTCTTTGACGGCGTCCTGGAAGTGGCCGGCGCGGTAGGCGATCTCTCCCTGGTAGAAGGAGGCATTTCCGGCCAGGGGGTGGTCGGGGTAGTACTTCTGCACGTCGGAGAACTCTGAGCCGGCGAGCTGGTATTTGGCTCCCATGTAGTCGCCGAGGGCGGTCTTGTAGAGGTCATCGACGGGCGGCGCGGGGGGGGCGGCTGACGCGGTGGGCTGCGTGGCCGGAGCTGCCCCGGGCTGCGTGAGCTCGGACAGGGGCACTCCGGCGGAGGGCTTTCCCTTGCGCGTCACTGGCGCGGGGGTGGAGATGGGCGGGGCGGTATTGGGTGGGGGGGCGGTGTTATCGGCTGGGGGTGCGGCGCCGCCGGCGGGGGGAGTGTTGGCGTTGATCGACTGCTGCTGGCTCTGGATGTCCTGAGCGGCCTTCTCGAGGCGGGCGAGGCGGGCCTTGACCTCATCGAGGGAGTCATTGAGGGACTGGATCTGACCGGAGAGCTGGTCGAGCTTGCCGCCCTGGGCCTCTTGCCGGGTCTGGAGCTGCTTCTGCAGGAGGTCGATGTTCTGGGACATGCGGTTGACGGAGTCGGCGCTCTGCTGGATGAGGTCCTTCATGACGCCCATGCGCTCGTCGTTGGACTGCTGGAGACGGGCGACGGCGTCCTGGAGCTGCTGGACCTGGGTCTGGAGTTGCACCATGTCCTTGGAGACGGCGAAGGCGGGGGAGGCCGGGAGGAGAGAGCCGGCCAGGAGGGCGGAGGTGAGGAGGGTGGAACGTCCGAAGAAGATCTTCATAGCTGATGTGATTCTATGACGTCGTGGGGAGGATGAGTTTGGATTTGTGAAGGGGGAGGGGTGGCCTTGAGAACGGATGGCCCCTGGGCCGGTTCCCTTTGTAGGACTGGTTTGGGGCTGGGAGGGCATCTGGAAGGGGAGAGCACCTCCGGACGGCGTGTCAATCACGTTCCGTTGCTGGACTCGTTCCTGGACAGGGTCCTGAACGGGGGCGGCAGAAAAGAGGCCGCCCTTTCACTGGACAGTGAACGACGGCGATGGGATACTCGCTGGCACCGGGCCCAGTCCATTTTTTTAAGAGGTCCTATGCGCAGAAGAGTTTATGCCCTGCAGCTCCTGGTTTTGGCAGCGATGGGCTGCTGTCATGCCCATGCCGACTCGATCGCTACCTCGGTGCTCGCCCACGCTTCGGACGGCCCGAACACCAACTTCAGTTGTATGCATACGGGAACGAATACGGCGTCCTGCGCTTCGACCTCGGTCACGGGCAAGGCTGCGGGGGGCGCCGATGTCAATCCGGACGGGTCGATAGCGCTGAGCGCGTCGGCTACCGTCGCGTACGAAGCAAATGTCACGACGACGGGCGATATCTCCGATGTACTCACCGTGAATGACCCGAAGGCCGCCTTTCTGGTCTTCTCGAACAGCGTTACGGGAGCGATTGATGCAAGCTGCGCGGGAAGGAACGGTGCGGGCCAGTGTACTTACGGCGCAGCGACTTACGTGCAGATCAATGTGAACAACAATTTCGCGGATCTGGTCAACACCTATACGATGGGGGACCCTCTGGTTCCGACCGGCGATTCTCCGATCGCGACGGTGCATATGCCGGTGGGAGGGTCGAATGCGGTCTCGATCGCGCTTACACCGGGCGCTCCGCTGGATCTGGGGATCGCTACGATCCTCTCTGTCTCCGTGACCGCCGATTCGGGCGCAACGGGAAGTATCACCGGAGAGCTGGACTACCCGCCGATAATCCAGGTTCTCGACGCGAATGGGAACGTCATCCCGGATGCGATCATCGGGTCCGCGGACGGCTATGACTATTCTCCTACGCCGACAAGTCCCGTGCCGGAGCCGGGGTTTCTGCCGATTGAGATCGGTGTGCTTTCGTTCTTTGGCTGGAGACGGCTGCGGCACTTGTAGGTCTATGGTGGCGCGGACAATCAGCGATAGCTTTGGTCCTGGGAGGCGCTAGGATTATATGCGTGAAACACGCATTAGCAGTCCTCTTTCTTGCGCTAGCTTGCTCGGTCGCCGGCGGTCAGCTGATCGAAGTGCATGGACGTCGTCTGTTCTTAGACTGCCTAGGTGATGCGAAGGGAGACACCGTCATCTTGATTGCAGGCGGAGGTGGCACGACCGAAACCTGGAACAAGGTTCAGCTGCCTATCTCGCACTTCGCACGCGTTTGCAGCTACGACCGCCTTGGTCTTGGGCGCAGCGATCCTCTTCCGAAGGGGCAACAACAATCGGTGAGCGCTATTATCTCCGATCTGGAAGGTCTCTTGAAGGCAGCAACGATCAGGCCGCCTTATATCCTAGTTGGCCACTCCATCGGTGGATTGTATGCTCGCGCTTACGACAGAGATCATGATTCCCAAGTAGCCGGGATGGTCTTCATCGATTCGTCCCACGAGGAACAGATCTGGAGATTCGCCCAAGGGGAACCTGATGCCTTGGCGGAATATCCGCAATGGCAAGATCAAAACTTCATGCGTTCACAAGGATTTCTCCCGCCGGGAGAGCGTCTCCGATGGACGTTCACCAAGCCGTTGGTTGTCTTGGAGCATGCAATCCCAAACGATCCTGTTTGGCATGCGATGCAAGAGGATCTTGCCAGCCGTTCTCCCAAAAGTCATTTTGTCGTTGCAGCGGAAAGCAGCCACTACATTCAAAAGATTCAGCCGGCACTTGTGATCGATGCGACCCATGACATAGTTCGTCAATGCGAAGATCGCCGATAGGGACAGTATTGCAGGGAACGGTGAGAGCGCTTCTCAGGACTTATCTAGGCGGAAGAAAAATCAAGCCTCTCCCGGAGCAGATGGATTCGCTTCGGGAGAGGCTGGTGGTGGATGAGAGGAAGTGGATTCGCGACCGTAGGATCGGCAGCCTATTTAGCGGTCGAGGGAGAACTGGGCGCGGCGGTTTTGCTGCCAGCAGCTCTCGCTCTCTTCGGAGCAGAACTGCTTTTCCTTGCCGTAGCTGATGACGCGGATGCGGGTGGCGGCGACGCCGGCGTTGACCAGGGCGGTCTTGGCGGCGTTGGCGCGGTTTTCGCCGAGGGCGAGGTTGTACTCGGCCGATCCGCGGTCGTCGCAGTAGCCGCCGATGACGATCTTGATGGCGGAGTGCGAGTTGAGATAGCTGGCCGCGGTCTGGGCCGCGCTCTGGGCGTCGGGGCGGAGGTCGTAGCTGTCGTAGTCGAAGAAGACGTCCTTCACGTTCTGGTGGAAGGCGGCCTCGGAGCCCATGTCGCCGTTGTCGCTGGGATTGGAGGGAGCCTGGGGAACGCGGACGGTGACGCGGACGTTGGCCTCGGTGCTTCCGCCTTCACCTTTGGCGGTGAGGTGGAAGTTGGTGGAGGTGGAAGGGGTCACGGTTTGGGTGCCGTTGACGGGGACCTCGCCGACGCCGTCGATGGTGACGGAGGTGGCGTTCTGGGTGCGCCAGTTGAGGACGACGGACTGGCCGACGTCGATGGCGGAGGGCTCGGCGGTGAGGTTGGCGGTGGGAGCCGGCTGGGTGGAGGGCATGGGGCCGAGGGAGGCCGGGTTCACGGGCTGTTCCTTCTTGTGGCAGCCGGTGACTGCGCCGAGGGCGGCGACGAGGGTGATGGCAACCAGGGCTTGGCGATAGCGGGCGGAGGATAGATTCATGAGGGCCTCTTTGTTCTCTCTTTTCTTCAATCTGTTGCTCGAAACTCTTACAAACACTTCTAGAAAATTTTTACAGAAGACTGCTTAAAACGATGGCCGCGGGCTACTTCCAGCTCCAGTTGGGCATGTCGGCTCCGGGGCCGGTGAGGTTTTTGCGGCCGGTTCCGTCGGCCAGCATGGAGATGATATGGGTGTTGGCTCCGCCGCCGTTCGAGAAGACGATGTGGCGACCGTCGGGGGACCAGGAGGGAAAGTCGCAGCGGCCGATGTCGTGGGTGACCTGGATCCAGCGCTTGGTGGCGATCTCCATGACGTAGATGTCCTGTCCGCCGGGGGCTCCGGGGCCGTACTTGCGGTTCCAGGCGAAGGCGAGGAACTGGCCGTTGGGGGACCAGGAGACGGAGGTGGCGTAGCCGCCGTCGGTGAGGCGGGTGACGGCGGAGCCGTCGGCATCCATGATGTAGAGCTGGGGCAGGCCGGTGCGTCCGCTGATCCAGGCGATCTGGGAGCCGGTTTTGGGATTGAAGACGGGGGAGACGTCGGGGCCGCGGAAGCTGGTGACGCGGCGGGAGCCTCCGCCGTTGGAGTCGGCGATGTAGATCTCGGGGTCTCCGGTGCGGGAGGAGGAGAAGGCGAGGTCGTGTCCGTTGGGCGACCACGCGGGCGAGAGGTTGGTTCCGCCGCCGGAGGAGAAGTTGACCATGCGGTTGAGCAGAAGGGAGTACGTGCGGATCTGGAAGCCGTCGTGGCCGAGTGAGGAGAAGGCGATGCGGCTGTTGTCGGGCGAGACGCGAGGGGAGATAGAGACGGTGCCGAGGTGGGTGATCTGGTGCTGGTTGGCGCCGTCGTAGTCCATGGCCCAGATCTCCTTGTTGCCGCCGGCGAACTTGACGTAGTAGATCTTGGTCTCGGCGATACCGGGGGTGCCACCGCCGAGGCGGAAGATGATCTCGTCGGCGAAGCGGTGGGCGATGAGGCGGGCGTTCTCTTCGTTGGCCTCTTCGTTATATTGCTTGGAGAGGACCTGGGGAAACTGGGTGTTCTTGGCGTCGAAGAGGAGGCCGTTGACGGTGATGCGTCCGCCGGAGGCTCCGAAGGCCCCAAAGGCGACCATGGCGGCGTTGACGGGGGCGTTGGCGTACTGGGGGAGGTTGATCTCATTGGCAGCGCCGGGGGTGGAGGGGGGGAGCATGGACTTCGAGACCATGTCGAAGATGCCGGCGGTGGAGAGGTCGTTGAAGAGGGTGGAGTCGAAGGTCTGCTTGAGGGGGGCTGCCTGCGGATCGGCTGCGGTGGCCTTAAAGTCGGCGACGGCGAGGCGGATGTTGGAGACGCCGGAGGAGGTCTCGGTCTTGAACCAGTCCTGGGCGTGGAGGGCGGCGGCGGAAAAGAGGAGGGCGGCGGCCGCGAGGAGCAGGAGCCTGGACCGGTGCAGGGACAGGGGTCGAGCAGAACGGTAGTTCATCACTTTTATCGTAGACGCAAAGAGGGCGCGAGGATATGACCTTCTTGTGGGAATCAAGCGGTGTACGGGGAAGGCGAGGCGCTGCCGCGCGGGCGTCCTATGCGGACGGCACCCACTTCGTGGGGTGCGTACCGCCTTTGGCGCGGGCCTCCCGTTGGTCGGCGCGAAGTTTATGCAAGCAAGCGATCAACGGGAGCCTCGACCCGAAGGGAGTACACGCGTCACGGAGGGTGCGCTTTAGGAAGACACACTTTAGGCCGCCGCGCTTATAGGCCGCCGCGCTTATAGGACGATGCGCTTATAGATTGATCAGCCACTTGCAGATCTTTATCCGTTATTTGCATATCTTTTTATCCGTCCCTTGCAGCCATCTAAAGGCCGATGCGATCTAGGACAGGTGTCTGTGGCTGGAGTGGAGTCTCAGTGTAAGCTTCTCGGTGTCATGACGATGAATCGACGGAACCTTTTGAAGATGGCCGCGGCCTCGATGGCGTGCGGTATGGGTGCTCCTCTGCTTGAACAGGAGTCGCGGGCTGAGGCACAGGTAGCGAAGGCGACCAAGGGGATGCCGGCGCCGAAGATCAAGGACATCAGCGTGATCGAGTGCGAGCCGGCGGGCTCGCGGCTGACGGTGGTGAAGATCACGACCGATCAGGATGGTCTTTACGGCTATGGCTGCGGAACGTTTACGCAGAGAGCGGAGCTGGTGAAGCCGGCGGTGGACCGTTATCTGAAGCCTTTGCTGCTGGGCAAGACGACCGACCGGATCGAGGACATCTGGTGGACGTGCTATGACAGCTCGTACTGGAAGAACGGGCCGGTGCTGAATAACGCGATTAGCGGGATCGACGAGGCGCTTTGGGATATTAAGGGGCGACAGGCGGGAATGCCGGTGTATCAGCTGCTGGGCGGCAAGGTCCGCGAGGCGGTGGATCTCTATGCGCACGCGGATGGCGCAGATTTTCCCGACGTGGTGGCCGCAGCGAAGCAGTATATGGACCAGGGGTTCCGTAATGTGCGGGTGCAGATCGGGGTTCCGGGGATGGCGGGATATGGTTCGCGCAGCGGTGGGCAGTCGAACTATAAGCCGCTGCACGACAAGCCGTTCTTCGAGCCTGCGGCCTATATGAGGCGGGCGTTGAAGATGCTCGAGACCTGCCGCGCGCAGCTGGGCGAGGAGGTGAACCTGCTGCATGACGTGCATGAGCGGCTGTCGCCGAATCAGGCTGTTGAGTTCTGCAAGCAGGCGGAGAAGATCAACATGTTCTTTATCGAGGATCCGCTGTCTCCGGAGGATATTGCTTATTTCAAGCAGATTCGCGAGAACTGCGCGACGCCGATTGCGATGGGCGAGCTGTTCAACTCGCCGCATGAGTGGAGGCCGCTGATTGAGGGGCGGCTGATCGACTATATCCGGTGCCATCTGTCGCAGCTGGGAGGTCTGACGCCGAGCCGCAAGGTGGCGCTGATCGCGGAGAACTTTGGGGTGAAGACGGCGTGGCATGGGCCAGGGGATGTTTCGCCGGTGGGACATATGGCGCAGATCACGCTGGATATTGTGAGCTCGAACTTCGGGATCCAGGAGTACACGCCGTTCAATGACCGGACGAAGCAGATCTTTCATGGGTGCCCGGAGATGCGGGAGGGGTACTTCTGGGTGAATGAGGCTCCGGGATGGGGGATCGAGATCGATGAGAAGGAGGCGGCGAAGGCTCCGTTTACTGCGAGTAAGAATGGTTTGAATGGAGGGTGGGGGGAGATTCGACGGCCGGATGGGACGGTGATTAAGCAGTAGGAGATGAGCGCCGCCGCGCGGGCGTCCTGCTCGGACGGTTACTCCGTGATGTGTGTACCCCCTTTGGGGTAGAGCTTCCGTTGGTCGCTTACAGAAATCTTTGCGGCGACCAGACGCGTTACAAAGTGACCGTCCTATGCGCAGGTGAGCTGTCGCGTCCGCGGTTAGTCTCCATCCCGGGCAATCGGATTACTGGGTGTAGTGGAAGGTGTATTCGACGGTGATGTGATCGCCTGCGGGGAGCGGACCGAAGCCTTCTACGCGCTGGATAGCGCGGAGGGCGGAGCGGTCGAGGGTGGGGGAGCCGCTGGAGGTCTCGAGGCGCGGGTTGGAGGGAGTGCCGGCGCGGTCGATGTCGAAGACGACCACGACGCTCTTACCGGCCGAGGCACGGGGGTCGGCCTCCTGGGTGTACCAGTTCTGCGCAACGGTGCGGTTGACGATGTTGACGTAATAGGCGAAGCGGGAACCGAAGGTGCGGTCCTGCACCATGGCCGAGGCGGTGCCGTTCTTGAGCTCGAGCGTGGACTGCGGGATACGGATTCCGGCGGTCTCGCCGGTGGGGGCCTTGGTGGGCTGCGGGGGAGCGGGCTGGGGATGCTTGGGCGGCGGCGGCGCGGGTTTCTCTTCGACCTTGGGCTGCTTGGGGAGCTTCTTTTCGGGGATGGGGAGCTCGTCGGGCTTGGGGGCCTCGATGGTCTGTTCTTTGGTCACGACAGGAACGGGACTGGGGGCGTCGGAGGTGAGGACGCCGTTGTCGAACTCGCGCTGTTTCGGAGGCAATGGAAGCGAGGAGACCATGGTGGCCTGGATGGCTCCGGCGGTGGCGGCGTTTTCGCCCCAGGAGTGGCCGCGATGCTGGAAGTAGGCGAGCGCTCCGATGGCGACGGCGATGACGGCGTGGAGGACGAGCGAGAGAAAGAGGTCTCGGCGCAGAGGGTCGTCTGCAAAGTTCTCGTCGGGATTCCAGCGGAGGTCGGCCATGGGTTCTATGCTTTGTTTCGAATACGGTTACTTATCTTTGTTTCCGACTCGGTTGCTTGCTTGTGTTTTCCGGCTCGGTTACTTGTTGGTGCTGCAGAGCCGTTGTTTATTTCGTCCGGATCGTCTGACTTATCTGGTTTCTGCTTACTTGTTTTCGATGGGGCGGGTGACGATGCTGATGTTGGTGATGCCGGCCTGCTTGACGGCGTCCATGACGGAGGCGAAGGCTCCGAAGGGGACGCGCTCATCGGCGCGGAGGTAGATGACGCGATGCGCGGGATCGCCCTTGCCGGTGGTGCGGAGGCGGGCGGTGAGGTCGTTGATGCTGACGGGCTTGTCCTGCAGGAAGACGTTCTGCTCGCGGTCGATGGTGACGACCATTCGCTCGTCGGAGACCTGGTTGACGGTGCGGGTCTTGGGGATGGCGACGTCGATGCCGGACTGGAGCACGGGCGCGGTGAGCATGAAGATGAGCAAGAGCACAAGGACGACGTCGACCAGCGGGGTGATGTTGATCTCGGCCAGGGCAGTCTGGGTGCGGCCTTTGACGGTGTAGGCCATGGCTAGAATCCTCGAGTCTGAAGCTCGTCACTTCTTTGGGAAGTTCCAAGATTGTCGCCAACTGACGCAAACCGCAGATCCTTCGACTTCGCTGCGCTTCGCTCAGGAGGACACATTTGCAATGTGAATCCCTGATTTTCCATGGCTAGAGGGTCCTTCGGCGGGGCTCGTCGACGGAGGCGTAGGCCGGGGCGTTGGGAGGCGGCTGGGTGGGGTTGATGTGGGCGGCGTTCTCGATGGCGTTGAGCAGCTCGCGGCCGAAGTCGTCCATGCGGGAGCCCTGCTCGCGGAGGCGGGCGGTGAGCTGGTTGTAGCCGATGACGGCGGGGACGGCGACGACGAGACCAGCGGCGGTGGTGATGAGGGCCTCGGAGATGCCGGGGGCCACGGCGCGGAGGGTGGCGGCTCCGGCGGTGCCGAGGCCGTGGAAGGCGTCGATGATGCCCCAGACGGTTCCGAAGAGGCCGATGAAGGGGGCGATGGCGGCGATGGTGGCCAGCCAGGTCATGCGGGACTCCATGGCGGAGAGGGCTTCGGAGGAGGCGGTGGCGGCGGCGCGCTCAAGGGCGACGGGGTTGCGGGGGAGGCCGCGGCCTCCGTTCTGGCGCTGATACTCGTCGTGGATCTCGTTGAAGACGGAGACCAGGGGGCTGGGGCGGAATTGATCGGCCACGGTGGCAATCTCACTGAGGCGGGTGGATTTGCGGAAGGCGCGGACGAAGCGCTTGCTCTGCTTGTCGGCGCGGCCGAAACTGGACCACTTGGAGAGCATGATGGCCCAGGAGAAGATGCTGGCCAGCAGCAGAAGGACGAGGACGGCGAAGGCGACCGGTCCACTGTTGTGGATCATCTCGGCGAGTGCGCTCGAGCTGGCGGCGGAGGCGGGAGGAGCGGCGGCGTCTTCCTGGAGGAGGTGAAGGGCGAGGGCGAGGGTCCAGACCATAGTTGTTTTGTCCACCAGAGGCTAGTGTAAATCGTTGGACGCGCGGCAGGAGCGATGGATTGCCGGGGGTAAGTGACGGGAAAGGTGCGGTTCGGGCCTTTTAGAGCGATGGCCTGCCGGCCGGGCGCAGTGGGCCCGCGCGGCAGCGCCGGTCTTGATCTGCCGATACCACCGAGTTAGCGAGGAAGGCAATCGCCTCCGGCTGAGGCGCATCCTATCGCTCATAGACGACGATTTCTGACTTAACAGCAGACGAGGTATCTGTGGAGGACCGCTCAAGCAATGAAGGGAGTGTCCTGTCTTCGGGGGAGGCGGGGGGCACGGAGCTTCTGTTTCAGCAGATTGCCGATTCGGCGCCGGTGCTGATCTGGCTCTCGGACGAGGAGGGGATGTGTACGTGGTTTAACCGTCCGTGGCTGGAGTTTCGCGGACGCGCGATGGAGCAGGAGTTGGGCGTGGGATGGTGCGAGGGAGTACATCCGGAGGATCTGGAGCGCTGCCTGGCGACGTACCGGTCGCACTTCCGGAGGCGCGAGCCGTTCCAGATGGAGTACCGGATTCGATGTCACGACGGAAGCTTTTGCTGGGTGCTGGACCGGGGGCAGCCGCGCTTTGGGGAGAGGGGAAGCTTCCTCGGCTTTATTGGATCGTGTACGGATATCACGTACAGCAAGCGGGCGGAGGAGGCTCTGCGCGAGTCGGAGAAGCTGGCGGTGGTGGGACGACTGGCGGCTTCGATCGCGCATGAGATCAACAATCCCTTGGAGGCGGTGATGAACCTGCTGTACATCGCGGCGTATTCGGCCGACGAGGTGACGCGGGTGAGCCTGGACGCGGCGCAGCAGGAGCTGATGCGGATCTCGCAGATTACGGCGCAGACGCTGCAGTTTCGCAGGCAGAAGAGCCTGCCGGAGCCGGTGCGGGTGCGGTCGCTGCTGCAGTCGGTGATGGGGCTTTACAAGGGAAGGTTCGCGCAGACGGGAGTGGATGTGGTTTGCGAGGAGATCGGCGATCCGGTGCTGGTCTGCTATGCGGGGGAGATTCGTCAGCTGATGGCGAACTTTATCGGCAATGCGCTGGATGCGATGCCGGAGGGCGGAGGGTTGCGGATCCGGGTGCGTCCGGCGACGGACTGGAGGGATGACAGCGCGGGGCTACGCCTGACGGTGGCCGACAGCGGATGCGGGATGAATGTCGAGACACGGAGGCATGTGTACGATCCGTTCTTCACGACGAAGGAGAATACGGGGACGGGGCTGGGGCTTTGGGTGAGCGCGGGGATCGCGGAGAAGCACCATGGCAGCATCAGCGTGCGGAGCAGCGAGAGGCCGGGGGCCTCGGGGACGGTGTTTTCGGTGATCTTTCCGGAGCGGGGGGCTTCGGCGTAGGGGTGGCCGAGCGCAGAGGGCCCGCGCGGCAGCACCCTATCCCTTGCGTGAAAGAATAAGTAGGTGAGCTCTCCGGTCGGGATCTACCTTTCGGTGCCGTTCTGCAAGGCGAAGTGCAGCTTCTGCAACTTTGCCTCGGATGCGTATGGGACGCATCGGCTGGAGGGGTACGTCGACCGGCTGTGCCGGGAGATGGCCGGGGCGCGGGAGAGAGCCGGGCAAATGGGCGTGGAGCTGCCTGGGCGGGCCGACTCGGTTTATCTGGGTGGGGGGACGCCCAGCCTGTTATCGGCGATGCAGCTCCAGAAGATATTCGTAGCTTTGCGGGGGGAGTTTGAGATTGACCCCAATGCGGAGATTACGCTGGAGTGCGCTCCGGGGCAGTTGGCGGAGGAGACGCTGGAGGAGCTGCTGCGGCAGGGGGGCAATCGGGTGAGCCTGGGGGTGCAGTCGTTCGTGGACCGCGAGGCGCAGGCGGTGGGGAGGACTCATACGCGGGAGACGTGTCTGGAAGAGATTGCCCGGCTGCAGCGGGCGGGAGTGCGCGATGTGGGGATGGACCTGATTGCGGGGCTGCCGCATCAGACGCGGGCGAGCTGGGAGGAGTCGCTCGAGTGCGCAATTGTGAGCGGAGTGACGCATGCGAGCGTGTACCTGCTAGAGGTGGACGAGGACTCGCGGCTGGGGCGCGAGGTGATGGCGGGTGGCGAGCGTTATGGCGCGGGAAGGGTTCCTGGGGAGGATGAGGCGGCGGAGCTCTATGAGATGGCCTGCGGGGCGCTCGATGCGGGTGGCCTGGGACAGTACGAGATCTCGAACTTTGCCCGGGAGGGGCATCGGTCGCGGCATAACCTGAAGTACTGGCGGAGGCAGCCGTATCTCGGGCTGGGGCTGGATGCGCACTCGATGCTGCGGGCGGGCGCGGGTGAGGTGCGGTTTCAGAATACGGATGATCTTGAGACATACATGAACGATGGTTCGGGTCCGCTGGCTTTGCTGCGGGAGGAGCCTGCCGCGGAGTGGATCGATCGCGAGGCGGCGTTCGAGGAGTCGATGTTTCTGGGGCTGCGGGTGGTGGAGGGAGTCTCGCTGCGGGTGCTGCGCGAGGAGTTTGGACGCGAGCGCGTGGAGGCGGTGAGGCCGAGTGTGGAAGAGGTTTGCGAGGCAGGGCTGCTGGTGGTGGAGGGGGATTGGATTCGCTTGACGGCGCGCGGTCGCATGGCCTCGAATGAGGTCTTTAGCCGGTTGCTGGAGGATGGCCTGCCGGCCGGGCCCGTTACGCTCGGCCACCCCACAAACGAAGACCTGTTTGTGGGAACCCCGGTAAGGGCGGTCACTTCGTGACGTGTATTGGGCCTTCGGCGTGGGCTATCGTTGGTCGCTGAAGAATTCTCGTGCCGAACCGAAGGGAGGCCCACGGCGAAGCCGGTACACGCGTTACGAAGTGACCGCCCCACGCGCAGTGGGCCCCGCGCGGCAGCGCTCAGGTTTCTAAACGTGGTTTGATCTTTTTGAAGAGGAGAAAGAGAGAGTGATGATCGATCTGCGCAGCGATACCGTGACCAAGCCGACCGAGGCGATGCGAAGGGCGATGGCCGAGGCCGAGGTGGGCGATGACGTGTATGGGGAAGACCCGACGGTGAATCGTCTGGAGCGTGAGGCGGCGCTGGTGCTTGGGCGCGAGGCGGCGATCTTCGTCCCGACGGGAACGATGGGGAACCAGATTGCGATTCGCCTGCACACGCAGCATGGGCAGGAGGTGATCTGCGAGTCGAGGTCGCATGTGCTGGATTGGGAGATGGCGATGATGGCGGCATTTTCAGGCTGCCAGGCCAGGACGGTCGAGGGCGAGCGCGGGGTGATGACGTGGGAGAGGATTCGCCGGGTGATCGGGCCGAAGATCTACTATCGCCAGCCGACGGGATTGATCTGTATCGAAAACACGCACAATATGGCGGGCGGGACGGTGACTCGGCTCGAGGTGCTGAAGGAGATCTGGCTCGGCGCGAAGGAGGCTGGGCTTCCGGTGCACCTGGATGGGGCGAGGGTGTTCAATGCGGCTACGGCGCTAGGGGTGAGTGTGGCCGAGCTGACGGCGGGATTCGATACGGTGATGTTCTGCCTGTCGAAGGGGCTGGGGGCTCCGGTGGGTTCGATGCTGGTGGGTTCGGCGAAGGAGATCGAGAGGGCGAGGGTGTTTCGCAAGGCGCTGGGGGGAGGGATGCGGCAGGCGGGCGTGCTGGCGGCGGCGGGCTTGATCGCTCTGAACGAGATGCCGAAGCGGCTGGGTGAGGACCATGTCAATGCCAGGCTGCTGGCCGAGGTGGTGGCGGAGGCCGGCGGAGGGATCGACCTGGAGGGGGTGGAGACCAATATTGTGATCTTCACGCTGCGTGAGGGTGGAGATGCGGCGGCATTCTGTGCCGGGCTGAAGCAGAAAGGCGTGCTGGCGAGCGCGATTGGGCCGCACAGCGTTCGCTTCGTGACGCACTATGACGTGAGCCGGGCGCAGTGCGAGGAGGCCGCAGAGAGGGTGGGCGAAGCTTTGCGAGTGGGGGCAGCGGCGACGGCTTAGGGAAGTGATGCACCTGGGTTCTGTGGCGGGCTAACCGCAGATCGTTCGATTCCTCCGACTCCGCTGCGCTCCGATTCCTTCGACTCCGCTTTGCTGCGCTCAGGAGGAGACTCTTTGTGGGGGGATTTGGATCTGGGTGGCTTGAAGGGATGGCTTTAAGGCGTGGGGAGGGAGGGGCCCGCCGTGATGGTGGGTTTTTCGGCAAGGAAGACGGTGACGATGGTGCCGTGGGTGGCGGGGTTGGTGTCACTGGTGATGTCGATGCTTCCGCCGTGCTTGGTGATGATGCCGCGGCTGACCCAGAGGCCGAGGCCGGTGCCGTGTTCTCCCTTGGTGGTGAAGAAGGGCTGGAAGAGCTGGGAGAGGATCTCGTTGGAGATGCCGGGGCCGTTGTCGGTGATGATGACGGTGGCTCCGGGCGGCTGGCGAGGGGCTGCCTCGATCTTGTGCGCCTTGACCTGAATGACGCCACCGGGGCTGGAGGCCTCGGCGGCGTTGGCGATGAGGTTGGTGAAGACCTGGCGCAGCTCGGCAGGGAAGGCATCGACGACGACGGATTGGGGCAGCTCGGCGCGGGGGGAGACGTTGAGCTCGTGGAAGCGGTGCTCCATGAGGACGAGGATGTCTTCGAGGATCTCCTTGAGGTCGACGGGGACGGGGGCGCGGGACTCGCGGTAGAGGCCGAGCATGGCGCGGCTGATCTGGGTGACGCGGGCGAGCTCGCTCTCGGCCAGGTCGATGAACTCGCGGGCCTCCTCCTCGGAGGCTCCGGTGCGGAGCAGGTAGAGGAGGTTGGCGACGGCGTCGAGGGGGTTGTGGATCTCGTGGGCGATGGTGGCGGCGAGGCGTCCGGCGACGGCGAGCTTTTCGCTGGCGAGGAGGGTCTCCTGGGTGCGGCGCTCGAGGGTGATGTCGCGGAAGACGACGACGAAGCCGGAGATATCTCCGCTCTGGTCGCGGATGGGGGCTCCACTGTCGGCGATGAGGATACGGCTGCCGTCGCGGCGGAGGAGGGCGGTGTCGGGGGCGAGCGCGATGGTGGCGTGGGTCCGTTGGATCTTGAGGACGGGGGTCTCGAGGGGCTCGCCGGTCTCGGGGTTGAGGATGGGGAAGACCTCTTCGAGGGGGCGCCCGACGGCTTCGGCCTGGGACCACCCGGTGAGGTCGCAGGCGACGGGATTCATCATCTGGATCAAACCGTTGGCGTCGCAGCTGATGACGCCGTCGCCGATGGAGGCCAGGGTGGTGCGGAGCTGCTGCTCGGACTGGAAGATCTCCTCGGCGCGGCGGCCGAGGATCTCGACGGAGTTGCGATAGGCGGAGGAGACGGCGTGGAGCCGGCTGCGAGTGAAGAGGCCGATGAGGACGCCCATGCCGAGGGCGATGGCGATGAGGGCCTCGATGGTGTTGTGGACCTGGGTCTGCCAGAGGGCGATGCGCGAGGCGCGCGCGGCCTCGGCTCTGTAGGCGATGGCGTGGATGTCGCGACGGACCTGGTCCATGAGGCTCTTGCCGTAGAGGTTAAGGTTGACGTCGTTGGCGTGGCCGCCGGCGCGGACGGTGGAGATGATGGGAAGGGCGAAGGCGTCGTGCCAGTTCTGATACTCGTTGCGGAGGTCTTCGACGTTGAGGCGCTGTCCGGCGTCGCCCTGGGAGAGGGTGGAGAGATTGTCGAGGGTGGGCTGGATGGAGCTTTCGGCGTGATGGAAGTCGGTGAGGAAGCGCTCGTCGCCGGTGGCTTCGTATCCCCGGAGGCCGGACTCTTCGTCGGCGATGAGGCGGGCGACCTGGGCGGCCTGGGCGAGGCGGGAGTCGGTGTCCTGGATGAGGCGCACGGTGTTGTTGGCGTCGCGCATCTGCAGGTAGAGGGCCGCCGCCATGATGAGCAGGGCGATGACGGGGAGCAGAAAGGCCTGGCGGAGGATGCGATTGAACTGGGAAAGGTTCACGGAAATGTGAGTCCGTCAGCGTGCGGTGACGGGCTGTTCGAGCAGGCTCTTCAGTTTTTGTAGAAGAACCATCGCTCCCTCTCCCTTCGTCATGTAGAGGTTGACCAGAGAGGTGATCTCGCTGGGGAGACCGATGTAGGCGGAGAGGAGCAGGATGGGAACCGCAGGCTTGAGGCTGCGCATGCGGGCTGCGACCTCGCCGCCGTGCATGCCGGGCATGGAGTAATCCAACACGACCGCCTCGACGGGCTCGCGTTCGAAGAGGGCGAGCCCGCTGATACCGTCGTTGGCGGTGAGGACCTGATAGCCGGAGCGCTCCAGCAGAAGCTTACGAACCTTTAAACCGACGAGCTCGTCGTCCACGCACAGGATGAGATGAGAGTTCTGTAGCATTACGATCCATCCGGGAAGCAGCTCAGGTACCGGTAGAAACGGCGGGTTTCGATTTGATCGCGTCGCCCCTCGCCAGCCAGTATACGTAGAGGGGACCGCGACAGCCAGTGATGAATGATTTATCGTACGTTAGCAAAGAATCGACTCTGCTTCCGTTACTCTGATAGACGGAAACGTCGCGTTTTTTGTATGAGGTTAATCATTGAGTCAGACGATTTTTCTGTTGGAAGATGACGCCGACATCTCCCGGCTGGTGCAGTACCACCTGGAAAGCGCAGGCTTCACAGTTCGTCCTTATCTTACGGTAGGATCGATTCTTCCGGACGCCGAGCGGCAGCCGCCGTCGCTGTTCCTGCTCGACATCATGGTCCCTGGCGGGGATGGTCTCGACCTGTGCCGCAGGCTGCGTCAGAACCCCACGCTGAGCGTGGTTCCGATCATCTTCCTGACGGCTCGGGCGGCGGAGAACGACCGCGTGCACGGCCTGGAGCTGGGAGCCGACGACTACATCACCAAGCCGTTCGGAACCCGCGAGCTGGTGGCGAGGGTGAAGGCGGTGCTGCGCCGGTTTGAGCGCCCAACCAGCCCTTCGGTGGTGAAGTTCGAGAACGTCGAGATCGACGCGGGCGCGATGCAGCTCAGGGTCAACGGCGATCTGGTGACGACCACGGCGACCGAATTCCGCCTGCTGGACTACCTGGCCCGGCATCCGGGGCGGGTCTTCAGCCGTGACCATCTGCTGGACGCGGTTTGGGGCGACGCCCGCTTCGTGACGCCCCGGTCGGTCGACGTCTATGTGCGCCGTATCCGGGAGAAGATCGAGATTGATCCGGAGACGCCGCGATATCTTAAGACGATGCGCGGGGCCGGTTACCGGTTTGAGATTCCGAAGTCGGCGCAGGTTCCCGCCTAAAAGAGGTCTCTGCCCGTGAATCGCGGTCTGTTCTTCACCTTCTTTGCGCAGATCACCTTTGCCCTGGCGCTGGTGGCCGTGGTGACGCTGATGTGGCCGCGGGGGTGGGTTCTCGGCGCGATTCTGGTGCTTCTGGGGGGAGCCGGGGTGGCGGCGCTTCAATCGAGGACGCTGCGGCGGACGCTGGCTCCCTTTGAGGCGTCGGCGGCGGCGATCGGGACGGCGACAGTGGGGCTTCCGGAGCCGAGGTTCAGCGACTTCGACGGCCTGGCCAAGTCGGTCTCGCAGGCCTCGATGCGCGTGGACCGTCTGTTGGGCGAGGCCGCCGGCAGCCGCAGGGAGCTCGAGGCCATGATCGACAGCATGCAGGACGCCGTGGTCGCGGTCGATCCGGCGGGACGGATCCAGTGGACCAACCAGAGGATGCAGCGGCTGATTCCGGGGACCTCGTTTTCGAGCGCCGTCCGGGTGGGTCATGCGTTGGTGCAGACGATTCGCGACCCCGAGGTGCTGGAGTGCATGCGGATTGCGCTCGAGGACCGGCAGCTGAGCGAGCGGCGCACGACGTCGCTGCTGCCGGGCAAGATCTTCGAGGTGGCGGCCTCGCCGATGCCGGGCGGGGGAGCGGTGGCGGTGCTGCACGATATTACCCGGATCGAGCAGGTGGAGCGCACGCAGAGGGAGTTTGTGGCGAATGTAAGCCATGAGCTGCGCACGCCGCTGACCTCCATTACGGGGTACGTGGAGACGCTGCTGGATCATGAGGGTAATTTGAGCGCGCAGGCGCGGGAGTTTCTGACCACGATCCATAAGAATGCGACCCGCATGAACCGCCTGACCGAGGACCTGCTGGTGATGGCGAGGGTCGAGTCGTCGGAGCAGGAGCTGCACCCGTCGGCGGTGCGGGCGGACCTTCTGGTCCGGGATGCGGTGCAGGCGATGAAGGGGATGCTGCAGGACGAGGAGGCGGTCCTCGAGGTGGGAGAGACGACCGACTGCGAGGTCTTCGCCGACCAGGACTCGATCGTGCAGGTGCTGAGCAACCTGATCGAGAACGCGATCAAGTATGGCAAGCCGAGGGCGGAGGAGCCGAGCCGGGTGGTGGTGAGCGCGAGGATGGTGAAGGATGAGGAGGCGGAGGGGGTGGAGTTCCGGGTGCGGGACTTTGGCCAAGGAATTGCTTCCGAACACCTGACCCGGATCTTCGAGAGGTTTTACCGGGTGGACAAGGCGAGGTCGCGGGAGTCCGGAGGGACGGGACTGGGGCTGGCGATCGCCCGGCATGTGGTCGAGACGCAGGGGGGCACGATCCGTGCCGAGAGCGAGCTGAACCAGGGAAGCACCTTTATCTTCACACTTCCGAGGGCGGAGACGACCGCCGTTATCTAGCTTGTTTTTCCTTGGTTTTCACTGGTATGTAACCTTGCGTTAACAATTCCCGATCACACTTAAATACATGCGTCCTATGTAGGCGCGCGTGGTTATTTTCCGAGGGGGAAGAGTGAAAAAGAACGTTCTTGCTGCTGTGGTTCTGGCACTGGCTGCTATGGGCGCCAGTGCACAAAATATTAACGGTGCGGGTGCGACGTTTCCGTATCCGATCTATTCGAAGTGGTTCAATGAGTATGCTCAGCAGCATTCCGGAGTCAAGATCAACTATCAGTCGATCGGATCGGGCGGCGGGATTCGGCAGGTCTCGGACGGGATTGTGGACTTTGGAGCGACCGACGGCCCGATGAGCGACGAGCAGATCGCCGGCGCCAAGGTGAAGACTCAGCACATTCCGACGGTTCTGGGCGCGGTGGTTCCGGTGTACAACCTTCCTGGCGTCAGCAAGGACCTGAACTTTTCGGGCGACGTGATCGCCGACATCTACCTGGGCACGATTACCAAGTGGAACGATTCGCGCATCGCGAAGGACAACCCGGGCGTGAGCCTTCCGGACAAGCCGATCCTTCCGGTCTATCGTTCGGATGGAAGCGGTACGACGTACATCTTCACCGACTATCTGTCGAAGGTGAGCCAGGACTGGACGAGCAAGGTGGGCAAGAACACCTCGGTGAAGTGGCCCACGGGAATCGGCCAGAAGGGCAATGAGGGCGTGGCCGGGATGGTTCGCCAGTCGCCTTACGCCTTCGGCTATGTCGAGCTGATCTACGCGCTGCAGAACAAGATGTCGTTCGGCTCGGTGAAGAACGCCTCGGGCAAGTTCGTGAAGGCCTCGACGGACGGCGTGACGGCTGCTGCCGCCGCTGCCGCCAAGACGATGCCGGCCGACTACCGCGTCTCGATCACGAATGCGCAGGGAGCGACCGCGTATCCGATCTCGAGCTTCACGTGGCTGCTGATACCGAAGAAGGGCAGCGACCCGGCGAAGACGAAGGCCCTGAAGGATTTTCTGGGATGGATGCTGGACCACGGCGAGAGCGAGGCTTCGGGCCTGAGCTACGCCTCGCTGCCCAAGCAGGTTCAGGACATGGTTCGCAAGACCATCGCTCAGATCCAGTAATTCAAATGGATGTAGCAGCACAAGACCGGCCGCGTGCGATTCATGAAAAGGAGTTGCACGCGGCGGTCTCTTCTCCCCGGTAGAATGCACACTGGAACTTCTGGCAGAAACGGATCGTCATCGATCGAATGAGTATGGAATCAGAACACGGCGCAACAACGCCCGTTAAGCCTGCGGTCTCGCTTCCGCCCGCGACGGAGAGGACGTTGGCGGCACCGGCCGCGGCTCCCTCGCCGGTCCGGGAGTTTCTGAGCACGCGTGGCAGCGGCAAGATGGCGGACTCGACCTTTGCCGCCGTGATGCTGGCCTGCGCCTGTAGCATCTTTGTCATCGTCCTCTTTATCTTCTGGGTCCTGATTCAGAACTCCCGCCTGAGCCAGGCTGCCTTCGGCATGAAGTTCTTTACGCGGGAGGCGTGGGACCCGGTCTCGGGGGACTTCGGAGCTCTTCCGTTTATCTACGGCACGCTGATGACCTCGATTCTGGCGCTCATCATGGCGGTGCCTCTGGCGCTGGGCGTGGCCATCTTCCTGACAGAGCTTTGCCCTCGTCCGCTGCGGGCACCGATCTCGTTTCTGACGGAGCTGCTGGCGGCGATTCCGAGCGTGGTCTATGGCCTGTGGGCGGTCTTCGTGCTGGTTCCGCTGATGCGCGATACGCTGGGGCCGTTCCTGGTGAAGACGCTGGGATGGACGGGGCTGTTCGGCGGGGCGAACTTCGGGGTGGGACTGCTGACGGCGAGCATCATTCTGGCCATCATGATTCTTCCGATCATTTCGTCGCTGACGCGCGACATCATGACGGCGGTTCCGAACAGCCAGCGCGAGGCGGTTCTGGCGCTGGGCGCGACGCGGTGGGAGATGATCCGGATCGGGGTCCTGCGCAACTCGCGGATTGGAATCGTCGGCGCGATCATGCTGGGGCTGGGGCGCGCTCTGGGAGAGACGATGGCGGTCACGATGGTGATCGGCAATCATCCGGATATCAGCAGGAGCCTGTTCGCCCCCGGCTATACGCTGGCCAGCGTGATCGCCAATGAGTTCTCGGAGGCGACGGGCGATCTTTACTACAGCGCGCTGATCGAGATAGGACTGGCGCTGTTCCTGGTGACGATCGTGGTGAATGCGATCGCTCGATTGATGGTTTGGGCGGTGACGCGCGGCGCGCCGGCGAGGGTATCGTAATGAGCACGCAACCGGTCTCTATGCAGCCGCTCCGGGATCCGCTTCAGGAGCCGCGCAAGCCTTCGCGCTCGAACGTCGCTCGCCGCAGCGCCATGGATTGGATCGTCTCGGGGCTGGCGATTCTGGCGACGCTGCTGGTTCTGGCTCCGCTGGCCGCCATCCTGTTCTACCTGGTCTATAAGGGGGCATCGTCGCTCAATCTTGCCTTCTTCACGCACGTCCCCGCGCCTGTGGGCGAGCAGGGTGGCGGCATGTCGAATGCGATCGTGGGCTCGGGCATCGTTCTGGCCCTGGCCAGCCTGATGGGGATTCCGGTCGGCATCGCGGCGGGGACGTATCTGTCGGAGTTTGGGCGCGGAACGTTTTTGGGGAATGCGATCCGGTTTACCGCCGATGTGTTGAACGGCGTGCCGTCGATCGTGATGGGCATCACGATCTACTCGATGGTGGTGAAGCCGCAGCATCACTATTCGGCGCTGGCGGGCGGGATTGCGCTGGCGATCATGATGGTTCCGACGGTGACGCGCACGACCGAGGAGATGCTGGCGACGGTCCCGCACGCGGTGCGCGAGGCGGCGCTGGGGCTGGGGGTTCCGAAGTGGCGGACGGCGATCTCGGTGAGCCTGCGGACGGCGTCGCCGGGCATCATCACCGGCTGCATGCTGGCGTTTGCGCGCGTGGCGGGCGAGACGGCCCCACTGCTGTTTACGGCCTTCGGCAACCAGTTCTGGAGCTTCAACCTGAATGAGCCGATCGCGGCGCTGCCGCTGCAGATCTACGCGTATGCGATCTCGCCATATGACGAGTGGCACAGGCTGGCGTGGGCCGGGGCGCTGGTGCTGATTGTTCTGATCATGGTTTCGGTGACGCTGGTTCGCATCTTTGCCAACCGCGGCGTACTCAAGGGAGGAAGTTAGTGGGAGCCGGCATTAAAGTGGAAGATCTGAACGCCTGGTATGGCTCGACGCATACGCTGCAGGATATCAACCTACACATTCCTGCCAACCACGCGACCGCTCTCATCGGGCCTTCGGGCTGCGGCAAGTCGACCTTCGTGCGCTGCCTGAATCGCATGCACGAGACCAACCCGATCGCGCGCGCGACGGGCGTGGTGAAGATGGGCGATGTGGACATCTATCGCGATGCCTCGCCGGTCGAGATCCGGCGGCGCGTGGGCATGGTGTTTCAGCGACCCAACCCGTTTCCCACGATGTCGATCTACGACAATGTGGTCAGCGGGCTGAAGCTGAACGGCTTCAGCAATCGCAGGGTTCTGGACGAGACGGTGGAGCGCTCGCTGAAACAGGCGGCGCTGTGGGAAGAGGTGAAGGACGATCTGAAGAAGAAGTCCGGAGCGTCGCTTTCGGGCGGTCAGCAGCAGCGTATGTGCATTGCGCGCGCCCTGGCGGTCGACCCGGAGGTGCTGCTGATGGACGAGCCGGCCTCGGCGTTGGACCCGGTTTCGACCTCGAAGATCGAGGACCTGATCTTTCAGCTGAAGAGTCAGTATACGATTGTGATCGTGACGCATAATATGCAGCAGGCCGCGCGGGTCGCCGAGAATACGGGATTCTTTTTGAACGGCAAGCTGGTCGAGTTCGACTCGACGCACAAGATCTTCACCAACCCCAGCGACAAGCGGACCGAGGATTATATTACCGGGAGGTTTGGCTGATGCGGGTGAAGTTCCATCAGAGCCTGGACGAGTTGAAGGAGAAGCTGCTGGTGATGGCCGGGATGGCCGAGCAAGCGATCCAGCGATCGATCGAGGCGTATCGCACGCGCGACATGAGCATCTGCGAGATGGTGTTGCACTCCGAGCCCGCGATCAATCGGCTGGAGCGCGAGATCGACCAGATGGCGCTGGATCTTCTGGCGATGGAACAGCCGATGGCGATCGATCTGCGCTTCATCCTGTCGGTGATCCGGATCAACGCGGACCTGGAGCGGGTGGGCGACCAGGCGGTGAATATCGCGATCCGGGTGAGGGAGATGGGGGCGTTTGCCAACATCGATCTGCCGGTGGATATCCCGAAGCTGGCGGAGCTGGCCTCGGCCATGGTGCGCAAGGCGCTGCAGGCCTTTATTGAAGGCAACGCCGAGATGGCGGAGACGGTCTTCGAGATGGACGACCAAGTGGATCGGATGAACGATGCCGCCTACTACGCCCTGAGCACGTTGATCCGGGAGAAGTCGGAGCTGACGCCGCAATCGTTGAATGCGTTGATCATTGCGCGCAACCTGGAGCGGGTGGGAGATCATGCGACCAACATCGCCGAGGACGTGATCTTCTGGGTGCGGGGAGCGGATGTGCGGCATCATGCTGCTCCGTTGCAGCGGTCGTAGGGCGGCCTTCAAGCCGGCCTCAATCTGGGTGGAATCGACGTTTTTCGTTCTGGGATTTGAATCTTTGTCCTGCTCTCTTCTGTTGAATTCAGGTTTTGCTCGAATGTCCCGCTTGAAGGGGTGCCTGGTTGAGATCCTCGGGTTGCGTTCAGGGAAGGCATACCTCAGGGGCTAAAGCCCCTTTTGTTTTGTCCTCAAGAGAGGGCCAAGCCTAAAGGCTTGGCGTACCTAGAAGCAGGAAGGCCAGATCTGCTTGGCGCCGCCCCTCTGATCGGGAGGATGACTTTGAGATTTGCTCCGGTCGGGAGGATAATCGTGGAACATTCGCTGCGGCAGTGCCCAATCGTGGAGCATTCACTGCGGTAGTGCGAGGTCGAGTGGACTGGATTCGAGCTTTCCACCCATGTGCGCAAAACTTTCCACGCATGCGCTCGAGAGGACACTGTCATGGGTTCCGTTTAGCTCTGCAGGGGAGAACTCATCCGGTCTTCAGCGGCCACCAGATCAGACTGGGGAGCATGGGGTAGTAGAGGGCGATGCGTACTTTGCTCCGGTCGATGCCGGGATCGAGTGTTTGCGTGTAGGTCTCGAGCTGGGGAGCGTACTTTTCGCGCTCGCGTGCGAGGAATTCCGCGTGGTCTCGGCCGGTGTGCTGGGTGGTTTTGTAGTCGATGATCCAGAGATGGTCTTCGCCCGGGGCGAAGGGCTCAGGGCCGGCTTGGAAGATACGGTCGAGGCGCACGCTGGAGAGGGTCTCGTTCCAGGAGACGAGGGCGTGCTCGCTGAAGGACTGCGGATGGTTGTGGAGGATCCAGCGGCCAGCGGGATCGTGAAGCGTATTGGAGAGGGCGCGCTGGACCTGGGGGACAAGGCGATCGATCGTCTGCGGGGGAAGGCCGCTGGAGCGAAGGATCGCGGCGATGCGGGGGGGCCATCCTTCGATCTCGTGTGCGAGGGTATCTGGAGCTGATTCGGCGATGAGGCGGGTGGAGAGGAGCTCCAACAGGGCGTGAATCGCGTTGCCGAAAGAACGCGCTTCGAAGGAGCCTTCGGGGCGTTCGAAGGGTTTGGATGCGGGAGGCGGATTGAGCGCAATGAGGAGCCGCGCCGGGTGGAGCGGACGCTCGAAGGAGAGCGGGAGGCGGTGGAGGATGGCGGGTTTGGGGTCTTCCATCCCAGCGAGCGAGCTCTCTGGGGACCTAGGCTCTCTCGCCTCAGCGAGCGAGCTCGCCGGGGGGCCCGGCTCTTCGGTCTCTGCTGCGAGCGAGGGGAGGATGAGGGTCTCGTTGGGAGTGGGCAGGACGATGACGGGGGCGATGAGGGGCCTGGCTTCGATCTGGACGTTGACGAAGTGGGGCTCGGCGACGGGCCAGGCGGACTGAAGGAGGCTGCCAGTGTTGTGACGGAGAGCGCCATTCTGATTTTGATCGGGAGTCGCGAAGAGGTGGAGCTCCTCGCGGGCGCGGGTGCAGGCGACGTAGAAGAGGCGGCGGTACTCGGCCTCTTCGCGTGAGCGCTGGATGCGGTTGAGCCAGAGATTGAGAGCCTCGGAGTCGCGGCCTTTGCCGGCGATGGGAGCGAGCAGGACGCGGGCGGAACGCTCGTCGGGGGAGGCGATCTCGTTCCAGGTGAGAAGGCGGCTGCGTCCGGCGCGGCTGCGTTTTTCGAGGCCGGGGACGAGGACGATGTCCCACTCGAGGCCCTTGGCGCCGTGCATGGTCATCAGATCGACGGCGCCGGGGACGGGAGGAGATTCAGCATAGAGGGTGCGCAGGCGCTGGCGGAGCTGGGAGAGGTTGACGGGGCCGAGGCTCTCGAGATCGTCGAGCAGCTCGAAGTAGCGGCGGGCGTTGGTCTGCTGCTCGGGGGTGAGGGCGGTGTCGCCGCCGAGCGAGCGCCAGGTGCGTTCGACCCAGGGAGCGAGGGGAAGGCGGGAGTGTTGCGCGATGGCGGAGCGTAGGACGGGCCAGATGCGGGCGAGACGCTGGCAGGTGGCCTCACTGAGATCGTGGCCGCGCTCGAGGATGAGCTCCTCGATGGTCCGGTCGAAGAGGAGGGGGTCGTCGGAGCCGGCGAGGAGGTGGAGCTCGGAGAGCTCGAGGCCGCACCAGGGGGCGCGCAGGGTGGCGAGCCAGGCGGTGCGGTCGGCGGGATGGAGCAGGGCGCGGCTGAGGGCGAAAAGGTCGAGGACCTCGGGGCGCTCGTCGAGGGACTCGATGTTGACGGCGCGGAAGGGGATGGAGGGCTCGCGCTTGAGCGCTGTGACGATCTCGTTGAGGTGGGGACGATTGCGCACGAGCACGGCGATCTTCCAGGGAGAGGTGCGGCCTTCGGGCAGGGGGCGGGCGCGGCCCTGCTCGATGACCTTGCGGACCTCAGCGGCTTCGCGGCGGGCGAGCCTGCGGCGGGTGCGGCGGCGCTCTTCGACGTCGGGATGATGCGGGACGACCTGCGCGTGCCAGACGATGCTCTCGGACAGCTGCCCGGAGCGGTCCCGGATGGGGGAGGCGGCGACGTAGGGGGCGCTCTCGAGGTGGTCTTCGTCGATATGGGAGGGGAAGAGTTTGGAGAAGTCCTGGTTGAAGGACTGGACGAGGTCGCCCTGGGAGCGGAAGTTGGCGATGAGGCGGAGGCAGCCGAGGGAGAGGTCGCCGAGGCGCTGCTGCTGCATGGTGCGGATGAAGCGTTCGACGCGGGCCTGGCGGAAGAGGTAGATGGATTGTTTGGGGTCGCCGACGAGGAAGACGGTCTGGCTGCGGCCGTCCCAGCCCTGGGTCAGCAGCTGGATGAGCTCGTACTGGCTGGTGGAGGTGTCCTGCATCTCGTCGACGAGGATGTGCTGGAGGTGCAGTCCGACGGAGGTTTCGAGGGAGGCGGCGTCGGAGGCGAGGGCGGAGCGGGCGATGAGGCCGGGCTCGGTGAAGTCGGATTCGCCGCGCTCGGCGAAGACGATCTGGAGCTCGGCGAGGGCGCGGTAGAGGACGCGGAAGAGGGCTTTGGCGACGCGCCATTGCTCCTGCGGGTACTGCGCGGGTGGGAGCGCGGAGACGGACTGGATGAGGTCGAGGAGATCGTCGTGGTTGCGAAGCTGATCGACGAGCTCGTTAAGCCTTGTGGTCTGTTGCCTGGTGAGATGGAAGCCGATGTAGTTGCGATTGAAGCTGGCGCGCCAGCCGCCGGAGGGTTTGACCATCAGGTGCGCGAGGGCCTGCCAGTGTTCGAGGTCGGTGGCCGCGATGCCGGGAGAGCGGGTGAGGCCGGAGCAGACGGCGATGGGGTTGGGGTCGCCGTTGTAGCCTTCGTTGGAGGCGAGCTCGGCGGCGAGGTGGGAGAGCTGGTCGAGCAGGGGTGCGGGCATGCGATTGGAGAGACGGGCCAGTTCGATGCAGATGGCGTCAGCAAGGGCGCGCTCGATCTGGGGGAGGACCACCGAGTCGAGGTAGTTCTCTTCGAGCATGCGGCCGAGGGGGACGAGGCGAGCCCACTGGTCGCGGAGGGAGAGCATCTCGGCGAGGAGATCGCGGACCTGGGTGAGGTTACCGTCGCGATGGAGCAGGATGAGCCGGAGGGCGCGGTCGAGGGAGTCGTCGTTGCCTCCGAGCTGCAGGAGGGTGCGCTCGGCGGCGAGCCGGTAGAGCGGCGTGGAATCGTCGACGGGCGAGAGGCTGCCGCTGCCGGAGAGGACGGGGAGGGAGCGTGCGATCTCGGCGCAGACGGAGTCGATGGTGCGGACGTTGAGGCGGCGGGGATGCTCGAGGAGGTTCCAGCCGAGGGCGCGGTCGCGCTCGAGGACGGCGAGGGCGAGGGTGCGGGTGGCGCGGTCGAAGCCGTTGGCGGGGGTGTCGGGGCCGGAGGCGAGCTCGATCTGTTTGAGGACGCGCTCACGGATCTCGCCGGTGGCCTTGAGGGTGAAGGTGATGGCGAGGACTTGTTCGGGCTCGTCAACGGAGGGGAGCGCGAGGAGCTTGAGGTAGCGCTGGATGAGGAGGCCGGTCTTGCCGGAGCCGGCGGGGGCTTCGACGATCCAGGAGCGGGTGACGTCGAGGGCGCGCTCGCGTTCGGCGTGGTCGGGGGGCTGGGCTTCTGCGGTGTGTGCCGGTTGAGCCGGATGGTTTTCATCCGCGGGCTCGGGCGGCGCTTCGAGGGGGAAGGTGAAGAGCTCACCCATGAGCTGCGTCTGTGAGCGCTTCTTCATCGAGATCCTCGTCAAAGGCCGCGGGGTTGAGGCGGCACAGGGTTCGTTGAGCGCAGTAGTTGCAGGTCTGCGGATAGTTCTTGGGGTCGACGCGGGCGTCGCCACGATGAAAGGCCAGGGCTAGATCTTCGAGCACGAGCCTCCATCGTTCGAGCTGCTCTTCGAAGGGGAGTTTGGGTCGCTTCTGTGTGGGCTTATCGGTGATTTTGGCGGTGTAGCTCTCGAAGGCCATGTCCTTGCCGGCGCGGATCTGGGCGAAGGCGATATTGACGAGCGGGGTTTCGGGCTGGGCGGCGTTGGTGACGACGGCGTAAAGAGGGAGCTGCGGCTCGTCGGGACGATCGCCCTGCCAATCGGAGGCTTTGACTCCGCCGGTCTTGTAGTCGAGGATGATCTCGCCTTCTTCGGTGAGGTCGATGCGGTCGACGCGCAGGTTGAGGTGCAGGGGACCGATGCGGACGTCGCGGGCCTCTTCTTCGCTGAAGCGAACCTCGAAGGGCTCGCGAAGAAGCTCGAGCTCGAGCCAGGGGGAGAGAATCGCGAGTAGGCGCTCGCGCTGCAGCTCGATGTAGGCCTGCTCCCAGCCGGGGGCGCTGGTTGCGGCGGCACGGCGGAGGCCGAACTCGATGGACTGCGCGAGCGCTGTCTCGCGTTGGTCGCGCGACATGGCCTTCAGCTGCTGCTGCGACTGGGTGTTCTTCCAGAAGTGCTCGAGGACGCGATGCACGATGTTTCCGCGTTCGGAGGCGTCCATGCCGAGCTCGATCTCGCGGAGTTCGGCGGCGCCGAGGCGGCGTTCGGCGAAGGCGCGGAAGCCGCAGGCAGCTTGCAGCTTGAGGATCTCGGCTCCGCCGGGGACAGCGTGGTCGGGGAGGGGAGGAATGGGGATGGAGTCGGTGAACTCTTCGAGGGGGATTTGTAACCGTGACGGTGCGGGGTCGGCGATTTCGTCGATGGAGAGGGGATTGAGGTGTAGCGAGCGCAGGAGAGGGGAGGGGCGTTGGGCGCCGTCGGAGGACTCGGCGGCATAGCTGAAGACGACGGCTGGGGCGCTGGCGGCGATGCGTTGCGTGACGCGGAGGGCGAGGGCGTCGTCGGTCGCGGCGTCGCTGCCGGGGAGGCCGAGCTCGCGCTGAAGAGGCCAGGGGAGAAGGGGGTTGCGGGCTGCGGCGATGGGCCATGCGAGATCGCCTGCGCCCAGAAACCAGAGAGCATCGAAGCGGCTGCCCGCGGCCTCGAGGGGGCCCATGATCTGGACGGGGGAGCGATGGGATTCGGGCGCGAAGAGGGTCTGGTCGGCGAGACGCTCGAGCTCGCGGAGGGCTTGATCGAAGCGGACGAGGGAGCCGTTGAAGTCGAGGGTGGAGAGGGTGTCGAGGGTGTTCTCCCACTTCTGCCGCGTCTGGAACTCGATGCTGTCCTCGCCGGCGTCTCTTCCCCAGCGCGCGGTTGCGAGGAGAGTGCGGATGTGATCGGACCAGGCGGCGTGCGTGCGTCGTTCGACCGCGGCTGGAGTGGATTGCGCCATCGCTTCGAGTGTGCGGAGAAGATGGGAGAGCGGTTGAGGGCGCCTGGAACGGCGAAGGATCTCGATGAGCGAGGGGATCGAGATCTCCGGAAGCAGGAGGCGGGCGCGACGGAGCTCGAGGACATCGAAGGAGGCGCGGGCGCTGCGTTCGCCTTCGATCATGGCGAAGAGAGGGGAGACGAGGAGTGCGCTGATGCGCTCGGCGGCGAGGGGGGAGCGCGACCAGCGGATGAGGTCGAGCGCGACCCTGACCATCGGGGTGTGCGAGAGCGGGATGCCGAGGGAGAACTCGTAGGGCGCGGTCTCGGGGTTGGCCTGGATGTCTTCAAGGTGCGGCGCGAGGATCTCGCGAAAGCTGCGGTCGATGGCGCTGCGGCGGGACTCGAGCGAGGGCGCGATGATGGCGATCTGGAGGGAGGGGTTCTGCTGGAGAAGCGTACGAGCCCAGCGCGCGGCGGATTCAATCTCGGCGATCTCGTCAACGGCCTGGACGAGCTGCTTCTGGAGTGTGGGGGCTTCGATGGACAGTGGCTCGATGGAGGTTCCGGCGGTGCGGAGAGCCTCGAGAAGGCGTTGCTGCACGGGAGTGAGGATGTCGAAGCCGATGAGGGCGAGGGGGGTGGAGAGGCGCAGATGGCCTGCCTCGATGGCCCTGCGCAGGGTGTCTTCGAGCGAGGCTCGCGGTGTGAGGCGCTGGCTTCGGGTGCGGCGCTCGAACTCAGCGCTCCAGCGTTCGAGGGCCTGGGTCTCGGAGTTGGGCCAGCTAGAGCGCAGGCGGGGCTGACCATTGTAGCGGGCGAGCAGGGACCATGCGTCGGCGGCGAGCTCGGCGAGGGAGTCGGTGGACTGGAGGGTCTGGGCGAGGCCGGGATCGGAGGCGAGGATCTCGCGCCATAACGTGTGCTCCTGGGCTGGGCTCAGGAGCATGTCGGCGGTCTTTCCTGTGATGACGAGCTCTTGCCAGAGCGAGGCGGTCCAGGCGTCCCAGGGAAGGATGGGAGCGGGCTGCCAGGTGGTGAGTCCTCGGCTGCGGTTGTGGAGATTGAAGGCGTAGCGAAGGGAGCGCGCGGAGCGCTGGTTGGCGGTGATGACGGTGGCTCCGCCCTCGATTGCGGCTGCGATGGAGGGTGGAATCGGCTGGGTGATTGGATGTTGAATCTCTGCGTTCGGCCCCGTCGCATCCATACCTCTGGTTATACGCCGTGCGGGAGTGGAAGAGAACGTGGGCCTCGCGGTCGTATCATCAGGAGAGGAGTCTATCTTGGTGCTGCGTCATCCTTCTCTCTTCTTCGCTCTTCTGTTTGCTGCCATCGGTGCGCCCCTGACGGGGTGCCACAGCAATCCGCCTCAACATTTCGAGCAAAAAGGGATGGAGAAGACCTTTCCGGTTCGAGGGACGATCGTCAGCAAGGATGCCACGCATGTGACGCTCGACCATGAGGCGGTGCCGGGATTTATGGATGCGATGACGATGCCGTACAAGCTGGCGGACCCGAGCATCGTCGGCGAGCTGCATCCGGGGGACAAGATCACGGCCACAATCCGCGTGGTGCAGGACGAGGGCGGGTATCACAACGCCACGCTGGATAACATTGTCGTGATCGCGCAGGCACGTCCGGACTATAAGCCGGCGGTTCAGTTTCATGTGCCGGAGGAGGGTGATTCTGTTCCTGATTTCCGCATGCTGAATCAGAGTGGAAAGACGATTCATCTGGAGCAGTTTCGCGGCAAGGTGGTGCTGGCGACGTTTATCTATACGCGGTGTCCGCTGGACGACTATTGTCCGCGCATGAGCCGGAACTTCGCCGAGATCGATAAGAGGCTGGCAGCCGATCCTGCGCTCTACAGCAAGACACATCTTCTGAGCATCAGCTTCGATCCGAAGAACGATACCCCGAAGGTTTTGCGCGATTACGGGATGAACTACCTCGGTCAACATGCGAAGGACGCGTTTGCGCATTGGGACTTTGCCGCGCCTGCGGGGAAAGATGTGGAGCAGGTGGATCAGTTTTTTGGAGTGGGGGTGACTCCGGGCGAGGGGCAGAGCCTGACGCACTCGCTTTCGACGGTGGTGATCGACAAAGACGGCAAGATCGCCGCGTGGTTCCCGACGAATGACTGGAAGCCGGAGGAGGCGCTGGAGGCGATTCGTAAGGCCGCAGCCTGAGGCGACGCCGGGCTCAGGTATTCTGATGTTTTATTGATGATGAAGGAGTGTTGTTCATGGCGAAGTTGACCATTGGGTTTGGGGTTCTGCTGATTGCGCTTGGAGTGACCGGCTTTGTGATGACGGGCAGCACGCATCCTACGGCGTTGATTCCGGCTGGGGTGGGCGTTTTGTTTTGTTTGTTCGGCGCGCTGGCCAATACTCAGGACTCGAAGAAGCGGATGCTGTGGATGCATGTTGCCGTGACGGTGGCGCTGCTGCTATTTCTAGGCTCGATTCCTGCCGATATTCAGGCGTTCAGGCTGGCGAATGGGGCACAGTATCCGCATCCTCCGGCGATTCTCGAGAAGGCGGCGATGTCGCTGTTCAGCCTGATCTTCGTCCTGTTCTGCGTGCGCTCCTTTATTAATGCTCGGGTGAGGCGCAGTTAGGACATCTTGAAACAGGCGCTGCGCGCGGGCCCACTACGCGTGGAGCGGTCACTTCGTGACGCGTATACCGGCTTCGCCGTGGGCCTCCCTTCGGTTCGGCGCAAACATCTTCGCAAGCGACCAACGGGAGCCTCACGCCGAAGGGAATACACGCTTCACGAAGTGACCGGCTGTACCGGGTTCTCCACAAACAGGTCTTCGTTTGTGGGGTGGCCGAGCGCAATGGGTCCGGCCGGGCGGCCATCGTCTCAGTAGGTCAACAGGCGTAAACTATCGATAATGCCCTCGATTGGACCCTCAAACTTCGGTGCTCCAGGAATGAAGGCGGCGGATCGGCCTGTGCGCGCTTCGAAGAATTTATCTGAATCGTCAGGGCTGGCCAAGCCGAATTTAAATCGCGTGCTTCCGGAGATGTGGAAGCTGATCAAGCCGCGGCGTCTGTTGATGGGCGGCAGCTTCCTACTGATGGTGATCAACCGGGGAAGCGGGCTGGTTCTTCCGGCTTCGACGCGATACCTGATCGACAACGTGATGGGCAAGCACATGCTCGGTCAGCTTCCGCTGATCGTCGGCGTGGTGGTGGCGGCGACACTCATCCAGGGCGTTACGTCGTATACGCTGACGCAACTGCTCTCGAAGGAGGGGCAGCGGCTGATCGCGGAGCTGCGCATCAAGGCGCAGAAGCATATCGGCAAGCTACCGGTTGCGTTCTACGACGCCAATCGCACGGGAGCGCTGGTGGCGCGCATCATGTCGGATGTGGAAGGCGTGCGCAATTTGATTGGCACCGGCATCATTGACTTCTTTGGGGGCTTGCTGACGGCGATCTTTGCCTTCGGCTACCTGGTGCACCTGAGCGTGCAGATGACGCTGGTCACGTTTGTGATCCTGGTGATCTTCGGGCTGATTCTGCAGAGGGCCTTCAAGACGATTCGTCCGATCTTCCGCGAGCGGTCGAAGATCAACTCCGAGGTGACGGGACGACTGACGGAGTCGCTGGGCGGAGTTCGCGTGATCAAGGGCTATCATGCCGAGGCGAGCGAGGCGGAGGTGTTCGCGGGCGGGGCGCATCGGCTGCTGGCGAATGTGATCTCGTCGCTGACGGCGCAGTCGCTGATGTCGCTGGCGTCGACGGTGGTGCTGGGGGTGGTGGGCGCGCTGGTGATGTACCTGGGAGCGCACCAGGTGGTGACTGGACGGCTGACGACAGGTGGTTACGTCACCTACGTGATGTTTCTTGCATTCATGATTGCACCGATCGTGCAGCTGGTCTCGATTGGGACGCAGCTTACGGAGGCCGCGGCCGGATTGGACCGCACGGCCGAGCTGCTTTCGGAGCAGACGGAGGACGCCGAGCCGGGACGGGTGCGTGAGTTGGGCGAGATGAAGGGCGAGGTGGATTTTCGCAACGTGACCTTCGCGTATGAGCCGGGCAAGCCGGTGTTGCACGGCATCAGCTTTGCTTCGCACCCGGGAACGGTCACGGCTTTGGTGGGGTCGTCGGGGTCGGGCAAATCGACGATCATCTCGCTGGTGTGCGCGTTCCATACGGCAACCGGCGGAGAGGTTCTGGTGGACGGCGTCGATCTGGCGACGGTGAAGCTCGACAGCTATCGCAGCCAGCTGGGCGTGGTGCTGCAGGAGACGTTTCTCTTCGATGGAACGATTCGCGAGAACATTCTCTTCTCGCACCCAACGGCGACCGAAGCGCAGTTTGAAGAGGCGTGCCGGATCGCTCGGGTGGACGAGTTCGCGGAGCGTTTTCCGGAGGGGTACGAGACGATCGTGGGCGAGCGCGGGGTGAAGCTGTCGGGCGGACAGCGGCAGCGGCTTTCGATTGCACGGGCGATCCTGGCGGACCCGCGAATTCTGATTCTGGATGAGGCGACCAGTTCGCTGGATTCGGAGTCAGAGGCGATGATTCAGGCTGGATTGAACCATCTGATGAAAGGGCGCACTACGTTTGTGATTGCGCACCGGTTGTCGACGATCCGTCGTGCGGAGCAGATTCTGGTGATTGAGGCTGGAAATATTCTCGAGCAGGGAACGCATGAATCGTTGTATGCGTTGGGTGGACGCTACTACGATCTGTATACCCGGCAGCATGGGTTGGAGACGAATCTGTTTCTTGCGCCGGGTGAGGGGGATAAGCTGGAGGAGGCTGAGGAGACCTCAAAGGTTTAGATAATTTCTCCTGATGTTGTGAGCTCCTGAAGAGGGCTGAATGCCGTTCTTCCTGAGTGGAAACGGAGCTAATCCTTTCGGTTCTCTCTCTCCCTTCAGACTCCAGGTTCTCAATATCGTTCGAAGTGGATGGCTGTTCCCGGTCTGCCCGCACGGAGCGCTTCGTGAACCGCTCTTTGAGTCGGAGGAACGGTTTTTCAACCAGCTCGAACGAGACGCTTGCGATCAGCCAGGTTCCCAAGAGGCATGCAACCGTGACGGCTGGCTTAGGAAAGCCGCGCAAGGGATGGCTGAGGGCAGGGATCACAAACTGCTGGTAGAGGTAGGTGGAATACGAGATTCCACCGAGATAGACGATTGCCCGCGTATCCATCCAGCCTGCGCCGGGTGTCTCGATGAGTTGAAGCATCAGAATCATGAGCAGAACAGGATCGAGAGCGAATCCTATAATGTCGCGGTAGGCGACGCCAAACGGGGCACCGCCGAAGATGGAAAGCAACAGCGCGGCAAGGGTGAGGGGAAGATAACGTGGCCTGCGAAGCTGCGCCATCAACCGGGAGGCGCTGCCAAGGTGAAGAAGGATGGCAAAGAAGCAGCCGACGAGGATGGCATCGATCCGGGTTTCGAACGAGGTGTAGATATAGGGATCGCTCACCCCTCTGAGGTAAAGAAAGCTCCGATAGATCCACAGTGCGGGAATGAGGAAGAGCAGACCGCGCGCCAACGAAGAAAGCCTATTGCGAAAGAAGACGAAGGCGGCGGGCCACAGGAGATAAAACTGTTCTTCGACGGAAAGCGACCAGGTATGGCTGAAGAGGCTGCTGGGATAGTTATGTGTGCCCTGGTAGTAGTTGTTGACGTAAAACAGGGCGGCGATGGCCTGGGGCCAGATGATCTTCGCATGCCGGAGCGATAGCGATGCGATAGCGATGATCCAGTAGACATAGAACGGCGGAAAGATGCGCAGGGAGCGGCGCAAGTAGAAGTCGCGAAAGGAGATGCTGCCGGTCGCCTCCTTCTCGCGAATGAGGAGATGCGTGATGAGGAAGCCACTGATGACGAAGAAGGTGAGAACGCCGAAGCCGGCGGGAATCGCCTCGTAGCCGCTGTGATAGATGACGACGATCCCAGCGCTCAGAGCTCGCAGGAAATCCAGACGCGGAATACGCGCTCCTGGACGCAGATGACTCTTCGCGTCCTGCGCGCATAAATCTGTTCCCGCAATCAAAGTTGTGGTTCCAGAGTTCATTGTAGATTCGGCTCGGGCGAATCATACCGCTGTTTCTGCCTTCGACAAAGACTCTTATTGCGCAGCTTACTTTTGGAACATTGGCTCGGTTACTGGCGCGGGAAATAGTAACCGAATGAGAAAAGATCAGGGCAGCTTCGCTGCTGCCGCCTCTGCTTTGATGACCACCTTCTTCGAATCAGCGGTGCTCCTTATTGCTCTGCTCTCAGCTCGCGGAGGAGGAAGGCGTAGTCGAAGGCGATCTCCTTGAGGTAGTCGTAACGGCCGGAGGCTCCTCCGTGGCCGGCATCCATGTTGATGTGGAGGAGGAGGGGTGCGTCGTTGTGCTTGAGAGTGCGCAGCTTCGCTACGTATTTGGCGGGCTCCCAGTACATGACCTGCGAGTCGTTGAGGCTGGTCTTCACGAGCATGGCGGGATAGTCGCCCGATCTCAGGTTGTCGTAGGGCGAGTAGGAACGCATGTAGCTGAAGGCTTCGGGCTCGTTGGGATTGCCCCACTCTTCATACTCGGCGACGGTGAGGGGGAGGGAGGCGTCGAGCATGGTGTTCATGACGTCGACGAAGGGGACGTGGGAGAGGACGGCGCGGAAGAGGTCGGGGCGCAGGTTGACGACGGCACCCATGAGCAGGCCTCCGGCGCTGCCGCCTTCGATGGCGACGCGGTCTTTGGCTCCGTAACCCTGGGCGACGAGGGCTTCGGTGACGGCGATGAAGTCGGTGAAGGTGTTGCGCTTGACCATCATCTTGCCGGCGTCGTGCCAGGCGTCGCCGAGCTCGCCGCCGCCGCGGATGTGGGCGTAGGCGAGGACGAGGCCGCGGTCGAGCAGAGAGAGGCGGGTGGGAGAGAAGCCTACGGGCAGAGGGTAGCCGTAGGAGCCGTAGCCGTAGATGTAGAGCGGGTTGGCGCCGTCTTTGTGAAAGCGGTCGCGGCGGTAAACGAGGGAGACGGGGATACGGACGCCATCGGAGGCCGTGACCCAGAGGCGCTCGGAAGCGTAGCGGGCGCGGTCGAAGCCGCCGGGGATCTCCTGCTCCTTGAGCAGCTCAGAGGAGCCGATGAGGACGTCGTACTCGTAGACGGAGGCGGGGGAGACGAGTGACTGGTAGGAATAGCGGAACCGGGTGGTGTCGAACTCGCGGTTGACGTGGCCCATGGCGGTGTAGGTGGGCTCGGGAAAGGCGATCTTACGGGGGGCTTCGAGACTGCCGTCGGGAAGGAAGCTTGCTACGGAGAGCGAGGTCAGGCCCTCTTCGCGCCTGGAGAGGACGCAGAAGTTCTGGAAGACGTCGAAGTCTTCGAGGGGGGACTGCTTGTCTTCGGGGACGAACTCCTTCCAGGCTTCGCGGCCTCCGCCGTCGACGGGGACGGTGACGACACGGAAGTTTTTGCCGGTGTCGTTGACGCGGATGTAGAAGAGGCCGTTGCGGTGGTCGACGGAGTATTCCTGCTCGTCGACGCGGGGAGCGATGACGAGGAAGACGCCGCCGGGGGTGGAGGCGTCGAGATAGCTGCACTCGTTGGTGGTGTGGCTGCCGGACTCCATGAGGAGGTACTTGTGGTCTCGGGTCTTGCCGACGCCGAGATTGAAGCGCTCGTCTTTTTCTTCGTAGAGGAGAGCGTCGTTGGCGGTGTCGTCTCCCAGGCGATGGCGGAAGAGCTTGTCCTGGCGCTTGGTGACCTCGTCTTCGGTGGTGTAGAAGAGGGTGGCCGAGTCGGCGGCCCAGACGAGGGAGCCGACACGCTGGGCGGTGTCGGGGAGGTCGTGGCCGGTCGAGAGATCGCGGACGTGCAGGGTGTACTGGCGGAAGCCGGTGTTGTCGGTGGAGTAGGCGAGCTTTTCGCCGTCGAGTGAGACGCTCATGCCTCCGAGGGACATGAAGGCCTGACCTTCGGCGAGCTGGTTGACGTCGAGGAGGATCTGCTCGGGCTGGGTGGCGTCGTAGCGATCGGCGACGGCCTTGCGGCGGCAGTGGATGGGGTATTGGCTGCCCTCGAGGGTGCGGGTGTAGTAGTACCAGCCGCGGTCGCAGTAGGGGACGGATTCGTCGGTCTCCTTGATGTGGGAGAGCATCTCGGAGTAGAGGGCGGCCTGGAGGTCTTCGGTCGGCTTCATCCGCTGCGCGGTGTAGGCGTTCTCGGCTTCGAGGTATTCGAGGACCTCGGCGGAGTCCTTGTTGCGCATCCAGCGGTAGTCGTCTTCGAGCGTTTGGCCGTGGAGCGTGGCGGGGGTGGGCTCGCGGCGGGCGACGGGAGGGGTGAGCGGGGAGGCGGGCGGAGTCTGGATGTTCGGGTTGGTCGTTTCCATGCCACTGAAAGGATATCGCGTTCCTTGCAATCGGCTTTCTGGCGGCGGAGAGGAGGGATCCAAAGGTGCGGAAGACAGGCGCTGCCGCTTGGGGTCCTTCGCGGACGGCGAGTGAGCCTTTGGCGCGAGCCTCCCACTGGCCGGCGCAAACATCTTCGCAAGCGACCAACGGGAGCCCATCCCGAAGGGAGCACACACGTCACGAAGGTGCGCCTGACCGGGGCCCCCACAAACAGGTCTTCGTTTGTGGGGTAGCTGAGCGCAGTGGGCCCGGCCGGCAGGCCATCGCCTTTACTCCCATTTGTCGATACGTATTAGGCGGCGGCCTCGTTCGCTGCGGTTTGGGGCTGGGCGGATCTTTGCCAGTAGACGCCGTAGCCGTCGATGGGCTGGATAGGATCGGTGATGTTGCGGGCGGCGCGGAAGTCGTGGATGGCCTGGCGGCAGCCGGCGACGGCGCCGTAGTCGTCGACGATGATGAAGCCGTTGGGGGAGACCTTATCGTAGAGGTGGGTGAGGGTGTCCATGGTGGAGCCGTACATGTCGCCGTCGAGGCGGAGGAGGGCGAGCCGCTCGATGGGGGCCGTGGGCAGGGTGTCGGCGAACCAGCCCTTGAGGAAGTGGACGGTGTCGTCGAGCAGGCCGTACTTCGCGAAGTTGGACTGGACCTGTTCGAGGGAGACGGCGAGCTCGGTGAAGGTGTGGTGGGTGTCTCCGGCGTCGGCGGCGACGGCGGGGTCGGGGGTGGGCAGGCCGCAGAAGCTGTCGGCGGCCCAGACGCGGCGGTTGGTCGCACCGTAGGCCTTGAGGACGGCGCGCATCAGGATGCAGGCTCCGCCGCGCCAGACGCCGGTCTCGATGAGGTCGCCGGGGATGTTGTTTTCGAGCACGTACTCGGTGATGCGGCGGAGGTTGGTCATGCGGACGTTGCCGATCATGCTGTGGGCCTGGGAGGGCCAGTCGCGGCCGAGCTCGCGGAGCTGGGGCTGGAAGCGGTGCGGGGACCAGCGGTCGTGGTTGGGGTCCTCGTAGAGGGTGCCGATGAGGGCGCGCTGCACCAGGTCGAGGTAGAGGGTGCGGAGCTCGCGGGTGGGGTCGAGGGGCTGGTGGCTGGGATCGCCGGGAAGAACGGTTTCGAGGATGCGGGACTGGGAGCGTTGGGAGAAGAAGGCGAAGCCGCGCTGCTCGAGGGAGCGGCGGCGAGGATCGTCGCGGAGGAGTTCCATGCAGCCTTCGACGATCTGGGTGAAGTTGCCGTCTTCGGTGGGAAAGGCGGCGATGACGTCGGCGTAGGGGCCGATGTCGGGGGAGGTCTCGCTGACGACGGCCTTGGAGTTGGCGAGGAGGTAGCTGACGCGCACGATCTCGAAGAGGTTTGTCGGGTAGAAGTGGGTGTTGAGGACGATTCTGGCGCGGGCGATGAGGGCATCGAGGGCCTGGCCGTAGACGCCGAAGGCGTAGTGCACCTTTGCTCCGGCCTGTTCGAAGGCGGAGAGAAGGTCGCGGCGGTGCTGGTTGAGGGAGCCGTAGAAGAGGACATCGATATCGGGCTCGGGGTGGGAGACGATGCGGGTGAGCTCGGGGACGTATCCGATCTCGACCAGGCGCGGGGGGAAGAGGCAGGGGAGCTCGTTCCAGCGGGCGAGGTTGAGGGGGGAGTAGTCCCAGATCTGGTGGCGCTCGGCGAGCTGGTGGTAGGGGGCGGTGAGGTGCTGGGAGCCGAGCTGCTCGAGGTTGTAGATCATGGTGCCGCCGGGGAGGGAGCGCATCTCGGATTCGCTGAGGAGGTGCGCGCCGAGGACGATGTTGATGGCCTGGCGGTCGACGATGTTTTGGACGATGGCGGAGCGGTGACCGAGGGTGCGCAGGGCGGAGTCGAGGCTCTCGGCGATGGATTGGAAGCAGGAGCTGTGGATGTATCCGGTGGGGCGAATGATGGAGATCAGGTAGTCGGCCATGGGTCCTCGCGGGAGGGAGTGCATCTGCGAGGCCAAATTGCCGGGTGGCTTTGTTGGAGGGTTTTAATTTGCGCTGCCGCGCAGTGGGCCCGCGCGGCAGCGCCTGTTCGTCTACTGCCCGGTGTAGAAGGTGTAGGTGGCGGTGTAGGGGACGCGGGTGGTCTGGTTGGCGTGGCCGGCGTCGCAGCCATTGGCGGGGGCGTTGCCTCCGTGGGTCTGGGAGCGGCGCACGTAGGCTATATGCGCGAAGGCTCCGGGGTTGCCGGCAGGAGTGGAGGAGAGAAGAAGCCAGGGAATGCTGGCGGGGTCGGGGGAGGACTTTTCGAGGACCTTGCCGGTGATGGAGCTGCCGTCGATGGAGGTCCAGGTGGGGCCAGCTCCGTGGGTTGCGACGGGCTGATGGGTGGAGGCGTCGGCGAGGTCGGCCTCGGGGGCTACGAAGGTCCAGGCATAGCCGCCTGCTTGCTGCTGGCAGCGGTAGATCTGCACACCTCGGCCTTCGGCGGTGAGAGCGATTTGGGTGGTGGAGGGTGGGAGGGTGGTATCGGTCGCCTGCGGTAAGGAGAGAAGAGCGAGGAGGGAGAGCGCGGCCAGCATGATGCCTTCAGGCTAGCACTTTGAGATGGGGGGATTGTCAATGCGAGGTCTTTCAGGCTTGGGTGATTTTTAGGGGCGTGATTCGGTGGGGCTCCTGGTACCTCAGCGGCTAAAGCGGCTCCTCTTCCTGATTCTTTTGCGGCACGGCTGAAGCCGTGCCCTTAACGAGGCGGTTCGGAGTCGTTCGAGACGAGGTGGGATCTTTTTTAAAGAGGCTTATGGCCTGCCGCGCGGGCCCACTAGGCGTGGGGCGGTCACTTCGTGACTTGTATTGGGCCTTCGGCGTGAGGCTCCCGTTGGTCGTTTGTATAAATCTTTGCGCCGACCAGCGGGAGGCCCACGGCGAAGCCGATTACGCGTCACGAAGTGACCGCTCCACGCGCAGTGGGCCCGCGCGGCAGCGTTGTCTTTCTAAGCGGCGATGAGGGCCTCGCGCTCGGCGCGGCGGCCTCCGAGGTAGCCGAAGAGGGCGATGTAGATGTAGCAGACCGCCGGGATCATGAAGGCATGCTGAATGCCGATGGCGTCGGCGACGTGGCCTTCGCCGAGCGGAATGAGAGCGCCCCCGACGATGGCGGCGACCATCAGGCTGGAGCCCTTGCTGGTGAGGGGGCCGAGGCCGCTGAGGCCCACACTGAAGATGCTGGGGAACATGACGGAGTTGAAGAGACCGACGGCGAGGATGGCCCACATGGCGGTGTGGCCGTGGGTCAGGATGGAGGTTACGACGAGAAGGCAGGCGATGACGGCCGAGGTTCCGAGCACGGTGCTGGTACGGAGCCTGGTGAGCAGCCAGGAGCCGAGGAAGCGGCCGATCATGGCTCCACCCCAGTAGATGGAGACGTACTTGGCGGCGGTCTTCTCGGTGAAGTTGGCGATCTCGGGCAGGCCGAAGTAGTTGACGAGAAAGCTGCCGATGGAGACCTCGGCGCCGACGTAGACGAAGATGCCGAGGGCTCCGGCGAGCAGGACAGGGTGGCGCCAGATGCTGTCGTCGGTTGTGGTCTCGTCCATCTCGCCGGGGCGGATGTCGCGGGTGAAGTCCATGGGGGGTAGCTTGACCAGGGCGAGCGCGATGGCCAGCAGGACGAGCATGAGGCCGATGCCGAGGTAGGGAAGTCGCACTGAGGAGGCCTGCTCGGTGCGGTAGGCCTGCAAGGCGGCGGCGGAGAAGGAGCGCAGCTTTTCGGGGGTGGCGGGGGTTCCGGCGAGGATGAGGGCGCTGCCGAAGAAGGGAGCCACGAAGGTTCCGAAGGAGTTGAGGGCTTGAGCGAGATTCAGGCGCGAGGCGGAGCTCTCCGGTGGGCCGAGGTTGGCGACGTAGGGGTTGGCCGCGACCTGGAGGCTGGTGATTCCGGCGGCCAGGATGACGAGGGCGGAGAGGAAGAGCGCGAAGGAGGCTGCGGCGGATGCGGGGAGGAAGAGGAAGGCTCCGGTGGCCATGACGAGGAGGCCGATGACCATGGTGCCTTTGTAGCCGCGCCACTCGACGAGCTTGCCGGAGGGTAGGGCGAAGATGAAGTAGGAGGAGAAGAAGCAGAACTGCACCAGCATGGCCTGAGCGTAGTTGAGCTCGAAGATGGACTTGAGATGGGGGATGAGGATGTCGTTCAGACAGGTGAGGAATCCCCACATGAAGAAGAGCATGGTGGCGATGCTCATCGCGCGGACGTCGGTCTTTTTTGCTCCGGAGTGCTGGGTCGTCGTGGTTGCGCCTGCGCCTATGGCCATGCTTTTAAGTCCCTGCCGTGTTGCGAGATCGGAGGCCCGAGAGCCTCGTTCCATCCTATATGTTCGGTTGGATGTTCGGGGACGCGAGAGTGTGCGGGCGGTTTGCGGAGGAGAGGTTCTACCAGTGCGGAGGAGAGGCTATGCGGGAGTGCTGTGGCCGTCGCAGTGGAGGACGCCGAGGTACCGGATCCAGGGGCCTACGGCTTCGCGGTATTGATGGGCCATGATGCGCGAGATCTGGTGCAGGTGGGTGAGGTCGTGCGCGGCCCAGGTGGAGAGAAGCTGGGAGAGAGTGACAGGGCCGAAGGCGGGATGGAGGCCGCGGCGGGCGAGGTCCTGGGGCTGGAGGTCGAGATTGCGCAGGGCTTCGAGGTTTTCGGAGCGCAGGCGGGCGAAGTCGTCGAGGAGCTGGGGGAGGGGTTTGCCCTGGCTGAACTGGGAGCCGGCGGCGCGGTCGAGCGGGGCGAAGGGAAGGGTCTCGCCGTGCTCGAGGATGGAGCGGACGCGGGTCATCCAGTCGGTGCGCTCGCAGTGGATGAGGTGGGCGATGACGTCGAAGACGGTCCAGGTGGAGTTGCCCTCGTTGCTGTGGGTCCAGGATTCGGGGAGGCCGCGTAGGAGGGTATCGAGGGCGGCGGGGGTGCGGAGGAGGAGGGCCTGGGTTTGATGGAGGTCTTGCATGAAGGTCTCGAAGTTCTGCGCCCTACTTTTCTTTGAAGACGAGATAAGTGGCGGTGGTCCCGGGTGCGAGCTTGACCCAATGGGGAATGCCGGCGGGGATGTGGACGGTGTCGCCGGAGTGGAGGGTGATCTCTTTGCCACCCTGGAGTGAGGGGCCGCGGGTCTCGCCGGGCTGGCCGGGAAGAGGATGACCTCCCTGGATGGTTCCGCCGGTGACGAGGATGACGGTGCCTTTGTTGATATACATCTGGTCGGCCCACTGTTCGTGGAGCTCGGCTTCGCCGGTGTGAACGCGGACGACCGCGAGGGTGCGGGCGGAGCCGAAGTCGTCGATGGTCTCCATGCCTACGCCGACGGGGCTGGATTTGGCGGTGGCGAGGAGCTTGGTTTCAAGCTGGGTGAGGTCGGCGGAGGAGTGGACGGTGGGAACGCTGGACTGCGCCAGGAGCGGGGTGGCTGCGAAGAGGGCGAGGGCGGTAAGTTTGAGTGGGAACATGGTTTTTGAAGTGAGGGAATTGTAGAGCATTCACCACAAAAAAATTGCTAGAGTCGCGCTACAGCTCGGAGACTCAAACTGCTGCGCTATCTCATAACCCAAAGAGGGCTGGATGATACCGAAGAATGGGGAGGCCGGATGAGCTCCGATGATGGATGGGAGCTCATCCTCTTGTTCGATTCCAGCAAAGCTCGAATTAGTCGAGGAAGCGCTTGGCGATGCCCTCGTAGGCGTCGATGCGGCGGTCGCGGAGGAAGGGCCAGTGCTGGCGGGTGATCTCGATGAGCTTGGGGTCGAGGTCGGCGATGAGGATCTCTTCCTTATCGGCGCTGGCCTGGGCGATGACGCGGCCGAAGGGGTCGGCGATGAAGCTTCCTCCCCAGAACTCGATGCCGGATGCGGGGGTGTGGTCGCCGGGGCCGCGGAGCTCGACCGTGGCGGGGTTGCCGTCGGCGGCCTCGACCTTGAACTTGACGTCGCCGTGCTCGTGGCCGACGCGGTTGATGGCGCAGACGAAGACTCCGTTGGCGATGGCATGGGCGCGCTGGGCGGTCTGCCAGGCGGAGTACTGGGCTTCGCCGAACTCCTCCTTCTCGGAGGGGTGCCAGCCGATGGCGGTGGGGAAGAAGAGGACCTCCGCTCCCTTGAGCGAGGTGAGGCGTGCGCCTTCGGGATACCACTGATCCCAGCAGACGAGGGTGCCGACCGGACCCTGCGAGGTGACGGTGGACTTGAAGCCGAGGTCGCCGGGGGTGAAGTAGAACTTTTCGTAGTAGAGCGGGTCGTCGGGGATATGCATCTTGCGATACACGTCGGCGATGGAGCCGTCCTTCTCTAAGGTTACGGCGGTGTTGTGATAGAGGCCGGGGGCGCGGCGCTCGAAGAGGGAGGCGACGAGGACGACGCCGGTCTCGCGGCAGACCTGGCCGAGCTTGTCGGTGGAGGGTCCGGGGATGGATTCGGCGAGGCCGAAGAGGGCGTGCTCTTCGCGCTGGCAGAAGTACTGGGCGCGGAAGAGCTCGGGGAGGCAGACGAGGGTGGCTCCCTGGCGCGCGGCCTCGTAGACGCGCTCGGCGGCCTTATCGAGGTTGAGCCTAGTGTCGGGGTCGCAGGACATCTGGATGAGGGCGACGCGCTTGATACCGTTATTTCTGCTGATGTTTTTCGTCATGGCACGGGTTAGTTTACTAGGGTTTGGCGGGGGATTGAGCCTGGGGTGGGCTTGAGGGCCGCTTATTTGCGTGAGGTTAATCTTTGTGAAAGACCTGCGCTGCCGCGTCGGCCCACTGCGCATGGAGCGGTCACTTCGTGACGTGTATGTCGGCTTCGCTCAGGGCCGCGAACCGAAGGGGATATACACGAAGTGGGCGCCCCACGCGCAGTAGCCCGGCCGGCCATGTTTCGTTCGTTTATTTTTTATCGGACATGCGCGGAACGGTTCGGGCTACGGGCTCGAGGCGGTTGGAGCTCTGGAAGGGGAGCATCCAGCCGGGGTACTCGGGCGGAAGGGCGCTGACCTCGTCGAGCTGCTTCATCTCGTCGGGGGTGAGCTTGAGGTCGACGGCGGCGATGTTGTCTTCGAGCTGGTCGAGGCGCTTGGCTCCGATGATGACGGAGGTGACGAAGGGCTTGGCCAGAACGTAGGCGAGGGAGATGCGCGCGGGGCTGCAGTCGTGCGCCTTGGCGATGGGGGCCATGACGTCGAGGATGCGCCAGGCGCGCTCCTTGTCGACGAGGGGGAAGTCGAAGTCGGAGCGGCGGGAGTCGGCGGGTTTCTGGTTTTCGCGGGAGAACTTGCCGGAGAGCAGGCCTCCGGCGAGGGGACTCCAGACGAGGAGGCCGGTCTTTTCGGCTTCGAGGAGAGGGACGAGGTCGCGCTCGAGGTCGCGGCCGGCGATGGAGTAGTAGGCCTGCAGGGTATCGATGCGGGCGAGGTCTTTGAACTGGGAGATGCCGAGGGCCTTGGCGATCTTCCAGGCCTGCCAGTTGGAGACGCCGATGTAGCGGACCTTGCCCTGCTGGACGAGGGCGTCGAGGGCGCGCAGGGTCTCTTCGACGGGGGTGATGGAGTCGTTGCCGTGGATCTGGTAGAGGTCGATGTGGTCGGTCTGGAGGCGGCGGAGGCTGGCTTCGACGGCGTCCATGATGTGGCCGCGGGAGGCTCCGACGTCGTTGCGGCCCTGGCCGGTGCGGCCGAAGACCTTAGTGGCGAGGATGACGTTGCTGCGGGGGATGTTGAGATTTTTGAGGGACTGGCCGAGGGCCTTTTCGCTTTCGCCTTCGGAGTAGACGTCGGCGGTGTCGAAGAAGTTGATGCCGGCGTCGAGGGAGGCCTTGACGAGCTGGTCGGCTCCGGCCTGGTCGACGGTGCCGATGGCGCGGAACATGCCGGCGCCGCCGTGGAAGGTCATGGTTCCGAAACAGAGGGTCGAGACTAGCAGGCCGGTATCGCCAAGTGTCTTGTATTGCATGGGAGGTTCTTCTGGGCCGAGAGAGTCGGCGGATGATGGGTTAGATGGCTTGCGGCAAAGGTTCGATGATTTCCGGGGAGGGTTCAAGGCCTGTAGGACAAATGACGGAGAGATGAAGAAAACCTACTCCAGCACAGGCCGGAATATCTTTTTTCGCTGTGTAAATTTCTGATACGTTTGAGACAGGTCCTCTGCCCACGCCGCCAGCGGATTCTTTCATCTGATAGCCCCCAAACCATTCTGTCAGCCGACCACGCCAGTCGTGTATCTCATTTGCCGAAGGAGTAAGACGTTGAGTGAATTTCGTGATTATCTGGAACTTTCTTACGCAGAACTGGAGGACCTGAACCTGCAGGCCAAGGAGCAGCGCAAGAAGCGCGTTCCGGCCGATGTGATTCAGGAGGAGCGCCTCAAGTACCTGACCGACGAGCGCCGCATTAAGGCCGTCACGGTACTGTTCAGCGATCTGGAAGGCCGGCTGCACATGTTGGACTACGACAAGAAGTTCCTGGTGAAGAGCTACGACAACCTCACGTTTGACGGCTCCTCGATTCGCGGCTTTACGGCGCAGCGTGAGAGCGATCTTCGCCTGGGCATCGACTGGAGCGCGTTCTACTGGGCTCCGGCGGATGTCTTCGGGCCGGGCAAGGTCCTGGTCTTCGGCGAGGTGATCGATAAGAACGGCGGCACGTATTCGGCCGATATTCGCGGCGTGCTGAAGCAGTTTGCCGAGGAGCAGTTCGCGGAGAACGGCTATACCCTGAATGCCGCCAATGAGATTGAGGGGTTCCTGTTTGAGGGAATCGATGCCGAGCGCACCTTCCATCAGACGGGCAAGTTCGAATACGTCAACCAGGGCGGCTACTATCACTCGTTGCCGGGCGATCCTCTGCGTGAGTTCATCGACATGGCGGCTGAGGTTCAGCGCGCGATGGGCTTCGAGAACGAGAAGGATCATCCTGAGGTTGCGCCCTCGCAGTTCGAGATCAACTACACCTACGGCGACGTGGTGGCTGCCGCCGACCAGATTCAGCTGTACAAACTGATCTGCCGTCAGCTTGCGACGCAGATGGGCATGACGGCGAGCTTCCTTCCAAAGCCGGTGACAGGCGTCAACGGATCGGGCATGCACACCAACGTCTCGATCACGAAGAACGGCAAGAACCTGTTCTGGGATCCGAAGGGTGAGGAGAAGATCTCGCGGATGGCGTGGCAGTTTACGGACCGCATTCTGACGCACGGCAACGATCTTTGCCTGCTGCTGAATGCCAGCGTGAATGCGTATCGCCGCCTGGATCCTCACTTTGAGGCTCCGAACCAGATCAAGGCCTCGGCGACGGACCGCGGATCGATGGTGCGCATCCCGATCGGCAATGAGAAGTCGGCACGTGTCGAGGTTCGTTCGGTGGGACCGGATGCGAATCCTTACCTGGTGCTGTACTCGATCTTCAAGAGTGGCCTGCATGGCGATCTTTCGAAGATCAAGAACCTTCGTCAGGCCGAGCGCTATCTTCCCGACAACATCTACACCGCGCTCCAGGACTTCCGAGCCGCGGACTGGACGACGAAGCTGCTGGGCGAGGATGTGAAGGGCCGCTACGCGGACCTGAAGCAGGCCTCGGCGGATCGCTGCCCGCGTCTGCTGGGCACGATCGTGAAGGCTCCGGAGATTCAGTTCCATCACGATGTCTACAACCAGCTGCTGTGGGGGATGTTCTAAGCTCTCGGTGAATGCAAAGAGAGAGGCCCTGGCTTTGTGCCGGGGCCTCTGTGTTTAAAGCTGCGAGATGCTGCACGGAAGCGTTGACAGGAGGATGGCCCTCGAGCATTCTGCTGGTGTTCTTCAAGGAGGAACTTTGGATACGATGCGTGATCGGGATTTACTGGCACCGGCGGCGGTGACGGGTGGGTGCCTGCTGCTGGGCTTGGTGCTGGGGGGATGGCTGCTGGGAAGCCAGATCAAGGAGACGCGGCTTGCGGACCGTTATGTGACGGTGAAGGGGCTGGTGGAGCGAACGGTGAAGTCGGACAGCGCCCTCTGGCCGGTGACCTTTAAAGAGTCGGGAAACGATCTGCAGCAGGTGTATGCGAAGAGCGAAGAGGACCGGGTGGCGGTTCTGAAATTCTTTTCGCAACAGGGAATCACGGCCCAGGAGACGACGATTGGACAGATTCAGGTGACGGATAAGCAAGCCAATGAGTATGGCGGCAACAACAATGGCGGCCCACGCTACATCGTGCAGCAGACGGTGACGGTGAGCTCAAACGATGTCGATAAGATTGCAAAGGCGGGCCAGAAGACAGCCCAGCTTCTACAGGCGGGGATTCTTGTCGTGGGCGGATATGGGCAGGGGATCCGCTACATCTTCAATGGTCTGAATGCGCTGAAGCCGGACATGATTACGGAGGCGACGAAGAATGCGCGCGCTTCCGCGGACCGGTTTGCGGCGGATTCGGGAAGCCAGGTGGGCTCGATCCGTTCGGCGAATCAAGGGGTGTTTTCGATCTCGGCGGCGGATGGCGGAGGGGGAGCGCCCGGAGAGGAGGGTGGAGGGGGAGCTACGACGAGTCCCGACGCAAGCATGATGAAGAAGGTCAGGGTGGTGGCGACGGTGGACTACTATCTCGCGAAGTAACAAACCTGCCTCTATTTTGCAGTTCGATGGCGAAACGTTGAGAATGGAAGAGAGGCGGTTCCGGCGATGAATTCGAGCCGCGATGCAATGACGATTTCCGGGTGCCGGACCCCCAATTGATTGCCTGAAAGGAAACTCTGCGTGTCTACCGTGTTAGCAGCTCTGGAGAAACCGACTCAACGCCCTAACGTTCCACACTTCTCTTCCGGCCCGTGCGCGAAGAGGCCGGGCTGGAGCCCGGCGGCGCTTAACGATGCTGTGGTGGGACGGTCGCACCGCTCAAAGCCGGGCAAGGCGAAACTGGAAGAGGTGATCACGCTCAGCAAGGAGATTCTGGGGATCCCTGAGGGATATCGCCTGGGCATCGTTCCGGCCTCGGATACAGGTGCGGTGGAGATGGCGCTGTGGTCGCTGCTGGGCGAGCGCGGCGTGGATGTGCTGGGCTGGGAGAGCTTCGGCAAGGAGTGGGTCACCGACATTACGAAGCAGCTGAAGCTGGGCGATGTGCGGGTGATGGAGGCGGGCTACGGTGAGCTTCCTGACTTGACGAAGGTGGATACGGACCGCGATGTGGTCTTTACGTGGAACGGAACGACCTCGGGCGTGCGGGTTCCGGATGGAGAGTGGATTCCGAATGACCGCAAGGGATTGACGATCTGCGATGCGACCTCGGCGGTGTTTGCGATGGAGCTGCCGTGGTCGAAGCTCGATGTGGTGACGTGGTCGTGGCAGAAGGTGCTGGGAGGCGAGGGCGGACACGGCATGATCGCGCTGAGCCCGCGGGCCGTTGCCAGACTCGAGAGTTACAAGCCATCGTGGCCGCTGCCGAAGATCTTCCGCATGAGCAAGGGCGGCAAGGTGATTGAGGGCATCTTTGTGGGCGAGACGATCAATACGCCTTCGATGCTGGCGGTGGAGGACGCTCTGGACAGCCTGCGTTGGGCGAAGTCGATTGGCGGATTGCAGGGGCTGCTGAGCCGCTCGAAGGCGAATCTGGATGCGGTCGTGGAGTGGCAGGCGAAGAGCGCGTGGTGCGGCTTCCTCGCAAAGGAGGAGAAGACTCGCTCGAACACGTCGATCTGCCTGGCGATCACATCGCCGGAGGTGGCGGCGCTGGATGCGGCGGGGAAGGCGGAGTTTGTGAAGAAGATGACGAGCCTGCTGGAGAAGGAGAAGGTGGCGTTCGATATCGCTTCGTATCGCGATGCTCCTCCAGGACTGCGGGTGTGGGGCGGAGCTACGGTGGAGACCTCGGATATGAAGGCTCTGCTGGCGTGGCTGGACTATGCGTTTGCGGTAGCGAGCGCGAAGTAACGGGTTGCGCTGCCGCGCGGGCCCACTGCGCGTGGGGCGGTCACTTCGTGACGCGTATTGGGCCTTCGGCGTGGAGCTCCCGTTGGTCGCTTGCGAAATGTTTACGCCGACCAACGGGAGGCCCACGGCAAAGCCGGTATACACGTCACGAAGTGACCGCTCCACGCGTAGTGGGCCCGGCCGGCAGGCCAGCAGCTTTTCCCAAATTTGTTGAAGTAAGGAGCCCCGGTTATGGCCGGGGCTCTTCTTTATGCGGGCTGCTGCATCATGTCGCGGACGCGCTGTGGACGGTAGAGGGATTCGGAGATCTCGGCGAGGCGGGAGGGGTGGACCTGTTCGCCGAGGCCATAGAAGCTGCAGAAGCTCATGATGAGCGGACGCCACTGGTCGGGGTCGATGCGGTCGGGGTCGGTGGGGCGAAGGATTGCGGGGTGGGCTCGGACGCGGAGGATGCGGAGCTCGAGAGCGACGAGGTTGCCGGCCTCTGGCGTGAGGGTGTGGGTGGCGGAGAGTTCGGCTTCCATCTGCAAGGGACACTCGCGGATGAGCGGGGCTTGGACGTATTCGGCGGGCTCAGGGTTGAGGCCGGAGGCGGCGAATTTGTCCGCGCAGTGTGTGTAGCCCATCGCGAGCTTGTGGGGCGGGACAACCTTAGAGGCGGTGAGGCGCGCGAGCCGATCGACGAAGTGAGCTTCGCGGACGGAGGGGAGATTGATGGTGCACTGGCGGGTGCGCTGGATGTTCTGCGGGGTCTGGGAGCGAGTGCCGAAGCCGAGGACGCAGTTCCAGCCGAGCCACCAGGCGGAGGAGATGGGAGCGACGTTGGGCGAGCCGTCGGGGTTGATGCTGCCGATGAGGACGACGGGAGTTCCGGCGTAGAGGATGGGGGGATGGATGGTGCGGTGAGGTTCGCGAGAGGTATTCATGCGGTGAAGATAGCGGGATCGATGGAGCGGAACACTCCGCAATGTTCCTTCAAAGTGAGAGGCAGGGCGAAGTGAGAGGGAGGTGGTGTGCGATTAACGTATTAACCGTGCGAATATTGCCAGAGATTCCGCGTGGATGATAGCTTTGTCTTCTCAAAAACCTAACGTCAGGGGAAGACGAACCATGCAGGAGAGCTATAACGGGATTGCGGTGCCCAAGGACGGAGCGCCGATTGAGTACACCAACGGAAAATTTACGATTCCTGATAACCCGATCGTTCCTTTTATTGAGGGCGACGGCACGGGCCGCGATATCTGGAAGGCCTCGCAGCGTGTGTTCGATGCCGCCGTCGAGAAGGCTTATGGCGGCAAGCGCAAGGTGAAGTGGTTTGAGGTGCTGGCTGGAGAGAAGGCGTATCGGCAGACGCAGAACTGGCTTCCGGAGGACACGGTGAAGGCAACGGTGGACTTTCGCGTCTCGATCAAAGGGCCGCTGACGACGCCGGTGGGTGGAGGCATTCGTTCGCTGAACGTAGCTCTGCGGCAGCTGATGGATCTGTATCAGTGCGTGCGGCCGGTGAAGTACTATGCGGGCGTGCCGAGCCCGGTGAAGCATCCGGAGAAGCTGGACGTCGTGATCTTCCGCGAGAACACGGAGGACATCTATGCCGGCATCGAGTTTCGCGAGGGAACCCCGGAGGCGGCGAGGTTCATCTCGTTTGTGAACGATGAGATGCTGAAGGGCACGAAGAAGAAGGTTCGCACGGATTCGGGCGTGGGCGTGAAGCCGATCTCGATTACGGGATCGAAGCGGCTGGTGCGGGCGGCGATTCAGTATGCGTTGGACAACAACCGCAAGACGGTGACGCTGGTGCACAAGGGCAACATTCAGAAATTTACCGAGGGCGCGTTCCGCGAGTGGGGCTACGAGGTTGCTTCCGAAGAGTTCCGGGATCAGACGGTGACGGAGCGGGAGAGCTGGATACTTGGCAATCTCGAGGCGAATCCGAAGCTGACTGCCGAGGAGAACGCCGCGCTGATCGAGCCGGGAATCGAATTTGCCGCGAAGGAGTTTGGTGAAGGAGTTGTGGCCGAGGTGAAGCAGGTGATCGCTTCGATCGGCGCTTCGCACGGCAACGGCAAGTGGAAGAAGAAGATCCTGGTCAACGACCGGATCGCCGACTCGATCTTTCAGCAGATCATTCTGCGTCCGGAGGATTACAGCGTTCTGGCGACGACGAACCTGAACGGCGACTACATCTCGGACGCGGCCGCGGCCCAGGTGGGCGGACTCGGAATTGCTCCCGGCGGAAACATCGGCGATGGCTATGCCGTGTTTGAAGCGACGCACGGAACGGCTCCGAAGTATGCGGATAAGGATGTGATCAACCCGGGTTCGGTGATTCTGTCGGGCGTGATGCTGTTCGACTTTATGGGATGGACGGAGGCTGCGCGTCTGATCGAAAAATCGATGGAGACGACGATTGGCCAGAAGTTTGTCACGTATGACTTCGAGCGAGGAATGCAGGGCGCGACCAAGGCGAAGACTAGCGAGTTTGCTACGCGCATGATCGAGAATATGGGCTAGGCAGGCAGAGCTGTAAGGCAAGACATTGGCGGTTCGCTCAAGCGGCCGCCGATTTTGTTTTGGAAGATGATTCGAAAGTGACATTGACTTTGATTCGAGAAGCGCTATGCTGCGTCTCAATGCTCGCGAAGACTTTTCGATATGCTTCATCTGCTTTTTTTTCTTTCTGGTTGGTTGTGCTGGCGGGATGCGGGGGTAGAACGCCGGCGTCGATGCCTTCTCCTGATCTGTCGCCTTTGCGGGGGAACTGGCTTGTGGTGGGAAAGATGCCGTCTCTGTCTGGGGCTGCGCCACCCTCGTTGGGACTGGCCTTGACGATGGATGTCGTCGCTGGCCAGGTTGTTGCAAGCGGCCGCTTCACGATTCCGTGCAATGACAAAACTGGATTCACCGAGGGCGGAGGAGGGAGCTTCGAGTCTACGGTGAACAAGGATGGCTCCTTCGTGTTGCAGTACAAGTTGGTTGGCCAGCAGACCACGCACTCCATCGTTCTTCACGGAACGCTACCGAAGACAGTTGGCAGCCCTTGGTCCGGAAGCTATGCGATACAAAATCCGAACCTGAGCTGTTCGCCTTATTCCGGCAGCTTTACAACGTCTTCTTTTCAACCTTTGAGCGGAATATACGTGGGAACGAGCAATCTCTCCGGGAGTGACCAGCCACTGAAGGTCGCACTGACACTGCAGGAAGGGGGAACCATAATTTCCAATATTCCAGGAGCCACGCCCACGGGAACTCGCGCGGTTACAGGCATGATCCAAGTGCAGGGTTCCTCGTGTTTCACCTCCGGCGCGAGCGAAGAGAACGCCGGCCTGTCCGGGAATAGTCTCAATGTCGAATTTACGATGGACGATGGATCTAAGGTGACCTTTGCGGGCGATATCGATGATCTCGAATCGTCGACCCTTATCGCGACCACTTCATTGTGATCGGGGGGCAATGCGATCAGAACAGTGGTTTCCTGCAAACCGCTTTTGTACGGCAATAAGCGATATCCGCACAGAAATGACGAATATCGATGCCAGTCGTTGATAGGGGACGTATCATGGATGCGAAGAGATCTGTCGATTCGACGAGGTCTTGAGTGCGCATCGCGCCGAAATTTTTTCTGGAGAGTTCACCCATCATGCGGAAGAAGGTCACTATCGTCGGAGCCGGCAACGTCGGCGCTACTGCTGCTCACTGGATCGCCTCGAAGGAGCTTGCCGATGTCGTGTTGATCGACGTGGTCGAGGGTGTGCCGCAGGGCAAGGGGCTCGATCTTCTAGAGGCTCTGCCGATCGAGAAGCGGGATGTTGCGGTGATCGGAACCAACGATTATGCCGATACGGCGAACTCGGACATCGTGGTGATCACGGCGGGCATCGCGCGCAAGCCGGGCATGAGCCGCGACGACCTGTTGAATACGAACTTTAACATCATGAGCGAGGTTGCGGGCAAGGCTCTCGCGGCTTCGCCGAACGCGATCTTCATCATCGTCTCGAACCCGCTGGATGCGATGGCGCAGACGGCGTTCAAAAAGCTGGGGATTCCGCGTGAGCGCGTGATCGGCATGGCCGGTGTACTGGATTCGGCTCGCTTCCGCACGTTTATTGCTGAGGAGCTGAAGGTGTCGGTCGAGAACGTTACGGCGTTTGTGCTGGGCGGACATGGCGATACGATGGTTCCGCTGTCGCGCTACTCGACGGTTGCGGGAATTCCGATCACGGAGCTGATTGCTGCGGATCGCCTGAAGGAGCTGGAGACGCGTACGGCCAATGGTGGCGCGGAGATTGTGAAGTACCTGAAGACGGGCTCGGCTTACTATGCTCCTTCGGCTGCAGCGGTGGAGATGGTCGAGGCGATTCTGAAGGACAAGAAGAAGATCCTTCCTTGCGCTGCTTATCTTGAGGGTGAGTATGGCATCAAGGGACTCTATGTCGGCGTGCCTTGCAAGCTGGGTGCGAAGGGCCTGGAGCAGATCATCGAGATCAAGCTGACGGCGGATGAGCAGGCTGCGCTGAACAAGAGCGCGGATGCCGTGAAGGAGCTCTGCGCGGTGATCGGGGTTGCATAGGATAGATGGTAATTTGCTAAAGGCCGCGCTTGAGAGCGCGGCCTTTAGCTTTGGCTTAGGGACGGATGAGTTTTCCTGAGCTTATTTGTGAATATGCGATGCATGCTATCGAGGCGATCATCAGAAGAAATAATAGATACGAATCGAAGGACGATGCCGCGCCTTAGTTTACTAAGGGGATAATGACTGTGGTGAATCTCCCAAGCGGGGAGCCACTATAGACGGCTTAGTCTTGCTTCGGACTGGACTCTTCTGCTTTCCCGAACAAGCTGGAAGATCGAAGATCAGATACTGGTGTAAGAAGCCATGGCAAAGACAAGGAAACGTAGCCCATGATCTTCAAAAGTTTCTCCAGTTTGAATCTACTTTATAGCTGCACCCACGAAAAAGCCCGCTCTCAAGCGGGCTTTTTCGTAACAGGTTGAGCGGGAATTAGGCGACGCGCTCGATGGTGATGGACTCGAGGACGACGGGGGTCTTGGGGCGATCCATGCCGTCGCGGGCGACCTTGCTGATCTTCTCGACGATGTCGTAGCCTTCGACGACCTGGCCGAAGATGGTGTGCTTGCCGGTGAGCCAAGTGGTGGGGGCGACGGTGATGAAGAACTGGCTTCCGTTGGTGTTGGGGCCGGCGTTGGCCATGGCCAGCTTGCCGGTCTCCTGGAAGCCGTGCTTGGAGCCCTTGGTCTCGTCGGCGAACTTGTAGCCGGGGCCGCCCATGCCGGTGCCTTCGGGGTCGCCGCCCTGGATCATGAAGTCGGGAATGACACGGTGGAAGATGGTTCCGTCATAAAGCTTGTCGCCCTTCTTGCTGCGGCTCTCCCATGGCTTGGTTCCTTCGGCGAGACCGATGAAGTTGGCAACCGTCTCGGGAGCGTCCTGCTCGAAGAGCTCGGTGATGATGGTGCCCTGCGAGGTGTTGAAGATTGCGTAGGTTCCTGGCTTTCTTGCCATGTTTTTCTCCTTAGGCTTGCGAACGTTTTTGTTGGAACCTCTCAACAGTCGATCGAGAGGCAGAAGCATGGATGCATCGAAGGCGAAGACTTATTGCGCTGGTGGCGCCGGAGCCGCGGGAGTCGCAGCAGCTGGCTCAGGCGGCATGGGCTGGCCGTCGCGGACGATGGTGATCTTGTTGATGACGACAGGGGTGTCGGGCTTGTCGTCTTGATTGCGCGGAACGCGTGCGATCGAGGCCACGAGCAGGTCGGTGTGGGTGTCGCATTGCCCGAAGATGGTGTGCTTGCCGTTAAGCTGTGGGACCGGGGCCTCGGTGATGAAGAACTGGGAGCCGTTGGTGCTGGGGCCGGAGTTGGCCATGGCGAGGCGGCCGGGCTCGTCGAAGGTGAGCGAGGGATCGATCTCGTCCTGGAAGAGGTAGCCGGGGTCGCCGCGGCCGTCGCCGAGTTTATCGCCGCCCTGGATCATGAAGCCGGGGATGACGCGGTGGAAGGTGGTTCCGTTGTAGAAGGGCTGGCCGTGGACCTTCTGGAGGGTCTTGGGATCGGTCCAGTCTTTGCTGCCGTCGGCGAGGCCGATGAAGTTTTGCACGGTGACCGGGGCCTGCGTCGCATAGAGCTTGCAGGTGAGGCGGCCCATGGAGGTGTCGACGACGGCGGTGGGGCCGGTGGGCGTGACGGGGGGCTTGGCCTGGCTGGTGGTGCTGGGAGCATCGGGCAGGGCATCAGGCTGGGAGGCAGATGGGGGAGCTGACTGCGGCGTGGGCGCTGGAGTGGTCTGCTGTTGCGCGGGCTGCGTCTGCTGGGGCGTCTGTGGTTCTGAGGGAGTAGAGGTCTGGGCAAGGGCCGGGTTGCTGAGTGCGAGAGTCAGAGCGAGAAGACGAAGCGTCATGCGTAGCGGAACTCCATGGAACAGGCTATCGCAGACGCTTCGCCGGGGCAATTCGCGGCGAACTCACATCAAGCGCCGGAGGAGGCTGCGGACGAGCTCGAGCGAGCCTCCGTAGACGACGTGCGCGGCCCAGTGCTGTAGGTGATCGGTGGCGGCGGTCTCGGTGGGTGGGGGAGAGAGCTGGAAGGCGGGGACAGCGACCTCGTCGGCGGCGAGGAAGAGCAGGGTGCCGTAGGCGGTGCCGCCGCCGGTCGTGACCTCGGGGACGAGCTCGGAGGCGACGCCATAGACGGCGCCCATGAGGGTTCCGAAGGCGTAGTGGACGGCCTGTCCGGCCTGCTTGCGCTTCTGTTCGGGGAGGTCGGTTCCGGCGACCTCGGCGATCTTGCGCGCTACCTTTTCCGTGGAGCCCTCCTGTTGTGCGGCCTCTTCCTCGCGCCGGCGCTGGTCGCGCTCGACGGCCTCGCGGGATTCGTGATGCGCGATACGGATCTGTTTTTCGGCGGCCTTCTGCCCGGCGGAGGTGAGCTTCTGGAACTGGTCCATGATGAGGGTGGCGGCGATACCTGCGGTGACGCCGGTGACGACTCCACGAAAGACATTGGGGTGATGCCGGCGCCGGAAGATCTGGATCATGCGATACCTCCCTTGAGGAGAGTTACAGGATATTTACAAGATGTGATGCCGGATTTGCGGCCTGGGGTGTGACTCTTGCGACAGCCGGGCATCCAACCGGCTAAAGGAGATTTTTGCAGATGCCTAAGTTAGCACTTTACGTCCCTCTGAAGGCGAAGTCGGGAAAAGAAGCGGAGTTGGAGGCGTTCTTGAAGCAGGGAGCTGAACTGGCGGCTCAGGAGCCGGGCACGATCACCTGGTATGCGCTCTCCGAGGAGCCAGGACGATTCGCGATCTTCGACACGTTCGAGGATGAGTCTGGACGCGACGCGCACCTGAACGGGCCGATTGCGGCGGCGCTGATGGCGAAGGCCGAGGAGCTGCTGGCGGAGCCTCCGCAGATTCACAAGATCTCGCTGGTGGCTGCCAAATAAATCGATAGGGTGGACTGCGACCGGGATTGGGCTACTGGCCCTGTCCCGGTGCAATGACGGGAGGCTTCTGCTGCGCGGCCTGGACGTCGCGGAAGACGCGGAGAAGATTTTCGCCGAGCAGCTTGTGCATGTCGTCGGCGGTGTAGCCGCGGGCCATGAGGGCCTGGGTGATCCTGGGCAGGTCGGCGGCGGAGTCGATTCCCTCGGGCGGGACGGGGATTCCATCGAAGTCGGTGCCGATGCCGACGTGGTCGATGCCGGCGATCTTGATGATGTGATCAAAGTGATCGATGAGTGAGTTGAAGGGCGCGCGCCCGATCTTTGCCGCGAACTCGCGGTCGATCTTGTCGGAGGCTGCGTAGGGGACGGGGAGTCCCTTGGCCTTGTACTCGGCCTCGAGAGCGTCCTGGGCCTTCTGGCGCTCGGGCCTCTGCGTGTTCCAGGCCTGACGCCACTGCTCGTCGATGAAGGCGGGGAAGAAGTTGACCATGACGACGCCGTTGTTTTTGGCGATGGCGCGAATCATCTCGTCGGTGAGGTTGCGCGGCGCGCCGGTGAGGGCGCGGGCGGAGGAGTGCGAGGCGATGATAGGAGCGCGCGTGGTCTCGATGACGTCCCAGAAGGTCTTGTCGGAGACGTGAGAGATGTCGACGATCATGCCGAGACGGTTCATCTCGCGGACGACGTCGTTGCCGAAGGGAGTGAGGCCGTTGTGGTGCGGGACGGTGGTGTCGTCGATGTCGCCGGAGGAGTCGGCCCAGTGGTTGGTGTTGGACCAGGTGAGGGTCATGTAGCGAACGCCGAGGCGGTAGTAGTCGCGGAGCAGGCCGAGGGAGTCCTCGATGGAGTGGCCGCCTTCGATGCCCATCAGCACGGCGAACTTGCCTTGCTTGTGGGCTGCGACGATCTGGTCGGCGGTGACGCAGAGCGCGAACTTATCGGGGGCGCGGCGCACCTGCTCGAGGGTTCCGTCGATGAGGGCGAGGGTTCGTCGCGCCGAGGCGTCGGCCGGGTATTGGCCGGGATCGACCCAGATGGAGAAGAACTGCGCGCCGAGGTTGCCCTTCTTCGCGGTCTCGTAGTTCAGCATGCCGCCGTCGAGCGGATCAGTGAAGTTCCAGTGTTCGTCGACGAAGCGTTGCGGGGTGTCGGCGTGGGTGTCGATCACGATAGCGGAGTTGTGAACGGCGAGAGCTTCGGCGGCAGAGTGAGCGGAGTTCATCTTGTCCTTATGGGTTGCCTGGGCGTGGGAGAGATTCTGCGCGCCCAACAGAAGGGCAAGACAGGCTCCCCGCGCGGCGCGATGCGCAAGCGTCTGCCGGTGGGTGGCAGGCGATTGTTTTTGTTTTATTTGATCGCGAGGGTGAGGGCTCATGAGAGTTACGAGCGATTGTAACAACTCGCATGAGGCAACCGGATCGAAACCGATCCCATCCGTCTATGCAGAGAGGTGAGAAGACATGGCACAAGGATTGGATTCGACCAAGACGGGAGCACGTCCTTCCCACGAAGCGATTGAGGAAAATGCGAGCGCAACCGAGGTCAACAAGACTCCGCAGCAGAGAGCGGACGATGAGGCGATGCAGAGCGCGAAGCGAGCCCAGAATCGTATCCACGACAACGAGAACAACACCCCGGGAAACACGATCTTCACCAAATAGGTGAAGGCAAGGGGTGGCATGAAACAAGAGTTTTCCCCATAAAGGCATGGCTCCCAGGGCGGGAGCCATGCCTTTATGGCGTCTGTGATCTTGCTTTGTGAGATAAGTGCAAAGGTTAGAAGGCGTTGGCACCCGCTTCGGCGACGGCGTGATCCTGCTCTCCGGCGCCTCCGCTGACCCCGATGGCGCCGACGACTTTGCCGTCCTTCTTGAGCGGGATGCCGCCGGCGAAGATCATGACCTTGCCGTCGTTCGAGGCGTGGATGCCGAAGAACTGGTTGCCGGACTGCGAGTGCGTGGCAAGGTCTTTGGTGGCGATGTCGAAGGCGCGCGAGGTCCAGGCCTTCTTGATGGAGATGTCGATGGAGCCGAGCCAGGCGTTGTCCATGCGGACGTGAGCGATGAGGTTTCCTCCGGCGTCAGCGATGGCGATGTTCATGGGTTGGCCGATCTCTTCGGCTTTTTTCTCTGCGGCGGCGATGATACGGCGGGCATCGGCGAGTTGAATGCTCATTCTTGCTTCTCCTTATTTCGTTGCTTCCGGTTGTGCGATCTCTTAGATGCAGAGACGATCGTATCCCACGATCTTCTAAAAAGATGACGGGCGCTTCTGAGCGCCGTCGTTGATTAAATCATGCTGCTTTCTTTATCGCGTGAAGAGGTCCTTAACCTGCTGGACGAAGACGTCGCGGCCCATGTCGCTGATGGCCTCGGTGAGGGGGAGCCCCTTGGGGCAGGCCTGGACGCAGTTTTGGGCGAAGCCGCACTCCTGGATGCCGCCATCGCCGGCGAGGGCACGGAGGCGATCTTCGGCGAGTACGGCGCCGGCGGGGTCCATGTTGAAGAGCTTGGCCTGCGCGATGGTGGCGGCTCCGACGAAGTTGGTGACGTCGTTAAACTGGGGGCAGACTTCCATGCAGCAGCAGCAGGAGATGCAGTTCGAGAGCGGGTAGCGCTGCTCCTGCACCTGCGGGAACTGGCGGGGGCCGGTGCCGAGGTCGTAGGTGCCGTCGATGGGGACCCAGGCCTTGACCTTCTTGAGGTTCTCGAAGAGGACGGAGCGGTCGACGGCGAGGTCGCGGACGACGGGGAACTTCGAGAGCGGGGCGAGGGTGATGGTCTGGTCTTTGTTGGGGCCGGTGAGCTTGTCGACCAGGGCGGAGCAGGCCATGGAGGCCTTGCCGTTGATGAGCATGGCGCAAGAGCCGCAGATCTCCTCGAGGCAGTTGGAGTCGTAGGTGATCGGCGTGGTGGACTTGCCGGTGACATCGACGGGGTTGAGCGCGATCTCGCCCAGCAGCGAGGTGATGTTCATCCCGGGGCGATAGGGGATCTCGAACTTCTCGGTGATGGGGGAAGAGTCGGGGCTGGACTGGCGCTTAATCTCGACTTTGATCGTGCTTGGCATGGTCTGGGTTTCCTTAGCTGGGAGTGACGGCCGGATACGGCGTCCGGATCTTTCGTGAGTGGGCAAGAGCGAGAGACGGCTTTTCTACGACGAACCAGGAGAACGCGGCTCCCACGGCTACGGCGACAAGCGTGAGGGCGAGGGCGATCCATGGCTGCGAATGGTAGAGGCCGAGGGCGACGACGATCTGGATGATGGGCCAGTGCAGGACGTAGGTCCCGTAGGAGAAGTCTCCCCAGCGCGTGGGGCCCTTGACGACGGGAAGAAGCAGGGACGCCCAGAGGGTGAGCGGAGCCACCGAGAGCGGACGCAGAAAGAACCATCCGGTCGCGAGATGGGCCATGTACAGAACGGCGGCGGCCAGGGCGATCCAGCGGCCATGGGCCTCGAAGAACTTGAGGTGATAGTGGATGAGCGCTCCCGCCATAAAGAAGGAGAGCTGGCCCGGGAGCTGCATCGAGAGGGTCTCGTGCCTGGCCATCGCCACGCGATACACGATCGACAGAAGAACGATGGACCAGAGCACGGCATCGCGATGCAGGCGCCGGCAGAGCCAGACCAGAATCGGAACGAAGATGTAGAACATCACCTCGATCTTGATGGTCCACAGGGCGCCGTTCATCACTGGATCGGGATTGGAGGGAAAGACCCCGGGAACCGAGGGAGCGAGGAAGTTTGCAAAGGTGAGATTGGCGAAGAGAAAGCGCCCGAGATGGAAGCTTCCGTAGCAAAGGGCGATGACTAAGCAGAGCGCGGTGGCGAGCCAGTAGCCCGGGAGGATGCGGGCCGCCCGTTTGATGTAATAGTCCTTCAGGCTGGAGGAGCGCTCGTAGCTGGCGATGATCAGAAAGCCGGAGATGGCAAAGAATCCCTCGACGGCGAGGTGCCCGCTGAAGTAGACAGGGAATCGCTCAAAGATGGTCGCTCCGCTGATGTAGCCGACGTGAAACAGGACGACAACCGCCGCAAGCGTCAGGCGGATGATGTCGAAGTTGTTTTCGCGCTTCATCGGCGGGCCGACCTCCCGCTATGCGCAGGGATCTCCCGTGGTAGGGCTGGAGTGGACGACCCGGCAAAGATTAGGCCGCGTGGCGCGTATTGTTGCGGCGCTCCTTCTCGAGCGTCACGATAGCAATTCCCTCTTCCTCGGAGTGCATGTGCTGGCCGGAGGCCTCCATCGCCTTGATTCTGGCCTTCACCCGATGGTTGTAGAAGAGGACATATCCCCAGATCGCGACGAATACGACCGGAAGCACGAGAAACACGAAGTAGAGCGAGGTCGCGTGTGTCATGCCCGGTTAGATGTTGCGAACGGATTGTGGGGGTATCCGGCATCTTTGGAGTTTTAGGCGGTGGCGTCGTAGCGGCGCGGTCGCGGGGTAATGTACTGGATGTCGACCTCTTCGAACTCGAACTTGGGCGCGCCGTCGACGAAGCTGGCCTTGGTGGTCTTGAGGAACTTTTCGTCGTTGCGGTCGGGGAAGTCGGGCTTGTAGTGGGCTCCGCGGGACTCGTCGCGCAGCTTCGCTCCCTGCACGATGACGCGGGCGAGCTCGAGCATGTTGTAGAGCTGGCGGGCGAAGGCGAAGCTGGTGTTGGCCCACTGGCTCTTGTCCGAGAGATTGATGTTGCGATAACGCTGCTGCAGCTCGACGATCTTGGCGTCGGCCTCCTCGAGTCCGCTGTTGTAGCGGATGATGGTGGCGTGCTTGGTCATGGTCTCGCCCAGCTCGCGCCAGATGCGGAAGGGATTCTCGGTGCCGGGGTTGTTGAGGAGGATGTTGTTGTACTCCTTCTGGCGCTGCAGCTCGGCGACGTGGCCGCCGTCGCCTTCGGGCGCGGGAAGCGACTTGGCGTACTGCAGGGCCTGCGGACCGGCGACGAAGCCGCCGTAGATGCAGGAGAGCAGGGAGTTGGCCCCGAGGCGGTTGGCTCCGTGGATGGAGTAGTCGGCCTCTCCGGCTGCAAAGACGCCGGGGATGTTGGTCTGCTGGTTGAAGTCGACCCATAGGCCGCCCATGGTGTAGTGCATGCCGGGAAAGATCTTCATCGGGACCTTTCGGGGGTCGTCGCCGACGAACTTCTCGTAGATCTCGAGGATGCCTTCGAGCTTATGCTGGCGCTCGGGCGAGAGGTGCGAGACGTCGAGGTAGACCATGGGCTGGCCGTCGATGCCCATGCCGTGCTCGTAGACCACCTTGAAGATGGCGCGGGTGGCGACGTCGCGGGGGACGAGGTTGCCGTACTTGGGATACCACTCCTCGAGGAAGTACCAGCGGTCGGACTCGGGGATGGACTGGGCGGCGCGCTTGTCGTTCTTATCCTTGGGGACCCAGACGCGGCCGCCTTCGCCGCGGGCGGACTCGGACATGAGGCGCAGCTTGTCTTCGCCGGGGATGGCGGTGGGGTGGACCTGGATGAACTCACCGTTAGCGTAGTAGGCGCCCTGCTGGTAGAGAGCCGACTGGGCCGAGCCGGTGCAGACGACGGAGTTGGTGCTCTTGCCGAAGATGGCTCCGTTGCCTCCGGTGCAGATGATGATGGCGTCGGCGGGGAAGGTGCGGAGCTCCATGGTGCGGAGGTCCATCGCCGAGATGCCGCGGCACTCGCCCTTCGAGCCGAGGACGGCCGAGAGGAACTCCCAGCCTTCGTACTTGGTGACCTTGCCTTCGGACTCGTAGCGGCGGACCTGCTCGTCGAGGGCGTAGAGGAGCTGCTGGCCGGTGGTGGCGCCCGCGAAGGCGGTGCGATGGTAGAGCGTGCCGCCGAAGCGGCGGAAGTCGAGCAGGCCTTCGGGGGTGCGGTTGAAGGGAACGCCCATGCGGTCGAGCAGGTCGATGATGGCGGGGCCCTGCGCGGTCATCTGCTTGACCGGGGTCTGGTTGGCGAGGAAGTCGCCGCCGTAGATGGTGTCGTCGAAGTGCTTGTAGACGTCGTCGCCCTCGCCCTTGAGGTTCTTGGCGGCGTTGATGCCGCCCTGGGCGCAGACGGAGTGCGAGCGTTTGACCGGGACGATGGAGAAGAGGTCGACCTTGCCGCCGGCTTCGGCGATCTTGATGACGGCCGAGAGGCCGGCGAGGCCTCCGCCTACGACGATGATTCTGGGAGTTGCTGCTGCCATGAATTCGTACCTCAGGGGCTAAAGCCCCTTTCCGTGGGGGGCGTTCCATGGCACGGCTGAGGCCGTGCCCTTAAAAACTTATCGCTGCTGCAAAGAACATACTGGTTACTTATTGCTGCAAAGAGGACGGTGCCGGGTTCGTTGAACCGGAGACTGGATTCTCGGGAGCAGGCAGGGTGATCCCCGCAGGCTGCTCGGGCATGACGTCTTCGGGGGCGTTCTGGTACTTGGGGCCGACGAAGGCGTAGATGCTGATCAGTCCCATCAGGCAGAGGCCGGCGCCGCCAGCGGCGCAGACGTAGCCGAAGCGCTTGCGGGCCTTGTCGCCGGGGGTGATGCCCCACTTGGCGGCGAAGAGCCAGATGCCGTAGGCGAAGTGCCAGGTGGTGGCGATCATCGCGATGACATAGATGGCCAGCATCCAGGGGTTCGAGAGCTCGTGCTGCACCTTGGCGAAGGCCGCGCCGGGATGCTCGGGCAGCATGACTCCGCTGAAGCGCTGCCGCCAGACGTGCTGGCCGATGTAAAGCAGCGCGATGATGCCGGTGATGCGCTGGGTGAGGTACATCCAGTTGCCGGCCCAGGGGTAGACGTTGACGTTGGAGCGGCCGCGGACGGCGATGAAGACGCCATAGAGGGCGTGGTAGGCCAGCGGAATGAAGATGAAGGCCCACTCGAGCAACCGGACCAGGGGCAGGGAGTTGAGGAACTTGACCTGCTGGGCGTAGGCGAGGGGACCGTTGATGGCCTCGAAGTTCGAGATGATGTGCTCGACCAGGAAGGCCCCGATGGGGACGATTCCGGTGAGCGAGTGCAGGCGTCGCCAGAAGAAGGAGTGGCCCTCGCCAGCGCGGAGCGGTTGCACGCCGCGAAGCTGAGGCGTAGCGGGTGGGGCTGGCGGTGCGGCGGTGGCCATGGCAGAACTCCTTGATAGATCGTTGGGAGTGAGGTGCTGAGAATTTCAGCAGCAGGCTGATTATTCCGCCCGGTGAATGGCAGCGTCAAGAATTCAACGGGGTTTCGTGCGATTAGCGTATGGTTTGTGCGATTAAGTGCCAATGCGGGAAATGGCGATATTTATGGTCCGATATTGAGGCGGCCTGTTTCCAAAACTGTGATCTTTTTGCGGGGAAGGCTTGTGGCCTGCAGGCCGGGCCCACAGCGCTCGGCCATCCCCAAACGAAGACCTGTTTGTGGGGACCCCGGTACGGGCTGTCACTTCGTGACTTGTGTGCGCCCTCGGGGTGGGGCTCCCGCTGGTCGCTGGATAGATGTTTACGCCGACCAGCGGGAGGCCCACGCCAACGGCGGTATGCGCGTCACGAAGTGACCGGCCCACGCCCAGTGGGCCCACGCGGCAGCGCAATGATTTACCCAACTAGCCCCAGCTACTCCGGATGAAGTTTCGGAAGAAGAGCTGCCAGGGCCTTGCCGCGATGGCTGAAACTGAGCTTGGCATGGATGTCGAGCTCGGCCATGGTCTGGTTGAGCTTCGGGAGAAGGAAGAGGGGATCGTAGCCGAAGCCGGAGCCGCCGCGCGGTGCGGTGAGGATGCTGCCTTCGACCGTACCCTCGGCAGTGGCCAAGACCTCGCCATCGCGGGAGGCGGCGAGGACGCAGCGATAGTGGGCGGTGCGTTTGGCGGCGGGAGCTCCTTCGAGGCGATGGAGGAGGTATTGATTGTTGCGCTCGTCGGTGGGGAGATCGGAGGCGAAGGCGGCGTCTTCGGCGTAACGGGCGGAGCGGACGCCGGGTTCGCCTTCGAGGGCGTCGACCTCGAGGCCGGAGTCGTCGGCGATGACGATCAGGCCGGGAGCGTGGCTGGAGTAGTAGACGGCTTTGATCTGGGCGTTCCCCTCGAAGGTGGGTTCGTCCTCGGGTGGGGCCGGGATGGTGCTTAGGTTGGGGAGAGGGGCCAGCTGAATCCCGGTCCCGGTGGTTTCGGCTGCGGCGGCGAAGTCGCGGAGCTTGCCCGGGTTGGAGGTGGCGACGTAGAAGATCATCCTTCTATTCAAGCATTGGGGTGGGTCGCTCAGGAGACCTTTGCGACGTTCGGAGAGGGGCTTTCGAAGGCCTATTCATGATTCGCAGGAATGGGCGGCTCGCTCTCGAGAAGTTCCGGCGGCGATTCGTGGCAACGCAGGTCGTTTCGCCCTTTGGGCTTCACTCCGGCCTTCGGCAGAGTGGTGGCCGCTTCGCGGCAACTCTTGGAGAGACCCGAGGCTGAAGCCTCGGGGTACCTAGATGCGGTTCGAGCTTTTGCTCGAATGGCCACTCATGCGATGAGACCGCATGAGTGGGATACAGCATCGTCGCTCCTGCGATGGGATACTGCACTCTGCTGCAATGGATACCGGCACTGACATCCTGCGGGAGAGAAACAAATCTCTCCACTTCACTGTGGTTCGATCGGGAGGATACTTCCTGGATGGGATGATGGTCCGGCTTCAATCCGTCAGGGCGAGTGGGAGAGTTATCGTCAGTCGAGTTATCAGGCTAACCGTCAAAATCGGCTTTGACGATTAGCTGTCTTTAGCGGGAGAATGTCAGGGCTGGAGGCGGAAGCGGACGAACATCGCGACTCCCCATGGATGGTGACCGTAGGTGGATTGCAGGGCGTCGGGGGTGGTGTAGGTGGTGAACTGGGCTCCTGGGGCGGCGACGAGGTGGCGGGCGATGGGAAGGTCGCGGTCGTAGCCGAAGCTGTAGGCCTGGACGTGGCCGATGGGGTCCTCCTCAAAGCCTGCGGGAAGGGGAGCGCCGGGCTGGAGCAGGAGCTCGTTGGTGCGGCCCACGTTTTCGATGCGGGTCCAGACGTAGTTGCGGCGGGAGAGGCGCAGGAGTGACTCGGCGAGGTAGCTGTTGACCTTGTGCTCGTCGGGCGAGTTGGTGATGGAGCGGGTTCGGCCCCAGACGAGCGTGTTCGACCAGTTGCCGGTGGTGAGGCCGTTGGCGTCGCGGGTTCCGAGGGGGTGGTTGTACATGAGGGAGGCGGTCTGGCGCTGCTGGTCCTCATGCGGGTAGAGGGCCTCGGGGCTGGCGATGCGGGCGATGGAGTACTGGCCGGTCCAGTTGGTGTTCGGGGAGATTGTGAGGCGGGCGGAGTAGCTGTCGACGGCGAGGCCGTTGGGAGAGGGCTGGAAGCCCCAGCGCTGCTCGGAGGGCTCGCCGCCGTGGAAGCCGGAGAGCTCGAGCCGGGCCCAGCGCCAGGTGTAGGCGGCGGTGAAGACGTTGAAGGCGATGTGGGTGGAGTCTTCCTGGTGGTGGCCGAGGGCGGCGAGGGGGTTCTCGGAGGCGGTGATGCGGTGGGGGTAGGCGACGGGGCCGATGGCGGGGTCGCCGATGGGGGCGGCGTAGAAGCTGAGCAAAGAGTGCTCGCCGAGGCGGATGTCGTAGAGGGCGGCGAGCTCCATGAAGAAGTTGTGAGGGTGCTGGCCATCGACGATGGGGGCACCGAAGGCGGTCTCGCCCTGCTGGAAGAGCAGGGGGTACCGGCGGCTGGTGATGGTGGCGGGCTCGAGCGAGAGCATGGTGCGGAGCGTGAGCTGGCCGGGACCCACGCGGCGCATGGCCATGGGCATGATCCAGTTGGTGGAGAAGAGCTTGTCTCCGCCGCGGCGGCCCTGGGGTGTCTGGGCGGCGAACTGCTGGAGGTCGGTGACGAAGGCCTCGCCGTGCAGCATCCCCGTCCATCCATGGCGCATGCCCATCAGCATGTACATGGGGGTGGAGGCGGGCTCGACGGTGGTGCCGGAGGACATGTGGTTGAGCTGGGCGCTGATGAGATCTTTGGGCTGCATCCTCATTCCCGGCATCTGGGGCATGGATGGGGACATGTCGGACATATTCATGCCGGGCATGGAGGCTTGTTGCGGGTAGAGGGGGAGTCCTGAGAGCAGGGCGGCTGCGGCGACGAGGCCGAGGCGGCTGCGAAAGGTGCATGGGGTCACGGGTGGTTTCTCCAAGGGCTGAGGCGAGGGCAGGCGTCCGGGCGCAGTTCTCTGCGCTTAAGACAAGAAGGGCCGCAGGGAGAGAGGGATCAGATTCGGAGGGGAATGAGAGGAGGCTGCCGCAGAGGGGTGGCGGCGTAGCCGGATCTGTTATTCGCGACGGTGTTGTTCGCGAGCGCCAGATCGATGGGAGAGATCAATGGGAGGAACGGCTGCCGGTCCGGATCGCTGGAATCGGAGGAGGCGGGTTGGTGATGGACCGTGCAGCAGGAGCTCGAGAGCTGAGTCTCCGAAGCATGACCGGGGCAGCAGGCGTGATCGGAGGAGACCATGGCGTGCATGGAAGAGGCATCGTCCTGCTGGAGTGTTGCCGTCGAGAGACACGCCGCCGAGGTGACCGTGAAGGACAGCAGACAGATGAGAGCGACGAGACTCGAGAGGGCGTGTTTCATAGAGCGGTTTTCTATTGAGACGGACTTCGCTCGAAACCGTCACAGACTGTCTCGAGTTTATCGCGGAGAGAAGGGACGTGCAGGTGGAGGAGGCCCGCACAGTTTTCGATTTGCGTACGAGGAGTGTACATTTTAAAACAGCCCTCGATCTCGGGATTTTTGGTCTACGAGCGATCACGGATGCGAGCGGATCTTCCGGTGGGGAGGGCTGCCGGTGTTTTACCGGGATTCTGGTAGAGAGAGTTCCATGCGACCATCACAGGTATCTTCCCCGGCGGACGAGCCGAGGGGACGGGGGCGGCACAGGAGTCTGGAGGCGGAGGCCGCGATCTTGAAGGCGGCGCTCTATCTTCTGGAGCGGAAGCCGTTGCGTAAGGTGACTGCGGATGCAATCGCCCAGCGGGCAGGTGTGAGCAAGGCCACGATCTACAAGTGGTGGCCGAATAAGAGCCTGGTGGCGCTGGACGCATTTCTGGCGGGGATGACGGAGAGGGTTCCGATGCCGGACACCGGCTCGGCGGAGCGAGATTTTACCCAGCAACTGCAATCGGTGATGGAGTTTTATGCCTCTCCGTTGGGGCATCTGTTCGGACAATTCATCGCGGAGGGGCAGACAGACCGTGAGCTTCTGACGCAGTTTCGCGAGAGGTTTTTGTACAGCCGTCGCGAGTCGGCGAAGGTGATGTGGCGGCGCGGTGTGGACCGCGGCGAGATCTCTCCGGAGCTCGACTCCGAGATCGTGCTGGATCTGATCTATGGGCCAATGGTGTTCCGGCTGCTGGCAGGGCACGGATCACTCAGTCCCGAGGAGTCGGAGTTGATGGTGAAGACAATCTTTCATGGGCTGCGCAGCCCCGCAGCGAAGCCTTTCGAATCGACACAAGGGATGCGGCCTCTGGTCGAATCGGAAGAGAAGGAACATCTTGAATCTTTAAGCTAAGGCAAAACGTCCAATAACTGAACTCTATGTTCAGTTATTTTATCCGAACTGAAGTACATGCCTTTTGAGTAGGTAGCACGTAACCTTCGTCGACGGATGCAAGAGAAGTCGGACGCAGGAAACGTGGTTTCGATGGAGACCCAATGTGGATTGTTCGACTTGCACTTCGTAGACCTTACACGTTTGTCGTATTGTCGCTTTTGCTCTTTATCGTCGGCCCACTGGTAGTTCTGCGAACGCCTGTCGACATCTTTCCGAACATCAATATCCCAGTCGTTTCGATTATCTGGAACTACGCCGGGTTGTCGCCGGAGCAGTTAGCGAATCGGATCACACTTCCGTTCGAGCGCAACCTGACGACGACGGTGAACGATATCGACCACATGGAGTCGCAGACGCTGAACGGCGTTTCGGTGGTCAAGGTCTACTTTCAGCCGACGGTGAATATCTCCCAGGCGGTGGCGCAAGTGACCGCGATCGCACAGGTAGCGTTGCGACAGTTTCCCCAGGGAACAACGCCTCCACTGGTCATTCAGTACAGCGCCTCGAGTGTGCCGGTGCTGCAGCTGGGTCTGTCGGGAAATGGATTGAACGAACAGCAGTTGAACGACTTCGGGCAGAACTTCATTCGAACGCAGCTGGCGACGGTGCAGGGAGCCTCGGTACCCTTCCCGTATGGCGGAAAGCAGCGTCAGGTTCAGGTCGATATCAATACGCAGAAGTTGCAGGCCTTCGGCCTCTCCGCCTCTGACGTGGTCAATGCGGTCAGTGCGCAGAATATTATTCTGCCTGCCGGCGATGTGAAGATAGGAAGCTACGACTATCAGGTGGAGACCAACAGCGCTCCGTCCTCGATCGCGGACCTGAACAATCTGCCGATCAAGACGGTGAACGGCGCCACGATCTACATCAAGGACATCGGCAACGTTCGCGACGGATTTCCTCCGCAGACCAACGTTGTGCGCGTGGACGGTCTGCGGGCGTCGCTGTTGACGATTCAGAAGACCGGCAACGCCTCGACGCTGGACATTATCAAGAACGTTCAGGCGCAGCTGCCTGCAATTGCGGCGCAGCTGCCTCCTTCTCTTCGCATCGCCTCTATTGCCGATCAGTCGGTGTTCGTGAAGGCGGCGATCAGCGGCGTCGTCCGCGAGGCGCTGATCGCCGCCTGCCTTACGGCCGCGATGATTCTGCTGTTTTTGGGAAGCTGGCGCTCGACGATCATTATCGCGGTCTCGATTCCGCTGTCGGTGCTCTGCTCGCTGCTGATGCTGGCGGCGCTGGGCGAGACGATCAACATCATGACGCTGGGCGGCCTAGCGCTGGCGGTCGGAATCCTGGTGGACGACGCTACGGTCGAGATCGAGAACATCAATCGCAACCTCGAAGAGGGCAAGGAGGTCGAACAGGCGATTCTGGATGGTGCGGCGCAGATTGCGATTCCCGCGTTCGTCTCGACTCTGTCGATCTGCATCGTGTTCGTCCCGATGTTCTTCCTGGGCGGCGTGGCCAAGTACCTGTTCGTACCTCTGGCCGAGGCTGTGGTCTTCGCCATGCTGGCCTCTTACTTCCTGTCGCGAACCATCGTTCCGACGATGGCGAAGTATCTGCTGAAGCCGCACGATCCGGACGGGGCGGAGAAAGCCAGCAAGAGCATGAACCCGTTCACGCGCTTTCAGAGGGTCTTCGAGCATTACTTCGAGAAGCTGCGCAGCTGGTATCACGGCATGTTGAACCTTTGCCTGTCGCATCGCGCGATCTTTCTTCTGGGGATTGTGGTCTTCTGGGTGGTCTCGATCGTTTTGCTCTATCCATGGCTGGGGCAGGACTTCTTTCCTTCGGTGGACGGCGGGCAGTTCAAGCTGCACGTCCGGGCACATACGGGAACCCGGATCGAGGACACGGCAGCACTCTGCGATCAGATTGAGAATGTGATCCGGCAGGAGATTCCTCCGGCGGAGCTGGGGACGATCATCGACAACATCGGGCTGCCGTACTCGGGCCTGAATCTGTCGTACTCGAACTCGGCGACAGTGGGAACCGCGGATGCGGACATTCTGGTGTCGCTGGGAGAGAAGCACAGGCCGACGGCGGAGTACACCCACGAGCTTCGCGACAAGCTGACGAAGCAGTTTCCGGGAACAGGGTTCTATTATCTCCCGACCGATATGGTCAGCCAGATCCTGAACTTCGGTCTTCCGGCTGCGATCGATATTCAGTTTGTCGGACAGGCGCTGGATGCTAATCGGGAGCAGGCCGAGAAGATGATGGAGCAGATCAGCCACATTCCGGGAACGACGGACCTGCGCATCCAGCAGCCGTTCAATCTTCCTCGATGGACGGTGAATGTGGATCGCACGCGCGCCCAGCAGGTGGGGTTCAGCCAGAGGGACGTGGCGAACGACGTTCTGATTGCGCTGAGCGGAAGCTTCCAGACTTCGCCGACCTTCTATCTGAATCCGCAGAACAACGTCAGCTACAACATCGCGGTGCAGACGCCGCAGTATGACGTGAAGAACCTGCAGGAACTGCAGAACTTCCCGGTTGCCACCGCCGGAGGCGCAGCGCAGCCGCAGATTCTCGGGAACCTTGCCTCGATCGATCGAGGAGCGGAGCAGGGGACGGTCAGCCACTATAACGCTCGTCCGGTGATCGATATCTACGGAGCGGTGGAGGGCACCGATCTGGCGAGCGTGGCGGCACAGGTCAATAAGATCGTTGCGCAGAGCCAAAACAAGCTTCCCCGCGGAACCCAGATCTTCGTGCGCGGCCAGATCGAGACGATGCGCACATCGTTCATCGGCCTGGTCTCGGGGCTGCTGTTCTCGATCGTGCTGGTGTATGCGCTGATCGTGGTGAACTTTCAGAGCTGGCTCGATCCGTTCATCATCATCGCGGCTCTTCCGGGCGCGCTGGCGGGAATCGTATGGTTCCTGTTCCTGACGGGAACGCACATCAGCGTTCCGGCCCTGACAGGCTCGATCATGTGCGTGGGCGTGGCGACGGCGAACTCGATTCTGGTGGTGAGCTTTGCCAAGGAGAAGATGGAAGAGGGGATGAACTCGACCGAGGCCGCGCTGACGGCCGGGTTCACACGCTTCCGGCCGGTCATCATGACGGCCTTGGCGATGATCATCGGCATGGTGCCGATGGCGCTGGGCCTGGGCGACGGCGGCGAGCAGAATGCTCCGCTGGGACGCGCTGTGATCGGCGGCCTGTTGCTGGCGACCTTCGGCACGCTGACGTTTGTGCCGACCTTCTTCGCCTTCATGCATCGCAACGATCCGGTCTTGGCGAACGAACAGCCTGCGAATGAGGACTATCTATGATCACCGCGGGTAAGCAGATTTTTGACAGCTATGGGAACCAGAACGAACAGGGAGAGAGTCGATGAGCGGCGAAGAGCAGAAGAGGCAGCAGGAGGCGCACCGCGAGGGTGCGCACCACGGCGAGGAGAGACGTGAGCCTCCGCCGGTCTCGAAGGGATCTGTGCTCACCGTTGTCGTTATCGTGGTGCTGATCGCGGTGGTGGTTGCGGTGATCGGAGTTCTGCGGCGCAAACAGAGCAGCAAGGACCTGGCGGACTACACTAGCAAGACCTCTGCGCCACCGGTCTCGCTCGAGACGCCGAAGATGCAGCAGGATGCTTCGGAGATCGTCCTCCCCGGCAACATGCAGGCGTTTGCGTTGGCGCCGATCTATGCCCGCACGACCGGGTATGTGAAGGTCTGGTATCACGACATCGGATCGCGGGTAAAGAAGGGCGATCTGCTGGCGGTGATCGAGACGCCGGAGCTCGATCAGCAGTTGGCCTCGGCGAAGGCAGACCTGGCGACGGCGATGAGCAACGCCGGTCTGGCGAAGACGACGGCCGATCGCTACAGGGATCTAATTGGATCGAGCGCTGTGTCGCAGCAGGATACGGATAACTTCGTAAGCCAGCTATCGGCGCGCAACACCGAGGTGGCTTCGGCGGCGGCGAATGTGCGCAGGCTTGAGGAGTTGGTGGGCTTCGAGCGGGTGACGGCGCCGTTTGACGGCGTGATTACCGCGCGTAATCTGGACGTCGGGCAGCTGATCTCGGCTGATGGAAGCACGAATACGGCGGGTGCGGGCACGGTTCGCGCCAACCGTGAGATCTTCGATATCTCCTCGATCGACACGCTTCGCGTCTTTGTCAACGTTCCGCAGCAGTACTCTCCCGACGCCCGCAGGGGAGTGACTGCGACGCTGACGTTGCCGCAGTATCCCGGCCGCAAGTTCGACGGCAAGCTGGTTCGCACATCGGAATCGGTCGATCCGGCTTCGCGAACGTTGCTGGCCGAGGTGGACGTCAACAACCGTTCGGGCGAGCTGCTGCCTGGAAGCTACACGCAGGTGCACCTGAATGTTTCGCGAGCGGCTCCGGCGATGGTGATTCCGGTGAGCGCGCTCATTCTGGCCTCTGACGGTCTGAATGTGGCGACGGTGAATGGGACGCGCGCTCACATCCTGCGCGTGACTCCGGGACGCGACCTTGGGGCGACGGTCGAGATTCTGAGCGGCCTGAGCGAGGGACAGAAGGTCATCTCGAATCCTCCGGATTCGCTGACGGAAGGCCAGGAGGTTCGCGTAGTGACTCCGGAGAAGAATAACAAGCAGCAGCCTTCTCAGACGGCGGAGGCGAAGCGATGAAGGTGTCTGGCGCTCTAAGAACGGCGGCCATGCTCGGGGCGCTGGCGGTGACGGGGTGCAAGGTAGGACCGAATTATAAGGTTCCGGCGGCTCCGGCTCCACCAAGCTTCAGCGACAATGGTCATAACGGCGACTGGGCTTCGGCCAAGCCGGGAGACACGGCGGATCGCGGCGACTGGTGGACGCTTTATAACGACTCGGAGCTAAACGATCTGGAGCAGAGATGCGCGATCTCGAACCAGAGCCTGGCTGCCGCGCTTCATGCCTATGAACAGGCGCACGACATCGTGCGTGAGAACAAGGCAGATCTCTTTCCGACGGTCTCGCTTGGCGCAGCGGCGAATCGCAATCGCATCTCGAATACAAGACCCTTGCGGCCAACGAATGCAACGACGGAGTATTGGGACTTTCTGATTCCGTTGAATATCTCGTGGGAGCCGGACTTTTGGGGAAGGATTCGGCGGCAGATCGAGTCGAGCTCGGCGAGCGCGCAGGCCTCGTCGGCGGATCTTGCCAACACGAAGCTGGGGCTTCAGGGAATGCTAGCAGTCAACTATCTGCAGATTCGGGGAGTGGACCTGCAGGCACAGCTGCTGCGCACGACGCTCGACGCGTATACGCAGACGCTGAAGCTGACGCAGGACCGTTATCGCGGCGGCCTCGCGAGCGACAGCGATGTGCAGCAGGCGACGGCGCAGCTGGAGCAGACGCGGGCGCAGCTGATCGATCTGGGAGTGGGAAGAGCGGAGCTGGAGCACGCGATTGCGGTTCTGGTGGGAACGCCGGCTACGGGGTTCCACATCACGGATCGCGCGCTGGCCGGAGACCCGCCCACGATTCCGACCGGAATTCCTTCAGAGATTTTGCAGAGGCGTCCGGATATTGCGGCCGCGGAGCGCAGGGTTGCGGCCGCGAACGCTCAGATCGGAGTGGCGAAGTCCGCTTACTATCCGACGATTGTATTGGGAGCGGCTGGAACGACCGAGAGCAGCGCCATCCAGCAGCTATTCAATACAGGCAGCGCGGGATGGAATGCGGGCCCGACGGCGAACGAGCTCCTGTTTGACGCCGGTAAACGTAAGGCGGAGGTGGACTTTGCCGTGGCGCAGCGGGAGCAGGAGACGGCTCTCTATCGCGACCAGGTTCTGTCCGCATTCCGCGATGTTGAGGATCAGCTCTCAAGCCTGCGGATCCTCGAGAACGAGGCGCAGGTGCAGGCTCTCGCGGTCGTGGCGGCGAAGCGAAGCACGGAGCTGTCGACGTTGCGTTACAGGCGTGGTCTCGCTCCTTACCTTGAGGTGCTGACGAATCAGACGATTGAGCTGACGAATGAGCGGACTGCTGCCTCTCTGGTGGCGGAGAGAATCGTCGCGAGCGCAAGGCTCCAGATGGTGCTTGGCGGGGGATGGAACGCGTCGCAGTTGCCGAAGAATTAGCGCTGCCGCGCGGGCGGCGCTCCCTTCGTAACGTGTCTCCCGGCAATGCCCGAGGCTTCCCGCTGGTCGGCGCGAAGATTTTCGCAAGCGACCAACGGGAGCCTCGACCCGAAGGGAGTATACGAGTCACGAAGGGGGAGCCCCTCTCGTAGTGGGCCCGGCGAGTCGGCCATCTTTTGTTCTAAAAGATAATTATGATGGTAGCCAAACATCCGGCCGCGGGCTGGATCAAGGAGCCGTCTTCCAGATGAAAGATGAGAGCCGATCCGCGGTTTATCCCAGCCTTGAGGGACGTGTGGTTGTCGTCACCGGAGGCGCCAGCGGCATTGGCGAGGCGATTGTCGAGGCGTTTGCTGCTCAGGACGCGCAGGTGGTGTTTCTGGATATCCAGGACGACGCCGCGGATCAGGTGATGGAGCGGATCAGACGGAGGGGAGGGCGGACTCCCTTCTATCGTCACTGCGATCTGACCGATATTGTGGCTACCCAGAGGACGATTCGGGAGATGCTCTCGCTGTACCCCGGGGTCGACGTCCTAGTGAACAATGCGGGCAACGATACGAGGCATACTCTGGAAGAAGTGACGCCGGAGATATGGGACCAGCTGATGGCCGCGAATCTGAAGCACCAGTTTTTTATGGCGCAGGCGATGATTCCGTCGATGCGCGGCAGGGGTGGAGGCTCGCTCATCAATATGAGCTCGATCAGCTGGGTGATTCCTTCGACGGGGGTTCCCGTCTATGTCGCGGCGAAGGCGGCGATCGTCGGGATGACGCGGGCTTTGGCCCATACAGTGGGCAAGGACAATATCCGGGTCAACAGCGTAATGCCGGGAGCGATTTTGACCGAGCGGCAGAGGCGCCTGTGGCTGACCCGGGAGTATCAGGCCGAGGTTCTGGCGCGGCAGGCGCTGAAGCGGATGATTCTTCCGGAGGAGGTTGCGAAGCTGGTGCTGTTTCTGGCCTCGGATGACAGCTCGGCGATTACAAACCAGAGCTATGTGATCGATGGGGGATGGATTTAGGGCATATCTGAGGACAGGCAGTGCCGCGCGGGCCACGCGTAGTGGGCCCGGCCGGCAGGCCATCGGGCTTTGCTGCAGATCAGATTCTTTTGAATGACAATCAAACGCGGCCAAAGCCGCATTAGCCTGGATGGTCAGTCCTTACCAGCCTCGGGTCTGGAGAAGCTCGTGCTCTTCGAGGGCGGCGGCGGCGAGGCCCTTCATGGTTCCGGTGACCTGCTCGGAGGCCTCGGCGACGATCTTGGGATCGTTGAAGTGGGTGGTCGCGATGACGATGGCCTTGGCGCGGGATACGGCCTCTGCACGTTCCGCTTGGTCGGTTTCGACGTTGAGCGGGGTGGCACGCTCTTTCATGAAGATTCCGGAGCCGACAAAGACAGCCTCGGCGCCGAGCTGCATCATGAGGGCGGCGTCGGCGGGGGTGGCGATTCCGCCGGCGGAGAAGTTGGGGACGGGGAGCCTGCCGGCCTTGGCGACCATCCTGATGATCTCGTAGGGTGCCTGATGAATTTTGGCGGCGTTGTAGAGCTCTGAGTCGTCGAGAACGGTGAGGGCGCGCATTTCGCGGACGATCTGGCGCATGTGCTGGACGGCATGGACGACGTCGCCGGTTCCTGCCTCCCCCTTGGTGCGGATCATGGCAGCACCCTCGGCAATGCGTCGACAGGCCTCGCCCAGGTTGCGGGCTCCGCAGACGAAGGGGGTGGTGAAGGTGTGCTTGTCGATGTGGAAGGTCTCATCGGCGGGGGTGAGGACCTCGGACTCGTCGATGAAGTCAACGCCAAGCTGCTGCAGGACCTGGGCTTCGGCGAAATGGCCGATGCGGGCCTTGGCCATGACCGGGATGGAGACGGTGGCAATGATCTCCTTGATGAGCTTGGGGTTGGCCATGCGGGCGACGCCGCCTTCGGCGCGGATCATGGCGGGGACGCGCTCGAGCGCCATGACGGAGGTGGCGCCGGCCTCCTCCGCGATGCGGGCCTGCTCGACGTTCATGACGTCCATGATGACTCCACCTTTGAGCATCTCGGCCAGGCCGGTCTTGAGGCGAAGGGAAGAGGAGCCGAGATTGCCGTTGGTGGTGGGGTCTGCCATGATGTTTTTCTCCTTGGGAGCGGCGGTTAGATCTGGATGCAAGGGATCCTCGCGAGAGATTCAAGTTTAGCAGCTTGTTTCGCTGGGATAAAAGAGCTCCGCAATGGGTTAACGATGCAAGGGCATAGCGCGAGATTTTTCAGGATTTTAAAGCGTTGTTCATGGAGTTTGGGCAGCAACAGGGCCATTCTCCCTTGAGGGAGTAGTGTGCAAGGCCCCTCGGAGGTTGGATGAGCGCTGAGCTTACGATTGTGATTCCGGCAAAGAACGAGTCGGAGATGCTGCCGAGACTGTTGGGATCGTTGGCCAGACAGGATTATGAGGGAATGCCGGAGACGCGGGTGATCGTGGCGGATGCGGGCTCGACCGATGGGACGGTGGAGGTGGCGTTGAGCTTTCGCGACCGTCTGCGGATCGAGGTGATCGAGGGCGGTCTGCCGTCGGTGGGACGGAACGCCGGGGCCCGGTTGGCGACGACGCCGTATGTCCTGTTCCTGGATGCGGATGTGGAGCTGCCGGAGCCGACGCTGCTGCGCCGGGCTCTATGGAGGATGCGGCGCAGGAAGCTGCACCTGGCGACAACCAGCATCGGCTGTCGTCAGGGAGGGTTCTTCGATAACGCCCTTTATACCGGCAACAACTTCATGCAGTACATCGGGTCGTTCCTGAAGCCGTTCGCGACGGGGATGTTCATGCTCTTCGATCGCGAGGCCTTCTGGGCGTTGGGGGGATTTAACGAGCGGGCGTTGTTCGCGGAAGACTATCTGCTCTCGAAGGGGGTGGCGCGGACGCGCTTCCGGATCGTACGGGGCAAGGTGCTGACGACCAACCGCAGGTTCCAGAAGCTGGGACATGGCCGGATGGTGTGGATGTTCTTCAAGACCATGATGCACAGCTGGAACGACAAATATTTCCTACGTGACCAGGGCTACTGGGGAGAGTCCGAGGTCTAGATCTCCAGGTTCGCGGAACTGAAGTGCCAGAAGAATACGATCGAGCCCGGTGGGGAGATTCCGGCCGAATGGGGCGGAGGGGGTGAGCAAGTATCAGTGGGCGATACCTCTGTTGGCCAAGAACGTTGCGACGAAGCCAGAGCTGGTGGGGGCACTTCGCCGAGGAGCAGCCAGACTTCAATCCGAAGGTTCCGGAGCAGCTGCGGGCGGAGGTCTTTCTGCATCACTTCAACGGCTGGGTGAAGGAACGCGACGCTGGCAACGATACGATGCCGAACTTCATTCTGATGCGCATGGGCAACGATCATACGCTGGGGACTTCGCCGGGCCGCCGACTCCGATGTCGTCGCTTTCGGATAACGATCTTGCCATCGGTCGCGTGGTGGATGCGGTGTCCCACTCGAAGTACTGGAATGACACGGCGTTTTTATCCTGCAGGACGATGCTCAGGCGGGCGCGGACCATGTAGACGCGCACAGGAGCCTGGCGCTCGTGATCAGCAAATACTCTCCCAGGACGAAGGATGGAGCGGCGTTTGTGGACAGCCGGTTCTACTCGACGGTGAGAGTGATTCGGACGATGGAGACTCTACTGGGGCTGCCTCCGATGAACAACAACGATGCCTCCAGCTCGATGATGAGCTCGTTGTTGCCGGTGGGGATCTATCGCGTGACCTATGACGCTCCAGGATTTCAGGAGAAGGTCGTCGAAGGACTTTAGCAGAAGGTAGGACACACCCGGACCTTGAATGTGACGATGTCGGTAAGGGGAGTCGAGATTAATGATGTAGGAACGCAGCTGGACGAGACCTCGGCGGCGTTGGGAGCGCGCATCGAGCCGGAGCAGGTGAAGAGTCTTACCCTCAATGGACGCAACTGGTCGACGCTGACGGCGCTGGTTCCTGGAGAGGTCGATACGGGCGGAAGCAATCAACGCAGCATCCGCTTTGCGGGGCGCGGGTTGGATGACAATCACTTCACCTACGACGGCATCAATGCGACTAACGTCTTCAACCAGGCGCAGCAGCCGTTTGCTCGCTGGCGATTCCGACGGACTCTATCCAGGAGTTTCGTATCGATACCATGCTGTTTACAGCGGAGAGTGGAAGCACGCCTGATGGTCAGATTGGGGTCGCATCGAAAACGGGCTTGAATAATTTTTATGGCGGCCTGTTCGAGTTTCTTCGCAACGACATCTTCGACGCCCGCCAGCCCATCAATACCTTAAATGCGGGCGAGCCTCCGTTTTGTCTGAATCAATATAGAGGCAGCATCGGAGGTCCGATTGTTCGCGACAAGACCTTCTTCTACTTCAACTATGAAGGACTGCGCCAGACGTTCCCGCGGGATTTACGGGATATGGAGATGCCCCGCGCAATATCGGCCGGGGGCCCAATCTTTGGCAGGCGGATCTGGGCCTGGCCAAGCGTATTCAGGTGGGTGAGCGGGCGGAGGTGCAGTTCCGCAGCGAGTTCTTCAATCTGTTCAACCACGCGCAGTATGGTTTGCCGCTCACGGATCTCTCCGCGAGCACCTTCGGCAAGATCGTCGGAACGGTGAACACGGAGTCGGTGGGAACCGGGACCCTACGTGAGATTCAGTTTGCCTTGCGGCTTACGTTCTAGGATGGTCTGCCGGCCGGGCCCACTGCGCGGTCCTTCGCGGATGGCGAGCGAGCCTTCGGCGTGGGCTCTCGTTGGTCGCTTGCATAGATCTGTGCGCCGACCAACGGGAAGGCTCACGCCGAAGGCGGTATACACGTCACGAAGGGTGAGCTCCACGCGCAGTGGGCCCGCGCGGCCGCGCCCGTCTTCCTAGTGATGCAGTTCGCAGAAGGGCTGGTTGGCACCGCTCATGGAGGGCGGTGGGACCGCCTTGCCCCAGTCGGACGGAGCAGGCCCCATCTCGAGCTCTAATGTGGCGCCGTCCTTGATCTGATTGTGGCGGAACCATGCGGTGTCGAGCTTGACGCCGTTGAGGGTTGCGGACTGGATGTAGTGGTTCAGCCCTTGCGGGTCGAGCTTGTGGGCGACGATGTGGAGCTTCTTTCCGTTGCCGAGGTCGAGCGAGGCGTCGGGGATGCTGGGTGTGCTGATGAGATATACATCCTGACCGGCGATGGGGAAGAGGCCCAGCGTCGAGAAGATGAGCCAGCTCGACATGGCTCCGGAGTCGTCGTTGCCGGGGATGCCGGCGCGATTGTCAGTGAAGGCCTTCTCGAGGACGAGGCGAACGATGTCGGCAGTCTTGTCGGGGCGGCCGGCGTAGTTGTAGAGCACGGGAAGAAGGAAGCCGGGCTCGTTGGTGACGTCGAAGTGGCGGCGTAGGAAGGTGGAATCGAGGCGGCGAATGAACTGCTCGTTGCCTCCGGCCATCTCGATGAGGCGGCGCATATCCTGCGGGGCGTAGATCGAGTAGGTCCAGATGTCGCCTTCGTAGAAGAAGTCGGGCCAGGTACCGCGCACGACGAGGTAGGGTGGGGCCCAGGAGCCGTCGGGATTCTTGGGACGGAGGAAGCCGCTGAAGCCTTCGACCTTCATGTTCTTGTCCCATAGATTTTCAAAGTTGTGGGCACGGCCGGAGTAGAGTGCAGCTTCCTTTGGTTTGTTGAGGCCGCAGGCGACCTCGGCGATGGAGAAGTCATCGTAGGCGTACTCGACGGTGCGGGAGCCGGAGCGCTCGTCGGCGAGGGTGACGAAGCCCTTGGTGTTGTAGTCCTTCAGGCCGCCGCGTCCTTCCTTTTGTTGATCGGCGGGGGGCACCTCGGCGTCGTGAACCATGGCCTGGAAGGCGGTCTCGTAGTCGATGCCCTTGAGGCCCTTCACGTAAGCATCGGCGACGACGACGTTGGCGTTGGAGCCTCCCTGGGTACGGCCGTTGTCGTTGCCGCTGCGGGCGTCAGGCATGTAGCCGGTGTGGCGGTAGATGTCGACCAGAGAGCGGATGATGTCGCGCTGGCGGTCGGGCGAGATGAGAGTCAGCAGCGGGCTCGAGCTGCGGAAGGTGTCCCAGATGCAGTAATAGTCATCGTAGTAAGGCTCGCTGGACTTCCAGTCGGGGTTCTCGCCGGTGCGATCGGTCGGCATCAGCATGATGTGGTACATCGCGGTGTAGAGCTGGCGGCGCTGGGAGTCGCTCTCACCGGAGAGATGGAGCTTGGCCAGCTCGGCGTTCCAGAGTTTGGTGGAGGCGTTGTGGACGGCCTCGAAGTTCCAGTCGGGAATCTCGTCGTGGATGTTCTGTTTCGCCTGCTCGGGACTGATGAAGGAGATGCCGACCTTGGCGCGAATGACCTGGTTGGCGCGGGTGGTGAAGTCGAAGGCCGCGCCGATGGGGGTGTCTTTATTGACGACGGTATCGGCGGCGGAGGTGAGGGAGTCGCCGGTCCAGGTGCGGACGGATTTTGCGGGAGTGTCGAGGACGATGGCGTAGTATACCTTGTACTCGCCGCCGCGGTTCCAGCCGCCGGTGACGCGGGCGACTCCCTGGACCTCGTGGTTGGAGGTGACGTGGACCTCGGCGCCGAGGAACTTCTGTCCTTGCCAGTCGAGGCTCATGCTGAGCGCGTGAGCGACGTTGAGGAGGATGTGCGACTGGTCAGAGGCGGGAAAGGTGTAGCGATGGAAGCCGACGCGTCGGCTGCTGGTCAGCTCGGCCTTGACGTTGTAGCGGGTGAGCTTGGCTGCGTAGTAGCCGACGTGGTTGATCTCGTCGGTGCGGGGCGACTTAGTGTTCTGAATCTCGATGGGGCCGGTGGTGGGGGTGATGAGGACGTTGCCGTACTTGCCCTGGGCTCCGCTGAGATGGAGGTGCGAGAAGCCGACGATGACGCCGCTGCTGGAGTAGCCGAAGCCAGATTTGCGGCCGTCGAAGGTCTCCATGTCGGGGCCGACCTTGACCATGCCGTAGGGGATCGCCGAGCCGACGAAGGTGTTGCCGCCCCAGTCGACGCCGATGAAGGGATCGACGTTATGGGTGTAGTCGGTGACGGTTTTTTTCGTAGTATTTTGTGCTGTGGCGAAGGAGTTAGAGGAGGAGGCCAGCAGAAGCATACTGAGGGTGGCCGGGATGGAGCAACGGAACAGTGCCTGGATCTTTTTCTGCATGGTTCTCTTTCCTTGGAGTCATCTGATGAGACGTATCGGCTATTGCAGTCTATTTTGTGCTTTGAAAAGAATGGGGCCACTGCTTCGGCCCCATGTTTTCCCCGCGAGGAGAAACTGCTTAGAAGGAGTAGCGAAGGCTGGCCTGCATGGAGCGCTGGCCAGTCTTGCTGGTGACGTTGCCGAAGTTCGAGTCGGTTGGGCTGCTGCTGGGAGCTGACCAGTTGGGGTGATTGGGGAAGTCGAAGGCGTCGAAGCGGAAGGTGAGGAACTGATTTTCGAAGGTCTGGAAGCGCTTCTGTAGGCTGGCGTTGTAGTTTGCCGATCCCGGACCGACGAGGATGTTGCGATTATGCTGCGTGGTGAAGGTGCCAGCGGCGGGAGCGACGAAAGCAGCCTTGTTGAACCACGTGTTCGAGCTTCCGGGTGTGGTGAAGCCTCCATTGCCATGGGTGCTAGTCCCGGGTACGAGCGAATAGAGTTGGCCCTGGAAGCCGGAACCTACGCCCGCGATGTCGGTTGCGGTCTGCACGCTGAAGGGAGTTCCGGTCTGGAACTGGTAGGACTGCGAGAGCTGCCAGCCTCCGAGAATCTCGTTGGCGAGACGGCTGCTGCTGTTGAAGGGAAGACGATAGACGGAGTTGATCGCGAGCACCTGACGTACGTCGTAGTCGGCATTGCCGCAGAGGCCCTTGGTGTCGAGGAAGTTGGGAAGGAAGTTTTTCTGGAAGGAGCCGCAGTCTTCAGAGTGAGCGAAGGTATAGGCGACGCCGAAGCCGAGATTGCGGCTGAAGCGGCGGTTCACGTCGATCTGCAGGCCTTGATAGAAGGCCGTGTCTCCCTGATAGACCTGGGTGATGGCGGCGTATCCGAGATAAGGACGGTGCGCGTTGATGCCGCTCAGGCCGTACTTCTGTAGAGTCCCAGCAGGGGCCTGGTTGAGGTCGCCCTGGAACTGCTGATGCAGAGCATGGCGGCCCACGTAGGAGATATCGGCGACAGTGTCGAAGCCAAGATCACGCTCGACCGAGACGTTCCAGGTGTAGGCCTCGGGCTGCGGGGAGTTGCGGGCGATGGAGCCGGAGAGTTGAGGATAAGACCCGGTCGACGCAGCCGTTCCGCCTGGGTTGTCAACGCTGCCGCCGTTGATCGAGACCACCTGCTGGAGAGGTGGGATGCCGCCGGCGAAGACACCGTCCGAGACTCCCTGACGGTTGACGTAACGGCCGAAGCCGGTACGCAATACGGTCTTGGGATTCAGTTGGTAGGCGATTCCGATGCGCGGCTGGAAGAGGAAGTTCTGAACGTGGATGTAACCACGGGGAAGATTATGGAAGAGGTTGTTGTATTGACCGGAGGCGGCGATGGGGACATGGTTCTTGGCGTCGGAGGTGAAGCCGTTGCCCCAGAGGACGGTTCCGTTGAGGGGATCGCCGCTGCCCGCAACGGGGTTTCCACTGGCGTCAACTTGGACGGCGTTGGCTGGGTTGTAGAAGGCGGGATCGAAGGTTCCGGCGTTGTTCCACAGGCTGTAGTAGGGATGAATGCTGCTGTAGCGTAGGCCGTATTCGAGGTGCAGCTTGGGCGTGACCTTCCAGGAGTCCTGGACGAAGAGCTCGAACATGTTGGCGCGATTGGGAGTCTCGTTGCGGGGCCCCACCTCGGAGTAGGTGTTGAAGATGCCGAGCGCAGCGTCGGCGATGTCGTAGCCGGAACCTTGGTTGGGATTGCTGGCGAAGTCGAACTTGCCGTTCTGGTTGTTGGTCTGTCCTGGAGTGGAGTTGGCGAAGGCGATTTGGTCGTCGTCGTTCTCGCCGGAGCGCTCGTAGAGGACGCCAGCACGAAGCGTGTGATTACCGATGATGCGGGTGAAGGTGTCGGCAAAGTCGTAAAGCAGGCCCTGCGAATGTGATGGATAGGTGCTTCCGTCCAGAGTGGTGATGCTGGTCGTCGTATCGAACTGAACGGTCGGGATCTTGTTGGGAAGGTCCTTGCCCTGCGGGAAGAGATACGGGAAGTTGATGCCGTAACGGGTTCGATCGTAGGTCCCGGTCGAGGTATCGATACTCAGACGGGCCGCGTCATGGCTGGCCGTGAGCAGAACCTCGTTGGTCATCTTATCGTTGAAGGTGCGGACCCAATCGAGCGATCCGGTCTGGTTGGGGCGGCTATAGAGACGAGGGACATTGCCGTAGTGCGAGAGCGCAAACGGATCGTCTTCGTGGTAGTAGAAGTGAATCAGACGAAAGCGGATGTAATCCTTGTCGGTGGGGATGATGTCGAGGTTGCCGCTGTCGATCTGCTGTCGCTCGGGATTGGTTCCGGTGGTCAGGAGGTTATTGCTGCCCTGCGAGAAGTTTGGAGTGGGATTGGGGAAGGCGGTCAGGATGCCGACGCCATTGGGGCTGAGTTGGCTCTTGGGGATGATATTGCCAGGGAAGCAGCCTGGCCCCGCGATGGATCCCGTGGGACTGCAGGGAAGATTCGACAGCGGGTTCTTGAGGAAGTGATTCGTCTTGGGATCGCCCGTGATGAGCGAGCTGAAGTCACCGGTCTTGAAGGCTGCATTGGGAACGGTGAGCGCGTAGGTCTGCGCATTGTTGTAGTGAACGAAGGCCTCGGAGTAGAGAAAGAAGACTTTGCCCTTGGGCAGAATATGCGGAATGTAGAGAGGCCCGTTGATATTTCCGCCGAACTGATTGAAGGTGAAGGGCTGGGTGAAGTTGGTCTTGAGCGCCGCGGGATAGCTCGGATCGTTGTTGTTGGTCGTGTTGTTCTTTCTGACCCATGTGTTGGCGTTCAGGACGGGGTTTTGGAAGTACTCGTAGATACTCCCGTGAAACTGCGAGCCGCCGCTCTTAGTGATGATGCGGACCTGGCCGCCGATGGAGCGGCCGTACTCGGCTGGGTAGTTGGTGGCGAGGACCTGAACCTCCTGCACGGCGTCGAGGTCGGGGGTGCCGATGGAGTCTCCGCTGGCGCGGATGCGGACGGCGACGGCCCCGTCGAAGGAGAGCAGGTTGTCTCGCTCGCGGCCGCCATTGATGTTCAGCGCTCCCAGACCGGTGCTAAAGCTGAAGGTGGAGACGTTGTTCGAGATGCTGGTGATTCCGGCCTTGGTGAGGGCGAGATAGATGGGATTGCGGCCGTTCAGGGGAAGATTATCAGCCTGGCTGCCGGTGATGACGCGGCCTAGGGTGGAGCTGTCGGCCTGCAACGTGGTCTCGTTGGCCGTGATCTCGACCTGTTGGCTGGTGTTGCCGACGGGAAGGGAGATGTTGACTGTCGCCGGGATGGAGGGATCGAGGTTGTTGTTGGTGCGCGTGACCTTGCCGAAGCCGGGCGAGGTGATGGTGACGGTGTACTTGCCGGGGGCGAGTCCGGCGATGGTGTAGAAGCCGGATTGATTGCTGATGGTTTTACGTTCGGCCTTGGTCAGTTCGCTGACGACCGAGATCTCGGCTCCGGCGATGACGGCTCCCGAGGAGTCGGTGATGGTTCCGGCGATGGAGGAGTTGTCGGACTGAGCGAAGACCGCTGCCGGATTCGAGAACAGGACACCGGCCGCGAGAGAGCCGAATGCGATCGAGCCTGCGATCGAGAGACGCGCGATCAACTGGGCCGATTTGACGAGAGTGGAAGATGCGAACGAACTCCAGATCGAGTCTTTTCGACACGTTCGCGGGCGAGAGATTCTAAGCACAAGGCCTCCTGGAAGAGAAAGAGAGTTGGTTAGGGGTTCTGAGGATCGGGGAAAACGAAAGCTCATGAGACGATCACGTCCGGCTTTTGAAGTGAGGCGGCGGAATCCGTAAGTAACGAATCGGGCCGGCCATGCGCCGACTGAGCGGTAGCGCTAACTAAGGGGAGCATGAAGGAACAGGTCCTGGGCCGGGCGTGCATGATGTCGATTGATTGCATGGTTCAGCATGGGAGCACGACGATGTGCTGCTACCGAAACGGCAGCGTCCGTCTTTGTGCTTCTTTGTATCTCTGGTCATCCGATCTTCTCTGAAGAGAACGAACCTTTGTCAGGGGTTTCCACGGTGTACGATCCGGTGTGGCAATACGGTTGAAAGTTTGTAACTTTATGTTAAATAAAGAGATGTTTAGGTTAATCGGTTGGGAATTTAATGGTCTTGTAACTGCTCTTCAATCGAGGGGGAAGGTATTTGATACACAACCCATTAACGTGAGGTGCACATGGAGCCTGTGTACTTAACAGAAGGACACATGATCTCCACGACGGTTAGATCTACGGAAGAGCCCCTGAATATGGATTCCCTCACGGGGGGTAATTCCCAGCTCGAAGACGATCTTCGCTGGCAGCTGGCCCGACGGGTTGCTTCCAGCAAGGGATTCGGAAGATCTCGCTTCCTGAGCGAGTTCATCCTCTATGTCTGTGAGAAGCACCTGCTGGATCGGACCGATGAGATTACGGAGCAGCAGATTGGGGAGCAGGTCTTTCGGCGTCCGATCGGCTACAGTCCGGCCGAGGACAATATCGTCCGGAACTATGCCCGCCTTCTGCGGCAGAGGCTGGAGGAGTATTTTGCGGCGGAGGGGGCCGATGAGCCTCTGCGGCTGGCGATCCCGCGCGGAGGATATGTCCCGATCTTTATCGACTCCAATGCCTTAATCGGTGAAGTAAAGAGGGAAGAGATTGCCGGGGACGAGAAGACGGAGGAGGAGACCCGATCTCTTTCCACGCTGCCGGGCGAAACCGTAGATACGGAGAGAGGCACGGTGGTCTCGAGGTCGGCGTTTATGGCGGTTCTCGCCCTCTGCGGTGTGCTCGCGATCGCACTGATCTTTTCGTGGAAAGATAAACTCGGTCCGAGACCGCAGACGATTGCCGATCGCTTCTGGGGTAATTTCTTCAATAGCCGACGTGACACCTTACTGGTCCCGGCGGATAGCGGCCTGGCGATCTATACGGGGCTGACCCACAGGCTGGTGAGCCTTGGAGAGTATGTTCGAGGCGACTACGCAGAACGCCCGGTGGCGGGAGCTGAGGTGAGTGCGGAGATGATTACGGAGCTCGGGACCCGCCGCTACACCAGTGTCGTTGACCTTCACCTGGTCTCGACGATTTCGCAGCTGCCGTACGTTGTGCATGACCGCTACAAGGTCCGTTATGCGCGGGAGATTCAGCTGGACGACTTGAAGGAGTCCAATATCATTTTGCTGGGAGGACTCTCCGCAAATCCCTGGGGCGAACTCTTTCAGAAGGAGATGAACTTTCAGTTCGAGCACCACGGCAATTCGGTCGACATGGTGATTCACAATCTTCACCCCAAGGCTGGCGAGAAGACGTTTTACCAGACAAATCAGACCGATCCCCTGCACACGACCTATGGAGTGATTGCGGTCACTCCTAACCTGTCGGGCACGGGGTATGTACTCCTGATTGAAGGGATTAATATGGCGGGTACGGAGGCGTCGGCGGACTGCCTGTTCGGCGATGCCTCCAAGGCGCTGCTGGAACAGGTCTTCGACTCCAAAGGAGCTCTCATGCCCTTTGAGGCGCTGATCGAGACCAGCAATATCGGAGCCAACGCGCCTCGAGCGCAGATCATCGCGCAGCGCATTCATGCCAGATAGAAATCGCGTGTTTACGCCAGAGGAAGCCTGGGCACTGTCATCAAACCCGCCATATGCGAGAGAAAGCAGGAGTTTTTATGGTTGAGTGATGGGCTCACGTCGATACGGATTACGGGACGATCAGTGGGAACGGATCAAGGATTTGTTGCCTGGTCGAGTGGGGACGGAAGGTCGCCCTGCGCGGGATAACCGATTGTTTGTGGAAGCGGTGCTGTATCGCTACCGAGCTGGTATTCCGTGGCGCGATCTACCGGATCGTTTTGGGGACTTCCGGGTGGTCCATACGCGGTTCGCGCGCGGGTCCGGGTGCGGCGTCTGGAAGCAGGTACTGGAGCATTGAGCCAAGATGCGGACAACGAATACGCGATGATCGACGCCACCATCGTTCGGGCCCATCAGCATGCGGCGGGAGCTCCAAAAAAGGGGGCGCCGGGCAAGCTCTCGGGCGGAGCAAAGGCGAACTAAGCACCAAGATCCACGTGACCGTAGACGCTCTGGACAACCCTACCGGCGTGCATCTGACCGGCGGACAAGCCTGCGAGTTGGAGGGCGCCGACGTTCTGCTGTCGCAGCTTCAAGCCGGAATCCTCATCGTCGACAAGGGCTTCGATATCGAGGCCAGAGTGCTGAAACCGTTGCGCAAGGCCTGAAGACAAGCGGTGATCCCCCAAGGTGCTAAACGCCTGCAATCGCGATCCTACGACAAAGAGCTCTACAAAGCGCGACACCTGATCGAGAACTTCTTCGCCAAGCTCAAACAGTTCCGCGCCATCGCCACCCGCTATGACAAAATCGCCAAAAACTTCTTCGTCGCCATCCATCTCGCCTGTACTTACATCTGGCTCGTTGACGATACACGCCCTAGGCACTGTCAAGTACGCGCGAAGCTGCACTCCAAGGCAGCTGATGGTGAAATTCGGAAGACAATGCGAGTAGAAGCGCGGCTGGCCTCCCCTCTAATAAGTTAGTGAATTGTGTATGCTAAGACGCATCGCTAGTTGACAAGGGTCCTCATGCGAAGGTAATTTTCCCCAGAGACGCTACTCGGGTAGATCGATTGCGGTGTTCGTCGCATTCAGCTTCATGCTCTAACGATGACCTTTATATCTGCTAGAGGTAGGCGATCAGGTCCATCCAACCACACTCGTCAAAATGAACAAGCACACAACATCCTTGCTGTCTTTTGAGGTTACAGTCATGCGCATTATTCGATCCTTCAGCTTTCTACCGCTCCCGCTTCTGCTGCTTTGCATATTTGCGTTGCCTTCCGGCGCATTCGCTCAAATGGACCAAGGTACGATCTCAGGTGTCGTGGTCGATTCCACGGGTGCGGTTGTAGCAAACGCCAAGGTAAAGCTGATAGATGAGGGCAATGGGTTCGTACTGGAACGGACGGCGGATGCCAACGGATCGTACACATTCACACCGCTAAAGATTGGCACGTACACCGTCACCGCGACGGCGGACGGGTTCCGCGGTTTCGAGCAGCGCGGCATCAATGTAACCGCCGGTTCACGAGCGGATGTTCCCTTGACGCTCGGCGTTGCTTCGGCGGAGTCCACGATCGAAGTGAGCGCGGAGGCTCCGGCGCTGCAGACGCAGGAGGCATCGACAGGCGCGACCGTCTCTGCCAGTGCCGTCCAGCACACGCCTTTGCTGAACCGCAATCCCATCTTCATCGCGCAATTGACTCCTGGCGTGGTGCCTGCTGAGCAGGGCTCACGCGGCGCGAACAAGGGTGATTTTTCCGCCAATGGCGCGCGTTCGCAGCAGAACAACTACATCCTGGACGGTGTTGATAACAACGCTGTGCTCGTCGACGTTCCAAACGGCGCCTCGTATGTATATAAGCCGGTGCCCGATGCATTAAGCGAGTTCAAGGTACAGACCTCCGACTATAACGCTGAACTCGGTCGCGCCGCCGGTGCAGTCGTGAACATGAGCGTCAAGTCGGGCACGAACAACATCCACGGATCTCTGTGGGAGTACTGGCGCAACGACATACTGAATGCGCGAGACTTTTTCCAGACCGCCAAGCCGAAGTATCGTCAGAACCAGTTTGGCGGTACCATTGGCGGCCCAATCATCAAGGACAAGCTCTTCGTATTCGGCGATGCCGAAGCCAACCGCATTATCTTTGGACAGACTTCGGTGTACACGTTGCCAACGGCGCTGATGCGTCAGGGTAATTTCACTGAATTGCTAAATCCGTCGCTGACCAACGGCAGCATCCGGAACCTCTACGCGCCCAATAGTGGAGGCACCACGCGCCTGCAATGTAACGGCCAGCTGAATGTTCTTTGCGCGAACCAGATCAGCAAGACCGCGCAGACCGTGCTAAACGCACTGCCTGCGCCGAACTACGGCGTCGCAGGCCAGACCTATAACAACTACCTCTTTCAAGGCTCCGCCAACGACAACACGGTTCAGTACGAAGGCCGTGTCGACTGGAATATCAGCCAGAAGGACCAGATTTTCAGCCGGTATTCGGTCTTCAATCAAGTGCAGCACTTCCCATCTCCGATGGGCGTCCTCGACGGATCGACGTTTGGTGCTCCCGCGGAGGCGGTCGACAAGGCCCGTAACTTCACGTTGAGCGAGAACCACTTCTTTACGCCCTCGCTATCGAATGAGTTCCGCTTCGGCTACAACTGGATCAATGTGAACTACCAGCAGGCTTCTGCAGACACGAGCCTTTCCCCCTCGCTTGGGATAGGTGGTATCCCATTCTCGGCCGGTAATGGAGGAACGCCGTTCTTCAACATCACGGGCCTCTCGACCTTCGGTTCGCCGGAGTACGTGCCGACCAACGAGTATGAAAATGTCGCACAACTTCTGGATAACGTCTCGAAGGTTATCCATCATCACGCTCTCAAGATGGGCGTGAACTTCCAGAGGATCCGGGTGCAGACCTTGCAGCCGAGTGATTCGCGCGGTGAGTTCGATTTCAATGGCGTCTTTACCTCCAATCCAGCGTCGTCGGCGACGGCGGATTCAGGTTTTGGTGTCGCCGATATGCTTGCCGATCAGATGTCCGCGGCTAGCATTGCAAACATTTCAACGGTACACAATCAACGCTGGTACCGTTCGGCATACTTCCAGGACGACTGGCAGATGATGCCGAAGCTGACCATCAACCTGGGGATGCGCTGGGAATACTTTCAGCCAGTCGAGGAGCTTGATGGCCGCCAGGCAAATTTTTTGGTGAACTACAGCAACAACACGGCGCAGTTCCTCCTGCCGAATGTCGCGCAAAAGTATACGATCCCGACTGCGCTGCAGACCGCACTCGCCGGCAATAATGTGCCGATCGTCTATACGCCGAACAATTCACTCACCACAGCGCAAAAGACAAACTTTTCTCCGCGTTTCGGCTTCGCCTATTCTCTCAACGATAAGACGGTGATCCGCGGCGGATTCGGCATGTTCTTTGGAGGTATCGAGGCGGTTGGCTTTTATCCCAATCTGGGTGCCAATGCTCCGTTTCTCTTCACCTCCAACTTCCCCAGCGGAACGTGCGTTCCAGGCAACTGTGTCAACAACGGGCTGAATTTGGAAAATGGCTTCAACAGTGCCCTTGCAGTCGGTCTGGAGAACTTCGTGAACACGCCTGACTTCCGTATGTACCCCGCCAACGTCCAGACACCGTATTCAGAGGTATTCAATCTCACAGCGCAGCGGCAGGTGACGTCGAACACAACCTTCACGCTTTCGTACGTAGGCTCGCTGGGAAGGCATCTGACGGCAAACCCTAAGGCAAACCAGATACCCACCCTGTTGAATCCGGGCGCCAATGCGCAGGCAGCGCGCCCTTTTCCGAACTTCGGTGGCTCATCGCTGGAATCCTATTCGGCAAGCAGCAACTACAACGCTGGTCAGGCCACGATGGAGCATCGCGTGACGAACGGACTCTACTTCCTTGCGACCTACACGTTCTCGAAGAACCTGGATGACGCCTTCCTCCCCCTGGGAGCAAACGGTCAATCGGGCTCGGGTTACCGCAACTGGCGCCAGCTAGGCTTCGGATACGACTACGGCCCGGCATTCACGGATACACGTCATCGCGCGGTAGTGAACCTGCAGTATGATCTGCCCTTCGGCATGGGCCGCAAGCACATGAGCAGCTCGCACCTTGCTGACGCGTTTGTTGGCGGCTGGAGCATCACCACGCTCTTCCGCGTTCAAAGCGGCCAGCCACAGGTCGTGCAGACCAGCCTCGATACGACCAACGGTGCCGGGCAGGCGCAGGGTATTCGCGTAGGCAATCCAGGCTCGACATCCCTGACAAACCCCGAAGTTGGCACCATCACCTGCGCTTCCGCTGTCAAGACGATCCGTACGTGGTTCAATCCTTGCGCGTTCAAGGACCCAGTCCGTGCCTCGGGCCCGAACGATCTGCAGGCGTATGGTGGTTACGGTCGTGACATGGTGTATGGCCCTGGATACAACCGCGTCGACATGTCACTATTCAAGACATTTACGTTGCATCGCGACTGGGCTCTCGAAGTTCGTGGCGATTTGTTCAATGTGCTGAACACACCTGCGTACGGACAGCCAAATGCAACGATCGGTTCCAGCTTCGGTACCATCACGAGCACACGTTTCGGTGGTTCCGGTTCGGCTGCCGAGACACCGGATTCCCGCACAGCGCAACTCTCAGCACGCTTCCACTTCTAACCTCAACCATGTATGTACCGGAGTCGGGCTGACTCCGGTACGCTCAAATGAAGTGGGTGGTCCAGGCACTTATGAATCTTTTTAGGAAATTGCTGCCAGTCTTCTCGTTCGCCATAGCCACTGGTTTCCTTGCTCATGCGCAGACGAGCGACTCTGGTATGCCGCACATCGTTCGGGCGAACGGTCGTGCCGAGTTGATGGTAGATGGCAAACCCTATCTCATGCTCGGTGCGCAGATGGGGAACTCCAGCGCGTGGCCTATATCCCTGCCTAACGCCTGGACCACGATGGAAGAGTTGCATGTAAATACGGTCGAAGCTCCTGTCTACTGGGAGGTGATGGAACCGCAACCGGATCATTTCGATTTCAGCAATGTCGACCAGCTGATCGATGGGGCTCGGGAACACCATTTACATCTAGTGCTCCTATGGTTCGGTACGTGGAAGAACGGACAGAACCACTACGTCCCTGAGTGGGTCAAGAGCGACACTAAGAAGTATCCGCGCGAGATCAGCGCGTACGGCAAGGTGCTGGATGTGATGTCGCCGCATTCAGAAGCTAACCTCGCCGCGGATGCGCATGCCTTTGCGGCGTTGATGCGGCACGTCCGCGAGAAGGACAGCACGCAGCACACCGTCATCATGATTCAGGTTGAGAACGAATCGGGTGCAATCGGTACCATTCGCGATCACTCACCTGATGCGAATGAAGCCTTCCAGAAGCACGTGCCGGCCGTACTGCATACGAAGACAGGGACATGGTCTGAGGCCTATGGAGAAGACGCTGACGAGCGGTTCGCGGCATACTTCACTGCAAAGTACATCGGCGAGGTGGCGCAGGCTGGTAAAAAAGAATACGCGTTGCCTATGTACTGCAATGTCTGGATCACCTATCCGGTGCACGCGCTTGAGAACCGCGATCGCGCGAGTGCGGGGCAGGAGTATCCCAGCGGTGGCCCACAGCAGGAGAATATCGACATCTGGAAGGCCGCTGCGCCTGCCATCGATGTGCTCGCACCTGACTTCTACTCCAACGATCGCCAACTCTTCCTCGACACAGTGGCGACGTACAGCCGGCCGGACAATCCGCTGTTTATACCCGAGACGCATCGTAGCAATGACTTCGGCCCCAACCTTTTCTATGCGCTGGGCCATGGCGCTATCGGCTTTTCTCCTTTCGGCGTTGACTCAAACGGGTTTCCGACGAGCGGCCCAAAGCCTCCCGATTTTGTCGCCGAGAACTACTCCCTGCTAAAGCCGATCGCCAGCCATCTGGCCGCATCGAACTTCGATGGCAAACTGCAAACTGTGGTAGAGCGAAAGGGCGAGCCGCAGGTACGCATTCATCTCGACGGTACAGACGCTATCGTCCGATTTGGGTTTCCTCAGCGAGATGGCGAGGTCCCTCCCGGCACTTCAACCGAAAGCGGGCGCGTGTTGATCTCTCAGATAGGCCCGCTGCAGTTCCTTGTGACCGGCTTCGATGCGAGCGTCTCTTTCGTTGCTGCCGATCCGAAGCGGGATGAGATGGAGATACTGCGTGCTGAACAAGTGACTTACGACCATGACCAATGGCAGTCACAGCGTATCTGGAATGGAGATCAGACCGACCGGGGGCTTCAGTTTCACGAGAAAAATTCTTATCTTGTACAAATCAGACTTCAGCGTATTCCAGCTTACGAGCGATAAGACAAGGGTGTAGCTTGTCACAGAGATATTCATTTCCAAATTTCTCTGGTATAGCGAGTACGGGGAAGAAGTGCACGGGGCTGACCGTCAAGCATCGCATTGCCGAGATCCACGCCATCAACAGAAAGCGGATCTCAAAGATCGAAACCGCGGATGATCGTTCGGATGGAGCCGACTAAGAGTAATCATCGCCCGTGGGTGGATGAGCTCAAAGAGATCTCATTCACCTGTTTTCTTCAGCCCCAGTTGCCTAGGAGGTTGATTCTTGGCCGAAAAAAATGGTGACTCGCATTCGGCCCGTTTGAATGAGCCATTGGCCTGTTATCGCCAGCTGAGAATCATTCCGGATTGCGCGTGTTGGCCTTGCTCATCGCGCCTTTAAAGGCATTTAAATGAGCGGCTGTCTTCGTCGCTGAGACTATGCTAGTCGACCACGAACGTTCGAGTCTCAAATGTCTACTTACGGAATTATCATCCAACCTTCCTGAGCCTTGAGGGAGCGAGCCTTCGTGATCTGTCCGTCCCATCATCTGTCCCATCAAGGGCGGCAGAGGAGCATTGACGGAAAAACCGAGAATGATACATCTGGGTATCTTCTTCCATAGGAGATCAGCTTCTCCTTGCCATCAAAGCGATACTTCGCCCGCCAGAGCTTGCTACCGGTCGGCGAAATCAGCAGATAGAGTCCACGATCATCAGCCAAACGTCCAGCTTTGGCGTTCTTAACCTTCGTCACTGTTAGCTTCGCGAAAATACCCCAATGCCCACTGAGATACCCCCAGACATACACCCCATAGAAGGTGGGTTTCCACGGAATATCACTGGACGTCTACAGAGCGAACCATAGTGTTTCTATTGAGCAATTTCAAGGATGGAGAGGGAAGTTTGGACGCTGCTGGACTATCTTGGAAGAGTGTGTGGCGGAGAGGGAGGGATTCGAACCCCCGATAGCCTTACGACTATGTCTGATTTCGAGTCAGGTGCATTCAACCGGGCTCTGCCACCTCTCCGCTTTTTGTTTCAACTACTTAGGTGGGCTTCTCTATTGTATCGCATCCGTACCGTGACCAAAAGCGTGTCTTTTCTGGTTGCGTGCATCCATTATAGCGCCCACATGAGCGTTCTCCGTATGCACGTACCGCATGGTGGTTTTTAGACTCGTGTGGCCTAAAGCCTTCTGAGTCTTCGTTGGATTGCCGGTCACCTCGGTGAGATCCGTGGCGAATGTATGCCTACCGCTGTACAGCACGACACTCTTTGGAAGGCCGATTTTCTTTTTGAGTTCAGTAAAGCGGAGGCTGATATTGTGAGTAGTGATGGGCTTACCTTCCCGCCCCTTTTTGGGGGACGGAAACACCCACTCCTCGCTCAACCTGGCGCGGCGCATTAGCATCTCTTGGACTCGGGCTGAGGTAGAGAGATAGCGCCGCGATTTCTTTCCGTTTTTTCCGCGTGTTACCAGGATGTTCCCCCGGACTAGGTCGACATCCTCCCACCGCAAGACGGCGGCCTCGGATGGTCTTAGGCCACAGTCAAACACTAGAAGAAATGCGTCCCGTAATGTCTCCGGAGCGTTTGCCAGAATGAGAGCCTCCTCGGCTGGTTCGATTACCCTCTCTCGCTCGTTCTCTTCTACGAGATGGATCTTGGGAACCTTGACGATGAAGTTTCTCTCTTCGGCGAGGGATAGGATTCTCCGCAGCGTACGTAGGGCGCAATTTACCCTCGACCCGGACCCTTTGATCTGCAAGGTCTCCGCCGTGGACGTCGTGATAGCGTCCAGCCGCATTCCCGAGATTGGTTGAGAGTCAAGCATCTTCCAGCCGTTGCGGTAGTATTCCTTCGTTTTCTCTGCCCGCCTGCAATCTCGAACGTAAGGCAGAAAGTGGGCTGTGGCATAGTCTCTGAGGATTGGGGATCTCTGGCGTCTCCCCGGATTCTCTCCCATGCTTAGTTGATGTATAAGCGCAGCCTCTTTTTGCTGCGCTATGACAGACGGCTTTTTGTTATTACCAACCTTCTCCCCGGTGTTTATCCGGTAGCGCTTGCCTGCGATCCGGATATCGGCCCGCCAGTTAGGGCTGTCTGACTTCCTATATAGCATTCCGCTCCTCCATGAATGACTGCACGGAAGGTTGGCGGGTTCGAGACGCGATAAACCTGCGTAGCTCTGTCAAATCATAGCGGATTTCCTTGAAGAGCTTTACGTAAGCCGGCCCCTTTCCGCGCCACCTCCAGTTATCGAGTGTCTCCGGTTCTATTCCAAGCTCCTTGGCTGCCTCCGCCTTATTGAGTAATCCCATACCTTTTTAGCCTCCTTATTACTATGCATAGTATATTGACATACCCATGCAGGTAAGTGCAGGAAAAATGCAAATAAATGCAGAAAAACTATTGCACTGGTTTTTCACCTATGCCATAGTGTGCATAGTAACCACGAAATACTAACGACCGTAAGGGGTTCCGATGACTGGTTCCAGTGCCATTCGTGTTTCCGACCTGCCAATCGATTTGCATTGCAGTGTGCAATTCATTGCCAAACACCTGTCGGCGATTGCATCTCTGTTCGCTCCGTGTCCGCACATAAACACAAACTTTGACGGCTTCCGCCGGCGCTGCTGGGACTGCGGCAGGGAGGTGCGACGATGAGCGCACAACCGATGCTTGTCCCGAAGCACCTCCTTACCGATACATCTTCCGATTGCGCCAGTGTCGCCGGTGATTACTCAATCTGCTTCGCGACGGGTGACGGGGCAACCGCAGCCAGCGCTGGTGACGGATCGGGATCTACGGCGGACGGAGACAGCGTGAAGGCCGCAAGCGCGGGCCATCTGACCCGAGCTATCTCTCGCGGGTACTCGGCGCGGTCTGCTTCGGCTGGTGATTCGTCAGTTGCCTTGGCTACCGGGGATTACTCCTGCGCGGCTGTGGCTGGAGATACGGGCTCGGCCCTCGTCGACGGCGAGGGTTCTATCGCCATGGCTGCCGGCGTCGACTGCACTGTGCAGGCGGGTGATAACGGATGCTTCGCGGCCTGCTACTACGCGCCAGGGAACACTCTACGCATCCTCGTCGGGTACGTCGGTGAAAACGGCATCCTGGCCGACACTGCCTACCGTATCGCCGTCGACCTCGACGGCTCCGCTCACTGGGTGGAGGCGTAACCGGATGTTCTACGACCTTTGTGTTTTTGCCGTAATCGTCTGCCTTATCGGCCTTGCCGAGCTGGCTTCAGTGTTCTCAGGGAGAAAGGGGTAGTCCACTATGCAGAGCCATGGATTGTTTGACCAGTCTAATGACGCCTTACCGCCGGTTCCGTTTACCGGTGCAGCCTACAGCGAGGCCCGCGACCGCGATCGCCTCACTACGCAGATTCAGCGTGTGCGAAACCTGATGTCAGACGGGAAGTGGCGGACGGTGGAGCGCATCGCTTCAGAGCTTCGCCGCGCTCATCCCGACGTTAGGTTCCCCGAGAGCTCCATCTCTGCTCAGCTCCGCAACCTTCGCAAGGTGGGTCACACCGTAGAAACGCGCAACATCCTCGACGGCGGCCTCCTCTATGAATACCGGCTGGTCCAGGCATCGGAGGTGCGTGTTGGCTAAGCTTTTTCACTTGCGCCAGGAGATCGCCGGTCTATTGACGCTCGCCGATGAGCATCTCGAGGGGCGCTTCGGAAACGATGATGGGCCGCTCTCTGGGCCTGACGCTCGGATTCAACTCCAGCACATGCTCAATTGTGGATTCAAATATCTGCCGGCGGAGCTCGGTACCTGTGACCAGTTCAGCCTCGACCGCGGGTGCCTGGGGCATCAGCTCGCCACGGCAGAGGAGGTGTGCGCTTGATTACGGCGGACGAGTTGCAGGAGAAGTGGTTGGCGGATCGCCGGAAGGGAATCGGCGGCTCTGATGTGGCGGCAGTGTTCGGCGAGAAGTACGGTTGCCCGCGCGCTCTCTTTCTGGATAAGACGGGCGTCGAGCGCGACTATGAGCACTCTGAGGCGGACCTCGATATCTTCGACCGCGGACACTCCCTCGAGCCTTTGGTGGCCGCCCGCTTCGAGAGCGAAACAGGTCTGAAGGTTCGCCGTATGCCGGCCCGCGTGTCGAAGGCGCGCCCGTGGATGCGCGTCAATGTCGACCGCGTCATCGTCTCGGCGGAGAATCCCGAGCCTGGCTTTGAAGGCCCAGGATACCTAGAGTGCAAGACGGCATCGCGCGAAGTCTTCTGGGATATGCGGTCGACCGGTATGCCAGAGCACTACATTCTCCAGATCCAGCACGGCCTCGCCGTGACGGGATGGAGGTGGGGAGCATTCGCGGTGCTCGAGCCCTACACCTTCGGATTCCTTCACTTCAAGGTGAAGCGCGATGAGAGGCTCATCGCAGTCATCGAGCGCGTGGAAGAGGAGTTTTGGAAGCGGGTGAAGGCTGGAGATATCCCTGCCAAGCTTGAGGATTTCAATGATGCCCGGTGCCAGAAGTGTGGCTATCGCCTGAGCTGCCGCAACGCAGAGGCGCTGCCGAAGGAGAAGAAACGCAAGCGGGTCTATGAGCCCGACTACTCGCCCGAGCTCGACATCGTCGTCGGCAACATCAAGATGCTCGATGCTTCGATCGAGGAGGCTGAAGCGCAGAAGAAGATTGAGCGTCAGAAGGCAGTCATCCTGATGGGCGACCGCGAGGCCGTCCTTGTCCCGACGCAGGGTAAGAAATTGCTCAATTCCGCGAGAAGCGGGAAGCTCACCTGGGATAGCAAGGCGCTCGACGCCGAGCAACCGCAGTTAGCCGCGAAATACAAGCGAAGAGGCGAAGCCTACAGCGTGCTGATGATGTACGACGCTGCCGAAACAGACGAGTAACTAAACCACAAAAGAGAGGCAATACGGCAATGGCGAGGTTCACAGCGCTCGTTACAGGAGAGGACCGTCTCGCGAACAGTGACTACGCGATGACGCTAGATGAGATCGGGATTCGCGAGGGCATAACCCGCGAGCGCGTCCGGCAGATCCTCAACGCCGCACTGGGGAAGCTGAAAGCTCAGCACCTTCCCGAGCTACTCCATATGCGCGACATGGCAAACGAGTTGCGACGGCGTAGCGGCGCTACCGCGCATGGGGTGATTCGGTAATGCACATCACACGTATCTCGGTAAGCTCTCAGCTCAAAGTGCAGCATCCCGCGCAAGAGTTCGCGACCATCTCGAATCTCGTGATGCTCGAGGCGCAGGTAGGTGAGGATGAGTCCCCTTCGGCGTGTCTCCAGAAGCTACAGGCCCAGGCGGACAACTTCAACGATGCACACATGGAGCGCAGGGTAAAGGCGATTCAGGATCGCGAGTTCAACAAGGTCGTATCGAAGCGGGCGGCGGAAGCTACCAGCCAAAAGGCGGCGAAGCTCGCTCAGAAACACGAAGAGTTTTAGTAACCCGCACCACTTAGGAGAAAGCAATGTCCACAGCAGTCATGGAGTCCCCAACGGTTGCAGCGAAAGCGGGAAAGGTCAATATCTCGCTGGCCTCGTTGCAGGCAGCCCTCACGAAGATCTCACCCGCGATCCCCGGCGCATCGTGCGCCGTCCCAATCCTTCGCACCATCCGAGTCGACAATACGGAGACAGCGACAACCTTTACGGCCACCGATCTCGATCTCGCGATTCGCGCATCGGTCCCGGTTGACCAGCAGGCTGCCGGTGGATTCCTTATTGCCGCAGAGCGATTTGTTGGCTACGTCAAGCTGCTTGAGGGTGATGCTGTCACCATCTCGCCGAACGAGCGCCGCGCCACCCTGAAGTGCGGAAGAGCGACCACGCAGCTCCCACTCGATATCCTGGCAAACTATCCCGCCACGGAGTTCTCGGCCTCATCTGATGACGCCCTGAGCATTCCTCAGAATGTGATGCTCCGCCTGTTGAAGCACACTACGTTCGCCGTGTCGGCTGAGGAGTCGCGTTACACGCTGTGCGGCGCGCTAATGGAGGTATTCGACGGTCGGGTCCGTCTGGTTGCCACAGATGGGCATCGTTTGGCGATGTACACCGTTCCGCTCGAATCCCTGATCGATCGTGCGAAGTCTTCAGCCCTTTTGCCGCTCAGCCTGCTAAAGGCTCTGGAGAAGTCGCTCAAGGATAGCGTCGACCAGTCCATCAAGATCGAGGATCGCGAGGCAAACGTCGCGCTGGCGCTCTCTGGCTCGATGCCGGTTGATATCGTGTGCCGGAAGATCGCCGGCGCATTTCCAAACTACCGGGCGGTTGTTCCGCAAGGTAAGCCGGAAGTCTTCGTCACCGTCAACTCGACGGAGATGCTTGCTTCCATCATGCGCTGCGTTGCAATGAGCGACCGTGAGAACTTTGCCGTGAAACTCACAATCTCAACCGACTCGATCGACATGAAGTCAGTCGACGCTACGGCTGGCGAGACAGAGGAGTCGATCCCTGTCGGGCCGGTTGGGGACTGGGAGACGTTCTCCACTGGCTTCAATGGTCAGTACCTCATCGACGTGCTGAAGGCTTGCAGGGGCGACATTGAGATCAAGTTCGCGACTCCGGCCAACAACGTCCCTATGTTGATTTCCTGCGCTCCGGAAGACGGCGAAGAGTTCGACTACGTCGTCATGCCGATGAGGGTCTGACGTGGAGCACAAACCGACCAGTAAAGAAGCCAAGATTGCCTACTGGAAGGAGATGGCGCGTGCGTTCGAGGACAGCGATACGCGCCGCGCCTTCCAGGTGGCCGACCTAACTGACCAGGTAGTTGCGCTCTCTGAGGATCTAGAGGCGGCTGAGCGATTGATTGCCTACCTGCGAAACCAGTTGAAGACGAAAAGAGCAGCCTAGCGGGCCGAGGAATAGACATTGCTGATTGACCAGGCAGGATTACTTTACGGAGAACGAATCGGGGCGTGCAGTGACGATGCGCAGCTCCACTTTCCGCGTCTCTTAGTTGCCAGCAACGGCTTCGGGCGGATAGAGATGAGCTATAGAAAGCTTGTCTCGTCGGTCTACTCCAAGTTTAGGAGGAAGCCGTCTAAGGACGAGGTCACTCGCTGGATGCATGAGTACCGGGACAACTTTCTCCTGTTCGTCTACAAGGCCGCCGATGGTTCGGTGTGGGGGCAGTGGGATGTTCCGGCGAAGATGCTTCCTCGATTCAAACGCGAAGAGGATAAGCGCAGCCCTGAGCCGGACGCAAATGAGTTCCACGCGTTCCGAAACGCCTATATCGAATCTCGGAGAGCGTCTTACGCGGAGCAGGATGACTACGTTGATTTCGGAAGCATTTCCGAAGTCTCACGAAATGGTTCCGAAGGCTTGCAAAGCGTTTCGGAAGGTTTCGGAAACGTTCCCGAAACACTTCCGAAGACTTCCGCGCGAGTAGGTATTGGTGTAGGTATTGGTATTGGAGTAGGTATAGGTGTTGGTGTAGGTGTAGGAGATAAGGCGTTATGCTCGGAGCCTTCCGGCACCGAGCCCTCCGTCCCCGCCCAGACCATCGCCCGACTCCCCACTAACCGCAAAGGCGAATATTTCGAGGTCACTGCCGAGATGGTGCAGACCTGGAAGCGCCTGTACCCCGCGATCGACGTCGACCAGCAACTCCGGAACATCGAGGGATGGCTCGACGGCAATCCTGTGAAGCGCAAGACGCTTGGCGGAATGAAGAAATTCATCAACACGTGGCTCAGTGACGAGCAGAACAAGGGCGGACGTGCGTCCGCGGGGGCTTCGCATGGCAGAGGGAATGGAGGCGGCGCTCGACCGAATCCTGCGAGCGCCAGAAACGAGCAATCTCGCACAAACATCCGGAAAGTCTTTGAGTCGTTCGGAGCTGAGCCAGGTGGGGATGCTCATGGAGCAGACGAAGAATTCGTATCCAGCGCAGGAGATTCCGGAGGAGACGGTGGCCATGTGGGCTCCAGCGTGGATAGCCCTGTCAACTTTGTACGGAATTTTGGCGATGAAGAAGGCGCTACAGCGTCACATGCTTTCGTCGAGGTTCTTCCCCCTACCTTCGGAGCTACGTGAGCACCTTGACGCCCTAGCGCCCCGGCAATCGACGGTCTATGTCCCGTCGACGAGGCGAGAGGTGGCTCGGTTGTGCGGCAGAGAGGTCGCGGAGCGAATGAGCGAGATGACGGTCGAGGACGTGGAGAAGCATTACGGTGCTGAATCGGCTAGGCGGTACAGGGCAAAACTTGAGGCGGAGAGGGGCGGAAATGGTCGTAAGGGTGCTTGAAAAGCGCAAGGTGAAGCGGGCTCGGATTCGGCAGCCCTTGGATGCTTCAATCCGGTACGTGCCGCTGACGCAGGGGCAGAAGGCGATCGTAGACGCCGAGGACTACGAGTGGCTCATGCAGTGGAACTGGTTTAGCAAGTGGGACGACTGCACCCAGAGCTACTACGCTCGCCGCCGAGTGCAGGAGGGAGACGGTATCGGCGGCGTTCACCTCGGCATGCACAACGCGCTACTCGGAGCCTTCGGTGGCGTCATCGTCGACCACGTCGACGGCGACACGCTGAACATGCGGAAACAGAATCTACGCATCGCAACGCCGGGCCAGAACGCATGGAACCATCCGACGCGGAAGGACAATCGGCTCGGGGTAAAGGGCGTGCGACAGAAGGGGCGGCTGTTCGAGGTGCGCATCGCCGTCAACGGCAGGCGCGAGGGTAAGACGTTCACGTCGGTCGAGGAGGCGCTCACTTGGCGCTACCAGATGGCCGCGGAGAAGCATGGCGAATTTAGGAGAGTGGCGTAATGGCGGACGTAAGAGCATACGAGTGCAGGGTGAAGGGTTCCGAATATGCGTCGACCATTCACTCGACCAGTGCCAGTAAGGCGCGATACCGGTACTTCCTTGACCTAGACGATTGCTATCCGGATCTCCGATTGATCGATATCGAGGTTAGGTCGCTAGGTGGTCCGCGCTCCGATGCTGAGTTCATGCGAACTGCTCGTTATCGGGGTGTGGAGTTCGCTCGCGTCGGTATGGCGGTAAAGGTGGGCGGCTATGACGGAGCGATTGTCGGAAAAAACTCCTCGGCCAATTTCGATGTTCTTATGTTTGCCGGCCCATGGGCGGGCGTCGTGATGAACGTTCACCCGAACACGGAAATACAGTACTTCGACGCAAGTGGTGTCGAGATAAAGGCGGTGGCGTAATGGCAGGGCTCAACGTTTCAAAATGGCAGGCGGCGCGGCGGAAACAGTTTTACGATCCCGCGATGCAGTTCTTTCTCCGGATGATCCGCACGGCGCTCGATGAGGCTAAGGCGGTGAAGGGCGTTGCATGTCCCTACGTCGGTGGGTGGTATGCCGATGGCTCGCCGATGGAGTTCGCGGTCGGTAACAAACACTTCCGCCAGGCGGACTGGCAATCCTGGGATGACGCTGTGATGGCTCGAGATTGGATTTCCAGGCAGACGCCCGACCGGCATGTCGACCAGTGCGGATACCTGCTCAGCTTCCAGCACGCCTGCGAGCTGCTTGGTCTGAATCCTGACTACGAGGCGACATGGATGCTGCGTGAGATAGACGAGTGCGCAGACTTCGATACGGAAGAGGTTCACGCGCGGATTGAGTTCCTGACGAATAACCCGCCAGACGATGTCGAGGAAGAGCTCTTTGAGGGATTCCGAATCGTCGCCAAGGTGGACCAGATGTCGATGTTTGGAGAGGTGGCAGCATGAAGATAGGAACGAAGAGTGTGTTGTTTGGCGCGCGCATCAATTCCTGATTCACCCATGGTTTGTTGCGCTGGCATGGTGGAAGCTTTATGGCTTCCCCTGGGACCCGCGGCTGTGGGTGGCTTTCTTCGTCCATGACCTCGAGTACATCGGCAAGTTTTTATCGGGTAACTGGAAAGCTAATCCTCGATCGATTGTCTGATAATATCAACCGTTTCCTTCCACCTGGCTCCGGTGAACTCGGAGAAGTCGTCGAGCGCGCCGGCGGCGGATGCGGGGGCTCCCTGGCTGCGCATCCACTTCTTCAGCTCGCCGATCTCGCCCTGGATGTGGTCGATCAGCGCGTGGTGGACGGAGTCGAGGTGCTCGCGGACAGCTTCGGCGTCGATCTTTGGCTTCTCGGGCTCTTTGGGTTTGGGCGGGTTGCGGCGCTCGACGAAGCTGAGCTCGCTAACGGGGACACGGTAGCGCTCGAACAGCGTATCGGGAAGGTTGAGGTCGACTTGATCTCCGCTGGCATAAACCCGCGTGACGACATAGACCGTGTCGGATCCGGTTCGGGTGACCTTGTCGCCGATGGATGGCGTCTCGCGATGGGGTGCGGGCTTCTCGGCCTGCGGCTTCTGCTTGAGCGATTCGGCGAGTTCCGCACTGATGTCGATAGGCTCAGACTTCTTTACCGTTTTCTTTCTAGTTGCCATATGGGCAACAGCGTAGCATTGGAGGTCATTTTCCAACGGCTCGGGGTCTTTGGGGGGATTCGGCGCATCGGCGGCGTAGGCCAGTCTGTGCAATGGCACACGGAAGAGGGCTTTCGCGGTGCCCGGAATATGAAGGGCGACGGAGTTTCCGTCTAGATGCAGCTTGCTTACAGTCCAGATGGAGTCGCCTCCGTAAGCGGTTACCTGATCCCCTATGGCGAGGGTGTCGTAAGCGACGCTCTCCTCCTTGCGGCGCGTCTGATCCGCGTTGGACTCGGGTTTATCCCCGCGTCTTCGCTTCATCTGTATGTTGCCCGCACACATATATCTACGGAGCAGGCCTGGTGAAAGTTCTGTTTTACCTATGGACGGCGATTCTTTTTTGAGGAGTGTGTTTGGGCGTAATTGAATTGATTGCTGCTCCTGGGGCAACCCGAATTGCGGTTCTACGCATCTTTTTGCGCACTGATGATCTACCACGTCAGTGGCAGGTGCAGTAAAGGTCAATTTGTGCAGAGGAGGACCAATGCTGATCCGCAAGCCCTTTTGCCATGATTGCTACAACCTTGAAATCAAGCTACGACAAGCGGGGGCAGAGAGTCAGGAAGCTAGAGATTCGATGCTCAATCCCATAACTCCGCTACTGATGCGTTGCGACCGCCTTGACTACGCGTTCAAGGCTGTGCAGATTGCCAGTTCAGAGCTGAGTGCGCACCAAAAGGATTGTTTGCTGGTCCGCAAGAGTGCGTGACGCACGATTTTTGCCAGCTTTCCCTCCATCGACATACATAGGAATCAAGAGCAGGCGAGAACTATCAGGGCGTTGAGCCGAACCGGTTTCCGGTGACACAGTGATAGGAATTCTCGACCTGCTCTTTTTCCTTATGCTCAAGCGATCGAAAAAGAGAAAGCCGTCGTTCGTGCGGTATGGCAATGGCCGCGAAGTGTGCCGCGATGAAGAGTGGGAGAAGCGGCGTAAAGAGTGCCATGATCGTGCCCGCGGACGCTGTGAGGGATTGAAGCTCGGTAGGCGTTGTAATCGGCTGGCTCCGCTCCATAACGTCATAGACCCGGACTACGGCGAGGTAATGTTTCCGGCTGGCCATGCACACCATAAGAACGGGACGCGCGGGCTGGGCGGCGGCAAGCGAGACGACAGGCCGGAGAATCTGGCGTGGCTGTGCTCGCGGTGTCACTGGGACGAGCATGTACCGAAAAAGGTTGTGCCGAGTAAAACGGCTTAGACTGCCTCCTATTCCTGTCTGCGGCGAAAATATCCAATTCCGCCAGACAAGAAACAAATAGCGGCGATGAGCGCCTCGAAAATAGCCAGCTTTCCATAGCCATCATCCGCTTGCGAAAGGTGAGTTCCAAAATAGATAGCCCCGACTCCAGAGAGGCATCCTGCTATAAGGCGAATAAATGAAGCCAGGGTAATCTCTTGTTCTTCTTGCATCCGAAACGGTCTCAGATGGTTGGATGATCTTCATCCTGAAAGGGTTTGCATTGTGGAATGTGTTTGCGGAGATCACGGACTCCCATCTGTGCTGCACACTTAGGGCATTGACGCTTTGCCTTTGGCCTGCCGCCGCGATGATTCCGGCGGCGCTTGCTGTTTCTGCGGCCTGATTCGGCGGAGAGAAGGCGGTCGGGAACATGCTTGAGCCACTCGCGGATTGTGTCTATGTCGTCCATACACTTACTACTGCTGTTTGTATCTAAATACCTCGAAAGTGACACATTCGGCGTCTTCCGGCCATTGTAAGATCGGCGAGTATCGCTGAATCATTCTTGCGCCTTGATTCCTCAATCACCTGGGAGAGTAAAACCGTGTCACGTAGCAAAGCCGCAGCTTTAGTAACCTCGATCGCCATCGCATTCTCGCCCCTGCTTACCGGCTGTGGGACTGCTCAAGCGAAACCCGCTGATGCCACCTCTGCTCAATCCGTACTGGGTCCGGCTGGGCCTGCTGGGCCGCCAGGAATCGTCTTCCGGAGTGCATATAATCCCGCCACGCAATACGCCGTGGATGACGTGGTGACATATCAAGGTTCGACCTATATCGCCATCGCGAGCGCTGTAGGCGTTGCTCCGCAAGGGTCTCCGCAGAGCGCGTCGAGGTGGTCAGTATTGGCCGCTGCTGGAATCAATGGACAGGCTGGCGCAACTGGAGCAGCCGGACCGCAAGGGGTGCAGGGTGTGCCAGGCTTGCCCGGTGTGCAAGGGCCAACCGGCCCGACTGGACCGCAGGGGCAAGCGGGAGCGGCTGGGCAGGATCGCACCTCATTCCTGGCGGGGAAGAAGTTTTACGTGCTGGGAGACAGCATATCCTCGGTGTCGCAGGGGAAGGAATGGCAGAAGATCGTCGTAAAGCGCACAGGTATGATCCCGACGTACACAGACGCTCTTCCGGGTAGGGAACTCAGGCAGGCTTTTGAGTGCTATGGAGCCGCAACGCCTGGAGGCGCTCTGGGTGTTTACTCGGCAGCCTTGCAGCCGCAGTGCGGGAGTGATGGTGGTAAAGAGGGTGCCACGCTTGCGGAGAATCTGGCTGGCTCGGATGTGGCAATTATTGAACTGGGGACGAATGACGAGACTGAGCCGGTCGGGCAGTTTGGCGACCTGCCTAATGCCGGCACATCTGAGGGTACATTGCGGTGGATCGTGGAGACGATCGAAGCCGCCAAGCCCACAATCCGCGTGGTGGTCATAACCCCGGAGTTGAATACGAGGGGCGGTGCGACCAGCGCCAACGTCAAGCTATTGGCTGAAGCGGAGGTAGAGTACGCAGAGAGCGTCGGCGTGCCTGTTGTCAATATGTTCCGGCTGGGTGGCGTTAGTCCGGTGAATATCGGAACGCTGTTGCAGGATGGTATCCACCCAACGGTGTGGAACTACGACAACATCTACGGCCCGGTGATCGCGCAACACCTGATGCAGATCTTCTAGGCACATCTAGACGGGTACAACCGAGAGCGACACAAACACCAGTTGTTTGTGTCGCTTTTTGGCGTTGATTTGGAGTTGCGGGCTATCTCTTAGATAACTTCACGGCGCTGGCATCCACTGAATAAGTCCAGCGGCGCATTCCGACGTGGAGGACAGCGAGGTTTTGCGCGAGCCCTCGTACTACTGGCCCGCACGCGGTCATGGCTTAGGTAGAAGGGCCTGTAGTAATGGGACGCCTGGGCGAAGCGGCGGGCTGGTTTTCATCCGTGTCGCCTTAGTTTCTGAAAACCCGGCTCTTAGAGAATGTGGTGCGATGAACGACACATCTGCGATAAGAGAGATCGTGTAAATCGGGACCACATGCTCAAACTCTATAATTTGCAGATGCGTTTAACTTTGCGAAATATCTCAGGTCCTCTGTCCGCAGTGTTCCTCTGCTTTTTAACACCAAGTTACCTGATCGCAGCGCAGACCTCTGCCAATGAACAAAGCAATCCTGAGACTGGAAAGAGTGTTCATCAGATGTTTCTGGAGGATCAGGACGACACCCCAGCTGGTAAGCCCGGCGGTGTTGCAACAGTTTCGCAGGAAGAGATCAAAGAGCGTGGGGAAAAAAGACGGCGAATAGTCTCCGCTATGCTAGAGAAGGGACAGGTGCGAACAGCGGAGGATCTTCATGATGCAGCGCTTCTATTTCAACATGGTGAATCAGCGAATGACTATCTACTCGCACACATTCTCGCAGTCGAAGCCGTTATCAAGGGAGACGATAAGTCAAAATTTCTCGCTGCAGCTACATTGGACCGCTATCTTCAATCTATTAATAAGCCACAGGTATTCGGCACACAATATGCTCCAATGACTCCTGTTCAACCAGCAACCTCAGCGGGGAATGTGGGAGTTTTCAAAGGAAGGGTTTGGACACATATGCCTTTTGATGAACAGGTATTGCCAAATGCTGTGCGGCACGATTACTGCGTCCCTGACCTGGAACAACAGAAGAAAAATTTAGCTACCTTGAACGCAGGATCTTATCCTGGAGAGGCGCTGGTGGCACCTGGCTGCAAGCGGTAGACGCAACTGCTTTGATCATTTCACCCAGAAGCCGGTAAGCATCGTAGGAATGCTTCAGCTCAGAAATTACAGCCCGATTGCCCAAATGCGGTTTTCGGAGACTGTCTGCCTGATTTTGACCTTTCGTCTCATTGTGTCCCCATGGCGAACCACTTGGACACGAAATGCACAAACGAAGGGTGTGGGCATCGGAAAGGTAATCATAGGCACGAGCACGAGGCGGGCAAGCTGGCCCGCATCGGTGGCTGCTATGTAGCTTATGAGCGCGTGAGTGCGGACTACGTGCGCCGCAAGTGCCTGTGCCGCGGCTTCAGCGATGGGAAGCGGTGGAAGGATGGCAAGCGGATATGAGGATGTATATGGATGAAGACTTCTGGATAACGGTGCGGATCGCAATCGTTGGTTTAGTTCTTCTGTTGCTGCTTCCGAAGCTTGTGGCCGGGTGCGAAGCGGATATGAACAACGATGTGTGCAGGAAATGCGGTAAGACTGACGCGCGCTGCCTGCGGTAGGCACAAACAACTGCTGTTTGCGTTCGAGGTCACGGACTGCAGTCCTCTCGCGGTCATGGATTAGGTAGCAGGGCATGAGGGAATGGGACGCATACGGACACTAAACGCATCCGGTATGAGACGATCATTTCGTTACCAAATCGCATATGGGACGTAAACCGCCGTGGAACTTCAAGAGCTGCCACAGCCTGTATCTTCGCCGAGCACTGTTTCCATGCTCGAAACTGGCTCCAAGATTGTCGCTTCCTTTGTCGTCGTCCTGTATACGTGCGGCTTTCTCATCACGTCTATACACAACTTCCAGTACGGTTATTCGGAGATGAATCCGTTTAGGCCCCGAATCCTTACTGCAGGCGCGTGGTTCTTCGTCTTCCTCGCTTTGCCTTTCACCTTCGTTCGTAGGCTTACGCGAACGCCGGCATTCCAGAACTCCGAGAAAAAAGGCATCATGCGTTTTCTGGACATAAGCTGGGTTTATCTGGCCTCGTGCGAAGGCATTTCGATTGGATGTTCGTACATCTTCAGCTTTGACGAAGCCGGTAAATCGGCCTCGACACCCGCACAGTTTGGGATAGTCGCTTTGGTCGTTTTTGGCGTTCTTGTGTTGATCGTACTGGGCGTCTTCCTTTTCCATCGGCTGATTCAGAAATGGAGAAACATCGTCGTCGCCACGTTCGTCGCAGTTTTGATAGGGAGCATCGTCTACCAGGGCATCAATGACTTCGTGAACAAGCGGCAGTTCCACTGGGGCGCGGTGGGCGTGTGGTTTGCAGCGACCGGCTTGTTTTTTTACTACGAACTTGACAGGCGTTCGTGGCTCTTATCCCTCGGAGACTGGCCACCGACGATGATCGCATTTCTCGGCTTCCTTGCATTCTTCGCAGAGAACTACTATCCGCACATTCTGTCGTCATGGGGCGGGGGAATGCCGATACCGGTTACGATCACCTTCACAAAAGACGCCGCGAAGAATGCATTGCAGGACATTCCGTATAAGCTGCTGGATGAGACCGACGCGGGTCTTTATGTTCTGCCGTTCAATGAAGGTACCGCGACTTTCGTGCCACGCTCGGCTATTGGAATGGTGCAGTTCTCAATCCACGACGCCTCGAAGAAGTAGCGTAGCCGCTCACTTTAGAGGTGTTCGCATATTGATTGCGACAAGGAGAAACGTTCCCGCTTCGCCTGAATCATTGCGATGAGTCGTTCGAGAGTCTTATCTCCGCTTGGGATCGTAAATCCCTAGAAGCTATGCGACTTCTTTCCATCCTGCAGTGCAACTGCCTCAAACCATCCTCCATTTTGCTTCGTTCCCTCAAACCAAACGCAATGGGCCTGAGATCCGCTGACCTCGTCGATCGTCATCTTAGGCCCTCCGGACTTGAGCGATACAACATCCCCAACCTTGAAGTTCATGTGCTTGCATTCTCCTATCTATGGATGACGCAATAGTACACGGTATTGTGGCGCAAGTGAGGCGCAAGTCATTGAAAATTCACGCTTGGGTCCTTCCCGGCGTGTCGAGTTTGAGGGTGACGCGCCACCGCATATATCTTCTAGCGCCAGCAAATTTTAGACCTCATTTCCATTTCCGCGATATGAACGGTTTGTGATCGCGAATGAAATGGAAACTCTGGAGCTCGACGATGTCGCCTCGCTGCTTGGCGTATCGGAGCGGATGGTCCGCAACTACATAAAAGACAATGACTTGCCCTGTGTCGGTGATGGCCGCGGGCGGCGCTTCGTCTGGGCGGATGTTCGGGAATGGTACGTCTCTTACCGGCTTGAAAAAGATGGAAGTCGCGGAAATGAAGCGTGTCAAATTCCGGCAGTTGACGACGAAAGCGCCGAGCAGGCCGCACTCCGCAAGCTGAAGGCGGAGGCGGACCTCAAAGAGCTCGAGTTGGCCACCAAGCGGGGCGAGGTCGTGGCGATTGAGGACGTAAAGCGATCGGTCGAGAATGTGGCGGCCAGTCTCAAGTCGGCGATCTTGGCTATGCCTTCCAAGCTGGCTACCCGCCTGGTCGGGATGAAGGACAAGCGAGCGATCAATGAAGTTCTGACGGATGAGGCTGAAGAGTTGTGCCGGAAGCTTCAGCATGTGGCAGACAAGCCGGTCGACGATGAAGAGGATTCGGACAGTGAGTAAGTACGTTTCGACGCCTGACAGTATTTACGCGCTATGGGACGCCATACGTGCCGGCCTGGCGCTCCTCGAGCCTCCGCCAAAGCTGAGTGTGTCTGAGTGGGCGGACCGGTATGCTTACCTCTCTGCGGAGAGCTCCGCCCAGCCGGGCAAGTGGATTACGGCTACTGCGGAATATCAGCGTGGGCTTATGGATGCCGGTAGTGACATGACCATTGAGCGCATCGTGGCGATGTGGGGCGCGCAGCTCGGTAAGACGGCCTGTCTGCTCAATATCAACTGGTACTACACAGCACATGATCCTTCCCCAATGCTGATGGTGCAGCCGACACTTGAGGCTGCCGAGGACTTCTCAAAAGAGCGTATCGCTCCGGCCATTCGAGACACTCCGGCCCTCTCGAAGCTCTTTCGGTCGCCCAGGTCGCGAGACTCCAACAATACGCTGCTGAAGAAAGAGTTTCCCGGCGGCGGCTTGGCGCTTGCGGGAGCCAACTCTCCTGCCGGACTCGCTTCGCGATCGCGCCGGATTGTCCAGGGCGATGAGGTCGATAAGTGGGAAGCCTCCGCTGGTGCCGAGGGTGACCCGGGGAAGCTGATGGAGGCCCGTACCGCGACCTTCTGGAATAAAAAGATCATCTACACGTCGACGCCGTCGATCAAAGGCGCTTCGCGCATTGAGCGCGAATTCCTGAAGAGCGACCAGCGCCGATACTTTGTTCGCTGCCCGCACTGTGACGAGGAGCAGGTGCTCGAGTGGGGGAATCTAAAGTGGCCCGCTCCAAAAGGTGAAGATGGTAAGCCCGACCCGAGGCCGGACGAGTGCTACTACGTCTGCGGCGCGAACGGGTGCGAGGTCCTCGAGGGAGAAAAACCCGAGATGGTGCGCCACGGCGTGTGGCGTGCGACGAAGAAGAGTATCGATGGGAAGACGGCGGGCTTTCATTTGAACGCGCTCTACTCGCCGTGGGTGACGTGGCCGGACCTTATCCGGAAGTGGCTGGACGCGCAGGGAAACCCGAACGAGTTGCAGACGTTCGTCAACGCTAGCTTGGCGGAGACGTGGGAGATCCAGGGCGATCGAGTTGAAACCGAGATCTTCAAGGATCGCGTACATCCCTACCAGGCGGAAGCTCCGGCGGGTGTCCTTGTCATCACGGCGGGTGTCGACGTGCAGAAGGACCGCCTTGAAGCCAGCGCGGTCGGGTGGGGTGCGGGCGAGGAATCCTGGGCGCTGGATCATCGCGTCTTCCAGGGTGACCCGGCGAAGCCCGATGTGTGGGCAGAACTTGACGACTGGCTCCAGAGAGAGTGGGAGCATGAGAGCGGCATCATGCTGCGAATACGTTGTACGCTCGTCGATTCGGGTGGCCACCACACAAAGCAGGTCTACTGGTTTACTAAAGCGCGTGAGCATCGGCGTATCTATGCCTGTAAGGGGCGCGGCGGCTCTCACCCGCTGCTAGGGCGTCCCTCGAAGCAGGGCGATGCGCAGGCTCTCCTCTACATGGTGGGAGTCGACTCCGCAAAGGAATTGTTTTATGCGCGCTTGAAAATTGAGAGCGAGGGGCCTGGCTACTGCCATTTCCCAGACGACCCGAGCACCTTTGATGATGAGTTCTTCGCGCAGCTCACCGCAGAGCAGCAAGTACCCATCGTGCGCGATGGACTCAAGGTAATGGTATGGCGTAAGCGGCGAGACCGAAACGAGGCGCTCGACCTACGCGTGTACGCCATGGCCGCGCTTGAGCGAATCAAGCCCAACTTTCCTTTGGTAGCTGCGCGGATCAAGCAAAAGGCTGAGCGTGTAAAAGCCGAACCGGCGAGCGAGGCGTTCATCCTTGGCGCTCCCGCTCCAGCGCCGCCGTCGTCGACGAAACCAAAGCCGCGGAGTAGGACTCGCCCTGGCGGATGGATCAACGCGTGGAAAGGATAACTTGCGTGGTTTCCATGTTCGCCGGTAGAGGTGGAGCGTGAGCACTCTATATCAAGAGATCTTTAGTGGTGAGCAGCTGATTCCCCGGCACGAGCCGGAGCGTGTCGTGGCGGGGGATACGGTCAGGTGGACCCGCGTAGTGCCGGGATATCCATCTGGCGCTAACGCGCTGGCCTATACGCTCATCAATCGCACGAACGTATACCAGGTGGGGGCAGACCAGGTTTCACCGAGCGGTGATGGATTTCAGGTGACTATACCGGCGACTGCGACCGCTGAATGGGCTCCAGGGCATTACCGCTGGCAGGCGTATGTCTCTGACGGAGAGGGCAATCGCTTCACCGTGGGGACCGGCGAGCTCGACGTTTTCCCGAATCTTCAAGTCCAGACCGCGGGTATCGACGACCGCGAGGATGACGAGAAGATTCTCGACGGGATAAAGACGGTGCTCGCCGGGAAGGTGCTCGAAGACGCCCAAACCTACACCATTCATGGTCGCGCTCTGACCAGATACACCTTTGCGGAGCTGCAAGAGCTGCGCGGACAGTACGAACGAAGGGTCCGAGCGATCAGGATTCGACGTGGAGAAAAGGTTCGCGGTCGCGGAATAGGAGTTGTCTTCTCTCGTGGCTACTAATTTGACACTGTTGGACCTTGCGGAAGCTAAAGCGGCGTTACCTGCACGTAAACCTGCTCTAGCCGTGACTAAAAGAACTTTCTCGGCGGCCCAGCAGAATCGTTTCACGCAGGACTGGGCTACCTCGATTCTGTCGCGAGACCAGAAGCTCTGGCAGGATTTGAGGAAGTTGCGAGCGCGGTCTCGAGAACTGGCCGACAATGATCCCCTTGCGGCTAAGTTCCTCTCGCTCTGCGTGGCCAATATCTCTGGGCCAAAAGGTATCACCATGCAGTCTAAGGTGAAGGCGCTACGTGGGCCTGCTCTGGCTGCTGGCCTCAATGAGCAGATTGAGACGGAATGGCGGCGCTGGGGGCATCGTGGAAACTGCACGGTGGACGGGACGATGAGTTTCTCGGATCTCGAGCGCCTCTTTGTCCGCACTGTGGCTATGGACGGCGAATTCCTCTGCATCCTGAAGGCTGCCGACAATCCCTGGGGTTTCTCTGTTCAGGTTATCGACGTCGACCAGCTCGACTCTACTTATAACGTCCCTCCGGCCCAGGGCCGTAACGAGATCCGCATGGGGGTCGAGCTGGATCGTATGCGCCGCCCCGTCGCTTATTGGCTGTGGACGCAACATCCTAACGAATGGTCTGCGAGTGATCGTGCTCGCGTCCGTGTGCCGGCGGAGAGTGTGATTCACGCTTTCCTTCCCGACAGTGCCAGGCAGACGAGGGGCGTTCCGTGGATGACGCCCGCGATGTACCAAATGAACATGCTGAAGGGATATGAAGAGGCGGCCATCACGGCAGCGCGCGTGGCCGCGTGTCAGTCCTTTGCGATCACCACGAAGGATTCGGGGGAGGATGATGCTTTCGAGGGGGACGGCGAGAATCTCGACGGGACGACATCGCTCGAGCTGACGCCAGGTGGTGGTATTCGGCTTGGTCCAGGTGAGGACATCAAATCAATCTCACCGGAACATCCGACAACGAACTACGGGCAGTTTGTGAAGGAGTGTAAGCGGAATATTGCAACCGCCCTGAGTGTGTCATACACATCTCTAGCTGACGACCTTGAGGGAGTGAATTTCTCCAGTATCCGCGCAGGCCTATTGAACGAGCGGGATATGTGGCGTGTGCGTCAGAAGTTTGCTATCACGCAGTTTCACCAGCGCATTTCGCGGGCGTGGTTGGCGGCCTCGGTATTGTCTGGGCGCATCGACCTCAGTGTTAGGGACGAGGAGGAGGTCCTCGAGCAGATCCGCTGGCATCCTCATGGCTGGGACTGGGTGGACCCGAAAAACGATCAGAATGCGAATGTGCTGGCTGTGGAGAATGGCTTCACTACCCGGACCCGAATTCTCGGAGAGCGAGGCTATGACCTTGAAGACACGCTCCGCGAGTTGGCGGAGGAGGAGGCTCTCATCAAGAGTTTCGGGCTCACCCTGGGGACTGACACGAAGGGCGAGGCTGATACGGCAGACGACGACCAGCAGTCTCAAGGGTCCGCAGATAGCGGCGGCGCGAAAGATGAAGCGGCCAAAAAATAGAGCTGCTCATGGGATAGAGAGTTGAACCCGGCAAAATTTGCCGGGTTTTTTCTTTTGGGCGCATAACCGCGTTGTGAGCAAGCAACGCATACCCGACGCCCTTCCGATCCAGCAGCGAGCGGCGACTGTATCCAGCTTCGACTATGACAAGCGCACGGTTACCTTCGCGCTCACGTCGGAGACGCCGGTCGAACGTTGGTATGGGGAAGAGATTCTCGATCACTCGGATAGCTCGATTGATACTGAGCGCCTGAGCCGAGGAATCCCTCTCCTCTTCAACCATGACCCAAACCAGCACATCGGGCGTATCGAGAGCTACGAGATCAAGGATAAGAAGCTCTACGTAACGGCTCGATTTGGCAACTCTCCTCTCGCGCAGCAGAAGCTCGACGACGTCCGCGACGGCATTCTCGTCGACGCCAGCGGCGGTTACATCCCGCGAGATTACCAGTTCACAGAAGGAAAGAAGGGCGCGCAGGACACCGTGCGCTGGACTAACTGGATGCCCGCAGAGGGCTCCCTTTGTCCCGTACCTGCGGACCCGACTGTCGGTATCGGTCGTTCGATTGATGCCCCATCGGTTCCAGTGGGGACGCCTATCTTTCCAGTCCGCAGCCTCGGCGCTGTAGTTGAGGCCGAGGCTGCGGACACGGCGGAGGCAGTTGATCCAGCCGAAGAGCAGCGTTCTACGCAGTCCAACCCGGCCCAGGCCGAAAACAAGGAAGAGGTACGCATGTCCACCCCCGCTACCGGCCACAATGAGGCCGTTGCCGCTGAGCGTAACCGCGTCAGCGAGATCAACGCGATCGCGCAGCGTTACGCCAAGTTTGTCACCCCCGAACAGCGCGACAAGTTCGTCGCCGACGAGACCGGCGTCGATGTGGTCCGCAAGTTCGTCATGGATAAGCAACTTGAAGAGGCGCAGGCCAACGAGGTGCGTAACCTCAATCCTCTCGGCCTGAGCGAAGCCGAGCAGCGCAGCTACTCGCTTACCTCCGCACTGCGCGCCGCCGCCGGCGAGACGCAGCGTGGCTTTGAGCATGAGGTGTCCGATGCGCTCGCGAAGTCTACCGGACGCAGCGCTCGCGAGCATGGCCTGTTCATCCCGATGAATATGAAGATGCGCGCTGGCGATCTTGATCGCATCGCGTCTCGCAATGGCCTGCCGATCGCGACCCGCGCCGCCAACGACACGAGCGCTGGCAATGGCAACGGTGCAGCTACCATCTTCACCGAGTTCGTATCGCTGATCGAGCTACTGCGCAACCAAGTCAAGGTTCGCCAGATGGGTGCGACGTTCCTCGCCGGACTCACCGGCAACGTGGCCTTCCCGAAGCAGACCGGAGCGACCAGCGCTTCGTGGGTTGCCGACAATCCTGGTGCCGATGTCGCTGACTCCAACATCAGCTTCGCCCAGATGAGCATGACGCCGAAGATCCTTCAGGCGTCGACCGGCTTCTCCCGCCTGCTGCTTCAGCAGAGCTCGGTGGATGTCGAGGCGCTCATCCGTATGGACCTGACTGCCGTCGCCGCGCGTGCGATCGACCTGGCGGCCCTGGTTGGAACGGGCACGAACAACCAGCCCAGGGGTATCCTCAACCAGACCGGCATTGGCTCCATCGTCACCGCCGGCGCGGCCCTGAGCTTCGACAATATCACCGAGTTCGAGACGCAGATCGCCGAGGCGAATGCGGACGTGCTCGGAACCTTGGGGTATCTCACCACGCCGCGCGTGCGGAAGAAGCTGAAGAATACTGCCGAGCTGGCCAACCAGATTGCGCTGCCCATCTGGCAGAACAACGAGGTCAATGGCTACAAGGCGGACGTTACCAACCAGCTCCCGACGCCGCTGTCTACCGGCGGAACGCCGTACAAGCAACACACCATGATTGCCGGCGTGTGGAGCGAACTTCTGATTGGCGAGTGGGTCGCCTATGAGGTTGTCACCGATCCCTTCCGCCTGAAGAAGCAGGGAATCATTGAGGTCACCACCTACGACACTTGCGACGTCAATGTGCGGCATCCTCAGTCTTTCGTCGCCGCCACGGACATCAATCCGCTGGCCTAAGACGAGGGCGTAACGAGCGGGTCGGGAAAGCAAGCCCGGCCCGCATAGCTTCCGCCCGAGGGCGAGAAAGAGGTTTTGTATGGCTGACGATAAGCCGAAGGTGGCGAGTTTCATCTCCGTCACGCCCGGAAAAAAGATGCGCGTGAAGACGACCGCTGAGACCCGGATTGCCGGGCAGCACGTCTCCGCCGGAACCGTCGCCGAAGTGATGGAGGACGTGGGATACGACCTCATCACTGCTGGCAAAGCCGAGAAGTATATCGGCTGACGACAAGATACCCCACAAACGACGAATGCCGGTGGGCCAGGAGTGAGGCGAGTATCCCTGTTGCGGCGGGGACGCGTTGCCAACCTGCGACGGAGTATAGGCCGGCAGATGAGAAGGGGCGGGACCGCAATCCCGCCAGCTTGAGGATCTATGGCCCGTTTGAAGAGCTTTCAGCTTGCACCCGACATCTTCGCGAACCTCTTTACGATCGGCGCACATTCGGCCTACACGGTAGATGCGAATGGTTTCCCAGATGGCGTGGTCGTCGACAGCTTCGCAGAGGTGCGCGATGCGAGCGGCAATCTGGTCGGGGTGAAGGTGCTGCTTGAGCATCAGACATTCCCCGACATTGATCCGACCGGCACGGTGCCGATTGTGATCCCGGGAATTTCAAAGGCTACGGCTTAGGAGGATGGATTGGCGAAGTCGGTAAACAAAGTGATGCTCCTGGGCAATCTGGGGCGTGCTCCGGAGGTGAAGTCCACCAGCGGCGGTACGGTTGTGGCTTCGTTCTCGCTGGCGACCGCGGACCGCTACAAGGACCAGGGCGGCAACTGGCAGGATCGCGCCGAGTGGCATAACTGTGTGGCCTTTGGGAAGACGGCGGAGATTATCCGCGACTACGTCGGCAAGGGCTCGAAGCTCTTTGTCGAGGGCAAGATGCAGACGCGCTCCTGGGACGATAAGGAGAGCGGCCAGAAGCGCTATAAAACCGAGGTTGTCGTGCTCGAGGTGTCTCTGCTTGGGGCTCCGATGGGCAAGCAGGCTTTTACATCTGATGCTGGCGACGACGAACAACCTGGATATGCCTACACGCGCCAGGTCCAAGACGATGACGTTCCTTTTTAGGGGTGGGCATGGCATTCGCATATAGCGATCGCGGGTATGCGCTAACGGAGAGCTCCGAGGGAGTTCGCCTGACGGCGTATCAGGACTCGGTGGGTGTGTGGACGATCGGCTACGGCCATACGCTAGGTGTGAAGGCTGGCGACGTCTGCACGGCGGCGCAGGCGGACCACTGGCTGCACGAGGACATTGCCGCAGTGGTCGCCTGCGTGAATAGCCTTGTGACGTCACGGATCAACCAGAACCAGTTTGATGCTCTGGTGGATTTTGCTTTCAACCTGGGGTGCGGTGCGCTGTCGAGATCGACTCTACTGAGGCACGTCAACGCCGAGCGGTTTGTGGCGGCTCGCCTTGAGTTCTCTAAGTGGATCTATGCCGGAGGCGAAGTGCTGGCTGGCCTGGTGAAGCGCCGCGCCGCAGAGGCGGCACTCTTTGCCGCATAATTGCCCGAATTTCTCGAATGCCGGTAATTAGAAGGTATGCCGATAGGGGATAACGATCTCGCGTCAGGAGTTTTCTTCAAGGACTTCGGGGTCGTTGTCCAGTTTGGGACACAGTTTGCAACTGGAAACTTTGATGCTCCGAGCAAGGATGCCATTTTTGGCGGAATCACGACGGTGAGTGATGAGGAGTATCGGGTGGAGGTGTCTTATGTAGCTTTCTCGCCTATGCCGGATGCTCGGTCGAAGCTTGTCATCGGAGGAGCTAGCTACTCGGTGAATTCGGTAGATCCCGTCGACGACGGGAAGACGGTAGTGCTGAGGATGCGTCGGCTATGAGTGGCGTGTCTGTTCGTGAACAGATTTTGCAGCTTATCGTGTCGCGCCTCGGCGCGGAGGGGACACCCGCTAAAAACGTGTTTCGTTCGCGTATGGAGCAGATTTCGCAGGCTGATTTGCCGTGCTACGTGGTGATGCCCCTAGATGAGGATTCGCATGTTGGAGGGGACTTTACGGACAGAGAGTCTGTAACGCGCATGCTTCAGGTTTCGGTAAAGGCGATCGTAGACGCTGCCACCCAGGAGACGGGTGATTCTCCGGAGCTGTCGGGCGTGGCCATCGACGACTCTGCGCTCGATCCGTTCTATGTCTTTGCGGCAACCCAGTTGGTTGGTGGGGATGGCCGGCTCGGCGGCTTTGTGAATGCGGCAGATGAGTCCAGGCACGAGATGGTGTTTCAGCCGGAAGGGCGAGACCTGATCGGTTTGGATATGGGGTTTCAATTCGAGTTTTCGACGTTGCGTGGCGATCCCACGCAGAGGGGGTAGTGAATGGCAGGAACGGCGGCAACGAAGCTCCGCGGTTATCAGGGGCAGGTCTACTACGCGGTTGGGACCGGCACGAAGAAGAAACTGTCTCACCTGACCGATGTAACGGTCGATGTGAAGGCGGATTCGATCGACTTTAGCGACCACGATAACGACGGCTGGAAGGATACGGGTGCGGGCCTCAAGTCTTTCAGCGGCACAGCGACCCTCAATAAGTTCACGAACGATATGTCGCAGGATGACCTCTTCAATGCGCTCACCGGGGCGACCGACGTAACGATCGAATTCCGACAGCTGGATGCTGTGGGCGAGACCATGTATACCGGCACCGTCAATATCACCGGTTATTCGATGAAGTCTCCGAACAGCGGCGCGCAGACCATAGATATCACTTTCGATGGACGGGGAGCTCTGACCGAAGGTTCTATCGTCGCCTCTTCGTAATCGACAGATTTTCTCCTGACAGGGTGCTTCTTTGGGCGAGGAGCACCCTGATTTTTTGCATGTGAGGAGTGGAATGGGAAACGCTATTTCAGGACGAGTGAGGTTGGATATCAGTGGCGCGCGCCGGGAGCTGGCGTGTGACATGAATGCCGCAGAGGTGCTCTACGGGCAGCGCGGCGAGCATTGGGTACTGTGGCTAATAGAGCGCTTTGTCGGAACCCCGGTGCGCGAGGCCGGCAAGGTGGTTGGATATCGACGGCAGGGAATCTCTCCGGCAGAGGAGGTAGCCACGCTGTACGCGCTGCTTGCTACGGATCGCGAAGACTCGGGCCGGGATGATAGCGAGAAAGAGCTGCGCCGGTCTGTCGGACTGTTCAACCGTCAGGACGTGATGGACGCCATATCGAAAGCTGTGCTGGCGAGCTTCGGTGTACCGGGGGAAGAGATCGAGGTCGTCGTAGTCGCGGCGGACGCGCCTCGTGGAAGCGCACCCGCGGCAACGCATGGAACTGGCATCGAGCGCTGAAGGTTGGGATGGTCGAGCTCCGGCTCGCGCCGGCGGTCTTCTGGAGGACGACGCTGGCTGAGTGGCGCGTGATGCTAGAAGGGCTGGCCGACGCGCAGGACCTCGATATGCGCAAGCGTGCATGGGAGCTGTCCCATTTGCTCGTGGCTGCCGGCTGCAAGCCTGACAAAGTTACGGTTGCAAAGCTGCTTGGAGAGAAAGAGCGCCGCCAGCCAGATCGCGAGGAGAAGGCGCGGCGGGATACAGCCCGATTCTTCAAGCGGATGCAGAAGGAGAGGGAAAAGGATGGCTAATTCGGGCGTCGTTGTCGTCATTGCCGGCCAGGACAATACCGACCAGGTATTCAAGCAGATCGAGGCTAACCTCCAGCGCACGCAGGCGCGTGCAGCCGAGACGGAGAATGCGCTAGAACGCCTCGGGGAGCGCGGCGCGCGCGCCCTTGAGAGGATCGGCATCGCGATCGGCGTGCGCGAGGCGATCGAGGGCACAAAAGAGCTACTCACGTCCTCTCTGGAGTATGGCGAGTCGATAAATGACGCGAGCACGAAGACGGGCCTGGCCGTCCAGACGCTCTCTGTGCTGAAGTACGCAGCGGGGCAGACGGGGACCGAGTTCGACGCTGTCTCTGCCGCGGTCGCGAAGATGGATAAGACTATCGGGCAGGCGGCGTCGGGGAATCAGAACGCCGCAGCGCTCCTGAAGTCGATCGGCTTGAATGCTGCTGACCTTGCGGGGCGGACGGATGGCGCGGAGATCGCCTTCAAGCGCGCCTCTCAGGCCATCGCCGCGACCGAGAGCCCAGTAAACCGTGTCACGCTGGCCACTGGGCTCTTCGGTAAGTCGGGTGCAGAGTTGATTGAGACCCTTATCGGCATCGGCAATAACTTCGACTACTACAAGCAAAAGACGAACGACGCCGGCCTGCTTCTGGATGGCAAAACCGCTGAAGAGCTCGAGCAGACGAATAGGCAGCTGCGCGATCTTCAACAGCGCGTGCAGGGTGCCGAGCTTGCGTTCACGGAGGGCCTAATCCCTGGATTGCAGCGGATGCTCTCGGTAATTTCGGGTGGGAAGAGTAGCCGGGACTCGCTCGTCGAGTGGGGGCAGGATATCGCCCGCGTCATGGCTTTTGTGGCCGAGGTGGTGTACAGCGCGGCTTCCGCCGTCGAGTTCCTTTTTAGCGCATCAGAGGGCGGCAATCTCACGAGTGCCGGCGCGAAGGACATAGCCGCGGCAAAGCAGCTTCAGTCCCAGGCGGATCAGTTTCATGACATCGCCTTCGGTCCACAAAAGCCCTTCCAGCTGGGGGGAGCGCCGGAGGGTGGAGGCTCTGGTAGCGGCTCGGGGTTTGGTGGTACCGGGGATATCGCCGAGCAGAATAAGATACTCGCGGCACGGAAACAATTGGATGCGGCGCGCCTACGTCTGGCCGAGCAGGGAGACAGCCTCCGACAGCAGCAGGCTCGCGATGCGCAGGACAAGGCGCTCGCGCAGCTCGACAATGAGCACAAGCAGCAACTCGTCTCGGACTCTGATTACTACGCTCAGAAGTTGGCGATACAGAACGCCGCATACGATAAGCAACTCGATGCAGCACAGAAGAAAGAGAAGGACATCGATAGTGCGATCGCCAAGCTCAGGGCGGACCAGAAGAATAAGGGGGCAGGTTCGTCAGAAGGGATCGAGGACCAAGCAAAGATAGACGACTTGCAGGCGAAGCGCCTACAGGTCGAGGGGGAGATCGATAAGATATCGACCGAGTCGGCGAAGAATCGCCTCCAGGCAGAACAGGCGATATTTGAGCTTCAACAGAAAAGGCTCGCCACGTCGGATGAATTGGCGGCGCAGGTCGAGGCATCGCACGGTCTCTCCGTGAATGATCGCCTCAAGCAAAATGACGACCAATACGCTATTCAACGGCGCGGCCTGGTGGCGCAGTATGGCGCGGACTCTGTTGAGGTGGGAGATGCCGACCAGGTTGATAAGACGCGAAGGGACCGCATCTCCGCCTCTCTTCCAGAGGATAGCTACAATGCTCAATTGGCGTCGATCAATGCCCAGCGGTCTGGGGTCGACGCCGCGCGCTCGCGTGGCCTGATCTCATCGCAGCAACAGCAGCGGCAGCAGATCGTCCTCAACCAGCAGGAGGCGGCAGCGCTCCAGCCCGTTCTTCAGGCGTACGAGCGGCTGGCTGATGACGATGGAGACCTTGCTGCCACAGCGAAGGTTGCGGAGCTCAAAGAGAAGATAGCGGAGTTGAGTACGCCCGTCGATAACATCGCGCTTGAGATCCAGGACGGATTCAATGGCGCGTTTGAGAATCTCTTCACGAACCTCGACCAGGGATCGAAGGCGTTTGAGAACTTCGGGAAAAGTATAGAGCGGACGTTATCCAACTCCATCTATAAGCAGTTTCTCGAGACGCCCATCAATAACCTTACCTCGTCCCTGGCTGGCAATATCAGCGGTTCCTTCGGCAAGGTTCCTGTCGTAGGCACTCAGAATGAGTGGTCGAAGTCTGGAGGTGCTGGAGGCTTTAGTATCGGCAAGGCTCTCGGGGGCTTGCTTGGTGGTGGTTCTCCTGCCCCCGGGGGAGCATCGGGGGCAGCCAAAGGTTCCGGAATGAGCGTCACGGTTACGCTTGTAAATGACACCGATGCGCAGCTGAAGATTGGAGATATCGCCAAGCAGGGCGGTGGCGACCTCGATAAGTTCGAGGCACTGCTGGAGAAGAGTTTCAGTGGTGGCGGGCTGATGCGACAACTCCTTCAGGGAGCGTAGTCATATCCGCAGGCCGGATGAGTACAGTGCCTTCCAGTTGGATTCCCAGTGTCGGGCGAATCGATCCTGCACGGTTCGCTCGACCGTGTTCTCCATGTCGAGCTGTGACCGACGAACGTTGGCGCTCCGGATGAGCAGGTAGTACGGATAGGCGTAGCGCTCCTGAAATGGCCGCCCCATAATCGCCAGGTCGCCGCCTCTGAGCTTCTGGATGAAGAACACGAAGCCGTTGACTATCTTCTGATTCCGGATGGCCACCTGGCCCCTGCGGTTGGTGGCGGAGAATCGCCCCCCCACCGCTCCGAGCAGGGCGCGTGGCCGAAGTTCAGCGGGGATGATACCGGGAGCCATCTGGCGCAGGTACTTCGTTGGCACGGCCAGATACTCATGGTTCCCGTATGGGACCTTCGTGCCTCCGTCTTCCTGCCTGCCGAGATAGTCGGGGGCTCCCGTCTTTCGGTTGGCCGTATCGGTGTGGACATCGGCCTCTATTCGTCCGTCCTTGCCATTCTTACTGGCGGGCTTGATGCGGATGCCCTGTGTGGTCCAGGTGTTTCGGAGCTTGAAGGCTCGGGATACATTACGTTTCACGTCTGCCTGGGCATCGCGCGCTGTGTCGGTAAGCGTCTTCGCGACCATGAATGGAAGCTGGCGAGACTCGAAGCTCCGGCGTGCTGCAACGAATCCGCTGATGTCGACCTTGGCTGTGAATGTGGGCACGCCTGCATCATGCCAAGATTTCCCCGATTTTCGCCAATAGAGAGATAAGTGGGCTATGCCGGATTTTCCCCAGCTCTCTCGCGCCCCGAAGATGGCCGTCGAGGAGAAGTTCGACGACCCGACGATCCGCGATGAGATGGAGAACGGCTTCGTCTTCACCCGTCCGCGGTATCCGAGGATCAGAGAAACCCGGAAGATCCCTTACGACTATTGCACGGCTGTAGACCGCAAGGCGGTACGGGACTTCTACGCGCAGGTCGGTGGCTGGTCCTCGTTCACTTATGCCGACCGGCGCATCCCGAACATGGCTCCCGAGGTGCTAACGGTTCGCTTCAAGAGCCCTCCGGAGATCAAAGACCAGGGCTACGCGCGAGGGGAGAAGCGATTCTCTATCTCGATAGAGATTGAGGAAGTATGAGCCTCAACAGCATCTCCGTTGCGGCCAACCTTGAGAAGAGCAAGCTAGCCAGCTCCGAGCCGTGGTATGCGCTGATAAAGATCACCTGGCCGGATGGCTCGTTGATTCGCCTTGCGCGGAACACTGACGACGTGCAGTTCGACTGCGGCGATGGCGCGGGCGTGCAGCCATACACGGCCTTCAATTGGGAGTTTGACGCACTCGATGAGAAGTCGGACGGCTCTATTCCTACGTGGACGGTGCGCTGCTCGAACGTCAATCGCGCTATGGAGGCACTGCTGGAGGAGTACGGCGGGGGCGTGGGCGGCAATGTGTCTATCTTTGTAGTGAACGCTGCGAGGTTGAAGCGGGAGCCCGAGATTGAGCTCTACTTTGACATTGTCGAGAGCTCGACGACTGCGAAGCAGGTAACCTTTACCCTCGGAGCAGCGAGCCCGTTTCGCATTCTCTATCCGCGTCACACGTATTCGCCCGATCGCTGCATCTGGCAGTACAAGTCGATTGAGTGCGGATATGTGGGCGCTTTGGCGACATGCTCTCTCTCGATTGACGGGGCGAATGGATGCCGAGCGCACAGCAATCAGTCGCGCTTTGGTGCGTTCCCAGGTATCGACTCAAACGGCGTGAGGTCGGTGCAAATCAAGTGATTATTGAAGATCTGGTCGGGAAGCCCTACAGGTTGGGAGGAAGGGGGCCGGACGCGTATGACTGCGCCGGCCTTGTGGTCGAGATCATGCGACGACGCGGGATATCGATACGTATTCCCGAGTCCACCGACAGTAGGGCACGAAACTTCATCGCCATGCGGACGATACTTGCGGCCCGTTGGGAGGCAGTGGAGAAGCCGTTTCAGGGCTGCCTTGTATTTCTCAAGCCGGACCATGTCGGTGTGATGGTCAATCGCCGCCAGTTCGTTCACGCTGCCGAGGATATCGGGCAAGTCTGTGTGGAGTATCTCGACAGTGGTCTCTGGAGGCAGAGGTTCGACGGGTTCTACGAGTTTGCGGGGTATCGATGAAACTTATTCTTTGCAGGAATCCGTTCGACCTGACGAAGGGCACGGAGAGGCTAGAGGTCGCTCCGGAGTCGCTGGAGATGGTGTTGGCCGAAAGGTCGATTGAGCGCGACAAGAGCGTCATGTGTCTGAATGGCGAGATCCTGCCTCCCGAGAGGGGGCTCACTACCATTCCGCCGGACAGCTATGTCACGGTTGTTCCGAAACTCGAGAATAGTACGCTTCGGATTGTTGCCCAGCTCGGCGTGGCCGCTGCGTCTATATTTGCTGCCGGCCCGCTGGGAGGATGGCTTGCGGCGAGCGTATTTACTTCTCTGACGAGCGCCCAGGGAGTGGCTCTGGCGGCCTCTCTCATCAGTGTCGGAGGAAACCTTCTCATTGCTGGTGTGTCTTCGCTGTTTCAAAAGAAGCCGGTTCCGTCCTATGGCTGGAATGGACCGCAGACGACTGGCCAAAGCGGCCTGCCGGTGCCTAAAGGTTTCGGGACGATGCGATCCGCTGGAAATATCATCATGAGCTGGGTTGACCTCCAGAATGCCGATTCGGATGAGCACACAAATGATGACGGCGCGAACGACATCGGACGCATGTGGATGAATATCCTTGTCTGTTTTGGCTTTGGACCGGCGAAGTCGATTTCGGATATACGCATCAACGACAAGGATGTATCCAGCTACTCCGACGTCGCATACTTTACGCGGCTTGGAACCAACGACCAGACCGCCCAGAGTGCCACAGATCCGTCGTGGATCATCCTGAATCAGACTACGAATGGAACCGCTCCCAACACTCAGCCGTTCACGGCGTTCGATCGCATCGTCAACAACTATCCGATTTCTCAGCGTGTTCTCAGCGGTGTCACCAATAACTTCGTCATCGTCGAGGGCCAGCGTAGTGACACCCAGCGCCTCGATGTAGTTACGCAATTTCCCCAAGGCGCGTGGCGCATCGACAGTGGCGGAACTATCCAGCGCCTTGCCATCTACTACGACGTTTACTATCGTACCGTCGCGCCCGGTCGCACCAGCTTTGGAACTTGGGTGTTAGCACAGTCGCATGCGTACATCAACGTTCGCCAGTCGATCCTCCGTCAAATCACAACCATCGATAATTTGCCGTCGAACTGCTACGACACGATGGTTGTGAAGCGAGGCTCGGGAGCGGTAGATAACCCGATGGATGCTTTCGAGCATGAGTCTAACAAGTTCGGAGATGAGATCTGGATTGAGTCGGTGCAGGAGACCTGCTACGACTCACTCACCTATCCGAACATGATTCTTCTCGGTATGCGAGTTATGGCCACCGATCAACTCTCGGGCAGTAATATTCAGATCAGCGCTCAGGTCGAATATGCCTCGCGCGCGCCGAGACCAGCCCAGCTCGCGTCTTATGGCGACGACAATCCCGCAGTTGTTGCGTATGACATCCACGCGGACCCCCTAGTTGGTGCCGGGTCGAGCACCGGAAATATCGATATCGACGCTCTCCAGGAGTGGGCTGACCTTTGTGACACGCAGGTCGACGACGGCAACGGCGGCACGCAAAAGCTGGCTGTATTCAATGGCTCCTTTGACCAGGACGGCAAGACGGTTTGGGATGCATTCCAGAGCGTTTGCGTCATGAGCCGCGCGACCGCCTTACAGGTGGGAACTAAGGTAAGCGTGGCGCTCGACAAACCCGAAGATCCGGTGCAGATGTTCCACGTGGGCAATATCTACAAAGACAGCTACTCAAAGAAGTACCTGAATCTTCAGGACAGGGCGCAGGAGATTGAGGTCGACTACGCAAACGCGGCGGACGATTACAAGACTAGGACGCCTCTTCGCGTCATCACGGCCCAGGACCAAGGCAGCTCCGAGGTGCTCAAGAGGACGCGCGTCAACCTTCTCGGCTGCACCAACACGCAGCAGGCATGGTATTGGGCCTATCATCGCCTGCTCGAGAATAAGCTCAAGTTGCGCACGCACACGTGGGACTCTCCCGCTCAGGCTATTGTCTCGCGGGTCGGGAATGTAGCTTTGTTGCAGCATGACGTGCCGCAATGGGCAAGTGGCGGCCTGATGGTCGGCGGGACCGCGAGTAACGTGCAACTCGACCGCTCGGATTATGACTTTAGCTCGGGCGGGGGCTACACCCTTACCGTCGTTCATCCGGTGCTTCTGCGTCAGACAATCACACTCAACAACGTTTCTGGGAACATCCTTAGCTTTGCAGGAGCCTCGATCTCGGGCCGCGTCATGCGTGCGGTGAAGGGAGACATCGACGTGAATATCTCCAACGTCGGAGCCTCGTCCATCACGGTCGATGACGCCACTGGGTTCAATAATGGCGATGTAGTGCAGCTTTATGACACTGAGGCGATCGAAACGGTATCTGTGACTGCGTATAGCGGCGGTGTGGCGTCAGTGAGCCCGGCGCTTTCGGCTGCTCCCACTCCCTACGCTGGGTATATCTATCAATCGTCGGCGAAACAGGCGATCAAGGTAAGAATCTCTGGTATCAAGAGGGCTGCCGACCAAAAGTTCACGATTACCGCGATGGACTATGTGTCGGACGTTTACAACATCCCAGCTCCGTTCTAGTTTGCCCGATTCGTGAGGCTCGGGGCATAAACGCGGTATGAGCTCCTCGCGCCTCAAGATTCTTGCTGCCAACTGCCTGCGCAACGCCGGCGGAGACTTTATCACCCTCGGAACCTTCTCGGTTGTGGGCACCGACGCGAACGGCCTTCCGATTCCGGTGAGCGATTCGGCTGGTGGCCAATACACCTCGACGCCCGCGGTTCGCACGATCAACAATGGGTCCATCCAGGGTCCCGACCTGTTGATCGCCAACCCGGCATCATCGACTCCCCTGAATTATCGGGTGCAGGTAAGAATCGTAGACCAGAGCGGTCTGGTGTATACGACCACGATCTACTCAAACTGCCCGGTAACTGATGACGGCAGCGGAAACTGGGATTTCTCGAAGATGAAGACGGGGGCAGGCAATCCCAACTCACTGGTTATTCCTGGCGATTCGGGTGCATCCGCATATCAACTCGCCGGCGGGGATGCGGTGTTTGGGTCGGTATCGAATTGGTTGGCCTCGCTCAAGGGCGCGCCTGGCGATGTATCGAGCCAAACCTTGTCGGTTGCAGTATCGCCATTGGCTAAGTATTACGACCATCAGACTATCGGGGAAACAGATTTCACGCCGAACGGTGCTCCCGTAATCCCGTCTTGCATATTCTCTCCGAGTGCCTTGACGCAAGGGGGAGATCTCGAGTCGGTGTCTATCTTCCTTGGAAATCCCTCCGATGCGTCGACGCCGGCGGCGGGCTCATCGGTTCAATTCCTCGTTGGTACGCTGTCAGGAATCAACCTTACCATCACTGACGAGTTTAGCTGCACAGTCAAGGGTCGAGGCCTGAACACGTTCATGGCAGGTACGGATTTCCCGGCCAGGAAGATTGTGGCAGGTGCTCTGATCGGGTATACAACCGACGCATCTCAGCCTATATATTTCTCGGGGTCGGGGCCGGGGATACTATCGACCTCCATGGCTCCCGGCGCAATCGGAACCACTTTTGCCGTGCAGACTCAGGCTGGAAAGGGAGCCAACGTTTCGGCTACCGCACGCTTTGCCACCTCTACGGCTCGTGTGCCGCTTCCTGACGCTATAGCCAGCCAGATCTCGGGTGCAATCTCTACTTTTGCCCCTACGGTGAAAGACCAGGTGACGACGGCCACCGCTCCACTCTTCAACTACTACGATGTAGAGACGATTGGGACGACATCTCTCATCCAGAATGGCTCTCCAGTGCCATCGTCGCTCCTGGCTCTCGATCAGTTTGGGAGCGATGGAGATCTAGCCTCTATTTCGATCTTGCTCGGTAATCCCGGGGATTCGACCAGCCCTCCAGCGGGAACCACAATCCAGTTCATTATTGGAAGCTTATCTGGCTTCAACTTCACCCTGACCGACACCTTTACCTGTCAGGCGAAGGGAAATGGGCTCAATACTTTTGTTGCCGGGACAGACTTCTCTTCTCGAAGCGTGGCTGCTGGTTCTGTGATCGGCTACGTCACGACGGCGGCAATGCCGGTCTGGTTTTCTGGAAACGGTCAGGGCTGCTGGTTCACCTCTTCCATTATTGCGACGATCGGAAGTGTTACAGCGATGCAGAATCTTGCCGGCAAGGGAATCAATATCTCTGCCCGCTTGCAGCTCCCGTCGTCCAGTAAGCAGGTACCGACTCCCGATTCGATCACCGAGCAGATTTCGCAGGCGTCGGGGCGTGGCGTAAACGCCAACCGTACAACTCTGTACGACGTAACATACGGAAGCCAGATACCCACAGGGGCCGCGAATGCAGGTGGGTGGACAGCCAACAATGGTCTCATCTCGCCTTCGAGCGGTCAGGGATACGGCTCGACGCTGACGCTTCAAGCTCCTTATGATGTCGAAAAAAGGACGGTGAGGGTACTCTTTGAGGTGCTAGTATCTGGCACTGTCGTTGGTGTCGGATCGATCAATGAGGCCAATGAGACGGACCCGTCGTTCGGATCGCTCATAACCATCGATTCGATCGCGGAGACGCTAAATATCTGCAACAAGTTTGTCCCTCCCGCCAATCCTGGCGTTCTGTCCTCCGCGCCGCTGGGGTTCGCCATAACCACTGGCCAGAAATACTGGCTGACTATCACGGTCAACCAGCGAGAGCTTACGGCCACTCTGGCCGATCCCGTTACAGCGAAGGTCTCCACGGTGCATGTGGGGAATAATGCTTCGGATACCGGCGTGAACAGACCGGCCTATGGTCTGTTGCAGGATTACCTTGCCTTCGTTGGCATTGCGGGACAGTTCAATATCCATCGCGCCATCATTTCGGCGGATGCGGTGAAGCCTCGGGCGTACATCGCGGGTGATTCGATCACGTATGGCCTCGGGGTGAGCCTGGCTTCCAGGTGGGCCGATCAGCTCGCGACTGCTATAGGAACATCGGCAATCGTCAGCGGGCGGAGCGGAGACACCTCGATCAATGTTGTCCAGAAGATGACGACAGAGGCATCTCTTTTGCGTCCCGACGTTGTGGTCGTGCTCATCGGAACAAATGATGCGCATGGGAATGTTCCTCTCGCGCAATACACGGCCAACCTCACAAGTATCCTCTCGACGGCTCGAAAGTTCGCGCAGCGTGTTGTCCTAGGTATTCCACCTGTAGCGGGGGGTGGGTATATCACTCCGGCCAACTATACGGCATATGTAGGAGCCGTCATGAATGCCGGGGCAGACGCAGTGCTGAGGTTTGATCTCGCCACCAGTGTCAACAATGATGGGGTGACCCAGAACGCGCCTCTATTCCAGGGAGACTTGTTGCATCCCAATGCCACTGGGCACGCAGCCATGTTTGCCCGGGTGGTTGCCGATGCTCCCTGGCTGCTGGATTAGCTTGCGTTTTGCCGTATTTCCGCATGATGCGGCATAAACGTCTTGGCAGATGGAGGCCGATGACTACATGAAGCCAATCGTCCAAACCGTGTGGGCAACCGACTTTGACGCCCTGCGATTGAAGCTCATTAGCATCGGCCAGTTTGCCACTTTCGTGGTGACCGCATTCTCGGCTGTGGCGAACCTGCTACCGAAGTATGAGGATGCGGCCCGCCCGAAAGCTCAGTGGGTATTACGACACGCACGCCGCGTCGTCGCCATCGGCGCTCTCAACTGGCGCAAGCATGTAGAGGGAGCGGCGGCGATGCCGCGTGCGGAGGTGAAGCGTGACGACCGCGCATAAGGTAACGACCGCATTGGCGGTGATTCTCGGCGGTCTCCTGCTCTTCATGGGCTACTCGTACATGAAGGAGCACGAGGCCAGGGCCGTCCTGGCAACACAGCAGAAGGCGGACAAGGTTGCTTCCGACGCCATCGCCGAGAAGGAAAAGGAGAATCAGCAGCACCTCTCCGATGCACTCGCCAGCTATGCGGCGATGAAGCAGAGCGTGCAGACGCCGGCGCAGGTCGTCCAGGCTCTGCCAAAGGTGCTCAGCGTGCCTGAGCCCATAGAACAGGTGACGGCGGCACAGGTGAAGGCGGTAGACGCTCTTCCGGATGCCCCGAAGCTATCCGCCGGAGATCTCATCATCCCGGCTGATTCCGCGAAGGCGTTCTACGACGCACAGGTCGACTGCAAGGCGAACGAGGCGAAGCTGCTCTCCTGCCGTCAGACGGTCTCGAATCAGGCCGCGGAGGCGGAGGTCAAGGATCAGGAGGTCTCGCAGCTCCAGGTCACTCTCAAGGGCGGAACAAGGTGGCAGCGAACGAAGAAGGCCCTCAAATACATCGGCGTCGGCGCGGCTGTCGGCGCGGCAACCTCAGCGTACTTTCTCACCCGATAGGAGGCTCTTTTGTTCGTTCTTGGCATGAAGGCACTGATTGTCGCCGCGCTGGCCGTGGCGCTCGGCGTGGTCGTCTTCCGCTTCGCGGAGAAGCTGATCGCGAAGTATGACGCGAAGGCGGCTGACGCCATCGACTCCGGCGTCGACGAGGTAGAGCAGGAGGCGGAGACGGTCGCAGGCGAGGCCGAGAAGACCGTCGAGACCGGAGTCAGCAAGATCGCTGCGTAATTGCAGCGCCGTTCGCACGGTGAGCCGCAGAGCCCGACGAACGAAACAACCTTGAGCGGAGACAGCCGGAGAGACGGCGCATTCCTTCCATAAGTGAGGCTCTATGGCTCCCGTTGAGACCCAGAAGCTGGATGAAATAAGTGAGGTCCTGGGGGAGCTCCGAGGGGACTTCAGGGTCTTCGTCACGAAGATGCTAGGTGACGATGAGTCAGAAAATTCTGAGGGGCGTGTGCCGCGGCTCGAGCGCCGCGTGGACGGCCTCGAAAAAGACCGGGACAGGATCAAGCCGCTAATCTACATGGTTGCCGGTGCTGTAGTCCTTATCAAATGCGCCGCATGGTGCGCGGAGTCTCTTCACCATGTATTTGAGGTTATGAGCCGCTGATGCCTACTCCCGCCTTGTCTCTCGATAAAGAACTCGCGATCGCTGGCCATCTCAGGGCTGGCGTTCTTTCCCATCAGAAGATCGCCGAAGCGTGCAAGGTCGCAAAAGGAACTGTGGCGAATGTGAAGGCCAGGCTGGCGACCGTTCCGGTGCTCGGATCGGATAAGAAGATAGGGGAGTTCCGCTGGCGCGATGCCATCAAGCATGTGCAGTCCATGCAGGAGCTTCGCTCAAAGGCGTCTTACTCGCAGGACTACGCCAGCATCAAGCTGGGCGACGGCAAGAGCCCGGTAATCCTGATGGGATTCGGCGACCAGCATATCGGCTCCTACGGTGCCAGCTACGGTCTCTTTGAACAGATCACCGACGAGATCATCAACACGCCGAATCTGTACGTGGCGCTGATGGGTGACTATCTCGAGATGGCAATCAAGCTTCGCGGCGTCCTCGAGGTTACGTCACAAGTGCTCACTCCGGAGATGCAGGAGGCATTCCTCGAAGACTGGCTCGAGGACATCAAAGACAAGGTCGCATTCGCCACCTGGGACAATCACTCGATCATGCGGCAGGAGTCGCAGGCCGGAACCTCGAGCGTAAAGAATATGCTCAACCGCCGCTTTGTCTACCACAACGGCATCGGCCATAGCGACATCAAGGTGGGGAAGCAGACGTACCGGTGCGCAGCCTCGCACAAGTTCAATGGCGGTTCCATGTTCAACCGGATGCACGCCCAGGGGCGGTACGTACGGCAGATGGCCAGCGACCGCGAGCTCGTCTTCATGGGCGACATTCACCAGTGGGGCTACGCGCTCACGGAGGACGGCGGCCAGGAGCGCTGCTACGTCACAGGCGGCACGCTGCACCAGAATTCCGGATACGCGAAGCGCTTCTTCTCGCTCCATACAGCCCCTTACTATCCGTGCGTGGTTCTCCATCCCGATAACCATGAGATGGTGCCCTTCAAGAGTGTCAAGAACGCGCTGAGGTACATCGGCCAATGAACCTCTCGGACGGGTGGCTCGCCGGTTGGTATCGCCGCTATAACGAGCGGTACTTTGCCGGCGACCTTCCGGACGAGGTAGACGTGCTGTATGCGCCAGTGAAAGGCTGCTGTGCAGACGTACTGCCGGGCGAGCTTGATGATTTTGTCTTGAGGATCAATCCGGCCTTTGCGCTCGACGCATCGATCGCGAGAATCACGCTTCTGCATGAAATGGTCCACATCAAGCTATGGCCAAACCGCCGACACGGAGCGGCCTTCTACGAAGAGATAAAGCGCCTGGCGCAAGCTGGAGCGTACAAGGGGATTTTGTGATGGCTGAGCAGGGAAGCAAGTTCGATAGCGGCAAACCTCCGATGAGCCTCATCCCGCGGCGGGCTTTGGTTGAAGAGGCCAGGGTGCTCGACTTTGGCCGCCAGAAGTATGCCGCGTGGAATTGGTCTAAGGGGATGGATTGGTCGCGCTTGATCGACGCCGGCTTGCGTCACCTTACGGCCTATGCTGATGGCGAGGACGTGGACCCGGAGAGTGGATTGTCGCATCTCGCGCATGCGCGGGCATGCCTGGGATTCCTACTGGACTACGAAGCGGAGCATCCGGAGCTCGACGACCGGAGGAGGCGATAGCCTCTGCTATATCCCGTCGAGGAGCTGCGAGAGGGTGAGCCCAAACGTTTTAGCTATGGTGTCTATAGATCGCAGCGTCGGGGCTTTATGCCCATTTTCGAGCCTGCTAACGTACTCGCGACTCATGCCGGTCCTTTCGCTGAGTTGCTCTTGAGTCCACTCTCGATCTGTGCGGAGTTGTACAACTCTTCGCCCAAACCTCTTTTCGATAGTTGTCGGCACTGTTCAGATTTACAGTGAATGGAGCCGACAAAACATGACCGACGGGTCACACTCTTTACGCCTTCCTATTTGCCTTTCGTCTTCGATCGCCACTCTGGAAGGCCCACCATCCCGTCTGCAATCGTAAGTAGTTTCTTGTTCGCATGGTAGCTAAGGGATTGAGCAACTTTCCATTCGGGCGAGCGGCTTCCCTTTTTGAGAGATACACCTCGCGATAGCAGTTCCCTGGTCAGCTCTGAGATTGAAGTCTCACGCCCGAGCTTCCGCAGATAGAACTGAGATGCCTCGAGCACTGTCATCCCCATGAATTCACGACTGATCGTCGAGCGAGCCGTATCCTCTCCAAAAATGGCTAGGGCTGCGTTGATTCTCTCGATCTCTTCTACTGTCGCTGAATCGCAAGGGCGCAACTTGTCCAGCAGTTCTTGACGTAACTCAATCAGGGCATCTCGTGCCTTCAATGGGGACTCCAGTTCTTACAGATATTCAAGAGCGATGTCTAAATGCCCGAGGTCGTGGTGTTCGGAAATGGCGAATGTCCTTCCGTACAGTTCCAGGTAGGCGACTACTAGGTGCATGATTCGTAGTTCTGTAGCCCGGTTAGACCTTACGCCTTCAGCTAAATTTTCCAAAATCAATATTAGATCATCCTTTATTGCATCGGCGTGGACTCGGTAGAAGTTTAGGTCATCCACGTCCACTATGTGGGGCGAACTGAGGCGACAAGCCGTCATAACCTCAACCATAGTGTCAGCGTTGTAGGACATCCGCCCTAGCGCCTCGGCGTTTCCGACTAGAGCGACTATATCCGCCATGGCTTCTTCAGTGCTGTTGGTCTGGGTTATTTCGATCAGGTATTCGACGCCTGTTGGCTTCAGCGCGTATATCTGTGCGCGGATTACTGGAGCGGGGACGAGTACGTGATCCTCTCGTGACCGACAGGTCACGAGACATTCCAAGGCACGGCAGTTTGGAATTACTACAGTGTGCATCAATTATTCCTGGGGATGGATTTTGGAGCGAATGTCTGAAATCTATCCGAGGCCCAAAATGGGAACCATACAACTAAAGTCGAGATCGGCTCCCCCATGCAACACCGTGTCCAAATCGTGTCCAACGCAATAAAGGGGACTGCGGTTTATTGCAGTTTTATGCGAGAAAAGACACGCTTTCCTTCCGTGCAGTCTGGCGTGTAAGTGTTTTAGATTCAGTACGATTGATATATGGATAAGCTTTAGCGTGAGGAGATTTCGAGTCAGGTGCATTCAACCGGGCTCTGCCACCTCTCCGTAGCTTCCAGTTTACCCTGAATGAGGTGTTGGATGAAAGTCATTCGGGGAGAATCAGATCCTGCATTTGCGTGGACGCCTGATCTTATGGCGTGGATCGATGCGAAGGCTCGCGTGGCGGGCTTCGATGCGACCGGTGTCGCTCCTGTCTACGAATCCGGAGACGATCTGGCGCAGAGGGATGCGACCCGATTCTCCGATTGGGTGGAGGCCGGGAGAGCGGGTGAGATGGAGTACCTCAAGCGGCGCGACGAGAACGGCGTGCTGCTGCGAAGCGGTGTAAGAGCCGCCATCCCGTGGGCTCGCTCGGTGATCGTCTGCGCTCTTAATTACAATGCGGAGGCCCCCTCTTCGATCGAACCTGCACCCACGGAGACGGGATGGATCGCGCGTTACGCCTGGAGTTGCAGGACCGGCGAGGACGGACAGACGATCCCGACCGATTATCATGATGAGCTTCTCTCGCGGCTTCGGCGTCTCGAGGAGGTTCTCAAAGGGCGAACGGAGTGCAAGACGCGATGTTATGTAGACACCGGCCCTCTGGTCGAGCGGGCAGCGGCAGCGCATGCCGGGCTGGGATGGATCGGCAAGAATACCTGCGTGATCCGTCAGGGAATGGGGTCCTGGCTTCTGCTGGCGGTCATCCTCACCTCGATTCCGGTTCAGGCGGATGCGATCCCGGCCTTCGCCGCCGACCGGTGCGGCAGCTGTACCCGCTGCATCGATGCCTGCCCGACCGATGCTCTCGTTGCCCCCAGGCAGATGGATGCCTCGCGCTGCATTGCCTACCTGACGATCGAGAAGAAGGGGAAGATTCCTGAGGAGCTGCGCGAGCCGGTGGGGCGGCAGGTCTTCGGATGCGATATCTGCCAGGATGTCTGCCCCTGGAACCGCCGCGCTCCGGTCAGCGTAAAGCAGGGCATGGAGCCTCGTCCGGAGCTGGTCAATCCACCTCTGGAGTGGCTCGCTCAAATGGATAACGCAGGCTTTCGTGCGGCCTTCAAGGGCTCACCCCTGGAGCGCACGCGCCGCAAACGGCTGCATCGCAACGTCGCGATCGCCATGGGAAACAGCCGGGATCGGCGATTTCTGCCCCAGCTTGAGATCTGGAGCAAAGGGGACGATGAGGTGCTGGCGGAGAGTGCGCGATGGGCGATGCGACGAATCGAGGAGACCTCCGCGGACTGAAGGCTGCTCCGCCGCAGTGGACCGGAGCGGCTCTGCTAGCATCGAAGCTGAACGACAGCTTCTGGCCCCTTATGTTTTCTATTCTCCCTCCCAATTTAGGCTCGGCGAAAGGTGTGCAAGCGAAGATCGCACCCAAAGAGCCGGAGGTGAGGCCGAAAATAGGTGTAGAGGGACAGAATCTTTCGATGGAAGAGATGCGTCCTTTGGTGCCTGCGGGAGGGTTTTGGGCGCAGGTGAGGGAGCTTCTCCTTTACATGGCTCGAACCGAGATCCATACCTACGCGTTCAGCGTGGCCGCAAATGCAATTCTTTCGTTGTTTCCCTTTATCGTGCTTCTGCTGACGCTCTGCCGCAGGGTCTTTCACTCGCGGGCGATGGAGCAGGTGGTCGGCGACATGATGCGTGGCTTCCTTCCCGTCGGGCAGGAGTTCGTGATCCGCAATATGCAGCTGCTGGCGCATCCGCGCAAAGGAGTTCAGGTTTTTTCGCTGTTGATGCTTCTGGTCAGCTCGACGGGCGTCTTTCTTCCGCTTGAGGTGGCGCTGAATAACGTCTGGGGGGGCGCGAAGAACCGCAGCTATCTGAGCAATCAGCTGGTCTCGCTCGGGCTCGCTTTTGCCGTGGGCGTGCTGGCTCTGGCGTCGGTGGCCTTCAGCTCCGGGTCGAAGGGGGTTCTCTCCGTTCTCTTCCTGGGGCACACGGAGAATGCGGCTTATGACTTTGCCACCCAGTGGTTCCTTAAGATATGCGGAGTCGCTCTGAGCATTCTGCTGTTCTTTCTGATTTACTGGATTCTCCCTAACCGCAAGGTTCCCGCCCGAGCCGTTTTTCCGACGGCATTAATGGTCGGGCTCTTGTGGGAGATGGCGAAGTATCTGTATGTCCGGGCGCTTCCGTGGCTCGATTTTCAATCGGTGTATGGGCCGTTTTATATCTCCGTGGGGCTGATGACGTGGGCCTTCCTCTCCGGTCTGCTGGTGCTCGCCGGAGCCTACGTCTCGGCGACACGATATACGCTGCGGCTGGCACGAGAGGCCAGTAGGGAAGAAGAGGCTTCAGGAAAAGAGAAGGGAAACGATGTCGATCGAAGCTGAGGGACACGACTTGAAGTGGATGGGAAGGAGGCTCCCAACGGGCCTTCCTGGTGCCGTCTTCTGGCTGGCCGTCTGGTTCGCTCTTCTCTTTCTGTTGAGGATGATTCCCGGATCGATCGGGACTCTGTTTACCGTCGTTCAGGTGCTGGTCGGAATCGCTCTCGCCGCCACGGGGATTCCTCTGCTGGTACGGGTCGTGCGCAGGCGCATGCTGTGGAGCCTGCGCAATAAGCTCGTCGTCACCTACCTGCTTATTGGGCTGGCGCCGGTGGTGCTGTTTGTCACGCTGGTGATGATCTCCGGGTACGTGGCCGCAGGCCAGTTCGCCATTCACCTCGCGGATCTACGCCTCCAAGAGGAGCTGGCTCAGCTGAGCGGAGAAAGTATTCATCGCATCGACGTTCTGGTGCGGCTCCTGGAGTCCGGGAACATCACGCCGGAGGAGATCAAACGTGCCCAGCAGGACGAGGAGGTCGATCTCTCTCACTCGAAGTTGCGCGCCGAGAGCTCCATCTATCTGAATGGTGCCCCGGTCGCTCCTGGCACGGCACGGGGCAAGACGCCGTTGGGGCTGCCGCCCTGGGCCTCCGATCTGCGGGGAAGACTGTCCAGCGGACTGGTGCTGGACGGAGGCGATCTCTACCTGACCGTGGTCGATCAGCGCCGCCTGAACGACGGCCGCATGCTGAGCCTTGTCTCCAGCATGATCGTTGACAGCAGGGTGATGGATGTCGTAGCGCATGGACTGGGGAGAGCTCAGTTCATCGCGGAGAGGGTCAGCGAAAACGAGGCGGAGGCCACCCCAAGGGCGGCTGCGACCTCTCGTATTGAGAATCGAATTCGTCGGCGGCGCGAGAATACCATCTCCGGGGGAGTGCAGGCTCCCGCAGTCAATCTAGCGGACATCCAGGTCAGCTTCGTCTCGACGGTCGACGTCATCGATTGGGGAACCGGCGAGCGGGGAAGTGTTCTGATCGGTGTACGGTCGCGGCCCTCGCAGCTCTACAACCAGCTCTTCGGAGCCTCGTTGCGCAGCCGATTTACCAACGCCTATCGTTTCGGCCTGATCGCTCTGGGCGTTCTGTTCGCTCTGATCGAGCTGCTGGCACTCGTGATGGCTATTCGCCTGAGCCGGACGATGACGGCCTCCGTCTCCGATCTTTACTTCGCGACGCAAAGGATCGATCAGGGCGACTTCAATCATCGGATCGGCGTGACGCGCCAGGATCAGCTGGCGGAGCTGAGCCGTTCGTTCAACAACATGACCGGCTCGCTCCAGCGGCTTCTCCAGGAGCAGAAGGAGAAGGAGCGCCTGCAGAACGAGCTTTCGATCGCCCAGGAGGTGCAGGCGAACCTGTTTCCGCGCAAGGTTACGAGTCTTCCCACCCTGGAGCTGCACGGTGTCTGCAGACCGGCCCGCTCGGTCAGCGGCGACTACTACGACTTTCTAGTCTTTCATGAGTCCGCGCACGAAGGACATGCCAGCCGCAAGGAGACCGGGGTGGGGATCGCCATCGGCGATATCAGCGGCAAGGGAATCTCCGCTGCGCTGCTGATGGCGACGCTTCACTCCGCCGTTCGCGCCTATCGTTTTGCCAGTGAGGAGTTGGTCTTCAGCGAATCCCAGGTGGCTGGCCTGCTCGCCAACAGGAACGATAACGGAGGCGATTGCGATGAGCTCTTCCAGTCGCCGGGAAGAATCCTTTCGCTGCTGAACCGGCATCTCTACCGCAGCACGCAGCCGGAGAAGTACGCGACGCTGTTTCTGGCTCATTACGATGCGAGGTCGGCGATGCTGACTTACTCGAACGCCGGCCAGCTTCCTCCCCTGGTGCTGGGACGCGACGGCACGGTGCGAAGGCTGGACTGCGGCGGAACGGTGGTGGGTCTGATGGACGGAATGCGCTATGAGGAGGATCGCTTTCAGATGCGCTCCGGGGACATCCTGGTCGGTTACTCCGACGGCGTGACCGAGCCGGAGAACGACTTTGGCGAGTTTGGAGAAGAGCGCCTGATGGAGGTCGTGCGGCGGTACCGGGATCAGCCTCTGCATGTGATCTCGATTCAGGTCATGCAGGCTCTCGACGCCTGGATCGGCGCCGAGGAGCAGCCGGACGACATCACGCTGGTGCTGGCCAGGCAGGTTTAGCCGGCAGGCCATCGCCTTGCGTCGATCCAGCCTAATGCTTCGGCTGGATCACCTTGATGGCAATGGCATTCGGAGAGGCTCCCGCAGGGAGGATGGTAAACAGAGTCGCGCCCTGCTTTCCCCGGGTTCGGATGACGGCGACGTCTCCTGAACGCGAATCCGTGGCCAGCAGTAGGTGCTCATCGTTCGAGAAGGCCAGCGCATCGGGAGCGGAACCGGTGTGAACCGTGCCCGTGAGCTCGCCATCGTCGATGCTGTAGATGCTGATCAGGTCGGAGCCGAAGTTCGACACCCAGAGAGTCGAGTTGTCGCCGGAGATGACGCCGTGCACCGGCTTGGTGCCGATGGTATAGGTTCCCAGCACCTGGTTGTTCCAGGTATCGATCTCCGAGATGGAGTCCGACCCGAAGTTCGAGACGAAGACCTCGCCGCCATCGGGCTTGAGGGCGATGTGGACGGGAGTCCGACCGACGTCGAGCATCGTCAACAGATGATCGGAGGTCGCGACGGGGTCCTGTTTTACCGCCCAGGAGTTTGGGGCCGAAGCCAGGCTGACGACCATTACCTGGTGGCCACTGGAGCAGGCGATAAAGGCCTTCGACGAGTCCGGCAGAATCGCGATGTCGGTGGCGCCGGGACATCCGGGGAAGGCGGCACGGAAGAGAAGCGGCGGCATCGGAGGAGCGTGGGGGTCAGGCTGGGGAGCCTCCGGGGTGTCCTGCGGCGCGGAGTTCGGGCTGATGTAAGCCGCCACGCTGTAGATGGAGATGCTGCCCGATCCGCGATTCGAGACGACGAGGGTCCGCATATCCGGGGAGATGCGAGCAAGCCCTGGCTGCTCCCCGGCTCCGATGACTGCAATCTCCCGGCGCCGGTCGAGATCGAGGACGCTGACCGAGTTCGATCCGGAGTTGGCCACGTAGGCCCGCCCTCCTGCGGCATCGACGCTGATGAAATAAGGCTGGCGACGGACTCCGATGGTCGCGGCCACCCGATTGGCGGCCGCATCGATGACGGTGATCGTCCCGGATCCTGTGTTGACGGCATAAACCTCGTTGCGCCTGGGATTTACCGAGATTCCTGTAGGTCCTTCTCCAACCCTCAGGGTGCGGTCGGGGCGCACGTTCACCAGGTCGAGAACGCTGACCGTATTGGACCTGCCATTAGTGACGTACGCGAACTCGTGATAGCCGGGGGGAACGTCGGGAAAAGAGTTGCGGCGGCATCCCAGAGGCAGCAGGAGAACGGAGAGAGACAAGACGAACAACCCAACGGGCGGGCAATGATGAGAATTCGACACTGCAGCGAGTCTATCGGGCGGGGATTACCCGTCGCAAGCGCGGGGGACATCTCAAAAAGATTCCGGAGGCGGCGAAACCTTTCGAAAAACCGCGTGTCTACATAGACGATGCGGGAGTTGCCAAGATGGGGAGCTCTTGACATCGTCTGTAAATCCTTCTCGGACAACGAAGCTACTTCGTGTAGCTTCGTTGATTTTTTAATTTTCAGATTTTGCGAGAACATGTCCGTACGCTGACGGCACAGGCTTGCTGGGGAATAGGTCGAGATTTTTGGCGTTATCGGCTTCCCGGATGCCCGACGCGACTCCAGTTGTGGACGATCCATGCCGCATAGCCCAGCTGGACCGCGATGACGCCGGCATAGACGAAGACCAGGTGCCGATGGCCCATGGTAGAGAAGTCGAAAAAAGTCTTCCAGGTCATTGAGAGATGAGCTCCGTTACTGTGGGGTCTCGAGCGAGGCCTCGAGGGCGAGCAGCGCGGCCTCCTGCTCGGCCAGTTGGCGGCGGCGTTCAAGGGCAAAGCGGAGGCCGATCAGAAAGATACCCCACATCGCCCATCCGGTGAGGTTCCAGAGAACCGCGGGCACCATGGCGGGATCGATCCCACCGCCATCCGGACCGAAGACCGGCGCGGGGTGCTGGGTTCTCCACCAGCGAATCGACATGAAGACGATGGGAACATCGACGGCAGCGAATACAGCCAACACTGCCGAAAGCACACCGGTCTGCCCGTTGGGAGAGAAGCGGCGGAGCAGGAGATAGCTGGCGTAGAGAAGCCACAGGATCAGCTCCGTGGTCAGACGGGCATCCCACGTCCACCAGATTCCCCACGCGGGCTTGCCCCAGAGCATACCGGTCGCCAGGCAGAGTCCGGCGTAGAGCACGGTGACCTCGGCCGAGGCTACCGCCAGGGCATCGGCGCTGAGGGCCTTGAGCGGATCGCGGCGGCGCCAATAAAGATAGGCCAGCGAGGCCGCGACATTCACATAAGGAAAGATCAGGCTGAGGATCGCGTGCGCCAGATGATAGTAGAAAATCCGTTGCAGATTCCCCATGGTCTCTTCCATGGGGGCAAGGAAGATGGCCTGCCGGAACCCGACCACGAGCACGGCGGCGGTGGCTACGAGCCAGAGCCAAGCGACGTTGCGGAGGGTGGAGGAGCGGGCCACGATGGCTTTCATTTTACCGCGATTTTCGGGGGAGATTCGGTGGGGGCGGAGAATTTGAAGGGGAAATACTCTCTGCATCTTCGACGAGGGCGGTTATCGGTCATGCGCCTGGAAGGAGAACCTGACCTACTCGGCGTTCAGGACGGTCTCGAAGAGCAGGATGCAGACGGTGGTGTAGATGACGTCGTATCCGGCGAGCTGCTTGATCCAGGATTGGAGATAGATGGGATCGAGCTCCGCGGTGAGAACTCCCGTGGTGGCCTGCACCATCATGAGGACGGCGGGAAGCGACAGCGGCAGAAGGATCAGCGGCAGCAGCAGCTCGCGGTTGCGGGCCCGCAGGCCCAGCGCGGCGAAGAAGGTCCCGTTGACGACGATGGCCCAGGTTCCCAGGGGAAGGATCAGCGCGAGCAGCCAGGGGTCTCCCAGTACATGCAGGTTAAAGAAGATGATGAAGACGGGTGCCAGAACCGCCTCGACGACGAGGACGAAGATCATGTTCGCCAGCGCCTTGCCGACGAAGAGCGCCGAGGCCGGCGAAGGGGCCATGCGCTGGGCCTCGAGAACCTGGTTGCGCTGCTCGCGGGTCCAGGACTGATTGAGCGCCGTCATGGAGGCGAAGAGCAGGCCCACCCACAGGATGCCTCCCGAGATCTGCCGGGTCACTGTGGGATAACCCGCCGGATCGAAGGCGATCGAGAAGACCACGACCATCAGCAGCACGAAGAAGAGCATGCCATTGATCGAATCGCGTGAACGCCACTCCAGGCGAAGATCTTTCCGCAGATGTTCGAGAACGTAGCCGAGATACTTCATCGGGCCTCGTCCGCGCGAAGAGCTTTGGTGAGGTCGGCGAGCGTGGCGTTGGCGGCCCGGAGATAGTCCGCGGGGGAGAGGAGGACTTGCAGGCCGCGCAGACCGGCCGAGACGCTGATGACGTCGAAGAGCTCGATGGTCTCGTCGGCGAAGGCCGGGAAGGGCTTGCGGGCTCCCATGACGGTAACCCCGCCGCGAATGTAGCCCGTAAGGGGCTCGACGTCCTTCAGCGAGGCCAGTTCGGCCTTCTTGGCACCCGCGGCTTGAGCCAGCTTCTTGAGGTCAAGCTCAGCATCGCCAGGGATGACGGCGAAGAGATGTTCCCCGGTATTGGTATGGGAGAGCAGGGTCTTGAAGACCTGTGCGGCGGGAAGACCGATCTTGCGGGCGACCGAAAGGGCGGTCAGGTCTTCGGGATCGACCTCATAGGAACGAGGCTCATAGGCAATGCCGAGCGAGTCGAGGAGCCGGGCGGCGTTGGTTTTAGTGGGTGCGGCAGGCTTCATCCTTGCTTTCCCGTGCTATCTTCGGCGATCTGGCCCTGGCGCATCACCAGGGTGCGGTCGGCGAGAGGCTCGGCGAGCGAGGCCTGATGCGTGGTGAGGACGATCGTACGGACTCCTCCGCCGGGAACCGGCCAGGTGCGGAAGTCGGCGAGAAGATCGACGAGCTGGCCTGCGCTGCGGACGTCGAGGTTCGAGAAAGGCTCATCGAGCAGCAGAAGCTCGGGATCGGTCTGGAGGACGCGGGCGAGTGAGGCGCGCTGACGCATGCCCTGGGAGTACTGTCCGACCGGCCGGGTGAGCGTGGGGTCGAGACCGACGGCGCGCAGGGCCATCTCGGGCGATCCGACACAGGCGCAACCCTCGCCGCGATGAAGATTAGCAAAGTAGGCCAGGTTTTCCATAGCGGTGAGCTCGTCGTAGAGCATGGTGGCATGGCTCATGTAGGCGACGCGGTGGCGATGCTGCTGGGGAAAGCCTCCGAAGAGGCTGGCCTGCCCGCGGGTCGGGGTGATCAGCCCGGCGACGACACGCAACAGAGTGGACTTTCCAGCCCCGTTCTCTCCCAGAAGAACCGTACAGGAGCCAGCAAGGAAGCCGGTCGAGACGTTGCGCAGAGCGGCGAAGGCTCCATAGACCTTGGAGACGGAGTCGAGGCTGGCCGCCAGCGTGGCAGGGGCTTCGACACGGATTGGAGCAGGGGCAGCGGCCATGCAGGGATCTTTAAGGAGTATAGGCCCCTCTCGATACAACGAGCTTTTGCTGCGTGAGACGAAGAATGCAGGATGCTAACGCGTAGCGGCGGGAAGAGCCGTGGCAGCCGCCGTCGGAGTCTTCGCGCCCGCTGCTGGAGCATACTTCGAGGCGCACTTGGCCTGGAGCTGAGTGGCGTGGAAGACGCCGTCATGGCCGTAGGTCCCGATAGCCAGGGCCTGGGCATCGTCCTTGAAGGTGTCGGGCGGCGGCTCGGAGCCCTTGTAGGTGACCCGCAGGGTGCGGCCCTGCTCGAGCAGGGTAAAGGTGGCGTTGGTTCCGGAGCGCTCGATGCTGTGCGGAGCGACGTTGCCCGCGACGCGCAGATGGCGGACGTAAGCCTTGTTGCCCATGCCCTGCAGCTCGCCGATGGTGACGTAGTAGTCCTTATTGTCCCGGACTCCGGTGAAGGCGAGATAGCCGACGGTTCCCAGGATAAGGAGGGTGGCGACGAAGATCTTGAGCGGGCTCTTCCGTTCGGGGATAGGCATGGCGTCTGCACCTATCTTACGCCGGTTGTGCCCGGGAGGGGAGAGAGGAGGCTTCAGGGGGAAGATAGACAGAAAAAAATGACATTCGGTTGAACTTTTCCTTTCCTGTGGCGTATCCACAGGTGCTAATGTGGCAATGCCACAGGAGAGAAGACATATGGGAGATACAAAGCTGGATCTGTTGCAGGGCACGCTGGATCTGATGGTCCTGCAGACCCTGGCCGCCCTGGGGGAGATGCACGGCTATGGGATCGCCCGCCGCATCGAGCAGGTCAGCGGCGACGAGGTGTTGCTCAACCAGGGGACGATCTATGCTGCGCTCGTTCGTCTGCAGCAGAGGGGATGGATCGAGTCCGAGTGGGGAGCATCGGAGAACAATCGCCGGGCGAAGTTCTACACCATCACGAAGCGGGGCAGAAGGCAGCTGGCCGAGGATACGGCCTACTGGCAACGGCTCTCGGGAGTGATGGGCCGGGTTCTGGCGATGGGCAACGCGGGAGAGCCGCAATGAAGGCCGCGAGAGGTAGCCCGCAGGAGGGATGGGGCGATCGCCTGCGAAGGGCTGGGGGGCGCCTGAGAGCGTTCTTCCGCAAGCAGCCTATGGATCGCGAGCTCGAAGAGGAGATTGCGGCCCACATCGCCATGGCCACTGACGAAAACATTCGCAACGGAATGCCTCCCGAGGAGGCCAGGAGAAGAGCGATGGTGAAGTTCGGTGGAGTCGAGCAGGCCAAGGAGCAGCAGCGGGAGTCGCGAGGGATCTTCTGGCTGGACACAGTTCTGCAGGATCTTCGTTACACCATACGCACGCTGGCGCGGGATCGTGGATTCGCCGTCATTGCCATCCTGATCCTCGCGCTCGGAATCGGGGCGAATGTGGTTGTCTTCAGCGTGGTGAACACAATTCTGCTGCGCCCGCTGCCGTTCTACAATCCGGATCGCCTGGTGTGGATCGCGCCGGCGGACGCGCAGGGACTCTCTGGCTCGACTTACTCGGCCGATGCCTTCGAGGATCTCCGGCTCATGAACCGGTCTTATGAGGATGTGACCGGTTACTTTGCTTTCTCGACCGCCGACAACTACAAGCTGATGAACCATGGCGATCCCAAACCGGTGACGGGAATGCAGGTTGCTGGCAACTTCTTTCATGTCTTGGGAGTGAGTCCGGAAATGGGAAGGCTCTTTACCGAAGAGGAAGCGAGTAAGGGCGGCGGCGCAGCGGTCCTGCTGGCGCATCCCTTCTGGGAGAGGCAGTTCGGCAGGGATCCTTCCATCGTGGGTCGTTCGATCACGCTGGACAACAAGCCGGTAACGGTAGTCGGGATTTTGCCGGAGAGCTTCGACTTTGGAGCGGCGTTTTCGCCGGGTACGAAGGTTGATATCTTCACGCCGGTGATGATGGATGACATCCGATACGAGGGAAACACACTTACATTGATCGGGCGGCTGAAGCCGGGGGGTACTCTCGCGGAGGCGCGTGCCGAGGCGACGGCTCTGTTCCCCCAGTTTTATTGGGGTAAGCGGTATCCGGAGTCCAAGGGAAATTACAAGAACGCCAGGCCGGTGCCTCTAAAGGAATACATCAGCGGGAAGCTGCGGCGGTCGCTGGTGGTGTTGTGGTGCGCGGTGGGGCTGATCCTTCTGATTGTCTGCGTCAACCTCTCGAATCTTCTACTGGCGCGTGCGGCCGCGCGGAACAAGGAGTTTGCCTTGCGCAGCGCTCTAGGAGCTGGACGAGCGAGGCTGGTCCGGCAGTTACTGACCGAAAGCCTGGTGCTGGCGGCGTCCGGGGCTTTGCTAGGGCTGGGAGTCGCCTATGCTCTCCTGACCTATCTGGCTCATCAGGGATCGATTGCACTTCCACTGCTAAGCCAGGTCCGTCTGGACGGCACGGCATTGTTATGGACAGTTGTAATCACGATGACCACAGCGGTCCTCTTCGGTCTTCTGCCGGGCGTGCGAGCCTCCCGGGCCAACGTGCAGGAAGCTCTCAAAGATGGAGGTCATGGTGCGACCGAGGGACGAAGGCATGAATCGATGCGAACGGCATTGGTGGTCTCTGAAGTAGCGCTGGCGTGCGTTCTGCTGATCGGCGCTGGCCTTCTGCTGCGAAGCTTTCTAAAGGTTCTCGACGTGGACCTGGGATTTCAGCCATCCTCGGCTGCAACCATCAAATTGGACTACGACGATGGAGGCAGCATTGCTAAGCGAAATGCGGTCCTGGAGAATGTCTCCCGTCGCATCGGTGCGCTTCCGGGGGTTGAGGCCGCCGGGCTCTCGGACAACCTTCCGCTCGAACGCAATCGCGGTTGGGGAGCCCCGCGAATCAAGGGCAAGAGCTACAAGGAGGGTGAGCTTCCGGGTGCCTTCGTCTATATCGTCTCGCCCGGATACTTCCGGGCGATGGGGATGCCGCTGCGGGGCCGTGACTTTACCTGGGCGGACACCGATAAGAGTGAAGGAGCCGTGGTACTGAACGAGACTGCGGCTAAGGGACTCTGGCCGGGAGAGGATGCCGTTGGCAAGATGGTGGTCGTCAACGGTAAGGTCGACGTCCGTGTGATCGGAGTGATTGCAGACGTGAAAAATCTTGGCGTGGAGGAGCAGCCGGGCTGGCAGATGTATCTCCCGATGATGGGCGATTGGGGACCGGATGGGGCTTATCTGGTGGTGAAGACGAGACTGCCGCCCGCACAGCTTTCTGCCAGCGTGCTCAAGACTCTGCGTGGGATCAACCCCAATCAGCCTGCCGTCGAATTCCGTCCTGTCCAGGGGATCGTGGATCATGCCACTTCACCCCGTAAGTTCTTTGTCACCCTGGTGGGGGCCTTTGCGGGGCTTGGATTATTGCTGGCCTCGCTTGGCATCTACGGCGTGATCTCCTACTCGGTGACGAGACGGACGCAGGAGATCGGCATTCGCATGGCGCTGGGAGCATCTCCCGGTGATGTCCAGATGGGAGTGATTCGAAAGACCCTGCAGATGGCAGCGTTGGGAATTGCCGCGGGAGCTATGTTGTCCATAGCGATGGCGCAAATGATCGCGGCGCTGCTCTTTGGAACAGCGCCGACGGACCCGCCGACTTTTGCGGGGATGCCGTTGCTTCTGGTCGCGGTGGCTCTGCTGGCGGGATACCTTCCCGCGCGGAGGGCATCGCGTATCAATCCCATGGTGGCGCTCCGAAACGAGTAATGCCTTAAACAGAAGAGTCTGGCAGCTCCCCATACGGTCGGCCAGACTCTCAGGGTTTTATAGAAATCCTAAGCTGCCGCCTGCATGTTGACGCCGTCGGAGATGGAGCTGAGGAGCTTGTCGGCAGCCTTCTCCTCGTTGAGGATCGACTCAAGAACCTGCGCGTCGTTGGCCAGACCCAGAAGGTTGGCCCAGTTGCGGAGGGTACCGTAGACGGCGATCTCGTGATGCTCGACCTGTTGGCCGGCGGCGATCAGGGTAATGTCGCGGACGCTCTCGTCTTTTGCATCCTTGATGCTGTCCTCGGCCTCGGTGATGAGGCCACCAATTGCCTTGCAGGTTTCAGTATCGCTGTCGCCGGTGGCGTTGCGGATCAGCCCGTCCACCTTTTCGACGTGGCCTTCGGTCTGCTGCAGGTGATCGCTGAAGGCCTTTGCCAGCTGCGGATCGGTGGACTTCTCTATCATCTTGGGAAGTGCGTCGGTGATCTTCTGCTCCATATCGAGAGCCTTCTGCAGGTTCGTGACATAGAGAGTGCGCAGATCTTCAATGTTTGCTGAGAACATTTTCATGGGGAAGCTCCTTTGATTTTGTTGCGCGCCCAATCCACCTGCTGGCGAGGTTGGTGCGCGAAGAGATCGGTTTTGCAGTGAGACGGCAGCGTGCGCCGGAGTGCTCACGGGTCGTGCGCGTTCTGTGTGTTTGGATGCGAACCGAAGCCGCGAGTTGGCTGCCTGCGCGCGGTGGCTGGCGTCGATACCGAAATGATGGCCTGCCGGGCCGCCCCACGCGTAGTGGGCCCGCGCGGCAGCGCACTTTCCTCCACTCACAGCATCTGGAAAACTGCTCTATACTCGGGATACGTCAGGCTTCAGGCGCAGCGATTCGTAAAAGAGGTTCTCAATGAGCACAAACGGCAATCATCATCCGGTGGGAGAGAGCACGAACGGCAATGGATACAAGGTTCCGGCAGGCCGGTCGGAGTGGATCGTCAAGCGGAAGACCGAGGCCGAACGGACGGGCGACGGGAACATGTCGCAGATGCACTTCGCGCGCAAAGGTCTGATTACGGAAGAGATGGCCTTCGTTGCCCAGCGTGAGAAGATCTCCGCCGAAACGGTGCGCAGTGAAATCGCCAAGGGAACGATGATCATCCCCGCGAACATCAACCACGTTGAGCTCGAGCCGATGTGCATCGGGGTTGAGTCGTTGTGCAAGATCAATGCAAACATCGGCAACTCGGCTCTGGTCTCGAACGTCGACGAGGAACTGCGCAAGCTGCACACGGCGGTTCACTTTGGAGCCGACACCGTGATGGACCTCTCGACCGGCGGCGATATCCCCATGATTCGCGAGGCTATTCTGCGCCACAGCCCGGTGCCGATCGGAACGGTGCCTCTGTATGAGGCATTGAGCCGCGTGAAGCGGGTGGAAGACCTGAACATCGATCTCTATCTCGAGGTGATCGAAGAGCAGGCTCAGCAGGGCGTCGATTACTTCACCATCCATGCCGGCGTACTGGTCCAGTACATTCCCATGGTATCCAAGCGCATCACCGGCATCGTCAGCCGCGGCGGCGCCATCATGGCGCAGTGGATGACGCATCACCACAAGCAAAACTTCCTCTACGAAAACTTCGACCGCATTACGAAGATCATGGCGAAGTACGACGTGAGCTATTCGCTCGGCGATGGTCTGCGCCCAGGAAGCGTAGCCGATGCCTCAGACGAGGCACAGTTTGCCGAGCTGAAGACGCTCGGCGAACTCACCCGCGAGGCATGGAAGAGCGATGTGCAGGTGATGATCGAAGGCCCCGGCCATGTGCCCATGGACAAGATCAAGGAGCAGGTGGACAAAGAGGTCGAACTCTGTGACGGTGCACCGTTCTACGTGCTCGGACCGTTAGTCACCGATATCGCTCCCGGCTACGACCACATCACCTCCGCGATTGGAGCCGCGATGATCGGGTGGCATGGTGCGGCCATGCTCTGCTACGTCACCCCGAAGGAGCATCTCGGCCTTCCGAACGAGAAGGACGTCAAGGACGGCATCATCGCCTACAAGATCGCGGCGCATGCGGCCGATATCGCTCGGCACCGTCCGGGGGCGCGTGACCGCGACGACGCGATCTCGCATGCTCGTTACACCTTCGATTGGGACAAGCAGTTTGCCCTCTCACTCGACCCGGAGACGGCGCGTGGCATGCATGACGAGACCTTGCCCGACGACTACTACAAGGAAGCAGCCTTCTGCAGCATGTGCGGACCGAAGTTCTGCTCCATGAACTGGTCGAGCAAGGTCGACGAGTTCAACGAGCGCGAGCATGGTTTGAAGAAGCCGGACCTTACTCAGATCGTGACCGAACAGATGGCTTTGAGAAGCTAATCCTCTTATCGAAGAGAGGAGAAGGCCGCTCCTGAATGGAGCGGCCTTTCTCTTTTGCGGGAGGTTCAGCCGGGCCACTCTCTGGCAGGCGCGAGGCATCCGATCAGAACAGAAGGCAGAGAGGAGGCCGACCGATGCCGGAGAAACAGACATTGGAACGCGCGAAAGAAGATCTGCAGGAGGGCAAGTCTCCATCCACGGCGGCAGGAGAGTTTGTCCGCGAAGAGATCGAGCATGTGCGCGAGGGCAAGCATGGCGCACGCTCGCCCCAGCAGGCCATTGCCATTGGCCTGAGCAAGGCGCGAAGAGCGGGCGTACCGCTCGCTCCCCCAAAGAACGGATCGAAGGCGGTGCGTGACAGGACAGAGCGCGAGTACGAGGAAGGTCAGGAGCACCCCGGGCGCAAGCCCTCCGCGCGTCGTTCCCGCAGCCGGGAAGCAGCGCTCGAGCGGGAGCCTGAATCCACGACCTCACGCACCGCATTGTCGAAACAGAGCAAACGAGCCTCGGCAAAACGTTCCGCTGCATCCCGTTCTGCTTCGGCTCGCAAGGCGGCGAAGACACGCGCCACGGCAAGGTGAGGTAGGCATTCAGCGTTTTGCACATGCAATTGCCGGGAGAGGACAACTAACCGCCACAGGCTCGACTCTCAAATTTGTAACGGAAGAGCAATCTTCCAGAAGGAGAAGCCTATGGCCAACCAGAGGATCAGGAGCAATCCTGATTGGGACGTCCGGGCAACCGGAGGAACCGAAGGATGGCAGCAAGGAAGCCAACCCAACCAGAGCGACATGGGAAAGGTAAGGGAGCCGAGGGCATCGCCTGACACTCATGACCCACACACGGTCACTCAGGGCGGGAGCCGGTAGTTTCGAGCCGGCTCTCCGGAAAATCGAAGACGAAGTAAGAAGGGGCGAGCATCTAGGGCTCGCCTCTTCCCTTTTAATTACCTTGCCGCAGCTTCCAGGAGAGAAGCGGCCCGATTCAAGGCATCGGTGAGCTGAGTCAGCTGTGCTCGAGCGCGCTCCGCATCGGGAACGCCAATGGCCTCGTTGACTCCGGGAATGACGACGGCAGCATACCCTGTGTACTCGCCAGGAGCATAGATGGTGTGTTTGTACCAGGGACGGTGGGGCAGGCCCTCCGGATTCAACAAAGCGCCTTCCACCTGGCGCAGGGAGTTGTTGAGAGCTGCTTCTGGTGCGGAAGAAGATCTCTGTCGAGCCTGGATTGTTCCACCCGCAGTTTCAAAACGATGAGCCGCGGCCAGCGCCGGTGCGAAATCGAGATTGAGCTTATTGGCTCCCGCGAGTTGTTGCGCTTCGTTGAGATAACTGACGATCTCTCTGCCGTAGAGCCGATAGTCGTAAGGCAGCACATCCGCGTCCGCCATGTGCAGAATTTCAAGCCCGAAGATCCGTGCCTGCTGCTGCTCATAGACGAAGGTCGGGTCCGCGAACTTGATAAACCAGTTGTAGTTGTCGAAGGCCGAGTGGTAGACCCCATAAGGTCCTTCGGAGCCGATATCTGTCGCCGGCACGCCAAGGTGCTGGATAAAAGGCGTGTAGTCCGAGCCCGAGCCGAGATCGCCTACGCGCACGTCCTCTTCCACCTGCGCGTTATAGCGCGACGGCCCTCCTGGAGTTCCGGCGCTGGTGGAGAGGCGGCGCTCCGCCTCATCCTGCTGATCGAGTTTCCATTGCTCGTAGACGGTTCCACCCTTGGGCGACGGAACCTGTTTTGCAACCTCACGGACAAATTGCTTGAGGGAGGGAACGGCCGCGGCCTTGAACTCAGGCCCCGAGACGCCGACGTCGGTGTTGAAGTAGGCGACGGCGTGGGCCAGCTGGCTGGCATGATCCTCAGCCCACTCGGTCGAGCCGATCAGTCCCTCCTCCTCCGCATCCCATGAGGCGATCACGATGCGGCGCTTCGGTCTCCATCCCTGCTTGAGCAAGGCTCCCAGTCCATGCACCGTCTCGAGCATGGCGGCTGTGCCGGAGTTGGGATCGACGGCGCCATAGACCCAGGCATCGCGATGGTTTCCAGAGACGACCCAGTCGTTCTTTTGCGCGGGGTCGGTCCCCTCGATGGTTCCGATGACGTCCCAGATTGTGCGCAGGGCCGTGTCCTGCTCGAGGCGCATGTGGACGGTGACGCGGCTGGTTCCCCCCAGGTGATAGGTGAAGGGAAGCGATCCCTGCCAGCTGCGCGGCGAGACAGGACCATCCAGGCACTTGAGGATCGGCGCCGCATCTTTGGCGGAGATGGGATTCGATGGAATCGAGGGCTGATTGCCCTTCAGCTCGGTAAGAGGGATGCGTTTGAAGTCCAGAAGCTCCGGGGTCGAGGCGATGCCCGGCGTCTGCGGATCCCCGGGATAGATAGGAAGAAACTGTACCGAGCCGCGCTGAACGCCGGACTCCGGACGATAAGGTCCCTTTGGGTAGACATCGCCGCGGAAGTATCCATCGTCGGCGGGGTCGGAGAAGATGAGCACACCCTTGGCTCCATACTGCTGGGCGAGGTAGACCTTCACGCCGCGGAAGTTGCCACCGTAGCGGACGAGAACGATCTTGTCCTTCACGCTGATGCCGAGCTGCGCCAGCCGTTTGAAGTCCGCGAGACTGCCGTAGTTGGCATAGACGACCTCGCCGGTGACGTCGCCCGAGGGGGAGGAGCCGTTGAAGGCGGGCAGGATACGTGGATCGTCCTGGAAGGGATCGCCGCCGTCCTTTGCGGGATCGACGTGCTCGGGAGCAGGACCCGACATGAGCTTTTTACCGTTGGCCGCAAAGGCCTCGATGGTGATCTTGACCGGTTTATTCAGCAGCACCTTGTAGGGGACGATCTGGGTCTGAAGCCCGGCGGCCTTGAACCTGTCGGCGACGTAGAGCGCCGTGGCGTAGTCCTCGGGAGAGCTGGCCCAGTGAGGCGACGCCGTGAGCGTCTTTAGGTGTTCGCCGGCCAGCTTGGCGTCGGGGACGGCGAGAAAGGCCGTATCCCATCTAGCCTGCTGGCTGAAGTCGCGATAACCAAAGATCTGCGGAGTTTGGGCAGGGGAGGAGAGGGCGGCGAGAAGAAGTGGCCAGAGCAGGGAGCCGACAGCACGCAAAGGGGAACCTCTAGGAAACGGATAGAGGTTAGAGTAACGCATTCCTGCGCGGCAGCACCTTGGAATGGGCCACCGCGCAGGATCGGTGAGAGCCTTATACGGCTACGGGCTGACCGCAGAACTTGCAGCGGTGCGCGGCGACGGGAATGTCGGAGAGGCACTCCGGGCAGGCCTTGGTCGCGGGCGGTTCCGCGACCTGGGGATGGAACCTCTTCAGTAGATATTGCGTGGGAAGCACGAGGAAGAAGTAAACGACCGCCGCGATCAGAAGGAAATTGACGACCGCGGTGAAGAAGGTGCCGTACTTAATCTCGCCGCCATTCACATGCGCGACCAGGTAATCGAAGTTTGGCTTGCCGATGACGGCGCCGAGCAGAGGATTGATGATGTTGGTGGTGAGGGCCGTGACGATGGCCGTGAACGCTGCACCGATGATGACGGCGACGGCAAGGTCCATCACGTTGCCGCGTAAGACGAAGTCGCGAAAGCCTTTGAGCATGAACGAATCTCCCCGGGAGATTGAAGTTACGTGCCTGATTCATCGCGAGTATACGACAGGTGACGACGCAGAGTTATGCAGAATGCGTCATCCAGAGTGCATAAGGGTACAGCAGAAAGAAGAGGATGATGCTGATCGCCATCAGGTCCATGTAGATCAGAAGAAGCACGCCGCCGTGGTAGAAGCTCCACCGCGTCTGCATGCAGCGGATATGGTCGATTGCGCCTGCGATTGCCCCGAGGACGGGAAGCATCAGATAGGGATTCGCTCGATTGTGCGGAAAGTCGGACAGGAGAATCGCCACACCGAGACTGAGGAGAACCAGGAGCGATCCGCGAAGGAGCGAGCGGTTGCGCGGATTGAGAAGACGAAAGAGCACCGTTGATCTCTTCTAGGTTAGAAGGTTTTCACACGATTAAGGAATCTCCGTACGGTATTCGGAAGACCGAGGCGCAAGCAGCCTGTGTAAATGCAACGCAGGGCAAGCCCTCGCCTCTCCGCGATATCATGTCTTGGTCCGCTGCCTCCCCGTCCTCGACGCGGAGGGGGCAGCCAGTACAGAAGATGAGGAGCCGTAGGGGTGGGGGCAGATTCGAACCGTGTGCTGAACCGGAAGAGAGCGGTCGATGGGTACGCCTTTCCGGCGATCGTACTCATGGGTCTCCTCGTTCGCATCTTCGTTTTATGGCGAATCGCAGGCTCCCCTCTGGCCTCCGACTCGACCGACTACCGGGAGATGGCCTCGCTTCTGCTGGGCGGCGGCCCCTTCGTTCCGTATTGGCCTCCGGGGCTCTCGCTCTATCTGGTGCCCTTTCTCGCCGCTGGAGCCGGTGACGGTATCCTGCGGGCCTCGATGCTGCTCTGGTGGCTGCTCTTCTGCTTCGGCTTCCTGCGCATGGCCGGTGATCTTCGCGTTCGCAGGGAGCTCTCCCTTGCGCTGCTGGTGATCTTCACCCTGGCCCCGGCGATGATTCACTTCTCGCTCGAACCTATGACCCAGATGCCGGCCGCGGCGCTCCTGCTCTGGGCGGTCAGTGGGGCGGTGCGCTGCTTGAAAGGAGCGGGCTGGGGCGAAGCCCTTCTGATGGGGGCTTCGCTGGGGGCATTGTCGCTGGTCCGTCCCAGCGCAGTCCCTCTGCTGATCGCTATTCCTTTCCAGGTTGCGTTACGAAGGAGAGAATGGGGCCGGCCTGCGATGGCGGTGGTGCTTGGCCTCGCAATGGTCTTTGCGTGGATCGTGAAGGAGCATCAACTCTCCGGCCAGTGGACCCTCAACAACTCCAACGGCATCAATCTCTACTACAGCAACAATCCCTGGACGCCGCTCTACCGCACCTGGTACTTCGGATCGCACGCCAAGCCGGGAACCGAGGAGATTCATGAGTTCCCGCAGTACGAGCGCGTGATTGCCCGCGTCGATTCGCTTCCCGAGAAAGATCGCGGTGACGAATTCAAGCGCCTGGCCGTCGCCTATGTGCTCCGCCGTCCCGACCTCTTCGCGCTGAGAACCGTCAATCGCGTGCGTTGCTTCTGGGGATTCGACATCTTCACCGCAGCCAACCTGCGAAGGTCCGTTCAGGGACGGCGGTGGTTTCCGGTCGCTTTCGCGATGGATGCAGCCTGCTACCTGGCAATCGCGGGCTTCGCCTTCTTCTGGATCGCGGCTACGCCGGGTGCTTTATGGCGGCGATGGGAGAGCTGGCTTTTGGTAGGGACGGTCGTGCTCTACGCCTTCCCCTACTGGGTAACCATGTCGCACCCGACCTATCACTTTCCTGTGATCGCTCCACTTGCCCTGCTGGGAGCGATGGCCTGCGAGCTGGCCCGCTCTTCAGGAGCGGCGACACGATGGCGCGGCTGGACCGCTCTGGTCGTGCTGGCACTTATCCAGGTGGAGTGGATGTTTTATCTCTCCCAGTCCTAGACGAGTTTAGATAAAGAGGTCCGGCTCTCGAGAAGCCGGACCGGTGGACTTACGGTCTCAGGCAGAGATCAGCTCGGGCTGCGCCGCGGCCTTCTCGAACATCTCGCGGATCGATTGCTCATACGGTGCGCGCAGAACGCCGTGCTCGGTGATGATCGCGGTGATGTACTTGGCCGGGGTGACGTCGAAGGCCGGGTTCTGGATTGCGGCTCCGTTGGGCGTCATCTGCTTGCCGTTGGAGTGCGTGACCTCGGTGGCCGCGCGCTGCTCGATCGGAATCTGGTCGCCGTGCAGGGTGGCGACATCGATCGTCGAGAGCGGAGCGGCGACGTAGAAGGGGATGCCGTGCTCCTTGGCGAGCACCGCGACCGAGTAGGTGCCGATCTTGTTGGCCGTATCGCCGTTGGCCGCGATGCGGTCCGCTCCTACGATGACCGCCTGGATGCGCTCCTGGCGCATGAGCGATCCCGCCATGTTGTCGCACAGCACTGTGGTGGGGATGTTGTCGTGCAGCAGCTCCCACGCGGTAAGGCGCGCGCCCTGCAGGTAGGGCCGGGTCTCGTCGGCGAAGACATCGATCTTGTGGCCGCGCTCGACGGCGGCGCGGATGACTCCCAGCGCCGTGCCATAACCACAGGTCGCCAGAGCTCCGGCGTTGCAGTGCGTCAGTACAGTGCCCTCCTGGGGCAGCAGAGCGGCTCCGTGCGCTCCCATGGCCTTGCAGGCGGCGATGTCCTCGTCGTACATCTGCTGGGCCTCGGCAATCAGGGAAGCCTTGATCTCAGGAATCGACGTATTGGCCTCAGCGAGAGTGTTGTACCTGTTGCGCATTCGCTTGATGGCCCAGAAGAGATTGACCGCGGTGGGACGCGTCGCGGCCAGAGTTTCGGAGATGACGGCAACCTCAGCGTTCAAGGCCACAAGATCAGCCGCCTGGCTCTGGCTGACGCCGAGCGCAACACCCATGGCCGCCGAGACGCCGATGGCCGGGGCTCCGCGAACGATCATGTCGCGAATCACGGTGGCGACCTGGTTATAGTCCGTGGCGAGGACGTAGGTCTCCTCCAGGGGAAGTTTGGTCTGATCGAGGAAATTAACGCCGTTGGGAAGCCATTCGAGGGTAGGAATCATTTCTCTTCCAGTTTACTTGGTTTGGCCGGGATGCAGTGCAAGATGCGCCGCTCGGACATCGTTGGCGGTGAAGACTGTATAGAAGGGCACGCCGGGCGCGACGGCGGCCAGATTGTCACGTGCGCCCTGCTCGCGGTCGACCAGGCTCAGGACACCGATCACGTTCATGCCAGAGGCTTTGGTGGCTTCGATCGCCCGGATCGCCGATCCTCCGGTGGTGAAGGCATCGTCCACAATGACGGTTTGGGCTCCGAGCCTGTGAAATCCTTCGAGAAGCTTGCCGGTTCCGTGCAGCTTCTCCGCCTTGCGGACCAGAAAGCCATGCACCAGGGGTTCATGCTTGTGGTGCAGGTGGTTCCACGCGGAGGCGCTGGCCGTGTTCGAGACCAGGGGATCGGCCCCCATGGTTAGGCCGCCCACCGCCTCGGCGTGGGGAAGGTGCTGACGGATGAGCTCGTAGAGCAGAAGCCCGGCCAGCCGTCCCCCCTCGGCGTGCAGCGTCGTGGTGCGGCAGTCGATGTAGTAATCGGACTTCTGCCCGCTGGAGAGCGTGAAGTCGCCCATCCGGAAGGAGAGCGTAGCGATGAGGTTGAGCAGGCTCGTGCGTTGTTCTTGCAGATGGTCGGACATGGGATTCGTTTAATTTTACGTGAACGGAGAGCGCCGTATCCGGTTATCTGCGCTTCTCCGCCTTGATCCTGGCAATCTCTTCGATGCGCTGCGCCAGCAGCTTCTCGCGGCCTTCGCCGGTGGGTTGGTAGTAGCGTCGACCCGCGAGCGAGGACGGAAGGCAGTCCATGTCGGCGACGCGGCCCTCGACGTCGTGTGCGTACTGGTATCCCTTGCCGTAGTCGAGCTCCTTCATCAGCCTAGTCGGCGCATTGCGCAGATGCAGCGGGACGGGCTCGGCGGCTGTCGCCTGGATGTCGCCGCGAACCGTGTTGTAAGCCGTATAGACGGCGTTCGACTTCGGCGCCAGAGCCAGGTAGACGACGGCCTGGGCCAGAGCAAGCTCTCCCTCGGGATGCCCGAGGAAGTGCATCGCATCCTTCGCCGAAAGGCAGAGGTTGAGTGCCTCGGGGGCGGCAAGGCCGATATCTTCGACCGCCATCCGGACGACGCGCCGGGCGACATACATGGGGTCTTCCCCGGCCTCGAGCATGCGCCCCAGCCAGTAGAGTGCGGCATCGGCATCGGAGTTGCGCACGCTCTTGTGCAACGCCGAGATGATGTCGTAGTGCTGCTCGCCATGCTTGTCGTAGAGGAGAATCCGGCGCTGCAGGGCCTCGGCCACAAGCTCCTTGGTGAGCACCCTCTCCTTGCGGCTCTGGGCCAGCCGGGCCGCCACCTCGAGCGCGTTGAGCGAGTTGCGCGCATCGCCGTTCGAGTAGGAGGCGATGGTCGCCAGAGCCTCGGGCTCGGCCGTGATCTCCCAGCGGCCGAGCCCGCGATCGGGGTCGGCCAGGGCGCGCTCGAGCAGGGAGACGATCTGTTCCTCGGTCAACGCGGTGAGCGTATAGACGCGGCAGCGCGACAGCAGCGCCGCGATGATCTCGAACGAGGGATTCTCGGTCGTGGCTCCGATCAGCCGGATGGTTCCGCGTTCGACGTAGGGCAGAAAGGCGTCCTGCTGGGCCTTGTTGAAGCGATGAATCTCATCGACGAAGAGGATGGTGCGCGAGCCCATGTGCGAGGCCTTCTCGGCGTCGACCATCACCTGCTTGATCTCCTTGATGCCGCTCAGCACGGCGGAGAACTCGATGAAGGTCGACTGCGTCCGGAGCGCGATGATCTTGGCCAGCGTGGTCTTTCCGGTTCCGGGAGGTCCCCAGAAGATCATCGAGGTGGCATCGTCCTCCTCGATCGCGATACGAAGAGGTTTGCCCGGCCCAAGAAGATGCTCCTGCCCGGCGTACTCTTCGAGCGTGCGCGGTCGCATGCGCTCGGCCAGGGGCGCTTGCCGCGAGGCAGCGTTGGCCGCGGCGGCGACGGGAGTGGAGTCGAAGAGGCTCATCGCGTCGCTCCAGTCGGACGCCGGCGAAGTGGACCGGGGATGGCCGGAGTCGACGCGTAGGAGGCGGCACTGACCTTGGAGGCGGCTCTCTGACGCGCGGCTTCGTAGAGCAGAAGGGAGGCGGCGACGGCGGCGTTCAGGCTCTCGACCGGGCCGGGGCAGGGGATCGTGATGCGCTCGTCCGCCATCGCTAGCCACTCCGAGGAGAGCCCGGAGCCTTCGTTGCCGATGAGGATCGCCGTGGGGCCGCGGAGGTCGGCGTCCTGGGCCGGCACGATGTCCACGCCCGCGGCGACGGCGGCGAAGATCGTCAGGGAGAGAGTCTCCCGCATCCGCGCGATCTCCGCGGCGGTCGCGGCGAGGACAGGCATGCGGAATACGCTCCCCACGCTTGCCCGCAGAGCCTTCTGGTTCCACGGACTGACGGTGCCCGCGGTCGTGATGACGGCGGTGGCTCCGAAGGCCTCGGCAGAGCGCAGAATCGTTCCCAGGTTGCCGGGATCTTGCAGACCGGCGGCGATGACCAACAGCGGCGTCCGGTCTTCGAGCATGTCGGCGAGGTGATGTTGCGGCGGCCGCAGGAGCGCAGCGATTCCTTGTGGAGAGCGCGTCTCGACGGCGCTCGCGAAGATCTCCGGAGCGAGCCGTACGATCTCGACTGTGGGAGGAAGCCCTGTCGGTGCCTGCTGGCGCTCGGTCAGGAAGAGAATTTCGGGGAGAACTCCACTGCGAAGCGCCTCTTCGACCAGATGCTCGCCTTCGACGGCGATCAGCCCCTGGGAGAGACGCTCGTTCGCCTGGAAGGCGGCGCGAAGCTGCTTGACCCGCGCATTGGTTCGACTGGAAATGATGGGTGCCGGTACTGCCATTCCTTGCAGTTTACGCCGTCTCGACCGACGCCTTTCGCAATCCGTTTTGAGACCGCCCGAAGGTATGCTATGTTCCGAGATGGCCGCACGCGGCACAGGAGTTCCCCGATCTTGACGGCCGAAACCCTTCGAATTCATCCAGATGAACCCGAACCGGAGCTTGTCTCCAAGGTTGTCGACCGGCTGCACGCCGGCCAGGTCGTCGCTCTCCCGACCGATACCTTTTACGGCCTCGCCGTCGACCCTGTAAACCTGCGGGCTGTCGATCGCATCTACGAGCTCAAATCTCGCGCCCGGCATAAACCTCTTTCGCTTCTGATCCACGAGGTGGCGCAGGCGTACGAGCTGGCGCGGGGGCTCGACACCTCCTTCGACCGTCTGGCGGAGAAGTTCTGGCCCGGGCCGTTGACGCTGGTCGTTCGCGCCGGCTCGAAGCTTCCTCTGCGGGTGACGGCCAACACTGGCAATGTGGCTCTCCGGGTTCCGGAGGCCGCGATTCCGCGAGCCATCGCCGCCAAGATGGGGCTTCCGGTCACGGCGACCTCGGCCAACCTCTTCGGCATGCCCGAGTGCACCTACGCCAATGGCGTTCGCGAGCAGCTGGGCGACAAGATTCCATTGATCATCGACGGCGGACCGACCACGCGCTCGGTCGCGACCACCATCGTCGATCTCTCCGGCGGCGGCCGATCGTGGATGATTCTTCGGGAGGGCGCGATCCCAACCCACGAGATCGCTCTCGCCCTTCACTCCTGAAACGATAGAATCAATCTCGTCTCCCGAATCTCTCGCCGATCATGATCGTTCCGGGCTCCAATCTACGTCGCAGGAATCCCTCCGTGGGCCTGATCCTAGCGCGCAGGGTTTTGCTTTCGGCCCTGTTCGCTCTTGCGGCGTGGTGCGGCTACGTCGTGCACCAGATCTCCGAAGTCGCCAACCAGGACGAGGCGCAGAAGGCCGACGCCATCGCGGTCTTCGGAGCGGCCGAGTACGCGGGGCGGCCCTCGCCGACGCTGCACTTCCGGCTCGATCACGCCGTTGACCTCTACCACATGCAGATCGCCCCCATCGTCATCACCCTCGGCGGAGGCAGCGATAGAGACTCAGGCAACACCGAGGGAGGGGTGGGCCGCGACTACCTGCTCGCGCACGGCATCCCCCTCGGCAATATCATCGCCGAGACTCGCTCGACCGATACCGAGCAGCAGGTGCGCCGCCTGTCGGCCATCGCCCGCGAGTTCAACCTGCACCAGATCGTTGTGGTCTCCGATGCCACCCACCTGTTCCGTATCCGGGAGCTCTGCCGTGATGCCGGGCTGGATGTCTACACCTCTCCCCGGGCGACGGTCGGACATATCACGAGCTGGGATTTGGCCATGCGGTACGCGCACGAGGTCGTCAGCTACACCGCATGGAAGCTGCACCTGGACGTCGGGTGGATGCGCCGCGGCTTCGGCGAGGATGACTTTTAGCGCAGCAGCATCGCGAGCGCCGCGCTGAAGAGCGTCGAAACAAAGTTGACCAGATCGTTTCCCAGCCATCCCTCTCGCTCGATGGTCGCTCCCAGCACGCTGTCGAAGAGGAGTCCGGCTGCGGCCGCACCCCAGACCACTCCGCGGGTCGGCCAGAGCGGATGATGTTGTGTGCCGACGGCGGTCACGATCGCAGCCGCCAGCAGGCCCGCAACGGTGCCGATGACCGTAACCCCTCCATCCGTCCCGGCAGGAACGATCTTTCCCGTAGTGATCAGTCGCGCAGGATGTCCCGTCGCCTGCCCGATCTCGGAGGAGACCGTATCGGCGGCAGCTTCGGCCAGGGCCGCGACCGCCCCCTCGAAGTAGCCGAGGATCGCAAACAGGCCCGCGACGCCCAGGTTGGCGACGATCTGCGAGGAGCGGCGGCCGCGGCGCGACTCGGAGAGTCCCCGGGCCTCCTTGCGGCTGCGCCCGAACCTCGTCGCCGCGAAGGTGAGAAGAAAGAGCGTAAGCAGCGCGGGCAACAGCGGGTACGATCCGTCGCGCCGGTCGTATCTCGACCAGATGCCCGGAGATTGCGCCAGCAGGAAGCAGACGAGGAACCCCAGCCCTGAGGCCGCGGGTGTCGCCGCGCGCAGGCCATAGACCAGGCCAGTAAAGATGAGGCTCACCAGCAGAGGAATCGCCACCGAACGCAGCGGCATCGAAAACCGAAGCATCGCGATAGGGACTAACATGACTGCCAGCGACAGTAATCCTCCCACCACCCAGGTGAGAGCCGTCGACTGAGCGTTGTCCTGCGCCTCTGGAATTCGTTTTCCTTGCAAACGGTTTTCGTCCATGGTGATTTACAATCTGTTCTAGAGCATAGCCAACATAAAGCAGCACCGCGGGAGCAGTTTTGCATTTTGTAAGAATCGAAGCAGAAGGAACCTCCAAGGTTCAGACCGGACAGCCTTCCATGCGGTCTCGGCTACGGTCTCGTTTTCGGGCCATCTCCACCTTTGCCCTCACGGCGATGTCTCTGGCAGCGATCTCGGGGTGCGGCAATACCTTCCGTCCCGTCGTGACCAGCATCAATCCGGTTGGTCCTGCCGCTCAACCGCCGCGATACGCTGTCGTCATCTCCGATCCTGCGCTGGGAATTGCCAATTCAACCCTTCCCGGCATTGTCACCATCGTCGACTTTTCCGGCGATACGGTCCTGATCACGGCCAACATCGGTGTTCACCCGTACTACTTCATCCTGAACTCCACCGGCAACACGGGCTATACGCTCAACCGCGACCAGATATCGGCCGACAACCCGTCCGGCAATCAGACGATGTCGAGCTTCGACATCTCGACCACGCTCCAGACCCGCGACGTGGTTCTGACCACGCTGCTCAACGGATCCAACCCAAATACGATCTACTCGGACGCGACGGCCCTGTTTGTCTCGGCGCCGGGTCATAATGCGGTTGCGCAGTTCAAGGAGACGCCTCCTCCTCCTTCGCTGACTCAGGAACTCGCTCTCGACTCGAATTACAGCCCGGTCTACATCGCCGGAACCTCCGGCAGACCTCGCGCCTATGTCATTCAGCAGAATAAGAGTGGCGGCGCGGGCGAGGTCTCGGCGATCGAACTGGCGAGCAGCACCATCACGACGCCCATTCCCGTCGGTGTCAATCCTGTCTACGGTGTGATGACCGCCGACGGCAACCGTGCCTTCATCATGAATCACGGAGATGGAACGGTCTCGGTTATCAACGCCCAGACCAATCAGGCCGACCCGGTTCCGACTCCCGCGGTGAATCCCATTCCCGTGGGGACAGGCCCGATCTGGGCCGATCTTGCCCCCACACGGAACGAGCTGGTGGTCGCGAACCAGGGCGACGGAACCTCGAAGGGCTCCGTCAGCATCATCAACATTCCACTCTGCTCGACTGCGGCCCTTCCCGGCAATCCAAACTGCGATCCCAATAATCCCATCGATGCCAGCGACTTCGGCCATGTGCTGGCGACGGTGCCTGTGGGAGTTAATCCGCAGATGGTGGTGGTCTTGCAGGACGGCACCCGCGCCTATGTCGCAAATAAGGCCGACAGCACGGTCTCGGTGGTCGACCTGACTCACAACACCGTGACTGCAACCATCCCGGTTCCGGCGACGGTTCATCCGAACTTCATCGCCGCCATCAGCGGAACTCCAACCGGGAAGGTCTACGTTACCTCGCCCGAGTCCGATCAGATGACCATCATCCGGACCGATACCGACGTGGTCGAGACGACGATCCCTCTGCAGGGCAAGGGCGTGATGGTCCGGACCCAGGCGCCCTAAAACATCCCCTCTTCTTTAATTGGATGGCCCTCTCGTCAACGGAGGGCCATCTTGCTTTTAGGTTATTCAAGCGATGGCCTGCCAGCCGGGCCCATTACGCGTGGGCGGTCCCTTCGTGACGCATATACCAGCTTCGCCGTGAGCCTCCCGTTGGTCGGCGCAAAAATCTGTATAAGCGCCCAACGGGAGCCCCACCCCGAAGGGCCAATACACGTCACGAAGGGTGCGCCCCACGCGCAGTGGGCCCGCGCGGTAGCGCCTATCCTCTATCCCCAAATAGGGCTAGTCCCCGGCCAGAATAATCGGCAGAGTCGGCGCTTGGGCTCCTCCCTCGTCCTCGATCGTCACCCCGAAGGCCTTGGCCTCGATTCCCCGTGGAAGAGGAGGAAGAATTACGCGGGCCGCCTCTTTCGCGTCCGGGTGAAAGACCCCGGCCGGGATCGGATCGCGTCCATCGGCCGGAACCAGCCACAGCTCATAGGTCTTCGCCACCGGAAGCTGCTTAAGGCCACTCCCCAGAAAGAGCAAAGCCCCCCTCCCGGAGGAGTAAAGAATGCGTCCCTGCCTTCCGGAATCGGTAGAAGCCTCTGACGCATCCGTCAACAGGGCCTGCCGGGTAGAGGGATCGGTGATCGTTTCGAGAAGCCGTCGGGTCCCGCCGTCCTCGGCCTTCAAATGATCAAGCTCGGCAGTCTGCTCCACCATCCTGGTCCGCAGAGTCTCACGCTCAAAATAAAGCCATCCTCCGGCAGTAGAGAGGCAGAGTGCCGTTACCCATCCCAGTACGAGGAAGAGTTTTACGGTGAAGCCTCCGGATGTTTTTCCAGGGTGATCCTCATCTTTTGCGGCCCGGTGCGCGAGGTTTCTCCGATGCGAGTGCAGCAAAGGCGATTCGTGCTCCTCCGGCGCCTGCATCGGCGAGGAGAGGGGCCGTTCCAGCTCCCGTTCGGGTTGCGGAGAAGCTGGTGAGGCACGCTCTAGCTCCACATCACGGTCCACGCGAGCCTGAACCTCAATCTTGTCCTGCCACGGCGAGCGTCGTGCCTCAACAGAGCTCTCCGCAAAGACCTGGTGCTCCTCCGGCTCCTCTCGATCTTCCATCCGCCAGGCCTCCACCCTTTCGAACGCGGCTTTTAGCTCAAGGGTGTCCAACTCATCCGTATTCTGATCTCTCGCCTCCGTAGCCAGCTGGCGCGAAGCAGGAGTCTGAGGTGCAGGTGCGACCGGAAGCACGAGGGTCGACCTCGGCTCCGGGGGTGGCGTCTTCTTCTCCCGCGCGACCGTATGAAGGACGCGGTCGCGTACCGAGGCCGCGGGAGGCCGCATCTGCACTGTATGGGCGAAGGCGGCCAGATCTCCCTGCAGGCGGGCCAGCTCCTGGCGGCAGAAAGCGCATCCGCCCAGGTGTTCTTCGACAGCTTCGGATTGTTCCGCCTCCAGGGCCTGCATCGCGAAGAGCGCGAGATGGCTGGTGTCGAAGTGAGCGGCGACGCTCATGCCAGAGACTCCCGGCGAAGGGTCAGCAGGGTCTCGCGAACCTTCAGTCGAACAGCGGTCGTCGTCTCGCCGGTCATCTCGGCGATCTCGGCGTGGCTGAGGCCGTCGAAGAAGACCATTCCCAGCATCCTCTTCTGGTCCGGGGGAAGGGCTGCAAGAAAGCTGCGGGCGTTCTCTCCCAGGGCGATTCGTTCCTTCTCGTTGGAGAGATCGTAAGAGGAGGCCAGCACCACGTCGCCCATCGGCTCTCTCGATTTTCTGCGGCGAAGCGCATCGACAGAGCGATGACGCGCAAGGACCGCCAGCCATGCTCCCAGGCTGCTGCGAACCGGAAGGAAGCGATCCGTGTCGCGCCAGATCTCCAGAAACAGCTCCTGCAGAATCTCCTCGGCGAAGCTGGCCTGATGCAGGACGCGGAGTGCGACCGAGTAGACCACCATGGCATAACGGTCGTAGAGCGCCGCCATGGCAGCCTCATCCCCCCGTCGTACCAGCGTCAGCAGAACCGCGTCGTCGCGCACCTCCAGGCCTGCGGATTGCTGGATGCGAGGGTGCGGAGCCCGTGGAAGGGGAGTGACGGTAGCCGGCAAAGTGTCTCGAGAGATCAAGTTCGTGCATTCCAGCGCGGTGATTGAGATGGTGAGTCGTAGCTACTGTAAACCACGGAACTTGAGGATGTACCTTACTCTTAAGAGGGACAGCCGAAGGGATTCCCAAAACAGGAATGAAGAATCGTCTCGATAAACTGCTCGTCGATCAGGGCTATGCCGCCTCCCGCGAACGGGCGCAGGCACTAATCCTGGCGGGACGGGTGCTGGTGAATGAGCAGAAGGTCGACAAGCCCGGCGCAAGCGTACCTGAAGACGCCGCCATCCGGCTTCTGGGCTCGGATCTGAAGTACGTCAGCCGCGGCGGCCTGAAGCTCGAGCACGCGCTCGAGCACTGGAGCATTCCGCTTATCGAGGTCCCCGCCGTCGATATCGGAGCCTCCACCGGGGGCTTCACCGACTGCATGCTGCAGGCCGGCGCCTCCTCCGTCCTGGCCGTCGATACCGGCTACGGTCAGATCGCCCAGAAGCTGCGCGACGATCCCCGTGTAACTCTCAGGGAGCGCACCAATGCGCGCAAGCTCGAGCCGGGCGAGCTGCTCACGGCCGGGTGCCCTGTTCCCCGGTTCCTTGCCATGGACGTCTCCTTCATCTCGGCCACCCTCGTCCTTCCCTCCGTGCTCGATGCCCTCAGCCGCGAGGGAGAGTTCTGGAAGGGCACCGCCATTGTCCTGATCAAGCCGCAGTTCGAGGCCGGTCGCCAGTATGTGGGCAAGGGGGGCATCGTTCGCGATCCCGAGGCGCGCAAGCTGGCCATCGACAAGGTCACCGAGTGCGCCGCCGGCCTGGGAGGTCTGCGTCTCGAGGTGATCGACTCCCCCATTCACGGAATGGAAGGAAATCACGAATATCTTCTACGCGCCCTCTTTGAGGCTGTCTGATCGGGCCGCCGTAGCCGTAAACTAGCTGAAATGTTTAAAGCTGCCATCATCTCGAAGCCACAGAAGCCCGAGCTTGCCACAATTTTGCCGGAGCTGCTTCAGTGGCTTGAATCGCACGGATATGTTCCTCTGCTCGACCCCCATAGCGTCGAATATCTCGGGGGTGGTCCCTCCATCCCGCGCGAGGAGATGCCGCAGCATCATCCCAATCTCATCATCGTCCTCGGCGGCGACGGCACCCTGCTGGCGGCAGCCCGGGCCTTCGCCCACGACCCCACGCCAATCCTCGGGGTCAATCTCGGCTCCCTCGGCTTTTTGACGGAAGTGCCTCTCACCGAGCTTTATCCCTCGCTCGAGGCCTGGTGCAATAACTGCGCCAGCATCGAGGTGCGCGACATGATGCATGCCGAGTTGATGCGCGAGGGCAAGGTGGTCAAGCACTGGGATGCCCTCAACGACATCGTCATCTCCAAGGGCTCCATCGCGCGCATGGCCGACTTCTCCGTCGAGATCGACCAGCAGTTCGTCGCCACCATGCGCGCCGACGGCATCATCGTCTCCACCCCGACCGGATCGACGGCCTACAATCTCGCCGGCGGCGGTCCCATCGTGATGCCCTCGGTCAGTGCTCTGGTGGTCACTCCCATCTGTCCGCATCTGCTGACCATCCGTCCCATCGTCGTTCCCGGAGACGCCTCGGTTGCGATCCACATCGAAGGCGTTCCCAACTTGACCTATCTCACCGTGGATGGCCAGGAGGCGGTCGAGCTTCAGCTTGGGGATGAGATCCGCTGCCGCCGCTCCGAGCGCAGTGTGCGCCTGCTGCGGCCCCGCCGCAACGGTCTCTTCAGCGTGCTTCGCAGCAAGTTGAGCTGGGGCGAGCGTTAAATAAAATCAATGGCCCGCGCGGCAGTGCCGCCTATCGCCGCAGCCAGACCGACTCGATCTCGTGATCCGAACCCTTGTGCAGAATCAGGTCGGCCCGCTGGCGAGTGGGTTGGATGTTCTCGACCAGGTTGGGAAGGTTGATCTCGCGCCAGATCGTCCGCGCCGTCTCGATCGCCTCCTCCAGCTCGAGCGAGCGGTAGCGGTAAAAGTAGGAGTCTGGATTCTGGAAGGCGGTCCGCTGCAGCGCCAGAAAGCGCTCGATGTACCAGCGCTCCAGATCGTCTTTATCGGCGTCGAGAAAGATGGAAAAATCGAAGTAATCCGATGCCAGAACCGAGGCGCGTGGCGGAGCCTGCAGCACGTTGAGCCCCTCAAAGATGAGAATATCCGGCTGACGGACGATCTGCTGTCGCCCCGGCACAATGTCGTAGCTCAGGTGGGAGTAGACCGGCGCCTCGATCACGTCTTCTCCCGATTTAACCGCATGCAGAAATCGCAGCAGGATCGGAAGGTCGTAGCTCTCCGGGAAGCCCTTGCGCCGCATCAGCCTCCGCTCCTCGAGCACATGATTGGGCAGGAGAAATCCGTCGGTCGTGATCAGCGAGACGTTCGGCTGTCCCGGCCAGCGCGCCAGCAGCGCCTGCAAGGTGCGGGCAAAGGTGCTCTTGCCCGCTGAGACGCTTCCACTGATGGCGACCACATAGGGCGACCGCTCGTTCTCGCGATTCAGAAACGCGTTCTGAGCCAGCAGCAGCTCCTGCGCGGCCTCGAAGCGAAGCCGTAGCAGCCGTGAGAGCGGAAGATACATCTTCGCCACCTCGGCCAGCGAGAGCTGGTCGCACAGGCCGCGCAGCGAGGCAATATCTTGATCGGTGAGGGGAAGCGAGGAGTCGGGATGAAGCGCCGCCCACTCCTCACGGCTGAACGATCGGAAGGGACTCGAGGTCTTCATGGAGTGGTCTGGCGCCAACGTCTATCTTTCCAGCGAGACGACCGGCCCGTTCACCGGATGACAGAAGACCTTGCCATGGCTGAGCGCGATTCTTCGTTGCGCTAGGGCGGCCATCTCGGGATCGTGCGTGACCATGACGATGGTGTGGCCGGTGGCGTGGAGGCCGCGCAGCAGGTCGGCGACGATCTTCTGGTTGGCGGCATCGAGATTGCCTGTCGGTTCATCGGCCAGAAGGATGGGGGGATTGTTGATCAGCGCGCGGGCGATGCAGACCCTCTGCTGCTCGCCGCCCGAAAGCTCGCTGGGAAGATGCTCGGCGCGATGTCCCAGACCGACGCGCTCCAGCGAAGAGCGTGCTTCCTTGGCGTCGGTCATCGAGTGAAAGTACTGAGCCAGCATCACGTTCTCAAGCGCCGATAGATAGGGAATCAGATGAAACTGCTGGAAGATGAAGCCGATCTTGTCGGCGCGGAAGCGGTCGAGTTCGGCTGGCGACATGGACGAGGTGCTGACTCCGTCGATGACAAGCTCCCCCTGCGTCGGCCGGTCGAGGCAGCCAATCAGGTTGACCAGCGTGCTCTTGCCCGAGCCCGAGGGGCCGGTAATCGCGACCCACTCCCCGGCAACGATGGAGAACGACGCCTGGTCGAGCGCCCGGACGACTCCGCCATGCCCGGCATACTCCCGCGTCACGCCAATAAGAGCGATCACCGCGCAGTCCGGACGTGTCCCCTGATCGACCAGATTCTCCATAGCCAGACTCTTTTGTATCACTTCTATCATTCGCCCTTCAGCAGGGCGGCGGGCTCGAGCGAACGCAGCACCCGGACCGGAAGCAGTGCCGCCAGCGTGGCAATGACGAGGTTCAGCAGCAGCACCAGCGGCAGCACGCCGATACGCGGCCACGAGGCGGTATGGAAGTTGATCTTGCCGATGGTCCATGCGGCGGCCGAACCCAGCACATACCCGGCAACGACACCGCCCAGCGCAAGAATCAGCGCCTCGAAGAGAAACATCGCCATCAGGCTCGACTGTGTCCCTCCCAGCGCCTTCATCAGGGCGAAGTCGCGGCGGCGCTCGAGCACGCTGGCCGAAAGCGTGGCCAGCACACTGACCGCGACCGTCAGCGCGATCAGCAGCACCGCGCCGTACATCAGCGCATGGGTCTTGTCGACGATGCGGCTCTCGCCTTCGACGAGTTGGCGCACAGGCTCGACCTTCATCCCCGGCAGAGCCTCGCGCAGCCTCGTGATCGAAGCCTCCACCTCGGAAGCGCCGCCGGGAATCTGAATCTCGATCACACTTGCCTGGGTTCCGGTCCACGCCGAAAATGCAGCCAGGGGGAGATAGATGCGGCTGTCCTCATCGCCGCCGGTGCGCAGCTTGCCGACGCCGCGCAACGTCAGCGGGTGTCCGGCGAAGTCCAGCTGCACGCTGTGTTCGTTCGTTACGAACTGCGCCGCGCGCTGACCCAGCAAAGCCACATCGGTCTGGGTGGAAGAGGGCCACGTATCGACCTGCCACCAGGAATTAAGCTCACGTATTGCGCCAAAATCAGTTCCGGCCACGACCACCGGCGTCCCACGGTCGGTGGTCGCGACGGCATATCCGAACTCGGCTATCCGTGCATCGGGGCTCGTTACCAGACCAATCTTTTTGAGCGTGTCAGGGGGGAGCCCATGGGCCTGGTCTGGCGCAGTCACGACGACGTTGGCTCCAAAGCTGCGAAACTCGCGATGCAGCTTGGAGTCGAGATCGGCGTAGAGCGTCAGCAGCGCGGTCGCCACCGCCGCCGAGACCGTCAAGGCGATCAGTGCCGAGAAGCTGCGTGTCCTCCGGTGAATCAGCGAACGGCGCAGGATGGAGCTCATGCTCAGACCGCTCATGCGCCCGCCCTCAGGATCGCCGAGGGATCGGTCGTAAGCGCGCGTCGGATCGCCGGCGTGCTTCCCGCCAGGGCCACCAGAAGAGCCAGCGTCACCACCACGGGAAAGAGCACCGGAATCAGCAGGGAACCGGCAGAGGCAGGACCCTCGGAGGCAAAGATGCGCGCCCCCAGCCATCCCGCCAGACCGGAGCCCGCGAGGTATCCCAGACCACCGGCAAAGACGGCGAGCAGACCAGCCTCGGTATAGAAGAGCAGCGCAACGGTCGTCTTGCTGGCGCCGAGCGAGCGCATCAGGCCGATCTCGCCCTGGCGCTCGAGAATCGCCGTAGCCATCGCCGCGCTGACGGCAAAGCCCGCGGCCAGCAGAGCAGCCGCCGAAATCAGCCACATCAACCCGCTGATCCGCTTCAGCACCGTGCCCTCGCTCTGCTCGACCCGGCGCACCTGCTCGGCGCGTGCACCAGGAATGGCCTCGCGGATCTGGTAGGCGATCGAGTTCGCATACGGCCGGCAATACCAGATCTCGCGCTGAGCCGGCGAGAGTGTGTCGGGATCTTTGCGGGCGAAGGTGTCTTCGGGCTTGGTGCGGGCCGAGACCTCGACCCGTCGCACCGCGTCAGGAGTTCCAGCGATCTGCTGCGCTGCGTTGAGCGGCAGCAGCAGCTGGTTGTCCGTATCGTCGCCCGCGGAGACAATGCCCGTAATGCGCAGAGACCGTGACGCGGTATTGCCACCTGCGTTCGTCTGGATAACCGTACCGGGCGTCAAATGCAGATGCGATGCCAGCACGGTCCCGGCCACGGCCTCAGAGCCGGTGTCGGTGGTCGCCTCTTCCTTCGGCCAGGAGCCCTGAATCTTCCACCATGGATGCATCGCGGCGGTCCCGGTCTTCAGCGCATCTGCCTTGCCGAGAAAATGATCGAACCACAACCCCGTCGCTGCGGCGTCCACACTCATGCCGGATGCAGTCTTCCCCACCACCCGAATCGGGAGCTCCGGACTGACCCCGGTGATGTTATTGGCCCAGAAGATTCCGCGTAGCTTCGCGAGATCGCTCTCGTGCAGGAGAGCTCCTCCCGAGACCGGCTTCACATCCACGCCTCCAACCTTTACCTCCAGCTGATCGGCGGCAGGGTAGACGACGATATTTGCGCCATAGACCGCAAGCTCCTGATGGATGCGGTCCCCGATCGTCGTCGCCAGGGCCAGCATGGCGGTCACGGCCGTCGTTCCCAGCAGGATCGCAAGACCCGCTAGCAGCTTGCGGCGACGCTGGCGGCGGAAGCTCTCCATCAGAAGGCGGAAGAACATTGTTCGCTCCTAGCGTTCGAAGACCGAGACCAGTGTCTTGAGATCGGCGGACTGAATCGTGACCTGCCCTCCCGCAACCGTGCTCTTCAGCGGAATCGGATTGCATCCGCCCGGCTGCCCCATCGAGGCGGCATTCAGCGGCGACGCGCACATCTTGCAGGTGATGCCCTGGCTGCCAATGTAGAACCCCACCGGGCCGCAGATGCGGCAGGCGTCGCCGACCGAGACGATGTTGCCGTCCGGCTTCTTGAACAACAGGAAACGCACCTCGACATCGCCGCCCTTGCCGTCCTCGACATGGACACCGTAACGGTGCAGCTTCTCGTCGTTGATCTCCGCCGCCGGAACCGCGACCTGGCTGCCGACCAGCGTAACCGCCGTGGTGGGCGAGAGAGCCGTGGTGCTCTTGGCGTAGATAAACTCGGCGGTCGAGAGAAAGATGAACAGGAAGCTGGTCACGACCACCGCGTTCATCCACATCTTCTCGCGGCGCTGGGTCCACTCGGCGCGGCGCTTGTCGGCGGCAGTGGCGTTGGCCGCGAGCGCAATCGGTGCCCTGCGGCGATATTCCATCAGGATCATCAGCCCGGCCAGCGCCAGCATGGTGACGAAGAAGAAGAGATCGTTGCGGACGATCGGACCGATGAACCGCATTTCCGCCTGGCTCGAGGGAAGCACGCCGTTCTCGCTCAGCTCATGCAGTCCGCTGACGATCAGCTGGAAGGCGACGAAGTAAAGAATGACCGTGGTGACGCGGAAGAAGCGTTGCAGGTTGATCTTGACGCTGCCGCGAATAAACAGAACTCCGAAGACCACCGCGACCGCGATTCCCAGCAGGGTTCCGGTAAAGCTCAACAGCTCGGTGGAGTTGAGGGTCACGGCGGAGAGGATCAGGACCGTCTCGACGCCCTCGCGAAGCACCAGCAGAAAGACAAAGAAGAAGAGGCCGATCTTTGAGACGTTATTCCCGGCGTACTGCGCGACCTTCTGTTCGATATCGGAGCGCATGCTGCGCGCGGCCTTGTGCATGAACCAGATCATGCTAACGACGAAGAAGGCGGCGACCAGCATCACCCACCCCTCGAAGATGTCGCTGTTGTACTGGGTGCGGGCCAGAACGATGGCCCCTGCGACGCTGGCGGCGATGGCCGAGCCAAGCGCCCAGAAGACCGTTTTCTTCAACTCGGAGCGGCCGATCTTGGTCAGGTAGGCGAAGACGATCCCAACGATCAGCGAAGCCTCCACGCCCTCGCGCAGAGTAATGATAAAGGCCTGCAACATAAGGTGGTTCTCTCTCCCCAGAAGGGCCCACCGCGAAGCTCTCGATGCGAACCCTGCCCATCCATGCAAGCGTCTGCAATAGATCGCTTCTGCTCTTCCAGTGTAAGGAGGACCAATTTGGTCGTCAATTGTTGAGAGTCGATCTTCGGACATGAAGCCAAGACCTCTCCCTGCCGGAAACGAGCAGACACCCGCTCAACGCTCTTGACTGAGCTTGCGGAACAGAAAAGTCTTCGTGAGATGTCTTCTACAAAATATGGCGGGAAGGAAGAGATGGTGCGCCCGGAGTGATTCGAACACCCGACCTACTGGTTCGTAGCCAGTTGCTCTATCCAGCTGAGCTACGGGCGCACATTGCGTTGACTGCAACTTGGTTAGAATATCGGACTTTTTACCGGAGAGCAACCTTACCGCGGCGGAAAATCCGGCTTCCTCTGCGATCTTTCGCGGAACTCCTGGCGTGATCGCGCGACCTCGTCGTAGTGTTTTTCGGCCCACATCCAGACACCGCAAAACGCCTCGCTCAGGCTATGGCCGAGCGAGGTCAGGCTGTACTCCACGTGTGGTGGGATGACCGGGTGAACCGTCCGGATCACCAGCCCATCGCTCTCCATCTGGCGCAGGGTCTTGGTCAGCATCTTCTGGCTCACCCCTTCGACGAGCTCTCCCAGCCGGGTGAAACGAACCGTGCCATGCTCCTCCAGAACCTCGAGCACCAGCATGGTCCACTTATCGGCGACCCGTTCGATGATCTCGCACACCAGTGCCTCGATCCTGGGATCAATCTCCTTGGGGATCTCGTGCGGCTTGGGCGGATAAGACAGGGGCTCGATCATTGGGTCACTCTCCAGGGGGTAAGTATAAAACTTTCAGGTGCCTACTTCCCAAAGGGAAGTGATCCTCCTACTATCTTCTTCGGAGGAACAGAAATGAATCTCTCAGGAAATACGATTCTCATCACCGGCGGCGGGTCCGGTATCGGCCGCGCCCTCGCCGAAGAGTTCCATAAACAGGGCAATCAGGTGGTGATTGCCGGACGCCGCCAACAGGTCCTCGACGAGACCGTGGCCGCCAATCCCGGCATGGCCTCGGTGGTAGTCGATATCGAGAGCAACGAAGGAATCCGTACCTTTGCCACCCGTCTCGAGAAGGAGTTCCCGCAGCTCAACGTCGTGATCCACAATGCGGGGATCATGCGTCCGGAGAATCTTCTGGAGAATACGGACGATCTGAGCGCCATCGACGCCACCGTCACCACTAATCTGCTCGGTCCTCTGCGGCTGACGGCCGCGCTCCTGCCCTTGCTGCGCAAGCAGGCGAAGGCGACAGTGATGACCGTGAGTTCGGGGCTGGCGTTCATCCCGTTGTCGCTCACGCCCACCTACTGCGCCACCAAGGCCGCGATCCATTCGTATTCCCAATCGCTGCGCTATCAGCTGCGGGAGACGGGAGTCGAGGTTATCGAGCTGGTCCCGCCATACGTCCAGACCGAGCTGATGGGCAGCGCCCAGGCCAGCGACCCCCGCGCCATGCCTCTCAAGGAGTTCATCGACGAGATCTTCGCTCTGCTCAAAGCGAATCCCAACGCGACTGAGATTCTGGTGGAGCGGGTCAAGCCGCTGCGGTTCGCAGAGCTGAATGGGGTGGAGAGGTACCAGGAGTTCTTCCAGAGCTTCAATCAGGCCCAGGCCGCTCCGCACTAAAAGGCAGCGCTGCCGCGCGGGCCCACGCGTAATGGGCCCGGCCGGCAGGCCATTGTCTGCATAGGAATGAGAGAGATGGTGCGCCCGGAGAGATTCGAACTCCCGACCTACTGGTTCGAAGCCAGTTGCTCTATCCAGCTGAGCTACAGGCGCACAGGAAAACTTACTTCGCCGGCACCGCGGCGGCGGGAGCTTCAGCGGGTGGCGGAGGCTCCGGAATCGTGAACAGCGTAACCCTCTCGACGATATCCAGACCGGCGCGGCGAAGAAGCTGATGAATCACCGGCTCGTTCAGCCGCGTAGCATCGTACTCCACCCGAACCGTCTTCTCCCGCTCGTCCACGGCGAGGGCGCGGACGCCATACACCTCGCGAACCCGGGCCAGGGCTAGCATACTTGCCTCCGTCGGCGGTACGCCGTAGCGATAAAGAACGTCAAGCTGTGTCATGCCCCTTATCATACCAGCCGCTGAACGCTACCCCAGCCACTTAGGATTCTGGGCGGTTCCATCGAAGTGACTGGTGGTCTTGAACAGCTCGAACCGGCCCTCGCTGGCCGCATCCCTGGTGCGGGCGAGCAGGGCCGTCACCTGCGGCTCCGTCAGCGGCTTGAAGGTCTTTGCCGCGGTCAGGGCCTGGTTGAGAATCTCTGGCGAATCGATTCCCGTAATCACGACCGAGACCGGCTGGGTCAGGCCGTAGTGCAGAGCCTCGAGTGGCTCGACAGTCTTACTCTCGAGGATGAACTTGTCCCCAAAAGTCTTCATCGCCAGGACACCGATGCCCCGCTTGATCGCGACCGGCAGAACCTCTTTGGTGAACGAGCGGAAGTGCGCGTCCATCACGTTGACCGGCATCTGCACCGTATCGAAGTGGAAGTTATGCTTCTGCGCCATCTCCAGCATGCGCAGGTGCACGGCCGGGTCCTTGTGTCCGGTAAAGCCGATGTAGCGAATCTTTCCGGCCTCGCGTGCCGCGACTGCGGCTTCGAGGGCGCCCCCAGGAGCGAAGATCCGATCCGGATCTTCCATGCGAATAATCTCGTGGAACTGCACCAGGTCGATCCTGTCCGTCTGGAGCCGGCCCAGCGACTGCTCCAGCTGAAGGTTGTAGGCCTCCTTGGTGCGGCCGTCCATCTTGGTCATCAGGAAGACCTTCTGGCGATAGCCGTCGCGCAGCGCCTGTCCCATGCGGACCTCGGCGATCCCATCGCCATAATCCCAGCAGTTATCGAGGAAGGTGATGCCGCTGTCGATGGCGGAGCGAACGAGCTTCACCTTGCTGTCGGCCTGTCCATTGCTCAGGTGAGCGCCTCCCAGGCCGATGGCCGAGACGCGCTCGCCGGTGGTCCCCAGGTTGCGGTAGATCATCCCCGGAGCCTCAGGACGGCTGGTAGGAGCCTGTGCAGGCGTTTGAGCTGCGGCTGAACCGGTTTCGGCTGCGGCTGCCCCGGTAAGCGAGGCGGCAAGCCCGGTAGCGCTGGCGGATCTCAGAAAGTCGCGACGGTCCATAGGGAGTTGGATGCCTCCAGGGGAAGAAGCGTCGTTTCCCTTAGGCCAGGCGGGCTGGATCAACCTAGCGTGAGCGATCCGCTGCCCGGGCGATCAGCGTAGCGGTATACGCGGCGCCGAATCCATTGTCGATATTGACCACAGTTACGTTCGGCGAGCAGGAGTTCAGCATCCCCAACAGCGCCGTAGTCCCCTGAAAGCTGGCCCCATAGCCGACCGAGGTGGGAACCGCGATCACCGGAACCCCGACCAACCCACCCACGACCGAGGGAAGCGCGCCCTCCATCCCGGCGCAGACGATGACGGCATGAGAGCCGTTCAACTGCTCCCGGACCGCCAGCAGACGATGAATCCCGGCCACGCCGACATCGTAAAGACGTGTGACCCGGGCTCCGAAGAGCTCTGCGGTCACGGCAGCCTCTTCAGCCACAAAGAGATCGCTTGTTCCGGCACACACGATTGCGATATGCCCCTCGCCCTCTGCGGCCGGCGACTGGCGCAGCGTAAGCGCCCGTGCCTGCGGATGGAAGGTCGCCGCGGGAACCGCAGCCAGAACCGCTGTCGCCGTGGCCTCGTCGGCTCTGGTCGCCAGTACGTCCGATCCCGCAGCCGCCATGCGGACGAAGATCTCCGCCGTCTGCGCGGAGGACTTTCCTACGGCGTAGATCACCTCCGGCAGGCCCAGGCGAAGAACGCGGTGATGATCGATGCGCGCGTGACCCACATCCTCAAAGGGCAGGTTGGCCAGCCGCTGGACCGCCTGATCCGCGTTCAGGTCGCCGCGCTCCACCGACGAGAGCAGCTCAAGCAAAAGATTCCGATTCATCGCGCTCGTCCGTCGCCCTTGTTCGATTGATTCGATTGATAAGCCGCAACGGCCATCTGCTGAACCAGCTTGACCGGAACCGCATGCGTCTCGGCTGCCGTCCGGCAATCCTCAAACTCAGGCGCTGCATTCAGAATCTCTCCCGCCCGCAGGCCCAGCTTCATGCGGATCGGTCCGTAAGGCGTCTCGACGGCCACGTGCGTTCGTTCAAGACACGACCGCCGCTCGTGATGAATCCGCACCCCCAGCGTGCTGGTCTCGCGCAGAAGAAGATCCTCGAGCGCGGGTACCATCGCGTCTTCGGCGAGGATCGTAACCAGCGTGCCCAGCCGCCCCTTCTTCATCTGCACCGCGGTCGACATCACGTCAAGCGCTCCCAGGGCGAGGGCGCGTTCGGCAACATGCGCCAGTATCTGGGGCGAGAGATCGTCGATCGCCGTCTCCAGAATCGCGACCGAAGAGACCGTCGCCTCGGCCGATTCGCCCACCGAAAGACGAAGAACATTCGGGAAGTCCTTCGGATTGCGAGACCCCGCGCCGTACCCAATCTTCTCCACCCGCATCGCCGGCTGCGCCTGAAAGGCAGGCGAGAGAGCGCGCAGAAGAGCCGCTCCGGTAGGCGTGATCAACTCCTGCTGAACATGCGCCGAGTAGGTTGGAAATCCGCGCAATAGATCGGCAGTCGCAGGAGCGGGAACAGGAAAGCGTCCATGCGCGCAGTCCACCATGCCGCCTCCGACATTAAGCGGCGAGCAGTACCAGGCATCCGCGCCAAGCGCGTGGATCCCGGCGCTGGCCGCGACGATATCGACGATGGCATCCACCGCTCCCACCTCATGGAAGTGAATCTTTTCGATATCCACGTTGTGAATCTTCGCCTCGCTCGCCCCCAGCAGCTCGAACGCCTGAATCGCCGTGCGCTTCACCGGTTCGGCCAGCTGCGCCGCTTCGATCAGCTTCCTGATCGCGGTCAATGACCGGCCATGGCTATGGCTGTGGTGATATTCGTGAGAGTGCGAATACGAGTGGCTGTGCGAATGCGCATGCTGATCGTCGTGATCGTGACGATGCTCGTGCGAGTGCCCGTACGTATGCCCAGCCTCTTCGGCGAGCTTTCCGCCTTCGAGCACATGCACCTTCGTCGCCGAGATTCCACTTCGGTCCGCTCTCTCAATCGAGAGCGCAGCATCGAGATCGAGCGCCTTGACCGCGGTATGAAGTACATCCGCTGAGACACCCGCGTCCAACAGAGCACCCAGAAACATGTCGCCGCTGATGCCGGCGAAGCATTCAAGATAAGCAATACGCATAGAAATTATCTTTCCACCGGGACTGGTGCAATGGAGCTGACGGGAAGAATATCGTTCATCGAGCCGGAACGATATCCCTGTGTATCGAGGGTCACGTAGAGAAATCCAAGCTGCTTGAGAGCAGCGGTCATGCGGTCGAGCATCTCGACGTCGAGCGCCCGGGGCAGCTCTGTACGGGCTATCTCGATGCGGGCCAGATCGCCATGGTGCCGCACCCGTACCTGCCGGAAGCTCAGCGCATGCAAGGCCTCTTCCGCATGCTCCACCTGGGCAAGATTCTCGCGCGTCACCGGGCGGCCATACTCGATGCGGGAAGAGAGACAGGCCGATGCGGGCTTGTCCCATACTTCAAGATTCGCCTCGCGGGCCAGCGCTCGAATCTCCGTCTTCGCCAGCTCGGCCATCACCAGGGGAGCGAGCGCGTAATGCTGTGAAGCGGCCTTCTGCCCCGGCCTGAACTCGCCACGATCGTCGAGATTCATTCCATACGCAAGATGCTCGAAGCCGCGTGCCACCCGCTCCGCCTCCATGCGCGTGAAGAGCTCGTCTTTACAGTGAAAGCAGCGCTGCGAATCATTGCGTTGATAGTCCGGATTCTCCAGCTCAGCCGTCGGAAGAATGTGGGTGGGAATTCCATGCTTTGTCGTAAATGCAAGCGCCGCCGCCAGCTCCGCGCGAGGAAGCGACGCCGAGTCGGCGATGACCGCGAGCATCTTCTCGCCCAACGCCTCATAAGCGGCCCAGGCAAGGAACGCCGAGTCAGTTCCTCCCGAATAGGCGACCATGACGCTTCCAAGATCCTCGAGCGTCGAGTGGAGCCGAGCGCGTTTCTGGGCGAGATCCATGCTGATGTAGATGCTAGACCAGTCCCTCGCGGATGGCGAGTCGTCAGGACGCGTTCATCGGATGCCAGATCTCAGGATCGACCGGAACCCCCAGCCGAAGATTCTCTTCACGAATCGCGAGCGTCTGCTCCCCGGGATAGCGAATCGGCTTCGCCGAATCCTCCGGCCGCGCCTGATGCAGGTGCTCGAGAATGCCGTCGGCGATATGGTTCAGCTCGGCGGCTGGGCCAAGATTCCCGGGATCGATCGCGAGAAAGATCTGCGACTGCCCCGTCTCGAGCGCAGCCTCCATCGGCAACTGATGCGTCGCAAGGCCGCCCGAGAGCATCGCAGCAATCATATCCAGCACCAGCGACAGTCCCGAGCCCTTCCAGTACCCGATCGGCAGCGCGCGCTGCGAAGCCTCGATTGCTGCAGCGTCCTGGGTCAGGCGCCCCTCCGCGTCGAATCCTCCCGGAACCGGCAGCGGCTCACCTCGTTTGGCATAAGAGGCCAGCGACCCATATGAAAACTGACTCATCGCCATATCCAGCACGACGTGCGCTCCTCCCGCCCGGGGAACCGCAATCACCAGAGGATTGTTGCCCAACGTCGGCGTCGTCGCTCCCCACGCCGGAAGATTGGCCAGCGTGTTCGACCAGCAGAGAGCGAAGCAGCCCTCCTCCGCGGCTTGCCAGCCAAAGGCGCCACCGCGCATCCAGTGGTTCGTATTGGCCAGTGCCACCACGCCCATGCCATGGCTTCGCGCAAGCTCGATCGCTCGCCGCATCGCGGCATAGGCATTCACATTTCCGACGCCACGATTCCCATTCCAGCGCTCGATGCTTCCGAAAGAAGCGGTGCGGCTCGGCGTGGCACGAACATCGATGCTTCCGTTACTCATCATCGCCTCGAAGCGAGGGAAGCGGTTCAGCCCGTGTGTATAGACTCCATCGCGGGTGGTCTCGGCAAAGAGCCGGGCGGAGAGCGCGGCCGGCTCAGGCGCCAGCCCGAGGCCAAGCATGGCGCGCTCCAGCGCAGCCTGAAGATCGGCAAAGGGAACACGAAGCATCTTCGCAGTGTAGAGGAAAGAGGTCAGCGTACGAGAGGCGGCAGCTTGTCGCTGATGCCGAACAGGAAGATCGTGCCGATAATTAGGCTGTAGGCAGCAGTCAGCGAGGTGACGAACATCTGTAACCGTGGTCGATGCTTACTCGTGGCAAAGACCCCCGAAGCCGACGCCGTCATGATCGTATTCATCACCAGCAGGCCGGCGATAAAACAGAGCAGGCCCAGGAAGCCCCGGCTCGTGCCTCCAAGATTTGCCGCCAGCAGAAACAGCAGCAGCTGCGAGGGAGTCTCCGCGCCCAGCCCGTGAATGACTCCCACCAGGAACACCGAGCCGCGGTCGTACTGGAAGCGAAATGGCTCCGGGCGGGGAAGCGCAGGATTCGCAAACGATCGCAGCTTCCATTCCGTGTATCGAGCACCCGAGATCAGCAGCGCGATCCTGCTGGCCGGAACCGCGTGCCGATGCCCGTCTCCCGGTTTACGGCGAAAGAAGGTGAAGAGCACATAGATCGCCAGCACGATCAGGGTCGCGCCCACCAGCCGCTCGCCGATCGCATCCAGATGCGAGGGAAGCCCCAGGTGAAGGAAGATCACCGCCGCGCCCAGGACCGCGACCGTCAGGGCGTGGCCCAGCGCATAGAGCAGCCCCAGCCGCATGCCCTCGCGCCAGGTGCGCTGCACGCTGGTAATGTCGGTAATCGCCGCAAGATGGTCATAGTCGAATCCATGCCGCAGCCCCAGAAGAGCGCAGGAGAGCAGAGCGAGTTCAAGCGCGGAGGACATAACCGTTCTGGTAGGTTACGGTCTGGCAGGCGGCGAAGCAAATCAGGAATACGCGGCCTGCTCTTCTCCTATCTAGGTGGTCTTTCGAAGATAGAATCCAGGGTGAGTAGGTAAAAGAGGTCTTCATCGAAATGGATCTGGCAAAGATACTGCGGCAGGCAACTCCCCCGCGTCCCCGCGAGGCTCGTCCCATCGTCATGATCGGTTCTGGCGGCATCGTCCACGACGCGCACCTGCCGGCCTACGCCAAGGCCGGCTTCCCCGTGGCCGCGCTGGTCGATCTGAACCTCGAGAAGGCCGAGGCGTTGGCGAAGCAGTTCCATATTCCGCGGGCTGTTTCTACCATCGCCGAAGCGATCTCGTTCGCCCCCTCGAACGCGATCTTCGACGTTGCCACTCCCGCCAAGGTCCTGCCCGCGATCCTCAGGCAGCTCCCCGACGGGGCCGCCGTGCTGATGCAGAAGCCCATGGGCGACACCCTCGAAGAAGCCATCGAGATCCTCCGCATCTGCCGCGAAAAAAGCCTCACCGCCGCGGTCAACTTCCAGCTCCGCTGGGCTCCCAACATGCTTCTCGCAAGAGCCATCACCAGCTCCGGCTCACTCGGCGAGCTGCACGACATCGAGGTGAAGATCAGCGTCCACATGCCATGGGAGCTCTGGAGCTTCCTGAGCACCGCGCCGCGCCTCGAGATCCTCTATCATTCCATCCACTACATCGACCTGGTGCGCAGCTGGCTTGGCAACCCGCGGAGCGTCTACGCCAGGACCGTTCGCAGCCCCCGTACCCCGCAGCTCGCCGCTACCAAGACCGTCATCATCCTCGACTACGGCGACGACAAACGAGCCTTCATCGCCACCAATCACAGCCACGATTTCGACCCCGAGATGCAGCGCAGCTTCGTCCAGTGGGAGGGAATCGACGGTGCCATGCGCGCCCAGATGGGAGTCAACCTCAACTATCCCACCGGCCTCCCGGATAACCTCCGCTACGCTCTCCGCGACGGCAAGGGCTGGAAAGATGCGCCGATTACCGGCAACTGGTTCCCCGATGCCTTCATGGGATCGATGGGATCGCTGCAGGCCTACGTTCAGGGAGAGGCCGATACCTTGCCCACCAGCGTCGAAGACGCCATCGACACCATGCGGACCGTCGAGGCCGCTTATCTCTCCAGCGAGCGCGGTGGCGAAGACCTACCGGAGATGGAGTGATCGATCAGGCTATTTCTCCGGGCGGTCGCTCTTCTCGAACGACTCCGTAGCCTGCTTCGAATGCTGGAGCGCCTGGTCGGAGTATTCGTGTGCCTGGCGCGACAGTTCGTGTGCGCTGAGATGATCGGCCTTGTTGTGCGAGGCGGCTGCGGCAAGATGAGCATGAGCCGCCAGATTGTGAAGCTCGGCGGCACGTTCGTGAGGACTCTGCGACATAAAATTACTCCTTCATCGAAAAAGTATCAGCGGCCCATCCATCCGCCGTCGACGGTCAGAACCGTGCCGGTTACATAATCGCTGGCCGGGCAGCTCAGATAAAGCGCGGCCCCGGCGATATCCATCGGCTGACCCCAACGGCCCGCCGGGATGCGCTCGAGGATCTGCCGATTCCGCGTCTCGTCCGCCTGTAAAGGCTCCGTGTTGGTCGTCGAGATGTACCCCGGCGCAATCGCGTTGACCTGAATGTTCTTCGCGGCCCACTCATTCGCCAGCGCCTTGGTCAGCTGCGCGACCCCACCCTTGCTGGCCGCATACGCGGGAACGCGGATTCCGCCCTGAAAGCTGAGCAGAGAGGCGATATTGACGATCTTGCCCGGAGCATTACGCTCGATCATGTCGCGTCCCGCCAGCTGCGAAAGCTGAAAGACGCTGGTCAGGTTTACCTGCAGCACCGTCTGCCAGTCCTCCAGAGGATATTCCACGGCGTTATGGCGGATAATCGTGCCGGCATTGTTGATCAGAATGTCGATCCTGCCGAACTTCTGCTTAACCTCGGCGAACAGCTCCTCCGCGCCGGTAGTCGAAGAGAGATCAGCTCGAAACGCGGCGGCCGAAGCTCCAATGGCCTCCGCGGTCTCGGTGGCTGCGCGGCGGTTCCCATGAACAGCGACGGTGGCGCCCGCTTGTGCCAGGGCTTCGGCGATCGAGGCTCCCAGGCCGGTGGCGGCTCCGGTCACTAGCGCAATCTTTCCATCAAGACGAAACAGGTCAAAAATATTGGGCATACCCTTGCCACTCTAACGACGGCACGAGGAGAGGGCAACTCGAGGCAGTCTGTTTATCGAACGGTAACAAATGCGGCGGTCGATACCGACCTCGCCTGCGATGGTTTTGTTGACGGTCGCAAATTTGGTCTCGTATCGTGAAGAAGGCCCTTCCCGCATTCCGTTAGGTCATATGACTTAGGGCGAACCTAGGCCGGGACGATATGCTGTCTCTAAGCCCTTACAAATAGCGTTTTTTGAGAAGGTCCGCGAAGACCAGAGGAGAGATGCGATGAGGCTGTACCAGATGGCTGACCCGGTTCGCTACGGGCTGATGAACACCGAGGAGCTGCGCGAGACCTTCCTCCTCGAAGAGCTCTTCCAGCCAGGCGAGATCGAGTTCGCCTACGTCGATCTCGACCGCACCGTCATCGGCTCCGCGGTCCCCGAGGTCGAGCCCCTGCAGCTCGAGACCGAGCCCGAGCTGCGCGCCGACTTCTTCCTCGAGCGCCGCGAGATGGGCGCCTTGAACATCGGCGGCCCCGGCTCCGTCACCGTCGACGGCAAGACATTTGAGATGGACAAGCTCGACTGCCTCTACATCGGCCGTGGCTCGAAGGAAGTCTCCTTCGCGAGCAAAGACGCCGCCCAACCGGCAGAGTTCTACCTCCTCAGCTACCCCGCGCACGCGGATTACCCCACCGCGCTGGTGAAGTTCGCCGACCTCAAGCCCGTCGAGCTCGGCTCAGTCGAGACCTGCAACAAGCGCAAGATCTACAAGGCCATCTACAAGGACGGCCTCAAAAGCTGCCAGCTCGTCATGGGCTTCACCATGCTCCAGCCGGGCAGCAACTGGAACACGATGCCACCGCACACGCACATGCGCCGTAGCGAGGTCTACTTCTACTTCGATGTCGACCCCGAGCATCGCGTCCTTCACCTGATGGGGCCGCCCGACGCGACCAGCCATCTGGTCATGGCCAACAAAGAGGTTGTAGTTTCGCCGGGATGGTCCATCCATGCCGGCGTTGGAACAAAGCACTATACATTCTGCTGGGGTATGGGCGGAGAAAACCAGGCGTACGACGACATGGATGGCGTGGCCATCGCGGAGCTTCGATAAAAAAGATGAGCGAAAGTCTTAAGATTCGTAAAAAAGAAGAGTGCAAGTGGGATCTGGTCAGCCTTGGCGAAGTCATGCTTCGTCTCGATCCGGGCGATGTCCGCGTCGCGACGACGCGTCAGTTTCAGGTTTGGGAGGGCGGCGGTGAGTACAACGTGGCCCGCGGCCTCCGTCGCTGCTTCGGTCTGAAGACCGCCATCGTCACCGCGCTCGCCGATAACCCCGTCGGCCGCTTGGTCGAGGACCTGATGAATCAGGGCGGCGTCGACCAGTCGCACGTGCAGTGGGTTAAGTACGACGGCGTAGGCCGCACCGTGCGCAACGGCCTCAACTTCACCGAGCGTGGCTTCGGCGTTCGTGCCGCCCTCGGCTGCAGCGATCGCGGCAACACCGCCGTCTCGCAGCTCAAGCCCGGACAGATTGACTGGGACGAGATCTTCGGCAAGGAAGGCGCTCGCTGGTTCCACACCGGAGGCATCTTCTGCGCTCTGAGCGAGACCACCCCCGAGGTCTGCAAGGAGGCCCTGGTGGCCGCCCGCAAGCATGGCGTGATGACCAGCTACGACCTCAACTACCGTGACTCCCTCTGGAAGTCGATCGGCGGCAAGGCCAAGGCCACCGAGGTCAACCGTGATCTAGCCCAGTACGTCGACGTCATGATCGGCAACGAAGAGGACTTCACCGCCGCTCTCGGCTTCGAGATCGAAGGCGTCGGCGACGACCTCGGAGAGCTCGACTCGGCCAACTTCCGCAAGATGATCGAGAAGGCCGTCGCGGCCTATCCGAACTTCAAGGCCGTCGCCACCACCCTGCGCCACGCCAAGACCGCCAGCGTCAACGACTGGGGAGCCGTCTGCTACTACGAGGGCAACTTCCACGAGGCCCGTCCCATGCCCGACCTCGAGATCTTCGACCGCGTCGGCGGCGGTGACTCCTTCGCCTCCGGCCTGATCTACGGCTTCCTCAACGAGAAGGGCGCCGACTGGGCCGTCAACTGCGGCTGCGCTCACGGAGCGCTCGCCATGACCACCCCCGGCGACACCACCATGGCCACCTTCGACGAGGTCCAGCGCGTCATGAAGGGCGGCGGAGCCCGCGTGCAGCGATAAAAATAAGCGAACGCTTGAAATTCAAGCAGTGCGCTTCAGAAACCCAGCCCGGCCAGATTCGAAAATCTCAGCCGGGTTTCTACCTCAGGAAAGCGAGTAACTCAAATGACCAAAGCCGCCGTATTGGCTTCGTTGAAACAGATTGGACTGGTCCCCGTCCTCCGCGCCGAGTCGGTTGACAAGGCCCTTGCCCTGGCCGAGGCCATCGCCGCTGGCGGCGTCACCGTGCTCGAGATCACCATGACCGTCCCCGGTGCCATCCAGGTGATGCGCAAGCTCTCCGAGCAGCGCCCCGACATCCTCATCGGCGCCGGCACTGTGCTCGACGCCGAGACCGCCCGCGCCTGCATTCTCGAGGGCGCGAAGTTCGTCGTCAGCCCCGCCCTCAACGTCAAGACCATCGAGATGTGCCACCGCTACTCCATCGCGGCCCTTCCCGGAGCCCTTACTCCCACCGAGGTCGTCTCGGCCTGGCAGGCGGGTGCCGACGTGGTCAAGATCTTCCCAGCCTCGGCCATGGGCGGAGCCAAGTACCTCAGCTCCCTCAAGGCCCCGCTCCCGCAGGTGGAGATGATCCCCACCGGCGGCGTCTCGCTCGAAACCGCCAAGAGCTTCCTCGATGCCGGCGCCTTCGCCCTCGGCGTAGGAGCCGACCTGGTCAATACCAACGCCATGGCCGAAGGCAAGCCCGAGATCGTCACCGAAAGCGCGAAGAAGTACCTCGCCATCGTCAAGGAGTACCAGGCCAAGGCCTAAGGGATAAAGGACAGGCGCTGCCGCGCGGGCCCACTACGCGTGGAGCGGTCCTTCGTGACGTATATACCGGCTTCGCCGTGGGCCTCCCGCTGGTCGGCGCCAACATTTGCGCAAGCGACCAACGGGAGCCCCACGCCAAAGGCGCAACACGCGTCACGAAGTGACCGCTCCACGCGTAGTGGGCCCGGCCGGCAGGCCAGCTTTTTTCCCTTAAAAATCGCAGAGTTGAATTCATCGATACAAAAAGCCCGGGCAAATAGCCCGGGCTTTCTCCTGCACTCTAAAGTCTCTCGAAGCGAAGTCTAGTTTCCCGGTTGCGCCGTAATCACAGCGGCCGTCCGCGCCTGTCTCTCCGCGGCTACCTGACGGGCATGAATCCGAAAGAGGCGAAACATGCTGATGCAAATCCCGTAAGCCGCCAATACACCGGACGCCAACGACGCCAGTACCGCGGAGACTAAAACAATCGACGTATTCACTGCTACTCCTCAAGCGTTTCCGCCAGGCCCTCCGGTCACCCCTTCGCCGGATTCAGCCGTTACCATTCTCCCAGACAGGCGCCGGATTACAATGCCCCGATTCTCTCTGGATATTGAATCTTTGAATACGTCCGCCCATTTTGGGCATTTACCGGAGTGAGATGCAGGTTCCCATAAAATCGTTCGGATGAAGATCGAGCTTCGGCGAATTCTGATCCTCCTGCTGGCCGTCGCGCTCGTAGGTCCACTCGGCTGCAAACAATCGAGCCTCGAGCCTCAGCCTCCCACGCAGCCGTCGCCCCCGCCTCCCGGCCCCGCACTACCCGATATGCAAGCCGAGTATCAAAAGGCACTGGTGAAAGCCCCAATCTTCGCCGCCATGCCCGACGATGTTCTTACCGCCTCCAACCGAAGGGATGGCATCGGACTCGGCCTAAAAGCCTCCTCGCTCAGCTACCCGGCCGGAGCCCCCATCATTCTGCACATGGTTTACGAGAACATCGACGCGGGGAAGCCGATCGCCTCCGGCATGTGCCGCTATGTCAGCGTCAACGTCGAGGACGTCGACCACCAGCAGCTCTCTATGGCCCAGTACACAGCCCCACCCTGCCGTAAAGATTCGTTCTACAAGAACGAGGTTCCGCTTCCGAAGGGCAAGCCCATGACCCTGGACATCGATCTCAAGAGCCTCTCGGTCTACCCCGCGGACCCCGGGCACTACGTGGTCAATGTCTCCTGGCAATCCGTGATCGCAGGCAAGGAGACCTATCTCTGGGGACCGGTCTACAGCTCCCTCGGATCGAACGCGCTCCCCATCCTCATCACTCCTTAAGACCGGAAGCGATCTGTTCAAGGCGATGGCCTGCCGGCCGGGCCCACTGCGCGTGGAGCGCCTGTCTTTTTTCCCAAAACTATATGTCGATAAGCCTAGTTCGCCTTGTCGACGTCCACCCCAAAGACATACGTCGGCCCGAACATATTCGACCGGAAGATCACCATCTTGCCGTCCGGCGTAAAGCTTACGTTCGGCTCGAGCGTGTAGTTGTGCTTCGACATATTCACCAGCCGCTCAGCATGAAACACCCCAGGCTGCGGCCAGGTGTCCTTGGTGATTCCGTTCGTGGTCAGGATCTCGGGGTGAAAGAGATAGATCCATTCCCCATCCTTCGCCCGGGCCACCTGGTGCGGATCGCCACCGTCGCCGGTGAACAGCGTCCCGCCCTTGTTCACATTGAAGTGAATCGACCATTCGTTGCGCTGCATGTGATACCAGATCCGCTTCCTGGTCTGCATGTTGTAGGAACCCAGCCAGAAGTCCTCGCCCTTGGGCGTCTGCAGGTCGTACCAGAGCGTCTCGCCGTCCTTGCCCCAGAACTCGTGCCCGGCGATCTCGCCCGGCATGGTGCGCTGGTGCATCAGCTGGTTCTGGGTGCCGTCGGTGCGGATCGTCCAGATACGATCCACCTTCTGCCACGGCCCCTCATGGCAGTACATCAGCACCGTCGGGTCGGTCGGCGAGAACAGCAGGTGATTCACCCAGTCCGTGCTGTGCAGCAGGGGAGTGACCTTGCCGTTGCCGGTCAGGTCGATCGTGAACAGCACCAGGGGGATGCGTGCCGCCAGACGCCGCTCCATCATCTCGCCCTTGCTTGCTGCCTGCTCCAGCGGACTGGTCTGGTTGCTGGCGTTGCGTCTGTCCGCCGCGCCGAACTGATCGTTCGGTCTGTCCTCCTCATCGTAGGTTCCCGCCGCCAGCGTCTCATCCGCGTTCACCGTGATCACGCGACCGCGTGCCGGAACCTTGGCCAGCATCCTGGTCTCGCCCGTTTCGATGTTGGTCTTGTAGATCGCATTCTCGTCGGTCTTAATGTAGAAGATCGAAGGCGTCTTGTGCCCGACCTCCATCGTCCTGACCTTGCCCTTCACCACGCTGCGCGTTGCATGCGTCTTCAGGTTCAGCACGTTAATGCCGTTCGGTACCGTGTAGATCATCTCCGTGCCGTCCGGGGTGTAGCCGTTGACGTTGAAGTAGAAGCTCGCCGAGTTCGGCTCATCCGTCAGCCGCGTGATGCGATGCCCGGTGTCCTTGTCGATCCAGGTCTTTGGAGGATTCTTCATCTCCTCCGGCGTCGGCATCTTGTCCGGGGTCCGCGTATCCGCCCGGGCCTGCCCGTAGGCCGACGAGCACAGTAAGAGGGCAACAGAGGCGGTAAGCAGGGCAACACGCGCAGACTGCAACTTCATGAGTGACGGTTCCTTTCCATGGAAGACTCGACCGGAGAAAATGCCTGGCACACCGGGAGATCGGGTACCGGGCACACGATATTAGGAAGGTGAAGAGACCGCCTGCGCAACATCTCAAGGTGGTTCTTCTTTTCGCAAAAACTCTATGAGTTGGAAAAGAGAAGTGTCAATAGGAAAATATTCTCCCATGTAAAAAATGCATTCTCGAAACCACGCGCAGTGGGCCTGGCCGGCAGGCCATTGCCTTTCCTCGTTCCCCTAAGACATTTGCCCGTGGTGAGCTTCGCCCCGCAAAGCTACATTGACTCCTAACCTCGAAGACCGTCTGAGTTTCACAGAGTGCTGTCCCGCTCGCTGCGCAGTTGGATCCTTCGTTTTTCAAGGAGAGATTCCGGCGATCGAAAGAAATAGAAGACGCGCCGGGAGGTACGATTCACCATGGGGGAAGAGTCGATGAAGAGCTTGTCGTGGAGCCGTAGAGATTTTCTTGAAGGTATGGGATGGTCCTCGCTCAGCGGAGCCGCCAGCCGGTTCTCCTTCCTGGCCGGACCCTCCAAATCTGCCGCGCAGCCGCGCTTTGCCTACGTCAGCTCGCTCGGAGAGGCGAAGCGCGAACACGGCCTGCACGTCTTCGCGATCGAGCGCGGACGCTGGCGCAAGGTGCAGTCGATCGCGAGCGAGCGCCCCGCCTTCCTCGCCCTCCATCCCAATCAGCAATCCCTGTATGTGGTCAACGAGATCGACTCCTACCGCCACCTTCCCTCGGGATCGGTCGAGTCCTTCGCCATCGACTCCGGCACCGGCCATCTCTCCCTGCTCAGCCGCCAGCCGCTCTCGCTCTCGGCCACCTCGCCGCGTCATCTGGCCGTCACTCCCGACGGCAGCTCCATCGTCGTCACCGCGCACGGTGGAGGAGCCTATAACCTGCTCCCCATCGCATCGAGCGGCGCCCTCGAGCGCGTCTCCTCCATCGTGAAGGAGACCGGCTCGAGCATCCACGAGGAGCATCAGACCTCCGCCCATCCCCAGATGGTCCTCTTCGATCCGGCCGGACGCATGCTGGCCGCCGACCTCGGCAGCGACCGCCTGAGCGTCTTTTCGCTCGAGGGAGCGCAGATCTCCGCCACTCACCGCAGCTCGACCCGGGCCGGCGCAGGCCCGCGCCAGATCGCCCTTCATCCCGACGGGCAGAGGCTCTTCGTCGCCCATGGTCTCGAAGCCTCCGTCTCCTGCCACCGCTACGACGCGGCGACCGGACGTATCGGCGAGGCGATCTCCCACACCCCGGTTTCGGTGAAGGCCGGCGCGGTTATGGCCATGCACCCCTCAGGACGCTTCCTCTACACCGGCCATCAAGCCTCCAACGAAGGCGTGACCGCATGGAGCATCTCCTCTGGCGACCTCGCCCCGATCCACTCTACCGGTCGCGGCACCCACGGCGTTCATGCGATGACGATCTCCCCCGAAGGCTCCAGCATGATCCTGGCGGCTCGCGATCGCGACAGCGTCCTGTGTCTCGAGCTCGATCCGGCGACCGGTCGCATCCAGTCCGCTGCCCCTGTGGCCCGGATCGCCGCGCCCGTAAGCGTGGCGATGAAGTATGTCTAAAGAAAGCGAGTCTATGACGAAAGAAGCGAGTCTGACGAAAGAAGCACGGCGGACGAACAAGACACGACGCAGCATTTTCGCTGGCATCACTCTCGCAGCCCTCTCCAGCGGAATGGCCTACGCGGCCAGGACTCCCTCCCTCTGCGAGGACGTTCCCCACGGCGATCATCCACGCAAGCTACTCTCGAACGGCAAGCTCGACGTCCTCGTCTTCCTGCCCGACACCCAGAACGGCTACTACCGGTCCTCTCGCTTCGACTGGTCCGGAGTTGTCGGATGCGCCGCCGTCAACGGGCACAGGTTCTTCGGGGAGTGGTTCAACGGCTACGACCCCATGAAGAACGACTCCATCACCGGCCCGGTCGAGGAGTTCCGCACCGTCGGCGGCCCCATCGGCCACACCGGCCCTAGGGGTGAGCTCGTCGTTCCCGCCGGGGCCATCGGATACGCCGAGGCCAAGCCCGGCGAGACCTTCCTCAAGCCCGGCGTCGGCGTCCTGCGCAAGGTTGACGACAAGCCCTATTCCTTCGGCTTTGTCTACCCGATCGTCGACACCGGCAAGTGGACCACCAAATCCAACAAACACTCCATCACCTTCCGCCAGGTGCTGAATGGTCCAGACGGCTACTCCTATGTCTACGAGAAGATGCTCTCCCTCGACAAGAACGGCACCGCGATGACCCTCGAGCATCGCCTGAAGAACACCGGCAAGAAGGCCATCGAGACCAGCGTCTACGACCACAATTTCTTCATGCTCGACGGCAAGCCCACCGGCCCAGGCATGGTTGTTCACTTCGCCTTCGAGCCCAAGCCCGAAGATCCCATGGGAACGGCGGCGAAGATTGAGGGCAAGGACCTGATCTACACCGACCCCCTCGCTCCCCGTAAGGGCGTCCAGGGGTACCTGACCGGCTTCTCCGATCAGGCCTCGGACTTCGACTTCACCGTCGAGGACAAGAACATCGGCCTCTCCGTGCGCGAGACCTCCGACCATCCCCTGGAGCGCGTCTACTTCTGGTCCACCCGCTCGACCATCTGCCCCGAGGGATACATCCACCTCAACATCCCCCCCGGCGAGACCGGAACCTGGAAGCTTCATTACGAGTTCAAGGCTCCGGCAAAGTAAAAGACCGTACAAGCCAGAAAACAAAAATTTCAAACGGCGAGCCGATGCGAAGGCCCCGAAAGGAAGACGATGTCTGGGATCTCACGACGTGATTTTGTTCGCTCCTCCTCCATGCTCGCGCTTGGTGCTGCCGGTCTGCCGGCCTGGGCCGAAATATGGCCCAGGCGAGCAGGCAAGGGAAGACTTCTTCTGGTCGGAACCGGAACCTCTGCTCCCAGCACCAGCAAGGGCATATACGCCTACGGCTTCGACCCCGCCACCGGCGAGCTCAAGCAGATCGGCCTGGCCGTCGAGGCCCAGAACCCGACCTTCTTCGCCGTTGCGCCCCACGAAAAGTTCGTCTACTCGGTCAACGAGGGCCGCTCCGCGACGGTCTCCAGCTTCGCCTTCGACAGGAAGAACGCCAAAATGTCGCTCATCAACCAGAGCGCCACTAAGGGCGGCGGCCCCACCCACATCGCGGTCGATCACACCGGCCGTTCGGTCTTCGCCGCTAACTACGGCGGGGGCAGCGTTGTCTCCTTTCAGGCAGGCCCCGACGGTCATCTCAGCGAGGCGGTCTCGTTCTTCCAGTACCCTCCGGCCGGAGAGAAGAAGCGCTCCCACGCCCATCGCGTCACCCCATCCCCGGACAATCGCTTCCTTCTGGTCAACGATCTCGGCCTCGACGTCATCCACATCTATCGCCTCGACGCGGCCACGGCCAGGCTGACCCCGCACGACCCTCCTGTCTGGCATGCCAAGCCCGGCTACGGTCCCCGCGCCCTGGTCTTCCATCCCAACGGCAAATGGGCCTACTGCGTCAACGAGCTCAAGCCCACAGTCAATGTGCTCGAGTGGGATAAGACCAAAGGCACCCTCACCACCATCCAGGACATCGCCCTGGTCCCCGACGGTTATCAGGGACTCTCGGCCCCGGCCGACATCGTCTTCGACAAAAAGATGCGCTTTGCCTACGTTCCCAGCCGTCTCGACGACTTCATGGCCACCTTCACCGTCTCGCCTCAGACCGGCAAGCTCACCTTCCTCGAGAAGACCTCCTGCGGGGGCAAGCGCCCGCGCCATCTCGCCCTCGATCCCTCCGATCGCTGGCTCCTGGTCGCCAACCAGGATACCAACAACATCTCCGTCTTCCCGCGCGACAAAAAGACAGGCAAGCTGTCGTACACCGGCAAGGATTTTCCTCTCGACCGGCCGGAGTGCCTGATCTTCGTCTAAAGTCGGATATTTTTAGCGTAAAAGACAGGCGCTGCCGTGCGGGCCCACTGCGCGTGGGGCGGTCACTTCGTGACGCGTATTGGGCCTTCGGCATGGGACTCCCGTTGGTCGCCTGAAAAATTCTCACGCCGACCGACGGGAGGCCAACGCCAAGGGCGGCGGTACCGCCCCACGCGCAGTGGGCCCGCACGGCAGGCCATTCTTTCAAAAACTCTCATTCGGCGCATCGCACCAGCTCCTCAGGAGCAAACCGGGGATGGGTCCGATTTTGTATAGTAGTGGCAACTCCAATCAGGCGCGTGTTCTGACCGTAAACGTCTGGAGTGCGTCTCAATAAAGAGATTCATAGCCGCGCCATTGTTGGTTCCAGTCGGAATCTTCAGCATGAGGAAGTCCTCGTGGGGGAATGAGGGATCTTGAAACGTTGGCTGCGAGTACGGTACTTCCTGGCGTTCTGGCTGTTTGTTCTCAGCGGAGTCGCGTTTCTTGACCGTACCAATCTCGCCATCGCCGGCCTTCAGATCAGCAATGAGTATGGACTCGGCAACCAGCGGCTGGGCTGGATTTTCAGTGCCTTCCTCATCGGCTATGCAGGCTTCCAGCTTCCTGCCGGATGGCTGGCCGCGCGCTTCGGCCCCCGCCGGGTCCTGACCCTCGGCGTCGTCTTCTGGGGACTTGCGACCATCGCAACCGCTCTTCTCCCCGTCGGAATCCGCGACGTCGTCCTTCTTCTCATCTTCATCCGGTTTCTTCTGGGCGCGGGGGAGAGCGTCATCTACCCGGCGGCCAACCAATTTGTGGCGCGCTGGGTCCCCATGCAGGAGCGCGGTTTTATCAACGGGCTGATCTTCGCGGGGGTCGGCGCCGGGAGCGGTCTGACCCCTCCCCTGCTCACCTGGCTGATTACGCACCACGGCTGGCGCGCCGCCTTCTGGTTCAGCGCGGCCGTCGGCTTCGCAGTGGGCGCCGTATGGTGGCAGATGGCGCGGGATACTCCCGAGGAGCATCCCGCCATGTTTCCTGCGGAGCTGAAGGAGATCCGGGACGGTCTCTCCTTTATCCCTCAGCCCTCGTCCCCGGATCCGGCCTCTTCGACGCCCAGGATCTCCTGGGCGGCTATCTTCAGCCGCCGGGATCTTGCGGTCCTGATGTTCGGATACTTCTGCTTCGGGTATGTGGCCTGGATCTTCTACAGCTGGTTCTTCCTCTACCTGGCGCAGGCCCGGGGCTTCGATCTTCGGTCGAGTGCCCTGTTCGCCATGCTGCCCTTTCTGTTGATCACGGTCGGCTGCCTGATCGGAGGAGCCCTGAGTGACCGCCTGACCGCACGATATGGTCTGTGGGTCGGCCGCTGCGGACTGGCGGCGATGGCTCTGCTGACCTCGGCGATCCTGCTCGTCCTCGGATCCCAGCTCCACCAACCGCAGCTGGCGTGCGTCGTCCTTTCCCTCGCCGCCGGAACCCTCTATCTTTCACAGAGTTCCTTCTGGTCGGTCTCAGTAGATATCGCGGGACGAAGCTCGGCGGTCTTCTCCAGCATGGTCAATATGGGGGGCCAGATCGGGGGAGCCCTGACCGCCTCGCTGACCCCGTGGATCGCACAGCGCTATGGCTGGACGACCTCTTTCGCGGTCTCGGCGGTCCTCGCCGTGCTTGGCGCGCTCTGCTGGCTCACGGTTCACCCGGAAAATCCTTTGGACGAAAATTTGACAGTCGTTTAACTTTTTGTTGCAGTTATGACAAGCCTGTGAAGCTGCGATCATAAACCGTGCCAACCCAGCCACATCACGTTTCGGTGTGCGCAGGACGGGAGGGCTCTCTCCCGCCGTCTCTGCCGTCTGCCTGTTGTCGCGTCCCGACGATGGTTCTGGCCGTCTTCGTCTTGCTGCCTGGTTGTCGACTCGAGGCCCAGAAGCCGCCCCCGCCCCCTCCTCCCACCGGCAGCTATATCGCCAAGAACTCCTCCGGCTCCCCATGGCTCTCCGCCTCGCACGGGACCACTCCAGAGCCTACGCGCATCGATCTCGAGCCCGGACAGCCGGACGTCGTCATTCTCTTCGATAAGGGAGGTTCCCAGGACGCCTCCCAGGGCGAGATGCGGTATCGCCTCCTGGGATATGACTCCGAATGGAAGCACACCCCCTTCCGCGCCGCGCACTACAGCCAGCTCACCCCCGGCAGCTATCAGCTCGAGGTGCAGGAGCGGCCAACCGCAAGCGCGGAGTGGCTCTCCCGTGTCATCACCCTCTCCATCGGCCCGCGTCCGGAGATGTACCAGACCTGGTATTTCTACCTCGGCCTGCTGCTGCTCGCCATCGTGCTGCCCGCCTATCTCTACCGCCGCCGGGTCCAGATGATGAAGGGCCACATCGGCGTCGTGCTTGAGGAGCGCAACCGTATCGCGCGCGAGTGCCACGACACCCTGATGGCCGGTTTTGCGGCGATCTCCTGGCAGCTCGAGGCCACCTCCAAGCTCTTTCACGACGGCAATCTCGACATGACCCCCGCGGCCAAGTCCTGCGAACTGGCCCGCAGCATGGTCTCCCACTGCCAGGCCGAGGCCCGCCGCATCATCTGGGATCTGCGCGACACCGACGAGATCACCAACTTCCTCTCGCAGGCTCTGGCCCGGACCCTGGCGGCTAACCACCTGCGCGAATCCATCGCGACCGTCCTCGACGTCGAAGGCGACGAGCCACCGCTGCCCCCAGGCTGCGTCCACCACCTTGTCTGCATCGGGCAGGAGGCCATCACCAACGCCATCCGCCACGCCGATCCCACCAGCATCATCGTTCGCCTGAAGTACGACAGCGACTCCCTCTTCCTCTCTATCCAGGACAATGGCCGCGGCTTCTATTCCGCTGATCGTTCCGCATCGCGGCACGGCCACTTCGGAATTCCCGTCATGGAAGAGCGAACCCGCAAGCTCGGAGGAACCTTCCGGCTCCAGACCGAGATCGGCGGTGGGACTGAGGTCACGGTATGGGTTCCCTTCAACGCAATGCAGCTCCCTGGAAATCAGGAACATCACGTTATACGGTGGATCGGCATATGAAACAGATACGCGTGCTCCTCATCGAGGATCACTTCCTGGCCCGCATGGCCCTGCACTCTGTTCTCTCTGGCCACTCGCAGATCCGCATCATCGGTGAGGCCTCGGACGGCGAGGCCGGCATCGTGATGTACCGGCAGCACCGTCCCGACGTCGTCGTCCTCGACCTTCGTCTGCCCCGCGTCAGCGGCTTCGAGGTCATCATCGAGCTCCGGAAGGAGTTTCCCTCCGCCCGCATCGTCGTCCTCTCCAACTACACCGGCAGCGAGGACATCTATCGCGCCGTGCGCAGCGGAGCCATGGCCTACCTCACCAAGGACGCCAGCGGCGAAGAGCTGCTGAATGCGATCCAGAACGTCGACCGCGGCCTGCGGTATCTCCCTCACGTGGCTTTGGACCGGCTCGCCGAACGCATGCCTTCGGTCGAGCTGACCCCGCGAGAATCTGAGGTCCTGGCCTGCATCACCCAGGGCCGCAGCAACCGCGAGATCGCCGAAGAGCTCCGCATCGCCGAAAAGACCGTACGGATCCACGTCAGCTCCGTACTCGACAAGATGGGTGCGCGTGATCGCACCCAGGCAACGATTTATGCTCTGCAACGCGGTTTAATCCACCTGGACTGAATGCCTGTCCGGTTCAGCGAACCGAGCACAATAGGGCATTCGCCTTAAATAGTGCCATGGCAACAGCCTGATGACAGGTCATCTTTACAGTAGTGAAATAAACCCACTCTAATAACTTTCGGAGCCGGCACAAAGGCCAACCCGGTTCTGTACGCGGATCCTCTCGAAGCCTCAAAACACCGGTATTTCCCATCCGGAATGATAGGAGATTTTTGTGAAGAGAGCATTACTGTGTTGTCTACTGCTTCTATCGGCCGCTCCAGCGGCCCTTATGGCTCAGGTCGCAAATAATACATCGCTGGTCGGAACGGTCGTCGATTCGACTGGCCAGGTGGTCGCCGGAGCCCATGTCACCGGAACCAACCAGGCGACCAAGGTTACCTACTCGGGAGACACCAACGGGGAAGGCTACTACTCGATCCCCTACGTCGCTCCCGGAACCTACGACGTCAGCGTAGAGATGAACGGCTTCCAGAAGAGCGTCACCTCGGGCGTCATCGTGACCATCAACCTCGCCGTTCGTACGGACGTCACCCTGCAGGTCGGTTCGACCACTTCGTCGGTAACCGTCTCGGCCGCGACCGCGGCGCTCTCGACTGACGACGCCGTGCTTGGTGAGACGATCGACCAGGGCAAGGTCGAGAATCTGCCCATGAACGGCCGCCACGCCCTGGATCTCGCCGCGACCGCGTCGAATATCCAGGTCAGCACCACCAATCCGTTCATCGGAAACCCTCCAGGAGCGAGCGCCATCGGCGCCGGTACCCGCGCGGTTAACAATAGCCTTACGCTTGACGGCATCACCATCATGAACAACCTGGGCTCAACCTCTTCGGTTTCGCCCAACCCCGACGCCCTCGGCGCAGTTCAGACCCAGAACGGAAACTATACCGCACAGTACGGAAATTACATGGGTGTCCATATCGACATGGTCACCAAGAGCGGCACCAACCAGTTCCACGGCACCGCCTACGACTACATCCAGAACGATGCTCTTAATGCTAAGTCGTGGTTCGGTAAGCCGGGCCAGCCCAAGAATCTGCTTCGCTATAACCAGTTCGGTGGGGTCATCACCGGCCCTGTCATCATTCCTGGACTTTATAACGGCAGGGACAAAACCTTCTTTACCGGCTCCTACGAGGGCCTGCGCGACAACTTCGGCACCACGACGCTGTCGACGGTCATGACCGATGCCATGCGCGGCGGAGATTTCTCCGCACTTGGGAAGCCGTTGAAGAATCCTTACACCGGAGCTCTCTATCCTGGCAACATCATTCCGATCGATCAGATCTCTCCCCAGGCTCAGAGAGCCTTCCAGTATCTGACGTCTCCGACACAGCCTGGAGCCGTAAACAACTTCAACAATAATGTTCCCTCGAACGTCTCGATGGATCAGACTGTCGATCGTGTTGACGAGAGTATTGGCGACAAGATCCGTATTTTCGGTCGCTTCGCCTGGCAGCAGATCAACTCCGAGAGCGGTGCGGTCAACCCTGTGTCCAACGCTTACGCTCCTACCAAAGCGCGGAACGGAGCCATCGGCTACACCCACACCATCACCCCAAACCTTGTCAACGATGCTCGCTTCGGCTTTAACGTCCTCACGACGAATCAGCTTAACTTCTTCTACGTCAACGGACCAAAGGACGCTGGTAGCCAACTGGGAATCCCCGGATTCACCTCCGATGTGACCGCCAACAACCCCGGTCTTCCGACTATCAACATTACCGGCTATCAGGGAACCGCCGGTGAAGATGGAACGAATTGGTTCCAGAGTGACCGTACCCTTCAAGGCTACGATCAGATCAGCTGGACCCACGGCAAGCACAGCATCATGGCTGGCATCGATCTCCGCAAGCTGACCATCGGACGCGCCGCGCAGAACGGTCCGCGTGGAACGTTCACCTTTGACGGAACCTACACTGGGGATGGAGCGGCCGACTTCTTCCTTGGTGCAGCGCGTTCTTCGATTACCCCCTATTTCCAGATCAAAGGATCGGTTGGCCAGTGGCGCGATGGTTTCTTCGTGCAGGACACCTGGCAGGCACGGCCGAATCTCACCTTGCAATACGGTCTTCGGTACGAGCTTCCGACCGTCGCCTACAGCTTGAACGGTATTGGCCGCATCCTGAACTCGGACTATAGCGCGCTCATCCCGGCGAGTTCCGCAACGTCGGCGCAGAACTACGATCCGGTCCCTGGATTCAAATTCACCGGCCCGAACCACAACAACTGGGCTCCTCGTTTCGGCCTCTCCTATCGTGCGACGGATAAGATCGTCGTCCGTGCCGGCGGCGGTATCTACTACAACGCGAACCACCTGAACGCCTTCACCCTTTCGAGCACCAACTATCCGTTCTCCGCGGCCACCAACTATAACGGCCCGTCATCTGGAGCTCCTACCATCACGCTCGGGAACCCGACCGGTGGATCCACCACAGCGACAACGTTCAATGCGTTCACCGATAACAACTATCTGCCCACGCCTCGCCTCTATCAGTGGAATGTCGATACGGGAGTTGAGATCTGGCATAACGCCGGCTTCGAGCTCCAGTACCTTGGATCGCGTGGCATCCACCTCGATGAGAGCTACTATCCCAACACGCCGGAACCTGGCCCTGGCAGCGTAACGGACCGTCGTCCCTTTCAGCAGTGGTCTACCATTCGCCAAATCCAGAACGACAGCTTCTCGACTTACCATGGCTTGACTGCGATTCTGCGTCAGCGTCTCTCCCACGGCCTGAGCATGAACCTGGGTTATACCTGGTCCCATGCCATGGATACCTCCGCCGATTCCAACGGTGGTGGAAGTGCGATGTATCAGGGACACCTGAAGCTGGACTATGGCAATGCGAACTGGGACATCCGCAACCGCTTCGTCGGCAGCATTACCTATCAGCTGCCCGATCTGGCAGGAGACAAGTTCTGGGAGCGTGAAGTACTTGGAGGATGGCAGGCGAACGGTATCATCACCTTCCAGTCCGGAATGCCAATGAATGTCACTCTAGCAACTGATGTCGCCAACATCGGAACGTCGGGAGTCGGACCGCAGAGGCCGAGCTTCGTCCATATCGCTAAAGCAAACTGCAGCCGTGGGTCATATATTCGTGGCAATGCAAGCTGTATCGACGCTTCAGCGTATGCACAGCCGGCCGCGTTTACCTTCGGCAACGTTCACCGCAATGCTGTTCAAGGCCCCGGATACGAGAACGTCAACTTCTCGCTGTTCAAGAACTTTGAGATCCACGAGGATGTCAAGTTCCAGTTTCGCGTCGAGACGTTCAACCTCTTCAACCATCCCAGCCCGGCCAACCCGAGCGCTGGGAACCTCGCTCTAGGAAGCTCCAGCTTCGGAACCATCACCACGGTTCAGGGGGCATCGCGTGTGATCCAGCTTGCGGGCAAGATCAACTTCTAACCTCACATGAAATAAAACCAAGAAGCCGCCGGATATGCTCTGGCGGCTTCTTTCTGTCTTCAAGCTTCAAGTAGCATGGTCCTAGTTCTTTGGAGAGAAAATGTCTTCCGCACCTTCATCCCTGTTTCTGCGCCTTCGCACCGTAACCACCGTCGCCGTCGTCGCCGCCTCCGCCCTGACCATCACCCACATCGTTCGCGCCGATGCTCCTAAGACCGCGGCCGACTACACCGCCGATCCTGCCGGCATGATCGACGCCTACCGCCACGTCGAGGCCGCCTCCGTCTCCGATGCCATCGAGCAGAGCCTGCACGTGAAGACCTACATGTCGCACCGCATGCAGTCCATCTTCCCCACAAAGTTCGCCGGCACCGCGCTTACCGTGAAGCTGGTCAAGGTCGAGAATCACGACCCCAACGCTCTCTCCGGAATGCTTAGCGCTATCGACTCCGGCGGTCCCGGATCGGTCTATGTCATGAAGGTGGAAGATGGCGCCGACATCGCCGGCATGGGCGGACTGATGGGAACAGCCATGTTCGCCCGCGGCTTCGCTGGAGCCGTCGTCGACGGCGGCGTCCGCGACCTTCCGCAGCTCAAGAAGATCGGCTTCCCCGTCTACGCGCTCGGTCCCGTGCCCTCCACCTCGGTCGGCCACTACAAGTTCGGCGGCGTCAACATCCCCATCGACTGTGACGGTGTGAAGGTCAACCCCAACGACATCATCGTCGCCGACCAGGACGGCGTCGTCGTCGTCCCCCGCGAGCACGCCGCCGACATCCTCGTCCTTGCGCAGAAGCTCGACAACAGTGAGCACTCCATGTATCCCTACATCGAGAAGTTCCACTCCATCGTCGAGGCGGTGAAGCAGTTCGGAAGAATCTAAACTACTTCTCAATCAAGAAAATCTTTAACTTCAAACCTAGGGGACCTATCGCATTTATCGATAGGTCCCCTAGGTCGTTTGGGGGGGCACAAGGAAGACGCTGCCGCGCAGTGGGCTCGGCCCGAAGGCCATTGTCTTGAATAAGTCGATTTAGCCTCAGGATATAGGCTATCTGGCCTACTACAGCTGGGGACATTTGACTGTAGCCAGTAACATCGCATTTACTTTACGATCCATTCACTACTAAGTTGCTTCTGTTTTTCTCCCCGCAGAGCGGTCTCGCCCCGTGTCGACGCTCACCGAGAGAAGCTACTCCCATGGATGCCTGAAACCCTCAACGGCCCAAGAGAAGGCCTGCATAACGATCCGGCACCGCTTATCGAAAATTCGATGAAGTAGGAGACCTTTCATGCGCAGACATTCCTCCCTCTTTCTGCTTCTAGCCTCTCTGCTCCTTCCTCTTTCTGTGCTCGCTCAATCCGTCGACACGGCAATCGTGGGCACCATCACCGATGGCTCCGGAGCTGTGCTCCCAGGCGCTTCCATCTCGGTCCTCTCCCCCGCCACCGGCCTCGAGAAGAAGGTCATCACGGGAGCCGAAGGCCAGTATTCGGTGACCTATCTCACGCCGGGAGCCTACGACCTCACCATCTCGGCCAGTGGCTTCGCTCCCTATGTGCAGAAGGGAATTGTGCTGCAGCTCAACCAGACGGCCAAGATCAACGCCGCCATGTCGATCAGCTCGCAGGGACAGACCGTTCAGGTCACCAGCGAACAGCCCCTCATTCAGGCCGAAGACGCATCGCTTGGAGCAGTCATCGACTCCACGCGCGCCGCCAATCTCCCGCTCAATGGGCGCAAGTTCAACGACCTCGCCATCCTCACGCCCGGCACCGTCGTCTCGAATCCGGATAATCACACCTCGAGCACCGCCGGCTCGACCATCTCCTCGAACGGTGGAAGAAACGTCTGGGGACAGGTCAACATCGACGGCGTCACCATGGTCAACAACCGTCATGCTTATGTAAACGCCTATCCCTCGGTCGATGCCATCGACGAGTTCAAGGTGCTTACCGGCAACTACTCGGCGGAGTACGGCGGCGGTCCCGGCTCGATCATCAACGTGCAGCTCAAGACCGGAACCAACGCCTTCCATGGAAGCGTCTTCGAGTTCATCCGCAACGACGCCGTGGACGCGCGCAATCTGTTTCGCCCGGCTCCATTGCCCAAAAACGCTCTGAAGCAGAATCAGTTCGGAGCAACGTTAGGCGGACCCATCTACAAGAACCGCACCTTCTTCTTCCTTAGCTATGAAGGTCTGCGCTCTGTCGAGGAGACCCCATCCACGGCGAACGTTCTTACTCCCGCGCAACGGAACGGTGATTTTTCCGCCATCAAGACTCCTCTGCGAAACCCATTTACCGGCGGCACCTATGCGAACAATCAGATTCCCGTAAATCCCGTGGCGCAGAGCATCGTCAACCAGTACATGCCTCTTCCTAACTCCACTGGAAGTACCAACTACGCGGGCGTTACAGCCGGCAACCTTAGCGTCGATCAGGGAATCGCTCGCGTCGACCATAAGTTCAGCGAGAAGGATCAGATCTTCGTGCATTACATGTACGCTTTCCGCAACTTCCCGGTGACAAACATCAATCCCAACTTCCACTTCACCGGAACCTACCCGATTCACAATGTCGCGCTTCAGTATCTACACACGTTTTCGCCGAGTGTCATCAACGAGCTTCGCCTCGGCACCGATCTCGAGCACGTCAAGCAGCTGAGCGTGCGCGCGAATACGGACTTCACCGCATCGCAGCTTGGCATCAACGGCTTCCTCGTCGGCGGCCCGAACGGTCGCCAGCTCACACCGGCCGAGGAAGGCTTTCCGACGCTCTCCATCTCCGGGTACATCAACGTCGGCGACGGTACCGCCGCCTCCAATCTCGATGACAGCCGTACCTACCAGCTTGCCGACAACCTCACCTGGACCAGGGGCAAGCACACCATCGTCTTTGGCGCTGATATCCGTCACGTCCAAGACAACGCCACCACCAACAACACTCCGTATGGATCGCAATCCTTTACCGGAAGTATGACCGGCAATGCTGCGGCGGACTACATCCTTGGAATTCCCGCAACCTCCATCACCCCAGAGGGGGTTCCCATCTCCAAGCTGCGGCAATGGCGCACCGCTGCTTACATTCAGGACGATTGGAAGGTCACCTCTCGCCTTACCCTGAATCTGGGCATTCGCCACGACCTCTGGATTCCACCGGTCGATGTCAACAACGTCTCCCGTACGCTGGACTTCAGCGGACCTCTGCCCGTCTTTACGCCTGGGCCGGGACAACGCCTCAACAACATCTGGACCATCTCGCACAAAGACTTTGAACCAAGAGTCGGCTTCGCCTACAGCATCACGCCCAGCTTTGTCGTTCGTGGCGCCTACGGCATCTCCTTCTTTGGTGGACAGTTCGACAACATCAACATCCTTCAGCTCAATCCGCCCACAGCGGGCAGCTTGACCATCTCGAACCCGACGACCAATCCCATCGCCACCATCCAAACCCCTGTTCCGGCGGCGCTGTATCCGTCGACGCCTTTCTACAACGCCACCACGCTTCCAGCCGATCGCAATCATCCCGATCTTTACCTTCAGACCTACAACCTGGCAGTCTCCAAGCAGTTCTGGTCGAACGTCATCGATCTCACTTACGTCGGGGTCAAAGGAACGCATCTCGACTCCAGCCTCACCTACTTCAACTCGCCCCAGCCTGGAGTCGTCATCCACACGGCCACCGGCGACCTCGCTCCCGATGGTCCTATCCAACCGCGCCGCCCCTATCCCAACCTCGCCCGCATCCGCATGCTCGACTTTAGCGGAGCTTCCAGCTATAACGGCGTGCAGGTTCACTTTGAGCATCGTATGTCGCACGGCCTGAGCCTCACCGCGGTCTACTCCTTCTCCCACACCCTCGACAATCAGGGAGCTGATGTCAACGGCGGCGGTTGCGAGTGCCAGAACCCGCTCGTCATCCACGAGTGGGCCAACGCCCTCACCGACCAGCGTCACAACCTGACCGTCGGCTACGTCTGGACACTGCCCACGCTGAACGAGGGCAACCACATCGCCCGCGCCGTCGTGAACGGATGGCGTCTCAACGGCATCGCCCAGGTCGCCAGCGGCATGCCGCTCTTCATCACCCAGTCAGCAGATACCCAGAACACCGACAACCCCTGGCAGCGCCCCAATCTCGTTCCCGGAGTGAGCCCGAAGCTCTCCAATCGCTCCGTCAACGGCTGGTTCAACGCCGCGGCCTTTACCCCCAGCATCCTTAGCTACGGCAACACGCCGCGTAACCCGCTCGTAGGCCCTTCCACGCGCAATACCAACCTGGCCATCGCCCGCACCTTCACCATGCCCTTCGCCGAATCGCAACACCTCGAGTTCCGGTTGGAGAGCTTCAACACCCTCAACACACCACAGTTCTCCAACCCTGGCATCAGCCAGGGAGCCAGCACTTTCGGTAAAGTAACCTCAACCAAGATCGACAACCGCGAGCTGCAGCTTGGAGTAAAGTATCTCTTCTAGCCCGCGTTTATATGGACACGGAGAGACGAAGAGCGGACCTATGGCATTTGCCATAATCTCCTCTTCGTCTCCAGCCCTATGACAACCGGCTCCGTTTGAGATCAGATGGACCCTACCCCGCAAAAATGCTTTGGCCCCGCCCGGGGCATGGACGAAAGGACGTTTCTCGATGATGACCCCCGATGGTTCTTCAGACACCCCTGGAGCTCTCACCCGCCGCAGCTTTCTGCGCTGGTCGCAGTCCCTCATGGCGATGCTTGGCGCTGCCCCTCTCCTCGGCTCCTCAGTCCAGGCCGCTGCCTCGGTCGCGCCCCATACCGCCGCCGGTGAGGACTACTACACCAAGCTCGGCGTGCGGAAGATGATCAACGCTGCCGGAACCTACACCATGTACACGGCTGCCGTCATGCCGCCCCAGGTGGAGCAGGCCGTCGCCGTGGCTGCCAAACACCCTGTCCACCTGCGCGAGCTCCAGCTCAAAGCTGGGGAGTACCTCGCCCAGAAGCTGCGCTGCGAGGGCGCCGTCGTCACCTGCGGAGCCTCCTCCGCGCTCACCCTCGGCACCGCCGCCTGCATCGCCTCGGCCAACAACGCTAAGCCTGACGACATTCCGCTCAATGTCGGCTCCATGAAGAACGAGGTCATCGTTCAGAAGGCCCACCGCTACGGCTACGACCACGCCATGTACCTCTGCGGCGTCAAGATCGTCGAGGTCGTCACCCTCGACGACTACAAGCGCGCCTTCAACGACAAGACCGTCATGACCAACTTCTTCAACGCCGCCAGCGGTGGAGAGATCCATCACGAGCAGTGGCTCGAGGTCGCCCACCAGCACAACGTCCCCTGCCACATCGACGCCGCCGCCGACATGCCCCCCATCTCCAATCTCTGGAAGTACACCGGCATGGGCTTCGACCTCGTCTGCTTCTCGGGAGGCAAGGGAATCCGCGGACCCCAGAACGCCGGTCTCCTCCTCGGAAAAAAGCACCTCACCGATCTCGCCCACGCCAACAACAATCCCGTCGACGGCGTCGCCCGCGGCATGAAGGTCGCCAAGGAGCAGATCGTTGGCATGGTCGCCGCCATCGACTGGCTGCTCGAGCAGAGCGACGACTCCATGCAGAAGGAGTTCACTCGGAGATGCGACGTCATCAGCCACATCGTCAAGGACGTCCCCACCGTGAAGACCACCATCTTTACCCCTGAAGTTGCCAACCACGTCCCGCATCTCTTCATCACCTACGATCCCGCCACCGTCGGCATCACCCCCAAAGAGGTGCAGGCGAGTCTTCGCGATCTCGACCCCACCATCGAGCTCAACCCCGGCACCGGAAACGTGAAGGGCGGCAACGGCATGCCCCCCACGCCGAACACCATCGTCGTCGGAACCTGGATGCTTCTCCCCGGCGAGCCCGAGATCGTCGGTCACCAGATTCGTGCCGCCCTTATGAAGAAGGCCTGAGCCTTTCCATACAATGGCTGCAGTCTTTCCAATCCGACAAGGAGTCACACGCACTATGGAGCAGAAGCAGTCCAGAAGAGGTCTTCTCAAGAACGCAGCCAAAGCGGCCGTCGTCGCCACCGGTGGAACCATGCTGGCGGCGGGCAAAGCCTCCGCCCAGGGCACAGCCAAGCTCGAGAAGAAGTCCTACCCCGCCAAGCCGGCCACCCCTCCTGCCAACGGCAAGGCCCCGCTGTTCTCCGGAGCCGTCTCCTACGGCAACCTGCTCTTCCTCGCCGGCGTCGGCGCCCACTTCCAGGGAACCATCGAGCAGCACACCCAGCACGTCCTCGACGAGCTCGAGCAGAAGCTCGTCAGCGCCGGCTCCTCCATGGAGAAGGTGCTCAAGGTCAATGTCTACCTCAACGACCTCAAGGACTACGACGCCATGAACAAGGTCTACGCCACCGCCAGGTGGGGAAGCACCCCGCCGGTCCGCACCACCGTCTCGCCTGCCAACGGAATCCCCGGAAACTCGCTGGTCGAGATCGACATGATCGCCTACATCTAAACCGTTTCTCGTCGTGGGGGACGTCGCCCGTCCGGCGTCCTTCGCCACCCTCGTCTTCACTGCCTACCCTAAGGAGATTCCGCCCATGCCGTCGCTTCGCAGTCCACAATGGTCCCGTCGAGAGATTCTCAAGCAGTCCGGAATCCTCTCCGCCCTCGGAGCGGCATCGGCTGCATCTCCCCTCACCGCTACCGCCGCTGCTCTCGCCGACAAATCCGCGGAAAAGTCCAGCACCGGCAACCACACCCTCACCCACGAGCACAATCTTCAGGACAATCTCTTCACCCGCATCGGCGTCCGTCCCATGGTCAACGGCCGTGGCACCTTCACCATCATCAGCGGCTCCTGTTCGCTGCCCGAGGTCAAGCAGGCCATGTACGATGCCTCCTTCTACTTCGTCCACCTCGACGAGATGATGAACGGCATCGGAGCTCAGCTCGGCGAGCTCACCGGAGCCGAGTGGGGAATCACCACAACCGGGTGCGCCGCCGCCATCTGTCTTGCCACCATCGCTTGCATCGCCGGAACCGACGTCGAAAAGTGTCAGGTCCTGCCCTACAAAAAGCAGAAGGACCAGGTCATCATCCCCAAGCACTCCCGCAACCCCTACGACATCGGCGTCCGCATGTCCGGGGTCGAGATCGTCGAGGTCGCCACTCCGGAAGAGTTCCGCGCCAAGCTCTCCGACCGCACCGCCATGGTCTACATCCTCTCTGGACCGCAGTCCGTCACCGGCCCCATGAGCATCAAGATCCTCTGCGATATGGCCAGGGAGAAGAACGTTCCTGTCTTCGTCGACGCCGCCGCCGAGGAGCCCGTCAAGCCCAACATCCATCTCGCAGCCGGAGCCTCGCTCGTCGGCTACTCCGGTGGAAAGTGCATGCGCGGGCCGCAGTCCTCCGGCATGATGATCGGCGACAAGAATCTCTGCAAGGCCGCCTACTACCAGGCCGCCCCTCACCACTGTTACGGCCGCGCCCTCAAGTGCAGCAAGGAAGAGGCCATGGGCCTACTCGCTGCCGTGCGCCAGTGGTATGCGCGCGATCACGACGCCGAGCAGAAGCAGTGGATGGGCTGGATGCAGCACATCGCCGACCGCGTCAAGACTGTTCCCGGCGTCACCGCCGAGGTCGTGCCCGCGCAGGAAGACCTCTCCAACCGCTGCGCTACCGTCCGCATCAAGTGGGACGCCGCCAAGGTCGGCATCACCGGAACCGAGGTCTCCGCCCGCCTCGACGCCGGAACCCCGCGCATCGTTCTCGCCGGAGCCCTGGGTCGCCGTCCCGAGATGATGCAGAGCGGCATCGGCGTCACCTCCTACATGATGGCGCCGGGCGAGGAGAAGATCATCGCCGACGCCCTCTACGAGATCCTCACCAAACCCGGAACACACTCCAATCCCGAGGCCCCCTCCGGGGCTCCGGCTTCGGTGCAGGGAAGCTGGGCCGTCAGTATCCACTACCTCCGCGGCACCGGCGAACAGAAGTTCGTCCTCGAGCAGAAGGGCAGCGACCTTACCGGCGAGCAGCACGGCGAGTTCTACCAGACCACCTTCCAGGGCGTCGTCCATGGCGACCAGATCGAGCTGCACAGCACCATGCCGGTCGACGGCAACCCCTTCCGCTGCACCTTCAAGGGAACCGTCGCGGGCAATCAGATCAACGGAACCGTCAACATGGGGGAATACGGCGACGCCGCCTGGAGCGCCCTCCGGGCCTGAAAAGTCGGCTTCAAAGAGCAAAAAACTAGCGTGTAGGCTATTTGGCCTATTTCGAAGCTGAACCACAGGGCCGATGACGCCGGCCCGGGTTCGATTGAAACTTATTAAGATTCTTGAAACGTCCTTTAGGTTTAGGAAAGATGACGAGGGAAACGATGAAATTTCAGAAGAGCCCTGTGCTGGTCTGCTCCGTTCTTTGTAACTTTCTGCTCTTCACAGGCGTAAGCCAGGCACAGCACGAGATGTCTTCCACCCCGGGAGCGCAGCAGGGAGGAGCCGCCCGCCGAGGCTTCACCGACGCCCCCAACCCTCTGCCCTACGACCTTCTCCTCACCAAGGGCCACGTCATCGACGCCAAGAACCACATCGACAAGGTGACCGACGTCGCCGTCAAGGACGGCAAGATCGCCGCCGTCGGCGATAATCTGAACCCTAAGGACGCCGCTAAAACCATCGACGTCAGCGGCGACTACGTCACCCCCGGTCTCATCGACCTGCACATGCACATGTACGCCACCACCGGCGAGAAGAGCTCCTATGCCGGGGACAACTCCATCTGGCCGGATGGATTCACCTTGCGCAACGGCGTTACCACCGCCGTCGATGCCGGAAGCTCGGGCTGGCGCAACTTCCCCGACTTCAAAGAGCACGTCATCGACCGCTCCGAGACCCGCGTCCTCGCCGAGCTGAACATCGTCGGCGCCGGCATGCGTCCCCGCGGCATCGAGCAGAACCTCGACGACATGGACGGCAAGGCCACCGGAGAGATGGCCCTCAAGTACCCCGGCGTTATCGTCGGCGTCAAGAGCGCCCACTTTACCGGCCCCGAGTGGAAGCCCTACGACCAGGCTGTCATCGCCGGCAACATCGCCAACATCCCGGTCATGATCGACTACGGATCGCGCCGCATCGAGCGCCCTCTGTATGACCTCCTCGCCACCCACCTCCGTCCCGGCGATATCTACACCCACGCCTTCTCCGGCCATCGCGGCGAGCAGGACTCCACCACGATGAAGGCCAGCGCGGCCATGCTCATCGGCCGCAAGCGCGGCATCTACTTCGACGCCGGCACCGGCGGCGGAAGCTTCGCCTGGTCCGTGGCCATCCCGCTGCTCCAGGGCGGCTTCCCACCCGACTCGCTCTCCACCGACCTCCACATCGACAGCATGAACTCCGGCACCAAAAACCTGCTCAATGTAGCTGGCGAGTTCCTCGCCATGGGCCAGAGCCTGCAGGACGTCATCGCCGAGATGACCTGGAACCCGGCGCGCGAGATCAAGCAGCCGCAGCTCGGCAACCTCTCCGTCGGTGCCCCGGCAGACGTCGCCGTCCTCAGCGAAGAGCACGGCAAGTTCGGCTTCGAGGACATGTACAACACCAAAAAGATGGGCGACACCAAGCTGGTCTGCGAGCTCACCGTTCGCTCCGGCAAGATCGTCTACGACCTCAACGGAATCTCCATGGATATGTGGGACGCTCCGGCGTCGAGCGACCCGAAGCTCTCCTCGCACTGGACCACCTTCCGGCTCCGCTCCTTCGGAACCGCGCGGGCTCCCGTGCAGGCGCCTTCCGCAACCCCCCAGCCGAAGTAAAGAAAGAAATAGGACCCTAAGCTAAGAAAGCAAAGAAGGCCCGCAACAAAGCGCAGTATCCGCAGTCCATAAGAGCAGGTGCTTTACCGTGATCGGCGCCGAAGTCGGTCGCGTGCAGGAGGAGAAGAATGAGAAATAAGTCCCGTTGGTCTCTCCGGACAGTGATGGCATCCCTTGCCTCGCACGTCCTTCTGGGCACCCTCCTTCTGCACGCGGCCGATTCGCCCGTCACCGTCAACTGGCAGACCCTCAAGACGCTGACCTCCGCCGCTCCTGCCAAACCTACCCCCGCGCTCGCCCTCCAGAACAAGCAGGTCAGCATCCCCGGCTTCATGGTCCCGCTCGAAGACGACGAGAACGACGTTACCGAGTTCCTCCTCGTCCCCTACGCCGGAGCTTGCATCCATACCCCGCCCCCGCCTCCCAACCAGATGGTCTACGTCAAGATGGATCACAACTCCAAGGTCAAGATGTCCTTCGTCGATCCCATCGTCGTCACCGGTCAGCTCAAGATCTCCACTATCGTCAGCCCCTACGGCGATGTCTCCTACACGATGACCGGTGAGAACGTGAAGCCCTACGGAGGGCAATAGATGTCCTCTGCCGTCGTGATGCAGGACGTCTCGTTCGGCTACGAGGCGCGTTCTCCCATCATTCAGATCAAGGATCTTCAAATCGAAAAAGGGAAGCGGGTCTTCCTGCACGGATCGAGCGGGAGCGGCAAGAGCACCCTCCTCGGCCTGATCTCGGGAGTGCTGCTGCCGCAGCAGGGAACCTGCGAGGTTCTCGGCAAGGAGCTTACCCAGCTCTCCCTCTCCGCCCGCGACCGCCACCGCGGCTCCGAGATGGGATACATCTTCCAGAGCTTCAACCTGATCCCTTATCTCACGGTCAAGGAAAATATCGGGCTCCCGTGCCGCGTGCATGCCAAGCGCCGCAAGCGCATCACCGCCCCCAACCTCGACGAAGAGGTGGAGCGCATCGCCCGCCGGCTCGACATCCACGACTTTCTCGACCGCGGCGTAACCCGCCTCAGCACCGGCCAGCAGCAGCGCGTCGCCATCGCACGCGCCGTCATCGGCAGCCCGCGCCTGGTCATCGCCGACGAGCCCACCTCCGCGCTCGACACCGACCGCCAGGAGCGCTTCCTTCAGCTTCTGCTCGAGGTCTGCGACGAGGCCCGCGCTACCCTCATCTTCGTCAGCCACGACCGCTCCCTGATGGCGCACTTCGACGAGCGCATCTCGCTCGCCGACATCAATCAAGCCAGCGCGAGCACTAGCGCCAGCCAGGTGCGCGTATGACCCTGCTCATGCTGGCGTGGAAGTCGCTGAAGAGCCGCGCCGTCACCACCGGCCTGACCATCTTCTCCATCGCGCTCAGCGTGATGTTGCTGGTAGGCGTCGATCGCGTGCGCGACGGCGCGCAGGCCGGCTTCTCCGGAACCCTTAGCCAGACCGACCTTGTCGTCGGAGCCCGCGGAGGCTCGCTCCCGCTCCTTCTCTACGCCGTCTTCCACATCGGAACCGGAAACAACGACATCTCCATCGACTCCTACAACCACTTCCGTAACCACCCCTCAGTCGCCTGGACCATCCCCATCTCGCTCGGCGACAGCCACCACGGCTTCCGCGTCGTCGCTACCGACGACAACTTCTACGAGCACTATCGCTACCGCCGCGATCACACCATCCAGTTCGCCGAAGGCACCCGCCCCAGCGGCATCTTCGACGCGGCCATCGGCAGCGAGGTCGCGGCCCGCCTCGGCTACAAGCTCGGCCAGAAGATCGTCCTCAGCCACGGCCTCGAGCGCGTCAGCCTCGAAAATCACGCCGACAAGCCCTTCACCGTCGTCGGCATCCTCGCTCGCACCTCCACCCCCGTCGACCGCGCCCTCTACATCACCCTCTACGGCGACGAGGCCATGCACATCGACTGGAAGGACGGAACCCCGCCTGCCATCGGCGAGGAGATTCCCGCCTCGAAGATCCACAAAGAAGATCTGCACATCGACCAGATCAGCGCCTTCCTCCTGCGCACCAAATCGCGCGTCGACACCCTCCTGCTGCAGCGCGAGATCAACACCTACAAGGGCGAGCCCCTCACCGCCATCATCCCCGCCTTCGCCCTGCAGGATCTCTGGAGCGTGCTCGGCTACGCCGATATCGCTCTCTCGCTGGTCTCGGCCGCCGTGCTCGTCGTCGGCCTGCTGGCCATGCTCATCGCGCTCTATACCGTGCTCAACGAGCGCCGCCGCGAGATCGCCATCCTCCGCGCCATCGGCCTTCACGCCCGTCAGATCTTCGGCCTCTTCGTGCTGGAGTCGGCCCTCATCAGCGCCCTCGGAACCCTCCTCGGCCTCGGCGCCGTCTACGTTCTTCTCTGGCTCTTCCACGTTCCGATCGAGACCCACTTCGGAATTCCACTGGCCATGGTCGGCCTCTCTCAACGAGTTGTGTTGTATGTCTTCGGGGTCATCTTCGCCGGGGCCCTGCTTGGATGCATCCCCGCCTGGGGGGCCTATCGCCGGGGCCTCGTCGACGGTCTTAACGCGCACTAACGTCTCTCGCTGTACCCTCGAAACCAGCCTGCGGTTTATCGGACAAAGGTTTGTCTAGAGGTCCAAAATGAAGCTTTTTATTTCCGTGAAGGTGCGGTATCAGCACTGATCCGCTGTAGGAGCAAGGATGTCAGGACGTCTTCGAATTCGTTATTTCTTAGCCTTTTGGTTATTTGTGTTGAGCGGGGTCGCCTTCCTCGACCGCACCAACCTCTCCATCGCCGGTCTTCAGATCAGCAGTGAGTATGGCCTCGGCAACCAGCGTCTGGGATGGATCTTCAGCGCCTTCCTGATCGGCTACGCCGGCTTCCAGCTCCCCGCCGGATGGCTCTCCGCGCGCTTCGGCCCTCGCAAGGTCCTGACGCTCGGAGTCTTCTCCTGGGGCATCGCCACCGTCGTCACCGCACTCCTGCCCACCCACTTCCAGTACGCCATGTTTCTGCTCATCGGCGTCCGCTTCCTCCTGGGAGCCGGCGAGAGCGTCATCTACCCGGCGGCTAACCAGTTCGTCGCCCGCTGGGTCCCCCTCAAGGAGCGCGGCTTCATTAACGGCCTCATCTTCGCCGGCGTAGGAGCCGGCAGCGGCCTCACCCCTCCCTTTCTCGCCTGGCTGATCACCCAGCACGGCTGGCGCGCCGCCTTCTGGTTCTCGGCCTTCGTCGGCTTCGCCGTAGGCGCCGTCTGGTGGTGGACCGCACGAGACACCCCCGAAGAGCACCCCGCCATGACCGCCAAGGAGCTCGTCGAGATTCGCGACGGCCTCTCCTACGGCACGGCTCCCGCCAAGCAAGGCGCTCCGTCCAAGCAGGATTCCACCAAGATCTCCTGGGGTGCCATCCTTCGTAGCCGCGATCTTCCCGCACTCGTCATCGGCTACTTCGCCTTCGGCTACATCGCCTGGATCTTCTTCGGCTGGTTCTTCCTCTACCTGGCGCAGGCGCGCGGCTTCGACCTCAAATCGAGCGCCCTCTACGCCATGCTCCCGTCCCTCTGCATGACCGTGTTCTGCCTTATCGGCGGAGCCCTCAGCGATCGCCTCACCGCCAGGTACGGCCTGCGCGTCGGCCGCTGCAGGCTGGCCTCCGTCTCGCTCGTCCTCACCTCGATCTTCCTCGTTCTGGGATCGCAGGCGCACAGCCCGCAGTGGGCCGGGGTCATCCTCGCCGGAGGAGCCGGCGCGCTCTATCTCTCGCAGAGCTCCTTCTGGTCCGTCTCCGTCGATATCGCCGGCCGCAGCTCCGGAATCTTCTCGAGCGTGGTCAACACCGGGGGCCAGCTGGGAGGAGCCCTCACCGCATCGCTCACCCCCTGGATCGCGAAGCGCTATGGTTGGACCACCGCCTTCGGCGTCGCCGCCACCCTGGCCCTGATAGGAGCCGCCTGCTGGATGACCGTCCACCCCGAGCGTCCCTTCCAGGAAGAGCTCACCCCGGAACAGGAGCTGCTCGCCAAGTAGGTCATTTGCCCGTAGTCAGCAAAGCCTGGCGAATCCTATCATTCCACCACACACCTGCATCGTCTTCAGGAGATCGCCGCCTCTGAGGGGGATCTGCTTTACCTGCGGAACCGTTTGCAGAGTAGACTCCCGAATCTCAGGTGTGAAACGCTCCAGAAACAGGTAACTGCGCGACCCTCGCGAAGGAGAAAACAGATGGAGATCAGCTCACGACGCACCTTCTTTGGAAAGATCGCGGCCATGTCGGCTGCCCTTACCGGAGCAACCCGGCTCTTCGCCCAGCAGCCCGCCGCCCCCACACCCGCAGCGCCCGCCGGGCCTGGACCCGCTGGAGGCGACCGCCCCCGCCGCTTCGGCAACCACACCCACGACGGCATCTTCTACTTCTCCGGAACCGGCTCCAACGACGGTTACGGCAAGGAAGACCACATCCTCGTCACCGATCCCTTCGAGAAGCACGTCACCCGCACCATGGACGCCCTCAAGAAGTCCGTCGAGCGCGCCGGCTCCAACATGGACTCGATCATCCACTGCCAGGTCTTCCTCTGCCTTCCTCTGGCCGACGGAGTTCCCATGCCCACCGGCAAGGCCCGCTTCGACGCCCACAAGGCCCAGTACGAAGCGCTCAACAAGATCTATGGAACCTACTTCAGCCCCGGCAAGGCCCCGTCCCGCGCCTGCATGGCCCTCGAGTGGATCCCCGGCGATTCGCTGATCGAGATCGTCGGCAGCGCCATCGTCGTCAATCCTCCGGCCACCCCCGCAAGTTAGTCTCATCCAGAAAGGAAGTCTCGCATGATCCTGAAGTCCGGTTGGAATCGTAGGTCCTTCTTATCCGCCCTTGGAGCCCTTGGGGGCACCCTCTTTGCCCCCGTCGAGTTGCGCGCGGGCAGCAAGAAGAAGTCCGGCAAATTGTCGGAGGACCCCGTCGATGGCCACCCCATCGTCCCCATCGCCAGCGGCCTCGGCTCGACCGGAAACGTCTACGCCGAGCTCGGCGTGACCCCCCTCATCAACATCGTCGGCACCGTCACCGTCATCGGCGGTTCCGTCATGAAGCCCGAGGTCATGGAGCTCATGCGCCAGGGCAACCAGCACTTCGTCCTCATCAACGAGCTCGAGACCGCCGCCGGACGCTACATCGAGAAGCTCTGCAAGACCCCTCCCGGCTATACCGGCCTGGTCACCGGGGGCGTCGCTGCTGGCATCGTCGTCGGCTACGCCGGCATGCTCACCGAAGACATCGAGCCCCGCATGGAGGCCTGCCCCGACCTCACCGGCTTCCCCAAGACCGAGGTCATCATCCAGAAGGCCCACCGCAATAACTTCGACCACCAGGTCCGCCAGACCGGCGTCAAGCTGGTCGAGGTCGAGACCAAGGACCAGATGATGAACGCCATCAACGACAAGACGCTGGCGATGCACTACATCAACATCCAGTCCAACCTCGGCAAGGTCTCCGGTCCCGAGATGATCGAGATCGCCAAGAAGGCGAACATCTACACCTTCAACGACGCCTCCGCCGATGTTCCCCCCAAGGAGCGCCTGTGGGAGTACCCGGCCCAGGGCTGGGACTTCGTCGCCTTTTCCGGCGGCAAGGACATCTGCGGTCCCCAGGCCTCCGGCATCCTCATCGGCAAGGAGAAGCTCATCCGCTGGGCCCAGATGAACATGAGCCCGCAGGAGAACCGCATCGGCCGCTCCAGCAAGGTCGGCAAAGAAACCATCTTCGCCCTGCTCAAGGCCCTCGAGCTCTTCGTCAACCAGGACTACGACGCCGTTGTCAAGGGCTACGACCAGCGTGCCGAGACCATCTCCAAGGCCGTCGCCAAATTCGGCGTCACCCCGCTGCCGCGCGAGTTCAACCCCCAGGCTCTCGGCAACGTCACCCCGCACTACACCTGGCAGATCGATCCCGCCAAGGTGAACCTCACCGCGATCGACGTCATGAAGCAGCTCGCCGACACCAAGCCCGTCGGCATCGGCAGCCAGAACGCCGACGCGGGCGGCATGCGAGGTCGCTGGCCCGAGGGAACCCAGCCCCAGCAGGGCGAGCATCGCCGCAACCGTCCTCAGCGCGATCCCCACGTCTTCGGCTTCGCCATGTGGCAGCTGAAGGAAGGTGAGGATAAGATTATCGCCGACCGCCTCGTCGAGATCTTCAGCGCGGCTCCGAAGGCCTAGAAAGACAGCGCTGCCGGCCGGGCCCACTGCGCGCGGAGCGGTCACTTCGTGACGTGTGACCGCCTTCGGCGTGGGCCTCCCGCCGGTCGGCGCAAGCGACCAACGGGAGCCCCACGCCGAAGGCCCACTACGCGTCACGAAGTGACCGCTCCGCGCGCAGTGGGCCCGGGCCGGCAGGCCATCGCCTTTCTCCAATCTCACGATCCAAGAAAAGGAGCTTAATGACCAGACTCTCCCGATCCAATAGATTCATCGCCTCCTGCTGTGCGGCCCTCTCGCTCACCGCCGTCTCCGTCACCGGCCTGGCTCAACGACGTGCACCTCTCCCAGCCGCCCCGCCCAACATCGCCTACGACCTCATCCTCCAGAACGGCCACGTCATCGACGACAAGAATCACATCGACTCGGTCATGGACGTCGCCATCAAGGACGGAAAAATCGCCAAGGTCGCCGATCACATCGCCTCCTCCGACGCCCTCAAGACCATCGATGTCAAAGGCCTTTACGTCACCCCCGGCCTCATCGACCTCCACTTCCACGGCTACGCCGGAACCGGCGAGCGCGGCTCCTACGCCGGCGACAACAGCATCTACCCCGACGGCTTCACCTTGCGCACCGGTGTCACCACCGTCATCGACGCCGGATGCTCCGGCTGGCGCAACTTCGAGGACTACAAGCAGCGCATCATCGACCGGTCCAAGACCCGCATCCTCGTCATGCTCAACATCGTCGGCTCCGGCATGCGCGGCGATAAGTACGAGCAGAACATGGACGACATGGACGGCGAGGCCACCGCAAAGAAGGCCCTCGAATATCCCGGCCTCGTCGTCGGCATCAAGACCGCCCACTTCGCCGGTCCCGAGTGGAAGCCCGTCGAGCAGGCCGTCATCGCAGGAACCAAGGCCAACATCCCCGTCATGGTCGACTTCGGCGTCGACCGCCCCACCCGTCCCCTCTACGACCTGCTCAACAAGAAGCTCCGTCCCGGCGACATCTACACCCACATGTACTCCGGCCTCCGTCAGGAGCAGGACCCCGTTACTAAGGGGCCCAGCAAGGCCTTCATCGACGGCCGTAAGCGCGGCATCATCTTCGATCTCGGCACCGGCGGCGGCAGCTTCAAGTTCTCGCTCGCCGTCCCCATGGTCAAGGACGGCTTCATCCCCGACTCCATCTCCACCGACCTGCATATCGGCAGCATGAACAGCGCCACCCATGACGAGCTTAACGTCGCGAGCAAGATGATGGCCGTCGGCCTCACCCTGCAGCAGGTCATCGCCGAGATGACCTCCCACCCCGCACGCGAGATCAAGCACGAAGAGCTCGGCAATCTCTCCGTAGGCTCCATCGCCGACGTCGCCGTCCTCAAGCTCTCGGAGGGACAATTCGGCTTCACCGACATGGTCAACGCCCGTCTCGACGGAGACAAGCTTCTCTCCGCCGAGATCACCATCAAGGACGGCCGCATCGTCTATGACCTCAACGGACGCGAGGCTCTGCCCTGGGACGGCCCCGCCGACCCGAACGCCGCCTACGCCTCCCGCTGGACCACCTTCGCCCCGCGCGGACCGGACATGCACGGCACTCAGCCCAGCACCGGAACCCCGGCCGACAACAACCGCCACTAAACTCACAGCTCAACCAAAAACAGCAAGGCGCTCGAGACCCTCGAGCGCCTTTGCTGTTTCAAAACTCATCCCGCTGTACTTAAAATCCATGAATTAGGGTGCCCCATCTTCGCGACGGTCTTATCGTCGCTCAGGTGGGATGAACCGCCGCAACTTTACCCAGCCAAAGCAGGACTCTTCCCCCTAGGAGCGTCATGTTGGACGGAGCACAGCGGAGCCAAAGGATCTGCGGTTAAGCCCTTGCCCATGAGCTCACTTCCATCACAAAAACAAGATGCACTGCGGCTTCGAAAGCGGAAAATCCTTGCCCGTAGCCGCCAGCTTCCCCGTCTTCGCATCCCGGGCAAACACCGAGATATGGTCCGAGTCCTGGTTAGCGATCAGCAGCCACCTCTCCGTGGGATCGAGCGCAATATGCCGCGGCGTCTTCCCCCCGCACGAGCTCCGCTCCACCAGCGTCAGCCGCCCATCCTCGGCCGAGACTGCATACGTCACCATGAAGTCATCCAGCCGGTTCGCAACATAAAGAAAGCGCCCCTCCCGGTCCAGCACCCCCTCCGAGGGAGCCGAAGGCCCGCTATGCCCCTCCGGCAGATTCGAGAGCGCCTGCTTTGCCGTCAACACGCCCTTCTGCGCATCCCAATCCAGCACCGTCACCGTCGAGTCCAACTCATTCACGCAGTAAGCCCACCTGCCATTCGGATGAAACCGAAACGCCCGCGGCCCCGACCCGACCTTCGCGACGTACTCCGGAGGATCGTTCGGAGTCAGCTTCGCCGTCGCCGCATCCAGCCGATACACATGAATCCGGTCCGATCCCAGATCGTTCACCAGCAAAAACCGGTTATCCGGCGAAGGCGTCACGCGATGCCCGCGGGCATGCTCCTGCGACACCTTCGGCCCGTGCCCCGTGTAGTGAAACGCCGAGACCGCCTCGCTCAGCCTCCCATCGCTGCCCAGCCGATAAGACGCCGCGCTGCCCTCGCCATAGTTCGCCGCAAACGCGCATCGTCCCGTATGATCCACATTTACGTTGCAAGGTCCCGACCCCTCCGACGAGACCTGGTTCACCTTCTTCAGCTTCGCCCCCCCCGGCTCCACGCGAAAGCTCTCGACCCCGCCCGCCTTCTTGCCCTCAAACTCGTCCATCTCGTTGATCGCCACCAGCGTCTTCCGATCTGGTGTTAACGCCAGGAACGTAGGGAACTCCGCCTCGACCGCCAGCCCCACCTGCCTGAGCTCTCCCATCGCCGTATCGAAACGATACGCATAGATCCCCTTGCTCGCCTCTCCCGTCTGCGTCCCCACAAACAGCATCCTCTCCCCCTTCGTCTTCGCGAACCCTCGCGCACCCACACCCAGGGCCACTGCTGAAGAACTCTTCAGAAATCTGCGCCTCGAAATCCTCACTCTTCTCTCCTTACACTGCCATCGCCATGCTACCAACCTAAGCCGCGATTTTTTGAAGAAAGACAGGCGCTGCCGCGCAGTGGGCCACGCGGCAGCGCCTGTCTTCTATAAAGTCGATCCAGACTAAAATAATCTCTGGCCCGCGCGCGTCCGCGTACAGGCCGGAAAGGTACTCCGTGAAGGCACTCGTAAAGAGCCGCGGCGAACGCGGCCTCTGGCTCGAAGATGTCCCCGAGCCCACCATCGGCATCAACGACGTCAAGATCCGCGTCCTCTACACCGGCATCTGCGGCACCGATCTCCACATCTACGACTGGGACGCCTGGGCCCGCTCCACCATCCGCGAGGGCCTCGTCATCGGCCACGAGTTCGTCGGCCAGGTCGTCGAGCTCGGCTCCAACGTCACCGACATCGCCCTCGGCCAGCTCGTCTCCGGCGAAGGCCACGTCGTCTGCGGCCGCTGCCGCAACTGCCTCGCCGGCCGCCGCCATCTCTGCGCCCACACCCTCGGCGTCGGCGTCAACCGCGACGGTGCCTTCGCCGAGTACATCGTGCTCCCCATGTCCAACATCTGGCAGCACGCCCCAGGCATCCACCCCGAGATTGCCGCCATCTTCGACCCCCTCGGCAACGCCGTCCACACCGCGCTCGCCTTTCCCGTCCTCGGCGAAGACGTCCTCGTCACCGGAGCCGGCCCCATCGGAATCATGGCCGCCGCCGTCGCCCGCCACGCCGGCGCCCGCTACGTCGTCATCTCCGACCCCAACCCCTACCGCCGCGACCTCGCCGCCAAGGTCGGCGTCACCCTTGCCGTCGATCCCCGCGCCACCCCGCTCACCGAGATTCAGAAGCAGCTCCACATGCACGAGGGCTTCGACGTCGGCCTCGAGATGTCCGGCAACCCTGCGGCTTTCCGCGAGATGCTTCGCAACATGAGCCACGGAGCGAAGATCGCCATGCTCGGCATCCCCTCCGTGGAGATCGCCATCGACTGGAACCAGGTCGTCTTCAACCAGCTCACCCTTCGCGGCATCTACGGCCGCGAGATGTACGAGACCTGGTACAAGATGACCGTGATGCTCGAGAGCGGCCTCGACATCTCCGGCGTCATCACTCACCGGCTCCACTGGCGCGACTATGAGCAGGGCTTCGACGCCATGCGTTCCGGCAGCTCCGGCAAGGTCATCCTCGACTGGCGCGACGTCTGTTAGCGCTGCCGCGCGGGGTCCTTCGCGGACGGCGAGTGAGCTTTCGGCGTGGGTCTCCCGCTGGTCGGCATGAAGATTTGTGCAAGCGACCAACGGGAGCCTCACGCCGAAAGCCCACTACGCGTCACGAAGTGACCGCCCGTACCGTGGTCCCCACAAACAGGTCTTCGTTTGTGGGGTGACTGAGCGCAGTGGGCCCGGCCGGCAGGCCATCGCCTTACTTCAGCTTCTTAACATAATCCGCATCCGTCTTCAGCGAATCCTTCCAGGGCATATCGAACGCCTCCTGCTCCACGAAGACGTGCCGGATCTTCTGGTTCTTCGCCGCCTGCGCGAACACCGGGGTATAGTCGATGCTTCCCAGCCCCAGCTCCGTCACCTTCGCGCCCTCCTGGCCCGGCGCCGTAATCTTGAAGTCCTTTACATGAAACATCGAGAAGCGGTGAGGATTTTCCTTCATCAGATCGACCGGCTTCCTCCCCGCCACCACCGCCCATCCGCAGTCCAGCTCCAGCGTCACCAGCTTCGGGTCCGAGGTCTTCAGCAGCACCTCGTAAGGAACCCCGCCGTCCAGCGTCTCGAACTCATGCGTATGGTTGTGATACCCGAAGGTGATGCCGGCGGCCCTGGTCTTCTCGCCCAGTTGGTTGAACTTCTCCGACAACCACTTCCAGTCCTCCAGCGTCATCGACTTCTGCGCCGGATCCTTCGCCCCCGGGCTCGCGCAGATGATGTACTCCACGCCGATCTCCTTGTCGAACGCCAGCAGCTCATCGAACTTCTTGCGCAGGTCTCCATAGGGGTGATGCGCGCTCACGCACTTCAGGCCGGCCTTCGCGAACGCCTGCTTCGCCTCGGCGGCCGAGTGGTTGTAGTAACCGGCGGACTCGACCTCCGTATAACCGGCCTTCGCAACCTCCGCAAGCGTGCCTTCAAAGTCCTCGCCAAGCTGCTGACGCACCGAGTAAAGCTGAATGCCAACCGGAAGACCCAGAGGGTTGGCAAAAGAAACTCCACCCTGCGTGGCCGCATAAAGACCGGCAGCCGAAGCCTGCCCCAGAAACCTTCTGCGTGAGATCATCGAAGCTCCTTATTCTTAGGTTCATCGAAACCTTACCCAAAACCGACTCGTAGAGTCCAGTCCAAGGCAGCCTTCCCATGTTGAGGAATGTTTCAGCAACACCTTGTCTCCTATCAATAACTTCAATCCTTTTGCCATGACCGGATCTTGATCCTTTCTTCATCGATCACACCGGAGCTCTTTGGCTTATCAATCCAAAGATTGATACAGGCACTGAGAGAAACGCCGGGTCCCCAGCGAGCTTGCCCGCTGGGATAGAACGAAGTCGAAGGAGCTGCGTCTCCCTCCAGCCGATGCACCTGGATTAAACCTCTCCATACATCGGAATCGGCCTGTCCCAATTCCTCGCTCAAATCAGTCCAGGTTGGATTCCCGCTCTCGACCAAAGCAACCTTCTTGATCCGCGACCCTTCAGCTGCTTCTCGCGTGCGATGGCGTCCTCCACATAAAGAAACCACTCGAACCAGACCAGCCGCTCGCACCGATAAAGCTTCGTGAATCCTTCAAACCTTCCCCTGTTTTATGCTGAAGCACACGAAGCTCAATCTCACGGGTAACGTCAACATAGAGGTGATGACTCCTGCTGGCCATGATGTAGGTGTAGTAAAGGGTTCTCGCCCATAACCGTGAAGACCACAAAAGAAGGTAGGAAGATTACGAGACAAGCTCCGGAAAACATCGGAACCGTTTCCCTCAACATCCCACTATCTGTAAAAAGTGTCCTAACGCCGCGACAGCCACCACCCCTTCCCAACACACCACGCACTCTCATCCGGCCGGTCATCCCGACGCAATGACCGCACCTCTCCAGCCCCGCCCTTCATAAAACACTCCTCCAGCCTCCGCCCCATCGCGGCATCCCGCGCTCCCTCGCAGCCCACAAACTTCGCCCCGCACAAAAACCGCGCCGCATATCCCTCAGGATTCCGCGTCACCCTCAGCATCCCCCCATATCCCTCCTCGGGGGTCAAGGGAAATAGCAGCCTTCCCCTCACCCGCAGGGCCTCCAGCCAAATCCCCAGCGGCTCCGTAGCCCCCGCGCTCACATACACCACGTCGCACTCCGGCAGCGATGCCTGAACGCCCGACTCCGCATGCACCCTCACCCACGGCATCGCCTTTAGATTCTCCCGTGCCCGCTCCGCGAGATCGTCCTCGATCTCATAGGCGTCCACCCCTCCGCCCGCTCCCACCAGAAGGCCCAGCATCGCCGTGTAATACCCCGTGCCCGCACCCACATGCACCACCGTCTCGCCCTCGCCGATCTCCAGCGCCGCAAAGCACAGAGCATGCAGGCTCGGCTGTCCGTTGTTGATCGCCGCCTCATCCTTCAGCTGGATCAAGACATCCTGGTAGAGCTCCGAAGGATCGCTCACCCATCGTCCCTCCTCGCCGCCGCCGAAGATCCTCCACGGCGGAGCTCCCGCGAACCTCTCCCGCGGCACCGTCGCGAAGACCCCCATGATCCTTCCGTCCTCGATCAGCCCGCCGCTCCTGGCCATCTCCCGGCCAAACGTCGCCCGGCGTTCTTCGAGACTCCCCGCCTTGTGCTCCGAAGCTTCCATCGAGACGCGGCAAAAAGCTCTGCCGTGACCTCTAAGACGCCTCTCGGCAACTTCGCGGCCATCGTCTTTAAAATCCGCTGTTCCTCCTGTGCTCGACCGCGTTCCATCCCGGCGGGGTCCGTTCCATACCAGCCATCGTCTTTTCGGCATGCGAGGGCGGCCATGAGACGAAATCCCTTCACGCCTCTGTCTCCTGAGCGTCGTTTCTCTCCACGCCGCCGATCGCAACCGGCTCACCGCCGCTTTCAATCGCCACCCAACCCCTGCTCTCTCCCCGGTCCAGGGCCGCCAACATCATCCCGGGTAAATCGATGAAGTTCGGCGCCGTCCAGAGATAGAGGTACATCGTTGAGGACGACGGCAAACAGCACAAGCCGCCTTCGTCTCCACCGTGATTCTCTTGACACGGCTGATATACTTAAAAAGTAGGAAAAAGGAAGCCCGGCTATCAGCCGGGCTTTACTGCTTAATATCCCGGAGCCGACCAAGCCGGATCGAAGTTTTCACAAGATCGGGCCTGAGTTTCTCGAAATCCGGACTTAAGATTTCACGAAGTCCGGACTTAAGTTTTTTAGATCGAAGACTTTGCACTAATATGTACGGGGGCCGGGTCCCCACCCGGAGGAGGGCTCATGCAGCATCGCATCCTTGGAACCACCATGCCCGTGCTCGAGTTCGCGCTCGATCACAACGACGCCGTCATCTCCGAGGCCGGCGAGCTCTCCTGGATGAGCCAGTCTATCCAGATGAACACCCACACCCAGCACGCCGGCGGCGGTGGCTTCCTCGGTGTCCTCAAGCGCGTCGCCGGCGGCGGAACACTCTTCATGACCGAGTACCGCGCCGTCGGCGCCCCCGGAACCGTTGCCTTTGCCACCCGCGTCCCCGGCCACATCGTCCCCGTCGAGGTCTCCGGGGGCCACGAGTACATGGTCCACCGCCACGGCTTCCTCTGCGCCACCGCAGGCATCGCGCTCGGTGTCGGCTTCCAGCAGTCGCTCGGCGCAGGCATCTTCGGCGGCGACGGCTTCCTCCTCCAGAAGGTCTCCGGGCAGGGCGTCGCCTGGCTCGAGCTCTCGGGCGAGGTCATCGTGCGCGACCTCGCCCCCGGCGAGACTCTCCGCGTTCATCCCGGCCACGTCGGAGCCTTCCACGCCGGAGTCAACTTCCAGATCCAGCGCGTGCCCGGCATCCGCAACCTCATTTTCGGCGGCGACGGCATCTTCCTGGCCGCGCTAACCGGCCCCGGCCGCGTCTGGCTTCAGACGCTTCCCATCCAGCGCCTCGCCCACCAGCTGCAGGAGTACATGAAGGTCGAGCGCGTCGAGCAGAACACCGAATCCGGCGTCATCGGAGGCATCGTAGGCTCCGTCCTCAAAGGCCTGTAACACGCGAAGCGAGCGAGATCAAAGATAGGCGCTGCCGCGCGGGCGTCCTGCGCGGACAGCGGTCACTTCGTGACGTGTGCCTCCCGCTGGTCGACGCAAGAATTCTGGCAAGCGACCAACGGGAACTCTACCCCGAAGGAGTACACGCGTCACGAAGGGTGCGCCCGTACCGGGGTCCCCACAAACAGGTCTTCGTTTGTGGGGTGGCCGAGCGCAGTGGGCCCGGCCGGCAGGCCAGAATCACTTCTCCCAAGCAGGGTTGGTCGATACGACCTAGCCGCGCTCCTGATTCCAGCAGCCGTCGATCGACCACGCGTTGTAACGCCGAAGAAACAGCAGCACCGAGAAGACCAGAGCGTACGAGAGCTGCGTTCCCGCCGCGGCCCAGTCCTGCACCAGAGACGATCCGAAGGTAAGCACCATCATCAGCAGCGAGGCAGCGACCAACGCCCAGCGCGTCTTCCAGCCCAACAGCAGAAGCAGGCCGATCAGACCTTCGATCGGAGGCAGCGCCGATCCGAACCCCTGCACCAGCGAATGCGACAGAGGCGAGTGCGCGAACTGCACGGTCAGGTGCCCGACGAAGTTCGCGGGGCCGGCCAGCAGGCGGCTCACGCCGTGCATCAACAGGTTCGTCCCCGCCATGGCTCGCAGTAGGGCGTAGGCGATCTTCTCATCGTGGTTCGACGTGTTGAATCTCATGCTCCTCCGCGCTGCTGATGACGCTATTCATTCGATGCATGATGCCGAACGAGGTCACGCGACCACGCTATCGTTAAATGATGGCCCAGCATATCTCCGAGCCCTTCCTGAAGCTTGCGCACGTCAAAGTAGCCCGGGGCGAAAATGTCGTCCTCCACGATATCAATCTCGCCGTCAACGCGGGCGAGCACATCGCCATCCTCGGCCCCAACGGCTGCGGCAAATCCACCCTGATTAAGACCATCACCTGCGAGTGCTACCCGATGGTCGCGCCCGAGACCGAGGTGAGCATCTTCGGCCGCGCGCGCTGGGACCTCACCGAGCTCAAGAAGCGCCTCGGCGTCGTCTCCGCCGAGCTGCCCGGCAAGCCGACCCTCACCACCACCGGCCGCGACGCCGTCCTGACCGGCTTCTTCTCGAGCTCCACCCTGTGGCCGAACCTCACCGTCACCGACGAGATGCGCTCCCGCGCCGACGAGGTGCTCGCCCTGATCGACGCCGAGCCTCTGCGCGACAAGCTCGTCGGACACATGTCCGCAGGCCAGCAGCGCCGCATCATGATCGGCCGCGCCCTGGTGGCGTCTTCGCAGATGCTCCTGCTCGACGAGCCTTCCAATGCGCTCGACATCGCCGCCCAGCAGGAGCTGCGCAACCTGATGCGGCGGCTTGCGCAGCAGGGAACCGGCATTCTTCTGATTACCCATCAGGTCTCCGACATCATCCCGGAGATCGACCGCATTCTGATGATGAAAGACGGCCGTATCGTCGCCGATGGTTCGCGCCGCGATCTTCTGACTGCGAAAAATCTGAGCGATCTCTTTCGTACCGAGGTTCACCTGACTGAGAAGGACGGCTTCCAGCACGTCTGGTAGAGGCAAAATGGCCTGCCGGATCGCCCCACGCGCAGTGGGCCCGCGCGGCAGCGCTGTCTTCATCTAACGGTGTGATGGCCGCCTGGCAGCGGCACGACCCCGGCCTGCAGTTTCACCAGCTCAGGCTGCGGGAGCTTCTTCGGTCCCAGCACGGCGATCTTTGGAACCGGACCGCGCACCATCGCAACTTCGTCGCAGGCATAGAGACGCGGGCAGGTCTGGCAGTCCTTGTAGATCTTGTCCGGAAGCACTGTGCGGTCGACGACGCGAAATCCGAAGTGAAAGAAGAAGTCCGGAATGCGTGTGAACAGGCAGACGCTGGTGACGCTCTGCTCTTCGGCGTCTTCCAGCAGACCGCGCAGCAGCCTGCCGCCCGCGCCCTGTCCCTTGGCCTCAGGCTTCACCACGATAGAGCGAATCTCGGCCAGATGCGGTCCGTAGAGATGCAGCGCGCCGCAACCCAGGAAGACTCCGCTCTCGCTCTCAGCCACAGTGAAGTCGCGAACGTTCTCGCAAATCTCCGCGTAGCTGCGGCGCAGCAGTGTACCGTCGCCCGACAGCGAGTTGACCAGCTCGAAGATGTTCACCGCATCCGGAAGCTTCGCCTTGCGAACGATCGCCCCGCCCACGCGCGGACGCGAGGAAGAGGTGGATTCGCTCACAGGCAATAACGACGAGTTAGACAACGGGGACACGCTCCAGCGCAAGTTTCGCAGATTTTTTTGATGCAAGCGAGTGCCTATCGGTCGCAATCCGCCGGGAGGCTCCTTCGAGGGCATCCTTGACTCGGCTGCGCGCGGTGCCTCCGACGACGTCGTGGCAGTCGAGCGTGGCCTCGAGCGTGATGGAGTCGAAGAAGTCTTCGCCGAACTCCTCGCCGAAGCCGCGCAGTTCATCGAGAGTCAGGTCATTCAGCTCGCGTCCGGTCTCGAGACCCAGCCGAACCGCTTGGCCTACTTTTTCGTGCGCTTTGCGGAAGGGAACACCCTTGTACGTCAAGTACTGGGCGGCGGCCATCGCGTTGAGATAGCCCTTCTCGGCGGCGGCCTTCATTACGTCGGCGCGGAAGCGCAGAGCGCGGGTGAAGCCGGGCAGCACGGAGAGGATGCCGGCGATGGTGTCGGCGGCGTCGAAGACCGGCTCCTGACCCTCCTGCAGGTCTTTGTTGTAGGCGAGCGGAAGTCCCTTGACGATGGTCGCGAGCGTCAGCGCCGCGCCCTGCAGGCGCCCGGATTTGCCGCGAATCAGCTCGGTGAGGTCGGGATTCTTCTTCTGCGGCATCGCGCTCGAGCCGGTCGAGAAGCGTTCGGGCAGATCGAGGAAGCCGAACTCCGCGGTCGAGTGCAGAGTCAGCTCCTCGGCGAAGCGCGAGATGTGCAGGCCGAGCACCGAGAGCGCCTGGGTGAATTCGAGCGCGAAGTCGCGATCGCTGGTCGCGTCCATGCTGTTGGGAGTCGGGCCGTCGAAGCCGAGAGCATCGGACGCGATGGTACGGTCGAGAGCGAGCGTAGCCCCTGCAATGGGGCCCGAGCCCAGGGGGCACAAATTCAGACGATTGCGCGCGTCCATCAGACGCGTGGAGTCGCGCTCGAGCATCGCGACGTAGGCGAGCAGCCAGTGCGTCACCATCACGGGCTCGGCGCGCTGCAGATGCGTGTACGAAGGCATCACGGCGTCGCCAGAGGCCTGCGCGAGCTCGACGAGAGCCTCGCGCCAGTCGAGCAGTCCGGAGAGCGTGTCGTCGATGGCATCGCGAACGAAGAGACGCATGTCGGTCGCGATTTGTTCGTTGCGGCTGCGGCCGGTGTGCAGCTTCAGCGCGAGATCGCCAATCAGCTTGGTCAGCTGCAGCTCGACGAAGTGATGAATGTCTTCAGCCTGTGAGTTGAGTGCAATGATTGTGGGAAGATACGCGTCGAGCCCTGCATCCTCGCTCGCCGGCTTCGCAACCTTCGCGGCCTCTTCGATGGCGAGAGGGATTACGCGGTCGAGTCCCTCGAGCATCTTCACGAGCTCTGTCTCGGTCAGGATGCCTGCCGCCGCGATGGCCTGGGCGTGCGCCTTCGAGGCCGCGACCTCTTGCGGGAGCAGGCGGGCGTCGCAGGGAAACGAGCGCTGCCACGACTCGAATGCTGGATCGAGCGGCTCACGAAATCGTCCTGACCACATCTTGCTCACGCGAAGTTCTCCTTGATGTTCGGCCCCAATGAGGGGAGGGAAGCGAAAGATCGGGCCACCCTGCGCCTATGCGCTCGAGTGACCCGATCCAAAATACAATCCAGGACGGTTACAATTTAGACCAGCGAGGGGCGCTTGCGGGCCTGGGTTCCGCGTCCGCGGCTGCTGGAGATGCGCTTGGCTCCGCCGAGCAGCATCAGCAGCAGAGCCTTCTGGGCGTGCATGCGATTTTCGGCCTGATCGAAGACGATCGACTGCGGACCATCGAGCACGGCATCGGTCACCTCGGCGTTGCGATGCGCGGGAAGGCAGTGCATGAAGACCGCGTCCTGCTGGGCGTTCGTCATCAGTCCTTCGTTCACCTGATAAGGCTTGAAGATGGGAGCGCGCTTGGTGGCCTCATGCTCGAAGCCCATGCTGGTGCAGACGTCGGTGTAGACCGCATCGGCTCCGGCGACTGCCTTGACGGGATCGTGCAGCAGCGTGATGCTTCCACCGGTGGCCTCGGCGATCTCGATGGCCTTATGGATGATCTCGAGCTTCGGGGCGAATCCCTTCGGGGTCGCGACGGTGACGTGCGATCCGAGCTGCGCGCCGGCCAGCATCAGCGAGTGACAGACGTTGTTGCCATCGCCCACGTAGGTAAAGTGCAGGCCCTCGGCCGAGCCGAAACGCTCTTCAAGTGTGAGGAAGTCGGCGATCGCCTGGCAGGGATGCTCGAGATCGGAGAGCGCGTTGATGACCGGAACCCTCGAGCAGGCGGCCATCTCGGTGATGGTGTCGTGCGAGTAGGTGCGCAGCACGATGATGCTCATCCAGCGCTCGACGTTGTGCGCCATGTCGGGCAGGGACTCGCGCTCGCCCAGCGGCGACTGTGTCTGGTCGACGAAGATGGCGTTGCCTCCGAGTGTGTTGATGGCGGCTTCGAAGGTGAGCCGCGTGCGCAACGAGGCCTTCTCGAAAAACATCACCATCTGCTTGGCGTCGAGCGCATGGCGGAAGTCCTCGGGGTGAGTCTTGACTGCGTGCGCCAGCTCCATGATGGCGGCCATCTCCTCGACCGTGAGGTCGCTGATGGAGCAGAGATCGCGTCCGCACAGGCGCTTGGCGGCTTCGTTAAATGCCGTGTCGGACTGAATGCCGAGCGTGGCGGTTGGCTTGCGGGGCGTCAGATCTTCCGACGTCATCTCTGGCTTCGTGTTCATCGTCACAGTTTTGCTACCCATGTGCTTGATCTCCAGCCGGAGCGGAGCCGGCAAGTTGGGTGTTCGCCTTCAGAATCTCGTCGAGCGCGTCGATGGCCGTCGTGACGTGCTCCTTTTCGAGAAGGTAGGGAGGAAGGAAGCGAAGCACCGTTTCGCTCGTTCGGTTGATGATGATGCGCCGCTCCATCATCTGCGCGGCAACCTGTTTCGCAAGCTCTGCCGAGTTAATCTCCATGCCCAGCATCAGGCCCATGCCGCGCACCTCCGTGACGCAGTCGTGACGCTGCTTCAGGCCCTCGAGCTGCTGCTTGAAGAACCCGCCGACCTCTTCGATGTGGGCCAGCAGATTGTCCTTGCGCATGGTGTCGATGACGGCGATCGCAACGGCGCAGGCCAGCGGGCCTCCGCCGAAGGTAGTTCCGTGCATGCCCGGCGTAATGGCCTGCGCTGCGCGCTCCGTGCACATCATCGCGCCCATCGGGATGCCGTTGGCGATGGGCTTGGCCAGCGTGGTCACGTCGGGCTGAATCCCGTAGTGCTGATACGCGAACCACTTTCCGGTACGTCCCAGGCCGCTCTGAATCTCATCGGCCAGCAACAGCGCGCCGGTCGAGTCGCAGAGCTCACGGGCGGCGGCGAAGAACTCCTTCGAGACCTCGTGGATTCCGCCCTCGCCCTGCACGGGCTCGAGGCAGATGCCGCAGACCTCATCGGAGAACTTGGCACGAAGATCAGCCACGTCGTTAAACTGCACAAACTCGACGTCGCCCATGACGGGTGCGAAGGGCAGGCGGTACTTGTCCTTCGACGTCGTTGCCACGGAGCCCATGGTGCGGCCATGGAAGCTGTGCTCGAGCGCGAGAAACTTCGTTCCGATCTTCCTGCCCTCTTCGCGGGCCTTGGTCGAGGAGGCGCGAGCGAGTTTCAGCGCCGCCTCCCATGCCTCCGTTCCGCTATTGCAGAAGAAGACGCGATCCATGCCGCTGATCTCGGTCAGGCGTAGCGCGAGCTCGGCTGTCTGCTCATGAAAGAAGAGGTTCGAGGTGTGCAGCAGACGCTTGCTTTGATCGGCGATGGCCGCTTCGACGGCCGGGTGTCCGTAGCCGAGCGCCGAGACTCCGATGCCACTCAATAGGTCGAGATACTGGGCTCCATTTTCATCTTCTAGAAAGACGCCCTTGCCGCTGACAAAGAGATAAGGGTTGCGCTCGTAGGTGTTGAGCAGCAGCTTCTTCTCCGCAGCCTGAATCGATGCCAGGTTCATGCGACCATGACCTCCGTTCCGTCGTTGACTCGTGTTGTGCAGATATCCGGCAGGAGCGCCGCCGCCTCCGCAGGTAAGATGCGAACGCGCTTGACGCCGTGCAGAAGGGCCTCGCGGCAAGCGTTCAGCTTGGGCAACATGCCGCCCGAGATCACCTGTTTCTCTTCAAGCGCGGGAATCTCCCCGAGCGTCAGCCAGCGCATCACGCTGCCGTCAGCCCCCTTCACCCCGGGCACGTCGGTCAGGAAGACCAGCGTGTCGGCCTTGGTCGAAATCGCGCAAGCCGCCGCCATCTCATCCGCATTGATATTGTAGTACTCGCCATCGAAGCCGAGCGCGATGGACGAGATCACCGGCACCGCTCCCATGGTCCAGATGGCCTCGAGCCAGCGCGGGTCGGTCGATGCGATCTCGCCGACGAAGCCGAGGTCGGGATCGGTCTTCTTCTTGCGCGCGCGGAAGACGTGGCCATCGCCGCCGGAGAGACCGACCGCAGCCTGTCCGTGCGAGGCGAGCGAGGCGACCAGCGACTTGTTCACGCGCCCTGCCAGCACCATCAGCGCGGCATCACGCGTCTCGGCGTCGGTGACACGCAGACCGGAGATAAACTCGCTCTTCTTGCCCAGTTGCGCCAGCGTGCGCGTCAGCTGCACGCCTCCGCCGTGAACCACCGCGACCTGATTTCCGTCGTCGACGAGCTCGGCGATGGCCTTGCCGCAGGCGTGGAGGAGGGTCGGATTCTCTAGACCCGCGCCGCCCAGTTTTACGACAAATCTCACAGCAAGCCCTCCTCTTCCTTCCAACCGCACATCACGTTCATGTTCTGTACCGCCTGTCCCGATGCGCCCTTCAGCAGGTTGTCGAGGCACGAGACCACGATCATCCGCTTGCCGTCCTTCGCCAGCGCAAACCCGAGATCGCAGAAGCTGGTGCGCACGATGTGCTGGATCTGCGGAAGCTCCGGCGTCGGGTGCAGCCGAATCATAGGGCTGCCCTCGTAAAAATTTGAGAAGAGGTCGCTCACCTCGGAGGGCTTCATCGGTTCTCTCAGCCGCAGGTAGATCGTCGAAAGAATTCCACGCGGAATCGGCAGCAGGTGCGGCGTGAACTGAATCTGGTCCTCAGTGAGGCAGAGCTGCTCCAGCAGCTCACCGGTGTGACGATGCCCAAAGACGCCGTACGTCGAAAGATTATCCGCCGCATACATGAAGTGCGTCTTCGATGTGGGAGCCTTGCCTGCGCCGGAGACGCCCGACTTCGAGTCGCTGATGATTCCACAATCGAGATCGACCACGCCCGCGCGCACCAGAGGCGTCAGGCCCAGGATGATCGAGGTCGAATAGCAGCCGGGATTGGCTACCAGCCGCGCCGTGCGGATCTCCTCGCGATGAAGCTCCGGGCAGCCATAGACGGCTTCGGCCTGGAACTTCGCGGCCAGCTCCGGATCCGCGTCCTCGAGCTTGTAGACGGCGCGATTGCTCTCCTCCTGCAGGCGCCAGGCTCCGCTCAGGTCGATCACGCGAATACCGCGCTCGATCGCCTCCGGGACCCACTCGCGCGACTGCTCGTGCGGCGTCGCCATGAAGAGAATCTCGATGCCCGCGTCGGTCAGCCGATCCCACTCGAAGCTCTCGACCGCATGCGAGCTCTTCTTTCCCAGCCCCGAGAGTTGAGGGTGGATCGACTCGATCGTCTGCGCGGCGTCTCCGCGGCCCAGAAACAGCGGAGCCGTTCCCTCCATGCCGGGGTGACGCAGCAGCAGTCTTGCCAGCTCGCCGCCCGCATAGCCGCTTACGCCTGCAACGGCCACCCGGGGAGCACGCGTCTTCAGCGCTCCCGCATCCTGTGTTTTTTCGATGGTCTCTACGTTCGCCAACTCCACCTCGCGCCAGCCGACGGAAATCTTCGCGTCAGCCGATGTAATCTTCGATCTGAACCTTCAACTCGTTCGCCTGCTCTATATCAGGACAGATGATTAAAACTGTATCGTCTCCCGCGATCGTTCCCACAACCTGCGGCCAATCTTCGTAATCCATGCCGGCGGCGATCGGTTGGGCTCCGCCTGTGGTGGTAATGACGACCAGAAGATTCGCCGCCTGGCGAACCTCAAGCCCGAAGCCGTGCAGTACATCGCGGATTCCGGGAAGCGAGTCTTCGTCGTGTTCGGCTCCGTTCGAAAGCGAGTAGCCGTCCGGTCCCTTCGATAATCTCAGCTCGTGAATGTCACGAGAGAGCGTTGCTTGTGTAACATGAAAACCACGCCCTGCGAGTTTTCGCCGTAGCTCATCCTGGCTGGCAATGGGAGCCCGTCCCAGCAGTTCACGAATTACGGTATGACGTTGTTGTTTCATCTATGTTTCAGCGCCGCCTCTGCCTCGGCCATGTCCCCTGCACTATGCATAAATATACATCGTGATGTATATTTATGCAATGGCGTTCCACGTGGAGCGCCACCCATACCTTGACGGAAAGGTTCTCCGATGTCTCCCGCGATTCATCGGACGTATAGTGAATTATGGAAAGGTTTCGCGCACTCGCCTCTGTCTCTGCGCCTCGAGCCGCTACGGGTTTCGCCAGCTCTCATTCCCATCAGGCACCGTCCCTGATCGACGCACGTTTTGACCACGACTCCTGCGGCGTGGGCTTTGTCGCGTCCGTCGATGCCGTGGCCACGAACAGGATTCTCGCCCAGGCCCTGACCGCGCTCGCGCGTCTGGCGCATCGCGGAGCCACTGCCGCCGATGGCAAAAGCTCCGACGGCGTCGGCGTGCTCGCGGCTGTCCCTCGCGACTTCCTGATTCGCACCGAAGACCTCTCCGTCCCCGAAGGCAAGGCTCTCGGCGTCGGCATGGTCTTCCTCCCCCACGACGAGACCCGCGCAGAGGCGATTATTGAACGCGCTCTGAGCTCGCACGACTTTAAAGTACTTTGTTGGCGCGACGTTCCGATCCGCACCGAATACCTCGGCGAGATGGCGCTGGCCACCATGCCGAAGATCAGGCAGGTCCTCGTCACCGACGTCGATGGTGCCGACTCGGCCACCACCGAGCGCCGCCTGTACTTGGCCCGCAAGCAGTTCGAGCGCGCCCACGAGCAGGGCGACGTCACCGGCTACGTCTGTAGCCTGTCGACCGAGACCATCGTCTACAAGGCGATGTGTACGGGCCACGACCTGGCCGCCTTCTACCCCGATCTCGCGTCCGAGGAGTTCGTCACTCCCTTCGCCATCTTCCACCAGCGTTACGCCACCAACACGCTTCCCACTTGGCACCGCGCCCAGCCTGGCCGCACCCTCGGCCATAACGGCGAAATCAACACCGTCTGGGGCAACCGCGCCCGCATGGCCGCCCGCGACTCCACCCTTCCGGTGGAGTGCAAGCCCGTCATCACCGAGGGGGGCACCGACTCCACCAGCCTGGACGAAACTGTGGAACTGATCGCGCACAACGGCCGTACCCTGGCCGAGGCGATGCGTATGCTGATGCCTCCCGCCACGCTGGCCGGACGCGCCTCCTCCTTTATCAGCTACCACTCCGACTGCTCGGAGCCCTGGGACGGTCCGGCGGCCATCGCCTTCGCCAACGGCCGCCTGGTCGGCGCCATTCTCGACCGCAACGGCCTGCGCCCTTGCCGCTACGCCTTCACCAGTGACGGCCTGGTCGTCGCCGGGTCGGAGATCGGCCTGGTCGATCTCGACCCCGAGAAGGTCACGCATAGCGGTCGCCTCGGTCCCGGCCAGATGCTGGTCGTGGATCTCGAGAAGCACAAGGTCTACGAGAACCACGAGTTGCTGGAGCTCTTCGATTCGGACCCCATCTACGCCTCGCTGGTCGATTCGGCTCCCATCGAGCCCGCGGCCGTGCCCGCGGTCGAAGCCCCCACGCTTACAGGCCTGCAGAAGGGCTTCGGCTACACCCGCGAAGACGTTCGCATGATCCTGCAGCCGATGGCGGCCGAGGGCAAGGACCCCGTCTGGTCGATGGGCGACGACACCCCGCTGGCCTTCCTGGCGCGCACGCCGCGTCCGGTCTACGCCTACTTCCGCCAGCGCTTCGCTCAGGTTACCAATCCGGCCATCGATCCTCTGCGCGAGGCCATCGTGGTCTCGCTGCACACCCGTCTCGGTCCGTGGGCGCACTTCCTCGATAAGAACGCACCTCTGCCCGGCGTCTCGCTGGACTCGCCCTTCCTTTCGCTGGGGCAGTTCCAGGCGCTGCGCAACGGCCAGTATCCTCACGCCGAGTCGCTTCCGCTCTCCGAGCTTCCGTGCGTCTTCGCCTCCAATCTCTCACTGGTTCAGGCGCTCGACGATCTCTCCAACCAGGCCATCGACCTGGTTCGCAACGGAGCCCGCCTGCTTCTGCTGACCGACCGCTCGGCCAACCCCGACAAGCTTCCCGTTCCGATGGCGATGGCCACCGGAGCCATTCACCAGGCGCTGGTGGCCGCCGGTCTGCGTACCCTCACGGGCCTCGCAATCGAGGCCGGCGACTGCCGCGACATCCACCATGCCGCCGTCCTCATCGGCTACGGAGCGGGCGCGGTCTGCCCGTGGCTCGCTCTCGAGACCGGGCGCTCCCTCGCGCCCGCCGGGACCGATCCCGACGTCGCCGAGAAGAAGATGCTCAAGGCCCTCGACGCCGGCCTCGCCAAGGTCATGTCGAAGATGGGAATCTCGGTGGTGAACAGCTACCGCGGAGCCCGCCTCTTCGATATCCTCGGCCTGCATTCGAGCGTGGTCGAGCGCTGCTTCCCGGATACCCCTGCCCCCATCTCGGGCGTTGGCTTCGCCGAGATCGAGCGGCAGCTCCGTCACACCTGGCAGCCGCCCGCCGAGGGCGCCGCAGTTTCCGCCGACCTGCCCGATTATGGCTGGGTCCGGTTCCGCAAGGCCGATCTCGCCGAGCCCCACGCCTGGCAGCCTCCGACGGTCAGGGCCCTGCAGTCGGTCGTGGGAAGCGCGCGCAACGTGCCCCAGCCCACCGATCCCGCAGCCGCCTTTGCCATCTTCACCAAGGACGTCATCGCCCGCGATCCCGCCGTCCTGCGCGATCTTCTGGAGATCCGCCCCGCCGGCGCCGAGCTTCCGCTCGATCAGGTGGAGAAGCCCGACACGCTGGTGAAGCGCTTCATCGCCAGCGCCATGTCGCTGGGCTCGCTCAGCCCCGAGGCGCACCAGACCATCACCGTCGGCATGAATATGCTCGGCGCTCGCTCGAACACCGGTGAGGGCGGAGAAGACGCAGCCGTCTACCGCGTCCATCCGGTCGACACCGAGAGCCTTCCGGGCACCGGTGGCACCTCGGTCTCGATGCATGCCGAGGGAGGAGTCGCTGTGGCGGAGCCCGTCGTGGCTGCTCCCGCCGTCCAGACCTCGCTCAATAACAAGATCAAGCAGATAGCCTCGGGCCGCTTCGGCGTCACCGCCGAGTACCTGGCCCATGCCGAGGAGATCGAGATCAAGGTCGCCCAGGGCGCCAAGCCCGGCGAAGGCGGACAGCTGCCCGGCCACAAGGTCAGCGGCCTGATCGCCCGTCTGCGTCACGCCCAGCCCGGCGTCTCGCTGATCTCGCCTCCGCCGCACCACGACATCTACTCGATCGAAGACCTCGCCCAGCTGATCTACGATCTTAAGCGGGTCAATCCCAAGGCCGCCGTCGGCGTGAAGCTGGTCTCCGGCTATGGTGTGGGAACGGTCGCCGCGGGTGTCGCCAAGGCCTACGCCGACTACGTCGTCATCGCCGGAAACACCGGCGGCACCGGAGCCGCGGCGTTGTCGAGCATCAAGTACGCCGGCAACCCCTGGGAGCTTGGCCTGGCCGAGGCTCAGCAGGTGCTGGTCGAGAACGGCATGCGTGGCCGCGTCCGTCTGCGCACCGATGGCGGCCTCGCCACGGCGCGCGACGTTCTGGTCGCGGCCCTGCTCGGCGCCGACGAGTTCGCCTTCGGAACCGCCGTCCTGGTGGTGCTCGGATGCGACATGGCCCGTCAGTGCCATCTCAACACTTGCCCCACCGGCATCGCGACCCAGAAGCCCGAGCTTCGCGCCAAGTTCCGCGGCAAGCCCGAGCACGTCGTCCGCTTCTTCGAGGAGCTGGCCGCCGACCTGCAGCATCTGCTCGCCCGCTACGGCCTGCCCTCGCTCGAGGCCGCGGTCGGCCGCTCCGATCTGCTCGAGCAGGTTCGGTTCGACGGCAACCTTGACCTCTCGCCTATGCTCGCGCATATGCTGCTTCAGGCTGACGCCGGCCCGCGCCGTTGGATGGGAGGCCGCAACGATCAGCCTTTGCTCGAGCCGCCGATCGACGAGAAGTGGATCGCGCCTGCTCTCGAGGCGATCGAGGCAGGGAAGCCCTACGTCGTCCACTCCGAGATCGCCAACTGCGACCGTTCGCTCGGCAGCCGCCTCTCGGGCGAACTGGCCTTGCGTCGTGCGCAAGGAGATCTACCGGCTGATGTCACCTTTGACCTGCACGGCACTGCGGGCCAGTCCTTTGGAGCCTTCGCGGCCGAGGGCACCAAGCTGATCCTCGACGGCCAGGCCAACGACTTCGTCGGCAAGGGCCTCTCGGGCGGCGAGATCGTCATCCGTCCCCGCGGCCTCGCCGCCAAGGATTCTGGCCAGCACGTCATCCTCGGCAACGTCGCTCTCTACGGCGCGACCTCGGGCAAGCTCTTCGCGGCAGGACGTGCGGGAGAGCGGTTCGCGGTGCGCAACTCAGGAGCAATCTCGGTGGTCGAGGGCATCGGCGATCACGGCTGCGAGTACATGACGGGAGGAACGGTCGTCGTCCTCGGAGGAACGGGGCTGAACTTCGGAGCCGGCATGACCGGCGGCCTAGCCTGGGTCTATGACGCGGATGAAAGTTTCGTGTCTGAGTCGAAGTTTCATGCGGAATTCGTTGATCCTAAACCGTTTGACGCTATTGATGATGATGGACGTGCAGCCCTGAAGTCGTTGATCGAGGAGCACATCGCTCTCTCCGACAGCGGCCTGGCCAAGGCCATGCTTGCCGACTGGGAGAAGACCTCGAAGGCCTTTGTCCAACTCGTTCCCAAGCCCCAGGCGTAAGACTGGCTTCTAGCTTATAGCTTTTCTTGCGATGGCCTGCCGGTCGGGCTCACTGCGCGTGGGCGGTCACTTCGTGACGCGTATTTGCCTTTTGGGGTGGGGCTCCCGTTGGTCGCTTACAAAGATTCTTCCGCCGACCAGCGGGGGCCCACGCCGAAGGCGGTACACGCGTCACGAAGTGACCGCCCTATGCGGAGTGGGCTCCCGCGGCAGCGCAATCCTTCCTCCAAATAGATTGACATGCCCTAGCTTTTCCCCTGCCTTTTCAGTAGAGTGGCCGATGACAATGAGCGGTGAGGTTGAGGGGTGACTGAGGTACAAAAAGCGGCTCCCGCCAATGGGCCGGGAAGCGAGAAGTACCAGCGGATTCTGGATGCGGCGGTGGAGGTGATCGCCGAGCGCGGATACTTCTGCTCCCCGATCAGCGCCATCGCCAAGCGTGCCGGCGTGGCCGACGGCACCGTCTACCTCTACTTCAAGAACAAGGACGACGTCCTCCGCACCGCCATCGATGCCGTCTTCGCCCGCTTCTACGAGCAGGTCGAAGAACGCTTCCAGACCCTCAAGGATCCCCGCCAGCAGCTGGAGTACATCGCCGAGATACACCTTGAAAGCGCGCGCGCGAATCGCAGCATGGCCATCCTGATGCAGACCGAGATGCGTCAAAGTGCAAAGTTCATCTCGGAGTTCTCGCACCATCACCTGGTGCGCTACATCCAGGTGGTGCGTGAGGTGGTCCGGCATGGCCAGCAGGAGGGTGTCTTCCGGCGTGATATCTCCGACGGCATCGTCGCACACTGCATGTTCGGTGCCATCGATGAGCTGTTGAGCGCGGCGGTCTTCACCGAACGAGCTTATGATGCCAAGGGAACCGCGCGGCAGGTGATCGATGTCCTGCTGAATGGAATCAGGCAGGGAAGGTCTTGAAGGCAGTAACTGGCCTGGTGATTGGTTCCAGATTAGCTCAGGGATGAGCTTCTCGATGGGTAGTTCGTCTGCGGACGAGATGGGAAACAAAGAGGATGTTGGATCTTCAAACAGTCAACGATGTGCTTCGGCGGGCAACCGAGTCGAATAGCGACGCCGTTCTGATGGCGCAGGAGGGGCCGTCGAGCTGGTCTCCAGTCTCCTCAAGCGATCTCTATGGCCGGGTGCGAGCTCTGGCCGATGTCCTGGAGCAGTGGGGCGTGGGCAAAGGCGACCGGGTTGCGCTGCTGTCGGAGAACCGCTGGGAGTGGCTGGTGACCGACTTTGCCGCGCTAGCCATCGGGGGCGTCGACGTTCCGCTCTATCCCACCCTGACGCCGGAACAGATCGGCTACATGTTGCGGGACTCGGGCGCGAAGGTTGCGGTGGTCTCGACCGCCGAGCAGTACCAGAAGCTGTCGCAGGCCGGCGAGCTTCCTGATCTCGAGCACGTCATTGTGATGGACCCCGGCCACAACGAGGGGGCAGAGAGCTTCGCCAACCTGATGAAGGATGCCAAGGCGAAGCAGGGAAGAGATGCCGCCTTCGACGATCGGCTAAAGGCGGTCCGGCCGGAGGATCTTTCGACCCTGATCTACACCTCGGGCACGACGGGCGAGCCCAAGGGCGTGATGCTGACGCACGGCAACTTCGCCAGCAACCTCAACTACTCGACCGAGGGGTTGGGGCTGAATAGCAAGGACTCCAGCATCTCGTTTCTGCCGCTGTCGCATGTGACCGCGCGCCACCTGGACTATGCGCTTCTGTGTCATGGGGTGACGCTGGCCTACTGCGTGAAGTTCGACCAGCTTCCGGAGGCGATGAAGACGATTCGGCCGACGATCTTCGTCGCGGTGCCGAGGGTCTATGAGAAGATCCGGCAGGCGGTCGAAGGCAGGTCGGCGCACTCGCCAGTAAAGTCGCGGATTCTCTCTTGGGCGCTGGGGGTGGGCAAGGCTCACCAGCCGGAGACGCTGACGGGCAAGACTCCGGGTGGTTTGGGATGGAGGCTGGCCAGCAAGCTGGTCTTTACGAAGATTCGCGAGGCATTCGGAGGACGCGTTCACCTGTTCATCTCGGGTGGGGCTCCGCTGGGGATGGATACGGCGGGGTGGTTCGCCGACGCAGGTATTCGCATCTTCGAGGGCTATGGTCTGACCGAGACCTCGCCCGTAATCGCGCTGAACCGGCCTGATGCGCATCGCATCGGAACCGTAGGCCAGCCGCTGCCGAACGTTGAGTGTCGCATCGCCTCCGATGGCGAGCTCGAGGTGAAAGGACCCTCCATCTTCCCAGGCTACTGGAGGAAGGACAAGGAGACGAAGGAGGCCTTCACCGACGACGGCTTCTTCAAGACCGGCGACATCGGCAACCTCGACCAGGAGGGGTTCCTCTCGATCACCGACCGCAAGAAGGAGCTGCTGAAGACCTCCGGCGGCAAGTTCATCGCTCCGCAGCCGATCGAAAACAAGCTGAAGGCCAACACCCTGGTGGGGCAGGCGGCGATGGTCGGGGACAAGCACAAGTTTGCCTGTGTGCTGATCTCGCCCAACTTTCAGGCGCTCAAGGCCTGGGCCAAGACCCAGGGAGTCGCGACCGAGGATCACGCCGAGCTGGTGAAGGATTCCAAGGTGGTGAAGGCCTATAAGGAGATCGTCGACCGGGTGAACCAGGGCCTGGCGAACTTCGAGAGCATCAAGCGCATCACCATCGTCCAGGACGAATGGAGCGTCGAGACCGAGGAGATGACCCCGAGCATGAAGCTCAAGCGCCGCGTGATCGAAAAGAAGTATGCGAGCCAGATCGCAGCGTTCTACCGGGACGAGGCTACTTCGAAAGGCTGATACAGGAGAATTCTCCCCTCTATCAGCCTTTCGAGGTGCATTTGCAGAACTTCTGTAGAACTTCCGAGATCGGTTGAATGAGAACCTTATTGCAGAAAGTGGAGGTAAACCGCGGAGTTACAGGTGGTGCACTCCTTGGAGTGTGTCAGCAGGGCTCTCTCCGCCGAGAGGAGAGAGTTTTTTCTCGCCTTGGCGTTGATGCCGATCACTGCATTTTTCCAGGCAGATACTTCAGCAAGATGCACGTTTTCAACGAGTTCTTCGCCGACGGTGCAGAAGTGATTCATGGTGTTTCTCCTTGTTGGATCGAGGGATTCCAACGAATGTGAAGCGACATCTGTATAAGCAAATGAAGGTCCAAAACTATTTTGTTGTGAATAGAGCATGAACACTCCCCCTTTTCTTTGAACCCACGACCATGTGTGTGCAGGCAATACGTCACAAATGAGAAAACGCTTTCCTCCTTGGGTAGATTCCTCTTCCCCTTTATCGGATGCCTGATCGTGGAGTCGCGTACGTCGGAAGGGCGGGTTTTCAAGGGCCGGACGGTACCCAGGAAGAACGGGTGGAGGAGGTAGATTGATGAACATAGTCGGCTGGATTCTGGCAATGGCGGCGCTGGTTCTTCCTGGAGCGTCGCAGGCGCCCCTGCCGGGGAACGGTCCTCCGGCGTGCGAGCTCTCGACGGGTGGACGGACGCCGATGGCGCGACCCTCAGCCCATCCATCATCCGAACAGATTCAGGCGACCGCGGAGGCAGGGGCCGCCGATCCCACCGTACTGATCGCGGCGGAGCCGGTGCTGAACTTCGGGGTCGCGCGCTACCGTCTGGTTGACTATGCGGAGTGCGCCAAAGGCTCCGGCTGCTACTGGAGCGATCTGGACGCACAGACCAGGCGGGCCGAGACTGTGCTCGATCGCGCGACCGCATCGAAGCGGCCCTCGGAGAAGCTGGCAGTAGTGCTCGATATCGACGAGACCGCGCTCTCGAGCTACTGTGAGATGAGAGCGGCCGACTTTGGCTTTCTCGCGGCCGAGTTCAACCACTGGGTGGCGACGCCCCAGGCGGCGGTCCCTATCCCAGGCACGTTGAGGCTATACAACAAGGCTCGCGCCGCGGGGTTCGAGATGTTCTTTATCACCGGGCGCTCCGAGGAGCTGCGCGATGCGACGGCAAGAAATCTGGAGCTGGCAGGCTTCAGGGGATGGAAGGGGCTCGCGCTGCGCGTCGGAGCCCAGAGACAGATGTCCACGATGGAGTACAAAGTGCAGGAGAGGAAGAAGATCGTGGACGCGGGGTACCGCATCGTATTGAACATGGGTGATCAGTGGAGCGATCTGAACGGGCAGGCTCGTGGGGAGACGAGTGTCAAACTTCCCAATCCGTTCTATTATCTGCCGTGAATCTGTGGAGGAGAGCGATGGAGCCGGTCGAGACTTTGGATGCGGAGGAGGCGAAGACATGGCTTCGCCGCGCGATGGTGGAGGAGCGGCGATATCAGAATCCCCTTCCAACCTCGGTGGGAGGATGGGAGACGTTGCGGAAGGCGCTTCCGCTCTACCTGACGAACAAGGAGGAGAGGGTCCCGAAGAGGCCACTGGGGCCGTTCCGCACCGATGCCGGCATCTATGCGACGCCTCCGGCGAGCGGTCTTCGGCTGACATGGATGGGGCACTCTTCGACCCTGGTTGAGATCGATGGGATGCGCGTGCTGCTGGACCCGGTGTGGGACGAGCGCGCCTCTCCTCTGCGCTGGGCGGGGCCGAAGCGGTTCTTTCAGGCTCCGCTGAGGCTGAGGGAGATGCCGAGTCTGGACGTGATCGTCGTCTCGCACGACCACTACGATCATCTGGGCGAATCGACGATTCGCCGTCTGGCCGCGATGCCCTCGATGCGCGAGACTGCGTGGGTGACGTCACTGGGAGTGGGGGCGATCCTTGAGGACTTCGGAGTTCATCGCCGCCGCATTACGGAGCTGGATTGGACCCAGGGCATAGGCGGCCCGGAGCTCGAGATCACAGCGCTGCCGACGCGTCACTTCTCCGGCCGCAGCATGTTCAACCGCTTTGAGACGCTGTGGTCGTCGTTTGTGCTGAAGGGGGCGAAGCACACGATCTACTATGGCGCAGACTCGGGATGGTGGCCGGGATATACGGCCATCGGCAGAGGCTACGGCCCCTTCGATGTGACGATGCTCGAGATTGGAGCCTACAACGATCTGTGGAAGGACATCCATCTGGGCCCGGAGGGTGCGGTGAGGGCCTTTGAGGCGTTGGGAGGCAACGGCCTGCTGATGCCGATTCACTGGGGTCTCTTCGACCTGGCGATGCATGGGTGGCGTCAGCCCATCACGCACATCTGCCAGATCGCCGATGAAAAGGGGATTGCCCTGTGGGTGCCGGAGCCGGGGCTTCCGACCGAGGTTGTGGGCGGTACGGCGCTGCGGTCGGAGTGGTGGAGGTAACGCCTCACCCGGTTCAAGATAAGAGGCCAACCTCTGCGTTATGATGCTGGCGTCGTATAAAGGAGAACCGGATGCGCATTGGAATGTTGACGGGCGGAGGTGACTGCCCGGGTCTGAACGCTGTGATCCGCGCGGTGGTGCGGAAGGGCATTCAGCACTATGGCGACGAGTTTGTCGGTTTCATGGAGGGTTGGCGCGGCGTTTTGGACGATGTGACCATGTCGCTCGATCTGGAGACGACCTCCGGGATTCTGCATAAGGGCGGAACGATTCTGCGCTCCTCGCGCACCAATGTGAAGAAGATTCCCGGAGGCATCGAGAAGTGCCTTGAGGTGATCGGAAAGCACAAACTCGATGCTCTGATTGCGCTGGGCGGAGACGATACGCAGTCGATCTCGCTGGCGCTGAGCGAGCAGGGGGTGAAGGTCGTCGGGGTTCCCAAGACGATCGACAACGATCTGAGTGGCACGGACGCCTGCTTCGGCTTCGATACGGCGGTTACGATCGCGACCGAGGCCGTCGACCGGCTGCACTCGACCGCTGAGGCGCATAATCGCGTGCTGGTGGTGGAGGTGATGGGAAGGAACGCCGGCTGGATTGCCATCACGTCGGGCATCGCCGGAGGCGCCGATGTGATTCTGGTGCCGGAGATTCCGATCGACATCGAGGAGGTCTGCCGCCTGCTGAAGTACCGGCACGATCATGGGAAGAAGTTTTCGATCGTGGTGGCGGCCGAGGGCGCGGTCTTTCCCGAGGGCGAGCAGAAGTCCCATGGCACTGCGCTGGACTCCTTCGGGCATGTGCGGCTGAGCGGCATTGGACAGGTGCTCGCCGAGGAGATCGAGCAGAGGACCAAGTACGAGACCCGCAGCGTAAATCTGGGTCACACCCAGCGCGGAGGAACGCCCACGGCGTATGACCGTATGCTGGCGACCCGCTATGGCATCGCCGCAATCGACCTGGTGCATGAGGGCAAGTTCGGCCGCCTGGTGGTGCTGAAGGGCACAGGCATCTCGGACATTCCGCTGGCCGATGCGATTGCCAAGACCCGGACGGTGGGCGAGGATCTGCTGGCCGTGATGCGGGGGCTTGAGCCTCCCAGATAGGGAGGATGTAAGCCCTTTCATCTGAGTTATCAGTAACTTGTTGATCAATATTCGAAGAAGGGCTTTGAAGCCTTCTCGAAGAATTTGTTTGCCCGCGTGAGGAAAACGGGATACAAAGAGTGTGCCGGGGAAAGCCGGGTTCTCTGCGGTTTTCCTCCGTTTATCTCCGGATTCTAGCCGGAGTTGCGGGAGGAGTTCGTTCCATGGCACACGCCCAGACGGTGGCAGCAGCGCGCGAGGTAATGGATATTCGCCAGGCATCGGACTATCTCGGCATCAGCGGGGATACGTTGTACCGCTACGCCTCCGAGGGGTTCGTGCCCGCGTTCAAGCTGGGGAACCGGTGGCGGTTTAAGAAGACGCTGCTCGACGCCTGGATGGACGAGAAGAGCGGAGTGAAGCCGCAGGTGCCGGAAATGGTAGCGCCGAAGCAGAAGAAACCGGTCGGCCGCGCCCGTTAGGACGTAAGCATCAGATTGGCCTTGAATTTCCCGACGACTTTCCCGTCGCCGCTGAATCCAATGCTTGCATGAGAGAGCCCATGAAAGAGATTGCCCGGTGCAGATGGGCCGAGAGCGACCCGCTCCTGCGCGCATATCACGACGAAGAGTGGGGAGTGCCTGAGCACGACAGCCGTGCCCTGTGGGAGAAACTGATGCTCGACGGCTTCCAGGCAGGGCTCTCGTGGTTGACCATCCTGCGGAAGCGCGACGCGTTTCGCAAGGCCTTTCATCGCTTTGATCCGGAGAAGGTCGCCAGGATGAAGGAGACCGACGTGCAGCGGCTCCTGGAGAACTCCGGCATCATCCGTTCGCGGGCGAAGATAGAGGCGACCATCGGTGGCGCCAAGGCCTATCTGAAGATGCGGGACGAGGGCGAGGACTTCTCCGAGTTTGTCTGGGGGATGGCCGGAGGCAAGCCGATCCGCAATACAACCGGAGAGGTTCCGGCCAAGACGCCGTTTTCAGAGGAGATGTCGAAAGCGCTCAAAAAGCGTGGCTTCAAGTTCGTGGGTCCAGTGATCGTCTACGCGTGGCTGCAGGCGACAGGCGTGGTCGACGACCATTCTTCGAGCTGCTTTCGCCGAAAGAAAAAGAAGTAGAACCGCTGATATTGAAACTCAGGCGGGATGGAGCGTGTGGACGGTGAGCTCAGGGGCGCAGTCGAAGCGGAAGGGAAGCCCGACTGTTCCGATGCCGCGGTTAACGTAGAGCTGCATCTTGCCGAATTGGAACCTGCCCATTACATACTTCTGGCCCATCGGCGGCAGGATCAGCGGGCCTTTGAAGGGGATGCGGACCTGGCCACCGTGCGAATGGCCGGAGAGCATCAGGTCGACGAGGCTTCCGCGCGGGTGATGGACGACGGTGTCGGCGTAGTCGGGCTCGTGGACCATCAGGATGACGGGGCCGTCGGGAGTCGCCGGGACGGTCAAGTTCAGATCGGGGCGGCTGGTTCCGGCGTCGTCGGTGCCGCAGAGCCAGAAGCGTGAGCCTTTGCGCTCGATGGGGACATATCCGTTGATGAGGACGGGAATCTTCTGGGTGTGGAGGGCGTTGATCACCAGGGGAGCGCTGACCGCGACGTCGTGATTGCCCAGGATGGTGTAAGTCTGAGGGGCCTTGAGGGTGCTGAGAATCTCCGCCGAGCGATGCGCGGCGTGGCGGCTGTCGAGAAAGGTCAGCGAGCCCCGGGTGATGAAGTCTCCGGTCACCAGCACGAGGTCGGGCTTCAGAGCGTTGATGCGATGCACGACATGCTCGAGGAAGAAGGGCTCGGTGAACTCGTCCAGGTGAATATCGGAGATCTGCGCGATGCGGAAGCCATTGAAGACAGAGGGCAGATTGGCGATGGGAACCGGGTTTTCCACCACGTCGATCTCATGGCGCGCGATGGCGCCCGAGTAGAAGGCAAGGCCCGCCGCGGTCAGGCCGGAGCCAAGAATAAAACGGCGACGTGTGAGGTGAGGGGCCAAGGTGTCGCGCGTGGCAACGGGCATAGTTCATGATAACGGTTCCCCCACGCAGAAGGCGAATGTCGGAAGGCATGGGGTTGAGTAAAATCAAAAGGATGAACTTCAAAGCACGGAAGAGGCGGGCAGCGGCCCTCGCGAAGAAAGCAGGCGTAGATTCGCTGCTGGTGACCCATCTTCCGGATGTCCGCTATCTCTCAGGATTTACAGGGTCGAACGCCGCCCTGATGCTTGCCGGCGGAAAATCGGTTCTCTTTACCGATGGACGCTATACCGCCCAGGCGAAGACCGAGGCGATGGGAACCCGTGTCGTGATCGCGAACAAGCCTGCCGTAACGGCGGCCTGCGAGTGGATGGTCGAGGCCGGGGTGAAGCGCTCGGGATTCGACGCGATCCACACGACCGTCGCTGCGCTCGAGTCCATGCGCAAGGCTGTGCCCGCAAAGCTGCGGCGTTCCCTCTTCGTCGCGGTCGAGCCTTTGGTCGAAGGGCTGCGGCAGGTGAAGGACGAGGACGAGATCGCCAAAGTTCGCGCCGCGGCGAAGCTCGGCTGCCAACTCTTCGACGGGATGCTCGAATATCTTCGCCCGGGACTGACCGAGATGGAGGTGGCCGCGACGCTCGAGCATCGCGCCCGGCTGGCCGGTGCCGAGGCGATGTCGTTCGAGACCATCGTCGCCAGCGGCGAGCGGAGCGCCCTGCCGCACGGCCGGGCGAGCTCGCAAAAGCTTCCCAAGCGCGGCTTCGTCACGCTGGACTTCGGCGTAGTGCTCGACGGGTACATGAGTGATATGACCCGCACGGTTCACTTGGGCAAGGCGCAGCCGGAGGAGCGGGACGTGTATGATGCGGTTCTGGAAGCGCAGGAGGCGGCGGTTCAGGCTGTGGTTCCCGGTGTAACCGCGGGCGAGGTCGATGAGGCGGCGCGGAGCGTGCTGCGAAAGGTCGAACTCGATCCATGGTTTACCCACTCGACCGGTCATGGAGTGGGGTTGGAGATTCACGAAGGCCCGAGGCTCGCCGCGAAGCAGACGCAGAGGCTCGAGCCGGGAATGGTCGTTACGATTGAGCCGGGAGTTTATATGCCGGGACGATTCGGTCTTCGGATCGAGGATATGGTTCTGGTGACCGCAGCGGCCCGCGAGGTCCTGACGCCGAGCGTTAAGGCCTGGGTCGAGCTATAGAAGGAAAGCAACTGCTGTAAAGCGACGAGAAGTGCCGCAACAGGCACGGGAGAGAAGATGGACGGATCGAAGATGAATGAGCTTCGCGAACTGGTCGAGTTCCTGAAGGCAAACGAGATCGCCGAGTTCGACATGGAGCAGGCCGACCTGAAGGTGCGGATCAAGTTTGCCGGCGAGCCTGCTCCCGCAGTCGCCTCGGGAATCGACCTCGCGCAGTTGAGCCGGCTGATGGCTTCGTCCCCGGCGAGTCCGGCTGCTTCTGCGGCCTCCCCGGGGATTGCAGCCACGCCTTCGACCCCGGCGCAGATCGCCGCTGCCGAGGAGAAGCTGCATGAGGTGAAGTCGCCGATCGTTGGAACCTTCTATGAATCGCCCGCACCGGGAGCCCCGGCGTTCGTACAGATCGGCGATCAGGTTGAGGTCGGCCAGGTTCTCTGCATCGTCGAGGCGATGAAGCTGATGAATGAGATCGAGTCCGACGTCGCCGGCGAGGTGATTAAGCGCATAGGCAGCAGCGGCCAGCCCGTCGAGTACGGTCAACCGCTGTTCGCAATCCGGCCGCGGTAGTTCGGGTTACACACAATTCAAGGATGGGCATGTTTCGAAAAGTACTGATTGCAAATCGTGGGGAGATTGCGCTACGTGTCATCTCGGCGTGCAAGGAGCTCGGCATCCGCACGGTTGCGGTGTACAGCGAGGCCGACCGCAACTCGCTGCATGTGAAGTTCGCCGACGAGGCTATCTGCATCGGGCCTCCGCGCTCGGCGGAGAGTTACCTTAATGTTCCCGCCGTGATCTCGGCCGCCGAGATCACCGACGTCGACGCGATCCATCCCGGCTATGGTCTGCTGAGCGAGAACGCAAACTTCGCCGAGGTCTGCCGCGCCTCGAACATCAAGTTCATCGGGCCGCCGCCCGAGGTTACGCGCATGATGGGCGAAAAGTCCACAGCGCGCCAGACCATGAAGAAGGCCAAGGTGCCGATCCTTCCCGGCTCCGACGGGATCATTGTGAGCGAGGGCGAGGCTCTTGAATGGGCGCACAGCGTGGGTTATCCCGTTATTCTGAAGGCCGTCGCCGGCGGCGGCGGACGCGGTATGCGCATCTGCCGCAGCGCCGAGGAGCTGCCCGGGCTCTATAACCAGGCCTCCACCGAGGCGGCCAACGCCTTCGGCAACGGCGACCTCTACATGGAGAAGTTCATCGAGCGGCCGCGCCACATCGAGTTTCAGGTGCTGGCCGATGAGCACGGCAACGTCATGAGCCTGGGTGAGCGCGAGTGTTCGATTCAGCGCCGCCATCAGAAGCTGATCGAAGAGGCGCCGAGCCTGCAGATCACGCCCAAGCAGCGTGAGGAACTGGGCAAGACCATCAAGCGCTCGCTCGAAAACATCGGCTACTGGAACGCCGGGACGATCGAGTTCCTGATGGACGAGGATGGCAAGATCTATTTCATCGAGATGAACACCCGCATCCAGGTGGAGCATTGTGTAACTGAAATGGTTACAGGAATCGATCTGGTCAAGGCGCAGCTTCGCATCGCTGCCGGTGAAAGGCTGAACGCCATCGTGCCTGGGCCGGTGGAGATTCGCGGCCACGCCATTGAGTGCCGCATCAACGCCGAGCATCCGGAGAAGTTCATCCCCTCCGCCGGTCGCATTACAGCATTCAATGTTCCGGGCGGCAATGGGGTTCGCGTCGACACGGCGCAGTACTCTGAAGGCGTCGTGCCGCCTTACTACGACTCGATGATCGCGAAGCTGATCTGTCACGGCAAGGACCGCGAGGAGGCGATGAACAAGATGCAGCGCGCTCTCAGCCAGTTCGTGGTCCAGGGCATTCACACGACGATTCCGCTGCATCAACGCATCTTCGCCGATGAGGAGTTTCGCTCAGGCAAGTTCGATACGAAGTTTATGGAGCGGTTCCTGGAACGTTCTCAGGAGCGCCAGCAACCGTCTTGAGCCTCGCCCTGCCTCGTCTCTACGCAATCGCCGATGCCGAGATGTTGGCTGCGCGCGGTATCGCGCTTCCGAAGTTCGTCGAAGAGTTGCGCGATGCCGGGATTACGCTTCTGCAGTATCGTGACAAGCTGGCGCGCGAGGAAGAGATTCTTCGCAATGCTGCGAGGATCGCAGAGGTCTTTCGCGACAGCGGTGCCACCCTGGTGATGAACGATTCGCCGTCGCTTGCCCGACGTGCAGGCTGGAACGCCGTGCACGTCGGGCAGGGCGACTCTGCCGTGGCCGAGGCTCGCGGAGAACTTGGGACCAAGGCTGTTGTCGGCTGCTCGACCCATAACGATGCGCAGGTGACTGCAGCCGATGCCGCAGGCGCGGACTACATCGCCATTGGCCCGGTCTTCGCGACTTCGACCAAGCGAAATGCGGAGCCGGTGGTCGGGCTCGAAGGCCTCCGGCGAGCGCGGAAGTTGACCTCGCGGCCACTGGTTGCCATCGGCGGCATCACGCCGGCGAATGCCGCCAGTGTGATCGCAGCCGGGGCGGATGCGGTCGCGGTGATCGGAGCTCTCATCGACGTCGCGGAGACTCCTGACGAGAGGGTTCGGCGTTTCGTTGAGTCGATGTCTTCAGCATAAAGCCTTTGCGATGCGAGATTGGTTCGAGACTTTCTCGCCGATTTGAGATAGAAAAGACAGCAACGTGAGAGCAACAGAGAAGCAGACTGAGCCATCGCCGCCGCAGTTCGTCCAGGGGATGGGCCTGTTCTCGGCGACTGCGATCGTGATGGGCTCGATGATCGGCTCGGGCATCTTCATCGTTCCTGCCGATATGTCGCGGCTGCTGGGCTCGCCCGCTCTGCTGATCGCTGCGTGGCTGGTGACCGCGGTGATGACCATCATCGGCGCATTGAGCTACGGCGAACTCGCCGCGATGATGCCGAAGGCCGGAGGGCAGTACGTCTACCTACGCGAGGCACTGGGTCCGCTGTGGGGATTCCTCTACGGATGGACGCTGTTTCTGGTGATCCAGACCGGGACGATCGCGGCGGTGGGAGTCGCATTCGGAAAGTTCCTCGGCGTCTTCTTTCCCTCGATCAACACCAGCCACTGGATCTGGTACATCGGCCACGTTCCGGCGTGGCAGGTGGGGCCGATGGTGCTGGGCAACATGGACATTGGGTTGAACACAGCCAATCTGGCTGCCGTGATCATCATTATCTCTCTGACGCTGCTTAACACCTTCGGCGTGAGGATGGGAGCGGCGGTGCAGAACCTCTTCACCTCGGCGAAGGTGCTGGCGCTGGCCGCGGTGGTTCTGGTGGGAGTCGTCGTGCACGATTCGGGCGCCATCGCAGTGAACTTCGGTTCCGGCTGGAAGAACTTCTGGGCGGACGCAGGGTGGGGCTCGCTTCATCCTTCTCAGCTCGGCGGTAACGAATACGTTGGCCTGCTGACGATCGTGGCAGTTGTGCAGGTGGGATCGCTCTTCAGCGCCGATGCCTGGAACAACGTGACCTTCACCGCCGGGGAGATTCGCAATCCGAGACGCAATCTTCCGCTCTCGCTCGTTGTGGGGACCGGCGTGGTTCTGCTGCTCTATATTCTCTGCAACTTCGTCTACCTCAGCGTACTGCCGCTTGCGGGCGATCCGCGCGCTGCGACCATCGCGGGGCGGGGGATTCAGTTCGCGACCGAGGATCGTGTCGCGACGGCGGTGATGGAGCGGGCCTTCGCGGGGTATGGGGCGAAGCTGATGGCGGCGGCGATTCTGGTCTCGACCTTCGGCTGCGCAAATGGAATGTTGCTGGCTGGTGCGCGCGTGTACTACGCGATGAGCCGCGACGGTCTGTTCTTCAAGTCGGTGGGCAAGCTCAGCGAAAGGTCGAAGACGCCGGTCAACTCGCTCTGGGTGCAGTGCGTCTGGACCTGTCTGCTGTGCCTGTCGGGAAGCTATGGGCAGCTGCTGGATTATGTGATCTTTGCGGTGCTGATCTTTTATATTCTTACGATTGTGGGTCTGTTCGTTCTGCGGAGGACCCGTCCCGAGGCTCCACGGCCTTATCGAGCCTTCGGGTATCCTGTGCTGCCTGCGTTATATATCGCACTGGCGGCGTGGATTTGTGTTGTACTCTTGCGTTACAAACCTCAATATACCTGGCCGGGTCTGATCCTCGTTCTGCTCGGAGTTCCGGTGTACCTGGTATGGAGGCGGCAGGACCGAGAGTTGGATGCGGAGGCCGCCGGCTGAACCGGAGTTTCGTCGAAGGAGAATCAGAGAACAGATATGTCAATGTTGTTTGCCAGGAAGTCGATGGACGCGCTGATGGAGGAGGCTCACGCCGAGGGCGAGCATACGCTCGAGCGGGCGCTCGGCCCCTTTCAGCTGACGGCGCTGGGCGTGGGAGCGGTGATCGGCGCGGGAATCTTCGTGCTGGCCGGGCTGGGAGCGCACTATGCGGGGCCGGGGCTGATGCTCTCGTTTGTGTTGAGCGGCCTGGGTTGCGCCTTCGCGGGGCTCTGCTATGCGGAGTTCGCGGCCATGATTCCTCTGGCGGGGTCGGCCTACACCTACGCCTACGCCACGCTGGGCGAGCTGATCGCCTGGATCATCGGCTGGGACCTGACGCTCGAGTATGCGATGGGAGCGAGCACGGTGAGCTCCGGTTGGTCGAACAACTTCGTCGAGCTTCTGGAGGTGTTTCACGTCAACTTTCCGCTCTGGCTGGCCTACGATCACTGGACCGGCCTGCGCAAGGCGATGGAGCACGTGGCCCGCGATGTGATGGCGAGCAGCTATGCCTCGCTCACGCCCGGGTCGCAGGGCTACATCAAGCAGATGGCCGATCTGGTCGCGTCGCCGACGCAGGATATGATGGCCCGAGCGCATGCGGTGCTGGGGGCTCCGGTGATCTTCGGTCATGAGATCGGCTTCAACCTTCCTGCGCTTCTGATCGCTCTGATCATTACGACGATTCTTGCGATCGGAATCAAGGAGTCGGCGAAGTTCAACGCTACCATCGTGGTGGTGAAGGTGGCGGTGGTGCTCTTTGTGCTGGGGCTGGGAGCGAAGTACGTTCATCCGGGCAACTGGGGCAGCAACTGGCATTCGTTCGCTCCCTTCGGCGTGAGCGGGATCGGAGCGGGCGCGGCTTATATCTTTTTCGCGTACATCGGATTCGACGCGGTCTCGACCACGGCGCAGGAGGCGAAGAATCCTCAGCGCGATCTTCCGATCGGAATGATTCTTTCGCTGATCATCTGTACGCTGCTCTATATCGGCGTCGCCGCGGTGCTGACGGGGATGGTTCCGTGGCAGTCGGTGAACATCGAGGCTCCGATCGCGCGGGCGTTTCTGGATCGCGGGCTGACGTGGGCGAGCGACATTATCATTGTCGGCGCCTTGGCGGGGCTGACCAGCGTGATGCTGGTGATGCTGCTGGGGCAGACGCGCGTGCTGTATGCGATGGCCTCGGACGGTCTGCTGCCGAAGAAGTTCTTCGCGGAGGTGCATCCTCGGTTCCGCACGCCGTTCCGGAACACCTTCCTGGTGGGAACGCTGGCGGGCATCGTCGGGTCGGTGACTCCGATCGACGATATCGGCAAGATGGTGAATATCGGAACGCTGCTGGCGTTTGTGATCGTGTGCATCGCGATCATCATCCTGCGCCGGACGGAGCCGGACCGGGAGCGTCCGTTCCGCACGCCGTGGGTTCCGTTCGTGCCGGTCATGGGAATCCTGTTCAACGGCTACATGATGATCAAGCTGGGATGGCTGAACTGGGCCCGGCTGATCGTCTGGCTGGCGATCGGCCTAGTGGTTTATTTCAGCTACAGCGTGAAGCACAGCCGCGTTCGGCAGCGGCTGTCGGAGTCGGTTGGGGTGAAGTAAGGCCCCATCCTTAGTTTTTGTGCAAAGTATTCCATCGATTGGGCTTAGGTCTGGACTTCAGGCGCAAAGTCTTGATGGCAAAGGGTTTAATTGTAAACTATTGATTTAAAATAAGAACGCCCTGGATCTGTGGTTCGGGGCGTACTCGTTTTAAATTTTAGTTGTTTGGAGTTGGTAGATCGGCACTTTATTGGGGGCGTAAGGGACATGGTTTGTTGGGTTTTGATTAGAGAGGGGCTTGACAGCTCTTCCAGGCATCCGTGGCTTTAGGGTGAGGTGGGATCGTTCCGCCCTTTCGGGCTTCACTCCGGCCTTTGGCAGAGCGGTTGCCGCTTCGCGTCGGCTTTTTTAGAGGCCTGAGGCTAAAGCCTCGGGGTACCTAGAAGCGGTTCTCGTCTTTTGCTCGAATATTTCTCTCCTGGGATTTTCCAGAAATGTGCTGCCTCCCTGTGCTGCTTCTCCTGCTTAGCCTTCCGCTTAGGTCGTATCGATAAATTCCAATCCGCGATTGTTTGGAGGAGTGGATTGGCCTGCTGGCCGGACCCACTGCGCGGCAGCGCCTGTCCTTTTACCTCTCCGAAAGAGGAGATAGGGGTACCTCAGCGGCTGAAGCCGCTTCTCTTCGGAGATTTGGTGGCACGGCTCAAGCCGTGACCTTAACGAAGCGGTTCGAGCTTCGCTCGAATGCCCACACATGCGATGAAACTGCATGTATGGGGGCACCCGGTCTTGTGGCCTTGATGAAGATTTTTGCGCGGAACTGCCTGGTATCGTCTGCAGACTTTTTGCGGACGTGGTTTGGGATGATGCACCGGGCAGGTTGGCTCCATGCGGCTATGGAACGAATAAAGCAACCGTTGGACCCTCTGCGGGCCGTCAACAGCGGAGTACCGATGCGATCAATGCAGCCGCTCGATTCCTTGCGGGTGAAGAAATTAACCCCATCCGATGGAGCAGGTGCGGAACGCCTGACCAGTCAAGAGATTTCGATGGAGATGGTTTCGATGGGGATTTGGCGGACAAGGTGAAAGCGCACGGCTCGGACGCGTGCTTCAGGGGGAGATTGTTCTGCCGCCGGGCCTCGATCCTCTCGAGATATTCAGAGCCTGGGATGGCCCGATGTGCGATTCTATACGTAATTGACCATGCGAAAATATGCGATTAGATTTGCGTATAGATCGCATTCCACATCATCTTCCAAGTCATTCTGTGAGCGACTTTCCTTCCAGGTCCACAGATCGCCCACAGTCGAGGCCTTGTGCATGAGCAGCTCTTTACTCTTTACCCTCTTCCCACACCGCCTCAGGAGAGCCTTGATGCCCTTTCCATTTTCTTCTTTTTCACGCATCGCTGGCGTGCTTGCTCTTACCGTATGGCTGCTTACCGGTGTCGGTCTTTTTGCTCAATCCTCCGGGCTGAACGGAACTCTTCGCGACCCTGACGGTTCGCTCGTTCAGGGAGCCAGCGTGACGTTGATCCAAACACAGACAGAGGCTCAGTTTCACGCCGAATCCGACGAATCCGGACACTTCAGCTTCGCCTCGCTTCCAGGGGGCAGTTACCGGCTGGAGGCAAACAAACCGGGTTTCAGCACGATTACGATTGCGGCAGTCATGGTGAGTCCCGGCAATTCCGTGCAGGAGAACCTCACGTTCAAGCTCTCGGGCAGCAGCACCTCCGTGACGGTTTTGGCAGGCCTATCCGGTTCTACGGCGAACGGGTATTACGTCGAGAGCGTAGACCCGGGCGTGCTGGGGACGGCTCCCGTTGTGGACCAGCCCTATGTGATCACCGAGATGTCCGCGCAGCTCATCACCAACACGCAGGTGAAGAGTTTTAAGGAGGCCATGAAGTATTTGCCGCTGGTCTCTTACACAGAACAACAGGGGCCGGAGATCCTGCGCCCCGCCACGCGCGGCTTCCAGGGCTCCATCGCGCAGAACACCCGGATGGATGGCATGGCGATGGCGATCACGGGTGGTAATCCTATGGAGCAGTATCAGGACCTGCAGGTGGAAAATGGGCTAGGCGCGGCCATGTATGGACCGGCAAACCCCTCCGGCATGTTCGACTTCATCCTGAAGCGGCCTACTGAAGCCCGGAGCAATAACGTATATCTGGAGCAAGATTCGAGCTCCGTCGGAACGGCCTGGCTCGATTCCGCCGGCCGGCTTGGGCCGAATAAGCTCTTTGGATATCGCTCCAATCTGCTGTATGGTGATGGCACGCAATTTGTGGAAGCCAGCCGTCTTCGCCGCCGTCTCGCCATGTTCGCTTTCGACCTGCGCCCCACGCCCGCTACAACCATCGATGCGCACTATAGCGCCTATGACATTGTGCAGCGCGGCTATCCTGGCTGGTTCACCTATGGCGAGAACACGGCGATTAAGGGAACGGCGCAGAATCCATCGCCGGATTTCATTCTTCCGACGGCACCGGATCCTACGCGCCGGGGCTACGGGCAAGCCTACGCAGGGGTGAACCTTACGACGCAGAGCACCAGCGCTCGTCTGCTCCACGACTTCTCACCCAACTGGCACGCGATGGCCGGTGGTCTGGCTCAGCGCCTCGACCGCTTCATCGACACGCCGGTGAACGTGATCAGCTCGAACAACGGCGATTACAAATCTTCGCTTGCCACGGGCTTCGCTCCGCGCTTCGGTGTCGAAAGCGATCTTGGCTATATTACCGGCCTTGTAAACAGGTGGGGCTTTCGTCAGGACGTTGTCGTCGCGAGCCAGGGCTACCGCTTCAACCAATATGGTTATGTGGCGCCTCCAGCGGGCAATGTTCTGCTCGGCATGGCGAACATCCATGCGCCGGTCATCTTTGCTCCGCCTGCCAGCGGCCTGCCCAGGAACACGAACATTTATCAATCCTCGGTGGTTCACCAGCAGGGCTTCAGCCTGGCGGACCTGATCACGCTGAAGAAGTTTTTTGCTGTGCGGCTGGCGGCCAGTCAGGATTGGATCGGCGTCGACAATTACAGCTCGTCGAACACACGCACTGGAGGGTCCAATAAGAACGGCATCAGCCCTTCGGCGAGCGTGATGTTCAAGCCTACGGCGTCCATGACGGCCTATGTTACCTATGCCAGCAGCCTGCAGCAAGGGGACATCGCGCCGGGAGGCACTGTCAATGCCAACCAGTCGCTGGCGCCTTACCGCAGTAAGGAATGGGAGCTGGGGTATAAGACCGACATGCATCCCATCAGCCTTACCGCGGCGTTGTTCCGCCTGCAGCGTCCGTTCGCCAATACCGTCGCCTACAACGGCGGCCCGCAGACTATCTTCAAGATCGTTGGCGAGCAGGTGAATTATGGCGCGGAGATCTCCGGGCAGGGCACGCTCTTCCATCGGCTGCTGCTCGACGGCGGTTTTACCGCGCTGAACGCCCGATTGAACGATACAGGCGTTCAGGCGACAGACGGCAAGCGCTTCGTCGGTATCCCGGGCTACCACTCGAATCTTTACAGTGAGTATCGGGTTCCCGGCGTTGAGAGTCTAAGTTTCACGGGGGACTGGCAGTTCACGGGACAACGCCCGCAGGACGATGAGAACCTGCACACCACGTCTGGTTTCAACACCTTTGATTTCGGCTTCCGCTACTCGCATTCGATCTTTGAGAAGCTCGCGACTCTGCGCTTTACCTGCAACAACATCACCAATACCCGCTATTACTCCACAATCGCCGCCGGAGATATTACGGGAACGAATGCCAGCAGCAATACGGCGCATCTCGGCGCGCCGCGCACGATCTCCACGTCGCTGCAGTTTTCCTTCTAGAGCGCGGATGCAGCGGATCTGTTCTTGACCTCTTATGTTGGTTGACAGGAGAGTTGCCGGATGAGGGCTCACGTTTGCATCACGCGCCGCCATTTTCTACGGGGTGGCGCTCTTGTTCTCGGCAGTTTCAGCGCCGGGCCCAGGCTGTATGGACAATCGCTGCAGCCGCTGCACGTCGCTTCTGCCGGTTCGATGCGTTCCACGCTTGAAGGTCCTGTGACCGCCGCGGCTCGCGGCCTTGGACTGGAGCTGCATGTCCATGCCGGAGGAGCGGATGCGGTTGCGCAGCAGATTTTGCGGGGAGAGATCGCAGCGGATGTTTTCATTCCGATAACGGCGAGCCCGATGCAGACGCTTTTGCAGGGCGGGAAGGTTCGTGAGGCCGAGGCGATTGGCCGTACGGAGCTGGTGCTGGTCTATAGCCCGGCCAGCCGCTTCGCTCCGCAGTTTCAAGCCGCGGCGGAAGGCCGCGCGACCTGGTGGCAGGTCCTTCAGCAGCCAGGGATGCGCATTGGGCGGGGCAATCCCGAAGCGGATCCCGGTGCGCGGGCCATCGTGTTTGCCTTGATGCTGGCTGCGAGGAGGTACAACCAGCCCCAACTGGTGGAGACGGTGCTCGGGCCCACGCTGAATCCGCGGCAGATTGTTCCGGATGTTGCACAGAAGCTTCAGGCGGGGGAGCTGGATGCGAGTACGTCCTATCGAATCGGCGCGATGGGCGGGAAGATGCCGTACATCACGCTGCCGGAGGATATCAATCTGAGCCGGTCGGATGTTCACACGGCGCATCCGGATCTGCTGCTGGAGATCAACGGCAAGACCTTTTACCCGGAGCCGCTGATCTTTTACGCAAGCATGCTTGAAGGCTGTGCCAACCCCACAGGTGCGGCTACGCTTCTTGATTGGCTTCACAGCTCGGCGGGGCAGACGCTGCTCGCCCGGAATGGCTTGGCTTCGGCGGACGGAGCTCCGTCGCTTCACACCGCACGCCCGACGCTTTAGAATCCATATCGATTCACCGGTACCAGCCCTGCTCTCGCTCCATTCGTGCGACTCTATCCCGACTTCAGCAACGGGGAGAGCATTTTATTGAGTTACAACAAGATTTGGCTCGCGATCTTCTGGGCTGTATTTTTCAGGGATGGAGCACGGCTCGGTTGACCGAGCGTACTGCCTTGGAGAGCAGCCCATGACGCGGCGGAAGGCCTTGCCGAAGGCGCTTTCGGACTCGTAGCCGAGCGACTGCGCGATGGCGCCAAGGCCGTCCGAGGAGTTCTTCAACCGGTCGGCCGCCAGAAGCATGCGCCAGCGGGTGAGGTACTCCATGGGAGTGGCGCCGACGGTCTCGCGGAATCGCAGGGCGAAGACCGAACGCGACATGCCCACTTGCTCGGCCAGAGATTGCAGCGTCCAGGGATATCCCGGGTCGTTGTGCATGCCGGCGATGGCGATGCTCATGTGCTTGTCAGCCAGCGCAGAGAGCCACCCCGGACCGGCGCTGGCGGTGTCGGTCAGGTGCAGGCGCAGGGCTTGGATGAGCATGGTGTAGGCGAGCTGCTGGGTGATCAACGAGCCGCCGGGTTGTGGGTCGCGGAGCTCGTCGCGCATGCGTTCGAGCGACCAGCGCATGGCGGCCTTGTCCGACTCGCGGCGGATGTGGACGATGGGTGGCAGCGAGTGGAGAAGCATCTCGGCATGACTGCCCGTGAACCCGAAGAAGCCTCCGGCGATATAGCGTACTCCCTCGGTGATTTCAGGGGCTTCGCTCCTCAGGGCGAGCCGCACGCAGGAGTCGCTATAGAGTACCGATTTGAGCGAGAGATCCGTGGCGAGCCGGAAGGGGAATCCGCGCGGCAGGAGAAAGCAATCTCCCGCCTGGAGCAGCACCGGCTCGGGTACTCCTTCGACCATCAGCCAGCACTCGCCGGCGAGCATGGCGTAGCACTTGATGCCCTGATGCTTCGGGAAGTAGATGGCCATATCGCCACGCATCATGAAGCCGCCGGAAGACAAGCTCCGCGGCTTAAGCAGGGCAAGCACCTCGGAGAGCGGGTCCATGCGTTGAGCCAATGTCGGATCGGCGCGGGATTCCCGAGCTTCCGGAAGCATGGACTCGCGGCTGGGTGCCTGCAGGACGTTTGGACCGATCATACGGACTCTCAGTATAGATCGTCCGCTGGGTGAAGCCCATCTAGTAATCGACGGCGCAATCAGCCGCGTATTCGTGTGACATAAGGAGAGATCATCATGCGTATCTTTGTGACCGGGGCACCGGGATTCATCGGTTCGGCGCTTGTTTCGGAGTTAATGCAGGCGGGCCATCAGGTAGTGGGGCTGACGCGATCGGAGGCGGGAGCCGAAGCTCTACAGAGGGCGGGGGCCGAGGTGCAGCGCGGCAACCTCGAAGACCTCGACAGCCTGCGCGATGGAGCGGCCAGGACGGACGGAGTTATTCATCTGGCCTTCAACCATGACTTCTCGCAGTTTCAGAAGAACTGTGAGAACGACCGCAAGGCGATTGAGGCGATTGGCGAGGTGCTGCTGGGCTCTGACCGGCCGTTCGTGATCACGTCGGGTACGGCGATCGCGGCCAATGTGGATGGAAAGCCATCGACGGAGGACGGCCCGATCGCTTCGTGGAACCCGCGCGGCGCTTCGGAGGCGGCGGTGAGGGAGCTGACAGCGCGCGGCGTGAACACGTCGGTGGTGCGGTTGCCGCAGGTGCACGACACGCGCAAGCAGGGGCTGGTGCCCTATCTTCTCGTCGTGGCGCGGGAGAAGGGTGTTTCGGCTTACATCGGCGACGGGAGCAATCGCTGGCCGGCGGCGCACGTCTCCGACGTGGCGCGGTTGTACCGCCTGGCGTTTGAGAAGGCGGAGCGGGGTGCGATCTACCACGCCGTGGACGAGGAGGGGATATCAATGAAGGCCATCGTCGAGGCGCATGGCCGCGGGCTGAAGGTGCCGGTGGTCAGCATCAAGCCCGAGGAGGCTGAGGCACACTTCGGCTGGCTTGCACACTTCGCCAGGCACGATATGCCGGCCTCCAGTGCGATCACGCAACAGAAGCTGAGCTGGAAGCCGACGGGGCCAGGTCTGATCGCTGACCTGGATGCCATGGACTACACGCAGGCCTGAGTCAGCCGACAGCGCACCGGTAACTGCCCTGCAAGGTGCCGGTGCGCTTTGGACCAAGGGGCCCCTCATCCGACCGCCGTTGCATCACTTCGAAGACGGAACGGACTGTGCATCAGCGACCTTTTTGGGGCGCTGATGCGCGGAAGGCCGTGGCGAGCTTGACACGACAAGTGAGCCGAGAGAACATGAATTTCGTAGCGGGTGTCCTGCCCGTTGCCGTAAGCGTTACCGTCAACCAACGCACTAATTCATCTGCGAACCGGTTTGATCCGGTTTGCGAGAAGGTGCGTATATGGCAACGAACACACTCAATTCTCCTCAAATTATCCAGCTCCTCGATCGCCTTTCCATTGAGGCCGATCGAAGCAAACCAGCCCTCCAGGCGGTCGCGGAGTCGGATGCGTCCCATCTGCTCACCAGCAAGACGAACTATCGCCAGTTCTACGGTCTGCTGAAAGATATTCCGCTGCCTGTCTCCCGGGAGACGGGAAATCTGCTTTACATGCTTACGCGTTCCACGCGGGCGCAGCACATCCTTGAGTTCGGCACGTCCTTTGGCGTTTCGACGATCTATCTGGCCGCGGCTCTTCGCGACAATGGGGGTGGCCGAATCATCACGACGGAGTTCGAGCCGACTAAGGCGGCACGGGCTCGAGGGAACCTGACAGAAGCCGGCTTGATCGATCTCGTAGAGATTCGTGAGGGTGACGCACTGGAGACGCTGGCCCATGATCTTCCTGAGACCTTGGATCTTGTGCTGCTGGATGGCGCCAAGGGACTTTATGCAGACATCCTCAAGCGAGTGGAAGCATCTCTGCGGCCGGGCTCGCTGGTGCTTGCCGATGACGCGCATCACTGTCCGGAGTTTGTGAGCCAGGTGCGTTCCGACGAAGGCCGCTATTTGTCTGTTCCGTTAGCGGGCGATCTGGAGATGTCCATGCGGATGGCTTGAACACGGGCCATTGGCGTGCCTCGGCTTTGCCCGCAATCCTTCGGTTCCGAATGACTTGTTTCCGTTGGAGCCTCGGACTTCTAACATGACCATGAAGGCCTGTGCCTCTTCACGATGTATGGGCCTTCGTGGCGAAAGGCTCATAGTTGATTGGCTAGACAGTTATCCATATACCATGGAACATGCCAAGGCCGAAAAGCGATGCATTTGAGGTGGCGAGCACGGCACCGTCGTCCTGGTCGGGCGCGATCGTGAAGAGTTGAGCAAGCTGCAGAAGACTCTCGAACAAAAAGGCGGTTTTGCCGTGTCGGTTCTCTGTGATCTCTCGGATATCGCTAGCGTGTGGCGCGCGGTTGCGGAGATCGTCGCGCTCCGTCTTCCAATCGCGGGTCTGCTTAACAACGCGGGCATGATGCAGATGCGTCCGACTACGAACGCACTGGGATGGGACATGTCGTTTGTGACGAACCATCTCGGCCCGTTCGCGCTGACAGAGGCACTTGTGCCAGCTCTTCCCACCAGTGCAAATGTCGCGCTGTAGAAGACCCAGAACGCAGGCCAGCCGTGGCCGCGGGTTTTCGAGGTGGCGCTATATCTCCGCAGAGGCGAGTGTGCGGGGTGAGTGGAAAGCAGGCGGCGCTGAGAAACCGGGCTTCGATGCCTACGCGACTTCCAAACAAGCCATCCTTGCTGCGGCGATGGTGTTCGCTCACGAGACTCCGCGGTTGCGCTTCAACGCGGTCGAGCCGGGCCTGAATCTGGCCACCGGTGTCGGGGGACGCGATGCTGGTGCCTTCGTGCGCCTTCCGCAGAGATTCGTCATTCTGCTGCTCGTGCCTTTTATCAAGAAGCACCCGAAGAGAGCCGCACGCGTGATCGCAAAGGTGCTGGTGAATGAATTGGGTGAGACCGGCATCTATTACGATGAGGCCGGTGGCTCGATGCAAGGCTCCGCGCGCGACTCGAAGTTCCAGGACCGCGTCGTCGCTGAAACCCGCGCCTTGCTGACGACGGTTCGGGCATAGGTAAGGGAATGCTTCTCTCCATGACTCCGGCAGGGAACTGAAGTCGGTTTTTGCCGGCCTCACAGGAGGGCAGCTGCACAGACGCGTGCGTTCTCATTCGAGTTAGTATCATTTCTGAGGTGAGTTAAGCGTTCGCGTAGATCACATTGGCCGTATGAAATTTCTTCGAAGTGGATTCAATCGCAGCCACGAAACCTCTGAGATTCCTGCAGCAGCACGAAGGCCGATTACTGCCTACGACGTCGCGCGCGCGGCCGGCGTCTCGCAGTCTGCGGTCTCCCGGGCGTTCAGTCCAGGCACCAGCATCTCCAAGCGTACGCTTTCCAAGGTCGAGAAGGCGGCCCGCGAGCTTGGCTATCGGCCCAACGCGATAGCCCGGATGCTCTCCACGAGCCGTTCGCAGTTGGTAGGCGTTGTTATTCCTCCACTGAACAATCCCTTCTACCCCGCGCTTCTCGAAGCTTTGTCCGCTGCCTTCGGCCGCAGCGGTTATCGTCTGCTGCTCTTCACCTCGCAGGCGCAGCAGTCCTTCGATCCCCTCTTAAGCGAGGTCCTCTCCTCTCGCGTCGACGGCCTCGTCATGGTCGCCGCCGCCATCTCTTCGAGCTTCGCCGACGAGTGCAAGCAGAGCGGACTTCCCGTTGTCCTTCTCAACCGCAAGACCGACTCCCGCGACGTTTCCAGCGTCGTCGGAGCGAGCCGCGTCGGCGCCGAGACCATCGCCAAATTCCTCCACGCCGGCGGACATCGCCGCTACGCCTTCATCGCCGGCTCCGAATCCTCGACCAGCCGTGATCGCGAGGCGGCCTTCAAGAGATACCTCATCAAACACGACCTAAAGCTACACGCCCGCGTCGACGGCAACTACTCTTTCGAGCAGACCGGGGTCGTCATGCGCCAGCTGCTCTCCATGAAGCAGCGGCCCGACGCCATCTTCTGCGTCAACGACCACACCGCGCTCTCCGCTATCAATGTCGCCCGGGTCGAATACGGCCTCGAACTCGGCCGTGAGCTCTCCATCGTCGGGGTCGACGACTCTGAGATGGCCGGCTGGCCGGTCTTTGATCTCACCACCTATGGCCAACCCATCGCGCTTATGGCCGAGCATGTCGTCGAGACCATGCTGATGCAGCTGGACGGCAAACTCGATTTCACCGAGGTGATCGTCCCCGGGGAGCTCGTTGTGCGCGGCTCCGCCCGCATCCCCAAGTGGGGTGTCTCCGGGCCACCAGAACGCCGCATCTGGACGCCGAACAAATAACGCAAAAAAAGTCTTGCAAATTTTGCATGCGCATGCGTAGACTCCTTCCTGCGTTGCATGCGCATGCAAAAATTGCTGTCAACGCAGGCAACGTGAGGTCCCACTTCGACTCTCGAGCGGCCGCGGAACCTTCAGGAGACCCCTCCTGTTCCGTTTCTCGGCATCGAGTCCTCGAGTTGGTATGCGCCACGATGCGCTGGAGAAAACTATGGTTTTCGAATGTCTGAGCAGCTTCAACAGCACCACCAAACCGCACCCCGTATCTCGCCGAGCGGCCGCTCGCCCTACTCTGGCCCGCCGCCGCCCGCGTGGATGGTTGATATTGGCGCTCCTTGCTCTCCTCGGGGTTCTTCCCCCTGCCTCGCTGTGGGCGCAGAGCTTTGGCTCCATCTCCGGCTCTGTCACTGACTCGTCCGGAGCCAACGTACCTGGAGCCGCCATCACCGCCACCCAGATAAAGACTGGACGCAAGACCACCGTTAATACCAACGATGCAGGGGCCTATGTCTTTCCCGCAATGGGTCCGGAGCAGTATACCCTCTCCGCCGCCGCCGCGGGATTTCAGCAGTACGTGCAGACCGGCATCATTCTGCAAGCCAATCAGGCTGCGACCGTCAACATCGTGCTGCAGGTTGGCGCAGTCACCGAGACGGTCAATGTTGAAGCCAATGCGGTGCAGGTCGACACCACCACGGGCACGCTTTCGCAGGTTATCGATCAGAAGCGAGTCAACGAGCTTCCGCTCAACGGGCGTAATGCCGCAGCCCTCACCACGCTAGTCGCCGGCGTGGTCGCCGCGCCAAGCGATGGCACCGACAAAGGCAACACCAAGACCTTTCCGGCAGCCATTCCTATCTCGGTCAATGGCTCGCGCTCCGACCAGACCAACTATCTACTTGATGGCGGCAACAACACCGACGAGTACACTATGGCCAACGGCCCCTTCCCGTTTCCGGATGCACTGCAGGAGTTCAGTGTTCAGACGAGCAACTACAACGCCGAATTTGGACAGAGCGCCGGAGCCGTCGTCAACATCGTCACGAGGTCCGGCGGCCAAGGCTACCATGGCAACGCATTTGAATATCTCCGCAACGGAATGTTTAACGCGCGCAACTATTTCGCCACCAGCGTCGATCCGCTCAAGCGTCATCAGTTTGGGGGAACTATCGGCGGTCCCGTCATGATCCCTCATCTCGTCAAGGGCCAGCACACCTTCTTCTTCTTCGGGTATCAGCGCACCAATCTCAAAGACTCCGTTGGCGGCTCGAGCGCCTTCGTTCCCACGCCGGCCAACCTCAATGGCGACTTCTCCGCGCTCCTCAATGCCGGCAATCCAGCCAATCCGCAGGGCAAGGTTATCCAGATCCTCGACCCGCTTACCAATCAGCCTTTTCCTAACAACCAGATTCCGGTTGGCCGGCTCGATTCCGCCGCGCTCAACTTTGCCAAGGATCTTCCGCAGGGCGGCTCCAACGGCCTGGTCTTCTATGCCGTTCCGCTGGTTGAGTTCTTCAACGAGTATGTCGCGCGCGTCGATAACGATATCACTCCGCGGGACCACCTCTTCGGCCACTACTACTACAACTACTTCCAGATTAACGGCACCTTCGATCCCACGAACCTGCTCACCTACAAGGATGCCGCCAACGTCCGCTACCAGAGCGCTCTTCTCTCCGAGAGCCATACCTTTACGCCGAACCTGCTCAATAACCTTATCGTCAACTACACTCGCGACATCGCGGTGCGTCAACCGGATGGCAACGCCAAGAGCATCGCCGACTATGGCGTCAACATCTGGCAGCCAGATGAAAAGGCCATTCAGCAGGTCTCCGTCGCTGGTTTCTTCTCGATGGGAGACGCTCCCACGGCGCTGTTCGAGCGCAACAACTACACGCTGTCGGACGATGTGCATTGGGTCCATGGTAACCACAACTTCGCCTTTGGCGTGCACCTGGAGCTGACCAAGAACGACATCAACAATCTCTACCAGCAACCCGGCCTGTTCTCCTTCAACGCCACCAACACCAATTACGCCGCGGCCAGCTTTGTGCTCGGCTATCTCAGCTCTTTCACGCAGGGCAACGGCCAGTACTTCGGCAATCGTGCCACCTTCGTCGGCTACTATGCGCAGGACAGCTGGAAGATCAACCGTCGTTTCACCCTCAACCTGGGCGTCCGTTACGAGCCCTTCTATCCTTACAACGAGGTCTTCGGTCGGCTCGAGCAGTTCAACGTCGCCAACTACAACTCCGGCGTCCGTTCCACCGTCTACCCCAACGCTCCCGCCGGCCTTATCTTCTCTGGCGATAAGGGCATGCCCAAAGATGGCGTCAATCCCGTCTACACGAATGTGATGCCGCGCGTCGGCTTTAACTTCGATGTCTTCGGAGACGGCAAGACCATCCTGCGCGGCGGTGGCGGCATGTTCTACGACACACGCCAGCCCGGCATCCAGAACACGCCGGCCTCCGATGTCACGCCGTTCAGCATCGCCCTTACACTCACGCAGCCCCGGGGACCGTTCAGCAACCCGTACCTCGGCGTCACCAATCCATTTCCGGCAGCCAGCCCACCGCCGTCGAACACCACCTTCCCTCTCCCGGTCACCGCGTTTACCTTCAACCCCGACTTTCCTATTCCCGTCACCTATGCATGGAATCTGACCGTCGAGCAGCAGCTCACACGCGGCCTGGTCTCGCGCATTGGCTATGTCGGTTCCAGCTCCAGCCACCTGTTCACCAGCGTGGAACTCAACCCCGCCGTTTATAACGGCACCAACACCAGCGCCGACACACGGCGGATCTACAAAAACTTCTCGAACATCGTCGAGTCCAATATGGGCGGCAACTCCGGCTATCACTCCCTGCAGGCGACGCTGCAGCAGCAGCTCTCGCACGGCGTGTCGTTCCTGTTCAACTACACCTTCTCGAAGGCGCTCGATAACCTTCCTTATCTGACCAACAACTCCTTCGCGCAGCCTGGCCAGTCGTACGTACTACCCGTCTATCAGCCCGATTACAAGCGGCTCGATCGCGGATTGTCGGACTTTGACCGTCGTCATAACGCTACCTTCTCCTACGTCTGGGCTCTTCCGTCCTGGCGCCAGGCTCCCCGTGGCGTCGGTCTCATCACTAATGGCTGGAACACTACTGGCATCGTCCAGCTCAGCAGCGGCCAGCCCCTAACGATCACCTCCTCGGCCGATCAGTCCGGCACCGGTCTGCTCAAAGACCGCGCAGTCGTCGTCCCGGGCGTACTTGCTCGCGGCCCCGGTGCCTGCACGGCCAACTCCGGCTCCTGTATTAACTGGATCAACCCGGCCGCCTTCACCACGCCGGCCAAGGGGGCCTTCGGCAACGCGCAGAAGAACTCGATCGAAGGTCCGGGCTACGCCGACTGGGATGCCGGGCTTCAGAAATATTTCGACATCACCGAGCGGTATCGCTTCCAGTTCCGCGCCGAGTACTTCAACGTCTTCAACCATACCAATCTGCTCGCTCCCGTCTCAGGTGTTTCATCCGCGGGATTCGGAAGCATCAAGAGCGCCTCCGATCCGCGAATTGCACAGCTTGCGCTGAAATTTCTTTTTTAGAGAAACCTTCGCGGGATGGGCATCCCACTGCCCGTCCCGCCAGAAGAAAAGAGGATACGGAACACATGAGCATCAACCACAGCAACTGGAGCAGGCGTACCTTCGTCAAGACCGCCGGACTTCTTACCACTCTTGGCATGACCGACTCGCTCGAGCTTTTCGCCGCCGAGATGAAGTCCGTTACCATCGTCGTCGATCCCGGGGACACTGTCGCCTCGTCGGCGGCAGCCAAGTGGGCCGCCACCGAGCTGGAGCGCGCACTCGTCGAGCAGCAGATCCATGTCGGCCGCGCCGACACCGTCGCCTCCGCTCCCGCAGGCGATCTCTGCGTGCTTATCGCTTCGGCGGGTTCGCCTGCCGCCGTCTCCGTGCTCCGGGCCGCAGGCGCCAACCCGCCCGCTGGCCCCGAGGCACTCGCCGTCATCTCCGGAGCCAAGGAGGCGGGCAAGCCCGTCGTGCTCGCCACCGGGACCGACTCCCGCGGCGTCATGTATGCCGTGCTTGAGGTGGCGGATCGCGTCTTCTGCAACGACTCCGCATCCAGCGCTCTCACAGCCTCCGACGCCGTCGTAGAGGCGCCCGCCAATAAGCTGCGCTCCATCAACCGCTGCTTTCAGTCCGACCTCGAAGACAGGCCATGGTTTGAGGACAAGGAGATGTGGTCGGCATACCTCACCATGCTCGCCACGCATCGCTTCAACATGTTCAATCTCTCGATGGGCCTGGCATACGATTATCCGCAGAAGGTCTTCGACTCCTACACCTACTTCACCTACCCGTTCTTCGTGAAGGTTTCCGGCTACGATCAGGTACATGCCGGCAAGCTGACCGACGAGCAGCGCGAGAAGAACCTCGAGATTCTCCGTTTCATCAGCGATGAGTGCGCCAAGCGCGGCCTCGATTTCACCCTCGGTCTCTGGAATCACGCCTACGTGATGCCGCCCGGCTCCGATCCCACCTATCCTATCCTTGGCCTTACCCCTGAGACTCACGCGCCTTACTGCCGCGACGCTCTTCACACGCTATTGGAGTCCTGTCCAGGCATCACCGGCATCACCATGCGCGTCCACGGTGAGAGTGGCATCCCCGAAGGCAACTTTGACTTCTGGGAGGTCGTCTTCCAGGGCATCGCAAAACTCGATCGCAAGATCAACGTCAACCTGCACGCCAAGGGAACCAGCGAGCGCATCATCAACATCGCGCAGTCGACCAATATGCCCGTCAGCCTCACGCCCAAGTACTGGGCCGAGCACCTGGGCCTGCCCTACCAGCCCTCCTCCATCCGCGAAACCGAGAAGCCCCCGCACGGACCAGACCAGAAGGGCGCGCTCTTCGAGCTCAGCAACGGCGCTCGCCGCTTCATGCGCTACAGCTACGGGGATCTCTTCAAGAAGGACCGCACCTACGACGTCTACTTCCGCATCTGGCCAGGCACCCAGCGCGTTTTGCTCTGGGGAGACCCCAAGCTCGCAGCCGGCGACGGCCGAGGCTTCCCCATGTGCGGCAGCCTCGGAGTCGATCTCTTCGAGCCGCTCTCCTTCAAAGGCCGCGCCAGCTCCGGCGTCTCCAGCGCTACCGGCGGCCGCTGCTCCTACGCAGACCAGTCTCTCGCGCCCAGGTACGACTGGGACAAGTTTGTCTATAGCTACCGCGTATGGGGACGCTCCATCTACAACCCCGACGCCGACCCCAAGGCTTGCACCCGCTATTGGGACAAGCAACTGAGGGCGGCCGGAGCCCGCATGGCCGAGGCGGTTGCCCTCGGCTCCCGCATCCTCCGCATCGTCACCACCTCCCAGGATCCCTCCGCTGCCAACTGGACCTACTGGCCGGAGATCTACACCAACATGACCATCGTCGATGAGTCCCTCAACAAGATTTATCGCGACACCCCTGAGCCCCGGGTCTATGGCACCGTCAGCCCGCTCGACCCCCAGATGTTCGTCGCCATCAACTCCGCCATCGACGAGATGCTCGACGGCAAGAGCAACTCGCGCTACAGCCCCATGGAGGTCGCCCGTTGGCTCGACGACTACGCCGACACCATCGACCGCGACGTCGCCCAGCTCTCCCACGACAGTCGCAGCTCTTCCTCTCCTGTCTTTCGCCGGGCCCTGCTTGACGTCCAGATCCTCAGCGGACTCGGTCACTTCTATGCCGCGAAGATTCGCAGCGCCTCCTATTATCGTGTCTACCAGCGCACCGGTGACGCTGCCATCAAACAGCAGGCCGTGACCTCTTATCGCAAATCCCTCGACTCCTGGACCGCCGTTGCCATCCTCGCCAAAGGAAAGTACATGGACGACATCACCTATGGCCAGATCCCCAACATGCGCGGCAGCTGGGCCGATCGCACCGCCGCCATCGCCGCGGACATCGACGCCATGGAGAAGGCTCCTACTCCCACTCCCGGCGCTTCCGTCAGCGCCCAAGCTAAGCAGACCGTCCTCCGCCAGATCGCTTCCGCCACGCCACGACCGTCCACCCCCTGCGATCATCGCCCTCAGGGCGACTTCCATCCAGGATCCCCGATGAGCATCGAGATTAAAGTGCCCTCGTCCATCACTGGCGTGCGCCTCATTTATCGTCACGTCAATCAGGCCGAATACTATGAGACTGTCGACATGAAGCCCTCCGGCGACATCCACAGCGCTACCATCCCAGCTGAGTACACCAACTCGCCCTACGCCCTTCAGTACTACTTCGAGCTTCAGCACAGCCCCACCCACGCCACGATGTTTCCCGGTCTCGGCCCCGATCTTACCCAAAGGCCTTACTTCCTCGTCGAACAGCAGTCCTCTCACGCCTGATGTCTCTTTCGGGCAGCCGCTTTCTGCTGTCCTTCACCATCTACCGAGAACCAGAGATCCAGAGCAGAGAGCACCTCAAGAGATCCAAAGGGATGCAGTTAAAGAAATCCATCGAGCGTGTACCGGGCGGCATGATGATCGTCCCCCTGCTGTGCGGAGCCGCACTCACCACCTTTGCTCCGCACGCAGCCCCTTTCTTCGGCTCCTTCACCAACGCCCTCTGTAACGGTGCTCTCCCCATTCTCGCCGTCTTCTACGTCTGCATGGGAGCGCGCATCTCTGTTGCCGCGCTTCCTCAGTTGCTCAAAAAAGGCGGTGCTCTTCTCGGGACCAAGATCGCCCTGGGCTTCCTCGCCAGCCTCACTCTCGGCCGCCTGCTCGGCATCGAGCCCATCCACTCCGGCATCTTCGCCGGACTCTCCACCCTCGCTGTCGTCGCCGCCATTAACGACACCAACGGCGGCCTCTACATGGCGCTCATGGAGCAGTACGGCCGGCCCGAAGAGTCCGCCGCCTACTCCGTCATGACACTTGAGTCCGGACCGTTCCTTACCATGGTCTCGCTTGGCGTCGCCGGGCTCTCTGGCTTCCCCTGGCAGACGCTCGTCGGCGCTATCCTTCCTCTCGCAGTCGGCATGCTGCTCGGCAACCTCGATCACGAGATGCGCGACTTCCTCGCCCGCGCCGTCCCCGTCATCATCCCCTTCTTCGCCTTCGCCCTCGGCTGCACCCTCGATCTCCACCAGATACTCCGCGCCGGTCTGCTCGGCGTCGGCCTCGGCCTGCTGCTCGTCGCCGTCAGTGCGATTGCCCTCATTACCGTCGATCGCTTCATCGGTGGCGATGGCACCGCCGGAATTGCCGCCGCCACCACGGCCGGCAACGCCGCCGCCGTTCCTACCCTGATCGCCGTAGCCAACCCCAGCTACGCTCCCGCAGCAGCCTCCGCCACCGTTCTAGTCGCCGCCTGCGTCATCGTCAGCAGCCTTCTGGTCCCTCCGCTCACTGCGCTGTGGAACCGCCACGTCCGGCGAGGCACAAAAGGCAAACCCTATCCCAACCCGAGGGCAGAGATCGATGCGAAAACTTCTCATTCTCGCTGATGACCTTTCGGGTGCGGCCGACTGCGCCAACGCATGCACCAGCTCCGGCCTCAACGCCGTCGTCAGCTTCGAGGATCTCGGCGAAGATCTCCAAGGCGAGGTCCTCTCCATCGACTGCGACACCCGCCACCTTTCCCCGGCTGAGGCTGCCACCCGCGTCACCCGAGTCATGCAGAGTCCGCTGCTCCGTCAACCCGACCAACTCGTCTTCAAAAAGGTCGACTCCACCCTGCGCGGCAACGTCGGATCCGAGCTGCGCGCCACCCTCGACGAGCGTCGCGCCTCCTCCTCCAGCCGCATCGTCGCTGTCATGGCCCCTGCCTTCCCCGCCGGTGGACGCACCACCGTGGACGGCTACCAGCTCCTCCATGGCGTTCCCCTCGATGAGACCGAGATCTGGCTCCACAACGGACTCTCCGGCGTCGCCCATCTTCCGACCATGCTCGGCCATGCCGGCCTCTCCACCGCGCTGCTCTCGCTCTCCCGCGTGCGCGGCGACTCCGCCTCGCTTCGCTCCACCATACTTCAGCTCGCCACCCAAGCCGACGTCATCGTCTGCGACGTCGAGACTGATGACGACCTCAGCGTCGTCGCTCACGCCTCCTTCGTCCTCGGCCGCGAGACCATCTGGGCAGGCTCTGCCGGTCTCGCCTACCAGTTCCCCCACGCCGCCGGCCTCACCTCCTCCATCCCGCCCATCGAGCAGCCCGAGTTTCCCTCGGGCCCCATCCTCTTCGTCGTCGGCAGCATGTCCAGCGTCTCCCACCGCCAGGCCCGCATCCTCGAAGACGCCACCTCCGTCACCCCCATCCACGTCCTTCCCAGCGTTCTGCTGGAAGGCCCTTCTCAGCGCACCTGGCATGTCGTTGCCGACCGCATCCACGCCTCGCTCCAGTCCGGCAACGATACTCTCGTTGTCCTCGATGCCAACGAATGGGTCGACTTGCAGGAGCGCCGCCGCCTCACCGACGCCCTCGGACTGATGCTCGCTCCCGATGCTGCTCTGGTCGGGGCCCTCGTCGCTACCGGCGGCGAGACTGCCCGCGCCATCCTCGACGGATGGGGCATCGCCTCGCTCTTCATGCTCGCGGAGCTCGAGCGCGGCCTCCCCTTCTCTTTCGCCCGTATCGACGACCGTCCCCTCCCCGTCCTCACCAAGGCCGGGGCCTTCGGCAGTCAGGAGACACTGGTATCCTGCTGGCGGTTCTTCACCAACCTGCTGCGCGAACAGAACTACGCCACCGTAAGGAAGCTTCTATGAATCCCGTTATCGCCATCACCATGGGCGACGCTGCCGGCATCGGACCCGAGGTTATCGTCAAGGCTCTCTCACACCCGGAGGTCTACGAGGAGTGTTGCCCCGTCGTCATCGGCGACGCCGGCCGCCTCCGCCAGGCCCAGGCAATCACCGCCTCTCCGGTCAAGATTCACCCCATCGCTTCCGAATCCGTCGCTCACGCCGGTCTCCACAACGGCGTGGTCGACTGCGTCGATCTCGCCCTCATCCCGCACGACCTCCCCTGGGGAAAGATCTCGCCGCTCGCCGGCGATGCCGCCTTCCGCTACCTTGAGCTCGCCGCCCAGCTTGCCGTGCAGGGCTCCGTACAGGCCATCTGCACCGCGCCTCTCAATAAGGAAGCGCTTCACGCCGGCGGCCACGCATTCCCCGGGCATACTGAGCTTCTCGCCTCGCTCACGAACGCCGGAGAGGTCTCCATGATGCTCTCCACTCCGCGCCTGCGCGTCGTACACGTCACCACCCACATCGGTCTCGTCGATGCCATCGAAAAGATCGAGCCCGGTTTAGTCGAACGCACGATCACCCGCGCCCACACCGCGCTCGTCCGCAGCGGCATCGCCAATCCCCGCATCGGCGTCTGCGGTATCAACCCCCACGCCGGCGAAAACGGTCTCTTCGGCCGAGGCGAAGAGGCCTCGAAGATCGCCCCCGCTATCGAAGCCTGCCAGCGTCGCGGGTGGAACGTTGTCGGGCCCATGCCCGCCGACACCCTCTTCTTCCTCGCCCAGCGCGGCGACTTCGACGTCGTCATCGCCATGTATCACGATCAGGGGCACGGACCCATCAAGGTCCTGGGCCTCGAGCTCGGCGTCAACATCACACTCGGTCTTCCCGTAATTCGCACCTCCGTCGATCACGGCACCGCCTTCGACATCGCCGGAACTGGCAAGGCCGACGAGCGCAGTCTCGTCGAGGCCATCCACCAGGCCGCCCAACTCGCCGAATATACCGCATGATCTCTCCGCTCAAAGTGCAGCTGTCCGGTGAGCTCGATGTACTGTGCGACTCCGGCTTTCGGAGGCGTGCTTATTCGAGCCGTGTATTCTACTTGGCTGAGTAGGTGTATATCAGTTAATTACGCGTATTTACGAGTCTTTCGAATGCGACGAAAATTTTTGAACTGAACGAGTGAGAGTGTCAGAACATCCTCGAAGCCTATGGGGGGCTCCAGATCCACGAAACCTGAATAGACAGAACCCGTTTGTGGAAGCCTATGTGAGAGAGTTGTACCTGCGTATGTTCGATCAGATGTGGAGATGGGCTGGAATCGTATCGTCTGGATTCATCCGTTTGCTAACGGAAACGGTCGTGAGGCACGGCTCGTAGCGGATGTCGCCGCGCGGAGACAAGGCAGGCCGGTGTTCCCATGGGGCGAGGCGGACAGAGTGCGGGCGATTTTCGACGCAGTTACGTAGACGTGCTTCGCGTCTGCCGATAGCACCGGCATTCAGCCGCCCCTGGCATTCCTCGTTCGTAGATCAACACGAGGGCGTATCCTGTTACCTCCCGGCTTACCGCATCGACAGAAGAAGGAGAAACACGGACCTTTGTTAAAGCTTGTCTGCGATGATGTGGACTGGCCGGATAACGAGAATCGAGTGCATGGCAAGCGTTGTAGGAGGTTGTATGGCAGACACCAAGACCATTATTGAGCAGGCGTACACGGCATTCAACAAACGGGACATCGACGGTGCATTAGCCCTGATGACGCAGGACGTGAGCTGGTCCAAGGCTTCGGAGGGTGGAAAGGTGGTCGGAAAGGAAGAGATCCGCGGCTATTGGACCCGACAATGGGGTGAGTTCGATCCCCATGTCGAACCGCTTGCAATGACCGAGGAAGACGGAGGCAAGACCCGTGTCAGGGTGCACCAACTTGTCAAAAGCCTTCAAGGGGGTGTTCTTTCGGATAGCGAGGTTATTCACGTATTCACTGTGAATAACGGTCTCATCGCAGCCATGGATCTCGGGGATGAGGCCGAACCAGCCGCTGGTCCGTCTGCCGCGTTCGCACATCGATCCTAACTGACTGCCCGCGAGTCTAGTTCGAGTTGGTGGGAGATCACGCCCGCATCCGCAAGGCGAAGCATACAGGGAGCGTGGGGGCGCGAGGAAATCGTGCACTCGATGCGCTGCGAGGCACTGCAGACACGCGCATGAGCACCGACGAGATTATGGCGCTGACACGCGGCGAAGGACGCCCTCACCGGAAGAGCAGATTAAACCCGCATTGGCCGGATTGACGGCTCGTCTTCGCAACTGTCGCGGGGTCCTTGTGGACAGCAACATTCTTCTCGATATCGCAACAGATGACCCGATCTGGAGCTCCTGGTCGGCGGAGTGCACCGAACATGCATCGCTGATGGTGAACCCGATTATCTATGCGGAGGCATCGATCGGGCTTTCGACGATCGAAGCATTGAATGCGGCTCTGCCCGGTAGCATTTACCAGCGCGCGGCTTTTCCCTGGGAGGCGGGGTTCCTAGCGGATAAGAGCTTCCTCGCGTATCGCAAACGGGGAGGCGTCCGCAGTACTCCTTTGCCCGAATTCTATATCGGCGCCCATGCTGCGATCGAAAAGCTAGCATTGCTGACTCGCGATGCTGGACGCTACCAAACATATTTTCCGAGGGTTGAGATTTTCTCGCCGCCGAGTAACCTTAGTCGCTAATGCGCCTCTGAATTCCTAGAACTGCAGTCCCATCGCAATTCACTCCTCCCACGATCCTGGGGCCATCAGATCTGGGTTTCCTTTTGGCGGGAAGCTGCGCGATCATGATGAGTTTGACTACTGCGTCGTGAGCCGAAAGCAGCGTCGTGCTCTCTCCGTCGGGCACATCGGGCTTAGTTATGGAATCGTCGAGACGATTGAACGCCCGAAATAGCGGATCATCGGCAGGCTGCGAAGGGTCAGGGTGCGCAGGGTACCTGCTCCGTGGATGCTCGGCCCTCGGCGGCTAGGAAATGGCTTCGGCCGCTCGAACCATTTCGATAAGAACAATGCGGGTCTCGTCGGAGGTCTTTACTTCGCGAAGAAAGTTGATCCGCGTGCCTTTCATCCCATCTGAGGTCCTCAGCCGAAGATTGAACCCGAGACGGTCTACCGCGGTCATCGTTGCCTCGGTGGCATCGAGACCGGAGTGAACCTTTGCCAATAAGATCATCGCGGGAACGTGATCTGCATTCATGTGTGCAAGAATCCTCGGCGCCGTCAGCGCAAGAGGGTCGACATCGGCTGCAGTAAAGTCTTCCGCGGTCACCCATCCCATAACGCCGAAGCCACCCACATAGTAGATATCGAGTGGCTGGAGGCGATAGAAGGCAAAGTCCTTGAAGTCCACCCAGGAACGACTGTTCTCGTACCGCGACAGGTAGAGGTCGCGCACCGTGCCAAGTTCTTCGTCCGGGACAGGAAGCACATCGCCGACGAGAGTGGCGCGGGCGGTGCCGAGAGGGTCGCCATCGCCCACTTGGCCGACGAAGAGACTGGCTCGCGAATCCGCCTGCAGATTTTGGGTATGCATCGCCATATTGCTAATCAGGAAGGTTGGCCTTCCTAGAGCATCAACCGCATAGGGCATAAGGGAGCCGAACGGAAATCCCGGCCGCTTCCGTGAGATTGTAGACAGCGTCGCAATCGTACCGAGAGAGAGTAGTGTACGAACCCGCTCGGCGTAAGTCGGTTCGGGAAGCTGAGGCGCCCCCGGCTCAGTGTATGCGTGCCTGCGAGGTGCGTTGGTCTCTGCAATCGGCATCAGTTAGCTCCTGTCACTATGGTAACGTTGGTCTCTCTAGAACAGGTCAATGCTGTCGATAATGGTATTTCTTGAGTCGAACCGCGCGATCTTTCTTTGGCGGATCGTCAAGCCTCAGCACCAGTCAGTCGCCAGCACCTCAACGCCACGGAAAACCACCGGATTTCTCCAGGCCTTGGGCCACTCAGGCACCTTTAGCACTATGCTAGCAGCCACGCAAACTGAACGACCATCCGAACGTGATCAAGATTGACTAAAGACCGCAAGCAATCGGTCGTCCTTCAGATCCGGCTGTCATGACTATCGATCCATGAAAAAGCACGGTGAAAAACGCTTTTCTTCTTCAAAAGCAATGTTCAGGACGGCTTAAGGTTCCGGGACTTAGTCTGGAACGACTATGGCGGGTCGGCTCGACTTCGGTCCTCGAAAACTTCTTACACTCATTATTTCGCTTGGATACTGGTCGGCTGGACTTACACAGCAACGGGCCGACAGCCTATCGTCCTTTACGCTGGCCGACGCGATCAAGCAGGCAGAAGGGAATGAGCCGGTATTTGCGGCTGCTGTAGCGGCTCAAAAATCGGCTCGCATTGACAGCTATCTTGCGAAGGCAGCACTCCTCCCCTTGGTGACGTATCACAATCAGATGTTGTACACGCAGCCGAATGGTCAGACGAACCAGGGTGGGCAGGTCGGAACACAGGCGTCTCCCGTCTTTATCGCTAACAACGCGGTACATGAGTACACGAGCCAGGCTGCTATATCGGAAACGATCGGAGTGAAGCAACTTTCGGACGCGCAAGTCGCGTCGGCGAACGCGGCCCGCGCCATAGCAGAACTCGAAATGGCAAGGCGCGGACTCGTCGCCACGGTCACGAGCCTCTACTACTCGGTTTCTGCCGCGCAGCAGAAGGCGAAGCTACAGGAAGAGGCGTTCGCTGAAGCCTCTGACTTTACCAGCGTCTCCCAGAAACGTGAATCGGCCCGCGAAGTGGTCCACGCGGATGTGGTAAAGGCCCAGCTTCAGATGCAGCAGAAGCAGCGTGACTTGAGCGATGCGAAGTTCGCCGCCGATAAGGCCCACCTGGAGCTCGGTGTCCTGCTTTTTCCCGATCCTCGAACGCCTTACGTCACCGCGGAGCCAGATGCCTCAACCGCGATGCCGACGCGTGAAGAGGTCAACCAACTCGCCTCGAAGAACAACCCGGAGATTCGCAGCGCACTGGCCGAGGTTAGTGCAGCGAACGCTGGAGTGAAGTCGGCTAAGGCGGCTTATTTGCCGGACCTCGGACTGAATTTCAACTACGGGATCGACGCGCCACAGTTCGCGAAGCGCGGGCCGGACGACGTGCGCAATCTCGGCTACTCGATCAGCGCTACGCTGGACATCCCTGTCTGGGATTGGTTCTCGACCCAGAAGAAAATCAAGCGGAGCGAGTTACAGCGCGATGTGGCGAAAGTTAACCTCACCGCGGCGCAGCGGCACCTGATAGCCAATCTGGAAGAGAGCTATGCAGAGGCTGCCGCCTCGCATGACCAACTTGACCTTCTTGACCGAAGCATTCATACCGCCGATGAGAGCTTGAGGTTGACCAAACTACGCTATGCGGCAGGCGAATCGAGTGCGTTAGAGGTCGTTGACGCGCAGAATTCTTACTTTGCTGCACGTACAGCTCGGGTCGACGGAGAGATCCGCTTCGAGGTCGCTCTTGCCGCTCTCCAAGTTCTCACAGGAAGTCTCTAATCGATGAAAACCTCCTCCCAACGGATCGCCGCACTTCAATTCACAGCGACAGCTGCGTCCACGCTCCTTGGTGCGACGGTCTTCGCGGGTTGCAGGAAGTCTTCCGACGAGAGAACACCGCAGCCTGTCGTCACCGTCGCCGCGGAACATCCTGAGAGCGGCGAGATTTTCGAACACGTACTGGCCGACGCGACGCTCTCCCCGTTGGCCCAGGCGGCGATCTCGCCGAAGATTACTGCTCCTGTTAGCAGCTTTCTGGTACAGCGCGGTGCGAAGGTAAAGGCCGGACAGCTTCTCGCAGTGCTGGAGAATCGCGATCTATCCGCCCAAGCCCTCGACAACAAAGGCCAGTACACGGCCGCCTTGGCCACGTTTGAGATACAGACGAAGGCGCAGTTCCCCGAGGAGTATGCCAAGGCAGAAGCGGACACAGCGCAGGCGAAGGCACAGCTCCATCTGCAGCAGGAGATCAGAGCTTCGCGGCAGAAGCTGTTTCAACAGGGCGCGATCGCTGGTCGCGACTATGACACCGCCGTTGCGGCTCTCGCACAGGCGCAGGCTGCTTATGACACCGCGCGGAACCATCTTGATGCGCTGACCCATGTGGGCAACCGGGCGAGCAACCAGCTTGCACAAGGTCAGCTCTCTTCGGCAAAGGGGAAATATGAAGCAGCGGCGGCGCAGGTATCGTACTCGGAGATCCGCAGTCCGATCGCCGGTGTTGTGACGGATCGTCCCTTATTTCCGGGTGAAACCGCAACGATAGGCACGTCGCTGATCACGGTTATGGATACATCTTCTCTTCTCGCCAAGGTGCATCTCTCGCAGACGGTGGCTCAGCGATTGAGCCTGGGAGACGATGCCTCGGTGAGCATCCCGGGCGTCGATCAGCCCGCGACGGGCAAGGTAACGCTCATCAGTCCCGCGCTCGATCCTGGCAGCACAACCGTTGAAGTCTGGGTGAAGCTGAAGAACATTGCTGGCGGATACAAGGCAGGCACCCCTGTGCGCGTCGCCGTCGCGGGACGCGCCGTTCCTCGCGCGGTGAAGATTCCTCTGGCCGCTGTTCTCACTGCGGATGACGGCGCGAAGTTCGTGATGATTGTGGGTAAGAACGGAGCGGCGCATAAGGTCACTGTGCAGCTCGGCATCAACGATGGCGAAGACGTACAGGTAACGCAGGGCCTGAATGGATCAGAGACCGTGATCACGGAAGGCTCCTACGGGCTGAGCGACGGCACCAAGGTAACGGTGGGCAAGCCCGGTGCTGCGGGAGGCGAGAGGTAAATGGAACGGTCTCCCGCAAGTAATGGCACATATTGGCTGGTCCGTTTTCGTGGATCCATATTCTTCTTCCTCATTGTGCTTTCCATCGCGGGCATCTATGCGGCGCAGAAGGTGCCAATCTCCGTTTTTCCCGAGACGAACTTTCCGCGTGTCGTCATCGGCGTGGGCAACGGTGTGATGCCGGTCGATCAGATGCAGGTGACGGTGACGAAGCCGATCGAAGATGCAGTGAATTTTGTGCCGGGCCTCACCACGGTACGTTCGACGACCAGTCGCGGCTCCGCGGAAGTGAGTCTCTTCTTCGACTGGAACGTCGATATGTTTCAGACGCTGCAGCTGGTTGACGCCGCGCTGAGCAAGGCGCGGCAGACGCTGCCGTCTACCGCGGCTATCACGACCAACCGCCTGACCTTCGCAACGTTCCCGATCCTTGGCTACAGCCTCACCTCCGACCATCTTTCGCAGACACAGCTCTGGGAGCTCGCCACCTACACGCTGAAGCCCCCGATGAACCGAGTGGAGGGTGTGAGCACCATCACGATCCAGGGCGGTGAGGTGCCGGAGTTTCACATCGTGCCCAACGCGATTCCGTCAGGATTCGTACCTACTGTTACCGACTGCTTCACACTCAGCGAAGCCCGATCGAAGACGATGATGGCGTTGCCGCTGCCGTCGGTCACATAGCCTGTCCTGCCGTCGGGGTTCAGCGCGACTCCATGTGTCCCCTTCGGGCCGGTGATGGCTCCTACCGATTTGCCTGTGGTCGTATCAATCACATCCACACGCGGTCCGTGGGTTACATACAGCCTGTGAGCGGCATCGTCGCTCAGCAGATAGTCCCAACCGCCCTTACCGCCAATCTTCCAACGGTCGGAGACATGATAGGTCTGTCCGTGAGAAGCAACAGCCGCAGTTAGAAGGCTAATCCCTATCCCTACTTTGATGGATCGCATGATAACACCTCCGAAGAACTCGGTGCGCAGAGCACTGCGCCATGCACAGTGTTGTGGTTGGGCCTTAAACGGTGCTTAAGCGCGGACGTCATTCCTCGAAATCGCAGGCAATTCTCTTTCGACGAAGGCCCCCCTCGGGATGGTTCGCTATCGCAATCTTTCCGGCTGCACGGTCGCAGATGGCCTTGCTGATGGAAAGACCAAGACCAGCTCCGCCAGTCTTGCGGCTGCGGGAGACATCGCCACGATAGAACGGATCGAAGAGGAACGGCTGGTCTTCCTGGGCGATGCCCACGCCATGGTCTCGAATCCGGAGTGAGACGCAACCCTGTTCGCGAATCATCGTGACTTCGACGACCTTATGGGATGGCGAATGCTGGAGCGCATTCACAAGTATGTTTGAGCACAGTAAGATGGCATCTTCTTTGCTGACGGGAACTGCTGCGTCTCCTTCCAATACCCGTTCAGCGATCTTCACTTGCTTGAAATCCGCGAAGGGTTGACTCTGGGCAATCGCTTCAAGGACGGCTTCGGTAAGATCGCAGCTCTGGTGCTTATCCCGCGGCGTCTGTTCGAGTCGCGCAAGTGTCAGCATCTTCTGCACGGTCATCTCCAACCGTCCGATATCAACAAGTCCCAGCGAGACACCCTGCTCGTACTCTGGCACCGTTTGCCGCTTCATTCCCAGAAGTTGTAACGACGACTTGATAATGGCGAGGTCGGTTTTCAGCTCGTGAGCAGCATCACTCGTGAAACGTCGTTGCTGCTCGAACGAGCGCTGTAGGCGTTCCATTGACGTTTCGATCGCAGACGCTAGCGGTCGCAGCTCCACTAAACGTTTACTGTTTGCGGGAGCATGGAAGTTCCAACTGTCGGTACTGATCTTGTCAGCCTCCACGGCAAGCTGCCGTATGGGTAAGAGGAGCCTGCGCGTCAGCCAGGTAAGCACGAACGCGGTGATTCCAAGCAAGACTAAGGTCGCGATTGCAAAAAAACGCACGGCCTCGAAGATCTCATGCCAGACGCGCGCGGTAGGCAATCCATAAACGATACGGACATGGTGATAGACGGCGATCGGCTTGCCAGGGTCGATCGCCCTCTCACCTGTCAGGACGAAGAAGAGATACGACTCTCCCCCTACCTTAGCCGCAACATAGCTCCCTAAGGGCTCTGCAATGACTGGAGCTTGCCCTTGCGCCGCGAGTGTGGCTCCGCCTGAATCGGTAACACAATAGACGGCTTTTGATGGGATGAATATGCCGCGGCGGTCCAGCGCGATGCTTCCGTCCTTCTCCTCCGCCTCTTGTAGCGCTCCGAGAGCACATTTGCGTTCGCCTGGAGATTCGCCTTGAATACGCTGAATTGAACGTGGCGTTCGTGGTTGCCTACAGTCGTGATCAGAATCAACGCAGCGACGAACTCAATCAGTAGCACGGCGAACGTCAGCCGGCGGGTGATTGATGCGCTGGCCTTCATTGCTCGTCCTCTGTGTGTAGCCTGTATCCCCGATGACGGAGAGTCTCGATCACCGGCTCTGCGTCCAGCAGGGTGAGCTTGCGGCGAAGATTGGAGACGTGGGCTTCGATCACGTTGGAGTGATGCTCCCAGTCGTAATCATAAAGATGTTCCAGCAACTCTTTTTTGGAAACGACTGCTTTCGGTCGATGAGCGAGGTATTCGAGAATGCGGTACTCCGTGGGAGACAGGTCGATGGCGCGCCCAGCGCGTGTGACGGTCTGGCGCACTGTATCGATGCTCAGATCGGCGACTCGGAGAACCGGCGACGAGGTCCCCTTGGAGCGGCGGATGAGCGCTTTCACGCGGGCAATGAGTTCGCCCAGATCGAAGGGCTTCGGAAGATAATCGTCTGCACCGGCGTTGAGCAGTTCGATGATGGAGGTTTTGCCCTCCTGAGCCGTGAGAATCAGGACTGGAGTATGAATCTGTCTAGAGCGGATGTTTTGCAGGACACTCTTTCCATCACGGACGGGCAACATCAAATCGAGAAGGATCACGTCGAACAAATTCTGTTCTGCATAGGCGAGGCCCTCGAAACCGTCCGCTGCATGATCTACGGCGAAACCAGCTTCGCGAAGTCCTGCGATGATGTTCGACGCAAGCCGCAACTCATCCTCGACAACGAGTACTCTCATAGAACGATTGTCGTGCCCCGAGATTAACCTTCCCTGAATCTGAAGCCCGAGCCTTCAGCCTGGTTTAACTCGATCTCGTTAGGATAGCTCTTAATGTCACAGGCTTAGTGGGGCACTTACTTCCGAGTAATAACCTTGAACCGGGTGGGCCGGTGCGTTTTAGCGGCAGAAGGACGCTGGTCTCCGAGAGATTGGAACCGCGATCCCGGCTGGGAGGTCTGGACGCAATATTTCGTCCAATCGGGTTCCGCTGTGGGTTCCACCCAATTGGGGATCGATCGCTAAGTTGTTGAGAAGAAATTGGAGGCGCGGGTCGAGATCGAACCGACGCATAAAGGTTTTGCAGTTTCCCGAGCCTCGCCTAAGTCATTAGAAAATAGGACACTTCCGTCGGAAGAAGTGCTTCCAAATCCCGTTTTTAGGGGTGCTTTTGGCCCTTAACGGCAGCTTAAAGGCAGCGGAGAGTCGCCCCCATTCGTTTCCCAAATTGCTCAACGGCAGATCGTTTGTGCCCCCTTTCGTTTTTCCTGAAACACCTCCATTTTCCATTGCCAGGAATCATCGCTTACTTCCGAAACTCGGTCAAGTTGCTTAGGGTGATTGCAGCTTCGGCACTGTGCAGGGAGCAATGGTCGAAATCAGCAGGACTACGGAAGCGAGATCTAGCACCTACAGATTTTGAGAACAAATGTGGAAAGCAGCCGTATGATGAGCCTTCAGGAAAAATCCGGGGCTCGAGATGATGCCCGTCGTGTTTGCCAATAGAGTCAATGTACGTAAAGACGCCAGTTACGAGGTAAACGTAGCGTCCAGGAACGCGCATGGAATAAACGTGCGTGCAGTGTGTTGTGGTGAGCAATAAACCGAGTTTCCCCCTGCCCTTGGTCTTGGCCTGTTAAGAACAGGTGCGAATTTAACGAACCTGCAATCACCCAACAGTCAGCCGGAACTACTGATTGAAGCTCTCAAAGGATTGTTTGTGAAGTCGTGTCTATCATCATTGCTCTTCTGCTCCACCATCGCTCTTGGTGGTCATTGCTTTTCCCAATCGTTTCCTCCTCCCACCCCGAGCGGTGCTCTCGGTGATGTGGACACACGATTTCTACGAGAATATATAGCGAGGATGAAAGCGATTGAGGACTCCCATCCCCTATATGTCGAAGTATCCGGAAATGATCTAATACTTCATCGAGACGGTCAGCAAGTGCCAAAGCGTGTTTTACCCGACATTTACCATGCTCTCAAAGACGTGGCGCATATCCCATTTCTGATCTATCTCAGACTCCGGCCATTGGCTGATGCCGGGCACAAGATCTCAGACAACGAAGCGGCCGAACTACAATCTATTTCCGCCAAGATTGAGGCTGCTCGCGAAGCTCTTGATACCGGCCATTTCGACAATGCCCAGCTCGGGCGACAGAACCTCATGATCGAAAGCTCAATCAAGCTCTTACACGAGACGGTCAACAAGAAGAACGTCGATCCCACGGATCTAGCTACCTTTGTATCCGCCATGGTGCCGTTGATGATGCAAAACTCAAATGAAGCCGCTTGCGTCCAGGTCCACGAGATGCATGCGCAGATGATGAGATGGAAGAGGAGCCTTAGTGGTGACGAACGGGACCGCCTGATCGTTGTGAATGTTGGGGGCCATCAACCCCGTTATCGCAACGTGGCTACACAATATTTTGCGTGGCTCTTTGATAGTCGGTCTCCGAGGTGGGGCTATCCGGGTGAGAGCGCCCGTGTCCTCTATGAGGAGTCACGGCCCAAGGACGAAACCGTCGAAGATGAATTGGCTGCTATTTCTCTTGATGCAGATGTGAGCCGGGCGTTGCTGAACGACAGGTGGCGCCTCAGCGAGGACCTATTGAGTGACGGGGCTGCAACATGTATCGCTAAGTTACCGCTTACCGATAGGTTCTAAACACCTCAGAAAAATCGTGTCGATAACAGCAATCTGATGTGAAGGATGGCCACGAATTCGCCATTCTTCCTGCGTGATCAACTCGCAAAGTCTTCTTTGTGGTGGGTCTAGCAAACCAAACAAGACAAGACATTTCATCCCTTGGCTTGTAATGTAGACTATTTCAGTCCTATATTGACGACATGTGAGAAGTCGGCGATCCGGCGACTGGTCTGGCAGCCCAGCGTCTACGGTCCATTCGTTTCTTTCTCTATTGGGACGACTGATTTTCTTCACTGGAAGGATTCGCTACACATGTTCCCCAGGATTTCGTTAGACATCTGTCTTCGTTCGCTTATGCGGCAAGTCTCGCCGTTGATCTTCTTGTTCGTTGCCGCATCAGCTATTCCACTGACGGCGCAAATCTCCAGTGTCGCGTCGGAAAGTTGCGTCGAGGAAAAAGCAACTGCTCCGGTCCCACTAGTGATCGAGGTGAAGGACTCGTCAGGAGGTGTTCTTCCGCGGGCTGCGGTTGAGGCTCATTGCGGAGCGTCCCTTCACAATGGCATTACAGCGGAAGATGGGCGTGTATCGCTCGATCTCCGCCCTGGCCGTTATGGAATATTGGTGCGGATGCCAGGCTTTGCCGGCTCCTTACAGGTGGTTGACGTTCCCGCTCGGACTGGAACTGTGGAGGTCGTAATGGCCATTGCAGCTTCGACTGATGTGATTAACGTTAACGCTGATACGGGCTTTGTTCCCTATGAGTCAAATGCCGGTTCGAAGACCAACTCCCTGCTGGTGGAGGTTCCACAGTCGATCTCCATCGTGAACCAACAGGAGATTGAGGCCCGTAACGTCGTTACCGTAAATGAGGCCTTGCGCTACACGCCCGGGGTTCAGGCGGACGAATACGGCGTTGAGCCCAGGTTTGACTGGCTCAAGATTCGCGGCTTCGATGCGCAGACCTTCGGCATCTTTCGTGATGGTATGCGATTTAATTCACTTGCCGGCAAGTTGGATCCGTTCGAACTTGAGTCGGTCGAGGTACTGAAAGGACCAAGTTCGGTGCTCTACGGAGAAATCCCACCGGGAGGGCTCATCAACCAGGTGACGAAGCGACCGTCCGCTGAACGCTCTACGCAAATCGAAGGTCTGTTTGGAGCATATGACCGGCGACAAGGCTCTTTCGATACGACAGGTTCGTTCGATCGTGCCGAGGTCTTCCGTTATCGATTGCTCGGCCTGATACGCAACAGCAGTACGCAGACGAATTTCACACCGGACAATCGCAGGCTTATCGCTCCTGCGCTCACGTGGCATCCCAGCGAGAGAACCAACTTTAGCGTGCTTGCTGACTACCAATACGACGGTAGCAAATGGAGTCAGTTTCTGCCCGCTAACGGTACGCTCTACAGCACGAATCCCAATGGGATCATCCCGGTCAGCACCTTCCTCGGTGAGCCCAACTTTGATCGTGTGACGCGCACCCAGGGCTCCCTCGCATATACAGGCGACCACCTGTTCAGCGATGGCTGGAATCTGCATTCAAACTACCGCTACCAGTACATCGGTCTCAAAGCGCAAACGATCGCCGGCAACGGATTCGATGGAACGAGTCAAACCGAAGTCTCCCGCTATCTGTTTGCCACGCCTAGCACCAACCGCTTCCACACGGTGGATACCCGTGCCTTACGGCGATTCAAGGCGGGCAACTGGGAGCAAACGGTTCTGTTCGGTTACGACTATCAACACATCAACCAGCGCGCCACTAGTTACTATCTCTTCGGTGTAGGCGATCTGAATATCTACAACCCGGTATATGGCCAGACGACGATCCCAACCGGAGCACCATTTCTGAACAACAACAATCTGTTGCAGCAGCATGGTCTTTATGCGCAGGACCAGATCAAATATCGTAGCCACCTGATCTTCACGCTGGGAGGCCGCCAAGATTTCGCGAAGAACGATATCACCAATTTTCTTCCCGGTGGTGCCAACTTCTCGCATCTCGACGAACGGTTTACGGGGCGCGTCGGCATCACTTATCTCACGGACTCCGGCATCGCCCCCTACTTCGCGTATTCGACGAGTTTCCTTCCGAATGCCGGAACCTATGTCTTTGACCCAACAACTGGGCTCTCCACCACGCCTGCTGTCCCGTCCGATGCTCGCCAGGTTGAGGGAGGGGTGAAGTTTCAGCCTCGAACCTGGAACAGCTTTATTACTGCGTCCGTCTTTCAGATCAACGAGACGAATGTTCTCGTCGCAGACAGCAATTTCAATCAGCATCAGAACGGTGAAGTGCGGTCGCGCGGCGTCGAACTCGAGGCCGTCGCCAGTATGTCGCACGGGCTGAACCTACACGGTGGTTATACATTCACCGCTACGAACAATATCGATGATGTCACGACGGCGAACATCGGGAAGTGGCTCCCTCAGACGCCTCGCGAACAGTTCAGTTTCTTAGCGGACTATACGCAGGGGGGTGGCCGCTTCGCCGGTCTGGGTGGCAACTTCGGGGTTCGCTTCGTTGGCAGGAATGCTGCGGATGCAGCCAATTCGTTTTTTATCCCGAACTTCACCTTGCTCGATGCCGGACTCCGCTTTGGCTATCGCAATACGCTGTTCAGGATCAACGCAACGAATTTGACGGACAAGCGATACGTCGCAACATGCACTGGCCTTACCGCATGCTACTACGGCTATGCGCGTAATGTGATTGGAACCGCGGCATATCGGTTCTAATCGAGAGATAGTGTCTTTCCTCACAACACTTCGCGATCATCCTCGTAAGCTCTGGCTGCGTAGAGCGTTCTTCCAGATTCATCTCTGGGCGGGACTGCTGCTGTCGCTGTATCTGATCGTCATCTCTCTAACAGGGTCTGTGCTCGTGTTCGAAGACGAGCTTACGGGCACAACCCTCCCACCGAGCCTCTCCAGCTTCGATCCGAACCATGTCGCAACGGTCCCGTGGGTGATCGCAGCATTCCACCGCCAGCGCCCTGACGCTGTGGTCGACTTGGTTACCGTGCCCACGAAGTCGGTACCGGCGTACCAACTGAATGTTCACTTCCCAGATGGGCGAGTGCAACGCTTCGTAGCCGATCCACTCAGCGGACAAAGCTATCGGCAAGAGCGAACCTGGGTGCAGTGGGTCCACGATTTACATGTCAATTTGTTGTTGAACGAAAGCTACGGCAGCAAGGTCAATGCTGTGGGGGCGATGGTGCTACTTCTGCTAGTTCTGACGGGCACGGTCTTATGGTGGCCGGGCATTCGAACATGGAGTCGCGGTTTGCGCGTGAATCTTCGCGCCAACTGGAGGCGCATCAACTTCGATCTCCACAATGCCATCGGCTTCTGGACGCTCACACTGGTTTTCTGGTGGGCATTCTCAGGAGCGTACTTCGGCTTCTACAAGCAAGTGACAACCCTCGTAAATGCCATTGCTCCCGTCCATAACATGCGAGCTCCTGTTGCCCTCCCAACTTCCGGTAGCAGTGTTCGTTTACCGTTAGAGCAGATCATTAAGGCTGCCAAGACCGCGTCACCGGAGGGCGACCTTTATAGTCTCAGCAATTGTTCCTTGGCTGCTCCATCCGTCTATGCCTCGCTGGATCTCCGCGATCCAGGTAACTTCCTTTACCGGGACATCGTGCAGATCGACGCTTCCGATGGCCGCATTCTGAGCGTCTGGCACTACAGCGACAAGCATGGTCTCGGTGACTGGACTCTCTGGCTAATGCATCCCCTCCACTTTGGGACGGAATGGGGAACGGTAGTCAAAGTTACCTGGGCTGGTCTTGGTATATCACTTGCGCTCCTGACCATCACCGGTTTGCTTATGTATTGGAACAGAGTCCTTCGACGATTGATCTCGCCTTAGCGATCATGAAATTGTCGCTTCGGAATGACCGTGCCACTGGTAGACCAAGACGGCCGTCGCCTCACCCATACCTGGCATCTCGAGGACTGGTTTGGGATGCTGAGTAATATTAAAGCGAAAACTCCGGCCTAGAAGGGAACTGTTGTCGAATAAAGTGGAGGAATGAAAACCAGCGACGCAGTCGCTCTCCTCAAAACTCCGCTCATCGACTGGACGCTGCCGCAAACATGGTGCGACCTCGGTTGCGGCAGCGGCACTTTTACCATCGCACTCGCCCGTCTGCTTCCCTCTGGTAGCACGATCCACGCCATTGACTGGCAACTTAAGCTTCTCGAAGAGATTCGTGACGAGCCTGAAGGCGTCGTGATTCGCAAGGTCGCAGCGGACTTCACGAGTCCGGAGTTCCGCTTTCCGCCCGCTGATGGATTCCTCAACGCAAATGCACTCCACTTCGTTCAGGAGCAACGAGCCCTCCTTGGAAGACTCCTGTTAGTCGGCTCTCGCATTCTGGTGGTCGAGTATGAGCGGAGCAAACAGAGCCGCTGGGAACCATACCCGGTCGGGTTCGATAAGCTCCGTGAGCTCTTTGAAGGACTCCGGATTAAGAAGATCGACAAGGTGGCGTCGCGTCCATCGTTGTTCGGGGGGACGATGTATTCCGCGCTTGCCAAGGCGCCGAGTTAATGAGGGAACTCGACCAGACGTTGGGGGAGGAAGGGAAAATGCCCCATCGATTGGCGAAGAGTTGCTTCAGTATCAGTAGTACCCAGAATCTCTTGCTGCGGTCCCGGCTTTCTTATGGACAATTCTCACACCGTCTTCAATCACAAAGTAGACGTTCCTCGTATCCATGTTCTCAGTCCTGGTCATAGAATGATCAACACCCTGTTGTTTGCCATCCCCACGACAGTGAGAGCCAATTCTTGATTCCACAATATCCTCAAGATCCATACTTCGTTCAGCAGTTAGCGATCTCGATATCTGGAGCAAGAAAGCGACCATTCGGCGTTCGCGATCATCCACATTCTCAGACCATCCAAGTAGATGTGTAAATCGCTGCTATAACCGAGGCCGCGTAATGTTAGCGCGCCCGCAATTTCCTCAAACTGACCAATGCTCCACTGAGAAAGTTCTGCAGCGCGCCTGCTAGCCTCATTTATCCCAATTGAATAGTGGTCCATGTAAATGAGCACAAGGTTGCTAAAATCAGAACTCTGGTGCTCCTTTTCGGCAGAAATGATGTCATTAACGAGGCAAATCACCTGACAAGCTAGGAACTGCAACTGCCTAAGCTCGATAACTTGCTCTTCAATTGACTCAATATCAACCCTTGCAGAAAAAGCTACTAGGTCAAAGCAGCAATGCACCGCGCCGGTTCGCTGCCGCTCGATCAAATATCTCTCGGGTTCTGGGAATCGGAGTGCCAAGCGATTGGAAGCCTCCCATTCGTAGCTCTGAAGATAATCCGAAAGATTCCCGATGAAGCGCGTTTGGAGGTGCGAAGGCATTCGCCCCACGATTCGCAACCATAGATCGCAAAGAAGCTTTTCCGTTGGTGTCTCGGCAAGGGGCATTGCATTCTGTCGGTTGCTTAGCATTGAGAGTAGGCGCCCGGTCGTCTGCCTCAGGTGCGTCTGGTCACGCCCTAGAGGCCCATCGTCGCACTGATCATCGAATACGAACAGCCATTGAAGTAAATCGTGCCCGATGAGCAGGTCATCCAAGCCGATATCTGGGTAGGCTAGAGCTGCCAGAAGAGGCAGTTCTAGTGCCAGCGTCCTTAACTTGTGATACGGCAAGCTAGAGGCTGCTATCATCCGTTCCACGTTTTCGGCAGCATATTGTTCCAAAGCTTGGAGATGTGGATTGCATCTGGAGGCGTAAGGCCATTTCAGTGTTTCGATGATCTCAAATGCATCACGATTGCCGAACGTCGCCGGTTGTGAAGTGTGGCCATCTCCTGAGATCAAGGCCGAAGGCTGAACTTCGATGCTGTTCATAGCTAAGCTTTCGTCGTGGACGACTGTAGTCTCGGCGATTCGACTCTCTGGCTAAAGCATCCCCACTTTGGAACGGAATGGGGAACGGCAGCTAAAGTTATCTGGGTCGGCCTTGGCACGTCTCTTGCGCTGCTGACCATCACCGGCCTGTTCCTATATTTATCGGAACAGAGTGCTTCGACGCCCGACCTCGCGTTAGCGAAGACCTCAGCCCGTAAGTTCGATGATGGGGAGATGGTTCGGTGAAACCCAAAATGCCGCGCATTGGAACCGCCCCCAACCACTACGTTTATAACTGGCCTTCTACCGCTTCGGCGAGTGCGGGACCGTGCGGCGACCAGCCGAGCCTGCGGGCATTGCCACCACGAACGCGGCTGTTCGAGGCCAAAGCGAACCTCGCCCAGTCTCCATACTGCGCAATTGCATCCTTTGCATCCCAAGTCTCCGTACGGCCTCCGTAACCGAGGAAGCGGCTCACTGATTCCGCGACCTCCCTGAGTGAGGCTTCACCATTCTCGGCGAAGAAAAACGACGCTGCAGGGGCCTTCTCCAGCGCCAGCAAGTAAAGGTCGACAAGATCATCGATATAGACGTTCGACCAGCGGTTGATGCCCTTACCGATATGAAGACCGGCACCCCGTTCTTTGGAGCGTAGGGTCAGCTTTGGAACCTGATCGCTATCGGATTGCACACCATGCCCCGTCCCGTAGACCATCGTGGGGCAGATCACAACGGAACGTATGCCCTTGTAGATCCCAGCCTCGCGAACATATCGGTCGATCGCCACGCGCGCTTGCCGCATCGGGACCGGCTCAAGATAAGTGTCTTCGTTATAGATAGCGGGATTTTCCGAATCCCCGAGAGCATCATCACAAACGATGCTTGAGCCGCTGGTGTGGATAAGCGGCTTGCCGCTACGCTCAAGTGACGCGACCAGCGCTTCGACTGCGCCACGATGGTCAGAACTCGCGGTATTGATGACTCCATCCGCTCTCCGGGCAGCGTCCGCCAGAATGGCGGAGTCGTCCAGGGTGCCAACAATTGGTTTGATTTCCAGGGCTTCTACTTGGCGGGCTTTTTCTTCGGACCGAACCAAACCAAGGACTTCATGCCCAGCATCGCGCAAATTCACTGCGACCGAACCGCCTATGTATCCTGACGCACCTATGACAAATAGTTTCATCGCAACTCCTTCCACAATCTTGCCAGATACTCTCGATCGAGGCGATCGAGAGTATCTGGAACTTGCTGAAATCTTAGAACGCAACAAAATTGCCGGTTAGATCCAGTGTTCTTCAGGAAACGGCAACAGATCCCCGGTGTTCTTGCACGAACCAACAGGGAAGCCACGGATCTTCGTTGAACATAAGAGCAATACCGAGACTAAGACTATTGGGCGGACGACTTTTTAGCTCCTCCGACTCTTGCCACGCTTGGGGTTTTCGTTGTGCCCCGTGGCCTGGATATGATGGGCCGCAACAATAGCCTTGATCAACCCAGGGAAACGTTGTTCGATTTCATTACATCGGGAGACGTTATACATCGCCACTCCGAGGCGTTCTCCCCTGACCAAGCCGGCCTCTCTCAGTGTTCTTAGATGTTGCGAGAGCGTGGACCTGGGGATAGCCCTCGCAGAGACGGTGAGTAAGGTTGAACAGTTGTGCGGGCACTCTGAGCCCATGATGTCGGAAAAGATTGCGGCGCGCACGGGATCTGAAAGTGCGTGAAGAATACCTTCAACCGAAATATCACTAATCGATGGATGATTCAGCGGCCGCATGCGTGCTCTGCTCCAAATGCTTTTCGTGCCACATTCTCATACTAATCGTTATCGTAACGTTCGGTATGGTAATGTGGAAGGCGAGAGATAAATGGCTACTGGCTACTTCTCAGTTCTTACGGGGAGATGGGGCGATGAGAATGCGATTTGCTCGTAAGACTCAGACGCTCATTGCATTCTTGATCATTGCGTTCGGGCGATGTGCTCAGGGTTTGTCCGAGACATATTCGTCGGTCAAGACGAACTTTGTTTCTGTGCAAAGTACGCGATTCGCCTATCGGAGGTACGGCAGTGCACATGGCATGCCCCTCATTCTCCTCTTATCCACCAGAGCGAATATGGACCTCTGGGACCCGCTGCTCCTGGATCGACTCGCGCAGAACAGGACTGTGATCGCCTTCGACAACAAAGGTGTAGGGCTAACGAATGGCATCGCGCCGGACAACTTTGCAGCAATGGCGGATGACGCTGCTGACTTCATCGCAGCCCTCGGCTATAAGAGGGTGGATATCCTCGGATTTTCCATTGGCGGCGCTGTCGCCCAGGAGTTGCTGATCCGCCACAATGAGCTGGTTCGTCGTGCCATCCTGGCTGGGACCAGCGCAAAGGGGGGCGAAGGCGTCAATCAGATGTCCGAAAAATCGAAATCGGTTAGCACGAAGCCGTCTTTGACGGATGACGATTATCTCTACGGTCTCTTCGCCCCAAGCGCGCGGAGCCAGGCTCTAGGTCGCGAATACCTGCAACGCGTGAAGCGACGTACCTTCGACCAAGATGAACCGGTGTCTATGGCGACAGTGAGAGCGCAGGCAATCGCCAGAGAAGAGTGGGGAACACCACAGGTGAAACCCGATGAACGGCTGAAGGCCGTGGCCAATCCGGTGTTGATTTCCAACGGCATCAACGATATTCGGATGCCGACGATCAACTCCTATCGTCTGTCGCAGATCCTTCCTTATTCGCAACTCATTTTGTATCCAGATTCAGGACACGGTTTCTTGTTTCAATATCCGGATGTTTGCGGGAAGGCTTTTGCTGATTTTCTCGACCAAACGTTATCGGGCGTCAGCAACACACAAGGGGAAACGGAAATGATGACTGCTGTTCAGTTGTTAGAGCAATATACGCGCCGCGTGTCAGAAGGAAACTTTGAGAAGGCCCTTGAGCTCTTTTCTCCCGACGCTGTCTTCGAGTTCCCGTACTTCCCGTCCGTTGGCATCGGTGGTCATCTCGTAGGTATTGATGCCATCCGGAAACAGATTGGGGACTTTCTTACAAATCAGACAGAAGATTTCAAGTTCCACAATATCCAGATCTTCGCCGCGGAGGACCCAAACCGTGCGTTCGGCGAGTATTCGGTTACGACACGCATCAAGGCTACAGGACGGGTCTACAACCAGCTGTACGGCGGAAGGCTGGAATCGAAAGACGGCAAGATTGTCCTGCTAAGGGAGTTCTCTGATCCGGTGGCTGCGGCGGAAGCAATCTTCCCGAACGGACTTGCTGATATCCCGGTTAAAACCGCGAAGTAACGCACTGGCTCAGACGTCCCCCTGGGGTTGAGCAGTGTGGTCTGGGCTTCATCTAGAGCGATCCCCTACAAAAGGCCAATGCGGGGCAGGCGAAAGTCACAACCGGAGGAATAGGCGTGAAGATTGGGATTCTGGGGACGGGAAAAGTTGGGGTTACCCTGGCCAGCAAATACGCAGCAGCCGGCCACGAAGTGCTTGTGGCAAACAGCCGAGGGCCGGAAAGCGTATTGGGTGTCGTTTCAAAGATCGCTGAGTCTGTCACGGCAGCGACCGCTAGCGAGGTCGTGCGGTGCGAACTCGTGTTGCTCGCAGTTCCATGGCTCAAGGTACCGGACGTTCTTTCACCATCCTTGACATGGGAGGGAAGGATTCTGGTTGATACCACTAACATCTACGCCTCCTACAAGCAAGACCTAGTGGTCGCCAATCTTCACGGTGATTTTGGAAGCGAGATTGTGGCTCGCTTAGCGCCAGACGCGCACGTCGTAAAGGCTTTCAATACCCTCCCGTTTGACGTGATGTTCTCGCCAACTCCCGCAAACATGAAGCGCGTTTTGTTCATTGCTGGTGATGACCAAGCAGCGCTCAAGACAATCGCAGATCTTGTCGCGCAGGTAGGGCTCCATCCGGTGGCTGCCGGTGAACTTGCCGTCGCCGGGCGTCAGATGGAGCTGGGAGGTCCCTTCAGTGGACTTGAGCTATTTGCGGCTGTGAGACAGGAGTCATCAGCATGAGTGATTTCTCCGCAGACATACAGGATGTTTCTCTCTGATCGTCGAATTCGCAAAGATGAACTATGAGGATGGGGAAGGTATCGTCGATGCCGCTCTCCACGCAGCTCGGGTGCATTTCCGCCCGATCATCATGACTGCGCTCGCGTTTATCTTCAGCTGTCTGCCGCTTTGGACAGCGAGTGGGGCTGGCTCGGTTGGACGACGGACACTCGGCACCATCGTCATCGGCGGAATGGTCGCTGCAACGATCATCGGAATTCTTATTGTCCCCGTGAACTTCTCCTTCGTGGAGTATCTTTCGCACCGCTTCGGGAAAAAGAAGGTGACCTCTCTTGAGGCCGTATCTCCGGCCGACGAGCTCAACGATGGAGGTGTCGCTTGAGACTCACTGTTGGATTGCCCATTGCCCTGGCACTCAGCGCCCTTCTGGCTGGGTGCACGGTCGGACCGAAGTACAAACGCCCTGACGTACCCTTAGCGCCGGCGTTTCGAGGTCCGGACAACGAGGCCGTTCAGGATTCGACCTCGATTGGTGATATGAAATGGATTGACGTCTTTCACGACCCGGACCTGAAGCGCCTGATCGAAGAAGGTCTACGCTCAAATTATGATGTCCGTATCGCCGTGCAGCGCGTTCTCGAACAGCAGGCCAGGCTCGGTATTACCCGCTCGCAACTGTTTCCTACACTATCGTTAGGTGGATCTGAAGTCGGAGCGAGTCTGCCGAGCGGAGCTGCCAGCGCTGCTGGCCTTCACAATGTCCTTGCCGCGGGTTCGCTCTCTTTGTCCGCAGCGTGGACTCCCGATTTCTGGGGTCTCTACAGAAGGCAGAATGAGCAGGCACGTGCCGGGTTGTTGGCTCAGCGGTGGGCTCAAAGAGCGGTGACGAGTACGCTGATAGCGAATCTGGCAGCTGCCTATCTACAGCTACGGGCTCTGGACGCACAACTGGCGGTGACCAGGGAGGCTTTGAAGGTGCGCGAGGATTCACTCCGGTTGACAGAGCACCTGGAGCATTCTGGAGCGGCGACGATGTCGGATGTTCGAGAATCGCAGGCACTTGTCTTTACCGCATCTTCCAACATTCCGGCTCTTGAACAACAGATCCAGGAGCAGGAAAACCAGATCCGCCTTTTACTTGGCCGTCAGCCCGGTTCGATCACGCGCAGGGAGACATATACTCCATCCCCAAATGTTGCGTCGGTGCCCGCCGGGATTCCTTCCCAACTCCTCGAACGCAGACCCGACATTCAGGAGGCGGAGGCGAACCTGATCGCTGCGAATGCAGCAATCGGCGTCGCTCGGGCACAGTTCTTTCCAACGATTCCGATATCCGGCAGCGGTGGAATAGGAAGCAACAGCCTTGGTACTCTCTTCGACCCCTCCGGAGCCTATATCTACGGAGTGGGCTCCCTGGTGCAGCCTCTTTTTGAGGGCGGGCGGTTGCGTAATAATTTGCGCTTAGTCCAAGAGACGGACCAGGAGGTTGTGCTCACGTATCAACAGACGATCGCTGCGGCCTTCCGAGACGTATCGAATGCACTGATTGCCTATCGAAAGACCAGAGAGTATCGGGAACAACAAGAGCAGCTGGTGGCGGCGGACCAGGATGCTTCACACCTGGCGGAAGTTCGATATAAGGGAGGAGCGGCAACGTATCTCGAAGTCCTCACCAACGAAGCTAACCGATATAACGCGGAGCTTGGACTTGTTACGGCTCAGCAAAATGAGTCTCTTGCCCTCGTGCAGCTCTATAACGCGCTGGGTGGGGGCTGGCAATAGGTGGGGAGAACGCCTATTGGTTACGGGTCTGGATATAATCCAGACCCGCTTTTTCCGAGAATATCCAGGTGCCGTACCCACATCCTGACCACGCTACCAAGTCATTTTGACTGCTTCGCATGATCGGTGATCCATCCCGTCGAGACTGGAATGGTCAGCAGGGGGCATTTGGCTGAAGTCAAGAGCTCGTAGGCCATGCTCGTATGAAGGTGTCTCTGAATATAGCCGCACGGCTCGACGCTCAAAGCAATTACTGAAGATGGACCGCGTGCGTTGACTGCGGCCTTGATCGTCTTCGCGATTTCATGGGAAGTGGTTCTCGGAACGCGGACTACCTCGACCGTTGCGCCGACCTCAGAGGCGAGTCCATGGACAAAGGGCATCGACGCCTCGGCGTGGCTCGAGATGTCAGAGATGTACAGGATGTCTTCAAGCTTTAGACCTGGAGTCCATTCCTGATGTACGCCCGGTCCAATCGTGAAGGTTGGACAAGGAGCGTTCAGCAAGAGAGCCTCTGTCTTCGAGCCCACCAGCAGATGGTCGAGTCCGAGGTGGATATGATCGGTACCCAGGACCAGGAGATCGATCCGATCGCGTTCAATGGCTGTCAGAATCGAGGAAGGCACAAACCCTTCGATCGCCTCGTACTTTACGGGAATGCCCAGATTATCAATTTCGGAACTGAATGTTGCGAGTCGCGATTCTGCATTGCGCCGCACGCGACTGGGCACGTGATCCAGCAGTTCAACGTTTGCCGAATGCGGGCCGAACTCGAAGGCGTTTAGAGTAATCAAGTCAGCGCCGAAGTGCTTTGCAAAGCCCGCAGCGTACGTAAGAGCAAGCCGAGAACTTTGGTGAAAATCAGTAGCAAGCATGACTGCTTTGATTGCAACGCGCAAGTGTTCTGTGGACGTCGTCATAATTTACTCCCTCGGGGTGTACTTACCACTCGGCTCCGAAGTCGAGTTCCGCTGCTCGATCGAGGGTCGGAGTTGAACTCCGGTTCCTTGGTCTTGGTTTGAAGATCTTCCAGGTTGTGGAGGGGGATTGCGACAGTAGATTCGAGTTCCTTCCAAAGGAAGATCGCGTTCGCCAGAAAAATAATCATGAGCGAAGCTCTTGGCTCGAAAAATGCCACCATCAACGCGAGGCCGACTGCTATGTGCAGCAAACGCATTCGGGTATTTCCGTAGAGGAGTGTTCTGCGTCGCCATCCAGGATTTGCTGTGCCCCAGGCGACTCCTCCCAAACAGCGTTGATATACCAGAAAGACAAAAGTCATGCCCGCGTACGTCAGTGACGAGGATGGACTCAACTTCTCGTCGACCTGACTGGCAGCCGCCATAATCATGCCCATCCAGGGAAGAACCATGAAGATGTTCGCCGCGAAAACAAGAGGCGTTACATGCTGGACATGCAAGATCTCGTCTCGATATCGGAGCCATTGGTTCAAGATAACAAGGGCGGTTGTCCCAAAGGAGCACGCCCATATCAGTAGCGATGGGCCAACGTGCGCGTTGTTCGGGCCTGGTACAACCATGAATGACAGCAGCATCGCTACAAACAGGAGCGATATCACCAGGCCAGACCACTCACGGAGGGCTGCAACCGTGACTCTTGTGCTTCGGATTGGACTGGTCCAGTAAGACATGACCATCAGCCCTTCCATACTCTCGTGCGATATTATATTAAACAAATGTTGAATATGTCAATGCAGGATCGATTAGCTCGAATCCACTGATCCGCAGTTGTGTAGACTAGCCATCAGTTCGACAAATTCAATATACGTTTAATATAATGAAGCATGTCTTATTGCGATGCAATTTAGTTCTTGTCGCTCGTTGCGCTCTGAGTTGTCGAGTCAGAGGAAATTTGGGCTCTCCGCAAACCATTGAGACAATGTTCTGCGCACCTGTGCTACGAGCTCGCTTGGAGCGAGCAAAAGGGCTTCTGAGATCCACCGACATGACTATCACTGAGATTGCAATGGCGTGTGGTTTTCAGAGCTCCCAGCAGCTTGCAAGGGTCTTTCAGAGACTCATGAAAATTACGCCGACCGGATATCGGCCCGAGTTTGCTGGCTGATACGGTATCTGCGATCAGGCTCGTCGCCCGCTTCATCAGTCGTCGGCAATTTCCGGGGCTGCGACTGTTATGGGCGCACCATGATCGAATAGATCCGCAGTCCAAGGACCGCGTGGATCTTGAGCGAACTTAGAACCTCGCGGAGTTTGCAGCCTCCTCCGAAATCTCTACCTTTCCCTTGAGCTCGATGGAATCTGCAGAGTCGCCTATACCGATGACAAAAGTCCCGGGGGCGATGTGCCAGTTCTTCATGGCGACATCCCAATAAGCGAAAGCACGATCGGTGAGCTCGATAGAGATGTGCCTGGTTTCGCCGGGAGAAAGTTCTACCTTCTCGAAGCCCTTCAACTCTTCCTCGGGTCGTGGAACCTTGGAGTGATGATCCGACACATAAACCTGCGCGACCTGTTTGCCTGATCGCGAGCCGGTGTTGGCAACGTCGAACGAGACGGTTGCGCTCGCACCGTTCGGCCTGATGGAAAGATTTGAAAAGTTGAACGTCGTATAGCTGAGGCCGTAACCAAAAGGAAACAACGGCTTGATGTGATCGTGCTGATAGCCGCGATAACCAACAAAGATTCCTTCTTTGTAGAGAATGCGCCGCGACCCCGGCTCGACGTAGTAATTTTGATAGGTTGGGTTATCCTGTGGCCGTTTCTCGAACGTGGCGGGAAGATGCCCAGAGGGATTGACTTGACCAAAAAGGACCCGGGCGAGAGCCGTCCCACCATATTCTCCTGGATACCAATTCTCCAGATACACGGGAACATGATCTATCCATGAATCGCTGTCAACATTGCCTCCGGATGTCATGGCAACAATGGTCTTCTTATTGGTGGTGGCCAGTGATCGGATGAGTTTGTCCTGTCCAAAGGGAATTCCGAAGGTGCGATCACACCCCTCTCGTTCACTCTGATCATCAAAACCTGCAGCGATAACGACGACAGCTGCTTTGGCGGCCAGAGCCTTAGCTCTGGCGGAAACAACTTCGTCTTCGGAAATGATCCCGAGACGAATCTCCCCTCCGGCTGGATTATATCTCATGTCTTCAACAACCACTTTGTGTGGCCCCGGAGAAAGTGGAAGCGTGAGGTGCGGTTGGAGTGCCCGGTCGAGAATCCAGTTGTCGATCACAAGTTTATCGTCAAGAAATACACGGTTGCCGGACCTCTTCCTACCTGATCCCTGTAGGGCAACGATATACTCTCCTGCTCGCGGGGCAATATAGTATCCAGTCCAGCGCCTCGAAGATTCGTAGTTGCGATCGGGGGATAAGGCATCGTCGTAATTGATATGCGCGACGATCTCCGTTGCAACCGGGACACCATAAAGCTTCGCATTGGAAAATGACTCCAGCTTCAGGCCAGGCTTTCCGTCCCTTATATCCGTAACAAACTGTGATGCGCGTGCGATCTCAGGTAAAGTTGGGAGTCCCCGGTCGTAGTAGACTTTTATGCCTGGTCCGAGATAGGTACTAAGTCCTTCAAGATCACTCACCAGATGGAAGGGGTTTACCGCGGCGCTTCCTCCCGCCACGGCAGCTCCAGGATAGGCATTCGGACCGACGACCAGGATGGACTTGATCTCTTCCTTCCTGAGAGGTAACAGACTACCTTCATTCCTGAGGAGAACAATGCTCTCTTCCGCAGTCTCGAGAGCGACTGCATTATTTCTGGCGTCCATTACCGAAATGTCATCGTCGGTCTGCGGACGATCGAGCCAGCCAAAGCGAACAGCAGTAGTCAGGATGTGAAAAATCTTCCTGTCGATAGTGGATTCTTTGACGCTGCCGTTCTGAATTGCAGGCAAGAGGTTGGAGGGGTTCATGAACTTTCCGATGGGCATCTCGATGTCAAGTCCTCCGTTCGCAGCGGCGACGGCGTCGTACGTGGCATCCCAATCGGACATATCGATCCCCGTGAATCCCCATTCCGTCCGGAGAACGTCCGTGTTCAGGTATCCGTTCTGTGTCATATGGAGTCCGTTAACCAGGTTGTAGCCGTCCATGATGGCGCCCACATGACCTTGTTTGACCGCCGCTTCAAAAGCTGGAAGATATATCTCACGCAGAGTGCGCTCGTCGATCGTGGAATCGGAATCGTGACGAAGGAACTCAGAGTTGTTGGCTGCGAAGTGTTTGACCGTGGCGCTGACGCCTTGTGATTGAATTCCCTTGATGTAAGCGACCGCAATCGCGCCTGCAAGGAATGGATCTTCCCCGAAATATTCAAAGTTTCGGCCAGAAAGGGGAGATCGATAGATATTGATTCCGGGCCCGAGCATGAGATGAATGCCGCGTGCACGAGCGTCTCTTCCGATACCTTCCCCAGCGCGCAAGGTGAGATCACGGTTCCATGTCGCAGCCAGACCAATACCTGCTGCATATGTGGTTGACGGCAATCCCGAATTGCTGCGAACGCCATAGGGTCCGTCCGACATCTTAAGAGCCGGAAGGCTAAGGTTCGGCATGGCGCGAACAGCAAAGCCAGTTCCACCGATGTACTCGAGCTTCTGTTTAAGAGTCATTCTGTGGATGGTCGAGTTGGCGCGTTTGTAGAGCTCATCCGAATCAGGCTGCTGGCCCTGAGCGATGGATACCGCGACCACAGTTAGAACAACGGTGAGCAGTAGTGAGGAGCCGACTGTGAATACTTTGGAGTTGTGGATTGACATCATTAGCAATCGCCATCCTTTTTCTTATTCTTGTTGATCTGCGCTTTCACAACGGTTATGAGCCTCCATTGCATGAACGGAGGGCGTGCCGTATCGGACTAAGGGTTGAAAACAACAGAGCGAACAACGCGGTTGCCGCCGATTTCTCAGCAGCGTTTAGGCCCGCATCCGAACCCTCCCTTAGTTGGCGAGAGAGTTCGGACACCGTGGATCTTGGATCAGAATAGGATGCGCCCGCCGACCTGAATGATACGGTTACTGCCCCCAGTGCCATTAACTTGCCCGAAAGTCGAGCTATTCATGGAGGTAGACGGAGTGCCCAGATTTGTCAGGTTGAAGACGTTGGTGACCTCTCCCCGAAGTTGGAATTTCAGGTTGTCGAAGATACCAAACGTCCGAAACAGAGAAGCATCAATATCCCTATAACCTGGTACGTCGAGCTGGGCAGGACGGGTGTTTCCGAGGAGGCCAAGTGGGCCCACACCAGGGCATCCACTGACGCCGGGGACGCAGTAGGCCGAAGTATCAAACCACTGTCGTTCCGAGGCTACGCGTGAGCGGTGACCGCCGAATGTGTGTGGAACCTTTCCTGGAGCAACGCTTGGGCGATCATTCGTTTGGCCGTCTCCATTCACGTCAGTTCCCGTCGTCACGGTGAACGGCTGTCCGCTGTTCGCGGTGATGATGCCGCTGATCGTCCAGCCGTTGAGAGCCGTTCGGATATAGCGGTTATAGGAGCCGAAATAGTCAGGATTCCAAACGAAAGATACGCTCATCGTATTCCGCCGGTCATCGGCAGCACGCTGATGTGCTTCGAGCTGAGGAAAGTTTGGGTCTACAAAGTTAGCGGCCAGACTCTGGCCATCGAGTGCATTGCTGGCAAGTGTCTTGCTCCAAATATAGAAGCCCCGAGCGCTGAAGTTATGAGAAAGATACTTTTCAACGCTAATCTGCAAACCGTTATAGTTCGAGTTCTGGTTGGATTGAAGGTTGTAAACATTCGAATAAATGGGCGAAGACGCCGAAAGTCCGAACTTCGAATTCAGTACGCGCCGATTATTCACGGTGCTGCTGTTGTTTGAGTATGCGCACGCCTTCGTAAGGTCGGTGCAACTCGGCCCCGATGTGCCCGCAGCTGTGATATTGAATTGCGGGGCGTTGAGGTCGATATATATAGGGTTCTTACGGTTGAGCGATCCAACATAGTTCACGGTCAGCGCCAGGCCATTACCGAGCTCCTGCTGGATACCTGCATTGATCTGATAGGTGACCGGCCAACTGAAGTGTGGATCGAACGAAGAGACCTGGTTGAGAGCGAGGAAGCTTGCCGTCGAGGTGTGAGGCGTAAATGTCAAACTTGGGAACGGATTGACTCCCCCTGGAAATTCGGTTGGGTCGTTCGAATAGGGGTGAACCATCGAGACGACTTTGCTGAATCGGGGACGAACGGCGTAAGGAGCGAAGTTCGAGGGCAGTTCCCATAGATTGCCGGAGATGCCTCCGTAAAAGAGACCCGCTGCAGCATGGATGACCGTCTTACTCTGCCCGTACGGGTCCCAGGAAAGACCTACTCGTGGAGAAACATGATCGTAGGGAGTATAAGCACCCGTCGTTGGAACACCGGGATCTCCGGGGAAAAGCATGCCGAGCGGGGTCAACTGAGGCCCCGTTTTGCCTGCGATGTTTACGGTGTTGAATGCGTGGGACTGCTGGCCCGGAACAAAGTTTGTCTGACGGTTCTGCGGATCAGTCGGGGCCTGTTGCCAATCATAGCGAACCCCAAGATTGAGAGTGAGATGTTTCAGAATCCGCCAGTCATCCTGGAGGAAAGCGGCCGCGCTCCAATAATTGGCTTCCGCATATTCACCAGTGTCCTGCTCGAACGTGTTCGGGAGACCGAGCAGATAGTCCGACAGAGAGTTCGAGGACCGAATACCCCGCGATGTAGCAAACTCGAAGTCTCCATAGTTATTGAGTGAGGTCATGAGTGGATCTTTTTCCAGACCCGCCTCAACGCCCATTGCCAGTGTATGATTTCCGCGTGTCGTGCTCAACACATCGCGAAAGCCATAGATATTCGCGCCTGCCTTCGGTCCCGTGATGGACTGGGCAAGTTGAAACCAGCCCGGTATGTTGACGACTCCTCGCGATTTGGTGCCTGCGATTCCAAAATCAGAACCGAAATCGGCGAAGGTACTGTCATCTGGAACTGGAATGCGACCGCCAGCCTGTCGCGTGTAGCTGAGCCACACTTGGTTCACGGTGCGATTGTTCACCGTCCACACATCGCTGATGTTGGCGTTTTGCTGCCTGGTCGCATAGTTGTTATAGCTCCAGTGAGACGGAGTCAGACCTCCGGGAATGTTCTTGATGCTGTGCTGGTAGTTGAAGTAGCTCAGGGTGATGCGGTGGCTCGCTGATATCTGATGATCCGTCTTGATGAGGTACTGATTGTAGATCTCAGGGGTAGCATCGAATTCCCGGTAGGTATATTGATTGTCTCCAGGCTGTCCGGCCCCCACGCCGGGTTTTACGCCCTGCGAATATAGATAGTTCGCGATTGCAACTGCGGTAGGATCAAGAGGCCCACGAATGATGTTTCCAGGATAAGGCGTGTTCGTAGTCGGATTGCAGACGAGAAACTTGAAGTTTGCGTTGTCGGCTGCGGAAGGGTTCTGGGAACAGGAAGTGAGATCGGTCGGCAGATTTTCCGAAAAGTTGCCGGCAATTTGAGCTGCGCTCGGAACGTTCCCGCTGTAGGGGGAAGATTGACTGGCTCGGAGTCCACCGTAGCTAAAGAAGAAAAAGTCTTTGTTCTGGCGGATCGGGCCTCCGGTCGTTCCACCAAACTCATTGCGCGCGTAGGGCTGCTTCGCAAGCTGATTGTGAGGAGTCGCTGTAAAGTTGCGCGTGCGATAAAACTCAAAGGCCGAGCCATGAAATTGATTCGTGCCCGATTTTGTCACTACGCTGGAGATTGCGGACGAGTAACGCCCAAGCGTGGCATTGAAGTTATTTGTTTGGACATTAAATTGGCTGATTGCATCTGGCGTTGGGATCGCATTCCCGCTGTTGCGAAGGCCCGTCATATTGAGGCCTCCGTCCAGGTAGAAGGACACCTGACCGGTAAAATCGTCAGTTGAACCGTTGATGTAGACATGCTGCTCAGGGAAGCCCGTACCTACGTTATTTACGTTGGATTGCACTCCGGGAGTCAGGCTAAAAAGTTGATAGACGTCGCGTCCCACCAAAGGAAGATTGTCGATCTCGGCATTGGAGACGGTTCGCCCCACTGTGGCACTGGTCAGTTGAATCAGAGGACTATCGCTGCTGACATCGACAGTCTGCGTAGTTTCTCCTGGTTTCAGCGTGAGAACAATCTCGGCCTGCTGCATCACCGAAAGCACAATACCGGTACGTTCAAGGGACTCGAATCCGCTTGCCGCAACGGAGATTTTATAAGGGCCGATTGGCAGAAATTCATCGCGGAATGTACCGTCACTCTTTGTAGTAACGGTCCTGGTAAAATCCGTATCAGTCTGTTTCAGTGTGACCGTGGCGCCGGGAATGACAGCGCCACTTGTGTCGGTTACGCTCCCAACCATCGTCGCGGTTGTGAGTTGACCAAACGCCCGAGTGGTTAAGATGGTCAACAATAGCGCTAAAAATATTCTCCCCAATCGGGGATGCAGTGTCTGATCCATGTGGAGCCTCCGAATTGTGTGTGCTTGTTGCTGCCAGTAATCGGTCAAAGTGACTGGCTGACTTCCCCGGGCGCCTGAAAGATTCATGACTGCGCCGAACAAGAGCCGCTGTTGTCTTTCAGCCGCGCACCTATGGCTGAAGAATGTGCGGTTGTTACGCAAAGGGCGATACAGGATGTCATTCCGGTAGGGAGGGCTCAGCGAGCGCACGAGTAAATAATTCAGGCGGACGGACGCCCTAACCTGACTGTCAAAGCCACGCAAGGAGGAGCGCACTGGCAACTCTTTTGGCGTACTGAGTTTGAGCCTTAAGAATGACGCTGGGTCGGTCACGAACTCCGTGAGCAGATATATCGCTGCCGCGCGGGGCATTTGGCCATCGCCGACATCCATGACCGGTTGACAAGTGCCCGAGGTTCGTCCTGCAGTTTGGACTGGTGGTCCCGCAGCTACGGTAATAGATCGTGAAGAAAATTCTCTTGCAATCGATGACATATTTCAGCCTGTCGAAACGGCTTCCGCAACTTATGGAGATCGGGTTCCGGAGCGCTACCAACCCTCGTCGCTTGAAGCCGCACCAGGCAAGTGACTCACGGGTTGTCCCCTTTTTTGCCTGTCGTTTGTCCCGATCGGACGTTTGTCCCAAGCCTGTAAGTCTTTGAAAAATGAACACGAGCGATTAAGCTATACTTTCCACGCTCTGTGATCTCCGCTCTTCCAACGCGCGAACGATGGGCGCCTCTGTCTCCAGAGGACCATTCTGAGGTGTTGGAAGCGTTGAAAGAGATAGAGGCCAGTCCATATTTCTCCAACAGCAAGCGATACCCAACGGTCCTTCGATACCTGGTCGAACAGGCTCTGCTGGGTCGTGCAGATGAAATCAAGGAGCGAACGATCGGCATCGAAGTATTTGGCCGCTCGCCCAACTATGACACCAACATCGATACGGTCGTCCGCTACACCGCAGGGGAGATACGCAAGCGGCTGGCGCTCCACTACCATGAGGTGGAGGCCCCTATCCAGATCAATCTGTCGGCGCGCTCATATTCGGTGGAGTTTCTGCGTCTTGTCGATGTAGTCGCAGACTCTCCTACCCAGGAAAGCAGGGAATCGAAAGCTACGCCCGCTCAGCCTTATGTTGAGGAGCGAGCACCAGCGACGACCCCACGCCGTCGTACCTGGATACTGGTTGTTACATCGGTCCTCCTGCTTGTGTTGATCGGGATTCGTTCATGGAACGAGGCCCATACCGACGCCGTGAGCCGGTTCTGGGCTCCCGTGTTGGACCAAAAGATACCAACCATTATCAGTTTGGGGGGACTGCCTTTTCCTCTGCAGTCCGATGGCGGCGATGTTGCATCCGACGACGGTAGCGGCAACCCATATCTGTCTTTCGAGACCGGACTTGCGATGGGCAGGGTAACGGCGCTTCTAAAGGGGGATGGTGGCGGCTATCGGGTACAGTCTGCTGCCTCGACGACGGTAGCTCAGATCCGAGAAAATCCTACTGTACTCGTCGGCGGGTATAACAACGAGTGGACTTGCAGGCTGACGGGGTCTTTACGCTTTCATTTTGCCGATCCTCCAGCCAAGAGCATAGTCGATTCAAGAGACGCAAGCCGCTCATGGACTCGCGATCGGTCTAAGCCGTTTGGAGACGCCCCCGACTACGCTCTGCTGGCGCGGTTCCGAAATCCATCCACAGACAGCATCGTCATCGTGATAGCGGGTCTGCAGCGCTTCGGTACTGACGCAGCCTCGCAGTTCGCGACATCCGAGGATCTTCTTCAGCAATTGGATCGACAGGTGGGCCGTAGCTGGAGTCACAAAAATATCGAAATCGTCTTGCGGGTAGACGCCGTCAAGGGTAAGACTGCAGCCCCGGTTATCGTAGCTACAGACGTCTGGTGAATGCATGACGTTTGCGGAACTGCGAAGTGGTCACGGTTTGGGCTCTGGTGCAAGTTCTAAAGGCGGTTGGGGTCGCGGTGATAATGGAACAGGATGAGAGCACTGGATCTCTTTAAGGGACGGCATCTCGATCAAGAAATCATCGTGCTTGGCATGCGATGGTATCTAAGATTCAAATTGAGTTCGCGGGACCTAGTCCAAATGATGGCCGAGCGTGGAATCGCGTTGATGCACACAACGATTTTGCGCTGGGTGCAGCGCTATGTGCCGGAGTTCGAGAAGCGCTGGAACAACTACTCTCGGTCAGTAGGCGGATCATGGCGTTGTGATGAGACCTATATAAATGTGAAGGGCCGTTGGACCTACCTGTATCGAGCAGTGGATAAGCTGGGTCGAACGGTAGACTTTCTGTTGAGTCAACGACGCGATGTTTCGGCAGCGAAACGCTTCTTCAGCAAAGCGATAAAGAAGCATGGACGCCGAGGGTCATTACACTCGATGCTTACGCAGCTTCGCATCGAGCCGTGACAGAGTTGAAATCAACGGGAACGATAGCGCGCCGTGTTGGGATAAGGTCCAGCAAGTATCTGAACAATATTGTGGAACAGGATCATCGCCGCATCAAACAGCGGATTCGGCCGATGCTCGGGTTCAAGCGATTTGGAACAGAGGCGATAACGATCAGCGGCATTGAGCTTGCAGAAAAGATTCGGAACAGCAGTTCAAGACTGGAACCTTGCCGGGCAGACCTGTAACTGCTCCTGGCGTTTGGGCGGCTATTCTCGCTGCCTAAACTCATTAAGATTTCTTTCCAATCGCCGCTCAGGAAGAGTTTGCACCAGAACCGTCCTTGTTCCCCTTGCTCGCCGAGCTTGACATATTACGCCATCAGATTGAGCGCCCCGTTCAGGAGCGCCTCACAAAAGCACTCTGTAGCCTGATTACCGCCACCTGTAAGGAGCCGGAGCTAGGGATGTTCCTTACCAGAATCGGCGCCGAACGGGGAACGAAGATTAAGTTCTTGCTCGACACTCTGATCCGTCCTTACCACGATGCCCTGTTGCCCCTATTGAAAGAGGCCATGCGCGAAGGCATAGTCCCCAACCAGCCGTCGGATATCTTGTGCTTCATGCTCACCAACGCCATCTCCATTACTGTGTCGTATCGCCACATCCTCGCGGATTATGAAGGGGATATGAGAAGCATCGAGAGCTTGGCGAAGTCTATGAACCGGTGCGTGTTGAAAATGCTATTTGCTCGATAAGTGATCTAAGAAACGAGCCTGCCCAGCATCATTTCGATTGGAGCCTTGCAATATGTCGATCCCATGCACCTTATCTCGTTATTCAACGCGTGTAGAATAGTCTTAGTGGATAGGCTTTTGGAGTTTTCACTATGGCAAAACTTTCCGCTTCCCAGGCGACACAGATCGCAAAGGCCCTAAGTGATCGGGTACGTTTGCAGACCTACGCGGAAATTGCGCGCCGGAAAGAAGTCTACGTGGGGGAGCTGAATGTCTGTAACCTCGTATCGAGACCTACGTTGTCTCATCATCTTCACGTACTTGCTGAGGCGGGTATAGTCTCCTCCCAACGGAGCAGTATATACATTTTCTACCGGGCGATCCCAGAACGAATGGCCGCCTATGGTGTTTACCTGTTGTCTTTGGCGGACCCTAACGCCGTTGTTGAAGAGGAGAAACGTGAGATCGCATGACGGGATAACACTGAACCGTCAGGATAATTGACAGTTGGCAGACGCCGAATGCGGTTAGGCGACGTAGATAGTGCCAGCCAAAGCAGCAATCTTACGGAGAGATCTTCGGCTCTTTCCAGCTCTGGCTTCCGTCCTGATTCCTGCGATCGTAGCTTCAAAGAACTCCGCCATGCTTCTCGCGTCAGCATCAGGATGTAGCTGCCGTTCGAGTTTGGCCCGCGCGAGTATACGGGTGAGAATCCTTCGCTGGAAGAGAACAGTTGTTCGGATGAGCTTCGCTACATCCGGATCGCTCGGCCCGAGTTCGCTCACGGCGATGACCCAGATATAGTCATCGCTCAGTGGCAACTCAATCCTGTCTGCGAATGCGATGAGCGAATAACGGCAAGGGCTGGTCCCGGTTGCTGTAGATCGGCCGAGATCCGCTGTAAGTACTCCATCAAGTGCAGTTCGAATGGTTTGAGAAATAGGGATTTCTTGCCGCCGAAGACCTCGTACATATTCTGACGTCCGATTTTCATCGCATGTCTTAGTTCGTGCGTAAACGTCGCAGCGTAACCTTGACGTGCAAAAAGACGTATTGCCGTCCGAAGGCTCGCTTTCTGAAGGATGTGGAGTTCATCTTCGATGGTCAAATCGCCTGCCTAAACCTACTTTGTGAGACGTGGTGAAGGACACCACGTTCATCGATAGAGTGTTGTCTTTTCCTCGGTCGGGCGACCATCCTAATATGCCTCGCCCTGTCCAGACTGTCCGTCAGCATGGCGACGTCTCGATTAGAACCGGTCGAATGGCGCTGTGCTCGCGCTCGCCCAGCGGATGACGAGAGCGTCATGTCCCGGGAGCCTCCGGAGGTGTGCTTGTTTGAAAGAGTGGCCATTTCACTCTCTTGAATGGATTGCTTATTCGACTTGATGCAGCCACGGATGACAAAGAGATCCATCACTTCTAGTCGCCAGAGACCGTAATCGCCTGGGCTCTCGGATTACCGATATCGATATTTATGCCGTTAACAAAGTGGGACTCGTCGGATGCGAGAAAGAGGGCGGCGTAAGCAATCTGGAGAGCAAGCGATGCATGGTTTGCTGTGGGACCATTGTGCGATGCGACGGCGGGTGGAATACCTACTCCTAAGCTGTCCGGGGGGGCCGTGATGCCCATCCCGAAACAGACGGCATTGAGTCGAACTTCGCCAGCACACTTAGCCGCCAGACTAAGAATGCGAGACGCAAACGGGAGGGTCGATACCTGGAGTTCATCTCTGAGCACGTTCGGTGAAATTGTGTCGACAAGGCGGGCGACCAATAGCTGAAGTGAATGAGGGCAGAACGAAAGGGAATCAGGAACTTGCGGCTCTTCTGCGACCGATACCTGTCCTCTCCTCTGACCCCACGACCAACAGTCGATGATGATATCTGGTCGACTAAAATAGGAGTTCGCAAGTGCGCGAATCAGATTCTCCGGATGGCGAGGACTTGCCTCACACGCGAGTGCAAGACCGCCGTCTTCGTGGATGTCCGACACCAGCTTTAGAAGGTCATTTCGACTCTCGTCCGCTGCCAGTATCTTGCACCCCTCAATGGCTAAAACCCGCGCGACCGTCGCGGCCACGTCCGTGCTGACACCGCAAATCAGGCAGGTCTTCCCGAGCAATCTCAGATGCCCGGGAACATGAAGCACCGACTTGTACCATCCGCTCAACATAACGTCACCATTCTGTCCAAGCATTGTGAAAAGCGAAACGAGAACCGCGCTTCCGCACCACCTTCTCGCGTCAATTATATTCAACGGGTATTTAATATAATTCCTTTCGCCCTTGAATGGCAACCGGGAGGCAATGATATCCATGAACACGAAGCCGAGCCGTAAGGCCATCGCCACGAAAGGTTGTTGGCAGTCCAACCTCGGTTGATTTCTATGCGGTGGAAGTCGTTTCATTCCATGACATGCGTTGCCCTGTGCTGCCATATTCTGCTCTCCGGGATGCGGTCAAGCGTTCTATAATGCACAGTAGGGAATTAACGAGCGATATGGGTAGGCATCGTGAATTTAACGAGGATGTAGCTCTGGAGGCAGCCTTGGCTGTCTTTTGGGAAAAGGGGTATGAAGGCGCTTCTTTTGACGATTTGAGCCGCGCGACTCAAGTCGCGCGGCCAGGACTTTATGCGGCCTTTGGCAACAAGGAATCGTTGTTTCTGAAGGCTCTGGACTTCTATGATGCCAAGTACACGCTATTCATGCGGGAAGCACTGGAGAAGCCTTCCTCCCTGGCCGTGGTGACGCACATCCTTCGTAAGACAGTGGAGTTGAACACACGATTCACGGAGCATTTGGGATGTCTGGGAGTTAATGGTGCGGTTGCGTGTTCGTCGGATGCCGAATCGATCAGACTGGAACTCATTCGCCGCCGCTCGGCATCTGAGACGGGTTTGGCTCGTCGCCTGAAGCGGGCACAGAAAGAGGATGACCTTACCACCGAAGTTGAGGCTGAGACCTTGGCGAAGCTGGTCATGACGCTCACGCAGGGAATTTCAGTCCAAGCCAAGGCCGGCGTGGGAAAGACTATTCTGACGAAGATGGTGGACCAGTTCCTGCAGACATGGCCTGCGAAACCGGTGAAGCCAATACGCAGCGTACGGCAGCGCGTTTCACGCTCGTCCCCTACGAAGGCGACCAGATTGATCACAAAGGGCTAGCGGACCGGGTTGGCTCGTGCCTCGTTATCATGAGTGCAGCTATGAGGATCATGATGCTGCCAGCGAAAAATGCAGCCTTAAGTCCTGAGTGATCAACAAGCGCGCCACCGATTGCGGCACCTGAGGCGACACCGACTTGGGCGGTAGTGACCAACAGGGCAGAGTTCCCTTCGAAACCTGTGGGATCGGCTTCGTACATCCACACCGGCACGAAGACTCCGAAAGCCGAAAAAAGCACCCCCCAAAGGCCCACCGCCGCGATGGCGACAATAAAGAAGTTCGTGCTGACGGCCGCTATCGGCAAGACCGCCGATAACGTGATGGTGCAGATGAGAAAAGCCCGGACGATACCAAAGCGCTTCACAGCCCACTCTGCTGCAAACGTTCCCAGGAAGGCGACAATGCCATAGTACACCAGCACTTCATCTACGGTTCTCGCATTTGAATTCGGCAGTGCTCGTAAATAGGGCTCCAAAAATGTATAGGCGGCGAACTGTCCTCCGAACACGAAGACATTGATCAACAACCCAAGACGGACATTGGGATTGTGGAAGGCCGCCGTTAGCTTTCGCTCCTGTTCTGCTTCTTGACCCTTGATTGCAGGCAAACTTGCCATCTGAATAAGAGCTACCAGGAGCGCCGCCCCGGCGACGACAAAGAAGGATCGACGCCACCCCAGCATCTGTCCTACGGCTGTTCCAATTGGCAATCCGAAAACGATTCCCAGGGACATCCCAGAGGTAACGATCGCCGTTGCTCGATTGCCATCCTCCTCTTTCACTAGCCGGCGACCTGAGGAAAGCGCGACGGTCCAGAATCCTCCAACTGCAACCCCTAGTAAGACCCGCGCTGACAGCAGGATCGGAAGACTTGGTGCCCATCCAGCAACGATATTTGATATGGCTACCAGGAACGAGAGCGAAATTAAGACCCACCGACGATCACGGGATTTCAGGGTAGTAGTCAGGACAGGAGCGACTACTGCAGCCGCGAGTCCAGGCAGGGTGATTGCCCACGACACGCCGCCTTCCGTGGTGTGAAGGCTTTGACGTATGGGCGTCAGCAGACCGATTGGCAGGAATTCGGTTGTCACGATTATGAAGGCTCCGACGGCCATTGACAGAACGCCCTGCCAATGAGACGCCCCTTGTTTCTTGGTTGTAGTCACACTCGCGTCCTATTCCTCGATGTTAGTCAAAATCCTGGCTGTTCAGTTATTGATAATCATAACAGTCGTTACCATAACGACAGGTAGTGTACTGTCTACAGTACGGTTGACAGCTTCCACAAGGAAGCACATTCCAAAAACGTACAAAAGTCGATTGAATTGTCAAACCAGTGCACGGACTATGAGCACAACGCCATAGATATTCGTGGAACCAATGGGGCCGACCACGCTGGTGCATGATCCGCGGGTGTTGCGTCCATACAACTCTCGCTCGCCGCGGACGGCTATCTTTATTTCTACAGTAACCTGCAAGGTCGGAGCCCGCCGGCGAGATTGGGGAAGTAGACCGTTTCAATACGGACCTTGTGAAGGTTCGGTCACATTTCAACCTATCGTTCTAAAATTTTTGAAGCCAGCCCCTCTGCGCAAACATCTAGAACGTGCGGTTGAAAACTTTGACATCCGATTTTTTATGGAGAAGGTATGGTGTGACACTCGATGAGCACAATCTCTGTGATTTTAGGACGTTAGCGCGGCCGTCGCCGTTTCTTGGCGATGGGTGCCTCCGTAGCAGCTGCGAGTATGGTCGGCCTAGCTCGTTCCCTCAATGCGTCAGAGCCACATTCCAGCGGCGGAGCAGAACACGCTTCCGTCGAGCTCCAATTGCCGAAAGTCACGGAAGCGATAACCTCATTTAGTGTGATGGTTCCAGAGGGGATAGTTCAGGATCTGCATCGTCGGTTGAATGCGGTGCGCTGGCCGTCCAAAGAAACCGTGCCGGGATGGAGCCAGGGTGTTCCGCTCGCGAAGGCACAGGGGCTTATCGAGTACTGGAGGACGAAGTATCAGTGGCGTCGGTTCGAAGAATATTTCAACAGCGTTCCCCAGTATCGAACATTGATCGATGGCGTCGGTATCCACTTTCTGCATGTTCGTTCCAAGCATGAATCGGCACTGCCTATCATTCTCACGCATGGTTGGCCGGGATCGGTCGTGGAATTCCTCAAGACAATCGAACCTTTGACTGATCCGGAGAATTTCGGCGGAAGCCCGAACGACGCGTTCCACGTTGTGATTCCATCGTTACCGGGTTTCGGATTTTCTGACAAGCCACAGGAGAGTGGCTGGGATCTCACGCGGATCGCAAACGCATGGTCGATTCTCATGGCACGACTCGGTTATAAGCGATGGGTAGCGCAGGGAGGTGACTGGGGCAGCGGCGTCACTCATCAGTTAGCGAAGATGCGCCCTTCCGGCCTGATTGCAGCACATGTAAATTGGCCATTCGTTTTTCCGGAAAAATTGCCTAGTAACCCAACTCCTGCCGAGCAAGCTGCGATGACGGAGGCAGATCGGTTTACGGCGATGCTGGGGGATATTATCGAGAACAGACTACCCGGCCTCAGACCATTTCTTACCCACTGGCGGATTCTCCGTCCGGCCAGGCACTCTGGATTTACGAGAAGTTCTATGAATGGACCGACAACCGCGGAGAACCGGAAGACGCCCTCACTATGGATGAAATGCTCGACAACATCACGGTGTACTGGCTAACGAATACCTCTGGTTCATCGGCTCGTATATATCAGGAAAATAGTAAGGCTGGACCGAGTTGGGGACGCATTGAGTTGCCTATGGCTGCGAGCATCTTCCCTCATGAGATCTTTCGTGCACCGAAGTCTTGGGCAGAACAGGCATGGCCGAACCTCTTTTATTGGAATGAGGTATCGAAGGGCGGGCATTTTGCAGCTTTTGAGCAGCCACAACTGTTCACAGAAGAGCTGCGACGGGCATTCCGAGCATTCTAGGAAGATTGACCGTGAGATAGCGCTTGTGAAGGATGTACGCTACGAGCGATGTAGCGTACCCTGCAATTTGGTAGTAATCACACTCGCATCTCTGTTCATCGACGTTGCTCAGAAGCGTGCCACTCGCGGTGATCGTGAATCATAATACGCGTTACTATAACGTGCAGTACGGAACGTTCTAAAGGGAGTAGACACCTTTCTAAATGATGCGCAATCTAAAACTGTACAAAAGCCAATTCAATGGTCAAACCAGTGCCACGCCTGCCGGGATAGAACCGGTTTCCATCCTCAAAGCTTCCATCACAATCCTTCTGACAATTGTGGGTATGACTAAGCCAATGTCCGCACAGGAGCAGGCGTCATCGATTGTAGTCGAAACCCTAACGCATACCACGTCATCCTGGGACAGAACTCCCTACAAAGCATATCCTTCCGGGCAACCGCAACTCACGGTTCTGAAGATTACGATTCCTCCATACACAACCATGCAATGGCATAGTCATCCTCTGCCCAATGCAGGCTACGTAGTCTCCGGTGAACTCTTTGTAGAAAAGAAAGACGGAACCAAAAGGCATTTCACTGCAGGCCAAGTGATCGCAGAAACAGTCGACAGCGTTCATCGCGGAATTTCCGGGGATCAATCAGTGGTGCTGATCGTTTTCTACCCCGGAGTGGCAAACCTTCCTTTGTCGCAGCCGTGAAGCCTATGAGATCCGCGCTTCACTTTCTGCCACGGGAAACAACGAAAAGACTCCATACCGGCCACAGACCTGACATCGATGGATTGCGAGCACTCGCCGTTCTCGCGGTAGTGGCCTGCCATCTCAATGTTCGTGGCGCTGCGGGAGGATTCGTCGGAGTTGACGTCTTTTTTGTCATCTCTGGTTATCTCGTGGGAGGAAATCTTCTTCGAGAGATCTCGTCTACGAAATCTATTAACCTGTATCTTTTCTATGCGCGGCGCATCCGGCGGATACTGCCTGCGCTGTTGTTTCTGCTCTTTGCTCTAGGCGTGTACGGATATTTGCGTCTTTTGCCGAGGGACGTCATCGAATTGTTCCAGTCCATATTAGCCACATTGCTGTTGTTCTCAAATATTCATTTTGAGCATTTGGATGGCTATTTTGGTCCCCATACTGCCACGAACTTTTTAACGAACATGTGGTCCCTAAGCATAGAAGAGCAGTTCTATATCGCCTTGCCTCCAGCTCTTCTACTCAGCGGGAGATACCTAACGGAAAGTGGCATCAAATATGTTCTCGCAGTGGTTGCCGCTACCTCGCTGACTACTTCCATTGTTTGGACCGCATATCACCCAGGAAGCGCTTTTTACCTTCTGCCCGCTCGTGGCTGGGAGCTGCTGCTTGGGACCCTTACTTGCATATATCAGCCGCGGCTGATCGGTCTCTGTTCGCCGTTGAAAGAGACGCTGCTTTCATGGACCGGTGTGGTAATGATTCTGGGTGCTGTTGTTATCTACGACAAGACGACTTGGTTCCCGGGCGTTGCTGTGTTGATCCCATGCATTGGGACCTGCCTGATACTGGCCACCCGAGCCGGATTGGTTCACCAGATCCTTTCAATGAGAGGGGCGGTATTCATTGGTCGAATCTCCTATTCGCTGTATCTATGGCATTGGCCACTGATCGTTGTTCGCTGGCATGACCGGCTGATGCCGATGGGACGTTGGGAACGACTTAGTTTTGTCGCGGTATTAGTCACTGTTGCCTGCATTTCGTGGAAATGGATAGAGACGCCGTTCCGGCAACGCAGGCGGATCAGTTCACAATCTGCCGTCTATGCAACTTCGGGTGCAATTTCGTTTTTATTGATCACAGGATGCGTAGTTGCACTTCACACGCAGGGGGCATCCTATCGATATACACCTCGTGAACAACGGCTGGCGGCGGCTCTTGAGTACGGGGGAACGCGTGAAACCTTTAGGGTAGGAAGATGCTTCCTCGAAGAGAGCAACAGCTTCGTGCTTGCACCCGAGTGCATCAGTGTTGACCCTGACAAGAAGAATGTTCTTCTATTGGGAAGCAGCTATTTGGCGCAGTTGCATGAGGCATTTTCTTTGCTCTTCCCAGAGACAAACTTTCTCCAGATAACTGCACCAGGGTGTTCCGTGCGGGTTCTTGATCTAAAGCTTGCGGGGACGGTATGTCCTGAAATAATGCATTACGCATTTGATGAATATCTCCCGCATCACCATGTGGATGCCATTATTCTTCAGGTTGGTTCATCTGAGATTAGGAGCCCCATCTTTGCAAAGACGCTTCGGGGTCTTCGACAGCAAGGTATTGGTGCTTACGTAGTTGGTGAGCAAGTAAGTTACAACAGGACCGGCCCAGAGCTCGCAATTGAACATCTGCGTCAACCGGGTCGGAATCTTGACGCATATCTTATTTCTTCGCGTAAGGATGACGAGGAACTCCGAAGAATCAGTAGGGAAGCAGGCGGCGTTTATCTATCAATGTTTGACGCGTTATGTGGGAATGGGCCCTGTGAGCTATTAGCCGCACCGGATACCCCAATGCAAGTTGATCAGGTTCACCTCAGCAAATCTGGCTCGCTCCAGGTGGTGGACTATTGGCGCGGGGCCCTGTTCTGCAGAAATCAGGGCAATCCTTGCCAGTCATTTTGAAGTGACACCATTACTCGCTTAACCAAATCTTCGAGGAGATGACTCATACTGAGCCGCACTATTGAAGACGAGAGAGAATTCGGGCTATCGCTTTGGCCCACCGTTGTCTCTTGATGATTGGTTTAGTTGGGCCAGGGGCATTGTTTACGGGGGGGCCTGGCGATCGGACTGGCGTGTTTCACCAGATGGAGTTTCTCTTTCAAATAGGGCCTTCACCCATTCAGGGCCAAGATAGGGAATCACGATTGCACGTCACCACAGTGTTGAGATAAAACAAACGACGACCCAAGAGTTCACTCCAGGTGCCTTTGCAAATAAGACAGCCGTAAAGCATCTTTATTCCCCAGATTTATAAGTTTGGAAAAATGAGTGGACGATGGTGCGGAGATATGGAGAGCGAAATGGGAACCGTGTAAGCCGTGACGGCATTCCCTTCGCGGCGGTTACCGCGGTCGAATCAGGATTGCCTGGCCGAAGTGGTAAGCCAGGTGAGACGTTCTGGACAGCAATACGGAATGGCGGTTGCGATGTGGCTCGTGGGCGAAATCTTCTTCTGATACCGAGCCGTGTCGTTCCAACCAGTCTTCGGGAGACAGCTTTTTCATCTCTTGCCAGAGGGAGTCGTTGACTTCCGTCCAGAACTGCTTCAACTCAGATGTTGAAACTGTGATCGGCTGGGAACCGTCGGGATTCACAACAAACGTTACGTCGAGCTCGGCATGAAGTCGCGGGCCAACTCGCAGCAGTGGCAGAAGCATGTCGTTGATCGCAGTGTGATGGCCTAAGAGGTACACGGCTCTATTCCTTCCTGGTGCGATCTCCTCCTGCAGTTGCTCATCGGAGAGGGCCAGAAAGAATTTGCTGGTCCGATCGACATTCGTTTTCCATGCGTGAAGAGCTCCATCGATTAAGATACGAGTGTTGTTCAACAGGTACAGCTCCTTTCAAGTGAGCGATTCGAGAAGGTGCGCCTAGTAGTACGGCGCACCCACCAAATGTCAGTCGGTCCTAAACCTGGCCCTGACCGCCATCGACGAAGATATCGGCGCCGGCGATGAAGCTTGCATCTTCCGAGGCAAGGAATGCCACGGTCTTGGCGATCTCACCTACATGGCCGAGGCGGCCAAGGGGGACAAAGGAGGCGAGTTGGGTATACAAGCCGTCTTTTTGGTCTGGAGGCACGAGGCCGCTCAATCCGGGTGTATCAATCACGCCTGGGCTGACCGCGTTTACACGGATCTTGCGGTCCTTCAGGTCGGTCGTCCAGCTACGAGCAAATGAGCGGACCGCGGCCTTGGTCGCGGAATAGACGCTGAATGCGGGAAGACCTTTAATAGAGACAACTGACGCATTCAGGATGATTGCGCCGCCATCTGGCATCAGAGGGAGTGCCTTTTGGACAGTGAAGACCAGACCCTTTACATTGTTGTTGAAGGTATTGTCGTAATGCTCCTCGGTGATTGCCCCGAGCGGAACAAACTCGCCGCCACCCGCATTTGCGAAGATGATATCGACTCGTCCCTTCTCTTTCTTGATCTGTTCATAAACCGCATCCAGATCCGCCAGCTTCGAGGAATCAGCGCGAATGGCCGTAACATTCGAACCAATTTCTCTAACGGCGTCGTCGAGCGCGGCCTGACGACGGCCGGTGATATAGACATAGGCACCCTGAGCAACAAGTTCCTTGGCACTTCCAAGCCCAATTCCTGTGCTGCCGCCGGTGACAATCGCGATTTTCCCATCAAGCTTCTTGGACATTACACTCTCCTGCGATACATTTTGACCGCACATTCTAGATGTGCAGGTTTGTAGATTCGTCGCAAACTTTTTGGAACAATCAGTTAAAATATTGATCTAAAGGTCGTGAGTATGAGTGAGACAACGGCAGTCAAGATGGGGCGCCCCCGCGAGTTCGATGAGGACTTCGCGTTAGAGGCGGCTATGCGTCTTTTCTGGGAGAGAGGTTATGAAGGCACGTCTCTTCATGATTTGACTGAGGTAATGGGGGTTAATCGCGCCAGCCTTTATGCCACGTTCGGTGACAAGGAGTCTCTGTTTCTCAAGGCATTGGCACGGTATGGGGATGGACCAACATCCTACCTGAAGTTTGCTCTGAAGGAACCGACGGCGGTACAGGTCATCGAAAGTATCTTCAGAGGATCGGTGAATGTACTTGGCGATCCGACAAATCCACGCGGATGCCTATCGACGCAAGGTGCACTTGCTACCGGCCCTGCGGCTGCCTCTGTGAAGCAGGCTCTGATCGATTGGCGAAAAGCAGGGGAAGCTCAGTTGCAGGAGAGGTTGAAGCGGGCAAAGGTAGAGGGCGACCTGCCGGCGACTACGAACATTGCGGATCTGACGAGATTCGTCTCAACCATTTGGTACGGTTTGGGAGTCCTGGCAGCTAATGGAGACAGTAAGGTGGAGATGAAAAGGGTTACTGATCTCGCGCTTAAAATGCTCCCCATCTGATCGTCATAATTGTGGCCGGTCTAACTGCAAGCATTTCGATGGACGCCGTAATCTGAGGCAAGTAATGTGCCGGATCTACTTCGTGGCATCGATCTGGATGAGAGGAGGACATCGATCACTTGGAAGAGTAAAAATATGGTTTCGGAGAAGCACTCCGGCCTTCTTGCCATCCCCTCGTTCAAGTGCATCGATAATCTCCCAATGAGCTTCCTGGATGGAAATCAGATCGTTTTTTCCCCTCGCCAGCCACAACTGTAGCCGGACCTCAAATGCCAGGGAGTTCCAGGTACGCAGAAGGATTCTGTTGGAAGCGCTTTCTACGATCAGGCGATGGAAGTTGATATCGTGGCGGGCGTAGCCAGGGATGTCCTTCTTGCGTGCGGCTTCGCGAATACTGGTTGCGATTTTTATGAGAGGCGCCACAGAACCTTGTAAGTGAGTTGCGGCGAGTTGGCCAGCAAGTTCCTCGAGCGTGGATCGCACCATATAGGCCTCTTTAATATCCCGAGGCGAGACTTCGCGGACGCGGGTTCCTTTATAAGGCTCCGTTACGACCAGTTCGAGCCCTTCGAGTTCGCAAAGCGCCTCGCGTACAGGTCCCTGGCTTGTATTCAGCTTTTTTGCGATCTGCAATTCGACAAGGCGAGCCCCGGGGGGTAGTTCACCGTTCATAATCCGCCGAAGCAGATCCTGTTTCACCCGCTCGGCCATCGAATCCCGCCGCAAAGCGCGGTCTTTACTGGTCATGACCGTCCATTCTAAATAATCTGCGATGTGGCGTAATTATAAATAATCTGTAATCCTGATATTGAATGTTCCAACACATAACTTATTCGTCGAAAGTTCGATACAAACTCCACCAAGCCTTCACTGCTCATTCCTTCGACTGCGCTGGTGATCGACAAGAATGGAATGCACGTCGTCACGGTCTCAGCAGATAACACCGCTTGCGATTAAGAGATTGGATTGGAGCTATATGATCAATCGCCCATTTTATCAACTCATAGGTTTCGCGGTGTTGTTGCTAACCGGCTGCACCGTGGGTCCAAAGTACAAGCAGCCCGCGGCCATCACGGCGCCTGCGTTCAAGGAAGCGCCTAGCGATCAGGCATCGGGGAATGACGGTTGGAAGCCTGGCTCTCCGGGCGACCATGCGCAGAAGGGTGACTGGTGGAGCATGTATCAGGATCCCCAGCTCGATGTTCTGGAAGCGCAAGTAAACAGTGCGAATCAGACATTAAAGATTGCGGAGGAGAACTTCCGGTCGGCGCGCGCCGCGATCGGTGTCGCCCGTTCGAAGGAAGCACCGACTATTGGAGTCGGGGCGAATGTTGGCACAGTCCGCGAATCGGCGAACCAACCGTACTTCCTCACGAATCTGGCCAACAACGGTGGTGGAGATTTCACTCTGCCGATTGACCTGAACTACGAGATCGATCTTTGGGGCCGCATCCGCAGGGGTGTCACCTATGCCAGAGAGCAAGCTCAAGCCAGTGCGGCCGATATGGAAAATGCGAGATTGAGCCTGCATGCAGAACTTGCGATTGACTACTTTGGTCTGCGTAGCGCGGATGGCCAGGAGAAATTGCTGGACGACACGATCAGGGCATATAAAGATGCTTTGCAACTGACGCAGGACCGTTTTGACGGAGGGGTCGCAGTGTCCTCCGATGTGACCCAAGCACAGACCCAACTAGAGCAAGCACGTGTTCAGCGGACTGATGCAGAGGTCCAACGCACGCAGCTTGAACATGCTATCGCTGTCTTGATCGGAAAGCCTCCCGCCGCGGTTACGATTCCGCGCTCCCCCATCGACATTGAGGCTCCGCAAGTTCCTAGTATTCCGAGGGTACTTCCTTCCGAGTTACTTGAGCGTAGGCCTGACATTGCTGCAGCAGAGCGTCGCATGGCCGCCGCCAACGAACAGATCGGAATCGCGAAGGCTGCCTATTATCCGACCATCTCTTTGAGCGGGCTTGTTGGCGTTGAAGGAACATCTGCACTCAATTGGTTTACATGGCCAAGCCGTCTTTGGGCAGTGGGGCCCTGCCGTTTCGGAAACCCTATTCGACGGCGGCAGACGTCACTCGATCTCGGAACAGGCACGTGCGAACTACGATTCCACCGTCGCAGCTTATCGACAGACAACACTTCAGGGTTTCCAGGAAGTAGAGGATAATCTTTCCGCATTGCGGATTCTTCAAACAGAAGAAGCGCAGCAACATCGCGCGACGGATGCCGCACTCAAATCTCTGGATACTTTTGATGCGCGCTACGAAGGTGGTCTCGAACTGTACCTCCAGGTTGTTACTTCCCAAGCCACAGCTCTCGCCAATCAACGTAATGACATCGAGCTGATGCAGCGGCAGCTCGACGCGAGCGTTCTGCTGATCAAGGCACTCGGCGGCGGGTGGGACATCCAACAATTGCCGAGGCAATAGCCTGCCGCTGATCGGCTGAGGCGTCTTTTACCGATCGTCCTTGTACGTCCCTTGTATCTGGCTGAAACTACGGGCATTGGTGGGCGGACCGAATAAACCTTCCCAGGAACTGCGGTTAGGATGCCGGGGCTTTCGATGGGTAAGTCCGAGAATGCAACCTATCGTTCTAAAAGTTTTGAAGCTAACCTTCTTGGTCGCACATCTAGAACGTGCGGTCAGAAAATCGGCCCGATCTACGAAGTTGCTCGACAAGGCTTTCAACGGCCGATCTTAACAAGGTGCGGTGACTCAATCGATGAGTTCAATTTTTACGAATACAGCACATAACCGCGGCCGTAGCCGATCTATGGCAACGGGTGCATCCGTAGCAACAGCAATGCTGTTTGTTGTCGCTTTAGCGTGTTTGGGAGGCCGAGGCCGAGCGCAATCAACCACACCTATGTCTGCGGACCTGGCCTCGGGTATTGCGAATGCAGAAAGCGCCGGACCGCCAGCGATTGCTAAGCAGGCAACTATTCTTGCGTGGCCAACTAAGACGGGTGAGATGGTTACGCTTCGGAAGGGCAGCAACAAGTGGACTTGCTTTCCTGATTTCCCCGGCACGCCTGCCAATGATCCCCAATGCATGGATGATGTGTGGATGGAGTGGATGATGGCAGGTATGCAGCACAGACCGGCCAAGATCGACCGTGTGGGGTTGGCCTATATGCTCCAGGGAGGAGAGGCATTCGACCAACGAGATCCTGGTCTCTTGGCCTCCCCTCCGGGGAAAAAGCCCTATTTCGTCGGACCACACGTGATGGTCATCTTGCCGAATCCAAAAGAGCTGGCCGGCGTCAGTCATGACGTTTACAACGGAGGACCGTTTGTGGAGGCTCTGGAACGAGACCATCCGATCATATTGATGCCAGTAGCTTCGCCAGGATCGCAGCTCAAGGTCATTCCAGGTGCGGTTCATCCATGACCCACGCTGTGGCATAAGGACTGTCAGTCTATCGGTACGGAATCCAATTGGAGTCAATCATGTCAAAACGTGCAGCTGGTCAGGCTCTTTCTTTCCTGGTATCGATCGCTTTGGTCTTAACCGTCCTCGGATGCAAGGCGAAGGTCGATCTCCTTCCAGGACCGGTTTCTTTGTCTGCGGAGAAGACGACCGGCCAATTTGAACGCGTCTTCGATTTCTATGACCAGATGTCCACAGGAGTGACCGTGTCCGACACTGGACGAATCTTCGTTAATTTCCCGCGCCGAGGGGACAAGGTTGATTTCACGGTGGGAGAAATTGTAGGCGGCAAAGTCGTTCCGTATCCAAATCGTTCGATCAACCAGTTCACTCCAACCTCACCCACGACAACGCTGAGCGATGTGCAAAGCGTTGTCGTGGATGGTGCCAACCGTCTCTGGATGCTCGACACTGCTGCACCTCTATTTGGGACGCCCGCCATTGGTGCAGCGAAACTGGTAGGCGTGGATCTTGCTACCAACAAGGTCATAAGGACAATTGTGTTTCCAGCGGCTGTCGTTCTGAAGAACAGCTATCTCAACGACGTGCGATCCGACCTACGAGCAGGACAGGACGGTATCGCGTATATCACCGATGCTGGTGCGAGTGGAATCGTCGTGGTGGACCTGGCCAGCGGCCGATCATGGCGTCGACTCACGGGAGATCACTCGACGTCAGCAGACCCATCCTTCATTCCTATTGTAGAAGGGACCCCTTGTTTATCCGTCTGCCGGGTAAGTCTCCCACGTCGATCCAGATGGCTTCCAATGGCATAGCGCTCTCCGCGGATGGAAAGACCCTCTTCTACTCTCCACTTTCCAGCCGCCATCTCTACAGGGTGTCAACCGCATTGCTACGTAACCCTTCGCTCCCGGAGAGCCAACTGAGTGCAGATGTAACAGATCTCGGAGAAAAGGGGGCTTCTGATGGCCTGGAGGCCGATAGCGAAGGCCGGGTATATGCCACTGATTATGAGCACAACGCCATTCGCGTCCGTGCGACTGATGGGACCTGGACGACGATGGTGCATGACCCGCGGGTGTTATGGCCCGACACGCTCTCGCTTGCTTCGAACGGTTACCTCTATTTCACGAGTAACCAGCAAGAACGCGTGCCGATGATGCATGGTGGCACAGACTTAAGAAAGAAGCCATATAGTCTCTTCCGCATCAAGGCCGCCGCTCTACCTGCGAGATTGGGTAGATAACTCGTTCGGTACTGGCCGAATCGCATTCGAGCTCACCGGCCGTCATGGGATGTTCGGTTGCAGTGTTTTGGGAGCAATTGGATAAGAGCTATCTAGGAGTGAATGGGGATGAGTGAATCGACGGCAGTCAAGACTGGACGGCCTCGCGAGTTCCGCGAAGATATGGCGCTCGAGGCTGCCATGCGTCTTTTCTGGGAGAGAGGTTACGAAGGCACCTCACTTAGTGACTTGACGGAGGTGATGGGCGTCAGCCGTGCAAGTTTATATGCGATATTCGGGGACAAGGAAGCCCTTTTTCTCAAGGCGTTAGCGCGATATAGGGAAGGCCCAACCTCTTATCTGAGGCTGGCCCTCAAAGAACCGACGGCAGTGAGCGTGATTGAGGACCTCTTCAAAGGATCGGTTAATCTGCTTGGCGATCCGAGGAATCCACGCGGTTGCCTATCGACTCAGGGTGCGCTCGCCACAGGACCCGGTGCTGACTCTGTCAAGAAGGCACTCAGAGATTGGCGCAAAGCGGACGAGGCTGCGTTGCTTGCGCGATTCAAGCGCGCAAAAAAAGAAGGTGACCTTCCGAAAAACGCGAACATCTCCGATCTGACGCGTTTCGTCTGTGCAATCTGGTACGGGTTGGGCGTGCTCGCGGCAAACGGGGACAGTAAGGCGGAGATGAAACGTGTTACCGACCTCGCATTGAAGATGCTCCCCATCCGATCGGCATAAGTAGGGTCGTGCGAATGCGAGCGTCTCGACCGAAGGATCACGATCTCATTAGATCCTTGCCACTGAGGCGGAGTATGCGCTCATGCTCGGATCGAACGACTCTTCCGAAGAGTGGGGCATGACTGCCAGAACTCCATTTGACTAAGTTGATAATTTAACCAGTCGTTCTAAAAGTTTTGAAGCCAGTCTTGCTGCCCATACATCTAGAACGTACAGTCAAAAAAGCCAGCATTCAAAATTACTGGACAAGCCTTTCAGGGCGATCTCAAGAGGGTATGGTGTGACAATCGATGAGTGCAATCTTTACGAATTCAGGACATAACCACGGGCGTCGCCGATTCTTGGCAATGGGCGCATCCGTAGCAGCTGCAGGAGTGGCTGGCATTGCCCTTCCACTTAATGCGTCGGACTCGCATTCCAAGATCGAAGCGCAAGGTTCTTCGCTCGAAATCCAATTGCCCAAGGCTACGGAAGCTGTCACGCCATTCAAAGTTGCGGTTCCAGAGCCGATGCTTCAGGACCTGGATCGTCGCTTGAGGGCGGTGCGCTGGCCCTCAAAGGAGACCGCGTCGGGATGGGGGCAGGGTGTTCCTTTGGCCAAAGCGCAAGGTCTTATCGAGTATTGGAAGAAAGACTACCAATGGCGCCGGTTCGAAGCCCATCTGAATAGCTTTCCGCAGTATCGAACACTGATCGATAGCGTCGGCATCCACTTTCTGCACGTCCGTTCAAAGCATGAATCGGCACTGCCGATCCTCCTCACGCATGGCTGGCCGGGATCGGTCGTTGAATTCCTCAAGACCATCGGACCTCTAACCGATCCCGAAAAGTTCGGCGGTAGCCCGAGCGATGCATTCCATGTTGTCATTCCTTCCTTACCCGGCTTCGGGTTTTCAGACAAACCTGAAGAGGAAGGTTGGAATATCACCCGTATTGCGAAGGCGTGGGCTGTCCTTATGGATCGCCTCGGTTATAAGCGGTGGGTCGCGCAAGGTGGCGACTGGGGAAGTGCCGTAACCCATCAATTAGGGCGGATGCGGCCGGCGGGTCTAATTGCGGCGCATGTGAACTGGCCGCATGTATTCCCAGAGAAATTGCCCGAGAACCCGAGTCCTTCAGAACAAGCTGCAATACAAGCGGCTAACAGCTTCCGGACGGATGGCAGCGGCTACTATCGCGAGCAGAGTACTCGGCCCCAAACTATTTCTTATCCATTGGCGGACTCTCCATCCGGACAAGCCCTCTGGATCTACGAGAAGTTTCAGGAATGGACTGACAATCACGGAAACCCGGAAGACGCCCTCACTGTCGACGAAATGCTCGATAACATCATGATCTATTGGCTCACAAATACCTCTGGATCCTCGGCACGCATTTATGAGGAAGACACCAACGTGAGTTTCGTGTTTGGGCGCATTGAACTGCCGATGGCCGCGAGTATTTTTCCTCATGAGATCTTTCGCGCGCCGAAGAGCTGGGCAGAGCAGGCATGGCCAAACATGTTTTATTGGAACGAAGTATCCAAGGGCGGCCACTTTGCGGCGTTTGAGCAACCACAGCTCTTCAGTGATGAGTTGCGGAAGGCGTTTCGCAAGTTTCAACAAACATAGTCCGCTAGTGGGGTATGTTGCCGGGGCCGGAATGTACCCCACACCGCAATCATGCTCAGGAGGTTGTAGGGCAGCGAACATTAGAAAGCAGTCCCCAATGACCAGCGGTCAGCAGGGAAGAGAGAGGAAGGGATTCCTACTTACCCGTGAACAAATGTTATGCCCTAATGGTGTGCATCCACGCAGGTGGGGGCGGCCCTTGTCTCGGAGAGGGCAAACAAAATCGTGGAGTTGAGCTTCGGGCGCTTCACTTAGGAGAACACTGCAACATGACAAAGACATCTGAACATATCTATTCCACCCCAAGACCCTTTGCAATTTCAGTGTCCGATCCCGTTCTAGAGGATATTGCGGCGAGACTTGCTGAATACCCGTGGATCGATACGCCGGACGTCCCTGGCTGGAGCGCAGGAACCAGCCTGGCTTATATGAGAGACCTTGTCCGGTATTGGCTTGACAGTTATGACTGGCGTGCCGCCGAGTCAAAGCTAAATCGGTTTCCGAACTATCAAGCAACGATCGATGGCTTGTCGCTTCATTTTGTACATGTCAAAGGAAGTGGATCGAATCCGAAGCCGCTCCTGCTCTGCCACGGTTGGCCCGGTTCGTTCTTCGAATTCGATGCGCTCGTGGAGAAGCTGACATCTCCTGAAAAGTTTGGTGGCAGTCAGGGAGATTCCTTCGACGTGATCATTCCGTCGATGCCGGGATTCGGCTTTTCTGGGCGACCGCAATACCCCATGGGACCGCGTGCCATGGCGGAGTTGTACGAAACATTGATGACGAAGGTGCTGGGGTACCAGTCTTATATCGCCCAGGGCGGCGATTGGGGCGCACATGTGGCCGGTTGGCTTGGGTACCTGTATCCGAACTCCTGTAAGGCCGTCCACCTCAATTTGATTGGAGTTCACAACCCTGAGATGAAGGTTACCCACACCGGGGCCGAGCGTGCGTGGGAAGAGAAGGCTTTGGCTTCGTTCGATCGCGAGGGGGCATACTTTTTGCTTCAGGCGACTAAGCCGCAAACTCTCACGTTTGCAATGACGGACAGCCCAGTTGGAATCGCTGCGTGGATCATCGAAAAATTTGCGGGTTGGGCGGATTTGCCTTCGAACCCTGACGGCTCGCCCAATCTTCGAGCGAGGTTTACTGAAGATCAGCTGCTGACGAACATCATGATTTATCTCGTCACGAAAAGCTCCAGTACTTCGACCTGGATCTACTACGGGTGCGCTCGGGAGCAACCGGCGAATATAGAACCCGGCAGGGGGATACCGGCGCAGATGGAATCCGGAACGCGACTAGAGGTACCCACCGGCGTTGCTGCATTTCCTGATCCTGTCTTTGCTCCGCCCCCTCGCAGCTTGGCGGAACGCGGCTACAACATTGTTCACTGGACAGATATGCCTCGAGGCGGACACTTTGCAGCGATGGAGGAGCCGGATCTGTTCGTAAACGATGTACGTGCGTTCGCGAAGTTGATCCAGTTCTAACTCAATGATCGTGTTTGTATCTAAAGCGCTCCCCCGTAATCGAAGGAACGTGTCGAGGGCGTTGGAGGGGGACTAAACGAGCTCTCAAATCATACAGAAGGAAACCTTTCAATCATGTCCCGATCCGTTCGTATATATGAATTTGGCGACGCCGACGTTCTTCGTTTCGAGGACGTCGCAGTTGGAGAACCCGCTGCTGGCGAGGTCCGTCTGCGTATCCATGCCATCGGTCTTAATCGCACCGAGATCACTCTGCGCTCCGGCCGGTCACCTGTAAAGCCTCAGCTTCCGACATGCATCGGATTTGAGGCGGCAGGCGTCATCGAGGAGATCGGTATCGACGTAACCGACGTTTCTATCGGTGACCGCGTCGCTCTCGTGCCAGCTTACAGTGCCGCACAATATGCGCTCTATGGGGAAGTCGCTATTATACCGGCGCGCGCCCTTGTTGCGATCCCGGATGGTGTGAGCTTTATCGAAGCGGCGGCTACATGGGCGGCTTACGGTACGGCATGGAGTGGCCTGGTCTCGATGGGCGCGCTCCATGCCGGGCAGACGGTCTTGGTCTCTGCAGCGTCGAGCAGCGTTGGATTAGCCGCGATGCAGATAGCCAAACGTCTCGGTGCCCATCCGGTTGCTCTGACGCGTACGTCGGCGAAGCTGGATGCGCTTAGAGCCCTTGGCGTTTCAGAGGTGATCTGCACCGCTGAGCAGGATGTCGTCGCCGAAGTCAAAGCTCTGACTGGAGGCAGGGGAGCGGACTTTGTCTTCGATCCAGTCGGAGGTCCGGGCTTCGAGATGCTCGCAAGGGCGACTGCTTCCGGCGGCATTCTCGTTCTCTATGGCGCACTCGATACACGTCCCACCACCGTGCCGCCTTTCGATATCTTTGCCCGCGATCTGACTATCCGCGGCCTTGCTTTGGCCTCTGTCACCCGTCACGAGACAAAACTTGTGATGCTGAAGCAGTACGTAAGCGAAGGTCTTGCTAGCGGGGCCTTCCATCCGACGGTTGCGCGAACCTTTACTCTTGATCAGATCGTCGAAGCTCATCGTTTCATGGAGTCTGGGGAGCAACTCGGCAAGATCGTTGTCACTGTTTGAGGCCGCGTAAGGCTCGAAGTCTCTACTTGTCGAGTTGGAAGCTCTGACGCACGGCCTTATCGACAAGTGCTGCAGGCAGCCACCGACGCAACCCGCTCAGTAGCCAGGCGTCACGGCCAACCGGAACGCGTTGAAATCCGTTTGCGTGAAATCGCGCGTTCTATCTCGCGCACGACCTGGGATGGATCCGGTGCTTTCTCGACCTGGACCTTGATATGTTCGGCCACGCGGCGGCGGCGCTGTTGTACATAGTCTGAAAGGGGTGCTGCAGCGAGCGGTGCCGCCTCTCCAAGATTCGTTCGGACATAGTATGGTTGAACAACCGCAACACGGACTCCGAAAGTTCTGACCTCATGGTCCATCGTTTCAGACAACGCCTCGAATGCATGCTTGGTTGCTGAATAAACCCCCATGTAGGGCGTAGGGACGAATCCGGCTACTGAGCTGATATTGATGATTCGGCCTTGCCCTCGTCTCCGCATGCCCGGCAATACCGCGCGGGAAAGACGTAGCGTTCCCAGGACATTCGTTTCGAATAAGTTTTTGGCTTGCTCAATCGTGGTTTCTTCAACCGGCCCGATGTTCGAGAGGCCGGCATTATTGACAAGGACATCGATACGCCCTGCCCGCGCCAACATGCTATCAATCGCACCGGCCACTGACTCATCATCCGTTACGTCGAGTGGAATGGTCTCAATGTATTTGGGAAACGAGACCGATCCTGGCCGGCGTACACCGGCAAATACGCGATAGCCTTTTCCCGCGAGATATTCAGCAGCGGCCTTGCCAATTCCAGACGACGCACCGCTGATCAGGACAGTGAGGTTTATATTGATCACGGTGCTCCTTTACGGCCCAGCAGCTGGATGTTTTTGAATGGTCAACGCATTCAGGGTTGGATTTGTGATGTGCTGCGCGGCTTCAACAGCGATGAGCAAGCGTCGCAGGGATGCTTCAATTTCGTGGCCAAAGTTCGGGAAATTGAAGTGCCATCCAGCGAACGATCGCAGCATTGACCATGGCCGGTTCTTCCTGAGCCATCCAATGTCCAGATGGAACGACAACCTCGGTGAGGTTGCTGCAGGCGTGCCTCATTGCTTCCGGGAGAGGTGTGGATGTGGTGGCGCAGATATAGTCGTACTTCGCGTGCAGAAAAAGAACGGGGATCTCCAGAAGTTCACCGTTCCGAGCTCGCGCGTCATAAGCAGCGTTCCGTTCCAGATTCATGTAATAGGCATCGGGACCAAAGAAGCCGTTCCGCTCCAATGCCGCCACATAAGTGTGTAGATCTTCCTCGGTCAGTATGCGCGTATCCATCGGGAGATCAGGGGCTGCGGGCAGTCCCTGAAACCACCCCCCGTTCTTTCTCACTAGCGCTGTTAGAGAAGGTTGGCCCTCTCCCTGTGGGTCGCCAGAGCGAAACAAAGCCTTCACGGTATTGCGAATATTCGCTTCAAATTGACGTTCAGCGAGTTCAAAACTCTCGCGATAGAACAAGATGTAGTCCCATTGACCTGCTGGATAGATGTCGGCTGGATATACCGTCCGATCGACCGACCCTACCAGAAGATCCAACAGAGACGCGCCATGGAGATAGGGTATACATAGATTTGCAACGCCTAAGCATCGATCCGGATGATGGCTTGCGATGCTCCAGACTATCGGGCTGCCCCAGTCGTGACCAACCCATATGGCTCTTTCATGGCCAAGCGAATCGAGCAGCTCAATCATGTCGGCAACGATGTGCTCCATTGTGTACGACTCATAGTTTTCGTAGATGCTGGACCTTCCGTATCCGCGCATGTCAGGGGCGATCGCGCGAAACCCCAAGGAGGCAAAACATGGGAGCTGATGGCGCCAACTGATAGATAGGTCAGGCCAACCGTGCACGAAGATAATAGGAGTCCCTTGTTCATTTCCGCTGGCTAGATAAAAAGTCGTATGGCGTGGCGTCTTGTGGACGTGCTCTGTAACTTGGAACTTCATTCTTCTGTCTCCTTCCTCACAAGTTGAACTCGAAGACGGTGACTTGAGCCAACCGGAACTCCGGGGTTCAGACTATAGAGTCCAGTTAGTTTGGCCGTTCCAAGCACAGGTGCACTCGTGAGCGCCGCAAGCACATTCGCGCCGTTGAGCGGACCATGAATCATAAGAGTAGGTGTTGCGAGCGCATATAACGTGAAGACATAGTGGTGAATCAGCGCATCATTCCATGGTGGGCAAGGCCCATCGTAACCGTAGTAGGTGCCGCTCATCTGCTCGTCGTTAGCAAACCAGCCGGTGTAATCATTGATGCCATGACGCCATCCATTGGGCGCTTCAGGGCCTGACTTTCCGCGTGGAGTAACTGCGCTCGAGTGCCCACCAGCATCGATCTCAGTTATGTTGCTGGGGATATCAAGCAACAGCCAGTGGAAGAAATCGATGCGGTCAAGTGAAGCCGATACCTCGCGGCCTTCCTTATTCACATCGTCTCCGCTGCTGGGAACATCCGGATCGTGGCAGATCAGTACGAACGATTGCGTGCCTGTTGGAATGTCATGCCAAGCAAGGTGCGGGTTTCGATTTGACGACAGCGCAAGATGCGTTACAGCGTCCGGAACTGCAAACGCGAACTCGCCGGGGATCTTGCTACCGTGCTCAAACTATTGCTGGTAAGTCTCATGGTAAAGAAAACCTTCCTTGTGCGAGGATGTGAAACCGCATCTTCATGCCAGGATCACACCCACATCAAAGATGTGTATCGGGTCTCGAGTTGATAAGCGACGCTCGCGACCGCCTCGACAACATAAAATATTGCTTGATACTATAACGAGCGTTACTAATAGGCAAGGGACGTGTTGGCATCGGATGGTAGTTTGCCTCAAGCAAAATAAAATTCATCCATTGAGGAATAAATGAGTCTATCCAGTTGTTGTGCATGTGTGTGGACTATTTCCTCAACCACGCAGTCGGAGAAAACAAATGGCTAATATCCTTGTCGCTGCAACCCCGGCACCCGGTCATGTCAATCCCATGATGGTTGTCGCAGAACATCTCCGCTCTCTTGGTCACTCCATAACTTTTTTGTCCGGAAGTCGCTTCCGAGAATCGGTCGAAGGTATTGGGCTGGAGTTTGTCCCTCTTCTGGGATATGCCGACATCGACCATGACCGTGTGGACGAACTGTTCCCTGAAAAGGCAGCGGCCAAGCCCGGCGTGGAAGCAATCAATGCAGAGTGCATTTACACGGGCATCAATCCTATTCCCGACCAGCTCAAGTCCATCCAAAAACTCTTGGCAGGCCGCACCGTTGACTTGATCGTCACCGATGTTTATTTCATGGGCGTCTTCCCGATGTTGCTCGGACCCCGGGAGTCCCGTCCACCGATTCTTACGATCGGCGTGTTACCGCTAGTTGTGAGCAGCTTTGATGTCGGTCCATTCTCCGGGCCGGATGCAAGCCCCGAAGGACGAGAGCGCAACGAACAGGAGAATTTGCAGTTTCAAGGGATGTTCCAGCCTGCCCAGACCCGTTTCAATGAAGTGCTCCAGTCTTGCGGTGTTGCAGAAGTTCCCGGGTTCTTTATGGATTGTGTATACCATCTGCCTGACCGGTATCTCTGCCTCTGCTCCAAAGGTTTTGAATATCCGCGCAGCGACCTCAAATCCACAATTCAGTTCATTGGAAGTTTGACCCCCATCCGCCGCACAGGCCTATCGCTCCCTGAGTGGTGGAACTCGCTCGACGCGTCACTCCCCGTAGTCCTTGTTACACAGGGGACGATTGCGAATAAAGATCTCAGTCAGCTGATCGAACCCGCCATTGCTGCTCTGGCCGATCAGGATGTGACAGTTATCGTCGCTACTGGCCGTCATGATCTGGATGCAATTCATTTTCCTGGGGACGTCCGGCCTCGTAACGTTGAGATCGAAGCCTATGTGCCCTTCGAACTCATCCTCTCGAAGGTAGATGTGTTTGTGACCAACGGGGGCTATGGATCCATCAATCTGGCACTCAGTGAGGGGGTGCCGATGGTAGTCGCAGGCGACACCGAAGACAAGATATTCACCGCGGCGCGGGTGGGCTGGAGCCAGACAGGGATCAACCTTCAGACAGGGCGTCCAAGTGCCGAGCAAATCCGTGCTGCAGTTCAAGGGGTCCTTCAAGACGGGAAATATAAAGAGAACGCTCTGCGTCTCCAGAGAGAGATGGCAGACTACAACACACGTGATCTGATCACCGAAGCAGTGGATTCATTGCTTGTGTAAGGATTCCATGAACGAACGTCATCCTCCAATACTCAACCCGCTTCTGTCGGTCATCCGCCAGGGCGGGCTAGTATTACTTCTTGTTGGAACTCTTTCAGTAGCTACGGCGGAAAAGAAAGGTCTATCCCCCGAAGAGGTGGCGGTCCTTAAGCCGCTGCAAGACGTCCTCGATGGAATCGCGAAGCGCGACAAAACTGAGGTCCGGAATCAACTTCTTCCGGGTGGCAGTGCAACGCTCATCCGTCATGGCAAGATCCTTCAGCTGAGCTTCGACGCCTTTGTTGACAGGATACGAGAAGGTCCCGAGATTGTGGAGGAGCGAATCCATGATCCGCTGGTCCTCATCGACGACGATATCGCCGTCATCTGGGCTCCCTACGATTTCTTCATTAATGGCGTTGTCGATCACCGGGGAACTGATATCGTCCACCTCGTCCGTCAAGACGGGCATTGGTTGATAGCAGGGATCGGTGATAACAGCCGCAAGATCAGTTCCTCCAAGCCTCTGGACAAGTGATCGTCGAATAAGTCATGGCGTGCGTGTCGCGTTGGCGTTGCCTTGCGGAGCTCTCAGCCTGCAATTAACTAAGTTGCTTGGACTGAGGGATATGAAACGCCGAAGCTTCCTGAAATACTCCGCTTCTCTAGCGCCGACAGCCTCCTTGTCTCCGCTGTCGCAAACTGCACAAGCTCCGAGCGACTCCGGAGGGCCACAGGTTGCTGACGCTTGGAATCCTGGAGGCATCCGCGTTGCCGGCATTCGCATGATTCCGGTGGCCGGGGGCAAGTACAAAGTCTGGACCAAACGGCTGGGTTCCGGTTCTGTGAAGGTGCTCTTGCTTCATGGCGGACCCGGATTTCCGCATGATTACCTGGAAGCGATGGAGTCCTTCTTGCCACAGGCGGGAATCGAAATGTACTACTATGACCAACTCGGTGTAGGGAACTCCGACGTTCCCGACGATCCGGCGCTTTGGACTTTGCCGAGATACCTCAGTGAGGTCGAAGAAGTACGCCGCGGCCTGGGACTGGACCATTTCGTCCTTTATGGCCACTCGTGGGGAGGCATCCTGGCGATGGAGTATGCGCTGAACTATCAGCAGCATCTGCGCGGTCTGGTGATTTCGAATATGACAGCAAGTATGCGCTCTTACCTTAGGCGAACTGCTTCCCTTAAGGAAAAACTGCTTTCGACCGAGTCTCTGGCAAGGTTCAATGCGATGGAGAGTGCAAGAGACTACGACAATCCGGCATACACACAAATCGTCATGGACGAGTTGTATCCGCAGATGGTCTGCCGTCTGAAACCCTGGCCCGAGCCTTTGACGCGCGTCTTCCGGCTGGCCAACGAGAAGATTTACGGCCAAATGCAGGGCAAAAGCGAGTTCGAAATGACCGGCAATCTCAAGGACTGGGACCGCTGGGACCGCCTCCATGAGATTAAGGTGAAGACGCTCGCCATAGGTTCGGAGCATGACGAGATGGACCCAACCGACATTCGGAAAATGGCGACGTTGATACCGAATGCGAGCTCTGCGATATGCCCGAACGGAAGTCATATGGCCTTGTGGGACGATCAGGAGATTTACTTCCGAAACCTCCTCGCCTTCCTGGACAAGGTATAGCGGCCTAGAAGCATTGGCTTGAGAACGTCTGCGCAGGGCAGAGTGTTGAGCCGCAATCGCAATAGATAGTGCCTCGCGCACAACTCATTCCTTCAGGCCATCTCATTTATGCAAACAGCGATTGTCACACAGACGATTTCTCCTCACGACTTAGGTGCTTCAGTGCCCACGCATGCTTCACGTCGTCTTCCCTCTATCGATGTGCTACGGGGACTTGTGATGGTTCTGATGGCGCTCGATCATACCCGAGACTTCTTCTCAGCCCAAGCTATCAGTCTGGCCGATCCCTCTCACCTCACTCTGTCGTACTTCTTTACCCGGTGGATCACTCACCTCTGTGCCCCTGCATTTGTATTTCTATCCGGATTGTCTGCGTTTCTGCAGGCGGCAAACGGGAAGAGCAAAGCGGAATTATCTAAGTTTTTGATTGTGAGGGGATGTTGGCTGGTCGTTCTGCAGTTCACCGTAATCTACTTTGTACTGATCGGGCCACCCGGCATCGGGATTTTCCAAATCATTGGGGCTATTGGTCTATGCATGATTGTCTTGGGAGGGATGGTTTGGTTGCCACTCTCAGTAATTGCCATGACCGGACTGGCAATTGTCGCCTGGTCACAATGCCTTCGACACCGTCCATGCCGAACATCTAGGACATTGGTCGGCTCTCTGGAGGATCGCGCACGAACGGGGCATCATCAGATTCCAGGAGCGTCCATTCCTGTCTGTTGTATATCCGTTCCTCCCCTGGAGCGGCCTTATGATGCTCGGGTACAGTTTCGGACATCTGTGGATCTTGCCCATCCGAGAGCGCACACGCTGGATCGGCTCTCTGGGGCTGTTTTCTATCGTCGTATTTGCTCTTCTTCGCAGCCTCCATGGCTACGGAGATCCAAACACATGGACGAACTATGGGACCACGGCTCGGACGATCACTACGTTCCTAAACGTAGAGAAGTATCCGCCTTCTTTGCAATACATCGCAATTACACCTGGAATCCTTCTGCTGTTGCTTACCTGGATTGACTCCTCTTTGTCCGCTGGCAAGACGGCATGGTTGCGAACCACGCTGGAAGTTTACGGGCGCACTCCTCTTGTTTATTACGTCATGCATCTCGCTCTGATTCATCTCCTGGCAATCGTAACTTGCGCGGTGACAGGTCATGACTGGCATCGCTTTAAAACACCCCTGCCATATGGAAGCTTCATTGCAGGACCACCACAAGGCTATGGATTCAGCCTTCCCGTAGTCTATGTCGTCTGGATCTGCGTCGTTCTTGTCTTGTACTATCCGATGAAGTGGTATGCCGACTATAAGAGAGCCCATCCAGAAAAGGCGTGGTTGCGATATCTTTAGTTCTCGCTTGTGACTAGGAAACCAACGGATCGGTGTTGCCACCGATCCGTGCGTCCAACGGTTCATGATTGCTGATGGAAGAACAGCCTGATATCGACTTTCGCAATCAAGTCATTGGACAGCTCGAATTCTTGTGTCCAGTCATGCTCGCTCGCAGCACTGGTAATGTCCACATTTCCTGCATTTATGAGTCTTAGATCTCCGTGCATCCGCACAAGCACGTGCGTGGGAGTCTCATCGACATATTCGTGGCGAGATTGCCCGTTTACTAAGAAATACTTGGACCATGCGATCATTCCTTCAAAAAAGCCACCGATCCCATGATGGGTAAAGGTGCCGCGCGTATCTGACGTGGTTGTTATCAAGTCGGGGGAAAAGAGTTTCGATTGCTCAAGACGAAAGATCTCGAACCCCTGCTCGCGAATCAGGGGATAGTTCTTAAAGAACTGCCGTACTATTTCATTGCTCATTGGTTCTCCGGTGCACGTTGTTGGATCAAGTCCTGGATAGTGGATGTCGACGGTTTAGAATGAGCAATTGCACGATCCCCAAGGACCCCCGACCCAAGAAAGAACCCCTTAGCCTCTCAGTTATTCCTGAAGAACTGATGCGGAGCAGTTGTGCGCCTCCATTCTCCCGGCAACGACACTCAAAGGATTGCCTGTCTTTCATGATCTTTGTCAGCAATCTGCTGCCTCCAAAATTCACTTATCTTTGCATCGACTTTGGACATAGTTGGTACTTTTGTGAAAGCACTCCTTATCCCTCGTTCAATAGAACGGTTATTGGAGATTAAAGCGAATGAATGAGGTTGCCTTGTGTGAACATCTGGACGCGTTGTATCGTTATGCGATTTCGCTTACTCGCAATTCATTCGATGCCGCTGATCTCACGCAGGAGACTTGCTTGAGAGCGCTCGATGCGTGGCACAGCCTTAGGCCTGACAGTAACCTAAAGGCGTGGTTATTCACGATCCTTCGCCACATCTGGTTTAATCAGTTACGGCACAGGCGCACGGTTGCAGGAATCGAGTATTCGCCTGGAGACCACTGCATCGCTGAGAGGGCCGTCGACGCCTCCAATGATCCATATGCGAATTATTTGTCCAAAATGGAGATTGAGAAGGTTAACAGCGCGATTCAGCAACTTCCGGAAGCCTTTAGGGAGGTAATTGTGTTGCGTGAATTCGCAGATCTATCGTACGGCACGATTGCGACCATGATCGGCTGTCCTATAGGCACAATCATGTCGAGGCTCGCAAGAGCCAGAATGCGTCTGCGAGATGTGTTAGTCACGCAAGAAAATCAAGGCCAGCCCTCTAAAGAAGAAAGTACTGCTCAAAGCGTCTGATCCTCATGAGGCCGTCGGTTTAAGGCACGTGATGGCGGTTTCCAAGACGCAACATTTGAGGCGTCTATCGCCGAAGGGGAACTGATGCTGATATAGCAAGACGACGCCAAATCGAATACTCTAAATACGAACGTGAGAGCGGATGTTTGCAGTCATCCAAGAAACAAGATATAGGGTGACCAGTCCTCAAGTTCCGGTGTCATTTGGAGTAAAAAGACAGTGAGATCTTCAGTCGCCCATGAGAGCGAGGATTTTTATGCGTTCTTACGCGGACCGTCCTTACTAGGTTTGTCGAGCCGGGGTCTGGACTGGCAGGGTTTTGTAGTCGAGCGGCACACCGCTGCATCGGGAGAGCGCCCTGAGGCTATTGCGGACAGATATATCCTCGGTCTCGTAGTCGGGCGGCCCTGGACCGGCGAGCATCCCAATGGTCGAGGCGGCTTCACGTCCATTCCGAACATCCCAGGCACGATGACACTTATCACTCCTGGGATCGTCCCAGCATGCAGTTCGAGGGAAAGGTGCGAACACATTCTGTGCGCATTGGAGCCTTCCTTCGTTCACGGTGTTGAAGGTGAACTGGACTCGCGACCGAAGGAAACACCATGGAGCCGGGGTGGACTGAATGATCCGTCATTGCGCCAACTGATGAAATTACTGGCGACAGAAGCGAACCAAGGGGGACCTTCAGGGCGACTGTATGCCGATTATCTGGGCCATGCAGTGGCTACGCGGTTTCTGCTCTTGAGTACGGAAGAGAAGCGGACTGGCTCGAGGACGTCGCCACTACCGCGACATCTATTGCGTCGCATTCTGGATCGCATGGAGGATGTAAGCGCTGATCTCGACCTTCGGTCACTCGCGGCCGAAAGCGGCTATAGCCGAGGGCATTTTCTTCGCATGTTTCATGCCGCCACTGGCTCGACACCGCACCACTATCTTCTACAGGTTAGGTTGAAGCGAGCTCAGGAACTGATCAGAATGGGCAAGATGTCATTCATTGATATCGCGGCGGCGTCCGGTTTCTCGAGCCACGCTCACATGAGCAAAGCATTTCGCAAAGTACTGAACGTCACTCCGAGCGAATATCGCCGCGATATGTGAACGTTTCCTCAAACGTTGCAGCTTGTCTTAGATAGCTGGCAGCGTTCACCACTGTGTTCGATAGAGCCTGAACCCCAGCTTTTCGTTCGTTGCCCTGTCAATAGGGCAAAACGGTTGGGCGCCTACAACCTCAGAGGACGCTCAACACGCATCTAGGGAGAGTTCGTTGATCGCGTAAGTTGCCGATCTCGCCGTGGCGAGCCATTACTTGTCGGTATCTACGGGATGTATGTGAACTCTTCGGCAAATCCTGCACTTTTCTGCAAGTGGATCGGAACCCCATTCGGTACTAAGCTTTGGTAAATGATTGCAGTGGAAAAAAACTCACAACATTGCAGAATAACTGGGAAACTCATCGTATTAATCCGTCCGGCTTTTAGCTATTTGCGCACAGGCCGGAAAGGAATATGTTCATGAAATTGCGTCCCACCCTAATCGCCTTTCTGTTGATGTCAGTTGGCTACCTTCTTTCATCGTTCGCAGCCGGTAGCGATGAAGCGTCCAAGCTGACACATGGTGACCACTACTGGTCTGCCCGACTTGCTTTGTACCAGTGACTAAGAGAGACACTGGAATGAGGAGAGCAAGATGTCCCGAGGTAAGCGGTACCAACCCGAGCAGGTTGTGAACCTGCTGCGACAGATCGAAGTGGCGGTAGCGAACGGCAAGACGACGTCGCAGGCATGCAAGGAAGCGGAGATCGTGGAGCAGACGTATTTTCGCTGGCGCAGGGAGTATGGCGGGTTGCAGATCGACCAGGCGAAACGGTTGAAGGAGCTTGAGCAGGAGAACGGGAAGCTGAAGCGTCTGGTGGCGAACCTGAGTCTGGATAACCTTGTGCTGAAGGACATCGCCTCGGGAAACTTCTAAGCCCTGAGCGACGGCGCAGTGCGGTGAGCCATGCCTGTGAGCGTGGCGCGAGTGAGCGGCATGCGTGCCTTCTGTTGGGGCAGCCCAGGGGCACGCAGCGCTACCGGCCGACACAGCGCGAAGACGAAGATCGTCTGACTCAGGCCATCGTTGCTCTTGCCAGCCAGTATGGACGTTACGGGTATCGCCGGATCACGGCGTTGCTGGTGCGTGCCGGCTGGAAGGTGGGCAAGGACCGGGTCGAACGCATCTGGCGTCGTGAAGGGCTGAAGGTACCGAAGAGGCAGAAGCCAAGAGGACGGTTGTGGCTCAACGATGGATCGTGTGTGCGGCTTAGACCGACGCATGCGGGCCACGTGTGGAGCTACGACTTCGTCAGCGCACGAACGCATGACGGCCGTAGTGTGCGCATCCTCAACCTGATCGACGAGTCCACGCGCGAGTGCCTGCTGATCCGTGCGGAACGGCGTTGGTCCTCAGCCAAAGTGATCGGAGCGCTGGCTGACGTCATGGTGTGGAAGGGAGTGCCAGAGCATCTTCGATCAGACAACGGGCCCGAGTTCGTGGCCAAGGACCTGCGCAAATGGCTTGCCGATACCGGCGCAAAAACACTGTACATCGAACCTGGATCTCCGTGGGAGAACGGCTACTGTGAAAGCTTCAACTCCAAGCTCAGAGGTGAGTTCCTCAACGGCGAACTCTTCTACTCGATGAAAGAACTGCGTGTGCTGGCTGAGCGCTGGCGCATCCACTACAACACCGTCAGGCCGCACTCTTCGCTCGGCTACAGACCTCCAGCACCAGAGGCATGGATGACTTCGACCACTTGGCAACATGGGGAGCCAGTCGCTTCGCTCCCGGCTCCCCATGTTGCCACACCCTGCATCGATCTGATCTCAGAGGTCAATGCGCTACACTAACTCCTCACTGGTACAAAACAGCGGGCTAGCCAGGCGGACCCTCGCGTGGAATTCCCAGCAAACCGTCGCTTAAGCCGCCCATGTTTCCAGACAGGCCAGAGCACATCAAGGTACCGTTCCCTCCTGAGGCTTATCTTTCGGGAGTGCAGCGAAACCAGGAAACCAACATGTGGTACCGAAGAAGCTTTACCATCCCGGACTCATGGGAAGGGGAAAAGGTGCTGCTGCACTTCGGTGCAGTCGCCCACCAGTCCGCGGTCTATATCAACGGGCATCTTGCCACGACGCACAAAGGCAGCTGGGAAGCTTTCGAAACCGACATTATATTATGGAGACTATACATTCACGTCAGGGATCTGGCAGACGGTATGGTTGGAACCTGTTGCGCGCGCTCTTACATTCAAGATCTCGTCATCACCCCCGACTTGGGTCGTTCGATCGTCAAGGTGAGGGCCGAAGTGCACGGCGCGCCAGGCCAGATTCGCATTTTGTGACAGCTGATGGGGAAGCTGTTAGTCAGGTCTCCGGCAGCAGTACGATTCAATTTGAGATTCCGATATCTCATCTGCGCCCGTGGTCACCGTCCGACCCCTTTCTCTATGACTTGAGGGTTGAGCTTGTCGATCAAAAAAATGCTGTCACGGATCAAGTGAAAAGTTATTTCGGAATGCGATCCATTCGTCTTGGCATGGTGGATGGTAAATTGCGGCCTTTGCTGAATGGCAAATTCGTCTTTCAAATGGGACTGTTGGATCAGGGCTACTGGCCCGATGGAATCTACACCACTCCAACGGATGAAGCACTGAAATCTGACCTGGAAACCGCCAGGAAGTTTGGCTTCAACCTTGTGCGCAAGCATGCCAAGGTGGAACCACAACGCTGGTATTACTGGGCAGACAAACTTGGATTGCTCGTCTGGGAGGATATGCCGTCCATGTGGTATCTGGACGATCAGCCGACGCTGACAAGAAAGCAATTCGAGACCGAGTGGCAGACCATCATCCAGCAGCATCAAAATTCGCCGGCGATTGTCACCTGGGTACCATTTAACGAGAACTGGGGCGCCTATGACGTCTCCCGCATCGCCGTATGGACGAAGACCCTTGATTCAAGCCGGTTGGTGGATGGCAACACGGGCTATAATAACGCTCCCGGCTATCGTCCGGCACCCGGCGATCCCGGCAACGGCGATTTTGCCGATCTGCATATTTACGTCGGTCCCGGCGATCCTCCGCAGCCCAGTGCCACGCGAGCAGCCGCTCTTGGAGAATACGGCGGCGTTGGTCTGATAGTGCCCGACCACATGTGGCCAGGGAAGCACAAGGCGTATGAGATGCAGCCCACGGTTGAGGATTTAACGAAGCGCTTTGAGCAGGTCCAATCAAACCTGTTGCCATTGATCAAAGACAAAGGCCTTAGCGCTGCCGTCTACACTCAACTTACAGATGTAGAAGAAGAAGTAAATGGCATCACCACTTACGACAGAAGATTCGAGAAGATGGACTGTCAACGCATCCGCGCGGCGAACGAGGCAGTCCTCGCAGCCGCCCGGAAACTCAACGGGGGCCAATAGTTTTTTCCAGTAGTTGCGAGCCGCTTGTGAGAAGTCCGATGCAACGACCAATGTTAGACGGCCTGGATTATGCAGTGTCTGACGAATCGCTTTTGCTACTTTTCGGTGTTGTTTTCGAGTTGTAGAAGAAGATTGAGGTCTAGTCCTTTGTCTGGTTTTCGTCATGAGCTGAGTGAGGCCCAGTGGCGTCTGGTGGAGCCCGTTCTTCCCGCCAACGGCGCGGTGGCGCGAGCATCGTGAGTTGGTGAACGCGATGTTCTGGAAGCTGAACACCGGCGCCGGCTGGCGCGATCTGGCCGAACGTTACGGCCCCTGGCAGTCTGTCGACGACCGTTTTCGCCGCTGGGAACGCGACGGAACACTTCAGGATACAGTCTCTGCCTTCGCAGCGGACGGGCTTTCGCGGCGGTTTGAACTACTATCGCTCCATCCAGCACGGATTTGATTTCTCCGCCCCTTTCAAGGGAATGCGGATCAAACGGCCATCGTTCTTCCTTAGCCGGGCAGAAGAGCTTGGCTTCCGTAAAGGTGATCTCATCACCGCGATTGAGAGACAAGCCGTTACGTCCCTTGTTGATCTTCGCAAAATTCTGAACAAGTCCGATCCTAAGATAAAGAAAGTTCAAGTGATTCGCGGAGTCGAAAAGCTGGAATTCAAGCTTACGAGTTCGTCAATATAGGAACGCTGCCAGCGTACCGAAGCGCTCCTTGGCAAGAGACGCGGTTGATACCGAGAGACGATAGGCTTCTCGTCAGTCAGCCGCTCTGTCTTCGCATTTGAAGATAAATCGCCAATGGGCTCATCGACAGAGCTATAACTGGCGTTGAATATGTTCCGGCCACGGATTTTTTAGTGAGTTACGGCAGTAAACGTCACAGCGTAAGAGACAGCCAATAGGGCCGACTGCAGTGTTTAAGCCGCGAATTCGAGGCGTGGATTCAGGATTAGGCCGTGCGTAGGCATCTGAAGCGGGATGCGGATCACTGAATAAAACCGTCCTCTGCTCAGAATCGCCAACCGCGATGGATGCAAGCCGTAAATACAAGCATTTAGTAAAACGGATCGATTGCTCTGCAGTTCGGCGGTTCGATTCCTCATTACTTCAGAGGACAGGATTAGCGGCCAATACAGAGCCGCTAGTCAGCGGTTATTTCGCTCTTCGCCTAATGCCGATGAGCAGCCCGGCGGAGATGCCGATCGACTGCTGATGGCCGCCGGCGAAGCTGTAGTCATAGGCCGGTTCCAGATACCACCCAAAGCGGTGTTTTCCCGTTGGCCAGAACATGAAGTCTCCAGCCAGCTCTGCCGAGAAGAAATCCGTCGTTTTCCCATTTTGTCTCAGGTGAGCCCATTGCGGTCCCACGCCCAGCATGAACTCAGCTTTCTTCGAGAGGTCCCAAGGCTTCTTGAACAGAAAATCTGTGTCCCATTCCGTTGAGTGACGGGTGTAGAAGGGCGAGACGCCTGCCTCCAGTTCAAGCCAGTTCTCGATGGGGGTACACTCCGCCGCAAGGTTTGGCGCGAATGTCGCAGCGCCTCCGCTGAAGTTCCAGCTGGTGGATGCCCCTACCTCTAGGATGGCGATGGTGTCGTCGGCATCTTGGGGGGCCTTGGACGGAGGAGTGGATGGATCATTATGAGTCATCTGCTCACGGGCGGGTAGGCAGCACAACAGAAAGACGCACGCTCCGGCGAGCGTGAAGGTCCGTATACGCATAGAATTCTCCAGTTTCAAGGCTGAGCCGAATCCGTGCCGAGGGCGCGGACGAGGGTGAGCTAGGAGGCGACGATACGGGGCGGGCGAAATATGGTGGAGTGCGGGGCAAGAGCAGACTGGGGCGGTTCAGGTACAACACCCGCGGGTGCGGCGTTTAAGGGGACAAGACCCTGTTCGACATTCGGGAGTCCGTAGAACCCGCAGCAGGTGCAGATCCCATTACAGTTATCCGGCGCGACCGGATGAGAGTGCTTGAGGATAGACTGCTGCGCGGACGCGACGGTGAAGGAAACACCATCACACAGATCGCAATGGGGTGGGCTCGTGGTAAGCCAGAACAGCAACGCGCAAAGTAGCCACGCCCATACGCGATGTCGATTCCCGCTGTTCATCCCCCAACGATAAATGATCGGTTCAACACCCGCATCTCTACGCTAATTCGGTGGCACAGGGATAAAACCTCTCAGGCGGCTGGGCGGTACAAACGTCTTCGTAACCAGAACGCGACGTTCACGAGTCTAATAAGCGCAGGAACTTCGATCAACGGCCCAACCACCCCGACAAACGCCTCCCCCGGAATTCAATCCGAACACCGCGACCGCTACGGCAATCGCCAGCTCGAAGTTGTTTCCCGCGGCGGTGAATGAGAGCGTAGCCGACTGAGCGTAGTCTGCGCCCAGCCGTTTCCCCATCCAAAAGCTGACCAGGAACATGATGAGGACGTAGAGAACCAGAGGAACAGCGATCTTCACGGCATCCAACGGAAGCCGCACAATCAGGTCTCCCTTCAGGGAGAACATCACCAGAATCGTGAACTGCAGCGCGATGAGCGTCAGCGGGCTAGTGCGCGGTAGGAAGCGCGTCCGATACCATTCCTCCTCCTTCGCCTGGATGAGCGCGTAGCGGGTGAGGAATCCCGTTGCAAACAGCACACCCAGATAAAGGCCGACACTCTTCGCAATCTGACCAATCCCAATCTGTACGACATTGCCCTGAAGCCCGAACCACTTGGGCAAAACGGTGAGGAAAGCCCATGCGTAGACGCTGTAGAAGAGGACCTGAAAGACGCTGTTGATAACAACCAGCCCGGCGACGTAATCCCTATCACCCTCCACAAGCTCATTCCAGACCAGCACTATCGCAATGCATCGAGCAAGCCGATCAGGATCAAGTCGCGCATGTAGGCTAGCTCACCGCGCAGGAAGCCGTGGGCAGCGGAGCACCTTCGAGCGCTGGGTATTTCGACGGGGAGCAGCAAGCCTTCGTGAGACGCGCCTTATCCGCTTGCATAGCTTTGTCTTCCTTAAGCCAGTCGAGCGTCTGCCGGAGAATCTGGGTTGCTCCGATGTGCCGCGGCATGACGATGCGGTAGTGCATCCATTTGCCTTCGCGCCGGGCAGAGACGATGCCGGCGTTTCGCAGGTAGGCGAGATGACGAGAAATCTTCGGCTGGGGGCCGCCCAGAATCTCTACGAAATAGCAGACGCAGACTTCCTGTTCTCCCATAAGGTTCAGCAGCCGGAGACGAGTGTTGTCCCTAACGCCTGGAAGAACTGCTGCATGTCGAATTGTGCTTTTCGAGCTATGCGCTATGTATACGTTTTAACGAATACGTTTGCAGAGGAAGGTGGGTCTGAAGGTGCTAGCACAACACGACCATCGCCTTCGATGTGAGGATTAAGGGAAGCTCCAGTGCCGAGCTTTAGGGGCCGGCCGGTTTGCCGAATTGCAGCAATGCGAGACTGGAATAATCGATGTCGGTGGTGATGGTTCGAAATCCAACTGGTTGTCGGAATCCATCTACACCGCCGGCCCGTAGATCAATCGCTTTGAACTGCCCTTCGACATATTCAGTGGCACGAATGAAACCAGGAGTACCAGTGAGACTCCCATTGAGCTCATCGCTGGCTAGTACTTGACGTGGGCGAACCACGCATCCTCTCTGGCTTGTTCCGTCGTCTGCGACGTATGTTCACTGGAAGCATCCGGTATGTGATACGAGTTCTCAGAGACAGTCTGCAAAAACAACAAGCCAATTGAAGTGATAACAATAGCTGACTTTAGAAAAGTTTCTAAGTACGATGCGCATTATGGATTGACTCGGGTAGTATGGATAAAGGGGGCGGTTTGGTTTACCGGGTGGCTTTCAAGTATTTATCGAGGAAAGCAAGCTGTCGTTCGTAGGAATCCTGCCGATGCTCTCGCTGCTGGAATCCATGCCCCTCGTGAGGGTAGGTAATGTAGATGAAAGTCTTGCCGGCCTTTTTAAGTGCAGCGGCCAGTTCCGACGACTCCTGAGGCGGCACCTGAGGATCCTCTTCCCCGTGAAGAATGAGCAGAGGGGTTTTGATTCGATCGACATCGAGAAGGACATTCGCCTTACGGTAGACTGCAGGCTTCAAATCCGGAGGCCCTCCCATCTTCGTCTCCCAACGAATCTTTGAATTTCGATTCGTATAACGAAGAAAGAGTGCGCGATCGACAACTCCAAACATCTCGATTCCCGCAGCAAAGGTATCCGGCAATTTCGCAACTGCATTTGCAACTATCGTTCCCCCATGGCTCCCACCGCCGATGGCTACGCGTTTCGGATCGGCGATTCCTGCGTCGACGAGATACTTCACCGAAGCTCCAATATCGTCGATCTCTCCTCCGCCCGAATCTTTGACATTGCTGTTGCGAAAGCGCTCTCCATATCCTGTACTTCCACGGAAGTTCGGCTCAAGAACGACGTAACCTTGTTCAGCTAGATAGAGAGACCACGGAGAGAGACTCAGCATGACTTGGCCCTCAGGACCGCCATGCGCCCAGATGACAGTCGGATAATGCTTACCTGCCTGGTATTGCGTCGGTTTATAGAGAATGCCAGCGAGGGGAAGACCATCCTTACTCTTGAAGTGAACGACCTCAGGAGTGATGCCAAGGTGCTCATATTTCGAGGGCTCGACAGGTTTGAGGGGCTGTGCTTCGCCCGTTCCGTTGACTTGGGCTGCATAAGTCAACGGAGTGTGGAGCGCCGTTCCACGAGAGAAATAAATCGTCTTGCTATCGGGCGACCATTGAGGGGTTGATTCGATGCCTGTGAGATTGGTTAGCCGCGAAGGATGACCGCCTGTCGCCGAAACAATCCAAAGATGATGTTCTTCAGCAAGGTCGCGGTTTGAAGAGAAAGCGATCGACTTGCCATCAGGGGAATAAACAGGGTTCTCATCTTCTCCAGGACCTGTTGTTAGCTGCTTCGGCTTACCTCCTCCCGCCGGTATCAGCCATATCTTGTCCCAACCAGATTCCTGCAACACGACCGCCAGAGTCTTACTGTCGGGCGACCATGAGGCTGTGTTAATCGCCCATGCCCCGCCGGGATCATTTTTAGCAGTGTAGAGATCGATCGGAGCCGCGACCGCCTTTCCCGATCGGGGATCGAAAGAAACCACCTTGAGCTTTCCCGAAAAGAACTCTCGAGAACGTTCCGTATAGGAGACGTGTGTGCCGTCCGGAGACCAGGAGGGGTTTGGATCGAATCGATCCGAGGAGACTGCATCGCCGTGATCGGGCGCGGAGTTGGCAATAATGTCAGTTCCGCGATAGATCTCTGTTGCAGCGACAAACTGCTCATCTTTGCCATCCTCTCTGACGACGTACAACTCGTTGAACCCCTTACGTCCGGATTGATAGAGAATCCATCCACCATTGGGATTCCACAACGGATGGTGATCTGTCGCTCCACGTGGATCGCCAGGGCCCTTCGGATCGTGGGTTAGGCGTACAGGTTCTCCGCCGGAAAGATTGACTATCCATATGTCTCCTTCGCTAACGTAGGCGATGTGCTGACTATCGTGTGACCAGCTCAACTCTGTCTTTTGAGCGAAAGACTGGGTCAGTCTTTTTCGAGAACCTCCATTAGCGGGGACGATTGTTACTTGTCCTGCCTCCGTCAACGCAAAATATCTCCCATCGGGTGAGAGAACATTTGAGGATTCGCGAACGTTGGTTGAGAGAATGTCGTCGATGGTTAAGGCCATTATTGGCGATGTCGCTTGTACAGTCGAAGAAAGAGTCAGTGTTGCTACCCCGACTAGACCCCACAGTTTCAGACGAATCATATAAATCCTTGTTGTTTCAAAGAAGAGCTTTTTAGGTGGCCATTGACGGGTCATTGCCCGCTCTAGAAAATGAATTTCCCGAATACGACTAACACACGGCCGGAGACTAGAGCTCCTTGCCCGGTTCCGTAAATGCTGGTCGGAGAGCTGACGGTACTACCGATAAGTCCCAGACTGCCCTTGCTCACATCGTTCGAAGGAACTGCAAAATTCGCGTGGTTGAACAGATTATATGCGTCAGCACCCAGTTCGAAACGCGTCTGCTCATGGACCGGAACCGTTTTGGCCAGATGGGCCGCAACACTGAAGAAGCCAGGACCGCGGAAGCTGTTAGGACGGACGTTGCCAAAGCTTGTTTGAGTAGCCGTGGTCTGAAATTGCGATACGGTAAGGCATGGAGTGGTTACGGAAGACCGTGAGCAGTGCTTTCCGACGGCGGCAGGATCGATTGGCTGGGCCAAAACCTGGCCCCCGAACGTAGATGAAAGTTGTCCTGGAATCTGGTTATTTACGACGGAGAAAGGGCGGCCAGAATACAAATAAATCTTTGCGCTTGATGTCCATCCGCTGAGAGTCGAATTTAAAATGTGATTGGATATTGGAGGGGACTTCCACAAGATATCGGCAGTAAAGTTGTGCCGTGTATCGAAACTCGTAGGTCCGTAGTTGCTGCGTAGATCATATGGGTTGTAAAGGACGGCCGTCGTTGTGTTGTTCGCGCCGATCTGGAGTGCATTGCTCCACGTATAGTTGGCTTGCGCCTGAAAACCGTAGTTCATGGCATGTCGAATTTGGGCGATCAAACCGTTGTAGTTGGAGTAGCCTGTAAGCACGATTTGAGTCACCGTCGAAAAACGAGGATCAGGAATTGCTGTGGGCAATCTTCCAAAGCCGGCGGGATACTTAGAGGGCGATGCGTAAGCGTTCGAGTTCGTATTTGAGAGTGGCTGACTGTAGCTATGATTACCCGAATAGGTCAATGAGAAGACGTCATAGCGTGTCAGTGGCTGCTCCACCTCAACGCTCCACTCCAACACCTTGATCGATTTGAAGTCATCCGGATTCGTGTAATAAGTTGGAGCGGAGAACCTTCCGCCTGTGGCTGTCTGAAGTTGCGCGAGAGTGTAGCCACTCGCAAAGCCAGACTGAAACGCCTGATTTGACGCGATAGCAATCGCCTGCGAACTGTTCTGATCTGTCGACACACCGACATTCCCGGCTGTGACGTTTGGCTGAAATTTATTAGGGGGATTTCCGAAGACGCTGGCTGCAAGGCTTCCGGCGAAGGTATTCGCAAAAAGGCCAATACCGCCACGGATCACCATATTTCCTTCGCCGAACGGCTGGAACGCTACGCCCAAACGGGGCTCGGTGATCACGCCTTCCAATTGGCGAAAAGTCTTATTGATTCCAGTTTGAATCGTCTTGTTATACGGAACGGAGCTGCCTGTCTGGTAGTTAGGAGAAAGGAATTCCGCATTGAAAAGGGAATAGCAATTCTCTTTGCATGATGGATTGCCATTCAGTTCAAAGCGAACCCCATAGGTAACATCCAGTTTTCGAGTAACCTTCCACTCATCTTGTCCATAAAAATTCAACGAATTCAGGCGAGTATGATTCGCCTGAACCAGCGGAAAGGCCTGTACATATCGGCTGTTTTTTCCGGTGCTATTCGTTACTCCTGTGACAAAGTCCGTTACGTCTGCAAACGTATAGGTTCCGACGATGGAATTGCTGGCAATGCTTGAATCCGTGATTCGATTATTACGGTTGTTTATTCCGGCTTGGATCGTATGCTTTCTAATTGTCCAGGAAAGATCATCGATGATTTGCAACTGTTGTCCACGACGCCCCGTAGGCAAGGATGGTCCAACAAAGGCGAACCCAGTTGTGGTGGTCGAAGTGCTACCACTGCTGGTTGTAGTGCTTCCATTTGCGCCCCCGTCAGTAAATGCGAATGCCTGGCCTAAATCCTGTTGTGATTTATCAAAGTCGCTTACACCAAAAACCGCCGAATAAAAGTTTCCGCTGATGATGAAGTTGTTAACGATGTTCGGGGTAACGGCATAGGTATAGTTCAGTTGAGGAATGACCCAGGGTTGGATACTGTACTTGTTGTAGGTTGGATTGATAGGACTGGTGCTGCTTGCTTGAACTCCAGCATCGCGGCTGATCCGGAAGTATAGCTTCTGTTTGTCGTTGATATTCCAGTCGGCTCTTCCCGAGACCAGGTACTCGGTATTGATGCTGGACGCATTGGTCCCGAAGGCAATAGCGCACGGTGTGCCACCACTCTTGCCGAACTGGGATCCATGGGCGGCAGTGCCGAAGGTCTGATTGCCGCAACCAAGATTTCCAGAGGCATCTTGCAGAGTGCCTGTTCCCGTTGTCACCGGTACGGCGCGAGAGGCTCCAGGCGCGGATTTATAGAGCGCAAAGAGCTGTTTGTAAAGTTGCTGAGAGACTGCGGGGATCTGTGACAAGATGTAACTCTGCAACTGAGGTGAAGGTAACGACACAACTCCCGAAGACGGCAATGCGTATCTCAGCCCTTCCGTGTTTACGAAGAAGAAGATTTTGTCTCGTTTGATCGGCCCTCCAATCGATGCGGCGTATTGATTGGCAAGAGAACGTCCGCGGGGAGTGCGATTGGAATTGTTAATATAGTCGTTCGCATTAAAAATTTGACTGTTATAGTTTTCGACTAAATTGCCATGAAAAAGATTCGATCCAGATTTAGAGATGTAGTTGACCTGCGCTCCCGCTTCGCGTCCATATTGTGCGCTGAACGCATTGACGACAACAGCGGCCTCCGCTACGTCATTTGCGCCTAGGGTGTTGTTGCTTGCGCCCGATTTATTATTCAAGTTATACGGCTCAACAATGTCGGCACCATTCATAGTGAACAGCACGGAATTGAAGGGCAACCCGTTCACGTTGAAGTTGGCGTTGCCTCCGCCTACATTCAGTCGAAGCCCCGGTGTGCTGAATGCGATATTTGTAATATCTCCACCGTTAATGGGCGTGTTTTCGATGAATTGCTGACTGTAGGATGTGGTGAGGTTTGCATTCTCCGTTTGCAGAATTCCGGAGGACGCGTTGACCTCTACGGACTGTTCTACTGACTGCACTCCCAATGTCACGGTCACGGACTGCTCCTGACCGACGAGGAGGTGAATTTGAGCTTTGCCTTCCGTGAGTCCCGGAGTTTCAGCGGTGATCTCGTACTCTCCTGGCTTCAAGAACGGAAATCTGTATTCACCGGCGGCTCCGCTCGTTGCTGTTCGAACTTCGCCTGTCCCGGGCTGTCGTATACGAACCGCAGCACCTGCCACGATGGCTCCAGAGGTATCCGTGACTGTCCCAACTACGGTCGCGCTGGTGAGTGTTTGAGCAATAGAAAAGGATGTAAAAAATGCGAAGGAAATTGTAAGGGCCAACAGGCGAAGTATAGAGAGTTTCATCGTTTTCCTGGCGCGTGATAGTTCAACGTATTAGTGCATGGAGATCCACGCATTGAAAATGCTGCGACCCCGCAACGAGCGCCTTCTGGCGAGCAAATGTCGGCCATTAGAAGAGATCGGCTCGAAAGGCCGTCATTGTGGACGGCTTATTCCGCTTGATACGATCTGAAATTGCTATAGGGGGACGACGCGCTCAGCGACATCGACAAGGAAGGATGCACAGACAACAACAACGACGCAGAACAAAATTGACTTCGAAAGTGTGTCGTCGACGGTGCATGACTCTTTGATATATCAGATACCAATAAACGTCAATAGATTTATAGTAATACTTTGAAATCAACTAATTCGTCTGCGGATCTTCAACCAGTCCCAGAAAATCGATAAGGTGTTCACGTACATGACTGATGTGACCATTCATAGCTATCACAGCCTCGTCGTGGTTGCCTTCTTCAAGAGCTCTTAGAATTGCGGCATGAGCTTTGGGGGCGGAGCTACCCGAAAGGCTATAGGTCTGGCACCGAAATAGCCAAATCTGGTTTTGGATGTTCTCAAGAACACGACAAAGCTCCATATTTCCCGTAGCCTTCGCAATGTGACCGTGAAAATTTGCATCCTCTTCGATGTGTCGTACTTTATCATTTGCTTCCAAGAAGAGTTGAGTTCGCTTTAGGCTTGTCCGAAGGGAATCGATCAGTTTCGCGTCGATCTTGACTACGGAAACGGCGTAACACTCTAGGACCTGTCTTAAGTTATAGAGATCTCTGACTTCCTTAATCGAAAACTTCCTCAGATAGGCACCCCGTCGCGGTTCAATGCGAATCAGTCCTTCGTTTTGGAGTCCATTGAGAGCTTCCCGGACAGGGGACTTGCTGATCCCGAGTTGCTTGGATAGAAATTCTTCGGTAAGCCGATCGTCACCCTTCATCTTTCCTTCGAGAATGTGTCTTTTGATACTTGCATAGGCAAGGGCAGTTAAATTAGGCGGCGCTGATAACTTCTGAATGTCTTCCAAAGGTGCTCCTCATGAGGCTCCACAGAGGGAGTTCTGGCATCAACAATAACGATGCTAGCCGACTAATTCAACAAGCCTGATGATTGATCGTCGCTGATCTCTACTGTGTCAACGACTGCTGGGGTCGGCAGACCCTTTGTACGCCACACATGAAATCCACCAACTATGTCCGTGGCGCGCCAGAGGCCAAGATCCTGCAGCGCGGCGGCTGCAAGGCTCGAGGTATAACCTTCGGAGCAAAACAAGATGACCTGTACGTCATGATCGTGTGCGGCCGCCAGTCGCGCACTGGAGGTTGGGGCAAAACGCCACTCGAGCACGTTCCGCTCAACGACCAAGGCGCCGAAGATACCACCTTCGGATGTACGCCGATCCTCAGGTCGAATGTCGACATGCACCGCTTTCGTCTTGGCAATCGCATCGTAGGCTTCATCCGGAGAGAGCCGTCGCAGTCGGACACGTGCAGCTGAAAGCATTTCGTCAATATTCAAAGGACTGGTCCGGTCAGTGGATTCGCGGCCAGTCACACGCCACTTCTGATCGAGTGTTTCATACGGCCGCGCAGTACCAATTGCTCGCCATCCAACTCATATTCATTCATCTCGTTGAGCGGAGGCGAATACAGCAGTGCAACGCGCAGGGAGTAGAAGCCAATGTTGAAACTGACGAAACGAGCTGACTCCGGGATGATGGCGATGCGGTATCTGGTCGAACACGCCGACAATGCCTAATCTCATAACGAGACTTGACGGAAGCATCCGGTCTCGGGCCAGATGCCATTTAAGCAACTTACTGCACGCTCTTGCCGAATAATCTGGAATTATTGCCATTCATCCTGGATATGCTTGCCATCAAATTAGGACTAAATTAGCCTTCATTTAAGGGCCCGCAATGAAGTCTTTTGGCGAAGCACCATTGTGGGTTCAGAGATCGATAACGAGAGGACTGGCGGCGCTCTCATGGCAGATGATGCGACCGAGATGCCGCCCTAGTTCCCGAAGTGGACAAAGAATGAGAGTGACAGTTATCTACGGTACGGATAACGGAAATACCCGCAGTGTTGCCGAACAAATCGCATCCCAGATTGACGGAAAGACGATAGAGATCAGCGCTGCTACGCATTCGGACTTTGAGGACTGCGATCTGCTGATTCTTGGAACACTCACATGCGGCTATGGCGATCTGCAATCAGACTGGGAGAGCCGACTGGGCATCCTTGCGACAGTCAACCTTACCGGCAGGAGGGTGGCCCTGTTCGGCCTGGGAGACCAGATAACGTATGCCGATACCTTCGCCGATGGCAGGGGGGAGCTTTACGAACAGGTCGTAGGGCAGGGCGCTGTTGTGATCGGCTCGACACCGACAACGGGCTACGATTACTTTGCTTCGAGGGCGGTGCAAGACGATGTTTTTGTCGGTCTCGTGCTGGATGAAGACACCCAGCAGGAAGAGACCGAGGGGCGAATCGCATTCTGGGTCGCATCCTTGAAGATGGTTGCGGCGGGCGAGCTGGGTGCACAACAGACTCCTCAGCCTCACTACGCGAATTAGCAGGAGTACAGATGCCACCGATTCCACAGTTTGTTACCAGCACCGTGACGAAGATGCGGTTCCGCTCGGCCGTCGTTTCCGAGGTCGTTCTCTTGAGCGGCCATTTCCGCCTCATCCAGTTGGAAGGCGATGAGCTAAAAGAAGTCGCATGGATACCGGGACAGAAGATTCAGGTGCATCTTGGCAATCTCGTCTGCCGCACCTATACGCCTATCGAATGGAATCCTATTGAAGGCCGGATGCATTTCGTCGCCTTTCTGCATGGCAATGGTTCCGGCAGTGAATGGGCGTCTTCACTCGGACCGGGGGCAACCTGTCAGTTCACTGGCCCGCGTTCTTCGCTGAACTTTACCGCGAACAAAGGGCACGCCACCTTCTTTGGGGATGAGACCTCTATTGGTGCGGCGTTCGCTCACCGAAGAAGCTCCAAGGATGCAGAGCGGAACCTGTATTTCTTCGAGGTCAGCTCACTTCCAGAATCGCAGGAGGTGGTGGACCGGTTGGAACTCAGGGGTACAAAGCTCATCACCAAAGTTGCAGGAGCGCAGCATCTGTTGGAAGTCGAGCACCTGATGATCGAAAGCAGCATGATTGCGCCGCATTTGCATTGGGTCTTCACCGGCAACGCGCAGTCGATTCAGGAAGTCCGAAAATCTCTACGAAACCACCGTCTCGTGTCGAGTAACGCCAGCACAAAAGCATATTGGGCTTACGGCAAGAAAGGGCTGGACTGAGCGATGCCTGCGATTTCCATGTCTCAAGAGAATGCAAAAAAGACGCGGGTTCCATGGACGGCGATTGTCCTGACTCTTGCCTTGCTCATTGGTGCATTAGCATGGCGCACCGCAGTTGTAGGTGGAACGCCCGATCCAACAACATCCGGCTCGACCAGAAGCTCCGCGATCCTTGACATCGGGATTCTCGTCTTCCGCGAAGGCCTGGAGTGCATCCTCGTGCTGGCCGCGATTACCGCGAGCATGACAGGCTCGCAGGAAGGCCATCGCCGCCCCGTGGCAGCTGGAGTTGGTGTGGGTATGATTGCGACGCTCGTAACTTGGTTCCTTGCTATTCGCATCCTGGATGACATCAGCGAGAACGTCTCCGCGCTGGATTTGCAGGCCGCAACCGGCCTGCTGGCGATCATCGTGCTGCTGATTGTCATGAACTGGTTCTTTCACAAGATGTATTGGACGGGATGGATTTCGCTCCATAATCGAAAGAAGCGAGAGCTGACCAGCCATGAGGGCGCACGGAAAAGACTCTTATGGGGACTTGGACTTCTCGGCTTTTCTTCTTTCTACCGGGAAGGATTCGAGGTTGTACTGTTCCTTCAAAGTTATCGTCTGAAACTTGGCACTGCGACTGTGTTGGAAGGAGTTTGGATCGGAGTAGCTCTCTCCGCAATCGTGGCTGTGCTTACCTTCGTCGTCCATCGCAAACTGCCGTATCGCAGGATGCTGATCCTTACCGGGATCATGTTGGGCGTTGTCCTTTTGGTGATGGTTGGGGAGCAGGTACAGGAGATGCAGCTCGCGCACTGGATACCGACCCATGAAATCCCTTGGTTCGCTTCCCACATTCCAACATGGATGGGATTGTGGGTTGCCGTATTTCCCAACGTCGAATCGCTCGCCGGACAAGCCATTGCATTTGTTTTGGTCGTAGGCTCTTACGTCTGGGCCGGAAAGCAAACGCCGGGAAAGCAAGCAGCGCGTATCTGACCAATACTGGCCATAATGTTGGTTTTGTTAAGGGAAGCTGGCTATCAGACGCAAAAGCGTCGTATTTAAGTCTATCGATTGTGAGAAGATTTCGGTCTTTGAGCAGACCCTCGTGGCTGTCTTATGGCGAAGCATCGCGAGGGCCTGGAGATCGACAATCCGACGCTGAGTGACTGGTTTCTGAGTATAGGAGCACGCCAGCGATCAGCCAAGAAAAGCATCGGCATGGCTGGCGGCATTTTCTCCTGGCAAACAATAGCTTCGGCGGCAGCGGAATCCGCGTGTGCGGCACCGGCGCCTAGGTTGCGGGAAGAGCGTTTTCTATTACGTTCGGTCGAGTTCCATGAGTGACTCGGCCGGTTATTACCAACTGAGAGCTGAACTTGCCGATGAACCCCTGTCGAATCTTGCATCTTTTCAAACCCACTCCCCGGGAACAATGTGCCGGGCCACACTGACATGGATTTTCGAGGATACAGATGCGTTGGATGGCAGGAGCAATACTGGCAGTAGTTTGCACGACGGGGATGGCGCAGAACCTTAATGAGGCACAAGGCGGGCGCGACTCGAACAGGTGGCAAATTAATACACCGCCAATAACGCTTTCATGGGAGCGGTGCTGGTCACGAATGGCGATGAGGTCCTGCTCGACAAAGGTTATGGCATGGTGGTGTTGGAATGGAACATCCCCAATACGCCCGACACAAAGTTCCGCCTGGGCTCGATTACCAAACAATATTTTCGTGAGTGGCTGTATGGATCCAAGAGACTTCGCTCTGTTGGCATAGGCGTCCTGGTGCGGGTCCCGCGTGACCGAGTCATCGGGGGACGTGTGAGACGGCGTATGGGAACGATTCAAGACGGACACTCCACGGCATGTTTGAAAGTGCCGTTTCTACGGTTGCCAGCCGCCACCAAGCGCCTGGTAGAGCTGCACCAGGGCAGCCCAGACCGCTTGCCGGTCTTGGGCTAACGTGATCTGTCCAGTAAACAGGCTTTCTTCCGCCGTAAGCACGTTGAGGTAGGTATCGACGCCTCCCTCGTAGCGCAGGTTGGAGAGATGCAGGGCATCTTGCGCGGCTTGGACGAAGATTTCCTGAGCTGCCAGTTGTTCCTGAGACCTCTGGTAGGCAATCAGCGCATCGTTGACCTCTTGAAATCCCACGAGAACGGTCTTTTGATAGCTGATCAATGCCTGCTGCTGCTGAGCTTTGGCGACGTCGAGATTGCCGCGTAGCCTGCCCCCGGTGAAGAGAGGTTGCGATAGGCCGCCGGCAACATTCCACATCAGGGAGGGAGAGGATACGATCTGCGATAGTCTGCTGCTCTCCGTACCTCCTGCACCGGTAAGAGTAAGTTGCGGAAAGAACTGTGCCTCGGCGACGCCGACCGCGGCATAGGAGGCAGCAAGATTATTCTCAGCCTCCAGAACGTCCGGTCTGCGCTCCAATAGCTCTGAAGGCAATCCGGCCGGCACCGAAGGCGGCAGCGGCTGTTGTTCGATGCTTAGACCGCGGGGAATGGCCGCGGAGTTCTGGCCCAGCAGGACACTCAGAGCATCTTCCTCCTGTCCAATCTGTTGCTGGAGCGCGGGAACCTCGGCCAACGCAGTCTGCAGAGCCGTCTGCGCCTGTTTGGCGTCCAACTCCGATTGCACGCCCGCCTGAAACAGGCTCTGCGTCAGGTTCATGGAATCGCGATAGGCGGAGACGCTCTTCTGGGTCTGCTGGAGCTCCAGATCGAGTGTGCGGAGTTGGAAATAATCTTGCGCCACGCTGCTGACCACGCCGATGATGACATTCCTGCGCGCCTGCTCGGTGGCTAGAAGATTGTCCCTGGCTTCTTCGGTAGCCCGCCGATAGAGGCCCCAGAAGTCCACGGCATAGGAGACACTTCCCGGAAGAGAGAATGTGTTGAAGGTACGCGCCGGAGTGGATGTTCCGGAGGTGTTGTTTGCTGTCCGCCCGCGCTCGGCCGAAGGATCGATGGAGACTTGCGGAAACTCCGCCGAGCGGGTGGCCATGACCTGCGCCTGGGCCTGCGCCACCTGTGCCGCGGCGAGATGGATGTCTGTATTGTTCGCCAGCGCCGTGCGGATCAACTGCTGCAAGACTGGGTCCTTCAGCAGTTCCCACCACTTCTCGTTCGCCAGCGACTCGCTCTCGCTGACAGGCATACGCCACGCGTCGGGAGCAGGAATTACAGGGCGCTTGTACTTGGGACCGACGGTGCAGCCCTCCACAAAGAACAAAGCTCCCAGGGCAAGTGTTGGAACGAAATGAGCACCCCGTCGCCGCATGCCTATCCTTTCGCCTCTTCTGGATGGGGCGTCTGGCCGGATTGCTTCCTCTTGTTTCGCCGTTTGCCGAACTTCTCCACCGCCACGAAGTAGACCGGCACAAAGAGTACCCCAAGGACCGTGGCAGCGATCATCCCACCAAACACAGAGGTGCCCAGCGAATGCCGCGAGGCTGAGCCAGCGCCTGTAGCAACGACTAAGGGCAGGACGCCGAAGATGAACGCGAACGAGGTCATCAAGATTGGGCGGAAACGAATGCTGGCGCCCTCTAGCGCCGCTTGCTCGACGGACGCTCCCCCCTGAAGACGCAGTCTAGCGAACTCGACGATCAGGATCGCATTCTTAGCCGCGAGCCCGACGACCATGATGAATCCGATCTGCGCATAGATATCGTTGTCCAGACCACGCAGCCACGAGGAAAAAAGCGCTCCGGCGATTCCCAGTGGAACGATGAGGATGACCGCCAGAGGCACGGACCAGCTCTCATAGAGGGCCGCCAATACCAGGAAGACGAAGACTATGGCGATGCCCAGCACTGTCGTTGACTGCCCCTGGGTAGTGGACTCCTGATAGGAAAGCCCTGTCCACTGATAGCCATACCCTGCAGGAAGCTTGGTTGCAAGATTCTGCATGGCATCCATGGACTGGCCGGAACTGTACCCAGGAACTTCACTGCCTTCGATCTCAATCGAGTCAAACATGTTGTACCGGTTCACCACATCGGGGCCGGTCGTGTTCGTGGCGGTCGTGATCGTGCTCAACGGCACCATGCTGGTGACATTGTTCTGCGTTCCACGAACATAGAACTTCGAGACGTCACTGATATCGGCCCTGTCTTGCGGCTGGGCCTGCATCATGACCTCGTATACCTGCCCAAACTGGTTGAACTGGTTGACGTAGACGCCGCCAAGGAAGGTATCCAGGGTGGTAAAGACATCTGTGAGCGGAATGCCCATCGTCATGATTTTCGTGCGATCGACGGCAAGCTGAATCTGGGGTGTATCCGCTCGGAACGGAGTGAATGACCCGGAGAGCGCAGGCACTTTATTGGCCTGGGCGATGAGTTGATTGGCGGTCTTGGAAAGAGCAGCGATGTCGTTCGTACCATTCGTGTCTTGCAGTTCGAACTGGAATCCTCCCGTCTCTCCCAGGCCTGGAATCGGTGGCGGGTTGAAGCTCGTAATCTGGGCGGTCGGGATGGTCGCAAACTGACGTTGTGCCTGAGCCAGAATCGCGGTCACCTGTTGGTTGGCGCTGGTGCGCTCACTCCATGGCTTCAGGATGACGAAGAGGCTGGCTACGTTCGAGGAGGAACTGCCGCCGAGCATACTGAATCCACCGATGCTCACGACGTCCTGAACTCCGGGGATGGCCTTTACGATCTTTTCTGCCTGTCCCGCCACCACTTCCGTGCGGTTGAGAGCGGCTCCCCCCGGCAACTCCACATTCACCATAAAGTAGCCCTGGTCTTCGGAGGGAACGAGCCCGCTGGGCAGCACGCGGAAGAGCATATACATTCCTGCGAGAACGACTACCAGAGCTGCGAATACGATCGCCTTTCGGCGAATGGCAAGACCGACCGTTTTTTCGTATCCCTTGAGGGTGAAGTCAAACGAGCGATTGAATCCGCCAAAGAGCTTTGCCGTCAGGCCTTTGCTCTCCCCGGCCGGCTTAAGCAACAGCGCGCAAAGCGCGGGACTCAGCGTAAGGGCCTCGAAGGCGGAGATGATGACGGAGACCACCAGGGTAAGCGCGAACTGTTTGTAGATCTGACCTGTAATTCCTCCCAGAAAGGCCACGGGAATAAAGACCGCGGCCAGCACAAGCGCAATGGCCATGATTGGGCTTGATACCTCAGCCATCGCGCGTCTGGCCGCTTCTTTGGCATCTACCTTGTCCTTTTCCATGTGCAGCTGGACAGCTTCCACGACCACAATCGCGTCATCCACGACGAGCCCGACAGCCAGTACAAGACCAAAAAGGGTGAGCGTGTTCAGCGAAAAACCGAGCAAGGTAAAGGATGCAGTAGCGCCAACGAGAGACACGGGAACGGCGATGGCCGGGATCAGCGTTGCTCTCCAGTTCTGGAGAAATACATAGACCACGATAAAAACAAGAACGAATGCGATCAGCAACGTGTTCAGTACATCGTGAATGGAGGTGGTGACGAAATCCGTAGTATCGAGCGGTACCTGGTACTTGATTCCCGGCGGAAACGTAGTCGATAGCTGCTTCAGCGTGGCGTTCACCGATTTCTCGACATCCATCGCGTTGGCAGTCGGCAGCTGATAGACGCCGATCATCACGCCGGGCTGCCCATTGAGATCACCAAACGTCGTATAGGTCTGCGATCCCAGTTCTACTCTGGCGATGTCTTTGATCTGTACCAGCGAGCCATCGGGATTGGCGCGGATGATGACGTTTTGAAACTCTGGAACGGATGTCAGTCGCCCCTGTACCTGTACAGTCAGTTGCAGCTCCTGGCCTTTCGGGGCTGGCTGCTGACCGACCTGTCCCGCCGGAGCCTGCACGTTCTGGCTGTTGAGAGCGCTGGTGACATCGGACGCCGTGATTCCCAACTGTGCCATCTTCTCGGGGTCCAGCCAGATGCGCATCGCGTACTCGTGCTCGCTAAGCACATTGACATTGCCTACGCCCGGCAGGCGGGCGAGCGCGTTGACCAGGTGAATGAGGGCGTAGTTGCTTAGAAAGGTCGAATCATAGGTATTGCCCGGCGAGGTGAGCGCAATCATCATCAGCATGCTGCTCGACTGCTGCTTGATGGTGATGCCTTGCTGGGTAACCTGCGACGGCAGTTGCGGCGTGGCCAGAGAGATACGATTCTGCACGTCGACCTGCGCCAGATCCGGGCTCCGGTCGAGCGAGAAGGTCACCGTCAGGGAGTATTGACCGGTGTTGGTGCTCGAAGAGGACATATACATCATGCCCTGAGCGCCGTTGACCTGTTGTTCGATGGGCGTGGCGATCGAGTCCTGAACCTGTTGCGCAGTTGCGCCCGGGTAGGTCGCCGAAACCTGAATCGTCGGGGGAGTCATCTGCGGATATTCTGCGATGGGCAACGTGCCCAATGCCAGCAGACCGCCGATCAGGATCACGATGGAGAGGACGCAAGCAAAGATCGGCCGATTAATGAAGAAGCTTGAGAACATGGTTAGTTCTCCTTCGGCATCATCGTGGCTGAGCCTTTGGCGGAAGATGCGGGAGAGGGAAGTGGTGAGGTCGGCATTTTAGAGCCTGCTTCGCCCTCCTCGGCTGTAGGGACCGTCAGTGCAGGTCCCTCCTGCGCTTGGACCGTCATTCCGGGCTGGACCTTTTGGACACCTTCTACAACGACCCGGTCTCCCGGTTGAAGTCCGGAGCTCACGATCTCGAGATTCGCTACTGTCGCCCCGGTGGTCACTGTACGTTGCTGAACCTTGTTATCCGATCCAACCACAAATACCGATTGCGTTCCCTGCAACTGCTGAATTGCCCCTTGTGGAACGAGGAGAGCGTTGACCGCGTCTCTTGCCACAAATCGCACGCGCGCAAACAAGCCAGGCTTCAGCACGCCTTCGGGGTTCGGAAACGTTGCTCGTATGGATAGCGTCCCTGTGGTTGTGCTCACGGTCGGAGCCACCATGTCGACGGTCCCGGAATGACCGTAAACCGAGCGGTCGCCCAGGATCAACTGGATCGGATGTGCTTGCTTCGGTTGCTGGCGTCTGCGATTTGTATAGGAAAGGTAATCGCTCTGGCTGATGGCAAACGTCACATACATAGGCGAGATGCTGTAGATGGTATCCAGCAATGTGGACCCGCTCTGGATCAGGTCACCAACCTTAACCTGCGATGTCCCGATGCTTCCCGTCATGGGAGCGGAGATGCGGGTGTAATTTACATTCAGTTGCGCTGCCGCGACCTGCGCCTGCGCCGATTCAACCTGAGCCTGATTCTCTTTCGCGGTGGCCACCGCGCTATCGAGTTGTTGCTGGCTGACGGCATGCTGCTGTGTCAGCGGCGTATAGCGGTCTACGATCTTCTGCGCGTTGTTGACGGTCTCCTGTTGGACCTCCAGCGTTGCTTTTGCCTCCTGGAGCGTCGCCTGATACGGGCGCGGATCGATTACAAAGAGCAACTGTCCTTTCTGGACAATGGAGCCCTCTTTGAACGCAATTTGCTGGAGAAATCCCTGCACCTGAGAGTGAATCTCTACGACATTCACCGCCTCGGTTTCGCCGACATATTCGCTATAAATCGGAACCGTTTGCGGTCGAAGGGTGCTGACGACGACGGCGGTGGGCGTGGGTGCGGCCTGACTCGTCTGCGTGCCCTTTCCCCTGGAGCATGCCGTCATCATTGCCAGCGACCCTAGGGACAGGAGTGCAATCCATCGAATCCATTGGCTCCGTGGGAGGTCAATGGATGAGCGATGGCCATCTGGCTGAAGTTGAGCGGATTTACATCGGTGCGCTTGCTGTTGTGCCTGGCCCGGGAAGATCTGCATCCTGACTCTCAATGAACGGAATTCGTGCTCTGAGCTATCGCATAAAATGCCCTATTTTTTAGATGCTAATTCAGATCGCCGGGTTATCAGCAGATCTGAGATTTTAGCCGTATAGCGTTCTATCCGATCAATTTTGCGACCATGCGGATCACGGGATCATGAATGAGTTGTAAATTGCTCTGGCAGGCCTGGGCCAGCAATGAAGCGCACTCGCGCAATAACATGAAGTATGCCGATACAAATATCGTTTTCAAAGATTCGGTCTGAAGCAATCGGTCTCTTGTTATGGACACTCGTTCTGGCTTATGGGGCCGTCTCAGGTCTACAGACTGTGGCAGATTTCGATCTGGGCTGGCAAATGGCAGATGCGCGTCATCCGTTGTCCTCGGTTGACATGCTCTCTTATACGGTGCCGGGAGCACCGTGGATCTATCCTCCGCTGGCAGGCGTTGTTTTCCGGCTGTTGTTTCACCTTGGCGGCTATGTCGCCATCTCATGGTTCTGTGTCTTCGCTCTTTTAGCGACACTTTCGGTTGTGGCGTGGCGCAGCAGGCCAACGGTTCTGCTTTTACTGCTGGTTGCTGTTCCCGCGCTGGCTGGGCAGATGATTCCTCGCTCCGGGCTTTTCACCGTAGTGATCGCCGCAATATATACGCGCGTGCTCCTGTCTCACTTCTCAGGAAAGAGCAGTCGCAGGTTATGGCTACTGCCGCCGCTGATGATCTTCTGGGTCAATCTGCATACAGGCTTTATCGCCGGCCTTGGGTTGATGGCGGGTTATATCGCCGCAGAGGCCGTTGATTCCGTCCGCGCGTCCGAGCGGCAGCAGGCTCTCGACCGGCTCAAGGTGGCTGCTCCGTGGCTGATTGCAGGCATGGCATGTACGCTGCTGAACCCGTGGGGTTTCCATATATATCGCGCAATCGCTGCGCAGGAGCATCCATCGAAGCTGCAATCCACCGTGATCGTGGAATTGAACCCCTTGTACAGGGAATTCTCCTGGAGTCGACCGCATCTGCTCGCCCCGCTGAACGCCGTCTGGTGGCTGCTCGCCCTCTCCATCCTTGCGATCGCTTCGCTGATACGCTGGAGACGAATCGGCCTCGCTCTGTTTCTTGCTCTCTCTGTCTGTATTTGCCTCTTATCGGCGCGGACACAGGGTGTTTACATTCCTATCGCCTGCCTTATTGCCGGCGACGCCTTGTCGGACGAGGCGCAAACTCTGCGCCTGAGCGCTTTTGCATGGTGGCCGGCTATTCGCAAAGCAGGAGTGCTTGCGGTTGTCGTCTTTGTGGTATGGCGCTGCATCGACGTAGTTACAGACCGCACAGCTATTCGGGAGGGGCAGATCACCCTCTTTGGCGCCGGAGCATCGTGGTGGCTTCCGCAGGCTGCTGCCGCGTTCGTCGAACAAAATCACCTGCCAACGGAGTTGTTTTCCACCTTCAACCTGAGCAGTTATCTTGCATGGAGGCTCGGCCCACATTATCGGAACTTTGCAGACGGACGCTATCTTCCCTTCGGAGATCGAATCATCTCCGAGCAGCTACGGCTGACAGCTTTGCCACTCGACTCGATCGCATGGAGGCAGGCTGCGGATACATATCATATCCGGACAATTGTCTTTCCTCTCTCGAGGTTTTACGGAATCGAATCGATTCCGCTGCGTGATGATTGCGAGAGCCACGATTGGGTGCCGGTCTATCTTGATCCCACGGCCATCGTATTCGTGCGCAGAGATGTGTTGTCACAATCCGGACATTTGATGCCGAGGGTCGATTGCCAGCATCAGCAACTCATCCGCGATATAGATAGGAATGCATCGCCACACAGGATGTTCCGGATGCGGCAGTATCAGATGCTTGCCAATGCTGCTGTTATCTATTTTGTTCTGGGTCGTCATGAAGATGCGACCAGGACGCTCGAAGAAGCCTGGAAAATCTCCAGAGACGACGATTCGCTTATGGTGCTGAAAGGGCAGGTACAGGCTTCGCAGGGCAAGTTCGATGCAGCCGAGCACTCCTTTCTCTGTGCTTTACGGATGCATGCATCCGATGCCGCCTGGTATCAGCTTGGACTGCTTTATGCAAATCATCGCCGGTATGCGCAGGCTATCGACGCCTTCCGACACGCGCTCGATGCGCGACCAGACTTTGAGATCGAATTGTCGCTGGCAAAAGCTGAAGTGCTCAACGGAGAACAAAATGCGGCATTGCAGACTCTCGGCCGGGCGGTAAGCGCGATAACAGACTACGGATCCGATGGGGCGTCGCAAAGAGCCGTCGTCTACGATCTTCGGGCTGTCGCATACAGTCAGTTATCGAATTGGCCGTCAGCTGTCGCGGCGGAAGAGGCGGCCGTGCGGGAGACTCCTTCGGCGACCGGCCGGTGGAATCTTCTTGCCTCCCTGTATGCGGCTGCGGGACAACAGAAGCAAGCATTGCAGGCGAAACAAAGAGCAGAGGCTCTCGCACTGCACCATCCTTGATCGCATGAACTGACGCCCAACGAAGAGAATCCGCGAAATGATGCGACCGGAAAGCGTCTTGATCACGCGCGGTTCGAAAGCACATCCGGCTGCTGGGATTCCTGGTACTGCGGCTCAGTCGATGGCGCGTCGCCAGAGACAGCCGTCTCTTGGCCACTTGCCACGCTTTGACAAATCCACTCGGTCCCCGTGGATTCCAGTTAATCTTTATGACCTGGTTGTTCGGCGTACCTGTTTGAACGTCAACCCACTGCTGTAGGTGGATCCACACGCCGAACATCCCGAGGAGAGCTTGGAGAGAGGCGGATTGCTCACAAGGGAGTTGTTTCCCGAGGTGCCTCTACGAGTGGAGTTCGATCTGACTGCTCTCGGCCAAAGCCTGCTTCGCCCCATGTGAGGCTTGGTGGATTGGGTGAAAGAGAACTGGCAGCAGGTAAAGGAATCGCGGACCGAATTCGATGCAAAATAGCCGATGTAGCCGCAAGATGCTAGCCCCTCATTGTCGTCCCATGGACTGCCGCTGCCCCCGTTCCGCATTTTTGGGGAGGAGAGGTTTGTGGCCCGGCCGGCAGGACACAAGCCTCTCCTCTCTCGAATGAGGATGTCGTTTTTAGCGGGTCTTTCGTGGGGCAAAGTGGCCGGTTTAACGGGATTGGGGTGGCGTCTGGCTCTGGCTGGGCGGAGTCTTCTCTGGGGTCGGGGCTGCATTTGGGGTTGGAGTTGTGTTTGGGGCGGAATCGGTAGGGGCCGGGGAGGGAACCGAAGGGTCCGACGGTGTCGGGGCTGGAGCCGCGGGTGCGGGCGGTGGGGTGTTGCGGGGGGCTCGCTGGATCTGGATGGGAAGGTTGACGAGGTTGGCCGAAGCGGGCTCGTCGCGGAGCTTGAGGAAGAAGCCGGTCTTGGGCGGGCGGGGGAGAGAGAGGGTGTCGCCGACGAAGCCTTCGGGGACGTCGGTGGGGGTAGTGAAGCCGGCGTCGGGGGCGACGGAGTCGACCAGATAGAGGTCGGAGCCGGTGAGGGTGCAGGGGGAGGTGGCGTCGGAGGGGCAGTGAAGCTCCTGCAGGGTGGGCAGGCGGACGAGGGTGGCGAGGGGAATCCAGTCGCCGGTGGTTCCGTCGGGGGCGACCGCGCGCAGGTGGACCGGGCCGAAGGCGGAGGTTCCGAAGGCCTTGAGGGGATCAAAGGTTCCGAGAACGGTGCGGGAGTTCTGGAGGATGAGGCCGGAGGAGACGGTGAGGGTGGTGCGGAGGCTGCCGTCGACGCTGGCGATCTCGATCTGCCCGTTGCGCGGGAAGGGTGAGGGGGAGCGGAGGGAGAAGGTGAGCTTGTCGTTGACGGGAAGGTCGTCGGGGTTGGCGAGGTGGATGGGGGAGGAGGCCTGGGCGACGTTTTTGTTGAGCAGCGTGACGGAGGGCCGGGCGGCGTCGACGGTGACGGGAAGCGAGAGGGTACGGCCGTCGCGGAGGGCGATGTGGGCGGCGATGTGGTCGCCGGGATGGACGGAGGGGGCCTGCGCGGAGGAGGGCAGGGCGAGCGAAAGGCTCTGGGCCTTGGGGCTGGCGGTGGTGGCCTGGGAGACGGGGTCGCCTGAGGGGGTGAAGGTCTGGTCGTTGAAGGTGACCTGGCGGACCTGATCGAGGCTGGTTCCGGTGAGGGTGGCGACGGTGTCGCCGGAGTGGAGGGTGAGGGCGTCGAGCTGCGCGGGCTCGGAGAAGGTCTGGGCGGTGACGGCGGCGGTTTCGGCTCCTCCGAACTGGTGGACGTCGAGATGGATGTTGCCGGGGTCGACGGACTTGAGGGAGAGGGTGACGTCGACGACGGTGGGCTTGTCGGTGTGCTTCCACTGGGCATCGGCCTGCTTGCCGGTCTTGCCCTCGAAGGTGATGGTGTCGATGCAGGCGGTTCCGGAGGAGCTGAGGGTGAGGTGGTTGTCGCGGCCGGCGATCAGGACGGAGTCGGTGGAGAGCTTCCAGCCGGAGCCGGGGATGTCCTGGAGGGGGAGGGTGGGGCCGGTGAAGGGATCGAAGCCCCAGAAGCCGGAGATGGTTCCGGTGACGGGGGTGTGGGGGGCTCCGGGATCGGTGGCGGGCTTGGGTGCGGAGGGTGCGGCGTCGGACTTGGTATCGGTCTGGGGCTTCGCCTCGGCTGGGGAGGTTGCTTCGGGGGTGGGGAGGGGCTTGCGCTCGGAGGGGGCGGAGAGGACGAGGCCGCCCTTGAAGGAGTCGGGGGTGAGGGGGATATCGGGGTGGGGGGTGTCGCCGCCGTTGATGTGCAGGACGAGATCGTGGGCGAAGCCGGTGGAGAAGACCAGGGGCGCGCCTTCGACGGGCAGCGCAACATTAGGCTCGAGCAGGCAGGTGACGTGCCGGGCGTTGGAGGCGCGGAGCGGCGGGGGGACGGCGGCCTGAATGGAGGGGAGTCCGATGACGATGACGGACTTGGGGTTATGGAAGGAGGGAGCGGTGTTGAGGCGGAGGTTGAGCTGCTCGGCCTGGGGAAAGGCAATGGCGGGGATGTACTGGTACTGGGCGGTGTGGAGACCGCTGGTGAGACGGACGAGGTCGACGATGGCGCCGACGTAGGCGCTGTAGATGCCTGCACCGGCGGCCTGGGTGTAGCTGGCCTGGTTGATGAGGTCGGAGCCGGGGCCATTGGAGAGAGCGGCGACGACGGTCTGGCCGTGACCGTCGTCGAGCAGGGTCTGGTTTCCGCTCTGCGTAAGGCAGTTGTACTGCTGGTCGACGGGCTTGTTGAAGCAGTCCTGGTTGGGCTTGAGGTTGAGGGTGCGGGCGAGGAGGGTGGAGTGATCCTGCAGGGCCTTGGGATCGTCGGGCGGAACCTGTTTGATGGAGGCGAGGTACTTTTCGATACGGGCCTGCTCGAAACCGGCCTCGGAGAGATCCTGGGAGGCGCGGACAAAGATGCCGGGGCGTCCCTGGACGGCGGAGCGGAGGGTGGTGAAGTCGCCTCCGGTCTCGGGGGCGAGGAAGAGGAGGGCCTGCTGGGCCTCGTTGGGAACGGTGAGGGTGACGCCCTCTTCGCGGACTTTCTTGTTCCAGGTCTCGACCTTGGTGAACCAATCGTCGGGAGGGGGATTCGTGGTTCCGCGGAGGAAGACGGCGACGAGGAGGTAGTGGACGGACTGGGTGCGGGGAAGGTCGGCGAAGAGCCAGAGCTTGTCGCCTGCCTTGAGATTGGGGACCTGGGCGATGGGCAGGGCCTTGCCGTCGCGGGTGACGCGGACGTCGACGCGGGGGCCGGTGAGATCGAAGCGCGCAGCCTGGGCGAAGGCGTGCGTGCCGGCAGAAAAGAAGAGGATCAGCAGTACAGCAAAAAACGCTTGAAGGCGACCGAGAGAGGGGGCCATGGTTCCATTTTAGACGGGTGAGAGTAGGGAACCGGATGCTAGGGCCAGTGGATTCTGGAAGGTGCTCTATTGATTACGGATAAGAGAGGATCATGGCCTGCCGGGCGAGTCCACTGCGCTTGGCCGCCCCACAAACGAAGACCTGTTTATGGGGACCTCGGTACGAGCCGTCACTTTGTGACTCGTATACCGGCTTCGCCGTGGGCTCCCGCTGGTCAGCGCGAAGATTTTCGTAAGCGACCAACGGGAGCCTCACCTCGAAGAGAGAATGCGCATCACGAAGTGACCGCTGCCCGCGCAGGGAGCCCGCGCCGTAGAGCCGTCTTCGATTTAGCTGCGGACTCGTCCGGAGGCCTGGTCGCCGGCGATGACGCCGTCGCGGATGGTGATGATGCGGTGGGCAAACTCCGCGATATCGGGCTCGTGGGTAACGACGATGATGGTGTTGCCTCTGGCGTGAAGCTCGTCGAAGAGCGCCATAATCTCGTCGCCGGTCTTGGAGTCGAGGTTTCCGGTGGGCTCGTCGGCGAGGATGATGGAGGGGTTGTTCACCAAGGCGCGAGCGATGGCGACGCGCTGGCGCTGGCCTCCGGAGAGCTCGTTGGGTTTGTGCATCATGCGGGAGCTGAGATTGACGCTCTCGAGCGCGGCCTTGGCACGGAGTTCGCGTTCATGGGCGGGGGTGCCGTTGTAGATGAGAGGGAGCTCGACGTTGTGGAGAGAGGTGGCGCGGGCGAGCAGGTTGAAGGTCTGGAAGACGAAGCCGATCTCCTTGTTACGGATGCGGGCGAGCTCGTCGTCGCTGAGCTCGGAGACGTCGTGGCCATTGAGCCAGTACTTGCCTTGCGAGGGGGAGTCGAGGCAGCCGATGAGGTTCATCAGGGTGGATTTGCCAGAGCCGGAGGGGCCCATGATGGCGACATACTCGTTGTGGCGGATGCGGAGGTTGACGCCGCGGAGGGCGTGGACCTCCTGATCGCCCATCTCATAGGTCTTCCAGAGATTGTCGGTGACGATGACGTCGCCGGGACGAGGGCCTGGGCCGTTGGCGTGGGTGGTTTCGACTGCGGTTTCGATGGCCATCTCCGGATCTCCGGTCTTCTCTCTCTGGTGCTTAGGATGCTAGCGCACTTGAGGTACGTGCGGGTTGGAGCTTCAGTTCCCGGGCGGTCCCGGCGGCCGAGCCGAAGATCAGGACTGGTCGGTGCCGGTCTCGGGGGTGTTATCCCGTTTGACGGGGGTTCCGCTCTTGAGGGTGCGGAGAACTTTGTAGCGGCCGGTGACGATCTCGTCACCCTGCTTGAGGCCGTCGAGGACCTCGATGTCGGTGGCCCCGGTGACGCCGGTCTTGACCGGGACGAAGACGGCGCGGAGCTTCTTGTTCCGGGTGCGAAGGACGTAGACGCCCTGGGTGTTCTGGGCTTTGGTGGCGGCCTTGGGGGAGGCGGTGGCGGCCGCGGCTCCGCCAGAGGTTCCGGGGGCTTTGCCGTTGTTGTCGGCGAGGGTCTTTTCGGCGGTGGGGTCGCGCTGGACGAGGGCCTGGATGGGGATGGTCAGGGCGTCTTCGCGGTGCGCAGTGGTGATCTTGGCGGTGGCGGAGAGCCCCGGGCGGAGGATATCGGAGGGGATGTCGAGGGTGACGACGACCTTGAAGTCCTTGGCCTCTTCGGTTCCGGTGGTGGACTGGCTGGTGGCGAGGCCGGTGGTGCGGAGCAGGGCCTGGTCTCCGACCTCGGTGACGTGTCCTTTAAAGATGCGGCCGGGGAGGGCATCGACGGTGACGTCGACGGGCTGGTTCATGGCGACGTTGACGATGTCGGTCTCGTCGACCTTGACCTCGGCGGTGATGACGGACATGTCGGCGAGGGTCATGAGGGTGGAGCCTTCGGCGTTCTGGATGCCGACGACGACGGTCTCTCCCTCGCGGACGGGGACGTTGGTGACGAGGGCGTCGAAGGGGGCGCGGGACTGGGTGAGGCCGAGCTGGTAGCTGTTGCCGTGCAGGGTGGCGACGGCCTGGGAGACCTGGCTGCGGGAGGACTCGGTTTGAGCCTTGGACTGGATGACGGTGGCCTTGCGCTGGGCGAGGGTGGCGACGGAGACGTCGTAGGCTGCCTTTTTAGCGTCGTAGTCCTGCTTGGCGATGAGTTTTTCTTCGTAGAGGGCGCGGGCGCGTTCGAAGTCGAACTTCTTCTGCTCGAGGTCAGCCACGGCCTGCTCGACGTTGGCCTCGGCGGTGCGCTCGGCGGCGACGTTGGCGTCGACGGTGGTCTTCGAGGTGGCGATGTTGGCCTGCTGTGCCTGGACGGCGGAGGCGGGCTGCTCGCTCTCGACGGTGGCGACGAGCTGTCTGGCCTTCACGTGGTCGCCTTCCTTGACGTAGAGGTGGGTGATGCGTCCGAAGGCGGTGGCCCCGACGTTGACGTAGGTCTTGGGCTTGATCTGGCCGGTTCCGTTGACGATGGAGACGAGGTCCTGGCGGACGGCGTGGCCGGTGGCTACCTTGGTGACGGAACCCTGGCTGTGAAGGATGGTGCCAACGACGACGCCTGCGAGAACCAGAACAGCGACTGCAATCAGAACAATCTTTTTAAGACTCATCGTTCGCTTCTCTCTCGCCGATCACCCTGTGGGAAGGCGAGGCACTGGTGATTGGACGTGCCGCCCGGAGGATACGGAGCCTGGGCCGATCTTGTTCCCCCGGAGTTTACCCGTTTGCAATCTTCCTTTGGGAGCCCGGGATCACCTTATCTTTTTCTTCTTTTCCCGATTTTCAAAAGAAACGGTACCGCAGGGGGAACGTCTATACAGAAAATGTCTTTATGTGGGCCTGATGATATCAGGGTCCAAAGGTTGGTTCCACCGCTTGTAACGAGGGCGTAACCGGCTCTACAATACTGGTTGGTATCAGGAGCATTCCAAAAGCGCTATGACAACCTCGCGGCATCTGGTTCTGGGTACGGCCTTCCTCTCTCTCGCAATGCTTGGAGCCTCGGTTCCGCCGGCACGGGCGCAGGAGGATGTCAAGCAGACGACTCCCACGGAAGAGAAGCCTGATCCGCTGAAGCGGCAGCCCACCGACAAGGAAAAGTTCGCCCAGCAGAAGGCGCTGCGGCAGGAGTTGAAGGGCGTTTACAAGAAGTGGCTGGACGAGGACGTGCGCTGGATCATCACCGATCAGGAGATGCAGGCGTTCAAGCACCTTTCGAACGACGAGGAGCGCGACCAGTTCATCGAGCAGTTCTGGCTGCGCCGCAACCCGAATCCCGACTCTCCGGACAACGAATATCGCGACGAACACTATCGCCGCATCGCCTATGCGAACGAGCACTTCGCGGCGGGCAAACCGGGGTGGAAGACCGACCGCGGCCATATCTATATCTCCTTCGGCAAGCCGGACTCGATCGACTCGCATCCGAGCGGCGGTAACTATGAGCGCCCGATGGAGGAGGGCGGGGGAAGCACATCGACCTTCCCGTTCGAAGTATGGCACTACCGTTATCTCGAGGGCATCGGCGACAACATCGATATCGAGTTTGTGGATACCTGCATGTGCGGCGACTACCACATGACGATCGACCGGTCGGAGAAGGATGCCCTGAAGTATGTTCCGGGCGCGGGCTCGACGTTGTACGAGCAGATGGGACAGTCTTCGAAGACAGACCGCTTCTCGGGCGGCGGATTGGAGCAACTGGGAACCGGTCCGATGTCGTCGATGAACCAGTCGAAGCAGTTCGATCGTCTGAACCAGTACGCGAAGCTGATGGCGGCTCCTGAGATCAAGTTCAAGGATCTCGAGGCCTATATGGTGACCTCGAAGATCCTGACCGGGCCTCCGTTCCTGTTCGACGTGCGCACCGACTATGTGAAGGTGACCAATGACACGGTGCTGGTTCCGATCACGCTGCAGATCCGCAACAAGGACATCACCTTCCAAAACAAGGACGGGGTGGCGACTGGCACGGTGAACATCCTGGGCCACATCTCGAATCTGAACCATCGTGTTCTTTACACGTTTGAAGAGCCGGTGATGGTCCAGGTTCCCAGCGAGCTTCTGGGGCGCATGCAGAACAACGCTTCGGTGTACTGGAAGTCGTTTCCGATGCGTCCAGGCCTTTACAAGGTCGATATTGTGATCAAGGACGTGAACAATCCGGATCACATCGGACGGTGGCAGCGCAGCATCAATGTCCCGAAGTACGACGACGACCGTCTGGCGGTCTCGTCGCTGATCTTGGCCGATCAGATGGAGCGGGTGCCCTCGAAGGATATCGGAGCGGGCAACTTCGTGATCGGCAATACGCGCATTCGTCCCCGCGTCTCGGCTGGAGGAGTTCAGCCGGTGACCTTCCACCGCAATCAGAATCTGAACTTCTGGATGCAGGTGTATAACCTTGGGATCGACGAGAAGAGCAAGCAGAACGGGGCCAAGATCGAGTATCAGCTGACGAATACGGTGACCAACCAGATGATCCTGAACACCGAGGAGCTGACGTCGAAGACGAGCCCGAACTCGGACCAGGTGACCCTGGAGCGGTCGCTTCCGCTGAGCAGTCTGGAGCCGGGCAAGTATCAGCTGACGATCAAGGTCGATGATGGGGTTTCGAAGCAGCAGATCGCAGAGTCTGCGCCTTTTGTTGTAGATTGACGTTCAGGGAAGCGGTCGGTATGGGACACGGGGTTGCGGACAGGCGAAGGCACTCCCGGTCTTCGACGCTTCCTTTTGATGCGAGCCGCGGGAGTCTGTGGACGACGCGAGCTATTTGGAGCAGTCGACGCCCAGGTGCCAACACTGTGCAACGAGCCGGAGTAAAGATCGCGATCCTGACAGCCGTTTTGATGACAGCGGGAGTGTCGGGATGGGCTGCACCGCCTGCTGCGGTCTCGGGCGTGGTGCGCGATGCGCAGGGTGCGGCGCAGACAGGGGCCTTGGTTCAGGTGGTGGGGACCGACTCCTCGATTCTGGGCACGGCATTTACGGATCTTCGCGGGCGTTACCTGATCGCGAATCTTCTTCCTGGAAAGTATGAAGTACGAGCCTCCTCAGCGCTGTTTCTTCCGGCGCTGCGGGGCAACCTGCAGCTGAGGCCGGGAGCCCGGGCGGTGGTGAACCTGACGATGAACGCGATCTTCGACGCGGCCTCGTGGATTCCTGCCGAGCGGCGCAAGGCGGATGAGCCGAAGGATGACTGGAGCTGGACGCTGCGGTCGGGCACGAACAAGCCGCTGCTGCGGGTCTTCGATGAGAACGGCGATGTGGTGCTGATCTCGAGCTCGGCCGAGCAGGCGAAGCCCGCGGACCGGGCGAGGGCGGAGGTCTCGTCGGGGGATGGGGGGTTCGGCAATGGGGGCATCCACAACATTTTTGTAATCGACCGGGTGATGCCGGATGGTTCGGACGTGCAGGCGAGGGCGGATCTGGGGGCGCAGACTGGACCGTACCTGCGGGCTCCTTCGACGTCGCTGGCGGCGGGGTATGAGCGGCGGTTGGGGTTTGCGGGAGCGGCGCGTTTGGTGACAAACTATCAGTCGCACCCAGAGATGGTGGGGAGCGGCGGAGGGTCGGGGCTGGAGGCGGTGCAGATGGCCTCGGCGGAGAAGACCCAGCTGGGGGACAGCGTCGATCTGGAGCTGGGAGGAACGGTGTACGTGGTGCGCGGCGGCGCGGCGTATGCGATGGCTTCGCGGCCCTTTGTGAAGATTACGGCGCACCCGACCTCGCAGTGGAGCGCGGGCTACCGGATGGCGACTTCGCGCGATCTGCAGACCTTCGGCGGGCTGGACACGGTGGAGCTGGAGCTTCCGGTCGGCGTGATGGAACAAGGGAAGATGCACACGGAGAGCGGTCTGCACCAGGAGTTCTCGGTGGGTCGCAAGACTGGGCGCGGTTCGGTGCAGTTCGCCTTTTATAACGACAACCTGAAGCGAATGATGCTAGCCGGCGGCGGTGAGCTGACGATGGGAGATCTGGGGGGGGCAGCGACTGCTTCGGCGTCTTCGGCAAATGGCATTGTGGCCGACACGGCCACGGACACATTTCGGGTGCTGGGTGCGGGGTATCGTTCGCAGGGCGTGAACCTGCTGATGACGGAGCCGATTACACAGGGGCTATGGGTGGCGGTGGAGTATAGCTCGGGGAACGCTTTGGCCGCACCTGCTGGAAAACGGCCGATGCAGTTGAGTACGGCGGCTTCGGAGCTGAAGCCGGTGGGGGCACAGTCGGCGACGGTGGCGCTGAAGGGACGGGTGATCCACAGCGGCACACAGGTGCGGGCGTCGTATCGCTGGCAGCCGGAGAAGATGGTGACGGCGGTCAACCCCTATGCCGCGTTCAGCGATCAGGCGTACCTGAGCTTCTTTATGCGTCAGCCGGTGAGGCTGGGAAGGATGCTGCCGGATGGGTTGGAGGCTACGGTGGACATCACGAATCTGCTGGAGCAGGGGTACAGGCCGGTTCTCTCGCAGGACGGACGGACGCTGTTTCTGGCGCAGACGCCACGGATGATCCAGGCTGGGCTGGCGTTCAACTTCTAGGTTGTTCGAGGCGAAGCGAGCGCCCGCGCAGCAGCGCCTCGCCTTTACCCAGCAGCGCACGCCACAATTTGTTTTGCCCATTTGCATGGGGGTGGCTGTTCCCGGAAATTGGTTGACCACTTGTCGTCAGGTTTTGTTAGGCTTCTGGGGGCGAGTTTGTTCGGACTTGCACTTTATCGTGAGAAGTCTTGAACTTTTCTTGTGCCGATTCCTGTCCTTCGAGGTGTGTTGAATGCTTGATTCCATGCGGCTGTTTCCCTCTGACCCGGAGGCGCGCGCGGTTGCGGCCAGGCTGTATGAGGCTGTGCGCGATCTTCCGATCCTCTCTCCGCACGGACATACGGACCCCGTGTGGTTCGCGAAGGATGAGGCGTTTCCGAATCCAGCGGCGCTGTTTATTCAGCCGGATCACTACATCTTCCGCATGCTCTATTCGCAGGGAGTTTCGCTGGAGTCGCTGGGGATTCCGCAGGTGGATGGGGGGCAGCAGGCGGATCCGCGTGAGGTATGGAGGATCTTCGCCAAGCACTACTTCCTGTTTCGCGGGACGCCGACGCGGTTGTGGCTGGACTACAGCTTGAGCACATTGTTTGGATTGAAGGAGCGGCTGGGTCCTGAGAATGCAGATGCCTACTACGAGACGATCTCGAAGGCGTTGCAGGCGCCGGAGTTTCGTCCTCGGGCGCTGTTTGAAAAGTTCCGGATCGAGGTGCTGGCGACGACGGATTCTCCGCTGGACACGCTGGAGCATCATGAGGCGATTCGCGAGTCGGGCTGGAAGGGAAGGGTGATCCCGACGTTCCGGCCGGATGGGGTGGTGGATGCGGAGTACCTGGGATTTCTGGAGAACATTGAAAAGCTGGGCGCGATTACGGGCGAGAGCGTCGGTACGTTCAAAGGGTATCTGAATGCCCTGCGCAAGCGGCGTGAGTTCTTCAAGGAGATGGGAGCGACGGCGACCGATCATGGGCACCTGACGGCGATGACGGCCGATCTCGATCCTTCGACCTCGGAGTCGTTGTATCAGAGGATCCTTTCGGGGAGGTCGGTTCCGGAGGAGCAGCAGATCTTCCAGGCGCAGATGCTGACGGAGATGGCGGGGATGTCGGTGGAGGATGGGCTGACGATGCAGCTGCATCCGGGAAGCATCCGCAATCATAATCGTCAGGTATATGAGAAGTTCGGGCGCGACAAGGGAGCGGATATTCCTTCGCCGACGGAGTATGTGCGGAATTTGCGTCCTCTGCTGAGCCGGTATGGGAACGATCCGCGGCTGACGTTCATTCTGTTTACGCTGGATGAGTCGACGTATTCGCGCGAGCTGGCTCCGCTGGCTGGGCACTATCCGGCGCTGAAGTTGGGACCGCCGTGGTGGTTCCATGATTCGCCGGAGGGGATGATGCGCTTCCGTGAGCTGGCGACGGAGACGGCCGGTTTCTACAACACGGTGGGCTTCAACGACGATACGCGGGCGTTTTTATCGATTCCTTCGCGGCATGATGTGGCGCGACGCATCGATTGCGGGTTTCTGGGCAGGCTGGTGGCCGAGCACCGGCTGGATGAGGATGAGGCCTTCGAGGTGGTTCACGATCTGACCGTGAATCTGGTGAAGAAGGCCTACAAGCTGTAGGCGGGAGGGCCCGGTCCGCTTTTTGTAGAAGACGTGCGCTGCACACAGTGGGCTCGCGGCAGCGCTGTCGTGTCGAAGTAGGCGAATCCCTTTGACCGCAGGGGCTGCATTTGCTATAACAATGAGAGCGTAGCGCGTCGGGTGATCGCCACCGGATGGGCTCCACAGCACACTCCTGAGTAGCTCAATGGCAGAGCATTCGGCTGTTAACCGAAGGGTTGTAGGTTCGAGTCCTACCTCAGGAGCCAATTGTTTTCAATAACTTATGAATCTCTGTCGGAAGCTGGATTTTCTTCACTATGACGTGAATTCCTGCGCTCAATCGCAGAGCGCAACGAATCCGTATTATGGTGCTGATAGGGAAGGGGCGAGGCTACGTTGGCGTGTCCCATCGTCTCTTGGTTCGCGGCAACTTGAATTGACCGCGAGTAGAAGCCATTCTCGAGCTACTAACACAAATCAAGGATCACGCAGGCACAACCGGTTTTCTTATATCGTTTAACCCGCTTGGGGAATTTCGGTAATCCTATCAATGGGTGTGCAGAGTTCGATCAACTCCATGGATTGCCAGCGTACTACCGCCCAACGGACGGGAATTTATCAGAAGTGGATTCATGGGAAATATATGGCGCGGGCTGTTGGATCTTCCCCTGCAATCGTCAAAAGGAAAAGTAGGACGTCACATAGATCGTCCTGTTTCCCGGGGAAGACAAGGCAAACGGCCCCGTGGCCGGAGTGAGTTGTTGCCCGAACAAGGGTGAGCTCAAGACACCGTTCGGGGGGGCGAGATTCACTATGTTGAAGATGTTCGTTGCCCCGATGATCATCGTAAGCGTGTAACGGGGAAGATGTTCGGCGGCGGCTTTTTTGTCCGGCAAAGCATTCGCAGAGGAACGGTTGCCAAAGTTGAATACCCGGTTGAGGGTCAGATGAACGGTCGCACTGGTGGGCGCTGTTCCCAACCCATAGGGCACAATCCTTTCACTCTTTCCCGAGGGGTTGAGATCAAGACACCCATAGGCGGTGTTCACCACATCGGGAGCGCCGCAGGTTCCATAGGTCGGTCGAGCATTCGATTGATTATTGCCCGTAAGGTCATTGCCAATTGTGATGTTATAAGGCCTGTTCGATTCCACAATCGCAATCGCAGTGAGGGTTACGCGATAGGGAGCCTTGTAGGTCATGAAGGCCTGCAACTGATGGGCTGGAGCAAAGCTGGCGCGACCGTAATCGAGTGAGGGCGCGCGCGACACAGAAGGGAAGTAGTTGATGCCCTGCGTGTCCGTTATGGCATGGTTGTAGGTATAAACCGCGTGTAGGAACAGATTCTTATATGTCGTGTTCGTTGTAAGAATGATCTGATGCTGCCTGAAGTCTCCGCCAGATTGAAACTGGTAGTTATATGTCGTTGGGGCTGCCCCTATGACCGTATACGTCTCAGGATCGAAAACAGGCGCGTTAACATTGTTCGTGTAGTACTGATGCACGCCGCGAGTGAACAGATAGTTGAGATTGAGAGAGCCGACCTTGCCTAAGCTGCGATCCACGCTAAACCCCGCCTGTACATTGCGCGAAATCCGAAACTGTGGATCGAGCGTGTAGATAGAGAGCTTCGACTCGCTGGCGTTTGCTAACAAGTCGGCGGGTACGGGTTGATTCGGATCGTAAAAGTTCGGGTTTCGCAGTACGTAATTTTGCTGAAAAAATCCATTGTTGTGGATCGCCTGAATCTGCAGGGCCGGTGTAACACGGCTATAGAATATTCCACCCGCCGCACGAATCACCATCTTCGGCGAAGCCTTTGCATCACTCTTCGGCGACCAGGCGACTGCTATGCGTGGCGCCCAGTTCAGGTGATCGCGAACACGATTCTGTCCCTCCGTGCGCAGCCCGTAGCTCAGATTCACATTGGGCTTCCATCGCCACTCATCCTGGAAGAAGAGAGCCCCATCGAACTGAAGCAGCCGGGCAAGCGGGTTCACGATGACTGTCCCTGTATATAGATAGGGATTCGGCGCGGGTGCGTGATAGTCCGCAATTGACTGGAACTGATAATTCCCGTTGGAGCCTGAATCGGCATAGTCCGCGACGCGGTAGGTTCGCGCCAGCCCGCCGAAGCGCATCACGTGCGATCCCGCCGTGAGTGTGACGTAATCATGCAGCTCCATATTGTCCTGGTGATTGCTCACGGTTCCCGACACGCTCCCGCCTGCGATGAAAGCTCCTTGTACCGTCACCGCAGGCTTCGTGCTATCCGGGGTTTGATTGGTGCGAATTCTCAACCATCGAGCACTCACTTCGTTCAGCAGCCGTGAACTCATGACGGTTGTGTCTCGGACCTGCAACATATTCTCAATGTCGGTGCTGCTGTAGGCCTGTTCGGATAAATTCAATCCTCCCGTTCCCGCGCCTGTACGTTGTGTACGAAAAAGCACCCACTGGGCCTGCAGGATGTGTTTTCCCAGCTGTCCATCCACTCGTCCGAATACGTTTGTCGTGGAGTAAGGCGCGATTAAAGCCTGACTTAGTGTTCGGGGATTCGCGGAGGTGTCGGTAGGATCGACAGCGCGTAAGAAATTTTGATTCTGCCTCTCCCAGTACTGCCCCGCCAGGAAATAAGAGGAGGTCTTCGTGATCGGCCCTGCCATATCTCCCGCACCAGAGTAATACTGATAGTTGGGCTGCGCAGTGGCCAGTGGATTCGACGTATTCAAAGAGGAGTTTAAATAAGAACCGCGCAGGTGGCCGTTGAACTTCACTGCTCCTGGCTTTGTGATGATGTCAATACGGCCATAACCGATTCTGTCATTCTCTGCGGAGAACGGGTTCTGGTTCACACGTATCTCAAGAATCGAGCTCTTCGGAGGTAGCTGACCACCGGTGTACCCATCGATGTAAAGTTGTCCTCCATCTGGTCCGGCAGCCGGCCCGGCGAGCGCCCGTAGTTCTGTCTGTAATGCATCGGGATCGTCCGCCACGGCACCGAGGTCGCCCCCCTTCAGCACAGTGGCATTGACATTTTCATCCGAGTTCAGACTTACCCCACTCGTCTGCGTCGTCACCGTCACCTGCTCCTCCGCGGCAATATGTAAGGTCACTATCATCTGCTTTGCGCTGGTGTCTTCCACCATAATTCCTGTCGCCTGATACATAGCGAATCCCTGCGCATTTACCTCTAGATCATAAGATCCGCTCTGGAGTTTGAGGAAGGTATAACTCCCGTCGGCTGCGCTCTCGCACTCACTTACAACCCTGCCCTCTCGTTGCAACTTCAGATGCGCCTTCTGAACGACTGCGCCGGTGCTGTCCTGCACCTTACCGATGAGCCTTCCTGAACCTTGCGCCATCAGGGCAATGGAGCTATGCAGCAACAGAAGCAGCGACCATCCGATTTTTTTCATCTTCCTGACTCCTATTTGAAGCAGTAAATTCCTGTCGCACTCCGAAGAGCACGTTAGCAATAGCGAACTTCTTGCTTGTTTATGAATCCCTACAGAGCGCGTTCATGGGGTGCAGTGTTGCTGCACGTATCGCAGGAATTCCTCCCGCGCAGAGTAGGATTGTCACCAGCAGACCAGAGGCAATCAGCAGATCGCCCATCGCAACAGACCTTCCATAATGGAGGTAGTATGTCGACAGGTATTCCACCCCACGTAAGGAAACTCCCCCGACTGCCGTACCGATGACGATCAGCGCCACCATCTCGCGAAGCACGGTTGCTGCCGCATGCAAAGGAGTTGCTCCTAATGCCACACGAATCGCGATCTCCGGAATGCTGAGCTTCACGCGCATCAGTAAGAGGCTCAACGTCGCTGCTCCGCATAACAGCAGAGCGATGCTACCGAAGAACATCGTCATAAACGAGAGCAGCCGCTCCTTTCCAAGTGCATCGTTCAACTGCCGTTGCATTGGCAGGAAGCGCGAATACCCTGTCCCGGGAGCGACATGCGCCAACACATCAAGGTAGGCGGCCTCCACTTCTTTTTCCTGTTCTCCGCGAATCAGAAACACCATATTGTTGTTGAAGCCACCGGGACGAATCGAGACCGGGGTGATCGGTAGAAACAAAATCGCGGACTTCGAAGTGTGAATATCCGCGTACTTTGCGGACTGAACTATACCTATGACCTCACACACGGTATTGATTTCGCTGTAAAAGCTCAATCGCACGCGCCGTCCGAGAACTTCGCTCGGGGCTCTATTAAATATCTTTCTCACGGCGAGCTCATTCAGGATGCAGCGACTATCGTCCGTGTCCTCATCAGTGAACTCACGGCCTAGGAGCAGCTTCGTCTGCAATGTCTCAAAATAACCTGGCCCTACCTGGTTGAAAGATATCTGCTTCACCTCATCGCTCTTTGGCAGGGCAACATGAATCTGCGGATCGAACGTCGTAAGCTGCGTAATCCATGTCATCGTGGCCGACGTGATTCCCTTGTGCGCGTTGAGCTGATGCAGCATCCGCCGATACGTGCTCATAATATCTTCAGGATTCTGCATTCGCTGGAACTGCGCGGCGATCTCCGTCACATGCACCGGGTTGTACCCTAGGTCTTCTCCGTAGATCTGTTGAAGTGTGCGCCAATAGAAACTCGCCGTCGTCAGCAAGAGAAATGTCATGGCGATCTGTGCCGCAAGCAAAACCTTGCTTGCCATGGCTGGCTGCCGCTTCATGCTCGACTTCCCCTTCAATACCGACGCCGGATTCGCCTTCTTTGCGAAGAGCACCGGCACAATTCCAACCGCGACCGTACAAAATCCCGTAAATACGCCTGCAATGGCGAACATCCTCCAATCCGGATGCAACATCACAATCTCGCCTGCTCCTGGTTTGGTTAGAAAGTTCGAGAGCAGATGGGTACTCGCAAAGGTAATGGGAAGCGCCAGCATCGCTCCGCCAGAGGTCACAATCAGTGCTTCCATCAGGCACTGTCGCACCAGATGGCTCCTGTTCGCTCCCAGTGCAATCCGTACCGCGAACTCGTGCGCCCTCTCTAACGTCCTCGCAAGCTGCAGTCCAGACACATTGATGCAGCAGAACAGCAGAGCGCTTCCCATCAGTATCTGAAGCAAGGTGAGAGTGCTTCCATAGTCGTCCAGAGCTTGCTGTCCACGGCTCGCGCTGGTCATCTGGAGACTCATCTCCTCTAACGTCGGATCACGAGCAACAAGAGGTTGGAGCTCATGCCGCAACCACTTCGTTGTGCTCTCCCGGAGATGCGCGTTCGCCTCTTTCAGGGTCACCCCTTCACGCAGACGTCCCACGGTCGTAAATCCAAACAAATCCTCAGCGTGCAGCGGATCTCTTCTTCCTGTATCCCCTTGCGCGCTGAGAAATGCCATCGGCAGATACATCTGTGTAGGCATATTCGGCGTGATGCCCTCGAATCCTGAAGGCGTGATCCCTACTATCTTCGCCTGCCGCCCTGAGATCGTTATTTGCTCCCCAATCGCTGAAGGATCGCGATGGTACTTTGCGCTCCAGAAGTTGTAGCTCAAGACGATGGGCCACACAGCAGGATGTTCCTGTTCGTTATCTTCGGACGTCAACAGCCGCCCCATCTCCGGTCGGACTCCTAGGACATCAAATGCATTCCCTGTCATCAGCGTAGCGTTCAGGCTGCGTTCGTGGTTCTCTTCATCCGCGGCCATCACGCGATCTCGTACCCACCCTGAAACACTCTCGAGGTCAGTGGGTTGCGATGCCAACCGAGACAGGATCAGATACGATGGTCTCCGTCCCGGCACTGGATACTTTGGTCCGATCATACTTACAAACACAAGGCGCTCTGGATTCGTTACCGGAAGTGTGCGAAAGATTGCCTGGTACAAAACGGTGAAGATTGCAGTATTGGCACCGATTCCCAGGCTCAGTATTAAGATGGCCGTGCTTGTAAAGACGGGAGTTCTCTTAAGCTGTGCAAACGCAAATCGAAAGCTTGTTGTGAGGGGATTGAGAGGGCGATTATCCCATATCTCCTGAGCGCGGTCCTGCAACAAAGCCTGATTTCCAAACGAACGGCGTGCAGCGGTTAGCGCCTCTTGTGGAGACATCCCTGCAAGCTCAAGCGCCTCCGCCTTTTCAAGCACGTGAGACTCCATCTCTTCCTGGAGATCTTCCGCCGTCGAGTGCCGCCTGTTCCCCAACCATCTCATGACGCGCTTGCTCCTCAGTTCGCCAAGACCAGCTGAATGCCCTTCAGCATCGCCTCAAACCTCGACGTCTCTTCAACCAGATGCTTCTTCCCCGCAGCCGTAATGCTGTACGTCCGCACGCGCCGATTCGTCGAAGAAGTTTGCCACTGCGCATCCAGCCAACCCGCCTTCAACATTCGCTGTAACGCCGGATACAAGGAACCCTCTTCCACATTCAATAGGTCCGCCGAGGTCTGCTGGATATGTTGCACAAGTGCATACCCATGCATCGGCTTTATCTTCAACGAACGCAAAATCATCATCTCCAGAGCTCCGGGGAATAAATCTCTCGACTTTTGCATAGATCGTCACCCTTTCCTAAATATGCATAGAGTAAATAGGTATCAAAAGAGTCTGTCAAGAGAGATTTTCCATCTCTGTCGTCTTTGGTTGGAGGGAGCTCAATATTTTCCAGCACACCGCCGTTCTGAGCTCCTATCGTGATTTGGAAGCTCATGCCTTCTGCGAGCCAGAACCGCTGGGAGAGGACGATCTTGTTTCTGCCCAGCTGATGGACCCGTTCGATCAGCAGCTGCGTAATGGATAAGAGCTCTGGCGCTCAATTCAATTCCCCGCGTCTGGCGCTTCATCGGCTGCGAGGCATCGGAGAGGAGCTTCCAAGAGTTCCATAATTTTAGACAATAATGCGGCCTTATGGATAAGGCCGCTCGAGGATCGAGAGATATTCTGGGCTCAAGATTCAGTCAACACTGGCTCGCGTTTGCGAGGCTAACGATTGCTTTGGGAGGGGAAAAAGCTCTTACGGCAGCTGTCGCGCGCCCGAATGGGAAGGGACGTCTTTGTCTTCAGCAGTTGCTCCTGCGTTTCCAAACCATGGCGAAGAAGACTAAAAGCCGATACGAGTTGAAAGAGAAGCTTGGCGAAGGAGGCATGGGCGTTGTTTGGCGAGCCTTCGATACTGTCCTCAACACAGACGTTGCGCTCAAGGTCCTGCTGGATGCGAACGATGCCACGGCTTTGAAGTTGTTCTACGAGGAGTGCCACAAGCAATCCGCCCTGGCGCATCCGAATATTGTGGAGATCAGGGATGTCGGCAGCTTCGACGAGGATGGCATTCGTCAGCCCTACCTCGTGATGCCGTTGCTACGCGGCATCACTCTTGCTTCGATCATCCGCTCCTCCCCGAAGCCGCTTTCAACCGAGCGTTGCGTCGACATTTTCTCCCAGGCGAGCCGCGGATTGCAGGCCGCGCACGATTCCGGCCTTCTGCATCGTGACATCAAGCCCAGCAATCTCTTCATCCTAGAAGACGATTCGGTAAAGATCATCGATTTCGGGGTGGCTCACCGTTTGGATGTAAGCCGCACGGTGGGCCGCAAGGGCACGCTGCTCTATATGTCTCCCGAGCAGCTCTCGATGAAACCGCTCACTCGCGCCTCGGATGTCTTCTCTCTGGCTGTGGTCTGCTACGAGGTACTTACTCGACGACAACCTTTTCTCGCCTCTACCGAAGATGCAGTGGTCGACGCCATTCGACATCTCAACCCACCGCCGGCCTCCTCTCTCAATCCGAATGTCAGCGTGTCCATCGGACAGGTAATCTGCAAGGGGATGGCCAAGGATCCCCGGCATCGTTTCGCGAGCGTTAAAGAATTCAGTGAATATCTGCGCCGGGCGCACCATGACGATTCTTTTCTCGTCTTTGATCCGGATAAGTTTGCGCCTCGTCTCGATAAGGCTTCTGAGGCATACGAGCAGGGAAATCTTGAATTTGCGCAGGAGCTGGTCAGCGAACTCGAATCAGAGGGCTATCTTACACAGGAGCTGGAGTCGCTGACTGCGAACATTCGATCCGCCACGAAGAGGAGGAGCATCGATCACCTGCTTGAGAGTGCTCGCGCTCGTGTGCAGGATGGCGAATATCGGCTGGCGCTGCAGAGGGTGAGTGAGGCACTCCACCTGGAACCTCGCCTGGAAGAGGCTTTGGTGTTGCAGCACGATATTGAAGCGCGGCGCGCTGAGGCAGATATTGCAGACTGGCTGCGAGTCGGCCAGCAACACCTCGACAAGTTTTCTTTCTCTCACGCCCGGCAGGCGGCGCAACGCATCCTCGAAACAAAGCCAGGCGAAGAACGGGCGCTGCAATTCCTGTCGCAGGTGGAGCGCCGGGAGTCGGAGGTGCAGCGGATCCGCGAGCACAAACGGGAAGCCTATGCTGTGGCGCTCGATGCTGAGCGGCGGAACGAGATCACCTCGGCGCTCAGCAAGATGAAGCTGGTGCTGGAGCTTGAGGCGCAGGCACCTGAACTGAAGGAGCCAGGGCAGATCGCGGCTTATCAAAGCCTCTACAACCGACTGCATTCCGAGCACGAGGCGATCGCTGCCAGCTATAGCGAGGCCAAGCAGGCGCTTGAGCGCGGCGATTACGCCGCAGCCTCCCAGCTTTGCGATAGATTCCTTGAAAAATTTCCTCAACACACGCTCTTCAAAGCTCTCAGGTTCGATACCGAGCAGCGCTGGCGCCGAGCGATCTCTCTCCAACTGATCGAAGTGGAGGAGGCCGTCGAGAACGAACCGGATCTCGATCATCGCGTGCAGATGTTGGAAGAAGTGGTGCGCGAGAACGGAGAGGTGCCTGAATTCAGCCGCCTGCTCCAAGGCACGCGGGAGAAGCGAGATTTGGTGAACGGTATTGTGAGCCGGGCGCGTGAGCTTGAAGCGCGCGAGCTTCATGGAGAAGCTCTGGTGCAGTGGGAGACGCTCCAGACGATTTATCCGATGTTCCCAGGACTGGGCTTTGAGATAGAGAATGTGCGGTTGCGGAGGCAGCTTGGCGAGCGTATGGCTCGGAAGAACTACTGGGCGATGCAGGTTAGTCAGGCGGTAGAGGCGGGGGAGTTTGAGGAGGGGTTACGCCTTCTCTCGCCCGCAGTCGAGGAATTCCCCGACGATGCGGAATTTGTGGAGATACAGACCTATATTCACCAACATCAGGAACTGGCGGAGCAGGCGGGGAGGCAGATCCACGAGGGCCGCCAATTGCTGGATGAGGGCGAGATCGAACCAGGCCTGAAGAAGCTGAGGAGTGCCTATGAGATTGGCTCAAAGGTGAAGCGAGCCCGGGCAGAGCTGGTGGAAGGGTTGTTGCGTGCCGCCCGTGCCTGCCAGAGCGATCCTCCCCAGGCCCGGGTATATCTGAAAGAGCTCCTGAATCTGGATCCGGGCAACCACGCGGCGACTGGATTGTTGCGATTTCTCGATGATCAAGCCGAGCACCAGCAGGCGGATGAGCTTCTCTCCCAGGCCAGGCAGCTTCGCACCAGCAATGACCTGAGCGGTGCGATCCGTTTGCTCAAAGGGGCATGCGCCGAATATCCACGCAACCCCCGTCTTCGCCTAGCGTTGCGCGAGATGGATACAAGCCGCGACGAGATGCGCAGCCGTGACCTTGAGGTGGTGCGCCGCAAGAGGTTGGAGGCGGACACGCTCATAAGTGTGCCCTCTCTCCACGAACATATCGCCTCTGTTGAAAGCATTGCGGAACGTTACCGGGATGATGAAGAATTTCAAAACGAGTCGCGCCTGTTGCGTGATCGTCTGCATACGATCGCAGAAACGAAAGCGCAGCCAACGGCCTCATCCGAACCGGGCCTTGTTCCGAAGAAAACTACCTCGATCAAACAGGGTAGAAAACTGCTGCCGGCATTCTTCCTTGGCACGGTGATCCTTCTGCTTATGATCGTGGGTGCGTTCCTGTGGCATAGAGCGGCCTCACGCAAGCCGTATGCGCAAGCATTGGTCGCATCGCCCGTGCTTCCGAACGTTACGGTCCGCTCAACTCCCTCCGGCGCACATATCCTGCGCGATGGACAGGAGATTGGTATTGCCGCGCCAACGCTGACCTTCAGACTGCCCGAGGGAAAGACTAATCTCGAAGCACGGTTGGATGGTTATGAGAGTCACTCGGAGATGATCGACAACTCCGCGGTACGCCATGGAGAGATTAATTTTGCGCTACGACCCTTAAGCCAGCAGCTACGTGTTGCCGGCCGAGGCACCTTGAGTCTGGATGGTGGCCCAGCCGTTGCTCTCCCGATGGGAGTTTTTTCCGGCGAGCTCGCTGCCGGCAACCATACGCTCCATTGGCGTGGACGAGGTGGATATGACGCGACCTTCCAGGTGAACGTCAGTGATGGAGCGCCAGCTACCCTTGCCGCTCCCATCCATGCCAGCCAATCCGGGGCTGCGCTGCTGGTAAGCGTTGACTCGCAACAAGCTCATGTGTATACGAGTCCTGCGATGTCCATCATGGTCGATGGAGCTGCGAAGGGCATAACGAACAGCAACGGGCTGGATGTTGGGCTCCCGGCAGGGTTGCATACGATTGTGGCTAAGAAAAACTCTGCTGCTTTGATAAGCAGGGTAGCGAGCGGCTCGGAGCGGCTCCTGTTGATGACCTTCGAGAATGCACCAACCCCGGGCTCGTTGACTGTCCTGACGGACGTCGATGGTGTGAGCCTCAAGTTGCTGCATGGCACGACGACGGTGCAGGAAGGCACCGCCGTCGCGGGCAAGCTGGATATCGCAGATCTGCCTGTCGGCAGTTACACCTTGCAGGCGACCGCCTCGGCTTCATCGCCTGTCAACGAACAGAAGGTTGTGATAACGCAAGGTCAAAATACAACGGTAACGCTCCATATGAAACAGAACCCTGTCGTGATCCCACTGCGCGTGCGGACGCTGCCTGATGCGGACATTCTGGTAGATGGCAAAGAAGCTGGAACCACCGGCACAAATGGTGTCCTCCTGGTTCCGGCGCTTTCGGCGGGTGCTCATCACCTTGAAGCTCGCCGCCACGGAAAGACAGCCATGCTCGATGTGAATCTCGCTGAGGGTGAGGACAAGGCCTATGTTGCCGAGATGAAGCTCGATGCGAGCGAGGGAACGGTTTTATTGCAGCTGAATCCCGCTCATAGCGAGGTTACCGTCTATACGGCGAACGGGAAACAAGTGGCCGTAACCGGTACACATTTCGATCTTCCAGAAGGAAGATATCACTTCATTGCGCGTGCAAACGGTTATATCGATCGTGCCGAAGCCGTAGACGTCACAGCCGAGAGCTCGACACCGGTCAACCTCGCGCTCACACCCATTACCATCGACAAGGCGGCTACCTCTATTGCAGGTTGGGAGCCCGATTCCTGGACAATCGATGCGCAGAACCACACCTTGACGCATAGCAGTTCAGATATCGGGCTTTACAGCGCTCAGCCAGGCCATGGAAGATATATCTTTTCCGGACTCATCGGTCATGCATTTCTATTCAATAGACCGAAGGTGGAGTGGGTCGCAAACTACCGCGATCCGAACAACTATCTCCTTTTCTCTCTCGATAGGACCGGACTGGAGCTCTTCACGATCAAGGCGGGAAAGAGGGTGCCGAATGGAAGCAAAATTATCTTTTCGCCGGTGTCCAAGTATCAGATTCTGACCCAGATTCTCCCGGGTCACATCATGACATCCCTAGGAGACGGTCATCAATGGAAGCTGCTCAGCGACTGGACTGGGCTTCCCGAGGATGTGGATGCGGGTAGGTTCGGCTTCAAAGGGGCGGTAACGCTCACTAGTTTCAGCCATACCCCATAAGTGGCGCGTAAAAAGGGAGGTCTTGTGTCAGCGATCGCACTGAATATTCTGATCGACGGAGCAGAACTGGAATCAAGTTGGAGCGGACGTCAGGGTACCGTGAGCCGAGTGGAGGTGGTCAAAGAGCTCAACCGGCACTCCTGGTGTGAGATCGAATTTCACCAGACTGCGGACAGTCGTCCGCCGATCGATCGATGGATCGGACGTTCCATCTCGCTTCAGACGACAACGTCCGGAACCAAGATCTTCGTGGGCTTTGTCCTCGATGTGAAGCTTACGTATCAGGCCGCCGGCAGCTTCGCTGTCATCATCAAGGCGGTAAGCGCGAGCTATAAGCTCGATCTTGCGCCTCGTCACAGATATTACGGTCCGCTCACGCTGGCCGATGTCGCGCAACAGATGGGTGACGGCGATGGGACCAATGTAACCGCGAAGACCGGCGGCGGCACAAAATCCCCATTGGATCTGGTGCAGTGGGACGAGACAGATTGGCACTTTTTATGGCGTCTCTGCGATGATTTTGGACTTTACCTAGTAGCGACAGACGATGGCGTTCGCATCGACTCAGGATTCTCCGATTCCGGTCCTGACCTGCAGTGGCGTAACGATCAGAAGAATGGGCTTGTCGAGTTTACTGTAGGTGGCTCGCTGGGGGTAGCTTCCATGGATGGCTGCCACTACGATTTCTCCACTTCAAAGAGCGAGAGTTTCCTGCAGGTATCGCAGGATCCGGCACTGAGTGGAGCGGTGGATACCTTTACCAGCGCAGTGAAGCAGCAGGCAAAATCGGTTCTGAAATCTGGATACAAATCATGGCGCAACCGAGTGAAGTCGATCGGCGATTATCAGACCTCGCTGCAGCAGGAATCGGAGTGGTCCATGGGCAGCCGTTTGCTGTGTGAAGGGATTAGCCGTTGTGAGGGGGTGTCTCCAGGACAGAATGTGCAGGCGAACGGTATTGTCGAGGGCGCAGGCAGGTACAACATCGTGCGTGTTGTGCATCGTTGGGATCCGGAGGGGTATACAAATCAGTTTTTTTGTACGCCGTGGACAAAATACCGGTCGAACCCACATCCCGTTCGACCCTCGATTGCGGGTGTTTATTCCGCGCGCGTGGTTAACATTGATGATCCTCAGAGGCAGGGTCAGGTACAGGTACAGTACTACTGGCAGGAGCAGGGACAGACCACATGGATACGCCACCTGACTCCTTATGCCGGCGCAGACCGAGGATTGTTCTTCCGTCCGGAGGTCGGCGATGAGGTGCTCGTCGCCTTCGAAGAGGGAGACCCAGAGAGACCCGTAATCCTGGGTTCGGCCTGGAATATGTCGGACGTTATTCCGAACGAGGACTTTTGGGGTGGAGAGACACACGAGAACAACGTGAAGCGAATCGTCACCAAGAGCGGCCATCGCATCTCGCTCATCGATAAGCAGGGCGCGGAATCGATCGGAATTGCGACGCCCGTCCATGCAAAGTTAGTATTGCACGAAAAATGCGAGGAGACAGGTCGTCCTGCGATTGTGATGAACGTCGAAGAAGGCGATCTTATCTTCAACGCCCCCAACGGGCGCATTCACTTTCACTCAAAGTACTGGTCGCGAGAAGTGGGCGACTAACAGGAGAGAGACATGGCAGTCTTCGACGGAAGCATAAAGACGGCGCGGCGCATTAAAGACCCGGTTACCGATAGGAGGGTTGCTACGGTGGCGAGCATTACCCTGGCGGCGGTCAATACTCCGGCGGCATTGCTGTATCCGGGCACGGATGTCTCGGTGGTTCACGGCGATCAGCAGCTGCACGTAGATCAGAATCGCATCATGAAGATCGGCATGAATCAAAATGTTGCCATCGGTATGAATGAGATCTACCTGGTGGACATGAACCAGAACATCACGGTCATGCAGAATTACACCAGAGACGTGATGCAGAATTCACTGATCAATACGACAGGAAATTACACGAAAAACGTATTTAGCAACTATGTAAAAAATGTGACGGGGAGTTCGAGCAACACCATCTTCGGATGGTATTCAAAGATCGTGGAGCTGGACTACACCAAAACCATCTCCGGATCATCGACGAACGTCATCACCGGCATCTATAGCAAAACAGTCCAATCAAATTATCTGAAGTATGTACAGGGTTCCTCAACCGCAACCATTATCGGGGACTACAGTAAGAGCGTCATCTCCAACTATGCTAAGGTAGTCACCGGAAATTCGAATGTGCAGGTCACGAGCGAATCAACGGTAAGCTACGTTGGAGATCACAGTCGGACCTTCGGCAACGATCATAAAATGTATATCTCCGGAAAAAATACTCATACGACCGTGGGTCCGACGATCCGCACCGAGATTGATGTGGCGGTGACTCAGCAGATCGATAGCCACGTCGACGCACATCCAACTAATCTGCTTCAGGAGAAAAATGAGTGGTTCTCCATTGCAACAATGAAGGGTACCTGGCAGAAAGCCCTTAAATTGGATTTCACGACCGGCCCCACGATTTCGGGGGCAATTTTCAAGCTGGATACAAACATTATTAACTACGGGTTGAACGCAACGACCAATGCAGTCTTTATCGACAAGTTCGATTGCGGTGGGTTTAAGAATGAGGTGCTCGCAACCAAAATTAAAACCAATGGATTCAGTCAGAGGGTAGGGGCCGTCACCGTGGCGACATATGGTTATGCGGGCAAAGCCTGCGCTGCGACGATGCACGCTGGCGCCGCCAGCGCAAAATTTCTCGGCGGAATCTTTCAGGCTGTTCCGGGCAAGATCCAGGCAGGAGTTACCTGGGCGATAAACCAGTTTATGTAGAGATAGGTCAGTATGCTGAAAAGCGAAGAGATCCTCAGAGTAGATTCCAAAGCATTACTGCCATGGCGTTGGGCGGAATCCTTGCATAGTTGTTCGCTCTTCTGGATTCCCGTGAATCTCGGTTCGATACCCCGAAGTCAACGAGAATGGCTGTTGGAGTTTTTTTCTCGACTGTCCGCTCATTTATTCGAGGTAAATGGTCTGCAGGCCGAGCATTTCATGCATATGCAGATCGTCGATGAAGATGAGCAACTGCGCAAAGCGTTTCTGAATGCCATGATGAAGGACTCTCCCATGCTGGGCCGGTGCTGGCTGCCTAGAGGAAAACAGCCCATCCCGGCCTCGGACCAGGAGGTAGAGTTGCTGGCCAGCAAAAAGAAGAAGTTTCGCGCCTATGATTACGCTCATCCACAGGCATGGTGGTTTCTGGGCAGAGATGCTGACGCGCTACGGGGACGCTATTTAGGATACGGCGGATTTACTGCTTTTTTTCTGAAACCGGATGAGGAGGAGAACCTGGCGACCATTCCCCCCATAACGAACTCGCAGATCATTCTCCCGAAATTTATCCGCAACGATCCTGGACTAAAAGTTTTGCTCGAAGATTTCGATCCCCAAAAACCGAATCAGATTCCTAGTTTCATTCGGAATCATCGAGCGATGAAACAGGTATTCTCTCTCTTGGAGCCGGATAAGATAAAAGAGAAGAATAATGCTTTGGCCGCTCCTTTCCGTGATCTTACGAAGGAGATATTTGGGGCTGGCCTTCCCCATGATTTGGAATACGAGGGAATACTATTCGTGCTTCCTAAGCTTGCTTCGCAGGATTTTTTTGCACATACAGACGAGCAAATCCGTTCCTGGTTTAAAGTCTTTGACGTTTACATCAACGAGAGCCATGAAGATGAAGGGATCATTATGGCTTGCAAAGACAACCTAGCTCCTTTGATTGTGTCGATCGTTGAAAAGATGCGCTTCGAAGGGTATCGCTACTGGGAGGGTTGAGCATTGTTTGTCAAGCAAACACCGGCGAAAGAAGACACATCCCAAGACATCCGAAGATATCTTCCTGTAACAGACCTATATTCTGAAGGCAAGAGCCGCGGCCTGCATTGCTACTTTATTCCTGCACCACGCGGTCTGCGACCCGATTCCTATGATCCTGTTCGAGCTTTTCTGCTTGAACTCGTATCTTATTTCACTTCGCGACTCGACTGTAATCATGAAAGTTTCATTCAGATAGGTCAGGCATGCGAGCAGGCTGCGACGCAGTTGTTCTCTGAAAATGCGCGCGACTGGATGCCTGAGACCGGTCTGGGCGTATGGCCGCACCGTCCGGCGCCGCGCATGTGGAAGATGGAGGACATGGAAAACATCGATTCAGCTTCAGGAACCGGCCCGATATTAAATTCTCTCTTTCGGGTCATGGCCGACGCTCAAGCTCGCTTGGGTGCGATGACGACTATAGCCGGTACCGGCTCAGGGGTGCAGATCATCAGCCACCTCGACAGTACGAAGCTTCTGCGTGACATGAAAGAAGTTTTTCTGAGCTTTATTCAGGATCGGGTTTTTCGCATCTTTCCATGGTATGTTCCTCTCCTTGAAAAGGCTATGCTGGCTGAACCGCTAGATTTATTTGCCGCCGATGCCATGCGCGGCATTACACTCTATATTCGCGAGAGCCGGGAAGACGACGGGATCCTGATTTTATCGATCGAGCCGCTGGAAGACATCTTGGCACACGTTGGCTGTAAATCAATGGAACGTGGGAATAAATCCAAGTGGAAATTAGGTGCTTGAAAAAGATGTCTTCTTATCCAACCGATATCTACGTTGTGTCGCGGACGGCGCACGAACTGACTGTTATCGACCCACCCTCCAGTTCTTTTGTTATAGCCGGGATAGCAACCGGCGTGCTTTTCGCATTGGTTGCTCTAGGTGTGCTCCTTTTTCTTCGGAACACCGGGCGCTCCCTCCATCCCCTTTTGTGGCTTCTTCCTTTGGCAGGTCTTCCATTTGTGGCCCTCGGCCTGATAGCGTCTGTTACTACGCATCTCACTCTTTCTAGAGATGCGGGCACCTTGAGCGTACGCAAAACCATTCTGACCGTCCCGATAAAATCGAAGGAATACCCCATTGAGCAGGTGCGTCTTATCAAGGTTGGAGTGGGAGATGTGTGCCGCTTTCTTTACGTGAGTCTCAAGGACAAGCCTGCTGAAAATCTGACAGGATGTACTGATCGCACGGGATATAGCGAAGCCGCCGAGGCCATGAATTCATTTCTGAATACAAATCGCCAATGATTGTTGATCAATTGCCGGATGCAAGACGAAAGGCCAGTTCCTCAGGAAGTCCAGCCGCAAGTATTTTGTCCTGCACCGTACGGATGTCGTATTCTACCCGGCAGAATTCGACGATTCTCATCGTCGAATCATAGATGCAGTAAGCGGCACGGGAATTGCCATCACGCGGCTGCCCCACTGCACCCGGATTCAAGAGATACCTTCGATCTGGAACGATTGCCATGTGATCAGGGAGAGCGTGCAGGCGGGACACCTCCAGGCTGCGTCGATACAATTCCCCAACGAAGCCTCCCTGGACATGGGTGTGTCCGAAAAACGTAAGCTGCTCGCTCGCACTCCGCAGGCCTGCCTCCGCTTCATGTTCATGAAACATATAACGATCTTCGTCATCGGGTGCGCCATGCACGAGATCAAAGTCTTCTACCAAGACGGGACCTCGATCCAGGTTGAGCAGCCACAGCCTGTGGCCGTCCAGCAGCTCGTCCCTGGTCCAGCGCGAAGAGCATTGCGCCATCGGATTGAAGGAATCAAAGGCGGTGTCTCCCGAACAAGCCTTATCGTGATTTCCTCGAATGACTACATCTGCATGCGCGCGAACCCAAGCCGCTACTTCATTGGGATTCGGTCCGTAACCCACAACATCGCCAAGACAGAGAACAGCCTGATAATGCCGACTCGCGGCATCACGCAGGACAGCGGTCAAAGCTTCCCAGTTGGCGTGGATATCACTCAGGATTAGAAATCGCACGCTTGTTCTCCCTTGGTACCTGGGTGTCGAGCTCGGAGGTAAGCCGTCGCCTGCCGGCGTGTTGCTGAGACAGAAGAGGACGACAGGCAGGCGGCAGTGTCAGCGGCGTCAGCGGCAGCGTATGAGGTTCTTCGAGCTCGAGCGCTGCATCCTGCTGCATACGATGGGCGAGGTCCAGATTCGCAACTTCGCCGGCCATGATGGCACGGGTAATAAGGATGGCGTCTACGATTGTCTGTGCTGGGCGATAATCCTGCCAGAGGCAGACAAATCCTGTCATCAGGTCGACGTTGACGTGAGAGATGGGACGGACAAAGTAACCTTCCAGGGGTAGGGAGGGATAGTAGCGAGGGTAAACGTAGCGAAGCAGGTGCGCCGTTTCGATCTTCCGTTCGTGTATTCCTCCGACCCAAGCCGGTGACTCTCGCATGTCGACTCGAAACTCATTCTCCGATCGGGTGAGGGAAGCGAACATCATACGGTTTGCATCTGCGAGAGCTTCGAGTAGCTGCCACTCCATGTCGATGCGGCGATTACGAAGATTCATTCCGGCGCCTCACCCGTTCAGTACGATCGTCGACACCCGGAGAATGTCGTTCCCACGGACGCCCTGTTGCGGAAGTGGAATAGAAAAATCGAGCGACATGCCGTTCCAGATAACCTGAGGCTGCCCCTCGCCCTTCAGGTAGTCCCCACGCTCCCTGAGCTCGAAGAGGATCTCATCGAGAGTGGTATCCAGCGTCTCCTGATCGTCAATGTCGACGTTGAATTTCTGTTCTGCTCGAACTGTATCAAAAATAATCTGGTATTTAGGCATTGCGAATTTCCTTTCTATCGGCGTTTCTGTGCGGGGTATCGCCCGCAGTGAATCAGCTTAGAGTCAGGGAGACGTTCCGGTGACCGCCTGTGTGCCTATCTCCGGTGGAAGGTTCGGAATTATCCATCCGCACCGGCTACACTGGCCATTGTTGTCGTCCCAGCACGATCGGCACTGGCCATGCCCACAGTCCGCACAGGCCCACTGAGCCACACGCCCATCTGCCGCTCGAAGGCAGAGGAAGCATCGCCCATTCTGCACCTGAGTGCCAAAGCATTGTTGCCACCAGGAGATATCGATGGGAAACAGTGGAATCTGATTTGCTTCGCAAAGACAGCAGCGATCCCTCTCAAACTGCCAACAGTTTTCACAGGCGACCAGATGGCAGCGTGGACAGCAAAAAGAGAGGAGCCTGCGCAGAGGCATACGGCAGAGCTGACATCTTCTTCCGCGCATGCCTGTGACAAGCGCTGTCATCCCGGTTGGAAGTGCAGCAAGCAACGATGCCGTCCAGGCAGTATGGGGCGTGGTCAGGTCCGATCCCACTATCGCAGAGGCAAGGCCGCATAGGCTGGCAACTGCCGCTAGAATCGGCATCAGATAAGTCTTTTCGATCTCGAGCATCAGCACTCGAGTGCCCACTAGTACGAGGACCCCGGAAAGAAAGCCACCGGCAAGATCACCCACGAGCCCCCACCGCGTGGCAACAAGCTGCGCGGCGGCGGCAAGAATGGCAAGGGCCGCGAGCAGAACGGAATTGCGCATCTGCGTCATCAGAAGGTCCCTGTCAGCCGGTCATGTCGGGGCCCGTGGACGATTAGTTCTCGGCTTCTACAGGAAGGACAGGCTCCCCATCGCCGTACCCAGCCAATGCGCCGGTTGGGTGAAAACTGTCTGCCGCACTGCTCGCATTCAGCGTGTGCGCAGATAGGAAATAGCGTATTTGGCGCCTCGATGTGCAGAGGACATTCCGCGCTGCGGGGATGTTGGATCGTTCGGGAAACCGGTGCTTGATCGAGATCGAGATGCATGGAGAAAGATGAGTCCGCGCTTTTAATGGCAGAGACGGCGAGCTCTACCTGCAGGCCGGCCACGATCGAGGCCATGGTAGGCGTGCTTATCCATGTATCTTCCGCATCTGTCTCACTCGCCCAGCAGGCATACACCTCTGACTCCCATGTGCTGAGCAGTGCCGCCCGTCGTCTGCTGCTGAGCAGGCAGGAAAAGCAGGCTGCCGAACGTGTGCCTGGGAACCACGATACTCTGCCCACGCGAGTGCTTGTACCTCCCAGGCCAGCATCGCAGACCGGCACTCCATACTTCATCGCAAGGGCGGCTATCTCCGTACGTGCCAGGTCTGTGTCGACGCAACTGAAAAGAACGTTCGCCTCCTGAAAGTGCTTCTGTTCCATGTCGGTGATCTCTACTGCTGCTCCGTCCCAGTGAGTTTGCGGGAACCAATTGCGCAGACGATCGAGGGAACACGAGATCTTGCTTCGACCGACAATACCTTCGCGCAGCAGCACAGACTTCGCGATGTTTTTCTCTTCGACTACATCGGCATCGGCCAAAAATACCGACTTGCAGCCCAGGAGTCCGAGATTCTTCACGACCTCAGAGCCTAGCGCACCCACACCGGCAACCAGAACTCGATGGAACATAAGGCACGCTCCAACAGGTGCCTCCAACGATAAAAAGAGGCCCAAAAACTTTTTTAGTATACAAAGCGTGGAGGCAGAGTGATGGCATCTATCTTCACGGTCCAGACGATGGGATGTGACTGCAGGAAATATTCCAGAGGAATTGGACCGAAAACGTAGGAATGGACACATCGGCTGTCCCGCAAATAGGGACAATCCACACAGAGTGACGAAGCGTTCGTTGCCTCATAGAGCATAACCGAAATGGAATGCCTCGCTGTGTTTTGTACGGAGTTCCTGCTTCCGCATGAGTATCTTTCAAACTCTATATTTCATGTCGCTCGCAGGCGGTATGGCCGGACTACTCGCATGGGCTTCGCAGGCGCTGCTGGTCTTGCTGATACCGGCAGGTGCTCCGGCATGGCCGTCGGCAATGATCGCCGCTGCCTTACTGGGCGGCTTCATCGGCGGTTTCACCGTAGCCTTCGATGAGAAGTGGGCTGGCAATCGTCTGCAGATCCGCTGGATCGCGACGGGAGCTGCAATTGGCATCGGTGCCGGGATGTTGTCCGGTGCACTGCACCTGCCCCTGCGTTCCGCGCTTCCCGGAGCTCTTGCTCTGGGCACCGTTCTGGGCTGGATGGTGAGTGGCGCTCTGATCGGAGCAGGGCTTGGAGCTCGCTGGATCTCGGTGAATCGTGCCCGTCTCGCGCATGGAATGGTGGGAGGAATGTGTGGAGGCTTTCTGGGCGGGATCGTCTTCGGCACGATGAGTCAGTGGCTTCCCGGCATATCCCAGGCATTCGCCTTTGTGCTCACCGGCGCAGGCATCAGTTTTGGCATTGCCTTTGCCCCTATCTTTCTTCGCGATGGCGTGCTCCGCTTCGTCAACAGCGGCGATCCGCGAGCCATAGGCAAGCTCGGCCGGAAAGAGTGGTCCATTCAAGAGGGAGATAGTTATGTGATCGGCAGTCAGAGCGCCGATCTTTCGAAGACGACTTATGGCCGTGAAGTAGATATTTATCTTCCGGATGGCTCAGTTGCTCCCCGGCATGCTCGCATCTACAGCAAAGACGGGCGGTTCTATGTAACTCGCCACGCCGATGTGATGTCGGAGGCGGGATTGCGTCGTTTCATCCTGAAGGTGCAGAACCGCTCGATCACGTCTTCCTGCGAGCTTCATGATCAGACGCTGATCATTCTGGGCCGCACGACGCTCATGTTTGCCGCAAAGAAGGCAGGAGGAGTGCGCGGATGACCACGTTCTTCCGGATCGCAGCATTCGTTCTAGCGGTTACAGGATGGCCGCAGCTGCTGGCGCACGGACAAGCCGTCGCCCTCGATTTTCTCACCAAGCCAACCCTCGTCGAATGCGAGCCAGAGGGCGGGGAGCCGTGTTTTCGGATGAGATTCGATTTCGTCGATGGAGCGGGCAAGCCCGTCAAGGTGCAGCTTCCATCAGCGGAGCAGCTGGCATCGCATGTCGAAGTTCAGGTTGATGCGCATGCCGTGAAGCCGTTTTATGCCGAGGCGACTGCCGGCAAGGCAGACGAGACAAGACCGCCGCAGACCGCGCTCCTGCTCTTTGACGTGAGCGGCAGCATGCTTAAAGGTGATCTGGACGGACAATCCCGTTTTGATGCCGCCAAGGGCGCAGCGGAGGAGTATCTGAAAAACTTCTCCGATGGCCAGGACCTCGTGGCCATCGTTCCGTTCGACAGCCATAACGTGGAGAGCACAATCTCCGCCGCTCATTTTGTGAGCACACGTGCCGCGGCCCAGGCGGAGCTGGACGCTCTGCCCCGTCCTCTCGCTCACAACAACACAGCGCTGTACTCAGCCGTTCGCGCTGCGGTTGCGGTGCTCCGGAAGCAGCCTCATCCTAGCGGCGAACCGCCGCGCCTCCTCCTGCTGACGGACGGCGCCAACGATGTTCATCCGCAATCCGGAGACGACCAGGGACTGCTTGTCGGCTCAGGTGGCCTTGCTGCTGCGGCAGCAGCCGTGCAGCAGTCCGGCGTGGATGTCCTGCCCATAGGGCTCGGAAACAGAGAATCGATCGATGAGATCGCCATGACCCGGCTGGGAACGCGGCCGCCCCTGATCACCTTCGACGTGAACGATCTCCGCAAGGTCTTTCAACTTGTACCGCTTTCGCAAAACGGAAGCCTAAACGTTGCGATTCAGGCTCCAGAGAGCCTTGGATCGCGCACACTGCTCGCGGGGCGGATCGTTCACTTCCGCGCCAAGATTACTCTCCAGGATGGATCAGCTCAGGTGGAGAATAGGCAGGCTCTCTGGGTCGCACCGCCTGTTGCGACTCCCTCGTTCGAAGGGGAAGCAACAGAGGCGGAGCAGCGCGCCTTCCTTGCAAATGCACAGATGGACCGAGGCTCACCCCTGCTCTTCCTGCGCCCCTTCTTTGTCTTCGCGGGCTTCGCGGCGCTCTTGGCGATCCTCTGGTTCGGCCTCCCCCGGTTGTTATGGCCCGAGTGCTACGACAATCGCGTGGCTCGGCCCGTGCGCCCGGAGTATTGGCCCGGTGCTGAACTTCCGGCACGCAGGGGAGGGCAGCCTGGATTCCGGCAGGCGCCGCCAGGGTTTGAGGCGGCGGCCCGTGGGGCGCGCGTGCCGATGCGAAATCCAGGGGAGCACACGATTGTTCAGACCGTCACAGAGTTCGATCCAAATAAAACGCGGTTGAGTTAACGGAAGGAGTTCCATGCCGATCATCGAAGTGAAACGTCAGAGTGTCCGACCCTCAGTTCGCAAGGTCCCCACAAGTACCTGCGCAGTGACGATGCCTATGACCTTAGAGCAGGTGAGCCGAGAGGTTCGAACCGAGAATGAAGAGCCGGAGATGGTGGAGTCACTCCAGAATGCATTCGAGAAGTTCAATCCCCAGATGAAATTCAATGGAAGGGCAGGTGCGGAGGAGGCGGAGTTCCAGGCCGATCTGCGCTTTCGCAGCATTAAAGACTTCGAACCCTCCAACATCATGACTCGCCAGGAGGTGCGTACCGAAGACGGCTCTGTGGCTTATCTGCGAAACGATCTGGCTGACCTGAAGAACAATATCGATCTGATGTATCGGCTCAAAGACCGCTGGAAGCTTCCGGCGGTACGTCGCGCTTGGAGCAATCCAGAACAGCGCCAGCAGATCATTGCAGCACTCGAGCAGTTGCGCGATGAACTCGACAAGGTCGTTGAGGAGAAAAAATAATGGAGACGCTCACGAAGTCAACCAGTCAGATTCTGGGAGATACCCCCGCACGCGACGTGCTGGTGGAGATTTTTGCCGACCTGCATCCTGGACTGATCGATGAAGATCGCTCCATAACCTCTATCTTCACACCGCAGAGCGCCCGCGAGTTTCTTGCGCAGCTCACCGACATCACCTCGATGTTGAGTGAGGAAGACAGCTTTGAAGAGACGCTCGCGAAGCTGCAATCGCAGATCAATCAAGCGGAGGAGATCCGAGACGATCTGCTGGAGCAGGTCTTCAGGCAGCTACGCCCCATTGAGCGGAGCTATCGTGAGCTGCAGACCTTCTTCGAAAACACAAAAATTTACGACGGCAAGCAGAGGAAGCCGGTCGAGCTGTTTATCTGGAATACCGACCCCCATGAGATCCAAGGCGCGCACAGCATAACGATCGCGGCGGTGGAGAACTTCTGCAGAAAGCGCAACGACAACTTCAACTTTCGCGATGACATCTGCAATCTCGTGATTCCGGGTTGGATCAGTCAGCCGGTGCGGGAGCGCCTGGAAAACATCGCGAATCAATGGGGCATTCTACTCATCACCGACATTGACGACGAAAAGTCGTTCCAGAATGTAGAGCGGAACTTTCGGCCCGGAGGAAAGTACGAATTTCTCAAACGGCCCGAAGATCGCGCTGCGGCTGATGTCGTGGTCATGGGTTATCTCCAGCTGCGTGCGAAACACTGGTTCGAAAAGACGATCGAGAATGGAGACGATCTCTACGGTCCGCCATCATTGGCCTTTGCCGGCGCCGTGGCGCGCACCGACGACAGCGCTGGCATGGCGCAGGGACCGGTGGGCTCGCGCTTCGGACAGGTAACCGGACCTGAGAAGGCAAGGATTGAACCGCTTATCAGCGAGATGGAACACATCAGCATGGAGCGCCAGCTTATCCCCGTCATTCGCGACGCTGATAACAAACTCTGCTTCTTCGGTTGCAGAACCCTCGCAGACGATCCCTACGGCGTCTATAAGTTCTTCACCTCGTATCGCATCATTCGTTACATCGAGCGTTGCTGCCGCCACTATCTTTTGCAGGTGGCCGGCCAGGTACTTACGCGCGAGTTCATGGATGAAGCGATCGAAAAGCCGATCAAGCGCATGCTCCAGGAGCAGGTTGAAGCAGGTACCTTGATCGACTTCAAATTAGATATCGATCGCGATGCGAACAAGCGGATGCAGGGCATCTGCGACCTGAGGCTAGAGGTTATGCCGACGGGACCAGGAGAAAGCTTCCGACTCAAGATCGATACGCCAGAGTTTACTCCTGAGGGATCCAGGCAGGAGTCCGTGGGCAGGTAGCGTGCACAATCTGAGCTCGAAGGAGGCCAGAGATGCGGTTTGACTTTATCTCTCGTGCTCTTCGTCAGTTGTTGCACTGGCCGCCTGAAGTTCAACCAAAAACACTAAAACCAAAGGAAGAAGCGAGGGCTGTTCAAATGTCGAATCCATTACGCAGCACGGTCACGGTAGATGGAAACAAGTTTGACGCGCTGGCCAGCACAGTGCGTTTTGCCACTCTGAAGGATCGCGCGGGAATGCCTGAGATGGGCACACTCTCTACCGCGATCAAAATCTATATCGACTTTCACGACGACACGAATGTGCCGTACGGCACGTTGCAGAGGCTCTTTGATCTGGCTCATGTCGTGACCCGCGACAAAATCGTCGACATGAAGATCGAGTACTGGAAGGATGACTCGAAGACGGACGCCCTGTGCAGCTACAAGTTCAAAGGTTGGATCAGCCGCTTTGAGACGGGTAATCCCTTGCCGACATCGCCCCCTGACGGGAATTCGGATCTAACGAGCCACTCAACGGTCAATCATCTGTTGACGCTGGAGCTTGAGCCGGCTATGAATCAACAAAACTTCAAAGACATCACCATGGGCAATTAAATCCATCGCCGGCAGGGCTCGTCCGCAATGTTTTCTGGCTGTGGGCGAGTCTGCTTGGTCTCAGCAGACCGTACGGCCACTTTTCTCAGGAGTCGCAACGTTGATCCCAGCTTATCGCGCAGACAATCTCTCGAGTCCGTCGATTGCATTTCCTCTGCGCCTGCGGCAGGGACTGCTGCAGAAGACCGATGAACGGGAGACCTATCTGATGCTGGTCGGGACCATGGCGCGAACGCCCCGAGGTACATGGGCCGGTCATCCACTCTTTGGCTTTCAGGAGTTTTTCCCCGAGATCGCCAGGGAAGGTCTCTCGGAGGAGTCGCGTGCACGCATGGCCACGGCCACAGCCGAACAGATCAACTCCGTCCTGCTTGATCTCGGACTCACCCGTTACCGCGTTGACTCTCTCGTGCTCGATTCGCCCCCAAAAGAGAGCCGGCAGTCCGATGGCATGCGATGGACGGCGCGCGCGACCGAAGGGCATGGTGTGACCATATTGCTGCGGGAACAGGGCAGCGACCGCACGGTAGGGTGCGCCTTATGAATTCAAGCGCCGCCGAAATCGATCTGAAACTCCGCGACGACTTTCGGCGCTACCTGCGAGAGTACGGAATCGAGTCGACGATCATCGACCCCGTGCTGGCCGTACTCTTCCGTACCCTGGCCTCGCAGATTTACGCTCTGTCCTCTGACACCGACAGGCTCCGGACGGCGCTGCTGGATGAGCTTCTGGAGGGTCTCGGTTTCGAGCGCCGCTTCGCCCATCCGGCGCAGTTAGTCGTGCGTTATCGCTGCCAGGCGGAGTCAGCCCATGTAAGCGTGGGAACCGTGCTGGGCGGAGAGCCTGAAAGCGGCGGCCGGATGAGCTTTACGACGGATTACGGTATCTCCGTCTCTCCTGCGCGGATTGCGGCGGTGTTCGTTTACCAATGCCTCAGGGAAAGTAGCCGCTCAATGGGCGCAGACCTCGGTGGAGAGCTGCGCCTGCTGAGTGGGATTGAATTGCCGGCGGAGAGCTCGCGCGGCGGCCCGTCGTATGGTGCGGTTCCCGCGGAGTTGGGCCCGCACCCGGCGATCTACATTGCGATTGAGAATCTGGCCCCCACGTATCTCTCCCGGCATGGGATCTTTTTGCAGACCAGCCCAGAGGCCACGCTGTTAAGCGCGCAATTGGAGAGCGAAAACTGGTGTCTTGCCTCGAACAACGGCCGCTTCGAAGCCACGGGAGTGCTCTGCCCACGCGAACTGAACGCGGGGCAGCACCAGCTGCATTGGTTGAAGACGGCCGACGAAGCAGCGGAGATACAGGAAGGTGTGGAGACGCCGTCGTTGCCTGGAGGTTTCTGGCGAGGGAGATGCTTTGTCCTTCCGGCCATCCCTGCGCAACGACATTTTCTGTGCGACGCCCCACAGGGAATGGAGGCGCCACTCCGCTCGATCTTCGAACGCCCGGGACTCTTTACCAGGCCGCGTGCGTGGCTCCGCATCCAGCTCGATGCCCGGATAGAATCGCTGCACACCGCCATCTCGGCCGTCTATCTGCACGCGCAGAGTGCCTCCAATGTGGAGTGTTCCAACCAGACGGTGAACTTCAAAGAGAACGGCACGACGATCCCTGTCAGCGGAGAAACGGGTGGCCGTTCCTTTCTTGTGGCTCCGCTTTCGATCACGGGAGAAAGCGGGGAGACATACCTTCCCGAATTCCAACCTTCCTTTCGTCCCGGTATGGGGAGATACCGTCTTCACCAGGGCTATCTGACGCTGTTGCCTGGCAAGATGCCGGACGGATCGGAGGAAACCTACGCCAATGTGCGGCTCTGGATGACTGAGGGAGCAGCTGGTAATCAAATGGGAGTCGCTCGTCTGCAGAGTTTTGTGAAAGAGCCGCCGGTCCGCGGCCTGACGGTAGAAAATATCACCGCGGGCGCGGGGGGCTCCGATGGAGAAGGCCTGCATTCAGCGCAGCGAAGATTCTCCGAGGCGTTGCTGTCACGTCAACGTCTGCTCACACGCATCGATCTCGAAACTTCGATCCGTTCCTTCGATCGTCGCATCACGCGTGTCGATATCCATCCCATCCTTACGCGAAGCACGCGGGGACTGCGTCGATTGCACTGCATCACGGTGATGGCGGGAAGGGACAGGTTTGCCGCCCCCGAAGAAGAGGCACGCATCCTTGTCAACGATCTGCATCGCTATCTCGGGGAACGGGTGCCACTCGACATGGACGTGAACGTGGAGCTGGTATGGACATAGCCGTCATACAGCTTTCGGGGCAGGAGCATCCCACGATGCCCGACTTCGCGCAGGGAACTGCAGGTTTTGCCCATACGATCGACTCGGCCGTACATGTGCTTGATGCATTGGGTATTGCCGAGTCACGTCTTAACCTGCGCATGGCCGGCGCCGGCCGCCCCAGCCTGCAGGTCGTGCGCCAGTCTCCATCTCCTGGTACTCCGCTCACTTCCTCCGTATCCGTCACGTTGTGGATCGCCGGCTTCGGCTGCTTCGAAGCCTTGCCGTTGCCCATGCGCGAGTCTGGTGGGGAGGCCGAGATGGGCACACGAGAGTTGTCTCAGCTCTTCGACGATCCCATGCAGAAGGCGGCCCTGTGGCTTCGCGCTGGCGCTCCTCTCTTCCAGATCGGTCCAGGAAAATCTGCAGCTTGCCGCCGCTGGCTTGCGCTCTTTGGTATCGACTCTGCGGTTTGGCCTGAGGATCTGCTTTATCCGCTCGCATTGTTGGCGCCCACGTTGCCGGTCATGGCCGCGCGCGAGGTCGGAATTCGTTTGACCTTTCTCGTTCTCCTCGGCCTGCCTGTAAACAATATCGAGTACAGCGGTGCGCATCGGCTGCTCAGGAGGGAAGACCAATCCTTTCTCGGTTCGCGGGCAAGCCGCCTCGGACGCGACTTCCTCCTCGGCGACCGTCAGCTCGATACTGACTCCGTCACGATTCGGCTAGGCCCCGTATCACTCGATATCTATACCAGTTTCCAGTCCGAGCAGGGTCGTCAGCTTATTCAGATGACTACAGACTTATGCATGAGTGTCTGGCAAAGTCATTCCATCGCGTGGGTTCTCGAGGACGCCCGGCAGGCTCCTCGTCTTGGAATAGCGTCGAACAACAGCCGCATTGGTCTTAACTTTCACCTCGGTAGAGGAGCATGTGCATGAACCCGAAAGACACCCACCACAACGCGGTCAACTGGGAGTTTGGGATGCTCGTCGCTCCGGAGCACTTCCTGCGGCAGGAGCGCTTCTACGAGGCGGAGATGCTCTGGATGATGCGCTACACCCACGACAGCTTCGGGTTGATCGGTGGCGGTCCGCGCCTGCCGGAGAGTGAAGTCGGGGCGGTAAGACATGACCCCATCATTACTCTTTTGGAAGATGAGCACACGCTTCGTATCACCGTGACGCAATGCCGCGGCCTGACCGTATCCGGTACCCCGGTCGAGATTACGCCGGACTGTCCGCTCGATCAGGAGTTCAGCAAAAGCGAGCTGGGAGGCATCAGGGAAGCACGTATCTATATTGTGGCTCCGCCCCATGTCTACACCGTCCTCGATGGCCTACCCGACAAACATAACCCGCAGATGCAGACGGAACGGGTTCGCTCGTGCCGCCTCGTGTTGCAACCACACGGAGAGGAGGTGCAGCACGCAATTGCAGTGAGCCGCATACGCCGCTCCGAGCGGAGTCTTGCCTATGAGCAGGACCCTCGCTTCATTCCGCCCTGCACCCATCTTACCGCCTTCAGCGAGCTCAGTGCCGCCTGGCGGCGAATCGTCGAGCAGCTCACCTATCTCTGCAGCCGTTTCATCGAGCTTCATCGTGCCATGCAGGAGTACATCGAGCTGACCCGCGAGCGAGGCATCGACGTTGGCATCGATCGCGATACGCTCGAGTTCGTCAAGCGGATCATCCCCTCCATCGAAGCATGCCTCTACGACTGTCTTAGCCCCACGCAACGGCCCGCCCAGTTCTTTGGCAGCCTCCGCAAGTTTCTGCAGGGCGCTGCCGTGGGTCTGGATCTGAACCCTCCGGTGCAGCAGTACTTCGATGCATTGAAGAATGCCGGCGAAACGGAGTTCGTCCCTCTTGTGGAGCAGCAGAAGCAGCTCTTGAAGAGCTCGCCGCGCTGGCGGGTCGAAGACGATCTCGGTCTGGAGGTACGCTTCGTGCAGAACTCCTTACGCAGTCTGCAGATTTTGGAACGTGCTCTCGAAGGCAAATACATCGACTTTCGCGTCAGCCCCACACTCGATACGATGAACTTCGTCTTCGACCGCGGTGGGAGCGCACTCTACAAGCTGGCCGCCAAACCCGCGCGGTTGCAGGGTTTTGGCGACGAGATGACATTCTACTTTGCCAACATCCGGCTTGAAGGACGCGAAAAATACAGAATTATCCTTACCGCCGAGCTGGATCATGAGTATCCCGCAGAGACGCAGCTGCCCGTCGAAATCCGAATTAACGAAGGGAGCGGATCACGCCGGGCCCCGATCCACGGCGTAGGGCAGGTGCGTTTCGCCGGGCAGAAGAACGTGGAGTTCGACTTCGAGGCCCCCGACATTGCTACCGTGACTGACCTACGGGTAGCGGTGCCGGCACACTTCAGCGTGCGGACGGCCCTACTGTTCGTGCGCCATCGCTTCTATGCTCAGGACACAGAGAAGATGAGTCTGCCCGATCCATCGATTGAGACATCTCCTGGAGCGAACGGGCCGTTCAGATCGCATGAAGGAGCGGAAGCATTCGCAGTGGCTCGCGGCGATGCGGCACCTAGGGCCTTTCGGCCACCCTTGCAGCCTCAGCCGGCCAGATCGAAGAATGCGTGGGGCTCACACGAGGAGCAGACAGCTTCGTCTGAGACCAGACAGATGGAAAACCCTGTTCTTCCGCCACGCAGGCGTCGCCTGGAATAAAGATCACGGAGAATTGCATGTCGTTCCCCTTGGATAAATTATCTGCGGAGTTTGAGACTGCCCTTGACCACGCGCGGCACTTTGCGGAAGATCGCGGTCACGCCAGCATCGCACCGGAGCATCTGCTGTATGTGTTGCTCGACGATAGGGCGATGACAGCCTATCTCACGCGGGCAGGCATCTCGCCCGCTCCTATGCTTGCGACGCTTATCGCGCGGCTTAACCGACTGCCTAGGATCGCCCGGGAGCCGGGACGACGCCCCGTTGCCTCACGCGGTCTACGTGATCTGATCGAGCATTCGTTTCATGAGATGGATGCGCGCGGGGCCGAAATCGCCGAGCCTGTGGACTTCCTGCTGGCTGTCTCTATACACAGTGAAGAGCTCGCGAAGGATTTGCGCGCCCCGGGCATCACGCGAGAGACCCTGATGATGGCGAAGGACAGAGACGATTCTACGAAGGAAGCTTTGAACGGTCCCGATGGAGCGCATGGATCGAGTTCGGACGGCGCTGGAAACAATAGCCCCGGCAAGTTGCTCATGCGATTCTCGCGAGACCTTACGGCGCTCGCTCGGAGCGGAGAGCTCATGCCCGTTGTCGGGCGCGACGAAGAGATCCGGCGCGTCATACAGACATTGCTGCGCAAGACCAAGAGCAATCCGGTCTGCGTCGGAGACCCCGGTACCGGCAAGACTTCCATCGCGGAAGGGCTGGCCCTGCGCATTGCTGCGGGAGATGTTCCCGAGTCCCTCAAGAGCTGCAGAGTTCTCGCGCTCGACCTAACTGCTATGGTCGCCGGCGCGAAATATCGCGGAGAATTTGAAGAACGCCTCAAAGGTATCGTCGATGAGGTTCGTGCGCGCAAGGGAGAGATCATCCTCTTTCTCGACGAGTTGCACACGTTGGTCGGCACCGGCGGCAATGAAGGTGGCATGGATGCGGCCAACATCCTGAAGCCCGCGCTCGCGCGTGGAGAGTTGCGCTGCATTGGGGCGACCACCTTCGACGAGTATCGCGAGAAGATCGAGAAGGACGGTGCGCTTGCACGCCGTTTCGATGTCGTCGTTGTCAAGGAGCCAACCGATGAGGCGATGCTCGTCATTCTGCGCGGTGTCCGCTCCCGATACGAGACCTATCACGGTGTCCGGCTGGCCGACGAAGCTCTGCACGCTGCGATCAAACTTTCGCGGCGATACCTGCCCGCGCGTTTTTTGCCGGATAAGGCCATCGACATCCTCGACGAAGCCTCCGCGCGCATTCGCATGCAGAAGGAGTCAAAGCCGCGGGAGATTGACCGGCTGGAGCGCCTGCTAGCCGACAAGCGGATGGAGCTTGAAAGTATGTCTCCTAACGCGAAGTCGTTCTCCGGGCTCTCCGACGAGATCGCGGAGCTGACGAGCCGCGCCGATACGTCGACAGCAAAATGGAGGATGCAGAAGCTGGCCTCTGAGAGTCTGCAGGCTACGAAGCAGGCTATCGAAGAGCAAACGGCTCTTCTGATCAAGACGCAGGCCGCGGGCGACATTACCCAGGCGGCCGAGATCCGCTATGGAGCTTTGCAATATCTTGAGGCGCAACGCCGCGATCTAGAGCGTCAGCTAGAGGATGAAACCGGCCAAAGCGCAGCCATACCGGATGAAGTCCGAGCAGAGCACATCGCGGAGGTTATTGCGGAGCGCGTCGGCATCCCCATTCATCGCATGCTCGAGAGCGAACGCGAGCGGCTGGTGAAGCTTGAAGAACGGCTGTCGGAACGCATCTTCGGTCAGCCGGAGGCGGTAATCGCTGTTGCCGAGGCGGTCAGGCGAATGCGTGCCGATCTTGAAACTCATCGCAAACCCAACTCGTTTCTCTTCGTCGGCCCTACCGGCACGGGAAAGACAGAGCTGGCCAAGGCGCTGGCGGATGCGCTCTTCGACGACGAGACAGCGCTGATCCGCGTCGATATGGGCGAGTACAAGGAGAAAGGTTCCGTCAGCGGCCTGATCGGATCGCGGCCCGGCTTGATCGGCTCCGAGGAAGGGGGCTATCTGACGGAACGGGTCCGACGTAGCCCCTACTCTATCGTGCTCTTCGATGAGGTCGAGAAGGCGCACCCGGAGGTTCTGGATCTTCTGCTAGGCGTGCTCGACGAAGGTAGACTGACCGATGCGAAAGGGCGCTTCTGCGACTTCTCCAATGCCATCATTCTGTTTACCTCCAACCTGGGAGCACGTGAAGCGATGGCCCAGAGCGACGAGCCTGAAGCGCGACGCACGATTATCTCCGAGATCGTACGATCAACGCTTCGGCCGGAGCTATACAACCGCATCTCTCAGGTGGTGCCCTTCGATGCGCTTACCTCGGTAGAGCTTGAGCGGATCGTCGGACACTCGCTCGATCGCCTGCGCAGAAAGCTTGCGGAGGAACGCGAGATCGAGATGAGCATCCACGAGGCCGCACTCAAGCATCTGGCCGCGCTCTCCTACGATCCCGAGTACGGCGCAAGGCCGGTAGGCAGGACCATGCAACAGGTGATTCTGTCTCCATTGGCCACGGCATTGATCGCAGGTGAGATCGAGCAGGGGTGGAAGCTGCACCTCAATTATTCGGAAGAGACAGGACTCAGCTTTGACATCTCCCAGAATGCCACGGCCACTGCATAGCAGCCGGGCGATTGGCGCTGCGGCCCTCTCCCTTCTCATTCTCTCGCTCTGTATGGGGGCATCGGAGCCTGCTGGCCCTTTGGCCATCGACGAGGCCGCGCAAGGTTGGCTCCGGCTCTTCGATGGAGCTTCTCGTTTCGGCTGGACCAGCAATGGAGACTGGCAGATTACTGGTAATGCGCTCGTCTCCGACTCGGCGCAACAGAGCCGGCTGCGAACGAATACTTCGTTCTCTGATTTCGATCTGAAGTTTGAGGCTCGTATGACCGGCGGACCCGCTACGCTGCTGCTGCGTATCGATCCGCAAAGCAAGCCCGGGCAACCGGGCTACACCATGTCACTGAACGACGGCACCCTCGCTGGAATCGATGGAGGGGAGGCTGCCTCTACTGCAGCTGCCGGAGGTTGGAATGTCTATGAGATGAAGGCGGAAGGCACCCATCTGCTCGTCACCCTCAATGGAAAAATTACCGCGGATGGGAAGAACACGAAGAACCGGGTGGGTTATTTTGAGTTCGCGGCGCCGCGTGGCACGAAACTGGAGATTCGCTCCATCCGACTCAAGCCTCTGGGGCTTGACCGGCTTTACAACGGCTCCAATCTTGACGGCTGGCGAGCTGTACCCGCGCCCGCCCCAGAGAAAAAATCGAAGTTGAAGTTGCCGATTCCGGGCCTGTCGGGCAAGCCCAAACCCCCAAAAAACGTCCGCTGGTCGGGTTCGGGAGGCATTCATGGAGAAGGCGGCGAGGGGCTGCTTGAGTCGACGACTGCTTATGACGATTTTGTGTTGCAGTTTACGGCGAAGACCTCCGCGATCGATAGCGAGGGCCATACCGCAACAGAGGTATTTTTTCGTGGAACGCCCGGACAATTTGATTCTGGATACGCGATCAGCACCGATACGGCCACGGCGCGTCAGCTCCAGGATGGAAAGTCTTTCGGCGTCGGCGGCCTGGTCAGATTAGAGAAGGCGCGCGCTTCTTCGATAGGGGCTGGACGGCCTTTTACGGGGACCGTAATCGCCCGTGCCCATCGCATCTCCGTCTGGATCAATGGCACTCTGGTGACCGATTACTACGACTCCCGTCCCGAGGGTACTTACCACTCGGCCGCCGGACCTCTGGGCCTACGTATACAGAGCGACAAGGCTAAGCTTGACCTGCTTGACGTTCAGATAGGGGCTCTGCCGAAAGGGCCTGCGCCTCCGCCTCCCCCGGCACCTGTCGCGGAGACGCCCCCCGTCACTCCCGCTGCAGCTCCGCCTGCTGCCATCTCTGTGCCCACAGTGCTTGGCCCGTCACCTCAGGACAAAGCCAACCAGGAGCAGATTCGCAGATTGACCATGGATGCGCTGAGCGCTTCCACCCCGGAAGACGCCGTGCGCATCAATAAACAGATACTTTTTCTCGATCCCGGGGATATGCCCGCGCAGCAACGTCTGGACAAGGCCCAGGGACAGATCGACGCCGCCAATGCACAGCAAGAGCACGGCAGGGCAGAGCAGCAGGCATCCTCCACCCAACTTCAGGAGAATTTCGCCCGGCGCGATGCGCTGGTACGCCAGACGCAGGACGCTCTGTTGCAAGGCAATCTCAACCAGGCGAGAGACCGTTTGAACGATGCGCAACGGCTCGGAGCCAGCGGGCCGGCCGTCGATCGCTTGCAGGCGCTGATCCGGTCCCGGCTCAGGGATCGCCTCCTGCTCCGTGCAGGCTTTGGCGGAGGTGGCCTTCTGATCCTCGCGGGCCTTCCCGTTTTTTTCTGGAGACGCCGTGGCAAAACGGTGATCGCCTATCTCATCGCTCTCGACGGAGTCGACAAAGGCAAGCGTTATCTATTGAACCAGGAGGTCACACACATCGGCGGTGTCGCCATGGACGGCGGCAGAAAAAACGAGGTCCTCGTTCGCGATCCGGACCGGCAGGTATCACGTTTTCACTGTGAGGTGCATAAGCGCGATAGGAGTTGTTATCTCATCGACCTCGATAGCTCGAACGGGACCTTTCTGCGAAACCGTCCTCTCCAGCCTGGAGTAGCCGCCAGACTGCGCGATGGAGACAGGTTTACTCTCGCGCGTGCCGCGGCCTTCGAGCTGCACCTGGAACGTCATTAAGCCTGGAACGTAACAGTGTAGATCGTCGGATTCGTACCGAAGGTCATCCCTCGACAACGCGATCAAAGCTGAGCGCGATAGCCGCTGGGCGAGGCTCCGGTAAAGCGGTGAAAGATCCTGGAGAAATGCTGATGGGTTCGAAAACCGGAGGCCAATGCTACATCGAGAATCGAGCGGCCCGGATCAGATAAAAGCGTCTTCGCATGTTGAATCCTGCGGCCGAGTACAAACTTGTGTGGCGTCGTACCCAGGGTCTTGCGGAAGAGACTGCAAAAGTGTGAGGGGCTCAATCCCGCCGCCTGCGCCAGTTCGTTCAGGCTAATCTCCTCTTCAATGCGTGCATGGATAAACTCATTTACGCGCTTCATTCGATAAGGAGCGAGCCCGCCTTTGAATAGCTGTGACGCACGGCATGCGATGCCATCGTAGTTCACCAGAATCGCCGCCAGGGCCTGCTCGATTCCATCGACGAACAGGCGCCCCGAGGGATATCCGTGTATTCGCTCGCGCTCTAGCGCATAGAGCAGGGAAGAGAGCCTCCGGTCCTTGCCCGCCCTGTCTGTTGGCATGCAGTCTCGTATGCCCGGCGAGGCTTCGACCGCCTGGGTCAGTGCCGAATCGGACAAGCGCAGGGTAAGGGTGGAGGTTGGCGAATCGAGACGGAATATCTGTTCGCACGCGCGTTTTTCGATCACCACGCTGCCCTTTGTCAGAACCACATACCGAAGGTCGCCGGCTCTGCTGCCATATTCCACACGGCAACGCCTCATGTATAACGTCAGCACCTGATCGGGAAGAATCACTGTCTGCCAATTGGTCTGGCATATCTCGTGTTTCTCGATTAAAAGCGATGGCGATGGAGAGAGCGACCCTTGTAAATCCGAGTCGAAGAGAGGCTTTCTTTCCCCATCGCGGATGGCCATAATTCGCATGACCTCCGTAGATTGATCCAAAAGATTCTTTTCGGGCCCGTTGACGAACAATTGCTTACACCCCGGCTGCAATTAGCTTCATCTCATCCAAGTACATATGGATCAATGGGTTATAAAGAAGATGAACCTCTGCTAAGCTAACCTCGTCTCTGTTGTTTTACGGTGGTCGCGGACCTCTGCGGTTAACAGGGCAATAAATCCGCTGCATATCTTTGCACATTCCGGTATCACTCTTTGACACCTGTCGCGGCAAAGGGCCTCCGCCACGATTGAAGAACTTCAATTCGTGTATCGCAGTAATTCCAGCTCTGCTTCTCGTCAGGAATCGATCAGGAGTGGATGCTCCGGACATCGCTTGTTGCTGGCGCGTATATCGTGCTCAGTCGAAGCGTACACGCTGAGCTGTCGCAGTTGAGTGGGATTCTGTGTTCAGGACAAAAGCTCTTCAGGCACTTCGCCAAACTCAACGCGCAAAAGCTTTGCCGGTCGTCGTACCCCGTCAGGCATCGGAGAAGCGGTACCGCCGTCGGTCGTAACGAATGCAACCTTGCCGTATTCGCCAAGTTGTCTGCCTCATGGACGCTTGATGGCCCGATGAGTTCTTCATTCGGAGAATCTCCGGCAACGATAAAGCGATTGCTGTTTTTCGCTGGATTCAAGGAAACGGCCTCTTCGATGGTGTCCTGAGCTGCATGAGACATAGGTCACCTCTGCGGACGAGATATAACCTATAGAAATCGGTCCGGAATCAGACGCAAAAAAAGGCGGCTGATTTGTGATCAGCCGCCCTTCGAGAGTGTAGGAGCGTGCTTTACGCGTTCATGCTGACGGATTCCTGCTGCTTGAGAGCCTTCTCTTCCTTCTTGACGCGTGCGGCGCGATTACGTTCGGCGCGCAGCTTCATGAAGCTCTTGGCCTCGACGTAGAGACGGGGAACGTCGCGGTTGACGATGGCCTTCCAGACGACGCGGGCGGCGGCCTTGGGGCGGAAGTAGTACTCGTCGTAGAACTTGTGCACCATCTCCATCACGTACTCGGTGGGAAGGCCGGGGTACTCGATGTGGGCCATCTGGTGGCCTCCGCCGTCCTCCATCTTCTCGTTGGTGATGAAGTTGTTGCGCTTGGCGAAGTCGTAGAACTCGGTGCCGGGATAGGCGTGGGCGACGGAGACCTGAATAGTCTCGCAGTCCAGCGTCTTGGCGAAGTTGATGGTGTTGCGGATGGACTCCTTGGTCTCCCCGGGAAGACCGAGGATGAAGTCAGCGTGGATGACCAGGCCGAGGTCATGGCAGTCCTTGACGAAGTCACGGGCGCGTTCGACGGTGGCGCCTTTCTTGATGTTCTTGAGGATCTGCGGGTCGCCTGACTCAAATCCGACGATCAGAAGGCGGCAGCCGGCTTCTTTCATGGCCTTGAGCGTGTCGCGGTCGGTGGTGACGCGCGAGGTGCAGGACCAGGTGATGCCGAGCGGCTTGAGCTTCGAGCAGAGCTCGATGGTGCGGGCCTTCTGGATGTTGAAGGTATCGTCGTCGAAGAAAAACTCCTTGACGTCGGGGAAGTTCTCCTTGGCCCACTTCATCTCGGCAGCCACATCATCGGAAGACCGCTTGCGCCAGGCATGGCCCGAGAGAGTCTGGGGCCAGAGGCAGAAGGTGCACTGCGCTGGGCAGCCGCGGGTGGAGTAGAGCGCGATGTAGGGGTGCAGAAGGAACGGCACGTTGTACCGGGTGACGTCCATGTCGCGCTTGTAGATCTTGGTAGCCCAGGGCATGGCGTCGAGATCCTCGACCTGCGGGCGGTCGGGATTGTGCTGGATGACGCCGTTGGAATCTTTATAGGAGATGCCGAGGATCTCGTTCAACGGCTTGCCGTTGGCGTACTCGACGACGGAAAAGTCGAACTCGCGGCGGCAGACGAAGTCGAGGACATCACACTCGTTGAGGGCGCGATCGGGATCGGTAGTGACTGGAGGGCCGACGAAGGCGATGCGGATGGAGGGGTTGGCCTTCTTGATGGCCTGGGTGAGGGCGTGGTCGCCGGACCAGCCTACGGTCGAGGTAAACAGTACCAGGAACTCAAAGCCCTTGGCGATCTCGATGGTCTCCTCGGCCGAGATGTGGTGCGGCGGAGCATCGAGCAGTCGCGATCCTTCGAGCATTCCGGCGGGATAGGCCAGCCAGACCGGGTACCAATAGGATTCGATCTCGCGGGTCGCGGGCCAGCGGGAGCTGGCGCCGCCGTCGAAGTTCTCAAAGGAGGGCGGGTTCAGAAACAGTGTCTTAAGCGGCATGGTCGTAGTTCCATTTTACCATTCGGTAACGTTCAGGGGGCAAAGTTCCGTCAGGTTCCGTCTATGGTTCCAGCTGGCTGGAGGTGGCGGTAACCTGGTTGTTTCGATCGAAGAAGACCAGCCAGTAGCGGCTGCGGAGAGGATAGAAGATGGAACGGTAGAGAAAGACATGGTCGCATCCGGGCTGGACAGAAGTGTTGTAGGCCTGGCAGGGGCGTTGAACCTGCTTGGGTTCGCCCATGATGCGGCGGACGTCGACCTCGGAGGATTTGGCGCGGATGGAGGGAAAGTCGCCGGCGATGCGGGCGTCACGGACGAAGCCGGCGGTGGCTAGAAGCAGGACGACGAGGATGACTGCGGCGATCGCTTTCATGCTGCCTCGATTGCGTCTTTTTTAAGGGTTGGATGCGGATGGAGGATGGGAGGTGTCGGAGGCTGGGGTAAGGTTGGCTGACTGGGCTTGCGCCGTCGATTTGAGCCATTCCTCAAGATCGCCATTCGAACGGAGCAGGTCAACCTGGGTCTGGCGGAGCTGAAGGTCGGCGTCGAGATAGTCCAAATAACGCGCACGTTCCTGAATCCGCGCGTTCTGTCCTTCCTTCGGTGTGATCGGAGTTCCTCCGCCACTGGACTGAAGCTGGAGTTGAATCACGTCTAGCTGATTGAGGGCAAGTTCGCGCTGGAGTGAGGTGACCTCGGCATGAGCGGCCAGCTCCCGCACCGCATTTCTCATCCGATGTCTTCCTTCGAGAAACTGATTTCGAGCCTGATCGGCATCGCGGAGGCTGTGCTCGGCTTCGGCCATAGACTCCTGGGCCTTGGCGCGCTTGGATTTGTCGAAGATCGGGAAGGTAAACTGCAGGCCCACCTGCAGATTGTTGTAATTATCGAAGCTCCCGGGTTGGTAGTATCTCTGGTAATTATTGAAGCTTGCTAAACGGCTGTACTGCAGGCCGATTCCCAGCTGAGGCCGATATAACTTGTGAAGGTCGCCGAAGGCGGTCTGCTGTTTCGCCTGCGCACTCGTATAGGCCGCTTGAATCGACTCCGGAAGCGTCGAGTCCTTTACAGGCGAGAAGTTTTTGGGCAGCGCCGGAATGCTGGCATGGATGGTCGCGAGTCCGTCGGAGGGAAGGCCGGTCAGACGGGAAAGATGATCGCGCTGGTTGTCGGCGTCGTCTTCAAGCTGGATGCGGCGAAGATCGAGATTGGCCGCGGTCAGGCGGGAGCGTGTCAGCTCGACCTGGGTATCCTGGCCGGCATCAAGTCGCTGTTGCACGATGCGTGTCAGCTCTGCGGCGAAACGCGACTCGTCCTGAGCGGCATTGAGTCTTTCGACGTCGGCGTCGAGCGTGATGTAGGTTGTGACGGCGTCCCCTATGACCTCCTGCCGGATCTCGTTCAGATTGTGATTCGTGGATTCGAGTCCGGCGCGCGCGGCGCGAATGTAGTTCTTCTGCGATTGATCGAAGACGAGAGATTGCGCCGTGACGCTGAAGAGGGAGGGCGCGCCGAAGGGAAAACCGAAGGTATAACCAAGGCCAGACCCCAAGCTGAGGGAGGGAATGTAGACGTCGTGCGTCTGCTCAAGCGTCGCCTTGGCCCGGTTGACCTCAGCCTGCGCTCCCAGCACCCGCGGGCTGTTTTTGAGAGCGAGGTCTACTGCCGTCGTCAGAGAGATCTGCGCGATCGCCGGGGTTGCGGCCGCGAGGGTGCAGACGCCCGCGATCAGTAGGCTGCGTAGAGAGGTCATGCTTCGGGGGAGACTCCTGCCATATCGTTTTATGGTATCGCGCTTCTCTTCACGCACTCTGGGCCGCCTTGCGCGCGGGAACAAAGTCTGGTGCCAGCTCGAGGGCGGCGGCGTACTCGAGCTGGGCTCCGGCCATGTCGCCGCGCTTCTTCAGAATGTCGCCGAGCTGAAGGTGGACCTTGAAGGCGGGGGCCTCGTCGGACTTCGCCGGCGAGGCAAGATAGTCGCGGAGAAGCTTTTCGGCGAGCTCAGGCTCGCGGTGCAGCTCGGTGAGGATGCTGGCGGCGTCAACCAGAGATGCATTGTGGATGTGGTTGGCCTGGATGCTGGATTTAAGTGCCTCGACCGCCAGATCGGGCTGGGACTGCTGCTGATAGAAGAGCCCAAGATCGACCCAGGCAGCTGAGACCGCCTCGGGCGTCTTCGCGGAGGCGATGGCTTGCTTGAACTCGGCCTCGGCGGCGGCGGGATCGTTCTTTTTTTGGGCGATGAGGCCGAGGAGACGGTGGGCCTTGGCGGCGGAGTGCGGGAGAATCTGAGGGACAAGGGCCTGGGCCTTGTTGGTTCCTCCTCCGACGATGGCGGGAGCGGCGACGTAGAACTGGCCGAGATCGCTCATGGCTTGCAGGTTGGCCGGATTCAGCCTGACCGCCTGCTCGAAGGCGACGTGGACCTTGCGGGCGATAGAGAAAGCGTTCAGCACATTCGCCTGGGAAGCCTTCAGGCCGTAGGTGCGGCCGAGCCACATCTCGTTATCGCTGTTGGAGGCGTCGTCCCGGGCCGCCTGTTCGCACTCGCGGACGGCTGGATCGGGCATGTCCTGCGCGTAAAAGACGCGGCAGAGCAGCTCATGAGCGCGCGCGTCGTAGGGTTGGCCGGAGAGAGTCTCCTGAAGCATGGAGGCTGCGGCGCCGACCCGGCCCTGCCGCAGAAGCGTCTCGGCCTGGTCGTCGTCGGCAGCGAGCATGGGCGCGGCAGCCAGAAGAAGGAGCGCGGATGGAAAGAGACGCGTTGCGAGGAGCCGCAAAGAAGCCATAGGCTATTCGACGATCTTGACGGCCAGACCGTTCGACAGGTCGCGGTTGCTGGTTGCAGTTGTGGCGACGACGTCCTTCTCCGAGAGGCCGCTCAGAATCTCGACGCGGTTCAGATTCTGGACGCCGACCTGCACCGGGGTACGGACCAGCTTGTCTTCGACGACGCGATAGACGAAGTCGCTTGCGCCCTCGGTGTGCAGGGCCTCCCGCGGTACGGTGAGGACGTTGAATCGTTGCGAGACGGTGACCGTGGTGATGACGTTGGTGTTGGGAAGGAGCTCGCCGTTAGCGTCATCGACAGTAATGATGCACTCGCCGACGTTGCGGGTGCCATGCGCGATGACGGTGGAGGGGATACGGCTGACGTGTCCGTGCCAGGTCAGATTGGGCTTGGCGTCCCAGGTGATCTTGACCGCCTGGCCGACGGCCAGTTTGCCGATCTCAGGCTCGTCGAAGTAGGCGCGAACCTGGAGCCGAGTGAGATCGGCGACATCCATCAGAGTTTGGCCGCCCTGAACGTAGTCATAGGGAGCCACGGGAATGGAGTAGACCGTACCGTTGAGAGGAGAACGAATATTGGCGTTGCCGTAGGTGTTTTTGGCGGCGGCTACAGAGGCGCGGGCGTCGTTCAGCTGCGCCTGCACTTTACTGCGATCGGTCTGGCTGTAACGGTCGGTCTGGCGCCGCTGCACATTCTCGAGCGAGGCGTTGGCCGTAGCGAGGCGCTGCTCCGCGGCAGCAACCTCGCCAAGCGAAGCCGCACCCTTCTGCTGCAGCTGGCGAAGCGAGGTCAATGAGGTTTCGGCCTGCTGCTTCTGCTGCTGTGCGCGATTTAGATCGGCCGCAAGGGCAATGCGTTCTTCCTGCGTGCCACCCTGCTGCATATCATGGAGCGAGGCCTCGGCTGTGGTCAGGCTGGAGTTGGCCGTGGCCAGACGAGAAACCGCGTCGGCATCCTCCATCCGGAGTAGCAGATCGCCCTTTTTTACCTTCTGGCCAATCTGCACGTAGATCTTCGTGATGACGCCGGGGGCCTGCGCGTGTGCCTGAAAGGGTGCTACAGGTTCGACCAGGCCATTGGTGGGGTTGGTGCTGAGCAGGTTCTGATGCGTGACAGCGGAGGCGCGGACTTCAATGACATCGCGAGTAAAGCTGCGGATGGTGAAGACTGCCAGCGCCACGACGGCGAGAATGATCCCGGCCAGGGCATAGGGGTTGAGCCGTCTTGTCTCGGTCGTGGGCATCGCGAAAGGCCAGTATATAAGACGCCTGCAGCGCTAAGACGATGCGAAAGAATTACTTCGGCTCAGGAACCATCAAGCATACGGCGCGATGACCAGATGGAGGTTCAGACGGAGAGGCGGAGATCGACGAGTTCGAGCTCTAGGCCGGTGTACCAGGGAGTGTGCTTTGAGCGCAGGCGATACGCGACGTCGATGCGGGAGCCGGCGGCGAGCGCGAGCTGCCGGCAGAGCTCCGTCCACAGAGTGCCGGCACGGCTCCAGCCGAGGGCGGTAAGACGGGCGGAGCGGTAGTGGAGCTCGAGCGCGATGTGGCGCTCTTTGATGATGCGAACGTCTGCGGCGAGCGTGACTCCCCGGCTGACGAGGAGAGGCTCCGGGTGACCTGTGCCGAAGGGACCACATCGCTCCAGCCATTTGTAGAACTCGGGGGCGAGGTCTTCGAGATCGATTTCGATGTCGCAGGCGAGCGGCGGAGCGAGAAGCTCTGTAGCGAGCCATGTGGCGCTGTGGCGTTCCATGCGGCTGCGGAGGAGATCGACATTGACCGAGGGCAGGGAAAAGCCGACGGCGTGGGCGTGGCCTCCAAAGCGATTGAAGAGGGCGCCGTCTTCATCGTGCGCCGAGGCGAGGGCGTCGAGCAGATGATAGCCGTGGATAGAGCGCCCGGAGCCGTGCGCCTCGCCTTCTTCATGGGTGAGGACGAGCGCCGGACGTCCGGTGCGGTCGACGATGCGCGAGGCAAGGATGCCGAGCACGCCGCGATGCCAGTCGGCGTCATCCAGCACCAGGCAGAGGGCAGGGAGTTGATCTCCGTCACCGCGCAGGGCGGCGAGTCGATCGTCGATGGCTTCGAGAGCGCGGGCCTCGGTAGCCTTGCGCTCTTCGTTCAGCCGGTTGAGCTTCGCGGCCAGCTCGCGGGCTCGTTCGGGGTCGCGCGTCAGGAAGAGCTCGACGACATCGCTGGCCACGTCCATGCGTCCGGCGGCGTTGATGCGGGGGGCGATGCGGAAACCGACCTCGGTGGCGGTGGGCGGTCGGTCAGTGGGGATCTCGGCGACTTCCATCAATGCGCGAAGACCCGGATGGACGGGATTGCGCAGCTCGCGCAGGCCGAGCGCGGCGATGACGCGGTTTTCGCCTTCGAGCGGGACCGAGTCGGCAATCGTAGCGATGGCGACGAGCTTGAGGAAGGAGGGAACCAAGGTACGTTCGAGGCGCTCGCGCTCGATCTCGCTGACGCACGCGGCGCGAAGGATGGCGTGGGCCAGCTTGAAGGCGACGGCGGCTCCGCAGAGCGATTTGAAAGGGTATCCGCAGCCGGACTGCGCGGGGTTGACGACGGCGACGGCCTCGGGGACTCCCTGCGCATCGGGGAGATGATGGTCGGTGACGATGAGGTCGAGCCCGAGGGCGCGGGATTCGGTGGCGGCGGCGAAGGCGCGGATGCCGGTGTCGACGCTGATGACGAGGCGAACCCCGGAGGCTACGGCCTCCGCGAGAACGTTCGAGCGCATCCCGTAGCCCTCGCGGAGCCGGTGCGGAACGTGATACCGGACGAGGGCTGGAGCCCCCTTGGGGGCGCTGCGCTCGATGGCGGTCTTGAGCAGGACGGTGGCGGTGGTGCCGTCGACGTCGTAGTCGCCGTAGATCAGGATGGGCTCGGAGTCGCGCACGGCGCGCTGGATGCGCTCGACGGCGGTGGCCATGCCGAGCATGCACAGGGGGTCGATGAGATCGCCGAGCGTAGGGGAGAAGAAGGCGCGGGCCTGCGCCTCCTTCGCGATGCCGCGCGCAGTCAGAAGAAGGGCGATGGCACGCGGGCACCCGGTGGCGGCCATGATCGGTTCGATGGCTGCTTCAATTGCTGCGTCGACGGTGGGAGTGACCCACTCTCGTTGTGTCTCGACCTGCCCGGAGAGCACCTGCTGTTTCCTGCCTCGTCCTATTCGTCGTGATCGTGGTCGTCGACGACGATTCCGCCGAGCCCGGAGACGGTCTCCATCAGATCCTGAAACGAGTCGTACCAGTCGGTGGCGGTCTCGAAGAGGAACATGACGCCCTGGTGGGCGAAGCCAAGCTGAAGGTAACCGATCTTGCCGACGTGACGGAGGAGCCGCTCGGCATCGTCGATCTCCGGAGCCTCGTCGTCGGGGTAGAGTTGGTCGCGGATCTGCTCGATGAGGCTGGCGAGGTCGGCCTTTTCGAGTATGGCTTCGCTCATGGTGAGGAAGGGAGCTCCGGAGGCCTCGGCCAGCTCGACGAAGTCCTTCCATCCGTCGGGGTTTTCTTCTTCGAAGACCACTGTGGGAACTTCGTCGGAGACGTAGGCGGGCATTCTGCGCAGACCATGGCCGGCGATGAAGGCCACCATGTCGTCTTTGAGCGTGATGAGGTTTTCAGGAGGCATCGAAAGATTATTGTCTCACCCGGGAGGCGCAAATTCGAGGGGTCGCCTGTGCATCCCCGGGCATCTTATGGGGATGCCACTTTACGAACATCATCTTTTTATCTGTACCAACGAGCGGGACGAGTCGGCGTCGCGCCCCAGCTGCCTTCCCCTGGGCTCGAAGAAGCTCAAATCGGCCTTTAAAGATGCGCTCAAGGATGCCGGGCTGAAGGGCAGGGTTCGGGCAAACGAGGCTGGATGTCTTGACCAGTGCGAACATGGCCCGATGGTGGTCGTCTATCCCGAGGCGGTCTGGTACGGCCATGTGCAGCCGTCGGATGCGGAGGAGATCGTGCGCGAGCATCTGGGGAAAGGCAGGCCTGTCGAACGCCTGCGGCTGGCTGAGTCCTGCGTTAACAACGACCATTGCTCACACAGGAACGGGGCAAAGGCAAAATAGGGAACCCTCGGCGCCTCACCGACATCCGCGTGTTATATTCCCTTAAAGGCCAATGATTTTCTCTAAAGATTACGTAGGGTATCTGGCGCGCCAGACTATAAAACAGCTCATTGCGCAGAAGATGATCGAGACCGAGAAGCCTGGGCTCCTGGAGGAGCGCGTGGCGGCGGCCATGATCGATGAGCTCTCGCTCGAGGACCGCATCAACGACGAGGTCCGCGTGATCCTCGAGGCCTTCCAGGAGGATATGCGCAAGACCGGTGCGAGCTATCCGGAGATGTTCAAGAAGGTCAAGAACGAGCTTGCGCGCAAGTATAAGGCGGTGCTGTGAGAATCTCACGGGACAAGGTAAACAAGCTCGCCCACACGGTGGCCGATACGCTGGCCGAGATTCCGGAGTGCGACTTTCTCGAGGATCGCAACACGATCCGCCAGGAGGCGCGCAAGGCGCTCGAGAGGCTGCTGACCGAAGAGACGAAGATCGATGCGGCAGCGCGGCAGAAGATCGCCTCGCAGCGCAAGATCATCCTCGAGGGATCGCAGGAGTGGGATATCCTCTACCGGAAGTACTACAACGACGAGGTCAAGAAGCTGGGCCTTTAAGCTCTTCGAATGCACGACGCCGGACTTTGAATTTGGTGTTCTTGCCTGCTATACTGATCAAGTGCTGGAGAGAACATCCTCCTGCCAAGCTGATTCTGGCGTTATGGTGTAACTGGTTAACACGTCGCCCTCTCAAGGCGAAGAGTCCGGGTTCGAGCCCCGGTAACGCTACCAATAATAATCAATAACTTACGCTCCGTACAGAAACCTTCTAAATATCCGATGGATACAAAATGAATACTTCGGGAGATTCTGTGGATAATTGGGCTTTTAGTCTCATACATTGAGACTCGGGGGACCTGAGTCTGCTACGAGATTTCGATGAACAGTCGATTGACTGCTCTCGAAATCACGCCCTACTTCTCTTCGTGGAAACCGGCTTGCTTCTGAACCACAGCAGCTCGTTGACGGAAGAGGAAGGGGACTCTCCTGAACTCGACCGAGGGGCGTGAGTGGGGACTGGGATTGGTCCCTTGATCCTGGCGGAAGCCGGTGCAATCTCCGCCGAGACAAACTTTCTGAATCTCATTATGGATGATTTTATCCAAAATAACGGAGACAAATCTCCGGATCATGGCAGAAACACAGGCAGGTTCGTTTACGGGAAAAGTAGCATTGGTCACTGGTGGTTCCAGAGGTATCGGAGCGGGGATTGTTCGCTATTTGCACCGGAATTAAGGCAAACGCTGAGGTTTAATGGGAATCCCATTACTGCGCGGCAGGAGTGAAACATGGCACGTCCCTATTGGTCCGGTCGGATACAAGTTTCGCTAGTCTCTTTCGGTGTCCAACTCTTCACCGCGACCGAGAGCAAAGCCTCCATTGCGTTCCATCAGATCAGTCGCAGCACCGGCGAATGCGTCCGCCACCAGAAGGTGCTGGACAGTTCGGTCTCCGCCTACGGCGAGGCTCCTGCGGCGGCGGTCCCTAACGACGAGATCGTGAAGGGCTACCAATACTCGAAGGGCCAGTATGTGATCATCGAGACCGGAGAACTCGATAACCTGAAGGTTCCGTCCAAGCACACCATTGATGCTTCTCAATTTGTGGGAGCCACAGAACTACTTCCGGAGTACATCGAAAGCCCTACGAGCTATGAGGAGTCATCGTACACCTCTCCAACTCGGCCCAACTCCTTTTCTGCCGATTCACCCCCAATCTTGAAGATCGTCTGGAAGAAATCCGATCGATTGCCGGGAACAGCGAGCTTAGAGGATAAGCCGCGAGCGGATGAAATTTACAAGTGACATTTGCGAGGCCGAGTTTCTCAGACCGAAAATCGAAGATGACAAAGAACCAGGGCCGCCTGTCGGCGGCCCTGGTTCTACCCAGCTCGAATCTACAATTTGATGAAGGCCAAAATGTCGACGTTTACCTGATCGGCGAATGTGGTGCACAATCCGTGTGGCTGACCGGGGTAGATCTTCAGAGTGGAATTCTTGACCAGTTTCGCCGTGAGAGGGCCGGAGATTTGAAGCGGTACGATTTCGTCCACATCGCCCTGCAGAACTAATGTTGGAATCGTAAACTTGGCCAAGTCTCCGCGAAAGTCAGTCTCAGAGAAGGCCTTGATGGAGTCGTACTCGCACTTCAACCCGCCCATCATGGACTGCAACCAGAACGACTCACGAATGCCCTCGGAGATCTTCGCGTCTGGTTTGTTGTAGCCATAGAACGCGATCGACAAATTCCGAATGAACTCAGTGCGGTTGCTCACAAGCCCATTGCGCAAATCATCAAAGACGGACATGGGGGCGCCGGGATGATCGGGCGTTTGCAGCATGAACGGTGTTACTGCAGAGATCAAAACAGCTTTTGCCACACGCTTGGTTCCATGGCGCCCAATGAAACGTGCGACCTCGCCGCCGCCCGTCGAGTGACCTATGAGAATGGCGTCCTTCAGGTCCAACTTCTCGAACAACTCCGCGAGATCGTCCGCGTAGGTGTCCATGTCGTTGCCATTCCACGGCTGGCTCGAACGCCCGTGACCGCGACGATCATGAGCGATGACCCGATAGCCATGCTGCCCAAAGAAGAGCATCTGCGCATCCCAGGCGTCCGCTGTGAGCGGCCAGCCGTGCGAGAAGACAATGGGCTGACCCGTGCCCCAGTCCTTGTAGTAAATGCTGTTGCCGTCTTTCACTGTAAGAGTGTTCACTGTGTCTCCTTTGAAGCCTGATTTCGGTTTTGTTGTTTCGGGTTGAAACGCGAAAGCTGCGTTCGAAAGTGCGAGCGTGGCTGCTATGGCCGCTCCGCTGATCAGGACGTTTCTGCGCGAAATGTGAGCCTGTGCCTCGGCGGAAGTCGAGCTCTCCTCGTCCTGCTTGACGGAACGTATTGGGTTTTGCGACATCTTGGCCTCCTAAAAGGTGAAACGGTTAGATAGTGTTGCGAGTGACGACCAGGAGAGCCAATCCAATTGCGATTGCATCTTCCAGGAAGGCAGCCGGCATGTCTTTTCCAAAGGCAGACGCCAAGAGTTGACGTCCCTTTGCGCCCCCGAAAGTCCCGGCAATCGCGCCGACGATGCCCGCAACAATCCCGAAGAGTGTAGAGCCGCTGGCAACACACATTGCAGCGCCGCAGAGTGCTCCCGCCAGCACGCGCGGGATGAACTGCTGAGGCACTTTCCGGCTTGGTGTTTTGGGAAGTTGGTCTGTCACATATTCGACAAGCGCGAGAGCGGCAAAGATCCACGGAGTATACCTGTATCCGAGAAAAGCGATCTTCGAACCAGAGAGTCCGAGCCGGTCTGCCCGTGCAGCAATGCTTATTGCTGCTAACCCCGTAAATGATCTCAGACCGCAGACAACTCCGATCAGTAATGCAAGAAGCCAGCAGTCCATGGGACCTCCGATAGTGTCACGACAGGCATTCGCTGAAGCTGGGATCCCAACCCCGAGTGCGCTGTTCACAAGCTATGGCAGAGGTACGGGCGACATCTTTGTCAATGCGATCTTCTTTTTACGAATTTGGCGGTCATCTTCCTTCGTTCGCCTCGATTGCTTCTATCCAT
>ATWD01000002.1 GCA_000421065.1 Acidobacteriaceae bacterium TAA 166
TCGGCTCGTTTCCAATCTCAATGAGATCATCCCCATTAGTGCCTTTCTAGGTGAGCCTGACTTTGATGGTGTGACGCGTACCCAAGGTTTCCTCGCCTATACAGGCGACCACCTGTTCAACGACGACTGGAATCTGCACTTAAACTACCGATACCAGTACATCGGTGCTCAAAGCATAGACGATCGCAGGCAGCGGATTCGACGGAACGAGCCAAACTGAAGTCTCCCGCTATCTGTTTGCTACCCCCGGCAGAAACCGCTTCTATACGGTAGATACGCGCGCTTTGCGACGCTTCAAAGCCGGTAACTGGGAGCAGGCCGTGCTATTCGGTTATGACTAGCAGCACATCAACCAACGCGCTACCAGCTACTATCTGTTAGGCGTAGGGATCTGAACATTTGCAACCCGGTGTATGGCCAGACGACGATTCCAACTGGCGCGCCATTCCTGAACAACAGCAATCTGCTGCAGCAGATTGATCTATACGCACAGGAGCAGATCAAATACAGCAACCACCTGATCTTTACGCTGGGCGGCCGCCAGGATTTCGGAATGGGGAACGGCAGCCAAAGTTATCTGGGCCGGCCTTGGCACGTCTCCTGCGCTGCTGACCATCACCGGCCTGCTCCTATATTATTGGAATAGAGTGCTTCGACGCCCGACCCCGCTTTAGCGAAGGCCCAGTCCGTGAGTTCGATGACAGGGAGACGGTTCGGTGAAACTCAAAATGCCGCGCATTGGAACCGCCCCCGATCACTACGTTTATAACTGGCGTTCTACCGCTTCGGCGAGTGTGGGACCGTGCGGCGACCAGCCGAGCCTGCGGGCGTTCCCAGCGCGAACGCGGCTGTTAGAGGCAAGAGCGAACCTCGCCCAATCTCCGTACTGCGCAATCGCGTCCTTCGCATCCCAAGTCTCCATACGGCCTCCGTATCCGAGGAAGCGACTTACTGACTCCGCCACTTCGCGGAGCGAGGCTTCACCATTCTCGGCAAAGAAAAAAGATGCTGCGGGAGCTTTCTCCAGCACCAGGAGGTAAAGATCGACAAGATCATCGATATAGACGTTCGACCAGCGGTTGATACCCTTGCCGATATAGAGACCGGCACCCCGTTCTTTGGAGCGGAGGGTCAGTTTCGGAACCTGATCGCTATCAGATTGCAGGCCGCGGCCTGTTCCATAGACCATCGTGGGACAGATCACGACGGCACGTATGCCTTTGGAAATGCCAGCCTCTCGCACATACCGGTCGATGGCCACGCGTGCTTGCCGCATCGGGACGGGCTCAAGATAAGTGTCTTCGTTATAGATGGCTGGATTTTCCGAATCTCCGAGAGCATCATCACAAACGATGCTTGAGCCGCTGGTGTGGATGAGCGGCTTGCCACTACGCTCCAATGCCGTGACCAGCGCTTCGACTGCGCCGCGATGGTCTGAACTCGCGGTATTGATGACTCCGTCCGCTCTCCGGGCAGCGTCCGCCAAAATGGCGGAGTCGTCGAGGGTCCCAATAATTGGTTCGATTCCCCGGTCTTCTACCTGTCGAGCCTTCTCTTCGGACCGCACCAAACCGAGGACCTCATGACCGGCGTCGCGCAGCTTCTGCGTAACCGAACCCCCGATGTATCCAGACGCACCTGTCACCAAAAGTTTCATCGTAGCTCCTCCATAATCTTGTCAGATGCTTGCGATCAGACTAAACGGAGTGCATCTGGAACTCCGTTGAAATCATAAACGGCATCAATTATCGGCTCGATCCGGTGTGGTTCGAGGAGCGACATCCAGGCCTCAGGGACCTTGTGGTAATCAACAAACAATCCAAGGATGTTCTTTGACACAAAAGCAACATCGAGACTAAGACTGACCGTCAGACGATGTTTTACTCAACTCCTTCCGCTGCTGGTTGCCTCGGGTTTCCGTTGTGCTCAGTGGACTGGATATGATGGGCCGCAACAATAGCCTTGATCAGCCCAGGAAAGCGTTGTTCGATCTCATCACATCGGGAGATGTTATACATCTCTACTCCAAGGCGTGTTCCCTTGACCAGCCCAGCCTCCCTCAGTGTTCTTAGATGTTGCGAGAGGGTGGACTTCGGGATCGCCTTCGCGGTCACTGTACTGTGAGGAATGTGGAACAGTTGTGGGGACACGCTGAGCTTACGATGTCGGAAAAGATTGCGGCGCGCACCGGATCAGAGAGTGCGTGAAGGATACCTTCAACTGGAATGTCACGAATCGATGGATGAGTCAGCGGCCGCATGTATGCTTTGATCCTAACTTCTCTAAATGTTCTCCGCGAGACATTCATGTACTGATCGTTATTATAACGGTCAGTATGGTAATGTTAAGGGCGAAGGTTGAGCAGCCGCCAGATGCTTCTCGATTTTCATAGGGAGATGGGGCAATGAGAATCGGATTCGATCTTAAGACTCAGATGCTCATTGCGTCCTTGATGCTTGCGTTTGGGCAATATGCTCATGGTTTGTCCGAGACCTACTCGTCGGTCAAGACAAACTTCGTCTCGGTGAAGAACACGCGATTAGCCTATCGGAGATACGGCAGCGCCAATGGCACGCCCCTCGTTCTCCTCTTATCTACCAGGGCAAACATGGACCTGTGGGACCCATTGCTGCTGGACCGTTTGGCTCAGAACAGAACCGTGATCGCCTTCGACAACAAAGGCGTAGGAGATACGAGCGGTACAGCTCCGGACAACTTTGCGGCAATGGCGGATGACGCTGCTGACTTCATCACTGCCCTCGGTTATAAGAAGGTGGATATCCTCGGATTCTCCATCGGCGGCGCCGTCGCTCAGGAGTTGCTGATACGCCACAATGGACTGGTTCGTCGCGCCATTCTGGCTGGGACCGGCGCAAAGGGAGGCGACGGCGTCAACGAAATCCCCGAAAAGTCGAAATCTGTCAGCACGAAGCCTTCCTTGACGGACGACGATTTTCTCTGTGGTCTCTTCGCGCCCAGTGATCGCAGCCAGGCTTTAGGTCGCCAGTACCTTCAACGCATGAAGCAACGCGTCAGAGATCCAGACGAGCCGGTGTCTATGGCGACCGTTAGAGCGCAGGCAATCGCAAGGGAAGAGTGGGGAAGGCCACGGGAGAAACCGGATGAACGGCTAAAGACCATTACTAATCCGGTCTTGATTTCCAACGGCATCAACGATATTCGGATGCCGACGATCAACTCCTACCGTCTGTCGCAGATTCTTCCGTATTCGCAGCTTATCTTGTATCCGGATTCGGGACATGGCTTTTTGTTTCAATATCCGGACGTTTGTGGGAAGGCTTTTGCCGATTTCCTCGACCAAACCCTATCGAGTGTCAGCAATACAGAAGGAGAAATCGAAATGAGAACTGCTGTTCAGTTGTTTGAGGAATATACACGCCGGGTACAGAAGGAAACTTCGAGAAGGCCCTCGAATTGTTCTCTCCCGATGCCGTCTTCGAGTTTCCGTATTTCCCATCCGTTGGTATCGGGGGGCATCTTGTAGGTATCGATGCGATCCGGAAGCAGATTGGGGACTTTCTTACGAATCAGACAGAAGATTTCAAGTTTCACAATGTTCAGATCTTTGCTGCTGAGGACCCCAACCGCGCGTTCGGAGAGTATTCGGTTACCACACGTATCAAGGCCACAGGACGGGTCTACAACCAGCTGTACGGTGGAAGGCTGGAATCGAAAGACGGCAAGATCGTGCTGCTAAGGGAGTTCTCTGATCCTGTGGCTGCTGCAGAAGCAATCTTCCCGAATGGACTTGCGGATATTCCGGCTAAAACCGCGAAGTAACTCCCCCGCTCGAGATAATCCGCCCCTGAAGTGGCGAGCTATGGGCCGAGTTTCATCTGGGGCGGTACTTTCATTGCAGCGATGGCCAATGTTGGTACGGCGAAATCACAACCGGAGAAGTAGACATGAAGATTGGGATTCTGGGAGCGGGAAAAGTGGGCGTTACCTTGGCCACTAAATACGCGACAGCCGGACACGAAGTGCTCGTGGCAAACAGCCGTGGACCGCAAAGTGTATCGGAGATTTTCTCGAAGATCGCTGAGCCTGTCACCCCGGCGACCGTGGTGGAGGTCGTAGGGTGTGAGGTCGTGTTGCTCGCAGTCCCCTGGCTCAAGGTGCCGGAGATTCTCTCCCCCTCCTTATCGTGGGAGGGAAGAATTTTGGTGGATACGACCAATATCTTCGAGTCCTACAAGCAAGAACTGGTGGCCGCTGATTTGAAGGGCGATTTTGGCAGCGTAGTTGTGGCCCGGCTCGCTCCGGATGCGCGCGTTGTCAAAGCATTCAACACCCTCCCCTTCGACGTGATGTTTTCGCCGACGCCGACGAACTTGAAGCGCGTGCTGTTTATCGCCGGTGATGACGAAACAGCGGCCGAGACAATTGCGGGGCTTGTCGCTCAGATTGGGCTTCATCCGGTTGTCGCCGGCAAGCTTGCCATTGCTGGGCGTCAGATGGAGCTAGGTGGTCCATTTAGTTTGCTTGAGTTATTTGCACCGGTAAAACAAGCGGCATCGGCATGAGCGATTCCTCCGTCGATATGAATGACGCAACAGTTGAGACTCTTTCCGGTTCGGGTGTTGGATCATTTTCGACGGTCGTTCCTACCTAACCGAGGGTGTGTCGTCAAATCCACCTATTCACAAACACTGAAGGAGCAATATCATGACAGACAACACAACGGCCTCACTGGATGGCAAGGTCGCGCTCGTGACCGGGGGGGCGCGTGGCCTCGGCCTTGAAATTACTTCCCAACTTGCAGCGCGGGGAGCCTATGTCGTTATCGGAGCGCGGGAAAAGGCGAAGGCCGAAGCGGTCGTTTCCAATCTGCACGCCTTGGGGCTTGAGGCATCCGCGATCAAGCTCGACGTCACGAGCGACGAGGATCGGCAGCAGGCTTACGCGGCAATCGACAAAGCCCACGGGAAGCTCGACATCCTCATCAACAACGCCGCCGTCCTGCTGGACAGCCCCAACGGAGGAACGCCAGCACCCCGGCAACCGAGCCGAGCCCTTCCGAGCGTCCTGCGCGAAACCTTCGAGGCGAACTTCTTTGCGCCCATTTTCCTGACGCAGCTCCTGCTCCCACTGATCGAGCGGGCAGAGGCCGGTCGCATCGTGAATGTGTCGAGCATCCGGGGATCGCTCACCCATCTGTCCGATCCGACCTCGCCGGTCTATCCGATCCGGGCACTTGCCTACGACACGTCCAAGGCTGCGCTCAATGCCTTCACCATCCTGATCGCTGAAGAACTCCGCAGCACGCCGATCAAGATAAACGCGCTTCACCCTGGCTGGTTGCGGACCGATATGGGGGGCGCGGAGGCAAACATGGGTGTCGAAGAAGGCGCTCGCGCAACCATCAAATACGCCACTCTCGATGAAAACGGACCAACGGGAGGTTTCTTTTTTCTTGATGAGCGGCTGCCTTGGTAAGGTGCCTCTCCAAACTACATTCCAATCAACGAAGGAGTTCATGATGAGTAAGACACTTGTAGGCAAGGTAGCACTTGTTACGGGAGGGTCGCGGGGTCTTGGCGTTGCAATCGCCGTTGCCTTGGCCAATCAAGGGGCGGATGTCGCGATCAGTTACGTCGCTTCGGAGGAGAAGGCGGCTGCCGTCGTCGAGCAACTGAAGGCGACGGGTGTGAAGGCCGTCGCCATCAAGGCCGATCAGGGCGATCCCTCCGCGTCGGAGCCGTTGATTCGGCAGGTGGTTGAGAAGCTCGGAAAGCTCGACATCCTGGTCAATAACGCCGCCGTCGCCTGGCAAGGCAAGAAGATCGACGATCCCGAAATTGACAATGCCGCGATGGACCGGCAGTGGACCATCAACACGATGGGGGTCATCGCAAACATCCGCGCAGCCGTCAAGGTGCTGCCGGACAGGGGGCGCATCATCTCAATTGGCTCCGGGCTTGGTACACGCATTGCCTTCCCGGGCACTGCGGACTATGCGGCGACCAAGGCCGCTATCGTTGGCTACACCAAAGGAGCGGCACGGGATCTCGGTGCACGAAACATCACCGCCAATGTCGTTCAGGCGGGCATGATGGACACGGATATGGCGGCCGGATCGAAAGGAAAACTGCCGCCAATCATCATGGAGTCACACGCTATTCAGGGTTACGTGCCCGTCGAGGAAGTGGCTGCCGCTGTTGTCTTTCTCGCGGGGCCGGATGCGGGTTCCATCACCGGATCGGTGATCGACGTCAATGGCGGATTCACTGCGTAAAGAGTCCGGTTTATTGTTTGTGGTTCCCCAGGGCCATCAACAACAAACCGGTGGATGGAAGGCTACCTTGCTTCCGATAGTGCATTAACAGACGTTAAGAACCTTGCAGTTTCGAACCTAAAGAAGAAACAGATGACAGCGCAGATGTCGGTACTATTTGAGGGAGCCTGCGTCGGCGACCTCGATCTCCAGAATTCGTGTACTCATGGCTCCCATGACGAGAGCGCGCGCCAATGGCGCCACGCCCAGCCCAATGATGGGCACATATTACGAACAACGCGCCTCAGCTGGCCTGATCATATCGGAAGGAGTTGTGATCAGTCCCAAAGCGACCGGCTTTGTCAATGTCCCTGGGATCTATAGCGATGAACAAGTGGCCGCCTGGCAGTTCGTTACCGAGAAGGTTCATGGGAGAGGCGGAAGGATATTCGCCCAGCTCTGGCATGTTGGCCCGATTTCCCACCCAGATCTCCTTGACGGAAAGCTTCCACTCGCGCTGCAGACGTGGGGACAAGGCAAGTTGTGCCACACTCCAAGGATGTAGCGGCGCTCGAAGCTTTGGGTGGTGCGTTACCGGAGAATCCGTCTGACTCCGCCGAAATCCTGGCTCTACTGGATGACATCGGTTCACCAGCTACAGTGGCGACCACCGGAGGACGCTATTTCGGATTTGTGATCGGCGGCGCTCTCCCTGCTGCTATGGCAGCAAATTGGCTCACAGGAATCTGGGACCAAAATGCTGCTCTTTCCGTAATGTCCCCTGTTGCGGCGAAGATTGAAGAAATTGTGTCGGAGTGGGTCTTAGACCTGCTCGACCTCCCGCAGGCTTCTGCCTTTGGCTTTGTCACCGGCACTACCATGGCAAACTTTTCCGCATTGGCAGCTGCCCGGACAGCATTACTGGCACGCAACGGATGTAGCGGATGAATGGGCTTGCTCACAATATCGAAGTGATACCCTTCCTCATCCGCCTTCTTCAGTAAATGTGCTGTGTTTGCCTGACCAGAAAACAAGAGAACCTTGCAGTCCGGATAACGCCTCCTGAAGTAAATCGCCAGGTCGACCCCCGACATCCCAGGCGTACACGGGGTGGCATACAGAAGTGGAAGAAAGTAAGCCAAGCGAAGGAACCGGATTGCCGGCTAACGCCAACCTAGCGTGGCAGGTCGTATTCGGAGCAAAGCGCAAGTAGCCAATGCGGCGAATCCAGGGCACCACATGATAAAGCGGCTGAGAGCGGCAGTCTCGTGATGACTGTGGATCACGAGTGCGTTTGCGACAGCGCTGAAGACAAGAAGCATTGCCAGAAACACCAAAATAGATTTGTCAGCGAAACGCATGTTTATATGACCGATGACGGATGTTGTCATTAGGTGGAGATGAACTCTGTCTAGCAACGAACCTTCAAAAGTGGCGGAATCAGCTATGAAACAGCGCGGATTTGATGCGGTAAATCACAGAACGCATTCCCTGATATTCATTCTGCGTGCTCCGGAATGCCCTGACTGCCTGGGCGAAGCTGCTGTAACGAGTCAATAGCGAGTCGCGCCATACGTCGCAAGCTCGCGCGGGTGGCTCCGTCACGAGCCTGCACTGACATTCCTTGCACGATACCCGAGATGAAGGATGCCCATGTAGTGCTATCGGCATCCAGACGTACATGACCTTCCCGTTGTCCCTTCTTGATCCTTTTCGCGACGGCCGCGATGCTCTCGGCGCGCAATGCACGCCCGAAGACAGTCATGGGCTCATCTTCCACTCCTGCCGGGGCGGTCGTAATCATGCAGCCGGGTGCGCCTGCCGTGCGGGCAAACGTGTCCGCCGCATCGAGTAGAACCCGCTCAAGCGCATCGATGGCGTCCGCTTCCTCTTCGAGGGCGCGGGCGGCGAAACCTCCAATGGTCGTACGGTAAAGATCGATTGCCTCGCGATAGAGTTTCTCCTTCGATTCGAAGGTGGCGTATAGACTTTGCGCAGAGATCCCCATCGCCGTCGTGAGTACAGGCATGGACGCGTGGTCGTAGCCATGCATCCAAAAAGCGGTCATGGCACGCTCAAGAGCTGAGTTGCGGTCGAACGCGGGCGGGCGGCCTCTCTTCTTCGCATTTTTCACAATAGTCATTGTTGCGCTTCGCCCAAGGAATATTTCTCGAAGCGATCATTATGATAAATCACGAAGACTCATTCCAAATTCAGATCCCCTTACGCCGTTGAAACGCTTCTTTGATCCAAAAGCCATCGCATCGGATACACATGAACTGAATTTCCGGTTAGTGGCGAGTCTTGCTCAAGTTCCTCAAATCACTTCTTTGCCGGATATGAGAAGGGCTTACGAAAGAAGGGCGAATGGGGTTTTCGGTCACACCGAAGGCTTCCGCCAGTCCACCAATTCGTATCCGCATACTGATGCCGGAAGTCGTGCGCGGGGCGTACTCCGTGATGCAAAAACGTAACCATGGCACGATCCAACGCTATATTGCGGTCAAATGCTCTTGGTCGTCCACACGACGCGACGGATTCGCGATGCCTGTAGTCCCCGGCTTGATTTCTGGAATGGTTGTTGTGATAATTAACTCATGGCTTACTTAATGAATACCGAATTTCAGTCCGCGCTCGTCGCCTTTGGAGATCCATCACCTCTTCCCGCCCGTGGCGACTGGAGAGGTTTCAAGACCTTCAATGACACCTTCTACGAGGCTACCGCACCAGGCAAGACCGTTCCAGCCAGCATAACGAAACGTGATTACTATCTGGACCGTGGAGACGGCAGTATTCTGTTGCGTTGGTACGTTCCGACAGAGCATAGAGTGGGCTCTTCGCCTGCCGTGTTGTATCTGCATGGTGGCGCTATGATCTCAGCCAATGTGGAGACCTACGACTGGATCGTGGGTAAGTATGTGGCGCAAACAGGGGTTCCATTTCTTTCTGTCGACTACCGCACAGCAGGAGAACGCAACGGTGATTCGCTTGTGCAGGATTGTTTCGCCGGTCTTCAGTGGCTGCTCGACCATGCGAAGGAGCTAGGTGTTGATCCCGCGCGAATCGCTGTGATGGGCGACAGTGCCGGCGGAACATTGTCAGCGGGCGTTGCCATTCTTGCACGAGATGCGGGCATACAGCTCGCTCGGCAAGTGCTCATCTATCCCGCTTTGAATGATCGCCCAGCGGTGTACAATCAGGAACTTCTGTCGCTTTCGCTCATTGCACCTGAACTTCTGGACACGATGTGGGATTTGTTACTCGGCCCTGGACATGAACATCGAGATGTATTGCCGGAGATTGCGCCAGCCAGGCTGATAAACAAGACGGATTTGGCCCCTGCTTACGTTGAGGCTTGCGAGTTAGACATCCTCTGTCTGGAGGCAGTTGAATACGCGACAAGCCTTTCCCAGGCAGGAGTACCGATTGAGCTTCACGTGCATCCGGGACTCGGACATGGATTCGATCATCTGATCCCAGAGGCTCCTGCGACGTTGCGAGCACTCGAGGATCGCTACCGAGTAATTCGCGACCTCTGATTGGGGGTTACACAGAGGCTGGTATGATCGCAGTCCCTGTGTGACCCAGTAGTATGGTATCGACTGCTCAGCCGAGATGATGGCGAAGTCATAGACACGCTTCGACTGGATTTGGACCAACAACTCCGGAGCTAAAGACATCCTCCCGCGAATGCCCAACCGACCACCTAAAGCGCACAATGGCTGGGTCCTATTCGCGCTGGTGCCTTCCTACAGAGAAGAGGGCGTGTCGCTGGACCGGGTATCCCGCAAACCGTTCCGCGGCAGGAGACTTTTACGAGGGCGGAGAGACTGGGTACATCGACTATCCCTTCGCCGGACCGGCTCAATAGTTTGAGAGCTATCAATGGCGTTCCGGTCCGTATTTAACAGATAATGAATACGTGCGAGGGACTGTAACGATGCCAAGTAGCGTTGGAAAGAAGAAGGGACGTGGGAGGGGAAGACCGGCAAATGATCACCTGCGCGGCGATATTGCCCTACTGCGGGCGGGGCAGACTGCGTTCGCCCGTCACGGATTTGAGGGAGCCAGTTTGCGTAAGATTGCGGCAGTTGCCGGAGTAGATCCTGGGCTTGCCTCCCACCATTTTGGCTCCAAGGAGGCGCTCTGGGAGGCCGTGATCGACCGTCTTGCCGAATCGCTGAATCCGGCGATTGAAGAACTCATACAGCTCAGGCGCGATGTGCATGTCCCAATCAAGCAGCGCCTCGGCCAGGCTCTTCGCCAGCTAGTGTCTTTGAACTGCGACGAACCAGATCTCGGAATGTTCATTTCAAGAATCGGGGCGGAGAGCGGAGAAAAGCTTGACCTTTTGATCGAGCGGTTTTTGAGGCCCTACCATGACGCCTTCAAACCTCTTCTTGTGGAGGCCATGAAGAAAAAGGCAATCCCGAAGCAGCCTGTGGAGGTCATGTATTGCATGCTGACGTATGCAGTCTCCATGACTGTTTCCTATCGGCATATTCTGGAAACTTTCGGGGAACCAGTCCGAGACACAGAAAAGCTCAAAGCAGCGATTACGGAGTGCATGTTCGCCACGTTTATCGGCGATACTCCCTAAACTGCCCGCTGACGCATGCTGAGCGAGTCTCCGGAAGTTTCTGCATCCGAGTGCTGTGTTTCGCATATATTCAATATATGTTTAATATGGAGCGCGGCGTGTTTTTCCATCGCGTGCCAAGCGAAACAGTGTCCCCTCGCGGTTTCGAAAGGCACCGGAGCAGCAAGACAGATTGGTACAAACTCGCATCGAACTGCTTGAAGCGGCGCGCGACAGGTTTGCGCTTGATGGATTCGAGATGTCCCGGATAGAGGATATCGCCTACGCTTTGCGCAAGACCCGCGGAGCTTTCTACGCTCACTTCATGGACAAGGAAGATATCTTCCTGGCTATTTTCGAAGATGATCTCGCGCACAAAAAGTGGACACTTCAGGAACAAACAGGCATTCAGCTATCTGCGACGGGCGAAATCTGGATTAGCCCGCGACAACTATTTCGAACGCTAAAAGGGAAGCGCCGCTTGGCTAGCCCGCTGTTTTGTACCAGTGAGGAGTTAGTGTAGCGCATTGACCTCTGAGATCAGATCGATGCAGGGTGTGGCAACATGGGGAGCCGGGAGCGAAGCGACTGGCTCCCCATGTTGCCAAGTGGTCGAAGTCATCCATGCCTCTGGTGCTGGAGGTCTGTAGCCGAGCGAAGAGTGCGGCCTGACGGTGTTGTAGTGGATGCGCCAGCGCTCAGCCAGCACACGCAGTTCTTTCATCGAGTAGAAGAGTTCGCCGTTGAGGAACTCACCTCTGAGCTTGGAGTTGAAGCTTTCACAGTAGCCGTTCTCCCACGGAGATCCAGGTTCGATGTACAGTGTTTTTGCGCCGGTATCGGCAAGCCATTTGCGCAGGTCCTTGGCCACGAACTCGGGCCCGTTGTCTGATCGAAGATGCTCTGGCACTCCCTTCCACACCATGACGTCAGCCAGCGCTCCGATCACTTTGGCTGAGGACCAACGCCGTTCCGCACGGATCAGCAGGCACTCGCGCGTGGACTCGTCGATCAGGTTGAGGATGCGCACACTACGGCCGTCATGCGTTCGTGCGCTGACGAAGTCGTAGCTCCACACGTGGCCCGCATGCGTCGGTCTAAGCCGCACACACGATCCATCGTTGAGCCACAACCGTCCTCTTGGCTTCTGCCTCTTCGGTACCTTCAGCCCTTCACGACGCCAGATGCGTTCGACCCGGTCCTTGCCCACCTTCCAGCCGGCACGCACCAGCAACGCCGTGATCCGGCGATACCCGTAACGTCCATACTGGCTGGCAAGAGCAACGATGGCCTGAGTCAGACGATCTTCGTCTTCGCGCTGTGTCGGCCGGTAGCGCTGCGTGCCCCTGGGCTGCCCCAACAGAAGGCACGCATGCCGCTCACTCGCGCCACGCTCACAGGCATGGCTCACCGCACTGCGCCGTCGCTCAGGGCTTAGAAGTTTCCCGAGGCGATGTCCTTCAGCACAAGGTTATCCAGACTCAGGTTCGCCACCAGACGCTTCAGCTTCCCGTTCTCCTGCTCAAGCTCCTTCAACCGTTTCGCCTGGTCGATCTGCAACCCGCCATACTCCCTGCGCCAGCGAAAATACGTCTGCTCCACGATCTCCGCTTCCTTGCATGCCTGCGACGTCGTCTTGCCGTTCGCTACCGCCACTTCGATCTGTCGCAGCAGGTTCACAACCTGCTCGGGTTGGTACCGCTTACCTCGGGACATCTTGCTCTCCTCATTCCAGTGTCTCTCTTAGTCACTGGTACAAAGCAAGTCGGGCAGACCATTGTGAACCCTACGCTCTCCGTGCGCTTCTATAGCGAGTTCCTCATTCAGAACTCCGTGAACGATCAGGGAATCATCGCGGTGGGACCCCGGCCTGCAAATGTTCCGATCAGCACCTACCTGAACGACCCTAAACTCATCGCACCCGATCGCCAGGGCAAAGTCGGTATCAGCGTCGATAAGACTGTAGGCAGCCATTGGGTATTGCGTAGCTACGAACGCAGTTCTGTTGGCATCTCGACCTACAACTCGCGTGTGGCGCAGTCGCTCTCCGCGAAAGACAATCGTACCATCACCCTCAACGACTCGACCTCAGAGCAGAATATCCAGACGCACTACTGGATCAATGAAGCTGTCGGTCGTCTGCGGACTGGTCCGATCGGGCACACGCTTCTGGGGGGCTTCGAACTTGATCGCGAGATTAATCCAAACTACGCAAAGGCAAGACCTGCAGCACTCGGAGCAGTTACGCTTGATCTCTACAACCCAAACTATGCGGCATTACCGCCGCGTGTCCTCGGCATGGACCTTTCTAACAACGCTGATGGAGCGTATGGCGGGTTCTACCTGCAGGATCAGATCTAGCTGCTGAAGAATCTGAAGCTCACCCTGGGAACGCGGTATGACATCGCCAAGACGATCACCGACACATATTTCAGTGCCCGAGGCGCGTTTGTTCCGCACGTGTCCGGTCGCAACACGGCGTGGTCGCCTCGCACCGGCCTCGTGTACCAGCCGATTGAGCGCATCTCGCTGTACGCGACCTATGCGAAGTCATTTCGGCCGCAGATTGGTACGACGTTCGACAGCAGTCCGTACCAGCCCACGCGCGGCGAATTGATGGAAACGGGGATTCGCTTCACAAATCCATCACAGCGGTATGTCTCTACGGTCTCTGCATTTCAGATCAAGCAGACGAATGTCCTAACGGCGGATCCCGTGCATTCCGGCTACTCCATCGCAGTGGGAGAACAGCGGAGCAAGGGCATCGAATCAAACAACACGTTCCAACTCACTCGTGACTGGAATATCATCGCTGGCTATGCGTACGACACCCCGCAGGTCACGCGGGATAACACCATTCCCGTTGGGAATATTCTTGCGGGCGCCCCGCGGCACACCGGAAACTTCTGGACACACTACACCCTGTCAAATGGCGGCTTGAAAGGTCTTGGAGTGGGTGTCGGCGTCTTCGGTTCCGCTCGTCGTTTCGGTGACACAAACAATACCTATCTCACCCCAGGTTACGCGCGTGGACACGAACCTGTCTTATTCACGCGCGCTGTGCGATGCAAGCCGTCTCAACGTTAACTTCAACGTGCAGAACGTTGGAGATCGCCGTTATTTCGAAGGTGGCAGCACCCGGGTGCGTATCGCTCCCGGGGCGCCGCGTACCTTTATCGGTTCGATTACCTGGACTCGTTAGCCCATGTTGAAAGGAAATGATTGAATGGTTCGTTCTTTGTTGAAGTGCTTTGTCGTTTGCGGCATATCGTGTATTGCGTTTGCGCAGACCGCTATCCCTGTATATAAGCCGACTCCGGTTTCGGTCCCGGATGGCGCATCGTACCTCACGCGCGATGGGGAGATTCAGATCGTGGGCAATGACGGATGGGAGGACATGATGATGAAGTTCGATCAGCTGTTCCTCGAAACACATCCGGGTTTCGAGCGAAAATTTCATCCCGTGATGAAGGGGAGTTCGGTTGCCATACCCGCGTTGCAGAGCGGCGTTTCGGCGATGGCGCCTATGGCTCGTGCGATGTGGGAGGACGATCGCTTCGCGTTCAACCGCCTGCATGGTTATGACCCCGTCGACATTCACATCGGCTATGCCGCGTTTGGTCCGCGCGAAGGACGCAAGAGCCCTCCGGGTATCTATGTGAATGCGAAAAACCCGATTGCCGGGCTGACGATTGAGCAGGTGCGTCAGATCTTTACGGAAGGTGCGAAAGGCGGCTCGATCACTCGGTGGTCGCAGCTGGGGGTGAAGGGACCTTGGGCGAAACGCGCTATTCATATCTATGGCTTGGACGAGGGCAGCGGCGGCACGCTCTCGTTTCGGTCGCAGTTCTTAGAGGATCAGTCCCTTGTCCGCACGTATGAGGCTCTGCCGAAGCCTGCAGACATTGGCGATGCGATTGCGGAAGATCCCTATGGCATTGCATTGATGGGATTCTTCGATGCTTCGAAATTGCCTGCAGTGCGTCCGCTGCCGGCCGCGATCGCTGCGGACACACCGTTTTTATTGCCAACATATGAGAATGTTGCGTCTGAGCACGTTGCCTTCCCTGCCTACCTGCATGTGTACATCGATCGCGAGCCCGGCAAGCCTGTCGATCCGTTCGTCAAGGAATACATTCGCATGTTGCTTTCGGAGAAGGGGCAAGCGATCATCGCGTCGCAGAAAGATACGGATGAGGGTTATGTGCCACTGAGTCCGGAGAAGATCGGCGCAGGGTTGCAAAAGCTCGACTGACAGTTTGGTGGCGAGAAGCTGTTGATTGTCAAAATGCGACCCGACCGCAGGATGATCGAATGATGATAGCAGGCCGACTAGGGTGTTCGGAGGACGGCAATGACATGCATTAGCGCGAAAATTCGCGCTCGGCGAAGCTCTTCTAGCCGATTAAGCACCATCGAGCAGCTTTAACAGGTCACGTATTCGGCGGCGACTTACATCAAGTTGAACATTTCCCTTCAAATGCACTAATCCGTTTCCACCCGCGAACGGTTGAACCGATTCAATTGAGTTCACATTGGCGAGTGCACTCCGTGAAACTCGATAAAACTGACGAGGATCAACTCGCAATTCCAGTTCGTTCAACGGAGGGTCCAGCCAGTATTCTTTACCTGCGGTTGTCACCAGCCGTGTAAGGCCATCCTTCGATTCGAAATATGCCACTTCGGTATTTGGAATCACGAGATACCGTCCGCCACTTCGCACAAGAAAACGCGTAAGCCTCTGTTCTGATTCCTGCAAGAGCCGGTCAAGGGCAGGGTTTGCCATCTGTGGCAAGCGGGGCGGAAACTTCTCGAGAGATTTATTGAGCCGCACACGGCTTACCGGCTTTAATAGATAGTCGAGCGCAGCAAGCTCGAATGCATCCACCGCGTGTTGTTCGTATGCCGTACAGAAGATAATGGCGGGCCTAGGGCTGGGAAGGCACGCAGCGACATCGAGACCGGTGCCTTCAGGCATCTGGATATCGAGAAGAAGCAGATCGGGTCTGGTAGACTCCACCAGTTCCATCGTCTGCGCTCCTGATTCTGCTTCTGCCACAATCTCGAAGTCGGGATAGAACGCGAGAAGTTGCCTTAGGCGTTGCCGCGCTGGAAGCTCGTCATCGGCGATCAGAACGCGAGTCATGCCAGGTCCGTCCTGGGGAATTCAAGGGTCACAACGGTGTTCTCTGCGAACCTATCCCAGCTTAATAATCTCTGTTCGCCATAATACCTCCTGAGACGATGTTGGACATTCATCAGTCCATGACCTGCATGAGAACTTTCTAGGGTAAAGCCCTCTGCAAATCCAGGCCCATTATCCGTCACTTCGATGCGCACCGTTTGTTCCGTCAGCGCAACGGAGAGCCGCAGTTTTCCAACGGTGCTTTTCTGGGAAACCCCATGCTTGATCGCGTTCTCGATAAGGGGCTGAATCATCATTGCAGGGATTTTGATGTCGCGCGTCTGCGGATCGATCATGATTTCGACTTCCAATCGGTTGCGGAAGCGCGCCCGTTCGACTGCGAGATAAGACTCGAGGAACTCCACCTCCTCGCGAACGAGTGCCCATTCATTTTGGGAGCGGTGAAGCGTGTAACGGAAGACTTCAGCGAGCTGTGCCAATGTCTCATCAGCAAACTCCGGTTCGGTTCGAATCCAGCCCGCAACGGCATTCAGCGCGTTGAAGAGGAAATGAGGATCAATCTGTGCGCGTAGGGCGCGCAATTCTGCTTTTGTCGCGAGCGTGGCAAGCTCCTGCTCTCGATGGATTCGGTCTTGCTGCTCCGTACGGAGACGGACGTTCTGAAGAACAACACTTAGGGAAGTCGTCAACGATGTAAGCAGGCGGCGGTCTGCGCTCAGGAATGGAAGCTGATTCGCCCTCGCAGATAACCGGACAAATCCGCATGCTCCAACCGACGTTATCAATTCATCGTCTGCCGCGACAGGAGAACCCTGAAACTCTACCTGTGCCGCAGTCCGGAAGAGTTCGGAGAGTTGTTGTGTCGCAACTTCGCGGAGTTGGACTTCATTATTGCTGGCCTGCACAGCTTGCATGAACAGCCGCTCGGCTTCCGCAGGCGAGTATTTGCGGTCGAGCGCGTAGTCCACTAGTGCCCCCATATGGGCGTACAGGAACGGTGCAACTAGCCAAAATGGGATGAGAGCTAGAATTCCGACCCACGCTTGCGTCCAATCATTTCCGAACGAGCTATGAAACGGAGGAGCAAGAAGAAGCACGCTAGCGATGAGCATTGCCCCAAGAGCGAAGAAAGTGCCGCCCCGCATAAATGTGTCGAAGAATGCGAGACGCTCGGTGTAGTACAGCTGGATAGAGAAAAACAACAGAACAAAATAGTCAGGCGCAAGATCGAAAAATGGATTGTCACTGACCGCAGCCATCACCGCCGAAGACAGCAAAGCCGAAAATACAAGAACATTCCATGTCCATTGGTGGTCCGCGGGACGATGCCGAAGCTGAGTGAAGAGAAGAATCAAGGCGAGGATTGAGGCGAAGCCAAGAAGAAGTTGAGGCGAAGCATTGAATGAGGTCTTCCAATGTGTCAATGTCGCCAGGTCCGAGAGTAGTACAAGCGCATAGAGTGACCAGCGGACACTCCTCCATGCAAGGGGAACTCTCTCACTGAACTCTCGTTCCAAAACCAGATGAAACATGATGGCAGGCAATAGGCTGACAAGAACAGAACGCGCTACTATCACCGCCGCGTAATCGATAAAGAAAACTGTACTCGTAAGATTCGCGATGAACAACACCGCACAGAGAACTGTAAATGTGCGAAAGACGATACTGCCTTTGCGTTTCTGTCTCCAGTAGGACAGCGCCAGGACAGTAAAAGCGGGGGCGCCAAAAGCAAACACGACCAGCGTCACGAATTGAAGAAGAAGCGCCATCCTTGTCTACGGAATCTCCTTTACAGACTTGCGGGTTAACTCACTTAGAGCTTGCAGTAGATCGTGATAGCCGTCTTTTTGTACGAAGAGCAAGAGCGCGGTATGTGCGCCGTCCGCGCCTGTAAATTCGAGACCGATCAGGTGTTCCTTGTCGCCCTGAAGCATTCCAAAAAGCGGTACTGGCCGCGAACTCCCACTGCGCGAAACCAGTTCAGAGATCCGCCTGTACGCCGCCTCCCCACTGTACAAGGACGTTACAGAACGAGATTCGATGGAGATCTTCTTGCGCCCTGCAAAGTTGATTTCGATTAAAGGCCCATCGATCTTCAGACTGGTGTTCCAGTCAAAGGGGTTGACCTTCACCTCGATCGTGCCGGTCTGATACCGGATCTTGTTCCAGGATTTGCTTGTTCCAAGGCAGGATGGCACAAGGATAAGAGCCAGGGTGACCACCATCGCAACACGTTTCCCTTGGCGGCTGATCCTCATAGGCACTCTCAGGATAGTAGCCACCTGAATAATGGCCAATCACTTTGCCTTGAGTGGTCGATAACCGCCGATGAACGGCTTTCGATAGAGGACCCGTCGTCAGTGCCCGCCACTGGTTGGGAAAAATCAACCGTTCACAGGAAATCACTCGACTCATCGATAAGTCGCTTCATACCATAACAGTTAGATGAGGAAGATCGTAATCATTCTGGCGATGTTTGTCGCAAGTGGCGTGGCGTATGCGCAGAACAGCGATCTTGGAGTATTAGTCGGAACGACGTATACCGGATCAAGCCTGCGATTTGGCACTCAGGTGAACTATGCCTGGCAATTCTGGGAGCGGCCTGTTGGACGGCTCTATCTGGAACTTCCGGTCATTATTCCGGCAGCCGATAAAGACAGCCCGATTTCATTACGCTTATTTGTGACGCCGGGCATCCGGTATCACTTCAACGTCACCCCACGGGCGGTTCTTTATGCTGCTGCGGGTGGTGGGCTTGGTTATATTCCAGGGTCATCCCGGACAAGTGGAGCCTTCGCATTCGGAGGAGGAGTTGATTTTCGTCTTACGCGGCTATGGAGCGTGCGGGGAGATTTGCGCAATATCACGACGACATCGAAGGTTCTTGACTCAGGTCGGAATAGCCCATCGGTCATGGTAGGTGTGGCGATGCACTTTTAGCGAGTCCCATCCGTTCGAATACCTCAAAGAGACGTCCCTAAAGCAACTGCGTATCAGAGGCTCGGGAAGTTGCGCATTAAAACCACTCGATTGAGCTTGAAAAAAGGTACTGTTCATGGAATTCGTATTTGGTTTTCGGAAGACCCCCCTCGCGTCGTGGAGGTTACGCTTCGCAGAGTCGCCGGTCTCATTGTTTAAGCAAATCAATAGTTCGGAGTCTAGGGAATCCGAACGAGCAGCGAGAGCAGAATCGTCACGATTGCGCCGCCGTGTTCTACGGAGAGATCACTACGGATGTCGCGGCTGCGACCGGGACGGCTTGGATGTCACGCTTGCCGTTCACCCGATTCATGCCAGCACTTCCCATGAGGACGATATGCTCTCTCTGTGTAGAGAGTGCTTTAATCTGGTTGAGCGAAAGAATATTAGCGCGAATCACGTTCCAGACTTTCTGCGCAAGCTTTGGCGTGAATTACATCCACCGGCCTGTTCCGTTGCGACCCAACGAGAGGAACACTCGGAGTGGTTGAAATCTTCCTAGAGAAGGAGATTGAGATGCATAAAAGGTTTTTGTGGGTTCTTGTTTTCTTAGTAGCGTGTGGTATTTCAGACAGTACAACCTTCGCATCTACTGACCGTACAAACGTCCGCGCTGCAAAGCTGAAAGCGCAGCTTGACGAGGTATCTGACGGAACTATTCTCAGCGTGAAACTAAAGGATCATAGCGAGGGGCGGGGAGAGTTGGTTGCGCGGTCCGAAGAGAGCTTTGAGTTGGCGACCCCAAATCAGTCCCAGTGAGCTATACCGATGTAAAAAGCTTTACCGAAGATCCAGGTGGCCAGGCTACTCCGGGGAATGCACCAAACCAGTCGCGGCATCACGGTCGGTTCGTTCGTAATGTTGTGATTGGCGTTGCTGCGATGTGCGTTCTTTCGGTCGTGATTGCAGTAGCCGCCAAGTAGGTTTTTTCCAGAATCAGAACCCGGCTACAACTGCAGCAGCATTGTCACTCGGATTCGCCGACGACCGTGAACCTGCGTGTAGAGTGATCTGGCATCAGGAACTCATACACGATTCTGTACTCTGACAATAGAGAATGCTCTTTTTTGTCTCTCTTGGCTTTGTAGTCTCCTCAGGGAAGCAGTCCCTTTCAGGGTGCCGCCACCCTTGTGGTCGCCTACGACCAACTCACACTTCTATCTATTTAGAATCAGTGGGATACGGGTGCCCTCTTAGTGCTGGCCTGATTCGTTCCCCGTTTTTTAGCATTCGCCAGAGATCATGACCTTTGGGATCGAAGTCTTCAGGTCAAGCCGACATATTGTTACTGATCCGGACGACGCGCATGAGATCGTAACGCTGATGAACTGTGGGTGAGGGACCCTTGAGCGCAGTTGTATTGAGCCATTCCGTTTGCTAGTTTGGCGTAGATGCAGCCGCCTGTGCCCGAACAGCTCAGCAGGACCATTGAGACTCTCTACCGGTCGGAGTCGGGCCGGGTTCTGGCGACGCTTGTGCGCCTCCTCGGAGACCTGGACCTAGCCGAAGAGTCGATGCACGAGGCGTTCGCCGCCGCTCTGGAGACCTGGACGCTGGCTGGCATTCCGGACAAGCCACGACCGTGGCTTATTTCAACGGCACGCTTCAGGGCCATAGACGTTATTCGCCGACGCGCGCGCTTCGATGGAGCAGAGAGAGATCTTGTTGCCCATATGGAATCGCGCGTCAACGATGCTCCCAGCGGGAATGAAGAGATTGGAGATGAAGAGATTGAGGACGATCGCCTCCGTCTGATTTTCACTTGTTGCCATCCCGCTCTGTTGCCGGAAGGACAGATAGCGCTTACACTGCGTGAAGTTTGCGGCCTGACAACCGAGGAGATTGCCAGGGCATTTCTCATTACGCCGGCAACGCTCGCCCAACGCATCGTGCGCGCGAAGGCCGTCATCCGCGATAAGGCTGTTCCTTACAAGGTGCCCGCATTGCAGGAATTGCCGGCAAGGTTAGGAGCCGTACTTCAAGTCGTGTATCTGGTCTTCAACGAGGGCTACTCTGCTGCGGCGGGAGCGGAAGTGACGCGGGCCGAATTGACTAGCGAAGCGATTCGTCTGGGTCGGCTGGTGATCGAACTTCTGCCAGAGCCGGAAGCGATCGGGCTGCTTTCACTGATGTTGCTCCAGGAATCCCGTCGCGCCGCGAGAACCTCTCCGACCGGAGAACTGATTTTGCTGGACAATCAAGACCGCGCGCTCTGGAACCGAGAGCAGATCGCAGAGGGAGTGGCATTGGTGGAGAGAGCCCTGAAGTCCCACCGTTTCGGCTCTTACACACTGCAGGCTGCGATTGCGGCCGTTCATGCTGAGGCTGAATCGCCTGCTGCAACCGACTGGCGGCAGATTGTTGCGCTTTACAACCAATTGGTGCGAATTCAGCCTTCGCCAGTTGTATATCTAAATCGTGCCGTGGCCATTGCCATGCGGGATGGTCCAGAGGCCGGTCTGGAGCATATCGACGCGGCGTTGGAATATGGCGAATTGGCAAATTACTACCTGGCGCATTCAGCCCGTGCAGATATGTATCGCAGGCTCGGCAGGACCGCTGAGGCTCGGTCCTCTTATGAGAAAGCTCTGGCGCTGACCCAACAGGAACCGGAGCGGCAATTCCTGCAGGAGATGATTAAACAGTTGAAATAAAAATTGGGATAGCTGTCGATTTTCCGTCTTCCCAACGACTATAGGACAAAAGAACGATGAGCTACGGTTCCTGAGTGAACTGGAAACGAGCCAGCGAAAACAAGCCACAGGAAGAAAAACAGGAGAATTTATGCCATAGTATCCGGACCCGAAGAGAGCAACGGAGTAGTCTCGCCCGGCGCGACTTCGGAATATGCGCCGTCTTGACTATGGGATAAACGAGCCAGCGCGAAGCTACGCCGCTGGCTCCCACACGGAAGGAAAAGGAGAAGAACAGTGAAATACATCTGTTTTGGCTACTACGACAAAAGCAAATTCGATGGCATGACTGAGAGCGAGCGAAACGCCATGTTCGATACATGCTTAGAATATGACGACCATCTTCGCGCCAGCGGGCACTGGGTCGGTGGAGAAGCGCTTCAGGGGCCAGAGACCGCCCTGACCCTATATTGGAAGAACGGCAAGGTGGCAACGACCGACGGCCCTTACGCCGAAACCAAAGAACAACTTGGCGGCATTCTGGTCCTCGAGGCGCGGGACATGAATCATGCTGTACAGCTCATGGCGCAGCATCCGGCGATGACGTATGGCAACATTTTCGAGATTCGGCCAGCCGGGGATATGAACGAAATCATGAAGGCAAGTGAGCAGCGACGGAGACAGGTCGTCGCACCCTGAAGACGGTTCTAGTTTGTCACGGACGGAATCGACAAGCGCTGGCAAGCGCAAAGAAAACCGTTGCCAGCGCTGCAGCGATTTCCGCAGCGCGAACTGTCAACTGTTGCCAACAGGCCAATGCGCTCATCGAGCCTTAGAGCAGTCCATTCCGAGATGCTTGGTCCCGAGAACGGACGTTAGGCCGTCCTGCCATGCGCCTCGCGGAATAGCTGGTGGAGTTGCCGAAGGTGCGTCTTCATGAACTGTCTGTAACCAAAGTCTGTGTTGCGGTTCCTCTCGATCAGCGCCAGCAGCCCAACGAATCAATAGGTGATAGACCACAAGTCGCCAGCCAGTCGCGTGGGATAGTTGCCTTCTAATTATACCAGATCTGCGACTCTGATATTGATTGAGAAATCCCTCGTTTCGGGTAGTGTAATTTTCAAAGGTTGGCAATTCGTCTCTCCGCTATTTCGATCAGCTGATTGCACCGAGTCAACGTCTCTTCGCCGAATTGACATTCGAGCCGCGCGAGGAGGGTTATTGATGAAAGCATCTTCCCGAATATTTTTTTTGCCATTCCACAAGGACCCCGCTCTGGCTGACTGAGTTTGAGGTGCCAATGAATCTTCTCCGCGTCCAAATACACCTCAACCATGTTGTTCAGAAGTAGATCGAGCGCTCTGCACAAACTTGCTTCAGCAGAAACGGATGTGACCGACTGGGGTTCGAGGGTTGTGAGTTCATTCCTTTTTCGTTGTGTCCCCATTGCGCTTCTCCGCGATGAACAGTGGTGATAGAAGCTAGCGTTGAATGGGCTTCGTCACCGAGTGGTCACCGCCTCCTATTTCTTGTAGGTGTCTTCAATGTGACCGGCCGATCGAGCCAGGTCTGCTTTAGCCTGATTGACTTTGAATAGCGCCGAGATCTGGTCATCATAGGCACGGGCAAGCGTGTCCTGCGCGGTCACGACTTCGATATTGTCGGAAGCGCCAGCCTCGAATCGGTCGCGGGCTTGAGTCACCTCTTGCTCAGCAAGATCTAATCCGTCATTCGCAACCTTGACTTCTTGGAGAGCTGCTTCCAGCCTTGCCGTAGCAGTCTTTACGTCCTCTGCGATTCGGTTCCTAAGCTCCTGTTCCTGTTGTTTTAGCTGATCGATCTGAAGCGTCGAGCTTGCGACTTCGGAGCGGATGCGGCCACCGGTGAAGAGGGGAATCGAAAGGCCGGCTTCGTAGTGATAGGTGGGAATCAGGTTATCGAAGTGATTGCCCTGTTCGTTCCAGGTGCCTCCGAGATTGATATAAGGAAGACGCTCTCCACGGGCGCTTGCGAGTTCATGCTTCGCGGCTTCGATACGGCTTCTCAGAGCAATCATCTCCGGTCGTTGCGCATAGGCCGCATCGAGTGTCCCCTCCTGATCTGGGAATGAGTGATTCACATATTCCTCAGAGTCGGACAAGGTGAGCATAGTAACAGGAGGCAGGTTGAGCAGGTGTACCAACTCATAGAGAGCTGTCTGGGCCTCTTCACGGACCACAAGCAGCGCTTGTTGCTGCGTCTTGAGCTTCTGGTTGGCGCGCAGCGTATCGAGTCCAGTTCCTGCGCCGGCATCCTCCAGATGCGTAGCCTGATCGAAGAGCCTCTGTGCAAGGGCAACCTGCACCTCCTCCGCTTTAGCCGTGGATTCCAGGCGCAGGCAAAGCAGGTATTGGCTGACGACGAGCTGAACCATTTGTTCACGGGCGGTCTTTGCATCCGCGAGCGATGCTGCATGGCTCGATTTCTCAGCGCGGTAATGCTCAAGCAGGGCTGCATTGAATACTGAAGCATTGAACTGAGTTCCGGCTGTAATCACCTGGAACGGCCCTTCGTGCTGCGGGAAAAATCCGGCCGTCGTTCCAAACTCCGATTGGACGTTGATTCGATTGACTGCGTCGCTCGCCCCAAAGCTGGCCTGGGGAAGCAGCGCGGCGAGAGCCCTGCGCTGTTCCTGTTTTGCCAGCGATGAGTTGATCCCCGCGATTTGCACGTTCGGGTTTTGGTTAAGTGCAAGCTGTACGGCTTCGGCCAGACTAAGGGTCCGCGATGCACCCTGTTGGCCGAAAGAGTAATGAAATGCCGAAGAACTGACGATCAGGAAAAGGATGAACTCCCGCATGGGAGACCTTCTGGAATATGTCGAACGATTCATGAGTTGAGTCCTAAGATTTTGTCTACGATTGCGGGAATCTGGTCCACGGAGACACGCTCGAAGGTGATCTGCGGATCGCGGAGCAGACTCTCGTCAAGCCTGTTAGGGGGTACGGCACTTTCCGCAACAAAACCTGTGAAGCCAAGTAAGACTGGCCCGTCCTCGCATCGATCCAGACATCTGGAAGGGCGAACGTCGATATGGGCTGCGGCAAGACCGCGGTTTTCAATTTTTTCCCTCAAGGCCGCGATGATTTCGGATGCGCCTTTGGCGCCGCAGGAAGGTCGACCGTCCATGCGGGTTTTCATACAGGTGAAGATTCGCAAGGCAGGTTTTCTATTCTGCATGGAATGCCTCCGGCGGCGGCGCAACCTGGGGTTTGCGAATGAGGAGCGGGATGGGAGCGGCGCAAAAGGACAGGAGCGCCAGTAGCGAGAACACATCCACGTAGGAAAGCAACGATGCCTGTTCGCCAAGCTCTCGTCCCATGAATGCAACGGATCCCGTTGCGGCGTCCGCCCATGACCAACCATGATGGAATAGAAGCTGAGCTGCGCCTTGTAACGAGGTTCGGTAAGTCTCGTCGCCGGGAGTCAGGTGGGCAACAAGCACGTTTTGATGAAATTGTGCTCGCCTGGCAAGCAAAGTCGCTGCCAGAGAGATGCCGCAACTGGCCCCAAAATTGCGCGACAGATTCAGCAGACCGCTTCCGGCAGTAATCTTTTCCTTAGACAGGAAGCCGAAGGCCATCACGTTGATAGGAACCATGAGTCCAGCGAGGCCGAAAACCTCGAGAAGCCGGCTGGCAAGCACGAGCCAGTACGGTATCTGCAGATCCCAACCGGACATCACCAAGCATGCCAGGCCATGGACGATGAAGCCCAATAAAACCATGTAGCGCGGCGTGATCTTCCTGATCAGTATGGGCATGAAGGGCATCATCACCATGAAAATGAGTGCGGACGGGGAAAGGCAGAGCCCTGCCGTGGTCGCGGTCCAGCCGAGCATCTCCTGCGCGAAGAGCGGTATAAGGTAAGTCACCGCGTAGAAGAGAAAACCCATTACCAGCATCGCTATGACGGAAAGGGCGAAGTTCCCGTTTTTGATTACGCGGAGATCGACGACTGGATGCTCTTGATGCAACTCCCACCAGATGAATGCCGTGAGAGCACAGCAACTCAGAACAAAGAAGTTGGTGATGAACTGAGAGCCGAACCAGTCATCGATCTGTCCGCGGTCAAGGACAACCTGTAGAGCCCCAAGTCCGACGGCCAGAAAGCCCAGGCCCAGGTAATCGAACTTCCTGTCTCGGAAGGAGAAACGAACGATGTGCGGCGGGTCCTGGACTAAACGCGAGTTCAGAACGAAGGCAAGTATCCCGATCGGTATGTTGATGAAGAAGATCCAACGCCAGGAGTAGTTATCTGTAATCCATCCTCCAAGAAATGGTCCCAGCGCGGGCGCAATCACGGCGGTAATAGAAAATACCGCCTGCGCCTGGCTACGCTTCTCTGCGGGAAAAGCATCCATAATGATAGCCTGTGAAATCGGCTGCAAACCTCCGCCACCGAGCCCCTGAAGCACTCGAAAAAAAACCAGCCAATAGAGCGTCGGCGCCAGACCACACAGGGCGGAGGCTATCGTAAAGATCACCACGCTCCACAGATAGTAGTTCTTGCGCCCCAGCAGGCCGGAGAGATAGCCGCTCAGCGGAAGCACGATTACGTTCGCAACCAGATACGAGGTCAATACATAGCTCGCCTCGTCGATGCTTGACGACAAGTCCCCAGCGATATGCTCAACGGCCACGTTGACGATGGTTGTGTCGAGAAACTCCATGAATGCAGCCAAGGGCACTGTCGTCGCGAGCAGCCAGGGATTGGTGGCACGAGGCGTTAACATCGGGACGGAAAGAGTTGTAGTTGCCATAGATACTTCCTTTCTTTAGCTGAAGAGCTCAGCGGGTATGGATCGTGACATCGACATTGGCTCCCACGCCAAGAGCTCCCGATTGCACCGCAGCGGGATCGAGAAGAATCTTTACGGGAATGCGCTGCACGATCTTCACGAAGTTGCCCGTCGCGTTCTCAGGAGGAAGGAGCGAGAGCCGTGAACCGGTGGCATTGGCAATGGAGTCCACGTGACCCAAAAATGTCTTGCCGGTCTCATCTACTTCGATCTCTGCTCGATCACCGGGTCTGACATTGCGCAGCTGCGTTTCTTTGTAATTGGCGGTGACCCAGATATCGTGTGTCGGAACAATCGTAAGCAGCGTCTGCCCCGGAGAGACATAGGCTCCGTTCTCGACGGTGCGCCGGGTAATCCTGCCGTCTTGTGGAGCGACGATTTCGGTATAGGAGAGCTGCAACTTTGCTGTCTCAACGTTTGCCTCGGCCATCTTCACAGCTGCCTGCATGGCTGCTGAATCGTGAATGCGGATGGCCACCTGCTGATGGTTTGCCTGGGCTTCAGATAGCTGCGCTTTCGCCTGCTGTACCTTCGAGGTGGCTGTCTGGACAGCCGCATCCCGGATGTCCGCCGTATCGCGCTGTGCGGCTAATGTCTGTTGAGCTGCATCGAGTTGACCTTGAGCGCTCCGCTCGGCTTGGGCATAGCGGTCAAACTGGAGACTGGATATCTCCCTTTTTTCGATGAGATTTTGCATACGACTGAGGTCCGCACGAGCTCGTTCATAATTGGCTTTGCTGTCAGCAAGCTCAGCCATCGCCACGGAGATATCGGCATTGTGCGATTTCTCCGCTGTCTTGCGCGCTTCAAGAAGCTGTGCCTGAGCAACGGATAGATTCGCCTCGGCAGCGAGAATGGAACTGTCTGTCGTGTTGCTTGTGAGCGGTACGTCAACCGTCGCTCCTGCCGCCTGTGCCTCCGCGGACTGGAGAGCGGCTTCTGCATGATCCAGCTCAGCTCGACGATCGCGAGGATCGATGCGGGCGATCACCTGTCCTTTTTTAACGATCTGGTTGTCGTCGACAAGAAGCTGACTAATATAGCCGGAAACCTTCGGAGCAACGGGCACAAGACGCCCATCGATTTGAGCATCATCCGTCGAGACTTCTCCACGGGTTAGAAAGAGATAGATTCCCCCGAAGACAGCCAGGACAATCACAGCCGCGATGGTGTACAGACGAGAGTTCGAGCGGCGAGTGGTGGTAGTGGTTGGAGCAGCGGCAGGTGTGGTTGACATAGCTACGTCCTCTTTCGGCACAGCAGTTCTAGCTGTCTAAAAGGAACGGTATGCTCTGTGAGAAATTTGTGAAATGGTGTAGTGGTAAAGGTATAGTTGCACCATATGCAATCCACGGACATGAATCTATTGCTTGCACTCGATGTCTTGTTACGCGAGGAGAGCGTGACTATTGCAGGGGAAAAAATGGGCTTGAGCGCTGCTGCAATGAGCCGGACTCTTTTGCGCGCGCGCAAATTGATGGGCGACCCCATCCTTGTACGGGCGGGTAGGCGACTCGTACCTACACCGAAGGCACTTGAGGTGAAGGGGCGCATTCAGGCATTGGCAGACGAAGCGCGGTCGATTGTTCAGTCTCGTCAGGCGATATCCCTTGCTGAGATGGAGCGCACTTTCACTATCCGAGCCGACGAATCGCTCGCGGGCGTGGTCGCAACCACAATCATGGCTAAATTGAATGAAAAGGCGCCGCGCATGAAACTACGTTTCCTCGGTCGGCCGGATGAGAGCGTAGAACCATTGCGGGAAGGAAGCGTCGATCTCGACATTGCTCCAAGGAGTATGGCGGGACCGGAGCTCAAGGTGCAGGTGCTGAATCGAGTAAAGTTCGTCGGCGCTGTACGGGCTGGCCATGTCCTAGCACGAGAGAAGATCACGGCTACAAAGTTCGCAGCTCAGAGGCACATCGCCGCGGGGCGAAGGGGTAAGCCGAGCGGACCGATAGATCTCGAACTGGATAAGCTGGGACTGAGTCGGACGATCGCTCTCTGGGTCCCGTCGTTCCTGCCTGCGCTGGTAGCGGCGGCAACATCGGATCTTGTCGCGACTGTTCCCCAATATTTCGCCTCCTCGGCTGTTTCTCTGTTCGGACTCCACATCTTCCGCATACCCCTCAAGCTGGAGTCGGTTGCGATTCTGCAGGCATGGCACCCACGCTTCGACGCGGATCCAGCGCACCGACTCCTGCGTGAATGTACCCGTCAGGTCTTCCAAGCTAGAGAAAGTCGGCGAAGCACAGCTCACTGAGCAACCATGTGCCAAGCCCTTTTTATTGCAAACCGTGCAAAGATATATTGCGTTTGACACAATTCTGAGAACAAGATAGATGCTTCCGCAAGTTAACTTTATGGAATGCTTGCTACAACTTACGAGGCGAATCCACCCCTGCGATATTTCTTTGCTCATGGTGATGAAAGCAATGATTCGAAGCGCCTGTGCTTTGTAATACCGCTCAAAACTGTAAGGTGAAACACAAGCCAAGTCGTGTTGGATCAGCTTGGGTTTCGCGCGGCGTTCTAGATGGACTTTCTCTGCGAAACCCAGAGCTATGCCCTTACGGCCGCTGTGTCGGATGTGTTGGGATTTCGTTTCTATCGAACAACTGCTTAACCAGACTTGAGCCCATGCTATTAGGACATAACGCATAGTCAAGGCCCCAACTATGCTGTCACCATCGGAGGAAAATGTCGCTGCAACTTGATCCACATAAAACAACTCTCGTTCTTATCGATCTTCAGAATGGTATTGTTGCCAGGACAATCCATCCCTATGCCTCCACGGCAGTAGTCGAGCAGTGCCGCTCCATGGCCGAAGCTTTTCGAAGCAGACACATGAATATTGTTTACGTTCATGTTGATCTCGGGAATCTGCTGCCTCTGATCTCGGACCTCCATCTGCGCGATCCAAATGCAGCGCTATCACCTAATGCATCCGATCTGGTGCCCAATGCCGGCTTTCAGCAAGGGGATCTGTTGGTGACAAAGCGGCACTGGAGCGCTTTCGGCCAGACCGCTCTCGAAACGATCCTGAGGGAACGAGGAGTCGAGACGATCATCCTTGCAGGGATTTCGACAAACTTCGGGGTGGAATCGACAGCAAGACACGCTGTAGCTCTCGGATTCCAAGTCATCATCGCAGAGAACGCCTGTTCTTCCGTTAGCGCGGACGCCCATAGGTTTGCGATGGAGACAATATTTCCTCTAATAGCGCGCGTCCGAACCACTGAAGAGATCATCGATGCACTTGCATGAGGCAATTTCAGCTCCACCGAACGCGGTTCGGCCGGGTCTTGTACTCATTATCTGCTGTCTCAGTATGCTGATTGTTGGCATGGATGTCACCATCGTCAACGTCGCCCTGCCCGCGATTCAGCGCGATCTGCACGCCAGCCTGTCAGGACTGCAGTGGATTGTCGATGCGCATACGCTTGTGGTCGCCAGCCTGCTCATGCTCGCGGGCTCTATGTCGGACCGCTTCGGTCGTCGTCGCGTTTTTCAGATGGGCCTTGTCCCGTTCATCGCGGGGTCTGTGCTGTGCAGCATCGCGCATAGCGTCGGCCAACTGATAGCCTTTCGCGCTGTCCAAGGCCTCGGGGCATCGATGCTCAACCCCGTGGCCTTATCCATCATTGCGAATGTCTTCCTCGAACCGAAAGCGAGAGCAAAAGCTATTGGGGTCTGGGGAGCGATCGCAGGGCTCTCGTTTGCGTTAGGCCCGCTCATTGGCGGGGCTTTGACGCAAACGATTGGTTGGCGCTCAATCTTTTGGATCAATTTACCAATCGGTCTTACAGCAGTCGGCCTGGCCGCACGATTTATCCCTGAATCGAAGGCTCCGCAAGCGCGCGCTTTCGATCCTGTGGGACAGACTCTTATCTTCATTGGCCTCGCCTCCCTGATCTACGCGGTCATCGAAGGTCCTAGAGCCGGTTGGAACTCTCCACAAATCGTAAGCCTCTTTGCGACCGTGGGAGTGGTTCTCGTGATCTTCGTTCTCTACGAACCACGGTTAAAACAACCGCTGTTGGATCTTCGTTTCTTTCGAAGCATGCCCTTCAGTACGGCCGTGGTCCTGGCTATTTGCGCTTTCAGCTGCTTCGCAGGCTTTCTCTTCCTCAACGCACTTTATCTACAACAAGCAAAGGGCTTCACCCCACTCACCACGGGGCTATGTACTCTTCCTTTGGCCATTATGATGATCTTCTCTTCTCCACTTCGGGGCATCTGGTGGGAAAGCATGGAACGCGTCCGTCCATTCTCGCCGCGGGATTAGGATTTCTGCTCAGCACCTTGCTGCTCACGAGCCTGAGTGCCACAACCCCGATACCGTTGCTGCTTCTGTCCTATACCCTGTTCGGCTTCAGTTTGGGCATGATCAATCCTGCGATCGCGAATAGCGCGGTTGCCGGGATGCCTTTATCGCAGGCCGGTGTAGCCGCAGCAATTGCATCGACGAGCCGGCAGGTCGGAGCGGCTTTGGGAGTGGCTGTCGCGGGGACCATTGTGAATGCAACCTGCTTCAAAGGAGCGGACTTCCCCGGGCTACACATGCGATTTGGTGGATGATGACAGCGTGTAGCGCGGTCTTTCTAATACTCGGCTATCTCGCCAATACGCAGTGGGCGATAGCTTCGGAGGACACGGTTTTTAAGGATGCAAATTGAGGGCTTGAGTCGTATGGATAATGTGCCGGCGTTAACTGTTCTTTACCAGTCAGGAGAAACCTTCATGGGTAACGAGATAAAAGTCAGGGATCTAATCGAGGACATCGTCGCCGCTAACCGGATTCTGGCCACCGAAAATGTCGTCGATGCTTTTGGTCATGTCAGCGCACGCCATCCAGAAGATCCAGCCCGGTATCTGATTGCCCACGCTCTCCCCCCGGAGTGATCAATGCGAAAGACATCATGGAGATCACGCTGGACGAGAGGTACTGAGCGGCGATACGCGTAAGCCTTATCTTGAGAGATTTATCCACGGTGCGATTTATGAGGCTCGACCGGATGTCAAATCCGTCGTTCACAGCCATAGCCGCAGCGTCATTCCCTATAGCATTACCGATGAAAAGCTTCGTCCCATCGTGCATAGCTGTGCGACCATAGGTTCCCATATACCGGTATGGGACGCACAAACGACGTTTGGCGACACCAATATGCTGATCTCCAACATAGCAATGGGCAGGGATTTCAGAAATCCTTGGGCAGAACAACGCCGCCCTCATGCGCGGTCATGGCTGCACTGTCATCGGCCGCTCGGTTCGCGAAGCGGTCTATACCGCAGTGTATCTGGAAGTAAATGCCGGGCTGCAAATACAGGCCAGCCGTTTCCCGCCGGTTAAATTTATCACTGTTGGTGAGATCGAAATCATCTGCGAACGCCTTGCCAATGCCAAACCCAACGAAGGCTATGACCGTGCCTGGGAATACTGGTGTCGCCATACCGGAGTCGAAGCCCGCGATCGCACATCGGATTCCAGATCCGGCCATAACTGATAATCCAACGGGCAGGACATGTCTCAGGAACAATCGCGCTCTCTTCCCGACGTACAAAGAACCAAAAGTACTATCCCTCGATTCAAGTATTTTGCGGCGTTTCCGGCTATCAGTGGAATTATCTGCTGGAGGGTTCTCAGACATCTGAGCCGAACCCGGTCTGACTGTGTGGGAATTTGGTCCCAGTCGCAGCACGTTCTTGATGAACGAGAGTGGAGCAAGCAGCAGCACGATGCTGACAGGTGCGCCGTTCACTCGCTCCATATCGTCGCTCTCAACAATATTGCCCGGTGAACGGTCACTTGCGAGCGCGATTATTAAGGATCGATCGAAGAGCGATGTGAAAACGAAACGCGGTTCTCGGATACCCCACTGAAATTTCGAGCAAGCGTCTGGGCATGCAATCGAATGCCTTCGTTCCTCACTTGCCGTCTACCCGCCCTACTGGGTCGGTGCTTTCCATCAATAAGGCACACGCTGCGGGCCAAGCCCTGTTTCCGGGATACAACGTGCTTCGTAGATACGCCCAAGTAAGCCTCTGCACCGCTGCGACTCGCTCCGGATTCTCGTCCGTGGTATCTGTTACCAGATATCCGGAGATCCCACCGAGCATATGTTTTCCTCCGAACAGGGTAACGAGGCAATCCGCTCCGGGGCTCAGCGTGTAGGCATCTGTAAACCACTCCGGTCCCAAAACAGTTAGCGGAGACTCGTCTTGATCGCCTGCAACCACCAGAGTGCGAGTCTTTAGTTCGGCGTAGCTTTGGTTCAGATGAGGGAAATGTTCGAGAGCGAACGGGCTAAGAGCGTCTCCTCCCCGGCCTCCGGCGGAAAGCAGCACGCCCACCTTGATCTTCGAATCGGAGAGGTCTTCAGTCAAGCTGCCGTCGGCATCGATCACTCTCGCGCCCAATAACATCGCCGTCGTTTGGGCCCCAAAAGAATGGCCCACTGCGGCAATCCGCTTCTGGTCAAGGCGTCCCTTGAGTCCAGGCACCGCGTCGGCAATGAGGTCGAGTCGGTCGAGGATCCGCTTCACATCCTCGACGCGATATCGCCACATCGAAAGCTTACGGGGATCCTCGAGATAGGCTTTGACTGCTTCTTCATGCGAAGCCTGGGGGTAGGGACTCAGTGTTCTCGAATCGAGAAAGGTGGGCTGAATCACGATGAAGCCGTGAGAAGCCCAGAAGTTTACGAGCGGCGCGTAACCGTCCATGGAAGAACCGAAGCCATGCGAGAAAACAATGATCGGCAATTGGCTGCCAGTTGAGGGCGCAGAGACCCTAAGCTGCAAGTCCTCTCCGCGCCCCGGTGCTGACACAACAACCGGACTTACAGAGAGGACAGGCGTTGGTTCCCCGAGCAGATTGTCAAACTCGCTCGGAGTCACAGATTTCGATTGGGATGTGGTCATCATGCTCTCCATGGTTACTATTGAATACCTACATCATGAAGTGAGAACAGCAGAACGAGAAGATGGCACTTTTACCGCAGGAACGCACGTTGAGGTAACCATGGAAAAATCACTGAAAAAGAGCAAAGAACCCTTGGCCCTTATGTGTAAGAACCAAGAATCCAAAGCTGTTCGGGAGTTTTTAACAAAGGTCGGGGACAAATGGAGCATCCTACTTATCGTGATGCTGTCAAAGACTCCGAAGCGTCGTGCTCGCTTCTCGGAGTTGCAGCGAATGGTCGATGGAATCTCTCAGCGGATGTTGACAACCACGCTCCGGAATCTGGAGCGCGATGGCTTTGTCTCTCGTGAAGTGTTCCCAGAGGTGCCTCCACGTGTGGAGTACGAACTCACCTCTCTCGGATTAACGATCTTAGGCCCCATGCAGCAGCTGGTGGATTGGATTGGAAATAATTGGAACTCTATCAAGAAAGCAAGAGCCCATTTTGATGAGCGGAATCCCTGAGTGAGTCTGATCGCAAACAAAACCGGCTCCTGCCTGGGCGCGACCATGTTCGTTTACCCTCGGGACCGTTGGTGATCTACCTCTACAGCCCGTTTCTCGCGCCCATGCTGAAGCGGTGTCTCAAACATCTGGCGCGTTCGCTCGACCAGGAGCCGCGCGAGGTCTACCTCATCAACGCCAATCCCTCGTTCGAGAAGCTGATCAGAAGTACGTTCCAAAGCTCGAGCAGCAATGGGACCGCATCTTCAGTTTCACCGCAGAAGAGGGCGTGGCGGATAGCTTCGGAAGCTATCAGGAGAGGGTCATCCCGTGGTGGCTCGGCGGATAATTCAAGCAGTTTTTCTGAAGGTTTTCTGAAGGGATAGAGCAGGCCGAGGTTGTTTTGCGCCGTTTTCTCTCCAGGGAAAACGGCATTCGATGATAGTCAGGGGAGCCAAAACATCGGGAAGACTGCTCTAAAGTTCCATCGCAAATTGGTGCGATGGCTCGTAAGGCGACGCCTTGGGCTCGGTGGCGAGATCGAGTACCAACCGCTCCAGCACCAGCAGCTTATTCACCGGGGAGCTGCGCAGGTCCAGATCGGCGCGGGCGACCAGGCGCAGGGCGCGGGTCAGCTCCCGGCGCGACTTGTAGCGGCGCGCCTGCCGGATCAGGTCCTCGGCGGCGAAGGGCGGCATGCGGAATCCCTGCCACAGCGCCTGCCAGATCGCTCGCGAGTCGCGCACGTTCTTCTCGAGGATGATCATCATCTGGCGGAAGGTCTTTGCCAGCATGTAGAGGTGACCGATGGCAGCGTCTTCGCCGCCGTCGGAGGCGTTGAGCAGGCCATGCAGCAGAGCGAGGGCGCGGGGACGGTCCTTCGCACTGATTGCATCGGTTAGCTCGTACAGCGAGCGCTGCTTGGCCGCCAGCACCATGGTCTCGACATCGCCCAGGGTCACGCGGTTCTTGGCGACCGCCGGCGAATCGGCGCTTACATAGAGCAGAAGCTTTTCGAACTCGCTCGAGATCAGCATCATGTCGGCGCCCAGGGAATCGACCAGCTCTCGCGCCGCGTCGGGATCGAAGCGGACGCCGCGCGATTCGGCGGTGTCGACCACCCAGCGCATCGCGTCATTCTCATCCACCCGCGCCAGCTCCACCGTGCCGCACCACTCGCCCAGCGTCTCGCGGATGCGGTCGTAGCGTTCCTTGTCCTGGTAATCCATGCGGCGCAGGTCGGTGGGGATGCGAATGTGATCGGCGACGAAGAGCAGGAGTGCCTGCGGATTGGGCGAGCGAAAGTACGCGTCGACCGCCGCAAACTCTTCCTTCTTCGATCCGCGGCCGTAGAGCAGCTTCAGGTTGCGCACGAAGAGCACCTGGAAGGGGGCCATCAGCGAGGGGGTCTGGGCTCGATCGAGAACCTCGAAGATGCTGGTCTCGGCCAGGTCGAGATCGTGCAGCGAGAAGTCGCGCGTGTCTTCGGGAACCAGCTTCGAGAGCACAGCCTTGCGGCAGCGGTCGTAGAGAAAGATCTCGTCGCCGATCAGAACGTAGCCGGGGCGGAGAGAAGACGGCGATGCGATCTCGCTAACGAAGCGGTCGGTCGAGGCAAAGCTGCGCAGAGAGGTCGCCATCAGAATGACTCCAGCATATCGCTGACCACCGTCTGGGCGAAGTCTCGCGACATGCGCGCGATGGCGGGGGAACCTTCCTGGATAAAGGTGTTCACGTCCTGCGTGGACTGGTACTGCTCGCGGAAGGTGATGGCGTCGTTGCGGTAGAGCACGGTGCCGTCGTGCGCGGTGAGAAGGACGCGCGCGGTGACCGCGACCAGGTAGCTGGACGATTGGCTGGAGTTGGCGTCGTAGGTCAAGGGCGTGATGGTCTGGGTCAGGATGGTTCCGCTGAGGGTCGCGTCCGCGTCGTCGGAGTCGTTGTTCAGGACGCGGTAGCGCGTGCGCGTGTTGAGCTCGCGGATGACGGCCTGGGTGAAGGCCATCTCGGTGTGATAGGCCTGCGTGTGCGTGGTGAAGATAGGCACGGCGAGGGTGCGGACGTTCGTCGGGATGTGCGTGGCCGACCCGGCGGTGTGGTACCCGCAGCCTGTGAGCAGAGTGGAAAAGAGAAGGAGGATCGCCGCGCGGAGCTTCATGCCGTTGCCTTTATTGTCGCACCCGAGAGCCCAGGGCGAGCAGAGGAAAATCGGCATCCTACCTGGTGTACGCCGGCACGCAGACCAAAAATGAGGTTCATCTATGTATCACCATGTGAAAAAGATGATGTACACGGTCAACATCGGAGAGCCGGATGTTCGTTTCGGCAATATGCTGCTCGAACAATTCGGCGGTGCCAACGGAGAGCTGGCCGCCGCCATGCAATACACGATTCAAGGCTGGAACTGTATTGACGACATCGGACGGCGAGACCTTCTTTTGGACATCGGAACCGAAGAGCTTAGCCACCTGGAGATCGTCGGCGCGCTGATCCGAATGCACCTGGCTCCGATGAAGACCAATCGCGAGGCCGCTGAGGCGGATCCCCTGGTCACGATCGCGGGCGGAGGCGGGGTCGCATTATTCGACTCCATGGGAAATCCGTGGACCTCGACCTACCTGAAGATCACCGGTGAACTCGATGTGGACCTGCGCAGCAATATCGCTGCGGAGGCCCGGGCCAAGATCGTCTACGAGAGGCTGATCGATCACACGGAGGATCCCGGCACGATCGATGCCCTGCAGTTCCTGATGACCCGTGAGATTACCCACATGAAGGCCTTCCAGGCCGCCCTCGAGAGCATGGAGAAGCCGCCGTTCTCGATCGGGATGCTCAAGCCTACGCCGGGAATCGTGGACGAGTACTTCAACGGTTCGACGGGCGACGGGGACGAGGGCGATAAGGACATGCGTGGACCGTGGACGTCGGCGCATGGCCTTCACGTGGTGGAGCCGCGGGTGGATGCGCCCGGCGGTGGGCTTTCGGTGCGGGATATCAAGGGAAAGATTGAGGGCGAGGCTCGCGGCAAACAGGACGAGGCACAGAAGACCACGACCTCTCTGGCCAACGAGGCTCTAGGGAAGCAGAAGCAATCGACGCGCACCAAGAAGGTTTCAACGGGACGCCTCGCGAGCTAACAAGCAGCACCTGTTGAAAGGATCGCTACAAACGATAAGGGCAACCATATGGCTGCCCTTATCGTTTGCGGTTGATGCTGGTATGGAGTTACGCCGGGGAAGGCTGCCCCTCGTTGAAGCCCGGCTTGCGGGTTCCTTCGGGCTTCAGCACCTTCTGGGCCTCGCCTCCGGGACCGGAGTCAACCCCGGCTAGATTGGACTTGATGGGAGGAAGCTCCTTGCCCTCGATGATCAGCTTGATCTCGATGGCGTCCAGGGTCTCACGCTCGAGCAGAGCGCTGGCCAACCGGTGCATGATGTCCTGGTTGGTGTTGAGCAGGTTGTAGGCTGACTGGTAGGCGGTGTCGACGAAGCTGCGAACCTCGGCGTCGATCTGGCGAGCGGTCTCGTCGGAGAAGTCGCGGTGCTGCGCGATCTCGCGTCCGAGGAAGATCTGCTCCTCCTTCTTGCCGAAGGTCATCGGTCCCATCTTAGACATGCCGAACTCGCAGACCATCTTGCGGGCGAGGTCGGTGATGCGCTCGATGTCGTTGCCGGCTCCGGTGGTCATCTTGCCCAGGAAGATCTCCTCGGCGCAGCGCCCGCCCATCAGAGTGGCGAGGCGAGTCTCGAGATACTCCTTGGTGACGGTGTGCTGGTCTTCCTCGGGGAGGTAGACCGTGACGCCGAGCGCCATGCCGCGCGGGATGATGGTGACCTTGTGGAGCGGGTCGGAGTGCTCGCGCAACGCGGAGACGAGGGTGTGACCGGCCTCGTGATAGGCGGTGACCTTCTTCTCCTCGTCGGTCAGGAGCATCGACTTGCGCTCGGCGCCCATCATGACCTTGTCCTTGGCTACTTCGAAGTCGTACATGTGGACCGACTTGCGGTTGTAGCGGGCGGCGGTGAGGGCGGCCTCGTTGACCATGTTGGCGAGGTCGGCACCGGAGAAGCCCGGGGTTCCACGCGCCAGCACGTTGAGGTCGACGTCCTCGGCCATGGGGACCTTCTTGGAGTGGACCTTCAGGACCTCTTCGCGGCCGCGGATGTCCGGGCGATCGACGACGACGCGGCGGTCGAAGCGGCCGGGGCGGAGAAGCGCGGGATCGAGAACGTCGGGACGGTTGGTGGCGGCGACGAGGATGACACCGTCGTTGGACTCGAAGCCGTCCATCTCGACCAGGAGTTGGTTGAGGGTCTGCTCGCGCTCGTCGTGTCCGCCGCCGAGGCCAGCGCCGCGGTGACGTCCGACGGCGTCGATCTCGTCGATGAAGATGATGCAGGGGGCGTTCTTCTTGCCCTGCTCGAAGAGGTCGCGGACGCGGCTGGCGCCGACGCCGACGAACATCTCGACGAAGTCCGAACCGGAGATGGAGAAGAAGGGAACGTTGGCCTCGCCCGCGACCGCGCGGGCCAGCAGGGTCTTGCCGGTTCCAGGAGGTCCGACGAGCAGCACGCCCTTGGGGATGCGGCCGCCGAGGCGCTGGAACTTCTGAGCCTCGCGGAGGAACTCAATGATCTCCTTGAGCTCTTCCTTGGCCTCGTCAACGCCGGCGACGTCCTTGAAGGTGATCTTCTTCTGCTGCATGGAGAGCAGGCGGGCGCGGGATTTGCCGAAGCTCATCGCCTTGTTGCCGCCGGACTGCATCTGGCGCAGGAGGAAGAACCACAGACCGAGCAGAAGAGCGAAGGGCGCGAGCTGGATCAGGAAGCCCAGCCAGGCGTTCGAGTTCTGGTCCTTGATCGTGATGTTGACGCCGTGATCGCGCAGGGTCTTGTACATGTCCGGGTAGTTGCCCGGGATGGTGGTGTGGAACTGGGTCTTGTCGTCCTTCCAGTGGCCGGTGACCTCGGAGCCGTTGACGACGACCTCGGACACTTTGCCTTGGTCGGCGTCGTTGAGAAGCTGGGTCAGGGAGATGTTCTTTTCCTGGCCGGCGCCGGTTCCTTTGACCACGAACTGCCAGAGGAAGACCAGGCAGGTGATCATGAAGACCCAGATCAGAATTTGTTTGACGGTCGAGTTCAAAGCGTGTGTTCCTCGTTTTCCTTTGGTCTGCATCGCCGTGTTGCGCGGGCGGCTTGTCAGACCTGGTCTCTTTCGGCTTGAAGCATTGGAGAGACCTACATCGATTAGACGATAGCGATAGAGGAAGGTTCTGTGGGCGGCCGCGCCACAAGCACGGCACCGCAGGAACGGTCCTACCCTGTCAGATGCATTAGATTCTACTCTGAGAGTCGAAGATTCACAGCAGCAAACTCAGGTTTTTCGCTGCTCCTGCGGCGGGACCGGGCTGCGGACGATTGCGCGGATCCCCCTCGGACAAATTGTGCAAAGTCTTCGAACCATGAGACTTAGAGGTGGACCTTCGAAGCAAAGTCCTGATTCTATTGGGATGGTGTCCGCAAAGTCTTCCAAACATTGAACTTGAAAGACCGAAGGCCCGGATTGCTCTGGGCCTTCGGTCTCTTGCTCTTTTATCTTAGCAAAGCGCGGGGAGTGAATCGGCACTTCTATGCACCTTGTTTTGTTTCGGTTGCAGGATCCTGGGCTTGACGAGAATCTTCCGGGGCCGAGGTGAGCTGAAGCTCGCGGGCGGTGCGCTGGGCCTTGAGGCCGCGGGCGAGGTGAACCGATGCCCCGGTGCGGGGGGCTACGGTGTCGAGGGTGGCGAAGCCGGCGAGGGCGAGCAGGCGGGTGGTGTCGTCGAAGCTGAGACGGTGACCGAGCTGGCGGGCGGCGGCGCGGAGGACGCGGCGGCGAAGGGCGGGGTCGAGGGGGCGAAGACGGTCGAGCTCGAGGGCGAGCGAGGAGGCTCCGGCGGCGGTGGAGACGGCACGGCCTCCGCCGCGGACGGGCTTGCCGGGGAGGAGGAGCGAGGGGAGGACGCGGGCGAGCTCGGTCTGCCAGCGGGACTCTTCTTCGCGGGCGAGCTCGGCGAGGTGGGCGAGGGTCTGGTCGAGGGAGGGGTTAAAGGTGCGGAGCTGGGGCATGAGCTCGTGACGGACGCGGTTGCGTGTGTAGGCGATGTCGGCGTTGGTGGAGTCGGTGCGCCAGGGCTGGCTGCGGGATTGGAGGAACTGCTCGACCTGGGCGCGGGAGGTGGAGAGGAGGGGGCGAAGGATCTGGCCGGTGCGGGAAGGCGTCTGGGGGGAGTTGGAGGAGGCTGTCACGCGGACGAGGGGATGGATTCCGGAGAGGCCCTCGGTCCAGGCTCCGCGGAGGAGCTTCATGAGGACGGTCTCGGCCTGGTCGTCGAGGGTGTGGGCGGTGAGGATGGAGTCGGCGTGGCCGGAGGCGAAGAGAGTGCGGAAGAAGGCGTAGCGGGTCTCGCGGGCGGCCTCTTCGAGGGTCTCGCGGTTGTGGGCGGCGCGGGCGGGGACGTCGGCGCGGTGGATGTGGAGGGGAAGGTCGAGCTGGATGCAGAGATCCTGCACGAAGGCTAGGTCGGCGTCGGACTCTGCGGGCGGGCGGATGCCGTGGTGGACGTGGACGATGGAGAGGCCGACGCCGAGGGAGTCGCGGGGGGTGGTGTTGGCCTCGTGGAGGGCGAGGAGGAGGGCTACGGAGTCGGCGCCGCCGGAGACGGCTACGCAGAGGCGGTCGCCGGGTTGAATGTGCTCGCGGTTGAAGGGGAGACTTTGGGGCATCAGGGTTGATTTTATGGGAAGGGTACGCTGCCCGCGTAGGGCGTCGCGCGGCAGCGTCATCGCTTAGGGAAGTGGGTTCGCGCTTTGCGCGAATGCCCACCTTAGCGACGATAAGGCTGTCGCGAAGATGGGGCACACGGTTTTGGTGGCTGGGATGAAGATGGGGCACTCGGTTTCTTCGAGCTCTGGAGATCTTCTTGCGGAAGAGAAAAGGCATACCCCAGGGGCTAAAGCCCCTTTTGCTCTGTGGTGCTAGAGAGGGCCAAGCCTAAAGGCTTGGCGTACCTAGATGCGCTTGATCGTAGCTGGATGCCTCAGCGCTGATCTTCAGAATGTAGTCGCCGGTGCGGCATGAATGCGAGCCGGCCCTGAATTGGAAGCCGTGGTTTCAAAGATGGTTTGGCTCGAGTCGAGAGGAACGATGCTCTGGTGATTCCGTTGCCGGTGGGGTCTTTTACTACGCCGGAGGGTTGCAGGCTAGGTTTGTGCAGGAAGGAACGATGCGCAGAGGATGGCGGCTGTGAGGAGGGAGCTGCGAAGTGGCGAGGCGCATGGCTCGATTTGTGGTTCTCATCATAGACGGCTGGGGGCGGCGGTCAAGGAGGCGGATGCCCATCGATCTGAAGAGCCGATCTTGTATACTTCGCGGTTATGCGAGTTTTTGTGATTCTTCCGGCTGCGGGCATTGGAACCCGAATGGCCGCCGGTTCTCATACGGCTGCTCCCAAGCAGTTTCTGAGTGTGGGCGGGACCCCGGTTTTGGTGCGTTCGGTGCGCGCGTTTCTTGAGGTTTCGCGTGTGGACGCGGTGTGCGTGGCGGTAAGGGCCTCGGAGCGGGAGCGGGTGGAGGCCCAGATCGCGGAGTTCGAGTTGGGGCCGAGGGTGCATGTGGTGGAGGGAGGCGACTCCCGCCAGCAGTCGGTGGGAAATGCGCTGGCGGCGCTGGCGGCGGACGCAGAGGACGTGGTGCTGGTGCATGACGCGGTGCGGCCGCTGATCGATGCGGCGACGATTGAGCGCACGATTGATGCGGTGGAGAAGCACGGTGCGGCGATTGTGGGGCTGCCGGCGGTGGATACGATCAAGCAGGTGGAGCGGACGGCGGAGGGCGCGATTATTACGGCGACGATTCCGCGGGAGCGCGTGGTGCAGGCGCAGACTCCGCAGGGAGCTCGCGTGGGGCTGCTGAAGAGGGCGTTTGCCGAGGCTGAGGCGGACGAGTTTGCGGGGACGGACGAGGCGAGCCTGCTGGAGCGGGCCGGGGTGGAGGTTGCGGTGGTGGCAGGGTCGGCGAAGAACTTCAAGATTACGCAGCCGGGAGATATCGAGCTGGCGGAGTTTTATCTGAAGCAGGCAGGTGCGCGATGAGCATGAGGATTGGGTATGGGTTTGACTCGCACGCATTCAAGCCGGGGGTTCCGCTGATTATCGGCGGTCTGCCGATCGAGCACACGGAGGGGCTGGCAGGGCACTCCGACGGTGACGTGCTGCTGCATGCGATTACGGATGCGTTGCTGGGCGCGGTCTCGGCGGGGGATATCGGGACGTTCTTTCCGCCGAGCGACCCGAGGTGGAAGGGCGCGGCCTCGCATATTTTTTTGCAGACGGCGCTGGAAGAGGTGGCGACGGCGGGATTCAAGATTGTGAACGTGGACACGGTGCTGGTGCTGGCGAAGCCGAAGATTGTGCCGATCGCCGGGGAGCTGCGCGAGCGGGTGGCGGAGCTGCTGGGAGTGAAGCCGGGCGAGGTGGGGATCAAGGCCAAGACGCCGGAGGGGTTGAATCAGGACCACGTTGCGGTGGCGCATGCGACGGTGCTGCTGGAGAGCGTGAGGCTGACGGATGCTCCGGTGCAGATGGTGGCGACGGCGGATGTGGACGATGAGATCAATGAGGTGGTGAAGGGCCTGGTAGGCGAAGGCTCGCGGGATGTTTCGGCCCTGGGACGGAAGCGGCCTGCGTTCGATACGGATGATCTGACTTAAGGGAAGAGAATGGCCTGCCGGCCGGGCCCACTGCGCGTGGGGCGGTCACTTCGTGACGCGTGTACTCCCTTCGGGGTGAGGCTCCCGTTGGTCGCTTGCACAGATCTTTGCGACGACCAACGGGAGGCCCACGGCGAAGCCGATTACGCGTCACGAAGTGACCGTCCCACGCGCAGTGGGTCCGGCCGGCAGGCCATTCTCTTTCCTAGAAGTTGCGGCTTGAATTTGTCGATACCCCTTACGGCTTGACGATGGCCAGGGCGAAGCCGTCGTAGCCTTTGACGCCGACGGTCTGGATGGCGGTTGCGTCGAGGCGTGGGTGCGCTGCGATCTTGTCGAAGAGAGCTCGGGTTCCGAGGACGCTGGGGTCGGTGCTGTCGGAGCGGATAATGGCGCCGTCGCGGATGACGTTGTCGGTGAGGATGACGGTGCCGGGGCGCGCGAGCTTGAGGGCCCAGTCGAGATAGTTGGGGTTGTTGGGCTTGTCGGCGTCGATGAAGATGAGGTCGAAGGGCTCGGGATGCTCGGCGTGGAGTGAGGCGAGGGAGTCGAGGGCGGGGCCGACGCGGATTTCGACGAGGGAGGAGAGGCCGGCGCGCTGGAGGTTGGAGGCGGCGACGACGGCGTGTTTGGGGTTGAGCTCGAGGGTGACGAGTTGGCCGTCAGGGGGAAGGGCGCGGGCGAGCCAGAGGGTGGAGTAGCCGCCGAGGGTGCCGATCTCGAGGACGCGGCGGGCGCCGTGGATGCGGGCGATCAGGTGCAGGAACTTGCCCTGGGTGGGGGAGACGTCGATGGAGGGGAGGCCTGCGGTGGCGTTGGCGGCGAGGGCCTGGTCCAGGTGGGCGTCGGGTGTGACGAGATGGTCGGCGAGATATTGGTCGACGGCGGTCCAGAGATTCTGATCCATGAGAGCAACGATAGAGTTTGCGGTGGGTGTAGGCAAGGGATGGCCCTGCTGCAATTTTTTTAGGAAAGACGATGGCTTGTCGGTGGGGCCCACTGCGCTCGGCCACCCCACAAACGAAGACCTGTTGTGGGGATCCCGGTACGGGCGGTCACTTCGTGACGTGTGTAGTCCCTTCGGGGTGGTTGCTTCCGTTGGTCGCTTGCGAAGATGTCTGTGCCGACCAGCGGGAGGCCCGTGCCGACGGCTCACCCGCCGTCCGCGTAGGGCGCCTGTGCGGCAGCGCAAACGGTGCTAGCGTGGTGAAGAGATGTGCTCGAGGACGACGATGCGGATGAAGACGGGCTTTGCGGCGGTGGGGTTGGCTGCGGTGTTGGGTGGGACGGCGTTTGGGCAGACGGTGGCGCAGCCTCGATTGATGGATGCTCCTCAGGTTGCGCCGTGCTCGGCGGCGGGGGAGTGGGCTACTCCGGCGGAGAAGAGCTGCTATGCGACGACTCCGGATTATGCGGCAACGATGGCGTATCTGAAGAGGGTGGAAGGGGCTGCTCCGGGGCAGGTGAGGATTGAGCCGTTTGGGAAGACGGGGGAGGGACGCGAGCTCGATGTAGTGATTGTGTCGCGGGATGGGGTCTTCGATCCGGCGGCGATCCATCGAGCGAAGCGGCCGGTGGTGCTGGTGCAGAACTCGATTCATGCGGGGGAGATGGACGGCAAGGATGCCTGTCTGGCGCTGCTGCGGGACATGGTGGTGACGAAGCAAAAGGCGGAGCTGCTGGAGCGCGCGGTGTTTGTATTTATCCCGATGTATAACGCCGATGGGCATGAGCGCCGGAGCAGGTATAACCGCATCAACCAGGAGGGTCCGGCGGAGATGGGGTGGCGCGGGAATGGGACGAACCTGAATCTGAACCGGGATTATCTGAAGGCGGACGCTCCGGAGACGAGGGCGTTTATGGCGATGTTTCATCGCTGGCTTCCAGATTTCTTTGTCGACGATCATGTGACCGATGGCGCGGATTATCAGTACGACGTGACCTTCACGATCGACGATGGGCCGAACCTTCCGGTGGGGACTTCGAGGTGGGTGAGCGAGGTGGCTCGGCCACAGTTGGAGCGGTATGTTGACGATCATGGGCACCTGGCCTCGCCGACGTATATCAACCTGGTGAACGACAACGATCCAGCGGAGGGGTTGGGGTTCAACGACGATCCGCCGCGGTTTTCGACCGGCTATGTGGTGCTGGAGGGGCGTCCGGGGATGCTGGTGGAGCTGCATATGCTGAAGGACTACAAGACTCGCGTGACGGGGAACTACGAGATTCTTGCGGGGCTGATGGAGCTGGTGAATCGCGATGCGGACAAACTGATTGCGCTGAATGCGGCGGCGGATAAAGAGGCCGAGGCGATGGGATCGCATCCTTTGAGCAATGTGAAGTATCCGCTGGCGCTGGGATGGGGAGGGGAGACGTCGCCGTTTCTCTTTCGCGGTTACAAATACACGCGCGAGCTGAGCGCAGTCTCGGGCGCGATGTGGGTGAGGTATACGCACGAGCCGTGGAATGTGTCGCTGCCGCAGCAGACGGGATACAAGGTGACGGCGGAGACGACGCCTCCGGCGGCTTACATGATTCCGACAGCGTGGACGGGGGTGATCGATGTGCTGGCCGCGCACCAGGTGGAGATGACGCGCACGACGACGGCGTGGAGCGGGGTGGTGGAGACCTATCGCTGCGCGGGGATGGCGTGGCAGGGGTCTCCGTTCGAGGGAAGGCACCCGACATTCAATGGCGAGGCGCAGCATGATGCGGGGAGATTTGGCAGCTGCGTGCTGGTGCGGGAGCAGATGAGCTTTCCTGCGGGGTCTGCGGTGGTGCGGTTGAATCAGCGGCTGTCGCGGGTGGCGATGGCCTGGCTGGAGCCGCAGGCTCCGGATTCGGCGATGCAGTGGGGGTTCTTCGACACGATCTTCGAGCAGAAGGAGTATGGCGAGGCTTATGTGCTGGAGGAGCTGGCGCGGGAGATGATGGCGAAGGACCCGCGGCTGAAGGCGGAGTTTGAGAAGAAGGTGGCGAGCGATGCGGCGTTTGCGGGGAGTCCGGCGGCGCGGCTGGAGTTCTTTTATGAGCGCTCGCCTTGGTACGGGGCGAATCGCGTGGGGCTTTATCCGGTGGGAAGATTGGGGAGTTTGGATGGGGTTCCTGTGGGGAGGTGAGGCATACCCCAGGGGCTAAGCCCTTTTGTTTGGTGCTGCTAGAGAGGGCCAAGCCTGAAGGCTTGGCGCCTCTAGATACTTAGTCCCCTGCATTAGATGTTGCATACTTTTCTGATCTCGAGAAGGAGGCACTATGGGCCAGGTTTTACATTGGAGCGCAACTAGGGCAGAGGCGGTCCGTCGAGCGATCCAGCATAGTCAAGAGAGCATGAGGGCTCTGGCCCAGGCGCCATGGCATCAACCCGAAGACGGTTGTCAAGTGGGAGCAGCGCGAGTCTACTGCCAATTGCTGGACAGGTCCAGGTGTCCTGAGGTCGACGGTGCTGACCGTCGAACAGGAAGCTTTCGCCATGATTGTCACCGCGGAACCCTATTATGCCGTTAGGCAGCCCAGCAATGTCGTGGTGCTTGAAAATGTCGTGCGCACGGATACCAAAGGGACGACTGAAGCCGTAAACGCAAAGTATGAACTCATGGGACGGGGCGGTTATATCCCAACCGGTTATAAATTTGATCCAGTTGTTCTGGATGCCAAGGTGCCATGGAGTTCCTCGAAGCACGAAACGCAGTGCGCATCGCGAAATCTGAAGAGACCGACACATACGCAGAAGAGAGCTATCAGCAACCGTCCAATTGATGAACCCCGCGAATGGGTACGCCACGGAGAAACACTCTCCGAATAAGCAACTGATTGCAACCTCACGTGAGGCAGTCCAGACGGCAGAGAACGCATGCGCTATCGCGATCAAGAAGATGGGTGAGGAGCATCTGGCAAATGAGCGCCAGGCCTCTGTGGACGCGCAGGCGAAGTCACAAGGGCAGGCGAACACCGCCATCCGTGAGAGAGATAAGGCTCAGGCCGATGCGAATCAATCTCGGCTCATGGCACAGCAGGCGCGGCAGGATACTCATCAGGCACAAGATGACAAAGCTGCCATGCGTGCGCGTTTGTCCTCCAGACGCGTGACAGTGTTCGCGGGCTCATCATCAGCAGGTCAGATGTATTGTTCGACACCGGCAAATACTCTTTGAAGCCTGACGCTAGGGAGAAACTCGCAAGGGTCTATCTCAGTGGCAACGATCGAGTTGCGGCAGGAGCGACACTCTGGCCGTTCCTGCCCAGGAGATCCTCGGAGCGGCAGTTTGAGCTTTGGAGCCACTCAGACGAGGCTTTCCAGGATTCCTCCATCCGCACGGTAGGTACTGCCTGTCGTTGCAGAGGAGAACTCTGAACAAAGGTAAACCACAAGGTTGGTGACCTCTTCGACCGTGTGAACTCTTCCATCAACGGAAGTTGGGTAACGTTGTTTAACGGCAGTCGCGCCGAAGGTATACAGGTCAGTGTCCGGGCTAGGCAACATCGCTCTGAGTACGGTTTCCGTGCCTTCCGTCATGGTCACACCGATGAGCACGGCGTTCACGGTGACGCCAGAATCACCGGCGATTTTTGCCAAGCCTCGGGAGAGGCTCAGTACCGCTGCCCGCGTAAAAGCGTAATCAAGGGAGTCTGGCGTTGCGATTACCGCTTCTACAGAGCTAAGGAAGAGAACGCGCCCCCATCCCCGGTCCATCATCTGTCGCAGGTAGCCTCGTGTACAACGGACGCCAGGCATAACACTTGCCTGAAAGGACGTATCCCACTCCTCATCCGGAGTGTCGAAGAAGTTTTTGGGGGTCCAATTCTTCGCGAGGCTATTCACAAGGATGTCGCACGACGGCTCCGCCTCCACGAGCGAAGAGCAGCCTGCGGCTGTGGTGAGGTCTGCAACATGCGAGCGAACTGACGCGCCTGGAACTGCTTGAAGAATGCGATCTCTCGCCGCTTGAAGTTTTTCGCCATACCTTCCGGTGAGAACCACGGTTGCACCGGCTGCTGCGAGAGCGACAGCAGAGCCCCAACCTAGCCCTGCAGATGAACCAGTGACGATTGCTGTTTTCCCAGTGAGCTCAATCTTCATATGAAGTGTCCCTTCCACAGCAGATCCAAGGCACAGACTGTTCTGTCCAGGAGATAAGGACCTGCTGCTTCAGCTTTGAATTTCTAAGAGCGGCCGCGACGGTATGCTCGCCCCTAGCTGATTGAAATGCTAGGCGCGAAGATCGACGGCGTCTTGGAGATTCTTGCGGCTGCGCGGAGACATAAGCTGACCCGGTGTCACACCGCAAATCCGCTTGATCCAGTGGTGGAGGTGACTCTGATCACTGAAGCCGGTCATTGCGGCGACCTCGACCAAGGTATGCCTGCCAGCAGCGATCAGAGTGCGAGCACGCTCGATACGCTTGCGCACCACAAATCGGTGAGGACTCACGCCGACACACTTTTTAAACGCATGCGCAAAGCGAAACTTCTCACATCCAGCGACCCTGGCCATATCCTCAAGATCAAACGATTCAGCAATGTATTCCGCGACGTAATGGCTCAAACGCCTCAGAGCTTCGGGGCCCAGAGTGCCATATGCAACAGGTCTTGCCTCGCTGAAGCGGTGTTCAACAAGATGTCGCAAAAGCGCATCCACGACACTGCTCCAAAGAAGTACACCGTTGGGGTGGCCCTTGCATACCTCAGACTCCAGCAACGTGGTTAGCCTTGACAGTTTGTTGTCAAGGCCATTCATATTCGGAAGGAGTTGTCGGTTGTAAAGGCCAGATTGCGCTTGGACCATCGCAAGACATTCTGTATTAACTTCGAGGACCACTCCACTCACCGGCCCGAGGAACTCAACGCTGTAGTCTGCCCCGGCAGGGCCGATGCAAATCGAACCTGGACGGGTCTGGTGCTCAAGACGTTCCCCCGCCATCATGTGCTGAGTGAGTACAGGCTGCGAGTCCATCACGCCAATGAGATGGTTCTTCGATGTCCCCTTCAGGAGCACCTGACTAGAATAGGAAGTGCGCAGAAGTGTGACACCATAATTGCCAGTCGGACGTGCCCAAATCGGAAGATTCGGCCGAACTCGATGCAGAGCGTCAGTAGTGATCTCTCGGAGACTCGGGGATAGGTCGATTTCTGGCCTTTTTCCGTTGGCTATGGCAGCCGTGTGATCCACATTGCGTCTCAATCTTTACCTCAATCCTATGGCGATAGGCTCGGCGGAACCGTCGCATTTTGCCTTCTCAGGGGGCACCCCTCCCACAATTTTAGAAGATTGCATATGAGACCAACATTGCTTGAGCGGAGGTTTTCGCCTCCACGATGTTGATCGACCACATTCGCTCAGACACTGTCCAGATCTATCCCGATGCGTTCACATTGTGCTTCGGTATCCGCCGACTTGAGCTCCTGGTTTAGTGGAAGTCACGGGGATTCTGTCGGACGACAGTTCATAGAGCGAGCGGGCCACTATGTGAATCGGCCAATCCTTCTGGATTGGCCTTCTGCTCCAATAAACTTCACCTGCGAAACCACATGGGATGCGTTCAGTCATAACCCTGCTGACCGCGTAGTCCGCAACGAGTGGCTCTTTTGGGGTCATCGCTTCAAGAGAAGATTCGCTTGTCTCCTCCCGAGGCCATTGGCTCTGCTGCATGAGCAGCGATCCTTCGGGTTTCTCGGCATGTTCGACCTGCCAAAGTGCATCACGGCGATGTTCCACACTATCGAGTGTGTTGCATGAGTTCGTCCAACGGGCCAATCCGGGTCGAAGTAACCGGGCGCACTCTGCGCGCGGATGGGAATTGGGCACAATAGCAGATTCGATCTGGACCCGGATTGTGGAGCGGGAGGGGGGAGCGTATTCACCTTATATTCATCTAAGCATGGGGAGATGGGGCACCTGATTTGTGACGCCTCAGGCTTTGGCGAAGGGATCTTCGAGCGAGGGGCTTTGCGGGGTGAACATGTCGCCTCCATTGGGGGTGACGACCCAGTCGTCTTCGAGGCGGATGCCGAACTCGCCGACGATGTAGATTCCGGGCTCGTCGGAGAAGGTCATGTTGGATTCGAGAGGAAGGGTGTTGCCTCCGACGAGATAGGGCCACTCGTGGCCGTCCATGCCGATGCCGTGGCCGAGCCGATGGCTGAAGTGCTTGTAGCCGGGGCCGTAGCCCGCGTCGGTGATGACCTTGCGGGCGGCTGCGTCGACGGACTCGCAGGGGGCTCCGGCTTTGCCTGCGGCGAGGGCGGCGGACTGGGCCTTGTGGACGATGTCGAAGACCTGCTTCTGCTTGTCGGTGGCTTTGCCGAGGACGAAGGAGCGGGAGATGTCGGACTCGTAGCCTTCGACGGTACAGCCGTCGTCGAGCAGGATGATCTGGCCTTCTTTGATGACCTGGGGTTGGAGCGAGCCGTGGGGCAGGGCGGAGTACTCGGCGACCTGGCAGGAGGCGTTGCCGGGGAAGCCGGTGCGGTCGTAGGCGGCGGAGATGAGGTCGGAGACGTGGCGGTTGGTCATGCCGGGCTCGAGCGACTTGAAGGCGGCCTCGTAGACCTTGAGGGTGTTGTCGTTGGCGAGGCGCATGAGGGCTAGTTCGGTGGGGGATTTTACGGCGCGGCAGCCTGCGGTGACGGGGGTTCCGCTGACGGCGGTGAGAGTGGGGCTCGAGTGGGCGATGCCGTCGGCGAAGGCGAACTGGGTGCGCTCTTCGACGCCGATCTTTCCGGTGGTGATGCCGGAGTCTTTGAGAGCTTTGGCGAGGAGGGTGTAGGGGCTCTCGTCTTCGTTCCAGGTGTAGACGCGGGTGGTGGAGGCCTGCGGGAGGGATGCGGGTTTGGCCTCCATACGTTCGCGGACGCGGCCTTCTTCAAAGACGGGGCAGACGATGAAGGGCGCGCCCTTGGCGGGGAGGACCCAGGCGAAGAAGCGCTCGGACTGGCCCCAGCGCAGGCCGGTGAAGTAGGTGAGCGAGGTTCCGGTACAGATGACGAGGGCATCGAGTTTATTTTTGGCGAGGAGTTCGCGGGCGCGCTCGACGCGGTGTTCGCGCTCTTCGAGGGTGATGGGGACGGCCTCGGATCTGCGGCTGGTGAGGGCGGCGATGGCGGGCGGGAGCTTGAGGTCGGGAGAAGAAAGCGCTGGGCGCTGGGCTTCGAGCGGCAGGGACGGGAGCGCGGCGGCTGCGGAGGCGGCGAAGAGGAAGCTTCTTCTGGAGGGCATGTGCGGAATTGTAACCTGCATGTGGCCTGCCGGCCGGGCCCCTGCGCGTGGGGCGGTCAATTCGTGACATGTGTGCGCCCTTCGGGGTGGGGCTCCCGTTGGTCGCTTTGTGCCGACCAACGGGAGGCTGTGCCGAAGGCGGTATACGAGTCACCAAGTGACCGCCCCCCCGCGCAGTGGGCCCTAGCGGCAGCGCCTGTCCTTAGATATGCAGAGTTGTTCGCGATAGTCTGTGGAGTGAGGATTCGAGTAGATCGGGATGGGGGCGAGGTGTTAGTTTCGAGGTCTGGATTCAAATCGGAAAGTTTTTTCATGGTGAAACCGCGATGACGACGATGATTACGACCGTGCAGCAGCACATTCTGCAACAGCAACAGGAGCTTTTGAAGTCGACCGGGCGCGAGGCCTCGGGGACATTCAGCTGGCTGCTGAGCGGGATTACGCTGGCGACCAAGATGATCGAGGCGAAGATTCGCGCGGGCGGTCTGAGCGATGTTCTGGGCGCGGCGGGCGCGGAGAATGTGCAGGGCGAGCAGCAGCAGAAGCTGGACGTCTACGCCAACCAGGCGATGCTGCACTGCCTGGGTCTGCGCGACAGCGTGGCGGCGCTGGTGAGCGAGGAGGACGAGGAGCCGGTGACGTTCAACCGCGATGCGGAGACGGGCAAGTACATTCTGGTCTTCGATCCTCTGGATGGGTCGAGCAATATCGACGTGAATGTGAATGTGGGGACGATCTTCAGCGTGCTGCGCAGGATGCCGGCGGAGCTGGGGACGCTGGAGGAATCGATCCTGCAGCCGGGGTTCCGGCAGGTGGCGGCGGGATATGTGGTGTATGGTCCTTCGACGGTGCTGGTGTACACGACCGGCAACGGTGTACATGGATTTACGCTGGACCCGAAGATCGGCGCGTTTGTTCTGAGCAACGAGCGGATGCGGATGCCGGAGCAGGGAAGCTACTACTCGGTGAACGAGGCGAATGCGGCGGGGTGGCCGGAGGAGTATCGAGCGTATGTGGCGATGCTGCGCGAGGGCAGGCTGGGCAAGACGTACAGCTCGCGCTATATCGGGAGCCTGGTGGCGGACTTTCACCGGACGCTGCTGAAGGGTGGGGTGTTCTTGTATCCGCCGACGGAGAAGCAGGCGAAGGGCAAGCTGAGGCTGCTGTACGAGGCGAATCCGCTGGCATTTATCGCGGAGCAGGCGGGCGGGATGGCGACAAATGGAGCGGGGCGGATTCTGGATATTCGTCCGGAGGGGATTCATCAGCGGACGCCGTTCTGCGTGGGAAGCGTGCGCGAGATGGAGGCGCTGAAAGAGGTGCTGGCGGGGGCTGTGGCTTCGTGAGTTTTCGGGCGACGGTGGTGGATATCCGCGAGGAGCGGAGGGTCTCAGGGCGGCAACGCTGGCAGATTTTGCTGGATCACACGGATTTTTCGGCTGGCGATACGGGCGTGCTGGAGGCGGTGGCGCGGAGCGGGGCTCGGCTTGCGGTTGAGGTGCTTGGGGTGGTCGAGGAGGACGAGGAGCTGTGGCATCAGGTGGAGAAGCCGCTGATGGCCGGTACTTCCGTTACGGGATCCGTTGAGCGGAAGACTTCTTCCTGATACACTTGGACAGTCGTCTCGAGGTCAGGATCGCCGATGGTGTGGGCGAGGCGTGACGCTCGGTGGGGGGCTGTAGCTCAGTTGGGAGAGCGCCTCGTTCGCAACGAGGAGGTCAGCGGTTCGATCCCGCTCAGCTCCACCAGATTTCAATCACTCTGTGGGAATCTGAATTAGATAATTTGGATTAGATGAATAGATAAAGATCAGCGAACATCGACGAGTGTGCTTGCGCAGTGAGCCCGTCGGCAAGCCATCGTTTTTCCTCCTAAAATCGTGAATTTGAATAGGTCGATATTGCCTAGGGCACGACGGAGAAGCCGGTCTGCTGGGTGCGGTCGCCGACGGTGACGCTCAGGTGTGCGAAGCCGGCAGGAGTTTGCGCGGGAATCTGGTAGTGCGAGGTGGCGCAGTGCTGGGTTCCGTTGGTGTGCCAGCGGGTGTGGGGAAGCTCGATGGCGGGCTGGTTGGTGAGCGTGAGCTGAATCTGGAACGGTGGAAGGCCGGAGCTGGTGGCCAGGAGGTTGACGCGCTCGCCGGGGCGGAAGCGGTTTTTGGCCTCGCAACCGCAGGTGCCCTGGATGCGGGCACAGGTGAGCAGCTCGAAGGGCGGAGCGCTTGACGGAGCCAGGGGGGCGACGAAGTGGGTCACGATGGGAGCCGGGCGCGGGCTTTCGAGGGCGATGGCTCCGCTGAGGAAGGGACATCCGAAGATGGCAGCGGCGAGGGTCCAGGCGATGGGACGAGTACGGGAGTGGAGCCGGTAGATCTCGAGACGCGTTGAGGTGAAGCGCACGAGCCATCGGGTAGCGGCGAAGGCAAAGACCGCGATCAGGCCGAGCACGAGGTTGGGGCGCGTGGCGAAGAACGCCTCCGAGTAGCGATAGAGTGCGTTGGTGAGGAAACCTCCCAGCGCCAGGACGCCCAAGGCCTGAAGGAACCGCCTGAGCTGAAAGAGCCGTGCCGAACCGGCGATACACATTAACGCAAAGGTAACGGGGAGGGACATGGCGGAACGGAAGCTCTGTGTCTGGGCGAGCAGCAGACATTGACCGGCGGAGAGGAAGGGTGCGAGGAAGGTGAGCAGGCGGAGGACGATCTTGCTTTCGAGTGCGCGGAGGAGGCTTCCGGCCGGACTGAACCGGGAGGTGGGGCGGGGAGGAGGAGGTACGACCGAGGGCCGGGCCGCCGGCCTGGGAGCCGCCGGTTGCTTCTGCGGCGTGGAGGGGAAGGGATCGAGGCCTTTGAAGAGGACGCTTCGCTCGCACCAAGGGCAGTGCGGAAGGTGGTTGGAGTAGCGATGCTGCCGGTTGCGGGAGCAGGTCGCGAGCGAGGAGCCGAGAAGGCTGAGGGCCTGTTGCCACTCGGTGGCGGAGGGGCGCTTGAGGGGATCGCGGCTGCCGAGCGAAAAGGAGCGGACGAAGAGCTGTTGCAGGTGGATGGGAAGAATGTCGATGCGGGGGGCGTAGGGCGGAGGAGTGACGCGTGCGGAGCCGCCGTAGGGGGAGTCGCCCTGGGCGATGCGCTGGTCGAGCGGGGGAGGGTCGCCGGACCCTCTCCAAACGCCGGAGTATGGATGGTTGCCCTCCATGAGGAACTGGAAGAGGAGGACGGAGAGGGCGAAGTTGTCCTGGGCCTCGTTGCGGACGGCGCGGCCGAGATCGACGCCGTGGAGCTCGGGTGCGAGGTACTCGGGTTTGGCGACGGTGCAGCGGAAGACGTTGGAGGGGGTGCTGACCTGCATGGAGTCGCAGTCGACGATGGTGGCGCGGGCGGAGGTGGAGATGAAGAAGTTGCTCTCGTTGAGGTCGCCGATGACGTAGCCGCGTTGATGGATGGAGGCGACGACGGTGGCGATGTTCTCGGCGGCGGCGACCAGGTAGGCCCAGGTGAAGTTGGGGGCTTCGACGCGACGATTTTTAGGATTGAAGATCTTGAAGGCCTCGCGGTACTGGGAGCGATCGAGGCGGGGCATGAGAAAGCCGGCGAAGCTGCTGCCGTCGAAGAGAACGGCTCGGGGCCAGCAGATGGAGACGTGTCCGGAGGCGAGGGAGGGGTCGTCGGGAGGCTGGGCCACCATGGCGCGAAGCTTGCGCAGACTGTCCTGGGCGGGCGAATGATAGATCTTGGCGACAAGCGTGGGCTGGCGCGCGATCTCATGGATGACCGCCTCGCCGCCGCGGCCGAGGACCTGGCCTAGATGGTACGACGCTCCGTTCTCATCACGAAGAGACATCGCGGACCGCCAGGACCAGGGTTTTATCGTCGTCGGTTCGTTCGGTGACCTGCGGGGAGGAGAGGAAGGATTCGAGCGCGGAGGCGCCGGTCTCGTCTGCGGCGGCGAAGCGGAAGAGGGGATCGAAGAAACCGGGGTGGGCGGTGTTGGCGGGGTATTGGATGGCGATGTACTGCACGCCGTCGCTGAAGACGGCAATGGCGTCGATGGATTCCGCGGGGAGGACCTGGATGAAGGTGTCCTGCCGGAAGCTGTCGCCGGTGAGGAAGGTGGTGACGTTGATGTACTCGCTGTCGGTGACGGGGGTGAGAACGCGCAGGATGCCGTACCGTTCGCGGCAGACGATGGCACCGTCGCCGAGCTGCAGGGTGGCGAGGATGTCGCGGGTGACGACGACGAGCAGGAGGGTGGTGGCGAAGTCGCGCAGAGGGCTGCCGGAGGCGGTGTTCTCGAGCGCGGCGCGGGCGTCGTCGAGGGCGCGGTGGAGGAGGGACCGCCACTGGTTTTCTTCGGTGGGGACGAACTCGGAGAGGCCCCACTCGAGGGCGTTGAGGGCCTCGCGGGAGGCGATGGCGGAGCCCTGGTCGGAGCGGCTGGCCGAACCGGCTCCATCGGCGATGGCGATCAACAGCGTGCCGTCGTCGAGGACGCGGGTCTGGTGCGCGTCCTGGCAGGGCGCGCCGCAACGCAGGTGGCTGGTGCCGATGACGGAGCTGCTTTTGATCTTCCAGGATGAAGATGCGGTGGGCATGATTGGGGTCGCGCTAAAGCAGTTCTCCTGAGGGTGTGGAGCGAGTTGCGATGGTTTGCGCTGTTTTCTTTGCAGGGAAAACAGCCTTTACTGATCTTCAGGTGCATCACAGCATCGTGAGAACTGCTCTAGACGGGTGATCCGAAGGTGGTTGCGGGCAGGGCGGTCTGGTCGCCGGGCTTCGATCCGGAGACGCGCTTCTGGCTGGCCGAGAGCCAGAGGAAGAGCTCGCGGAAGCTGATGCCGTCGAGCTTGAGCACGCGTTCGGTGATCTGCTTGAGGATGTTGACGTCGGCGTTGTCGACGGCGACGGCGAAGAAGCTGAGTCCCTTGGAGGCGGTCTCGGCGTGGACGAGGTCGGCGGCGTGCTTCCACTCGTCGGTGGGGGCGCCGTCGGTGATCATGAAGACCCAGGGTTGGTAGTAGGGGACGCCGTGCTCCTTGTACTCGCGCTTGCGGCTCTTGAGCATCTGGAGGCCCTCGGCGATGGCCTGTCCCATGGGGGTTCCGCCGTTGGCGGTGAGGGTGGGGGCGACGAAGTTTTGGGCGGTGGTGAAGCCCTGGACCTGGGTAACGACTCCGCCGAAGGTGACGATGGCGATCTCGACGCGCTGGCGGGCGAGGCCGTCTTCCTGGATGTCGGTCTGGAAGGTCTGGAGCCCGGCGTTGAGGGCCTGGATGGGAGCGCCGGCCATGGACTGCGAGGTGTCGAGTAGAAGGAGGCAGGCGCAGCGTGGGTCGGGATTGCTTGCGAGTTCGACGTCGAGGGACATGTCGTATCCGTTGAGATCAGTTTTAGGCTCTTGGCAAACGAGGCTATCTTAGAGGTCGGCCGTATGTCTATCGTTTCACGGCTACGGGTTTAAGGCCGTATCGGCAAAATCAATTCGCGATTTTTTTTGGGGCAAAGGCGATGGCCTGCCGGCCGGGCCTACTGCGCGTGAGGCGGCCGCGCGGCAGCGCTGTTCTTTTATCCCAAACACCAGGTCGATACGCCCTAGTGGGTCATGGCGTAGAGAACGTAGTTGACGCCGATCTTGGTTCCGAGCGCGGAGTATTTGACGGGGTAGCGGGGCTCGTCGAGAAACTCCCAGGAGTCGCCGAGGTCGGAGTTGAGGGAGAAGGCGACCATGATGCGTCCTTTGTCGTCGTAGATCCCCTTCCAGTGGGGGACGTAGCCGTCCTTCTTGTGGCCGGTGGCGAGGTGTTCGGCGCCCGGGACCTGGTAGCGGTCGTCGAGGTCGAAGAGGGTGTGAAAGATGGGGTCGTCGTCGGGAATGTCGACGAGGTCGCGCTCGGGGAAGACCATCTTCATGGTCTTGACGAAGTAGGCCTCCTCTTCGGAGCCGTGGCAGTCGTCGGCCATGAAGAAGCCTCCGCGGAGGAGGTAGTCGCGGAGTTTTTTTGCTTGGCGGTCCGTGAGTCCCCACTCGCCGACCTGGACGGCGTAGATCCAGGGCCAGTTGTAGATCTCGTCGCCGTCGTCGAGGTTGACGGACTGCTCGACGGAGCGGGCGTCGACGCGGGTGAGGCGGCGGACGGCGTTGGCGAGGGCGCGGTCGGCGCGGGGATAGTCCTGGGTCCAAAGAGAGAGGCCCTGCTGCCAGGGGCCGTCGAAGCGGCCGGCGTAGCCGTCGAGGGGGCCGGGAGGATACATGAGGCGGGCGAAGGTCCACTCGGCGGGGTGGTTCCAGTCGGGAGGGAGGGGGAAGTGTCCGCCGTACTCGACGGAAGGGTACTCGCGAAAGGCCCGCTGGGCGAAGACGGCTCCGATGACGGCTCCTGAAAGGAGGAGCAGGAACGCTGCGCGTCTGAGATTCTTCATCGCTCTCCCTCCCGGGTGGGATGGTTCACGTGCGCCGCTGGCGGAGATCCTGAGGGGAAGGTCTCCGGAAGAAGTCAATCCCATGATAGTTCCACGGAGCCGCGCTTTTCATTTACCGGATCTATATCGGGAAGGGATGGACTTTCGCTATTCTGATGGCCTCAACAAGTTACACGTCTGGATGGGGGCCCTTGCGATGCGTCGAGCTTTGGGGTGGCTGCGCGTTGGCGCGTTTTCTTCAATGCTGTTTGTTCTGGTCAGCTGTTCGGGCGGTAGCGGCTCGAAGACGACAACTTCGCAGACCGTGCCTCCGCCCTCGACTGGCGGCACACCGACGGATGGTGGTACTCCGACGAATGGTGGAACGCCTACGAATGGTGGCACCCCTACGGACGGCGGTACTCCGACCAATGGCGGTAATCCCACGAACGGTGGAACGCCGACGAATGGAGGCAGCCCCACAAACGGCGGTAGCCCTACGAATGGTGGCAGTCCTACGAACGGAGGTTCCCCGAGCAATGGCGGCACTCCTCCTCCTCCTGCCGTGAAGTATGGGCTGGTGCAGGGTGGGGTGGTGCCGGTGAGCGGAGCCTCGGTGCAGATGTATGCGGTGGGGACGACGGGAGATGGCTCGGCGGCGACTCCGCTGTTTGCGACTCCGCTGGTTACCGATGCGGACGGCAAGTTCGATTATGCGGGGGCGTATACCTGCCCTTCGGCCGGTGCGCTGGTCTATATGGTGGCGACGGGCGGCGATCCCGGGACGACGGCGGCGGCTCCGAATCCTCAGATCAGCATGATGACGGCGCTGGGGCCGTGCGGCAACCTTACACCGACGACCGATGTGACGATCAATGAGGTGACGACGGTGGCGGCGGTGTACTCGCTAGCGCCGTATATGCAGGGCGGGACTGCGGTCGGTGCGGGCACCGGCGATCAGGACGCGCTGGCCGCGGCGTTCAAGATGGCGGCGCTGCTGGCGAATCCGGCGACAGGGACGACGCCGGGGGCGAATGCTCCCGAGGATGCCACTCTGCCGATCGCGGAGATCAATACGCTGGCCGATATCCTGGCGAGCTGCGTGGATTCGGCGGGAGGGGCGGCGGGCGATGGCTCGAGCTGCGGCACGCTGGACCAGGTGACGACGCCGGCGGGAGGCAGTGCTCCGACGAATACTTTGAGTGCGGCGTTGATGCTGGCGAACAATCCTTCGCAGGGGACGGCGGCGTTGTTTGGGCTGCTGCCTGCGATTACTACTTCTCTTCCGTTTCAGCCGGTGCTGATGGCGGCTCCGGCGAGCTTCGCTCTGCCGGCGACATTTCCTTCGGGGCTTGCGGTGTCTCTGGCTCCTTCGAGCTTCCCGGATACGTCGCTCGGGCAGAACTCGCAGGCGGTGCTGACGGTGACGAACAACGGCACCTCGGCGGTGCATCTGTCGGAGCCGGTGCTGTCGGGCGCGAATGCTACGGAGTTCAGTTTCGATCTGAATGGGGCGAACTCGCCGTGCAGTACGAGCTCGGCGCTGGCTGCGCAGGCGAGCTGCACGATCACGGTGGCGTTTACTCCGGCGGGCGTGGGGGCGAAGACTGCGGATCTGGCCATCGTGAGCGATGCGCAGAATGCTCTGATCCATGTGGCGCTGAGCGGCAAGGGCGTGACGCCTCCGCCGCCTCCGCCCACGCCGGTTCTGAGCTTCACTTATACGCCGGATGCGATCAGCTTCGACCAGTATGGCGTGGCGAAGACGCTGACGGTGACGAATACAGGGAACGAGGCCTTCAGCCTGGCGATTGTGCCGACCTACAGGACGGGGCCGCAGTATCCTCCGCAGGATGGAAGCGGATGGAGGGAGACGGGGAGCTGCATCGGAGCTCCGATTGCCTCGGGCGCGAGCTGCACCGTGTCGCTTGCGATGTATGAGGTAGCCGGCATACCGGAGTTCCTTACGCTGACGGCGCAGGCGGGGGCGGATTCGACGTCGCAGGAGGTGGCCGTGAGCGAGACGTCGGTGGCCGACCTGGATGCGAAGCCGGTGGACTTCGGCGGGTGGCCGGTGAGCGAGACCAGCGCGGCGCAGATCGTCGCGCTGCGATCGCCGGCGAATACGGCTCTGCAGGGAACGGTGACGGGGCCGAACGCGCAGGAGTTTGTGGCCGATTGCGCGACTACGACGGGCCAGTGCTCGATCCTGTTTACTCCCGGCGCGATGGGGACGCGCACGGCGACGCTCGAGACGCAGTACGGGACGGTGGCTTTGACGGGGACGGGACAGAGTGCCGGACCTGCGATGACCATCTCGGTGAGCTCTCCCAGTCCTCAGCCTCCGCCGGTGGGAGGGAAGCAGACGTTGTGGTTTACGGTGGTGAATCACGGCTCGACCAGCCTTACGCTGTCGCCGACCTTCGTGGGGCAGACGAATATGAGCGTCTTCAGCGCCCCGACGAACATGAACTGCGCCGGGGTGGTGCTGGCTCCGGCGAAGCAGTGCACGATTTATGTCACGTTCTCGCCGACGCAGCCTGGACCTCAGCCGGTCTCGGTGCAGGTGAAGGATACGGTCTCGGGCTTGACGGTGACGAAGAACTACACGGCGACGGCGCTGAACGGCAATCTGGCGCTGCCCTCGGACTCGATTGACTTTGGAGCCGCGGCCGTGGGCCAGACGACGACCTGGCCGGTCTCGATCAGCCAGACTCAGCTGTCCTTCTCGCTGCCGGGAGGAGCGCCGAGCACAAACTTCACGGTCACGAGTGGAGACTTCACTCTTCAAGGTACGCCGTGCGGCCAGGACAATCCGCAGAAGTTCTGCGGATACAGCGTTGCCTTTCTTCCTTCGGCTACCGGTCTGCGTACGGCGAGCTTTGTGCTGACGGATACCCGGAACAATCTGAGCACGACGCTTTCGGTGCAGGGAACGGGCGCGGTGGCCTCGCTGCAGGCGTCGGCGGACTCGATCACCTTTCCGTCTACGCCGGTGGGGACCTCTTCCACCCAGACGGTTACGGTGAAGAACAACGGGCCTGTGTCGGTGAATACGAACGTGAGCTTTACGGGTGCGAATAACAGGATGTACTCCGCGGGCCCGGTGACCTGCAACAGCGTCTCCGGATCGCTTGCTCCGGGATTCAGCTGCACGATCGGGGTGGTGTTCACTCCGTTGACGACGGGACAGCTTAACGGGACGATGCAGCTGTCGGATGGGACGGTGATTGCGCTTCATGGGACGGCGACGGCTTCTACGACGGCGCCGCCACTCTCGTTTTCGCCTGCGACGCTTGACTTTGGCGAGGAGACGGTTGGGTTTACCGCTGCTCCGAGGGGCTTGATGATTACGAATTCGGGCCCGGTGACCGTGGATGTAAACGTTGAGATTCTCAATGAACAGGGACAGTCGGATCGGGAGGGGGTCTTCGAGACCGTCAACTCGATCTCATGCAATGGCGTTCGGCCAGGTGCGAGCTGCAGAACCTATGTGCAGTTCTCTCCGAAGACCACTGGGATTCGCACCTATTCCCTGGTGGTTTACAGTGGTTCGCCGGGTCCGAACGGTGCAGCCGTGTCGCTTCCGCAGGTCGTGGCTTTGAGTGGAACGGGGCTGGCTCCAGCGGGAGGTCCTTTGACGCTGTCTCCTGCGGGCGGGCTCTTCTTCAGTCCGATTGGCACTCCGCAGACGGCTACGCTTGAAAACGACGGGGATACGGCGGTTCCGATCCGGTATATCAACTACCTCGACAATAACTGCCCAACGGAGCTGGCGGCGCATGCGCAGTGTCAGATCCAGGTGGATGGGACGTATGGAGATGTGAGTGTCTCGGCCACTTCTTCATCGACGCCCTATACTCTGCCGATTTCGGTCCCGCCGGGTCAGGTAAGCACGAATCCGGGATTGATTGCCTTCCAGGCGGTGCCGGTTGGAAGCAGCGCGAATGGCGGCTACACCAGCTCTCGGGATGTCTGGATTCAGATCTTTTCAGGAGTGAACGCGTCTGACTTTAGGGGAGGGACCTGTTATACCGACCTTCGCGAGGAGTGCACAGCATCTCTGCAGTTCGCTCCGAGTGGCGCCGGGTTGCGAACGGCGGTGGTTGGAATCGCCGCCGATTTCGTCGGTTCTCAGCCCGATCCCAGCTCCCTGCAGGTTTACAAGGTCTTTGGGATCGGTGACAGCCTCAATGGGGCGGACTTCACCGTCAGCCAGAATGATTTTCTCAGCAAGATTGTTCCCGGTTATGTGGGAACGGTCACGTTGACCAATACGGGCGCGACGCCCCTGCTGCTTTATCAGGACAATAAAAATAATGTCAGCCCCACCCTGCTTCTGCAATCCGCAAGTACGCCAGGATGCAGTTTGAATAGCTCTGTGTCGTCGCTGAGCACTCCCCAGGGAACGATCCCGCTCCCTGGAGGTCCGGGAGTGTATCTTCCGACAGGACAGAGCTGCACGGTGGCGGTCTTCTGGAACATTACGCAGGGCACGGGGGCGCAGACGCAGGAGCTGAGGTTTACCGATGCTCTCAGCGGTCTCTCGAAGTCGCAGACACTCAGCTCGGATACCGGCCCGACTGAGAATGCGCCTACCGTTACCGGGGGAGGCGATGTGGGAGTGATTGATATAGGAGCGACGGCGCCTCCTGTGAGCTTTACCATCAGTGCGCCGAATAATGATGGAGTGGTGGTGTGGTTGTCACCGATATATCCGGCGCCGGGCGTGGCCTACAAGATCGATGCCGGAACATGCGCTCAAAAGACGCCGTGCCAGGCGACGCTGACAGTAACGCCTTCTGTCGCGGGAAACTTTACTCTCGCGTTGAATGTGTACGACCCGTTGATTGGACAGAGCTCCCTTTCGCCGGTTTTGAGTGGAGCCGCCGGTTTCCCGGTGGTGACGTTTTCTCCGGTGTCGGTTGACTTTGGGAATCAGGCGGTTGGTGTGCTGTCGGCGGCCAAGCAGGTCACCGTAACGAATACCGGACAGTCTTCGCTCAGGATCACGGGTGTCACGCTGATGAGTGATGTGGCGGCGGATTTCGCCGTCGATAGCAGTAATTGCACACAAGGAAATATTGGTGTTAGACAGACCTGCACGCTCTCGGTGACCTTCACGCCGCATGGAGCCGGGACTCGGAGCGGGACTCTGCATCTTGTGAGCAACGAGCAGGCGCCTTCGTCTCTGACGCTGACAGGGGTGGGAACGCAATAGGCTACTGGAAGATCCGGGTAATCTTCAAAGTTGATTTTGGCGGTTGCCCGGATTTTGGTTATTGCAGCGCCCAGTCTCCAGCTTGATAGCCGTGTTTTTTTTCATCGTTTAAGATGAAACGTCTGCACCTCTCTAAAGCGGCGGCAGAAGAATTGAGGACGAATCGTTGGCGCTTTATCTTGCAGTGGATCTGGGTGGAACCAAAACAGAGTATGTGCTGGCCGATGAGAAGAGCGAACTGGCTCGCGTGCGCGGGGGAACGATCAAGCGGATGCGGACCGAAGCTACGACGGCGAATGAGAACTTCGTGTCGGCTCTTCGCGAGATTGAGGCAAAGAGCGGGGTTTCGATTCGCGAGGTGACGCGAAGCTGCGTGGGGGCCGCGGGCGTTACGGTGGCACTGGTGACGGACTGGGTGAAGGAGGCGTTTGCCGAGCACGTGGGCGGCGAGCTGATCCTGGTGGGCGATGTGGAGATTGCGCTGGATGGGGCGTTCTTCGGTGGTCCGGGCGTGCTGGTGATCGCGGGAACAGGATCGAATGTGGCCGGAAGAAGTCCCGGCGGCGAGGTGACGACGGCGGGCGGATGGGGACCGGTGTTGTCGGATCAGGGATCGGGCGCGAGGATTGGGTACCAGGCGTTGCGGGATGCTTTTCTGGCCTACGACGAGAGGCGCGAGACGACGCTGCTGCCGGAGATTATGAAGGTCTGGGAGCTGAAGGACGTGGATGCATTTGTCGGGTATGCGAACCAGATTCCTCCTCCGGATTTTTCGAAGCTGGCCCCGGTGGTGCTTAAGTGCGCGGAGGCTGGGGATGTGGTGGCTCAAGGTGTTCTTCGGCGCGAGGCGGAGGAGCTGGCTTACCTGGTGAAGCTGGTGATCGATCGGTTGCGCAAAGCGGACATGAGGCCGGACTGGATTCCGGATCTTGCGTTCACGGGGTCGATCGCGGAGCATGTTGCTCCCGTGCGGGAGGGAGTCGTCGAGGTGCTGCGAAGGGATTTCCCAGGGCTGAAGGTGGTTCCGGGGGTGGTCGATCCTACGCTGGGCGCGCTTTGGCGCGCCCGGAATGGGTAGCAGGCTTGCCGGTGCTTTCTCCGCTTTTTAACGTGAGCTCCTTAAACTTTAAGGGGTATTACGGAGGGGTGGGATGCGATCACTGGAGATGCGCGGTCTTCGTCGGCTTTGCTTCAATCGTCTTGGGATGGTGTTCTTTGCGCTGGGCATCGGTTCAGCGACAGGATTCTGCGCGGCGGGTGCTGGAGCGGCTGGCCAGGGTGCTCCGCAAAATGCTCCCCAGTTGAGCGATCAGAGCTTGCGGGCGTTGCAGCAGGCCAACGCCTATGGAGCGTCGATCTTTCATGTGCAGGCGCCGGGACCTGACTTCGCGCGTCAGATGCGCACGGCGATTCCTCGGGACTATGCGGGGATGGATCAGGGAATACGGCTTGGGTTGGCGAACATTGAGCGCGATCTGCCTTATCTTTCGGGCTACTTTGCAAATAAGAACCAGCAGCAGCTGGCCTCGTTTGTCCAGACTTACCGGGCCAAGATCGTGGCTCCGAAGGATCTGGTCGAACAGCAGGTGCTTCTGGCCGAGGTGATGGCGTTTGTTGCCCTGACGTCGTACCGGCAGCACCAGGGTGGCGGTTCTGCTCTTCAGCAGCAGCAGATTCAGACTTTACGAAACAAGCAGCTGCAGGGGGCTGCGCGTTCTTACTCGCCGACTTGTTTTCCGGGGAGCACGGATGCTACCTGCCATCCTTAAAGATTTGGCCTGCCGGCCGGGGCCCGCTACGCGCGGAGCGCCCACTTCGTGGGGGGCATAACCCCCTTCGGGGTGGCGGCTCCCGCTGGTCGCTTGTGAAATGTTTGCGCCGACCAACGGGAGGCCCGTGCCGAAGGCGGTATACGCGTCACGAAGTGACCGCCGGCCGCACAGGACGCCCGTGCGGCAGCGCCTGTTTTTAAACTTTGAGGAGTTCTGGCTTACGAGCGGCTAAGGTTCCGAGGAGCTCGCCGAAGAGGGTGTTGGCCCAGGCGAACCAGGCTCGGGTGAAGCGCTTGGGATCGTCCTTAAAGTAGCTCTCGTGGATGAAGCCGAAGCCAGCGGCGGAGTTTTTGAGCGAGGCGAGGGAGCGGCGGATCTCGTTATCGTTAGCGCTTGTGAAGGCATAGACGATCTGGGACATGGGCCAGAGCATGTCCTTGCCGATGTGGGGGCCGCCGATGCCTTCGCCCGCGGTGCCCGAGAAGAACCAGGGGTTGCGCGAACTCCAGCAGAAGGCTCGGGTGCGGGCGTAGAGCTCGGGGTCGGGAGAGCTTTCGAGATAAGGCAGTCCGAGCAGGCTGGGGACGTTGGCGTCGTCCATGAGGAGCTGCGAGCCGTAACCGTCGACCTCGTAGGCCCACATGGTGCCTTCGGGCGTGTTGGCGATGGCGTGCTGGTGGAGAGCGGCTTCGACTTCTTTTGCGAGATCGTTGGCGTTGGCGGCGAGGCCGTCGTCGTGGAGGATAGCGCGGGCCATTTCGGCGAGCTGGCGGAGTGAGGTGACGGCGAAGAGGTTGGAGGGGACGAGGAAGGGGAAGATGCAGGCGTCGTCGGAGGGGCGGAAGCCGGAGGCGATGAGGCCGACGGGCTTGACCGGGTTGCCGACGCCGAAGACGGGGAGGGTCTCGGTGGAGACGTTGGAGGTGCGCTGGAAGCTGTAGGGGCCGTCGTCCTGCTTGCGTTGCTGGGCGCGGAAGGTGTGGACGATGAGGTGCATGGCCTGTCGCCAGGTGCGGTCGAAGGGGCCGGTGTCGCCGGTCTGCTTCCAGTAGCCGTGGGAGAGGCGGATGGGGTAGCAGAGGGAGTCGATCTCCCACTTGCGCTCGCCGACGCCCTGGTGGAGGGCGGTCTTGTCCTTCTGACTCCAGGGGAGGGCGGGGGAGTTGAGATTGGCCATGAAGGCGTTGGCGTAGGGATCGATGAGGATGCAGCGGGCCTGGCGGCGGAGGACGCCTTCGAGGAGGTCGCGCAGGGGGCGGTCGTCTTTGGCGAGAGGGAGATAGGGCCAGACCTGGGCGGAGGAGTCGCGCAGCCACATGGCGGCGATATCGCCGGTGAGGACGGCGGTGTCGGGCTTGCCCTGGAAGGTGCCGGGCTGAACGGTGGTATCGAGGGTGTTGGGGTAGCAGTTGTTGAAGAGGGTGACGAGGGCGGGGTCCCCGATGCGGGCGCTGCGCTCTTTGAGGAAGGCCTCGACGGCGTCGCTCTTGAACTTGCGCTCGGAGGGCGAGGGGCGGCCGTGGCTCATGTCCCAGGGGGCGGGCGTGGGGGGAGCTTCGATCTGGGCCGGAGCGATGGGTGGGGCGATGGTAGGGAGGAGGGCAGCTCCGGCGGCGGTGCGGAGGAAGCTGCGTCTGCTGGGAGTGGTCAGGCCTCTTTGGTTCATCACTTTTTTCTCGCTCCTCATTCTGTCATAGTTGCTGATGCTTCATTGGTTACGTAAGAATGGGGCATGATCAGCCGTCGAACCTTCCTTGAACGAAGCGCTGCTGCCTATGCGGCGACTACACTGCCTTTGAACCGACTTGCCTTTGCTGCTGCTGGTACTGGAACGGGCGACCCGCTCCATTGGGTTGACCCGCGCATCGGCACGGGTGGTCACGGCCACTGCTTTCCGGGAGCGGCGTTGCCGTTCGGCATGGTGCAGCTGAGCCCGGACACGTTCAACAACGATTGGGACTGGTGCTCGGGGTATCACGTCTCGGACAGCTCGATCATGGGGTTCAGCCATACGCACCTGAGCGGAACGGGATGCGGCGATCTGCTGGACTTTCTGGTGATGGCGGGCACGGGCACGGCGAAGCTGGTTCCGGGGGACCGGAGCAATCCGGATGCGGGGTACCGGTCGCGGTTCGATCATGCGGATGAGCGGATGGAGCCGGGGTACTACTCGGTGGTGCTGAAGGACTACAAGGTGAAGGCGGAGCTGACGGCGACGGAGCGCGCGGGCCTGCATCGCTATACGTTTCCGAAGAGCGATCAGGCTTATCTGATCGTCGATCTCTTCCATGGATATGGCCCGGGTGCGGGATCGTGCGACTCGGCCGAGGTGAAGATGGTGGGCGGGGATACGCTTGCGGGAGGACACCAGACCTCGGCGTGGGGCAAGAACCGGCATGCGTATTTTGCGATGAAGTTTTCGAAGCGGCCGGACAAGGTGGTCTTTTATTCGGACGACCAGGAGGTTGCGACTCCCACGGCGAGCGAGCTAAAGGGCAAGAACCTAAAGTGCGTTCTTTATTTCACGACGAAGGCGAACGAGCAGATTCTGGTGAAGACGGGAATCTCGGGCGTGGACGCGGACGGGGCGGCGAAGAACCTGGAGGCGGAGGCCGCGGGGTGGGAGTTCGATAAGACGCGGGCGCGGGCGAAGGAGATCTGGCAGAAGCAGATCTCGAAGATCGCGGTGACGACGACGAACGAGACGCACAAGCGGATCTTCTATACGGCGCTCTATCACCTGTCGCTGGGGCCGTCGCTGTTCGATGACGTGGATGGGCGTTATCGCGGGATGGATAACGAGATTCACACGCTGCCGCAGGGCCAGCACAACTTCTCGACGTTTTCGCTGTGGGATACGTTCCGGGCGGCGCATCCAACGTTCACGCTGATTGAGCGGGAGAGGGTGCCGTTGTTTATGAACACGCTGATCCGGATGGCGGAGCAGAGCCCGGAGGGAATGCCGGTGTGGCCGCTGATGTCGACCGAGACGGGGACGATGACGGGGTATCACTCGGCGGCGGTGATCTCGGAGGCGTGCAGCAAGGGCTTTCCCGGGATCGACTACGAGAAGGCGTATCAGTTGATGATGAAGCGCGCGATGGTGGATGACTGGCGCGGGCTGGGGTACTACCGCAAGCTGCACTATATTCCGGCGGATAAAGAAGGCGAGTCGGTCTCGAAGACGTTTGAGTACTGCTATGACGACTGGTCGATTGCGCATGTGGCGCGCAAGCTGGGCAAGAACGACGATGCACAGATGCTGGTGGAGCGCTCGAAGAACTATCGCAACTACTACGACAAGTCGGTGGGCTTCATGCGGCCGAAGCTGGAGAACGGAGATTGGACGACGCCGTTCAAGCCGATCGATCTGGGGCACTCGAAGAAGTGGCGCGACTATACGGAGTCGAATGCGTGGCAGGCGACCTTCGGGATTCAGCACGATGCTGCGGGGCTGATTGAGCTGTACGGCGGCAGCGATGCGTTTGTGACCAAGCTGGATGGACTGTTCACGGCTCCGAGCGATCTGCCGGAGGATGCGCCGCCGGATATCGCGGGCCTGGTGGGGCAGTATGCGCACGGCAATGAGCCCTCGCACCATATCTCGTACCTGTACGTGTATGCGGGTGCTCCGCACAAGACGCAGGCGCGGGTTCGCAGCTTGCTGGAGACGATGTACGCGGACAAGCCGGATGGAATGCAGGGTAACGAGGACGTGGGGCAGATGTCGGCGTGGTACATCATGAGCGCGCTGGGCTTCTATCCGGTGGACCCGGTGAGCGGGAACTACGTGTTGAGTTCGCCGCTGTTTGAAGACGCCGTGGTGGAGCTGGGCGGAGGCAAGAAGCTGGAGATTGTGGTGGAGCGCAAGGATCCGGCGCACCAGTACATTCAGAGCTTCACGCTGAACGGGAAGCCGCAACAGAGGGTTTGGTTCCATCACTCGGAGATTACTGATGGCGGCAAGCTGGTGATCACGATGGGGCCGGAGCCGAATGCTTCTCTGGGCACGAAGCCTGAGGAGGTTCCTCCTGCGCTGAAGCTGGCGTGAGCAGAGAGGTCACCTTCGAGCTCTGCGCGGAGACGTTGGCTGCCTGCGTGGCGGCGCGTGAGGGTGGATCGGATCGGATCGAGCTGTGCTCGGCGCTCAGTGAAGATGGACTGACGCCGAGCCATGCTCTGATTCGAGCCGCGGTTGGGTTGGGTGGGGCTCCGGTATACGTGATGCTGCGGCCTCGCGCTGGGGATTTTGTTTATAGCGACGGGGATCTTCGGCTTATGCGCGAGGATCTGGCGCATGCTCGCTCGCTGGGAGTGAGCGGCTTTGTGCTGGGGATCCTGAAGCCAGATGGCCGGGTGGATGTGGGGCGGACGCGGGAGCTGGTGGAGCTGGCGGCGGGGCTCGAGATGACGTTTCACCGGGCGTTCGACCAGACGCCTTCGCTGGAAGAGGCGTTGGAGGATGTGATCGCGGCCGGATGCAGGAGGGTGCTGACCTCTGGTGGAGCACCGGATGTTGTGGCGGGAGCGGAGAGTCTGCGACGGCTGGTGGAGCGGGCCCGGGGGCGGATCGCGGTGGCTGCGGGGGGTGGGTTGCGGCTTGCGAATGCGGTTGCAGTGGCGCGGATTACAGGAGCGAGCCACTTTCATGGGAGCTTGCGGCGTAAGGTGAGTCGGGCTGCACAGAAGGTTGTGATTCATTCGGCGGCGCGGGAGGAGTTTGTCGTCGAGGCGGATGATGTGCGGGAGATGGTTCGGGTACTGCGCGAGGCTTGAATGCCTATGTGATGTTACGGGAACTTTTTACCAGGATTGGATTTGTAGATTCGATCTGGAATGTCAGGCGAGAAGAAGAAACGCAGATCCTTCGACTGGGCTCCCTTCGGTCGCTTCGATCAGGATGACATTTTGGAGGATTAAGGCAGCATCGAAGTATTCAAGGCGATGGCCTGCCGGCCGAGCGCAGTGGGTCCGTGCGGCAGCGCCTGTCTTATCCCCCAAATAGATTATTTCTGGTCTGGCGTGGTGGAGGATTTTGCTCCGTCGACATCCTGAATATGGATGATGGCTGCGGCTGCGGCGTAGCGGACTTCGGGTCTGGCGTCCTGGAGACGAGGCTTGAGAGTGATCATGATGCTGGGGTCGTGCTGGAGACGGATGGCGTCGATGGCGGCTGCGCGAACTAGCCAGCTGTCGTCGGTGGTGGCGTGTTCGAGGGCGGCGAGTGACTTGATGTCGGGATCGTTGGCGAGCACCTTGGCGGCCGCGGCGCGAACCGGGGAGGTGCCGTCCTTGGTGACGGTGCGGACGAGGTTGAGGCCAAGGCCTCCGAAGGGAACGAAGCCGACGCCCTGCTCGAAGCCGAATTGGGCGAGCTTTTTGGGGTCGTGGAGCATCTTCTTCTGGCTGTCGAGGAGGCTTTCGCCGCTCTTCTTCTCTCCGGTGAGGACGGCGTAGAAGACGTCATAGCCTTTGGGGTCGCCGAAGGCGAGCAGGGCGCGGGCGGCGGCGATGACGACGGCGGGGTCGGTGTCCTTCTGGATGATTGTTCTGAGCTCCGGGAGGGCGGCGCGGGCCTTCATCTGTCCGAGCGAGTCGGCGGCGGCGGCGCGGACCTCGGGACGCTCGTCTTTGAGAGCCTTCATGGCGAGGTCGGCGGCTTGGCTGTCGTGGGTTAGAGTTCCGAGAAGATGGACGGCGACGGTACGGTCTTCGAGATCTTTATTTTCGAGACCTTCTTTGAGCACAGTCCAGGCGGAATTCTGCGCGTGCAGGACGGGAGATGCCAAAAGGATTGCGACCAAGGCAAGGGCGGGGCGGCGAGACAGACCTGTCATTTTAGGGGGACCTCAGAGGGAAAGATGCTGATCCGGTCTCTTGAGTCTACTGCTTCGGAGGGAAGGGTCCCACGGGAAGGCGATGGCCTGCCTGCCGGGTCCACTGCGGTCCTTCGCGGACGGCGAGTGGGCCTGCGGCGTGGGACTCCCGTTGGTCGCTTGCAGAAATCTATGCGCCGACCAGCGGGAGGCCCTCGGGCGTTGCCGGGATACACGTCACGAAGGGACCGCGCACCGGGGTCCCCAGCAAGCTGGACCCCACGCGCAGTGGGCCCGCGCGGCAGCGCCAATTCGTTCGGTTAGTTGGAGGCCTTCTGGAATCCTGCTGGTTCGGCGAGGAGCTTCTCGATGGTGGTGGTGACCTCGTGCTCGAGGGCCTGGTGACCCTGGGGGTTGGCGGGGCCGGCGAATCCGGCGTGGACCTCGCGGACGCGGCCGTCGCGGCCGAGGAGGAAGGAGGTGGGCCAGCTGTTGAGGTTGTCGGCGACGGTGATCTTCTCGTTCAGCTGGTCGGGGGTTCCGGCGATGAGGACGGGGTAGGTGATGCCGTAGCGCTGGATGAAGGCGCGCAGGCGGGTGGGATTCTTGAGCTGATCGTCCTCTTCGAAGCTGAGACTGACGATCTCGAGGCCTTTGGAGTGGAACTGCTTGTACAGGCTCTCGAGGAAGGGAGCCTCGTCGTGGCAGTTGGGGCACCAGGAGCCACCGATAGCGACGATGACGACCTTGCCCTGGAAGCGCGGATCGGTGTTGGAGACGACGTTTCCGGCGAGGTCAGGAAAGCGGAAGGAGAACGGCCTGGAAGGATCCTTGATTTTGGTCTGCTGGGTGGAGTCGGTGGGCGGGGCGAGATTGTGCTTACGGGCGTCGGCGGGACGGCGGCCGACGAGGTTGGTGGCCTGGGCTTTCTGGGCGTCGGAGGCGAGGAGGTTCGAGAGAAGGAGGGTTCCGTCGGACTGGGGGATGATGGAGTAGAGGGCGGGGCCTGCCGCGGTGAAGTGGCTGAGGAGGTACTGTTGTCCGTCCCAGCCTCCGTAGAGGGAGCCGGTGTCGCCGTCGATGCGCTGGATGACGGCGCGAACGGGAGTGGAGGAGGTCTTCGGGGACGCGGGCTCGACGCGGAGCTGCCAGGCGGACTCGCCCTTGGTGCTGGAGACGGCGATCTCCCAGTCGCCGTGAATATCGGGACCTGGATTGAGGGTGGGCTGCGCAGTCGTGGTGCGACGAAGGGCGACAGGGACGCGCGGCGTGGCGTGAGGGGCGCTGGAGGTGAGGCCAAAGGTCCCGGTGAACTGGTCGCCCGAGAGGGTGCCGTCGAGGGTGCGGGCGTAGTAGTTGAAGGTCAAGAGGAGATGGTCGTTTTCGAGGCTGGCGGAGGAGGCGGCGGAGTGCTCGGGGCCGTTGAGGAGGGCGGCGTGGAGAGTGGAGGAGGCGCCGGTGATCTCAAGCCGCACCGGGACCTCGTGGCCGCGGACGGTGGCGGTGCCGACCCAGGTTCCGTCGGCTGGGGAGGAGGCGGCGAAGGCGAGCGTGGAGAGGACGAGCAGGGCAGGGGCAGCGAACAGCTTTCCGGCAGGGACTTTCATGGAAGGCTCGATTCTTTTTGTTGTAGGTATGGGGAATTGCAGAAGGGAAGATGCGCCTCTGCGCTGGCCGGCTTAGGAGCGGCGACAGCGACGACAGAGCAGGGAAGGCGTGTTCATCCTGCGTTAATCGTAGGTCCGGACGATGGGTCCGTCAAGGCCTGGGCTGTATTCAAGACGATGGTCTGCCGGCGGGGCCCACTACGCTCGACCACCCCACAAACAAAGACCTGTTTGTGGGGACCCCGGTGCGGGCGGTCACTTCGTGACGTGTGTACTCCCTTCGGGGTGGGGCTCGCGTTGGTCACTTAAAGATCTTCGCGCCGACCAACGGAGGCCCACGCCGAAGGCGGTATACCCCACGAAGTGGGCGCTGTCCGCGTAGGACGGCCGCGCGGCAGCGCTATCTTTCTACTCTCAAAAGGTCGATACAAGCTAGCGGGGCGGCCCAGCTTGTGGGGCGACTTGCCGGTTGGCGGGCGGCAGCACATGATAGGGCTCGATCTCGAGCAGGTTCGAGAGCGCGCCCCGCTCCTGGCCGGAGAACTGACTGCGATAGGGCTCGGAGTTGAGCATGGACTGGCGTTGGGGCTCCGGCATCTGACGCAGAGACTGGAAGGCGCGGGCGACCTCGTGGCGGCGGTCCTGGGGCAGGCTGCTGAACTGCTTCATGGCGTCGCGAACCTGCTGACGCTGCGGCGGGCTGAGGCGGGCCAGGGCCTCGTTGCGCTCGAGCAGACGCTGGCGGCGCTCCGGCGGCATGTTGTTCAGCTGGGTGAGGTGATCGCGCATCCTCTGCTGCGTCTCGGCCGGGAGATCGCGAAATCCGGGCTCATGCTCGAGCGCCTTCTGCTGCTGGTCGGGGGTGAGATTGCTGCGGTGCTGCATCCACTGCAGAAGATGTTCCTGGTTGGCTCCCGGGTGTCCTGCATTGCCTTCGGGCTGGCGGACTGCGGCTCTGGGGGGGGGAGCCAGCTTCTGGGCGGCAGTCGCGGGCAGGCACACTCCGGCCCACAACAGCAGCGACAGTGCTGCGATGGAGACACGACGAGTTATAACCAGCAACGACATAAGGCTAAGTTTGCCTCAAGAGAAAAGGACACACGTCCTCTGGTAGAAAGCTTACTGCCTCCGCTCCTTTCAAAGAAAGATCGGTACCTCGAGCCTAACTGGCCGGGACTCCGGATGCGTCATCGGCGGAGCCTTCATCCTGAAGCAGTAGATCCATCGTCTGGAGCGCCTGATCGTTCTTGTCGAGCACCTGAAGATCGGTGACGGTCGCCGAGGTTGCAGGCTTGGCGGGATTGGAGAGGCTGAGGTCAGCGAAGGTTCCTCCACCGATCAGAAGGGCAAGGGCAAAGGCTCCGGCAAGCGCGGGGCGAAACTGGCGTCCAGTGTTGAAGAGCAGGCGGGAGCGTAAGCGCTCGAACCAGCCGGCCGGGGCCTTCGCCTGCTCCTCGCGGAGGAGGACGGCGAGCTTCTGATCGAAGTAGGCGGAGGGTTCGGGCACCTCCCAGGCGTCGAGCAGGGACATCGTCGCCTGCAGGGATTCGAGCTCCTCGCGGCACTGGGCACAGGAGTCTATGTGCGCCTGAGCCTTGAGGCTTGCGGGCGTGGCCGGATCCAGCAGGAGATCCGGAAGTGCGAATTGGCAGTCGCGGCAGTTCATAGGACTCTCTCCAACTTCCTCATCTTTTTCCTAGACAAAACTCTTCAGCTTTCCGCGCAGCGTCTGGTAGGCGCGGAAGAGCAGGGACTTGGTGGCGGACTCGCTCAGCTTCAGGACATCGCCGATCTGTTTGTAGTCCATGCCCTCGTACTTGTGCATGAGCACGGCCATGCGCTGGCGTTCGGGGAGGGCGAGGACGTGTTGCCGGATAGCCTCCATCCGCTCCTTGCGCAGCAGGTCGGTCTCGACACCGGGAGTGGAGTCGGCCACATCGGGGGTGGTTCCTGTCTCCGAATCCACCTCGTCGAGGTAGATGGTCGAAGCAGTGCGCTCATGCCGGGTGTCGCGGGCATGGTTGACGCCGAGGTTGGTAGCGATGCGATAGAGCCAGGTGCTGAAGCGGGCCTCGGCGCGGTAGGTCTCGCGCGAGCGGTAGACGCGGAGGAAGACCTCCTGGGCGAGTTCTTCGGCTACGGCCTGATTGTGCACCATGCGGTACATGAAATGGATGATCGGTTTGCGGTACTTCTGAATGAGGTAGTCGAAGCCGGCCATATTGCCGGCGCGAAGCTCAAGCATGATGGCGGCGTCGTCCATCTGAGCAAATTCGGCAGGCGAGTGGTACTGCTCGGCTGTCGGAAGGCTCTCGAGAAGCGTCGGGTTGACTGCGAGCGTGCCCATATCAGTGCTAACCCCGTCTTCGTCTCCGGGTTGCGCTTCGACGGAATTTTGGGAGTCATCCGGGTCGGACCGGTGTTTCGGCGAAGGGTTAGGCGGGGTGCGGGAGCCGGAATGGGGAGGGACGGTCATGCGCAGAGACTCATTCGATTGTATCGTTTTGATCAACCAGGACGAGAGATAGCTGGCTCGGGCGGGTGGACGAGCCTCAGCGCGTCTTCTTTTGACGAGACGGATGGGGACCTTTGGACATGTCTTAGCTAAGTTATTGATTTTAGGGGTAGCGGAATTTAAACCTATGCGGTAAAAGGCGGTGGCTTGCCGACCGGGCCCACTGCGCTCGGGCCACCCCACAAACGGACCCGGTACGGGCGGTCACTTTGTGACGAGTGTTGGGCCTTTGGGGTGGGCTCCCGTTGTCGATGTTTGCGCCGACCAGCGGGAGGCCCTCGCCGAAGGCTCACTCGCTATCCGCGAAATCTCTGTGCCGCACATACAAACCATTCCGTCAATTCCAGCCGTCTAGAATCATAATGCTGCTGTTCGTATTTGTTCGGCGGGCAAAGATAGCCCACTGCCCGCCCGAAGATATCGAGATGCTGTCGTTTGCTGCCTGGGCGGTCTTTCCGAGAGCGCGGACTGTTCCTGACCCGAGGTCGAGCCGGTAGAGGATCGCAGGCAGGGAAGGAGCGGGACGCTTCAGATAAAAAAGCGCGTCATTCGATATCGTCCATGCGTGCCATATTCCAGGTCCCAACGATGCAACAGGAAGATCGTTGTGGTCCGGCAGCAAGGAGAGTCGGTGGATTCCCGTGGTTTCCATGTCACCCACATAGAAAAGTGAGTTGCCATCTTTGGATTCCATCGCGTCGAAGCCGCCTTTGACGGTAATCTGAGTCTCCGATCCGGAAGCCAGAGCGTGTTTCCATATCTGCCAGCTGCCTGTCCGGTTCGAACTGAAGTAGACCGCGTTGCCATCGTGAGACCAGGCAGGGACGACATTGTCCGAGTTGGTGAGTGCCGAGGCCGTAAGTCGAAGGGTCTTTCCGTCCTCGAGGTTGACGCTATAGATATCGGCGCGGCCGCTTGCGGTTGAATCGAAGGCGATCGAACGACCGTCGGGGGACCAGCGAGGCGAGCCCGTCATGGGTCCATTGAAGTGCGTGATTCTCTTTGGCTCACTGCCGTCGCTCTGGCAGATCCAGATCTCGTTTGTTCCCGAACGATCGCTGCGGAATGCGATGCGCTCTCCGTCAGGAGAGTAAACAGCGCTGGCGTCGAAGAAGTTCGAAGCGATAAAAGGCTCTGCCTCGCTGGCACCGTCGTGACCGTCGATTCGCAGGCGCCATACCGAGACGTTGATGGGGGAGTTGACGTACGCCATACGGTGTCCTACCGGGGAGACGGTGGGAGAGGAGGTATGGGTCAGCGGAGTGGTGACCGCGGTCGGTGGTCCGCCGGTCAGAGGGATGCTCCAGATATTCCCCAGGCTGGTTGATCGGCCGGAGGAAAAGACGATATTTCTGCCGTCGGAGCTCCACGCCAAACCGTCCACGGGATTGGATCGGGAGGTCAGCTTGCGCTCGGCTCCGCCTGTGGAAGGGATGACATAGATCTCGTCGGAGGAGTCGCCTTGAGAGCGACGAAATGTGACCAGACTTCCGTCGGGAGAGAAGGCTGCCTGGTCGTCCACTGTACGGGGAGGAGCGTGGGTTAGCGGTCGTTTCTGTCCCGTATCGACGGAGACTAGGACAAGCGAAGGGCTTTGATTTCCACTGCCGCAATCGGTTGTAACCAGGGTTCTGGCGTCGGGAGACCAGGAGAGGGTGGGAGGATTGCGAAAGGCATCGTTGGCGTTGCAGATTGCCGTCACCTTTCTCTGCTGGGCGGCGTTTTGTCTCTTCGCGATCACAACCTCCATGGCGCGATCGTCGCCGACGGAGTGAAGAAAGGCAATTTCCGATCCGTTGGGGGACCAGGAGGGGGAATAGTCGTCCTGGCCTGTGTCGATCAGGATCTTGCGGTCTTCACTGAGCACATGTTGCAGATAGATGCTCTGATGAGAACTGGTTCCGGTACGCCAGGTATAGGCGAGCTCCTGACCGTCGGGCGAAAAGGCTGGTTGAAGAAAGAGGCCAGGGGGGCTCGCCAAGGGACGGGTGCTGTTCTCCGCACCGCTGTTTTTTTGCGAGGAGAGATGAGCGGCGAAGAGGACGGCGATTCCCAGGGTGACGATCAGCGCGGATAAGAACAAAGATAAGGTGCGATGCCGACCTTTAATAATTAAGGAGCGAGACAAAGAAGACGTCTCGATTACGGGAGGTCGATCTTCGGCGAGCGGAAGATCCTGCGGCTCTGTGACTGCCGGCTTCTGGATGGTCTCAAGATCGCTCTCGTCCTCAAAGTGCCGAGCGACGGGCATAACGAAGCGATAACCCACCTTCGGTACAGTCTCGATGAACTGTTCGACGTCGGATGTCTTGCCGAGCGCCTTGCGGATGCTTGCGATGTGGACGCTCAGGTTGGCGTCATGCACGTAGCTGTCCGGCCACACGGAGCGGATGAGGTAATCCTTCTCCAGCAGACGTCCCGCTGCCTGCACCATGATGACCAGGAGAGCGAAATCCTTTGGCGATAGGGAGACGACCTCTTCCCCACGCCATATCCGGCGCTCCCGTACCTCTAAGCGATATTCGCCGAATAGAAAGATTTCATCTTTGATCAGCACAGCGCGGATAGCCGAAGTCTTGCTTCTGATTCAACTGAGATTCCATGGGAGCATAGGGCCTTATCCTTGAGAGTAAGCGGCCACGGTAAAAGAACCGTTAATACGAAGGCTGGTGGAAGGGCCGCGAAGCCTGTGAAACGTCTTTGGAGTTTTTTTGGAGGACTTTTGCAGCACTTTTGCGCGGTATAAGCCGCTTCACTCATAAAGTCAGCTTCGGAGACAGGTGATCTGCCGCTCATGGATCTGCCGGTAGAATGCCTGTCTTCAAAACCAGAAAATCCCAAGAGGCCATTCTTAAATGCTCCGACGAGCTTTTCTACGAAATGCTGCGGCTATGGCGGCTATGCCCGGTACCAGGATTCTGGCTACACCATTAATGTATGGTGAACAGGATCTTCTTCCGAAGCAGAACTCCGCGCGTGACTTCGATTTTGTGTTTTTCACCGACACTCATCTCCAGCCCGAGCTTGCGGCGGAGGCAGGATGCGCGAAATGTTTCAACCAGATCAACGAAGCGAAGCCCGAGTTTTGTATCGCTGGGGGAGATCAGGTCTTCGATGTCTGCGAACAGGACCTTGGACGTGCGCACTTTCTCTTCAGGCGATATCGCCAGACGGAGACAGAGCTGGCATCCAAGGTCTACCACACGGTGGGGAATCACGATGTCACCGGGATCAATCAGAGAAGTCCGGTCGAGCCTGACGATCCTGAGTATGGGAAGAAGCTTTACGAGGATAACTTTGGAAAGCTTTACTACTCCTTCGATTACAAGGGTTGGCACTTTGTCGTACTCGACTCGATCGGGATCAGGTACTACAAGATCTTCAGCCCGCACTTTGACGGCGCTCAGCTGGCGTGGCTGGAATCGGACCTGGCCGCAGTCGGACCGACGACTCCTGTCATCGTTGTGACCCATGTTCCCATCGCATCGATGCTTGGATCGTTTTCCTCGGAAGAGCGGCGCGGGCCGGTCGTCGCCAATGCTTATGCGGTGCACTCCATTCTCGCCAAACACAAGGTGAAGCTGGTGCTTCAGGGGCATCTGCATCTCTGGGAGAAGCTGCAGTATCGCAAGACGGAGTATCTGACCGGGGGAGCTGTCTCCGGATTCTGGTGGAAGGGCAAGATGGAGGATGGCAGCTCCGAGGGGTACACGCTGTGCCAGGTGCGGGGGGATGAGGTCGTCACCTCGTACGTGACCTATCCCTGGATCGCATCCGAGCACCGGACGTAACTGACTATTATCGGCATCTCACTCGCTCCTTGTCCTCACGACGCAAAGCTTTATTCACTTACAGAAAGGCAAACCGATGCACCTCTCAGGTTCCATTCGTTGTACGCGTGCTTTGTGTTTCTCTCGAAAGTTCAGAGTGGCGATTTTCGCACTCTGCTTCTGCCTCATTCCTTTCTCCGCATTCGCGCAGACCTTCAGCAGCATTACGGGTACGGTGACCGATTCCTCGGGCGCTGTAGTTCAGGATGCCAGTATCACGATTGAGAGCACAGCAACGCACGTGATCTCGCGGAGCGTAACCAATGCCGCGGGTTCTTATGTCATAGCGGATGTTTTGCCAGGCAGTTACGTTGTCGCGATTGAGAAGAGCGGCTTCCAGAGGCGGGTGATCTCATCCGTCTACGTGGACGCGGGCAAAGGCACGCGGGCAGACGCGCAGCTGACGACGGGATCGGTCTCGGAGACGGTCGATGTTGCGGCTCCTGAGATCGCGATGGAGACCACCCAACCTCAGCTTGGAACAATTATCGAGAACAAGCTCACGGAAGAGATTCCGGTGCTGATCGGTGGAGGACCTGGAAACCAGGGACCGCACGACCGACAGATCGACGATTATCTCTTTCTTGCCCCGGGCGTTACCGGAGGCGAGTGGAGCCATCGCATCAATGGAGGAACGGATTTTGCGAATACCGTGATGTTCAACGGTGTCGTCGCGGTGCAGGCCGAGACACAAGGATATCAGTCCAACATCAATCCGCCCTTCGAGATGGTGAATCAAGTTCAGGTACTGACGACCAGCTTCAGTGCTCAGTACGGCCTCGGCCAAGGCGTTGCGTCCTATCAGTTCGCCTCCGGCACCGACACCTTGCATGGCGATGCGTTTGAGGTGCTTCGAAATACCATATTAAACGCGGCCGGGGCGAATCCAGGATTCAATGCGGATGGAAGCAAGCTGTCCGCTCCGTCGATCCACGAGCATAATTACGGATTCTCACTGGGTGGGCCGGTGGTGATCCCGAAGATCTACGATGGACGAAAGAAGACCTTCTTTCATGTAAGCTCCGACTGGTTTCGTTTAGACCAGAGAGATACCGGGACGATGACCGTTCCCTCGGTGGCGCAGGTCAATGGAGACTTCAGCTCTTTGTTGTCGCTTCCTTCACCGCAGACGATCTTTGTTCCGCAGGGATTCGTTGCTCCCGCCGGATGCAGCGCACCTCCGCCCGGACAGCAGTGGCCCGGCAACATTATTCCCAAGGCGTGCTTCAGCAAATCTTCGGCTAGTCTGCTTCCTCTGATTCCCGCGCCTAGTCTGCCGGGTCTTTCCAATAACGTCAGCTCGAGCATCGGCACTCTTCCCACCCGGCAGACTAACTGGGGATTTTCTGTCGATCACGATCTTACGGACTCGCAGAAGCTGCACCTCAGCTTCTGGCGCGACAAGTATCACTACACCTTCTGCTGCAGCAACAATGCTCATTTCGGCAACGCGCTGGGGGGAGCAACCGACGAGCCTCGACTCGGCACAGGACTCTTTGTTACGTATAGCAATGTACTGTCGCCGAATCTGGTCATGAGCGCCGGCTTTGGTGGCATGGGTGAGATCAACAATGGTTTCAACTCCTTCATGGGGGTCAACTTGGGCTCGGTTGTCGGCGGCACGGTGTTGCCGACCATCAGCTTCAATCAGAACGGACTGCCCAACGCTCCTACGACGTGGGGCAACAGCACGGCGGGCAGTACGATTGCGGTCAACCGTAAGCTGGGCCTGAGCTTTGATAACAACTGGCTCTGGACGATAGGGCGGCACACGCTCAACCTCGGCTGGGAGCTGCGGCGTGCGGCTCAGGATGACCAGGAGTGTCCTACCTGCGGTGGCTCCTTCAGCTTCAGTAACCGGACGACGGCGGATCCAAGTAGCATTGGCACCACCGGCAACGCATTTGCCAGCTTTCTTCTTGGCGATGCGGATTCCAGCTATCGCAGGCTAACCCAGGAAAATAAGCTACGTAACTTCTATGTTGGTTCTTATATTCAGGACGATATTAAAGTGACGCCCAAGCTCACCGTCAACGCAGGTCTGCGCTGGGACATTATGGTCCCATTTCGCGAGCTCAATAACAATGTTGTGTACTTCGATGCGAGCGCACCGAATGCTGCGGCGGTCGCTCCCGGGGGCTCGCAACTGCTGGGGGCGGCGAACCAACTGGGTATCTCCGGCTACGATCGTGCTGATATCTCCTTCCGTCACTTCGATCCGCGCTTTGGAGTGGTATACAGCATCGATCGTAAGACGGTTGTTTCAGGTGGATTCTCGATCAATCATCTCAACGGAGGCCCTTACGACTTCGGCAATAACAAGCTAAGTCTTCAGTATGGAACTTTGCTGGGAGGAATTGCCAATGTCAATTCCAATGGGTCTAACATTCCTGGAAATGGGCAATGGGACCTGAATCCTCTGCCGTTACCAAGCAATACTCCCTTCAGCCCGACCGAGTTCAACGGACAAGGAGTGCTACATGCGTTTTCTAAAAATCCAGGCGCATATCCCTATGGAGAGTATTGGAGCCTCGGAGTTCAGAGAGAGCTTCCGTACAGCATGCTGCTGTCCGTTGCTTATGCGGGAAATCGTGGTATGCATCTGCCTTCCATGATGAATCCCACCAACCAGACCGATCCGAAGTATCTCTCGCAGTTCTGTCCCAGCGCGAATCTCAACGATCCGAACTGCATCCTGTCTCCCAACTCACCGAACTATGCCTGGACCAGTTCGGCTGCGCAGGAGGATCTGAAGGCTGCAGGCTTTTCTATGTGCGGCGGTGGAACGGCGAGCGATGGCTACTACGCTCCTTACTGCAATTTTATGAAGGACTACGGAGCACATGCGGGTCTTCCGCAGGCCTTGCTTCCTTATCCGCAGTTCAATCCATCGGAGTCGTGCGGCGGCATCTGCAATCCATTTGATTTGAATGGATCGTCGGCCTACAACGGTCTGCAGACTCAACTGATAAAACGCTATGCCGATGGTCTCTCCATCCTGGCCAACTACACCTTCGCCAAAAGCATGACGAATACGGATAGCGGCTTCGCTTATCAGAACTACGGCTCTCTTAATAAGTTCAATCAGAAGGCTGAATGGACGGTCTCTTCCGCCGACCAGACCCACATGATCAATGTGGCGACTGTCTACGAGCTGCCGCTCGGCCCAGGCAAGCCGTTTCTGAATACTGGTGGATATGTCGGAAAAAATCTTTGGGGTGGATGGCAACTAAGCGGGGCCTTCCAGTACGCCAGTGGAACTCCCCTGACGGTCTTCAGCAATAGCAGCGATCCATTGCTCAACGGCTTCAATCGTGCCAACTATGACCCTACCGTGGCCCTGAAGGTTAACTACAACAACTATTACAAGGGACTGCCTGTGTTCCAAACAACCGCTTTCTCTGATCCCGGCTTTGCGCCGGGAGACTCCCCTCGCAACGTCACACAGCTGCGGAGCTCTTTCTCTTCAAACGAAAACCTGGCATTGGCGAAGTCCTTCTATGCTGGAGAACATGTGAAGATGGAGCTTCGCATGGAGTTTTTCAACGTGTTGAACCGCATGCAGATCTGCACCCCTGACAGCACGGTGACAGACGGAGCGAACAACTTCGGCCGAGTTCAGCCGAACGGTAGCGGTGGCAGCAGTCCGTGTCAGGCAAACACACCTCGGCAGGGACAAGCGTATTTCCGAGTATCCTTCTGATTTATAGAAAGAAAGAGGCAGGATGATTCCTGCCCTCTTTACTTTAATGAAATAGGAGGAGGGAGCCAGGATAACTGTAAATCACTTATTGCTGTGTTGGTTCGAGCTAGTGATCGTATCTTCTACCAGACAGAGCTGGCGATCACGTGCGGCGGTCCAGGCTGTCCATCCAGAATCTCGGTCGAGAGCACAAGTTCGACATTTTTTCCCGGTGGCACCTTTTCTTTTATCAACCAGGACTTCATATCCTGATCGCTGGTTAGAAACTCCGCTGCCGTCTGTGTTCCGGCCTTGCCGATACCGGCAACGACCAGCACATGCTGCTCGATTGACGGATCAAAATAGCTTGCCACAATTGCATAATCATGCGAATCCCCAGATACAGGTTGCATATTGTCAAACTTCCACACATGCGACGGATCTTTGTTATCGCGAATCTCACTCTCCAGCTGGGAGGAGGCGAAGAAGCTATATCGCAAGGGGGCAACCAGCCGTTTTGTCCAGATGTTATCCAGGCCGCCAATCAAGATGATCGGTCCTTGTCGCAGCTCCTCAAACGTTGTATCGACCGATCCTTTCGTTCGATAAACGTGATTCCGCCGCGTCAAAAGATCCGTGAGTTTACTGTAGCTGACGATATCGCTTACTGGAACCATGTCGGAGCGCACCATCGAGGAGAGCATGTTCTCCTGTCCGTTTCGCATGAAAGTCGCACGGATATCCACCGGCTCATCTTCTCCCCTTTCGTTGAGCGAATGAACTCCGATTACGATGAGCGCCGACGTGCCTGAGGCGATGGTGGATCGCCAAAAATAATTGATCCCTGGACCTTTCAAATGATTTTGCAGGAGGGCTCCCACCAAAGTCATTATTGAAACGATCGAAAGACCGAGCAGGATGGTTCCTTTCCATCGCCCAATCCAGGCGATGGATTTCTTAATTTGTAAGGCTGTTGTTTCAGGCACAGCTGTTTCATGTTCCGGGGCTGGGGTGGCGACCTGCACATTGGACGGATCTTTTAGACGGTCAGGGTCTGCGCTGTGAACAGCGGAGTGAGGGGAGGGAAAGAAGTGAGGCACATAGGAGCCCAAAGGAAGATCGATACGCAGCTCTTCTTCGTGTCCTGACTCTTGATAGTACTGCGCAATGCGCTTTCTTATCTCGCCCGCGGTTACCCTCACGATCGGGTCATCGTTGGTGTCGTAGTGGCTTGGCCTCGCGAAGACATCGACGCCAAGGTTTCGCTCCTTCAGGGCCTCTGCTTTTCCCGCCAAAGTCTGTTCGACGACAAACCTTAAGAAGGATGGGTAACGCTTACTATTTCGGAAATGTTTGCTGGCAACGATTCGCTCCAGCTGTTCCAGAAGCTCTGAGCGACTGAATTGTGTTTCTATAAAAACGTTTTTCTCTTCATCCTGCAACGAAACTACTTTGGCCGTTTCCATGAGTTCTTCTCGATTGCGATTTTCGCCACCTGCAAGCTGGCTTCGCGAAATCGAACGTATTATACGTCGTTTATTACTGGCTTGAGGTTCCTTTCGAATGAATAGCTTACAAGATTGCGATCACTTTTACCGTAATGACCTAGTCAAGAGCAGATCCAATTCATAAAGGTGTCTCCGACCTCGCAGGTCTATCTCGGGCCGTAGTGTAAGCGATTGAGAAAGGTGTCTGTGAGGGTGAGGAAAACAGCCATGAAGTCCAGTGGCATTGGACCAGCTTTATTACAACTTGACCGGAGGACAAACCATGATCAATGAGGCAGCGAGGAAGGAACATCGGAGAGGTAAGTACACCCATGCAGTGCTAAAAACATTCAGAGATTCAACTCTGCTGCTAGTTTTTCTCTTCTTCTCCGTATCGGCAGGGTTTTGCCAATTGACGACCGCCGATATTCTTGGTACTGTCACCGATGCCACTGGTGCCGTGGTTCCGAATGCCGAGATTACTCTCACCAACCTTGGAACCAACGAGAAGCGTACCACCCAGTCCAATGGATCTGGAGATTACAGCTTTACGCTTCTTCCGGTTGGGCACTATTCCATTTCAGTGAGGGCCGGTGGTTTTCAGGCATCCATTACCAAGGATCTCTCTGTGGAAGCGGGCGACCGGGCTCGCAACGATGTCCACCTTCAGGCTGGCGCCGAGACCGTTGTCGTAGAGGTGACCGCAAGTACACCTCTTCTGCAGGCCGATAGTGCCACAGTAAGCTCGACTGTGACTGCAAAGGCGGTGCAAGATCTTCCTCTGAATGGCCGCAACTTCGTTCAGCTTGTGCAGTTGGTTCCCGGCGCCAACGAAGGCCCCGGAAATGGACTCAGCAGCGGTGGAAGGCCGGATGATCGCCGCAATAATGCCGCCGGCCTTTCGGTGAATGGACAGGACGATACGCTCAACAACTGGGTCATCGATGGAGTTGACGACAACGAACGTATTATCGGCACCATCGGAGTTAAACCAAACGTCGAAGGTATCCAGGAGATCACAGTCCAGACCAATAGTTATGCTGCAGAGGCGGGACGCACGGCTGGGGGTGTCATCAATATTGTTACTCGCTCCGGAACGAACCAGTTCCATGGCTCTGTTTATGAGTACTTCCGCAACGATATCTTCGATGCACGCAATTTCTTTCAGAATACAGGAAACAAACCTGAACTCCGCCAGAACCAATTTGGTGCAAGTATTGGCGGTCCGATCATAAGGGATAAAACATTTTTCTATTTCGATTATGAAGGATTTCGGCAGGTCACCGGTGTTACCAATACCGGGACCGTACCAACTTTAGCGGAATGGAACGACATTAACAGTCAAAATGGAGGATCGCCAGAGATGCTGCTTTCGGCATCAAACGGCACTGCTGGCCTACCCATCAACCCGATCATGCTGAACTATCTCAGACTATTCCCGAAACCTACGAATAATAACCTAGCCAGCAACTTCACTCTTAGCTCGAATAAAACGTCGAACTCCAACACCTATGATGCCCGTGTCGACCACAGGTTCAACAACCAAAATCTGTTCTTCGCGCGTTTCGCGTATAACAACATCCAAACCTTTACGCCAGCGGCTTTTGGGATCGTAAATGGTCTTCAGATCAGCGGAGGCAGATATAATTTTGCCGGTCCTGCTACGAATGTCGCTCAGCAGTATGCCCTGGGTTACACCCACATCTTTACCCCAAACCTCCTTATAGACCTTAGGGCGGCGTTTACCCGCATTAATAATCTCTCTCTTCCTCTCAACTATGGTTTGAATGCGGATCAAACGGTCGGTCTTCCCGCCAGCATGACCTCCTTCAGCCCTTATGCCAACTCGCTGACGCCGATCTCAGTTGGCCCCTTCGGCGATATCGGCGATGGCGCGTATGTTCCTCTGCAGGACATCGACAACACGTTCCAATACTCCGGGACAATCAGTTGGACCAAGGGAAGCCACAATATTAAAGCGGGCATTGCTCTAATTCGCAGGCAAGCTCGTAACGTACAAAGTGCTTCCGCGGTCGGCGCATACCAGTTTAATCTGCCGAGTGATAGTGTCCCTGGCGACCAATTGTCGACGCAGAACAATCAGCTTGCCTCGGCCCTGGTGGGCGCCTTCGCGAGTCAGACGCGTAACTTCAATCTGAATTCCCCTGACTACAGAAGTTGGGAACCAAATGGTTTCGTTCAGGATAGCTGGAAGGTGAGCCCGAAGCTGACACTGCTTGTCGGCGTTCGCTACGACATCTTTACGCCCTTCACCGAAGCCCACAACCATATCTCGAACTTTGACTTCCCGGAGGCAGTGACATTAAATGCTGCGAATATAGAAGACGCACTGAAGATAGCCGGTACGAATGGCGTCGATGCGCAGGTAAATATTTCTACCACCCATTCCGACGTGGCTCCGCGGGTAGGTTTCTCATTGTCGGCAGGTCCCTCTACCGTAATTCGTGGAGGTTACGGGCTAAGCTTCTTCCCTGGCAATTACACCTCCAATGCCGATTTGAAGAATCCCCCGTTCACATCCATTTACAGCCCCAATTGTCAGTCCACTCTAGCCGTTCAGATCGAAACGAAGCAGGGCGCATTAGCAGGTCAAAACCCAGACTGCGTAACGATCGGTGCCCCAGGGGCCATAAGCAGCACACAGGCGATTCCACCTCCATCTGTCCCCAACGTAGCGAACCTGGCGTCGATCACGGGTTTGTCGTTTGTTGCTGAAGCTCCCAACTTCAGAGATGCTCTCATCCAGCAATTTAATCTGCAGGTTCAGCAGCAGGTCGGCGCCAACGTATTCACGATCGGCTACGTCGGCAATATTGGACAGCACTTGCCGGAGTCAATTGACAACATCAACCAGCCTGCGCCGTTCAATCCGTTGGCTCCGGTTGGTAGTCCAACCAATCCAACGAACGGAGCGCATCAGCTTCAGACCCAGCTTCCAAACTTGGGTAGCATCAGCTACATCACCAGCGGCGGTATCTCGAACTACAATGCTCTGCAGACTTCGTTCCAGCGCCGCTTTACTAGAGGGTTGGCCTTTGACGCGAATTACACCTGGTCCAAAGCGTTGAGCGACGTCAGCGGCTTCTCTCAGCAAGGCGATCAGGGGTGGGCTCACGCCGATCCGACTCGCATCCGTCAGATTGAATACGGCAAAGCAGATAACGATCTCCAAAATCGCTTCGCTCTCGGAATCAACTATGAACTACAGTTCGGCAAGGAGTTCAACGGTATCAAAAAGACGTTCCTCGGTGGTTGGCAGACGAATATGATCATGGCCTGGCAGAGTGGAAAGGTCTTCTCAATCGTCGAATCCGGTGCTGGTGCGGATAATCCTATTGAAAGCGATGGCAAAGCCCACGGCTTCAATAACCGCGCAACTCCGCAAAATAGCGGAGGTGCTGACCGTCCCAATCAGATTGCTGATGCGCGTCTCGGACACAAAACCCTGACGCAGTTCTTCAATACTGCGGCGTTTGCTCCTCAACCTCTTGGAACGATTGGAAACACCCAGCGCAATTCGATGTTCGGACCCAACTTCCGTCACGTCGATCTCTCCATCTTCAAGAATTTTCCTGTCATGGAGCGCGTGAATTTGCAGTTCCGGGCCGAGTGCTTCAACATCTCCAACACACCTAGTTTTTTTATAGGAAATAACAATACCTCAAACCAGCAGTTCGGCAATGCGGCCTTTGGAACGATATCTGCAACCGATCCAAATTACACTCCACGGCAATATCAATTTGCTCTAAAAGCGCAGTTCTGATTAGCCTCGTTTTGTAAATAGGTGGCGGAGAAATTCCGCCACGATTACCTTTTCCTAATCATTGCCTCTTCGTATTTTTAGCTCGAAAAGGCTTCGTTCGCTGGCGCTTTTTCTTTAGATTGAATGGAGAGAGTCCCAGCTTGAACCATCAAATGACATAGATTCTGAGAGCTTTGGTTTGTGATGCAAGACATGTCCTAGAGGTGCACTGCAGCATTTGCATAAACTGCAGTGCGCTCTCTTTGTCCTAGACCACCATGCGATGTTCAGGTAATTCATTAGTAAGAACGAGATACCTCCTCGCGGTTAGACGAGGTAGACGGTTCTCTTGGATAACGCGCCACCGATAGATGTGGCATTGGGCTTGAGGAGTAGATGACGCTCGGCCTTGCGTCGCTTACTCAGGCTGGGGGATTGAACGTGACCTCTGCATACACCCCAAAAACATCAACCGGCTGGCGCGTGCTGCCGCTACCTCGTTGGAATCATGAAGAAGATAGGTTGGCACATGTTCCGGAGGTCTCTGGATCAATTCTGGCTGTCCAAACGTGAGAACGCGGAGGTAGTACAGGAGCTTCTACGACACTCCAACTCTGCCATCACAATAGAGCTTTATCAATAGGCTGAGGCGGACGCGAAAAGGGAAGCCCAGAACTATGTCAACGGTCTATTCCTCATCCAAAAGGCGAGCTAAACGACAAATGGGAGCTTCCAAACGGAGGCACCCTCTTTTCGTGCTGAACTCGGAAAATTCAAACACTTGCATCAGCACCTTTTTGGTGCCCTTATTGGAAGAGAATTTTGAATCACTCGACTGTCAATAAGTTGCGTTATTTCAATAACTTGTTGATGGTGGGCACAGCAGGATTCGAACCTACGACTTCCACCGTGTGAAGGTGGCACTCTACCGCTGAGTTATGCGCCCCTGTATGTCTACTCGCTCATTTTAGCATTTTTGCCGCTTGAATCCCAAACCGGTATGGGGGGCCAAAAGAGAACCTTCAGGTGTCTCGTGAGCTCTCCACTTTGAAGTGGAAAGGGAAGAGGCAGGCCGGCTCCCTGAAAAGATGATGCGGAGTAAAACTCGGCCCGCAGCGGAGATCGTAGTTGCTATAAAAAACGAGGGAGAAAGTCAAGATATCGGTTGAGTACACGTTTTCACGTCAATTGTCTTTACGGAGATTGGAAGGGTTGTGCCTTTGACGAAGGGCTCCTGAGGAGTCAATTCAAGCATGTGGTCGGCTCCGATCTCGACCTGATGCTCGGCACCGTCAGATACCTGGAACAGGGTTTGATGTCCGCTCGTTACGACTGCGATGTTGCCTACTTCCTGCGTGTGGAATTGCAGATGGGCGCAGCCTTGGGGAAGGTACCACCGCATCTTATAAAGCGTTTTGGGCGCCTCATAACCGCGACCGTTATAGTTATAGAATTTTTCGGCTGTCTCTGCGGTAAGAAGGATGGCTCCGTTCTCATTCCAATGCGGAACGCTCCGTTTTACAACTAAGCCTCCACTGGTAGAGAGCTTAATGACGGGGAGAAATCCGGATTGCCAATGAGCAGGAGAATCCACAATTAAATTAGCGCCGCTTTTGCTGACGCGAAGCTTATCTCCCTGATCCAGCAGCATCGCGCTCGTCACATCCGTCTCCGCTGTATCCGGCAGCACGATGGGTTTGGATGTGTCTTTGATAAAGAGGTATACGTTGCGTTCTTTGAGGGTGACGTATCCGAAGTTGAGATCGGCGAAGGGAGACGCTGTGGTGCCGTAGATTGCCTCACTGTGTGGGTTGAGCCACGCGCCGATACCATGAAGTACATCTGCTTCATACGGCACAACCGAACCGTCACCCTTGGGACCGATGTTCAGAATGTAGTTGCCTCCGCGACTCACGACCTGCACGAGCTTGAGAATGTTTTCGTGAATCTTTTCTTCGGGGTTCTCTCTCTTCTGCCACGATCGATAGCCCCACGTATCATTGAAGATCGATGCCGGTGTCTGCCAGGGCTCGTCGATACCGTATCGAGGTACCTCGTTATCTCCCATGACAGTGAAATCGCCTTGATAGTTCCAAACGCGGCCGCTCACCATGGTCTCCGGCTGCAATTTGTGCACTGTCATTGCGAAGAGTTCGCTCTGAGCGGGCGTGGGTTTTCCCATATCGAACCAAATCTCGCTGATGGGGCCGTAGCTGCTTAGCAATTCATGTAATTGAGCGGCATTAAAGCGGGCATGATCATCGCTGAGTTCATTACTGTTGCCCTCGATGTAATGGTCCATGCCGGGTTCGTGCCAGTCGATGGAGGAGTAGTAGACGCCAAATGCAATACCGCCCCGTCGACAAGCCTCTGCAAGCTCCTTAATAATATCCCGGTGGTATGGAGTGCCGTCGACGACATTGTATTTGGTCTGTTTTGTTCCAAACAGATTGAAGCCGTCGTGGTGCTTCGAGGTGATGACGATATACCTCATGCCGGCGGCTTTCGCCAAACTGACAATCGCGTCTGGATCCCAGCCTTTGGGGTCAAAGTCCTTTGCCGCGGCGGCGTACTCGCTAATAGGGATCGGCGTATTAGCCATAATCTGCTCGCTGTAACCGTTGTCCACAGGTTTGCCCTGGTACACGCCACCGAACTCTGAGTACAGTCCGAAGTGGATGAACATGCCAAATTTGCGGTCCTGCCATTGACGAATGGTCTGGGCTGAAGGTCGAGGCAGAGAGGCCGGAAGTGGTTTGTCTCGCGCTACGGTCGACTGTGACAGGCACGAGATCGAGGAAAGCAGGCATAAGGGAATCAAAAATCTCATAAAAGGAAGAATACAGGCGCGAAAACATATATCAGAGCTTCTGTCTGCTTAATCTGAGATCGATAAATGATCGCTTCCTCCACTGGGGAAGCCATGGAGTTACAAAGCCTAAGATCAGAGAGGGAAGGCCCGGTGGTGCTCAGTGAATTATCTGTATGGAGCGCGTTCATAAAAATAATCCGAAGAGTTGTCCATAACGAGTATTTCTATCAATGCGGACCGCGATCCTTCGCTGCCGAGGGAAAAGAAAGTTATCAGAACGATTTGAGCAGGAATGTAATCTGCCAAAGTGGCGGCGGTCAGTGACCAAGCCCATTTGGGGAATCTGTGCATTGGGAAAGCCATATCGTACTTGGAGATGCAGGCCGTCATGAAAGCTCCCATATCGCTTCAATGCGTACAGAGTATTTAGTAATCTAAGACATAAACGAGGAAATAAGGAACAGAGGGCATGGTTCCACTAAAACGCGATGCCGACCCTCAAACTTTGGAGATCCGTCGCTTTTTAAACGGTCTGAAGTTTACGAAGCTATAACAAATGCGATTCGTAGCCGTCTACGGACATATGTCCTATTTGTTGATGAAGTTATCTCATATTAAAGCAGATTCCGTCGAGTTAGATCTGCAATATAGAAAAAATGATTAAGTAGGACATTCATCCTATACTGCTGGCGAATAAATGATGTTGAATCGGGAGCACATTCAGCATCACTGCTAAAAGAGAGCGGCTAGATTCCCAGTTCAGTGCATCACGGCATTATTCATTCAGCTTTTCATGCTCGTGGTGTGGTTATTCTCCTTCCGCTTTGCTGGCGGTGAAATCTGATGAAAAAGATATCCAGAAAATCCTTGCCGATTTTCTGGCTGGCAGGCACCTCGTCGTGCTAAAGCTACTTCTTAAAAAAATAGATTGAGGATTTTAACGTCATGATCTTTGGCCGCCGTCCCATATTTTCTTCTATTGCTTTTCTTGGTATTGCAGTATTGATGGCGCACGCTCAGTTCAGCACCGCGCCTGTCGAAGGAGCGCCTGTATCGAATGCATCAGGTGGTTTTGTTCGCGATTCGCGAAGACATCCTCATGAACCTTCTCGTGACAACGCATTTTCGATGACAATAAATAAGTATGGAATTGCAGCGACCTTGCAGACGCTTGCTTCCCAAGCTAGCGCCTCCATTCTCGCACGCGGAGGGAATGCCGTGGATGCAGCGATCGCTGCGAATGCAGCGGTGGGTGTCATTGAGCCTATGATGAATGGCATCGGCGGAGATCTGTTTGCCCTTGTTTGGGATCCTAAGGAAAAGAAGATCTATGCTTTGAATGCCAGTGGGTGGTCGCCCAAGGGAGAGACCATAGAGGCAATGAGAGGTAAAGGCATAACTAAGATGAGCGGTAGTAGCATCTATGCGGTTACCGTGCCGGGGGCAGTCGCCGGGTGGGAGGCTCTTCACAAAAAGTTTGGTAAATTACCGCTGTCGGTCGATCTCGCACCAGCGATTGCCTTGGCTGCGAATGGCTTTCCGGTCACAGAGACCGACTCCGCCAACTGGAATCAATATGGAATGCCCTATGAAGATAGGCCTGCGTTTGCCTCAGTATTTCTTCCAAATGGAACTTATCCCAAGGTTGGGCAAATGTTTCGTAATCCAGATATTGCCGACAGTCTTCGCATGATAGGAGAGAAGGGTGCGGATGCCTTCTACAGGGGACCCATTGCCAATGCAATTCTGAAGATCTCCAATGAGAATAATGGTTTTATGAGTAAGGAGGATCTGGCGGATTACAAGCCAGAGTGGGTTGAGCCCGTATCGACAACTTATCACGGCTGGCGCATTTTTGAGACGCCACCTAACACGCAGGGAATTGCCGCGCTATCTATGCTGAATGTGATGGAGTTGTATCCTCTACGGGATTGGGGACATGATTCCGTCAAAACTCTGCACATTGAGATGGAGGCCAAGGCGTTGGCTTATGCCGACATGCTGCACTATGTCGGCGATCCACGAATAGAGGATGTTCCGACAAAAAAACTAATCTCCAAGGAATTAGCGAGAGAGCGAGCTAAGGGAATTACCGATAAAGCAAATTGCAAAGTCTTGCCGTCTGCGCGGGAGGAACAATTGGATAAGTTACAAAGCGATACGACTTATCTGGCTACGGTAGATCGTGATGGTATGGTCGTCTCTTTCATTCAGTCTAATGCCGGCAACTTTGGTTCCGGACTTGTTCCTGAGCATACGGGGTTTGTTCTTCAGAACCGGGGAAGTGGATTTTATATGGAGCCAGGTCAGCCAAACTCACTTGCTGGCCACAAGCGTCCACTCCATACGATTATTCCAGCCATGATGCAGAAAGACGCTATGACGATTGGCTTTGGAATTATGTCAGGATTCAATCAGGCTCAGGCCCATGCACAGTTTGTCGCCAATATCGTCGATTTCGACATGAATATCCAGGCAGCAATGGACGCCGCGAGGTTCAACAAAGGAAATTCGGGCTGTAGCGTGAATATTGAAGATGGATACCCGAAAGAGGTCTTTGAGGGGCTTGCATCGCGAGGACATCAGGTGAATGTGGTGCCCCGGTATTCCCTGGTTATGGGGCGTGGCAACGTTGCGATGCATGATGATGCGTTGGGAGTGAACTTTGGTGCTTCGGATCCTCGGGCTGATGGTCAGGCCGTTCCGGAGCAACCTCCTTACTAGGCGCTATGTAGTTTTATTTTTCAATTTATAGCTCGATAATTTCGTGATATTTATCCGAGGAGATTTTGAATGGTCCGGATTCGTGTCTGCGTAGCTCTTTTGTTGTCTTTTTTCGGTGTTCATTTTCTTGTAGCGCAAACGATCACCAGCAGTGTCAACGGAACCATTACGGATGCAGGAAGGGCGGTCGTCTCAGACGCTAGGATAACGGTGACAAATGTTGCGACGAATGTTTCGACCTCCGCAACGACGAATGCATCGGGCGTCTATAACATTCGGTTTCTTCAAGTGGGAACCTATATTTTGACGGTGGATGCTCCAGGATTTTCTCAGCAGCGTTCAAAGCCATTTACGTTAGAAGCGGGGCAAGATGCCAAGCTGGACACCCAACTCTCCGTTCAGGGTATGACTGCTTCGGTTGACGTGAGCTCGGAGCTAGTTCCATTGCTCAACACCGAAAATGCACAACTGGCAACGACGCTCGATAAGACGGCTATTGATGCTGTTCCGATGGTGGGACGTAACTTTGTTCAATTAACTCTGTTTGTGCCCGGAGCAGTAAGTACAACTCCCGCTGGCTTTGCCGGAAACTCGGCGATTGGGGTGGGAAGCCAACAAGTCTCTGTAAATGGTAATCGAGAGCAGTCCAATAATTATTTGCTAGACGGGATCGAGATCAACGAAACACTTAATAATGGTGTCGGGTATAACCCAAGCCCCGATGCGCTCGACCAGGTGCAGGTGGTCTCAGCAAACGCGCAGGCAGAGTATGGAAACGTAAACGGAGGGGCTGTGATCGCTCTTACAAGGAGTGGCACGAATAGCCTGCACGGGAGCGCATTCTACTTCCTTTCGGATGGCCTGATGGATGCGAATACTTGGGCAAATAAGCATAACCCCACAGTCCTTCCCAGACAACCTTACACACAGCCTATCTTTGGTGGAACTTTGGGTGGCCGAATTCTTAAAGACAAACTCTTCTTTTTTGTTGATTATGAAGGCGGACGTTATCACCAGGGAGGCGTTGGGACTGCCAGTGTAGCCACGGAAAGGATGCGTCAGGGAGATTTTTCGGAGCTACTCAGTCCTTCAATCATGTGCCCGTCTACTGGACCTTGTACCGGAAAGAATCTCATTCAGCTTTATGATTCTTCTACTACAGCCTATACGCCATATGTAGGCAATTTGAATGTTCCGATTCTCAATCCTGTTGCTCGATACCTATACGCACATCCTGAAGTTTATCCTTTGCCAAACAGGGCACCCACCGCAGGCACTCCTGCTATGAATAATTATTCGGCACCACAGAAAAACCGGCGTCAGAACGATCAAGGAGACATCAAGATCGATTGGAAGATTGCTAATAGCGATAGTCTTTCAGTTCGATACTCTCAGAGCGACAATGTCGTTACGACAACTCCTGTGCTTGCGATTAGCTTCCCGGTTTCTCCCCAAAACCCCGTAAAGGGGATTGCGATCAATGAAATTCACACCTTCAATTCCTCATTGGTTAATGAGTTTCGGGCTGGCTTTACAAGAGTTCATATGCTCGGCGGACTTACTACAGATCCCACAGGTGCTTTTGGCATGTCTGGCAATACGATTGTGGGCATCGGAGCTCCTCAAACGCTAAATGGATTCTCGGGACAGGTGTTTTCGCCTCCCAGCACAACGGGTTTGACGACACCGAATGGTAGTGACCTCACCACCTTTGGAAATGCCGGAACAGCAACGAACTATGCCGACAATACCTTCACCTATGCGGATAATCTAACGTATTTGCATGATCATCATAGCTTTAAATTCGGAGCACAATTTATTCGATACCAGCAGAATAGTCTTTATCCCGGAAATGACGGGTTGCTAGGTCAGTTTGTCTATACGGGCAACTACACCTCAAACCCGAATAGCGGTCTGATTAATAATACTCAAGGCTATTCTTTGGCGGATTTCAATTTGGATCGTGTAGCTTATGCAGGTACTGGAAATGCAAGCGGTCCATTGGGACCTACTGGTCAGCGACAATGGAGGAATGCCTATTTTGCCCAGGATGATTGGAAGATTACTCCTACGTTTACGGCCAATCTAGGTATTCGTTATGAATTTGATCAGCCGATGTACGAGGTAAATAATAAGCAGGCAAACATTAACATGATCACCGGGCAACTGGTATATGCCGGTGTAAACGGCGTTAGCCGAGCCACCGTCAATCCCTACTACGCTAGCTTCATGCCTCGCATCGGCTTCGCGTATTCTGTAACGCCGCGATTGGTGGTGCGTGGTGGATACGGAATCCAAAACTATATGGAAGGTACAGGAGCGAATCGACGAATTACGATTAATCCCCCCTTTCAAACGCCCTATTTTGCGGTAGGGTCTGTGCCGAGTGGAAGTGGGACAGGGCAGTTCTTTCGTGTAGAAGATGGATTTACCAATCCCGCATCTCCTACTCCCTCGTTGTCTTTGAATGCGTGGGCTATGAATATTCGTCCAGCTTTTATCTCAGAGTACAGCCTTACGACGGAGTATCAATTCAGCAATGCGACGTCACTCACGTTAGGGTATGTCGGAGAGGCGGGACAGCACCTGGTCAATCATGGCTCAGCAAACCAGCTACGCCAGCCCTGTGTGATTGGCGGGCAGGTACAGTCGAATCCCAATAGCGCAACTTGCGCAAACGTAGATCCAGCTCCTTACAAGGCGTTGGTCGGGCAGGCGGGATCGATCGTAATCACAACCTCTGATGCCATGATGAACTATAACGCACTTCAGATGACACTCCGCCAACGTGCCTGGCACGGGCTCTCCGGTACTTTTAACTATGCCTATGCCCGCGCGATGACCAACGCTGTGGGTTTCTACGGGTCAACTCAAATTGCGAATGCCAATAACTATAACCAGGACTACTACAATAATCATGCGGAGTACGGTCCGACAAGTCAGGATGTCCGGCATAACGTGAACGGTGTGCTAAGCTACGAGCTTCCTTTGGGGCGCGGACGGTTGATCGGTGGGGATATGAATCGGATTTTAGACGAGGTCGTGGGCGGCTGGAAGGTTGGATTTACAGCCGTTGCCTATAGTGGATTTCCGGTCACGATCAATAACAGCGTAAATAACGCCTATACCAGTAACAAAGTTCAGCGGGCAGATCACTTCCGTTCACTTAAGATCACGAATCGAAGCGTCGATCGCTGGTTCGGAACCGATGAATCCGCGACGTCCTGTACCGCCCGGAGTGCTTCGGATAGGGATAATGGTATATGCGCTTATGGCAGTCCTCTTGACGGCACCTATGGAAATGCGAGGGTGGGTTCTGAGCGAGCACCTGGCTATCAACAGTACGATGCGACCGCTTCAAAGGAGTTTACGATCTGGCATGAACAGAAGCTGAGTTTTCGGGCGGACGCATCGAATGTATTCAATCTTACCTCTCTTAGTAATCCGAATAATACGGCTCAGAGTTCTACCTTCGGGCGCATTACGACTTCACGATCGGGACCCCGGCGCTTGCAATTGGCGTTGAGGTATATCTTTTGAAGGTGGATCCCTTTGGAGGAGTGTTTTTGACTCGCAGCATTTTATCCACTGGTCTGTTGCTCGCGACGGCATTCCTGCCGATGTGCGCTCAGTCTCCGTCTGCAACTCCAGCGCAGACGAATGATCCAGGGGCAATAAATTTTTCTACCAACTGTTCGGGGTGTCATGGTTCCGATGGAAGAGGAGGAGAGCGGGCGCCAAACATTGCGACCGCACGGAACATTGTCTCTTTGTCGGATGTCGATCTGGTCTCAATCGTCAATAAAGGTGTACCTGGAACGGGGATGCCTTCGTTTGGTTTTCTTGGAGAGCAGGGTGTAAAGGATGTGGTTGCGCATCTTCGTAGTTTGCAAGGTAAAACATCAACCATGAAGGCGAGTGGAGACGCGGCGGAGGGTCGCACTCTCTTTTTTGGGTGGGCGGAGTGTTCTCAGTGTCACATGGTCAAAGGAGAAGGTGGTTATATCGGAGCAGATCTGAGCGATTATGCCAGCGGGCTATCTCTGGAAGAGATCCTGCGCGCAATTACAGATCCTGATGCTTCACTGAGTTCGAACTCTACCGTAGTGGAGTTGCGCTTGCCCGATGGAAGACATATCGACGGAATCGCACGCGCTGAAGATAATTTCGATATCACCCTTCAAATGAAGGATGGCCGTTGGCTCACCTTTAATAAGGCTAAGCTTGTCGACATAACCCATACCGGGCATTCGTTTCATCCTCGTGACTACGGCACCCGGCTTTCGGCGAAGGAGTTGGATGATCTTATCAGTTACCTTGTGGTCTCTGCCGCGAATGTTCCTGCCAGGCATCAAAGGCGGAGGGGACATTGAGGCGTTTTTTCCTTATATTTGCGATGGTGGTATCGCCGCTCATCGGGCAGCAAAGAGCAGGAGATCAGGTATTTGACCTCAAGGCGGAGGATCCTGGATTCTGGAAACTTTTTGATCGGGATGTAAAGCTCGATACCGTGGGCGAGGACTTCGGATTTACCGAGGGACCGGTGTGGGAGAATTCTGGGTCGTTATTGGTAAGCGATGAATCTAAGAACTGTATCTATCGCCTCTTTCCTGATGGTCATCGCGATGAGTTGATTCGGCTCGGCGATCCGGATGGGAATACCTTTGATCGTCAGCATCGATTGATTGTGACAGCGAGCGTGCTGCGAGCGGTTATTCGCCTCTCGCCTGATATGAAGAGTTATGATACGCTAGCAGATCGTTATAACGGCCAACGATTAAATAGCCCAAACGATGTTACGCTCGGTCCGGATGGGGCAATTTACTTTACCGATCCTACGCTTGATCTGGTTAAGGGAGAGAGACAGGAGACTCCATTTCAGGGAGTCTACCGTCTCGAGACGAAGGGAAGCGTGACGTTGTTGACCCATGATCTGCAGCAGCCAAATGGCCTTGCATTCTCTCCCAACGGAAAGTTCATCTATATTGATGATTCCGCGCAAAAAAACATTCGTCGCTATCGATTTACAAACGGTGTTTTGAGTGATGGCATGGTCTTTGCGGATGAGAATGTTCCTGGTATGCGAGGCGTGCCGGATGGAATGAAGACGGACAAAAAAGGGAATCTGTATGTCACGGGCCCTGGGGGGATTTGGGTGTGGAGTCCTGCGGGAAAGCACCTGGGTACGGTGCTTCTTCCGCATCAACCTGCCAATCTTACGTGGGGAGGTTCGAGGAACTCCACGCTATATATAACGGCGGGTCATTTTGTTTATAAATTGCAAACAAAGACACGGGGACACCTCTCCTATCCTGCAAAGGCGGTACATCCGTGAAGGCTACTTGGAAGAGATTCGTACTGCTGTTTGGACTGACAACGTCTCTGTTCTCTCAGACCGGGTTTGTACCTTCGACTCATGACGCTCATGAAGGCATAGTCAATATCAGCAACGAGGATCTATCTCCACGCTCTATCCATGAGAACTGGCCCTCCTATAACGGCGATTACACGGGACGTCGTTATAGCAGTCTCGCGCAGGTGACTCCTGAGAATGCACACAGGCTCAGCCCGCAGTGGGTATTCCATAGCAGGAATCCAGGTGTACTCGAGGTCACCCCGGTTGTTGTTGCTGGCATTATGTTCGTAACAGGATCGAACGATGCGTATGCGCTGAATGCAACGACTGGGAAGGTACTCTGGCATCATGAGCGTCCGGTATCGCAGGGGTTGATCGATGATGCGTCGGGACACATTAATCGCGGTGTTGCCGTGCTGGGAACCCGCATTTACATGGAGACCGATAATGCGCATCTGCTCTGCCTCGACGCACGGAGCGGCAATTTGATCTGGGACGTCCCGTACGCATTTGACAATCGTAACTACGGAGCTACAAGCGCACCTCTTGCGGTAAAAGACAAGATCCTTATTGGAACCTCGGGCGGGGATGACGGTGTGCGAGGTTTTGTTGCGGCCTTCGATGCGAAGACCGGGAAAGAAGCATGGCGTTTCTGGACGATTCCGGAGCCGGGCCAGCCAGGTTCAGAGACATGGCCGACAAGTGGAAGGTACAAAGATGCGTGGAAGAATGGCGGTGGCACGACATGGCTTCCTGGAACCTACGATCCTGAACTTAATCTGATCTTTTGGCCGACAGGCAACCCATCGCCCGATTTCGACGGTTCTGTTCGGCTTGGGGATAATCTTTACACCAGCAGCGTACTCGCGATTGATCCTGATACCGGCAAGCTGAAATGGTACTTTCAATTTTCACCTCATGACTTGAATGATTATGACGCGACGGAGACTCCGGTGCTTGTAGATGCAAACTATCGGGGAAGGCCACGCAAGCTGCTTATTCAAGCGAATCGCAATGGATTTATTTATATTCTCGATCGCACCACGGGAAAATATCTTGCCTCCAAGCAGTTCGCACAAAAACAGAACTGGGCGAAGGGGATTGATTCGAACGGTCGTCCTATTCGAACCGATCTGGTGCCGACGGCAGATGGAACAAGGATGTGCCCAAGCTATGGTGGCGGCACAAATTGGTACTCCCCCACCTATAATGAAGTGACTCACCTGTTCTACTTCTTATCGCTGGATGATTGTTCCATTTTTAAGGTGAAGACGGAGGATTTTGAAGAGGGACATGCGTACTATTCGACGGGGGCATCCCGTCCTCCCAACGAAAACTCCAAAAAATATCTGAATGCCTATGATCTAGCGAATGATAAGTTTGTCTGGATCAATCCTCAAACTGGCTCCGGAGGACACTCTTCGGGGGGAGTGATGTCGACGGCTACTGGCCTGGTGGTCTTCGGTGATGACGCGGAGGAGTTCGAGGTTCTCGACGGGCACACCGGCCATCCGCTTTATCACTTCAATGTCGGCCAGCCTCTACACGCCTCTCCCATGAGCTATGCAGCGAAGGGGAAGCAGTACTTTGCGATTGCCGCTGGTAGCGACCTCTTTACCTTCGCTCTTCCGTAGTCTTACGGAATGGACGATTCGATTTCAGGTTTGATGAGAAACCGCAAGGGTATCTCTGCTGCTTTGCGGATGCCAATGCGAGGTGTAGCTGTGATCGTGTCCGCCTGAAAGCCATCGTCAAGGATTTGGATGGAAGAATGAGCTAGCGTAATGTCGACGCCATTGCGGGCATCGCGGGTGATCCCGAGAGCTTCGCAGATGCGTCTAGGTCCGCCAGTCAGTTGCCCTGGCTTTGGCGTACCCGATAATCCACGCAGGCGAGCCATGGTCTTCAGGCCACTCATGGGAGCAAGGGCACGAAATAGGACACCCCCAGGTTCGCCATCTGGAAGACAGGAGACGTTCAAGCAGTAATGCAGCCCATAGATCAAATAGATATAAGCCACTCCTGGTGGTCCAAACAAAACGGCGTTTCGGGCTGTTCGTCCGATTGAGGCATGCGAAGCTGGATCTGTCAGGCCGAGATAAGCTTCTATTTCGACGATGCGCCCTGTCAGGAGCTCATCGTGATAACGGTGGCTGAGGACCTTCCCTAATAGATTCCTGGCTACGATCTCGGGAGATCGTAGATAAAAGGAGCGAGGCAAGAGTTGGATCCATGAAGCGGAATTCTTCATTTCAAGGGAAAATCTGGTATGGGAGGGGCAAGGTATTTAATAAGGAGTACTTCATTCCCGACTTCACTATAGATCAACTCGTCGACTGTGCCAGCCGCGAGGAGAAGACCGTATCCTCCGGGACGCAGACCATCTTTATCCCGCTTTGCTATATGGACGATCGGATCGCTTGAAGGATCAAGCATCGTGATATCGCTGATGGAGTCGAGTCGAAAACCGGATCCGGGATCGCGCACGTAGAAGACGAAGGCGCGCGCGGTATTAACTGCGGTGACCTCGATGACCTGCTCGGAATTGAAGGCTGCGCCATGTTCCATGGCGTTCAGAAGAATCTCATGAAAGGCCTGCATCATCTCCTGGCGAGGGTTGCGTGGCATATGTGCGCTCAGTTCGGTCGCGAAGGAGAGGAGCCGTTCCGCGGTAAGAATGCTGCAATTTGCCCTTATCGAGACCCAGCCTGGGCGGGCAGTGATGACCTCGATGCCATCTCTCCATTGGCTGCTTGAAGCAGCGTCTCGAGCCAGACTTGCGATCGTTCCCGTATCGAAGGGAGGAGTAAAGCATGCGAAGACACGGGCACGTAGAGCCGCAATGACCTCCTTCGGTGTACTCATGGGGGCGAGGACAATACATTTGACGGCTGGCCTGATGAGGCGCATCTCTTCGAGCAGGGCAAGATCTTCTTCCACCGCGGTGCCGGGACTGGTAATCACCACCCCAAAGGAACGCATGCGCAGCTTCTGCAAAGCGCCAGCGGGACCAGCCGCATATTCCAGAAGGACACCTGCGGATGAAAGAGCGTTTCCAACGTCGTGGGTTACTGGACTATCCGATCCGATGACGAGGACGCGGCTCATTCGTTGATCTCCCGAAGAGGATTGACATCGCTGAGTATAACCAGGCCTATACCAAACATCATAGATTGGATCAAAGGCATCTCACCGCCCAATCGAATGGGCGTCGGAAGCCTGGAATGGGTAACCGAAACCAGATGAGATAATTAATGAAGCGCAATTTCTCAGCCTGCTGCTGAGAGAGCAGGCCAGTCGTCTCGAGACTGCGAGATGCGACGGCCTGCGCAGAGAGATTGCGCCGTTAGGCTATCTAAACAATATGACGAACTCTTCCTTCCATCCGCTTCGCAAGATCCTCGAGAGCCGTATTGCCATTATTGATGGCGCTATGGGAACGACCATTCGTACCTATGGCATGAAGGAGTCGGACATCCGTGGGGAGCGCTTTCAGGACTCGAAGAAAGATCTATTGAATAATGGCGACCTGTTTTCTCTAACGCAGCCGGAGATGATCTGCGACATTCATCGACGCTTTCTTGAGGCCGGGGCCGACATTATTGAGACCAATACGTTTGGCGCGACTAGCATCTCGCAGAGCGAGTTTTTCGTGGATGATCCCAGAGAGCATGGCGGGAGGAAGGATCCCGCCTTTTATCAGAAGATTATCGACGATCCATTTCTGGGTGATCTGGCCTGGGAGATCAATGAGAAATCAACACGCCAGTGCAGGGAGTGGGCCGATCGGGTTGCCTTTGCTACGGGGCGACAGCGGTTTGTAGCGGGGGCGATCGGGCCATTGACGGTATCGCTGTCGAACTCGCCCGACGCAGACGATCCGGGCTTTCGGGTCGTTACCTTCGACCAGGTGAAGACTGCTTATGCGCAACAGATTCGGGCGCTGATGGCGGGAGGCTCCGACCTACTTCTGGTAGAGACGATCTTCGATTCCTTGAATGCGAAGGCTGCGTTGGTTGCCATTCGTGAGGTCTTCGACGAAGAAGGGAAAGAGTTGCCGGTGATGATCTCGGCGGCGGTAGGACGTGGCGGAGAGACGATGATCTCGGCCCAGACGGTTGAGGCATTCTGGAATGCGATGCAGCATGTTCGTCCGCTCTCGATTGGGCTGAACTGTTCGCTCGGCCCTGACCTGATGTATCCGTTCCTCTCCGAGCTTTCGGAGAAGTCGGACGTGGCGATCTCCTGCTATCCGAATGCTGGCTTGCCGAATCCGCTCTCGCCCACGGGGTTTGATCTGGAGCCGGAGGATATGGCTCGATACCTGGGCGACTTTGCCAAAGGCGGTCTTATTAACATTGCCGGCGGATGCTGCGGGAACACACCTGAGCATATCGCTGCGATCGCGAAGGCGCTCGAAGGGCAGCCTCCTCGGAGTCTGGAAAAGGCTGTATCGGCAGAGGAAGCTGAAGTGCTTTCAGGTGAGAGCAAGGCATGAGTGTGCCTCCAGCAAAGCCACTTCGCCTCTCCGGATCGCAGCCATTTACGCAACAGCCCGGCGTCTTCATCATGATTGGCGAGCGGACCAACGTTGCCGGTTCGCCGAAGTTCGCGAAGCTTGTGAAGGAAGGCAAGTATGAAGAGGCCGTCAGCGTTGCCCGTCAGCAGGTCGAGAACGGCGCAAACGTAATCGACATCTGCATGGATGAGGGCATGATCGATGGCGTGTCCGCGATGTCACGCTACTTGCAGCTGCTGGCGAGCGAGCCTGAGGTTGCGAAGGTCCCCTTCATGGTCGATTCCTCGAAATGGGAGGTGATCGAGGCGGGATTGAAGTGCCTTCAGGGCAAAGGGATCGTGAATTCGATCTCTCTGAAGGAAGGAGAGCAGAGGTTTCGCCAGAATGCCGCGACCGTGTCGAAGTATGGCGCCGCGGTGGTTGTGATGGCATTCGATGAACGGGGCCAGGCGGCCACCTACGAGGACAAGATTCGAATCTGCGAGCGGGCGTACCGGATTCTGGTCGATGAGGTAGGTCTCCCGCCACAGGACATCATCTTCGATCCGAATATCCTCACCGTCGCCACGGGGATGGAGGAGCACAACAACTATGCCGTGGATTTTATCCAGGCGACGCGGTGGATCAAATCGAATCTTCCGCACGCGAAGGTGAGCGGCGGAGTTTCGAATATCTCGTTCAGCTTTCGCGGCAACAATAAGGTGCGCGAAGCGATGCATTCGGCGTTTCTTTACCATGCGATCGCTGCGGGAATGGATATGGGGATCGTCAACGCGGGGCAGTTAGAGATCTACGAAGAGATCGAGCCCGAGTTGAAAGTCCTGGTGGAAGACGTCCTGCTGAACCGGCGCCCGGATGCCACGGAACGATTGGTGGAGTATGGGGAGAGATTAAAGGCCGCAGGCACAGGTGCCGCGGTAAGCGAGAAGAAGACCGAAGAGTGGCGAAACGGGACGGTGGAGGAGCGTCTTTCGCATGCTCTGGTAAAGGGAATCGATACTTACATCGATCTCGATACGGAAGAGGCGCGGGCGAAGCTGGGCCGGCCCCTGCAGGTGATCGAAGGTCCATTGATGGCGGGCATGGGCGTGGTCGGCGACTTGTTTGGCGCGGGCAAGATGTTCCTGCCGCAGGTCGTGAAGTCGGCTCGCGTGATGAAGAAAGCAGTGGCTTATCTCACTCCGTTCATGGAGGAGGAGAAGGCGAAGATGGTCGCGGCGGGCCAGGTGGTACGCGCGCAGGGGAAGATTATTCTGGCGACGGTCAAGGGCGATGTTCATGACATCGGCAAAAACATCGTTGGCGTCGTACTGGCCTGCAACAACTTCGAGGTGATCGATATGGGCGTGATGGTTCCGGCCGAAAAGATCCTCGAGCGCGCCAAGACGGAGAAGGCCGATGTGATTGGCCTCAGCGGTCTGATTACGCCGTCCCTGGATGAGATGGTCCATGTCGCGCGCGAGATGGAGCGGCAGAACTTCACGCTGCCCTTATTGATTGGCGGTGCGACCACCAGTCGAGCGCATACGGCGATCAAGATAGCGCCTCATTACAGCCAGCCGGTCGTTCATGTGCTGGATGCGAGCCGAGCCGTTCCTGTGACGACGAGCCTGTTGAGCGAGGAGAACAGAGACCAATTTATCGAAAAGTATCGAGCCGAGTATGAGTCGGTTCGCAGAACGCATGCGGCTCCGCCACAGAAGGTTGTCCCAATCGAACAAGCACGCGCTCGACGAACTCCGATCGAGTGGAGAGATGAGGATATTGCTAAGCCCGAGTTTCTGGGTGTGCGGGTTCTGGAAGATTTTCCCCTGAAGACGCTGCGTGAATTCATCGATTGGTCGCCGCTGTTTCACACGTGGGGATTGAAGGGGATTTATCCACGCATTCTGCAGGATGAGCGGCAAGGCGCGCAGGCATCCCAGGTATTCAAAGACGCAAACGTATTGTTAGATCGCATCATCGAGGAGAAACTGCTTACAGCGCGTGGCGTTTATGGATTCTTTCCGGCGAGCGCAGTGGGTGACGATATCGAGTTGTACACGGATGCGAATCGAACGACGGTGCTGGACCGGCTGCACTTTTTGCGGCAGCAGGCAAATCGGGAGGGAAGCGAGCCTTGCCGTTCATTGGCTGATTTTATCGCTCCGATACAAACTGGCCTGGCCGATTCGATCGGAGCCTTTGCTGTCACCAGCGGTATAGGGCTGAACGATCTTCGCGACCGCTTCAGAGCGGACAGCGATGACTACAACGCGATTATGGCGGAGGCGATTGCCGATCGGCTCGCCGAGGCCTTCGCCGAATGCCTGCACAAACGCGCGCGGGATGAGTGGGGCTACGGCCGTGAAGAGCAGCTGACCAACGAGCAGATGATTCAGGAGACCTATCGCGGCATTCGGCCGGCGCCGGGGTATCCGGCCTGCCCCGATCATACGGAGAAGGGTACTCTATGGACGCTTCTCGACGTAGAGGCAAATACGGGGATGCAGCTCACGGAGTCTTTTGCGATGTGGCCTGGATCGAGCGTGAGTGGAATCTACTTCGCGCATCCTGAGTCGCGTTACTTCAGCCTGGGAAAGATCGACCGGGATCAGGTCGCGGATTATGCCGTGCGTAAAGAGATGACGATGGGCCAGACGGAACGGTGGTTGGGGCCGAACCTCAATTACGATCCTGAGGCATAAGCTGGGATTCAACCCACGGCTGACACTGCGGGCACCAGTAGGTTGATCTGGCCTGCGAACCTTGTTTTCTCATCTGGATGGTGGATCCGCAACGTCTGCACTCCTTGCCGCTACGCCGATAGACCCACAATCTCTCTTCCTGATGCATGGTATGGGTCGTGCGGCGATTTCCCGTGTAGGTGACGATACCGTCTCCCTTGCCGTCAACGACGTTCGCCTTCATGTAGCGCTGAGCGAAATCGACGATGCGTTGCGCTTCGGCGTGAGTCAGTGTTTTGACGGCGCGGAATGGATGAACTCCGGCAGTGAAAGCAACCTCACTTTTGTAGACATTCCCGAGGCCGGAGAGAATTCTCTGATCGAGAAGGGCAACGGCTACTTCAATGTCAGGAGACTGGGCAGCGAAAGAAAGCAAACGTTCAACGGCCTGATCCTGAGAGAAATCACCGACCAGAATGTCCGGGCCTAGCTGTGCAATCTGGGGATGTTTTTTGATCGAGCTCGATGTATAAAACTCCGCGATGGGCACATTGAAGGCGACAGCCTGCCAGTTTGCCGTATGCAGAGCTACTCGCATGCTGCTGCGGGGCATGCGCCAGCGTTCTCCCGTGCGATAGAGATGCCAGCTGCCGCTCATGAGCATGTGCGTGACTAGAATGAGATCGCCGCTGAGATAGATAAGAAGCCATTTGCCGCGCGATTCAACTCGTTCGATTTTACGGCCGAGAATTGGCGTGTCGTCGTTGACGCGGGCGAGTTTGGCGAGGCCGGTCTCGAACCCTGTTATCGGGTGGCCACCGATTGCTTGTTGCAACGCTCGAGCCGAGCGATAAATTGTATCTCCTTCTGGCACGATCTCCTCTTTTGTGAAGCCGGTGCATGAACCTGTCGAGTGATGCTGTTTTATACGATCGCCCTCGGTTCAGTTCGAGCTGGAAGGGCGATAGGAAGTGTGCGCCTCAAGTGCAGTCCCAACGCGCCTAACGAGAAGCCAGCATCCAGCAGGTGAGGGGTCATCCAGTGATCCTGCACGGGGGCTCCGTTGAGCGTTGAGATCAGAATGCCTTTGCGCCCTCCGCTTTCATCGTTATTTTCCTGTGATCGTTCAACCAGAAAGCGTGCGAGAGACTTTGCGATGTTCGAGCGTTGCGGTTCATCTTCAGGCAGGAAGATTTGCAGATTGGGATTGCCTCTGCGGAGATAAGCAACAAGAGCACCGTCACAGAGAATGACGCTCGATCCTACGCTTCTGGTCAACGAAGAGGAGGTGTCTCCACCGGAAGGCCAGCGTAGCAGCGCTCCATAGGGATTTGCGGGATCGGTCGCTGCAAGCTGGATCATCTCGACATGTTCCGCATCCGGCCGAAGGCTGCCACTCTCTCTGAGGGAGCGAAGGAGATCGACGGCCGCCGGCAATGCGAACTGCGTCGCTCCCAGATCCGCGGCAAAGTATCCTCGACGGATCTTTCCGCTCTCTTCCATGGCCTTCAATACGTCGTACACGGCTGAGAAGCCTCCGGGCAGTCCCTCCGCATGAGCGGTCTCACGAAAAACGACGCCGTAACGATTGAGAAGTTGTTGCGCGATCGCATGACGCCACGATATCGATCCAGCCGCATCTTTCGTCCCCGTCGAAGCGGAGGCATCGAGAGACCAGCGTCCCTGGCCCGTCGGGGGGGTGGTTCTGCGTGAACGGAAGGACGTCTGATTGTGGGCCCTGCGTGCGTTTTTCTTCGTGCTGGGACGCTCGTCATAAGCCCTGAGAGCGGCCATACCGTCGTTGGTGATCCTCCCTTTCCACACCAGGGACCACAAGGCATCCAGCGTCTCTCCCGGATAGCCTCCGCCAACTCCTTCGTGGAGATTTTGAAAAAAAGACGCTCCCTTGCTGCGAAGATAGTTGAGAATCGCCTGTTCGCGTTCGTTGAGCTCCTGCGTGGATTCGAGCAGAGAAGAATGAAGCGTCGTCAACTTATCCGAGAGATAGAGAGCGACCCTTCCGTCGTGTTCTCCAAGCGGCTCGATTCCCATCCACACCACCTCTCCGGCGGCGATGAGTGTATCCAGGTCGGATGGTTTGTATCCGGTGACGCGTGCCGGCAAAATCTCTGTCTCGAGGATGGAGGCCGGCAGAGGAGCTCCCTGGAGGTTTTCGATGACATCCAGGAGCGCATCGAGGCCGCGCCGTGGCTGGACGACCCCCTGCCAGCGTGTGATGAGACGAGCGAGCGTAGCTTGTTCAACCGGCTCGACCTCCTTGCGAAGCCGCGCCAGGCTCTTGCGACGGATGGAACGCAGAACCTCATTGTCGCACCACTCGCGATGGATGCCGCCCGGGCGAAAGCCGCCTTCCACAATACGGCCGGTCTGTACCAGAGTATTGAGCATGGATTCGACCGTCTTAACGGGAAGTCCAAAACGCCTTGCGGGCTCCTGGATGGTGAAAGGACCGTGAGTTCTGGCGTATCTGCGAATCAGGTCGAGCGTTGCGCTGGCGTTCTCGGCAAGAAAGGCTGTCGGCAGACCTGGAGGAAGGGAAATTCCCAGAGCATCTCGATATCGCGCGGCATCTTCGACTGCGATGAAGCGCTTCTCTCCAGCGAGCTGAATCTCGAGGATGCGTCGCGAGCGCGAGAGGCGTTGCGTCGTCTCGGCGACCTCCACGCTGATACAGCGGCGCAGGAGTTCATCCCGCGTCAGGTCGCCTATCCGAAGCAGCAGATCGTGAACGCCATCCATATTGCGAGCCTGATAGCCCTCGGCGAGCCCTTGCAGCTGCTCCTCTGTCTGCTCGATTGCGTTGAGGTCCAAGAGCTCGCGCAGGTCGGCATCGCCCATCAGCTCGCGCAGCTGATCTTGATCGATGGAGAGGGCCTGGGCCCGGCGCTCGGCGAGCGGAGCATCTCCATCGTAGATGTAGTTGGCGACGTAGCTGAAGAGCAGAGCCGATGCGAAGGGCGACGGACTGCGGGAATCGACGGTGTGAACGCGAATACTGCGGTTGGAGATGAGACGAAGAGTCTCGATCAGCGCCGGCATGTCGAAGACATCGCGCATGCACTCGCGATAGGCCTCAAGCAGAATGGGAAACGATGCATACCGGCTGGCGACGCTGAGAAGATCGTAGGCGCGCTTTCGCTGCTGCCACAGCGGGCTTCTGCCATCCGCGCGACGTCTGGGAAGCAACAAGGCGCGAGCTGCGCTCTCGCGAAACTTCGCGGCGAACAGAGCCGTCGAGCCAAGCTGGCGCAGTACCAGGTCGGCTGCTTCCTGCGGCTCGAGCATGAATTGATCGACGTCAGGAGGCTGGTCGGTCTCAGGAAAGCGAAGTACGAAGCCGTCGTCGGTCCACATCGTCTCGACCTCGGGACCGTTCGCAGCGCGCAGCTTCGCCGTAATCGCCATGGCCCAGGGAGCATGGATGCGGTTGCCGAAGGGAGTGAGGATGCAGACGCGCCAGTCGCCGAGTTCGTCGCGTACTCTTTCGATCACAAGATTGTGGTCGTCGGGGACGACTGTGGTTGCGATCTCCTGATCGGCGAGGTAGCGAAGAACGTTCTCTGCGGCGACTGGTTCCAGATCGTGCTCGTTGACTAGCCGGGCGATGGCGACGCTGCGAGGGACGTCGCGAAGTTCGCGGATCAGAGAGCCGATGATCCGGCCGAACTCCAATGGCCGTCCAGCCTGGTCGCCGTGCCAGAAAGGCATCTTGCCTGCCTCGCCGGGTGCGGGGGAGACGAGGACGCGGTCGTGGGTGATCTCCTCGATGCGCCAGGTCGAGGCCCCTAGGAGGAAGGTGTCTCCCGTCCTGCTCTCGAAGACCATTTCCTCGTCCAACTCTCCGACGCGTACCGGCTTTGAGCGCTCTCCCGAGAGGAAGACGCCGTAGGTTCCGCGATCGGGGATGGTGCCGCCATTGAGGATGGCGATCTTCTTTACGCCAGCCCGAGGCGTAATCCAGTTTTTACTGCGATCCCAGGTGATGCGCGGACGCAGCTCTGCGAACTCGTCGGAGGGATAGCGGCCTGCCAGCATGTCCAGCACGCCGTCGAAGACAGTCCGGGTGAGGGTGGCGAAGGGAGCGGCACTCCGCACGATCTGAAACAGGGCAGAGTAGCCTATGCCGGGACTCTCATCCTGTTCGTTGCGACGAGCTCTTCGTCCCTCGGCGTCTTCGATCCCCAGAGGGGGATGCGCGATGATGGCTACGATCTGTTGCGCCAGCACGTCGAGAGGATTGCGGAGAAAACGCGTCGACTCGACATGACCCTCGTGCATGGCACGGGTGACGGCGGCGCAGGCGATGAGATCGGCGCGGTACTTCGGAAAGATGATGCCGGAGGAGGGTGCTCCCACCTGGTGGCCTGCGCGACCGATACGCTGCATCCCGCTGGCGACGGAAGGAGGGGATTCGATCTGGACGACGAGGTCGATGGCGCCCATGTCGATGCCGAGCTCGAGCGATGAGGTCGCCACCAGCGCCTTGATTCTGCCCTCTTTGAGCAGATCTTCGATCTCCCGGCGTTGAGTTGCGGCGAGGGAGCCGTGATGGGCGCGCGCAAGGGCTTCTCCAGCAAGCTCGTTGAGAGCTCCCGCGAGACGCTCCGCGATCCGGCGCGCATTGACGAAGATGAGGGTCGAGGTGCGCTGTTGAATAATCTCGAGCAGCCGCGGATAGATGGACTGCCAGATGGAGGTGCGCTTTGGTCCCTGGGATGCCGGGCCGCTGGGCTGCTCCTCGATCTGGCCGAGACGGGCCATATCTTCGACCGGAACCTCGACGCGAAGCTCCAGCGTCTTGCGGGCACCGGCATTAACGATGCTGACGGCACGGTAGGGAGGAGCATCGAGGTTCTCCTCGTCCTGTCCGGTGGCCTCCATCAACATTGAGGATGTCTCTGCCTCGACCTCTTCCTTCTTGCTGGCTTTGCGTCTTTTATCGGATTCAGGGACAGTCTGCGCTCCTCCCAGGAACCTTGCTACCTCTTCAAGCGGACGTTGCGTTGCGGAGAGTCCGATACGTTGAAGAGGAGCTCCGGTGAGAGCCTCGAGGCGTTCGAGCGACAGAGCAAGGTGTGCCCCTCGTTTGGTCGGAACGAGAGCATGGATCTCGTCGATGATGACGGTCTCGACGGAGCGCAGGGCCTCGCCCGCCTCAGAAGTCAGGAGGAGATAAAGGCTCTCGGGCGTGGTGATGAGGATCTCGCCTGGATGATTTTTAAAACGCGCCCGTTCCTTTTGCGGAGTGTCGCCGGTTCTCACGCTGATCTCGGGAAGGTGAACGGAGACACCCTCCTGCTTCGCCTTATTGGCGATTCCCACCAGAGGAGAACGCAGGTTGCGTTCCACATCGACGGCAAGAGCCTTGAGGGGGGAGACATAGACGACCCGGCATCCTTCTTGCGCATCGGGTGAAGTGCGAAGCATCAGTCGGTCCAGACACCAAAGGAAGGCGGTCAGGGTCTTGCCGGTTCCCGTGGGAGCGAAGATGAGGGTGGACTCCCCTCGAGAGATCGCCGGCCAGCCCTCGATCTGCGGTGCGGTAGGGCTGTCGAATACAGCTCTGAACCACTTCGCCGTTACAGGATGAAACAGGTCGAGTACAGATTCCGCTGCATCCGGCCGTAGGACGGCGGCGGATCTTTGCGAATCTTGCTTATCCTTTTTCTTCGAGTTGACTTTCTTCGAGTTGACGGGAGAGCGAGGCATCAGGGAGTCGAGGTTCCGGTCAGGATCGTACTTTATCCTGAAAGTACGATGCAAAGACCGGGACCTGCGACTCAGAGTCAGTAAATGGCTGCGACCGTTTGAGGTTTAGGTTCGGTGCGGCGGCTGGCGTACTCGGCGTCCAGCATTTGCTTGGCTTCCGTCAGGGTCGTCTCGCGAGGCACCTCGCGGAAGGACGAGCGTTCCTCACGGCTCTCTTTGGAGATCGTCTTGAACAGGATGGCACGGCCGGCGACGTGAACCTCCAGAATCTCCGTTTTCCAGTCGGTAGAGCTTACGCGGACACGCTCAAGATTGAACCATCCACCCTTGTAGAGACGACCCAGGAGACCGTACCCGAAATCGATGTTCTCGACCAGGTGACCGTCGAGCCGGGCCAACCGTTTCCAACGCGTATTGACATAGATTTTGCCCTGCATCGCATGGAAGACCCGGGCTTCAATCGTCGGGGGATGGAAGGCAGGGTTGGGACGGAACGACAGGCAGTAGTTTTCACCCTCAATGCCTTCGTACTGGTACAAAAATGCGACCGGCAGCAGCTGCATAATGCGGCCAATCCGTTTTTCGTCGTCGGTGTACTGCTCGCGAATCTTGCGCTGCTTGCCCGGATCGGCAAGCAGCTCCTGAAGACGATTCTCCTCCTGCCGCTGCCGCTCGGTGGTGAGGGGCGCACCGTTGACGGCGATCAATCGCTGTACAGGACCATTGATGGTCTCGACCTGTTCGAGAAGGTCGAGCTCGCTGGCGGTCTTCTTCTGGATGGAGTACTGCCAGTATCCGTGACGCTCATGGTCGTGCAGCTCGTTGTAGACGGTATCCCGAATCAGTTGCTCGGGATTGATGGTCGGAGTGGTCTGCCTTGCGCTCGGCATGGGGAGATCCTCGGACCACGCATTCGCGCACGAAATCACTGCGAGTAGACACAGCACGATTGGGCGAACTCTGCGGTATCGCATCTTTGGTCCCCTTCGTTGCAGGATTTTAGCGTTCCATGGTGAGTATGCGCGAGATTGCTTGAATACGTGAAAAAATCAGTGTGAATTGCACAAGAATTAGTGCGTTTATAGCCGGGGACTATAGCCCTAACCTGTGGAAGAAGAAGGTTTGTCCCGAGTCTCCGGATTTTTGAGGGCATCAAGCGGGACTCGTCCATTTCCAAAAACGAGGGAGATCCTTGATGATGGCAGGCATGCGAAATTGTGCCTTCCTGTTTCTCGTTCCGGTTCTCATGACGCCTTCGGCGCGTGCCCAAACTCAGATTACCGCCGCAGATGCGATTCAGAAGATTCAGCGATATTACATTCCTGCTCCACCGCCCAAGACGGTTGACACGGTCAAAGCCGGGGACCCCAGCATCGTCGTGACCGGCATCGCGACGACGTTTCTGGACACCATGGATGTCTTGCGAGAGGCGGCGCGGCGCAACGAAAATCTCGTGATCACCCACGAGCCGACCTTCTACAACCATCCCGACGACACCGCCTTCTTCCAGGACGACCCGGTCTATAAGGAGAAGCTCGCCTTCATCGAGCAGCACCACATGGTGGTCTTCCGTCTCCACGATGAGATTCACATGGCGCGGCCCGACCCGATCGGCGTGTCGCTGGTCGAGGCGCTGGGCTATACGAAGTATCTGGACGATCCAAAGGATCCCAGCCGGGTCACGATTCCTGCAACCTCGCTGCGCGATCTGGTCCAGCAGATCCAGGCCAAGCTGCATACCAGAACGATGCGGGTTGTGGGCAATCCTGAGCTCTCGGTCAATCACATCGCTCTTCGTCCTGGATCCTCGGGGCTAGAACGCCAGGTGACGGCGCTTCGCCAGGACAAGGTCGATCTGCTGATCGCCGGCGAGGCTGCGGAGTGGGAGACGGTCGAATATACACGGGATGCCGCGGCGCAGGGGCGTTCGAAGGCGCTTATCCTGATCGGTCACGAGCCCTCGGAGGAGCCCGGGATGGAACAGGCCGCGAAGGACATCAAGACGCTCTTTCCTACGCTGAAGGTCGATCACATCCTGGCGAATCAATCGATGTGGAGCCCCGAGCATCCGCCCTCGAAGTAGTGGAGAACGACATGGAGACTACCGCAGAGATGCGATGGTTTTGGAACTCGCCTTCTACTCCTGAATTGGAGAGATGGTTTTTTGGCGGCGCGTTCCCTCCGGGGGGCGGCCGAACAAGAGAGGATCGGTACCTGATCGATCTTGGCCAGGCAGAGCTCGGAATCAAGAGCCGAGGCAAAACATCGGGAGGTGAGATCAAAGGGCTCGTTCATCGCATACCGGAGCCAGTCGCAATCAAGAATATTCCAGGTCATCCTCAGATCTGGTCGAAGTGGACCAGCAAGGCGATTGCTCTCGATTCGATGCCCACCCTCTTACTCAAAAAAAAGCGGCTCATCAGAAGATTTCAGATCGGCGACGCGACCGTGAGAGAGATTGCTTTGGGAGAGAATGAAAGTCCCTTGGCCTCTGAGTCGGAATCTTCAAAAGAGGGCTGCACTCTGGAACTGACCGAGATCTCCTTCCAAAGCTCCGCTACCCCATGGTGGACGCTTGGATTTGAGGCATCGGGGACTTTGCCTTCGATTGAGAAGAATCTGCGACGCACTGTAATTCATGTCGCAGAGGATGGCATTCCCCTGCCGGCGGACGCAATCGAGCTGAGTTATCCGGAGTGGATCGACCTCATCGAGAGATCTTTGTGAGGAAGGCCGCTGCGTATGCAGCGGCCTTCTCCTGGCAATTCTCGAAGTCAGCCGTTCTGGCTGTCGGGGTGAAGGGTGCGGTAGCTGGCATTACCCTGCGACCAGACGAGCAGCAGCAGGTCCTTGCCGGGATTCTGGTGAATCTGATTTGCGAACTGGCTGGCCGTTGTCGTGGGCTTGCGGTCGACCTCGAGGATGACGTCGCCCGGCTGGAGACCGGCGCCTTCGGCCGGGCTGGCGGGCCGCACGCTCTGAATGACGACTCCGTGAAGCTGGTCGGGAGCGTTGATCTGCTGCCGGGCGTCGGCGGTGAGGTCGCTCACGGCGAGACCCAGCTTGCCGCTCTGCGGTGCTCCCTCGGCTCCGTTGCTGGCGACCTCGGCATTCTTCTGGAACTGACCGACGGTCAGGTTCAGAGTCATGGGCTTGCCGTCACGAAGCACGCCAAGCGAGATGCTTGTACCGGGCATAAGCTGGCTGATGCCAAGCTGCAGAGCGCCTCCGTTCGGGACCTTCTGACCGTTGAGCTGTGACACCACATCGCCGGTCCGGAGACCTCCCTTGCTTGCGGGCGAGTCCGGAGAGACCTGCGAGATGATGGCCCCTGAAGCCTCCTGCAGGTTGAAGAAATGAGCGTTTGCCGGGGTTACGTCGTTCAAAGTAATACCGAGATAGCCGTGTTCGACATGTCCATTCTTCATCAGCTGTTCGGCGGTGGAGCGGACCAGCTGCGAGGGGATGGCGAAGCCGGCTCCAGCGAAGGAGCCGCTGTCGGAGATGATGAAGGTGTTGATGCCGACCAGCTCTCCGTGCGCGTTCACCAGGGCTCCGCCCGAGTTGCCGCGATTGATGGCCGCGTCCGTCTGGATAAAGCCGCCAGGCTTACGGGCGTCATCGGAGAAGGGGTTGGGACGATCGACCGCGCTGACGATGCCGCGGGTAACAGAGAACTGGAAGTAGCCAAAGGGGCTGCCGAAGGCAAGCACCGTCTGGCCGGGGCGCAGCTTGCTCGAATCTCCCCAGGCGATGCTGGGAAGATCGTTGGCGCTGACCTTCACCACCGCGAGATCGGTGAGCTTATCGACGCCGACGAGCTTGCCTGCGAGGACGCGACGATCGTTGAGGGTCACCTTGATGTCGGTGGCGCCGTCAACGACGTGTCCATTGGTGACGATGTAGCCGTCGGGCGAGAGGATGACTCCACTGCCGATGCCGTGCTCGATCTGCGGCTGCTGCGGTGCTCCGCGACGGCCGAAGAACTGGGCGAAGCCGGGGGGAAGGTCCTGATCCTGACCCTGGCCCTGGTCGTCATCGGCTCCCCCGATCTCATGCTGCTGTCCCTTCGAGGTGACCGAGATGTTGACGACGGCGGGGGTTACCCGCGACGCAACCGACTCCATCGCCTGATCGAGAGAAGTGAGCGCGGAGACGCTGTGGTCGTCGAGAGGAGAGGCGCTGAAGGCCGCAGCGGCATGAACCCCGTTGCCGGCGATGGCAGCTCCCAGGATGACGGCTCCTGCCAGAGCGGCAGGGACAGCGAGTTTCTTGGATTTATCTACTAATTGATTAGTTGATGCAGGCATAAAAATGCTCTCCTGTTGGGCGGTGTGTGGTTAGAGTTGAACGACGAGCCAGCCGCCTTCGACCGGGACGGCTGCATAAGAAGAACCTGTGCTCTCAGAGACGCCGAGCGCCGAGTGAGAGGAGATGGGGACGACCCTCCATCCGGTCATAACGATCCAGCCCTGCGGGTTCGGCCTAGACGGCTGACGAACAGTCTTGAGGACCGGGGCCTTGCGGCTGCGCGATGTATGGATCGCGAGGCTCTTTGGCTGCGGCTCCGGCATCACGGCCTTGACCAGCGTGGGTTTGAACCCGGAATGTGTCGCGCGTGCTAGGGGTTCGGCCGAGGGAATGGCTGATGCGTTCGCCTGAACCGCTGCGGAAGTTTCAGGAGAAAAGCGAACCAGCACAGGAGCATGGCGCAGCGCTCCGGCTGCCGCCAGAAGGCCCAAGACCAAACCACCGGTGACGATGTTCGCGACCGCCGGCTTCATGCGTCCTTCGGGTTTTTGCAGGATGCGGTGGACGCGGCGGGCGAGCTCGGACTTCTTCTCCCAGGCTCCGAGAGCGAGAGTGATGCCGCGGGTTAGCAGAGATGCCTCCGCCAGATGGGCGAGGCAGACAGCGTAGGACTTGCGTGTCGCGGCGTGGGCCAGGACGCAGTCGTCGCAGGCCAGCTCGCGTTCGATGCAGAGCTGGCGTTCGATCCATCCCAGCGCGGGATTCAGGGGAAAGAGGATGAGGCTGATCTTCTGGATGAGATTGGTCCAGTCGTCACGGCGGCGGAGATGCTCCCTCTCGTGCAGGAGAACCTGCTCGAGCTCCTGAGGAGAGAGCCTGTGCAGAAGAGTCGGAGGAAGCAGAATCTTTGGGCGCAGAAATCCTACAACGCTGGGACGGTCGACCTCGGTTGAGGTGCAGAGCTGGGCCGGGCGCCGTCCGCTCTGTACGAGCTCTGCCAGATCGGATTCGACAGTGAGGGGTTGGGCGGTACGAGAGATACGCCGAAGCTCAAAGATGCTGTGAAGCAGGCGTATGGCTCGGACCGCCGAGAGCAGGGCCCAGAGTCCGGTGATCGCAAGAGCCCACCGAGCGTCGAGGTGGTACGAGCCGGATGCGGATGGAGAGGCAACATGATCTCTGTCTGCGGCGAACGGAAGAAGGGGAAGCGAGAAGACGGTGAGCAGAACGGCGATCCAGATGAGAAAGCGAGTGGAGGCCTGGATGCCCGAGAACAGACGCAGGCAGACTCCCACCGCCGCTGTGAGCAGAACTCCTTCGCCGATGGCGTTGAGCAGGGAGCCCGAGAGGGCGCTCGAGAGCTGCAGAATCGTTGGCATCAGGTGCTCCATGGACTAGCTCTCCTCCTCGTCGGGTGCGGTGGCGATGGCATCTTTCAGGCGTCGCAGCTCTTCGGGGCTGATCTCGTCATCTCCAAGCAGCGAGAGAAGAAGGCGCTCGCGGGAGTTGCCGAAGAAGCGTTGCAGCAGCTGGCGAACCTCGCTTCGACCTGCTTCATGCTCGGCGACGCAGGGGCTGTAGAGAAAGGCGCGGCCCTCCTGGCGGTGACGGACGTAGCCCTTCTTTTCAAGGATCCGGATGGTGGTCAGAACGGAGGTATAGGCCAGAGGGGTTGTGTCCGAGAGCCCGGTGACGAGATCGGAGACGGCGGACTCACCGCGCTCCCACAGGAGCTTCATCAGCCTCAACTCGGCTTCGGTCAACGTGTTGGAGCGTTTCGGCGGCATCGCGATCTGTAGGTAGGACGGATAACTAATAAATTAGTTAGCACCGATCCGGCAAGAGAGAGAAGGGAAGAGAGCAGTCATTAAATAGAGAGGGCTCCGACGAATCGGAGCCCTCAAGGGGATTGAGGCAGCAGATTAAGCCTGGTTGACCAGCGTCTTCTCCTCGAGCTCGGAATAGTTGTGCGTGGCGGCGATGGCGGGATCCGTCACGCTGTCCTTACCGGTCTCTATATGGCCGGAGAGGCGCTGCTCGAAGCTGGAATCGCCCTCGGCATGAAGGATCAGGTCATACCATCCGTGCGTGGCGTCACGATTGAAGGTCTGGGTGGTGGACTGACCGAACCGGAGTTCGTGCTGGATCGTGTCGCCGCTGTAAACGTCGGTGATGGAGATCTTTTCCGTGGCGCCCAGGTTGATGATCTCCAGCACGATGGAGTTGCGGAAGGGGTTGTAGACGGCGATGACATTGAGATTGGCCTTCTGGTTCTTCGAGATGCTGCCCTTGAAGGAGCGCACGAAGCCATTGGGAGCGTAGATGGAGAGATCGTAGGTCGACTGGTTGGTCTCCTGGAGGTTCCAGGTGTCGGAGAGCTGATGTCCGGGCTCGACCGTGTAGCTCCAGGGACCGATGGGAGAGCTGGTCTGAACATTCGACCGGACGTGGAAGACAGCCGTCGCCTTGCCGGAGTTGATGAAGGAGAGCTCCATCGTCTGGCGATTCTGATTCACGGAGCTGAGGACCGAGAGCTCGTAGGGAACGGCGCGGGCCGGGCGGACTCCAGTCTCCTGAACCGGGAGCGACTGCTCCGAGGGAGGAGCCGGGACATAGTCCGGATGCCTCGCGTTGTCCGGCGGCTGGTAGGCAGCGGTGCTGGGCAGCGGCACCGAAGCGGAGTTGGGAGAGGTGAAGTTGAACGCCGAGGAGAGGTCGCCGGTAACGGAGCGGCGCCATTTGGTGATGTTGGGCTCGTTGATGCCGTGGTACTGATTGCCGAAGCGTCTTTCCACGAAACGGATGAGCGAGGTGTGGTCGAAGACCTCCGAGGACACATAGCCTCCCTTGGTCCACGGAGAGATGACGACCATGGGAACACGCATGCCCAGACCGTAGGGACCAGCCTGATTCTCCGCGTTGCCGGGGAAGATCTCGTTCTCGATGGAGACGGTCGATTTGCCCTGGGCCTTGGTCATCGGCGGCGTGGGGGGAACGACGTGGTCGAAGAAGCCATCGTTCTCGTCGTACATCAGGAAGAAGACGGTCTTGCTCCAGACCTCCGGATTGGCGGTGAGGATATCCAGAACCTGCGAGACGTACCATGCGCCGTAGTTGGCGGGCCAGTTCGGATGCTCGGTGTAGGCCTCGGGAGCGGCGATCCAGGAGACCTGCGGAAGGTTTCCGCTCTTCACATCTTTTTCAAAATTATCGAAGAGCGATTGGCCAGCCTGAGCGTTGGTTCCGGTGCGCGCCTTCTCCGCCAGGGGCGATCCCTGCGGTGCGTTTTGATACTGGTGGAAGTAGAGCAGGGAGTTGTCACCGTAGTTGCCGATGTAGGCGTTGTCGCTGGTCCATCCCCAGGAGCCGCTGGCGTTGAGGCCCTCGCCCATATCCTGGTAGATCTTCCACGAGACGCCGGCCTTTTCAAGGCGCTCGGGGTAGGTCGACCAGTCATAGCCGGCCTCGGCGTTGTCGATTACAGGACCGCCGGCCTTTCCATCGTTTCCGACCCAGCCGGTCCACATATGATAACGGTTCGGATCGGTGGGGCCCAGCAGGGAGGAGAAATAGGCATCACATACGGTAAACGCATCCGCAAGGGCATAGTGGAAGGGAATGTCCGAGCGAGTGAGATGCGCCATTGTCGTGGTTCCCTTCTGCGGGACCCACTGATCGTTGTTGCCGTTGTTCCAGGCGTTGTGGGTCGTGACCCAATCGTGAGCGAGGTCCTGAATGAACTGCAGGCCGAGATTCGGAGCGCCGGGGTGGAAGGGAAGAACGTAGTTCGAGCCATTCGGCTGATACCAGACGGGATTGCCGCTCGGCAGGGTGACGGGATGCGGGTCGCCGAAGCCGCGAACTCCGCGCAAGGTGCCGAAGTAATGATCGAAGGAGCGATTTTCCTGCATCATGAAGACGACGTGCTCGACGTCCTGAATGGTTCCGGTGCGATGATTTGCCGGAATCTCAAGCGCGCGGGCGATACTTGAAGGGAAGCTTGCTGTAAGCGCAGAGGTGCTAAGAAGCTGTAGAAAGCTGCGACGATCAATAGCCAAGGGGAGGCCTCGCAAGGTGAGATGGGGTGCAAGGCGAGAGTATGGAGAGGTTATTGCGGGAACATGAATGTCTCGGAGAAAAGAAGTAGATTTTTATCCGGTTTGCGAGAATTGATCCTGCAGGTTTTTGCATGAGTGTTTGTATCTGGAGCCTGAAAGGAACTCAATTTGCTTATGCTCAACTGGCTGCTGATCTTTGTGCCAATTACGATCGGGTTGGAGTTCCTGCGGCCTCAAGCCCACACCCTGATCTTTATCGCAGCCTGTCTTTCCATCCTTCCTTTAGCGGGATGGTTAGGACGAGCGACCGAACAGATCTCCCATCATGCCGGTGAAGGGGTGGGGGGACTTCTCAACGCGACCTTCGGCAATGCCGCCGAGCTGATTATCGCGATTGCAGCTCTGCAAAAGGGCCTCTACGACGTAGTCAAAGCCTCGCTCACCGGCTCGATCATCGGAAACATTCTGCTGGTTTTGGGGGCTTCGGCGCTGACCGGAGGGCTCCGTTATAAATCGCAACGCTTCAATGCGACCGCTGCCAGCGCACAGGCGACCCTGCTCACCCTGGCTGCGATAGGCCTCATCCTTCCAGCTGCCTTTCATCATCTTCAAGGCATTCCGAGAGCCGCCCCCGAAAATGCCCTCGGTCTGGATATCGCGATCGTTCTGCTTCTCGCCTATGCGTCGCATCTCGTGTTTTCTCTGCGAACCCATAAGTCTCTCTTTAAAGGCAAGCCGGAGGAAGAGGAAGAAGAAGCTCCGTGGAGCATCTCCAAAGCCACGCTTGTTCTTGCCGCGGCAACGGCCATGATCGCCTGGATCAGCGAGATTCTGGTTGGCTCGGTTCAGCAGGCCGCGCTCTCCTTCGGTATGACGCAGGTCTTCGTCGGCGTGATCGTCGTCGCGATCATCGGCAACGCAGCCGAGCATAGCACTGCCGTGATGGCGGCCTTGAAGGACAGGATGGAGCTTTCATTCAGCATCGCCGTCGGAAGCAGCCTGCAGATTGCGCTGCTGGTCGCGCCTCTGCTGGTGATTCTGAGTCATTTTATTGGACCGCGCCCGATGGATCTGGCCTTCTCGCCTGCCGAGGTTCTGGCGATCTTTCTCTCGGTCCTTATCACATCGCAGGTGGCATCGGATGGGGAGACGAACTGGCTGGAAGGAACTCAACTTCTCGCCGTCTACCTTATTCTCGCCATCGTCTTCTACTTCCTGCCGGAGGCGGGAACGCAGTTGTCTTCGGGCCGCTAAACGTCTTCTCCTGGAGAGAGACCGCTTCCATCTAGCCAGAAAATGAGAGGGAGGAGTATCGTTTTCGATGATCGTCCCATTAGTTCTGCTTATGGGCGAGGAGGGTGATGGAATGTTTTTAACCGAAGAACAGGAACAGTTAAGGAGAGAGGTCCGGGCCTTTGCGGAACGCGAGATTGCGCCTCATGTCTTGGAGTGGGATGAGAAGAGCGAGTTTCCCCATGCGGTGGTAAAAAAGCTCGGCGAGATGGGGCTTCTGGGGGTGATCTTTCCCGAAGAGCTGGGCGGAGCCGGGATGGGCTACGTCGAATATGTTCTCGCAATTGAAGAGCTCTCTCGCGTGGATGGCAGCGTGGGCATCATCGTCGCCGCGCACAACTCCCTATGCGCGAACCACATTATGCTGGCGGGGAACGAGGAGCAACGCAGGCGCTGGATCCCCAGGCTCGCGAGCGGCGAATGGCTGGGGGCCTGGGGGTTGACGGAGCCGGGTTCAGGCTCGGATGCCGGCGGTGCCCGGACGGTTGCGGTCAGGCGCGGCGACCGGTGGGTACTGAACGGCTCGAAGACCTTCATCACCAACGGCACCTACGCGAACTGCGTGGTTGTGCTGGCGGTGACAGACAGGGAAAAAGGGACGCATGGGGGAATCTCCGCCTTCGTCGTCGAGAAGGGAACTGCCGGATTTCGCCCGGGGAAGAAGGAAAATAAGCTGGGCATGCGAGCCAGCGACACGGCGGAGCTGATCTTTGAGGATTGTGAGATTCCGGAGGAAAACCGGATTGGCAACCTGGGCGATGGGTTCAAGGATGCCATGCGCGTCCTGGATGGAGGCAGGATCTCGATTGCAGCTCTCAGTCTGGGGATGGCCCGGGGAGCCTTGGACGCGGCCGTGAGCTACGCCCAGCAGAGGCGGCAGTTTGGGAAGGCAATCAGCGAGTTCCAGGCGATCCAGTTCAAGCTTGCGGACATGGCGACACAGCTTGACGCCGCGTGGCTGCTGACCATGCGGGCCGCCACGATGAAAGACCGAGGGATGCGGGTGACGCGGGAGTCGGCCATGGCAAAGCTCTATGCCAGCGAGGCTGCCTGCAGGATCTGCGACGAAGGCGTGCAGATTCACGGAGGCTATGGGTTTATCAAAGACTACCCGGCGGAGAAGTTCTATCGGGACGTGAGATTGTGCCCGATCGGCGAGGGAACCAGCGAGATTCAACGAATGGTGATCGCGCGAGAGCTGCTGGGGAAGGCTCCGAGCAGAGGATAGGCTAGACCTCGAAGTTCTCCCAGCGCTCCCGCAGCCGGTCGACGAGCCCGTCGTACTCCGGGGTCTGGCGGATCGGGGCCAGGAGAGGATCCCATCGGCTTACCATCGGATAGTTGATGAAGCCCTTGCTCATCGCTTTGTCGATCCAGTTTAAAGATCTGGCTGTGTCACCGACAAGTGCAAAGCACTGGGCCATGTTCCAGGAGTAGTGTGGGTCGCATTCGCTGATGCTTACCAGCTCCGGGGTGGCTGCGCGCAGGACCTCTCTCCGGTCGTTCCTGAGCGCCGCCTGCATGACTGCGCCGAGCTGCGAGAAATAGTGGGTCGGATCCAGTTGCTGGATCGCTGCGAACTGCGCGATCGCCCCTTCATTCCGGCGAAGCAGGGCAAGGATCTGGCCTCGGCACCAGAGCAACATGGCATTGCTCGGGTCCAGGCGGATGGCGTCTTCAAAGGGTGGAAGGGCGTTCGCGAACTCTCCTCCCATGAGGGAGAGAAGACCGGGGATGAATCGGTACACCGGGGTGAGCGGATCAATCTCGAGGATGCGGCGGGCCAGCGGCATGGCGGCGTGGGCTTTGCCGCTGAGTCCGCACACGGCCGAGTACCAGCTCAGCGTATCGGAGTCGTTGGGGTCGGCAGCGATGGCGCGCTTCAGAAGAAGTACGGCGCGCTGGCTATCTCCCTCTTGCACGCTGATCAGGCCCAGCAGGCGATGCGCATGGGCGGAGTTGGGATCGAGAGCCAGAGCCTGGATGGCGCAATCGCGCGCCTGGACCAGGTATTGGTTGTCGGAGGAGATGCCCGCGTTGACATACTGCCAGTAGACCTGACCCTTGGCCGCAAGCAGAAGAGCGTTTTGGCCGGCGATCTTCTCACCGGTTTCGAGATATTCGAGAGCGCGCGCGAGTGCATCCTCGGAGTAGTTGAGGATCTCGTGCTTTGCCATCAGGTAATAACGATAAGCCTCTACGTCAGGAAGGGGGCGTTCCTGCATATGCTGATCCTCGGCAGGAGTAAGTTTGATCTTGAGAGCGGAGACGATCTGGCGAGAGATGTTTTCCTGAATCGAAAAGACATCGTCCAGCGTGCCGCTATATTTATCGGCCCAGAGCAGCGACTGGTTCTCAGGATCGATCAGTTGCGTGGTGACCCGGATCTTGGGCTTTCCATCCTGGGAGGTGTTGTTGAGACGAACCGAGCCCTCGAGAACATAACGAACGTTGAGATCGCGGGCGATCTTTTGCGGAGAATCGTGGGTCCCTTTAAGCTGCATCGCCGAGGCGCGGCAGATGATGCGGAGTGAATGAACATTGGAGAGATCGGTGATGATCTCCTCCGTCAAGCCATCGCAAAAGTAGTCGGTGTTTACATCGGCCGGGACTGTGGCGAAGGGCAACACGACGACGGAGGGCTCGTCGATATTACGCCTGTAGTCGACGACCATCGTTGGCAGGGGGATGAGGTAGCTGGAGCTGATGCGGCCTTGCGAGTAGGGTTCGAGAGCGGCAAGAAACTCTGTGGCGTTCTGGAAGCGATGTACCGGATCTTTCGCAAGAGCACGAGCCAGGACCGCGTGGATCGTAGCAGGGAGATCGGACCGAAACTCGGTAAGCGGCTTCGGCGTGGTGTGCAGGATCGAATCGAAGACCGCATAAGGCGTCGTCCCAGGGAAGGGAAGGCTGGCCGTCAACATCTCATAGAATACGACGCCGGCGGCCCACAGGTCGGCCCGGTGATCGGTTGGCCGGGACAGAACCTGTTCGGGGGACATGTAGTTGATGGTTCCGACGATGACCCCGGTCTCGGTGAGGGCGCGGGCTACGTGAGGCCGGCGGGCTAAGCCAAAATCGACGATCTTGACCTCACCATCAGGATTGAGGATGAGGTTGGAGGGTTTGATGTCGCGGTGAATGATCCCCTTGCCATGGGCGTGCTGAAGCCCCGCAAGCAATTGAATCGTAACCAGGGAGGTCGCGGCGAGATCCAGAGGCCCTCGCGTGAGCCTCTGCGCCACCGTCTCGCCCTCGTAGAAGGCCATCACCAGGATGATCTGTCCGTCGGGAAGCTCCTCGACGTGGTGAACGCGGCAGATATTGGGATGGTCGAGCACGCAGGCGGCACGGGCTTCTTCCAGCAGGCCTCGTTTATGGGTGTCATCAGCGACGGCGGTGGCCGAAAGGCTTTTGAGCGCGACGGTACGGTGAAGCAGAAGATCCTCGGCCTTGCACACTACTCCCATGGCTCCGGATCCAAGGTGCTTGAGAACCCTGTAGTGCGAGATGGTCTGTCCTTCGATCATGTCCGTAAAGTCGTGCCTAAGATGCCTTGAGATTCCCGAGTCTACTCCTCGAAGATGAAACGTGAATGGAGAGGAGCTCCTCAAAGACGGAGGCAACGGCATCAATCGTGTGAAAGGCGCTGAGAGCTAGGTACTTCTGCTGCTCTTCGGTCAGCGGCATGGAGTCGAGAGTCTTATTGAGGTCCGCGATGTGATGCGGGTCGTTGTCCGCGTGCGCGATAAGGCAGCGAAAGGCGGTTGCCGGCAGCCGGGTACGTTTACGGATGGATTCAAGCTGCTCGGTGAGCGGAGGATTCCCCTCCAGCACGATGAGATAACCGAAGACCGCCACTGGATGAAGATTTAGCGCCCAGAAGTACTGAGCTCCAAGGAGCGATACAACCGAGGGAAGCGGAGTGGCGGCGGCGACCTCCGCTGGGGAGATGCCGAGGGTGCCGATGTCGTCCAGCAGCCAGTCGTCATGGTCCTGCTCCTCAATAATGTGCTGTTCGAGGTAAGGTGCAACGATGTCGGCTACAGGATCACCGGAGAGTGAGACCGCGCGTTCGCGGGCCACGCGCATCAGGTGAAGTCCTCCCTGCATCACGCGATGAAGCTGAACAAGGAAGTCCGGCAGCATGGCTGCAAGCTGCGGGTGCAGCCAGAATCGATCGCTGGCGACATTCAACCGGCCTTCGGCGAGGCGAATCTTGGCCCAGAGAAGGTCGCTGTGAGAGAGGGACATCGGTATCGTTCCTGGATGAAGGTTGAGAGGTCTCCGCTGAAACCCGTTGCGCCCTTGCAACAGGTTTTCATGGCGGAAAAAGACGGGGCTGATTCCTGGTTAGACCGGGAAGTTGGGACGGGTGCTGGCCTTCGTCGCAAAGGGAGCGTCGCCAAGCTTTTTGCGCAGCTTGATCAGGGTGCTCACCTCAGCGGCGCTCAGCTTGTTGATGACCTTGGGGTCGTGCTCAGACACACTCTCCTGCGGAATGACGTCTGCCGCAACGAGACGGTCGAGATTATTGGTCTTCGGCTTTTTGACAGCCGATTTTTTGGCGGCTGTTTTCTTCGCCGGGGCTTTCTTTACTGCCTGCTTCAATGCCACTTTCTTCGTCGCCACTGTCTTGCTCCTTCTCGATATGAAAACTCTTCCCCCCGCAATGATTCTTGCGTTTGGTGTAAAGATGAAACGCCTTGAGACTGGGGCAATTGTATATGGCAAGGATTGATCGAAGATCAGCTTTTACTCGAAGGTTGCCCCGGGAGCTCATTTTTTTTGAGTAGTGGAAGATCCCCGATTCAGAAGGCGCCCGATAAAGAAGGTGACGCGACTTTGCGGCGGGAGACGGAGATACGTTTGTAGACGACTGGCTCGGAGTCGTAGTCACGTGAGAGGGAAGCGGCAGCGCGCATCTTTGCAGATTGGGCAAGAAGACTGTTCATCTGCAGGTAAGCTCCATTCGTCCAGCCGAATCCGACGACGTTGCTCTTGTAGCCGGCGGCCACCTCTATATTGGCTGTTCCACTGACGACGTTGTACTTCTCCCGTATGGTGCCGTCATGCAGAAAGTTGTCCAGCACTGTGGCTGAAAACTTCGTGGCGACGCGATCGGCATCGGTCGTAAAGCCATATTGGGCGAGGCCTTTGATCGCAAGCCATGTCGTGGGTGCCCAGCCATAGGGAAGATCCCACTGAATGCTGGAGTCGAAGTCGCTCATCGCCAGCCCTCCGGACCGTTCAAACAGAGGAAGGTGGAGGCGAAGCGCAGCGGCCTGAGTGGGTGAGGCCAGCCCGGCCCAGAGGGGGTAGAAGATCGTCACATAGTTATAGGTGGAAGGGCGGCCGTTGACGAAGTCGTAGTCGTAGAACATCCCTCGTTGAGCGTTCCACAGATACTTATTGATCGCTGCCTTCCGCGCAGCCGCGCGGCGGGTCCACTCGGCCGCCTGGCCGCGCCGGTTCAGGAGCGTCGCGAAGTGAGCCATATCGCTCTCGTACTTATAAAGCAGGCTGTTCAGGCACACTGGAGCATAGTGATCGGTCGATCCGCTGAAGGGGCCGAAACGGAAGCTGGGATCGAAGCCGGATTCGCGCATCGCCCGGTCGCCGCGGTAAAAGGCCTCGGTCAGTCGATGCCCCTTCAGATGAGCTGCTGCGCAGACCGCTGAAGCCGTAACGTCACAGCTTGTCTTCGCCAAGTCGACGGCTTCGGCCGGGGTGGGACTCTCCGGAGCCTCCATCAGGTAGTCGGTCGAGACGCTGGGATGATCGAGCAGCCACCGAATGACGTCAGGATAGTAGGTGCTGTCATCGGCCATCTCCGGCACCGGTCCAGTCCCGACATCCGAGTAGCGGGCCAGGCCAGTCTCCCCAGCCAGATGGGGAGCTGTGGTCCAAACGCTGTAATCCCTGCTCGCGTTGTCGTAAGCGCGGGCCAGCCAAGCGCGGCTTATCGGACGGCCCGCAGGATGCTCATAGACCTCACGGATCATGGAGGTCAGGAAGGGGGGCTGGGAACGGGTGAGATAGTAGGTGCGGTTTGCGTTGAGAATCGAGCCGTAGTTTTCGATCTCGAAGAAAAAGTTCTCGAGGATGTCGCGGGCCAGATCGGTGCGTTTATCCGCGACCAGTCCCAGCAGAATAAAGTAGCTGTCCCAACCATACATCTCGTTGAAGCGGCCTCCGGGAACGACATAGGGATGAGGAAGATAGAGGAGGCCCTCCTCTTTGACGTCGGCGGCTGTGACATCGCCCATGCGGGCAATCTTGCGGGGCAGGTTGCGGACCTCGACCTTGCATTGCTGCTGCATGGCGGCCACGGACGGTGGGATCTCCATGCCCGCGGGGAGATACAGCACAGGAGACGTGGTGACCTTGGGATCGACGACCGACTTGCAGCTCGACATCGACCGCGAAAGGGTGTCCCAGCTCGAATGAATGTAGGACAGAATCTTTGCCTTCTCTGCGGCAGTGGGACCTGCGGCCTGTGCTTGCAGGGAGCCACTCGTGGAGCACAGCAGGGCCAGAAGGACCGCAAGTCGAAGGATCGGCTTCATTCAGACATCTCCGTTTGCTGGAACCATTTTAAAGCCCCATCGCATCAATCCGGTGTGTACCGAGATAATGAGTTTGGATCGCAAGCAATCGAGCACGAAAGCTTTCCTTTTCTAAAAGAGCCTTGCAGTAGAGATACCAAAGGCGCCAATCTTCCGAAAAGCATTCCACCTTATTCGTTATAGATACTCTAGAAAGAACAGTCGCTTTCGAACTAAGCGGATATTTCTTCTGTTTCATCAGAAGATGCTCTTGACCAAAATAAAGTTCCAATAGAGACTTATTTTCGTAAAAGAAACGAGGCGGCGATGACAGAGAATGGAATGCAATCGAAGCAGGAGATCGTTTGGGCGGCGTTGGACGGCTTTCGCATCGAGATTCCTTCCTGGGGCTTCGCGAACACCGGGACCCGATTTGGTAAGTTTGTGCAAAACGCCGCCGCAACCACCCTTGACGAGAAGTTTGCCGACGCCGGTGAGGTGAATCGGCTCACCGGCGTCAGTCCCACTATCGCCCTGCACGTCCTGTGGGACCTTCCCAACGGAACCGCGGATGCGGAGAAGATCCGCTCTCTCGAAAAGGCTCACGGCGTAAAAGCCGGGTCGATCAATCCCAATCTCTTTCAGTCGCAGGAGTATAAGTTCGGCTCCATCGCCAACCCGAATCCCGAGATTCGGAAGCTGGCGCTCGACCATCTGCTGGAGTCGGTCGAGATCGGCCGCGCGCTGGGCAGCCGCGATATCTCGATCTGGGTCTCGGATGGATCGAACTACCCGGGCACTCAATCCATCAGCCGCCGTATCGGATGGATGGAAGAGGTTCTCGGAGCGATGCACGCTGCGACCAACGATGAGCAACGCCTCCTGATCGAGTACAAACCCTTTGAACCCGCCTTCTATCACACGGATATCGCCGATTGGGGCATGGCTTTGCATCTCGCCCAAAAGGTGGGACCACGGGCCAGGGTCCTGGTCGACACCGGTCATCATTATCCAGGGACCAACATCGAGCAGATCGTGGCTTGGCTGCTTCACGTCGATGCTCTGGGGGGCTTCCACTTCAACGACCGCAAATATGCGGATGACGATCTGACCCTTGGCTCGATCGATCCATACCAACTCTTCCGCATCTTTCACGAGATCCTGAGCGCGCCGTCCTCGGCCACCGAAGGCGTGGCGTACATGATCGATCAGAGTCATAATCTGAAGGGCAAGGTTGAGGCCATGGTGCAGAGCGTTGTAACGGCCCAGGAGCTCTTCGCCCGCGCTGCCCTGATTGACCGTAAGACTTTGGCTCAGCTTCAGGATGAGTGTCGTCTGATCGAAGCGGAGGAGCTCTTCCGCGACTTCTTCTGGACCGACGTCCGCCCCATGGTCAGGGCCTGGCGCCAGTCTCGAGGATTGCCTGCCGATCCTCTCGAGCATCTCCGCCAGAGCGGGTATGTTGACCGCATTGCGGTCGCGCGCGCAGAGAAGAATCGCAACTCCGTCTCCACTTACGCCTGACCCTCCCTCTTCCGGAAGTGTCCCGAGCTGGGGTAATAATAGTCGGAGCTATCCGGAGGAGCCCGCACTCGTTGGCCAAGACATCGAAGCGTCTTTACCTTATTCCCGTCCTCTCCAAGTCTTTAGACATTCTTGAGCTGCTTCAGGCCGAGAACAAACCGATGTCGCTCGAGGTGATTCACCGGAGAACCCGCATCTCCAAGACCACCGTCTACCGTGTTCTGAAGACGCTGGTTCATCGCGGTTATCTAGCTCAATCGCAGGATGGAATGTACCGGCACGTCATGCGACCGAAGAAGCTGCGCTTCGGCTTTGGCGGCCAGAGCGCCGACATGCCGTTCTCCGAAGAGGTGACGCGAAGCCTGCGTGACGCCGCCGCTGCCTCAGGGGTGGATCTGGTCGAGCTCGATAACCGGTATGACGCAGCTACGGCGGTTCAAAATGCTGAAGAGTTCATTCGCAGCCGGGTCGACCTGATTATTGAGTTCAACGTCGAGCAATCGGTGGCCGCGGTCATCGGCGACAAGGTCGCCTCGGCCAATATTCCTCTCATTGCCATCGATATCCCTCATCCCAATGCGACCTACTTCGGCGTGGACAACTATCGCGCCGGAGTCGAAGCCGGGGAGATGCTGATCCGTTACACCCAGACGGAGTGGGATGGCAGGATCGATCGTGTCATCGGTCTCGATCTTCCAGAGGCCGGTCTGCTGGTGCAGGGCAGAATCTCAGGAGCCTTCGAGGCCGTGCGATCTGCGCAGCCGAGTCTTCCCGAGAGCGCCTTTTTACGGATGGACGGCCGAGGGATGCGTGAGATCAGTGAAAAGCTGATCACGGATTATCTCCAGAAGAATCCGAAGGATCGTCACATCCTCATCGCTGCCGCCAATGACAGCAGCGCCCTGGGAGCCATTGACGCCGCGCGAAAGCTGAAGCGGCAAAAGCATATCGCTGTCGTAGGCCAGGATTGCATTGGAGAGGCCCTGGAGGAGATGAAGTCTCCCACTTCTCCCTTGATCGCATCCGTCTCGCACGAGACCAGCTCGTACGGCCCCAACCTGATGGGGCTTGGGTTAGCCCTGCTGAAGGGGCAGATCGTGCCTCCCTATAACTATGTAAGCCACCGTCTGGTCAGCCGGGCAACCCTGCCGGAGCCGGTGGGTAGACTCTAGGTTATGGGTGAAGAAGAGCGCTGCCCGCGTAGGGCGCTTGGCCGGCAGACCTTACACTTGAAGAGGTCCATAAACTCGTTGGAAGCTCCTTCTGAGCGCTCCTGTATTTCTCATAAGAAATATTTGCCGTATTGGTCTACGCTGTGGAATGATGGTGGTCGAATTTCCCAACGGAGAAGACAATGGCTGCGAATGGACAGTTGAAGTTTCTGGAAGATAAATGGGACGAGGCGGTTGCATCCAAGCTGGACGCGCCGGAGCTCCTGCGCTACCGCAGCAATCTTCTGGGCTCCGACCTGCGCATTACCAACTTTGGCGGCGGAAATACCAGCTCCAAGCTCGATGAGAAGGACCCCGTCACCGGCGATACCGTCAAGGTGCTTTGGGTCAAGGGCTCCGGCGGCGATCTCGGCAGCATCAAGCGCGCCGGCTTCGCCACCCTCTATCTTGACCGCCTGCTCGCGCTTGAGAAGCAGTACAAAGGCGTCGCCGAAGAGGACGCCATGGTCGCCCTCTATCCCCTGGTGACCTTCAACAATAATCCCACCGCGGCCTCCATCGACACGCCTCTGCACGGCTTCCTGCCCTTCGCCCACGTCGATCACCTCCACCCTGACTGGGGAATCGCCCTCGCCGCCTCGGCCAACGGCAAGCAGAAGATGGAGGAGTTCAATAAGGAGTTTGGCCACAACCTCGCCTGGCTCCCCTGGCAGCGCCCCGGCTTCGAGCTCGGAATGATGCTGCGCAAGATCGTTCAGGCCACCCCCGGCTGCGACGGCGTCGTGCTCGGCGGCCACGGTCTCTTCACATGGGGCGACACCCAGCGCGAGTGCTACCTCAACACCATCACCATCATCGACCAGATCGGCCAGTTCATCGCCCGCCACGCCTCCGAGCCCGGCTCCGGCTACAAGACCTTCGGCGGAGCCCGCGTGAAGTCGCACGAGGACCGCGGCAAGATCGCCGCCCAGGTCATGCCCTATCTTCGCGGGGCCGTCTCGCGCAAGCAGCGCTGGATCGGCAGCTTCACCGACTCCGATCAGGTCCTCGGCTTCGTCAACTCCGAGTACGCCGAAAAGCTCGCCCATCTCGGAACCAGCTGCCCAGACCACTTCATCCGCACCAAGATCCGTCCCATGTTCCTCAAGTGGGACCCCGCGACCGATCCCAAAGAGATCCCCGCGATCATCGAAAGCTCCCTTGAGACCTATCGCGCCGAGTACACGGAGTACTACACCCAGCATGCTCTGCCCGAATCGCCCAAGCAGCGCGATGCCAGCCCCACCGTGGTCCTCCTCCCCGGCGTAGGCATGTTCACCTTCGGCAAGAACAAGACCGAAGCCCGTCTTACCGGAGAGTTCTACATCAACGCCATCGGCGTCATGCAGGGAGCCGGAGCCCTCGGCGGAGGCGTCGACTGCAAGGAGATCCCGCAGGCCGGTCCCGCCGCCTCGGCCGACCAGTTCACCGTCTACGACAACTACGTCGCCCTGCCCCCCAGCGAGGCCTTCCGCATCGAGTACTGGGCCCTCGAAGAGGCCAAGATTCGCCGCCAGCCGCCCGAGAAGCAGCTCAGCCGTCAGGTCGCCCTCATCGTAGGAGGAGGCAGCGGCATCGGCCATCAGGTCGCCCTCATCGCTGCCGCGCGCGGAGCTCACGTCGTCGTCGCCGACCGCGACGCCGCAGCCGCCGAGCGCGTCGCCGAGGAGTGCAAAGCTATCGCCGGAAAAGAGGCTGTAGGCTCCACCACCATCGATATCCGCGACCGCAACGCCATTCAGTCCGCGCTCGAGGCGACCATCAAGCTCTTCGGCGGCATCGATATCCTCGTCAATACCGCGGCCATGTTCCCCTCTTCGCCGGACGGCATCATCACCGACGCCCAGTGGGCGCTCACGCTCGAGATCAACGTCACGGCGAATTATCTCCTCGTCGACGAGGCGCAGAAGATCCTCAAGGCCCAGGGGCTCGACTCGAGCGTCGTTCTCACCAGCTCCGCCAATGCCGTCGTGGCCAAGCGCGGAAGCGAGGCCTACGACGTCAGCAAGGCCGCGCTCAGCCACCTCGTCCGCGAGCTCGCCGTCAGCCTCGCTCCCAAGGTGCGCGTCAACGGAATCAGCCCCGCCACCGTCGTCAAGGGATCGACCATGTTCCCGCGCGACCGCGTGAAGGCCTCTCTCACCAAGTACAAGATCCCCTTCAACGACTCCGGCAGCGACGATGATCTGCGCAACGCCCTGGCGCAGTTCTACGCCGAGCGCACCCTCACCCACACCCCCATCGACCCCAAGGACTGCGCCGAGGCCATCATGTTCCTCGCCGGTCCCCTCACCCGATGCACCACCGGCCACATCATTCCCGTCGACGGCGGTCTGGTGGAGGCGTACCTGCGATGAACGAGCCCCATCCCCCAAAGGACGCGCGGGCTTCGATCGCAGTCGACCTGGGAGCGGAGAGCTGTCGCGTCAGTCTTCTGCGCTGGCAGAACGGTTCGCCCGAGACCCAGCTCGTGCATCGGTTCAGCAACGGTCCGGTGCAGCGCCAGGACGGCCTGCACTGGCCGCTGAGCTCCATCGTCGAAGGCGTGGAAGAAGGTCTGCGCAAGTGCGCCGATCTAGCCCCGGAGGGCATCCGTTCCATCGCGGTCGACGGATGGGCGGTCGACTACGCCTGCCTGGATGCGGAAGGCGTCGCTGTCGCCGAGCCCTTCTGCTATCGCGACGAGCGCAACGTTCATGCCGAGGCAGAGCTACATCAACGCATCTCGGCTGAGCGCGTGCGCGAGATCACCGGGGTCCAGCAGCTCTCCATCAACACCCTCTATCAGCTCTACGCCGATCGTCTCGTAGGCTATCCTCCCTCGCGCTGGCTCAACCTGCCCGAGTATATGCTCGCTCTCCTCGGAGGAGCTCCTGTAGCCGAGTTCACCAACGCCACCCACACCCAGCTCATCGACCTCCACACCCGACAGTGGAGCGATGAGCTCTTCCGCGCCGCCGGTCTCGACATCGGCAATGCCGCAAAGATCGTCCACCCCGGCACCCGCATCGGAATGCTGACCGGACCCTTGCAGCAGCTCTCTGCATTCCACGACACGCAGCTCATCGCGCCCGCCTGCCACGATACCGCCTCCGCCATCGCAGGCATTCCGGCGCTCGGCGACGACTGGGCCTACATCAGCTCCGGAACCTGGTCGCTCGTCGGAGCCCTCACCGAACGCCCCGTTGAAACTCCCGCAGTCCGCGCCGACAACTTCACCAACCTCGGAGCCGCCGGCGGAGCCAACTGCTTCCACAAAAACGTCAACGGCATGTGGCTCATCAAGCAGTGCGAAAACTTCTGGGCCGGGCAAGGCCATCAGCCCGGCATCGCCCAGCTGCTCCACTCCTGCGAAGATCTGCCCGCACCCTCCACGCTGCTCGACGTCGACGATCCCGATCTCCTGTTGATGGGCGAGATGCCGCAGCGCATCAACCGTCAGCTCGTCGCCAAGGGAGCCGCCGCGCTCGACGAATCGCCTGCGGGCGCGCCCACCTTCGTCTCGCTCATCCTGCACAGCCTCGCCGCGCGATACGCCGAGGTGCTCACGCGTCTGCAGCAGCACACAGGCAAGCATCTCCGCCGCCTCTTCATCGTCGGAGGAGGCTCGCAGAACCAGCTTCTCAACCGCCTCACCGCACAGTCTACCGGCCTCGAGGTCTGCTGCGGCTCGGTCGAAAGCTCCACCCACGGCAACTTCGCCATTCAGCTCGCGGCGCTCGAGTGCTCGCACTCGCCGGACTCGCCCGAGTTCGCGGCGGAGATCTACGCCTGGGCCAAGAAACTCTCGTAAACCGAGGGAGTCAGTCATGAATCGCATCGCACAAGGTTCGATGAACCGCATCCTCCGTCTCCTCGCCGGAGCTCTGATCTCCGCCTCTCTCTCCGGCCAGACCCCAGCCCAAACGATCGATCAGCTCGGTCAGACCTTCCTCTCGCCGCCCAATGACGCTCGCCCCATGATGCGCTGGTGGTGGTTCGGTCCCGCCGTCACCAAAGAAGAGATCGCCCGCGAGATCCACCAGATGCACGACGGAGGTATCGGGGGCTTCGAGCTAGCCTCCGTCTATCCGCTCGCCCTCGACGACCCGCGCAAGGGAGTCCACAATCTTCGCTACGGCTCCCCCGAGATGGTCGACATGCTGCGATACGCACAGCAGCAGGGCCGCGCCCTCGGCATGCGCGTCGATCTCACCTTAGGCAGCGGCTGGCCCTTCGGTGGCCCCCACATCCCCATCGAACAATCCGCAGGCCGCCTGAAGATCGTAGCCGTGCAGCTTCCGGCCGCCAAACTTCCCGAGCTCGCCGCCGGCGAAACTTCGGTCGCCGCCTTCATCGCAAAAGGGACCCCCAAGCAATACGAAGCCGCAGGCGCAAAGCAGATCCCGTTTCCCAGCACAACCAGCGACCTCCCCGCCTCCAGCGAGCCGCAGGTCGCGCTCTTCTTCATCAGCAGCCACACCCGCCAGATGGTAAAGCGCGCCGCCGTCGGTGGCGAAGGCTACGTCCTCGACCACATGTCGCATGAGGCCATCAACAACCATCTCCACGTCGTCGGCGATGCATTGCTCAGCGGCTTCACCGACGCCCCGCCCTACGCCATCTTCTCCGATTCGCTCGAGGTCTACGGCAGCGACTGGACCCTCCACCTGCCGGAGGAGTTCAAAAAGCGCCGAGGCTACGACCTCATCCCTCACCTCCCCGAGCTCGCCGTCGGCGGCACTCCCCAGTCCGAGGCCATTCGCCACGACTGGGCCGTGACCCTCTCCGATCTCGTCCGCGAAGAGTATCTCCGTCCGCTCTCCGAGTACGCCACCGCCCATCACACGCGCTTCCGCTCCCAGACCTACGGATCGCCCGCGGCCACGCTCAGCGACGAGCGCATCCCCCAGCTCGCCGAAGGCGAAGGCCCGCAGTGGAACACCTTCTCCTTCACGCGCTGGGCCTCCTCCGCAAATCATCTCTTCGGCAACAACGTCACCTCTGCCGAGACCTTCACCTGGCTGCACTCGCCCGCCTTCCGCGCCACCCCGCTCGACATGAAGGCCGAAGCAGACCGCATGTTTGTTGAGGGGATCAATCAAATCATCGGTCACGGCTGGCCCTACTCGCCTCCTTACGCCACCGAGCCCGGCTACTCGCTCTACGCTGCCGCCGTCTTCGATGCGCATAATCCGTGGTGGCCGGTCATGCCTGAAATCACACGCTATCTTCAGCGTGTCAGCTGGATGCTGCGCCAGGGGGAGCCCGCAAACGACGTCGCCATTCTCCTTCCCGAAGACGATGCTCAATCGGATTTCGCGCCCGGGCACGTCTCCGTCACCGACGGCATGAAGGAGAGGATTACTCTCACCCTCATGCAGGCGATCCTCAACACAGGACACAACGTCGATTACGTCGACGGTCCTGCGCTCGCCGATCTCCATCATCACGCGCTCCTTATCGTTCCTCCCACAAAGCGCATTCAGCTCAGCGCGATCGAGCGTGTCGCTACCTACGCAAAGAGCGGAGGCAAGATCATCTTCCTCGGCGAACTTCCTTCCTCGGCACCTGGTCTTACTGGCGCGAGCGATACGCCGAAGATCCAGGCTGCAGTTCAGCAACTCCTGGGATCCGCGGTTCATATCGATACGGAGGCTGAACTGCCTGAAGCCATCAACCGCACGATTCAGCCCGACCTCGATGTGCATACCGCGAGCGGTGCACTCGGATTTCTGCATCGGCACCTGAAGGACGCGGACATCTATTTCATCGCCAACACCTCCCCCGAGCCGCAAACCTTTCCTCTGCATGCGAACAGCCCCTACCAGCACGCTGAATGGTGGGACCCGGAGAAGGGAACCAAGACTTACGCCTTTCTCGGAGAATCGGTGACCCTCGAACCCTATGGATCCCGTCTGTTGGTACTGCGCAATGAGACCTCAGCGTCGGGGACGAAAAGCCCAGCAAAAGCTTCCAATGTTGGGGAACCGATCGTACTCACGCACTGGTCGGCGGAGTTTCCCGGATCGGCGGGTTCGCCCAAGCTTCCCTCGCAGACCGATGTCGATACCGTCTGGAGCAACGACTCCGCCTCAAAGTTTTACTCCGGCGAGGTGCGCTATCGCACCAGCTTCGACTCTCCATCCATAAACAAGGGCAGGCAAGTCGTTCTGCACTTCGCGGATGGAAAAGCTCTCTCCGATGCGCAACCGGGTAAGAACGGCATGCGTGCTTGGTACGATCCTCCGATCCGCGAGGCCGCCGTTATCTATCTCGAGGGCAAACGAGTGGGATCGCTCTGGCACCCACCTTATGATCTCGATCTGACGAACTTTGTTCATGCGGGAAAAAACACGCTGGAGATTCGTGTCTACAATACGGCGATCAACGAGCTCGCCGGTCAATCCCCACGCGACTACACGGCATTGAAGGCAAAGTATGGCGACCGGTTCCAGATGCAGGACATGGAGAATCTACAGCCCGTGCCCTCGGGCATCTTCGGTCAGGTCGAGATTCAGTCTCGCCTGGAGATGGCCAGGTAACCATTGATCTCGTCTTTGATGGTTACCGCGTTAGGCCGGCGATGCTCTGAGGAAGAGAGGCTGGGGAGCAATCTGCCGAAGGCAAGAGAGAAGAAAACTGCGGGTATTTCTGAATTTCCTAAAATAAAATCCATACTCGTTGGAAAATGAGGGGATAATGAGAGTCAAATTGCCAGGCCCGGAATCTGAGGCTGCAAACGACCCCCGGGCCCTTTTTGTTCTCTTCCGGAACCAAGCCGCTACCGTATCTCCATAGTGATAGACAGCGGCTCGGAACATCGGTGCTGCCAGAGCTCCTTCCAGGCGAGGCTAGGACGACCATATGGAGCATCCCAATGACTGGGTGACAGAGGCGGAGCGCCGTGAAGAGTTGCGTCTTCTCTCTCTGGCGGTGAATGAGACCGATCGCGCGGTCATGGTCCTGAATGAAGATCGACGTATCGTCTATCTCAATCGCGCCTTTACGCAGATGTTCGGATACTCGCGCGAAGAAGCTCTCGGCAATAGCCCTATCGCTCTTTTGACGGGCAGGAATACAGACCCACATACGATCAAGCGGATTCAAGAACAGGCCCGGGAGCCCGACAGCTTTCATGGGGAGATGTTGTTCTATTCCAAGGACCGCCGCGAGATCTGGGTCTCAGGCAGCGTAAATCCTGTTCTGGATGAAGGTGGTAGGGTCAAGAACCTTGTCGTAGTGCTCGCGGATATTACCGAAACGCGCAAGATTCAGAGGTTGCAGCGCCTGGTTCTAGAAGCGATCGTGGAGGGAGCTTCTCTGGCGCAGGTCGCTGACCTGTTATGCCGCCAAGTGGAAGAGATTGCACCGGAGGTGCTCTGTTCGATGGTGCTGGTCGATGAGGAGGGCAGGTTGCACCCGTTGGCCAACCCAAGCCTTCCCGAGGCCTATGCCGCGATATTGGACGGCATAAAAATCGGCGAAAATATGGGCTCCTGTGGTACGGCCGTTTACCTGGGAGAGGCTGTATGCGTGACGGACATCGAAACCGATCCTCGCTGGAAGGGGCACAGCGATGTGGTGCTTCCCTATGGCCTGCGCGCCTGCTGGTCCTCGCCGATCAAGATGCGGGACGGTCGGATTGCTGGAACCTTTGCCTTTTATTACCGCGAGAGACGAGGCCCTAGCCCGCTCCATAAAGAGCTGGTCCTGGCCTGTGTTCATCTTTGTATGCTGGCGATCGAGCAGAATGAGGTGAGGCAGCAGCTTGAGCGCCTCTCCCGTTTCGATTCCTTGACGGGGCTTCCGAATCGGACCTCTTTTTATGAGATGGCGGGAGAGATTCTCGAACAGGGCGAGGTGGCTTTCTTCTCCTTGGACATCGACCACTTCAAGGATGTGAACAGCACCCTGGGGCATGCTGCAGGCGAGCGAGTGTTGTTGGAGATCGCGCATCGGCTGCTCAAACTGCTTCAGCCGCCCGCGGTGCTCGCCAGGGCGGCGGGCGATTCGTTCGTAGCCGCGATCCCGCAATGCAACGGGCCGCGGGCTTCGATGGTGGCGGACGGAATTCTGGAGCTCTTGCGAGAACCTGTAGAGGTGACAGGAGTTACCTTGACCATCTCGGCAAGCGTCGGGATCAGCATCGCGAAAGATGGAAATGGGTCGCCGCAGGTCATGGTGGAGCAGGCTTCGACTGCGATGCATGAGGCAAAGAAGTCGGGCCGCGCGGGATACCACTTTTACAGTCCGGAGATGAATTCGCTGACGCAGGAACGATTGCTGCTTGGAACGGCGCTGCGAGCGGCAATTGTCAGCGGACAATTGAGCCTGAACTACCAACCTCAACTCCGGTTGAAGACGATGAAGTTAATTGGGGTAGAGGCTCTCATCCGCTGGAGCGATCCGGTGCGGGGGGAGATCCTTCCGGAACAGTTCATTCCTCTCGCAGAAGAGATCGGACAGATCGAGACGATCGGATGCTGGTCCCTGCGCGAGGCATGCAGGCAGCTGGCCTTGTGGAGAGAGCAGGGGATTCCGATCTCGACCATCTCGGTCAACCTCTCTCCGTTGCACTTCCGCAGCCCGAGTCTGCCCCCATTCGTGAGGAACCTTTTGAAGGAGTACAACATCTCGCCCGGCCACCTGACATTGGAGATCACCGAGGGCGTGATGATGAGCCCTCGCTCGGAGAGCCTCGAGCGGATGATGGAGCTGCACGAGATTGGGGTCGGGATCTCGATGGACGACTTCGGCACAGGCTTCTCCAGCCTGTCCCGGCTGACCCGGCTTCCCATCACGGAGCTGAAGTTGGATCGCAGTTTTATGAGGAACTTCGAGAGCGATCCCGGAGCGCAGGCCGTCGCCACGGCGGTAATCCGGATCGGACAGAGCCTGGGAATGACCGTGATCGCGGAAGGCGTGGAGACCGAGGCGCAGGCAAGTCTTCTGGCGAAGCTGGGATGCGATGCCGTGCAGGGATATCTCTATGGTTTTCCGATGTCGGCGGCGGATTTGGAGCGATGGGTGGAGTCTCCTTTGCACTCTGTGGATATCCCGCAATAAATGTCATAAATGCGATATGGCCCCAATATATTGACATTGACCCGTACATTGCCACTTGTTATAGTGAGTGAACTTCATGGTGTTCCTGGTTCTTGGGCCAGGACTGAAAAGGGAATCCGGTGAGAATCCGGAGCTGCCCCGCAGCGGTAAGCAGGAACGAACGCTTCACCTTGGCACTGGCCGAAGGGCTGGGAAGCCGAAGCAAGTAGGAAGCCTGCAGAGTCCGAAGACCTGCCATGGGTCGCGTGCCGAAAGGGCACGAACTTCACACGCCTTCGAGGGGGAGGTGCGGTGGTTGGGACCTGCGCGTGAACGTCGTGCGGGCGTCGGCCGCTTCATCCTGCTTCGGGGGCAGAGGGTACTCCCCATGGCGGCAGCGCAGGCGACACTGACAGAGCTCGATCCGAACTTTCCCCAAACAGAAGTGATTCCCCAGATGCAGGTTCGCAAGCGCAATGGAGCGCTCGAGCCGGTCGACGTGAACAAGATTGTGCGCGCCGTGCAGCGATGCTGCCATGGCCTTCCGAACGTCGATGCCATCCGGGTTGCAAGTAAGACGATTGGAGGGCTCTTCGATGGAGCCTCGACGCGAGAGCTGGATTCGATCTCGATCCAGACGGCGGCGGCGCTGATCGCGGAGGAGCCGGAGTATTCGCGGCTCGCGGCGCGCTTGCTCCTGGCCACCATCGAGAAAGAGGTGGCGGGGCAGAACATCTATTCGTTCTCGCAATCGATCGAGGTGGGCAACCGTGAAGGCGTGGTCTCGAAGGACACGGCGGAGTTTGTGGCGGGGAACGCGCGCAAGCTGAACAGCGCCATCGACGACCGCCTCTCGGATAGCTTTGAATACTTCGGGCTGCGCACGGTCTACGACCGCTATCTGCTGCGCCACCCCATCACCCGGCAGGTGATCGAGTCGCCGCAGTACTTCTTCATGCGGGTCTCGGCGGGGCTTTCGACGCGCGTGAGCGAGGCGGTGGACTTCTATCGCCTGTTGGCTTCGCACGACTATCTGCCGAGTTCGCCGACGCTGTTCAACAGCGGAACGAAGCATTCGCAGATGTCCTCGTGCTATCTGCTGGATTCGCCGAAGGATTCGCTGGATGCGATCTATGACGCCTATAAGCAGATTGCGTTGTTGTCGAAGTTCTCAGGCGGAATCGGGCTGGCGTTTCATCGCGTGCGTTCGGAGGGATCGCTGATTCGGGCGACGAATGGCCTGTCGAACGGAATCGTTCCGTGGCTGCGTACGCTCGATGCATCGGTGGCTGCCGTCAATCAGGGAGGGAAGCGCAAAGGGGCCTGCTGCGTCTATCTGGAGCCGTGGCATGCGGATGTGGAGTCCTTCCTGGAGATGCGAGATAACACCGGCGACCAGGCACGCAGAACCTACAACCTGAACCTCGCCAACTGGATTCCCGATCTCTTCATGCGGCGCGTGGACGAGGACGGGATGTGGTCGCTCTTCGATCCGAAGGTGGTTCCGTATCTTCCCGATCTCTACGGGGAAGAGTTTGATCGCGCGTATGAGGAAGCAGAGGCTCAGCAGAGATACATGCGACAGGTGAAGGCGCGCGACCTCTACGCCCGCATGATGCGCACGTTGGCCGAGACTGGCAACGGGTGGATGGTCTTCAAGGATGCGTGTAATCAGAAGTGCAACCAGACCGGGCTGCCGGATAACGTGGTACATCTCTCCAACCTGTGCACCGAGATTACAGAGGTGACGTCGTCTGCGGAGACGGCGGTGTGCAACCTGGGCTCGATCAATCTGGGGCGGCACATTACTGAAGGCGTGTTCGACTTCGAGAAGCTGGCGGCGACGGTCCGTCACGCAGTGCCGATGCTCGATCGCGTGATCGACATCAACTACTACCCGGTTCCGCAGGCTGCGTCGGCCAATAGTCGCTGGCGTCCGGTGGGGCTCGGCGTGATGGGGCTGCAGGATGTGTTCTTCCAGCTGCGGCTGGCCTTCGACTCTCCCGAGGCGAGAAAGCTCTCGGCGAAGATTCAGGAGGAGATCTACTTCCACGCACTGGCGGTCTCCTGCGAGCTGGCCGAGCGAAACGGAGCCTATGCTGCCTTCCCCGAGTCGCGCGCCGCGAAGGGTGAGTTCCAGTTCGATCTCTGGAGCACGACGCCCGAGAGCATGGAGCGATGGGAGGCTTTGCGTGATCGTATTCGCAGATCTGGACTGCGGAATTCTCTGATGATCGCAATCGCTCCCACGGCGACCATCGCCTCGATCGTGGGTTGCTATGAGTGCATCGAGCCCCAGATCTCGAACCTGTTCAAGCGCGAGACGCTCTCGGGCGAGTTTATGCAGATCAATCGCTACCTGGTGCTGGAGCTGAAGCAGCTCGGCCTGTGGTCGGAGGCGATGCGGACCCGCATTAAATTGGCCGAGGGTTCGATCCAGGGCATCGAGGAGATTCCCGAAGATGTGCGCCTGATCTATCGCACGGTCTGGGAGGTCCCGATGCGTTCGCTCATCGACATGGCGGCGGATCGTGGGGCTTACATCGATCAGAGCCAGTCGTTGAATCTGTTTGCGGAGTCTCCAAACATCGGAAGGCTGAGCTCGATGTATATGTACGCGTGGAAGCGCGGCATCAAGACGACCTACTACCTGAGATCGCGGCCGGCTACCAGGATCGCGAAGACGACGGTTGCGTCGACCAGAAGCGTGCCTTCGATCAACGCGACCGCGAGTGTAGCCTGCTCGCTCGACAACCCAGAGACCTGCGAAGCCTGCCAGTAAAAAGGAGAAAAAGATGTCGACTACACCCCCCATTGCAATTCTCGATCCGGGCCTCTCGCTTACGTTGCGGCCGATGCGTTATCCCACGTTCTTCGAGATGTTCAAGGATGGCATTCGCAACACGTGGACCGTCGAAGAGGTCGATTTTTCTACCGACCTCGTCGATCTGCGCTCACGTCTAACGCCGGCGGAGATCCACCTGATCCAGCGGCTGGTTGCCTTCTTCGCGACGGGAGACTCGATCGTCTCCAACAACCTGGTGCTGAATCTCTACAAGCACATCAACTCGCCCGAGGCGCGGTTGTATCTCTCCCGGCAGTTGTTTGAAGAGGCCGTGCATGTGCAGTTCTACCTGACGCTGCTGGATAACTATGTTCCCGATCCTGAGGCTCGGGCCGCGGCCTTCGCTGCGGTTGAGAACATTCCTTCGATCACGAAGAAGGCGCAGTTCTGCATGCGCTGGATGGATTCGATCCAGAAGCTCGACGAGCTGAGCAACGCGCAGGAGCGGAAGCAGTTTCTTTTGAATCTGGTCTGCTTCGCGGGCTGCATCGAAGGCTTGTTCTTCTTCGCGGCCTTCGCCTACGTGTATTTCCTGCGTTCGCGTGGACTGTTGAATGGCCTGGCCGCTGGAACGAACTGGGTCTTCCGCGACGAGAGCTGTCACCTCGAGTTTGCCTTCGAGGTGGTCAATGTCGTTCGCGCCGAAGAGCCGTCGCTCTTTGATGCGGACCTGGAGCGGCAGATTGTCGAGATGATGAAAGAGGCTGTGGACTGCGAGCTGCAGTTTGCGGAAGATCTGTTGTCGGGTGGTGTGGCGGGGCTTTCGGTGCGTGAGATGCGGCAATATCTCGAGTACGTAGCCGACTCCCGCGTCGTGCGCCTCGGTATGGAGCCGATCTTCGGAGCGAAGAATCCCTTCGCGTTCATGGAGCTGCAGGACGTACAGGAGTTTACCAACTTCTTCGAAAGACGCGTCTCCGCGTATCAGGTTGCGGTTGCGGGAGAGGTTGCCTTTCACGAAGACTTCTAGCAAATCGGCGTACGAGGCGGCCAGGACGAAGAAAACAGCCGCCTCGTTGATTCGGCTAACTCCAGGGCTCGCGGTTCTTTCCTGAAAGCTCGCGATCCAAGTAGCTGGCTGCGCTGATCAATGCAAGATGCGTGAGCGCTTGGGGGAAGTTCCCCAGGTGCTGGCCGCTGCTACCCAGCTGCTCTGCATATAAACCAACGTGGTTGGAGTACCCCAGCATCTTTTCAAACAGGAGCCGGGCTTTTTCCAGCCGGTTCGATCGAGCGAGCGCCTCGATGTACCAGAAGGTGCAGGCCGTGAAACTGCCTTCCGGTCCATCTACTCCGTCCAGACCATCTTCGTCTCTGTATCGATAAACAAGCGTATCGATAATAAGATCCTGTTCGATCGTATCAAGGGTGGAGATCCATTTGGGATCGCTCGGGCTGATGAACCGCACGAGCGGCATGAGCAGGGTCGAAGCATCGACGTGGGAGGCTCCACGAAACTGCACGAAGCTCTTCTTCTCGTCATTCCAGAAGTTGGTATGGATATCTTCTGCGATTGCATCCCTCGTCTGCTCCATCCAATCGAACGGGCCGGCGAGTGATCGCTTTGCGCCCAGTCGGATTGCCCGGTCGAAGGCTACCCAGCACATAAGGCGGGAGTGCAGAAAATGTTTTCTGCCGCCGCGAACCTCCCAGATGCCTTCATCCGGCTCGTTCCAATTCTCGGAGAGCCATCGAAGTATCTTTTTCAGGTTGTTCCATTCGTCGATGCTCAAACCGTCGCCGTATTTGCTCACCAGATAAATCGCGTCGATGAGCTCGCCATAGAGATCGAGCTGAAGCTGATCTTTGGCGGCGTTTCCTATCCGTACCGGGCGCGAGTCCATGTAGCCGCGAAGATGTTCCAACTCGATCTCGGGTGTATCGGTCGAACCATCGGTACGATACAGCACCTGAAGAGGACCATGTCCACCCTCGAGCCGAATCCGTTTATTCAGCCAGAGTTGAAATGCGTCCGCCTCCTCGAGGAACCCGAGGCGCATCAGGGCATAGAGCGTAAATGCGGAGTCGCGCAGCCACGTATATCGGTAGTCCCAGTTGCGTGGGCCTCCGATGCGTTCGGGAAGCCCGAAGGTGGGGGCCGCGATAATGGAGCCGTGCTCCTGGTCCGTGAGCAGCTTGAGGACAAGCGCCGATCGAGCAACGGTCTCGCGCCATCTTCCGGTGTAGTTCGACTGCGCGATCCAGCTCTGCCAGAACCGGAACGTATCCCGAAACTTGCGTTCGATGCGCTCTTCGTCGATCGGATGGCGCGCTTCAACGGAATCCTCTCCGAAGGCGAAGATCGCCTGCTCTCCCGCCTTCAGCTTGAAGGTCTGAACGACGTCATTCCCGTGTGTGGTCAGCGGCAAGGTACTGTGCAGCACAAGACTGGGGAGCTCTCCCTGAGGACGAAAGATCACGGCATTGCCGTCGCATTCGGTGCGATGAGGCATGCGCGCGTAGTCGAATCGTGGATGGCACTCGAGCGTGAACTCGATCTCCCCCTGGATCACGGTCACGCGCCGGATGACGTGGCTATGGAACTGTGCATTTTCGACGGGCATGAAGTCGGTCATCTCTGCGATGCCGCTGTCCGATAGAAATCTTGTAAGCAGGATGTTTGTGTCGGGGAAATACAGCTGTTTGGTCTTTTCCTCCTCAAACTTCGGGGAGATGCTAAAGAAGCCGCCCTTCTCGGGATCGAGCAACGAGGCAAAGACAGTAGGGGAATCGAACTTGGGAAAGCAGAAAAAGTCGATCGATCCGGTCACGCTGACCAGGGCAATCGACCGCATGTTGCCGATGACGCTGTAATTTTCGATGGGCTGATATTCCGAGGGTGAGGGTTGCACGATTGCTCCAAGTCAAGTGTTTGATTAGAGCGACCGAAGCAGGAAAATGTTTCACGCTTTGGTAAAAAAAAGACCGCAAACCTTTGTATCTGCTCCATCTTTCGGATCACCCGGTCTCTGCTCGCAGATCTATCCACGCCAGTCTATGCGGCTACGCTACAGCGTGAAGGCGATTGATCGAAAATTATGGAAGAATCGTCAGAAGTTTTAAATCAAACGCGATATCTTTCTCTGTAGTCCTCCCCGACGCTCGCTCTTGAGGAGTAGGGTTATGCATTGCTCCAAATGCGATAGTTCGTCGATTCGCCGTTCTAAACGGCGTGGGTTGGAACGCGTTTTGAAGTTAATCAACCTGCTTGCCTATGCCTGTGAAAACTGCGGCCACCGGTTTTTCAGATTCAAACAAGAGGATCTCGAGATTCCGATTGGAGAGGGTAGAGATCGAGCCTAGCCCGCAGTTCGAAAGTTTCATCCATCTAAACCGGTGAACCGGCCGAGGCTCACTTGGAAGCTGGATCGCATCGTTCCGCATCCGCCCAATATTTCCGGAAATATCGTTGTGGCGCCGATGACGGGATCCTTTGAGCCGGATAGAAGATCGGCGATTGAATTCCGTCGCGAAAACCTGGAACGGCGCTAAAATGATCCGCCGAGAGAGGGCCACTTCATGAAATCTTCTTTGCTGCCAGCGTTTTTTCTGATCTCTGCTTTATCCGCTGTTCCATTCGTCCATGCCCAGGTTCAGTCCGATCCGTTGACTCCCCCGGCATCGCAGACGCAGCCGAATCAACCTGGACATGTGCAGTCACCGACGACCTCCATGCAGGACTCCAGCGGCGCGCCGGGAGATACCGGGCAGCAGATGCGCGACAAGATCTTCGTTCGGAAGGCGGTTGAAGGCGGCTTGGCAGAGATTGAACTGGGCAGGCTGGCCGCGCAGAAGAGCTCGAGCGAGGATGTGAAGAGCTTTGGCCAGAAGATGGTGGACGATCACACCAGGCTGAACGAAGAGATGGCCGAGATCGCCGACTCGATTGGTCTGAAGATGCCGCGGAAGATGGGAAAGGACGCGCAGGCGGAGTATGACCGGCTGAACTCCCTGTCGGGCGAGGAGTTCGACAAAGAGTATGTTGCCTTCATGGTGAAGAGTCACCACACGGATCTGCGCGAGTTTCGCATCGCCTCGAGCAGGACGCAGGATTCGGCGCTCAAGACGGCTGCGGACAATGGATCAAAGGTGATTCGGGAGCACATGGCGATGGCCGATAAGATGGCCGAGCAGCGGGGCATCCCGCTTCCGGGCCGTGGGCCGAAGCCGGGCGCCGGCTCTTCGGCATCTTCCCCGCAGTAAAGAATGCGCAATCGAATGTGTGGTGTCTTCCGGGCTGGCCCAGCGTAGAATAGCGAACGATGAGCCGCATCGCGCGATGGCTTGGAATCGTTCTGTTGCTGGTGCTGCCCGTCGGGCTCACGGGCGAGAGCGTCGGCTCACTTCCAAAACCTACCGGCTACATTAATGACTTCGCGGGGGTGCTGTCGCCTTCGGTCAAACAGCAGATGGAGATGCTGTGCGGGCAGGTGGATCGGCAGGCCCATGCGCAGATCGCAGTGGTAACCATCAAAACCCTGGATGACGGTGACTCCATCGAGCAGTTCGCCACTGAGCTTGAGGACAAGTGGGGGGTGGGGAACAAGGAAGATCGCGGCGTTCTGATGATTCTCGTCATGACGCCCCGCCGCGGCCGCATCGAGGTGGGATATGGCCTCGAGGGCATCCTGAACGACGCCAAGGTAGGGGATATCGGGCGGTCGATGGTGCCGGCGGCCAATCGCGGGGATTATGATGCGGCGGTTCCACTAGGGGTCAGACAGCTTGCGGGAATCATCGCGCAGGACGCCGGGGTGACCCTGACCCTGCCCGCGGGGCAGCACCAGTACCGCCGCCAGCAGGTTCAGGGCGAGCCGGTGCAGTTGAGCCTCGGGCAGCTGCTGATCGGCGGTGGAGCGATCATTCTGGTACTCTTTCTGCTCGCCCGGACCGGAAATCTGGGGCTGATCTTCTTCCTTCTCGGGAACTTGATGGGAGGGGGCGGCGGAAGGGGAGGCTACTACCGCGGCAGCGGAGACGACGACGGTGGCGGTGGCGGTGGCGGTTTTGGCGGGTTTGGAGGAGGACAATCGGGTGGCGGTGGAGCGAATTTCTAGGCGATCTTTTACGTAACCGGAAGCCGCGAGAGAGATTACGGGACCGGCAGAGTCGGGCGGAGTGATACAGTACAGCCGGTAGGACTTCGGGCCAGGACCAAGATGCAGTTAAGGAATAAAAGCTCAAGGAAGGAATAGAGATAAGAAGATGAAACCTTTGTGGATCGTTTTGGGCGTTGTCGGCCTCATCCTCCTCCTTCTGCTGTTTGCGGGCGGAAGCTATGTGAGCACCAAGAACACACTGGTGCAGAAGAACGAAGCGATCAACCAGGCGTTCTCGCAGGTCAACGTGGTGCAGCAGAGGCGATTGGATCTAATTCCCAACCTAGTGGCCTCGGTGAAGGGCTATGTCGCTGAGGAATCAACGGTTCTGACCAACATCGCCAATGCCCGCGCGGGCGTTCTGGCAGCCGGTGGGGATCATTCCGCGAACATCGACGCGAACCGCAAGCTGGACGTGGCCCTGGGACCGTTCTTCCGGCTGCAGGAGCAGTATCCAAACCTGAAGAGCAACGAGCAGTTCATGCGTTTGAACGACGAGCTGGCGGGGACGGAGAATCGCATCGCGGTGGAGCGGCAGCGATACAATAATGTCCTCAAGGATTACAATGTCTACGTCCAGCAGTTCCCCAACAGTATCTGGGCGGGGATGGCAGGCTTCCACGTCCGGAACGAGTACTTCACGGGGAACCCAGAGAACAACGTCGCGCCCAAGGTCGACTTCTCAAAGTAGAGAAGAAGCCGAGTGAACCTTGGCACGAAAGAAGGGCCGTCGCGATAGGCGACGGCCCTTCTTTTTTGGCGGCTCACAGGGAACAGTTTGTGGATGCTTGAATCCGTCCCGGCAAAACGACAAGGGCGCGGCCAAAGCCGCACCCTTCCAGGCGAAGTCCGCGATGGAGATTATTGGGTGAAGGAAGAGATTGCCGAGGCCTCATCGTTGCTGATGTCGAAGACGGTGTAGAGCTTGGTGATCTGGAGCAGGTCCTGAACCTTCTTGGTCAGGTTAAGCAGCTTGAGCTCGCCGCCGGCGTTCTTGACCGTGGTGAAGGCGCTGACCAGCTCTCCGATGCCCGAGCTGTCGATGTAGTTGACATCGCCCAGATTGAGCAGAATCTTCTTCTGGCCCTTGGCCAGCAGGTCGCGAACCGCGTCACGGATGGTTACGCTGCCTTCGCCGAGGGTGATGCGGCCGCTCAGATCCAGAATCGTAACGCCATCTACCTGGCGAGTAGATACTTTCATGCTCATGTTTCGTTTCTCCTTAGGTCCCCGTTTTTGCGGGTGTGCGGTGTTTGATGAGGGTCAGCTCGGTACCAGCTTGTAACTGGCGAAAGTTTACCTCATCCATAAAGGCCCGAATCAGAAAGATGCCCCGGCCTGATCCTCGCAGGATATTTTCAGGAGCCAAGGGGTCGGGAAGGGTGGAAGGATCGAGACCGGGTCCCTGATCGGTGATGCGGATCACGAGATCGTCGGAGGTGGTCTCGAAGGACGCTGTGATGTGTTTATTGGGGTCGTACGCATTTCCGTGCAGAACCGCATTGACTGCCGCTTCGCGGACGGCCATGGCGATGTAGGGAATGGTCTCCTCATCGAACCCGGCGCGCTGGGCGTACTGCTCGGCCGTCTGCTCGACTTTATTCACGCTGTCGAGGGTCGAGTCGAGGGTGTAGCTGACGCGGCTTGTCGTTGAGTCGGCCAAGGCTGTCCTTGTGGTGCTTCTGTGCCCGTCGTCCATGGCAGACAACAGCGATGATGGCAGTGTGCTTGCGCGAATGCCGATTGTCAAGATTGGCTCCTCTGGCTGTGGTTTCAGGACGACAGGGGGTTGCGAAAAACGCGTGACCATAACCATACGCTGTTTGGCTCGAACTGATAAGCTCCGGGGGAACGGGAATGACTCGGAACGGCGATCACAAGACGACGGTCTCGGCACTGCTGGGGACCGAGGTACGGGATGCGAAGGGCACGGCGCTGGGGCGCGTACGTGAGTGCGCGGTGATGCCGGGAGGAGATTCGTCGCGGGTACTGGGGCTGATCCTGAAGCTTGCGGGACACAAGACAGGAGGCCGGCAGAAGGCTGAGATGGCGGCTGTCGCCGACCTCGAGCTGATTTCGGATGGCCTGCGGCTGGCTGCGAATGCCGCGCTCGCCGAGACGCCGCAGGATCCTTCCCTGGTGTTGCTGGAGCGGGACCTGCTGGATCAGCAGATTATCGATGTCCATGGCCGCAAGGTCGTTCGGGTCAACGACGTGAACCTTAGCTGGGAGAGCACGCCGGAGGGGGGCCGCGCTCTGCGGATCACCGAGGTGGAGGTGGGGCTGCGGGGGGCCGTTCGGCGGCTGTTGAAGGGACTTCCCGCAAATGCGATCGAGCGCGTCGCCGTCCGGTTCAGCCCCAGCCTGATTCCCTGGGACTTCGTCGACCTGATCGATCCCGCGCGGAGGGTGCGGCTGAAGGTGGATCAGGACCGGCTGTCGGAGATGCATCCCTCCGATATCGCGGCGATTCTCGAGGAGCTGGCTCCGGCAGAGCGTCAGGCTTTATTTGAGAGCCTCAACGAAGAGGTGGCGGCCGAGACGCTGGAGGAGGTAGAGCCGAAGCTGCAGAAGTCGCTGCTTGAATCGCTCGACGACGAGCAGGTGGCCGGCATCGTGGAGGAGATGGATCCGGGTGCCGCGGCGGACCTGCTGGCCGAGCTTCCGGAGGAAAAGTCCGAGGCGATTCTCGAGGAGATGGACCCGGAGGAGCGTCAGGAGGTGGAGGAGCTGCTGGAGTTTTCGCAGGACTCCGCTGCCGGTCGGATGACTACGGAGTATATTGCGCTGCCGAGGACGGCGACGGTCGCCGAGGTGCTTGCGGCGTTACGCGATTTCGAAGGCGATATCGAGTTGATTACGGATATCTACCTGGTGGACGAGGAGGAGCGGCTGTGCGCTCTGGTCTCGGTGGTGAGGATTCTGTTGGCGGGTACGGAGGCCCGTCTGAACGAACTGCCGCATGGTCACCTGGTGAGCTGCGAGGAGGATACGTCCGGACGCAAAGTGGCGGAGCTGTTCGACAAGTACAACCTGAAGTCGCTGCCGGTGGTGGATGCGGAGCACAGGTTGGCCGGGGTCGTTCATGCGGAACAGGTCATCGCCTTATTGCGGTCACACTAGGCAATTTTTGAGGAAGAATTATGGCCTGCCGACCGAGCGTAGTGAGCCCGCGCGGCAGCGCACTTCTTTACCCAAAACAATAGCTCGATACGCCCTGGAATCCTTCGGGCGATAATCAGAGGGAATGAAGATCCTCTATATTGCCTCCCTCACACCGAACGACACGGCGACGTATCGTCTTTGGGCCCTGGAGCGTCTGGGGCAGCAGGTCATTCCGCTCCACACCATTCCTTATCGTCCGTCGAATCCTACGGTGTCGCGAATCGTCTTCCGGCTGGCGATGGGGCCGCATGTAGATCGCTTCAACCGCGACGTGATCAAGACGGCGGAGCGTGAGAGGCCGGATTTGGTATGGGCGGATAAGGCGCTGTGGATGCAGCCGCGCACGCTCGATCGTCTGCGCGCGATGGGGGTTGCAACTGTCAGCTATATGATCGACAACCCCTTCGGGCCGCGGCAGGATCCGGGCTGGCGGCTTTATATGAAGGACATTCCGCACTACGACCTGCATGTGGTGCAGCGCGACAAGAACATCGAGGACTATCGCTCGCGCGGCGCCCGCGACGTGATCAAGATTCAGACGGCGTATGAACCGACGCTCCAGTTTCCGCCACCGGAGGGCTGGTCGGATCGCGACCGGGACCGCGAGGTCTCGTTTGTGGGGACGCCTTATGACAATCGCGCCGAGGTTTTGACGGATCTCTCGAAGGAGTTCAGCGTGACGGTCTCCGGGAAGGCGAGCCAGTGGGAGAGAGCGATGACTCCGGAGGCGTTTGCGAAGCTCTATCGCGAGGGGGAGCTCTATCAGAAGCAGTATCGCGAGGCGATCTGGAGGTCGAAGATCAACCTGAGCTTCATCACGCACTCGAACCAGGACGAGTTTGTGCACAAGAGCTTTGAGATCGCCGGATGTGGAGGCTTTTTGCTGGCGGAGCGGTCGCAGGGGCATAGGGACCGTTTCGTCGAGGACGAGGAGGCGGTCTTTTTTACCGGGTTCGAGGAACTGGCGGCCCAAATCCGGCGCTACCTTCCGGATGAAGCTGCTAGGACGCGGATCGCTGTGGCGGGAAGGGAACGAGCGGCGCGCAGCGGGTACCACAACGACCGGCAGGTCTCGCTGATTCTGGAGCGGGTGGAGTCGTTGATCGCTGCAGCAAAAATAAAGACCCGCCGAGGTTAGTCGCCGACGCTGACCACGCGAAGGGTGGTGAGGTTGCGGACCCAGCGCTGGGGGCGTCTGTCGGCGGTGTCGATGAGCTTGATCTGTCCATCTTCTCCGAGGGAGCCTCCATCGAGAGAGGTGGCGACGATGACGTCGGCCTCGTGTTCCGAAGGTTCGATCTCGGTGAGTGAGTAGAGGACCCAGTACTTATCGGTGCCTTCGGCGGCAAGATAGCCGTGGAGCATGGCGCGGTGAGTCGACTGGCCGACGGCGAAGCCGTACTTCGCGAGTAGATCGCTGAGAGCAACGCCGGTGTAGGACTCGTCCTTCTGGGTATGCGGGTTGTGAACCTTGACGGTCTTCTGCGACATGGCGGCGAGGTCGGCGAGGGTGATGGTCGAGGATTTGCCGTCGAGGGTGAGCTCAAGCTGCGTGGAGAGAGTGGCCTTCGCATGCGCGTGCTGGGCCACCGCCTGACCATAGAGGGAAGGGGATAGAACAAGCGGGAAGAGGGCAAGCGCGAGGAAGAGTCTTGTCGAAAGCATGGTTTATGCTAGCGAATCCTTGCGGCGATCTCCGGTGAATTTTTCTCTTGGATTCGTACAGGCTATACTTGCAGCATGTCCATCGTCCGCAACGCCACCGCGATCGCCAAGGGAATGAGCATCACGCTGAAGGAGATGTTCCAGCCGACCGAGGTCGAGAACTATCCCGACGGCAAGGGGCCGATGCGCGGAGCGAAGTTTCAGGAGCGCTTCCGCGGAAAGCACCAGCTGCAGCGCGACGAGAATGGGCTGGAGAAGTGCGTTGCCTGCTTCTTGTGCGCGGCCGCCTGCCCTTCGAACTGCATCTACATCGAGGCGGCGGAGAATACAGAAGAGCACAGGATCTCGAGTGCGGAGCGTTACGCCAAGGTCTACAACATCGATTACAACCGCTGCATCTTCTGCGGCTATTGTGTCGAGGCCTGCCCGACCGATGCGATCACGCATGGCCACGGCTTTGAGCTGGCCTCGCTGAACGCGACGACGCTGGTGATGCGGAAGGAAGATCTTCTGGTTCCCACCAATAAGCTTCCGGACGAGGTTCTCTCAAATAAGGATAAGGCCGAGGTCCTAGCCTAAGCCAGTATCGAGCGTTACTTGCATTACTCGCGCTTCATGAAATAATTAGGATACCTCACAGCTCCGACATTGCGTAGAAGCTCTGTCCATGGTCGTCCATGGTGTGCATTGCTCGCGTGCCGCAAGTCTGCGGGAAAGTGTGCCCATGGAATCCTCTCCAAACAAACCTTCTATTCTTCATGTCTGTGACCGCGAGGTTCTGCGGCCGCTTCGGGACCAGGTTCTTCGCCTCTCTGGCTTCGAGGTAGAGTCGGCGATCAAGGCAGAGAAGGCTCTGGACCTGTTCTGGACCCGTCACTACGATCTGGTGCTGATTGATGTGGAGGGTGAGGCGGGAGTTGAGAGCGCCGAGCAGCTCTGCACCGAGATCAAGACCGCCCAGCCCGAGCAGCGCGTGGCCTTCGTCTGCAACTGGCGCGTCGCCATTCTGACAGATTGCCCCGATGAGATCGTACGCACGGAGTTCGATCCGGTTGCATTTGTCGGCGGCGTGCGCGAGATCGTGGAGTCGAAGTAGGGAGTCGTGGGATGTTCGGGTCGCTTGCTTGCGGGCCTATCCCGCATGTGTTACAACTGATCTATTCAGTCTGGATCGGAACCAGTTTCCGCCTCAGACGCGAATTTCATGAAGAGTGGTTGAGGGACGAGCCCTGTGACGCCACGACAACCGGCCTGAAATCATTACTTTGGGCGACCGGTGTCAACTCTCTCCTGGTAACGGGGAACATGAGATTCGAGGGGTGAATTGAGAAGGAAGCCCCGCGATCTTTAATCCATCCCGCTTATGGGATCGCATCCGTGCAGATCCCTTCCATGAGAGACATCACAGGACCTGCTACCTTCTCCACTTCGGAGAGAGCGTAGATGAGCTATTCCTGTACGTCGACGGTATACGAGCTGAAGTGCAACGAGTGCGGCAAGCGGTTCGGCAACCAGCCCCTCTCCGCCTGCCCGGACTGCCTGGCCCCGCTCGAGGTGGTTTATGATCTCGACTCGGCTCGAGGAGTCTTTACCCGCGAGGCAATTGCCAAGGGACCGGCTAATATCTGGCGTTACGCTACGCTGCTTCCGTTGCCGAAGGGCTTTGAACCGGATCTCCCGGTGGGTTTCACTCCTCTGCTACGGGCAAAGAACCTGGGCAATCGTGTTGGCGCCAAGAATCTCTACATCAAGAACGATGCGGTCTGCTTTCCTACGCTCAGCTTCAAGGACCGTGTCGTCTCCGTTGCCCTGGCCAATGCGCAGGGATTCGGATTTGAGACGGTGGGATGCTCTTCGACCGGGAATCTTGCCAACTCGGTTGCGGCGCAGGCGGTGCGTCTGGGCCTGAAGGCCTGCATCCTGGTGCCTGCCGACCTTGAGCCGGCGAAGATTCTCAACACCCAGGTCTATGGCGCCCGTCTGGTGCGCATCGACGGCAACTACGACCATGTGAACCGGCTCTGCACGCTGATCGCCGACGAATATAGCTGGGGCTTCGTGAACGTCAACCTGCGGCCCTACTACGCCGAGGGATCGAAGACGGTAGGCTACGAGATCGCCGAACAGCTGGGATGGGAGCTTCCCGACAATGTTGTGGTGCCAATGGCGGGCGGATCGCTGATCCGCAAGATCCGCAAGGCTTTCCAGGAGCTGATCTACCTTGGCCTGATCGAGGACAAGCCGGTGCGCTTCTTCGGAGCGCAGGCCACGGGATGCTCGCCGATCTCGCACGCGGTCAAGCAGGGCTGGGACTACATCGAGCCACAGCGTCCAAACACGATCGCGCGTTCGCTCGCGATCGGCAACCCGGCCGACGGTCCGGCGGCGGCGAAGATGATTCAGCAGACCGGAGGATGGGCCGAGGATGTTTCGGATGTCGAAGTCGTCTCCGGGATTCAGGAGTTGGCCGAGACAGAAGGGATCTTCACCGAGACCGCCGGAGGTGTTACGACCGCGGTCACGGCTCGTCTGTTCTCGCACGGACGCATCTCGCCCGACGAAGTCACCGTGAGTGTCATCACCGGGAATGGCCTGAAGACGACGGATGCGCTTCAGGGGCACTACCAGCAAGAGAGGACCGTTCGACCGCGGCTTGCGGACTTCGACGCTTATCTTCGCGAGCTGGATGGGGCGCAGGAATCAGAGCTGGTAACAGCAGGAGGAAACTAAAGAATCATGTCCGTCAAAATCACTCTTCCCACCGCGTTCGTCCGTCACACCGATGGCCGCAAGCAGTTTGACTCGACCGCGGAGAATCTTCCGGCCCTGCTGGCCGACATCGATCAGACCTTCCCGGCGCTTGCGATGCAGATCAAGGATGAAGACGGCAAGCTGCGCCGCTTCATCAACATCTACGTCAACGACGAGGACATTCGCTTCCTTGGCGGAGAGACCTATGCGTTTCAGGATGGCGATGAGATTATGTTGATCCCATCGATCGCAGGCGGCTGCTAGCTGATCTTCGATTGCATAAAAGGGCGCCGGCAATCTCGTCGGCGCCCTTTTTGTTTTTTAATTTTTTTTATTTCGGTGGGCTCGCTTCCATCAGATTCCGTGATCGAGCAGCATCACCAGGAGCACGATGAGAAGGACGACCCCGAGACCGCCGCTCGGATAGTAGCCCCAGCCGCGGCTGTAGGGCCAGGATGGAAATGCTCCGAGTGCAAGAACGAGCAGAATTACCAGAAGGATGACCATAAGATTCCAATACCTCCGTCTCCCAAAATCCTCATCCGCAATCCTTCGCGGGACATCTAGGCTGGTCGAGATAGATGCAAGCGCCCGAGGCTGCGTTATCCCAAGCGAGATTCCAAGCGGGGAGTCGATGTTGGTTCGTGACGCGGAGCAACGCTTCGGGGCAGTTCTACTTCTTACCTCAGGAAGTTACAAATATCTGGCGCTGATTTCACGCAGGAAAGCAGGCAAGGGATGTATCTGATTCTTGGAATCGTACTGTTCGTTGTTTGGATTGGAAGTTTTCTCGTCTTCAAGACCGCCGGTGTGCTGATCCACCTGCTGCTGCTGTTTGCGATCTTATCCATCGTGATGCACTTCATCAGCGGCAAAAGAGCGGTTTAGGACCCACACGCGAGAAGCCCTGCTATAAGCGATTAACCACATAACAATCTGACGGAGGACGAAGCTCTCGGGCGCACTCGGCGCATGGTGAAGGCGTTGTCTCGACAAGCGTGGAAGGCAAGGCAACGCCTTGTAAAAGCCCGCAAGGGAGATACCGTGCTAAACCGTCATTTCTGTATTGAGTATTTTGTGGTTTGGGTTGCGGCTGTAAACCTAAGCGATTGTTAGGTTAAGATGGTGAGAGCGCTGGGGCTCGAACCCAGGACCAACGCCTTAAAAGGGCGATGCTCTACCAACTGAGCTACGCTCTCAGACCACATCTCCAACTTAGCACATCTGACTGTTCAATCACCATCCGGACCCGTACCCATGTAACTGCGTCCTCATCCGGTCGACATCGTCGCGGATGCACGCAAGGCAATCACGGGCGAGGTAAGACAGATGCCATCTTCGCCTCCGCTTCGATCACGGTGCTTCGCGGGGGCAGACGGCATACCTTGACGGCCGCGTTGGCATAGTCGCAGCGGAAGCTGGTTCGGGCACTGCTTTCGAGCACCACCCAGCTCACCCCCATCGGCCTGAGCTCTGCGATTCGCTCGGCATCGGACTTCATGCTGAGCCTCGTCTGCGGAGCCTGGGCCGAGACCCACGCATAGGCAAGCCTGAGGTTATTGGCTGCATCCCCGCCGTCCTTGGTGTAGTCGGGAAGGGAGCTGCGCTCGGAGAGGGCGCGGAAGTTCTGCGCATCCTCGGTTGACTTGACGATGTAGTCCGCGTCGAGCGCAAAGAGCGCTTCTTGGGGAGTGTTTTCCTTGATCCAGAGAAAGGCCTGCTCCCATGAGTTACGAGGTGCGCAACCGGGCAGCTCGAAATGCGCCGTATCTCCGAAGGTCTGGCGCTCGGCGGTGATCATGATTCCAGCAAGCACAGCAAATACGGTTGACCAGCGCAGCCAGGAGCGTTTAAGAAATCGCTGACCAAGTTCTGCTCCCAGGCCGAGCGTCATCAGAACGTAGGCGATCTGGAGGATACGCAGTGGCTGAAGCCACGCCACCCGATGGCTTGCGGCGTCAGATCGTCCGAAGAAGAGAAGTACGGCGACAGCGGTTAATACACAAAGAATGGACATTCGAGCCAGTGCCCTTTTCTCGCGGCTGCCATAGGTGCCATCCGAGAGGCCTCTCCTCTTGAAGGCAGCTATTCCGAGAATGACGAGCGGAGCGGCGAGGCCAATCCGCTCGTACCAGGCCCAGTTCTCAAGAAACCAATAGCTGCGGGACATCTCGGCCTGGAGATAGGTCTGAGGCTCAGGAGGACCGCTTCGTTGAATCAGGGCAGCGATAACCAGGGCCAGAAGGATCAGCCCGCACGTTCCCCACCTTCGAACGCGGCGGCTCTCGGAGAGCTGACAGGCGAGGATGAGAACCGTGCCGAACGCATAGGCGGCCATCAGAGGATGCGCCGCGGTGGCGATGAGGAGCGCGGTGCAGCACAAAGCCAGGCTTGGCCAAGAGTAAGAGCCGCTCCGTTGGTGCTGGCGAAAGAAAGCTGCGATCCCGGCGATAGCGAGTAGAGCGCACGGCGTCGAGATGCTTCGCGCGGTGACGTAGGGGTCCATCAGCAGGATGGAGGTGCCGGCCACAGGAAGAGTCAGCCAGACCGCGAGGAGAGAGACGGCTCCGGTGCGGGCTCTGCGGCTCTGATAGCAGGCGGCGGCAAGGTGCCAAGCCGCGAAGAGCATGGTCCAGTAACTGAAAAACTGTACCGTCAGGAGAACTTGCTCGAGACTCAGGTGAGAGGCCTTCACTAGGGCGGCGATTGCAGTGGCGAAGAAGGAAAATCGAGGATGTCCGGCGACGAACTCGATCTCGTGGGGATAGAGAGAGGGATTCAGTATGTGCTTAATGCCGGTGATGTAGGGGCCGCCATCTTCTGCGTAAGGATGGTAGCCGTGGACAGCGAGGGCAAAAAAGGTCAGCAGAGTGATAAGGAACGGCGCGAATCGTCGCTCCTCTCGCTGGCGGCTAATCTTCGTGAAGGCCCGGTGTGCGGAGACGCCTGGAGAGACGATCAGAGTTGCCAAATGTCAGTTACTCCTGCCGCCGCGGCGGGTGAATGCGTCCTTCGCGTTAAGACGCAGCCACATCCTTGTTTGTCTACATTATTAAAACCTGATATTCGTGAGGGTACAATGGAGGGGTTCGTGCCGATTTCGCGTTTTCATCTTCACGCAAACCCCTCTTTTTGCAGGATTCAATGACCCAGACACGCTCCCGTAATCTCTTCAAGACGATTCCTGGCCTTCTCGTCAGCGGGTTCTTTCTCTGGTATACCTTCCGCGGAATTCACCCATCGGAGTTTCGCTCGCTGCAACTGACCCATCCGGCGTGGCTCCTGGGAGTGATCGGTTTCACCGTGGCTGGCTATACGATGCGGTGCATCCGCTGGACCCGCATGATGCGGTCGACTGGGGCGCGTTTTGGCGTCTGCGCCCGGGTGCTGATGACCTCGCTGGCGGCGAATAATATTCTGCCGTTTCGCATCGGCGACATCATGCGCGTCTTCACCTATGCGTCGGATCTGGGCGCTCCTCCTTCGGCGATTCTCAGCACCGTGATCCTCGAAAAGCTGCTCGACATCTTTGTGGTTGGGTTGATCTTCGTACTCACCATGGGATCGGATCTCCCGGAGAAGATCCGCCACGGTGCCGATGCCGCCGTAATGATCTCTATCGTCGGCCTTCTCGTGCTGATGTTCGGGGCAGGGCAGCTGGAGACGCCCGTTCGTAAGCTGTTCGGTGCCCTGCCTGCAAATGGTCTGGTACAGAAGGTGGAGCACTGGCTCCTGCTTGCCATCGACACTCTGCGCCAGATGGGAGTCGTAGGGAACCTGATCCTTCTGCTTGAGAGCGCCGTGATCTGGTTCTGCGAGGGTATGATCTTCGTCTCGGCAATTTATCTGGTAGGGCTTCCGAGCGATGCGACGGGACCCTGGGAGGCGGTATCGTTTGCGAACCTCTCCTACATGCTTCCAAGTTCGCCGGGAGCGATTGGACCGTTCGAATGGGCCGTGAAGACCTCGCTCGCCAGCCATGGAGCCGCTCAAGCGCAGGCGGCAGTCTTCGGTCTCGCCATCCACGCGTGGATGTTGATCTCGGTCACAGGAGCCGGCGGGATCATCTTTCTCCTTCACAGGATTCGTATCCACAATCACAAGCCGCTGCTTGAAGAGATTGAAACCCTGCCGACAGAGCTCCCGTAGCGGGATCGCAAAGCGTGCCGTTTCCTTGGGCCGAAGCCTCTGCGTACAGGCGCGGTCGCGTAAACTGAGAGAAAACAGAGAGAAGCATGTATCGCATCGTTCAACAGTCCCTGCTGGCCCGTATCCAGTCCATTCTTTCCGCCAGATACGAGATCTCGCTCGAGAATCTCGCCGTAGAGCAGCCACCCTCGATCGCACTTGGAGAGCTGGCCCTTCCCATCGCCTTCGAGCTGGCAAAGCGTCTACGCAAGGCTCCGCGCGCGATTGCAACCGAGCTAGCGGAGGAGCTCTCAGGGCAGCTTCCGGAGGGGGTCGCCTCGGTGGAGGTTGCGGGGGCAGGATATCTCAACGTCCGTCTGGATCGGGGAAGGATCGTTCGGGAGATCGCTCGCGACCGCCACGCCGATATTGGAGGAGAGGGCTTCCGGCTGATCGAGCACACCAGCATCAATCCCAACAAGGCCGCCCATATCGGTCACCTTCGCAATGCGATCCTGGGTGACACCTTTCAACGTCTGCTGCGGAAAGACGACTACAAGAGCGGCTATGAGGTCGGGGTCCAGAACTACATCGATAACACCGGGGTTCAGGTGGCTGATGTCGTCGTCGGGCTGATGCATCTGGAGGGGAAGGATCTGGCCTCGACCCGGCAGCTGCTGGCCGATCTCGCGGAGAGAGGAGAGCGCATCGACTACTACTGCTGGGATCTGTATGCGCATGTCTCGCAGTGGTACACCGCCGACGAGAGCCAGGCCACGGAGCGCAAGCACCTTCGATTGGCTACGCTGCATGCCATTGAGAGCGGCGGAAACGATATCGCGAAGGTCGCCGACCTGATCGCGACGGCGGTGCTCCGACGTCATCTCGGGACGATGCAGAGACTCTCCATCGAGTACGACTTTCTCCCGCGCGAGAGCGAAATCCTCCATCTCGAGTTCTGGGATGCAGCTCGGCAGCTGATGATCGAGAAGGGTGTGCTCTACTTCGAGACCGAGGGCAAGAACAAAGGCTGCTGGGTGATGCGGAGGGCTGGAGGTGAGGCGGTGGAGGGGGCGGATGAGGACGCGAAGGTGATCGTGCGCTCGAACGGCACCGTCACGTATGTCGGTAAGGACATCGCGTATCACCTGTGGAAGTTCGGTCTGCTGCCGGGCAGAGACTTCGGCTACCGGAGATTTCACGAGTACGCGACGCACATGTGCTGGATCTCGACCGCTTCGACGAGCGATCCAGGGCATCCGGCCTTTGGCCACGCGGATGCCATCTACAACGTGATCGACTCGCGCCAGAACGATCCTCAAACGCAGGTGGTGCAGGCGCTGCGCGGGATGGGCTTCATCAGCGAGGCTGATCGCTACACACACTTCTCCTACGAGATGGTTGCGCTGACGCCTCGCTGCGCGCTCGAACTGGGATACACCGTCAGCGAAGAAGATCAGAAGCGAGCTTACATCGAGGTGAGCGGGCGCAAGGGCTTCGGCGTGAAGGCGGACGATCTTCTGGATCGTCTGATCACGGCGGCGCGGGCGGAGGTCGATGCTCGCCATCCGGACCTTGCGGAGGGGGAGCGGGAGACGATCGCGCGGCAGATCGGCGTCGGTGCGCTGCGCTACTTCATGCTGCGGTTCACGCGGAACACGGTCATCGCGTTCGACTTCAGGGATGCTTTGAGCTTCGAGGGAGAGACGGGGCCCTACGTGCAGTACGCCATCGTTCGGGCGGCGAATATCTTTCGCAAGGCGGGGACGATGGCCGCGGCTTCGCTGGCGGCGTTTGCGGAGCTGGATCTGGAGGGTGTGCTGGAGGGAGAGGAAGGGAACACGGTGTGGGAGACGTGGCTGCTGGTCTCGAGGCTGACGCTGCTGATCGAGCAGTCGATCGCGACGTCGGAGCCGGCGTATCTTGCTCGCTATGCCTTCCAGCTGGCGCAGCAGTTCAACAACTTCTACCACCGGCACCACATCCTGAACGAGACCGACGCTCGGAGGCGGACGCTTTACCTGGCGACGGCGGCGGTGGCGCAGCGGGAGATGATTCGCGCGCTGGGGTACCTGGGGATCGAGGCTCCGGAGCGGATGTAACCGGTTCGGGCTCTCCCGCGCCTGCCCCCCCCCCCGGTACATTTTTGTGCAAAGTCTTCGAAACAGGGAAGATAAGTCTGGACTTCCTGTTTTATTACGATGACTGGGCTCGCTCTGCGAGTACACCGAGATTGCTCAACTTCGCGGCGCACCAGAGTTCCTGGACCAAGAGGTTGGATGTTCCGAACCTCCAGTCCCTAATCACGATATGGCAAAGCCGCCATCGACGGGGAGCATTACACCGTGCATGTAGCTTGCGGCTGGGCTTGCAAGAAATAGAATTGCGTTAGCAACTTCTTCTGGCAGGCCCATACGCTGCGCCGGAACGGTTTTCATAATCGTTGCGAGAACATCACGGATACCAACATTGATTGGAGTTTCAATCGCGCCTACGTCGATCCCGTTGACACGAACACCTGATGGGCCGAACTCAGCAGCCCAGCTTCGTGTCATCGCGTCCAATGCCGCCTTCGCCCCCCCAAACATAGCCATGCCAGGCATGCCAAAAGCGGCGGTCCCCGCACAGAGATTGATGATCGCGCCCTTACCCCTCTCGACCATTGATGGCGCGATAGTCGCAATCAAGAAGAACGGCGCGCGAACATTCAACCCGAAGGTATACTTGTAGTCTTCCAGGGTCATCGTGTTGCTTGGCTTATGAAAACCACCGCCGGCATTGTTGACGAGAATGTCGATGTGTCCATTTGCCGTTTCAAGAGCACGACGAGCCAAATCGACGGTCTGTTCATGATCATTGAGATCGGCCAATAGCAAGCTCGCTTGTGCGCCAGCCGCCCGGATAGTCGAGCACGTCTGCTCGCCTCGCGCAGCATCACGGCCATGAACTAACACATGTGCTCCTGCCCTACCGAATGCGATTGCGGTCGCCTGTCCAATGCCGCTCGTTGCCCCTGTTCCAAGGACGGTCTGCCCTTGGAACGGCGCTTCAATCTCTGGTGTAGATACCATATTCTTCTCCGAGTTAATCAAGTTATCCCTCGCTTTATTTCCACACTTATTTGCTTTAATAACACTTCTTCCCCAGGTTTATTCCGCTAACCCTCTCTCAGTGGGGACGGTGTTCCTTCGCGGCTTTACTGTCGGTCGGCTGCGGCATCGGATCGGCTCCGCCCGCGTCTCCACCCAGGACCAGAATCTCGAACTCCAAACCGAGGCCTTGGCCAAAGCTGGCTGCAAAAAAGATCTTCGAGGACAAGATCAGCGGCAGCCGAGCCGAACGTCCCGGTCTCGCCAAAGCACAAGAATCCTTACGCGAAGGCGACACACTGGTCGTTTGGAAGCTGGACCGGCTTGGCCGTAGCGTCAAGAACCTCGTTGACTTGGTCGGAGAGCTTCGCAAGCAGGGCGTTCAGTTCAAGAGTCTGACCGACGCGATCGATACTGGCACCGCATCAGGACGCTTCTTCTTCCACGTCATGGCCAGCCTTGCGGAGATGGACCGGGAGCTGACGATCGAGCGGACCCGGGCAGGCCTCGAAGTCGCTCGCCAGCTCGGCCGCAAAGTCGGCCGCAAGCGGCAGATGACGGACAGCAAGATCAAGTCGGCCAAGAAACTGCTCGCCAGCGGTGTCCCCCCACGCGACGTAGCCAGCAACCTCGGGGTCTCCGTGCCGACCCTCTATCGGTGGATTCCGGCCTCCGCCCACCTAGCGTGCTTTATTGTCCGTTTTCTGGCGGGACCCCTACGAGGCCTTTCACGCATGCTAATGTCCTTTATCATGCGGTGATTTGCGCTTATGCGAGGCGTTCAGGGCATCTGATGTGTGGAGTTGTTCGCGCATTGTGTCCAATTCATATTAGGTGGGCGCAGATTCACCTTCGGAAAGAAGGGGCGGCGTAGCCCGGCTCCCTGCGCTCAAAGAACCTCTAGCAGCCAATATTGAACCAATAGGGAAGTGTTTCCAGGAATATCAAGAATATGTGGATACACCCTGGCTTAGATCTTTTCGCCGACCAGCGGGAGGCCCACGGCGAAGCCGGCATACGCGTCACGAAGTGACCGCTGCCCGCGCAGGGCGCCCGCGCGGCAGCCGCCGTTTCTCGATGTTCCTTAATTTTAGTGAATCGGATCGAGTGAATCGGCATTTGGATGTGGCTCATTTTATGAATGTTAGCGGGAGTTTCGCTTGACAGGGATTTCCGCCTGCTGAATTCGGGTTGAATAAGACCAAAAAGGCCCGGACTCGTGAGAGTCCGGGCCTTTTTGGTTGTGGGTCGGTTAGAAGTGGTACTTCATAGAGAGCTGCATCTGACGCGGGTTGGACCGGATCGGATTGTCCTGATTGATGATGTTGCCGAATTGAGTGTTGAGGATGTCGTTCTGCGGATTGCCGAGGAACGCGCTGTTGAACAGGTTGTCCGCATCGGCGCGGAAGTTGATCTGGTGTTCATGCCAGATGGTGAAGTCCTTGGTGACCGAAGCTCCATACGTCTGGAAGCTCGGTGCGCGTTCGGAATTGGTGCGAGCTGTACCGAAGGTCCCGAGTGCAGGCTGACCGTAGGCGCAGACACCGTTGTCAACGCCCGGCGTGGTGCAGGGAACCGCGGAGGGATCCGTGCCGAACCAGTTGTTGATAGAGCGGTTGACAACCTTCAGCTGGCGATAGTGATTCGCGCGCTGAGAGTTGCCGTTGACAGCCGAGTTGTTGGTGGAGGTGCTGATATTGACCGGGAAGCCGGAGTAGAGGACGCCGGTCATGCCGATCTTCCATCCGCCCACAACCTCATCCAGATAGAGGGGCATGTTCCCGCCGACCCTGCGGCCGCGGCCGATGGGGAGGTCATAGACGAGGTTGAAGTTGACGGCGTGGCGGACGTCCTGCCCGGCGGGACCGTAATCGGCGTGGAGGTTATAGACATTCTCGGCGTAAGCGCTGTTTACGCTGACGCTGGGGGCGCCGTAGAAGCCGATGCTGTTGGTCATCGCTTTGCTGAAGGTGTAGTTTGCGGTGTACTGCAGACCATGTGCCAGGCGCTGGCGGAAGGTGGCCTGGAGGGAGTTGTAGTTCATCATGGCGTTGGAGTCGGTGTAGCGAATGACTCCGGTGTAGCCTACGCCCGGGGTGTCCTGAAAGGGAGACTTGGGGCATCCCGCAGGTTGTGGAGATCCGGCGCTCGGGAAGGGCATAACCTGCCCGTTGACGACGCAGGGAGCCTGGAGCTGGTTTCTCTGGTTGGCGGTGATGAGGTGCTGTCCGGACTCGCCCAGGTAGCCGATCTGGAAGGAGGAGGAGTTGTTGAGCTGGTACTCAAGGGTCAAGCTGTACTCTCCGATGAAGGCGGGCTTGATCTTCTTGTTCCAGACGTTGTAGACGACTCCGGTTGCCGCGCCGCTGCCGCTTGCAGTCCCGAATCCACTCTGGACGTCGAAGAAGTGACCCGGGGTGCCGGTCGCGGCATTGGCCTGAACGCCGCTGGCCTGATAGGAACCCTGGAAGGGAAGGTTGGTGGTCATACGGAGGTTGGCTCCGGTGCCTTCCATGAAGTTCTGGATGCCGTATCCGCCGCGGACGACCAGGCGAGGCTGCGCCTGCCAGGAGAAGCCGATGCGGGGCATCACGCTGCCGTAGTAGGGATCGACGAGGGCGCGGTTGTAGCCTGCGGCTTTGGCCTGCGGGGAACCGGCGAGCAGGACGACCGAGGGGTTGTTGGGATCGATGGTCGACATCTTATTGTTGACCTCGTAGATGGGCTGGATGTACTCATACCGGACACCGAGGTTGAGGGTGAGGGTCGGGGTGATCTTCCAGTCGTCCTGAGCGAAGTAAGCATCGCGCCAGGAGCGCATACCGACGGGTCCGGAGACGCCTCCCTGGCTGACGAAGCCGGCGCGGTTCAGGACAAAGTCGGCTCCGGTGTACCCACCGCTCGATCCATTCGACGTGCCCGCGCCGAGGTAGTAGAAGCCTCCGAGGGAGCCGTCGTTGCCGGGGTAGAAATTATTCTGCTGCTGGCGCATGAACTGGGCACCGAACTTGAAGGTATGCCGGTTCTTGGACCAGGTGAGGTTATCTCCATAGAGGAAGGTGTTGAGGGTGTAGTTGCTTCCGAGGTTGGCATTGCCGATAGCGGTGAAGTCGCTCGATCCGTTGGAGGCCGAGAAACCCTGGGGGCTATTCGAGTTCTGCATTCCGAGATCGGAGAACCCGGCAAAGGGCTGAGGCTGCGGATTATTGGCCCCGATGCCGAGAAGGCTGTTGCCGTTCAAGCCAAAGGCTCCGCTGGGATCGAGCAGGACGGCTCCATTGTTTTGGATACGGGTATAGCCGGCGCGGAACTCATTGATGACCGAGGAGCTGAACTGGTGCACTTCGTTGATGGCCACACCCCGGACGGGAAAGGTTGGGGCGCTGTTGAAGCTGGTGATCAGAGCGCTTTGGGTGGTCTGGCCGGCGTCAACCTGCGAGTAGCGGACAAACATGTTGTCTTTCTCGCCGATCTTCCAGTCGACCTTCGCATCGAACTGGTCGCCATAGTTCCGCTGCTTCTGGAGGCCGTGGTAGTTGTTCTGGGTCGGTGAACCGGGATTGGGAGCAGCGTTGGGAAGAGGATAGAGTTCCGGGTGCGCGAAGAGATACTGCGCTGCGGGGTTGGTGACCGGAACCTGGTTGTTAGCGTAGGCGGGAGCACCAGGCTGGGTTGCATCGTAGAGCTGAATCGTCTTGCCTGCGCCCATGATTGCTGGGTCCAGGAGCGCGGAGAAGTCTCCGTTACGCATCGCCTGGGTATAGACGCTTGCGGTGGAAGTACCGCCGGAGTGGAAGCGGCCGCCCTGATAGTCGACGAAGAAGAAGAGCTTGTCCTTGAGGATGGGACCGCCGAAGGTTCCGCCGAAGAGGTTGCGGGTGTAGGAGTTTTTGTCAACGTGGGTGAAGTTGTTTTTCCAGCTGTTGGCGTCGAGGTTGTAGTTGCCGAGGAAGTAGAAGAGGCTCCCATGCCAGTTATTGGTGCCGCTCTTGGTCTGGTAGAGGATGTCGCCGCCGTTGACGTTGCCGTATTCGGCACTGGCGTTGGCGGAAATGACCTGGACTTGGCCGATGGCGTCGACGCTGGGGTTGTAGCCCAGCTCGTCGTCGAGGGTCTGGTTGATGTTCATACCGTCGAGCAGATACTGATTGGCCTGCTGGCGGTTGCCATTGACAGATACGGAGCTTCCGCTGCTGGCTCCGGCAGGGTTGTTGCCGCTCAAGGGGCCGGAGACGGCGGCGTTCGAGACGAAGCTGTTGGGCTGGGTGCTGACCGAGCCGGGAAGGAACATGGTGATGGCGGTCAGGTTGCGGCTGACCAGGGGCACGTTCTCGATGGCGCGGTTATCGAGGGTAGTGGCGAGGGTGGGGTTCTCGGTGTTGAGCAGGGGAGCGATCTCGGCTTCGACCGAGACCTTCTGCTGGGTGCCGGCGATCGAGAGGTGGCCGTCGACCTTGGCGTTCTGACCGGTCTCGAGGGCGAAGGGGCCGTAGGAGGAGTCGCCAAAGCCGGGGGCGCTGATCGTGACCTTGTAGGTGCCGATCTGCAGGAAGCGGATGTTGTAGATGCCGTCAGCGTTGCTGGTGGTGTCGGTGTTGACGCCGGTCTCGACGTTGGTGGCGGTGACCTTCGCGTTGGGGACGATGGCGCCAGACGAGTCGGTGACCGTGCCGTTGACACTTCCGGTAATTGTCTGTGCCCAGGAGATAGCGGAACAGGCCACCAGGAGGACGGCGGTCAGAATACTGAGAGTAATGGATCTTCGTTGCATCTTAGTCTCCTCAAAAGGTACTGCTTGGTGTTGCAAAGGGCTTACTCTACGGCTGGCCGGGTGGGGAGAGGGGCTCACGGTGCGATGTGTTCCTCCCAGCCTTGTTTTGTCTTTTGCCTTCGAACCGCGAGATCGGAGCCGGTTTTGCCGGTCCGGGTCTCTCGACTCGCTACCGGCGGGATAGTGACTTCGGTTGGATCGCCTCCTTGAGAGAAAGTTCTTCCCGGGACACAATGAGATCTCGTGAAGGAGATGCTCCAGCGTTAAAAGGAAGTGAATGGCATTTTCTACTGAATCGAGAGTCCTTGTCCATTGAAAACGACAGGAAAGGAACCTGACGCGGTGCGGGGAGGAGCGCGCGACGGGTAGGTGCGGCTGTGGCAGAGCTCGAGGGCGGCGGGTACAGGCTCGCGTGGATGGGTAGGACCAAAGACGTCTCCTTAGAAAAACATCAGACTGCGAAAAATCGGACTGCAAAGAACTCAAACCGCACAGACAGGGACTTCCGCGTCATCAGGCGCGGATGGACATGGCGTGGTGGAAGAGGTTGTTGGGGTCGTAGCGTCGCTTTATCCCCTGGAGGAAGGGGTAGAGTCCCTGCTCTCCGTAGTAAAGCTGGGGCCAGAAGGGGTAGGCGAGCATGTCGGCGTCGGGATAGTTGATGTAGCATCCCTCATACTGCTGGTTGTGGTAGGGGGTTCCCTTGTGGGCGGCGTCGACGTCGGGACCGGAGTAGAGGTCGGTGTAGAAGTCGCGCATCCACTTGAGGTGCGACTCGTCTTCGGAGGGCTTCTTCCAGTAGCTCTGGAACTGGAGCTTGAGGATGGAGGCGCGCTGGGGGATGGAGGTGATGTCGGCGAGCTCGGGCTTGTTGACGGCTCCGCCGTAGGAGTCGACCGCGAGGATGCCGCCGACGTCGTTGGCGGTCTTGAGGGTGAGGTGCTTGTAGATGAGACGCGCCTCATCGGGGGTGAATCCGCGCTTCATGTAGGTGGATTTGTACTTGGCGCGGATGCCTCCGCCAACGCCGCCGCGGACGGTGACGTCGAACCAGGAGTCGCGGTTGGTGTTGTGCGGGCCAGAGCAGGGGAGCGGGGTGCCGTCGGGTTTGGTGAGGATGCGGGCTTTGCCGGCGGCGCCGGTGTGGCGCGAGTCCGGATGCAGGGGCTCGGTGGCGACGGGCTTGCAGGGCTGGAAGAGGTCGGCGAACTCGTTGAGGACGCGCAGGTCGTCGGCGGTTCCGTCGGGGTTGGTGTACTGGGCGGAGATGACGACGTTGCCGGAGGTGTGGTGCGAGAGGCCGAGGAAGGTGAACAGGCCCCAGGTATCGGGGTCCTTGCCGCGGGTTTCGAAGTAGTGGCCGTAGGTGGTGAGGATGGCCTCGAAGCGCTCGGGCGTCATGTCTTCCCAGGGGAAGGACATGCTGACGCTGGCGACCTCTTTGGGGGCGGGGGGAAGCTTGTCGAAGTAATAGGCCGTGATGATGCCGAAGTTATTGCCTCCGGCGCCGCGGCAGGCGCGGAAGAGGTCGGGGTCCTTGTCCTTGTCGACGCGGCGGGAGATGACTTTGCCGGAGGCGTCGACGGTGAGGATATCGACGGCGGAGAGCCAGTCGACGGTAAGGCCGTGGAGGCGGCTGAGGACGCCGTATCCTCCTCCGGAGATGTGGCCTCCGGCGGCGACGCCGTAGCAGGAGCCTCCGGGCATAGTGACGTTCGAATCTTTGTAGAGTCGGGTGTAGGCGTCGCCGAGGCGGGTGCCGGGGCCGAGCTTGTAGGTGTGCCCGCTGCCGGTGGCATCCATGCCGTTGAGCAGGCTGGTGTCGATCATGACACCGCCGGGATTGTTGCAGACGAAGTCCTCATAGCAATGGCCGCCGGAGCGGACAGTGGGGCGAAGGCCTTCCTTGACGGCGCGCTCGAGAGCTTGGGCGACCTCTTCGGCGGTCTGGCAAATTTCGATACGGCCTACGGCATCGGCCTCCGTGGCGGGAAAGCGTAGATTGTTGCTCTTCCGCAGAGTTTGAAAACGGGGGTCCTGCCGCAAAACGGTGGTCGACATGCTTCTCCTTGATGGGGTTGAACGAGGCGGGATGACGGGCGCCAGCGATTGCGAACAACAGACGGGGGTGTTCGATCGCGTAAAGAAATCAATTTTTTACTTAGAAAAACGATTGATTCCTGAGTGGCTCGATTTCAAATCAAGGAGAAGGTTCTGTCAATGAGGCGGTTGTCTCTTGTTTTGTTAGGCCAAATGACCTAGATTGCTTTCAATGTTTTCAATGAGATGCAATCCCGATGAATGTTTGAAGATTTTAGGACGGTTCTGGGGAAGGATGACGCTTCCGGAAGATTGCCGGTGCGGTTTTTTGCCTTCGAGAAAACGGGCGGGCGTTCTGCCGGCTGACGCCTTTAGGAGGAGGACCGATCTCCCGCGTCTTCCAGCGTCTATCGCATCTCCCGCATCGATTGCGGAGAGGATCGCCGGTCGCGCGCGATCTTTGCCAGCAGATACAGAGGGATGCCGGCGAGGGCGATGAGCAGGGAGAAGGCCAGCGCGGGCATCCCGGCGACGGTCTCGCTGCGGGAGGCGTAGAGGGCGTAGAGGGCGAGACCGGCGGGAAAGAGACCTAAGACAATTGGGACCCAGTCGGGCCCGGGGATGCGGAAGGGACGCGGGAGGTCGGGCTCGCTTCTTCGCAGGAGCACCAGGGCGACGAACTCGAGGATCATGGAGAGTCCCCAGAGGACGATGTCGATGGTGATGAGGCGCTCGAAGGAGAAGCCGAGGGCCAGGGCCCAGCAGAGCCCGCAGGCCAGCACGGCCACCCAAGGGGACCCGTTGCGCAGGCGCTTGGTGAAGACGGACGGCAGAAGACCGTCCTCGGCGAGGGCGTGGGGAAGGCGGGTGTAGGAGAGGGTGAGATTGCTGAAGGTTCCGAAGTCGTCGAGCGATCCGGCCAGCACGATGGCGAGGGCGAGCGCCGGTCCTCCCAGGATGTGGGCGGCGTCGACCCAGGCTCCGGTGGAGAACTTTTCGGCCGGGATGCCGGCCCAGGCGACGGCGGCGATGGGGACGATGTAGGTGAGCATGACCATGACGGCGGCCAGCAGGATGACGCGGGGGTAGTTGCGTTGCGGGTTCTCGACCTCGTTGGCGATGGTGGTGGCGTTGTCCCATCCCATGTAGTTCCACATGGCGACGAGGATGGCGGTGGAGAAGTTTCGGTTGGGGGGGACGGCGAGGGAGGCGTGTCCGTGGCCTGCTTTGAGGCCGGTGTAGATGGCGGCTCCGATGAGGAGGAGGAAAGGAGAGATGGCGACGAGCCAGAGGCGGACCGAGCCTTCGCCGACGGAGGCGGCTCCTCGGAGGTTCCAGAGGACGGCGACGGCGACGACGACCAGCTCGAGCGCGAGGGCGCGGTGTCCGTGCGTGAGCGCGGGGGCGATGTGTTGGAGGTAGAGGACGAAGGTGGTGGGATAGATCGCCATGTCGAAGATGGAGGCGGCGAGGGAGAGCCAAGCCTCCTGAAATCCCCAGAAGGGACCCATGGCGCGGCGGACCCAGGCGTAGAAGCCGCCTTCGTCGGGAACGGTGGAGGAGAGCTCGCCCAGCATGAGGGCGGTGGGAAAGCTCCAGAGGAAGGGAAGCACGGTGAGGAGGATGAGGGCGTAGCCGTAGCCTCCGAAGCCGATGATGTCTTCGAGGTCGTAGGGTCCGCCGGAGACCATGAAGTAGGTGGCCGCGAGCAGCGGAAGGAGTCGGAGCTTGCGTGCGCCGGCCTGGGGTGGCCCTTCCACTTGCATTGTGCTGGACATGATCGATGAAATCTAAATATAGGGCATTGCCGGTCGATTTTTTGGGGGAAAAGAAGCTGGCCTGCCGGCCGGGGCCCACTGCGCTCGGCCACCCCACAAACGAAGACCTGTTTGTGGGGACCTCGGTACGAGCGGTCACTTCGTGACGGTATTTGCCCTTCGAGGTGGGGCTCCCGTTGGTCGCTTGCGAAGATGTTTGCGCCGAACCGAAGGGAGGCCCACGGCGTAGCCGGTACACGCGTCACGAAGTGACCGCCCCATGCGCAGTGGGCCCGCGCGGCAGCGCATTTCTTCTATGGTTTCCCAGGCGTATGGCCGTGAGACTTTAACTTCACCCGGTACACGCTCCCGGTCGCCATAATGTACAAGGTGGAGTGGTCAGGGCCGCCCCAGCCCACGTTGCCCACATTTACTGGCATCAACAGAGTTCCCAGGTGCTTGCCCCCGGGCGAGAGAATCCATACGCCGCCGGGACCGGCCGAGTAGATATTTCCATTCGTGTCGACCTTCATCCCATCCGGTCCGCCCGGCCGATGATCCGACGCCGCATCGTAGAAGGTGGTGCCCGGGCCAAGGGTTCCATCGGGCTTTACCGGATAGCGCATCCAGATCTTCGGTCCTGAGTTGGCGATGTAGAGATACTTCTCATCCGGGGAGAATGCAATTCCGTTGGGGTGCGGCAGATCCTTGATCATCAGCTGCAGTTTTCTGTTGTCCGGAGCGGCGCCCGGCTTCTGAGTTGTTGCCGCGGGGATGCGATAGACGCCGTTGAACGGCAGCTGTTTCTCGGGATCGTGATCGTCCTGGGTGCGCAGGCCATAAGGAGGGTCGGTGAAGTACAGCGAGCCGTCCGACTTGTAAACCAGGTCGTTAGGACTGTTGAGCTTCTTTCCCTCGTAGGCATCGGCCAGGATCGTCTTTTGTGCGTGACCATTAAGCTGCTCCAGCCGCCAGATATTGCGTCCCGCATGTCCTGCTATGGTCAGCCTGCCGTTGTTATCCAAGGTCATTCCATTGGAACCGGGCTCTTTGCCTCCATAGGGCTTCGCGCCTTCGTAGCCGCTCGGCTGCTTGAAGATCGTGACCTCGCCATTCGCAGCAAGCTTGCGGATACTGTTGCTGGGAATCTCGGCAAACAGCAGATAGCCCGAGGGAATCCATACAGGCCCTTCAACCCAGGTGAAGCCGGTGGCTACTTTTTCAAGCACGGCATCGTGCGGGACCAGGCTGTCGAACGCGGGGTCGAGCCGCTCCGTCTTCAGTGGCTGCTTCTCCGGAGCCTGAGCCACGCCAGCAACGTTAATAAAAAAACTACACATCAGCAGCCCAGCGAAAAGACGCAGCAATCGCACGCAACACTCCTTATTGAAACGGGATCATTCTCTGTTCGAGGGTGCGGCAGCGTCAACTTCGAGGAAACCCTCGCTGATATGCTCTCTTTGATCCGGATGTTTGTGGATCGAGTTCTTTGAGGACGGAGAGATGCTGGAATCGCTAAAAGAGGCTACGCTCGAGGCCAATCTCGAGATCGTTCGGCGAGGTCTGGTGCTGTACACGTTTGGCAACGCCAGTGGGATCAGCCGCGATGAGGGTCTGGTCGTCATCAAGCCGAGCGGCGTGGACTACGATCGGCTGAAGCCTGAGCACATGGTGGTGACCGATCTTGAGGGCGCGATCGTCGAAGGAGAGCTGAGGCCTTCGAGCGATCTGAAGACGCATCTTGCGCTTTATAAAGCCTTCGAGGAGATCGGTGCGGTGGTCCATACGCACAGTGAGAATGCGACCGCGTGGGCGCAGGCGGGGCGGGAGATTCCTGCGCTGGGCACCACGCATGCGGATTATTTTCATGGGCCGGTTCCGTGCACGCGGGAGCTGACGGATGACGAGATCGAGGGCGATTATGTGCTCAATACCGGGACTGCCATTATCGACCGCTTCGCCGGGATCGATCCTCTGGCGGTGCCCGCGGTGCTGGTAGCCGGGCATGCTCCGTTTGCGTGGGGGCGGGACCCGCACGAGGCGTCGCATAACGCGGTGGTGCTGGAGGCAGTAGCGAAGATGGCATTTATGACCGTAATGCTGAACGCGCAGTGCGGAGTCTCGAAGACGTTGCTGGATCGGCACTACTTTCGCAAGCACGGCGCGCGGGCGACCTATGGGCAGGAGAAGCTGATTTAGAGAAGGATTGGGTGGACGATGGCGGTGGTGGCTGGAGCGGACTTTGGAACGTTGAGCGTGCGGGTGACGCTGGTGGACTCCGAACGCGGACGCCTGGGGACGGCGGTGGCGGAGTATCCGCTGCATCGACGGCGCGAGGACCCGGACTTTGCGACGCAATCGCATGCGGACCAGATGGAGGCCCTGGTCAGGGCGACGCGAGCGGTGCTGGAGCAGGTGGGGCTCCCGGGCGAAGCGGTGGTGGCGATGGCGCTCGATACGACGGGATCGAGTGTGGTGGTGGTCGATGAGGGGCTTCAGCCGCTCGATGACTATTATCTTTGGTGCGATCACCGGGCGCATCGGGAGGCGCAGGAGATTACGGCGAAGGCTCATGAGGTGGGGCTTGAGGCGATTGCCTGGTGCGGAGGCGTTTATTCGCATGAGTGGGGATGGGCGAAGCTGCTGCACTGGCTACGTCACGCCGAGGATGCCAAGCGGGCGAGGTTCGCGACGGCGCTGGAACATTGCGACATGGTGGCGGCTACGCTGACGGGAGTGTACCGGACGGCAGATCTGAAGCGCAGTGTGTGCGCTATGGGCCATAAGTGGATGTGGAACTTGAAGTGGGGCGGCTTGCCTGCGGAGGAGTTTCTGGCCGCTGTCGACCTTTTGCTGGCAGGGGTGCGGGAGAAGATGGGGGGCGAGTACCTGACCTCGGACCACATCTATGGTGGCCTTAGCTCGGAGTGGGCGGAGAGGATGGGGCTGAAGGGCGGGATTCCGATTCCGGTGGGAGCCTTCGATGCGCACTGGGATGCTCTGGGGGCGGGATGCAGGGAGGGCGATGTGGTCAACGTGGTGGGGACCTCGACCTGCATCATCGCCATGGCGCAGGAGACGGAGCTGATACCGGGGGTCTGCGGGGTGGTGCCGGGCAGCGTGCACCCCGTGCTGACCGGGATCGAGGCGGGGCTTTCGGCGGTGGGGGATATCTTCGAGAGCATCGCGCGGAGGGCCGGAACGACGGTGAGGGAGCTGGCCCAGGGGCTTGAGAGTTATCAGCCAGGGCAGACGGGGTTGCTGCGCATGAGCTGGGACAATGGCGACCGTACCGTGCTGGTGAATCCTGAGCTGGGGGGAGTGACGCTGGGATGGAATCTGCTGCACACCGCGCAGGATGAGCTGTTTGCCGCGATCGAGGGAACGGCGTTTCATACGCGGATCGTTCTGGAGCGCATGGCCGAACATAAGGTTCCGGTGGAGCGGGTGATCAACGGCGGGGGAGTTCCGCAGAACAGCGCCGTGCTCAACCAGGTGTATGCGAATGTGCTGAACAAGCCGGTGCTGGTGCCGGATGGGACGCCCACGAGTCTTGGGGCGGCGATGCTTGCGTTTGTAGCGGCTGGGGTCTTTTCCTCAATTGAGGAGGCGCAGGCGAAGATGTGTCTTCCGTTTCGGACGTTCTCCCCTGACTCGCGGGCGGTGGAACGATATGAGCCGCTTTATCGGATTTATCGGAAGCTGTACTTTGCCCTGGGATCGCGGGAGGCGGCTCCGGTTGCATTAGGGGAGGTTCTGCCGGAGCTGCGCAGGATTGCTCAGGAGGGGCGGCGGGTGGAGGCTTAGGCGCTGCCGCGCGGGCGTCCTACGCGGACGGCGCCCACTTCGTGGGGCGTGTACCGCCTTCGGCGTGGGCCTCCCGCTGGTCGGCGTGAAGATCTATTTAAGCGACCAGCGGGAACCCCGACCCGAAGGAGTACACACGTCACGAAGAGTGCGCCCTACGCGTAGTGGGCCTAGCCGGCCGGCCATCGCCTTGAATAGATTGCTGAGCCGTTATCATGTTGGTTCGATTCGTGTCTTAGGTTATGTTTTCCTTTCAAGTTGCAGAACTACATTTACTTATAAGAATGGATTGGTCTCCCGCTCTTCGCCGATTGTGGTTGACGGACCGTGGCCGGGGATGACTTTGATCTCGTCCGGGAGGGTGAGGAGCTGGTTGTGGATGGAGCGGATGAGCTGCGGGCCGTCTCCGCCGGGAAGGTCGGTGCGGCCGATGGAGCCGGCGAAGAGGGTGTCGCCGGCGACCAGAAGAGACTGCTTGGGGAGATAGAGGCAGATGCTGCCCTGGGTGTGCCCGGGGGTGTGCAGGACGATGCCGTGGAGTGCTCCCGCGGAGATCTTCTGGCCATTGGTTAAAGCGGCGTCGGGAGGGGCTACCTCGGGGGGTGTGGACAGGCCGAGCCAGCCGGCCTGGACGTCCATCATCTTCACCAGGGGGAGGTCGTTCTCGTTGTAGAAGATGGGGGCGCCGGTGAGCTTTTTGAGCCGCTGGGCTCCGGCGATGTGGTCGATGTGGGCGTGGGTGATGACGATGGACTTGACGGTGAGGCCGTGGCGGTTGAGGACGGCCTGGATGGAGGGGATGTCGTCGCCTGGATCGATGACGATGGCCTCGCGGGAGGTCTCGTCGCCGAGGATGGTGCAGTTGCACTGAAGCATGCCGACGGGGAGGGTCTCCTGGATCATGATTCAAGGGTATAAGAAGAGCGCTGCTGCGCGGGTCCACCACGCGTAAGGCGCACCCTTCGTGATGCGTATACCGCCTTCGGCGTGGGCTTCCCGTTGGTCGGCGCGAAGGTTTACGTAAGCGACCAACGGGAGCTCCACGCCGAAGGCTCACTCGCCGTTGTGGGCCCGACCGGCAGGCCATCGTCTTTCCCGCAAGAAGAAACGCAGGCCCATGGCCTGCGTTCCGGGACGTTCCTAAAGATGGAGGCTACTTCTTGGGGGTGCTCTGCTGCTGCTGGGTCACGGTGCCGTGGCCGGCGAGGACCGAGCGGTCGGAGTTGCGCGAGAGCAGGATGGTGAGGCCGATGGAGGTGAGCATGAAGATGATCGCCGACCAGGTGGTGAGGCGGGTGAGAAGGTTGGCGGCTCCGCGGGGGCCGAAGGCGGTCTGGGAACCCTGGCCACCGAAGGCCGCGGCGAGGTCAGCGGACTTGCCCTGCTGGATGAGGACTACACCGATCAGAAACAACGCGACCAGGACGTGCAGGATGACAAGGACGATGACCATCGGGGGAACGAGCGCCTTTAAAGAAAAAGATATTGGATTGGTGCGGAGGAGGGGACTTGAACCCCTATGCCTTGCGGCGCAAGCACCTCAAGCTTGTGCGTCTGCCAATTTCGCCACCTCCGCGTTTGGCTCTGCACTGCAGCTGCCAGAAAAGAGCGGTGAGCAATCCGAAATTTAGTATAGCATCGCGCGGCGGTTTTGCGAGGGCGTCATGTGCCTCAGGGGAGGGACGTTTGACGCCCTTATGCGTGTGCGCAGGTGCAGTTCAGGCAGCCCGCATGATCGGCGCAGCTTCCGCAACGTCGAACGAGCTGACGGTGAAGAGCGGTGCGAGCACGGTGCGCCCGGACCGCTGCCGCTCCGGGCGTGATTCCGGCCTGCCTGGCGAAGCCCTGGAGCGGGGTCTCGTCCAGCTCGACCTGCTCGAGGATCTGCCGGTAGGCGGGACGGACCTGCTGGATGGCGGAGCTCATGCACGGGCAGAGATGGTTGTCGTCTGTCCTGGGAGCGGCGGGCTCGTGCTCGGGCATGGGAGCGAAGGCGCGCTCTTCGACGGCGCGGTGGCGGTAGTGGTCGATGATGACGTTGCGCAGGATGCGGTAGAACCAGGCCTCGGAAGACTCGCTCGCCTTGAGGCTGCCGATCTGACGGACGGCGTTGGCGTAGGCCGTCTGGAGGATATCCTCTGCGGCGGCGGGGTCGCGTACGCGGCGTTGGACGAAGGCGAGGAAGCGCGGGCGTTCTTCGGTGAGGAGTGGCATCACGTTCTTCATCCTTTGGATTGGATGACGCTGGGGGTGGAAGGAAGCGGGTTTGCCTTGGGATGGGCTTGGTGCGGGGGGAGAGATCCTGCAAACCCACCTTAGCGCCTTCGGCGCGAAGATGGTACACCCGCTTTTTGGGGACTTGAAGATGGGCCCGGTCGCCCATCTTCTCCACAAGAGATGGAGCTAGAAGTGGTGGAGGAGGCCGGGGAAGGCTGGGAGCTCGAGCAGGTGCTGGCCGGGGGGCGCGGGGTTGAGGGTCTCGTGCTCGAGGACCCAGGTGAAGTCGTGGGGGATGAAGACGGCGTGGAGGCCGGCGCTGAGCGCTGGGTTGATGTCGGAGCGCGGGCTGTTGCCGATCATCCAGGTGTGGCCCGCATCGCAGCGGTGGTTTGAGGCGAGGGCGAGATAGGCCTCGTGATGTTTTTCGGGGAGGACCTCGACGGCGGTGAAGTGCGCGGCCAGGCCTGAGCGTTCGAGCTTTCCGGTTTGCTCGGCGAGGTCGCCCTTGGTGACGAGGATGAGGCGGTGGCGGGTGGCGAGCTCGTGCAGGGTCTCGCGGACGCGGGGTAGAAGCTCGATGGGATGATCGCAGATGGCCTCGGCAAAGCCGAGGATGCGGTCGCGCTGCTGCTCGTTAGCCGGTGTGCCGGAGAGCTGTTCGAAGCAATCGAGGAGGGAGCGGCGGAAGCTGACGAGGCCGTAGCCGTGGGCGGAGATGGTGGCATGTTCGCAACGGTTGAGGTGCTCGCGGACCTCGAAGGGAGTGTGGACCCTGTGATCGAGATAGGAGATGAAGTCGGCGATGGCGCGCTCGAAGTAGAGATTGTTCTCCCACAGCGTATCGTCGGCGTCGATGAGAAGCGTCTGGCCGGCGCGGCGGTGGTTCTGCGCAAGAGAGTTCACGAGTTCGATTATAGAAAATTCACAACTTAACGTTACGGAGTTGATGGGGCTTACAACGGAGCGCGATCTTTTCCATGTCCTATGCTGAGGTGGGGGAGTTATGCGTCTGCGAACATCTTTTGTCGCCTTGTTATTGAGTCTGAGCGTCGTCCTTCCGGGCTCTGGTCAGAGTCCTTCCGCAACCACGCAACAGACGAGCGCCGCAGCCGCAGCGGTGAATGGACCGGCGCGGCCGATGGCGGTTCGCGCCCAGGGATTTACCGACGCTGTGATTCCGCTGGGGTGCGTTGCGTTTGTGACCTCGGTCAATCTTCAGAACAATGTTGCCGTCCTTCATGGGGTCAATCACTTTGCGGAGGCTCAGGAGATTCGCCTTACGAATCTCAATAAGACGAAGTTTTTGAACGATGCTGCGTTGAAGATCGTCTCGGCTACGCCGGATACCTTCAGCGTCGCCGTCCAGCATGAGAATCTTCCTCTCACAAACGATTCGGGAACGGCGATGCGGACGGATTGCCCCTCGACGCAGGACTTTCGCAGCGAACAGAAGGTCGTGATGTTTCACAACAGCTCGAGCTACTTTCGCCGCCATCTCTCGCCGGACGTCTCCTTGTTCCGCTATGACGATTTTTTTCCGGTGGAGCGGGATGCGCATTACAGCTCGGTGACGTTCGATCAGCCGGGATTCAGCCTGGGGAATCAGGGGGGATGGGGAGTCTCGAAGAATCGTTATGACGAGGTGACGTTCAGCGGCAGGGGAATCGCGCAGGCCTCGAACCTTGTGTGCGCGAAGCATGCGGCGGGGGACGTGGCTTGCGGCGATTACATCTATGGCTCGACCGATGGCGGGAGCACGGCGCAGTCCGATGAGGGGTTCACGGTGGACACGCGCGAGGGGGGCGAGTCGAACGCTTACTTCCACGGAAAGGTTGGAGCGGGCGCGAGCTCTGGAGCGACGACGCTTCCAGTGACCTTCGCCTCGGGGCAGGATGCCACGACGGATGGAGCGTACATGCTTGATATCTCGAAGGAGACGCTGGCGGGCAGGATCTCCGGGCAGGACGCGATCGTGCCGAAGACGGTGGTCCATGCGCTTCCGGTCACGCTGTCGGGAGGAGCGAAGCTGCCGACTTCGACCGGCGTGGGCGTGATCCAGACACAGATTCCCCCTCCTTCGGTTCCGAATAAGCCGGAGTCGATCGAGCTTCAGGTGAGCCTGATCTCCGGGGGCTTCAAGAAGGGAGTCGCCTGCTTGGCAGGAGGATGGTATCCCGAGCAGGTGACGGTGACGGGCGTGGAGGCCGCTGGAGGGGGAAGCCAGAAGGTGACGGTGGTGCATAAGAATCCGAATCCAGCTGCGCGAAGCGCGGACAAGGGTGGGAATGATCCGTCCTCGCTGTGGCAGGGAGGATTGTGCGGCAATTATTTGAGCCTCGATCGGAATTTGGCGCGAGATGGATTTCGCACGAGCTATCCCGTGGTGGGAGCCGTGGATGGGGATCACATTGCCTACGTGTGGAATGTGAATGGGTATGTTCGCCCCAATAGCCTGAATCTTTATAACGATCCGGTGGGTCTGAGCAAACTGACGCGCAGGAATGGAGTGGTTACAGCGAGCTTTGCCAAGGCGAATGCGCCTTACATCTTCAATCTTGCGCCGTCGGTGGTGATCGCCTCGGCGTCGGAGGCGAGCTTCAACGGCACGGTCACTTCTCCGGTGTATACGGATGCGACCAACGTTCAGTTGAGCTGGAAGCAGACTGGACCGGATGCGGTGGCGGCTTCGGCTACGATCGATCTGCCGGAGGCTTCCTACGGGTTTCATCTCTATCCCGGCGCGGAGGTGATTGCTCCGCGGACGCCGGAGGGGGTGGAGCTGGAGCCGAACACGGTCGCTTGGGCGTCGGGGGACCTGATCGAGAATCCGCATAATCCGAGCTTCCAGATGCGTTTTCGGGCCAATGTGGTGACGGAGCACACGCCTCCCAGCGGAGCGGATTCGCATGGAGAGCTGTGGGCGTTTTATGGAGCCGGGATCTCCAGGAACTTCAGGCCATCGCGCTGGGACAACGGCAATCCCTGCAAGATGTATACCGGCTGCGGTGGAACGCTGGAGCCGATTACGTGGTCGATTCACGCTGGCCCTTATGCGACGCTGGAGCAGGTGGCAAATGCCCCGATGAACGCCGGAACGTTGTTCCGCGTGGGCTGCAGCCTTCTGGGATGCAATCGTCCGGCACCTTACTCCTTGTTCGAGATGCAGAATGGGAAGATCGTCTACGATCCCGCGACCGGCACGGTGAGCACGGCTTCTATCCGGGCGGCGAAGCTGAGCGTGGATGAGCTTTCGTTGCCGAGGGCGCAGGATGGCAGTTGCCTAACGGTTGCGAACCATACTCTGGTCGCCGTTCCCTGCAATGGCTCAGCCGGCGGGGGAGTCGCTGCTGCTGCGGCGACTCCGGCGAGCACTTCGGGTGCGGCGCAGATCGCGGTTGGGGAGGCGGTTCGTGGAGGAAATGCGGCGTGCGCCGCGGGCTACCGATGCACCGCCGATCGGGGAAGGATCCTGGTGGTGGCCTCGACGCGCGGGGGGCCTGGGAAGATCGCTCATGTCGCCGCAAGGCTTGCTCAAGGGGAGATCTGCACGGCGACGCAGAATGGCGGCATGGCCTTCTTCGGCATCGGGAGCGGAGCCGAGAGCGCGAGTGGATTCGACATTACGTCCGATATGGGGATCTCGGGGAGGGTCACGGTGGACTATCTCTGCCGCTGATCCGCTATTGATCTGCTGTTGCTCTGCTGCTATTGCCGAGAGGATGACCTCTCTCGCGAGACTCTTTTCGCACAGGCGGCCTGAGGGTACACTCTTCGAAAGATGGCTGCCTCAATGTACATCGTGGTTGAGGGAGAAGATCCTGGGTACGACATCTTCGTGAACGGCCGCGCCCTGGCGCGCAACGAAGATGCGGTCGAGCGGCTTGCGCTTCGGCTGGAAGTGCGCCCGTTGATCGAGTTCTTCTCCGCAGACGAAAACTCGATGTCTCTGCTGATCGAAGAGGGCGCGGGGAACCGGGAGCTGATGCATCGTCTGCCTCCACCGCAGTGGTATGCAGCGGGCGATGGCCTGGTCACGGTGGAGGCTCTGATCGGCGCTCTCGAGGTGGAGCCGCAGCAGCTGGGATCGGATGGGGAACAGGTGCTGGCAGAGCTTCTGGAGTACAGGCGCGTGCTGGAGAAGACGCGGGAACGCGATCTGCGATGGCACCTGGCAGTGAGCTGGCGTTAAAGAGCTGATGGCCTGCCGGCCGGGCCCATTAAGCGTGGGAGCGCCTGTCTTCCGATTATCCAGCGATAGGGACGGCAGCGGTTGAGTAGGACTCAGGATAATGAGTTCCACTGGCCATCAGGGCCTGAATGGTATCCACGGTGCCAATGCCTCCGCGCGCGCCTACGGCAGTGCAGTTCAAGGCCGCGGCGGCGCAGGCGAAGTCGAGCTGACGGTCGAGCGGCCAGTCCTGGAGCAGACCGTAGATGAAGCCGGCGTGGAAGATGTCGCCCGCTCCGGTGGTATCGGCCACGGGGACGAGATAGGCGGAGGCGTGGTGATAGCCTCTTCCGTCGAAGGCGAGAACTCCCTCCTCGCCGAGCGTGGCCGCGGCGAGCTTGCAGCCGTAGCGGGTGCGCATGCGGGAGAGAGCGGCCTCGAGCGTCGGTTCGCCGGTGAGACGGGTGGGGAAGTCGCGGCTCACGATCAGGTAGTCGATGTTCTCGAGAAGAGGCTCGACCTCGGGATAGAGCTCGTCGAGGTCGGCGATGACGGGGACGCCGGCGGAACGCGCCCAGTGGGCCGCGACTGTGGCCGCGGCGGTGTCGTACCCATCGACATGGAGGGCGCGCGCATTGACGATCCAGTCGCGATTGAGGTCGGCGGGCTTGAGCGCCAGACCCTCGTCGCGGCGGGTAAGCACGGTCCGCTCTCCTTTAGTGTCGACGAGGATGATGGACTGCTGGCTGGCGCATCCGGGAGCGTTGAGCAGATGGGTTTCGACCCCGGCGCGGGCGAAGGCATCCCGGTGCAGCCTGGCGGCGCCGTCGTCGCCGATCTTGCCGACGTAGCGGGTGCGCAGACCCCACTGCTGGCAGGCGACGACGGTGGTGGCCACCTGGCCGCCGGGGAGGATCGTCTTTTCGCGAAACTCGACCTTGGAGCCGGGTTCGGGATAACGGGAGAGAGGGATGACCGTATCCGTGGCATTGAGACCGACGCCGACCAGGTCGACCTTCGACGCTTTCATCATCTATTCACTCTAAACGAATTGGGAGGGGTAGCGGTAACTCTATGGTCTGCCGGGCGCACTGCGGTCCTTCGCCGTGAGGCTCCCGTTGGTCGTTTACGTACATTCCTATGCCGACCAGCGGGAGGCCCAGGGAGAAGCCAGTACACACGTCACGAAGTGAGCGCGCATCGGGGTCCCCAGCGAGCTTTCCGGTTGGGTGGACCCCACGCGCAGTGGGCCCGCGCGGCAGCGCTGGCTTTTCGCCGGGGTCGTTCGAGTCTCAGGCCGGGCGGTCGCCCTTGCCGAGCTTGCGGTGGAACATCTCGAGCGTGAGGCCATAGAGATGTCTTGCCAGTTCGGGATCGTAACGCGGCCCCTCGTCGCGCAGGAAGGCGTGGGCTCCATTGACCTCGTGCCAGCTGAAGCGGGCATCGACCTCGTTGAGGCGGGCGAGAACCTTCATGCGGCCTTCGAGGGGGATGTGCGGGTCCTGGCGACCCCAGACCATCATCAGCTCGCCGCGGATGTCTTTGGTGCGCTCAAGCGAGTCGTCGTTCATGCCTTGGCCCAGGCTGTGCTTGTGAATGTCGGTGGCGTAGAAGCAGGCGGTGGCGAGGATTTCGGGATTCATGGCGGCGCGGAAGGCGAGGTGGCCCCCGATGCAGATGCCCATGGCTCCGATGTGGCCGGTCGAGTCGGGCCGGGATTGAAGATGTGCGATCACGGATCGGGTGTCGGCGTCGTAGGCTTCGAGGGTCTTGGTGGTCTTGAGCTGGTTGCCGCGATCGGAGCCTGCCTGATCGTAGGCGAGCACGGTTCCGGCGGGCTCGAACTCGTGGTAGATCTCCGGCGTAGCGACGATGTAGCCGTGTCCGGCGAGAAAGGCCGCCATGCGGCGGATGGGGCCGGTGACCTGGAAGATCTCCGAGTAGAAGACGATGCCGGGATAGCGGCCGGGAGGGGAGGGTCGGGAGATGTGGGTGCGCATGGGGCCGGTGGGGGTATCGAGGGTGACGTGCTCGTCGCTGAGGATGATCAAGGGTCTTCTCCTGGAGTCCCTGGGGAGGGTTCCTCCTAAGTGTTATTGGGGCTAAATTGATACTTAAGTAATCTTTAATCGGGTACTATCGTTAGCAATACAGGAGTTACTTCCCGTTGAGACATATCTCCAGCCTGGATGGACTGCGTGGCACGGCGGCCCTGATGGTAGTCTTCTTCCATTATTTTCCACGACATGGGGTGGGGCCGTTCGGTCAGCTGGCTTCGTTCGGGTGGACCGGGGTCGATATCTTTTTTGTACTGTCGGGCTTCCTGATCACGGGAATTTTGTATGAGCAGCGCGGGGCGGAGAATTACTTTCGTAACTTTTACATTCGCCGCCTGTTGCGGCTTTCGTCGGTCTATTACCTCCTCTTCGCCGTGGCGCTAATCGGGGCCGTGCTGATGCACACGCCCATCCGGCTCATGCACATCGCGATGATCTTCTACGGAGCGAACTTTGTGCTTCCTCTCGACGATTCGCTGGCGCTGGTGGGGCCGTTCGAGATGTATCACGTCTGGAGCCTCTCGTTGGAGGAGCAGTTTTATCTTATCTGGCCGTGGCTGGTGGGAGGGCGGCTCTCCAAGGAGACTCTGAAGAAAATCTGCATCGCCGGGATCGTTCTGGCTCCGCTGCTTCGGCTCTTGCTGCTGCACGAGCATGTTTTCACGCTGTGGCTCTATCAGAGTCTTCCGGCCCGGATGGATGCTCTGCTGATGGGCGCGTTGCTGGCTCTGATTCCTCTGCCGTCGCTGCGAACAGCGCGGCTGGTGGCGGGGGCGGCTCTGCTAGGGTTTGGGGTGATGATCTGGGCGGGGCATTCGGTGTTCTTTCAGTCACGCCCGATCCAGGGGCTGGGATACAGCGCTCTGGCGTTCTTTTCGGCGGCGCTGCTGACGATGAGCCTGCATCCAGGGACGATGCTGTCTCGGATCTTCTCCTCGAAGCTGCTTCGCTTTTATGGGAAGTACAGCTATGGGCTTTATCTCTGGCACTACTTCCTGGTTCGGCAGTTCTCCGAGATGCAGGTCTGGATCGCAGCGCACCTGCGCTCGCAGGCGCTGGCGGGGGTGGTCAGTTGTTTTGCGATTCTTCTTCTCTCGACGGGAATTGCGGTCTTGAGCTATCGCTGGATCGAGCAGCCCTTCCTGAAGCTGAAGGACAGGTTCTCGTCGAGGGGCGGGCGCGTGCGTTCAGGCGTGAGCCGGGAGGAAGCGCGAGGGAGGGAATCCGCGGAGCCGGAGCTCGAGGCAGCGCCAAGCCTCCACTGAGTAGAAGATCAGTTTGTAGTGGACTCCATATTCGGGGGGCCAGGGGGCGGCGTGTGTGCTCCAGTCGAGGGAGAGGCTGGGCTGCCTCTGATTGAAGGCGAGAAGGATCAGCGCCGCGCGCCCGAGATGATGAGGAGAGCTGACCACCTCGGCCGAGGACCATCCGTGCCGGTGCAGGATCTGGGCGGAGTAGAAGATATTTTGAACGGTGTTCTGGGCCTGCGGCTCTTCGAGAACATCGGAGGCGGGCACTCCCTGCGCGATGGCGAATTGAGCCATGGTGTGGGCTTCGACGAAGTGATTGTGCGCGGGTCCGCCAGTCATGACGATGCGAGGAGCGACGCCTCGACGATACTCGCGAATGCCTTCGAGCACGCGCTCTCGCTGCTCCGGCGAGGGGGAGCCGTCGAGCTTTGAGGGAGTTCCCAGAACGAGGATGCTGTCGAAGTGAGTCGCTGCCGTGTTGTGACGGGGCAGGGTGACGTAGCTCCCGTAGATGACGAGGACAGCTACCCAGAAGATGACGAAGAGAATAAAGATCGCTTGACGGAGAGCTCTCACGCGATCAGGGTAGCAGAGCGATACGTACGGGGCGCGAGGATCTCGTGGACCTCGGCCAACAGCTGCGGCAGCGAGAAGGGCTTCGAAAGGAAGCGCCAGCCTTCGGTCTGGATGAGGCGATGCTCGTCTTCGGTGAGGAAGACTCCCGAGATGATCAGGACGCGGAGCGAGGGGTGAAGATGCTTGAGCTCGCGAGCGAGCTCAAGGCCGGTGCGCTGCGGCATGGAGTAATCGGTGACGAGGAGATCGATGCCGGGGGAGCGGCGAAAGATCTGAGCGGCGCGATCGGTGTCGCCGGAGGAGTGGACGGAGTAACCTTCCCCTTCGAGGAAGGTTCGCGTGAGGGATCGGATATCGGCGTCGTCGTCGACGACGAGAATTCTGTTGGTCCTGGGGGCGATCGGAAATGATTCAGGCTGCATTCTGCTCTACTTCTGTCTTCATCGTGATTTCGTTGCTCTTCGTTGGATGCGAAGGGCGATGAAGGGGATTTCCATCCGGCCGAGGCCTGTTCTTTTCTTGCTTCTTTAGAGACGAAGCGGGAGCGCCCGGGGTCTACCGAGTTCACGATTTTAACCGGCTATTTTCAGACGGGAGCGAGGACGTTTGCGGTCTCTTTAAAGTTTCCTCTTCCCGGGGTCGATGAAGTCCATGGATCGGGTCTTCGTTCCAGTCCTCGGAGATCCGAGCCGCCCCTCGAACGCGTTCGTGGAGGGATCGAGAAAGAGTTTCTGCCGCGGAGAGATCATGGTTTCGGAAGAGAGAGCATCGGCAACTTCGGCGCCCGTCCTGTTGGCGTACGTTGATCGTTTAATCACGGATCTGCTGGTTAAAGAGGTCGATGCGATTCTGCCGGAACAGATGAAGACCCTGGCGGAGATGGCGGAGGAGCAGCAACGGTCCGACGTCGCTCGAATGGTATTGGGAATCGCAGACAGGATGGCCGCGGGAGGCGGCGACGCGGACGAGCGCCAGCGCTGGCTATGCGAGGGGATAGCCGATCTTCGCGAGGCGCTGTCCGTGTCTTCCGAGGAGGGGGCCCCTCCGCCGGTGATTGAAGAGGCGTCCCCGGAGACCGCTTCTTCTGCACGGCAGTTGGCTTTTGCACAGGACAGAGAGCTGATCGGCGATTTTCTGGTGGAGGCGCGCGAACATCTTTCGTTGATCGAGAGCCAGATGCTCGAGCTCGAGCGCGATGCCGGATCGCTCGAAGTATTGCACTCCGTCTTTCGCACCTTCCACACCATCAAGGGCCTGGCGGGCTTCCTGGAGTTCTATCGCATTCAGGAGGTTGCGCACGAGGTCGAGACGCTGCTGGATCTGGCTCGGAATGAGAAGATGCGCATCTCGTCTTCGGTGGTCGATATCGTGCTTGAGTGTGCGGACTATCTGAACGAGGAGCTTAATCGGATCGAGCGCGAGCTGGCTGGAGCGGCAGCGACGGGAACGATAGATAATCGGTCTCTGGTCAAGCGGATCAAGGTTCTGGCGATGCCGGCTGCGGCCGCGGAAGAGATGGAAGTAGCGGAGGAGACGCGTGATGCGATAGCCGCTCCGATTGTGGTGGCTGCGTTAATCTCTCCGGTAAATTCTCCTCAGCCGGTCGCTCCTGCGCCGGCTCCGGTTGCGGAGAAGGCGCAGACGAAGCCCGCCGAGGCCGCGAAGGCCGCGGATATGAGCTCGGTGCGCGTGGAGACGGCGAAGCTCGATCACCTGCTGGACATGGTGGGGGAGATGGTGATCGCGCAGTCTCTAATCCGGCACAATCCTGTGCTCGCCGAGACCGAGGACGCTCGCCTGCTGGCCGACATCGCCCAGCTTACGCGCAACACCGCCGAGGTGCAGCGCATCACGATGGCGATGCGCATGGTTCCGGTGAGCCAGCTGTTTCAGCGCACGGCGCGGCTGGTCCGCGATCTCTCGCGCAAGGTGGGCAAGGAGATCGTGCTTGAGACCTCGGGCGAAGAGACGGAGCTGGATAAGACGATCGCCGAGGAGCTGACGGATCCTCTGCTGCACATGGTGAGGAACTCGGTCGACCACGGTGTCGAAAATCCCGAGGAGCGCATCGCGGCCGGGAAGTCGCGCGAGGCGCGGATCTTTCTCCGTGCCTATCATCAGGCCGGTCAGGTGGTGATCGAGATCGCCGACGATGGCCGAGGTCTTAACCGCGAGAAGATTCTCGCCAAAGCCGCGCAGAACGGCGTAATCGAAGCCGGAGCGCAGCTGACGGATTCGGAGATTCATCAGCTGATCTTTGAGCCCGGGTTCTCGACCGCCGAGAAGATCACCGACGTCTCCGGGCGCGGTGTGGGGATGGATGTGGTCCGCCGCAATGTGGAGAAGCTGCGGGGCCGGATCGATATCCAGTCGGAGCCGGGCAAGGGGACTACGTTTCACCTGAGGCTTCCTCTGACGCTGGCCATCATCGAGGGTCTGGTGGTGATGGTCGGGACCAGCCGCTACGTTGTCCCGATCTTTTCGGTGCGCGAGATGTTTCGTCCCACGCCGGATCTGCTCTCGACCGTACAGGGGCGCCACGAGATGGCCTTGGTGCGGGGGAGTCTGCTTCCCATCGTGAGGCTGCATCGGCGATTCAATATCCCGTCGAAGGCGGTCGATCCCTCCGAAGGGCTTCTGGTGGTGATCGAGAGCAACGATCGCCAGTTCTGCCTGCTGGTGGACGATCTGGCCGGCAAGCAGGAGGTCGTGATCAAGAGCCTGGGCGAGACCTTCAAGGACATCTCCGGACTGGCCGGCTGCGCCATCCTGGGAGATGGACGCGTGGGACTGATTCTCGACATGGAGGGGATCTATCAGGAGGCCGCGGCATGAGCGGTTCCTCACACGGACAGGCCTGGCACGGACAGGCCGCTGCCCCGAACGGGTCCTCCGAACGGAGGCTTCGCCCGAAGGAGTTCGAGCAGATTGCGAAGACGATGTACAGGAGCTTCGGCGTCGACCTTGGGGGCAAAGAGATCCTGGTCGAGGCCAGGCTGGGCAAGAAGCTGCGGGAGCTCGGAATGGAGAGCTTCGAGCAGTACTGGAAGATGGTCGAAGAGGACAGGAGCGGAGAGTCGCTGACCGCGATGGTCGATCTTCTGACCACCAACCACACCAGCTTCTTTCGCGAGACCCAGCACTTCGATTATCTCCGCAGGGAGATCCTTCCATCGCTTCCTCCCCCCGGCCGGATTCGCGTCTGGAGCGCGGCCTGCTCGACGGGCGAGGAGCCCTATTCGATTGCGTTTACCCTGCTGGAGGCGCTCGGAGCTGCGCAGGCCGCGAGGATCGGCATCCTGGCTAGCGACATCTCGACCCGCGTCCTGGCCGCGGCCGGACGCGGGATCTACACCTCCGAGCGCCTGGGCACGATGCCGAACGAGCAGCAGCGCCGGTATCTGCTGAAAGGAACAAAAGATTCGCAAGGATCCTATCTCGTCAAGCAGGAGGTGCGGTCGCTCGTGACCTTCGAGAGGCTCAACCTGATGGAGGACTTCTCGCATGTGGGCGTATTCCAGGTGATCTTCTGCCGCAACGTGATGATCTACTTCGATCAAAAGACCCAGCAGGCTCTGGTGAACCGTCTTGCGGCACAGCTGGCGCCGGGAGGTCATCTTTTAATCGGCCACGCAGAGAGCCTGAACGGGATCGACCATGGGCTGAAATATATCCGGCCTGCGACCTACCGGAAGATTGCCGGACCCTCGAACAGCTTTTACCGGAGACACACCGACCGATGACGCTTGTGGTGGTTGGAATTGGGGAGTATGCGGTCAGTGCCGATCCTGAAGCTACCCTGGTGACCTATGCGCTGGGATCCTGCATCGCCGTTGCCATCTTCGATCCGGTGTCCCGCATCGGCGGTCTTCTGCACTATATGCTGCCCGATTCCTCGCTCGACCAGGAGAAGGCCATTCAGCGGCCGGGGATGTTTGCCGATACCGGAATTCCTCTGCTGTTTCAGAAGGCGTATCAGCTGGGCGCGGTGCGCTCGCGCATCGAGGTTGCCGTGATGGGAGGCGCCCAGGTGATGGATGCCAGCGAGACCTTCAACATCGGCAAGCGCAACCATCTCGCACTGCGCAAGATCTTCTGGAAGGCCGGAATCCTGGTGCGCAGCGAGGATGTGGGCGGGACGCAGTCGAGAACGGTCCGGCTGGAGCTGTCGAACGGCCGTATCGTGATCCGTCGCGGACTGACGGAACAGATTTTGGAGCCTTCTTTGGTAAGGAAGAGCCTTCAGCAGTAAGGAAAGGAGCGGGCCATGGCGTTTAAGGTGCTTGTCGTCGACGATTCGCCTGCGATGCGCAAGATGATTCGCAGGGTCATGGATATGTCCGGTATCGAGTTGGGCGAGTATCTTGAAGCCGGCAACGGACAGGAGGCGCTCGATCTGCTGCGATCTCATTGGGTGGACCTTGTCCTTACCGACATCAACATGCCCGTGATGAACGGCGAACAGCTGCTGCGGGAGATCGGCAACGATGTATTGCTCGAGTCGATTCCCGTGATGGTGATCTCGACCGACCGCACCGAGGCCAGGCTCGAGCGCATGATGGCCCTGGGCGCCCGCGACTATGTAACCAAGCCATTTGTTCCCGAGACTCTGGGACGGGCGATGGAGAGACTTCTCCTGGGAGAGGGACATGCAGATCACAGGCCATAACCTATTACTGACGGAGGTGGCCTCCGACGTGCTCGAGTCGATGTGCTTCCTCGGTGTCCTCGGTCCCGCGGAGGATGCGTCGCTGCCGGGGGAAGAGGTAATTCTCTGCCGCCTGGAGTTCTCGGGAGACGGCGGTGGAAGCTTTGGCCTTGCCGCTCCCCGAAAGATTGCGGAGGTGATCGCGGAGAACTTCCTGGGTCAGCCCACGGAGGAGATCTCTCGGGTGCAGATCGAAGAGGTCCTGTGCGAGCTCTCGAACATGATCTGCGGTTCGTTCTTAAGCCGTCTTCGCGCGAATACGATCTTCGATCTGACCCATCCCCGGTGCGAGCCGGCCGACGCGGCGCGATCCTCCGTCGCGCTCTCGGGCAACGTGACGGCTCAGATGCTCGATCTCGACGAGGGGTCGCTCTTCCTCTGGCTGGAGGCCAACGCGTGAGGGATGCGGGATCCAAGATCAAGATTTTGGTGGTCGACGACTCGGCGATCGTGCGCAAGATATTGACGGAGACGATCTCGGCCGAGAAGGACATGGAGGTGGTGGGGACGGCTCCCGATCCCTTCGTGGCGCGGGACAAGATCCTCGCGTTGCGGCCCGATGTCCTGACGCTCGATATCGAGATGCCGCGCATGGACGGCCTTACGTTTTTAAAGAAGCTGATGGTCTATCACCCGATGCCGGTGATCATCATCAGCTCGTTGACGCAGGCCTCGGCCGAGATCTCGATGGAGGCCCTCAGGTGCGGAGCGGTCGAGGTGATGGCGAAGCCCGGCGGACCGTATTCAATCGGCGAGCTGCGCCATGCCCTGTCGTCCAAGCTTCGCGCCGCAGCCAATGCGCGCATCCGCAGGCCGATGGTTCAAGAGGCGAGCTCTTCGCCGGCTCTCCCTCAGGCATCGAAGACGGAGAGGCGACCGGCGTCTTCCAATGCGATCATTGCGATCGGCGCCTCCACAGGGGGCACGGAGGCGATCCGCGTCGTGCTGGAACAACTGCCCGCTTCTACGCCGGGAGTCGTCATTGCGCAGCATATTCCTCCTGTCTTCTCCGCAGCCTTTGCCGCCAGGTTGAATAAGCTGTGCGCGATGGAGGTGATCGAGGCCAAGGATGGCGACGAGGTCGTTCCGGGACTGGCTCTGGTGGCGCCGGGCGACTTCCACATGGTGCTGCGGCGCGGTGGAGCAGGATACTGCGTCGAGGTGCGGGGAGGACCGCAGGTCTGCTACCAGAGGCCATCGGTCGATGTTCTGTTCTCCTCGGTCGCGGAGGCCGCGGGCAGGGATGCGATCGGCGTGCTGCTGACGGGGATGGGAGCCGATGGCGCGCAGGGGCTTCTGCGCATGAAGCAGAAGGGAGCACGCACCATCGCGCAGGATGAGGCGAGCTGCGTGGTCTACGGAATGCCGCGCGAGGCCGTCAAGGTGGGAGCCGTCGATACGATTCTTCCTCTCTCCGCGATTCCGGATTCTCTGACGGAGATGTGTTTCACGCGGTAGCGATTGGAGGATGCCTGATCCAACGGTTGCCGCGAGGCTGTAAAGAAAAGGTTCTTCCCCGTCGATAACGTACTTGCCAGAGTTTCGTTGACAAGCGCTATTCGACAGGCCGCAGCTTCGAGAGAGAGAAGGGGCAGAGGAGATCTATGCAGACAGCTCAAAGTTCCACGCAGGGTTCAAAGGCAGCGACGAATGGGGTGGTGTCCGACCCGAGGTCGGGGAAGTATCTCATCTTCCAGCTCGGGCGCGAGGAATTCGGAGCCGGCGTGATGAAGATTCGAGAGATTATGAAGATGCAGGAGATTACCACGGTCCCGCAGACGCTGGCTTTTATCGAAGGCGTGATCAATCTGCGTGGGCGTGTCATCCCGGTCGTCGATCTGCGCACGAAGTTCGGCCTCGAGCGCCAGGAACACACGGACCGTACCTGCATCATCGTGGTGCGGGCGCAGTCTTCTGAAGGCGAGCTTCCGATGGGCATCATTGTCGATGGCGTGGTGGAGGTGCTCACCCTGAATGACGCCGATATCGAAGACACGCCGGACTTCGGGCCGGGATCGGCAAGCCCCTACCTTCTCGGCATGGCCAAGGTCAAGGGCAGGGTCAAAATCCTGCTCGACATCGATCAGGTCCTGAGCACCCAGGAGCTCAAGGGCATCAGCTCCATCCTGCAATAACCGCGCGATCAGCCAAAGGAGATACGTTCAATGAAGTCAGGGATTACGATCGGCAGACGCTTCGTCTTGACCGCGGGAGCATTGATGCTGTTGGTTGCGATTATGGCGTTGATCGCAATCAGAGGCTTCCACGAGATCGATAAACAGGTTCGTTCGATGGCCGACGATTCTTTGCCGGGACTGGTCTATGCGACCTCCATGACCCATGACATCGATGAGACGAGGGTCTGGCAGCTTCGATACCAGCTGAGCAACGATTCGGAGAGTCTTGGGCAGGCCCAGCAGAGGTTAAAGACGACCCGCGAACAGCTGACGCAGGATATGAAGGGCTATGAGGCCAATCTGACCCAGGACGAGGATCGACGGAACTTCGAAAAGCTGAAGAGCGCCGTCGGAACCATCGATACCGTGTGGCCTGCGGTGGTTCGTCTGCGCTATGGAAACAAGCGAGCTGAATCGGAGAAGCTGTATTCGGATGCTCTCAGGCCGGTGATGCTTTCCATGGCATCGTTGCTGCCGGATATGTCGGCGAAGAACAAGCGGAACGCGGACGGCTCCATGGCGGAGATCGCCGGCACTCTTAAGGCCGGGTCTTCGTTCACGGTTACGTTCGCCATTCTCGCGTTCGTGGCGGGCGTGGGCATCGCCTGGTTCATGATTGTGACGCTGAACCGGCAGATGGGGCAGGTCGTCTCCGAGCTGTCCGAGGGAGCCGATCAGATCGCAGGCGCGGCCTCGCAGGTCGCTTCTTCCAGTCAGATGCTGGCTCAGGGATCCTCCCAGCAGGCGGCGTCGATCGAGGAGACCTCGGCCTCGAGCGAAGAGATCAACTCAATGGCTCGAAAGAACACCGACAACTCGCGCTCGATGGCGTCGCTGATGAGCCAGTCGCAGACGATGTTCGTCAAGACGAATACGCAGCTGAACGAGATGATCGTGTCGATGGACGAGATCAACCAATCGAGCGGGAAGATCTCGAAGATCATCAAGGTGATCGATGAGATCGCCTTTCAGACGAATATTCTTGCGCTCAACGCCGCCGTCGAGGCCGCCCGGGCGGGCGAGGCCGGCATGGGATTCGCGGTGGTGGCGGACGAGGTGCGAAGCCTGGCGCAGCGCTCGGCGCAGGCGGCCAAGGATACGGCTCTGCTGATCGAGGAGTCGATCTCAAAGTCGAACGCGGGCAAAGAGAGGGTCGATCATGTGGCTGCGACGATCCAGACGATTACATCGGATTCAGCGAAGATCAAGACGCTGGTCGACGAGGTTAGCCTGGGCAGCGAGGAGCAGTCGCGCGGCCTTGAGCAGATCGCGCGCGCCATCTCCCAGATGGAGCAGGTGACCCAGGCGACGGCGGCGAACGCAGAGGAGAGCGCCGCCGCGGCCGAGGAGCTCAACGCGCAGTCGGAGACGCTGCGGGATGTGGTGCATCGTCTGAACGCGATGCTGGGGGGCTCGCAGAGAATGGAGATCGCACGCCGGCCTTCGGCGGTTCGCCCGGGCAGCCGGAATGCGCCCGTGAAGGCGGTTCGTGCGGCCTCTTCTCTCGCTGTCGCCACGCGGACGAAGGTCGCAGCAAAAGAGAAAGATGAGTTCCCGCTCGAGGCGGCGTTTCATGAGTTCTGAGCCGATCCGGCAGGCCTGCAGGAGGGAGCCAAGGGCTCCCTCCTGTCCTGCTAGCTGAAGAGAAACTCCTTGGTACGCAACTCCTTGATGCTGTCTCGCATGCGGGCGGCCTTCTCGAACTCGAACTTCTTGGCGGCCTCGCGCATCTCGGTCTCGAGCTTGGCGATATGGGTGTCGAGCTCCTGTTGGCTGGCGAACTCCGGCATGTCACCGGTCTCTTCGGTCAGGTCAGCGTAGTCGGCGTTGAGAATCGCGGCCAGCGTCATATCGGTGGGGCGGATGATGGACTGAGGCGTGATGCCGTTCTCTTCGTTGTAGGCCTGCTGGATCTCGCGTCGCCGGTTGGTCTCGTCGATCGCGCGCTGCATCGAATCCGTCATCTTGTCTGCATAGAGGATGGCTCTGCCCTCGAGATGCCGGGCGGCGCGGCCGATGGTCTGGATCAACGATCCCTGTGAGCGAAGGAAGCCTTCCTTGTCGGCATCGAGGATGGCGACGAGCGAGACCTCGGGGAGATCGAGCCCTTCGCGCAGAAGATTGATGCCGATCAGGACGTCATACTCGCCCTTGCGAAGATCGCGCAGCAGCTTGATGCGTTCGAGGGTCTCGATCTCGGAGTGCATGTAGCGGCAGCGCACGCCAACCTCGGTGTAGTAGCCCGCAAGGTCCTCGGCCATGCGCTTGGTGAGGGTCGTCACCAGCACGCGTTGATTTCTTTCAGCGCGATCGCGAATCTCGGCCAGCAGATCGTCGATCTGTCCTTTGACGGGGCGGATCTCGACGACGGGATCGATGAGACCGGTGGGCCGGATGATCTGTTCGACCACAACGCCGGCGGATTTGGTGAGCTCGTACGGTCCGGGCGTGGCTGAGACATAGACGATCTGCCCGGTGCGCGACTCGAACTCCTCGAAGCGCAGGGGGCGGTTGTCGAGCGCGGAGGGAAGCCGGAAGCCGTAGTCGATGAGGTTCTGCTTGCGCGAGCGGTCGCCGTGCCACATGCCGTGGAGCTGAGGGACGGTGACGTGGGATTCGTCGATGAAGATGAGGTAGTCGCGGGGGAAGTAGTCGAGCAGGGTGGGCGGCGGCTCGCCGGGAAGGCGGCCGGAGAAGTGGCGGGAGTAGTTCTCGATGCCGTGGCAGTAGCCAACGGACTTGATCATCTCGAGATCGAAGCGCGTGCGCTGATGGATGCGCTGCGACTCGACGAGACGGCCTTCTTTTTCGAGCTGAGCCTCCCAGTCGAAGAGCTCGGCGAGGATGGAGTCGATGGCGGTGGCTTTGCGCTCGGGCTGGACGACATAGTGGCTCTTCGGGTAGATCGGCAGACGGGAGTACTTCTGTTTGACGGAGCCGAAGAGCGGATCGATCTGCGAGAGGGAGTCGATCTCGTCGCCGAAGAGCTCGATGCGATAGGCGTTCTCATCGTAGGTGGGATAGACCTCGATGACGTCGCCTCTTACGCGAAAGGTTCCACGGCGGAAGTCGACGTCGTTGCGCTCGTAGAGGATCTCGACCAGGCGGCGGGTGATGTCCTCGCGGCGGACGCGCTGCCCTTTTTCGAGCAGGAGGAGCATTCCGTAGTAGGCTTCTGGCGAGCCGAGACCGTAGATGCAGGAGACAGAGGATACGATGATGGCGTCGCGGCGCTCGAAGAGGGAGCGGGTTGCGGAGAGCCGGAGCTTGTCCAGCTCCTCGTTGATGGTCGCCTCTTTCTCGATGTAGAGGTCGCCGGAGGGGATGTAGGCCTCGGGCTGGTAGTAGTCATAATAGGAGACGAAGTATTCGACCGCGTTCGAGGGGAAGAACTGTTTGAACTCATGGTAGAGCTGCGCAGCCAGGGTCTTGTTGTGGGCGAGGATCAAGGCAGGGCGATTGAGCTCGGCGATCACCTTGGCCATGGTGAAGGTCTTGCCGGAGCCGGTGACGCCGAGCAGGACCTGATCCTTTTCGCCTGCCTCGAGTCCGGCCACCAGCTCGCCGATCGCCCGGGGCTGGTCTCCCTGCGGTTTGTATGTCGTTGTTAATTGAAAATCCATCACCCCATAAGATAGTGGAAATAGACGGAGGTTGCGAATGAGCGAAGGAACACAGTTATGGTTGATGCGCCACGGTGAGACCGAGTGGAGCCTGAGCGGCCAGCACACCAGCCGAACCGATATTCCCCTGACGGAGCAGGGCCGGCGGCGGGCCGAGGAGCTGCGGGATTACCTGAAGGGAACGGCCTTCGACGCGGTCTTCACGAGCCCGATGCAGCGCGCCCGCGAGACCTGCGAGATCGCCGGATTCGGCTCTCAGGCCGTCGTTGACGATGGCCTGAAGGAGTGGGACTACGGCATCTACGAGGGTAGGACGACCCCTCAGATTCAGGCCGAGGTGCCGGGATGGAGCGTCTGGAAGGACCCTATTATCAACGGTGAGACGGCGGAGCAGGTCGGGGTGCGGGCCGATGGCGTGATCGCCCGGTCGCTGGCGGCCGCGCCCGCCGGCGGCAAGGTGGCGTTGTTTGCCCATGCCCATATCCTGCGGATCCTGGCGGCCCGCTGGCTGCTGCTCGAGGCAACGGGGGGAAGCCTCTTCACGTTAGGCACGGGAAGCGTGAGCGTGCTTGGGTGGGAGCGCAATAGCCGCGTCATCACGTCGTGGAATCGCGGCTTCGAATAGGATGCTTTTGGGCGCGCAGCCGCTGCGTGTGATAGATGCCGCGGTGTCTGCTGAAGAGAGAGGTAGCTGGCGACGCAGGCGATGGCGGCGACGAATCCCATGGCGGCTAACAGCGAGGAGGGCAGCGGCAGGATGCTGGAGAGCGCGTTGCCGAGGGGTCGCGCCGATGAAGAACAGGGGCGTGACCTCGCCGCCCTTGAAGCCTGAACCCAGCGTCAGGGAGGTAAAGGCGAACTTTGCCGCAAAGTCGTAGCGCGGAAGATGCTGCGAAAATGCGGCGACGATGGTCGGGACTCGCGGGTGCGGGTGGCCCAGTCGAGCGCGATCAGCAGGATCGCCGAAGCCGAGCCGGCAAGTGCGCCTGCGCAGGCGGCAAGGACAAGCCAGCAGGCGACGTGGGGGCAGAAGTCGAAGCTGATGCAGGAAGATGGAGGCAATTGCAGACATGGGTCTCCTACAGAGAATCGTAGGAGTCATCAGCGTTTCGAGAAGAGACGCGGTTGGAGGCGGTACCCATCGCCTTGGGTCTGAGCCTTGAGATTAGCAAAAAATGCTTCGATTATGAAGCGGATCTCCGGCGAAGCTCAAAAGCGAATTAAGCTGGAGCTATGTCCTCCGTTACTCCACGGCTTCTCGTCTTCGATCTGGATGGAACCCTGATCGATTCGTGTCAGGACCTCTGCAACTCGGTTAATGCGATGCTGTCGCACCTCAAACGCCCGGCGCTGCCGGAGGAGGTGATCGCAAGCTACACCGGCGATGGAGCCTCCATGCTGGTGCGAAGAGCGCTGGGAGATCCTGAAGGCGACGTGCACGATGAGGAGTACGTCACCGAGGCGGTCAACTACTTCCTTGAGTATTACCGTGAGCATAAGCTCGACTTCACCTATGTCTATCCCGGCGTCATGGAGGCTCTGGCAACAATCCGCGCAGCCCAGCCTGACATCATGATGGCTGTACTCACCAACAAGCCGGTCAATCCCTCACGCGCGATCTGCGATCACTTTGAAATCTCCCAGTATCTGTTTCAGAACTACGGCGGCAACAGCTTTCATACCAAGAAGCCCGATCCGCATGGATTAATGACGCTGATCGAGGAGGCTTCGGCGATTCGAGGCTCGAAGATTGTTGCAACAGAGACGGTGATGGTTGGAGACACGGATATCGATGTGCTTACTGCGCGCGCCATTGGAGCTATTTCGCTGGGATGCGGCTTTGGGCTGGCTCCGGAGCGGCTCAGGGCGGCGAGGCCGGATATCCTCGTGGACTCGCCCGCGGAGTGGCCTCAGGCGCTTGGAATCTCCGTCAGCCTCGGTTGAGCACGCGCTCGTAGTAGTTTTCGTAGAGGGGAATGATGCGCGTGGTGGAGAAGTCTTCGCGCGCTGTCCTCTGAGCCGCATCGGACATTTCATGCAGCCGCTCGGGATCTCTCAACAGAGAGATCGCCGCGGCGGCCATCGAGTCCACATCGCCCAGATCGAAGAGCATGCCGTTGACGCCGTCTTCGATCAGCTCGGGAACGCCCCCGACGCGGGTGGCGATGGCGGGAACGCCGCATGCCATGGCTTCGAGGGCTGCCAGACCGAAGGATTCCATCTGGCTCGGCATCAGCATCAGATCGGCCAGCGGAAGCAGCTCGTGCACATCGTCCTGCTTGCCGAGAAAGTGGATGCGATCCTGAACTCCATGGCGCAGGGCCAGATGCTCGGCCGAGCTGCGATCGGGACCATCGCCGATCAACATCAGGCGGCAGGGAAGCTCGCGGCAGACGCGGGCGAAGATCTCGACCACATCGAGGACACGCTTGACGGGCCGGAAGTTCGAGAGGTGGACGAAGAGGTGCTCTTCCGGTAAGGCGAAGCGTGGCCGCATCTCGGCGACGAGCTCGGGCCTGCGGACGTAGACGTCGCAGTTGACGAAGTTGCGGATGACCTCGATCTCGGAGGTGACGCCGAAGGCATGGCGCGTCCTCTCGGCCAGATGAGCGGAGATGGCGGTGACGCCGTGCGAACGCTCGATTCCAAAGCGTGTGATCGGAAGATACGAGGGATCGAGTCCCACGAGGGTGATGTCAGTTCCGTGCAGGGTGGTGATGAAGGGCAAGCGACGGCCTTGTGACTCCAGCATCTGGCTTGCGAGCAGAGCGCTGACCGAGTGGGGAATGGCGTAGTGAACGTGCAGAAGATCGAGGGAGTAATACTCGGCGACCTCGGCCATGCGCGTGGCCAGCGCGAGATCGTAGGGCGGGTACTCGAAGAGAGGATAGGTGGAGACCGAGACCTCGTGAAAGTGAATGTTTGCCTCGCGACCGGTCAGCCGGAAGGGCTGGGACGAAGTGATGAAGTGGATCTGATGACCGCGCTCAGCGAGCTCGATTCCAAGCTCGGTGGCCACAACGCCCGAACCTCCGTAGGTGGGATAGCAGGTGATGCCGATCTTCATCGCGGAACTCCCGGGTCAGTCGTGCGTGGATGTTGCGATCTCTCAGCGGGCAGGCGCATCGACGGTGGAGAGCTCTCCGTAATGGATGAGCCGGATGCGATCTGGTTGCGCAAGAACGGTTGGAAGGATGGAGAGCAGGGACTGCATCTCGATCTCGCGATGGGCTCGCAGGCGCGTGGTGACGCGGTCGAGGTCCTGATCGTTATAACCGGGATGACAGACCAGTTCGTAGGCTCCCGAGGCAGGTAGAGCTGCAAGGATCTCGCTCAGCGTCTCAGGATTGAGGTTACCGGTGGCCGAGACGCCTACGGTTCCATTCGTCGTGAGGACGGTTCTGGTTTGCAGCTGGGGATGGCGATCGAAGCTGGGACGGAGGCGGTTAAGGAGGCCGATCTGAAGTCTCCGCTTGAGACCGGCATGTGCGAGGCGTTGGAGAAATGGCGGCTCAAAGGGATCGCGAATCGCCGTGATTCCAGAGCGTTCGAGCACGCGCAGCAGAGGACGCGTGACTCCCGGAAACAGGTGCGTGTGTTTATGCGTATCGACGTGGGTGATCGAGATGCCTGCCTGCTGCAGCCGGGAGATCTGTGCCTCTGTCTCGCGCTCGATATCGATCTCGCGGATGTGCCCGCTCATCAGGGCACGGACGAAATCAAGCAGCGACGGACGAAACGTCTTTCCATCGGGACCGATCAAAGAAGGGACGCTTGCCGGAGAAGAGGCCGGGGTTCCGTCCGTAAAGACGACATGACATCCCACGCCGAGCGACGGCAGGGCGTGGCTGATGGCGACCGCATCGTCAAAGGCCGCTCCGGTTGCCATCAGCGTGGCCGAGGTCAACACGCCTGCGCGATGCAGCTCCGCGATGGAGCGATTGATGCCTGCAGTGAGGCCGAAGTCATCTGCGTTAATGATGAGATGGGAAGACATGAACCTGAGAGTGAGGCAAAGTTATCGCCAATCGCCTATTCTCACTGTAGCAGGGGGAACGGGGCAGCGTGAATGGGAGCCGTCCGCAGGTGCTTCATGACACTTCGACAGCAAAATTACATTTCCCTGACGGCCTTGTTCGCACGCTCGTGTGAAATCTTCCTATGAACAACGTGGAGGTCTTCATCTGCGGCGGAGGGCCAGCGGGATTAGCCGCCGCGATCGAGACGCGCCGTCGCGGCTTCAGCGTAATCGTCGCCGACTGCTTCAAGCCTCCTATTGACAAGGCCTGCGGGGAAGGTCTGCTGCCGGACGCTCTCGATGCCTTATCCGCCCTGGGGATTGAGCTCACGGATCGCGACTCGCACCTTTTTCATGGAATCCGTTTTGTCGAGGGGATGGGCTCAGTCGAGGCTTGTTTCCCTCACCGTTCTGGCCGAGGCGTGAGCCGCATCGTTCTGCATGAGCTTCTTCACAAGCGCGCGGCAGAGCTGGGCGTGGAGTTTCGCTGGGGAACCCAGGTTCTTGGAGTTCACGGCCAGGAGGTGGAGACCTCAAAGGGAAGGATTCGCGCAGAGTGGATTGTGGGCGCGGATGGAATTCACTCCAGGATCCGGAGGTGGTCCGGCCTGGATGCAGGAAGACGGACGAGCCGACGTATCGGTCTACGGCAGCACTTCAGGCTGGCTCCATGGGACAGGTTCATGGAGGTCCACTGGTGCGATCTGGGGCAGGCCTATGTGACCCCAGTCGGTCCTGAGGAGATCTGCGTAGTCGTCGTCGCACGCGATCGATTCAGCTCTGTGAAAGCGGCGCTCGACTGGTTTCCTCAGCTCTCCGCTCGGCTGCAAGGGGCCGAGCCGCTGGGTGCCGAGCGCGGAGCCTTGACGGAAGGTCATCTCTATCGTCGCGTTACGAACGGGAAGATTGCGCTGATCGGCGATGCCTCAGGCTCGGTGGATGCGATCGCGGGACAAGGACTGGCCCTCTCTCTGCTCGAAGCCCAGGCCCTCGGCGATGCTTTAGAAGTGGGCGATCTTCAGCTCTACGAGCGGAGGCATAAAGCCATCCGACGCACCCCGGTCTTCCTGTCGCAAGCCATGCTTCTGATGGATCGCTTTGCGCTCCTTCGTCGCTGGACCCAGGCGGCCTTTCGCGGAAGTCCTCGACTCTTCGAAGCGATGCTCTCCGTCCACATTGGTGCCATGCCGTTGAAGTTCTGGGGAAGCGAAGCTGTGCTCGATCTCGGGATTCAGATCCTGGGACAAAAGGCGTGATCTACCCTGCGCTGGGAGCATCTCGAGGACAGGGACCAACCTTTGAGGCACGATTTCGGGCCTGCTTGTTAACCTCGCGGATCGCGACCAGCAGCATCCCGGAGAAGGTGAGCGCAATCAGGATTGCAGCGAGCAGGCCGTGCAACTGGCTCATCTCTCCATAGAGAAGCGCGAGCCCTACAAAGACGAAGAAGACATGAGCGCAGAAGACCTCGAGCGAAGCCTTGCCTAACGTAAGAAACGGCTCAATCGAGACGAGCCGGATGATCAGCCTGCGCGACCAGTACATCACGCAGGCAAATGCGATTAGATTGATCAGCCGCAAGGGACCGATCTGCCACTTATCGAGCTGCACTCCCAGTGCGTCCTGCGTGAGCCGCGGCCCGAGCCATCCGTGCCGCACACCGATGAAGAACAGGCAAACCGCCGCGCTCATTGGGTAAATAAAACGCGGTAGCCGCGCAAAGGGAAGCGAGCCTTCGGCCGAGCAGGCGCCGATCCAAAGCCCGAGCACCCAGACCAACTGCCAGGCAAAGAGATTGAAGGCGCCTGTCTGCTGAAGCGGAATCTTCAGGCCCGTGGCGTGGACGACCAGGTTATGGGCCCACGCTCTCAGCCCGATCTGGGCCAGAGCCCACACGCAACCGCTGGCAGCGAGAATCCAGCTCCACCTCTTGCGTCTGGCGAAGGCCAGTGCTGGAGGCGTAAGCAGCATGAACGCGACATACATGGGGAGGATGTCGAGCAGCGGCGGGCAGTAGATCAACAGAAGCGATCCGGCGATGGCCGTCAGGGGGTGGGCAAAGTAAAAGTCCAGAAGATTGACCAGCGCCGGCCGATGGGTGTGCGATGCCAGCGAGGCGGCGATGGTGAAGGCAAACAGCAACATTAGAACGTGATAGCCATAGATGCGCAAGCTTCGCTTCCACAGCTTCTCCCGCACGTGACCTTGGTTTTCGGCAGCCTGCCGGAAGTAGAGGTGAGCCACCAAAAGGGCTGAGAGGAAGACAAATCCCTCCGCCGAGGAGACAAAGCCCAGGGGTTGATTGAAATAGTCGCTTAGATGAGTCGGAAGATGCGTCAGGGTCATCCAGACCAGAAACAGACCGCGCAGGGCATCGAGCTCAGGTCGACGCTTGGGTCGTCCAAGCTGAAGAACAGAGATCGACCTTCGCGCGAGTTCAATGGCCACCGGAGCTCCTGTTCTTTATAAGACGCCGTCTCGACGAGGAGGTTGTGGTCCCCGGGGAGGCTTTCAAGAAAAAGAATTCAGATCGATGGTGTGCCAGGGAACGAACATAGCTCGCGACGTGAAGATCCATTCCGGCTGCATCTCATAGGACGAGAGGTTCGACGAGATGATTTTGAAGACGGTGAGCCGGGACTGGGTCGTTTGTCCCGGCTGCGGAGAACGGCACGGCGAGTGTGGGGATTGGGTCAAGAGCATGCCGCACCGTGAGCTATGCTCCTGCGGGGCGGTGATGCTGTGCTGGTTCGAGACCGAGACCACGTACCACGCCCAGATGGAGATTCCACCCAAACCGAAGAAGAGTAAGAAAAAGAAACGGAAGAACAAGAAGCTGGAGAAGAAAAAGAAGAGATGAATGGCGTGGGACCGCGAACTTTGATGATGGCGAACTTCGATGATGGGGACAGGTCAGGAGGATCTTGCCACGATTTTGAGATATCCCGCAGCAGGCAAAAAAACTGACCTTCAGAAGAAGATCAGGAATCAGATGGATGTAGATAAATGAGCAGTATTTACGAGAACGTCCCCGGTGAAATGCGGAATTAAATTTGATGGGTCAACTTATGGATTTTGCCCACTGCTGGAGCGGAAGCAGCTTCTTCGGATCAATCTGCTCCCCATGTGACCCCGAACAGCTTGAGCCTGCGATGCCTTCCTCCACATCCCCTATGAATGAGGAGATATGCAAGACTGCAAGAATGCATCCTGTGATGTGGGAAGTTATGCCGATTTTCATGGGCGTGTTCGGTGGAGCGCTGTTCTGTTTGCCCATCACACGTGAATTCCCAATCGCACACTTGCTTGCGGTTGCTGTTTATCTCTCCACCGACGTGGAACTTTTGATAAACGCACCCCGCGTCCCAGGGACACATTGGAACTGGATTGGGAAGATCTTCAGTTTGATGCTTGCGCTTGTAGCAGGCCGGATTTTGTGCCTCACACGACAGGAGGTTGGGTTAGTACGTCCGCAGATAAATGGCTGGTTGGGGGTATTTGTCGGTTGCACGGTCGCTGCCGTTCTAATTGCAACGTTCGTCTTGCCAAATCCTAATCACAGATCTTTCGACACAGAGGCATTCCTGTATCAATCCACGATGCCAGGATTGGCAGAGGAGATTGCCTATCGAGGCATTGCTCTTGCGTTCCTGCTCAGAGGCTATAAAGAGGTAGCTCCAGGTCGAAAGGGAAGCGCGGTTGTCGTCATCTCCGCTTTCACCTTCGGGTTGATCCATGCACTTTCACGCAATGACCTTGGCTGGCAATTTAGGGGGTCCATCTTCTTCCCCATTTTTTTCTTGGGGCTGTTGTGCGGGTTTCTGCGTTGGGCAACGTCCAGCGTCATGGCTCCCATTCTCGTTCACAACGCCGACAATCTTTGAAGAGCCCCGACCTCGGAATATCGAGCATCCGGGACCTTTGTTTCTCTCCCTCGTTCTATCTTGCGTGCTCGGCCTGCCACGCATCCTAGCTTGACTGCATCCTGAGCCAGAACCCGCCACTGATATCCACACAGGCAGCCATGCGTTTGGCAGTCTTCACAAATGTATTCATGACAAGTCACACATTTAGAATGTCGCAGACCTCTTCAGAAAGAGGGCACATATAGAGAGCGCAGGGATTTTTATGCTGTATAGCGATGTTTTTTGTTGTACAGTTCTCGTTATGTTTTCCTGCAGGTAACCCGCTATTTATCATCCATTTGGAGGTGTAATGCAAAATGCTTGGATCGTAAGCCAGCTAGACGCAGAGATAACCATGCTTCAGCAAGTGAAGCAATTGCTGATGGATGCCAACCTGAAAACCGGTAGAGGCAGACGTCCAAAATATGGAATCGTGACGGTTGCCACTCTTGCGGCAGCGACGAAGAAGGGCGCACGCAAGCGCATCCTGTCTCCCGAAGCGAATGTTAAAAAGGCAGCTAAGTAGTTCACAAGCCACATGCAGCGGCCTAATTGTTTCGCTATTCCGTGGAATCTGTTTGTATTACCGAGAGGAGTTGGGCTTCATTCAGATTGATGGGAAAAGACCTTGTTTTTCCCGGATCTGTATCGATGTTGGACATCGCACCGTTGTACCTTCTTGGTTCCATCTTCGCGAGTTTAAGCTCTTCGAGAAGCTGGTCCTTACTCTTGAACCGTCTTACGACTCCGCGCACTCCCACCGGCTGCCCAACAATGGAACAGGAAAGAACATAAGGCTCTGAACCTTCATCAAGCCTCACGTTCAGTAGAAATCTCGGCATATCGGTCATCGACTGTTCCATGATCCCTCCAATAACGATTTAGATGCCGTTCGGTGTCATGAGGCGGGTCCGTCTTGAGGGCAGCTTGCGCCCTGGCATGGATGATGCTCTCGCCTTTAGGTCAGCAGGCTCTTTGTCGAAAAGGGAACTAGACCCCAACGCAGCTGCACCGTTCACGCTATCCTGTGTCACGATGGGCGCGGATGTCGAACTAACTTCGGGGAAGACTATTGAGGGGCGGATATGCAACCACGAAAGGGCGCAATTCGTTTGCACAAATTTACATCGTGCTTTTTTACTATTCTGGCAGGACAGGAACCCTTAAGTGGCTGATTCTTTAATATGGTGGGCAGAGAGGGACTCGAACCCCCGACATCCTGCTTGTAAGGCAGGCGCTCTAACCAACTGAGCTATCCGATTGATTTATAAGGGTTTTCTCCAAACTTTACACCCTGCTTTGGAGGAATATGCTGCCCATGTTTGAACAGTTCATCCGTGAACGTCAGTACCTCAAGAACGTCACCCCGCGCACCGTCGAGTGGTATCGAGAAAGCCTCCGTTGGCTGCCCTGCGAATCACCCACACAGCAGCAACTCACAGAGACCGTCGTACGTATGCGCGAGAGTGGCCGTAGTGCGGCTGGCTGCAACGCTGCGGTGCGGGCGATCAACTCTTATCTTCATTGGGCAAGCGGCCTTGACAGCGGCCTGGACCGCAAATGCGGTGCCGGATGTGGACACCCACGCATACGACAATTACAGGAACCAAAAGTCATTCTCCCGACCTTCTCTGATGTGCAGGTAAAACGTATCGTCACGATGAAGCCCAAGAGCGAGTTGGCGCGACGGCGGCATCTGCTTGTGCTGTTCCTGCTGGACACCGGCTGCCGTATTAGTGAAGCTCTCGGCTTGAGGGTGCGGGACGTTGACTTCGACAATCTCCTGGTCACGCTGGACGGGAAGGGAAGAAAGCAGCGGGTCGTGCCATTCTCTTTTGCCCTGCGCAAGGTGATGTTTCGGTACGTCACAGATCAGCGTAGAACGCCCGAGCGTCTGTTGCTCGCCACGAGGTCGGAAACGGAGCTATCTCGAAACAATATGCTCCGTGAGGTGAAGACGCTTTGCCGGGCGCTCGGCTTCACCCCACCAGCTCGGACGCTACATGCGTTCAGGCATACGTTCGCGGTGAATTACCTCCGCCGTGGTGGCTCCGTGTTCCATCTTCAGAAGGTTCTCGGGCATAGCTCACTGGAGATGACACGCCGATATGCCAACCTCGTCACGACCGATCTACAGGCCGTCCACGAAAAGATAAGCCTGCTATCGAAGGGTTGAGGCCTCGAATCGAAAACCCGCGCTGGGGTACCAGCAGGGACCAACCACGGAGAGCGCCTAGGGGCCTTCCCGTGCGATTACGGGGCATCTCTGGCTATCAAAACCGGCGATGCCCGTAATCTTTCCTGGACTAAGGGGGACGAAAAGAGCGTAAGTCCTTTATTTTCAATAGACCGATGGGCAAGGCGTGTGACTGCGCGGCTGTAAGTCCTTTGTTTTGTGTGGCATTGATAGTTAGACAGTTGTCTAATTTTGTGATTACCGAAAATTGTTTGTGTACGGAAATTGTGGAGCGGCGGGGGGCTGTAACGGGCACTCCCTAGAGATTTGACCCGCCCCCACCCCTTGAGGCGTTTTAGTACGATAGTTTGACACCGTGACGCCCTACTTTAGTCTAGCCATCGCCGTGCTGTCGCTCTTAGTGTCCGGCACGGTGGCGTTTATGACGCTCAGGCGCGGCTCGCTGCGGATGACACAGCCGGTTCAGATCGCTTTCCTATATGAGAACGATACCAACGCGAAAATCTTTCTGCGGACGCTCTTATATACCACTGGCAAACGCGGGCATGTAATTGAGGGGCTGTATCTGAGAGTCAACCAGCCAGACTCTACCCGAACATTTGCATTCTGGGCCTATGGAGAGCGTGAGGCCCTTACAGTTGCGGGTGGCATGCGGATTACCGACGAGGGTGTCGCGTACAACCACCACTTTCTAAGGATCGCAGGTTATAGCTATTTCGAAGAAGGCGAATATCAAATAAGCGTTTATGCTCGCGTAGTCGATAAAGCCTCGCCTCAGCATCTCGGGACGTTCAAGGTCGCGCTGACAAAAAGTGGTGCCACACTGTTACATCTTAGACGTGGCGCTCTCTTTACGTGGAACCCCGAAACGCAGGAGTATGATGCGTCCTTCGATGACCGCATAGTCCTGACAACGCGGTAGCAACCCTCTTGTTCGTGACAACAGCTATAAGGAATGAATTATTACTGTCGTTGCTATAACACCACACAGCATAAGAACCAAGGTTCTTCTTATGCTATGTAGTAGTGGGTTTGAATTGCCGCGCCAACAATCAACCCGGCGTCAAAACAGCACCGGGAGCTGCCGACGCCTTGGCTGCTCTCAGCATGTTCCGGCAGGACGACACCGAATAAGAGATGCCCATATCAGCCAGCGCCTTACTCAACTCCTCGCCGGTCATAGTGAGGTTGGCCCGGACAAACGCCACCGCCTTGGCTTTCCCTGCCTTCTCCTTGGTACCAAGTTTGACTCTGGCATTCTCGCTACCCTCCACATATTGCAGGAAGAAGTTTTCCTCATCGCCGGACGGAGACAGCTTGAAATTGTCCGCCCGGAAGTCACGCTGCTTGACGCAAGTCATCAGCGAATGCGAATTGTACGCATCCTCATAGTCGTCAAGCGTCGTACCCCAGCAGCACGTCAAGAAGCCTCCGAAGTCACCAGAACCACGTCCACTTTCCAACGTCAAGGTTTCGCCCCGCTTCGAGGTGTGGTGTAGCAGAACTATTGCCCGAACGCCTCCACGGATCAACAACTGGCACTGCTCACCGAAGACTTTCATGTCCTGAGAGCTATTCTCGTCCCCATTGAAGAATCGAATAGCCGTGTCAATGATGAGCACGGAACCACGTACAGCTTCCCGCAACCGAGGGTCTTCTAGTTCGACCAACTCGCTGTTCATGCTGGTCATGAAAAAAGATTCCCCGATATGCCGAGCCAGCCCCATATTGCGAACACGGCGACCGAGCGACTTCATGCCGGACTCAGGGCATAAATAGACGACACGCTCGGGTTTGCTCGTAACCTCAAAGTGACCGAACAGCTTTCCGCCCGTCAGTAGCGAGTGGATGACGTTCAGCACGACGATGGACTTTCGGGCACGGGCAGGACCGATGAGTCCGGTGATTGACTCTTCCTGCAAAAAGCCCTGAATCAAATACTCCGGGTCCGGCGCATTCTCGATATCTTCTCGCGTATGGAAAAGTTTTCGCCATTCTGCCGGGTTCACGTCGGCCTTTGGTTTCCCGAAGGTGACGCCTAGCTGTTCCGGCCTTGGGTTCCTCGGCATGACATTATTTCGCGGAAAGGGCCGTGGATTCCTCGGCAGAAGACTCTCCCTGTCGGCCCTGTTGACCCTGTCGGCTGGCCTGGGGTTGTCCTTCAGTTCTACGCCATTGATGAGCATTGCTTGATTCCTTTCTGAAAGCCTTGCTGAAAGCCTTTCCAAAAGCCTCTAGTGTCCGCGTTCATAAGCGTTCATAAGCGCGGTCATCGTAGGAACACCTCATTGATGTGCCAAATGCTTAGCCAGCGATAAGGCGGGTTAGAAGAGGGAACGACATAATCCCAAGCTCCGCTTTTGAGAAGGTGCTCTGCGTATTCGGGCATCCCCTTCTCATCGCCGTGGACCAGGAGTTGTTTGGCGCATTCCAGACATCCGCGCCAACCGCCGTTGTCGATTGAATGTACGTACTCTGTTGTCTTGCCACACGGGCATACCTCGGGACGGTCTGCCGCGCAGCCCGTGTATATGTGATTTTTCATTTGTTCGTCTTCCTTGGCTGAAAAGCCCCTACATATATGCTGGAAAAAGGGTTATCTCTTTCATTTCAATAGCGATAAATTCAGTTAGCGTTTGTTCGCTTTGCGTTCACCCCTTATTCATTCGGCGGACGGTGCTGTGAAAGTGCTTTGTGAACTCGGTTCCGTGGGTCTTGAGCATCTTCTGGACGCTCGGGCCGTCGATAGCGTGGACCTGCGGACTGTACTTGAGGTGAATGTGTGTCGTTGATCCACCGCCCTGAAACCCGCCATTGCTAGCGACTTTCCGAAGGCCGTCCATGACACCACCGGGGACGATTCCTTCACCCGGGGTCAACATGGCAGGCACGGTGTCTCGGTTGCCAATACCGGGCACCATGTCGGTTCCCGTGTTGAACGCCATAACCGTGGCGAATGCGGAACCAGCTAGTACAGGGGCCAGCACCGGGCCAACGACCGGCCACCCGGAGACCGTAGCGTAGACATTCGAGGCCGCTACCTTGGCGTTCCCCAGTTGCACCTGCCTTTGTTCGTTTCCTTTCTCTAACTCCGCGCTGATCAAATTCTGCGCCAATTGGTTCGCTAGCCCACTCATTACGGAATTGAAGCTCTGTTGCCCGGTAAGGATTTTTAGTGTGCTTTTGGCAGCGCTGGCTTCCATGCTTCCCATTGCATTCGAGAACTCTTGGGCCTGTCGCTGCGAGCCCTCGGCTTGAATTTGGTTCACTCGCTGCTCATGTTCCTGCGTCAACGTTTGGACCTGCTGATTGATTCGCTCGATTTCCTGCGTCTTGGCGTTGCCCGATTCCCGAAGAGTCTGTAGCTCTTTCTCCAGTGCGCTCTTCTGGATGTCGTATAGCGTGTTCTCTCCGGCAACCTCCAAGGCCGTCATATCCGCGATATTTGAGCCTCGGGCCGCGAGTCGCTGTTGAGCGAGCCGGAGGTCTCCCTCGGCTGCCTGCTGGTCGACGCGGGCTTGATCTGCGATGCCCTGTAGTTTTGCTTGTGTCTCCTGTTGCGCCGCATCCCGTTCCGCCTGGACGCGCATGTTGCCTAGCTGACGGTAGAAATCCGTTTCTTGAAGGCTTTTAGCTTCCGATGCCTTCATGGCAGCGTCAATCGCGGCCAGCCGTTCTGCTGAGCCTTGCTGGGTGGCGTTGATCTTCTCCCGCTCCGATTGCTGAAACGTCGCTATGTCCTGCTGGTATTGATCGACATTGGCCTTAGACCGCAGACTAGCCACGCTGGCCTCGTACGTGGCTTCAATCAGTAGTTGCTGGTCCCGCAGCGACTTGAGCTGGTTACTGTAATCTTTCCCCGATTTGTCCAGCGCGGCAATCTCGGCGCTGTTAGCCGTCTCTTTGATTGTTCGTTCCTGCGCGGCGAACCCGAGGTCCGAGTCGAGCCGCTGTTGCACGCTGGCTTGCTGAATGGTGAGCCGGGCGTCTGCCATCGCTTTTTCCGCCGCGAGCTGCTGCTGTGCGATGGCGAGCTGATTCTGTGCGGCGGCCCGGGCGGCTGCCGACGCCTGAGAGCTTTGATCGTTGCCCGTTTGCTTTTTCGCGTTGTCGCTGTCGAGGTTTTTTATCTCGGCGATTTTGCCCTGTGCGGTAATCTGCGCGTTCAGAGCGTCCAGCAACGTCTTCTGCGCCTGGACTTCCTTCTGCGTTTCACCAACACCCGCAGCCTGCAAAACGGCCAGTGCCTTGTACTGCGATGTGTAGTCCACGTTAGGGCCGAAGATACCGCCGCCCTGCCGACTGTTCAGCATGGCTTGCTGTGCTTCGAGTACTTTCTGTGCGCTGTCGCGAGTGCCCTTGAGGAGGTCGGATGCCTCGGCGTCTTTGCCTTGCGCGAGAAGGCTGTCGTACTTCGTCTTGAATTGGTCGAGAGCATGGCTCGCACCGGCACTCCCGATGCCGAAGGTGTACCAATGGCCCTCCAAGATTTTGAAGACGCCATCGGCGGCCTTCGAGACCGTCTCGAACTCTTTTACGAGGTCTTGCATGCTGGCGCGGTTGATTAGCTCGAGCTGCTTTGACAATGCCCCGAGGTGGTCGTTTCGCAGCTCGTCCGACCGCTGTTCGGCCTGGATAATACGGTCGTCGAGACCTTGGAAACTTTCATTGACCGCCGTGCCGAAGCGGGTTTGCTCGGCGGTGAGTTTCTCCTGTGCCTCCCGCCATTCTTTGATCTTCTCCGCGACCTCCACGGCGATACCGGCGATAGCTGCAATACCACCGATGGCAGCCGCATACGGTATCGCGGCCATGACGACCGAGGTGTCTTGAAATTCGTGGATGAGGTCGGCCATTGCAGCTGCGTGGTCGCCACGGATGGTGTTGTCCAGCAGACCGAGGGCCGCCCTCGTGTTGAGTGTGGACCTCGTTACGCTGTCGCCGCCATCTTTTGCAGCGCTGCCGATGTCGCGGAAGGCAGACTTTGCGGTGCTGGCCGCTTCGTTCATGCCCGACTTGAACGCGGCGGTATTCGTCTTCAGGTCTACTGATAGAATCCAGACGTTTTGGCTCATGTTGCCTCCTGTGTTCCTGTGTTCCTGTGTCCCTATGCGTTTTAGGCGTTTCCAGTGGGGGTGATTTCGCTAACCATCAGCCGCCCAACATGCAAGGCGAATGCCTGAGACATCGCTATGACAGCGGATTGACTCAAAGGCCGGATATGCCCCAATGGCGGAACGACGGCTGTCTGTAACCGTGCCGGGTTGTCCCCCTGAGCTGCGGTCATTGCGATGACACCGATGAAGTGTTGTGGCGTAACAGCCGCAATCGTCTCAGCGAGGGTATCCGCTGTTACATCCAACAGAAGAAAGTCGGACGGTTGAGTTGGGTTATCGTTGGCGAAGATAGCTATCGGGCACAGATTGCCACGCAAGACATCCTCGTACCGGGTGAGGTCAATCGACGACATAAAGCCTCTTTTCTGAGAAAAAAGACCGGCCTCTGCCTCGTCCAAGTGAGGGCCACCAGAGGCCGGTATGTAAGAACAGAGAGCGGGCGAGTGGGTGAAGCTGAAGCAAAACCCTGCTGAGCGCTTCTGTTTTGTTGAATCGCTCCACCTTCTCAGGCCCTAAGCGAAAGCGAATTATTCCGACCCGCTCCCCGTAAGCGGGTCGGGATGTTGGTTAGCTCACTGAGACCTTGCTAATTGCCTCGGGCACGATGAGCTTGCTATCGCTGCGGCGGAACAGAATTGCAGCCGTGCCGTCCTTAGCCGGGACTTCATACCGGCGAATGAAGGTTCGTCCCTGTTCTGCCTGCCGTACGACAAACTTATTGAAGTTGCCGAACGCCACAGGGTTTGTTGTGGCGAAGGTTCCGTCTGCACTCACGGAGTCCATGTCGTTGTTGATGATGACGGGGTATCCGTGGAGCGTTGCCGGTGTGCCCTTCGTCGCATCCGCATCGGCCCACAACTGGCGCTTATCCCCGGAAATGCCAGTCTTGAGCTTGCGAAGATACTTCGCCGTGGTGTCCGACATCATGTACACGCCACCCGGTCGGTAAAGCTGGGGGACGTTATACGCGAGGTCGAGACAGATATCCAAGTCCAATGCGACAGCGCCCGCTACGAGCTTCGTTGCGTTGGTAAGGAACCCCTCGGCTTCTTTCGTGTCAGCTCCGGTGCCCGCCCCCTTGGTGTACTTCAGGTTCTCGAAACGAGCAATACGCGCATAAAGAGAGAGAATGATCTCCCCAAGAATGTCGATACTCGCATCCGTGGTGGTTTCACGGGGTACGAACACCGGCTTTGAGGAAACCTTGTAAGCATGGAGAGTGGGGCCGGTGAGAGCGGTAGGCGGCGTGTCTCCGCTCACTGTGTCATCGGCTCCCGTAGCTGCTGCGGCGTCGAGCTGTACAGCGGTCTCGGTGTCGCTTAGTACGGGGTAAACCGCATCCGCGCCGGTGTCAGTGGCCCAAATTTTGGACACTGACTCGACGGGCGAGAACTGCGTGTAATCCCGCTCGATGCCGTCAAGGATGATGCGCGGAATGATAACCGCGCCGTCCCCGGCGGGTGTTAGGTTTGCGGCAGCCTGAATGTCCCCGCCGACGTATGCACGGAAGCTATCGAGTTGTTCGCGAACCTCGGAGGATGCGCCTGCGTATGCCGCACGGATGCGGGCAGAGAGGCCACTTGCTTTTGTCACGTTCGAGGAGTCGGGGGAGTTGAAAGCGGTGGGGGGATTGAACGGAACGTTAGACATTGCTTCCGCTTTAGCGAGCCATCCGTCGTAATCAGCATTTAGTTTCTTTAGTTCCCCCAGGTGCCGGTCGTATTCCGCCTTGGCAGAACCCGAGAGGTCCTTGTTAGTAGTCATTGCGACATCTAGCAGCTTTTGGGCTGCGTCTTTGTGCTTCGTGATTTCGGCGCGGATGTTGCGCATGTTCGTAAGGGCGGACATATTTTTACCTCAGAATTAGATTTGTTTGCGTGCCTTATCGGCCGACTAGCGGAGGGCTAGGACACGCTGATTCACCCAATAGCTTTTTGTGCGTTAGGCGTTCGTGTATCAGGTAGCGCCAATAAATCGCGGAGCCAATCCAACTCATCACCACATCGCCGTCGATAGAACTCCGAAGAGAACGCAACGGCAGCGTGACGGATACCCTCTAGGTCGTCCGCCCCTGCATCGGGCCGCAGCTCACAAGCCGGACGACCGTCGATGACGCCGAGGATGCCCACAAATCGAAGGCTGTTGGCGTAGTCGGTGGCGATGGCCGCCCTGTCTACCTCATCGGTGATCGGCACGGTGCGATACGTTGCGCCGTTCCCGAAGACGATTCGAGCGACTTCCCCGGCCTCTGCCGTGTGGAGGACAAGCTCTTGACGGACATCGAGGTTATGCACGCGCAGCCTCCGTGGGATACTTACGCTCCATCTCCAGATTGAATCGGCGGTCTGCCGCAGCCTCTCGGAAGTCTTCAGGCCGTGCCTGAGATTCAAAGAACGACAGTAGTGTCTCGGGTGAGGCGTTCGTCGGCGGAGGCAGCTTTTGCAGGGTTACCTTCCCTATCTGGGGCGGATAGCGCCGGAGGTGCAAGCAAAGAGCGTGATACTCACGGAGAGCATTCAGAGAGACGTGGGGCTTCTGTCCACGACGCATGTTGCGTAGCGAGAGGACGGCGAGGGCGGGCGTGAGGGTGGAAGGGAAGTCAAGCATGGGGTCTCCTTTGGGTTGGGGCCAACCGGAGCCATGCCTTACAATGAAGGGACAGCCCTAGTTGATCGTGCTTTAGTCGGTGTGGTCGATTTCGGCTTGTTCTGGCCTCGAGGTGTCTCACCACTTCGGGGCCTTCTTTATTTCTGTTGCTTCTGTGCTGCTAAAACCTCCGTAATCTCCGAGGGCTTATCGGGATATGCGTTGAACTTGGTTTCCCAGTCGGTGTCCCAACCAGGGGGTAGAGTGTCCTCAGACTCCTCCACTTCTAGCCACACGGATCGAGTCAAGTTCCATTCGATAGCTAGGAATAGCGGGTCTTCTCTCGCTATACTGTCAAGCTCCTTTAGCAGCTCGATAGCAAGCTGTGTGGTGAGGGTATAGCTGACTCGCGGTTTGCCCACGTAGCCGAAAGTCGGGCGGCCCTTCCCGTTCAGGACGTAATACCGGATTCTCCAATTCAGCGGTACGTAATTGGGTGCCGCGTGGTCTGCGGGGTCGTCGGTTAGGCCCTCCTCCTTTATCACGCCACGCGCCTTTTCTATCTCTCGGAATAGACGATAAACAACCTCAAGTGACGAAGGGTTGTCGAAGCCTAGGTTTTTAGGTCGTCGTCCGCTTTTCATGCGACGAAAAACACGAATCTCGGGAGATAACGCCCGCTCCATTGCTTTCTTTCCTTCTTGTCGGTCGGCTTCAGTCAAAGGCGTCATTTTCTTCCCCAGCGGATATGTAAAATCCGCATCCATGTAGAGAATAATACTATCTCTCTTATCCATGTCAAGGGGATTTTCATATTCCGCATAAAAACTTTTCAACGTTCAAGTCACCGAAGCCAGTTTGCCCCAGCGTGCTAAAGTTTGGGAATATCCCAAAATGGGTATAAGTCTTTTTGAATGTTCTATATGTGTGATTGAGAAGAGATATCGAGAAGTGTCAACGAGAAAAGAGAGTGAGAAAAATGGACGACTCAAAACAGGCATACACAGTCGCGGAGGTGGCCAAGATGATGGGGCTTTCGCCGCAGACGGTCACGCGACTCTTCGAAAACGAACCCGGCGTCATCATCCTGAACCGGCCAACCAAGATGAACAAACGCCGCTATCGCAGCATCCGTATCCCCCACGCCGCGTACGAGCGCGTACTGAGACGTTTGTCGAACTGACTTGGAGAGATTGGCGATGCGATTTGCGACCACGAAAAGGGCGAAACTCACTTGCGCCGTTTACATCCTGCCTTTACTATTCGGCTAGGACGGGAACCCCTGTAAGTCGCTGATAATAGGGATGGTGGGCAGAGAGGGACTCGAACCCCCGACATCCTGCTTGTAAGGCAGGCGCTCTAACCAACTGAGCTATCCGCCCACTCTGGAAAGCACAACAAATTAAGTGTATGGGAGCGTTGCTCAAGATGCAACGGAGCCCTTCCACGTTTGTCATCCTGAGCTTCTCAGGATATCTTCGTGAACGGTGTGCGTCCGACACCTTTTTCGTATTGGAGAGAGAAGCATGGCAATTCGCCTGCACTTCTGGGGAGCAGCAAGAACGGTTACGGGGTCATCGCATCATCTGGAGTGCGCGGGACGGCAGATTCTGCTGGACTGCGGGCTCTTTCAGGGACGCCGGCAGGAGGCCCAAGAGATCAACACCCATCTGGCGCTGCCACCCGCTGAGCTGCCCGGGCTTAGTGCTGCCGTCCTCTCCCACGCGCACATCGACCACAGCGGAAACCTTCCCGGACTCATCAAGCAGGGATATCGCGGCCCCATCTACACTACCCCGACGACCATCGATCTCTGCGATCCCATGCTGAAGGACAGCGCCCACATCCAGGAAGGCGACACCGAGTTCATGAACCGGCGCCGGGAGCGGCGCAGAATGATCGGCGCTCCTCCCGGAGCCCAACCCTTCGAGCCGCTCTACACCCAGGAGGATGCCGAGCAGGTTATTCAGCAGATGCGTCCGGTCAATCTGCACGAGCCCACACTGCTCGCCGGCTCCACGCGTGATGAGGGCTTTTCCATCTCGCTCAGCAACGCCGGTCACATGCTGGGTTCGACCTGCGTCTTCGTCGAGGCCGCCGAACATGGACAGAAGACGCGCCTGCTCTTCTCCGGGGACGTCGGTCGCAAGGATCTCCTCATCATCAAAGATCCCGACCCCGCGCCCGCCGCCGACTACCTGATTATGGAGAGCACCTACGGCAACCGTTTGCACCAGCCGCCGGGCCCGGTGAAGCAGAAGCTGGCCGGCCTGGTCAAACGCGTCGCCTCCCGGGGCGGAAGGATCATTGTCCCGGCCTTCGCTGTGGAGCGCACCCAGCAGCTGGTGATGTTGCTGCACCAGCTCACCGACGAAAAACTTATCCCGCAGCTTCCCATCTACGTCGACAGTCCGCTTGCGAGCAAAGTGACTGAGGTCTTCCGCAGACATACCGAAGACTGGGATGCAGAGATTACGAACCTCGGTAGTCAGGGAGTCGATCCCTTCGGATGGCAGCAGCTTCACTACACCCGCACCGTGCAGGAGAGCAAGGCGCTCAACGATCTTCATGTGCCCTTCATTGTGATGTCGGCGTCGGGCATGTGCGAGGCCGGGCGCATCCTGCATCATCTGAAGAACGGCGTCGAGGATCCGCGGAATCTTATCCTGATCACCGGCTACCAGGCGGCGAATACACTGGGCCGCAAGCTGGTGGAGAGGATGCCCGAGGTGAATATCTTCGGCGAGCCCATGCGCGTGCGGGCCGAGGTCGACTCCATCGGGGAGCTCAGCGGGCACGCCGATCAGAGCGAGCTGCTGGCCTGGATGGAGCCCACCGTGAAGACGCTGAAGAAAGTCTTTCTGGTCCATGGCGAGCCACTCGCCCAGCAGGCGCTCAAGGAAGAGATTGAACGGCATTATGGTCTCGAGGTCGTCTGTCCGGCACGAGGCGATCGCTTCGAAGTGGCCTAGCTCGTCCTCTTCTTCAGAGGGCAGAGCCGGAGAGTTCTCGCATCACGCAGCCAGGGACCCGCCCATATCATGAACCCTGCGGCGGCTGGGATCATGCTCGCTGCGATCGATTCACCGGCGCGCAGATTGGTGGCTACGGCTCCGCCCAGATACCCGGTCAGCAGAGTCGCCCCAGGAAAGAGGTCGCGGGGAAGAGATAAAGTGCGGTGCATGCTATCTCGATAAACGCGAGATGGTGCATGTGGTGCAGAGGAAACATGGGCGACGGCGCTCCCGCAGGCGGTTGATAGACGAACTTCATCACCGCAGTGAACAGAATGAACAGAGCGGAGAGTCCTGTGAGGATATACCCGGCCCATATCCGTTTCTTAGAGAGAACGGGTTCATATGAAGGATAAGTTACCGGAAAAACTTCACGCAGATCCGCGTCCCGCAACCACAGCCCTCCCCATACGAACAGCGCGACATAAACAGGGAAGAGAGTATGGCTGAAGAGAGGATTGTCGACCCGCAGGTGCAGCGCGATCGCCCCGCCGAAATAGCCCGTAAGCAACAGGGCTCCCAGGACCGATGTGGCCGGAACGGCATACAGCACGATCAGCATGAAAGCCAGCACGCCGATGCCGGTTGTCATCGCCATTGGGATCTCGAGCTGCCTCTGCGCCTCGACGACATGGATGTTAGAGGTGAACTTCATGCCCGCATCCATCCCAAGAAAGAGCAGGGCAAGCATGCTTAAAACGTAACCGGTATAAAGTCCGGCCTTTGATGGGGGCGAATCGATTGTCATCTTCGATCTGCTTTCTATCGGGAATATTGTGCTGCCGCGGAGCTCGGATCTCCGCGGCAGTATGCTACCAAGACCATCTACTTCTGGCGTGACGCCAGTTCAGCGCGTATGCGTTCTTCGCTTGCCCGTGTCTTCGGACTCAGCTCCTCTCCGAAATCCTCCATCTCCATAATCTGCCGGATCTCGATCACGCTCTCTTCGTTGAAGGGGTTCGGACAGCGCTTGACCCATTCGATCGCCTCTTCCATCGATTTGCACTGCCAGATCCAGAACCCGGCGACCAACTCCTTGGCCTCCGCAAAAGGTCCGTCGACGACAGTGCGCTGGTCGCCTTTGAACCTGACGCGTGCTCCTTTCGCGCTCGGCAGAAGCCCTTGGCCCGCCTGCATGATGCCGGCCGCCATCAGCTTCTCATTGAACTTGCCCATCGCTGTCAGCAGCTTCTCATCCGGCGGAACTCCGTTCTCGTAGCCGGGGGTCGATTTGACGATAACCATGAAACGCATCGTAAGTACTCCTTTTCAAAAGATTCGGTTCTGTTCCTCAAAATGCTTTGTGCGCCTGCATCTCCGTAAATCCCTCGGCTGCCTTTTGAAGATCGGTAGGGAAGTCAGACATCTCTATCATCTGGCGGACTTCGATCAACTCGTTCGGCAGCGCCGGGCAGCGCTTGGCCCACTCGATCGCCTCCTCGCGCGATCTCACCTGGATCATCCAGTAACCTCCCAGCGCCTCTTTAACCTCCGTGAAGGGGCCGTCGATTACATGCGGTTTGCCATCGGCAAAGCTGACACGCGCCCCTGTCGATGGAGGATGCAGTCCGTCCAGCGTCAGCAGCACCCCGGCCTGCTTCAACGACTCGTTGTACTTCATCATCGCGGCTACAGCCTCGGCGCTGGGCATCGTGCCCGGCGCCGCGCTCTCATAGCCCTTCGGGATCATCAGCAACATGAAACGCATTCCACTCTCCTTATGGATCGTATGGTTATCTCGCCGTTGCTTCTTTGGCTTGGCCGCAGCTGATCATCCAGGGAACGCCATAGCGATCCTGAAACATGGCGAATCGTTCGACAAAGAAGGTCTCTCCGAAGGGCATCGTGACTTTGCCTCCTTCCGACAGCTCGTTGTAGATTCGTTTTCCCTCGGTGATCGAGGGCACCTGCAGCGAGACAGAGAAGCCTCGCTTTTCGCTGTCGCTTGCATTCGCCGAATCAGAGGCCATGATGACGGCATCGCCTGCGGTCAGTCTTGCGTGAAGGATTTTCGATCCCCACTCCGCTGGAACATGCTGTTCGGCCGGAGTTGCGGTGTGGGGCAGCATGGCGTCGATCTTGCCTTTAAGGACGCGCTCGTAGAACCGGAACGCCTCCTCGCAGTCTCCGTGGAAGTACAGATAAGGCTGGATGGTCATATGCGTCTTCTCCGTTTCGGATTGCAAAGCAAGTGGCTCTTCTCCCGCTCTACCTATACGTCGAACCGGGAAGACTGAAATCGACAGCTCCGAAGATATTTTTTAAAGATTGGAGGGAATCGTCGAAGGACGTTTCAGTGCGGAGGCCAGATCCTGTGGAAGATCGGTGACCTCATAGACCTGCCGGATCTCCATGCGTGTATCGCAGTCCCCGGCAAGTGTCGGGCAGCGTTGCGCCCACTCGACCGCGTCTTCCAGCGAGGGAACCTCGATCAGGACAAAACCCGCGATCAGCTCCTTGACCTCTGTAAACGGTCCGTCTACGACGGTCCTTTTGCCGCCGGCGACCATGATCCGCGCACCTTTGTTACTCGGCTGCAGCCAGTCGCGGGCCAGCAGGACGCCGGCATGCCGCATCTCGTCGTAGTAGCTTCCTACCGCGGCCATCAGCTCCTGGCTCGGTAACTCGCCTGCCTCCATGCTCTTATCGCTGCTGCGGATGATCATGAATCGCATTCGGCGGAATCTCCTTGTGCTTACCGCGTCATCCGTTCCAGATGGCGGTAGCCTCCCGTGGCAAGAAAGAGCGTGAGAAAGACAGAGAAGTTATAACTCGCATGCACCAGCGCAGAGCAGGCGACAGACCGCGTTCGTACCCGCACCAGCGTCAGGACCAGCGATACCCCGAAGAGAACGAACAACGCGGCCCACGCGTGCGCCAGCTGTTCGGCATGCAGCAGCGTAAAGAAGATGCTCGAGACCACGGCGCTGAAGATCAGCGAGGCCAGCGTCAATCCCGTCGTCGTGTGCCAGCGCTCCCGTGCCGCGGGAGTCTTTGGAAGAGACAGCCAATCGTAGGCGATGGCGAAGGCAGGAAAGAGGAAGCCGCGAAAACAGATCTCCTCAAACAGGGGAGCGAGCAGGGTGCCGAACGCCGTTACCAGCCATACGTCCGAGGAGGTGCGGAAGAAGTCGTCCATTGGGATCGACTTCGGCACCGGGATCAACGAAGAGATTCCCTGCACGATGAACCCAGTCAGCAGACCGATTGGAATCAGCCTAAAGGCATTCCGTTTTGCGGTGTCGAAATCCCATTGGATGCCGTCGGGAAAGCTGCGCTGCCAAAGAAGGGGGAAGAAGAAGTAGGAGACCACCAGCGTGATCGCATAGGCGATGGCCATCGACGCAACCAGCAGCTTGGGATGGATCGTCGCCGAGACGATCTTATGGGGATCGGCTGGCGCATGGCTCAGCCCCAGAAGAATCGCCTGCACCAGAAAGAGCGAGAATCCCGCGAAGGCGACAAACAGCAGAGCATGGCCGAAGTGCGGCACTCTTGCCGGAATTCTCGGGCCCGGAGCCTCCGAGGGCGGCGGAGCTTCAATCAGGATCGCCGCTCCCGGGGGCAACGGCGACGTATCGGCAGTCGGAGCCTGGGGCTGTGAATAATCCTGGGAACGATCGATGACTCGATCGTTCGGGATCTCCGGAAGCTCCGGAATGGAGGAGGGACTCATGTCGTCTTCTTCGCTGGCCTTCGGACGGTCTTTTTTGCAGCTACAGTCTTTTTGGCGGGAGGCTTCTTCGTCTCCTCCTTCTGGGCTAGTTTAGTCGCGCGCGCTGTGGGTACGCCGGTTTTCTTCTCCGGAGGCACAAACTTGCCCGTTGCCTTCTTTTCCGGATCCTCCGTCGAATTCAGCGTGACCGGCTGCGGCCCCGCGTGGCTGTTCGTAGAACCGTTTCGGCTGGCCAGCGTCGCCGGGTCGTAATGCCGAGCCAGGAACTCCGCCGTATACGATCCTTTGACCGTCGCCACCTGTTCGGGCGTGCCGTGCGCGATGACGCGGCCGCCGCCTTCTCCGCCCTCCGGACCGAGGTCGAGGATGTAGTCGGCGTTGCGGATGATGTCGAGGTTGTGCTCGATGATCATCACCGTGTTGCCCAGATCGGTCAGACGGTGCAGAACCTCGAGCAGCTTGCGCACATCGTCGAAGTGAAGCCCCGTCGTCGGCTCATCCAGCAGGTAGAGCGTGCGGCCGGTCTGGCGTTTCGAGAGCTCGCGGGCGAGCTTCATGCGCTGCGCCTCGCCGCCCGAGAGCGTCGTCGCCGATTGTCCCAGGTGGATGTAGCCGAGCCCGACATCCACCAGTGTCTGCAGACGCTGATGCACGGCCGGAATATCCTTGAGGATCGGCAGGGCATCTTCGATGGCGAGGTCGAGCAGGTCCGCGATGGAGTAGCCGTTGAACTTCACCGCCAGCGTCTCCTGGTTGTAGCGGCGGCCGTTGCAGACCTCGCACAGGACGTAGACATCGGGCAGGAAGTTCATCTCGATGCGGCGCTGGCCCTCGCCCTGGCAGGCCTCGCAGCGTCCACCCTGCACGTTGAAGCTGAACCGCCCCGGCTTGTAGCCACGCTCACGCGACTCCGGCAGCAGCGCGAAGATATCGCGGATGGCCGAGAAGACGCCGGTATAGGTCGCAGGATTGGAGCGCGGGGTGCGGCCAATCGGCGACTGGTCGATCTGGATCACCTTGTCGAGCTGCGAGATTCCCCGGACCTTGCCGTGCTGGCCCGGCTCCTCGCGCGATCCATAGAGCTCCTTCGCCAGGGCGCGATAGAGAATGTCGTTGACCAGCGTTGACTTTCCGCTTCCGCTTACGCCCGTGATCACCGTCATCACGCCCAGAGGAAAGTGCGCCGTGACGTTCTTCAGGTTATGCGCGTGGGCATCCTCTACCGTGATCCAGTTGCCGGTCAGCGGACGCGGGGCCTGCCCCGGAGTAGGACGCGTCACGATATCGATCTTGCCGGCCAGGTACTTGCCGGTAACCGAGGCGTCATTCTCCATGATTTGTTGCGGAGTGCCATCGGCGATCAGGTGGCCGCCGTTCTTGCCCGCGCCCGGTCCTAAATCGAGCACGTAATCCGCCTTGCGGATCGTATCCTCATCGTGCTCGACCACCAGCACCGTGTTGCCGAGGTCGCGCAGGTCTTCGAGCGCCTGGATAAGGCGCTGATTATCCCGCTGATGCAGCCCGATCGAAGGTTCGTCCAGTACATACAGCACACCGCGCAGCCGCGATCCGATCTGCGTCGCCAGCCGAATGCGCTGGCCTTCGCCGCCCGAGAGCGTTGCCGCCGAGCGATCGAGCGAGAGGTATCCCAGGCCCACGGCGTTCAGGAACTCCAGCCGCTCTACGACCTCGCGCTGCAGCCTATCGGCGATGATGCGGTCGCGTCCGTTGAAGTTCATCTCGCGGGCGCTGCCCAGCGCCCGCTCCAGCGACAGCCCTGTGAAGTCGGCTATGCTCTGGCTGTTGACCGTGACCGCCAGAGACTCCGGCCGCAGACGCCGCCCCTGGCACCGTGGGCAGGTGGTTGCCGACATGTATTGCATCATGTACTCGCGATAGCCCTCGGACTTCGTATCCTCGAGATTGGCCCGCAGGTATGCGAAGATGCCGTGGAAGCCCGTCCGTCCCGCCTCGCCTCGCGGTGGTCCGTAGAGAAACAGATTCTGCTGCTCCTGCGTCAGCTGCTCGAAGGGCTTGCGGATGTCGATCTTGTATTTCTCCGCCGCCAGCTTGATCAGCCGCAGAAGATACTGCGAGGCCGATCCCGGCCCCATCGCTCCATCGAGCAGAGGCTTCGACCAGTCGGTGATCGTCTTCGCGGGATCGAAATCATAGATCGATCCCAAGCCGTGGCACTCCGGGCAGGCCCCGTAGGCCGAGTTGAACGAGAAGCTCCTCGGCTCCAGCTTGGGCACATTGATTCCGCAGTCCGGACACGCCATCGAGGACGAATAAAGCGCCTCCTCCTGCTTGCGCGTCGCAGGATCCTGAATCCCGATCAGCACCAGGCCATTGGCCATCTGCAGCGCCTTGGCCACCGCCGCCTCCAGCCGCCGCGTATCGTAGCGGGGAGCAGCATTGGCCAGCGCAGCCGTCGTATCCTCCGGCGGCAGAACCTTCAGGATAATCCGGTCGACGATTGCTTCGATGGTATGGTTCTTGCGCTTCTCGAGCCGCATTCCTTCGATGATCTCTGTCAGCTCGCCGTCGATGCGAACCCGGAAACCCTGCTTGTCGATCGCCTCCAACTCGTCGCGAAACTCGCCTTTGCGGCCACGAACGATCGGCGCGAAGACCGTGATCCGTTCCCCCGGTGCGAGAGAGACGATGCGCTCCACAATCTGGTCCGCGCTCTGCCGGGAGATGGGCCTGCCGCAGTTGGGGCAGTGCGGCTGGCCCACCGAGGCGTACAGCAGGCGCAGGTAGTCGTAGATCTCCGTGATTGTTCCGACCGTCGACCGAGGCGACCGCGACGTCGTCTTCTGCTCGATTGAGATCGCAGGCGAAAGTCCATCGATCGAGTCCACATCCGGCCGTTCCATCTGGTCCAGAAACTGCCGCGCATACGCCGAGAGCGTTTCGACGTACCGCCTTTGACCCTCGGCGTAGATGGTGTCGAAGGCCAGCGACGACTTGCCTGAGCCCGAAAGCCCGGTCACGACCGTCAGGGTGTAGCGCGGAATCGAGACCGACACGTTACGCAGATTATGCTGCCGCGCGCCGCGCACAGTGATGTGCGTGATGCCCTTCGGCGTCTTCGGTCCGGGCGGGGAAGTGATCGTAGTTTGCGAGCTGCTCATAGAGAGTCTCGGCCGTTTCGTGGCCAAGTATTAAGGATACGGCATTTTTAGCCCATAGGTCGTGTCCCCTATTTTTGGGTTAAGGACAGGCGCTCCCGCGCGGGCCCACCCGTAGTGGGTCCGGCCGCCTTAGAAGCTGGCCCGGAGCGACAACTGAATCTGCCGGTTTGTCCCTAGCCCGATCTGGTTCGAGACCGTCGAGTTCAGCGTTCCGAACAGCGACCCTGCCGTCGAAGCGCTGAACGGCTGTCCCGGCTGCAGCGTCGAGATGCCCTGCGCCAGCCGGATGTTCCCGGGATTGGCGAAGTTTGGATGGTTGAAGATGTTGTACGCCTCGGCGCGGAACTCGAGGTTCGCCCGCTCCGTCACGTTGAATACCTTGCGCAGCGTCAGGTCCAGCTGGGTCAGGCTCGGCCCGCTCAGGTTGTTGCGGCGGAAGTTGCCGAACGTTCCGGGAGCCGGGATTGAGAACGCCGCCGGGTTGACCCATTGTAGCCCCGACTTCAGGTAAGGGTTTACCCCGGGAACCACATTGGGACGCCGAACGTTACGTGAGGCTCCGCCGCCTAGCGTATTAATCACCGCGCGCGTTACCGGGACCCCTCCGATCAGAACGGGCGAGGGCGAGACCGCTCCCGTCGTCGTGTTCACATACACGATATCGGGCCGCACGATCAGCACGTCAATCGGCACCCCTGAGCGGAAGTTCAGGATGCTTCCCATCTGCCATCCTCCGGCAACCAGGTTGGCCGTCCGCGACATACTGCCGCCGAACTGCCTGCCCCGTCCGAGGGGAAGGTCGTACAGCACGCTGATGTTCATGCTGTGGCGGATGTCAAAGTTGTTCCGGCCACGCTCTGCAGAGAAGTCAAACGGGTTCTGCGCAGTGTTGGCTTCATTCGAGCCGGCCGAGTTTCCGATCGACTTGCCCCAGGTGTACTGTCCGCCCAGCGTCAGTCCCGTCCCCACGCGGCGATTGATCGTCGTCTGCAGGGCGTTGTAGCTGTCGGCTCCGCCCGAGGTCTTGTAGTCCACTTCGGCGAAGCGATTGCCGAACTCGCGAATCGCGGTTCCGGCTCCCGTCGTCGGATTCGTCGTCACGTTGACGATCTTGTTCGTGATCGAGCGCAGGAACAGGTTGCGTCCCTGGCTTCCCACGTACGAGACCATCAGGGTAGTCCTTCCCGGAAGCTCCTGCTGCACCGACATGCTGTACGAGAGAACCTTCTCTGGAACCTGATAGTTGGAAGCATAGGCGCGAGGCTGATACCCCAGCGTCGGGCTGTTGATGTCATAGCCGGAATAGATCGCCGGAATATCCAGCGGATACCGCAGCCGTGGGTCCGTGGCTGCGCTGATCGTGGTTCCGATGCGGTCGTTGGCCTCAGGCTGCAGCTGATCCTCCGTCTGTCCGGGGCCGTAGAAGTAGCCTCCGCCGATGCGGAAGACCGTCTTGCCGTTCGAGGCTTCGGGCGACCACGTGATGCCCAGCCGAGGTCCGAAGTTCAGCACGGAGCTTGAGTACCAGTCCTTGTTGTATCGCGGGAAGATCGTTCCGGCGTTCATGTCGAAGAAGACCGCCTTGTCGCGCGTCTCGTGCAGCGGTTGGTAGTACTCGTACCGCAGGCCGTAGCTGATGGTGATGTGCGGCGTCGCCTTCCACTCGTCCTGCGCGTAGCCGATGAAGTAGTTCTGCCGGAGCTTGGCTACTCCTGAGAGCCCGGTGAAGGGGCTCTGCGCGCTGAGGTCGCCGTTGAAGGCGATCTGCGAGGGAGCGTTGTGCAGGAAGGCATTGATGTCGGAGTAGGTGTAGGTGGTTCCGCCCAGCTGGTCGTTGTAGAGCGTGATGGGCCGAACCTCGATGCCGAACTTTAGAGCGTGATTGCCCACCAGCCACGACAGATTGTCGATGAACGAGTAGGAAGTGTTGGTATACGGCGCGCCGCGTCCGTTGAAGCTCGACGACAGCCGGATCAGGCCACCCGGCTGCGCTACTGCTGCCGTTCCGGTCTGTCCTGCGATTCCTCCCAGAGCTACGCCGCCCGTCAGATTCAGCGAGATGGCGCTGATATCCGCATTGGGGCTGGCTCCGGACTTTCCGGTCACCCGCTCCTTCACGTAGTTTCCGCCCACCTTGGTCTCGTTCAGGATGTTCGGGCCATAGATCTGCGTCAGGCTGATGACCGCGTTCTGCGGAACCCCCGTCTGGTTGTATCGGCTCAGGGTCGAGTTCTGCACCTGAGACGAGATGCCCTGGTCGCGGAAGTAACGCCCATACAGGCGAAAGCGCGAATTGATGTTGTAGTCGATGCGGGCTCCACCGGAGTTTTCAGTCAGTGTGTTCGAGCCGATCACTGTAACCAGATCGATGTTCGGATCGAGTTCCGCCGGATGGCTGGTCCCGATCGGAAAGGCGTCCACCAGTGGACGGATCGAGGGAACTGCCGCCGCGCGTCCCGCTGCGCTCAACGTTGCCTCGTTGAAGGGAGTCGACGTCGTCTGCCGCAGTCCCTCATACGACCCAAAAAAGAAGAGGCGGTCCTTAAGGATTGGACCGCCGACAGAGGCTCCGAACTGATTCAGTCGCAGCTTCGTCAACGATCCGCGCGGGGCGAAGTAGTTGCGTCCATCGAAGAAGTCGTTGCGCAGATACTCGAAGACCGATCCGTGGAAGTTGTTGCCGCCGGACTTCGTAATGAAGCTGATCTGTCCGCCGGTTCCGGTCCCCAGCTCCGCCGGGTAGTTGCTGCTGTCGACGCGAAACTCCTGCACGTTCTCGAGCGACTGCTGCAGACGGAAGTTTGAGGTCGACTCTCCGTTGAGATTCCCGGGCGAGGCATCGATGATCGACGTGCTTTCGACGCCGTCGGTGCGCAGAATATTCTGCTGATTCGATCGCCCGCTGAAACGGATGTTGTCGAAGGCGCCTCCGCCGGAGTTCACCGCGCCGGGGGCCAGCAGGTAGAGCTGTGAGATCTGGCGTCCATTCAAGGGCAGCTCGGCCACCTGTCGAGGCGTAACGTTCAGGCCGACTCTTGCGTCGGCGGTGTCGAGCGTCGCCGCTTGTGTATCCACCTCCACCACGGTGCTGGCCGACTCGACCTTCAGGATGAAGTCGCGGGTGATCTCTTGGCCGACCTGCAGCGTCAGGCCCTTGGCCAGCACCGTCGCGAATCCCGGATGCTTGATCTCGAGCGTGTACGTCGAGGGCGGCAACTGCACGATGGCGAAGTGTCCGGAGTTGTTGGTTGTCGCGGTTCGCTGGACTCCTGTCTTCTCATCGGTGAGTGTGACATCGGTATCCGGAACGGCGGAGTCGTCCGGATCGGTCAGAAAGCCGCCGAAGGAGCCGGTGGTGGTTTGGGCGAGGCTTGCGGAGACAAAGAACGTCAGGACTGCAAGCAAGCGAAGGAAATTCATGGAAGATGGACCTCTCATTGCGAGGAGTATCCGAGGTCACTATGAATATCCCGTAACTATTCGCGGCGCAGCGCAACTATTGATCGAGAGATGGGTACACATCCAATCTTCCGATAACTCCCAGCCTATCTTTCGATTCGCATCCATCAGGGACGTGGCCGCGTCACCCACAGCAGCGGTTGCCGGATCGGAAACGTCCGGTCCAGCTCCGGATTCGTGGTGTCGGACGGCAGCGTCTTCCACAGCTCCGCATACTCTGGCCGGCTGTAGGCTCGCGCCGCCAGCAACAGCGCGGGCCGTCGCAGGGGAAGCTCGGTGAAGAACGCAGAGTCAGCCCGGTACGGCCACGAACCCCGATGCCCGATCGAGGGAAAGATCTTCGCCACGGCCACCCGCATGCCCGGTCCATCCTGCAGCTCATAGTCCCAGACGCTCTCAAAGCGCGTCGAGAGCAGCTCGCAGGCCCCCGCCAGCATGTCCAGGTTGAACAGGCTGTTCCGGTACGAATTCGGAGTGATCAGCTCACGCGGAAAGGTTCCGTCGAAGGTGATCTGGGCGCGAATCGTCGTGCTGCGAAAGCGATGCCGCAGCGTCGTCAACGGGCCATCGTCTTTGATATTCAATTTCGCGCATGCCGCCGCTTGCAGCATCCAGGACGATCCGTTGTGGTCTCGGGAGTCTCGCGCCAGCCCTGCCGTGCGCGAGGTATTCAGCCAGCCGAGATAACTCTCAAACCAGCGATTGAGAGTGGTCCGATCTTCCGCCGAAAACGCCTCCGAAGCCTCGAGAAACGGCACCGACTGCGCCACCTCCGCCAGATGCACGGCCTCGATCAAACCCTCTGGCCTTCCGGTCTTCGCCGGCGCCACCACCTGGGCCAGCTCGAGCGATGGCGTCATCGCCGTCTCCTCCGCGATGAACCACGCCCGCAGATGCGAGGCCGCCGCGCTGGCGTAACGCTCGTCTTTGGTCAGAACGTACGCCGCGGTGAGTGCCGGGACCCAATGCGCCAGAGCGAACAGGGCATCGCGATGGCCAACGAATCCATCGGGCTCCGAGTAGTAGTCATGCGGGAACCCGGGAGATCCCGACGCGGCAATCGTCGTCAGAGGCGAGGGCTTCTTCGTGAGGGATCCATCCGCCGCCGCGAGAATGCGGTCGTGATCGATGGCGGCGACGTTGGGACGCGTCGGCGTTCCGGACGCCGGTGTCTGCGCCCCGAGCCGATTCGTAAGAGTGCCCACCGTCCCAAGCGCTGCCTGGAAGCAGAAATCTCTCCGCGTGATCTGCATCTCACCGTCTCCTCGGGGGAGAAGAGTATCACGGGCTCGCGGAGAGGAGAGGCCTATCAAGCACATGATTAGGAGTCGTCTCGAATCTCTGCCGCACATCTCTATCAGAGGTCGGTTCGCCGCGCCGCTCTTCACCACATCGCACGCGTGCTCAAACCGGGCGGCGTCGCCCTCCTCCGACTACAAGCAGACCGGAGAGTACGCGGACGAGCTTCGCGGACTCGGTCTTGAGGTCAGCAGACATCGCGGAAGTTTCCTCAGGACCCTTCCTCCTCCCACCGTGGTCGTCGCCCGCAAACCCTTGTGACCGGAGAGCCCCGGGGAGCATCCAACCCCCAGGAGGCGACACGATGGCAAAGACCGAGTCGGCAGAAAAGACCCAGCCTACGGCAAAGACCCAGCCCGATGAGTTGATCCAGCAGCTTAAGGCTCTTCTGAACGGCGGCCAGGCCCATGCGACCTTTGACGACGCAGTGAAGAACTTTCCCGTGGAGCATCGCGGCACCGTTCCCGGGGGGCTGCCCTATTCGGCCTGGCAGCTGCTCGAACACATTCGCATCACCCAGCGCGACATCCTCGAGTTCAGTGCACCGCCCTCCGGAGGCTACCAGCCGATGGCGTGGCCCGACGACTACTGGCCCAAGTCCTCCAAACCCTCCTCGGCGCACGCCTGGGAGACCTCAATCGCAGCTGTGCACAAGGATCGCGAGGCCTTCGAAAGGCTTCTCTCCAAACCCGATGCCGATCTCTATAAGCCCTTCCGCTGGGGCGATGGACAGAACCTTCTGCGCGAGGCTCTGCTGATCGCCGACCACACCGCCTATCACACTGGCGAGCTGATCATGGTTCGGCGTCTGCTCGGAATATGGCATCAATAGCTCTCTTTGAGACGGATATCTCCCGGAAGGGCCAAGATGAACGAACCTGACGTAATCCGCTCGATGCTGGCAGCCCGGACCATCGCGGTGGTTGGACTCTCCGACAACCCGGCCAAGCCCAGCCACTATGTCCCGGCTTATATGCAGCAGCATGGCTACCGCATCCTTCCGGTCAATCCCGGAGTCGAGTCCGTGCTGGGCGAGCGTGCCTACGGTTCCCTCGCAGATCTTCCAGAGAAGCCGGACGTCGTCAATGTCTTTCGCCTGCCGAAGTATATTCCGGAGATCGTCGACCAGATGCTCTCGCTTGGCTTCAAAAATCTCTGGGTCCAGCAGGGGATCGTCAACGAAGCCGCCGCCGCGAAGGCAGAGACTGGAGGAATTCAGGTGGTGATGGACCGCTGCATCATGGTGGATCACCGCGCATCCCGTCGATGAGAGCCATTTTCTTACTTTCTCCTTCACCTTGATCCCGCTGAGACAACAATCTCGGCCGAACGTCTTAAGATAAAGAACGATGAATATTCGACCTAGTCTCGGTTCGCTCCTGCTCGTCGTGTGCGCGTTTTTCGCGGGTCCCTCTCTCTCTGCTCAGATTCCAGCGGTTGGGGATGGCGGTCCGGGACCGGTCAAGGCGCAGCACCTTACGGTCGAGCTGGCATCGCTGGCTCCCGTGATCGCTCCCGGGGGAGACCTCCAGGTCGGGCTGGTGATCACGCTCGAAGAGAAGTGGCACGTCTACTGGATCAACGCCGGAGACTCGGGCGATCCTCCGCGAATCACCTGGACGCTTCCGCATGGCATCACTGCCGGACGCATGCAGTTTCCCATCCCGACCCGCCTTCCGCTCGGCCCCCTGATGGACTTCGGCTACGAGGATGAGGTCGCTTTTCCGGTCAAGCTGACCGCAGCGAAGGACCTCAAGCCCGGTCCCGTCCATCTTGACGCCAAGGTGAGCTGGCTAGTGTGCCGCGAGGTCTGCATTCCCGGCCGTGCGCACCTTGGACTCAACCTGACGGTCGATCCCAAGGCCGTCGCTCCCGCCAAGCCGGTCGGAGCGATCGGGGAGGCGCTGGGGCTTATCCCCAAGCCTCTGCCACAGGGAACGACCCTGACCGTCACCGGGGGCAAGAACGAGTTCGTTCTCGACCTGAAGACCGGCGAGCGCACCACCGACGCCGAGTTCTATCCGTTTGACCAGGAACAGATCGCCAACGCCGGCGACCAGAACGCCGAGCCCCTGGCGGATGGCGTTCGTCTTCGCGTGCCGCGGGCGCCGGAGCTGACCAAGCTTCCGGCCCAGCTGCATGGCGTGTTGAAGCTCGACGATGAGACCGCCTACGACGTGACTGCTCCGGTGGTCGCGGGCGAGGTTCCCCGGCGCGCCGGCAGCGGACCGGTTCCTCCCTCGGCCAAAGATCTGACGGTGGTGGCCGCCATCGCACTGGCCTTCGTGGGCGGCATCATCCTCAACCTGATGCCGTGCGTCTTCCCCGTGCTCTTCCTCAAGGGGCTTTCGCTGGTGCAGTCCTCAGGCGAGGACCGCGCCCGCATCCGCCGTCACGGCCTGGTCTATACGCTGGGGATCCTGGTCTCGTTCTGGGCCATTGTCGCCGCTCTGCTGGCCCTGCGGGCCGGAGGCAGCGAGGCCGGATGGGGTTTCCAGCTGCAGTCGCCGACCTTCCTCGCCATTCTGGCCTCGGGAGTCTTCTTCTTCGCCCTCTCGCTCGCCGGGCTGTTCGATATCGGCCTCTCGCTCACCAGCGTTGGGGGCGATCTGGCCCAGAAGCAGGGCTACACCGGCAGCTTCTTCACCGGGGTTCTGGCGACGGTGGTGGCGACCCCCTGCACGGCGCCCTTCATGGGAGCCGCCATCGGCTTCGCCCTGGCGCAGTCCGCATGGATCACCTTCGCGGTCTTCACCGCGCTCGCTCTCGGTCTGGCCGCTCCGTATCTTCTGCTGAGCTTCCAGCCCGCGTGGACTCGCCTTCTGCCGCGTCCCGGGGCCTGGATGGAGACCTTCAAGCAGGTCACGGCGCTCATCTTCTTCGCCACCGTCATCTGGCTCACCTACGTCTACGGCAACCTCTTCGGCGCGGCCGGGCAGGGCGTCTACCGGATCGCCCTTCTGCTGGGCTGCTTCCTTCTGCTGACGATCGCCGGATGGGTTCTGGGCAGGTGGCCGGCGCGCTGGTCGAGCAGCATCGCCGCCCTGGTCATCGGCATCTTCGCCCTGGCGGTCCCAATCTACCAGCCCAAGCAGACGAGCCTCGCTTGGGAGCCCTACTCCGAACAGACGCTCAGCCAGGCACGCGCCGCCGGCAAGCCCGTCTTCATCGACTTTACCGCCGCCTGGTGCCTGAGCTGCCAGGTCAACGAGCGGCTGGTCCTGCGCTCCTCCGACATTCAGAAGGAGTTCGCCCAGAACAAGGTCATGCTGGTAAGGGCCGACTGGACGAAGTATGACGCCGAGATCACCCGGCAGCTGGCCTCCGTGGGACGCAGCGGCGTGCCCACCTATGTGATCTACCCGGCCGGGAAGGGAGAGGCCGACGTCTTGCCCGAGCTGCTGACCAAGGACATCGTCCTGACGGCTCTCAAGAAGGATACGAAGCAGCAATAGCCTGATTTTTAACTTGATGGGCACCTCCCTCTCGGTCTTTCTCAGAGGAGTGGATGGTCGGTGGCGGCTGTGGCGCGATGCAAACCTGTTGGGACAGGCGACTCCGGTCTAGCACTGCGCTGGTCTGTTGATCTTGGCCATCTCCAGATGGAGCTGGATGACTCTTGAAGAGCTGGGGAGGGAACCTCGGCGAAGGCGAAGACTTCCGGCACAGAAAGAGCGAACCCCGGCACGCAGCCGGGGTTCGCTCTTTCTGTCGTTACTCAGTTGAAGATTCGTTGATTAGCGCTGCGAGAGGCTCATATCGGTGGCCTCATGCAGCGGCTGCTGGCTGGGCAAGACGCTTGAGGTCTGAGAGGAGCCGAGGCCCAGCTTGATGATGGCGCGGGAGTCGGGGATCAGCTTGGTCTGCCAGCCGTTGTCGGACTGGTACTTCTGCATGGCGCTCTCGGTGGTGGAGTCCCAGTGGCCGGTGGGCTCGGACATGTAGCCGGAGCGGACGAGCGCGGTCTGGATCTCGGTGGCGCGGGTATCGTCGATGGAGCGCTGGCCGGTGGCGTGCTTCACGGCAGGCTTTGAAGAGGTCTTTGTCGACTTCGATGTGACAATATGGCGGGTCCGGGTTCGGGCGAGACAGGTCTGGACACAGGGGGAGAGAGTGACTGCAACGAGTAGGGAGGTGGTGAGGAGTCGGCGTTGCCGCATGAAGAAAGAGACCTCGCTTAGCGGTGTTTGGGCAGAGGATCGATCGTTTCTGCCGATTCCCCTACTAAGTTAACTCGGCGTAAATGCCGGATGCAAGAGAAAGATAGTCCGAAATGGATAAATCGTCTTCCGGAATCGGGATTGATACTTCACTGAGCGAAATTGGGGACGGTACGATACCGTCCCCAATCCGCTAGGTGATGGCCTACGGCAAGGTGCCGCCGATGTACGTGTTTCCGCGGTCCTTCTGCAGGGGAGAGTGAACCACGAAGACCACATCGTCCTTCGACTTGAGGGAGTTGACGATGGTGCGGTAGCTGGCCTCATCGGTCACCGGCTTTTTATTGATCTCGGTGATGATCTGGCCCTTGATCAGACCGATGTCGTCGGCGAAGGTGCCTGGCTTGGTGCTGGTGATGATGACGCCATGCGAGATCCCGGTCTTCTGTGCGATCTGTGGCGGGATGGCCGAGACGGTGATGCCGAGCTTGGCCATTCCGGCGTCGGACTCCTGCGGTCCGTTGTTGTCGTTGTCGTCGTTGTTTCCGGCGAGGTCGGCGTAGGTCTTGGCACGGTCGCCGATCACGACATTGGCCGAGGCCTGCTTGCCATCGCGGAGATAGCCAAGCTTGACAGAGCTTCCGACCTTGCGGCCGGAGATGTCGTTGACCAGGTCGTCGCCGTCCTTGATCTCGTGTCCGTCGATCGAGACGATGACGTCGCCGGGCTGGATTCCGGCCTTGGCGGCGCCTCCCGAGGGCGTGATGGTCGAGACGATGACGCCATTCTTGAAGCCATACATGCGACCCACCGCCGAGCTGGTGGAGGGCTGGAAGCTGATGCCGATGGAGCCGCGGACCACCTTATGCTCCGGACCGATGAGCATGTTGTAGACGTTGGCGATGATGTTGGACGGCATGGCGAAGCCGACACCCTGCGAGCCCATGGACTGGGTGTAGATGGCGGTGTTCATGCCGATGACCTCGCCCGCCATATCGACCAGGGGGCCGCCGGAGTTGCCGGGATTGATGGCCGCGTCGGTCTGGATGAAGCGCTGGAACTGGTTGGAGGCGACTCCGCCGGGGCCGGGGGCCTCATCGATGGAGCGATTCTTGGCCGAGACGATGCCCGCCGAGACGGTCTGGGAGAGGCCGAAGGGCGAACCGATGGCCAGAACCCAGTCGCCGACCTGAGCGCCCTCGGAGTTGCCGAGCTTGATGGTCGGCAGGGTCTTGTCGGGCTCGATCTTGATGACGGCGATATCCGTATCCTTGTCGGTGCCGATTACCTTCGCGGGACGGCCTGGATCGGTCGGGTTATCGGGGTCGGTCGAGAGGCGGACGTAAATGCGATCGGCCTTGTCGACGACGTGGTTGTTGGTGATGATGTAGCCGCGTGGATCGACGATGAAGCCCGAACCGAGGGCGCGGCGCTCGCCGCCCATGGGATTGCCGTCGCCGTCGTCGTCACCGCCGCCTTGGCCGCCGAAGAAGCGGTTGAAGAAGTCCTGCATGTCGTTCTGCTGATCGTCGTCATCGCCGCCCGGGGCCTGGCCGCGCGGAACGGGAATGGCGCGACGTCCGCGGCGTCCCTGCTGTTGTTGCTTGGGCAGGGATTCGGTGTTGATGTTGACGACGGCAGGGCCGACCTGTTTGGCGATCTGCGAGAAACCGTTGGAGAGGGTGGCCGCGGCGGGGATCACGAGCGGCTTCGCATCGGAGCTGTTGGGGGCCTGCTCCTTGCCGCTGACGCCGTGGGTGATTACGGAGCCAACGAGGATGCCGGCCGAAAGGGTTCCCAGTAGGGCAAAGGTCGTGGTGAGACGGTGGCTGCGCATGCGATTCAGCCAGCTCGTGGGCTTGCTTGTCGGTGTATCCATCAGTAGGTCAAACCTCTTTCATTGGCATCCTGCCCTCGCTCTGGGGCGAGACAGGCCAAGGGTTTAAGTATAGTCCTCGATGCCATGGGAATCACGCCGCTTTTGGGCAATCGCGTCTTCCGGCGGGGGAGACAAAAGGGACGCTCGTGCTTGGGTTCAAAGGCAACTCCGTGATTAGACGCGAAGGGAGGGTAAATGTATTCCTGAGACGCTGATGGGGAGGCGTTCTTTTGACCGTTTTTTTTACGTTTTTCTAGGAAAGGCGATGGCCCGGCCGGCAGGCCATCGCCTTTCCTAGAGCGGGTGCTCGGAGATGGGATGGGGCGTGGGAAGAAGCTCGGTGAGAAGGATTCCCGCGAAGATGAGCCCGGCCCCGGCGAGAGAACGGGCGCCCAGGCGCTCTCCGAGAAAGAAAAAAGAGGTGAGCCAGGCGAAGACGGGCTCGAGCGTGAGCAGCAGAGCGGTGTGGGTGGGAGGAAGATGCTGCTGGGCCCAGCTCTGGATGGTGAAGGCGGCTGCGGTGGCAATCAGGCTGGTAATGGCCAGAGCGAGAATAAGTCGCGGCGTGAGCGCGAGATAGATGGGACCTCCCAGAGGGAGGGTGACGGCCATGATGGCGGCGGCGAAGACGATCTGGAGGGTGGCGAGCTGGGGGATCGGGATGCGGGTGGAGGTATAGGCGAGTGCAAGCAGGTGTCCGGCGAAGGCGAGGGCGCAGCCGAGGGTGAGGAGATCGCCCGGACCGATGGATTGGAAGAGATTGCCCCAGCGGGTTCCGGCAGGCGTGGTCAGGAGCAGGAGTCCCGCGAAGGCGAGGAGGGCTCCAAAGAGCGCGGCCAGGGTGGGAGCCTGCGCGGAGGGCGGGCGAAGCGCGGGGATGGCCGTGAGCAGGGGAACGAAGACGACGACCAGCCCGGTGATAAAGGCCGATTTGGCCGCGGTGGTTCGGGCGAGGCCCGAGGTTTGAAGCTGATACCCGGCGGCGAGGAAGAGGCCGACGAGGGCCCCGGAGGCGATGGTCCCCCCGCTGAGGTCGCGGAGATGGCGACGATTGACGACGGCGAGCGCGAGGGCGGCCAGGGTCATGCGCAGGAGGTTGAAGACGAGCGGCGAGGCGTCGTGCAGAGAGTCTTTGACCAGCACGAAGGTCGTTCCCCAGAGCATGACGACGGCGAGGAGAAGGAGGTGCGCGAGGGTGGAGGGGCGGAGGCGAGGCAAGGTCTCTCTCTGGCAGTGGCTTTAGACGGGATCGGGAGCGTTGGTGGAGGAGGCTTCGGCGGCCAGCTGCGGCGCGATCTGTGCTGAGGCCAGGAGGAGGAGGAGGAGGCGGCGCAGGGCGGTCTCGCGGCCGATGGGATCGTACCACTCGTCGAGGGTGTGGATGCCGCCGCCGAGACCTCCGGTACCGATTGCGAGGGCGGGGATGTCGAGCGCGAGGGGAAGGTTGGCGTCGGTGGAGCCCAGGCGCAGCTCGGTGGCGAGGTGGAGGTGACGGTCGACGGCGCGGAGGGTATGGAGAAGGGCGGAATCGAGGGGAAGAGCCCCGGCGGGGCGGTCGCCGATGGTCTCAAGCTCGAGGCTCAGACCGCTGGCGGGAGTCACAAAGGGGGTGATGGTGTCTTCGAGGGCGCGGCGGACCTGCAGGGCGGCGTCGTGCAGAGACGTGGGCCGGCTTGAGCGCAGCTCGATGAGGGCGATGGCCGAGGAGGGAATGGAGTTGACGGAGGTGCCGCCGGAGATGTGGCCGGCGTTGAGAGTGGTGAGGGGGGAGGGCGGCAGGGGAAGATCGGCGATGGCAGTGAGGGCGCGGCTGAGCATCAGGATGGGGTTGGGTACGCCTGCGTCGGACCAGGAGTGACCTCCTGGCCCGGTGACGGTGATGCGGAAGCGCAGGCTGCCGAGGGCCTGGGTGACGACGGCGGTGCCGCTGCCCTCGAGTGCGATGGCGGAGGCGATGCGGTCGCGGTAGGGGCCGCGCTCGAAGAGATGCCGCATGCCGCGCAGATCGCCTTCGCCCTCTTCGCCTACGTTGGCGGCGAAGAGAATGGTTGCGGCAGGGCGGATGCGGGCGTGAAGAAGCGCGGCGGCGATGCCGAGCAGGGCGGTGAGGCCGGCGGCGTTGTCGCAGACGCCGGGGGCGTAGATGCGTGTGGATTCGGTGCTCTCGATGGGCTCGGAGGGGCTTCCGGGGGGGAAGACGGTGTCGAGGTGCGCGGAGAGGAGCAGGACGGGGCCGGAGGCCTCTTCAGGGCCCAGTTCGGCCAGGGCGTTGCCGGCGTCGTCGAGGTGGACGTTGGCGAGGCCGAGGGAGCGGAAGCGTTCGAGGAACCAGAGGGCACGGGGCTGCTCGCCGAAGGGAGGAGCAGGGATGCGGACGATCTCCAGCAGCCAGCGCCTGAGCTGCGGTTGATGCAGGTGCAGCCAGTGAAAGGCGCGATGGACCGCGGTCTGGCTGGCAAGGCTCGTGATGCGCTGGTGGTCGGAGGCGGACATGTGTTCTTTCGAGGTTAGCGCGATTCTTCTTCCGACTCCTGGGATTGGGGGGGCTGTGGGCCGTCTTCGAGTCTATGTATGTTGTCCTCGTAGCTCACCTCGAGCAGAAAGAGGCCCTGCGGCGGCGCGGTGGGGCCGGCGGCGGAGCGTGATCGCGCGGCGAGGATGGACGAGAGGGCTTGGGCCGCAGTGCGTCCGCGGCCGATGTCGATGAAGGTCCCGACCAGGTTGCGCACCATGTGATGGAGGAAGCCGGAGCCGGTGACCCGGTAGAGGATCAGGTCGGACTCGCGGTGCCAGGTGGAGGCGTAGATCGTGCGGATGGCGGTGCGAATCGAGTTGTAAGGGAAGGCCGCGTCGGTTACCTTGCCGTCCGCGGAGCGGGAGGCGAGGTCGGGGTCGGCGGCGGCGAAGGAGGTGAAATCATGCGTGCCGACGACGAGAGAGGCGGCCTCCTGCATGGCTGCGAGGTCGAGGGCCCAGGTGCAGTTCCAGACGAAGGGAGCCAGCGTGGGCGGGCAGATGGAATGGGGCGCGATGCGGTACTCGTAGGTCTTGCGGCGGGCGCTGTGACGAGCGTGGAATCCGGGGGAGGCGGCTTCGACGGAGGTGACCCGGATGCTGGTGGGAAGGATGTGGTTTAGGGCGCGCTGGAGGTTGGGGCGAGGGATGGAGGAGTCGAGCGTGACGGAGGCGACCTGGCCGAAGGCGTGGACGCCGGTGTCGGTGCGGCCGGAGCCCTGGGGCAGGACGGTCTCGCCGGTGATGTGGAGGAGGGCTTCGGCAAGGACGCCCTGGACAGTGGGGAGGCCGGGTTGGATCTGCCACCCGTGATAGGGGGTACCGTCGTAGGCGAGAGTGAGCTTCCAGTGAGGCATGACGATCAATCTGCACGGTAACATGCCGAGCAGAGAGGAGCGGGGGTGGACCGGTCTCCGCTTTGGATTTTGTTTCCTGGATTCCGCCTTCGGATTCAATCCGGAGAAACGGCGGAGGTTGATATACTTAGCGGGTTACAAAATAGGAAATCTGAAGGAACCCGGAACGAAGTGGGGGATGCCTGCGTATTCCTGCCCAGGCAGAGTGCGGATCCGGAAGAGCGAGATGGAGATCGGGGCCCCTTCTTCCTCAAAGGATCGGTTTGTCTCTCTTGAGGAGAGTCCTTCGCCGGGGGCCAAACGTCTTAGAGACACTGGTTAAACGACGAAGGTCGACGGTTCGCATTGGATTCGGCAGGAATGAGAGTTTTCCGGATAGGCTTCCCGAGTTGAGGGAGATGCCGGTCAAGATTCAAAGGGAAGGTTGGAGATCGCAACGTGAGACTAAGGGATATGCAGGCGGCGGCGAGTATTGCACTGCTGCTGATGAGCGTAAGCACAGAGCCGCTGATGGCGCAGCAGACCAATCCTCAACCACCGACCCAGCCCCAAACACAGACCCAGACCAGCCCGACCGCACCCGCACCCCAGCAGGGGGTGGTGATGGATACGACGGGAACGCCGGGACTTCCCCAGGCGCCTCAGCCCAAGCTGACCGAGCCGCTCTACCTGCGCGATACGATGGTCAATTACACCAAGCCGAAGAGCCACTTCTGGAATCCGCTTGCACCGTATACGACGACGAGCCTTCCCCAGGCCCGGCTGGGCAACACCCCGCAGCTCGATCAGTTGCTCAAAGACGGCAGGATCTACCTGAGCCTGAACGACGCCATTACGCTGGCGCTTGAGAATAACTACGACATCGAGATCGCAAGAATCAACCTGGATATCGCCGATACCGATCTGTTACGCGCCAAGGCGGGCGGAACGCTGCGCGGCGTCTCGACGGGTGTTGTGCAGAATACGCTGGGGGGAACGACCTCGACCGTTACGGGCGGCGGCGGTCCGGGCGGAACCTCGAGCGGTGTAGGTGGAGGCGCGGCAGGTGCTTCAGGCATCGTTGTAAGCACCAATGGCGGCGGCCCCACGCCGACCGCGCTCGATCCGGCTTTTACGGGCACGCTGCAGTACGAGGATGCAAATTCGCAGCAGCCCACGCCCTTCATTACTGGAACCGACACGCTCAAGCAAAACACGGGAACCTATAACTTCGGCTATCAGCAGGGATTTCTGACCGGTACGCTGATGAACTTCACCTTCAATAACTCGCGTACGACCACCAACAGCTCGCGTTCAACCTTTAGCCCTCAGTTGAACTCAAGCTTTCAGCTGAGAGTGACCCAGCATCTTTTGAACGGTTTCGGGCCTGGTGTCAACGGACGTTTTATCCTGCAGGCGAAGAACGATCGTCGCATTACCGATTCGGCCTTTCGTCAGCAGCTGCTTTCCACGGTCTCGCAGGTGGAGAATATCTATTGGGGCCTGGTGAGCGCTTATGAAGATGAGCAGGCCAAAGAGCGAGCGCTGGCGCAGTCGACGCAACTGACCTCCGACAATCGGCGACAGCTTGAGATTGGAACGCTGGCTCCCCTTGACGTCGTTAATTCTGACTCCGCAGTCGCCACCGACAAACAGGCCTTGGTCGCGTCGGAGACGAACCTTGAATATCAGCAATTAATTATGAAACAGGCGATTGCAAGAAACTTGAACGATCCGCAGCTCGCCAATGCTCCTGTTATTCCGACCGATCGTGTCAGTCTCGACCGACTGCAGGAAGAAGATACGCCCATTGAAGATCTGGTACGAGAGGCTTACGCGAATAACCCGCAGATCGAACAGGCGGCGTTAAACATGAAGAATAACGAGATCACGATCAAAGCCTTTAAAAATGGATTATTGCCGACGGTCGATGCGTACGCCTTTTATGGTGGATCAGCTCTCGCTGGTAAAAGAAATTCGCTCTATACCTGCACTGACATCAGCGGGAATGTCATCAGTGATCCGTCGGCCTGCCCGATCGTTCAAGGCGGGCTTACCGATGTCTTCGGCAACACCTTCAATGGTCGTTACCCAGACCAGGGTGTGGGCGTAAACATTAACATTCCTATCCGCAACCGGATCGCTCAGGCCGATCAGGCACGTTCGCAGATGGAATATCGGCAGTCGCAGATGCGCCTGCAGCAGCTTTACACGCAGACCCGCATTAACGTGATCAATGGGCAGTATGCTCTGACCAACGACCGCGCCCAGGTGCAGGCGGCCCAGGCGGGACGCGACTTCGCCGCGCAGAGTTTGGATGCCGAGCAGAAGAAGTACAAGCTGGGCGCTTCGACGACGGCTCTGGTGCTGCAGCAGCAGAGAAATCTGGCTACGGCGGAGAATACGCTGATCTCGTCCACCGCAGCCTACGCGAGGGACCGCGTGGCGCTTGCACAGCTGCTCTCGAACCTGCTGGACAAGTACGGCATCAACATTGTCGATGCGGCGACCGGCAATATCTCCCATCCTCTGACGGTTCCGGGGCTGACGGCTCCGAAGCCGCAGGAATCCCCTCAGCCGCTGACCCAGACTCCTGCGGCTCCTCCACAGTAGGCCAGCGATCAGCGGTGGAATTGAGATGGCCCGGACGTGCTTCAGACGTGCTCCGGGCCATCTCTTTTTCTGTCGAGATTGTGGACTAAACTGGAGAAATGAGCGAAGGACAAAACACGGCGCCCCACAACGCACTCCAGAGTGCAGCCTCAGCCTATCTGCGGACCGCGAGCCACCAACCTGTAAGGTGGCATGAGTGGGGTGATGCGGCCTTCGCTCTTGCCAAGACCGAAGACAAGCCCATTCTGCTGGACATCGGAGCGGTGTGGTGCCACTGGTGCCATGTGATGGATCGCGAGTCCTACGAAAACGCCGACACGGCGAAGATCATCAACGAATATTTTGTGGCCGTAAAGGTGGATCGGGACGAACGGCCGGATGTGGACGCGCGCTACCAGGCCGCGGTCTCGGCGATCAGCGGGCAGGGGGGATGGCCGCTGACGGCGTTTCTTACTCCTGACGGCAAGCCGTTTTTTGGGGGGACGTATTTTCCGCCGGAGGATCGGCATGGACGTCCCGGGCTCCCGCGGGTTCTGCTGACGATGGCGGAGGCCTTTCGCGAGAAGCGCGACGAGGTCAACGACTCGGCGACGAGCGTGATTGCGGCGATCGAGCATAACGAGTCGTTTATGGGGCGCGCCGGGAACCCAGGGCCGGAGCTGCTGACGAAGCTGGTGGATGCGATCTTGAAGCAGTTCGATGCCCGCTCGGGAGGGTTCGGATCGCAGCCGAAGTTTCCACACTCGGGCGCGATCGATCTTCTGCTGGACGTGGCATCGCGATCGTCGCTGCCGGATGAGAATATGGCCGCGAAAGCGAAGACCGCCGCGCTGGTGACGCTCGAGAAGATGTCGCGGGGAGGAATCTACGACCATCTTGCGGGAGGGTTCCATCGCTACTCGGTCGATGAGTCATGGGTGGTGCCGCACTTCGAGAAGATGGCGTATGACAACAGCGAGCTGCTGAAGAACTACGTCCACGCCTACCAGAGCTTCGTCGAGCCGGAGGCGGCCCGTGTGGCTCGCGAGATTCTGGCATGGATGGCGGAGTGGCTGAGCGACCGCGAGCGTGGCGGCTTCTACGCCTCGCAGGATGCGGATTTTTCACTTGACGACGACGGCGATTACTTCACCTGGACCCGCGAAGAGGTTGCCGCCGTGCTGACCCGCGAGGAGCTGGTCGTGGCCGAGCCCTTCTACGATATCGGCGACATCGGCGACATGCACCACAACCCGGAGAAGAACGTACTGCACATCCGGGTATCGATCGAGGGAGTAGCGAAGACGAACGGATTTACGGTCGAGCAGGCGCGAGCTCTGTTGGTCTCGGCGAGACAGAAGATGTATGCGGCGCGGTTGAAGCGGCCGACGCCGTATGTCGATAAGACGATCTATACGGGATGGAATGGGATGTGCATCTCGGCGACGCTCGAGGCAGGACGCGTGCTGGGGCTGCCGGAGGTGGTCGCATTTGCGTTGAAGTCGCTGGACCGCGTGCTGGCGGCGGCCTGGGAGGACGCGACCGGGCTGGCGCATGTGGTGGCGTATGGCGAGCCGGGCTCGGCGCAGCGCGTGGCCGGGACGCTGGAGGACTATGGATTCGTTGGCAACGCGGCGCTCGACGCCTGGGAGGCGACCGGCGAGATTCGCTACTACGAGGCTGCATCGCGCATCGCCGAGGTGCTGGTGAGCCGGTTTTACGATGCGGTGGGTGGAGGATTCTTCGATACGCAGGCAGTCGTCGCGGGCGAAGAACGCTTGGGTGCGCTGGGAGTGAGGAGAAAGCCGCTGCAGGACTCGCCCACGCCGGCGGGGAACTCGGTGGCTGCAACCCTGCTGCTGCGCCTGCATGCTCTGAACGATCACGAAGACTATGCCACCAGGGCGCTCGAGACGCTCGAGACCTTCGCCGGGGTGGTCGAGCACTTCGGGCTCTATGCGGCGAGTTATGGCCTGGCATTGCAGAGGATGGTCCAGGGGCCGGTTGAGATCTGCGTGATTGGGGACGATGCCGAGGCGCGTGAGTTGGAGGCTGCGGCGCTTGCGCAGTATGCGGTCAATAAGAGCGTGATCCGTCTGCGGCGGAAGCAGCTGGAGGCGCTGCCGCCGGCTTTGGCCGAGACACTGCCGTTTCTTCCGGGGGTGAAGGATGGCGCAGAGGGAAGCTTCGCCGTGATCTGCACCGCGCGGGGATGCCAGCCGCCGGTTCACTCGGCGGAGACCTTGGCGGCGGCTCTGAATAACCAGATTTAGGGCCCGGCCGGCAGGCCATGATCCTTTCTCAGATCCTAACGGCTGGCGCTGGTCGTGGTGGCGTCCGCTCCGGGCTGGGCCGGGTTCGGGTGGACGGTGACGTCGGCGCTGTGCTGCGCGATGCCGAGGATGCGGTTGGGCGCGATTCCAAGCAGAAGCGTGGCGACCGCGGTCAGGGTCAGGGCGATGGCTGCCGGGACGGTGACTGTTGTGTGGGCGTCGACGCGGTCGTTCTCCGTGACGGGCCGGCTGTAGAGCGCCGCCAGTAGGCGGAGATAGTAGAAGCAGGCGATGCCGCTGTTCAGAAGACCGATGACGGCGAGCCATACGCGGCCGGCGTGCAGGGCAGCCGAGAAGACATAGAACTTGCCGAAGAAGCCCCCGGTGAAGGGGATTCCTATCAGCGAAAGCAGGAAGAAGCCAAGCACAGCGGCCAGCACTGGGCGCTTGAGCGCGAGGGCGGTGTAGTCGTCGATGGTGCGGGCGCGCTCCTGGTAGCCGGCGATCTGAGTGATGGCGGTGAAGGCTCCCACATTCATGGCCGCATAGGCAGCGGTGTAGAAGCAGGCGGAGGCGATGCCGTCGGCCGGAAATGCGGTGTAGGCGACCAGAAGATACCCGGCGTGCGCGATCGAGGAGTAGGCGAGCATGCGCTTTACGTCGCGCTGCATCAGGGCGCCGAGATTGCCGACGGTCATCGAGAGTACAGCAAGGACCCAGATCAGTGCCGCCCAGCGAGGCTCGTAGGACGGATAGCCGGAGAAGAGGATGCGCAAAAGAACTGCGAAAGCGGCCGCTTTGGGGGCGGTCGACATCAGGCCGACGACCGGCGCTGGCGCGCCCTGGTAGACGTCCGGGGTCCAGACGTGGAACGGGGCGGCCGAGACCTTGAAGCCGATGCCGATGATGATGAGGCCGAGGGAGAGAAGGGCGAGCGTCGGGGTGGCAGTGGTGGTGAGGCCCAGCGAGATCGAGTCGATGCGGGTCGATCCGGTTGATCCGAAGGCCAGAGCAATGCCGTAGAGGAAGAAGGCCGTGGCGAAGGAACCGAGCAGGAAGTACTTGATCGAGGCCTCGGTGGCGGAGGCCTGTCCCTTGCGAAAACCCGCCATGATGTAGGTCGAGATGGAGGAGATCTCAAGGCCGATGAAGACCATCAGCAGCTCGACCGAGCAGGTCATCAGCATCATGCCGGTGGCTCCGAAGAGCGTCAGGGCGAAGTACTCGCCGGCGTGAGTGGCGTGGCCCTCGAAGTAGTCGAGCGAGCTGAGCAGCGTGACCAGAACGATAGCCGCGATCAGCAGATGGAAGAAGATCGAGAACGAGTCCACCTGGATGGTGCCGAAGAAGGAGTGCATGGTCCCGAATCCGGTCTGATACCAGCTGGCGAGACCGGCGGCGAGGGTGCCGAGGATGGCCAGCCAGCCGAGGGGCTTGCGGCTGGACGTAGCCGGAAGGAGTGGCTCGGCCAGCATGATGATGACGCCGGTGAGGGTGAGAATGATCTCGGGCAGAAGCGTGAGGACGTTAGGAGACATCTACCGGGTTCCTTTCGTCGAAGCGAGAGCGGTCTCGGGAGTCGCTGGACCGTTGCGTGTGGAGGCGTCCATGTTGACGGTGACGGCCTGCGAGCGATTGACGGTGGTGGCGATGTTCGCGCCGGCGATGTCGATGGCGCGCATCCAGACCGGCGAGGCGATGCCCATGAAGAGGAAGAGTGCGATCAGAGGCCAGAGAGCCAGGTGCTCGCGGGCAGTCAGGTCCATGGCATCGATCTGAGCGGAGCGTCGGCTGAGGTCGCCATAGAAGACGCGCTGAATCATCCAGAGCATGTAGGAGGCGGTCAGGATGACGCTCGCGGTGGCGAGGACGGTCCATCCGGTGTGGTTGGCGACGGTCGATTGCATGGTGCCGGAGAAGACCAGGAACTCGCCGACGAAGCCGTTCAGCATGGGAAGGCCGGTGACCGAGAGCGAGGTGAGCACGAACATGGTCACGATCCATGGCAGACGCGCGGCCAGGCCGCCGTACTCGCGCATGTCGTAGGTGCGGTAGCGCTCGTAGAGCAGGCCGAGCAGCATGAAGAGGGCGCCGCCGCCGATGCCCTCGTTGAGGGTCTGGTAGATGCCGCCGTCGATGCCGGAGACGGTGAAGGCGAAGATGCCGAGGATGACCACGCTGACGTGGCCGAGGGTACCATAGGCCGCCAGGCGCTTGAGATCTTTCTGGACCAGGGCCATCAGGGCGCCATAGATGATTCCGATCGCGCCGAGCGCCAGCATCAGGGGAGCGATGCGGTGCGACTGCCCGGGGAAGATCCCGAAGGAGAAACGCAGGATGGAGTAGAGGCCGAGTTTTCCGGCGATGACCATGACGGCGGCGGTGGGCGCCTCAGAGACGGCGTCGGGCAGCCAGCCATGCAAGGGGAAGGCCGGGACCTTGACCAGGAAGGCGATCAGGAAGGCGAGCGAGGCCAGCCAGAGTGCCGTGGGGCTCGAGGAGATGTCATGCGTCGCGGCCAGCGCTGCCAGCTGCGGGTAGTCGAAGGTGCCGGTGCGGGCGTAGAGCCAGAGCATGCCGACCAGCAGAATGGCCGAGGGGATGAAGGCGTAGAGAAAGAACTTGATGGCGGCGCGGCGGCGGTTCTCGGTGCGGCCGAAGGTGGCGATCAGCAGCGCCATGGGGACCAGCGAGAGCTCCCAGAAGGCGTAGTAGAGGAAGAGATCGAGCGAGACGAAGATGCCCAGCATGGCGACTTGCTGGAGCAGGAAGAGGATGTAGAAGAGCTTGCGGCGGTTGTCGATGGCTTTCCAGGAGATGAGCACGCCGAGCGGGGCCAGGAGGCCGGTGAGCACCACCAGCCACATCGAGAGGCCGTCGACGCCGACGTGGTAACGGATGGAGGGCGAGGCGATCCAGGAGAGGTTCTCCTGGAACTGGAAGGAGCCGGCCGGGGCCGTGTAGTCGAAGTGGGAGGGAAGATGCAGGGTGCAGACGAAGGTGATGAGCGTGACGAGAAGCGCGCCCCACTGCTGGATGCGGCCGCGGTCGGGCAACAGAGCCAGCAGGACCGCGCCCGCAAGCGGCACGAAGGTGATGATCGTCAGGATGGAGTAGTCGATGTTCATCGTTTCCTTGAATGCTCTTTTAGTGGAGCCAGAGTGAGTGACCGAAGATCATGACGGCGATGACGGCTGCGGCTCCCAGGGCCAGCCAGCCGGCGTAGGAACGGATGTTGCCGGACTGCGCCCGGCGGACGAGAGAGCCCAGACCGCGGGCGGTCGCCCCGGCGGCGAAGCCTGAGCCGTTGACGGCTGCTCCCTCGACGACGCCGCCGAGGAAGAGCCGGGAGAACATGAGCAGAGGGGTGACGATGATGTTCTGGTAGATCTCGTCGATGTAGAACTTGTTCTCGACCAGGTGGTAGAGGGCAGGGAAGCTGCGGGCGTAACCGGCAGCGGTTCCGGGCTTCTTGTAATAGAGGACGTAGGCGGCGAAGAGGCCGATCAGGGCAACGACGACGGAGACGACGGCGAGGCCGAGCTCGGTGCCATGACCGACGACCTCGGTGACCTGGACGCCGTTGCTGAGGACGGGGTCGAGGAAGGCGCCGATCTCGTCGTGGCCGCCGAGGGCCTCGGGAACGCCAACCCAGCCGCCGATGATCGAGAGCAGGGCGAGGACCATGAGCGGGAGGGTCATGATCAGCGGGGACTCGTGCACGCCACCGTGGCCGTGTGCGTCGTGGCCAGGAGCATGGGCGTCATGATGCTCTTCGAAGCGCTCTTCGCCGAAGAAGGTCTTGAACCAGAGCCGGAACATGTAGAAGGAGGTCATTCCGGCGGTGATGAGGCCGACCAGCCACAGCAGCTTGCCGATGGGGTTGGGCGAGACGAAGGCGCGGAAGAGGATCTCGTCCTTTGAGAAGAAGCCGGCCAGCGGCGGAATTCCGGCGATGGCGACGACGCCCATGGTCATGGTCCAGAAGGTGACCGGGATGCGTTTGCGCAGGCCGCCCATCTTGCGCATGTCCTGCTCGCCCGAGAGTGCGTGGATGACGGAGCCCGCGGCGAGGAAGAGCAGCGCCTTGAAGAAGGCGTGGGTCAGGAGGTGGAAGACGCCGGCCGTGTAGGCTCCCACTCCGCAGGCCAGGAACATGTAGCCGAGCTGTGAGACGGTGGAGTAGGCGAGGACGCGCTTGATGTCATGCTGCACCATGCCGATGCAGGCGGCCATGATGGCGGTAGCCGCGCCGATGATGGCGACGACGCCGAGGGCATAAGGCGAGCGGTCGAATAGGGTGTGGGAGCGGGCGACCATATAGATGCCCGCGGTGACCATCGTGGCGGCGTGGATGAGGGCCGAGACCGGGGTGGGGCCTTCCATGGCGTCCGGAAGCCAGACGTAGAGCGGGATCTGCGCGGACTTTCCCGCGGCTCCTACGACGAGCAGCAGAGCGATGGCGGTGAGGAAGCCTCCCTGCCACTCCGGATGCTGCGAGATGGCGGAGAAGATGGTGGAGAAGTCGAGCGTTCCGAAATGGGCGATCAGAAGGAACATCGCCAGGAGGAAGCCGAAGTCGCCGATGCGGTTGACGATGAAGGCTTTTTTGCCAGCGTTGGCGGCGGAGTCGCGCTTGAAGTAGAAGCCGATCAGGAGGTAGGAGGCCAGACCCACGCCCTCCCATCCGACGAAGAGCAGGAGGAAGTTGGTCGAGAGGACCAGAACCAGCATGAAGAACATGAAGAGGTTCAGGTATGCGAAGAAGCGCCAGTAGCCCTCTTCGTGCGCCATGTAGCCGACCGAGTAGAGATGGATGAGGAAGCCGACGCAGGTGACGACGCCGAGCATGAGGAGCGTGAGGTGGTCGACGGTGAGGGCGAAGTCGGCGTGGAAGCCGGAGACCGAGATCCAGGAGTTGCCGAAGAGCGTGATTCCCGAGTGGATGGACTCGGGGGCGCCGGCGGCCTTCATGGTGAACCACAGCCAGATCCACAGGCAGGCCGAGAGGAAGGTGGGGATGAGGGCGATGGCCGAGACCAGGGGGCGCGGCAGGCGGCGGCCCAGGGTTCCATTGATGAGGAATCCGGCGAAGGGGAGCAGGGGAATCAGCCAGAGATAGTCAGCGGGCATCTCGTGTCCTTAGTTCTTGAGCAGGTTGACCTGGTCGACGTTGAGGGTCTGGCGCGTACGGAAGATGGCGATGATGATGGCCAGGCCGACGGCGGCCTCGGCCGCGGCGACCACCATCACGAAGAAGACGAAGATCTGTCCGGTGATCTGGTGCCACATGTGCGCGAAGGCGACGAAGGTCAGGTTGACGGCGTTGAGCATCAGCTCAATCGACATGAAGATGGTGATGATGTTGCGCTTGATGAGAAAGCTGGCGACGCCTATTGAGAAGAGGATGGCGGCGAGGATGAGGTAGTAGGCGATGGGAACGGTCACTCTATTGCTCCTTCCGTGCGAGCACGACGGCTCCGAGGATGGCGACCAGGATCAGGATGCTGGTGACCTCGAAGGGAAGCAGGAGGTCTTTGAAGAGGACCTGCGAGATCTCGGCGATGTTGTTGACCGTGTGGGTGAGGTGGCTGGTGAGGTCGGTCGATCCGAAGGCCTTGCTGTTGGTCAGGAAGACGAAGCTGAGCAGGCAGAAGATCGCGGTGGCTCCGGGAACTCCTGCAAAGTAGGCGGCGCGGCTGCCGTGGGTGCGTTCTTCCTCGCCTGCGTTGAGCAGCATGACGACGAAGACGAAGAGCACCATGATGGCGCCCGAGTAGACGATGACCTGGGCGGCGGCGAGGAACTCGGCGCCGAGAGACCAGTAGAGGACGGCCAGCGACATCATGACCACGACCAGCGAGAGCGCCGAGTTGATGGGGTGGCGCTGCAGCAGGAAGTTGATGGCTCCTGCGACGGCGAGCAGACCGAAGATGATGAACAGTGCCAGTTGCATGATGCTCCGCGGATTCCTTCTATTGAATCGCTTGAATCATTTTGAAGACTTCGAATTTTTGAGGGCTACCTGCTGATTGTAAAGCAGGTAGCGGACTCGATCATCCCCTGAGGGCGAGGACGAGCGACGTTGCGATGATGTTCAGCATGGCGACGGGAAGAAGGAACTTCCAGCCGAAGGACATGAGCTGGTCGTAACGGAAGCGGGGAAGCGTGGCCCGGACCCAAATGTAGAGCATGAGGAACGCGAAGACCTTGAGGACGAACCAGAAGATCGGAAGCACGGCGGCGAGGATGGAGTTCGAGGGCGTGGGAAGCAGACTGCCGAAGGGGCTCGAGGGGCCACCGAGGAAGAGCAGGGTGGCCACGCAGGCGACCGTGATCATGTTGGCGTACTCGGCCATGAAGAACATGGCGAACTTCATCGAGGAGTACTCGGTGTGGTACCCGGCGACCAGCTCCGATTCGGCCTCGGGGAGATCGAAGGGGGCGCGGTTGGTCTCGGCGTAGGCGGCCATCAGGTAGATAAAGAAGGCGACGAACTGGAAGCCGCCGAAGAGGTTCCAGGAGAGCAAGCCATGGGTGGACTGGACGGCGACGATATCGCGTAGACGCAGCGAGCCCGAGCGCAGAACGACGCCGACCAGCGAGAGGCCGAGGGCGAGCTCGTAACTGATGACCTGCGAGGTAGCGCGCAGGGAGCCGAGAAGGGCGAACTTATTGTTCGACGACCAGCCCGAGAGGGCGATGCCGTAGACGCCGATGGAGGTGATGCCGAGGATGACCAGCAGGCCGATGTTGACGTCGGCGATGGCGAACATATCGACGCCGGCGATCTTGGTGACGGCTCCGAAGGGAACGACCGCGATGGAGATCAGGGCGCAGGTGAGCGCGATGACGGGGGCGGCGAGGAAGAGCGGCTTTTCGGCGGCGAGCGGCGTCAGGTCTTCCTTGAGGAAGAGCTTGATGCCGTCGGCCAGGGGCTGCAGCAGGCCGAAGGGGCCTACGCGGGAGGGCCCCCAGCGGTTCTGCATGCGGCCCAGAACCTTGCGCTCGAGCAGAACCGTATAGGCGACGGCGGTCAGCGTGATGACGAGCACGACCACGATCTTGAGGATCGAAAGCAGAAGAAAGGTCTGAAAGTCGGATAAGTGCATTCGTTAGTCTCGTTCGTTCTCATGACGGCGGTTATGAAGATCCAAAAAAGAACGTTTCTTCTGTTAACTTCCGAACTCGGCTGCGGTGTGGATCTGGATCAGCGGCTCGCCGGTCTGGTACTGGCGGGTTTCGTTGAGTGTGGCCGAGAAGCGACCCAGGGTTCCAGAGGTAAACAGCGTGTCGCCGGAGGGAAGAACTAAGTCGCGGCGGTTGGTGACAGCCGATGCTGCTGCTTCGGGTTCAAGGTGCTGGTCGTTGCCGCTCAGAAGCTGCAGGCGAAGTAGGTTGTAGCCGGGGACGAGGCGCTGGATCTCGTCCAGGATGGCCCAGGGATCGAAGGGCGAAAGCTTGGGCTCAAGGTTGTTAGCGGTGAGCCAGACGGCGTGGCGATCGGCCTCGCCAGCCTGCGCTCCACGGGACTGACCCATGTCGGCGCGAAGGCCGGGCTGGGCCTTGCCGAAGGGAACGAGAGACTTGATGTCGGCGCCCATCTTGTCGGCGACCCGGACGATCATCTCGAAGTCGCTGCGGACACCGGCGCGGTCGCCGGCCTTCTGGACCAGCTGTAGGTCGCCGTAGCTGTTGGTGACCGATCCGCCCTTCTCGTAGAGGTTGGCAGCGGGAAGGACTACGTCGGCCAGCTTCGCGGTCTCGGTGAAGAACATCTCCTGCACGACGACGAAGGTGTTCTTGAGGGCCGCGGGATCGACGCTGTAGCGGGCGATGGGATTGGAGTTGACGACGTAGAGCGCTGAGAGCTCGCCGCGGCCGGCCGCCTCGAAGATCTCGAGCAGATCGAGGCCGGGAGCGGTGGGAAGGTTCTGTTCAGCGAAGGCGCCGGGTGCCGAGACCGGGGTGAAGCCGGGCAGCATGTCGGGCAGAAGACCCATGTCGGCCGCGCCGCGCGAGTTGACGTAGTCCGAGAGCAGTGCGAACCTAGCTCCGGGAATGGTGAGGCCGAACTCGATGAGGCGGCGAAGGTCGGTGCCGCGCAGCTCGGAGCCGATGAGGATCAGCAGCTTTTCTTCAGCCTTGACGGCGTCACGGAAGCTGGTGAGCGCATTAGCGTCTGCGGCTGCGCTCTGGGCCACGGCCTCGTCGCCTGCAAGATAAGCGGCGAGCGCGCCGTAGCCGTAGGGAGCCAGCTGCAGGAAGGCCTTCGCTTGGCGGCGCAGCTTGATCTCGGCGGTGTTGGCGATATAGAGCCGGGCCTTGTTCAGGCGGACGTCGGTACGAAGGTTCCAGGCGGTTCCAGGAGCCTGATTGGTGGGATCGCCACCGACGATCAGCGCCGCGGGGATGGTCTGGGTGTCGCGCCAGCTGGCGGTGCGGTCCTTCTGCTCGGCCAACGTCTGGGCAAAGGTGACGTAGTCGGCAGTGCGATGGTGGTCGATGTTGTTGGTGCCGAGCACCGTGCGGGCGAACTTCTGCAGCAGATAGGCCTCTTCGTTGGTCAGGCGGTTGCCGCCGAGGACGCCGATCGACTGGCCGCCTCGGGCGTCGCGCAGCTCGCGCAGCTTCCTGCCGGCGTGGGTGAAAGCCTCCTCCCAGGAGACCTCCTTGAACCTGCCGTCGGTCTGGCGGATGAGAGGCGCGGTGATGCGCTCGGGGGCGTTGGCGAAGTCGAAGGCGTAGCGGCCCTTGTTGCAGAGAAAGTCGCCGTTGATGCCGCTCTTGTCGCGGTTGTCGCCGCGAACGATCTCGGCTCCGTCGGAGGTGGAGCGCACGCCCAAAGTGGTTTTGCAGCCATCGCCGCAGTGGGTGCAGACGGTGGTGACGTGGTTCATCTCCCACGGACGGGTCTTATAGCGATAGGCGCCGGAGGTCAGAGCTCCCACCGGGCAGGCGTCGATGCACATGCCGCACTGCTCGCAGTCGACGTGTGCGAGGTGGTCGGGCGACATCTGCGCGGGGACGTTGGGGGCGATGACGGCCGACGAGCCGCGGTTCTGGATGCCGAGGGCGAAGACGTCCATGCCCTCGCCGCACATGCGGACACAGCGATAGCAGAGGATGCAACGGGGGCGGTCGAAGTAGACCACCGGGGACCACTTCTGCTCCTCGCGGTGATTCTTGGCTTCGGCATAGAGGCTCTCGCCGGCGCCGTATTTGAAGGTCATGTCCTGCAGCTCGCACTCGCCGCCAGCGTCGCAGACGGGGCAGTCGAGGGGGTGGTTGCCTAAAAGGAGCTGCAGCGTAGACTTGCGGGCCTGGGCGATCTCGGGCGACTCCGAGGTGACGACCATGCCCTCGGCGACCGGGGTGGTGCAGGCGGTCTGGAGCTTGGGCATCTTCTCGATGCGGACGACGCACATACGGCAGGCAGCCTGAAGCGAGAGCCCGGGGTAGTAGCAGAAGGCCGGGATCTCGATGCCCGCCGACTTGCAGGCCTCGATCAGCAGGGTGCCTGCGGGGGCGGTCAGTTGCTTGCCGTCTACGGTGAACTTTACGTCTGGCATGTCGGGTCCTTCCAAAGCTTAAAGGTTAACGCGAGAGATACAGCCGAAGCTCTCGCGCGATCAAAGGGCGCTCCTTGCGGGAGCGGAGTGCGTGGAGGCCAGCGCGGCCTCGATTGCGGGATAGACCTTCTCGGGGTCCGTCGTCTCGTTCGTTCCGGTGCCGCAGACGATCTGCTGGTGATCTCGGGTGACGACGAGGATGGTCGGAGTATGGGTCAGGTTGATGCGCAGCCCCAGGTCATAGTCGGCTTTGACGGCCTTTGCGAGGGAGCCGTCGGGGTCCAGCACGAACGGCATATGCTGCCCGTGACGCTCGAGCCAGAGCTGGGTGAAGCGATGGATATCATCCTTGTTGGCGATGGAGGCCTGCACCTTGAAGACGTCGCTGCGGAACTGCTCGGCCAGCTGGGGGCTGATCTTCGTCTGGATGTAGCGGGCGCAGACAGCTCCGTCGAAGGTCCAGATGTGCGCTGGAATCGGGAAGTCGTACCGCACCAGCGGCACCTTCGTACTCCGGGCGGCATCGAGTTCGATGGGATGCGCTGCGGCACAGCCCGGACAGCCGAGATCTTCGAAGACGACGATCGCGACCTTCGCGCCAGCAGGAGGCTTCAGCGTATCGAGATTGCGAAAGACGTTGGGGGGATTGGTCCCGAAGCCCTGGGCCGCAAGCGAGAGGGAAGAGAAGAAGAGAGCAGCTGCGGCGAGTCGTATGGATCGCTGGATCGTCTGTCGCATGTGCCTCCTCTCCTGGTTAGATATTGGTTAGTGACCGGCTCCGACCAGCTGCTGGACGGTGATGATCGGGGTTCCGGCCTTGTTGCCTTCGATGTAGTCCTCAAACTCCTTGCGGAACTTCTTGACGAAGCCGAGGGTGGGCATCGCCGCCGCGTCGCCGAGCGGGCAGAAGGTGCGGCCCATCATGTTCTCAGCGAGGTACTGCACGTTGGCGACGTCCTTCTTCGATCCGCCGCCGTTGTAGACGCGGGTGAGAGTCTTCTTGATCCAGTCCGTACCCTCGCGGCAGGGAATGCACCATCCGCAGGACTCGTGCTGGTAGAAAGCGATGGTGCGGAGGGCGAATTCGACGATCGAAACGGTCTCATCGAGCACGACGATGCCGCCTGATCCGAGCATGGTGCCGGCCTTGCCCATCTGGTCGAAGTCGAGACCAACGTCGATCTCTTCGGGCAGCAGAACCGGGCAGGAGCTTCCTCCCGGGACGACGGCCTTGAGCTTTTTGCCGTCCTTGATACCGCCAGCTACGTCGTAGATCGCCTTCTTGAGGTTGTAGCCCATGGGCAGCTCGTAGACGCCGGGGCGCTCGACGTGGCCGGAGATGCCGAAGAGGCGGGTTCCGCCGTTGCGCTCCGAGCCGATCTTGGCATAGGCTTCGCCGCCCATCAGGAGGATGTGCGGAGCCGAGGCGATGGTCTCGGCGTTATTGATGACGGTGGGTCCGCCGTAGAGACCGACGACGGCTGGGAAGGGAGGCTTGATGCGGGGGACGCCGCGCTTACCCTCGAGCGACTCCATCAGGGCCGACTCCTCGCCCACCTCGTAGGCGCCCGCACCCGACTGGGTGACGACGTCGAAGTCGAGTCCCGAGCCGAAGATGTTCTTGCCCAGGAAGCCCTTCGCGTAGGCGTCGGCGACGGCCTTCTCCATGATCTTGAGCAGGTATCGATACTCTCCGCGCAGATAGATGAAGCCCATCTTCGAGCCGATGGCGAGCCCGGCGATCATGGTGCCCTCGATGACGGCGTGAGGGTCTTCAAGGAAGATGACGTGATCCTTGCAGGTCCCGGGCTCGGACTCGTCGCCGTTGACCAGGACGTACTTCGGCTTTTCGGACTGCTTGGGCACGAACGACCACTTCAGGCCGGTGGGGAAGCCGGCACCGCCGCGACCGCGAAGACCGGAGGCCTTCATGGTGTCGATGATCCAGGCCGGCATCTTCTCCGGACCCTCGGCGATGGCCTTTTGCACGGCCTTGTAGCCGTCGAGCTCGATGTATTTTTCGATGTCGGCCGCGCCCTGGCCGAAGCGGCGGCTGATGACTTTGACTTCGTCGGGATGAGAGACGAGGGTGGGCATCGCTATTTCACGTCCTTTCCCTGGCCGGCGCGGTAGGTCTCGAGGATCTCATCGACCTTGACCGTGGTGAGGTTGTCGTGGAAGTCGTAGTTGACCTGGATGGCCGGGGCCCAGCAGCAGGCGCCGATGCACTCCACCTCTTCGAGCGAGAAGGTGCCGTCGGCGGTGACCTCTTTGTGGCCGATGCCCAGCTTGTGCTTGCAGTGGTCGAGGATCTCGTAGCCGCCACGCAGCATGCAGGAGATATTGGTGCAGACCTGCACGTTGTACCTGCCCGCCGGCTTGGTGCGCAGCATGGAGTAGTACGAGAGCACGTTGCGCACGTCCAGCTCCAGAAGGTCGAGCCGCTGGGCGATCTCGGTCACGACGGCATCAGAGACGTAGCCGACCTCGTCCTGCGCGTAGAGCAGCATGGGGACGAGAGCGGAGCGCTTGACCGGATAGATGGTGACCAGGTGGTCGAAGCGCGCGGCCGTGGCCGGCGTAAAGATTGAATTGGCGATCTCACTCACTGTGCATCATCTCCCGCGCCAATTGCTCGGCGGCAAGGTCCATCTCCTGGGTCGTTTCCCCTAGTTTAACCGTTCCGTCCTCTTCGAGCGAAAACCCGGAGCGGTTGCCTTCACTGTCTTCCACAAGCGAGTGCGTAAAACGCAGCCAACGGCTGGCCACCCGCAAGATAATCTCGTCTGCGCCGATCTCGACGACGGCATGGTGCTGGCTGTTGAGGCCGTGGGCGGCCGAGTAGGAACGGATCAGCGACGCCCAGGAGGTCCAAAGTTCGGCGCGGAGTTGAGCGTCCACGATCATCGTTAAAGCTCGAATCCGCTCATCGGTCGATGGCTCCCAGCACGATGTCGATCGATCCGATCACCGCGACCACATCGGCCAGCAGACGCCCCTTGCACATGGTCTCGAGCGCCTGCAGATTGGCGAAGTCGGCGTTGCGCATGTGTACGCGGTAGGGCTTGGCCGTGCCGTCGGAGACGACGTAGTAGTTCATCATGCCGTGGCCTGCCTCGACCGAGCTGGTGGCCTCGCCGGCTGGAACCGCGAAGCCCTCGGTGACGATCTTGAAGTGATGGATGAGCGACTCCATCTGGGTCTTCATCTGCTCGCGGTCGGGGAGGATGACCTTGGGAGAATCGGCGACGATGCGGCCCTCGGGCATGCCGTCGAGCGCCTGCAGGCAGATCTTGATCGACTCGCGCATCTCCTGCATGCGCAGGATGTAGCGGGCCCAGACGTCGCTGTCGGTCGAGACCGGCACATTGAACTGGAACTTCTCGTAGCTCGAGTACGGCATGTCGCGGCGCACGTCGAAGTCGATGCCGGCGGCGCGCAGCGGGGGGCCGGTGACGCCGAGCGCGATCGCGTCCTCGGGCGAGATGTAGCCCACGCCCTTCAAGCGCTGGATCCAGATGGGATTGTTCTGCAGCATACCCTCGTACTGGTCGATCTTCGAGGGGAAGTCGGCGAGGAAGGCGCGAATGTCGTCGAAGAGGCCGATCGGGGGCTCGAGGCTGACGCCGCCGATGCGGATGTAGCTGGTCATCATGCGCTGGCCGCTGACGGCCTCGAAGATGCGCAGCAGCTGCTCGCGCTCGCGGAAGCAGTAGAGGAAGACGGTGAGCGCGCCGATGTCCATGGCGTGGGTTCCCAGCCAGACCAGGTGCGAGTTGATCCGCATCAGCTCGTTGAAGAGCACGCGCAGCCACTGGGCCTTGGGCGGAATCTCGAGGCCGAGCAGCTTTTCGACCGCCAGCGCATACGCCGTGTTGTTGATCATCGGCGCCAGGTAGTCGATGCGGTCGGTGAGGGGAACCACCTGCTGGTAGAACTTGGCCTCGCAGGTCTTCTCGATGCCGGTGTGCAGGTAGCCGATATCGGGAGCGAGCGAGACGACGGTCTCGCCGTCGATCTCGAGCACCAGGCGAAGCACACCGTGGGTCGAGGGGTGCTGCGGACCCATGTTGATGACCATGGTCTGGTCGGAGACGGGGTCGTTGCCGTGGTGGCGGCGTTCGGAGTCGGCGACGACGTCTTCGATTCCAGGATTGATCTGGTCTGGAGCGGCAATAGGAGCCATTACCGGTAGCCCTCCACGGGGTAGTCCTTACGCAGGGGATGACCCTCCCAATCCTCGGGCATCATGATGCGGCGAAGGTTGGGATGGCCACCGAAGTGAATGCCGAAGAGATCGAAGACCTCGCGCTCGTAAAAGTTTGCTGCGGGCCAGATGGGCGTGATGCTGTCGATGGAGGCGTCGTCGCCGGCGAGTCGAACCACCAGGCGCACACGGCGCTTCAGCTTGAAGGAGAGCAGGGAGTAGCTGAGCTGGAAGCGCGGCTCGGAGGGGTACCAGTCGACCGCGGTGACGTCTTCAAAGAAGATGTAGCCGGCCTCGCGCAGAGCCTGGCAGGCTGCGACGACACTCTCGCGTGCCACGGTGAGGGTCAGCTCGTCACGGTCGTACTTGGCGTCGGTGGCGAGCGAGGCGAGCGCCTTGACGGCGGGCTCATCGGGGAACTTCTCGAAGACCGCAGCCGTTCCGAAGATTGCTTCAGCGCCGAAGATTGCCTCAGCCATTAGAGATCTCCCTTGTCCGCAGACCAGTCGAGGATACCCTTCTTCCACACATAGAAGAGACCGACGGCGACGAAGCCAAGATAGACCAGCATCTCCCAGAAGCCAAACATCTTCGAACCGGTGACCTGGGGCAGGCGGCGGAAGATGACTGCCCAGGGAAGCATGAAGACCGCCTCGACGTCGAAGAGGATGAAGAGCATGGCGACCATGTAGAACCTTACCGAGAAGCGGCCGCGGGCATCGCCCACAGGGTCCATGCCGCACTCGTAGGCGCCGGCCTTGGTGCGAGAGTTCTTGTGCTTGCCGATGAAGAACGACGCACCCACCATTCCGCACGCAAGTCCAAGAGCGACCAGAATTTGCAGTACGAGCGGAAGATAGTTCCAGATGTAGGGGTAATTGTGCATGGCCATCTTCGACTCTAAGTTTCGGGATGTCTAGTGTCAAGCTGAACCGGGTTCCAAGGCCCATGGCGGCGTTGCTGCCGCAAGAATAGAAGAGCTTTGTTCATAAGAGAATAAAAAGATGGAATCGGTACGGATGGACAAGTGGTTGTGGGCCGCGCGCTTCTTCAAGACGCGAGCCCTGGCGTCGAAGGCGTGCGAGCTGGGAAGGATCGAGGCGCGGCGGCCTGGAGCGGTGTGGCAGACGGCGAAGGCGGCTCGCGATGCGCATGCGGGGGAGATGCTCAAGATCAGGAACGACTCGGGAGAGTACGAGATCGAGGTGCTGGCCCTGAGCGATGTTCGCGGGCCGGCCTCGGTCGCCCAGACCCTCTACCGCGAGACCGACGAGAGCAGGGAGCAGCGCCGCGCCCTGGCCGAGGCCAAGAAGGCAGTTCCGATCTACGAATCGACGTGGGAGAGTGGACGCCCCACCAAACGAGATCGCCGCGTGATGAATCGTTTTCGCGACCGATGATCGCGCGCGGGATGGATTGAGGGCAGCTCGGACAGAGGCTGCGAAGCCCCTCCAGAAGAGCCTCCGCTCCACCTGTTACGCTTAATCTCTGTATGCGTCTTCTCCGTTGCCTCGCGCTGCTTCCGGTGATCGTGCTCTCCGGTTGCCACTCCTCTTTTATTGAGGCCACTGTCTCGAATCGCACGGCGCAGCCGCTTGAGCTTATCGAGGTCGACTATCCGAGCGCCAGCTTCGGAACCCAGGCGCTGGCCTCGGGCGCCGATTATCACTATCGCTTCAAGGTGCTGGGTGAAGGCAAGCTGAAGGTGCTCTACACCGACTCGCATCATCAGGACCACAAGGCCGACGGACCCTCCCTCAAAGAGGGCGCCGAAGGACCGCTTCTGATCACCGTCACTCCCGATGGAGTTCACTGGCAAAACGATACTAAGATGCGATAAACAGCATGCGATATGTGACCGAATACTTTCATCCTGCTCTCACATAGAAAATGGAACTTGCAGTTTAGGAAATGCGTCTAATGTTTCATGAGTATCGACAAGATCAAGCTTGGTTCACAGGGCGCGGTCGTCTCCCGCATGGGACTCGGCTGCATGGGTATGAGTGAGTTTTACGGCGATCGCAACGACGAGGAGTCTGCCGCGACTCTCCTCCGCGCGCTCGATCTCGGCGTGACCTTCCTGGACACCGCCGACACCTACGGCATCGGTGACAACGAGGAGCTGGTCGGAAAGACCATCAAGCCGCGCCGCGACGAGGTCTTTCTGGCCACGAAGTTCGCCAACGTCCGCAAGAAGGACGATCCCACCTACTGGGTCATCGACGGCCGGCCGGAGTATGTCAAGAGCGCCTGCGATGCCTCCTTGAAGCGCCTGGGGATCGATCACATCGATCTCTACTACCAGCACCGCGTCGACCCCAACACTCCCATTGAGGAGACCGTGGGCGCGATGGCCGACCTGGTCAAAGCAGGCAAGGTGAAGTACCTGGGATTGTCCGAGGCCTCGCCCGCGACCATCCGCCGCGCGCATAAGATACATCCCATCACCGCGCTCCAGACCGAGTATTCACTGTGGGAGCGTCACGTCGAGGCTGAGATTCTGCCCACTCTCCGCGAGCTTGGCATCGGTTTCGTACCGTACTCTCCGCTCGGCCGCGGCTTTCTCACTGGAGCCATAACCAAGCCCACCGACCTGAGCAGCAATGATGCCCGCGCCCAGCGCTATCCCCGCTTCGCCGGTGAGAACTTCGACAAGAACCAGGCGATCGTCGAGCGTGTGCGTGCCATCGCGGATCGCAAGGGCGTCAAGCCCGGGCAGCTTGCGTTGGCGTGGGTCCTGGCGAAGGGCGACGACATGGCTCCTATCCCCGGCACCAAGCGCAGAAAGTATCTCGAGGAGAACGCGGCGGCAGCTGGGATCAAGCTGACGCCCGCCGAGGTGGCCGAGCTTGAGGCTGCCGTTCCGCAGGACGAAATCGCGGGCGAACGGTACGCGGCTGCGAACCTCAAGAACATCGATCAATCGAAGTAGATTCGCGAAGTAGATCGGCAGTCGTGAGAGTGTGGTGTGGGAGACCCGCCGCACTCTCGTCGTTTTAGTCCTCGCCGACGCCTGCGGCGCGTTTCTTGTTCGGGTTGCGAGGAATGTCGGTGCTGGAGACGGAGTGGGGATCTCCGTGAGCAGCGGCCAGGGTATTTTTGTTCCGTGAGGAGTAAGCGATCAAAAGGATCGCCAGAAGAATGACTCCCATTCCGATCAGGACGAATGTCAGCATAGAAACCTCGTCGTCTGAAGATGACGTGCGGCCGGCGCTCACTCCCGGCTGTCTGATTGGATGCGGTAATCTGCTCCTGCGATAAGCTGGAGACATGCCGCGTGGTTATTTCATCACCTTCGAAGGCCCGGATGGATCGGGAAAGACCACGCAGTTGAGGCGCCTCGCCGCTTGGCTTGAGGCCGATGGGCACAAGGTGGTCACGCTGCGTCAGCCCGGCGGCACATCGCTTGGCGACCGCATCCGCTCTATCCTGCTTGACTCACAGTCCGAGGTTACGCTTGGTCCCATCGCTCCGCTCGCGGAGATGGCCCTGATGTTCGCCGATCGCGCGCAGGCGATCGACGAGATCATCCGCCCCGCGCTGGATGCGGGCGCCATCGTCCTCTGCGACCGTTACACGGATTCCTCCGAGGCCTACCAGGGGGCGGGCCGCGGGCTCGGCAGCGAGCGCATCCTTGCGATGCACCGCGCCGTCTGCGACGATCTCGATCCCGATCTCACGCTGCTGCTGCTGCCTTCGCTCGAGGCCTCGCTTCATCGCGCCCGGCGCCGCAACCAGCGCAATGCGCGGCAGAAGGGCGCCGACGAAAATCGCTTCGAACGCGAGGACGACAGCTTCTACGAACGCATCTACCATGCCTATGAGACCATCGCCGAACGCGAGCCCCAGCGCGTCGAGGCCATCCGCGACGACGCCACCATCGAGCAGATCGAGCAGCGCATCCGACAGATCGTCTCCCTCCGCATTCCTGCCATCGTCGTCTAAAGAATTATGAAGCGCACCCCCGGCGAATGGAACCTTCCTCCCGGGCTTCCTCGCGCATTGCCTTTCTATGCGATGAAGCCCTGGGTTAAATTGGGCGAGCCCATCCGGCTGTTCGAGTACCTGCATCGCACCTACGGTTCGATCGCGCACTATCGTTTCATGGGCACGCCGATTATCTTCGTCAACGACCCCGAGTTGATCCGCGAGATCCTTGTCACGCAGGCCAGCGCCTTCGTGAAGGAGCGCACCGTGCGGCGGATGAAGATCCTGCTCGGCGAAGGCCTGATCACCTCCGACGATCCTATCCACATCCGCCAGCGCCGCATCGTCGCGCCCGCATTTCATCGCCAGCGTATCGCTGCCTATGCGGATGAGATCGTCGCCAGTGCGCATCGCCATGCGGCCTCGTGGAAGCAGGGCGAGGCTATCGACATCTCCGCCGCAATGATGTCGCTCTCGCTCGAGATCGTCGCCCGCACCCTGTTCGATACCGAGGTCAGCAAGGATATTCTCGCCATCAACGACGAGGTCAATACCATCATGGACCTCTACAACTTCCTCATCGCCTTTCCACGCATGGAGCGCGTGCTGCACCTTCCTATCCCCGGCGTGATGAAGTTCCGCCGCTCGCGCGCGCGTCTGGACAAGGTCGTCAACCGCCTCATCGGAGAACATCGCGAGACGAATATGGACAAGGGGGACCTGCTCTCGATGCTCATTCGCAGCCGCGACGAGCAGGCTGAGACGGGCACATCCATCGTGATGTCAGACGAACAGGTTCGCGATGAGGCCCTGACGATCTTTCTTGCCGGCTACGAGACCACGGCTAATGCTCTGGCATGGACATGGTATCTGCTCTCGCAGAATCCAGAGGCTGAGGCCACGCTGTTTCAGGAGATCGATGAGGTGCTCGGAACAGGAGAAAACGGCCGCCTGCCTACGCTCGTCGACTATCCCGCGTTGCGCTACACCGAACAGGTCTTTGCCGAATCGATGCGCATCTATCCGCCCGCGTGGGCGATGGGACGCATGTCGACGCAGCCGATTACGCTGGGTCCCTATCGGATTCCGCCTGGAGCGCACTTCTTCATGAGTCAGTACATGATCAGCCGCACGCCGGAGTATTATCCCGATCCTCTGCGCTTCGATCCTGACCGCTTTACTCCTGAGGCCAAGGCGGCGCGACCGCGCTTCGCCTACTTTCCTTTTGGAGCGGGATCGCGCCAGTGCATCGGCGAGAGCTTCGCCTGGATGGAGGGGGTGCTCGCCATCGCGACCATCGCGCAACGGTGGCGCATGCAGTATCTCGGCTCGACACCGCCGGTCCCGCAGGCGAAGATTACCCTGCGCCCGCGGGATCCGGTCATGATGAAGTTGATCGAACGATAAAGGGCAGCGCTGCCGGCAGGCCTTAAGCCTTCACCTTGGGATTAAGTGAATAGGTTCCCACGATGCTCGCCTGCCCCAGCACATGGCCCTTCATCGCAGCCTCGATGTTCTGCGCAGTCAGCTCGCCCTCGACATTCAGCGATTCCACATCAAGCGCGTACAGCGTGAAGTGATAGTGATGCACGATCGAATCGTTCCATGGAGGGCAGGGGCCGTCGTAGCCGTAGTAGTCGCCCTCCATCTTGGGATCGCTCGCGAACCACTGCGTGTAGCTGTTGATCCCGTGCCGCATGTCGCCAGAGGCTGCCGGGCCGCGCTTGCCGTGAGGAGTGACTCCATCGCTCTGGCTGCCCGCCGCGATCTCGGTCACATCCTTCGGAATATCGATCAGGAGCCAGTGATAGAAGTTCACCCGGGGCAGCGTCGCCGGAACCTCGCGGCCCTGCTGGTTCACGTCATCGCCTTTGCTGGGAACATCCGGGTCGTGAACGATCAGGGCGAAGGACTCCGTGCCTGCGGAAACATCGGTCCAGGCGAGATGCGGATTGCGGTTGCTGCTCAGGACAACGTGATTCTTCGCGTCCTCCACGGCAAAGGCGAACTCGCCGGGAATCGCCGCGCCATCGTTGAAGCTGTTGCTGGTCAGTTGCATGAAGTCGATCTCCTTCACTAACAAAATACTTTCTTTCAGCACATTGGATGTCACGACCTTGTCGGGGTGACGCCGGGCTCGCAAAATTCATGCGACCGTAGCCACCGCTTTCCGCGCAGGCGTATCTTAAGCAGCAAGAGAGGTGCCCGCCATGCTCAGGAGAGACTTCCTTCGCCGCGGTGCCAAAGGCCTTGGCGCCGCCTGGCTCGCCAGCAGTTCCCCCGCCGCCATGCTCGGCGTCGAGCCGCTCAAGAAAAAGGTCACCGCGCAGGACGAGGTGGTGCTGGGCAAGACCGGTATCCGCACCTCGCGTCTCGCCATGGGAACCGGAACCGTCGGCTTCGGTGGAGCCTCCAACCAGACCCGACTCGGAACCAATCCCTTCACCCGGCTTCTGCTCGACGGGTACCACGAGAACGGCCTGCGCTTCCTCGATACCTCCGATTCATACGGGAGCCATCCCAACGTCGCCGCCGTCCTCAAGCAGGTCCCGCGCGACAAGGTCACGGTGCTGACCAAGTCCGACACCCGCGACGCCGAGGGCATGCGTCGCGATCTCGAGCGCTACCGTCGCGAGCTTGGAACCGACTACATTGATATCGTTCTGATCCACTGCATCACGATCGGCGACTGGACCACGCGCTATCGCGGCATTATGGACGTGCTCAGCGAGGCAAAGCAGAAGGGTGTGATTCGCGCGCATGGCGTCTCCTGTCACTCTATCGAGGCGCTGCGTGCCGCGGCGGCTTCGCCCTGGGTGGAGGTCGATCTCGTTCGTCTCAATCCCATCGGCTCGCACATGGATGCCGACCCCTCCACGGTCATCAAAGTCATCCAGCAGATGCGGGCCGACGGGAAGGGAATCGTCGGGATGAAGATTCTCGGGCAGGGCGACCTGCGCGACCGTCCCGCCGAGGCGATCCGATACGCTCTCTCGACTGGGGTGCTGGATGCCTTCACCATCGGCGCCGAGTCTCATAAACAGCAGAACGACCTCACCGCCCGCATCGCTGCAGCCTGAACCGAAGCTGTCACCGCAAAGAGGCCGCCTCCACGGCGGCCTCTTTCGTTGCTATACGGTCGTGACCGTCGTTGGAGGAGAGGACCGGCGACGCCGTCCACTGATCAGATATACGGCTGCGCGAAGCTCCAGCAGAGGATCGTCCGAGGGTGCAATCCCGTCCAGACGTGGGATGGGATCGAAGATGATCTTCTGTTGTTCTGTTGCCGTATCGGCGACCACCTCGATCAGCTCGATGGTGCCCAGCGTCACCACCTTGCGGCTCTCCGGCCAGTGCACCGTCGCGTCGTTAATGGTGTCGCCGTCTTCAGCGACCTGCACGTCGAGACGGAGCCGCACCGGACCCGACGCGATTCGCCTGGCAATCTCCTCGAAGAGGTAGTTCTGGTCCTTGGCTGCCGCGGCCTCGGCGCTGAGATGCTCCTCTGTCGCCTCGGGAACGACGATGTAGCGGCCAAAGCGGCTCACTTCGTCCTTGTTGGTGAACTTCATCGCGGTCAGGCCGAAGTACCTCTCCTGCGCGAAGCTTGCCGGCATGGGCGTGATCGACTGCACGAAGGCCAGCGCCTTGGGATGGTTTCCCACAAACTCGTGCACCTTGGCCTGGTCCGGCTGGGTTACGGCGCGCAGAAATTCCAGAAACTCCGCTCCGTCGGTCGCGGGAAATCCATTGGCCGAGTGAGCCACGATATCGGTGTGGACGTGCTCGCCCAGGTTGAACCGGATCGCCATTCCGCGAGGATCGGCATTCGCATCGTTATCCGGCAGCAGCGGAACGCCGGTCGAGTTCGAAAACCGTACCGTCACCGGCGTCGAGGGCCGGGTGATGTGCTCGGCGCGAGTCAACTCCTGCGCTTCGCTCGAAGGCGTAAAGACTCCCGTTAACAACACACCTTTGGCGTGGGCCGGACGAAAGCCTGGGTGGGGCCCAAAGACACTCTCAAACGTCTTCAGGATCTCTTCACTCAAGGCAATCAACTTCTCATCGTTCGGAAGCGGCATGATCGTCTCCTTTTCTTACGCTTTGATAATTCTCGGAAACAGAAAACATCGGCTGATTCTTTTCGCAGCTCCCTATCCGCTTCCTTGTGAAAGGCGCGCACAGAGGGCCGTCGTGGGCCCGATTCTTCTCCTGCATGATGGATGGAAAGACAGAGTGAAACGGAGCTAGATTACACCAAGCCCTTCGGTCTAAGAATAAAGCATCGGCGTCCGCTCGAGGATGCGTGCTGTCAGGACGACTCCGTTCCGTCCATCGTGCAGCGTGATCGGGAATGCCAGCACGCTCCAGGTGACGTTTTGCTCGCCGTGGCGGGGAAGCGCAAGAAGCCCGCGGCGCGTGCGGTCGATGTAGGTCTCCCGCGTCTGGGCGACGGTCTTGAGAACATCGCGCCAGTCGCGCATCAGCGTAGGCATCTCCTCGAAGACGCACCGGCCGGGAAACCAATCACGAGGCCGTTCCAGATACTCGGCGGCTGCGTCATTGCAGTATTGCCACTCGCCATGGTCGTCGAAGATCTGCACCAGTACATCCGATCCGATCGCGAGCGAGATGCGCGAATAGAAGAAATCGCGCGCGTCCACCACCACCGGTGCTCCCAGCCGCTTCGCCTTCAATGCGCTTAATGCCGACAGCAGGTCGTCCACAGAGCTGTACCCCTTGAGCAGATGCATGTCTTCGGCGCCCCCGAAGTGTCGTTCGAGCGTCGACGAGAGAATGATGATGGGAACCTGCGGCCGCTGCTGGCGCAGGTTCGACGCCACCTCGGTCCCGAAACGTCCCGAGCCGAGATGATAGTCCAGCACAGCGATGTCGATGCGATGAAAGACCTCGGTGGCCTCCTCGATCGTCGAGGCGGGAATGCAATCGTATCCATGTTGGCGAAGGATCGCGGAGCGAAGATGGAGATTGACAGGCTCATCGTCCAGAAGCAGGACTCGAACGTCTGAACTGTCTTGGAGTATGCCTGTAGCGTTATCCGGCGGATCGGCCATCATTAGGCCATTGGATGCAATCGGCCACGGTCAAGTCAAACCTAAAGTAACAATTTGCCTCTAAGGCTCTGGTTACCCTCGAGTTGCCTTGATTCCACGCAGCAGCTCCGGAAGCCGGTTCATCAGCGCCACCACCCGCAGCCACTGCCGGTTGTCGATCGCCGGATAACCGCTGACCACCTTGCCTGGCTCCACATCGCCGGGAATCCCGCTTTGGGCCGTCGCAATCACTCCATCTCCCACGGTGCAGTGGCCGGCCACTCCCACCTGCCCGGCGAGGATGACTCCCTTGCCGACCGTCGTCGACCCGGCCAAACCCACCTGCGCGCAGAGCAGGGTATCCTTGCCCACCGTCGATCCATGGCCCACCTGCACCAAGTTATCCACCTTCGTTCCGGCGCCGATCCGGGTCTCGCCGATCGAGGCGCGGTCGATGCAGGCATTGGCCTGCACCTCCACATCGTTCTCGAGTACCGCCGGTCCGGACTGCAGAATCTTGTGCCAGCTCCCATCGTTTCGCTTGGCGAAGCCGAAGCCGTCGGTGCCTACAATCGCTCCATTCTGGAGTGTTACGTTATCGCCCAGTCTGCAGTGTTCCCGCACCACGGCATGCGAGTGGACGAAGAGATTCTTTCCGGCCCGTACATGGGCGTAGATCACGGCGTGGGACAGAAGCACGGCATCTTCGCCGATCTTCACGTCGTCCCCCACGACCACATAGGCTCCAATGTGCGCATTGGCCCCGATCTTCGCGGAGGGCGAGATCACCGCGGTCGGATGGACTCCGGGGGCATAGGCGGGAGGTTGATAGAAGACCTCGATGGCTCGCGCAAAGGCCAGGTAAGGATTTTTGATTCGCAGGGTCGCGGTTTCTATCCTGGGAAACTCCGGCTCGACCAGAACCGCCGCTGCCCGCGTGGTTCGAGCCAGCGCCGCATATTTGGGATTGGCGACGAAGGTCAGCTCCTCGGGCCCGGCACCCTCGAGAGAGGCAACCCCGGTGACGGAGAGGGAGGGATCGCCCTCAAGGACAGCTCCAAGATGCTGGGCAAGTTCGGCGAGCTTCATGCAACGGATTCTATAGGAGTTGAGGAGGCAGTTGCTCCCGGCGGTAGCCTGCCGGAGTAGCCCACTACACGAAGGGTGCGCCCCCACGCGCAGTAGGCCCGCGCGGCAGGCCTGCTTTTACCAAGCAATCAGTTCGGCCGCTGGCTCGAGGTCATCGCGCGAAAGAGATCCTCCTGCAAGGAGGTCGTCTTTGCCCCCGGCGAAGGTTTCTTTCGCGAGGGGGTGGTGATCACCGCCAGCAGCTGCAGCTCCGCGATCGCGGAGCGCGGAATGTAGATGCGTTGCGTGTTCGACCGGACGTCGGGAGGAATCAGGAAGAGTCCAGCGTCGTTTACGGCGTCATCCAGGATCGTGGCGTCGAGCGGGGCCAGCCCTTCGAGGATCTCCTGCTCGGTGGAAGGGGAGCTCGGTCCTCGAAAGGTCAGCCGCACCCACAGCCCTTCGGTTCGGGGCCTGGCGAGGAAGGTTCTGCGGGTCAGGCGTTCGGGAGCGATGGGATCGTTCAGGTTAAAGTCGCGTACATAACAGATATGTTTAATATCGGCGAGCGAGACCGTGACCACCCTGCCGGAAAGATCGAGCAGATCGACGACCCGGTCCCGCTCCGACGTTCGCGTCCGAACGAAGCTGGCCAGCGGAAGGTAGCCTGCCAGGGTGTCGCCGAGCATCCTGCGAACGATCACTTTTTTGTGTGCCGAAGACATCGATTGCGGTCGCTTTCCTTCGCGGATTGTCGCACGAGGCCGGGCGCCGCAGGCAAAAAAGCTGCGTCCGGAGTAGTCAATTCACCAACGCTGTGTTACAGTCAGCTTTTGCGTCTCAGTAGTGAGACCAATCTAAGCGACTGATTTTTCGTGCCTTAAGTAGGACAAGGCAAACGGAAATCGCGTTTAAGACCGGCTTGGAGCGATTGCAACACGTATGGCCGATTACATCTATCTTCTGGAAAACCGTCTCTCGAAGGCGCAGCGATCGGCGCTCGATAAGGTAGTAGAAATAGCCCGTAATAAAGGACTTACCAGCTTTCTGGTGGGTGGTGCGGTGCGTGATCTGACGGCCGGCTCCCCGGTGCGTGACCTTGATGTAGCAATTCAAGGAAGTGCTCTTAAGCTCAAGAAAGATATAGAGAAAGCGGGCGGAATTCTCTCTGGAGAGTTCGAACCTACCCAGTCCCTCTTCGTCGAATTTCCGGACGGCATCCGCATGGAGATCGGCTCCACCCTGTCGGCGAGCTATCCCAAACCCGGCAAGCCGGTCTATAAGTCGGCGACGATCCTCGAAGATCTCCGCCGCCGCGACTTTACCGCGAATGCCATGGCGCTCTCCCTCAACGAGGGATCCTACGGTCTCCTGATGGACCCGTTGAACGGCGTAGCCGATATTGAGAACCGCGAGCTTCGCCTGGTCAACAACTATGGCTTCATCGAGGATCCGGTCCGGATGATCCGCGCCGTTCGCCTGATGGCCCGGCTGGGCTGGCAGATGGACGAGCGTACCCGTAGCCGTTACGAGACCGGCAAGGAAGAGGGCTATATCTCTGCCATGTCGTCTTGGCAGAAGGGGTACGAGACCGAGGAGATCTTCCACGAGGAGGATCCTCTGCGCGTGCTCGGCCGCTTGGAGGCCGAGGGGTGGATGAAGCATCTCAATCCGACCGTCTCTTTGAGTAAGGCGAATGCGACCGAGCTGGAGCGGCTGCGTGACGTGCAGCTCGAGCTGCAGGTTCACGGCATTCACGGCCAGGCGGCGGCGGCGAACTTCCCCCTGCTGACCGCGAAGATGCCTCCCAAGGATATCGCCGACCTCAAGAAGAGCTTTCCTCGCCAGGCCTTCGTTCGCGAGATCGAGAATCTGGAGACCGAGGGCAAGGCCTTCGCCGCGCAGCTTTCGAGCAAAGAGGGGGCTCAGCCTTCCCAGGCGTGGAAGATGCTGCACTCGGCCCGTCCTGAAGCGGTCATCTGGGCTGCTCATCATGTTAAGACCGGGGGCGTCCAGAATAAGCTGAAGAGCTTTTATACCGACTGGCCGCAGGCCCGCCAACGCATTCCCTACACCCTGATGCAGGAGATGCGGATCACTCCTGAGCTTGCTGGCTACGATGAGTTGGTGGAGAAGCTCTTCTTCGAGCTGATGGACAATCACCTGGCGACGGTCGAGGAGCAGAAGGCGTTCCTCGAGCCCTACTCTCCGCCGGCACCGCCCCCACCGGTCAACCTGCGTCGCGCCCGCGCTGGCCGGAAGGAGTCCAAGAGCTCAAAGGCCCGCAAGAAGGCCGTTGAAGCCGAGACGGCAGGGAATCCGGAAGAACAGCCGCTTGAAGGGGCTGCTGAGCCGACCTCCCCGGCTAGGAAGTCGGCTGGCTCGTCCGCGGAGAGATCCGAGAAGAAGTCCGCTTCCACCAAGAAATCTGCTCCCGTGCCTGCGAAAAAGGCTGCGCCTGTGTCGGTCAAGAAGGCTTCCATGCCGGCCAGGAGCGGTGTGCCTCAAAAAGTAGCGGCCAAGGTAGTGGCAAAGGGCGCCTCGACACCGGCCAAGAAGCCCCTGCCCGCAGCCAAGAAGGCTGCGACGAAGAAGCCCGCAGCTCCTGCCAAGAAGCTGCCCGCCCGGAAGCCCACTCCGGTCAAGAAGGCTGTGGCGAAGAAGGTGGTTGCGAAGGCTCCGGCTAAGAAGACAGCGGCGAAGGTTGTGACGAAGCAAGCGGCTTCGACAAAGTCTCGGAGATAGTTGAGCTGCACGCTTTTTCAATAAGGAAGCTGCTCCCTTTCAATCTCTTCAATAAATAAGTCCCTAGCCTATCAGCGAGGGACTTATTCATTGAGGATAGTGGAAGAAGATATCGCCTGGAGAATAGCGGAACACGTCCGGGCGTCAAGATAGTTCTCTCCAAATTACCAATATTCCTCAAGTCCACGCCGGCAGCGATCATTCGCGACAGCCAACCGAAATTTGTCGGTTCACAAAAGAGTTCGAAGCTGGCGCTCTTAAAAGATCAAAAGACAAGTTTGTGTTCCTTATTGAAAATGAATTATTGTTATCCATAAGGAGCAATACCCTTGGCTAAAAAACTTCCTACCACTGTCCTCTCAGGATTTCTCGGGGCCGGCAAAACCACGTTGCTCAACCATGTGCTTAATAACCGGGACGGTCTTCGCGTCGCCGTGATCGTCAACGACATGAGCGAGATCAACATCGATTCGCAACTGGTCACGCACGGCGGAGCCAATCTCAGCCGAACCGAGGAGAAGCTGGTCGAGATGACCAACGGCTGCATCTGCTGCACGTTGCGCGACGACCTCCTGCAGGAGGTCTCTCGCCTCGCTCGCGAAGGTCGCTTCGACTATCTCCTGATCGAGTCCACCGGTATCTCCGAGCCTCTTCCCGTCGCCGCGACCTTCACCTTCATCGATGAGACCGGACGTTCCCTCTCCGAGGTCGCCACGCTCGACACGATGGTGACCGTCATCGATGCCACCAGCTTCCTCGAAGACATCCGCACCATCGACGACCTCCGAGACCGCAGGATCGCACTTAGCGGGGAGGATGAGCGCACGTTGTCCGATCTTCTGATCGATCAGGTGGAGTTTGCCAACGTCGTCGTCATCAATAAGACGGATATTGTCTCCGTCGCTGAGATCGAGCGTCTCGAAGCTCTGATTCAGCACCTCAACCCGATGGCCGAACTGATTCGCGCCCGCCACGGAAGAGTTCCTCTCTACGCCATTCTCAACACTGGGCTCTTCGATATGGAGGAGGCGGAGGCCTCCGCCGGATGGGTTCGCGAGCTGAATGGAATTCATACGCCCGAGACCGAGGAGTACGGCATCGCCAGCTTCGTCTATCACGCTCGAAGGCCCTTCCATCCTGAGCGGCTGGAGGCTCTCACCGATCGCGGATTTCCAGGGGCTCTCCGCGCCAAGGGCTTCCTCTGGCTCGCATCGCGGCACGATGATCTGATCCTGTTTTCCATCGCGGGCAAGGCGATGACCTTCGAGCCGCAGGCCCGCTGGCTGGCTGTGGAGGCCGCCGCGGACGATCACGACGAAGAGGCCCGCGAGTACATCGGCAAGGTCTGGCAGGCGCCGTATGGGGATCGTCGTCAGGAGATTGTGCTGATCGGCATCGATATGGATCGCGTTGCGATTGAGAGCGCCCTCGACGCCGCTCTGCTCACCGAGGAGGAGATGAGCGAAGGTCCCGACACATGGATGAGGTATCCCGATCCATTCCACACGATGTTCAAAGAAGAGGTAGAGGCTTAGGAGAGCATGATGGCAAAGATCTGTCCTGTCACTGGAAAGCGTCCCTTGTATGGAAACAAGCGCTCGCACGCCCATAACAAGACGCGCAGACGCTGGGAGCCGAACCTGCAATGGAAGCGGATATGGATTCCATCGCAGGGTCGCTTCGTTCGAATGAGAGTCAGCGCAAGGGGACTGCGAACGCTCGAGAAGGTCGGCGTCGAGCGCGTCCTGGCCAGGGGGTTGACATGCGCGTAATCATCAAGCTGGTCTCCACTGCGGGAACAGGCCACTTCTATACGACGACGAAGAATCCCAGGACGGCCGGAGGCAAGATCGAGCTCAAAAAGTATGATCCCGTGCTGCGGCGGCACGTCCTCTATCGCGAAGCGAAGGCGTAGTTCGTTGAAGGAGAAAGATCTATCGGCACTCAGCGCACCGTCCATAGACGAAGAGCTCGTGGCCGGTGGAGACAAAGCCTCGGGGAAGCCGGGGCTTGGTCTGCAGATCGCATCCATCCAGCTCGAACAGCTTGCCGCAGGTGTTGCAGTGAAAGTGATGGTGGTGCCCCTTGCCGGCGACCTCGTAGCGGGTCGCCTGGCCGGGAACCTCGACCGGCACCAGCCACCTGTCATTCAAAAGAGTGTTGATATTGCGATAGACCGTGGCGAGGCTGATGCCCTCGACATTGGACTTCGCCGAGGCAAAGATCTCCTCCGGCGAAAGGGGACGATCCGCATCCACAAAGGCGGCACGGATCGCCTCTTTCTGCTTCGTGTTGCGGGGCTGGACTGCGGGTTGCGGCTTCGGCGTTTTCTGGGGCATAATCTCGATCGAATCTTCGGCAAGTACGGTTATTGCTCTTGCATATCAATTAGCGTCTTATCTTATTTTACTTTTGCGGATTAGTGACTCCCCAGCATGATCACGCGCGCGATCGTGAAGTAGATCACCAGGCCCGTTACATCCACCAGCGTAGCCACGAAGGGCGCGGACGCACTGGCGGGATTCAAGCCGCAGCGGCGCAGGATGAACGGAAGCATCGAGCCTGCAATGGTGCCGAAGGTGACGACGCCGATCAGGCTCAACGCGATGGTCAGGGCGAGGATCGGTGTCTGGGCTCCATAGGTATGGAAGATCGACTGCCAGACGAAGATGCGAATCAGTCCGATCAGGCCGAGGATGCAGCCCAGCGCGATCCCTGAGAGCAACTCGCGGCGGATCACGCGGAACCAGTCGCTCAACCGCACATCGCCCATCGCCATCGCCTGGATGACCAGTGTGGTCGCCTGCGATCCGGAGTTTCCTCCACTGCTGATGATGAGAGGGAGAAACAGCGCCAGCACCACGGCGCGTGAGATCTCATTCTCGAAGAAGCTCATCGCCGTGGCGGTGAACATCTCGCCCACGAACAGGATTGCCAGCCATCCGGCGCGCTTCTTCACCATCTCGAAGAAGGTCGTATGCAGGTAAGGGCCGTCGAGTGCTTCCATGCCGCCGACGTTCTGGATGTCGCGACTTGCCTCTTCCTCCACCACGTCGACGATGTCGTCGACCGTCACGATGCCGACCATCCGGTGCTCGGCATCGAGAACCGGAACCGCCAGCAGACGGCTGTCCCGCACCACCGCGGCAACGTCCTTCTGGTCATCGTCGGCCGAGACCTGGACGAGATCGGTCTGCATCACATCGCGGACGAGCTTGTGCGGATCGGCGGTGAAGAGCTGACGCAGTGAGACCACGCCCAGCAGATGCTGCGTCTGGTCCAGAACGTAGCCGTAGTAAAGGTTCTCCACCCGGGCCGCCTCGCGGCGCAGATAAGAGATGGCTTCGTCCACGGTCGAATCCGGACGGAGGCGCGGAAAGCGCGGGTTCATCAGGCCGCCGGCTTCGTCTTCCTTGTACGCCAGCAGGGCCAGAACCTCTTTCCGGGTCGGTTCGTCCAGCAGCGTCAGCAGATGGTCGCGCTCCTCCGGCTCTACCTCCTGCACCATGTCGGCAGCATCGTCGGGGGCAACCAGTCGGATCCAGACATGACGCTGATCCTCCGGCAGGCCCAGCAGGAGGCGGCTTTGATCATGGGCATCCAGCTGCAGGAAGAAGTTGGCCTTCTCGCCTGTATGCATCTCGCGAAACTGTTTCAGGCGCTCTGCGTGCGAAAGAGCGGGCCATTGCTCCCAGAGCTGTTCAATTGGATCGACGACCTGCGCACTCATTGGGGATCCGCCTCTCAGATACGAATTTCAACAGGAAAATAGATGTCCCTCAGCATTGTAATGGGACGGGTTTTCGTTCGGTCTCTCCAGTCTGGACTGAATTTGTAACGGGGATGTTTACGCAAGCGGCTGCGCCGGAAAAAGAGCGCATGTATCCTCGTGGGATGATAACCGGTCTCCTTGAGCACGTTCTTCGACGGGTAGTGATGGTGGGGTTGCTTTCCGTGCCTTTGCTCGCCCAGGAGGCCGCCGAGGAGGGAAGACAAGAGATCGCCGATCTGGGAACCTGCAAGCTGGGCAGCGGCCAGGTTATCCAGGACTGCCGGATCGGCTACAGGACCTTTGGCAGGCTCGATCCTGGGCGAACGAACGTCGTCGTCGTGCCCTCCTGGCTGAATGGCCGCAGTGAGGACCTTCGCGGCTTCTTTGGGGTGCAGACCTCGCCGCATCGCCTCGTCGACACCTCGCGTTTCTTCGGTGTGGCCTTCGACGCTCTGGGAGATGGCGTCTCCTCCTCGCCTTCGAATAGTCCGCGTCAGCATGCAGCGCAGTTTCCTGAGTTCAGTACCGAGGACATGGTGCGGGCAGAGTATCGCGTGCTGACCGAGGTACTGCACGTCCGTCACGTTCACGCGGCGGTTGGCCTCTCGCTCGGCGGTCATCAGGTCTTCGCCTGGAGTGTGCTCTATCCGGAGTTTATCGATCGAGCTGTGCCGATCATCGGCTCGCCGCAGGCTACGAACTTCGATCGTCTGTCGAAGCAGATCGTCATCGACGCCATCGAGGCTGACCCGGACTATAACCACGGCAACTATACGAAGCAGCCGGCGCTCAAGCTCGCCAACGAGATCGGCGTGATGATGCTGTCCACTCCGGCCTACCGGAACGCCGAGGTTCCGCGCGATCAGTACGCTTCGTGGTTAGAGAAGATCGAGTCTCCGCAGCGGCAGGACGCGAACGATCGGGTCTGGCAGGCGCGGTCTATTCTCACGCACGACGTTCTTCACGGCCGTCCGCTCGAGGAGGTCGCGCGCAGCCTGCCGGTGAAGTTTTTCGTGATCGTGGCGGCCGAGGACAGGATGGTCGCTCCCGCTCCGGCGCTTGCCTGGGCGACGGCTGCCGGTGCCGAGACCTACGTCTCGCGCGGCGAGTGCGCGCATCTGATTATGAACTGCGACGCCGAGGCTGTTCATGAGCGGGTGGAGAGATTTCTCAGCGCATCGCCTGCGCCGCAGCACTGAGGTTGGCGTTTTAATTTTCTTGAAGAACAAGGCGCTGCCACGCGTAGTGGGCCCGCGCGGCAGCGCCTTGTTTTTCATCTTTTCTCTATCGAGCGTCGATGGCTCTACGTCTGCCTCTTGAGGCCTGGATCGATGGGTGGTCCGACGAGCAGGAGCACGGGAGCGGGGCCGACGTCGGCGCTGGCGAGCCGGTCGAGCGTGGTGATGTGGACGTGTTCCTGGGGCGTCGAGGCGCGGGAGACGGCGGTGCAGGGCGTCGATGGCGCGATGCCGGAGGAGATGAGGTCCTGGGCGAGGGTCTCGAAGTCGCGGCCGGGCATGTAGATGACCAGCGTCGCTTCGTCGGGGAAGGATCCGCTCCAGCTGGGCGTGAGCGAGAGCTTGCCTGCGGCGTGGTGCGCGGTGGCAAGAATGAGCTTCGAGGCGCGGGAGCGGTCGGTGAGCGGGGTCTCGAGCGAGGCCGCGACGGCGAACGCGGCGGTGATGCCGGGCACGATCTCGAACGGAATCCGATGCTGGCGCAGGAACGCGATCTCCTCGGCGGCGCGGCCGAAGACGAGGGGGTCGCCGGATTTGAGCCGCACCACCGAGCTTCCGGCGCTGGCATGCTCGAGCATCAGGGCGTGAATTCCTTCCTGGGTGATGCGAGGCTGGCCGCAGCGCTTGCCGACGGGGATGACGAGCGCGGTCGGGCTGGCGAGGGCGAGAATCTCGTCGGAGACCAGGTCGTCGGGCAAAAGGACGTCGGCGGTCTTGAGCAGGTGCGCGGCGCGGAGGGTGAGCAGCGCGGGGTCTCCGGGGCCTGCGCCTACGATGTACGCGTGTCCGGGCTCGGCGTCGGGGATCGAGATCATGCCTACTCCTTCGTCTGGGGCGCGCTGTGCTTCGGAGCGCGGGGGCCGGGAGTCGTTTGCAGCTCGCCGGGGTTCTGCGGGCGGGTCTGGGCGCCAGTCTGCGAGGTCGAGACGGCCTTACTGTCGGCAGGCGCGCTCGATGGGACGATCTGCTGGCCGCGGCTCGCCGGGAGAGGGTTCGTCGCCGCATGGTCTCGGGCGAGCAGCCGCGACGGGCACTGATCGTAGGCGCAGACCTGACGCTGGGCGAGCTGGTGCAACAGAAGTCGCCGGGACTCGTTGAGGGGTTCGGCGGCGACGACCTCGCGGCGGAGGTTTCCGAGGTCGGCGAGCCAGTCGCCGAGGTCGAGCGGAAGCTGCTCGTTGAGCTGCTTGCGCAGCTGCTGGGCGAGCGCGGGGGAGTTTCCGGCGGTCGAGATCGCGATCTGGAGGTCGCCGCGCCGGACGACGGAGGGGAAGTAGAAGTCGCAGAATGGAGGGTCGTCGACCGCGTTGCAGAGGACGCCGGTCGCGGTGGCCTCGGCGAAGACGGCGCGGTTGACGGCGGGGTCGTCGGTGGCGGCGACGACGAGGAACGCTCCGGCGAGATCGCCGGTCTGGTAGGAGCGGCTCAGGTGCTCGATCTCTCCGTTCGCCGCGAGCTCGAGGAGTACGGGGCTGGCCTGGGGGGCGATGACGGTGACGCGGGCGTCGGCGGAGCGCAGGGAGGCGATCTTCGATTCGGCGAGGTGACCGGCGCCGACGACGACGCAGGGCCGGTCGGTGAGTTTGAGGAAGATCGGGAACAGGCTCATCGGCGGGTTGCTACCCTCCCTGGGTATTTTTGCGTAAAGTCTTCGAAAGAAAAGAGATCGCTTTGGACTTACACAGTAAAGTCTTGATTCTAAATAGAGAGTTACGGCAAAGTATTCATTTCTTGCGGTTTCGTGGGAATGGGATGGTTTTCTTTTATCGGGATCTCTGTCTTTTCATTTTATCGAAGCGAGGGGGGAGAATCGGCACGGAAGATCTGCTTTGGTTTGATGGATTTAGGGGAAGTGCCTCTTTACAGGGTTTGGGCGGGACGGTCGTTTCGCCATTTGGGCTTCACACCGGCCTTCGGCAGAGCGGAGGCCGCTTTGCGGCGGTTGTTTGAGAGGCCGAGGCTGAAGCCTCAGGGTACCTAGATGCGGTTCGAGCTTTGCTCGAATGGGGCACTTGGCGACCGTGCCCTTAACTGAGCGATCAGAGGCTGCGTGATGCGTTTTTTTAGAGAAAGGCGGGCGCTGCCGCGCGGGCCCACTGCGCTAGGCCACCCCACAAACGAAGACCTGTTTGTGGGGCCCGGTACGGGCGGTCACTTCGTGACGCGTGTACTCCCTTCGGGGTGACTGCTCCCGTTGGTCGCTTGCAAAGATGTTTGCGCCGACCATCGGAAGGCCCTGGCCGAAGGCGGTATATATGTCACGAAGTGACCGCTCCACGAGGAGTGGGCCCGGCCGGTAGGCCACAAGTCTTTTTCGATGGGTTATTCCGTGCGCAGGGCCTGCATGGGCTCGACCTCGGCGGCTCTTCGCGCGGGGAGGGCGCTGGCGATGAGGGCGCTGAGGATCAGGACGGCGCAGGCGGCGGCCAGGGGCGCGAGGTTCGTTCCCTTTACCTCGTAGAGCTGGGACTGGAGCAGGTGCTGTCCTACGAGGGCGAGGGGGACACCAGCGAGGATGCCGAGGCCGACCTGCCAGGCGGCGCCTTGCAGCACCATCCGCACGACGCTGGCGCGATCGGCGCCGAGGGCCATGCGCACGCCGATCTCGCGGATTCTGCGGGCCACTCCGTAGGCGGTGACTCCGTAGAGCCCGATGGAGGCGAGGAGCAGCGCGAGGGCTCCGAAGATGGAGGTCAGGCGCACGATGAGCTGCTGCTGGGTGAAGTAGCCGCTGACCTGATCGTCGTAGGTGGTGAGGTGGGTGATGGGGATCTCGGGATTGACCTGATTGAGGGCGCGGCGGACGGCCGCGGTGGCGGAGGCGGCGTCGCCGTCGTAGCGAACGATGAGGTTGGAGGCGTAGTGGCCGAAGCGCTCGTTCTCGTTAGCCTGCTGGATGATGGCGTCGGGAGCGGCGATGTTGCCGTAGGTGGTGAGCTGGGCCATGGGGGTGAAGAACATGGGAGCGGTCGGCTGCGAGGGGTCGCCGTACTTGGAGTCGTCGACGACGCCGACGATCTGGTACTCGGTGGCCATGCGGCGGTCGGGACCGAAGAGGGCTCCGAGGGCGGGCCGGCCGTCGAGGACCTTCCGGACGAACTCCTTGTTGACGACGGCGACGTGTCGGGTGTTGGAGGTGTCGCCGTCGGTGAAGACGCGTCCCTGGATGAGCTGGGTTCCGACGGCGGAGAAGAAGCGATTGCTGACGGTGGTGTAGCCGGCGTGGACGGAGGTGTCGGGCTTGCTCTCGAGGACGATGTTGGTTCCCCAGGCGCTGTAGGCCATGGGGCCGTAGGTGGCGTAGGCCATGTCGTGGAGGGTGGGGACGGAGGCGAAGACCTGCTCCATCTGACGGTAGAGGCCGTCGAGCTGCTCGTACTTGTAGCCTGCGGCCTGGAGGTCGATGAAGGCGATCAGGCGGCCTTTGGTCTCGAAGCGGAAGTCCTGCCGCTGGAGCTGGTTGAGGCTGAGAATGAGGAGCCCGGAGGTGCTGAGCAGGGCGATGGAGAGAGCGGACTGCGCGATGACCAGGGCTCGCTGCAGACCGCCGGCGTGGCCGGTGGAGCGGTTGGCTCCGCGGAGCGCTTCGGCGGGGTTGGAGTTGGCCGCCATCCAGGCGGGGGCGATGCCGAAGAGGATGCCGGTCACGACCGAGACTGCTAGGGCGAAGCCGAGGACGGGCAGGGAGGGCGAAGCGCTTACGGGGACGACCTGGACGCCGCGCATGGCGAGGGCGAGCATGCCTTTGACGCCGAGGTAGGCGGCGGCCAGTCCGAGGGCACCTCCTGCGACGGCCAGCAGGAGGGATTCGATAAGCATCTCGCGCACGAGCCGGGTGCGGGAGGCTCCGAGGGCGGAGCGGAGGTTGAGCTCCTGCCGGCGGGCGAGGCCGCGCACCAGCATCAGGTTGGCGAGGTTGGCGCAGGCGATGAGAAGGACGAAGCCAGCGATCATCTGCAGAAGGAGAAGGCCTTTTTCGTACTGGTCGCGGAGGTTGCTGATGCCTCCCGAGGCCGAGACCAGCTCGGTGGTCTGCTTCTGGATGTCGGCGACGATGTCGCGCGCGCTGGGGTCACGGTTGGCCAGGAGCCATCGGACCAGGGCTACGCGGAGGGAGCTCTGCACCTGCGGGACCTGCTTGGCGCCAGGAATACGTACCAAAAGGTCGAGCCAGTTGGCGAAGGGGCGAAGGTAGAGGCCGCGCGAGGTGAGCAGGGGCTCGTTGGCGAGGGGGATCCAGACGCCTGCGGCGTCGCTGGAGGTGCGGTCGCCGAGGAATCCGTTCGCGGAGATGCCGACGATGGTCACCGGACGGCCGGTCATCATGACGGTCTCGCCGACGATGGCGGGATCGCTATGGAACTTGGTCTGCCAGATGGCGTAACTGAGGACGGCGACGGTGGGTGCGCCCTCATGGTCGTCTTCGGGACGAAGCAGGCGACCGGCGAAGGTCTTCACGCCGAGGACGTCGAAGTAATTTCCGGAGACCAGGCGGGCCGCGATCGGCTGCGCGGCCGTCTCGCCCTTGCGGCGAACGGCCAGGGTGGTCTCGCCGGACTGCTCGGCGGCGATGCCGGAGGTTCCGGGCGTCTGGTCGCGGAGGGTGCGGTAGAGGTCGTAGGAGAAGAGGTTCCAGTCGTCCTGGAGGCCGCTGTCGTCGCAGCACTTGTTCTTCTGGCCGACCTTGTAGATCTGCTCGGGGTGATCGACGGGGATGGACTTGAGGAGGACCTGGTAGGTGAGGGTAAAGATGGCCGTGGTGGCGCCGATGCCGAGGACGAGCGTGGCCAGGGCGGTGAAGGTGAAGCCGGGGGAACGGCGGAGCCGTCGGAATCCATAGCATACGTCTTCTGTCAGGGCTCCCATCATCGCTCTCACCTCATCCTTATCGATGTTGTTCTCCTCAATGAATGAGCAAAGCATCGGCCATTATGCGTTGCTAGGATAAGCAAATCATTTTCTGCTAGTTACGATATGAAATGAAAGTGATACATCGATTTTGCGCTGTTCGAAAACGAGAAGAGGCGTCCGATAACGAACAAGGCGGTGGGAAGGATTTCGTGAGAAGGACTTGAGCGGAAGGCGCGGGTAGTCCTGAGACGATTTCCACGCTCTTGAAACAGGCTTGAATGCTAAGGGAGGAGAGGCCGGCTGTCGCGCGGATGATGCGGCAACCGGCTTTGGGTTATTCGGCGGGGGCGAAGCGTCCTGCGCCTACGGGGGCGGGGTCGCGCTCGACCGGGGTGGTGGGGGCTCCGTTGAGCTGGGCCAGGAGGATGGCGTTATCGGTGCGGCTGAAGTAGCTGCGCAGATCTTCGCCGGGCTGGCGCAGCTCGAGGTAGCCGCGCAGCAGGCGCTCAATGGCAGCGGGGCAATCCTCGGCGGCGGCGCGGTAGCCGATCTGACGGGCGATGGTGGCGTACTTGCCGACGGAGCCTCCGACGCAGAAGTAGAAGGCGTCGACGAGCTGGCCGTCCTTCTTGATCTTCTTGCCCTCGAGGCCGATGTCGGCGATCCAGCTCTGGCCGCAGGAGTTGGTGCAGCCGGTGACGTGGAGGCGGATCTGCTGGTCGAAGCTGGGGAGACGGTCTTCGAGCTCGGCGACGAGCCATTTGTTGAAGGCCTTGGTCTCGGCGATGGCGAGCTTGCAGAACTCGGTTCCGGTGCAGGCGACGGCTCCGCGCCAGAAGGGGGAGACGTCGACGTTGAGGCCGAGGGTGTTGAGCTCGACGACGAGGGCCGCGGTCTCGCGGTCGGGGACGTTGACGATGAGGATGTTCTGGCCGATGGTGGCGCGGAGCTGGCCGTTGCCGTACTTGTCGGCGAGGTCGGCGAGCTTGAGGAGCTGCTCTCCGGAGAGGCGGCCGTTGATAACGGAGGCTCCGACGGAGGAGAGGCCGGGCTGGCGCTGTGGATGGATGCCGATGTGGTCGCGGTAGATGTCGGCGGGGATCTCTTCCATCTCGACGGGCGAGGGGTCGAGCTTATAGCCGATCTTCTCTTCGATGGCGGCGAGCATGGACTCGGCGGTCCAGCCGTGACGCATGAAGAGGTACTTGATGCGGGCGCGGGTGCGGTTCTCGCGGAGGTCGGTCTGCTCCTTGAAGATGCGGACGACGGCAGTGACGACCTCGAGGGCCTTCGACTGCGGGATAAACGCGGGGATGCGGGTGGCGATGTGGGGCTCGGAGGAGAGGCCTCCGCCGACGCGCAGGGTGTAGCCGATCTCTTCGGCTCCGTTGACGGTGCGCTTGATGGCGGTGAGAGCGACGTCGTTGATCTCGGGGTAGGTGCACCAGACGGGGCATCCGGTGACGGTGATCTTGAACTTGCGCGGGAGGTTGTAGAACTCGGGGTTCGCGGTGAGGTGATGCGCGATCTCGACCGCGAGGGGGGAGGCGTCGATGAGCTCGTCCTTGTCGAGCCCCGCCAGGGGGCATCCGGTGACGTTGCGGACGACGTCGCCGCAGGCTCCCTTGGGGGAGAGGCCGACGGCGGTGAGGGAGTCGACGACGTCGACCAGCCCGGCGATGGTGAGCCAGTGGAGCTGGATGTTCTGGCGGGTGGTGATGTCGGCCAGGTTGTTGGCATATTTGACGGTGAGCTGGCCGATGACGCGGGTCTGCTCGGCGGTGAGCAGGCCGTTGGGCAGGCCGATGCGCATCATGAAGTAGTCGGTCGCCTTGCCCTCGCCGTTGGCCCCTCCGGTGACTCCCTTGCCGTCGCCCTGGGTGTAGACGCCCCACCACTTGAAGTAGAGACCGGTCCACTCGGGCAGGACGGTCTCGCGGCCGTTCTGGGCGAAGGCCCGGACCTCGTCCCAGGCTTCCCAGGGATTTTTGGCGAGCTTGAGGCGTTCGGCGCGCTGGGCTTTGGTCTCTTTGGGGGCTGCGGCCGGGGCTGAGGGGGTGGACATGGAGGCGATCCTTTGGATGAAGTTGGCGGAGAGAATAAAAAAACCACTCGTTTCGGGAGTGGGTGGCGGCGCTTTGCTTGAGCTTGGTGGAGATTAGAAAGCTGGGCAAAGGCGACAGCACACCCGGTCGCAACAACACATCATGCGACAGCAACGGGAGATCGGGGTGTGGTCGAGTGCCATAGTTAAAGGTTAAGGGCGTAAGCAGAGGGAGTCAAGGGAGGAGCTCTTAAAGGAAGCAATTTTTGCATAGAGATGGGTTTTCTGCAAACCTACCTGAGCGACGATGAAGCTGTCGCGAAGATGGGGCACCCGGAAACTCTTTAGAAGATGAGGATGGCCTGCCGGCTGGGCCCACTGCGCTCGGCCACCCCACAAACGAAGACCTGTTTGTGGGAGCCCCGGTATGGGCGGTCACTTCGTGACGTGTGTCCCCCTTTGGGATGAGGCTCCCGCTGGTCGCTTGGAAGATTCTGTGCCGATCAACGGCGAAGCCGGTATACCTGTCGCGAGGTGACCGCTGACTGCACGGCAGCGCCTGTCTTCCATCAAAAGGTAGAACGCAGTGGCTGCTACTCGGCCTGGGCGAGGGAGAACTGGTGGCGGACGTCGGAGCCTCGGACCCAGAAGATGACGTCTTCGGCGATGTTGGTGGCGTGGTCAGCGGCGCGCTCGAGGTTGCGGGAGACGATGATGGCGTTCAGGGCCTGGGCGCTGCTCTCGGGCTGATCCTGCATGAGCTCGGTGAGCTCGGCCTGGACGAGGTGGTTCATCTCGTCGACCTCGTCGTCCATGGTGAGGACCTGTTCGGCGAGGCGGGCGTCGGCCTCGAGCAGGGCCTGCAGGGCGGAGCGGATCATGACGCCGACCTTCTCCCCCATGTCGGGGATATCGATGGGGAGCTCGATGTGCTGGATGCCGGAGAGGGCGTGGGTGCGCTGGGCGATGTTGGAGGCTTGGTCGCCGATGCGCTCGAGGTCGCCGTTGATCTTGATGACGGCGAGGATGAAGCGGAGGTCGATGGCCATGGGCTGCTCTTTGGCGAGCAGGTCGTAGGCCATCTCGTCGACGTCGCGCTCGGCCGCGTTGATGGCCTCTTCGATCTCCTTGACGTGATCGCAGAGGGAGAGATTTCCGGTGAGGTAGGATTCGAGCGCGAGCGAGAGGGCCTGCTGGGAGAGCGCGGCCATCGCGAGGAGCTTGTCCTTCAGCGCGGCGAGCTGTTGATGAAAGTGAATGCGCGGCATCTCGTGCGGCCCTCGAATAAAAGTCTTTCTATTGTGATGCAGAACGGGTGAGGCTGGTGTAAATTTGTGCGGCCTCGGGAACTATCGTGGTACATCCTTTGGGTCAGTAGAGGAGGTACTTGGCGCGGCGGGAGAGAAAGGCGTCCAGATCGGGCTTCCAGGATTTGACGATGGCTCGGGGATCATCATTGTTCTTGATTGCGAGGACGGTGTTGACGCTGACCAGCAGGCGGTCGATGCGGTCGATGTTGAACTGCTGCGGATAGAGGCGGCGGATGGAGGAGATGAGCTCGATGCCCAGTTGAGGCGAGTCGAGCTGATCGCGGCCGGTGAGCGTGAGGTGGACGGCCGGGAGCGTCTGGCCGTGGTAGGGGTACTTGTTCTTGTCCTCGTCGATGGTGATGGTAGTGGCGGAGAAGGAGACGCCGGGGATGTTGCGGGCGGTGAGAGCGGAGGCGAGGGCGTTGGCGTCGAGGAAGGGCGCGGCGATGTTTTCGAAGGGCGCGGGGGTTCCGCGGCCTACGGAGACGTTGGTGAACTGGAGGAGCTCGACGCCGGGGTAGAGGGTGGCGGCGGTGACGGAGCGGAGGTTGGGGCTGGGGTTGATCCAGGGGAGGCCGGTCTGGTCGTAGTACTGGTCGCGCTGCCAGTACTGAAGCGGGATGACGGTGAGCTGGGCGCTGAGCGGGACCTGAACGTTGGGGGAGGTGGGGCTGAGGATGCGGCGCTCGCCGTTGATGTAACGGGCGAGCTCGCCGAGGGTCATGCCGTGGCGGATGGGGAGAGGCATGTAGTTGACGTAGGCGTCGTGGCCGGGGTCAGAAACGGGGCCCTGGACCTGCGCTCCACCGATGGGGTTGGGGCGGTCGAGGACGATGATCTCGAGGGGATGGCCGAGCTTCTTTTCGGCGGCGGCGGCTTCGAGGAAGTAGCCGGTGACGGCCTCGTAGGTGTAGAAGCGGACTCCGGCGTCCTGGAGGTCGATGACGACGGCGTCGAGGTCTTTGAGCTGGTCGTGGGTGGGGTGGCGGGACTCGGGGGTCTTGCCGTAGAGGCTGGTGACGGCGATGTGGGTGGAGGGATCGACCTCGCCGGAGATGCCGGTCTCGTCCTTGGTTCCGAAGATGCCGTGCTCGGGGGAGAAGAGGGATTTGAGCTCGAGGCCGGGGACGGATTTGGGGGCGTCGGTGGCGAGGAGGTCGATGGTGCGGTGGCCGTGGGCGTCGAGGCCGGATTGGTTGGTGAGGATGCCGACGCGGAGGTGGTCGCCGTGGCGCTTTGCAGCTTCGGCGAGAGCGGCGTAGTGGGTGGCTTCGAGGACGTCGATGCCGGTGAGGGTCTTGGCGGGGGAGGCTGCTGTGGTGGTGACGCCTGTGGGAGTCGGAGAGCTGCCGTAGAGGTGGAGGGCCTGGGCGGCGGCGGTGGCGACCTCTCCGCGGAGGCCGGAGATGGGTGGGTTGCCGCGGGGGTGGACGGCGTTGGCGAGCAGGATGACGTAGGTGTTGGACTGCGGGTCCATCCACAACGTCGTGCCGGTGAAGCCGGTGTGTCCGAAGGAGCCGATGGGGAAGATGCTGCCGCGGGGGCGGGAGAAGGCGGTGTTGATGTCCCAGCCGAAGCCCCGGGTGGCGATGCCCTGGGTGGGCTTGCCGTCGGGGGTGAAGACGGTGGCTCCGTCCTGCGCGGTGGAGGGCTGCTCGGGGGTGGTCATGAGCTTGAGCGTGGATTGCTTGAGGGGGAAAGGCCCGGTGTTGCGGGTGAGCTTGTCGAGCAGGGCCTGGGCGTAGAGGGAGACATCGTGGGAGGTGGAGAAGACTCCGGCGTGTCCGGCGACTCCGCCCATGCGGCGGGTGGTGGGGTCGTGGACAGTGCCGCGGAGGAGATGGTCGTAGTCGGGGTTCGCGGAGGGATTGTCTTTGGATTCGTCGTCGTGGGCGGTGGGGGCGGTGTTGGGAATCCAATTTTCGCGTATCCATGAATCTGACTTGCATCGGTCAACCCCGTGACCTCCCATATTCGTCAGCAAGCCTGCTGTATCGGGGAGAGTTCCGCAGCCCTTGCTACCAGGCAGATAACGCGTGTGATCCATCTTCAATGGTTTGAAGATATGTTCTTGTACATACTCATCTTCGGGCTGGCCGCTTAGTTTTTCGACGAGGGCGCCGAGGGTGATGAAGTTGATGTCGGAGTAGACGAATTTTGTGCCTGGGGGATTGTCGAGGGGCGAGGCCATGGCTCGCTTGATGCCTTCGGCTTTGTCGGGGGTGGCGAGGCCCCACGGATCTTTGAGGGGGATGTCGGGGGGAAGGCCTGAGTAGTGGGTGAGGAGTTCGCGGATGGTGACTTTATTTTTTCCGTTGGCGGCGAAGTCGGGGAGGTATTTAGCGACGGGGTCGTCGAACTGGAGCTTGCCCTGTTCGTAGAGCTGCATGATGGCGGTGGCTGTTGCGAGGCATTTGGTAAGCGAGGCCATGTCGAAGATTGTGTCCTCGGTCATGGGCTCGGCGGCGGTGGTGCCGTCGGGGCTGGGCTCGCCTGCGATCTTGCGGTTGCCGTAGGCCTGGTGGAAGACGACCTTGCCGTCGTGGCCGACGACGATGACCGCGCCAGGGAGCTTGTGGGTGGCGATGGCCGCGTTCATCAGGGCGGAGATGGCGGTGAAGTCGTAGCTTTGTGTCGCTGCGGTCTGGCTGGAAAGGTCGGCTTCGCCGAGACCCACCCTAGCGACGATGAGGCCGTCGCGAAGATGGGGCACCCGGGTGGTGGCTGGGGAGAGGAGGGCATACTCCAGGGGCTGAAGCCCCTCCTCGCGGGGGGCGGGTGTGAGACCCAAGGCTAAAGCCTTGGGGTACCCAGATGCAGCCTTTGGGGGTATGGAGACAGCCTTAGGGTCGCTGGATGCGACTTTGGGGGATATAGATGCGGTCTTGGGGAATGGGTCTCTAGGCGCGGCTTTGGGGGGTATAGACGCGTTGCTTGGGGGGGATTGCGCGGAGGCGGATGGGACGAGAGCCAGGCAGAGGATGAGTGCTGTGGCGAGGATGACCTTTTCGCCGGCGCGGGGCCTGGGCAGCAGCCTGCTGGCGATGTAGCCGACGGCGAAGGTGACGATGGAGCCGATGAGAACGTACCAGGTCCAGGCGATGCGGGGCAGGGTGGTGTCGCCGAGGAGGGGAAGGCCGGCGAGGTGGATGGGCGCGGGCTGGAGCCAGAGGGCGATGTTGAGGGCGAAGCCGACGATGAGGCCGACGATAGCCCCCCACTCGGTGGCTTTGCGGGTGAGGGTGCCGAGGAGGAAGACGCCGAGCAGGGCGCCGTAGGCGACGGAGGCGATGGAGAGGCCGATCTCGACGACGTGGCCCTTGCCTCCCACCTGAATGCTGTAGACGGCGATGGCGAAGAGGACGAAGGCCCAGACGACGGTGGAGGAGCGGGAGATCATCATGCGCTCGCGGTCGTCGGCGTTGGGGCGCCAGTGCATGTAGAAGTCGACCACGGTGGTGGACGAGAGCGAGTTGAGCGCGGCGGAGAGGTTGGACATGGCCGCCGCGAGGATGGCCGCGATGAGCAGGCCGGCGATGCCGATGGGCATCTGGTGGACGATGAAGGAGGGGAAGAGGCGGTCGGGCGCGATGGTTCCGGCGGGCGATCCTCCGTAGAAGACCCAGAGGCCTGCTCCGATGAGCAGAAACAGGGTGAATTGAACGAAGATGACGACTCCCGAGGAGAGCAGGGCGAGGCGCGATTCGGGAAGGTTACGGGCGGCGAGGAGGCGCTGGACCATGAGCTGGTCGGTGCCGTGCGAGGCCATGGTGAGGAAGCCTCCGCCGAGGACTCCGGCCCAGAAGGTGTAGGTCTGGGTGAGATTGAAGGCGAAGTGGAAGACCTGGAACTTGCCCGCGGCGGAGACGGCCTGGTGGATGTGGCCCCAGCCTCCGGGGACGTGGGTGCCGAGGGTGATGATGGCCACGATGGTTCCGAAGATGTAGAGGGCCATCTGGACGACGTCGGTCCAGATGACGGCGGTCATTCCGCCCTCGAAGGTGTAGAGGAGGGTGAGGGCGGAGATGATGGCGATGGAGAGGACGTCTCCTGTGCCGATGGCGATAGCGACGACGATGGAGACGGCGAAGACGCGGACGCCTTCTGCCGCCGCGCGTGTGAGAAGGAAGAGGCCGGCGGTGGTCTTATGCAGCGTGGGACCGAAGCGGCGGTCGATGAGCTGGTAGGCGGTGAGCATCTCGCCCTGGAAGTAGCGCGGGAGGAAGAGCGCGGCGACGACGATGCGGCCGAGCATGTAGCCGATGACGATCTGGAGGAAGCCGAAGTCTCCGGTGAAGGCTACGCCGGGCACGCTGATGATGGTGAGGGTGCTGGTCTCGGCGGAGACGATGGAGAGGGCGATGGCCCACCAGGGGACGCTGCGGTCGGCGAGGAAGTAGCTTTTGAGGGACTTGGATTGGGCGCCTTTGGCTTCGCGGAAGCGCAGGCCGAAGAGGGTGATTCCCGCCAGGTAGAGGGCGATCAGGATGAGATCGAAGAGATGCAGGTGAGACGTGGGAGACGCAGCGAGCATGACAGCGAGTTTATAGAAAGGAGGGTGGTTGGCGGGAGAAAAGACTGTGCGCTGCCGTGCGGGCCCACTGCGCTCGGGGTCCCCACAAACGAAGACCTGTTTGTGGGGACTCCGGTACGGGCGATCCCTTCGTGACGCGTATACCGGTAACGCTCGGGGCCTCCCGTTCGTCGGCGCGAAATCTTCGCAAGCGACCAACGGGAGCCTCACCCCGAAGGCCCAACACGCGTCACGAAGTGACCGCTCCACGCGCAGTGGGCTCGGCCGACAAGCCATGTTTATGCCACGGGACGGCCGTGGAGGAGGGTGCTCTGGAGTTTGCCTTCTGCGTTATAGATGTTGAGGTTGGCGGGGCGGCCGATGGCGGCGTCTCCGATGGTCTCGGAGAGGCCCATGAGGGAGGCTGGATTGCGGGAGGCGAGGTTGGCGGCGACCTCGAGCGAGGCTCCGGTGAAGCGCTGCAGGTTTTCGACGGCGCGGTCGAGGGTGAGGACGGAGCCGGCAAGGGTGGTCTTGCCGCGGGTGAGGTCGTCGGCGAGGAAGGCGCGTCCGTTGGCGACCTTTACTTCGAAGGTACCGAGGGTGTAGATGCCCTCGGGCATGCCGGCGGCGGACATCGCGTCGGTGACGAGGATGCCGCGGCGCGGGCCCTTGGCCTTAAGCCAGAGGCGGACGAGCTCGGGGGCGACGTGGACGCCGTCGCAGATGAGCTCGGCGAAGAGGTCTTGTTCGTCGAGGACGATTCCTAGGACGCCGGGCTCGCGGTGGTCGAGCGGGCGCATGGCGTTGAAGGTGTGGGTGGCAGAGCGGGCTCCGGCGGCGATGCCGGCGTGGGCTTCTTCGCAGGTGGCGTTGGTGTGGCCGAGGCTGACGCGGACGTCGTTCTGGACGCAGTGATGGATGAGGTCGAGGGCGCCGGGGACCTCGGGCGCGATGGTGATGAGGCGGATGTGTCCGCGGGCGGCCTGCTGGAAGCGGTCGAAGAGGGCGACGTCGGGAGGGAGGATGTTGTCGGGGGGATGGACGCCCCGCTTGGCGTGCGAGATGAAGGGACCTTCGAGGTGGATGCCGACGGGGAGGGCCTGATGGGGGCTCCAGTCGCCGGTGGCGGCGCGGTCGATGGCGTTGGCGATGCCGTCGAGCGAGGTGAGGGTCTTGTCGATGGAGGCGGTGACGGTGGTGGGGAGGAAGTGACCGACGCCGTGGGAGGCGACGAATCGGCTTACCGTGTCGAGAGCCTCGGAGGTTCCTTCCATGACGTCGTGGCCTGCTCCACCGTGGGTATGGATGTCGAAGAAGGTGGAGGTGAGGAGGGCGTCGGAGGTGCTGTGGGCCTGGCCGGGCTCGATGGAGGTGAGGATGCCTTCGGCGTCGAGGGTGAGGACGGGGTAGTCGATGGTGTCGGTGGCGGTGATGAGGCGGCGGGCGGTGATGGTCTGGGGCATTTGGGATTTAGTTTAGTTCGGCATGGCGCTGCGTGGGATCCTGCGAACCCACCTTCGCGACGATAAGATCGTCGCGAAGATGGGGCACCCGGTTTTTGTGTTGAGCTCGAAGAGCTTTGTCTTTGGCGCGAAGGTTTGTGGGCTGGAGAAGAAAAGCAGATTCTTCGATTTCGCTCAGGATGACACCTTAGGAAGGGCTACAGTTCGTATCGACCTATTCAATGCTTATGGCCCGCGCGGCAGCGCAGGTTTTGATACAGCCTAGCGGAGAGGCTGCTGGGGGACGATGACGGGTGAGGGGATTCCCAGCTCGGCCGCTGGCGGCAGGGTCTGGGAGTTGGCCCACTGGCGCTGGGCGGTGCGCATGCGGTCGATGCGGGCGAGCCAGGTCTGGATGGTGTAGTCGTAGCGCTCGAGGTTGTTGCGGAGGAAGTAGAGACGGTTGCTCCGGAGCCAGGCCTGCTCGTAGAGGTCGCGCAGCAGGGAGTAGCTGTTGCGGAGATCCTGCAGCTTGCCGTTGACGGCATTAATGGAGTTGAGCTCGCGCGCGAGCTCTTCGCGGTCGTCCTTGTTGCGCGAGGTCTGCAGGGCGAAGACGTGTGCGTAGCTGTTGGCGATCTCGTCGGAGATCTGGAATTTCAGGCCAATGAGGTCCATACGGCGAGCACCGAGCTCGAGCACGTCGAGGGCATCGGTTTCGCGCAGGTTGGGGTTGGCAGAGCGGGCCTGAGCGATGAAGATGAGAGCGTTTTCGGCGTGGTTGCGCAGCGCGGGGAGAATGGGGCGGATCTGTCCGGCGATGCGCTGGCCGTCGCCGTTCCAGGGATCCTGCCAGAAGAGGAGGTCCTGCGCGTCGACCTTATAGGGCGAATCGTGGAGGAGCTGGTGGGCGGCCATGATCTCGCGCTGGGCGTCGTCGATCTTGCCAGTGAGGTCTCCGTGGAAGACCTCGCCGTAGCTGGACTGGAAGGCGGGGATGGAGGCCTCGCCCTGGTGCCAGGCGGCCTCGGCTCCGTAGAGGATGCCGTACCAGTCGGCGTTGGCGAGGGCCTCGCCGTCGTCGTTCCAGATGGTGTTGAGCTGGCCGGTGGCTCCGAGGCGCTGGCCGTCGGCGGTGAAGCGCTGGATGTTGGCGAGGCCGTTGCCCCAGTTGGGATAGACGCGGGACCAGTTGTTGATGCCGGGAGCGACCCAGGTCTCGAAGCCGGCGTCGGTGAAGGGCTTGATGTAGCGGTCGAAGCTGGGGTGCGGGTTGTACTCCCAGGGGACGGCGATGGTGGCTCGCTTAAAGGAGTCGGGAAGTTTTTTGAGCAGGTCGGGCTCTCGATAGGCGATGTCGCCCCAGAAGAGGAGCTTGCGGTTGAGGGGGGCGAGGTCGGCGACGATCTTTTGCAGGAAGTCGAGATAGACGGTGCCGAGGCCGCGGGCGTCGACGTCGGGTTTGGTCTGGCCTTTGCCGAGCTCGACGGTCTCGTCGGCTCCGAGGTGGAGGAAGGGGCCGGGGTAGATCTGGGCGAGCTCGTTGAACATGTCGTGGGTGAGTCGCTGCGCGTCGGGCTGTGCGGGGGCGAGGACCTGACCGTGCGGGGTCTCGGCCATGGGAGCGTAGTGCTCCCAGTTGAGCAGGTAGTGGAGATGACCGAAGGCCTCCTGCTCGGGGATGACGGTGATGTGGTACTTGGTGGCGTAGGCGACGAGCTCGCGGGCCTGGGCCTGGGTGAGGGAGGCTCCGGGGGGTGCCATGAGAGGGTGCCCGGTGTACTGCATGGTGTGCTCGAAGTAGGCGGAGTAGAGGTTGACCTTATAGGCAGCGAGGATGCGGATCTGCTTCTTCTGGAACTCGAGGGTGGGGAAGGGGCCGCGGGAGAGGTCGTCGGAGAGGCCGCGGTACTTCATGGCGGGCCAGTCGCGGATGGTGGCGGGGTGGAGGGTGGCGGTGTTGCCGTATCCGGTGACGAGCTGCTTGACGGTCTGGAGGGCGTAGAAGATGCCTGAGGCGGTGGCGGCGGTGACGGCGAGGCCTTTGCCGTCGGGAAGGATGGCGTAGCCTTCGGCGCGCATCTCGGCGGGGAAGTCGGCGGCGGCTCGGTGGTCGGGGGAGGAGTCAGTGAGAATGGAGCGCGAGAGGGGCGAGCCGTAGCGGGTAACAAGGATGTTGACGGGAGAGGTTGCGTTGACGGTGACGTCGAGGGAGACAAGGTAGGTTTTGAGGTCGTCGATGGCGAAGGCGTCTTCATTGTCGCAAGGGGAGGAGCAGGTGATCTGGATTCCCTGGGCGAGGGACTGGAGAGTGGCCTCCTTGATCTCGCGGGGGATGGGGACGAGGCGGAGGGGAGATTGGGCGACGGCAGAAAGAGACAGAATGGCGAGGAGAGGCAGGGCGAGGAGCGAACGCATGTGGATAACGGTATATCAGATTTTCATAGAGCGATGGAGTGAAGGAGGGCGGGTTGGGTGGACGTGGAGGGGCAGGATGTCTTCGAGGGGGCCATGGCCTTTTGTTCGTTAAGAAGTGCCAAATTATTTTTCTTTTCACATTGCTCTGCAAGCATGGTGACAACAGCCAACAGGTAGAGCAGCGCGAAGCTAAGGATTGCGACGAGAACAGGTTCGGGCTTCCCAGAAGCTCTGTTTAGCCTGTGGGTTGGAAACTACTTGCGAGGATCCATGACGAAACAAATGAGAGCCGCGATTGCGGCGACGCTGGTGATCTGTTCAGCGTCGATGCAGGCGCAGACGGCAGCTCGAACGCCTTCGAAGACGACCAAACGGGTCGTGAAGAAGAAGGCCGAGAGCCCCCTGGAGCGTACGCTACGGGAGTTGCGGGAGCAGATGCAGGCCCAGCAGGAGCAGATCAACGAGCTGAAACAGCAGCTTGCGGATCGCGATGCACGACTGACGACGGCGACCCAGGATGCGCAGACGGCCAATGCTTCGGCGACGGCGGCTTCGACCCAGGCCCAGAATGCTTTAACCGCTCTTCAGTCCAACCACGAAGAGATGCAGACGCTTTCGAGCTCGGTCTCGGATCTGAAGGTCGCCAACACGGGTCTGGCCCAGACGATCAGCGACACCAAGAAGGACATCACGACCGCGATCGAGTCGCCGACGACCCTGCACTACAAGGGCATCACGATTCAGCCGGTTGGCTTCTTCGCGTTTGAAACGGTGTATCGTTCGCGTGCGATGACTTCGGACGTAAATACGCCCTTCAATTCGACTCCTTACAACGGAGCGGGCCAGGCGCATGTGAGCGAGCTGAACTTCTCCGGACGCCAGAGCCGCGTCGGCGCCCTGTTTACAGGGGATACGGGGCGATTCAAGCTTGCGGGCTACGTCGAGGCGGACTTCCTGTCGGCGGGCGCGACCTCGAACGAGAACCAGAGCAACAGCTACACGCTGCGTCAGCGCCAGATCTGGGGGCAGGCGGCGACCAACAGCGGCTTCACTCTGACCGGCGGTCAGATGTGGTCGCTGGTGACCGAGACCAAGACCTCGACGGATAACCGGACCGAGAACCTGCCGATGACGATCGACGCTCAGTACCACGTCGGTTTCAGCTGGGCTCGTCAGCCTGCAATCCGTTTCCAGCAGCGGTTGGGCAAGTTCACGGTGGCGGGTTCGCTCGAACAGGCAGAATACATCTATGGCAGCGCGACCAATGCTCCGACGAACTTCTTTATCGGCGCTTTGGGTACGGGCGGCGGTCTTTATAACCTGACCGCAAACTACTCGAACAATGTTGCTCCTGACGTGATCGTGAAGGCGACCTACGACGCCAAGTATGGCCACTTCGAAGTGGGCGGACTGGCTCGCTGGTTCCGGGACCGCTACTATCCGAACGCCACCGCGACTCCGGCGAACTCCGCGGGCGCGACCAACGACACCAAGACCGGCGGCGGATTCTTCGCCAACGTTCGGGTCCCTGTGACGCACTATCTCGATGCGGGTGTCCACATCATGACCGGACCGGGCGTGGGACGTTACGGCACCTCGACCCTGCCGGACATCACGGTTCATCCGGATGGTACCCTGGCCACAATCAAGTCGCAGCAGGGCTTGATCTCGCTTGAGGCTCATCCGATGAAGAAGCTGGATATCTTTGGATATGCAGGTGCCGAGTACGCGCAGCGGACGACCTATCTAAACTCCAAGGGACTTCTCGTCGGTTATGGTTCTGTAACCAGCAGCAACACTGGTTGCGGTGTCGAATCGGTTCCGGGAGGTGCGGGCAACGGTCTTGCAGGTGCCAGCCCTTACAATCCTGGTGCTGTGGCTAACTGCCTTGGAGCGACCCGTTTCGTGGCTGAAGGAACGGCCGGATTCACCTATCGCGTGTACACCAACCCCAAGTATGGCCGTCTGCAGTATCAGCTGCAGTACAGCTATCTGAACCGTACGGCGTGGGCCGGCGTGGGCGGAGCTCCTGTGGCCACCAACAACATGGTCTTCACCAGCATGCGTTATTACATCCCGTAGACCGCGCATTTGACAATGCGTTTATTTAGAAAGGCGCCCACAATGTGGGCGCCTTTCTTTTGTTTCTCAATTCACGATATTTTGATGCTCCACCCTGTTCGTAGTACTACCGTCGAACTGCTGTAGAGGAGACACCCTCTCGGTCGCAAGTCAACTGTCTACCACACAAAGGAGAATTGGTATGCGAGCACAAATCGTGAGAAGCGTAATATGTTTTCTGCTTGTAGGGGCGGGATTTGTACTGATTTCCACCAGAGGCGTAGAAAATAAGGTCAAAGCACAAAGTGTAACCGCAATTCAAGCGGTTACAGCAAACAACCTTTCCTGCAATTCTTCTACCGACGGGGGAAATTCTTGTTCAGGCGATGTAACTTGGCCAACCAGTTTCAGCAGTTCTAATTATGTTCTTGTTTGCGTTACCCCAGGAGGAATAAATCCATCAATCTCTAACCAAACGGCGAGCGGGTTTACGGTTGCGAATTCGGTTGGGGGTGTCAGTTGTATTGGGGTACTCCAGTAGGAAATGTCGAGAATGCCAGCATACGTTACAGGTGAGAGAGGCGCCCCCTGGGCGCCTCTTCTGCTTTTGGACGCGATTTGAAACTTGGGACGATGGATATGAGGGAGAGGTTCCGCAAGGGCTGTAGATCCCCCGACTCGACGGCTCAGAGAGCGAACGATCTTCCTCCGATTGCTTTGCAGGAAAGGCCATACAGAGGTCCCGGCCGGCAGTCGTCCATCTTTCCTGGGATGCGGTTTTGAGCAGGTCGATCCGCAGGGCGCACGGTGCTATTCGAACTCGGGGGCGGCGGCATCGGGGTTGGCCCGGCGCATGAGGTAGAAGAGGGCGAGGCCGACTCCGATCCACAGCACGCCGAGCAGCTGCGCCGAGTGGTTGAGATTGAGCCAGATGAAGCCGCTGACCAGGAGGCCGAGCAGAGGGATGAGAGTGGGGAAGAGGACTTTCTCCTGATCTTCTTGCGGGAGTTCTTTTTGGGCTTCGCGGCGGGCGCGGGAGCGCAGGCCGTAGTGGACGAGGGCCGCGGCGTTGACTCCCATGAAGGCGATGAAGGCTCCGAAGTTCAGGAGCTCGGCTCCGCTCTCGTAGGTGAGGAGGAAGGCTCCGGTCAGGGCGCAGGCTCCGAGGAGAAGGACGTTGTTGCGGGGAACTCCTGTGCCGCTGTCGATGGCGGAGAAGAAGCGGCGAGGGAGCGATCCTCCCTGGCCCATGCCGTAGAGCAGGCGGGCGGCGCCGAACTGCGCGGCGATTCCGGAGCCGAGGTTGGCGACCAGGAGGGTTGCGTTGAGCAGGTGGAAGAGGAAGCGGCCGCCGACGCGCTGGGCGATCTGCACATAGGCGGTGTCGACCAGGGCGGCCGGGAAGGGAGTGCGCGCGGGCCAGACGATCTGGGCGACGTAGACCTCGACGGCGGAGAGCAGGCCGATGACCAGGCAGGTGAGGACGGTGGCGAGCATGATGTTGCGGCGGGGGTTCTCGACCTCCTCGCTCATGGTGGAGATGCCGTCGAAGCCGATGTAGGTGAGCACGGCGACGGAGGTTCCGCGGAAGAGGCGCGAGGCGGAGAAGGTGGCGGGATCGTAGAAGGGGACGAGCCAGGCGCCGCCGACCGGGCGTGCGACGAGGGCGATGTAGCGGATGGCGTAGGCGAGGAAGACGGCGACGACGAGGCTCATGAAGACGGCGAGGATGCCGTTGACGCGTCCGGAGGAGCGGACTCCGCGAAGATTGAGCAGGGTGAAGACGACGGCGAAGGAGATGGCCCAGGCGGCGTAGGGGACCTGCGGGAGGATGTTGCGGGCGGCGGCGCTGCACCAGATGACGCAGATGATGGGGTTGAGGATGTAGTCCATCAGCATGGACCAGCCGACGACGTAGCCGAGCAGGGGGTGGAGCTCGCGGCCGACGTAGGTGTAGGCGGAGCCGGCGCTGGGATAGACGCGGGCCATGCGGCCGTAGCTGACGGCGGTGAAGAGCATGGCGACCATGGCGATGAGGATGGTGGAGACGACGTGGCCGCCGGCGACGTTGCTGACGACGCCGTAGATTCCCATGGGAGCGGTGGGCTGGATGATGACGATCCCGTAGACGACGAGGTGCCAGAGCTTGAGCGAACGGTGCAGACCGGAGGCCGGCTGGGAGGGATCCACGGTGGGGTTCAGAGAGGGAGCCTTTCCTGATACATGCGTGGGTGCATGGGTTTCGAGACACCCTTCCTCTTCTAATGTAGCGGATGAAAGGCGGGGAGAAGGATGGCTTTTGAGGCTGAGGAAGGGAGGGGGATTCTGCTGGAATCAGCCTTTGAACTGGACCCAGGCCATGCAGGGGGCGGCGATGAACATGACCCAGGCGAGTGAGTGCGCGAAGGGAATACCGGTGGAGGCACTGTTGATGATCAGGGTCACCAGGGCGGCGAGCCAGATGACGATCCAGGGCGCGGCCAGAATCTTTGCCAGAATCTTCGGGTCAGTTTCGGGTGCCGGGTTCATGGGGTAACAGTAGCAAAATATTGCAGATCACTCCATATTTCAAAGGTAATGGGTTAGGTGGATACCTTTGGAATAAAGAGTGGTTACCATTGCCCTGGCCGGTGAGTACGCATCCTCAATTGCGAGAGACGGGGTTGTTCTGGTTTGGTCTCCCTGGTCGAACCGGTCGAGAGGCTCCGATCCCGAGCAGGCCCCCGATCCCGAGCAGGCCCCCGTGTCGGGAGGAAGAGATGGCGTGGATCGCATACGGAGGAATCCCGAGAAGCCGACTGGCGTGGTCGTCGGTGCCCGGCGACCTTGGGATTCTCGGCAATCTTGGATTCGCCGCAGCCTCAAACGTTACCCATCACAGGGTCTGTAATGCTCGCCGTCCCGGTCTCGACACGCCCGGCGTAACGTACTTCGCCGTCTCCGATGCTCACCGAAACGTCATACCAACCGTGGATTTTCCCGGACCACATCACCACATTCTCCGTCGCACCGGCGGCTACGTGCTTCATCACCGGTGCTAAGCCATACGAGTGGTCTTTCACTGTAACGGGTGCGACTGTCTTGCCTGCGTTTTTCACCCGGAAAATAACATTTCCGCTAAGCTTGTTGCCCTTCTGCTCATACATGGCCTGCACTGCCATCGGCGCTTGCACGGTCCCGTTGAAACTCCGAAAGAACCCGTTCGGCGCGTGTACGTCAATCGAGTATCTTCCTCCCTTTACCGGGAAGCTCTCCGTCAACGTATCGCCAGCCTTCACCGCGTACGTTCCCACAACCATGTTCCCATCGTCACGCAGATACACATTGAACGGCGCACCCATAGACTTCGCGCCATGAACCGACGTTCCCGCCTTCATCGTCAACACGAAGTTCTTCCCGTCTGCGCTTAACGCACCGTCCGCATACAGCTCATACGGCAGCGGGTTGGCCAGACGGGTCCCCGGTTCCTGCTTCGACATCCACGGCGAGGCGGCCAGCTTCTGGTTCACCTCCGCAATCTGTTCCCGGGTCAATGCCTTGAAGTTCGCCGGCAGTTCCTTGTCCTTCGCCTCGCGAATCTGAATCACAAACTTGTTGCGGTCGAGATAATCAAGCTTCGCATCGTGTGTCGTGTGCGTCCGGAAGCAGCTCGTCAGATCACCCGAGATCGACCGTCTCCACTGGCTTATGTTCGTCTCATGCACTGTCTTGCCGGTCTTCTCTTTTACGAACTCTTCGAGAAACTGGATCATCGAGGTGTGATCGAACAGCTGCGAATTTACCCATCCTCCGCGGCTCCACGGCGAAGCCACAACCATCGGCACGCGGAAGCCCATTCCGATGGGCCCGCTCCGCGCCTCTTCATGGCTTACGCCCTGCGCTAACTCATCTTCCTTGTACGTGTACTCCAATGACGTATCGATCCCCGAAGAAGCCTTTCCGGTCTCCGGACGCTTGGGGTCAGCCGCCACATAGGACGGCGCGTGATCGAAATAGCCGTCATTCTCGTCATACGTCAGGATGAAGATCGTCTTCTTCCACACTTCAGGTTTGCTGGTCAGAATGTCCATCACCTCGGACACATACCAGGCCCCATACCAGGGTGACGTCGGATGATCCGAGAAATGCCCCGGCGAGCTCAACCAAGAGACCATCGGTAGCTTGTTGTTCTGCACGTCGTCGCGGAACTGGTGAAGGATGTCGCCCTTCGGCACCTCCATCTCTTGCCCATCGAACTTCAACGTCTCCAGCGATCGGTAATCCGGGTCGTTAACATTCACGACAAACGCCGCATCGTGCAGCGCCTTTTGTTGCGGCGAAAGCTTTGCATACAAATCTTTACCCGATCCCGCCGCGAGCTGTCGTGACAAGGCCTCTCGATCAAGCTCGTCACGCTTCAATCTCTGCTCGAGCTTCGCCTTCTGCAGGGGATCGTCGGTCGCCGCCAGCAGCGCATGCGTCTTCGTCATGCGCTCTTCGCAAGTCGCCAGCTCCTTCTGCAGATTCGGCCCTGCGTATTGATATGCAGGGATGTTGTAAGCCGAAAAGGCCTCCAGCACGTTCGTGCCGAAATTCCCCAGCCAGGATCCCGCGTCTCCATTCAGTCCGGTGGTCCGGGTCAACTCGTTCTGATAGAACTTCCAGCTCACGCCTGCTTCCTGCAGCCGCTCCGGGAACGTCTTCCACTTCTGGCCGCCGATCATGATCTGGTCGTTCCGCATGAACACACGCGAAGCCGCATGCTGCTCATCGCGCACTGTGCCTGTCCAGAAGAACAACCGGTTCGGCGTCGTGCTCGTCATCGCAGAGCAATAGTTCTGATCGCAGACTGTGAACGCGTCCGCCAGTGCGTAATAGAACGGCAGGTCCTCGCGGGTGTAATGCCCCATCGTGATCGGCATAGGGGCGTAGGCCTTGTTCCCTGAACGCTTGGCGTCGATCCATTGATCATGGCGGCCTTCATTCCAAGCATCCACCTGGCTGTTCCGGCTATGCGGGATCGAACCCATCCAGGTGATTTTGGTGTCCTTGATGTCCAACCGCCATGGAGCATAGGTCTCGCCCGCCGCATTCGTCTGGAGGAATACAGAATTTCCATTGGCCTGACGGATTGCCCGAGGATCGTTGAACCCACGGACACCCTGCAATGCGCCCAGCGCGTGATCGAACGACCGGTTTTCCTGCATCAGGATCACAATGTGTTCAGCGTCCTTATATGTCGATCCCGCCGTGGGTTCGATCGCAAACGCCCGCTTCACTGACTCAGGAACAATTCCCGCCATGCCCGCGCCGCCCGCCAAAAGCGAAGCAGCCTTCAAAAAATCACGCCTCGTTGTCATGTCCAGGATTCTCCACATTAAACATCATCAAATGATGAACAAAAATCGCCCGCCCCGGTCCTATTTCGTATCAACAATTCGGCCCGACAAAGTATATCTGAACGACTGGAGGCGAATTTGCAAACGTTATTGATGCTTAATCAATCTTCGGGGAACCTCTGTTCTCTAATTGCACAATTTATAACCAACCGTATCCGCAAGGAACAGCATTGATTCGTTTCAGCCCCAGAATCGACTAGAAATGCAAACGCAGGGCGAACTGTAGGGAGCGTGGACCTCCGCTCTGATAGAGCGGATTCAACGTGCCCAGCGAAGTATTCAGTGTCTGGTAGGCCTGTCCAAAGAGACTGGATCCGGCAGTGCTGTTGGGGCTGGAGTTCAGTTGGTTGTAGACGGCGCCAAAGATCGGGTGGTTGAGAAGATTGAATGCCTCAGCCCGAAACTGTAAACCGACTCCCTCTCGGATCGGAAACTCTCGCCGTAGAGCAAGATCGGCTTGTATCGCATCGAATCCACGCGCCGAGTTTCGTCCTGCGTTTCCTTCGATGGAGAGGGGATTTCCATTCTCATCCGTCGGCGTGCTGTATGCGGCAGTATTGATCACCCGGCCCCCCGGCGCAGAGGGGATTTGAAGATAGAGCGGCTGATCGGGGACGCGGTTCGGATGATAGTTGAGCGACGTTCCGTTGGTGGGGTTGGTTCCTTCGTTCGCAATCACGTCCACCGGAGTAGCGGAGCGTGCCGAAATTCTCGTGTCGAAAGACCAATGGTTCACAATGGTCTCGACAAGATGACCGGTGTGGAGGGCCGGTACATCGTAGGTGATGGCGGCGTCGAAGTTATTGCGGACATCGAAGTCCGAACTCGCGTGTTCCAACTCCTGAGCCTGGAAGTTGGTGCTGGAGTCATCGAGAGAGTGCGACCAGGTATAGGAGACCAGAGCCTGGAGACCATGGGACAATCTGCGCTGAAACTGAACCTGCAATGCCGAATAATCAGAGCTCGCATCGTTGGTGCCTAACTGCAGACCGTCGCCTTCGGAAAATGCGGGGTTCCCTAACACATCGGGGTAGAAGTACCTCTGGGCGAGCAGCCTTCGACCCGCAGATCCGACGTAGCTTAATGTCAGCGACTGTTGAGTACCGAGGGCCTGCTCGACCGCAACATTCCACTGGATCGTGTAGGGCGCCAGGAAGTGCGGGTTATAGGCATATACGGTCGTCCCGTACGGAGGCCGGCTATTGGGCGCCGGGAAATCGGCAATCGTCTGTCGTGAGAATGGAAATGCGGCGCTCCCAAAACTCTCGTTCACAAAGCCAGGACCGTAGTAGCCATTGGAGGCGTTGGCCGTGCCGGTATCGAAGAAGAGACCGCCGCCAGCCCGAACGACGGTCTCATGCCCAGATTGCTGATGGACCTGCCATGCCGCACTCAGCCGCGGGGCGACGTTGCCGTAAGTTGTCTTCCAGAGCGGAGTGCCCTGGGGAGCAAGTTGCGCCGTCGCCAGATTCGTCACCTGATCCAGGGTATAGGGATTGTTGCCTTTCGCATCGGTCGGGGCAGGGTTCACATCCCATCGCAATCCATAGGAGAGCGTAAGGCGGGGTGTCGCCTTCCATGTGTCCTGTGCAAAGGCGGAATAGTTTTGATAGACGGGGTGAGGAGCGGCGCCAAGCTTATACAAGACGGCGTTGTCGATAACGCCGCTGATCAGGTTGGCCTCGCTGTAGGTCATCCCCCACTCCCAGTAATCGTAGGCGCTCTGGGAGTCGTGGAGGCCGCGATAGTCGAAGCCAACACTCAGAGCATGCTTCCCGGCAACGAAGTGGAAGGTATCCACCACATTGATTTGACGTTGTCTCGATTGGGCATTCGAGGTGTTTGCATAGGGATATAGGACGTTATAGAAGAGATAAATTCCTGCCGCGTCGCTATTGAGCAGGCCGGGAAGAGCGGATGACACAAACGGTGTGGCCCCACCAAAGGTATCGATGGACTGGTTGTTCTTCTGCTTATTTCGGGTGAAGTTGAAACGAAGATCATTCGACGCTCGTGAATTGAAGGTCGCTGTGGCTCCGAGCGTTATGCTGCCGATGGTTCCGTTAAGGTTCCCTACATTCGCGAGGTCATAGCTTGAGCGTGTGACTGAGCTTGACGGAGAGTAACTCATGCGCCCGAAGAGCAGCAGCTTGTCGCCGATGTGCTGATCGAGTCGAAGGCTGAACGCATCGAGCCTGCCTGGCGAAACGTAGCCTGCCGTGTATCCATAGAGATCTCCCCCGAGATTGGTGGCGTTCGCGAGCGGCAGGGGAAATCCACCAAGAAGAGGCTGAAGTCCGGGTGCGGCGCTTTGACGCAGCGCAAGCGAGGGTACCGCTGTCAGGTTGGCAGCGACGGGGTTCTTGAGACGAAGACCTTCATAAGAGAAGAAGAAGAAGCTCTTGTCTCTGCCGTTGTAGAGCCGTGGGATCACGATCGGGCCTCCCAATGTGCCTCCGAAGTCGTTCTGATGTTCTTCGAGACGCGGCTGCCCATAGTAGTTATTGAACCAGGCATTCGCGCTGGTAGCTCCATTGCGGAAGTAATCGAAGGCCGATCCGTGGAGATGATTGGTACCGGAGCGGCTGCTGAAGGAGAATTGTCCGCCTGGAGTACGGCCGTATTCCACGGAATAGGTCGAGGTCTTCGCGCTGAACTCCTGCAGAGCATCGATGGAGATGAGGCTCTGCGTGGTGCCGAGAGACGTCTCGCCGAGTGTCGCCCCTCCGAATCCCGCTCCGATTCCGGGCCCCTCCTGGGTATAGATTCCGGTGTTTACCCCGACCCCATCCACGGTGAAGTAGTTCTGCTCGCTGCGCTGTCCATTCACGGTAAACTCCCCCGCGTATCCGGTTCCGGAGCTTTCGCCCACGGGGACCTGCGTCACTCCAGGGATCAGCGTCAGCAAGGGTTGAAAACTTCGGCCGCTCAGCGGGATGTTCTCTACAAACTGGCGGTCAATGACCGTGCCGACCGTTGCGTCTGTCGTGTTGATCTCACGTCCACTGCCGTCGACGGTCACCGACTGCGATGCTCCTCCCACCTCGAGACGAACATCGATATTGAGGTTTTGTGCCACCTCCACCGTGATTCCAGTCCTTCGATAGAGCTTGAATCCAGAGGCCTCCGCGGCCAAGGTGTATTGTCCCGGCTGGAGAAAGGGCAGGCTATAGATTCCCGAACCGTTGGCTTTCGCATGGTAGACCGCATTGGTTCGTTCGTTGGTGAAGGTAATATCGGCTCCGCGAATGACAGCTCCGCTTGGATCAGCGACCAGTCCACTGAGATTGGCGGTTTGCGCATTTGCGGAACAGGAAAAGAAGAATAGCGTTGTGAAGCAGAGCAGGGATAAAACGGCATGCCGGAAGATTTGCTTCCGGTCAGCCTGCAGCCTGGGAAGAGCCATGGGGAAATTGTCACCTTTCGTCTCGTTATCTACGTGCGATCTATCAAGGTGGGGACACACGGCGCAGAGATCAGCACCATCTGCCTGCCGCAGCGCTACGGAACCAGCCATCAATTTAATCCTCCCGCCATTGATTGAGCTCTTTAGAAGTGAAGCTTGAGGGCCGCCTGCAGAGAACGTGGTCCGCCTGTCTGGTAGAGGGAATTAAGGCCCCCCAGCTGACCGTTGAGAGTGTTGATTGCGACGCCGAAGGGATTGGCACCGGTCGGCCCAAAGGAAAGGTAGTTGTTGACGCTGCCCATGATGGAATGGTTGAGCAGGTTGAAGGCCTCGATGCGAAATTGCATGCCGACTCGCTCAGTAAATGGGAAGTCTCTCCGCAATGCGATGTCCTGCTGCACGGCATCGAAGCCTCTGGCGCTGTTGCGTCCGGCGTCTCCTTCCGTCAGCGTGGTTCCATCGGCTTCATAGGCGGGGACAAACGCTTTGAAGTTGATGGTTCTTCCACCCGGAGCACCTCCGCCTTGCACATATAAAGGCTGGTCTGCGGCGCGATTGGGATGGTAGCTCACAATCGTGCCGGTCAGATTGGTCAGGGAATAATCCGAAAAGACATCGACTGGCAATGCCGAACGGACGGTAGTACGCAAATCCGCCGACCAGTGGGACAGAGTGTACGAAGCGAATCCACCGCGATGCCGCGAGGGAAGATCATAGGTGAGGGCCAGCTGGAAATTATGGCGAATATCGTAGTCCGAAGAGGCTCGCAGCAGCTCCGAGAGCGTGAAATTGCTTGTCGAGTTGTCGATCGAATGCGCGAGCGTGTAGGAGCCCAACACCTGCAGGCCCTTCGACAGCTTTCTCTGGAACTGCACCTGCAGGGCCTGATAGTTGGAGGCACCCTGGTTCTGGGTAATGTAGAGTCCCCAGCGCGGCGTGAAATTTGGATTGCCTACGGCGCTGGGATCGTATTCCAGCTGACTGAGAAGGTGCCTTCCAGACGATGCGACATAGCTCATCGTCAGTGTCTGCTGTGCGCCCAGAGCTTGTTCTACCGCGAGATTCCATTGCAAGGTGTAAGGCTGCTTCAAATGGGGATCATAGGCAAAGACAGCTCCCGTGTAAGGAGAGCTCGTACTCGGCGGCCCCACAGAATCGAGGATGTTCTGCGAGAGAGGAAATGCGGTACTCGTCAAATCGACCGACCGAGTGATGCCCACACCATACTGATATCCGGCTGAAGCAAGGGCGGTGCCGGTGTCGTAGAACTGGCCGAAGCCTGCTCGCAATACAGTCTCATGGCCCGGGGTCTGTCTTACCTGATAGGCAGCTCCAAGCCTGGGAGCGAAATTGGCATGAGTCGTATTCCATAGATCCGTACCGTGTGGGTCTACCTGAGCTGTTGCGAGATTAGTGATCTGATCGAGAACATAGGGCTGGTTGCCGCCTGCATCGCGCGGGGGAGGATTCATGTCCCAACGAATGCCAAGCGAGAGGCTGAGGCGCTCGTTGACCTTCCACTCATCCTGCAAGAACGCCGAGAGATTGCTGTAGACCGGCTTAGCCGGCAGATCGGCACGGGTGAGACCTGGATTGCCGTTATTCGCAAGAATCTGCGCGGCGTCTTCGAAGCCTGTGGACTCGTAGAGGTCGGCGATCGGGCTATTGGTTGCAAGCCGTCGATAATCGACGCCGGCCTCGAATTGGTGACGCCTTAAAGAGAAGTTGACCTTCTCGACCACGTTGAACTGCCGCTGCGACGTCGAATGCGGGTAAAGCCGGAAGGCAGGATAACCGCCGTGGCCGGTCAGATAGAAAAAAAGCCAGCTCTTATCCGTAAGTCCCGGCGCGCCGCTGGTCGCCAGGGTCATCGGAGTTGCTCCTCCGAAGTTATCGACCTCCGGCTTGTCGGCATAGTCATTCCACGTTCCATTGACGCGGAACTCGCTCGTCAATCTGGAGGTAAGCATATTGGTGATTCCGCCTGTGAGCGTCCGCACATGCACCGTTTGCGGATCGATCTCGGCGAGATCGGCACTCCCCGGATCGCTCGAGCGAGTGGTCGCGTTGGAGGGCGAATCGCTATATCGCGCGAAGACGCTGAATCGATCGCTGAAATGGTGATCGATACGGATGCTGGTCGTGTCGAGCGAGCTAGGCGACGAATAACCTGCGGTGTAATAAGCCAGGCCGAGCCCATCGCCGCTCTCAGCGCCGTTCGGCAGAGGGAATGCATTCAGAAACGGCTTGAGGATGGCCGGAGCGTTCTGTCGCAGGGAGAGGTCTGGAGCCTCCATCGTAAAAGCCGCAACCGGAGAACGGAGACGAAGACCCTCATACGAGAAGAAGAAGAAGGTCTTGTCGCGACCGTCGTAAAGATGGGGGATGCGTATCGGTCCACCGAACGTTCCCCCGAAGTCATTCTGCCGCTCGACCTGGCGCGGAGTAATGGGCGTCGTGCGCTTGTTGAAGTAGTTATTGGCGTCGAGAGCATCGTTGCGGAAGTAATCGAACGCTGAGCCATGCCACGCGTTTGTTCCCGACCGGGTGTTGAAGGTGAACTGTCCTCCAGGAGTACGCCCATATTCCGCGGAGTAGGTCGAGGTCGATGCGCGGAACTCCTGCAGAGCGTCGATCGAGACGAGACTCTGCGTGGTGCCTAGGATGCTTTCTCCAGGAAGCGAGCCTGAATAGCCCGCACCCGTCCCAGCGGGATATCCCTGGGCACCGGTATTGGCGCTCACTCCGTCTACCGTGAATTGATTGCCCTCCGCTCTCTGACCATTGACCGTAATCTCTCCGCTGGTTCCTACTCCCTGGGAAGGGACCGACGATACCCCGGGAATAGCCGTCATAAGCGATTGAAAGCTGCGCCCGTTCAGGGGAATATTCTCGACAAACTGCCGATCGATCACGGTGCTGACACTCGCATCGGTCGTGTTCATCTCGATGCCATTCCCATCGACGGTCATAGATTGGGAGGTACCACCGACTTGCAGCTGGATGTCGATGTTGATTTTCTGTCCCACCGCAAAGGTGATGTTCGTCTGCTCATAACGTTTGAATCCCGGGACGTTGACGGAGAGGGTGTAAGTTCCGGGCTGCACAAAGGGGAGGCTGTAAACTCCTGAACTGTTGCTCTTTCCCTGGACCGCAGAGCCTGTCTCCCGGCTTGCGAGAGTGACAGGAACATTCGGAAGAACCGACTTGGACGAATCGGAGATCGAACCCGTGATGCTGGCGCTCTGCGCTAGAAGCGTCCCGGGCAAGCTGAGCGAAAGGAGAAGGAACAAGGTCGAAACGAAGATCTGCCGGGCAGTTTTTGAAAAACTTGAGCTCAAAACAACAGGGGGATAGCTGGACATCGAACGTCGCCTTTCTTGAGATACGTCCGGCTCGAATGCCGATCCGCATATGGAGTCGATCTCGCGCATACCTGCGGGGCTTCGCCAAAAGACAACCGCGAGGCAGCGTTCTGTTAGCTTTTTGTAGAAACTTTCCTTCCAGCGGCATACTTCCAGGCAATGACAGCGAGGGGTACCGCCAGAGCTACCCAGGACAATGCATCCCACATCCCATCGCCCAAGAGGGCGGAGAGCAATCCGTACAACGTGATGACCGCGATGACCATTGCCGGACCATAGACTTTGCGAAACGGAAAGGAATGACTCATCGTGCCGGAGCTCCCGCGTGCTGCTCTTCAAGGCTCACAAGCCGGTTCAGCTCCCTTTCGACAGGCGCCCTGCGCCGAATGAGCCAAAGGTAGACACCGCTGACTAGCACAACAATCAAGGCCACATCGAAGAGCGCCCAGATGATTTTGAGCGGAAGGCCGCCGTAGTCCCCAAAGTGGAGGGGGCGTGAAACCTCGAGCGCACGCAGGTACCACGGCAAGCCCTTTGAAACCGTCATCGCGCCCGACTGGACATCGACGAGTGCGGGTGTCATCAGCCGCGAGGTGAGGGGCGTCTTTCCCTCTGTCCACACGAGATAATGCTGCGGACTGCCGAAGACTTTATTCGGAAACAAGACCGAGGAGATTCTCATCTTCGGCAGCGCGGAGGAGACCTGCTGTACCGTAGCATCGACCGATTGGAAGTGCGTCGGCGCAGGCTTGCCGCGATAAGGAGCCAGGATCGTGGGCATCGTCTGCGCGCGCCATATCCCAAAGAGCGGTGTCGAGATAGCGTTCATGACGCCGGTCGCCCCCACGACGAACGCCCATGTCAGAGTGACGATACCAAGGAGATTGTGCAGATCGAACCAGCGCGTTCTCGGCTTTCCGTCGGCCCGGTAGGTCCCAAAGCGGAGGCGTCTCATGAAGGGTCCATAAACGAGCGCTCCCGAGAGGAGTGAGACGACGAACGATAAAGCCATCGCGCCCATCACCAACTCACCGGTCAGACCGAGAAAGATCTCACTGTGAAGGCGCAGCAAGAATCCAATGAGATTGAATTGGTCGGTCGGTATCTCTAGCAGCCTTCCGGTATGCGCATCGAAGACCGCCTGCTTGATCTCTCCGTCCTTCGGCTTGTCGGACGGGCTCATATTCACGAAGACGCGAGGCTCGTCGTCGTCCCAGTAAACATTGAAGGGGTGAAGCGAGGGAAACTTTGCCTGGGTCTCGGCGACCATCGCATCGATATTCGCCGTAGCGGCTCCTGCCTCTACCTGCACGGGTTGAACATGATGTTCGAGCATGGTCTGCAGTTCATCGGAAAACACCAGCGGAAGCCCCGTGACGCAAGCCATAAGGAGCAATGCCGTACAAATGAGGCTCGACCACTTATGAATGCGATACCAGGTACGAACTGTTTGCGGTCGAATTGAGTTCGACTTTGTCACGGCTGACACCTCTCCTGTACAAATCCGAGACTGCGAGAATCTTTAGTGGTAGATATTCGCTAGCCTTCGGGTTGTCGATCTCAGGGCCTTTGTGGCGCTTCGCCAAAAAGACAGCCACGGAGGCCCTTTTATCTGCGACTCTTTTAGTCCGATTAGAATATCGAATAGGACACAGGTGTGCTCCGCGTAAGACGCCACACCCTACGTCGATCTGGTCATGGCGAAGCGATTGAAAGATCACGAGTATCTGCAGACTGTTCCGCGCCCCGTCTCGATGATGGCGAAGGACTATCCGGCCGGCTATGCCGGCTACATGCACTCCCATGTCCGCGCGCAGTTTCTCTATGCCGCATCGGGCAGCATGAAGATCACGTTCGACGGGGGATGTTGGATTATTCCGCCGCAACGGGCCGTCTGGGTTCCGCCAGCCTATCCGCACCAGACCGGAAGTATCGGCCTGCTCAAGATGCGCACACTGTATATCCGCGAAGATGCCTGCCCGGCTGGAGCTCCCCCCATGCCTCGGATGATCGGAGTCTCGTCCGTTTTGCGGGAGCTTGTGCTCCGGGCGATCCGAATGCCTGTCGAGTACGACGAAGAGGGGCAGGACGCACGCATTATCGCCGCTTTACTGGGCGAGTTCGATTGGACGGCCCTTCCTCCCATAAGCCTGCCGCCCTTACGCGATCCGCGCCTCCGGAAGATGGAGGAGATGCTGATCCAAGCCCCCAACGACACGAGCACGCTTGCAATCTGGTCTCGGCGCCTGGATATTTCGCCTCGCACACTCACCCGGATTTTGGAGCGTGAGACCCATCTTTCATTCCAGGTCTGGCGCGACCAGATTCGCACCTTTGCCGCTCTCCCATTATTGGCCGAAGGTTGGCCCATGGTGGAGATCGCTGACGCCGTAGGCTACGAAACGGCCTGGAGCTTTACCGCGATGTTCAAGCGGGTCACGGGGAAATTGCCGAGCCGATACTTTGATGAGGAGAACGAAAGCTGATTCGCCGTTTCTCGGTCCCTCCGAATGCAGGAAGCAGATGCAGCGAGCCGCTCTACGCAATCCTGTTAAATGTCCAATCGCAATATGGGCCTGCGTGCCTTGAGGCAAATGTAGAACAAGGCCGTCGGATGGAAGCCATTGCGGGATATTCCTCTGTGGTTCTGAGCAACGTATCGGGTGGATGTGGGTGGTTGCGTACGCAATAACTTAGGGGCCTTTGGGTGGCTTTGCTTTTTACCTGAAAGTTGTATGTAAAGATCTATTAATTTCAGGATAAGGGGAGTAGATTGGAAAGCATGGTTGAGGGCGACTGTTCAGAGTCAGCCCTCACAAAGTCATTATATGGCCGTGCGCCGCTACCGTTCGATACAGGCCCTGCGAGGCTTCGCTGCAGTCATCGTCGTTATCTATCACGCATTACGCTTATGGTCTGACAACGCTTCCAGCCATCCCGTTACATGGCAGAGCGGAGCTGCTGGTGTCGATCTCTTCTTCATCATCAGTGGCTTTGTGATGGCATTCACTCACCACGAAGGTCAGCCCGCAGGAACCTTTATGAAGCGCAGAGCGATTCGTATCGTGCCGCTCTACTGGTTAGCGACAACGGGGATGCTCATCAAGGCTGGAATCATGGCAATGCATCCTGAGCTCGCTCACGGTGCTGGACACTCTGCCCTTTCAGTCCCCTATATCGCCGCGTCTTATCTGTTCATCCCATATCGGGACACCTTGGGACAGGTGCTTCCACTACTCAGCGTGGGCTGGACGCTCTCCTTCGAGATGCTGTTCTATGCCTGCTTCGCAGCCGCGATATGGCTTCGGATGAGCGCCATCCGTCTGCTTGCCCCCCTCTTCGCCCTCTTCATCATCGGCGGGTTAGCCTTTACCTCCTCTGCAATCATGACACTGGCCAGCCCCCTACTGTTCGAGTTCATCGCGGGCCTATGGCTTGGGAATCTCGCCAAGTCTGGTAAATGCATCAATCGAACCTTTGCGGTCGCAGCTGGGGCAGTCGGCCTTGTCATCCTGCTTACGGTACCTCTGCCGTCGCCGGCCGCGCGCGCCTTCACGTGGGGGGCTGGCGCCTTTCTTGTGGTGCTCTCAGCGATTGGCCTTGAGCGTGGCTTGCGCCTCCCGGCCTGGCTCCAGAAGCTGGGGGAATCTTCTTATTCTCTCTATCTGGTCCACATCCCGATCTTCTCGATTTGCTACAGGCTTCTAAGGGGGGCGTTCAATACACCGCACGGAGCGTACCTCATCGTTGCCACCTGCCTGGTCCTGTCGCTTGGCGGGGCGGTCCTGGTCCATCGGTTTGTAGAAATACCGCTTACCACCGCGGCGAGGGGATGGGTCACGCCTGCGGCTTTTTCTGCTGCTCCTCCAGATAGCCACTCCACCATTGCATCATTTCCATACGCTGCTTGATGGACTGAGGAGAAATGTACATTCCCGATAGCTCCATCACCCAATCAGTGGGTCAATAATGTGCCCGGGAAACATCGAAACTTACTATATTTCTCCGTATGAGCAAACCTTCCGCACGAGGCTTGTGCTTTAGATAAGTGCTTTTTTTTGTTTAGAAAGAATGGTGGACGCGGTAGGGATCGAACCTACGACCAGTCGATTAAGAGTCGAATGCTCTACCAGCTGAGCTACGCGTCCTTGGCTTTGTTGCCGTGACTTCCTGGCGGAGGTCAAGTCCAGCGAGAGCCCACCGGCTCAATCACCTGACTTGTTTAAGATAACACAGCCTGCGGGTCGGTGGCGTCCCGCAGGCTGTGATTTTTGGTGGGAGAGAAGGAGATATTTTGGCGCGTCCGTGAGTCGGCTAGCCGACGAAGTCGACGTTGGCGCGGTGCGGGATGATGCCGCGGTCGTAGCCCATCTCGAGCAGCTTGCGGATGGCGTCGCGACCGTCTTCGCCGTAATTGAGGGTACGCTCGTTGACGTACATGCCGACGAAGCGGTTGGCGAGATTGGGGTCGAGATCGCGGGCGAACTGCATGGCGTAGGCCAGGGCCTCTTCGCGATGGTCGAGGGCGTGCTGGATGCTGTCGCGGAGGGCGTTGGTGGCCATGAGCATGGTGTCGTGGCCGAGCGAGCGGCGGATGGCGTTACCGCCGAGGGGAAGAGGAAGGCCGGTCTGCTCGCGCCACCACTGGCCGAGGTCGAGGAGCTTGACCAGGCCGTCGTTGGCGTAGGTGAGCTGGCCTTCGTGGATGATGAGGCCGGCGTCGAACTCGCCCGAGGTGACGGAAGGGATGATCTTGTCGAAGGGGACGACGGTGTACTCGATGTCGGGAGAGAAGAGCTTGAGGGCGAGAAAGGCGGTGGTGAGGGTTCCGGGGACGGCGATGCGGGTCTTCTGGGCCTCGGCGAGGGTGAGGCGGGGATTGGAGACGATCATGGGGCCGTAGCCCTCGCCAACCGAGCCTCCGCAGGCCATCAGGGTGTAGCTGTCCTGCAGGTAGGGGTAGGCGTGGAAGGAGATGGCGGTGACGTCGTAGAAGGCCTCGTTGATGGCCTTGTGGTTGAGGGTCTCGATGTCGGTCAGCACATGGGTGAACTTATAGCCGGGGACGCGGACCTTGTTGGTGGCCAGGCCATAAAACATAAAGGCGTCGTCGGAGTCGGGGCTATGGGCAATGCTGATCTCTTGTACTGCGGTAGGGGCGGTCATGATGCGGTGATTCCTCTGGGAGTCTGGACAGCGTGGGGAAGGTGTTCCCGCGAAGATCGCGGGAACCGAGAGAGCGAGCGAGTGGTTCAGGAGCGGCGCAGGCGCTGGATGGATGCGGCAAGTCCGGCAGCGGCGGCGATCTTTACGATCTCGCCGGGAAGAAAGGGAGCGATGGCCATGGTCCAGACGCCCTGGGCGCTGGCGTGCATGGTCTGGGCGAGCCAGATGGATCCCGCGGTGAAGAGAATGAGGGTTCCGAGGACGGAGCCGAGAGTGGCGCGGGCGTAGGCGGAGCCGATGCGGAGAGAGCGGAAGACCCACCCTGCCGCTGCGGCGACGAAGGGGTAGGAGAGGATGTAGCCGCCGGAGGGTCCGAACATCTGCAGGAGACCGCCGGGGCCGTGCGGGGTGAGGACGGGGAGTCCCATGGCCGCCTCGGCGAGATAGAGCGTCATGGCTGAGAAGGCGGCGACGGGACCGAGGGTGAGGCCGACGAGCAGGACAGCGAAGTTCTGGAGCGTGAGCGGAACCGGCGTGAAGGGCAGAGGGAAGGAGATGTGCGCGGAGACTCCGACGAAGAGGCTGGCGCCGATCGCGATGGCGATGCGGCCGGGGAGGGTTCCGGCGATGGAGCGGGAGGGCTGGTGCGCAAGAACGGAGGTGTTGGGAAGGCTGGAGGACATGGACGAGTTCCTTTCCTGCTAGAGGCGGTTCGTGTTTCGGGTTCCGACGACGAGGCGGAGCGAGGGCGTGGTGCCGGGCATGATTCTGCCAGTGCGCTCGGCGTTAGAGTGGGAACGATGGACGATGTGTGGCGACTTGTGACGCGTCGGAGAGGAGTCCGCCTCGGATTGTGTTTCGGGGGCGAGATCCTTCTTTGCGGAGATCGACTGTACGGTCTGCGCGGGAACGGCTCGAGGTGCGCGGGAAGAGCCGTATTCGGAGGCGGCTTGAAGATGCTCGGCGAAGCCGGGCTCCGGAGGCGGTTCGGGGGAGAGATCGCGGCCGCTGGAGCGGACGTGATGCAGGATAGCCGCCGAGGCGCCCACCAGCGCCACAAGACATACGATCGAGATGATGTAGAGGACTTGCACCTTGAGCAGGATACCAAGCGGGGATGGGTTCGCGCATCTTATTCACTGAGGCGCATCCCTCTTCTGGGGGAAAGACAGAACGTAAAAGTTTACGCGAAGGCGGTACGAACTTGGTACGTAGCCCCGCAAATGAGGATTTCCGCTTGACGGTGTTTGCGAAGGGTATTTGTACTGGAAAAGAGCGATGAAGGCATCTACTCCAATCAGCGCAACGCAATCTCGTCACGGCGTGGCGGTGCGGGCGTTGTTGTCCGTGGTGGGGGGATGGCGGCGGTGGGCGACGGTGGCGGCAGCCGGATTGGCGATTGCCATGGGCTACCATGTCGTCTTCGGGCAAAACGGCCTGACCGCTTACCAGCACAAAAATCACGATGAGAGAACGCTGACCCAGCAGCTGACGGGTCTGCAGCAGGAGAACGATCGGTTGAAGGCCCATGTCGATCGTCTTCAGAGCGACCCCGGGGCGATCGAGCACCAGGCGCGCGAGGAGCTGCACTACACGCGGCCGGGCGAGGTGATCTATACGCTGCCCGCGGCCGCGGCTTCGAAAGAGACGAAGAAGTAAGCCCTGTGCGGGGTCCCCGCGGGTCCTGCGCGGACGGCGGGTGAGCCCTCGGCGTGGGCCTCCACTGGTCAGCGCGAAGATCTTCGCAAGCGACCAACGGGAGCCGCGACCCGAAGGGATATACGCGTTACGAAGTGACCGCCCGTACCGGGGCCCACAAATAGGTCTTCGTTGTGGGGTGGCCGAGCTCAGTGGGCCCGGCCGGCAGGCCATCGCCTCTCCTAGACCCTGGCGGATTTGCTGGTTCGGCGGCTGGCTTGGTTTGCGATAGGCTTCTGAGTACGGGGGACCCTATGAAGCTTGACGTGGAGAAAGCCACGCATCGTGAGATTTATAACCTGCTGATCGGGCTGGTGGCGCCGCGTCCGATTGCGCTGGTGACGAGCATGGACGAGGACGGCTGCCTGAACGCCGCGCCCTTCAGCGCCTACAACTACCTGTGCACGGACCCGCCTGTGGTTGGGATCGGAGTGGGAAACCGCGACAGTGACGGGCTGGTGGCGAAGGATACGGCCCGCAACATTCGCCGGACCGGCGAGTTTGTGGTCAATGTGGTGACCGAGGATCTCGCGGAGCAGATGAACACCTGCGCGACGGATTTTCCGGCCGGGGTGTCGGAGCTGGAGATGGCCGGGCTCGAGACGGCGGAGTCGGCGGTGGTGAAGGTTCCTCGCATCGCGAGAGCGCATGCTGCGCTCGAGTGCCGCGAGCACACGACGCTCGAGATCGGACGTTCGCGCATTATTCTTGGCCGCGTGGTGGCGTTTTATGTCGAGGACCGGTACATCGACCCGGCTGGGCCTTATGTGCGTGCCGATGAGCTGCATGCGATCGGGCGGATGAATGGTCTGGGGAATTATGTGCGGACGAGGGACGCGTTCCTGAACATTCCGCGTATTCCGTATGAGGAGTGGGAGAAGGGCAAGCGGTAGGCGCTGCCGCGCAGTGGGCTTGTGCGGCAGCGCTCTTCTTTCCCCTCTTAGGAGAGATAGTCGCGCAGCCAGGGATCGGTGGAGGTGACGAGCTCGAGGGTGGTTCCGTCGAAGACGACCCGGCCGTCGTTGAGGACGAGGAATTTTGTCTTCTCGTCGACGCCCTTGTTGGGGATTGGTTCCATCTTGCCGGTGTCGGGATTGAAGCGGTTCATGGCCAGGGTGAAGGCGTCCTGCAGGCGGTGGGTGATGAGCAGCGAGGTGGTGTGGCCGACGTCGCGCTGCTTCATGACCAGCTCGATGATGGTGGTCGAGGTGATGGGATCGAGGCCGCCGGTGGGGGAGTCGTAGAGGATCAGGTCGGGGCGGGAGATGATGGCGCGGGCGATGGAGACGCGGCGGCGCATGCCCCCGGAGAGTTCGGAGGGAAACTTCTGGATGGCTTGCTCGAGCTCGACGAACTTGAGGGCCTCGACGACGCGGATGTGGGCCTCGGCTTCGGGGATGTGTTCTTCGTGGAGGCGGTAGGCGACGTTGTCTTCGACGGAGAGGGAGTCGAAGAGGGCGGACTCCTGAAAGACCATGCCGATGTGGGCGCGGAGCTTGAAGAGCTCTCGCTCGGGCATGTCGGTGATGTCCTGGCCGAAGATGCGGATGCGGCCGCCATCGGGTTTGATCAGGCCGTTGGCGAGCTTCATCAGAACGGATTTGCCGCCGCCGGCTGGGCCGAGGATGATGCGGGTCTCGCCGTGCTCGACGGCGAAGGAGACGTCCTGCAGGACCGGTTTGACGTCGAAGTGGATGGAGACCTGATCGAAGACGACGACGGGACCGGAGGAAGCCGGCGAGGGGGCTTCGGAGGCGCTGGAGGTGAGCTCAGAGGCCATGCGAGGCTACCTTCCGAAGATGCCGATCATGCCGCGGGTGACGAGCAGATCGACGATGATGATGAAGACGGAGGAGACGACGACGGCCTGGGTGGTGGAGCGGCCGACGCCCTGGGTTCCGCCCTTGGTGGTCATGCCGAAGTAGCAGCCGACGGTGGCGATGATGAAGGCGGAGAAGAGTGGCTTGACGAGTCCTTGGACGACGTCGCCGTACTGCAAGGCGCGGTAGGAGTTGTTGAAGTAGGACGAGGGGTTGAGCCCCATGATGGCGATGCTGACCAGGGCTCCGCCGGCGATGCCGAAGGCGTCCGACAGGATGGTGAGGAAGAAGAGCATGAAGATGGTGGCGTAGAGGCGCGGGGTGACCAGCTTGCGGACGGGATCGGTACCGAGGGCGCGCATGGCGTCGATCTGCTCGGTGACGCGCATGGAGCCGATCTCGGAGGCCATGCCGGAGGCGTTGCGGCCGGAGACCATGAGGCCGGTGAGCACGGGGCCGAGCTCCTTGACCATGGAGAGGGCGACGAGATTGCCGGTGAGCGAGACGGAGCCGAACTCCTGCAGCGATGTGGCGGACTGGAGGGCGAGGACGCAGCCGGTGAAGAAGCCGGTGAGGACGATGATAGGCATGGAGCCGACCCCGATGGAGTCCATCTGGGAGTAGATCTCGGACCAGTAGCGCGGTCGCGAGAAGAGACCGGCGATCGCCTGCCAGGAGAGGATGGAGTACTCCTGGATGGCGGCGATCTTCTGTTTGGCAAAGTCTTCTGGAGAGACGAAGGACATGTCTTATCTGTGGCTCAGAGTATCAGATGCGGGATGGTATTGAGGAGAGACAGGTTTTCTTGAGGGGATGGGTTGCCGGACCAGGGTACCGGCACGTTAAATCTCTCGCAAGATGAGAAGATAGAGGGGATGGCATCGGAGATGACGGCGGCGGTTCTGTACGGCAGGGAAGATCTGCGGCTGGAGCGGGTGGAGACTCCCCGGGCCGGCGCGGGGGAGCTGGTGCTGCGGGTGGGCGCGGCGCTGACCTGTGGGACGGATCTGAAGGTCTACCGGCGCGGCTATCACGCGATGATGCTGACGCCTCCGATCCCGTTCGGCCATGAGATGGCGGGCGTGGTGACGGAGGTGGGCGAGGATGTGACCGGGTTCCGCGAGGGCGACCGTGTGGTCGCGTTGAACTCGGCCCCCTGCGACGAGTGTTTCTTTTGCAGACGCGGCCAGCAGAACCTGTGCGAAGACCTTATCTTCAACAACGGCGCTTACGCGGAGTACATCCGCATTCCCGCGCGCATTGTGGAGAAGAACACGCTGCTGATCCCGGATGGAGTTCCGTTGGAGCATGCGGCTTTGACCGAGCCGCTGGCGTGCGTGGTGCGGGGCCTCGAGGAGACCGGGGCCGCTCCGGGAGACACGATGGTGGTGATCGGCGCCGGTCCTATTGGGCTGATGTTCATGCACGTCGCCGAGCTGGCCGGGATGGAGGTGATCGCGGTGGTGAAGCGCGATGACCAGGTGGAGACGGCGAAGCTGTTCGGGGCCGCGCAGGTGGTGCAGACGACGGTGGAGGATGTGGTGGCGGCGACGCGGGCGCTGACTCCGGGGTGCCGGGGCGCGGATGCGGTGATCGAGGCGGTGGCTACTCCCGCGACGTGGGAGTGGGCGGTGGATATGGTGCGCAAGGGCGGAATTGTGAACTTCTTCGGAGGGCCTCCGAGCGGAACCACAGTGGCGCTGGATACAAACCGCCTGCACTACGGAGACATCACGCTGAAGGCGAGCTTCCATCACACACCCTCGACCTGCCGCACGGCGTTCGAGCTGATCGTGAGCGGACGTTTTCGCGCGGCGGAGGCGATTACGGGGCGGGCGCGGCTGGACGAGGTTCCGGAGATCTTTCGGCAGATGCTGAGGCGCACAGGGGGATCGCGGGAGATCAAGACGGCGGTGTTTCCGGAGGGAGCTCCTCGGTGAACGTTCTGGAGTGGAAGACGAAGAATGTGGGTGGGCAGGGTTGGGTGTCGATGGGGATGATGCGGTGACCATTCCAGAGGCTTATGCGGCCTGCCGCGAGATCGCCAGGCGCGAAGCCAAGAACTTTTATTACTCATTCCGCGTGCTTCCCGAGCATAAGAGCGATGCCATGTGCGCGATCTATGCATTTATGCGCCGCGCCGACGATATCGCCGACGATGAGTTGATGCCGGTCGAGCAGCGGCGGGTGGTGATGGCGGAGTGGGTGGAGGCGTGGAGGGCGGCTCGGGCTGGAGCTCCCACCGGCGATGCGGTCTTTCTGGCGGTGACGGATGCGCAGCGGAGGTTTGGGATCTCGGACACGCTGCTGGAGGAACTGGTGCAGGGGACGACGATGGATCTTGTTCCGAACACGATGGGCGCGGGTGAGGTGCAGACGTATGCGACCTTTGAGGATCTCTATCGCTATTGCTACCTGGTGGCTTCGGTAGTGGGTCTGGTGTGCATCAAGGTCTTCGGATATACCGACCAGCGCGCGGAGAAGCTGGCCGAGGAGACGGGCGTGGCCTTTCAGCTCACCAACATTTTGCGCGACGTGAAAGAAGATGCCGAACGTGGGCGTGTGTATCTGCCGCTGGACATGCTGGCTGAGTACGGCGTGACGGTGGAGCGGGTGCGGGCGCTGGCGGGTGGAGCAGGGATGCAGGCGCAGGAGCGTGCCTTGCTGGCTGCGTTAAGCGCGAGGGCGGAACAGTATTACGGATCGGCGGAAAAGCTGCTGCCGATGATCGACCGGGACAGCCGCGCGGCGCTGTGGGTGTTGGTGGGGATCTATCATCGGCTGCTGGGAAGAATTCGCGCGGCGGACTACGATGTCTTCTCCCAGCGGGCGAGCGTGCCTACGGCGGAGAAGCTGTGGGTGCTGGGGTGGGGGGCCGGGATGTCGGTGGGGAACCGGATATTCGGGTAGATTGCGGTGTGGCCAGCGAGTATCGTATCGGGCGTAAAGCTCCCGTTGGTCGCTTGCAAACATCTTCGCGCCGACCAGCGGGAGGCCCCGGAGTGCGGATTCAGCAAGGGCGGATACTATCCAGGGACAGACGACGAGTAGAAAGACAAGTCCGATGCGCTTTTCAAGCGGAAAGGCAAGTGAGTCTCCGCGTAGACGACAGACGATTATGGTGAGAGCTGTCATCGTCGCCACGACAGTGGAGGATGCGAAGATCCAGATCATCTGCGCCGGACGGAGAGATCGCAGCGGGCTCCTCATGCGCACGAGTTTAGCACCGGGGAGTTATGGGAGTTTCCCATCTTCGCCTAGTGGGAGAGGAGGACGACGCCGATGGAGACGAACAGCACGGCCAGCCAGCGGCGGCGGTCGACGTTTTCGTGCAGGAAGATCTTCGCGGCGATGGCGTTGCCGATGTAGGTGAGCGAGGCGATGGCAGGGATTGCGAGTGAGAGATCGACGATGGAGAGCGCGAAGAGCATGCCGAAGAAGTTGAGCGCCATGCAGAGCGCTCCGGCGAGGAACATCGGGCTCGAGAGGACGGCACGGATGGCTCCTGGGAGGCCGCTGCGCTCGCGGACGAGGTCGAGGTCGCCGAGGCGGCGCATGGCTCCCGCGATCAGCACCTCGCCGAGGATGGCAAGGGCGGCGACACCGCCGATGGCGGTCCATGTTTGCAGGATGGAGGTGGACGCGGTCATCAGAGGCCTGCTGCTCCTGAGTCCATCATGTCGAGCCCGTGGGAGTTCTCCGAGTGTTCGGTACGCGAGGGGCCGCCGGCGACGAAGCCCACGGCGCAGACGATGAGGGCGATTCCGGTCCAGCGATAAGGCGAGAGGTGCTCATGCAGCCAGAAGCGGCTGAGCAGGGCAGTGACGACGTTTCCGAAGGCCGTTGCAGGCATCACGAAGGTGAGGTCGGCCCAGCTGAGCGCCGTCATGTAGCTGGCGAAGAATCCGATCAGCAGTACGATTCCGGAGATGACGTAAGGATTGAAGAGCGCCTGCCACAACAGGCCGAGGTGATGAAGATCGACGGCGCCGACCTGAGCCATGCCGCGCGAGAGAAGCGCATCCCCGATGGAGGCGGTCAACATGACAGCGATGAGGATGGCGTACTGGGAGGCTTTAAGACGGTGATTCATCGATAGGAACGATCTTTTATGGAACGCACACCCTGTAAGTGCGGGTACTGAGGAGCATAAGGAAAGTTTACACCGTGGGAGGCGAGGAGGAGGCCTGCTTTAGCGATCTGCGTTTGCCTTGCGGCGGCGAGGGCGCATGGTCTGCGATTGAATGTTGTGGGCGTTGACGATGGATGTGATCAGGCCGGGGAAGCGCTTGTCGATCTCCGCGCAGCGTGAAGTGTTGTGCATCTCGACCCCTTTGCGCTCGCCGCGGACTAGTCCTGACTCGCGCAAGACCTTGAGGTGCTGGGAGAGCGTGGATTTGGGAATGGCCTGGTTGCGGATCTCGAGAAAGCTAGAGCAGCTCTGGGGGCAGTCCGAGCCGACGATTTCGATGAGGATAGCGACGCGGACCGGGTCGGAGAGGGCGTGCAGGATGGCTTCGACCGTGATGTCTTCGACGGAGGGATGGAACAGGGGCCGCATGGTCTTTATTGTATTTGGCGGCGGAGATTTATTTATAGTTCATAAAATCGGAACTAATGAATCGTTGAACTTCCTGCCGGCGTCACATATGGGGGTAGCCGCAGGTGGATGGCTGCCGAGATTACCTAAGGATGGTTTATGTCGAAGAAGCTTGAAGGGAAGATTGCGCTGGTAACCGGTGGAGGCACAGGCATTGGACTGGCCACGGCAAAGCGATTTGTCGCAGAGGGAGCGAAGGTTGTAATCACCGGCCGTCGCAAGGAGGTTCTGGAGGCTGCTGCTCGCGAGATTGGACCTGCGGCGACGGCGATTCAGGCGGATTCGGGAAGCCTCGCGGATCTGGACCAGCTTTATGCGGAGATCAAGCAGCTGCATGGAAAGATCGATGTTCTGTTTGCGAACGCAGGCGGAGGCAAGTTTGCGACGATCGAAAATGTAACCGAGGAGCAGTTTGACCAGACCTTTGACAGCAATGTGAAAGGCGTGTTCTTTACTGTACAGAAGGCGCTTCCTCTGATCCCCGATGGAGGAACGATTGTGCTGAACGCTTCGGTCGTCTCGGTCAAGGGAATTCCGGCCTTTGGCGTCTACAACGCGACCAAGGCCGCGGTTCGCTCGTTTGCGCGTACGTGGACGAATGAGCTGAAGGACAGGAAGATTCGCGTGAACGTCGTGAGCCCTGGGCCCATCGATACTCCGGGAATGGATGGCTTGGGAGCGAACGAGGAAGAGAGAAAGCAGTTCAAGGCCGGACTGGCGCAGCAGGTTCCGCTGGGACGCATCGGGGAGTCGGATGAGATTGCGAAGACGGTCGTCTTTCTGGCCTCGGATGATTCGAGCTTTGTTGCCGGAATCGAGCTGTTTGTCGATGGCGGAATGGTTCAGGTGTAAGGAAACGGATGGATCTCGATGTGAGATGAAGAAGGCGGCCGGGCTATATGCCGGCCGCCTTTTTTGCTGCGTGTTGGATTTTGGGAGGAAGGTGAATGGCCTGCCGGCCGAGCGCAGTGGATTCGCGAGGCAGCGCCTGTCTTCTTGTTGCTACGCCCTAGTGGGGCAGAAGTCCGAAGACGGCGACCCCGGTGGGAGTACCGACATATACCTTGCCATTGACGACCATGGGCACGATGAACTTATTGCCCATGCCGAAGCCATCGCGGTTGTTCGCGGCCTGTGTGCTGTTGTAGAGCTCATGGCCGAGGTTGGCGGGATCGTAGGCGTGCAGGATGGCGGGTGCGGTGGTCGCCGAATCCAGCGCCCAGACGATGCCCGTATTGTTGTTGGTGCCGTCGAAGGTGATGGTAGGAGTAGGTCCGGGATGGCCGAACTTGGTTGGAGACGAGCTGGATGGGCTGGTTGCCATCTTCGCGTTCTGAAGCGGATACGCTCGAAGCGTATCCGAGTCGGAGGCGTAGTAGAGGGTTCCGTTGAAGTAGGCGGGCGAGGAATAGACCAAGCCAGCGTTGGCGTTGGGCAGCTCCTGATAGACGTTGCTGTTGTCCGTCGGGTCGGAGGCGGTGTTGAACTTGCCCAGGTTGTCACGGTCGGCGAGGTAGATGTTCTTGTCCTTGCCGGCGGCGACAACCAGATGGTGCACACCGCCGTTCGCATCGGTCTGGTCGGGGAGGAGAAGGACCCCGCCGGAGCCGAGATCGAGGTCCTGCGAGGACTCCGAGGGGCCATTGAACATCTCGAAGTAGTCGGCGATGGTGAGCTTGTTGTTTGCGGTCGAGAAGCGGATCAGGGCATTGCCATAGTCTCCCTGTGAGGGGAAGCCGTTGCCGTCCAGCTGCGTATCGAAGGGGCCGTTGGCGATCGCCACATAGACATTGTTGCTGGCGTCGGCGGCCAGTCCGGCACCGCTCATCCAGATCGATCCCTCGTGGCCGTTGGGGGTAAGGTTGAGAATTTGCTTCTGCTGTAGGGTGGTCTCGTCGTAGGTCATCAGCCAGGTGTTGTAGAGCCCCGCGTCGCAGTGCGAGGTCCATCCGGTGTAGAGGGTTCCGTTGAGCAGAAGCAGGGCGGCGCGCTCGGCGTACTGTGCGGGGTCGAAGACGACGTTGCCGTTCTGGGCGTTGTCGCCGGTTCCGGGGAAGGTGGCAGTGACCTCGGTCGGGGTGCCGATCTCGGCTCCGGTGGTGAGGTCGAGGGCGTGCAGGCGGTGATGGTAGCCGCCGCTGGAATCTTTGCTGGTGGCGACGACGAAGATGGTGCCGTTGGTGCCTTTGGTGCGGTCGATCACCGGCGTGGCGCTGATGCCGATCTCAGGCGTGATCTGGGTGCAGTTGTGGTTGTCGCTGGGGGTCTCCCCGGGGCCGAGCGTGGACATGCTCCAGAGCTGAGTTCCATTGTCGGCATCGAAGGCGTAGAGGGTTCCATGCTCGGTGCCAGCGTAGAGGACGTTGTGCTGTTGGCCCCCGATGGGGACGTTCGAGAGATAGAGAGGCTGCGCATCGACGTGGCCATCCATATTCAGCATGTTGAGCTTGCCGAAGGTGGAGGAGTTGACGTTGGACTGGTTGAGGATGGTCTCGCTGGAGTTGAGGCCGGAGCGTGACAGGTCGTAGTGGAAGGTGGTGACGTCGGGGATCTTGGTCGACATCGCTGCCTGCACGGTGAGGACGACGGGGGAGCTGTGGCTGAGGGCTCCGGAGGTCCCGGTAAAGGTGAGAGTAGAGGTTCCGCCCACAGCAGTAAGGGCGGCGGTGAGCGTGGTGCTGGAGGAGGTTCCGGGCGTCAGGGTGAGGGTTGCGGGGTTGGCGGTGACCCCGGTGGGGAGGCCGGTAATGGCGACCGAGACCTGTCCGCTGAAGGAGTTCAAGGGATTGGCGGTGACGTTGATGGTGCCTGACGCGGCCCCGGCGGTGAGGCTCAGAGAGGACGGAGCCACGGTGAGGTTGAAGTCAGGCGGAGGGGCGACGGTGGCCATGACAGCCGCCGTGTGCGAGAGCATCCCCGAGGTTCCTGTGAGGGTGATGGTGGTGGCGCCGCCAGCTGCTGAGGTGGAAGCGGAGAGGGCGATGTTCTGCGCCGCGCCCGGCGTCAGGGTAAGGCTGGTGGGATTGGCGGTGACGCCGTTGGGGAGGCCGGCGACCGAGACCGTCACGGGGGTATTGAAACCGTTTGAGGCGGTGGCGGTGACGCTGACCTGCTGGGGAGCGGCACCCGGCATCAGGGTCAGCGTCGAGGGGGAGGCCGCGAGAGAGAAGTCTGCTGGAGGTTTCGAGCTGCTGCTGCAGGAGATCAGCAGCAGAGAGAGAACAAGGCTGGAGCATGCGAGGAACTTCGAGAAGGAAGCCATGGAAGACTCTCCGGGACAACGGATTGGATTTGGTCGGGCTTGCCGTTCGTACAGCATGTCCACGGTATCTATTGGCGGCGCTCGATTTGTCATGGTGATGTCTTCAAGTTGTTAAATCAAAGTTGAAGGGTTACGAGTGCTCTTTACGCCGACCAGCGGGAGGGGCCCTCGGGCGTTGCGGGTATATGCGTCGCGGAGGGTGCGCCCCACGCGCAGTAGGCCCGCGCGACGGCGCCTGTCTTCCTCCGAAAGAGGAGGCAGGGTACCTCAGCGGCTGAAGCCGTTTCTCTTCGGAGGTTTTTGTGGCACGGCTGAAGCCGTGCCCTTAACGAAGCGGTTCGAGCTTCTGGCCTTGTGAAGATCTTTGCGCGGAAGAGTCTGGGGAATCCACTTTCCGCGAGAACTATATCCACACTCGCCGGGGGATTTTATTCCTCGGATCACTCTCCGGTAACGGTTGCCTTACCGTCGTTTCGGATGAGGACAGTTCCATCGCCTCACGCTTTCTTTTGACTTCGTAACGTAACTTTTTTCTCAGATTTACGTTTGATGAATAGGTGATGTTTGCCGGAGGAAGTATGAAACGGGGTCGTCGATGGAGTATAGAGCTGGCGGGCGTGTTGGTTCTCGTTGGTCTTTCAGGCGTTGGTTTTTCGCAAGATAAGCAGGATAAGCCGGTAGCGGACGCTCAGGTGGAGGCGAATGTCCTGAAGGCGCTCGCGTCGGCTCCGGAGTTGACGGATCAGGCGATCGGCTCGTCCACTGTCTATGGAACAGTCACTTTGAGCGGATCGGTTCAGAGCGAGGCTCTGCGAGACAAGGCGGAGAAGCTTGTGGCCAATACCGCCGGCGTCAAGAAGGTCGTTGACGAGCTTGTGGTCGGTACTCCGGCTCCGGCTCAAACGGGCGTTTCGCAGCCTCAGGATGAGGGAGCGCAGCAGGCGCAGGCTGGCGATCCTTACTCCCAGGGAGCTCAAGGGAACGATCCTTCGGCAGCCTCTCAGCAGGGGACTCTGCAATCCGATGGCACCATTGCTCCTTCGGCGCCTCCCTATCCGCAGCAGCCGCCCCAACCGCGAAGCGCTCCGGTCCCGGGGGAGCAATCGAACGGACAGGGGTATTCTCCTTATCCTCAATCGGGACAGCAATATCCGCAAAATGGGCAGCCCTCTCCTTATGGCGGTCCCTATTCCCGTCCGGCACCCCCTCCGCGGCCTTATAGGGTGCAACAGGCGGGCCAGCCGGTCGTCGTTCCCTCCGGTACTGTTCTCCGGGTCCGGATCAACCAGGCCATGGATAGCCGTCATACCCAGCCGGGCTCAGGCTTCGACGGCGTTGTGCTGAACGACATCGTGCTTGGAGGACAAGTCGCCATCCCCCGCGGCGCGGCGGTTCAGGGTAGGGTCTCCGATACGCAGCCGAGTGGGGACCTGCGCGGCAAGGGCGGGATCGCTTTGGAATTGAATCAGATTACGCTTGAAGGCCACCCCTATCCGATCACCACGGAGTCCTGGATGCATCAGGGCTACAGTAAGACGGGACAGACCGTTGGCACCACGGTCGGACTGGGTGCCGTGGGAGCCACGATCGGAGCCGTCGCCGGAGGAGGGCCGGGAGCCCTTCTGGGTGCTGGAATCGGGGCAATCGCCGGGCTGGGAGCGTCTTCCGCCTCGCACCAGGGCGATGCAACTGTACCCTCGGAGGCGATTGTGGACTTCCGTCTGAACCAGCAGGCTCCGCTCTTGACCGTCTCTCAGGCCGAGCTGGACCGGTTAGGAGCCGTGTTTCCGCCACCGCAAGGGGGGCAGCCGGGGTTGAGGAGAAGGTATTACTATCCTCCTCCGCCGCCTCCCCCTCCTTATTCCTATGGACCGGGGTACTATCCCTATCCGTACTACCGGTAAAAGACTCAATTGATCGAAGGCGAAGGGGTCGAATTTCGGCCCCTTCGCTTTTAGATTTAGGCTTCCGGCTTGCACCCTCTGCCTCTTCGTCGCACAATCATCTTAACGATCGGTTGGAGGTAGCCTATGTCTTGCCGGCGTCTTCTCTCACTCGTTCTCACCGTTGCGTCGTCGACTCTCCTCGCTCTCACGCCCGGTTCCCAGGCTCCCGATTTCAAAGGGACGGATTCGAACGGGGCAATTCATACCCTGTCTCAATACCATGGCAAATACGTTGTGCTCGAGTGGGCCAACCAGAGATGTCCTTACGACCAGAAGCACTATCTCAGCGGAAATATGGAGGCGTTGCAGAGGCAGTGGACCGACAAAGGAGTCGTTTGGCTTTCGGTGCTGTCTTCGGCTCCTGGAGAACAGGGCAATGTAACTCCTGCCGAGGAAAATCAGTACCTCAAGAAGATGAATGCCGCTCCCACCGCTGCGTTACTGGACCCCGAAGGGACGATTGGACGGCTCTACCAGGCGAAGACGACGCCTCATATCTTCGTCATCGATCCTCAAGGGAAGCTGGTCTATCAGGGTGCGATCGATGACAAGCCGACCACGGACCGGGCGGACATCAAAACAGCGCACAACTACCTCAATGAGGCCTTGAATGCGTCGATGGCGGGAAAGCCAGTGACGGTAGCGACTACTCGCCCCTATGGCTGTTCCGTCAAGTACAAAGATTAGAGCCGGCCGACACGGGGAGAGTGGCCTCTGTGGAGCTAAGAGCAAGACTGTGCCCGGTCGAGCAGAAGTTTGCATTCGCGCGCGTTTCGGGTGAGTCCCGCTGCACGCTCAAACTCCTCTCGAGCTTCTTTATACCGGCCTAACTTCCACAACATATCTCCGCGCACACTGGGCAGCAGGTGGTAGTCCTTAAGGGTGGGTTCGTCCAGAAGACGATCGATGAGGGGAAGGGCGGCCGAGGGCCCCTCGGCCATCGAGACGGCGACGGCCCGGTTAAGCTCGATGATCGGGGAGGGAGAGAGTTCTGCGAGTTGTGCATAAAGCGCGGAGATGCGATGCCAGTCGGTCGTCTCTGCCGTTCTCGCCCGGGCGTGACAGGCTGCGATCGCCGCCTGCAAGGTATAGGAACCGGGCGCCATACCAAGACGGGATGCGATCCGTTCCGCCTGTTCCAGGGCGCCGAGCCCACGGGCAATGAGGATCTGATCCCAGCGTGAACGATCCTGGTCGAAGAGGAGAACCGGCTCGCCCGTGGGACCGACGCGTGCGTTGAGGCGGGAAGCCTGAATCTCCATAAGCGCGGCGAGGCCATGAACCTCTGACTCCGAGGGCACCAACTCGGCGAGGATACGGCCGAGGCGCAAGGCGTCTTCACATAGCGCCGGACGCGTCCAGTCGTCACCGGCCGTCGCCGAATAGCCCTCATTGAAGATGAGATAGATCACCTGGAGGACGGAGGTAAGGCGCGAGAGAAACTCCTCTCCTCGAGGAACCTCGAAGGGAATCTTCGCCTCGGTCAGGGTTCGCTTGGCGCGGACGATCCGCTGCGCGATGGTGGCTTCGGAGAGAAGGAAGGCCCGGGCGATCTCTCCGGTCTTGAGGCCTCCAAGCAGCCGCAAGGTAAGGGCGACGCGGGATTCAGGCGCGAGAATGGGGTGGCAGGAGATAAAGATGAGACGGAGAAGATCGTCGGAGATCAAATCATCGATCACCTCATGAATATCGTCAGGAGTGAGTTGATTTGAGGAATCGAGCTCATAGCTGATCTGCCGATGCTTGCGATCGAGAAGTTTCCTGCGGCGAAACAAATCGATGGCCCGATTCTTCGCCGCAGCCATCAGCCACGCTCCAGGGTTGGCTGGAACTCCCGTCCGGGGCCAGCGCTCGAGCGCGGTCACAAGAGCGTCCTGAGCCAGATCTTCCGCCAGGCCGACATCGCGTACGATGCGAGTGAGCGCGGCGATGAGTCGAGCCGACTCAATACGCCAGACAGCGTCGATGGATCGATCGATCTCGCTCGAACGTGGTGTACCGGCGGCGATGGACCACTCGGAGTTCATCGCAACGATGACATCACCTCGGGACCGGGTATGGCAAGGTGGATGTGTAATGAAGGATCGGGTTGTTCGTCTGCAAGGGTGAAGGAGAGGTTCGAGTGAGCGAGATGGCAAAAGACCCGGTCTGTGGAATGCAGGTAGCCGTCGATTCAGCGAAGTGGACGGCAGAGCACGATGAAAAAAAGTGGTTTTTCTGCGGTGAAGGCTGTAGGAAGAAATTCGAAGCCGATCCAGCCAGCTATGACGGCTCTCGGGATTCGACCAGGCATCTGGTCTCCCTTTGTGGAGCCAGCTCAACGCCGGAAGTTTGTTGCGGCTCCAAGCCGACCGTTGCCGTCGCGAAGCCGGCTCCTCGTGGGACGGGGGGATATACCTGTCCCATGCATCCGGAGGTGATCTCCGACCGCATGGGGACGTGCCCAAAGTGTGGAATGGCGCTTGAGCCGGTCGCACCAGTGATGGCCCGGATAGAGTACACCTGTCCGATGCATCCCGAGATTGTGAAGGACGGTCCCGGAAGCTGTCCGATCTGCGGGATGGCGCTCGAGCCGCGTGAGGTGACTGCGGACGCCGAGAACCCGGAGCTCAAGGGCATGCTTCGAAGATTCTGGATCGGCGTGGCGTTGACGCTGCCGCTGCTGGGGGAAATGGTTCTGGAGATACTGCCGGGACATCCTTTCGCCGCTCTGCTCGGAAGCCGATGGATGGCATGGGGGCAGATGGCCCTGGCGACTCCGGTGGTGCTGTGGTGCGGTTGGCCGTTCTTCGAACGCGGGTGGGCCTCGGTGATTCATCGCAGCCTCAACATGTTTACCCTGATCGCGATGGGAACCGGGACGGCTTATCTCTACAGTGTGATGGTGGTGGTCGCGCCTGGAATCTTTCCGGACTCCTTCCGTGGCCATGGAGGTGCCCTGGGGTTGTACTTTGAGGCCGCCGCGGTGATCACGGTATTGGTGCTGCTGGGACAGGTTCTGGAGCTGCGAGCGAGGGATAAAACCGGAGAGGCGATCCGGGCGCTGTTGGGCCTGGTGCCGAAGACGGCTCGCCGGATCGCAGCGGACGGCTCGGAGACCGATATCCCTTTGAGCGAGATTGTCGTGGGAGACATATTGCGCGTTCGCCCCGGCGAAAAACTTCCGGTGGATGGCGTCGTGCTGGAAGGGCGCAGCTCTGTGGATGAGTCGATGGTGACGGGCGAGCCTGTGCCGGTCGAAAAGACGAAAGGGGAGCGTGTCGTAGGAGCCACAATCAACGGAACGGGCACACTGGTGATGGAGGCCGAGCGGATCGGATCGGATACGCTGCTGGCACAGATCGTGAGGATGGTGAGCGAGGCACAGAGATCGCGAGCGCCCATTCAGGGGCTTGCGGACCGGGTCGCCGCTTACTTTGTTCCTGTGGTTTTGGGAATCGCGATTCTGGCCGCAATTGTATGGGGCGTCTGGGGACCGGAGCCGAGGCCCGCTCATGCGCTGTTGATCGCGGTCTCCGTGCTGCTGATCGCCTGTCCCTGTGCCCTGGGATTGGCGACTCCGATGTCGATCATGGTGGCGACCGGCCGCGGCGCCCATGAAGGCGTTTTGGTACGAAGCGCCGAGGCGCTCGAGCTCCTGGAAAAGGTCGATATGCTGGTGATCGATAAGACCGGAACCCTGACCGAGGGAAGACCCCGCGTGAGTCAGATCCTTCCCGCCGATGGGGGAAGCGACTCCGATCTACTGAGGCTTGTGGCCAGCCTGGAGCGAGCAAGCGAACATCCTCTGGCGGCAGCCATAATCGCGGCAGCCCAGGAACGCAGGATCGCACTCGAGGAGGTTGCTGAGTTCGTCTCGATTCCGGGAAGAGGGATCACAGGTAAGATCGGCGACCAGCATATCGCGGTAGGGAACTCCGCTCTCATGCGGGATCAAGGATTGGACGTAGCCGCGATGGAGCGCCAGGCTGAACCGATGAGACAGGATGGAAACACGGTGATGTCGGTCGCGATCGACGGAAGGCCGGCGGGATGGATTGCGGTATCGGACCCGATCAAGGCTTCATCGCCGCAGGTGATCGACGAGCTGAAGCAAAGTGGCCTGACTCTCGTGATGGTCACGGGAGATCATCAAACCACAGCGGCGGCGACAGCGGCCAAGCTGGGAATTCGGTTTGAAGCCGAGGTATCGCCGGAGGGCAAAGCCGAAGCTGTACGGCGATTGCAGCGAGAAGGAAGGATTGTCGCGATGGCTGGAGACGGCATCAATGACGCTCCGGCACTTGCGGCCGCGCAGGTAGGGATCGCGATGGGAACCGGAACCGATGTCGCCATCGCGGCCGGAGGGATCACGCTGGTCAGCGGCGATCTGCAGGGCATCCTGAGGGCGCGGCGCCTGAGCCAGAAGACCATGAGAAACATCCGGCAAAACCTCTTCTTCGCCTTCGTCTACAACGTAGCCGGCGTGCCGCTGGCCGCAGGGATACTCTACCCCTTCTTCGGCTGGCTTTTGAATCCCATGATCGCAGCGGCTGCGATGAGCTTCAGCTCCGTGTCGGTGATCGCGAACGCGTTGCGGTTGCGAAGTGAGCGGCTGTAAAGATATTTTTGCGCTACAAAGGCCCTCCGTTGGAGGGCCTTTGTACATTCACGGAAACATCAAAGCTACTCTGCTCCCTTCCCGGGCGGAGGGGGAATGGCGATATCGACAGGAGTCACCTTGCCGAGGACATCGAGCTTGGGTTTGATCTCCGATTGATTTCCAACAACGACGATTCCGAGCTTCGCTGGGTCGATGTATTTGTTGGCTACACGAGCGACGTCTGCAGAGGTCACGCTCTCGATGCCAGTCTTGTACTTCTCCAGGAAGTCCGCAGGATAGCCGTAAAACGCAAGCGTGACCTGTTCGTTCAACGTCTTCTCGGGAGAGTCGTAGCGGAAGATGAAGGAGTTCAACAGCTGGTCCTTTGCCTTGGTGAGCTCAGACGCCGTGGGGGGGACAGACTTGAGGCGCTGAACCTCATCGAGCATCGCCCTGGTGGCGGCAACCGTCGAAGCGCTCTTGGTTCCGGCGATCACGTAGAAGACTCCCGGGTGGTCATAGGAGGCTCCATAGCTTCCGCTGACCGAATAGGCCAGGCCGAGCCTGGTTCGAACGTTTTGAACGACACGAGATCCGAAGCCTCCCGAGAAGATCTCGTTCATCACGCTGAGGGCATAAAAGTCGGGATTGGAGCGTTCGGTGCCGAGGCCCACAATGAGGACGTTCGACTGGTTGACATCGTCTTTATCCACAAACCGTACACCCGGCTTGGGGTCGGTGAAGGTCGATTTTTCGGTGGCGTTCTCCTGACCGCGAGGAAGCGGTTCGAAGGCGTTACGGAGCTTGGTTTCCATCGCAGCTGAATCGAAATCGCCGGAGACGGAGACGATCATCCCGTTGGGAACGACAGTCCGCTTGTGCCAGGCTGTCAGGTCATCGAGCGTAACGGCATCGACGGTGGCGTACTCCTCCTGGCGGGCATAAGGACTGGTCGGTCCATAGACCAGCTTGACCGCCTCACGAACTGCGATATCGCTGGCGTCATCGTTGCGACGGGCAATTCCCGTATCCATCTGGCGCTTGGCAAGAGCGAGCTTGTCCGCTTTGAAATCGGGGTGAAGAAGAAGATCGATGGCAGAGGCGAAGACGGAGTCGAAGTCGCCCTTGAGACTTGACCAATGAACGGATGTATTCGCCGAGCCGCCCGAGGTCTCAAGGCTTGCCGCCTTGGATTCAAGTTGATCGTCCAGCTTATCGCCGTCAATGGTTGAGGTTCCGCTGGTGCGCCAGGCCTGGCCATACATGGAGACGAGACCGATCTTGTCAGCAGGCTCATCGCGGCTTCCCCCACGGATCAGGATGCTTCCATTGATGAAGGGCAGCTCATGATCTTCCTGCAAGAAGATCACCAGGCCGTTTGACAGCTCGATGCGTTTGGGCTGCGCGGGCCTGAAGGCATGGAGAGGCGGAATCGGAATCTTCTTCCAGGTCTGTGCGGGAGCAGTGGCTGCCGGCCTGGGGGCGGCCGCTGCCTCCTGCGCATAAGCTGAAGGCAAAGAAGCCGGAAGCAGCAGGGCGATGGAGACGATAGTCCAACGGGATCGATTCATAAGGCTCTTCACTCCGCGCCTCCCTGGGGCTGTGCAGGCTTCTTGGGCGCGGCATATTCAATTCGCGCGCTAGTGCGGTTGCCGTCGACGAAGACCTTGCCGGCTACGCGCCGGATATCGGCCTTGGAGACGGCATTGATTCGGTCAAGCTCGCGAAACAGCTCGCGCCAGTCCCCATAGCGGGTCTGATACTCCGCGAGCTCATGCGCGAGGCCGTCATTGTCGGCCAGGCCGCGCAGCACATCCACGCGCGCCCGCGTCTTGAAGCGCGCCAGCTCTTCATCGGAGACATCTTCGGTCTTCAGACGATCAAGCTCCTTATGAATCGCCGTGCGCATCTCCTCCGGAGTGTGGCCGGGGAGGGGAACTGCATAGAAGGCGAAGAGGCCGGGATACTTCTCTCCTGGAAATCCGGAGAAGCCCTCTCCCTCCGCGGCGATCTTCTGGTCGCGGACCAGGGAACGATAAAGCCGCGCCGTGCGGCCGTTCGAGAAGATGTCCGTGATAGCGTCATAGACGGAGTCATCCGGGTCGCGGTAGTCGGGACGATGGTAGCCCTCAAGATAGAAGGGCTGCGTGGCCTCGCGGATGACGACGGATTTCTCGGCGAACTGCGGGGGTTCCACCGTGGTCATCGGGGCAGGCTTGGGGCCGGCGGGAATCTTCGAGAAGTAGCGTTCAAGAACAGGCATCGTCTCAGATGCTTTGAGATCGCCGACGACGGCGATGACCATATTAGAGGGAACGTAATACTTCTTGTGAAAGGCCTCGGCCTCGGTCGCGGAGACCTGCGAGATCTCGCTCTCCCAACCCACGCCGCTGCGGCCATAGGGATGCGCCACATAGGCCGTGGCGAGAAACTGTTCGACCATGCGTCCGGTCGGGCTCGAATCGATGCGCATGCGGCGCTCTTCCTGCACCACATCGCGTTCCTTGTAGAACTCGCGCTGCACCGGCTGGCCGATGCGCTGGCTCTCAAGGTAAGCCCACAGCTCGAGACGGTTCGAAGGCATCGACCAGAAGTACTGCGTCGAGTCTTCGCCTGTGGAGGCATTAATGTCGACGGCGCCGTTCTGCTCCGCGATCTCGGAGAACTGGTTGGGGATCACAAACTTCTGTGCCGCGGCCTGAGCCTCTTCGAATGCTTTTTTGAGCTGCGCGAGCTTCTGCGGATCCTGCCCTACGCGTTTGCGGTACTCATCGTCGTAGGCCGCGTATGCTGTCTCCACCCTGGCGAGCGCCATCTTCTCTGCAGGGTAGTTCGTCGTCCCGATCTCAGTGGAACCCTTGAAGGCCATGTGCTCGAACATATGCGCAAGACCGCTGTCGCCCTGCGGGTCATCGGCCGATCCCGCATCGACAAGCGTGTAGAAGCTGAAGACGGGTGCCTCCGGACGCTCACAGACGATCAGCGTCAGGCCGTTCGGCAGGACCTTCACCGTGGTCCGCTTCTCGAAGCTCGCAAGATCCTGCGCACAGGCAAAACTGCCAAGGGCAAGACCAAGGGTAAGGGTTGTAAGCACATGTCGGACGGACACCCGGACTACCTCCAAAAAAACGACAGCTGAAAGTCTTACTATACCGAAGCTTCGGTGTAGGGAATCGATCACCTATTCGACGTGTTCATTTGCGGATCGTCAGACGGAAACGCTCTTAAAAACAAATCTCCCGGGATGCGGATATCCTCCGCAGTCCCGGGAGTCGAGGAGGGAAAGGTTAGAAGAGGATTCGACCGCCGACCTGCAGAATGCGGTTGCTGCCGCCGCTGCCGGTCACCTGGCCATAGGTCGAGCTGTTCATGGCCGTGGAGGGAGTGCCGAGGTTCGTCAGGTTGAACACGTTCGTGAACTCACTGCGAAGCTGGAACTTGATCGATTCATGAACATCGAAGGTGCGGAAGAGAGCAGCATCGACGTTACGAAATCCCGGAGAGGAGAGCTGGGCCGGCCGGGTGTTGCCGAGCAGGCCTAGAGGACCGATGCCTGGACATCCGGCATCGACGCCAGGGCGGCAATACGCAGAAGTATCAAACCACTCCTTCATCATGGCCTGACGCGAGTGGCCATTGTCGAGCACATGAGGGGTCTTTCCCGGGATGACGCTGGGGCGATTGTTCCCGTTTCCAGAGAAGTAGTTGTCGTTGCCGGTTGTCACCGTAAAGGGCTGACCGCTGTTCGCAGTCCAGATTCCGGTTACTGTCCAACCATTGAGTGTTGTCCTTACAAACCGGTTGTAGTGATCGAAGTAATCGGGCTTCCATACGAAGGACATCGTCATCATATGGCGACGATCCTGGTCGGAGCGCTGACGGTACTCCAGCTGCGGCAAATTGGAGTCCACGAAGGTACCGTTCAGGCCGCTGGTGCTGTCCAGAGCGTTGCTCTGTAGAGTCTTGCTCCACGTGTAGTAACCCCGAGCGCTGATGTGATGGGTGATCCGCTGCTCCAGAACCACCTGGAGAGCGTTGTAGTTGGAGTTCTGATTGGAGCGAATGATCCATACATTGCTGTAGATCGGATTCGCCGCGGACTGGCCATACATTGAATTGAGAGGCCGGCGGTTATTGACCGTGCTGTTGTTGTTTGCGTATCCGCACGCCTGGCTCATGTCCGTGCAGCTCGGGCCGCTTGCGCCGGCTGCGTTGATGTTGAATTGAGGTCCGTTGATATCGTTATAGAGCGGGAGCTTTCGGTTGAGGGAGCCCACGTAGTAGGCGCTTATCGCGAAACTGTTGGTGACCTGCTGCTGGAAGCCGAAGTTCAGCTGGACGGAGTAAGGCCATCGATAGTTCGGATCGAACGCTACGACCTGGTTGAGAGGAAGAAAGGTAGCATTTCCCGTTCCTCGCGAGAAGTTCAGAGCGGGATAAGGATTGGTACCGGTAGGAAACTCCGTCGGATCGTTGCTATAGGGATGCGTGAGTGAGACCACCTTGGTATAGGTGTTGCGCACGGCATAAGGAGCGAAGTTCGAGGGAAACTCCCACTGATTGCCCGAGATGCCTCCAAAGAAGAGGCCCGCCGCGCCGTGAAAGACCGTCTTGCCGTCTCCGAAGGGATCGTAGGCGAAACCGACTCGGGGGGATGCATGGTTGAGCGGAGTAAAGGCGCCATTCTTGGGAACGCCGGGGTCGCCAGGAAACAGCAGTCCGATGGGAGCCAGTTGCGGGCCTGTCTTGCCGACGATGGATACATTGGGAAATGCGTGCGACTGCACCCCGGGCGTGAAGTTGGTCTGACGCGCCTGAGTGTCGCTCGGGGCCTGCTGCCAATCGTAGCGAACGCCAAGATTCACCGTGAGGTTGGGAGTCAGACGCCAGTCGTCCTGAGCAAACAGGGCGTAGTTGAAGTAGTTGGCGTTGGCATAAAGGCCTGTATCCTGCTGCATATTGAGCGGCAGCCCGGCAAGGTAGTCAGACAGTCCATTAGTTGTTCGCGCGCCGCTTGGACCGTTCGTCGTGGAGAAGGTGAAGACTCCGTAGTTGAACAGAGAGGTCAGCTGGAAGTCCTTCTCGAGCCCAACCTCTCCGCCAAGGTAGAGGGAGTGCTTGCCGCGCGTCGTGGTAATCACATCGCGAATACCGTAGAGGTTGGTGCCGGCTTTGGGGCCCGTGATGGCCTGTCCAAGTGTGAAGTTTTCCACGCCATTGACCTGGATCTGTCCGCGTGAAGGGGATCCCACGACTCCGAAATCCGACCCGAAATCGGCAAGCGTGCTGTCCCCGGGCACAGGGACGCGGCCTCCGTTCTGACGCGTATAGCTCAACCAGAACTGGTTGATGGTGCGCTGGCTGACGGTCCAGACGTCGCTCAGGTTCGCGTTCTGCTGCTTGTTCGCATAGTTGGAGTAGGACCAATCCTGCGTGAAGGTCGAGGGAACGACTCGATTTTTGTAGTTGAGCAGGTAGTAGCTGAGAGTGACGCGATGATTCGCCGTAACCTGATGATCCGTCTTGATCAGGTACTCCTCATTCTGCTCCGGCGTCGGCTGCAGCGTGCGATAGGTGTAGGGAGTATCGCCAGTACGGAACGGCTGCTTTGGCCGGGCAGTGAGGGTCTTGGTGATGTAGTTCAGGATGTTCACTGCCGCAGGATCGACGGAAGGCAGCTTGTTGCCTGCGTAGGGAAGACGAGTGACCGGATCGCACACGAGGAAGTGAATATTTGTGTTGGCAGCCGAGCTTGGAGCGGTTTTGCAATCCTTCTGTTCAGTCGTTGTGGGCATGTTCTCCGAGAAATCGCCCCGAATCTGTGCTGCTGAAGGCAGATTTCCGCTGTAAGTTCCGGCGGTGCTGAAGCGATAACCGCCGAAGCTGCCAAAGAAGAAGTCCTTATCGTGACGGATCGGACCTCCGAGCGTCGCTCCGAACCGGTGCAGATTGTAGGGTGTCTTCTGGGCGTTCAGGCCGGCATTGTGTCCAATGGCATTGAAGTTCCTGTCCCGGAAGAACTCAAAGATCGACCCGTGATAGCTGTTAGTTCCGGACTTCGTCACCACGCTGACTACGCCGGCCGAGTACTTGCCAAGCTGCGCGCTGTAGTTGTTGGTGACGACATTGAACTGGCTGATCGCGTCGGGATTCGGAACCTGGTTTCCACTGTTTCGAAGGCCGGTCATATTGAGACCGCCGTCAAGATAGTACGAGACCTGCCCGACGAAGCCGTCGGTCGAGCCGTTGATGAGAACCTTGAGCTCCTGATAACCCAGATTGTTGATCGTGTCGACCTTCTGGACACCGGGGACCAGCTGAAGCAGTCGGGATGTATCCCGGTTAACAAGCGGCAGATTGTCGATCTCAACGTTGGAGACGGACTGGCCGAGAGTCGAATTTCCTGTGTTGACAAGAGGTACGTCCGCGCTGACGTTGACCGTCTCGCTCGTTCCACCGATCTCGAGGACGAGATCCAGGTTCGCATTCTGCATGACGGCAAGATTGATTCCGCTGCGCTCCAGGGTCTTGAATCCCGTTGCCGTCACGGTGATCTTGTAGGGACCGATCGGGAGAAACTCTTCGTGATAAGAGCCATCGTCCTTGGTCTTTGCCACGCGGACGAAGTTTGTGTCGGTTTGTGTAAGGGTTAAGGTGGCGTTCGGGACGACCGCTCCTGTGGAGTCTGTGACGGTGCCGAGCATCGTGGCCGTGCTTAGCTGCGCATGGGCTGCGATGTTTCCTATCGCCAGCAATGCAGCGAGCAGCATCCATCGCCAGCCTTGAGAGAATAAGGCTTTCTTCATTTACTGCCTCCAAGTCAAACGTTTGTCTTGATCTCCGGAAGAAGACCCAAGACGTATTTCAGGGGACGCTGAAAGATAGTTCGCGGAGTGAACAATTGTCAATGGTTCAATTTGATTCGGGCAGCGGAAAAGTGTCAAAAGATTTTTTGCTTCGAGAAAAAGTGATCTTCTCAAGAGCAGACGTGTCATTCGGACCCAAAAGTTGGGGCGTCCGGATCGGTCTATTGGTTCTGTAAAGGAAACGCGCGTGCGAAACAGGCTTGGGACATATAATTCACACCAGCTACGAAGGGCGACAGCTTTGGTGATATAAAGACTCGTTCTGCTTCATGGACACAAATACAAATAAAGAAGAGACAAAGAGCTCTTTTCTCTGTTGAACGTTGCCTGTACCGTTTAGCTTTCGATAGGACGATTCCTCGAAGATGCCCACGTCAACTCAACCGTTTACCTTTACCCGCAAGCAAATCGCTTCGAATAAGACCCCACGCCAGATCAATCGCAATCTTGTCTTTAATCTCATTCGCACGCGTCAGCCAATCTCCCGGGCCGACCTTGCGCGAATCTCGGGCCTGCAGCGGAGCACCATCTCTCTTATCGTCGAAGACCTGATTAAGGAGAGATGGATCCTGGAGGGATCGACCGGAAGACTCCCGCGAGGCCGGCGTCCGACATTTCTCGAGCTCAATCATCAGCGTGCTGTGATCGCGCTCGATATCCATCCGGCACAGACGACCGTAGCCGTCACCGACCTCGGGGGCAGGATCGTTGCGCAGAATATCGTCGCTCTGCCCTCCGATCCCGCCAAGGCCTCTTCTTCTATTGTGGCTGCTATAAAAAAACTGATCTCCGATCATGCGGGAAAATCCTTCGATGGGGTCGGCATTAGTCTTCCCGGCCGCGCTGACCCAAGTCTCAAGCGTCCGATCTTCGCTCCTAACGTAAGCTGGCCGATGCAAAGCCTCCAGTCGAAGATTCATCGGGCGACGGGGCTTCGCGTGGAGATGGAAAACGTCGCCAACGCATGCGCCCTCTCCGAAGTGTGGTTCGGCGACAGCGACGGCCTGAACGACCTGGTGGTCGTCAATGTCTCGGAAGGAATCGGAACCGGAATCTTTTCCAATGGGCGTCTGCTGCGCGGCGCCAACGGAATGGCGGGAGAGTTTGGCCACGTCGAGATGGAGAGCGATGGCCATCCCTGCGGCTGCGGGGGACGTGGCTGCTGGGAGACGATTGCCTCCAACCGCGCCGGTCTTCGCTATTACGCGGAGATCAGTGGTCAGCCGGAGCCTCCCAGCTTTGCCGTTCTCGTCAGGATGGCGCAGTCCGACGATCGACATGCCATCCAGGCTCTCGAAAAGATGTCTCACCAGCTCGGCCGTGGGTTCAAAATGATCGCCTCCGCCCTGGCGCCGAGCGAGATTATTATTGTGGGCGATATCACCAGCGCCTGGCACCTGTTTGGTCCAAAGATCGAGGCCAAGCTAAACCAGAATGCCTTCCCGAAGGCACCCAAGCTGCGCCCCTCTTTCGAGGGCAATACTGCCCGGCTGCGGAGCGCGGTCGCGCTCGTCATGAACCAGGGTTTGAACTAAATCGGAAAGGAATCCTCTCTCCATGTCCTCTGCGCTCTCTGCGGAACTTCGCCCCTCCCTCTTTGCCTCTTTCCTCATGCGACGGGCCGGTGTTGTGGGAATCATCGCTCTTGGCCTGCTGGCGAACGTCAGTCTCTCCGCAGCCGCGCAGAACCCGGCTAAAGGGCCCGCTTCGGAGATGAACTCCGGAAGCTCCCCGGATGATCCCGGTCCCCTCGCCTCCGATATCTCCTCGGATCTCAAGCCGAAGGCAATTCAGGCGGTCGTCGAAAAGGTCGCCAGCTGGCAGCTTAAAGAGGCTGAGCCAACCTTCAGCCGTCTGTGGACCTATGCCGCGCTTTACGATGGCCTTCTGGCCGCGTCAAAGACCACGGGCGATCCGAAGTTCCACGATGCCATCCTCAAATACTCCGAGGAGCAAAAGTGGATGCTGATCGATAACCGCTTTCCTCATGCGGACGATCAGGCCATAGGCAAGGCATACATGGCGCTGTACCTCGAAGACCCCAAAAATGCCAGAAAACCTGAACGCATGGCCAACACCAAGGAGATCATGGATCGCCTGGTGGCTCGTCCGGACGATCCGGCAAAGCTGCTCTGGTGGTGGTGCGATGCGCTTTACATGGCCCCTCCTGTGCTGGCGCGAACCTACCTTGCGACAGGCGACAAGCGGTATCTCGATTCCATGGATCATGAGTGGTGGCAGACCTCAGCCAGGCTCTACAGTCCGCAGGACCATCTCTACTTCCGCGATGAACGTTATCTCACGCAGAAGCAGGCAAATGGAAAGAGCCTCTACTGGTCGCGTGGAAACGGGTGGGTCATGGGCGGTCTGGTAAAGGTGCTTGAGATTATGCCCAGGAACTATCCCGGCCGGGCAAAGTACATCGAGCAGTTCCGTCAGATGGCCGAAGAGGTCAAATCCATTCAAGGCAAGGATGGCCTGTGGCGTTCCGGCCTGCTCGATCCGGACGCCTATGAGCTGCCCGAGGTCTCCGGCTCCGCCTTCTTCACCTATGCCATCGCATATGGGATCAACGAGCACATTCTCGATCGCAAGACATATCTTCCCGTAGTCGAAAGATCCTGGAAGGGGATGCTCCAGCACGTCTATGCCGACGGACGTCTCGGATCTATTCAGCCCGTCGACGCTCAGCCCGGCAAGTTCAAACCCTCCTCCAGCCACGTCTATGGAGTAGGAGGATTTCTTATGGCGGGCTACGAGATGAATCGTCTGGCAGGAGGCAAGCATTAGGCATGCCTGGCATCTTCCGGTGTGCATTCCGACTTTCGTCTAGAGCTCGGGGTGCACACCCCTTCGGCCTGGCGTCGAGAAAGAAGAGTATAACTTCATCATCGTCGGCCATCCCCTGGATTCCCGGCTTTTCACGATGAGAGTAGTTGCGCTCGATGAAATTCACGATAGATTCTTGCCGTGTTCTTGACGCGCTGAATGAGCATTCAGTATTCTGCCCGCGTTTGCATTTCGTCTCATCCGTGGGAGATCTCTCTGCATGACGAACAACTCCGCTCCTGTCCGCATGATTCGTAAAGCGGCCGTTCTTGGCGCTGGAACCATGGGATCACGGATCGCCGCCCACATCGCCAACGCAGGAGTTCCGGTCGTTCTGCTGGATATTGTTCCGCCTGGCAACGACGCCTTTGCGGGTAAAGCGAATCGAAGTCAGCTCGCTCTTTCGGCTCTTGAAGGCTTGAAGCGATTAAAGCCCGCGGCCTTCTATGCCGCCGATGCGGCAAAGCTGATTACGCCGGGAAACTTCGAGGACGACTTGCCCCGGATCGCCGATTGCGACTGGATCATCGAGGCTGTCGCCGAGAACCTTGCCATTAAACATGCCCTTTACGCCAAGGTGCTCGAGCATCGTAGACCCAACGCGATCCTTACCACCAACACCAGCGGACTTCCGATCGCAAGTCTGGCCGAGGCTCTGCCGGAAGCCGCTAAGCCCTTCTTCTTTGGAACTCACTTCTTCAATCCACCGCGTTACATGCGTCTGGTGGAGCTAATTCCGATTGCTGAGACAAGCGCACAAGCGGTCACTCCTATCTCCCAATTCTGCGACCAGCGCATGGGAAAGTCCGTCGTCTTTTCGCGCGACACGCCAAACTTTATCGCCAACCGCATCGGAACATTCTCCCTGGGAAATGCGATTCGTCTGATGCAGGCGCAGGGGCTGACCATCGAAGAGATCGATGCCCTGACAGGAGCTCCCCTGGGCTGGCCCAGGACCGGCACCTTCCGTCTCGGCGATATGGTTGGGGTCGATGTGTTTGCCCATGTAGCTCGCAACTTCGAGGCAAAGGCGGCGGCGATGGGGGATGAGCGGGCGGATGTGAAGCTGCCGGAGTTTATCGACACCATGCTCGAAAAGAGGTGGCTCGGGGATAAGACGGGCCAGGGATTTTATCGGACGCAAGGTAAGGATGCTGAGGGTAGAGATCTGCGATCCGTGTTCGACTGGAAGACTCTCGAGTATCGTCCGGCAGAGCGCCCGAAGCTTCCCGCGCTTGAAATGGCGAAGAATGTGGAATCGACAAAAGATCGTGTCGCGCAGCTGCTGAAGAGCGATCTAGACACCGACAAGGCCGGGCGTTTTTACTGGCCCTTTCTCACCGAGCTCTTTGCCTATGCGGCCAACCGCGTCTCTGAGAGAGAGGGTGAACCCGCGGCGAATATCGTCGAGATCGATACCGCCCTGCGGACCGGCTACAACTGGGAGCTCGGCCCCTTCGAGCTCTTCGACGCAGCCGGGGTCCGTGAGACGACGGAGAAGATGCGCGCCGAAGGTTTGCCAATTGCCGCCAAGGTCGAACGACTCCTGCTCTGGGCGGACAAGCACGGCGAGGCGAAGCCCACCTGGTACCGCGACGATGTTGCTGTTCCGAGCGGTCGAAGCTACTTCGATCCCTTCAGCGAGAGTTACAAGCCTGTGCCCCTTGCGGAGGGCATGATCTCGATCATGGCTCTCAAAAAAGCGCACGGAGTCGTCAAGAAGAACGCGGGAGCCTCCGTCGTCGATCTGGGCGATGGCGTCGCCGCGATCGAGCTGCACTCCAAGATGAATGCTCTCGGCGGCGACATTGTCTCGCTGATCACGCAGACGTTGAAGCCTTCCAGCGATCAGGTCGAGGGTTTTGAGGCATTCATCATTACGGGAGATTCGGTTAACTTCTCGGTCGGCGCGAACCTCATGCAGCTTCTTCTCACCATCCAGGACGAAGAGTGGGACGAGGTCGATGTCGCGGTGCGTTCCTTCCAGAACATGACCCAGGCGATCAAGTTTTGTCCGCGCCCCGTCGTTGTCGCTCCTTATGGCATGTGTCTGGGGGGAGGCGTGGAGATGAGTCTGCACGCCGCGGCTCGTCAACCCCATGCGGAGTCTTACATGGGGCTCGTCGAGGCGGGAGTCGGTCTGATTCCAGGTGGGGGTGGATGTAAGGAGATGCTTCTGCGCTCCATCGAAGCCGGCACCAGCATCCGCCCCGATGCACGCGGAGAGTCGGTCGAGATCTTCGAGGCGATTAAAAAGAACTTTGAGACCATCGCCAAAGCGACTGTTTCAACCTCGGCTGCAGAGGCTCGCGGCCTGAACTTTCTTCGACCCGACGACGACATTACCGTGAATCGCGATCGCCTGGTTGCGGATGCGAAGTTGCGGGCACAGACGCTGGCCAGGGCCGGATATACGGCCCCACAACCGCGCGCGGATATCCCGGCTCCGGGCGAATCCGTCCTGGCGACACTCAAGCTCGCGGTATGGACGATGCGAGAGGGCGGATATATCTCCGATCACGATGGGAAGGTCGCCAACTGGGCCGCCTGCGTCCTGGCAGGAGGGCGCGTCACTCCTGGAACGCTGGTGAGCGAGCAGTACTTGCTTGACCTCGAGCGCGAGGCCTTCCTCTCCCTCTGTGGCGAGAAGAAAACGCAGGAACGCATCGCCTTCACTCTCAAGACAGGCAAGCCGCTGAGGAATTAGGAGCTACCATGAGGGACGTCGTCATCGCATCCGCAGTTCGAACCCCCATTGGCAAGGCCCCTCGCGGAGCGTTGCGAACCACGCGTCCCGACGATCTTGCCGCCTTCGCCCTCAGTGGCGCCTTGGAGCGTCTGCCGCAGCTTGACCGGTCAGAGATCGAAGATGTCATCCTGGGCTGCGCCATGCCCGAGGCCGAGCAGGGAATGAACGTAGCGCGGGTCGCCAGCCTTCGCGCCGGTCTGCCTGTGACGACCTCGGCGATGACGATCAATCGCTACTGCGCCTCGGGGCTGCAGTCAATCGCGCTCGCCGCCGACCGGATTCGCTCAGGGTCCGCCGACGTGATCGTCGCCGGAGGCACCGAGAGCATGTCCTACGTCCCTTTCGGAGGAAATAAGATCTCCGTGAATCCCTGGCTGATCGATAACTATCCCGGTTCCTACATGTCGATGGGCCTGACTGCGGAGCGCGTGGCGACGCACTATGGCATCGCCCGCGAGGCGATGGACGAGTTCTCGCTTCAGAGTCATCAGAAGGCTCTCGCCGCCATTCAGACGGGAAGGTTCGACGATGAGATCGTTCCCATCACCGTTACAAGAACGTTGATCGATGAAAAGGGAAGGACTAGAGCGGAGGAGTCGCTCTTCAAGACCGATGAAGGCCCCCGCAGCGATACATCGCTCGAGGCTCTCGGCAGGCTCAAGCCGGTCTTTCATGCCCACGGTACCGTGACCGCCGGCAACTCTTCCCAGACCTCCGACGGCGCGGCGGCGGCGGTGGTGATGTCCGCCGAGCGCGCCGGCTCGTTAGGAATCCGTCCCATGGCACGTTTCGTCGCCTTCGCCTACGCCGGCTGCGATCCTGAAGAGATGGGCATCGGTCCTGTCCACGCCATCCCCAAGGCCCTCAAACTGGCAGGGCTCACGCTCGATCAGATCGATGTGATCGAGCTTAACGAGGCGTTTGCCGCGCAATCGCTCGCGGTCATCAAGGTTCTGGGCATTGATCCAGGCAAACTCAACCTCAACGGCGGAGCCATCGCGCTCGGGCACCCGCTCGGCTGCACCGGCGCCAAACTTACGGCGACCCTTCTGCGCGAGATGCCGCGCCGCAAGGCAAAGTACGGCATGGTAACGATGTGCGTCGGCGGAGGCATGGGCGCTGCCGGAATCTTCGAGTCGATTCAATAACTGTTTTTTTGAGGTGATCGAAATGGCGACACTCGCTGCCGCACCTGCAAACAGAAAGGTTCTCCAGGGAGGAAGTTTTCTCATCTCCGATCCCGCCGCAAAGGATTGTTTCTTTCCCGAGGACTTTACCGAAGAACATCGCCAGATCGCCCAGACCACAACCGAATTTGCCATGAACGAGGTTGTGCCGATGTCCGATGCGATCGAGTCGAAAGACTTCGCCGTCACGCGGCGGTTGATCAAAGTGGCCAGCGAACTCGGGCTGACCTCGGTCGACATTCCCGAGGAATATGGCGGCCTCGAGATGGACAAGGTGACCTCCGCTATCGTCGCCGACAATATCGCCAGGCAGGGAAGCTTTTCCGTGGCCTTTTCGGCCCACGTCGGGATCGGAACTCTACCGATTGTCTGGTACGGCACCGAAGAGCAGAAAAAGAAGTATCTTCCAAGGCTGGCAAGCGGCGAATGGATCGCAGCCTATGCTCTCTCGGAGTCGACCTCCGGGTCGGACGCGCTCAACGCCCGCACGCGAGCCGTCCTCTCCGAAGATGGACAGAGCTACACCCTCAACGGCGAAAAGATGTGGATCTCGAACGCTGGCTTCGCCGATCTCTTCACCGTCTTTGCCAAGTGCGAAGTGAAAGAAGGCAAGGATGCAGGCAAGGAAAGGCTGACCGCATTTCTGGTGGAGAAGGGAGGCGCGGGATTTACCGTCGGCAAGGAAGAGCACAAGCTCGGCATTCGCGGCAGCTCCACCTGCTCCCTTATCTTCACCGACTGCAGGATTCCCGTCTCGAACCTGCTGGGAGAGGTGGGCAAGGGCCATCACATCGCCTTCAACATCCTCAACGTCGGGCGCTACAAGCTGGGCAACGCCGCCGTCGGAGCCGCCCGCATGACCACTGGTCATGGAATCCGTTACGCGAAGGATCGTCAGGCGTTCGGAAAGTCCATCTCCGAGTTTGGCCTGGTGCAGGAGATGCTCGCCGACTGCGCCGTAGGGGTCTTCGTCGGGGAGGCACTCTCGTATCGAACTGTGGGCATGATCGATGCGGCGCTTGCCGAGGTGGACAAGCACGATACCGCTGCGATTCAAAAAGTCATCGAGAGCTACGCCGTCGAATGTTCCATCGTGAAGGTCTGGGACTCCGAGATGCTCGACCGTGTCGTCGACGACGTCGTGCAGATCTACGGTGGCTACGGCTACGTCGAGGAGTATCCAGCCGAGAGAGCCTACCGGGACTCGCGCATCAACCTCATCTTCGAGGGCACCAACGAGATCAATCGCCTCATCATTACAGGCTGGCTGATGAAATCAGCGATGTCGGGCAAGCTCGCCCTGATGCCGGCCATCCAGCGGCTTATGGAGGAAGTGATGGCAGGCCCCCTCGAGCGGGAGGACCACGAAGGCCCTCTCGCAGAGGAGCACGCCCTGCTTGCGAACGCGAAGAAGCTGATGCTCTTTACCGCCGGCGCCGCGACCCAGAGGTACATGCAGCAGCTCGTCGATCAGCAGGAGGTGATGGGAGCGATCGCTGACATGATCATCGAGATCTATGCCATGGAGTCCGCGATCCTGCGTGCGGAAAAGATGTCGGCGAGACAGAACGCCGAGATCCCCATGGCGATGGCTCGCATCTACGCAGAGACCGCGATGGAGAAGATCGAGCTTGCCTCCCGGCGCACCCTCGCCACCGTGGCTGAGGGAGATACGCTACGGACCCAGCTTACGATCCATCGCCGTCTCGCAAAGCATGACCCTGCCGATACCATCTCCCTGCGCCGCCAGGTCGCGCAGCACGTTCTAAGGACAGGGAGGTATGCACTCTAACGGGAGCCGAACCATTTCGGGAATCCCACAAAGTCGTCGTTGTGAAAACCGGCCAAGGGTCGGGCATACTGATGTGTATCCGATCTGTTTAGGGCAATCCGTGGGCTCGCATCTCCTATATTCGTCTTCGAAAGGGAAGAAATTGCCGCCCACCGAAACCTTTTGCCGGACTGCAGGTCTATAAGATTGTTTTCGCCAGATGTTTTTGGTCTCGGATCGCCTATGGCCTCCGAAGTGTCTCGTGAGAGACCCACTGCTGTAAGAATGTTTAGATAGGTTACCGAACAGAATATGTCGATTCGCAGCAGTCTGGCTCCCCGTCTTCTCGTCTCCGTCCTCGCTGTTCTTGGCCTTTCAGCGCTTCCTCTCCAGGGTGCTCCGCAAGGCCGTATCCGGACAGCGATCTCCGATAGCGACCGCACCCCCATCCGTCAGACCATCTCAGGCCGTGCGAAGCATGCGGCGGATAAGGGCGAGGCGCCCTCCGACCAGACGCTCTCCGCCATCCATCTCTACTTCGGCCTCACAGATGCTCAGCAGGCAGACCTTACCCAGCTTCTGCAGGATCAGCAGAATCCGGCCTCGCCCGGTTATCACAAGTGGCTGACACCAGAGCAGTATGGAGCCCGTTTCGGCCTCGCTGACGCCGATCTCAGCAAGATTCAGGCCTGGGTCGCCGGCAAGGGGTTGAAAGTCGTTGAGGTCTCGCGCAGCAAGACGTACATCGCCGTCAGCGGAAATGTGCGTCAGGTCGAAGCGGCGTTTCAGACCCGTATTCACGCCCTTGCGGAGAACGGTGAATCCCACATCTCGAACCTGACCGATCCTGAGCTTCCCACGGCGATCAGCAGGGTCGTCGCCGGGATCACCGGTTTGGATGACTTCGCTCCCCGGGCGCGCATGGTCCGGCCGCGGTTCACCTCTTCCTCCACGGGCAATCACTATCTGGCCCCGGGGGACTTCTACACCATCTACAACGTCAACCCACTGATTCAGCAATCGATTACAGGCAAGGGCATCAGCATCGCAATCCTAGGGCAGACCGATATCAGCCTCTCCGATGTAGCTGCCTTCCGCGTTGCGTCGGGGCTTCAGTGTGCATCAAATGTGAGTGCATCATCGTGCCCTCCAAATCAACAGCCGAATCCTCCCACCGTCATCCAGGCCACCGGATATACCTCCGGCGCACGATCCTCTGACGATACCTCTGAGGCTCAGCTCGACGTCGAATGGTCCGGGGCGGTTGCTTCCAACGCTTCGATCAAGTTTGTGACGGTAGGTGCGAATCAAAATGTGAACGTCTTCGATGCGCTGGTCTATGCCGTCTCGAATAACGTCGCCCCCATCATGTCGATCAGTTACGGCGGATGTGAATCGACACAATCGCAATCGGGACTCAACAGCCTCAATCTGACGCTCCAGCAGGCGAATGCACAGGGGATCACCTTCGTCGGGCCGACCGGCGACAGCGGTGCTACCGACTGCGATGTGGATGGTTTGGCTTCCGGCGGTCTCGCAGTCGACTTTCCCGGCAGCTCGCCCTTTGCCGTGGCTGTCGGCGGAACCATGTTCAACGAAGGAAACGCGACCGGCCCGTCGCAGTACTGGAACTCGAATAGCGCCAGCTCAACCGCAAACGCGGGTTCGGCTGTGTCGTATATTCCCGAGGCGGTCTGGAATGAGTCGAACGCCAGCACCGGACTCACAGCTGGTGGCTCCGGTGGCGGAGGTGTAAGCACCGCCTTTGCCAAGCCCTCCTGGCAGGTAGCGAATGGCGTCCCTCAGGACGGAGCCCGCGATCTTCCGGATGTCTCTTTCTCCGCAGCCGCGGGCCACGATGGCTATCTGTTCTGCTCCCAGGGATCTTGCACCAACGGCTTCCGTGATTCCTCAGGGAACCTGAATGTCGTCGGTGGAACCTCAGCGTCGACTCCGAACTTTGCCGCCACACTGGCGCTCCTCGAACAGAAGCTGGGCACAGGCCCACTCGGAAACATCGGTCCCAAGCTCTACGGTTTGGCGAACGTCCAGGGTGTCTACAACGACGTTACCTCTGGAAACAATGCGGTCTCCTGCATTCAAGGAACGCAGGACTGCCCCACAGGAGCACCGATCGGCTACAGCGCCGGCTCTGGATACGATCTGGCGACCGGGCTCGGCAGCGTCAACGTTGCCAACTTTATCAACAGCTGGAATGCAGCGGTTCCCACTGGAACTGGAGTCGGCCCTTCCTCCCCGCTATGCACCGTCGCAAGCGGAGGGGGCGCAGTGGTCTGCCAGACGACCACGGCCCTCGCGATCACGACCGCCAACAACGTCACCTGTGGGCTTAGCTCCAATGTTAGCTTCAACGCGACCGTTGCAATCGCCGCTGGCTATGCCACCCCGGCCAACGTGACTCCAACGGGAACCGTGCAGCTCTTCGTCGACAACAAGCCCGTGGGATCTCCGGTCTCAGTTAGCGGAGGGACCGTACCGCTTACGCTCGATACGACCGGCCTGTCCTCCGGCCAGCATCGAGTCAATGCCGTGTACTCGGGAGACTCGAACTTTGCCGGCTCTCAGGGAACGCTGCTGACCAATAACACGAACACCGGCCTGGTCACGCCCATCGACGTGGTCTCCTCTTCCTCGCCCGACTTCTCCATCACCCCGTGCTCCGGCGTAACTCCCGTAAACACCGGTACCGCCGCAGCGGCAGTTTCTCTCTCCATCTCGCCGTTCAACGGCTTCACCGGCGCGGTCAATCTCTCCGCCAGCTCCGATACCGGCGACGCGCTCGGTTACGCCTTTTCGGTCAAACCCGTCAACGTCACCTCATCCTCCGGCGCCGTGACGACGCAGTTCGTCCTGACCGCAACGGTGCCGAGAACGACCTCGCGGCTCAATCCTGTACGTCCCCTCAACCGCCGCGGCTCCTGGTATGCGGCGGGCTCAGGCGCAACCTTCGCCTGCATCCTGTTGATCGCGGTTCCCCGTGGCCGCCGGTGGACCTCTCTCTTCCTCCTCCTGCTCTCGATCACGATTCTTGGAGGGGCAGGTTGCGGAGGCTCCAGCTCCTCTCCCGGCTCTTCGAACGGTGGCGGTTCAACGACGCCAACAACTCAGCCAGCTGCTCGAGGAGTCTACAACATCACCATTACGGCGACCTCTGGCAGCCTGGTTCACAGCACGGTTCTCACCTATCAGGTCAACTGATAAAAACTTCCCGCATGAAGGATGTTCTTCGTGCCGCCTTCATGCGGGAAGTGGCCCGGCTGCATCGAGTCTTTAAGCGCCAACCAGCAGCTTGTTCGCTGCCCTGTCGTCCCCGCTCTCCATCGCCAGCTCCATCAGATGCTTCTGCGAGTCGAAGGAAGCGCCTTCCCGGGGCGCACGGATATACTCGCCATCCGCCTGCAGCAGACGCGCCTTGGTGTTGTCGTCCAGATACGCCTTCAGGATCTCATCGCGCAGCCTCTGCTTCAGATCCGGTTGCGTCACCGGGAAGACGACCTCGCAACGCTCGACCAGGTTTCGCGGCATCCAGTCGGCGCTGCCGCAGTACACCTCGTCGTCCTTGCCGCCGTTTTTGAAGTAAAAGATACGGCTGTGCTCAAGGAAGCGCCCCACGATGCTGCGCACCCGGATGCTCTCGCTCAGCCCCTTCACTCCAGGTCTCAGCGAGCACATCCCACGCACGATCAGATCGATCTCCACCCCCGCCTGCGCTGCCGCATACAAAGCCTCCACGGTAGGCTGATCGAGAAGACCGTTCATCTTAGCGATGATGGCGGCGGGCTTTCCCGCCTTGGCGTGTTCGGCCTCCCGCTCGATCAGGGCGATCAGCCGGGGAGCCAGGGTCAGGGGAGCCACCAGCAGAGGCTCATAGTTCACCGTCTCCGTATCCGCCGTAAGGTAGTTGAAGACCTTCTGCACGGCCGAGGTCAGCTCCACCCGCGAGGTCAACATGCTGATATCGGTATAGAAGCGCGCCGTAACCGGGTTGTAGTTGCCGGTTCCCAGGTGAGCGTATCTCCGGACCACGCCATCCGGATCACGCCGCACCAGCAGAGCGAGTTTGCAGTGCGTCTTGAATCCGTAGATTCCATGATAGACACCGACTCCAGCGTCTTCCAGCTCGCGCGCCCAGCGAATGTTGGAGTCTTCATCGAAGCGCGCCATCAGCTCCACCACAACCGTCACATCTTTGCTCTGCGCGGCTTCGATCAAGGCGCGAAAGATCGGAGAGTCCTTGCTGGTCCTGTAGAGCGTCTGCTTCATCGAGATGACGCTCGGGTCCACCGCGCCAGCCTCGATAAACTCCTCTACGGTCGAATACGAGTCGAAGGGATGGTGCAGAAGAACATCTCTCTTGCGCAGCTCATCGAAGATATCGGTCGACTTCGGGCTGAGCCGGAACTCCTTGCCTGCAAACGGCGGAAACTTCAACGCCGGGCGCTTGATCTCGGAGTACAGATTCATCAGCCTCGACAGGTTGACCGGTCCGTTGGTTCGGAAGACCTGCCAGGGTTCAAGCTCGAAGTTGATCCTGAGCCTTTCGACCACCTCCTCGGTGGCGCCGCTCTCGATCTCCAGGCGCACTGCATCCCCCTTGCGCCGGTTATGCAGCTCGGTCCGAACGCTCTCCAGCACCGAGCGCGACTCCTCTTCCTGCATGTAAAGATTGCTGTTGCGGGTCACGCGAAACGCCGCGCGGGTAAGGACCTCGTAGCCGCGAAACATCTTCTCCACCTGCGACTCGATCAACTCGTGCAGCATGATGAAGTCGCAGCATCCGTCCTCGCTCGGCAGGGGGATCAGGCGCGGAAGCGACCGGGGAACCGTCACCACGCCAAGCGCAGCCGGGATCGTTCGCGACGCTGTCGTTCTCCTCTTATGACGAAGCAGCAGCGCCAGGCAAAGAGCCTTGTTCAACACGCGCGGAAAAGGATGCGAGGGATCGATCGTCACCGGGGTCAGCAGGGGATCGACCTCGTCGACATAAAACTGCATGGCCCGCCCGCGAGCCGTATCGTTCAGCTCGTCCCAGCGCAGAACCTGGATCTTCTCCTTGTGCATGGCGGGCAGCAGAAGATCGTTCCAGCACTGGTACTGTGCCTGTACGAACTCCGCCATCCGCTGGCTCAAGCGGTTCAACCGCTCCTCGGCCGTCAACCCGGCCTCGTCCGGGTAAGAGGTCCCGTCCTCAAGCCGCTGCAGCGTGCCGGCGACGCGGATCTCGAAGAACTCATCCAGGTTGCTTGCAGTGATGGCGAGAAATTTAACCCGTTCCAACAAGGGATTTTCCGGGTCGATGGCCTCTTCCAGCACGCGCTGGTTAAACTTCATCCAGGACTCGTCACGGTTTAGAAAAAAGCTCTCAATCGCCTGCGCTGCCGCTTTTTTCTTCGCCGCGCCCTTATCGTTTACGGATTTCTTTTCGGCGCTCATAGAGATATACGAGCTTACCCTACCGAAAGCGTCACAATGTAAACAAGGCGGCAAATGTCGGGAATGCAAATTATTTTGCGCGCGACACAATATCCCGGCCCGGTCGAGCGTCCTTCCCCTAGATGACCCCGGTTCCCATCGACGGTATAAGAATCTCCGAGCAGGATCGCCTCTTCTCCGAGGCGATGGAGCGTGACCGGCCCCGCCTGCGCAGCTTCATCCGTCGCTATGTCGGGGATACCGGCGACGTGGAAGACATTCTGCAGGACGTCTTCTACGAGCTGCTCCAGACCTACCGCATGATGAAGCCGGTCGAGCACGTCAGCGGATGGCTCTTTCGCGTGGCGCGGAATCGCATCGTCGACATGTTTCGCCGAAGGCGCTCGGACTCGCTCAGTACGCCTGTTCAGAACGAGAACGACGATTCCTGCTTGACCCTGGAGGATCTTCTTCCTTCGCCTGAGGCTGGCCCCGAAGCCGCTTACGCCCGCCAGGTCCTGTTGGAAGAGCTCGAAGGTGCAATCGAAGAGCTCCCGCAGGAGCAGCGCGAGATCTTCATCGCTCATGAGATCGCCGGAACCAGCTTCAAAGATTACGCCGCCAAAACCGGTATCGGCATTAACACCCTGCTCTCGCGAAAGCGTTATGCGATCCAGCATCTGCGCAGGCGCCTCCAGGCGCTCTACGACCAACTTGAGGCAGACCGATGACCTTCAAAACCTGTATCACAGCAAGGAGAAACACATGCGCGCTCTCAAAGCTGTAAAGATCCTGTTCATCGTCGCGGTGGCCGCGACGTTTCTAGGCTTCGCCGTCAAGGAGCTGTGGAACGCTCTCATGCCCCCTCTCTTCGGACTTCACGCCTTGACCTTCTGGCAGGCCATCGGTCTCTTGCTTCTCTCAAAGATCTTCTTCGGCGGATATCACCGCCATGGTGGCCGTCCCCGCTTCGGCCGCCGCATGCGCGAGCGTTGGGAGCAGATGAGCCCGGAAGATCGCGAAAGACTCCGTCAGGGAATGCGTTGCGGTCGCGGTCCCTTCGAACGCCCCGCCGAATCCTAACCGCGTCAGGAAAAGAGAGACTCTATGATCGGCAATGAGATCCAGTCCACCGGCCACCCACTCCCTTCCTCGCCGCTGCGAACCGATGCGGAGGTCCGCATCGCCGAGCTGGAGATTGAGAACACGCGTCTGCAACGGCTCATCGCCGAGTTGCTTCTCAAAAATCAGCAGCTTCGGAGACAGCAGGCGTAGGCTTCCATTCCTTGCTCCGGCTCGTTACACTGCAGTCAGAACCGAGAAGACCGAGTCCAAATTTCCGGGTACGGTAGGAGCGAAAATGAAAGTCATGAAAGTTGGAGTCATCCCCTTCGCACTGGCAGCCTCTCTCACCTTGAGCGCGGCTGCGCAAGACGCATCCCATGACGTCCAGAGGGCGGGCAGCGAGACAAAGTCCGCCGCGCAGGATACCGCTCACGGAGTCAGCACCGGAACCAAAAAGGCCTATCACAAGACGGCCAATGGAACCGAAAAGGCCTATGATAAGACGGCCGAAGGCAGCAAGACCGCCTACCACAAGACCGCCCATGGAACCGAAAAGGTAGCCGATAAGACAGCCGATGGTACCAAGACGGCTTACCACAAGACCGCCAATGGAACCGAGAAGGTAGCCGATAAGACAGCCGATGGCACCAAGACCGCCTATCGCAAGACCAAGAACGGAACCCGCACGGCGGTCGACAAGGTCGACGGAAAATAGTCGCCTTTCCCAGCTTGCAGAGGCACGGCCCATCTCAGGATGGGCCGATCGCTTTTGCGAACTTCAGAAGAGCTGGTGCGGCGAAGGCTGCCAAAGGACCTTCGCCGACAGCGCCACCAGTGCCGTCCAGTAAAGGTCCGCGCCCAGCAGATGCAGAATCTGCATCCACACCGGAGCGAGCAGGGCCACGTCCGCCAGTCCCAGCACAAACTGCACACCCAGCAGCGCAACCACGATCGTAGCTAGACGGCTCCCATCCGCACGACGGGTCTGCGCAACGATCCAGAGCACAAAAGCTGCGGCAATCACCGCGCTCAAGGGATGAACCCCGCGCAGCCGCAGCAGCAGCGGAGAGTTGGACGAAAGATCCTGCTCGATCGCGTTCCGCAGGCTCGAGGCAGGGAAGAGCGTATCTCCCAGTGCGGCCAGCGAGCCGCTGACCCCGACGACGATCGTCGCCATCAAGCCGAGTAGCGTCCACATTGCTTTTCCACTCCGCAGCCGTAGCTCGCTCGTCCGCTGCCCCGTGCTCAGCAGGACAGCCGTCAGGGTCAGGGCTCCCAGCAACAGCAGCGTATTGCTCAAATGAACCGAAAGCATCACCACCCGGCCCACGGACCGGTTGCCGGTCACATATCCCAGCTTGACCAGCAGCGCTCCAAGGATGGCCTCATTGACTAGCAGAACTGTCGAAAGCACAGCCATCAAACGAGCCGCCTGCCCCTTGATGGTGGAGCGAAATGTCCATATCAGCAGCGCAGGCACAAAGAAGATCGCCCCGCCCGTCATACAGCGATGGGTGAATTCAATGATGGTATCCACCCTTGGCGACAGAGGCACCACCTGCCCATTGCAGAGCGGCCAGTGGTTCCCGCACCCCGCGCCCGACCCCGTAGCTCGCACCACCGCGCCCCACAGAATCACGAGGATGTTGTATGCGACGACCAACCACGCATACCTCACCAGCGCGCCGGGAACCCGCCTCGCACTCACCATCGTCGTCGTGGCCATGCACCTATTCTACGAGCAGACGGCCTTAGCCGTTGGCCAGCTCTTTCGCTCTCTGGGTCGCTCGCTTGACCGCCTTGATCAGCGTCACGCGCAGCCCACCCTCTTCGAGCTCGAGAATCCCATCCACCGTGCACCCGGCCGGCGTCGTGACTGCGTCCTTCAGCAGAGCCGGATGATAGCCTGTCTCCAGCACCATGCGCGCCGACCCCAGCGTCGTCTGGGCCGCCAGCAGCGTGGCCACATCGCGCGGCAGGCCAACGTTTACCCCCGCCTCCGCCAGTGCCTCGATGATGATATAGAGAAACGCCGGTCCCGAGCCCGAAAGTCCCGTCACCGCGTCCATATGTTTCTCGTCGACGACCACCGTACGGCCCACTGTCTGAAACATCTTCTGCGCGATCGCCATCTGCGGCTCGGAGACAAACCTCCCCGCGCACAGCGCTGTAACCCCGGCCGCCAGCATCGCCGGAGTGTTCGGCATCGCGCGAACGACCGCAAGATCGAATCCCGCCGCTTCCTCGATGCTGCGCGTCTTCACCGACGCCGCAATCGAGACCACCATCTTCTCCGCCGACAGTGCCGGCCGTATCTCTTCGATCAGAGCGGGGACCTGCACCGGCTTCACGCCCAGCAGAATCACGTCCGCCTCGCTCGCCGCCGCCAGGTTGTCGGTCGACATCTCGATGCCATATTGAACCGAGAGCGCCTGCGCCCGCTCGGGATGATGTGCCGTGGCAAAGATCTGCTCCGGGGCAAGCAGGTTGTTCTTCAGAAACGCTTGCAGAAGAATGCCGCCCATCTTGCCTGTGCCCAGAATAGCCACGCGTAAGAAAGGCATCGCCGGGGCCGGTGTCACCACTTCATAGGTCTCTTCGCTCATCTCAAAAGGCTACCAGAGGCCGTCGCCTTACCTCTTCTGCACCGCAATCCAGGCGTCGACCTGCTTCTCCAGCATGTCCATCGGCAGCGCTCCCGAATCCAGAACCACATCGTGGAAGGCCTTCAGGTCGAACCTCGGCCCCAGCTCCGTCTGCGCCCTCTGCCGCAGCTCCAGAAGCTTCAGCTGCCCCATCTTGTAACCCAGCGCCTGCCCAGGCCATGCGATGTAGCGGTCCACCTCCGCCTGCACATTCGTCTCATCGATCGCCGAGTGTTCGTGGAAGTAGTCCACCATCTGCTGCCGCGTCCAGTGCTTCGAGTGAACGCCGGTATCGACAACCAGACGGATCGCCCGCCAGATATCCGCCTCCAACCGTCCATAATCGCTGTACGGATCCTGATAGAAGCCGACGTCCTTGCCCAGGCGCTCGCTATAGAGCCCCCAGCCTTCGGTGTACGCCGTGAAGTACTCCTGCTTGCGAAACTCCGGAAGCCCTGTCAGCTCCTGCGCGATCGAGGTCTGCAGATGATGTCCCGGAATACCCTCGTGATACGACACCGCCTCGACGGAGTCCAGCGCCCGGTCGGCGAAGTTATAGGTGTTCACATACACCCGCCCCGGTCGCCTTCCATCCTGGCTGCCGGGATTGTAGTAAGCCGCGGCCTGGTCCTTCTCGATGTACGAGGGAACCGCAACCACCTCCAGCTGTGCCTTGGGCAGCGTCCCGAACATCTGCGGAAGCTTCGGCCGCATCTGCGCGATATATCCCTTATAAGCCTCGATCAGGGCATCCTTCGACGCGGGATGAAGCTTAGGATTAGCCTTGATCGCCGCACTGAAGCTCTTCAGGTCGTTGTAGCCCAGCTTCCTGGCGATGGCCAGCATCTCCGCCTCGTCGCGCTTCACCTCATCGAGACCGATCTGGTGAATCTCCTCCGGAGTCTTGTCCTCCGTCGTGCTCTGGCGAACCCGGAAGGCATAGTAATCATTGCCATTCGGCAGCGACCACGCTCCCGGATCCTTCCGTCCCACGGGAACATACTGCGCCTTCAGAAACCGCGCAAAGCGAGCGTAAGTGGGAAGCACCGTCGTTACGATCGCCTGTGCCATCTCCTCCGTAATCCGCCTCCGGGTCGGAGCATCGATCGAAGCAGGGAACTTCTTCAGCGGCGCCGCAAAAGGGCTCTCCTGCGGCTTCTGGTTGGCGATCGCCTCCGTCTGGACCACCACCTTCTCCAGCAGATACGCCGGCGGAACCCGTCCATCATCCATCCCCAGCTGCATATTCGTCATGTTCTGCGAGAAGACCGTCGGGATGTTCTTCAGGCGGGCAATGTAATCGTCGTAGTCCTTCACGCTCTCGAACGAGAGGCTGCTGACCAGTTGAACGATGTCGGTGTGAAAGCCGCTGAACTGGTTCACCGGCATCTCCCATTCCTTGAAGCGGGCGCCCTCCTGCGCGTCGGTCAGGTCGCGAATCATCAGGTCACGCGAAAGAATCTCCTGCGGCTTCAGCCCCGTGGAATCGATCGCACCCAACCGGTCGAGAAAGGCGCGTCCCCGGGCCAGAGAGTCATTGACCTCCTTCACCGAGTAATCGCTCCACTGGTCGTTGTAGCGCTTGTCCCCCAGGAACGACGCATACTCCGGCGAGTGCTTCAGGCGGTCCTGCCATATCTCATCGAACAGCGATGCCAGCGCCTTGCTGCGAGCCTCGACCGTCTGGGGAGCATCCTGGGCCCCGGCATTCGTCGCCTGTTGCCCTGCTACCTTCGCCGGAGCAAAGTTCCCCACCGTTCCAAGTACACCTGCAAGTAAAAGAGCCCTGACCGGGGAGATCCGATTCATGCACACCTCAAAACCTTCAACGGTCAGTGTATCGCGGGTTGCCGCTCAGGGCTTTGGCCGAGCCGGCTCCGCGGGTCTTGCCTGCTCCGAGCTGGCCTCCAGCATGCGATACAGCGTCGACCGGCTGATGCCCAGAACCTCGGCCGCGCGCACCTTATTGCCCGAACACTCCTCCAGCACCCGCATCACATGGCGCTCAATCACATCCTGAAGCCGTATCCGCTTCTCGCTTGGTGGAAGCGGGGTGCCCTCATAGACCGTTTCCGCCTCCTGCTCGAACGCCGAAAGATCGTGCAGCCCCAACGTGGCTCCTTCGCACTGCAGCACACCGTTATGCAGAATATTCTCAAGCTCGCGCACGTTTCCCGGCCACGCATGGTCGATCAGCCTCTCCATCGCCTCCGGCGCGATCGCATCGATCCGTCGCCGGTACTGCGACGAATATTGCTTCAGAAAATGAAGCGCGAGAACGGGAATATCCTCCGCACGTCTCCGCAGAGGCTCAAGCACAATCTCCACCATCGCCAGACGATGATAGATATCCTGCCGGAAGAGCCCCGCCGCGGCCATCACGCGCAGATCGTGGCTGGTGGAAGCGATCGTCCTGAAGCTCGGTCTTCGCTCCAGAATCTGCAGCAGCTTCCGCTGCGCCCTCGGAGGAATTTCCTCCACCCCATCGAGAAACAACGTTCCCTGCGCGGCCTTCTCGATCAGGGCGTCAATCGTGCCGGAGTCGTGCTCCTCCTCGTTTCCTTCCATGAACCTCACGGCATGGTAGCTGACGAAGGGGCCCTCCGCCATGCTCTTCGAATGCAAAGCGCGAGCCACCAGCTCCTTGCCGGTGCCGGTCTCGCCACGCAACAGTACCGTGCGGAAGTGCGGCCCCAGCCGCTCCACCTGCAGGCGCAGCCGGCGCATCGCCTCGCCGTCTCCCACCAGCGCAAGGTCGCGCACATTCTCCGCGGGATACGCATTCATTCCCGCAAAATAGGTCTGGGCATTCCCGATAGGAGCAGTTGGATCAGAGAGGGCCATGTCATTACCCTCTATCGGCATCCCGCGTCTCAAGATGAGAGCCGGGGCCGCGATGACACGCCATCCCCAAGACGACAAGAGGGCCGGCGATCGAATCTTCCCGATCCCCGGCCCTCTTGCCCTTCTTGCGAAACCGTTTACGCTGTCGTCGTGGCGCAGTACGTGTCGAACGCCCGTGTCAGCTCCTGCGCGATCGCCGGTGCCGTCGAGGTCTCGATCGCCGAGCGCTGCATCAGGTACACCAGCTGCCCGTCGCGAAGGATCGCAATCGCAGGCGACGTCGGAGGATGTCCGCCAAAGTAGCTGCGGGCGCGCTCGGTCGCATCGCGGTCCTGTCCGGCAAACACCGTCACCGCCTGGCTCGGCTTGGTCGCATGCTGCATCGCCAGCCGAACGCCAGGACGCATCTTGCCCGCCGCGCAGCCGCAGATCGAGTTCACCACCACCATCGTGGTTCCCGGTTGCGCCACAGCCTCATCCACCTCAGCCGAGGTCCGTGCTTCCTTCAGCCCGGCGCGCGTCAGCTCCTCACGCATCGGTATCACCATAATCTCTGGATACATAACTTCCCCCTTGAAGATCGCGAACCTGAAACAGCCTTCGGTTCTTCCTCTCTATTGTAAATCCTGAACCCGGAGTACGCCGTCATCCGTCGCCTTTCTCCCCTCGCTGATGTACCCTCGAACCCGTGCAGACCACCGCGATCGACATCCAGCAGAACGTCCCCCTCGCCCCCTTCACCACCCTCCTCATCGGCGGACCGGCCCGTTTTTTCTGCGAGATCCATACCGAATCCAGTCTCCTCGAGGCCCTCACCTTCGCCCGCGAGCACAACCTGCCCATCTTCGTCCTCGGCGGCGGCAGCAATCTCCTCGTCTCTGATGCCGGCTTCTACGGCCTCGTCCTCCACATCGTCCTCGACGGACCCATCGCTCCGGTCAATCGCGACAGCCGGGTCGAGTTCACCCTCCCCGCCGGGATCGAATGGAACCGCTTCGTCCTCTCCGTATGCGAGCAGGGAATCAGCGGCGTCGAATGCCTGGCCGGAATCCCCGGAACCGTCGGCGGAACTCCCGTCCAGAATGTCGGGGCCTACGGGCAGGAGGTCTCCGAGACCATCGCCTCCGTCCGCGCCCTCGACCTCGAGACCCTCCACTTCGTCGATCTCCCCAACCAGCAGTGCGGCTTCGCCTATCGCCGCAGCCTCTTCAACACCACCCACCGCGGCCGCTACATTGTCACCGCCGTTACCTTCCGCTTCGATCCCTCACGCAGTCCCCATCTCACCTACGCCGACCTCACCCGGCACTTCGGCGAAGCCCAGCCCGCCCCGCTCGAGATCTATCACGCCGTCCGCCAGATCCGCCACGCCAAGGGCATGCTGATCGTAGAGGGAGAGCCCGACAGCCGGAGCGCCGGCTCCTTCTTCAAGAACCCCATCGTTTCTCGCGAAACCCTCGAACACGTCGCTCGAACGCTCCGCCTCGGTGCCGAAGAGATCCCGCACTGGCCGACTGAAGAAGATCGCATCAAGCTCCCCGCCGCCTGGCTGCTCGAGCGCGCCGGCTTCGTCAAGGGATACGTCCTTGGCAACGCCGGCATCTCCTCGCGCCACACCCTCGCGCTCATCAACCGCGGCCACGCCACCGCCTCCGAGATCTTCGCCCTCCGCAACGCCATCCAGCAAAAGGTTGAAGATCTCTTCCACATCCGTCTCGAGCAGGAGCCCGTCCAGCTCGGCTGACAAGGCCGGGCGCTGCCGCGCGGGTGGCACCCACTTCGTGGGGTGTATACCGACTTCGCCGTGGGCCTCCCGCTGGTCGGCACAAGAATCTCCCAAGCAACTAACGGGAACCGCGACCCAAAGAGCACACACACGTCACGAAGGGTGTGACCCACGCGCAGTGGGCCCAGCCGGCAGGCTGGCCCCCAATCGCTCGAGCAACCGCCAGCGCTCCTCCGCCAGAACCACCTCTACCGCGCCCTGCTCCGCGACCCTGCCCTCCGCAATCCGGATCACCTCGGCTCCCAGCCGAAACGCCTCCCCAAGATCATGCGTCACCGACAGCACGGGAACTCCCCACCGCTCCAGCCACTCCCGCAACCCCACCAGAAGCTCATCCCTCAGGGCCGCGTCGAGACCCGTGAACGGCTCATCCAGCAGCAGCAGCGCCCCACACGGCCCCTGGAACGTCACCGCCGACACCACCGCCCGCGCGACCGAGGCCCGTTGTCTCTCGCCCCCGCTCAGTTCACGCGGCCTTCGATCCGCAAGCTCGTCCAACTGGAACAGCGACATCACCTGCTCGGCAATCTCTCTAGCATCGTGAGGCTTTGACGTCCAACCGCTCCCGTACAGCAGATTTCCAAGCACCGATCGATGAGGAAACATCCACGCCGTCTGCATCGCGCTGCGTACCGGCCGCAGATGCGGTGGAACAAACCTCCCTGCATCACGATCCACCAAAACCAGATCATCCTTTTCAATCAATCCCGCCTCCGGACGCACGAATCCTGCAATCGTTCGCAGTACCGTCGTCTTCCCGCAGCCAGAAGGCCCGAACAGCACCGTCCACCGCTGCTTCAGCGAAAATTCCACATCGAGCGTCACCCCACCCACGCGATGCCTCATCCTCACGCTCAGATGGCTATCGGACAACGTCGGCCTGCCTTCCCTCGCCCCTGCGAACGCTGGGCAAAAGATAGATCACCACCAGCGCCGCCGCCGCAAAACCCACCAGCGCCAGCGCCGTCCGGTTCGCCGCGGCATAGCTCCCCTCCTGCACCAGGTCGTAGATCGAGATCGACAGCGTTCGCGTCGCTCCCGGAATATTTCCTCCCAGCATCAGCACCACCCCGAACTCGCCCACCGTGTGGGTAAACGTCAGCACCGCGCCGGTCAGCAGGGAAGCCCGCGCCATCGGAAGCACGACCGAAGAGAACACCCTCCAGGGCGAAGCTCCCAGCCCCTCTGCCGCTTCGATATATCCCCGGTCCACCGCCTCAAACCCCGCCACCAGCGGCTGCACTGCAAACGGAAGACTGTACAGCACCGACCCGATCAACAATCCCTCGAAGCTGAACGCCAGCGGATGCCCCACCACCTGGATCAGCATCCGCCCCGGCGCCGTCAGCGGCCCCATCGCCACCAGCAGATAAAACCCCAGCACCGTCGGGGGAAGCACCAGCGGCAACGCCACCACCGCCTGCACCAGCGCCGTCAGCAGCCCCTGCCGCGACGCAATCCACCATGCCAGCGGCAACGCCACGAGCAACAGAATCGCCGTCGTCGCGGCAGCCAGCCGCAGGGTCAGCCAGAGAGCTTCCAGATCCATGAAAGACAGCCTAAATGCTGGGGCGCGATGTGACGCAACGAAGCGGTTCGCTCGCCTCTCTACTCTCGTGCGAGCTTCTTGATCTGACGATGAGAGAGAACGGTGTACACCTCCGCATCCGGAGAAGTGGCCCGGCGAACCATGGCCCTCGAAAGCGTATCGACCCCGATGACAATCGGAGCCAGAAGGGCGCTCAGGATATGATTCGCACCTTTCGGCAGGATCCCGGCGGGCCGGAAGGACGTGGCGTGAAAAAAAGACGAACTCCTCTGCAGGTCGTACAAGGCGCGTTCTGTCCTTCCCTTGAGATGACGGGTCTCTCGCTGCCAGGGAAGCCTTGCGCTCTCGCTGGGATCGGCTCCCATTCCGCTCAGATAGCAGAACTGGAATGGAGCAGCAATTCGCTCAGCCACAGCGGTCGCGAACGCGAAAGGAAACGTGAAGGTGCCACGCCGATAGCTCTCCGAATCCGGAGCGTCGGCCGCTTTTCCTCCCAGTGTCCAGATACAGGCCGCGTGGCTTGCCATATCCCTTGCCAGGGGTTCGTCATAGGCGGAGAAATCCGAATGAAGGAGCGTCCTCAACTTCGGAGAATCGAACGCGATCGCGCGGCGAGTCAGGCACGTTACCTGCGTGATCGCAGGCATCCTCAACAGCTGCTCCAGAACCTCCGACCCTACGAATCCGGTCGCTCCTGTCAGGATCACCTTCACCTTGCATCTCCTGTGCCTGGAGCGGGCATATCTTCTGCGGGAAGCAGCATGTCGAAGATTCTCCCGAGCAGAGTCTCAACCCTCCGGACGCTCATCCCCTTCGGCTCAAGGCTGGACTTCAGAACCATGGCCGAAAGCACTACTCCTAGTACGCCGGCTTGCCTGGCCGAGAACGCTCGCGAGAGAGACCTACGGAATGGTTCTATCGCACCGGCTCCAGCCCCATCGGGGCCAGGCTCGCCTGCACCTCCGGCCTCAACAGCCAGTCCAGAAACGCATGCGCTTCGGCCTTGTGGTCCGACTTCGCCATCACCACCGCGCACTGCAGGATCGGCGTATACGTCGCACCCGGAACCAGCACCATCGTCCCCTCCGACTGAAACCTCGCCGTGCTCGCCGCCGTCAGCGAGATCAGCCCCAGCTGCGCGTTTCCCGACTCCACAAACTGCGCCGCCTGCGCGATATTCTCCGCCACCACCAGGTGCGGCTTGACCGTGTCGTACATCTTCAGCCGCTGCAGAGCCATCACCGCCGCCTGCCCATAGGGAGCATGCAGGTCGTTCGCAATCGCCACCCGCTGGACCCGCTTATCGACCAGCGAATCGAGCGTAATCGGCTGCAGCGGAGAATCTTTCCGGGCCCACAATACCAGCGTCCCTCGCGCATACTGGGTCGGTGCCTTGTCGTCCGCCAGCCCAGCGGCCACGACCTTCTCTGGGTAAACAAAGTCCGCCCCCAGGAACAAGTCAATCGGAGCCCCATTGATGATCTGGGTCGCCAGATTCCCCGACGACCCAAAGCTCGTCATCAACTTCACCCCGGTCGCCTTCTCATAGCGTTCGGCCAGCACCGGCAGAACCGGCTGCAGATCCGCCGCCGCCGCCACCCGCAGCTCCTTCTTCGCCTGTCCCCAGGCGGAGACCGTCATCGAAATTCCAAATAAAATAGCCGCAAAAAACACAGATTTACGGCCAATTTTTGGCTGACTCCGCCGAGTACGATACCCTAACCTAAACCATGAAAGTCGCGACACATCAGCTCCGATGCACAGAGTGCGGCGCCAGGATTGCCGGCAGCGCTGTGAATAGCATATTCCGCTGCCCCATCTGCAACGGTCTCTACGACGTCATCTATCCCTGGTCTACCCTCCCGGAGAGCGATACTCCCGCCTCCGATAGCAAGCTCCCCAACGCCAGCGCCCTCCGCTGGCTCTGGCAGGAGCGCCGCACCTCCACCCTCTCCGTCGATCAGTCCGGAGTCTGGCGCTTCCGCGACCTCCTTCCCATCGTCGACGACCTCGACAACGTCGTCACCCTCCGCGAGGGCAACACTCCTCTCTACGATCTCCCCCGAGCCTCCAAGGCCCTCGGCCTCCACTGGGTGCTCGCCAAGCACCAAGGCATGAACCCCACCGGCTCCTTCAAGGACACCGGCATGACCTCCGCCCTCTCCGTCGCCCGCGAGCGCGGCTTCGAGTGGGTCGCCTGCGCCTCCACCGGCAACACCTCCGCCGCCATGGCTGCCTACGCCGCCCGCGCCGGCCTGCGCTCCATCGTCTTCATCCCCGAGGGCAAGATAGCCTGGGGCAAGCTCTCCCAGTCCATGGACTATGGGGCCCTGACCATCCAGCTCAAGACCGACTTCGACGGCTGCGTCAATGTCCTCACCGACCTGGTCAACCGTTTCCCCATCATGCTGCTCAACTCCGTCAATCCCTACCGCCTCGAGGGCCAGAAGACCCCCGCCTTCGAACTGGTCGAGCAGCTGGAGTGGCAGGTCCCCGAGCACATCATCGTCCCCGGCGGCAACCTCGCCAACGGCTCCGCCCTCGCCAAGGGCTTCACCGAGATGCACCACCTCGGCCTCATCCCCCGCATCCCCAAGATCAGCATCATCCAGGCCGAAGGCGCCAACCCCCTCTACCTCACCCTGCAGGAGAACGGCGGCGAGCAGCTCGTCCCGGTCAAGGCTAACACCCGCGCCACGGCTATCCGCATCGGCAATCCCGCCTCCTGGCGCAAGGCCCTCCGCGCTCTCCGAACCACCGGAGGATGGTGCGAGCAGGTCTCCGAGCAGGAGATCGCCCTCGCCAAGGCCGAGATCGGCTCCGAGGGCATCGGCTGCGAGCCCGCCTCCGCCGTCACCCTCGCCGGGCTCAAGAAGCTGGTCGCCCAGGGCAAGATCGGCCCCGAGGAGCGCGTCGTCCTCATCCTCACCGGCCACACCCTCAAGGACTCCACCTTCACCATCGACTACCATCGCAACGAGCTCTTCACCGACGAGGAGCAGGCCCAGATCTCTCCCACCGATCAGCTGGTCCACGCCGCGCTCCGCAAGCCGCCCGTCGTGCTCGAACCCGACACCGACACCGTCTTCCGAGAGCTCGAGTCCCAGATGAGATTAGCCCTCGCATGATACTGATGAATCAGGATAAAGCTCCATCCCTCCACCTCCGTCTCCCGGCAACCTCGGCCAACCTTGGCCCAGGCTTCGATGCCCTCGGTCTGGCCATGGCCCTCTATCTCGAGATCGATGCCAGCATCTCCAATACCGGAGCCTTCTCCATCGAGGCCACCGGACGCAACGCCCAGGCCTGCTCCGTTATCGAGAACAACCTCATCTTCACCACCTACGTGGACATCCTGGCGAACACCGGTCAGGTCGCCCGTCCCCTCCATCTGGCCATGGACAATCAGATCCCTCTCGGCATGGGCTGTGGATCGAGTGCCGCCGCCCTCATCGCCGGCGTCTCCTTGGCCAATCACTTCGGCCAGCTCCACTGGACCCCCCAGCAGGTCCTCGAAGAGGCATGCCGACGCGAGGGCCATCCGGATAACGTCGCCGCCTGCATGTATGGCGGAATGACGGTATCCGCGATATCGGGTATTGACGTAAAAACAGCAACTTACAGCAACTCTTTCAACTGGAACCTGATCCTGGCCCTTCCCTCGGCGAGCCTCTCCACCTCCAAGGCCCGGGCCATGCTTCCCGAGCGCTATAGCCGCGCCGACGCGGTCACGAACATTCAGGCCACCGCGCTTCTGGTCTCCGCCTTCGCTCTTGGCCGTGGCGATCTCCTCTCCACCGCCATGCAGGACCGCATCCACCAGCCCTACCGGCAGGAGGCCTGCCCCTTACTTCCGCGGCTGCTTCCTCTCTCGGGAACCCCAGGCATCCTCGGCGTGGCCCTCAGCGGAGCCGGTCCCTCCGTCCTGCTCATCACCGACGGCTCAACCGATGCTGGGGCGGCGATCTGCCAAGCCGCGCACGATCTCCAGGTGGAGATCGTGCCTACCCGCATTGCGGGTGGCATGGAGATGGCCCTTCGGTAACACTCCGGTAATATCTACCAAGTTACCTAAGATTCCTTTACCTTTTTTCTTAAATTGCGTAAATTTTGCCTTGTGAGCAGTTCTGGGGAGGGCTGCGAACACCGCCCGTTGACCCCTCTTCAGGGGTCCGGGCGTTCTCATTTAACCGCCAACCTATCCAGCTGCCCAAATTAGGATTAGTCTCCACTTTTCCTGCACCTGCCGTCCAGATTTGAAACCAAAGACCCCTTCGCGCATCTATTATTGTGAAGGTTGCTCGGCCAGCTTGGGTGGCAATCGCAGAGCACTCTCGGAGGGATGATAGATGGCAGGTCAGTTCGTAACCGAAGTTAACGACGCTAATTTTGAGAAGGACGTGCTCCAGTCGGAGCAGCCCGTTCTCGTAGATTTTTGGGCAGCATGGTGTGGCCCCTGTCGCGCGCTCGCCCCGGTCGTTGACGAGGTCGCCAGCTCTTATCAGGGCAAACTGAAGGTCATGAAGATGGACGTCGACGCAAACACCGCCACACCTATGCGTTACGGTATTCGCGGAATTCCCGCCCTCCTGATCTTCAAGGGCGGCCAGGTCGCCGAGCAGATCGTTGGCTACGTCCCCAAGGATACCATCGACAAGTCCGTCACCAAGGTTCTCGCGTAAACAACAAGGTCCTCGCGTAAACTACGCGCAATAAGGATTTACGGCCCGGCACACAATCCTGTGCCGGGCTGTTTTGTTTTAACTCTCGCAGGGCTCGCCCAATCAGCGCTCCGCAACCAGCATGTATCCATTGGGACTGACGCGGCAGACGTCCTTCTCGGACGCATTCCAGCTGGTCCCATCGCTGTAAGCGACCGACTCAAGGTCGATCCACTTCACGTTCGCGATCGACCTCACCGTCAGGTCCCTCTCAGCCCTTTGAAGGGCTCGAACATTCAGCTTGAAGTCGATGGTTCTGGCCAACATTCCACCTCTGGCCCCATCCACCGGCATCACGCGAGGAGCGGCGTCGTACCCCCTTACCGTGATCGTCACCGAGACAATCTCTCTCCTCTGCAGATTGCTGAGCGCCAGACGAAGTCTCTGCGATCTCTCCGATGGCGAGCCGCCCACCTGAACCGTACTCCCGATCCCTTGCCGCTGCGCATACATGGATGCCGGACATGTCCCCTGGTCCTGCATGGCCGGCTGGATGGCAACCGGCGCGGAAGACACACCCTGCCCCAGGGCCAGCGCCGAGGAGGACAGAAGAGCCAGTGAGAAGGGCATCGCAAGACCGGAAGTGCGATTCATACAGACCTCCACGCGAGGAACTCGCCTCCAAGGTACTCCGTCCCCGCGACCGTGGCAAACCGGAAATGAGCCTGTTGAATCGCAGTGAGCGGGCAGGCACTCACGATACGAGGGCATGAGAGGATCGGCTCGACCGAGAGTGGTGGCCCAGGCTCCGGCCTCTCTATACGCCACCGGCGGACAACGATGGTCTTCTCCTGACGCCCGATCGGAGGCGAATCTCCATGATCTTCAATCCGGAACGGACACCGGCGCGGATCGTCGAGCTCTATCCCGCTCATCTGTACCTGAATCTTCTTCGGCGCCTGCGGAACCAGCCGGTTGACTCGAAGTCGCTCGACCGCTAGCTGGATTCGGTTCAGAGCCGAGGAATCCAGGCTGTCCATATCGGCGTAAATCGCGCCAGCTCAAAAGCCATTCGATTCTGGCGCAGTCGGAGCTTTCACGAGATATCGGCCGGCCAGGAGCAGGGGCGAACGCTTTGGATGGGCCGCCACCCGCAGGCCGGGTCATCCTGCGGATTCAACTGACCGCTCCCGGCAATCCCTGCCACCCCTCCCATTACACTGTCATTAATGCTCGAGTCGATCCTCTTTCGCGTCATTCTGGTGGCCTTCATCATCCTGGCCAGCAGCTTCTTCGTCGCGGCCGAGTTCGCCCTCGTCAGCGTGCGCGAGACCCGTATCCAGCAGCTCATCGCCCTCGGACGACCCGGCGCCGTCACCGTCCTCAAGCTCAAGGAGACCATCGACGAGTTTCTCCCCGCCGTGCAGCTCGGCGTCACCCTCGCCTCCCTCGCTCTCGGCTGGATCGGCGAGCCCGCCGTCGCCGAGATGATCCTCCGGCTCTTCGGCTTCTGGCTCCACCGTCTCCCTCCCCACGCCGAGATCTATGCCCACACCGCTGCCGTCATCCTCGCCTTCGCCCTCATCACCTACTTCGAGGTCCTCCTCGGCGAGCTCGTCCCCAAATCCCTCGCCCTCCAGCGCACCGAGCGCATCGCCCTCGCCGTCGCCGGGCCCATGGACGTCTTCATCCGCATCACCCGCCCCGTCATCCGGCTGATGAACACCTCCGCGACCTTCGTCCTCCGTCTCTTCCGGGCGCCCCTGACCGGCGAAGGCGGCGTCCACTCGCCCGAGGAGCTCAAGCTCATCGCCACCTCCACCCGTCGCATGAACCTCCTCTCCGGCTTTCAGGAGGAGATCATCCATCGCGCCATCGAGCTCAGCCACGTCGTCGTCCGCGAGATCATGACCCCCCGCGGCAAGATCTTCTCCCTCCCCGCCGACCTGCCCATCGAGCAGGCCAGCTCCCGCATCGTCGAGGAGCAGCACTCCCGCGTCCCCGTCTACGATCCCGCCGGTCCCGGAACCGACAACATCATCGGCATCCTCTACTCGAAGGATGTCTCCCGCTTCATGCACCTGCGCTCCGTCACCCTCTCCTTCGGTGGCGGCCGCGGCCAGTCCGGCCTCACCATCCGCCAGATCATGCGCCGCCCCATCGTCGTCCCCGAGACCAAGCTCGCCATCGAGCTCCTGCAAGACTTTCAGAGCAACCGCCGCCAGATCGCCATCGTCGTCGATGAGTTCGGATCCACCGTCGGCCTCGTCAGCGCCGAAGACGTGCTCGAGCAACTCGTCGGCGAGCTCGACGACGAGTTCGACGTCACCCGCTCCGCCCTCTCGAGCGCCACCGGCGTCATGTCCCTCGACGGCTCGACCTCCCTCCGCGACCTCCGCAACCAGCTCCAGTGGGAGTTTCCCCGCGAGGCCGGAGTCGAGACCCTCGCCGGCTTCCTGCTCGCGCAGCTCGGGCACATTCCCTCCATCGGTGAGAGCATTGAGGACCAGGGACGCCGCTACACCGTCACCGAGATGAACGGCCACCGCATCGGCCGCATCCACGTCGAGCCCATTGACTCCCCCGTCGAGTTCGCGCCCTACGAAGAAGAAAGCAGGGAAGCGACGCAATGAACGGAAGCTCTCTCTGGCGCCCCTTGCGCCGCGTTCTCATCACCCTGCCCGTCCTCTGGGTCGTCGTCTCCGTCGTCTTCCTCCTGATTCATCTCGTCCCCGGCGACCCCATCGTGCAGATGCTTGGCGAGGGAGCGACCGCCTCCGACGTCGACAGCCTGCGCCACGCCTACGGCCTCGACGCTCCCCTCGGCCAGCAATACGCGCACTACTGGCATGGCATCTTCCACGCCGACCTCGGCCAGTCGCTGCGCCTGCACGACTCCGTCACCCACCTGATCCTCGAGCGCTACCCCTACACCCTCGCGCTCACGATGGCGGCTCTCGTGATCGGCGTCGCGGCCTCCATCCCCGCCGGAGTCCTCTCCGCGCTCCATCGCGGACGCTGGCAGGATCGCACCCTCGGCGTGCTCTCGCTGGTCGGCCTCTCCTTCCCCAACTTCGCCCTCGGCCCCATCCTCATCCTCCTCTTCTCCATCTCGCTCGGCTGGCTTCCGGTCTCGACCGCGGGCAATGGAGGCGCGGGCGACTTTCTTCTGCACCTCATCCTCCCGGCCGTCACCCTCGGTCTCTCGCTCGCCGCCGTTCTCACCCGCATGGTTCGTACTGCCATGCTCGAAGAACTGGGCCAGGACTACATCCGTACCGCGCGCGCCAAGGGCCTCACCGAAAACGCCGTCGTCTACCGCCACGCCCTGCGCAACGCGCTCATCCCGGTCCTGACCGTCATCGGTCTCCAGTTTGGCTCTCTGCTCGCCGGAGCCATCGTCACCGAGACCATCTTCAGCTGGCCCGGCATCGGCCGCCTCACCATCTCCGCCATCTACAACCGCGACTACGCTCTCGTGCAGGGCTCCATCCTCGCCGTAGGCCTCACCTACGTCGCCGTCAACCTGCTCACGGATATCGCATATACCATCGCCAACCCCCGCATGCGGTCTACTTGATTTCAGGAAAAGGCCTGTCGGCCGGGCCCACTACGCGTGGGGTGGTCACTTCGTGACGCGTATACCGGCTTCGCCGTGGGCCTCCCGTCGGTCGGCGCAAACATTTATGCAAGCGACCAACGGGAGCCCCACCCCAAAGGGCAAATACACGTCACGAAGTGACCGCCCCACGCGCGTGGGCCCGGCTAGCAGCGCAGCACTTTACCAATAAAATAGGTTGATACGACTCCATGAAACCAACCCTCCTCATCCTCGCCGCTGGCATGGGCAGCCGCTACGGCGGTCTCAAGCAGATGGACCCCATCGGTCCCAACGGCGAGACCTTCATCGACTACTCCGTCTACGACGCCCTGCGCGCCGGCTTCAACAAGCTAGTCTTCGTCGTCCGCAAAGACATCGAGCAGCCCTTCCGCGAATCCATAGGCTCACGCTTCGAGTCCCACATCGCCGTCGATTACGTATGCCAGCAGCTCGACCATCTCCCTCCAGGCTTCTCCGTCCCCACCGGGCGCACCAAGCCCTGGGGCACGACCCAGGCCGTCCTTTCTGCTGCGCAAGTGATTCAAGGCCCCTTCGCCGTCATCAACGCCGACGACTTCTACGGCGCCGACAGCTACCGCGTGCTCGAGCAGCATCTCACCGCGCAGACGAACGTCTACGCCATGGCGGGCTTCATCCTGCGCAACACCCTCTCCGAACACGGCTCCGTAGCTCGTGGCATCTGCACGCTCTCCCCTGAAGGCTTTCTCGAAGACGTCATCGAGATGACCTCCATCCGCCGCGAGGCCAACGGCATCGCCAACACCTCCCCCGAAGGCATCCGTATCTCGCTCACCGGCGACGAGATCGCCTCGATGAACATGTGGGGCCTCACCCCACGCGTCTTCCCTCAGCTCGAAGAGTACTTCCGCCACTTCCTCGAAGAGCACGGCTCCGACCTCCGCAGCGAGTGCTATCTCCCCAGCGCCATCAACACGCTTCTGCACGCAGGCCAGGCGAGAGTCAGGGTCCTGCCCACGCAGGCCTCCTGGCTCGGCGTAACCTACCGCGAAGACCGCACCCACGTCCTCAAAGGCATCGCCGGCCTCATCCGTGCCGGGCATTATCCTGAGAGGCTATGGCCGTGACCGTCTCCCACGACTTCTCTTCCACCTCCCTCTCCGCGATCGTCGGATCCTTCAATACCCAGGGCACCTTCGTCTCCGCCACTCCCTACGGCACCGGCCACATCAACGACACCTTCGCCGTTACCGTCGAGCAGTCAGGTGTTGGAATTCGCTACATCCTGCAGCGCATCAACCACGACATCTTCAAAGATCCCGTCGCCAACATGGAGAACATCCGGCGCGTAACCGAACACCTCGCCCGTCGCATGGCCGGCCAGCCCGACCTCGCACGCCGCGTCCTCACCCTCATTCCCACGCGCGTCGGCGACGTCTTTCATCGCGACCCGCACGGCAACGTCTGGCGCATGTATCTCCTCATCGAGAACGCCGTCTCGCTCGAGACCGCCACCTCCCCCGCGCAGGCCTTCGAGACCGGCCTCGCCTTCGGTCACTTCCAGCATCTGCTCACCGACCTTCCCGCGCCGCGTCTTCACGTCACCATTCCCGACTTCCACCACATCCCCAAACGCTTCGCCACTCTCATCCGCGCCATCGAGTCTGACCCCGCAAACCGCGCCATCGCCGCCCAGCCCGAGATTCAATTTGCTTTCGCCCGCCAGCCCATCGCCGACGTTCTGCTCAAGGCAAACCTCCCCGAGCGCATCACCCACAACGACACTAAATTCTCGAACGTCCTGCTCGACAAGGCCACCGGCGAAGGCCTCTGCGTGATCGACCTCGACACCGTCATGCCCGGCCTCGCGCTCTACGACTTCGGGGACATGGTCCGCACCACCACCAGCCCGGCCGCCGAAGACGAACGCGACCTCACCCGCGTCAGGCTCGAGATGCCGATGTTCGAGGCTCTGCTGCGAGGCTACCTCTCCACCGCCGGCGAGTTCCTCACGGCCGCCGAAAAGAAGTACCTCGCCTTCTCGGGAAAGCTCATCACCTTCGTCATGGGAATCCGCTTCCTCACCGACTATCTCTCCGGCGACATCTACTACAAGGTGCATCGCCCGGGACACAACCTCGACCGCTGCCGCACCCAATTCCGCCTCATCGAATCCATCGAGCATCAGGAAGAAGCCATGAGCCGCCTCGTCGAATCGCTCGGATAACTTCACCTCACGAACAGCTTGACGCCCGGAACGCAATCGAGAAGGAAAAAGCCTTCTGGAGGACGAGAACGAAGAGTCCCCTCTAGCGACGAGAACGAGAGGCCCTCTTAGGGGACTCGTCGAGATCTCCCTCGAATTTTCTTAGAGAGAGGTGTCATCCTGAGCGCAGCGAAGTCGAAGGATCTGCGTCTCCCCTCCTGGCTACCGATCCCAGATCGAGACGAAAAAATCAACGAACGAAAGAGGCCGCGAAGAACAAACCCTAAACCTCAAGCTCCACGATCCGTGCCTCGACCTCGTCTGCGCCTGCAGTCACCAGCGCCACACTCACCGGCAGCTTGAAGCGCCGCGGTCCCGCGCTTCCGGGATTGAGGTACATCACGCCCCGCTTCCGCACGATTCCGGGATCGTGCGAGTGTCCGCTCACCACCACATCCACCTTCGCCGCGACCGGATCGAGATCGAGGTCGTGCACCGAGTGCACCATATAGAAGAACCTTCCATCCAGCTCCACCATCTCCGTCGCCGGAAGCTTCGCGCACTCTCCCTGCACATCCACATTGCCGCGAATCGCCGTGACCGGGGCGATCTTCTTCAACTCGTCCAGAATCTCGATCTTCCCCACGTCACCGGCGTGCAGAATATGCTCCGCCTCGGCCAGGGCAACCAGGGTCTCCGGCCGCAGCAGGCCGTGCGTGTCCGAGATGATCCCAATCAACACCGGATGACTCCGATCAACATCGCCGGTTACGCCAGCCGTAACTGCTGGAGCGTCGCTCGATGCTGGCTCTGCTTGGGATCATGGCTGCGGTCCGGATCGATCCGCAGCTCAAGCGCCGTCACCCCTTTGAGGTCGACGCGATAGTCCTCCAGCTCCTCCGAGGCTCCCCCCGGAGAGAAGTTCCACTGCTGCCGCGCCACATCCCGCAGCTCGCCCTCGGTGAAGGCCAGCAGCCAGAACTCCTGCGAGCGCTCGGCCTCCTTCTCCACAAAATGCAACTGAATGCGATGAAAGTTGTGCGGCACATCGAAGAGCAAACGGATCCTCTGCGGCCCGTTCGTCGACGCTCTCCAGCCGGTCGTCGCATTCGCAGCCAACGCATGCTCGATGGGGAAGTCCGGGTCCTCGGAGCTCAGCTCGACCGCGGCAATGCGCTCCAGATCAAGCCACGCCCCCTCATCCTCCTTCGGCTTACTGTCCTTCTGCTCGATCAGAACTTTTCGCACGCGGCACCTCCGCAAACAACATTGCCCAGCATACGCGATTCAACGCGCCGATGAGCAGGAGACAAGCGTCCACGCCTAAACTCCAAACTGTTGCAGGTGATGGTCCAGGTGTTTGTACATCCAAAAGGACCATTCCTCGGGAGTCAGGTTTCCAAAAAAGCTGTGCGGCCGCTTCGTGCAGCCCGTGGGTCCAATCGCTGAGAATCGATCGATCCGTTCGCACAGTCTTCTTTTTTCCACCTCCAGGTCGCGATCGTCCGTCACGATAAGCTCCTTCATCGTGGGCGAGTTTTTGCGGAACGGCTCGCCATCGCGAAAAGCCACCGGTTTGATGATCCAGCCCAGCACCCATCCGATGGGCACGCGTGGAGGGTTCAGATCGCCCGTCGCGATCTCCAGGCTGGCCGCGCAGTGGGCCACTGCCTGAGCCGCGGTCATCTTCCCCCATCGCCTCTCATGCTCGGGCGTCAGCCTCTGGAGCCTCGACTTGATCTCGTCCACCGCAGCCTGCTGATAAAGATCTTTCATGCAAGAAAGTCTAGATCGAATCCATTCGGGCCACCTCACAAACGAAGACCTATTTGTGGGGACCCGGTACGGGCGTGGGCCTCCAGGTGGCCGCCGCGAGAATCTTGCAAGCGACCAACAGGAGCCCCACCCCGAAGGGGATTACGAGTCACGAAGTGACCGCCGCCCGCGCAGGGTGCCCGCGCGTCAGCGCCTATCCCCGGGTCACTGAATCCCCGGGTCACTGAAATCGATGAAGATAAGCAACCACTCGCATATGGATACAGACCGAATGGAACGTCTTCACAACCCCAGTCTCAGCGTGGCCCGAGGATCCATCTGGTCCCTCAGCGCGTCGCCGATAAAGTTGAACGACAGTACCGACAGCATCACCGCCATCGCCGGAAAGAACACCATATGCGGCGAGTCGAACAGGTGCGATCTCGCATCGTTCAGCATCGAGCCCCAGCTGGCCGCCGGCGGAGGAATCCCCAGCCCCAGGAAGCTCAGCGTCGCCTCGGCCATCACTGCCGTCGCCATCCCGATCGCCGCCTGCACGATCACCGGCTGCAGAACATTCGGCAGCACATGCCGCACCAGGATCCGCAGATCGGAAGCCCCGAGCGCCCGCGCCGCCTCCACAAACTCCCGCTCCCTGACCGCCATCACCTGACCCCGCACCAGGCGCGCATATCCCACCCATCCCGAGATTGCGAGCGCCACGATCACATTGCCTAGCCCCGGCCCCATGAACGCCACAAACGCAATCGCCAGCAGGATGCCCGGCAGGGCAAGAAATGCATTCATCACGTAGACGTTAATCGCCGTATCCAGCCAGCCGCCATAAAAGCCGGCCACCCCGCCAGCTACCAGCCCAAGGGCCAGCGACAGCCCCACCACGCTGACCGCGACGATCAGCGAGATCCGCGCTCCATACAGCGTGCGCGAAAGAATATCCCGACCCAGCTCATCGGTCCCGAACCAGTGCGCCCCGCTCGGCCCCGTCAGGCGTCCATGCAGGTCCAACGCCGCCGGATCATCCGGCGCGAGCCACGGCGCAAACACCGCGCAGATCACGAACACACACAGCAGAGCCAGCCCAAGGGCAGCCAGAGGCTGCTGCTTCACTCGATTCCACAACTCGTTCACTCGACCAGCATGAAGGCTATCGGCCTTTGGACGCAAACTATTTTGGAGTGAAAGACCAGCGCTGCCGCTAGGGCGCCCTGCGCGGGCGGCGGTCACTTCGTGACGCGTATACCGCCGTTGGCGTGGGCCTCCCGTTGGTCGCTGGAAAAATTCGAGCGCCGACCAACGGGAGGCCCACGCCAACGGCCAACTCGCCGTGCGCGCAGCACCTAGGCAAAAAAATGCATTCCGGTAAACTAAGCAGAAAGTGCGAATCCTGATCTACGGTCTCAACTACTCCCCAGAGCTCACAGGGATCGGAAAATACACTGGCGAAATGTCCTCCTGGCTCGCCCGCCGCGGCCACCAGGTGCGCGTCGTCACTGCTCCCCCCTATTACCCCGCATGGAGCATCCGCGAAGACTACCGCGGCAAGCTCTACCGCACCGAGCGCGTCCCCGGCGAACCCATCGTCTACCGCACCCCGCTCTACGTCCCCGCCAAGCCCACCGGCCTCAAGCGCATGGCCCATCTCTTCTCCTTCATGCTCGGCAGCATCCCCGTCATGCTGCGCCAGTGCTTCTGGAAGCCCGAGATTATCTTCACCGTAGAGCCCACATTCTTCGGCGCCCCGCTCGCTCTTCTCGTGGCTCAGGCCACCGGAGCCGAGTCCTGGCTCCACGTGCAGGACTTCGAGATCGACGCCGCCTTCGATCTCGGCCTCCTCCCCTCACACGGCCCCGTCCACTCCCTCGCTCTCTCGTTCGAGCGCTTCTTTACCCAGGCCTTCACCCGCGTCTCCAGCATCTCCCACAAGATGGTCGAGCGGGCCCAGTCCAAAGTCCAGAACAAAGGTATTCCCACCGAGCACGTCACCCTCTTTCCCAACTGGGTCGACATCGACGCCGTCTACCCGCAAGCCCCCTCCGCTCCCAACTCCTTCCGGAGCCAGCTCAACCTCGAAGGCAAGATCCTCCTCCTCTACTCCGGCAACATGGGAGCCAAGCAGGGCCTCGAGCTCCTCGCCCCCCTCGCCGCCTCCTTCGAAAACGACCCCCGCGTCCACTTCCTCTTCTGCGGCGACGGCGCCTTTCGCCCCACGCTCGAGTCCCTCGTCGCCCACCACCGCAACGTCACCCTGCTGCCCCTCCAGCCCTTCGAGCGACTCAACGACCTCCTCAACGCCGCCGACATCCACCTTCTCCCCCAGCGAGCCGGAGCCGCCGACCTCGTCATGCCCTCCAAACTCACCGGCATGCTCTCGAGCGGCCGTCCCGTCATCGCCACCGCCGACGCCGGAACCCAGGTCGCCCGTGTCGTCAGCGGGGCATCGCCCGCAGAGGCCTGCGGCCTGGTCGTCCCGGCCGAAGAGCCCATCTCCCTTCACGCCGCCGTCCAGCGCCTCATCGACTCGCCCGAGCTGCGCGCAACCCTCGGTGCCAACGCCCGCACCTACGCCGTCCAGCACCTCGGCAGACAGCAGGTGCTCGAACAGTTTGAACGCGATATTCAAGCTCTTGTCCGTGCCCATCGACTAAACTGATCCATACAACCAATAATCTGATTTGTACGACCCGCAATAAACTGACTTCACCCGAACTTCGGAGCCCCAAGGAGAGTCACCGTTTGAAGAAAGCCCTGATCACAGGCGTCACCGGCCAGGACGGAGCGTATCTCGCCCAGTTCCTTCTCGCGAAAGGTTATGAGGTCCACGGCATCAAACGCCGCTCCTCGCTCTTCAATACCAACCGCATCGATCACATCTACGAGGACCCGCACAACCCTAACCCCAAGTTCATCCTCCACTACGGCGACCTCACCGACTCCTCGTCCCTGATCCACATCGTTCAGAAGGTCCAGCCCGACGAGATCTACAACCTCGGCGCCCAATCCCACGTCCAGGTCTCCTTCGAGCAGCCCGAGTACACCGCCGACGCCGACGCCATGGGGCCCCTGCGCCTCCTCGAAGCCATCCGCATCCTCGGCCTCGAGAAGAAGACCAAGTTCTACCAGGCCTCCACGTCGGAGCTCTACGGCCTCGTCCAGGAGATCCCGCAGCGCGAGACCACCCCCTTCTACCCGCGCTCGCCCTACGCCGTCGCCAAGATGTACGCCTTCTGGATCTGCGTCAACTATCGCGAGGCCTACGGCATCTTCGCCTGCAACGGCATCCTCTTCAACCACGAGTCCCCCTTGCGCGGCGAGACCTTCGTCACCCGCAAGATCACCCGCGGCCTCTCCCGCATCAAGGTCGGCCTCCAGCAGACCCTCTTCCTCGGCAACCTCGACGCCAAGCGCGACTGGGGACACGCCCGCGACTACGTCGAGATGCAGTGGCTCATGCTCCAGCAGGACAAGCCCCAGGACTTCGTCATCGCCACCGGACGGCAGTACAGCGTCCGCGAGTTCGTCCAGCGCTGCGCCAAGCGCCTCGACCTCGACCTCACCTGGAAGGGAAGCGGCATCGAAGAGAAGGCCTACGACAAAGAGGGCAAGCTGGTCGTCGCCGTCGATCCCCGCTACTTCCGCCCCACCGAGGTCGAAACCCTCCTCGGTGACCCCACCAAGGCGCAGAAGGAGCTCGGCTGGACCCCGCGTACCAGCTTCGACCAACTCGTCGAAGAGATGATCGAGTCCGACCTCAAAGCCGCACAGCGCGACGCCCTCGTCCGCCAGCACGGCTTCGACGCCTACAACGTTCGCGAGACCTAACTCTCGACTAAACCGGGTACCCAGCACAAACTGGGTACCCCCTCAAAAGGGGAGCCCCCACATGTGGCAAAGCCAGATGTGGGTTTCGCAGAATGCCGGTGGAATCCAAACCCGTTCTCCACACTCCAATTAAATGAATCGTCGGCGCAGCACATCCAGGAAAGAAGCGAAACGATGAACAAAGACTCCCGCATCTTCATCGCCGGCCACCGCGGCCTCGTCGGCTCCGCCATCCACCGCGAGCTCACCCGCCTCGGCTACACCAACGTCATCACCCGCCCCCGCGCAGAGCTCGACCTCCTCGACGCCGACGCCGTCAACCACTTCTTCGCCGAGCAGAAGCCCGAGTTCGTCTTCCTCGCCGCCGCCAAGGTCGGCGGAATCCTCGCCAACAACACCTACCCGGCCGACTTCATCCGCGACAACCTCATCCTCCAGACCAACATCATCGACGCCAGCTACCGCAACGGCGTCGATCGCCTCCTCTTCCTCGGCTCCTCCTGCATCTACCCCAAGCTCGCCCCGCAGCCCATGCCCGAGTCCTGCCTCCTCACGGGCCCCCTCGAGCCCACCAACCGCCCCTACGCCCTGGCCAAGATCGCCGGCATCGAGATGTGCTGGAGCTACAACCGCCAGTACGGCACCCGCTACCTCGCCGCCATGCCCACCAACCTCTACGGCCCCGGCGACAACTACGACCTCTCGAACTCCCACGTCCTCCCCGCGCTCATCCGCAAGACCGCCGACGCCGTCCGCACCAACGCCCCCAACGTCACCGTCTGGGGAACCGGAACCCCGCGCCGCGAGCTCCTCTACTCCGACGACCTCGCCCAGGCCTGCGTCTTCCTCATGAACCTCGACGACTCGCTCTACAACACCCTCTTCACCGAGAACGAGCCGCCCCTGATCAACATCGGAACCGGCGAAGACGTCACCATCCGCGAGCTGGCCGAGACCGTCGCCCGTGTCCTCGGCTTCCAGGGCTCGCTCGTCTTCGACTCCACCAAGCCCGACGGAACCCCGCGCAAGCTGATGGACGTCTCCAAGCTCCACGCCCTCGGCTGGCGCCACCAGGTCGGCCTCGAAGAGGGAATCGGCCGCACCTGGGAGCAGGTCAAACCCCAGCTCGAACCCGCCACCGCCTGAAGCAAACTCGCGAACCGACGGGACAAAGCCCAATTCCAAGGCTTCTGCTTGGAGTAGCCACACAGACGTCAAAAACGTATGGCAGCCGTTCGGACCAGAGTCCTTCTTCAGAACTTGCCGAAAATGCGACTTTGCGGGAACCGCTGCTCATTGGTTCACAGATCGGCGTTTATCGGAACTAATGATCCCAAAAAATATAAGCCCTGTTCAGTGAGTGCATTGCCCTTAACGCGCCATCAAGAGTGCAGTTGTCAAAAAACTCGACATACTGGGAATCTTAGTCGCCACGGCCACGTTCCTCCTGCGGCAATGTGGAAATGCTGCTACTTCGCGTAATAGCCGGCTCTCGCTCTCAGGACGATACCTGGGCGATTTGGTTGAATGACAATCTTGCGAAAGGAGCCATCGCGAACCCTGTTGGTAGATTGGTAAGCAACACCATAGAGGGAGCGTAGTTCTCCGGCGATCTCGGCGAAGACCTGACTGACCTTCATAGTATGTATGTCGTAGGAATTGCCTCCTGTCTGTGCGGTCAGATGATCCAGCTCGCGAATACCGTAGCGGTCGCGTGCTTTCATTTTGCCGTGATCTAGTTCTGTGTAGCGGATCGCATACACGAGAACGTCGTTATTTTGAGCGGCTTCAATGGCGTCAATGAGGTCGTGTTCACTTGAGTTTTCTTCGCCGTCGGAGAAGACGACAAGCACTTTGCGACGCCGATGGACATCCGCCATCCTCTCGGTGATGCTGTAGAAGATGGCATCGTTGAGTGCGGTGCCAAGTTCGCGATTTTCTGTGGGGCCGAGTTCGGGGCTGTCGCGATGGCCTTTGTCGTAACTGCGTAGACTCTCGATGATTGCGGTCTGGTCACCGGTCCAATCACTGACCAGACGGAGATGGTTTCCAAAGCAAAGCGCGAAGGCGCGGTCACCGGGGAGGAGGGTCCGATGGAGGAAGTCGGCGATATCACGCTCGTGATTCTTGATGAACTTTTCCTGGCTCTTGCTAGCATCGATGACGAGGCCGATGCTGAGGTTGAGTTGATCGGCGTGGGAGAAGAAGCGGATGGTTTGGGGAACACCGTCCTCAACGATGGAGAGGTCATCCTTGGTTAGGTCGTTTACGAGGCCGCCAGTGGTGTCGTGAACGCTCACGGTGGTGTCGATCAGATGGGTCTCCACTTTGAGGGGAGGGAAACCCTGCGCAAGAGCGCAAAGCGGCAGGAGGACAGTTGCTCCTAAGAGGTATCGCATCCATTCGGACATAGCCTCTCTAACGTAAATGAGCCGGGGTTGGTTCCATGAACGAGGCAGACTCACCGTCGATGTCGAGCCCCGATCAGTCCTGAGAAGTCCGCATATGGGAAGTGATCTCAAACTGACGCAAACGGCGTTTATCGGGACGGATGAGTCACCTGTGGTTTCCTAACCAGCCCAAGAGACTAAAGACAGTCAGTAAGGGGCTGGATAGTACGACCACCAGGCGGCTCCGCCCCTTGCCAAATGCTCCCAAAATACTTGCAGCGAGAGCTGACAGCAGCCCGGCGAGAAGCACTCGATCTTCCATCGGGTTGAGTGAGAAGCCGCCTTGGCCGTCAGGGACTAGCGGAAAGGGAGAGGTCCAGGAGCAAATGCCTGATGCGAGTGCAATCAGCGCTGCAACGCCAGCCAATCGCGAACAGGACTCTACGCGGTGACTGATTGTCAGTTCTGTCTCCCATAGTTTGCCGGCGTTATCAGCCTACTTGACTCCAGTCGATCCTGTCTGCCGATGAAATGCGATGTAAATCGGGAAGGGGACTCCTTTTGGCTTAGACAGGCATTGCTGCGCTTAAAGGCACGGCTTCAGCCGTGCCGTAGATCATCCATCCAAGAAACAGGTCGTCATAATCGCTGGAAGGGCGTTTATGTGGACTTGTCGAAAATGACTGTTAGGATTTCGTCTGGCGGTCTACCTTAAGTTCGGAGGATGCGTTCGATGAGATTTCCTGCAGCAGTTCCCGAAGTGCCTGTAAAGAACTCAGCGAAAGCTGTGGCCCATTATGTGGATGTGTTGGGTTTCACGCTCGACTGGCAGGATGAGGAGAGTGGGATCGCCGGAGTATCGAGGGGAGATTGCAGACTGTTCCTCACCGATGGAAATTTCCGACAGACCTATGGGAATGAAGCGCCCGCGCTCGTTTGGCTCAATCTTCAGAGCAAGAACGAAGTAGACGACCTCTGCAAAGAGTGGAAGGCCCTGCAAGCAACCATCCTTTCCGAGCCGGAAGATAAGCCATGGAAGCTGAGAGAGTTCATCCTTAACGATCTCGACGGCAACTTCATTCGCGTCTTCTACGACTTTGGAACCGCCGAACGAGATCAGTCCTCATAGAAAGTCGGCTTCTCGGAAGTTACCCGAATGTTCCTGCAAAAACGGCGTTATGGGCAACTTGGCCTGACGATCGTAGAAGTTGCAGAACGTTGTTTTCCGTAATAAAAAAAACAACGTTCCACGCAAAGCACACATCTCTTCGTGTAGACCTCCGCCGCCGAGATCCCCCGGAGAGGGCCCCGTCCAACTGAACGCCTTAGCCAGAAAGTATTTCTTTTCTGGAGGATAACGAGAAAAATCTCATGCATCCCTCGTCGTCCCTTCGATTCGTCTGCCTTGTGTGAATTAATTTTCCGTTTAGAGGGAAAATTAATTCACAAATAAGGAAGAGGTCATCTAGCATGGCAACATGCAATTGCTTGCGGTCTTAGCGCAAAGTATCTCCTAATCGCGCCTCGACCGACCAGCAAGAGAGTGGATTACCATCGGTCCCCCGGAGCCGCGTCGACCGGGACGGGCCGATACACCACTTTGGAAGGCTTCTCGACCGACCGGAGCAGGCAGATGCCGTATTTATCTTTTCGAAGTACCAGCCTTCAGAACCAACATAGACGTAGCCTTCTTTCGCTCGGTCTTGTCTCCTGTCTCGCGCTCCTCGCCGGGCTCAGCGGCAGCCCCTCCGCCTTCGCAGCCGCAGCTTCGATCCCCACGACCCTCCCTCGTCCCACCGTCAGCCTCGAACAGAACCTGCTCTCCGCCGCCAACCGTGATCGCGCCGCCCGAGGAATCGCTCCCCTCCGCTTCGATCCCGTCCTCGCCGAGGCCGCTCGCTTCCACGCCCGGCAGATGGCCGCGCACGCCAACATCGCCCACCAGTTTCCCGGCGAGCCCGGCCTCTCCGAGCGCGGCTCCCAGGCCGGAGTCCATTTCTCTCTGATCAGCGAGAACGTCGCCCAGGCCCCCAGCGGGTACTCCCTCCACGACCTCTGGATGAACTCCCGCGATCACCGCCAGAACCTTCTAGACCCGGAGGTCAACATCGTCGGAATCGCCGTCGTCGCCCGCGGCAACGAGCTCTACGCCGTCGAAGACTTCGCCTCCACCGTCGAGACCATGAGCTTCGACCAGCAGGAGCTGGCCGTCACCCATCTGCTCTCCCGCACCGGCCTCGAGGTCGGCCCCAGCCAGACCACCTCCACCCAGGCCCAGGCCCGTCTGGCCTGCCAGATGGATACCGGCTTTCCCGGCCAGCACAAGCCCTGGTACATCATGCGCTACAACGCCGACCGCCTCGACCAGATCCCGCAGCAGCTCGCCCAGCGCATCCAGTCCGGCAAATACCGTCAGGCCGTCGTCGGAGCCTGCCAGGACACGGCCAGCGGATCCTTCACCGCCTACAACATCGCCGTCCTCCTCTACCCCTGATCACGAAAGATTCAAACCCGAACCTTTTGAGTTAAACAAGCTGGCCTGCCGACCGAGCGCAGTGGGCCCGCGCGGCAGCGCACCCAGCGAAACAAGTGCCGATTGCCTCCTCCCAATTTGCTAAAATCAATCCAGAGAATAAAAGATCCCCGGCGACTTTCTCCGGGGATATTCTGTATAACCACTTTATAAACAAGACTTTGCAGTCCTGGCTCTTGGATTGACAAGACTTTACGCTCGAAGTCCGAAGCTAATTGATTTCATTTCAATACTTTGCGCAAAAAAGTAGGGGGAGCCTCAGCCCAGGCTCTCCCGATAAATTTCCACCAGCTTGCTGTAGGCCCGCTCCGCCTCGCCCTGGGTGTAGGCAGGGTTGTCCGGGACGGTCCAGCCGTGCCGCGCCGCGTAGACCTCGCTCTCGTACCGCCCGCCCCACGCCTCCAGAGCCCTCGTGAGCCCAGCGATCGCATCCGCATCCATGCTCCTGTCCTCCGAGGCGTGTCCGAAGTAGAGCCGAGCCTTTACCGCCGGAAGCACTAGGTGTGGGCTGCCAGGATCGTTCTCCCGGTAGAGCCCGCCGCCGTGCAACGAGACCATCGCCTTCACCAGCTCCGGCCGCGCCGCCGCCGCCCGCAGCGCGATGCCGCCGCCGATGCAGAACCCCACGGTCCCGATCTTCTTCCCGGCGGAGGACTCCGCCCCCGCGTCCAGGTGCGACGCGAGAGCGTCCACGTAAACCGCAACGTCCCGATCCACGTTCTCAGGAGTCAGAGGCGTCCAAAGTTCTTCCATCCGCTTCATCACCGCGGGATCGCCCGGCATTCTCTCACCCGTAAACACCGGCGACGCGCTGGTGCGATAGAACGGATTCGGCATCAGCACCGTGTAGCCTTCGGCGGCCACGCGCCGCGCCATCTCCCGCATCGTTGGCCGTATCCCCCAGATGTCCGGGATAAACAAGACGCCCGGCAGCGACCTGCCCTCATCAGGACGGAACAGCACCGCATCGGAGGTTCCGTCGGGAACCGTAAGCTCGAGATCCTTCTCCATCATCACTCCATCGCTCCTGTTACTCGCAAGTCCTACTTTTCGATCACCGCTCGATCGCTTCCAGAATTGGTTTTACCACGCTCTCAAGCAGCGTAAGATGAACCCTCATGAGCCTTTATTTCTCTGCTGGAAGCCCGGCGACCGAGATGTCGCCCGACGATCTGCGCACCGCCCTCTTCTCCGCATTGGATGCCATCGGCCGGCGCAACAGAGTCCTCGCCGTCCCGCCCGACTTCACCCGCTTCCACTCCCAGGCCGGAGCGCTCACTGAGCTTGCCTGGCAGTACTACGGTTCGCGCCTCACCGACGTCCTCCCCGCGCTCGGAACCCACAAGGCGATGACCGACTCCGAGATCGCCACCATGTATGGCGCCACCCCGCTCGAGCTCTTCCGCGTCCACGACTGGCGCAACGACGTCGTTACCCTCGGCGAGGTCCCCGGTTCTTTTCTGCACCAAGTCTCCGAGGGCAAGGTCGACTACACCTGGCCCGCCCAGGTCAACAGGCTTCTGCGCGACGGCGGACATGACCTTATCCTCTCCATCGGCCAGGTCGTTCCGCATGAGGTCGTCGGCATGGCCAATTACAACAAGAACATCTTCGTCGGCACCGGAGGCTCCATCGGCATCCACCGCTCGCACTTCCTCGGCGCGGTCTATGGCATGGAGCGCATGATGGGCCGCGCCGACACTCCGGTTCGCCGCGTGCTCAACTACGCCAGCGACCACTTTGCGCAGAACCTCCCCATCGTCTACGTCCAGACCGTCGTCGGCAAGAACGCCGAGGGCAAGCTCGTCGTCCGCGGCCTCTACATCGGCGACGATGCCGAGTGCTTCAACCTGGCCGCCGCGCTCTCGCTCGAGGTTAACTTCCAGATGCTCGATCGCGAGATCAAGAAGGCCGTCGTCTTCCTCGATCCGCATGAGTTCCGTTCCACGTGGCTTGGCAACAAGAGCGTCTATCGCACCCGCATGGCCCTGGCCGATAACGCCGAGCTCATCGTCCTCGCCCCCGGCGTGCACGAGTTCGGGGAAGATGCCGCCATCGACAAGCTGATCCGCACCTACGGCTACTGCGGCACCCCACGTACCCTCGAGCTGGTCAAAGAGGACCCCGCTCTCGCAGGCAACCTCAGCGCTGCCGCCCACCTGATCCACGGATCGTCCGAAGGCCGCTTCACCATCCGCTACTGCCCCGGCCACCTCACCCGCGAGGAGATCGAGAGCGTCCACTTCCAGTACGGCGATCTCGCCGAGTACACACAGCGATATAACCCCGACGTCCTGAAAGATGGATGGAACATTGTCGATGGTGAGGAGATCTTCTACATCTCCAACCCCGGGCTCGGCCTCTGGGCCTATCGTGGCCGCTTCAAAGACTAACCACCCTCAAATACCAAAGTGGGAGCCCGGGGGCGGCTCCCACCTTGGGGTTGGAACATCTATCTGGTTCTGGTTATCTTTCTGCTGACCGTTGCGGCTGCTCCTAGAAGGCCCGTGCCCAGCAATACCAGTGTCGAGGGCTCAGGAACCGGACTGTTGCCGACCTCAAAGGTCACCGGAACGGTTTCGGTGAAGTTATCCTCATCCTGGAGAAAGACGAAGTAGGAGGAGCCGTTGCTGAATAAGTTTACGTTGAAGTGATCCGGACCGTTGATCGCGGTGAAGCTCAGACCGCTTCCATCGAGCTGCGGATCCGATGAGGGAAAGAGCAGGTTGTCGTTCCCATTAAAGCCACCGGGCGCGAACAGGCCGGTGACCCCTGTTCCCGTTATCCCGGTGACCACATAGTCTCCGCCCTCATCCGTCGTCGTGAGGACGCCCGATCCAGTGAAGCCAACAGCACTCCCGCTGACGGAAAAATTAAAGGTATCCGCGTGGGCCATCAAGGGTGAGATTGCGACAAGAGACAGCAAGCAAAAACGAACGAGAGACATGGGGAAGTGCTCCCTTTCGAACAATTTGACGTGCATGCATCTGGGACGAAAGTAACCAATTTCAGGATCGACGTCTACCGCTCCGGCATAAAATAATTTGTTATTCACATGTGCAACAAATGATTCAAATGGTCTTATCGAAAGACCGCCCGCAGGGCCTGTGCCAATTCTCGAGGATACAGTGTGGTTACCATAGAGCCGATTTCCTCTCCTCACAACCGCTGCGCGCTCCTCATTGCGTGAATCCCATGCTTCTCTGTATGCTTGGAAGGCTTTAATGGTTGGACCAATATCCGGCAGGGGATTGTGATGAAAGAGCTTCCAAGGTTTTCGATAGGAGTGGGCGATCGGTTCGCTCATCAGGCGATGGCGCAACTCGCCGCATGCATCAAGGCGAAAGATGCCGGGCTTGAGGTCGTGCCGGTGTGGAACAAGTCCAATCGCGAGCACAACATCATCGGGAGCGAGCCGTCCGAGACCCGCAAGGCCGCCGATGTTGCTGTTCAGGAGCTTGCCTGGCCCGCGCCGTACTTCCTCGACGCCGATCACATCAACCTGAACACCGTTGAGCGTTTCCTCGCTCCCTGTGACTTTTTCACCCTCGATGTCGCCGAGATGATTAGCAAGCCTGCCGATGCCGCCGATGTGGAGGCCTTCGTCTCCCGCCATCCTGAGCTCATCGGAGCCGTGACCATTCCCGGGATCGAGCAGCCCTTCAGCACGGACGCGGGCTTCGTCACGAAGGTCGCCGACAAGTTTCTTGCCGCCGTGGAGGACGCTGGCCGCATCTATCGCTTCCTGGTGGAGAAGAAGGGCGAGGGGAACTTCGTGCCCGAGGTCTCGATGGACGAGACCGACTTCCCCCAGACCCCGGTCGAGCTTCTCATCATCCTCGCGGCGATCGCCGATGAGAAGATACCCATCCAGACCATTGCCCCCAAGTTCACCGGCCGGTTCAACAAGGGCGTCGATTATGTGGGCGATGTCGACCAGTTCGCCCGAGAGTTCCGTGAAGACATCGCCGCCATCGCCTTCGCGGTGAAGACCTATGGCCTGCCCTCCAATCTCAAGCTCAGCGTTCACTCCGGCTCCGATAAATTCTCCATCTACAAGTCCATCCACGATGCGGTGAGCGCGACCGGCGCTGGAGTTCATCTGAAGACCGCGGGGACCACCTGGCTTGAGGAGTTGATCGGTCTCGCCGAAGCTGATGGTTCGGGGCTCGAGATCGCCAAGGAGGTTTATCGCGAGGCCTTCGATCATCGCGAGGAGCTCTGCGCCCCCTATGCCAGCGTCATCGACATCGATCCGGCCGGGCTGCCCGCACCCGAGGAGGTCGATGGCTGGACCAGCGAGCAGTACGTCTCCGCCCTGCGGCACGACCAGTCGAATGCCGGCTACAACCCCAGCTTCCGGCAGCTTCTGCACGTGGGCTTCAAGGTCGCGGCCAAGATGGGGGACCGCTACCTGAAGGCGCTCGAGGCCAACGAAGAGAGCGTCGCGCGCAATGTGACCACGAACCTGTTTGACCGACACATCCGGCCCGTCTTTCTGGGAAAATAAGAAACGCCTCGGAAAGGATGCATGGAGCAGATGATCGTTGTCGTGATGGGTGTCAGCGGATCGGGCAAAACCACCATCGGCGAGCTTCTCGCCAAACGTTCAGGAGCGGTCTTCGCCGACGCAGATGACTATCATCCAGCGGCCAACAAGGAGAAGATGTCTGCCGGGCACCCCCTGAACGATGAAGATCGTAAGCCGTGGCTCGAGACCCTCAACCGCCTGATGCTCGTCTGGTACCAGGAGGGCGGCAGCGGGGTGCTGGCCTGCTCCGCGCTCAAGCAGAGCTATCGCGACACCCTGGCCCACGGCATTCCGGCTGAAGGGATCCGCTTCGTCTGGCTCGACCTCTCGCCCGAGATGATCTCCAAGCGCCTCGCCTCACGCCACCACGAGTTCATGAACCCAGATCTGTTACAAAGTCAGATCAACACCCTCGAGCCGCCGGCCGATGCCCTTCGCATCGTCAACGATGCCACCCCGGATGAGGTCGTCAGTCGTATTCTCACGCAGCTTCCAGCAACAGCCGAAGCCAAGAGCTAGAGCTTCGAGCTAGAGCTTCAAAAAACATACAAAGCAAGAGAGGAAGAACTTTCATGGCGCACCCTTTATTTGATCTGACCGGCAAGACGGCAGTCGTCGTAGGCGGAACCTCAGGCATCGGTCTGGCCATGGCGGTGGGCCTCGCCGAGTCGGGGGCCGACGTCGTCGCGACCTCGCGCCGCGGCGAGCAGGTCGAGGAGGCCGCCCAGGCCATCGAGTCCAAGGGCCGCCGCGCTCTTCGCCTGACCTCGGACGTGGGCGACCGGGCCTCGCTCGAGGCCGTCCTCGAGGCCACTCTCAAGGAGTTCGGCAAGGTCGACATCCTCATCAACTCGGCCGGAAAGATCAAGCGCGAGCCCACCCTCACCGTCTCCGAGGAGACCTGGAACGACATCATAGACACGAATGTGACTGGGACCTTGCGCGCCTGCCAGATCTTCGGCAGGCACATGCTCGAGCGCGGCTCCGGGCGCATCATCAACATAGCCTCGCTCAATACCTACGTCTCGTTGAAAGAGGTGACCGCCTATGCCGCCAGCAAGGCCGCCGTGGGCGCCCTCACCAAGTCGCTGGCGGTCGAGTGGAGCTCGCGCGGGGTGACCGTCAACGCTATCGCGCCGGGGGTCTTTCGGACGGCGCTCAACCAGAAGCTTCTGGACGAGAGCGACCGCGGCAAGGAGCTCCTGATGCGCACGCCGATGGGCCGCTTCGGCAAGACCGAGGAACTGGTCGGCTCGGCGATCTTTCTTGCGAGCGACGCTTCGAGCTTCATCACCGGGGAGATCCTGGTGGTCGATGGCGGCTTCCTGGCCAGCGGCGTGAACCAGTAACCCCAAAGTTGGTTCTGGTGGTTCTTCTTCGCATTGGGCTACTTTTCTTCGCATCGGTTTGCATACGGCAAAGCCTGAAGAGATCTCTTCAGGGAGTTTTTACGTTTCGAATGGGTGCGATAAGGAGGAGACATCCCTCCGCTCAGTAGAATGAGAGCTATGGCATTTAACCTTGAAAAAGGGAGCTTCGACGCCCTGGTCTTCGACTGCGATGGAACGCTGGTCGATAGCGCGGGAGCTCATCTGTTTTCCATTCAGCGGGCGCTTGAGCCTTTGGGCGCGACCATAACGGAGGAGTGGTACAGCACGCGCCATGGCCTGGGGCCGGACGATCTGCTAGACGCGTTCGAGGCCGAGTTCAAGGTGGAGTCGTTGATTCGGGAGGAGTTTTATAAGAGATCCAACAAGGCGTTCCTCGACAATCTGCACCTGATTCAGGAGATCAAGGTGGTCTCGGATGTGGCGCGGCGGTGGTTTGGGCAGGTTCCCATGGCCGTGGCCTCGAACGGCGTGAGGAGGAATGTGGAGGCGACGCTGATTGCTACGCGTTTGCGCCCCATGTTCTACACGATCGTGACGGCGGCGGATGTGGAGCGGCCGAAGCCCGCCCCTGACGTTTATCTGGAGGCGGCCAAACGGATGCGGGTGAAACCGGAGCGGGTGGTGGTCTTCGAGGACTCGAACGAAGGTCTGGAGGCCGCGGCCCGGGCGGGGATGCGGGCCTTTGATATCCGCGAGGAGCGAGGACCGGAGCGGGTCTCTCGCGGGTAGAAGCACGGAAGCACAGCTTAGAGGTTGGTGAGGTAGCTCATGATCTCGGGGCTGGTCCAGTCCTGGGAGCTGACGAACTTGCGTCGCAGGATTCCGTTGCGGTCGATGACGTAAGTCTCGGGGATCTGGGCGGTGCCGTAGAGGGCGTTGATGCGGCCGTCCTCATCGCGAACGGTCTTGATGTCGATGTGATTTTTGACGAGGAAGCGCTGGTAGACGTCGGGGTCCTGGTCGATGCTGACTGCGACGATAGCGACGTCGGGCATGCGCTTGTGGAGCTCGAGCAGGCTGGGGAGCTCTTCGACGCAGGGGGCGCAGAAGCTGGCCCAGAGGTTGAGGAGAACGACCTTGCCGCGCAGCTTGCTGAGGTCGATGGTCTGGGAGCCGTCGCTGATGACGAACTGTGGGGCCGCCTTGCCGATGTTGCCGGGATGCTGGCCGCGATCGCAGCCGGCGGTGGCCAGCAGTAAGGCGAGGCCGGTCAACAGGCTTGAAAGCTTCCAGGGAGTGCGCTTCTTCTGTTCCACGTTCCTATAATACGAGAGCGGACCGCGAGGATCCTGCAGCGGGCAGAGAGTGGAGATTGCAGTCAGGGCGTATTGACATATTCCTTTAGCGAAGAAGAGCTCTGCCGCGCCGGCCCACTACGCGTGGGGCGGTCACTTCGTGACATGTATGCAGCCTTCGCCATGGGCCTCCCTCCGGTCGGCGTGAAGATCTTTGCAAGCGACCAACGGGAGCCTCACCCCGAAGGGAGTACATGCGTCACGAAGAGTGCGCCTCACGCGCAGTGGGCCCGGCCGGCAGGCCATCGTTTTGACGCGGGATTTCGGAGGGCAGGGGAGAGAGTGACTGACGAGCAGGAGAGCCACGGGGTGGAATTGACGGTCGTCGTTCCGGCGCGGAATGAGGAGGCCTCGCTGGCTGGATGTCTGGAATCGCTGGTACGGCAGACCGAGCCTGGATTCGCGCTGGGGCAGCAGTGGGAGTTGATCGTCGTCGATGACGAATCGTCGGATCGGACGGGGGCGATTGCGTCGGAGTTCGCCGGGAGGTATGCGGGAGTTACGGTGATGACGCCGCCTCCACCGCAGAGATTCACGGGGAAGAACAATGCCTGCTGGGCCGCGGCGCAAGGAGCTCGCGGCCAGTGGATTCTGTTTACCGATGCCGATACGGTGCATGAGCTGGGAGATCTTTCGCGATCGATCCGGGAGGCGGAGCGGCATGGGGCGGCGCTGCTCTCGTACTCCCCGCGGCAGATCGTCATCGGATTCTGGCAGAGGGTGGTGATGCCGCTGGTGTTCTCCGAACTGGCGAGCGTGTACGACATGAAGCAGGTGAACGATCCTGAGAATCCGCTGGCAGCGGCGAATGGACAGTTTCTGCTAGTGGATCGTGAGGCCTATTTTGCCGTGGGTGGGCATAGGGCGGTGGCCAGGGATGTGCTCGAGGATGTGGAGCTGGCGCGCGTGTTCAAACTGAGCGAGAGGACGATCCGGTTTCGGTATGCTCCCGAGGCGCTTTCGACACGGATGTATCGCACCACGACGGCGATGATCGAGGGCTGGACGAAGAATCTGGCGCTGCTGTTTCCGCAGCCGGTTCTGCTGGCGGTCTTCCGGATGCTGGATCTGCTGTTGTACTTCGGGCTACCGGTGCTGGCGTGCGCGATTCCATGGCTGGTGACCTGGCAGCGATGGGTTGTGATGGCCTTCTGGGCACGTGCCCTGCTGCGGTTTTATCGCCGAGTGGGGCGGTCGAACTTCCCGGTCGTTGAGGTGGCTCTGTCGATCCTTGGGGTTCCGTTATTTGCTTACCTTCTGGTACGGAGCGCGGTGCATCACCGGTTTCGCAGGACGGTGGAGTGGAAGGGGCGAAGCTATCCGGTGGGCTGACGGGGCTCGATCTTTGCAGCGAGAGCGATACACTAGAAGAGAGGCAAGATGATCTTTCTTACACGCAAGGCCGAGTTCTCTTCCGCGCACTTTTACTGGATCGAGGACTGGACCGAGGAAGAGAACCAGAGGGTCTTCGGCAGGTGCGCCAACCGGAACGGCCATGGGCACAACTACACGGTCGAGGTGACGGTGGCGGGCGAGGTGGACCCGGTCTCGGGGTTCGTCGTCGATCTGAAGCAGCTGAAGGACATCCTCGAGCAGGAGGTGATCCGGGTGTACGACCACCGGCATCTGAACCTCGAGGTTCCGGAGTTCAAGACGATGGTGCCGACGACGGAGAACATCTCGATCGCGATCTGGAAGAGGCTTGAGGGCAAGATCCCGAACGCTCGGCTGCACAGGATTCGCGTGTACGAGATGCCGGACCTGTTTGCGGACTTTTACGGAGAAGAGGGATGAAGGCTTATCTCTCACGCCGCTACCACTTCAGCGCGTCGCACCGGCTGCACAGCGAGGCGTACGACGAGGAGCGCAACCGCGAGGTCTTCGGCAAGTGCAATAATCCATACGGCCACGGGCACAACTATACGGTGCAGGTGACCTTCAGTGGCAGGGTGGACCCGGTGACGGGGATGGTCTGCGATCTTGGGGCTCTCGACGCGTTTGCGAAGGAGAGGCTGATCGAGCAGTTCGACCATGCCAATCTGAACCTGCTGGATTGCTTTAAGAATCGCGTCTCCACCACGGAGAATCTCTCTCAGGAGATCTATCGGATCTTCGGAGAGTTTGGTGCGGCGCATCTGGAGCGGGTTCACATCGAGGAGACGAGCAACAACTCCTTCGACGATGTGGGCGGCGGGATGCCGGTGGCAGGAACTCTCTAAGGCTCCAGAGAAGAACGAATTCAAGAAAGGCCCCAGCTTATGGCCACGACGAACAGTAGTTTGGAAACCACGAATCCGTTTGCAGGATCTTCGACCCAGGATCTTTATCGCGAGATTCTTCTGCGTATCGGGGAAGATCCGGCGCGCGATGGACTGATCCGTACGCCGGAGCGGATGGAGAAGGCGATGGCCTTTCTGACCCGCGGTTATGCGATGGATGTGAACGATGTTCTGCACGCGGCCTTGTTCGATGTGGACTATGACGAGATGGTGATTGTGAAGGACATCGAATTCTTCTCGATGTGCGAGCATCACCTGCTGCCGTTTTTCGGCAAGGCGCACGTGGCGTATGTTCCGAACGGGAAGGTGATCGGGTTGAGCAAGATTCCGCGCCTGGTGGATGTGTTTGCGCGCAGGCTGCAGGTACAGGAGCGGCTGACGCGGCAGATCGGCGAGGCCATTACGGAGGCGATCGATCCGCAGGGCGTGGCGGTGATCCTGGAGGCGCAGCATCTGTGCATGATGATGCGCGGGGTGGAGAAGCAGCACTCGCTGACGGTGACCTCGGCGATGCTGGGCGTCTTTAAGACGCAGTTGCAGACGAGGAATGAGTTTCTGTCGCTGGTGCGGCGCACGGGCAGCGGGCTGTAGCCGGAAAGATTGGAATGAACGGACTTTTGGTAGTGGATAAACCTGCGGGCATGACCTCGCATGACGTGGTTGCGATTGTACGGCGGGTGACGGGGGAGCGGTCGATCGGCCACCTGGGAACGCTGGACCCGATGGCGACGGGAGTTCTGCCGTTGCTGATGGGGAAGTACACGCGGCTGGCGCAGTTCTTCGGCTCTTCGGAGAAGAGCTATGAGGGTAGGATCCGGTTCGGCTTTGCGACGAATACTTACGACGCAGAGGGCGAGGCGACGACGGAGGCGAAGCCTCTGACGCTGACGCTCGAGGAGTTGCGTGGGCTGGCGGAGAGGTTTCACGGGGAGATCGATCAGGTTCCACCGGTATTTTCGGCGAAGAAGATTCAGGGGGTTCCGGCGCACAAGCTGGCACGGGCCGGGGCTCAGGTGGCCGTGAAGCCGGCGCGGATTACGGTGCATGAGTTTCGGCTGACCTCGCTGGAGAGGGATGAGGCCGGATTCGTGATGCGAGTTTCGGCGGGTGGCTATGTGCGTTCGGTGGCGCATGAGCTGGGTGAGCTGGCGGGATGCGGGGCGCATCTTTCGATGCTTCGACGAACGTGCGCCGGGGCGTTTGGGCTGCAGCAGTCGATCCGGGTGGAGGAGCTGAAGACGCTGACCCTGGCGGAGATCGAGGAGCGGCTGCCACATCCCCGAATGTTGCTGCCGGAGATGCCGAGCGTGACGGTGGACGAGCAGACGGCGGGAAAGCTGCGGAATGGGCTGCAGGTGAATGTGCCGGAGTTTTCAAACGCAGCGCTGATGAAGGTGTTTATCGGTCCTAGAGACCTGTTGGCGATTGGAAGGCGCGTGGCGGGGACGCTGATCCAGCCTATCGTGGTGATGGGCTGAAGGCGTATGAAGGACAGGCGCTACCGCGCGGGGGCCCGGCCGGCAGGCCATTACCGCTTCCTCCACTCCTACTTGTTTTTTGTGGAGGTAACGGGCTGCTTGCGTAAGAGCGGCTGGATGAGGCCGAGGACGTTGGTGGCGACGATCTTGTTCCCAGCGGCGGTGGCGTGGGTGCGGTCGCCCTGCATCATGCCGTCGGTGCCGAAGACTCCCTGGAGCAGGAAGGGGAGCATGGGAACGCGATACTTCTTCGCGATCAAGGAGTAGGTCTGGTCGAACTGCTGGATGTAGTCGGGGCCGTAGTCGGGCGGAAGGGTGATGCCGGCGAGGACGACGCGGGTGCCACTGGCGGTGAGCGTGGCGACGATCTTGTCGAGGTTGGCGCGGGTGTCGGCGATGGGAAGGCCGCGGAGACCGTCGTTGCCTCCGAACTCGACGACGACGAGCGAGGGTTTCATGGCGACGATGCGGTCGACGCGCTCGACGCCGTCCTTGGTGGTGTTGCCGCTGATGCCGGCGTTGACGACACGGTAGGGGTAGCCGCGCTGGTCAAGGTCGATCTGGAGAAAGTCAGGGTAGGACTGGCCGGCCTCGGTGCCGTATCCGGCGGTGAGGCTGTCGCCGAAGCAGACGATGCGGGGACGCTGGTCGGCGGCGAGATCGGGTCGGGCATCGGGAGTGGGCTCCGCAGGCTGGCCCTTGGGTAAGGGTTTTAAACCCTCGAAGGTGGATGGATCGGCAGGGGAGGCGGGGGGAGCGGGAGGATTAGAAGAGCGGCATCCCGGAAGGAAGAGGAGAATTGCCGTTAGGATAGGAACAATTGCGACTCGCCGCATTGGTATGAATCTATCAAATATTGCGGCAGCGAGGGCAGGGCAGAGGAGCGTGGAGTGACGGATTCGACGGCGATGATTGCGGTGGAGGGTCTGCGCAAGTCGATCCGGAATGGGGCTCGCACGGTTGAGATTTTGAAGGGGATCGACTTTACGGTTCCGGCCGGGCAGTTTGTGGCGATTATGGGGTCTTCGGGCAGCGGAAAGTCGACTCTGCTGGGGCTGCTCGCCGGATTGGATACGCCGACGGCTGGGGATGTGCGTCTGAACGGGACGGCGATCTCCTACCTAGCAGAGGACAAGCTGGCGAAGGTTCGGGGCACGACGGTGGGGTTCGTCTTTCAGTCCTATCAGCTGGTGCCTACGTTGACGGCGCTCGAAAATGTCCTGCTGCCGTACGAGTTGAACGCCGAAGGCGGGGACGATGGTCTGGCCAAGGCGCGGGAGCTGCTAGCGAGCGTGGGTTTAAGCGATCGCCTGGATCACTATCCTGTCCAGCTCTCAGGCGGCGAGCAGCAGAGAGTGGCGCTGGCCCGGGCGTTCATTCTTCAGCCTCCGATTGTGCTGGCCGATGAGCCGACGGGCAATCTGGACACAACGAACGGAGCGCACGTGCTGGAGCTGCTGCTGCATCTGAATCGCACGGCGGGAACCACGCTGGTTCTGGTGACGCACGATCCGGTGCTGGCAGGATATGCGAATCGCCGCATCGTGCTGCGGGATGGGACGGTCGTCGCGGACGAGTTGCAGCAGCCGGTCGAGATGGTGGCTCCATAGCGATGGGAGCTCTCTCGTACCGTTCGGCGCTCAAGATTGCTGGCCGCGAGCTTCGATTCTCCCGGGGCAAGTTTTTTTTCGTGGTGCTTTCGGTCGCGATCGGCGTGGCGGCGCTGACCGGGGTTAGAGGATTTTCGACCTCGTTTCGGGGAGCTCTGCTAGACCGGGCTCGTTCGATCATGGCCGCCGATCTTTCGGCGAGGATGTTTCAGCAGCCGACTCCGCAGGAGCAGAAGGGACTGGACGCGATTCGCGCGGAGTCGATTGAGATGACTCCGGTGACCGAGCTGTTGTCGATGGCTAGCTCGGCGAAGACGCTCGATCCTCTGCTGGTCTCTCTCAAGGCGGTGGACCCGGCAAAGTATCCGTTCTATGGCGAAGTGCAGCTTCAGCCTGCGGGGCGCCTCAGCGATGTGCTGAAGGATGACACGGTGGTGGTGGCCGACGACCTGCTGGTGCGGTTGCGGTTGCAGCTGGGGGATTCCCTCAAAATTGGCAGTCGCATCTTTCGCATTGCCGCAGTCGTGGTGAACGAACCGGACCGGCTCTCGGGCAACTTCGCCGCAGGTCCTCGGGTGTTCATCTCGCGTAAGGGGCTGGAGGCGAGTGGACTGCTCGCACCGGGAAGTCATGCCGGGCAGCGATATCTGTTTCGCGTTCCCAAGCCGAAGAATGGCACGCCTATCTCGGAGTCAGCGGCCGTCGATCTGAAGGATCGTCTGGAGAAGCTGCTGCCGGAGGCCCAGGTAATCGACTACCGCGAGACGAATCCCGCGCTGACGCAGGGACTCGACCGCGCCACCAGCCTGCTGTCTCTGATGAGCCTGGTGGCGCTGGTACTTGGGGCGGTCGGCGTGGCCATGGCGATGCGCGCGCACCTGGAGCAGCGGCTGGATACGATCGCGATCATGAAGTCGCTGGGCGCAGGGTCGGGGGAGATCATCCGCATCTACCTCATCCAAACGCTATTACTTGGACTGCTGGGCGGCCTTCTGGGCGTGGCCTTCGGGGCTCTGGTCCAGATGGCGTTCCCGTACTTTCTGGGTAAGCTGCTGGGGGTTCCAACTACGGTCCACATCCAGATACGCACGGTCTTGACGGGGCTGGGCGTGGGGATTCTGACGACGCTGCTCTTCACGCTGCCGCCGCTGCTCGATATCCGCTCGGTGCGGCCGATCCTGATTCTGCGCCGTGCGGTCGAGGAGATCTCCGATCCGTTTTTGACCACTTTAGTGCGCAAGGCCACGAAGAATCTTTCGCAGGTGCTGGCGGTGGTGCTGATCCTGGCAGGGCTGGCGGCGATTGCGACCACGCTCTCGGACTCGGTTACGGTGGGGCGGGTCTTTTCTCTGGGGCTTGTGACGGTCCTTGTTGTATTGCTGGCCGCATGCGCTCTCTTGCTGGCTGTGCTGCGCCAGTTCCTTTCGAGGACGAGGCTGAAGTTGCCCTCTGCGGTTCGTCATGGACTGGCGAATCTGTATCGGCCGGGCAATCCTTCCGCCGCCCTGCTGGCCGCAGTTGGAATGGGCGTGATGCAGATCATGTCGGTGTTTCTGGTCCAGCAGGCGGTGGTGCGGGAACTGCATCTCTCGAGCGCGCCGAACCTGCCGAACGTCTTTCTGGTCGATGTCACGCCTTCGGAGGTAGAGGGCGTTCATCGTCTGCTGAAGTCGCAGCCGAGCGTGACCGCGGAGCCGGAGCTTCTGCCGGTCGTCTCGTCGCGCATTATCGTGATCGACGGCGTGGCCGCGAATCAGGTGAAGCTGCAAAACTTCCCGAAGCGGATGCTGCAGACGATCTCGCTGACCTCCTTTACAACCGTGCCTCCGGGGACGACCGTGGTCGAGGGCAAGTGGTGGGACGCGCAGGAGACGCGCCCCGTGGTTGCGATCGGCCAGCGGACGGCGCAGCGTCTGGGGGTGCGCGTCGGATCGAAGATAACGTTCGCGGCGCAGGACACCCAGATTACGGCGACGGTGGCGGCCTTGACGAAGGCGGATGGACAACACACGTATGCCCGCGCGGAGTTTGTGCTTCCTCCACCGGCGCTGAAGGGGCTGCCGGTGGTGTGGTACGGCGGCGTGCACGCCGATCCGAATCGCGTGGGAGAGCTGCAGCGTGCGCTCTATCAGGCTTACCCCACGGTGACCGTGATCAACGTCGCGCAGGCGTTGGAGACGGTGCGGACGGTGGTGATTCAGATCATCTATGTGATCCAGTTCCTCGCCGCCTTCAGCGTCTTTGCCGGGATCGTGATTCTGGCGAGCGCGATCGCCGGGACGCGCTATCGCAGGGTTCGCGAGGTGGTGATCTTGAAGACTCTGGGAGCGACGCGCGCGCGGATCGCCGCCGTCTTCTCGATCGAGTTCGCGGTGCTGGGGCTGGTGGCGGGGATCGTTGGAGTGGGATTCGCCAACGTGGTTACGCATGTGCTGCTGGGGCGGATGTCGGTCCCGTATCACTTTCACTGGAGCTGGTCGCTGCTGGCGCTGGTGCTTACGGCTGCCGCCACGGTGGCTACGGGGTGGGCTGCAAGCTTCCGCGTCCTGGGACAGAAGCCGCTCGAGGTGCTTCGCGAGGAGTAGGCCCGGAAGTTGTTAGGATGAAGGGAGGTCAAGACTCTCTCAAAAAACTTTCGGTGCGGTGAATGAAGGTACAAAACGAAGCAGTGGTGGGAGCTCATCAGGAGCGGTTTGGAGAGCGGGGAACGGTGGCGATGGCTCCGGCGCGGGTTAACCTGATCGGCGAACATACGGATTACACCGGCGGATTGGTTATGCCGATGGCGATTGGGTTCCATACGACAGCGGTCATCAGCCCGAGGCAGGACGATCGCATGTTTTTTTTCTCGGCGAACTATGGAGAAGAGAAGACGTTCGTATCCGCCGATCTGGAGAGGGGTCGCACTGGACACTGGAGCGACTATCCGGCAGGCGTGGCGTGGAGTCTGGCGAAAGAGGGTGTGCGCTTTAGCGGCTTCAATCTGACGCTAGCGGGAGATGTTCCTCTGGGCGCTGGGTTGAGCTCCTCGGCATCAGTCGAGGTCGCGACGGCGATGGCGATTCAGGCGCTTGCTGAAACATCGCTGCCGTTGAAGACCGTGGCTACGCTCTGCCGTCGCGCGGAGAACGAATATGTCGGCGCGAAGAGCGGCATCATGGATCAGTTCGTGGTTGCCGGCGCTATCGCCCATAGAGCGATGATGCTGGACTGCAGATCGCTGGAGTTCGATCTGCTGCCGCTGCCGGAGGATGTGCGCGTGGTGATCGTGAACTCCATGGTCAAGCATGCGGTGGCAACAGGGGAGTACGGCAACCGGCGCGATGAGGTGGAGGAGGGGCAGGCGGTGATAAGGAGTGAGTTGGGCCGCGAGCTTCTGCGCGATGCCAGCCTCGCCGATCTTGAGGCCTGCCGCGACAAGATGCCGGCTGCGAGCTTTGCTCGCTGCAAGCACATCATCACCGAGAACGCTCGGGTCACCGAGGCTCGCGAGGCTCTGCTGGCGGGAGACGTAAAGCGGTTCGGCGAGCTGATGGTCGAGGCGCACGCGAGTCTTCGCGATGACTTCGCGGCAAGCTGCGCTGAGATCGACCGTCTGGTTGAGATTGCATTGGCTCAGCCCGGATGTATCGGCGCAAGAATTACGGGCGGAGGGTTCGGCGGGTGCACGGTCAATGTCGTCGAGGCCGATGCAGCCGATGCATTTGTCTCTGCAGTGCAGCTTGCGTATGAGCAGTGGAATGGGATCAAGGCCGACTGCTTTGTCTGCGCGCCTGAGGACGGAGCGCTGGCGCTGGCGGCTAACGGGGGTGCGGTATGAATGCTCTGGCACAGCAGAACCCTCATCGGCGGTTCAATCCGCTGAAGCGCGAGTGGGTGCTGGTCTCGCCGCACCGGACGCAGCGGCCGTGGCAGGGGCAGGTAGAAAAGCCGGTCCAGCCCTCGGTCGCGAGCTTCGATCCGGAGTGTTATCTGTGCCCTGGAAACATGCGGGCCGGCGGTCTGCGCACGGATAAGTATGAGAACACGTATGTCTTTGAGAACGACTACGCGGCGTTAAAGCCGGACGCACCGAAGTTCGCAGAAGACGAAGAGGGCAAGGGGCTGCTGGTTGCGGAGGGCGAGAGCGGTGTGTGCCGCGTGATCTGCTTTTCGCCGCGTCATGACCTGACGCTGGCAAAGATGGAGGTCGCGGACATTCGCCGGGTGGTCGATCTTTGGGATGCGCAGACCCAGGAGCTCGGCGCGCGCGAAGACATTCAGTACGTGCAGGTCTTCGAGAATCGCGGAGCCATGATGGGGGCCAGCAATCCTCATCCGCATGGACAGATCTGGGCCAGCCGATCGGTTCCAAATGAGGCAGCCGTGGAGCAGGCCGCGCAGGAGGCTTATCTACGGGAACATGGATGCTGCTTGTTGTGCGTGTATCGCGAGATGGAGATCGCTCGTGAGGAACGCATCGTTGCAAAGAACGCGAGCTTCGTCGCCCTGGTGCCTTACTGGGCGGTGTGGCCGTTCGAGGTGATGATCCTTCCGGTGCGTCATGTGGCGGATCTGGCCGCGATGAACGAGCAGGAGCGCGGGGATCTGGCGGCGATGCTGAAGGCCGTGACTTCGACCTACGATCGCGTCTTCGATACGCCGTTTCCTTATTCGATGGGGTTGCATCCGCAGCCGTTCGATGGCAAGGAGCATCCGGAGTGGCACTTTCATCTGCACTTTTATCCGCCGCTACTGCGGTCGGCGACGGTGCGCAAATTTATGGTGGGATTTGAGCTGCTGGGATCGCCGCAGAGGGATATCACGCCGGAGTCGGCGGCCGAGACGCTGCGGAAGGCTTCAGCAAAGTAAAAGAAGGAGGAAGGCGATGGCGAGTGTGTTGGCTCCATTTCGATTGAAGCCGTGGTTCAGCGAGCGTGTGTGGGGAAGGCCTGATCTGCGTCCGTGGTACGAGGAGACGGGCACAAAGGAGCTGGTGGGCGAGGCTTGGCTGACGGGGCCGCAGTGCGTGGTTGAGGAAGGCGAGCTGGAAGGGAAGAACCTGGCCGATCTTAAGGACGATCTTGGGGGAGAGTTTCCTCTGCTGGTGAAGCTGCTGTTCCCGAACGAGAAGCTATCGGTTCAGGTGCATCCGGATGACTCGCAGGCGCAGGCGATCGGGCAGGCTCGGGGCAAGACGGAGTGCTGGTACGTGCTCGAGGCCGAGCCGGGTGCGACCGTTGCCCTGGGGTTGAAGCCCGGTGTGAATGTGGAGAAGATCGCGAATTCGGTGGCCGATGGTTCGATGGAGTCGCTGATGGAGTGGGTTCCGGTCTCGGTGGGCGATATGCTCTTCGTCGATGCGGGAACCGTGCATGCGATCGGGCCCGGCGTGGTGCTGCTGGAGACGCAGCAGACCAGCGATATTACATACCGGCTCTACGACTACGGGCGTCCGCGGGAGCTGCACCTGGAGCAGGGCCTCAAGGTAATTAAGACGAAGACCGAGGCAGGAAAAGTTCAACCAAAGCAGATGGATGGTTTTACGCGGCTGATCGAGCAGAAGTACTTCGTCGTGGACAAGTTCGATCTTGCAGGGATGGAAGAGCGCAGAGTTGCCATGGACGGCGCTGCTGGTTGCCTGGTGGGGCTCAAGGGCAAAGTCTGGGTGATCACGCCTGGGGACGAGGTGGAGCTGGAGCCGGGAAAGGCTGTAGTGGTTCCTCATGGGCTGGACGAGGTGATCGTCGAGGCTGAGGAAGAAGCCGAGTTCGTTCGTTGTGTGGCTCCTGCAAACTAAAAAAGTCCGACATCAAAACACGAATGCCTGCATCTGGATGCAGGCATTCATGTTTGTAGTTAAGTTGGCTTCAGCGAAGGAAGACGGCAAGCTCGCTGGCCGCGTTTCGCAGGTGAGGAAGGAAGCGTGTCTGCATCTCGAGCGCGGAGATGCGGGGGGCGCTCCCGCTGAGATTGAGGGTCGCAACCGCTCTGCCAGTGGGGGTGAGAACAGGGACGGCCAGCGAGCGCAGGCCGACCTCGTACTCCTGATCGCAGAGAGCGTAGCCGTTGCGCCGTATGTTCCTGAGCAGCATGCGCAGCTTTTCCATAGACGTTACGGTGCGGGTGGTATGCGGGACGAGCGACACGCGGGCGAGATAGTTCTCCAGCTGATCGGGCGGCAGATACGCAAGCAGAATGCGGCCCATGCTGGTGCAGTAGGCGGGAAGCCGGCTGCCGATGTGCAGGTCGACAGCCATGACGCGGTTCACCGTGGTTCGCGCGATGTAGACGATGTCGTCGCCGTCGAGGGTCGCCACGGAGAAGGACTCGCGCAGTGAGGCCGACATGCGCTCGAGGATAGGCTGCGCCGCGGAGGAGAGCGTGCTCGAGGCAGTGTAGGTGTGGGACAGCGTCAGCATGCGCGGGCGCAGCGAGTAGCGTGAGCCGTCTTCAGCACCGGCGAAGCCAAGCTTGGTGAGGGTATAGAGGCAGCGGCGGACGGCCGCGCGCGACAGCCCGGTCCGGACACTGAGCTGCGAGATGGTCATCTGGGGGTTCTGCTGGGTGAAGGCCTGGATAACGATAAGACCTCGCGCGAGCGAGGTCATGAAGTTCGGATCTCCGGTAAAGACATCGAGCGCTGCCGCAGGTGTCGGTTTTTGAGGTGCAGCAGGGGCGGGCGGGAGTGGAGAAGCATCGGGCGAAAGCGGATGGCGCGGAGTAAGGCTCATGGGATCCCTTCCAGACCGGAAGCGCACGGGGCGATAGTCGGTCCTCTTTTACGATAAACGCACGATGCCTCCATCGCAAGTCCAGTCATGCGTATGTCATCAGGGCTATGAGAAGATACAGCCGGAAACGTCCTTTTCATCCCGCCGGTCATCTGACCTTTTAACAGCACAAAACGAACGAAAACAGTAGAGGAGAAACCAAGCACATGCAGACGGAAACGAAAGGCAAATCTCTCGTCGACCAGCCGGCCTGGAAGGCCCTTCAGACTCACGCAGAGCAGCTGCGTGGAAGGCACCTGCGCGAACTGTTCGCCGAGGATGCCTCCCGTGGCGAGCGCATGACGGCGGAGGCGGAAGGAATCTTTCTCGACTACTCGAAGAATCGCGCCACCGATGAGACCCTGAAGCTTTTGCTTGAGCTTGCTCAGCAGGTAGGACTGCGCGAACGGACGGAGGCGATGTTCAAGGGAGAGAAGATCAACATCACCGAGAACCGCGCCGTTCTGCATGTCGCGTTGCGCGCGCCGAAGAGCGAGTCCATTGTGGTGGACGGCGAGGACGTCGTGCCGGAGGTCCACAAGGTTCTCGACAAGATGGCTGGATTCGCCGAGCGCGTTCGTAGTGGAGAGTGGAAGGGACACACCGGCAAGCGCATCAAGAATGTGATCAACGTCGGCATCGGCGGATCGGACCTGGGCCCCGTCATGGCCTATGAGGCGCTCAAGCACTACAGCCAGCGCGATATGACCTTCCGCTTCGTCTCGAATGTAGATGGCACGGACTTCGCCGAGGCGGTCCAGGATCTCGATGCGGAGGAGACAATGTTCCTGATCGCATCGAAGACCTTCACCACGCTTGAGACCATGACCAACGCCCATAGTGCTCGCGACTGGGCGCTGAGCAAGCTGGGGGACGAGAAGGCCGTGGCCAAGCATTTCGTCGCGATCTCGACCAATGCGAAGGAGGTCGCCAAGTTCGGCATCGATACGGAGAACATGTTCGGCTTCTGGGACTGGGTCGGCGGCCGTTACTCGATGGACTCGGCGATCGGGCTCTCGACGATGATCGCGATTGGGCCCGACGGCTTCCGCGAGATGCTGGCTGGCTTTCACGCGATGGATGTGCACTTCCGCACGGCCCCGCTCGAGAAGAATCTGCCGGTGCTGCTGGGCCTGCTGACGGTCTGGTACACCGAGTTCTTCGATGCCCAGACGGTAGCGATCCTTCCCTATGAGCAGTACCTGAAGCGGTTTCCGGCGTATCTGCAGCAGCTCACGATGGAATCGAACGGAAAGCATGTAACTCTCGGCGGCACAAAGGTGATCTACCAGACGGGACCGATCTACTGGGGCGAACCGGGAACCAATGGACAGCACTCGTTCTATCAGCTGATCCATCAGGGGACGCGCCTGATTCCGTGCGACTTTATCGGCTTTGCCAAGACGCTGAATCCGCTGGGCCGTCATCACGACATGCTGATGGCGAACGTCTTTGCGCAGGCCGAGGCACTCGCCTTCGGCAAGACCGCCGACCAGGTGAAGGCGGAGGGAACGCCGGACTGGCTGGTTCCACACCGTGTGTTTGAAGGCAATCGTCCTTCGAATACGATCCTCGCCGACAAGCTGACGCCCGCTCTGCTGGGCAAGCTGGTGGCCCTGTACGAGCACTCGGTCTTCACGCAGGGAGTGGTCTGGAACATCGATTCGTTCGATCAGTGGGGCGTGGAACTGGGCAAGGTGCTTGCGACCAGGATCCTGGGCGAGCTGGAGAGCAAGGAGGAGCCTAAGCTCGAACATGACAGCTCGACGACGAGCCTGATTCATCGCTACAGGAAGAACAAGTAATCCTTCATCAATTAGCCGCGATCTCTCTGTGAGGGAACTTTGCAGATGATCGCGGCGATTGCTTTAACCGGATTTAGAGAGAAGGACAGCCGCCGGATATCGGAATCCAGGACGTGCTGCTATGCTTCCGAACAGATGGCTTCCGCGACCAAACCGAATGCAAGTGGCGCCGTTGCCGGGGCCACGACCGCTCTGGTTCTCCTTACCGCACTCAACTTCGTCAATTACATCGACCGTTACATTCTTCCTGCCGTGCAGGAGCAGATCAAGGGCGAGTTCCATATCACCGATGCGCAGATCGGAACGCTCACGCTCTGGTTCATGCTTGCGTACATGTTCACCTCGCCCATCACCGGCTGGCTCGGCGATCGCTTTCCCCGCAAACCAATGATCGTAGGCGCTGCGTTGTTCTGGAGCGCGATCAACTTCTTCACGGCCTCGGTGAACTCCTACGACTCGCTGAATCTTCGCCATGCTGCTCTTGGCATCGGGGAGGCAAGCTTCGGGATCTTTGCCCCCACCCTGCTCGCGGATTTCTACCCTCCCGAGCAGCGCAATCGCGTGATGACGATTTTCAATGTTGCCATTCCGGTCGGGGCGGCGCTTGGGTACCTTGCGGGCGGCGTCATCGGGGAGAAGCTTGGCTGGCGAATGTCCTTCATCCTCTCGGCGGTGCCGGGCGCGCTGCTGGCGCTGCTCATTCTCTTCTTTATGAAAGAGCCGGACCGCGGCGCCTCGCAGCACGAGAAGGCGAAGCTGGAGAAGGGAACTGTACTTGCGCTGCTGAAGAATAAGGCATATCTCTCCTCGATCCTGGGATATGCCGCGGTTACATTTTCACTCGGCGGCATCTCCTGGTGGATGCCCTCTTTCCTTGAACGTGTCGGCGGACGTTCTCAGTCAAACGCGGCCTTTCTGATGGGGGCGATCACGGTAGTTACGGGACTTCTGGGGACGATCACCGGTGGCGTCATTGCACAGCGATGGTCGAAGAAGACCTCAAAGGCTCTCTATCTTGTCCCTGCGATCAGCTCGGCGCTGGCTGTCCCCCCCGCGTTGGTCTGCTTCTTCGGGCCGAAGACCCTGACAATTCCGGCGCTCGCGCTCGCAATCTTTCTGATCTTTCTCGGAACAGGCCCGGTGAACGCTGCAACGGTGAATGCGGTGCGGCCCGAGGTTCGTGCCACGGCAATGGCTGGGCAGCTCTTCGTCATTCACGCCTTGGGAGACGCAATCTCGCCCACGGTCATCGGCGCCGTAAGCGATCGCTCGACGCTGAACCTGGGGCTGGGTTCGACGCTGATCACGATGCTGCTGGCAGCGGTCATCTTTTTCATTGGATCCCGCTACGCTCCACCGCTGCATAAGGACGAGCCCATCGCCGCATGATGTTGCTGATGATCATTGCGTGGCTAATCGCGGTTGCGTGGCTTTGGAAGGCGGTCTCTTCGGCCCGAGGGCTTCCGCAGATCCCGAATCTGCTTGAGGCGAGGCACGACCTCATGCCTGTGGGAGAGCCCACGATTACCGTGATCGTCCCGGCTCGCAACGAGGAGAAGGCGCTGCCGTCCGGTCTGGCATCGCTCATCGCGCAGGACTATCCCAATCTTAAAATCATCGCTGTCGACGATCGATCGATCGACCGGACCGGCGCGATTATGGACTCGCTTGCCGCAGAGCAGCCTCATCGTCTGCGCGTTCTTCATGTGGAGCAGCTGCCCCCAGGCTGGCTGGGCAAACCGCACGCGATGGCGCTCGCGGCACGTCATGCAATCGCCATCGAGCAGCCGGCCTATCTGTTGTTCACTGACGCCGACGTTTACTTTCGAGCGGACGCCATTCGCCGCTCTCTTGCAAACGCCGTCGCGACCGAGGCCGATCACTTCGTGACCTTTCCGACGCCTCTCATCGAAAGCGTCGGCGAAGGCGCTCTGTTGGGATTTCTCGGCGTGATGGGGTTGTGGGCGACGAGGCCGTGGAAGGCATCGGACCCCAAGGCTCTCCGCGACTCAATCGGGATTGGCGCCTTCAATCTGCTGAAGACCGAGGCCTACAAGCGGCTGGGCGGCTTCGATGCTCTGCGGATGCAGATCCTCGAAGACCTGACTCTGGCAGCCCGGGTCAAGCAGTTCGAGCTGCGCCAACGAGTCGCCATCGCACCGGGAATGGTGAGCCTGCATTGGGCCTCAGGTGCTCTGGGCGTCGTCCATGTGATGACGAAGAATCTCTTTGCCGTCTTCCGCTTTCGCATTGAGCTGACTCTGGCTGCCTGTTGCGGACTTGCCGTTCTGTGTCTTGGCCCTGTGCTCTTTCTGTTGTTGCCGCAGACGCGCATCGCGGGAGTGGTGGCGCTGGCATCGGTGGCTGCGCTTTATCTGCTCTCGAACAGACACTCGAAGATATCAGCCTGGTATGTCCTGCTGTTTCCGGTCGGCGCTGTCTTGTTCTTCTACTCCGCGCTGCGGTCTGCGATCACAACATTGCGAGCTGGAGGCGTGAGCTGGCGGGGAACCTTCTACTCGCTCGACGATCTGCGCAAACAATAACGCCCTCGCGAAGTGCGAAGGCATTTTTGCTTTTTGCTTCTTGTTCAAGGATCTGCGCATCTACGCTTCGACCAGGACCTTGCCGTAGCGCTTCTCGACATACTCGTTCAGAATTTCCTGGAACTCTTCGACGATACGGTCGCCCTTGAGAGTCGTGAAGAGCTTGCCGTCAACGTACACCGGGGCCTTCGGCTCCTCGAAGGTGCCCGGCAGGGAGATGCCGATGTTGGCATGTTTGGACTCGCCGGGGCCGTTGACGATGCAGCCCATCACGGCCAGCTTCAGCTCTTCTACTCCGGTATATTGCTTCTTCCACTCCGGCATCTGCTCGACCAGGTAGCTCTGGATGCGTTCGGCGAGCTCCTGAAAGTAGGTGGAGGTGGTGCGCCCGCAACCGGGGCAGCTGGTCACCTGCGGCATGAAGCTGCGAATTCCGAGCGACTGCAGAATCTGCTGGCCGCAGCGAACCTCTTCGGAGCGGTCGCCGCCGGGCGTGGGCGTCAGGCTGACGCGAATGGTGTCACCGATGCCAGACAGCAGCAGAGGAGCGAGTCCGGCGGCCGAGGCGACGATGCCCTTCATGCCCATGCCGGCCTCGGTCAGCCCGAGGTGCAGGGCATAGTCGCAACGCCGTGCAAGCTCCATGTAGACATCGATCAAGTCGCGCACGCCGGAGACCTTGGCGCTCAACACGATCTGGTCGCGGCGCAGACCGTAGCGCTCAGCCGCCTCCGCATTATCGAGCGCCGAGACCACCATCGCCTCCATCATCACGTCGCGCGCGGGAAGAGGAGTGGACGACCTTGAGTTCTCATCCATCATCTTGGTCAGCAGCGCCTGATCGAGCGAACCCCAGTTCACGCCGATGCGGACCGGCTTCTGATGCTTGACCGCCACCTCGATCATGGTGCGGAAGTTCTCGTCGTCCTTTCGCCCGATCGAAACGTTGCCGGGATTGATGCGATACTTCGCGAGAGCCTCGGCCGAGTCGGGATATTTGCTGAGGAGAAGATGCCCGTTGTAGTGGAAGTCGCCTATGATGGGCGTGTTCCAGCCCTTCTTCGCGATGCCTTCGACGATGTAGGGAACGGCCCTGGCTGCATCGTCGTTGTTGACCGTGATGCGCACCATCTCCGAACCGGCGCGAGCCAGGGCTGCGATCTGCTGAACGGTGCTATCGATATCGGCGGTATCGGTGTTGGTCATGGATTGGACGACGACGGGTGCGGTCGAACCCACACGAACTCCACCTATATTGACCGTCACGGCATGACGACGCTGTATCTCAGGCATAAACTCTCCGTCTTTAAGTTTATCACTGGGTCACGGACGCCATCGCGATACACTGAGTAAAAGGCCCGGTAGCTCAGTTGCATAGAGCAGCGCACTCCTAACGCGAAGGTCGCAGGTTGGACTCCTGCCCGGGCCACCACTAAACTATTTATTTACATGAATTTGCCGTATAAAGCGAACTCGGCCCATCTGAGTCTCGTATGCTTTGGTGGCACTTTGGTGGCACTTTGGTGGCACTTTCTACACCCCTATTTGGCACAAGGAAAAAGCCCACCGGGTGAGGGTGGGCTTTCGTGGCTATGGCATTGGTCGAGCGGGCGGCTTCGTAGATGAGCGTTCGCCTCTCTTAGAGAGCCACACGAGGTCGGTGTGTGGAATCAGCACTCTACCCCCTATTCGTGTCACGGGCAGACGACCTTCTGCAATCATGTAGTCGAGACTGCGGACGCTGATCGATAACATATGGGCAGCGGTCTTGCGGTCGTAAAGCAGTCTTGTTTCTGTAGCGGTTGGGGCCATTTGAATTGCTTTCATACGAGGGCACCCTCAACACAGATCGGCGTTATGCGAGGGATACTATCCAACACCGCAACAGAGTAGTCCAGCGCTCGCACGCTAATACTCAGCATCTCTGCTGCCTGCTTCCTGCCAACTAAAAGAACGTCAGTCATTATGGGTCTCCTGGGATAGAACTGGACAGATCAAAGGGGTGGGGGCGGGTCCAATCTTGAGGGCCGTCTCGCTATAGCCCTCCGCCGCAGACAAATTCCTATACACAAACAATTCCGAAAAAATACACATTTTGATAAGGGTCGAGCTTTCAAGTTGCTCAAAATTAACTACTTATCGTCAAACATTGAATCAGTTCGCGCTTTTCGTATTGAAAACAAAAGGGTTGCCCTCTAAGAGTTCCACCCTGGCACTTCCCGGCCCAATCGAGGCCGCTCATGGGTTTTCATCGCCCAGAACGGCCCGTAATCGCGTCAGGATGCCCGTAGACGCCGCTGTGAAAACCCCGGGTGGGTACCCAGCGAGGTTTTTAACTCTTCGACAACAAGCTCACCCGCCCATGCACGGCCACGCTTGTATGAAACAGCGTGACGACGACGATACATATTTATCTATCTTCTCCTTCACACATATAAGAGTAGAGAGGCCAAATATCTATTAATGTTTTCAATAACTTATCTCTGTGAAAACTGAACCCAAGCGTGACGATGAAGTGCCGTTTTTTGTCGTCGCATCGTCACGCTGCCGGTCGTTCTTTATGCCTCGCTAACCTGGACTCCTGACGCTAGTTCCACAGCTGACCATCGGTGTTCCCCTCGCACCTGAACGACCCGTCCGTTTGCCTCGGCCCACGCTCGCCATCGGTAGAACGTTTTGTCTGACCCCAGCGACCGCTGCCACTTGATTGGGTCTTCGGGCCCGAATAAGGCACGAGCCTGCTCGTGTATCTTGCCAACCGCAGCAGATGGGCCGGTCTGGGTCTCCTTTAGAGGCTCTTCGACCTGCACCAACCCGCCCTCTTGGAACGCAAAGAACATTTGTTCTCCTTTGCCGGTGCGTGGCAGCACCCAGCACTCCCGGACGCCGTTGAAGTCGGTTTCGTCATACAGACTCATGAGCACGACGGTTTCGACCTTCCGCCCTAGCGCCTGTGAGCCGAACAGCGAATCCCGGCCCCGGTATTTGTCTTTACCCTTCTGTTTAGGGGCACCCACCGTGGCGATCACCGCAACGTCATAGCGTGTCGCAACCCTCTGGATACTGTCGATCACCCCTGCAACGATATTCGATTTGTTCATGTCTTCGATCCAGAGGTCCAAACCTTCCACGAGCCAAACCTCGACGCCTGGATGTGCCTCTATCGCGGCTTGAAGTATCTCCGCAGGTTGCCGTGACTGCTGCTCCGAGGTCAACCGAACGACACGTTCCATCGCTTCTCCCGTGAGGTGCAGCGCCTGCATCGTCCTCCGCGTGGCCTTCTTGGATCGGTCGTGAAGTAGGACACGGTAATCCCTCGGCTTTGAGACCCTGTGGCCGAAAACGGCTTCACCCAGTCGAATCCGCTCAAGGACCGGCATTGCCCAAGAGGTCTTTCCCACTCGCTTAGAGACACGGTGACTGACAAGCCGCTCTTCCGTGGCTTCGCCGCTAGAACACGGTCGTACAGCGCGTTCAGCGCCACCGTGCGCTCCAGCAGCTCAGACGGTGTCTTCCCGATATGGCGACCCGTGAAGGTCAGATATCGCAGACTGTCGTAGAGTTCGACCGCTTTGCAGCCCAAGTAGGGCAGTTTGATTCCTTTGCGGCCTCTGAGGTCTCCGACTACGAGAACGTGCGCCCCGTCTCCAGACGGCGAGAACTCCGTGTAGCTGTCCAGGTCAATGACGATCTCCCGTGACTCAGGGGTAAACCGCTTTTGCACGGGGTCGTAGCATTTATCCAAGTCAACGCCGGATACGTGGACCCCCTCGACTTCACCGAGCACCAGCCCCACACCCGAGAACTTGTGAGCGTGTTCGGTGACTTCAGCGTGCGTCAACCACGTCTTGGGATTGTCGGATGCTGCCTTATGTCCATTGGACTGATATGGAACCTTCGTTTCCTTGCCGTCCCGCGTCTCAAGCCGCCATAGTACCCAGCGACGTTGCTTCTTGAGGTCGTCAATCGTGAGATTACTCATGGATTGCACCCGTTCGCTTTACGAGACGCTGCGCGTTGGATTCTACGCGCTTCAGGTCTTTGACGGCCTCTGAATCGCGGGCAGCGGTCCGGTCCTCCCCGGGAGCGAGAAACACGGAGCCAACCACTAGGTCGTAGTTATTGAATAGCATGAACTCAGAGCGTGTTTCACCCATAAACGACCCACAAATTAGAGGGTCAATGTGGATTGCGTCTTCCCAAGGGCCTAGTCCGATTGCCATCCGCTTGCGAACGCTTGTCTTGTGGGTTACCCATGCGACGACGGGGCATTCATAGACCTCTGCTTTGCCCGTGCCACCGTCGCCGTTTCTCGCCGCAACAAGAACCCGCCATCCTTGGCCGGGCATCGTCTGGAAAATCTTGTGGTCGCCTTGCAGTCGGATCATAGTGTGGGAAATATTCCCATTCCTTTCGTGGTTATGGTTTAGGTTGTAGGGTCGCCCCGAAGAGCGACCCTCGTTCGAGAGAAATTCCCACTCCTACTAATGCAGGTTCGATACTTATTTCGCTGAATCCATTGGCGATAAATTCGGCTCGTTATTCCGTGCCTGCGGCGCTTATTTGTTCATCCTTCTCACGGTGCTGTGAAAGTGTTTGGTCAACGTAGCGTTGTTCTTCTTCAGAACGGCGGCAACTCCTGTGCTGTCGAGCGCCTGGACATGCGTTGTGTGGTGCACGTTCAGGTGGACCGTCTGGCCCTGGTTGTCGAAGCCGCCGTTGCTAGCGACCTTGCGCAATCCGTCCATCACGCCACCGGGGACGACACCTTCTCCCGGGGTGAGCATGGCGGGCACCGTGTCTTTGTTGCCGACGCCGGGGACACCGTCAGTACCCGAATTGAAGGCCATAACCGCCGCGAACGCTCCGCCCGCTAACACCGGGGCGAGCACCGGACCGACGACCGGCCACCCGGACACCTCGGCATATACGTTAGCCGCCGAAAGTTCTGCTTTGCCGAGTTGTTGGGTCTTTTGGCTATTCAACTGCGCGATACCGGCTTCTATAAGGTTCTGCGTTAGCTGATTCGTGAGAGTACTTACCTCCGAGGTCATACTGCGCTGTCCCCCGACAACGCTGGCAACAGCTAGAGCGGCTCGGGTCTCGGTGTCAGTCATGGCTCGGCTAAACTCGGCGTTGCGCTGTTGGTCGCCCATGGCTTGAATCTCGGACTTCCGGGCTTCGTGCTCCCGGGCCGCTGCTTCGATCTGCTGTTGAATCTTGTTCGTCTCGGCGAGCTTCTCGACGCCGGATTGCTGGAGCACTTCTAACTCGCGCTGGAGGCTCTCCCGTTGAATTGAGTACGTTGCATCCTCGGCACTAAGCTGTAACGCGGTCTGTTCCTGAATTGAGGCGTTCTTTGCGGTGAGCTGCCCCTGTGCGAGCTTGAGCCCGCTCTGGACGCTTTGCTGGTCGGCCTTCGTCTGTTCCTGGATGCCCTCGAGCTTGGCCTGTGTTTCTTGCTCCGTGCTCTGCCGGACGGTTTCAACCCGCTGGTTTCCGAGCTGCCGATAGTAGTCCGTGTCCTGGAGACTCCTGTCTTGGGCGTCTTTGATGGCGGCGTCAATGGCGGCGAGCCGGGCGGCGCTACCTTGCTGGGTCGCGTTGATCTTCTCCCGCTCCGATTGCTCGACAGCGGTGATGTCCTGTTGATATTGCTGGACGGACGCCCGGCTCCGGAGTTGCGCGACATTGGCCTCGTACGTCGCTTCGATGGAAAGTTGCTGGTCGCGGAGCGCCTTGAGTTGATTGCTGTAGTCCTTCCCCGACTTATCGAGGGCGGCAATCTCTGCGGCGTTGGCGGTCTCCTTTATCTGGCGTTCCTGTGCGGCGAAGCTGAGGTCACTGTCGAGGTGCTGTTGCACGCTCGCCTGTTGAATCGTCAGCTGCGCGTCGGCGATTGCCTTCTGTGCGACGAGATTCTGTTGTGCGATGGCGAGCTGGTTCTGTGCGGCAGCCCGGGCAGCGGCGGACGCCTGAGAGCTTTGCTCGTTCCCGGTCTGCTTTTTCGCGTTCCCGGTGTCGAGGTCTTTTATCTCGGCGATCTTGCCCTGTGCGGTGATCTGCGCGTTCAGGGCGTCCAGCAACGTCTTTTGTGCCTGGACTTCCTTCTGGGTGTCGCCGACGCCTGCCGACTTGAGCACGGCCATTGCCTTGTATTGCGCCGAGTAATCGACGTTCGGGCCGAAGAGCCCGCCGCCCTGCCGACTGTTCAGCATGGCTTGCTGTGCTTCGAGTACCTTCTGGGCACTGTCGCGGGTACCCTTGAGGAGGTCGGATGCCTCGGCGTCCTTGCCTTGCGCAAGAAGGCTGTCGTACTTCGTTTTGAATTGGTCGAGGGCGTGGCTCGCACCGGCGCTTCCAATGCCGAAGGTGTACCAATGACCCTCCAAGAGTTTGAACGTCCCTTCGGCGGCCTTCGATACGGTCTCGAACTCCTTGACGAGGTCGGCGAGGCTGGCGTTATTGATTAGCTCGATTTGCTTCTGTAACGCGCCGAGGTGGTCGTTTCGCAGCTCGTCCGACCGCTGTTCGGCCTGGATAATCCTGTCGTCGAGTCCCTGAAAGCTTTCATTGACGGCGGTACCGAAGCGCGTTTGCTCCGCAGTCAACTTTTCTTGCGCCTCACGCCATTCTTTGACCTTCTCCGCGACCTCGACAACGATACCGGCGACCGCTGCGGCCCCGCCGATGACCGCCGCGAAGGGAAGAGCCGCCATGACCACGGAAGTATCCTGAAACTCATGGATAAGGTCCGCCATGGCGGCGGCGTGGTCGCCCCGGATGGTGTTGTCGATGAGGCCGAGGGAGGCCCGCATGTTCGTTGCCGACTTGCTCACCTTGTCGTTGCTGTCCTGCGCTGCGCTGCCGATGTCTTTGAATGAAGACTTGGCGGTCGCGGCGGCTTCAGACATTCCCGACTTAAACGCGGCGGTGTTGGTCTTTAGGTCCACTGAAAGAATCCAAACGTTTTGGCTCATGGTGCCTCCTATGCGTTCCCTGTGGGAACAATTTCGCTAACCATCTTTTTCCCGGTATGCACCGCGAAGGATTGAGCTATCGCAATGATTTCCTCTCTATTCAGCGGGACAGACAGCGGCGGCCTTGTGTACTCCGGTCGCGTTGAACGACATCACGCCGACGAAGGGATGGGGCTGTTGCCGTATAGTCTCGGCGAGCGTGTCTGCCGTGACGTCCAGCAAAATAAAGTCGTTGGGCTTGTCAGCGGCGAAGATGGCGACCGGGCATAAATTTCCGCGCAGGACTTCTTCTTTGAAGGCCGTCAGGTCAAGCCGTTTATGGTTGTCCACGGTCGCTCCTTGGAGGCTGGATGAGTGCGAGGAGTTCTGATTCACGGACGCGGGTTAGCCTTCCTATTTTGGTTCGCGGCAATTTGTGGGTAGACCACCACCATCGGATTGTTGAGGGTCGAATGCCGAGTAGGTTTGCGGCGGATTCGGCGCTGTGTAGTCGGTCGTGAGGCTCTCGGTTCACGTCGGCTCCCGATAACGAGCTTTGTTGCCCGTCAACAGAGAGAAGCCTACCGAGCAATTGGCAGAAATTCGTCTGATATGATTCTTACAAATGTCCCATATTATCCGTAAGCAGAAACAAATACCGATTGAAGATAGGCATCCTCTGGCGCTGCCCTTCAATTACTTGATCCGGTATTACCCAGAATCCGCGCAGGCCAAACGTGTAGAGCGGATACTTGAGCTACTTTATGCGGTGCAGAACGGAATGGAACACCCCGATGAATGGTGGTGGGAAAGTGTGAGGTCTAGGGTTGCCCTCGGAAAGTTGCTAAACGAATATCATTACAAATTCTCGTGCGAAATCTCCGATATCGCTGGCGAGGTTTTGGTTCACTCTTGGATGGTGCCAGCCGATAGGGAAACACCCCTACCGGACCTCACCTTGGAGCTTAGTGCGGAAGAGCTAGACGTGTTCTTGAACGGCCTCGAATATAGCGCCGTAGAGGAAGCTATGAAGCTAGCTGGAAAGCCGGGAGGATTAGACCGAGTTCGCAAATGCAAAATGTGTAAACGCATTTTCTTTGCGCTCAAGAGGTTTGATCAAATATTTTGCGGCAACGTCTGCCGCCAGCAAAATTATGATTCCAATCCGGTGAATCGGGAGAAAAAACTAGCCACTATGCGGAATAACTATAAGGATGAGAAAGACCGCGCAAAGAGAAATGAGAAGAGAATTGATTACGTTTCACCGCGTGAAAAGCGTGCGATAAAGCGGAGATGATTTCTTTCACGCATCCTACCTTACGATTCGAGGCACGGAGAAGACATCGTTAGCCTCAGAGATTATCTACTCCTACCGCGCCTATTACAGTGAGATGCTCTTCGGAGATCTTCTTATCTACATCGTTGAGCGAAGCAGGTCTACGTCCGCCTTAGATACTGCGTGCGGGTATATGCGTAGTCGGGGCAGTCTAATCCGAAAAAAAGATCCGTATCCCAGGCCTGATCGTCGCACCGCTCACTCTATTTCCATGCGGTCGCAGGGACATGCTTGCGTGATTACGAGGATTGACGTAGCTCCCGGCGCTGGAGATCAGCGGTCTCCTATTCCGTCAACGGCACGGTGGTTTCTACTAACTCGACGGTGAATAGATCTGGCGGCGGTGAACACACGCGACTGGATGCCCGACGCGATCGCGATGAATTCGAAGCGGTCGAAGTTCGATGGGCTATGCATGGGTCACATCTTTTGCGCCGAACTCCCGCCGCAAGCGGTTATTGAAATCTCTGTCAGATTTCGCCTCGCAGAAGTCCTGAGGGGTACACCGTGACTCGAAATATCTGGACATCGCAGCTAGGGAGACGGTGGGCGGTACAGGGCACTCGAAGACCCTAACCCTCGGCCCCGACCCGGAAATGCTCGGTGTCCGTCGGCGGCATCTCGCATGGTGAAGGCGAATCTCATCCTCTGAGAGGTGAGGACGGCGGTTAGAGAGAATGGCTCGCAAAGAAAGCGCACATAGCGCAGATGAGATAATCATGGCCCGGTTTCTCCTGTGAAGCTCTGTTGGCGGTTTGACCTCGCCGCACATCCAGACTTTCTCATGCCCCACTATGGACTTCCCATAACACCTTAATGGTATGTTTAACTATCCAAGTTGCTGATAATAAATGGCTTAAACGTCCATCTTAGGAGTACGCCTTGTTCGTCCCCGATAAAAATCCAGACAGCACCTCCACATCAATCCGTTCGCTGCCACAGCCCTGTTTCAAGGGTGCTTATTCGATTCTCGAAGTTGCCGCAAAGATGGGTGTTTCTCGGCAAACTATCACGCGGCTATTCGAGAGAGAGTCAGGGGTCATCAACATCGAGCGACCCGAAGAGAAGCACAAGCGTGGGTACCGAACCATCCGTATTCCGCATGCTGTGTATGAGCGCGTTCTCAGAAAGGTGTCGAACTGATGGGCCAAAATAGACCTATGCCGTAACCGAGAGTGGAGCGCAATGGCCGATGGAAGGCGCACATCGCTTGCCCGGTTATCGTGCCACGCCCAAGAAACTCGTTAAGCTCATTGTTCTCCCAAGCTTCAAGAATGGCCTGTAGTACGAGGTGCTCCGAAATTATGGGACGCTCGCCACGCACAATCTGACGAACTGACCTACGAACTAAGTTCGGCAATTTATCGCGTAAAAAGATGGGCCCCAGCCGATTTCTCGCGTGTGTTCCTCACTGATTTAGCCCGGTCCTCACAAAACAAGTTTGATACAGCCTGGGCAAATAGGTGAACTTGCCGCTTATGTTGTCAGTTATCGTAGCCTGTCTCAACCCGAAGTCCGCCCTCAGCTAAGGGGCCTAGCGGCGCTTAAACCCAAGGTCAAATGAAGCCGCTGATGGCCATTTTTAATGGCATCCACGATACGGATTCTGTACCGATATATTGTGGTCCCGCCATCAAAGGTATATAGACTTTCGTACCGTTTGAGATATGACCAAACCCAAATATTGTCAGCTTGCTTCCCCTATTGAAGACTACGAAATCGTGCGTGGGCGTTTATGCCCTTGCACAATACTCTTGCTTTGTCTGCCGAGGATCGCTTGCTTACCACACTTTCGCGCTGCCGTGTCTCTTTGCTGGTTCTTCTCTTTGTGATGGTGAATCTGCCCATTCATCTATGGGCTCAGGCTGACTTCCTGCCTAAGGTAGGCATTAAGACCTTTGGGATTTACGATTACACGAATATCGACAGCGTCGATCTGGGCTCGGGCAATTTAAACCTGCATATTCCTCTTATAGGTTTTCCCCAAAAGGGCGGGAAGCTCCGCCTTAATTTCATGATCCGTTACAACGAACCACAGTGGTATTTGGCCACAGGGGCAGTACTGGAAGGCCAAAACGGACCCCAAACTACAGGGGAATGGTCGATAGGAAATAATTCGTCATTCACCCCGAGACCTTTAGGAGTGGATGTTGTTAGGGATCAAGGGATAACAGAATTCTTCACTGAGACGCAGCGAGAAGCAGCTGTGCCCGGCAATGAATTCAAGGAATACACAAGTGTAACTTACGGTGTCCGTGATCGCACTGGGGCAGAACATCTGGTACGTACTGACCCAGGTTTTGGCGGAGGGATTCAAAGCGTTGCGCTAAGTCCAGATGGGTCGGGTTGGCTACCCATCTACCATGTAGTACCCGACAATGTTTACATATTTGACGGGTATCGCGACAAAGACGGACTCCTGTATACGTCCTACCACCCTTCAGGCGTCCCTGGGAATCTCCCCGCATGGAACATTACTGACGCACACAATAACACGATTACAACTGCCGCGGACGGTTGGCATGATTCGGTAGGACGTTTGATTCCCGGATCGTGGCACGGTTATGGTGCGGGATCGATTAATGATCCTAACCAAGAAACTGGGCCAGCTGAAACGGATCCTTTCCCGGGTGTCCCAAGTAATGAAACCGCTCGGTGCAATAATGGAGCGATTGGCACCCGGACCTGGACCGTTCCATCTTCCACCGACTCAGGTGGGAGCGAGACCTATTACTTTTGCTACTCTCAATTTCAGGCACATACACACTTTAATTACAACGGAACGGCGGGAGGCGTCCTGATCAGTGCAGACGAAACCAGCTTTCCAGCGGTACTTTTGACGAAGATCATTCTCCCGAACAACACCTCATATTCGTTCCAGTACGATCCTAATTTTCTAGACCTTACAAGGATTGATCTTCCTACTGGCGGCTTTATCAGTTATATCTGGACTCTAGCTAATTGGGACGAATGTTCGACCGCCGCTCCGATCAAACGTGTAGTTGGGCAACGCACAGTAAATCCTGGTGGAGGAAATCCCAGTTCAGTTTGGCAATACAAATGGAGCAACGAAAGCGTTTGTGATCCGGAACCCGGCGCTTCAATCGGAGTAATTGTCACCCACCCAGATCTCAATGATGAATGGCATCCAGCAAATTCCGGGGGAAACCCCAATGTTTCTAATGGATTGGTCCTGACAGAAGATGTTTATTATTATCAAGGACTAACCAATGGTGATCCTTCAAACATAGCAGGCCATTTGTTGAAGAAGGTGGAAACAACTTCTCTTGCAAAGCAGTCCATTTTCTATATGTCGAATCCGGAAACCGCCGTTCAGGATCCGCAGACGGGAGATATCAACTGGCAACCTGGGAATTCTATTCCTGAGCTTTTCCCGGGACCAGTAGAGAAGACAGTTACAACTTTATATGATCCCAGCAGCGGACAAGTCCAATCTTCACAAGAGATAGATACTCCGTCTCTCCCTTCGACTGGTTCTTTAGATAGATGGAATCCTGATGATTACAACGTTCCGGCAAACGGGCATGATACGTGTGCTTGTCTTAACTATTCCGAGATTCAGACGGAACGAGATTACGATGTCGTTCAAGGCGGAGGAAGTGGGCCAGGTTCACTTCTGAAGCGGATTGAGATGTCCTATCGGTTTCAGAACCCGAGCGACGGTCAGACATATGCCAGCGCCGGTCTCACTAGCCTTCCTTCCTCGATGACTATCTATGATGGAGCAGGGAATCAGGCTGCACAAACGACGTATTCCTATGATGAATCCAACAATTCTGCTGGTGTGATTGCAGGCGAACTGACGACTACATCTCGTATGCTCAGTGGTGGATCAATCTCAACGCATAACAAGTTCAATTCTTCAGGCGTGTCTGCGGGCAGCATTGATGGAAAAGGGAATAGCACGAACGTGACGAGCTACGATTGCTCAGGGCTGTTTCCTTCGGGGATCACCCAAGCGGCGGGTACGCCTGTGGCTCTCAACTCAACTTATTCTCATGACTGCAATACAGGCAAGGTCACAGGATACACCGACGCCAACGGTCAACAAACGGCCTACCACTACGCTGATACATTGAGCCGATTGACATCAATTGATTATCCTGACGGTGGCCACACGGGAATAGTCTATTCCGATACTGCTACCCCCTCCGTCACCACGACCACATCAGCTACGCCGAATCCAAACATCACAAAGACCTATGTCTTTGATGGGTTGGGAAGGCAAACACAGTTGCAGCAATCTGACCCACAAGGCACGATCAACACAGATACGGCGTACGACCCGATGGGTCGAACTCTTTCGGTATCTAATCCCTACCGCAATACAAATGACTCAACGTATGGGTTCACTTCCTATAGGTATGACGCAATCGGTCGGACGCTTCTCCAGTGTCAGCCTGATAATGGAACTCCGAGCAACGGTTGTTCAGCAGGTGCCAGCTACCTTGAATGGTCGTATAACGGCAACGTGGTCGATTCCTATGATGAGGTTCGCAATCACTGGAGGCGTACATATGATGGTTTGGGGCGATTAACTCATGTTACGGAGCCGGATCCAGACAGCAATAACCCTTCTCTGGAAACGGTCTATACCTACAATGCGATGAGCGACCTGTTGCAGATTGACCAGTGGGGTGGCTCAGTGGGAACATCGGGAGAGCGCCAACGCATATTCAAGTATGACTCGCTGTCCCGACTGACGTCTGCATACAATCCCGAATCCGGAACTATATGCTATGGTGCAGGCAGTTCCTGCGCCTCTGGATACGACAACAACGGTAATCTTTTGATGAGAACCGATGCGCGGGGAATCACCACATACTATAGCTACGACGCTTTGAATCGGTTGACTGGAAAAACCTATTCTGATTCAACTCCTCCGGTTGCGTACCACTATGATGAGCCCACGATACCTTGGTTATCTCAGCCTCTAACGAATGCTAAAGGGAAACTCAGTTCAGCCTACGTAGGTGGAACGAACATTTACTCGCGCTACGCCTACGGCTATGACGCTGTTGGACGGCTTAGAGATAAGTTCATCACGCCAACAAACGCGGCGGGAAATGGCTTGGCCAGCGCATCTGGCGGTGTTTCCAATCACTATGACCTTGCTGGAAATGTCACCTTCATTGACAACGGATCTGGAGGGTACACGTACATCGACAGGGATAGCGCAGGACACGCTATAAATGTGACGGCTAATGCCTTCACGACTCACCAGCTAAATGGCGTGATGAGCCATACGATATTCACGAATGGTCAATACAATGCTTTAGGGCAGCCATCATCTCGCTTACTTGGGAATGGATTCACTGAACTGCGCGCATACGATAGTCGCGGTCGTCTTCAGACGCTTGGCGAAACGACAGCGACAACAAGTCCTTACTTCACTAGCACACAGTACTTGCCGAACGGGAATGTTCAGAGCTCAACCGATAGTGTGAACGGTGTCTGGACATATCAGTATGATCACCTCAACCGACTCAAGACTGCGACCAATACTCAAAGTGGCCTCGTGCTTTCCTGGGGATACGACGTATTCGGAAACCGCACCTCTCAAACCCCGTCAGGCTCTGGAAGCGCTCCCCAGCTATCGCTTCCTCTAGATAATTTGAATGACAATCGATTTGATCAGAGTACGCATGTCATTGCATACGATGTCTCTGGCAATGTGACCTATGACAATACCGGTCCTGCGGCTATGCATGGTGGGAATAACTACACCTACAATGCAGAGGGTCGAATCTCTTCATTGACGGCGGGAGCGAGCCCTACAAAGTATCTCTACGATGCTGATGGCTCCCTTGTTTATGAAAACAGCCCGCAAGGAACTCAGATTATTCTTCGTGATATTCAGGGACACCCCGTCGTCAACACGTCTTTCAGCGGTCAGCCCTACCAGGCCTACAGAGCTTACGTGGATGGCGAGCTGCTTGGATCATCACAAAACTCAACCTTCTTCTGGGCAGCGAATGATTGGCTCGGCACCAAACGGTACGAAAGCGCAGGCTTAGGAGATGGGGGGACGGCCGTCTCGGTCAATCCGAAGTCATACACCAGTCTGCCTTTTGGAGATGCGCTCAACGCTGTTGGACAAGATCCAATTCATTTCACCGGCAAAGAACGGGACCAGGGAAGCGGCTTAGATAACTTCGGCGCTCGCTACTTCGGAAGTTCGATGGGTAGGTTCATGTCGCCCGACTTTGGCGGCCCTATGGGCGAGAGTCATCCCGATCCCATTCTGTGGGCCGACCTAGAGAATCCGCAGACGCTGAATCTCTACTCGTACGGGAACAATAACCCAGTTTCGAATGTGGATGAGGATGGACATGATGTCAGCATTTGTGACGATACATACCATAACTGCCACACCGTTAGCAATGAGGAGTATCAAAAGGCTCAGCAAGGCAACAACGGCAGTTTGAATGTTCCGACGCTGGATCAGGTTGGAATGAACGGTGATGGCAACGGCCAGTTCAATGCCACAAACATCACCGACTCGAAGGGTAATACGGTAGGAACCGCGACGTATGTCTCGAAGGGCGGTGCTGATTATTACGCGAACCGCACGGGCATCGATTTTATAAACCGCGAGACGGCTCCGGTTGTGAATACGATGGCCGGAATCACGGTTGGTGCGGTAGGGGTAATGACGGGTGCCGAGGTTGTGGGAGCGACATCAGAGCTGACTCTGCTCGGCGATATCACTCTAACTCCAACAGCAGGAGAGACGGCATCTGCAGAGAGAGTCTTCGCACAAGGGGGACGCAGGTCTGTCGAGAGAGCCATCCGAACCCTGAGTAAAAGACTTGCTGAACATCAAGATAAACTCGGTGGACTCAAGGGAAATTCGGGTTCGGTAGAGAAAGAGATCGCCACGTTCTCCAGACAGATCGAAGCGTTAAAGTCGGTGCTAAAATGACGGTCAAACCTATGTTCCAAACTTCGGAGTTGTTCGACGATCTACGGCGGCGGCTTGCTGAGTGCCCCATGGTCAGCCAGTATGGGGCAGAGGAAGCTGGCACACTCGTCCATGCCTTCACCGACCTAGAGGAGTCCATGCGGACGTTTCTGAGCGAGCAGCTCCCTAAGCTGATCGATCCCACCCTGAAAGGCGAGGCTCTGGAGGATGTTCTGATGGACGTCCGGGAGGAGTTTCGCCACATCTTGTATCACATACACGACCCTCAGTTCTTCCGGGTGGTGGAGCCGACGCACGAATGGCTGACGGTGAGCGAGACAGCTACGAAGTAGCCTGTCCCGCTTGCTGTGAGACCCGTAGACGCGTGAGTGTGCCTTTGGCTGGCGTCACGGCCTGCCTGTTGAAAGACAACGCTGCTAAGGCACGGAATGAGGGTGATACGTCATCCGAAATGGGGAGTTGCACAGCACTTTAGGTTGTTGTGCGGGGACTATCTGAAAACACGTAACTAGATAGAAAGTGCCAGCAAAGCGTTTGCTCTTGAAGAGGAACCTCATGAGTTCCAGCCTCTTGGCCCGCTTCCGGCCCGATGCACGATGTTGAGCACCGAACGGCTGACATGCGGCCTGCCTCTCCCTTCCGACAATCCAGCCCTCTCCGGCGGTGACCGATGAAGCCGCCGCTGCGTACCAAAAGCGTGAGCACCAAGGTCAGTGAGGCGGAGTTCGCCATGCTGGAGGAGCGTGTGCGTGGAGCCGGGATCCGCCTGGCCGAGTGGGACTACGTGCGTCGCAAGTGCCGGGGCTTCAGCGCTGGGCAGCGGCGGAAGGATGGCAAGCGTAGATGAGCTGGCGTGATCACAACAGCGTATAAGCTCATTTTACGGTTTCGTCGTAAGGCCACAGGAAATCATGGTCGAGATCACTGACTTGTGCCCTGTCTTATGGGCTAACATGCCCAACCGTTTAATATCATCCCATACACCCTCAACGTCGAACGGAGCACACTCTCCGTTGAAAGGGATGACGATGATTATATTTTGATTGCTTTCGTCGAAAATGCCTAGATCGTTGGAACCGAAGTCCCAAAGGAATTTACCGTCACTGTCTCGCTTCGCAGAAAACTTCCAACTTCTGTGCTGTTCTTCGGGCCACAACGAGCGATGATAAAAGACCACAATTTCTGCGTGGATGATAGACAATGAGGGAGCAAATCTAGCAATGAAATCGCAATCTGTGCTCGCTTTATCTTTCCAGCCAAGAATTGGGAGGTGAGGTGCGACAGGTAGCATTACCGACGTCCACCTCCCCGTTGGAATATTTAGGGGTGGTATGAGTTTCATATACGTCACAGCACACGCGTAGTGCACGTCGTGGATTGCAAAGGGGCCATTGTTGACGATGGAGAACCGTTGACTGAAGGGGTCCGATGGATCATATTCTACAGATGGTTCAACTACCATCTCTTGACGGAATTGAACGATCGCCCATAATAGACCAATCAGTATCCCAGCCACTTCTATGACGCGCCAAGTGATTCGCCGAATTTTTCTGGTATTCGGTTCTGGTGGTGGTTGCCGCTTTTCGGAAATCAATACAAATTCAGGTGTGCTTGGTTCCGATGTGTTAGGTGTACTAGGCGGTATTGGACGACCAAATTGATCAAGAATCATTGCGATTAATTGTCTACTGCTATGAAGAACGAACAGACCGACGTCATTACACTCAAACGAGTGTTTTTTGTCCCTTGCAATGAAACGCTCCTGGGAGGTGCGTGGAAGCCCCAAAGATGACTATGTCTGTTCAGGCTAGCTGCCTGTCTCGGATAGATCTATTACCCAAAAGCGTTAGTTATACAAGCTGCTTGTGCTTGTGTTTCAGCGAGGGGAAGTGGTGAAAGGATGGCTTATGTCGGGTGTGGCTATCCGGAATGTCATTGATCTTCTCGCTGGTAGCTCATGTGACTTTCCTCTACAGGACAGCCGCTAATACCTATGCCCCCAGAGCCGGTTCCGTATATATATACGCAAAATTCAACCCATTGAGGACGGTCGAAAACATCCTTGTACTCGATACGACCTGGAAAATAGAGCGAGTTAGCTCCGCTCACAACATCGCTGTAAGCGAAGCCTGTGATCCCACTTTCTACCTTTGCTGAGGCCGTCGAATAGGCGAGATTAATCTGCTGACTAGGGGCTACTGCTTCGTTAGGAGTAAGATCAATGATTTGCCGAGCCTTCCTAATCTCTTGTGTTTTACTAGCATCACTACGAGTTGGTTTGAGCCAAATCGGCATAATGCCTGACTTGACTTCCAGAGCGGGCGTTTGGCCCGTATTAGCGAAGTCTATCTCGATTTTGATGGGCCTATTGGGAGCAAACTCGACGATGTGAAAATCTTTAAGTCCGATCCATGCTCTCTGAGAATGGGTTGTTACGAACAAAGAATGTTGCGCTGTGATGACGGCTTGTTGAGCAATTCTCGATTGAGCATGAGCCTGTTTAGCAAGCTCCTTACTAGCCTCAGCCTGCAAGTTTAGTTTGGAGACAGCATCAGATATTCCTTCATTAATGTTGGCGGAATTCCCTGCGAAACTTTTGGCGGCCCCTTCCATGCGATCCGCCACAGATTTCATTTGGTTGAATTGATCGGTTTGAGTTTTGCCTGTGTTGTAGTTGCCATACCAAGCAATTCCAACTTGAGTTACGGTAGCGAGAGCGGTAACTCCAGCCCATATGACAACCCATTTCGATATGCGTTTCTCGGCATCCGCTATTTTTCGATAGGTTTCTTGGGATGCTTCGGCTTTCTGTGCTCCCGGAATGGATTTTCCATCGGGGCCTAAGATCCCGGCATGGGGAAGATTAGTTTTGTCCGCGGCATCGGCTGGTGGGCGTTTGGAACTATCGCTGGATTCGTTTTCGGAGTATTGATTATTCATGGCTAAACACGAGTACCACGAAGGCCCTGAAGCTTAAGCCCGTTTCGATAAGGGAATGACCAAGCTGTTTCAGGCACTAAGAGCCTACCGCGAAACAGACTAATGCTCCAATCCCCATGCGAGTGGGGATAGTGCCAATTGCATTGAATAAGTATCCAACGACAGTTCCGGAGTAGCTGAACGGATGTTGAGTCCACATAGGCAAAAGAGTAATTCTCTAACTCCTTTTATATCAACAATCGGTCCTTCCGCATCAGGCGTGTCGAGGGTGACGCGTCACCGCATATCTCCTAGAGATCACACAGATAGCCCTTAAGGTTTCACGTCCCATTAGGTGCGCAACTCTGTGCTCGAGACCTGCGTGAGGTCATTCGTTCGATCTTTTCCTGCCCCATCCTTCTCGAGGCTGCGCGAGATGAGACTCTCAAACAGAGAATGCGTCTTCTAGTGCCTCTCGCTTCGATTGGTGGTCAAGGTGGGCATATCGAGCGGTCATCTTGATATCTCGATGACCAGCCAGTTCCTGTACGACTTTCAGACTCTTTCCGGCCTGAACGAGTCGCGAGCAGAATGTGTGACGATTGTCATGCCATCGATAACTTTTAACCCTTGCTTCTTTCAGTACAGCGGCCCACCACTTCTTGGGATCGGCCAGAGCAAAGCAACAACCTTCGGGCGACTGATTTGGCTCGCCCTCTCTACGGTCTTTGCGTTCGAGTCCCAGGCTTTTGAGGGTCTTGAACGACTGCACCACCTCGGGAAGCATGGGGATATATCGTTCCGTGCCGTTCTTTGACTCTTTGACATGGATCTGCTTCGATTTGAAATCGATCTCATCCCAGGTCAAACCGTACTGTTCGCCTCGCCGCATCCCGGTTTGCAGGGAAACGACGAACTCGCAAAGATGATGCCGTTGGTGCTTTGCGTAGTCTGGGTGGTCTTCTCTCACAGCCTCATCGATGCGATTGTGTATGACTGAGCGGATGTTCTTTTCTTCGTCCGGCTTTAGCCAACGAATCACGCTATTTCTAAGCTTCCGTTGGGAAGTGCCCTTCACCGGATTATCTGCCACCTTCTCTTCTTTGATGGCTCGCTTGTATACGGCACTGAGCATAACCCTGTAGCGGTTTACGGAAGCATCCGAGAGCAGCTTACCTTTGCCCCTTTGGGTGTGACCATTTGTGAGACCGTCGAGCCAAGCCTCGATCTCGCGAGGTTTGATACTGGCGGCGAGCCTGGTTCCGAGATCTGCTTTTATCCTATCGAGGCGCCGGGGCGGGTTGAGTTGATCTTTGTACTGAGTTGGATGCTTGGCAATGTAATTTTTGAGGCCATCGCACAGTTCGCCGACGGTGACGGCGTGCAACTTGTGGTGTCTACGTGCTTCCTTCTCGGCGTGTGTGAGCAGCGGTTCGGATGCGCTGGTTGGCAGGACTTCAGCACCCTCTTTTAGCCGTAGCCCCTTTGCGACATCGAGCCAACGGATTGCTTCGTTCCGGTCAATGAATGACTTGCGTACCCGATGGCCATCAACCTTATATGTGGCCTCCCATACGTCACGATCAGTCCTGTATCGGACCCCTCTAACTTTCTCCGCCTTGCGTCCTCTAGCCACCACGACCTCCAAGGGCATTGTAGCTTTGTGGTGGCACTTTGGTGGCACTTTTGAACGGTAATTCCCGCTACTCTGTGCAGCTCATCGCAAGACCGCGATTGGCATAAATGATTGATAATCAGGGAACTAATCGTCATTTTGCGACTTATTGCCACTCAGTGCAACAGATCATTGTACGCACTCCTAACGCGAAGGTCGCAGGTTGAACTCCTGCCCGGGCCACCATAAACCATAAATCTCAACCCTGCGCTTTGCGTCAGGACTCCTGCCCGGGCTACCATAAATCACGAATTCCAACGCAACGCTTTGCGCCTGAATCCACTGTTCCGGTGTTCTATACTTGTTGCTTGCCCTGCTTGCAGTGCATCTGGCCCGGATTGGGCTCTGTGCTGGCTCGCAAAATCCCGGGCGTCCGCACTCCGTTCTGACGGTGGCGTTTTGAAGTAAAGGTCTTCAGTCAAGCATGATTCGTATTCTTCAGCAGGACAACCGCATCACGAAGATTCTCTTTGCCGTCATCATCGGCTTTGCCGTGATCACGATGGTGATTACGCTAGTTCCGGGCATCTTTGACAATTCGGGGACGAACGACCCGAACGCGTTTGCCTCCGTGCGCGTGCCCGGTTTCCTGGGGCGTCTTGGGATCGACAGCTCGACGGTGAGGATGACGGAGGTCAACCAGCTCGCCTCCCGCCAGCTGCAGCAGCAGCACCTGCCGGAGTTTTTGCTCCCTTATATGTCCCAGCGCGCCGGGCAGATCCTGGTGCAGCGCCAGATCCTCAAGCATGAGGCCGACCGACTGAAGCTCGAGGTGAGCGATGAGGACCTTCGCCGCGAGCTCGAGACCGGCCCGTTCGCCCAGTACCTCTTCCCAGGTGGGAAGTACATCGGCGACGACGCCTACATGAACTTCGTGCAGAACTTCTTCCAGGTAAGCCGTTCGGACTTCGAGTCGCAGGTGAAGAGCGACATGGAGCTGCAGCGCCTGCAGGCCCTGATCACCGGCGGCGTCGCTGTCTCGGACCAGGCCGTGCGCGAGGCTTATCGGACCCAAGGCACCAAGGTGAAGTTCGATTATGCAGTGATCTCGGCCGACGACCTGCGCAAGACCATCAATCCCTCCGACGCCGACCTCGAGAAGTTCTTCAAGGACAATCAGGCTCGTTACGCGACGGCGATTCCGGAGACCCGCAAGATTCAGTATGTCTCCTTCGACGCATCGAATCTGCCCGGCGGCAAGCCGCAGATATCCGACGCCGATGTGCAGGCGTACTACAACCAGCATCAGGCGCAGTTTCAGGTGAAGGAGCAGGTTCGAGTACGTCACATCCTGGTGGCGGTTCCTGCGGGCTCGGACAGCAAGGTCGACTCGGCCGCGAAGGCCAAGGCAGAAGATCTGTTGAAGCAGATCAAGGGCGGCGCCAACTTTGCCGATCTCGCCACGAAGAACTCGGATGATCCGGGCAGCAAGACGCAGGGCGGCGAGCTTGGATGGCTCGATCGCGGCCGTACTGTTCCGGAGTTCGACAAGGTAGCCTTCTCGCTGAACTCTGGCCAGACCTCCGATGTCACCAAGACGCAGTTCGGCTATCACATCCTGCAGGTTGAGGAGAAGAAGACGGCTCATCAGCGTCCTCTCGCCGAGGTGAAGGCGGAGATCGTTCCTTTGCTCGAGCAGCAGCGCGTAGGCGCAGCGGAGCAGACCTATGCCTCGCAGCTCGCTGCGGACGCGAAGAAGAACGGGATCGACAAAGCCGCGCAGTCGCATGGTCTGCATGCGGTGGCGACCGACTATGTCGCCAAGGATGGAGTGATCGCCGGTCTCTCCGACGGCTCGGCTCTGTTGACGCAGGCCTTCTCCGTCGTGAAGGGGGCCGATCCAGCCTCGGTCTCGACGGGTGATGGATATGCGGTCTTCCAGGTCACCGATGTGAAGCCCGCCCACGCTCCCATCTTCGCCGACTACAAGCCGCACATCCTCGACGATTATCGCGAACAGCAGATTCCGCTGCTGCTGAACCAGCAGCTGGCCAAGCTGGACGACCGCGCCAAGGTTTTGAATGATCTGAAGAAGGCCGCTGACGAGATGAAGATTCCCGTCAAAACCAGCGAGCTGATAGGCCGTCAGGCACAGGTTCCGGAGATCGGTTCGATGGCCGGTCCGGCTTCCGTAGCCTTCACGCTGAACAAGGGCGGCATCTCGGGACCGGTGAACCTCGGCCGGAACGGCATTGTGCTTTCGGTGACGGACAAGCAGGAGCCGAAGGCGGACGAGATCGCGAAGAACTTCGAGCAGACCCGGGAGCAACTGCTGAACGATCAGCGCGAGCAGCTCTTCCAGGTGTATGTCGGAAACGTCACCCAGAAGTACGAGAAGGCAGGAGCAATCCGGTACGCCAAGCGTCAGGCTGCCGGACCGAATCCGCAGCCGGGTAACTAAGGAAGTGCAAGAGAGAGAGAGGCAGACCTTTGGGTTCGCCTCTCTCTCTCTTGCCTGTTGCGAAGTTGCGTCTGTTCGCTCGATCCAGAATTTGTGGCCCGGGAAAAACAGATCCGTCGATCTTGTTTAGGATACCCCCTTGGGGAGTCATAGAGCTGGGTTCGTTCGTCATCTTCTAGGTTAGATTGACTATTCACAACGATGGCCTGCCGACCGGGCCCACTGCGCGTGGGGCGGTCACTTCGTGACTTATGTACTCCCTTCGGGGGGGCTCCAGTTGGTCGCTTGAGAAGATGTTTGCGCCGACCAGCGGGAGGGCCTGTGCCGAAGGCGGTATACGCATTACGAAGGGACCGCCGCCCACGCGGCAGCGCCTAGCCTAATACCTAACGGCTCGTCGCCAGCAGATGCTCGGCGTGCTTGAGGCTGGTCTCGGTGAGTTTTTCGCCACTCAGCATGCGGGCGATCTCGTGAGCCCGCTCCTGATCGTCGAGCTTCCGGATCTCTGTCTGCGTGCGTCCGCGTTTCTCGGTCTTTTCGATGAGGAAGTGCTGGTCGGCGAAGGCTGCGATCTGAGGGAGATGCGTGATGCAGAGCACCTGTTGGCCCCGGGCGAGTGTCTTGAGCTTCTTGCCGACGGCTTCGGCAGCGCGGCCGCCGATGCCGATGTCGATCTCGTCGAAGACCAGCGTGCGGGGCAGGGGAGTCTTCTTTCTGCCGGTGGAGTGTGTGGCCTCTTCGACCGTCACCTTGAGGGCGAGCATCACGCGCGACATCTCGCCGCCCGAGGCGATCTCGTCCAGCGGCTTCAGGGGCTCGCCGGCGTTGGTCGCGATACGATACTCCACCTGGTCCCAGCCATGCAGGGTCCAGGCCGGATCGGACTCGTCGGGGGCGACGCGCACCTCGAAGCGCGTGCTCATGGCGAGATCGTTAATCTGGACGACGGCCATCTTTTCAAGGCGCTTCGCAGCATCCTTGCGCACAGCGGTGATCTTAGTCGCGGCTTCGCGATACGTCGTCGCATCTTTGGCCTGTTGTTGCTTGAGCTCGATAAGAAGAGCATCGCGATTGTCCACCTCGGCGAGCTTCCTTGCAGCCTCCGCTCCGAAGGCGATCACCTCAGTCAACGTCTGCCCGTACTTGCGCTTCAGGCGATCAAGCGCGGCGAGGCGGTCTTCGATCTCCTCGAGCCGTCCCGGTGCGGCGTTGATCTTTTCGGCGAACTCGCGCACCTCGGCGTCGACATCTTCGACAGTTGCTTTGGCGGCGGCGAGCTGTTGTGCCGCGGCGGTAAAACGGCTGTCGAATCGTGACAGATCCTCGACCTGCTTGAGGGCAGCCCCAAGCGTCGTCTCGGTCGAGCTCTCGCCTTCGTACAGAAGCTCATGCGCGCTCATCGCGGCCGTGTAGACGCGCTCAGAGTTGGCGAGCACCCGTTTCTCCGACTCCAGCTGCACATCTTCCTCTTCCGCCGCAAGTCCAGCCTGTTCGATCTCGCGGGACTGGAATCGCCACAGGTCGGCCATGCGCAGCCGGTCCTGCTCGTCGGCCTCGAGCTCTTCGAGCCGGGCCGTGGTGGCGCGCCACGCGGCATAGGCGGTTGCAACCTCACTCGTCGAGATATTGCCGAAGCGATCGAGAAGGGTGCGCTGCTGCGCCTGGTCGAAGGAGCCCATGGTCTCGTTCTGTGCGTGAACCAGCGCGAGCTCGGGTGCAAGCTGCTTCAGCACGGCGACGGTCGCGGGCTGGTTATTGATGAAGACGCGGCCTTTGCCGCTGGCGGCGATCTCGCGCCTCAGGAGCACCTCATCGCCGTCGGCGTCGATACCGTTGGCCTCAAGCAGGGCCTGGGCTCCGGGCGTCATCTCGAAGACGCAGGAGACGACGGCCTTCTCCTCCCCGTGCCGCACGATGTCGGAGGAGGCCTTGCCTCCAAGTAGCATCTGCAGGGCATCGATCAGGATGGATTTGCCGGCGCCGGTCTCGCCGGTCATCAGATTCAGCCCCGCGTCGAAGGAGGCGACGGTCCGGTCGATGACAGCATAGTTTTCAGCGCGTAGCTCCAGCAACATCTCTCTTCGGACCTCACCCAGGGTTGTACGCCGAGCATAGCAAACCTCGGCCCTATGCTGCACCCTTGCCGAGATCCCATGCAGCTGCCCCGCCAGTGCGCACGCCCGTGCGGGTGGAGCTGTTTACCGAAGTGCGGACCGGCGAGAACGGAGGCCGGCATCTTAACCGCGTCCAGGTTGCACGTTCTTTCCAAACGCGTCGGCACGTTGCAGGACCTTGGGCAAAGATCGGTTCGGATCAGCCTCGATGTTCCCTCCGACGCAGATGACGCCGAGATGCACCTGCTCGTCTTCGCCAGCTTCCCGGCCAGGGAGCGGTCCAGGGCATCGACGGGGCCGCTCTCGACTTCTTCTCGGTGAAAAGCTTTCGCATCGCTGGCCATCGGCAAGCATCTAGAATGGAGAAGATGGCCGAACAAAAGACATCCGTCAGCGCCGCGAAGGACAAAGAGGCGCCGAAGAGGCCCGCACAGGACGATGAGGTCGCAGGAAAGGCCTACGACGGCCGCCTGATGCGCCGTCTGTTGACCTACCTTCGACCCTATGGGTTACAGACTGGCCTCTCCGCCGTGGCGATCGTGATCAAGGCCGCGACCGACGTCAGTGGGCCCTATCTGGTGAAGGTCGCGGTCGATACCTATATGACCGGAACGCCCCCGGCACATCTCTCGTGGCTGGCGCGTCATTTGAACCCGTCGCCGATCACCGGCATTACACAGCTTGCAGGACTTTACTTCGTCGCGCTGCTGATGACCTTCGGACTCGAGTTCGTTCAGACCTACCTGATGCAATGGACTGGGCAGAAGATCATGTTCGACCTGCGCCGCCAGATCTTCCGCCATCTTCAGCGCATGTCGCCGGCGTTCTTCGATCGCAATCCCGTCGGACGCTTGGTCACACGCGTCACCTCCGATGTCGATGCTCTCAACGAGATGTTTACCTCGGGCGTGCTGGCGATCTTCGAGGACGTCTTCGTGCTCGCTTTCATCGTCATCATCATGATGCGCATGAGCTGGCCGCTGGCGCTGCTGACCATCTCGGTGATCCCGGGAATCTTGTACGTCACGAAGATCTTCCGCAAACATGTGCGCGACAGCTATCGCCGACAGCGTTCGGCGACCTCGCGCATCAACTCCTTCACGCAGGAGTATGTCTCGGGCATGGCGATCGTGCAGCTGTTCAACCGTGAGCGCCGCGCCTTCACCGACTTCTCCGAGGTGAACGCGGAGAACAAAAAGGCCTGGTCGGACGCCATCTTCGCCTACGCGCTCTACTACCCGATCGTCGAGTTTCTGAGCTCGACCGCCATCGCTCTGGTGATCTGGCGCGGGGGTATCAGCGTGATCGAATCGGGGCGTTTCCAGTGGCTTTCCGGCCATACCTACGTCGCCAACGGAGCACTCCACTCGAGTCTCTTCGGCACCGTCTCGGTAGGCATCCTGATTGCCTTCATCCAGTACGCGCAACGATTCTTCCGGCCCATTCAGGACCTCAGCGACAAATACAACATCCTGCAGGCTGCGATGGCCGCGTCCGAGCGCGTCTTCAAGCTGCTGGACGACCAGCCCGAGCTCGTCTCGCCCACGCATCCCGCTGCTGGAGATGGCTCTGGACGGGTCGAGTTCCGCGAGGTGTGGTTCACCTACCAGCATTTGGACGAGCATCAACACGCGCGCATCCAAAGCGCGACGGCGGCAGAGCTTGAGTCCTTCGCCGATATCGAATGGATTCTGCGCGGCGTCAGCTTCACCATCGATCCCGACGAGACCGCTGCCATCGTCGGCCACACCGGAGCGGGCAAGACGACCATCACGGCCTTGATGATGCGCTTCTACGATGTGCAGCGCGGTGCAGTCGTGGTCGACGGCGTCGATGTGCGTCAGCAGGATCTTCATCGTCTGCGCCGCCGCTTCGGTGTCGTGCTGCAGGATCCGTTTCTCTTCACCGGAACGATCGCCGACAATATCCGGCTGGGCTCCTCCTGGATCACCGACCAGCAGCTGGAACGTGCGGCCGATGAGGTCAACGTGGGCGACTTCATCCGTACTCTCCCGCTCGGCTTCAAGGAGCCGGTGCGCGAGCGCGGAGCCACGCTCTCGACCGGACAGAAGCAGCTCATCAGCTTCGCGCGGGCGCTGGCGCACGCTCCGCGCATCCTCATCCTCGATGAGGCGACCAGCTCCGTCGATACCGATACCGAGCTTCGCGTGCGTCTCGCGCTCTCGCGCATGATCACGGGCCGGACCTCCGTCCTGATTGCGCATCGACTCTCGACCATTCAACGCGCCGATACCATTCTGGTGATGCACAAGGGACGCCTTCGCGAGAAGGGAACCCATCAGCAGCTGCTCGCCGAGCGTGGACTCTACTGGAAGCTCTACCAGCTGCAGTACAAGGATCAGGAGCTGGGCGGAGGGCCGGAGCCTTCGGTGTCGCTCGAGCCGATCCCGGTGGACTGAGCAAGCCGCTTCTCCTCAATGCGACGGTTCGCCCAGGCTGCAATCGGCTGCCAGTACTCTTTGGGGGCGTCGAAGATGGGATCGTTGTGGCGAAAGCCGGAGCAGAGAATCTCCTCACCATACTCTCCGCAGGCACAGGTAATCCTCTTCGCCATCTCTACAGGAAAAAGTCCATCATCCGTGCTGTGAACGATCAGCACAGGAAGTTTTAATCCTGCGATCCGATGTTCTGTCTTCCAGACTCCGTCGGAGATACGAGCGATCCGCCGTGGAAGTCCGACGATACAAGCGGCTTCTTCGAGTGAGGTGAACCCCTCGCAAAGGACGATTCCATCCACCTCTGCTTCGGCGGCGATCGCCGTCGCGACCGCAGTCCCCAGTGAAAATCCAAGAAGGAAGACGCGGCTTCCACGACGTCTTCTGGCTTCGCCAATTGCGGCGATCCCGTCCTGCTCGCAGGATGCGGTGGAGATGCGTCCCGGACTCGAGCCGAAGCCGGTGTAGTTGAAGACAAGGGAAGAGAATCCCATCTGCTGCAGAATCTCCTGAACCTTAGCCCAATATTCGATCCTCTCGCCGATGCCGTGACAGATCACGAACACGGGCGTATCTTCTCCAGCGGAGACGAAGACTGCGGCGAGCTCTCTGGAACCGCTCCTGAGCAGGAACTGTTGGGTGCCGTAGGGAAACTCCGAAAGGAATCTTCCAAGGTCGCCGTTCACGCGATCGCGCAGCAGCAGGCCTCGGCTGGCCGTCGTCAGCAGCAGCGAGACCAGCCTTTCGCTCACCCAGCTACTCGTAACGAAGAGCCTCAATGGGGTCAAGATTTGCGGCCTGGATCGCCGGAATCATTCCGCTGACCACGCCGACGACGACCAGCACCGTCGTCGCCACGATGACGATGTTCGGCGAGATGAGGAGATAGATATCGGCCGCGCTGGCGTTGGTGGCGATGGCGCTGTAGAAGGTGATTCCGCCGACCACCTTACTGACGGTGAAGGCCAGCAGGATTCCTCCCAGGCCTCCAACGCCGGTGATCGCCAGGGCCTCGGCAAGAAACTGAAAGAGGATGTGTCGCTTGCGGGCACCGAGCGCCTTCTCGACGCCGATCTCGCGCGTCCGTTGCTGCACGCTGACCAGCATGATGTTCATCAGGCCGATGCCGGCGATGCCTAGCGTAAGCACTCCGATGAACAGTAGCAGCGCCTGCAGGCCCAGCGAGATCAGGCGAAACTGCGACAGCTGCTCCATGATGTCGGCGACAAAGATCGCGTTGCGGTCGGTGGGCCGAAAGCCGTGCTGCGTTCCCAGCTCATTGCGGAGAGCGTGTTCGACCGCCTTGTGATCGCCGTTGTAGCTCATCCAGATGCCGTCGAGGTACTTGGTGTCCTTGATGTCGCCCATGGTGGGGTAGGGAATGTCGACGACGCGGTTGATGTTGTCGTCGCTCTCCTGCATCTTGGCCTTGAGTACACCGACGACCTCGAAGCTGACGCCGCTGATGTGGATCTTCTGGCCTAAGGGGTAGAGCCCCGAGAAGAGCTTGGTCTTGGCCTCTGATCCGATCACAGCGACGTGGTTCCGCTGCTGAATGTCGGCGGCGGAGATAAACCGGCCCTCGTCGATCTGCATGTTCATAATGTCGGCCAGCTCCGGCTTGACGCCATCCACCTCCCAGGTAAAGGTGTGCAGATCGTTCTGTACGGCAACCTGCTTCCACAGGACGGGCGAGACGTGGAGAACGCCGGGCACGGTCTCCTGGATGCGCTCGACGTCGTCCTGCTGGAACCGGACCTTGACGCCAGCCTTCGCGCCTCCGGCCTGCTCGCTGGTGGTACCGGGGAAGACGCCGATCATGTTGGTTCCCCACTGCGCGAAGATAGCCTCGAACGCCCGCCCGAAGCCCGCCCCATAGGCCAGCAGAAGCACGACGGTGGCGATGCCCCAGGCCATGCCGACGATGGTGATCGCTGTACGCCGGCCATTGTGGCGCATGGCCTCGATCGCCTGGGTGAAGATGTCCTTGAGCATGGCTATTCCTTCCTCAGAGCTTCAACCGGCTCAAGCGCGGCGGCCTTGCTGGCCGGATAAATTCCCGCGACGACTCCGCACAGAATCAGCGTCCCCATCGCCATCGCCGCCGACCACGGCACCAGCCGCGGAGGATCGAATCCCATCTGGTTATTGCCCATAGCCTTGCCCAGAAAGAACATCAGGGAAGCCGCCCCGACGATTCCGATCAGGCCGCTGAACCCGGTGAGCATCAACCCCTCGAGAAAGAACTGCGTGAGGATGCTGCGATTGGTCGCGCCCAGCGCCTTGCGCAGGCCGATCTCCTTGGTGCGCTCGGTGACGGTGACCAGCATGATGTTGATGATGCCGACCGCTCCCAGCGCCAGCGTGACCACGCCGACGCCACCCAGAAAGACATCCATCGCGGTAAAGATCAGGCCGACCGTGCGTTCGGATTTGATCGTGTCCCACTCCTCGATGGCGTCCTTGACGTGCTCGTCGAAGCCATGACGCTCGGCCAGGATGTGGTGCACCTCGGCCTTGGCCGTCTCGTTCAGCTCAGGAGTCGACGGCTGGTATTGGATGGAGGTGACGGAGTCGTCCGGGATATTCTCGCCCGTAATGGGGAAGAGCTGCAGCATGGTCGAAAGCGGAATGTAGAGCCGCTGATTGTCGCCGTCGTTATTTCCGCGGCCGATCTTGTCGGCCACGCCGATCACCTGGAAACGCCCCCCGTTGATCGTGATGAAGGCACCGAGCGATGGCCGGCCGGGGAAGAGCAGCTTGTTGTTCTTCTGCCCGAGCACCACGACGCGGCGGCGCTCAGCGATATCGGCTGCGCTCAAAAAGCGTCCCTGCGCGATGGGAGTGTTGCGGATCTGCGAGTAGTTGGCCTGCACTCCGAAGACCGCTCCCCCGGAGCTTGAAAACTCGCTGACTTGTTTGAGATCGCCGCGATTGATGAAGGCGGTGACGTTGCGAACGTGCTGGGCTTGGGTCTGGATGGCGTCGGCGTCGGAGACCGTGAGCTTGTAGGGGCGCATGCCCGTGTGCTGGTTGGGCATGGCGGGAATGGTTCCGGCCCAGGTCATGATGACGTCCTGACCCAACTGCGCCAGGCCTCGGCGTTGACCGGAACGGAAGCCCTCGCCCAGCCCAATTAAAAGCAGCAGCGAGGCCACCCCCCATGCGATCCCGAACATGGTCAGAAACGAGCGCAGCTTATTGGCTCCGATGGAGCGGAAGACCTGGGCGAGGATGTCCAGAAGGGCGCGCATGACGATTCTTTGACTACGATATCCCTCTTCCGTTACGCAAATCTTCGAAAAAGAGTTCCGTGAAAGAACAGCCCATGGCACAAGGCAAACGAAATGCGAAGGCAGCCCGTTCTCTAAACGAGATTCTTGGTCAAAGCCGTAGCTTCAGGATCGGCCATGGGGACGGGGATCGCTCCCAGGCGGCGCAACATCGCCGAGACCGACTCCATCACCCCCCGATCGATAGCCGGGGGATAGAGCAGCTCGACAGCAGCCCCCTTCGCAACCGTCCCGCGCATGGCCAGGCAACGGTCGGGCCGGTAGACACAAGAGGCGAGGTCGGTGATGCTGAGCGCCTCGCTCGGCGTCAGAAGGATGGTCTTGGGAGGGGCCATGCGGTCGATCATGGAGAAGATCTCGAGCTTCGATTCGAGCTCATCGGGAACGAAGTCGACGGCGAGATCGGCCTCGCGTACGGCCTCTTCGACGGTCGAGGCAAACTCCAGCGCGCCGAAGCCCCCGCGCAGGCTCAGGTCGGAGTACGCCATCTCGGCCTTGCGCAGGTTCGAGGGCATGACATCTTCGATCACCACATAAAATCCCGCGGCCGAACACGCCATGGCAAAGCTGCGCCCCGCCTGCCCGGCCCCGATCACGGCGACGACGTGGATGCCGGAGTCGTCTTGGGGGGGGCCGTCCAGGTCGAGGCTTGAGGTCACTTCTTTCCTGCCACTGCGGCGATCACCGATTCGTAGCTTGGATCGGCGTGCTTGATGTGCTCCGAAACGCGTTGCCGCTCCTCGTCGGTGAGGGAGGGAAGCACGGCGAGGATGCGCCGCAGCGTCACCGAGATATCGTCGACATAGTTCATGGTCCGGATGGCTTCGCCAGAAAGAGGCATGGGGGCTCCTGTGTTTGAGTTTCCTGTCCAGTCTAAATGTTCCCGGGCGACTCCGTTACGCCCGGGAGGTCTCCGGAGCCGACAGCACCACGTCGAGCGATTCTCGTTCCGGCGGAACGTATCCATCGCGATCGGTCATCTCCATCAGATCGGCCAGCTGCGTCGCAAAGTCAGGATGAAGCGCATTGGAGCCGTAGCGCCAGCTCCAGTTGCCATCGGAAGCAGCAGGCGTGTTCATCCGCGCCTCGCTGCCCAGGTGCAGAACATCCTGCAAGGGAAAGATGCAGACGTTCGCCACCGAGCGCGCCGCGGTGCGGATCAACGCCCACACCACCTCGCCCTCATGCCGTATGGGCTGCAGGTAGGTCTCAAGGTTTTTCCGCTCAACCTCGCTCGCGTCGTCCCTCCACCAGCCCAGCGTCGTGTTGTTGTCGTGGGTCCCGCTGTAGACGACCGTGTTGGGAACGAAGTTCTGCGGAAGATGCAGATGGGCTCCGCGGTCGGAGAAGCCAAACTGCAGCACGCGCATTCCCGGCATGCCGAAGTGCTCCCGCAGCTCATCGACCTCCGGAGTGATCACCCCCAGGTCTTCGGCAACGAAGGGCAGGGGACCGAAGACCTCCTTCAACCGGGCGAACAGCTCATGCCCTGGAGCCTTCACCCAGACGCCTTTGACCGCGGTCTCCTCCTCGGCCGGGATTGACCAGAAGGCTTCGAAGCCGCGGAAGTGATCCAGGCGGATGCTGTCGTAGACCGTGAGCGAGCGGCGTACACGCTCCACCCACCAGTCGAAGCCGAGCTCTTTGAGCAGATTCCACTTGTAAAGAGGATTGCCCCAGCGCTGCCCGGTCTGGGAAAAGTAGTCAGGGGGAACGCCCGAGACGCGCACCGGCCTGCCTTTTTCGTCGAGCTCGAAGATCTCCGGGTGGGTCCACACGTCCGCGCTGTCGAAGCTGACGAAGATCGCGACATCGCCCAGAATTCGAATCTTGTGTTCGTTGCAATAGCTCTTGAGGGCGCACCACTGCTGGTCGAAGAAGAACTGGATCACCTGCTCGATCGCGATCTCGCGGCCGTGCAGCTTCAGCGCCTCGGCCATCGCCTCGTCGGTGCGGTGAGCGAACCGTTCGGGCCAGTTGTTCCAGCTGGCGTACTCGAACCGCCGGCGCAGCACGGTGAACATCGCATAATCGGCCAGCCACGCAGTGTTCTTATGGGTGAAGCTCTGAAACCGCGCCATCTCCTGCTCCGGCGCGCGATCGAGGAAGCTCTCGGCGGCCTCGACGATCAGGGGAAGTTTCTCGAGCTTCGCGCGTTCGAAGTCGGCTGGGCCATCATGTCCGGCGAGTCCGGCTATCCGTTCGACGGCGAGCCATCCGTCCGCAGCCAGCCGCTCCAGGCTGATCAGCAGGGGATTGCCCGCGAAGGCCGAGAGCGCCGAGTAAGGAGAGCTGCCATATCCCGTGGGACTGAGCGGCAAGACCTGCCACAGCCGCTGCTTGGCCGCGATCAGGAAGTCCACAAAGGCATAGGCCGCAGGCCCCATATCGCCTATCCCGCCGTAAGACGGCAGAGAGGTGACGTGCAACAAGACTCCGGAGAGCCGCTCCTCATCCATCTTCACTACTTCACCGCTCATCTCGCCCCCTATGACCCTTGTCGTTCGGCTCTCGTGACCCCTAACCCGATCCAAACCTTCCACTTCGAGTGTGACACGTATGATGCGAAAAATCGGACGGACTCTTCGGAGGGGAACGGAAGGTTCTCGATCGATTTACACAGAGCTCCTGCGAACACCCCCGGCCAGGCGCCAAAGCATCCGAATCTGGCAAGCGGCACTCGAGATCCTCCAGGAGGGATCTTGCCATGACGACGACTCCCCAGAGATGCGCAAAGCAAGGCTGTGGCTGCATGGCCCAGCCCGGCAGCAAATACTGCTCGACGCGGTGCGAGGACTCCCGCAGCTACACGACGCTGAAGTGCGCCTGCGGCCATCCGGAATGGTTTCACTGAGAGCTTCATAAATTCTGCCGCGAAGGCAAGCCCTTTCACGCCCGAAATCTGCTTGAAATGTCAAGGGATCGGGGTCTGGAGGCACCTGCGCGGGTTCCCGAAAAGAGGGTTTCAGATCGATTAACGCGGTATACTTATTCGGTGACCACTACGACTCTCGACCCCGTTACTATCAATGAGAACGGCCCCTCCACCACAACCAAGCGTGTCCTTCTGTTGAAGCCCCGCGGCTTCTGTGCGGGTGTGGTGCGCGCCATCGATATCGTGCGGATTGCGCTTGAGACCTTCGGCGCCCCGATCTATGTTCGCAAGGAGATCGTCCACAACAGCTACGTAGTCAATGACCTGGCCAAGAAGGGCGCGATCTTCGTCAACGAGCTCGATGAGGTTCCCGAGGGAGCGCGCGTCATTTACTCGGCGCACGGCGTCTCGCCGGCGGTTCGGCAGCGCGCCAGGGATCGCGGGTTGAAGGTGATCGACGCCACCTGCCCGCTGGTCACCAAGGTTCACGTGGAGGCGATCAAGTTCGCCAAGCAAGGCTACTCTCTGGTGCTGGTCGGCCACCGCGATCACGAAGAGGTGGAGGGAACCCAGGGCGAGGCTCCGGAGGTTACCCAGGTGGTCTCGACCGTCGAAGAGGTCGAAGCGCTGGTCGTTCCCGATCCCGACAAGGTGGCGTATCTCACCCAGACGACGCTCTCGCTCGACGAGGCGAAGTACATGATCGATGCGCTCAAGAAGAAGTTCCCCAATATCGCCGGACCGCACGCGCAGGACATCTGCTACGCGACCGAGAACCGTCAGACGGCCGTGAAGAACGTCGCTCACGGAGCCGACGTCGTCCTGGTGGTGGGATCGCGCAACAGCTCGAACTCCAACCGTCTCGTCGAGGTCTCGCAGAACCTCGGAACCAGCTCTTACCTGATCGACAAGGCCGAGGACATTCGGCCCGAGTGGTTGGAGGGAATCTCGACCGTCGCCGTAACCGCGGGCGCATCCGCCCCCGAGGTCCTGGTGCAGGATGTCGTCGGTTACCTGCAGAACAAGGGCTACGGCTCGGTCGAAGAGGTTGAGGTGATGCCCGAGAATGTTCGCTTCGGCCTTCCGCCCGAGATCGTTCAGGCGATCGCCTCCGCTCCCCAGCCGGCAGCGCGATAGCGGTAAGGTTCCGAGAATCAAAGGGGGAAATACGGTTCGCTACCGTTTCCCCGGTAGGATGAGTCATTCGAAAGTCATTGATGAGTAAAGCTTCAGCCAATTCGCAGAGCCCGGTGCAGCCCCGGTTTGGACGTCTCGACCTGGGACTCGATCAGGTGGCGGACGGCATCCGCCGGTCTGCGGACTGGCTTCTCGGACAGCAGCACCCCGACGGCTACTGGTGCGGCGAGCTCGAAGCCGACGTCATGCTCGAGGCCGACTACATCTTCATGCACGTTCTGCTCGGAACCGGCGATCCCGGCAGGATGCAGCGCGCCGTCAACGAGATACTGCGTCACCAGAACGAAGACGGAGGATGGAGCCTCTATCCCGGCGGTCCCTCGAATATCAACTACGGCGTCAAGGCCTATCTCGCGCTGAAGCTGATGGGCTGGTCGAAGGACCATCCCCTGATGACCAAGGCGCGCGCGTGGATCCTGGCCAATGGCGGCGTAGTGGAGTGCAACACCTTCACCAAGATCTATCTCTGTTCCATGGGGCAGTACGACTACAACGCCGTCCCAGCGGTTCCGCCCGAGATCGTCCTCTTTCCCAACTGGTGCTACTTCAATATCTACGAGATCAGCGCATGGTCGCGCGCCATTCTGGTGCCGCTCTCGATCATCTACGCGAAGAAGCCCTTCAAGAAGCTCGCCCCCGAGCAGGGCATCGACGAGCTCTTCGTCGGAGGCCGCCAGAACGCCAACCTTCACCTGCGCTGGGACACAAAACGGCCCGTCAGCTGGCGCAACTTCTTCCTCTTTACCGACCGGATGATTCACTGGTTCGAGCGCGTCCACATCCGGCCTCTGCGCAAAGTCGCCATTCGCAAAGCCGAGCAGTGGATACTCGAGCACTTCGAGAAGTCCGACGGCTTGGGCGCGATCTACCCGGCCATGCTCAACGCCATCGTGGCGCTGCGCGTCCTCGGCTACTCCGAGAGCGACCCGCAGGTCATCCGGGCGCGCGACGAGTTCGAAAAGCTGGGCCTCGACTTCCCTGAAGGCGAGCCCAACTATCCCACCCCCACCTTCCGCATGCAGCCCTGCTTCTCTCCCGTATGGGACACGGCGCAGGTGCTCTCGACGCTCGGCGATGCCGGCCTCTCCCGCACCGATCCCCGCATGATCAAGGCGGCCGACTGGCTGCTCTCCAAGGAGATCCGCTACAAGGGCGACTGGTCGCACAAGGTCAAGAACGTCGACGCCAGCTGCTGGTGCTTCTTCTTTAACAACGATCACCAGCCCGACGTGGACGACACCGGCGAGGTTCTGCTCGGGCTGAAGTCCGTCGACAACCCTCGCGAACGCTACCAGCACGAGGTCTCGCAGCGCGCGATCGATTGGGTCTTCGCCATGCAGTGCAAGAGCGGCGGATGGGCCTCCTTCGACAAGGACAATACCAAGAAGATCTTCGAATCGATTCCGTTCGCCGACCACAACGCCATGATCGATCCGCCGACGGCCGATATCACCGGGCGCATCCTCGAGATGCTGGCGCAGTACGGATACACCCGCCGCGACCCTCGCGTCCAGCGAGCCATGCAGTTCATCCTCAGGGAGCAGGAGTCCGACGGCTCCTGGTTCGGCCGATGGGGCGTGAACTACCTGTACGGTACCTTCCTGGCCCTGCGTGGTCTGCGGGCGATGGACTTCGACGCGAATGAGCCCGCCGTGCAGCAGGCCGCCGAGTGGATCCGCATGGTGCAGAACACCGATGGTGGATGGGGCGAGACCTGCGGCACCTACGATAACGCCGACCTGCGCGGCACAGGGCCTTCGACCCCGTCGCAGACGGCCTGGGCGCTTCTCGGCTTGCTCGCCGCCAACGACACCCGCTCGGACTCCGTCGCCAAGGGAATCCGCTGGCTTATCGAGCGTCAGAAGCAGGACGGCAGCTGGGACGAGCTTGTGCCCGGCCGCAACGGCGAAAGCTACTACACGGGAACCGGCTTCCCGCGCGTCTTCTACCTCGGCTATCACTTGTATAAACAGTATTTTCCGCTGTTGGCTCTGGCCACTTACGAACGTGCGATGACGCGCGAAGAGGCCGAGTCAGCCGCTTAGAACGAATCTCTGGGAGGAACCTCCAAATGGCAGTGCCGATCTCACAGGCGTGGACGGTCGCAACCTATGTGCTGAAGCAGAAGCTGAGCGGTCGCAAACGTTATCCGCTCGTCCTGATGCTCGAGCCCCTCTTCCGCTGCAACCTCGCATGCGCCGGCTGCGGAAAGATCCAGTACCCGGCCCACATCCTCAAAGCCGAGCTCTCCCCCGAGGAGTGCTTCCGGGCGGTGGAGGAGTGCGGAACCCCGATGGTCTCGATCCCGGGCGGCGAGCCCCTTCTGCATCCGCAGATGCCGGAGATCGTCGCCGGCCTGGTCGCGCGCAAGAAGTACGTGTATATGTGTACGAACGCGCTGCTTCTTAAAGAAAAACTTCACCTCTTCAAGCCGTCAAAGTACCTCTCCTTCTCGGTCCACGTCGACGGCGAAAGAGAGCATCACGACTTCTCCGTCTGCCGCGAGGGCGGCTATGACATCGCGATGGAGGGCATTCGCGCCGCAGTTGCCGCCGGATTTCGCGTCACCACCAACACCACGCTCTTCGATGGCGCCGACCCCAACAGCGTCCGCCGCCACTTCGACCAGCTGATGGCCGCCGGCGTCGAGAGCATGATGGTCTCGCCAGGCTACACCTACGACAAGGCGCCCGACCAGAACCACTTCCTCGGCAAGGCCAAGTCGCGCCGTCTCTTCCGCGCCATCCTTTCGAACCGCAAGAAGTCGTGGGAGTTCAACACGCACCCGCTCTTCTCCGAGTTCCTGATGGGCAAGCAGAACTTCGAGTGCACACCCTGGGGCATGCCCACCTTCTCCATCTTCGGCTGGCAGAAGCCCTGCTATCTTCTGCAGGACGGCTACGCCGATACCTTCCAGGAGCTGATGGAGACCACCGAGTGGCAAAACTACGGCGCCAAGAGCGGCAATCCGCAGTGCGCCAACTGCATGGTTCACTCCGGCCATGAGGCTTCGGCGGTCGATTATGCCTTCAGCTCTCTGAGCGGATTCATCGAGACCGCGAAGAAGTTCACGCTCAAGCCGCTCTATCCGGATGCGGATGCGCAGAAGATCCTGAATGAGTGGAAGCCTGAGCACGCCAGCCCGCTGGTGCAGATTCAGTCTTCTTCGAGCAACGAACTTCAGCCGGTCTCCGGAGATTAAGCGATATGGCGACAGAGCAGCAGGAGCATCTGAAGATCGAGCAGCTGCGGCAGCGCAGCGCCGATGAGCTTGAGAACATCGCCGGCCGCGAGAAAGAGAATCTCGAGGGCTGGATCCCTTCGCTCGCCAGCGACGCCGAGATTCGCGAGGCCCTCGAGAAGGCCTTCGACTATCGCGGCGACGTCACCATCACGCGCAAGGATGGAACCAAGGTCGAGGGTTACCTCTTCGACCGCCGCTCCGGCTCGTCGCTGGCAGACTCCTTCATCCGGGTCATTCCGACCAAAGAGAAGGCCAAGGTGAATGTGAGCTACGCCGACATCGCTGCGCTCGCCTTCACCGGCCGCGACAACGCCGCCGGCAGGACCTTCGAAGCCTGGGTTAAAAAGTACTGGGAGAAGAAGGCCGCAGGCGAGAAGAACATCCAGATCGAGCCTGAAAAGCTCGACTAATTTCAAGCTCTGCCGCTAGGGCGCCCTACGCGGGCAGCGGCCCCTTCGTGACGCGTGTACCGGCTTCGCCGTGGGCCTCCCGCTGGTCGGCGCAACGTTTTTTGCAAGCAACCAGCAGGAGCCTCGACCCGAAGCCGTACACACGTCACAAAGTAACCGCCCGTACCGTGGTCCCCACAAACAGGTCCTCATTTGTGGGGTGGTCGAGCGCAGTGGGCCCGGCCGGCAGGCCATCGTCTTTCCTCAACAAAACGAAACAAGAGAACTTTCATAAAATAAGCTAAGAACGTGCGCGCATTCATCACAGGAGCCACCGGCTTCGTCGGCAGTCATGTCGCCCGGCACTACGCTGCGCAGGGAGCCACCCTCCGGCTTCTCACCCGCAGGACCAGCTCGCTCGACGCCCTGAGTGGCCTCGACGCTGAGACGGTTCAGGGCGACCTCCGCCAACCCGAGGTCCTGCGTTCAGCCCTCACCGGCTGCGATGCCCTCGTGCACGTCGCCGCTGACTATCGTCTTTGGGTCCGCGATCCGAACGAGATGTACGCCGCCAATGTCGAAGGCACACGCGAGCTTCTGCGCATCGCCCGCGAGGTGGGCATCCCGCGCGTCGTCTATACCTCGAGCGTCGCCACCATGGGCTTCAAAACCGATGGCACGGTGGTGAACGAGGACACCCCCGTCTCGCTCGCCGACATGATCGGCCACTACAAACGGTCGAAGTTTCTCGGCGAGCAGGAGGCCATCAAAGCCGCCCGCGACGGGCAGCACGTGATGATCCTGAACCCGACCACGCCCATCGGCCCCGGCGACCGCAAGCCGACGCCTACGGGAAGGATCGTCGTCGACTTTCTCAACAAGAAGTTTCCTGCTTATGTGGACACCGGCCTCAATCTGGTCGACGTGGACGAGGTCGCGCGTATGCACCTGGTCGCGCTTGACCGGGGACGGCCCGGCGAGCGCTACGTCCTGGGCGGAGAGAACCTGACGCTCAAGCAGATCCTCGATCGCATGTCGGCGATCACCGGGCTGCCATCGCCGACGAAGAAGGTTCCTCATTCGGTCGCGATGGCTTTCGCGTTCTTCGACGAAAATATCACCGGCCGCCTTCTGAAGAAGGAGCCTCGTGCGACCGTCGAGGCCGTGCGCATGGGAAAGAAGATGATGTTTGCCTCCTCGGCCCGGGCAGAGCATGAGCTGGGCTTCAAGGTTGTGCCGATCTATCACGCCCTTCGTTCGGCGATCGACTGGTTCGTCGACAACGGCTACGCTCCTCACTTCGAGGGATCGAAGCCATGAGGATCGGCATCATCGCGGCCCTTCCGGGGGAGCTGAAGCCTCTGGTGCGGGGCTGGGAGCGTCAGCGCACGGGAGTCAGGGGGATCTCGGTCTGGAATACTGTGCGCGGCGAGGACGAGCTGATCGCGGTCACCGGGGGCATGGGATCGGACGCTGCCATGCGCAGCTTCACCGCGGCGGAGTTTCTGGGGGCGCTCGATCTCGTCCTCTCAGTCGGCTGGGTTGGAGCTCTGGTGCCGGAGATGAAGGCCGGGCGCAGCTACATTCCCTCCGAGGTGATCGACGCGCAGACGGGCGAGCGTTTCTTCCTTGCTCGCGCGGCCTCGTCGCTGCGGCTTGTGACCACGGCGGGCGTCGCGGACGAGCAGGCGAAGCGTCGGCTTTCCGAGAGCTACGGAGCGTCGCTGGTCGACATGGAGGCTGCGACGGTCGCGCGGCTGGCGCAGATTCGCGGGATTCCGTTCGGTTGTTTCAAGGGCGTGTCTGACGCTCCGGATGCTGTGCTGCCGGACCTGAACGAGTTCATCGACGCGCGGGGTCAGATGCGGATGCTTCCGTTCCTGGCGCACGTCGCGGTGCGGCCTCGCTTCTGGGGATCGCTGCTGACGCTGGGAAGGAACGGCTCGGCGGCTGCGAGAGCGATTGCGGACGAGGTGAATCGATTTCTGGAGGCACGAGAGTGGGAGCGGTGGTCTTAAACGGGAGAGTTGCAGTGAGTGAGGTTGAGTTGACGGTGCCGAAGACGATGCGCGCGGCGGTGTATCGCGGCGTGAACGATGTGCGGGTGGAGACGGTCGCCGTTCCGGAGATCGGTCCGGGCGAGGTGCTGATGAAGATTCACACCTGCGGGATCTGCGGCACGGATCTGAAGAAGATTCACACCGGCTCGCACTCGGCTCCTCGTGTCTTCGGGCATGAGATGTCGGGCACGATCGCCGCGATTGGCGCGGGCGTCGGGGGCTTCGCGGTCGGGGACCGTGTGATGGCCTATCATCACATTCCTTGCGGAGAGTGCTTCTACTGCCGCAAGCAGACCTTCGCGCAGTGCGAGACGTATAAGAAGGTCGGCTGCACCGCCGGCTTCGAGCCCTCGGGCGGAGGCTTCGCGGAGTACATCCGCGTGATGGACTGGATTGTGCGCAGGGGCCTGGTGAAGATACCGGACGATGTGTCATTCGAGCAGGCCGCGTTTATCGAGCCGGTCAACACCTGCTACAAGGCGGTTGAGATGCTCTCGCTCGAGCCGGACGAGACGGTGCTGGTGATCGGTCAGGGACCGATCGGGGTTCTGCTGGCCGCGCTGGCGGCGCGGACCGGGGCGACCGTGCTGACCAGCGATCTGTATGAGGAGCGGCATCGCGTGGCGGCGAAGTTCGGGCTGAAGCATCCGCTAGATGCTCGCGGCGACGTGGTCGCGGCGGCGAAGGCTGCAACCGAGGGACGGGGCGCGGACGTCGCCCTGGTCGCGGTCGGGGGGAACGCTCTGATCCAGATTGCGATGGATGCGATCCGTCCGGGCGGGCGGGTGATGTTGTTTGCAGCGACGCAGCACGGCGAGGCTCCGTTCGATCCGGCGGCGGTGTGCATGGATGAGAAGACGTTGATGGGATCGTACAGCGCCTCGGTGGCGATTCAGGACGAGGTGACGCCGCTGGTGCTGGACGGCTATCGGACGGGCTTCGACCTGACGCAGTTGATCTCACATCGGTTCTCGCTCGAGGACGCGGTCGCGGCGATCAAGCTGGCTTCGCATCCTCAGCCGGATTCGATGAAGATTGTCATTCAGCCGGGGTTGTAGGGGCTCCCTCCCCTTGTTTTGTGCAAAGTCTTGATTCGATTTTAGTTAGGCCGGACTTCGATGGTAAAGTATTGATAAATAAGGAATATAGCTGCAAAGTATTCTATGCAAAGGAGTTCCGCTGCTTTTCTTCGATCTTTGATTTTCAGTCAATGTTTTAAGTTTACTGAGCTGAAGGGGGGAGATCGGCAGCTTCGATCTCTTCTGCTTTGTTTGATTTAGGAGGGGGTAGGGGTTGACAGGCCTGCCGGAAGGGCCCACTCCGCTCGGCCACCCCACAAACGAAGACCTGTTTGTGGGGACCCCGGTACGGGCAGTCACTTCGTGACGCGTATGCCGGCTTCGCCGTGAGGCTCCCGTTGGTCGCTTGCGAAGATCTCTGCGCGCACGGCGAGGGCTCACTCGCCGTGCGCGCAGCACCCCGACCGGCAGGCCAGACGCCTAGTCGCGGACGCGCTTTTTGATCTCGACGTTGAGGCGTTTGATCTTCTGGTTGAGGGTGGAGAGCGGGATGCGGAAGTATTCGGCGGCCTCGGTCTGGTTCCAGTGACAGCGCTCGAGGCGGTCGGCGATGATGCGGCGCTCGATCTCTTCCATGAGGTCGAATAGAGAGGCGTTGGGCTGCTGTTCGAGCAGGGCGGAGTTGTAGGTGTTGCCGGTGAGCTGGGCGGGGAGGAGCTCGGGGTGGATGATCTTGCCGGTGGAGAGGACGACGCCGCGCTCCATGGCGTTTTCGAGCTCGCGGACGTTGCCGGGCCACTCGTAGTCCATGAGGATGCGCATGGCTTCGGGGGAGAGGGTGCGCTCTTCCATGCCGTTTTCGTTGGCGTAGAAGCGGAGGAAGTGCTGGACGAGCAGGGGAATGTCTTCGCGGCGGGAGCGCAGCGGAGGAAGCTCGAGCGTGATGACGTTGAGGCGGTAGAAGAGGTCTTCGCGGAAGCGGCCGGCGTGGACGGCCTCCTGCAGATTGACGTTGGTGGCGGTGATGATGCGGACGTCGACCTGGATCTCCTGCGTGCCGCCGAGGTGCATGAAACGGCGGTCCTGGAGGACGCGCAGGATCTTGGCCTGCATGTCCATGGTCATGGTGCCGATCTCGTCGAGGAAGAGGGTACCGCCGTTGGCGACCTCGAAGAGTCCTTTTTTGGCGGAGACGGCGGAGGTGAAGGCTCCTTTGACGTGGCCGAAGAGGGTGGATTCGAGCAGCTCGGAGGGGACGGCGCCGGTGTTGACGGGGACGAAGGGCCGCTCGCTGCGCGGAGAGTTGGCGTGGAGGGCCTTGGCGATGAGCTCCTTGCCGGTTCCGCTCTCGCCCTGGATGAGGATGGTGGAGCGCGAGGGTGCGACCTGGGCGACGAGGTCGAAGAGCTTGAGCATGGGCTCGCTCTTGCCGACGATGTTTTCGAAGTTGTAACGCTGCTTGAGGGTGCGCTTGAGCTGGACGACCTCTTCTTCGGCGCGGTGGCGAGCGATGGCGGTGCGGATGTCGGCGAGGAGCTTCTCGTTGTCCCAGGGCTTCTGGACGAAGTTTTCGGCACCGAGGCGGATGGCGTCCACCACGTTGCCCATGGTCCCGAAGGCGGTGATCATGATGACGGGCAGGGTGGGGTAGAGCTCGACGATGCGGGGCAGGAGGTCCATGCCGGACTCGCCGGGCAGGGCGAGGTCGAGCAGGAGGAGATCGAACTGGCTGCGGGCGAGCTGCTCCATGCCGGAGGCGCCCTCGGGGGCGAGGGTGACGTGGAAGCCTTCGAGGGTGAGCATGGTCTCGAGGGACTCGCGGATGGCGGCCTCGTCGTCGATGATGAGGATGCGGGTGGTTCCGGCGATGCGGTCGGAGGTGGATCGGGTGGACTCGGCTGGCGTTGTGGCAGTCGCCGGGGTGGTGATCTCAGGCATGAATCGTCTTCCTATCGGGCTCCTGCGCGAGGGCGGGAGGGACTACTGGGGTGGGGAGGGTGCGGCCGGCGGAGACGGGGAACTCGAGCTGGAACGCGGTTCCGACGCCGACCTCGCTCTCGACGTGAATCTTTCCGGCGTGCTCCTGCATGATGCCGTAGGTGACGGCGAGGCCGAGGCCGGTTCCTTTGTGTCCGCCCTCCAGGGGCTTGAGCTTGGTGGTGAAGAAGGGGTCGTAGATGCGGTGCAGGTGCTCGCGCTCAATGCCGGCTCCGGTGTCCTGGATGCGGACGAGGACGCGGCCGGCTCCGCGGAAGGTGGCGATGCGGAGGGTGGCGTTGGGGAGGCCGAACATGGCGTCCTTGGCGTTGAGCATGAGGTTGAGGATGACCTGCTGGAGCTTGCCGCGGTTGCCGTGGATGGGGGGAAGCTCGGAGTCGAAGTTGGTCTCGACACGGATCTGCGAGGTCTTGAGCTGGTGGTCGAGCAGGACGAGGGTGTCGTGGAGGAGCTCGTTGAGGCCGACGGCGGCGAATTCGCTTCCGCTGGTGCGGGAGAAGTTCAAGAGGCCGTTGACGATCTCGGACGCCCGGAAGGTCTGCTGGGTGATCTTTTCGAGCACCGGGGCGAGGCGCTCGTCGTCGCGCATGTGCTTGGAGAGCATCTGGGCGTAGGAGGAGATGACGGCCAGCGGGGTGTTGACCTCGTGAGCGACTCCGGCGGCGAGCAGGCCGATGGAGGAGAGCTTCTCGGACTGGGTGAGCTGGGCCTCCATCTGGATGCGGTCGGTGATGTCGTCGACGAGAAGGATGCGGCCGATGGTGACGAAGTCGCGGGTGACGAGGGGGGCGATGGCGATGTTGGCGACGCGGGATTCGCCCGAGGGCAGGGCGAGGCGGAACTTGTAGAGGGTGTGGGTTCCCTGGTCGTCGCGCACGGAGTGGAAGCGGGAGACGAAGTCGGCGGGAAAGAGCTCGGAGATGGGCTGGCGGAGGGCCTCGGAGCGGGAGCGGGAGAACATGACCTCCATCTGGGCGTTCCAGCTTTCTACGCGGTCGTCGAGATCGACGGCGAAGATGCCGATGTTGATGGACTCGACGATGTTCTCGTTGAACTCCTTGAGGCGCTCGAACTCGTTGATCTTCTGCTGCAGGCGGTGGTAGAGCTGGGCGTTCTGGATGGCGATGCCGATGTAGCCGGCGAGGGACTCGAGGACGTTCATCTCTTCCGACGAGAGGAAGTCGCCGTCGTTGGTGCGTCCGAGGCCGATGACTGCGACGGTACGAGTTCCGGAGCCCTCGCGGTGGGCGACGCGGCAGGGGAGGTAGTAGTTGAGGTCGAGGCGGGCGGCGGTGAGGCGCTGGGGCTCGGGCAGGCGGAGGACCTGCTGGGGGTTCTCGAGGAAGAGGTGGTTGCCGGAGTCGGCAGATTCGAAGTCGAGGAAGCCGAGGTCGAGGGTTTCGGCGGGGGTGAGGTTGGTGAGACCGTGGGAGGCGGCGAGCTCGAAGCGCGGGCGCGCGAAGGAGGCCTCGCTCTCGGGCGTGAGGAAGACGACGACGCGGGTGACGAGCAGGGCCTCGGGGAGACGCTTGACGATGGATTCGACCAGGGTGCGGAGGTCGGTCTGGGAGTTGAGGCCGCGACCGAAGTCGACCAGGGTCTCGCGGTAGTCGAAGCGGCGCTGGTCGAAGACGCGGTCGACGCGGCCCTGGATGGCGCGCTTGAGGGGGTCGAAGATGAGACCGGCGACGATGATGGCGAGCCCGAGGCCCCAGGTCTTGAGGCTGGGCAGGCGGCTGTGGACGACCTCGCCGGTGACGGCGACGGCTCCGAAGTAAAGGCCGACCAGCGAGGCCGTGGCCAGGGTGTAGGCGACGCCGCGCTTGAAGATCAGGTCGACATCCATCAGGCGATAGCGAACGATGGCCCAGCTGAAGGTGAGCGGGAGGAAGACCAGGGAGAGGCCGGCGAGCTGGCGCAGGATGCCGGGAATATGGATATCGGCCAGATACGGGATGGCGTAGATGAGGGTGAAGGGAGCGACGGCCAGAAGGGTTCCGCGGGTGAGCCACTTCAGCTGCTGGCGCTCGAGTGTGGACTGGGTGCGATGGTACCGGATACGGAAGACGATGGCGGCGACCACATAGTAGAGCGCGAGGTAGCCGACGGAGATCTGATCGAGGCGGTGACGGAGGGTCTCGGTGGCCTGCCAGTAGAGGATGGCCCGGATCTGCAACCCGACCAGAAAGACGCCGGGAAGATAGAGCAGGCAACAGAGCAGACGGCGGCGCAGACGGTTGATGGGCTGGGCGTACTCGTCGTCGAAGTTGACGGCGAAGTGGAGGAAGAGTGCCGGCTGAATCGCATTAGCCGCGATGCTTCCCCAGTAGACGATCCAGTCCAGGGTGTCGAAGCGTCCCGTGTACTTGAAGGCATAGAGGACGAAGGAGACCAGGCAGAAGATGTAGAAGTGGGTCGATTTGGGCGCGGTCCAGCGACGCAGAAGAACGTAGAGGCCGATGGAGAGATAGACGAGGGCGATGAAGCGGAGGCCCTGGTTGATGGAGCGGTCCATCGGCTCGAGGATGACCTGGATGTCGAGATGGGCCGGCCCGTTTTCATTTGCGTGCGGCCGAGGGCGGAGGATGGAGTAGGTGGCGTGGCCCCAGATTCCGCTACGGAACTGCTGGCGGACGAGGGAGGGCATGCGCTGCACGGCGTGTTCGTCGACCCCGATGAGGATGTCGCCGGTGCGGACGCCAGCGCGGTCGCCGGGGGAGCCGGAGGGGACGTACTGGGCGCGGAGGCCGCCGGGGGAGGACTCGGTCCAGGTGACTCCGTCGGTGGGGACGTCGAAGCCGTTCTCCTGCTGGAGATTGAGCACCGCCAGGACGCAGGCAGCCAACGTCGCGATGGCGAGGGCGATGGCCAGAATTCGCGTTTGGGCGGCGTCTTTCATGGACGAGTGAGAAGACTACTTTCAAGGGTTTAAGCACATCAGATGCCAAACCGGCAGTACAGGAATACAGCGGGTTTGCACACGATGCCGAGCCTGTACTCTATGGAAAATCATAACTCGTTTTGAGATTTAGGGATAAGGTTGCATCTTCACACTGGCGTTCAAGGGCTTATTTTTTGACGAAGAGGTCCGGAAGGTGAATGGAACAAAAAATAGATCACGCCAGATTTTAATCCTGTTGTAACATATCATCTGGGGTGGTGAGTAAAAGACGATGTTTGAGGCAGTTGAGAACCTGGAGGCTTTGGAGGAAGGCTACGTCACGGTGAACGGAGCGCGCCTCCACTTTCATCGCGCTGGAACAGGGCGTCCTTTGCTTTTGCTGCACGGTCTGGTGGGTTCGGCCAAGAACTGGCGGCAGAACATTCACTTTCTGGCGCAACATGCGACTGTCTATGCGGTTGACCTATTAAACATGGGCGAGTCGGAGAGGATTCCGGGGCTGGATTCGAGCCTGGAGGCCACGGCTGACCGCGTGGCCGCCTGCATGGATGCCTTTGGCTTGGATGTGGCCGATATTGCCGGACATTCGCATGGCGGCGCGGTGGCGATGATGCTAGCGGCGCGGCATTCGGCACGGGTGCGGCGGCTGGTCCTGTTTGCCCCGGCAAACCCTTACTGCGACCTTGGGCGGCACCTGATCGGTTTTTACCAGACGCCTATCGGAACCTGGTTTGCGAAGCAGATTCCCTGGCTGCCGCGCGGCCTGAAGGCTACGGCGCTGAGCCGGATGTACGGCAATCCCGCGCGGGTGGCAACGGATGCGTTGGAGGGTTATACCGAGGGTCTGGGGATCCCCGGCACCATCGATCATGTGCTGAGCATCGTCCGTGGATGGTCTGTGGATATGGGACAGCTGCGTGAGGCGCTGGTGAACCTGGCGGAGATGCCGACGCTGCTGATCTGGGGCGACCGCGACCGCACGGTCGGTCTCGAGTCGGCGGAGGAGCTGCAGCGGGCGCTGCGGCGTTCGAGCCTGATGGTACTACCCGGGGTGGGTCATATTCCCTTCGAGGAGATGCCCGAGGTGTGCAACGACGCGGTGCGGGACTGGTTGATGGGGCCGCTCCAGCAGGTGGGAAGAATAGGTTCTCCGTTGTCACTCCATGCCGTTGAGAACGAACAGCAGATTGCTTAGACAGGCTCTCTGAGCTGGAAGGTCTCCGAGAGCCACTGGCGGATTGCGTCCTGCATGAGGTTGAGCTTGGGGCCGGGGGAGTCGGCAGTTCCCTGGAAGAAGTGCTCGGCCCCGTCGATCCAGACGATTTTTTTGGGTTCAGCGGCTCGTTTGAGGATGGGCTCGACCAGGAGGCGTGGGCCGAACTGATCGGAGCTTCCGCTGATGAAGAGCTTGGGTTGGGGACAGTGTTCAAGGAGCTCGTAGGTATAGCTGCGCCCTTCGGCTCGATAGGGAGCTCCGAGAGCGACGAGGCCGGGAACGCGCGGGTCTCCGCAGCCGGCGTTGAGTCCGATGAACGATCCGAAGGAGAAGCCTGTGAGCAGGATGGGCAGCTGGAAGGCATGGTCCAGCCAGTCGAGGGCGGCGCGGGCGTCTTCGAGCTCGCCGCGTCCGTGGTCGTGGACGCCTTCGCTGAGGCCGACGCTGCGGAAGTTGAAGCGGAGGACGGGAAGGCCGAGGCCGGAGAAGACCTTCATGGCGTGGTAGACGACCTTGTTGTGCATGGTTCCGCCGCCGAGGGGATGCGGGTGGCAGACCAGAGCGGCGTAGGGCGCGTCTTCGCGGCCACCGTTGAGGATGGCCTCAAGTTTTCCCGCGGGGCCGCGGAGGTCGTCGATGGAGCGGACGATCGAGCCGGCTGCGGCTGGTTGTGGTGTTGCGTTTGTCATCCTGACCAGTGTATCGAGCCTTGTGTGTCGTATTCTTGAACACGTATGCCCGTCGATCCTATTCAACTTACGCGCGATCTCGTCAATATTGAGTCCACCACGTATCACGAGGGACCTGCCGGAGTGTTTCTGCACTCGTTTCTGGAGGGCGAACGGTACCGGGTGGAGCGGATGCCGGTCGAGCAGCCGGATCAGGCGCTGACTCCTGGAGCGGGGGAGGGGGAGCGGTTCAATCTGTATGCGGCGATGCCGGGGGTGACTCCGGAGGTGGTGCTGTCGACGCACTTCGATACGGTTCCGCCGTACTTCGGCTGCACGGAGGACGATGAGTTTTTGTATGGCCGCGGGACGTGCGATGCGAAGGGGATTGTAGCCGCACAGGTGGCGGCGGCGGATCGTCTGCGAGATGCGGGCGTGAAGGTGGGGTTGCTGTTTGTGGTGGGCGAAGAGAGAGACTCGGCGGGAGCGCGTGAGGCGAATCTTCATCCGCGGGGATCGAGGTTTTTGATCAACGGTGAGCCCACGGATAATCGGCTGGCGCTGGCCTCGAAGGGCGCGTTGCGGGTGGAGATTCGAGCGAAGGGAAGGATGGCGCACTCGGCGTATCCGGAGCTGGGGGAGTCGGCGATCGACAAGCTGATCGAGGCGCTGCACGATGTGCTGGCGATGGAGCTTCCGGTGGAGCCGGAGATTGGGCCGTCGACGCTGAATATCGGTTTGCTGCAGGGCGGGCGGGCTCCGAACGTAATTGCGGACAAGGCGGAGGCGCATCTTCTGATTCGTCTGGTAGGGCCTTCGGAGGGGATTCGCGAGGAGATTCTGCGCGTGGTGGGGGATCGCGCGGAGGTGAGTTTTTCGCTGGATCTGCCGTTTGTGCGGATGAGGAAGGTGGGGAATCTTCCGACGATGGTGGCGAAGTTTACGACGGATATTCCTTCGCTGACGGAGTGGGGCGAACCGTTTCTGCTGGGGCCGGGATCGATTCATGTGGCGCATACGCCGCAGGAGAAGATTGCGAAGAAGGAGCTGCTGGAGGCGGTGGAACTTTACTACGATCTGGCCTCGGGGCTGGTGGGCTAGAGGCTTTCGCTGTCGCGGGCGTCCTGCGCGGGCGGCGGTCACTTCGTGACGGCGTGGATCGGCTTCGCCGTGGGCCTCTCTTCGGTTCGGCGCGAAGATTTTTGCGGCGACGGGAGCTTCGACCCGAAGGGGATTGTCCCCCACGAAGTGGGTGCTCCGCGCGCAGCGGGCCCGGCTGGCAGGCCAGTGTCTTTCCCAAAAAACGAATTGAGTCGGTGTATCTTCCTTGGTGCGGCTGGCTGAATTAGGGACGTGTTTTCCTCGCTGGCTGCGGGCTTAAGATTGAGGGATGGCCGCGGAGTTTACTCATCTTCATCTGCATACGGATTACTCACTTCTGGACGGCGCCTGCGACGTCGATAAACTGGCAAGTCATCTGAGCAAGATCGGCCAGAAGGCCGCGGCGATGACCGACCATGGAAATATCTATGGCGCGGTTCACTTCTTCGATGCGATGAAGAAGAAGGACATCAAACCGATTCTGGGCTGCGAGCTTTATCTGTCGGAGACCGCGGACCATCGCGAGATGTCGGGCGGGTACAAGCACTTTCTGGTGCTGGCCGAGAACGAAGAGGGCTATCGCAACCTGGTGCGCCTGACCAGCGAGGCCGCGCTGCATGGGTTCTATCGCAAGCCGCGCGTGTCGAAGGAGTTTTTGTCGCGGCATACGAAGGGGCTGATCGCGTTCTCGGGCTGTCTTGCGGGTGAGGTGAATCAACACCTGATGGCGGGCAAGTACGACGAAGCCAAGCGCGTCGCCGGGCAGTTCGAGGACATGTTCGGAAAGGGCAACTTCTTTCTAGAGGTGCAGGACCACGGCCTCGAGCCGGACAAGCCGGTGCGTGAGGCTCTGTACCGGATGGAGAAGGAGATGAACATCCCGTTGATCGCGACCAACGACAGCCACTATGTGGCTGGCGACGACTCGCGGGCGCACGAGATTCTGCTGTGCGTGCAGACGGCGGGGAGCATGAACGATCCCAATCGGTTCAAGTTCGACACGCAGGAGTTCTACATCAAGTCGGCCGAGGAGATGCATCGGCTGTTCAAGGATCATCCAGACACCTGCACGCGGACGATGCAGTTTATGGATCGCTGCAACCTGAAGCTCAAAGCCGTCGACAATCCCTTTCCTGAGTTTCCGGTGCCGGATGGACATACGCTCGAGAGCTACTTCGAAGAGGTTTGCAGGGAGGGTCTGCGCAAGCGCCTGGATACGGCGGTGGCGCATCTGCGCGAGACGGGCAAGCTGCGGAAGAGTATTGCCGACTATGAGGAGCGTCTAAACCGCGAGCTGGATTGCATCAAGCAGATGAAGTTCCCGGGCTACTTCATGATTGTGTGGGACTTTATCCGCTATGCGAAGGAGCAGGGGATTCCGGTGGGTCCGGGGCGTGGATCGGCGGCGGGATCGTTGGTGGCATACGTGATGGAGATCACGGATATCGATCCTCTGCAGAACGAGCTTCTGTTCGAGCGGTTTCTGAATCCGGAGCGCGTGTCGATGCCCGATATCGATATCGACTTCTGCATGAACCGGCGCGGCGAGGTGATCGAGTATGTCAAGCGCAAGTACGGCAACGATCAGGTGGCGCAGATCATCACGTTCAACACGATGGCGGCGAAGGCGGCGATCAAGGACGTGGGGCGCGCGCTGGAGATGCCGTACGGCGAGGTGGACCGCATCGCGAAGATGATTCCGGCGACGATCGGGATCACGATCGATGCCGCGCTGAAGGACAATGGCCCGCTGGCGACGGCGTATGACAGCGATCCGAAGATCAAGGAGCTGATCGATACGGCGATGCGCCTGGAGGGACTGGTGCGCGGCGCCGGCGTGCATGCCGCCGGCGTGGTGATCGCGCCGAAGCCGCTGACGGAACTTGTGCCGGTGACGCGCACAAAAGACGAGGCTACGGTTACGGCGTATGACATGAAGGCGGTCGAGAAGATGGGTCTGCTCAAGATGGACTTTCTTGGGCTGACCACGCTGACTGTGATCGACGACTGCCTGAAGCTGATCAAGCAGACGACGGGCGAAGAGATCGACATGGCCAAGGTTCCGCTGGACGATGAGAAGACGTATGAGCAGGTCTTTCATCGCGCGCTGACCTCGGGCATCTTCCAGTTTGAATCGGGCGGGATGCGCGATGTTCTGCGGCGCTACAAGCCGACGACGGTCGAAGACCTGACCGCTCTGAATGCGTTGTATCGGCCGGGGCCGATTCAGGGTGGCATGATCGACGACTTCATCGAGCGCAAGTGGGGACGCAGGGCGGTTGAGTATATGTTCCCGGAGCTGGAGCCGATTCTGCGCGAGACGCTGGGCGTGATTGTGTATCAGGAGCAGGTGATGCAGATCAGCTCGGCGATTGGAGGATATTCGCTGGGCGGCGCGGATCTTCTGCGTCGAGCGATGGGGAAGAAGATCGCCGAGGAGATGGCCAAGCAGCGCGACTTGTTTATGGCCGGCGCGGCGCAGCTGAAGTTCGACAAGACCAAGGCTGGGCAGTTGTTCGACCTGATGGAGCAGTTCGCGGGGTATGGCTTCAACAAGTCGCACTCGGCGGCGTATGCGATTCTGGCGTATCACACGGCTTGGCTGAAGACTCACTATCCAGTGGAGTTTATGGCGGCGCTGCTGACGAGCGAAACGTCGAAGCCGGAGAACGTGGTGAAGTACATCGGCGAGTGCAAGGAGATGAATATCCCCGTGGTTCCGCCGAATGTGCAGGCCTCGGACGCGAACTTCACGCCGGTGAAGACGGAGGATGGGTTTGCCATCGGGTTCGGTCTGGCGGCGATCAAGAACGTGGGCCATAACGCGATTGAGTCGATCATCGCCGCGCGCGCGGAGCTGAGGAAGGAGGGCCAGCAGGGCTTTGCCTCTCTCTGGGATTTTTGCGAGAAGGTGGACCTGAGCCGGTTGAACAAGCGGGTGCTGGAGTCGTTGATCAAGGCCGGAGCGATGGACAGCTTTGGGGCGCGAGCGCAGACGACGGCGGCTCTGGACAAGGCGATGGAGCAGGCGCAGAAGGCGCAGCGCGACGCGGCGGCGGGGCAGCATGGATTGTTCGGGATCTTCGCCGCCGATCCGGGCGCGGGTTCGGCGGCGGATCATGCGCTGCCGAGTGTTCCGGAGTGGGATGAGCATACGCGGCTGCAGAACGAGAAGGAGGTTCTGGGCTTCTTCGTCTCGGGGCATCCGATGGACAAGTATCGCGAGAAGCTGCGCAATATGAAGGTGGTGACCGCGGCGGCGGCGTGCGAGATGAAGCCGGAGCCGCAGGTCTTTCGGCGCGGGCGTGACGAGCAGCCGCAGAATGAGATTCAGATTGCGGGCGTGATTACGGGACTGAAGGTGGCGAAGTCTAAGCGCTCGGGCGAGATGTATGCGCAGGCGACGCTGGAGGATACGACGGGCAAGATCGAGCTGATCGCGTTTCCGCAGTCGTATGAGAAGCTGGCGGAGAGGCTGAAGATCGAGGTTCCGGTGCTGGTGCGCGGGGTGCTGCGCGGAGAGGAGGACTCGGCTCCGAAGCTGGCGCTGTCGAATATTCAGGCGCTCGAGGATGTGAAGATCAAGCTTCCGGAGGCTCTGCGGATTCGGGTTCCTCTGCATAATCCGGATGCTGCGCTGCTGGAGAAGCTGCATGCGATTCTGGTGGGGGCTCCGGGCAAGGGCAAACTGCTGCTGGATCTGGAGGAGCCGGGGGAGTTCTGCGCGGTGCTGGAGCCGCAGGGCGTGATGGTGGCGGCGGACCGGCTGTTTATCGATCGGGTGGAGGAGATTGTGGGGCAGGGTGGGGTTCGGGTGATTGAGTAGAGGCGATGGCCTGCCGACCGGGCCCATTGCGCTCGGCCATCCCACAAACGAAGACCTGTTTGTGGGGACCTCGGTACGGGCGGTCACTTCGTGACGCGTGTACTCCCTTCGAAGTGGAGGCTCCCGATGGTCGCTTGAGAAATCTTCGTGCCGACCAGCGGGAGGCCCATGCCGAAGGCGGTATACATGTCACGAAGGGACCGCCCTACGCGTAGTGGGCGCTTTCCTTCTACTCTCCAGATGGAAAGACGTCCCTCAGCGGCTGAAGCCGTGCCTTTAAACTAGATGGTTCGAGCTTTGCTCGAATGTCCACCTTAGCGACGATGATCCAGCTCTCGACGATGATCCAGCTCTCGACGATGGTACGAGTTTTAAAAGCGGAAGACTGGTCCTACCTCGACGCCCCAGTTGGTGGAGTTGATGAAGTTGTCGTGCGAGAGGAAGGACAGCCGCGGTGGGGTACCGATTCCGTCGGGGTCGCGGATGGGGCTCTTGTAGCGGATCAGGGTCTGGGTGAGGGTTGCGCGGAGGCCGAGGTGGTCGGTGAAGCGGAGGTCGCCGCCGAGCGAGGCGGTGGCGGCGAAGTTGAAGTTGCGGCGGAGGTCGTTGGGGTTGGTTCCGGTGCGGCCGTAGCTGGCGAAGCCGGGAGCGAGGCCGAGGCGGATGGCGTAGCGTTTGGTGAGATAACCGGTGCGCACGCCGACGGTGGTGGTGGTGAGGGTGCCGCCTTTGTTGAGCGTAGAGATGGTGCTGGCGTCGGGGAAGACGTTGACGTCGGTGGTGAGATCGATGTAGCGACGCAGGCGGACGCCGATCTCGAAGCCGGCGCCGGTGGTGGTGGTGCGGCAGTTGAGGCAGCCGGTGTGGTTGGCCTGGAGCCCCGTCGAGGTGGAGTGCAGGCCGAGGTCGAAGTGCTCGACGGGTTCGTCGTAGAGCAGGCGATCGAACTGGCCGCGGATGGGAGACTGGGTGGCGGTGGGGTCCTCGTAGTCGCGCCACCAGGGGTAATGGCCGCGGAGGATGTTGGCTAGCGAGCGCGGGGGGTTGAGCGAAGCGCGCATAACCTTGTAGCCGAAGGCGTCGGGGTGGCGCTGAACGAGGGGATCGGAGATGTAGCGGTCGATGGTGTCTTCGCCCAGCATCCAGAGGGTTCCAACGATGGGGGTGACGATGAAGTCGACCCAGCCGGTGTTGTTGGTGTAGGTGGAGGTGGGCTGTTCGCAGTAGTTGGGGGTTCCGGGATGCTTGCTGCAGCGGATGGGATAGGTGAATCCGCCCTGGTTGAAGATGGCGGTCTCGCCGAGGGGGCCAATCTCCCACTGGGTGGAGTAGACGAGAGTCCAGAGGAAGGCATGGTAGCGGCTCTTCCAGTAGAGAGGGTCGCGGGAGATGCGGAGGTTGCGTCCGGCGGGATCGTTCTGGACCTGGATGTAGCCGGAGATGGCTCCCTGCATGGGATGACCGATGTAGTTGACCTGGAAGCTGTCGCCATCGTTCCAGCGGCGCATGTTGAACTGGCCGAGGGAGGCCCAGTAGTCGGACCAGAAGGGTTTGTTGAGCAGAATGGCGCGGTCCTTCTGGTCGGCGGTTATGACGCGGGTGGCGTTCTGGAGCATGTCGAAGGCGAGGGACTCGAGGATGAGCCCCTTCCAGTGGAAGGGCTCGCGGGGGGTGGGATACCGGGCGGACCGACCGAGAGCGATGACGTCGGCGGCGTTATCGAGGGCGAAGGGCGAGGAGCGGTCGGGAAGGTAGGTGGAGCCGGGAGCGGAGCCGGCGAGCGAGGAGGGCTGCGGAGCGTCGACGAGCTCGGCCATCGAGGGAGACCCACTCGCGGTTGCGTCCTGGGCGGAGCAGAGACAATGAAGCCAAAACAGGCAGAGGAGAGATTTAAAAAAACGGGCGCGCAGCATCGACCAACTTTCATCTTCCAATCGACGCCTGAAGCATGCGTCGAAAAAAGGATCATCTCTCCAGGAGAACCCGGAGGGACGAAGATAGTTTTTTGCTTGAGTGAGCACGAGCGACGTACATCTCTCACGGAGAGAACCGGCGAGAGAACTGCTCGTTTTTCTCTTACTCCATCGTTACGATGCAGTTGTGCCGATCTGTGCTGCCTGCCTTCCCGGCGGGGGAAGGGCATCGTTCGCCTCGATCGCTTACAATCGATGGAGCAGGACTAAGATATGGCCGAGAGAGAGACAGGCAGATCAGCGCAGGCGAGCACCGCGGTTCCACCGGTTCCCGAGGCCTGGGTCCGGACGGAGCTGGCGCGGCATCCGCAGCGCCCTTATCCCATGGACTTCATACAGGCAATCTTCACCGGCTTCAGCGAGATTCATGGCGATCGCTCCTTCGGGGACGATCAGGCGCTGTCCGCGGGCATGGCGTGGTTTCATGGCGAGCCGGTGATGGTGATCGGAAATCTGAAGGGACGGACGCTGAAGGATCGGGTGGCGCGGAAGTTCGGATCCCCCGACCCGGAGGGATACCGCAAGGCTCTGCGCGCGATGAAGATCGCGGAGAAGTTTTCGCGCCCGGTGTTCACCTTCATCGATCTGGCGGGAGCCTATCCGGGGATCGGGGCCGAGGAGCGCGGGCAGGGCGAGGCGATCGCGCGCAACCTGCTGGAGATGTCGCGGCTGCGGGTTCCGACCATTGCCACCATCACCGGCGAGGGGGGATCGGGCGGAGCGCTGGCGCTGGCGGTTGCGGATCGCGTGCTGATGCTCGAGAACTCGATCTATTCGGTGATCTCGCCCGAGGGTTGCGCGTCCATCATGTGGAAGGACGCCAGCAAGAAGCAGCAGGCCGCGGCGGCTTTAAAGTACACGGCCAGCGATGTGCGGTCGCTGGGGTGCGTGGACGAGGTGCTGGCGGAGCCGGAGGGTGGAAGCCAGGACGATCCTGCCGCCGCGTTTGCCTCCGTCGATGAGCGGCTGCGGCATCATCTGGCCAGTCTGCGGGCACTCCCCCTGGAGCATCTGCTGGAAGAGCGTTACCGAAAGTTCCGCAATATCGCGCAGTTCTACACGGTCGAGGCCGTTTCGGCTCCGGCTGTCGCAGCCACCGGCGCGTAGCCCAGCGCGTAGCCGTATCACGCGCACGGAGTCATCTTTTTGTCGTTTGTTCCTGATACAACGATGGTTGAACGCCGCAGCGGGCGAACCCTGGAGCTGGCCCGGTTCGGCGCGGCGGCGGCATGGGCTGTCTCGTCGCGGCTGCTGTCGGCCAGTTCGGCGCGGGGGATCACGAACCGCTTCGACATCGATGCCGCTCGGCCTCTGTTGAGCGCGCTCTTCCTTTTGTTCCTGCTGGGGGTGGGCTTTTCGCTGCTGGAGATGATCGCGAAACGGCCGACGTCGGGCCGGTACGTCCTCGGTCTTCCCAGACGCCCCAGCGCGGGGCGCGAGTGGCAGATCGGCGCGGCGCTGGGATGGGGGATGGTCGTCGTCGCCGTGCTGCCGATGGCGCTGGCAGGCAGGCTGCATACCAGCTTCTGGACGGGCCCGGGAACGCTGAAGTTCATGGCGCTGAACCTGCTTACCCTGGCGGTGAGCTCGCTCATCGTGGAGGTGGTCTTTCGCGGCTATCCCTTCCGATGCCTGATCTCGGTGATGGGGCCTACGGGGGCCACGCTGTGCATGTCGGTGCTGTTCGGGCTGGCGCAGGCGGTGGTGAATGGGGCGACGCGCACCGGAATCTTCGTCGCGATCTGGATGGGCATCGTCTTCTCCATCGCATGGCTGCGCACGCACGGCCTGTGGCTGGGGTGGGGCATGCGCTTTGCCTGGACGGCCAGCATGGGCGCTCTCTTCGGCCTTCCGGTAAGCGGATCGGACAACTCGGCGATCCTGATCCAGACGGTAGCGCGCGGGCGCAGCTGGCTGACAGGGGGTGAGTACGGCCCGGAGGGGGCCTGGTTTACTGCAGTTGCTTTGTTGCTGGGACTGATCGTTCTGGTTCGGGTGACGCGGGACTACGCCTGGCATTACACGCATGCTCCAATCATCGCCGGGGGATACCCGATGGAGGCCAAGCCTCCTGCCGCTCATACGGCGATGGAGCAACAGGCCCAGCAGGCTCAGCAGGCGGGTCCGGCTGCTCTGGTTCAAATACTTCCCACCGCCCCGCAGAGCCGGTCGGTGAACGATCCTCCGCCCCCGCCTAAGCCTCCGCCACCTCCTTTTCCGGAGGAGTAGAGGGCTCTTCGCGGCGTTCCCTAGCGCTGAATTGTAATTTTCTTGAATCTTTCTTCAATCGTGGATGGAATCAGGCAAACACACAGGTCTTCCCCCTTGTCAAACGAGAAGAGAAGGCGCAAGCTGTCTCTACCCGAGGTGCTCCCATGGCGACCGAGACGCCACGCACGCTCCATCTACTCCACAGACCCAGCCTTTCCATCTGGGCACTCTTCGCAGGGTGCCTGGCGCTGACCGCTCCCGCGCTCGAGGCGCAGGTGTTTGTCGTGGGAGAGAAGACGGCCACGTCCGATATCTCCACCTCGTTTACCCCGACGGATCTTCCGCTCTCCAAGGACAAGCTGAACGAGCGCGGCCGCCGAGAGCTGGTTCGCAATCTTGAGGCCGAGCAGGGATTCGCGCATCGGCCGCTGCCGGTGGGGATCCTGACGCTCGAGGCCAACGGCGAGCTGAAGCCGGGGGGCGAGAAGTACCGCGAGATGGTCTATCAGAAGGGCCAGGCCGCCGCTGCCGGGGATCGCGTGGTCATCACCGCGCTCCAGATCAAGGGCGACGAGATGATCTTCGACCTCAACGGCGGACCGTACGCGAAGCATCGCTTCCTGAGCCATGTGCAGCTGAACGATGCTCCGGTGGTGGCCTCGAACGCGGAGCGTCCGATGGGATCGCGGTTGACGCTGACCTTTCCCGGAGGAATTCCGGATATCTCGGCGCCCGAGGTGAAGGCCCTGCTGGAGCCGGTGGTGGATTTCGGTGTCAAGTCCGGCGAGCAGGCTTATGCCGACACCCTGCCTCCTCGCCTGAAGAATGCGATTGCGGCCCACGAGGTTCTGGTGGGGATGAATCATCGCATGGTGCTGGCGTCGTTGGGGTCTCCTGACCGCAAGGTTCGGGAGCAGCAGAGCGGAGATGCGAATGGCTCCCGCTATGAGGAGTGGATCTATGGGCAGGTTCCGCAGACGGTGCGGTTTATCCGTTTTGTGGGCGACCGGGTGACGGTGGTGGAGATCGCCGCGCTGGGCAAGCCGATGGAGATCCACGACAAGAACGAGCTCGAAGAGGCCGAGGTTCCGGTGAATACGCGGGAGATCGCCCTGGGCGACCGCAAGCCGGGCGAGAGTGGGGCGGCTCCTGCTCCTCCCTCCTTGCGGCTGCCTGGAGAGGCGGCTCCGGCGAACGCCCAGGGACGGGTCCAGTATCCGGACGATAAGAACGCCAGCCGCAAGGCAGATCGACAGCCGATTCCTGCGGCGCCGGGATCTCCGGTCGATCCTGCGGCGAATACGCCACCGAGCGGGCAGAGCTCGACGATCCCTCCGGCCAGTCAATCGGGGCAGGCAGGGCAAACGGATCCTGCGGGAACGATCCCTCCGGCAAGCCAGCAGCCAGGGGTGGGACGCACGGCTCCCCGGCTGGGGACGACACCTTAGGCTCTTAAGACGATGGCCGGCCGGCCGGGCCCACTGCGCGTGGGGCGGTCACTTCCTGACGTGTATATCCCCTCCGGGTCGAGGCTCCCGAGCGGCGCTTCGCGCTCCTCACGGCTCTTACGGGTATTCTTAGAGAACAACCTGGAGGGAAGCGCGGCTGCCGAGGCTCGGCGTCGGCTTCTTTTTCGTTGTAGATAACCGAAGGGCAGGATTATAGATGTCTGAGACGATGCAGAGCCGGCGTTCGTTCTTCAAGGGCACCATGGCGGCGGCGGTAGCGGCCGCAGTACCGCAGGCGAAGTCTGCGGCGGCGGAGCAGGGACCGGCGAAGAAGCCGAACATCATTCTTTATCTCTCCGACCAGTTTCGCTGGGACTTTCTGGGGGCGAATGAACGCAACGGCTCCACCAGGACGCCGAACCTGGATGCGATGGCGGAACGGGGAAAGAACTTCACCCATGCGGTAACGAATCAGCCGGTGTGCGCTCCGTCGCGCTCGGTGCTCTTGACCAGCCGCTATGCCACGGAGACGGGCGTTTGGCACAACGGGCTGGAGCTCGATAAATCGCTGCCGACGATCGCCACCGAGCTGCGCAAGGCAGGGTATTCGTCCAACATGATCGGCAAGTGGCACCTGGCTCTGGGAAACGAGAAGCAGGGGGGAAGTCCGGGGCCAGTGAAGGCGGAGGACCGCGGGGGATTTCTGGATCTGTGGGAGGGCGCGAATGCGCTCGAGCACACGACGCATCCCTACGAAGGAACGATCTGGGACCGGGACAATCAGCCAATCAGCTTCAAGGACCAGTATCGCGTCGACTTTCTGACCGACCGGACGGAGAAGTTTCTTCGCCAGAAGCACGAGAAGCCTTTTTTCCTGTTTATTTCGCAGCTGGAGCCGCACCAGCAGAACGACATGCAACGTCCGGTTGCGCCGAAGGGGGCGGCGGCGAGGTTCGTCAACTGCACTGCGCCTGAAGATCTCAAGGCGCTGCCGGGAACGTGGCAGGATCAGCTTCCGGATTACTACGGATGCATCGAGGCGATTGATTTATCTGTCGGGCGCATCCGGAAGATTCTCGAAGAGGAGCATTTGGAGGAGGACACGATCTTCGTCTTCTTCAGCGATCATGGCTGCCACTTCATGACGCGCAACCAGGAGTACAAGCGCAGCACCCACAACAGCTCCATCCGGGTTCCGTTGATCATCGACGGTCCGGGGTTCCGCGGCACGCAACAGATTCCGGAGCTGGTGGGGCTGATCGATCTTGCTCCCACCTTGATGGACGCCGCGGGCCTGCCTGTGCCTGCGACGTGGAAGGGCAAGAGTCTGCTTCCGCTGGTGAGCGACATGGAGGCGCGGAAGAGCTGGCCGAATCAGCAGCTGGTCCAGATCAGCGAGTCGATGACCGGCCGCGCCATCCGCACGCGCGACTGGACCTACTGCGTTGCCGATCCCACGGGAGATACGAAGCATCCGGCGGCGGCGACGTATCACGAGTACCAGATGTACGATCAGCGCGCGGATCCACACGAGCTGGTGAATCTGGCGGGACGCAAGGAGTATCGCCAGAAGGCCGATGAACTGAGGGAGCAGCTGAAGAAGCTGCTGGCGGCAGCGGGAGAGCCGGAACCGGAGATCGTCCCGGCGAAGCTGTATCCGTAGGGTCCCGTAGGCCGCTCGATAAATCTTCGTGCCGACCAGCGGGAGGCCCATGGCGAAGCCGGCATACGCCCCACGAAGTGGGCGCCTGCGTAGGGCGTCCGCGCGGAAACGCCCGTTTAAAAACTACTTTTTGTACTCATAGGGCTTGGTGTTGACGGGCTGGTTGTAGCGGATGTTGGTGTAGGTCGCGGTCTGGTAGTCGCCCGCCGGGGTGAAGAACTGCTGCTTGAGCGAGATGGCGCGGTTGAGGTCGACCCAGATGGTGACGTGGGTGAACATGCCGCGCACATTGGCGTCCTTGGGAACGAGGTCGAGCTTGGTGACGGAGACGGTCTGGGAGCCGTCGGACATCTGTTCGGTGCCCTGGTCGGTGACGGTCCAGGCCTTGGTGAGGTCGGAGCCTGAGCCCCCGAAGCCGAGGGTCAGGAAGCTCTCATACTGGGCCTTTTTGTCCCCGGAGTTGAAGACCTTGAGATCCTTGGTGCCGGGATCGAACATGGCGAGCCTGCCGTCCTTGTAGGAGAGAAAGCGCTCCGAGGGAGGAAGGATCTTCGCTCCCATCTCCAGCTTGGCGCCGTTCTTCTTGAAGTAGATGGAGCCCTTCTGGGTGGTGGTCTCTTTGACCACCAGCTCATAAAAATCCTTCTGGAAGTCGGCCTCGGCGGACTTGAACTTCGTGCTGGCGGCGTCCATCTGGCGGAGGGCCTGGTCGAGCTCGCCGGGCTTGACCTGTGCGGGAAGGGCGAGAGGGGCGGCGAGAAGAAGTGTGGCTGTGATGCGGCCGAGAAGGCTCATGCGATCGAAGTTCTCCGTAAGATCCTGCGGTCTATCTCTTCCAAGCGGTTAGATGCGGAAAGGGCGCCTGCGTGTCTTCTCGCATTATCCCGTGTGTCTTCATGAAGTACATCAGCGGGTGATCCAGGCGTCGTAGGCGATGAGGTGTCCCTGGGCGTCGCGCACGGGCTCGTAACGCTCGAGCGTGACCTCGCCGGCGATGGGCTCGATGGTGCGGAGGATGGCGGAGCGCAGAGCGGCGTCCGAGGTCTCGCCGTGCGCGTACTGGTCGATGTCGTCGGCGCGGATCTGATACATGAAGCGGCTGACGTCGCCCTTGCTGCCGGCCTCCTTGACCATGACCTCGGAAGAGTGAATGGCGACGGTCTCGACGGGGTGGTCCTTGAAGTCGATGAAGCGGGGGCCGAGGAAGAGAAAGGCGAGGATCAGCGTCACCATAACGTCATAGTGGAAGCTGCCGCGTTCGTAGGTCCACCAGAAGTAGGAGCGGAAGAGCTTCAGCATGGCCGTACCTCAGGGGCTAAAGCCCCTTCCTCGATCTGACTTTGCGGCACGGCTAAAGCCGTGCCCTTAACGAGATATTTCTTTGCGAGATACATTGTGCGCCTAACGAGATATTTCTTGCGCACTAAAACCTCTCCTGCCGGCGGATGACGGTCTCGCCGTTCATGTAGGGGATGAGAGCCTCGGGGATGCGCACGGTGCCGTCGGCCTGCTGATAGTTTTCGAGGATGGCCAGGTAGGTGCGGCCGACGGCGAGGCCGGAGCCGTTCAGCGTGTGCAAGTACTCGGATTTCTTCGCACCTCCCGCTTTTGCTCCTGATCCAGAGGCTCGGAAGCGGATGTTGGCGCGCCTTGCCTGGAAGTCTCCGAAGTTGGAGCAGGAGCTGATCTCGCGGTAGAGATTCTGTCCCGGGAGCCAGACCTCGAGGTCATAGGTCTTGGAGGAGGCGAAGCCCATGTCGCCGGTGGAGAGGAGCATGCGGCGGTAGGGAAGTCCCAGGCGCTCGAGGACGGTCTCGGCGTGGCGGGTGAGGGCCTCGTGCTCGGCGTCGGATTTTTCGGGCGTGGTGAACTTGACCAGCTCGACCTTCTGGAACTGGTGCTGGCGGATCATGCCGCGAACGTCCTTGCCGTAGCTCCCGGCCTCGGAGCGGAAGCAGGGGGTGTAGGCGCAAAAGGCGATGGGGAGCTGGGACTCGTCGAGGGTCTCATCGCGGAAGAGATTGGTGACAGGGACCTCGGCGGTGGGGATGAGCCAGTGGTCGCTGTCCTCGAGCTCGCCGGTGAAGGAGCCCTTGTCGTCGCAGTGGAAGAGGTCTTCGGCAAACTTGGGCAGCTGCCCGGTGCCGAAGAGCGAGCGGGAGTTGACCATGTAGGGAGGAAGCACCTCGGTGTAGCCGTGCTCGCGGGTGTGGAGGTCGAGCATGAAGTTGGCGAGGGCGCGCTCGAGGCGGGCGCCGGCGCCGAAGTGGACGACGAAGCGGGAACCGGAGATCTTGGCGGCGCGGTTGAAGTCGAGGATGCTGAGGGCCTCGCCGATCTCCCAGTGCGGCTTGGGGACGAAGTCGAAGCTGGGTTGGTCGCCCCATAACTTCTCTTCGCGATTGGCGTGCTCGTCCTTGCCGATGGGAACGCTGTCCTGCGGGAGGTTGGGTATGGTCTTGAGGATGCCTTGCAGCTTTAAATCAGCTGCGGTGGCGCGGGTTTCGAGCTCATCGACCTGGGCCTTGAGCGTGCGGGTCTCTTCGGTCTGGGCTGCGGCATCGGCTCCGGACTTGCGCAGCTTCGCGATCTCCTCGGTCAGCTTGTTGCGGCGAGCTTTGAGGGTCTCGACCTGGGTGATGGCTTCGCGGCGTTCGCGGTCGATGGTTAGAAAATCTCCGAGCGCTACGGCTGGGTCCATGCCGCGGGCGCGCAGCTTTTCTTCGACGACGGGCAGGTTCGCCCGGACATACGATAGATCGATCATGTACCTGTTATTTTATGCTGCATTCCCATAATTATTTTGGCTGCATTATTTATTGCCAAGTTCAATTATTCCTGGTTCTGTTATTTATGCTGCATGCTCTTACTTCGGCTGCATGGAATGAAACCGCGTTGAGCCTTCCAAAGGAGAAAGCGGTTTACTCTTAAAATATGCGTTCCATTGTGTCTGCCCTTACCTTAGTCCTGCTCGTTCTTGCGCTTCTTTTGCCAGGGATCTCCCCGGCCTATGCGGATGCTTATCATGATTCTCCCAAGCTAGTGGTGATCGTGGTGATCGATCAGTTTCGCGGCGATTATCTGGACCGCTATCGGGACGACTTCAAGACGCCGAATGGATTCAACCTCTTCCTGAAGAAGGGCGTTCACTTCACGGACTGCTACTACGACTATGCCAACCTGATTACGGCAGCCGGCCACTCGACGGTAGGAACGGGAAGCTACACCGATGGGCATAAGATTCCGATCAACCAGTGGATCGAGCGGGATGCGAATGGAAAGCTGCACCAGGTCACTTCGGTGAGCGATGAGAGATACAAGCTGGTGGGAGTTCCCGAGGGCGGCGAGGTCTCGCCGGGTGCTTCGCCGTTTCGCGAGGCTGCGTCGACGATAGGAGACGAGCTGGTGCTGGCCACGAAGGCGCATTCCCGGGTCTATGGCGTCTCGTTCAAGGACCGCGCCGCGATTCTGACCTCGGGGCATGCGACGAAGGGAGCCTTCTGGATCGATCACAAGTCGGGCGCGTTTATCACCTCGACCTACTGGATGCCGGAGCTTCCGGGATGGGCGAAGGAGTTCAACGCGAGCGACCGCCGCGATAGGTTGCGCAAGGCCACAGGATTGGCAGAGGGTGACTTCTACGAAGATGTGGGGCAGAAGCCGGCGGCGGTCCAGTACATGATGGACTTTACCAAGGAGCTGGTGAAGAACGAGCACCTGGGCAGGAACGGGACGACCGATCTGCTGACGGTCTCGATTAGCCATACCGATATTCTGGGCCACAAGGTGGGGCCGGATGCTTCTGAACAGAGGGCGATGATCGATGGGGTGGATGCTTCGCTCAATGACTTCTTCACCTTTCTGGATAAGCAGGTGGGACTCGAGAATGTTGTGATTGCGTTGACGGGGGACCATGGCGTGGCTCCCACGATGCGTGCGGCGACGGAGGCTGGGATGCCTTCGGGCGCGATCAAGGCGGGGGCGCTGCTGAAGGCGCTGGAGGCACGGCTGGAGAAGCGTTGGCCGCTGAAGGGAGGCGAGAAGTATGTTCTGAGCGGCGAGCAGCCCTATATTCAGCTGAACCAGAGGGCCTTCGAGGCCTCGAAGGTTTCGGAGCTGGAGGCGGAGACGGCAGCTGGAGAGGAGCTCCAGGATCTGCTGGCGCATGAGAGCAGCGAGTTCGCCGTGAAGAATACGAAGGTGATCCCGGCGCCGCATGAGGCCGATCCTTTGACGGCGACGATCTACCCGGTGGCGAAGATGAGGACGGGCGAGATTCCTGATACGGAGCTGGGGCGGAGGATTCTGCACAGCTACTCTCCTTATGTGGGCTGGGCGATCTTTGTGAACTATGGAGCGTTTCAGTTTCCGGGCGGTGAGGAGGGAGCGACGCACTACTCGTCGTTCGCCTACGACCGGCATGTGCCGCTCGATCTTTATGGACCGATGTTTGTTCCAGGGACCTATCATGACCGCGTGGCTCCGGTGGACATCGCGGCGACGCTGGCTTCGATTTTGCGGATCAACCAGCCTTCGAGCATCGAGGGGCAGGTTCTGACGAAGGTGATGAAGCCTGATACCGGATCGGGGACGGCACGTGTCTTGCATGTGGTTCAGAAGGGATCGCGGCAGTGAGTAAAGCTCCGGAGATGGGGGTTGATGTCGCGGGAATCCAGCTGCGGTCGCCGGTGATCGCGGCCTCGGGAACCTTCGGGTACGGCGTGGAGTTTGAGGAGATTGTTGCGCTCGACCGCATCGGCGCCTTCGTCACCAAGGGGCTCTCGCGGGAGCCCATGCCGGGGAATCCGACGCCGCGCATCATCGAGACCTCGGCGGGAATGATCAACGCGATTGGCCTGCAGAATATGGGTGTGCGGCCCTTCATCGAGGAGAAGCTGCCGAAGCTGCGGCAGATGGAGGGCGCGGTGGTGATCGCGAATATCTTCGGCTACACCGTCGAGGATTGCCTGGAGGTGATCCGGGTGCTGAACGAGGCCGAGGGGATCGCGATGTATGAGCTGAATGCGAGCTGTCCCAACACCTCGCACGGGGGGATGGTCTTTGGGACGGATCCGGATCTGTTGAAGGAGCTGGTGGAGAAGACGAAGGCGGCTGTGAAGCGTCCGCTGATGGTGAAGCTCTCGCCCAACGTCACCAGCATCGGGCAGATGGCGAAGGTGGCCGAAGAGGCGGGAGCGGATGCGATCTCGCTGGTGAATACGTTTGTGTCGCTGGCCATTGACGTGGAGACGAGAAAGCCGCGCATCGCCAATAAGACCGGCGGGCTCTCGGGACCGGCGATTAAGCCGATCGCGATTCGGATGGTGTACGAGGCGTCGAAGGCGGTGAAGATTCCGGTAGTGGGGATGGGGGGGATTGTTCGGGCCGAGGATGCGGTGGAGTTCATGATGGCCGGGGCGACGGCGGTGCAGGTGGGAACGGCGAGCTATGCCGATCCCAGGGCGGTAGAGAATATTGCCAATGGGGTGAAGCGATGGTGCGGATCGCATCAGGTGGAGAGGGTAAGCTCTCTAACTGGGGCTGCGGTTTTGTGAAGATGAGCGCCGCTGCGGGGGGGGCACTTCGTGACGCGTATTTGCCCTTCGGGGTGGCGGCTCCCGTTGGTCGCTTGAGATATTTTGCGACGACCAACGGAGAGGCCCACCGCGAAGCCGGTACACGTTTCACGAAATGACCGTCCGTACCGGGGTCCCCACAAACAGGTCTTCGTTTGTGGAGTGGCCGAGCGCAATGGGCCCGGTCGGCGGGCCATCGCCTTTTCTCCAAGGCGCGAGAGGCGGACCTTTGGATGCGAGGCTGAAGCCTCTAAAATAGGAAGCGATGACCTCTCATAGTGCTCCCGCCTCCGTCTCCGTCGATCTTCGTCCTGTTCGCCGCGCCCTTCTCTCTGTTACGGATAAGACCGGTCTCCAAGAGTTTGCCCAGGCCCTGGCGAGCCATGGGGTGGAGCTGGTCTCGACCGGCGGTACGGCCAAGGCGTTGCGCGATGTCGGGCTAACGGTCAAGGATATCAGCGAGTTGACCGGATTTCCGGAGATGCTGGACGGCCGCGTGAAGACGCTGCACCCCAAGGTGCATGGCGGAATTCTGCACATGCGCGGGAACCCGGAGCATGTGGCAGCAGTCCAGTCGCATGGTATCGAACCCATCGACATGGTGGTGGTCAACCTGTATGCCTTTGAAAAGACGGCTCAGAAGCCCGAAGTGGCGTTTGCGGATGTGATCGAGAACATCGACATCGGCGGACCGTCGATGGTGCGCTCGGCGGCGAAGAACTTCGAGGATGTGGCGATTGTAACCTCGACGGTGGACTATGCCGGGCTGGCCGAGGAGCTGGCGGGGCGGGGTGGAAGCCTGTCGCGGGCGACGCGGTGGCGGCTGGCCAAGAAGGCCTTCGCGGTGACTGCAGCCTATGACGCCGGCATTGCGACGGCGCTCGAAGCGATTGAGACTCCCGCAGGGCCGGCGGTGTTTTCGAACGAGCTTCCGCAGGCGATCCGGATCATCGATCCGCTGGCCCAGACGCTGCGTTACGGCGAGAATCCTCACCAGCGGGCGGCGTTGTATGTGGATGGAAGCGGCAAGGGCGTGGCCGCAGCCGTGCAGCTGCAGGGTAAGGAGTTGAGCTACAACAACCTGGTCGACCTGGACGCGTGCTGGGAGCTGGTGAGCGAGTTCGATGCGGGAGCCGAGGTGGCGGTAGCAATTATCAAGCACACCAATCCGTGTGGAGCTTCGACGGGCGTGACGGTGCTCGAGGCCTATCGCCGGGCTTTGGAGGCCGATCCGATCTCGGCGTTCGGCGGAGTGATCGGGGTGAATCGGGAGGTGGACGGCGAGGCCGCGGAGGAGATCGCGAAGCTATTTGTGGAGGCGATTGTGGCTCCTGGATTTACGAAGGAGGCGCTCGAGAGGTTTGCGGCCAAGAAGAACCTGCGGCTGGTGAAGATTACTTCGGCGGAGACGCCACGGGTGATCAAGCAGGTCTCGGGCGGTCTGCTGGTGCAGGACGCGGATCGTTTGAGGATCACGGAGGCCGAGTTGAAGCTGGTGACCGAGCGTAAGCCGACTCCGGAGGAGATGCGGGCGCTGCTGTTTGCGTGGAAGGTGTGCAAGTTCGTGAAGTCGAATGCGATCGTGTATGCGCGGTATTCAGAGGGCCATGGGCAGACGGTCGGGATCGGCGCCGGGCAGATGAGTCGGGTGGATGCGGCGAAGTTTGGGGCGATGAAAGCAGTACTTCCGCTCAAAGGGACGGTGGCGGCTTCGGATGCGTTCTTCCCGTTCCCGGATGGGCTGGAGACGATTGCGGAGGCCGGAGCGACGGCGGTGATTCAGCCGGGAGGGTCGGTGAAGGATGCCGATGTGATTGCGGCGGCTGATCGGCTGGGCGTGGCGATGGTGTTTACCGGAGTTCGACACTTCCGGCATGGGTGAGGTTTGTGTGCGGCGTTTCAACTTGTTGAAGGGACCTGCGTTTCTTTCTCTTATCCGGAATCCGGAGGAAGCTTACGACTTGATTCTTCTCTTGGGAAGCATCTGTGGCAGGGAGAAAAGACGCAGATCCTTCGACTGCGCTCCCTTCGGTCGCTTTGTTAAGGATGACACTGGTTGGGATGACATCATTATCATCGGCACGTCGGAGGACACAGTAGTGGCGGGACGTTTCGGTCGAGATGCATGCTTCTCTGTCGGAACGACCGGGAGAGTTGGCAGGTCCCGGTAGTGGAGCCTATGGATTTGGTGTTGGGAGCCGATGGATTGCAGGAGGCATTCGGCATTTTCGGACCGATGCGGCCAAAGGCGAATATAATCACGGCCAAGCCATTTAGTCACGGCGCCCCGGGGAGGTTTCAGGCTTATTGCAGCCAATCGCCCTCGATCGTCGTCTAAATGGGAGTGATTTTAGAGTACGACCAAGTCCGTTCTGATCGTTTCTTCTACTTCGGCGGCACAGGATCTAATTGATGATGAACCTCTTTTTGCGTGCCTCCTATCTTCGGCTGATCTCGGCAGCCGCCGTCCTGGCAGTGGTTCCGTTCGGCTATGCGCAGACCTCCGCCGCTCCGGCGGGGACTCCACCCCAGGCTGCGACGCAGGCGGTGGATCGGGCCGCAGCGTACTACCACTATGGCCTGGCCCATATGTATGAAGACATGGCGGTGAGCGCGGGCCGGCCGGACTACGTGACGCAGGCGATCGAGGAGTACAAGCTGGCGATGGACGCCGACCCGACCTCGACGACGTTGAAGGATGGACTGTCGGAGCTGTACTTCAAGCTGGGGCGGATCCGGGAGGCGGTGACCTCGGCGCAGGAGCAGGTGAAGCGCGACCCGAACGACGTCTCGGCGCACGAGCTGCTGGGAAAGGTCTACCTGCGGTCGCTGGGGGATATGCAGGGGCAGCAGTCGGGGCAGATGCTGAAGCTGGCGATTGCGGAGTACGAGAAGCTGGCGGAGTTGAAGCCGAACGATGTGGAGGCGAGGCTTCTGCTGGGGCAGCTGTACGGCCTGAATCATGATTCGGCCAAGGCGGAGGAGGAGTTCAAGGCGGCGCAGAGGCTGGATGGAGGCTCGGAAGAGGTGGTGCTGAATATGTACCGCCTGTATACGGAGCAGGAAGACTACCAGCGGGCGGCGGCGGTGTTGAACTCGGTTCCGGAGGAAGATCGTAGCGCGCGGATCGATTTTGCGCTGGGGGCGACGTACGACCAGCTGAAGAAGCCGAAGGATGCGATCGCGGCGTATCGGCGGGCGCTTGAGGACGATCCGGACAACATCGACACGGAGCGCGGGCTCGCGACCGCGCTGTTGCGGGATGGGCAGCTGGATGAGTCGCTGAAGATCTTCAGCCAGATCGTTGCGGCCGAACCGCAGGATGCGCAGTCGCAGATCAAGATCGCGGATATTCAGCGGCAGCAGGGTCATTATGACCAGGCGCTGGCGACGCTCGAGAAAGCGAAGCCGCTGGCGCAGGATTCGGTGGAGCTGAATTATAACGAGGCCCTGACGTATGACACGCTGGGACGGTATGACGACGCGGTCCGCACGCTGAAGACGCTGCTGGATGGGACGTCGCACACGGACGGCAAGTATACGGACCAGGAGAAGCAGAACCGCGCGATCTTCCTGGACCGGCTGGGAATTATCTACAAGGAGCAGAGCAAGACCGCCGAGGCGATCGACACTTATAAGCAGATGGTTGCGCTGGGCGGGGACTTCGCCAAGAACGGCTACCAGGGCCAGGTGGATACGTACCGCGACGCTCATCAGTGGGCGGAGGCGACGGCTGTCTCGGCCGAGGCGGCGAAGGCGATGCCGAAGGACCAATCGGTGCAGCTGGCGTATGCGGCACAGCTGGCGGATACGGGCAAGGTGGAGGAGGGGCTGGCTCTGGCCAAGTCGCAGCTTTCCGCGGGTGGCAAAGATGCGGACGACCGCGAGGTTCACCTTGCGCTCGCAAATATCTACACGCGGTTGAAGCGGTGGCAGGATGCGAGCCAGGAGCTGAATGCGGGCGAGACGCTTTCGGTGAAGCCGGAGGAGAAGCTGTACGTGTACTTCCTGCGAGGAATTCTGGCTGACCGGCAGAAGCAGTACGACGCCGCCGAGGCGCAGTTCAAGAAGGCGCTGGCCATCGATCCTCAAAATGCGACGATCCTGAACTACCTGGGCTACATGCTGGCGGATCGCGGAGTGCGGCTGAACGAGGCTCTGGAGATGATCCGCAAGGCGGTGGAGCTGGATCCGCAGAACTACGCTTATCTGGACTCGCTGGGCTGGGTGTACTTCAAGTTGGGGCAGAATGCGCTGGCGGAGGAGAATATCCGCAAGGCGACGGAGCGGAACGCGGGCGACCCGACGCTGCACGACCATCTAGGCGAGATCTATGAGAAGACGGGCAAGCTGAAGCTGGCGGTGGAGCAGTGGGACCGCTCGATCCGGGAGTATTCGCGGTCGCTTCCGGCCGATGCCGATCCTGAGGATGTTGCCAAGGTGCAGCATAAGCTGGATACGGCACGGGTGAAGCTGTCGAAGCTGAATACGAGTGCGAATGGCGTGAAGTAAATCGCTTTTTGACGCGATGGCCTGCTGGCGGGCCCACTGGGGGGGCACCCGGTTTTCGCTTTCGGATGGTTTTTGCTCTCGGATGGATCGGTGAAGGCGATCCGGTAGACTCGTGAGTGAGTATGTCGGAGAATCTTGAGCGGTGCGCAGTGCGGGGGGATTCGGGTGATCCCCTGATCATGCGAATCTATCCTGCGCCCGGGCGCGAGGGACGGAGCGCCTTTCAGAGAGACCGTGAGAGGGTGGTGCAGTCGCGGGCCTTTCGCAGGCTGGCGGGGAAGACGCAGGTCTTTACCAGCGGATCTTCGGATCACTTTCGCAGCCGCCTGACGCACACGATCGAGGTGACGGAGATCGCCCGCTCGGCGGTGGCGCAGCTGGGGCTGAATGAGGATCTGGCGGAGACGCTGGCGCTGGTGCATGACATCGGGCATCCCCCGTTTGGGCATGCGGGAGAGAGGGCGCTCGATCGCTGCCTGCAGAAGCATGGGCGGCGCTTCGATCACAACCTGCATGCGCTGCGGATTGTGGAGCACTTCGAGCAGAGGTACGCGGCTCATCGCGGACTGAACCTGACGCTGGGGGTTCGCGAGGGGATCATCAAGCACTCGCGCGACTACACGGCGGAGAAGCATCCGGAGCTGGCAGAGTATTTTCTGGGTGAGCGGCCGCCGCTGGAGGCGCAGCTGATCGATCTGGCGGATGAGATCGCTTACCTTACGGCGGATCTGGACGATGGGGTGGAGTCGGGGCTGCTGGAGATCGGGGATATTCGCGAGAGGATCTCGATTGTGGGGCGCTGCTATCGCTCGGTGGAAGAGGGACATGCCGGGGTGGACGAGAAGTATCTTTTTCACGAGGCGCTGCAGCTGATGCAGAACATCCTGACGGACGACCTGATCCGCACGACGGGAGAGAATGTCCGGAGGATTGGAGCGGATTCGCTGGAGGCGATTCGGGGATATCCGGAGCGGCTGGCGGTGTTTTCGCCCGAGGCCGAGGCGGAGCGCCTGGAGGAGAAGCGCTATCTCTACGACACGCTGTATACGTGCCCGTACCTGGAGCGGGAGCATACGAAGGCGGAAGAGGTGGTGACGGCGCTGTTCGAGTTCTGGGTGAGGGAGCCAGAGGAGCTGCCGGAGGGATATGTCGCGGAGATCGAGAGCGAAGGGCTGGCGCGCGTGGTGGCCGATTATATTGCGGGGATGACGGACAGCTTCATTCTCGAGCAGTATGCGCAGGTTAAGCGGGCGATACGGCGCTGAGGAAAGGCGGTGGCCTGCCGGCCGGGCCCACTGCACTCAGCCACCCCCACAAACGAAGACCTGTTTGTGGGGACCCCGGTACGGGCAGTCAATTCGTGACGCGTGTGTTTCCTTCGGGGTGGGGCTTTCGTGGGTCGCTTGATGAATGTTTGCGCCGACCAACGGGAGGCCCACGGCGAAGCCGGTACACGTGTCACGAAGTGACCGCTGCCCGCGTAGGGCGCCCGTGCGGCAGCGCATCTCCTTCACGCGCGTATTTTGCCTGATTTGGGTGGGACCGGAGTAAAATTCCTGCACCATGAGCTTCTCTCCGGCGAATATTACGGCACTGATTGTGGCGGCGAGCTTTGCCGGTGGCCTGAATATTTATGCCACGGTGCTGACGCTGGGGATCTTGTCGCGGACGCACTGGGTGGCGCTGCCGCCGGGACTTGCGGGCGTGGGTAATGTCTGGGTTCTGGTGGCGTGCGGCGTGATGTTCGTGATCGAGTTCTTCGCGGACAAGATTCCGGGATTCGACGTGATCTGGAATGGCCTGCAGACGGTGGTGCGGATTCCGATCGCCGGGTTGCTGGCCTATCATGCGAGCTCGCAGCTTTCACCCCAGATGCAGATTCTGGCGACGGCTGTGGGTGCGGGGATTGCGTTTGCCGCGCATAGCTCGAAGACGCTGATGAGGACGGCGGTGACGCCGAGCCCGGAGCCGTTTTCGAATATCGCGTTGAGCTCGACGGAGGATGTGCTGGCGGTTGGGGTGACGTGGCTGGCGACGAATCATCCTATCCTTGCGGGGTCGATGGCGCTGGCGCTGCTAGTGGCGGCGTTCCTGGTGGCGCGGGCGCTGTTGAAGGCGATCCAGAAGCCGCTGAGGAAGATCTTCCGGCCGGATCTGGAGCCTAAGCTGACGACGCGGGAAGAGCCTCCGGTTTAGTGGGGTAGAGGACATGCGCTGCCGCGCGGGCGTCCTACGCGGACGGCGCCCACTTCGTGGGGTGTATACCGCCTTCGGCGTGGGCTCCCGCTGGTCGCTTGAAATATTTTGCGCCGACCGAGGAAGGCCCACGGCGAAGCCGATACACGCGTCACGAAGTGGCCGCCCGTACCGGGGTCCCCACAAACAGGTCTTCGTTTGTGGGGTGGCCGAGCGCAGTGGGCCCGGCCGGCAGGCCATTGTCTTTCCTTCCCCCAAAATCGCGCTTTCTCAGGTTCATGTGCCTGTGGTGGGGAGTTTCAGGAGGAAGAGCTTGGCGGGGTCGAGGGATTCGCCCTGCCAGCGCACGGTGAGGTGAAGGTGCGGGCCGGTGGCGCGGCCGGTGGCCCCGCTGCGGGCGATGACCTGGCCGCGCTGGACGCGTTCGCCTTCTTTGACGCTGAAGTCTGACAGATGCATGTAGATCGTAGCGAGGCCGAGACCGTGGTCGAGGATGACGCAGTTGCCCTCGTAGTAGAACGGGCGGGCGAGGAGGACGCGTCCGGAGTTGGCGGCCATGACGGGGGTGCCGGTTTTGGCGCGGTAGTCGAGGCCGCGGTGGACGCTGGCGAGGGAGCCGTTGAAGACGCGGCGGGTTCCGAAGGAGTCGGTGCTGGGGGCGCTCTTGAGGGGTGGGAGGAAGCGGCCGGTCCAGAGGGGTTTTGGTGCGGTGGTGGCGAAGACCCGGGCTTTGAGCTTCTGCTCGGCGGCGATACGCTCAAGCGCTTTGGGATCGGGTTGGACGAATTTTTCGGGGACGGTGAGGGGGATTTCTTTGTAAGGGGCCTCGGTGACCTGAAGAGTACGGCGGAGGGTCTGGATCTCTCCTGCGCGGGTGACTTCGACGGAGACCTCGTAGGAGCCGGAATCTTTGCCAACGTCGATTCCGGCGAGAGCGTACCAATGGTTTGGATCGGCGAGGGACTGGAAGAATTCCAGAGTATGCTTCTGCCAGGTTCCGGCGACTTTGTCGGCGTGCGGGGTGGTGAGGATGAAGAGCACGGGGGAGCCGATTTCGATCTTTTCGGGCGACCAGGTGAGGGAGGGTTCCTGGGCTTCTGTGAGCGACGGCTTGAGGAGGAAGGAGGCTAGACCGAGGAGGACGCGGCGGCGGGGGGGTGTGGGGGCGGCCATGAAAGGTCGAGGTCTCCTCAGGGATGTGCGTGTGGTTCATCATAGCCGGATTGGAGTCATGGGGGATGGGTTTGTGGCGAGGTCCTTCGGCTTTGCTGGGGAGACGCCTTGGGGCGAGGGTTGGGTGGAGGCATCCTGCAAACCCACCTTAGCGACGATGAAGCTGTCGCGAAGATGGGGCACCCGGTGGTTTGGGGTTGATGCGAATTTTTGAGTTGAGATGAATTTTGGGTTGAGTAGGATTTTGGCGTTGCGAGGATCCGGCGAAGGATGGTCGATCGTTTGACTTTGCTGCGCTTCGCTCAGGATGAGGGTGAATCTGCCGAGCGTGTGGAACGATCGGCAGACTCAGGCGTTGATTGTGGGACGGTGTTTGGGGCGTTTAGTAGGTTAGGCGCAGGGCGAGTTGCACCTGGCGAGAGTCGCCTACGGCTGTGGGCTTGCCGAAGGAGGACGACGGCATCGACGGATAGAGCCCGGTGCCGAAGGTTCCGTTGGGGATGAGGTCGTTGCGGTGGTTGAGGGCGTTGAAGGCCTCGGCGATGCCTTCGAGCTTGAAGCGCTCGTTGAGGGCGATGGTCTTGCTGAGGCGGGCGTTGAGGGTGAAGGAGTCGAAGCCGGTGCCGGCGTTGCGGCCGATGACGGTGCCGGGACGGACGTCGAGGCAGCTTACGACTCCAGGAACGCAGGGGCGCATGGTGGTGCCCTGAATGCTGTTGGCCCCGGTGGTGATGTTGAAGGGGAGAGAGGAGTAGTAGGAGAGGATCCCGCTGAGGAGGATGCCGTTGTGCAGACGGCTCCAGAGGCCGGGTGTGGTGTCGGCGGCGGTGTGGATGGTGCCGTCGAAGACGACGCGATGGCGCTGGTCGTCGTCGGAGCGGCTGCGGTCCTGGGCGATGTCGAAGTTGTTGATGGGGGAGCTGAAGAAGAACTCGCCGACATCGTCGATAGCCTTAGACCAGGTGTAGGAGATGCGGTAGCTGCCCCAGCGCGATGGGCGCTGCAGATAGGAGACGGAGAGTCCGTCGTAGTAGGAGTCGGCTGCGGACTGATATTGCTTATTGTTGCCGTAGGCGGCATTGGGACGGCAGCCGTTGTTGGCGCCGGTAGCGACGCAGGTGGGCGTGTTGAGGTTGACGGAGGCGACGAGGTGGAGTCCGCGGACGTGCTGGTAGCTGATGCCGAGGGTGCTGCCGGGGAAGATCTGCTGCTCGACCTGGAGGGTGGCCTGTTGCGAGTAGGCGTTCTTGAGGTTAGGGTCCATGGTGGTGAAGTTGACAAGGACGCCGGAGGGTTGCGTGGTGAGAATGGAGGGGAGCTGCGGCGCTCCCTGCTGCGTGGCGGAGAGGCTGACGGTGGTGAAGGTGGAGCTGGTGATATCGGTGGTGTTGCCGCTCGATTGCAGAGCGTTCGAGAGCGCGCGCAGAGGGACGCGGTCGTAGAAGAGGCCGTAGCTTCCGCGCACGAGGGTAAGGTTGTTATGGAAGGGCGACCAAGCGAAGCCTATGCGGGGGGAGACGTTGTTGGTGTCGGTGTGGATGCTTTTGAGCCATTGCAGGTCGTAGCGCAGGCCGCCGTTGAGGGTGAGGGAGGGCGAGATCTTCCACTCGTCCTGAAGGAAGAGGCCGAGGTTGGGATTGGTCTGCGAGAGGAGGGGATTTCCGAAGGACTGGGTGAAGCCGGAGTTATTGTAGGTTCCGGCGAGAAAGTTGGCGAGCGAGGAGAAGGAGTAGCTGCCGCGGGAGCTCTGCGGGAAGTTGATGGAGAGGTCGTTGTAGAGAAAGTCGGCGCCGATGCGAAGGGAGTGAGCTCCTGCCTGATGGGAGAGGTTGTCGACGATCTCGTAGAGATTGTTGAGGCGTCCTTGCGGGGAGGCCGACAGCGTTCCGAAGGTGGCGACGCCGGAGATGGCGACGGCTGGACCGATGAGGTCGTTGGAGGGGGCGGCGAGGTCGCTGTGGGTGTACTGACCGCGGGTCTCGTTGACGGTTCGGGGGGAGAGGGTGAGGATGTTGCTGGCGGTGACGGTGTTGTCGGTGTCGTGGAGGGCGGCGGCGGCGGTGGTGGCGCTGAGGGCCCCGGCGCCGCGGGAGTTGAGGCTGTCGACGTTATAGAAGTTATAACGGAGGCTGAACTCGTCGCGAGCACTGAAGTGATGATCGAGTCGGCCGAAGCCGTTGTTGGTGTGTACGGGGTTGGAGTAGAGGCCGGTGGCGATGCGCGGACCGAGGTAGCCGATGGCGTCGAGGTGGGAGTTGATGGCGGCGATGTTGGCCGGGGCGATGGTGACGATGCCGTTCTGGTTGAGCTGCCTGCCCTCGTAGTTGGCGAAGAAGAATGTGCGCTGGTGGAGGATGGGGCCGCCGAGGCTGGCTCCATATTGGGCCTGCGTGAGGGGGAGGGTGCTCTGCGAGAGAGCATTCGCGGTGTTTAAGCGCTGGTTGCGCAGGAAGCCGTAGAGGCTGCCGTGGAGCTGGTCGGTGCCGCTGCGCGTGACCATGTTGATGTAGCCGCCGAGGGCGCGGCCGAACTCGGCCTGGCCACCGCTGGTGACGACCTGCATCTGGCTGACGGTGTCGAGGCCGTAGAAGGTTCCGGTGAGCCCGGCGGCGTCGTCGTTGGCGGAGAGGCCGTCGACGATGAAGCTGTTGGAGAAGTTGCGCTGGCTGTTGACGGAGTAGCCCTGGCCAGGGACGGCGGAGGTTTCGGCGAAGAGCTGGGTGCTGGCGGTGTTGGTGGGAGAGACGCCCGGGGCGAGGAGGGCGAGGTCGAGATAGCTGCGGCCAAGGAGGGAGAGGTTCTGGACCTCGTTGGGGAGGATGGTCTCGGCGATCTGGCTGCGGTTGGCCTCGAGCAGGGTGGAGTCGGCGGAGACGTTCATGGAGGACTCGGCGGTGCCGACGGCGAGGGCGATGGGGAGGTGGAAGTCGGCGCCTACGGTGAGGGTGAGATTGCTGACGTGCGTGGCGAAGCCGGAGTCGGTGACGGTGATGCGGTAGTTTCCGACGGGGAGATAGGGGAAGCGGAAGCGGCCTTCGTTGTCGGTGGTGAGGGTGTTGTGGATCTGTGTGGAGAGATTGGCGACGTCGACGGAAGCGTGCTGGATGACGCGGCCGGATGGGTCGGTGACGCGGCCGCTGAGCGAGGCGTTGTTGATGGTCTGTTGCGCGAGCAGCGGAGAGTGCGCGGTGATGGTTACGATGAAAAACAGGATGAGACTTCGCAGGTGCTTCATGAGATCCCTCAAATCGATCTGGGCGCGGTGAGCGCGATGATGGTGATGTTTAGAGGAGGGAAGGAAGCACCGCGGGAGGGCCGCGTTTGTGGCGGGCTCGCTCGGAGGAGATGCGGTAGTGGGCCTCGGTCTCAGCGAGGGTGAGGGCGAGGCCGGTGGGAATGGGGAGGGTAGCCTGGGCGACGAGGTGCGGCGGATCGGTGTGGTCTCCGAAGAGCTGGACCGAGGAGGGAGAGTAGGGACAGCGCGCCTGCAGGGAGGAGACGCGGTGAGTATCGCCGCTGGAGGAGGTCTCCATGGCGAGCATGGCGCAGTGATGCTTGCCGTCGCGCCGACAGCAGGCGGGCAGAGTGCTGCCGGATGCGCTCGCGCTGAGGAGCGGCGAGAGCATGGGGAGGCTTACAGGCAGGCTAAAGATCAGCAGCAGCGCGATGGCGAGGATGCGGCGCATGTTCTCCGTGCGTGAGGAGACGATGGCGAACGTTATCGCGAGAGCACAGCGGTGCGCGCGGATAACGCTTGATTCAGGAGAGAGGGATCAGGCGAGGAGAGACGGAGGGCCGCGGAGATGCCTGCTCTGCTGGATGAAATCGCGAGCGAAGGCGGTTGCCGCGGAGATGCCGGGGCTTGCGGGAGGCGGGCTGTTGAAGGAAGCCGATCTCGCGAGAAGAGAGGGGCCGGTGTGACTGGCCGTGCTGGTGGTTGCCGCAGGCCACATGGGGCACCTGGTGTGCGCGATGAGATGCCTTCCCGTAGAGGGCGGCATCTGCTCCATGCAGTGGTGCGCGCCGTGATGGCGGCAGCAGGCGGGGAGATTCGCGTTGGGCGACGTGCCGGCGGCCAGCAGAGAGGGCACCAGCGGAAGGCTGGATGCCAGCAACAGCAGGATGGCCAGAAGGCGACGCATGAGTGGCTTCAGTGTAACGGATCGGCTGGATTTGTCGATGTGGTGCGGTGCAGCCACTGCTCGAGGAAGCGGAGGAGATCTTCGGGCGGCTTGATCCAGGCACGGGCGCTGGTCTCGCGATATTCGTCGCGCACGAGGATGGGAAGGCCGCGATGGGAGAGGACGCGGAAGCCGTCTTCGTCGGTGAAATCGTCTCCGAGGAAGGCGACGGGAGTGTCGCGAGCAAGTAGCTTCAGGACGGCGGCTACGGCGTCGCCTTTGTCGGGACGGAGGACGCGGAGCTCGATGCCGCCTTCGAAGTCGAGGAGCTTGATGCTGGGATGCTGGGCGAGCAGGGTCCAGTCTTCGAAGGTCTGGGCGCGAAGTGTGCGCGCAGTGTCGTCGGGGAGGCCGCGCCAGTGAAGCACAACTCCGCCGGGCTTGATCTCGATCTGATCTTCGAGGGAACGTTGCTTCAGTGTTTGCTGCGCTTGTTCGAGGATGGCGGCGAGCTCGGGCACGATGGGAATTTGACGGCGGGTGCCATCGGGGAGGAGATGGTCGAGACCGTGAGCTCCCCAGATCTCGATGTGGGTGAGGGGCTGGAGGAGGGCCTGCACCTCGTGGATGGGCCGGCCGGTGACGATGATGATGCGGGTGGTGCCGGAGCGCTGGATGTTCTCGAGGAGTGGAAGCACTCCTGGATACGGATAGGCGTGGAAGCGATCGACCTGGAAGGGAGCGAGGGTGCCGTCGTAGTCGAGCATCAGGACCGATGGGTTTGACGGGCTGAGGGTAGCGAGAAAGTCGTTGAGCACCGCGGTGGATTGGTTCAAGGCTGCAATCTCAGTGAGGTGAGGCATCCGGTCTCCTTGGTTGGGGTCGGCTGGTGAATCAACGGTTCAGGCGCAGGTCGCAGAGGTCGCCGATCAGGGTTCCTGCCCACCAGAAGATGTTGTGCTCGCGGACGATGCGGCGCATGCGCTGCATGCGGTCGGTGATCTCGGCGACGTCCATCTCGAGGATCCTGGCGATGGCCTCGCCGGTGGCCTGAATGTCGTAGGGGTTGACGATGATGGCGTCCTGCAGCTCGCGGGCGGCTCCGGTGAAGCGGCTGAGGATCAATGCACCGCGCTCGTCGTTGCGGGAGGCGACGTACTCCTTCGCGACGAGGTTCATGCCGTCGTGCAGCGAAGTGACCATGCAGAGATGCGCCGCCCGGTAGTAGCGGCGAACTTCCTTGTGGGAGTGCTGGCGGTTGAGGAAGACGATGGGGCGCCATCGGCCGCGTTTGAAGCGATCGTTGATGCGGTTGGCCTCGGACTCCACCTCACGCTGGAACTCGGCGTAGCGGGGAATGTTGCTGCGGGTGGGAGCGCCGATCTGAATGAAGGTGAACTTTCCCTGATAGCGGGGATGACGCTCGAGGAAGGACTCGACGGCATGAAAACGCTCGACGATGCCCTTGGTGTAGTCGACGCGATCGACGCCGACGCCGAGGAAGGTAGCGTCGATGCCGAGCTCGGCGATGATGGCGCTGCGTTCTTCTTCGGAGTTGCGCTCGAGGTGCGAGTCGAGGTCGTCGGTCGACATCTCGACCGAGATGGGAAAGGGAAGAACGGAGGACCAGTGATCGTTGCGTTTGACGGAGAAGTGCTCCCAGTCGACGCGAGCCTCGAGGACGCGATCGACCGTGCTCAGGAAGTTGTTGCAGTGGGCCTGAACGTGGAAGCCGAGGAGATCGGCTCCGAGCAGGCCATCGAGGAGCTCGCGTTGCCAGGGGCAGATGCTGAAGGCCTCGGGATTGGGCCAGGGGATGTGCCAGAAGATGGCGACGCGCGCGTGGGGCATGCGGTCTTTGATCATGCGCGGCAGAAGGGTGAAGTGGTAGTCCTGGATGAAGACGACGGGGTTCTTCTGGCCCTCCATCTCTTTGACGAGGGCGTCGGCGAAGCGTTCGTTGACCTTGTTGTAGTACTCCCAGTCGGAGGCGCGAAAGGTGGGGCGGGTGTGCGCCATGTGGCAGAGCGGCCAGAGGCCTTCGTTGGCGAATCCGTAGTAGTAGCCTTCTTCTTCTTCAGGGGTGAGCCAGAGGCGGCGCAGGGTGTACTTGGGATCGTCGGGGGGAACCTGGATGCGATCGTGCTCGTCGACGGTCTCGGTGTCGGCGCTTCCGCTACCCTGCGCGACCCAGGTTCCATTGCAGGCGCAGAGGATGGGCTCGATGGCGGTGACGAGGCCGCTGGCGGGAACGGTGACGGTAATCTCACTGCCTTGCCAGTTGTGGATGTAGGGTTCGCGGTTGGAGACGACGAAGAGGCTGCTTCCGTTGAGCTTGCCGCGGACGTGCTCGGCGAGTCGCTGCGAGGTCCAGAGAGATTCATTGGTGTTGCGGAGGCGGGCTTCGACCTCGGCTTCGGCGCGGGCGCGCTGCATGCTTTCCGCAAGGGGCGCCATCTCGCGCGCGATGGGGAGAAGGAAGTCGAGATCCTTGCTGGAGGGCTGGTCGACGACTTTGCCGCTGCGGAGGGTCTTCATCCACTGGGCCGCGCGAGCGATGGGGCCGGCGAGGCTCCAGCGCACGATGAGCAGGGTGAGGGCGATGATGACCAGGACCTGTCCGGCGATGCGAATGAAGATGCGGCTCCAGACCCCGAAGATCTGGTTACGGATGTAGCCGGTCTCGTAGACGATGGAGAGCCCACCGATGATGCTCTTGTCGGAGGCGTGCAGCGGCGCGCTGAGGAGATAGACGCGGCGGAAGCGCAGGCTGGTGAATCCGCTGACGGGGCGGTCATGGTCGAGGGCGTCTTTGAGATTTTTGGGGGCTCCGGAGAGGAGGGAGCCGAGCTCACGGGTCATGACGAGCTGAGAGCCGTCGCGGTCGTAGATGGCGACTCCCAGGAGATGATCGCGATTGCTGAAGCGACCGACGAGCTGCTCGAGACGCGTGGTGTCGCCGTTGGCGAGGTAGATCTCGGCGCTGGAGGCGATGCTTTCGCCGAAGGTCTCCGCTTTGTACTCGAGATCGCGGCGGAGAGCTTCTTTCTCGTCCCGGACATCGGTCCAGGAGGAGGCGAGAGAGACGAGGGTCACTCCCAAGATCAACGCTACGATCAACCGCAAACTTAAAATCCGCATAGGCCCTATCGAACAACCCTCCTGCAAAGAGTGCAAAGGATCAGTTTAAATGCTGCGTCCGTTTCATGTCCGCTCCGGTGTGATTGGATGGAGTGCAAACAATAAGAATGCAGGCGAATAAAGATTTCCAAGGTGTTGCAGGGGAATTTCTTATTTGCAAACTACACCTAAGCAAAGGGTACATCCTTCTGTGAATTGGCTTGGCTGGGTTTTGCCGCTGTCGACCTGTGGTCCTGTCGGGTGGGCGAGAGGCGGCCTCTCGTCCACCCGAAGCGTTGAGGAGGTCTCTTCTTAATGGATGGGATATTGTTCCCATTGAGTTGTACATGAGGAGGCCGATGCGGCCGGAGACTTCTGCTTTATGCCTTGCAGAATGCATAAGATGTACGGAGAGGTTCGAGCCAAGGATGGCGTGTGAGAGTTGGGTGTGCAGGACGCAGCCATGCGACGATGGTCGACATCGGCTTCCGGTTATCCACCATGGCGATCCATGGTACGTCCGCTCTGTCGAACTCCATCGGTGAGGTGGGCTCGAAATGGTTTGCCAAGGGCGTGAATCGGTTCATCGGTCCTGATCGCATTCAGGCTACGCGGGATTTCGTCTATGATCGTTCTCCGGAGATGGCGCATCGGAGGGACGAGGCCGACCGCAATATGCATGAGGTCATCAGCGATATCAATCGTTGCCCGGTCTGCAACGGAGGCAAGAACAGGCTTTCAGAGGACATAAAACAGCCATAGCGGAGTAGACACGCTTAGGTTGTTTTAGAATTTACGGAGAAGGGCAGGAGCCGCGTAAGTCACTGATTTATTGATGGCGGAGAGACAGGGATTCGAACCCTGGATACCTTGCGGTATACACGCTTTCCAAGCGTGCGCCTTCAGCCACTCGGCCATCTCTCCGCTCTTGTACCGCTCTGTCAATAGTATACGAGAACGAACTCTCTCAGAAAGGCGCACGCCTGGAATGAGCTCATGAGCCGTTTTAAAGCTTTTTCCGTGAATGCAAATCCGTTACAGCTATCCGGACCTGCCTCATGGAGCTTCCCCTCGCTACTCTGTCAGTCTGTCTCCTGGTCCTCAACTCTACTTTGGCTCGGAGAGTGCTCCAGTCTTTACGCCTGGAACCTACGATCTGACCGGCAGCGCGGTGTTCCGTTCACGCTCGTCATCTCTGACGAAAGCGTAAGCCCTGTTCCGGAGCCATCGACTTTCTTGTTGCTTTCGACGGGAATCATCTCTGCCGGATAACATATTTCGCCGGCAGATTGTGGACGTTTGTAGCGGCTATGGAAAACGCGGGTGCGTCTGCAAAGGCCTAAACGTCTACGACGATTGCGCTTCGATGTTCTGCTTCAATCTGGCATTGGCGTGAATTTCGAGCGGAATCGCCTGGGTGAGATACCTCTGGAGGGTGGCCGGGTCGTTCCAGTTGATCTCCCAGCCGCGGTCGACCGCGATCAGCAGATAGGGGCCGGGAACGATGTGATCCAGATCGAAGCTCCCGTCGGTGTTGCTCTCGTCCTTGAGAATCGTCGCAAACGAGGCTGGATCGTCAAGCCCGGCAGGCACCAGCAGGACGATCGCGGCCTGCAGCTTCTTGCCATTTGTTGTGACCATTCCCGCCATCGAAGCATAGCCGGAGGCGGTGTGCAGAACGAGACTCACGTCCGCGCCCTCCCGAACGGTAAGGAATCTTCCCTTGACCTCACCGCCCTTCACCGAAGTTCCCACCAGGTAGACCTCGTTGCGTCCCATCAGACTGATCTCGTATCTCCCAGCTGGAATCTGGAGATGAGGAGGAGCTTGCGGGCCGCCTCTTCCGCTGCGACGGTTGAAGTCCCCGCGATCCAGAATGACCGCCCCGCCATCGAAGGAGGTAAAGCGCGCTCCGGTGTTGGTATTCCTAAGCTCGACTCCCACGCGTCTCTGACCCTCTTCCTCGCCCTGGGCATCGATCTGGACCGTAACCTCGGACAGCTGCGCGGCAGCCGTGGCGACATCGACGGTGGAGCTTGCTCCTGAACCGACCTGGATAATCCTCGACTGGGACCCATCTTCCCCTGGAACGCGGATGCGATAGAGCCCCGGGGCCAGGCCGCCGATATCCATCTGTCCCGGAGAGGTCGTCCTCATGGACGTCTGGGCAAAGCTCACTCCTCCTCCGGTGTCGATTCTCTCCAGCACGGGAAAGATGGGGACAGGACGATTCCCCACCGGACGCGTGTTGGTGGAGAGTTCCAGATGCGAGGAGGGGATGGGGACAAGATGAAAGTCAGCGCGCAGAATCTCCGCGGGCCGCAGGGAGATCGTCTCGGCCTGGTTCGCATCACTCACTCCCGGAAACCAGGTCAACGGATAGGTCACATCCAGCGTCGGGTCGCTTGGGGCTGCGCCGTTCGAGGAGACCACTCCCTGCGACTGACCGGAAAGGGCGTACCAGGGCTTGGCATCGACGAGGACACGGTAGTCGCCCGCGGCCAGGTTTGCAAACTCATAGACGCCTCTATCGTCAGTCTGCGCGTTCATGCTGTTCTGGAACAGACCGCTCTGCTGGCCGAGTGGATTGGAGCCTCGCTTCTGCAGACTGACGCGGGCATTCCTCACCGCCTCCCCGGCCTCATCGAATACGGTTCCAGTGATCCCAGCCTCGGGAGGCAGCCGGAAGTGAAGATCGACGGCAGGAGTCTCCGCGGCCACCACAACCGCGCAGCTGTACTGATCGTGCTGCTCATAGCTGCGGGTTACGAATCCGGGCGACTCCGCCGTCAGGTGCCAGCGGCCCGGGGAGGGAAGCGTCAAGGAGAACCGTCCTTGCGCATCCGCGTCGACGCCGTTCGCCTGCGGAGAGATATCTCCCCTCCACGCCCTTCCGGAGAGACTGAGCGTCGCCGAAAGATGGGCATGCGCGACAGGAGCCTCATCGACACTTGAGACCACGACGCCGGTGATCCTATAGACCGGGGCCGGCCCAGGCGCATGAGACTGTCCGGTCGCGGGCACGCTCGCCACCAGGAACAACAGCAACAACGAGCAGAGGGCAAGCCTCAAGGGTTCACCTCCTCATCGGAGATCACATCGAGATCGGCGCTTGCCTTGTTGCCGGAGGTGACCGTAATCGTCTTGATCGAGGCACCAAAAGCTGCCAACCTCTTCGGATCGTTTAAATTGGCCTGTTGCCGGCTCTCAAACGCAAGCACCTGGTAGCCGCCCGGGGGCAGGGAAGTCAGATTGAAGCTTCCATCCGCCGCCGTAGAGGTGGAGTAGACAGGAACCGCGCTCGGGGATGTTGGAATCGCCGCCACCCAGGCCGAGGCATCTGCCGGGTGAACCGTACCCTGCACTCCTCCCGTATCATCGCTCACCGTCACGACGATGGGCGAGCTTCCCGCGGCCGGGGCCACAGTCATCGGCTGCCGCAGCAGATCGACCGATCCGAAGCTGGCCGATTTGATGTACCACTGATTCGAGCTGCGCGCCTGAAGACGATAGGTCCCCGGCATGGGACGAAGGTAGGCCCCACGGCCTCCGCCTCCCATCGGCAGGACCAGCGCAGTCATCGCCCCGAAGCGAAGGCTGCCGGGCTGGGTGTTCACCAGCATCAGCCCGAGCTGCTGCGCTGTGGGCGGCGCTTTATCAGACGTTGCGTCCCCCACAATCTCCAACGGAATGGAGGCCACCGAAGACATCCGCAGGGTTACGCCCGTCTGGTCGTCATGGTCGGGAACCGTGACCGTAGCCTCGCCATACTCCGAAAGATCGCCCATATTCCTGCTCGCGACCAGGGTAAAGGTTCCGCTAGGCAGAGCGATGGGGATCTCTCCGCCCCCTGGCGCTCCGCCGTGAAGAATGCTGACCGGGAAGGCCGATCCATCGCTGGAGCGGGCAAAGATCATGGGAAATCCGCGATCCTGCGTGTCGAGCCGGAGAGAGACCGTATAACTTCGGTCGACTACTGGATGCAGGTCCAGGCGCTGTTCCGTTCCGCTGGCCAGGTGAAAGCTGCTCTCGACTTCGCCGGCCCCGGGAGATGGATAGGTGAGAGGAAGAACGGCTCGGTCGCCCGCCCCGCGAGGAGAGTAGTTCGTCTCGATCCGATAATCTCCCGCCGGAACGGCCAGCCGGAACTCTCCGCGAGAGTTCGTCATACCTTGGCCGACCGGGAACCACTGCGATCCGGAGTCGGAGTAGGAGTTTCTCATCGCCATCACCAGGATCTGCCGCAGAGCAGTTCCATCCGATCCCGTCAGGGTTCCCGTAACTAAGGCCTCCGGATGCAGCCTGAGGATGACAGAAGAGGTCAGCTGGCTTCCGCGCAGCGTAGTCGAGTTATGACCCTCATCCTGGCCGAAGTAAAACCCAGGCTTCTTCACCTGAACCGTTGCGGAGCTTAGCGGCCCGACCTGGTCGAACTCAAACTTACCCTCATGGTCGGTCAGCACCGACCGGCCATTCATCTGAACCAGCGCCCGGGAGACGGGAGCTCCACCATTAGCGTTGACCACAACCCCATTAATATTGACCGGCGAAGAGGCGTTCGAGGAGGATGGAAGGCCACTTTGGGCACCTACGCCCGGGCAGAACAGAGCCATAGCCACGACTACGGCACGGCCTGAAGCAATCATCAGATTCGGCAGAGTTCGCACCGGGACAAATCCACCCTCGCAAGTGAGACGATTCTAAAGGCTTAGGGGAAGTCCAGGAACAAGAGAATCGGATTGGAGACCAGACGATCCGGCGTGCCGTTCAGAGATAGAATGTCTGATAACACATATTATGTCTAGTTGGAATGCTCAATTTGCTTTCCTAAGCAAAGGCGGGGGCTACTACAACCAAACGTCCAAATCGTACGCTAGGCGGAAGCGCCGCCATCCACCCTTAAATTCGCGCCTGTGATAAAGCTGCCGTCAGGGCCGGCGAGGAAGGAAACCAGTGCAGCCACTTCGCTGACGTCCCCAAAACGCTGCAATGCAACGCCGGCTTTTATTTTGTCTGCGAGAGGACCTATTGCCGACATCAGCAGTTCGGTTTCGATGCGACCGGGCTGAACGTTGTTAACGGTGATACCACGCGGGCCGAGATCACGTGCGAGGCCCCGCGTTAGGCTCGCCACTGCTCCTTTGGTCATCGCGTAAATGGCGTGGTCGGCGACCGGCATGTAGTCACTACTTATACTGCCGACGTTGATGATGCGCGCGCCAGCGGACATGTGGCGCAACGCCTCCTGAGTCATCAGGAACAGTCCCCGAATATTGACGGACAGCATACGGTCAAATTTATCCAACGAGTAGGACTCCACAGCACCAGAAAGCTGCAGCGCCGCATTGTTTATAAGAATATCGATCCGGCCGAATGCGTCCAAAGTTTGCCGTATCGTGGCCGCCACGTCCGCAGGCTCGCCGACATCGCCGCAAATCGCCCGTGCTCGACCGCCATCTACGCTGATTGAATCCACTAGCGCGCGGGCCTTGTCGTGCGATTGGATATAGGTGAAAGCTACCGCAGCGCCGTCGCGGCTCAGCCGTTCGCAGATGGCGGCGCCTATTCCCCTAGCGCCGCCCGTAACAAGGGCAACCTTGCCATCCAGAGTCATTGTCGTATTCGAATCTCCTTCAAGCCACAGCACCAAAATACCGGCGCCGAAAGATCATTGATATACATATGTGCCAACCTTAATGAATAACCCCATTACCCCCACTAAATTCCCTCCTCAAGGGGTACGTTAGGTTTTTCAATGGTTTTACAGCCTGGCTGGAATCGGCCGCTCGGCAGCAAGGGGAGCCAGTCGCTTCGCTCCCGGCTCCCCTTGCTGCCATACCCTGCATCGATCCGAACTCATAAATCGCTGTGCGCTACATTAACGAAACTACTGATACAAAAAATCGGTTGACCACCTGGAAACATCGCTTTGTTACTATCCACCTGAGGCCCTCCCCGTCGTTCATGAAAATCGTTCAGGCTGTCTTTGGCGTCTTCCATCACTTTGAGCTTGCCCGCGAGCTGGAGCGCCGCGGACATCTCTCCGTCATCTACTCCACCTTCCCCTGGCGTCGTCTTCAGCGCGAAGGATTGCCTCACTCCCGAGTAAAGACCTTCCCACCTCTTCATATGGGCGAGCTTTTCGCGCGGCGCTACAACATCGGTGGCCGATGGCTCACAGATCAGCTCGGTTACGCCAATGCCCTGGCCTTCGACGACTGGACCCTGCGTCGCATTCCACCCTGCGATGCCTTCATCGCCATCTCGGGTGCCGGCCTCAAAACCGGACTCGCCGTCCAGCAGCGAGGTGGACGTTTTATCTGCGACCGGGGCTCCTCGCATCAGCGTTATCAGGAACAGATCGTCACCAGCGAGTACCGCCGCTGGGGCGTCGACCTTCCCGTCAGCGAAGATCGCGACACCGTCCGCGAGGAGAAGATCTACGAGGTCGCCGACCTGATCACCGTTCCCTCCGGCTTCTCCGCCCACTCGTTTGTCGAGATGGGAGTTCCCGAGGAGAAGCTGCGCACCCTCCCCTACGGCGTCCGCCTCGAACGATTCCGCCCCAGCGGTGAGCCGCCCTCCGACCGCTTCGAGGTTCTCTTCGCCGGCTCCGTCGGCCTGCGCAAGGGAATTCCCTACCTGCTCGAGGCCTTCTCCCGGCTCCGCCACCCTGCCAAACGGCTTCGCATCGCCGGAAGCATGCAGCCGGACATTAAAGATGTTCTTCAGCGGCTTCCGATGGAGGATGTGGAACTTCTCGGGTCCATCCCCCAGGACCGCCTGATCGACCTGATGAGCACCAGCCATGTCCTCGTCCTTCCCAGCATCGAGGATGGCTTCGGCCTGGTCATGGGACAGGCGATGGCGTGCGGATGCCCCGTGATCGCATCGACCAATACAGGAGCGGGAGACCTGTACACCGACGGCGTGGAGGGGTTTATCGTTCCGATCCGCGATCCCGAATCTCTCGCCGATCGAATGCAGCGGCTGATGGACGATCCTCAACTGCAACGCGGGATGAGCGAGAAATCCCTGGCTCGAGTGAAGTCGTTAGGGGGGTGGAAAGAGTACGGCGACCAGTGGGAGACGCTCCTTCACGAGGCCACAGGGCGCTAGCCCGATTAACTTGAATCCGGCGCCATGGATACATGAAATAATTGCGCCTGAGCATAAGGTTTCCCACTCAATACCAACATTAGTAGGGGTTTTTTCTATCCACCGCCCACAAAGTGGACGATCTCAAGCCTGTCGTTCTCCTCAAGCCGTACTTCATTCCAGCTCGTCCGGGGAGCGATCTCGCCGTTATGCTCGACCGCCACCCGGTCGCCCCTAAGTCCAAGGTCTTGAACCAGATCGCCGAGGGTGGCAGGCGAGCTAAGACTCTCAAAGATACGGGGTTGGCCATTGAGGATGACGGTAAGAGGCATACCTCCTCAGACTAACAGCAGGCTTGCGATCACGCAGTGCGGAATCTCCGAGCGTAATCCTCAAAGACCTGGCGTCGCAGCCGGTGCAGAATCCGGATCGCCTCCCGTTCGCCTTTTGCAGCCGAAGCCGAGGAAAGCTGCAAACAACGAAGGTGCTCGACGCCCCGACCTAAGAGATCGACGGCAAGTCCGGGAGTTACTGAACTTTGAACTTCGATGCCTTGGTTCGAGATCGGTTCGGAAAAGGCTAAAGCCGCAGAATTGGAGACCTCAGCATCGGGATAAACAGGCATCAAAGGAATTCCTTCACACCACAGCTTTATCGGCGTGGATGGGCAGCACCTTTACCGTAGAACGAGTTCCCTGCTCCTCGGATTACACGGGACCTCAGCGCAAAAGGCCACAGGTGATTCAACGGACCGTGCCCGTAGCCCAGGGGAGCCGCCCTCCGGATTCCCTCCGCCACATACAGTTTCGCAGCCTTGGCTGCCGCGAGCGGAGCGTCGCCTTCAGCCAGGCGGCTGAGGAGAGCGCTGGAAAGCGCGCATCCCGTGCCGTGGGTCGACCGGCTGTCGATCCGCTCTCCTGGCAGCCACTGGGGCGAGCAGCCGACAGCGAGCACAAGATCGTCCGGCCGCTCGAGGTGGCCGCCCGTCGCCAGCACGTTCAAGCCGGGAAAGCTCTCCTGCAGCCGTTTCGATGCGGAGAGCATCTCGTTCGCACTCTCCACCCTGGTTTCGGCGAGGATGGAGAGCTCTGCCAGATTAGGGGTGACCCAGCTCATGAGGGGCAGGAGACGGCTGCGAAGCAAAGCGACTCCCCCAGGGGAGAGCAGCTCCCTGCCCGAGGTGGAGCGTAGGACCGGATCGAGCACAATGGGAACCTCGGGCGAGAGAACGCGAAGACTTTCGAGGTAGTCGGCGACGACGGCCACGATCTCTGGAGTCGCCAGCATCCCTAGCTTGACTCCCGCAGGAGGCAGGTCGGAGTGCAGGCAATCGAGAGTCGCCCGCAAGAGTTCGGGCTGCACCGGCCGGCTATCGCGAACTCCCATCGTCGACTGCACCGTGAGACTGGTGATGGCGGAGGTTCCGAAGAGGCCGTGGGCAGCAAAGACCATCAGGTCGGCGGTGATGCCGGCTCCTGACGAAGGATCGAATCCGGCGATGGTGAGTAAGGTCTTCATGGATTCGTGATCGATTCGAGATGACGCCCAAAGCATCTTCTCTGCCGTTTTTCAGGGCTGGAGCCTCTTTTTTGTAACTTTTCAAAAAATATCAGGATCAGGGGAAAATCGTCTCGAAGACGCCCGTTTTGGCTGAAAATCGACCGGATTTGTTGTCGCCCGAATGCATTAATAGAAGATTTCCTATACCACACGAAAGAAACATCCGGCAACCGGGAAGAAATGATAACTCTATGATGCAGATTGACTTAGCTCAATTTTAGCGGGGACAATAGAAGCAGGAGGTGGCATGAAGATCATCCCTGTAAGGCTCGGAGACCGTTTCGTCTCTTCCAAGCGTGGAGTTGCTATCGTGACACTGCTTGTGGCGCTGGGCATTACAGCGTCGGCAAGCGATCCTGCTGCATCGCAGTCGAGCTCCAAAACTGTGCAGCAAGAGAAGGGGCGCCGCTGGTATCAAGTCGGCACGGCGTCATGGTACGGACGCTACTTTCAAGGCAAGAAGACCGCGAACGGGGAGCCATACGATATGAATGGCCTCACCTGTGCTCATCGAAGTCTTCCCCTGGGAAGCTGGATCCGTGTAACCAACCTGACGAACCGCAAGTCTGTGTTCGTTCGGGTGAACGATCGGGGCCCCATGCCGGAGAATCGCATTATCGATCTCTCTTATGGCGCGGCTAAGGCAGTTGGTATCAGCGGCCTGGCTAAGGTCAAACTCGAGATGCTTCGCCCTGGGGATCCGGACATGGCGAAGCAGCTGATCGCGCAGCTTCGTATGCCGGTAGCTCAACCGGACGCGGTCGGGCTGGGACTCTAGAGTTCTATGCTTGAGTTCTCTCGTTTGCAGCTTCAGTCCAGCAGGGCCGCGCGTTAGACTGAAGCTGTGAAGAGCTCTCGCGAATCCCTCACCCTTCCGGTCGAGTTTCTGAATCTCTCCGATCCCGCGGAGCGGCTCGCCGTAGCGCTCGACGTTCCCGATGCTCATTCCGCCCTCGCTCTTGCTGATCGCCTGGAAGGAAGCTGCCGCTGGCTGAAGGTTGGCATGGAGCTCTACTATGCGGCGGGAAACTCCCTGATCGAGACGCTGCGCGGGCGCGGCTTCCGAATCTTTCTCGATCTCAAGCTTCACGACATTCCGAACACAGTTGCGGGAGCGGTTCGTTCGGTCTCCGGCACAGGAGCCGAGCTGTTGACGGTCCATGCCGCAGGGGGACCCGCGATGTTGCGCGCGGTGGTAGAGGCAGCCCAGGCTCCGGGAGCGCCCCTCCTGCTGGCTGTGACGGTGCTGACCAGCATGGACACAGGCGAGCTGGCTGCCATAGGAATCTTCACTCCCCCGGCAGAGCAGGTTCTGCGCCTGGCCCGGATGGCACAGGGCGAGGGCGTGTCGGGAATGGTCTGTTCTGCAGAGGAGGTAGCCTCCCTGCGAGACCAGACTGGAGCGGAGACGATCCTGGTGGTGCCGGGAATCCGTCCTGCGGGATCCACGAGCGACGATCAACGCAGGGTAGCCACAGCCGCCGAGGCGATCTCGCGGGGAGCTTCAATCCTGGTGGTAGGGCGCCCTATCACGCGAGCCAGCGATCCCGCCCAGGCTGCGCTGACGATCCTCAAGGAGATTGAGGAAGCTGCCGGGTAGGTTGAAGCAGCTAAGGAAAGTGAAAGGCCGCACCCTTCTTAAGGGTGCGGCCTTTCTAATTCAGAGAGAGCCCTGCCCTACTCCGCTGAGTGGGAAGTGAGCTGGTGAGTGATGCGGGAGTCGCTCAGACGCAGCGCCAACGCCTTGGCCGAGCCGCCACCACGGATGAACTCGCTTAGATTGACCTGGGTAACGTTGTACCCCCAGGCCTCCAGGCGGCCGGCAAGACCGGTTCCGGTCGTTCCCAGAATGATCTCGTTGCCAACGTTGATGACGTTGCAGGCGAAGCGCGTGGCTTCCGCCTCCGTGACGGCGATCCGCCGCTCAGGGCTGTAAGCAGCCTCGATCTTGGCGCGAGAAGGTTTGTCGAAGGCTCCCGGGAAGTAGAGAAGGCAGCCACCGGAGAGGGGTACAAAGCAGGTATCGAGATGATAGAAGCGCGGGTCGACCAGGTGTAGCGAGGTGACCCCGGCGTGCCAGGCATCGGCGACATGGCGGTGGCTCTGCAGGCAGGTGCGGACGCCGTGCGCGGCCCAGAGGTGGTTTCCCTCGGCGTTGAAGAGAGCATCCCCCTCGCCTTCGAAGGCGGTCTCGCGCGGGGTCTCCCAGACGAGGAAGCCGGCGCTCTCGAACCAGCGGCGAAGATGCTTCTCCTCGGCCTGACGCTGAGGATGAGCGAAGCTGGAGAGCGCGGCGATCCCGTGCTGCACGACCGCCGAATGGCCGACGAAGACCATGTCCGGCGCGCCCTGCTGGCCGTGGATCAGGCGGACGTCGGCGATGCGCTGAAGCTCGTTGTGAAGAGCCTTCCACTGGGCAAAGGCGAGGTCGCGGGAGGGGCGGTGCAGGTTGCCGGCCATCCAGGGATTGATGACGTAATCGACGTCATACCACTCCGGAGAACACATCAGGTAGGTCGGGCGATCGAAGCGAGGGAGGGAGACGATGGGACGAAGAGAAGAATCAGAGATTGCGGTACTCGTGATGCTCATATAGAGGGTAATCCCTACTTTCCGGTGTAAGTCTGCCCGGTTGAAGAGGCGATCGTCAAGTGAATCTAGGTAATTTGATGTATGACTTTGGTCCCCAGTTGGCTAACTTAGTTCCGAAATGGGAAAGGCATTACGGATTGGAGAATGGGCCGTGAAAGGAGCTTTGCAGACACCAGAAGGGCCCCGAAGAGGGGCCCTGTGGAAGGACGGCTGGGATGCCATTCAGAAAGAGATTAGAGAGCTCGCCGCAGAGATTAGAGCTTCTCGAAGAAGTCACAGGCCGAGCAGGAGATGTAAACTCCGCCGGGGGTTCCGCGCTCACGGTCTTTAACGCGCTTCACAATGCGGGTGGGTTTGGAGCACTTCGGGCAATCCGTGCTCTTGTTGGTGTCCATGACCTTCTTACGGTCGCCGGTCTTGGCAATCTTCGCCATAATCTTGCTCTCCCTGGTACGAATGTTTCGGCTCGCGCGCCGGGGACATCAGATGCTTCTCGTCGGAGAGCATGCAGATGTCCGGAACTTCTCAGGATTGTCCGGGCTGGGCCTCGGTAGAAATCGAAGGAGAAGAACTGCGGTTGTGGCTTCTATGATTTTACAACGTTGCCGGCCCTGTGGCTATGGGCCGGGTTGTTGGAACCGGCAACTGCATCGCTTTATGAATGTTATCTGGTCAGATCTGTGATTTAGGGCGTTCGGTCGCTTGCGCCGACCAGAGGGAAGCCCGTGCCGAAGGTGGTATACACGTCACGAAGTGACCGCCCCACGCGCAGTGGGCCCGCGCAGCAACGCAGGCTTCACCCAATCTATTATTTGGTCGGATCGATGATCTTCATGCCGGAGGCGTCGTCGGGGACCTTGTCGAGCGGAGCAGCGTCGGCGGTGACGAAGACCTCGACCGTGGGGTTGACGTTCGCCTCCCACAGGTGACCCCCGACGGTCGAGCCGTCGTGTTTGGCGAAGACCATGTGGGCGTGGACGACGGGTTTGCCGTTAAAGGTGGCGATGTCCCCCATCATGGAGACGACCTCGACCTGCTCGTTGACCGGAATCGCATGGTAAAGCTTGCGGCTGAGATCGAGCCAGCCGACGGTGGCACTCGAGACCGCCCCAATGCCGGTGAAGTGCGCGTCCACGACGTGGTACTGCATGGCGAAGTCGGTGAGGCCGCTCAGAATCTCATCGCCCTTGCGAAAGATGACCGCGTAGGTCTTCTGCCCGTTCTGGTCGCTCACCATCTTGACTTTCATGGAGGGGGCCTTGCCCGTCGGGATGGGATGGGAGGGCAGAATGGTGCGTTCGACCTGGTCCGGCTGCATGGCACCCGGCGCGACCGCTGGCGCCGATTGTGCCATCGACATCGCCGACGGCAGACAGAGCAGAACCCCCCAGAGCTTCAAACTCACGCTTCACCTCATCTTCGCAAAAGAATGTACGCACAGGGGCCGAGCTTACGGCGTTTCCCTACTTTCTATTGTGTCAGAGGTTGTTGAGAGTGAGATTATCCAAGACGCTGTTCCGCCAAACGGGTGGCCTCGTAGATCTGATCGAAGGATTCGACAGCATAGAGAACGGGCTGCATGGCTCCGGTGTCGAAGCTCTGGTTCATCACCTCGTCGAGATTAAAGTCGCGTACCTCGCAGCCGCCGGAGAGGACGCGGCTGCATTCGCCGTGCGAGCTGATGAGGCCGCTGCCGTAGACCTTGAGTTCCCCGCGCTGGCGGATCACGCCGAACTCCACCGTGAACCAGAAGACGCGTCCCATACGTTCGAGGGCCTCGGGATTGGAGATCAAACGAGAGCACGTTTGGCCGTACTGCTGTAAAAAGCTGCCGAAGACAGGATGAGCGTGCAGGGGAACGTGGCCGAAGACGTCGTGAAAGATGTCGGGCTCGGGGGTGTACTCGAGCGAGTGGCGACCGCGGAGCCAGGTCGTGGTGGGAAACATGCGCGCGGAGAGCATCTCGAAGAAGGCTCCGGGAGGCAGAAATCCGCTGACCGGCGTGGAGTTCCAGCCGGTCAGCGGCTCGAGGCGGCGGCTGACGGCCTTGAGGTTCGGAAGCTGATCTTCGCTGAGGCCGATCTGCGCGAACCCGTCGAGATACTCCTGGCAGGCGTGCTGGCGAAGCTGCGGCATGCGGCGGCGGACAAGCTCGGACCAGACGGCGTGCTGGTCGGCGGAGTAGGCGCTCCAGTCCTGTTCGACGAGGTAGGACGAGGCAGTCTTCAATCTCTTATCGATAAGGCTCGCTTCATGCGAGTCCCTGATGGCTCCGCCATCCTCTGCTGCGATCGTCATTAAGCTCTACCTGTCTGGCCCTCTCCCTATAGGGAAAAAGCATACATCGCGAGAGGATTCCGGTTGTCTAGGGAATGTCATTCCCTCTCGTGGCTGACAGCCAGCTCGGCGGAGGTCCAGTCCTCGCCACGTGCCTCGCGACCGAGGCCTGCGACGACGGCGATGGCGATGGCAGCCAGGACGACGGTCCAGGACATGACCAGGTTCAACGCGCCGCCAGAGACGTGCTGCGCGATCCGGGCCTGAAAGACGCCATTACGCGAGGAGCAGAGATTGCCGAGCTGGTAGGCGAAGCCGGGAAAGACGGCGCGGACGGGGGCTGGGGCAAGCTCGTTAATATGCGCCGGGATCACTCCCCAGGCGCCCTGCACGGCAAACTGCATGAGGAAGCCGCCGAGGGCGAGCATGGGCAGCGTATGGGACCAGGCCCAGAGCGGGATCATCGGGACCGCCGCAAGCGCGGCGATGATGATCATGCGTTTGCGGCCCAGGCGTTCGGAGAGACCGCCGCAGACGATGCCCCCGACGAGCGCCCCCAGGTTGCCAATGACGATGATGAGGCCGACCTTGCCGGGATCGAGGCCGTGGTCTTTCTCGAGCAGCGTGGGATAGAGATCCTGCGTGCCATGGCTGAAGGAGTTGAACGCCGTCATCAAGAGGACGAGGAAGAGGAAGCGAGGGAGATAGCTGAGAAAGGTCTCGAAGCTGATGCCCGAGCCGGTTCTGCCCTCAGCCTTACGACGCTGCTCGGCCTCGAGCCAGACCGGAGACTCCTTCACCTTGAACTGCATATAGAAGGCGAGCAGTGCGGGCAAGGCCCCGATCATGAACATGACGCGCCAGCCGGTCAGCATTCCGGTTCCGTGAAGGTGCGAGAAGAGCAGGCCGTAGAGGGCCGCGGCGAGCAGGTTGCCGACCATGTATCCCTCCTGCAGTATCCCGGAGAAGAAGCCGCGGCCACCGGAGGGCATGGATTCGAGAGCGAGGGCGGCGCCGACGCCCCACTCCCCGCCCATGGCGATGCCGAAGAGGGCGCGGCAGAGGAGAAAGCTTCTAAGCGAGGGGGCAAAGGCAGAGGCGAGCTCGAAGATGGAGAAGCAGACGATATTGATCATCAGCGTGGGCCGGCGGCCATAGCGTTCGGCCAGAAGACCGAAGAGCAGAGCTCCCAAAGGACGCATCACCAGGGTCCAGAAGATGGCCTCGGCGATCTGGGGAATTCCCACGTGGAAGTCGGAGGCGATGGCCTTGAGGCAGACGGTGAGCAGGAAGAAATCGAAGGCGTCGAGGGTCCAGCCTAAGAAACAGGCGGCGAAGGTGTTGCGCTGGGACGGGGAGAGAGCGCGGAGTTCACCGAGCAAAGCCATATCGCGAGATGCTAGCATCCCTCAAGGCCCGAATGTGACAAAGAGAAAGAAAAACGACAACTGTTGCATCTCGCTTGGATTCCCAACATCTGATGTATATCGTTACAGCCCAATTGTCTAAACTGCACCACTCAAGAAAGAGGAAAGTGAACTTATGCGGAATCGAATTTTTATGGCCCTGGCGTTGGCCGCGACCTTCCTGGCGGGGGGTATCGCCCACGCCCAGACTTCATCGTGGACCATTGACCCGGTGCATTCGAGCGTCAATTTTGAGGTCCGCCACCTGAGCGTCTCCAACGTTCACGGCTCGATCAATGGAGTCAAGGGAACGGTTCTCCTGAACGAGAAGGATCTGTCCAAGTCATCGGTGCAGGCGACTGCCGATACGACGACAGTCACGACTATCAACGAGAAGCGCGATGCTCATCTCAAATCCCCCGACTTCTTCAACGTAGAGAAGTTTCCGCATCTCTCGTTCAAGTCGACCTCGCTTACAAAGGTAGACGGCAAGCTGAAGCTCACGGGCGACCTTACGCTGGATGATGTAACCAAGCCGGTGACGCTCGACGTCGACGGTCCCGCACCTGCCTCGACCGGTCAGGACGGGAAGACGCGCAGCGGATTCTCGGCGACCGGCAGTCTCAAGCGCAGCGACTTCAACTTCGGGCAGAAGTTTCCCTCCGCCGTCATCGGCGATGAGGTCAAGTTCACGATCGATCTCGAGGTGGATAAGCAGTAACGCCTTGCGAGCGAAAAAATAGGAGCCCCTGCGGGGGCTCCTATTTTTATTGAACTGGAGTCTGAAATAGGTTGGGAGTTACATCTTTGCGCGTAGAGGCTGAGAGATCTCCGTCTGGTGCAGGAAGACGCTCTCGATCTCCTGGGTGTATTTCTTGAGCAGCTCGTGGTGCAGGCAGTAGAGGGCCAGCTCCAGGCGGTCGGAGACGCCGAGCTTGTCGTAGACCTTGCGCAGGTAGTTCTTGATCACCTGTTCGGTGGTCCCAATCTGGTAGGCAATCTCCTTGTTGCGCATGCCACGCGTGATGCAGCTGATAATGGCCAGCTCTTTTTTGGAGAGTTTGGGTTGCACCTTGGGATCGGTGAGGGTGGTGGCCTGGGCGCGATAGGCCTCGATGACCCAGCTGATCGATTTGTTGTCGATCCAGGTCTCGCCCTCGGCGATCTTGCGGACACATTTGACCAGCAGGTCGGGTGAGATGGAGCGCGGAACGACTCCCCGAACCCCGCGGCGGTAGAGCTCGACCGTGTTGGACTCGTCGGTCTCGGTGACCTGGACGATCAGCTTGGCCTCCGGCGCGCGACGGACCAGCTCTGGGATCGCATCCACGGTTCCCGCGATGAGCTGTCCCTCGAGGAGAACGACATCGGTGGGGTAGCGCTGGAGGGCGGAGTAGAGATTGCTCAGCGTCTCCACCTGCGCGACCACCCGAATATCGTCTTCGAGAGCAAAGACCTTTCGCATACCCACGCGATAGATCGCTTGAGAGTCGGCGAGGATGACACGAACTGCGCTCGACTCCCCCGTCTCAACCATGGTGTCTTCAGCGTCCTGGGAACTATCAAAAGGAACAATATTCATAGCTCACGCCTTTAGAAAATATTCGTCGATCACTGCTGCCGCTTTTTTCTGCCCGTCCTGCAGAAAACTACGAACGATGCGTCCGACGCAATGAATGGTGACGTCGGTTACCGATCCCATCACGGCGGAGGGCATCGCGATCGTAAATTCGATTCGGCTATCAATCTCAGGAAGATAATCACTTACGAACAGAAGGCCGTTGGCCGAGATATTTTCGGTCACCGCCGTGAAGTGCCCCTGGGTCGTCTGAATATGTAACGGAAGTTTCATGGGGAAGCGAACTGCGGTTCGAACCGCGTTCTCTTCTTTTAGCTTTGTCCAGTGACCCATGCATCCTCCCGTCTTGGCATCCGGCAACACTTTGTTAGCTGATACTCAAAAGTCTACAGCACATAGTAACCACTCCCGATTTTTTTTAGTGTGCCATCCGGGGAGGATTCTGGAAGAATTTAATTCTGCAGTAATATACGGATGAGAATTTTCCCACGGAGAGAGACTTGACGACTCCCCTCAGGTCACTTAGGAATTGCTAAAATCCCGGATTTCCGCCATACTTAGTTGTTGGGTTCGCCAGCCTCTCCCCTTGGAGAGACGCGAGAGAGCGCGTTGTTCTCGCCCAAAATAAACATATTGAGAGGCTTTATCTCGTGTTGATGATTCGTTTGGCGCGCTTTGGTGCGCGCAAGCAGCCCCACTATCGCATCATTGTTATTGAAAAGGACCGTGCCCGTAACGGTCGTTCGATTGAGGTCGTCGGCACCTACAATCCCCGCACCAACCCTGCCAGCGTCGAGCTGAAGCGTGACCGGATCGAATATTGGACCAGCAAGGGGGCGCAGCTTTCGGATCGCGTCGAGAAGCTGGTTGCGGCCGCTCCTGCGGTCGAGGCTCCCGCAGCCTAGTTACCTAAGTCGATCTTTTGGGAATCGTCTCCAGGGTTCCCAAAGATTTACTGACTCCGTAGATTCCATCTCTCCCGAAGGGTAGCTTCTCGCGTAGACTTTTTCTATTGCGAATCCGATAAGCCCGGTCCCTTGAGAGCAGAACTGCTTCGGGAGCAGCCGGTTTTATTGAAGCAACCGCGGCTACGCTCATGCAGTACATCCCTGAGATCTCGCAATAGACGAGGCGGAACGGTAGAGCAGGAGCCCGCATTGTGTGACCCCCAGGAGGTGTTGGTAATGGCTCAGTCCCATACGGTCGACAATGATGGCCGAACGAATATGATCGGGCTTGTCACCGATATCGCGCGTGCGCTTGTGGATCTTCCCGAGAACGTATCTGTAGAGACGTTCGACGAGGAGGAATCAACGGTGATTCGTCTCCGTGTAGCTCCCAGCGATATTGGAAAAGTGATTGGGAAGCAGGGCCGCACGGCTCGCTCGCTCCGAACGATTCTCTCCGCTGCCAGCATGAAGCTAAAGCACCGTTTTGCGCTGGATATCGTCGAAGACGATTCGTCCCAGGCCGGCCCCATTCAAACCTAACCTGCTGGAACCCTCTCTTGATATGAGCCTTGAAACCCCCCAATGGATTGTCCTGGCTCATCTGATCCGTCCGCAGGGGCGAAAAGGTGAGTTGCTGGCCGAGCTTTTGACGGACTTTCCGGACCGTCTCGCTGGGCGCGAAGGCCTTCTCCTGGTGCGTCCGAGCTCTGGTGCAGAGGCAAGTCAGGCGAAGAATGCGCAGGTGATTTCTTGCTGGCTTCCGGTGGGAAAAAACAGGGGACGAATCGTGCTGAAGCTTGAGGGTGTCGATACGATCTCTCAGGCCGAAGCGCTTATGGGGTTGGATCTGATCACGGCGGATGATCTCAGGATTCCCCCCGAGGATGATTCCCTGTATGTCAGCGATTTGATCGGCTGCACCGTCTTTGATGGCTCGGTCGAAGTGGGCGCGATCGTGGACGTGCAGTTCCCTTCCGCGCTGGATGGTGTGCGCATCTCCGATGCCGCGGCGCTGCTGGAGATCGAATCGCCGGAAGGCGAGACTCTGGTCCCCTTCGTGAAGGCCTTTATCCAGGCAGTGGATCTTCCGGGAAGAAGGATCGTGATGAACCTTCCTCCCGGACTGACTGCGATTAATCGGCCGGACTCAAAAGAATTGCTCTAAAGGTAGCTTCACTCGAAGCGCCTACCACGCGCCAAAGGCGCGCACCCGCCCCGCGCGCAGCATTAGAAGCGGTAGGCAAATCCGATCGACAGAACGGGATAGACGGGAATGTCGCTGAGGGTATCGTTGATGTCCTTGACCTCGTTCCTGAGGCTCTGCTGGGCATCCTCATTGTCTGCGAAGCTGAAGCATCCATCGCTCTGGCAGGCGGTTCCGACGAGGCTGGCGTGAATGGTGGGAGCTCCGGTATACGCTACGCCGAACTCGAGAGGGACCGAGATGTGTCTATGGTGTCCAGGCAGGATGTTATTGAATCCCACGCTGAGCATGGGGGCGACGTGATGCGGATAGACGAGGCCGGCATCGCCGTGGACGGGATCGTCCGTGCCGCTGATGAAGGAGTTGTCGTCCAGGTCGAACCGCGCGCCTGCAGGAACGTGCGTAAGGGCGGTGAGATTGTTGTTGAAGTACAGGATCGAAGGGGTGATGTGGAAGTTTCTGTGGCGCGGAAACCAATCGAGGCCGAGCCTTCCCGACCGCAAATGGATGCTGGAGTCATAGTGCAGGCCATCGACATCGAAGTCTGGGCTGAGGGAGAGAAAGTTCGCGCCTCCGCGCAGGTCGAAGTGACGGGCCAGGGAGGTCGAGACGTCGAAACCCGCTCCCAGGGTGTTGGCGATAAAGGCAATCTTCCAGGATCGGAAGGGAGCAAGTTCGCGTGAAGGGACCGCAACAGCTTGGGAGGAGCCGGCCGCCGCATCAGATTCGGTTCGTCGTGTCTCCTCTTTCGCCGGTCGGTCAACTTCAGGCCGGGCCACCTCTGGCTGATCGGCGGAGCTTGAGAACCCAGGAGCGGCTATGCTGGAAGAGGTGAATGCGGCGGCTTCATAACGCACCACAGTTGCCTGCGCCTTGAGGGCGGGCGAGAGCTGCGGTAGAAGTAACATGAGCATGACCACGAATGAGGGCTTTGCGATGAGCATGGAAAGTCCTTTTTGGATTCGCTTTCTGCATCGTGCACCTGCTTTCGAGGTTAGAGCGGACGCGGCGCGATTCGGTTGTGCAGCTCGCTTCAAACACGAAAGATTTTGCAAATGCATTTTGACCTGATTACGATTTTTCCGGATTTCTTTACGAGCGTCTTCGAGTTTGGGATTCTGAAGCGCGCCCGCCTTGCTGGCCTTGTCAACATCGCCACGCACGACCTGCGATCGTTCACAAAGGATCGTCATCGTACGGTGGATGACAGGCCCTTTGGAGGCGGGGAGGGAATGATTCTTAAGCCAAAACCAATTTACGATGCGGTGAACTCTCTGGGTATCACCCGGAAGGGGGAGCGCGATCCCCAACAGGAGACGGTCATTTTACTTTCCGCGCAGGGGCGTCCCTTTACCCAGGCAATCGCGCATGAGCTCGCGTCAATCAACCGGGTTGTGTTGATCTGTGGCCGTTACGAAGGCGTGGACGAACGCGTGAGCGAGCTGATCTGTGACCGCGAACTTTCAATCGGCGACTATGTTCTCTCGGGCGGTGAGCTCGGCGCGGCCGTGATCGTCGACGCCGTGGTTCGGCTGCTTCCTGGGGCGCTCGGGCATCCTGACTCGTCTCGCTTTGAAAGCTTTGGGGCGCACGAGGTTGTAGAGGAACCTTCTGCGGACGGTCCGCCGCGAACGACGCACGGCGCGGGTGGACTGCTCGATTATCCGCACTATACGAGGCCCGCGGAGTTTGAGGGAGCCATGGTTCCCGATGTGCTACAGGGCGGGAATCACGATGTGATTCGTCTGTGGCGCAGGAAGATGGCGCTCAAGAAGACGAAGACCAATCGGCCGGATCTGCTCGAAGGGGCCGAGCTGAACGAGCAGGACCGCAGGCTGCTGCGGGAGGTTGAGGCGGAGGAGAGGATCAAGCCTCAGGAGTTGGAGTGATCCGAAAGTTGAAGGGAACCACGATCGATCCCCTTCTCTTTCGGGAGGTTTTATACCCCTCATAGGTTGAAATCGTGTAAACTGAAGACTCGAGTTCATATAGGAAGTAGTCATGTCAATTCATCCCATCATGCAGAAACTGGCCGCGAAACTTGAGCGGACCGATATTCCCGATTTCGCTCCCGGAGACACTGTCCGCGTTCAGGTCAAGATCCGCGAGGGAGAAAAGGAGCGCCTGCAGGCGTTCGAAGGTATGGTCATCGCCTGCCGCAAAGGCCCCCAGGGAACCTTCACTGTTCGCAAGATGAGCTTCGGCCAGGGCGTCGAGCGCATCTTCCCTTACAACTCCAAGGTCGTCGATAAGGTCGAGAAGATTCGCTCGTACCAGGTTCGCCGCGCCAAGCTCTTCTATCTCCGCGGTCTGCGCGGCAAGGCTGCCCGTCTGCGCGAGGTCGAGCGGGCCAGCTAGTTTCGTCCATCCTTTCCACAAGCCACGGCTTCCGAGCCGTGGCTTTCTTCTGCTCGCAAGGTTGTAAACTTCTGGCATAGGCATGGCCTCTCCGACTCCTCTTCGCATTCAGAGAACTGTGACCGCGGCGACTCGCAAGCAACAGATGCTGCGGCAGCTCGTCTGTAGCGATGCTCCCGAACAGGCGTTGCGGTACTGTGGCTTCCGCACCATTGCGGGCGTCGATGAGGTAGGTCGCGGCGCTCTCTTCGGCCCTGTCGTCGCCGCCGCCGTCATTCTCCCCGACAACAAGATGAAGGGCCTGGCCAACGCGGGGCTGCGAGACTCCAAACAGCTGCTGCGAAGAGATCGCGAGAGGCTGGACCGCAGGATCCGCAGGATCGCCGTTGCATTCAGTGTGGCGGAGGTGGACGCCGAGACCATCGACCGCGTCAACATCTATCAGGCGACCCGCATCGCGATGCTGGCTGCGGTTCAAGGGCTTGCCGTTGTGCCCGACCATCTTCTGATTGACGCCATGCGGATCGATCATCCCTGCCGGCAGACGAAGCTGATCTATGGCGATTCGTTGAGTCTCTCCATCGCCGCAGCTTCGGTGATCGCCAAGGTACATCGCGATGCCCTGATCCGTTCGCTGGATGCGGAGCATCCGGGGTATGGGCTGGCCTCGCACAAGGGCTACGGAACGCCGGAGCATCGCCGGGCACTAGCTGAACGCGGGCCTTCGGCGTTGCATCGCAGAACCTTTGCCCCGGTGAGGGCCGTGGATCCGGATGCGGTGATCGAGGAGATTGCCTCGGGTGAGCTTTTTGATCTTGATCTTGAAGAGGGGGCATCGGAGTGGGTCATCGGCTGATGTGCGTCGTCGCCCATCCGGACGACGAATGCTTTGGATTTGGAGGAGCGCTGGCCCTGGCGGCCGATCACGGGGTCGAGACTTACGTGATCTGCCTGACCGACGGCCAGGCGGCAACGCATCGCGGATCCGCGGCTTCAGGAAAAGAGCTGGGCCAGACGCGGCGCGCGGAGTTTGCCGCCTCGTGCAAGGTGCTCGGCGTCGGCCGGCATGAGCTGCTGGGGTATCACGACGGCGATCTGCAGAACGTCGCATTCATGGAGCCGGCGGAGGCTCTGGTTTGCCGCATGCGGCAGTTTCGTCCCGACGTCGTGATTACGTTTGGCGGCGATGGCGGTTTAAATACGCATGCCGATCACATGATGACGTCGTTCTGGACGACAGCGGCCTTTCACTGGTCGGGTCAGGCAAAGCGCCTTCCGGACGTCGGCGAGATCTACCAGCCGGAACGTTTGTTCTATCTCACGACGAACTTCTTTATCCCAGACCGGCAGCCTCCCCTACCCTCTCCCTGGACGATCACGCTGAACATCGAGTCGGTGCGGGAGCGAAAGAACGAGGCATTTCGGCAACATGTCTCCCAGGCGCCGTTGATGGAACGGACGAAGGAGTTATTCGCGAAGTTTGGCGCCGAGGAGTTTTATACGCTTGCCGCTTCGCGTGAACCTGGACCGTCGACGCAGATGAGTTCTCTCTTCGATGGCCTCGATCAGCCAGAGTAGACTGCGGTTATGGACAGGAACGCGCTATTCGATGCAACCGATCCGATCGTGATCTTTCACCGCTGGATGAAGGAAGCGGCAGCGTCGGAGCCGAATGATCCAAATGCGGTCGCGCTGGCGACGGCGACCGCCGATAGCCGCCCCAGTGTGCGGATGGTGCTGGTCAAACAGGTCGATGAGCGCGGCTTCTGTTTTTATACCAACGCCGAGAGCCGCAAAGGGGCCGAGCTGGCGGCCAATCCTCATGCAGCACTCTGCTTTCATTGGAAGAGCCTGCGGCGGCAGGTTCGCGTGGAGGGGCCTGTCGTCGAGCTGCCGCCAACCGACGCCGATGCGTACTTCCATAGCCGGTCGCGGACGAGCCAGCTCGGTTCAGCGGTCTCGCAGCAGAGCCGGCCACTGGAGAGCCGAGAGGTCCTTGAAGAGATGATCGACGCCTGCGATCGAAGCCATCCCGAAGAGGTTCCCCGGCCTTCCTGGTGGAAGGGGTATGCCGTACAGCCGGAGCAGGTGGAGCTGTGGGTCGATGGAGAGCATCGGCTGCACGACCGCTTCTTGTTTATTCGCGAGAATGGCGGATGGAAGAAGCAGCGCCTGTTTCCTTAATCTCCCCGGAAGAATTTCCAGAAGAGTTCCCTGCCGCGCTGTCGATCAGGAGAGAACCGTAGCAAGGTAGAGCGAAAGCAGCTTCTTGAACTCCTCCACGATCTGCGGCTTCTCCTTCGGCGCAGCTTCGCTGTAAAGCGCGGTGAGCCCCTTCACCGTCTGTAGAGCGACATTGGCCGCCAGAAACGCTCTCTCGCTCGAGAGGGATGGATTCCTGGCGCGAAAGGCATTGGCGAAGGTGACTCGCAGAGCCTTGCGCGCTGCCGGATCTCGAGAGAATTGCTTGGGCGCGGCGAGCAGGGCCAGGTAGGCCGGGTGCTCCCGTACAAAGTCGATGATGCGCTCGATGAATCGGTCGGCAAACCTCTGCGGGGTGAGCGATTCGGCCTGATCGATGAGGGGCTTCCAGTAGGATTCGATCTCCTGCGCGTACTGATTGAGCAGAGCAAATGCGATGGAGTGCTTGTCGGGAAAGTAGTGGTAGAGCGTTCCGATCGAGGCTCCGCTGCGCTCCGCGATCGCGGTCATCGTGCAGGCTTCAAAGCCGGCTTCAGCAAAGAGATCGGCGGCGGCATCCAGAAAGCTAGCGAGCCGCCGTGCGGAACGCTCCTGCTGCGGCTCGCAACGAACGGCATTTGACGAAATCGAGGGCATCCTCATATTCTATCTTTGAAAAGTCGAGGGAACCCTCGATTTTTAGGAGGAGTCTTGAGCTCACTGCATCTTGCGCCGGAGAAGACGGCGCTTGTCCTTATCGATCTGCAGAATGGGATTGTCGCGATGTCCACCGCTCCTTACCCCGGGACCGAGGTCGTCGAGAGATCCCGCAAGCTGGTAGAGGCCTTTCGCGCGAAGGGAGGAACGGTGGTGTATGTTCGTGTGGATCTCGCACACTTTCAGCAGCTGCCGGTGGATGTCTCCCTGCGCGAGCCGAATGCCCCTCCCCCGCCGCCGGAGGCCTCGGAGATCCATCCCGCCGCGGGATTTCAGCCCGGCGATCTCTTGATCACGAAGAAGCACTGGGGAGCGTTTGCTAAAACCGAGCTCGAGCAGGAGCTGACCAGACGCGGGATCGATACGGTCGTTCTGGGAGGCATCACGACCAACATCGGAGTCGAATCGACGGCGCGTCAGGGCACGGGCCTTGGCTTCGCCTTCGTCCTCGTCGAGGATATCTGCACCAGCATCAGCGCCGACGCTCATCGCTTCGCCTTCGAGACGATCTTCCCGCTCCTCGCTAGGGTTAGAAAGACCGATGAGGTGATCGCCGCTCTTGCCTAATGCGACTCAGGAGACGAGCCGGCTGGACCAGTCGGTTTGGAAGATCGCGTCGGTCGCGATGCTCGGCTCGTTTCTGTCGCAGATGGATGCGACGGTCGTCAATGTATCGCTTTCGAGCCTGGCTGCTGAGCTGCACTCCAGCCTAACGCTGATTCAGTGGGTGACCAGCGGCTATCTTCTGGCGTTGGCCCTGATGCTTCCCCTTAGCGGCTGGCTGGTCGACCGGATCGGCGCAAGGTCACTCTACCTGTGGTGCTTTTCTTCGTTCACCCTGTCCTCGATGTTATGTGGGATGGCGTGGTCCGCTCATTCCCTGATCGCCTTTCGAATCCTTCAAGGCATGAGCGGCGGCCTGTTGGCTCCGATGGCGCAGATGATGCTTGCTCGAGCTGCCGGAAGGCACATGGCGCGCGTGATGGGATATTCCGCTTTGCCGGTGATGGTGGGACCGATCCTTGGGCCCGTCATTGCCGGGGCGATCCTGCAGCATGCCTCATGGCGATGGCTGTTTTTGGTCAATCTTCCCATCGGGGCGGTCGCGATCTTTCTGGCAGTTCTGTTTCTCCCTAATGACCGCGAAGAGACGAAGCGACGCAGCCTCGATTTCTTTGGGCTCCTTCTGCTGTCACCAGGGCTTGTGTTCTTTCTCTACGGATCGGATCATCTGAACGAACGGGTGGGCTTGAGCTTTTTTGTCCTGGGACTGATCCTGCTCGCGGCCTTCGTCAGAGCGGCGTACAAGAAGCAGGATGAAGCCTTGATCGACCTTCGCCTCTTTGGCGGCAAAGTCTTTCCCCGCTCCGCAATGACGCAGTTTCTCTCCAATGGAATTACCTTCTCGGCCCAGATGTTGATCCCCATCTTTTTGATTCGGTCCTGCGGGCTCTCTCCGAGCGCCGCTGGATGGATGATGGCCCCGCTGGGCCTGGGAATGGTGTTCTCGTATCCGTTGATGGGAACGCTGACCCAGCGATTTGGTATCCGAAGGGTGGCGGCTACGGGAGCCCTGCTCAGTCTGATCGGCACCATGCCCTTCGTCTATCTCGCTCAACATGGGCTCATCGTTCCAGTGCTGGTGGGAACACTCCTGATCCGTGGAGCCGGGATGGGCGCCATTGGAATCCCTTCCATCTCGGCGGCTTACGCCTCTGTTCCCAAGCAGGATCTCCCCATGGCCACGACCTCGCTGAACATCGTTCAGCGGCTTGGCGGCCCCACCCTGACGACGCTGTGCGCTACCTTTTTGGCATGGAGATTAGGATCGCCGGCAGGTGGGCATAGCTCTCTCTCCCACGCATTTTCGGCGGCTTTTCTTCTGTTGTGCGGTCTGCATCTTCTTCTCATGGCCTCGGTCCTCCGGTTACCGCTTGCGATCCAAAGCGGAGAGGCACCTGCGGCAACCTAACCATCACCGTGCCAAGCATGGGCCGTGATTGATATAGTTCGTGGTGCAGATCAATTGTCCAGTTCTGGTTTGAGGGAGAGTGAGCGATGGCATCGGAGATGTTTGGCCGCAGAGAGTTCCTACGCGCTGTTGGATCGGCAGGATTGATGGCGAGAGTTCCCGCCCTGGCGGAGATGCACGCGATCGATCCGTCCCGCGTGGCATACGAGTCGATCGAACCCGCCCAGGAGGTCGACGCCAAGCCGAAGTATTCGATCAAGTTCGCCGTATGCGGAATGAGCCATGACCACATCTATGGGATGGTGGGAGCGATTCAGCGTGGTGGCGGCACCCTGGTAGCCGCCTACGGAGAAGAGCCGGACAAGGTGGCAGGGTTTAAAAAGAGGTTCCCCGATGTAAAGATGGTGACCTCGGAGGACGCTATCCTGGAAGATCCCTCGATTCAGCTGGTGCTGAGCTCGACCATTCCCGATCAGCGCGCTCCGCTGGGGGTTCGAGCGATGAAGAAGGGCAAGGACTTTCTGAGCGACAAGCCCGGCGCAACCTCGCTCGACCAGATCGATCAGCTCCGCAAGACGATCGCCGAGACCAAGCGGATCTACGGAATTCTTTACAGCGAGCGCTTCGAGGTTAAGGCCGCGGTAAAGGCGGGCGAGATGATCAAAGCTGGGGCGATCGGCAAGGTGATCCAGACGATCAATATCGCTCCCCATCAGATCGTCCAGCATGGCGTCGACCCCTATGCGGGAGGCTCCGGCGGCCGTCCGGAGTGGTTCTGGGATGCGGCTCGTTATGGTGGAATCCTTGTCGATATCGGATCCCACCAGGTAGATCAGTTTTTGTACTACACGGGCTCCACGCAGGCAGAGGTGGTCGCGTCGCAGGTGGCCAATGTGAACCATTCCCAGCGACCCAAGTTCCAGGACTTCGGGGACATGATGCTTCGGGGCGACAAGGGCTTCGGCTATGTGCGCCTGGACTGGTTTACCCCCGATGGCTTGGGAACATGGGGCGATGGACGGCTCTTTATTCTTGGCACCAACGGATACATCGAGGTTCGCAAGTATGTCGACGTAGCGCGAGGCAAGCAGGGCAACAACCTCTTCATCGTCGACAAGGATCAGGCGCGATACATCGACTGCAACAACCTGATGCTTCCCTTCGGACCCCAGTTTGTCTCGGACATCGCCAATCGGACGCATACGGCGCAAGATCAGACGCAATGTCTTCTGGCCGCGGAGCTTGTAGTCAGGGCGCAGATGAAGGCGCAGCACGCCACTCTGAAGGCCTAAGCACTGGATTCGGGAGTTTTGTGGGATTGTTCTCTTTCGCGAACTCGCTCGGAGGCCTCCGAACGAATCACCTCATAGCGGTGGGCCAGAAGGTCGAGCTCGGCGTCGGAGAGATGTTCGATGTCGATCATCTCGTTGCGAGCCGACTTGATGGATTCGATCAGCTCGTTGAGCTTGAGGTTAATGGCGCGAGCGTCGCGATTCTGGGTGTTCTGAATCAGGAAGACCATGAGAAAGGTCACGATGGTCGTTCCGGTATTGATCACCAGCTGCCACGTGTCGGAGTAGTGGTAGATGGGTCCGCTGAGCGCCCACAGCATGATAATTCCCACAGCCACAGCAAAGGCCCAGCGCGATCCCATGTAACTACTGCAGACGTTCGCGAACTGGCCGAAGTGGTCTTTGCGTTGGGGCGCAGCAGGAGGACTGCTTTCCTTCGAGTTCGCAGGAGCTTTCATTTTTCAATAAGATGCCGCCATTCGGCTCAGCTTTGCCCCGAGAGATTCGATTCTCGCTTATGTTGCGATCCAAAGCCGCGGGAGCGCTCCTGCGTTGCCGCTGACTGGATCTGAGGCGGGAAAGGCTACACGACGCATGCGCTCGAGGACCTCTGGAGTGGCGGCTGTGCGACAGATATCCCAATGCTCGTCCGGCGGGTAAGCTCCGATCACGAGGAAGTCGTCGGAGGCGGAGATGCGGCAATGTCCCGTCCCGGCGGGCAATACAGCAACGTCTCCCGCATGGACCGTGACCGCAGTTCCCTTCTCCCCGCCCAGCATGATCTCGGCATGGCCGGCGGCGAAGCCTAGCACCTCGTGCGCGGTGGAGTGATAGTGATGAAACGGAAAGACTCCATTGCGCCACTGCGGCGGCCAACCGTTTTGGGTGAAGCTCTTCTCCATCATGTCGGCGATATCTGGGGTTACGGGAAAAGCACTCCGATAAAGCAGCACGGGAAAGACATTGTTCGGCATCCAACCATTGGGCTTCAGGTGAAGCGGCTCCGGCATTGCTGACGGCGTTAGTCTGCTGCCCACGCCGGCAGCAACGATACCGGCAGTAAAATTTCGGCGATCCATAGTCCTCCTTATCACTTATCAGTCCTCCTTATCGAAGTTGAAACTCCGGGCTCCCCATCACGAGAGCGGTCAGTAGATTGAGGGTCTCGGCAGGCGTTGTGACGGTAGGAGTAAGCTTCGCGACCTGCTCGTGAATAAGGCTGTTGGTGCGAGGAGAGACCTCATCACCGACGAGCGAGGACTCCAGAACGCGCAACGCAAGATCCTGGTTGGCGAAAGCAGGCAACGTGGGAGACTGCGTCAGGGCCGTATCGGCATAGTGGGGACGAGTAGGAGCGGGAGACGTCGCTGCAGGATAGATCGAGGATTGACTCATTAGGCCAAGGCCAAGAACGTGGGCGGAGTCAAACCTCTGGTTTGCGAACTTTCCGCCGGTGAGGGAGTAAGCGAAGTTGAGCCGTTCCACCAGTGCTCCGGAGTTCATCCAATGATCGGCGGTCAGGATATAACCGGTGGGCGGCACCGAGTAGTAGAGGGGCATGCCCATATTTTTGAGGGTCTGGACCAGGGCCCCAGGATTCGCGGGATCTGTCCCGGTGGTGCGAAAGGCCGAGGCGACAAATTCAAGGGGCGTCTTGACCTTGTTGCGGAAGTATTTTTTGGAGTTGAACTCCGGAGATTGGATCAGAGTGTGGAGGACAGCCTTAATATCTCCATCGGTCGAGAGCCAGGTGGCGGCCATACGATCGACCAGGGCTGGCGGAGGATCGTCGGCGACAAAACGTTGAGCAAGTTTGTAGCTGATGAAGTGCGCCGTCTTCGGATTGGACGCAAGCAGGGTGAGAGCTTCAACTCCCTCGTTCATGCCTGCGGGAGGATTCGGCGGAAGGGCCGATGCATCAAGGCTCCTGGAGGGCGCGTCGTTCGCAGAGATCGTGTGCCCCAACCATTGCTTTGTGCCCGGCTCATGACGCCGCGGCTCGAAGACGAACCCTCCCGCCTGGGCTGGACGATCCACCGTCCAGCCGGTGAGGATTGCGGAGAGCGCGGTCACGTCGGCCTGGCTGTAGCCTCCGTCCACTCCTACCGTATGCAGCTCCATCAGTTCGCGTCCGTAGTTCTCATTAAGACCACGATTGCCCTTCTTGGATTGCGGACGGTTGGGATTGACTCCGTTGGCGATGGAGTCCGGGCCGATGGACTGCCAGTTATCGAGATAGACCATCATGGCGGGCGAGGTCGAGGTCGCGATGAGCAGGTCGCGGAACTTGCCGAGCGCATATTTGCGAATCGCGTCCCGCTCGTAGCTGGTGGTGTACCAGCGATCGGAGTCCTTCCCGATGAAGACGTTGAAGTGATTGAACCAGAAGTCGGTCATGACCTCCTGGAGCTGACGTTCGGAGAGGACAGCGCGGAGAATCTTCGCCTGGGCCAGCTCGCCGGCGATCTGGTAGGTAGAGTCGATGCCGCCCGCCATCGCATTGAAGATTTCGCGTTCCCTCGGACTGAACTGCGAGACCAGAAGACCTCGTTGCTCCCCGGAGACGTACGTCGTAAAGGCGACGCGATCGGCGACAGGATGTTTGATGAGCGCAGCCATGCGTTGATCGCGAGGCAGGGCGAAGAGCTCTCCCGCAATGCGGGTCGCGGTGGCCTGATCCTGTCTCTTTCGCTCCGCGGATTCAACGTCCGACTGGAGAGCGGTTGGCGATGCCGCTTCGCCTTTTTTTTCGGCAGATTGAGAGAGCTTGGCGACCTGAACCTCGTAGAGCGCGGCTAGATCGGGGTCTGCGGGTAGCTTCGCTGTCTGATTGGAGATCTCGAGGATAACGCGGCGGTCCGGGAATCCAGCCAGGGCCTCCTCAGGCGTCATCGTGAGGCTGGGATAATCCGCGAGGCGCCTCTGGAGAACACTGTCCTCGATGCTGTCCGGATCGAGCTGCTGCTCGAACCACTGGTCGACGCCCATGGCTACGACGTGATCGATCTCTCCGGGACGAGCACCGAAGGTGAAGCGGCTGAGGACCTGGATCGCTCTCTGGCGTTGATTCAGAGGCACCAGCGCCGCCTCTTTGGGGGAAGAGGCTTTAGCTCTCCTGACAGCCCTTCTTGAGGTAATCGCCTTTTTAGACGAAGGCTTTTCGGACCCCTCGGTCTGGGCACTGAGTGGAGTCAAGACTAAAAGGAGAAGTGATGCAGAAGCAAGCAGGCGCATGTCGAAGCTCCCTCAGAGATTAGACATGAGTTCAGAGGAAGAAGTTGTGATTCCAAAGGATTCGCGCCGAGATTAGATTAACGTTCCGTTTTCCCCGAGAGGTATCGTAAGGAAACTTCAGCTCCTTGTAGCCTCAACGGTGCGCGGCTTGCTCGTATGCCTGGAGACGATGTAGGCGATCCGCACCAGGAAGAGAGTGGCGAGGACGGCGGTGACCTTCCATGGGGCACGAACTCCTGGCTTAACCATCCACCAGTAATGGACGACCGCCGCAATGGCAGCCGCATAAACCAACCGGTGAAGTCTCTGCCACGGCTTGCCTCCCATGACCCGAATCACACGCGCAGGGGAGGTAGCGGCCAGCGCAAGCAGGATCAGCCACCCTGCAAATCCAAGCTGGATAAAGCGGCGCTTCCGTATATCATCCCGGATGGACGGCCAGATCTCCCTCCACTGATCGACGAGGACGCCGAGATGACCTGTGCGAACGCCGGCGAGAGCCGTGGGCAGATCATATCCCGAAAAGAGAAAGACGTACGTTGCCAGATGCAGCGAGGCATAAAAGAAAGAGTAAAGGCCGATCAGCCTGCGAAAACGAATCAGCCAACCGATCCGCGAAGAGATGCGCCTGAGTGGAGTGATGGCAAGCGAAACTACCAGGATCCAGAGAGCCCAGTCGCCGGTAAAGTGAGTGATGAACGCAACGGGATCGGGTTCCCGCTCCAATGTACCTGAGGCGTAGCAGCGAAGAAGCCAGAAAAATGGCGCAAGACACACCACATGCACCAATACTTTGATAAGGACGATGGAGCGTTTTGACATCGTAGAAAGAACGTATCCAGCATTCATCAACACTACTTGGAGCTCCTACCATTGTAGAGACCGGCGGCTCGAATCCCCTCCTGTTTGCATTGACCGCGGTGAAAAGAGCAAACTGTCCCTCATGATGACTGGAGCCCGCGAAAAAGAACTGATCCAGGCAGCCGATCTCCTTCTCGATGCCCGTAGAACCGGCACGCCAATCGCCGACCTGCCCACAATCCTGCGTCCTTCAACGCTTGAGGAGGCTTACTTCATTCAGGACAAGATGGCCTGGGCCTTTGAGGAGATCGGCGGATGGAAGATCGGAGCGGCCTCTCCGGACGCCACTCCGGCGTTTGCTCCCATGCCGGCGGCCTGGATCTCCGCAAGTGGAGGTCGACTTCGCGGACTCAATCACCGGTACTACGGAGTGGAGGCCGAGATTGCCTTCAAGATGGGCGCCGATCTACCGCCGCGACCGATTCCCTACACTCGCGAAGAGGTCGTCGCGGCCATCGCAAGCATGCACCCGGCGATTGAGGTTCTCGATACCGCCTTGATCGACCCGGATCAGGCGACGAAGCTTACCACCGTCGCCGATATGGCGATGCACGGCGGGTTCGTCTATGGCGATGCTGTGCCGGACTGGCAAGCGATTGACTTTGCGAGGGAATCCGTGACGGTGGCCATCGATGGAGCAGTTCGCGTGGAGCGCACCGGTTCCAATACCTCGGGAGACCTTATGCGCCTGCTTCCCTTTCTGGCCAATGAAGGAGCCCACCGAACCAACGGGTTGAAGAAAGGAGACTGGATCACGACAGGAAGCTGGACCGGGAATACGCTCGCGACCTCAGGATCGACGGTGAACGTACATTTCGCGGGTGCCGGCCGCGTCACTCTTGGTTTCCCTTGAGAGAAGCCAGGTTGCGACATCGTAAACACAGCATCGCGCAGAAGATCTTTCTTCCTACCGCATATGTTGTATTTACCAAGCGAGAAACCCAAAATCCTGTGGTAAGTCTGGCATCTTTCGAGGTATCGTGAGGAATCTGACAGTGACAGACGAATCTGCGGCCGCAGGTCCGTCTCAAGACCGGCATCTCCGCCGAATTACGAGGTTTCCTGGATGGCACGTCCTTATTGGTCCGGACATATTCAGATCTCACTGGTGTCCTTTGGCGTCAAGCTATTTGTAGCCACCGAAGCGAAGAGCGAGATCCGCTTCCACCAGATCAGCCGTAAGACGGGTGAGAGGGTGCGTCACCAGAAGGTCACAGCCAGCGCCGCCGAAGACAGCCCCAACGAGGCCGCCGAGGCCCTCGGTAAGGACGACATCGTAAAAGGCTACGAATATCGCAAGGGCGAGTATGTCACGATCGAGCCGAAGGAGCTCGAAGAGCTGCGCGTTCCCTCCAAGCACACCATCGAGGTCTCCCAGTTCGTGAATGAGGACGAGCTTGCACCGGAGTACATGGAGAAGCCCTACTTCATCGTTCCCGAGGACGACGTTCAGGCCGAGGCCTTCGCCACGGTGCGCGCCGCCCTGAAGAAGACGAAGAAGGTCGGACTGGGAAAGATCGCCTTCGGGGGCCGCGAACATGTCTTCGCCATCAGGCCCACAGAAGAGGACAGCCTCGGCGGGATGATGGGTTACACGATGCGTTATGCGGAGGAACTGCGCAAGCCCGAGGAGTACTTCAGCGAGATCAAAAAAGTCGCCGTCAACGAAGACTCGCTCGAACTGGCCATGGAGCTGATCAAACGCAAGGCCGCGAAGTTCGATCCTGAGAAGTTCAAGGACCAGTACGAGGCCGCCCTGCGCGAACTGGTCGAGGCAAAGGTCAAGCACGCTCCGATCCCGAAGGAAGAGGTCGAGACACCGCGGCGCGGCCAGGTGATCAACCTGATGGATGCGCTCCGCAAGAGCGTGGGCGGTGACGACGCCGCGGCGGAGAGCTCTGCGGGAAAGAAGAAGCCTTCCGCTTCGTCGAAGCCGGCTGCATCCAAGGAGAAGAAGGGTATCTCGCTGGTCAAGACAGCGAAATCTCCCAGCAAGCGAAGGTCGGCCTGATGCAGCCTGTCTCTTCGCGAAGATCAGCATAGGAGCGAAGATGGCGGGTTCGAAAAAAACGGCAACCAGGAAGGCTGCCCCCCTAAAGACCTCTCCAAAGACCAGCAAGGCACCGAAGGCAAGCCGCAAGCGAAGCGTGCAGGAAGACGTCTCGTTTGTATCCAAGAGCGCAGCCAATGCGATCGATGAACAGCTTGCGCGCTATCGTTCGATGCGTGACTTCAATCTGACGGAGGAACCCAGTGGCGCCCACACCAATTCGGCCTCCGCTCAGGGACTTCCCTTTTGCGTGCAGAAGCACGCCGCATCACACCTTCATTTATGACTTTCGCCTGGGATGGAACGGAGTTCTGAAGAGCTGGGCCGTGGCCAAGGGGCCGAGCTACTTCACGGGAGATAAGCGGCTCGCGGTTCAGGTCGAAGATCACCCGATGGAGTACGGCGGCTTTGAAGGGATCATCCCGCAGGGGCAGTACGGCGGCGGCACCGTCATGCTGTGGGATCAGGGGGCATGGGAGCCTCAGGCCGGATACACCGATGTCGACGCCGGTCTTCGCGATGGAAGCTTGAAGTTCATTCTCCATGGAACGAAGCTCCATGGGAGATGGGCGTTGATCCGTATGGGAGGCAAGTGGGCCAAGGAGAAGAAGCCCAACTGGCTGCTCATCAAAGAACACGATGAATTTGAACACTCGCAGGATGAGGCCCCGGTCACGGAGTCTGAACCGAACTCCGTCGTGACCAAAAGGTCGATCGAAGAGATCGCGCACAGTGAAGACCACGTCTGGAACTCGAAGGACACGCGCTCCGGAGACAAGGCCTGGTTTCGTAAAGAAGAGACCGGCTCTCCTCAAAAGAAAGCGGCGTCGACCAATCCACCTCCCTCTTTGAAAAAACTGCCACAAGAAGAGCAGCCGGAGTTTTTACCTCCTCAGCTTGCGACGATGGGAGACACTCCGCCCTCCGGGACTGGATGGCTGCACGAGCTGAAACTCGACGGCTATCGCATGCAAGCGAGAAAGAGTGGGAAAGACGTCAGGCTTCTTACGAGGACCGGCCTCGACTGGACCCACCGAATGGGGGAGGTCGCCAGAGAGGTGGGAAAGCTCTCGGCGGAAAAGATCACTATCGATGGCGAAGTCGTCGTGGTCGCTCCAAACGGAACCACAAACTTCGCCAATCTTCAAGCCTCGATGCAGGAAGGAGCAAAGCATCCTCTGACTTACTTTGCGTTTGATCTTCTGCACCTTGAAGGAAGGAGTACGCGAGGGCTCTCGCTGAAAAAACGAAAATCGCTGCTGACCGATCTTCTGCAAAGCAGCGATGAAAAGCACCTGAGGATCAGCGAACACATCGAGACCGGAGGCGCGGAGCTACTGCGAGAGGCCTGCAAGCTGCAAGCCGAAGGCATCATCTCCAAACGTTCCGATGGCAAATATCGGTCAGGAAGAAGCAGGGACTGGCTGAAGATGAAGTGCCTCCACGAGCAGGAGTTCGTCGTCGGAGGATACACCCTTCCCTCGAACAAGATTCGTGGTGTGGGCTCGCTTCTCCTGGGCTACTACAAAGGAGGCAAGTTGATCTACGCCGGACGTACCGGGACCGGATTTACCCAGAAGACGCACCGAATTCTGCGCGATCAGCTTGAAGACCTCGCGCAAGATCGAACCTCCTTTGCCGCGTTACCCGGAGATGCCGCGAAAGGAGCCCATTGGGTCAGGCCGGAGCTGGTCGTGCAGGTGAGATTCGCAACCTGGACGGCGGACGATCTTGTGCGGCAGGCAGCGTTCCTGGGAGTGAGAGAGGATAAGTCCGCAAAAGATGTTGTCCGCGAAGAGGCCGGTGTCTCGCTCGGCCCTCGCCGCTCTAAAATCAAAGCGAGTATCCCCCCCGAAGATCAAACTCCACCGGAAACAGTCCGCTCGGATAAACCCGCGCCCGTCCGCCTGACCCATCCTCAGAAGCTGCTCGATACCTCCACCGATGTCACCAAGCAGATGCTGGCCGACTACTACTGGGCGATAGCGCAGTGGATGCTGCCTCATATCGCAGACAGGCCCGTAAGCCTCGTGCGTTGCCCGGAGGGTGCCGGTCATCCCTGCTTCTTTCAAAAACATGTGAACTCCATGTTGCCGAAGGATGTCGGAAGCGTGGACATCGCCGACAAGAAAGGCCAAGTGGAACCTTACATCACCCTGAACACCGCAGAGGCGCTGGCGGGACTCGCCCAGATGGGAGTGCTCGAGGTTCATCCCTGGGGATCGCACAACGATCATCTCGAACAACCGGATCGCATCGTCTTCGATCTCGATCCCGATGAAGAGCTGGCATGGTCCACAGTCACCGAAGCAGCGATCGAGATAAAGGAGCGGCTGAACGAGCTTGGGCTTGAGAGCTTCGTCAAAACCACCGGCGGCAAGGGCCTTCATATCGTTGCGCCCATCACACCCGAGCACGAATGGCCGGACGTGAAAGAGTTCGCCCGGCGATTCGTCGTCGCCATGGAGAAGGCTGCTCCGCAAAGATATCTAACCAAGATGACGAAGGCCAATCGGAAGGGAAAGATCTACCTCGACTATCTTCGCAACGAGCGTGGAGCGACATCGGTGGCGGCTTACTCCCCTCGCGCCCGCACAGGCATAGGCGTCTCCATGCCGCTGAGCTGGGCAGAACTTAAAAAGCAGACGGATCGCCCTACCTTTGACGTCGCGGGCTTTTCCACTTGGCGCTCGCGGCTGAAAAAAGATCCCTGGAAAGATCTCGCTTCCGTCGATCAGAAACTTACGCTTTAGAAGCCGTATTCAGGCGACCGGCAGAATCTTCATCACCAAACATTTTGCGGCGCCACCGGCTTTGAGAAACTCATCGAGAGGGATGGAAAGCGCAGTAAAGCCTGCAAGTCTCAGGCGCTCCACCAGCTCCGTGCTGACCTCATTCAGTAAAATCGTCTGCCCCACATTGATCGCATTACAGGCAAAGCGGACCGCATCCTGCTCCGCAACGACCACCCTCTTATCCGGAGAATAAAAAGCTTCAATCCGATCGAGCGATGCGCGATCGAACGCTTCAGGAAAATACAGGACGAATCCCTCCTCAAGAGGAGCAAAACAGGTATCCAGGTGATAAAAACGCGGATCGATGAGATGTAACGAGATCACTTCTACATCGAACGCTCGCTGAAGAAAAGGATGGCTCGCCTGAGCGGTACGCTGGCCATAGCCCACCCAAAGATATTCGCCGTCGAGGGAAAAGAGAGCATCTCCCTCACCTTCGAACGGAACCTCGCGAGGAAGCTCGAGCACGTTATACCCGGCCCTCTGAAACCACTGACGAAAGTGTTCCTCTTCGGCTTGCCTCTCAACGTGTAAGAAGCTGCTGAGAACCACGATGCCGTTGCGTTCGAGTCCTGCATTCGCGGTGAAGACCATGTCCGGCGAACCCGGTTGAGGATCGACGAGATGGACATCGGCTATCTCAGCGAGCGCCTCATACAAATGCTGCCATTGCTTCGTCGCGCGGCTATGGGAGGAAGTGTGAAGATTTCCTTCCATCCACGGATTGATGATGTAGCTGACGTTATAAAACCTGGGGGAGCACATCAGATAAGCAGGCCTTGCTAAAGCCGGCAGCAGAAAAGCCGGGCCGGTGTCGATCGACTGCGTGCTCATAACTGCCTCCATCCACGAGGATGGTCTGTCCGGAAGGCCTCGTCAATACGAATGATGATTCACCAGGCAGTGAATATCCATGCAGAACTGCTGCATAATCGATCTCTCAATCTTCGCGGAAATTCTCAGCCTTCGCGGAAAAAGAGAATGGATTGAAGCTCTCCTGCCGATCGAAGGCATCGGCGTTCTCCGCATGCTTCAGCCAATCAATCACCAGATATGTAATGGGGGTCGCTAAGACCTCGTACCCCACCTTGAGCAGATATCCCGTGACAATCATATGAACCAGGATCCTGAAGGGCACAGTTCCGGCAAAGGTGAGCACGATGACGACGGTAGTATCGACGGCCTGTCCCACGATCGTCGAACCGATCGTGCGTGTCCACAGCATGCGTCCATTCGTCATCAGCTTCAGCTTGGCCATGGTGTAGGAGTTCGCGAACTCCCCCGACCAAAAGGCGATCAGACTGGCAGCCAGAATCCTGGGGATGAAGCCGAAGACCGTAGCGAATGCCTGCTGGTTATGCCATCCGGGAGCAGGCGGAAGCGCAATGGTGATGGCTCCCATCAGGTAGAGCAATCCCGTACCGAAGAAGCCCAGCCAGATAGCCCGGCGCGAGGCGGCAAAGCCGTAAATCTCCGTGAAGACATCGCCGAAGATGTAGGTGACGGGGAACAGAAGGATCGCTCCGCTGACGGCAAAGCCGCCGATTAGACAGACCTTCTGAGCCACCAGGTTGGAGACAAGCAGAATGACGACAAAGGCCGTGGTCAGGGCGTCAAGATATTTGTAGCGGACAGTGGGTCTGGTCATACTTTTTGAAGATGCATGAGAGATGCGGCCGTCTCCAGGCAGACCATTTCTCTTCATATCCTTCAAGTAATGATAAAATTAAAGCCGAGGTTGTTCTCGCCTCATTCAGCGTCCCCGTCGTCTAGTCGGCCCAGGACACCGCCCTTTCACGGCGATAACACGGGTTCGAATCCCGTCGGGGACGCCATGACACCTTCATGCCAAGAACTCAACAGTCCCATTTGGTATGGGCATTGGAAAGCCTCCAGAGATGAACGGCACGCCGGATACGTCTTGCGCAGGATGGAGGCTAATATATTTCCTGCCCTTGGCGAACTCCCGATAGACAAGATTGAGGCTCCTCAACTCGTCGCAATGGCAAAAGCTATAGAGAAGCGCGGTGCTCATGACGTGGCCAGACGCTCTCTCTCTACTTCGGGACAGATATTCCACTATGCGGTGGCGCATGGCAAGTGCTCCCGTAATCCCGCTGCTGACTTCCGGCCGGTAGACGTTCTCAAATCAACCTAGCAACAGAACTATGCCAGAGTCGTAGAAAAAGACCTTCCCCATCTGTTCAGGGAGATCGAGCGCTGGGAAATTTCTAAGTCCTGAGCGGCGTCGGCTGCGGTGGATCACGTCCGAAGCGAGCATGGTCTGAGTGAGCGCCATGCGTGCCGTCCGGTGTCACAGCCACGCGGCCCGCAGCGCTTCTAGAGGAGACCCCATCCGACCTTCTCTTCTGAGCAGCATGGCATCTAACTGCTTCTCCGGGGCAAAGCCACATGGTACGATATGATCCAACACATGAGGAAACTCACAAAAGTCGCATCAGCATTGACTTTTACGCATTATCTGTTTGATCCTGAAGGACCTTAGAAAAGGGCTTGCCTCGAATCTCTTGTCTCGCGGCTCTAGGAAGAAATACCTTTGTGATCCTCCACACTTCCCGTATACGCTTTGATTTCCTGTTTCAAATAAGTATTCTCTACCCGTGAGGCCATATTCGATCCCGACGTTCACCTCTCGAGACTCAACCGGAACATAGCCTAGCTCAGTGTTTGCCTTCTTGTCGAGATGCGTCTGGCCGAAAAAAGGCTTGAGAGAAAATGTCCTTCTCCGTACTGTTCTGGTCTGTCAGCGTGGGTCTGTTCATCGGTTTCTGCATGGGCGTGGGTTGCGCTCTGGCAGTGATGTATTCGATCTACATGCATGGCTATCGGGCAGCGATCCGCGATGCGCATATGTCCGAGGCTCCGGAACGTTACCAGACGGAGATGAAGAAGTCTCTGGCCTCTGGTAGAGAGGACGAACAAAGCCCTGGTGGGAATTCTCCACCTCAGTAAATCTCCAAAGGGTAACCTCGCAGATGCCTCGAGGATAGGAATGCTCTTATGGCGACGTTTGCAGCGCAAAATCGGATAATTGAGAGCAAGCCAAATAATCCTCTAGATCGTCAGTCAACCTCTTCCCTGCCCACTCGCATCTTCTTGCTTGACCCAAATATAGGACCAATTTAGTCTTCATTCATCCGAGCGAGAGATCAGCGGAGTCTTTTGGCGAAGCGACGCAGCTCTCTTGAGAGATCGACGACATTCAACACTGGAGAAACGGCATGAGCGATATCAACGTGGTTCTGGCGGAGCGTAGCGGCACCGGGGCAGTCCGGCTTTGTGGATGCGACTGCGTCCATCTGAGCATCGGCCCGGTGACGATCAATATGGCGCCTGAGATGTTTGCGCAGGCAGCGCTCCTGGTGAAGCAGGCGATGGAGACATTGTCTGTCATCGTTGCGGCGGGTGAACCGGAAGCGTTAAGCCCAAAGCCTAACTAACGTTCAGGCGGCGTGGCAAGGCGCTATACACAAGCAGATAGAACACAGCTCATGTGTATTACGGGAGCCTAGCTGATTCGGTTCCCTCTTCCACCTGGATGAAGTTCCGAGCAATGGCAACGCGCGTGTTCCCATACGTTCTTACGCATCAAGAAGCGTTTCCATACGAAAGCCGCCGACCATACGCCGACGAGGGCAATACTGAGATACGGATCTCTCATGGGACTCCGATCTAAACAAATCGCGGAAGAATAGAGCGAGCTCGATTACCTTTATCGGCAACCTAATCGCTTTTTGTATTGTTTGATCCGAGTATCGTTCCACAGACGAGTGTTGCACTCCCCTGTTCCCGTAAGCGCCGTCCCCCGACGGTGGAACAGACAGTGGCAGCTATAAATATTGGGCCTATCTCACGCGCTAGGCGCGCTCGTCCGCATCGCTTACGATCACAGCGTCGGGATGCTGTGCGTACTCAGCCCAGGAGCCGTCGTACAGACTGACCCTCTCGGCTCCCGCAATCTCGAGCGCGAGCGCGATGACGGCAGCCGTCACGCCGGACCCACAGGTCGTCGTTACAGGCTGGCCAAGGTCGATCTGCTTGCTCTTGAAGTACCTCTGAAGCTGCTCCGCGGATTGCATCTGCTGCGAAGCGAGCAGCTCCGTGAACGGCACGCTGGTTGCGCCCGGCATGTGCCCGGAGCTGAGGCCGGGCCGAGGCTCGGGCAGTGTTCCCCGGAAGCGTCCCGCGGAGCGAGCATCCAGCACCTGCCCGCCTTCTTCCAACGTCTTCTGCAACACGGCGAAGCCGGTTACGGCGGAGCGGTTCAGCGTGGCCTGGAACTGCGCGGTCGGCCTCGTGACCACACCAGCTTCCGTTAGAAGATCAGCTTCGATCCAACCCGGCAATCCCCTGTCGAGGAGAGCGACCTGCGCTGCTCCGAAGGTCTTCAGCATCCACCAGGCGCGCGGCGCGGAGAAGATGCCCACCTGCTCGTAGACCACAATGCTGGCCTGGTCGCTTACGCCGAGCCTGGACATCTCCCGAGCAAAGATCTCTGTCGACGGCAGCATGTGCGGCAGGTTCGTCGTGTGGTCGGAGAGCTCCTCGATATCGAAGAACAAGGCGCCGGGGATATGGCGCTCAAGATATCTTGCGCGGGTATCGACGACGGGCGTGACGCCGACCGGAGGAAGCGTAGCGTCCAGAACGACGAGGTCAGGGTCTCCGAGATGTTCTCGAAGCCATTGGACTGAGACAAGCGGATTCATACTATGGATCACTCTACTCCGGTCTGCGGAGGCTTATTCCCGGGCCTCGGGAAAGGTCAGCTTTGCGCCTTGCTCCAGCGTGGTAAATGGATCGGTATAGCCCGCGGCGCGAAGCCCGGTAACATCCGCCTCGGTAAAGTGCTGGTAGCGGTTCTTGAGATCTCCGGGAAAAGAGATGTACTCAATCTTTCCCGGACCGTGAACGCTCATCAGCGCCTCGGCGACGGCCTTGAAGGTGCGGGCTTCGCCGGTGCCGGCATTGACCACGGCGTGCACATCGGGAGCTTTCTTCTGTCCGGGCAGAAGCCCGGCGAAGAACATATTGATGCGAGCCAGATCGCCGACATAAACGAAGTCCCGTCGCTGCTCGCCATCGGCGTATCCTCCCGACCCCTCGAACATGCGAATGACGCCGGTCTCCTTCAGCTGCTTGGTGAAGTGGTGCAAGACGCTGGCCATGCGGCCCTTATGCTGCTCACGCTGCCCGTAGACGTTGAAGTACCGCAGGCCCACGACAGTGCTCTTGATCTCCGGCATCAGGCGGCGAACGTAGTTGTCGAAGACCAGCTTCGAGTAACCGTAAACGTTCAGCGGACGCTCGTTTGCGGGCTCGGGCGTAAAGCTGGTGCTGGCTCCATAGACGGCCGCCGTCGAGGCATACACGAAGGGCGTCCCGTGATCGAGGGCAAAGTGCAGAAGCTCCTTCGAGTAGGTGAAGTTGTTATCCATCATGTAGCGGCCGTCGTCTTCGAGCGTGTTCGAGCAGGCCCCCTGGTGCAGGATAGCGTCCACCTTGACATCGATGGCGCCGCTCTTTAGGACCTCGCGAAACTCGCGCTTGTCCATGTAATCGGAAAACTCGGCGCCGTGCAGATTCAAGAACTTCGGCCCGCTCAGATTCGGAGCCGGGGCAAGATTGTCGACGACCAGGATATCGGTGCGGCCCGCGCGGTTGAGCTCGTGAATGAGGTTGCTGCCGATGAAACCGGCTCCGCCGGTGACGATAATCACTTTTGCTTCTCCTGGGCTGCAATCAGCTTTCTGACGATGTTGGTGGTCGAAAATCCTTCGACAGTGGGGACGATCTCGACCCGGCCACCGAAGGCGATTACCTCCTCATGCCCCACCACCGTATCAATCGTATAGTCGCCGCCTTTGACCAGCACATTCGGCTTCAGGTCGCGAATCAGCTCGAGCGGGGTGTCCTCTTCAAACAGAACGACCGCATCGACCGAGGCCAGGGCAGCCATCACACGCGCGCGTTCGCGCTCCGCGACAATCGGCCGCGTTGGTCCCTTCAGCCGACACACGGAGGCGTCGGCGTTTAGTCCCAGCACCAGCTTGGTTCCGAAGCGCCTGCAATCTTCCAAAAGCGTGATGTGCCCCACATGAAGCAGATCGAAACATCCGTTGGTGAAGACGATGGTCTCGCCGGAGGCGCGCCACTCCGCAACGCGCATGGCGACGCGCTCCCGGTCGAGGATCTTCTCGCCTGCGTTCAGGGTCGTGCTGGGCGTAAGCGCCGAGATCAGCTCGTGCTGCGCGATCGGTACCGTCCCCATCTTGCCTACGACGATCCCTGCGGCGAGATTCGCCAGGTCGATCGCGGTCTCGGTCTGAAGGCCGCCAGCCAGCGAGGCCGCGATGGTTGCGATCACCGTGTCGCCCGCGCCCGAGACGTCGAAGACCTCTTGCGCCCGCGCTGGAGAGTGATAACGCCGCTCCGGCCAGAGGATGCCGATTCCTTTCTCGCTCATCGTCACCGTAAGGAACTGAAATCCGTGCTCGGCAACCTGACGCTGTCCGGCATCGAGCAGAGTATCCAGCTGATGCGACGGAACGCCGGTCGCCATCGACAACTCGCCGAGGTTGGGGCAGACCGTCGTCGCGCCCGAGTACTTGCCGAGATCGGGTGTCTTCGGATCGGCGAGCGTGGGAATTCCCTTCGCTCGAGCGGCGCGGATCACCGCCTTGCAGAGCTGCCGCGAGAGAGCGCCCTTGGCATAGTCCGAGAGGATCACGGCGTGTACCTTATCGACCAGCGACGTCGTGCGCTCGATCAGGCGGTCCATCTCCTCCGCGGGAGGAGCCTCGCGGCTCTCAATATCGAGCCGGAGCATCTGCTGCATCCGTCCTACGATGCGTGTCTTCGAGATGGTCGGCAGTGAGCTTGAGACCACACCAACGGTGTCGACGCCAGCGCGGTCCAGCAGCGCCTTTAGCTCACTCTGCTCGGCGTCCGATCCCCAGAATCCGGCAAGGATCGACTGGCAGCCGAGTCCGGCAAGATTCATCGCTACATTCGCGGCGCCTCCGGCGCGCTCGTAGCGCTGCGCATGACGAAGCACCGGCACCGGCGCCTCCGGCGAGATGCGCTCTACTTCGCCATGAATGTAACGGTCGAGCATGATGTCGCCCACGACCAGAATCTTGAGTTGGGAGAAGCCGCCTTCGAGGAGATTGAGAATGGAATGCAGTTCCGGCAACATGCGGTAAGTTAGGCTCCTTCTCTTCCATCATCGCATCCATGGAAGAGCGTTGTGTACAACCAATGGGGCAGCCTTGCTTCACCCCAGCACAGAGCGTACCTGCTCGACCACCTCATCCACCGTGATCGAGGTCAGGCAGCGCTTCTTCTCGAGGATGCAGGTCTCGAGATTGCAGCCTGCACACTCCACCTTGTGATAGAGCACGCGATGTTTCCAGCCATAGGGAAACCACATGCGAGGAATATTGCGCGCCGCGAAGATGGCAACGCAGGGCGTCTGGACCGCAGCGGCTAGGTGCATCGGTCCGGAGTCATGTCCGATGAAGATCTGCGCCCGCTCAAAGGCGGCCGCGCTCTCGCGTGGCTTCAGTCGTCCGCATAGATTCACCGCAGGGCCGCCGCCGGCCTGCCTCCAGCCCTCGGCGGCGAATTCGCTGGCCTCGCTCTCCTCCGGTGCTCCACTCAGCGCCAGACCGTATCCCTGATAGATCTCCGCCAGACACGCCAGCAGAGAACGCCAGTTCTCGCGTCCCCAGTCCTTCGACTGCACCTTCGTTCCCACGCTGACTGAAATGATGCGGCCCGGTGGGAGTGATCTCATCTCCGCCTCGGCGCGCGATCTCTCCTCCGGAGTCAACCGCAGGTCCCAGTTCGTGGGATCGTCGAGATCCGCATCTCCCAAAGCTTCGAGGTTCCGTACCAGACGGTGCGCCTCGAACTCGAGCGACTCGGTCGCCGTATCCCAGCGATTCTTCTGCATGTCTTCCGTCACCGCGACCCCGATCTGGTGACGAACTCCGCAGAGCCGGAAGAACTTTTCATCCCGTTGCGCCGATGCCACGCCGCGCGCCGATCCGAGATAGACCAGCACATCCGGACGCCAGCAGAAGAGCGTCCACCACAGCCGCACCAGGTCGCCGAGGCCGCGCGTCCCGACCGAGTAGCGAAAGTACCCATGCGTCAACCCTGTATTTTCAAGAATCGCCGCAACCGGGGGAGCCTTCACGTTGACGGGAACGTTGGTCAGCATCCTGCGCTCGGCCTGGGGAAAGGCGCGCGCAATCAGATGCAATGCAGGGAGCGCGACAACTGTATCCCCCAGACTTCCAAGCCGATAGATCAGCACACGGCGGGCAGAGCTCTTCTTCGGTTGCGTAAGGGTCCCGTTCATCGTATTCCTCTAGTCTGCGTTACGGTCACGTCTCCCGCAAGCCCCAGAGGTCTACAAACTGATAGAGTCATCCGTGAAAGTAAAGTAAATTGCCATGCTCAATGCGGCCATCATCACCGGAATCCACGACGAGACGACACGATTCTGGCACCAGCCTGAACGCGACGAGCTCATCGAATCCAACGACCTCCTCAGCCTGATCCGCGCGCAACATCGCGAGAACTTCGACCTATGGCACGAAGAAGACAAGGCCCGCGATCCCGAGGCCACCGATGCCGGCATCGCTCGTGTGAAGCGCAATATCGACCGCCTGAATCAGCGCCGCAACGATCTCGTCGAAAGAATCGATGTCCAGCTTTTTACCCGACTCGGCGACACCATGAAACATCACCCCGATGCTCCCCTGCACTCCGAGACGCCGGGCATGATGATCGACCGTCTCTCCATCCTCGCCCTGAAGATCTTTCACACCGGAGAGGAGACCCATCGCTCCACGGCCACCGAGCGGCATCGTCAACGCAATCTGGATCGTCTTCATCTTCTTTGCGAACAACGCTTCGATCTGGCCTCGGCCCTCGATGCTCTTCTGAAGGATGCGGCCGCGGGAACCCGACGCTTCAAGCTCTACCGGCAGATGAAGATGTACAACGATCCCGATCTCAACCCCGCGGTCTACGGAAAAAGAACGCGATAAAATCCGCTGTTTCCGGGGATTGATCCTCATCCAGTTGACCTGCGGCCCGTGGCTGCGTATAAATCCGAAACTGGTACTAAAGAAATTGTTCTACCGATACAATGGCAGACTCAGGAGTACGCCGAACAGGCGAGACGAAGACCACCATGGCCCAGACCGTAAAGACCGCAACTGCTTCCAAGCGTTCCCCCCGCACCCTCGCCGGTGCGGTCTCCCCCGCCGACGATCCAGCCCGCGCCCAGACCCTGGCAGACTATGAGGCCGCGATTCGACTGATGCAGGAGGGTAGATTCGAGAAGGCCCGCACTGCATTTGAAAAGCTTCTTGCCAACGGAGCCGGAAACCTCTCCGACCGCATTCGCATGTACATCAGCGCCTGCAATGCGCAGCTCTCGAAACAGAAGGCCAGCTTTGCGAGTTCCGAGGAGCACTACGACTACGCCGTCTCTCTTCTGAACGACGGTCACTACGAAGATGCTCGCGAGCAGTTTCAGGAGATCCTCAAACAGAACGCCGACGCCGATTACGCCTTCTATGGCCTCGCCGTGCTCGCGTCCATGACCGGCGACTCACACACCTGTCTCGAGCATCTCACCGAGGCGATCCGGCGCAACCCGCGCAATCGCATCCAGGCCCGCTCGGACTCCGACTTCCAGGATATGGCCGACGACCCGCGCTTCACCGAGCTTCTCTATCCCGAGGTCTAGAGCCCAGCGCAACCCGGCCATTCCATCCCGGCCCGGTAGATCGGAACCGCTTATCAATCCAGCCGACTCAAAGTACGATAGAGCACAGGAGTAACTCCCCCGGAGAGGTCCATGTGGCTCTGCTGACTCCATCCGAAGCGCCAGAACGTCCCCTACGCGTCGTCGCTATCGGCGGCGGTACCGGACTGTCCACACTGCTGCGCGGACTCAAGCAGTATGTTCCCATGCGTGATCGGCGCAGAAACGCTCCCAAGCCCTTCATCTCCGGCACCAAGCACCTCATCGGCGAGCTCGCAGCCGTCGTTACTGTCACGGATGATGGTGGCTCCTCCGGCCGCCTGCGCGAGGACATGAACATCCTCCCTCCCGGCGATATCCGCAACTGCATGGTGGCGCTGTCGGAGGACGAGCACCTGCTCTCCCGCCTCTTCCGCTACCGCTTCGACCAGGGCGAGCTTCACGGCCACAGCTTCGGTAACCTCTTCCTCGCCGCGCTCTCGCACGTTACCGGCGACTTTGCCCAGGCCGTTCAGCTCTCCTCGCAGATCCTCGCCATCCGTGGCCGCATCTTTCCTGCCACCACCGAGGACGTCACCCTCGCCGCCAAGATGGACGACGGCACCGTCGTGCTGGGCGAGACCAACATCACCAAGAGCCGCCAGACCATCTGCGAGCTGCGCCTGGTTCCCTCCGAGGTCCATCCCCTTCCCGAGACCCTCGAGGCAATCGCGAACGCCGACCTGATCACTCTCGGCCCCGGCTCGCTCTACACCTCGCTCATCACCAATCTTCTGGTCCACGGCATCCCCGAGGCCATCGCCCGTTCGCGCGCGACCAAGGTCTACCTCTGCAACCTAATGACCCAGGCCAACGAATCACTGAAGCTGACAGCCTCGCAGCACATCGAAAAGATCCTCGCCCATGCCGGCGCCGCCGACGACGATCTCTTCGACTACGCACTCATCAACGACGCTCCTATCTCGGGCGACCTGCTGGCAAAGTACGCCCGCGAAGGTCAGGAGCCGATCATCAACGATCTCGATCGCGTCCGCAGTCTCGGCGTCGAGCCAGTCACCGGAAACTTCTTGCACGAGGGCGAGGTTCTACGCCACGACTACGACAAGGTGGCTGAGACGCTGCTCTCGCTCTGCCTCGCTCGGGCTACGGCGCAGCACGTATGACCTCGGTTGTCGAAGCACCGACGCTTCAGGGCAGGCGCGTCCGTCTCGAACCCCTCGCTCAAGATCATCTCGACCGCCTTGAACAGATCGCCTTCGATGAACGAATCTGGCGCTACATGACGGTGCGCGTCACCAACCGCGATGAGCTTCGCGCCTGGATCGACTCGGCCCTCGCCGCCCATACGCACGGCCAGCTTCCGTGGGTTACCGTCCTTGTCGAAGACAACCGCATTGTCGGCTCCACGCGCTTCATCGACCTCGACCTGCACCACTACACCGTCGAGATCGGTCACACCTGGCTCTCCCCCGCCCTGCACCAGACCAGCATCAATCCCGAGGCCAAGCTGCTGCAGCTGCGCTACGCCTTCGAAGACCTCGGACTGAACCGGGTCGCCTTCAAGACCCACCACGCGAACCTGCAATCGCAGGCCGCGATTAGAAAACTGGGAGCTGTCTACGAAGGGACCTTCCGCAATCACTACCTTATGCCTGACGGCTCCCAACGCCACAGCGTGTGGTTCTCGATTACGAAAGAGGAGTGGCCAGAGGTGCGGGATGGACTGGAGAGAAGAATCTCCGAGTAGGCGGCAACAGCAGACCGATAAGACTCGAACATAAAAAGGAGATACCGGTGTTGAATAGGATCCCACCTCCCGTCTGCGCGTAAGGATCAGAGCCTGCTGCCTGACGAATTGCTCCAACGCCAAACCAGGCGATGGCAAATCCGGTTGCTAAAGAAAGAAAACATGCCCATCGATACCTGCGAACCAGTCCCCAGCCTGCTACAAAACCAATGATGGCGATATACAAAAGAAATATTCCGTCGATCACTCTTTGTTCGTTCTGATTGGAAAAGCCATCTTTCCAAAAAGAGATAAGCCCGGGGCTAAGGAGAACGCTGGCCAGCCATTCGCATAGTACGACGTACCCCATGCAAAGCTTCGCCGTAACCTCACGCATGGGGATTACCTTACGAGGCCGCCTGTATCTCTACCAGCGGTTTTTCCTCCACAGTCCTCTTCAGTTGCCCACAAGCCGCATAGATATCCCTCCCACGCGGTCTCCGAATGTAAGCCGGCATCCCCGCTTCGATCAGCATCTTCTGAAACACCGCAACATCCTCCGGTTTCGGCTGCGTGTAGGCTATTCCCGGGCCCGGGTTCCAGACGATCAGGTTGATCTTGGCCCGCATCCCGGCCAGAAGCTCAAGGACCTCACGGGCATGCTCGGGCTGGTCGTTCACCTCGCCCAGCAAAACGTACTCGAAGGTGACCCACTCACGCTTGCCTAACGGGACCGTTTTCACAGCATCAAGCAGCTGTGCAATGTTCCATTTTCGCGTGATCGGCATGACCTGCTCGCGAACCACATCGTTCGAGGCGTTGAGGCTCAGGGCGAGCTTCGGACGCAGAGGCTCCTGCGCATACTTGCGGATTGCTGGCTCAATCCCGCTGGTCGAGACCGTCATCCGCGATTCCGGAATCCCGATCTGCTTCACCAGCAACTGGACCGAGCGGATGAATTGGTCGTAGTTCAGAAACGGCTCGCCCATCCCCATAAAGACCAGATTGATTCGGTCCTTGCCGATCTTCACCCCATGTCGGTTCAGCACCGCCGCCACCTGTCCCGCGATCTCGCCGCCTGTCAGGTTCCGCTTGATGCCGAGCTTCGCCGTCAGGCAGAACTGGCAGTTGACCGCGCAACCCACCTGGCTGGAGATACAGATCGTCGCCCGGCGGTATCCGTTCGCCTCGAGCGCCCCTACATTTCTCAGATCCGGACCGCGCATCGGACCGCGCCGATCGTGTCGATGCCCGCTCGTCTCCCGACTAAACTCCGACAGGTTCCCCTCGAGCCCCTCGGCCTCCTCTTCCTCGGCTGAGGCCTCGCTACCGTCTCCACGCTCACCGCCGTCACCATCGGGCATCCATACCGTCTCGACTGTCTCGCCATCACCGAGCCGCACCAGGTAGCGCTCGGTCCCGTCGACCGACCTCGCCGCCTGCACGATCTCCGGCATCCCCACGCCATATCCGGCTGCACGTAACTCATCCCGCAGCGTCGTGGGAAGGGTCGTGAGCTCATCGAGGGATGTAATCCGCTGACGATAAATGGCTTCCGCGATCTGCATGGCCCTGTAACCCTTCTGGCCGTGCTCCGCCATCAGCTCCTTGAGCTCCTCGGGGAACATCCCGAAGAGAGCCAGCGACGAGGCCTGGGGCTCATGAGCCAATTCATTTATTTTGTTTGACATAGGCGGCACAACTTCATCTAAAATCCTTATCTTTCTATAGTTTACGCCCATTCATGCAGGTATGAAACAATAGAGACATGGCAGCAACCACCCTGATCGAAGATCTTCGTATCACCCCGCGCGTCTCTCGCAGCATCCGCAAGACAACACTTTCCAATGGCCTGATCGTGCTCACCGAGAGCATGCCCCATCTGCGCAGCGTCGCCATGGGCATCTGGGTCGGCTCCGGCTCCCGTGACGAGACCCCCGAGATCAACGGCATCTCCCACTTCGTCGAGCACATGGTCTTCAAAGGCACGACCAGTCGCTCCGCCCGCCAGATCGCTCGCGAGGTCGACACCATCGGCGGCAACCTCGACGCCTTCACCGGCAAGGAGACCGTCTGCTTCAACATCAAGGTCCTTGACGAGCACATTCCCCAGGCCCTCGACGTGCTCTCCGACCTCGTTCTGAACCCGACCTTCACCCCAGACGACATCGACCGCGAGAAGAGCGTCATCCTCGAGGAGATCAAGATCGACGAGGACAATCCCGACTATCTGGTCAACGAGCTCTTTACCCAGAACTTCTGGAAGGACGATGCCCTGGGCCGCCCCATCCTCGGCACCAAGAAGACCGTCTCCAGCTTCGATCAGGCCGCGCTCTTCACCTTCTACCGCGACCGCTTCACCCCGCGCAACATGGTCTTCTCCGCCGCTGGCAACCTCGAGCACGAGAGCTTCGTTGCCCAGGTCGAGCGCTGCTTCGGCTCACTCCCTCCCAGTCCGGCGGTCACGCTTGCTCGCCGCGAGCCCCCAGCCTCGACCCCGCACATCACCCTCAAGCGCAAGAAGTCGCTCGAGCAGGTGCAACTCACCCTCGGCTTCCCCGCTCCGCAGATCAGTCATCCCGACCGCTATGCGATCTATCTACTCAACAGCATCCTGGGCGGCGGCATGAGCTCCCGCCTCTTCCAGACCATCCGCGAAGACCAGGGGCTGGCCTACTCAATCTTTTCGGAGATGAGCCCCTTCCGCGACACCGGCTCCCTCTGCATCTACGCCGGTGTAGCCATCGAGAAGATCCACGAGACCCTACGGCTCACCATGCGCGAGCTCACCCGTCTCAAGCAGGAGACGGTGAGTCTCTCCGAGCTCGGCCGTGCCAAGGATCAGCTGAAGAGCAACATGGTCATGGGTCTTGAGAGCTGCTCGAGCCGCATGGCCAACCTCGCCCGGCAGCAGATGTACTTCGGACGCTTCTTCGGCATCGACGAGATCACCCGCGAGATCGAGGCCGTCACCCCGGAGCACATCCAGCGCCTTGCCAACGAGCTCTTCCGCACCGAGTCTATGGCTTTGGCTGTGCTCGGCAACTTGGGCGAGATTAAGGTCGAGCGCAAAGACCTCGCCTGCTGATAAAGTGTGTGGTGTCAGAACATACGACAAGATGAGGCGAACGAGGAAGATGAACCGAATGGAGCGGCTAAGCGTGGAGCAGAATCACGGCGAGATCGAGCAGAACATCAGGGCGAACCGTATTAAGGACGCTCAGGAACAGGGCTTCACCCTGATCGAGCTTCTCATCGTCATGTCCGTCATGCTCATCCTCATGACCCTGGCAGTCCCGCAGATGCTGAAGCTGACCAAGCAGTCGCACGAGCTCTCAGCAGTCCAATCGATTCGAACCATCGTACAGGCGGAGCTCCAGTACAACTCCATGTACCCGGGCAACGGATTCGCTTGCTCGCTTGGGCAGCTTGGCGGCGATCCCAAGTCCGGCGCCCCCTCGGCTCAGGCAGCCCAGCTGATCGACGTTGGTCTCGCTTCCGGCAATAAATCCGGCTACACCTTCTCGATCACCAATTGCAACAAGGTCACCGTGAACAACCAGGATATGTACACATCCTATGAGGTCACGGCCGTCCCTACCTCCGTTGGCAAGTCCGGCGATCGCGGCTTCTGCTCCGATGAGAACAATCGCATCACCTTCGATTCCGCGGGCGGAACCAACTGCACCCAGCCCATCCAGTAATGCTCGGACGTTCCCTTCTGCTGGCTGCAGTTCTTAGCGTGCCGGGCCTCGCTTCTCTCGGGCAGGCCCATGCACCGGCTGCCTCACAAGACTCCGACGCCCTGATCGCGCGCGTCGACCAGCACTACAACCGGCTCACCTCCCTGCGTGCCCGCTACTCCGAGCACTACGCCGGCATGGGGCTCGACCGTACCGAGTCCGGCACCCTCTTGCTCAAGAAGCCAGGCCGCATGCGTTGGAGCTACGACGAGCCGCAGGGCAAGCTCTTCATTCTCGACGGCAGGTTCGCCTGGTTCTACACCCCCGGCGACGCTCAGGCGCAACGCATTCCCGCCAAACAGCTCGATGACCTCCGCAGCCCGCTGCGCTTTCTTCTCGGCCATACGCAGCTTAAGAAGGAACTCGTCAATCTCACCGTCACCCAGGATAATCACGGCATCCACATTGCCGGCATCCCCCAGGGTATGGAGCAGCGTATTCATCGCCTCACGCTCGACGTCACCGCAAACGGCGAGATCCAGCACATGAAACTGGAAGAGCTCGACGGCGCCATCACCGAGTTCGCCTTTACTCAGGTGGCAGAGAACATCCCCACCCGCGAGCAGGACTTTGTTTTTAACCTCCCTGAGGGAGCCACCGTCGTAGACGGCCCTCCTCCCGTTTAGAGACAGTACTTCCCTTGGAAGCGAAATTACTGATTCTCTTTCATTCCCCTGTTACAGAGAACCACGACGATCAACCAATGCGTCTCTTCCGGGCGCAATAAGAGTAGACTTAAATCAAAGGACCGAAACTAAAAAATGCGTGTGATTCGAGACCGCGCAGAGAACTTCCCGATGCAGACTATCTCTACTCCCCACCCCCACTCGACTGAAGAGCTCTTTGCCGCTGTTCATACCCTCTCCCCCCAACTCGCCGTCTTCGACTGTGACGGAACTCTCTGGTCCGGCGACGCCGGCTCCGGTTTCATGAAATGGTCCATCGAGACCGGTCTGATCTCACGCGAGGCCGCCGACTGGATCGACGCCCGCTACCGCGCCTACCACCGCAATGAGGTCTCCGAGATCGCCATCTGTGGCGAGATGGTGCAGCTCTACCAGGGCCTGCGCGAAGAAGAGCTTCGCCGCGCCGCCCGCGAGTTCTTCTCCACCCGCATCGAGCGCCACATCTTCCCAGAGATGCTTGAGCTGGTCAACGACCTGCGCAATCGCGGCGTCGAGGTCTGGGCCGTAAGCTCCACCAACGACTGGGTCATCGAAGAGGGTGTCCGCCGCTTCGGCATTCCAGCCGACCGCGTTCTCTCGGCCCGTGTCGAGGTTCGCAACGGCGTCGTCACCGATCATCTGCTCGACGTTCCTACCGACGAGGGCAAGGTAGCTTCGCTCAACCGGGTCGGCATCACGACTCCCGATGCGGTCTTCGGCAACTCCATCCACGATGCGGCCATGCTGGCGATCGCCCGTCGCGCCTTCCCGGTCAATCCCACCCCTGCCCTGATCGAGCGCAGCGCGCAGGAGGGCTGGACTGTTTACTATCCCGCGTCCGTAACTGTCGCCTAAGTCGATTCGAAACCCTTTCACAGTCGAATTGGCGTCTAATAAAGAAGCGTGAAAGAGCCGATTCGCAAATTGAATGAAGGCGTTGAGACGCCAGCCCCGCCGAAGCCGGTGAGACTGGTCGTAGCCGCGCTCATTCTCCGCGACACCGGCTCCGGGGTCGAGGTGCTGGTCTGCCAGCGCAAACCCGATCAACCCATGAGCCTGAAGTGGGAGTTTCCCGGAGGCAAGATCGAGCCCGGCGAGGGTGCCGAGGAGGCTCTTCGGCGCGAGCTCAACGAGGAACTGGGCATTACGGCCACCATCGGCCGCCCCGTTGCCCGCGTTCGGCATAAGTACCGTAACGGTGGAACCATCGACCTTCAGTTCTTCGTCGTCCAGGAGTTTACCGGCAAGCTCGAGAATCGCATCTTCAACGATATGCGGTGGTCTCCGCTCGAGCGCCTGCCGGACTTCGACTTTCTCGCCGCCGATCTCGGCCTGATCCGCGATCTCTCCGAGGGCAAGCTCCTCTAGGACCTTTTAAAAGGACAGCGCTGCCGCACGGGCCATCGTCTAAATCAACGCAGACTAAGAGGCGCCGTTACCCATCAGTCCGTTCCACATCAGCACCAGCGACAGGCAGATCACAATCGCGGCCGTCAGCCAGGCCACCCCGTTGAACCATCGCGAGTTCGTGTACTTGCCCATCAGCTCCTGCCGATTGATCAGCCGCAGCATGAAGATCAGCACCACCGGCAGCAGAACACCGTTTAACACCTGCGACCCGATGATCACCCGGATCAGGGGAAAGTTCGGAATCAGGACCACCGCCGCGCCCAGGGCGATCAGCAACGAATAAAACCAGTAGAAGAACTTCGCTTCCTTGAACGACTTGTCGAGGCCGCTCTCCAGCCCCAACCCCTCGCAGACCGTATACGCGGTCGAGAGCGGCAGGATGCAGGCGGCAAACAGCGAGGCGTTGAAGAGTCCCGCGGCAAACAGGATGAACGCGTACTGCCCGGCCAGCGGCTTCATTGCATCGGCTGCGTCCGAGGCCTCGGTGATGTTGCGCGTGCCATGGGTGTAGAGCGTCGCCGCGCAGGCCACGATGATGAACCAGGCAACGACATCGGTAAAGATCGAGCCGATAATCACGTCCAGCCGCGAATGCTTGTACTGCCTGACCTCGATTCCCTTCTCCACAATCGAGGACTGCAGGTAGAACTGCATCCAGGGCGTGATGGTGGTTCCGATGATCCCGATGGTCATGTAGACATAGTTCCGGTCGTGCCAAACCGCGCGCCCGGGAAGCTTCACCGTCTGGACCAGCGCCTCGTGCCAGTTCGGTCCGCTCAGCACGCCGGTAAAGATATAGGCGATATAGACGACGCTGGCGATCAGGAAGACCTTCTCGACGCTCTTGTAGTCGCCCTTGACCACCAGCAGCCACACTACGAAGGCGCAGACCGGCACGCTGATGTACTTGCTGACGTGAAAGAGCTGCATGCTGCCGGCGATCCCCGAAAACTCGGCCATCACATTGCCGAAGTTCACGATCACCAGCAGGATCATGACGAAGAAGGTGATGCGCAGCCCGAACTCCTCTCGGATCAGGTCGCTCAGGCCCTTACCCGTCACCACGCCCATGCGGGCGCACATCTCCTGCACCACGATCAGGGCCAGGGTGATCGGAATCATCGTCCACAGCAGGTGATAGCCGTACTGCGTCCCTGCCTGCGAGTAGGTGAGGATGCCGCCGGAGTCGTTATCGACGTTGGCCGTGATGAAGCCCGGCCCAAGGACGGCAAACAACACCATCAGCCGGTTTCTCCATCTGCGCCAGACTGCCATCGAATCCCCTCAATTTCTACAAATGGATAGAACCGGATGGAAGAACCCGGTCGCGGTCGGTCGAGTCTCTTTAAAACGAGACGAGAAGATCAGGACGACGAGAGCCATCCGATCCGCTCACCACCAAAACCCAGTTTGAGGGTTACCGGTTTATTCGATTCCCAGCCGCTTCCAGATTGCGTCCACTTTCGACTTTACCCCAGGATCCATCTTCAGCATTGGAGGCCAGGGACGATTAAATCCCTCGGCCGCCCACTTCCGGGTAGCATCGATGCCCATCTTACTGCCGAAGTTGGGCAGGCGGCTGGCGTGGTCGAGCGAATCGACCGGACCCAGCGTGAACTGGATGTCGCGCTCGGGGTCGATGTTGTTGGTCGTCCTCAGGACCACCTCAGGGATGTCATGGACGTCGCAGTCCTCATCGACCACGATGATACACTTGGTGAACATCGCCTGCCCCATCGACCAGATGCCGTTCATCACCTTGCGGGCGTGTCCGGCGTAGGACTTGCGGATCGAGACGATCATCAGGTTGTGGAAGACGCCCGCGGGGGGAAGGTTGACGTCGCGGATCTCCGGGAGCGTGAGCTGCATGAGAGGGAGGAAAATGCGTTCGACCGCCTTGCCCATCCAGGCATCCTCCATGGGAGGCTTGCCGACGATGGTGGCCGCGTAGACTGGATCGCGCCGGTGGGTGATGCAGGTGACGTGGAAGACCGGGTAGTCATCCTGCATGGTGTAGAAGCCGGTGTGGTCGCCGAAGGGGCCTTCGGTGCGCAGCTCTCCCAGTTCGACGTAGCCCTCGAGGACGTATTCGGCGTTGGCGGGAACGTCGAGATCGACGGTCTCGGCCTTGACCAGTTCGACCGGTTTCTGGCGCAGGAAGCCGGCGATGATGTACTCCTCGACGTCCGGCGGCGCGGGAACGATGGCGCTGAAGGTGGTGGCCGGATCGGTGCCGATGGCGACGGCAACCTCCATCCGCTGGTTACGGATCTTGCCCAGGGTGACCTGGGGGATGGTCTCGAGCGACGGGGCTGCGGCGGTTCCTCCGGCGGTCAGGGCCATCAGGTCAACGGCTGCGGCCTTATCGACCGAGGCCGCGCGCAGGCGATCGCGCATATGCTCGGCGGCGACCTTTTGGCGCTGCCAGTGCATGCCGGTGGTGTTGCTGTCGTAGACCTGCATCCGGTACATTCCGACGTTGCGCTTGCCGGACTTGGGATCGCGGGTGAGCACACAAGGCAGGGTAATAAAGGGGCCGCCGTCATGCGGCCAGGTCTTGAGGACGGGAAGCCGAGTGAGATCTACATCAGCTCCCTTCAGGATGACCTGCTTGCAGGGAGCGTCCTTGGCCGCGACCATCTTCGGAAAGAAGGCCCCAACCTCGGCGAGCTTGGGGAGCATCTTGAGCTTGTCCATAAATCCGATCGGCGTCTCGGGCTTGAGTAGCACGCGAATACGATCGGCGATGGTGTCGAGGGAGTCGGTCTCGAGCGCCAGCCGCATGCGGTTGGCGCTGCCGAACTGATTCATCAGGACGCGCGCGCCCGGGTAGCCTTTGACGTTCTCGAAGAGCAGCGCGGGGCCGCCGGCCTTTTCGGTTCCCCGGCCCATCTTGGCGGCGCGGTCGGCGATCTCGGCCATCTCTAGGTCGGGCGAGACCTCGGTCGTGATGCGTTTCAACTCCCCTGCCTGGTGCAGCGCGTTGATCCAGTCGCGCAGATCGGTGTAAGCCATCTCCCTATCGTAATTGAGGATGAGGGAGCAGCCGATAAAGACAGGAACTGGCGCTGCCGAGCAGTGGGCCCGGCCGGCAGGCCACCCGCCTTTTCTCCCAAAAAATCTACAGCTTCACAAAGATCTTCTTCCGCCAGAGAATGAGGTTGGGGATGAAGCAGAGCAGGACATAAGCCAGCGCAAAGGCGACCGAGGTGTTCTTGGTCGAGCCCCCGCTGGCGAAGACGTGCCCGTAGGTCCATCCCCACAGTGTCAGCGGTTTGCCGTCGGCGCCTGTGCCCATGTGGATCAGGAAGGCTGTCTTCTCGAAGATGGCGGAAGCAATGTAGGCCACGATAGCGTTTGAGCCGAAGACCAGCCAGGGCCACGTGAGCCACTTGCCCACCTTGGTCTCGTTGAAGCGCGTCATGTCGATCAGCCAATAGCAGAGGGCCAGGCCAATCAGGGCGAAGCCCGCGGCAAAGAGCACGTAGGAGCTGGTCCAAAGCTTCTTATTGATGGGAAACCAGGGATTCCAGGCGAGGCCTGCGGCCATTCCGACGACGCCGGCGGCGAACATTCCCAGGGCGCACCTCGCTTTGGTAAGAGTGGGATGAGTACCTCCCGTACGGCGCAGCCAGAGCGCCGTCACCGCGCCCAATAGCGTGGTGCCGATGGCCGGGATGGTGCTGAGAAGCCCCTCGGGATCGCGCGTGACCTCGTAGAGGCGGCCGGTGTGAATGGTGTTCTGGAGGAAGCCCATGATGCCGCGGTCGAGCCATGCGACCAGGTTGCGGTCAGGGGCCAGCAGGGGAATGTCGTGGGTGGGGATGCCGAAGCCCGGGACTGGAACAAAACGCATGAGCAGCCAATAGCTGACCAGAAGCCCGACGGTGATCGCGAGCAGATGCCTGGCCTTTTGGGTCCAGAGACAGATCAGCCCGGCGACCAGGTAGCAGAGGGAGATGCGCGGCAGAACTCCATAGAGACGAAGGTGCGAGAAGTTGAAGAACGGCACCAGGTTGATCAGCATGGCGACGACAAAGATCGTCACTGAGCGGCGAAGGGTGTGAATCGCCAGCTCACGCCGGCTGGCTCCGCGCGCGAGGCGCGTCTGGATCGACAGGATGATCGCGACTCCGACGATGAACAGGAAGTTCGGGAAGACCAGATCGGTGAGGGTGCAGCCGCTCCAGGCCGAGTGGTCCAGCTGCTCATAGACGCGCTTCCAGTCGCCGGGATCGTTGACCAGGATCATGAAGGCGATGGTGATGCCGCGCAGCACATCGACCGAGAGAACGCGCGAGGAGGGAGCCTTGATCGTAACGCTGCCCGTAACGGAGCCGTCGACAGCCGGCTTGGCGAGGGTTGCGGTGCTGTGAGCCATGGTGATCCATGATCGCTCAGATCGCTGCTCTTTTCACAGATTTTTCTTACAGGGAACATTTTGATCGCCGGAGGGGTCTAAAGCGGTATGGACGCATCCCTCTCGCAGGTGCGCCCCCGAAGTCGAAGAAGGATTCGGAGGTGTCTATGTTTGAGAGGAGTCTGGTTGTGTCCGAGGTGCAGGCCGTCTCGGCGACGAAGCGTTGGACGATGATCGGGTCAACAGTGCTGCAGGTGGCGATTGCGGCTACCCTCGTTGTCATTCCCATGTTTCATCCGGAGCGTCTGTCAGCGCATATCGAAGCGCCCATTGTCTTCACCCCTCCCCCGCCCCGGCCGCCTCTGCCGGTCCAGCATGCTGTTGCCGCAAATTCGCAGGTCTCGGCAACGCCCTCGCTACCCGTGATCATGCGTCCGCTGGTACCTGCATTTGGGCATCCCGCAGGGTCAGACCAGGATGCTCCCCCATCCATTCCCAATATCGTGACTGGTCTGGGGATGGCTACGGTTGGAGACGCTCTGAGGGCGGTAGGCCACTCCGGTCCCGCAGTGAGTGTGGCTCCGGCGAAGCCACCCCAGAAGATTCATGTCTCCGAAGGAGTAACGGCGGGGATGCTGTTGGCGCCGATCCGTCCGGTCTACCCGGCGATTGCGCGGGCGGCACACGTCGCGGGCAGCGTGGTGGTGGAGGCGGTGATCTCAAAGTCTGGAACGATCGAGAGTCTGCGGGTTGTCGACGGTCCGGAGATGCTGCGATCCGCGGCCCTCGACGCGATCCGCGCCGCCCGGTATAGACCCTATCTGTTGAACGGCGATCCGACCGAGGTGCAGACGACCATCACGGTGAACTTCACCTTCGGGTCTTAAGAAGGCTTGAAGGGATCACCGTCTATCCGAGTTTGACGGTTATCCCTTCGAGCATAACTGGAAGCTTATCCCGCGGGAACGGCAGGCTTGGACTCCGCGGGATGCGCCGGAGCGATCTCTTCGGGAAGGACGGCCTCAGTGGGCTTATCGGTGACGTACTGTTCGAGCGGATAGCCGGCGTTCTTCCAGGCATCGAAGCCTCCGCGGAGAGGACGGACGCGGTAGACGCCGAGCCGATGAAGCTGCAGGGCGAGCTTAGCGCTGGTCTCCTCGTTGGGGCAGGTGCAATAGAGGACGACGTCCCGGTCGCGCGGGATGATCTCGCTGTGCTGGCGGATCTCGTTGGGTCCAACGCGAAGGGCGCCGGGCAGAACGCGGGGATCCGGCAGATAGTCGAGCGGATGGCGGAGGTCTACGATGAAGGGAGGCTTGTTGCCCTGCAGCTTGGCGCGGTCGAGCATGGCCTTTAGCTCGGCAGGCTCGAGACGAAGCTCGCGCACCTGCCGCAGGAACTTCCTCTGCTTGAGAATGCGATAGGCGATCCATCCCAAAACCATCAGGATGAAGATGGCGAAGGCGAACCGTCCCAGCCAGTGGAAGAAGCGGGTGCTCTTCTGCGCGATGTCGCCGAAGAAGCGGCCGGCGAGCAGAAAGGTCTCGGCCCAGAGGAAGGAGCCCGCCATGTCCCAGAGGATGAAGCGCCGGTAAGGCATTCCGATCTGGCCGGCGATCGGAGGTGCAACCGTGCTGAGCCCTGGAATAAATTTGGAGAACAAGAGCGTCGATGGACCTCGACGCGTAAAGTAGCCCTCGGTCTTCGAGACGCAGGTGGTGGCCTCCAGCGAGAGGCGGCACAGCAGCTTGAGCACGCTGTTACCATACCGGCGGCCAAGCGCGAACCACATGGAGTCGGAGAAAGCACAGGCTGCCATCACCGCGATCAACGCGTAGGAGTGGTGAATCCTGTGAGTTGCCGAGAGGGTTCCCGCGGTGAGGAGGATGGGAATGCTGGGCACAGGGACGCCAAGCTGTTCCACGAGAACCCAGAGGAACAGGATCAGGTACGCGTAATGGACGAAGAAGGCGAGCGCGATCGGCATAACGTGCGGTCCAGCAGTAATGGGCTTCCCAGTTTAGATGCCAGGAGTGCCTTAAAGATACACAGCCCGGCCGCGCATGGCGACCGGGCTGTGTATCTTCGCGATGAAAGCTTTATTTGACCGAGACGATCGGCGTGACCGAGTAACCCGGCCTGAGCTTGTGATCGCTGTTCTCTTGGTCGAGGTTGGTGAAGTCGATACGCACCGGAATACGTTGAACCACCTTCACATAGTTGCCGGTCGCGTTCTCAGGCGGGAAGAGCGAGAGGCGAGACCCGGTGGCTCCGCCGATCTGGCGGACGGTGCCATGGAACTTCTTACCGCCGAGGGCATCGACCTTGACGACGACCTTCTGTCCCTCACGCATGCTCTCGAGCTGGGTCTCCTTGAAGTTGGCCGTTACCCACAGGTTGGTCAAGGGAATGATCGTCAGCAGGTCCTGGCCGACCGAGAGGTTCGCGCCGATGTTGACGTTTTTCTTATTGACGATGCCAGTGGTCGGGGCGGTGATCTTGGTGTAGCTCAGGTTGAGCTTGGCCTGGTCCACTTGGGCCTGGGCCTGCTTGACCGCAGCCAGCGCGGCGTTGGCCCTCGCCTGTTGAGCCCGAATCTGACTGGGACCGTTCTTCGATGCCTCCATGGCGGTCGAGCGGGATTGGGCCAGCTTCTGCTGGGCCTGACGGACGGCCTCCTGCTGGGCGATCAGCGTGGACTCGGCCTCGAGGGTCCCGGCGCGGTTGGCGGCGGCAGAGGCGACGGCGGCGTCGTACTGCTGCTTGGAGATGACGTCCTTCTCCACCAGGGGCTTGTAGCGCTCGAGATCGGCATTGGCCCTGACCTCGTTGGCCTTGGCCTGATCGACCCGGGCCTCGGCCGCGGCGACCTGCTTCTGGGCCTGGGCCACGGCGGCCTGACCGCTCTGCACATCGAAGCCGGTGGTGTTGATACTGGTGTTCGAGGTGATGGTAGTGATGGGGACGTTGACGTTGGCCTGGATGGCAGCCGCCTCGGCGTTGGCGAGATTGGCCTGGGCCTGCTCGAGGGCGACCTGGAAGTCCTTGGGATCGATCTCGGCGAGCAGATCGCCCGCCTTCACCTCCTGGTTGTCCTCCACGTAGACCTTGATCACCTGGCCGGCGATACGGGAGCTGACTTGGTAGAGGTCGCCGTCCACCTGAGCGTCGTCGGTGTCCTCGGTAAAGGTGGAGTGCCAATAAAAGAGTGCGGCCCCGATCACCAGCAGCGTCAAGACCGCGATGATGACGAGCTTGCGACGAGACTTCTTCTCAGGAGATTCGTCTTCCGGCTCCGGCGCATGGTTCTGGTCGAACTGCTTCTCTGCTTGCTCTGGCAAGGTTACTTTCCTCCGAGATAATCTTTGTAATTCGTCTGCGCGGCGCCCAGGGCGCGCGCGAGCGAGAGCTTCGCGATGTTGTGCTGATAGAGAGCGCTGATGTACTGGTCATTCGCCTGCTCGGTCTGGGACTGAGCCTGCGAGACGGGAAGGTTATCCGAGACGCCAGCCTTGAAACGCTGCTGAGCCTCGCTGAGGGCCTCGGTGGCCAGCTCAACATTCGAGTGGGTGGCCTCGACCAGCTTGGCCGCGGCCTGAATATCGAGGATGGAATCGCGCACATCCTGATTGACCTGCTGGGCCTGGTCTCCCAGACGGGCCCGCGCCTGCTCGTATTGCGAGGCGGCGACCTCGTTCTGTCCCTTGGTCTTGGCGACCTGCAGGATGGGCACCGTGATCTGTCCGGTCGCGTTGTAGCTGGAGTGCGAATGGCCGGGGGTCTGCCCGAGATCGCCGAAGTCGCCCGAGAAGCTGGCCACGGGAAGCTGGTAGGCCCAGGCCGAGGTCTTCTGGGCGGAGGCCGCCTTCACCTGCTCTCCCGAGGCTGCAAGATCCTTGCGGGTCTTGAGAGCCTGATCGACGCTGGCTTGGGGATCGACATCGTTGAGGGCGGCGTAGGGGGCGAGATCGGTGAGGCGGAACTGCTGATCGAGCGGGAGGCCGATGGCGCGTGCGAGGGAGAGCTTGTCCTTCTCCAGCTGATTCTTGGCCGAGATCAGGGTCTGCTCCTCGTTCTGATAATCCACCTGGGCACGAAGAACATCGAGCCGGGGGCTGGTTCCGGCCTCGTGCGCGGCGACCGCCTGGTCGAGCGAGACCTTCGAGGTGGCAAGCTCGGCGGTGACGGCCTCGATGCGGCCGCTGTCGGCGATACAGAGAAGATAAGCGTTGCCGACGGTCAGGACGACGAGGTCGTGAGCGTCTTCCGCGGTGAGCTTCGCCGCCTGGAAGTTGTGCTTCGCGGCGATATAGTTCTGGAGCGCGGAGAGGTTGAAGAGGTTCTGGGTGAGATAGGCGCGGAAGTCCACCACCTGAAAGGGTCCGATGATGGGATTCAGGCCGGGAAACTTGAGGCCGTAGGCCGCCAAGTTGACCTGCTGGACATTGATGCTGGCCGCACCGGTGACCGTTGGGAGCAGAGCCTGCAGCTCTTCGAGCCTCTGGCCGTTGGCGTTGCGCTGCGAAGCTCCCTGCAGGATGATGCCGAGGTTGTTGCGCAGGCCGCGCTGGATGGCGTCGTCGAGGGAGAGATCGAGCAGGTTTCCGGTCGACTTGCCTTCGACGATACTGCCCTTGAAGGAGTCCTGCGTCACCTGGGAGCCGTTTTGTCCGGTGGCGGTGTAGAGCTGCTGCTGCGCTCCAGCGACTGCCGAGGTGTCGGGGCCACTGCTGGGTCCGGTGGCGGTGGGACGCGGCTGGTTTCCAGAGGGCTGCGACTGGGTCTGCGCTAACGCCGGCAGACTCGCGAGCGTCATACCGACGATAGCTACAGCACCTGGGAGAGAACGGGCAAAGATGTTTTGCCGGGCACTCTCCCCTCTCCTACCGATCGTCTGGTCTTGAATCCGATTTTGGACGATCGTCGTGTTCGTTTGAGCCATAGGTTCGATGTTACCTGTACCTCAAGAGTTTTGAGCCACAGTTCTCTCCATTAGAAGAAGAGCTGCGCTTGAATCTGGAGTCCTATACGCATTTCTGATGCGTTGTAACGTTTTGAGGGCTCAAAAAGTTTCGCAGACGATTGAGAATGCAAGAGTTCGATGACGACCGAACGATGAGGAATCGGGCTGGAGCAGCTTCCCTGAAGGTCTAAAGCAATTTCCTGAAGGGTGTAGAGCAGCAGGAGGCTGTCGGCGTTGTATCCTCCCGGGGAAAACGACAGGGAAGGATCTCACCCAGGCCACGGCATCCGGGAAATTGCCCTAGAATGGAATTCTTCTGAAGCGCAAAGCATTGAAATGAGACTGTGAGGAGTGGAAATGGCAGAGATTGGGGTGGCAGTCATCGGCTTTGGTTTGGCCGGTAGGGTCTTTCATGCGCCGTTTGTGAGCGCGGTGCCGGGATTGAAGCTGGAGGCGATCGTGCAGCGGCGCGGCGATGAGGCCGCTCAGGCCTATCCGCAGTCACGGATTTTGCGGTCGGTGGAAGAGGCGTTGACAGACAAGGCAATCTCGCTGATCGCCGTGGGCACTCCCAATGAGACCCATTATGAGCTGGCGAAGCAGGCGCTTCTGGCAGGCAAGCATGTGGTGATCGACAAGCCATTTGCGGCCAGCTCGGAGCAAGCAAGGGAGCTGATCGCGCTTTCGGGGGAGCGCGGGCTGGTGCTCGCTCCGTTCCATAACCGCCGCTGGGATGGGGACTTCAAGACCGTTCGTAGGATTCTGGCGTCGGGTGAGCTGGGGCGGCTGGCGACGTTTGAGTCTCACTTCGACCGCTTCCGTCCGCTGCCGCGGGAGGGGACCTGGAAGGAGGCCGGGAACGACGCGAACGGTATGCTCTTCGATCTGGGACCGCATCTGGTGGACCAGGCGCTGGCGTTGTTCGGAGCTCCTGAGGCGATTACGGCGAGTGTTCGCCGCGACCGCGACGCCACGGCGATCGAGGATGCCTTCGACATCACGCTGCACTATCCTCGGCTGCTGGCGATCTGCCGGGCGACGATGCTGGCGGCGGAGCCTGCTCCGCGCTTCCTGCTGCACGGCACTCTTGGCAGCTTCCGCAAGTACGGCCTGGACCCGCAGGAGCCGGCTCTGGTGGGCGGGGCGAAGGTTCCTCCCATAGGGGACAGCCGTGAGTGGCTCGCGGAGCCTGAGTCCGCGTGGGGCACCCTGGTAGTGGCTCCCAACCCGGCCGAGCCGGGCAAGCTGAACCGGACGACGGTGAAGACGGAGCTGGGAGACTATCGCGACTTCTATGCGAATGTGCGGAACGCGGTCCTGGGGAAGGCTTCCCTTGACGTGAAGGCGGAGGATGGATTGAAGGTGATCCGGCTGCTGGAGCTCGCCCGCCAGAGCAGCGCCGAAGGGCGAACGCTTCCCTTCGCGTTGTAAGTTCATACGATTTTTACGATTTCACTGGATTAAAGTTTATGGACGAGGATTTGAGAGTGAGCGAAGTTCTGCCCAGGGGCTTTCAGTGGGGATCGGTACGGGCAGGCATCAAGGTGAGCGGAAAGCCGGATCTGGCCATGGCGCGGCTGGTCGGCGGCGTGGCCCAGGCGGCGGTGATGTACACGTCGAACCAGGTGGTTGCGGCCCCGGTGACGGTGGGGCGCAGACATATGAGCTCGACCGGAGGCCGCGTGGCCGCGCTGCTGGTCAACGCCGGCAACGCCAACTGCGCGACCGGTCAGGCCGGAATCGAGGGCTGCGAGCGCACCTGCGTTGCTGTCGCCGAGACTCTCGGCTGCATCTACGATGAGGTCTTCCCTTCTTCGACGGGGATCATCGGGGTTCCGTTCCCGGCCGAGAAGGTGGTCGCTGCGCTGCCGGAGCTGGAGGCCTCACTCGGAGATACGCTCGAGCATGCGGAGAGCTTTGCACGAGCCATCATGACCACCGACACACGCATGAAGGTTGCGCGGGCGACGGTTGCGATCAACGGTGGCGAGGTGAGGATCTTCGGTGCGGCCAAGGGCGCGGGGATGATTCATCCGCGGCTGGGAGAGCCCGTGGCCCCGCATGCGACGATGCTGGTGTATCTGTTCACCGATGTTGTCGCTACGGGAGAGGACCTTCGCGCGTTGATGGTTCCGGCGGTGGAGGACAGCTTCAACTCCATCTCGATCGACGGCGACACCTCGACCAACGATACGGTGCTGTTGCTGGCCTCGGGCGCTAGCGGAGTGGAACTGGACACGAGCACACGGGATGTCTTTGCCGCAGCGCTGGAGGAGGTCTGCAACCGCCTGGCGTATGCGATCGTCGACGATGGCGAGGGTGTGACCCACGTGGTGACGCTCGCGATCACCGGAGCCCGCGACGACGCCGAGGCCAAGCAGATCGCAAAGTCGATCGCGCACTCGCCGCTGTGCAAGACGGCCTGGTCGAGCGCCGACCCCAACTGGGGCAGGTTGATGGCCGCGGCAGGATACTCCGGGATAGCGTTTGACCCGGCGCAGGTGACGGTGCGGATCGGAGATCTTCCGGTCTACGAGGCCGGGATGCGCTCGCCTGCCTTCGACGAGGCGGCCACGCATGCGGTCATGCAGCAGCACAACTACACAATCGCCATGGACTTCAACCAGGGCGACGGTGTGTGCCGGTTCGTGACCTGCGACCTGACGGCCGAGTACGTCCGGATCAACGCGGATTATTCGACGTAGAGCATTGTCCGGTAGATCTTTTTTTCGACAGGATCGCTGTCTCTATCCTTCCGAGAGAGGCAGCAATAGCCCGGCTCCATCCTTGCGGCGCAGAAGCTTGTCGCAGTGATTGCTCAATCCCAGCAGATGAAGCCGCTTATCCAATTTTCGATATCGGAAGGCCAGCGCCTCCACGGCCTCTAGTGCGGACGAATCCATGATCCTGGCCTCATCAAACTCAAGAAAAACTTCGTCTGGATCGTTCTTCGGATCAAAAAAGCCTGAGAACTGGGTCGCAGAGGCAAAGAAGAGGCTGCCTCTCAGCCGATAGACCTTGCCTTTTTCTTCCTGGAAGACCGTTATCTCCAACTCCTGGGCGTGATCCCAGGCGAAGACGAGGGCGGCGATCACAATGCCTGCTATCACGGCAACCGCGAGATTCGTAAGAACCGTCACTGCGGTCACGACCAGCATCACCAGGGTGTCGTGTTTTGGGATGCGAGCCATGCCGGTCAGGCTCTTCCAGCTGAACGTCTCGGCCGCGACCACAAACATGACTCCGACCAGCGCTGCCAGGGGAATCTTCTCGATCCACTGCGATCCGAAGAGGATGAACGCCAGCAGAAATCCGCCCGCGGCGATCCCGGAGAGACGTCGCCGGCCGCCGGCGTTCAGGTTGATCATGCTCTGCCCGATCATGGCGCATCCGCCCATTCCACCGAAGAATGCGCCAACGAGATTTCCGAGGCCCTGCGCCATGGACTCGCGGTTGGGCTGGCTGCCTGTATCCGTGATCTCATCGATGAGATTCAGGGTGAGCAGGGTCTCGACCAGGCCGATCGTCGCCAGAATGAGCGCGTATGGAAGGATGATCCGCAGCGTTTGCAGGTCGTAGGGAACGGAAGGGAGATGAAATTGAGGCAGCGTGCCTTTGATCGACGCCAGATCTCCCACCGTCCGAGTATGAATCTTCAGCGCGAACGCACATGCAGTCGCGGCGAGAATGCCTGCCAGTGCCGAGGGAAAAGCCTTTGTAAGTTTAGGCAAGAGTGCGGTCACCACCACGGTCACGACGACCAGCCCAAGCATGGTCAGCAGCGCGGAAGGCTGCATCCAACCCTCCAGGCCAGGAGAGGATCGTGTACGAAAGTGCTGAAGCTGGGCGGACGCGATGACGATGGCGAGGCCATTGACGAAGCCGATCATTACTGGGTGCGGAACCATCCGGATGAGCTTGCCGAGACGAAACCACGCGAAGATCATCTGCAAAATGCCCGTCAAGATAATGGTGGCGAACAGGTATTCCACCCCATGCTGCAGGACGAGGGCCGCCGAGACGACCGCCATCGAGCCTGCCGCGCCAGAGATCATGCCCGGTCTTCCTCCCATAGCCGCCGCTACAAGGCAGATGATGAACGCCGCGTAAAGGCCTGTTAAAGGATTGACATGGGCCACGAGGGCAAACCCCACGACCTCAGGGACGAGGGAGAGGGCAGACGTCAGACCAGCAAGAACTTCGATTCGAACCTCAGAGACTCTCATTCGAATCCTTAATCTTCGACTTTTCGCGCATCTTCTTATCTTCGCCGAAGACGCCGGAGCGGCCTAATTCAAAGGCGTGTGGCACGACCGGGCCCACTACGCGTGGGCCCGCGCGGCAGCGCCTGTCTTCTATCGGAAGCCGGTTTTCGCACCGGATTCTTGCCCATGGATGACGGGTATGGGGTTTCAAGATTATCTTAGAAGGGGTTGGTTTTGATCGGCGCAGTATGGCCGGAGAGAGATGGGGATATAAGGACCGCTTATGACAACAAAGCTGGAGACGCCCGCGCAGGTTGACTTTGCTGCTGAGGTTTCGGAGTGGATTGAAGCCTTCGACGAGGTTGTGGCGAGTGACTGGGAACGAGGCGCCGAGCTACTCGAGACGCTGCGCTCGCGTGCCCGTGAGGCCGGGGTTCCGGTTGCGAGCGAAATCATAACGCCTTATCGGAACACGATTCCGAAGCACGACGAGGTTCCCTATCCTGGCGACCGTGCAGTCGAGCGCCGCATCGAGGCCCTGATCCGCTGGAACGCCATGGCGATGGTTCATGGGCAGAACAAGAAGGATGCAGGCATCGGCGGCCACATCTCGACCTATTCCTCGCTGGCGACGCTGCTCGAGGTGGGCTTCAATCATTTCTTCCACGCCAAGTACCCCAGCGCCTCGGGTTCGGGAGAGCTGCCGGGCGACTTCGTTTATTTTCAGGGTCACGCCTCCCCGGGCGTCTATGCCCGCGCCTATGTGGAGGGCCGCTTCGAGGAGAAGCGTCTCAAGAACTTCCGCCATGAGCTGCGGGGCGAGCCCGCCCTCTCGAGCTATCCGCACCCCTGGCTGATGCCCGACTTCTGGAGATTCCCGACGGTCTCGATGGGCATCGGCCCCTTGAACGCGATCTACCAGGCGCGTTTCATGAAGTACCTGGAGAATCGCGGCCTGATTGAGAAGAGCGACCGTAAGGTATGGGCCTTTGTCGGCGATGGCGAGACGGACGAGGTCGATACGCTGGGTGCGATCTCGCTGGGCGCGCGCGAAAATCTCGACAACCTGATCTTCGTGGTCAACTGCAACCTGCAGCGCCTGGACGGCCCGGTGCGCGGCAACAAGCGCATCATCGACGAGCTCGAGGGCATGTTCCGAGGCGCGGGATGGAACGTCCTCAAGGTGGTCTGGGGTTCGGACTGGGATGAGCTCTTCGAGCGCGATCACCAGGGACTTCTGCTGAAGCGCATGGAAGAGTGCGTGGACGGCGACTACCAGGCCTTCAAGGCCAAGGGCGGAGCCTATCTACGCAAGGAGTTCTTCGGCAAATACCCCGAGCTGCTAAAGCTGGTCGAGGACAAGACCGACGAGCAGCTGGCGCGCCTGCACCGCGGCGGCCACGATCCGGCGAAGATCTACAACGCCTACAAGCGCGCGCTCGAGCACAAGGGCGGCCCGACGGTGATCCTGGCAAAGACGGTTAAGGGATACGGCTTGGGCTCGACCGAGGCCCGCAACGCCTCTCACCAAGAGAAGAAGCTGACTGATGAATCGATGAAGTACTTCATCGAGCGCTTCGAGATTCCCGTGACCGAGGAGGCAGCCAAGGAGGGTGCCTTCTTCCGGCCCGATGAGTCGGCCCCGGAGATCAAGTATCTGCACGAACGCCGTCAGGCACTGGGCGGATATCTGCCCAAGCGTGAGGTCCCGAAGTTCGAGTTCAAGGTACCGGCGCTCGACACCTTGAAGGAGTGGACAGGCGGCTCGAACAATCGCACCGTCTCGACCACGATGGGTTTTGTCAGCCTGCTGCGCTTCCTGCTGAAGGACGCGGCGATCGGCAAGCTGGTGGTCCCGATCGTTCCGGACGAGGGCCGTACTTTTGGTCTCGAGTCGGTCATCAAGCAGGTCGGCATCTACGCTCCCGAGGGACAGAAGTACATTCCGCATGACTCGGACATGCTGTTGAGCTACCGCGAGGAGAAGAACGGCCAGATTCTCGAAGAAGGCATCACCGAGGCGGGCTCGATGGCCTCGTTCACGGCGGCGGGAACGGCGTATGCGAACTACGGCCTGCCGCTGGTTCCCTTCTACATGTACTATTCGATGTTCGGCTTCCAGCGCATCGGCGACATGGCCTGGGCGTTCGCGGACTCGCGCGGCAAGGGCTTCCTGATGGGTGGCACCGCCGGCCGCACGACCATGCTGGGCGAGGGACTGCAGCACCAGGACGGACACAGCCATGTACTCTCGAGCACGGTTCCGACCTGCCTGAGCTACGATCCGGCCTACGCCTACGAGCTGGCCGTGGTGGTGCAGGACGGTCTGCGCCGCATGTACGAAAACGGCGAGGACGTCTTCTACTACATCACCATGTACAACGAGGACTATGCCATGCCGCCAATGCCGGAGGGCTCGGCGGAGGGCATTCTGCGCGGGCTCTATAAGTTGAAGCCGGCGTTGAAGGGCGAGGCGGTGGCGCAGCTGTTCGGGTCGGGCCCGATCCTGAACGAGGTCGTGCGGGCGCAGCAGATTCTGTCGGAGAAGTACAAGGTCGAGGCCGATGTGTGGAGCGTGACCAGCTACAATGAGCTGCGCCGCAATGCCCTGGCGGTCGAACGCTGGAACCGTCTGCACCCGGCCGAACCGGCGAAGAAGAGCTACCTTGAGACGACGCTTGAGAGCACCAAGGGGCCGATCATCGCGGCCAGCGACTACATGAAGGTGCTGCCGGATGCTCTCTCCCCCTGGCTGCCGACGCGTCTGGTGACGCTGGGCACGGACGGCTTCGGACGTAGCGACAATCGCGAGCATCTGCGACGCCACTTCGAGGTGAGCGCCGAGGCGATCGTTGGCGCAACGCTCTCGAAGCTGGCGCGCGAGGGCAAGTTCAAGCCGAAGAGCGCACAGAAGGCAATGGTCGAGCTCGGACTCGACACCGAGGCAATCGATCCAGCCAAGGCATAATCCTTAACACACGATGTTTGTTTTTGAAGAAGGGGGTTCCATCAGGAACCCTCTTCTTGTATTGCCAGGAGAGAAACAGCACGATGACGCAGAAAAAGAACTCGGAGGCGGGCGAGAATCCGCTGGTTCCCAACGCAAAGTTGCGGCAGATGTATACGCTGATGCTCGAGGCCCGGAAGCTTGAGGCCAAGCTGCTTGAGGGGAGCGTAATAAAGCGGACCGGCGCGAAGAAGAAGGGACGGATCGCAGAGATTCGCGGGCAGGAGGCGGTGCGGGTAAGCACGGCTGTCGAACTGGGCCCCGACGATCTGGTCAGTGATACCGGCGTAAGCGCCGGGATGGCACTGATCCTTGGCGGCGATGCCGCTTCCCTTCTCCGAGGCCTTGCTCGCTCCGGCGCAGACGGCCGAAAGGCTCTGGCCGATGCCGGGGTGAACCGTGTGCTCGATGCAGTCGAGGATAGTGAGCAGAGGCTCCGGTTGGTCCTTGGCGCTGCAAGTGCGCTCGTGGCACAACAACGGCACGGCATCGTTGTGGTCTACGCGCGCAAGGATGAAGTCGGTCGAAGGATATGGCGCAAGACGTTGCAAGCCGCCCACGAGATGCGGCTTCCGATCCTGTTTGTTGCGTTGGAACGGGGCAAGCCGCGCGGAGGGGATGATGACGTCGCCGAGGTCTGCGAGGTGGCGAATTCGGCAGGAGTTCCAGGGATTCCGGTCGATCGCTGTGACGCGGTCGCGCTCTATCGCGTGACCCAGGAGTCGCTGGGAAGGACCCGCAACGGAGATGGGCCGGTGCTGCTGGAGTGCGTGAGCTGGAGGATCAAGGGCAAGCGCAAAACAACGGATGATCCAATCGAGCATCTGCAGGAGTTTCTTCTGGGACGAAAGATCTGCAATCGGGACTGGTTCAAGACGACAGAGAAGAAGGTGCGAAAGCGTCTGTTGAAACAGCGGAGCTGATCGAAGACAGATCGAACGATCGGTGAATACGTGGTTTCTCCCGGGTTCCTTTGGGGTGCAAGAAGGTACACTGAAGAGAAGGTTACCTCCCCCGGGACTCTTCTCAAATGCATCTTCAGCTCCGAACCTTCGTTCTCTTCTCCGCCCTTTTTCTCGGAACATTTACCTCTGGATGGTCTCAATCCGCGGCTCCAGCGATCCCGGAGGCAGAGCCGCATACGCAACAGATTCCGTCGTCGCCGCCTTATGGTGCCCCAGCTACGCAGAATCCCGGGCAGCAGCAGCCAGCGGCTACGCCTCAAGATCCAGGGAGTTTACATCCCTCCTATCCTGGTTATTCATTGTCTGCGGTTCGGACGAAGACAAACTCGTCGTTGGGCTCGGCCTATATCCCGGTGGATAGCTGGGTCTATCCCGCGGCCCTGCGGCTGTATTCGATGGGATTTCTCGACACGGCATTTCTCAATATGAGGCCATGGACCCGGCAGAGCGTGGTTCACATGCTGGAGGCGACGCGCTCGGCGGTGATGGAGAGCGACAACGAAGAGGCGCAGGAGATCTTCGCCAAGCTGCTGCGGGAGTTTGAGGAGGAAGCGCCCTCCAATGGGACGGATCGCGGCGCGATCTACGGCCTCCACTCGGTTTATACGCGCCTGACGGGAATCGGTGGACCGGTTCTGCACGACAGCTTCCATCTGGGCCAGACGATCACGAACGACTATGGGCGGCCGTATGAGACGGGCTTCAATAACATCACTGGCTTCTCGACGTTGAACGAGGCCGGCCGCTTCTCCCTGTATGTGCGAGGGGAGTACCAGCACGCTCCCTCGGGCAGCGGCTATTCGAACGCACTGGCCACACAGCTGTCGATCATCGATCGTCTCTATCCCTATGCGGCTCCTAATCGCCCGCAGGACACGATCCCCGAGGGACCTCTTGCGGCGCAGAATCCGTTCCGTCTGATCGAGGCCTCGCTCTCGTTTCATCTGCTGGGTCATGAGATCTCGGGAGGGAAGAACGACGCGTGGCTTGGACCGGGCCTGGGAGGCTCGGTGGCCTGGACCAACAATGCCGAAAATATCTATTCGTTCCGGATCAACCGCGTGGAACCTCTGCACATTCCGCTCGTGTCCAAAGTGCTTGGTCCGGTACGCTATGACTTCTTCTACGGCAGTCTGAAGGGCCATACCGCTCCCAACAGCCCTTATACACACTCGGAGATGTTTACGTTCGAGCCGACCTCAAACCTCCAGGTAGGATTTCAGAGGACGATCATCTTCGGCGGCGCGGGACACGCTCCCGTCACGCTGCACACCTTCCTCAAGGGCTTCTTCGATATCAACGATACGACTGTCGGGGAGAAGCTTTCGCGTGACGATCCTGGAGCGAGATTCAGTACCTTCAACTTTTCCTACCGGCTTCCCTTCGTTCGACGCCACGCTACGCTCTACGCCGACGCGATCTCGCACGACGACGTCACCCCGATCAGCGCGCCCCGTCGAGCTTCCTTCCGGACAGGCCTGTACTTTTCGCAGCTTCCCGGCAGGTTACGAAAGATGGATCTGAGAATTGAGGCAGCCAACACGGATCCCGATGTCGGCCCCAGCAAGGGAGGCGTCTTCACCTATTGGGAGGCGGTTCAGGTCCAGGGATACACCAATAAGGGCTACATTCTGGGCGACTGGATGGGACGCGAGGCGAAGGGTGGGCAGGCCTGGTTGACCTATCACCTCTCCGGGAACGAGTGGATTCAGCTGGAGTATCTGACCAAGAAGACGCCGGCGGATTTTATCCCGCTCGGCACGACTCAGAACCAGTTCAAGGTCAGCTTCGTGAAACGCTTCGGTCCGAACCTGGAGTTGAACTCCTGGCTGCAGTATGAGGGGTGGAAGGCTCCGATCTACAAGCCCGGATATCAACAGAACACCACCGCTTCGTTCCAGCTGACCTGGTATCCGAAGCTGCAGCGGCTCCCGCGGTAGAGAGATCGTTTATCTTGCTACAACCAGGGTGGAGCGGAAGTATTCGAGCGACCGCTCCAGACCTTCGCGGAGAGGAATCTTCGGATCCCATCCGAGGAGGGTGCGGGCGCGGGTGATGTCGGGGCGGCGGCGGGTAGGGTCGTCCTGGGGCAGAGGCTTGCGCACGATCTCGGAGCTGGACCCAGTGACCGCAAGCACCTCCTGGGCGCACTCGAGGATGGTCCACTCGTCGGGGTTGCCGATGTTGACCGGGGCATGCTCGTCGGAGCGGGAGAGGCGGACGATGCCGTCGATCAGGTCGGAGACGTAGCAGAAGCTGCGGGTCTGCGAGCCGTCGCCGTAGATGGTCAGGGGCTCCTCATTAAGGGCCTGGATCATGAAGTTCGAGATGACGCGGCCGTCGTTGGCCTGGAGGCGCGGACCGTAGGTATTGAAGATCCGGACCATGTGGGTGTTGACGTTGTGATAACGGTAATAGGCCATCACGGCGGCCTCGGAGAAGCGCTTGGCCTCGTCGTAGACCGAACGCGGGCCGATGGGATTCACGTTGCCCCAATAGGTCTCGACCTGCGGGTGGACCTCGGGATCGCCGTAGCACTCCGATGTTGAAGCATGGAGGTAGCCGGCTTTGTACTTATGCGCGATGTCGAGGGTGTTGAGCGTGCCTGCCGAGCCTACGCGGAGGGTCTCGATGCCGAGCCGGGAGTAGTCGACCGGGCTTGCGGGAGAGGCGAAATTGAAGACATAATCGACTTCGCCCGGATCGAAGGGACGGGTGATGTCCTGCTCGAGGAAGCGAAAGCGCGGCTCGGAGGAGAGGTGATCGAGGTTCGCAGTATTTCCGGTCGAGAGATTATCGACCCCGAGAACAATATGGCCTTCCGCAAGGAGGGCATCGCAGAGGTGAGATCCAAGAAAGCCGGCGGCGCCGGTGACAAGAACATTCTGTGACGGCATGAAGGTCTTTTCTACCTTTCTTTCTTACAGTTCGAACATCGAAGCTACACCCGGGATAAATTCAGCGACGATCAAGGGATCAAGGATTCTCTTCCGGATGCCTGGAAGATCTCGAAGAGTCGATTCTCCTGAGATCTTCCAGAACAACGCCGGAGGGTTGACTGCGACTGCAATGGGGGGCCCTAGCTCCTCGTGGAGGAGGATTCCATATCGCGGACCGGATGTGCTGCCGGCCGGCCCACGCTGAGATAGGTGAAGCCGTGATCGCTCATGACGCTGGGATCGTAGAGATTGCGTCCGTCGATGACGATGGGGTAACGAAGCGATTGATTGATGCGGCGCAGGTCGAGCTCAGAGAACTCCGGCCAATCGGTGAGGATCAGCAGGGCGTCGGCATCGGTGGTCGCATCGTAAGCGTCGGTGGCGTAGCGCAGGTTGTTGCCCGTGGGCAGCACCTGCTGGGTACGCTCGGTGGCTGCCGGATCGAAGGCGGCGACGGTGCAACCCTCGGCCAAGAGCATCTTTACGATCTCGATCGCGGGAGACTCGCGGATGTCATCGGTGTCTCCCTTGAAGGCGAGTCCGAGGATGCCCAGCCGCTTGCCACGCAGGTTCCAGAGAGCCGAGCGGACCTTGCTGACGAAGCGCCGCTTCTGCTGCCCGTTGATCTTCTCCACCTCGCTCAGGAGGTTGAAGTCGATGCCGAGCTGGTCGGCCACCGACCGGAAGGCGGCGACGTCCTTGGGGAAGCAGGAGCCGCCGTAGCCGATGCCGGGACGGAGGAACTTGGGGCCGATACGGCTATCCAGGCCGATGCCGCGTGCGACCTGCTCCACATTGGCGTTGGTCGCCTCGCAGAGGTTCGAGACCGCGTTGATGAAGGAGATCTTCATCGCCAGGAAGGCGTTCGAGGCATGCTTGATGATCTCGGCGCTCTTGGTCGACGTCACGAGCAGGGGTGGAGGCTGGGAGACTGAGCAGCTGCCGGGAATGACGCCGGTGCGCGAGTAATACTCGCCACTGGTGAGAGGGGTATAGATGTCGCGGAGGATGGCTCCGGCGCGTTCCGAATCCGTTCCGACGACGATGCGGTCCGGATGCATGAAGTCGACGATGGCGGTTCCCTCGCGCAAGAACTCGGGGTTGGAGACGACGTCGAAGAGATGGCGCTCGACGCCGTTGCGCTCGAGCGCGCGGCTGATCCACTCGTTGGTGTAAACCGGAACCGTGCTCTTTTCGACGATCACCTTGTAGCTGGTGATGGAGCGGGCGATCTCGCAGGCGACGGCCTCCACATAGGAGAGATCGGCGTCGCCGGTCTCGCTCTGCGGGGTTCCGACCGCGATGAAGATGGCATCCGACTCTCGTGTGGCCTCGGCCAGATCGGTGGTAAAGCGGACTCGGTCATTGCGATACCGGTCCAGAAGCTCCGGCAGGTAATGTTCGTGGATAAGGCTGGAGCCTCCCTGGAGGGCGGCTACCTTGCGCTCATCGTTATCGACGCAGATCACGGGATGGCCCATCTCGGCAAAGCAGACGGCTGCCACCAGACCTACGTATCCTGAACCGACCACAGCGATAGGAATGGGTTTGCTCATAAGTAGTAAGGGGTAGTTCGCTCCAACTGTTTATAAGGATATCCCATGTCGGAAGAGCAAAGGTAACCTATGTCGGATCGAAGGTAACAGAAAGTGTTACACCAAATTATCGTTACCAAGCCGTCTTTCTTGTAAACTGATGCTAATGGGTCCAAATAGCGCGTCGACACCGTCCTCCCCCGCGGCTGTCCCTGATAATCCAACTCCCGCATTCAACACTGCGGTGGCCGATACGACTCTGTCCGAGACGCTGATCACGCTGCGTAAACGGAAGAGGATTCTGTTCACCTTTGTCCTGCTGGGTCTGATCGTCGGCATCTATAAAGCGGAGATGCAGCCTCGCATGTACGAGGCCTTCGGCCGTATCCAGGTTCGTTCGGGCTCATCGAACGAGTACAGGATGAATGCGCTGCAGGGCGCGATGGGCGGCGGCGACACGGCGCAGAGGATGCTGACCGAGGTCGCTATCCTACAAAGCGACTCCCTGATGCTGGCCGTGGCCCGGCAGATGGACCTGGCCAACAATCCTGATTTCTGGGGCGACAAGCAGGCCGGCCCTCGAGTCTCGATCGACGACCCTGGCGTTCGCCAGAAGACGATCCATCAACTGCAGAGCACGCTGACCATCTCGCAGGTGCAGAAGACCGAGATCATCCGCATCAGCTATCAGTCGCAGAGCCCGAAGCTTTCGGCGGATATCGTCAATAAAGTCATTGCCGCGTACATTCAACGCAGCTATGAGGCGAGGTTCTCCTCAAGTCAGAGGGTCTCGAACTGGCTCTCCGGACAGCTGGACGATCTGAAGCAGCAGGTGCAGACCTCGCAGGAACAGATGCTGGACGTGCAGAAGCGGCTGGGCATCTTGGGCTTCGATCCGACGCACAGCCAGATCAACTCTTCGATCGAGCAGCTTTCGAAGGCGGCCAACGACGCGCGGATCGACCGGATCATAGCCGAATCGCGCTACCGGATGCTAAGTGGGATGGATCCGAACTCGATCGAGAGCTCGCTCGATAACAACTCTACGCAGCAGTCGGAGCTGAACCTTCTGCGCGGTCAGCTGGCTACGGCGCGTGCAACCTATGCCCAGATGGAGTCGGACCTCGGACCAAATCATCCGCAGGCCAAGGCGCAGAGGGAGCAGATCGCCCAGCTCTCGAATGAGATCAACACCGAGCAGCAGCGGCTGGTGCTTCAGTCCAAGCAGCTGTATGCGGCGGCGCGCACCAACGAGGATGAGACCCGAAAGACGCTCGAGAACGAAAAGAGCGACGCGTACAAGCTCCGCGACGACCTGGTGGAGTATACGATCCGCCAGCGTGAGTTCGAGTCCAATCGTGCCCTCTACGAAGGACTTCTGCAGCGCCTGAGGACGGCCGGGGTCGAGGCCGGGCTGGAGTCGCTTGAGATCGACGTGGTTGATGCGGCGATGATTCCGGCGACGCCGGTGTTGAAGCGGAAGTCGACGGTGGTCCTGACTTACCTCTTCTTCGGTCTGGCGGCAGGCATCATGCTGGCCTTCCTGCTCGAGAATCTGGATACCGGCCTCCGCAGCGTCGCCGAGATCGAGAGCATCATCGAGCTTCCCTCGCTGGCGATTATTCCGCGCTTCAAGCGTCCGGGCGCGGAGACAGGAAAGTCCGTCGCCGAGCGCAACATCATCTCCCTTTCACAGCCGAAGAGCCAGTTTGCTGAAGCCTTCCGTTCGCTTCGGACCGCGCTTCTGCTGTCTTCGGCAGGACACCCTCCCAAGCAGATTCTGCTGACCAGCGCGACCCCGTCGGAGGGCAAGACGACGGCCTCGACCAATCTGGCTACGGTACTGGCGCAGGGGGAGGCCCGTGTTCTCCTGATCGATGCCGACATGCGCCGGCCGAACGTCCACCTGCGCTTCGGACTCAGCACGAAGACCGGACTTTCGACGCTGCTTTCAGGAGCGACGACTCTCGAGGAGGCGGTGCAGCAGGTTGCGGAGGTCCCGAACCTCGACGTTCTGGTGAGCGGACCGATGCCTCCCTTCCCTACGGAGATGTTGAGTTCGGAGACGATGACGCGGCTGCTCGAGCATGCGGGCGAGAGGTATACGCACGTGATTGTCGACTCTCCGCCAGTGCTTTCGGTGACCGATGCGGTCATTCTGGCACGGAAGGCGGATGCTGTGGTCTTGGTGATCCGCCACGGCAAGTCGAGCAAGCATATCGTCCGGCGCGCGCGAGATCTTCTGCTCCGCTCCGGAGCTCCGCTCACCGGCATTCTGCTGAATGCGGTCGATGTGAGCTCGCCGGATTACTACGGCTACTACGGTTATTCAGGCTACTCGAGCGCGGGCGCAGATGCGGATTCCTGGCAAGCCAAGACGGACTCGCGCGACGCTTCAGATTCACGGGAGGTGAAACGATGAGCCCGCAGTCGGTCTTTCGCTCCGCCATTCTCTGCCTGTCCTTCGGCCTGCTGGGCGCAGCCGCGCAGGCCCAGTTCAACGGTCCCGCCTTGACGAGCTCGACCTCGGTCAATGTGCAGCAGACTCCAACGACGGATCCTGCCCTTCTCTTCCCGGCGATGCGGGACGTTCGGCTTGGCCCGGGCGACCAGATTGCCGTCCATATCTACGGAGCGACAGATTATAGCCCGACCGATCGGGTTGCTCTGGATGGATCGATCCATCTGCCCCTGACGGGCAAGCTCGATGTTAAAGGGATGACGACGTCGGAGGCGGAGAGGCTGATCGCCAGGAGACTGATGGAGGGAGGGATGTATCGCAATCCCCAGGTCACGATTCAGATTCTCGATTCCCCCAACCAGGTTGCGACCGTGACGGGCGAGGTCCATTCGGTGGTTCCGGTCACCGGCCAGCGGCGGTTGATGGAGGTGATGTCGGCTGCCGGAGGGTTCCCTCCGCTGGCGAGCCACATCTTGACGATTCAGCGTCCTGGAGTGGACCAGCCAATCGTGGTCGACCTTGGCAACGATCCGACGAAAAGCGATAAGTTCAACATTCCGATCTTTGCTGGGGATACGATTCTGGTCTCCCGCACGGGCACGGTCTATATGCTTGGAGCCTTCAAGAATGTGGGGGCGATTCCCTTGCAGCAAAACACTCCACTTACCTTGATGCAGGCGACCGCAGTAGCGGGAGGAGCGGGCTTCGAGGGCAAGCTTAAGGAGCTTCGCCTGATTCGGACCATCGGGGCAAACCGCACCGTGGTTCAGCTCGACCTGAAGGGCATCATGAAGGGCACGACGCCCGATCCTGTCCTCCAAACAGACGATATCGTCTATCTGCCAAGCAATCTGGCCAGGGCTGCGATCAAGTCCGGTGGCCTGTCTACGGTGGTGGGCTTTGCCTCCATTCTGGCTGTAACGCTTCGGAACTGATCGAGTGAGAAGGAACGATGACCTCCCCGGCCCGGAAGCCCCAAGGCGAAAGAGTGAAGACCCAAGACGAGAGAGTGCGGATGGCTTACCTGGTAAGCCATCCGATTCAGTATCAGTCTCCTCTGCTGCGGCGGATCGCGCGGGTGCCGGAGATCGACCTGACGGTCTTCTACGGATCGGACTTCTCAGTCAAGGGGTATAAAGACGCGGGGTTTGGCGGCGTCGATGTGAAGTGGGATACTCCTCTTCTGGATGGATATCAGCACGAATTCCTTCCTGTCTTGCGGGATAATGCGACGGTCACCCCAACCACTCCGATGAATCGTGGCATCCTGCGGCGATTGAGGGGTGACAGCAATCGTCCCGCCTTCGACGTGCTGTGGGTTCATGGATACGCCAGCGTCAACTCGCTGCACGCGATGACCGCGGCCAAGGCTCTGGGGATTCCGGTGCTGGTTCGGTCCGACTCCTGGCTGGGAGACCGGGAGCGCAGCCTGACCACACGCGCCGCCAAGCACCTTTTCTTTCAGGTCCTGGCCCGGCTGGTCGATGGAGTGATGACGATCGGCAAGCTGAATGAGGAGTATTGGAGGTACTACTTCGGCGACCAGGTGCCCCTCTTCCATTTTCCTTATGCCGTCGATAACGAGTACTTCCAGCGGCGCAGCGCAGAGGCCGCTTTGAGGCGGGGCGACCTGCAGCGGGAGTTGAACCTCGATCCCAGCCGTCCCGTCATCCTGTTCGCCTCCAAGCTTCAGACCCGGAAGCGCGCCGTCGACCTTCTGGACGCCTATCGTCGGCTCTCCTCGGCCCCCGGCATCGAACCCCATCCTTACCTGGTCTTTGTGGGAGACGGAGAGGAGCGCGGATCGCTTGAGAGGGCAGTGAAGGAGACCGGTTTCGACAGCATCCGCATGTGCGGCTTCAAGAATCAGTCCGAGCTGCCACGCTACTTCGATCTGGCCTCCATCTTTGTGCTTCCCTCGCGCCATGAGCCGTGGGGCCTGATCGTCAATGAGGTGATGAATGCCAGCCGGCCCGTCATCGTCTCCGATGAGGTTGGGTGCTACCCCGATCTGATTACCGACGGGGTCGAGGGAGCCATCTTTCCAGCGGGAGATGTAGAGGCATTGACGAATGCCCTGCGCAGGACGCTTGCCTCACCTGAGGTGACCGCCGAGATGGGACGCAGGGCGAAGGAACGGATCGACCGTTGGAGCTTTGAAGAAGACATTCAAGGGCTGAAACTAGCGCTTGCAACCCTCACGAAGAAGATCTCCGCATAGGCCATATCGATGAAGATCCTTCACATTATCGGCACATTGAGTCCGGAGGCTGGCGGTCCAAGCCAAGCCGTGCGCATGATTCTCAGCTATCGCGACATCGGCTACAACGGCGAGGTCGTGACGCTGGACGATCCTGCGGCTCCTTTTCTGAAGACGCTGAACTTTCCGGTCTATCCGCTGGGACCGGTCAGCTCGACGTATGCCTATAGCCCGAAGCTGGTTCCCTGGATTCGCGAGAACTGCTCCAAATACGATGGGGTCATCGTCCATGGACTCTGGCAGTACTGCGGACGTGCGGCCTGGCATGCCGTGACGGACAAGATGCCTTATATGGTGTTTACCCATGGCATGCTCGATCCCTACTTCAAACGCGCATCGCGGCTGAAGCACCTGAAGAAGTGGCTCTACTGGGCTCCCTTCGAATATCGCGTCCTGCGCGATGCCTATCGCGTGCTCTTCACGTCGGTCGCGGAGAAGCAGCTGGCCGAGGAGAGCTTCTGGCTGCACCGGTGGAACCCGCATGTGGTTCCTTACGGGGTGAGCGGTCCACCGCAGAGGGACGTCAAGGCGCTGGAGGAGGCTTTCTTCGCAATTTGCCCGCAGGTTCGGGGCCAGCGTTTTCTGCTTTACCTCAGCCGCATTCACAAGAAGAAGGGCTGCGATCTTTTGATCGAAGCCTTTGGAAAGGTCGCTGATCGCGATCCTGGACTGCACCTGGTGATGGCCGGTCCAGACCAGCAGAACTGGGCCGAAGAGCTACGGCAGATGGCGAAGAGCTCAGGGATCGCCGACCGTGTCCACTGGCCGGGAATGTTGACAGGCGATGCGAAGTGGGGGGCCTTCTATGCCTCGGAGGCGTTTATCCTGCCCTCGCACCAGGAGAACTTCGGAATCGCGGTCGCCGAGGCGCTCAGCTGTGGAAGGCCGGTTCTGCTTTCCGACCAGGTGAATATCGCCGCCGATATCGCCCAGGATGGAGCGGGATTTATGGAGCCGGATACGGCGGAGGGTACGCTGCGGCTGCTGGAGCGCTGGCTGAGCGCCACTCCCGCGGCTCGAGCTACGATTGCCGAGCGAGGGATCGAGACCTTCCGGCGGAGGTACGACATGCGCGAGAATGCGAAGACGATCTTGCGCCTGTTCGAAGCCGCGAACCGCGAGGCGGGAAGGACGATCTCCGCGGCGTCCTAGGGGCCGAGCTTATGCCACGACCTGTTCATTACAACGCGGCCGACCATATCTCCGCCGAGACGGCAGCGGATCCTTATCTGCGTCCGGCGTTCCCTCTGAACCTTCGCCTTCGCAGGCTGGTGTGGAATCTGTGCTGGGCGATTCTGTATCGTACCTCTCCCCGGCCGCTGCATGGGTGGCGCTCGTCTCTGCTGCGGCTCTTCGGGGCGACAATGGGGCCGAACTGCCATTTTTATCCGAAGTCGAAGGTATGGGCTCCCTGGAATCTGACCTGTGCCGAGCAGGTGACCGCCGCCGATGGAGCGGAGATCTATAATCCGGCTCCCGTCACCTTCGGCTCGCACGCCATTCTCTCGCAGGACGCCTATGTCTGCGGAGCCACACACGACTATGACGATCCCGGCTTTCCACTGCTGGCCTTTGCGATGAGCTTTGGGGAGTACAGCTGGGTCTGTGCGCGCGCCTCGGTGGCCCCGGGGGTGAGTCTTGGAGACGGCGCCGTTCTCGGCCTGGGATCGGTGGCGACACGCAACCTCGAGCCCTGGACGGTCAATGCAGGAGTTCCCGCCGTCAAGGTGAAGGAGCGCCGTCACCACGACGGCATGCCGACTTCGGGGAATCAGAAGAATTCCTGAAGTCGGAACGAAGCCGCGGACCGCGCTCGTACTTCAGGAATTTGCTGTTTGGAGGGCCCACCGGGGACGATCTGGTTTGAACAGGCTAGTTCTTCAGCTTTGCAAGTAGATCGGTGGGATGGACGGGCTTGGCAAGGATCTCAAACTCATGCCCTTGGGCACGCGCCTTTTCGAGCAGGTCGGCGGTGGCTGCCTGGCCTGAGAAGAGAAGGATCTTGCACTTCGGAAGCCGTTGCCGCGTAATGATCGCTGCCTCAATTCCGGTCATTCCGGTCATTATGACGTCGCTGATCAGCATGTCGGGCTGAAAGCTGTCGAGCAATTCGACAGCTTTTTCCCCACTGAACACGGCACGCGCCTCAAATCCCGCCTGGTTGAGGATAATCGCCAGCGTGTTCGCGATCACCTGCTCGTCATCGGCGACGAGAACCTTGGGTTTCTGTGTCGTGGACGCAATTTCAGACATTCGAGACTTCCTCAATCTTCAAGTTATTCAGCAAATGGTTTGCGGCAGGAGTCGGAGACAATCGCTTTCCATGTGGACCCTACTGACTAATGATACGCTGAGCGAAGAGCACGCGGTACCGCGGTTCCCAAATTCCCTTAGGTCCTTTCACTGTTCTATGCCGCCAGTGATCATTCGAGCCGAACAGGTCGAAAAATACTACGCGCAGCCGAGCGAAAACCGCATTCAGGTGATCTCTCCCACGGATCTTTCGATCAGTGAAGGGGAGATCGTCGCTCTTTTGGGGCCTTCAGGATCGGGCAAATCGACGCTGCTTCGGATGCTGACGGGGCTGTCGGTGCCCTCGGCCGGCCGCGTATTCTGGCACGATCGCCCGATCACTAACGGCGACGCCAACGTTGCGATCGTCTTCCAGAGCTTCGCCCTCTTCCCCTGGCTGACGGTGGTGGAGAACGTCGAAGCTCCCCTGAAGGCGCGGGGAATGGATCCGGCCGAACGGCGAAAACGGGCTCTGAAGATGCTCTATACCGTCGGGCTGGACGGCTTTCAGGCGGCGTATCCGAAGGAGCTTTCGGGGGGAATGCGGCAGCGCGTGGGATTCGCTCGCGCCCTCGTCGTCGAGCCCGAGATTCTCTTCATGGACGAGCCCTTCTCCGCCCTGGACGTTCTTACCGCGGAGAACCTGCGCAGCGAGCTGCTGGAGCTGTGGCAGAACAAGACGATCCCCACCCGCGCCATCTTCATCGTGACCCACAATATCGAAGAGGCGGTGCTTCTGGCCGACCGGATTATCGTTCTGGGACGCAATCCGGGGCGGGTCCGGACCGACTTCCGCGTGGCTCTGATGCATCCCCGGGATCGCAAGGCGGCGGCCTTTACGCAGCTGGTCGACTATATCTACAAGGTTTTGACACAGCCTGAGGCCCAGCCTCCGGCGCTTCCGCTGACCCCTGAGGGCAAGCCGGTGCGCGACCAGCGTCATATGCACTACCAGATGCTTCCGAACGCGAGGCCGGGGAGCATCGCCGGTCTGCTGGAGATTCTGTCCGATCATAAGGGCAAGTACGACGTCTACCGACTCGCCGACGATCTCGCCTTTGAGATCGATGACCTACTTCCTATCGTCGAGGCCGCGCAGCTGCTCGGCTTTCTCATCGTCAACGAGGGCGACGCAGCGATTACAGTGGCCGGAGCCGATTATGCCGACTCGGAGATTCTGCGCCAGAAGGAGCTGTTCCGTACCGCCGCAGTGGAGAATGTGCTCCTGCTGCGGCAGATCGTACGGGCTATCGAGGCGAAGAGCGACCGCAGCGTGCCGGAGGAGTTCTTCCACGACATGCTCGACGAGCAGTTCAGCGAAGACGAGACCCAGCGTCAGCTCGAGACGGCGATCAACTGGGGACGATATGCCGAGCTCTTCGACTACGACGCTTCGCGGCGCCGTTTCATTCGGGTCGAGAGACGCGAGCCAGAGGCTGCGGAGATCGACGCATGATTCAGCTCCCGGACCTGAGCTCCGCGCGTCGCCGCGAGACCTTTGCGCGCACGCAGGTGCTCCGCCGGAGCGGGCCGGTGATCATCGATCTGTGTGTTGCCGGCATTGGCCTGGCCTGCTTCTACGGCGTGGTCCTGCTGGCACGTTACTGGTTCGGGCGGCCGGTCCCGGAGATCACGATCTCGCTCAGTCCGCGTGAGCTTCCTCTCTACGCCTTCTACTCCGTGGTGCGCATCTGGCTGGCGTATGCTCTTAGCCTGATATTCGCGATCGGTTACGGTTACATTGCGGCCTACAACCGGCGCGTTGAGACCCTGATGATCGCCGGTCTCGACATTCTGCAGTCGATCCCGGTTCTCAGTTTTTTGCCCGGCGTCATGCTGGCAATGGTCGCTCTCTTTCCCACGCGCCAGCTGGGAGTCGAGATGGGCGCGATCGTTTTGATCTTCACCGGACAGGTGTGGAATATGGCCTTCAGCTTCTACTCCTCGCTGAAGAGTATCCCGCGGGAGCTGAGAGAGGCTGCGACGATCTACCGTTTTTCGCGCTGGCAGAGGCTGGTCGAGCTGGAGCTTCCCTATGCGGCGATCGGACTGCTCTGGAACTCCATGGTCTCGGTGGCTGGGGGATGGTTCTTCCTGATGGTCTGCGAGATGTTCGTGCTGGGAACGCGCGACTTCAGACTGCCCGGACTTGGCTCTTACCTGCAGACCGCGGCGAGCACAGGCAACGCGTCTGCCATTACGTGGGGACTGTTGACGATGGTTGCCATCATCGCCGCAACCGATCAGCTGGTCTGGCGTCCACTCATCGCCTGGAGCGATAAGTTCAAGTTTGAGCAGGTGGAGACGAAGTCCCGAATTCATTCTCCCCTGCTACACCTTTTTCAGCATTCGCAGGGACTCAGGAGTCTTCGCCAGCGGATGGTGCAACCGGTTGTGGAGAACGTCTACCAACGCCTGGCCGAGAACCGCCGCCGCGTACTTCCCTCCTCCATGGCGACCGCACCCCTGGCGGGAAGGAGACAGAAGTGGCTGGCTGCCGTCGTACGCGGAGCTGTTCTGCTTCTGCTTGTAGCCGGCATTTTTTACGCTGCCTTTCACGCGCTGTTACTGCTGAGGCAGATCGATCGGGCGCAGTTGTTCGAGATCCTTAAAAGCGCCCTTGCTACCTTCCTCCGGGTCAACGTCTCGCTTCTGCTCGCCTCGTTGTGGACGATCCCGGTTGGGGTTGCGATTGGTTTCAATCCGCGTCTGGCCCGTATTGCGCAGCCTCTGGCACAGATCGCCGCCTCCGTCCCGGCAACGGCGCTCTTCCCGATCATTGTGCTGGCGCTGGTGAAGCTGGGAGGAGGACTGGGCATCGCCTCCATCGTCCTGATGATGCTGGGAACCCAGTGGTACATCCTGTTCAACGTGATCGCCGGGGCGATGGCGATTCCGACCGACCTGCGCGAGGTGGCTACGCTTTATCGCTTCACGCCGGTACAGCGTTGGAGGACGGTGATCCTTCCCGGGATCTTTCCCTACCTGATCACAGGGCTGGTGACAGCCTCAGGGGGAGCGTGGAATGCGAGCATCATTGCTGAATACTTCCGGCTCAAGAACGAGACGCTTCAGACCTTTGGGCTGGGCGCGGTGATCAGCGCGGCGACGGACTCCGGACAGTTCCAGATTCTTCTGCTGGCGACCATCGTTATGGCCGCTATGGTAGTGACGATCAATCGGCTGGTGTGGCGGCCTCTCTACCATCTTGCGGAGACGCGCTACCGGCTCGGCGGCTGAGGCCTGGCCTTGCGGCGGTCGAGGAGCGCGAAGACGACGGCCAGCAGAGGCGGCGCCAGGAGCACCCCCCAGAACGGAATCACGATTCCGAGCACAACGGGACCGAGGAACGCCGCCCACCACGGCACACGCGTGGTGCGATGAAGGATGTAGGGACCGATCACGAGTCCCTCGAGAATTACGATCAGGCCGTAGAGCCCCAGTACCAGGCCGAGTCTCCACCAGTCGTCAGGGCCCTGGAAGGCAACCGAAAGCACCGGGCCAATCAGCGCGATCATCCCGCCGAAGGTGGGAATGATCTGCAGCATCGCTCCCAGGAGCGCCCAGAAAACCGCGAGGGGGACATGGATCAGCTTCAGGCCGATCAGCCATAAGACGCCGACGATGAGAGCATCCAGAGTCGCGGCACGCCACCATCCCACCAGCGCGCCACCGGCGGTGCGAAACGGAGATGGAGTCTGGGGTGTGCCCGGAGCCGTCATTTCAACCTCGGCGATTCTGTTGCTCCCGCTTCAGAAGTCTTCCATTACCGCGGTGCAATCTTTATTACCGCAACCTCTGCAGCCTTTTCTAGCATCAGATTCGCTGAGCACTACCGTACTCGAAACCCCAGGAATTCTCAAAAACATACCCTCGTCCGCGAACAGTTCCACTCATTGCGCATACAGGGTCACGATGAAAGGAAGTACCGATGGCTGTCATGATGCAGGCGTTCTACTGGGACTCTCCCATCAAGGAGCAGAAAGAGGGCCAATGGTGGAATTTCATCGCGGAGAAGGCGCCTGAGCTTGGCAAGGTGGGCATCAATGCGGTGTGGCTTCCTCCAATCTGCAAAGGGGCAGAGGCCCGTTCGCCAGGGTACGATCCTTACGACTACTTCGACCTTGGCGACTTCGATCAGAAGGGCGGCACCAAAACTCTTTACGGGAATCGCGCCGAGCTTGAGAACCTGATCAAGGTGCTGCATGAGAACAATCTTGGCGCCTATGCCGACATGGTGATCAACCACAACTCCGGCGCCGACGAGGAAGAGGTCAACCCGATCGACGGCCAGAAGCGCTGGACCAGGTTTAATCCAAAGTCCGGTAAGTTCGCGCGGGACTGGAACTGCTTCCATCCTTCGCGCTACGAGCGAGTGATGATCGAAGGCGAAAACTTCGCCGGCTTCCCTCATCTTTGTCATCGCAACCCACGCGTCTACACCGCAATGTTCGAGTATGCACGCATGGTGATCGAGGAGCTGCGCTTCGACGGCTTCCGCTTCGACTTCGCCAAGGGCTTCGGAGCCTGGATGATCGGCCTGCTTGCCAAGTATCGTTATGAGCGTGACGGCAAGGAGTTCACCCCCTTTGTCGTCGGCGAGTACTGGTCCGGGCCTGAAGATATCGAGCACTGGCTGGATGGAGTGAAGGAGGTTACGGATAACCAGATCGCCGCCTTTGACTTTCCGCTGCGCTACAAGCTGAAGGACCTGTGCGATACCCTCCAGTACGATCTTCGCAACCTGACCAGCGACGGATCGGTCGTCGCCTCGCGTCCGTTCAATGCAGTGACCTTCGTCGAAAACCACGACATGGGCGGCAACGAGATCGTCAATGACAAGAACCTCGCCTACTCCTTCATCCTGATGAATGAGGGGTATCCCTGCATCTTCTGGTACGACTACTACAACCTGGGACTGGCTCGCCCGGGCACACCGAACGGCATCGACGCGCTAATCGACGCGCATCATCGCTATGCCGGGGGCGAGGCTTGCATCCTGCATGCCGATCCCGATCTGTATGTTCTTCAGCGCAATGGATTCGAGGGACAACACGGCTGCATTTACGTGCTCAATAATCTCGGCGATAAGTGGTCTGGAACTTCAATCAAGACGCAGTGGAAGAATCAGCGGTTCAGGCCGGTTGCATGGGATGGACATGACATCGCCCATCCGGATGAGCGGACCACGGACGGCGAGGGCAACGCCGAGTTCCCTGCCCCTCCACGCGGATACGCTGTCTACGCGCCGATCTTTGAATAGCGGCTGGGAATAATTACTAGGGAGTACGGGCTGGGAGGACACGAACCCCTGAATGCTATCCTTAAACCATGAAATTCGGCGTTCTGGTCTTCCCGGGCTCCAACTGCGATCACGATACTTACAACGTCATTGAAAATCTCATCGACCGGCCAGTGACGTTTCTTTGGCACGCCTCTGAGGACCTCGAGGGCTGCGACGCCATCCTGGTTCCCGGCGGCTTTGCCTATGGCGATTATCTTCGCACGGGCGCCATCGCGAAGTTCGCTCCGGTGATGCAGTCGGTGATCAAGTTTGCAAAGAACGGAGGCCTGGTCTTCGGCATCTGCAATGGCTTCCAGATTCTATGCGAGTCCGGCCTGCTGCCGGGAGCTCTGATGCGCAACGCCGGACAGCACTATATCTGCAAGCAGGTCCATCTCCGCACCGAGACTGCGGACTCCCCCTTCACCCACGGCATCGAGCAGGGCCGCGTGCTGCAGATGCCGATCGGGCATATGGAAGGCAACTACTTCTGCGACGCGGAGACGCTTGCCCAGCTGAAGGCAGAGGACCGCATCGCCTTTCGCTATGCTACGCCCGCAGGGGAGATTACCTCTGCTGTGAACCCGAATGGATCGCTTGAGAACATCGCCGGAATTTTAAGCGAAGGACGCAATGTTCTGGGAATGATGCCGCATCCGGATCGTTCGAGCGAGGCTCTGCTCGGTTCGGCCGACGGACTCCTCCTCTTCCGCTCCATGGCGGAGTCGTTCGCAGTTGCTCGATAGTTAAACGGGGCCAAGCAATGATTGATATCCATCATCACCTTCTCTGGGACCAGGATGACGGCTCGACGAGTCTCGATCTCTCCGTCGAGATGGCACGCATGGCGGCAGAGGATGGCATCACCCATATCGCCTGCACGCCGCACTCCAACGGCTACTATATGTACGAACCGGAGCCGATCGATAACAAGATTGCGGAGCTGCAGCGCCTGTTGGAGCAAGAGAAGATCCCCATCACGCTCGGCCGAGGGTGTGACTTCCACACCTCCTATGACAACATTCAGCAGGCACACATCACGCCTCGCCGTTATTCGCTGAATGGCGGAGGCTACCTGCTGGTCGAAATCCCGGATCACGCTCTACCCACGACACTGAATGAGGTCTTCTACCAGATGCAGCTGGACGGTCTGGTCCCGATTCTCACACATCCGGAGCGAAACCTGACCCTTCAAAAAGATATGTCGCGGGTAAAGGATTGGCTCCGTAGCGGCGTGTTGATTCAGGTGACGGCGGGTTCGGTGACGGGGCGAATGGGAAGGACGGCCCAGCGGATTGCGCATGAGCTGCTGGCAAAGAACTGGGTTCACTTTCTGGCCACCGACGCTCACAATACCAGCTCTCGTCCTCCCAAGATGCGCGAGGCCATGAACGTGGTTGCCGAACGATATAGTCCGGATTACGCCCACCTTCTTTGCGTATCGAATCCACTGGCTGCATTTACCGACAAGCCTATGGCTCCCCAGCCTGAGATGCTGGACCTCTATGAGGAGGACGCACCGAAGAGTTGGTGGCAACGGCTGACCGGGCGCTGAATTCTCCGAATCTCCAAGTGCGCGTTCGGTATCTATTGGACTGGCCTTCTAGAAATCGGGGGGCGATGTTTGGTGGGCGTGGTTCGGCCTTGCATCCCACTTGCTATCATTCCGCATCCGATCTATGGAACGCTAGCGCCCTTTGGATGGGTAACGACGAGTGTGCAGGGGGGACCAGTCAGGACAATCGGTTTCTTGAATGTCCGGGCTTCGTCGGCAGCCTAAACCGGAGTAAGCTAAACCAATAGAGGCGTCTCCGAAGGGGCTACCATGCCATCCACCATTACACCGACTCACACAGAATGGGAGAAGAAGCGCAGGCTGGACGATCACGACGGCGGTCACGGCCGTCGTCCCCCAACCGACAAGCGCACCGGCGGCGGTGGTGATAACGAAAACTGGAACGACCGGCCTCAGGGCAGTCGAGGTCCCCGCGAAAAGTTGAGCCGCGCTCGGCTCGGCCTCTTCTTCGCCCTCGCCGGCGATACGATGTTCTTTGTTGCCATTGTCAGCGCCTTCTTCGTCGCCCAGAGCACAAGCCACATCGACGCCTACAATCATTATATTAATCAGTGGCTTCCGACGGCGATCCCGCCTATTCTGTGGCTCAATACGGCGGTTCTGCTGGTTAGCTCCGTCACCATGGAGATCGCCCGGCGTACCATGTTCCGCGAGAATGACGTGATGGACGAGTGGCTGGGCCTGGGGAAGCCTCTTACCCGCCGCGCTCTCCCCTGGCTCATCGCGACGACCGTCCTGGGATTGATCTTTCTCGTAGGCCAGACCGAGGCCTGGCGGCAGCTTGCCAGCCAGCGCGTCTTCTTCGGCTCAAATCCCAGCAGCCACTTTTTTTACCTCATCACGTACACTCACGCCATCCATCTGTTCCTCGGCGTAGGGGCGTTGATCGCCTCCGTAACCGGCCTCTATCTCTCCCGGCAGTTGGAGACACGCCAGATCCTGGTCGATTGCACCGGATGGTACTGGCACGCCATGGGGCTGTTCTGGATCTTTCTATTTGTGCTTCTGGTCTTCTTCCAGTAACCGGTGAGCCTTCGTCTTCACGACAGATGGCCTGCCGTGAAGACATAGTCCAGCATGTCTTCGCCGCTCTGCGGCAGTAAGTTCACTTTTGCGGAGTTCTCCAGCCACAATCGCAGCCAGTAATGACGGTAGAAACGTACCAGCTTGGAAGCCACAGGTTGTTTTTGCTCGAGAATGGCCGTTATTCTCGCAGCCAGGGCATCGGGAGCGGCAAAACTCTCCTCTTTTACCTCGATGGCCTGGCCCTCAAGAAGAGTGTTCCGTACTCTCTGATATTCGGCCGTTCGCATGAGCCCGGTCTCGACCTTCAGGCCACACATCCTCTCGAGAGCGAGCGCTGCGGAGGCGTCCAGGCGATCCTCAAACCCCGCATACAGCAGACGCGAGCCCGCAACCCGCAGGGGAAGCAGGCTCGATTGTTCGATGAAGATCCTCGGCGCGATCAGCGACATTGCGCGCGCGGAAAAATCGCTTGAGTTCAGGATCGGGCAGCTCCATTGCTTCGCCAATCCGCGAGTGACGATCTCCGCGTCCACACTGCACTCCTGTACGAGGAGCTCACCGATACGTCCGCCGCATTTGCGCTGGGTCTCAAGAGCTTTCTGGAGCTGCGGCCGAGCGATCCATCCCTCCGCCAACAACAGGAGGCCAAGCGGAACCCGATGCCGATGCCGCACAGGTTCAACCGCGCCTCCATGGGAGGATTCGCGCCGCATCGCCGCATGAACCAGCTCAAGGATACAGCGTCCGCCGCATGCCCACTGTCCTTCGAAGATGGGCCGCTTGCGGCTGCGCCAGGGAGCGGTCCAGTTGGAGACGCACTGCGGATTCGCGCAGGTACGACGTCCCAGGGAGGGCTCTAAAGGCGCTCTCTCGCCGGAGGGCTGATCGCGATCGTCCAGCCATCCAAGACCTCCGTAATCTCCAGAATAGGCCTGGGAAGGATTTACCTCTTGATCGGAGTTTCTTCTATTTAGAAAAAGCATCGGATACTCTCCAGTCGGAGCTGCGGGGTTGCAACCTCGGTCACACGCAGAGCGAAGTTGCCGCTTACGACAACGACCTCGCCTCGCGCCACAATCCTGTCTCCAACCACCAGATCCACGGGTTCAGCGACATGGCGGTCCAGCTCAACCACGGTTCCGGGACCAAGCTCGAGGACCTCATTGAGCGACATCTCCCGCGAGCCGAATCGCAGCGTCGCATCCAGGTCGATATCGCATATGAGATCAATATTGGTCTCAAGATCCACAGTGCCCTCTTTTTCCTGTTCCATTCCGATCTCCCTTTAGCTCGCCCGAGCTCCCGTATTGTTTGAATTCGTCGAAACCATGGTCATCGTGCCCAGCAGTGCGCCGCGATGATCCCCACTGCGCACGGGCCGCGCCCTGCCCATGGAAAGTCCCCCGACCACCAGCTCAGAGCTTTCGTGCTTCGCGACGGGAAGCCGGAGAACCGATCCGGGCTTGAGCGCCGCAATCTCCGTGGCCTGAAGCCGGACGGGAGGAAGCTGCAGCAGGACCTCCACCTTCGAATCGCGCATCAATTCACGCATGCGCATCACCGACTCTTTCGACTTGCGCCGGGGATGATCTCCCTCTGCGATCAACCGGCGCAGAATCGCGTTCAATACGACTGCGGGAAGACAGAGATTCAGCACCCCCTGCGCCTCCGGCATACGGATCTCGAAGCCCACGCACAGAGTCTTCTCCGCCTGCGTCAGCATCCGCGCGGCCTGGGCTGCGGTCTCGCGTTTTTCGAAGGCAAACTCGAGCCCCACCGACTGCCAGGCTAAGGTGAGCTCCTGCATGATCATCTCCATCACCGAACGCATGATGTGTTCTTCGATTCCAGTCAGCTCTCTCTGCTCTCCGGCCCGCCCCACGCCTCCCAGCAGCACATCGACGAGCGGGAGGATCATCGCCAGGTCGAACTCCAGAAGCCCCATCGCCCCCAAGGGTTCAAGCCGCACGGAACAGATGTAGGCCATGGCCGAAAGACGTTCGATGAACTCGCTGAAGGGCAGCTGCTCGCCCGCGACCAGCTTGGCGCGGAACGAGGTCCTCAACCACGCTCCGAGCGAGTGCATCAGATTGCGCGCAAAAAGATCGTTGACGGTCGTGATCGCACGAAGCTGATCGTTGCTGATCTGCCCGGCACGGCTGAAGTTGAACTTCTCCGGCTCCTTCGCCACCTCAGCGGTTTCGGTCTTCGAGGTGTTGGCCGCGGCAAACAAGGCATCAATAGCGTCCTGTCCAAGACTCTTATCCATCTCTCTCTCTCTTCTCCCGTCTTTCTTCGAAGATCAAACGCTTCTAATACGAAGCCTTGGCTCGCAGCGTGCTTTTCTTGCTCTTGATGGCTCCGGTGCCCTTCAATCCCGCCAGCGAGCTTCTCAGGCGCAGCACAGCAGAGGAGTGAATCTGGGAGACTCGCGACTCCACCACGCCCAGCGTCAGGCCGATCTCCTTCATCGTCAGCTCCTCGTAGTAGTAAAGCGTCAGCACCATCCGCTCCTTCTCGGGAAGCTCATCGATCGCATCGACGAGGCGCTGCTTCATCTCGCCCTTCAGGCAACGGAAAAGAGGATCGTCCTCCGGAGATCCCGGGATATAAGCAAGCTCCTCGTCCCCAGAGTCCTCCGACCGCTCCATGTGCAGGCTTCCAATCTCGAGTCCTTTCAGCTCGCCGAGCAGCTGCTGATACTCCGGCAGAGTGAGCTTCATCTCGGCGGCGATCTCCTGTTCCAAGGGCGCGCGGCCGATCCTCTGGGTCACCGCGCGGATCGCCTCCTCGACCGCTCGTCCCTTCCGGCGAAGCTCACGCGGACTCCAGTCGAGCATACGCAGCGAATCCAGGATCGCTCCACGAATCCGAAACTGAGCATAGCTTTTGAACTGCACTTTTTTGCTGTGATCGAACTTCGAGAACGCATCGATCAAGCCGACCACTCCCGCCGAGACCAAGTCGTCAAGGTCGACGTGCTGCGGCAGCCGCTCATGAATCCGTCGCGCGATGTAGCGTACCGTTGAAAGATGCTCCAGAAGAAGGAGGTCCCGCTCGTTCGCCGTCGCCGCATCCAGTGCTCCGGATCCATCGACGGTTACGGCTCCTCCCTCGCTTTCGTTGGATAACCACTGCGCCATGCTGGAGCCTCCGTTCCTTCCACCCAGCTCTATCGATTGCTCTGCATTCATCCTCATCCTCGTTTCTCACCCGTCTCGAAATCGCTTTGCTTCCTAACCCACTGTGCCGACGCTTCTGACCCGTACTTCGGAAGGAATCTCCATCGGAGACAACACCGTCACCTTGGGAAGGAAGGGCTCCAGCCAGCGCCTGACGTGATAGCGTGCCGGACTCGGACATAGGAGCACGGGAAAGGCCGATGGAGAGCCCGATCCGGTTAGGCGCTTCACAGAATCCACAACCCCGCGGAGAAAGTCCGCAGGGGCTCCCGAGCGCGATCCATCTCCCAGCAGAAGCCCGGCGCCCTGCGGAGAGAAGGTGCCGATCAGCTCATTCTCGATTCCCTGCTCCAGCATCAGCACCTTGAGGCCGCCATCGCGATCCAGCAGAGGATGGATCAGTCCGCGACCGAGGGACTGACGCACGCTTTCGACCAGGTGAACGAGGCTCTTGGACTGTTGCGCCGCTTCGACCAGTGTCTCGAGAATCGGTCCGAGGTCCCGGATAGAGACCTGCTCCCGCAGAAGCTGCTGCAGCACGCGCTGCGTCTCACCGAGTGAGAGCAGCTTGGGGACTAACTCTTCGACCAGCTTCGGATGACTCTCGTTCATTCCATCCAACAGGCGCTTGACCTCCTGCCGCCCCAGGAGCTCGTGGGCGTGGCGACGAATCAGCTCGCCCAGATGGGTTCCGATCACCGTCGTCTGATCGACGACCGAGTAGCCGGCCGCGAGTGCCTGCTCCTCAAGTCCAGGCTGGATCCACTGCGCGGAGACCCCAAAGGCCGGCTCCCGGGTCTCGATGCCGGGAAGAGGCCGCGCCTTGGGATCGGCATTGACGGCCAGAAGACAGTTCTGTTCTGTCTGCCAGCGTGCTATCTCAACGCCGCGCAGACTGACGACGTACTCACGCGGCTTCAGCCGCAGGTTGTCGGTGATGTGGACCGAAGGGACGATGAATCCAAGCTCCGTCGCCAGGTGACGGCGCAACGCGCGAACGCGATTCAACATCTGGCCGCCCTGCTTCTCATCAACCAGCGGGATCAGCTGGAATCCGATCTCGAGGGTCAGCTCGTCGATCTTCAACAGCGATGCGAGGTTTTCGCCGGCGCCAATCTCGGCCGCCTTGGCCTTTGCCGACGGGGCAGCTTCGCTCTCGGCGGTGGAGACCTGAGCCTGTTCGGCGGGGAGTTGTCGCGCGATCAACGCCAGTCCGGCGGCCATGACGATGAACGCCAGTTTTGGCAATCCGGGGATCAGGGTCAGTCCCACCAGCACGCCGCAGGCGATCCAAAGCGTATTGCGGCTCTTGAAGAGCTGCGTGCCAAGCTCCTGGTCAAGGGCCTCCGCAGAGGAGGCCCTCGTCAGCACCATGCCCCCGGCCACAGAGACCAGGAGGCTTGGGATCATCGTCACCAGGCCGTCGCCTACGGTCAGGATGGTGTAGGTCTTGACCGCGGTCGCCAGATCCGCGCCCTGCTGGATCACGCCGATCAGAAGGCCTGCGACGATATTGATCACCGTAATCAAGATCGTCGCCATGGAATCGCGCTGATTGAAGCGGGCCGCGCCGTCCATGGCGCCGTAGAACTCGGCCTCGCGCGCGATCGCCTGCCTGCGCTTGCGGGCCAGCTGCTCGTCGATCAAGCCCGCGTTCATGTCCGCGTCAATCGCCATCTGCTTGCCTGGCAGAGCATCGAGGGTAAAACGCGCCGTCACCTCGGCGGTTCTTACGGCGCCGTGACTCACGACAAGAAACTGGATTGCAATCAGGGCCAGAAACAACACGAAGCCGACGACGTAGTTGCCACCGACCACAAACTGTCCGAAGGACTCGATCACCGCGCCCGCCGCCGCGGTTCCCTCATGGCCATGCAGCAGGATCCTGCGGCTTGAGGCCAGATTCAGCGAAAGCCGAAAGAGCGTAAGCAACAGCAGCAAGGTTGGAAATACGGAGAAATCTACGGCCCGCCGCACCTGCACCGCGGTAAGGAAGACGATCACCGAGGCGGTGATCGAGGCCGCGAGCAGAAGATCCAGCACGATGCTGGGAATTGGGATCAGCATCACGAAGATGACGCTGATTGCCGCCACCGGCAGAAGGATGGCCTGCAACTTAGCGGGCGACCATGGCCCGGGTGTCTTCACTTCACTCACATTCCACCTCCAACCCCGCGCATTCCCATGGCAGGGGGTTTGATTGCCTGGGCTTGGTGCATCTGTCTTTGCCGTCGCACCCGCTCCTCGACCTTTTGGCGGTAGAGGTAGGCAAGAATTCCGGCGACCGCCGAATAAAGCTCGAACGGAATCGACTGCCCAGGCTCAACCATCTTGTAGAGACTTCGGGCCAGCGGGGGGTTCTCGATAATCGGTATCCCGGCCCAGCGCGCCTCTTCGCGAATCTCCGCGGCGAACAGGTCACGTCCTTTGGCCAGGACCGACGGCGCCTGCATAGTCTCGAAGCTGAACTCGAGGGCGACCGCATAATGCGTCGGATTCGTAACCACCACGCTGGCGCGGGAGATATCGGCCTTTACCTTGCGCCGCCGCATCGCATTCTGGATCTGACGGATCTTCGCCTTGATCTCAGGATTTCCCATCGAGTCCCTCATCTCCTGGCGGATCTCCTGCTTGCTCATCATCAATCTCTGGTTCCAGCTTCTCCACTCCACGGCATAGTCCAGAGCCGACCAGACCAGCATGATCCACGCGGCGTCGAGTGCCAGATCGTAGGCGCTGGTAAAGGTCGTCGATAGCCGCATCGTGCTCATCACCGGCATCGAGAGCATGATGGACTTCAATGCGCTCCACCCCAGGGCAAGCATCACGATTGCAGGGATCATCGATTTGACCAGCCGCAGCGCCTGCCGGAGGCTGAAGAGATTTTTCAGGTTGCTGGCGGGATTCAATCGTTCGAACTTCGGCGCAAGCGCATTGGCGTGCAGCTGCAGGCCACCGGCCTGCGCCACCCCGGCGATCAGAGCGCAGCCAAAGCTGGCCGTCATCACCAGTCCCACCGGCAGCAGAACGGGCTGGACCAATCTTCGGGCGGCCTCATCCCAGGCTCGCTCGCCGCTTACATCTCTCACTCCTGCCGATCGCAGGCTCTCAACATAAACCTTGCCCCACACCCCCGAGGCTCCGTGAGCGGTCGCGCCCAGCATCAGCACGCCCCCGAGCATCGCCATGGCGGAGAGAAGCTCCCGGCTGCGGACGCTGTCTCCCTGCTCCTTCGCTTTTTTCTTGCGCTGGGGAGTCGCCTGTTCGGTCGCCTGCTCGCTCATGCCGTACCCACCAGTTTCCCCGCCGCGTCCAGCAAATTCAAGAAGTGCCTCTCGATCCATACGGGCCACAGCGCAAGACTGCCGATAAGAACGCCGTAGCAGACCAGGGTCTTGAGGGGAATCCCCAGGACCATTGCGGGGAGCTGCGGCGCCATTCTGGAGATCAGCGCAATCGTCACCTCGACCACGAGAGCGGCCGCGATCACCGGGGCGGCGAGCTGCAGGCCCGACATAAAGATTCCCCCGGCCATGCCCACCAGGGCAGTCCCCGTCCTAGCCTGAATCATGGCATGGCCTACCGGAACGGCGCGAAAGCTCCGCACCACAGAGGCGAGCAGCGTGCGATCCAAACCCGCACCGATCAGCACCAGGATTCCCATCCAGTTCAACATCTCTCCGAGCACAGGAGTCTCGATCTTTGAGTTCGGATCCAGCAGATTCACCAGCGAGAAGCTGAACTGCATCCCCAGCAGCATCCCCGCGAACATCAGAGACTCGGACAGCAGCATCAGCACGAGACCGAAGACAAGCCCCACACCCAGCTCGCCAAGGATCGACATCATGTCAAGCGATGGACGCGCATCGGGGACCGCGGCAACGGCCGGAGCAAGCAGAACCGTGATGGCAAAGACGAAGCCAGCTTTGATGCGTGGCGCAATCGCGCTCGACGAAAAGATGGGGGCAAAGACGAAGAGCCCGCTGATCCGGATCAGGACCAGAAGCGCAGCCGACAGGAACTGCGGCCAGTCGATGGAGAACGATTGCATCAGATCATTCATGCTCTATCCCAGGTACCGATGGAAGTCGTGAAAGAGGCGCAGGGTATAGGTGACCATGCGATGGACCGTCCACGGCATCACGATCATGGCCACTAGAAAGACAACAATCAGCCGTGGAACCGCTGTCAGCGTCTGTTCCTGCACGCTGGTCAGGGTCTGCGCCAGGCTGACCAGAAGGCTCACCGCACACGCGCACAGAAGCAGGGGCGCGCTCAACAGCATCGCCTCTATGAGCAGCCTGCGCATCATCTCAATGGTCTGGTCTGGACTCATCTCATCCTCACAACGCGATCAAAAGCTTTTAATCAACTGGTCGGCGAGCAGATTCCACCCATCCACCATGACGAACAGAAGAATCTTCAACGGCGTCGAGATCACGACAGGCGGCAGCTGCATCATGCCGATCGAGGTCGTGATACTCGCGATCACCAGATCCACCAGAAGAAATGGAAGAAACAAGACGGCGCCGATCTGGAATCCGGCCTTCAACTCGCTCAGCATGTAAGCGGGCACAACCACTTGGATGGGGAGATCGTCCTGGGTCCTGGGCCGAGAGACCATCCCTGCCGAAGCGAAGACGGCGAGATCCTTCTCCCGGGCATAGCGCAGCATATAGTGCTTGACCGGCTGCAGGCCGCGGCTTATCGCCTCTTCTCCCGAGATCGTTCCAGCGCGATAGGGCGTTACCGCCTGCTGCTCCACCTGCAGCAACACCGGTTGCATCAGGAACCAGGTCATCATCAGGGCCAGCCCCATCAGCACCTGATTTGAGGGAGCAGTCTGCGTGCCGAGAGCCTGGCGCAGAAAGTGAAAGACCACCAGCAGCCGGACCAGAGGCGTGATGGAGAGCAGCAGGGCCGGAAGCAGTGTCAACAACGTAAGCCCGAGCACAATCGACCATGGAACACTGTGATCGATCTTCATCGCGTCCTCAATCGAGGACTTCACATGCGTTGCGACTGCAGGCTGCTTTGCGGCCGGCTCATTGGCTTGCCGCCCGGCTGGCGTCTTTGCGCCACCATGCGCCGAGCGCATCAGGGTGGGCGCACCCTTGATCCATAAGGCCTTCGTCCGGCTGCTCGCCCGCAGATCGTTGCTCAACAAGCTTAGTACCAACAGGAACAACCCTGCCCTCCTCTTCGCGCCTAACCGCATAGACCACCCTGCTCATTCACGGACACATCCGGGCTGAGCTTCACGATGGTTTGAACATGGTCGGCTCCGCCTCCCACAAGAAACTGTTCCTCGCCGCAGCGCACCAGCATCAGTTGGCACTTGGGTCCAAGCGGAAGAGTTTCGAGCAACTCCATGCGCCGCGCCGGCTTGGGCCTCGCAGAGAATCTGCCGGTCCACCTCTGTAGAAAGGCACCCACCAGACCATATTGGCGGAGCTGTTCTGCCCTGTTCTGTGAGCGCATCCTGGTTTGTACTCCGAATCTCATGTGTCCTATCGCTCTGGCGTTACGCCAACCGGGTTAAGCGCACCACCAGGTGCTGATCGACGACCTCGAACTCGCTCCAGCCCACCTGAACGCGTCCCGCTTTCAAGGGAACTCCCTCCGTGTGCGGCCAGCTGCTCTCGACGATCTGTCCTGGAGCCAGCCGCAGGAGATCGCCAATCTTGAAGCCGTTCAAAGGAATTCCCGCTGAGGCGACGATGGTCATCTGCGAGAGCAAGGGCCAGCACGCGTGCTCTTCGATCCGGTCGATCTCAGGTCGAGGAGCTGCTTGCGTAGGCGCTATCGCCGGCACCGCGGCCGGAACAGTCTCCGTAGTCTCTACCTTTGCCAGCTCTATCTCCGCCATTGTTCTCTCCCGCCTAACGCTGCACCAGAAACTCGGTAAAGAAGAGATCCACAACCTTGGTATCGGGATTGTGCTGGGCCAGGGCCTCCTTGAGCTCCTTCTTCAGGCGATCCTTGCCGTCGGGCGCAAGCAGTTGCTCTGAGGTCTCACGGCTCAGGACGCTCAGGATCGTGTCGCGTACCGCGGCATCGGCCTCTCTTTCGACGGGCTTCGCTTCTTCGGCTTTGGCCTTCTTCCCGTTCGCCTCAACGGCATCGGACTCCTGCAGGGTAAGACCAGCTCGCAGATAGGCGCTTCCGGAGGCGTCCATCAGATTCACCAGCAAGGGCTCAAGCACGACCATGTGGGTCTTTGCGGAAGAGGCCGGCACCAAAGACGTCGGCGCGACCGTCGCATGGATAGGAACCTTACCGGAGCGAAGCAGGTAGAAGAGTACGCCGCCGACCACTGCGGTCGCGACGACCACTCCGGCTACAACCGCGATCAAGACAGGCATCATCGGAACCTTGACAGGATCGGAGGTAATTTTGGTCTGAATAATAGGAGGTGTAGTAGCCATGATACCTGTTATCAATGCAATCAAGGCTCCATTTCTCCAGGCAGATCGATTAGAAAAGGTTCAGAATTAAAGCGAAGAGAGGCGGCCGAGGCCGCCTCTCTTCTTCCTTCCTCTACCCCTCATTTAGCGAACCAGCGCAAGCGCCGCCTGGGTCACCGAGTCAAAGGTTGTAATCGTCTTCGAGTTCGCCTCGAACGATCGCTGGGCAACGATCAGGTTGGCAAATTCGGTCGAGATATCGACATTCGATTGTTCGAGGGCGGAGTCTTCGATCGTCGCGCGGCCTCCGGTTCCGGCGACTCCAACCACGGCATCTCCCGACGCCGTTGTCGTAATGTAGTTGTTGTTTCCTACCCTCTGGAGACCATCGGTGTTGGCCACCGTCGCCACGGCCACCTGGCCCACCACCTGCTTGTTATTGTTGTCGAAGTCGGCAGTGACCACGCCACTGGAATCGACTGTAAAGCCGGTATACGTGCCGCTGGCGTATCCGTCCTGCAACGTCGAACCATTGCTCGAAGCAGCGGTGGTCTGACTCAGCGTGGGATTTCCGTTTGAATCAAAGAAGCTCAAGTTAAAACTAAGATCGCTTGCACCATCGGTCAGACCCGAGAAGCCGATCCCCGTGATCGCCCCCGTAGGAGAGGTCAGATTGCCGTCTGAATCAAAGGCGAGTGTGCCGGTGGCATTGGCCGTGGGAATCCCCGTTGCAGCATCGGTAGGCATCGCGATCGAGTAGCTCCACTGATTGGAGGCCGTCTTCGTATAGGTGATCGTCGTGTCATAGCTCTTTCCCAGAGAATCGTAGATCTTGACCGGGGTCGTAGCCTGCGTTCCCACCGTTGCACTGGCATCCAGATTCGCCGTGATTCCAATGTTCTGCGTGGCCTGAGCCTGCTGCGTCGCCCCGACAGGGAGGTTGATCGTGCCCAGTCCCGCGTTGTTGTCGGGAAGCCCGTCTTTGGCCGGATATCCCATGACCGGTGAGCCATCGGAGCTCTGGAGTTCACCACTCAGGCTCAGCTGGAAGTCGCCGGCCCGGGTCAGCTGCTGCGTTCCATTCTCCTGGACGACGAAGAAGCCATTCCCAGTCAACGCCATATCGGTCGAGTTCTGCGTCGGAAGGTCGGTTCCCTGGGTAAAATCGCTCGCCGTGCCGTTGACGCGCACACCGGCGCCCGTCTGCAGCGGATCGCCCGAACCTGTTGAGCCTATCTGTTGGTAGAACAGATCCTCAAACGTCGTACGCATCTCCTTGTACGCCGTCGTGTTGATATTCGCGAGATTATTGCCGATGGTATTCAGAGCGGTCGTGCTTGCCTGCAGGCCGCTCAGTGCGATTGAAAAATTTCCCATATCTCTCCTCGTCTTTCTCTCTGCCAATCCCCCATGGGGGGCGTCAATCGAACTGCAGACCCGCAGCTCGAACCTTCAAAATAACCATTCCCTGTTAGCTCGAGGCGGCATCTTCAAACGCGCTCTCGAATGTAGTCAGTCCCTGGTTCACCTGAATCAGCTGCTGCAGACTGTTCACGCCCACCAGCTGCTGGATATACGAGTTCGGGTCCGTCGGCTGCGTGGGATCCTGGTTCTTCAGCTCCGAGACCAGAAGCGTAAGAAAGTCGTCCGATGTGATCGTCGTGTTATCACTGCTGCCTGAGTTAGAATCGCTGCCGCTTGAGCTGTCGTCCTTCGCGGATACATTCGAAGGGGATTTCGGGGTGAACGCATTTGCCACATTGGTGGCCGATGCGTGCCGGGTTGCGATTGAGTCCAACTGCGATAGATCCATTCTTTCCTCCGTGATTTGATCCTGCTCTTCTACGCGCGTATGCTGAGCCAGCCTCCGGCCCTTCCATGCCTGACCGATGCCCAGTCGTCTCCTCCACTTTCGTCGGCCGCCTCTTCAAGCGTCTTCGCCACAGAGCCGGATCGGGAATCTCCAGAGCCCATCATGTTCTGACTGGTTCCACGATGAGCGCCCTGCCCCCCGCTCGATAGATCGGACATGTTCATCGAGTTCGATGGAGCATGGACGACGACCGAACTTACGGTGACATGCTCCTGCTGCAAGTAGCTTGTGATCGAGGGCAACTCTCGTCGCAGCGTCTCAGCCTCCGCGTTCGAGGTCGAGGCCATCGACGCGTGCACCGTGCCGTCGGTGCCCAGCTCCGCCCTCACCTTCAGCCATCCATGCGTACCTCCAGAGACTCCCACCTCAATTGAAGTGGGGGTTGTGGTCAACGTCCTCTGCTCATCCGGCGCGTAGAGAGGGCCCGGCTGATGGGAAGACTCCCCTTGAGACTTTGCGACCGGCACGTCAGGAGAGGAGATCTTCTCGAAGGCAGCTTTTGTAACCGTACCTGTGCCGTCCTGGATGCCTATAGCCGACGCACCATGGCCAGAGCTGTCTTGAACAAGGGTCACGTGTTCTTGCTGGGATGTGAGGCCTCGTGCCTCCCCCTCCTGAGCGAGGTTGAATGGAGGCGCGTGGCGCAGATCCGAATCGATATCCTTCTTAGCGACAGGTGCAGATTCATCAGCGGGCGAGCTCTTCTCGGCGTCCGTTGCCTTATCAGACCTCACGCGCATACGGTCTCCCGCCCGTGTTCCCTGAACTCCCACTAGAACCGGCGCTTTCTGCACCTGGTCGGGCGGATTTGTTTTGCCGGAAGGCGCAATCGCATCGATTGCTGTCGAGAGTACCGGAGCCGTCACCATTCCTTGCGAGCTGTCGCTTGCGATCTCTGTCGTCGACGTCTCCATGGACCTGTCCTGCTTTGCATGCTTAACGTGTTCCGGCTTCTTCTCACTCGTCTTGGGTTCGGTTGAGAGTGAGTTCAAATCTTCTTGAAGAAGCTCTTCCGAGAGCTTCGGCGCCAGTCTTCCCCTGGATACAGCGACTATGCACGAAGCCTCTTCAGCTGGCCTATCGGCGATCGAGCTGTTCCGCGGCTCCTGAGAGGAGATGGGCTCTTTTGTGATCTCACCTTCGGTCTCCGAAGTCTTCGCGGCCAGGGCCTTCATAAGCCCGTCTTCCTTGCCATGAGTCTGAAGTAGATCTGTCTCCTGATCCGTTTTTGACCGCTCGGGGGAGAGCTGCGCCGACACTCCTTTTCCGCTGCCTGCAAGACTTTGCTCCGCAGCCAGCTTCAGCATCGGCGCCATCTTCTCCGGCACATACTTCATCCGCTTCGCGGATGGATCCGCACCCTGCGCCCCCTTATGCCCACCTTCGATCTTCACGCCGGAGGAACCATCGTCATTCCCAAGATGATGGATCTGGGTACCCCAGAGCGGTCCGAGGTCATCGCCGACGAACGGTTTCAGCGGCGTTTGCACCGAAACCAAACTCTCTCCAAGACGCTCGGCAAACGAAGGGATCCGCATTTCCTCCGAAGCAGCGCCCGGCGCTGTGGCGCCTCGTTTCTCCTCGGCAGCCGTGATCGTCAGAATCTTCATACCGTCCCATCTCCCTGCATGGACAATGCACCCGGACCGCCAAACCATTCGGCGCGGAGATTAGGAAATCTTCATCTCTCCGCGATCGACTCTTTCCCTGTTGCGTCTACGTGCCAGGAACCGGTCATCAGAGTCGGTCTGAAGCCTTCGCTCTTCGACAGACGTCTCATATCTCTTCTCCGCATCCACGAGGCTCTGCATGCGCTCACTCCACAAGCGACTCCCCAGATACCTCGTATGCGCGGCTTCACTTAGATTTTTCTTCTCGTTGAAGATCGGTTCCAGCTGAATCCTTCGACGGGTTGCCATCTCTTCTTTCGCCGACATGGCCGATCTCCCCAGGCGATCTTCCTGTTCCACCGCATCTCGTTCTGCTGCTCGCGCCTGCATCTCAGCCTTCGCCTCGGCTCCGATGGCGTTCTCCACCACGGACGTCTCAGCTGAGCTCACCCTCGCTTCAATCGAATGGATCTCCTCAATCAGGGAGTACACGGCGCTGAGACGTTTCAGGGCAGCCAGACGCTCCATCGCTAGATCTCCATCGCGGTGAGCTGCTCCACCGTCTCCTCAAGCCCAGCCCGTTCCATGCTCTTCTGCTCCAGAAAGGCCCGCAGCGTCGGGAGCGCTCTTAGCGCCCGGTCGAGTTCGGCATCGGCTCCAGCCTTATACGCTCCGATTCGAATCAGGTCCTCCGACCGTGCGTGTGCTGACAGCAGCCTGCGCACCAGGCCCGCTCGTTCTCTGTGCTCCCGGCTGGTCACCGCAGGCATCAGGCGGCTCAGGGAGTCGAGTACATTGACCGGCGGATACCATCCCGCCGACGCCATCGCCCGGGAGAGGACCACATGCCCGTCCACATACGAACGCACGGAGTCGACTACTGGATCCTGCTGGTCGTCGCCCTCCATCAGGACCGTATAAAAGGCCGTTACACTGCCACGCTCAAAGTTGCCGGCTCGTTCCACCAGCCTTGCCAGACGCGCGAAGACCGATGGTGTATATCCCTTCGTGGCTGGAGGCTCCCCCGCGGCCAGGCCGATCTCCCGCGCGGCCATCGCATAACGCGTCAACGAATCCAGCACCAGCAGCACATGCTTTCCTTGAGAAGCATAGAACTCGGCGACCGCAGTCGCAGCTAGGGCCGCCCTCATCCGCAGGAGTGGACTTTGATCCGAGCTCGACACCAGCACAACCGACCGTTGAAGCCCCTCCTCTCCAAGGGACTCTTCGACGAACTCGCGAACCTCGCGGCCGCGCTCTCCCACCAGGCCGACGACCGTAATATCCGCCGCCGTGTTGCGCGTCATCATTCCAATCAGAGTGCTCTTGCCTACCCCGGAGCCACCGAAGATCCCGATTCGCTGGCCTCGGCCCACGGTCAGCATTCCATCCAGCACCCGGATCCCGGTACTCATCGGCTCCTTGATGGGGACCCTCTCCAGCGGATGAGGCATCGCTCCCTCCAGCGGCCACAGCATCCTCATACGAGGAGGGGGCATGCCATCCAATGGATGCCCGAGCGCGTTCAGGATCCTGCCCTGCAGCTGCTCCCCGACAGCAATGCCTGGAGCGCCTCCCAGCGACTGCAGCGTATCGCCATAACGAATGCCGCGCGTCGCCTCCAGCGGCATCGCCAGCACGTGGCGCCCACGAAATCCGATCACCTCGGCGCGGTGACGGTGTCCCTCGGAGTCAAGGATCTCGCAGCACTCGCCGACCGAACACAACGGTCCTTCCGACTCCACGGTCTGGTCATTGGCTTCAATGACACGACCACTCCATCTCCACGAAGGCCGCTCCGCCAACCGCACGAAGTAAGGTGTCAGGGACGAGTTCAACGCCGGGATAGCCTCCATCATCACGCGGGCCTTTGTTGCAACAGATCGAAGAATCCCTTCTCGATCTCTTCCATCTGCGCCTTGATTCCGAGCTCGACGCGTCCCACGCCGGTCTCAAGCACGCAGTCGCCTTCTTCGATCCCAGGATCACCCTCTACGGTGATCTTCAGCTGATTTTCGGTGCGGATGCGATCCCACGCATCCACCTGGCTCTCCGGAACCCGCAACGCCGCGGTACTGTTCTCATGCAGCTGTTCAAGGGCCACCCTTACAGCGCCGCGCAATAAAAGAGGATCGAGCGAGACCTCGCGATGGAGCACACGAGCCGCAACTGCAAGCGCCAGCCTCACCACCTCACCCTCCACCTGGGTGAAGTATCTCGTTCGTTCGTCGTTGAACCTCTTCGCGGCCGCGGCGATCAGCTCACGCTCCCGCGCCAGCCTCTCCTCAAACTCGCTCTCCAGCTCCGAGCGCATCTCCACGCGCGCCTGCTGACGAGCCTTTTCCACCTGCTGCTCATTGGTCTCGGTCTGCAGACGCAATCTCTGTTCAAGCTCCGCGAGAGGATCGACCCAAGTCGTCTCTTCCGCAGGGATAGGCTCTTCCGCAGCTTCACCCTCACGATGTTCGTCGATATCTTCAAACTCAAGCGGGATCACCGTTCGAGCTTCGACTCCCATTTCGTCTGCCAACACTTCAGACTGCAAGATCATCATCGGCTCCCATCTTTAGCACCATCTTGCCCTCGCTCTCCAGCTGCCGGGCCAACGCAAGGAGCTCCTGTTGGGCCAGGCCCACGTCCTTCATACGCACAGGCCCCATCACATCCATGTCTTCCTTCATCATCTCGACGGCGCGAGAGCTCATGGCCTTGAACAGATGCGCCTTCAGATTCTCCCGGCCTCCCTTAAGAGCCATCGCCAGAACTCGCTTATCGGCAGCGGCAATTAGCTCGCGGATGCTCTCCGGCGGCACCGTCAACAGATCTTCGAAGGTGAACATCAGATTGCGGATTCCAATGGCGAGCTTCGGCTCCTCCTGTTCTATCTCCTCAAGGATGCCCTTGCTCGCCGTCTGGTCCACACAGTTCAGGAGGTCCGCCACCGCCTTGAAGCCGGAGTAGGATTTGCGCCCCCCGTTGCCCATGCCCTCCATTCGCTGATGCAGAACAAGAGCAACCTTCTGCGCCATCTCCGGCGAGAACTGCCGCATCTCCGCCAGTCGCTTCACGACATCTACACGAACCGGCTGCTGCAACTGCATTAGGATCGTCGATCCCTTCTTCGCATCGACGTGCGCGAGCACCAGGGCGATCGTCTGCGGATGTTCATTCTCGAGAAATTTACCCAGCTGCTGCGGATCCATCTTCTGGACCACCGCCATATCGCCGTTGGCCTGGTCCCGCAGACGCCGCACCTGCGCCAGCATAGCCTCCGCCTTCGCTGCGCCGAAGGCCTCGGTCAGGACGCGCAGAGCGTAATCCGGTCCTCCGCGGACCATATACTGCTGGGTCTCGAGAAGACCATAAAACTCGGTCAGCACTTGAGTCAGATGCTGCGCTCGAATCTCGCCCAGGCGCGTAATCTCCTCGGTGATGCGATGAGCGTCCGTCTCTGAGAGGCCCTGAAAGATCACCTTCGCGAGATCGTCCCCCAGAGCCACCATCAGGATCGCCGCCTTCCGGATCCCGGGAGCATCCAGAGGCTCGAAGCCGGAGTGCTCCGGAAGCATCAACGGCAGCTTCTGTCCCGCCTGTCCATTCAACTTCTGTCCCCGTTGCACCATCAGTTCCCCTCTTCCGGCGAGCCGATCCACGCCTCGATCAATCGAGTGCTCTGCACCGGCTCCCGGCGAATGTGTTCGGCCACCTGAGCGAAGATCCCCTGCGTCTGTGCCTGCGCCTTCGTCACCGACGGAAGGAGCAGCGACGTCGTCGTCTCCTCCGACGGATCGACGCCAGCTTCCCCTTCGAGCGAGGCCACCTCATGGGGCGCAGGCAACAGCGCGGGCTCCCGTAGCGTTGCGACCACCTGCCGCGCCATCGGACGCAGCACGCAGAGCACCAGCAACACCCCGCAAAGCCCAAGGATCAATGTCCTTCCCAATCCCGGCTGGGTGCGCACCAGCGTGCGCGCCTGATCCATGACCTGCTCAAGTACGGGAGGCTTCGCATCGGCGGAGTTCGAGCTGAAGCTGATATTTTCGACCACCACCTGATCACCGCGTTTCATATCAAATCCAACCGCCGCCTGGGCGAGCTGCTCCAGGCGCCTCATCTCTTCCTGGCTTCGCGGCTTCCACGCCATGTGCTGCGACTTTCCGGAGCCCTCCACCTGGCCGCGATCATTTACGACGACTGCGGCGGTAACCCTGCGAACGCGCCCCGGACCTTCCTCGGTGCGCATCGTGTGCTTGGTCACGCCGTAGGTGCCGTTCTCCTCACGAAGACTCTGTCCTGCTGCAGAGCCCTGCTGCGGATACACCGGAAGCGCCTCCTTCTGCAACAGTGGAGGTACGCCAGGCGCAGTAGCCGCCTCCGAACCCTGGACCGCGCCTGCGGGCGCTCCCGCCGGCGAGTTGCTGGCCGTTCCAGGAACTCCGGCCGCCTTCTGTGCAGGCTGCGAGGTCTGTTCGCTCTTCTGCAGGCTCAAAGTCGCGGATTGATTGGGATCGTAGACCTCATCCGTCCGCACCTCGGAGCCCTGGTCATAGCTCATGTTCACCGTGGCCCGCACATTGTCATGGCCGGCCAGGGGCTCGAGCATCGCCACCAGCTTGGCCTCCATCTCTTGCTCGACATCGGCCGCCACAGCGTTCTTCGATCGCGGCTTGAGATTCGCGCGACCATCGGCATCCACAAGATTGACGTCCTCAGGACTCAGGCCGTCGACCGCTCCCGCGACCAGGCTGCGAATCCCATCTGCCTGCTCCTCTCCCAACGTGGAGCGCTTCAGCTTCATCACCACCGAAGCCTTCGCCGCCTTCTCCTCGCTCGAGAAGAGAGACTGCTTCGGCAGCACCAGGTGTACGCGCGCGGAGCGTACCACGCCGAGCGTCTCGATGGTATGCTCCAGCTCTCCCTCGAGCGCCCGCTGATAGTTCACCCTCTCATCGAACTCGCTTCCCACCCAGTTCGGCTTGTCGAAGATCTCGAACCCAAGCCGTCCCGTCTGCGGCATTCCCTTGGTCGCGATCTCAATCCGGGCCTTGTCCAGCATCTCCGACGGAACCTGAACCCCGCCTCCATCAGGCGTCGATTGATAAGGAATTCCAGCCGCCCCCAGCTCCTGTTCGACCTGTTGAACGTCCTTGCCGTCCAATCCAGTAAACAGGGTCTTCCAATCTCTCTGCCCCGCATACCAGGCCATCGCCGTCCCCATCGCCGCGATGAACACGGCGGCAGCCAGCATCCACGTTCGCCTATTGGCGGGCATCGCCATGATCTTATCCCGCATGGACGCGACCGCCGCTACTGCTTTCCCGGCGATGTTGCCGCTTGCCGGATTCACTGTCACCGGAGCCGGTCTCTCGAGTCCCGTGCTCTCTTGCTGTCCTGTCTCAGCCATCCTGTCCGCTCGCTCTCACCATCTCTTGGAGTGCTTGATCTTTCCTGAGCCTCGGGCCCCTAAAACTGCATGCCCATCATCTGCTGATAAGCTCCGACGGCCTTGTTCCGCACCTGCAGCGACAGCTCGAAGGCCATGTTCGCCTTCTGGGTTGCGATCATCGCCTGATGAACGTCCACCCCCTGTCCACTCAGCAGGCCGGTCACGGTCGATGAAGCCTGATCGTCCAGCTCTTTTGTCTGTTCGACCATCGAATGCAAAAGACCCGCGAATGGAGTTCCGTTCTCCGCCTGGTTCTCTCCGTTCCCTACACCCCAGCTCTGCGATGACATCGAGCCCATCCCGCTCACCCCAGATACTGCAGCCCCCATCGAAACGTCGCTCATCTCCTCACCTCGCACAAAAAATGCACTGCAAAAGATCCATTACTTCAAAATGTCTACTTCAAAATGTCGAGCGAGGAAGAGATCATGCTCTTCTCCGCCTGTACCGCAGAGGTATTCATCCCATACGACCGCGTCGCACCCATCAGATCCACCATCTCGGTCAATGGATTGATGTCGGGATAAGACACATATCCATCCGGCCCCGCGTCCGGATGATCCGGATCGAACCGGCGCAACGGAGCACTGTTATCTGCCATCACACCCGTCACGGCGACGCCTCCCGGAGTGCTCTTGGCCGCCGTCAATCCCTCCCCGAACAGCGATCCTCCCCCAAGAGAAGGAAGGCCGTTGCCGACCAGATGACTGACCAGCGAATGCTGAAAGCCCTGGCTGCCATTGTCCTCGGCCTCAAAGACCACATGGTGCCTCTGGTAGGGACCGCCCTCCGGCGTGCGCGTCGTCTCCGCATTCGCCATGTTCGAGGCCACCACCTCGGCCCGCACCCTCTCCGCCTTGAGGGCCGAAGAGCTCACATCCATCACCCCAAACAGATTCATCGCTTACTTCGCCTCCGCATGAATCGCACTCATCACCATCGAGTACTCGCTCTTCAACAACTGAACGCCAAGTTTGAACTGCAGCTGCGCCTTGGCCAGCTGCACTCCCTCGCGATCCATCGAGACATTGTTGCCATCCGGGCGGGCCACCAGACCGTTGACCTCCTGCGCTTCGGCCTTCGCCTGGTCCGGCGCATCCAGCGTCTTCATCTGCCGCGCAAGCTCCTGCTCGAAGTCGAATCCCTTGGTCCTGTATCCGGGCGTATCGACGTTCGCCATGTTCTCCGCCGTGAGCTTCATCTGCTCCGTCGACAGATCCAGGTAGTGCGTCAAAGCATCGCTCAAAGGTGTCGTTACCCGCATCACAAACCTCCACACTTACCTAGTGCATCTCACAAGCCAAAAAAAGAGCGCTCATGATGAGAGCGCTCTAAGTGACTGACTTGAACAGCTGCTTTTCACCGCAGCTGCGACGAAGAATTATCTGGGCTTGCGCCGGTAGCGAATCTCCTCTGGACCGATCTCGACGCTATCGCCCGCGAGAATGGCCGCGCGCTCGAGCACGTGCATCAGCTCACGAACATTTCCCGGCCAGACATGCTCCTTCAGAAGGGAGACCGCCGCCCCACTGAGATGTTTACGCGGCATGCGCTGCGCCATCTTCGTCATGATGTGCTCGGCCAGCAGCTCGAGGTCTTCCATCCGCTCCCGCAAAGGTGGAACATCGATCGGAAAGACGGCCAGGCGATGATAGAGATCCAGACGGAAGCTCCCCTCCTCCGAGCGTCGCTCGAGCGGCTGATGCGTCGCCGCAATCACCCTTACATCCACCCGGATCGTCTCGTTATCGCCTACGCGCTGCAACTCGCCGCACTCCAGAAAGCGCAGCATCTTCGCCTGAAGCGCCACGGGCATCTCTCCGATCTCATCGAGAAACAGCGTGCCTCCATGAGCCGCCTCAATCCTTCCAGTGCGTGACTGTACCGCTCCAGTGAAGGCGCCGCGCGTATGTCCGAAGAGCTCTGCCTCAAGCAGAGCTTCGGGGATGGCCGCGCAGTTCAGCACGACAAAGGGCTTGTTCGCCCGATCGCTCAGACGATGCACCGCCTTCGCCACAACCTCCTTGCCCGAACCCGTCTCCCCTTCGATCAGAACCGTCGCCTGCCGCGGAGCCACCAGGCGGATCAGTCTCGCCAGCTCGCACATCGCCGAGCTCTCGCCGATCATCTCCGGGACGGGCGCTACGACATGGGTGGCAAGTCTCGCAGAGTGCAAAGCGACAACCGCACTCGGAACTGCCACGGGAGCTACGTTCCACGCCGCGGTATCGTTGCCAATCCCGGCCTGAGCCTCTCGCAGAGCATGCAGAAGCTCATTCCGGCGCGGACTGCGCGCGCCTCCATCGGCTCCGCCGTCGATCCGCATCAGCTCGATCGACGGATATAACGCACGGATCTGCCCGGCAAACTCGCCCACCTCCAGATCCGGCAGCCAGCTGTCGAGCAGAAGAGCTTCCGGACGGAGATCATCGAGCCGCGTCATCGCCTCCGCGCCTCCTGCCGCCTCGTGGACCTCCCACCGCATCCCCGATAACGAGCCCCTGAGTCTTCTCCGCAGATCCGCATCTGCGCTCACCAGCACAACCTTCCGTGAGGAGACCGATCCCAGCAGCACTCCCGCCTCAATCATCTCCATCTCCGCCATCGCCATCTCGCCTGCCGTCATCTCTCTAGCCCCTCTGCCTTTCCGCCATCTGCAACATCTCCCGCATCGCTCCTACACGTTCGTTCAAGCGCGCGCACTCTCTCAGCGCCTGTCCGATCGCTTCCTGCATCGCTGCGAGCTCTCCGCTCATCTCACCCAGTGCCAACCTGCATTGCAGGACCGTCAGCGGCTGACACATCGAATGGAGCAACCCATCCATCTGTTCAATCAGGCTCTCGCTCGCTGCTGTCATCATGCCCTCGCCATCGCGGCCACGCCTGCGAAGACCGCCGCCCTCCCCGGCTGCTTCTTCGCAGGCACGGCAGAGCCGAACATGCGATAGCCTTCGCCTCGAATGGTTTCGATCACGGCATGTCCGCCGCTATCGTCCATGCCTACCGGTCCAAGCTTCTTCCGCAGATAGTTCACGTAAACGTCCACCACGTTCGTCCCCGCGTCCGGGGACATCTGCCATACACGCTCAAGCAGTTCCGCCCGGCTGCAGCATCGTCCCTGCCGCTGCATCAAATGCTCCAGCAGGCTGAACTCCTTCGCCGTCAGATCCACCACCGCTCCATTGCGCACGACCCTACGCTCCATACGATTCAGCTCTACGTCTCCATGCCGCAGCACCGGATCGGCGAACCGCTCCTTCCTTCGCATCAGCGCCCGGCATCGCGCCGTCAGCTCGTGAAAGCTGAACGGCTTCAGCATGCAATCGTCCGCGCCCAGATCCAGGCACTTCACGCGCTCCTCTGTCATGCTTCTTCCCGTCAGGACCAGCACCGCCGTACCGGCATAGCGCCCCTGCATCTCGGCGAGAACCTCGATGCCATCGCGACGGGGCAGGCTCAGATCCAGCACCACCAGGTCGGGCCTCATCGCCTCGACGCGCTCAAGCGCGGCCTCACCGTCCTCCACCCACTCCACGTCATGGCCCTCCAGCTTCAAGCCCTTCTGCAGAAACAACCCCAGTGCTGCATCGTCTTCCACGATCAAAACCTGCATCTCGCTCTCCTCTGATTCCTGCACACCCCTGATGGAGCGTCCTTGTGCAGTTCATCCGTTGCGGTGTTCCCTTACCTTGTTTCATTCCCTGTTCGCTTTCAAGCGCAACCTGCAGTTTTTTGCAGAACGCAATTTCAAAACGGGAATCGGGCTGAACCAACGTCATCTTCCAATCCAGAAAAAAGAGGGATCAAAGAAGTTGCTTGCAATTCGCTTTTTATTCGCTACAATTCCGGCATGGCTATTACACGGCGGCAAAAAGAGGTTCTCGACTTCCTCTCCGGCTTTACGCAGAAGAACGGCTATTCCCCCTCTTATGAGGAGATCGCCAGCGGCCTGGGACTCAGCTCGCTTGCCACCGTGCATAAACACGTCACCAACCTGCAGAATAAGGGGCTTCTGCAGCGCGCCCATAATCGCAGCCGATCCATCGACGTCCTCCCCTCCCGCACCGGAAAGCGCGGGGTAGAGCGGCTTCCCCTTCTGGGCCGCATCGCCGCCGGCAGGCCGGTCGAGGCCATCGAGACCGCCGAGAGCATCTCGCTCGGCGATATCATCGGCAACCGCGAGGTCTTCGCCCTTGAGGTCCGCGGCGACTCCATGCGCGACGAGCACATCGTCTCCGGGGATTATGTCCTGGTCGAACGCACCCGCACCGCGCGCGAGGGAGAGATCATCGTCGCGCTGGTGGATGGCTCCGACGCTACCCTCAAGCGGTTCTATCGTGAAGGAAACATGATCCGCCTCCAGCCTTCGAACATCGAGATGGCTCCCATCTTCGCTCCTGCCACCAGCGTCAGCATTCAGGGCAAAGTCCTCGGCGTCCTGCGTAAGTACGTCTAAGGGCAGATCCTCTCGAATCCCCCTTCAGGTCAGAATCTTCCAAAGCCAACCGTCTTCCTCTTCGTCTAAACTTTCAGGGAACCGGGCTCCGCTTCATTGCGTATGGACGAATGGATACGCTCCACATCGAAAAAGTAAGAGCATCTGCGGGAGAACGACCTTGGTGACACAACGGAAGCAAAAACGCAAATCCTGGATCTGGATCGGTGTTGCCGGCCTGGTTCTCGCCGTTATCCTTGGAGTCGCGGTCGCCGCTCGCGGCAACAACGCCAAGCTTGAGCCCTCTCAGCTGGCGAAGGTAGAAAAAGGCGATATCGCCCGCTCCGTCGTTGCCACCGGCAAGATTCAGCCCATCACCAAGGTCGAGGTCAAATCCAAGGCCTCCGGTATCGTCACCCGCCTCGACGTCGACATCAACCAGCACGTCCGGCAGGGGCAAAATCTCGCTCAGCTCGATCAAGCCGAGATCATCGCCCAGGTCAACGCGCAGAAGGCCCAGCTCGCCGCCGCTGAGTCCAACGCTCGCGCCGCCCAGGCCGCTATCCAGTACGATCAGGTCAACGCCGAAGCCCCCGACCTTCCGAACTACAAACACACCTACGATCGCGCTCTCGAGATGTCCAGGGATGGCGTCGTCTCCCAGCAGGCCCTTGACGACGCCCAGCAGAAGTATCTCGCCGCGGCCAACACCCGCGACAAGGCTCTCGCCCAGATCACGGTCGACACCTCCAAGCTGCACCAGGCCGAGGCTCAGGTCGCCCAGGCCCAGGCCTCGCTCAACCAGCTCCAGGAGCAGTTCAGCTATACCACGATCGTCTCCCCCATGGATGGTGTCATCCTCTCGCGCGATGTCGAACTCGGCGATGCCGTCAGCTCCATCCTTGTCATGGGTTCCACCGCCACTCTCGTCATGACCATCGGCGACATCAACCAGGTCTACGTTCAGGGCAAGGTCGACGAATCCGACATCGGCAAGGTCTACATGGGCCAGCCCGCCCGCATCAAGGTCGAATCTTTCAAGGACAAGAACTTTCTCGGCAAGGTCACCAAGATCGCCCCGCTTGGCGTCGAGAAGGATAACGTCACCACCTTTGAGGTCCGCGTCTCCATCGACAATCCGGGCGGAGAGCTCAAGGCCAACATGACCGCCAACGCCGAGATCCTCCTCGACGAGCACAAGGGCGTCCTCACGGTCCCCGAACAGGCTGTCATCTATGACAAGGATCGCAACGCCTCCGTCGAGGTTCCTGATCCCAAAGAGAAGAGGGGCCGCCGCAAAGTCGCCCTCAAAGCCGGCATCTCGAACGGGACCCGGACCGAGATTCTCTCCGGCCTGAACGCAGGCGAGACTGTCATTCTTCAGCAATAAATATCTTTAGAAACGCTATCGATGACGTCTCCCTCTATCCAGGGCGGGTCACGTCTGTCCATAGGCTCTGGGGCCGAACCGCCTTTGAAACTTCAAAAGATTCTGGAACAAACCTGAAGAGATTCCGTAATTCACTTCAACGGAGGCACCACTCATGAAAGCGCACTTCCTCTTTGCGATTGCCGCCCTGTCCATCCCCGCGACCGCCTTCGCCGCCGAAGGAAACTTCGACCGCACACTCAATGTCAACGGCTCCCCCAACGTATCCGTCTCCACCGGCTCCGGATATATCCACCTAAAGCCCGGCTCCGACAACCAGATCCATATCGTCGGACACGTCCACGGCAACAGCGGATGGATGGGCGGGGACGTCGAGAGCCGAGTCCACCAGATCGCCTCCAATCCTCCCATTACGCAGGACGGCAACGAGATCGGCATCGGCGAACGCCACTCGAGCGATCTCTACCGCAACATCTCCATCGACTACGATGTGACGCTTCCGAAGTCCTCGAACATCAACGCAGCCACTGGCTCCGGAGACATGACAATCGATAATGTAGGAGCTACCCTCAAGGCCCAGACCGGCTCCGGCTCCGTTCGTGCAAGCGGAATCCAGGGCGCGGCAACCCTCGGCTCCGGCTCCGGGGATGTCGAGCTCAACCAATCCGGCTCCGGTGACGTTCGCGCCGAGACCGGTTCGGGCTCGCTTCGTCTTCACGGCGTCCACGGCGCCCTCAAGGCCTCGACCGGCTCCGGAGATATCGAGATCGAAGGCCAGCCCTCGACCGACTGGAAGGTCTCGACAGGCTCCGGGTCCATTCATATGGCTCTCGGCAGTTCCGCTCGTTTCAATCTGTCCGCCGACACCGGCTCCGGGGATGTGAATGTCTCACAGCCCATCGTCATGCAGGGCAGCCTGAACAAGCATCACGTCAGCGGCTCGGTCAACGGCGGCGGCCCCGCTATCCGCGCGAATACCGGCTCCGGAGACATCACCATTCGCTAGGTAGTTGGGAGAAAAGGCAATGGCCGGCCGGGCCCCCTCCGCGTGGGGCGGTCCCTTCGTGACGCGTATACCGGCTTCGCCGTGGGCCTTCCGTTGGTCGGCACAAGAATCTGTGTAAGCGACCAGCGGGAGCCTTGCCCCGAAGGGAGTATGCACGTCACGAAGGGTGCGCCCACGCGTAGCGGGCCCGCGCGATAGCGCGGCTCTTTACCCAACCAATAGGTCGACACGCCCCAGGGCAGCCACGATCGCATCCCTCATCTTTTCCTCTTCCCTGCCGATAGAAGCTTCAAACATCGAAGGAGAGATCGCCCCTCATGCTTCAGGCCGCTCCGTCTTCCAGCGCTTCCGCCGGCACACTTCTCGCTACCATCATCGATACGGCTTTGCTCGATCAGACCGTCGAGGAGGTGATCGGGCTCATGATGGGGGTTCCTGTCTCTCTCTCCGAAGACCTTGTCACGCCCAGCGATACCCCCATCACTCTCACCGCCGTCATCGGTCTCGCCGGCGCTCTCAGCGGAGCCTTCAACGTCGTCATCAATGAGGCTGGCGCGAAACAGGTCACCTCTAGCATGATGGGCATCGAGATCACAGCGCTCGACGAGACCGTCTACGATGGCATGGGTGAGATCACCAACATCCTCGCCGGAGCCTGGAAGAAGAAGATTCCCGAGCTGAGTGCCGCCTGCCTCCTCTCCGTCCCCACAGTCGTCACCGGGACCAACTACGGAGTTCACCGAAAGACCTCTACCTTCCGCATCTCGCGCTCCTACCGGTTCAACGACTCCGTCTTCACCATTAACCTCTACGGGGAGCAACCCTAGAAGCCCGCCCCTCCCCCAGGCTGCCGAACCTCGTTGACTCTGCTAGCATCGAAGTTTGGCAACCATCATGACCAGCACCAGCACCGAAGCTCCCATCCGCGTCCGTATCGCCCCGTCGCCCACCGGCGACCCCCACGTCGGCACCGCCTACATCGGCCTGCTCAACTACATCTACGCCCGCCAGCGCGGCGGCAAATTCATCCTCCGCATCGAGGACACCGACCGCACTCGCTTCGTTCCTGCCTCCGAGCAGATGATCTTCGATTCCCTCCGCTGGCTCGGCCTCGGCTGGGACGAGGGGCCCGACGTCGGCGGCCCCTTCGGCCCCTATCGCCAGTCCGAGCGCACCGAGATCTACCGGGAGCACGCCGACATTCTTCTGGCCAACAGCACCGCCTACCGCTGCTTCTGCACGCCCGAAGAGATCGAGGAGATCCGCAAACAGCAGATCGCGGCCAAGCTTCCTCCCCGCTACCCCGGAACCTGCCGTCACCTCACCAAGGCGCAGATTGCCGAGAACCTCGCCGCCGGTAAGTCCTACACCATCCGCCTTGCCGTCCCCCCTCACAAAGGCGATCTCACCTCGTCCACCACCTTCTGTGACGAGCTCCGCGGCAACATCACCTTCGAACACAACAACGTCGACGACCAGGTGCTGATGAAGTCCGACGGCTTCCCCACCTACCATCTCGCCAACGTCGTCGACGATCACCTCATGCAGATCACCGACGTCATCCGCGCCGAGGAGTGGATCTCCTCCACCCCCAAGCACGTCCTTTTGTACAAGGCCTTCGGCTGGGAGATCCCGCGCTTCTGGCACATGCCTCTTCTGCGAAATCTCGACAAGTCGAAGATCTCCAAGCGCAAGAACCCCGTCTCGCTGATCTACTACCGCGACTCAGGCTATCTCCCCGAGGCCATCATCAACTTCCTCGGACTGATGGGCGGCGGCATGCCCGGCGACATCAACAATGGCACCGAGCAGTTCACCCTCGCCGAAATGGTCGAGCACTTCGTCTTCACCAATATCCGCCTTGGCGGCCCCGTCTTCGACCTCACCAAGCTCAAGTGGCTCAACGGAGAGTATCTGCGCAAGCTCTCCCCCGAGGACTTCTTCCACCAGGTCCGCACCCGCGTCTTCGGTGATGAATATCTCCGTCAGATCGCCTCGCTCATGCAGACCCGCATCGAGACCCTCACCCAGTTCGGCGACCTCACCAGCTTCTTCTTCTCCGACAACGTCGTCCCTTCGCAGGAGACCTTCCTCCCGAAGAAGCGCACCCTCGAGGAGACGCTCGCCTTCGCGCAGGATCAGCTTGCCGTGCTCGAGGCCACCGAGTGGACACACGAGGCTCTCGAGCCTGCCCTTAAAAAGCTCGGCGAAGAAAAGACCTGGTCGGTGAAGGAAAATTTCATGCTGCTACGCGCGATCCTCACTGGAAGCACCATGTCTCCTCCCCTGCTCGAGAGCATGGTCGTCTTCGGCAAGGCCCGTTCGCTCGACCGTGTACGTCGCTTCCTCGACGCGCAAAAGAAGCTGGCGACCCAACGCAAATAAATCTCACCACAGAGACGTGAAACGGCGAGACTGGCAACAGTCCTCGCCGTTCTCCTCTTCTCTTCTGTATCTCCACTAAAGCGGATGCAATCTCATTTGAGCATCGATTCTTTCGATCAGATCTTCACCCCAGTTGCGAATTGCTCGGTTCGAGATCACAGCCGGAAAGGATCTGAGGATGAGCCTATATACCTTTTCCCGCGAGACCTTTGAAGGGTAATCCGGACTAAGCCAGTTCTCGTTTTGGACCAGCAGAGAGAGTGTTTCGAGTCCGATCACAATCGGCCATAGACAAGCCAGTCTCAGGCGTACCGAGAGGGGCGGAAGAGCGACAGTATATCTGAGCCCCTCGCGGTAGTTATCCAGGGCCGTTCCGATCAGACTGTACAGAACAGGCCGCGCGCGCAATGAGTTTTCTCGCAGCAATAACTCCTGCGGTGTGAGATTAAGCTGCGCCAGCATCGTCTCCGGCAGGTAGCACCGCCCTATCCGAAGATCCTTGCCGCAGTCTCTCAGCACGTTCGTCATCTGCAGGGCTTTGCCCAATCGGATGCCCCGCTCCACCATCGCCTCTGGGCTTATAGACGTGGTTACAGAAGTGTGGGAGTACGTCATCTTTGTCCAGAACTCACCGACACATCCAGCAACCATGTATGTGTAACGATCGATCTCTTCGAACTTCTGAAGCGCTACAAGGCTCCCGGAGGATTCATCAGGAAAGGTACTCAGATCGAACTCCATGCCCTCTATCAGCGTCGATACGATCTCTCGTATCGACGCACGGTCCGATTCTTCGGACTGCGAGAGCAGAGCTAAAGCTGACCCCAAAGATTCGAGCAAAACCTTTTCATCGGAGTCCTTCTGCTGCCGGGCAACTTCGTCGGCGATCACTTTGAGCGCCGCGCCATCCGGCGCTCCATTGACCTGGTCGCGAAAAGATAAGAGCAGCCGCATCCGCTTCTCAGGAGCGATGAGAGAGGTGTCGGCAATCGTATCGGCGGCACGCGCTAAAAGATACGCCAGTCCAACCGGATCGCGCATACCAGCGGGAAGTATGCGCAGAGTCAGGTAGAAAGAGCGGGAGACGCCCTTTAGAAGAGGACCAAGAAGCGTAGCGCGAGCGGAGGAAGACATGATTCTCTCTTAGAGTACGTGCTTCTTTGCCGTTCCGTCGAAATCGAGGTTTCAATTACACGGGCTCCTGCTAGCTCACTCGAGCAGGAGTCCTTAGCACGACCTCCCGCACGTATCGTCCATGCTGAGGGAACAATCCCACCGACTACAGCTCGTCGTCTTCTTCGATGACCGCCGGCGGAGCCCCACCCTCACGGCGCAACCTCAAGTAACCCCGAATAAACGGCTCGAGATCCCCATCCAGCACGCGATCCACATCCCCAATTTCAACGCGGGTCCTCATATCCTTGACCATGCGATAGGGCTGCATCACATAGCTTCGAATCTGCGATCCGAACTTGATGTCCAGCTTGGAATCCTCGAGCTTCTTGCTAATAGCCTTCTTCTTCTCCAACTCATACTCATAGAGCCGCGACCGCAGAAGCTTCATCGCCCTCTCTTTATTCTTATGCTGCGACCGCTCGTTCTGGCACCCTGCCACCAGCCCTGTAGGAAGATGCGTAATCCTCACCGCCGAATCGGTCGTATTGACATGCTGTCCTCCCTTACCGCCCGAACGGTAGGTATCGATACGCAGGTCCTCCGGCTTGATATCGATCACAATCGTGTCGTCAATCTCAGGCGATACAAACACCGAAGCGAAGCTGGTGTGGCGGCGTTTTGCCGAATCAAAGGGAGAGATCCGCACCAGCCGATGCACCCCCGTCTCTCCCGAGAGCAGGCCATAGGCAAAATCGCCAGAGATCGTAAACGTGACCGACTTGATCCCCGCCTCGTCTCCATCCTGAACTTCATTGATCTCCACCTTAAAGTTCTGGCGCTCGCCCCAGCGAATGTACATGCGCATCAGCATCTCGGCCCAGTCCTGGCTCTCAGTTCCGCCCGCGCCAGGATGGACAACCATAATCGCATTCAGCGGATCGCTCTCCTCCGAGAGCATCGTCTTCGATTCTAGCTTGTCGGCAAACTCCACCAATGCAGGGATCTCACGGGCAAGGTCGGCCTCCGTGTCCTCGCCCTCGCGAGCCAATTCAAAGTAGGCCTCGATGTCATCGGATCGCCGCGCCAGCTCCGCGTCATCCGCCAGCAGATTCTCAATGCGCTTTCGCTCGCGCATCAGCGGCTGCGAACGCGCCGGATCGGACCAGATCGATGGGTCCGACGTCTTCTCTTCAACGACAGCTAATTCACGACGCAGACGGGGCGAGTCAAAGATACTCCCGCAGATCGCGAATCTTTTCGCGCACCGGGGAGTACGTGTATTCCAGATCACTTAACATTTTCTTAGTTTACGGCAAACCTCGCTCGAAGGCTCCAGAGGAGTGCTGCCCCCGTCACCGAAGAGCAGAGCCACGCGAACCAGTCCCCATGAGCCACATAAAAAGTAAGATCTTTCTCATAGCCGAATCCCACCCGGATACTGGTCCGCACATGCCTGGGAGCCGCCTCCACAACCCTGCCCTCCGGGTCGATCGAAGCCGTAACTCCCGTGTTCGTCGCGCGCAAAACCCAGCGGTGATTCTCGATCGCGCGCATCCGCACCATATTCAGGTGCTGCCACGGAGCGCTCGTATCTCCATACCACCCGTCGTTCGAGATATTGATCAGCACATCCGCGCCATTGCGCACAAACTCCCGCACCTCATCGGCAAAGATCGATTCGTAGCAGATGAACGTCCCGTAACGGTGGCCGTTCACCGCAAACAAAGTCCGCGTCCCCCCCGCGTCGAAGGTCCCGGCCTCATGCAGAAGATTCTGCGCAAAGAAGAACATTTGCTTGAACGGGACATATTCCCCGAAGGGCACTAGATGCATCTTGTTGTAGCGGCCCGCAAACTCTCCCTGCGGCGTTACGAAAGCGGCCGAGTTGAACAAGTAGTACCCTCGAGCATTCTCCGCCGTGCGCTCGATGGCAATATTGCCCACAATCATCGATGAGCCCGCCTGCTTCGCCAACGAAGAGATCGCCTCGCGAAACTGCGGATCATCCTCCTGAAACGGAGCTGGAGACTCCGGCCACACGATCAGGTTGGAATCAACCGGCCCAGTCGAGGGCTCTAAGATCGCCAGCGGTGTCCCCTTCTTCTCCGGAATCCCCAGATAGATCCTTCTCCCCGGATAACGGCTGAGATGAGAAAACGACTCCAGCAACTCGCCCGCCGATGGCTCCGGCCCCTTCGCCGCGGCTCCCACCTCCAGATTCTCCTGCACCAAAGTAGCCGTGTTCGTAGCACGTTCTCGCCGGGGAGCAGCAATCCTGCTCACGGCTGCGACATAGATCACCACCAATACAACTCCCGCGACCGTAAGCACCAACCGTGTATGCCGCCGCTCTCGAACCTCAATTCGTATCAGCCACAGCGCGTTCACCAGGGCAATTACGAAAGAGATCCCATAAGCGCCCGTAAAAGGAGCAAGCCTGGTCAAAACAGCGTTATCCACCTGGGCTATCCCCAGCAGATCCCACGGAAAGCTCGTAATATGAGCGCGCGCAAACTCCACCGCCACCCAGAGAAATGGACTCGACATCAAAGCGATCTGCCGTCCACCATAAGTGCGAATCGCTCCAAAGAGGGCTCCAAAGAGAGCATGGTAGAGACCAAGGTAAAGGCTGAATAGAATAAGGATCCCCGCGGCAATCGGCTTATCCAAACCGCCATAGAGATACATCGTCTGGTAGATCCAGTAACAGCTTCCTAAGTACCAGATGAATCCGCAAAAGTAACTGACGGTTATGCTTTCAAAGACTGTCAGCTCCCGGCCGGTCTCGTCTCTTCCGCTCAGCGCGAACAAAAGCGGAGCCAGCGCCACCCAGCACAGAGCCGTCCGCCATCGCGGGACCGGGCCCTCGATCGGAAACGGCAAAACCTGCAAGATGCCGGAGAGCGCCGCCAAAGCCCACAAACGTCCCGGGATAAGTCGCATCGCGCTTGAGTCTACCATTCGACGCTACAATAGAGGACGAGTATGGACCACCTTCTCCAGGTTCTTAGTTCGATCCTTGTGCCGCTATTTTTCATCGGAATAGTCGGTTCCATGCTGGTCGTTCTGTTTACCGTCATCCTCGACCTGCAGGAGATCTTTACCCGCGATGAAGAGAGTGACGTGTAGTACGTAGCGTATAGCCTTTCCGGATGAGGTCCTAATCGCCTTGCCAATTGACGCTGGGCTGAGTCCACCTTAAACTAGCTCTGGACGATAGTTTCTGGACGCTGTGACAGGCTAGGCTGCGTTCTCACAATCGATGGCTTCAGCAAAATCTACTGTCGTTCTACCGCAATCCAACCGTGTACGCCTCGTCGTGGCGTCGTCGGTGATGCTAACTTTCATCTCATTCTGGCGTGCGGCTGCAATCGTTCTTAACGATTTAGGCTCCTCTGCCTTCTATGCCGCGGGTCTGGCTGAAGAAGCAGTCGGAAAAGCCGCACCCTGGCTGATCTTGGGCGTAGTTTTCTTCGCTTACGCCGTGCGCTCCGTCTATGTCGAAAGCTGTTCGATGTTTACCCGAGGCGGCGTCTACCGCATCGTCAAGGAAGCCCTCGGCAGCACCTTCGCGAAGGTAAGCGTCTCCGCTTTGATGTTCGACTACGTTCTGACCGGCCCCATCTCGGGTGTATCGGCCGGCCAGTACATCATCGGTCTATTCAATGACCTTCTCGGCTTCTCGGCACAGAGATTTCACTGGGCAACGGTCCCGCATCTCAGACCCGACCTGGCCTCTGCGGCCATCGCCGCAATCATCACTCTTTATTTCTGGTGGCAGAACATCAAAGGAATTGAAGAGTCGAGCCAGCGCGCTCTGGACATCATGAAGATCACCACCGTCATGGTGGTGATTCTTTTACTTTGGGGGACCTTCACCGTACTTCACCGGGGAGCCCAGCTTCCACCTCTCCCCCTCCCTTCCAATCTTCATTTCAGCTCCAACGCCCTCGGCTTCCTCAAGGGAACGAAGTTCTCCGCCTCGCTTGGCCTGTTCGGCGTGCTCATGGCTTTCGGCCACTCCGTGCTCGCCATGAGCGGCGAAGAATCGCTCGCGCAGGTCAATCGCGAGATCGAACACCCCAAGCTCAAGAACCTCAAGCGGGCCGCGCTCGTCATCGCTACCTACAGCTTCTTCTTTACAGGCCTTTGTTCTTTGCTGGCCGTAATGATCATTCCCGACGAAGTTCGCGTTCATGTCTACCGGGACAACATGATCGCGGGAATGGCCATGTACATGATCGGCCCGCAGGCCCTGCGGATCATCTTCCGCTGCTTCGTCGTTCTCGTCGGATTTCTAATCCTTGGAGGAGCCGTCAACACGGCAATCGTCGGGTCGACCGGCGTGTTGATGCGTATCGCGGAAGATGGCGTCCTGACCGAATGGTTCCGTAAGCCGCAAAAGAAATATGGAACCAGTTATCGCATCGTCAATCTCGTCGCCGGAATGCAGCTTCTCGTCATCGCATTGACCCACGGCAACGTCGTCGTCATCGGCGAAGCCTACGCCTTTGGCGTGATCTGGAGCTTCACCTTCAATGCCCTTGCCATGCTGGTGCTGCGTTGGAAGTATCACGGTGAACGAGGATGGAAGGTTCCTTTGAATCTTCGGATCGGAAAGACGGAGATTCCCCTAGGTCTTATCTCGGTCTTTCTGGTTCTCTTCACCACCGCGATCGTAAATCTATTCACAAAATCCGTTGCAACAGTCAGCGGAGTTATCTTCGCCGCTGTCTTTTTCGTAATCTTTTCTCTCTCCGAAAGAAACAACAAGCGCCGTCACGATCTCACCACACGCCAGATGCATGAGCACTTCCAGCTCGAGCATCAGGATATCGTAGGTTGTAAAACCTTGGACATCCGGCCAGGCGCTGTCATCGTCACTATGCGCGACTCCGCGGCACCCTTCGCCCTGAAATGGTCCCTTACCCACACCGATACCGACCAGCAGGACATCGTCGTGCTCGCGGCTCGCATGATGGGAGTCGGCGGCCCGGAGTACGTCGAAGCCTCCGAACAACTCTTCAGCGAACACGAACAGATGCTCTTTACGAAAGCTGTCTCCGTGGCAGAAAGCTTCGGCAAACATATCTCCCTGCTCGTAGTTCCCGCCGGCGACATCTTTGCCGCCCTGGTAAGAACAGCTAACTCACTCGACGCGGCAGCCGTCGTCTCCGGACTCTCCAGCAAACTTACTGCAGAGGAACAGGCCTATCACGTAGGTCAGGCATGGGAGGCGCTTCCAGAACCCAAGCGGCAATTTACCTTCTACGTCATCAAGCCCGATGGTGAGGCACTTAGCTTCCACATTGGGCCTCATGCCCCCACCATCCAGCCGGAAGAGGTTCAGTTAGTCCATCGCCTGTGGCTCAATCTGCGCCGCGATCCCAACATGCACCATCTTCATCACAGCGATATCGTGACCTATGCCTTAAGTCGCATGGCCTCTGACTTTGCACGCGATAAAGACGCAACACTTCTGGGGCTGCGGCAATACCTCGAACGATCCAATCAGCGCCGCGGTTTGGGCAATCTGTATCACGAAGAGAAGATGGATCGATCTGGCCCAGGCTACTCCATCAACACCCACGAAAGCCATAACTCCGAAAATAACGAGACGGAAATCATAAAAAAATAGAACTCTTTTTCCTGTAAGTCGTTTGCGACCACGGAATAACTTCTGTATGTTACAGAGAGCGGTTTGAGACAATCTTCCGGCCGCTGCAAGACGGAAGAAGAGATTCTCACTTTGTGTTTCTAGGAGAAACTGTGGAAGTTACTCGCATTATCGCTGAGATCGATGCACAAATTCAGAAGCTGCAGCAAGCTCGTGCACTTCTCGCCGGGGCATCTCAACCGGTTCGCGCAGGTCGTGGACGCCCGAGGGGAAGCTCCACAAAGGTTGCAACGCCTGTCTCTGCGGCAACAGCAACCACCGGCAAACGGAAGCGCAAACTTACTCCCGAAGGCCGTAAGCGCATCGCCGATGCGATGAAAAAGCGTTGGGCCGAGCGCAGAAAACAGTCTGCTTCCAAGTAGCTTCGATCTTTTTCGCCGAAGATAAAGGGCGCCATCGAGACGATACTCTTCGTGTCGATGGCGCCCAACTTCTTTTATCTAACGTTTTCAAAGCCACTTAGCGGGTAACGATCACCTCGCGAAGACTATCCTTTGCTAGAAAGAAACGGTAGTTACTGAACTCGCGAAGTAGATTCTCGACCTTTCGATTGCTATAGATATTCTGCAAGGCATAAGTTCCCGATCGCTGAATCTCCACCACCTCGGTGTCGGTAAGGTGATACCGGCAAAAGACTGTAGATGGATCGTTGTTCGCATGGAAGAAGGCCAGCATCAAGCCTCCCGGAGCCATCACCTCATGGAGTTTATGAAAGACCGGCTCGACCAGAGGCTCAGGAAGAAAATCCACCGTATCCCACAAAATCACAACATCGAAGTTGCGGCCGGAGAAGTTCAGGTTCGACTCGAAGAAGCGATCGATATCGTAACGCGGTTCCTCTCCGCCTTCCCCCGGAATCACCCACTCCGGCTTCGCCGCCTCCTCCACGAGGTTCGCCATATAAATACTGTGACCCAGGCTGGTGATGTAGTTGATGTTGGTCGAAGAAGTTGGACCGATATCCAGAACCCGCAATGCCTCCGAGCCCTTCAGGTGCTTCTGAAGCTCCTTCCACCCACTGGAGTGTCTTGGAGCCTTGCTGTTGTCTGATCCACGGGAACTTCCTCCGCCTTCACCGCCGCCGAAGAGATTACGCATTCTTTCGCACCTCTCCCACTATGCCTTCGAGTCCAGCAGCAGAGACTCCTGCTGAGGTTTCTCAGAAGCAGCGGCATCCGATCCCTTCCCAACGCCTCCCAGACTGACCTTCCCCTTGATCGTCGCGTTCTCCTCGATCGAAAGCTTCCCTCCATAAACATCGCCGTGAACAACAGCGGAGCTGCGAATCTCCACCCTCCCGGTTGCATGCAGATCTCCCTGCACCGCACCGAAAACAGTTACATCCCTCGCATGCACCTCGGCCCGCACCTTCGCATTCGGACCGATCGTTAGGCTCTGCTCCGATAACGTAATGGTTCCCTCTATATCCCCATCTACATACAGATCTTCGTTGCCGGAGAGCTCTCCCCGGATCTTAACCGACTTGCCGATAACAGTGGAACCTTCTGCTGGCTTCATGCCCTGTTCGCTCTCCTTGAAGTCTTCGTGCGCCTTGCCCGAACTATACCCAACGCTCGAATAAGAGGCAAACCCGATCCAAGGAGAACGGGGAAACTTTGCGAAAGTTCCTTGCGTCCCACGTAAGATAATCAGCACGGTGCTTCGACAAATCCATCATGTCCGAGACAAAACAAGCCCAGTGAAGCCGTTCTATCGTTCCTTCACCGAGCTTCTTCCCAGGAGCTTTTGTCTTTCGACTAAGAGCTTTCGTCTTTCGATCTCTCTTATTTTTTTCTTGGTCTTCCTGGGCAGCACCGTCCGCGCACAGACATCCTCGGCTCTTCTCTCCCGCTCCCCCCGCGACTGGGTCGTCGACTCCGCAGCGAAGGAGTTGGAATCCCTCAAAAGCAAAGAGCCTTACCTTCGCTATCGCATGCATGTGATCGACGCGAAGGGAGACCGCACCCGCGACATCATCGAGAGCCGCGACGGCACCGTCGCACGCCTGATCCTTCGCGACGGTAAAGCTATTCCAGGCGAAGAGGATCAAAACGAACGCGATCGCCTCAAGGCCATGCTCGACGATCCTCAGGGCTTTGCCAAGCACATCAAAGAGAGCAGTTCCGGAAAGAAGATTGCGGAACAACTCATCCGGTTGATGCCCGATGCCATGATCTACACCTACACTCCGGGTCAGCCACAGACGGGAACGAACTCCGGACGCCCCGAGGTCGTCATCGACTACGAGCCCAATCCGAAGTTCCATCCCCCCTCGACCACCGCGGAGGCCCTCACCGGACTACGCGGCCGCGCCTGGATCGACGCGGACTCCAGGCAGATCACACGCATGGAGGGAGAGATCTTTCGCGGCGTCAACTTCGGATGGGGAGTGCTGGCTCACATCTATCCCGGAGGACATCTTGTCGTTGAGCAGAGGAACGCCGGCAGCGGCCGTTGGATCTTCACGCGATTTATCGAACGCATTTCCGCTCGAGCCCTCATGGTAAAAACCATCGGCATCAAGAGCGACATCGATACCTCCAACGTCCAAGTCGTCCCGGCGATGAGCTATCAGGAGGCAGTTCGCGTTCTACTCGATACACCGCTGCCCAGTCATTGAGCTCCAGTCGCTGGGCTTCGCCTAAGCCATCACCCGAGCCTTGGCGCGCACCGTCTGCCTGCGCACGGTAAGCTCCTCGATCCTGTCCCGTAACACGGCGTATCCCGATCCAATCCCCATCGGAACTTTAATCTCGCCCTTCGGGCTGACCGTAACCTCCGGCTCAATGATGTCCTGCGCCCAGTAACGGGCCGAAGCCGAGACATCTCCCGGCAGCGAAAAGTTCGACAGCGACGAGAGCGCGATATTATGTGCCCGCCCGATTCCTGTCTCCAGCATGCCGCCGCACCACACTGGAATTCCGCGCTCCTCCGCCACATTGTGAACCGCAATCGCCTCGCTGAAGCCTCCCACGCGGCCCACTTTTATATTGATGATCTGGCACGATTCCATATCGATCGCAGCCAATGCGTCCCTGCGATTGCGAATCGACTCGTCCAGACAGATCGCCGTATTCAACCTCTTCTGCAGCATCGAATGAAAATAAAAATCGTCGTACCAGAGCGGCTGCTCGATCATCAGCAGATCGAATGCATCCCACGTCGCGATATGGTCGAAGTCCTTCATCCGGTAAGCTGAGTTCGCATCGCAGCTCAGAAGGATCTCCGGCCACCGCTTCCTCACAGCCTCAAAGATCGTATTATCCCAGCCCGGCTTGCACTTCAGCTTGATGCGCTGATACCCGGCTGCAATCTCGGTCTCGATCTTCTCCAGCAGCTTCTCCAGCGTAGGCTGGATCCCAATCGAAACCCCGCAAGGAATAATCTCGCGAGTTCCACCCAGCAGATCGGCGAGCGCGACCTTCCTCACCTGCGACTCCAGATCCCACACCGCATTCTCGAGAGCCGCTTTGGCCATGCGATGGCCGCGCACCTGCTTCAGCACATCCGGAACATCGCCCCCGCGCTCCAGATTGGCGTCGAGCAGCTTTGGAGCCAGTTCGTTCTCCGTAATGATCCAAGCCGTATCGATCATCTCGTCGCTGAAGTAAGGATGCTCTCCCGCAACGCACTCTCCCCACGCCGTCAGCCCCTCGCTCTCCAGCTCAATCAGCAGGATGCGCCGCCCCGTTGTCAGGCCAAAGCTCGTCTCAAAGGGATGAGCCAGCGGCATATTGATCTCGCGCATGTGAATCGCATCGATGTTCAGCATTGTCGAACCCCGTTCATTCAAAAATATCCTTCGAAGAGAGGCTGTCCCTTTAGCTCCAGGCACCCTGTTCCTCTGGCTTCCATCTTCCTGTCAGGAAAGCTCCGTCGCCTTCCGCATTGCGTTCATAACCCACAACGCTCAAGCCCCGGTCGAAGGCCGCCTGCAGCGCCTCGCGATTCGCGGTCTGCACCTGCCGGGCCAAATCTCGTCTCTCAGGATCTTGTTTCCACTCGTAGATCGAGTGTGGAACCGCGATGCGCTCCAAAACGTCCATGGTCTCTGCCTCCCCGCGCAGGGCTTTTGTAACCCTGGGAGATCTCAACCACCATTCCGCGTATAGCCTATCGGTCGGAAGCCCTCCCTGCAAGGGAGAAGATGAAGGACCATAAAAGTCCGGCTTGTATCGCCTCACAATGGCACCGAGACGGGCGATGTTCAGGTGCGCATTCTTGATCTCCAGCGGATCGAAGGTCCATTCCATCAAGTCGAACCCGCGGGCGATCGCATCCTCTCTCTGTGCCAGCTTCAGCCGTCTTCCCAGCCCCGCATTGCGGTACTCAGCCAACACGGCCAGCATATGGGAGTGCAGATAAGCATGTCCCTCGCGATATCCCGGCAGCGCCATCGCAAACCCGATAATTGTCTCGCCGTCAAACGCTCCCAGCACCTGCCCGCCGATCCTCTGGGCCACCAGAAAGACCCTGCGCGGAATCAGATCGCCATCGCTATATCCCCACACCTCAAGCTGTAAAACGACGCAGCGCTCAAACTGCTCCAGGGTCGTCAAGGGGCGAATTTCGATTGCGTCTTCGGCTCTCGTGCTCATCTCTTCTTTCGTCTCTTCTGAAAATCTTTTAGGCTTGTTCCGCTCGAACCGCATTCTTCGCTTGAGTCCACAGCTTCTCCAACTCCTCCGGTCCGAGATTCTCCAGTACCTCACGACCTCCTGCCGTCCCTTCCATCGCCGTAAAACGTGCGCGGAACTTGGCGTTGGCCCGCCGCAACGCAAACTCCGGGTCCACCTTCAGATGACGCGCCAGATTCACCGTCGTAAACAGCAGGTCGCCCAGCTCGTCTTCAATGGCGTCCGTCTTATCCGCACTCGTCACCTCGATACGAAGTTCCTCGATCTCTTCGTCCAGCTTGGCAAAGAGTCCATTCGCATCCGGCCAGTCGAAGCCAACCTTCGCTGCGCTCGATCCCAGCTTCCCCGCCTCGATCAACGCAGGCATGGAACGCGGTATCTCACCCAGTACAGAACTCTCCTCTAACCCTGCGCCGCGCTTCTCTTCGCGCTTGATCTCTTCCCAGTTCTTCAGCACCGTCGCAGAATCGCGAGCCTCGACCTCACCGAAGATATGAGGGTGCCTCCGAACCAGTTTCGCGCTAAGATTCGCGGCAACATCCGCGATGGTGAAGTATCCCGCCTCGGCTGCCATCTGCGAATAGAAGATCACCTGCAGCAGAAGATCGCCCAGTTCATCCTTCAGCTCCGGCCACGCCCTGCGTTCAATCGCGTCGAAGACCTCGTAGGTCTCCTCTAGCGTGTAGCGCTTGATCGTATCGAAGGTCTGCTCCCGGTCCCACGGACATCCCTCCGGGCCGCGCAGACGCGCCATAATCCGCACGGCCTCGAGGAGCCTCCGCGCGGTCTCCTGGCTCTCTGTTGAATCCATAGATCCACTTTACTTGAAGCGAGAGCCGCGGCGCATCTGCCGTGATAGCATCTCTCGCAGAGAGCACACCATGAGCGAGCCTGGCAGAACCTCGACCGAAACGAAGAAGATCCCCTGGATGTGGGTGCTTCTCGCCCTTCCTTACTTGGCGCTCTGCTTTCCCTCGCTCTACGCGCGAGCTACTCCAGAGCTGTTAGGCTTCCCCTTCTTCTACTGGTATCAGTTCGCCTGGGTTGTAGCTACATCCATCCTGCTCTGGATCGTCTATCGCAAGATCAAAGACAAATAAACCACACTTCAATGCCTTGAACAAAAAATAAGGAGGGTGGCCGACAGGGTCGTACTTATGCTGCCCCGCCGCCGCTGAGAGAGGAAGTGAAGGCGCCGGGCCGCAGCATATCTTCCACGGCGCCCTCTTTGGGTGTGTTGGTCGTGCAGATGGATAATGCGGGGTAAAACCTATTTCGATGCCTGCTGCGCCGAAGGATCCATATTTGTCATCAGCTTTACCTCGACGCGACGGTTCTTGGCTCGGCCCGCCGCCGTGTTATCACTCGCGACCTGCTGATCCTTGCCGATACCGATGAGATAGAACTTGTGCGGAGGAATGTTGTACTTCGTCGCAAGATAATTGACGACCGCATCCGCGCGACGCTGGCTCAAGCCATAGTTATAGGTTGCATCCCCCGTCGAGTCCGTGCCACCCGTCACAGCTAGAATGTAACTCCGCTTCTCGGTCAGGCCCGCGGCAAAATCGTCCAGCGTCTTGCGATCCTCCGCCGTCAGAACCGACTTGTCAAAGCCGAAGGTCACATTCACATCCGCGATCGACTTGTAATTATCCAGGTTCGCGACCACACCGCTCAACGTATCGACGCGGTTATATGCCTCCTGCGCCGACTTGCCCGCCGCATCCGCCGACTGCCCTGCCGCCATCGCATGCTGATCTGCCATATCCGCCGAGCCCTGCGCCTTCGCGATGCCCGACTGCGCCCGCTCGTCCGTATTCACAATCGCCTTGTGGTCGTTCGCCGTCTTCGCATCCAGCTGATTGGTCTGGTCGATCACAGGCTGAGTCTGCGAACGGACATAGTTCTTGCTGGAGCAACCCACCGTCAGGGTAAGCAACACTGCGCTGGTAGCAATTACGCAGGCAGAACGGACCTTCATCTCATGTCCAAGGGAAAAACGCATCATGGAGCGCATACGAATCATCTCCTTCTTGCTTGCAGCCAAGCTGCAGTCATGATCGAATATAGCAATTGCCATGCCAAATTCAAGACCATAATAAACTTATTGTTTTCAGCTACATAATCAATAAAACCCCCGTAATCCGCAAATCTTGGCGGCCGCCCCATCTGGAACTTTTGTTGTGAATTTGCGTCAAATCTACTCGGGCAACCTTTTGCCGCCATTCGGGTTGCAGTTTAGCTAAACCTCGCCACGCCAACATTTGCCTATCCCGTGATGGACCTCTATCAAAAAATCCGAACTCTCCCCACCACGCCGGGATGCTACCTCTACAAGAACGCCGAGGGAGAGGTCATCTACGTCGGCAAGGCCAAGAACCTCCGCGCGCGCGTCCGCTCCTACTTTCTCCAGGCCTCCCAGGCCAACGCCAAGACCGGCCGCCTCATGCGCGAGGCCGTCGACGTCGACTACATCACCGTCGCCAACGAGCACGAGGCCCTCGCCCTCGAGAACAACCTCATCAAGCAGCGCAAGCCGCGCTTCAACATCCTTCTGCGCGACGACAAGACCTATCCCTACGTCAAGCTCACCCTGGGCGACCGTTACCCCAAGGTCTTCGTCACCCGCCGCCTGCGCAAAGACGGCTCCGCCTACTTCGGCCCTTACTTTCCCGGCAACCTCGCCTACCGCCTCGTCGACCTCATCCATCGCAGCTTCCTCATCCCCTCCTGCAAGGTCGACCTCTCCCGCTACCACCCCCGCGCCTGCCTGCAGTACTACATCAAGCGCTGCCTCGGCCCCTGCGTCGAAAACTTCACCACACCCGAGGACTACCGCCAGGCCGTCCGCGACGTGCAGCTCTTCCTCGAAGGCCGCCCCGGCGAGCTCGAGCAGCGTCTCACCACCCGCATGCAGCAGGCCGCCGAGGCCGAGCACTACGAGCTCGCCGCCCGCCTCCGCGACCAGCTCTCCACCGTCCATCAGATGCTCGACAAGCAGCGCATCGCCACCACCGACAACGAGGACGCCGACGTCTTCGGCTTCCACTACGAGAACGAGATGCTCGCCGTCAATCTCTTTCATATGCGCTCCGGCAAGATCGTCGACCGCCGCGACTTCTTCTGGGAAGACCTCCCCGAGTTCATGGAAGCATCCCTCGTCGAAGACGACTCCGGCGACGTCGCCTCCATAGAAGCATCCTCCCAACAGCCCACAGAGGTGTCATCCCGAGCGAAGCGGAGCGAAGTCGAGGGACCCGCGGTTCCGCTCGAACCACCGCACACTCTCTCCTCCACCGAATCCCTTCCCAGCCTCGAGCCCGACCCCGCCTGCCCGGCCCCCGAGATCGGCGAAGGCACCTCCCTCACGCAACACACCTCACTGTCCGAGCCCCCCGGCTCCGCCTTCAGCCCCGCCGCCTTCTTCTCCGCGCTCCTCAGCCAGCTCTATCTCGATCAGGGCTACGTCCCGCGCTCCATCCTCGTTCCCGTCGACTTCCCCGACCGCGCCCCGCTCGCCGATCTCCTCGCCGAGCGCACCGGCCACCGCGTCGAGATCCTCGCTCCGCAGCGCGGAGAAAAACGCTCCCTCGTCGACCTCGTCGGCCAGAATGCCAAGCAGTCCTACGACCAGCGCTTCCGCGTCCTCATCCCTTCGCAGAAGGCCATCGCCCAGGCCCTTCAGGACGCCCTCACCCTCGAAGAGATTCCCCGCCGCATCGAGTGCTTCGACATCTCCCACATCCAGGGCGCCGAGACCGTCGCCTCCATGGTCGTCTGGGAGGACGGAGCCATGAAGAAATCCGACTACCGCAAGTTCCAGGTCCGCACCGTCACCGGCGTCGACGACTTCGCCTCCATGCGCGAGATCATCCACCGCCGCTACAAACGCCTGCTCGAAGAGAAGAAGCCCTTCCCCTCCCTCATCCTCATCGACGGAGGCCTCGGCCAGCTCCACGCCGCCGCCGAGGCACTCAACGAGATCGGCGTCACCCTCCAGCCCCTGGCCTCCATCGCCAAGCGCGAGGAGATCATCTACGTATACGGACAGGAGAACGACCCCGTCGTCCTCGACCGCCGCTCTCCCGTCCTGCATCTCGTCCAGAAGATCCGCGACGAATCTCACCGCTTCGCCATCACCTACCACCGCAAGCGCCGCGAGATGCGCGACCGCAGCTCCGAGCTCCTCGAGATTCCCGGCGTCGGCGCGCGCACCCGCCAACGCCTGCTCGAACACTTCGGGTCCATCAGAGCCATCCGCCAGACCGCCGAAAAGACCCCCGACGCCCTCACCGCCGTCGTCAACAAAGCCACGGCCGAAAAGATCCGCCGCTACTTCACCAACGAGCCCGCAGCCCCGATCCTCAATGTGCTGCCTTAGCTCCGCTGGCCCCGTTGGCTCCGCCGCTCGTCATCTCCTCATACAGCATCCCGCCCACAATCTTATGGACTGCCGTCGAAGGATGTCCCTTGTGATAGTAGAAGTACGTCGCCGGCGTCGCGCACGGCGTCGTGTCTTCATTGAAGATCGAGCGCCCAGCACACTGATCCGTCGTATTCTTGATCCCGAACTTCGCCGGATTATCCATCACCGCATCGAAGTCCGCGCCCCACTGGCTCAACTTGATCCCCGCACCCTTCAGCTTCGGCTGCATATCCTCCGGAATCTTCCGGATCGCCGGATTCAACCGCTTGCCTACCTCGCTGAACGCAGGAATCTTCTCCGGAAGAATCGCCACGCGAAATCTCCGCGCTCCCGCCTCGTACAGAGACGAGATCTCGCCCTCGAGATTCGCCACCGTCTCCTCCGTCGGAATCTTCTTATCGTTCAGCCCGCCTGCGAGGAAGAACAGCGTCGTCTCCGGATCGAAGACGATCGAGCCGTCATGCGCCCGGGCCACAAACTCCGCGACCTGGTTCTTCATGCCCAGACCCAGCCAGCCCTTCGGGACCATATGTCCGGCGCTCTCGCCCGTCGGAGCCCCGCTCACCGCGAAGTTCAGACTCTTCTCCGCGGTATCCTTCTCGTTCGAAGGTTCCAGCAGGAACCCTAAATGATGGGCTAGGTAAGCGACCGCCGTAGGCCCATCGCAATCCACCCAGCCACGGCCTGTATCTGAATAACTGTCCCCAAAGACATACATCCGTTCGGTAGGAGCCTGGGCCGCTGCTGCATATTCCAAAAAGAAAAGAACAACCAAAGAGAGGAGGAACCGTCGTTGCATGGCGACTATCCTAACCTCTATCTCACAATCCGTCACGAATTTACCAGATTAAGGCGATGACCTGCCGGCAGGCCATCGCTTTAAAAGCTTCCACTCGAACGGCCGGCACTCTGGAAGGTATTGCACTGGCTCACCTCGCCCGACTTCAACCCCCGCATGAACCACGTCTGCCGCTGCTCCGACGACCCATGGGTAAAGCTCTCCGGACTCACCGCGCCCCGCGACATCTTCTGGATATGATCGTCTCCCACCGCCGCCGCGGCCTTCAGTCCGGCATCTACATCGTCCTGATGAATAATTCCCCGCGCCTCCGCCGAGTGTCCCCAGACCCCCGCCAGGCAGTCCGCCTGCAGCTCCAGCATCACCGACAGCTGGTTCTTCGCCCCAGGATTCCTCGCCTGCAGCTGCCGCATCTGCTGCTCGATGCCCAGAATATTCTGCACATGATGTCCCAGCTCATGAGCGACCACATAGGCCTGGGCAAACTCCGCCGTTCCCCCGCCCAGACGCCGCAGCTCATCCCAGAAGCTCAGGTCGATATAGACCTTCTCATCCTGCGGACAATAAAAAGGTCCCGTCTGCGACTGCGCCGCGCCGCACCCCGACCGCGTATAGCCCCGAAACAAGACCAGCTTCGCATGACGATAAGGATGCTGCGTCTGCTCCGGCAACAGCTTCTCCCATGTCTGCTGCACATCGTCGAGCGTGAACGAGACCAGCTGCGCCGAGCGATCCTCCGCGGCCGAATGCTCCACCGGCCTAGTGCTGCTGCTGCTCGGCGTCGTCACCCGCCCGCCGCCCGACAGATAGCTGCCGATATAGTTGCGTCCCGTAATCAGGCTGATGACCAGTAGGAACAAGATGCCCACAATCCCCAGCCCGCCGCCGCCAAAACCGAATCCGCCGCCGCCCGAAGAATCGCGCCGGTCTTCTACATCCCTGCTGAGCCCGCCAGGAGTCCAATCCATCTCTCACCCCGCAAATTCCGAAGAGTCATCTCAGGCCCGATCCTGTTGCCAAAACGACACCCATTATCTTAGATCACGGAACCAAACCCTTCGCTCGACGTAACTCTATCGAGAAGCGCCATCCATCTTATCCCCCCAACGAGGGCTCCTGATGTCCACTGCAACCGCCTCCACCACGGTCGTACGCTCCATCGATCCCTACCTGCGCGACGCCCTCCGCCTCTCCCTCCTCTTCGCTGCCCTCAAGCTCCTGCTCCACATCGCCACCAACCTCTGGCAGGCGCACCTCGGCTGGGGCTACTTCCGCGACGAGCTCTACTACATCGCCTGCGGCCGCCACCTCGCCTGGGGATACGTCGACCACGGCCCCATCGTCGCCGTGCAGGCCCGCCTCTCCGAGACCCTCTTCGGCCGCTCCCTCGCCGGACTCCGCCTCCTCTCCGCACTCGCCGGAGCCGCCCGCGTCTTCCTCACCGGCCTGCTCGCCTGGTCGCTCGGCGGCCGCCGCCCCGCACAGGCCCTGGCCATGATCTGCATCCTCGTCGCTCCGCAGTACCTCGGCATCGACAGCTTCCTCTCCATGAACTCCTTCGAGTCCATGTTCTGGATGCCCTGCCTGCTCGCTCTCCTCCTCATTCTTCGCGGCGGCAGCCAGCGCTGGTGGCTCCTCTTCGGCCTCTCCGCAGGAATCGGCCTGCTCAACAAGCCTTCGATGACCTTCTTCCTCCTCGCCCTCCTCCTCGCCCTCCTCATCACTCCCCAGCGGCGCCTGCTCCAAACCCGTTGGGCCGCAGTCGCCATCGCTCTGCTCCTCCTGATCGCGCTCCCCAACCTGCTCTGGCAGATTCAAAATCACTGGCCCACCCTCGAGTTCCTGCACAACGGCAGAGTCGAGCACAAAAACGTTGAGCTCGGGCCCATCGATTTCCTTCTGGTGCAGGTCAAAAACCTCAACCCCATCGCACTTCTCGTCTGGGGAGCCGGTCTCCTCTGGCTGCTGCGCTCCCCCAACCTCCGCTGGCTCGGCCTGATGTTCGTCTTCTTCCTCGCAGGCATGATGGCGCTGCACGCCAAGGACTACTACGTCCTCCCCATCTACCCCATCCTCTTCGCCGCCGGTGGCGTCGCCTGGGAGAGCCTCTACTCCCGTTCCTTCCGCATCACGCAGGATTGTGTCCTCGCCTTCCCCCTCCTCGAAGGCGCGCTCGTCCTCGTCGGTCTGATCCTCATGCCGCTCGCCATCCCCATCCTCCGCCCCGAGCCTTTCATCGCCTACGCCCGCACCACGCATCTCTTCCAGGCCACCAGCAGCGAACACATGAGCACCGGCCTTCTCCCCCAGTTCTACGCCGACCGCTTCGGCTGGCAGGAGTACACCGACCAGGTGGAGCGCGCCTACAAGAGCCTCACCCCCCAGGAACAGTCCGTCGCCGTCATCTACGGAGAAGACTACGGTCTCACCAGCGCCATCAACTTCCTCGGTCACGGCCTTCCCCCCGCCATCGGCGGCCACAACAACTACTTCCTCTGGGGACCGCAAGGCAAAACCGGCGAGGTCCTCATCCTCCTCGGCAGCGACGGCCGCGGTCTTACCGACGAATGGAGCTCCGTCACCGTCGTCGGCGAGATGACGAACCCCTACGCCATGCCCTACGAGCGCAGAAAGATCTATCTCTGCCGCGGACTCAAGATGCCTCCCCTCGCGCAGATCTGGCAGAAGAAGAAGCACTACATCTGATGTGCTACCCTCCCAGCAACCCATGGAGATCGAAGCTATCCAGATTCAGGAGCAGCCCCAGACCGAGCTCCCACGCGTCCTGAACGCCACCCATGCCACCTCCATCGTGGTCGGCATCATCATCGGCAGCGGAATCTTCCTCGTCCCCCGCGAGATGATGGCCGCCGTCGGCTCCTCCGGCATGGTCTACCTCGTCTGGATCGTCGGCGGCCTGCTCTCCCTCTTCGGAGCCATGACCTACGCCGAGATCGCCGCTCTCCGCCCCAAATACGGCGGCGAGTACGCCTTCCTCCGCGAGGCCTACGGCGACCTCACCGGTTTCCTCTACATGTGGACCTGGATCACCGTCGCCAAGCCCGCCTCCATCGCCACCATCGCCGCCGGCCTCGCCCGCGTCCTCGCCACCTTTCCCGTCTTCGCCTTCTTCGATCGACCCGCCCTCGGTCCTCTCCTCTGGAGCCAGGTCTTCGCCATCGTCATGACCTGGCTCATCACCGCGCTCAACATCGTCGGAACCCGCAGATCCGGCAACGTGCAGCTCGCCCTCACCTGGCTCAAGATCTTGCTCATCGTCATCATCGCCGGTGTCTGTTTCGGATGGGGAGCCCACGCCCCGCAAGCCAGCTGGCACAACTTCGCCACAGCATTCTCAGAAGCCCGGGGAGGCTTCTCCGGCTTCATGATCGCGCTCATCGCCGCCCTCTGGGCCTACGACGGATGGAGCGACGTCACCCAGATGGCCGGCGAGATCCAGCAGCCCCAGCGCAGCCTTCCCCTCGCATTGATCGGCGGAGTCGCCATCGTCGGCGGCCTCTACATGCTCACCAACGCCGCCATCCAGTACGTCATGCCCGCCGCTGCCATCGCCGCCGCCGATCGCCCCGCCGCCGACGCCCTCCGCCTCATCGCCGGCGCCTGGGGCGCGGGCCTCGTCTCCCTCGGCATGGCCGTCAGCATCTGCGCCACCTTCGTCGGCTCCACCCTCTCCGGAGCGCGCGTCCCCTTCGCCGCCGCGCACGACGGCCTCTTCTTCCGTCAGCTCGCCCACGTCCACCCGCGCTTCCAGACGCCCTCGACGGCGCTGGTCCTGCAAGCGGTCCTCAGCTCGCTTCTCCTGCTCGCAATAGGCCGTTTTCAGGCGCTCTTCTCGCTCGCCATCTTCGCCGAATGGTTCTTCTACGCACTCACCGCCAGCACTATCTTCGTCTTCCGCCGCCGCGTGCCCGCCGCCGAGCGCCCATACAGCCTCTGGGGATACCCCATCCTCCCCATCCTCTTCATCATCGCGGCCATCGTGCTTCTGGTCTTCTCCTTCGCCGACCAGCCCCGCAACTCCATCCTCGGAACCACCATCATCCTGCTCGGTATCCCCGTCCACTACGCCTTTCAAAGCAGGCGGCGAGTCGTTTTGAAATAGGAAAAAGAAGATGGCCTGCAGGCCGGGCCCACTGCGCGTGGAGCGCCCACTCCGTGGGGAACAATCCCCTTCGGGTCGAAGCTCCCGTTGGTCTCGGCAAAAATCTTCCCGAACCGAAGGGAGGCCCACGCCGAAGGCGATCACGCGTCACGAAGTGACCGCCCCACGCGGAGTGGGCCCGCACGGCAGCGCCTATCCCCTGTCAAGCCCAAAATCCCGTCATCCACCACAAACCAAACAAGATCCCCGCCGCCGATTCACCCCGCCAAGTCCTTTAAAATAGAACCAGCAAGCCCAAAAAAGAGACCTGCTCAAAATCAAAAGTCCAGACCTAACCTCATTCGATACAAGACTTTGCGCAAAAAAGTACCAGGGAACCCCTGCTACAGCCGATTCTGAATCACCCGTTCATACACCCGCACATACTCCTCAGCCGGCTTCGTCCACGAAAAGTCCTGCGCCATCGCGCGCTGCATCATCGACGTCCAGGCCGCCTTATCGCGGAAGGTCTCGAGCGCACGCTGAACCGCCTCAAGAAAAGCATTCGCGCTATACCCCCAGAACTTGAAGCCCGTTCCCCCGCCGTTCGGCTGCTCGTCCACCGAGTCCTGCAGCCCGCCCGTCGCACGAACCACCGGAATCGTCCCATACTTCAAGCTGTAGATCTGATTCAGCCCACCCGGCTCGTACCGCGAAGGCATCAGAAAGATATCCGCCCCCGCCTCGATCTTGTGCGCCATCACATTGTCGAACCGCACCTGCACCCGCACCTTGTTGGGATACCTCTCCGCCATCTCCGTCAACAAGCGCTCGTAGTACTCCTCGCCGTTGCCCAGCATCACCAGAACGACATCCTCCTGCATCAGCCGGTCCATGATGTCGACGATGAAATCGATTCCCTTCTGAGTCGCAAACCGCGACACCACCCCCAGCACCGCCGCGCTCTCACTCACGCCTTCAAAGCCAAACGCATGCAGCAGGTCGCGCCTGCACTCTCGTTTGCCCTCTAGCTTGTCCTTCGAATAGTGCGCGGCAATATTGCGGTCAATCGCCGGATCCCACTCCGTATAATCCGCGCCATTCAGAATCCCGAACAGGTCGCCCGAGCGGCGCCTCAGCGTATCTTCCAGGCCGTTGCCGAACTCCGGAGTCTGAATCTCGCGAGCATACGTCTCGCTGACCGTCGTAATCGCGTCGGCATACACAATGCCGCCCTTCAGAAAGTTCACCTTGTCATACTGCTCCAGCTTGTCGAGCGTGAACATATCCCACGGCAGCAGCAGCGTCTCCATCGTGCGCGGAGGAAACCATCCCTGGTATCCGGCGTTATGGATCGTCAGCACCGCCGGAACCTTCTGGAAGACCGGATCGAAGTAGTAGATCGAGCGCAGCATCACTGCTGCCATCGCCGTCTGCCAGTCATGGACGTGGAAGACATCCGGAACCCCAAGCACCTTCGTCGCTTCGATCACCGCGCGGCAGAACGTCCCAAACCGCTCCGCATTATCCGGATAATCCCCCGAAGGCGTCGCGTAAAAGCTCTCACGATCGAACAGCTCCGGCAGATCCACGAAGTACATTTGCACCCCGTCCACCACCCCGCCATTCAGCACGCGCGCAAAGCGGTTGTACGAAGGAAACGGAATCGTAACGCTCGGCAAGGCCACCGCCGGATTGTCGAACGCCTTCGCCACCTGGCGATAGTAAGGAAGAAAGACCTGCACCTTATGCCCCATCTTCACCAGCGTCTTCGGCAGAGCGCTGATCACATCCGCCAGCCCTCCCGTCTTCGCCCACGGAGCGCACTCCGATGCCGCAAACACAATATGCATGCCGTCCTTCTTCCTTTCCTCAACCGAACACTATCGCAATTTCCCTGAAGGTGTAGAGCGACAAAAAGCTGTTCACGTCGTTTTCTCCCCAGGAAAACGACATGGAATGATCTTACCCACGCCACAGCATCAGGGAAGTTGCCCTAGTCTATACAAAGAGATGCAGAAAACGATGAGAACGATCCCGACTCATGGCAGTTCGCCTGAAGGTGTAGAGCGAGCCGAGATGGTTTGCGCCGTTTTCTCTCAAGGAAAACGGCACTCGGCAATCTTCAGCCGAGTCACCGCATCAGGAGAACTGCTCTGAAACGCAAGCCCAAACTAGGACAGAACTTCCTCATCGACGACCGCGCCCGCCACACCATCGCCGACGCCCTCGGCGACATCCGCCACCGCACCGTCATCGAGATCGGTCCCGGCCACGGCGCCATCACCGAGATCCTCGCTCCCCGAGCCGGCCGCCTCATCGCGCTCGAGCTCGACCGCGAGCTCGCCCCTGCCCTCGCCCAACGCTTCGCCGCCAGCCCCAACGTCCAGGTCATCGAGACCGACGTCCTCAAAGCCGACCTCTCCCAGCTCATCCCCGCCGGCGAGACCGCCGACGTCATCGGCAATCTCCCCTACTACATCACCTCCGACATCCTCCTCCAGCTCTTCCGTGCGGGCGCCCAGGGACTCCTCTCCCGCGCCATCGTCATGATGCAGCGCGAGGTCGCCGACCGCGTCGCTGCCTCTCCCGGCGTCCGCGACTACGGCCTGCTCTCAGCCACCGCGCAGATGAATGCCCAGGTCGAGAATCTCTTCACTCTCCCGCCGTCGTCCTTCTCGCCGCCACCGGAGGTCCACTCCACCGTTCTCCGCCTTCACTTCGCCCCGCGCTTCAAGGCCCTCAACGTCGACCCCGAAGGCTTCGACCGCTTCCTCAAGCAAAGTTTCGCGCAAAAGCGCAAGACCCTCGAGAACAACCTGCGCGCTGCAGGCTACCCAGCCCCCGCGCTCGCTGCCGCATGGCCCGCCTCCATCCCCCGCCAGGCCCGCGCCGAATCCCTCTCCCTCGAGGACATGGCCGAGTTCTACCGAGCCATTACCTAGGTGAAAAACAGGCGCTCCACGCGCAGTGGGCCCGCGCGGCAGCGCTCGGCTTGTTACTAGTTACACCGGCAGGCCCCCTTCGAGTCCACCGCACTCGAACAAAACCCCATCACCATCGGAGGCCCCGCCGACTTCACGCAAGCAATATGCCCCTCCATCAGCGCCTCTCCCCGCTGAATCTCCATCTCTCCCACCGGAGGCCTGTTCGTGCTGTCATAGCTGATATCGATCTTCGACTGATGCGGATTCTCTACCCTGTAAGGCCACTCCGCCGTAAAGTTCCCATCCGGCAGCTTCCCCCGATAACTCGTCACCTTATCGCCCAGAAACACCCCGCCCGTCCCCTGAATCACAAACCCACTCTTCTTCCGCGATGACGCCGCAGGATTCTTCTGCGCATATCCATCCGAGTCCGACACGCAGCCTATAAATTCATTATTCGTGCCCGCATCCAGAAATCCATTCGTGTAGTTATCCTCCGTCTCAATCGCAGTCAGAATATTCCGCGAGCCTGAAACATAAACCGCGGCCTCCTTATCATCGCCCCAACCATTCCAGATCACTTCGCCCGAGCTGAAGCGATTATTAGCATTCGCGACACGAACCCCCGCCGTCCCATTCTGTTCAATCTCGAAGTTAGAAAATCCGCTGTTCGTTCCCTGCGTATAGATCCCATAAACACCATTGTGATAGACATAAAAGTTATCGAAGAACAGCATGTAGTTATAAAGATTGATATGAATCCCATCCCCTGAGCAGTTCGAGAACATCACCTCTTCGATATGTCCCCACTTCTGCGCATTCACAGCGGCAGCCTGCTTATTCGAGGTATTCCACTCTGCCGGCGAAATCGGCGTAGTTCCCGTAGCAAAGCAGTTGCCACGACCACCCCTCGATAAGTTCCCATCCAAAGTAAGTCCATACAAACTGAAGTTGAAAGCATCCACCGGAAGAGTAACTACATCGGCCTTCGCGTGCGGCTTGAGCTTAATCACCGAAGTAGCCCATCCATCTCCCTTCATATGAACAAACGGCCTCAGAGTAACTCCGCTCGTGATGTAGATCCCAGAAGGAAAATAAAGAACGCATCCATTCTTCGGAAATGCGCGCGTGACACAAGCATTCATCGCAGAGTTGATCGCTGCCGTATCATCGCTCACGCCATCTCCTGTAGCCCCAAAGTCCATCACGCTCAGGACCGACGATCTCGTGGCCTCCTGCGCATGAATCAAGCCACAAGCCAGCGCGACAAATACGGCAACAGCAGCCCGCTTCACATCCTTCTTTTTCACGCACACCACCGCCAGCTCAAGCCTACTTCCGGCTCAAAGCCGGCAATGTCATCAGAATGTTATGAGTTTGTGCGCTTCTTGTTTACAAAGAGAAGGTTTCCATGGAAGAAAGACGATGGCCTGCCGGCCGGGCCCACTGCGCGTGGGGCGGTCATTTCGTGACGCGTAGTGGGCCTTCGGCGTGAGGCTCCCGTTGGTCGTTTGCGAAGATGTTTGCGCCGAACCGAAGGGAGGCCCTGGGCGAAGCGGTACACGCGTCACGAAGTGACCGCCGCCCGCGTAGGGCGCCCGCGCGGCAGCGCTATCTCTGAGCTTCCGTCCGGGCCAGCAGCTTCGCCGCATGCTCCCTTACCCTCTGGATCAGCTCCTCATCCGCGATGATCGACTTCAGCGCCGGAGCAATATTTCCCAGCTCCAGCGCTCTCTTCTCCTCCACCTCGCGGTCCAGAGCATCTATCTCCGAGTACAAACCCAGCCTGTCGAAGCGATGCATAAACTCCAGCTTCCGCCCCTCGTCCATCGTGAAAGCGATCGCCTGAAATATCTCCGTCAGCTGTGCAATACTCTTGTTCTCCGAGTAGTTGTAAGCGCACGATCCCCTGCCGTCCGGCCCCGTGTAGCTCAGAACCTTCTGCCCCGTATTGGCGATATTTTTTGCCTTCGAGGCGCATTCCATATTGAATCGATCCAGCGACCGCGCCGTCTTGAAGAGCATCTCCGTCGTGGACTGGCTGACCTGAATCGGACGATTGACCGGCGGAGGAGCAACCGTCGCCGCCTGCCCCATCCCACTACTCACCGACGCCACCTGCGCCTGGTACGTTCCTGCCCCATCCTCGCGCACCACCATGCTGAACTTCGGCACCGGCACGCCGACACGCTCAAAATCGAACCGCACCTGCGCTGCCGCAGAGTCCGCCGCAGCCTGCGGCGCGGCCTGTGCCCACGCACCCGTCGACAGAGCGAACACCAGCAGGAGCGCCCTCATCGCATCGCTCCCTGAGCCGTCAACGTCTGTGCCGTATGAATATGGCAGATCGCAATGGCCAGCGCATCGGCCGCATCAGCAGAGTCCGGAGCCGCATCCAGCTCCAGCAGCCGCGTCACCATAAACTGCACTTGCTCCTTGGCCGCCAGCCCATACCCCACCACCGAGCTTTTGATCTTCAGCGGAGCATACTCGACGACCTCCAGCCCCACACTCGCCGCCGCCAGCATCGCCACCCCGCGCACCTGTCCCAGCTTCAACGCCGATTTCGCATTTGCCGAGAAAAAAACCTCTTCGATCGCCACCACATCCGGCCCATGCAGCGACATCGCAGCCATCAGCTCCGCATACACCTGCGTCAGCCGCTGCGGAGTCTTCCCCTTCTTATTCAACCGGATCGTCCCCGCCGCCACATGTTGTAAACGCGGCGTCCGCGCCTCGTAATCCACCGCAACCACACCGTAGCCGGTGAACTCCGTCCCGCAGTCGATCCCGAAGACGCGCATGGGCAAAGTTTACTTCATCCCCCAGTCAACGCCGATATCCAGGTAGAGGCCAAGCGATGCCGCGCAGGCCTGCTGAGCTCGGACAGGAGGCCACAAGCCTTCGACTACCGCGAGATTCCCTCAAGCGGCGAGCTAGCCGTCGCATACAGCTTCCTCGGCATCCTTCCCGCAAGATAAGCCTGTCGCCCCGCCAACACCGCATGCTGCATCGCCTCGGCCATCAGCAGAGGGTCCTTCGCCTGCGCGATCGCCGTATTCATCAGCACGCCGTCAAAGCCCAGCTCCATCGCCACCGTAGCGTCCGAGGCCGTTCCCACACCCGCATCCACGATCAACGGAACCTCTGTAATCAACTCGCGCAGAATCCTTAGATTCGCCGTATTCTGCAATCCCAGCCCGCTCCCAATCGGAGCTCCCAGCGGCATCACCGCCGCCGCTCCGGCATCGATCAGGCGCTTCGCAAACACAATGTCATCCGACGTATACGGAAGGACCGTAAACCCTTCCTTCACCAGCACCCGCGTCGCCTCAAGCGTTGCATGAACATCCGGATAAAGCGTCGCCCGATCGCCAATCACTTCGATCTTCACCCAGTCCGAAAGCCCCACCTCGCGCCCCAGCCGAGCCGCGCGAATCGCCTCCTCTGCCGTGTAACAACCCGCCGTATTCGGCAGCAGGAAGTAGCGCTCGGGATCGATGTAATCCAGCAGCGACTCGGTCGAGCGGTCCAGGTTCACTCTCCGCACCGCCACCGTCACCATCTCCGCTCCCGAGGCCTCGATCGCGGCCTGCGTCTCCGGACCATCCTTGTACTTGCCCGTTCCCACAATCAACCGCGACTGAAAGGCTCTTCCCGCAATAACTAGAGGTGTCATACCGTCCATTCTAAGACCAAATGCCGACGGCCCGCGCTCCTTGAGGAACGCGGGCCGTCGTCGGTGAACTGTTGAGATTGACCTGAGGCGTCCATGCCTGGACTCACCTCGGCGGATATGCATTCAGCGTATTTCTGAAGAATCGCCAAGACCAAGAGCAAGGACGCTCTAAGCCTCAGTCACCTCACGTACATCGATCGAACTCGAACTGTCAGATTTCATAGGCTGGATCATCCTCCTTTCCCGTGTAACGCAAACATACGCCCATCCCCGTTCAGGAATCAAGTCGACCACGGGCGCGCATACATCTCCTCTGCTCCACAACCGCATCGCATCTTCAACAAATAAAATGCGAGGCGCATCCAGCCTCCGTACTCACCTTGGCGCAAGAAAGGCTCTCCCGAGAATGAAACCCGCAACCATCATTGGAATCCTCCTCGTCTTCGTAGGCATCATCGGCTTCTCCATCGGCGGATTCAGCTTCACCCACCAGCACAAGGATGTTGACGCCGGTCCCATCCAGATCTCCCATGACAAGAAAGAGACCGTGCCCTTCTCCCCCATCCTCAGCACCATCGCTCTCGTGGCGGGAGCCGGTCTGGTCGCCGTCGGAGTCAGGTCCCGCTAATGGCCTGCCGGCCGGGCCCACTGCGGTCGGCCACCCCACAAACGAAGACCTGTTTGTGGGGACCCCGGTACGGGCGCCCACTTCGTGGGGTGTATACCGCCGTTGGCATGGGCCTCCCTTTGGTCGGCGCTAGAATTTTTGCAAGCGACCAACGGGAGCCTCACGCCGAAGGCCCACTACGCGTCACCAAGTGACCGCCGCCCGCGCGGGCGGCGCACATCTTTTAAAATATCGATTCCGTTAACTCCAGAGCCTTAGCTATAGTTAATCCAGATTCTTTACACAGAAAAGGTCTGGATGCGAGATTCCATCACTGTATCGAAGGAAGACTACCTCAAGGCGATCCTCGAGGCTGAGTCCGAGGGCCAGCACGTCATCTCCGCCACCCTCGCCCACTGGCTCTCCGTCTCTCCTCCCGCCGTCACCATGGCCCTCCGCCGCCTCAAACGCGACGGATACGTTCTGGTCAAGACCGACGGCGCCATCCAGCTCTCCGCCAAAGGCAAGGAGACCGCCTACAAGACCGCCCTCCGCCACCACCTCATCGAGCGCATGCTCTCCGAGATCTTCGGCATGGAGTGGTACCAGATTCACGACGAAGCCGAACGCCTCGAGCACGCCGTCTCCCCCGCCTTCGAGGCCAAGCTCATCGAAAAGCTCGGTGAGCGCGGGACCTGTCCCCACGGCAACTCCGTCCTTCCCGAGAGCCCCGCAAAGCGAAAGAAGCGCGGCCTCCTCCCCCTCTCCGACGCCGCCGAAGACCGCCACTACATCGTCGCCAGCCTCTACGAGCGCGACCCCAAGCTCCTGCTCTTCCTCCACAAACTCGGCATCGGGCCGCAATCGCCCGTCCGCATCGCCGAGAAGAACTACGACCAGACCCTCTCCATAGAGACCGCAAAGGGCTCCTTCACGCTCGGAAAGCCCGCTGCTGAAAAGGTCTGGGTTCGCCCGAGGTAATCGAAAGTTATAAAATTTTATTAATCACGGTTAACACTCCGTGGCATACTCAGATTCAAGAGCACAGTGGAGACCCAATCCATCCCGATTGAAGAGACCCGGCGCACGCACTCGCTTCCCGGAGCGCACTCGACCGTCAGCGTCTCGGACTCTCACCTGCTCTGGCGCCGCGCCCTCGCCTTCATCGGGCCCGGCTTCATGGTCGCCGTCGGATACATGGACCCTGGCAACTGGGCCACCGACCTCGCCGCCGGATCGAAGTACGGATACACCCTCCTCTTCGTCATCATGGCCTCGAACCTCATGGCCATCCTGCTCCAGCACCTTGCGCTCAAGCTCGGCGTCGCCTCCGAGCGCGACCTCGCCCAGGCCTGCCGCGACCACTACAGCCGCCCCGTCAACATCTCGCTCTGGATCTTCGCCGAGATCGCCATCGCCGCCTGCGACCTCGCCGAAGTCATCGGCTCCGCCATCGCCCTTCAGCTCCTCTTCGGCATCCCGCTCATCGCCGGAGTCATCATCACCAGCCTCGACGTCTTCCTCATCCTCCTGCTCGAGCATCGCGGCTTCCGCTATCTCGAAGCCTTCGTCATGGTGCTGATCGGAACCATCGCGGTCCTCTTCGGCATCGAGATTCTCCTCTCGCGGCCCGAGTTCGCCCCCATCCTGCACAACCTCTTCATCCCCTCGCGCAGCATCGTCGCCAACCCCGAGATGCTGTACATCGCCATCAGCATCCTCGGCGCCACCGTCATGCCGCACAACCTCTACCTGCACTCCTCCATCGTGCAGACGCGCAACTACCCCCGCACCCCCGCCGGAAAGCGCGAAGCCATCCGCCTCGCCGGCTTCGACTCCGCCGCCGCCCTCATGCTGGCGCTCTTCATCAACGCGGCCATCCTCATCGTGGCCGCCGCCGTCTTCCACCGCTCCGGACACACCGAGGTCGCCGAGATCGGCGACGCCTACAAGCTTCTGAGTCCGCTCCTCGGCTTCACAGGAGCCAGCATGATGTTTGCCCTCGCCCTGCTCGCCTCCGGCCAGAACTCCACCATCACCGGAACCCTCGCCGGACAAATCGTCATGGAAGGCTTCCTCAACCTCCGCCTCCCCGCCTGGCAGCGACGCCTCATCACCCGCCTCATCGCCATCGTCCCCACCGTCATCGTCACCGCTCTCTATGGAAGCTCCGGAACCGCGCGCCTGCTCGTCTTCAGCCAGGTCGTCCTTAGCATGCAGCTCAGTTTCGCCGTCTTCCCGCTCGTGCAGTTCACCAGCAACCGCGCCTTCATGGGCTCCTTCGTCAACCGAGCCTGGACCCGCATCCTCAGCTGGATCGTCGCCGTCCTCATCGCTGGTCTCAACACCTGGCTCTTAGTTCAGGTCTTTCGCTAAAGCCGCCACCGCTCCTCCTCAAGTTCCGCCCAGCTTCAGATAATTTGCACTCTATTTACCTATCCACAGGAAGATAACTACATCCCTCATGTGCTCTTTATCGATTGCCCGCAGACTCCTCTGCCTCGCGCTTCTACTTCTCCCCTTAGCCTCCGTCGGGCAACAGGCCAGCACCGAGCCCCTTCCCGACGCTCCCGACGCCACCCCGACCACCCTCTTCCCCCACTCCGAGACCGCGCCCTACTACATTGCCGGACAGGCCAATATCATCTTCCAGGCCCACGGCCCCTTCCACTCCCCCTACGACGGTGCTAACAGCCTTCAAGGCCGCGGCGAGTACAAGACCTCCCTCGTCGGAACCCTCTTCCTCGGCCTCGAGCTCCATCACAGCCACCGCTACGCCACCGAGGCCATCGTCGACTTCGAGTCAGCCGGCGGCCGCGGCATCAGCCAGGCCCTCGGCCTCGCCGGCTTCACCAACCTCGACGTAGTCCGCAATCCAAATCTCGGTTCCAAGCCCTATCTCGCCCGCGTCCAGATCCACCAGGTCCTCGGCCTCACCGGCAAGCTCGAAGACACCCCACGCACCTCCAACTCCCTCGCCACCCAGCTCCCCGAGCGCCGCCTCGAGCTACACTTCGGCAAGATGAGCCTTCCCGACTACCTCGACATCAACTCCATCGGCTCCGACAGCCACCTCCAGTTCCTCAACTGGACCGTCGACAACGACGGCGCCTGGGACTACGCCGCCGACACCCGCGGCTACACCTACGCCGGCGTGCTCGAATACCACGATCGCTCCTGGAGCGCCCGCTATGCCCTCGCCGCCATGCCCACCGTCGCCAACGGCATCGACCTCGACTGGGCCTTCAGCCGCGCCTCCGGGCAGAACTTCGAGTTCGAGCTCCGCCGCAACCTCCTCGGCCATCTCGTCTCCCGCGAGCGCAAAGGAACCGTGCGCGTCCTCAGCTTCGTCAACCACGCCCACATGGGCCTCTACCGCGACGCCGTCAACGCCTTCCTCTCCGGGCAGGACGCCAAGCCCGACGTCAATGCCCACGCCAAATTCAGCTCCGTCAAATACGGCTTCGGCCTCAATGCCGAGCAGGAGATCACCCCCAGCCTCCGTCTTTTCCTCCGCACCGGATGGAACGAGGGCCAGCACCAGTCCTTCGCCTACACCGAGGTCGACCAGACCGTAGCTTTCGGCGGCGACTACTCCGGCGGCAACTGGAACCGCCCCAACGACAAGATCGGCCTCGCCTTCGTCTCGAACGCCATCAAACGCGACCACCAGAACTATCTCCGCTATGGCGGCCTCGGCTTCCTCCTCGGCGACGGAAATCTCAACTACGCCCGCGAAGACATCCTCGAGACCTACTACAACTTGCACGCCTGGCGCGGCATCTTCTACGCCCTCAACCTCCAGTTCATAGACCATCCCGGCTATAACAAAGACCGCGGCCCAGTCCTGGTCGAAGCCGTCCGCATGCACGTCGACTTTTAACACCCCGACGAAAGCTAACTTCTTTCCGACAGAGGCTAACTTCCTTTCAACGAAAGCTAACTCCTGGCTTCCAAGCTCTCCGTCAACTTTTGACGTGTCATCCTGAACGAGTGTAGCGAGTCGAAGAACCTACTGTTCTTTGCAGAATCCCAACCCACATCCCTCAAAGTCCAATCGCTTCGCCACGCTCAAATCCATCCGTAACCAAGAACCGGATGCCCCATCTTCGCAACAGTTTCATCGTCGCTAAGGTGAGCATTCGAACGAAGCTCGTACCGTCTCGATAAGGGCACGGCTTCAGCCGCTGAGGGATGTCTTTTCCTTATGGAAGGTAGAAGGACAGGCGCTGCCCCGGCAGGCAGGCTCGCTGGGAACCCCGGTGCGCGGTCACTTCGTGACGTGTATATCCCCTTCGGGTCGAGGCTCCCTTTGGTCGCTTGAAAAAAATCTCGCGCCGACCAGCGGAAGGCCCACGGCGCAGTCTCACTCGCCGTCGGCGAAGGGCACCCGCCCGGCAGCGCCCGTATACTTTTCCCTGTGAACGTCCGTCTCCTCTATGAAGCAGCTGGCTTCCTCCTCGGCCTCCTCTTCGGCAGCTTTCTCAACGTCTGCATCGTCCGCCTTCCGCGCAGCCGCTCCATCGTTCGTCCCGCCTCGCACTGTCCTCAGTGCAATGCTCCCATCCGCTGGCACGACAACATCCCCCTCCTCAGCTGGCTCCTCCTCCGCGGCCGCTGCCGCGACTGCAACCAGCCCATCCCCTGGCGCTATCCCGCCGTCGAGCTCGCCACCGCCCTCTGGTTCGCCCTCCTGGCCAGCCGTCTCTACACCGTCCTCCACTTCTACTTCTTCAGCTCCGCCCCCGGAACCCCCTCCTCCTACGCTCCCTTCGCCATCCTCAACATCCTCGCCGTCCTCCTCCTCGGCTTCCTCCTCCTCGGTCTCATGGTCATGGACTGGCAGACCGGCCTCCTGCCTGACGCCTTCACCCTCACCGGCATCGCCCTCGGCCTCGTCCTCATCTGCTCGCAGGCCATCTTCCTCGGTCCCGCCGAAGGCCAGGTCCTGCTCCCCCCCAATAGCATCCACCTCACCAGCGTCGGCGCCGCCACCGACCCCGGCAACGTCTTCCTCACCGGCCCGGAGGCTCTCATCGGAGGCCGTATCCTCGCCATCCTCGGCGCCGCCCTCATCCTGGGTCTCATCCGCTGGGGCTACCGCGCCCTCCGCCACCGCCAGGGCATGGGACTCGGCGACGTCAAGATGCTCGCCATGATCGCCGCCCTCCTCGGCTTCTGGCCCGCCATCGTTTCCCTATTCTTCGGAGCCATGGCCGCCACCCTCTACGCCGTCGTCCTCGTCGCCCGCGGCCGAGCCTCCTCCGGCTCCAGGCTCCCCTTCGGAAGTTTCCTGGCCCTCGGCGGTCTCCTCGCCGCCCAGTTCGGCGACCGCATCATCGACGCCTACTCTCAACTCCTGCACTAAGCGAACAGCCGCTGCCGCGCGGGCCATCACCTCTCCCCACAATCAATCCAGTTTCGGTCTGAAGACGTTGCGAAGATGGGCATTCGAGCGAAGCTCGAACCGCTTTCCTCATCCATGACCACGAAAACCCGCATGCCCTAAAATGAACGGAAGCCTCGAAGAAAGGAGCAGGTCCATGGCCATCGTCCCATCCCAACTTCTCACCCCTCCCACCGACTTCAACTCCTTCCTCGGTAACACCGCCGCCATCGAGCAGCTCCGCACCGCCATTGCCCAGGGCCGCCTCCCTCATTCCCTCATCCTCTCCGGCCCCGCCGGCGCCGGAAAATACACCCTCGCCCTCATGCTCGCCATGGCCGTCGAGTGCGAGCGCCAGCCCCGCGAGCTCCGCTCCTACAGCGTCGCCACCGGCTCCGAGGGCCAGTCCCTCGCCGGCTTCTGCGGCGTCTGCCGCAACTGCACCCGCATCGCCACCGCCTTCAACCTCAACGAAGAGGTCGACAAAGCCGTAGCCGCCCGCGAAGAGCTCCGCGAGGTCGACAAAAAAGAGACCCGCGTCCTCATCCAGCCCCACCCCGACGTCCTCGTTATCCCACCCGACCCGCCACAGCTGCTCATCAAACTCGGCCAGGTCCGCTCCATCATCCAGAGCGCCCACTACCTCCCCGCCGAGGCTCCGCGCAAGATCTTCATCCTCACCGCGTCGTCCTTCATGAAGGAGGCGGCCAATTCCCTGCTCAAGATTCTCGAGGAGCCGCCCGCCACCGTCCACATCCTCATCCTCTCCGAGAACCCCGGCGAGCTCCTCCCCACCATCCGCTCCCGCTGCGCAACAGTGCGGCTTGGAGCATTGCCTGTGGAAGAGATCGAGATGCTCCTCAGCGACCGCCGCCACGACGTCCCGCCCAAGCAGCGCACACTCATCGCCCGCCTCGCCCAGGGAGCCGCGGGCCGGGCTCTCGGCTTCGACCTCGCCACCTACACCTCCGCCCGCGCCGACGCCATGCTCCTGCTCCACCAGGCGACGCAGGAGCCCGACCACACCGCGCTCTTCAAGATGACCGAGACCTACCGCGCCGGCGCCGAGGGCCAACAGAAGGCCGCCGACCTGCTCCGCACCTTCACGCTGCTCCTCGAAGATCTCCTGCTCATCCAGTCGGGAACTCCGGAGCTGGTCCGCAACACCGACCTCCGCCCCGAGCTCGAGCGCATCGCCCACGCCGTCACCTTCCAGTGGATCGAGCAGACCTCCCGCTCGCTCGATCAGGTCTGGAGCGGAATGCGCCGCAACCTCCTGCGCAATCTCTCGCTCGACGCCTTCGCCGGAACCCTGGCCACCACTGCCCGTTAGGTAAAAGACAAGCGCTGCCGTGCGGGCGCCCTACGCGGGCGGCGGTCACTTCGTGACGTGTATGTCGCCTTCGGCATGGCCTCCCGTTGGTCGGCACAAACATTCATATCAAGCGACCAACGGGAGCCGACACCCCGAAGGGAATACACACCCCACGAAGTGGGCGCCTCCCGGGGTCCCCGGCGAACTTGTTCGCTGGGGTGGCCTAGCGTAGCGAGCCGGGCCGGCAGGCCATCCAATCTTTGCAGAACACCCGATCACTTGTCCCGAGCCGCCTTCCCGAGCCGGTCCCGGATCGCCTCCCCGATCCCACCCATCTCCGGCACCGGACAAACAATCACCTCAGCCCCAACCTCATCCAGCTCCCGCAGCCCGGCAAACAATCTGCTCGCAAGCTCTTCTCCATCTCCCCAAACACCCCACCGATAGACAAACGCCGCTCCGGCACTCACCCACCCCTCCGGCAGCATCACCCCCACCTTCGCCCCTCCCCCCGCAACTGCATCCGCCAACTCACCCTGTCCCACCAGCACCAACCTGGCCCGGGGAGCATAGTGCCGAATCCCCACCCCGGGCGAGGGCAAGCTCGCCGGGGCTCCAGCCCGCTCCACCGGCTGAAACATCGAAACCATCCCCACCCCAAGCACCTCTTCCAAAGCCTCCACCGACACCCCACCAGGCCGATACAGCATCCAGCCCGCACCCTCCTCCGCAGGCCCAATCACCGTCGACTCCACCCCCACCAGTGTCGGCCCTCCATCCAGGACCGCATCGATCCGACCATCCAGATCCTCCAGTACATGCGCGGCCGTCGTCGGACTCGTCCTTCCAAACCGGTTCGCGCTGGGAGCCGCCACTGGCCCCCCCGCCGCCCGGATCAGCTCCAGCGCCAGCTCATGCCGCGGCATCCGCACTCCCACCAACGGCCTGTCTGCCGTCACCGCATCCGGTACCTCCGGCTTACGCGGCAACAAAAGCGTCAGCGGCCCTGGCCAGAATGCGGCCATCAGCCTCTCCGCATCTTGAAAGACCTCCGCCACCCGGTCCACCATCCCCCGGTCGAACACATGCGCAATCACGGGGTCCCACGCCGGCCTCTGCTTGGCCTCAAAGATTCTTGCAACTGCGCTCGCATCAAGAGCATTCGCTCCCAACCCATAAACCGTCTCGGTCGGAAACGCCACTGTGCCACCGCCGCGCAGAATCTCTGCGGCCCGCGCAATCCCGCCCCACCCCTCTAAACGCTCCGTTTTTCCACCGGACATAATCTCCATCCTATCGCCGCCGACACTCCCGTATCGCCGTATACTCACCCCATGTCGAACGCCGAGATCGAAATTAAACTCCCCGTCCCCGATCCCGAGGCCCTCCGCTCCCGACTCCTCTCCCTCGGCTTCCGCATCCAGACCCCCCGCACCTACGAGCACAACACCCTCTACGACACCCCCTCCCGCGACCTCCGCCAGCGCACCGAGATCCTCCGCATCCGCCACTACGGGCCCACCTGCACCCTCACCCACAAGCGTCTCGCCGATCAGGCCACCGCCGACTCCACCCCCTACAAGCTCCGCATCGAGACCGAGACCACCGTCACCGACGGAGAGGTCCTCGCAGAGATCTTCCAGCAGCTCGGCTACCACCCCGCCTTCTCCTACGAGAAGTACCGCACCGAGTGGGTAAGCCCCGAAGATCCCCACGCCCACGTCGTCGTCGACGAGACCCCCATCGGAACCTACGCCGAGCTCGAAGGCCCCACCGCCTGGATAGACCGCACCCTCGTTCAGCTCAACATCGATTCCGCCACCTGCCTCACCGACAGCTACGGCAAGCTCTTCCTCGAATGGAAGCAGCGCACCGGTAGCGATGCCCAGAACCTCACCTTCGCCGAGATCCCCGCTCCGCGGCTGCAAGTCCCCGCCACCGCCTGAAGCGTTGGGAAAGACAGGGCGCTGCCGCGTGGAACGGTCACTTCGTGACGTGTGTACCGCCTCTGGCGTGGGCCTTCCGCTGGTCGGCGCAAGAATTCTCATAAGCGACAAAGGGAGCCCCACGCCGAAGGCCCACTACACCCCACGAAGTGGGCGCCCCACGCGTAGTGGGCCCGGCCGGCAGGCCATGTATCATCTCTCAAAGAACCTCCCGATCCTTCTGCACCCGGCGGATACCGCATCTTGATCGAGACTCCCCCACGCTCTCCGCGACAACATCCGATCGTCTTCGCCTACCTCGGCTTCCTCTTCCTCGCCGTCGCCGCCGCTGGCATTCTCCTCATCCGTCGCGGCCGCGACTGGGGATTCGGCGACTGGTTCATCAACTATCAGGGTGGCTTCGTCCGCCGCGGCCTCACCGGAGAGATCGCCCTCCAGGTCGGCCGCCTCCTCCACCTCGACCCCGCCTACATCGTCGCCGTCCTCGGCATCGCCTGCTACGCCACGCTCTTCTACGCCGTCTGGCAGCTCGCCCTGCGCTCCTCTTTAATGCGGGGAGGGATGCAGGCGAAGACCTGGTGGATCACCGCCCTCCTCATCTCCCCCGTTACCCTCGCCTTCCCCGTCATCTCCCGCACCAGCTACCGGAAAGAGATTCTCCTCTTCGCCCTCCTCGGCGCCCTCGTCCTCTGGCTGATCAACCGCGCTGGCTTGCCCGGCCAGGCCGCCCCCAATTCATCCCGCAATGACCTCCTCCTTGCCCTTGCCCTCTCCCTCGCTCTTCCGCTGATCATCCTGTCACACGAGCCCATGGTCGCCTACTTCCCCTACGTCGCCGCCGCGCTCGCCATCGCCATTCCATCGCTTCGCCGCGTCGCCCTCATCCTCGCCTTCCCGGTCGTCCTCTCCGCCGCCGCCACCCTTGCCGCCGTCACCCACATCGGCGGCCTCGAGACCGTGCGCCGCATCTGCGCCTCCCTCGGCACGCCCTCGCTCGACAACTGCAGCCAGGCCGTCCAGACCCTGGCCCAGACCCGCGAGTATGCCCTCGCCTACACCGCCGGCTTCATCCAGCGTTACCACTACCTGCGCCAGTATGGAATCGCCCTCTTCCTTGGCCTCATTCCCATCGTCGCGGCGTGCATCGACCTGCGTCAGCGCCGCGGAGCCCGCCGCTCCGTCAATCTCCTCCTCGCCTCCGTCTGCATCGCCTTCCCACTCTCCCTCAGCCTCTTCCGCTACGGCGTCGACTGGGGCCGCTGGATCCAGATCCACATGATGAGCCTCTGCCTCCTCATCCTGCTCATCGACGTGCTCCACCCCGCGCCCATCAAGCAGCAAATCTCCCAGCCAGCCAGACTCAAACCCGCAATGACTATCTTCTTTTTCGTCTATGCCACCTGCTGGAGCATGCCCGGGGTCAAAGACATCCCCCGCCTCGGCTACGTCAGCCATCTTCAGCGCATCCTGCACTGGAACGGCTCCCTCACCAGCCAGGACGCCGACCGCTAATATTCAAAACAATGGCCGGTCGGGCCCACTACGCGTGGCAGCGCCTGTCTTTACTACACAGAAAGCCCGGCACCTGGCCGGGCTCTCCATCTTGCAATCAGCTTCTTTAGAAGATCTGGAAGCAATCAGCTTCTTTAGAAGATCTGGAAGACCACCTCGACGTTCAGCTCCACCATCACAGGCTTTCCGTTCTCCATCGCCGGCTTGAACTTGTACTGCTTCACGGCCTCGACGGCCTTCTCGTCCAGTCCCATGCCCACCGGCCGAATCACATGAACCCGGCTGGGCCTGCCGTCGGTCCCCACCACCAGGTTCACGATCACATTGCCCGCGAACTTAGCCTTGCGAGCCTCCTCCGAGAACTCCGGCTCCACCTGAAAGAGCAGCTGCGGCGCCGAGACGCCTCCGCCGATCCTCCGGATGCCACCACCCGTATTTCCACCCGATCCTGGACCGATACCAGAGCCATTCCCCGAGCCCATACCCGTACCCGAGCCGTTGCCCATCGACATGCCCACAATCGGCGAGTTCGCCATGCCGATCTGCGGAATGCTCGAAGCCATGTGGACGTCCTTCTGGACCTCCACCGTCGGCTCGATCTTGATCTTCGGCTCCTGCAGCGGAGGCGCCTTCGGAGGAACGATCTGCTGATCGGCAAACTTCGGCGGCGTTCCCTTAGTCACCGGCGTCGGCCCGCGCTGGCCGCCCCCGCCGCCCATCGACTGGGCGCGCATGGGAGCCATCGGAGGAATCGTCACCGTCGTCAGTTGCGGTTGCTTTACCGGTGCCGCAAACGGAACCTTCTTGTGCAGCAGCCAGGCGAAGAGAAGAAACAGCAGGGCATAGACCGCGATCGCCGTACCCGTCGCCGCCGGGTTCTGCTTGGCCTGCAGCAGGTCCTTCACCGGGATCGGCTTCGACTCCAGCACCAGCGGAGGAAGCTTCTTCGGGAAGAAGACATCAAGGATGCTGTTCTTAAGCGAGGCAAAGATTCCCTCATCCTCGATCACCAGGTCGCTCTCCACCGGCTTCGACTCAAGCTGCAAGGGGGCCTGTTTCACGGGGTTGAAGAGATCGCGCAGATTCGCCGCCAGCGAGGCCCACATCGAGCCTTCCGTCTCTTCGTTCAGCTTGGGAGCCTCGGTCGCCGGACGCAGCGTCGTCACCGCATCCTCGTTCTTCGACTCATTCTCCGGAGTGTTCAGCCAAGTATTCGCCATTAAACTGATTTGCCTCGACGACGGCCAGGCATCTTCGCCTCTGCCGCCGGCTTCCTGGGGAAATCACGCATCTCCCAATCTCTCTTGCCGGTCTCGATCTCTCTCACGCCGGCTCTCTTGGTACTCGAAAATCTGGGCAAACTGGCTCCGACCGATATTCTACAAAGATTCGCCCCAAAGTGCTTGCCTGATTGGACGCAGACCCGGCCCCAATCGTCTCTTTTCTTCCAACACATTCCCTCGCAGCGTGCATCTTTCGCAACTCCCGCGCTCCACACAACCCCGTTCCCCGGAGGATACAATAGACCTTTGGCGTACCCCCTGAAAATCGAGCAAGAGGAATCAATGCCGGAAGCGACCGAGACCAAACCCCAGACCAGCGGCCAGACGGCTGAGACGATGCCCGAAGCGAAGCCCCTCAAGTCGACCCTCAACCTGCCCCAGACCGCCTTCGCCATGAAGGCCAACCTCCCGGTCAACGAGCCCATTCGCCTCGCCGCCTGGCAAGAGCAGGACATCTACGGTCAGATTCGCTCCGCCCGCGCCGGAGACCCCAAGTACATCCTCCACGACGGCCCCCCCTACGCCAACGGAGCCATCCACCTCGGCCACGCCCTCAACAAGTGCATCAAAGACTTCGTCGTCAAGACCAAGACCATGGCCGGCTACGACGCCCCCTACGTCCCCGGATGGGACTGCCACGGCCTCCCCATCGAGATCAAGGTCGACGAGCAGCTCGGCCGCAAAAAGCTCGAGATGGACCCCCTCGCCGTCCGCAAGGCCTGCCGCGAGTACGCCCAGAAGTACGTCGACCTCCAGCGCTCCCAGTTCGAGCGCATCGGAGTCTTCGGCCGCTGGCAGAACCCCTACCTCACCATGTCGCTCCCCTACGAAGCCTCCATCGTCGAAACCTTCTACGACTTCTTCGAGAAGGGATTCGTCTACAAGGGCCTCAAGCCCGTCTACTGGTGCTGGCACGACAAGACCGCCCTCGCCGAGGCCGAGATCGAGTACGAGATGCACACCTCGCCCTCCGTCTACGTCCGCTACAAGCTCACCTCCGACCCCGCGGCCATCGCCGCCGAGCTCTCTTACTTCTCCGAGCCCGACGCCTCCCCCGCGGCCAGCGTAAGCGACACGCCTCAGCCTGCCGTCTATACCATCATCTGGACCACCACCCCCTGGACCCTCCCGGCCTCGCTCGCCGTCGCCTTCAATCCCGAGCTCGACTACGTCGCCCTGCGCAACACCGACGGCAACGTCTACATCGTCGCCGAGGCCCTCGCCGAGGCCACCAGACAAGCCTGCACTCTCCCCCACGCCGTCGAGATCGCCCGCTTCAAAGGCACCCAGCTCGACCGCGTCACCTTTCAGCACCCCTTCCTCAACCGAGAGATCCTCGGCGTCAACGCCGACTACGTCACCACCGAGCAGGGCACCGGAGCCGTCCACACCGCCCCCGCCCACGGTCCCGACGACTTCGCCACCGGCGCCCGCTACGGCCTCTCCCAGCTCTGCGACGTCGACAACGCCGGCCGCCTGCGCAACGGCCTGCCCGAGTACGACGGTCTCCAGGTCTTCAAGGCCAACCCCATCATCATCGACCTCGTCGCCTCGCGCGGAGCGCTGATGGGCCGCAGCGACATCCACCACTCGTACCCGCATTGCTGGCGCTGCCACAACCCCGTCATCTTCCGTGCGACCGAGCAGTGGTTCATCTCCATGGAGACGCCCATGACCGCGCCCGACGGAAGCCCCACCACCTTCCGCCAGCGCACCCTCGACGAGATCGCCACCGTCAAGTGGGACCCCTCCTGGGGCCAGGATCGCATCTCCAACATGATCGCCACCCGCCCCGACTGGACCATCTCCCGCCAGCGCATCTGGGGCGTGCCCATCGCCGTCTTCATGTGCGAGAAGTGCCACACTCCGCTCAACGATGCCGCGATCAACAAGAGCATCGTGGAGCTGTTCCACAAGGAAGGAGCCGACGCTTGGTACGCCCACGACGTCTCCGCTCTTCTTCCCTCTGGAACCTCCTGCGCCTCCTGCGGCGGCACCGAGTTCCGCAAGGAGATGGACATCCTCGACGTGTGGTTCGAGTCCGGCGCAAGCTGGCATGCCGTCCTCGACGTCGAGCCGGAGCTGCACTGGCCCGCCGACCTCTACACCGAGGGCGGAGACCAGCACCGCGGCTGGTTCCACTCCTCCATCCTCACCTCCGTAGCCGTACGCGGCAAAGCCCCCTACAAGATGGTCGCCACCTCCGGCTGGACCCTCGACGAACAAGGCCGTGCCTTCTCGAAGTCCCTCGGCAACGGCGTTGACCCTGTAGACATCGCCAAGCGCCTCGGCGGCGAGATCGTCCGCCTCTGGGTGGCCTCGGTCGACTTCCGCGAGGACGTCGCTGCCAGCGAAAACCTGATGCAGCGCGTCAGCGACAACTACCGCAAGCTGCGCAACACCTTCCGGTTCCTGCTCGGCAACCTGCACGACTTCGACCCGGCGACGAATGCAGAGCGCGACTTCGCGAAGCTTGAACCCTTAGACCAGTACATCCTGGCCAAGCTCTCCGAGCTGGATAAAAAGATCCGCCGAGCCTACGACGAATTCGAGTTCCACCGCGCCTATCACGCCCTCAACGAGTTCATTAACACGGACCTCAGCGCGCTCTACCTCGACGTTCTCAAGGACCGCCTCTACACCTTCGCGCCCAATCACTCCGCGCGACGCAGCGCCCAGACCGCCATGTGGCACATCGCCGAGACCCTCACCCGCCTCGTCGCCCCCATCCTCAGCTTTACCGCCGAAGAGGTCTGGCAGTCGCTGCCCACGGTCGGAGAGCGCGAACCCAGCGTCCATTTAGCCCTCTTCCCTAGGTTGAATGAGTTCCTACCAACCGAGATCGACTCGATCCTCGCTGATTGGCAACAACTACTTCTCATCCGCGAACAAGGAATGAAAGCTCTTGAAGAAGCGCGTGCTCAAAAGGTTATCGGCAAGGGCCTTGATGCATCTGTCTCCCTCGAAGCATGCAACAACGCTGGTACTCAAAACTACGACTTGCTTAAGAAATATGAAAACAGTCTTCCTGAGCTCATGAATGTGTCATCCGTTGAACTATCCAGCTACACCGTTGCCGATCAAGCAGGCTGGTGGATGAATGCTAAAGCGAGTTCCGCCTCCGGCACCAAGTGCGAGCGCTGCTGGCGCTACGTCCCCGACGTAGCCGACGACCAACGCTATCCCACCGTCTGCCTCCGCTGCGCCGACGCCCTCGAAGCCATCAGCTATCCCCCTTACGCGGCCCCCGAGAATGCAGCCTGAATCCAGGCTGCTTCAAAGAACGCCGAGTCAACCGTTTTGCTTAAGCGCACGGCTTCAGCCGTGCCGTCAAAAGACACAAAAGTAGAGGGGCTTCAGCCCCTGAGGTAAGCTTCCTGAGCCAGCCACAAACTTCAGCAAGCGAATCTTCCCCGATGGAGCAAGCCAGACCGATGCCCGAGCGTTACGAGTACCCACCCACCGAGTTTGACCCCAAGCCTCGCCGCACCAATAAACGGAGCCTCTACTTCCCTCTCCTGCTCGGCCTCTCCGCCTTCGTCGCCTTCGCCGACCACCTCAGCAAAAAATTCATCGTCAACCACCTCGGCATGGGCCGCTCCCACACCCTCATCCCCGGCCTGCTGAACATCACCCACGTCCTCAACACCGGCGCCGCCTTCAGCTTCCTCGCCGACACCGCCTCCCCCGACGCCGTCCGCCGCGGCCTCATCCTCTTCTCCGCCGCCGCCGTCGTCATCGTCGGCGTCCTTCTAATCCGCAGCTGCGCCTGCCTCAATCTCACCTGCATCGCCCTCGCCCTCATCCTCGGAGGAGCCGTCGGCAACCTCTACGACCGCGTCGTCTACCACTACGTCATCGACTTCATCAGCGTCCACGTCGGCGCCCGCTACTACTGGCCCGACTTCAACCTCGCCGACTCCGCCATCGTCATCGGAGCCTGCCTGCTGATGCTCGAGATCATCCGCCCCCAGCCCGAAGACGAAACAAAAAGTTAATCTCGATGGCCTGCCGGCCGGGCCCACTACGTGTTCAACAAAACGCCTCGCCCGCAGTGTTATCCTCTCGGCCAGAGCATTTGGAGGGCAATGATGAGCGCAACAACCTGGCCCGAACTCCCCTGGAGCGCATGGTCCCAGACCGCCGAGACCCTGCACATGTGGACGCAGATCGTCGGCAAGACGCGCCTCGCCCTCACTCCCCTCCAGAACCACTGGTGGAACGTTCCTCTCTACGTCTCCGCGCGCGGCCTCACTACCTCCGCCATGGCCTACGGCAACGACACCCTCGACATCGAGTTCGACTTCCTCTCCCACGAGCTGCGCCTGCGCATGAGCTCCGGCCGCAACGAAACCCTCGCCCTTAAGCCCATGTCCGTGGCCGAATTCTACCGCGAGTACCGTCAGCGCCTCCAATCCCTCGGCGTCTCCGTCAAGATCTGGCCCATGCCGGTTGAGGTTCAGAACCCCACCCGCTTCGATATCGACACCTGGCACCGATCCTACGATCCCGAGTACGCGCATCGTTTCTGGCAGGTGCTGGCGCGGGCCGAGAAGGTCTTCCGCGCCTGGGCCCCCGGTTTCATGGGAAAGGTCAGTCCCGTTCACTTCTTCTGGGGAAGCTTCGATCTCGCCGTCACCCGCTTCTCCGGCCGCCCCGCCCCGCCGCGCGAGGGCACGGACTCGATCCAGCGCGAAGCCTACTCCCACGAGGTCATCTCCGCCGGCTTCTGGCCCGGCAACGGAGGCTACGGAGACGCCGCCTTCTACTGCTACGCCGCCCCCGTCCCCGAAGGACTCTCCGAGAAAAAGATTTCCCCGGCCGCCGCCGTTTGGGACAAGACCCTCGGCGAATACATCTTCCGATATGAGACCCTGCGGCTCCAGCCCTCGCCCGATGCCGCTCTCCTCGAGTTCATCGAAAGCGCCTACGCCGCCGCCGCCGATGCCGCCAAATGGGACCGGAAGACACTCGAGCGCAGGCTCTAAAACTCCGCACTCTCGGAGACCAACGATGAAGATCATGGAAGATCCCTATCCTGAGAGCCCAGGCGGTCGCGAACGAACCATCGCCGAAGCCCAGGCCCAGATCGAAGCCATGCAGACCCTGCCCCAGGAGCTGCGGGATGCTCTGAAAGAGCACGCCTCCCAGCTCGTCGAACGTCACCGCGAGCCTGCCTCGAAAAACACGCACTTCTATGGTGGACAACTGGGTTGGACCCACTGGGTCGTAAAAAACGACGATATGAACCTGATCGCGCAGCTCTCCCCCAGCGCCATCGCCATCACCGCGTTCCTCACCGTCGCCGGCTCCAATCCCATCGTTCTTGCCGTCGGCCTCACCCTCATCGCCCTCAACCAGCTGAAGACAGCAAGACAGGGCGACGGCTCCATCATCGCCCTCGTTGGAGAGTCGGGCGACGGTCTCTGGAGCACAAGCGGCATCTAGCAGAAGACCAGCGCTGCCGCGCGGGGCGTGGGCCTCCCTTCGGTTCGGCGCAAACATCTTCGCAAGCGACCAACGGGAGCCCCCCCGAAGGCCCGCTACGCGTCACGAAGTGACCGCCCGTACCGGGGTCCCCACAAACAGGTCTTCGTTTGTGGGGTGGCCACGCGCAGTGGGCCCGGCCGGCAGGCCCCACTCGCATTTCCTCGCCCAATGCCTGAAAATAGAAGTTTGGCTATGAGAGATCCGATGTCCGACCCGAATCTGAACCAGATCACCATCCGCGGAGCCCGCACCCACAACCTCAAGGGCATCGACGTCGACATCCCCCACAACGCCCTCACGGTCGTCTCCGGCGTCTCCGGCTCGGGCAAGTCCTCCCTCGCCTTCGACACCGTCTACGCCGAGGGCCAGCGCCGCTACGTCGAATCCCTCTCCGCCTACGCCCGCCAGTTCCTCGAGCGCATCGAAAAGCCCGACGTCGACCACATCGACGGCCTCGCCCCCGCCATCGCCATCAAGCAGAAAAACCAGACCCGCAACCCGCGCTCCACCGTCGCCACCGCCACCGAGATCTACGACTATCTCCGCCTCCTCTACGCCCGCTGCGGCACCGTCACCTGCCTGCACTGCGGAGGCACCGTCAAGACCGACACCGTCGACGAGATCGTAGCCTCGCTGCTCAGCCTTCCGGATGGAACCCGCCTCTACGCCCTCTTCCCCATCCAGCGCGCCGAGATCAAGCTCGAGCCCATGCAGCCCGCCTCCACCGAGGCCCCCGCCGAAGCTCCCAAACCCAAAAAGACCGCCGCAAAAAAATCCATCAAACCCGCTAAGCCCGAGCCAGCCCTCGATCTCACCGACTCTCTCAAGGAGCGCCTCACCGAGCTTCGCCGTCGCGGCTACAACCGCCTCTTCCAAAACGGAAGTATCGTAGAGTTCTCCACCCCCGAGTCTCTCCTCGAACTCGACTTCACCCAGCCCATCTTTGTCCTCGTCGACCGCCTCGCCCTCTCCCCCGACATCCGCTCCCGCCTCGTCGACGCCATCGAGACCGGCTACCGTGAATCCGGCGAAGTGCAGTTCCAGATCGTCCCCCGCACTCCCCCACCCACACAAGAAGAGAGTGTCATCCTGAGTGCAGTCGAAGGATCTGCGGCTCCACACTCCACAGCACCGCGCACCCTCCGCTTCTCCGCCGCCTTCGAGTGCACCACCTGCCACCGCGCCTACCGCGAGCCCGAGCCGCGCCTCTTCTCCTTCAACAACCCCTACGGAGCCTGCCCGCGCTGCCAGGGCTTCGGCAACACCATCGACTTCGATCCCAACCTCATCATTCCCGACAAGTCGAAGACCCTCGCGCAAGGCGCCATCGCCCCCTGGACCACCACCAAGTACCGCCCGCACCAGGCCGAGATGCTCCGCGCCGCCAAGGCAGCCAAAGTCCCCACCGACACCCCCTGGTACGACCTCACGCCCGAGCAGCAGCGCTTCATCGAAGACGGCTCCGGCGGGTTCCCCGGCATCCGAGGCTTCTTCGCCTCGCTCGAGCAGAAAAAATACAAGCTCCACGTACGCGTCTTCCTCTCCAAATATCGCGGCTACGCCACCTGTCCCGACTGCCGCGGTCAGCGCCTCCGCGCCGAAGCCCGCGCCGTCCTGCTCAACGACAAAAACATCTGCGAGGTCGCCTCCCTCACCGTCATCGGAGCCCGCGACTTCTTCGATTCCCTCCAACTCACGCCCTCACAGACCGAGATCGCCGGAAAGATCTTCGAAGAGGTCCGCCAGCGCATCCACTTCCTCGACCAGGTCGGCCTCGACTACCTCACCCTCGACCGCCTCAGCTCCACCCTCTCAGGCGGCGAGAGCCAACGTATCCAGCTCGCAACGTCACTCGGCTCGCGACTCGTCGGCGCGCTCTACGTTTTGGACGAGCCCTCCATCGGCCTCCACACCCGAGACACCGCCCGCCTCATCCACATCATGGAAGAGCTCCGCGACCTCGGCAACACCATCCTCGTGGTCGAGCACGACCCCGACGTCATCCGCGCCGCCGATCACCTCATCGACCTCGGCCCCGGCGCAGGCGAGCTCGGCGGCCAGCTCCTCGCAGCGGGAACCGTCCCCGAGGTCACCCACGATCCCAACTCCATCACCGGCCGCTACCTCTCCGGACGCTCCTCCATCCCCGTCCCCAAGCACCGCCGCGAGCCCGGCCGCGACCGCATCAAGCTCACCGGAGCCCGCATCCACAACCTCCGCGGCGTCGACATCGACATCCCCCTCAACATGCTCGTCTGCGTCACCGGAGTCTCCGGCTCCGGCAAATCCACCCTCGTCCACCAGGTCCTCTACCGCGCCCTCATCCAGGCCCTCGGCCAGGAGGGCGCATCCGACGGCGTCGATCCCACCCAGCTCTACCGCGAGCTCTCCGGCGCGCACCACCTCAACGACGTCGTCCTCGTCGACCAGTCCCCCATCGGCCGCACTCCGCGCTCCAACCCCGTCACCTACATCAAGGCCTTCGACGACATCCGCGCCCTCTTCGCCTCCCAGCCCGACTCCAAACGCAAAGGCCTTACCGCCGGACACTTCTCCTTTAATGTCCCCGGCGGCCGTTGCGACGTCTGCGAAGGCGACGGCACCGTCACCGTCGAGATGCAGTTCCTCGCCGACGTCGAGCTGCCCTGCGAAGAATGTAACGGAACACGTTACAAACCCTCCATCCTCGAGATCCGCTACAAGGGCAAGAACGTCCACGACGTCCTCAACATGACCGTCAAGGAGGCCCTCGTTTACTTCGCCGGCCACCCCAAGATCGTCGACAAGCTCTACGTCCTCGACGAGGTCGGCCTCGGCTACGTCCGTCTCGGCCAGTCCGCCACCACGCTCTCGGGCGGCGAAGCCCAACGCGTCAAGCTCGCCGCGCACCTCGCCACCACGCGCTCCAACTCCGCCCGCAGCTCCAACGACGCCGCGGCGAAGGCGCGCAGCCGTACCCTCTACATCCTCGACGAGCCCACCACCGGTCTGCACTTCGATGACGTCGCCAAGCTCCTCGCGGCCTTCCGCAAGCTCATCGAAGGCGGAGGCTCCCTGCTCGTCATCGAGCACAATCTTGATGTCATCAAGTCCGCCGACTGGGTCATCGACATGGGCCCCGAGGGCGGCTCCCGCGGAGGCCAGGTCATCGCCACCGGAACCCCGGAGGAGATCGCCGCCAACCCGGCCTCGCACACCGGCCACTGGCTCGCCCCCGTACTCTCCCCATCCACACCGCGCCCCGAGCCTAAGCTCCAACCCGCGACTCCCTAGGCATAGCGGACATGCGCTGCCGCGCGAGCCCACTGCGCTCGGCCGGCAGGCCATTCTCTTCCTCCCAAAATCACTTCATGCGAAAATCGCTGTGCGATGACCCCAGCACGAACGATTGCTCTCGCCCTCCTTGCCGCCACCCTCGCCTCCCCCTCCGCACTCTCTCAAGGCGCCAAAGTTAGCTCTCCCCCCGAGCTCGCCCGAGTAGCCGACCAGCTCAAGCCCGGCGAATGGGTCTGGGCCCCCACCGTCGCTCCCTCCGGCCCCGTCCTCATCTACGTCGACCTCTCCCGCCAGCGCGCCACCGTCTACCGCAACGGCGTCCGCATCGCCGTCTCCACCATCTCCTCCGGCAAGCTCCACCACGACACTCCCACCGGCGTCTTCACCATCCTCCAGAAGGCCGCAAAACATCGCTCCACAAAATACAACAGCGCTCCCATGCCCTACATGCAGCGCCTCACCTGGGACGGCGTCGCCCTCCACGCCGGCGGCCTCCCCGGCTATCCTGAAAGCCATGGCTGCATCCACCTCCCCTACACCTTCTCGCAGCAGCTCTTCACCATCACCACGCTCGGCGCCACCGTCGTCGTCGAAGGCAACGCCATCAACCACATCACCACCACCGACGGCAGCCTCCTCGCCCCCATGAGCGCCGCCGGAACCCCCGTCACCGAAACCCACCTCGACAACGCGGAGTTTCGCTGGCAGCCCGAAAAATCCCCCACCGGCCCCCTCACCATCATCATCTCCAAGCACGACCAGCGCATCGTCGTCCTCCGCAACGGCGTCGAGATCGGCCGCAGCGTCGCCCAGATCAACGACGACGACCCTGGCTCCCACGTCATCGACTACACCGCCGACGCCCAGGGAAAGCCGCGCTGGATCTACGTCGGTCTCCCCGGCCACGACAACGACGCCGGACGCGAGCTCGACGAGGCCACCCTCAACCGCGTTCACATGCCCCGGACTTTTTATGAGGACATCCACGCGGCCCTGACGCCGGGCAGCACCACCATCCTCGTCACTCAATCCAGCGTGGGAGCTGAAGCAGGAAAGAAGATCACCATCCTCGACAGCGTCGTTCCCAAGCCCTGACTTGAGTCCATTGGCCTGCCGGCGGGCCCACTACGCGTGGAGCGGTTACTTCATGACGCGTAGTGAGCCTTCGGCATGAGGCTCACGTTGGTCGCTTGCAAAAATTCTCACGCCGACCAGCAGGAGCCCCACGCGTAGTGAGCCTGTATGGGGCAACGCTTGCCTATGCCCCGGCCCCCACCTGCGCCTCCCGCCGATTCATCGCCAGCAGCATCGGTCCCGCCGCCACCACCACGCCCGCCAGCACCACCATCCCCAGCGCGCGCTCCAGCCCCACCATCACCGCCAGCCATCCGATCAGCGGAGGCCCGGCAAGAAACCCGAAGTACCCAATCGTCGAAAGCGCCGAGATCGCCGGTCCCGTCGCCATCTTCGTGCTCCTTCCCACCAGCGTCACCGCCACCGGAAAGATATTCGCAACTCCCACCCCCGTCAGCGCCAATCCCAAAACCGCCGCCACGATCGACGGCGACATCAGCGTGCACCCGAATCCCAGCGCAATCAGCGCCCCGCTCCCCGTCAGAATCGCCCCATGGCTGAACCTCCGCACCAGCCAGTCGCCCGCAAACCTCGCGCAGGCCATCGCAATCGCATACGCCGCATACCCCGCCGCCGCCAGCGAGAGGCTGGCCTTCATGTTCGACCGCAGGTACACGGCGGCCCAGTCGCCAATCGCTCCCTCGGCAAACAGCCCGAAGAAGGCGATCGTCGCCAGCCGCAGCAAAGAAGCATCCGGCAGCCTGAACCCCATCTTCCTCTCCGCCTCGCGATGCCCCGCCTCCTCCGTCACCAGCAGCGGAAGAGCCGCCAGCACCGCCGTCGCCAGCACCACCGAGCCCGTCGAAAGATTGAACCGCAACGTCTGCCCATGCTTCAGCAGCAGGCTCGTCACCCCCGCCCCAAACAGCCCGCCCAAACTCCAGCACCCCTGCAGCAGGCTCTGGCTCGACCGATGGAAGCGCCTCTCCAGCGCCACCGCCTGCGCGTTGATCGAGACATCGAACGCTCCCTTCGCTCCCCCAAACAGCGCGGCGCACAGCATCAACATCGCATGCGAGCTCGCCTGTGCCAGGCACGCCAGCATCGCAAAGTACGCCAGCGAGACCACCCGCACCACCCTCCTGCTCCCAAAGTGCGAGATCATCTGCCCTGCCACCGGCATCGTCACAATGGCCCCGCCCACCAGGCTCAGCAGAACCGTGCTCAACCCTCCATTCGTCAGGTGCAGGTTCTGCTTGAAGACCGGAACATGCGCAGCCCACAGCCCGAACCCCGTTCCATCGGCCAGAAAAAGTAAAGCAAGCGCCCACTTGGGCCACTGAATCTCCATGCAGCCATTAAACGCCTGTTCCGATCCATCGAAACAAATGAGCTGCCCGGGTGCCCCATATCTCGACTCTGAGATGCGGACATTCGAGCAAAGCTCGAACCGTAGTGAAATCGCCAAGACGGCAGCGCAACATCCCATTACAAATCAATCCCCTACCCCACAAAACAAATCGAAATTCTTGACACGCCTGATAAAGTTAAATCAGGGAAATAACCAAGGCCCGGCCACCTCGGCTGGGCCTTTCCATTTAAACTAGAATCCAGACCGGAAAACCAAGTCCGGACTCAACCAACCTGTTTTGAAGACTTTGCACACTTTTGACGGGAGGGGGGGACCCCAGAGGAGCAACCCATGCACACGATGAACCTGAACCAGCGACGAATGAGCCGACGGCTCGTCGCCCCCGCAGCGCTCGCTCTCCTCCTCACCCTCTCGCTCCATGCCCAGCTGCCCGCCGGAACCCGCGACGTCTCGCAGCCCGAGACCCAGACCCAGCAGCAGGACCCGCTCCGCGCCCAGGCCGCCGAGGCGCTCTCGAAACAGGACTACGCGACTGCCGTGAAGCTCCTCTCCACCCTCTCCGAGAAGAACCCCAACGACGCCCGGGTCCTCTACAACCTCGGCTCCGCCCACGACGCCCTCGACCAGAGCTCCGAGGCCGAGGCCGCCTACCGGGGCGCGACCGCCGCCAGCCCGAACCTGCTCGAGCCGCACCTCGCCCTTGGCCTGCTCCTCGCCCGCATCGGTAAGACCTCCGCCGCGCACACCGAACTCGCCGCCGCGGCCACCGTCCCGAACGGCGATCCCGCCCTCCGCGGCCGCGCCTACCGCGCCCTCGCCCGCCTCGACCAGGCGGGAAATCCAGCCGGCGCCAGCGACGAGCTGCTCAACGCCCTCAAGCTCTCCCCCGAAACCCCCGACGACATTCTTCTCACCGGCGAGCTCGCCGAGGCGAACAACGACCCCGCCGGAGCCGAGGCCGCCTACCGACGGCTCCTCGCCGCCGACCCCGACAACACCCAGGCGACCGCCGCCCTCGTCCACCTCCTCATCCGCCAGCAGAAGACCGACCAGGCCGAGACCGCGCTGACCGCCGCCCTCCAGAAGTACCCCGACGACGTCCCCCTCAACACCCAGCTCGCCGCTCTCTACGAGGCACAGAACAAGCCCGAGCAGGCGCTCCCGATCGTCGAGAAGCTCCATGCCGCCCAGCCCCGCGACCCGGCCATCGCCCGCCTGCTCGCCCGTCTCTACGCCCGCGGCGGAGCCTACGACAAGGCGCTCGCGCTCTACTCCGCGCTCGCGTCCGCCACGCCCGGCGACCCCACCTTGCTCGACGATCAGGCCGACGCCCTGATCCGTCTGCGCCGGTCATCCGAGGCCGAGCCCCTGCTCCAGCGCGCCGTCGCCGCCCCGAAGGCGTTTCCCAGCACCGAGTCTTACGCCGCCGCCCTCAGCCGCCTCGCCTTCGCCGCCAGTAGTAACAACGATCCAACCACAGTCTTGCGCGCGCTTGAGCTTCGTGCTAGAGTGCAGCCACAAACGCCTTCGACGATCTTTCTCGCGGCGACGGCGCACGATAAGCTCCACCAGGTCAAGGAGGCATCGGACCTGTATAAACAGTTCCTCGCGGCCGCCAAGGGCCAGTTTCCAGACGAAGAGTGGGAGGCGAAGCACCGGCTGATCGCGCTCGAACACACGAAGTAGCAACCTGGTAACAAACGTCGACTCCGCTGACTGTTGAAGCCACCTGAAGCCGGACGCTCCGAACAAGAGTTTCGCGAGGTGCGTTATGAGAATCGTCCTTCGATCGTTTGCTCTTCTGCTCCTTCTCGTCCCGGCCAGCACACCGTCCCGCGCGGCCGACCGGCTCGCGGCCCTCGATGAACAACAGCTCCTTCAGCTGGAACAGCGCGCCGAGCAAGCCAGCCCGCGCGATCAGTGCTTCCTCTACACCGAGCTGGTCGCGGCAATGACCGATCTCGCCGGACAACAGCTGCGCGACGGCGACCCTGGCCGCGCCACCGCGACTCTCAAGAAGGTCGCTGAATATACACAGCGGATCCAGACCAGCCTGACCCGCGACGCCAAGCGCCTCAAGAACGCCGAGAAGGTGATGCACGACACCACCTATCGCCTGAGCCAATACCTGCACTCGGCCTCGTACGAAGACCGGCCCACCCTGCAAGCCACGCTCAAGCAGCTCAATCAGGTGCAGTCGCAGATCCTGACGCAGGTCTTCAGCCACTAAGCTACAATCGGCCGCATGCGACGCCTCCTCTTCACCGCGGCCCTGGTCTTCGAGCTCTTTCTGCTCGCGCCCAATGTACGTGCGCAGCGCGGCGAGGCTCCGCTGACCGACGGTGAGGTCGAGCAACTACGCGACTCCGCCTATATCGCCAACGATCGCGTGATGGTCTTCATCAAGCTGATCGACACGCGCATCAAAGCGCTCCAGGACATATACGCGAAGCCTCGCCGCCCGGGCCGCGAAGAGGACACGCACGATCTCCTCGAGCAGTTCAGCTCTCTGGCCGACGAGCTCAGCGACAATCTCGACGACTACGGTCCACGCCACCGCGACATCCGCAAGGCGCTCCCGAAGCTGATCGAGGCTACCGAGCGCTGGGCGACGGCGATCAAGTCGCCGCCCGACAACGACGTCTACAACGTCTCGCGCAGGATCGCGCTCGAATCGGTGCGCGACCTGCGCGATCAGGCGAATGAGATGATCGAAGACCAGAAGACATGGTTCGCCGCTCATCCCCCGCCCAAGGAAGATAAGCAGAACAAGGGCGAATACAACGCTCCTCAGTAGACGCCGTGGTTACGACCTTCGATGGAAGCTCCACAGACGATACGGCAGAACGTAGGTGAATCCAGCAAACTCCTCCCATCTGGTTGAGGTGGAGGTCACCCCCCGGAACAGACGCCATTGCAGCTCTCTTCGATGGGCGAAGAGAGAGCGCTCAGGTGCGACAGAGAGTGCATATGCCGATCGCCGATGCCATCGCACGCAGGACAGATCGGCGAAGCCACACTCATCACCAGAACGCAGACCAGCAGGACAACGCGCTGGCTTCAGTGCAAGATCGGTTCGACCGTCGCAGGCTTCAGCATTGCAAGACTCGCACGTCGTCTGCCACTCCTGCGCCGGTTTTGAATCCAACGGCTTCTCTTCTACTCTGGAGAGGCAGACCATGACATCTTCCTCTTCTTCTCTCCGTTCCGGCTTGATCGGGTATGGCTACGCCGGCAAGACCTTTCACGCTCCTCTTCTGCGCTCCGTTCCGGGAGTCGAGCTGACGATCGTTGGATCGAGCCGTCCGGAGCGTGTTCACGCCGATTTTCCCGGCGTTCGCATAGTCTCGCCGATGGAAGCGGCCACGCATCCCGATCTCCACCTGATCGTCATCGCCACGCCCAACGACAGCCACTTCCCTCTCGCCGAGGCGGCGCTGAAGGCCGGCAAGCACGTCGTGATCGACAAACCATTCACTCTGAACCTCACGGAGGCGCGTGAGCTGGTCGCGCTGGCACGGCGCGAGAACCGCTTGCTCTCGGTCTTTCAGAACCGGCGCTGGGAGAGCGATGTTCTGGCGGCGAAGTCGGTCCTTGCCTCCGGTGTTCTGGGCACGGTGACGCACTTCGAGGCGCATCAGGATCGCTTCCGCCCCAACGTTCGTCAGCGCTGGCGCGAAGATCCCGGGCCTGGCTCGGGACTGTGGTTCGACCTTGGACCGCACCTGATCGATCTGAGCCTGCATCTGTTCGGCCTGCCGGATGCGGTGCTTGCCAGCTTCGCCACGCTGCGGCCCGGCGGCAGGACCGACGACTGGGCGCATGTGCAGCTGATCTATCCCGATCTTCGCGTGGTGCTGAACGCTACGCTGCTGAGCTCGGGCGGGGTGGCCCGCAACCTTCTGCACGGCACGCGGGCGAGCTGGGCCAAGTACGGAGCCGATGTGCAGGAGAAGCAGCTCGCCGCCGGCATTCTTCCCGGCAGCGAGGGCTTTGGCAACGATCCCGATCCCGGCATTCTCTTCGACGGAGCGACGGGCGAGAGCACGGAGATCCCGGCTCCTCCCGCCAACCAGATCGGCTACTACATCGGCATGCGCGACGCGATTCTGGGCAAGGCACCGGTGCCGGTCTCACCGGAGTCGGCGATCGCGGTGATGGCGGTGCTCGAGACGACCTACGCCTCGGGCACTCAGGGCCGCGTGCTTCCGCTGCCGCTAACCGATCAGGAACGAGAGGCCTACCAACAGCGCGAGCCCGCTCCGGCGCGCTCCTAACTGGCGCAGCGTCCCTGACTGGATAGATAACCCTGTCGCTGAAGTGCGAACGGCTTCTCCTCCACTCGAATAAGATCAATGCAGCGGGCCTTCACCTCCGCAACGATGTCTTCGCCCACAGCAACCTTCACCCACAGCAACCAAGGATCCATCCTCTGAGCACCTCGAACCATCCCGGGTCTTCTCTGCGCAGGCTCTTTCCGTTGTTCTCGCAGACGCCGACGCTCTTCGATGCTCTGCCGGATCCGGCGACAAAGGAGACACCGGCGGCGAAGCCGGTCGGATCGAAAGCCATGCGCGGCTCCAAGCTGATCGCTCCCGACTCCCTTGTCGCCATCTTTGAGCAGGAGTACCGCGAGATTCGACCTCGGGCTCCGATGCCGGCCTTCGACATCCGGTTCCGCCGCTTTACCTCGCTGAATACCACGATCCGCCTGCGCGAAGGCCGCCTGCACGTGCGACTCTCGGACCTCCTCGAACATGCGCCGGAGAGTGTGCATCATTCGATCGCGCACATCCTTCTGGCCAAGCTCTATCGCAAACCGATCGCCCCGGCGCACTCGGATCGCTATCGCCGTCACGTCTCTTCGGATGCCGTCTCGCGGCAGGCCGAGCACATCCGGCAGACGCGCGGGCGCAAGCGCATCCTTACCGCGGTGGGACATTACTACGACCTCAGCGAGGTCTTCGATACGCTCAACGCCCGCTTTTTCCACGGCCTGCTGGGCAAGCCGGTGCTGACCTGGAGCGCGCATCATGCGCGACGCATGCTGGGCCACTACGACGCCGCGCACAACACCATCGTCGTCAGCCGCGTCTTCGACCGTCCCGACACGCCGCGTTGCGCCATCGAGTATCTGCTCTATCACGAGATGCTGCACCTGAAGCACCCGGTGCGGGTAAAGGCCGGCCGGCGTTGCGTGCACTCGCGCGAGTTTCAGGCCGAGGAGCGGCTCTTTCCTGAGCTGGAAGAGGCGAAGGCCTACCTGCGACGGCTCTAACCGACTCCCGCCTCTTCCCCCATACGGCACGGGACGAGGTCATCTTCTGTCTCTGGAGCGGTCAAGAGGATCAGTCAAGGCATTCACAAATTTATTTCCCGGGCTCCCCGCAAGTGATAGCATCCTTTCGTCTTACCTTTCCTCTTTAACAAGGGCAGGTGCAAAACAGGCCCCGCAGATTGCGGAGAAGAGATTCAACTTGGGAGGTCTAGCTTTATGCCACTGTTCAAACGCGTCATCGCCGAGTTCTTCGGCACCTTCTGGCTGGTCTTCGGAGGGTGTGGAAGCGCTGTGCTCGCCGCAGCCTTTCCTCAACTCGGCATCGGCTTCGTCGGCGTCTCGTTCGCATTTGGTCTTACGGTGCTGACCATGGCCTTTGCCATCGGCCACATCTCGGGCTGCCACCTGAATCCTGCCGTCTCGGTGGGATTAGTCGTAGGCAAGCGATTCCCTGCCAGTGAGCTGCTGCCGTATGTCGTTGCGCAGGTCGTGGGAGCGATCGCCGGGGCCGGCGTGCTCTACGTGATCGCCAGCGGCAATCCCGACTTTTCTCTTGCCGGCGGCTTTGCCTCGAACGGCTTCGCGGAGCATTCGCCCGGCCATTATTCGCTGCTTGCCTGCTTCGTCGCCGAGGTCGTGCTGACGACCTTCTTCCTATTGATCATCCTGGGAGCTACCGATCAGCGCGCTCCCAAGGGATTCGCACCCATCGCTATCGGCCTGGGGCTTACGCTGATCCACCTGATCAGCATTCCGGTCACGAACACCTCGGTGAATCCGGCGCGTTCGACCGGTCCGGCGCTATTCGTCGGAGGCTGGGCGCTCTCGCAGCTGTGGCTCTTCTGGGTGGCTCCGATCGTGGGAGCCGTCATCGGCGGCTTCATTTCCAACATCTTCTTCGTGGCCCCGCAACCGACGGTCCGCGAAGAGCTCTCGCGCTGATCTCTGTTGTATAGGCCTCCGCCACGCAATGGCGGGGGTCTTCTCATGCAGAGAGATAATTTGTATCTGTACTACGCCAATCCCTGTCGGGCTTTCGCGCGGTGCGCCATGACCCGTCCGGCGTTCTGTTCCACAAAGGATGTTAAGGCGCTTATCCGCTCTCCTAACTCCTGCCCGAAGGGCGTGAGACGGTACTCCACTTTGGGCGGCTTGGTCGCATGGACTTCACGAAGGACGAAGCCGTCTTCCTCCAGTATCCGCAGGGTCTGCGCTAACATCTTCTCGCTTACGCCGCCGATCAGATAAGCCAGTTCGCTGAAGCGGTAGCTGCGCTCCATCAAGATGACAACGACAAGCGATCCCCATCGCGACGTGACATCGTCGAGGATGTCACGGGTGGGGCAATCGGACGCAAATAGGTTTCCTTTGGGAATACGGATCGTCTTCATACTCTTGGGCCAGGGCATGCATAGAGCTTACTCCCAGGTATGTACTTACGAAAGGTAAGCTGCGGGGCTAGGATGGTTCTTGTCCAGCCAACTCGGCTGAGAGGAGAGAACATGATCGTTATCACGGGAGCTACGGGGCAGCTTGGAAGATTGATCATAGACGGTCTGCTGAAGAAGCTACCGGCGTCGGAGATCATCGCCGCAGTTCGTACGCCCGAAAAAGCCACCGATCTTGCCGAACGCGGCGTCGAGGTGCGCACGGCGGATTATTCGCGACCGGAGACGCTGGTTTCAGCCTTTCAGGGAGTTACAAAACTTCTGCTGATCTCAAGCAATGAGCTGGGTAAGCGCGAGATGCAGCACAAAGCCGCCATCGATGCCGCTAAAGCTGCAGGGGTTCGCATCGTCGCCTATACCAGCATCCTGAGGGCAGACACGACTCCCGTGGAGCTGGCAAAAGAGCATCTCGTAACAGAGCTCCACCTCCGTTCGAGCGGGCTGGCATTCATCATGCTGCGCAATGGATGGTACATCGAGAATCACACCGCGGCGATTGCCTCCTCCCTGGAACAGGGAACCTTCATTGGAGCTTCGGGAGACGGCAGGTATGCTGCGGCAACACGAGCCGATTACGCGGCCGCCGCCGTTGCCGTACTGACGGAAGAGGGTCACGAAGACAAGGTCTACGAACTCGGCGGAGACGTGCCCTATACGCGCTCCGAGCTTGCGGCGGAGGTCAGCAGGCAGGCGGGAAAGCAGGTTCTTTATCACGATCTGCCGGAGGCGGAGTACGAGAAGATCCTGGCGGGATTCCTGCCTCCCGTGGTTGCTCACCTCATTGCAGACGCGGAGGCGAAGGCGGCTGCAGGCGCCCTCGACGACGACTCGCATACGCTGAGCCGGCTCATCGGCCGGAAGACCACTTCTTTGTCCGACGCGGTAGCCACCGAACTTAAAACACCTGCCAGTTCACACTGACCTCTCGCTCAAAAGACATGCAAACCAGAAAAGAGGTCCGGATGCCCGGACCTCTTCTTTTATCTCTAAAGATCTGAATCAGGCGAGAGGCTCTTCGGCCAGGACTGGGTCCCACCGCATATTCTTGCCCTGGCTACCGCGACCAGCAAAATTCCCGCCACGACCGACCCCAGCGCAGCCACCTGTGCGTTGCTCATGCCCCAGTAGAGCCTGGGGTTGATGCGAACGAATTCTACGAGGAAGCGTCCGATTCCGCTCCACACCAGATACTCGCCGGTAATCACGCTCACCGGAGGACGGCTCTTTGCACGGCGCCACAGCCACCAGGCCAGCGCAAGCGAGTAGAGCAGCTCATAGACGGGCGTGGGCTGCACCAGGTCCGGCGTGGGAACCAGGGCGTCGGGCCGCATGTGGACTCCCCAGGGCAGCGTGGTCTTGATGCCGTAGTCGCCGTCGCCCGAGAGCAGGCAGCCGATCCGGCCTACGCCGTATCCGACGGCCGCAGCCGGAGCCGCCAGGTCGAGCATGCGCAGCGGTCCGACGCGCTCTCCCAAAGCTCCCTCCTGCAGGGAGCGGAAGCGCGTCGAACGCCCCATCCACATCAGCATGGCAATGCCGGCCAGCATGCCTCCGAACCAGGCGAAGCCCGCCTGGAACCAGTGCAGGAATCCCATCGCCACATCGAGCGGATGCGGCCAGCCGGGAGCCAGGATGCGCGCCACAGACATGCGCAGGGTCGCCGGCTCCTGCAGCTCGTGCCAGGCCTTCGCGCCGATGACTCCGGCGATGACGACGAACGCCACCACGTTCAGGGCATCGCCATCGACCCCGTTGCGGACGAAGTTTCTATGCAGAACGATCGTGCCTACCACAGCGGCCAGCCATAATAAGAGCCCGAAGGTTCCCAGATGCACCGGGCCAATATCGATATACGGATACATATTCCTCGCTTCCTATTCAGTGTATCGTCAGCGAGTTTTGGGCGACGCCCTTGCCTCCTGAACAAGAAGAACTTGGCCCGGGAAGCGTCTTCGCGTTAACCTTGGTTTTATATGCCCACCAGCTCCGCGCACGCCCCTACCGCCTTCTTTCCATCGCCTGAGACGATGGAGGTCCTGATCACCAAAGAGCAGCTCGCCAAACGAACGCGGGAGATCGGAGCCCAGATCTCCACCGACTACGAGGGTCAGTCTATCGTGCTGATTGGCGTGCTCAAGGGAGCCGCGATCTTTCTCTCCGATCTCGCCCGCGCCATCAAGGTGGACAATACCTTCGACTTCGTCGCCGTCTCCAGCTACGGCCGCGCGCGCGTCTCCTCCGGAGCCGTCAAGCTCATCAAGGACATCGACAATCCAATTGAAGGCCGCCACGTGATCCTGATCGAAGATATCCTCGACACCGGTCTGACCCTCAACTATCTGCGCGGCCTGATGCTGCAGCACAAGCCGGCCTCGTTGAAGATCGCCACCTGCCTCGACAAGCCCGACCGCCGGCTGGTTCCCATCGAGGCCGACTACGTGGCCTTCAAGATTCCCAACCAGTTCGTCGTCGGCTACGGCATGGACTACGCCGAGCGCTATCGCGGAGTCGAGGATATTCGCATCTTCCCCGATGAGGCGGTCCACTAAAAAGCCCGAGGCGGACGGCAGCCCCAACATCCACCTCAAGAGTGTTGCTCGTTGAGCCTGGATCAGCCGATCGATTTGGCCAGGAAGAACCGCATCGCCGTCGCGATCTCCTCGACGTGCGTCTCGAGGGCGAAGTGTCCGGTATCGAGGAGCTGGACCGTGGCGGTGGGATTATCGCGACGGTAAGCCTCGGCCCCGGCGGGAATGAAGAACGGGTCGTTCTTGCCCCAGATGGCGAGCAGCGGAGGCTTCGCGGACCGAAAGTACTCCTGAAACTTCGGATACAGCTTCACATTGTTGGCGTAGTCGAGAAACAGGTCCAGCTGGATGTCCTTGTTGCCGGGCCACTCGATGAGTCCCGAATCGAGGGTGTATCCCTCGGGCGCAACCTCCTCCGGGTGCTGGGTTCCGTCGATGTACTGGCCGCGAATCTCCTCGAGCGAGAGGGCTCCCCGGAGCGCCTCGCGATTCTCCTGGGTCGGATGCTCCCAGTAGCGGCGGATCGGAGCCCAGGCGTCTCCCAGGCCGGCCTCGTACGCATTGGCGTTTTGCGTGACGATGGCGGTTACCCGCTCAGGATGAGCCAGCCCCAGGCGCAGGCCAGTGGGAGCTCCGTAATCGAAGATATAGAGAGCGAACTTGTTCAGCTGAAGCGCCTCAGTGAAAGCCTCGATCGTCTTAGCCAGCGATTCGAAGGTGTATTTATAGTTGCGGGCGGCGGGAACGTCGGTGAATCCGAAGCCGGGAAGATCGGGCGCGATCACGTGATAGCGATCCGCGAGCCGGGGAATCAGCTCACGGTACTGAAACGACGAGGTCGGGAAGCCATGCAGAAGCAACACGACGGGAGCTCCCTTGGGGCCTGCCTCGCTCGCACCATCGGCGCTGGTGCAGCATGGCAACCTGCGGAAACCGCCACAAGGTCACGGCGTTCCGCAGGCGCCAGAAGCAGAGTTCTTAGCGTAGAGACTTCACCCTCAGTCTGGCTCTAACTGGCTTTTAACTCAATCCGAACTCACGCGCCAAAAGCTCATAGCTGCGGATGCGTTTGGCGTGATCCCAGACGATGGTGTTGACGATCAGCTCGTCGATCCCCAGCTCGCCAGCCATCTGCTCGAGCTTCTTCCGCACCAGGGCAGGCGTCCCGACGAAGTATCTGGGCCACTCGCCTTCTTCGAGCGGAAATACACCGCGCATCTCGAGCTCGCGCAGGGCCCTTTCCGGCGGGGCCACCGGGCTGCGGTCGCCGAGACGAATCTTCTGCTGCAGCAGCTTCGCGCTGTTGGCGAGGAACTCCGCCTCCTCTTGGGTCTCGGCGCAGACCACCCCTACCGCAACTGTGGCCTTCGGCCGCTCCAGACGAATCCCTGGACGGAAGCTGCGCTTGTAAGTTTCAATGGCGTCTCGCGTCTTCACCGGCGAGAAGAAGTGTGCGAAGGAGTACGGAAGGCCGAACTCGACCGCCGCCGCCGAGCTCCACATGCTCGAACCCAGCATCCAGACCGCAGGACCACGATAGTGATCGCCCGGCGCGGGCGCAGGCATTGCCTTCACCTTGCCGAAGGGATGGCCCGTCGGGAAGCCGTCTTCGAGGAAGGCCAGCAGCTCCGAGACCTGGTCGGGAAAGTCATCCTCCATCGGGGTCTTGCGGCTGCGGCGCAGGGCGAGCGATTCCATGGGACCGCCCCCGGGGGCACGGCCGATACCGAGATCGATGCGCTCCGGGTAGAGTCCGTAGAGGGTGCGGAAGACCTCGGCGACCTTCAGCGGGGTATAGTGCGGCAGCATGATTCCGCCCGAGCCGATGCGGATTCTCTTCGTCTCGACGCCGATTCGCGCCAGCAGGATCTCGGGAGCCGTGCAGGCCAGCAGGTCCATGGCATGGTGCTCCGACATCCAGAACCGCGTAAATCCCAGCTCATCCACTCGCCGCGCCAACGCGATCGAGTTCTCCATGGCCTGGGCCGGGGCACTGCCCTCGGGGACCGGCGATTGATCGAGCACCGAAAGCTTTAAACCCACTCCACTCGTCTGCATAGCTATCTGATGTAGCTGGAGACAGATCGGCGCAAGCTACTGCTTATTCATCTATTAGATGAATAATTCATATCAAATTAAACAAAATAAAACGATTACATCCAAAAAACTCGCCACCAAGGCTGATCAACTCAAGCTACGAGTGAGAGCCAGACACATCCCGGGTGTGATAGAAACATGACCGGCGCCGGTGAACCGGCCCGGTAAGGAGAACCATGAGCAGCATCCTGCCTCACCTTGAAACACAGCCCTTCGATGTCAACACCTTCGCCGCTCATGCCCTCTCCTCTCCACAGAACCTGGCCGCCGTCCTCGACCACACGCTGCTCAAGCCCGACGCCACCCGGAACCAGGTGCTTCAGCTGTGCCACGAGGCAGCCGAGCACCGCTTCGCCTGCGCCATGGTGAACCCGATCTGGGTGCAGATTGCGGCTTCGGCCCTGCAAGGCACCGGCGTCCCGGTCGGCGTCGTGATCGGCTTCCCTCTCGGGGCCACGCTCTCCGCCTCCAAGCGCGACGAGACCGCCCGCGTCCTGAAGCACGGCGCCCACGATGTGGATATGGTCCTGAACATCGGCCTGCTCAAGAGCGCCACCCCCGCCGACTACGAAGCTGTCAAGCAGGACATTCGCGGCGTGGTCGAGCTGGCCCACGGCGCGGGGGCGATCGTGAAGGTCATCCTCGAGACCTGCCTGCTGACCTTCGAGGAGAAGCTTCGCGCCTCCGAGATCGCGCTCTCCGCCGGCGCCGACTTCCTGAAGACCTCGACCGGCTTCTCGACCGGAGGAGCGACCGTCGACGACATCGGCCTTCTGCGCGGCGTCGCCGGATCGCGTGCCGGCGTCAAAGCCTCGGGAGGGATTCGCTCTTTGATCGACGCCTCGGCGATGCTGCACGCCGGGGCCTCGCGCATCGGAGCCAGTGCCAGCGTGAAGATCGTCAACGAGCTTGCCGGACACGACTCGGCGGCGTCTTCGACTCCCTCCAGTTACTAAAGAGGGACTTCCTCGCGACATCTTTCAAGGCACAAGAAAACCAGAGCCCTCACAGCCTCGTCAGTAGTATCATCGGCTCTTCCCATGTCTACGGCCAACAAACAAAGACGCGGAACCTCCTCGACGCCCGCGCCCGATCCGGAGATCGCCCCCGACCATAGCTTCGAGGGGGACTACAGGCCGCGCACCGAAGACGCTCCTCAAGCTGCGAACGTTCGCGTCGATCCCGTCCACCAGGTCGAGTTTCTGCACTCCCTGGCCGACGCACTGAATACCACGCTTGACCTTAACACCCTGATGCATCGCGTCGCCGACCTGGTCCGCGCCGTCATCGACTATCGCATCTTCGCCATTCTGCTTATCAACGACCGGACGCAGGAGCTCTGGATGCGCTTCCAGATTGGCCATACGCCCGAGATCGAGCGCACCCGGCTGAAGATGGGACGTGGAATCGTGGGTCAGGCGGCGCTGCAACGCCGAACCCTTCGCATCGATGACGTAACCCGGGAAGACCATTACATCGCGGCCAACCCCAACGTCCGCTCCGAGCTTGCCGTCCCGCTGATCGTCAAGAACCGCGTCATCGGCGTCTTCGACATCGAATCCGAGATCGCCGGCTACTTCACCGCCGAGCATCAACGTCTGCTCGAGCTGGTTGCCTCGCGCGTGGCCGTCGCCGTCGAAAACGCCCGGCTTTACACCCGCATCTCCCGTCAGGCTCAGACGCTGGCCGTACTCAACGAGATCTCCCGGGAGATCACCAGCATCCTCGACCTCGACGATCTGCTCGAACGTATCGGACAGCTGCTCAAGCGCGTCATCGACTTCCAGATGTTCACCATTCTGCTGTGGAACGAGCGAACGCAGCAGTTCGAGCACCGCTTCTCCACCCGCTACGGCGAGCGGGTCACGCGCGAGCACAACGTCTCTCTGGGCGAAGGCATCATCGGGTCGGCAGCGCAGCTGCGCGAATCCGTTCTGGCCCCAGACGTTCGCAAGGACCCGCGCTACCTGTCCGTGAATCCCGAGACCCGCTCCGAGCTTGCCGTCCCGCTGATCTACAAGGGTCAGGTGATCGGGGCCATCGATCTCGAGCACACCCGCATCAACTACTACAATGAGGACCATGAGCGGACGCTCTCCACGCTGGCCGCCCAGGTGGCCATCTCCATCGCGAACGCCCGGCTCTACCAGCGCATCCACGAAGAGGAGCAGCGCATGGAGCGGGACCTGGAGATGGCGCGCCAGGTGCAGCTGCGCCTGATGCCTCCGCAGCCGCCGCGGCTCGAGCGGGCTGAGTTCGCCGCGCAGTTCATGGCGGCACGCTCTATCGGCGGCGATGTCTACGATTTTCTCGACTACGGCCCCGGGCGGGTCGCGCTCGCCATCGGCGACGTCAGCGGAAAGGCCGCTCCGGCCGCGCTCTATGCGGCGCTGGTCAGCGGCATCCTGCGCTCGCTGGCGGGGCAGCATCTCTCCCCTGCCGCTCTGCTGGCCGAGCTCAACGATCAGCTGCAGGAGCGGAAGCTGGACTCGCAGTATGTGACCATGCTGGTGGCCATATGGGACGACTCCAACCAGACGGTGCAGATCGCGAATGCGGGATCGGTGCAGCCGTTATTTGTGTCGACCTCGTCCAATGGCTCTCGCACCACTGTCGACGTAAAGACGGTTCAGGCCGAGGGCTTTCCGCTGGGCCTTTTTCCTGCTGTCGAGTACGAGGAGTTCACCCTCTCCACCCGCCCCAGCGACCTGATCGTCTTCTTCTCCGACGGCATTCCCGACGCCGAGAACGCGAAAGGCGACATGTTCGGCACCGACCGGCTAGCCAAGGTGCTCAAGGCGCAGCGCATGCCCACCGCGGTCTCGATGGTCGAGGCGGTCCTGAAGGCCGTGACCGACTTCCAGTCCGGAACCGAGCACTTCGACGACGAGACGGTCGTTGTTCTGCGCGCGCTCTAAGACGTATCGACATATTTTCTTTTGGAGAGCAGCCGCGCTGCCGCCCTACGTGGGCGGCAGGCCAGCGTCTTCAATAGGTCGCAAACGAATCACTTACACACGCGCATATTAGGATAGAAGCAATGTCCACGACGACCTCTTCCAACGCCTCGATCACTCAGATCGTTCGTCCCGCCCGCAGCTTTCAGGGCTCCGTCACCGTCCCCGGCGATAAATCCATCTCGCATCGATACGGAATGCTGGCGGGCCTGGCAGAAGGAACGACGCGGCTTACGAACTTCTCCACTGGCGCCGACCCGCACTCGACCCTGGGCTGTATGGAGTCCCTCGGAGCCACCATCGTCAGGTCCGGCACCAGCATCGAGGTAACTGGAACGGGCGGAAGCTTCCAGCAGCCTACCTCCGACCTCGACTGCGGCAACTCCGGAAGCACCATGCGCATGCTGGCCGGCCTGATCGCGTCCCATCCCCACACCTTCACCATGATCGGCGATCACTCCCTCACCGTGCGCCCCATGGAGCGCATTCGCAAGCCGTTGGCCGCGATGGGAGCCCGGATCAACCTGGTCGACGGCCATGCGCCGATGACCATCCACGGAGGTCCGCTCAAGGCCATCGACTTCGAAACGCCCATCCCCTCGGCACAGGTGAAGACAGCGGTGCTCTTCGCCGGCCTGCAGGCTGACGGCGTCACCAGCCTGTCGGAGACTGTGCGCACACGCGATCACTCTGAACACGCACTCAAAGCCTTTGGCGCTACCCTCACCCGCACAGGCGAGAAGCTGAGCATTGCGGGCGGACAGAAGCTCAAGGCGATTGAAGCCACGGTGCCTGGAGATATCTCCTCGGCGGCCTTCTTCCTGTGCGGCGCTCTGCTCTTCCCCGACTCCAACCTGGTCCTCGACTCTCTAGGGATGAATCCCACGCGAGCGGCTCTGCTCGATGTCATCACCACGCTCGGCGGCAAAATCAAGGTCCTTCTGGTCGAGGAGCATAACGGCGAGACCATCGGGACCATTCAGGTCAATCGTTCGGCCGAAGGCCTCAAGGGAGCTGAGATCAGCGGTGCTCTCTCGGCGCAGCTGATCGATGAGCTTCCCGTCATTGCCGCCATCGCCCCCTACACTCGCAACGGCGTCGTCATTCGCGACGCCGAAGAGCTGCGTGTGAAGGAATCCGATCGCATCGATCTCGTCGTCAGGAATCTCCGCGCGATGGGCGCCGAGGTAGAGGAGCTCGAAGATGGCATGATCGTACCCGGAGATCAGCAGCTTCACGGGGCCAAGATAGATTCGGGCAGCGACCACCGCATTGCCATGGCCTTCTCGATTGCCGCCCTGCGGGCCTCCAGCGAGAGCATTATTCGTGGGGCCGAAGCGGCGGCGATCTCCTTCCCGGAGTTCTTCCGCTTCCTCGACGATCTCGCCCAGCGCTAGTGCTTCGAATGTGCGAGGTGGTCCACGGCCGAAAGACTGCGGGCCACCCGTTGGTCCCGGCTCTCCTGGCTTGGAGGATACGCGGAAAACAGCTCATCCAGCGCCGCGACGACCGCGGAAGCCTCGATCTCATCCAGCTGATAGCTCTTGGGAATCGTCTTGCGGTCGATGTCTTTACCTCGGAGAATGCGGGTCCAGGGAAGGCCGAGGGGAAGCCACTCCGTCGGAGCCTGCCACGATGGCCCTAAGACGACCAGGGGAGTCTGGACTGCTCGTCCGACGTGAAGCGTGCCTGTATCCAGCGAGACCACGGCGTCGCTCATTGCAAGCAATGCGGCAACCTGGGTTACGGAGGTTCGGCCCGCGACCGAGCTGCCTACGCCTGCTGCCGCCGAACGGATCGCCTCGATTGCCGGACGGTCCTTTTCGATGCCGACGTAGACGACGGCGCAGCCCAACTTTTCATGGGCATGGCGGATCACCTGCGCAAAGCGATCGGTATGCCATCCTGTCAGCTGGCCGCCGCTGGTCTGGGTCACGAAGACAATTGTCGGCCTACCCTGGGGATTGACTTCCTGTATCAGCGATCTCGCCGCCGTGACGTCGTCGGTCGAGAAGAAGACCCGGGGCTCCAGGTGCTCGGACGATGCTCCCGCAATCGAGGCCATGCGCAGGTTGTTGGCGATCTGGCTGGTGCTCAGATCGTAGGTCAACGGCCGGTGGTAGAGATCTGGATAGGTGGTAAAGCCGCCACGCCGCGCGGGACTGGCCAACATGGCGGTGACAGCGATGCTGGAGCGTTGGTCCGAGGCTCCGGTAAGGATCAGGCCGGGACGAATCCCCCGGCTCGTGAGCGAGGCCTGCAGAGATCGCGCTGCCGTACGAGGGGAGGCCAGGGCGTCGGGCGTCTCGATCAGGTGATCGAGGAAGGGATTGTACCGGAGCAGCGCCAGACCGAGGCCTCGCGTGGCCACTGCGATTGTTCTTTCGGGATGGCGTCGCTTGATCGCCTCATAGGCGGGTGTCAGATGAACGCAGCAGCCCAGGGGAAGCATGTACTCCAGGATCAGGACGTCGTCGCCGGTCTTCGAGCGGAGAGGGCGAAGAAGATTCTCGGCAGACACCAGGAGGCGGATCGAGGAGCGAATGGAGATCTCTTTAAGGGACATTCGAGATTATGGTATCGCGGGGGATGAAGATTCTTCAGCCTACATCTTGTAGCGGCCCATCTCGTCGTCGTTCAGGTTCTCCAACCAGCGTCGCATCTCCTCGGCATTGATGGTCTGGGTTCCGGTGGCGGCCTGGCGGGAGTTCTCTAGCACGTCGCGATTGACGTAGATCGGGCAGTCCCAGCGCAGGGCCAGAGCGATGGCATCGGATGGCCGGGCATCCATCGCAACGACCTCGCCGGCCTGCTCCATCCAGATGATGGCGTAGAAGGTGTCGTCGCGAAGCTCGGAGACGACCACCTTGCGAACCTCGGCGTTGAGATTGCGCGCCATGTTGCGAAGGAGATCATGCGTCATGGGCCGGGGTGTGGCCGTCTTTTCGAGTTCAAGCGCGATGGCCTGGGCCTCGAAGATCCCTACCCAGATCGGCAGCACGGTATCGCTGGCGATGTCCTTGAGCACAATGATCGGCATGTTGGTGACCGGATCCATCATCAGGCCGCGAATCTGCATCTCGACCTCGTCGGGGGCGTGTGCGGCAACGGAAGAAGGGGCCTGAGTGCTCATGTCAGTTGAGTACGACGAAGGGTTGGGGCTGCGGGGTGGCCTGGAAGGGCAGCGATCCTGCGACGGCTTCGCCGACCAGGCAGTTGGGCATGGTGCGGGTGATCTGGACCGGCAGGTAGCTTCCGATGGGAGGATCGGCCTCGCCCGGCGTCATGGTGAAGTTGACGGTCTTGTTCTGGGACGAGCGTCCGACGATCTGGCCGCGAGCCGGATTATGGCTCTCGACCATCACCTCGGCCGTCTGGCCTAGATGACGGGCATAGTGTTCGCGTTGAATCTCCCGCTGGCGGTCGTTGAGGATGCGCAGCCGCTCGGCCTTCACCTCATCCGGAATCGAATCTGGCATCGTGACGGCAGGCGTGTTCGGGCGGGGCGAGAACTTGAAGGCGAAGACGGCGTCGTAGCGCACCGCTCCCAGCAGCGTGATCGTCTCCTCAAAGTCGGCATCGGTCTCGCCGGGAAAGCCGACGATCATATCGCTGGTGATGGAGATATCGCGCCTGGCTCCGTGAATCCAGCTCATGCGTTCGAGATACCACTCGCGCGTGTACTCCCGCGACATCGCCGCCAACACCGAGGACGATCCCGACTGTACCGGCAGATGAACGTGATCGCACAGCGTGGGCGTGGCATCGATGGCCTCGACGATATCGCGCGTAAAATCGCGCGGATGCGATGTAGTAAAGCGCACCCGGCGAACTCCCGGAATGCTTCCCACCGCTGAGAGCAGCTCTGCAAAGGAGAGCCGTCGCGACGGGTCGCGCCACGAGTTCACGTTCTGCCCCAGAAGCTGAATGTCGGTAAATCCCTGGTCGGCCATGCGCCGCGCCTCGACCAGCACCGAGGCCGAGGTGCGCGAGCGCTCCTTGCCGCGCGTATACGGCACCACGCAGTAGGCGCAGAATTTGTCGCAGCCCTCGATGATGGTGATATATCCGCGATGCGGATTCGAGCGCACCGTGAACTCCGTGTCGAAGGTCTCGTCGGTTTGGCGGTCGTCGAGCCCGGTGATGCGGCTCTCCCCTGCCTCCAGCCGCGCCAGCATGCCGGGCAGGTTGCGGTACGAGGCCGAGCCGGCGACGATCGAGACATACGGCGCGCGCTCGAAGATGCGCTCACCCTCCTGCTGAGCGACGCAGCCGATCACGGCGAAGCGCTTGCCTTCGCCCTGCAGCCGCTTGTACTCGTTGAGGCGATGAAAGACCTTCTGCTCGGCCTTGTCGCGGATCGAGCAGGTGTTATAGAGGATCAGGCCAGCTTCGGCCTCATCGATCACCTGGGTGTATCCCTCATGCTCCAGGGTGCCGATGACCTTCTCCGAGTCATGGGCGTTCATCTGGCAGCCGAAGGTTTCGATATAGAACGTCTTGCTCACGTTCACCAGTATATCGTCCGCTCAGGTTCCGGCTCCTTCCGATCTAAGGAAGCGAGTTCCCCACCGCCGGAAGCTGCCCTCCCAGGGCGTACGCCATACATAACTTGCAGATATGAGGTCCAGTATTCCCCGTTCCCAGGTTTCGGATGCGACCGTCCGACTGGCGCTTGAGGACCGTCCACCGGTGCCTGCAGCTCAGCAGAGGAGCTAGCCGGTCGTAGAGCTCGAGGATCGCCTCCGCCGAATCGCCTCTCTCTTTATAGATGGGTTCGACCAGGTGAAAGAACGACAGAGGAGCAAGGTCGGCGATGACGAACCGGCGCGTGACGTGAAAGCAGACGCCTCGATACTCGACCGTCTGCACCAGACCGATACCTGGGCTGGGCCTTGACCGGGCTCCATCGAGGATACGGCGCAGAATCTCTCGTTGTTCCAGGAGAGAGTTATCCATGTCCTCAGAGTAAGAGCCGCGGAGAGCATAAAGAGAGAGACCAAGAAGGAGGCGCCACACCGAGGTAATGAGCGGATCCCCGCCCCCTTAGCGGAACCGGTACCCGGATAGTTAAAGAGATAGCCCGGCTATCTCTAGCCGGGCTATACATGAGAATCGACCCTCCGACGATTTACTGCGCCTTCGGGGTCACGCGGAATACACCGCCTGTACGGGCGTCCTCGAGCATCCACAGAGCTCCGTCGGGTGCAACCTCGACGTCACGAATCCGATGACCGACCTCCCAGCGTTCCGCAGGCTTGGCTCCGCCCTGGCCGTCGAAGGTGATGCGGAAGAGTGCCTTGCTGGCCATGCCGCTGATCAAGGCTGAGCCCTTCCATTCGGGAAACATCGCGCCGTTGTAGAAGATAAGGTTGCCGGGCGCGATGATCGGCGTCCAGTAGATGACCGGCTTGGTCAGGTCAGGCCGTGTATCCGGGCTGGGGATCGGCACGCCGTCGTAGTTGGTCGCATAGGAGGCCAGCGGCCAGCCGTAGTTCTTGCCCGGAACGATCAGGTTCAGCTCATCGCCGCCCTTCGGTCCATGCTCGACCTCCCACAGACGGCCGTCAGGAGCGAAGGCCAGACCATAAGGCGTGCGGTGTCCCGAGGTCCAGGTCTCCGCCTGCGTCAGGTTCGGTCCAGGGAAGGTGTAGGTCCTCACAACGGGAGCCGTCTTCGCGGCCTCTGTATTCTCCGGCGGATCGATTACGGGAACGCTGGCCGCGCCTTTCTTTCCCGCCATCGGATTACCCTTGGCCGGCTTGCCATCGAGCGTCAGGCGCAGGATCTTGCCCAGCGGCTGGTTTGGATCCTGGGCCGGCGTCATACGCTGGCGGTCGCCAACCGTCAGGTAGAGATAGCGACTATCGGGAGAGAAGGCGATCTGCGCGCCGAACTGTCCACCATTGCCGCGCTCCCCATCACGCCAGATCACCTTGAGCCCCTCAAGACTCGCTAAGCCCTCGCCGATCTTCAGCTGGGCCTTGGCAAGCGCCAGGCTCGAGCCTCCATCACCCGGCTCCGAGTAGGTGAGATAGACGCTGTGATCCTTGGCGTAGTGCGGCGAGGTAAAGACGCCCAGCATGCCGCCCTGTCCCTTATAAAGAACGGCGGGCACATTATCGACCTTCGTCTTCTCTCCCTTCTGCGTCATCAGCCACAGGCCGCCCACCTTCTCGGTGATCAGCATGCGCCCATCGGGCAGAAAGGCGATACGCCAGGGAAGATCGAGCGTCGTCACCTGAACCATGTTGAAAGGCACACTCGGCTCTGGCTTCTGCTCGCCCGCATTAATCTGCGCATTTGCCTGAGTCGCAGCCAGAGCCAGAAGCCCCGCGATCACTAACTGTTTCATCCCGTTTTCCTCGATCCGTATGGTTGATTCAGCGTCAATAAGGCTTTTCACATCATCTCTTTCTCGATGTGTCTCACTCTTCATGGATATCACATGCCTGGAAATCGAAGTCAAATTGTGCGCAAGCCGCAACGCCAGCCATGAAGACATTCTCTACAAATCTTGATGTGACCCTTCCCTGCCGCCAACCCAATGGTCGAGCTGCCCACGCAGCACCAGAAGGGCGACGGTACCTTCGAGGACTCCACCAGGCCCATCAACCGCCAGAAGGGCAGCCTTCTGCGCCTTCCGTTGCAGTTCAACACTTGAGAGATCTTCACGCGCCAGAGAGGCTTTCGTCGTGAGAGAGGGCAGGTTCTGCCGCCACAGTTTACCTGCCCATCAACGCTTCGCCTCGGGCAGCGCGAAGACAACGAACTGGTTGTGAACCGATGCGGGGGATTTCGATTCGCCCACGGTTTGCGTACCAGGCTTGGACTTAGGACGAGATGTTCCGCTCGCTGCAGGAACCACCACATACTCGCGTCCATGGACCGCATAAGCAGCCGGCACCCCAACCGCCTTCTCCGGAAGATCTCCCTCCCACAGAACTTTGCCCGTATCGGCCTCGACGGCCATCAACTTCTTCAGACGGTCCTCGGGAACGAAGAGAAGACCGCTGCCGGTAACGACGATTCCGACCTTGTTGGTGTCGCCGGTACCGGTCTTGATGCCCTTGATGGGGTACTCCGGATCGCTATCGACCGGGATCTGCCATATCTGCGCTCCGGTGTTCATGTCATAGGCGGTCAGCACCGACCACGGCGGACGCATCACGCCATCGCCCCTCTTGTCGTACCAGTAGCCGTAGTCGGTTCGCCAGCGCGGCTCCCCCTCGGCCAGCCCCTTCATCTGCCTGCGCGGAGGAGCATCGCTCGGAGTGAAGCCGTTGTTCACGTACGTCAGAAGATCGGTCATCGATTGACCCGCGATGTTAGGAAAACCCGGCATCGGAGCCTTGCCCGCATGGATGAAATCGACCAGCTCCTCGTTGGTCAAACGTCCGCTGACGCCGATCAGGGATGGAAAGGTCGGAGGATGGCCGGCACGGTCGGCACCGTGGCAGGAGGCGCAGTTCTTCTGATAGAGGGAACGCCCTCGCTCCATGGGATTATTCCCTGCCCCGAACTGCGGCGTCGATTTGGCCAGTTGGAGGACGGCGGGAATATCGACACCGGCCACATAGACTCGACCACGTACGGGATCGGCAGCCGTGGTCCCGAAGTTGGCTCCTCCGTTCGACCCTGGGGCTTCGAGTGTGGGCTTGGTCGAAGGAGGCGTGAAGATACCCTCCCAGCGCAGCGTGCGGAAGCGCGCCTGGATCTCGGAGCGCTCGGGCTCAGGGATGGCAGGATCGATATCCTCGACGGTGAAGCTCTGACGCACGAAGGGCTTCAGTACTGTCGGAAAAGGTTGCGTAGGCGAGAGCTGCTCTCCCTCCATGTGCTCTCCCTGCGGAACCGGGCGCTCTTCGATCGGAAACAGAGGCTTGCCGCTGACGCGGTCGAAGGCGTAGAGAAAGCCGGTCTTTCCCGCGATGGCCACGGCATCGACGCTCTTGCCCCTGCTCTTCGCCGTGAACAGGACGGGGGTCGAAGCCAGATCATAGTCCCAAACATCGTGGTGAACATCCTGGAAGTGCCAGAGGAGCTTGCCGGTGCGGATGTCGATGGCGAGAAGACAGTCGCCGTAGAGATTGTCGCCGGGCCGGTCGACGCCCCAGAAGTCGTAGGTGGAGGCGCCGGTTCCGGCGTAGAAAATTCCCCGGCTCTCATCCACCGAGGTTCCGGTCCACGTATTTGCTCCACCGTGGAAGGCGCGTGGATTGGGTCCCCACGTCTTGGCAGTGGGCTCATCGGGCGTCGGAATGGTGTGGAACTGCCAGACCAGCTTGCCGGTATTCAGATCGAAGGCGCGCAGGTCGCCGACAGCCGATCCATACTCTTCTCCCGGAGCAGAGCCGACCAGGAGGGTATCGTGCCAGACGCGCGGCGGAGAGACCGTCTGAACGTTGAAGACCGTCTCGGGATCGCGCTCGAGACCAACCTTGAGATCTATGTCGTAGTCCGGAACCAGCTTGCCGGTGGCCGCGTCGATCTGGCGAATGTGATTGGCTCGATAGAAGACGATGCGGCGCTTGCTGTGATCCGTGCTCTCCCAGAAGGCGAGGCCGCGCTGGCGGGCGGTGACCATCTTGGGCTCGGAGATCCAGATCTCCTTGCCAGTCGCGGCGTCCAGCGCGGCGATCGAGCCGTCCCTTCCGCTCAGGTACATGATGCCGTCCAGGATGATGGGATTGTCGATCGAGACCGACTCTCCGATATCGTAGGTCCAGGCGACCTTGAGATCCTTCACGTTGCTCTTATTGATCTGGGTGAGCGGCGTATAGTGGGTCGCGCCCTGGGTCGCCTCGTAGGTGGCCCAGTCCACATTGGCGGGCTCTTTCCCGGACTCCTTGCCAAGTGCGGCCCTGACCAGGAAGAGACCGGCTGCCGTCGAGAGAACAGCCAGGACAGACCACGTAAGAACGTGACGAAGAGTGAGGTTGCCGAACATCCTTGTTTTCATCAAAGGCCTTAACGTTATGGTGAGGCCGGCTTAGTCCGCCTCCTCAACTGGAACAATTTGACGTAGCACCGGATGGTCTTCCGATGCTACGCCGCTGTGCTTTCGTCTAGAAGATGAAGCGACCGTGCAGTTGGATCTGGCGAGGATCGAAGCTGTTCACGTTCAGGGTTCCATAGGTGCTGCTGTTGCCGAGGCCCGGGATGAGGCCGCCGGAGGGATTGTTGGTGAGGTTGGTCGCTCCTAGGCTCCCGGTGTTGCTGTTCGAAGAGTTGTTGAACTGGGCGTTGTTGAGCAGGTTGGTAGCCTCGCCCGAGATCTCGATCCGGTAGCGCTCGCGGATCGGGAAGGCGCGGCGAAGGCTTAGGTCGACGTTGCCGCGCCCCGGTCCGCGCAGGTCGCCGCTGGTCTGGGCGTGATTGCCGATCCAATAGATGTCAGGAACGGTGCTTCCGTTGGGAGTGGTGATGACGCGTCCCGAGAAGGCGCAGGCATTGTACTTCAATAGCTGATACTTGCCAGGGGTGACTGTCTTTCCGCAGGGCAGCGTGACGGTCGTATTGCCGTCGTAGCGCTTCTGCAGGGCATGAGGCACCTGGATGTTCTGGTCGGGAACGCGATCGATGCGTGAGGTCAGGGCTCCGTTGCTGCCCATGCCTGCCACAATAGGCATGCCGCTCTGCAGGCTGATGACCGAGCCTAAGCTCCAGTCCCCCAGAAGGACGCGGGCAATGGAGTTGTTCAGAGCATACTTGCCGTTCTTGCCGAACTGCGAGTTATAGACGACGGTTGCGACGAAGCGGTGCGGGGCATCGGCCAGACCGTAGTTGCGGTTCAGGCTGTTATGAATGAGATCCGGGGTTCCGACGGTGCCGCCGGAGTTGACGCCCTGGCCGTCTTCCGTGGGCGTGGTGACGTAGTCCAGCTCCTTGCTCCAGGTATAGTTGGCCTGGATATTGAAGCCGGAGGCGAAGGCGTGCGATATGCGCGCCTGCAGCGAGTGATAGTCAGCGTAGCCTCTGGAACCATCGAGGCTCGCTCCCCACAGCAAGGGATAAGGCATATTCGGAATCTGCTGCTGGATGGTACGGGCCGACAGGCCCCCCTGGAAAGGAACCAGCTGGGTCCCCGTCTGATAGGGGTTGGGAACCTGAGCCGTGGACGGATCGCTGGTGCCGTTGTTGGCGACATACTGCGCGTGCCAGTTCGCGAGAAGCCCTTGATCGATGGTCTGGAGACTCTGAAAAGGCTGGCTGCGAGTGGTGAGATTGTTCGAGAAGGATCCGCTCCAACCAATCGACATAATCCACTGGGAGTTCTTGCCGAAGGATTGCTCGACGAAGAGATTGCCCTGCTTGGCGACCTGGTTCTTCAGGTGGCGGTCGAAGTAGGTGGTCGCGGTTCCATAGATCTGCGGCGCGGACTGGTTGGCCCCCACGGCGGCGACCAGGGGGGCCGGATCGTTGAGCCGGGTGACGGGAACACCGCTAGGATTGGTTCCATAAGGCAGCGCCTGGTTGCCAGCAGCGAACGGGGCCCCCCCGTAGTCGTTCGAGCTCGAGAAGTATCCGCTGTTGCTGGGCAGGTAGGTGATGCCGAAGCCTCCACGGACTACGGTTCCCTCATAGGGCTGGAAGGCGAAGCCGACTCGGGGCTGGAAGTCGTGCCACTCGGTATCCCAAAGGCCGCGGCTATATCCGTTTATGCCTGGGAAGGCGAAGACGCCCTTGGATCCGAAGGGATTGTCCTTGGTCAGGTCGATGGCGCTCATGCGGTTATAGCGCTCGGTGAGCCCGGGCTGCACATCCCAGCGCAGACCCAGGTTAATCGTAAGGTTCTGCCGTGCCTTCCAGTCGTTCTGGGAGTAGACGGCGAAGTACTTCGCTGTATAGGCGGGCTTGAGGTTGGCTCCGGGACGGACGAACCAGACGCCCTGCCCCAGAAGCATGGTCGCGGCGTTGATGCCGGCCTGCGCGGGAGAGCTGTTGTTGGGAGCGGCACCTCCAGAGGCTGTGACGTATTGGAAGGAGTAGTTGCCGCCGGGATCGGCCGCGCAGCATCCGCCGATGTTGGCCGAGCCCTCCTCGAAGTCGGTGTAGTTGGCGAGCATCACGCGATACTCGGAGCCCGCCTTGTAGGTCCAGTTTCCCGAGACCTTGGTGATGCTGCCGTTGACGGCGTGCGCAATCTGGCTCTCGCGCTTGTTCGTGAACTGACCGCCCGAGAGGGCGGACCAGTTGCTGCCGCCGCCGGTACCTCCGGTGAAGCCGTTGGGATTGACGACAGGCGCCGAACCCGCGACTGCGAACAGTGCCTGGGTGGCCGGAGCGATGCCGAAGTCGCTGTACTGCGTAAAGCCGGACTGATTGCCGGCCAGATTGTAGGTGCTGATGCGGGTTACGCCGTAACGCACATCGACGAAGAGCGTCGGGCGCACGGTGATGGTATCGCCGATCTGCGCATAGTAGTTGTTGTCCTGAGTTACGGTGGGAGCGTCGTTGAAGGGCGCCTTGCCGAAGGGGCGAGGCTGGGTGATCTTGCCGAAGTCGTAGCCTCCGCTGCTGTAGAAGGACTGCGAGCCCAGCTTATAGTCCAGACGCGTGTTGAGAACCTGACGACGCACCGTATTGACCACATTCGAGGTGTAGTTGTTGGTGTTGTAGACATCGTCGGGAGTGCGGTTGGGAAGCGGATAGTAGCTGTACATCAACAGCGCCGCCGGGTTGGGGTTAAGAATGGTGGCATTCGGAATCACGGCTCGCTGATAGAGATTGTCACTGATCTTGGTGACGTTGTAAGGATCGAAGATCTGCGCCGGCACAGGCTGCCCGTTCGCTCCCTGGATGTAGGTCTGGCTGAAGTTGCCGACCCGCTCGAGCGCGGTGGGAACGGTCTGGAGATTGGTCTGGCCCTGGTTGAAGCTGAGATAGTGAAAGCTCGAGGAGAAGAAGAGCTTGTCGCGGGCGATGGGACCGGAGAGCGCTCCTCCGTAGTCGTTGACCTTGAAGGCGGGACGGCGAATGCCCTGCATCTTGTTGCCGGCGGAGTTCGCATTCAACGCCTCGTTGCGGATCATGTACGAGGCCTGGCCATGAAACTGGTTTCCGCCGGACTTGGTATTGATGGCCATCACCGACATGCCTCGGCCGTAGTCCGCCGTGAAGTTGTTGCTTACGACGCGAACCTCCTGGATGCCTTCCTGGTTGGGGATGATGGCGGCCTCGTTGAAGCCGTTGCCGGTGATGGGAAGGCCATCGAGCTGAATGTCGTTCTCAAAGGCGCGGCCGCCGTTGACTCCAATGGAGGAGTACTGCGCGCGACCCGCGACGCCGATGCCGAAGGAGTTCAGCGATTGGGAGCTTGACGTCTCGCTGCGCGGCTGCACACCGTTCTGGAGCGTAGCGTAGTAAAGCGGATTCTGTGTAATGTTGGGAATGGCATCGATGACCTGTGCGCCGATGGCCGCCGTGATGGTGCTGCTCTCGGTCTGCAGTTGCTGGGCAGAGGACTGCACGTCAACCTGCTGGGTCGCAGTGCCGACAGAAAGGGTTCCATCGACCTTGGCGATCTCCGAAGCGTTCACACGGACACCGGTTGCCGAGTACTTCTGGAATCCATCCTTGATGACCGTGACGGTGTAGGTACCCGCGGCGAGATAAGGAATGGTGAACTGCCCGGTCTGGGTCGTCTTCGAAGTCGACTGCACGTTGGTCGACTCGTCCCGGGCCACAACGTCGGCGTCCACGACTACCGCTCCGGTCGAGTCCGTGACTGTGCCGGTGATCGTGGCCGAGCGCACCTGGGCTTGCATCGAGGCCGCAAACGAAGCCAGGAAAAGAAGCAGCCCCGTAATAAACTTTTGCTGATTGAATCTCATTTTCACTCCTCCTCGACACCAAGAAGCTTGTCACAATTGCCGCTTGGGGTTCATTGCGCAATACGCAATTTGCTTTGCAAGATTAGCCGAACGAATCCTAGCAACCGATAGAGAGCATCGTCAACTAATTGTTTTTCGTTTTTTTAGCATGATCTAAGAGGCCAAGGATGGTTCGACCTCTTCCGCGAAGACGCCGTCCCCGGTTCCGACCGCGTTACGGCTGCAGACCGAGACAATGTTCGAAAAAATCGGCAATGCGTTGATTGGCCTCTTTGGTTTCCGGGAGCCCGGCCTCATACCAGAAGCCATGATTGAGCGCCTCGAAGACGAGCAGCTGGGCATCGACGCCGGCACGTAGAAAGGCACGATGCAGCACGGTCGTCGAGCTCAACATCATGTCACGCGTGCTCGAAATAAACAGCGTCGGAGGCAGGCCTCGGAGATCGGCGTAGAGCGGAGATAGGATGGGGTCGCGAGGGTTGGCCGCTCCCACATATTCGGCGAGAAACTGCCGCTGCGGGCTCGGCGGGGCCAGCCGCCCCGCGACGCCCGTCACCGTATAGACGGCCTGGGTGTCGCCATACGAGGAGAAATCGCCTGTCGTCGAGAAGAGACCGAGACCCGCGGGGAGAGGAAGTCCGACCGCTTTGAGCTTGACCGCCAGCTCGCCGGTGAGGATCGCGCCTGCCGATGCGCCGTAGACGATGATGTGTTCGGGACGGTATGACTTCAGCAATTCGCGATAGACGGCGACTGCATCGTCGACCGCATCGGGAAAGGGATGCTCGGGAGCGAGGCGGTAGAGCACGGCGACGACCTTCACGCGAGTCAGCCCGGTGATCGGGATCGACTCGGTGAGCGAGCCGGAATCCGTGGTGAACCCTCCGCCATGGAGGTTGATAAGGAGCCGATCGGCACGGTCCACGGGGATGCCAGAGGCCGGGGTAAGGATGCGAACGGGAACTCCAGCGATGGTCGATTGCTCGATCTTCGACGGGTAGATGGCGAGGTAGGCCTGGGAGTCGGTGTGGTGATAGGCATCGGTGCGGGTGCGTTTTGCCTCAAGGGTCTCCCCGATGGGAAGATCGTTGACGGGCTTGGCGAGCGACCTTCGAGCCTCGGGACTAATAGTACCTGGAACGGGAACGACGCGGGTCAGATGCGCCGTGCCATCGGGATCGACGACGCTTCGGTCCTCAGCCGCAGGGGTATCGGAGGATTGTGCTACGGCCCCCAGCCCGCCCAGAGAGAGAACACAGACAAGACACAAGGAGAGAAACTGAAACATGGAAGCTCCTTTCGAGAGAGACCGAGCGGCCTCAGGACTTTGTTGGAGAGGTCCTGGAGGCAGTGATCAGCCTGAGCCCTTCGCCCTCAGGATCGTTCTTGATGCGGCAGGGAGAGTCGAAGATCATCGTGGCCCGATTGCCGTCGTCGTACGCAGGCCAGTGAGGCAGATCCTTATGGTTGGGATCACCGGTGCGGGCGAAGGCGACCCAGGCGGCGCCCATCTGGTGCGAGAGTATGAGAGCGTCCTGCCGTCCGGCGCTGTAGTGATCGCAGATCTGAGCATTATCGAAGACGAAGGATATCTCGGCGGCATGGAAGGTTCCCACACGGTCTTCAAGCACCGGGGTTCGCCATCTGTAGAGATAGGAGTAGGCAGAAGCTTTATGCAAAGCGGCCTTTCTGCGCGCCTGTTCGACCGACGGAATGCGGAAGCGCGATGCGGCGATGGTGGCATAGAGAGCGAAGGGTTTCGCCGAGGGATACTCCTTGCGATAGGCGGCGAGAATCGCCTCGGTGTCAGACCCGAAGCTGTTGCGAAGCTCTGCCTGCGCCTCTTCAGAGGTCATCGTGTAGGCGTCGGGATGATCGAGGCCACTGACGAACTCGTTGAGGTTGCTCCCGGTCAGGAGGGGAACATCGGCCGATATCGATGGTGCCGAAGGATCGAAGGGATGCGTGGGCAGAATACGGCCATCGACTGTCGGCGCCCATCCGGTGCTGCCGAAGTTGTCGTGCAGCGAGGGTGGCGACTTTGGCATCTTCCGCATCGCGTCGACCGCAGCCACGGAGATACGCCTAGGATCGACGTTCTGAAGATCGTGAAGATCTTCGCCAGAGATTGCCAGCTCCCGAAGAACTCTATCGGCGACCTCGTGCGAGTAGCCGGGCGACAGCATGTTCAGGTAGGGCCCGCTTTGCACGATGGCGCGATGAAACAATCCCTTCGCAGCAGGCGTGGCCATCAGGGCGATGACCTTGCCGCCTCCTCCTGACTGACCGAAGATGGTTACATTCTCTGGATCGCCACCGAAGGTACGGATGTTGTCGCGAACCCAGCGCAGCACGGCGACGAGATCGAGCAGACCGCAGTTGGCCGAGTCGGCGAAGTCGCTCCCGAACCCTGCCAGATTGAGATAGCCAAAGGCATTTAGCCGATGATTATGGTTGATAACCACGGCGCCATGGTTTCGCGCCAGGCTCTCTCCTTCATACGAGAGAAGATCATGGCCGCAGCCGTTCTGAAAACCGCCGCCGTGCATGTAGACCATCACCGGCCGGTTGTGGGAGCCATGGATTTCAGGCGTCCAGACGTTCAGGCGCAGGCAGTCTTCGCCCGGAACCATCACGGCCGATCCGCGATGCAGAAGAAACGCATCCTCATCCGTACGGACAAGATTTCTATGATCGGTCTCGAGGAAGAGGAGGTCCTGCATATAGCAGACCGGGCCATACTGCAGCGCATTGCGGATCCCGCTCCAGGGCTCAGGCGCTTGCGGGGCCATGAAGCGATTTCTTCCGGATGTAGCAGCTCCATAAGGAATGCCTTTGAAGATGAAGACGCCGTCGCGACGGTAGCCTCGCACCTTACCGGCGCCGGTCTCAGCGACGGTCGAAGCGTTGCACTCCGTGGCGGAGGTCTGGCCGGAGCCTTGCCGGACGTGAGCTCCAGGGACCGCCGCTACTCCGGCAATCCCTCCCAAAAACGCTCGCCGGCTGGGTCTGTGCGAGTCCATAATCGATCCCCAAAATTCAGGTGTTAGTGAACTGCTACTTCTTTGAAGCGGTCGTGGAATGACCCGCCGTGTTCCAGTAGATGAAGGTTCCAAAACGGGTCGAGGTTATGACGTCCATCGCACCATCGTGGTTAAGATCGACGGGGAGCACATCCGATCCGACACCACTGTGTGTGTCGATGAGATGGGGCACAAGTTCCGCTCCTCCCGGAGCTTTGGGGTTGCGCACGGTCTTATACCAGTAAAGAACGGGGGCTCCGCGGGGGTCGGGATCGAGGTTGGTGTCGAGGTGCGAGAAATAACGTTTGCCGACGACAAAGTCGGGAATACCGTCTCCGTCCATATCCGCAAAGCCAGTGCCGTGAAGCTCCGAGAAGGTGACATCGCCCGCGTTCTTCGTCGACCGATCATTCATCACCATGTGCTCGGTGAAGGCGATCTCGCCCGAGGGGCTGCGCTTCTGCTCGTACCAGGCCAGCCCCCAGCCATGCGCATTGAGCGACGTAACTACGTCATTGAGACCGTCGCCATTCACGTCATACACGGCCATCACGCTGCCGCCCATCAATCCTCGGCCAAACTGTCCGAAGCCTGCGGGGTGGTACTTCCACTTTCCAGAGTCGGCTCCGGCCGCGGGCTGCTCCCACCATCCGTAGGGGTCGACGATGTCGATTCGTCCATCTCCGTTGATATCGCCGGCCCCGATGCCATGACTTGCGCCGTATCCTGCCTCAGAGACGTCGAAGACCTTCCATTTATCGGTCGGGTGGGCGGGGTCGGGCTTGGCGTAACGTACATGGCCGTCACCGGAGTAGACCAGCTCAGGCTTGCCGTCGTGATCGATATCACTGAGGATGGCGATCTCACTCTGTACGCCGGTGCCAACCGCATACTTCTCCCAGCGGCGCTTCTCTCCCTTGGGGTTGATGTAGAGTTGGACGCCGGGCCCACCGCCGAACATGACGGTGATGACGTCCGGCCAGCCATCGCCGTTGACGTCGGCGGTGAACTCCATGGTCGCATCAGCCGCGAACTCGGTGGTGGGATTAGAACTGATCGCGTAGTAGATCTCGCGGGACTTGCGATAGTCGGGACCGTAGTAGATGTAGGGCCCGGAGATGACGTCGAGCACCCCGTCATGATTGAAGTCCGCCGCGGCGGTTCCCCAGGAGTAGTAGAAGTCGCTCAGGCGCTGCTTGCGGAAGCCGGCGCCTACCTTCTCCTCGTCGCGGACCTTCAAGGACATGTCCATGTAGGCGGTTCCTCGGAAGTGCACTGCGCCCTTTCCTCCAGCATAGAGAGCGATGGGGCCGTAGCCTCCGTCTTCGGTCACAGCACCCTGCTGATGCCCATCGTTGAGGAAGGAGCGAACGGTATTGGTATCGAAAAAGATTTCGACCGAGTTCCAATCGTGCGGCCGCAACGAGGTGTCCGGCGCCTTGAGGGGAAGATCGACATTGGGCCGCTGTGGACGCGGGCCACCGCCAGCCTGCGACTGAGGCGAGGGCGGCGGAGTGATGCGTGCCAGCAGACCTCCTCGCCGCAGCTTGTCGCGCTTGACGATCGCGCCCTTGGCATCGATGGTGACGAGAGAGGCGTCGAGCATGGAGTCGTTGAGTGGAACGTAGACTCCTCTCATGCCGCCGTCGGGCATCTTCTCCGCCCGCAGAAGGATCCCGGTCTCGCAGCCTTCTTCACAACGAAACTCCGTGAAGAGGCTGATGTCCTGGAAGGAATCGTCAAGGACGAGCCAGCCTCCGGTCTCCGACCCCGGAGTTCCGGTGATTGTGCCTTTGTCCGCCGTCCATCTCGCCTCCCCGAAGCTATGCCATCCCTTCGTGGAAGATCCCGCAAACGTGACGTCGGGATGAAAGGACGGACCGGATGCAAAGGCACCTACGGCAAACAATCCTACGAGCAACGCCGAGTAAAGAATCTTCATGACTTCTCCTGCCTTGCGTACGAGCAACCTTTAATCCTCTTCCTTCACACCCTGACAATCGGGTGCGGGTACAGAGAAGCAAAAATAAACGTTGCAGCATACGCAAATAACTTTTCTTATTAAGCGAACACCACTATATAAGATGAGCTCATGGCCTCGTCAACTTTTGATTAATGTTGCGAGATTCAGGGCTGAGATCTTCTCGGAAAACGTGCTCACTCTTCCTGAAAAAAGTAAGGGGCTTTTTTCTAAAAAGCGGTCACTCACATTGCGAGCAATATCTGCTCTGAAATCTCTCCATCCTCTGGTTCTCAATACGTTAAGAGGGAAGACATGAACGATGTGTACCGGACCTGATAACCTAAGCTGGAACTGAGGGCCCCGATCGACAAAAAACAACTTCAAGGGAAGATCCCATCATGGGTGACTTTCACTACGTTGGATCGGAACTGGACCTGTTTGCAGGCGCCAGGAATTGGAAGGCGTACTGGTCCAGGCGGATCGATTCGTTTTTATCGGGAGATGTGCTGGAGGTAGGCGCCGGCATCGGCTCGAACACCGAGCTGATGTGCGACCGCGCCGCAGGGCGATGGGTGTGTCTCGAGCCCGATCCGGGGCTGGCCTCGAAGTTGAGCGAGAGTCTGGAGCGCATAAATCACAACAGCCGTTTTCAGAATCTCTGCGGTACCCTGCAGTCGCTCGATTCCAGAGAGAGCTTCGACACGATCGTCTATATCGATGTTCTGGAACACATTGAAGACGATTTGGCTGAGATGCAGGAAGCGGCTCGTCGTCTGCGGCCTAATGGGAGAATCGTGGTTCTTTCGCCGGCACATCAATGGCTGTTTACTCCATTCGATGCGTCGATCGGACACTTCCGTCGTTACAACCGTGCTTCTTTGAAAAGGGTCTCCCCGGAGGGACTCTCTTTAGAGAGAATGTTTTATCTCGACGCTTGCGGTATCTTTGCTTCGGCGGCGAATCAATTGTTTTTACGTCAGTCCATGCCGACGCGCAGCCAGATTGAGACGTGGGACCGATGGATGATTCCGGTCTCACGAGTGGTCGATCCCGCTCTCGGATATTCGCTGGGCAAGTCGATCGTTGGAGTGTGGCGCAAACCATCCGCAAGTTGATAGGGCAGCGCAGGGGCCAGTTTTTTGAAAATCTGTTTTGAGAAGAGGCTGCTATGCAACGACTGCGGATCGTTGTTCCAGTCTTCAACGACTGGACCTCCTTTCACGTATTGCTGCACGAACTCGACGATGTGGCCCGTGAGCTGGACGTGCGCGTGTCGATCAGCGCGGTGAACGACGGTTCGACATGCGATTACGAAGAAGAGCTGCAGGACGTTTCGCAGCTCAAGCATCTGGAGGCGGTGGAGATCATCCATCTCTATTCGAATGTTGGCCACCAACGGGCGATTGCGATTGGTCTGTCGACGGCGGTGGATGACGATAACTTCGATGCGACGCTGATCATGGATGCCGATGGCGAAGATTCGCCGCATGCGATAGTTCATCTGGTGCAGCTTGCGGGAGCGCGCAGGGATTTCTGCATCGTCGCGCAACGCAGAAGGCGTTCGGAGAACCTGACCTTCAAGTTGTCCTATGTGATGTACAAAGTTGCGTTTCATTTGCTGACGGGAAGACAGATCTCCTTCGGAAATTTTTCACTATTCTCACGCAACTACGCCAAGCGACTGGTGCGTGTCTCCGATCTGTGGAACAACCTTCCTGCAGCTGTGCTCCGGTCGCGTCTGCCGATAGAATGCGTTCCGGTAGATCGCTCGCATCGTTATGCGGGTAAGTCGAAGATGAACCTCATCTCGCTGGTAGTGCATGGATTCAGCGGCATCTCCGTATATGCGGAGACGATCTTTGTAAGGCTGCTGTTTCTCACGTTGATTCTGACTGGAATGACAGGAATCTCGATCACGACAGTGCTTGCCCTGCGACTCTTCTTCCCCCGCCTTGCGACGCCCGGCTGGGCTACGACCGTGTCCTTCGGCATGATCATCATCCTGGTTCAGGTCTTGAGCGTAACGCTCTCGTCGATCCTGATGCTGCTTAACAACAGGGTGCAGAGACTGATTGTTCCCTTAGCGGATTACAAATGTTACGTAGACCATCGCGAACAGCTGCTAGGTTCCGTGCGGGAAGGCATTCCGTTGTTTGAGCCACGCCACTCTTATCGGGAGAGGTCCGCTTGATTCACACGAGGTCCTTGGGCTCTGTTCCGGCCGTAACAGCGCTAGCGCTTGGAGCGACAATCTTTCTGCTACTCAATGTAGCGTCGCTGCTGGCTTTTGCTCCGTCCGGCCACGATCCTTCCTGGTATCTGATGGCTGGAGAGCGCGTATTGGACGGAGCGCAGATCTATGGTCCTGAGGTAAGCGACACCAATCCGCCGCTGGCGATCTGGTTTTCGATGCTGCCGGTGATGTTGTCCCGCGTGGTGCCTATCTCGTACACCATGAGTCTGCGAGTGATCTCGGTGCTGCTGCTCGTGGGAGCGACCGGATGGTGCATCCGAATTCTGGGCCGTACACAGGGGAGGATTCGGAGTGCCGCACTTGCCGTGACAACACTTGTCCTGCTGGTCGCAGGGACACGGCTGGCGCCGCGAGATTTTGGGCAGCGGGAACATCTGTTTGTTCTATTGTCGCTTCCCTGTCTGTTCGCGGCTGCGGCCGAGACGCGTGCCGTAAGAGCTGATGAACTGCCATTGCTGGAGCGTTGCGCAATAGGAGTAGCGGCAGGCATAGCGATCTGCTTCAAGCCACAGTACGCTCTTGCCTTCCTTGCAGCAGAGTTGGTGATGACCTTTTATCACCGTTCGCTGCGCGAGATTGTGCGCGCGGAGTCACTGGCCTCCATCGCTACGTGTGCGGTTTACTTTGCGGCGATTCGAACGCTGACGCCTTTATACACGCACAAGATGCTGCCGCTTCTGTTGGATACGTACTGGGCGTATGGAAACTTATCGGTGATGCGGTTGTTGCTGACGATGAAGCTGTGGATCCTGGCCGCAGTGGTGCTCTCTGGCGCAAGCTTTTTTCTTTCACGCCCATTCTCGAGACTTGTGGAGGTCTTCGCGGCAGGAAGCATCGGGGCCGCGGTTGGGTGCGCAGTGCAGAGAACAGACTGGCCTTATCACTGGTTTCCCGCCAAGGCGTTCGTCATTGTGGCGGCGGGGCTGTTTGGGGTGGGCCTTGTGCAAGGGTGGGATAGCCTGGAAGAGACGAAGGTGTCAAAGCCAATGATGGTGGCGGGAATGATCGTCGCGATTGCAGCAGCGACTCTGCTCGGCGTGAGGAGGGCGATGGCTCCTCCACCTGATCGGACCCAGGTCTATCGGTTCCTGAAGAAGCAGAGCGATCTACGATCGGCATATATCTTCACTACGGCGTTGAACACCATGTCCGACGTGATGGATCTAAAGCTTCGGTGGGGAGCCCGATCACCCTGTCTGTGGCTGATTCCGGCGATTGTGCAGAACGAGCAGGGATCGATCACAGATAGACCTTTCAAGCGCCTGACAGAAGGCCGGCTGCTTTCGCTCTCAGAGGTGCAACGGAACGAGGTAGCGGACGATCTCGATCACTTTCAGCCATCATTGGTACTGGTGGAGCATTGCGACGATCGCCACGTCTGTCAGGCGATCGAAGGAAAAAGCTTTGATGCGATCCCATGGTTTCTTGAAGGAGAGCGGTTTCGGCGGGCCTGGTCTCACTATCGACGTATTGCGAGTGAATCGGGTGAACTCGCCATGTTTGATGTCTACGAACGCATCACTTGATGCACTTGGATCAGCTCTCCCAGGAGAAGATGATGGTTACTCCCTTCGATGTTGAGTGGCATCAATGGAGCCGTATTCCGCCAGAGATAATCCGAGGTGCCCCAAGAGTCAGTAAAGGAGTTCGCCCTGCCTCTACTCTCTCGTTCCCCACATTCTGCACGGAGCCCCACACTCTCAGCCACGATAGGAAGCGATGTTCGGCATAGAGATCCACTTGAGCGAACCCGGCCAGACGATACTGGTTCGACGAGTCATCAAACTGCTGCCCGCTCGTTCGAAGATAGACCCCAAACACACCCCAATCCTCTCGCTCCATTCGAGCCTCCAGAGATCCCGAATTCCTGGGAACCTGCGGCGTCCACTTCCCGATCAATGTGGGGTCGGCTTGAAACTTCGTCACCGTCGAATCCGCATATTGATATCCCGCTTTTACAACCAAGAACTGCAACGGGCGCATCTCCGTCTCGACGGTCACACCCTTGCTTGTCAGCTGTCCGAGATTCTGCCGCATCAGCGTCGAATTCGTCGGGGTCGAACTGATCGTTACCGCGGCGACAGGCCGATTCACCTGCGTCCAGAAGTAGCTCGTTCGTACTGATCCCAATTTGGGGACCTGGATCAGGCCACCAGCCTCCCATCCTGTAGCTCTCTCTGACCGCAATGCAGCATTCGCCAGTGTCAGCTGCTGTCCTACCTGGCTGGTGCGGTAGAGCTCATTCAACGAAGGACCGCGAAACGCACGAAATGCCGACCCTGTCAGGGAGATCCCTCCACGAAGTTGCTTCACCACACCCAGCCTGGGATCGAAGATCGTCTCCGCAATCTCCGGCAACACAGGCGTCGGCGCCGCACCCACCTGCTTAGCGTCGAAGCTCGCAAAATGATCCACGCGCGACGACAGCGCCACCGACCAACTTCTTGGCTGCCACAACGCCTCTCCATAGACACCGCTATCCCGTTGACGGGCACTCGTGCTCACGGTCGGCTGAAACACCCCATTCGACACCGGAGTCTCAGCATCCGTTCCCCGTGTATCGAGCACGTCTGCCCCAACCACGGCCGTCACCGGACCAAATGCCCGCGCCCACTGTCCGGCCCCACCCAACTGCATCGAAGGTACCTGTTGCAAACGTGTAAGTCTCTCCGTCGCGCGATTCGCAGCGACCGAGGAGAAGCCTTGCCTGTACCCCTGATCCATGCCATGCAGCCGCAAAAGAAACCGGCCCGCACTGGAGTCGTTCCAGTCCGCGCCCGCGGCATATCTCCATATTCGTGTCGCATTCGTCGTCGCGGGTGTCCCGTTGTCGCGAGCTTCATTAAAAAGATTTCCCCGAAAAAAAATAGCACCGTCCGAACCCAGGCCATGGCGCACCTCCAGCCGCCTGCTCTGCGAGTGAACATTTGCCGGAACATCCACAGGGCCGCGAGCCTCGGGTGCCGTCAACACGTATCCTCCCGTGCGAAACAGCGTCATTGCACCCAACGCACTCCATCTCCTCGCCGTTCCAGCCAAAAGCCCGCTGACAATGGATGTGTTCTCCTGCGCTCCCGTCAGGTTCAGCGCATACTGCGTGCCCTCCGCGGGTTCAACCGGCAACACATCGATCACGCCCCCGATCGCACTCGATCCATAAAGGTCCGAGGCTCCTCCACGCACCACCTCCACCTCGCGTACCGCCAGCTCCGGAATCTCGTTCCAATGAATCCAGCCGCCGAACGAGTCATTTAAAGGAACCTGATCGCTAAGGACCAGGGTTCTGCTCGCCGCCGTCGATCCTAACCCGCGTAATGAAGTTCCCTGGCTCGTGGGATTGGCCACCCACGAGCTTGTCCTGCGAAACAACTGAAATCCCGCTACCTGACGTAACCGGTCATCCAGCGAAAATCCGGGAATCTCTTTGATTTCGCCCCCGCCCAGGGTCCGCACGCTACTGGCGCTCGCATCCAGGGCCAACGGCGTCCGAGCCGCCGTTACCTCCACCATGCTTGTAACGGATGCCAGCTTCAAAACCACATTCAATTCATTGCCGTTCCCTGCCGGCTGACGAACCGTCGAAAAGTTTTCATGAGAGATCTCGACCACACTCTGCGACCCCGCAACCGTGACGGTCACGCATCCGGAGGAATCGCCCTCGAACCGTTGGTTGCCCACAGTCGCCACTATGCTGGGAATCGCATTTCCCTTCTCGTCACGAGCGCATATCTTCACCGTTCGATCAGCTGCCAGGAGCGGGACGACGCCCAGCAGGCACACCCCCGCGAACCAGAACGCACTTTGAATCACAGATCCCATCTTCCCTATCTTAGCTGTGTAGGATGACTCGCGGTTGCAGACCTGTTCCCCATCTCCAAGCGAAGACTCCCGCATTCGGAAGCAACTCACTTAATTGAAGTCATACCACGTGCAGACGGCCAGCTTGGCTCTCATTTGAAGAGTGACTGGCTTCATCAGGGACGTTGCCCCAGCATCTCTTGAATATTGTTCCTTGCAAGGAACAGGCCGAGTTCAGTTTGCAAAAGGGACGCTTTCGTGTCGTAAACGGCGGCGTCCGCTTTTGCGGCACTCGATGCGAGATCTGCGCTTTGCTCTACTCGTTGAGCGCTTACCCGGGCTGCTTCCATTCGTGCCTTGAGAGCCTCGTTTACAACCGCCATAAGCTGCTGTAGCTGTTCGGTCTTGTCATAGGCGGCAGAAATCTCGATCGCAACGTTTGCTTCCGTCTGTTGCAATTGAGTCTCTGCCATCTGAAGCTCTATCCTGGCCTGTTTGAGCTTCGCCTCTCGAGCACCACCATCGAAGAGATCATAGGTGAGCACCCCACCGAACGTCCCGAAGTTGTGTACGAGAAATGGAACCCCGCTCTGATAGCTGTATCGTGCAAGCCCGCTGATATCCGGAATATATGCATCCCGCGCAGCGGCGACGGCGGCTTTCGCCTTTTCTACCGTTTGTCTGGCCGCAAGGACTTTGGGATTGCTTGCGGTCACGGAGGCGATCGCCTCGGTGCGGGGTGGGACCGTCGGGGATGCGCCCAGGGAATCACCGTCGAGAATCAGGCGAGTACCGAGCGGCAGCCCGAGGACATCATCGAACTGAAGCATCGCATCGTCGATCGCGAGTTGTTGCGTGAGCACAGATTGTTGCTGATCGAGATAGGCAGCGTGGGCCTGTAAAACGGCCACATCCAGAGATCTGCCCTCCGCTACTGCTCGCGTATCTTCGGATTCGCTGACGGACGTCGCGGATGCGGCCCGTTTTGTGGCCTCGAGATGTGCCTGCGCCGTGAGGATATTGAAGTACATTTGATGGACCAGTAAGGAAATTGAATTTTCCGTGTCGGTTTCCTCGATCTGCGCGCTTCGGACATCTGCCGCCGCGGCCCTGTCGCCGGCATGTATCTTAAACATCTGGGTGAGGGGCTGAACCAGCCCTGTACCACTCGTGTATGTATTTACGGACCCCTGGCCAATCCGCAGGGAGCTCCCGGGGATGAGCCCGGTTGCAGTGGGGTGCCCGAAGGCACCGGCGGGAATATCGATGCCCTCAAGCTCAGTGACGTGTAGTACCGTTGACTCGTTTTTGATGTGGGGATAATAGTTTGACCGAGCGATCGTCCGCTTCGCTTCGCTGTCTGCCACTGAGAGATGGGCGAGTTTGAGGCGACGATTGTTTTGCATAGCCAACTCAACCGCCCTGGAAAGTGTAAGCGATCGTGTAGGTCGTCCGCTGTCCGTCGAGGCTGCGCTGTCTGTCTGCGCGTCCGCATAACGAAGGGTGAAGAAAGAGCCAGCCAATAGAGCGAGGATCAGACATCCACGCGGCGGACCGACGAAGATTCTGTGCTCAATTCTTATCTGTTCGTATGCTTTCCTCATAGCACTATGCCCTCTTCGCCTTTAAGGCAGCGATCATTTGTTTGTATTGAGTCTTTGCCGGTTCCATCGAAGCGATCACAATGAGGCAGGCAATAGACGCGCAGCCGAGCAGAAGGAAACAATCTGTGACCGCTAAGGTGAACGCCTGTTTTCGCACAGTCAGGGCGAGCAGGATCGAGGCGCGGCCCATAGCAACATCCGAAGTGGCCGCCTGGGCCCGCATGCCAGCCGTGAGAGCAGCGATGCGCTCGTTCGCAGCGAGCGAACCCGATTGAACGTGGAGGCCCAAAACATTCGAGTGGTACGCCTCGCGAGTTTGGAGAAAGTGCCCCATAAAGGTCGCTCCAATCTCGCCCCCGAAGAGGCGAATCGTCTGGAAGAAGCCCGAAAACGTCAGCAGATCGATGCCCCGGCTCATGGCTCCCGAGTTCAATATGTCCAGGACAATTGAACCAACCAACCCGTTGAATGCGAGGCCCTCCCCCAGCGCCAAGACCAGCTGACTGGCCATGAAGTTCGTTCCCGACCAATCGGATGTGAGGTTGGCATTCATCAGACATCCCAGTCCCATCAGGCCGAAACCTGCCGCGAGGATGATGCGATTGTCGACTCGACCCAGCAGATAAACCGCGAGCAGGCCGGCGAGGACCTGCGGAATGGCAAGCCACAATAGGACCGGACCGACTTCTTCGTTGCTGTAACCCTGAACGCTTGCCAGATAACTCGGGACAACCACCACGGCGGAGAGCAGAAGAAACCGAAAGAAGATAAGAACGAATGCCAGCAGTATGGGAGTGCGACGTCGGAGGAAGGGAAAGTTGATCAGTGGATTGGGCCGCATAAAATGCCGAACCGCTGAACAAACGACGAGAAATAGACCGCTGACGACCAGTGCAACAAAAGTGCCGGAGCGCCACCAATCCAGTCTCTGTCCCTGATCGAGGGCCCCGTACAGCATGGCCGCTCCAGCGCTGGCATACAGGAACCCGCGCCAGGACGGTTTCGGTTGTCCGGGTTTCGGTTGAGGTAGAGGTTGAGGCGAGATGCCGAGGTGGACGAAGAGCATCATCAACGGAGCCAGCAATGCGTCTGTCCAGAAGATCCAGCGCCATGAAAGTGCATGGAGAAGCCAGCCTTCATACGAATGGGCGATATGCGTCGTGACCACAATGTCTATCGCATATACGGAGATTCCATAAAGCGCATAGCGTTGCGGTATGTTGCGAAGGATAAAAGAAAGGCTTAGCGGATAGAACGTTCCCGCAGTCAATCCGGCCGCCACCAGAAGAGCGATGAGCATGGAGAAGTGAGCGACGAAGGGCATGATGAGACAAAGGATCGAAAAGCCTCCCGCGCAGGCCAGCAACACTCGACGAGGACCGAGCAGACCGCCCAGATAGACAGAGAAGGGTCCAACGAACATCATTCCCATGTTGTAAGAAGTTCCTACCCATGAGGCCTCGTCGAAATCAAGATGCAGTGCGCCGCGCAGGTCGGCGATGCCAACGCTGAGCAATCGGCCCAGAAAGGTTGCGAGCGCAGCGCCAAGCAATACTCCTGCGATTCCAAACGCAGGATGGTAGGTTCGCTCGCGCACGCTCTCTTGTGCCGCCTCTGGCATGGAAAGGATTACCTCACAGTGGAGTTGCCGGATGGACGAATCGCAACTTCTGCAGAGAATCCCGGCCGTAATGCCGCGATTTCAGAGCCCTGGTCGAGAACGATTTTGACTGGTATACGCTGCACAACCTTGGTGTAGTTGCCCGTCGCATTGTCAGGCGGCAGCAGAGCAAACTGCGAACCGCTTGCCGGTGCTATCTCCAGAACATGGCCATGGAACGATGAGGACGGAAGTGCATCGATATGCACGTCAGCGCTGTCGCCCTGGCGCACTCGTCCCAGTTGAGTCTCCCTGTAATTCGCCTGAACCCAGATTCCGCTTTGTACCAGGTTGACCACCTGAACACCGGCTCCGACAAGCTGCCCCGGATGGACGCGAAACTCCCCAACCGACCCGTCGGCGGGAGCGAAGATTTTAGTGTAGCCCAGGTTGACCTTGGCTATGACAATCGCTGCCTTTTTCGCATCGATCTGTGCAAGCAGTCCTGCGTCTTTAGAGTTTAATCCTGATCGCTGCTGCTTCGCGCCGGCTAGCGCGGCCTGAGCGCTGGCTAAGGCAGCCTGGGCCTTCGCCAGATCAGCCTGATGTGCCTGCAGACCGGCCACAACGCCAAGCTTTGCAGCCTCCGCCGTCTCGAACTGCTGTTTCGTGGCCGCTCGATTGCTCAGCAGTGCCTGCTGACGTGTGAATTCGGATTCAGCCTGGGTAACACTGGCCTGGGTCGCGTTAATTCCCGCGCGTGCCGCAGCGACCGCGGCCTGTGCCTGTTCTATGCCCGACTCGGCAGCGTTTATGCTCGCATCTGCGGCTCGCTTTGCATCCTGATTTCCGGCGTATTCGGCCTTCGCACCCTCGAGTGCCGCCTCCGCCTCTTTGAGCATCGCCTGATAATCCGCATCGTCAAGTTCGATCAGTAGTTGTCCTGCCTTGACGGCCTGGTAATCCCCTACCGTAACGCGTCGCACCGTACCGGTGACGCGTGTACTCAGAGGTGTTTGATCTGCGCGCACATAGGCATCGTCGGTCTTTTGGACTCCCGCTCCGGACTCGTTACTGGTCCAATGGCCTCGGATGATGAGGAAAAGTCCCACAGCTATACCGAGGACAACGATTGGGACAATGACCGCACGTTTCGTCATGACTCAGAACATCCTCCATCGGGCGGTATCCATGGCCAGCCCCCCGACCAAGAATTTTTAATGGTAGGGGTAGCATACAGTGTCGGCTAAGTGTTCAAAACACCAGGGCTGCCAGCCTGCTCGAGAGGGGCATCGGGAGGGCTCTTTCGAACATCGGCGCTGCATTGTGCCAACCGACCGGCTGCATAATTCACAGGGCCATGTTCGCATTTAATTCGCTGCATGGCTGTAGGGGCGGCGAACGCGGATCGACGGCAATAGCTTGCTAAACAGAGAAACCTGCTGCTGCCAGCACAGGCTACCTGCTCCTTGCCTAGCAGGCAGCAGCGCTGCAGTCAATGTGGAACTCCCGAGACCTGGCAGGCCTATATGCACTTCAAGCAGTGCCATGAATTCTGTTGATCGAAAGACCAGAAAGCGGCGTTCTGCCAGCTGACGTGTGCTCATCGAAGCTTTTCGGTGGAGGCAGGGACATTACCTCGACATTGTTGTATATATAGCAGGAAATAGTTCCCTCAAGGAATCCCGGAAGTTGGGAGCGAGACAAAGGAGGTTCATGAATCGTCGCAAGTTTCTATCGCTGATGTCGCCAGCCGCTGCAGCAGCTAAGGAGGCGATAGCTGCGCCGTTGAATTCCCTTAGGACTTCGAGGCGGCATGCGCCACGCACCTCTACCAGACCGCTCAATGTGGTGCTTTTCATCTGCGACGACATAGGCTTTGGCGACCTTGGCTGTTACGGTTCCAAGCTGCCCACTCCCAACCTCGATCGCATGGCGGCAGAAGGCTTGCGATTTGTGCGTTACAACGGCGGCCATCCGCTGTGTTCGGCGTCGCGTGCGGCTCTGCTTACGGGTCGCTACGGTACGCGCATGGCGACCGTGGGCGCGTTTGGGCCGAGGGAGCAGCATGGAACGTCACTGGACGAAACCATCATGGCTCAGCTCTTCAAGGCCAAAGGCTACAAGACGGCGGCGATCGGCAAGTGGCATCTCGGAAGCGAAGTTCCCTTTCTTCCGACCAGCCGGGGCTTCGATTCGTACTTTGGCCTGAACTGGAGCGTCGACATGTCGCCCAAACCGCTGATGCGGGACACCACGGTACTCGAAGAGAACACGGATTGCCGTATGCTCATCCCGCGTTATACGGAGGAGGCGCTTCACTTCCTCGACAAGAACGCCCACGACCCGTTCTTTCTGTACTTCGGATTTCCGTATCCGCACGATCCGCCCGATGCTTCACCGCATTTCCTGAACAAGAGCGGCTTCGGCAAGCAGGGAGATGCAATCGCCGAGATCGACTGGGCCGTTGGCGAGGTTGTCAAGGCACTTGATGCGAAGAACCTAAGCAACGATACGCTGGTTCTCTTCACCGGAGACCACGGTCCCTGGTTCCAAGGCTGCCCAGGCAATCTGCGCGGACGCAAAGCATCGACTTATGAAGGCGGGTTCCGCGTTCCGTTGCTCGCGAAACTTCCGGGAGTAGTGCCAACCAATGTGGTGTGCGATGCGCCCGCATCACACTGCGATATTCTGCCGACGCTGGCGAAATTGTGCGGCCTCGGGCTCCCGGAGAAACCGCTTGACGGCACCGACATCTCTGCAGCCTTGACCGGCAATGGCAAACCCACCGAGCACACGCAGATTTATTTTTCGCCGATGAGCGCGGGCGGCCTGCAGCCGCACTGCCTGCGCAAGGGTGACTGGAAGCTGCGTGTTGCACAATCCTACGGAGGCGAGATTTACATCAACGACGGCGTGCAGGCGCATGAGTCCGCATGGCTGGCGCACCCTGAGCTCTATAACGTGGCGTTGGATCCGGGCGAGAGTTATAACGTCGCCAATCTTCATCCGGACCTCGTGCAATCGCTTGAGGCCGAACTCGACCAAGAGATCGCAACATTTCCGCAAGATGTGCAGGATGCTTATGCTCAACTTAAACGGAATGTGGAAAGCCCGCGGACGCCAACGGCAGCAGCTCCTCGCTTTCCGGAAAAGCCCAAAGTATAAGACCGTTAATGGGCTGCTGTGACCACATCTCCTCTCGGACTATCCTCCTCGGTCTCGACGTACCACGGAACCTGCTTTGACTGACAAGATCAGGATAATCGAGTGGTCAAAAGTGCAGCACACGTTTAGCAACACGTACGCTGTGCTCTCCCTCGTTTCGTATTTCATATCCGAGAGCCCTCGATTTTTCGCGGCACTCTACGCTATTGACATCTCTCCGGATCTCTCGTATTAAACGTTTATGTCTAGCAAATTGGCTACCTTTTTGAGCCAGCTTCCCCATGCGCGCGCAATCTCTGCGCGTTTTGGTTGTTGCAGCTAAGACTATCCTCCTACATTCCTGTGCACTGATTCGCAGAAGATCTGATCGTTCTGCGCCTATGCCCTCTCGCGGATTTTCATGCGTCGCATAGCACGTCGACGTTTGTGTAGCAATCTCGACAGCTGCACAGATCTTCTCGCGCTTTGTTTAATTCGAAAGGATAGTTATGCGCATTCACCGCGTCTGGAAGCTCTTACTTCTTGAATATTTCTTTGTTCATCGACTCCTCTACGCACAAGTAGATTCTGGAACCATTTCAGGAGTGATCACAGATCCCGAGGGCGCCGTGATCAGCGGTGCGATTATACAGATCATCAACGCGAGCGATCACACATCGCGGACCTTTACCACGAACCACGAGGGTCTTTATACGGCCCCTTCATTGCGGCCAGCCACTTATGACATTAGTGCTGAGGCAAATGGATTCCGAAGCGTGACTCGCAAAACGGTAGAGCTTCATGTGCAGGATCGCCTAGCTATCGATATCACTCTGGCGGTCGGCGGTACGGATAGTACGGTTCTCGTAACAACGTCTCCAGCATCGCTTGAGACGGAGACCTCATCCCTCGGTCACGTTGTGGAGCAATCTACGATTCAAGGTCTTCCTCTCAATGGACGGAACGCTATCCAGCTCGCAACGCTGGCTCCAGGCACATCGCCTTCACAGCGCACCCAGGAGCGCAATACCTTTATCTCCAATGGGCAGCGTTCCATTCAGAACAGCTACCTGCTTGATGGTGTCGATAACAAGAATAAAATTGTCGGATTCGATAACTCCACCGCTCAGTCCGTCGAGCCCATCGTCGACGCCATTCAGGAGTTCAAGGTACAAACCAGCACATTCTCAGCCGAGTTCGGGCAGTCCGCAGGGGCCGTAGTAAACGCGACCATTCGTTCCGGTAGCGACAGGCTACACGGCAGTGTCTTCGAATTCATCCGAAACTCAGCCGTCGATGCGGCACCCTTCTTTCAGCCGGCACTCTCCGCGAAACCCCGCTACATTCAGAATCAATTTGGGGCGACTTTGGGTGGACCTGTATGGAAGAATCACACCTTTTTCTTCGTAGCGTGGCAGAGCTCTCGGATCTCCGACTCTGCTCCGCAACTGGCCACTGTGCCTACTCCTGCCCAGATTAAAGGTCAGTTCACGAAGACCATCTTCGACCCCTCAACCACAACTGCCGTGGGCAGCAGCTTCACGCGCAAACCCTTTGCGGGAAATGCCATCCCTGCAGTTCGCTTTGACCCAGTCGCGGCGAAGTTGCTCTCGCTTTTCCCCGCGCCGAACCTCACCGGCACCTTCAACTACTTTTCGAACCAGATCGAGAGAGTCGACAATGACCAGTACATTGTCCGTGTAGATCATCGTCTCGGAGCGAAGGATTCCTTGTTCGCGCACTTCGTTCAGAACTTCGGCCGCAATACGCTGCCTGCTACGCTGCCGCCACCGGCCAGCAATCCGAGCATCGTCAAGCCTGAAGCACATTCGTTCGTTGCGAGCGAGACACATATCGTGTCCTCCACGATGGTGAACGAAGCTCGAGTAGGATATCAGGAGACGCGTGAGCGTCAGAACATAGATGGTACGCGCCTCTTCGAGCAGTACGGCATTCTCGGTGCACCAGACATTCCCTCTGTCACGGGTCTTCCTACCTTCGCGGTATCAGGTTTCACCACCATTGGAACTACGGGTCCTGGCACTCTGCTTACACCTGCCACCGGCTCGGGCAACCTGCCCATCGATAAGCAGGGCAGAACCATCCAGGCAAGCGATACTCTTACCTGGCAGCGCGGACGTCATTCGCTAAAATTTGGTTTCGACTTCCAGCAGGTCACGCTGTATGCCAACTCCACACTCAATGCGCGTCCTGCCTATAATTTCAACGGCGCCTATACACAGGATCCGCAAAACCGAACTACTACCGGTGATCCCTTTGCCGATTTTTTATTGGGCTATACGAGTTCATCCACGGTTTCGACCAACTCTCTGAGCGAAAGCCGCCAGCACATCCTTCAGGGCTTCGTGCAGGACGACTGGAGGCTCTCCCCAAAGTTGTCTTTCAACCTTGGAGTTCGCTATGAGTCACCGTTGCCGTTTTACGAGACCTCAAACCACTACTCGAATCTGATTCTTGAACCCGGGTCGTTCTATGGAAAGCTGCTCGACGATAGCAACGCTGCAGCGGCGGGTTATCGACGCTCGTTTAGCAATCCCAACATCCGCAATTTCGCACCCCGGGTAGGTCTCGCCTACAGCCTCACACCATCCACGGTCATCCGTTCCGCCTTCGGTATCTTTTACGGCCGTGATGAGAATGTGCCGGTAGCACGCCGGCCCACGAACAATCCTCCCTACTTCATCCAAACAAGCTACACGTCCGATCAGATCAATCCGAACATCATCCTTGCCCAAGGATTCCCAGCGAACGCCATCAATCCCGCAAACGTTCTGACGCCTGCTGTGAACTCCTATCCGAAAATCGCACCCACGCCATACGTCGAGCAGTGGAGTCTGAGCATTCAGCATCAGCTACCTGGAGCTGTTATCGCTCAGGCCAGCTATGTAGGATCACAGACACATCGACTTTATTATCCACTGCAGATTGATCAACCACAGCCAGGTCCGGGCGCCATCCAGGCACGTAGACCTATACCTCAGTACAGTGCTGTATATCAATATGGGCCGTTTATCTCCGCGAACTACAACTCTCTCCAGGGCCAACTGGAACACAGCACCTCAAAGGGACTTTATTTCCTGGCGGCATATACCTGGTCGCGTTCCATCGATAGCGGCCCGACTCAGGTCGATAATGCTCCCATTCCGCAGAATGCCTTCGATCTTGCGACGGAACGTGGTGATTCGAACTTTGACGTGCGAAATCGCTTTGTTGCGACTGCGATCTACGACCTGCCCTTTGGTCATGGCCGCACCTTCGGAACAAGCTCACGGATGGTCGAGGCTATCGCTGGAGGACTAACCGCGAAGGCAATCTTCTCTGCTCAAGGCGGCCTTCCTTTCAACCCTGTCGAATCTGTCGATCAAAGCAACACCGGTACGACGGCACGGCCGAATCGCATCGCCCGAGGCTCGCTCCCTGACGGCCAGCGCAGTTATCGTAGATGGTTCGACACCACAGCCTTCCCAACTCCGGCGCAGTACACCTTTGGCAACACAGGTCGCGATATCCTGCGTGGCCCTGGCTTTCATAACTTCGATCTCGCTCTTTCGAAGAACTTGAACTTCTTCGATCGCCTCAACGGGGAGCTGCGCATTGAAGCCTTCAATGTTTTGAATACGCCTCAATTCGGCCTTCCCAATGCAACGCTTGGCCAGAGCACCACGGCAGCCATCTCAACCGTCGTGAATCCGCAGCGGCAAATTCAGGCAGCCGTCCGCATCGCCTTCTAAACAAATCACAAAACACAAAAAGGAAGATCACTCCATGAGCAACAAACCAACTCGCCGTTCGATTCTCAAAGGTGCTGCCTTGGCAGGCATCGCCGGTCTCACACAATCCGCGTCTCTTTCTGCGGAAGCTCAAACCGCCAGGCCGAAGCTGAAGACCACCTGGCAATCCCCACCGAAACAGACAGGAAACAATCTCAACCTCATCGTATTGGTCTCCGATACCTTCCGCGCCGATAACCTTGAAACCTACGGTAGCAATTGGGTCGAAACACCGCGCTTAAACGCCTTTGCGAAAGAATCCATCGTCTTTGAACATTTCTATCCGGAAGGATTACCGACGATTCCCATCCGACGGCAGCTCTATACCGGCCGCCGGATCGTGCCTACCCATCTCTACTTTCAACAGGACAATGTAACTCTCCCCGGCTGGCATCAGCTCTTCTTGGAAGACATTACCCTCTCTGAAACTCTTCGTACCGCCGACTATAAAACTGCTCTGATCGCCGATCTCCCCCATCTCTTCAAACCCGATCGCAACTTTAATCGCGGCTTCGACTCATTCCAGTGGATACGTGGACAGGAGATTGATGCCTTCGGAACCACGGGACGGACCGATGTCGACCTGTCTCCCTACTATCCGGCGGAGTATCTTGAGCGCGTTCAACAGGCCAGGCAATTTGCGACCGGTTCGGCGTTCACTCGCTTCATGGATCAGTACCTCGCCAATCGTCATCTCTGGACAAAAAATGGTGACTCCATCGTGCAGCAGACTGCGAAGACGGCAATCAATTGGCTTGACGATAACCATGGCAGCGGCCCTTTCTATCTGCAGGTGGAAGCCTTCGATCCGCACGAGCCGTGGGATCCACCGCAGGAGTTCCTCGAGAAATACCTGAAGGAGCCCACAAAGCACTCCTGGCCTGAGCCGCCTTACGGCAACGTGATTGTCCCGGAAGAGGGCGTCAAACGCCTCCGCGCTAATTACGCTGGAGAGGCCACAAACGTCGACTACTGGTACGGTCAGGTGCTCGACAAGATTAAGCAGCTCGGACTCTATGACAACTCGATCATCGTCTTCCTTGCCGATCATGGAGCTCTATTGAACGAGCAGCAACAGTGGGTGAAGGGTCCTGAGAAGCTACGCAAACAGGTGACCCACGCCCCGCTTCTGATCCGGCTGCCCCATGCTGAACATGCGGGCAAACGAGTCAGCGAGTTCGCTCAGCATCCTGATGTCGTACCTACCTTGCTCAGTCGCTTGAATCTCAAACCCTCCGAACGGGTCACCGGTAAAGATCTATTCCCCCACGTCCTTGGAAAGTCAGACGAACGCGATTACGCCGTGTCGGCCTATGGCTGGATTGCATCCGTTCGAAGCAAGGAGTGGAACTACTCCGCAGTGTGGAAGCCAGAGCGTTATGAGGGCACGTACAAACCTCAGCTCTATGACCTGCGTAAAGATCCTGAAGAGTTGCACAATATCGCCGACCAGCACCCCAATGTGACGAAAGATTTTAACGCCAAGCTCGAAGAATACATCGCGTCTGGCCGCGATCTTACCAATGGAACCTTTTCACAAGAGCTATAGTGAATTTCTGGTACAGTGCCAGCAATTCACTATGCTCTCTTCTGCCGGGCCAAGGAACCGCGCCTGCGATCGTAAAGGAGTTTATCTCTATCGCGGGCTCCCTTCCCTTCAGCCCATGCCTCTACTCTGCTTCAGCTGAAGAACGGCGATGTGCTTGCAGTGCGGTTTGGAGGAGCGAAGGAGGGAGCCAACGACCGTCGTCATCTGGGGAGCACGGCGCACCTCTGTGGGATGGAGCGGTCACTTGGTGACGTGTGTACTCCCTTCGGGGTGAGGCTCCTGTTAATCGCTTGCGAAGATCTTCGTGCCGACCAACGGGAGGCCCACTGCGAAGCTGGTATACGCGCACGAAGTGACCGCCCCACGCGTAGTGGGCCCGCGCGGCAGCGCTCGTCTTTACCTCAAACAATAAGTCGATACGACTAAGCGGATTCCGGCCACAGACTCTTGCAACCGGCATTGGCATCGAAAGATATAGTCTTACGGCACGCTGTTTATTCGATGAGGTGTCATGCAAGCGAATCCCGAAGCGTACCCCTGGCGGCAGATCACTATGTTTCTGATCACGCTGGGTGTCCTGGTATTATGCGCTCTTGTCCTGCGGCCGTTTCTGGTCGCCATCATTGGTGCCATCGTGATCGCCATCATCACGGAGCGGCCCTATTTCTGGCTCGCGAATAAGCTCGGGCATGGCAGTTTCTGCGCCGCCATCGCACTTGTGCTGGTCATTCTCAGCATCATCGTTCCCGTCTTCTTCCTAGGCCATAGCGTGAGCGAGCAATTGGGGAACCTGATCGCCAATCTGCGCAGCGAGCAGACCCAGATGAAGATCGCAGACTACTTCAATCGCCATCCGTTGCTGGCAGAACGCGTCCGGGCGATCACCGATAACATCGATCTTCCCACCACGGCGCGCTCGGCGGCGGCAGCCATCGGAAGCCGTTTCGCCGCTTTGATCGGGAGGTCGGTCGAAGCGATCACCCAGATCGTGGCTATGCTCTTCATCCTCTTCTTTCTCTATCGCGACCGAGAGATCGCGGGCCGTTTTGCGCGGTCGCTGCTGCCGCTCGAGGAGGGGGAGGCCGACGCATTTCTGAGCCGACTGCGGGGAACGATCTACGCCACCGCGCTGGGGCGGCTCGCCATCGCAGCGCTCCAGGGTACACTCGCCGGGCTTGCCTTCTGGGTTTTGGGAGTCCCCAATGCGTTTCTGTGGGCCACGCTGACGGGAGTCATGGCAATGGTCCCCGCCTTTGGGGCCATTCTGGTATGGACTCCGATCGCGCTCTATCTCGGCTTCTCGGGAAGCTGGGTCAAGGCCGGTCTGCTGGCCGTCTGGGGCGGCGGTGTGGTCAGTCTGGTAGACAACTTCCTGTATCCCGTCCTAGTCGGGCCCCATCTTCGCCAGCACTCGGTTGCGGTGCTGCTGTCGATCCTGGGAGGAATCGCCCTCTTCGGGATCACCGGGATCGTGCTTGGCCCGTTAACCTTCGCCGCAGCCGCCACGCTGCTGGATATCTGGAGAGCTCGCTCGCAGACGCAGCCAGCATAAAACAATCCACTGTTGACAGCCCACCGTTCAAAGCGAATCCTTAATTTCTGAGGCCCTGAACCGACGATGAAGATCGAAAAGACTTTGACGGCTGTTCTTCCTTCCGCTCCTCCCACCACCAACAAACACCTGATTCGCTGGGTGGAGAAGATGGCCGACCTGACCCAGCCGGACGCCATTCACTGGGTGGATGGCTCGCAGGAAGAGTACGACCTTCTGTGCCAGCAACTGGTCGATGCGGGAACCTTTACACGGCTCAACCAGGATCTGTGGCCCGGATGCTTCTACGCCCGCTCGGCCCCCAACGATGTGGCCCGCGTCGAGGATCGCACCTTTATCTGCTCGCTCTCGAAGGACAATGCCGGACCGACGAACAACTGGGAAGATCCTTTCGTCATGCGGAGAAAGCTCAAGCAGCTCTTCCGCGGCGCCATGCGCGGACGCACCCTGTATGTGCTTCCCTTCTCGATGGGACCGGTGGGCTCCCCCATGTCGCAGATCGGCGTGCAGCTGACGGATTCCGCCTATGCCGTAGTGAATATGCGGATCATGGCGAGGATCGGGGCCCCAGTCTTCGCCGAGATCGACAAGGACATCAAGCGCGTGGTGCCGTGCATGCACTCGGTAGGCGCTCCGCTCGTGCCCGGCAAGCAGGATGTCTCCTGGCCCTGCAATGACGAGAAGTACATCGTGCACTTCCCGGAGACGCGCGAGATCTGGAGCTATGGCTCGGGGTACGGCGGCAATGCCCTGCTGGGGAAGAAGTGTTTTGCTCTGCGCATCGCCTCGAACATCGCCCGCGACGAGGGCTGGATGGCCGAGCATATGCTGATCCTCGGCGTGGAGTCGCCCTCGCACGAGAAGACTTATATCGCCGCCGCCTTTCCCTCGGCGTGTGGGAAGACGAACTTCGCCATGCTGATTCCTCCGGCGGGATTTGAAGGCTGGAAGGTGTGGACGGTGGGCGACGATATCGCATGGATCAAGCCCGACGCCACCGGCCAGCTGCGGGCGATCAACCCTGAGGCGGGATTCTTCGGCGTCGCTCCGGGAACCTCGGCGAAGACGAATCCCAATGCGATGGCCACGCTGGCCAGGAATACGATCTTCACCAACGTGGCGCTGACGCCTGAAGGCGGCGTCTGGTGGGAGGGGATGACCGACGCTCCTCCGAAGGAGTGCCTGGACTGGCGCGGCAACCTGTGGACACCGGGGATCGGCAAACAGACCGGCCTGCCGGCGGCGCATCCCAACGGGCGCTTCACCGCGCCGGCGAGCCAGTGCCCGACCATCGATCCGGACTGGGAAGCTCCGAATGGCGTGCCCATCTCGGCGATCCTCTTCGGCGGCCGGCGATCGACCACGATGCCGCTGGTCTACCAGTCCTTCAACTGGTCGAGCGGCGTATATGCCGGAGCGACGATGGGCTCGGAGACGACGGCCGCCGCCAGCGGAGTTCTGGGCAAGGTGCGGCGCGATCCCATGGCGATGCTTCCCTTCTGCGGCTATCACATGGGCGACTACTTCCGGCACTGGATCAAGATGCAGCGCACGCTCTCCTCCACGCCGCGCGTCTTCCATGTGAACTGGTTCCGCAAGGGCGAGGACGGCCGCTTCCTCTGGCCCGGCTACTCGGAGAATATGCGGGTACTTAAATGGATTATCGACCGTGTGCGCGGACGTGCGCAGGGCAAGGAGACTCCCATCGGCTGGACGCCGCACTATGAGGACATTCGCTGGGAGGGACTGCCTCTCTCCGAGGAAAAACGCAAGGCGATCTTCGAGCAACTGCAGACGGTCGACCGCACCGCCTGGCGGCGCGAGGTGATGGATCACGAGGAGCTCTTCCTGGCGCTTCACGACCATCTGCCGCCCGAGATGATCTACGAGCGGGAGTTGCTGATCTGCAGGTTGTGAAAAATTCGAATAAGATATTTTATTTAAGTAACTTAGCGACCTGAAAATAAGACTTTTAACTCTTGACCGTCAGGTAAATTTTTCGTATATTAACCCAAGTGACAGGACTCCCTTCGGGTTGAGTCAGTCATAACGAAGTCCACCCACTTCGTTGCATTACCGGGAACACCCACGCAACAGCCCCCACCGCGCTGCGTGGGTTTCCTCTTTAAATGCGCCTTTCCTGTCTCTTTTAGATGCTTTTTTGAGCATCGCTCCTGCCTTGACGAGGTACGACGAAGCATCTAATCTTTTGTTATGGGATCGATGCGCATCGCAGCCTGTACCTGTTGTCCTTGTTGTAAGGGCAACTGTTGCTGCTGCGTCGGACTCTCCCTTAGCTAAACCAAACATCCAGGTTTAGAAGATCTCAGGAACCCACGTTGCAGCGCCAAGCGCGCACGTGGGTTTTCTCTTTGCCCACGGCAACCTCCACCAAGCTGAACCGCTCGAATCGAGGCACCTTATGGCAACTCCCAACAGCACGCAAGGCCGCATCAACATTGACCTGATCGCCGTGGCGATCGCCCTGACCCTGGCTGCGCTGATCCGCTTCAACGTGCTTCCGCCGGTCGGATTCTAATAGCAACTCCTTGTCCGCCCAGACCATTCCGATCGCAACTCCTGCTCCCACACTCACGGCGCGATTTCTCCGCGTGCTTCCGGGGGCCGGTCTGCTCTTCGGCATCGGCCTTCTGGGCAAGCTGCTGGAACACACCTTCGCGCAGCTTCGCCACACGTATCCCGGCATCCCCTTCCCTCATCTCGAATATGTTCTGTGGGCGATTCTGCTGGGTCTCGCTATCGGCAATACACTGGGCGTTCCGCAGATCTTTCGCGCGGGCGTGGCCACCTACGAGCTGTGGCTGAAGCTCGGAATCGTTCTGGTCGGCGCGAGGTTTCTGCTGCAGGATATCCTGCACATCGGCGGCCTCTCGCTGGCGCTGGTTGCAGTGGAGCTCATTCTCTCGCTCTCGTTCATGCATTTGCTGGGCCGCATCTTTCGGCTTCCACCGAAGCTCATCTCGCTGCTCGCCATCGGCTCCAGCATCTGCGGCGTCACCGCCATCATGGCGGCCCGCGGGGCAATCGAGCCCGAGGAGGAAGACACCTCTACCGCCATCGCCGCGATTCTTACGCTGGGCGCAATCGCCCTGTTTACCTTCCCCGCCATCGGCCATGCCCTGCACATGAGCCAGCAGGGATACGGCATGTGGGCCGGGCTCGCCGTCGACAACACCGCCGAGTCGCTGGTCACCGGCTCGCTCTATGGCGAGGAGGCCGGCCGCTGGACCGTGCTGGCCAAGACTGCCCGTTCCGGCTTCCTCGGCTTCGTCGTGCTGGCCTACGCGGTCTACTGGTCCTCGCGCGGCCTTGCGCCCGATGTCGAGCACAAGGGCGTCTTCCTCTGGCGCAAGTTCCCGAAGTTCATCCTGGGCTTCATCGCCCTCTCGATCCTGGCGACTGCGGGCTTCTTCACGCACGGACAACTCACCAGCCTGGCAAATCTCTCCAAATGGGCGTTTCTACCGGCATTTGCCGGGGTCGGTCTGCGCACCAACCTGCGCGATCTCACCGCCCAGGGCTGGCGTCCTCTCATCGTCGGCATCCTCGGCGAGGTGGCGATCGCACTGATCACGCTCGGGCTCGTCTATTGGAGCTACAGCCACGGAGTCGCACGGTGATCGTCGTCCTGCACTCCGTTCGTTGTTGTTGTCTTCTGTCCTGAAGCTCCCCCTCTCTCGACAATCGAATTATTTTTCTTTGACTCACGCGCTCTGAGTGAGTGCTTCTTCCTGATCCTCTTTGGAGTCCACCTTGCACGACCGTATCTACAACACCGCCTTTCTCAAACGCTCTCTCCTCGCTGGTCTCCTGTTCTTCGTCGCCAATGTGCCTCACGCCCGCGCCCAGGTGGTGGGTGGAACGCTCGCGGGAGTAATCACCGATCCTTCCGGCGCGACTCTCTCCGATGCCTCCGTCATGATCCACAACGATGAGACCGGCAACGAGCGCCGCCTGACGACAGGGGCCGATGGCCGCTACTCCGCACCGTCCATCCCCGTGGGAAGCTACACCATCACGGTCGAGCATCCGGGCTTCACCGTGCAGCACCGCAAGAACATTCCCCTCACGATAGGCCAGAGCAAGCAGATCGACATTGCCCTGACAGTCAACTCCGTCGAGCAGCAGGTGACGGTCGAGGACACGCCCGCGATCGTCAATCTCTCGACCCAGCAGACCTCAGGATTGGTCGACGAGCGCGAGATCAAGCAGCTCCCTCTGAACGGCCGGAGCTATGACCAGCTCATCACGCTCAATCCTGCCGTCGTCAACTACACCAACCAGCGCTCCGGAGGCATCGGAACCTCAAACTCCTCGGTCGGCAACATGTTTGCCATCTCCGGCCGGCGTCCGCAGGACAATCTCTTTCTGCTTAACGGCATCGAGTACACCGGAGCCTCGCTGATCAACGTGACCCCTGGAGGCACCAGCGGCCAGCTTCTCGGCGTCGATGCGGTGCGCGAGTTCAACGTCGTCACCGATACCTACTCGGCCAGCTACGGCAAGCGCCAGGGAGCACAGATCTCAATTGTTACCGCTTCAGGCACAAATCGCCTTCACGGATCGATCTATGAGTTCCTGCGCAACTCCAAGCTCGACGCCAGGAACTACTTCGACCAGGCCAAGATCCCCGAGTTCCAGCGCAACAACTTCGGCGGCTCGCTCGGCGGTCCCCTTCGCCGTGACAAGCTCTTCCTCTTCGCCAACTACGAGGGCTACCGCCAGAACCTCGGACTCTCCGACGTGACCTTCGTCCCCGACACGCAGGCACGCCAGGGCCTTCTTCCCGATCCCGCCAATCCCACAGGGCCGCGTAAGAACTACGGCGTAGCGCCTGGAGTCGCTCCTCTGTTCAATCTTTGGCCCGGGCAGAACGGCCCCGCGCTGCTCGACGCGAACGGCAATCAGACCGGCATCGCGCTCGCATATTCCAATCCGATGCAGCACATCCGCGAGGACTTCGGAACCTCTCGTTTCGACTACAATCTCTCGCCGCGCGATCTCTTGTTCGCCGTATATACCGTTGACGATTCGACTGCCGATACACCAACGCAGAATCCTCTGGCGGCGATCAATGAAGATCTGCGCGAGCAGGTCGCAAGCCTGCAGGAGCAGCACGTCTTCTCGCAGCAGCTTCTCAACACGGCCCGCTTCGGATTCTCGCGGGCCTCGTTCTTCTTTCTCGGAACCTCCTTCCCACTCGGCGGCGCCGACGTACCCGGTTGGGTCTTAGGCCAGCCCGTGGGAGCCATCGTCATCGCAGGATCGACCGCCTCAAACGGATCGTCGCAGATCACCGGAGCGGGCGCAAACGTAGGTGCAAACAACGCCACCACGCGCAACCTCTTCACCTTCGACGACCACATCTTCTGGACGCATGGACGTCATCAGATCGAGGCCGGAGGCTGGCTGCAGCGTCTGCAATCGAACGACAATCTCGCTCAGAACCAGCTCGGCCAGGCCTCGTTCGCAACCCTCACCAGCTTCCTGCAGGGCACTGTAAAGACCTTCACCGTCGTCCCCAATCCCACGCGCCTCGGATGGCGCTCGTGGATGGGGGCAGGCTACGTCGAAGACACAATTCGCCTGCTGCCGCGTCTCGAGCTTCGCGCCGGACTTCGCATCGAATCCACCAACGGCTTCAACGAGTCGCAGGGACGGGCTGCAAACTATGCTTTCACCAACGGAGTCATCAACACCGACCCGTTCGTCGGCTCATCCCCCTTTACCGACAACCGCGCGAAGTTCCTTCCAGCTCCCCGCCTGGGTGTAGCCTGGGATGTCCACGGCGACGGCAAGACCAGCGTGCGCGCCGGCTTCGGCATGCACTATTCTCTGCTCGACAATCTGAACTATCGCCTCGACCAGACGGCTCCCTTCAACACCACGTTGTCGCTCTCGAACGTCGCCGTATCCAGCCTGGCGATCACTCCTGCAACGCAGCCCTCGGCAGGGACGTTGATCTCTCCTTCGAACGTCCAAACCGATCTTGCGACACCGACGGTCCTTTCGTGGAGCGTGCAGGTGGAGCAGCAGATCGCGCCCAATACCTCGCTCACCATCGGCTATACCGGATCGCATGGGTACAACCAGGTTCTCTCCGCCGACCTCAACGAGCCCGAGGCGACCATCGTCAACGGGCGTGTCTTTTATCCGACGACCGTGAAGGCGAATCCTAACGTCGCCAACACGACCTCGTGGATCTCGCAGGGTCTGAGCAACTATCACGGCCTGGTGGTCGATGTGCGCCGCAGCCTATCGCATGGCCTGCAGGTGCGCGGCAACTATACCTTCTCGAAGAACCTCGACAATGGTTCGGCGTGGAACACCAGCGTAAGCGCCAATACGCCGGCGTTTGTCTCCTACCCGGCTAACCCCGATCTCGACTACGGCCCGGCGGCGACCGACCTGCGCCACATCGCTGCAATCAACGGCACCTACGACCTTCCCCTGGGACGCGGCCACTGGCTGGGGTCGAACCTCACGGGTGTAGCCAATCAGGCTGTCAGCGGATGGACGCTCAGCACCATTACCTCGTTGCAGTCGGGCTTCCCCTTCTCGCCGCAGCTCGGCTACAACCCCACAGGCTCCGGCGACACACGCAATCCCGTGCGCCCGGACATCAATCCTAATTTCAACGGCAAGCTCTATCCGCGAACGCCGCAGCAGTACTTCAATCCTGCGGCCTTCCTCGCGCCTGCATTTGGAACCGTCGGCAACCTTGGCCGCGATACGCTGACCGGCCCTGGGCTGGTCAACTTCGATCTCTCGCTGCTGAAGGCAACCCAGATCGGCGAGCGCATCCACGCGCAGTTCCGTGCCGAGTTCTTCAACGTCCTTAACCACACCAACTTCTCGACGCCGAATCCCGTCGTCTTCACCTCGGGGCCGACCCAGGGAACTCCCGCGAATCAGATCGTGGCGACGGTCGCCAGCCCTACGGCGGGCGTGATCACAGCCACGGCCACCACGTCGCGGCAGATCCAGTTCGGCCTGAAGCTACAGTTCTAGAGCGTATCGGTTATTTTGGGGATGTAAATACCTGCACTGCCGCACGGGCGCCCTACGCGGGCAGCGATCACTTCGTGATGTGTGTACCAGCTTCGCCCTGGGCCTCCCGTTGGTCGGCGCAAGAATTTGTGCAAGCGACCAACGGGAGCCCGCCCCGAAGGGGATATATACGTCACGAAGTGACCGCCCCACGCGCAGTGGGCCTGGCCGGGCAGGCCATCGCCTGGAATCATTCGCTATCGAAGGCGAAGTTCTCGCCGATAAAGACACTACTCCTGATCCCAACTCGCGGGCGAAGAACCTCACCGTTCATTCGCCCTTCTCTTTTCCACGGTCTGCGAGGAACGAAGCGCCAGGGCTGTAGCTGGTTACACTAGAGGAGCGCGCATGCCTCTCGAGACCCCCAACTCCGGCCCGCTCGTCGCCAACACTCCGCCCACGCCCAGCGGATTCGCTCCTCTTCGCATCCCCCTGTTTCGCGACCGGTGGATCGCCTCGACCGTCTCCTCGGTCGGTACATGGATGCAGGACACGGCCGGAACCTGGCTGATGACCTCGCTCACCACATCGCCTCTGCTGATCGCACTCATGCAGACCGCCGCGTCGCTCCCTGTGCTTCTGCTGGGTCTGCTGGCCGGGGCCACGGCCGACATCTTCGACCGCCGCAAGCTGCTGATCTTCTGGCAGGCGTGGATGCTCGCCTCGGTTGCCATTCTGGCCGCTCTGACCTTCGTGGGCTACGTCTCGCCCTGTGCCCTGCTCGCCTTCACCTTCCTGCTTAACATCGGTTCGGCCATGAACAACCCGGCGTGGCAGGCGATCGTACCGGAGCTTGTCCCCCGCGAGCTGATCCCCGACACCGTCTCGCTCAATGCCGCCTCCAACAATCTCGCCCGCGCCGTCGGTCCCGCGCTGGGAGGCCTGATGATGGCCGCCTTCTCGCGCGTCCACACCGGCGCGGGATCGGTCTTCTTCCTCAACGCGCTCTCGTTCGCCGGGGTGATCTGGGTCCTCTACAACTGGAAGCGCACGCCGCTATTCAAGTCGGCCCTGCCTTCGGAGCGCATTGCCGGCTCCATCTTGACCGGGCTGCGCTACGTGCGTCATGCTCCCGATCTGCAGTCGTCGCTGGTGCGCGCCTTCGTCTTTCCCTTCTTCATCTCGGCCATCTGGTCTCTGCTCGCCGTAGTCGCGAAACGCGACCTGAGCGAAGGAGCGTTGGGATACGGCGTCCTCAATGGTTCGCTTGGTCTGGGAGCCGTGATTGCGGCCACGCAGCTCCCCCTCATCCGGAGGCGCGTCTCGGCTGACACCATCATCGCGGTCTCGACGTTCTATGACGTTGCCGTATTGCTCATCCTAGCCTACGTTCATTACCCCGCCGTCATCATTCCCGCACTGGTTCTCTCCGGCTTTGCATGGACCAGCACCATGTCCACGCTGAACACCTCGGTGCAACTCTCGGTCCCTGCATGGGTGCAGGCGCGAGCGCTTGGAACCTACCTGATGACCTTTCAGGGAGGCATGGCGTTAGGGGCGATCCTGTGGGGCTTCGTCGCCGAACACACCTCGACTCCCATCGCCCTGGCCGCCGCCGCCTGCGGACTCGCCGTCAGCTATCCACTCACGCGCCGCTTCCACATCCTGCAAGGCCCACTCCCCGACAACACTCCCTTCCGCTCGAACCGGCCTCCGGGACAGCCCAGCGTCTTTCAACTCGCCGACACCGCCGCCCAGGCCGATGACCTGATCCACGAAGGTCCAGTGCGCATCTCCATCGAATATTGCATTCCCGCCGAACGTTATGCCGAGTTCACCCACACCATCCATCAGCTGCGCGGCGTGCGGCTGAGGGACGGAGCGATTCGCTGGGGAATCTATCGCGACGTCGTCGATCCCGAGCGGCTGAACGAGACCTTTGTCATGGAGTCCTGGCTCGACTACCTTCGCTCCCGCGAACGCATCACCGCCTCCGACGAGGCCATCCGCGCACGCGTACGCGTCCTGCATCAGGGAGACGAGCCGCCGAAGATCTCCTACCAGATCTACGCGAGAGAGATCACTCCCAATGAGGAGCCGAACCAGCACCCCGCAGCCACATCATGAGCTTCCCTCGTCTTGCCTCTGCAATCCTCGCCGCATCCCTCTCGCTTATGGGCTCCACGGCACCCGCGCAGACCTTCTCTCCCAGTGGCGATCCTGATCGCCCTTTGCCGGACATCCAGGCTCTGATGCACGAGGTCCAAGAACACGAGCGCGCCGCCGAGGCCATCCAGAAGGACTATCTCTACCGCGAGGTCGCACGCGAGCAGCGAGGCGACGGCAAGAAGACCGAGACTAACGAGTACGACGTCTTCTGGATCAATGGCGTGGAGGTTCAGAAGCTGACGCGCAAAGACGGGAAGGACCTTACCCCCGATGAACAGCGCAAGCAGAACGAACGCCTCGACAAGGAGGTTGCAAAAGCAAAAGAGCGTAAAGCGAAGGCCGACGCCAAAGGGCAACAGACCGACTCTCAGGGTCATGAGGAGATCACCGTCTCGCGCTTTCTCGAGCTCGGAAGCTTCACCCACCCGCGCCGCCTCCAGTTGAATGGACGCGAAACCATCGCGGTCGACTATGCCGGCGACCCGAAGGCCAAAACGCGCAACCGGACTGAAGAGGTGATCCGCGATCTCTCCGGAACGCTCTGGATCGACGACCAGGACCGGGCAATCACGCGCCTCGAAGGCCGGTTTGCCCGTCCCTTCAAGATCGGCGGAGGTCTGCTAATGTCCATCAAGAAGGACACAAACTTTTCGATGGAGCAGATCAAGATCAACAACGAGGTCTGGTTTCCTTCAAAGATCGAAGGGCACGGAGGAGCAAGAGTGATGCTCTTCGTCAACTTCGATGGCAGCATCCTGGTCACGAACTCCAACTACCGGAAATTCAAGGCGACCTCGACGATTCTGCCAGGAGCCGCGACCGTTCACGAATCTCCGGAGGAGCCAGCGGTGGCACCCAGATGACTTAAGCCCAGAGGATCGGCGAAAAGAGGTATGATGCGGTATTCGCGCATCGCATCGAATACCGCACGCTTTTCAAATAGGTATATCCGAGGCAAACACAAGGCTTAGGTGGCCGGACGATCTCACCCTTACCTTCCTCCATCTTCAGGAAGATCTTGGCGATCCAATCTTCTCGTTCTCCAACAAACCTCCTTCGAATAGGAATTTTGTCCTACATTTTGAGTACCGTTCTGGTACCTTTCGCACCTCGTAAGTTGCACGAGACCATATGCAGGCGCGGCGCGAAAGGTCTAGCATAGAAAGAGAGCCGGCTCAAGCCATGACGCTTGAGTTTGAGCACAAATGTTTGACATTTAGAAATCGAGGAAGCAATGGCCACCAAGGCAGAGGCACTGACTCCAGCACCCACGGTTAACGATCAACAGGAACGCGAAACGGTCTTCGACATCTTTCGCCGATGGGGTTACCTGCAGTCCTCGCTCGATCCACTCGGACAATATCTTCCGCCCGAGCCCTTTCCCACTCCCGCTCCCGAGGGCGAACTCGCCGCCGAGGCCCGCAGCTACTACTGCGGAACCATCGCCGCGGAGTTCATGCACATCCCCAGCACCGAACAGAGGCTGTGGCTACAGCAGAAGATGGAGCAGAAGGCCCCGAAGCCCAATCAAGCTCGCATCCTCACCCAGCTGATCCGCGCCGATCTCTTCGAGCAGGTCATTCAGTCGCGCTATCTCGGAGCCAAGCGTTTCTCCCTTGAGGGCATCACCGCCCTGATCCCTTTCCTCGACCGCGTCCTCGAGACCGGAGCCTCACTTGGCGTCACCAAGGCGATGCTGGCCATGAACCATCGCGGCCGCCTCAACGTGATGACCAACACCATCGGCCGCCCCGCGGTCGAGCTCTTCACCAAGTTTGAAGACGTCGACCCGCGCAGCACCATGGGCGGCGGCGACGTGAAGTACCACGTCGGCGCGACCGGCGACTACACCTCGCCCGACGGCAAGATCATCAGCCTGCACTTGGCCTCTAATCCGAGCCACCTCGAGGCGGTCGACCCGGTTCTGCTGGGTCGTACCCGCGCCAAGCAGGAGCGCATCGGCGAGGGCGGCAAGCAGCAGGTGTTTCCCATCACCATCCACGGTGACGCGGCGTTCGCCGGACAGGGCATCCTGGCCGAGACCCTGAACATGGCCACGCTGCACGGATACAACGTAGGCGGATGCCTGCACATCATCGTCAACAATCTTCTCGGCTTCACGGCCAACCCCGAGGAGTCGAACTCCTCGCGATTCTCCACCGATATCGCCAAGCGTCTTCCCATCCCGATCTTCCACGTCAACGCCGAAGATCCCGATGCCGTGGTTCGCGTCGCGGCCATCGCCACCGAGTACCGTCAGCGCTTCCACGCCGACGTCGTCATTGACCTCATCGGCTACCGCCGCCACGGCCACAGCGAGGTCGATGACCCCACCGTCACCCAGCCGCGCCGCTATGCCATCATCAAGGATCGCAAGCCTCTCTATCAGCTCTATGCCGAGCAGATCGGCGTCAATCCGGCGAAGGAAGCCGAACAGATCCAGCAGGAGTTCCTCAATCAGCAGAAGGCAGCCACCAAGGCCGATCACATCCCCAAGCTCGCCAAACTTCCCTCTTACTGGGACAAGTACAAGGGTGGCGAGTTCGATCCCGCCGACGAGGTCAACACCGGTCTCTCCGCCGAGCGCATCGCCCAGCTGGTGCAGAAGATCACCTCCACCCCCGCAGACTTCCACATCCATCCCAAGGTGAAGAAGCTCTTCGAGCAGCGCCAGGAGATGGGTTCGGGAGCCAAGCCCTTCGACTATGGAACCGCCGAGCTGGTCGCCTTCGCCTCACTGCTCGAGGACGGAACCCTGGTCCGGCTAACCGGCCAGGACTCGCAGCGCGGAACCTTCAACCAGCGCCACTCCGTCGTGGTCGATACCCAGACCGAGCTTCGCTACTCCCCGCTGGCCCATCTTTCCGATAAGCAGGGCCGCTTCGAAGTCTATAACTCGCTCCTCTCCGAGGCCGCGGTGCTCGGCTTCGAGTACGGTTTCGCCCGCGACTATCCCGAGGCCCTGGTGATGTGGGAGGCACAGTTCGGCGACTTCGCTAACGGCGCCCAGATCATCATCGACCAGTTCATCTCCGCCAGCGAGGCCAAGTGGGGTCTGCTCTCCGGCGTCGTCATGCTGCTCCCGCACGGCTACGAGGGCCAGGGACCGGAGCACTCGAGCGCTCGCATCGAACGCTATCTGCAGCTGGCCGCCAACGATAACATCCAGATCTGCCAGCCCTCGACCGCGGCCCAGTACTTCCATCTTCTGCGCCGTCAGGCCATGCGCTCCTGGCGCAAACCGCTGGTCGTCTTCACCCCGAAGAGCATGCTGCGCCACCCCGATGCCTCTTCGACCATCGCCGACCTCGGCCGCGATCGCTTCCTCAATGTCCTTCCCGACAACGAGGTTCAGAACCCACGCCGTCTGCTGGTCTGCAGCGGTAAGATCGGACACAACCTGCGGGTGGAGCGCGAGAAGCGCAAGGATATGAGTGTCGGAATCATCTTTCTTGAACAGATGTATCCCTGGCCTGAAGAGGAGATGTTGGCCGCACTCGATCAGCATCCGAATGCCGAGGAGATCGTCTGGGTTCAGGAGGAGCCGGCCAACATGGGGCCGTTCTTCTATGTCATGCCGCAGCTGCGTCGCGTCGCTCGCGACCGCGCCGTCCTGAGTGTAAAGCGTTCTGCCTCGGCCACTCCCGCGACCGGTTCGGCCAAGGCCCACGATATCGAAGAGCGGACCCTGATCGATATCGCGCTCGGTACCGCAAATGTATAAGAGGCACAAACAGTTTCATCAGATAAATAAAAAGGCTCCGAGATCCTCGGAGCCTTTTTTATTATCTGTACTCAAGCAGCCGTCAGTGAACGACGACGCCGATCAAAGCATCGACTTGCACAACTTCCCTTTGACAGGACAATTCCTTCAGACAGGAAAAGCGAGCGCAGCGTACAGGGGAGACTGCCATCGCCACGGATTTGGTTTCGTCACAGCATAAAGGGACAGCCTGTGGCCATCCCTTCTGCATCCTCAGTATGAAGCTTACAGAGGCTGAACGTCGGAAGCCTGCCAGCCCTTGGGGCCCTTCACAACGTTGAACTGAACCGCCTGGCCTTCCTGGAGGCTCTTGAAACCGCTGCTGTTGATCGCCGAGTAGTGAACGAATACGTCCTCGCCGTTCTGACGACTAATGAAGCCAAACCCCTTTGCGTCATTGAACCACTTCACTGTTCCCTGTTCCATGTTGTTTCTTTCCTTCTTTTACAACTGAATGAATTGCCGTAGATACAAATGGGGTTTCGCGCAGACGAGCATTGCAGAAAACCAATCTGTTTCAAACGATGTGAGAAGGTTAGCATATCCCGCAAGTTTTTTTCAGAAATCTTTAAATTGCACAAATTTCTGTGCACTCCAACAGCGAGGAGGCGAAGAAGCTACTCAAACCAAGTCACTTCACTGACAAAAAGAGCTCTTAGCACGGCAAAGACCATAGTCTTTTGGCTCACAGGAAAACGCGTACATAAATCGTCAAGAGCTCGCCAGGTGGGGCCGGACGATCTCCTCTGCCTTAGCCAGAACCTGCTCCAGAGTCAGGGAGGTCGAGTCTAGGATCACAGCGTCCTCGGCTGGCCGAAGCGGGGATTCGGCACGGTTGCGATCACGTTCGTCCCGATCCTTTAATTCCCGTATAATCTTAGCTTTATCTTCATTTTCTTCAGAGGAAGGTTGAGACTTTGGAGTGCTTGGTGGGCCATCCTGATTGCGTGGCATCGAGACCTGCCGAAAACGCCGGTCGCCTCGAACCTCAGGCGCGGCATCGAGAAAGATTTTAACCTCTGCATCCGGGAAGACCGCCGTGCCGATGTCGCGGCCCTCCATGACTACTCCTCCCTGGGCTCCCAAAGCGCGCTGCTGCTCTACCATCCAGGCGCGAAGCCGGGGGTGCACCGAGACACGCGAGGCAGCCGCCGTTACATCTCCGTCCCGAATGCGTCGGGAGATATCCATCCCATCCAGCAGAACGCGGTTCCCCTCGAGCATCGGCTCCAGTCGAATGCGGGTATAGGCAGCAAGATCGAGCAGCGGTTGCTCCTCGTCAAAGTCAAGATCGCTCTCGATCGCCTTCAAGGCCAGAGCGCGATACATCGCCCCGGTCTCAAGATTGAGGAAGCCAAACCGGCGAGCCAGGTGCGCTGCCAGGGTGCTCTTGCCCGCGCCCGCGGGACCGTCGATGGCGATCACCGGGCGCTCGCGCCGGGCGCCCGATGAGGACGAGTTGGAAGAATCGGTGGACTGGTTCATGCGCGAATCATCTTGTTCTCTGGTTATTCTCTGGCAGAGGAGTTCGAACGAAATAGGTCACCCGGGAAGCTACTCCTCACGACTCTCTTTTGGTTTCCGGGCTGGAGCTCCCCGCTTGCCGAAGGGCTTCTTATTTCCCTTGAACTTATCGAAAGGCCCCGCTCCCGATGACGGGCCGCCCTCTCTCTTTGCGAACGTTCCGCCGGAGGGCTTACCGAACGGCTTTCTCCCGGGCTTCGCACCGAACTTCGAGCCGGGCTTTGCTCCAAACTTCGATCCGGCTCCGGGCTTCGATCCAAATGACGGACGATCTCCCGAGGAGAAGCGCTTCGGCCTCTCCCCTCCGGTCTCGCCTGCACCGGCAGAGGGTCTTGCCCCGCCAAAGCTCTTCTTCGAACCGAAGCTCTTGCCGCCACTCAAGGGCTTACTTCCGCCGAAAGACCTGCCCTTGTCACCGCTGAAGCCGGTACGCGGACGATCCTCGCTCCTGCCGGCATCGGCCCCCGAGAACTCCGGACGAGGCTTGCGGAAGTTGCTGCGCGGCGCATCGAACTTACGATACCTCGGCGCAGCACCCCGCTCCTCGCCGCTTCGCTCGCCGGAAAAACGTGGCTTGTCGCCAAACTCGCGACGCGGACGATCCTGATCGTCGCGGCGAAAGGCTGGACGGTCCCCTCGACTGTCGCGGCTCGCTCTGTCTCCGCGAACCCTGTCACCAAAGGATGGACGAGCGGCGAACCCGGGTCGCTTGCCTTCTCGATCGAAGCTCGGACGGCGCGGCGCCCTTTGCTCACCTGAACCATCTCCCGCGGGGCGATCCCCGGCAGTGCGACGAGGACGCGAAGCACGCTCCTCATCCCAGGGGCGAGTAAACTCGCGGCGAGGCCCCGAGGGCTCACGACGCGGACCGGAGAACTCGCGGCGTGGTCCGGATGAAAATTCACGGCGTGGTCCGGACGACTCACGGGGTGGGCCGGAGAATTCGCGGCGAGGGCGATCCTCGGATCGACGTCCCTCTGAACCCTGGCCCTCCCGCCGGAACGGACGGCGCTCTCGATCAAAACCTCCCGGCGAACGGGCAGACCGGCGATCCCCACCCTCCCGCTTCACGAAAGGCTTTCGGGTGGAGGCAAACTTCGAGATCCGATCCACTTCGGGAGCCGAAGGCGCCGTTGCGGTCGCCATCCCCTCTGTCGTCACCACGGCTGCATCCACATCTTCGGGAGCAGGTTCTGCGATCACCTCAACGAAGGTCGGCAGCTCTCCGGGGACATACAGAAGGCTCTTGCCGTCGATCACCAGCGTGTCGAGCTGGCGCGCTGCAATCAAGGCATTGACCACCTCGCGGATCCGAGAGCGAGCCGCAAGCGGAGAAAGAAAAGTCTCGGCTTCCTCAGCCGTGGGAAGAATCGATTGCCCCAGATAGAGCGAGATCAGCGCCGAGAGCGCGGTCGGAAGGCCGGCGTTCGCGCCCGCCTTGATCTGCTTGGTATAGCGGGTCGCCGTCAGCTCCCACAGAGTCGCGGTGCCATCGGCCTGCGGGACCGGCAGAACGCGAAGATGTTCCCACAGCTCGGTCAGAGCGCGGAGAGCAGCAGCCTCAGTCACCTCGTTGGCCAACTCGGACGCAAGCTCCGAGGAGGTCATGCGACCCTTGGTCGTGATCAGGTTGAAGCTGGCCAGCGCCAGAGGTGAGACCTTGGCGCCTCCGCTGGTCACCGGCGGCTGCTTCCAGGCTTTATCGCCGCGCAGCGTGAAGATATACGGAAGGACCGCTGGCGAGGCCAGAAAGTCCGGCGTCTCCGAACCCGCTCCTGTCGGCGAACCGAACAGATGCAGAGGAATCACCGCGCCCTCGGCGACCAAGCGTGCCAGCAGCGTGCGGGGCTGTTCGGTTTCGGCGAGTGTCGGAGCGGCATTCGCCGTGCCCAGCACGCATTCGACAAAGCTGGGAGCCGGTACGGCGAACTGCTGCGAGCGAGGGGTGTACAGAACCAGGCCATTGACGTTGATCCATTCGCGGAGAACCTCCATGGTCAGCAAGGGCTCGGCATCCTGATGCCAGTGCGCGAGTCGTGCGGCGGCCAACTGGTCCGCGGTAGGTGCGATGGAGGTAGTCAACGTAAAGCCTTCCTGCCGGGCTGCCCTTCTGGGCGCAACGGCAAATCCAACAAGCCTGGGCCGATGGATGACGATTCCTTTGATCTCGATGAGGAGGAGCAGCGCAAGTTCCACTGCACGTCAGTTAACAGGATACCGCATCCAGGCCCTTCGCGACGCGAGTTCAGACCTCTAATGCCTGATCGAGGTCAGCAATAATGTCCTCCACCTCTTCTATCCCGACCGAGATCCGCATCAGTCCATCGGTAATGCCGAGCTTCGCCCTTCCCTCCGGCCCAATCGCCGCATGCGTCATGCTCGCCGGATGACAGACCAGTGTTTCGACGCCGCCCAAAGACTCCGCCAGAAACGCCAGCCGCAGGCGCTTGGCGAACGCATTCGCGCGCTCCAGTGAGCCCAGTTCAATTGAGATCATGGACCCAAATCCGCTTTGCTGACGGCTCGCCAGCTCGTGCTGCGGATGGCTCTCGAGCCCCGGATAGAAGACGTTCTTCACCGCCTTGTGCCCCGCAAGAAACTGCGCCACAGTGCGTCCGTTGGCGTCGTGCTGCTTCATCCTCACCGCCAGCGTCTTTACACCGCGCAGCAGAAGATAGCTCTCGAACGGCGACATGATGCCGCCCGTGCACTTCTGCACAAAACGGAACCTCTCCGCCTGCTCCGGTTTGGTGCAGATCAAAACCCCGCCCAGACCATCCGAGTGGCCATTGAGGAACTTCGTCGTCGAGTGCATCACGATATCCGCGCCCAGCGCGATCGGCTGCTGCAGATAGGGCGAGAGGAAGGTGTTGTCCACGCTCAACTCAACACCCTTCCCGTGGCAGATATCCGCGACCGCGCGAACGTCCGTGATCGCCATCATGGGATTGGTCGGCGTCTCGATGTGGACCAGCCTGGTCTCCGGACGGATCGCCTCAGCGACGTTCTTGGCCTTGCTCGTGTCCACATAGGTAAAGCTCAGGCCGTAGAGGGAGAGCACCTGGTCGAAGACGCGCTGCGTTCCCCCGTAGACGTTATCCGAGCACACCACATGGTCGCCCGTCTTCATCATCGTGCACATCGCCGTGATCGCCGCCATACCCGAGGCGAAGACGTGCGCGCTGGTCCCCCCTTCGAGCGAGCACAGGCTCTCTTCCAGAGCATCGCGCGTGGGGTTGGTCAGACGGGCATACTCATGGCCGCGATTCTTTCCAATCTCCTCCTGCTGATAGGTCGAGGTCAAAAAGATGGGAACATTCACCGCTCCGGTCAGCTTCTCCGGCTCCTGGCCATCATGAATCGCGCGCGTCGCAAAACCATGTTTCTTCGCCTGCATCCCGTCTGCCTTCTCCATGCCTCGCCTCGAAATTCAATTGGTCTTAGTCTTATTCGATCACCCGAAGATCTCCTTCGACAGATATCTCTCTGCCGAATCCGGAATCATCGTCACGATGCGTCTGCCCGCCCCCATCTCCGACGCCATCTGCACCGCCGCGCACACCATCGCCCCAGCACTCGAGCCCGCAAAAACTCCGGCCTCCGCCGCCAACCGCTTCACCATCGCAAATGCCGGGGGGTCGATCACCTGGATCACGCGATCGCAGACGCTCGGGTCAAAGGTCGCCGGGATGAACGAAACGCCGATGCCCTCCACCTTGTGTGGACCCGGAACACCACCCTGCAGGACGCTTCCCTCCGGCTCCACCGCGACTGCAAGAATCTCCGCGCTCTGCCGCTTCAGGAACCGGGCCACCCCGGTAAACGTCCCCGCCGAACCCACGCCCGCGACCCACACATCGACCCGGCCCTCCATCTGCTCCCAGATCTCGACCGCGGTCGTCTGTTCGTGAAAGTCCGGGTTGGCGGGATTCTCAAACTGCAGCGCGGCAAACGCTCCCTCGGTCTCGCGCTCGTAGTCAAGCGCTCTCTCAATAGCGCCCGCCATACCCTCTGCCTCGGGCGTGCGGATCACCGTAGCGCCCAGTCCGCGCATCAAGATGCACTTCTCTTCGGCAAACTGCTCCGGCACATACAGTATCACCTTGTAGCCGCGATTGACGCCGATCAACGCCAGCCCCACGCCGGTATTGCCTGCCGTCGCCTCGACGATCGTCGAGCCCGGCCGGAGCACTCCCCTGCGCTCGGCATCGAGCACAATGCCCAGCGCGGCCCGGTCCTTCACGCTTCCGCCCGGATTCAGATACTCAAGTTTGGTCCACACCTCCGCTCCGCCCTCCGGCTCCAGCGCCTTCAGACGCACCATCGGGGTATGGCCCACCAGATCGATAATGGTCTCTGCTCTTCGCATCCTCAACTTCGAATGAGATCAGCAGGCGATCCTTTAGATCTTCCCGCTGCTTTGTCACTGACCACCCTTCGCATTCGAGTCCGCTGCATCCTTCGCGACCTTTGGATAGTATCCGGTCCGCGTACGCACCGAAAGTTTGCCCATGCCCTTTGCCTTGACGTCGACGTGCACCTGTCGGTAGCCCCCCAGCGCCGGCGCCTTGGTGGAGCGATAAGAGATTGTGTACTGCGTCCGGATATCCTGCGCCACCTGGGCGGCGATCGAGTCGACCTCCTTCAACGACCTCGGGAAGTAAGCCGCTCCTCCCGTCTGCTCGCTCAGTGTCTCCAGAACCCTGCGCGCATGTCGCGACTCGCGCTTGTCCGTATCCTGCCCAAAGAGCAGACCCACCGAGTAGATCACCGGGCCGTCGAGATCCTGAATCCTGCGGATCGCCTGCTCGAGCGACGCGCTGGACGCGTTGTCCTCGCCATCGGTCACCACCAGCAGCACCTGCTTCGGGTGCTTGGCGTTCTTGGACAGATAATCGGCCGAGGCCAACAGAGCGTCATAAATCGCCGTGCCTCCACTGGACTTCACATACTCCAGACCCTGCCGCAGCTTGTCGATGTCGTTGGTGAAGTCCTGATCGATGAACGCCTCCCAGGAGAAGTCCACCACGAAGGCCTCGTCCTCCTTATTCGAAAGCTTGATCAGGTCCAGCGCCGACTGCTCCACCGCCGCGCGCTTGTCGTACATCGAGCCCGAGCTGTCGATCAGAATTCCCAGCGAGACCGGAAGGTCCTCATGCCGGAAGGAGTTGATCGTCTGCGGAACCCCGTCCTCGAAGACGTGAAAGTCGTCCTTGCCCAGCGTCAGGATCGACTTGCCGTCCGAATCGAGCACCGTCGCATTCAGCCGAACCTCGTAGGCATCGGTCCTCAGCGTGTACCTTCCGCCGCTCTTTCCGATCGGTCCAGCCTCGGTCTCCGGCGCCTTCTGGCCCTGACCTGCCGTCATCGCCGGGGTGTCCGGGTCAGGCGAGGCGACAGGATCGCGATCGACCGTCAGGGACGGCTGCTGGGCCTGATTCTGGGCGGGGCTCTGCGCAGCGCCAGCCGCTGGGGCAGCCCCCGCCGCCTGCATCTCCCAACCACTAGATGACTGCGGTTTCGCCATCAGGACGGCGACGAGCGCCAACCATGGCAGAACTCTACTGCGAAGGTGCATAGTACCCCTGGCGATTGTGAACCGTCAGCGGAGGAAGCCCCGGTGGCGGAACCAGTCTTATCTTCAATTTACGCCAGTTGCCATCCTTCTTCACCTCGGACGGCCGGTAGCCCAGCACATACTCGTTGCGCAGCTCGGCGCTGATGCGCGTGGCGATGTCGCCCAGATCCCCGATATCGCCGACGCGGAACATCCTTCCCCCGGTCATCTCGCAGATATCGCTCAAAAGCACAGGCCCCAGCTGCTCCTCCTGGGTGGGAGCATACTGGTCAAAGATGCCAATCGAATAGATCTGCACATCGCTCTCGCGCACCGCCCGTCGCAGCTCGCCCTCGGTATAACGGCTGCGGTTGTCACCGCCGTCCGAGATGATGAGCAACGCCTTGCGCTCATACTTGGCGTCCCGCAGCTTGGTCATTCCCATGTACGCTGCGTCGATCAGGGCCGTACGATTCTCCGGCTTCAACATCACCATGCGAGCCTCGACGTCGTCCACGTCCGAGGTATAGTCCACGATCACCGCCGGGCGGTCATTAAATCCAATCACGAAGAACTCATCCAACGGGTTCGACGTCCGCAGAAACTCGCTCAAGGCTCTCCTAGCGCGATTGAACTTCGAGTTCATGCTTCCGCTCAAATCAAAGACGATCCCAATCGTAACCGGAGCGTCCTCAGTCGAAAAGCTCTTGATGACCTGCCCTATATTGTTGTCGTAGACCTCGAAGTTCTCCTTCTCAAGCCCCGTCACCAGGCGATTCAGAGGGTCGGTCACGGTCGCCGGAACCAGCACCAGGTTCACATCCACGCGCAGCCGGGCGTCGCGCCGCGAGGTTCCCATCGCCGTCACACTCTCCCCGCCCTCGATCACCGGCTTGTTCTCCTCTGGAGTCTTTGGCAGGGGCGGCGGCGGTTGAGTATGAACCTCCCCCAGAGGATTCTCCTGTGCCCGCGCAGAGATTCCGCTTACCAAAACCATCGCAAGGAGCGGCCACGCCATCCGGACGGCCATCCCCGTCCATCTCGCTCCTCTTCTTCCCTCGCCCTCGATCTCGGTGTCCCGCATAGCCTTGGTCATCTCCGCAACCTACTGGCCCCGCTGGTCTTCAAGTCTCCTCGAAATTGAACCCTCGCAGAGAGCCCTCACGGCTGTGTCCGCAGAATATACACCGAATCCGGAAGCGGCGCTCACTTATTCGAGGAAGACAGGCTCACTTTATCTTCCTCTGTCTCCCAACGCTGCTTTCCTATGTTTATAGACGCGTTTTTTCGCGTATTTGTCATCCTTTTGCAAACAGCTGTTCTCCTGAAGCCCGCGGGTTGTGTACACCTCCTTTACTTCCGCTCAACCGCCGCCCGTACAATCAATCCAGGCACACCTCATCTACGGAGAACAAAGACAAAAACGCATGGCCCGCATCTATCCCTTCCGCGCCCTTCGCTACGATCCCTCCCGCGTCAACATGGAAGACGTCGTCACCCAGCCCTACGACAAAATCACCCCGGCCATGCAGGAGCACTACTACGAGGCCAGCCCCTATAACCTCGTCCGTGTCATCCTCGGCAAACACCTTCCCGACGACAACGACCAACACAACGTCTACACCCGCGCCGCCGAGACCCTCCACGACTGGCGCGAAGAGGGCATCCTGCGCGAGGAGTCCGAGCCCGCCCTCTACGGCTACTCCCAGACCTACACCGTGCCTTATACGAATGAGGTGCGTGAGCGCCGCGGCTTCATCGCCCTCGGCCACCTCTACGACTACGCCGACAAGGTCGTCTACCGGCACGAGCAGACCTTCCCCAAGCACAAAAGCGACCGCATGAGCCTGTTCAAGGCCACCCGCGCCTACTGCGAACAGATCTACATGCTCTACTCCGATCCCGCCTTCACCGCCGAAAAACTTATCTTCGGAGTAACCAGCGGCGGGAACGGCGAAGGCAAGGACGCCAATCTCGCCGACCTCGCCATCACCGACGAGTATGGCGTCGTCCACCGCGTCTGGAAGGTCACCGACCCCACCCTGATCAACCTCATCGTCACCGCCATGGCCGACAAGAAGCTGATCATCGCCGACGGCCACCACCGCTACGAAACCTCCGTCGCCTACGCCAAGGAGCGCTCCGCCCAGCTCAAACTTCCCCTCAACCAGCCCGCCGACGAGGACGAGCGAGTCTCGAACGGCAACCTCCCCGTTCCCGCCTTCCCCGAAGCGGCCATGATGATGACCTTCGTCAACATGGACGCCCCCGGAATCACCATCCTGCCCACCCACCGCGTAGTGCATGGCATCGAGAACTTTTCCTCGCCCGACTTCATCACCCGCGCCAGCGCCTACTTCGACATCAAGGAGCTGCCCTCGGCCGATATCGCCCAGCTGGCTCCCATCAGCGGCACCACCTTCATCGCCGTCACCATCGACGGAAGCTACCTGCTGACGGCCAAGCCCGAGGCAGTCGATCTCCTGCTCTCCGATCTCCCCCCCCGCCAACGCCGCCTCGACGTCGTGCAGCTGCATCGCGTGGTGCTCGACAAGCTTCTCGGGCTCGATCAGGAGACGATCACCCGTCTCGGCAGCGTCAGCTACATTCGCGAGGCCGAGGAAGCCGCAAAGATGGTCACCGAGGGCGACTCCAACATGGCCTTCCTGATCAAGCCCATCACCCTCGATCAGCTCAGAGACGTCTCCCTCGCCGGCGACGTCATGCCGCAGAAGTCCACCGATTTTTACCCCAAGCTGCTCAGCGGACTGGCCATCTACGCGCTTGATTAGACTCGACCCTGGCCTGCCGGAATCTTCTTTCAAGAGTGCGAGGAGACGATTTGATCGCAAAACATCTGGCCTCGCTTGGTCTCGCCGCTCTCCTGACAGCCACTCTGCACGGCCAGCGCGAGATCATCGGCCCCGGCGGTGGCGGTGCCATGTACAACGTCACCATCAACCCCAACGATCCGCGGGAGGTCCTGCTCTCTTGCGACATGACCGGTGCCTACATCAGCCATGACGGCGGTCACCACTGGCGCATGTTCAACCTGCGCGGAGGCATCCGCTCCTTCGTCTTCGATCCCCTCCATAGCGGCACCCTCTACGCCCTCACCGATGCGCTATGGCGGAGCACCGACGATGGCGCAACCTGGCACATGCTCTGGCCCCGCCCCACCTCTATCCGCGCCATCCAGATGGACTCCGACCATGCCGAGGAGACCTTCGTCACCACCCCCAATCCCGTCGGCACCCTGACCAGCCTCGCCGTCGATCCCGCTAACTCAAAGATTCTCTACGCCACCGCGACCGGCAAAGACCATCCGGCAGTGGTGAGGTCAAACGACCTAGGCCGCACCTGGAGCATCCTGCATCCGGTCACCCAGACTCCCCTCCGCCTCTGGGTCGATTTAAATTTGCCCAATCCACATTTCCCCGCCCCGCGCTCGCCGCGAGGCAACCGCGATCTCTACATCGCCACCTCCACCGGCATTGAAGCCCGCATCCGAGGCGCATGGCAGACCCGCCCAGCCCCTCCCGGAACGACTCTCTTCGACGTCACGGCAGGATCTCCCGCCTCGTCCTCATCCGCCCCAATCTTTTACGCCGTTTCTCAAGGCGACCATCCCGGCCTGCTCCTCTCACACGACGCTGGCCAGACATGGGAGCCTTCCACTCTCCCGGGCGCCGGCGCCGAAATCCGCGCCGTAGCCACCAGCCTTCACCATCCCGAGATCGCCTACGCCTCCTTCCGCAGGATGAGCCTCGACAGCAAGACCCTCCAGGGCGTCGCGAAGACCACCGACTCCGGCCAGCACTGGACCATCGTCTGGCACGCCGCCGCACACCAGGAGTCCGCAAACGTCCATGACGCCTGGATCGCGCGCGAGATGACGCCCTCCTGGGCCGAGGAGCCTCTCAGCCTCACCGTGGACGACCGCAATCCTGACCTCGCCTACGCTACCGACCTCGGCCGCACCCTCTCGACCACAGACGGCGGCAAGACCTGGACCGCACGCTACTCCGAACCGGCGGATGCCACTCAAACCTCGTGGCGAAGCACCGGCCTGGATGTCACAACCGTCTACGGCTACGAGATCGACCCACACAATCCCAGCCGCCGCTTCATCCTCACCACCGACATCGGTCTCTTCCGCAGCGAGGACTCCGGCCACTCCTGGATTCGCTCCACAAAGGGCGTTCCGGACAAGTGGGAGAACACTACCTACTCGGTCGCCTTCGATCCCGCGACGCCGGGCAAGATGTGGGCAGCGATGAGCTACGTCCACGATCTTCCCCGCCCCAAGATGTGGCGCCACCGCTCCACCAACGACTACGTCGGCGGCATCTGTGCCTCGACCGACGGAGGCCGTACCTGGAAGGCCTCGAACACCGGCATGGCCCCGACCGCCCCCACCCACATCCTCCTCGATCCGAAGAGCCCTGGAGGCCATCGAACCCTCTGGGCCGCCACCATGGGCCACGGGATCTACCGCTCCACCGATGACGGCCACACCTGGTCCCCGATCAATAACGGCATCGCTCAGCCCGACGCCCTCGCCTGGAGGCTCGCGCTCTCTCCCGACGGCGCGCTCTACACCCTTGTCGCCCGGCGCAGCGAGGACGGCAGTTTCGGTAACTCCGGCGATGGAGCCTTTTATCGTTCGACCGATCGTGGCGACCACTGGAGCCGTCTTCCGCTACCCGCCGGGGCCAACGCCCCCAACGGCCTGGCCATCGACCTGCGCGATCCCAAACGCCTTTATCTTGCTCTCTGGGCTCGTGCAACGCCAACCACCTCTTCCCACCCGGCGAAGGAAACTCCCGACCACCCTGAAATTCTCAACGGAGAAGGTGGAGGCATTGCCCTCTCCACTGATAGCGGCAAAACCTGGCGTTGGATCCTCAATCGCGATAGCCACATCTACGACGTCACGATCGACCCGCGCGACTCGGACACCCTCTACGCCACAGGCTTCGAGTCCTCCGCCTGGATCTCGCGCGACCGCGGCGAGCACTGGTCGCGCATCCCCGGCTACAACTTCAAGTGGGGACACCGCGTTCAGCCGGATCTTGAAGATTCCAGCAAGATTTACATCTCCACCTACGGTGGAGGCCTGTGGCATCTGCCGATCTCTGGCGAACCAACCCACGACATCACCACGCCCGAGTTGAAGCCTTAGGCGTATCAACATATTTCTTGATTTGGCCAACTTTCTTGATTGGCCAACCACTTGCCGTTTTAGTCCTCGCTCATTTCCTTCACTCATTTTAAAGAGTGTCATTCGGGCGGAACATAAAGCATTAAGGGTGTCATCCTGAGCGAAGCGCGCAGTCGAAGGATCTGCTGTTCTTCTCCTCGCCATTGAATCCTGATGGATCCGCAACAGGTCCTAGAAGTCATGGAAGACCAATGGCTAAGAAGAGGAGCGCAGCAGATCCGACTGTGCGCTTCGCGCTCCGCTCGGGATGACACCCCTAAAAAACTAGCCTCAGAACCCTGTTCAAAACTCCCACTTGACGACGGTCTGAAGCCCGCTTATTCTATATTTCAGAAAGGCGAACAAATGGCGAAAATGCATCGCAACGCCAACTCGCTCTTCCCTATCCTCGGACAGAGCCCCACCGGCATCGCGCGGATGGCCTTCGAGTCCACCCGCGCCGACGAAGGGCATCTCATCGAGTTCCGCGGCCTTCACGTCCGCAGCGTTCTTAACCGCTCCGTCTCCAAGCGTATGACCTGGATGGCTTGGAGCATCAACCCTTACCGCGGCTGCGAGTTCGCCTGCCGCTACTGCTACGCCCGCTACACCCACGAGTTCATGGCCCCGGCGCCAGGCCAGCAGCCGCAACCAGGGGCGCCCGACTTCCGCGACCCCAATACCTTCGAGCGCCTCATCTTCATCAAACAGAACGCCGCCTGGCTGCTCCAGCAGGAGCTTCGTCGCTTCGACCCGTCCCAGCAGATCGCCATTGGTACCGCCACCGATCCCTGGCAGCCCATCGAGCGACGTGCCCGCATCACCCGCAGCCTGCTCGAGGTCTTCGCCCGCCGTTCCGGCTACAACATCGGCATCGTCACCAAATCCCGCCTCATCCTTCGCGACACCGACCTGCTGCAGGAGATCAACCGACGCAACCGCCTCGTCGTCCATATCACCATCACCACGCCCGACGCCACGCTCGCCCGCCTGCTCGAGCCGCGCGCCCCGCGACCCGACCTCCGCCTCGACACCGTGCGCCGCCTGCGCCAGGCCGGCATCACCACCGGCATCCTCTGCTCGCCGCTGCTACCCGGCATCACCGACACCGAAGAGGCAATCAACCGCATGGCCTTCCATGCGGCTCAGGCTGGAGCCAGCTTCTTCTCCGCCAATCCGCTCTTCCTCAAGCCGTGCTCCCGTCCTACCTACCTGAGCTTCGTTCGGGAGCACTTCCCGGCGCTCATGCCCGAGTATGAGCGCCGGTTCTCCCTCGCCGACTTCGCCGCCAAGCCCTACGCTCAGCACCTCAGCCACCTGGTCTCCCAGGCCCGTGAGCGCCACGGCCTCAACCGCCGCTGGCGCGAAGATTCGGACGATCTCGACGATCACACCGAGACCAGCCCTGAGCTTCCGCTCGCCCCGCAGCAAGAGAGCACACGGCCAGATCCTCGACCGCTTGCTCCCGAACGAGAGAGACGCAAGCCACCCGCTCGGGCCGTGACCTCCACACAGAGACCAAGACAGCAAAGCCTCTTCGGTTGACGGCACGGCCACGGATACGCCGACAAACACAAAGAACTAGGGTTTTGGGGAGACGGGCTGCCGCGCGGGCAGCGCACCCTTCGTGACGCGTATACCGGCTTCGCCGTGGGCCTCCCGCTGGTCGGCGCAAAGATTTTCGCAAGCGACCAACGGGAGCCTCACCCCGAAGAGAGTACACGCGTCACGAAGGGACCGCTCCACGCGCAGTGGGTTCGGCCGGCAGGCCAGAATCTTTATTCTCCCAGCCGCTCTCCAGAGTTGATCTGGAACCCGCGCAGAATCTCTGCCGCCGGCATGCGGCGCTTGCCTTCCATCTGTACCTCTTCGAGCTCGAGCATGCTTCCCTCGCCGCAGCCCACCAGCAGCCGGCCCTCATGCAGATGAATCACACCCTCTCCAATCGCCTCCGCAGGCACCACCGGACGCAGCCGATGCGCGATCAGCTTCTTCCCCCGCAGCGTCGTAAAAGCCCCCGGCCACGGCTGGAAGCCACGCCAGCGATCATGGATCTGCTTCGCTGTCCGTGAAAAATCGATGCGCCCATCCTCGCGCGTAAGAATCGGCGCGTGCGTCGCCATCGAGTGATCCTGATGCGAAGGAAACAGATCCCCCGCCTCCAGCCGCCTGAGCGTCTCGACCATCAGAGGAGCTCCCACCTCGGCAAGGTTCTCGTAGACCTCGACCGCGGTCTCCTCCTCCCCGAGGGGAATCGCCTGCGCCAGCAGCATCGGCCCGGTATCGAGGCCAGCATCGAGACGCATCGTCGTCACTCCGGTGGTCACCTCGCCGTTCGCGACCGCCCACTGTATCGGCGCCGCGCCCCGATACTTCGGCAGCAACGATCCGTGCAAGTTGATGTTGCCGAACCTAGGCAGCTCCAGCATCCACTGCGGAATGATGCGTCCGTAGGCGACCACCAGAATTGCATCCGGCGCGACCGCCTCTAACTGCGCGCGCAGCTCGGCGTTGTTCTTGATCTTGTCCGGCTGAAGCACGGGGATCCCATGCGTCAGCGCGGCCTGCTTGACCGCAGGAGCAAGCACCTGCTGCTCGCGTCCTGCTGGACGGTCTGGCTGCGTAAGCACCAACGCAACTTCATGGCCAGCCGCCAGAACAGCCTCAAGCGTGGGAACGGCAAACTGGGGAGTACCGCAAAAGACGAGTCTCATTCCTTATAAGACTATCCGGAGCGCAGTCAGGATGCGCCGGGAGCTACCATTCACCGTTCTTGATCAGCTTCTTGATCTTGCGAACGGTCAGGTCCTTCTTCAAACGGCTCAGGCGCTCGATAAACAGAACTCCGTCCAGATGGTCGATCTCATGCTGAAAGGCGCGAGCCAGAAGCTCCTCACCCTCGATCTCGAACCACTCGCCCTTGGCGTTCTGCGCCCGCACCTTCACCTTCGCCGCGCGCCTCACCTTGTCGCGGATGTCGGGAAGCGAGAGGCATCCCTCTTCCTCGTACTGTTCGCCCTCGCGCTCGATGATCTCCGGGTTGATCAGAACCAGCTTGTCTTCTGGGTTCTTCTTGAAGCTGACATCGATCACTGTCAGTCGCTTCGACAGCCCTATCTGTGGCGCCGCCAGCCCGATCCCATGGGCTTCGTACATTGAGGCAAACATCTCCTCCACCAGCTTCCTCAGATCTTCGTCGAAAACAGTGATCGGCTCTCCCGCCTTATTCAGAATCGGGTCCGGATACTTTACGATCTCGTGGATCTTTACGTCTTTGTTCTCTTTCGCCACTTCTCTCTGCTCTTCTTCGTTCTAGAACTGCTTAATCTGTTCGAGATATCCGATGTAGTTACGCTTCAACTCGCCGAGCGAATCTCCACCGAACTTCTCCAGCACCAGCCGTGCCACGGCCAGCGCGACCATCGCCTCCGACGCCACTCCGGCCGCCGGAACCACACAGACGTCCGAGCGCTCATAGGCGGCCTTGACCGGCTCGCGGGTTTCAAAACTCACGCTTCCCAACGGTCGGCGCAGCGTCGAGATCGGCTTCAGATATCCTCGCACCACCACGTCCTTACCATTTGAGATGCCGCCTTCGATGCCTCCGGCGTTGTTGTGCTCGCGCGAGAACTTCGTGAAGTCTTCCTCCGCGCCCTCGTAACCGATGGCGTCGTGTACGGTCGAGCCCAGCGACTCCGCCGCCGTCACGCCGCGTCCGATCTCAACCGCCTTCACCGCCTGCAGGCTCATTACCGCCTGGGCCAACAGACCATCCAGACGCTCATCCCAGTTGATGTGCGTTCCCACGCCGGGGGGAAGTCCATGCACCACCACCTCGAAGACCCCTCCGACCGTATCGCCGGTGCGCAGAACGCCGTCCACCTCGGCCTTCATGCGAGCCTCGTCCTCGGCGTCGACGCAGTTCAGCAGAACCTCGTCTTTCTCGGACAGCGCGACGATCTCCTCCCATTTCGCCGGCCGCGATAGCTCCGCCTTGCCCACACGAATCACGTGCGACAGCACCTCGACCCCTACCTCGCGCAGCAGAAGCTTCGCCAGGGAGCCCGCGGCCACGCGAGCCGTCGATTCCCGGGCGCTGGCACGCTCGAGCACGTAACGGGCATCGGAGAAGTTGTACTTCAAGGCTCCCGCCAGGTCGGCGTGCCCGGGACGCGGCGAGGCTACGGCCTTATGCTTGGCGGCGTCGCCCTCCTCCACCGGCAGGATCTCGGTCCAGTTCTTCCAGTCATTGTTCGCGATGGTCATCGCGATGGGCGAGCCGATAGTCTTCCCATGGCGGACCCCCGACAGAATGTGCGCGGTATCCCGCTCGATGCGCATGCGTCCGCCCCGGCCATAGCCGCGCTGACGCCGCCAAAGCTCGCGGCTGATGAACTCCTGATCGACCGGCACCCCGGCCGGAAGACCGCTGACCAGGGCGACTAAACTCTCACCGTGGCTCTCCCCTGCTGTGGAAAATCGAAGCATCTGCTGGCACAACCCTTACTCGTAATGGCTTAGGACGAAACTCTATTGTAACAACCGCTCCGCCTTGGCTCCCTGACCGCAGAGCGCGTCACGAAGAGTGCCCCACGCGTAGTGGACCCGCGCGGCAGCGCAGGTCTTGACCCGCCTTAGTCCGCAGGAGTCTCTTCTACCGTGGGGAGAGCTTCCGCATCCGTCTCCACCGTCTCCAGCAGAGACATCTGTCCGCTCTCCGGTTCCGTCCACGTCTCTTCCTTCAGCCAGGCACGCGTGTTGAACAGGGGCCGCTCCATCGAGCGTATCCAGTCGGTCACCTCGCCCGCGCCCTTGCTCTGGGCCTCGGCCGCGGCAAAGGCGTTGCGCAGCGTCTGCATCTTGGCCTCGAGATCGTCCAGCGTATTCAGCAGCAGGGCCTCGGGAGTCATCGGCAGCTTGGGCGAGCCGAACTCGTACTTTCCGTGATGCGACAGGATCATGTGCTCGACCAGGATGCGCAGCTTTTCAGGAAAGGGCGCAAGCTCGCGGACCTTCTCGATCAGCATGCCCTGCGCGATGCTGATATGGCCGATCAGCTGGCCCTCCAGCGTGTATCCGAAGCTCGACTTCCAGTAGAGCTCCCGAACCTTGCCGATATCGTGCAGGATCGCTCCCGTCACCAAAAGCTCTGGATCGACCTCGGGATAGAACGGAGCGGTCGCCACGCAGACCCGAACCAGCGTAACGACGTGCTCCAGCAGGCCTCCGATCCAGGCATGGTGCAGTGTCTTGGCCGCAGGAGCCACCCGGTAGGCCTCGGTGATGGCCGGATCGTCGAGAAAGGCGAAGACCAATCGCTTCAGGTCGGGATTCGTGAAGGCGCGGACATAATCGCGCAACTCCATCCACATCTGGTCGATGTCGAAGCGAGTTACCGGGAGATAGTCGGCGGGATCGATCTCGGTCTCCGCGGCGAAACGGAGCTTCTTCAACTCCATCTGAAACTTGTTCTGGTAACGCGAGATCTGGCCCAGCACCTTGACGTAGCAGCCCTCAGAGCAGGACGTGATAGATTCCGCGAAGTCCTCCCACATCACCGCCGGCATCGAGCCGGTCTTATCGGTCAGGGTGACGGTAAGGAACTGGCCGCCCTGGCGCTTCTCGCGAAGCTGGAGCGAGGAGAGGACAAAGAAGGAGGTTATGAGCGAGTTGTCGAAGCGCGGCGCATCCGCGATAAAAAAGTCTTTCATCAGAAGACAAGGATACCCTGCGGCCTCCCATACAGTCCGTACAACTCCCGATGCTGGCCCTGTCACTAACGCCAAAATGGATCCCGAAGACCAGCGGTTCTTTCAGTACGGAGTTACCGGTTCGAAGAAAGCGGGCAGTCGGTCACCACCCTAAATCGATTGAAAGGTCCCTTGCGAGTCTTCCAAAGCTGGCCGAAGCCGAGAAAATGGCAAGGAGAGTAACCGTCAAAATCGAGAATGACGGTTACCCTCCTTGCTGAATCGATCCTTACTGCTGCGGCGCGGGGGCCGGGGTCTGGGAAGACGGTGCCGGCGCAGGGGGCGGCGGGGGAGTGATGCCCTGCGGGGTCGCTCCCAGGGAGGGGTTGACCGTCGGATCGGGCGGAGGAGGGGGCGGAGGCGGAGTGACGGGTTTGTTCTGCAGCCGCTCCTTGGTCTCGCCCTTGGCGCGTTTCTTCTTTTTCCTGGTGGCCGTATCGCCGTTCAGGCCGAGCGGGGTGGACTGCTGGGCCACGTCCTGCTTCTCGGGCTCGGGGGCGGCCTTAGGCGTGAAGATCGCCTTTTGCGTATCTGTGGCCTTCTTCTTGGCTGCCTTGTCCGCGGCCTCGGTCTTGGCTCGGTAGCTGTAGCGGCTCTTACCCTCCGGGGCTTTGGGAGCCAGCGGGTCTGCGTTGTTGTCCGCTCCGGAGAGGACCTGCGTGGTGCTGTCGGTGGGGGCCATCGCGGCTCCGGGGGCGACCGCGTTGCCGGCATCGGCGGTCTGGGTCGAGGCAGCCTCGCCCTCGCCTGCTCCCACGGCAGTCTCCTGCGGTCCAGGCGGAAGCGTATTGCGCGGGGCCTGACCGAAGCGGATCTTCTCACGCTTGATCTTCTTCGGCTTCGCCGTCGTGGCAGGCGTCGCAGTCTTGCTCGCGGCCGTCGAGGGGGTATTGGCCGAAGGCGTAGCATCCGTCGTCGCGTCCGAAGCTGTAGCGGGTGCGGTGGCGACGGCCGGGGTCGCGGCGGAGGCGTTGGTGGTCTTGCTCACGGTGGAGAAGCGGCCGCCGCGATCGAAGCGCTGCTTCTCCGTCGCCTTCTTCTTTTTGGGAGCCGGAGGAGCATAGGCGCTGAAGACCGGCTTGGTCTCGCGCGGACTGGCTCCGGTATCGACGAAGCCCGGCTTGATGTCGATAAAGGCCTCCTCGCGCAGCTTGGTGAGATAGGCGCGGAGGGCAGGCTGCATGGCCTGCATATAGATGGCCTCTTGAACCTGGGGCTCGATGTCCTTGAGCGGAGGAATGCCGGCCTCCTGGTGCTCGGTGACCTTGAGGATCACAAAGCCCTGACGGGTCCGGATAGGAGCGGTGACTCCCCCCGTGGGCAGCGAGAAGGTCTGATCTTCAAGTACCTTGGCGAGAGCTCCGCGCTTGAAGAGGCCGAGGTCGCCTCCCTGGGAAGCGGTCGGACCGCCGGAGTCGGCCTTGGCAAGATCGACGAAGTTACCGCCGGCCTTGATCTTGTCGGCGATGTCCTGAGCCTTGGCCAGAGCCTGCCCCACGACCGCCTCGGAGGCATCGGCGGGAGTGGGAACGAGGATCTCGCTCAAACGCAGCTGCTCGGGCTGGGCGAATTCGTTTTTATGGGCTTGGTAGTAGGTCTGCTCCTGCCCCTGGGTGGGCTGGATGTGGCGGCCCACCTCGTCACGAACGACCTGCTGGGTGAGGATGGAGTTCCTAATGTTGGCCTTGAAGTCTTCGTAGGAGTAGCCCTGCTGGCGAGCAGCCTTCTCGAGGTCGTCGAGCGAATCCATATGGTTCTGCTTGCGGATCTCGTCGAGGCGGCGGATGACCTCGGCGTCGGCGTTCAGGCCGAGCTCCTTGGCGCGCGAGAGCAGCAACTGCTGGTCGATCATGTCGCGCAGAAGATTTTTCTGCCGGTCGGCAGCCTCTTCGGGAGAGGCCTGATTCTGCTGGTTCTCCTGCACAAGCTGCTGGACGCTGCGCTCCATGTCGGCGCGGCCGATGATCTGGTCGTTGACGCGGGCGACGACGTCCTCCACCACCACGCCGTTGGGGGTGATGGGCGTGGGAGACGGCAGGGTGATCTGCTGCTGGGGAGCATTGGGCATGGCGATCGGGCTTTGATACCGCGGGGCCTGCGCCAGCGCCGCAACCGGCAGGATCAGCAGGGTGTACCTGCAGGCTGCCTTGAACTGCGAAATTCGAAAGGTCATCGTCACTCGTTATCTTTGCAACTTCGGCCACGCTCGCTCTCCGGAATTAGACCAGGACCGAAGAGCGGACAGTATCCGCGTCCCCTCATTCTACCCGCAGGGCGCAGAAGAGGCGAATCGGCGGAGTCAGCTTCCGGGGTCCTCGAATCCGAAGTTCAAACTGGGAGTTCACAGGGGTTAGGCTTACCTGCCGGTGCTATACTCCGTCTCACTGGAAGGCGTATCTTGAAGGTGCGTCTTTTAATGCGTCTTCGCGCAGATTTTCTCTGCGCTCTCGCTTCTCCGAGGTTACCGAATCGATGGCACCCCGCACACGCCGCGCCCTTTTCTCCGTCACCGTATTTCTGGCCACCTGTGGAGTGGCCGGAACGCTGATCAACCAGAGGGTCGCCGCTCAGGCCCAGACGGACGAGTCAACCCTGCGCGACAGCCTGCGCAGCTTCACCAATGTCTACTCCCTGGTGGAGCAGAACTATGCCGATAAGATCAACGGCGACAAGGCCGATAAGGCGATCTACGACGGCGCGATTCCGGGCATGCTGCATGTGCTCGATCCTCACTCAAACTTCTACGATCCCAAGGCCTACGCGCAGATGCGCGAGGACCAGCACGGACGCTATTACGGCGTGGGCATGACTATCCAGCCGCAGCCGGATGCAACGGCCAAGAACGGCACCAAGATCGTGGTGCTCTATCCGTTCGAGGGGACGCCGGCGTACAAGGCGGGTATCCGGCCGGGCGACGTGATCATGGCCGTCGACGGCAAGAGCACCGAGGGCATGGATTCGCTCGGGGTCTCGACCATGCTGAAGGGCGCTCGTAACACGCACGTCGAGGTGACGATCGGACGTGAAGGTTCAGCCAAGCCTCTAACCTTCGACCTGGTGCGCGACGAGGTCTCGCGTCCCTCAGTCGACCTGGCCTTCCTGATCAAGCCGGGCGTCGGCTACATGCATGTCACCAACTTCATGGAGACCACCAGCCGCGAGGTAGGGGATGCCATCGAGAAATTCGGCACCATCAATGGTCTGGTCATCGACCTGCGCGGCAATCCCGGCGGCCTGCTGAACGAGGCCGTCAATATGAGCGACAAGTTTCTGCAGAAGGGCCAGATCGTGGTCTCGCAGAAGGGACGCGCCTTCCCCGACCAGGTCTATCGCGCGGCGCACGGATCGGACCTGAAATATCCGATCGTGGTGCTTGTGAACCGTAACACAGCCTCGGCGGCGGAGATCGTCTCGGGAGCCCTGCAGGATCACGACCGCGCCCTGGTCGTGGGGGAGACGACCTTCGGCAAGGGACTCGTCCAGACGGTCTTTCAGGTGTCGGAGAACACGGGCCTGGCGCTGACGACGTATCACTACTACACGCCCTCGGGACGCCTGATCCAGCGCAACTACAACAACGTCTCGCTGTACGACTACTACTACGTGCGCGATCCTTCGACCAAGCCCAAGGACAAGAGCAATCTCGAGGTGAAGCTGACGGATTCGGGCCGCACGGTGTACGGTGGCGGCGGAATCACTCCGGACGAGGCGATCGACAATGTGAAGTCGAACCGCTTCCAGGACACGCTGCTGCAGCACTACGCGTTCTTCAACTTCAGCAAACACTATCTGGCGACGCATGGTTCGGTACCGAAGGACTTTACCGTGGACGACGCGGTGCTGCAGGAGTTCAAGAACTTTCTGAAGTCGCCCGCCGAAAACGTGGAGTTTACCGATCAGGACATCGCCGGAGTGCAGGACTGGCTCAAGCAGAGCATCAAGAGCGACCTGTTTACCTCGCAGTTCGGCCAGATGGAGGGGCTGAAGGTGCGGGCCGAGTGGGATCCTCAGATCGCCAAGGCGGTCACCTTCCTGCCCGAGGCGCAGACGCTTCAGGATCATCTGAAGCTGGCGCAAAAGACGGCTCCCGCGACCCACTGATCTCCTCCTTCCGGGCAACATGAACCGCCTGTGCAATGCGATGGCACAGGCGGTTTTTCTGTTCGCCGGAGCGACTATCATGGTGTGCATGAAGACGCTGGCGATTCTCTCCGGAGCGATCATGGCCGCCTTCCTTCTACCGTCGGGGATGAGAGGGCAGATGCTTTCGATCGAAGGAACGGCCACGTATCAGGAGCAGACGACTCTGCCTGCGGACGCAATCTTCGAGGCAACGCTCGAAGATGTGTCGCGCGCGGATGCTCCCGCCGAGAGGCTTGGGCAGGCGCACATCGAGCAGCCGGGCGCTCCTCCTCTTCACTTCAGCATTCAATATGATCCCGCGCAGGTGCAGCCGAACCATGTGTATGCGGTGCGGGCCCACATCAGCTCCGGCGGACGCCTGCTGTTCACGACCAACCAGAGGTATCAGGTGCTGACGCTGGGCCATGGCAGCGAGATCGGATCGATGAGCCTACACAGGGTGGAGGGTTCGACGGCTGCAGGCTCAGGCAGTAGCGCCGCGGCCAAGGTCCGGCTTCGTGAGACTTACTGGAAGCTGGTGCAGGTCGGCGATCGCCCGGTCGGCGCGGGCGATACCCAGCAGGAGGCGAATCTGGTCTTCCACAGCGAGAGTGGCCGCCTGACCGGGTCGGGCGGATGCAATCGCCTGATGGGAAGCTACATCGCGGAAGGAAGCTCGCTGCACTTCAACGGTGTGGCTTCGACGCGCATGGCGTGTGCTCACAGGACCGAGATCGAGACGAGCTTTCTGGAAGCTCTCGAGCACGTTCGCAGCTGGAAGATCGCAGGCCAGCAGCTCGATTTGACGGATGAGAGCGGACGATCGCTGGTGAAGTTTGTGATGGGAGCGCCGAAGGCGAGGTAAGGGGTCGATCTTGAGCGGGAGACGGGGATCGAACCCGCAACCAACGGCTTGGGAAGCCGCTACTCTACCATTGAGCTACTCCCGCGTACTGGACGATTATAACTCTGATCTGTGCGCCGTGTGGCCTGTTTGAACGGCTTCTTCTTCGCGAGAGAAGCTAGGGCCGCTCGGGCCAGGAGTGGCGCGGATAGCGGCACATCAGCTCGCGGCGAACCTGCGGGTAAAGCCGCTCCCAGAAGCCGGCTAGGTCGGTGGTGGTCTGCACGGCCCGATGATTTGGCGCGAGAAGATGCGCGACGACCGCGGTGCGGTCGGGGCCTATGCGTGGAGTCTCCCGCATGCCGAAGAAGTCCTGCAGGGGCGAGGCAATCCAGGGCGGCTTGCCCTGTTCGTAGTGGACACGGGTCTGGCGGCCTGCCTGAAGACGAATGCTGGCGGGTGCGAGCTGGTTGAGCAGGCGCATGTCGACGCTCTGCTCGAGGAGTGGAAGAAGATTCTTTGCCGCGGAGCGGAGGTCGGCGAAGCTGTGCAGGCCGAGGCAAAGCTGACGGAGCGCGGCGTCGAGGCCGGGCGCGGGGAGGCCGGCGAAGGCGAGCCGCGCGGAAGATCCTTCGAGCGCCTCGCGATCGATGAACTGCTCGATGCCGGTCTCGATGGCCTTCTGGGCGAGCAGATCGGCTGCCTCGGGCTCGGGCGCGTTGCCTCGGGACTCCTCGAGGACGAGCTTGTCGTAGACGAGGGCGCTGACCTTCTCGACGCGCTCGGAAGCGCGGTTCCAAGTGATGGAGGTCTGCTCTTCGACGCGCTCGGGAAAGAGGTCGAGCAGCCACTCGGGCTCGACCCGCGCTGTCATGCGGATGAGCGGCATGGCATTCTCGGCGCGGTCCTCGGCGTCGAGCGCGAGCATGAAGTCGTAGGTGGGCGGAGCTCCTGCGGTTTCGGCAGCCACGCCGTTCGAGAGCAGGACCTGGTTGCCGGTTCGCCTGCGGGCGACGCGGTCGGGAAAGCCGGCGAGAAGCGAGAGCAGAAGAACGTCATCGTCGTGACTCGACTGTCGTGAAGGACGGGCCATGCGCAGAAGTTGGTCGATGTGCTGGCGCAGGCGCGGGTCGGGGGGAAGATCCATGGCGGCGAGCAGGTCGTTCTTCTCGCTTCGGTCTCCCAGGCTGAGCAGTGCCGCGGCGGCGCAGCCTTCTTCTCCCACGCCGCGGTCGAGAGATTCTACGAGGAATCGCGAGAGGCGCGGAGGCAAAGGGTAACGCACGAGGCGCTGCGCCATGCTGCTGTCGTTGGCCCCGATGCGGTCGAGCAGAGACTCGGCGCTCAGCACCGCCTCTTGCGGCGGAGCGTCGAGCCAGTCGATCTTGCCGAGGTGCTCGATCTGCATGGCGCGAAGGGTGAGCAGGAGCTGAGAGAGATCGCTGCGGGCGATCTCGGGGGTGTCGTGCTCGGGCCGGCGCAGGAAGTCTTCCTCGGGGTAGAGACGGAGGACCTGTCCGGGGCCGGTTCGTCCGGCACGCCCGGCGCGCTGCGTGGCCGACGAACGGCTGATGCGGCCAACGGTAAGCGTGGGCAGGCCGGTCCAGGGCGAGTAGGCTGCGAAGCGAGCGAGCCCGGAGTCGATCACAGCAGTCACCCCTTCGACCGTGACGGAGCTCTCGGCGACGTTGGTCGCGAGGATCAGCTTGCGCTCGGGTGAAGGAGAGACGGCGCGGTCCTGCTCGGTCGGGGAGAGATCGCCGTGAAGCGGAAGGACGAGCAAGCCGCGCATCCGCGCCACGGCCTCGCACTCCCGCATGGAGCGGCGGATCTCGGCGATACCGGGGAGGAAGGCGAGGATGTTGCCGGTGTGCCGCTCGACGTGAAGCAGCTCGACGGCTCGCTTCACCTGGACGTGGAGAGGGTCGGAAGAATATGGAAGATGGCGGATGGAGAGATCGAAGAGGCGGCCTTCGGAGCGAAGAATAGGGCAGCTGTCGAGGTAGCAAGCGATGGGGGAGGCATCGAGCGTCGCCGACATGACGAGGATACGCAGCTCAGGGCGAGACCGCTGCAGACGCTTGAGCAGGGCGAGTGCGAGGTCGCTGTCGAGATGGCGTTCGTGAAACTCGTCCAGCACCACGGCGTCGACGCCCTGGAGCGATGGATCGGAGATAAGACGACGCGTGAGAATACCCTCGGTGAGGAAGCGCAGGCGCGTGCGGAGACCGATCTTTTCCTCGAAGCGGACCTGATACCCGACGGTTCCGCCGGGTTCTTCTCCAAGCTCCCAGGCGACGCGTCGGGCCGCCATGCGCGCGGCGATGCGGCGAGGCTCCAGTACGAGAATATCTCCCGGAAGCAGGCCGAGCAGAGCGGGAGGAACGCGTGTGGTCTTGCCTGCCCCGGGAGGAGCTTCAAGGACAAGGTTGGGGGTGCGCTGCAGGGAGGTAAGGAGCTCCGGCAGAATCGCATCGACTGGAAGTGCCGGGCCTCGACTCACTCTTCTGATCGAAACACGGCGTTTCCCGCGCCGTCAATTACGGAGGAGGCCTGACAAGGGATTGTCTTAAAAACCTCCGGGATGCGAAAGGATCGCATCCCGGAGGTTTTCTTTCTTTTACTGCAGTGACTACTTATCGATATGACGAGGGGTCTTTTTGGTCAGCAAGGCGATGAGAGGAGCTGCCGATGCCGGAGCTTTGGCCTTACCGCCGTAAACGATATCGGTGGCGGAGAGCTCCTGCCCGTAGAGAGATTTGTTAGCTCCATCGTCAGAGCGCATGGTCGATCCCGCCAGCGAGATGCCTGCAAAGACGCCGCGAGCGCGCGACCAGGAGAGAATCTGCGCCTTCAAAACGGCATCGGTCTCGGCGCTGGCGTTGCGGCCCACAGGCCCCGCCGCGATCGAAGCATCGCCACCGAGCTTTACCTTGCTGGTCATTACGGATTTCGCCCCCTGATCATTCATCACAAGGAGAACGAAATCGGTCGCCTGGCCGCCGACCTGGAAGCCGAAGCTGGCGCCCTCAAGGGCATACATCGCGGGGGCGCTCCAGGGACCATTGTGGTTGGCTCCGGTGCGGCAGGTAATCAGACCACGGCCGTAGCTTCCGCCGACGATAAATGCGCCCTTCTTCACCGAGGGATACACCACAACACACTCCGACTTATCCAGAAGGTCCTGCGGAATTCCCTTATCGGGCGTGCCAAGAATCTCTTTAAGAACATTGTAGGAGGCAGTGATACGCTCCTGCTCGGTCGATTGAGCCTGAGCGGCCATAGGGAGGGCCAGCGTCAAGCTCAGCGATAGGCATGCAATTCGTTTCATCTCTTTCTCCTTACATTCTTCCAGCGTTCTGCAGCTTGTCTTGCCAGGAGACTTCTGAGCTTTTCAGTCGAGGCTAACCAGGACTGTCGAGGCTAAAGTCGAAGCTAGCCGGGACCTACTGATTCCCATCAGCCTCGAAACCCTTGATCTCCAGCTCCTTGAATTACGACGTATCTTTTTTTGTTTCAGTTGCTTTACGGGATACCTCTTCTTCAACTCTCTCCGTAGACGGGGATCGAGGCTCCATGCACGACCTTTCCTGCGGGGCTGGCGAGAAACAGGATGACGCGTGCGATCTCCTCGGGCCTGGGCCACTTGGCAAAGTCAGAGCCCGGCATCGCATCCCGGTTCGGCTCCGTATCGATGACGCTGGGAAGGATTGAGTTTACGCGTACGCCGCTGCCCTTCACATCGGCCGCGAGGCAGTCCATCAGGGCGACGGCAGCCGCCTTGGAGGCTGCATAGGCAGAGGCTCCAGCGGCATGATCGAGGGCGGCCTTGGCCGCGACGTTGATCAGCACTCCGCTCTTCTGCTTCAGCATGACCGGAACAGCTGTCCGGGCCAGCACGAAGCCGGAGCGCAGATTGAGATCGAGCATCCTCTCGAAGACCTTCGGCTCAATCTCCCACGCCTTCACCCCGCCCGCATAGGCTCCCACGGTGTTGACCACAACATCCAGGCGACCGTGCCGCAAGACCAGGGACTGGACAAACTCATCCATTGCAGAGGAGTCCGTTACATCGATTGCTGCCCCGTGGAGATGGTCGGCATGGGCAGTCGCTGCGTCCTTCAGAGCTTCGAACTCCTTCTGCTGACGATAGGTAACCAATACAGTCGCGCCATCTTCCAGAAACCGGAGGCTTACGCTGTGGCCGAGGCCGCCCGTTCCTCCCGTCACCAGAACCACCTTGTCTCGAAAATCAATCTCCATCTGTCGTTCTCCTTTTTGATTCTTCACAGGCATCTCACGTGAGCCTGCTGGTAGTCTCCCATCTATGAGCCAAAAACACTTCGATGCAATTATTGTTGGAGCAGGGCAGGCCGGCCCCTCGCTCGCCGGAAGGTTCGCCCAGTCTGGCCGAAAGGTTGCCATTGTTGAACGAAAGCTCTTCGGCGGAACCTGCGTCAACACCGGCTGCACGCCGACGAAGACCATCATCGCGAGCGCCTACGTCGCGCATAAGGCACGCACGGCCCGGAGTTACGGGATCGCGGTCGAGGGCGCGGTCCACGCCGACCTGAAGGCGATCCTGTCGCGAAAGGATGAGATCGTCGGCAAGTCGCGCGATGGGCTCGAATCGTGGCTTCGCGGCATGGAAAACTGCACCGTCTTCACCGGTCACGCGAGATTCGAATCTTCGACAGAGCTTCGCGTAGGCGACGATCTGCTCACAGCGCCCGAGATCTTTCTCAACGTCGGGGGACGCGCCGAGGTTCCGGATATGGCCGGCATAAAAGACGTTCCCTACCTCACGAATGTCTCGTTGCTCGAGCTCGAAGAGCTGCCGAAACATCTCGCGATCGTCGGTGGAAGTTATGTCGGCATCGAGTTTGCCCAGGCCTTTCACCGCTTCGGCAGCGAGGTGACGGTCGTGGAGATGGGGCCTCGGCTGGCGCACCGCGAGGATGCGGATGTCTCCAGGAACATCCAGGAGATCCTCGAAAAAGAAGGGATTCGGGTTCGGCTAAACGCGGAGTGCATCCGGCTGGAGAGAGATGTCGCGGGGGTCGCAGTGCACGTCAACTGCGGGGAGGACGATCAGCCTACTCTCGCAACACATGTTCTTCTCGCCGTCGGGCGCAGGCCGAACACGGACGACCTCGGCCTCGACAAGGCTGGAGTTGCGGTCGACGAGCACGGCTATATCCAGGTGGACGACCAGTTGCGCACCAGCGTCCCGGGGATCTGGGCGATGGGAGATTGCAACGGCAAGGGAGCCTTCACTCACACCGCGTATAACGACTTCGAGATCGTCGCCGCCAACCTGCTCGATAACGATCCACGCCGGGTGAGCGATCGCATCGTGACCTATGGACTCTTCATGGATCCTCCGCTGGCCCGGGTCGGAATGACGGAGCGCGAGGTGCGGAAGGCAGGCAAGCCCGCCCTGATGGGCACGCGGCCCATGACGAAGGTGAATCGGGCTATCGAGAAAGGCGAGAGCGATGGCTTCATGAAGGTCCTGGTCGATGCGGAGAGCAAACTCATTCTGGGAGCGTCGATCCTCGGGACCGGAGGCGACGAGGCCATTCACTGCATCACGGACGTGATGTACGCCCGCGCGCCGTACACGACGATTCAGCGGGCCGTCCATATTCACCCCACGGTCTCGGAGCTGATCCCGACCGTGCTGGGAGATCTGAAGCCGCTCGAGCCGTCTGGCCAGTCCGAATCTTAGCGAGAGACCCGGGCTGGCGTCTGAAAGAGCGCTCCAGCCCACACCAGCAGCAAAGGGAAGAACTCGAGCGTGTATCGCGGCTCGGAGTTATCGAGCGTCAGCAGCATGACGCTGCGCAGGACCAGGAAGGCCACCATGGACCATCCCAGCGCGGCGTAACCGTTCCATCCGTGCCGCCGCCAGCGCATCAGTCCCCATAACCCTGCGACGAAGTAGGCGAGATTCAGCAGAGCGTAGAGCGCGGCGAAGAGGGTCTGTCGCTTGTGCCGGCTCCATTGCCACCAGCGGAGGTCGATCGACATCATCTCGACGCGAGGACGCAACGCCATGTTGAGGAGGCGCGCGATGGGCAGCGCGACGTAGTAGCGGAATGGATGGTTGGCGACGCGCTCTCGCGCCAGCGCGGCGAACCCAGCATCCATCTCGGGGGTCGCGGTGAAGGTCTCATTGTGCTGGCTTAGAAGCGCAGCGGCCCGGCTGTACTGGCTTGGGTTATCGAAGGCTCGCGCTGGAACATCGTTGATGTTGATGGTTGCGCTGTCGAGATTCCAGTAGACGCTCTCGGTCGATGCGAACTCGACGGCCCAGCTACGGAACCATCGCTGAAAGCCTAGAGGAACCAGCTCGCCAGGGTCGGTCGCGTAACGCGGCGCCAGAGGCTGAAGGACATGAAAGGTGCGCCAGTTGCGGACCGCCCACGGAGCCAGCGGCAGGATTACGCAGAGCGCCGCGGCGGCGATAGGTGCAAGGGCACCGGTGATAGACGTACCGGAACGGCGCCGCAGCCACAGCATCTCGGGCAGAACCGCAGCGGCCAGCAGTCCCTGCTCGGGCCGCAGCAGTACCGAGTAGGCCAGGACAGCGGCCACCAGCCATAGCCATAGGTTCCACACACGGGCGCATCTTTGCCAACGCTCCAGCCCGTAAAACGCGAGGGCGATACAGGCGAGCGTCAGGGTCTCGGTAAGCGGGGCAGCCACGTAGTTTGCCGTGAAGGGACAGAGCGCCGCCAGCCACAGCACCACCACGGCCGCGCGCTGGCCGAAGATGCGGCGGGCGAGAGAGCTCAACAGAACGCAGGTGCCCAGATCGAGGATGCACTGCACCAGCATGACGGCCGTGTAGCGATCGTCTCCGAAGATTCGGAAGCACAGGGCGAGAAAGAGAGGATAGCCCGGGAGCCGGATCAGCGTAGGGATAGGACCGCTCGGTCCCTCCGCAAAACCATAAATCCCGTGCTCCATCCAGTTTTTGGCGATGTTGCCGTAGACCAGCGTATCGCCGGCGATGCGTGGCGTATGCAGGATGAACGCCAGCCTAAGCGCGAAACCCAACGCCAATGCCAGCCAGAACCATCCTCCCGCTCTCGGTCGATCCACCATATGCAACTGCATCATACTGCGAACGTTGACGCTCACCTTCCAGCGTTGACCGGAACCCTCTCCCTCAATAGGATGGAGCCAGCGCACTCTCCCACGGATACGCATCTCAATCTCCGATATCTCCGATGACCAAACCGATCTTCTACGATCCGCAACGCAAGCGCTGGAAGCGTCTCCGGGTGGTCTTCGACTCGCTGGCGCTGGCCGGGCTCGTCATTGGAGCTCTGTTCCTGATCGGCCTGCTCCGCATGAAGCCTTTGCCGGAGCTGCTGCTGTACTCGCAGAAGCGCAACTACCGCACGCTGGCGAACCAGCAGTCGCAGAAGAACCTCAAGCTCCGCCGCTCCGCGCATCGCAAGACGGATCTCGAGCCCGCGGACGTTCCGCTGAACTCCGGCGAGGGTCTGCGCGCGGCCTATTATGTGGAGGATGACCCGGCCAGCTACTCATCACTGAAGCAGCACATCTCGCAGATCGACATCCTCTTTCCCGAGTGGCTCCATGTCGTCTCGCCGGACGGCAACCTGACCGCCTACACCATCGATAACCGGCCCTACAACGTGGTCGATCACGATGGAGTCCATCCGGTCGATCGCGACAACCGCGTGGCCAACACCATCGCCTCGAGCCATGTGAATCTCGATCTGTTCCCTCTGGTCAACAACTATGACCCGCTCAAGAACGTCTTCGATCCCGGAGTCGGCAAGTTTCTGATGGATGACGCCGCGCGGGCGAACTTCATTCACCGGATCGATACCTTTCTAACCGCCAATCCCAACTATCGCGGTCTCTCGCTCGACCTCGAGGAGATTCCGGACGAGGCGCAGCCGTCCTTTCGCACGCTGGTCGCCGAGCTCTACAAGGACTTCCACCCTCGCCGCCTTCGTCTCTACGTCAACGTTCCGGCGCACGACGAGGACTTCGACTACAAGTTCCTCGCCGACAACTCCGACGGCCTGCTGGTGATGAACTACGACGAGCACGAGACCGGCAGCGCCCCAGGCCCCATCGCCTCGCAGGATTGGTTCATCGACAACCTAAAGTCCATCCTCAAGACGGTCCCGAAGGAAAAGATCATCTGTGCCATCGGGAGCTACGGCTACGACTGGAAGACCACGCTTCCCTCGCCTGCCCGGAAGGGCCGGAAGGCGGTGTCCGAGAAGGTGCTCTCCGCCGTCAGCATCCCCACCCAGCAGGCCTGGCAGCAGGCTTACGACTCCGGTTCGCAGATCGACCTCGACGACGATTCGCTGAACGTCCACTTCGCCTATGACGACGACGATGCGCATGTGCGTCACTATGTCTGGTTCCTCGATGCCGTCACGGTGTTCAACCAGATGCGCGCAGCCCGCGAGCTGGGTATCCAGACCTATGCGCTGTGGGCTCTGGGCTCGGAGGATAACTCGCTGTGGAAGATATGGGACAATCCGCTGCACGCTGATCCCTCGAAGGACCTGGCCCGCGTTGCCCCCGGCTACGATGTCGACACCGAAGGGGAGGGCGACATCCTCCGCATCACACGCAAGCCTCAGGAGGGTTCGCGCGACCTTACCATGGACGACGACGACACTATTCCTGCCCAGTACCGCATGGTTCTGCAGGAGCGGATGGAGTCCTATCCTCTCTCCTACACCATCACGCAGTACGGCTATCAGCCCAAGAAGGTCGCCATCTCCTTCGACGACGGCCCCGATGCGGAGTGGACCCCGAAGATCCTCGACGTGCTCAAGAAGTACAACGTCAAGGGCGTCTTTCTGCTGATCGGAGAAGAGGCCGAGAAGAACGTCGGCGTGATGCAGCGCATCTACCGCGAGGGCCACGAGATCGGCAATCACAGCTTCACGCATCCCGATATCGCCGAGATCTCGAACGGCCAGGTGGACCTTGAGCTGAATCTCACCGAGCGGCTCTTCGCCTCCAAGCTCGGCGTGCAGCCGCTCTACTTCCGTCCGCCCTACTCCATCGACCAGGAGCCCGATACCAACGACCAGGCCGCTCCCGTCGATCGCATCCAAAGCCTCGGCTACGTCATTCTCGGCAACAAGATCGACACCAACGACTGGGACGAGAATCCGCGCAAGACCCCCAAGGAGATCACCGACAGCGTCTTCGAACAGATCGCCGACATGGACAAACGCCCCTGGACGCGCGGCTCCATCATCCTGATGCACGATGGCGGCGGCGACCGCTCGGCCACCGTCGCGGCGTTGCCCCTGCTCATCACCACGCTACGCGAGCACGGATATGAGATCGTCCCCGTCTCTGAGCTGATCGGCAAGACCCGCGCCGAGGTGATGCCGCCGCTTACGCCGCATCAGCGATGGCAGGCCCGCGTCGATTCCATCGCCTTCTTCCTCTTCGGGTTCTTCAACAACTTCGTCGTCAGCGTCTTCTTCGTCGGCGATGTGCTGATGAGCGCGCGGCTGATCCTCATCGGCGTCTGCGCGCTGATCGACCGTCTGCGCCGGCGCAAGAACTACGCCGCACCCGACTTCGCTCCGCGCGTTGCCGTATTGATCCCAGCCTACAACGAAGAAAAGGTGATCGTCAGGACCATCCGTTCGGTGATGATGTCGAACTACAAGAACATCCGCATCATCGTCATCGACGACGGCTCCTCGGACAGCACTCTCGAAGCGGCCCGCGAAGCCTACCCGGCCGATATCGCCTCGGGCCGCCTGACGGTGCTGACCAAGCCCAATGGAGGCAAGGCCGAGGCGCTGAACTTCGCGCTCAGCTACACGGATGAGGAGATCTACATCGGCATCGACGCCGACGGCGTGATCGCGCACGACGCCATTACCCGGCTGGTCTGCCACTTCGCCAACCCGAAGATCGGGGCTGTCGCCGGCAACGCCAAGGTGGGCAACCGTGTGAACCTTTGGACACGGTGGCAGGCCCTCGAGTACATCACCTCTCAGAACTTCGAGCGGCGCGCACTCGATCTTTTCGACGTGGTCATGGTGGTCCCCGGAGCGATTGGAGCGTGGCGCACCCGGGCCGTGCACGATGGCGGCGGCTATCATCCCGACACGGTCGCTGAAGACGCCGACCTCACCATGAACATCCTCGAGCAGGGCTACTCGGTCATCTACGAGGATCAGGCGCTTGCCTTCACCGAGGCTCCCGTCAACATGAACGGCCTGATGCGCCAACGCTTCCGCTGGTCCTTCGGAATTCTGCAGGCGGTCTTCAAGCATCGTGGAGCCATTACCAAACATCGCGCCATGGGCCTCTTCGCCCTGCCCAACATCCTCATCTTCCAGATCCTGCTGCCGCTGGTCTCGCCCCTGATCGACCTGATGTTTGTGGCCGGCACCATCCACTACTTCGTCGACAAGTACTTTCACCCGGAATCGGCCTCACCCGCCAGCTTCCACAAGCTTCTGCTCTTCTTTCTCGCCTTCCTGGTCATCGACTTTCTCACCTCCGCACTGGCCTTCGCGCTCGAGCGCAAACACCCGGCCAGCCGTGGCGATGCCTGGCTTTTGGTCCATATCTGGATCCAGAGGTTCACCTATCGGCAGGTCTTCTCGATGGTCCTCTTCAAAACCATCAAGCGGGCCATCGATGGCAAGCCCTTCAGCTGGGACAAGCTCGAGCGCACGGCCAAGATGTCGAAGGAGATGGAGCAGCTGGCCGAGCACCGCTGAACGCAATGGTCGCTCAACTTAGATCAAGCTTGCTATAACAGATTCACAGGTGTGTTTTCAGCAGGAACTGGAGAGAATCCGATGCGAAAGATGTTGATGGTCCTTCTGCTTTGCGTAACGACGGTGGTGATGGCCGCGACAGCCCGTCAGCTCTACGGCTACAAGCTCAAGACGATCGATGGGCAGCCGACGTCGCTCTCAAAGTACAGGGGCAAGGTTCTTCTCGTCGTCAATGTGGCGAGCGCGTGCGGATTCACACCGCAGTACGCGGCACTGGAGTCGGTGTACGAGAAGTACAAGGACCAGGGGCTGGTCATCGTCGGGATTCCGGCGAACAACTTCGCGAACCAGGAGTCGGGCACGGACGCCGAGATCAAAACCTTCTGTAATCGCAAGTATCATGTCACCTTTCCCATGATGTCGAAGGTCTCGGTGCTGGGCGAGGACAAGACTCCCCTCTACCAGTACCTGACGGACAAGACGAAGAATCCCACGGTGGGCGGCGATATCAAATGGAACTTCACCAAGTTTCTGATCTCGCGCGATGGAACTCCGGTGGTGCGATTTGAACCGGCGACCAAACCGGACTCTCCAGAGGTGATCGCAGCCATCGAGAGTGCGTTGAAAAAGAGCTAGTTTCGCTTGTCGGATCGTATGAATCGGGAGGAACCGCGCAGCCGGGAAAATGGAGCTAAGATTTAAGCATGGCTACTGCCGATCTCTCCGCCCCCGTCAAGCGTACCGCTGAGACCCCGTTTCTCAATGAGCCGTTCGTCGACTTTTCGATCCCTGAGAATAAACGCTCCATTGAGGCCGCGCTCCAAAAGGTCGCCTCCGAGCTGGGACGCGAGTATGACATCGTTCTCGGCGGACGCCACCTGAAGACTGATGGCAAGATCAGCTCGATTAATCCCGCACGGCCTGCACAGATCGTAGGCATCCATCAGTATGCCGAAGCCGATCTGGCTGAGCAAGCCGTTAAGGCTGCCCGAGAGGCCTTCCCTGCCTGGAGCCGCACGCCTGCAACCGAGCGCGCTGCCATGCTCTTTCGCGCCGCCGATCTGATCCGGGACCGCAAGTTCGAGTTCTGCGCCTGGCTGGTCTACGAGGTGGGAAAGAACTGGGGCGAGGCCGATGCCGATGTAGCCGAGACCGTCGACTTCCTGGAGTTCTACGGCCGCCAGGCTCTTCAGCTGGACGCTGCGACGACCCCCATTCAGTATCCCGGCGAGCGCAACCGGCTCCGCTACATTCCGCTGGGCGTAGGAGCCGTGATTCCTCCCTGGAACTTCCCCTTTGCCATCATGGCGGGAATGACGGCCGCGGCGATCGTCTGTGGGAATACGGTCGTCCTGAAACCGTCGGTCGACGCCCCGACGATCGCGGCCCACTTCATGAGCCTGCTCGAGGAGGTCGGTCTGCCCGACGGCGTCGTAAACCTCTGTCCCGGCGAGGGCCCTGGCTTCGGCTCGGCCCTGGTGGCACACGCCGAGGTACGGTTTATCGCCTTCACCGGATCAAAGAAGGTCGGGCTTGAGATTCATGAGAGCGCGGCCAAGACCCAGCAGGGGCAGATCTTTATCAAGCGCACCATTCTTGAGATGGGCGGCAAGGACGCGATCATCGTGGCCGACGATGCGAATCTCGACGCCGCGCTGGACGGCGTGGTTGCCAGCGCCTTCGGCTTCAACGGGCAGAAGTGCTCGGCCTGCTCGCGCGCCATCGTCGATGCGAAGATCTACGATGACTTCTGCGAACGCTTGCAGGCGAGGGTCGGGAAGCTGGTGACCGGCGACCCGGTGGAGAACGCCTACAGCGGTCCGGTGATCAGTGACCGGGCATTCAAAAAAGTTATGGACTATATCGAAATCGGAAAGAGCGAGGGACGCCTGCTCAGTGGGGGAGCAGCCGTCAAAACCGGGGATGAGGGTTACTACGTTGCGCCGACGGTGATCGCCGACGTCAGTCCGAAGGGCCGCCTCGCCCAGGAGGAGATCTTCGGTCCGGTCCTGGCCGTGATCAAGTCCCAAAGCTTCGATGAGGCTCTGGCGATTGCGAACGACACGGAGTACGGCCTGACGGGGTCGGTCTATTCAGGCTCACGGGAGAGGCTGGAGCAGGCGGCGCGGGAATTCCATGTGGGGAACCTGTACTTCAACCGCAAGTCGACCGGAGCGATGGTCGGAGCGCATCCGTTCGGTGGATTCAATATGAGTGGAACAGACTCAAAGGCAGGTGGACCGGATTACCTCTTACTGTTCACGCAGGCCAAGAGCATTGGGGAGAAGCTGGGGTAGTTTCAAGGCGATGGCCTGCCGGCCTGACCCACTGCGCGTGGAGCACACCCTTCGTGACGCGTGTACTCCCTTCGGGGTAGGGCTCCCATTGGTCGCTTACACAAATCTTCGCGCCGACCAGAGGGAGGCCCATGCCGAAAAGGATACACCGAACCGCTGCCCGCGCGGCAGCGCCTCAAGCCATTCCCCTACAAAGCTAAGCCGACTTCATCTCGATCAGGTTGCCTGCCTTAGCTGCGGCCTCGGCGAGGACGCGATGATGGATGGTAAAGAGGGCGAGCTCGAGACGGTCCGAGACACCGGTCTTGTCGTAGATTCCGCGCAGGTAGTTCTTGATGACCTGCTCCTTGGTTCCGAGCTGCTGGGCGATCTCCTTGTTCTTGCAGCCCTGGACGATGAGGGCGACGATCTGCATCTCCTTGGGGGTAAGGCGGTCGCGGACGCGGGTTCCTACGCTGTCGGCGGCGTGGATGGCGGTGACGTTGGTGCGCTGCAGGTAGCGCTGTCCACGGCCGACGCGACGCACAGCGTCGACCAGATCGGTCGCGGGGATGTTGCGGCTGATGACTCCGTCGACCAGGGGCGTCAGGTTATCGGGGATCTGTTCGGCGTTTTCCGCGACGAGCAGGACGCGGCTGTTGACAGCATGGGCCCGTTCGACGAGCAATGGGAGCTCCGGACGGAGGCTGGATGCGGCCAGGACCACGGAACCGCGCAGGCTTTCGAGCGCGCTCCACATCTTGGGCAGGTCTTCGCACTGGGCCACGATGCGCATATCTTCCTCAAGCGCCAGAATTCGCGCCGCGCCTGCCCGGAAGATGACCTGGTTGTCGGCGAGAATGATGCGGTTCATAGACTCTCCTGGGACGGGCCGGTATGTCCCGTACCCTCCTCATCGGCGGGTCGCGGCCCGTCTAACCGCTGTGTCTTCAATTCGGACAAACTACTCTGCGGGTCCGTCTCGGTCATTTCAGTCGCGTCAATCCTCTCTCCATCGGGGAACCGCCCTCCAGGCTTTCTGAATCCTGAGGGGTGCACCATCAATCAAATCACAGGTGCGGTGTGCATGGGCACTGGTCCGCGAAGTATAACAAGGGTATGCCGAAGCCTATTTTGCTCGCCATCGACGACGACACCAGCGTTCTGGAGGCTGTGGTGCAGGATCTGCGCCGCCACTATGGCCAGGACTACAGGATCGTGCGTGCGGCCTCGGGCGGGGCGGCGCTCGATATCTGCCGCCAGCTGAAGGAGCGCAACGACACGGTCGCCCTCTTCCTCTCGGACCAGCGCATGCCGGGGATGACGGGCGTGGATTTTCTGGAGAAGGCGCTATGCATCTATCCGGAAGCCAAACGCGTGCTTTTGACGGCCTACGCCGATACGGAAGCCGCCATCCGCGCCATCAACGCCGCCAAGATCCACTACTACCTGAACAAGCCCTGGGATCCCCCGGAAGAGAAGCTCTACCCTGTTCTCGACGACCTGCTCGAATCCTGGAAGCAGGGTTATCGTCCTCCATTTGAAGGAATTCGAGTGGTGGGCATGCGCTGGTCCCCCAAGGATCACGCGGTGCGGGACTTTCTCTCCCGCAATCGGATTCCCTACCTGTGGATGAGTCCGGAGGAGAATCCGGACGCCGTGGCTCTGCTCAAAGAAAAGGGCGCCGACGACTCCAGGCTTCCGGTAGTTCTGTTCGGGGACGGGACGGCGCTGATTCAGCCGAGCTCGACCGACCTAGCGGCGAAGCTGGGAATGCCGACCCAGGCGCAGCAGAAGTTCTACGACATCGTGGTGGTCGGCGCGGGACCGGCGGGGCTCGCCGCGGGCGTCTACGGCGCGTCTGAAGGGCTGCGTACGCTGATCGTCGAGCCGAACGCCCCGGGCGGGCAGGCGGGCTCAAGCTCGAAGATCGAGAACTACCTCGGATTTCCTTCCGGCCTGAGCGGAGAGGAGCTGGCTAAACGCGCCTATCTGCAGGCCACGCGGCTGGGGGCGGAGTTCCTGCTGCAGAGGGTGACCTGCATCCGTTCGGAGAACAATTACCAGATCGTGGTGATGAACGACGGGCAGGAGATTACCTGCCACGTCTGCCTTCTCGCCACCGGCGTCGATTACTGCATGCTGGATGTCCCGGGCGCCGAGACCTATAGCGGCGCGGGCGTCTACTACGGAGCGGCGTTGAGCGAGGCCATGGGGTGCGTCGGCGAGACGGTGTACATCGTCGGAGGAGCGAACTCCGCCGGTCAGGCGGCGATGCACTTCTCCCGTTACGCCGATAAGGTGCATATGCTAATCCGCGGCGACAGCCTGACCAGGAGCATGTCGAAGTACCTGATCGACCAAATTCAGTCGACGCCGAACATCGTCGTCGAGACCAATACGGAGGTCTGCTCGATGTCGGGCGACGGCCACCTGGAGGAGCTGACGCTCAAGACCCCCAGGGGTCCGGAGACCCGGCAGACGAGCTCGCTGTTCATCTTCATCGGTGCGGCTCCGAAAACCGACTGGCTTCCGCAGCAGGTCGCCTGCGATACCAAGGGCTTCGTTCTGGCCGGACCGGATCTGAAGACGAAGGCTCCGGGGAGCTGGAAGCTGGAGCGCGAGCCCTATCTTCTGGAGACCAGCGTTCCGGGAATCTTCGTCGCCGGAGACGTTCGTTACAACTCGGTCAAACGGTGCGCCTCTGCGGTCGGCGAGGGCTCCATTGCGATCCAGTTCGTTCATCAATATCTTGCAACGCTTTGAAAGGTCTAATTCCACCACAACCATGAGCCAGACATCCCAGGTCGTCCAAGCCGCCCAAGAGCCTATTAGCGACGCTCTGTTCGCCGAGCTGCGAACGGTTCCCATCTTCTCCTCCCTCAAAGACGAAGAGTTGCGATGCCTGAGCGGAGTGGAGGAGATCCGGCTGAAGGCCGGCGACGTCCTGGGACGTCAGGGCGAGGCCGCACACAACTTCTGGGTGGTCCTGGAGGGTTCTATCTCCTTGACCCAGGCGCTACCGGACGGTCGCGAGGTGGAGATCTCTTCGCTGCCCGCGGGCACCGCCTTCGGCGAACTTCCCTTGCTGGCGAACATTCCCAATGCCGTCACGCTGAAGGCTCAGGTCGACGGCCATCTGGTTCAGCTGAACGAAGAGGGATTCTGGAGCCTGATGACGACCTGCCCGGAGGTCCGCAAGGCGATTCTGGGCAACATGGCGAAGCGGTTCCAGAAGCTGCAGAGCACCACCGTGCAGCAGGAGAAGATGGCCTCGCTGGGCACTCTGGCCGCGGGCCTAATGCACGAGTTGAACAACCCGGGCACGGCCGCCAGACGGGCTGCCTCGCAGCTGCGCGCGAACCTGATGCGAATGCACGAGCTCTCAGCCAAGTTCAGCAAGGTGGATTTGAGCCGCGAACAGAAGGAGTGCCTGCACGACCTGCAGGAGCATACGCTGGCCGCTAAGCAGCCGATCGTGATGAGCTCGCTCGAGCAGAGCGACGCCGAGGAGGCCCTGGCGGAGTGGATGGAGGGGGCCAACATCGAGAACGCCTGGAAGATGGCTCCCACGCTGGTCTCGATCGGGCTGAAGGCGGACGATCTGGAGTGCGCCAAGGCGGAGTTTCCGGGCTCGACGCTCTCGGACGCCCTGTGCTGGCTGGAGGCGCTTGCCTCGAGCATGCAGCTGGTGGGAACGATCGAGGAGAGCATCGGCCGGGTCTCGGACTTGGTGATGGCGGTCAAGTCCTACGCCTACGAGGGCAAGGGCATGAAGCAGGCGATCGACGTCAACGGCAGCATTCATGCAACGCTGGTGATCCTGAGCCATAAGATGCGGGAGAAGGAGATCACCCTCGAGAAGGAGTTCGCCCCCGATCTTCCTCCACTGCAGAGCGAGTGCACGGGGCTGAACCAGATCTGGACCAATCTTCTGGACAACTCCATCGACGCGGTGGGCCCGAAGGGAAAGATCAGCGTGAAGACGTGGGCGGAGAAGTCGCCGACGAGCCCCGATCGCACCGATATCTGCATCCGAATCGCCGACGACGGCTCCGGGATTCCGCTCGATAGCCAGGCGCACATCTTCGATACGTTCTATACGACAAAGCCGGTCGGGGTGGGAACGGGGCTGGGGCTCGGCATCGTTCACCGCATCGTGGACCAGTTTGGCGGCGTGATCCGCTTCTCCTCCGTTCCGGGTGATACGGAGTTCATTGTCCGCCTGCCGGCACAGACGCCTGTCGCGGCCTAAGCCTCCACAAGATCACGGGCGACGAAGAGGTCTCGAAGCGGCATCGTATGATGAACGCAAGGAGAACTCACCCCGTTGGCGCTTACCCCCTTTCATATTTCCTTCCCCGTCGACGATCTTGATGCGGCCCGGGCCTTCTACTGCGGATTGCTGGGCTGCCCGGAGGGACGAAGCTCTACGGAGTGGATCGACTTCGATCTCTTCGGCCACCAGATCGTGGCCCACCATAAGCCTTCCGCGGAAAAAGAAGACCGGCACCATAATCCGGTCGATGGGCATGAGGTTCCGGTTCCCCACTTCGGCGTAGTGCTGGCCATGGATGACTGGAAGACCCTGGCCGAGCGGCTGAAGGCGGCGGATGTGCAGTTCGTGATCGAGCCCTATCTCCGCTTCAAGGGCGAGGTGGGAGAGCAGGCGACGATGTTCTTTCTGGACCCTTCCGGCAATGCGCTCGAGTTCAAGGCCTTCGCTGATATGAGCCGGATCTTCGCCAAATGAGACGGAAGTGAGAAGGTAAACCGATGATCGGCAGAGGTTTGGCTCTAAAATGATCGGAGCGCACAGGATGTGCGCACGCAAGACATGAAGCACTGACGGACTTTGCCGTAGAGGAAGGCGAGTTGGGCCCTGGGCCTCAGCTCGCGATGGAGCTGATATCGATGTCGAAGGGTACGACGCGCCGCCGCTTTCTCGCCACCTCCGCTGCAGCGGCCGCAGCGATCTCGCAGAAGAACGCCCTGGCGCTCTCCTGGCAGGATGCGACTCCTTCGGACAACCCCACACCGTACAAGCTCTTCTTCGAGCAGCCAGCGGCGACGTGGCCGGACTCGCTGCCTGTCGGCAACGGACGGCTGGGGGCATGCGTCTTTGGAGACCCGGGCAAGGAACGCATCCAGCTGAACGAGGAGTCGATCTGGGACGGCGAGCAGAGGGACCGGAATAATCCGCTCGCCGCCGAGGCTATCCAGCAGATGCGGCAGATGCTCTTCGCCGGGCAGGTGACGGAGGCAGAGGCTCTGGTGCCTCAAGATATTCTATCGATCCCGCAGCGGTTTCCCTGCTACCAGACATTGGGCGATCTGCACATGGACTTCGGTCCGATGGAGGGAGTCACCAACTATCGCCGCGAGCTGAATCTGGATACGGCGGTGGTGACGACCACCTTTACCCAGGGTGGCGTTGATTATCACCGCGAGGTCTTCAGTTCGGGGTCGGACCAGGTGATCGTAATCCGGTTGACGTCGAACAGGATCGGCAAGATCAGCTTTACGGCGGCGCTCGACCGGCCAGCTCACTTTGAGACGGCGGCACTGGCACAGAACCGGCTGAAGCTCTTCGGGGAGGCTCTGCCGGAGAACGACAATCCCGGTCTGCCCGACAAGGAGCGGCAGACCGGCGTCCGCTACTATGCCGAAATGCTGGCCGTCTCGACGGACGGCACAACGACGACCAAGAATGGAGCGCTGGTCGTCACCAATGCGACCGCAGTGACTCTGTTTTTGGACTGCGCCACCAGCTTTCGCTATCCGGCGGGCGAGGCGCTGATGCGGCAGGCCGTGGTCGCCAACATCCTGAACGCGGCGTCACGGCCCTATGCGGAGCTGCGGGCCCGGCACACCGTCGATCACCAGAGATTCTTCCGCCGCAGCGCCTTGACGATAGGACCGGCCGAGGATGCGAATGCGAATGTCGCCACCGATAAGCGCCTGGCCAGGGTGAAGACCGGGGGTGAGGACCTGGGGCTGATCGGGATCTACTTTCAGTATGGCCGTTACCTGCTGATCTCGAGCTCGCGGCAGGGGACGCTGGCGGCCAATCTGCAGGGAATCTGGAACGAGTCGGTCGATCCTCCATGGGGATCGAAGTACACGATCAACATCAATATCCAGATGATCTACTGGCTTGCGGAGCGGGCAGCTCTCTCTGACCTGCACTATCCTCTGTTCGATCTGATCGACCGCACGCGCACTCCGGGCTATGTGACCGCGAAGAAGTACTACAACTCACGCGGCTATGTGGTTCACCACAACACCGACATCTGGGGCGACTCTTCGCCGATTGACGGTCTGGGCGGCGGAGTGTGGCCGATGGGGGCGGCGTGGATGTCGCTGCACCTGTGGGATCACTTCGATTACACGGGCAACGTCGCGTTTCTGCGCGATCGGGGTTATCCGCGGCTGAAGGAGAATGCGATGTTTCTCCTCGACTACCTGGTGACGGACCCGAAGACGGAGCGCATGGTGACGGGGCCCTCCTGCTCGCCGGAGAACAGCTACAAGCTTCCGGATGGAAGCGTGCATCATCTGTGCATGGCGCCGACGATGGATATCGAGATCGTCCGGGCGGTCCTGACGCGTCTGCTGCAGTCGGCGGCGGTGCTGGCCGCCTCGCCGAACTGGGACGCCACCGCGGACGCGGAGTTGCATAACCGGGCACGGCTGGCGCTGATCAAGCTGCCGCCTTTTCAGATTGCCAAGGGAGGCTACCTGCAGGAGTGGCAGCAGGACTACGCCGAGGCCGAGCCCGGCCATCGGCATATCTCGCACCTGTTCGCCCTGTTTCCCGAGGACCAGATCACGCCGCACCGGACCCCGGATATGGCGAAGGCGGCGAAGGCTACGCTCGACCGCAGGCTTGCCGCCGGTGGCGGAAGCACGGGATGGTCGCGTGCCTGGATCGTCTGCTGCATGGCGCGGCTGGGGGACGGGGACGCGGCCTACGACAGTTTGCGTTTTCTGTTGGCGCACTCGACGCGCGGGAATCTCTTCGATATCTGCGGGACGGACGAGAAGTCTCCCTTCCAGATGGATGGAAACTGCGGAGGAGCAGCGGGGATCGTCGAGATGCTGCTGCAATCGCACGCCAGCGGCGGAAGCTCCGAGGCGGCCCAGATGAGGGGAGCGGAGTCGGCCGCGAATGTTATCCGTCTGCTGCCAGCGCTTCCGAAGGCGTGGCCGACGGGCTCCTTCAAAGGCCTGCGGGCGAGGGGCGGCCTGGAGATCGATCTGGAGTGGACAGAGGGGAAGGCGACGGTCGCCACTCTGCGGGCGAGGCTCGACCTGACTCACCACATCCTGGCGCCTGCGGGACAGCGTATCGCGTCGGTCTCGCCGATGTCTTCGCAGCCGATCCCGGGCGCTGGCCCGGATGAGCTGGTGCTCGCGATGAAGGCAGGCGAGGTCTTCACCGTCCACTTCTCCTGATATTTCGCTGTTGACTCGCCGGAAGCTCCCTTTCCGCCTGGATATTTGCTTGCGTGCGGGCGCAGCCACGGGTATATATGGTCGGCACAGGGTAGGAGCAACTGGGCTGCGGAGCGTTCTCTTCCCTGTGTGGAAAGGGGGCTCGGGTGCACAACGATACGGCGCGGATCGTACTGACGATTCTGATGTACGCGGGCGTGGGTGTGTTTCTGCTTCCGTACGCGACGGGTAAGGCCGCGACCGCTCCCCTGCTGATGCTGCTGGGTGCCGGGATGTCTGTCGTCTGTGGCCTGCTGCGCTGTTACATGACCAGGGGCGAGTAGAGCGATTCTCGAGGTATGCTGGCGGCAGGAGACTCTTCATGAACGCAGCAGTTGTCGAAAGCTACTCGAATCCTCCACGGTATATCTCCTTCCCCGATCCTGTAGCGCAAGAGGAAGCGCGCATCGTCCGGGTCACAGCGGCGGGCCTTCATCCGATCGTCAAGTCCCTGGCCAATGGAAACCATTATGGAAGCACGGGGAAGTTTCCCTTTGTTGTCGGAGTGGATGGAACGGGCGTCCTGGAGGATGGCACGGAGGCGTTTTTGGAGCCGGCCGGCCGCCCTTCGGAACCTTTGCCAGCTGACGGTGGCGCATAACGATTTTCTGATTCCGCTGCCGCAGGAGTTGGAGGCTGTGACCGCGGCGGCGATTGCGAACCCGGGAATGTCTTCGTGGGTCGCCTTGAAGGCTCGCGCCCACTTTGTCGCCGGAGAGAGCGTTCTGATCCTTGGGGCAACCGGCTCCGTGGGTCAGCTCGCGATCCAGATTGCAAAACGCCTGGGAGCGTGGCATGTGGTGGCTGCGGGAAGGCATGTGGACGTGGAGGCTCTGAAGGCGCTCGGAGCGGACTCCGTGATCTCGTTCGCGCAGGAGCGCGATGCACTGGTTGCTTCGGGCGGAGTGGGACGGAGCCGGCATCGATGTCGTGCTGGACTACGTATGGGGCCAGCCGGCGGAGGCCGTCCTCGAGGCGATCTCGCGCAAGGGGCTTGCGCATGCGGCACCGAGGGTGCGTTATGTGCAGACTGGCTCGAGCGCTGGAGCGAATGTCTCGCTTCCGGCGGCGACGTTACGCTGCTCCGGGCTCGAGATTCTGGGCAGCGGCTTCGGCAGCGCATCGATGTCTCAGATCAGGGATGCGATCGCGGAGCTCTTCACGGCAGCGGCCGAGAAACCCTTCGCGGTGAAGTTCCGCACGGTGTCTCTGCGCGAGATCGAATCAGTGTGGGCAGAGGCGGGAGACGGGGTCCGCCTGATCTTTCAACCATGAGGCCGTGAAGCGAACGCAGCAACCCCGATTATTGCGGAGCTAACCCGGAAGAGGCTGCCGGGGTGGCTGAGGTCGCGATCTGAGCGGGCTTGAGCACGCGATATCCATCGCGGGTACGGATGCGGTACTTCTGTCCCGCCTCCCCTGTCAGCTTGACCGAGATGGTTCGCCAGCCCCGGTTCGGGTTGGACTGCGGGTAGTAGCTCAAGGAATAGAGGTGCGCGAGGTCCTCACGGATGGAGTCGAAGGCGTCCTTCTCGTCCTTCCAGGACTTGGAGAAGTAGGCCTTGCCACCGGTGGCCTTGCTCATGCGCTCGAAGACGGCGGTCGAGATGGGCTCGGCCTGGGCGTCGCGGGTGCTAATCATGTAGATGATGGTTCCGGTGGATTGAGCGAGCTCGGCGACATCCTCGGGCGGAACGAGGCTGGCATTGTCAGGGCCATTGGAGAAGACGACGATGGCCTTGCGTCCGGTGAACTGCGCCGCATCCTTCACGGTCATCAGGAGGCTGTTGTAGAGAGCGGCGTCGTCGCCGGCCACGGTGCTGCGGACGCCGCGCAGGACCACCGATCGCTCTCCGGTAAGCGGCACGGCGCGGGAGAGATCGCGGCTGTAGGAGTAGAAGGCGACGTGAGAGACCCCCTCGAGCGAGCGCACGAAGTCGGCGATGGCGTCCTGGGCGAAGACGAAGCCGCGGTACATGTAATTGCTGGTGTCGAAGAGGATGAAGACGTTGGCTCCGATGATCGACGGTCCGGAGGGAGCCGGGGCGTTCTGGTCAGCAGTCGAATCGCTGGTCTGCAAAATCGATTCGGGGCGCGGAGCTTGGGGAACCATCCTGCCATCGCTGCCGCTGGCGACGAGACGGCGGGTGGGTTCGTAACCTTCTTCAAAGGTCGAGATCTTTTCCGGGATCTTATCCTCGGTGACGACGAAGTCCTCGGGCTTGAGACCGCTAATGTAATTGCCCTTGCGGTCGGTGACGGCGACGTTCAGCTGCACCAGGACGACGTTGACCGTGATGCGGTCATCCTGGGCGCTCGTCCGGCGGCCTGCGCCGAGCACGAGCAAAGAAGATAACAGCAGGACAGGGATTAGGGACCGGTTCACTGGACTCCTCCATCTGCAGTGGTTTGACGTCCTTCGGGCTGGGGGCTTGCGGCGGCGGTAGCGACGGGGAGAGGGGCAATTTTGCCCTGACGGAACTCTTCCCCTGTCTCCTGCATGGCTCGCTCAAGGGCGGGCCAGTCTTCGAGGTCGGTGGCGAAGATCTTCGCCGTCATGCGGCGGGTGAGCTCGGGCACCAGCCGATTAAGTGTTGCGGGATCGTATCCCTTCTCGTCGACCAGGCGCGCCCAGTAGAGATTGTTCGACTCCCAGGACTCGCCGAAGAGGCGGCTGGACTCTCCGCCGAAGGAGGGGAAGGGCTTGACGTAGAGCAGATCGGGAGCATAGTTGCGGGCAAGGACGGGATGAGGAACGCCGAAGTCGCGGGAGAGATGGAGCGGGGTGGTCTCGGAGGGAGAGCTCTGACGCAGAGCCTCGAGCTGCTGGCTCTGGGGCCCCGCGGTGGCGGCCTTCTCGGGATAAAGGCGGCGATATTCGGCGGCGAGGTAGAAGGTATCGGCGGGAATGGTCTGGGCCAGCACCGCGATGGCATCCTCCCCGTTGGCTAGGGATCGCTCGAGGGTCTCGAGCCTCTGGGGGGACATGCGGTCGGCGAGGATGGGATGGATCTGCGCGCGCATCGCAGGATCCTGCTCGGAGGCGAGGAGAAGCTCTTCGCCGCTGCGCTGGTAGAGGGCGACGGCGTGGAGCTCGGCCGGGGTGATCCGCCACCACCGCGGCACGGTGGCGCTGACGAGGAGGTCAGGGACCAGCTCCTTCCAGATGAGTGCCTGGACGTTCTCGGGGGCGATGAAGTCCTGCTCCGTGGAGGCCAAGGCGTAGGGCAGATCGGAGAGCGAGCCCATGAGGTAGGCTCCTCCGCCTGCGGGCGTTCCTACTCCCATCAGCTCCGGGGTATGCCAGGAGCGCTCGGTCGAGGTGACGGTGAGACCGGAGAAGTCGTGCGCACGCACGAAGAGGGAGTTGTTGTGGAGCACCTGCGCTCCGGGCGGCTCGTAGTAGGCGTAGTTCATGCCGACCAGGGCATCGCGCAGGAACGGCATGAGCTGTCCACGGGCCGCTTCAAGCTGCGTTTTATTGCCGGGGCCATTGATGACTTTGGTGAGGTCGGTCTTGATCTGCAGCTCGGCGTGGTGGGAAGTATAGACGCCGGGCGCCCAGGTGATCTTCTCCGTGCTGGTGAAGATCGCTCGCGGCATCTCGAACTCGCGCAGCTCCCCGGCGAGGCCAAGCATGTTGGAAGGAGCGGAAGATCCCTGCGCCATGGCGGAGAGATCGTCGCCGAGGGCGAAGAGGGTGTCGAGCGAGACCAGACGCTGGTCTTCGAGCACGTTTTGGATGCGGCCGGCGACCTCCTGATGGGTGCGTTGAGCCTCGGCGCTCTGCTGGGGCGGTCCGGCAAGCAGCCCGACGAGCTCCTGCTGTGAGAGGTTCGGCTTGCCGGAGGAGGCCAGCATCAGCTCGCTCAGGGAGGTCCGGGTGGCGTCGAAGAGCTGGGCAGGCGAGGTGATCTTTGCGAAGGGTCCAACCATCTTGAGCCAGGAGGAGTTCATCTCGTCGGCGGGAATCTCGCCCTGCCGGGCGAGAATCTGCCAAAGACCGACGTTGGCCTGAAAGGCTCCGACGGCGTTGCCATGCAGGGGCTGGTTGGAGATGCCGCCGAACGATTCGGCGACGGAGATGAAGCGGGTGATGGATTCATCGTTCAGCTCCGGGAACTCAGAGAAGAGCATGTACCAGGGGCCGAAGCGCTGGTAGCGAGTGGCGAGAAGGCGGACGGTCTCAGGGGAGAGCCGATGGTCAGCGAGGCGGCGGCTATCGATCTCGCTGAGGGTGAGATAGCTTTGAAGCGGGCCGGTGTCGGTGTCAACGCGGGAGAGAGCGGCCATGGCCTCGAGCAACTGCTCCGGGCTGCTCCAGTCCCGGGACCGTTTGGCGAAGGTACGGACCAGCTTGGAGTCGGACTTCTGGGCGAGGATCTCCTTCCATACATTGAGACCACCGGGAACGTAAGGCTGGCCGTCAGGGGTCCATTCGACGCGGGTGAAGAGGACGAGGAGACCGGGGGCCTTGCGGAAGACGCTTGCAGTCGCGGCCTGCTCGGGTTCGGGCGACCGGAAGGTCTCGTAGAGGTGCTTCAGGCGGTCGGGTTCGGTGAGGTGTTGCTGCTGACCCTGGCTAACACGGGAGAGGGCGTCGTAGTAAGCCGCAAGCCAGCCATTGTCCTTCGCGACCAGGTGCAGGACGAACTCGCCAGGATTCTCTGGGCTGGCTCCCACTAGATCTTTCCAAACGGGCTCCGCACGGCTTCCACCGGGAACGAGGACACGGCCGGAGCGGATGGAGATGTGGCTTCCATAGAAGTCCATGACGGGGGCAAAGGATGACAATTTACCGAGGCCGGGAGATCGCTGCAGGGCGAGGTTGGTCTCGTCGTCGTTGCGGGAGAGCGCCCAGTAGAGCCGGGAGACCTCCTGATCGCGCAGAAGGACATCGAGGAGACTGGAGGAGACGCGTTTGCGATTGAGGGAGACCCAGTCGGGCTCGCGCAGAAGGACCGGAACGCGAGTGGAGGGGAAGGCGTAGACGAAGGGAATGCCTTTCTGCAGGGACTCCTCAAGGGTCATCAGAGGAAAGCCGGAGTCGATCGTGAGAAAGGCGCGGTCGGGATTGGAGGTGGCAAGGATCAGATTCTTGTCCTGACAGTTGCCCATGATGCGGTAGCCGAGGATCTGGATGAGGGTGCCGGCGTCGGAACATCCATTCACGGTGATGATGTTGCTGCTGCCGGCGAGGATCTGTAGCTCACGCGCCTGATCGACGTAGCGGCCGAGCAGAATGAGAAACTCGGTGGGCTGGTCGTGATGGTAACCCTGCATGAAGACGTTACGGGCCAGGAGGGGAAGAACCTCATCGGAGGGAACCTTCTGGCTGATGCCGGCCATGCGCAGGAATGAGCGCAGCGGACCGGGAATCACAACTCCATCGGCAGCGCGAGAGAGAGACTTGCCCCCAGGGGTGGCTCTTGAGGGCCTGCGAGAAGAAGAGGCCCCTTGCGATCGAGCAACAGAGGGCAACAGGAGGACGCACAGAAGGCTGGAGGACAGAACGGCGGGCAACCGAGGAAGAAGCTTCATCTCGAAACACCTCATCCGAACCCGACGACGCGACAGATCACGAACAGGCCAAGAGATTAGGGCGATGATCTACGGCGATTCCTCTCGATTGCAGTGCGTTCCGGCCCCCGGCTGCCATGAGTGAATACGCGTCCCGGTTTCACGCTGTCGGACCACTATATAGAGGGTCCGTTAGCCGTACCAGTGTTTTTCGCAGGTCAGTGGTCAAGGAAATGTAAAAAGTTCACTGGTAGTGGAAGGTGGTAGAGTGGAACTCTCAGGCAGGTCGAAAGTTAGAAAAGTTAGATCGAAGTAGTATTTTTTAGCTGGAGCGGAACAGACCTGCTTCGGTGGAGCCTATGACGAGTTGGCCCACGGCACTAACCAACGAGGATGATATCTAGGAACCTGGGGCCGTGGACTCCCTTGATACGGGTCATCTCGATGTCTGCCGTCGCGGAAGGACCGGCGAAGAAGGTGGTGGGGACGGTTTCGGTGTTCCTGAGCCGCGCAAAGGCCTCGGGAACGGTCTCGACGACGTCCTCCACACGGACGATGCAGAGGTGGTAGTCGGGGATAAGCGAGGCGGCGCGTCTTCCCTGCCCCGGAACATTTTGCAGGATGATGGAGCCGGTGAGCGCGATCGCGCAGGTGGAGGCGGTGAGGACTCCCTGGAACGGGTCGAGATCTGCAGCGGAGGTTCCCGGATCGACGACGAAGTCAAAGCCCTGGGGAAGCCATGCGGGATCGATGCCGGGCGGCAGGAGGATTCGGCTCAGGCCTCGGCCCTGGAGCATTCTGGAGATAGCAGGCGCGATCTCGTGCTCGGCTGCGCGGACGACCTGAGCGTCGTAGTCGCGCAGACGATCTTCGAGTAGGTCCAGGATCTGCTCGTGGGAGAGGGTGGCGCTACGACGATAGTCTCGTTCGATCGCGTTCCATTGCCGGGAGGCGCTTGTTCCCTCCGCGGGTGCGCCGTTAGCGGCACGGATGCGGCGAAGGATCTCAGTACGGGCTGGAGAGTTGTTGGGCTCAGCGGCCATGACTGCTCCTCTTCTCCCACCAGTCGCGGAAGGTCTCTTTGGGCATCTCGCGGAGGTCGCGGACCTGGGTCCAGCCGCCCAGCAAGCCGGGAAGCCAGCCGATCCAGCCCTCTCCGCTTCCATCCTTGCGGACTAGGGGAGTCTCGGCGATACGGCCGAGGCGTTGCGCTGCGCGGAAACGGCGCTCGGAGCGGAAGATGGCGCCCATGGTCTTCATGGCGATGGCCTCGGGGTTCAAGGGTCCCTTCTGCTTCACCACCTTGTTGCGCAGGTGAATGAGGACCTCGGGGATGTTGATCTTGACCGGGCAGACCTCGTAGCAGGCCCCGCAGAGCGAGGAGGCGTAGGGAAGGGTCTGCGCGTGATGGAGCTGCTGGAGCTGAGGCGTGAGGATAGCCCCGATGGGTCCGGCGTAGACCGAGCCGTAGGCGTGGCCGCCGGTCTGACGATAGACGGGGCAGGCGTTCTGACAGGCTCCACAACGGATGCAGTTCAGGGTCTGCCGGCCCTCGGCGTCGGCAAGAACCTCGGTGCGGGCATTGTCCATCAGGATGACGTGGAAGTTCCTGGGGCCGTCACCGGGGCGAACCCCGGTCCAGATGGAGTTGTAGGGGTTCATGCGCTCGCCGGTGGCCGAGCGGGGCAGCAGCTGCAGCATGACCTCGAGATCGACGAAGCGCGGAAGGACCTTGTCGATACCGGCGATGGTGATGAGGGTGTCGGGAAGGGTGAGGCACATGCGGCCGTTGCCTTCGCTCTCGACGATGGTGACGCTGCCGGTCTCGGCGATGAGGAAGTTGGCTCCGCTGACGGCGGTGTCGACGCGGAGGAACTTCTCGCGAAGGAATCGGCGCGCGGCGTCGGCGAGATCCTGCGGCTTTTCGCCTAATGCGGGAAGGTTCATCTCGCGCTGGAAGATCTCGCGGATCTGCTGGCGGTTCTTATGCAGGGCCGGGACGACGATGTGCGAGGGCTGGTCGTGGCCGAGCTGAATGATGAGTTCGGCGAGATCGGTCTCGTAGACGCGGATGCCGGCGGCCTCGAGCGCGAGGTTGAGGTGAATCTCCTCGGTGGTCATCGACTTGATCTTGATGACCTCAGGCGAGTCGGGGCTGACGTGCTCCTTCACCAACTGGGTCGCGATACGTTTGGCCTCTTCGCCATCACGAGCCCAGTGGACCTTACCGCCCGCGCGAGTGCAGTTGCGCTCGAACTCCTCGAGGTAGAAGTCGAGGTGCGCCATGGTGTGCTGACGAATCTGCTTGCCGGTCTCGCGCAGCTGCTGCCAGTCGGGCATCTCGCCGACGACTCGGGCGCGCTTGTTCTGGATGACCTCGGTGGCGTGGCGGACGTTTTTGCGCAGCTGGGTGTCGCCGAGCGCGGCCCGGGCGGCGATGGGGAAGGTGGGCGAGGTTTTGGGGTCGAGCAGTATGTTGAAAGAGCTCACCTGGGGGCCTCCTCGGAGCCGGCAAGGATCTCGGCCAGGTGAACGGTGCGGACGCCGGTGCGCTGGCGGTGCAAAGCGCCCTGGATGCCCATCAGGCAGCTGTTGTCGCAGGCGGTGCAGACCTCGGCTCCGGTGTTGAGCACGGCGGTGGTCTTTTCGGCGAGCATCGCGCTCGAGACGTCGGCGTTCTTGACGGCGAAGGTTCCGCCGAAGCCGCAGCAGCGATCCATATTTTCGATCTCGATGAGGTTGATTCCCTTCACCGATCGCAGCAGGTCAAGCGGACCGTCCGCCAGGCCGAGGTTGCGTAGGCCATGGCAGCTGGCGTGATAGGTGACGCGGTGAGGATAGTAGGCCCCCACGTCGGTGAGTCCGAGACACCTGGTGAGGAACTCGGAGAACTCGTAGACGCGGGGGAGGAGCTGGTCGACCTCGGCGATCAGCCTGGCATCGCCGATCTCCTTCGCCATGATGGGGTAGTGGTCGCGCATCATGGCGACACAGCTGGAAGAGGGTACGACGACGGCCTCGGCGTGGCGGAACTGCGCAACGAAGCGCGGGACCAGGGGGAGTGCCTCGGCCTGGTAGCCGGTGTTCCAGTGCATCTGCCCGCAGCAGGTCTGTCCGGCGGGAAAGTCGACCGTGTGTCCGAGCCGCTCGAGCACTTTGACGACGGCCCTGCCGGTCTCCGGGAAGAGAGTATCGCCGTAACAGGTAATGAACAGAGAGACTTGCAGGGAAAACCTCCAGGGATCAGACCGGCAACGCGTTATTCAATAGAGAGTTTATTTCCATATGCAATCGGTTGTCAGCTACGATATGCGCTTACTGAGAAGATCGTCTTTTATCATTCCTCAAAACGGAGACTTCGTGGGACCCAATCCTTTTCTCGGCGTGATCTATCACTGGATCGGCGGCTTTGCCTCCGCGACCAACTTTATTCCCTTTCGCGGCATTAAGCGTTGGTCGTGGGAGGTGTACTGGCTGATCCAGGGATTCGCGGCCTGGATTGTGGCTCCGGTGGTGCTCTCGTCGATCTTCGTGCCGAACCTGACGGGGGTGCTCCATACGGCCTATCAACAAAACCCGGGCGCCTTTCACTACGCCATTCTGTGGGGCATCCTGTGGGGCATGGGTGGGCTGACCTTCGGGCTGGCGATCCGCTACCTGGGCATCGCGCTGGGATATGCGATTGCGCTGGGTCTATGCACGGCGTTCGGGACGCTGATCCCCCCGATCTATTCCGGCGAGATGAAGACGATTCTGCATGAGCGCTCAGGACAGATCATTCTGCTTGGAGTTCTGGTGTGCCTCATCGCGGTTGCGGTTAATGGGATGGCTGGATTGTCGAAGGAGAAGGAGGTCACCCCGGAGGAGAAGGCCGAGGCGGGCGAAACGGACTACAACTTCGGCAAGGGGCTGGCGGTGGCGGTCTTTGCCGGGGTGATGAGCTCGTTCTTCGCCTTCGGGCTGAAGGCCGGGGCTCCGATCGCGGAGGTGGCGAAGCAGGAGCTGCTGGCACGCGGACGGCTCGACCTGTGGCAGAACCTTCCGGTGCTGATCGTGGTGCTGTGGGGAGGATTCCTGACCAATTTCGTATGGTCGCTAATTCTGATCCTCAAGAATGGTTCGATGAAACAGTTTGCGGGAGAGCCGGGAATGAACCCCATGCGCGCGAGCCACGCCTCGGGCCATACCATGGTGGACTTCGATCCTCTGGATCCCTCGACGTATGACCGGCTGTCACCGCGCACGCTGACGGCCAACTATCTGTTCGCAGCGCTGGCGGGGGTGGTGTGGTACTTCCAGTTCTTCTTCTACTCGATGGGCCAGACGAAGATGGGCAGGTACGATTTTTCATCGTGGACGCTGCACATGGCCTCCATCATCCTCTTCGCCACGCTGTGGGGACTGGCACTGAAGGAGTGGCGTGGGACCAGCACGTGGACCAAGCTACTGGTGACCCTGGGGCTGGCGTTGCTGATCGGCTCCACAATGATTGTGGGGTATGGAAATTACCTGAAGGCTGGGGAGATTTCGGCAGCAACGAACGCTGTTTTACGCTGATCCCGCGATCGGAGGTCGAGTTCTTGGAAAAGCTTTGTTTTCAGAGGACTCTTCAGTCTCCTTCGCCATTACAAAAGTCTTACATCCACGGCTCACACTTCCTGTTAGCTTCGAAATAGAAGTTCTCGAAGGAAGTGAAACGATACTTATGAGCTCCTCAATGATTCCGACCGAAACCCTCCAGACGCCTGCAGTCGAGCCCGCTGCCTCCCCCGCGGTCCGCACGGCTCGCAAGGTTCGGGAAGACCTGCGCATGGGACGCGAGCACCAAGAAGGCCGCGTTAACTGGATTACCACGATTGCCATGGTGCTCTTTCACATCGGAGCGATTGCGGCGCTGTTCTTCTTCTCGTGGAAGAACCTCGCGGTCGCCGCGATCATGTACTTCTTCGCGATCAACGTGGGCATCGGCATGGCCTATCACCGTCTGCTGACGCATCGCGGATACAGGACTCCCAAGTGGGTGGAGTATTTTCTGACCACCTGCGGCACGATGGCGCTTGAGGGTGGCCCGATCTTCTGGGTGGCGACGCATCGCGTGCATCACCAGAATTCGGACCATGAAGGCGATCCGCACACCCCGCACGACGGAACCTGGTGGGCGCACGCGGGCTGGATCCTCTCCGGCCGCGCTCTGCACTCGGAGACGGCTCTGCTTGGACGCTATGCTCCTGATCTGACCCGGGACCCGGTCCATGTGTGGCTTTCGAAGTACCACTGGCTTCCCCTGACGATCGCCGGTTTCATGCAGCTTGCACTTGGTGCTGCATTGGCTGATCCGGGTCACCGCGCTGTAGGCGCTCTCGGCATGGTGCTTTGGGGAACGTTCCTCCGCGTCAGCCTTGGACTTCACGCCACCTGGCTGGTAAACTCGGCCACGCATCTTTGGGGCAAGCGCAGGTTCGAGACGCACGACGATTCGCGGAACAACTGGTGGGTCGCGCTCCTCACGGGAGGCGAAGGATGGCATAACAACCATCATGCTCATCCGGTGAGCGCCCGTCATGGATTGGCCTGGTATGAGTTCGATGTCAACTATTACGGCATCTGGCTGCTGGAAAAGATCGGGTTGGCGAAGAAGGTTCAGGTCGCCAAGTTCGATCCTGCCAATCCCAAGCCGGCCGGCATGTAATTGAAATTTTCTGTCCGTTTGGAAGAGGGCAGAGAGAGATTCTGCCCTCTTTCGCTTTTAACACAGATTCCTTTAGAATGCCGCAAGGCTTGCCTCTTCCGATACATAACCTTGCATCTAAAACAGGCATCCCATGCGATAGAGTCTCTATGCGTCACGCACTTCAACCCAAGGCTTCAGGAATCGGGTCCCTATCTCACGATTTGAAAAGAGGCGCTTATGTTCGCGAAGTCCAAGCTTATTCCGCTTATATTTCTTTCGTTGATCGGCTGCGGCATTGCGCTCGCTTCGCCGGCACCTTCCCCTGCCGATCCTGGCCAGGGCTTCGGCCAGTCGATTAGCTGTTCGTCCGACGATGGCAAACGGCATTACTGCAACATCGATACCCGTGGCGGCGTCAGGATGTCACACCAGGTCAGCGGCTCTGCCTGCATCCAGGGACAGACCTGGGGCTATGACAATCGCGGCGTTTGGGTGGACCGCGGATGCCGCGCTGAGTTCGTCTCGGGAGGAAGGGGTAATGGCGGTGGCTATGGTGGAGGCTACGGCGGCGGAAATGGCGGTCGCCCTGGCAATGGCTATAACGGCGGTGGCTATAACGGTGGAAACCGAGCCCAGACCTTTACCTGCTCGTCGGACGATGGCAAGCGCCATTATTGCTCGGTTCCCGGCGGGGTAAATTCTGGCCGGATCTCCCTGTCGCGCCAGATCAGCGGTTCGTCCTGCGTTCAAGGACGGAGTTGGGGCTCGGATCGCAGGGGCGTGTGGGTGGATAAGGGCTGCCGGGCTGAGTTCCGGGGAAACTAACCGTAAGGTCGGAAGGGCAAGAGCTCCATCCATGCAGCCCGATCGCGTGGGTGGAGCTTTGATGCATTTGGGGCTTATGGAAATATACTGCCCACAGAGCCTGGGCTATGAACATTACACGACGCCGCGGAACGATCGCATTCTTTATCACTCTCGGCGTCCTGCTGGTGGGGCTTGCGGTTACGCTGAACATCGGATGGATCGTGCTGAACGAGCGTACCGTGGCGCTCGCGGTGCTGGGCATTATTCTGTTCGCCCTGTTGATTGCTGGAGTGGTGCTCAACACAGTTTTTCTGGTGCGTGAGGTTCGCCGCAACGAGCGGCAGGACTCTTTCCTGAATGCGGTGACGCACGAGCTCAAGACACCGATCGCAAGCATCCGGCTTTACCTGGAGACGCTGCAACGGCATCCGGTCGATGAGGCGCAGAAACAACAGTTTTATACCGCGATGCTGGCGGACTCCGACCGCCTGCTGGCTACCGTTGAACAAGTGCTGAAGGCGGGGCAGCTAGGACAGCGCAACCGGCAACAGAATCGCACGCTCGTCGATCTTGAGCCTCTGCTTGCCGACTGCATTGCGATCACACTCAAGCGCCACCATCTTCACCAGGATGCAATTGAGATGGAGCCGATCTCGGGCGGCGTCCATCTACGCGTCCTGGCGATCGCTGAAGATTTGAGAACCGCGATCCTGAATGTGCTGGATAACGCCGTGAAGTATTCTCCGGACGGAGTCAGGATACGCTGTTCGCTGTCGATCACGCATTACACCTGGGCGACGCTGCGCATTACCGACTCCGGCATCGGCCTTCCTCCTAATCAACATAAACGAATCTTTCATCGCTTCTATCGCGTTCCGGGTCGTACGGTGCTGCGCATCAAAGGCACGGGGCTTGGGCTGTTTCTGGTTCGTACGATCGCGCGGCAGCACGGGGGGAATGCCACGGCTACGAGTCCGGGCCTGAACCAGGGCACGACGATTACATTGACGCTTCCGCTGAGCACTCCGAAGACAGAGGGCTCACTGGCGACGGTCGAGGATCGTCAGGGACGGAGCCGGAACAGGGAGGGAAAGGCATGAACACGGCAAAAGATCAGGAGGCTCTCCTTATCGCCGTCATCGAGGATGAAGAGCACCTGGCGCACGGTCTCCTCTTCAATCTTCAGGCCGAGGGCTACCGGACGCATCATGAGTCCGATGGAGACGCCGCTCTTGAGTATCTTCTACACGCCGATGATGCGATTGCTGCGGTCGTGCTGGACTGCATGCTTCCGGGCAGGGACGGCGTCGAGATTGTGCGCGCCCTTCGAGAGGCGCAACGCTACACTCCAGTGTTGATGCTGACGGCTCGCTCTCGTCCCGAGGAGGTACTGGAAGGGCTGGAGGCGGGTGCCGACGACTATCTTGCGAAGCCCTTCGACCTGAGCATCCTGCTGGTGAGGATTAAGTCGCTGCTTCGGCGGACTGCCTGGCAGCGTAACCATGTTGCTGCGACGACTGAAACCGCGAGTTCGGCAATGGCTTCTCCAGAATATCACTTCAACCATCGCACGATCCGGTTTGAAGAGTTGGAGCTGGTGGCGCCGAACCGCACGACGCATCTGACGGTCATGGAAGCGGACCTTCTGCGATACCTGACGGAGCGCGTGGGGCAGATCGTCTCCCGCAAGGAGATCCTTGAACAGGTGTGGCGGGTTCACGAGGATACCGATACGCGAGCTATCGACAACTTCATCGTCCGGCTGCGCCGCTACATCGAAGACGACCCGGCGCATCCGCAGCATCTGCTGACCGTACGCGGGGTGGGCTACCGCTTCCTGGCGAATCCGTAATCGATGTTTTTGTTACATCGCTGTGATACAAGCGCCGTATAGTTCACAGGAATATTGCATCTCCCGATCTGTCCTCCCCATGAAGACCAGCGATTCAATCAAGCTGGCGTCCAGTTTTGAACAAATCGGAGAAGTGGATGAGCGATCTCGCAAACGCCAGAACCTCGGGAAGCCTTACCGCCAAGTTCTGGCGGGGAGAGCGCATGTGCCTGATTGGCATGGACGTCAAAGATCCGGAGCCTGATTTTGTCGGCTTCTCGATCGAGGTTGAGAGTCCCGGGAAGAAGACTTTCTCTCCGCTTCGCAACCGTCTTGCCTTCTCTTATGATCAAGCCGCGAAGAAGGCCGTGAATGGGTTCCGCAACTACCCTTCCCCTGAGGCGCCGTTTCAGAAGTTCCGGTGGCTTCACTTCCCCTACGACCCCAAGGACGGGACCTACAAGTATCGCGTGACGAAGCAGCATATGCCCTCCGACGACAAGCTGGTCGCAGGGGATAGCGTGACCGTCGACATCTCACTGTCCAAAGAGATCTATAGCGACTTTCTCGATATCGGCTTTACGCGAAGCTTCGCGTCTTCGCAGGCTTATGTCGATAAATTCCACAACGATCCCGATGTCATTCCGAAGAGCGGCACTTCGGGAATGTCGTTCGACAAATCGAAGTCTCCGGCAGGGGTGTATGAGTGGCTCGGATTTGAGGCTTACCATCTGCTGTTTTCGACTCTGGATGAGGTCGTCAACGATAAGACTCTTTCGCTCGATGTCTTCGCCTACGATCTCGACGAGCCGGATGTGGTGGGCAGGTTCGCTGCCCTGGGCTCGCGGCTGCGTATTATCATTGACGACTCCGCCAGCCATGGCAAAGCGACGAACGATGCCTCGATCGCAGCCGTCAAGCTGACCGGCACGGCCGGCCCCGATCATGTCCACCGCATGCACTTCACCAGCCTGCAGCACAATAAGGTACTGATCGTGAAGAAGAACGGCAAGGCGATCAAGGTCCTGTTCGGCTCGACCAACTTCAGCTTTCGTGGAATCTATATACAGGCGAATAACACCCTAGTGTTTACCAACGAGGATGTGGCCGGTCTCTTCTCTCAATACTTCGACCTCGCGTTTGCCGACTCTCCCGGATTTACCTCCAATGCGCTGTTTCAGGACTGGCATCCGGTAAAGATCAAGGGGGAGCCGAACCTGCAGCTGTGCTTTGCTCCTCACAGCTCCGCGGATCTCTCGCTCGGGCCAGTGGGACAGGCGATCGACGATGCAAGGTCCTCGGTGTTTTTTGCCATCGCCTTTCTCTACGAGACCAAGTCGGGCGCGGTGCGAACGGCCATCGACAATCTGATGAAGAGGGACCTCTTCAGCTATGGCATCTCCGACAAGACCAGTTCGCTCGAGATCACCAAGCCGGACGGCAGCGTCGCTCTGGTTCCCTTCAGCTATCTGGCCAAGAATGCGCCTCCTCCGTTCTCGGAAGAGTGGAGTGGAGGTTTCGGCATCACGGAACATAACAAGTTTGTCGTCACCGATTTTAACCTTGCCAGCGCACGGGTTTATACCGGCTCCTCGAATCTCTCGCCCTCGGGAGAGACCAAAAACGGTGACAATATGATCGTTATCAACGATCAGAGAGTCGCAACCTCGTATGCGATCGATGCCCTGCGCATCTTCGACCATCTGGACTTTCGCGCGCGCATGAGCCAGGCGTCGAAGCTAAAGGCGCACGATGCCCAGAAGGCGCTTACGCTGCAGAAGCCGATCGCGATCAGCGGGGAGAAGGAGAGCTGGTTTGCCTCCTCCTATGTCAAGGGGGATCAGGCGGAGCGCGACCGGCTGCTCTTTTCCCACTAAATTCGATCTCCTGCAATCGGGCTTGCTCCGTCGCGATAAACTCGAACGAGGGACAAGCTCCACCGCATGCGCATCTTAACCCGGTACATTCTTCGCGAAGTTTCCTCACACGCCCTGCTGGGTGGCGTTTTGTTTACTTTTGTGCTGTACATGCGGTATCTGGGACCGATTCTTGAGTTGGTGGTGCGTAATTCAGCTTCGCTGCTCGACGTTCTCCGCATCTTTGCCTACCTTTTGCCCAACTTCCTGATCGTCACGATTCCCATGTCGGTCCTTGTAGGAATTCTGCTGGGGCTGTCACGGTTGGCCGCGGACTCAGAGATCACAGCGATGCGCGCTTCGGGAATGGGCGTACTCAGCTTTGTCCGCATCGTATCGATCGTCTCTTCCATTGCTGTCGCACTGGGGCTTTTGAACTCGTTTTATCTGGCGCCGCAATCCGCGAGGGCCACGCTTGCTCTGCAGGATTCCCTGAAGTCGACCCAGGCCTCGTTCGAGGTGCAGCCTCGCGTCTTCTATGAAGACTTTCGCGACTACGTCCTCTACATCCAGGACGTTCGACCTGCGCAAGGAGCGGCCGTCTGGCGTCACGTCTTTCTCGCCGATCTGTCTCAGCCGGCGAATCCAAACGTTACCACGGCGGATCAGGCCGTCGTCGTCTCCGATGATTCGCAGAGCATCCATCTTCACCTGATCAATGGTGGGCAGCACCAGACTTTACCGACAGACCCGAATCAGTACAACATCTCGACCTTCGCTTCGACGGACCTTTCGATTCAGACCGGAGTCCAGGAGGATCCACATCTCGGCCGATCGGATACTCCCATCCTTGCGTTGTCTCTGCCGGAGCTCTGGAAGTTGGGACACTCGCCGGATGGCACGATCAAGGGATTGCCCACCCGCATCTACTGGATCGAGATCAACCGGCGCTTTTCCTATCCGTTTGCCTGCCTGGTGCTGATGCTGATCGGCGTTCCGTTGGGAATCTCCTCGAAGCGTGGAGGCAAGTCTACGGGATTCGTCCTGACCATTGCGCTGGTCTTTATCTATTACACGCTCTCGCAGATTGGCATAGCGTTCGCTAAGAACGGAAAGCTCTCTCCCTTTCTCGGAGTGTGGGGAGCGAACTTTCTCTTCGCGATTGCGGGAATTTTTCTTCTTTACCAGATGTCGCGCGGCGGTATCGCCCTGAGTTTGCTTTCTACCGCGGGGGCGGAAGCGTACAGATTCTTCAACCGCTTTGCGCAGGGGCGAAAGCTTATCTCGGGGAACAACTTCAATATTGGGTCTCTGCTGAGACGCTTTCGCAGCACCTTCCACATTCAATTTCCGCTGCTGCTCGACGACTATGTCATGCGTGAATATGTCACCAACTTCGCGGTGATCCTGCTCTCTTTCTCAGCCCTCTTTTTGATCTTCACGACGTTTGAGCTGATCGGCGACATCATTCGCAACCGCACGCCGCTGGTGACCGTTGGCGAATACCTTATAAACCTGATCCCTTTCATTCTCTATAACGTCACCCCGCTCTGCGCTTTGGTCGCCGTGCTGGTCACGTTCGGTTCGCTTAGCCGCTCTTCAGAGATGACGGCCATGAAGGCCACAGGAATCAGTCTTTATCGCATCATCGCTCCTATCCTGATGACGACCTTGCTGATCGCCGGGGGGCTCTTCGCCTTCGATGAACTTTATCTTCCCGCGGCGAATCGACGCCAGGAGGCTCTCCGTTCCGTCATCAAAGACAAGCCGGCGCAGACGTTTCTGCGTCCCGATAGGAAGTGGATCTCCGGGCAGGCCGGTTCTACGGGCTCACCCTCGCGAATCTTTTACTATCAATTTTTCGACGCCAACAAGAATGTCTTTGCCAATCTGACGGTCTTTGAGTTTGATCCGGTGACGTTCGCGTTGAAGCGGCGCATCTTTGCCGCGTCCACTCATTGGAATGAGCCTGCGGGACAGTGGGTCTTCGAAAATGGATGGCAACGTACGTTCGTGGGAGAGACTATCTCTTCGTATGAGCCCTTTACGGTGACCGCCTTCGCCGATATCCATGAACAGCCGTCCTACTTCGTCAAGGAAGATCGGCCGGCACAGGAGATGAGCTATCACGAACTGTCGCACTACATCTCGGATCTCAACCAATCGGGATTCGATACCAAGCGGTTGAGCGTGCAATTGAACCGCAAGCTCTCCTACCCAATGATCACGCTGGTCATGGCGGTGCTGGCGATTCCCTTTGCGCTATCCATGGGCAAACGCGGATCGCTTGCCGGAGTTGCCACGGCGATCGGTCTCGCCATTGCCTATTGGGTGGTCGATGCAGTGTTTACGGATATGGGCTACGTCAATACATTGCCGGCGATGCTGGCGGCTTGGAGTCCAGATCTTCTCTTCGGGATTGCCGGAAGCTATCTTCTGCTTCGGACTCCGACGTAACGGTCAGGTCGAATTTGCGCCACGACTGGCCTACACTGGAAAGACGATGATTCTTCGATCTTCCCTCGTCCTCGCAGCCTTTATAACGACATCCGCCACTGCCCAGACGGCGCCGGCTCTCTCCAGAGCAACTCCTGACAATCCGCCTTCGATTCCAAAGGTCGAGGGCACTCCCAAAGATCTTTACGCCCTGCGTTATATCGATACTCAGGTCGGCACGGGAGAGGTGGCGAAGCCGCAACAGTACTACACCGTTCATTACACCGGGTGGCTTCCTGATGGCACAAAGTTCGACTCTTCGCATGATCATCCCGGCGATGAACCAATCGTATTCCCCTATGGAGCGCGCCAAGTCATCGCCGGATGGGATACGGGATTCGAAGGAATGCATGTGGGAGGCAAGCGCCGCCTCTATATTCCTTACCAGCTTGCTTATGGGGAGTCTGGCCGACCCCCTGTCATCCCTCCCAAGGCCAATCTGATCTTCGATGTTGAACTGGTCGCCCAGTCCGACACGCCTCCCGAGCCGAAGCAGCCGCCTGCTCCAGAGGCCGAGCCTCAGGGGTCCAGTCCCGAGAAACCTCAGGCTTCCGATCAGCCGGAAGGCGAAAAGCCCGCGACACCTTCACCGACGACCGCACCCGGCTCCGGAGGAAGATCCTCGCAACATCAACCACAATAATCGATATGAAAGCGCAGGAGGGTTCACACCTGCCTGCTTCCGAATTCCACGCACCCTAGCGACCATCACAGATATCCAATACCTGGACGTACACTGATCTCTCATGTTTGATCGTCTCAGACCTCTCAATCCGTATCTCAAGCGTTACTGGAAGTCGCTGGCATGGGGCGGCGTTGCGGTCGTCATCTACAACGTCGTCAAGGTGCTGGTCCCCATCGTCATCGGACACGCTATCGACGATATGCGCCACGACGTTACGGAGCAGAAGGTTCTCTTCCATGGCCTGCGCCTGCTGCTGGTCGCTGCTTGCTCGGCTGTCTTTCTTTACATCACGCGCCAGGTGATCATTGGGGCATCGCGCGAGATCGAATACGATCTGCGCAATGACCTCTTCGCCAATCTTGAGCGACAGTCTCCGAGCTTCTATCACACGCATCGCACCGGCGACATCATGGCCCGTACGACGAACGACCTCAACGCCGTTCGACAGCTTCTGGGGCCGGCCATCATGTATAGCGCGAATACCCTGGTCTTCACCTGCGCCGCGTTGCCGTTCATGTATCGGATCAGCCCGAAGCTGACGTTCTTAGCCTTTGTGCCTCTCCCGGCGGCCTCCGTGCTGGTGCAGTACTTCGGCAACCGAATCCATCGGCGGTTTGAGCGCATTCAGTCGATGTTCTCGGACATCTCCGCCAAGGCGCAGGAGAACTTCTCGGGAGCGAGGCTGATCCGCGCCTTCGCCCAGGAGGAGGCCGAGATCGCCTCCTTCGAAGAGGCGAACCAGGAGTATATCCGCCGCAGTCTTCATCTTGTTCGCCTGATGGCCATGCTGTGGCCCACGCTTGAGTTCGTGCTGGGCCTCTCTCTGATGATTACGCTTCTCATCGGCGGCCATGAGGTCGTTCAGCACCGCATCAGCGTGGGGGAGTTCACCAGCTTCAACGTGTATATGGTGCAGTTGATCTGGCCGATCATTGCCATTGGCTGGGTCGTGAATCTTTTTCAACGCGGAACGGCTTCGGTGGCGCGTATCGACGAGCTGCTCAAACAGCAGCCCACCATCGCGGATGATCCTGCGCTGCTTGTCCGCCGTCAGGATATCGATGACCATGCCTCGGCGTCTGCGCTTCCGCAGGGTTCGATTCGCGGAGAGATCCGGTTTCAGAATCTCTCCTTCGCTTATCAGGGAGGACCGACCGTCCTTCATGACATCAATCTCACCATCCCCGCAGGCTCTTCCCTTGCGATTGTCGGCCCCACAGGATCGGGAAAGTCAACGCTGGTCTCCCTAATCGCGCGGCTCGAAGACGCAGCTCCCGGGATGGTGCTGATCGACGAACAGCCCATCCGCTCTTTTCCTCTCGCGGAGCTTCGCACTAGCCTCGGTTTTGTCCCCCAGGAGACGTTTCTCTTCTCCGACACCATCCGTCACAATATTTCTTTTGGCGCTCCCCACGCAACAGACGAACAGATCGAAGACTCCGCCGCGATCGCGCATATCCGCACGGAAATCCTGGAGTTTCCGCGCGGCTTCGATACCATGGTCGGGGAGCGCGGCGTGACTCTTTCCGGCGGACAGAAGCAGCGTACGGCGATCGCCCGCGCCATTATCCGCGATCCGCGCGTGTTGATCCTCGACGATGCTCTCGCGTCCGTGGATACCTATACGGAGGAGCGCATTCTGCAGGGACTGGCCAAGGTGATGCAGGGTCGCACCACCATCTTCATCTCGCACCGTATCTCGACCGCGCGCAGTGCGGATCAGATCGCCGTGCTGGTGCAGGGCCGCATCGCGGAGCTAGGAACGCACGATGAGCTGCTCCTGCTCAACGGCTATTACACAAGCCTCTTCGAGAAACAGCGTCTTGAAGAGGAGATCTCGGTCGCCAGTTAAGCCGTTTCCCCTGCCACCCGTCGCGCCGCAAACTCGGCGGGGGTGGGAATCGGCTCCAGCTCTCTGCCGCTGAACATCTCGGTGAAGATATGGACGAGCTCATCCTTGATGAGACCGTTGGTCGCCAGGACTTCTCGACTGTCCAGGGTAAATTCTTTACCGTCGAAGTGAGTCACCGTTCCGCCAGCCTCCGCAATCAGCAGGACGCCCGACGAGGTATCCCAGGGGTTCAGATTGAACTCCCAGAATCCGTCCAGTCTTCCGCAGGCAACATAGGCCAGATCGAGTGCGGCCGATCCGGCGCGTCTGACTCCGTGCGACCGCAGGGTGATCTGATAGTAAAAGTATGCATTTGGATTCAGGTGTCGCTTATGGCTGGGAAACCCGGTCGCTGTCAGCGACTCCTGCAGGGTCTTTGTCTTCGACACATGGATCTGTTTCCCGTTCAGCCACGCGCCCTTGCCTCGCTCGGCTGTAAACATCTCGTTGCGCAGCGGGTCATAGACAACTCCCGCCGTCATCACGCCATCTTCATCCTGCTTCAATCCGGCCGGACGGTGTTCGAGTCCCAGCACGACGGCGAAGGCGGGAAATCCATGCGCGAAGTTGGTGGTTCCATCGAGGGGATCCACATACCAGCGATATTCACTATCCAGAGAGTCGCGGGTTCCCTCTTCGCCGTAGATGCCATGAGTTGGGAATGCGACCTTTAGCCTCTCGCGGATGAGTTTTTCACTGGCTTTATCGGCCTCGGTAACGAGGTCCACATCGCCCTTGTACTCTGCCGTAACACCCTTTTCGTAGAAGTCCTTCAGAAGCGCCCCGGCCTCGCGAGCGATCTCTTCCGCCTTATGCGCAAATTCGAATTGGCTCACAAATCCCTCTCACCCTTACTTTACAACTCTCTGAGAGAGTTATCGACCATCGGCATAGTATCCGCTGCGGTGACGCAACTGATAACGATCTTTTAGAGAGGCATCCTTCATCCGCACCTTTACAGACCGGAATGCACTCTCCCGTTCACTCTGCGGAGCATAGTAACCCAGCACGTATTGCGTCCTTAGATCGTCCGAGAGACGAGCAAATGCCGGCTCCAGATCCTTCTTGTCCTCGACGTAATAGTATTTGCCGCCGGTGTCGTTCGACATCTGGATCAGAGCATGTTCCCCCCCAGTGTTCCTACCCGCATCCTCCCACACCGGAACGATAATGATCGGATAGATCATGGCCCCGGCTCTTTGCGCCTCTTCGAGCGCCTGTCCGTAGCGGGATTTCTTGGCCGTGTCTTCTCCATCGGTGATCAGCACGAGCACACGCCGTCGTCCGGCATCGTTTTTCGTCTGCGACAGCCGGTCGGAGGCAAGATAGATGGCATCGTACAGAGCGGTCTCATCCCCGCGTTCGAGAGAGTTTAGGCCGCTCTCGATTCTCTTCTTCTGATTAGTGAAAGGAACGATCTCCCTTACCGTGTCCGAGAAGTCCATCAAGTCCATCTCATCCTGATCGCGCAGCAGAGCGTTGATAAAGTGCTTCGCCGCGGTCTTCTCCAACCGCTCATCGCGCAGCACGCTTTCACTGGCGTCGATCGCCAATACGATCGACAACGGGGTCGAGGACTCTTTTTCAAAGTAGGCGATCTTTTGTGGCTTTCCGTCCTCTGTGATCTCGAAATCATCTTTCCCCAGGCCACCGACCGGAGCGCCATTCTGATCGGCTACATTGACGACAACATTCACCAACCGAGTCTGCACACGAATGGTGGGAACCGGCGACTGCGAAGCCGGGGCCGAGGAGGACTGCTGTTCGTCAGAGTTTGGCTGCACAGGAGCGATGGGAGGACGACGAACGATCGGCGCCTGTGCCAGCAGAGACGCTTCCAATACCCAGACTGCAGCAGCGACGATTCTCACATCCGCTCCTCTTTTGCGGAGACGAGACCGATCCCCTCGGGAAATGGATCTCCGTCCGCCCACACCGCTCCATCGACGAAGTATTCTTTCTTCCAGATGGGAACGGTCTGCTTGAGGGTATCGATCAACCAACGACAGGCTTCGAAGGCGACAGCACGGTGCGCCGAGACGACGACGATGAGCACGCTTGTCTCCCCGACCACGAGCCGGCCCAGTCGATGCACCAGGGCAACGTCGCGCACGCCGAATCGCGTTGTGGCCTCCTGGGCAAGCTCGCTCATCTTTGCGAGAGCCATCTCGCGATAGGCCTCGTAGTCCAGGTACAGGGTCTTTCGCCCACGGGTGTTATCCCGCACAATGCCGTCGAAGATGCAAGCCGCTCCGTCGGCTCCGGCTTTGAGCTCGTCGACGATCTGTTCGGCGGGAATCACGCTGTCTGTAATCTCTACCCTCACCGGAGTCCTCCACTCACCGGAGGCAGGAAAGCTACCTCGTCTCCGTCATGCAGGATGTCCTCCGCGCGCGCATATCCCTGATTGACGGCGACTGCAATGGATCGCATCAGGGCGTCCCGGCCCGTCACTCTCATCTCAAAGAGTCCTTTGAGATGAGCGACGTCCGTTCCTTCCCTCAACTCCATCATCTCGCTGCTGCCGAAGATCTCTTTCAACGCTCCGAAAAACAAGATCCGAACTCGCATGTCTTCAAAAAGAATACGCGACTCCAAGTCTTTGACTGTTCGAATCCTTAAAACGGCATCGCTCCAGTGGGTATTTACCCAAATAGGGTGGGTTCTTTGGGATACCAGACCCGACTATCGCTGACCTGTGCGAAAGTCGTCATCACATGCGGGCTTCGCTCGCTGCCGCCATCGGGCTTCACGAAGATATCTTCCACCTCTTCTCCTCGAGCCAGCACGGCATCCGCAATCAGCGAGCGGTGGCATCTCCATGGCAGGGACTCGGCACACATCACCGCGGCATGGGAGAGTCCAGGAAGCCCGACGAGCCAGTCGATCTCCTTTGAAAAGGCCGGGGTCTGCATGTAATCGGCGTAACCGCGAAAGCTCTGGTTCCGCCACCCTGTATTGACGCTGTCGGGGGCTGGAGGACGTCGTCCTCCCAGTCCTTCGCGCCAGACTCCTCGAATCCCCCTGCTTTCCAGAGCCGCAAAGAGGGCTGGCTGGGAGAACTGAGGATGCCGTCTCGACCCTGGAAATCTCCGCACGTCCACCAGCACCTCCACGCTGTTCTGCTGGAGTGCCTTCAGGAAGGCATCGATGGTCAGCACGGAATGCCCGATGGTCATCATCTGCTGCGCCTCCACTCCCAGCATATAAAGGAGAGAGATCCTGTTTCGCAGGATTTCGCTTGTTCGTCATATCTAAAGCTGCTCATACTGCTAGATTGAGTGACTTAGCACTCGATCGAGAGATCTTCCGATAAAAGAAGGACCGTCAGCGTGCGATTTGGACTTTGTAGCGCCGTTCTCCTCTGGGCTGCAGCATCGGTTTCCGGTGCGGCACATGCTCAAAGCTCAACCGATTGGCCGATGTTTGGATATGACTCTGCCAGCACGCGTTTTTCCCCGCTCGCTCAGATCGATACCCAGACGGTACATTCGCTCGCGCGCGCCTGGACCTATCACATGAAGCGGGATAGTCCGGCCGCCACGGCTGCAGGCGCGATCGGACATGGGGGCGGACGAAGGTCCTCCCAAGCAACTCCAATCGTGATCGATGGCGTGATGTACATTCCCACTCCCTACGGCACCGTGGTGGCTCTCGATCCGGAGACGGGAGACGAGATCTGGACCTTCAAGATGGACCGCGGCAATCCTGCAGGCCGGGCAGTCAGTTATTGGCCCGGGGATGCGCAGACGCCTGCCTCCATTCTGTTCGGGACACGAGATGGACGACTCGTCTCGATCAACGCCAAGACCGGCAAATTGACGGAGTCTTTTGGGGAGAAAGGAATTGTCAACCTGAAGCAAGGCGTCGATAACGGTTTTCCAAATGCCCGCTACGACATGACATCTCCTCCGCAGATCTACAAAGGCCTGATCATTACGGGAGCACAGGTGCAGGAGACTCCGGAGCGAGGACCGTCGGGCGATACCCGAGCCTGGGACGTTCACACCGGCAAGCTGGTCTGGCAGTTCCACTCCGTGCCGCACCCGGGAGAGACCGGAAGCGAGACATGGCCCGGGGATAGCTGGAAGAACCGCTCGGGAACGAATGTATGGGGCATGATGAGCGTCGATGCTAACCGGGGCCTCGTCTTTCTTCCTTACGGTGGTCCGAGTTATGACTTTTATGGGGCGGATCGCAAGGGAAAGAATCTCTTCGGCAACAGCCTGGTGGCTCTCGATGCAAAGAGCGGCAAGCTCGTCTGGTACTTCCAGACTGTCCACCACGATCTGATCGACTACGACCTGGCCTCGGCCCCGGTCCTGATGGATGTTCGTCGCAAGGGCAGGGACATTCCCGCGGTTGCGGTGATCGGCAAAGCCGGGTTAATGTATATTCTCGATCGCCGCAACGGCAAGCCGATCTACGGAGTTGAGGAAAGGCCCGTTCCGGCCAGCGATGTTCCAGACGAGGAGGCATCCCCGACTCAGCCTTTCCCTCTAAAGCCTGTGCCATTAGGCCGCACCTCGTTTACAGAGAAGGACATCACAACAGTTACTCCCGAACATCAGAAATTCTGCGAAGCGATGTACAAACAAGGGGAAGGGCTGAAGAATAGCGGGCCTTTCACGCCGTTTGGCACGGAGATGACCATCATCTTCCCGGGGACGATTGGGGTGACCAACTGGCAGGGCATGTCGCTGAATCCGAAGCTGGGATACCTCTTTGTCAACACGATGGACCTTGGCGATGTGGGAAGGATGGAGAAGCAGGCTCCGGGTTCGGATCCTCCCTATGAGCGAGCCAGCCCGTGGGGGACTTATGCGCACTTCTGGAATAACGACACCTTCATGCCATGCCAGCAGCCACCGTGGGGGCAACTGTGGGCGATCAACGTCAATACAGGTGAGGTGGCATGGAAGATTCCTTTTGGAGTGGTCGAATCGCTGGAGGCGAAGGGGGTTCACGGCACCGGGGCTCCCAACTATGGGGGCTCGATCGCGACGGCAGGAGGCCTTGTCTTTATCGCGGCAACCAACGACCAGCACTTCCGAGCCTTCGAGGCGAAGACCGGAAAGACTCTGTGGGAGACGAAGCTCGAGACAGGCTCCTACAACGTTCCCATGACCTTCCAGGGCAAAGATGGCAGGCAGTATGTCGTCCTGGTCGCCACGGGGGGCAGCTACTATGACGCGACTTCTGGGGATTCGGTGATTGCCTTCGCCCTGCCTCATTCCCAGATAGAGAAAACTGCCGGCCAGTGAGATCCCGGCCTATTTGGAGAAGCGGTATGGATGCAATTCACAGCGCTAACTATTCTGCAATCAAACGAGTTGTCACACTCGCGTTGGCGCTCGGTTGTGCTCTCGGGCCCGCCCCAGCACAAGTCGCGGCCCATCCCAGCGTCTCGACCAAAGGCACTGGCGGCAATACCTTCGACGGCCCGGGCGATGTACGCTATGTGCCTCATCGAGACTCAGTCGATCGCCGCATCGACCTGTACTTCGGAGACTGGCACGAGTCGACGCCGCGCTCAGCCTATGGATCTCTCATACTGCGCGACATCCTTACACGGGGGGATAATCTTAGCCCTCCGGCGAAAGGAGCTGTGCTGCAGTCGGCGAATTTTCTCGCCTTTGGCAGGCTGCCGGGCCTTGCAGTGACGCAGCCTTCTACTCTGACGAACACGCAAGAGGTCTTCTACGTCATGAGCGGCGCGGGAGAGATTACCGCCGGAACGAAGAAGGTCTCTCTGCATAAGGACATTGCGATCCTAATGCCCGCGGGACTGCAATTTACCATCAGGAGCTCCAGCCCCGAGGATCTGACCATGTATGTCCTCGATGAACCCGTTCCTGCAGGCTTTCATCCGATTCCGCAGATGCTGATGACCGATGAGCAGACGGTTCCGGTCCGCAAGCCGCTGATCGCCTCTCCCTATACCGTTCCAGGAGGTTCGGGACACTGGGCGCATGTGGTGAGGGATCTCTTCAACACCTCGGATGGCCTGGCAACCGTCGGCGACGTCATCACGGTTGAGGTCAATCCATTGACGCTGGGAGAGCCGCATCCTCACCTTCCCGGAAAAGAGGAGGTATGGCTGCAGATCGAAGGGACCAGCCTGGCGTTTTATGGACCCCAGCTGCGGGTGCAGCATCCCGGGACGGCCTATATGCTGCGTCCTGACGGCATGACACAACACTCCAATATTAACAACGAAGACAAGCCTGTGAAATTTCTCTGGTTCAACACTAATACCGGTCTTGCTGCGCAACGTCGATAGCGCAGATTCACTAGAATCCAATATATGGAGATTAATGTGTTCAAAAAAGCTGCTTTTTTTGCGACGGTTCTGATAGCTGCATCCCCAGCAATTGCTCAGGAGAATGACGTAAAGCTCCCCGATGGCCCGGGTAAACCCATCGTTCAGAGGATGTGTACCGGATGTCATAGCCTGAAAACCGTAATTTCAAAGCACGCGACGAAGGAACAGTGGTCCGCGACCGTACAGCAGATGGTCTCACGGGGTGCCGACGGAACGGATGAAGAGGTTGCGACCGTCATCGATTATCTGGCAAAGAACTTCCCTCCACAAAAAGAAGACAAGCCGGCATCGACGCCTGCTCCGCAATCTGCTCTCAAGCCGCAACGCATCGGACCCGCTCAGCTGCCCTATGCTTCCTTGTTGATCATCTCCAAGGCGGACGAGGACGCGATGCTGCTGCGGTGGAGGCAGTCTGCTCGATAGCCTTAGTCCGGGAGATGGTCCCATCCCGGGCTAATCCTGCTTAGGTGTAGCTTCATGGCCTCGAAGTGCAAGGACGACTGCTGGCGTTCCTGCTCGAACTGCTGCGCAGTTCTCCGCGCCAACTCTTCGGGGATCTGGCGAAGCTTCTTGCCCGTGCTCTGAGCCAGCACCTGCACGGTACAGGCTCGCTCCAGATAGTAGAGGTCGTCGAAGACATTCGCGATGGTGTCACCGCAGAGCAACACTCCGTGGTTCGCCATAAACATGATGTCCGCATCCACCAGCTTGCTGGTGATGCGGTCGCCTTCGTTATCGTCGAGCGCGAGACCGCCATACTCCGCGTCATAAACGATGCGTCCATAGTAGCGAAGAGAGTTCTGACTCACCCATTCAAGCCCGCCATCTTCGAGCAAGGTAAGCGCCGTTGCGTAAGGCATGTGCGTATGCATGATGCAACGGGCGTTCTTTTTCGTCTTGTGGATACATCCGTGGATGAAGAATGCAGTGGGCTCAACGCTGCGGTGCCCGTCAACTTTATTTCCATGAACGTCGACCGTCACGATATCGGACGGAACGGCGTCCCCCCAGTACACGCCCTGGGGGTTGATGAGAAAGTCGTCCCCCCCATTCTCGCCGGGCACCGCCAGGCTGAAGTGGTTGCAGACACCTTCATGCAGACCGAGAAGAGCCGCGATCCTCAACGCAGCTGTCAGGTCAATCTTCGCCTGGCGAATTGCCTGGTTGTTCACAGAAACCTCCGCCTTCATAAGGCTCGCACCCCAATAGATCGCCTTCCGTTGTTATGGCTGAACCGGAACGAACTTCAGGCAGACCGGAGTGTCGATAGTGATCTTCTTGCCGGTTTCGGACAGCTTTCCTGTTGCCTTGTCGATCTTGTATACCACGATGGTGTTATTCAATTCACTGGCCGAGAGCAGAAAGGCGCCGGTGGGATCCAGTGCGAAGCTGCGCGGCAGGATAATTGTCGGTTTCTCTTCAACCTGCGTGAGGGTTCCCTTGGAAGGATCGATCGCATAGACACCAATGCTATCGGGACCACGCGCATCGTTGGTTACGCGGCGATTCGACTCATACAAAAATTTACCGTCAGGACTGATCTCAATTTCGGCGCTGTGATTATCTGTCACCAGGCCCGGGGTCACCGTCGAGAGCTCCTGGAGAGGGGTCAACGCCCCGCCCTCCGAATTCCAGGAGAAGACGTTGAGGGTTCCACTCATCTCGCCTAGCTGGTAGCCGAACTTACCATCGCGTCCGAAGGCGAAGTGACGTGGTCCACCGCCGCCCGTTACTGTAGCGAAATGAGGATCCGCAGGCGAGAGCGCTCCCGTATTATCGTCAAAGTTATAGACGAAGATCTTATCGAGCCCAAGGTCGGAGACGATGACATATTTATTGTCGGGTGACGGCAGAATCGAGTGTGGATGCGGCACGTTCTGTATCTGCGGATTGACGCTGTGGCCGAGGTGCTGCATAAAAGCGGTCATTCCACCGAGCGAGCCGTCGGGATGAACGTTTAGAACCGTGACGCTGCTGCTGCCAAAGTTCGCCATCATGACATATTTGCCGGTTCTATCGAGCGAGAGGAAGCAGGTGCTGGTGCCGCCCGTCGGCTTTGTATTCAGAAGGCGCAGTTTGCCTGTAGAAGCATCGATTGCGTAGGCGCTCACATAAGAAGCATGATCGAGCGGAGGTCCGACCGAGAGAGGGTCTTCGCTTACCGCGTAAAGAAATCGATGATTAGGAGAGATGGTGATAAATGAAGGATTTGCAATCTCCGCTGCCAGCTGAGGTTCACCGAAGTCCCCGGTCGCGGCGTTGAAGCGAACGACATAAATGCCCTTGCTGTGGCTCTCGCCAGCTCCATTGGGAAGATTATGGCGTACAAACTTAAACCCCGTATAGGTGCCTGAGTACAGGAAAAAGTCCTTTCCCTGTGCTTCTAAGCTTTGATGTGAGCAAACAAGAAGAGCAAGAGCGATACAGAGAGAGGTCCAAAACCGTTTCATCTTCCGGTCTCCTAATTTGGCCGATACGTATTTGCTGGATTCGCGGGTTTATGCGCGAAGTAAAGAAACTTGAGCTGCGTATCTTCGTTCGGATTAATAATGCTGTGCGGAGTCTTTCCATCCGGGATCTCCATAAAGGCTGTCCCCGGTGGCTGGCGAAGCAACCGATTCGATACGAAAGCAAGGCCGGTTCCCTTCAATGCGGTCCAGACAGCGTCGGTATCAGCGGATTCTGTGGATTGCGGACGGCTCACGGTAAGAGGATCGAGATAAACGGTGGATACCTCGGTCAAGGTCGCAAGTCCGTCTGAAGGGACAAAGATCTTCTTTACCAGGTAGGACCATTGCAGATCGGCCGTGCTGAAGGGCAAGCTGTTTTCGTCTTTCGCCAGTATGGAGGTGTTGGCATGAAATCCAGAAGGAGTCTGCTCCTGGATGATGTACATTGCGAGAGGTTCGGTTGCATCGTTTACGAGGCGAAATTCAAGTCCGGATGGCACCAGGATGGCAATATTCGGCGACAGGGCTAAAGTCTGACCTCCGGCAATCGCCCTTCCTTCGCCGGAGACGATGAAATAGATCTGCTGCTGGCCACCGAGACGAGTTCGAGAGGTCTCGGCATGAGGCGCCAAGGTCGCATATTCGTAGGCAGAAGCGGATCGAAGGACAGCTCCATTCGAAGTGGGATGAAGTGTATCACCCCGGGTAAGGACATCCCGCTCCGAGAGACCATTGACTGTACGTGCAGGCGCCGCTTGCCAACTCCCGAAATAGAGATCGAGTTGGTTGCCGTAGGTCTGGGCCGATGCAGACACCTTGAGAAGCAGGTATGCGCCGAGAATCAGGAGCACTCTTCTGGACATTAGGATGATTCTCTTCCGAAGCCTTAAACAAAGATCTTTTGCAATACCTAGAATGGGAACAGCTTATCTCAACCGTAACAAGCGAAATTGTACGAAAACCTTATTGCGTCTTATTGAGCGTGTAGTAGCGGTAGGAGTGACTCCACTTCACCGTCTCCCCGGGGGCTACCGCTAAATGGACAAAAGGCTCGATCGCCAGGATGGAGCGAATCGACCACAACTCTTCTTTTTCAAGCGGATGATCTCCCGTAATTCTTAAGCCAACGCCGAGGCGCCTGTTCTCAATACGAATGTCGTAATCTTTGGGCGTCTGGCTAAAGCCCCCAATGTGAACCGTAAACACATCCGTTCCTTGCAAGGGCCTGCGATATAGGATTTTGTTTCCTGTAACCTCTCCCAAGTCCTGTTTGATCGGGCCTTCCGGTTTGATCGTAAAGGGCATGACGATAGAAAAGTTCGGTCCTGTCGGCTGCCGGTCGAGAACAAGAAAGTTGTGATTGTAGACGTTCGTCTCAATTGGAAGCCTCCCTACATTCTTCAGCATATGACTTATCGCCAAGACAGGCTTGTTGGGAAGGACGCGGAGCTCCTTCGTATAAAGATAGGCATAGCCCGTCTTAGGATCTGACAATCTTTGCACAAACCGGATCGAGTCCGTCCGCTTTTCTACAGTCCATTGTCCTGAGTCGACGATCTGATATTGGCGAAACATGTCGTACTTCTGGTCATCCGGTCGCCGAAGAACTCCAACGCCGATCTTAACGAACGTCTGTCCGGGTGTTGTCTGGTCGAATCCGAGTGGCGAGACAAACTCTTCCGCAGGGCCAGTGATCGAACTGCAGGATCCCGCGATGATATCTGGTCCTTTGAAGATGAAGTCTCTTACACTCGGGTCCTGCTTTGTAAACCAGGGGCCATAGTAAGAGTGACCGGCAAAGGTGAGATTTGCGATGACTCCAGACCAGTCAAAGCGCGTACCTCGATAGAATCCCTTCGAGGTGTCGGGCAGATAAACAATTGCATGAAGGACTCCATTGTCGAGTGTTGCGCTGGGAACCTCCGCATCCGCGACCGCCGATCCAGCCAGAGCCAGGCAAAGATATAAAAGTAGAGTGCGCAATCAATACTCCCCCGTCACGACATTTTGGAGCGGCTCATTCTTTGCAAATCGAGAAGCCTGCTCGGCAACCAGCTTAAATGCCCTGTCAAGGGTTCGGGGACTGTCACTGGCGACGTGCGGAGTAATCAGCAGATTTGGCGCGCTCCAGAGGGGATGATCTGGGGCGAGAGGCTCTGGATCCATTACATCGACTGCAGCGCGGATATGTTTCTGAGCCAGAGCTTCAACGAGAGCATCCGTCTCCACGGTTGCGCCGCGGCCGGCATTCACGAGTAGAGCGCCTCGCTTCATCCTGGAGATTCGATCTCGATCAAACATACGGTAGGTCTCCGAGGTGAGAGGCATGATGAGGACGATCACATCCGCCTGACAGATGAGGTCATCCAGGCGCGAGACGGGTTCGACTCCCGCACGCGAGGTACGAGCGACCCGGAGAAACTTCGGCCTAAACGGAGCCAAGCGGGCTTCGATTCCCTGCCCGATCGCTCCATAGCCGACGATGAGAACGGTCATATCTGCTATCTCGTCAATCAGCGCGGGCATATTGGAGCTTGGGACTGTCCCCTCACGCAAGAGATAGATCTTCTCCGCCTCATCCTTGCCATTCCAGTCGCGGCGGCGCTGCAGATCGACGTAGAAAGGGATGTACTTCTGCATGGCGAGGATCGCCGTGACCGCCCATTCGGCGGTGGGAATATCGTGAACCCCTCGGGCATCGCAGAGCGTGACTTCTTTCGGCAGAATCTTGAGCAGAGCATCGACTCCGGCAAAGGGGGATTGCACGACTTTGACATTCCGTAGGGAGGGCCATTGCTCGCGAGCGGTAGCCGCCGAGAGAGGCGCAACCCAAAGATCAATATCCATTGGAGACGATGGTTTCTCCGGGATACGCACGAGCTGAATCTCATTCGAAAAATCTTTTAAATATCGATCTTCAATCGAAGCTTCTATACCAACCCGAATCATCACGTCCAACTTCCTTCAGCGCCTGACAGGCTTTGCAACCTCGGAGTCACTGGCGGATGACCCCGCTTTGAATAAAAAGTAAACCGGAACTCCAAGCAGAACGATGACGATGCCTGGCACGGTTGTCGTCGTTCGATACAGCAGCAGAATCAAAAGAATGATCGATGCAAAAAGAATATAGAGGATGGGAACGACAGGGTAGCCAAATGCCCGATACGGTCGCGGGACATTGGGTTGCGACTTCCTCAGACGAAAAATTCCCGCGATCGTGAGGATGTAAAAGACAAGCGCGGCCGATACGACGTAGTCCAGCAGATTGCTGTAGAGATTGCCGTAGGTGTTCGTCGCAGGCTCATAGGTACGAATCAACACCAGGACTCCCGCCCATACGCCCTGCATCACGAGCGCAGAGCTTGGAACACTTGCACCATTGACATAAGAGGCTTTCTTGAAAAAGACACCATCCAAAGCCATCGCGTAATAGGCACGCGCCCCTGACAGGATCATCCCATTCATGCAGCCGAATGCGGAGATCATGATAGCGATTGCAATGATGGTGGCGCCAGCGTGCGGGAAGATCGCTTCCATCATCGCGGCAGCCACGCGATCGGAGGGCGCATGCTGGACACTGCTGAACGGCAGCACAACCATATAGGCAAAGTTCGCAAGCACATAAAGCCCGATCACAATGATCGTTCCCAATGCAAGCGAGAGAGGCACGTTGCGCGCGGGATTGCGCACCTCTCCTGCATTGAATGTGATGTTGTTCCAGGCATCGGCAGCGAAGAGAGACCCGATCTGCGCGGTGCAAAGGGCAACGATCATGCCGAATGCCGTGAGCAGGCTCAGCCCCGGCGCCGGAGGAGTCGCATCGGTGGGCAGCCAGGCGTGATCGAAGTTCATGTGAAAGACCAACGTCTTCCACCCAAGAAAGAGGCCAATGGCGATTACGCCAACCAGAGATCCAATCTTGATCGTCGTAAAGGTATTCTGCACGCCCTTGCCATACTTAAGACCTCGGCTGTTGGTCCATGTAAGAAACGCAATCAGTAGCAAAGAGACCATCTGCGCTGTCGAGAGCGAGATCGCATACTTCGGCAAGATATGGATCGGCGGGATGATGTATCTCAATTCGGCGATGGGGGGCCACAACACGCCGAGATAACGGGCAAATCCCACCGACGAAGCCGCAATCGTTCCCGTCTGAATGACCAGGAAGAGCGTCCAACCATAGAGAAAGCCCCACAGGGGCGAGTACGCTTCGCGCAGATAGACGTATTGCCCTCCGGCTCGAGGCATCATTGCAGCCAGTTCGCCGTAGGATAATGCAGCAGCCATGGTCAGGACTCCTGCGATCAGCCACGCGACCATCAACCAACCGGCGCTGCCTACCTCGCGGGCCATCTCGCCGGCTACGATGAAGATTCCGGATCCGATCATCGAACCAGCCACGATCATCGTCGAGTCATAAAGACCGAGTCCGCGGTGGAGGGTATTGTGACTCTCCGAATCTGCATAGCCTGGTGGTCGTATTTGAACTTGTCTGTAGGCCTCGGCCACGAGTCGTTCTCCCCGAATGGGCCCGCTTGCCTGCGGTTCCCGTCGATTCAATCCAGATTAGATGGATTCTTGCTTTGTTGTAGGAAGGAGTGAACGACTTGGTTAAACTCCTCAGCGTATCTCTTATGAATATTATGTTTGCCTTCCGGGAAGCTGTAAAACTTCGAGCCCTCGATCTCGCGGTGAAGGACTTCAGGGTGCATAGCCGGTACAAGCGGATCCAGGGCACCGTGCAATATGAGTGTGGGGCACTTTACTCGTCGAAGTTCAGAGCGATAGATATCACCGCCCGCGGCGAAGATATCTTCAAGCCCCGCTACATAGCGCTCCCAGAGCGGCTGCAGGTGTTCGCCATAGATCGCCTGCAGAGGCTCAATCGCCCGAGGCGACCAGGTCGACAGGGAGCGCATTGCTTGAAAGGCATGCACCTCTTCCTCGCTGAGGAACGAGTTTCCTCCCCAGACGACCAGATTGCTCACCCGCTCGGGATAGCGGGTCGCCAGGATGGTGCCGCTATTCGCTCCGTCGCTCCAGCCCAGAATGCCGAATCTCCAATATCCCAGAGCTTCCATCAAAGCGGCCATATCTTCAGCATCGCTCCTGTAGAAGTCCAGGGGAAAGATTCTTTCCGGGGGGCGCGATTGGCCATAGCCTCGTGGGTCGGGTGCAATTACGCGATAGCTCCGGCTGAACCAGGAGAGTTGCTCGGAGAAGTCGCTGGAGCCTGTTCCCAGAGCCCCAGGAAGGAACAACAGAGGCTCTCCGTCGCCAAGGCTCTCAAAGTGAACGGTGAACTCTTTCAGATCGAGTTTAGGCATGAGAACAGATCGACTCCACCCAATTACAGGGCTTCCTGGACTGACTGCGGTTCATAGTGAGAGGGCAGACGGCTGAGGCCCAGAATCTCGCGCGTCTGCGCGGGCGTTGCGATCTCGCGATTCAGCTCTCCGGCGATGCGCACTGCCCGCTGAACGAGCTCGGCATTGCTCTTCGCCTTACGCCCACGCGAGTAATACACATTATCCTCGAGACCGACGCGAACATGGCCGCCCAGAAGCGTAGAAAGGGTCGTAAGGGGAAGCTGATAAGGGCCAATCGCGGAGCAGAGCCATAAGGCTCCTTCGGGGAACTCCTTCAGCAGCTGAAGCACATTTTCAACCGTAGGAAAGCTTCCCGTCTGCGAGCCCATGACGGTTTGGATCCAATAAGGTTTTCCCAGCAGATCGTTCTCGATAAGGTACTTCACCACCCACCCGCAGCCGCTATGATAAGCCTCTAGCTCCGGCTTGATGCCACGCTTCTTCATCTCCGCTGCAAATTGATGAATCTGACCATAGCTGAATGGAACGCACTCGTCGATATCGATCGCTGGTCGAGGGTTCGGGAGGGGCGCTTTTCGCTCTTTTAGATGAAATTTACTCATATCCGGCGATAGATTGAGCGAGGCCATCTCGGGCCCAGCCTCTAGAGAAGACAACCTCTCTTCCATCGTCATGCCGGGACCACCGCCGGTCGTTGCGTTGATGATGATATCGGGGCAACACTGACGAATCTTGTAGAGAAGCTCGTGCCATGGCTCCGGATCGCGCGCGCACTGCGTCAGATCTCGAGGATCGCGTGCATGGACATGAACCATGGAAGCGCCAGCTTCATAAGCTGCATGCGCGGACTCCGCAATCTCGTCAGCGGTCTCAGGAATATTTTCATTTGCTTCTTTACCCTGGATACCGCCGTTGCAGGCGACACAGACGATAAGGGGAGATAACCCCTCGCGAGTCCTTTCCATGAAGTCGTAGCTATCGGTATAACGATGGATTCGCTGAATGGCGTCGTTGATCTCGGACATGATGCTCTCTAAGGGAAGTCGGAAATGATGCAAGTTCAGGAAAACAGTTCTCTCTTTCGAGGATCAAGCGAAATAGTACGAAACCAATCTCCGGTGAAGATCGTCCGTCCACCAGGCCCTTTCAAGAGGTAAGCCAGATTATCGCCACTGCCGCAACAATCGGCCGGCGAGAGGGCCCTCCTGCTCTGGAGGCGGAACAGAACACTTGCATCACTTTTAATTGAGGCGTAGTCTTTACGCCATACTCAGCTGGATCTTTCCCCGAGATTTCATCTTTGCCATTCACTTCGATTGGGACCGAGATGTCCTTATCCATGACATCCCGTTCTCATCGGCTTCTTCAATTCCGTTTTGCAAGTTGACTTCTTATGAATAATGCATCTGATTCGATGTCTTCGGTTCCAGAACCCACTCCTCGGCTGGGCGCAGGCCCCGACCGCCTTGATTCGTGGAAAGAGATCGCCAGTTACCTCAAGCGAGAAGTTCGCACAGTCCAGATGTGGGAGAAAAAAGAGGGTCTCCCGATTCATCGTCACTTCCATAACCATTTGGGAACTGTATTTGCCTTTCGTTCCGAGATTGAGGCCTGGGGGCTGAAGCAGGCAACGAAGCATCAACAGAGGGCTTCCGTGGCATCCGAGACCTCCGGGCCATCGACAAAACCGTCGATCCGGATCGCCATCGCCTCGCTTCATCCATCACAGGATAATCCTGACGATCGCGCCCTCTGCATGACCATCCTCTCCGAGACGATCGCCGCTCTCGATCTTCTCGATTCTTCCAATGTTCAGGTTCTAGGGCTCGACCTTTCGCAGCAAACCTCCGAAACTCTCGACTATCGCCTCGAATGGGAGATCTGGAACGATCACGATCATCTCACGCTCAAAGCCAGTCTTCTGGAGCTCAAGAGCCAATTGATTGTATGGTCCCGGAACTTCCATCTAACACCGGAGGCCGGCGGCGAGATTTCAACCCATATTGCCGATCAGATCGCCCGATATCTTTGGCTCAAAACCATTTCCTCATTGAGGCCTTCGCTTTCGATCAGGCGCGTAGAAGCAATGAGCTCCCGCGAAGCCTACCTCAAAGGTCGCTACTTTCTGAGCCAACGGAACGAAGAGGGCATGCGCAAGGCTGCGGGATGGTTTCGGGCAGCGATTAAGGAAGACCCCGACTTCGCGCTGCCCTACTCCGGCCTGGCCGATTCCCTTACCCTGCTGTCTTTCTATGAGATCGAATCTCCTTCTATTACCATGCCGGCGGCTCGTTGCGCAGCTCTCAAGGCTCTCGAGCTGGCACCCAATGTCGCCGAGGCGCACGCCTCGCTCGCAGACATCCGACTTCATTTCGACCGCGATTGGGACGGTGCGGATCAGGAGTATCGCCAGGCCATTCAGTGCAATCCTGAGTACGCCCTGGGCTACCACTGGTATGCGAACCTTCTTTCGGCTCGAGGTCAACATGAAGCGGCCTGCGTTGCGATCATGAACGCTCTCGAGATCGATCCCGTCTCCCTCATCACGCAGGTTTGGGCAGGAGTGACGCAGTATCTTGCGCATCGTTTCGATGAGGCCATCGCACATTATCAAAGTGCGCTCGAGCTTGACCCTCATTACATCTGGGCGCACATGTATATGGCCCAGGCTCTCGAGCAAAAAGGAAGATACCATGAGGCCATTCGCGAGTTCGACACGACGATTCAGCTGGCCGGTGGCAGCAGCTGTGTCACGGCGATGAAGGCGCACGCCTTGGCAGCGGCTGGAGAAACGTCCGCGGCCCGGGTGATCCTGCGCAGGCTGCGCAACCTTCCTAACCTAAAGTGCATGCCTTCGTACGATATTGCAGCGACCTATGCTGCTCTCGGAGAGTCTTCCCAGATGGCCGTGTGGCTCATGCGAGCCTGCGAAGAGCGCAATATGAAGCTATTCAAGCTGCGTCGCGATCCACGCTTCGATAATGCACGGCATTCTATCCAATTTCAACAGGTCGTGCAGCATATCGGTCTCTCTCGTTACGACGGGTTTGAAATTAACTGAACAGCATCGGTCTTAAATGAGAGAGGCTCCGACCGTATCGGAGCCTCTCTCAGCTTAGATCCGTTAGAAAAGTAGCTTTACGCTGACCTGGCCGATACGGGCTGGCGAGGCGGCGGTAACCTGACCAAACTGGCTGCTGGCGAAGTTTCCTTGCACCGTCGTGAATTGGGCATGATTGAAGACGTTGAAAAATTCAGCACGAGCCTGGATCGAATAACGCTCATTGATCTTTGTTGATTTTGAGAGCCCGGCATCTGTGTTCAAGATGCCAGGTCCATAGATCGGGCGAGGATTCGAATTCCCAATAACTCCCACGACCTCAGTACTAAAGGCTGACTTATTGAAGAAGGTGTGACCTGCGGTCGACCGCGGGTCTGACTTAACCACACCTCCTAAATAGTTCGGGAAGTCAAAGGAGAATCCAGTGAGCGCAAGATCGCCAGACTGGCTGACCGTAACAGGAAATCCAGTAGCAAATCGAGTAATACCACTCAGGCTCCAACCTTCTGTAAGTCGCTTTGGAGCGGATGCAAACACTGTGTCAAACGGCATCAGCCAGTTATAGCTCGTCACGAAGTTATGCTTGACGTCGTAAGGGGAGACGGCCCTCCCACGGCGGAAGTTCGAAGGAAGAAATGTCGTCGATACATTATCGATCGATTTTCCGTATGTATAGGCGCCAAGGAGTGAAACGCGGCGAGCCTTTCTCTCCACCGTAATCTGCAGTGAGTTATAGTTCGATGCACCCAGATTGCTATAAAGATGAACGTGGCCATATACGACAGATCCGAGTTGCTGGTTGCCCATTCCCTCAAGCGTTCCATAGACCTTTGATCCATCCGGCCGGGTGAACACCTGTTTTTCATTGTTCGGTCCGCAGGCAGGGGCCAGCGAAAGACAAAGACTCGGATTACCGATATTCAGGTTGAGATCTCCTTGCAGATTATGGCTCTGCGTTCCAACATACGCGACCGTCATCACCATAGAAGAGGAGAGCTGGCGCTGGATCGACATATTGTAATGCTCCGCATAAGCAAGCCTGTTGTCAGGATTCAGTCCGGGACCAACGATCGGCTCGAAGTTCTTGAAATCGAGCTGAGCATTACTGGGGGCGCCCGCCTGTGGAAGGACAAAAGGAAAACGCTGCGTCTGCGAGCTTCCATCTGCACGGGTCATGAAAGGCTGATCCAGAGTCGGCTGAGCAAGACTCGTCCAGTAAAGCCCATAAGGCGCAGAACCGATTACACCGAAGTTGGCTGAATCTGCCGCGCCGAGATAATAAATACCGTAAGCTGCCCGTACACTGCTTTGCCCATTTTGGCCAAAGATTTTTTCAAGTGGCGTACCAGAGAAGTTTGGAGCATACGCGAGGCCAAGGCGCGGACCGAATTTATTCCAGAAAGTCGGCGAGATCGTGCGCCGCACCCCAGGATCGCCAGGAAAGAGATATCCCAGAGGCGAAAGAGGAAAGACTGTCGACTGAACATTAGGAATGAAGGTATCCAGGCGATCATACTTGTCATACCAGGGAACCGGTACCTCCCAACGGACACCGTAGTTGAAGGTCAGGTTCGACTTGACCTTCCACGTGTCTTCAACAAATAAGCCGCCATAACGCGCGCGGTTATCGAGTAACTGCTCAGAACACTGCGTATAAGTTGCTGGAGCTCCCAGGAGAAAATCAGCAAAGTCACTTCCTGTCTCTCCACCGGTATAAGAGAATTGGCCGTTGGGCGCACAGACATTTCGTACATTCAGCTGGTAGTACCGATACTCCCCACCGAACTTCATCGAATGATTTCCTACCAACTTCGAAAAGGTATCCGTGACCATATAGTTGTTATCGACGGCCTTCATATTCGTCAACGGGTTTCCCACCGAGAAGCTGTTGAATAATTGAGGTGGAACCGCCTCTGGATACCCGGCTGGGCCTGAAGGAACAATCCCCAGACTGCTCGGATCGCTGCTAAAGCCAAGATCGGCCAGCTTAACCTGATTTCCTGGAGAAGAAGCGACCGGCTGCGCTGTCTGCGTCGCTGTGCGGAAGAAGGTGGCGCGGGCCTCATTCACCATCGTCGCGCCAATCGTCTTGGTGTTGCTCATCATGAACATCTGCGCACGTGATGGATTCGTAATAGCAAAGCCTGGAAGATAGTTGCTCCCCGCAGACTGATTGAATGCCGACGAGTCGTCGAAGTGATAATAGAAAGACCAGTCCCCTGTCTTCTGATGATGGAAATCAATCCTTTGTCCCGCCTTGTAGTCATTGATGGTATTGTTCAGACTTGCATTCGCGAAGGTCCCGGAGCCATTTACCCCCATAGGAATAAACGGCAGGATCTTCGCAGCGATCGGATCGATTGCACCAGCTAAATTTCCATTCGGGAACACCGAACTATACTGTTCTCCCGCCGTTACCGGGCGCCCAAGCCTCTGCGACAGAGCCGCTGCAAAGGCTGCTCCATTCACCGTCTTCGTGCCAAAGGGGATGGCTGCTGAAAAATCGCCGTTCCGTTGTGCGTTCGTGGGAACTGCAATATTGCCGAAGCTTACGCCCGCCGTCTGCTTCGAACCTTGAAAATCGGTAAACCAGAAGAGATGATCGCGCCAGATAGGACCTCCCACCGCATAGCCGTACTGATTGCGATTGAGCTTGGCCTTTGTCGGATCGAGATATCCTCTGGCGTCCATCGCATCGTTGCGATAAAACTCGAACGCATCACCATGGACGCTATTGGTCCCGGATTTGGTAATGGTGTTCATTACGGCGCCCGTGAACTTGCCGTACTCGGCATCGAAGCTGTTCGTGATAAGACGGAACTCCGCTACAGAATCAATATTCGGAATCAGCCCGGCGCCATTGTTCTTTGTCTCGCTCACATCGCCGCCGTTCACCAGAAAGGCATTCGCACTCTCCGGTTGACCATTGACCGAGATGTTTCCCGCATTTGCCGATAAGCCGCTATCGAGCGGACGATCGGTCGCAGCCGAGCTGCTTGGACGAGGAGCGACTCCAGCCTGCAAGCTTAAAAGATCTAGGTAGCTTCGTCCATTCAGGGGCAGACTCAGCATCTCCTTCGATTCAACCGTTCCGCCAAGTTGCGTACTCGAGGTCTGAATCTGCACCGTATTCGCATCCACAGCGACGCTCTGCTGCACGTCTCCAACCTCCAGGGAAAGATCAAATCGAAGCTGATCGTTTACCTTGAGATCGATATTCTGAATCGTCGATCCTTTAAATCCAGTGGCTGTGACTACGATCTTGTACCTTCCCGGGACGAGGGAGAGGAAGGTGTATTGCCCCTCACCTGAGCTCTTTACTTCGCGGCTTACATTTGTCGTCACTTCGGTGATGAGGATGGAAGCCCCTGGGATTGCGGCCCCTGAAGCATCATGAATGACACCTGAGATGCCTCCCGTAACGTCGGCCTTGATAGAAGGAACAGCCAACACAAACACGAGTAGGAGATAAAGGTACAAAAAGCAACGACGTAACATTGGCGACGCCTCCGATGCTTGACAAACCTGTGAATGGAATCAAAGCAGCTTAGTAAATTGACTCACAAGCGAAATTGTGCGAAACAAACTCGCGAGACAAAGGTTCTTGGATTTCACAGGGGTCAGAACAAACGCGCTCCGGGCAACGGGCATGAAGTGCATCGACTATTACGGGATAACGCGGGACTCATGAAAAAAAATAAATTGCGTTAGCGAGGTAAGTCCGTGAGCTCTACAGACTAATTACTCGATCGACCGATACCGCATACCGGATAATCGATAAAGCAAGCTGCTTTCTTCCGACATTTACCGATAACTTCAATTTTGCGAGTCAACATCTCCGTAGGAGATCACCCTGGGAGATAGACGTCCTGGAGAAAAAATATTTTGGGACCACCGTTCGATTCGTCGACCTCACAACCGCAGCCAATCGACTCTCAAACCATCTGCTCCACTCTCGCCAGCGATGGAGAAAGGCCTACAGTGGAGCTGATCATTTTGTGGATCAGAGCAAGGTCTGATGGCAAATGTAAAACTCTCTTCACTACGAAGTAAAACTATCGCCCATTTACCGTTCCAGCCGCCTACTTCTTCTATCTTTATCTCTGTCAAGTAGTTACCTCCACAATTTTGCGAGGGTTTCTGTGTATACTCCTTTACGCCATACTAGGTCTAATGCCTTATAAGGAACTAGCTGAGGCTGAAGGAGAATCATGAAACGTTGTAATTACTACGCTGCCTTAATGGCGGTACTGTGTCTTTTTACGGGATGGCTGTGCGCGCAGAATGTCACCGGCGCGGTAAGTGGAGTGGTTACCGATCCCAGCGGAGCTGTGATCCCCGGAGCCACCGTCGTTGTCCATAATGTAGGGACTGGCGTCAATACGACGGTCACGACCAACGAGGTCGGGCTCTACAGCGCCCGCTTTCTTTCGATCGGGCAGTACCAGATCACCGTATCCGCCAACGGTTTCGCCACCTCGAAGTTCACTCCGTTCACGCTCGAGATCAACCAGACCGCTAAATTCGACGCCAAGCTCCAGCCCGGCGGCGCCTCCACCGTCACCGACGTCAGCGCCGAGGCGGCTCCCATCCTCAACACCAACGACTCCTCACTAGGAATCTCGCTCTCGACCAATGAGATCGCTAACATTCCGCTGAACGGCCGCAACTTCTCCTCCGTCACGCTCTTCCAGCCCGGAGCGATCGCGACCGATCCCCAGGGCATGACCGGCAACAACGCTATCGAGCGCAGCACCTTCAACAATGGGGTCGCGTCCATCAACGGCAATCGCAACCAGGCGAACTACTACACGCTCGATGGAGCCGACCTCAACGAGCCCCAGAACAACCTCATCGCCTACAATCCCGCCCCCGACGCCATCGCCGAGGTCCGTGTCATCTCGGCCAACGCTCCGGCGCAGTTCGGCAACGCCAACGGCGGTGCCGTCATCTCGGTCCTTAAGTCCGGAACCAACCAATTCCACGGCTCCGCCTATGCCTTTCTCCAGAATCAGAACCTCAACGCCAACTCCTGGGCCAACAAGCACGCCAACCCCATCATCGCGATCAATCCCTACACCCAAACCATCTTCGGCGGAACCGTAGGAGGCCCAGTCCTCAAGGACAAGCTCTTCTTCTTCGCCGACTACGAAGGTGCCCGCTCCCACACCGGAGGCCTGCAGCAGGCCAGCGTTGTTCCCGCCGCGATGCGCAACGGAGACTTCTCGTCCCTGCTCCGTACCGATACTCCCATCCAGCTCTACGACACCCAGAACGGATTCGCGGCCTACGCCAACAATCAGCTTCCCATCCTGAACCCCGTCGCTAAATATCTCTTCGCGCATCCGGAGTTCTACCCGACCGAGAACGCAACCCCCACCGACGGTCTGCTCCAGAACAACTTCCAGGGAGCGCAGCGCAAGTTCGTCCGCAACGATCAGGGCGACATCAAGATCGAGTGGAATGCCTCCGGCGCAAACAAGTTCACCGCCTTCTACTCGCAGTCCGACGCGGGCGATACCCAGACGGCGCTGATTCCCATCACCTTCCCACCCCAGAACGTCTACCCCACCAAGCTCGGCGGCGGAAGCTGGATCCATACCTTCTCCCCTGCCATCGTCAACGAGGCTCGCTTCGGCTTCACCCGCGTGCGCTGGGATAACAGCATTCCCACCGACCCCTCTGGAGCCTTCGGACTCAACGGCAACTCAGTCGTCGGCGTTCCCTTCGGAGCCCAACCCTACCCCGGCTTCTCCGGACAGAGCCTCGGCAACAACGCCTCCTTCCTCGGAACCAACGCCAATATCCAGGTTCTGCGCGACAACACCTTCAACTACTACGACAATCTCACCTGGCAGCGCGGCCGCCATCTGCTCTCCATCGGCATCCAGGCTACCCGTTACCAACAGAACTACCTCAACTCCTCCAACTACGGATTCCTGGGGGAGTTCGACTACTCCGGCAACTTCACCGGCTTGCCCGGTGGAGCTGGATACGGTCCGGCCGACTTCGTCCTCGACCGCGTCAGCAGCTCCCAGCTCGGATCCTCCATCGGGTTCGTCGGCAATCGCCAGTGGCGCACCGCCGGTTACATCCAGGATGATTGGAAGGCCCTCGATAACCTGACCATCAACATCGGTCTTCGCTACGAGTTCGATCAGCCCTGGGGTGAGGTCAACAACAAGACTGCCAACGTCGATCTCGCCACCGGAATCGTCCAGTTCGCGCACAGCATTCCGGCGGGAGCTCCCGCCGGCTCCCAGCTGTGTTCCAACCGAGCCTGCTACAACCCCAACTATGCCCAGTGGATGCCTCGCATCGGCTTCGCCCTTCAGGTGAATCCGCGCCTGGTCGTCCGCGGAGGCTACGGCGCCACCAGCTTCTTCGAGGGCAACGCCGGCAACCAGCGCCTCACCTCCTCGCCGCCCTTCGCCCAGGGTAGCCATATCGTCGCCATCAATCCCAGCGACAGCAACGCAGGAACACCCTTCCGCATCGAAGACGGCTTCTCGTCCTCATTTAGCGCTACCAGCCAGTACTCCGTGTGGCCGAAGGATATTCGCCCCGCCTACATCCAGCAGTTCTCCCTCACCACGGAGTTCGCCCTCACCAATATGACTTCACTTACCGTTGGCTACCTCGGCGAGACAGGCCAGCACCTGATCGACTACCGCAACGGCAACCAGCTCACTGCCGCCCAGGCGGCGATCTACTCGGCTCTCCCGGAGGGAGCACCGGTTCCCCCCGCCGCCCAGGCCCCCTACGCCAACCTGGTCGGACAGACGGGGCCTCTGCTCGTTACCGAGTCCAATGCCATGATGAACTACAATGGCGGCCAAGTCACGGTACGGCATCGCGCCGACCGCGGTTTCGAGTACACCGTCAACTACACCTATGCCAAGTCCATGACCAACTCCGCCGGAAACTACGGTCAGCCTGGCATCGGCGGATCGACCGGCGCCTTCCAGGACGCCTACAACCCACAGGCCGACTACGCGCCCTCCGGACAGGACGTTCGTCACAACCTCAACGCCGTTGGCGTCTATGCTCTCCCGTTCGGACGCAATCAATTCTACGGCTCGCACACCAACCGCGCCCTCGACCTGATCGCCGGAGGATGGAAGGTCTCTTCAACCGTTATCGCCTACACCGGCCTGCCTATCACCATCCAGGCGCCAAACGTCTCCAACTCCTTCAACAGCTTCTCCACATCTCGCGCCAATCACTACCGCAAGCTGGTCATCCGCAATCGCTCCATCGACAACTGGTGGGGAACCGATCCCTCGGCCATCCCCTGCAACGGTCCTGACAACGGCGTATGCGCCTATGGTGTAGCCGCCCCCAACACCTTCGGTACCGCCCGTCCCAGCGCTGAGCGCGTCCCCGGCTTCGCTCAGATCGACGGTGCCGCCTTCAAGGACTTCCACATCACCGAAGGGCACGTACTCGGCTTCAGGGCCGAAGGCTTCAATCTCTTCAACATCGCCTCTTATCAGAATCCTGATGCTTCAGTCCAGGATTCCAACTTCGGCCAGATCACCAACACCCGCTCAAAGGAGCGCGTCATTCAGCTGAACCTTCACTACTCGTTCTAAGCACCATTCATTCCTGAAAGAATGGCGGAGGCACATGCCTCCGCCATTCTTATTGTTCAATGAATTCGAAATCAGCGCATTGGCGATCAGGCTGGTCAACAATTTCGAGGCATTCCTGTACCATCCTGCTTTATTGCATTCATCCCACGATCCGGGGAAAGGCCACATGCAATTCAAACAGATCAAGAGCCTCCGTCTCTTCCTCACTCTCGTCGGACTTCCCCTTATCGCTCACGCCCAAAGCACTGACAGAGCCGTCTTTAGTCACACCAGCCACAGCTACGAGCTACACAACCATGTACTGGGCATCCGTTGGACCATCACCGATGGTCACATCGAAGACTGGCGGCTCGAAGATTTTCTCCACCACAAAACCTTGCCGGCCTCCGAGCCATTCTCGATCGCCATGGCGGACGGACGCGTCCTTCGCAGCTCCGACCTCAAACTGGTCGACGAAGCTCTCGAGGCGAAGCCCCTCGTCCTTGAGTCAAACTCCCCCAGCCAGGCTCGCCACACGCCTGGCCTCGAACTCAGCCTGCCGCTCGAAAGCCCTGATCACGCACTCACCGCCACACTCCGGGTCATCCTGCTCGACGACACCGCCTACGAACGCGCTGAGCTCACCCTGCACGCCGAACAGGCCGACCAACCCATCCGGCGCATCGAACTCGTGCATCAGTCTCTATCCAATCCTCCCTCTTCGCCCAATACCCAGCCCGCTCCGGAAGCATCGGTCAGTGGCACCGTTCCCGGCTCCCCCATCGTCACCCCCACCCTCTTCCTCGGCCTCGAGCACCCAATTTCGCAGAGTCGCGTTACCCATGGACTGGCCACCGCATGGGTAGAGCGCGAGCTTCCCCTCCGCTTCGGCCAATCTGTCAGCTACTCCTCCGTCTTCGGTGTGGTCCATTCCGGCCAGCTCCGCCGTGACTTCCTCGCCTATCTCGAGCGCGAGCGTGCTCATCCCTATCGCACCTTCCTGCACTACAACTCCTGGTACGACCTCGGCTACTTCACCCCCTACACTGCGGACGATGCCGTCGACCGCATCCAGACCTTCGGTCATGAGCTCGTCGAAGAGCGCGGCGTCAAGCTGGACTCCTTTCTCTTCGACGATGGTTGGGACGACCATCACTCCCTGTGGAAGTTCAACTCCGGCTTCCCCCAGGGTTTCACTCCAGTCACTCAGGCCGCGCAGAAGATTGGGGCCGCCCCCGGCATCTGGATGTCCCCCTGGGGCGGTTACAGCACGCCGCGCAAAGAACGCATCGAGTTCGGCACCCAAGCGGGCTACGAGATCGTCCGCAACGGCTATGCCCTCTCCGGGCTGAAGTACTACCAGGCCTTCCGCGACGTCGCGCTCGACATGATTCGCACCTACCACGTCAACCAGTTCAAGTTCGACGGCACCGGCAACGTCGATACTGTTGTCCCTGGAAGTCAGTTCGACAGCGACTTCGCCGCCGCCATCCACCTTATTGGGGAGCTGCGCCAGGCCGACCCCGGGCTCTTCATCAATCTCACCACCGGCACGTGGCCCTCTCCCTTCTGGCTTCGTTACTCCGACACCATCTGGCGCGGCGGCGAGGATGACAGCTTCGCTGGCGTCGGAAGCTATCGCCAGCGCTGGATCACCTACCGAGACTCCGATACCTACCGCCGCATCGTGCAGGCGGGCCCGCTCTATCCGCTCAACTCCCTCATGCTCCACGGCATGATCTATGCACGTTTTCACAAGCACCTCAACGTCGATCCCGGCTCTGACTTCCGCGACGAGATCCGTTCCTACTTCGGCACCGGCACCCAACTGCAGGAGATGTACATCACCCCTGCACTGCTGACGAAGCAGAACTGGGACGACCTCGCCGAAGCCGCAAAGTGGTCCCGCGAAAACGCCGAGGTTCTCCGCGATGTGCATTGGATCGGAGGCGACCCTATCTGGCTTGAGGTGTACGGCTGGGTCTCATGGGCTCCCCGCAAGGGAATTATCACTCTGCGAAATCCCAGCGACCACGCTCAGACCATCCGCGTGAAGCTCGCAGATGCCTTTGAGCTTCCTGCAGGTGCAGCCCGGAGGTTCACCGCTAATAGCCCATGGCGCGGTGGAGATCAAAAACGGTCTCTGATCTCGGCCGACAAGCCGCATGAGTTTTCCTTGCGCCCATTCGAGGTCTTGACCTTGGAATTCAGCCCGAGAAAGTGACTGGCCCCGATCACGCGGGTCACAATCTTGCCTGCTTACGCTCAGTGGGCCTTATCCGGTCCGTAATTCTTTTTATGTTGCTCGCGTGATCGTACGACATCGCGAACAATTACAGACATGGACTCTACAACTTCGAGACAGACCTGGAATACCGACGCGTATGCGGCTCACGGCCGCTTTGTTGCCAATCTTGCCACTGGCGTAATGGAGCTGTTGGCGCCCCAGGCAGGCGAAAGGATTCTGGATATCGGTTGCGGCGATGGAGCACTCACGGAGCAGCTGGCACAGACCGGAGCCGAGATTGTGGGTGTCGATAACTCGCCGACGATGCTCGAGGCCGCACGCCGGCGAGGGTTGCGTGTGGAGCAGCACGATGCGGACGCGCTGCCCTATCGCGGCGAGTTCGATGCCGTGTTCTCGAACGCCATGCTTCACTGGCTTACGGAAGAGAGGCATCCGAAGCTGCTTGCCGGCGTGCATCGCGCTCTCAAGCCTGGCGGACGCTTCGTCGCCGAGATGGGGGGGCAGGGAAACATCGCCGCGATCCGAACAGCGCTCTCGGCCGTCTTCGCGGCCTACGGCATTGACACGGAACACGCCGCCGCCTCCTTCTATCCCGCGCCTTCGATCTATCGTCGCCTGCTTGAAACAGCGGGTTTCACCGTAGAGTTCATCGAGCTGATCCCGCGCCCCACACCGCTCCTCAGCGGAATGCGGCAATGGCTTGAGACCTTCCGTAATGGCGTGCTGGATCGACTCTCCCCACAGGACCGAGCCGACGCGCTCGACAAAACCGTTGCTCTACTGGAACCGATTCTTCGCGACGGGGACGGAAACTGGACCGGCGACTATATTCGTCTTCGCTTTGCAGCGCGGGCTCGCGGCTAGCGGACCTGAGGCGGCTCGTCTTCCCCGTTGAGATTGGAGAGACACCGGTTCAGCAGGGTGTCCAGACGGGAGAGCTCGCGGTCGGAGATTCCCGTCCAAAGCTCCTTCTGCAACGCGAGCGACTTCTTCTCGACGACCTCGGCCAGCCGCTCCCCCCGAGCGGTGATGCTGGCGGTGACGATCCGGTCGTTGACCGGATCTTTACCGCGAACGATGAAACCTCCGTTCTCGAGATGCTTGAGCAGGGCCTGCGTGGTCTGCGGAGTGATGTAGCAGGATCGGGCCAGCTGCGCGCCTGAGCTAGCCGGAGCATTTCGGACCGCGAATAACACCTGCATCTGCGCCGTGGTGACCCCTTGAGGACGGAGCTGGTCGTCCATCCGAACCCGGAACTGGAGGAGGATGCGCTTCATTGTGCGAAGTGTCTCTTTGGTCTTTTGATAGCGCAGATCTGGCTCTACGCCATCGATTAAATCCGATTCGGGCAGGCCTGGCTCCGAGTGAGGCGCCCGCTTTCCGTCCCGAGAGATCTTGCTCTTTAGAGTTTGTTCGTTCACGGTTATCAGTTACCTGATATTATCTCAGTATCCTGATATGTCAACCGCTGTCGCCATTCCGAATGTCATTCCCACTGTGTGGAAGCCGCGGCATAACCCCTGGCTGATCGCCCTGACAGTCACCTTGGCGACGTTCATGGAGGTGCTCGATACCTCGATCGCCAATGTCGCTCTTCCCCACATGGCAGGGTCGCTGGGCGCCAGCCAGGAGGAGGCGACCTGGGTTCTGACCAGCTACCTGGTGTCGAGCGCCATCGTGCTCCCGATCTCCGGCTGGCTCTCGAACCGCTTCGGACGCAAACGTTTTTACATGACCTGCGTGGCCCTGTTCACGATCTGTTCTTTGCTGTGCGGTATTGCGCAGACCCTGCCTATGCTGATTCTTGCCCGTATTCTGCAGGGAGCGGGAGGGGGAGGCCTTGCACCAAGCGAACAAGCTATTCTCGCCGATACATTTCCGATCGAAAAACGCGGGCAGGCCTTTGCGGTCTACGGCATGGCCGTGGTCGTCGCCCCGGCCATCGGGCCCACTCTCGGCGGTTGGATTACCGACAACTTCAGCTGGCACTGGATCTTCTTCATCAATCTTCCCGTTGGTCTGCTCTCGCTCTACCTGAGCAACCGCATGGTCGAAGATCCACCCCAGATGAAGGTGAAACAACAGCAGGCACATAAGGAAAAAGTCGACTTCTTCGGTCTCGGCCTGGTAGCTATGGGCGTAGGTTTCCTCGAGTTCACCCTCGATAAAGGGCAGGAAAAAGACTGGTTCGGATCCCAGATGATCGTCACCTGCGCGATCCTGGCCGCGGTCACGCTGATCACCTTCGTGATCTGGGAGTGGAACCACTCGCATCCCATCGTTGACCTAAAGCTGCTCAAGAACCGGAACTTCGGGACCGCGGTCTTCCTGCAGCTCATCCTGGGCATGGTGCTCTTCGGCTCGACCGTGCTGATTCCTCAATACCTGCAGGTGTTGCTCGGCTACACAGCCGAACGCGCGGGCATGGTATTGTCGCCTGCGGGCTTCGTCATGATGTTCATGATGGCCGTCGCCGGGCGTCTGCTGGGCAAGTTCGACCCTCGTCTGATGGTCGCCCTGGGGTATACCGCGACCGCGGCCGGAATCTACAACCTTACGCGTCTCGACCTGAATACAGCCTTCGGGACCGTGACCGTATGGCGCATGATCCAGGTGGTGGGGCTACCCTTCGTCTTCATTCCCATCAGCACGTTGAACTACGTCGGCGTCCCAGCGGATAAGACCAACCAGATCTCAAGCCTCTCGAACTTCGCCCGCAACTTGGGCGGCAGCATGGGAACGGCGCTGCTGACGACCTTCATCTCTCGCACCGCTCAGGTACACCAGTCGGCCCTGGCGTCCAATGTCATCGCGGGCAGCGTTCCTTACCGGCGATATATGGACAGCATCACCTCCATGCTGAAGGCGCAGGGCATGTCGGCGGCTGCGGCCTCACAGTTGACGATCGGACAGGCATACCAACAGATGCAACGGCAGGCCTCGATGCTGAGCTATAAAAACGCCTTCTTTGTGCTCTCGGTGACGATCTTCTGCCTGATCCCGTTGCCATTCGTCATGCGACTACCGGAGAAGCGCGCTAAGCTGGATCCCGAGGCGATGGGGGGCCACTAACGCCGTAGGTCCGGAGCTCCAGTATCCCGAATGCAACTCGATCCCAACGGAGTACGGCCGGAATCGACCTCTGTACACGTATTCCCTTTGATTGCGAACAGGTTACGAATTGCCAGGACCCTCCGCGCGTCACCCCGGAACCATTTACACTGGTGTAGATGGGCACCTTGCGCCCGATGAAGGACACTTGTTTTGTTCAACTCAGTCTTAGCAAAAGTCTTTGGAACCAGTAACGAACGGGCCGTCAAGCGCCTGATGCCTACGATTGCCCAGATCAACTCGCTCGAGGCGGGCATAAAGTCGCTGACCGACGAACAGCTGCGCGATAAGACGGCTGAGTTCCGCAAGCGAATCACCGAGGCGACTGCCGGCATCGAGGACGCCGACGAGCATTACGCCGCAGAAAAGGCTGCGCTCGATGCGATCCTGCCCGAGGCCTTCGCCGTGGTACGCGAGGCCGGACGCCGCGTCGTGAACATGCGGCACTTCGATGTACAGATGATCGGCGGCATGGTACTGCACTCCGGCAAGATCGCCGAGATGAAGACCGGCGAAGGCAAAACGCTGGTCGCCACCCTTCCCTGCTATCTGAATGCTCTCGCCGGCCACGGCGTTCACGTCGTCACCGTCAACGACTACCTGGCCAAGCGCGACGCCGAGTGGATGGGCAAGATCTACGGCTTCCTGGGCCTGTCCGTCGGCGTCATCGTGCACGACCTCGACGATCGCCAGCGCCGCGAAGCCTACGCCGCCGATATCACCTACGGCACCAACAACGAGTTCGGCTTCGACTATCTGCGCGACAATATGAAGTTCGAGCTCGCCGACCAGGTTCAGCGCAGCCACTATTACTGCATCGTCGATGAGGTGGACTCCATCCTGATCGACGAGGCGCGCACGCCGCTCATCATCTCCGGCCCCACCGACCAGACGACCGACAAGTACGCCCGCGTCAACGTCATTATCCCCCGACTCGAGTTGGGCGAGCTAATTGAAACCCTCGAGACCAAAACATGGTCCGGCGACTACGTCGTCGACGAGAAGACCCGCTCCATCACCGTCACGGACGACGGCTGGGAGAAGATCGAGCAGTTGCTCGGCATCGGCAACATCGCCGACCCCGAGAACTGGGATCTCAAGCACCATGTCGAGGTTGCTATCAAAGCGCATTCGCTCTACAAGCGAGATGTCGAGTACGTGGTCAAGGACGGCGAGGTCATCATCGTCGACGAGTTCACCGGCCGCCTCATGCCCGGCCGCCGCTGGTCCGACGGCCTGCACCAGGCGGTCGAGGCCAAGGAAGGCGTCGCCATCCGCAAGGAAGACCAGACGCTCGCCACGATCACCTTCCAGAACTACTTCCGCCTTTACAAGAAGCTTTCGGGCATGACCGGAACCGCTGAGACCGAGGCCGCCGAGTTCGACAAGATCTATAAGCTCGAGATCGTCGTCATTCCCACCAACCGGCCCATGCTGCGCATCGAAAATCCCGATGTCGTCTACCGCACCGCGAAAGAAAAATACTTCGCCGTCGCCGACGAGATCGCCCGGCTCCACGAGCAGCGCCAGCCCGTGCTCGTCGGAACCACCAGCATCGAAAAATCCGAGCTCCTCTCCGAGATCCTCAAGCGCAAGGGCGTCCGCCACGTCGTGCTGAACGCGAAGTTCCACGAGAAAGAAGCCGAGATCGTCGCTCAGGCCGGACGTCTGGGCATGGTCACCATCGCGACCAACATGGCCGGCCGCGGCACCGACATCCTGCTCGGCGGCAACGCCGACTTCATGGCCCGCCAGGATCTCGTCCGCAAATCGCAGGCCCGCGCCGTCTCCGCCGCCGAGGGAGCCATCTCCCCGGTCGCCGGTCCCGGCATGTTCCGCTTCTACTACCAGTCGCAGGAGTTCGAAACCACGCAGGAGGCCTGGGACGCCGCCGTTTCCGCGCACTCTTCGGCCGCGCAGAAGGAGCACGACGCCGTCATCGCCGCCGGCGGTCTGCATATCATCGGCACCGAGCGCCACGAGTCCCGCCGCGTCGACAACCAGCTGCGCGGACGCGCCGGACGCCAGGGCGATCCTGGAGCCTCGCGCTTCTACCTCTCGCTCGAAGACGACCTTATGCGCATCTTCGCGCGCGAGTGGGTCTCCACCCTCCTGCAGCGTCTGGGCATGGAAGAGGGCGTTCCGATCGAGAGCGGCATGATCTCCCGCCGTATCGAGGCCGCCCAGAAGGCCGTCGAGACCCAGAACTTCGAGTCACGCAAGCACATTCTCGAGTACGACGATGTGATGAACAAGCAGCGTGAGGCCGTCTACGGCCTACGCAAGCAGCTGATGGAAGGCACCGACCAGAAGCAGCTCATCACCGACGACTACCTTTCGACTGTCCTCTCCAGCCTGCTCGATGAGAATGCTCCCGAGAAGGCCCACCCGGACGAGTGGAAGACCGACGCTCTGTTCTCGCAGATCTACGATCAGTTTGGAGCACATCTCGAGAATGAGGTGGATGTCTCGAACCTCGGTCGTCATGAGCTCGGCGAAGCTATCTTCGAGAGGCTGCAGACCCGCTACGATGTCAAGGAACAGATCCTCGGCCCCGAGGCCATGCGCTATCACGAGCGCGTGGTCATGCTGAGCGTGCTGGATGGCCTTTGGAAGGATCACCTCCTTCAGATGGATCACCTGAAGGAGGGCATCGGCCTGCGTGGCTATGCCCAGCAGGATCCGTTGGTGGCTTACAAGAAGGAATCCTTCGAGATGTTCGAGGCCATGATGCTTCGCTTCCAGGAGGACACGCTGCGGCATCTCTTCCGGATGCAGATTATTGGTCCGGACGGAAACCCTATCGAGAGCGTCGACCAGCTTCCCGCTAACTCTGGAGCTCCGTCTCAGATGCCTGCTCCTCCGGCACAGACCTCTCCTGAGCGGGTTGCGGTCCCGATTCCGACACGAGCCCCTTCGACGACCATTGACGCCCTTGAGCGGGAGTTTCAGCAGAAGAAGCAGCGTGAGCTCGACCTCTCTCGCGCCCAGGGAGCTGCGGCCTCGGCGGCTTCGAACGGGAAGGCGCCACGCGTGACGGGGGACAAGGTCGGCCGCAACGATCCCTGCCCATGCGGATCGGGCAAGAAATTCAAGAAGTGCCACGGGGCCGAAGCATAATCCGACAGATTCGGATCAGCTCAAGATAAGGGGAGGCGGCTTAAGATCAGCCTCCTCCTCTCTTTTGCGTTTACTTCAGCAGATCATCCAGGATCAGTTTGGCTTTAGTTGCCAGAGTCGTGGCGCCTTCGATGTCTCCGGAGTTCAGCGCATCCTGCGCCTGCCGCTGGAAGTTTCGAATCTGGCTCACCTGAGCCTTTTCTGCATTAACCGTATTGGCAGGCAAAGCATTCAATCGCCGATCAATAGATGCGAGGAGCTCGCTGGTCTGCTGCTGCGCGCGAGGATTGGTCTCTCCTCCCAGGGAGAGAGCACCAATAGCACTGCCCTCGGAGGCAGTTGTCGTGGCAGGAGCTTCGGTCGCAGACGGCTGAGCAGGTGAAGGAGCAGCGGCTGCCGCGCTTCTTCGCCTGCGTTCGCGATGTGGAGCGGTTCCTGTCGCCACCGGCATGGGTGGCAGCTGGATGTGAGGCGGCTCGATCATGGGAGGAGGCCCCGAGGGTGGAATTTCAACCAGATCGACTGGGTTAATGACAGGCGGTAAGGGAGGAAGTACCGGTTTATGGCGGCAGCCGTTCACCCCGAAGGTGAGCGCGCCTGCCAGAACTGCCCATCGCATCGCTGCTTTCATCGTCACGATGTTCAAACGTGCTCTCCCATCGCCCTGCGGCCGGCTTCGGCGGCCGCTGCTTTTCTTGTCTCGGCCGCGCCCGCCGCCAGAGGCAGCCGCAGCGTAAAAGTAGTTCCCCGATCGTCCGCATGCGGGTTCGGGTTGGACCGCACATCCAGCGTGCCACCATGCAGCTGCAGAATGCGATAGGTCATCGCCAGTCCGATTCCACTGCCCTTGGATTTGGTGGTGAAGTACAGCTCAAAGATACGCGGAAGAACCTCCGGAGCGATACCCTCTCCTTCATCGGTAACTTCAACGACACCAAACTGGTAATCACGATGCAAAGTGATGCGCATCTCGCCACCCTGAGGCATCGCCTGCATACCGTTCAGCAGCAAATTCAGGAGAGCCTGACGCACCAACTCCGCGTCGGCACGAACCGTGAGAGGCTCCTGCGGAACACGAACGACCACATGGACGCCATTCTCCTGCATCTCGGCCGCAGTCAGCTCGACCACGGCGTCCACGACTTGGCGCAGATCATGCTCTCGCAGCTTTAGGTCCATGGGGCGCGAGAAGTCAGCCAGCGTTTGCACGACACGGTCCAGCCGCTGCATCTCGCCCGCCAGAATATCGACGTGTCGCTGCGCTCCCCCAAAGGCCTCCGGGCCAGCGACGGCGAGCTTGCCCCGCAGCAGTTCCAGATGAACCACCATGGCATTGATTGGATTCTTCACCTCATGTCCAACGCCCGCGGTCAGACGTCCGATGGCGGCCAGACGGCGAGCGATCTCAAGCTCCTGCCCGAGCTGCATCATCGACTCCAGGTCGCGCAACGTAATCAGCGTTCCCATACTGCCGCCGCTCTGACTATCGCCGAAGCGGTCGAGCGAGATCTGCACCTGACGGCCATCCTCGAGCGTAACGCTCTCGACACTCACTGACTCTCCATCAGCAAAGGCGCGCAGGACTGCGGCTCCAAGCTCCGTCTCGACATCGAAGATCTCCTCCAACTGACGGCCGACCAAGTCCTCATGAGGACGATTCAGGAAGAAGGTCACCGCATCGGAGACCATAACGGCACGACGGTCAGAGGTGAACAGAAGAACGCCGTCCCGCAGCGTATCGAGCATCTGGTTCAGGTTAGCCTGCAAGGCCGTATAGCCGGCCTCTTTGGAACGCATCTGCTCACCCAGCCGATCGATCGTCTGGGTGACACGCACGACCGCATCATTTCCGGAACGATCCGGAGCAGGCAGCGAGGGCGCGGTTCCAGACTCGAGCGTCAACTTCTCCAGTTCGCGGCTGATCTGCTCGATCGGTTGAAGCGCGGCGTTGGCGATCACCGCGGCCGCGATCATGGCTCCGATTGCCGCCAGAAGAGCAAACAGGGCGGCCGCCTCGAGCCAAGGCTCATACGAGTTCCTCAAAAAAGTGGACCGAACCCCGACGCGCACAACCAAGAAGGGCTTGCCATTACGGTCCAGAGGCTGCACCGTGTCGAAGACCTGCGGCCTTCCAAAGACTTGCCTGCGTTGATATGCGATGCTTCCGTTGCGAATGCTGTCGAGGCTATTGCGTTCCCCTGCCAGCTGATTGACCGCGTCCGGATCTGTGCTGACAACCGTGACTCCGCGAGCATCCGTTACGCTGACGTCCTGGACGGTGGGTGAGTAGCGCACAATGGCATTCATTACATCGGCCAGCGGCTGATAGTTGCGCAGAGCGTTGGCTACGGCTGAGTAAAGCGCCTCCTCGCTCAGATCGGTGGGAGGATTTGCGCGCAGGCCGGTCTCGACCGCCTGACGGGTCATCAGCGTGACTTCGTTGGCAAGCACGTCATTGGCTGCCGCCGTCTGTTCGATCCTCTGCCGCAGCAGCTCTCCCACAAAGAGGATAGAGAGCACGGCGACGATCGCGAACGTCAGTCCGGTAGCCGACACCACCAGCTTCGTCTTCAGCCGCATCGCCTAGTCCACCAGGGCAGAGTTATTCGAATATTCCTTCAGCTTATTCTGTAGTGTCTTCGAACTGATGCCAAGAATCTCAGCGGCCTTGGTCTTATTGTTGTGGGTCGACATCAGCGTCTTCAGGATGAGCTGCCTTTCTGCCTCATCCACCGTCGTTCCTACCTCCACGCGAACCGTGTTCTGATCCTCGAGATAGCGCGCCATCTCGCTTGAGCGTGAGCTCTCGGAGACGCTAGCCTCGGCGGCCTGAGCACGACCACCTCTGGACATCGATGGAGCAAAGCCCGGCTCTCCGAAGTGCGGAGGCAGATGCTCGATTCCCAACATCCCGTTTCCGGCCATAATCGTCGCACGCTCAATCGTATTCCGCAGCTCACGCACGTTGCCAGGCCAAGAATACGTCGCAAGACGCCTCAGCAGGGCGTCCTTCATCCCTGTCACCAAGCAGTTGTGACGCTCGTTCATATCGGCGATCATCTTTCGCGCAATCGGCTCCACATCTTCAAGATGCTCACGTAGCGGAGGCATCTGGATGTTGAAGACATTCAGCCGGTAATAGAGATCCTCCCGCATCTCGCCGGAGGCCACAGCAGCCTCGGGATCCTTGTTGGTCGCTGCCACCACCCGGACATCGACCGGCATCTCCGTCTTGCTTCCCAGGCGACGCAGCTTACGGTCCTCAAGTACCCGCAAAAGCTTCGCCTGGGTCGCCGCGGGCATCTCGCCAATCTCGTCCAGCAGCAGCGTTCCCTCTTCCGCCAGCTCAAAACACCCGGCTCGCCGTTCGAGCGCACCGGTGAAGGCTCCCTTTTCGTGGCCGAAGATCTCGCTCTCGATCAGGGTTTCGGGAATCGCGGCGCAGTTGACCGCAACGAAGGGTTTGTTTCTGCGTGAGCTTAACTCGTGCAATGCGCGGGCCACCAGCTCTTTGCCGGTTCCACTCTCGCCCGTCACAAGAACGCTGACGTTCGTCGGAGCGACCCGTTCGATCAGAGCGAAGACCGCCTTCATCTTGGACGAGGTCCCGACCAGAGGCCCCAGCATGCCGGCCTGCCTCTGCTGCTGACGTGTTACCGCGGCCGGGGCTTGAGTGACCACATCGCTGTGCTGAAAGCTGGCATTTTGCAGAATCGTACGCAGCCGCAAGGGATCCACCGGCTTAGGAATGTAGTCGAACGCCCCCTTGCGCATCGCCTCCACAGCGGACTCGATCGACCCCTGCGCCGTCATCATAACGACAGCCATATGCTCGGGAAGATCCGCGATGCGATCCAGAAGCTCCATCCCATCCATGCGCGGCATCTTCAGGTCCGTGACTACGACAGCAGGATGCCAGAACGACGCCCTCTCCAATCCTTCCACACCATCGGCAGCGCCTTCGGTCTGGTATCCCCAGCTCTCGATCAGCTCCATGAGACCCGTCCGTGCATGCACTTCATCTTCAACGATCAAAACTCGTTCCACAACTTTCCTGCTTTCCTATCAGAGTTATCGGGCGGATACTCTGCTTGGATGCCTCTCAATCTTTAAGTGTATCTCCCTCGAGGATCCTGATTTGATCCTCTCCCATAAACTCCACCTAACCCACTGAATTATGGCCGGTTTAGTAAAAATCATTCTTTGGAGTGGATTTAGCCTTCGGCCCTTAGCCGGGGTATTCTGGATTCATGCTTGAACCTGAGATCACCGTCGAGGCCTTCGCCGAGCAGCGCCGTCAAGATAAAGCTCCCCTTCTTTTAGACGTTCGCGAGCCGTGGGAGTTTAATACCGCCAGCCTGCCTGGCTCTCTCCTGATGCCGATGGGAGAGGTTCCCTCCCGGGCTCACCAGGAGCTCGATCCCGATCAATCGATCGTCGTCCTCTGCCATCATGGCATGCGTTCGCTTTCGGTCACCATGTGGTTGCGGAATCAGGGTTTCGAACACGTCCAGTCGCTGGCAGGAGGCATCGACCGCTGGTCCCGCGTTATCGATCCCCAAATCCCACTCTATTAATTAATATCGATCCCTCCGAACTTCAGTTTTCTCCCGTACTTGAGGCTGTTCCCTATTTGTATCCCTCGTCGTTGCATCTCTTGGCAGCCTCACCCCAGTGCCCTGCATCTGAACCATGATGAGGCGAGCTCCGGAACCGCCGGAGGGGGGACCGCATGGCATCGGATTCGTCCAACCTTTCGCTCCACATGGAGAAACAGGGAAAGGGCTTGGCGGGTAACATCGCTGCTTCTCCACAGCCTCCTCGAGAAGCGGCTACCGCTGCAGCTTCACCCAATGACCAGGAGTTCTCTCGCAGCCAGGTAACCTCGAACAGTGAAGCTCTCTTGGCCGCTATTGTCGACTCCTCCGATGATGCCATTATCAGCAACGATCTCAACGGAATTATCACCAGTTGGAATAAGAGCGCGGAACGAATCTTCGGCTACAACGCCGGTGAGGTGATCGGACAGCCCACGTCCCTTCTGACTTCTCCCGGCCGCCAAGAAGATAGCACGCAGATACTCGAGAAAGTTCGCCACGGCGAGACAATCGATCACTACGAGACGATGCGCCGCCACAAAGATGGCAGCGAGATTGCCGTTTTGATGACTGTCTTTCCGCTCCGCAACGCACGGGGAGAGTTGATCGGAGCCTCCAAGGTGACTCGCGATATCACCTCCAACCGACATGCCGAAGAGGTGCTCCGCAATACGGATAAATTGGCGCTGGCCGGGCGAATGGCTGCAAGCATCGCTCACGAGATCAATAATCCGCTCGAAGCGATTACCAATCTTCTTTATCTGGTCGAACACCAGGACCTTTCGGATGAAGCGCGCAGCTACCTGACCCTGGCCCAGCATGAACTTGCCCGCGTCTCACAGATCGCGTCGCAAACGCTGGGTTTCTTCCGGGGAGATCGCAACGTCAGCACGGCCCCCTTGTCCGAGATCGTCGATAGCGCCATCTCGCTCCATGTCGGTCGCTTCTCCACCTCCAATGTGGCTGTCCATAAGGAGTACACCCAGCTCACTCCCCCCTCTGTTCACCAAGGGGAGCTGCGGCAGGTACTCGTTAACCTGGTCGGCAACGCCCTCGACGCCATGCCCCAGGGAGGAAGGTTGCGCATTCGGATTCATCGATCGATGGACCATTCTTCCCATCCCAAGAATCCATCTCAAGGGGTTCGCATTGTGATCGCCGATACCGGAACGGGCATGAACAAGGCGACACAGAGACAGATTTTTGAGCCGTTTTTCACGACCAAGGGTTCTTCCGGGACTGGGCTCGGACTATGGGTGAGCAGTCAGATTATCGCTCGTCATCGAGGCCGCATCTCGGTCCGGAGCAGCCAGTCTCCAGCGCATAGCGGAACCGTCTTTTCTATCTTTCTTCCTCTCTTTGCAAAATCTCCCATAAGCGGGCACAAGGAAGAGGAGGACGCGGAAGCGCAACATCAACGAACACCGACCCCGATTGGCGGCTCCGATCTTACTTCGCGCGGGGATGCGTCTGATCGTATACGCTCTGCACCTGACCGGCCGTCAACTGCGTATAACGCTGCGTAGTCGAAAGCCGCTCATGGCCCAGCATTTCCTGAATGGCCCGCAGATCGGCCCCTTCTTCGAGCATGTGCGTTCCAAAGGCATGACGCAGCGTATGCGGATGAACATCCGCTGCCAATCCTCGGCTCAGCGCAATGGCCTTCACGATTCTTCCCACGCTCCTGGTCGTCAACCTGCAGTCGCCGCGCAGACGAAAATTGATCAGAAGAGGACCTTCATGAACCAGAATTCCCTTCCCTGCTGCCGTAAGCCGCTCCGCGCGTGCCGGAAGATAATCCCTTAGAGCGATGGCAGCCTCATCTCCCAGTGGAACCAGCCGTTCCTTGCGGCCCTTGCCTCGTACCAGGATCGCCTCGTCGCCCCACTTGACACTGTCGAGGTTCAGCCCCACCAACTCGGAGTTACGGATCCCGCAGCCGTACAACAGCTCGAAGATCACCCGCTCCCGCTCCGGCCATGCAATCGGCTCCGTAGCATCTGCACCCTTCTGTTGCCTCTCTTCCAACGAATTGAGGACGCGGTTGACCTCCTCCACGCTCGGTACCCGCGGAAGATGTTTCGGAAGCTTGGGCGTGCTTACCAGCAGGGCCGGATTTTGTTCGACGAAATGCTCCTTGGCCAGCCACCGGAACCAACTGCGGATCGCAGCCAGGGCTCGCGCAGCACTCGCCTTGGTCAATCCACGTTCGAAGAGAACCCCGAGATACGATCGGATGTGCAGATGCTCGACTGCGCTTATGCTTCCCTGCTCCCCTAAAACCTGCTCGAGATACAGAGCAAAGTCCCGTATCTCGCGCCCATAGGCACGCACAGTATGTTCGGAGGCTCCACGCTGCGCCGTCAGCACAGAGAGGAATCGTTCGGCCATATGCCGAAACTCGCTGCTGCTCTTCCGTTTTTCTGCGGCGTCCGGCTCCTCCATCCTTACTCCTCCGCCCCCGTGGGCACTCTCTTCCCGCGCGGATGATGCATTCTATGCACCTGCTTCAACCTGCCCAGTGCCACGTGGGTATAGACCTCCGTGGTGGCAATATCGGCATGCCCCAGCAGCGTCTGAACGCTTCTCAGGTCGGCTCCGTGCTCCACCATATGGGTTGCGCAGCTATGGCGCAGCTTATGTGGGCTCACCTTGGTCCCCGCAGGCGAAGCCGCCCGCACCATCTCCCACACCCACTGCCGCGTCAAAGGCCGGCCACGTACGCCCAAAAACAGGGTTCGCTGCCGATCCGCAGTTTCCAGCTCCGGCCTTCCCAGGGCAAGATAACGCTCCAGCGCTTCAATAGCCGAACGACCTAGCGGAACAATTCTCTCTTTATCGCCTTTGCCGCGAACCTGCGCCCGTCCTGTGTCCAGCTGCAGATCCTCTACACGGAGCGAACAGATCTCTCCCACCCGCAGGCCGCCACCGTAGAGTAGCTCCAGAATCGCGTGATCGCGCAGCGCTATACCATCGGCGTCAGGCACCCGCGCTGCCGCTCCAGCCTCATCCAGCATCCCGGCCACCTCGCTCTCGGCCAGGCTCTTCGGCAAAATCTTCCAGCTCGATGGACTCTCCACGGTCACGGTCGGATCATGTGCGATTTTCTTATCGATCAACAGCCAGCGGTAGAACCCCCGCAGCGCACTCAACTTCCGCGCGATCGACCGCGATTCGACGTTATGGCTTCGCAGACCTTCGAGGAATGCATGGATATTCTCCTGGGTCGCCGTCATCAGCAGGCCATCCCTGCGCTCCACCTGTTCGGCGAACTGCTCCAGGTCGCGCCGGTACGCCTGGCAGGTCGCCGGGCGCATCCCCTTCTCCACCCGCAGATAGACCATATACTCCCGCACAATGGCAACGTTGCCCGCGGGCTGAGGATGTTCTTGCATACGATGATTATCTCCGTCCCGGCCGCTCCCTGAGACCACCCACGCCTATCCGTATCCATCTGGATACGAACCCTCCCTTGCACTCCCCTCAAAAATTCGTTTAATCCGCGGGGCTAAGATGATGCCGAGCCCTTCAAACCGATCATCCAACATAGCCCTGAATCGAGCCAGCTGATGGCGTACCTCGATCTCCTACGCGTCCGCAGCAAAAAACTTTCTGGCCCCAAGCACCCATAACCCCCTGCCATCTTCGAAGCTCCAGCCTGGCTGATAAACTTAGAGCAGCCATGTTTGAAAATCTGTCAGAGAAGCTCCAGCGATCCTTTAAGAACCTCCGCGGCCAGGGAACCCTCACCGACGAAAACATCTCCGACGCCTTGCGCGAAATCCGCGTCGCCCTGCTCGAATCCGACGTGAACCTCGCCGTCGTCGACGAGCTGATCTCCCACATCCGCAGCCGTGCCATGGGCTCCGAGGTCGCCACCGCCCTCTCTCCCACCGAACAGATCGTCAAGATCGTCAACGACGAGCTGATTGCTCTGCTTGGCAAAGATACCGCCCGCTTTCAGAAGTCCTCGCAACCTCCTTCGGTCATTCTCATGGCCGGATTGCAAGGCTCCGGTAAGACGACCACCTCCGGCAAGCTCGCCCAGTGGCTCAAGAAGGCTGGCCATCGCCCCATGCTGGTCTCGGTCGACGTCTACCGTCCCGCCGCGCGCGAGCAGCTGGCTATCGTCGCCCGCTCCATCAACGCAAACCTCTACGAAGGCAAGATCGAGTCCTCGCCCCCCGGTACCGACGATGTTCTTCGCCTCGCCAGGGAGGCGAAGCGCGAGGCCGCCAACTTCGGCTGCGACATGCTCATCGTCGACACCGCCGGCCGCAATCACATCGACTCCGAGCTGATGGACGAGATGTCCGCACTCAAAAAACTGCTAAACCCCTCCGAGATCCTTTTCGTGGCCGACGCCATGACCGGACAGGACGCCGTCAACTCAGCCCGCGCCTTCAACGATCGGCTCACCATCACCGGGGCCGTACTCACCAAGATGGACGGTGACGCTCGCGGCGGTGCTGCCCTCTCCATCCGCCATATAACCGGAGCGCCGATTAAATTCCTTGGCACCGGTGAAAAACCCGACGCGTTCGAGCCCTTCCACCCCGATCGCATCGTCTCCCGCATCCTTGGTCACGGTGATATCGCGACCCTGGTCGAGCGAGCCGCCGAGAAGCTCGACCGCGGCAAAGCCGAGGCCTTCGCCAAGAAGGCCCTCTCCGGCGACGGCTTCACCCTTGATGACTTCCGCGACCAACTCCGTCAGATCAAAAAGATGGGCTCCATGAAGTCCATTCTCAAGATGCTTCCCTCCGTCGGTCCCTTTGCCGGAATGCAGCAGGCAATCGACAACGTGGACGAAGGCCAGTTCACCCGCGTCGAGTCCATCATCAACTCCATGACTGCGAAAGAGCGTGTAGACCACGAGATCATCAACGGCAGCCGCCGCAAGCGCATCGCCCACGGCTCTGGAACCACCGTGCAGGACGTCAACAACCTCCTGCGTCAGTACGCCCAGATGCGCAAGGTCTTCAAAACCATGGGCTCCGGCGGAGGCCTCAAGGCTCAGCAAAGGATGATGAGCCAGCTTCAGGGAAGGCAGCGCTTTGGACGATAAACAAGGCCGAGAGCGCTCGACCCTTTATCATGGCGACGCCACTCTCTACACTTCTTCTCAGAATATCTCTCTTTAGAAATGTGGCAACGATCTAGCGCCAGCCCAGAGCTGGAGCGACAGTAGTCAGGATGGCTTCCATCACATGCGCATTATAGGCAACGCCCAGTTGATTTGGGACCGTCAGCAGGATCGTATCGGCCTCCGCGATCGCCTCATCTTGCCTAAGCTCCTCAATAAGGACATCCGGTTCAGCGGCATAGCCACGCCCGAAGATCGCCCGTGTGGCTCCATCAAGGAAGCCGACCTTATCCTCTTCCTGACCGCCTCGTCCGAAATAAGCACGATCACGATCGTCGATCAGCGCGAAGATACTGCGACTGACCGAGATACGCGGAGTGCGAGCATGGCCAGCCTCCTTCCAGGCTGCGCGAAAGGCACGAATCTGTGCGGCTTGCTGAATGTGGAACGGCTCACCGGTCTCGTCGAACTTGAGAGTTGAAGACTGTAGGTTCATTCCGAGTTTAGCCGCCCAGACGGCTGTCGTATTGGAACCTGCCCCCCACCAGACACGCTCATGCAATCCTTCGGAGTAAGGTTCAAGACGCAGTAGCCCTGGCGGATTGGGAAACATCGGACGCGGGTTCGGCTGAGCGAATCCCTTGCCGCGCAGCAGCTCAAAAAACTCTTTGCCATGCCGCCGGCCCATCTCTGAATCGTCCTCGCCTTCCGCCGGTCGATAGCCAAAGTAGCGCCAACCATCGATCACCTGCTCAGGCGAGCCACGGCTGATTCCCAGCTGCAGACGCCCGCCAGCGATGAGGTCCGCAGCGCCAGCATCCTCCGTCATATAGTGAGGGTTCTCATACCGCATATCGATCACCGCGGTGCCGATTTCAATCTTGTGCGTCTTAGCACCGACCGCAGCGAGCAACGGAAACGGCGATGCCAACTGCCGCGCGAAGTGATGAACACGGAAGTAGGCCCCGTCCATTCCCAGGCGCTCCGCTTCTATGGCGAGGTCAATGGACTGCAGAAGCACATCAGCCGCAGACTGCGCTTGTGACTGCGGGGAAGCTGTCCAATGGCCAAATGAGAGGAAACCGATTTTCTTCATACCACGATCAGTCTACCGTTTCGGTTCGAAGCTGCATTCTTCTCTCGGTGAAAACGATCCCATGGAGTCCCATCTTGATGGATGGTACCAGGAGGATCATCGCTCAGCAGATCATCGCGACCTTGCTCTGTTACCATCCTTCCGACTTCAGATTGCAAGGAGATTCATGTCTCTACCACTCAACCGACGCAGTTTTCTTGTCTCAAGCGGGCTTACGGCCATGGCCTCAACCAAAGTTTTTGGTGCCAACGAAAGGCTACGTGTAGGGGTCATCGGCGCCGGCGGCCGAATGAAAAGCGTACTTGGTTCGGCTGATCAAAGCGGCGTGCCCTTTGAAATTGTCGCCGTCTGCGACGTCTATGCTCCTCGGCGCGCCGAGATCAAGGCACGCGGTAATGCCTCCACCGCTACCGAGCACGTCGATTATCACGAGGTGCTCGATAACAAGACCATCGATGCGGTCTTTATCGCCACGCCTGATCACTGGCACGTGCGTATCGCCACCGCTGCCTTGGCAGCGGAAAAGGATGTCTATCTCGAAAAACCGGTGACGCACACCCTTGAAGAGGGAGCCATATTGACCAGAGCAGTGCGCTCGAGCAAGCGGGTTATGCAGTGCGGCATGCAGCAGCGCAGTTGGTCGCACTTCCGCAACGCCGTCGACCTTATACAAGGTGGCGCGCTCGGTAAGGTGCCGCAGGTACGCACGTATTGGTGGCAAAACTACGGCTTCAGCTGGGTGCCGCAGCCGGTCGATCAGTCGCAACTGGATTGGAAGACATGGCTGGGCGGCGCGCTGGAGCAGCCCTTTACGATTGAGAAGTTCTTCCACTGGCGGTGGTTCTGGAACTTCGGCGGTGGTGCTATGACCGATCTCTTCACCCATTGGATCGACGTCGTGCATTGGGCCATGATATCCGACGAGCCTTCGACCGCCTTCATGCTGGGCGATAAACATGTCTATGATCAGTGGGAGTGCCCGGACACCATCCAGGCCGCTTTCCGATATCCCAAGTTCGATGTGGTCTATGAGGGAATGATGGCCTCATCGATCGATGACGGCGGCCTCGAGTTTCGCGGTACGGAAGCAACTCTGAAGCTTAACCGCAACGGCATGACTCTCTGGCGTGAAGGCATCAAGGGCGACCGCAATCCACTGCTGAAAGAAGACAGCTTCGAAGACGGTACCATCGCCCACACGCGCAACTTCTTCGACTGCATCAAGAACCGCAAAGATCCCAATGCCCCTGTCGAGGCAGGCGTAGCCGCAGCACGCGCAGGGCATATCGGTAACTATGCCTTTCACCATGGAGGCAAGACAGTCTGGCCTTTGAACTCCTAAAGAACAAAGAGGCCCGCGCGATAGCCGATGCGCGGGCCTCTTTGTCTATCCGCCGCTACTTCTTGTAGGTGGGATCAAACGTCAGCTCGCGCACCCAGATGTTACGAAAGCTGATCGGCTCGCTCTTGTCACCGTGCGCCTGCAGTTTGATCGGCGCGCGATCATAGGCTTTGTAAAAAGGTTTGCCAACGAACAGCGTTTGTCCTTCCACTTGAAAGTGGTTCTGCACCACAACACCGTTAAAGAAAACCGTCACAAATGCCGGTGTCTTCAGCGAGCTATCCTCGTTGAAGCGGGGCGCCGTCCAGACCACGTCGTACGTCTGCCACTCCCCCGGCTTGCGCGAAGGCGTCGCCAGCGGAATTGCTTGCTTATAGATCGAGCCGGCCTGTCCGTTCACGTAGGTCTTATTGTTATAGTTATCCAGCACCTGCAACTCGTAGCCCTCGTCGCCGGGACCAGTCGATGCCAGAAAGACGCCGCTGTTGCCGCGCGCCTGGTCCGATCCCTCGATGCTCGCCGGGATCTTCCACTCAATATGCAGCTGGTAGTCCTTGAAAGTCTTCTTCGTCTCGATATTGCCGACGCCATGCTCCTTGCTCACCTTTAGCGTGCCGTCAGCCACAATCCACCGCGCAGGCGCATGATCCTGCGCGCTTACCCACTCCTCCTGATTTTTGCCATCGAAGAGAATGACGGCATCGGACGGCGGATCGGCGTCAGTCTTGCCAGGGGTCACGGTCGGAGGCACCGGAGCGTACACCTCCGTGTCCTGATGCTTCATTTGGGGCTCAGCCAGTTGTGCAAAGGCAGGTGTGACAATCGCCAGCGCAGCGGCGACGATAAAAGATTTCCGAATGAAAGTTCGCATAGTCATAGTCACCAATCTCCGACTAAGTATCTTTGTATTTCCAGCACCATGCAAGCGCCGCGGCATCAGAAAACGCGCGAACATACAAAGATGGCGCTGAACCGGCATAGCACGGACGACCTCATCAAGAGAATAGCGACGCCGTCTCTTCAAAGTAAGGGGACAACGAGGAAAGAGGGGCTTCGACAGTTTGGCTATGCTTATTTAAGCGGATGTTCGGTTTCGGAAAGTACACCCTTTCGAATGGCCGTGGCTACGGCTTCAGTACGGTCAGAGACCTGAAGCTTTTCCATGATGCTGTTGACATGATGCCTGACGGTGTTGTCGCTGATGCTCAACTCTTTTGCAATCTCCTTGTTGGTTGAGCCGAAGGCAACCAGTTCCAAAATCTGCAGTTCGCGGGCGGTGAGGTCTGAACGCATCATCCTGTCGGCTAGTCGAGCCGCGACGTGACGGGGAATGTAACGTTTGCCCGAGTCGACGACGAAGATGGCCGCAATCATCTCTGATTCGGTGGTGTCCTTGATCAGATAACCCTGCGCCCCCGCGCGAATTGCTCGATAGATATCTTCGTCTTTCTCGAAGCTGGTAAGGATGATTACGCTCGGCGGACTGATCATTTTTTTCAGAGCGTAGAGCACATCGATGCCATCCATCCCGGGCATACGAAGATCCAGCAGGATGATGTGGGGCGGATCATGCTCGATGAGAGCAAGCGCCTCCTCTCCACTCGCAGCCGACCCGATTACTTCGAGCTCCGGAAGAGCGCTGAGCATGCTTGTAAGGCCCGAGCAAACAACCGGATGATCGTCGACGATGAGTATTCGAATCGGGCTGTGGTTCTGCTTAGACATGAGATCGGCGCTCCGAGATGTAATTCCAGAAAGAACTCCACGTTGCAACGACCTCAAAGGAGGGCGGCAGTGGAGCCGTCACAATAATGCAGCTTCCGCTGCCTGGCTGAGTGCGTATCTTCAGATCCGCGTCGATGCTGGCGGCACGCTTTCGCATGCCGCGCAGTCCGAAGCCCAGTAGATCTCCTCGCTTCACGAAGCCTATGCCGTCATCCTGTACAGAGAGCGTGACTGTGCTTTTTTTATAGAGCAGAGCGATCTCCAGATGGCTTGGATCGGCATGACGAATCGCGTTGGCAATGGCTTCCTGGCCGATTCGCAGCAGAGTATTCGCAATATGGTCGGGGATCGGGCGTGAGTTGCCGCTGGTCGAAGTTGAGATCTTGACCGATCCACCTTCCACCATCTTCTGAGCGCAGCGAGAAAGCTCGGGCAGAAGGTCGACCACCTCCTGCGGCTCCGAGCGCAACGGCTCGATGCTTCGCCGCGCCTCCTTGTGGCTGTGGCGAACCAGTGCCTGAGCAAGGTCCACCTGCTGCCGAACCCCGGGCAGCTCCTGCGGAATTGCCCTGCGAATGGCCTGCAGTTGAAATCCGATTCCAGCGAAGCTCTGCGCGAGGGTGTCGTGTATCTCGTGCGCGAGTCTCTCCCTCTCCGCAAGGACGGTCTGAAGACGCCATCGTTCCACAAGGCTGCGGATTGCATGAATCAGGAACATCAACGCAAGCGCACCCATTCCAAACGCAATGTAGATGACATGCCTCGTTGTCCACCATGCGGGAGGCTCGATGATCTTTACGTCGTCCGGAGATCGCAGCAGGAGCTTGCAGCGGACGTCCTTCGGACTATTGATTCCGTAGTTCCATGTACCCGCAATCTCGAGCGTGCTGATGCCTGAAATGCGTATGGAACTTCCCTCGGGAATTGTGCCTAACCTGGTTTTCCCTTCAGGGGCATCAAGCTCGGCGAGCACGATCGCGGACTTGTCCTGGATGATCAGCACCTCGCGCGAGGGTTCATGCAATTGGCGCACCAAGCGCCCTTCCGTAGTGATGAGGTTGTAGTTCAGCTTTCCGGAGTGAATATCGGCGAGCTTAACCGGCGTAGGCGACAACGGCGTGCCGGACGAGACTCGCTGCAGGACCGCATCTTCAAGAATTGGCCCTGAGTCCTGCGGCGTCGGGAAGCCAAGTACGGTCACACGATCTCCCAAAGCAAGGTCAGCCATCTGTGTGGTCCTGATATTCAGCGCGGCGCTGCCATCTTCGATGACCAGGCCCTCGCCGGGCTGATAGTAGGTGAGCCGCCCGGCCACGTGCACACGGTGGTCAAGGTCCGTGCCCGATCGATACTGCATCAACCGGCTGATCGGTGTCAGAGGCTTCGAAAACGGATCGGGCGGCGATGGTCGCAGCACAGCGACATTGTCCAGACTGGAGGCCGCGAGAATGGGAGCGATGATCTGTCGATTGTTATTTTTAGAGCACATGGCCGTGGCCGTGACACTCACAAGCGCATCCACGAATGTGTGGACATCGAACTTTCCTCCCGTCTCAGGAAGTGTGGCGATAACGTAGCCTCCGTCGATCTTGATCTTCATCGACATTCTCTCCGACGGCGGAGCCGCCCTTCGGCTCACTACGGAGTGCACCATGCCGACGATCGTGACATATTGCGCGTCCATATCGCCTGAGCTCAGCTGCCGGAAAGATGCCCGCTCCGGCTTTGGAAGCGCGGAACGTCCCACCTTCCGAACCGTGGATACATTAATCTCCGGCGCAAACATTCCAGGAGCGATCATGCCTTCCACCTCCAGCTCGTCCCCGGGTGCGTACCTGCCTGCATCGTTCGAGTAGACCCAGATCCCCGCAGTAGCGTCGTGGATGACCATGCCCTGCTCCGCCGAATGCGTAACAACACCGCGAAGTTTGGCGGAGTATCCCTGGCTCGCCTCGTCGGGGGGCAATGCAAGAATGGCAGCAGCCGTCCGATAGACCATGTACCCTGAGCTTCGCTCCTGCGCGCGGACGCTTGTGCCTTCCAGCTGACCGAGCAACATCATCCACGCCAGCGCAATCAACAACACTCCATACAGCTGGGAAGAGTCGAGAAGGTTGCGCCTTCGAGCCCGGTTTCGTTGCTGTGAATCCAATCCCACGATGTCACCGATCCCTTGTATCGACAAGAAGCCACCAGCATGAGTGGTTCATTCAGGCGTCTATCATCCACCGCCGATATAAGATGATGCAACCCCATGGCCTCTCGTCCGAGTCTTCACATCGTCCTCATCCCTACCACGCACTGCAGCGGCTATTCCGGCATGACCCATTTGTGCCATCGCTGGATGCGCCAAATGGCAGAGAGCCGCTGACCCATCCGCATAGAGTGTTTCGGGCTGTTCGTACGATGCGTGGCGCCATTTGCGATCAGTAGTATGCGTCGCGTTCAACCTATAGGTGATTTGATGAAACGAATGATCCTCCTCTTCCTTTTGGCGCTGGTGAGCATCTGCGGCTGCAAAATGTCCTGGGCGCAATCGTCAGGCGGCCAGCTAGCCGGAACCGTAACCGACTCTGGAGGCGCGACTATTCCCAACGCCAACATCTCGGTGACCAACAGAAATACCGGTTCAACCTTCACGGCGCAGACCAACTCCGAAGGAAGCTACCGCTTCCCCGCTCTCCAGATTGGAACTTACGACGCAACCGTGACGGCCAACGGCTTCAAGACGCAGGTTATGAAGGGCATTAACGTCCAGATCAGCACGACAGCAGCGCTCGACATCGCTCTGAGCCCAGGCGGTGTCTCGCAGACGGTCGAGGTCTCGGCGGACGAGCTCAAAGTTCAGACAGAATCTTCCGACGTCGGTACCGTGGTGACAACGAAGATGGTGGAGAGCCTTCCTCTCTCGGTAGGAGAAGGCGAGCAGCGAAACGCCGGTGACTTCGTCTTTCTCACTCCCGGTACAAGCGGCATCGGGCAATCTGGAGGAAACTACCGTACACAGATCGGAGGCGGTCAGCAATTTGCTTCCGAGGTCATGCTGGACGGCATCAGTCTGCAGACCGTTGATCTCGGCGACGGCAGCACCTCTGAGCTCTTGCCTTCCGTTGATGCACTCGATCAGTTTAAGGTATTGACCGCAGGACTGCCCGCGCAGTACGGCAATACCACCGCGGGCGTTGTGAACTACTCCACGAAGTCGGGCACCAACGCGTTCCATGGCTCTGTCTACGAGATCTTCAAGAATGCTGCCTTCGATGCGAACACATGGTTCAACAATGGATATCACGCCACGGATCCCACCAATCGGGCGTTCTTCCGGCCCCCGGACAACAAGAACGAGTTTGGCACCCTGCTGGGCGGTCCGGTGCGCATTCCACATCTTTATGACGGAAGAGACAAGACCTTTTTTTTCTTCTCCTGGCAGCAGTTCAGGGAGACAAGGTCTCTGCCCATCACGGCGACGGTTCCAACCCTCGCCAACCGTGCTGGAGATTTCAGCGCAACTTTGAATAGCAGCGTCATACTTGGAATAAACCCTTGTAATGGACAGCCGATCTATCAGGGTGAGATCTTCGATCCCGGCACAACGCGGAATGCGACTACTCCAACGGGCACCATCCAGTGTCGCACTCCATTCATGTCGAATGGCAGCCTCAATGTGATCCCGTCGAATCGCTTCTCCCAGGTTGCGAAGAACCTCCTTGCCACACTCCCGGCACCGACCAATCCGAATCTGCAGAATAACTACTTTTTCACCGCCAGCGGCACCACCGTGCAGACCTCTGAGGTGATTCGCATCGATCATGCGTTGACGAAAAACGACAAAATCTTCGGAAGCTATATCTCCCGTGAGAACGTCGTCCCGATATCGGGCACTCCGACGCTTCCCTATCCTTTCGATAGCGGAGCGATCACGCAGGATCTCGCACCGCACTACGCCCGGCTGGGATACGACCATATCTTCTCGCCGTACCTACTGAATCACTTCGGCTTCGGCTTTCTGCATCTCGTCAATGCAACAGCCGCTCCCGCGGCAAATGTAAACACCAACTGGGCCGGCGGACTCGGCATTCCCGGCCTCTCCGCCCCTGGCTACCCCCAGTTCACCTTTAATGAAGGACTGACGAAGGTCGGCAGCGCCTCAAGGTTCAAGGCGACGAACGATCTCTTCATTACCATGGATAACGTGTCCTGGCAGAAGGGCAGACACAGCCTCGAGCTGGGCGGTGAGTGGAGAGCCTATCAATACAACACCCTGCAGGGAGGAAACCTCGCGGGTTACTTCAACTTCGGCCGAGCGGAGACAGCTGGCGAATCCATTCAAACAGCCAACAGCGGCAACGGCTTTGCCAGTTTCCTCCTGGGTCAGCCGAGCAGTGCGGGCGCAGGCATGCAGATCGTCCAGCCCCGATTCATCGGTCATGCAGCAGCGATCTATGCACAAGACCAGTTCAAAGTGAACAACCAGCTGACCCTGCAGATGGGCCTGCGCTGGGATGTAGCTGTCCCCTTCCGCGAGATCAAGAATGCGATGTCGCAGTTCGACCCCAGTATCCCCAATGCCGGCGCGAACGGAACCTTGGGAGCACTCGTCTTCGCTGGCAATGGTTCTGGACGCTCCGGCCGGAGCAGCCGTTGGGCCGATACCTGGTACAAGAACGTCGGACCTCGTGTCGGTCTTGCATACAGCCCCGGCTGGCTGAATCAGCAGGTGGCCTTTCACGCTAACTACTCGATTCTGTACTCTCCGCTACAGTACTCCAACTGGTCCACCGGCGCCGGGTTCGATACACAGCCCGCCTATAACGACAACGGATTTACCGCGCCATTATCCCTCGACAATGGCCTTCCGCCACTCTCCACGCAACTGAATCTGGACCCCACACAATCCAACTTCACTAGCAATGCGAACTACACTGCGCGCAACTTTGGAAGAAGCGGCATGGTGCAGGTATGGGGCCTCGATGTGCAACAACAGCTGACCCCGCAGCTGGTCGCAACCCTCGGATACATCGGCGAGCATGGCACACGGCTACGCTCGAACCTGCTGTACATGAACAGTCTCACCCCGCAGTACTACCCGCTCGGGGCCCAACTCAATCGATTAATCGGCACCACAACATCTCCTCTTCCGTTCTCTTCTTTCCCACTGACACAGACGGTAGCGCAGTCCCTGCGTCCCTATCCGCAATACTTCCAGATCAACACGGCGTCGGGTCTTGAGAACCTGGGGCAGAACACCTACAATGCCCTGCAGGCCAAGATTGAGGGCCACTACAGTGGCCTCAATGTGCTCGCCTCCTACACCTGGTCCAAAGATCTCACCGACTCCGACCAAGCCCTCGCCGGTACCGACTCGATCCAGAACCCCTTCAACCTGAGGGGCGAGAAGAGCGTGAGCTCACTCGATTCGCCGCACGTCATCGTGCTCAGCTGGCTCTACGCTCTTCCCTTCGGGAACGACAAGACCTTTCTAGCCCACAATAATCCGCTGGTAAATCGGCTGGTGAGCGGCTGGTCGTTCGGTGCTGTGCAGCGCTACATCCTCAAAGGAGACCCGATCGGATTCGGATGTGCGACGGCGATCCCCGCCCTGCCTACCTGCATGCGATACAGCCAGGTCCCCGGAGAAGAGTTGCTGTCGGACGCCTGGCGCAACAAGCAATTCAATCCGTTTATTGCTGGCCAGAATACGCAATTCAACCCTGCAGCGTTTTCTGATCCCAATAAACTCATCGGACAGCCGGGCGGCCCCACCGGGTACACCTTCGGCGATCTGCCGCGCCTGAACAGCGCTATCCGCACCCAGGGCTATCTGAATGAAGATGTAAGCCTGGCCAAGATGACGAAGGTAGGTGAGATGGTCAACGTCGAGTTCAGGGCGGAGTTCTTCAATGTATTTAATCGACATCAATTTGGATATCCCGACAGCAATCCCACTGACCCTGGCTTCGGCCAGATCGCCGGCAGCGGACAGCTGAATCCGCGGCAGGGGCAAGTTCGGCTGGTCGTCACGTTCTGAGGTGGGTTTCCGCCCGCAGCCGATCGCATCAGCTCGGGCGGAGCTCTCTACTTATAACCATTTCGTTTCCTGGAAGAGAAAGATCAATGCAACATACACCCTTGAAACACTGCCGTACAGGTGCGAGCGGAAAAAGATGCCTGCTCGTTTGCTTTCTGGGAGTTCTGTCGCTTGGCGGTGTCGCTTACGCGCAAACCTCACGAACAAGTCCCGCCGCTCTTCCGCCAAACAGAACCGAGGAGATCACTCCACCTCTCGATGGGCATCCGCAGCACAACTGGGAGCGCACCTTGAACGAAGAGTTCAACGGAGAGAAGCTGAACAAGTGCTGGAGAACTTCTTACACCGGCAACGTTCATACCCTGGGTGGCAACGCGGAGCAGGAGTGGTACGCTACGCCGGGCGACGATACCGGATTCAACCCGTTCAGCCTCTCAAACGGCATCCTCTCCATCAAGGCCGTTCCATCCGCATCGCAGCCTCATGCGAATGCGCATGGATATCCTTATCTTTCGGGCATGATCATGAACGATGGCTGCCTCGCCCAGACCTATGGATACTTTGAGATCCGCGTGAAGGTGCCCGCAGGCAAGGGCCTGTGGCCTGCCTTCTGGATGTTGCCCAAAAGCCACAAGTGGCCTCCGGAGGCAGATGTCTTTGAGATGTTCGGCGCGCCCAACAGCCGCCACGAGGGCGGTGTGGGATGGGTCCACACCGGTACCGTCGCCGGTGGAATCGCCGCTTTCAACAGCTGGCATCAGGTCAATATCGACCAATACACCGACTTCCACACCTACGGCCTCCTGTGGGGGCCGCAAACGATGATCGCCTACGTCGACGGGGCCGCAATCGCCACGCAGCAGACTCCGAAGAACCTTCATGAGCCTATGTACTTGATCGCGAATCTCGCCGTAGGTGGAAGCTGGCCGGAGTCGCCGGATGCGACGACGCACTTCCCCGCCGTCATGCAGATCGATCGTATCCGCGCCTGGCAGTACATACCCTGGCGCAACGCTCTAAAGTAGGAAGCAAATTCCTGAAGCACTCTGGCGGAGCATTTAATCCAGCCGCAACATCATGGAGGCAAGTTGGACGATTTCAAGAAACGACCTCTTCCTACTCGAAGGTCCGTACTCGGAGGGCTCGGCGTCGCGGCATACACGGGAGTCGTCTCTCTCCGCCAGTCAGCCGCACAAGGGAGCAGATCTGCAGTATCGCCCCCTGCGTCGAGCTTCGCTGATATCCTTCGTCCGCCACACCAGGTCAGCCTCTTCTCCGAGGGCTTGAAGGAGATCAATCTTAGTCTTAACGGTCGCTCCTGGACTCGCGAAGATATCGTGCTGCGCTGCGAAGAGAAACCCGGCCAAATGGCCTTGAACGTCACCGCAGCCACCTCTCCGCTCAGCCGCATTCATCTGCGGTGGAAGCTCTCGCTTCCCTCCACGCTTCGTCTGCTGGGCGATGCGTGGGAACGCAGCTACGGGGACCTCGGCTGGCGCGAGATCATTCCCGCGCAGGCGATGCCGTGGTACTTCCTCAGCTTCGATGGCAACAGCACGCATGGATACGGCATCATGACCGGAGCGAACGCTCTCGCCTTCTGGCAATGCGACGCAGAGGGCATCTCGCTCTGGCTCGACGTTCGTAATGGCGGCGGAGGAGTGATGCTTAGAGGGCGCACCCTGAACCTGGCAACCGTGGTGACGCGCAGAGGGCGGCCTGACGAGGGGTCCTTTGCCAGCGCTCGAGCCTTCTGCCGCATCATGTCTCCCCAGCCGCGTACACTTGCGTATCCGGTCTACGGCAGCAACGACTGGTACTACGCTTACGGTAGAAGTTCGGCTGCGGATATTCTCCGCGACGCCTCGTTGATGGCAGAGCTCGTGCCGTCGAAGGGGCCAAAGCCCTTCAGCATCATCGATGGAGGTTGGGAGCAGAACAAAAGCTTTCCCGATATGAGCGAACTTGCCGCGAACATCCGAAGATTGGGAGTTCGGCCCGGCATCTGGATTCGCCCCACCACCCCGGCGCCCGACGATGACGAAAAGCTTCTGCTCCCGGCAGCGCGCTTTGGTCTCAAGAAAGAACGTATCTCTGAGAACAGAGCCTATGACCCAACCATCCCTGAGGCGCGAGAGAAGGCTCTGGCCAAAGTGCGTCAGGTGGCGGTCAAATGGAGGTACGATCTGATCAAGCACGACTTCAGCACCTTTGACCTCCTCGGCCAATGGGGGTTTGAGATGGAAGCTTCGCCTACACTTCCAGGTTGGAGCTTTCACGATACATCGAAGACCAATGCCGAGATCATCCGCGAGTTCTATACTGCGATTCGAGAAGCGGCCGGCGAGCAGACCGTTCTGATCGGATGCAATGTCATCGGCCATCTCAGCGCCGGTATCTTTGAGCTGCAGCGTACAGGAGACGATGTAAGCGGAAAGGTGTGGGAGAGAACACGGCGGATGGGAGTCAATACGCTCTCCTTCCGCCTGCCGCAGCATCGGACCTTCTTTGCCATGGACGCCGACTGTATTCCCATCACAAAAGCTGTGTCATGGCCGGTCACAAAAGACTGGCTCTACGCGGTCGCCCGCACCGGCAGCGCGCTGCTGGTCTCGCCCGCCGAAGATGCGACCGGGCCGGAGCAGAAGCAGGCTCTGCGCGAGGCCTTCAGCCTGGTCGCCGAGGGTGCGGCAACCCCGGAAGATTGGTTCACCTCGCGTACACCTTCGGCGTGGCAGGCAAACGACGGTGCAAATCAACCAAGCGTTCGCTACAAGTGGCTGGAGGCAGGAGGAGCCTTCCCGTTCGAGGTTTAAATAAGGGCTCAGCGATCGACTCCAGACGCGAAAGGAGGACGGTTCATCCCGACGCGTTTCAGGACTCCCTGCATTGAAAATGCAACTCTATCCAGAGATCATTCTCTCGATAGGGTTCAGGCTGCGAGCGCTCGAACGACAAGTCTCGGCTTCACTTGAACAATTAGAAGGTATTTTCCCTACAACACGATTGACTTCATCTTTCGTAGCCGGATACCATTTGGCCGTTTGAAGCGAGCCTTTTCTATCGGTGGGGAAGCGGCAGGACATGACATGGTCACAAACCTATTTTCTCTTCGGCGGAGGTCTGCTCTTTTCCGCAGCCTTAGCCGCGCTTCCTATCTTTACGCTGCTGCTTCTGCTGGGGGTGCTTCGTAAGCCGTCATGGCTTGCTAGCCTGTCTGGCCTGGCAGTCACCTTTGTGCTTGCCGTAGGCGGATATCACATGCCGCTTGTAACGGCCTTGAGCGCTGCACTGCATGGCGCCGCCTTTGGGCTGTTTCCCATCTCGTGGATTGTCTTCTGGGCGATTGCGCTGTTCCGCGTGACGGAGGCTACAGGCAAGTTCGAGATCATTAAGCACTCAGTGAGCCGACTTACCCCTGACCGCCGTCTGCAGGGACTGCTGATTGCTTTTGCCTTCGGAGCCTTTATCGAAGGTGCCGCGGGATTTGGCACTCCGGTAGCTATTGCCGCCACCATGCTCACTGGCTTGGGATTTTCGCCGTTCACGGCGTCCGCCCTGTGTCTGCTCGCAAACACGGCCCCGGTGGCATTTGGATCTATCGGCATACCGGTGGTCACATTAGCTGGGACCACGGGACTTCCGCTGGACAGGTTGAGCGCGGCGGTGGGAAGCTTCTGCGCGCCGGTATCGCTGTTTTTACCAGCCTATCTTCTCTTTGCAATGTGGGGAGGCAGCGCCTTCCAAGGAATTTTATTCCCCACCATGACTGCAGGTGTGGTGTTTGCGTCTGTCCAATTTATGGTGTCCCACTATATCGGGCCGCAGCTGACTGATATTCTGGCCTCTCTTTTCGCCATGATCGCCCTGATATTTGTGCTCCACGTCTGGCGCCCGACGGCATATTCTTCAGCCGAACATACGCTTGTGTATTCAGAGGATGCCAAGGGAGAGAGGCGCAGCGTAAATGAGATTATCTTTGCTTGGTTGCCTTACGGCTTGTTGGTGGTTTGCGTGTTGCTGTGGGGATACAAGCCGTTTCAGGCTGTTCTCAACGCCGGAACAACCAGTTTTCATTGGCCGTTTCTGCACAACGTAGTCCGGCGCATGCCTCCATTGGTCCAGCACGCCTCTCCCTATCCCGCTGTTTTTAATCTCAATTGGTTTTCCGCATCAGGAACCTCATGCATGACGGCCACGGTGCTCTCTGCGATCCTCCTGCGAATGAGTCCGATGGCGTTCTTCAGGATCCTGGTCTCGGTAACGAAGACCCTGCTTCTTCCTACCCTCACGGTTACCTCCGTCCTCGCGATCGCTTTCTTGATGAACTACTGCGGAGCTACGGCGACTCTTGGCTTGGCTTTTGCTGCGACCGGAGTCTTGTTTCCCTTCTTCAGCGCTCTGCTAGGATGGCTGGGCGTATTTCTTACTGGGTCGGACACCTCGGCCAACGCCCTCTTTGGCAGCCTGCAGGTGGTAACGGCGGGTCGGCTGGGGCTTGATCCCATTCTTATGGCCGCTGCGAATTCAGCGGGAGGAGTGATGGGCAAGATGATCAGCCTCCAGACCATCGCGGTGGCGGCAGCTGCGACCGGAATGTCTCTCTCCGATCAGGCGAAGCTCTTTCGCTTTACGCTGAAACATAGCATCTTTTTGGCATGCGTCATCGGATGCCTGGCGTTGCTTTATGTATACGGGTTTCATCTGCGATGGAGCTGAAACGCTCATCGCCCCCTCTGTTCTCGGCAGACCAGGATCAGCCCCAGGTGCTATGCTGGACTGCAATTCCCGACAGGGGCGCGAGTCACGCAGGATTTCCTTGGGGGATTGAAATGGCCAAGAGCTGCGATGACGCTGTGGTCTCGAACAGTGACGCTGTCAAGCAGGCGTTCGAAACAGGTCCCCAACATGCGCACGACCTCACTTTCTTCAGGAGTCAGCAAATGTCGAAGTTGCCGTCCGGCGTTCAGATCACCGCACCCATCACCGATGCTTACGCCGAGATCCTTACTCCCACCGCGATTGAGTTTTTAGTTGACCTGCAGCGTACCTTCGGTCCCCGTCGCAAAGAGCTGCTGTCGGCTCGTGTAGCACGGCAGTCGCGCCTGGATGCGGGAGAAAAGCCGGACTTTCTTCCGGAGACGAAGCACATTCGAGAAGGCGACTGGCGTTGCGCCCCAATTCCGGCCGACCTCCAGGACCGTCGCGTCGAGATTACCGGACCGGTCGACCGGAAGATGATCATCAACGCGCTTAACTCGGGCGCGTATGTCTTCATGGCGGACTTTGAAGACTCCTCTACTCCCCTGTGGACGAACCTGCTCGAAGGGCAGATCAATCTGCGCGGCGCGATTCGTCGTGATATCACGTTTGAAGATTCGAAGACGGGCAAAAGCTACAGGCTGAATGACAAGGTAGCGGTTCTGTTTGTGCGGACTCGCGGTTGGCACATGGTGGAGCAACATATCCTCGTCGATGGAGAACCGATGTCGGCCTCGATCTTCGACTTCGGTCTGTATTTTTTTCATAATGCGAAGGAATTGCTTGCGCGCGGAAGTGGACCCTATTTTTATTTGCCGAAGATGGAGTCTCACCTTGAGGCGCGGCTTTGGAATGAGATCTTTGTACGGGCGCAGGACACGCTGGGCGTGCCACAGGGCAGTATCCGCGCCACCTGCTTGGTCGAGACGATCCTTGCGACGTTTGAGATGGATGAGTTTCTCTATGAGCTGCGCGATCATTCGGCAGGCCTCAACTGTGGGCGCTGGGACTACATCTTCTCCTTCATCAAGAAGTTCGCGGCAGACAAGTCCGTCATTCTTCCAGATCGATCGCAGGTGACGATGACGACGCACTTCATGCGCAGTTATTCCAAGCTTTGCATCAAGACCTGCCACAACCGCGAGATTCACGCGATGGGCGGCATGTCGGCTTATATTCCGATCAAGTCCGATCCGGTAGCCAATGAAAAGGCTCTGGAGCAGGTTCGTGCTGACAAAGAACGGGAGGCCACTGACGGACATGATGGAACCTGGGTCGCTCATCCCGGCCTTGTACCGATCGCGCTCGAGATCTTTAATCGCGTGATGCCCCAGCCAAACCAGATCGAGAAGAAGCTCACAGACTACACGGCGACAGCCGCCGACCTGCTCGAAATTCCTGCCGGTGAGATCACTGAAGCTGGGTTGCGCCAGAACGTCGCGGTCGGCCTTGGCTATGTCGAGGCGTGGCTTCGCGGAATCGGTTGTGTTCCGCTCTTCAACCTGATGGAAGACGCAGCGACAGCGGAGATCAGTCGTGCGCAGCTCTGGCAGTGGGTACACCACGGCGCCTCGCTCAAAGATGGACGCAAAGTCACCGTCGAGCTTTGCGATCAGTTCATCGATGAGGAGCTGAGAAGAGTCAAGGGTTCCGTGGATGCAGAGCGCTACACGGCCTATGAAAAGGCCGCCGTATTGATGCGGAGCCTTATCCGCAGCGAAAGCTTCACAGACTTTCTCACGCTGCCGGCGTATGAGCAGGTGCTTCAGGAAGAGGTCTTCGCCTGAGGCGAGTGTGCAGGAGCGAGGGCGGCAGATCTTCTGTCGCCTCACTTAAGCCGTAAACGTTTGTCCTCTGTTTTGAAGCAGGATCAGTGGGCTACCCGCGGTTTTTGGGTCGAGGAATGAAATGCTGAAGCCTTCCATCGTCACGGAGTTAAGCCAGATCGTTGGAACCAGGGGCATGATTATGGGTCAAAGCCAGCTCCAGACCTACGAGTGCGATGGCCTTACAGCATTCCGCGTCCCCCCGCAGGCAGTGCTTCTGCCTGAGACCACAGATCAGGTCCAGCGCATTCTTCGGGTCTGTCACCGGCAGCAGATCCCTTTTGTCGCGCGTGGCTCCGGGACGGGGCTATCGGGAGGTGCACTGCCTGGCGAGGACTCCATCGTGATCGGCCTCTCACGCATGAATCGCATTCTTAATCTGGATCTTCCAAACCAGCAAATTACGGTACAGCCTGGCGTGATCAATGCGAATGTGACCGCTGCAACTGCTCCGCATGGATATTTTTACGCTCCCGATCCCAGCTCGCAAACCGTATGTTCGATCGGTGGCAACATCGCGGAAAATGCCGGAGGAGCACACTGTCTTAAGTACGGCTTTACTGTGACCCATATTCTGGAGATGACGGTTGTGCTGCCCAACGGAGATCTGGTAACACTTGGCAGCCGCACGCCGGACGCGCCCGGATACGATCTGGCAGGTGTGTTTATCGGCAGCGAGGGAACGCTGGGCATTGCGACGGAGATGACGATTCGCATTATGCGCAAACCTGAGACCGTGCAGGTGATCCTTGCTGCGTTCGATACGATCCTGGCTGCCGCACAGTCCGTATCCGATGTCATCGCGGCTGGCCAGCTTCCCGCTGCGATGGAAATTATGGATCGCCTCTCTATTGAGGCGGCAGAACTCTCCGTTCATCCGAACTATCCTGCATGCGAGGCTCTGCTGTTGATCGAGCTAGATGGGCCCGAAGCGGAGGTTAACCTGCAGATGGAGGCGGTCACAAAGATCTGCAAGGAGAACGGCGCCTGGGAGACTCGCCTCGCGGTGGATGAACATGCGCGCTTGCTGGTCTGGAAAGGGCGTAAAGCCGCCTTTGCTGCGGCAGGACGCCTGTCGCCGAACTATATCGTCCAGGACGGCGTGATTCCGAGAACCTCGCTTCCCTCTGTTCTTGAGAAGCTTAATGCCATGGCCGCTGCTGAAAATCTGCGCGTGACCAATGTCTTTCACGCTGGCGACGGCAACCTGCATCCCATCATCCTCTACGATCGGGATCATCCCGGCGAAGAGGAGCGAGCCATTGATCTGTCGCTGCGTATTCTAGATGTCTGCGTGGAGGCGGGGGGATCTATCACCGGCGAGCACGGCGTAGGTCGGGAGAAGCAGTGCAGTATGAGCTATATGTATGCGGACCCGGACCTTGAGACCATGCAGAGGGTGAGACGGGCCTTCGACCCTCTCAATATCGCCAATCCTGAGAAGCTTTTCCCCACCCCGCGTTTATGTGGAGAGCGCACACGGGGCGCTTACGCTCCGCACCCACTCGAGGCGAGCGGGATTGCGGAGGTGTTTTGATGGTCTCTTCCGCAGTCCTATCGCAATACGAGATTGCAGAGCATCTGGTCTCGATTGCAGGTGCGAACCATGTTCGTACCGAGGCCGACGGAACAGTATCTTCTGTTCCTGCCTCTACAGAGGAGGTGTCTGGAATCCTGGCCTTCTGCAATGAGAATGGCCTGTCCGTTCGGCCTCATGGAGGAGGAACCAAGCAGAGATGGGGAAATCGAACGACGGCGAATGTTAACGTCTCTCTCGAACGGCTCAACAGAGTTGTGGAGCATCCGTGGCAGGATCTGACCTGTACGGTGGAGGCGGGATGCAACTGGGCGGCTCTGCAGGACAGACTGGGAGCCCATGGCCAGTTCGTCGCGCTCGACCCCCTTTTTGCCGGTCGCGCCACCGTGGGCGGCATTCTCGCGACCAACGATTCCGGCGCTCTGCGTCATCGCTACGGGAGTCTGCGCGATCTAGCGATCGGCATGACATGTGTTCTCGCCGACGGAACCATCGCCCGCACCGGAGGCAAGGTCGTCAAGAACGTTGCCGGCTACGATCTTTGCAAGCTGTTTACCGGGAGCATGGGCACACTTGCGGTCATCACGCAGGCCAACTTCCGGCTTCATTCCCTTCCCCAGCACGAGCGTCACTTTACCGTAAGCGCTCCCGAGGCCAAGCGGCTCTCCGCGCTGCTGGCAAAGATACGCGGGAGTCATCTACTCGTCTCATCCCTGCAGCTGCGAGGATCGCGGGAAGGATTTCATCTGGACGTCCTGCTCACCGCGCATCCGCTAGCGCAACAAGATTCGATTCTGAACAGTATGGTTCGCGAGGATGGCCTGACGCTTCTCGAAGGGTCCCGCGAGATGTGGCAGGCCCGCGAGGCACTCTTCCTCCCGGGAAGGACGATCCTTCGCCTCGGTACGCTTCCCGCGCAGGTCTGCGATTATGCGGATCGCCTGCAGATGGCATCTCCAAGGGTCTCCATCTCCTCCGTCTCGCAATCTCTCGGGCTACACACAATAGCGATTCAAGCCGAGCCGCGGGAGACGATCGATGTGCTGAAGCAGCTTCGAGAGCATGCCGCTCTGTCTCGGTCCACCGTTGCGATTCTTGAGCCAGGTACTTTGTCCGCCAACGCTTTTGTCATGCCTGAGGCGCAGCTCCCCCTGATGAGAGAGATCAAGCGACAGTTCGATCCCCATAACATCTTGAACCCCGGAAAGATGTTTTAGTGCGGCCAGGAAGATCATGAGCGATTCAATTCCAGTCACCGAACGAAGCCCTTCTACAAAGATCAGCAGCTTCGATACTCACAATCCTCCGTCCAGGGAGCTGCTCTCGGATTGCGTTCATTGTGGATTCTGTCTTCCAGCCTGCCCGACCTATGTTCTCTGGGGAGAGGAGATGGACTCGCCGCGGGGCCGCATCTACATGATCGCCAAGGCAGCCCAGGGCGAGGCTGCGCTCGATCCTTCGTTCCGGCAGCATATGGATGCATGCCTGGGCTGCATGGCCTGCATGACCGCCTGCCCTTCGGGTGTGCAGTACAACAAGCTGATCGAGGATACGCGTCCGCAGATCGAGCGCCACATTCCGCGTTCGATCGGCGACTCACTGTTTCGCAAGTTGCTGTTTTTTCTTTTTCCTCATGCTGCGCGGTTGCGTATCCTCGCAGTTCCGATGCTGCTTTATCAACGCTCAGGTCTGCAACGGCTGATTCGGAGGAACGGTCTGCTGAAGCTTTTACCAAAACGTTTTGCCGCGATGGAAGCCTTGCTCCCCAGGGTTCCCAACAGTCTCTTTCATCGCTTGCCCTCAAGGATCGCTCCCACGGCATCTTCCGCGACCGTGCCGCAAGCGACGCGCGTGGGAATGCTTACTGGATGCGTACAGCAGGTCTTCTTCCAGCATGTTAATGAGGCAACAGCGCGTGTACTTGCGGCCGAAGGCTACGACGTAGTGATCCCGCAGGATCAGGCCTGCTGCGGAGCTCTGATGGTTCATTCCGGAGTGGAGGAGCAGTCGCTCGAGTTGGCCCGCAGAATGATTGCGAAATTTGAAGCGGCGGAGGTCGACTATATCGTCATCAATGCGGCCGGATGCGGATCGACCATGAAGGAATATGGACACCTGCTCCGCAACGATCCAGAGTGGGCTGAGCGCGCTGCGGACTTTGCTGCAAAATGCCGCGACATCTCCGAGATTCTTCTTTTGAAGCCGGCACGTCAGCGTCTTAATCCTCTGCCGCTCCGTGTCGCTTACCAGGACGCATGCCACCTGAAACATGCGCAGGGTATTCACGAACAGCCGCGCCATCTGCTTCATGGCATTCCTGGCCTTGACGTTGCCGAGATCGCAGAGGCGAACCTGTGCTGCGGCTCGGCAGGTGTCTATAACCTTCTCCATCCCGAGCCGGCAGAGCAGCTTGGCAACCGCAAGGTAGAAAATCTGCTCGCCGTTCAGGTGCAGGCGATTGTGAGCGCGAATCCAGGGTGCTTGCTGCAGCTACAGGCGGGCCTGCGACGAAAGGGGCTGAACGCGATCCCAGCATTCCATATGGTGGAGCTGATGGACGCAAGTATTCGAGGACTCAAGCCCGAGGAACTGCTTCATCGTAGAAGCTGATCTGTGCGTATAGCCAGAGGCATAAAGGCTGTTATCTCGATGTACTTAGAATTTGAAAGGCTCGGGCCTTACGTAAAGCTCCCGGAACAAGAAACATATCCTCGCCGCCTCTGCGGAGGCGGGAGCCGCTGCCATCATTGCGGCTGCCATCGTTCCTCCTGGAGAGGACCGGCGTCCCTTAATATTTCTGACATCCGAATCTCCTACCAGTAAATTTTTGCAGCAAACTGTAGCTGTCTTGAGTTGTCTCGCGTGCTTGTAATCGCAGCGAAGGTTGCAGGGGAAGTGAAGTTGAGACTTCCGGGCGCGGAGAAGTTCGGCGTGTTGGTCAGATTGAAAGCCTCTGCGCGAAGCTCCAGCTTCGTTCGCTCCACAAGAGTGACTCTACGGAAGAGCGAGAGATCAAGTCTTCGATATGCAGGACCGCTGACCTGGGTGGGGGATGCGCCGAGTAAAGCAAACCCTGTCGCGGAGGACGAAGGGTTGGCGAAGGCGGCGGCATTGAGGAAGTGAGCTACACGATTGGACTCGGTATACAGGTTCTGCCCCGGGACTTTTAGTGCATTGCAGCCGAGTCCGGCCGTGGTGGTGGTGCTGCAGGCGACGGTGAACGGCTGGCCATCCTGCACGGTTGCGATCCATTGCGTGGACCATCCTCCTGCGAGAACAGAAGCGACGCCGTGGGTCAGAAGCGCATGATCTCGTCCAAAGGGAAGCTCATAGACGCCGCTGGCGTGGAAGATGTTCCGAACATCGGTGTCGCAGAGGCCGTAGTCGATGCCGATTCCCGCTCCAGGAACATAGGGCGCACGGAAGGCGCCGATGTTGTTATCGAGCTGATCGCGTGCATTGCCGAGGCACTTGGAACGAGTGTAGTTGACATCGATGGTGAGGTCATGTCCCCAACGGCGCGTGACATCAAGCTGCAGACCGTTGTAGTTCGTCATCGACGAGGGGCTAAGGAAGGCGCCGCCGCGAGCGAAGTCAGGAAAGAAGCTGTTGGTCTGCGCATTCGCGGTCGCAGGAAGAATCGTGTTGAGAGTGTTGCTGTTGATGGGAGTCTGCAGATGCCGCGAAACGGAGCCTGCATAGGCGACCTTCACAACCGTTGTTGGAGTGAGCTGGTACTGAGCCTGCAGGTTGTAGGCCTCGCTGTAAGCGCTCTGCCAGTGATACTGACGACCCAGCAGGCTAATGTTTGTCAGATTCGCATTGGCCGCGTTGAGAGGAACGTTGATGAGGCCGTTGCCAATAGAACCTACGGAGTTATCGGGGGTCAGCGGTGTAACGGAGTTCGCGGAGGTATAGCTGGTTGCGATGTTGAATGGAAAGTTAGCGGGAGGGCTGGCGCTCAGACCGTAGTTCTCATAACCACCGTAGAATAGTCCAAAACCCGCATGGATCACAGCCTTTGCATTGGCCTGATAAGCGAGACCAAAGCGCGGTGCAAAGTTTTCGGTCTGCGCTGTTCCAAGGCGATCGTTGTTGGTAGAGACGAAGGAGATGTTGTCCTTGGCAAGAAGAGCGATGAAGGCCTGAGGAACGTTTGCCGCCTGCGATTGCGGGATAAGAAACTGCGCGCCAACTCTGGGATTGCCATTCGGCCCGGGAATGAAGTTCGCCTGGCGGCCATCGCGCTCAGCGGGGACGCCATAGTACTCCCATCGCAAGCCGAGATTGAGGGTCAACTTGGGACTCAGGCGCCAGTCGTCCTGCAAATATGTTCCCAAATACCAGCGATGCAGATTGCTGATCAAAGGAAAGTTCGATGCGCTGACGCTGTTGGCTCCGCCGACGTTGTTGACGCCGTCTGAGACCGTAGAGGCAATCGGATTAAGCAGAAACTGCGCGCGGTCCGTTGAGCCGTCTGTCTGATTGACAACGGAGGTATAGATTCCGCTGAAGCCGAAGGAGCCGCGAGAGGAAGATGGGGTTGAAGTGGGATAGGAGATGTTCTGATAAAGCACTCCTGTGCGTAGAACATGACGGTTGCGAGAGATGGTGACATTGTCAGAGAACTGAATAATATTGCTGGCTTTATTGCTGGGCAGAGATCCTGACTGGCCAAGGTTGGCAAGATTGCCGAATGAGAGCGAAGGCAAACCTCCATTCCCGTCGAACTGAGGAATGCCTCCGATGCCATACTGATCGGGAATGCCGAGTTGGCTGGCGAAGAGTTGACGGCGAATGTCGGCTACACGGCTATAACCGAAGCGCACTTCGTTGACCACGCTCGAGGAGAAGATGTGAGTCTCGCTGAGAGCGACGTTCTGCGCCTGCGTGGAGCCGTTGCCGGGACGGCTGGACTGGCCGTCGGCAATTCCGGAAAAAGGTCCGGGGTTCAGCTGGTCTGTATTCAGATAGCTGTAGCGAGCGAAGGCCGAGTCTCGATCGCTGAAGTGCTGATCGATGCGGATGTCGAAGCCGTCGCTGTTGTTTGTCGAGGAAGGAAAGGAGCTGAAGTTGTTCGTGATCCCTGAGCCCGTTGGAGAAGGAAAAAGATTGAGTAATGCGATGGCCGAAGAATTCAGGCGCGTGGAAGGGAGCTGGTTGAGCAGCACCCTTTGAGCGGCGCCGGTGAAGTCTCTCTGCCCTGTAAGCGACCCTGCATAGAAGGGATCGCGCACACTTCCACTCGTCGATGCGGGCAGACCGGTGCTGGGATCGACGACCCCTGAGGTTACAGCGCGAGTGGTGGCAGGATCGAAGACCGTACCGACAGGAAACACGCGGCCCAGAGCATCTGTGCGCGTGCCGCTCTGCAATGCAATCAGGTCGGCAAAGTTGGTGTATTCCGAAGAGCGTTCGGCACCGGTGGGTACAGTCACGACCTTGCTGCTTCCCTGAGCAATGCGCGTCCCTTGGTAGTCGAAGAAGAAAAAGGTCTTGCCGCGGCCGTTATAGATCTTCGGAATAATGACGGGACCATTGATATCGAAGCCAAACTGATTCTGCCGATAGGCAGGCTTGCTCGGTGCTGTGGCGAAGTAATTGCGTGCGTCGAGGACTTGGTTACGGATGAACCCCCAGGCGACGCCGTGGAAGGCGTCTCCCCCGGATTTTGTGGAAACATTGAGCACGGCCCCGGCAGAATGACCAAACTCGGCGGAGTAGCTATTGGTTTGTACCGTGAACTCCTGCAACGCATCAGGAGGAGGCATGATGACATATTGCGTTTGGTTGACGTAATCGGCGATAGCGGCGTTATTATCGATGCCGTCGAGCAGGTAGTCGTTCTGTCCGCGGCGTGCTCCATTGGCGCTGAAGGAGCCGCTGGCGGCAAGCCCGCGTGAATCGGCCTGCGCAAAGGTGACTCCTGGAGCAGTCTGCGCGAGAAAAGTGACGTTGCGGCCGTTCAGAGGAAGATCGGTAATGCTACGTCCATTGACGAGCTGCTGCAGCGAGGATGTCTGCGTCTCAAGCAGAGGAACCGCTGCTGCGACCTCTACCGTTTGGCTGACGGAGCCGACATGGAGTGTCGCATTGACCTGCGCAGAGGTCTGCGCGTTAATGGCAAGACCGGTCTGCACATAACGATCGAAGCCTTCATGCTCAATCGTGATCGAATAGGTTCCAATAGCGACCGGTGAGAAGTTGAAGTTGCCGTCCTGATCCGATTTCGTGGTTCGCTCGACGCCGGTATCTGTGCGTGTGAGGTGAATAATTGCGGCAGGAATGCGTTGCTGCTCAGTATCCGCGACGCTTCCAACAATGGAGCCTGTGTCCACCTGGGCAAAGGCTATCGAAGTGGCAACGAGGATGACCGAAGAGATAAAAAGGAAAGCCTTGCGAATGGACATTGCTGTCTCCAATTAGTTCAGATGACGAACAGTCCTGTGCAGAAAATGATGGATGCGTAGGGGACTATCGTTCGAAGGAGTGATTCTTTAAACGGGAAAGGAAGAGAAGAACGGGATTAGCAACAACAAAAGCAGCGGATGCAAAAGGCATCCGACTGAGGGCAGAACAGAGCCGCCACATTTTTGAGGGTGCGTTCGTTCATATCGAGGACTTAAGTGATCATAGGAAAAGGGATGATCCGTGTCAATTGAGCCAAGCCCGTCAAATAAGTTCCCCAAGGTCGACCAGCTTCTCAAGGTAATCGTCAGCACCACGTTCACTAACTCAATGAACGACGAGAATCCAGACGGCAGCAGACCGGTAGCATCGGTGGTCAAAACTCTTGCCTCGAAGGTGGCGTTTATCGCATCACCGGATCCCATCGATCAATTGACAGCAAAGAAAGATGGCAGACATTCATCAGGGCCGACATCCTTGGCTCAAAGGCCACGCCATCCCTGTTGCGAGCTGTCTAATCCATGGAACGAATCACCGCCTGCGCCATTCCTTGTCAGCAAACTCGATAAAGTAGGGCCAGTTCGGGGCAGGCGTGTGGCCATATGGGTGCTGTCGGAAGGCGACGTCCCCTGAATCAATCAGTGTCCCCAACGGAGGAAATTTCGCTGTTCCAAGCCCCTTAGCACCCAACAGATCCCAGATAGGACTCGCAGCCACCGCAGCCATAAACATTCCCTGCGCATCCTGCCAAGCATCGCCCGGCGCATATTGCGGGTCGAGAATCAATGCACCCACACCAATAAAGATAGATCGTGGTGCAACAAGAGCAAGAAATTCGTGACTATCGACCGGCATATCGTTCGCGGAGTGACCCACAGCCGCGTATCGCATAAAGTTTCCCGCAAACCAATGAAACTCACTCGGACCAGCGATATTTCCCATCGTTTCCCCATAATTGCGACGGTAGAGGTTAGCGCCCCCAGAGCCAGAGGACGAGATATAACCAATGGCAAAACGAGGATCGTCAACCAAGGCGACCAACGCCGCCTTTCCCCCGCGCGAGTGTCCCATCACCCCGACCTTCGTCCTATCAACATCTGGATCGGTCTCTAAATAGTCCAGCAGCCTGGAATCACCCCAGGCCCACGCCCGCAGCACTCCCCAATCATCGAGCTTACGTTGCTGTCCTTTATTCACCAGGCCGATAATTCCCTTGTCCAGTCCAGCACCATTGTCCGCCTGCACTTCATTCAGATCACGACTGACGAAGCCCCACCCATGCTCGAGAAGCAATTGAGCTGCGTCAGGTGGATCCGGTGGCAGCGAGAGCATATGGACTGCCTGCCCCGCCGGTCGCGGAAGAGTCGGCCGCGGACGCATTGAAGCAGCTCCAATCATGATTGGTACCCTCTTGCCTCTCGTGCTGGCCGGAGTAACGACGTCGGCGTGAATCTCTACCCGAATCATAGGATAGGCTGCATCATCGACATCCCCAACGATATGCTTAACGACCGCAGGAACTCCGCGAACCATCGAGCTCTCAACACTCTTCACTCTCCAGGTCACCTTCGGAATATGCGCCGGATATTTGCCGTACACATTCTCATCGAACAAAGACTTGATCTCTTGTCGCCGTCTCACCCATTGCTCAGGAGTAATAACCTTTGTCCCGTCATTCATGACGAGTACATCAGGAAGTTTGGGGTACGGATTCGCTTTTGACTCATCGTAGTTCGCATTGCCAGGCATCCCAATGTCATAGGCCGTCGCGCCGGGCTGCATCTGGACCACGCCGAGCAGCTTAAGCTCACGGTCGCGTTCCGCCGCGGAGGCTGCAGCAATCACTGCCGGGTCAGGGCGAGGTGGAATAGACGTCGTCACATTTTGAGCGATGGCCATTCCGCAAAGAAATATATAGATACCGCAAGTGCATGCTCCTCTAAAACTTCCTGAAGTCATATCTCCTCCTATCAATTTTGTGGAACTTGTTTCATTCGCTTCGGCAGGACCTTATAGCAGATCTCGATCAAGGCTTGCCAGACATGTTGCGCGGAGCATCGACCGAGGCCCGCATTCTTCCCTCCAGGACCACGCAAATCAACGGTTCTCCCAAAAATATGATTGATTGCATGATGCGCAAAATACATTGCGTAATGTACTATTCTCTCCGGCAATCACTTCCCTTTTTCAAACAGAAGGAAAGAAGAAATGGAAGAGGACAACGTCATGACGATCGGTGGAGATGCTTCGGCAGGCAGCCGAGATCACCCTTGACTGTTTGGGAGCTATGCGCACGACCCTTCACCTGAAGCAAACGCGATGATTACCAAGGAGTTCTATGAGCAAGCTCTGCCCACTTTTCCCCGCTGTCCTGATCGCTCTCGTCTACGGAGACATCTCCTTTGCGCAGCAGCCCGGATCCGCCTGGAAGGATTATCTCGGTGGCCCAGAGAGCTCCCACTATTCGGCCTTAAAACAGATCGACACCACCAACGTCAACAAGCTGGATGTTGCCTGGAGCTATGCAACCGGAGACGACATCAGCTACACGTTTAGTCCATTGGTGATCGACAATATCGCCTACTTGGCTGCGAAACAAGGTTCACTCGTCGCTGTCGATGCAAACACAGGCAAGGAGCTATGGATCCATTCCTTTACAGTTGCCGGAGCCGTACCTTCTCGATTCAGTGGAATAGCAGGCATGCGTGGCGCGAACTACTGGGAGAGCAAAGATCGCTCGGATCGTCGCCTGCTCGTGTCTTCAGGCGGCTTTCTGCAGGCCATCGATGCCCGGACAGGCAACCTTGTTGACTCCTTCGCCGATCATGGAAAGCTCGACCTGAAGACTGGTCTCGATCGCGGCAATCGACCACTCTCCTCCAGAACTCCAGGCCGCATCTTTGAAAATATTCTTCTCTTAGGGAGCGCAACTGGAGAGGGCTATCTAGCTCCTCCAGGCGATATCCGTGCCTTCGATGTGGTCACTGGAAAGCTCTTATGGGTCTTCCATACCATCCCGCGGCCCGGGGAATTTGGCTACGATACATGGCCAAAAGATGCCTATAAGTATATGGGCGGAGTCGATGTCTGGGGGGAGATCACTGTCGACGAAAAGCGTGGGATCGCCTATTTTCCCGTTGCATCTGCCAAATACGAACTCTACGGTGGAGACCGCAAAGGCAATAACCTCTATGCCGACTGCCTTTTGGCATTGGATGCCCGCACTGGCAAGTATCTCTGGCACTATCAGATCATTCATCATGACGTCTGGGACTATGACCCGGACGCGGCACCGCAACTTGTAACCGTAAAGCACGACGGCAAGATGGTTGAAGCAGTTGCACTCGCTTCAAAAAATGGATTCCTCTATGTATTCAATAGGATTACTGGAAAGCCGCTGTGGCCCATTGAAGAACGCCCCGTTCCAACTAGCGACGTACCAGGAGAAGTCACCTCAAAGACACAGCCATTTCCAACCGTCGTTCCACCATTTGCGCGCCAGGGCATGACAGTAAAAGACATGTACGAAGGCTTCATGAAGCCTGAAGAGGTGACTTGGTGGAAAACACGTTTGACGCAGGCAAGAACGGGCTTTTATACCCCACCGTCCGTCAGCGCAGATACGATCAACCTTCCCAGCGTGAATGGCGGTGCGTTGTTCTTCAGCACCGGCGCAGATCCAACCAACGGCACGGTCTTTGTTCTCTCAAAAGACATGCCCTCAATCGTTAAACTAGTCCCCTCCGGAGAATCCACCTCCGCAAACGCCGGTGGGTTGATTCCGAGTCGGCCGCATAATACAGCAGCAGCGCATGTCAGATCTGGCTTCCCGACTCAAGAACAGATGGGGCGTGCAATCTATGAGCAAAACTGTCAGGTCTGTCACGGCCCCGAGTTGAAGGGAGACCGCGGACCTGCTCTTGACACGGTGATCAGCCGCTTGGGTGCAGATACTACTCGCACCACCATCACTAATGGTCGGGCAACAATGCCCGCGTTCTCTACTTTGCCAGCGCAATCCATGAACGAACTGATGGCATTTTTGAAGCAGCCCGACCTCGCACCTTTAGGTTCGGCGCCTACGGCTGCAACACAAGCGATGGTAAGATCCCTGACAACTGAGCCGCCTTACCCGGAGGATATCGAAGGCCCACCTTCGCGTTATAAAACTGGTTATGGAAACGAGCCCTACATCATTGGCCCTCCATGGAGTACCATCACCGCTTACGATCTGAACACCGGTAAGATCAAATGGAAAACCCCATACGGCGACCTTCCGCAGGCGGGCCCAAGTGACAAGCTGCGCGGAAATGCTTATCCAAAGAGCGGATTTGTCATCACGGCTGGAGGTTTGATTTTATTTGTAGGAAATGATTCAAAGCTATACGCTCTAAGTAGCGCCACCGGCAAGCTGCTTTTCAGCAAGGAGCTTCCGAATGGCTCGCAAGGGGTGCCTGCCGTATATGAAGCAAATGGACAGGAATATATTCTGTTCGCAGTCTGCGGAGGAGGTACGCCCTATCCCGAGGGAGCTTACATGCCGCCTGGAGGCGTAGCTAGTCCAGCTGTCTCGAAGGGATATATCGCGTTTGCGCTTTCAGGGTCCAATAAATAAAACATTCGCCGCTAATTGAGAAGAGAGTTCCCCGTTCATCATGGACCTGGACCTTGGAAAGGTCAGGCTTGGATGTGCGCAGAATTAACCCTACACTTGTCAAGCCTAGCCATACTCCAAGTTAAGCCGAAAACTCTCGAATTGATAAGAGGCCTACTTCTTACCGAAGCTATGGCTATATCAAAAAGCTACAGACTTATTCATGGAACAAGAATCGTAGCTCCACATGCTAGGAGCACATCCGATGACATTCTCGGACACATCAAACTTACCACCGCCTCGCTCCCATAAAGCTCGCAGTTAGCCTTCCGGCAAAAATTCGGCCGCCCAATTGTTCCTTCCATGGAGGCGACATGGGGCAGATCCATCAATACCTTGTTCTGTTCAATTATGTCGCCCTTAGCCATGAGGCACTCTTCTCAAGCACATCCCTCACCTTCGCGACTATTTCGTCTTCCCCGCGCAAAGCCGGTGGACGGCGCTTCAAAACATCACAGGAGCCGGAAGCTTCAACCGATCTAAAACAACAAGCCAGTGGTTAATTCCCAAACACAATCTTTAAAAAGAGAGTGCCCCTCCAGCGCGGGTTTCAACCTTACAAGAAGACACACGCTCAATTCACGAAGTAAAAATTTTCTATACTCAAATAATCAATGCCCTCCAGGAGGATCATGACCCACACAAGTTCCGAGGAGCCACACCTCCTTATAGGCGTCCTTGCACTGCAGGGGGCCTATGACGCTCACTCTCAGTCACTCCGCAAGCTTGGCGCAACTCCTCGGCTCGTGCGCCTCCCTGATGACCTTCAGGGCCTTGACGGGCTCATCATGCCAGGTGGGGAATCGACGACCATGCTCCGGTTTCTCGAACAACGAGGCTTCTTTGAGACGCTCAAAAGCTTCGTCCACGACACTCCGACCTTTGGAACTTGCGCAGGAGTCATTCTTCTCGCGAAAGACGTAACCCATCCTGCGCAAAAGTCCCTCGGCGCCCTCGATGTAACCGTAGAGCGTAATGCTTACGGCCGGCAGATCGATTCCACCATCCTTCAGACTGAATCAAGTCTCCCCGGAGGTCCCCTCGAGATGGTCTTTATCCGTGCTCCCCGAATCATTCACACCGGCGGCAACGTTAAAACTCTGGCCACACGCGGAGGGGATCCTGTCTTGATTCGCGAGGGTCATCTTCTCGCCGCAACCTTTCATCCTGAACTCGGCCACGATATTCGTGTTCATCAGTTCTTTCTCGATATGGTGAAGCAGCACAAAGCTGGGGCTCTCTAAGTCAGTCCCAGGCCACCGTCGACGACAAGCGTCTGTCCGGTGATAAACGTTGTCGTCGTGGCGAAGAAGAGCACCGCCGCCGCAACGTCCACTGCTGTGCCGTTTCGATGCATGGGCGTCTTCTGCGCAAAATGCTCGTAGGCCTCTTCGATCTCCCCTTGCACGATCATGCCCGGAGCCACGCAGTTTACGCTCACCTCAGGAGCCCACGCCTTCGCCATTGTCTGCGACAACATATGCAGCGCCGCCTTTGACGTACAGTAGTGCCCGTGCGTCACCCACGCATGCACCCCGCCCAACGATCCAATGTTGATGATCCTTCCCTGCACCTTCCTCAGATGAGGCAGCGCGGCGCGGGCCACCAAAAAGGGCGCACGCGTATTCGTGGCGAAGATGCGGTCCCACTGCTCCACTGTGATGTCTTCAAGAGCGACCGACTCGAACATTCCAGCATTGTTCACCACCAGATCGACGCGTCCGAACCGCCCCACCACCTCGGCAACCATCCGCCCGACCTCCACGGGATCGCAAAGATCTGCGCGCACCACCAACCCTTCTCTGCCGAGACGAGCGATCTCTCCCAACGTCTGCTCTGCCTCCAACTGAGAAGTTCGATAGCTGATGGCAACATCAGCTCCCAGTTCTGCCAGAGCCAGCGCGATCGATCGCCCAATCCTCTTAGCCGCGCCAGTCACCAGTGCGGTCCTGCCCTCGAGAGGCTTCATCCCATGAACCGATCTACTGTTGTGGAGCCGGTTGAGTACTCTGCGCCGGCGGCAGCGCGGGTTTGGCTGCATTTGGATCAGCCGGCTTCGGCCGGATCGGCTCCTGAACCCCTGGCTGGCGCGTCGATGCGCCACCCGTATTGTCCTTATAGGAGGAGACCTGCTCCCGCGGCCGAAGCATCTCGACCGCAATGTCGCGCGACGGCTCATCCACCTGATAATCCTGCGCAAAAGTCGCAAAGCCGTTGGCGATGACCTGCACCCTCACCAGAGAGCCGGTCGGAATGATCTCGATCGTGGCCTTCCCCTCAGGATCAGTCTTCACCTCCAGGTTGCCGATCTCCTTTCCATCTTTAGAGGGATTAAAGACAACGGCTGCATTCGCAATCGGTTTGCCGTTGAATTTTTTCGTGACCTGTACTGTGATCTTCGAGGTCTCTGGCGGCGGCTTATACTTGCGCCCGCGCTTCACAGGCGAATCCTGCGCGAATAGGCTGGAGGAAGAAAGCACAACAGTCAGACAGACAGGAACCAGACAAAACAGAAGATTGCGACGCGACGACATCATGGCACATATTTTACCCCTTTGTTACAAAGGCAGGCAGCCGCAGAATCGCTCCAGATACTCTTCGGCCTCTCTGGAAGAACGCAAAATACCCTCTCACCTCTAAAAGCTTTTAGCGCCGTCAGGAGACAGGCAATTGTGTGCCCCGAAAGGATGCGCCGCATTTCCTCAATTCACTGACGACTGAGCCATCGAGTAAAACATCGAGACAAGTAAAAATATCGATCAAGAATTCGAGATCCAGAGTATGTTGCGTGACTTTCACTCAGATTTCATCTTCACAAGTTGACTTTCGATTGCCTCTGTCCTATCGTTAGCAATCGGAAGCATTGAGTGCTAATCCTGCCCGTATACGTCCGAAGCATACCGGCGTATCCGGGTACGGAGATAACAATTTCAATAGCTTGCACCGTGTCCCCCTTCGGAACCGGTGCGTGGTTCACCCCAGACAGAGAATCTCTGCTGGTAAAACGTAACAAGGAGACGTAAGCAATGGCGAAGACATTTACACCGCTTCACGACCGCATTCTGGTCCGTCGCGTCGAAGAGAGCGAAACTGTTCGTGGCGGCATCATCATCCCCGACTCCGCTAAGGAGAAGCCACAGCAGGGTGAGGTCATCTCGGTCGGCAAGGGTAAGTCCAACGATGAAGGCAAGGTCTTCCCCCTGGACGTCAAGGCTGGCGACCAGATCCTCTTCGGCAAGTATTCCGGCACCGAGATCAAGCTCGACGGCGAAGAGCTCCTGATCATGCGTGAGGAAGAAGTCCTCGGCATCCTCAAGTAGGTCCTTCGCGAACGGCGGGAGGGCGGCTCTGCCGCGTTCTTCGCTGGAATGAAGGAATTACTTCACGAAGCGAATCCTTAGCTTCGCAAGATTGAAAGGCGCGGCCTTAAACCGCCCTCCAAAAAATCAACGCCGCCGCCAACGCGGCGCGAGGAGAAGAAAATGGCAAAACAGATTCTGCATGGAGAAGATTCGCGTCAGGCTATCCTGCGTGGCGTCAACATACTCGCCGACGCAGTGAAGGTCACGCTCGGCCCCAAGGGCCGCAACGTCGTCATCGAGAAGAAGTTCGGTTCGCCCACCATCACCAAGGACGGCGTAACCGTAGCCAAAGAGATCGAGCTCGGCAACAGCCTCGAGAACATGGGCGCTCAGATGGTCCGCGAGGTAGCCTCGAAGACCTCCGACGTCGCCGGCGACGGAACCACCACCGCCACCGTTCTGGCCCAGGCCATCTACCGCGAGGGCGTCAAGACCGTCGCCGCCGGAGCCAACCCGATGGCGCTGAAGCGCGGTATCGACAAGGCCGTCGAGGCCATCATCGGCAAGCGCGACGAGCACGGCGTCGTCCAGGGCGGAGCGCTCTCGCAGCTCTCGAAGCCCGTCTCCGGCGACATGATCGCCCAGGTCGGAACCATCTCGGCCAACTCCGACGCCCAGATCGGAACCATCATCGCCGAGGCGATGAAGAAGGTTGGCAAGGACGGCGTGATCACCGTCGAAGAGTCCCGCACCATGGAGACCCAGCTCGACGTGGTCGAGGGTATGCAGTTCGACCGCGGCTACCTCTCGCCCTACTTCGTCACCGACGCGGAGCGCATGGAAGCCGCCGTTGAGAACCCCTACATCCTCATCTATGAGAAGAAGATCTCCTCGATGAAGGACCTGCTCCCCCTGCTCGAGTCGATCGCACGCACCGCCAAGCCCCTCGTCATCATCGCTGAGGATGTGGACGGCGAGGCCTTGGCGACCTTGGTCGTCAACAAGCTGCGCGGAACCCTGAACGTCGCCGCCGTCAAGGCTCCCGGCTTCGGCGACCGCCGCAAGGCCATGCTGCAGGACATCGCCATCCTCACCGGTGGCAAGGCCATCACCGAAGACCTCGGCATCAAGCTCGAGGGCGTCAAGATCGAGGATCTCGGAACCGCCAAGCGCGTCACCATCGACAAGGACAACACCACCATCGTCGACGGCGGCGGCAAGGGCTCCGAGATCGAAGGCCGCGTGAAGGAGATTCGCGCCCAGGTCGAAAAGACCACCTCCGACTACGACCGTGAGAAGCTCCAGGAGCGCCTCGCCAAGCTGGTCGGCGGAGTCGCCGTCATCAAGGTCGGTGCTGCCACCGAGACCGAGATGAAGGAGAAGAAGGCCCGAGTCGAGGACGCGATGCACGCCACCCGCGCTGCGGTCGAGGAAGGCATCGTCCCCGGCGGCGGCGTCGCTCTCATCCGCGCCACCTCGGCCGTCGATGCAATCGTCAAGAGCCTCGAGGGAGACGAGAAGATCGGTGCTGCAATCATCCGTCGCGCCATCGAAGAGCCCTTGCGCATGATCGTCTCGAACGCGGGCGAAGAGGGTGCCGTCGTCATCGGCAAGATCCTCGAGTCCAAGGAGACCAACTTCGGCTACAACGCCGGAACCGGCGCCTACGAGGATCTGGTCAAGGCTGGCGTCATCGACCCGACCAAGGTCACCCGCACCGCACTCCAGAACGCAGCCTCCATCGCTGGCCTCATGCTCACCACCGAGGCCATGATCTCCGAGATTCCGGAGAAGAAGGAAGCTCCTGCCGGCGGCCACAACCACGGCGGCGGCATGGACGGCATGTACTAGGTCCTGTGCGGACGGCGAAACACGCCTTCGGCGTAAAACCCAAGAAGGCCTCGGAGAAATCCGGGGCCTTCCGCTTTTAACAAAAATTCTCTTTCCTCCTTTAAGAAATCGCCCCCACAAAGGTGTCCTCCTTAGCGTAGCGACCAACGGGAGCGCAGTCGAAGGATCTGCGTTTGGCCGCGCCGAAGCCGCCGAGCGCCTTCATGACTTCGTAGAATACCCAAAATCCTGAAAAGGCCTCCCGGAGAGGGATCACCTCGCCACGAGCGCCGAGACCACTGTATCCTGATCGCACATAAAAGACGGCTTTTAGATACGGAGTATGCAATGACGATCTCGCGAAGAGAGTTTTCGAAACTGGGCGCACTCGGCCTGGTAGCCCAGGCCCTCCCACTTGTAGGCCAGACGCCATCACGCAAGATCGGCTACTGCATCATCGGCCTCGGTCGCATCGCCGATCATCACATGCGGGGTATCGCTCAGAGTTCCGGCTCGACCATCACGGCTCTTGTCAGCGGCCACCGCGACAAGGCTGAGCGAATCGCCGCCCAATACAACGTACCCAAAACCTCCATCTACTCCTATGAGGAGATGGACCGCATCCGTGACAACAAGGCCATCGACGCCGTCATCGTCTGCCTGCCCAACAGCATGCACGCCGAATACACCATCCGCTCCGCCAAGGCCGGCAAACACGTCCTCTGCGAGAAGCCCATGGCCATCTCCGTTGCGGAGTGCGAGCAGATGATCTCCGCCTGCAAGGTCGCCAACATCAAGCTGATGATCGCCTACCGTCTCCACTACGAGCCCCTTACCCTCAAGACCATCAAGATGATCCGCGACGGAGCCATCGGCAAAGTCGAGGCCATCGACAGCTCCAACGGCTTCAACATCGCTCCCAACGAATGGCGATCTACCAAAGCCCTCGGCGGAGGAGGCCCCCTGATGGACGTCGGCATCTACTCCCTCAACGCCACCCGCTATCTTACCGGCGAAGAGCCCACTGACTTCACCGCCGTCGCCACCACCCCCGATAACGACGGCCGCTTCCAGGGCGTCGAAGAGAACCTCGCCTGGACCATGAAGTTCCCCTCTGGAGTCGTCACCAGCTGCGTCACCACCTACGGCGCCAACATGGACGGCTACTACAAGGTCTACGGAACCAAGGGCAAGCTAGAAGTAGATGAGTTCGGCTACGAAAATCTACACCTCACGGCAAGCTACCGCACCGCTCCCAAAACGCCTCCCACGAAGGTCGACGAGACCAACCCGGAGCGCGACCCCAAGCAGTTCACCCGGCAGGCCGATCACTTCAGCCGCTGCATCCTCGAAAACCAGCCCCCAAGCACTCCCGGCGAAGAAGGCCTGAAAGACATGCAACACATTCGGTCCATCTATAAAGCCGCAGGCATCACCCTCGGCTAAATCCCTATCGGGATCGGGTGAAGAATTACCTCCCGCCGATCCCCTGCTGGTCTTCAGCGAGTGGAGTCACCCTCGTTCCCGGACGAACCTTACGGGGAGCCACCAGCTTCGTCGAATGCAATGAGGTGGAGAACTTCACATCCGCCAGCTGGTTATTTCTTGACGAAGCCGAAAAGGTAGCGACAAAGCTCTCTGCAATCGATTTGCGGAATTGATCAAAAAACGGAGACAACGAGACCGGATTTCCCGTGCCCTGAAAGTAAGCATGTCCTCCCGTCTCGTCCGCTACCTCGGCCAAGTAGCTCTGCCCGCTGAAGCTCGCCGCCCCGCCCCGAACCCCCGAATTGCCGTAGTAGATCGACGAAACGGTCACCCCAGCCTGCTGCGCATCCCGAATCGCATTATCCACGTACACACTGTTCTGGTTCAGAGGACTCACGCTTCCGTTATACGGATCGACGCCATTCGTCAGCATCATCACAAAACGCGCCTTGGGAACCGTCAAAGAACCCTCCGAGCCAGAACCTCCTGGCCAGTGCTTCAGAAAGTCCGACAGACAAAAGTAAGGACTCGCACTGATGCCTGCAGGTCCCATGGGAAGTCGAAGATCCTGGGCTGCAGCAGCATGATCAGTCGTAAATCCCTTCCCACTTACAACCCGTCCGTTCTGCATATACCCGATCAAAACCTCGACTCCATCCGGCAGAGCGCGAATGAATCCCTGAATATCGGAAAATTGTCGCCCGATCGAGTCTCGCAGCCCATCGTCCATCAGCAGAGCAACCTGGGTCCCGTTCGGCTTCACCGGCGCAATCACCGAGATCTCAGCATCGCGATTATTCACCTTGATCTTTATGTTTTGCGGACTAAGCGGCTGAAAGGATTTGGTTTCCACACCAACAATTGCTTGCGTCGCAGCCGGGCCTTCCTGTGCATATAGAAGCGATGAAGTCAGGATCGTACTCGCAAAAAATACCGTTCTGAAGATCATGATCGTTCTCTACCTCAGAGAGTTAGACGCGAAGGGAGGACAGGTGAACGTGCAGAGCGGCAAATTGGCAAACAGATGACAAAGCAAAAAGAGCCGGAGATCGTCCGGCTCTTCGTTATATCTCCTGGATACCCTAATCCCCTCCCAACCGAACCTTCAGCCCCGTCCGGAAAGTAAACGGGAGCGAAGGAAATCCGATCGGCCCAATGTGCTGTTGTGAAAGCAGGTTCCCCAGCTCCGCGAAGGCGGTGATGTGTCGGGTCGCCGCGAAGGTCCCATAAGCGTCCAGCTTGGCATAGCCGAAGTCCAGATTCCGGTTCGGAAGCAGCAGCGTATTGCCTCCAGTCTCGTCCGCGAACGAGAGGAAGGTCGAATCATCGGAACGGCTGGCAAAGGCTCCCTTCAAAGCAGCCGAAAACTTCGGCGAGGTGTACTGAGCCGCGAAAAATCCCGTCTGCGGAGGCCGGCGGAACGGCCTCTGCCCCACCAGCGGATACGAGGAACCGATCGGCACCCCTGGAAGGTTCGGGTTCTCCGCCGAGGTTCCGTTGGCCGCGGCATCGGTCGAGAAAGACTGCTCCACCAGCGAGGCAAGGTACGTATATCCACCACGCAGCAGAATCCGGTTCGTGGGAGCAAACTGCAACTCCCCTTCGAACCCCTGAGCCCGATAGGCCAGCGTGTTCAGCAGAGCCCCGAACAGCTGAGCCGTGCTCGTATCTATATTGAAGACGTTCAGCAGCGTGCCGGTATCGACGTAATCGATCTGGTGGCTGAACTGGTTGTGAAAGTAGCCGGCTTTGAGAATCAGTGCATGGCCAAAAATATTCTGGTCGATTCCAAGATCGAAGGTCCGCGACCGCAGCGCCTGAACCGGCTGCACATGGTAAGCAGCGATCAGATCGGTCGCCCCGGCATCGGAGAGCTGTTGATAGAGGGACGTGAACTGCGTCGAGAGCGAGGGCTCCTGCACACCGGTCGCAGCATTGGCTCTCAGCTTGGTTCCCTGCAGCAAACCGCTGCCCGGTCGCACCGGAACCCAAGCCAGGCCGAACCGCGGTGTACCAGCTGTCCCATAAAGGTTGTTGCGCTCAATCGCCCCGCCCATCGAGTAAAAGACCCGATTGAAGAAGTCACCCTGAAACTGCAGCGTGTACTGGAAGTTCGTCCGTTTGATCTTCTCGAACTGGAACGAGGCAGGATTGTTGAATGAACCCCGCTCATTCTCATAACGAAATCCGAATAGCCCAATCAAATGCGGTGTGAAGGTATAGTCCGACTGGAAGTAAAGCTCGTCCCGCAAAGAAGACTGATCGTTTCCGGTGGGGAAGGTGGTTCCAGCCAGAAAGGACGCCCGTCCGGTAGCGCTGTACCCATTCGCTCCTCGGAGCGTGACCTCATTGCCGTAGTAATCCGGATAAGACCCGAAGGACGAAGGCACCATTAACAGCTCGCCCGGGGCCTGAAACTGGGCCAGCTGCTCCCGCTTGCGCGCGATTCCATAACGAACCAGATTGTGCCAATTATTATTCCGGTTCTCGATCGTGGCACCGGAGTAAAGATCCTGGTCCGACTGCCTTCCGTCTGCCGACACGCCATAAAAGCCATGCGCGTTAGGCACCCCGGTTCCCGAGACTCCGTCGCGGATCGTGAATCGCAACGACGTATTCCCGGTAATGTTATAGCCCAGATTCGCAGCGCTGGTCGAGACATGAAAGCGGTCGAGCGGGATGGAGTTCGAGGAATCGAAGCGCGAGAACGCTCCGTAGTAGTCCAGCCGTGCATGGGCTCCGCTCAGGGTCACCTCATTGCGATAGGTATGGAAGTTGCCGGCATCGCCCGAGTAGTTCAGCACCGGCTTCGGGGTCGCCCCCCGCGGCATCGTGAGGTTCACCACCGAAGCGCCAGCATCCGAGCCATAAAGCACGCTATTGGGTCCGCGATAAAGTTCCAGTCCATCCTGCGCCGTCGACGAGACCGTGCCGAAGTCGAACCGTCCTCCCACGTCCTCGGAGGTGATGCCATCGATCATCACCTTATTCGCGTCCGAGTTCCCCCCCCGCACGAACAGCGAGCTTACACCGCCATACTGACCCACCTGCACCACGTTCACTCCCGGCGACTGCCGCAGATCGTCGATCACTCCCACCCTGGTGCCGAGAGCGGAGAACGGAACCAGGCTAATCGCCGAGCTCGCCTGCGCAATCGGCGTCGGAATGCCGGTCGCCGTCACCGTTACCTGCGCAGTCACAGACGCGATCTCGAGGCTCACATTATGGGTAACGACATCCGTACGGCCGCCATAAAAGCTCTGCCCCAGCCCAGCCGTGAAGGTCGACGCCGACCCCAGCAGCACAAATCTTCCAGATGCCGTACTTCGGATCTCGAACGATCCATCGGCTCCGCTCACGGCGGAGCCAGCCGTCTGCTTATTCTGAATGAGTAGAACGCGAGCGCCGGGAACGGCTGCTCCCAGCGGATCGGTTATCGTACCCCGCACGATCACTGCATGGGCAGAGACCGCAAACGAGGCAAGCGCAACGGCGCAGAAAAGTCGTGTGGCAATACGACGAAGAGACCGGGCCGCCAGGCTAGTCTCTGGGCCAGTCCACGGGCGAGTCCGTGGGCAAGTCATGGATGCGTGCATGAAGATCGACTCCTCGTTCCCCCTCGGGAACGTGGCTGCTGTGCGACAACGAAACCGGTCTCCTGACTGTCGCGTCTCATGCCGGCAATTCCGTTGCTCTTCCCTTCCCAGGAACTCTCAGTGGGAGAAAGCCAGCCGGCATTCACATCCAAATCATGCGCGCGAATCACAGTTGCGGGGCAGTGGCGGAGTCTCACCGCGCTTCCCGAACATCCCGTTGCGGTACAAGGTAATAATATTGACGCGGCTCGAAATAACTGCTCGGACGCAAAGCCGCGGATGAATGGCGTGTTTCAAGTTTCGACCATTCGCACCCGGGAAGTCAAAGCAGACTACTTGGGGGCATCGTCCGGAACGAACTTCTTCATATCCTCCAGCGCAAACCTTCCCACCATAAACGGATGCGAGGTCTGCGGCTTGCTATTGACCGGATCTGCCGGGTACGGCGCAGGAGAGACGGTGGGAAAGGCCCAGACTCTTCCGTTTCTCAGGTCCACCATAATCTTCGAGTAGACCTGCTGGTTGGTATCGTAGGACCGGACCATAAAGGTCCCAGGCTCCATAAAATAGTCCGTATCCGGCGACTGCGCCATCACCGGCGCGGGTTCCCGCAACGGCCTTAAGGCCAAAGTCAGAAGCAGGAGCGCGATCGCAGCTAACAAAAAATTGGTCGTTCTAAGTGACTTCATCCTGCCTCCGAGCGCGGGCCCCTCAAGGAATCAACAGCAGCTTGCCTGTCGTCCTGCGGCCCTCAAGATCTTCATGAGCCCGCGCCGCATCGCTTAAGGGATAGACGTATTCAATGCGAAGTTTCAGCGTTCCCTCTGCAATCGATCGAAGCACCTCTCCAGCTCGATGCTCCAGCTCTTCGCGAGTGGCGATGTAGTCCTTCAAGGTAGGACGCGTCACAAACAGCGATCCCACCTGCGACAGCCGGATCAGGTCGAAGGGAGGAACCGGTCCGCTCGAGCCTCCGAACAGCACCATCATTCCCCGGGGCCGCAGCAGCGAAAGCGATTTATCGAACGTCGTCTTTCCCACCGAATCATAGACAGCATGCAGTCCCGGGCCGCCCATCTTTTTCCTGATCTCTTCCGCAAAATCGACCTGCGTGTACAGGATGACCTCATCGGCCCCTGCCGCTCGGGAGAGCTCCGCCTTCTCCTCGCTCGAGACCGTCGTAAATACCCGGGCACCGAGAGTTTTCGCCATCTGGGTCAGCAGAAGTCCCGCCCCGCCCGCTCCAGCATGAATCAGGACCTCGTCACCGCGCTGAATCGGATAGGTCGAATGCGAGAGATAGTGCGCGGTCATTCCCTGCAGCATCGCCGAGGCGGCCTGCTGCGATGTAACTCTCTCCGGAACACGCACCAACCGTTCGATGGGAGCCACCGCCAGCTGCGCATAGGTTCCAGGGACCAGCGTCCAGGCCACACGATCTCCAACGGCAAAGCCGGCCGACTCCGTGCCCTCCCCCAGAGCAAGGATCGTCCCAGCGGCCTCCTGGCCCGGAGTATAGGGCAGGGGCGTCTGGTAACGTCCCTCGCGATAATAAACATCGATAAAGTTGACGCCCGAGGCTTCAATGCGAATCAAAGCCTGCCTCGCCCCAGTGGTGGGAGCAGGAGCTTCTTCTAAGGCCAAGACCTCAGGGCGGCCGTGCTTGTGTATTCGGATCGCCTGCATACTCTGATTCGATGCCTCGCCCTGCACTTTGTCTCAGAGAATAACAGTCTGTGGCGATGTGATGATTTCCTACTGAAGCAGGCTCTCTTCCGAGCGAAGACGCAGAATCCGGTCCACGGCATAGGGAGCACGGTGCGATGCCGTGTGGAAGTGTCGAACCTGCAGCTCCCCCAGCAGGCCGATTCCAATCATCTGGACGCCTGCCAGAATTAGGACTCCGGCCACGACGAAGAGCGGTCCGTGAAGATCCATCACATGCTGCCCGGTCAACACCTTCAGGATCAGCAGCCACACAGCCAATGCGGAGCCGGTCACGGCGCTCAACGCTCCAATGGTGCCGAAGAAGTGCAGCGGCCGGGTCATGTACTTCAGCAGAAACCGGATCGTCAGCAGGTCGAAGAAGACCCGGAAGGTCCGCGAAATGCCGTAATGGCTCTTGCCGAACTCACGCTTCGGGTTCGAGATGGGAATCTCGCAGATGCTCGCCCCATACCACGACGCCAGCGCGGGGATAAACCGGTGCATCTCGCCGTACAGAGGAATGTTGTGGATCACCTCGCGGCGATAGGCCTTGAAGGTCGTGCCGAAGTCATGAATGTTGACTCCGCTGAGGGTAGCCATCAGCCAGTTGGCCGCACGCGACGGAATCCGCCGCATGATGAAGTTATCGCCTCTCTGCGCGCGCCATCCGCTGACGACGTCGTACCCCTCTTCAAGCTTGGCGAGGAAGTTCGGAATCTCGTCCGGGGAGTGCTGCAGATCTCCATCCATGGCAAGGATGAAATCTCCCTGCGCATGGTCGAAGCCAGCCGCCAGAGCCGAGGTCTGGCCGAAATTTCTTCGCAGCTTCACAACGAGAACACGCGAATCGACCGCTGCAATCTCCTCAAGCAGACGGTAGGTTCGGTCGCGGGAACCGTCGTCCACGAAGACGAGCTCGAAGCTCTCCCCGATGTGCTCCATCACCGCCTTCAAACGGTCATAAAGAGTCGTGACATTATCTTCTTCGTTGTGAAATGGAACGACGATAGAGTATTTCGGCACGTCTATATGATACTCCGGAATGAAACCCGGATTAACAAAATAGTAAAGAGAGAACGCAAAAGAAGGCCGCAGAAGGAATCTGGCGACATTCCGGACCAGATCCATCAGGACTGATCCAGAAACCGCCCAATCCTGTTCATAATGGCATCCGGTCCCCACTCCGGATCGGTCAGGGCCTTCCTAAAGCGCATGAAGCCATGAATTTGGCCCGGAACATCAACACACTCAACCGTCACACCCGCCTCTTTCATTCGATGCGCCATCTCTCCTCCTTCATCATGAAGAGGATCGAACTCTGCTGTGATCAACAGTGAACGCGGAAATCTCGAAAGGTACGGCGATCGAAGAGGAGTCAGCAAAGGATCGGCCTCCTTGGCATTTCTCTGGCCCAGATTCTGGCCCAGATATTGACGCCAATACCATTCCATCTTCGCCGTCGTCAGGGAGTAACCCGTGGCAAAGGCCGTATAGCTCTCATGCCGCATGGATGCATCCGTGATGGGATAGATCAGTACAGCCGCATCAGGAAGCCGCAAGCCTTTCTCCGCCAGACAGTGCATCGCTGCTGCAATCAGGTGCCCGCCGGCACTATCCCCGCATACAGCCAAAATATCGATCGGCAGCCCCTCGAGTGCAGCCAGCTCGCGCACGCACTGGAGAGCATCGGCCACCTCCTCAAGGGCCTGAGGATGCCGGACCTCAGGCGAGAGGGTATAGGCCAGACTGGCGACAATCCGGCCTGTCCTCAAAGCCAAAGCCCGGCAAAACGTGTCATAGGAGTCGAGCGTCCCGCTGACCCATCCACCGCCGTGTACAAAAAAAATTAATGATCTGGCTGGCTCTTCGAACGGAAGGTACCAGCGCAGATCCCGCGTGCCGTGAGAGGTCTCGACGGCTCCGTTCCAGACCCTGGCAACGCTCTCTCCCGGCCCTCCCAACAGTTCGCCGGTAGCAAGGCTCGTGGAACGAATCCCCTCAACGGTCGGCTCGCTCGCATTCGGAGCCGATCGCAGCACCGTATCGAGGAGTCTCCTAACATCCGGGTGAGGAGCGCTCATCGTTAACTCTATCCGTTACGAAACATCTGCTTGATGCCGCGCAAAGCCTGTCGGATACGCTCCTCGTTTTCAATCAAAGAGAAACGCACGTGGCCATCCCCATGCTCGCCAAATCCGACACCCGGACTCACCGCAACCTTGGCGTCACCGAGCAGCTTTTTGGAGAACTCAATGGATCCCAAAGCGCGATACTGTTCGGGGATCTTCGCCCAGGCGAACATCGTCGCCTTGGGCAGTTCCACCGCCCACCCCAGCTTATTCAGCCCCGGAACCAGAACATCGCGACGCGCCTTGTAGTTGTCGCAGATCTCTTTCACGCAGTCCTGCGGCCCCTCGAGCGCGGCGATCGACGCCACTTGGATTGGAGTGAAGGTTCCATAGTCGAAGTAACTCTTGATGCGGCCCAGCGCGGCCACCAGCTTCTTGTTGCCGACCATGAAGCCGACGCGCCAGCCCGGCATGTTGTAGCTCTTCGAGAGAGTGAAGAACTCGACCGCAATCTCCTTCGCACCGGGAACCTCAAGAATGCTCGGCGCACGGTAGCCGTCGAAGACGATGTCCGCATACGCGAGATCGTGGACCAGGTAGATCCCCAGCTCGCGGCACAGAGCGACAACGCGCTCGAAAAAAGCCAGGTCGACACATTGCGTCGTCGGGTTCGCTGGAAAGTTGAGGATCAGGATCTTCGGCCGTGGCTGCATGCGCGGCAGCTCGTCTTCCAGGCGAGCCAGAACCTCGTCAGCATTTGCGTCGGCGATGGGAATGCTCTGGACCCGCGATCCCGCGATCACCGGTCCGAAGATGTGAATCGGGTAGCTGGGGTTGGGAACCGCCACCGTGTCGGTATCGTCGAGCATCGCCAGGCACAGGTGCGCGATGCCCTCCTTCGATCCAATGGTCACGATCGCCTCGGTCTCCGGATCGATCTCGACATCATAGCGCGTGAGGTACCAGTTCGAGATCGCACGCCGCAGCCGCGGGATACCGCGCGAGAGCGAGTAGCGATGGGTCTGGGTCTTCTGCGCCGCCTCAATCAGCTTGTCGACGATCGCCTTCGGGGTCGCTCCATCGGGATTTCCCATCCCGAAGTCGATAATGTCTTCTCCGCGCTTGCGGGCCGCCGCCTTCAGCTCGCTGGTGATGCTGAACACATAGGCAGGGAGCCGGGTCAGTCTTCTAAACTCTTCCATGGTCTTACTGCTTGCCTCTCGATTCATTCATGATGTCATCCTGCGACTACGCCAACCGGAGGAAATCTTCAGCCGCTACTTTGCAGTAACGGCGATCTCGACCGGAAGGCTCTTCGGCGGATAACAAGCCGCGTGATCGCACGCCTGGTAACGCAGCACACCCTTAACGGTATGGTCTCCGGCTGCGGCCACGACAGGAACCTTGATCGCGAAACCGCCCGTATAGACATCGAGCTTTTCGTCCGGCTGGAAACTGAAGCTATAAGACGTTCCGGCAGGATACTCCGGAACATCGTTCTTGATTCCCGGGGCGGGATCCAGCTTCAGCGCGGTCGGTATCAATAGCTCCGACTTCGGTGTATGCGAGTTCACGTGAAATCCGTTCACCACCTGAAACCGAAGCTCCAGAGTGCTCTTCTTCCCTGCCGCCACAGTCTGCTCCTCGGAGACGTAGCTGATGTACTGTTTTGGCCGCGCTGCGGAAGCAGAGAGGTCCATCTGAGCAGACGCAAAGCCCGAACACAACAGGGCCGCTGCCGCCAAGGCTCGGATCATAACCCGCCTGCCTGCTGTGTCGGGGCTCCCGAGGCGATCACCTTCTTGATGTTCTCCTCGATCTGATCCTTCGATCCCAGGCCGGCGGTCTGCACCACGATCACGCCGTTGCGATCCACATAGAACGACATCGGCAGCACATCGAGGCCGCCGTAGGCGTCCTGCACCTTGCCGTCGGTCAAAAGAATCGGGTAGCTGACACCGATCTTTTTGGCAGTCTTGGCGATCGTATCTTTGCCCGCGTCCACGTCGTCGGTCAAACCAAGGATCTCAAACCCCTGGGAGGCGTACTGCTTGCGCAGCTCCTCGAACCACGGCATCTCGACCTTGCACGGACCGCACCAGGTGGCCCAGAAGTTCACCAGAACAGGGCGCCCTTTATAGTCCGCAAGCGAGACCTTCTTCCCATCGAGGCTGGTCAGCGCAAACGCCGGTGCCTTCTTTCCACGCATCTTGGGCGCAAACTCGTCCCCCCCCTCGGTAGCGGCCTGCCCCGCGGCCTCACCTGGCTTGGCGGGAATCAGCACCACCTGGTTATCGCGGGCCTTCTGCATGGCAAGCTTGCGCTCCCGCAGGTTATGCCAGCCCGCCCAAAGCAGAAGTGCCACTCCAAAAACCATGACCCCAAGAATCAACGCTCGACGCATCCGCCCGCATTCCTTTCGCCCGCGCCTGCAGCGCAGACCTTGACTCTAGTGTAGACGGAAAGAGAGCCAGACGGCTGCGGTTCCGGCTCTCTGCTAGCATCGGGGGTGACTCAAGATCATGTCCGATGCCCCGCTCACGAACGCCCCCTCCCCTTCTCCTGCCGAATTTGTCCGCATTGAAGCCCGCGCCCTGCTCGAGCTTGCGATGCGCATGGACGGCCCGATGTTTGAAGCATTTACCCGGGCTGTCGATCTCTTGCTCGAGGCCATCTCCCGGCGAGACCGTATCGTTGTCACCGGCATCGGAAAGAGCGGACTGATCGCGCGGAAGATCGTGGCAACGTTGTGTTCCACAGGATCCCCCGCGTATTACCTGCATCCAGCCGAGGCCGTTCACGGCGACCTGGGCATGCTCTCGCACGGGGACACCGTGATCCTCCTCTCGGCCAGCGGGGAGACCGAGGAGCTGCTCCGCCTGTTGCCTCTGTTGAAGCGGCTGGCCGACAAGCTGATCACCTTCACGGGAAACCCGTCCTCGACCCTCGGCCGGGCCAGCGACGTCGCCCTCGACGCCAGCGTCTCCTGCGAGGCCTGCCCCAATAATCTCGCACCCACCGCCTCCACCACGGTGATGCTTGCCCTCGGCGATGCCCTCGCGCTTGAGCTAAGCAGGCGTAGGGGCTGGAGACCGGAGGACTTCGCCGAGTTGCACCCCGGCGGCCGCCTGGGCAAACGGCTGGCCCGCGTTCGTGAGCTGATGCACACCGGAGATGCCATGCCCCGCGTGCAGGTCTCGACCCCGATGCCCCAGGTCATCTACGAGATGTCCCGAAAAAAGCTGGGCATGACGACTGTGGTCGACGCAAACGGCACGCTGCTCGGAATGATCTCCGACGGCGATCTGCGGCGCCTGCTCGAACGAGATGGAGGCCACGCCCTCGACCACACCGCGGGAGAGATCATGAATCCACATCCCCTCACCATCGAAGCCGAGGTCTTCGCCTCCTCCGCGCTGGCGCTGATGGAGGAGAAAAAGATTACCTCTCTGATCGTCACCGGGTTGGAAAAACGCGCCGAGGGAGTTCTGCATCTGCACGATCTGTGGACCCTCGAGCTGATCTGATCTATAGAGACAGTAGCCGGCCGGCCTGGCCCACTTCGCGTGGGACGCACCCAAGCGGCAGCGCCCGTACCCCATCCCCACGTTAGAATGGAGAGATCAACATCGAAGCTCTCTCCAAGAGCTGGAAGGTCATCCAGAACCCATGCAACGCTGGTCGCAACTCTTCATTCCCACCCTTCGTGAAGCCCCTGCCGACGCCGAGGTCGCCAGCCACAAGCTGCTCCTTCGCGCCGGGTACGTGCGCCAGCTCGGCGCCGGAATCTACAGCTATCTCTTCCTGGGCAACCGTTCGATCAACAAGATCGTCGGGATCGTTCGCCAGGAGATGGACAAGATCGGACAGGAGTTTCTGCTTCCCGCGTTGAATCCACGCGAGATCTGGGAGGAGTCCGGTCGCTGGTCCGTGATGGGCGAGAACATGTTCCGCCTGAAGGACCGCAAGGGAGCCGAGCTCTGCCTCGGCATGACACACGAAGAGGTCATGACTTCCATCGCCCGCAACGAGCTGCGCAGCTATAAGCAGCTCCCTCAGATCTGGTACCAGATTCAGACCAAGTTTCGCGACGAGCCGCGCCCGAAGTCCGGTCTCCTGCGCGTCCGGCAGTTCATCATGAAGGATGCCTACTCCTACGACATCGATGAGGCTGGCCTCGACGAGAGCTACCGCAAGCACGATGCCGCCTACCGGGCCATCTTCAACCGCTGTGGCCTGGAGTTCCTCTCGGTCGATGCCGACTCCGGCGCGATGGGAGGCTCGACCTCGCAGGAGTTCATGGTCTACACCGACGCCGGCGAAGACCTGATCGCCAGCTCCGCCTCGGGCTACGCCGCCAACATCGAGAAGGCGACCAGCCGCCTCGAGGCCGTGGAAGACTTAGCACCGACGGGCGACGGTCAGCCCGAGCCGGTCCACACCCCGGGACAGCGCACCATCGAAGAGGTCGGTGCGTTCCTGAAGGTGCGGCCACAGCATCAGATCAAGACCATGGCCTACATGGCCGCTCTTCCCCAGGCCGACCACGCCAAGATGGGAGCCCTGCGCCCGGTTGTCGTCTTCCTGCGTGGCGATCATTCGCTGAACGAAACCAAGCTTTCGGCGCTTGCCGGCGGCGAGGTCCGTCCCATGACACAGGAGGAGATCGTAGAGGTCTTCAAAGCCCCCGCCGGATACCTCGGTCCCATTGGAGTCGAAGCCGCGCCCCATCCGAAGAAGCCGGGCACACTGGTCATCCTCGATCAGTCCCTCGAGCATCGCAAAAACCTGATCGCCGGGGCCAACCAAGAGGAGTACCACCTCCGTAACGTAACCCCGGGCCGCGACTTCAAACCGACGCTCGTCGCCGACGTCCGCAACGTGTGCGAAGGCGAAGGCTGCCCGATCGACGGCTCGCCGCTTCGCATCGGCAAGGCGGTCGAGATCGGCCATATCTTCAAGCTCGGTTACAAATACACCAGGTCCATGGGAGCCTCCGTGCTCAACCGCGACGGTAAAGAAGTGACGCCGATCATGGGCAGCTACGGCATCGGCATTGAGCGCATCCTCACGGCTGCGATCGAGAGCTCGGCCGCGGCCAACGACGGCTCGGCCTTCGCCCTGCATCCGGCCATCGCGCCCTTCCAGGCCGTGGTCACCGTCACCAACACCGCCGATGCCGCGCTTCAGGTTGCGGGAGAGAGGGTTGCCGGCGAGCTCATCCAGGCTGGTGTCGACGTCCTCCTCGATGATCGCGACGAGCGCGCCGGGGTGAAGTTCAAGGATGCCGACCTGATCGGGATCCCTTATCGCATCAATATTGGACGCGGGGTTGCAGAAGGAAAGGTGGAACTTGTGGACCGGCTTAATCGTCATACGCAAGAGGTTGCACTCGACGATGTGGCTGCCGTGGTAGCGGATCAGATAACATCGCTCTTGCAACCTGTGCTTCCTGGGGCCCCTGTCAAAGCGTCATAAGAACAAGAAAGAAGCCCTTTGCCAGTCAAACTCAAATACGGCAGCAGCAGACCCAGCACATCCTCCCGGGGAATCATCCAACGGCTTCATCTGGATAACCGCTTTGTCCGGTATCTCCTCGTCGGAGCCCTGGGCTGCCTCTTGCTGGCGATCGCGACCCTCGGATACTTCTACTTCAAATACGAGCGAGTGGTCGACGACCGGCTGGCCAAGGGGCCGATGTTCGCCAGCGTCTCGCAGATCTATGCCGCGCCGCGCGAGGTTCGCAACGGCCAGAAACTCACCGCCTCGGCCATCGCGGCCGATCTTCGCCGCGCCGGATACAACGCCAACTCCCAGCTCGGCACCTACCAGCTGAACGGCGACAGCATCTTCATCAAGCCCGGTCCTCAAAGCTATCACTCGACCGACGGCGCGACCATCTCAGCTCCCAACGGCGTAGTCCAATCCATTACAGCCGAGAACGGAGCCGCCCTGGGCGCCTACGAGCTGGAGCCGCAGCTGATTACCGCTCTGTCGGAGGAGAATAATCGCACCAAGCGGAGGCTGGTCAGCTATAAGGACATTCCTCCGCAGCTGATCCAGGCCATCACCTCCATTGAAGACCGCAACTTCTTCGAGCACAGCGGCGTAAACTTCCTGCGCATTATCAAGTGCGGCGTTCAGGACCTGAGCAGCGGCCGCAAACGCTGCGGCGGTTCGACCATCACCATGCAGCTGGCGCGAGGCTTCTTTCTCTCCCCGGAGAAGCAGCTCAAGCGCAAGATGATCGAGATTCTCATCACCTTCCAACTCGAATCGCGCTTCTCCAAGCAGCAGATCTTCGAGATGTACAGCAACCAGATCCCCCTGGGGCATCGCGGAAGCTATGACATCAACGGCGTCAGCGAGGGGTCGCAGGCTTTCTTCGGAAAGGACCTCAAACAGCTCGACACGGCGGAGTATGCCCTTCTGGCAGGCATGATTCAGAGTCCAAGCCGCCTGAATCCTTATCGCCATCCGGAACGGGCCATCGCACGGCGTAACGTGGTGCTGGACTCGATGGTCGAGACCGGAGCTATCTCCGCCAGTGAGGCGACCCGGGCCAAGGCTGAGCCTCTGCGCCTGACCACGCCCGATGTCGATGCCAGCCAGGCTCCCTTCTTCGTGGATCTCGTCCATGAACAGCTGGTCAAGCGCATCAGCGATCAGGACATCGCTCATCAAAGTCTGCGTATCTATACGTCTCTCGATCCCGAGTTGCAGTCGGTCGCGGCCGAAGCCGTCGACATCGGGATGAAAAACGTGGACGAGCTCGTACGCAAGCGCTATGCCCGTAAAGGGGACAGCGGTCCAATCACCTACCCGCAGGTCGCGCTGATCGCCCTTAACCCCCATACGGGGCAGATTCTGGCGCTGGTCGGCGGAAGAAGCTACGGCTCCTCCCAGCTGAATCATGCCGTCGCCCCGCGCCCCACCGGATCGATCTTCAAGCCCTTCGTCTATGCCGCGGCTTATAACACCTCTCTTGGGGACACCAGCATCAACGGCGGCCCCTTCACCGCAGTCACTCGAATTAGCGACGATCCGCAGGAGTTCGGCACCGCCGACAAGTCCTATATGCCTGGCAACTTCGTCAAGGGTGAGTATCCGGGCATGGTCACCGCCGTCGACGCACTGGCGCACTCCCTGAACATCGCCACCATCGCTCTCGCTCAGCAGGTCGGCTACGGCAATGTCGCCGCGCTGGCCCGGTCCGCTGGCGTCGCCAGCGCCCGTGGAACCCCTTCGGTCGCCATCGGAACCTACAGCGCCACCCCCATGGATATGGCTGGCGCTTACACCGTCTTTGCCAACAATGGCGTTCACATCAATCCGTGGATGCTGGCCTCGGTGCGCAATACCTCTGGCGACATCGTCGCCGACTACTCCCCCGAAGCCAAACAGGTCCTGGATCCCCGCATCGCCTATCTCACGCAGTCCCTCATGGAAAACGTGATGAACTACGGCACCGGCGCTGTGGTGCGCGGCCGTGGCTTTTCCGCTCCAGCCGCCGGCAAGACTGGCACCGAACACGATGCCTGGTTCGCGGCCTACACCTCAACCCTGCTCTGCGTCGTCTGGGTCGGAAACGACGACTATACCGACATCAAGATTCAAGGCGCCGACGCCGCGGCTCCCATCTGGGCCGAGTTCATGAAGCGCGCCATCAAGCTTCCGCAATACTCCGATGTAAAACCCTTCTCTCCTCCCGAGGGCATCACCGTCGCGCGCATCGACCGCGATTCCGGCCTGCTGGCAGACTCGTCCTGTCCTGGACGCACCTTGAACATAGCCTTCCTCGACGGCACGGCCCCCACGGGAAGCTGCACCCAGATGAATGAGAATCCGCAGAACTTCTTTCAGAAGATCTTCGGTCTGGGCGGAGGACACGGACCGCAGGTCTCGCCTGTCATAACTTCGACGACGACCCCATCCTCCCCCCCGGCAGCCGCGACCTCCAATCCGACGAATTCGGTCCAGTCTCCGTCTGCAGACACCCAGGAGCAACCGAAGAAAAAGAAGAATATCTTCCAGAAGATCTTCGGCGGAGGCGACAAGGACAACAAGCAGCCCCAGCCCGCTCAGCCCCCGCAATAGCTCATCGGCACTCAAACCCATTAGGGTGATTGATCAAACAATCTTCCTCGGACGATAGAAGAGAGACGCGGCGGAATCGTTCGGTTGGAACAGGTCCGTTACATCTTCCGCCTGTTCGATCTCGCCCAGTACCAGAAAGCCATCTTCGGCCAGGTGATGGTGCGCGGCAGTCAAGAGGGATGTCCTGCACTCCGAATCGAGATAGAACAGCACATTTCGCAGCAGGATTAGATCGAAGAGAGGAAGCCCTGCCGTGGACACGCAGAGATTTCTCCGCTGGAAATCGCACATGGCGCGCAGATCCGGGTTGATCTGCCACTGCTCCTCGGAACGAGTCATATACCTCAGAAGCATGCGCACCGGAAGCCCGCAGTTCACCTCAGGTCGACTGTATGTTCCCTCGCTCGCATATTCCACCGTCTGCTGGGAGATATCTGTTCCCATAATCCTGATATCCCAGTCCTCTCTTTGCGGCAGATGCTCGCGCAGAAGCATGGCGACGCTATAGGCCTCCTGTCCGGTCGAGCATGCCGCGCTCCAGATGCGCAACCTTCGCGAGGATCGTCTCCGCTCAATCAGCTTCGGAAGAATATGATCGCGTAGTGCATCGAATGTCGTTCGATCGCGAAAGAAGTTTGTCTCATGGACGGTCATAGCCTCGGATACAGCCCGGTAGAGATGCACGGGCCGATCCTTGGAGCGTGATCCCCATGAGGCATCCGGGACATCGCGCAACGGACGCTGCTCTGCCAACACAGCCGATTCTTCATGGTCGAAAGGGTCCCAGGGCATATGCGCGTTCTTATATCAGCTGCGGTGAACATACAGAGAGGCCCAGAAGAACCATCTTCTGGCGCAGGCTCTCCGGAGTGAACGGTTTCATCAAAAACTCATCGGCACCCTGATCCAGGGCCCTCAGGATCAGGGAATGATCCGCCTCCGTCGTAACCATCATCACCTTCATCTCCGGATACAGCTTCGATCGGCGCATAACCTTGATACATTCCAGACCATTCATGACCGGCATATTCAGGTCCAGCAGCATCAGATCGAAGTCGCCGTGGGTTTTGAGAATCTCAAGAGCATCGCTGCCATCTGCGGCCTCCTCACAAGACACTCCCATACGACCGAGCAGATGACGCATGTACTCCCGGATAAAGCTTGAATCATCCACAACCAGTACCTTCATCTACGTTCTCCCGCAATCTGTGATAACGCCGAGGCCGCAGCTATCGCCGGCTGCAGATGGCTCCTTATGCAACCACCTTCCAGCTTTCCGAGATCCGGACAAACCGATCGCCGACCAGCCGAAGCCCCCTGTCCCCTTCCAGAAAGCCCCGATTCATCCATCTTCCGTTCGCCCCTTCGAAGGTCTCTCCCAAATCAGGTCGCAGGGGCACATCATGCAAGGATTCGATCTGCCTGACCGGTCTACCTTCGATTCGTTCCACTCGAGCCAGTGAAGGCTCACCCCTGAATTGTTCCAGGTTCCTCGTGTATGGCAGCCGCAGCCGCAACAGGGTTCCCTCACCCACCCTCGATTCCAGCTCGACGCTTCCGCCGACCCTTTCCATACCGGAGCGAATCACATCCATTCCAACTCCCCGGCCGGAGATCGTCGTAACCCTCTTCGCTGTGGAGAAGCCTGGAAGAAAGATCATCTGCAAGGTCTCTTGATCTCTCATCCTCCGGGCCTCGTCGGACGTTACAAAGCCAAGCTCGACTGCCCGGGCGCGAACTCCTTCGATCGGAATTCCAGCTCCATCGTCAGAGATCTCGATCACGACCTCTCCCGGCTGCGATAAGGCGCGCAGGCGGATGCGTCCCTCCCTGGACTTCCCTCGCCTTTTGCGACTCTCCGGGGACTCGATTCCGTGATCCACGGCGTTACGAAGAGCATGGATCACGGGATCCTTGATCGCTTCAATCAAACTTCTGTCGAGAGTCGTCTCCTGCCCTTCGAGCTCCAGCCTTACTTCGCGTCCACAAGAGCTTGCCAGATCGCGGACCATCCGGGGAAATCTTCCGAAGAGATCTTTCAGCGGCTGCGTACGGGCCCGTATCACGGTCTGCCGCAGGTCGTTGGTAATCGCCCCCAGCTGACGGACCCATTCGGCAAACTGCCCGGTTCGGCTATCCCCCTGCATGATTTGATCTCGTACATCCGCCAGATCGTCCGCCAGCTGCAGAATGTGGTCCAGCACCTCGACGTCGACGCGAAGCGTCCTTTCGCAAGCTGCAGGCAACAGAGTAGGCAGAGGCTCCGAGAAGCCTGGCGTGGTTCGACGCGCAGACTCCCGCTCGAGATTCAGCGGCCTGCCGCTTAGGGCCGCAAGGTCGGCGATCAGGAGACTGTCTTCATCGTCTGCCCGCGTTCCCTCGCCTCCCGTAACCTCGATCACCTTCAGGATCGCCTTAACTCCATCGAGCAGTTGAAACAGACCGTGCAGAATTGCATCGCCCAGGCCGACATGCTTATCCCGCAAGGAGCACAAAAGGTGCTCGCCAGCATGGGTCAGCTTCTCCATGCGCGAGAATCCCATGAAGCCCGTCATTCCCTTAATAGTGTGGACAGCTCGGAACAGCTCTCCCACTCTCTGCTCCCAATCTGACGGCTCAGCTTCCAACGCCATCAGATAGGATTCCATCCGGTCCAAAATCTCCCGGTTCTCAGCGATAAATTCCTGAAGAAGACAATTCACATCTTTCTTATCGGGAGATTCGGAGAAAGCTTGAGCGGGGGTATTCAACTTGTCATCTCGAGCGACACCCGATAGCCTCTCCACATGTCGCAGAAGGATTCATCCCGCGCACTCTCCACGACACAGATCGAGGATCTGGAACACCGTGCCCGTGCCGTTGCGGCGAATGCCTATGCTCCCTACAGCCATTTCCGGGTAGGAGCAGCTGTTCTGCTTTCGGATGGAAAGATCGCTGCAGGCTGCAACGTCGAAAACACCTCCTACCGGCTGACGAGCTGCGCCGAACAGTCCGCCATTGCCACAGCCGTAGCCGAACATGGCCCCTCCATCCGTATCCGCGCTATCGTCATCGCCAACCTCAACGGCACAGCCTGCTCTCCCTGCGGAGCCTGCCGTCAGACCATCCGCGAGTTCGCCTCGTCCGGCACAGAGATTTTTTATCCCCTGGCAGACGGCTCCCTGGAGCGATCCTCGATCGACGCTCTCCTTCCCCAGGCATTCCTTCTTGAAGAACAGTGATATGAACCCGTTTCATCCTCTCGATGTCATCCTTCGCAAACGAGACGGCCACCCCCTCAGCGACGACCAGATTCAGGGCTTCGTCCGTGCCGTCGTGGACCGCACGCCGGACCGCCCGCTCATCACCGACGCACAGATCGCCGCCTTCCTGATGGCGGTCTTTTGGCGTGGCCTCGATACCCGCGAACTCGCGACCCTCACCTCGGCGATGCGCTCCTCCGGGGATGTCTTCGACGCCGCCTCCCTCAATACCTTTACCGTGGACAAACACTCCACCGGTGGCGTTGGGGACAAAACCTCTCTCCTGATCGCTCCGATCCTCGCGGCAGCCGGGCTCGAGAACCCCGGCCCCGATGGCGTTCCAGGGATCTGCGTCCCGATGATCAGCGGACGTTCGCTCGGGCATACGGGAGGAACGCTCGATAAGCTCGAGACCATTCCGGGCTTCAACACCCAGCTGAACCTCGACGAGCTCGCAGCCACGCTGAAGAGATGCGGCGCCGCCCTCATCGGTCAGACCCCCCGCATCGTGCCCGCCGACCGTACCCTCTATGCCCTGCGCGACCATACTGGCACCGTGGAGTCCCCTTTCCTGATCACCGCCAGCATCATGAGCAAAAAGCTGGCCGAGTCCCTCAAAGCACTCGTCCTCGACGTCAAGGTGGGCTCCGGGGCATTTATGCCCACCTACGAGGCCTCCCGGCAGTTAGCCGATCTCCTGGTCAAGACCGGCGTGATCTCCGGGACCCGCACCGTGGCCCTTTTGACTCGCATGGACGAACCCCTGGGGCGATTCTCCGGCAACTGGGTCGAGGTATGGGAGTGCGTGGACATCCTTCGCGGCATCCGGCATCCGATGTCCCATGACCTGATCGAGCTCTCGAACATTATGGCCGGATGGATGCTCCACCTCGCCGGCCGCGCCTCGACGGCCGAGGAAGGAGCTCGGCTCTCGGATCGCATCCTTAGCTCTGGCAAGGCTTACCAGGCATGGCTCGGGATCGCCGCGGCCCAGGGCGGCGATGTGCGGGTCTTCGACGACCCCGCGGCCCGCCACAAACCTGCTGCCAGACGTGTCCTCATGGCTGAGAGCTCCGGCTACCTCGCCTCCATGAACTGCAAACAAGTGGGATGGGCCGTACAGCGCCTTGGAGCCGGACGAGCCAGACCAGGCGACCCGGTCAGCGCGCACGCCGGCATTGAATCTCATGCAAAGCTCGGACAGCCAGTGGAGCAGGGTCAGCCGCTCTTCACGCTCTTCAGCGAGGACGCATCTCTGCTCGACGAGCCGGAACAGATGCTTCGAGAGACCCTCCAAATCTCCTCGACCATGCCCAGGATCCAGCCTTTGATCCGCGAAACGATCCCCTCGGCTTAAATCCCTCGAGCCGGAGTATCCCTCCAAGGGAGAACTCATCCGGCAAGATTCGCCTTTGACCTTGTCTTGAAGTCTCTCCTGCATGGGGTCACCCACGGAAGTTAATGTCCTTTTATGAAAAAGAGAAGACAATCATCGCTGTTTGAGCGAGGATATTAGCCATAACTCGTAAAAAAGCACCCATCAGCAGGCTCACACGGGCCCTCTTCTACAAAGAAGCCTGCACAGAAGGACCGACTGATGAACTACGCTTTTCTACCCGATCTCTCTGCGCTGACGATCCTCATCGTCATCCTCCTCCTGCTGCGCCGTCATCATCCGCAACGACAGACGAATCTCTGGCTTCTCGGACTCTTTCTGACCCTGATCGAATCCTCCGCGCACATCTTCTACGCGCCCTCGGGTCTACCCAGTACCATCCTCCACACCGTCGTCATCGTCTGCTATCTGCTGGCCGGCCTGGTCTTCGTATGGGGGGCGGGAGACTACAGTCCGACCGACCGCGCCGGCTATCTCTACCTGATCGTCAACTCCATTCCCCTCTTCGGCATGTGCACCAGCTACGGTCTTCACCGGTTCACCACCCAGGCATTTCTTCCCTGGATCGCGATCGGCGCGATCGCCGGCGCCGCATCCTCTCTCGTGCTCTATCGAAGCGCGCTGCGTTCCGTCCTGGTCGCCTCCGGCTGGATCGCCATGGGCCTTCTCGTCTCTCAAGGCAGGTTTCGCGAGGCGGTCTACTGGAGCCTGGGGATTGTCTACGCCATCGCCACGGTGAACTTCTATCGCAAGCTGCCCCGCAACAGCACCGGCCGTCTCGCCATCGTCACAGGATTTTCCATCTGGGCCTTCTTCTTCTTCCTGCATCCCTTCATCGTGACCTACCGCACCTATGCCGACATCGCCTCGCACATCTGGAATATGCAGAAGTCGCTCATCTCGATTGGAATGATCCTGGTCATGCTCGAGGAGCAGATCTCCTGCAACCGCTGGCTCGCCCTTCACGACGAGCTGACGGGACTCTCCAACCGCCGGTCCTTTGAAGATCATCTGGCAACGTCACTCGAACGTTGCCGCCGCTCCCATTCCACGCTCGCCGTCTTCATGCTGGATCTCGACGGCTTTAAACAGATCAACGACACCCACGGCCATCATGCCGGCGATCAGCTCCTTCGCCACATCGCAACCTGCCTGCTCGAGAACGGCGAATGCTTCGCCTCGATCGCACGGCTCGGAGGCGATGAGTTCACCCTGCTCTCCTGCGACTCCAATCGCGATCATTCCATCGAAGATCTTCGGGAGGCCGTTCAGGAGGCCACGGAGCGGCCGTTTGAGCTCGACGGTCAGACCCTTCGTGTCTCCGCTTCCATCGGCATTGCGCTCTACCCCGACGACGCCGACGACGCCACGCGTCTGCTGCGTATTGCCGATCTGCGCATGTATTCGATCAAACAGTCGCGGACGCCGCTCCGCCATATCCGCCTCGACACGGTTCCCTCGCTCACCGCCAGCGGGCGATTCCGCAGCCGCTCTCTCTCCAATTTCTGATGACTGCAGGGCAGCTCGCCGCTGCGGAAGCATCTCAGCCTCTTCCCAGGCGCGATTAAACCATCGAAAAATCCCGTCAATCTCTGAAAGAATAGCTAAGCCTTACAGCTCACCTCGGAGCACACTTTGCCTCGTCTCACGGGACTCCTCGGACTCGTCGTCTTCCTCGGCCTTGCCTATGTCTTCTCCACCGATCGGCGCGCGATCCGCTGGCGAACTGTAGCCTGGGGACTCGGTCTCCAGATCCTCTTCGCCTTCCTGGTCATTAAATGGACCTACGGTCAGAGAGTTCTTGCCAGCATCTCATCGGTCATCACCCACCTGCTCGGCCATTCGGCCGATGGCTCCTCCCTGGTCTTCGGTCACATCGGAACCCCAGGTGATCCTCTTCAGACCCTCGCCTTCGCAGTCCTGCCGACCATCATCTTCGTCTCTGCCTTCTTCGCCATCCTGTATCATATCGGCCTCATGCAGATCATCATTCGCGCCGTGGCCTGGGTGATGCAGCGCACCATGGGCACCAGCGGGGCCGAGTCCACCAACGTCGCCGCCAGCATCTTCATGGGACAGACCGAAGCTCCCCTGACCATCCGCCCCTTCCTCGCCGGAGCCACCCGATCCGAGCTGATGACCATCATGACCTCCGGCATGGCTCATGTCTCCGGAGGAATCATGGCCGCTTACATCAGCTTCGGCATCAACGCCAAGGACCTGCTCTCCGCCGTCATCATGACGGCTCCCGGCACCATGCTGGTCGCGAAGATGCTCGTTCCCGAGACGGAGACTCCCGCAACCGCAGGCACCGTCCATATGCCTCCGGACGAAGAGCATCGCAATGAAAACTTCATCGCCGCCATCGCTCGCGGCACCATCGACGGCGGCAAGCTGGCCTTCAACGTCGCCATCATGCTCATCAGCTTCGTCGCTCTCGTCGGCCTGGCTAATGCCATCATGCTCGGAGTCTCGAACTTCCTCTGGACGCACGGACAGATCCCCTTCCCGCACTCCCTCAACGCCGTGCTTGGAGTCGCCGGAGCCCCTGTGGCCTGGCTCATCGGAATTCCCTGGAGCGAGTGCCGTGTCATCGGCAATTTGCTTGGAACACGCACCATAATCAATGAGTTTCTGGCATTCCAACAGCTCGGCCCCTTGAAGAGCTCGCTCACCCCGTCGAGCTTCTCCATCGCCACCTTCGCCCTCTGCGGCTTCGCGAATGTCGGTTCGATCGGGATGCAGATCGGAGGCATCGGAGCCCTGGTTCCCAACCGCCGCAACGATCTCGCCCAGCTTGGCCTGCGGGCCATGCTGGCAGGAACCATGGCCAATCTCATGTCGGCCGCGATCGTATCCCTGCTCATCCGCTGAATGCGAGTAACACGATCGCAACAACATTTTCATTCTCTCTGCGTTTACCTCAATAACGCTTCGCTAGCATCTACAAAGTCGAAGCGGATCGTGAGGGTCAAGATGAAATCTCCCCGCCTCGTTGCTGCTTTATTCTCCGTTCCCCTCTTGCTTGCGGCCGGATGTGCTCATCGTAACTACACCTACGCTTACGCCCCGCCTCCTCCTCCGCCTCCCCCACAGGCCTATGCCGTGCCTCCATTGATCGATCGCGCCAATCGCGAAGGCTTTCGCTTAGGCATGGAGAGCGCCTCACGCGACGCTTATCGCGGCTTCGGCTATCAACCGAAACGCGATCCCGCCTTCCGCGATACGCCGGGCTATGATCCCTCTCTCGGGCCCTACGGGCCGTATCGCGATGCCTTCCGCGCCGCCTATCTGCACGGATACGATCAGGGCTTTCCTCGTCATTAGCCACAGTGGAGAGCCTGGAAGACACGGGATATAATAGAAAAAGTTCTTTGTAAGGCCCAATGCATGGTTGGTGCCAGCTCCAGATGGGGGCGTCACGGCTTCGACGGGATTGCTTGCGGCAGAGAGGCATGCCGGGGTGTGGACACCCGTAATCGCTCACAAAACTATAAGTGCCGAACCTCAATTCGCGCTTGCTGCTTAATTAACTAAGTAGCCGATCGCTCGGGCTTCGCCTACGGGCCCGTACCGATCGTCGCACAGTAGGCTGGCCAAACCTGCTCCGTCTGCGCGGGAATGGCGAGATCGATCAGGCTGGTCGTCGACGCATCTTTGTCCGTTCTAAGCGCCGATGACGAGACAAAAATGAACTGGAAAAAGCATGAAGGCTCTCTGTTGAAGGTTTTTTCGGACGCGGGTTCGACTCCCGCCGCCTCCACCACTACAAAGTCCGCATAAGCACTGGCTCCCGCAAGGGAGCTTTTCTTTTTGTGCTAATTTTGTCCTTTGCCCTATATGCTTTGACATAGGCACGCTTTGTACCTGTGCCGTACAGGAGCTACCCTCGGGTATGTCCTTTATTCGCAGATAGAAAAGCCTGAGAATGACTTCTCACGTCCCATGACGTGGGGTATCCCCCCGCAACCGCCGCAGAGTCTCTTCGAGCTCCGTAGCCCACTCCGCTGCCGATCTCGATTCCGTCCACTTCACCGGAGCACCGACGCGAATCTCGATCCTGCCTGAGCGAAACCACCTCGCTCCTCGTACGCGAATCTGCTCCAGACCCATCAGTGCCACCGGAAGCACAGGCACGCCCGCCTGCGCGGAGAGCAAACCAATTCCCTGTCGGAACCGCGCCATCTCGCCTGTCTGGCTTCTTGTGCCCTCCGGAAAGATGAGGACGGAGTAGCCGAGATCAATTGCCTCGCCCGCGTGAGCGAAGCTCCGCCGAAATCCTTGCAGCCGAGGCAGCGGAAAGACATTAAACAAGAGAGTTAACATCCAGTATGCGGCTCGGCCGGCCACACCATGCGATCGTCCAGAGCGAAAAGCTGCCAGCATCTCTCCCGACATCATGATGGCGGTCCGCCGCCGCAGAGAGCCAGGAAGCCCATAGAGCACGAGCGCGCCATCCAGAGTCGAGATATGGTTAGCGATAATCAAAAATCGCCCCTCAGGTTCTACTCCGGATGAAATAACTCGCGGAGCAAGCAGCACTCCGACAAGTGGCCGCAGAATGATCTCCACAAAAAGGCCACGAAGCAGACGCGCCGGAGCAGACCACGGCCAACGCGGATAGGTCAACTCGGGAGAGTCGCCGGTTCTCCCGGTCACTGCATCCCTGGGCGCTCCCCTTGTGGCTCGCGCCCCAATCTCTGGATCATCTTCCTGCGAGGGTGATGAAGTTGTCTCTGTTGTTGCACCAGGTTCCTGCGCCCCTGCGGTAAGAGCTCCGATATTGGTGGCGCGACGAAGTTCACCCAGTGTTTGGAGTGCTGCCATCTGGGAATCGCCAATCAAAATACCTGTTCGCTGCTCGATCGCGGAGGCGAGCTGAACCCGGCCTAAACTGTCGAGATGAAGATCTTCCGAGAGCCGCAGATCGTCCTCATCTGCCGCAACCGGTTCGCCGGTGATGGAAGCGATCGTCGCCAATAGGAAATTCTCCGACTGCGACGACTCCGTGCCCTGACCGCGAACGGCGCCGCAGGCCCAGTCCCGGAGAGTGCGCCGCAGCAGCTTGCCGGTGGACGTGTAGGGAAATACGAGTTCAGGCCAGCGCAATACTCGGCGCATCTGCTGAAAATCAGCTAACTCGCCATTCGCGTTTCGCACCGCCTCCTGCAACGCAGCCTCATCTCCCTGGTAGAGCACAACGCAGACCGGCTCCGGTCCCGATGCAAGCTCGCAAGGTACAACCGCACAGGCCTGCACGCCGGGCTGATGCAACAGGGCGGCTTCCAGATCGGATGGATGAATATTCAGACCGCTGGAGGTGACGATGACATCTCCTTTGCGTCCCACAAAACGAAGTTCGCCCGATCCGGTCTGTTCTGCAAGATCGCCGGTGGCCAGCCACTCCCCTTCACGCTGTTGGAGTCGGCCTCGCTGCCAGGTTGCGCCCGCGACCATATCGCCGCGCACCAGCAACTCTCCCGTATCGCTCAAGCGAACCTCCCTCCCGGGCAGCGGTCTGCCGATCGTGCCCTGGCCAATTCGAAACGGGTGATTCAACGTGACCAGGGCCGCCGTCTCCGTCATGCCATACCCCTGAATCAGGGCAAAGCCCAGCCGATTCCAGAAAATCTCCAGCTCCGCCGGGAGCGCCGCACCACCAGAGATGACGGCCCAGAACTTCCATCCGAAGGCATGGTGGATCGCGCGAAAGCGCCACCATCGTTTCAGAATGGACAACCCGGCGACGCGATCGATTTCATCTTTAAGCGGTGGCTGCGATGTAAGCAGATGCGAGCGCAAGAGTGTCAGAAGGCGCGGCACTGCAACGAGTACCGAGATCCGATCACGGCGAATGAGTTGAACCAGGCGGACGGAGTCCAGCACATCGGTGAAGTGGACCTCCGCGGCCAATACGCCAGGTATCCACAAGCCCATGAACTGTCCAAAGACATGGCTCAGCGGCAGGGTATGCAGGAACCGCAGCGGATGAACCCATCTTTCGTAGCGCCGATATTTGTTGATCTCCGCCTCGATTGGGCTTAAGCTGGCGAGCACATTACGGTGCGTGTGTACGATCCCCTTCGGCTCAGACGTGGTGCCGGAGGTGAAGATGATTTGAAATGGAGCGTCTTGGTGCACCGCGGGATCGATTCTGTAGTCGGGCTCCGGCGGCAACCTCTGTCGCAGATCAGACAAGCTCAGCTGAGGAACATCAGAGAGCGGAGATAGCCTTTTCGTATCGGCAACAATCAGCTGCGGCGTAACCTCTTCGAGAATGCGTGCGGCGAACTCGTGCGACCCCGCTGCATCGAGTGGCACGACAAGCACTCCCCTGAGCAAGCATCCGAAGAACGCCGCCACCCACTCGGCTGAATTTTCGCCCCAAAGCAAAATTCGCTCGCCGGGACCAATGTTGCGGCGAGCCAACTCCGATGAGAACCTTCCGGCAAGCCGTGCAAGCTCACCATACGTTGTGCCATAACTTCGCACGCCACGATGCGAAACGATCGCCGTCTCTGCTGCGTGTCGACGGAAATCATCCACCAAACTGCCAAGGTGCGGTCGCGTCGGCACTCTTTCCCCCTTCCGAATTGGATGCATCAGCCTATCCAGCGCAGACGCTGAATCTGTCTGTTCCGGTGGCATCGAAAATGTAATGCTTTGCGTCAGTCAAATTCTGACAACCCAGCAAAGACTACATGTGAATACGGTCCAGCTGGCAGAGAGATAAGATTTTTCATTGCAGAAAAGAGAGGGACAGCGATTTTGACCGCGAATTCGCATCCTATGACTCATGAGTCATACCCTTCTTCCTGGACGCCCCTATCCTCTCGGCGCTACCGTCTCGAGTAAAGGAACCAATTTTGCGATCTTCTCCCAGGACGCGACACGGGTAGACCTCTGTTTGTTCAACAGAGATGGAGAACAGGTTGACTGCATTCCGCTCCGCGAGCGCACAGCCTTCGTCTGGCACGGGTTCATACGAGATGTAAGGCCAGGTCAACTTTACGGATATCGAGTCGACGGTCCGTGGGACCCCGAGCAGGGGCATCGATTCAACTACAACAAGCTTCTCGTTGATCCCTACGCAAAAGCTATCTCCGGAAAGGTCAACTGGAAAGCACCTATATTCCCCTATGACCTGTCATCCGGAGATGATCTGAAGATGGACACTCAGGATAGCGCCTGGGGGATGCCTCGAAGTGTTGTAGTCGACACCAAGTTCGACTGGGCCGATGACTGTCCACCCGAAATACCCCTCGCAGACTCGGTCATCTATGAGGTCCACGTGAAGGGTTTTAGCATGCGAAATCCTGCTATCCCCGAAAAGATTCGCGGTACGTATGCTGGATTCGCCCATCCATCCAGCATCGACTATTTTAAAAAGCTCGGAGTGACCGCGGTCGAACTGTTGCCCGTTCATCACTTTATCGATGAAGGTCACCTGCTGGATAAGGATCTTGTCGACTACTGGGGTTACAACACCCTCGGTTATTTCGCCCCCATGCCAAGGTACTGTTCCTGCGGGGATGTAGGTGGCCAGGTCAACGAATTTAAAAACATGGTTAAGACCCTTCATGCCGCGGGCATTGAGGTGATCCTCGATGTGGTCTACAACCATACCTGTGAAGGCAATCACCTCGGTCCGATGCTGAGCTGGAAAGGAGTCTGCAACAACACCTATTACAGATCCGTTCAAGACAATCCCCGCTATTACATGGACTACACAGGTACAGGCAACACCCTGAACGTGCGCAATCCGCAGGTTCTAAAGATGATCATGGATTCCTTGCGCTATTGGGTGACGGAGATGCATGTCGACGGCTTCCGGTTTGACCTCGCGGCCACACTCGCTCGGGAGTTACACGATGTCAGCAGGCTATCTTCCTTCTTCGATACCATCCATCAAGACCCTACGCTGGCAGACGTAAAACTGATCGCTGAACCATGGGACGTCGGCGAAGGCGGTTATCAGGTGGGCCAGTTCCCTGTCCTCTGGGCCGAGTGGAACGGAAGGTATCGTGACACGGTGCGACGGTTCTGGAAAGGCGACCCAGGACAGCTTTCGGACTTCGGCAACCGCTTAACCGGATCGAGCGATCTGTATCAGTTCGACGGCCGCAAGCCCTACGCCAGCATCAACTTCATCACCGCCCACGACGGTTTCACGTTATGCGACCTGGTGAGCTACAACGAAAAACACAATGAAGCGAACCAGGACGATAACAGGGACGGCACCGACCAGAATGACTCCTGGAATATGGGAGCGGAAGGACCAACCGAGGACGAAAACATAAATCGAATGCGAGAGCGTCAGATGCGCAACCTCCTCGCCACTCTGATGCTCTCCCAGGGAGTACCTATGCTCTGTGGAGGGGATGATATAGCTCGTACTCAACGAGGCAATAACAACTGTTACTGTCAGGACAACGAACTCACCTGGCATGACTGGAATCTAGATGATTCCCGCAAACGCATGCTCGACTTCACCGGTCGACTCATTCACCTTCGCCTCTCGCATCCCAATCTTCATCGACGAAAATTCTTCCAGGATCGTGAGATCAGAAAAAAAGGACAAAATACGATCATTCATGACATCGCATGGTTCAACACAGATGGGAAACAGGTATCCGACGAGGTCTGGAATACGACCTGGAGCCGTTCCATTGCGATCCTGCTCAATGGACAGACGCTACAAGTCAGCGATGAAGATGGACAACCTATCGTCGACGATAGTTTTTTTCTGATCGTCAATGCGGCACAGGATGGAGTGGAGTTTACGCTTCCGCCCTCCCCTTCGGGGAAGCCGTGGTGTCTGGCGATTGATACGGAGAACGAAGAGGATGCATTCACGAGAGAGAAACTTGCCGATAAGATCATCGTAGGCGGCCGTTCTCTCAGACTTCTCAGCGATGACAATCTCAAATAACCCTCTTCCTGCATCAGGGTTTTTGCTCGCTGCGATCGGCGCGATTTGCTTCAGTTGCGGCAATCTACCGGCTCAAGACTTGAATCTCAGTCCTACCCGGCCACGGTTGCCAATGCGGTTACCATGCAAAACCCTGGTGTTTTGCAGATAGAGAGCGGCTACGACGCTTACCCGCAGAAGATTCCAGGCAACCAGCAGACAGTAGACGCCTCCTTCACTTACACGCCCCGAACACGGCTCCGCTTGGATTTCGGATGGTCCGCCTTCAATCATCAGGAAAGCGACGGCGAGGTCAAGGATGGAGTCGGAACCATTCAGATAGGTGGCAAGGTAGAGGTGAAGAAGGAACGATACCATCGTTTTCTTCCCGCCTTCGGCCTGCAATACGAGGCGGAACTCCCTACCGCTTCACAAAGTGCGCTTCAAGGCTATGGTCAACAGATAATTGTCCTCGTCAATTAATCATTCGTCCAGTATCGGTACAACGATAGGATTGGTGCTCGGCAAACATCTTTGATCCAGACTGGCGTTGGTCTCTCGTTGGCGATCCGGCTCTGATCGTTGACGTTCCTGGCCAGATCTAACTCCCTGATTGTCAAAAAAATCCGCCGAAAGTGGCCTGCGTATAATAGCAAGCTGTTATACCCATGAATCTATGCCGACTTCTCTCAACCGCCGTCAACTCCTCGCAGGTGCCGCAGCGGTGACCGCCGCTTTTACCACCTCGGCCGTCGCCGCCGACATAACGCGCAGCTTTCTTGAGATCACCACCTGGCGGCTGCACAACAGCGACGAGGATCAACCCCAGCGCGTCTCTGCGTATCTCGAGAGCGCTCTCTTCCCGGCGCTGGCCCGCGGCGGAGCCAGGCCTGTCGGCGCGTTCTCAAACCTCATCGGCCCCGATGGGCCTTCGCTCTTCTCCATCGCCGAGTACACCTCGCTCGCCGCCATGCAGGAGACGCTCACAAAACTCGCCGCCGACAGGGATTATCTCGCCGCGTCGGAGACTCTCGCCTCAAGCCCGGGCATGCCCTTCGTCACCATGGAGTCGAGCCTCCTTCACAGCCTTGCGGTCATGCCCCAGGCTATGCTGTCCACCGATCCCGTTTCGCGCAAGCCGCGCCTCTTCGAGCTGCGCATCTACGAATCGCAGTCAGCGGCAGCGCGCGTGAAGAAGGTGAAGATGTTCAACGACGCCGAGATCGGCGTCTTCGAACGTATCGGCATGCGGCCGGTTTTTATCGGTGAATCCATCATCGGCCCGCGCCAGCCTAACACCACCTACATGCTCTCCTTCGACTCGCTCGCCGACCGCGAGAAGCTGTGGTCCGCCTTCGCCTCCGATCCGGAGTGGAAGAAGATCAGTGCGCCCCCCGAGCTCAAGGACGCAAAGATCGTCGCCAACATCAGCAACTTCATGTTGCATCCGCTTGCATTCTCACCGATGAAGTAATGACCCGTCTACAAAGTCATTAAACAAATCGCGAAAGTTTGTAGTAAGGATGGCAAAGTCGTCTACGATCTGAATGCTCTGACAGGCGAACCCTGGAACCAGCCCCCTCTGACGCGGTGCGGCAGTCAAAACGCTGTACTCGGCGGCGTGCGCAAGGTTTCGGAGCCTCACACTGGCGGCCTGTCCCCGGTCAACCCACTATCGAGGATTGGCGGCCGTATCTCTTCACACCCTTCCGGTGCTAACGGTCTGCAAGATGGAAAGCCCACGCTGCAGAAAGCAACAATCCAGGAACTAGACCTCCGGGTCATCTTGAACACGGAGTGTCGGCATGGCAAGCCGAGCCAGCATCTCGGCCAGCCGTTCGCCAAGAACGGCTCAGAAGTTCGGATCGAAGTTGAAGTAGATGGGGTTCGATAGCCCCACCATGGGCTCACTCAGCTTCATGGAGTCGGGCACCTGAGGATAGGGAGTAGACGGGCCCTCCACCGTTACGCGGTAGTACGTCCTTCCCTTCTCCAACGGGGTATCGGTAAACTCCGCCACTGCCGCCCTGCCCGTCATCGTATAGGTGTTGTACGGATTGCCGTCTTTGACCACCTTCACGGTATAGGTGGCATCCGCAAGCACCGCTTTTCCCGTCAACTGAACCCGGAACTTGACCGGCTTCCCCGTAGCCTTGGTGTTATCTCCCATCATCATGTCCATCTTGCCATCCTGGTCCAGATCGGCATAAAACTCGACACGCGGAGCATAAGGATTCGCGCTGACCGAAACACGCCCATTCGTCAAGGCATCCACAACCGACTGGCGGGTTCGCTCCTTCGCAAACACCCACGTCGTCGGCGTACCGATGTAGTTATACTTTGCCTGAGGGCTGTTCTTGGTAGCCTGCTCGGGAGTATCCGGAAGGCCATGGTGCGCATCGCTTCCCCCTCTTCCCGTCAGCTTGCGGCCCGAGGACAACATATCGTCCCAGATCATGATCGCGTTCGCATTCTTCGACCACAAAGCCGAGTTCCAAACCTCGATCGAGTCGACCATATCGTACGAGTAGCCGAAGTGATCCTTGCCGCTCGGATGATTCGCCGACAGGTGAACTCCCAGCTCCTTCTTCACCGCCCCCACCACAATGTCGCGCTGGTCGCGAACATCATAGAGCCTCTGGTGATCATACGGATGGGCCGAGAACACATTGCCGTGGCCGCGGGTCGTCGTCCACTCTGCGCCGTACAGCAACAATAGAGAATCTTCCGACTTGAACTCAGGGTCGGCCCAGGTGTGATGCTCCACATCCCCGAGTACATGATTATCATGGTCGGTAATGCAAATGTAGTCCAATCCTACGGAATGTGAATAGGAGAGGATCTTGCCGATCGAGTTATTGCTCGACTCCTTGCTGTGCCGCGAATGTACATGCAGATCGCCCTTCATCCACACTCCCCCACTCAGGCTCGCAATCGGCGGCAGAGGAGCGAGATTGACCGGCTCCCACGGGTTGATGTGGCTGGACTGCCCCAGCAAAGACGGACCTATACAACCCGCGAGAAAGAGGCCAGCCGCGACGATACGTGAGCGCATACTCAAATTTTTCCTTTCAGGTGCTGCCGGTTTGACATGAAACAGACATAAGACAAACATCGTCTCGATGGAGATAAGATCGCTCTGTGCCGAAGCAGCACAGCTCCGACACAGAGCGGTCTGTTTCCGCGACAACTCTTCAGAAGATGAACTTCGCCGCGAATTCGATGGTGCGATTCTCGTTGACCACCGACGTGATCCTGCCGATGGAGGCGGGATTGTTCACGGCCGCACTGGGAGCCCCGAAGTTAGGATGATTGAACACGTTGAAGACCTCGCCGCGAAGCTGCAGATGATACCGCTCTCCAATCGCCGTGTTCTTCTGTAGGTTCATGTCCCAGTTCTGGTAGTGGGGGCCCCACATCATGTTGTAGCCGGAGTTTCCAAAGGTGTACGGCTGCGGAGCGGCAAAGGCAGCGGGATTGAACCACTCTGTATTCGACCTGTGCGCCGGATATAAGGGCACACCGGGGACTCGATCCGCACGGCCGCTGGCTCCGTAAACCTGCGAGCCAGGCGCTGTGTATGTAACCGAGAAGGGCTGCCCCGTCTGGAACGAGGTAATACCAGCGATCTGCCATCCGCTGATCACCCTGTTCGTCAAGCCTCCTGCCCTGCCGAACAATATCTTGTTCTGGCCGAAGGGAAGCTCGTAGGCATAGCTGACTTCGAGCGTCTGCGGCGTGATGCTGGAGATATTGCCATACGAATCCCCAATGGCCGTCGGGTTCTGATGGTTTTCAACGCCCAGCACCCGAATCCACTGATACTCCGCGTTGACCATGAGGCCATGACGATATTGCTTATGAACGCCAATCTGCAGCGAGTTGCCCGTCGTGTGATAGATCGGATCGAAAGCCTCCATGATCGTCGAAAACGGCTGGAACGATCGGCGCGACTGCTCGACCGTGGTTCCAGGAGGAGCGTAGTTGATGTCCGGTTCGGTATTGCCGGGCCCGCCATGGTTGTTCTGGTGAAGCGTGCGCTGTCCGATATACCCGATGCGCAGGTCCACCGCGCCGGGCAGCTGCTGCTCGATCGCCAGGTTGTACTGTTCCGTATACGGTGTGATGGTCTTGTGCTGCGCGATCACCGATGGATTCGCCGGAACGGAGGCGCTCGCGGCGAACGGAGCATCCATCGTGATCGTCGGCGATGCGCTATTTGTATAGCTAAGGTTGTTGACGAATGGAAGGTTGCTGAATCCGCCATCCACATAAGCGGAAGGCAGCAGGTTATAGTACAGACCTACAGCTCCGCGAACCACCGTCTTCGGTCGAACCTGATACGCAAAGCCAAAGCGTGGCGCGATGTTGGTCTTGGCCTGGCCTAAATAATCGAACATGTTGGTAGGCAGGCCCACCGACGGAGCTAACACCGTATTTTGGATATAGGCCGGATTCGTGATGGCGGGATAAGAGTTCGCAAAGACCACGACCTTCCCCACGCTGGGCACGAAGAGCGATTCGGTGCCGTACGGATTGTCATGAAAACGCTGAAGATCGTAGCGGATGCCGTAGTTCAACGTAAGATTCGGTATCGGTTTCCAGTCATCCTGGAGATACATCCCGTACTGACTGGAATTAAACCGTACGACATAGTCGTGCGGGTTCGCGTTCGCCGTCGTGTTGGGATAGCCCAGAAGGAAATCGGCGTAAGCAATCCCGGTATAGCGGCCCGTGAAGGTGAAGGCTCCATGCGACTGCGAGCTATCCTGCCAGGAGTCGTTATACAGATACGAAAATCCCGCTTTGATCGTGTGCTTCGGAAGGACCTTGGTCAATGCCGTGTTGCCTTGATACGTCTGTTCGAGGTTCTTCGAGCCTGCTTCAGAGAATGCCGTAATGTTCGTAATGTTCAAAGACGGCGCACCGGACAGCAACTGGGGACCGAGCCCCGGAATAATCGAGGAGAAGTCTGTCTGATAATTCTGCGCATCGCGGTAGAGCGGCAGGTGAAGGTACGAAACGTAAGAATCGAGCAACAGCGTGGGAGAGAAAGCGTGCGTCCAGCCCGCGACAAAGATGTCGTTGTGCTCACCATCGCGTGCCACGCCGCCGGCGAGACTCGATCCACTCCCCTGTGGGGCGACATCCCTGAAAGGTCCATAGAAGGCGAGAAGCCATGTGCCGCGAATCTGGTCTTTATCGCTGATCTTGTGATCGACGCGTAGGTTGAAGCGAGTGACGTCCGTCGTATGTGGGACCAGCTCAAACGTGTTCACGCCCGTCGTCTGGCTCGTGGACTTCGGAAGCAGCAGGTTCTGCAGCTGAACGTCAATCTGATTGAGCGGAACATTGATCTTATTTCCGGGAAATGGCTGCTTTGTGATGGGATTGATCAGGACCGTGCCGACCGCCGAGGAAGCGCAGCTGCCGCCAGCCAGGAAGCAGCTGAAGTCGCCATTGCGCTCAGCGTCGGTCGGCTGCGTGCTGGTCAGCGGATTCGATTGCGTGAGATGAAAGCCTTCATAGCTGGCAAAGAAAAAGCTGCGGTCCTTGCCGTTGTAAAGGTGAGGAAGATAGATCGGGCCGCTAAGATTTCCGCCATACTCGTTCCGTTGATACGGCGGACGCGCCGGAGCGTCGGAGCTCGCCCCAAAGAAATAGGGCTTAGCCCCCGTTCCACGGCTGCGGTTAAACCAGAGCGCCTCTCCATGCAGCGCGTTGCCACCGCTGGCGCTGGCAATAATGACCTGGTTGGGCTGGTTGAACTCCGCCGGAGCTCCCTGCGTGATGACCTTGAACTCCGACAAGGCATCGAGCGGAGGTACCTCTCCCTCTCCGCGCTGCAATTCGACCTCCTCGTTCGCCACGCCATCAAACGTGAAGCCGACGTCTCCATAGGAGTTGCGCTGGTTAGTACCGAAGGCCAGCGTCACGCCACGGACCGGCACCTGATCCTGCGCAGCAACGTCCTGCACCCCGGGAACCAGATCGATGAGCCCCAGAATGCTTACATGTCCGTTCAAAGGTGTGTTCTGGATAGTCGCGCTGTCGACCACAAGGCCAACCGAGGACGTCTCCGTCTGAATCACCGGAGCTTCGCTCGACACGCTGACGGTCTGCATATCCGAACCAATCCTCAAACGTGCATCGATCTGTGCCACCTGGTCGATCGCGAGGATAATGCCGTCCTGCTGATAAACCTGGAATCCTGCCTTCTCGACTTTTACGCTATACGTCCCGGGAGAGAGTTGGGGGACCCGGTAAGATCCTACGTCGGAGGTCGCAACCGTATGAATGGCATTCGTATCCACCTGCCGGACTGTCACGGTCGCCTCGGCGACCGTCGCTCCACTCGAATCGGTCACGGTTCCGGCAATCGACCCGGTAAGTCCCTGGCCATATGCTCCCGGCACGAGCAACACTCCGATCGTCAGCGCAAGCACTCCGAAGAGAGTTGCGATCCAGGCAGGTCTCTTCTCTCCAAGTCTTTCGCTCTCCACCAGTTGCCTCCCGATCTCCGATAACCAAACCTTCACCATCACAGACTGCCTCCATCGCCGCTCGGGCCGCCGATTCGCCACAGGAATAGCGGTTGCGAACCCACCATTCTTCGTTTGTCCCGATGTCTCTCAATCTGGAGGAGCATCCCGCGTCGCGGTAGGGGTTATCCGCGTGTAAAAGCAATTTGCACATTGTGTTCGAGCTAAGTCTTTTGAGAACAGCTCAAACCAAGACCTCTCACCCTTGCGAACACGCCGTGTGCCCGAGCCGCTGCGTACCTCATTAACGAGACGTTCATCTCAGGTCATTAAACTTGCCTTGAACAGCAAAACGCAGAAAAACCACATGCAGACTCTGGGGCCATCGCAGAAGATTGCTACGGGGTTCGTCTCGCGCTCGTCCGACTCGGGTCTAACCGACGCTCATCAACATGCAGAGGATCCCCGCTGGCAGCTTGCACAACGAATTGCCGTGAGTGGAACTCTCGGGCGCTCGCGGCTGCTTGCCGACTTCCTGCTGTACATCGTCGATCGCCATATCCGTGATCGCGCCGATGAGATTACAGAGCAGCAGATCGGCATTCTGGTCTTTGGAAGAGCCGAAGGCTACGATGCCAGCGAAGATAATATCGTTCGCAGCTACGCGCGAAATCTACGCAAGCGCCTGGAGGAATACTTCGCGACCGAAGGGAAACAGGAGAGCCTCCTCCTCGAAATTCCTCGCGGCGGCTATGCTCCCTCCTTCTCCGAACGAAAGCTGGAGACGAGCCCCTCCTCCTACAATCTGACCGCTTCAGAGCTCGCGGCTCACACACAGACGCAGGCGTCTTCTGAAGAAGCCCCGGCCGAGGCAGCGAAGACAGCTTCGTCCGCAGCCGATCCGTCCACCCGCCCCCTGGAAACTCCGGAGATCGTCCCTGGATTCCCGGGATATAGAGAGTCCTGGAAAGAAAACCTTCGACGGCATCCTTACTGGACGTCTCTTATGTTGTGCATAGGTTTTGCACTCGGTCTGGCATGTGCCTTTCTGCTTCCGCGTCCCATCATGAGACATGCGGTTGCTTCGCCCGCCATCGCCGAGTCACACAAGCTTTGGACGCAACTTTTCAGCAGCAGTCACGATACCTTCATCGTTCCCTCCGACGATGGCCTCATCATCATGCAGAGCCTCATCGAGCGGCCGCTCCCCCTGGCCAACTACGTCAACGGAAGCTATCGAACCAACCTCAAGCGAAACGATGTGCCAGGCGCCTCCGAAATACTCAAGCTCGGCAAGCGCCGCTATACCAGCGTGGTCGATCTCGACCTCGTCTCGCGTCTCTCTCAGGTGGACGACGTAGTTCCTGAGCGAACCATCGTCCGCTACGCCCGAGACCTGCGAATGGACGATCTGCGAACCGGCACCGCCATCCTGATCGGCTCGAGCGAGTCCAATCCATGGATCGAACTCTTTCAGCCTCGAATGAACTTTCGCTTCAGCTTCAATCCCGGAAACGAAAAGCCCTCAGGGATCATCAACTCGCATCCTCATCCGGGAGAGAGCACGATCTACGGCACACCGACCGAGAATCATACCTATGGCCTTATCGCGTATGGCCCGAACCTCTCGGGCACCGGGCATGTCCTCATCGTGGCCGGGTTGAACACGGCAGGCACAGAAGCTGCCGCCAAGTTCCTCTTATCTCCATCCTTGATGATGGGGCCACTCCACCGTGCCAGCTCACCACGCGGTGGTTTCGAGCAGTTTGAGCTCCTCGTCGGCGCCGACAATGTCGCAAGTAACGCCGTCTCGCCCCAATTGATCGCAGAGCGGATAGGACCGCAATAATAATCTCTCGTCTTTTATGGGAGACGCTGAAGAGATCCGCCCGTTACCAGAGATAACTTGCCTCGATGGTCGGGGCCCCCGTCCGGCCGTTCAAAACATCGACGCGCAGCACGACCTCGAAGTTCTTCTCTCGCCAGCTCTGCCCCGCCTGTTGGCTAAAATCCTCTAGAAGCTCGCGCGACACTGCGAATTGAGAGGCCGCATCCGTCCCAAACCTCTGAACTCCCGCCAGCACAACGACAATGCTGTTGGTCGAAGGATTGCGAAACCTGGCCACCAGGGCATAGTCTGCCGTATCCCCGAACGGCTTGGTCTTATCGCGCTGCCAGGAACGGTTCGGATCTTGCGAATCGACGATCCGCTCCTCCGGATGCGGTGTGAAGTGAAACCTCAACGGCTCAAGCAGTTTCATGCTCCAGGGATTGTTATAAGCACCCACCAGCACCACAGGGTTCTCGCGTATCTGCGCCAGCGTCGTGTACGCCGTCGGCTCCACGCGATAATCTCCTCCGCGAGCGTTCAGCAGAGCGGCGACGCGCCCCATGGCCAACCCATTTTCAAAGGAAAGATAAGGATTGATATCCGAAGCGTCGGACGCCACCTGCGTCCCCACGCTGGAGTGCGGAGAAAGCACAACTCCTCCCAGACTGATCATCGTGGGCAGCCTCTGTTCCAGAAGCGGAGACCAGAATGCGCCCAGAACATCGGTACGCTCACGATAGATCGATCGTCCCAAGCTGAAGGCCAGAAGCAGGAGCGCGCACGCGGCAATGCTCCAGGCCAGAGGATGGCTGCTCCCTGCACCCCGATCGACTCTCTCCGGAGCTGAATCGGGCTCCGTCTTTTCCAAAGCAGGAGGCGTCACCACCGAAGACTCTGTCTCTAATAAATTGAAAGTCTCGATCTTTCGTAGAAACTCCGGCCGGTACGATCTCGCCGTAAGGCTGATCTGAATCGGCACATCCACCTCGTGGTAGTGCAGCGCCAGCCTCTTCCGTACCTCGCCCGCCGAGTAGCGGACGATCGTGTCCAGATTGGTGTCGTAGTCAGGCGCTCGCCCAAAGACATCGATCCCCACCGTGCGCTCTTTAATCTCATCCCCATGGCCGCTCAAGGTCTGCCCTACGATGTAGCGCAGCAGCGCCGGGTAGCGCTTGCTGTTTCGGAAGTGGGGACTCTCCAGAACCTCTTCAAGAGCACGAAGAACCTCGGCATGCTCGTCAGCGGTGACGGGTATCCAACGTTCGCGAGACGGAGGCTCTGAAACCATCTAGGCGTAGAAGTATATCGGACTCAAAAAACAACCTGCCAGTTTTCAACAGCTTGCTGCTTTGTGACAAACGTCGTTTGGGTGTAACACCCCTCTTTAAATGGGACAAACGGTGAGTCACTTGCTGATTGTATCTCCGACCAAAGAGTGTAGGTCCCGCTCCCGGCATACCCGGGAAATTTCATCCGACGGGATACCTCATGAGATTGAATCGCCGCCAGTTCTGTGCCGGTGCAGGCACAACGCTTTTGACCGCAGCACAAGATCGCTCCTGGGCCGCCCCGCTCCAACCATCGACTTACGATCTGGTCGCCCGGACGGACCGAACCCGGATACTGCAGGCGGCGAAGCAGTACCTCTCCCCTGCCCCCGTGACAATCACCTCCTTCCGCAGCCCGAAGAGTCCAGGCGGCCCCCACGACTTCTTCTCCCAGGCCGATTACTTCTGGCCCAACCCCAAAGATCCGAACGGGCCTTACATCAACCGCGACGGCCAAAGCAATCCCGAGAACTTCAACGACCACCGCAAGGTCATGGTCGACCTCTCGATTCGGATGCCTGCTCTGACTGCGGCCTGGCTCCTCACGAAAGATCCCAAGTACGGGAAGCGGGCAGGCGACCACCTCCGGGCGTGGTTCGTAACCCCAGAGACCCGGATGAACCCCAACCTCGAGTTCTCCCAAGGGGTCCACGGCGTCTCGACCGGACGAAACTTCGGCATCATCGACACCCTCCATCTCGTCGAGGTCGCCCGTGCGGCCAGCTTCCTCTCCCCCGCCGCCCTCTCTACCCTCGACATGCAGGGCGTCCAGCAATGGTTCCGCGAGTACCTCACCTGGATGAAGACCAGCCAGAAAGGACAAGCTGAGCGAGATACCCTCAACAATCACGCCACCTGCTGGGCGCTGCAATCTTCCGAGTACGCCCGCCTGATCGGCGACGAGCAGACTCGCGACGAGATACGGCAGTGGTTCGCTAAAACCCTCCTTCCAGACCAGCTCGGGAAAGACGGCTCCTTCCCCAAGGAGCTCACCCGTACCAAACCCTACAGCTACTCCATCTTCAACTTCGACGTCATGGCCGGTCTGGCCCAGTCCCTCAAAGGCCACGGAACCGACCTGACCACCTTCGCCTTGCCTGACGGGCGCGGACTCTGCAAGGCCGCCGAGTTTCTCTACCCTTACCTGAAAGACAAAGCCAGCTGGCCCTACGCGAAAGATGTCGAACACTTCGCATCCCTCCCCGTGCGCTCTCCCGGACTCCTCTTCGCGGGAATCGCCTGCCAGCGCCAGCAATATATCGATCTCTGGAAGACGCTGAACCCCGATCCGACCGACCGCGAGATCATTCGCAACTACCCCATTCGCCAGCCCCTGCTCTGGGTCTAACCCGCACCAGACTCACGCAACAAACCCCACGCAGCCTAAGCAGTAAAGAGGAGCAACACCATGTACACAAAAACAGCACGTATTCTCCTCGGAGCAGTCTTGCTTCTATCCGGTGGCCTATGCACGACCATGAAGCTCTCCGCACAGTCCAACACAGGAACAATCCTGGGAACCGCGGCCGACGACACCGGCGCCGTGATCCCCGGGGCTACCGTCGTCACCAAAAATCTCGGGACCGGGGAGGAGCGCACCGTCACCACCGATAACAACGGAGCCTTCACCGTTCCCAACCTGCAGATCGGTCACTACTCCATCACGGTCTCCCGAGAAGGCTTCGCTCCCACCCAGATCGCGGACACCGAGCTGCAGGTCGCCCAGCGCGCCACCATCAATCCCGTCCTGCACGTCGGCGGCATCAACGACAAGGTCACCGTCGTCGCCTCCGTCGTCCCTCTCCTCAATCAGGCCTCTTCGTCCGTCGGTCAGGTCGTCGATACCCAGACCGTTCAAAACATGCCACTGAATGGCCGCACCTTCTGGCAGCTCACCCAGCTCACACCCGGCGTCAGCTTCATCCAGGGAGGCCAGAACATCGCTGCCGGCGGAACCTCCATCCGCGCCAGCGCCGTCAACGTAAACGTCAATGGCCTCTCCCCCTCCTGGACCGGCTGGTATCTCGATGGGGCCAATATCACCGAGTTTCAGCTCGGAGGAACCATCATCCAGCCCAACGTCGATGCGCTCGACGAGTTCAAGGTCGAATCCAGCAACATGGGCGCCGAGTACGGTCACAGCCCCACCGTCGTCAACGCCACCCTGAAGACCGGATCGAACAGCCTGCATGGCACCGCGTACGAGTTCCTGCGCAACAACGCCCTCGACGCCAAAAACTACTTCACCGCGCCCAACGCTCCCAGCCAGGCTCTCCACCGCAATCAGTTCGGCTTCGCTGTAGGAGGCCCAATCGTCAAAGACAAGACCTTCTTCTTCGTCGACATGCAGGCGACCCTCTACAGTCTCCAGCAAAGCTTCAACAGCATCGTCGCCACCGATGCGCAACGCACCGGCGACTTCTCCGCCACCCCCGGCGTCACCATCCGCAACCCTCTTACAGGAGCCATCGCCAACGACGGCCGCGGCCCCAACACCTTCACCCCCACGCCGCAGGCCGCGTTTCTTCTTGGCTATATGCCCCGTGCGAATACCGTCACCAACGGCATCGGTCGCGCCATCCTCACCAACCGTCTCAAGCAGCAGCTCGAACAGGGCGACGTGCGCATCGACCATCAGCTCACTGCCGCCGACCACCTCACCGGCCGCTACTCCATCTCCGACAGCCACGAGACCGACCCCAACGCCTATCCCGCTCTGGGAGGCTTCCCCCTCCGCAGCCGCGGCCAGGATGGTCTCTTCCGCGAGACCCACGTCTTCAACTCCAAGTGGATTAACGAGCTTCAGGTCTCCTACTACCGCAGCTACTTTCTCTTCACCAGCTCCCTGCAAGGGCAGGACATCAATGCCATGGCCGGCATCACCGGCCTGGAAGGCCTCGCCCCCGATTCCACCAAGGGATTTCCCAGCATCACCATCGCCAACTACTCCAGCTACAACGGGCAGGCGAATAACAGCTATCCCAAGCAAAATAAAATTCGATCCTGGCAGTACGCTGACCACGTCACCTACGCCAGCGGACAGCACGACCTCCGCTTCGGCTACGAGCTCTTTCACAACACCAACACCTTTGTCGCCGGCAACAACTCCGTCGGAACCTTCAACTTCAACGGCTCCTACTCTGGCGACAACCTCGCAGACTTCCTCATGGGCTACCCACGCAGCGCCAGCCGCTCCAGCTACCGCAGCCTGTGGGGAAATGCAGGCAACTTCCAGGCCTTCTACGTTCAGGACAACTACCACGCCCTGCCCAACCTCACCATCAACGCCGGCCTGCGCTGGGAGATCAACCCCTTCTACAACTCAGGCGATAAAGGACAGATCACCGGCTTCGACCTCACCAACGGAAAGCTCGTCCTCCCCCGCAACTTCTCCATCAACGCCCAGCCGCTCACCCCCCAGCTCGTCCCTCTCTTCTCCGATCGCTTCGAGTACGCCGAAGATCTCGGCCTCCCCAAATCGATTCGCAAGTCGGACTACTTTGACGTAGGCCCCCGCCTCGGCTTCGCCTACAGCCCCACGCCCACCACGGTGCTGCGCGGCGGCTACGGCATCTTCTTTCTCTTCCCCGACGACAACGCCATCAACAACACGCAAAACACAGTGCCCTTCATTGCATCGCAATCTTTAAACAACACCAACGGCATCCCCTCCTTCACCCTGGCCGACTTCTACCAGGGCCAGCCCGTCGTCGCTCCCAACTCCAGCGGCGCGAAGTGCTCCTTCGGCTACGTCGCCAACTCCTGCTCCACCCCCAGCGTGACCTCCATGGCGCTCGACGTACAAAACACCTCCATTCAGGAGTGGAACGCCGCGGTCCAGCATCAATTCGGAGCTCACCTCTCACTCGACGTGGCCTACGTCGCCAACAAAACCACGCACATGCAGCAGGGCTTTCAGATCAACGACCCCGACCCCGGCCCCGGAACTATCCAGGATCGCCGCCCTCGCGCTCAGTGGGGAACCATCAACTATTCGAAGTTCGCCGGCAACGGAAACTACAACTCGCTGCAGACCAAGTTCGAGGCCCGCAACTACGCTGGCGCCACCTTCCTCGTCTCCTACACCTATGCGAAGTGCCTCACCGACGGGACCTACACCAGCGTCGTCCGCGAAGACACTCCTCTCATCCGCTACTACGGCGTATGCAACTACGACCTCAAGCACAACTTCGTTGCCAGCACCCTCTACGAGCTTCCCCTGGGCCGCGGCCGACACTTCCTCTCCGACCTTCCCGTATGGGCCAATACCCTCATCGGCGGCTGGAATCTCTCGAACATCGCCACCCTCCAGTCCGGACTTCCATTCACCCCCACCATCAGCGGAGACACCGCCAACACCGGCGTCGGCAGCCAGCGTGCCAACGTGATAGGCCCATCCTCCCTCGTCCGCAACGCCAACTGCTGGTTCTATAACCCCCGCAATCCAACCTGCACCCTTCTCTCGCCCAGCGGAGTCGCCGCCTTTGCCGTTCCGGCAACCTACACCTACGGCAACGGCGGCATCAATACGCTCCGCGCCGACGGCTTAGTGCAGTTCGACGTCTCGCTGATCAAAAACTTCCGCTTTACCGAGACCAAATCCGTCGAGTTTCGCGCCTCCTTCTATAACGTCTTCAATCACGCAACCTTCGCCGCCCCCTCCAACACCAACATCGACTCAGCCTCCGGCGGCACCGTCACCTCGACCCTCAACCCCGCGCGTCAAGGAGAGGTCGCGGCCAAAATCTACTTCTAACTTCCTCTCCCTGCTTCAAAAGCCAGACCACAACCAGCCTGCGGTCTGGCTTTCCTCACAAAAGAATGACAGAACCAGCCCGCAGCCACCCAGGTCTCCCCGCTCACCACCATCGTTCGGCAGCAATCTCTTCCGTAACTCCAACCGCCGCGATCCTACGTATACTGATCTGGCCAATTCAACCGGGCTTTCCGTGACTGCTCTAAGCTTCTTTCGGAATCCCGAACCGGCGGTACGAACGATCAACTCGGAGGAGATCTGACGATGTCTATTTCGAATGCCCGACGCCTCGCCACCTGCCTCGTTCTGGCAGCGAGCCTTACGCAAGCCTCGTTCGCCGCTGACATTCTCATCGCCGATGCAAAGTCGCAGCCGGAGAGCCTCACCGTAGCCCCCGGCGGCGTTCTGATCGTCGGCAGCGCCAGCTCACCCTTCGTCTACAAAGTGCGTTCCGGCTCCTCCACCGCCGAGAAGTTCATCGACGCCAGCGCCGAGGGCCCCGGAACCTTCTTCTTCGGCATGCTGGCCGACGCCTCCAGCAACACCCTCTGGACCTGCCAGCTGACCCCTGTGCCGAACACCACCCCCGTGCAGCGGCACACCGCGCTGAGAAGCTTCGACCTCTCCACCGGCGCGCCCAAGGTCCGCTGGAACCTTCCCGGCGACAACACCACCTGCAACGACTTCGCGATCGGTCCCGACAAGGCTCTCTACATCAGCGATACCGCCACCGGAAGAATCTACCGTCTTCCGGCTGGGGCCTCCACCGCCGAGCTCTTCTTCGAGCACCGGGTCCTGATGGGCATCGACGGCATCACCTTCCTGAACGGCACGCTCTATGTGAACAACGTGGTCTTCAACAAGCTCTACCGCATCCCGGTCGACGCCGCCGGCAAACCCGAACAGCCCGTCGACATCTGGATGGATCAGCCGGTCAAGGGCCCTGACGGCATGCGCGCGGCGAACGGCAAGCTCATCGTCGCCGAAAACGGTGGCGGCAGGATCTCCGCCCTCACCGTCGATGGAGACAAGGCAACCGTCACCGTCCTTAAAGATGGACTCAAAACCCCGACCGGAGTCGAACCCGCGGGCGACACCCTCTGGATCGCCGAGCGCGGCGCGGGCAAGGCCGTATCGATCCCTCTGCCTAAATAAGTTCCAAGCCTCGTCAAAAATTCAACGAGACCAGCCGCAACCAACCAGAGCCGATCTTCTCCGCAGAACTCGTTGCGGAGAAGATCGGCTCTTCTAGATCAGCATCGACAAATTCCAGGCGATGGCCCAGTCAAAGAAGGGGCTTTAGCCCCTGGGGTATGCACTCCTCGTAAGGACCGCAATCCGCCGAACGTGAAGACCAGGGATCTCTCCTCAAATCATCCTCACTTTCTCACATAGATCCGATAACTCGCCGGAGCCACCGTCGTACTCGCCCATCGCACCAACCCCGGCGGAGTCACCTGCCTCTCCACCCTGTACTCCCTCCCCAGCCACGCTGCCAGCTCCGGCCAGCGATCCACCTTGTCGAACCCCGCCCTCCGCTCGCAGTCCTGGTTCGAGAGCACAATCACCTCCGGGGGCCGCGCCATCACCTCTTCCCGAAACTCCTCGCGATACCCCCGCACCACAGCATTCGTCGCCGGCTCGAAGAGATAGCAGTCATAAAGAAACCCCGTGCTCTCCTCCACCCGCATCCGGTACAGCGTCGTCACGCACCCCGAGGTAAAGTCGACGCACTCGATCCTGCGATCGAGCCCAGCCCCTCCCAGCGCCGTCAGATCCCGCTCCAGCAAACCGCTGAAATCATCCGGCTCCGCATGCAGCGGCAGCGTCTTCATCAGACACTGAGGAGCCACCAAAAATCCCAGCACCAGAATCCCCGCCGCCCCCGCCCATCGCTCCCGTCCCCTCTCCCGCAAGCTGCGCGCAAAGCTCAACGCTGCCAGCAACAGAAAGAATGTATCCGCAGGATAGCGGTGGTATGGCAGAGCCTTCCTCTGCACCAGCAACGAGGCCAGCCCGCACAAAAATCCAACCGCGGCCAAGCTCTCTTCCGGCCGCAGAAGCCGCAGCCCCTCCTTCCGCCGCAACCCCAGCACCACCACCCAAAGCACCAGCACCGGCATCAGCGACGAAGGCAAAGGATGCAGCACAAGGTAGCTCACCGGCCTGCGCACCAGTTGGTTATGAAACGGAATCAGCCCCGTGGTAATTCTCCAGAACGCCCCCACCGCTCCCCAATGCACCAGATACCCAACCGCAATCAGAGGAGCCACCAGAAAGCCCGCAAGGTTCACCAGCCCTACCCGCAGCCGGACGCTCTCTTCCACCTCCCACAGCAGCCACGCCAGCATCGCCGCCCAGAAGATCGCCGCCGTCGGCTTGATCGTCAGCGCCGCTCCGGCCGCGAGTCCCGCCAGCAGCACCAGCCTCATCCCGTCACGCCGCGGCCCGAAGCCCTCCCGCCGAAAGCGAAGCACCGCCTGCCGCAGGCACCCCGCCGCCCACACCAGCAGCACCGCCATCACCAGGTCTCTCTGGCCCAGCTCGTTCATGCCGTCGCGCCCATGCACCAGCACGAAGACCAGCCCCGCCAGCAGCCCCGCCATCCCGTCCTCAGGCCCCGCCGTCCAGGCCATCGCACCAGCCGCGAGACCACCCAGCGCCAGATCGAAGACCCGCCATCCCGCCGAGCCCGCTCCGAAGAGATGGATCGCCGCCCACTCCACCGCATAGCTCCCCGGCAGGTTCACATCCACGATCTCCCGGTAAGGAACCATCCCCCGCGCCATCAGGAAGGTCACATAGTGCATCAGCGAGGCATCTCCCACCAGAAGCCAGCGCCGCGAGGTCCACGCAAACGCGAGGACGCAGAGAATCGCCGCGGCCAAACTCACCCGCCGTATCTGCAAAGCCCAAACTGGAGCCCGGAGCCCATCATTCATCTCGGAGATTGTAAGGCTCAGCAGCCGGATACTCGCCAGAATCCTCCGCGCCGCAAGCCCACGGCATAAACCAATGCGCGGGGTTTGGGAACGAAAAGATGAGCGCTGCCGCGGGCCCACTGCGCGTGGGGCAGCGCTCATCTTCTACACAAAAAGCTCGAACCGCTTCGCTAAGGGGCACGGCTTCAGCCGCCGAGGTCCATTGCCCCCACCTCTATCAACCCCCAAATCCCACTAAACCTTAACCCGTCAGCAACATTCGCAGTGCCGATCCCAACCCCATCCCTAGCTATACTTAAAGCAGGAAGTCAAACCGGGGCACAGAACAGGAAGTCCGGACCTAACTTCCATCTTTCGAATACTTTGCACAAATAAGTCGGGAGGGGACTCCACCCGGCAGGAGCCAGACAAGACCGATGACCACACCTCGCGACCGGAACTTCCGCATGCCCGCCGAATGGGCCCCCCACACCGCGACCTGGATCGCCTGGCCCCACAACGCCGAAGACTGGCCCGGCAAGTTCCAGCCCATCCCCTGGGTCTACTCCGAGATCGTCCGTCACCTCTCCTCCGTCGAGGACGTCCACATCCTCGTCAACGACGAGGCCGCCGAGAAGCGCGTTCGCCGCATCCTCCTCCGCGCCGCAGCCAACATGGCCCGGCTGCACCTGCACCTCTGGCCCACCGACCGGGTCTGGCTCCGCGACTCCGGCCCGATCTTCGTCAAGAGTCCGCAGGGCGAAACAGCCCTCACCAACTGGCACTTCAACGCCTGGGCCAAGTACCCGAACTGGCACCGCGACGACCAGATCCCGCACCACGTCGCCGGGCTCTACGCAATGGAAGAGTTCCAGCCGAAGATCACCGGCGAAGACGGCAAAGAGCACCGCCTCGTCCTCGAGGGCGGCTCCATCGACACCAACGGCGCCGGCGTCCTGCTCACCACCGAAGAGTGCCTCCTCTCCGACGTCCAGCAGCGCAACCCCGGCGTCTCCCGCCAGCAGCTAGAGAAAGCCTTTCACGACTACCTCGGCATCGACCAGGTCCTCTGGCTCAACCGCGGCGCCGCCGGCGACGACACCCACGGACACATCGACGACATCACCCGCTTCGTCGCCGAAGACACCATCCTCACCTGCGTCGAGCCCAGCACCCACGACGAGAATCACCTCCCCCTCGCCGAGAACCTCGACCGCCTCCGCTCCGCCCGCAACCTTTCCGGTCAGCCATTCAAGATCGTCGAGCTGCCGATGCCCTCGCCCGTCGTCTTCGACAACCAACGTCTGCCCGCCAGCTACGCAAACTTCTACATCGCCAACTCGCTGGTCCTGGTCCCCACCTTCAACGACCCCAACGACCGCATCGCGCTTAACATCATCGCCGACTGCTTCCCCGACCGCCGCGTCACAGGAATCCACTGCACCGACCTGATCTGGGGCCTCGGTGCGCTACACTGCATGACGCAGCAGGAGCCCGCGTAAAACACGCAGCCAAAGCGCGGCATCCAACCGTTGAAGCCAAGTCGAACAAAATCTCTCCCCGGAGACCCGATCCTCCCGATGATGCGAATCCTCGCCCTCATGCTCTCGGTCGCCGCCCTGGCCGCCGCCCCGCTCACCACAGCAGCGCAACAGAAGCCGATCCTCCTCCACGACGCCGCACTGGTCGATGGAACCGGAGCGCAGGTTCGCCCACACGTCGACATCACCATGCGCAAAGGCACCATCGAGAGCGTCCGGCCCGCGTTCACCAAGAAGAGCCCGAAGAACGTGGACATCGTCGACTGCACCGGCAAGGTCGTCATCCCCGGCCTCATCAGCGCGCACTCGCACCTCGGCGTCCTGCTCAACAACGCCGAGACCTCGTCCAACGCCTACACCCCCGAAAACGTCACCGCGACGCTCAACCAGTTCGAGCGCTATGGCGTGACCACCATCGTCTCGCTCGGCGTCAACCGCGATCTCGTCTACGATCTTCGCGACCAGCAGCGCGCAGGTAAGATCGGCGGAGCCACGCTGCTCACCGCGGGCCGCGGCATCGGCGTTCCCAACGGAGCGCCCGGCATGAACCTCGCACAGGACCAGATCTATCGCCCCGCGACCCCCGACGAAGCCCGCAAGGACGTCGATGAGATGGCCGGTCACCACGTCGATCTCATCAAGCTCTGGCTCGACAGCGGCCACGGCAAGATTCCTTCGATGGACCCGGCCATCTACACTGCGGTCATCGACGAGGCGCACAAGCATCATCTCAAGGTCGCGGCGCACGTCTACACCCTCGCCGACGCCAAAAGCCTGGTCAACGCGAACGTCGACATCTTCGCGCACTCGGTCCGCGACCAGACGGTCGATTCCGCCTTCACCCAGAGCCTGCTCGACCGCAAGACCTGGTACATCCCCACACTCGCCCTCGACGAGGCCTTCTATCTCTACGCCGCATCGCCCGAGGTGATGCAGTCGCAGTTCTTCCAGCAGGCCGCCGGTCCTCAGCTCCTGGCCAAACTTCAGGCCCCCGACTACGCCGAGAAGAATCTCTCCTCGGAGCAGACCGAGCAGGCGAAGAAGGACCATGCCATCGCGATGCAGAACCTCAAGACCCTGCGTGATGCCGGCGTGAGCATCGGCTTCGGCACCGACTCCGGAGCCGTCCCCGGCCGCATCCCCGGATACTCCGAGCATCGCGAGCTCGAAGACCTGGTCGCAGCCGGCCTTACGCCGCTGCAGGCGATCACGCTCGCCACCGGCGAGAACGGACGTCTTCTGCGTGAGATCAATCCCAAGCTGAGCGTGGGTCTGATCCAGACCGACTACTCCGCCGATCTCATCATCCTCTCCGCCGATCCTCTGCTCGACGTCCGCAACACCCGCCACATCGAGGCCGTCTATCACCACGGAGTCCTGGTCCCCAATCCTCCTCCACAGAACTAGATTGAAAGACGATGACCTGCCGGCCGGGCCCCCTGCGCGTGGGGCGGTCACTTCGTGACGCGCGGACTTCCTTCGGGGCGGGGCTCCCGTTGGTCGCTTGCAAAAATACTTGCGCCGACCAACGGGAGGCCCGCGGCGAAGCCGACATACGCGTTACGAAGTGACCGCTGCCCGCGTAGGGCGCCCGCGCGGCAGCGCACGTCTTCTACACTGGAAGCTATGTTTTCCGATCTCGACGAGCAGATGATGCGGCTCGCCATCGCAGAGGCTCGCGCCGCCGAGTCCGCAGGCGAGGTTCCCGTCGGCGCCATCATCCTCGCACCCGACGGCGAGACCATCCTCGGCCGCGGCCAGAACCGCGTGCTGCGCGACTCCGACCCGACAGCGCATGCCGAGATCGTCGCCATGCGCGAGGCCGGACGCACGCTCTCGAACTATCGCCTGCTCACGCCGGTGGGCAAAGGCTGCACACTCTACGTCACGCTCGAGCCCTGCGCCATGTGCGCCAGCGCCATTCTGCACGCGCGCATCGAGCGTCTCGTCTACGCAGCCGACGATCCCAAGGCGGGGGCCTGCGGCACCGTGCTCGAGGTGATGAACCATCCTCGCCTCAATCATCGCGCAGAGATTCGCGCCGGCCTTCTATCCGAAGAGTGCAGCCGCATGCTCAGCAATTTTTTCCTCGTCCGGCGAGGAAAGCAGCCGCTCGATCCGCATCCTATCGACACAGAGGATTCACTTCTCACCCGCAGCAACGATGGAGGAAGCGATGACGACGAAGAAAAAATGGTCCGCGAAGGTTGACACCGATTCCACGCATCCGGACGAGGGTTTGTTCAAAAAGAGTCCCACCGCGATCGCCAAGGCTCTGGCTTCAAAGAAGGTCTCTCCCAAAGGCGCGGGCTCAGGCATGCGCATGCTGAACTTCTACATCAACCGCGCGGGCAAAAATCTTCCCGAAGGGCGCAGACAAGCTCTTGAGAAGGCTAAGAGCATCCTCTCGAACATCATCGCTGAGCAAAAGCAAAGCTCTGCGCCGACGAAGAATTCTGCAGCGAAGAAGACAGCTACGAAGCAGGCAGCTACGAAGAGATCCAGCACGAAAAAGGCAGCGGCGAAGAAGATCACGCGAACGGCATCGAAAAAGTCCAGTCGAACGATTCAGCCCATGAAGAGGGCTGCGAAGAAGGCAGCCTAGAGATATCTCTCAACCGCGAAAGGAACGCTTCATGCCAGGACGTCTCACCGGCAAGGTCGCTATCGTCACCGGCTCCTCCTCAGGCATCGGTCAAGCCATCGCCGTTCGTCTCGCGCGCGAGGGAGCTCACCTCGTCGTCGACTATCGCAGCCATCCCGAAGGAGCAGACGACACGCGCAAGCAGATCGAAGCGACCGGCAGCAGGGCCGTCGTCCTGCAGGCCGACGTCGCCAAACTCGAAGACACGCGCCGCCTGGTCGACGAGGCGTGGAAGCAGCTCGGAGGCTGCGACATCCTGGTCAATAACGCGGGCATCGAGAAGGGCGCGGACTTCTGGGAGGTCACCGAAGAGGACTACGACGCCGTGCTCGACGTCAACCTGAAGGGAGTCTTCTTCCTAAGCCAGGCCTTCGTTCGCCGCCTGCGCGAGGCCAGGCGTCCGGGCTGCATCATCAACATCTCCTCCGTGCATGAGGAAATGGCCTTCCCTCACTTCTCCACCTACTGTGCTGCAAAAGGCGGGCTGCGTATGCTCACACGCGATCTCGCCGTCGAGCTGGGACCGGCTGGCATCACCATCAACAACATCGCTCCGGGAGCCATCGAGACGCCGATCAACAAGTCGCTGCTCGAAGACAAGCCCAAGCTCGAGGCTCTGCTCAAAAATATTCCTCTCGCCCGCATGGGCAAGTCCGAAGAGGTCGCCGCCCTGACCGCCTTTCTCGCATCCGAGGAGGCTGCCTACATCACCGGCAGCACCTACGTCATCGACGGCGGTCTGATGGTCAACTATCACGAACAATAAATCCTGGAGACGTAAAATAAGACTATGGAGCTTACCGTCTACACCGCATCCTGGTGCCGCGACTGCCGCGAGGCAAAGCGCTTCCTCGATACCCATAACATCGCCTATAACGAGATCGATATCGAACGCACCCCTGGAGCCGCCGACCTGGTGCTGGCCAACGTCGGCAAGCGCGCCATTCCGCAGTTTGTAATCGACGGCAGATGGGTGCAGCCCTACAAGCCCGGTCTTGGCTTCCTGTACGACGAGATGGAAGAGCTCTTCGGCATCACCAACAGCTAAAAAGCGACGCATGAACGAACAACAGGCTGGTGAGCAGCCCGCCTCAGCGCGGCAGATTTGCCGCGCACTGAGGCGCAATCGTTATCGCTCCTGCCTTTCGCGTTGCTCCATCTTCTCAAACGCTCGGTCGACCAGGGATGCGATCTCAGGTCCCCGCTCCGCGTGCTGACGACCTCCGGCACCGAAGGGCCAGCGCAGGCGCAACACCCTTTGACGATCGCGGTCGCGCAGCGTGGCCTTCCCGCGAGCCTCGAGCAGATCTTCGATGTTCAGGATGCCCGCCAGCATTCCCTTCTCATCCAGCACCGGGAAGGATCGCAGCTTCAGCTCGGCCATGCGCTCGGCGGCCAGCCGTAGCGTATCGAACGGGGTCACGGAGACAGGGTTGCGGATTCCGTCTTCGATCAGGGGCAGATCCGGCTCGCCCGCCTTCGCCGCCGTAATCATCTGCCCGCGCGTAAGAATGCCCAGCATCGATCCGTCCTGCGCGATCAGCGGGAAGATTCTCTGCCAGTGCGCCCAGCCCTCGCTGCCGCGATGATTCATCGTCTCCAGCCAGTCCATTGCTTCCCTGCGCGTCGCCTCCGCGGGCAGAGCGAAGACGCTGGTGTGCATCACATCCCGCACCATTACGGTCTCCAGCGGATCGACGCCGTACTCGCGCGAGAGATGCAGGCCCTTGCGGCTTAGCCCCTCGGTCACCAGAGAGCGCGGCTGCAGCAGCACGCTCAACGCGTAGGAGGTGACGCAGGAGAGCAGCACTGGAATCATCAGGCCGCCGTTATGCGTCAGCTCGACCGCGAACATCGCGGCCGTCAGCGGAGCTCCCAGCGCGGCGGAGATGATCGACGTCATACCCACCACGGCCCAGGCGCCGGGCGAGATCGGAGTCAGCCAGTGTCCCGCCACAACGCCCATCGCCGCGCCGATCATCAGCAAAGGAGCAAAGACGCCGCCCGCCGTCTCCGATCCGAGCGCGATCACCCAGATCAACGACTTAATGATCAGCACTCCAACCAACAGCTTCCATGTCACGGGATCGTTCAGGAGCTGGCGAATGACGTCATACCCCACGCCCAGAGCCTGCGGAAAGACCAGTCCTCCCAGGCCGATGGCGATGCCTCCAATCGCCGGCCACCACATCCAGTGCAGCGGCAGACGCTCAAAGCTCATCTCGAAGAAGTGCATCGCGCGGCTGAGTCCCGTCGCCAGCAGGGCAGCCAGAACCCCCACGAACAGAGCACCCAGAAGTGCCGCGCGGTGGATGGGGCCCACGGTCGGCTGCATGGGAAAGATGGGCCCCGGACCCAGCAGTACATGGCGGATCGCACCCGCGGTGACGCAGGCGATCGCAACCGGAACCAGGCTGCGCGGTCTCCATTCGAACAACAACATCTCGACAGCGAGCAGTGTGGCGGACATCGGGCAGCTGAAGGCCGCAGCCATTCCGGCCGTCGCTCCCGCCACCATCAACACAGTGCGTTCGGAATCGCTGAATGGAAGCAGCTGGCCCAGCACCGAACCCACCGCGCCACCGGTGATGATGACCGGCCCCTCTGCGCCGAACGGCCCACCCGAGCCAATTGAGATCGCCGTCGCCAACGGCTTGAGGATCGCCACTCGCGGTTGTACCTTGCCGCCCTGAAAGACGATCACCTCGATGGCCTCAGGCATGCCGTGCCCGCGCACCTTGGGCGAAAGATAGCGCGCAATCAGCCCCACCACTAGACCGCCCAGCACCGGAACGAAAACCGCCGTCCAGCCCAGATGGTGTCCGCTGGGCTCTATCTCCTTGAAGGAGAAACGATGATAGTAGAAGAGATTGGTAGAAAGGGCGATCAGCTCCAGCAAAGCCCATGCCAATACACTGCTGACCGCTCCCAGCAGCGCGGCCAGCAGGCTCACATACAACACCCGCGCATCGACCGAATAGTCACGAAGCTTTGCTGTTCGCGCGCTCACGCTCTCCCTCGTCTCTTCGAGCTGCTTTTCGCGGTAGCCTCGATCCGCGTACTGGCATTGATTGCAATCGCTCTCTCGAGTGTCTGCAGCAGTTCGGGGCCCGCCGTCTCGAGCTCTTTGAGGTGATCCCGCACCAGCCACGCCAGACGCGATTCACCGGACTCGGTCAGCTCGACCAGCGACCGGCGATGATCGGTCCGGTCCTCGACGCGACGCACCAAACCCGCGCGCTCGGCACGATCCACCAGCTCCACCGCACTGTTATGTCGCAGCAGCATGCGCTCCGCGATGTAGGAGACCGTCGAGGGCTGTCCCACCGGCAGCGCCGCCACCACCTGCAGCAGCTGATACTGCTGCGCCGAGACCTGGTATTGCTCGACTGCGTTCTCGCTGAAGCTCAGAAAGCGGCGAAGCTGGTAGCGAAACTCGGCCAGCGCCGCCAGCTGCGCCTGACGCGCCTCGAGCAGCCTTCGCGGCCTCTCTGCCTTAACCGGCCTCTCCATCTTTTCGACCCTCTTCTCAGCCGCGGCTCTGCTCATTGCTCCCGTCTTTTATATCGCCTTGCGATTATATCGCACTACGATATAAATTCCTCATAACTGTCCTCCATCTGCCTCTCTCCCCCTATCCGAAGTAAAATGAAGAGGAATTCCCATAACGAAAAGAGACCTATGATCCCCCGTTACACGCGCCCCGCAATGGGCAAAATCTGGTCCGACGAGAACAAGTACCGCTGCTGGCTGAAGGTCGAGGCCGCTGCCTCGCAGGCTCTGGCAAAGTTCGGCCTCGTGCCCCAGCAGGCCGCCGACGCTATCCGCGACAAGGGCGACTTCACCGTCGAGCGCATCAACGCCATCGAAGCCGAGGTCCGTCACGATGTCATCGCCTTCACCACCACTGTCGCCGAGCACATCAACAATCCCGAGCACTCGCGCTGGCTGCACTACGGCCTCACCTCGACCGACGTGGTCGATACCGCGCAGGCGCTGCAGATTCGCGAAGCCTCGGCCATCATCCGGGCGGGCATCGTCGCACTCTCCGACATCCTCAAGCAACGCGCCCTCGAGTTCAAGAACACCCCCATCATCGGCCGCACCCACGGCATCCACGCCGAGCCGACGACCTTCGGCCTCAAGCTTCTCCTGTGGTACTCGGAGTTGCAGCGCAACCTCGCCCGCTTCGACGCGGCTGCGGAGGACCTTCGCATCGGCAAGCTCTCCGGCGCCGTCGGGACCTTCGGCCACCTCAAGCCCGAGCATGAAGAGGCCATCTGCGCCGAGCTCGGCCTGCGGCCTGTGGACATTGCCACGCAGGTCGTCCAGCGCGATCGCCACGCGGCTTACATCTCCACCCTCGCCGTGCTCGCCAGCACGCTCGACAAGATCGCCACCGAGATCCGTCACCTGCAGCGCACCGAGGTTCGCGAGGCCGAGGAGTTTTTCTCCGAGAAGCAGAAGGGCTCGAGCGCCATGCCGCACAAGCGCAACCCCATCACCTCGGAGCAGATCTCCGGCCTCGCCCGCGTCATGCGCTCGAACGCCCAGACGGCGCTCGAGAACGTCGCCCTCTGGCACGAGCGCGACATCTCGCACTCCTCCGCGGAGCGGGTCATCCTCCCCGACTCCACCATCCTCGCCGACTATCTGCTGGCGAAGACCACCAACCTCATCGAGAAGCTGCTGGTCTACCCGGCGCGCATGCTCAAGAACCTCGAATCCACCGGAGGACTCATCTTCTCCGGCCAGCTGCTGCTTGATCTCGCCGAATCCGGCATGAGCCGCGAAGACGCTTACCGGCTGGTGCAGGGCCATGCGATGAACTCCTGGAAGAACGATCTGGTCTTCCGCGACGAGATCGCCAAGGTCCCCGAGATCACCGCTCGCCTCTCGCCCGAAAAGCTCGCGCACGCCTTCGATTACAACCGCCAGCTGGCCAACGTGGATGCCATCTTCAACCGAGTTCTGGGAGCGAAGTAACCGCCTCTCATTTCTCGATCAATAGAAGGAGTCTTTTTGTCTTTCAATGCCCTTGATCTTTCGATAGAAGAGGTCGAAAAAATCGCTGGCTTTCTAGGCTATGGACGACCCTCCTCCCCAGTCTGGTTCATTGGCTTCGAAGAGGGGCTGGGGAATATGAACGCAGAGGACGCTACGAAAAACTGCAAGGCGCGAGGTCGCTTCGAAAAGATCATGGACCTTTACGAAGCACATCTTGATCTACTGCAATGCGGCCTGCCGATTGATCTCGAAGAGAGGCCGCCGCGAACACAAGTATGGCAGTTCATGGCAAAGCTCATGCTTGCGCGTGAAAACTCCAACGACTGGAGTGACAAAACAAAGGTCAAAGACTACATTCGGTTTCGTTTAGGTCGCAAGAATGGCGACACGTTTCTGACGGAATTGTCAACCTATTCCTACCGGCCACAACTCCGACAATTCGTGGCTGGTCAAATTTGCGGCGATCCACAATGACCTCCCTTCGAAGATGGCACAACGCAAAAAGAACCTACAGCAACTGCTGCAGGGAGGGCTCTCCTCAGCTTGTGATCTGTTACGGCTTGAAGCAGAAAACGGCCTTTGCAGAGCTACTCGGCGTCGAATGGAAGTCCGTCACCGATGAGATCTTCCTCTGGAGACTCACGTCATCTCTTGCATCCGTTCTTCGGAAATGGCCAGATGAGCCATTCGGTGATTGCAGATCTGGTGCACAACAGCTTATTGCGTCCATAACCCTCAACGATGTCTGAACTCATCCAGATCGTAGACGCTGCTCTCGCCTCTGCAGTCAAGCGCAGCGCATATCACCTCGCCTGCCGCCCAGGCTGCACCCAGTGTTGCCACGGCATCTTCCCGATCGCGCAGCAGGACGCTGCACGTCTTCGTGACGGCCTTGAATCTCTCGGGCAAATACACTTCGAACGGGCAGCAAGCATTCGCGCTCGCGTCGCAGCCTCGCTCGCCCGTCTCGCGCCACTCTTCCCCGGCGATCCCGCAACAGGCATCCTCGATGAAGACTACGAGGACTCTTCCCTCTTCGCCGACGAAGACGGCATCGGCGATACCGAGCCCTGCCCCGTGCTCGACCCAGCCACCGGCACCTGCGATCTCTACGAGCATCGCCCCATCGTCTGCCGCACCTTTGGCCCTCCCATGCGCACTGCGGAAGGCGATCTCGCCACCTGCGAGCTCTGTTACATCACCGCCGGCACCGAAGAGATCGCCGCCTGCGAGCTCGATCCAACGATCCCCGCACAAGAGCAAGCCTCGAACGCAACCTTCGATTCCGCCCATCATCTCCACGGAGAGACCATCGTCGCCTTCGCCCTGCGCGACGCATAGGCGATAATCATCCCTGTGACCGCACCTCGCAACATTACGCTCGCCGTTACTGGAGCCAGCGGCAGCATCTACGCCCGGGAGATGCTGCGCGCCCTCGCCAACGACGACCGCGTCGAGCGCATCCACTTCATCGCCTCCGACAGCGCACTGCGCGTCTTCGCCGAAGAGATTGAGCTTTGCGGACGCAACAATCTCGCCGAGAAGCTTCTCGGCTCTCCCTCTACGAAGCTTCGCCAGCACGTCGAATCCGACATTGGAGCCAGCATCGCCAGCGGGAGTTATCCGGTGAGCGCGATGATCGTGCTTCCCTGCTCCATGGGAACCTTGGCGGCCATCGCCAACGGACTTGCCTCGAACCTCATCCAGCGCTCTGCCGACGTCTGCCTCAAGGAGCGACGCCCATTGGTCCTGTGCGTGCGCGAAACTCCCTTCAACCGCATCCATCTTCGCAACATGCTGCTGGCGAATGAGGCGGGCGCAACCATCTTTCCCGCGATCCCCACCCTCTACAACCATCCCGGCAACACGACCGAGATGGCGCAGCAGTTCGTACACCGCGTCCTAGCGCACATCGGACTTCCACAGCCCGGCGCCTATCAGTGGGGCCGCGCCGACGAGTAGCTTCGTCTCGGCCCGGTGGCCATGCGCAGCGCCACCGCCGTCGCCGGAACCAGAAAGATGATCGACCCGATCACCCACATCAGCACGCCGCCCGTCATCTGGTCCGTCGTCGCGTCGATATGCAGCGGGTTTGGATTCTCGACATAGTAGCGGTAGACGGGATGGCCGCAGAAGGCGAGAAACGCCGACAACGCCGTATTTACAATATCCGCGCCTACCAGATACGGCAGCATGATCCATCCCGAGTAACGAATGCTCGTCGGCCAGGGACGAAGGATGGGCCACCAGAAGAGGATCGACGACGAGAGAAAGCAGAGATGCTCGAACTCATGCCAGTGTTCGTGCTCAAGTGCGAAGTCGTAAGCCGCGGGCACATGCCACAGCAGAAAGATGGTGTTCATCAGCAGCCATGCCGCAACCGGTTGAACGACAAAGTGTCCCACCCCGCGCAGCCATCGCGCACGTACCAGGGGATGACCAATTGAGACTCGCACCACGCGCGGAAGCCCGCGCAGCAAGGGGACCTGCGGATATCCCGCTAGCAGAAGCGGAGGCGCGAACGACATTAGCAGCAGATGCTCGATCATGTGCGCGCTCAGAAGAGCGTCCGCGAATCCATCGAGCGGTGAGCCGACGGCAATCCAGATCGTCGCCAGGCCGAGCAGGAAGCAATAGAGCCTCCAGTTCGGGAACAACGCCGGCCTCGTTTTGCGGATCTCGAGCCATCCGCGCAGATAGACAATCGCGCTCAACAGCAGGGCTGTGGTGAGAAAGATCGGAGGTGACCACTCCGCGAAGATGGCCTGCGTCTCAGGGGGCATTCTCTTAGCCTAATCCGTTTCGAGCTGCTTTCCTGCGCTGCCGTGCGGGCCCACTGCGCGTGGGGCGGTCAATTCGTGACGCGTGTACCGGCTTCGCCATGGGCCTCCCGCTGGTCGGCGCGAAGATTCTTCCAGCGACCAACGGGAGCCGCGACCCGAAGGGGATATACGCGCCACGAAGTGACCGCTCCACGCGCAGTGGGCCCGGCAGGCAGGCCATCGCCTGGAATCCCTCGACACCCTAGCGTTCGCTCTTCAGCACCATCTCGCGCGAAGCGTCCCGCGCGGGCTCCTGATCGCCTCGCAGCGTCGTCAGGAAGCGCACCAACGCCGTCGTCTCCGACGGACTCAGAGCGTTGCCATAGGCAGGCATGTTGCCGTTGCCCTGCAGAACCTGACGGATGATCTGGTCCTCGGTCATGTGCGAGGCGAGCGTATCGAGCGCCGGTCCGCGCAGGCCTCCGGAGCCGCCGATCGAATGGCAGTTACGGCACTGCTTGTTCTGGAAGACGATCGCGCCCTGACGCTCGAGCGGAGTACGGTTATGCAGATACTTCGCCGGCACCGCATCGCCGGTCCACGCATTCATAATCGGGCTCCACGGCGTATAGGTCCCCAGATGGGTAAAGACGCCCAGCGTCACCGCGATCACCGAGACCATCAGCACCGCAATCGGTCTCTTCGACCAGTGCTTCTCGCCCTCGCCCGAGACCAGAGGCAGCAGCAGCATCGCTCCGATCGCAAGGACGGGGGCGATGAAGAGCACCGGCGTCTCGAGTGCCGGAGGAAGGTACGCCAGCACGGCGTAGATCCAGAGGAAGGCGAAGTCCGGCTTCGGCGCTGTCTCGATAATCGTCGGATCGGGTTGCCCCGTAGGACCGAACGGTCCGAACCACAGGGCGCAGGCGACGATCGCGAGCATGATCGCAGCCGCGAAGATCGCATCCTTCCACGCAGCGTCGGGAACGAACGGAATGCCTGTCTGCTCGGTCAGGCGATGATAGTCGCGCACGTAGGTCTTTCGGCTCACCAGGCGGCCGGGCATCGGCCACTCGTTGATGCCGAGACGAATTACCATCCACAGATGCAGTCCCACCAAAGCGAGCAGAATGCCGGGAATCACGAAGACGTGCAGAGCGAAGAATCGCGACAGCGTATTGCCCGCGATGATCGGTCCGCCCAGCATCAACCCCACCAGCGGACCGCCGATCACCGGGACGCGGCTGACGATCGAGGCTCCGATACCGAGGCCCCAGTACGCGTCCTGATCGAAGCGGAGAACCTGGCCGGTGAAGGCCATGCCCAGCGTAAGCAGCAGAAGGAAGACGCCGATGATCCAGGTCAGCTCGCGCGGAAACTTGAAGGCGCCGAACATGAACACCTGCACCATGTGGATCAGCACGATGGCGACCATAAAGTCCGAGCCCCACCCATGCATTGCACGCAGAAACCAGCCCAGGCGAACGTTGTGATCGAGAAACTCCAGGCTGCTCCAGGCGTGGCTCGCCGTCGGCGCATACACCAGCGCCAGCAGGATTCCCGTCATCACCTGCAGCATCAGGATGACGGTCGCCGCGCTTCCGAAGACGTACCACCAGCTCGAGGTGCTCACAGGCACCTCGTGCTCGGCGGCCTCGATCATGGGAGCTCCCAGACCGAGCCTCTGCTCAAACCAGTTGTACAGGTCGATGCTGCGCTGCTTCAGCCTTGACATGAGCCGCACCTCGGTTCCGGTTTCGGTGTGGAGGCAAGAGCCGTGGACGAGCCACGGCCTTCGATGTGGACCAGCGGCTTCTCCACCCGCGCCTCATTCGCCAGCGTGGGCATGCGTCCGGCGCTGATCATCAGCTTGCCGCCTTCGATCCTGTGTTCGTACTCGAAGAGTCCTCGCTCCGGCGGCCCCGAGGCCCGCGAGCCGTCTGCGTAGTAAGCTCCGCCATGGCACGGGCAGAGAAAGAGCTTCGACTGCGCGAACCACCGCACCGGACATCCCAGGTGCGCGCAGTTGATCGCGAAGACCTGAAACTTATCCTTCGAGACGCGCCGCACCCAGCAGGGAATATCGCCCGTCTGTCCGTCCCATTCCGTCGTGACCGGATTCCGGTAGGTCGCCAGCCGCGTCTCGCCTTCGGGAAAACTCTCGAGCATCCCAAGGTCGATCCACGCATTCTCACTCGACGTCTTCTTGAGCGCAGGCCCCAACAGGTAGCCCAGAATCGGCACCGCGAGAACCGCTCCCACGGCCCCGTTGATCCACAGCGACAGCTTGAAGAGAAAGACGCGGCGCGAGTGCCCGGCCGACTTATGGCTCACCGGGTTCGCAGGCTCGGTCATGGGAGCGCCGGGGGCAATATGCTGCTCGCCGAAGGGTGCTTCGTGGTTCGTGCTCGGTCGCGGGTCGCTCATCGATCTCACTCGTGGGTTGCGGGGTTACGATACGGTTGGCCTGGGTCGGAGACACGCTTGGCGGCAAGCCAGGCAACGATATCCGTGATCTCCTGGTCCGTCAAAGGACGTGACATATCGGAGCGGTAGTCAGGCATGTTCTCATCCGGCCTTCCGCCAAGAATCAGGTTGCGGAGAAACTGATCGCTCACCAGCGCGACGTAGGTGGGGTCGGCGATGGAGCCGGTCTTGAACTTCGCATCTCCCTCGCCGTTCGCCCCATGGCAGCGGGCGCAGGCCGCGGTGTAGGCCTGCTGGCCGTGCGCGACGTCTCCGGGCTGCGCCGGTCTGTACGCTGGATGCTCGCCCCCCGCAGGCTGACCGGTTCCCCACTCGGCCAGAACTCCCTTAGCCAGGATCTCGACCTGCTGGTCCGTCAGGGTTCCGCCATTCGACTTTCCAAACGGCGGCATCAAAGACCCCGGCACCCCCTTCGCGATCGTGTCGCGAAGAGCATCGTGCCCCATAATACCCAGCAGCACGGGATTGGCCAGCGGGATCGAAGCTCCGTTCACGCCCCTCGCTCCGTGACAGCCCGCGCAGTTGCCCTTGTAGAGTGTGGGATAGTCGACCAGGGCCTCCGGACGAATGACCTCCGGCTCAGGCCCGGGACGCCCCGGAGGGTTGCACCCCGCAAGCACGCCGCAGGCGAAGAGCGCGAGTGCGGCCCGCGTTACCCATCCCCGCGTTACCCATCGAAGAGGGGCTGGCCCTTGAAGTCGCATGGCAAGACTCATTGATCGTCGTCCTTCGTTTGAGGGTGATCGGTATGGAGTCCGGCCCGGACCGAAAATGGCAGAGAGCGAAACTGTGGCGTTCTCACCCGCACCTGCAGGTTGACGATGTAGCCGCAGACCAGACCGAAGGCCACCTGCGAGATGACGAACCAGAGCCAGTTAATCCTGGCGTTCAGGATCGGGCTGATAATTCCAAGCGCGGAATAAAGAATTCCGGTCCACAGAAACGGTGCGATGAATCCGGCCGTCAGGATGGGCTTGCGGGGAAACATCGGCAGCATCGCTCCATAGAGCAGGCCGATCAGCACCGAGGCCAGGGCGTGGATTCCCGCCGCGGCCAGCAGGCCGTTCAGATGAAACTGGGCCAGGAACGCATCGCTCTGGTTGGCCCAGCTGACGAATCCGCCCGCGGCCAGAAGGTTCACCGCATACCATACGCTGTGCTGGCTGATCAGACCGAAGATTGCGGCGGGAACGATCATCGCGATCCCGCCCACGATGCCGCCCTTCACACCGGCCCAAATGCTGAACGTCTCCAGGGGAAGCAGCTGACGATGCTTCTCGCTGACCGGCAGCTGCGCAATCGTGCTGCGCGTGCTGACGATCTCCACCGCGCGCGCCTCCACCGAAACCGAGATGTGCTTCTCATGTGGGAAGACGTCGAAGAACCATCCCACCGACGAGCGCAGCACCAGCACCAGCCCCAGCACGCTCACCACCGCATGCGTCACCATGCCGGCAATCACCAGCGTGAACCCCAACGCAAGCACCATCGGCCACGGCGTGGGAGCCGGAAGATGGATAGCATCGGCAAGACCGACCGACGCTCCATGGCCATGCGAATCGTGCGGTATTTCATGGTCCTGCTCCTGCATGACGCTGCCCTCCCCTCCCTTAAAACTTACCTTCCAAGAACATAGACCACGGTGAAGACCACCACCCAGACCGCATCCACGAAGTGCCAGTAGAGCGAGAGCACATCGAGCTTCTTTTCATGCTCCTCGTGGAGCCTCCCCGTGAGCGAAAAATAAAAGGTCAGCGTCAGCAACAGCAGCCCGACGATGACGTGGGAGGCATGCAGCCCAACGAGCGAGTAGTAGGTCGTGCCGAAGAGATTGGTGCGGATCGTCAGCCCCTTCTCGTAGATCAGGTGATGCCACTCCTGGGCCGTAGTCAGCATGAAGATGCCGCCCAGCAGAACCGTCGCTCCCAGCCACATCGTCGTTCCGCTGCGATTGTTCTTTCTGAGCGCAACCACGGCCATATGCACCGTGAAGCTGCTCGACAGCAGGCAGATGGTCCCGAAGATCGGAAGCTCCAGCACCTGGGCCGGCGTCGGTCCGCTCAGGCTCTTGCCGATGTAGAACAGGTAGGCGACCACAAAGATGATGAAGATCGCCGCCTCGGCAATGATCAGGCAGAGCATGCCGATCGTTCCACGATACGGCAGCTTCCAGCTCGGCGAGCCCGCCGCTGCGATAGGGATGGAGGAGGTGCTCATTCGTACTCCGAATCCTGGTCTTCAGGATGCTTGATGTCCCACAGCGGGCGCCGGCTGCTCACCACAGGCTCGATGGCGAAGTTATAGGAGGGAGGAGGCGAAGGGATGGACCACTCCAGCGTCCACGCATCCCATGGATCGTGTCCCGCATTTTCGCCCTTGAAGTACGAGCTGACGAGGTTGTAGACGAAGACCAGCGTTCCGGCCGCCTGAAAGATCGCGCCCGAGCTGACGATCAGGTTCAAGATCTCCCACCCGCGATCGGCCTCGTAGGTGTAGATGCGGCGCGGCATTCCCAGCAGCCCCGGAATGTGCATGAAGTCGAACGTCAGGTGGAAGCCGACGATGAAGAGCCAGAAGTGCCAGTGAGCGAGCTTCACGTTCATCATGCGGCCCGTCACCTTGGGATACCAGTAGTAGAACGCCGCGAAGATGGCGAAGAGAATCGCTCCCACCAGAACGTAATGGAAGTGCGCGACGACGAAGTATGAGTTGCCCAGCTGCCAGTCGAACGGCGCCGCCGAGAGCATGATGCCCGTCAGTCCGGCGATGAGAAACTGAAACAGAAATCCCACGCTGAACATCATCGGAGGAGCGAGAATAATCTTCCCGCCCCAGATTGTCGCCAGCCAGTTGAAGATCTTGATGCCGGTCGGGACCGAGATCACCATGGTGGAGAAGACGAAGAAGGTATTGCCGGCCGGTCCCAGGCCGACCGTGAACATATGGTGCGCCCACACGCCCAGGCTGATGAAGCCGATCCCCACCGAGGCCGCCACCATCGCCGGATAGCCGAAGATCGCCTTGCGCGAAAAGACCGGAATGATCTCGTTCATGAAGGCGAAGGCCGGAAGCACCAGAACATAGACCTCGGGATGCCCGAAGATCCAGAAGAAGTGCATCCACAGGACCGCCGATCCTCCCGCCTGCGTATCGAAGAAGTGCGATCCCAGGTAGCGGTCCAGCGTCAGCATGATCTGCGCCGCCGTCAGCGGGCTGACAGCGACGAAGACCAGGCCGCCCATCACGAGATAGATCCAGGGCAGCAGCGGCATGCGGTTCAGCTTCATGCCCTCGCACCGCATGCATAGGATCGTCGTAACGATGTTCAGCGCCGTACCGATCGATCCCACTCCGCTCAGGAAGATGCCGAGCGTCCAGTAGTCGGTACTGTGGCCGGGTGAGAAGACCTTGGCCGTCAGAGGAGCGTACGCGAACCAGCCCACGTCCGGAGCCGAGCCCGCGGCATACAGTCCGCTCGCCCCGATGTAGCTGTAATACAGCAGCAATCCCGCGAATGCCGAGATCCAGAAGCTGAACGCGTTCAGGCGCGGAAATGCCATGTCGCGAGCCCCGATCATCAGCGGGATCAGGTAATTGCCGAAGCCGAACAGGATCGGCATGCCCACGAAGAAGACCATCGTGGTGCCGTGCATCGTAAACAGCTGGTTGAAGACCTGCGGCGACAGGAAGTGATTGTTCGGAACCGCAAGCTGGATGCGCATCAGGATCGCCTCGAAGCCGCCGACGACCAGAAAGAACAGCGCATAGAAGATGTACATCAGGCCAATCTTCTTGTGATCGACCGTCGTGATCCAGTCATAAATCACGCTGACCGGTGGACGGCCGTGGCCGGTGGCCTCGGTCTCGTCGATGACTTCCATGATAGGGGTTGTGGTCGCCATGTCTTGTCCCGTCTAGTGAAGCTGCGTGAGATACGCCGTAATCACATCCAGCTCGTGATCGTTCAGGTGCATCGCCGGCATCAGTGATCCCGGCTTCATTGCATTCGGATCTTCAATCCACTTCCGAAGATTCTCGGCATTATTGGGAATCGGTCCCGAGGCCAGCGTCTCACGGCTGGCCAGGTGCGTCAGGTCCGGGCCGAACCTCCCGTTCGCCACCGTCCCGGCGACGGCATGGCAATTAATACAGGCACTGTGCAGAAAGACCCTCTGCCCCTCGGTCGCGGCGGCGTTGCCGGGAAAGCTGGTCACGGCCGGCTGCTTCTGCTGCTCGACCCACTTCGCGAAGTCCGCCGGCGAATCCGCATACACCCGAAGCAGCATCTTGGCATGCTGGGTTCCGCAGTACTGCGCGCACTGGCCCAGGTAGAGCCCCGGCTCCTTCGGATCCATCCACATCACGTTGACGCGATTCGGAATCACGTCCATCTTCCCCGCCAGGCGCGGCACCCAGAAGCTATGCGCCACATCCGCCGAGGACATCGTCAGGTACGCCGGAGTCGGCTGCGAGGGATCGCTGACCGGAATATGCAGCTCGTTCGCGGTCGCCACGCCCAGACCCGGATAGCGATACTCCCACCAGAACTGGTGGCCGATCACGGTGACGTCGAGAGCCTGCTTGGGCTTCGGAATCGACTCTGTTCCCAGGATCACGCGCGTCGTCGTGAGAAACAGCATGACGACGATCAGGATCGGAATGACCGTCCAGGACAGCTCGATCTGCGTGCTGCCATAGATCTGCGGAGGCTCGCGTTCGCTGTCCCCCGGATGTACGCGATAGCGCAGCAAGGCATACAACAGAAGTCCGCCCACGATAAGAAAGATCGCAAACGTAACTCCTAGGATCAACATGGAGAGGCCGAAGATCGAGTGTGATGGCGTTCCAGCCGGATCGAAGATGCTGGTGGGAGAGAAGAGAGTCCCCGTCGCCGCAGTCACATGCAAACTGGACATTGCCACATCTCCAAAGTTGGATTCGAACCCGGCCTTGTGCCTGCAATCCAGCCAGACGAAGCTGCCTCGTCGCCGTTCATTGCACCGATCAACCCAACACCGTCGAGAGGAGCCCAGAGCGAGCAAGAAACCACATCGCCTCTTCACTCATAGATATAGCATCTTGCACTCTTCCGGCGATGGCAAGAGCTGAGTTGGAAAATTGATGCAAGGTTTTCGAACATCGCCCACTTCGTGCGATCCTCGAAACGAATCGGCCTCCCACCGCACTCTCAGCGCCCTGTTCTCGCCCCATCCCCTTGCTTCGCAAAGCCATATGCCCCTTTCCGGCTATATCGCAATTTGCCCGGGTGCGATCAAAATTACTCTAAAATCATTCCTCACGGATTAAGCCATCTCCTCGTGTCACGGATAGCGATCCGACGAATGCACTTTTCCGAGGCGCCCTCTTTGCAACCGCATGACATCCTGATCACCGGGTCCATCCTTCTGACATGTGGATGCCTCGGATTGATCATCGTTCGCCTCAACGGCCCGCGCCTCCATGGTCTGGGCTGGCTGGGCGCTTCCTTCGCCTCAGGCGCCCTGGGAGCTGCTCTTCTCTTCCTCTACCGGTGGGTCGCGCCCGTCCTGAATATCCTCTTCGCCGACCTCTTCATCCTCCTGGCCTTCGTCCTGCTCCACCGTTCCTTCCGCACCCTCCTCGATCTCAACGATCGCCTGCCGCGAACCAGCCTTCTCCTGCTTGCCCTTCAGGCGCTGGACGACCTGCCCTCCCTTTACTCCGACCACGGCGGCCCTCTGCGCATCTTCGTCGTGGGCATCCTCGTCGCCATCCAGACCGCCCTGACCGTCAAGCTGCTCGTCCAGAGCGACAAGCGCGGAGTTCATGCCCCGGCCTGGTTCTGCATCGCCATCCTTGGGCTCTTCTCCGCCCTCAACCTGGCTCGCAGCCTCGCCAGCGTCACCGGCCTGCTCCGCGACGACACCCTGGCCATTCGCATCCAGGCCCTCACCTTCATGCTCTATATTGCCGTCGCCCTGGGGATTGCCTTCGGCTTCTTCTGGATGGTCACCTCCAAGCTCTGCTTCTCGCTCGAAGAGATGGCCGGAACCGATCCGCTCACCCGCATCTACAATCGCCGCGTCTTCCACGAGTGGTGCGAAAAGGAGATGAACCGCAGCATCCAGCTCGGCTCCTCCTTTTCCGTGATGATGATCGACCTCGACCACTTCAAACAGATCAACGACCGATTCGGCCATCACAACGGCGATGCCGTCCTCTGCCTCGCCGTCGAACAGATGCAGAACTCCATTCGCGGCATCGATGTCCTCGGCCGCTGGGGAGGCGAGGAATTCGTCGCCCTTCTCCCCGGTGCCTCCGCCGCCGGCGCGCTCACCATCGCGCAGCGCCTGCGCAGCAATATTGAGAAGCTCAGCCTGCTGCCCCTGCTCTCTCACCCCTCAGCCGCCAAAGAGCTTCCGCATCTCACCGTGAGTCTTGGAATCGCCACCTATCGAGGACTCTCCGATCACATCGACCAGATGCTGCTCCGGGCCGACGCCGCTCTCTATCAGGCCAAACAGGCCGGCAGAAACCGCGTCTCGACCGAACAATAAAATAAAATAATTCGGTGGGTCCTTCGCGGACGGCGGGTGAGCCTTCGGCGTGGGGCTTCCGTTAACCGCTTGCAAAAAATGTTTGCGCGAACCCAAGGAAGGCCCACGGCGAAGCCGACATACGCATCACGAAGTGACCGCTCCACGCGCAGTGGGCCCGCGCGGCAGCCCAGGTCTTTACCCAAACAATAGGTCGACCCACTCTAGGGCACCACAAAGTCAATTCCCGCCATCACGCCCGCATCCGTCCTGTTCCACATGGGAGGATTTGTGGCCAAGGGATGAACCTCCACCCCCGCGCGCACAATCCGCAGCCGCACCGGCTTCTGCGGACACCCTTCCGCGTTAGCCAGCCCTTTTTCGTCCACCGTCACCGTAAGCTCAGGAGTCTGCCCCGGACCGCAGCTGATCAAAACCCCACCATGAAAGTCCGCAGGCAGATTCACCGTCATCGTCTCGCGGCATCCCGCAAGCAAAAATATGCAGCAAAGCAGATACCACCGGCCCATTTTCATGGTTAAGAAATATAACGGCCTGTCCGGCATGTAAATAAATCATTACGGATATTGACGGGCTTCGCCGTCTGTGGCAGCAAGGAAGCTGCGGAGTGGTTCAGCTGGCCGCATTGCCCTGCCATCTGGTCTCGCGTAACGGAAACGGCGTCACCGGCCGCCGCATCGCGATGGCTCGGCAGAAGACGCACTCTTCGGAGTGCCGTCCGGCCTCCAGGTGCGCCGCGTTCATCTCGGCCTCCGCCCGCATCCGGTCGCCGGAAGCGTCGCAAAGAGCTCCGTATCGCTGAGCCGTCGATAGGCCTCAATCAGGCGATTCATCACCAGATCTTTCTTCGGACACCGCAGCTCGTGCATGGGACCAACCCCCGGCAGAAGACTATGCTTGCGCGTTTGGAACTTGACCTGTCAGGAGAACGGCAGAGCCGCAAAAAAACATCGCAACCTTTTCTACGATACATCTCTGCATCCGCACGTTGGATCGCAGCAGAACCTATTCCTCTCTCCCGGCGCAAGCCCAACGTTCCCTGGCAGGAACAAGTTGACAAAACTAAAGCAGCATCCATTGGCTTCCTCCATCCCTCTCTTCCTCCCTCTTTCCACCCATATTTGTAACCGCAATGTCAGCGCCTTGCGCATTCCTTGTCATGACCGGAGAGTTTGACCGATCGGAGATAAGCGCATGACAATCCACCCCTCCCCGCCTTCCTATACTCAGCTTCGTTCACCAGCAATTCAGGCGCGTTTTCAGGCGCCAACGAAAGGATCTTCGTGCGAAACAAAGATCATAAACGATTCCGGCTTCTCCTCCTTGCGGCGCTCGCCGTCTCCTGTGCATGGGGGCTGGCCGCCCGCGCGCAGGACACCCCCACCCGCGACGTCCATGCGTTTGACAACCATGCGGGATTTACTCCCACGCTCAGCGGAGCCATGGCCTACATCCAGAACACCAACAGTGGTATCGTCTCCCTCAATCCCCAGGTCAATCCTGTCCTCCTCGTCCCCTTCGGATCTCACCTCCTGCTCGAGTCCCGCGCCGAGTTCGGAGGCTTCTTCCAGCGTCGGGACGGAACCACCGGGCCCTATGGGGGCAAGATCTACAAGGTCGTCGACTACGCCCAGCTCGACTGGCTCGTCCATCCCCGCGTCATCGTCACGGCCGGCGAGTATCTGCTCCCCTTCGGCATGTACAACGAGCGTCTCACCGCCGTCTGGGTCAAAAACCTCCAAAACGCGCCCATCAGCTCCACCATCGGAACCCGCTCCAGCGGAACCGGCGACGGCTTCATGCTGCGCGGAACCGCCACCCAGAACTCCATCTACTCCATTCAGTACAACGCCTACTTCTCCGCGCGCAGCAACATCAACGAGCTCCAGGCCGCGCGCACCGCGGGCGGCGACGCCAGCGTCTTCTTCAACAAGCCACGTCTCGAGACTGGAGTCTCCTACCAGCGCTTCCTCCAGCAGCGCAACATCAACAGCGTCGCGACCTATCTCTCCTGGCAGCCTCGCACCATCCCGCTCGACCTCAAGGCCGAAGGAGATTTCAGCTACAACGGCCGCGGCTACTGGATCGAGGCAGCGTATAAGGCCGATCAGCTCCCCGTCCCCGTCTTCGCCCGCAAGTTCCAGTTCGTTACCCGGGAGCAGCAGCTCTTCCCCCTTCACGGAGGAGGCAACGCCGTCCCCACCGTCTCCACTACCCAGGTCGACTTCGGCCTCAACTACTACTTCCGCGACAATCTTCGCCTCGTCTCCAGCTACGCCCGCAGCTTCAGCTCGCAGCAAAACGCCAACGTCTGGAACTTCGGTGTGACCTACAGATTCCTGTGGCCTCTGCTGCCGGGAAGGAAGTCCTAATCATGAATCCAGGGAAGCCCGTCATGAAACGAATCCTGCTCAGCCTCTTCATCGGCTCCTACCTCGCCGTAGCCGCCACCCTGGCCCTGGCCTCGGACGATCCGCAGCCGTCGCAACAACCCACGCCGGCCTCCGCCGCGCCGACCGCGCCAAAGCCCGTCAAAACCGGAGAGCAGGTCTTCAACAACAACTGCTCCCGCTGCCACCAGCCCCCGATGTCCATCCCGCCCCGGGCCACCGGAACCGTCGTGATGCACATGCGCACCCGCGCCAGGCTCTCCCGCGAAGACGAGCAGCTTCTGCTCCACTTCCTCGCTCCCTAGCCCAAAGGGACTCTCCCCTGAGAGTCCCTCACCCCCAACCACCCAACCAAGGATGGAAAGAGTGAACCTGAAACAGACTTCCTTCGCGCTTCTGCTGGCCTTCTCCGGCCTCACGGGATCGACCCTTCACGCACAGGAACACACCATAGAGATCCACGCCCACCGCTTCAGCTTCTCCCCTGCTGAGATCACCCTCAAGCGTGGCGAGACCGTCAAGCTCAGCCTCGTCTCCGAAGACGTCACCCACTCGCTCGTCGTCCCCGAGCTTCACATCAACCAGGAGATCAAGAAGGGCAAGCCCTCCGAGATCACCGTCACCCCCACCACCGATGGCGACTTTCACGGCCAGTGCGGCCACTTCTGCGGAAGCGGCCACGGCGGCATGACCTTCGTCATCCACGTCAAGGACTAACCCTCATGCGCGCCTGGCTGCCTGCAATCGTCGCCTTCACCTGTACGGTCCTCAGCGGATGCGCCGCCAAGCCGCCAGGCCGCATCGAGACCTCCGTCATCAACTGGGCCAAGCACAACGTCACCATCGGAGGGGCGCACGATCGCAATCCCATGCCCTCCACCCCCGACCACATCGAGAGCGGCAAACAGACCTTCGGAGCCTACTGCGTCGTCTGCCACGGCCGCGACGGCCAGAACACCGGCGTCCCCTTCGCCCAGACCCTCTCGCCCCCACCGCCCTCGCTCGCCTCGCGTCCCGTGCAGTCATACACCGACGGCCAGCTCCGATCGATCATCTCCAACGGCATCTCACCCTCCGGCATGCCCGCCTCCAAAGGCATCCTCAGCGACGATGACATCTGGAACCTCGTCGTCTACATCCGTCATCTCCCTCCCGCCGGAAGCCTGGGCGAGCCCCGCGCCTACAGCGGTGACGAATACCAGAGCGACAGCGGCGACTCGAAGACGAAGCAAACGCCTTAGTTCGCTCTTCGTCGTGAAGACCGCATCCCTTTCCCCTGCGCGTGTGAGGATGCCCTTGCTCACAAGGGGAGCGCTCCTGCGCCACGACCCCAGGTGTCCTCCCGGCAGAAGCGCATAGAGCGCAGCGAAGGAATCTGCAGTTCGCCTCCCACCTCAGCACGCGAAGGAAATTCGATCTCTCGATCCCAAATCTTTTCATAAGGAAGGATCTATAAAACAAGATCCATCCTCGGATGCCCCACTCCCACGAAACAGGAAGCGGCGTTCGAGGAAAGCTCGAAACGCTCTGTTATGGGCACGGCTTCAGCCGTGCCGCGCCCCAGCACAAGGAAAGCGGCTTCAGCCGCTGAGGGCAAAGAGATGCCCCGGCTTCTTCTTTTTTGGATGACGCAACTTCAGTCGCTCCATCCGACACTCCACCTTCAACGTGGCTTTAGCCACTAAGGGATCCTCCCCACCGGCAAAATGCCTCCAAGCTCCTCTTTAAACAAAACAAGCGGCAAGGCCAACAGCCCCGCCGCCTGCATTCGTTACGCCTAGTTCCCTGGGTTGTATGGCCTGCCGGCCGGGGCCCACTGCGCGTGGAGCGGTCACTTCGTGACGCGTAGACTCCCTTCGGGGTGGGGCTCCCGCTGGTCGCTTGAGAAATCTTCAAGCCGACCAACGGAAGGCCCACGGCGAAGCCGGTACACGCGTCACGCGGTGACCCGCCGCCGCGCAGCAGCGCCCTGCCTCTAACCCCAAAAAATATACGACCTAGCTGTTGCCGCCGGTCGGCTGCGATCCACCGCCGCCCGGGCCGCCACGACGACCGCCGCGGCGACGGCGTCCACCGCCACCACCGGGCCGACGCTGTCCAGCCGGACGCGGAGCACCCGAAGCGCCAGGAGCACCCTGCGGAACCCCATCGGCACGGTTGAAGTTCGGCTCATCCTCGCCGTCCTCCCCGTCCTCGTCGAAGTCGCCCTCGCCATCATCGTCCAGAAGATCGCCCTCAGCTTCAGGAGCCGGCTGCGTCCGCGGACCATCGCCGTTCGGCGGAGCCACCTCAGGCAGCCCGAGCTTCGCCCTCTGCTCACGCAGAACCGCCTTGCGCGACAGCTTGATGCGATTGCCCTCGATCGCCAGCACCTTCACCAGAATCTGATCGCCCTCGCGCAGCTCGTCCTTCACGTCCTTCACGCGATGCTCTGCGATCTCGGAGACGTGCAGCAGACCATCGGTGCCGGGGAAGATCTCGACGAACGCCCCAAACTCCGCCAGCCGGACTACCTTGCCCAGGTAGGTCTTGCCCACCTCGGGAACCGCCGTCAGGTCGCTGATCATCTGGATCGCGCGCTCCAGCCCATCGGCATCGCTCGAGGCCACATTCACGCGGCCCGAGTCGTCCACGTCGATCTTCACGCCGGTCGCGTCGATGATTCCGCGAATCACCTTTCCGCCCGGTCCGATCAGGTCGCGGATCTTGTCCGTCGGAATCTGCAGCGTGTGGATACGCGGAGCGAACTTCGACTTCTCCTCGCTCGCGCCCGCAATCACCGCATCCATCTTGTCCAGCAGGAACAACCGTCCGCGACGCGCCTGCTCCAGAGCCTCACGCATAATCTGCGGCGTGATGCCCATGATCTTGATGTCCATCTGCAGCGCCGTAATTCCCTTGCGCGTTCCGGCCACCTTGAAGTCCATATCTCCGTAGTGGTCCTCGGCGCCCGCAATGTCGGTCAGGACGGCGTACTTCTCGCCCTCCTTCACAAGGCCCATCGCCACACCGGCGACCGAGCCCTTCAGTGCGATCCCGGCCTGCATCAGCGACAGCGAAGCCCCGCAGACCGTCGCCATCGACGACGATCCGTTCGACTCTAGAATGTCCGAGACCACGCGCAGCGTGTACGGCGACTCTTCGGCGTTCGGCAGAACCGCCTCGATCGCGCGCGAAGCCAGGGCACCATGGCCGATCTCGCGGCGTCCCACGCCGGTCATCCTGCCCACCTCGCCCACCGAGAACGGCGGGAAGTTGTAGTGCAGCATGAAGTTCTTCTTGATCTCGCCCTCGTAGCTCTCCAGGCGCTGCGCATCGTCCGTCGTTCCCAGGGTCGCCGACACCAGCGCCTGCGTCTCGCCGCGCGTGAATAGCGCCGACCCGTGAACACGCGGAAGCACGCCGATCTCAATCGAGATCTCGCGGATCTCATCGAAGGCGCGATGATCCGGGCGAATCCGGTCGTTCAGCACCTGCTCGCGGAAGATCGTCTCGCGCAGCAGCTCATAGTACTTGCTCAGCTTCTTGGCCGCGTCAGGTTCTCCCTCGGGAAGCTCCTTCTTCAGCTCGTCCTTGATCTGCTTCACCAGGGCGTAGCTCTCGAACTTCGGATGCTTCTTCGTGTTCAGGGCATCGGCCAGACGCTCCCCGATCTTCGCCTTCAGGGCGTTCAGGTACTCGGTGTCGGTCTCGACCGCAGAGACCAGGCGCTTCTGCTTGCCCGCGCGCGAGACCAGATCCTCAATCGCCGCGCAGATCTTCTTGATCTCGCCGTGCGCGAACTCGATCGCATCGACCACGCGCTCTTCCGGAATCTCCTTCGCGCCGGACTCGATCATCACGATGCCGTCCTTGGTGCCGACGACCATGATGTTCAGCGCGCTCTTCTCGCGCTCCGCGTAGGTCGGGTTCACGATGAACTGACCCTCGACGATGCCGATACGCACCGCGCCCACCGGGCCGTGGAACGGAATATCGCTCAGGGCCAGAGCGCAGCTGGCGCCATTGATGCCCAGCACATCCGGGTCGTTCTCCCGATCGGCCGAGTACACGAACGCTACCACCTGGGTCTCGTTGCGGAAGGCTTCCGGGAACAACGGACGGATGGGACGGTCGATCTGGCGGCTGGTCAGGATCTCCTTCTCGCTCGGACGTCCCTCGCGCTTGATGAATCCGCCCGGGATGCGTCCGCCGGCGTAGGTGAACTCGCGATACTCGACCGTCAGGGGGAAGAAGTCGATGCCTTCCTTCGGGTCGGGCGAGGCGACCGCCGTGGCCAGAATCACGTTATCTCCGCTCGACGTCAGCGCTGCGCCGGAGGCCTGCTTGGCCATTCTTCCCGTCTCGAACTTGATCTGCTTGCCACCTGCAAGCTCTACGGTTACGTCCTGCTTCATAGTGTTCTCTCTCTTCTCTTTGTTATTGGGAACCTGGTCTCGCATCCCTCCGCTCGTGCATTCTAGCGGGCGCGAAAAAAGCGCAGCTCTCTACCGGTATCTCAGACCGTTAGCAGGCTGCGCTTGCCTAAAATCATGCATGGGATAGCTCCGCCCAGCCGGCTCGAATCGTCCAGCTTTCATGGCAACCGAAACGCTTGCCATCCGTGCCATCGTCACCGGCTCCCGCCGCAGGAAGATCTTCCTTCCTGCGCGAAGGCTGCCGCCGGAATCGAACGAGCCGAGCGTGCTTCCATGGTTGGAATTGTCGTCTCCGGGGATGCGGTTACTTGCGGATGCCCAGTTTGCCGATCACATCGCGATAGCGGTCGGCGTCGCACTTCTTCAGATAGTCCAGCAGACGGCGGCGCTTGCTCACGAGCATCAACAGCCCGCGGCGCGATCCGTGATCCTTCTTGTGGGTCTTGAAGTGCTCGGTCAGCTCTCCGATACGCTCGCTCAGAATCGCGATCTGAACCTCGGGGCTTCCGGTATCGGAATCGTGTGTGCGAAATTTCGCAATAATGTCTGTCTTCTTAGCAGGTGCCAGCACAGCTTTTGTATACTCCTGATTCTTCTTATCCACTCTTAGTGTTCGTATAAGGATAGCATCCGCACCCCCGGGGGGCAATTGAAGGTCGTAGAAACCCCTCCCACCAGGTTCATCGAAGATTCGTCGGAGCAGGAGTCTTCCCGAATTCAAAGCTGCGCAATCGCCGACCCAATATCCCCTACAAATGAGGTGTCATCCTGAGCGCAGCGGAGTCGAAGGATCCAGAATCGAAGGATCTGCGGTTCTTTGCAGGATATCCCCTACAACTCCTCCCCCGCATATCCGCGCATCTCCCCCAGCCAGCGCAGAAACCGCAGGACCTGCCCCCGTTCCCCCCACATCAGCGCCCAGAAGTCCTTCGCCCGGATCGTCTCCGCCTTCTTTCCCGAGTACGTCTCAAGCCTCCATCGCAGATAAGGACTCCGCCACGGCCTAAGCCTGTACCCCTTCGTCGCCATCCACAAAAATCGTATCCCCGTCAGCATTCCTCCTCGAGTCTACCCCCACCCGCCTGCGCCCCCTCACCCCGCCTGCGCCTGGTCTTCCCCCTCGTCAAGCTCCTCGGCCACGCGCACAAACCTCCGAATGTACCGGAGCGGCTCGTCGGCCGCCGCCATCTCCTTCAGGTGATATCTCCACACATCCTCGCGAGCGCTTCTCCGCGTATATCCCTTCCGGTTCACCACCTTCACGCTTCCGTCCGCCATCACCCGCGTAAACGTCTGCGTCGGAACCTGGAACATCATCTGCTCGCCCGCCCTCCAGAAGTGCGAGGCGAACTCATGCGAGAACAGCAGGGCGTAGTACCGCCTCTCCGCGGCCAGCGTCTCCAGCGCCTCCTGCGGGCCCGTCCACTGCCGGCCCAGCTTCGACACATACCACCTGCGAAAGGAAAAGCCGTTCGTGCGCGCCTGTCCCACCAGTACCTGTAGCAACTCGAACCGTGTCATACCAGCCCTTACTCTCGACGTGAAGTGCGGCAGCCAAACGTTCACCCGGCCGGCAGGGTTATAGTCTACGGTGATAAGCGTCTAACACCTTGAACGGCGTACCTTAATTCCATTGCTCAAGACCCTGAGAAGAATGTTCATCCACCGCATCGCGCTCCCCTTCTACCGAAGTCTCTCCCGCATCACGATGCCTGGCCCCCGAGCGGCTCTCCTCGGCGATCGCACAGCTTCCTCTCGCCCGCGGAGAGTCCTCCCTGGCACTATAGCTCTGTTTGCCTTCCTGCTCCTCTTCGTGATCCTCTCTCCGCTCCTCGCTCAGCCCGCCACCCCCCACACCGACCCGCTCAACCTCACCCCCGAGGTCCGCCAGGCCCACATCCTCTTCTACAACCTCGACTACGACGGCGCCCTCTCCCGCTTCGAAGCCATCCAGCGCGCCAATCCGCAGAACCCCATGGCCACCAACTACCTCCTGATGACCCTCATCTTCCGCGAGCTCTACCATCAGGACCTGCTCGACACCACCTACTACGCCCACGACTCCTTCCTCTCCTCCAAGCGCGACGTCCCCGTCCCCCAGGCCACCCGCGACCGCATCGAGCAGCTCACCAACTCCGCCATCGCGCTCGCCGATCAGCAGATCAAAGCCAATCCCAACAACGCCAACGCCTACTTCGCCCGCGGATACGCCCGCGGCATGCACGCTGCCTTCATCACCCTCGCCGACCACAGCTTCGTCGGCGCCGCCCGCCAGGGTCTCGCCTCCCGTCAGGACAGCGAGCAGGCCCTCCGCATCGCCCCCGACTATGACGACGCCAAGATGGCCGTCGGCATCCAGCAGTTCGCCGTGGCCTCGCTTCCCCGCCTGCTTCGCATCATGATCGGCATCACCGGCGTCACCGGCAACAAGGAGAAGGGCCTCGACCTCCTCCGCCAGTGCGCCGCCAAAGGAGTCGTCAACCCCGTCGAGTGCCGCACCTCGCTCTCCCTCTTCCTGCGCCACGACGCCCGCTACCCCGAGGCCCTCGCCGTCCAGCGCGGCCTGGCCGAGCAGTTCCCCCACGACTATCTCTTTCGCCTCGAAGAGGCCAACCTCACCAAGGACAAGGGCGATGGCCCCGGCGCCATCGCCGCCTACAAACGCCTCCTCGAAGACGCCCGTAAGCCCGACTTTTTCATCGACCCCCGCCTGCAGATGACCTACTTCGGTCTCGCCGACACCCAGCGCGGACAGAACCTCCACGCCGAGGCCGCCCAGAACTACCTCAACGCCGCCGCACAGCCCAGGTGCACTGAATGGCTCCGCCGCCGCGCCCAACTCAACGCCGGGCAGATGTTCGACCTCCTCCACCAGCGCGACAAGGCCATCGAGCAGTACAAGCAGGCCTCCGCCGGAGGAGGCGACCAGTCCCAGGCCGACGCCGCCCGCAAATACCTCAAGACCCCCTACACCGGAACCTAGGAACAGGGCCCGAGGGAGTAAAAACAAGAAAACCAGACCCCATCAACCCCAGCACTCCCACCAAAGATGGGGCCCCGGGGCCCATCTTCGCGACAGCTTCATCGTCGCTAAGGTGGGTTTGCAGAATCCTCCCGCAGCCAAACCTTCTCAAAAATCTATCGAGCCTCGGCCCCAAAGGTCTCATCCCGAGCGAAGTGAGCCGAAGGATCTACGCTTCCCTGTGGCAACCCACCTCCCAGCAACACCACCCCATCATCCAAGGAACCTTCCCACCCAAACTTTCGTATCGTATAAACAAAACCGGCAGTACCGCCCGAAAATCTGGCGGTATCCAAGACCGGCGTTGTGTAAAATCTGGCCTTTCGGAGAACTCCCATGTTCTGCTCCCGTTGCGGTTCCAGGCTCGATCCCACCTCACGCTTCTGTTCCAGCTGCGGAGCCCCCATCGCGTCCGGCCCATCCTCCTCCCCTCCACCGCCACCTCCCTTCGCCGCCGACAACCTCTTCCGCCCCCGCAACAACCGCATGATAGCCGGAGTCTGCGCCGCCTTCGCCCTCCGCTACGGCTGGGACCTTAACCTCGTCCGCATCGTCACCGCCCTCATCTGCCTCTCGGGAGCCGGAGCCCTCGCCTACCTCATCGCCTGGATCATCATCCCCGAGGAGCCCTACGCCGTTCCCACCAATCCCATCTAGGCCGGGGTAAAGAACAAGCGCTGCCGCGCGGGCGCCCTACGCGGGCGGCAGTCACTTCGTGACGCGTATACCGGCTTCGCCGCGGGCCTCCCGTTGGTCGGCGCAAAGATTCTTCCAAACGACCAACGGGAGGCCCATGGAGAAGTGGATTACATCACGAAGTGACCGCCCCACGCGCAGTAGGCCCGGCCGGCAGGCCAGCCCTTCCTCTTAAAAAGCGCAGAGCAGCCATCACTCGCTTACGATGAAGATGTGTCATCCTGAGCAATAGATCTGCGTTTTGCCTGCACCGCCACCAACCAAAGTGAGCCCAGCGTTTTGAAGACGAAGACATCCCGCCAGACCACACCCCAACCCTCCGCCGCCCGCCCCTTCACCTACAAAGACCGCACCCTCCACTGCGACCAAGTTAGCCTCACCTCCCTCGCCGAGACTCACGGCACCCCCCTCTACGTCTACTCAGCCACCCAGATCTCCGAGCGCTTCCAGCTCTTCGAGCAGGCATTTCAGGACCGCCCCCACACCGTCTGCTACGCCGTCAAGGCCAACTCCTCGCTTGCCATCCTTCGCCTCCTCGGCCGCCAGGGCGCCGGCTTCGACATCGTCTCCGGCGGCGAGCTCGAGCGCGTCCGCCGCGCCCACAAGCCCGCCCTCAAAAAAGTCGTCTTCTCCGGCGTAGGCAAGCAGGCGTGGGAGATCGACGACGCCCTTGAGGCCAACATCCTCCAGTTCAACGTCGAGTCCGAGCAGGAGCTCGATCTCCTCGCCCAGCGCGCCCAGGCCCTCAACCGCCGCGCCCGCTTCGCCCTCCGCGTCAACCCCGACGTCTTCGCCGAGACCCACCCCTACATCTCCACCGGCCTCTCTGAACACAAGTTCGGCATCGACATCAAAGCCGCCCGAGGCCTCTACCGCCGCGCCGCAAGATCCAAGTGGCTCGAGCCCTACGGAGTCTCCGTCCACATCGGCTCCCAGATCCGCAAGGTCGCTCCCTTCGCCGCCGCTCTCGCCCGCGTCACCTCGCTCGTCTCCGAGCTCTGCCGCGACGGCCACTCGATCCGCGCCATCGACGCCGGCGGCGGCCTCGGCATCGACTACTCCGACGCTCCCTTCGACGCCGCCCACCAGGTCCAGCTCTACGCCGCCGCTCTCAACAAAGGTCTCGTCGGCGAGCAGGCCCGCCTCCTCCTCGAGCCCGGCCGCTTCCTCGTCGCCCAGGCCGGAGCCCTCCTCACCCGCGTCCTTGTCGTCAAAAAGAACGGCAGCAAAACCTTCGTCATCACCGACGCCGCCATGAACGACCTCATCCGGCCCGCCCTCTACCACGCCCACCACGAGATCGTCCCCGTCCGCCAGCCCATCGGCAAAGCCGCCCAGATCACGGCCGACATCGTCGGCCCCGTCTGCGAGTCCGGAGACTTCTTCGCCCGTGACCGCGCCATCGCCCAGGTCAAGCCCGGCGACCTCGTCGCCCTGCTCGACGCCGGAGCCTACGGCATGACCCAGTCCTCCAACTACAACTCCCGCCCCCGCCCCGCCGAGATCCTCGTCGAAGGCGACCAGGCCACCCTCATCCGTCGCCGAGAGACGATGCGAGACCTCCTTGCCCCGGAGATTCTGTAGCCGCCTGTTGAGTGCGTAGAGAGCCCTACCGCACATCTCGAACCAATGGCCAAATTAAAGGCGCCTTGTACACTTGCTGCGGAGAGCAAGCGATGAATCGAAGAACCTTTCTGACCTCTGCTGCGAGTGTGTCAGGTGCAGCCCTGTTACCGAAAGCTCTAGCCCAATCCGGGCAGCAGGTCACGCACGTCGATACGAAAACCGATGGTGCTTTGCTGCAGAGCAGCGTTGTCAAGGCTGATAGCCTCTCGCCGGAAGGTGCCGCGCCCGGTGCAAAAGCCTACGTGCACTTCAACGGACCCACCACGCAACTTGCTGCGCTTGCCTCCGGATTTGTGACCCTGGAGCCGGGAGCACAACCCCATCCGCCGCACCAACATCCTGAGGAGGAGATCATGATCGTTGGCGAAGGGACTGGAGAGTTCTTCATCAACGGTGCCGCAACTCAAGTCAAGGTAGGCGACATGGTATTCGCCGAATCGAATGTGCTGCACGGGGTGCGGAACACGGGCAAAACACGAATGATTTTCTACTTTGTGAAGATGATGGGAAAGAGCGCTTAACGACTGGTTCCGTCTATTCGATCTCGCGTACCACCCTACAAGGATTCCCCACAGCCAGCACATTCTCCGGCAGACTCCGCGTGACCACGCTGCTCGCTCCCACCACCGTCCTCGCTCCAATCGTCACGCCCGGCAGAATGATCGCGCCCGAACCCACCCAAACGTCCGCCCCGATCGCCACCGGAGCGCCATACTCCTGCTTCCGCCGCAGAGCCGCATTCAGAGGATGAAGCGGCGTCAAAATCTGCACCCCTGAACCAAACTGACAGTAGTCTCCAATCGTCACCCTGCACACATCAAGCACCGTGCAGTTGAAGTTGAAGAACACCCGCTCACCCAGTTCGATGTTGGAGCCGTAATCGCAGAAAAACGGCGGCTGCAGCCAGACCGTATCCCCGCCCTTGCCGAAGATCTCCGCGAACAACCGCTGCCTCAGCTCCCGCTCCGCCTCTCGGCTTGCATTGAGTGTCTGGCAGAGATCCCGCATCCGCTCCCGTTCCCGAACCAGCTCAGGATCGAGCGCGTCATACAGCTCCCCGGCAAGCATCTTCTCGCGTTCCGTCTTCATCCCTCGCCTCTCGATCCCGTCGCCAAAACCCTTGCTTCCCTCCATTCGGAGGATGGCCACTCCTGCGATTTATTGAGTCCCCTCGCCGACAACATCGGATCCCTGGAAAGTCCCTCGAGCAAGGCTGCAAGATCTCTCTTCATGAAGGGTCGGCTTCGATTGGGCATTACAGCTGATCGCGAGAGCAAGAAGAGAGGTGAGAGAACAGCGACGGTTTCGCATTGCCGCCAGTGTACCTGCAGAGGTTTGCTTTACACACCGGCTGACGACAGATACACAAGGCCTATCGAAGCCGAGGCCTCTAGCGCCGTTTCCTTTGAACCCAGGTCGTCATGCAGCGGTAGTCTTGCACGATTGTGGTCTTCAATGGATCCACAAGCACGCTGTCCATCTCCTCCGTCAGTTCCATAAGCATCTCCTCATCCGCCAGGAACCACTCCGAACCGTCCCCCACCAGAAACCGGCCTCCCCGTACCCTCTCGAACTCCATGCCGATCCTCGAACCCAGGCGGCAGAACAGCATTCCTCCAGGCCTTAGAACGCGCCACAACTCCGCCAGCATCGCTCTGAAATGGTCCTCATCTCGAGCGAAGTGAAGTACCGAGTTACAGATCACAACATCGACAAAAGCATCCGGGAAAGGGATCTGTTCGATGGCAGCAACTTGAAAGTTTTCTGCCGGGAGTCCCGTTCCCAACGAAGCGGAAAGCCGTCCTACGTGCTCTACGCCATCGCGGTCCAGGTCGAGCGCAAAGATCTCGCAGCCTTCGCGCAGGAGATGGACCAGGTTGCGCCCATACCCGCATCCAGCATCGAGAACACGCATTCCAGGTTCGATATTCCCTCGGAGAATCTGATCGAAGACGTAAATGTCAATCTGTCCAAACTGCTCTTGAATATTCCATGCCATGCTCTCATCATCGCAGCCGGGCGCCCCATGCATGCGGCCTCACCTTCAAGAATCTCCGGAGGGCGGCAGAGGAGTGACAGAAGTCCGATGACAACACCGGCCAGAGATAGTAGGTTCAAATTGCTGCATCGGTTGTAAGAAATTAAACCTGTAACCGGCGAGATCAAATAACCATGATGAAAAAGAAACAACTCGAAATTGCAGCCAGGGCGGCGAATTCATCCCCTAGCGCCGAAGCCATGGCGTCGAACTCTCTCTTCACCCGGCGTGTGATGCTGGGAATCACCGGGATGGCCGGCTTGGCGGCTTTGACCGGTATCGCACCCGATGCGGTTGCGCAGGCTCCGCAAAGACGGCCTCGTATCGCCTGTCTCGTCAGCTTCTGGGGTCTCCCGACCTCCCATGCGGACTGGATCGTCAACAAGCTGCTGGACGGTTATTGGTGGCACGGCGCCCACACCCCTTCGCGGGTAGACGTGGTGTCCGTTTACATCCATCAGTTCGACACGAGCTTGCTGGGCCAGAAGGTCTGTAAAGCGAAAAACATTCCCATCTATAAGACAGTCGGTGAAGCCGTCACGCTTGGCGGCAAGGAACTCGCGGTCGATGGCGTTGTCATCGTCTGCGAACATGGGAATTACCCAACCGATCTCAAGGGGCACTGGCTCCTGCCGCGCTGGTGGATCTACCAGCAGGTCATCCGGGTCTTCGAGCAGAGCAAGCGCTCGGTGCCCGTGTTTAACGACAAGCACCTCTCCTACAACTGGGACGACGCCAAGTGGATGTTCGACAAATCCCGTGAGCTGAGCTTTCCCCTGACCGGAGGCTCCTCCATACCGGCCTACTTCCGCAAGCCCGAGATAGAACTCGCGACCGATACGCCGATTAAAAACTCAATCGTGGTTGGAAGCTCCCCGGATGAGGGAGCCATCTCCCATTGCATCGACGTGCTTCAGGCCTTTGTCGATCGCCGCAAGGGCGGCGAGACAGGCGTCAGGTCGGTGCAGTCCATTCGGGGGCCTGAAACCTGGAAGTGGGTCGAAGGCAATCCCTGGGCCGGCAACCTGCTTGAAGCAGTGCGGAAAAACTTTGACCTGAAGCCGGGATACTTTCAGGAAGGCCGGAACCCGAACGTCTGTATCGTCGAGTACAACGATGGAACCCAGGCGGCGGTCATCTCGGGCACGGGTGTCGGGTGGACCTATGCCGGCGAAATCGAAGGGCAGAAAGACCCGACGATCGTCTCGATGCTTGGCTGGCCCGGCCCCGTCTCGCAATACCACGCCGCGAATGCCCACGAGCACTGGATCACCGAGATGATGCTGACCCATAAGGAACCGTTCAACGCCGAGCGGTTGCTTCTATCGACCGGGATTGTGAACCACTACATGGAATCAAACTGGGAAAACGGCCGTTACTCCGCCGTCGGGCGCCGCATCGAGACTCCGTACATGAACATGAAATATCGCTCGACCCACGGTCCGCTCTTTGAGACAGGCCCGCGGCCGCCGAATACCACCTACATCCGCGGCTTTGAATACTAGACTCTGCGCGGGCTGCGGCGGAAGACGCATTTTGTAACTGATTGCCGGATGAACTAAACGACAGTACGAACGAAAACTAAATGCGAGGATCTGGATACGGACCTCGCACCCATTTAAGTTTTTTGATTAAGCAATGTCCCTCAAAAGTGAGGATTGTGTTGGCAGGCGGGATTTCGGGTACCTCCGTTCGCTTCGGACTGCAGCGAAGCGGAATTTAGGTGCGATGAACGCTCTTCTCGGAAGCGATCCCTTCGTGACGACAAGCGGACTTATGAGGAGTAATCCGGTTGAGAGATTCTTTCCGCCACGGCTAGGAGGCCGTCAGTGTGGCGAAAAGAGCGAAGAAGCCCAAGAGTATCCTCAAGTTCCCCGATCTTGATTATTCGAAATCAGCGGTCTTAAACAGCCTTTCATCACTGAATTCGCGCCGATCGTACGAACACGCGATCCGCGACTTCATCGAATGGTACTGCTCCGAGCCACGGCTTGCATTCAACAAAACGGTAGTGACTCGCTATCGCATAGCCTTGGAGCAACGCAGATACGCACCTTCAACGATCAACCTTAGACTCGCCGCGGTTCGCAGGCTCGCATACGAAGCTTCGGATTGCGGACTGCTCAGCCCTGACCTTGCCGCTGGCATTCGCCGGGTCAAGGGAGCGAAGCGCTTAGGGGTTCGTGTTGGGAATTGGCTGACCGTTGAGCAGAGCAAGAAGCTGCTATCTGTCCATCTCGGCACACAATTGAGAGACCTGCGCAATCGTGCCGTCCTTGCCATGCTGCTCGGTTGCGGATTGCGTAGAGCAGAACTTGTTGCCGTCAAAATCGAAGACTTTGAGCTTCGAGAAGATCACTGGGTGCTTGCAGATCTCGTTGGGAAAGGCCGTCACATGCGGACGATCCCTGTGCCTGGCTGGGTAAAGTTAGTCGTCGATGCGTGGACACATGCGGCGAAACTACACGATGGAACGCTCTTCCGCGCCATAGGCAAGACCGGAAGGGTCCAGGGATGCGGCTTTTCCGCCAAAGTAGTCTGGACCATCGTTCGCGAAGCGGCATCAAGCTGCGGCATAGGCGTGATCGCACCACACGATCTGCGGCGCACGTGCGCTCGACTCTGCCACCAGTCAGGAGGCGAATTGGAACAAATTCAATTTCTGCTTGGTCACGTATCAATCCAGACGACCGAGCGTTATCTTGGCTGCAAGCAGCGGCTTCACAACGCTGTAAATGACAGGATCGGATTGGAGTAGGGGTCTTCCTGACCGGAGAACCTCGATCATGGCTGTTGTTGTAGACCGCCAACTCGAGGAAAGCCGCCCTTTTGCTTGTCTGACACACGAAAGATAATCTGGTCGTATGATCGCTGGTCTCAAGGTCGCTTATCTCTGGCATGACAACGATGTGATCGAGCTTCGAATCACAGTCGAGAACACAAGATTCCGTGCCACGACCGACGTGTACGTCGGCACAGACGAACTCAGCTCGGCTGCGGCGACGATGCAAGGTTTTCCGACGAACAGCAATGATCGAAGAAGGATTGCTTTTGGAAGTGCGGGCGGAGCATTTGCTGGTGGGTTCGCAACTGGACTTCCAGTGTCAAGACGCAGCAGGACACACTTGCTTCCACTCGGTGATTGAGGACGATTTCAAGAACCGCGAAGCAACGGAGAGCGCGGCCATCCAAGTAAGCTTTGAACCTGCCGCCCTTGATACGTTCCTGATAGAGCTAAAACAAATAGAGCAAGATTTAAGAGGCTCGGCTTGCCTGATGACCGGACCGTGATTCCGTCAAGGTGCACGGGGGTGCTTAAGGAAAGATTTTGTTTAGGAGATGAGCGAGATGATTGTCTATTCGCTAAGGGCCGACACGAAGTTTATCGAACAGGTTCAACATGCCACTCGGACAACTAAAGAATTCGGAATCGAGCCCACTCATGGCTTGTTTGGTACTAAGGAGTGGTGGGACCAGATTGCAAACGGGAGTCTCCCAGTTGTCACCCTTGCGGGGGTAATTTCAAAGTGCTACATGGGGAGCATGAACGATTGGCCCATGTTCGATCTGATCGATGCCCAAGGGGAAAAGACAAGTTGGACTCGACAGGTAAATGCGCGCGAGCAGGACTCCTCTTACCGTGAGGGGAGCATGGCTGAGATTGACTTTGTGCTGCAGAATAGTCGGCCTCTCGCATGGAGTAAGGGCGCTGAGCAGAAGCAAGTATTAGAGATTCGCATTATCCATCCATCGACTCTCTGATACTGGATACAGATTACTCCCCATAAACGCCGTTCTCGCCAATTGACGATTGCTGACGCGAAGCCGACCTTCGGCACTTGCCTGCGAGAGGCCGACAACGGCGGCCTCTCGTTTGCCACAGGAAGAGTGAACAACTCCTCAGCAAGGATCAGGTAGAGGGATCTCTTTTCAAATGCTCTCTGCCCCACGAACAGAGAACATCCAATACCGGAACCAACGTCCGTACGTACGGCGTTAGCGAGTACCGCACTCGCAGGGGCAAGCCCTGCTCCTGATGACGTTCCAGAATCCCGGCCCCTGTCATATCCCGCAGGTGACGGAGAAGCATCCTCTCTGTAATTTCAGGAATACTCTTTCGCAATTCGTTCGTCCTCATCGGCCCATCCAACAGCCGCTAGAGCATTGTGCCCTTCCATCGCCCGTCGATGACGCTTAGCGTCACATCGATGGGGCATGGTGAGATCTCTTTCTTTGAGACGCCCATGGATTTCTCCAACTGACAAATTTGTCAGTGCTACTTTTTGTATCGGTGGTCCATTCGAAAGCGTCTTTAGCGAAGAGTCAATAGGAGCCCATATGTACTTGTTCAACATGGCGACCATCTTCATCGTTCTTACCCTGGTAGGCGTCGAGTTTTCTGTATCTGCATTCATGAACCCCGCCGCGTCGCGGCTCGAACCCGAGTCACAATTGAAGATGCTAAGCCATTCTGCTCGCGTGCTTGGAAAGGTGATGCCAATCTGGTACTCGGTCTCTACCCTGCTTCTCGGTATCCAGACCTGGCTCTGTTGGCACACGCCTGGGCGCCCAATTCTGCTTACAGCGGATGCAATCATGGTTCTTATTGCGGTGGCATCGATCTTTCTCCTGGTTCCACTCGCCAGTCGTGTGGCGGAAGGTGCTACTGATTGGCAGCGGATAAATCGGATTTGGGACCGGAGAAATCGAGTGCGCATAGCCGCTCTCGCCACCGCAGCTATCCTGCTCGCATACGTCGTAGTCCGCTGAGGTTTCTCGATCCCGATCAGTACTGGGAAATGCCGTTGTCGGAAGGGATAGGGCATTACTTCCGATATGCCGACGAATCAGGATTAAACGTATCCCTCAATTTGCGCCACTAACGGCTGAGCAAGCGTGTAGACCAGCCGAGGTCTGCCGGGAGCATTCCATGTCTCTCCTACAGTGGAGAGCGGGACGGCAGTGGTCTCCAGATCGAGTTTGCCTTGAGCCGCGATGTCGAAGGTTTGCCGAATAGCCTCCAGCAGCTTGGGAAAGGCGACCGACTTCAGACCGCTGCCCATTATCTGGATGGCGGAAGAACGTAAGGCCGCGGCGGGGAGTTCGACGGGCTCGCGGCTCGCTTCCCCGACCTGGATGAAGCGGACCGGGTGTGCATCCTCCACGGCCCTGGCTACGGCGACGATGATGGTCCGGGCGCTGGTGCCCCAGAGATAATCGACGACCACATCGAGGCCCCGCTCAAACTCGGCGATAAGAGCCTGCTCAAAATGCCTTACGCCCTGCGGGTTTTCGGGGCGAAGATCAAAAGGGATAACAATGTCGGCGCCAAAGTCACGAAGTTTCTCGAGTTCTGCAAGATTGCGACCAGTGACGATAACCTTCCTCGCACCGAGATATTTCGCAACCTGGACAGCGACCGTACCCGAGGAACCGGTTGCCCCGTTGATTAGGACAGTTTCGCCGGGTTGAAAGCGGGCGCGCTCAACCAACGCACCCCCGCAGGACATGCCGGGATTGGCGATCGCTGCCGCGGTCACATCGTCAAGGAGGTCCGGGACTGCGACGGTGTGGCGAGGGTCAACGAGTGTCTGTTGAGCCAAAGCTCCAAAGGGAGCTTCAGGCATGGCGAAGTAGATGCGGCGACCCTCGGCAGTGGTGCCGACACCATCTACTCCGGGAACAAAGGGGTACTGGTTGTCAGCGCTGTAGTGGGTGCCTGCAGCGCGACCCTTGGTGAGATTGCTAAGAGCAGCGGCGGTGACCGTGACAAGTTCGAGACCGCCGTGCGGAACCGGTTCCTTGAAATCGCCGTAGATCGGGGAGGTGCCGGGGGCTGTAACGATCGCTGCTTTCATCAGAATTCTCCTATGCTTGTAGGCTAGGCGAGTCACCGTCGCGACGCTTGACCGTTTATGCCAATGAATGATCCGGAATTGCCAAAGGTTTTGATGGAGCTAGGGGTGGCTGCGTGGGAACTGCCGCGAGCAAAGATGCGGCAGATGCATGCGCACAGCCATGCCGGGGCACAACTGTGCGGGTTAGACGCGGGGCTGGCGATCGTGGAGACGGCTGCGGGTTCGTGGCTGTGCCCGCCGGGGAGATGCGTTTGGATCCCGCCTGGAAGGATGCATTCGCTGCGTTCGTGTGGAAAGATCAGCGGCTGGATGTTGCACATGGATGCCGTAGTCAGCGAGGGGCTACCTGCGGATCCTCGCGTGCTGGCATTGTCTCCTCTGCTGAAGCAGATCGTCTTACGCCTCAGAGAGTGGGTCGCGGAGCCAAAGGCAAGTGCGGCAAAACGCCGCATAGTCGAGGTGCTGCGGGATGAGATCGCAGCGGCCTCAGAGGTTCCACTGCATCTGCCGATGCCTAAGGATCCGGTGCTGAAGCGGCTGTCAGCGCGGCTGGCGGACAGTTCCACGCCCGCGAAGAACTTAGCTGACCTGGCACACGAGATGGGTGTTTCCCAGCGGTCTCTCTTCCGGAAATTTCAGGAGGAGACTGGGCTCAGCCCCGGACAGTGGAGAAGGCAGACGCAGATGTTGCGATCAATGGAGCTGTTAGCGAACGGTCGCTCGGTGACGGAAACGGCGTTGGAAGTGGGATACGAGAGCACCGGGGCCTTCATCCGTGCCTTTCGGCAAGTGGTTGGAGTAACTCCTGCCTCGTATGCCCAAAGGTAGTATTCGCTTGGAGGAGTTTTTCTGTCGCGCTGCTAACGAAGATTTCGATGAACACCGAATACAACTCCTTGTAAACGCTCCTCTCGTTAGCCAACGCTCGAACAACCTGGGTCGCTCCCCCAGACTTTTAACGCCCCGCGATTATCCCCTGCCGCACCGCCTCCAGACGAGCCCCGGCCACCACCTCCCCACCCGCCTTAACTCCCAGCTCCCTCCAAAGCCCCGGAAGATCCACCTCAACCGCCGAGCTCCCCCACTTCTCATTCATCTCGCTCAACACATGTGTCCCCGTGGCCCGGTCCCCGATCGCCAACGCCTGCTCCAGCGGCCAGTCCTTGTCGATCCCGCCCCCGGCCTCCACAATCGCCCGCAGAGCATCCTGCAGCCCCTTCCGGTTCTTCGTCTGCTTGCGAATCTCCACATCGGCCATCAGGCAGAACAGCCCCCCACCCCAGTACGTCCGGCCCCAGGTATGCGTCCGGTCCAGCCCCTCGTCTCCCAGCCCCGGCTCCCCCTTCGGCATCCCGTCCATCATCTCGTCCCAGACAGTCTTCTCGTCCAGCTGTCCCGCCTGCACCCGGGCGATGGGCTCGACGTACGTCGCCAGCCCCTCTTCCATCCAATGCTCCTCGTCCGGAAGATCGGGAAACGCCATATGCGTCAGCTCGTGCGTCATCTCCCAATCGTCGATCAGCTCCTTGCCCGTCGTGTGCTGGCCCAGCCGCATCCGTGTGAATCCCTGAAAGCCGCGAATATTCCCCCACGTGGTCCCCTGAACGACCCCGTGCCGGTCCGGCACCGGTACGATCAGCACCCTCGCCCGGGACACCGGAAACCGGCCGTAGTACCGGATCACCGCACTCGCCGCATCCAGCACCCAGCGCACCACCCTGTCCGGGTCCAGATCCAGGCTGCCCTGAACAAAATCCACCTGAATCGTGCCTCCTTTCACGGTCAGTGTCTGTGAAGAGACGACCGGCTGCCCTCCCGGACCTCCACCCCACTGCAGACCCCGTGCCGAAGAGCACACCAGGACCACCATCGCCACTCGAAGCAAATTCCGCAGCTTCATCTTCTCCCCCACCGACGAGGATTGGACGAGCGATGGGGCGGCAAAGATACAGGCGATGGCCTGCCGGCCAGGCCATCGTCTTTCCTCCCAAAAATCGATACCTTTGGACGCCTGTCAAGAGCCTCCCCGAATATCCTCCCTGCCTTCAATCATTTCCCCGTGCCGATTGAGTCCCGCTCACCGAGTACAATTAAAGGAAGCAGACCAGAGCCGCTTCCTGCCGGAGATCCCGTTCCAGCAGGAAGTCCGGACCTAAATCTTTTTGATTGAATACTTTGCACAAATAAGTCCGGGAGGGGAGTTCCCCCCGTCTGTGCTAGAATCTCAAGGTCACACTCCCTGCCTCAGGCAGCAGGAACATCAATCAGAGGTAGTACATGTCCGGCCACTCAAAATGGGCGACAATTAAGCACAAGAAGGGCGCCCTCGACGCCAAGCGCGGAAAGATCTTCACCCGCCTGATCAAGGAAATCACCATCGCCGCCAAGCTCGGCGGAGGCGACCCCGACGGCAACCCCCGTCTGCGCGGAGCCGTCCTGGCAGCCAAGGCCGAAAACATGCCCTCAGACAACATCAAGCGCGCCATCCAGCGCGGCACCGGCGAGCTCGAAGGCGTCTCCTACGAGGAGATCACCTACGAGGGCTACGGCCCCGGAGGCGTCGCCGTCATCGTCGACGTCCTCACCGACAACAAGAATCGCGCCGTCAGTGAGATTCGCCACGCCTTCTCGAAGAACGGCGGCAACCTGGGCGCCGAGGGCGCCGTCGCCTGGATGTTCACCACCAAGGGCCTGCTGGTCGTCTCCAAGGACGCCGCCTCCGAGGAGAAATTGACCGAGATCGTCCTCGAGGCCGGAGCCGAAGACCTCGCCGACGAAGGCGAAGTCTGGGAGATCCTCACCGACCCCAAGGACTTCGAGGCCGTCTCGAACGCGGTCAAGGCCGCCGGCATCACGCCCGAGTCCGCCGAGGTCACCAAGATCGCCTCGACCTACACCAAGCTCGAAGGATCGCAGGCCAACGCGATGATCCGTCTGCTTGAGACCCTTGAAGATCTCGACGACACGCAGAACGTCTATTCGAACTTCGACATGGACGAGGCGCCCGTCGCCGGCTAACCTGTGCGGTCCGTCTTCTGAAAAAGGCCGCCAGAATTGGCGGCCTTTCTTCTGCATCCGCATCCGTTAACTAACGCCAGAGTTCCTGCAACCTACGACGACCGCAGCACCTGACCGAACAGAACCATTGACATCTAACCGAACAGAACCATTGAACGGAGTTCCACGGAGTGACCAGAACCTTCCGCCGCATCCTCGCCGTCTCGACGCTTGCTCTCCTCTCTTCCGCTCCCCTGCTCGCCCAGGCGACCCCGGCATCTGACAACGCCTTCAGCCCCACCCACCGCCCGCTTGAGCTCGGCGTGCTGGCCCAGGGCGGCATCGGCCTCACCGAGGACCGCAGCAGCTTCCGCTTCTTCGCGCTGGGCGGCCGGGCCGGAAAGGTGCTGACGTCCGACATCGGCCCCGGCCTCCTGCGCGGCAACTTCGAGTACGGGATCGAGTTCTTCCCCCTCTGGCAGTCCTACACTCCGAGCATCGACAAGCGCCTCTGCACCGGTCCGGCGGTCTGCTCCGCCCCGTTCAAGACCGGTGGAACCTACACCGGCCTCTCCATCACGCCGATTATGCTGAAGTGGAACTTTACCGGCTCCGGGCACCGCAGGCTGGTTCCCTGGGTGCAGGGCGGCGGCGGCCTGATCTGGACCAATCACAAGTATCCCGCGGTCGGCGGGCCTCCGTACGACGCGTTCAACGATGGCTCGGCGGCCAATACCAGCGTGTGGAACTTCACGCCGCAGTTCGGCGTAGGCCTGCACTACTTCCTCAAGCCGCGCCGCTCGATCGACTTCGGCGCGAATGCCATTCATATCTCCTCAGCCTCGTTGGGCGACAAGAACCCCGGCGTGAACGCGAGTGTACAATTCTCCGTCGGCTATACCTGGTGGAAGTAACAAGCACGGGCCCGGGTGGGGCTCGAGGTAGAACATGAACTCCGAACCGGTCTCTGAATCGATTATTGAGTGCGTTCCCAACTTCTCGGAAGGCACGGACCTGTCCAAGGTCGGTCGGATCGTCGAGGCGATGCAGGTGCCGGGCGTCCGTCTGCTGGATTGGTCGCTCGACACCGCGCACAATCGCTCGGTGGTCACGGTCGCAGGACCGGCCGAGGCGGTGATGGAATCGGCCGTGCGCGGTGCCGGCAAGGCCGCCGAGATCATCGACCTGACCAGGCAGAATGGAGTTCATCCCCGCATCGGCGCCGCCGACGTGATTCCCTTCATTCCTGTGCGAGGAACGTCGCTGGCCACCTGTGCGATTCTGGCGCGGCAGGCAGGATTGAATATCTGGCGCCGCTATGGTGTTCCCGTCTACCTCTACGGCGCCTCGGCGTCCCGGCCTGATCGCGTTCAGCTGGAAGATGTGCGCCGAGGACAGTTCGAGGGTCTGCGCGACGCAGTGCGCAAGGACGTCTCCCGCCGGCCTGACATCGGCGGTCCGGAGCTGCACGAGACCGCCGGAGCTTCAGCTGTGGGCGCACGCAGCTTCCTGATCGCCTACAACATTCACCTGACCACGCCCGACGTAACCGCGGCGCGGGCGATCGCTCGCGATATTCGGGCCTCGAACGGAGGCCTGCACGGGGTGAAGGCTCTCGGCGTGCTTGCCAACGGCCGGGCGCAGGTGAGCATGAACATCACCGACCCCGTCGCCACGCCGATGACCAGGGTCTATGGCCGCCTGAAGGATCTGGCTGTCCGTCATGGAGCCAAGCTCGACGACAGCGAGCTGATCGGGCTGATCCCCGAGGCAGCGTACGAGGACGGTGCGGAGTGGATCGCCCGCATCCCGGAGTTCGACCCTGCTCTGAAGGTGGTCGAGAGGCGGCTGGAGAATCCTCTGGATTGGCAGCCAAAGCGGTAATCTCTGAGCGAAGAGCGCTGCCGCGCGGCAGCGCTCTTCGCTACAAAGCTCTATTGGCAGCGATCAGGTTCTTCCATCCTGTCTTGCTCATCCTAAGCCTCTGTCCGCCGGTCAGGACGACGAAGTATTCGGTCTCGCCATCTCGATGGATCTCGCGGACCTGGTCGATCCGCACCATAACCGAACGATGGATCCTGACGAAGCGTGCCGGGTCGAGCAGCGTGCCGAGTTGCTTGATGCTCTCGCGCAACATGTAGCTTCTGGTGCCGACGTGCAGGCAGCAGTAGTAGTCGGCGGCCTCGATCCACTCGATCTCGCCGACCGGAACCAGAACGTCCTTGGTTCCATCGCGCACGATGAACCGCTCCTGATAGCTTCGTTCAACAGCCGGGCCACGCAGCGCCGCGATCACCTCGTTCAGGCGCTCCTGCGTGAGGAGCGCGGCGTTCTCCGCGATCCGCCGCTTCACGCGAACCAGCATCTCGCGCAAACGGCTGGGATCGATGGGTTTGGTCAGGTAGTCGAGCGCCTGCACGGCGAAGGCCCTGATCGCAAAGTCGTGATGCGCCGTGACGAAGACTGTGGGCGGCATACGTGACACCCCGATCGCCTCGATGACTTCGAAGCCTCCGGCACCAGGCATCTGAATGTCGAGCAGAAGCAGGTCGGTGGGTTGGGTGTGCAGGTGACTTACAGTCTCGCTGCCGTTTCTGCACTCAGCCACGATCTCGATGCCGGGATCTTCGGACAACAGGAGCTTCAGGCGCTCGCGGGCCAGCGGCTCATCGTCGGCGATGACGGTCCGGAGCTTCATTGCAGCTGCCGCTCATAAGGGATTCGGATGGTGACCTCATAGCCTCCGCGTTCGGGCTCGATGGCGGTGAAGTCGAAGTCGTCGGCGTAGAAGTAAGAGAGCCGCTCGCGGGTATTTTTCATGCCAATGCCGTGGCCGTCCTGCAGACTTCCCTTGGTTCCGGGGCCGTTGTCGCGCACTCGCAGGGTGAGCCGGTTGCCGTTGCGCTCGACCGAAGTCTCGAGCAGACCGTCGCCCTCGATCCTCGCGATGCCGTGCCGGATGGCGTTTTCGATGATGGGCTGGAGCAGGAAGCACGGGACCATGCCTTCGAGGGCCTCGGGGGTGGTGTCGATGCGGACGCGCAGACGGTCGGCGAAGCGTACCTGCTGGATGGCGAGATAGCCCTCGACGATCTCCAGCTCCTCGGCGAAGGGGATCTTCTCGGGGCTGCCGCGCTGGAGGGTCTTGCGCAGGATGATGTTGAGGTGAGCGAGGGTCTCGGCGGCCTCGCGGTTGCGTCCAAGCTCGACCAGAGAGGTGATGGCATTGAGGGTATTGAAGAGGAAGTGCGGCTCCATCTGCATCTGCAGGGCGCGGAGCTGCGACTGAGAGAGCAGCTTTTCCAGCTCGAGCGCACGCACCGCCTCGCTGTGTGCGCGGGATTGCGCAAGGATCAGAGAGGTGGAAGCACGGACGAATCCATAGAGCAGGAGCTCATACCCGAACCTCTGCAGGTTCATGTAATCCAGCGAGGCCCAGTTCCGGCTCCAGTGCCGGCTCGCAAAGAGAACCGTCTGCCGCATCAGCACCAGATGCGTGAATACGACCAGGCATGCCGCAAGCAGATGAAGGATTCCATTGCGCCAGGTATGGGTGAACCACTGTGGACGAAGCTGAGCGGTGCGGTGAAGCGCAATGGCGACGAATCCCCACCACAGCCAGCAGACGGCGCCGTAGACGAGCTCAGGCACCTGAGGGAAGTTGCCGGAGAAGTAGCCGTGGCACATCTGCGCCGTTATCAAAGAGAGGGTGATGGATGCGATCAGCGCAACGGTGGTGCTTCGCGAGCGCAGCCAGGGCGGGCTGGTTCGGGCTTGGCTTCGCGGCTCGTTCGCCAGGGCTGGCCTCATCGCAAGCTCTCCGCGCTAATAGTACAACCGCCACAGGGCCGGCTGTGCATGCTTTCGAGACCGGTGCGGGCCTGGACCTCAAGCCGCTGAACATCTGCGAGTGAGCCTGCGCTGCGCAGCATCGCCGAGTAGGAGAGCTCGACCTGGAGATAATCCTGACTCTCCGAGGCGAGCATGGAGAGCGACGTTTGATAATCGGCAGTGGACTGGGGATAGGCCTTGAGCATACCGTTTGACTCGGCGCGAAGAGCGTAAAGCAGTCCGAGCTTCGGACATCCATCGGGACAGAAACGCATCTGGAAGGCAATCGCCTGATCGTACGCTGCGACGGCTTCCTTCGGATCGTCGCCGGAACGGGCGATGGCTCCTTTAACCGAGTAAATGGCGGCGAGATTGCCGGCGTCGATGCCTGTGGTCTGCCGAGCTTCTTCAAGGGCCTGACGGTCGTACCGGCGCGCCTCGGAGAGATCTCCCTGGGTCAGGGAGAGATTGGCGAGATTGTTGAAGGCTAACGCCATGCCCGCATGATTGCCTGTCTGCCGGTCGAGGCGCATGGCTCTGCGGCGAAGCTTCTTCGAAGCATCGGGATTGCCGGCCAGTTCTTCGACGCCTCCGAGGTTGTTCAATGTGGAGGCGAGCTCGACCTTCTGATCCGGCAGGCCCGAGAGGATGCGAATAGATCGCTCGTAGCTGCGCCGAGCCTCCTCGAGCCGGTCCAGGCTGCGATAGACCGTGCCCAGGGTGTTCAGGGCGACGCCGCGCTCGGCATCGGTGAGCGAGGAGTCGGGCTGTACGAGGGGCGTGAGGATGGGCAGGGCCTCGACGGCATGACCACGCTCGATCATCCATTCGGCGTCGACAACCGGCTTAAGCAGCTTCTCCGCCTGCTGAGCATCGGCGACGGGATGGATGAGCGTCCATAGAAGGAGAAATGGAAGCGAACGGCGCGAAGTCTTCATGGAGAGAGGATCGTTCGAAGACGCCTGTATTTCGAGCGGTTTGCAGCGAGAGCGGGGCTGGATGCAGGGAAAGGCGGGATCTTTGCGGAACCTTGGCCTGCCTCCGTAGACGTTCCTTTTTGGAATTCGTCAAAAGTGGCAGAGGCCGGGGCTTGCCTGGCATGCATCAATCACGAAACAATAGAGGGGGTTCGGACTCCAGTCCGTGACCTCCGGTATTCAGGAGTTACCCCCTTGCAGACACTTCGATCGCTTCTTCCTCTCTCTGTTTTGGCCCTTTCCACGAGCCTTTGTATGGGCGCCCAGCTTTCGAGCGACGCCAAGGCCTCAATTCCACGCGACGTCCAGCAGGTGATCTCGGTCGACTATCGGGCGATGCAGAACTCGACCGCCGCGATGGAGCTAAAGGACCGGGTGCTGCCGCCTGAACTAAAGCGGCTGGAGAGCGCGCTGAAGACCTCGGGGCTGAAGGTGGACCAGGACGCCGATGTGCTCACCTTCGCGGCCTTCCGCGACGGATCGACCCAGCACATCGTGGGCGTGGCGCAGGGGCAGTTCCGCACCCGCGAGATTATGGCGAACTTCGTCAAGAACAAGATCAAGCCGGTGGTGGTGAGGAACAACAGTATCTATCCCATGGGATCGAACGGTATGAGCGTGGTCTTCATGAACCAGACGACGATGGTCTTCGGGGAGAAGGACGCGGTGATGGCGGCGGTCGATGCCCGCGACGGCATGACCCCGAACTTTCTTTCCAACGGAGAGATGACCGGCGAGATGCTGTCGGTCGAGGATAAGGCGGTATGGAGTCTTCTGGACCAGAAGGGCACCCAGACGATGATGCGCTCGGTGCTGGGAGATGCGGCACAGCTGGCGGATTATGACACGGTCCGCAACCGCATGAAGAGCTCGCGCTACACCATGGACTTCCAGAACGGGGTCAAGTTCGATATGGCCGTGGTGATGAGCGACTCCATGACGGCGGCCACCTGCGCGACGCTACTCAAGGGAGTCTCGATCCTCAAGAAGACGCAGGGCAATCCTCTGGAGAAGACCGCGCTCGACCAGACGACGATCGACTCGAACGCGGGCACGTTGACGATCTCTTACTCCTCTTCGGACAGCCAGTTCGCCAGCCTGCTCTCGTCCTCGCTCTTTCAGCAGGTCGTGCGATAGAAAGCCTTGATAGGAAAGGGGCGCACCTCGCGGTCGCCTCTTTTATCTGCTTAGAAGATCATCTGTACGCCGAAGACGTTGCCCTCGAAGCTATAGAAGCGTCCGAAGCCGTCGTTGGAGAGAGTGCCGATGCTCTCGGGATTCGAGATCATCGGCGGTGAGATCGCGCAGGCGGCCGCTTCAGCCTCCAGCTTGGTCTTCCAGCCGCCTGCGATCATATTGCACAGCTCTCCCATCGCATCCTCCACCATAGGGTCGTTGGGATCGGAGACCGACCCCAGCAGGGCCTCCGCCGTAATCTGCGCGACCGGACGGCTGGCGAAGAGAACAAATTCACCGGCGATGGCGCCTGAAAACTGGATGCGGGCAGAGACCGGCTGAGCCGGAGCGTTGGCGGACTCTGTCGGAGCGCAGCTTCTCGCCAGCATCATCTCGAAGACCTCCGAGACGGTCGAGTCCAGACGCCCGATCCAGTCGAGATGATCGATCGTTAGGCTCATCGCTAGACGGCCTCGAGCAGAGGCACGACGCGGGCCTTGACCTGCTCCGGAGTAAATGGTTTGCAGATGTAGCCTTTGGCTCCCGCGGCGATGGCGCGCAGAACGACCGGCTCGCTTCCTTCGGTGGTGATCATGACGACGGGAACTCCGGGGGCCAGGTTCTGGTCGCGCCGGGCTTCAAGGAACTGCAGTCCGTCCATCACCGGCATGTTAATGTCGCTGACGATGAGACGAAGCTTCTCCGGGCTTGCGGCATCGGCCTTCAGCGCCTCCAGCGCCTCTTCGCCGTTAGCGGCCTGCACTACCTCTGTCAGATCGATGCCGGACTGTTGAAGAGCCCGCTCGACCACCTTCCGCATCACCGCCGAATCATCAATAATGAGCGCTCGCACCTACCCTCCACACGTTTTGCGTTAACAGCTTTATCGACAAAACCGGAAAATGCTTGAGCGAAGGCAAAGCTTAGTTCGCTCTAACCGAAGTGGCGAGAACTTTGGCACGCTGCCTGCATAATCCTTCGGCATGGACTCAGGACTCTATGCCGCATACACAGGTCTGATGGCCCGCACCCAGGCGCTCGATACCGCGGCCAACAACCTCTCGAACGCTGGAACCAACGGCTACCGCGCGCAGCGCGACTTCTTTCGCGGGGTTCTGGTGGACAGCTTGTACCCGGGTTCGCCCGAGACCTCGCAGGTGGGCCAGACGGTGAACGACTTCGGGATCCTGGGCGGGAATGCCCTCGACATGGGCCAGGGACAGATCGCCAACACCGGCAATCCACTCGATCTTGCGATCCAGGGCAGTGGCTTCTTCGCGATCAAGACAGCGCAGGGCGTACGCTACACACGCGATGGATCCTTCCAGAGGTCGCCCACGGGCGTGCTTCAGACCCCGCAGGGTGAGCCTGTGCTCGACGCCAACCAGCAGCCGATCACGATTCCCTCGGGCGAGGTTCATATCTCCGACGACGGCAACGTCTCGGTGGCGATGCCGGATGGGACCCATGCCATCGCTGGAAAGATCGCCGTCTTCGACTTTGCCAACCGCTACGCGCTTACCGCGGAGGGCGCCAATCGCTTCACCGCCAATGGGGAAAAACCAGTCCCCGGCGGTGGAGTGATCGAGCAGGGCGCGATTGAAGGCGCCAATCAGGACGCCGTCCATGGATCGATGCAACTGGTGCTGGTCCAGCGCCAGGCCGAGATGATGCAGAAGGCGCTCAGCGCCTTCAACAACGACTTTGACAAGACCGCGACCGAAGAGCTGCCGCGCGTCTGAACCCCAACTGAAGGAGACCTAAGATGATTCGTGCTCTTTACACCGCCGCCAGCGGAATGAGTGCCCAGCAGGCCAATCTGGACACCGTTGCCAACAACCTCGCCAACTCGGCTACGGCTGGTTTCCGCCGACGCCGCCTGCAGTTTGAGGACATGATCTACCAGAACATGATCACGCCGGGCTCGCCGCAGAGCCAGCAGACGACCTCGGCCGGGCTGCAGATCGGCCTGGGAACGCGCTCCTCGGCGACCGAGGTGGTGATGACGCAGGGCGACTACAACCAGACCTCGAACACCTATGACCTTGCCATCCAGGGCAACGGATTCTTCCAGATCACACGGCCAGATGGAACCATTGCTTACACACGCGCGGGAAACTTTCACCCGACCAACCAGGGCCAGTTGGTCACCGCCGACGGCGATCCTCTGATCCCATCGATCACTATTCCCCCGAACGCGCAGAACGTGACCATCTCGCAGTACGGCGTGGTCTCTGGGACGATCCCCGGGCAGTCGGCGGCGGCGCAGTTCGGAACCATTCAGCTGGCCAATTTCGCTAACCCTGGCGGCCTGCTCTCGCTCGGCGGAAATCTGTTCGCGCAGACCGACGCCTCGGGCGTTCCTATCACGGACAATCCGGGCGGAAACACCGGCATAGGCACACTGCAGCAGGGCTACCTTGAGGGCTCGAACGTCGATGTGGTGACCGAGTTCGTGCAGATGATCCTGGCCCAGCGCGCCTATGAGAGCAACTCCAAGGTGGTGCACGTGGCCGATGACATGTACTCCCAGATCAACGGCCTGGTCCGGTAAGAGGCTTCACGATGAGAGCGTTCACCTTTTATCTGTTTCTGGCTATCAGCTTCGCAGTTGCAGTTGCGAGCGCACCGGCCGATCCGCTCTGCGCCCGCACCCCGGAGCTTGCGCTCCACGCGGGAGAGGCAGGACGTACGCGGGGTGAGGGCTATCGCGTTGCGGCGATGCGATGGGACCCTCTGCTGAATCAGCGCTGGGCGACGATTGCCAACTGCTCGCACCCTGAGCGGCCCACCTTTACGCTACGCATCGCCGATGCGCAGACCTCGATGGCGCCGTGGGCCGGGGCGACTCCCTTCCCTGTCGTGCATGCGGGCGATCTGGTGCAGATGTGGAGTCAAGAACAGAACCTTCGCATCGAGGCCGCGGGCCGGGCCGAGGAGAGTGCGGCTATCGGAGGCAGGGTAAGGGTGCGGCTGCTGCACACGGGCTTCGACATGGCCGAGGAGCAGACGATGATCGGCATCGTACGCGGTGCCGGAAACGTTGAGATTCTGCGATGAGTTTGTTATTGGAGCGAGAGGAGAGGGACGAGAGATGAGATACGAGAGCTTTGCAGTCAAGGTGTTCCTCTTCGTCATGACCATGCTTCCTACGGCCTTCGCTGCGGATGCCAAGCCGCTGCAGAAGCCAAAGGCCAATGTAGCCGAAGCTTCGCTGCAATCGTACCTTGAACGGGTGCGGGCGGAGAACGCGGTTCCGCAGGGCACGGAGGGCTCGATCTGGGCCGACAATGGCCGTCTGGCGCGCATGATGGCCGATGTGCGCGCGATGCGGCCGAACGATCTGATCTCGGTGGTGGTCTCGGAGAACCTGGCGGCTTCGACCGACGGCACGGTGAAGAACTCGCGCGCCTCGAATGCAAGCTCGCAGATCTCGAGCCTCTTCGGCGTTCTGCATGCGGGCAATGCGCTGCAAAATCTCGTTAATCTGAACTCGTCCTCGGGTCTGAATGCGCAGGGCACGAGCGCGACCAACTCGAGCCTGAGCACGATCCTTGGCGGCCATGTGGTAGAAGTGCTGCCGAACGGGATGCTGGTGATCGAGGCGGCGCGGCAGGTGGAGTTCAGCGAACAGACCCAGACGATCGTGCTGCACGGCGTGGTGCGGCCCGAGGACATCTCGCAGCAGAACCAGATTCTTTCGACCGCCATCTCCAGCCTCTATCTCGAGGTTCGCGGCAAGGGCATCGTCACCGACTATACGCACCGGCCCAACGCTCTGGTCCGTCTGCTGCAACGCATCTTGATCTTCTAGCTGTTCGGGATCTTTGGAGAAACATGATTACGATGAGACTCTGCGCACCGTTTACGGCTCGAAAGGCGCTGCCCTGGCTCTGCTGCTGTGCTCTGCTTTCAGGATTGCAGGCCGTCGCGCTGGATTCGCCCGCTCCGCAGAGGCTGGCGCGGGTGAAAGATATCGCCTCGATCGAGGGCATTCGCGACAACCAGCTGGTGGGTTATGGGATCGTCGTCGGTCTGCAGGGAACGGGCGATAGCCAGCAGACCACCTTCCCTACGCAGACGTTGTCCTCGACGTTGCTGCGCATGGGAGTGAGCGTACCGGCGAGTGCGATCCGCGTGCAGAACCTGGCGGCGGTCTTCGTCTCGGCGACGCTGCCACCCTTCTCCCGCTCGGGGACCAAGCTGGATATCACCGTCTCCTCCGCCGGCGACGCGCATAGCCTTGAGGGCGGCTTGTTGCTGATGACTCCGCTCTATGGAGCGGACGGCAAGATCTATGCGCAGGCGCAGGGGCCGCTGGTGGTGGGTGGGTATTCCATCAGCGTCAACGGAAATACGCGGCAGATGAATCATCCGAATACGGCGCGGGTTCCCTTCGGAGCCATCGTCGAGCGCGCGGTTCCGCTCGATATCGGAGACAAGAATCAGTTTTCGCTGCTGCTGAACGACGCGGACTTTCGCACTGCCGAGGCAGTCTCGGATGCAATCAACCTCACATTGAATCGCACCACAGCACATCCTGTCGATAGCCGCAGAATCGTCTTGACGGCAAGGCCGGGGGAGGAGATTCCGGCGTTTCTCGCCGAGGTGGAATCGATCAACGTTCCGATCTATCCGCGAGCCAAGGTGATCGTGAATGAGCGCACGGGAACGGTCGTGATTGGAGGGACGGTGGTTCTGCAGCCGGTCTCGATTCTGCATGGAGGACTTGCGGTCAATGTGGTCAGCGAGTTCCAGGTCTCGCAGCCGGGGACGTTTTCGAGCGGCGGCACGACCAAAGTGGTGCAGCAGACCTCGGTGGACGCGCAGGACAAGCCTGTGAACCGCATCGAGTTGAAGCAGGGCGCGACGGTCGATGACCTGGTGAGAAGTTTGCAGACCATCGGCGCTTCGGCGCGAGATGTGATCTCGATCCTGCAGGCGATGAAGTCCGCTGGCGCTCTTGAGGCGGAGATTGAGGTTCTCTGATGAATATCACTGGAGTTTCGCAGCATGCGGCGAGTGAGATTGCCTCCACTTCCACGGGCGAGGATGCACGGCAGAAGGCCAAGCTTGTGGATGCGGCCCAGCAGTTCGAGGGCATGATGCTTCAGGAGATGCTGAAGCCCCTGCGGGTGGGCGGCAACGATGACTGGAGCGGGGATAAGAGTACGGACGACGAGCCGGGAGGAGGGTCGGATACGATCAGCAGCTTCGGCGTCGAGGCTGTGTCGAAGGCGATCTCGAAGAGTGGAGGATTGGGCATCGCCAAGCAGATCATTCAACAGGTAACCGCGGAGCATGATCGGATGACGGCCAAGACTTAGAAAGATGATGGCCTGCCGGACGGGCCCACTGCGCTGCAGCGCTTGTCCTTAAAATGAAGCGGCCGTTGGAGTGAATCCGCGGCCGCCTCTTCCCTGCTTCTGCTGGTTTACTCTCCGTAGTAGTCGAGGCCCAGGTGGGTGATCAGGCTCTCGCCCATGATGTGGCGCAGCGTGTTCTTGAGCTTCATGTTCTGGATGAAGAGATCGTGTTCCGGGTAGACGCCGGGGGCCGAGTCGGGATCCTTGAAATAGAAGCTTAGCCACTCCTGGATGCCGAGTCCGCGCAAGGACGGTGTGCGTGCGGCGAGATCCATGAAGAGGATGAGGTCGAGCGCGAGCGGTGCGGCGAGGATGGAGTCGCGGCAGAGGAAGTCGACCTTGAGCTGCATCGGGTAGCCGAGCCAGCCGAAGATATCGATGTTGTCCCAGCCCTCTTTGTTGTCGCCGCGCGGAGGATAGTAGTTGATCCGAACCTTGTGGTAGAGGTCCTTGTAGAGCGCGGGGTGAAGCTCGGGCTGGAAGATGTGCTCGAGAACGCCGAGCTTCGAGACCTCCTTGGTCTTGAAGGAGTCAGGATCGTCGAGGACTTCTCCGTCGCGGTTGCCGAGGATGTTGGTCGAGTACCATCCGGAGACTCCGAGGTTGCGGACTTTGAACGCCGGGGCGAGGACTGTCTTGATGAAGGTCTGGCCGGTCTTGAAGTCCTTGCCGCAGATGGGAGCGTTCATCTTCTTCGAGAGCTCCTGCAGGGCGGGGATATCGACGGTCAGGTTGGGCGCGCCGTTGGCGAAAGGGATGCCTTCTTTGAGCGCGGCCCAGGCGTAGAGCATGGAGGGCGTGATCGCCGGATCGTCTTCGACGAGCCCTTTCTCGAAGGCTGCAAGCGTCTGGTGGACGGGAGCCTGCTCCATGTAAATCTCGGTCGAGCCACACCAGATCATCACCTGGCGGTCGGTCCTGGTCTTGAACTCGGCGATGTCGTTGCGGATCTGATTGGCGAGATCGCACTTGTTCTTTCCGGTCTTGACCTTCTTGCCTTCGAGCCGCTTGACGTAGTGCTGGTTGAAGGCGGCGGGCATGGGCTCGATGGACTCGAGGAAGGGACGGATCGTCTGAAGCTGCTCGTTATCGAGCACCTGAGCGATCTTGGCCGCGTCGTAGAGATTGCCGCCGAAGATGTCCCAACCGGTGAAGACGAGGTCGTCGAGCGAGGCGAGAGGAGCGAAGTCCTTGATGAGCGGGCTGCGCGCGTCGGTGCGCTTTCCGAGACGGATGGTTCCCATCTGCGAGGTGGAGCCGATGGGAAGGGCGAGTCCGCGACGGATCGCCTCGACGCCGGCGATCAGAGTCGTTGCGACGGCTCCCATGCCGGGGATCATGACACCTAGTTTTCCTTGAGCAGGCTTGATGCTGGATGCCGCTTCGTTTTGCGCGGCCTGGGGTGTAGACATTTGCTTGGAGATACCCTTCTTCTATTGCGATTTTCCGTTCACCCGGAAGTGTCAGTATCGCGCACTGAAGAGGGGGGACGCAAATAAAACCCAGTGTTTATAAGGCTTTAACGCTAACTCTGCACCGCTGATCCTTCGTCGAATTCAGACCTCTTCGACGCGAACCCGGTTGCGCCAGTGAGTCCAGACGAACCAGACAATCCCGATCAGCAGAACCACCTCTACAGCGAGATGGAAGCGGTGGAAGATCTCCTTGAAGCGTGGGTCCGAGTCCCAGCGGTCGCCGAGCTTCATGCCTACGTAAGCGAGCACGTAGCACCAGGGCCACGAGCCGATGAAGGTGTAGGCATGGAAGCGGAGCTGCGGCATACGAGCGATGCCGGCCGGAAGCGCGATGAAGGTGCGGACGACCGGGAGCAGGCGCGCGATGAGGACGGTGATCCCGCCGAAGCGCTGGAAGTAGTGCTCGGTACGGTCGAGGTCGTGGCGATTGAGAAGAATGTAGCGGCCAAAGCGCTCGATGGCAGGACGGCCGCCGACAGCGCCGAGCCAATAGGCCGGGATGGAGCCCAGGTTGCACCCGATGGCTCCGGCGGTCGCGACGAGCAGGAGCTTGAGCTGGCCGGTATGCACGAGGTAGCCGGCGAAGGGCATGATGATCTCGGACGGCAGAGGGATGCAGGCCGACTCGATGCCCATTAATAGAGCGATCCCGGCGTAGCCCCCGGCGGAGATCACCGAGATGATGAATCCGGCGAGGAAGGTAATGATCTTCTCAGACATGCAGCTTCGAGTATAGCGGCCAAGCGAAGCATCGCTTGAATGCGTTAATATGAATTGTTCAGGAGAAACCATGTCAGAGACGACTATCGCGCAGGCCCCCGAGAAGAGTGCAGCCCCAGCCCCCATGCAGGCAACCGGACGCCCGGCGTCGAGCTATGGAGCGCAGCCCCATGACCCCTCCAAGCCTCCCGTCAAGCGGCAGATCGTCTGCTTCAGCTTCTACAAGATCATGCCGGAGTGGCGCAGGCTTCCGGCCGAGGAGAAGGCCGTCCACAAGGCTGCGTTTGCCGCAGTTCTGGACAAGTGGAACAAGCCGGGCGAGTTTCTCTCGATGACCTATTCGACCATTGGAACCCGCGGCGACGTGGATATGTGCGTGTGGTCGATCGGCTATGGCGTGGACGAGCTGAACCGCATGCGCTGCGAGCTGATGGCGACGCCGCTGGGCGGATACCTGAGCACGCCGCATAACTATCTTGCGATGACGAAGCGGTCGCAGTATCAGATCGATCGCCCGGATGAGAGCGAGGGGGAGGGGCGTGGAGCGATTCGTCCCGGTGGCCAGAAGTACATCTTCATCTATCCTTTCTGGAAGACGCGTCCGTGGTATCTGCTTCCGGCCGATGAGCGCAAGCGCCTGATGGACGAGCATATTCGCATCGGCCTGAGCTATCCGCGGGTGAAGCTGAATACGACGTATTCGTTCGGCATCGACGATCAGGAGTTTGTGGTGGCCTTCGAGACCAACTTCCCGGAGGACTTCCTAGACCTGGTGCAGCAGCTGCGCGAGACCGAGATCAGCATGTACACCCTTCAGGACACGCCGATCTTCAGCTGTGTTCGTGTCTCGCCCAAGGATATGCTGGACCGCCTGGGATAGAGCATGGCCACCAAAAAGACGGGGAACGCGGCTATCTCCAAGGCCGCAACGAAGGCTACCGCGAAGAAGACTGCTGGAAGAGCGCATAGGAGCGCCCGCAATCCGCTCGATCCAGAGCGGGTCGTGGCGATCCTTGACATTTTGGCGAAGACGTATCCAGGTGTCGTCTGCGCTCTAACGCATCGCAATGCGTGGGAGCTTACCGTCGCAACGATCCTCTCGGCTCAATGTACCGATGTGCGCGTGAATATAGTCACTCCGGCGCTCTTTAAGGCCTTCCCTACCCCAAAGGCGATGGCTGCGGCCTCCCTTCCCGAGATCGAAGAGTTGATCCGCACCGTCGGTTTTTTTCGCAGCAAGGCAAAGTCGATCCAGGGAGCGGCCCGCATTGTGGTCGAGGAGTTCAGCGGCAAGGTTCCGCAAACGATGGAGGAGATCCTTCGACTGCCCGGGGTGGCGCGCAAGACCGGCAATGTTGTGCTGGGATCGTGGTACGGAATCGCTGAGGGCATCGTGGTCGATACGCATGTGATGCGTCTTTCACAGCGACTGGAATTGACCCGGGAGACGACGCCGCAGAAGATCGAGCTTGACCTGATGAAGATTATCCCGCGGGACAGGTGGATCAGCTTCTCGCACGAGCTGATCCATCACGGGCGGCAGGTCTGCATCGCGCGCAAACCGCGATGTGCGGAGTGCACGCTCGAGAAGCTGTGCTACTCCAGAGACAAGACCTGGAGTTCACACGAGTAACTTCATTCTTCCAAGCTGGGCCGGTTGAAGTGCTGGGCGATGGCCAACGTGAGGGCCGGGATGGTCGCTTCGGTGGCCTCGACCGTCGGCTCCAATCCCAGCTCACGCATCGCCTGCGAGGTGATGGGGCCGATTGAGGCCAATACGATCTTGCGCGGCAGGGCGAGACCGATGGAGCCGAGCATCGCAACTAGATTGCGCGCGGTAGACGCGCTGGTGAAGGTGATGGCATCAACCTGCTCTTCGGGAGAAGAAAAGACTTCTCGCAGACGAGGGATCGACTCCTCGGGAATCCGATTGCGATAGGCCTCGGCGATCCTCAGACGAGCTCCGGCCTGAGTAAGAGCCAAGGGCAGCATGTCACGGGCCTGGGCGGCACGAACCAACAAAACTTCAGAGCCGCGCACCCTGTTTGCCAAACTCTCTGCAAGCGATTCGGCGACCGCTTGAGGTGGAACGAGGGCGACGGCGAGACCGAGCTTCTCCACAGCGCAGGCCGTGGCGGGACCGATGGCGGCGATGTTTCTGGGAGCGAGCCCGGGAAGACGGCGCTGGCCGAAGACCTCAACTGCATGCACGCTGGTGAAGACAATCCAGTCGAAGCTGCCGATGCGGCCGAGAGCCTCATCAAGAGGAGTGTAGGACACCGGTGGGACGATCTCAATGGTGGGAATTGAGAGGACCGTGGCTCCTTCGCATTCCAGCTCGTCGGCAAGGACGGAGGCACGTCCCGGAGTTCGGGTAATGAGGATGCGTCGTCCAAGAAGTCTGCGGAAGATCACCGGATCATTTTAGAACCGGCGGAGATCGTTCAGGGTCAGAGGGCGGCGGCCATCGTGGGGTCGTCGAGCCTAGGTGAGATCGAAGGAGCATCGAGGTTCGATTCTTTGCTGATGGCGGCGGGCTCATCGTGCGCCGGGATAAAGATTCGGAAGACGGTTCCACCACATAGTTCGGCCGAGGTGCGTCTTGAACGTAGGCGGATACTTCCGCGATGCTTGTTGACAATCTCACGCGAGATCCAGAGCCCGAGACCGGTCCCAGTGATGCCCTTGGTCGAAAAGAAGGGCTCGAAGATGTGGTTGCTGACCTGCGAATCCATGCCCGTGCCATTGTCCGCGATGGTCAGGATGATGCCGTGGCGTCCCTGGGACCAGTCATGCGCCGCGCGACTTCGAATCACAATCTGGCCGCCGCGGGGAACGGCGTCGATTGCATTGCCGATGAGGTTGGCGAGCACCTGCCGCAATTCGCCATCGTGGGCCAGAAGGGGCGGCTGCGAGCGGAGATCGCGCGTGATGCTGATTTCGGACTGGCGCAGGCGAGAGTCGAGCAGGGTGAGAACGGTTTCGATGAGGTCGTGCACGTCGACGTGGGTTGGCCGAGTGGAAGAGCGATAGAAGCGCAGCGTCTGGACGGTGATCTGGCTGACGCGGTTGAGCTCCTTCTGCGCGAGATCGAGATAATGGCGAGCATCGGGAGTCAGCTCGGCCTGCGAGACCAGATAGAGGCAGTTGGTGATGGCCTCGAGCGGGTTGTTGATCTCGTGCGAGATGGAGGCCGCGAAACGGCCCGCGACCGCAAGTTTCTCGGTGCGGCGGATGACCTCTTCGCTCTTCTTCTGCAGAGTAAGGTCGGCGACGAAGATGACGACCTGACGGCCTCCCTGGATCGTGTCCGAATCAAGAAAGGATATGCCGATCAGAGTCTCGACGGAGTGACCGTTAACGTGCCTGCAGGCTAGCTCGAAGGGCTCGAATGCAATGCCGGTGGCAATCAGCCTCTTCAGAAATTCGGGAAGTGAGGAGGAGATATCGCCCAGAGCCAGAGCACCGGAGAAGAGCTCGGCGTCGGTGTAGCCGAGCAGGCGCTCGACGGCGCGATTGGCATAAAGAATGCGGCCGGTGGCGTCGCTGATGAGTAGGCCAAGCGGAAGTGCCTCGACCAGGGATCGAAAGCGCGCCTCACTGGCCTTGAGAGCGCGTTCGGCGGCGAGGCGATTGCGGCGGGTTACGGCCTCGTTGCGTTCGCGCTCGATGGCCGGCACCAGGCGCGCCAGGTTCTGCTTGGAGATGTAGTCGTGCGCACCGGAGCGCATGGCGTGAACGGCCGTCTCCTCTGAGACGGCGCCCGAAAACATGATGAAGGGGATGTCGAGACCGGTAGAGTGAAGCAGACGCAACGCCGCCGGCCCGCTGAAGCTGGGCAGGTTGTAGTCGGCGAGGATGATGTCCGGAAGGTCGGGACCCCCGAGATGCGGTAGCATTTCGGCCTCGGTCTCCACACGGATCATCTCAGGCACGAAGCCGTGGTGGCGCAGATGGCGCTCGAGAAGAAGTGCATCGTCCGGATTATCTTCGACGAGCAGAATCCGTAGGCGCGTCGAATTCAGGTTAGCGGCGCACATTCGTTGAGCACCAACCAGTACATGCCGAGCTGCCGGGTGGCTTCCGCAAAGTCGTTGAAGTTGACCGGTTTGCGAATATAGCTGTTAACGCCGAGCTGATAGCTGCGTACGACATCCCGTTCCTCGTCCGAGGAGGTGAGAACGACGACGGGGAGAAGCTGGGTGGCGGGCGTCTGACGAATTCTGCGAAGAATCTCAAGACCATCGATCTTTGGCAGCTTAAGATCCAGCAAAATGACCTGCGGAGAGATGGCATTTTCGCCAAAGAGAAGATTGACCGCCTCCTCGCCGTCACGGGCGATCCGAATATCGTTAGCGATATTGGATTTCTTCAAAGCCCGGATGGTGAGTAGTTCGTGATCGGGGTCATCTTCTACAAGAAGAATCAATTTTGTTGCGTCCGTCATGCCGTTATCCTAACGTAAACCAGAAGGTCGCGCCATGATCGACGACGCTGTCCGCCCAGATCTTGCCGTGGTGGCGGTGAACGATGCGGGCGACGGTCGCTAGGCCGATTCCAGAGCCGCGAAAGTCCTTGTCTCCGTGAAGACGATGAAAGGCGCTGAAGAGTTTCCCCGCGTAAGACATATCGAATCCGGCGCCATTGTCCCGGACGAACCAGGCATTCTTCTCCTTGTCCCAGCCAAATTCGATCGTCGTCAGCTCCTTCTTCGAGCTGAATTTAACAGCATTCCCGAACAGGTTTTCAAGGGCTGCGCGGACGAGACGAGAATCCGCATCTGCGCTGAGGTCGGGTTCGATATGGAAGGTAATCGGCCGCTCCTGGTTTTCCTCGATCAGCCATGCGGCGACCGATTCGGCGAGCTGGCTCATGCTGAACTGCTCGCGGGAGATCTCGGTGCGGGTGATGCGTGAAAGCTGCAGGAGAGCGTCGATGAGCTGCCCCATGCGCTGTACGCCGCTGCGGACGCGGCGAATGTAGTCGCGGCCAACTTCATCGACCGCGTCCTCGTAGTCCTCCTTGAGCGCGAGAGAGAAGCCGTCGATGGTGCGGAGGGGGGCGCGAAGATCGTGGGAGACCGAGTAGCTGAAGGCCTCGAGCTCGTGGTTGATGGACTCGAGCTCGGCGGTGCGAAGCTTGACCCTGCGCTCGAGCTCCATATTCAAGGAGCGAATCTCCTTGGCCTGGGCCTCGGTCTCGGCGTGCGCCAGGGCAAGCCGTTCGGAATAGAGCTCGGCGTGGACGCGCATGCGCCTCTCCGTGATGAAGTAGCGGAAGAGGAAGACAATGAACAGAAGATCGAGGGCGCTGGCCAGGGCGATGATGTAGTGCGCGTTCGTATTGTCAGCCTCGGCGGTTGCCGTACGGATGGCGAGAAGATGGCGTTCCTCGTTCTCCATTTCATCGGAGATGCGGCGCAGGTGATCCATCTCCACCTTGCCGGTACCGCTGAGCACCATGCTGCGAACCGTGTCGCGATCGTTCCTATGCCGAAGCTCGATTCCCTGCTCGAGAAGGTCAAGCCTCTGCTCAAGGACCGCCTGCATCTCCATCAGACGGCGTTGCTGGTTGGAATTGTCGGAGGTCAGGTCTTTGAAGCGATCCAGCATCTCCGGGAGATCATGCCGGGCGACGGTATAGGGTTCCAGGTACGATTCGTCGCCGGTGATGAGATAGCCGCGATTGCCGGTCTCGGCATCCTTGGCGGAGCTCATGATGCTCTCGACCTGGTTGATCACCTGCCAGGTATGCGCAACCCAGTACTCACTGTCGTGAAGCGACTGAATCGCGCGAAAGCCGAACCATGCGTTGAGAGCAACGACAACGGCGGTAACGACTAGAAGAGAGGGAATAAAAAATCTGCTGGGCCTGGATCGCATGGAGAGGAATGGAACACTGTTGATGAAGGTGTAGGCAGGCTGAGGCCCGCCTCCGTCCCTCTCTTGCAGTCTACTCTGTTGCAGCGTGCGGCTGCGAGCGCCGATGCTTCTTTACTGGAGGCGCAGCACTGGGCGGATGGGCCTTGCCGTTCCCATTCCCGTTGAGGACTCGCTTCTGTCCAGGAGACTCGATCACGGCGCGCATCCAGTAGTTGCCCTGCTCGTCGACCTCGATGCCGTGGACCTCGCGCTCGAAGCCGGGGAAGCGCTTGCCGAACTCCTCCGTGGCCAGGATGAGCCGGATGACGGGGCTCTCCGGCCCGCCGAGCCGCTCGCCAGGCATGCACATCGGAATTCCCGGAGGATACGGAACCAGCATGACAGCGCCAATTCGGCCGTGCATGTGGGTGAAGCGAATCTTCTCGGTCTCGTTGCGCAGCAGCTTCTGGTAGGTTTGGGCCGGGGTGAGGACGGGATCGAAGTCCTCATCGCAGGCCTCGCCCACCAGCGTCGGCAGGTTGAGCTCGACCATCGCAGCGTGCATCTGGTCGGAGAGCTCTTTGAGAGTGGAGTTACGATAACGCTGCGGATACTTGGCGACCAGCTCGGGCAGAGCCTCTTCGAGCGGAGCCTCGCTGTCGTAGAGGCGCTTGAACTCGAAGAGATTCTCGAGCAGCGATCCCCACTTGCCCTTCGAGGTTCCGACGGAGAAGAGGACGAGGACGGTGTAGTCGCCGGTGCGGGCGATCTCGACGCGGCGGGAGTCGAGGAACTCGGTGAGGATGGCGGCCGGGATGCCCCACTCGCCGACCCTGCCCTGCGCGTTCACGCCGGGCATGAGGATGGTGACCTTGGTTGGGTCGAGCATGCAGTAGCCGTTCTCGATGTCCTCATCGAGAAAGCCGTGCCAGTCCTCGCCGGGCTTGAGGGTCCAGCAGTCCGGGTTCGAGCTGAGGACGGCGTCCGGGGTCTCCTCGAAGACATTCGTCTCGCCGGTCGCGGGATCGGTGACCTGGTCGGGCTGGAAGAGGCGGAAGAACCAGCCTTCGCCGTTCTCGGCGGCACGCAAACGATGCGCGACCGAGCTCATGGCCTTGCGGAAGCTGATGGCGTCCTGGATGGTCTCGTACATCAGCGTGGGACCGGCGGGCTCGTCCATCATGGCAGCCGCGACGTCGAGCGATGCGATGAGTGGATAGAACGGCGAGGTGGTGCCGTGCATCATGAACGACTCGTTGAACTGATCGAACTCGAGCGGCGCCCGCGGGCTGAGCTTGATGTGAACCATGGAGCCCATGGAGAAGGCCGCCAGCATCTTGTGGGTCGACTGCACCGAGAAGATGGTGGGGCGGTCGGCCATGTCGTCGGGTACGTCCATGGCGAAGCGGCCGCGGTAGATCTTGTGGAACTTCGCGTAAGCGTACCAGGCCTCATCGAAGTGAACCCGGGGCACCGACTTCGAAAGCTCCTCGACCACGCGGTTCACGTCGTAGCAGAGGCCGTCATAGGTGGAGTTGGTGACGACGGCGTAGGTCGGATTCGGATTCGGAGCGTCGTTGGTGAGCGGGCTGCGATCGATCAGGTTGCGAATGAACTCGGGGCTGAAGCGCTTGAGCGGAACCAGCCCGATCATGCCGTAACCGTTGCGCGTCGGCTTCATATAGACAGGCCGGGCTCCGGTCACCGTCAGCGAGTGGCAGATGGACTTGTGGCAGTTGGCATCGGCGAGCACGATATCGTCCTGCGCGATAACGCCGTGACCGACGATCTGGTTTGAGGTCGAAGAACCGCCGAGGACATAGAAGGTCCAGTCTGCGCCGAAGATTCGGGCGGCGTTGCGCTCGGATTCTCCGGGAGGTCCGAGATGGTCGAGCCACGAACCCAGCTGCGCGGTCGAGATGCCGAGGTCGGAGCGGAGCAGATTCTCGCCGAAGAAGCGCTGAAACTCCATGCCGACCGGATGCTTCAGGTAGGCGACGCCGCCCATGTGGCCGGGCGCGTCCCAGGAGTAGGCGCCCTGGTCGGTGTACTTCTTCAGCTCGCGGAAGTAAGGCGGCAGCAGCTGCTCGTGGTAGCGCTCCACCGCGAAGTCAACGCGGTTGGCGATGAAGGCGGGCGTATCGCCGAAGAGGTGGATGTACTCGTGAACCTGCTTGACGACTTCGAGCGGAAGCTCGCTGACCAGGGTGCGGTCGGCGATCAGGAAGATCGGAATCTTCTTGTTGCGGTGCCGGACGCCGCGAAGGATTTTAAGCGCGGCGCGCTCGTCAAACTGGCTCTCTCCTTCGAGATCCCAGTCCAGCAGAATCGCGGAGTACGAAGGGTCCGAGGTGACCAGGGAGAGGCCATCCTCCGGGGTCGAGGTCCGGATGACATCGTAGCCCTCCTCGCGAATCGCCTCGACCAGACGCTCCATGGCGCGGTCCGAGACCGAATCGGTCCCTCCGACCTCACTCGCAATCAAAAGTACCCAACGCCCCTCGTTCAAATGCACCTCTCAGCTTGCAACAATTAAGCAGTTTATAGCGATTTCGCGCGCGTGAATGTGAATGACCGAAGGATTTGAGAGCCTTGGGACAAAAGACATGGGCTACGCACGAGAAGGCGCCAGAAGTTCCATGGCTCCCCGGGACTTGAGATCCTCGGCGACCGCCTCTCCCAGCTGTTCGGCGGAGAGGGAGAGCGGAGTCTCCATGTCAATGGCTGCCATGGAGTCTCCATCCGGAGCAATCACCTGGGCGAAGACACGCCACCGGTCGGGCTCCGGAACACAATGAACGCCGATAGGAATGGAACAGCCTCCGCCCAATGCGTCGAGGGCAATGCGCTCGGCTTCTACGCAGAAGCGCGTCTCGGGGTGATCGAGGGTCGCAACCGCTTCGACGACGAAGCGGTCATGGGTCTCGTCGATCGGATGCGAGCAGCTGCGGGTCTCGATGGCGAGGGCTCCCTGACCGGGCGCGGGACATAGCTCGTCGGGGGCGAAGCGCTGATGCACCCATTCGGTGCGGCCGAGACGATCGAGACCGGCGGCAGCCAGCACTAGAGCATCGCACTCCCCAGCGGCCAGCTTCTTGAGGCGCGTGTCGATGTTACCGCGAACATCGATAAATTCGATATCGGGCCGCAATGCGAGCAGCTGCGCCTTACGGCGTGGACTCGTCGTACCGACGCGGCCACCGAAGGGGAGCGTGTGGAGCCCCCAGTAGGGCTCGCAGACCCAGGCGTCGCGAGCATCGGCCCGGCGTGGAATGGCCGCCAAGGAGAAGCGTGGCGAAAGCTGCGTGGGCAGATCCTTCAGGGAGTGCACGGCAAGATCGATGCGCCCCTCAGCCAGCGCCTCTTCGATCTCCTTAGTGAAGATACCCTTGCCGTCGGTTCCTTCCGGAGCGACAAAGCCCGGCTGTTGCATACGGTCGCCGGTGGTGCGGATCACGTCAATCTCGGCGGCGTATCCGGCGGAGCGCAGCGCCTCGAGGATGAAGTTTGCCTGCCAGAGCGCCAGCTGCGATCCACGAGAGCCGATACGGAGGATGTCGTTGTGTCCGGTACTCATATCTTCCTTAGGATAAGGGATCGGGGCGAGGATAAGGGGGGACAAGCTCGTCGCCGAGAAGGCGCTTTTTCTCGGCACGGCAAGGCGACCCCAAATTGTTACAAAAGCGTGATCACGATTCGCTGTCCTTGCTCCGAGCGGCCTCTCGCAACGCCGTAAGCTGCGGGTGTAGAAGCTTTGCCGTGAGTGACCTGGTTAGCGTCTCGATGGCGTCGCGCTGCTCCGGCGTCAGCGAACCCAGGCGTTTGGCAGAGCGGGCGAGCTCGGCCTCGCGGATTGCCTCGGCACTCTGCTGGAGCGCGACGATGGCCGGTACGGCCCCGCGGGACTGCACCCTCTGTTCATACTTATCCACCTCGCGGGTGACGATCGTCTCGGCTGCCGCCGCCTCTCGGCTGCGGTCGGCGAGATTCGCAGCAGCAACCTGCTGCAGGTCGTCGATGTCGTAGACGAAGCAGCCTTCGACCTCGTTCATGCGAGGATCGACGTCGCGCGGCACGGCGATATCGATGAAGAACATCGGCCGGTTGCGGCGGCTCTGCAGAAAGTGCTGGCCGTGCGACCGCCCAAAGAGCTTCTGCGGGGCTCCGGTCGAGGTGATGACGATGTCGGCGCGCGCGGCCTGATCGTAGAGAGCATCAAAGGGGATCACCTGCCCTGCAAACTGCGTGGCCATCCGTTCGGCGCGCTCGAGGGTACGGTTGGTGACCAGGATATTTGAGGCTCCCTGTTGGATCAGGTGCCGCGCGGCAAGCTCGGACATCTTCCCCGCCCCGACCAACAAGACCGTCTTTCCTTGCAGCGTTCCAAAGATCTTGCGGGCGAGGTCGACCGCGACCGAGGCGATGGAGACTGAGCTCGAGCCGATCTGCGTCTCCGAACGCACCTTTTTGGCGACGGTAAAGGCACGCTGGATCAGCGAATCGAGTGAGCTCGAGACCGCGCCGACCTCGCGGGCGATGGTGTAGGACTCCTTGACCTGGCCGAGGATCTGGGGCTCACCAACGACCATCGAATCAAGCGAGCTGGCTACGCGGAAGAGATGCCGGACCGCCTCGCGCTCGCGGTACTCGTAGAGATGCGGGGTGAGCGAGGCGGCCGTCACGGAGAAGTATTCCTGAAAGAATCGGAGCAGGTTGCTCTGAGCGACCGTCTCTTCTTCCTGCAGGATCAGCAACTCCACGCGGTTGCAGGTGGACAGAATCAGCCCTTCACGGATGCCCGGCTGATGGACCAGGGTGCGGGTGGCGTCGGCCAGCCGTCCCGCAGGAATGGCGATGCGTTCGCGGACCTCGATCGGGGCCGTGGTGTGGTTGATGCCGACCAGCACGAGACGTGAGTTCTGGCTCATGGCGCCGTGAACCTGTGGACCGCGGAGAACTGGTTAGCCGACCATACAGCTAGGACGACGAGGAAGACGAATCCGGAGAGATAGATAGCCCGCCGCCCACGCAGACCGGAGTGCCTCCGGATGTAGATCATGCCGATGTAGGCAAGCCACATCGCAAACGAGAGCAGCACCTTGGGGTCGAGGAAGTACGAAGGTCCGATGGTCTGTTGGGCGATCAGCGAGCCGATCAGGAGCCCCGCCGTCATGCAGGGCAGGCCGAACAACAACGAACGCAGGGCGATCTGGTCCGTCGTCTCGAGCGGAGGGAGCCAGGAGGGCCCCGGCGTAGCGTGCTTGGTCTTCAGCGACCGCTCCTGGATCAGGTAAAGCACCGAAGCCAGCAGAGAGAGGACGAGAGCCGCGTAGGCCGCAAGCAGCAGAGCAATATGCAGAAAGATCCAGCCAGTATGGAACTGCGGGAACGGGATGGCCTCCTGCCCGGGCCGGAAGGCCGGAATGAGCCCCAGCAGAAAGGAGATGGGAAGCACAAAGACGCCCAGCGAGACTGTTTTGTAGCGCCAGTAGACGATCAGAAATGCCGCAGCCAGCAAAAGGCCAAGCATCGCCTGGGTCTCATGCGTGTCGACCGGAAGCCGGTGATGCGCGGCATTCAGCATCTCGGCGAGCGACACGAAGTGGAAGAACATGCCGGCGACCGCGGCCGGGACGGCGATCCTGCTCCATCGCGGACGATCGTAGAGCGCAGCCGGCAGAACCGCGAGCGCGGCGACACCGTAGAGAAGAACTGCGACTCTGAGCCAGAGGAGGGACATGAAGTTATAAGCCCGGCGAGTGCCGAATCCTCAGTATACCGTTTGTGGAAAGCTATGAGGAAGCCAGGGGGCCGGGTGCGGTATTCTGGCCATTCTGAAATGACACAGGAGATATCACGGACACTCAACGCAGAAATGGCAGCCCTCTCACCGGCGATGCGGCAGTATCGCGCGGCCAAGGAGGCCCATCCCGACACCCTTCTCTTCTTCCGCATGGGCGACTTCTACGAACTCTTCTTCGAGGACGCCGTTGTCGCTGCCCGAGAGCTGCAGCTGACCCTCACCGCCCGGGACAAGGCCAGGAGTGTGCCTATGTGCGGAGTTCCCTACCACGCCGCCGAGACCTACCTGCAGAGACTTCTGCGCAAGGGCTACCGCATCGCCATCTGCGAGCAGATGGAGGACCCCAAGCTTGCCAAGGGAGTCGTTCGTCGCGAGGTTACCCGCGTTTTGACGCCTGGTACCGCGCTCGATCCCTCTCTCGGGGCCGAACAGTCGAACTATCTCGCAAGCATCGCCGTAGCTAGAACCGGCACAGCCATGACCTGCGGCGTGGCTCTGGTCGATCTTTCCACTGGTGAATTCCGCACGACCGAATTTTCCGGCGCCTCCGCCTGGGCGCAGGCCGCCGACGAACTCGGCCGCGTGCGGCCCGTCGAGCTGCTCTACGGCTCTGGTCTTCTCGGCGGGGTCAATCTTGCAGGCGATGCCGACCAGGAGAGCTCCGCTGGGCTTGACATCATTCGCACTAAGACTCCGCTCGACGAATGGATCTTCACCGCCGATCACGCCCTTCCTTTGCTGAGAAGCCACTTTCGCGTTCATTCGCTCGACGGCCTGGGGCTGACAGGACACGAGACCGCTGCCATAGCCGCCGGAGCGTTGCTGCACTACATGCGGTCCACCAAGCAGGGTGGCCTTGAGCACGTGGATGGACTGCGTTTCTACGAGCGATCGAGCTGCCTTGAGCTCGATGCCGTCAGCGTCCGCAATCTTGAGCTGGTGGAGCCGCTGTTTTCTGGCGAAAGCCAGCAGACCACGCTCTTCTACACCCTCGACGCCTGCTGTACTCCCATGGGAAAACGGCTTCTGCGCGCGACCTTGCTGCGGCCGTCGAGTGCCCTTACCGAGATCGAGGCTCGCCTCGAGGCGGTCGCCGAAGCTGAGAACGATCTTCGCCGACGTGAGGATCTCCGTCAGGCCATGAGCGGCCTGCTCGATCTCGAACGCCTGCTGGGGCGCGTCGCGCTGGACTCCGCGGGGCCGCGCGAGGTCGTCTCGCTCGCCGCTACGCTTCAGTGCCTGCCCGGACTTCTGGCTGCCGCTCAGCAGCTCAAGGCCACACGCTGGAGCGCACTGGCCGCGGGCTTCGATGCGCTTGAAGACCTGCACGAGATGATCGCGAAGACCATCGCCGACGAGCCTCCGGTCTCGTTCGCCGACGGCGGCGTCATCCGCACGGGTGTCAACGCAGAACTCGATGAATTGCGCGAACTCAGCCGGAGCGGACGTCAGGCGCTGGTCGCAATTGAAGAACGTGAGCGGCAGCGTACCGGAATTGCATCGCTCAAAGTTCGCTTCAACAACGTCTTCGGCTACTACATCGAGATCACCAAGGCCAACGCCAAGGCCGTGCCGCCGGACTATGAGCGCAAACAGACTCTGGTTAACGCAGAGCGTTTCACCACGCCTGAGCTCAAGGACTACGAGACCAAGATTCTCACCGCGCAGGAGCGATCCGGCGAGATCGAGCGGCGGCTCTTCCAGGAACTTCGCCGCCAGCTCCTCGACGCCGCGGCCCGTATGCGCGAGACCGCACGCCGAGTCGCCGAGATTGACCTACTCGCCTGCTTCGCCCACCTCGCTTCGCTACGCGGATGGACCCGGCCTGCGGTCGAGAACAGCGGGCTGCTGGAGTTCTTCGGCGCGCGTCATCCTGTCGTCGAGCGCCGCCTCGAGGAGTCGGGCACGGGACGCTTCGTTCCGAACTCCGTCCATCTCGACGCCGACGCCGGCCCCTCCATCCTGCTGATCACCGGCCCCAACATGGGCGGCAAGAGCACCTACCTACGTCAAGCGGCGTTGCTGGTCATCATCGCCCAGTGCGGATGTTTTGTCCCTGCCGAGCGCATGCGCCTTGGTCTGGTCGATCGCATCTACACTCGCATCGGAGCCAGCGACAACGTCGCGCGTGGCCGCTCCACCTTTATGGTGGAGATGACCGAGACCGCAGCCATCCTAAACTCCGCGACCAACCGGTCCCTGGTGCTGCTCGACGAAATGGGACGCGGCACCGCGACCTACGACGGCCTCTCGCTGGCCTGGGCGACGGTTGAGTATCTGCATAACAGCGTCGGAGCGCGTACTCTCTTCGCCACGCACTATCACGAACTGACGCTGCTGGCCAACCGGCTGGAGCGGCTCAAGAATCTTCGCGTCACCGTCAAGGAGACCAGCTCCGGCATCGTCTTCCTGCATTCGATCGAGGCCGGTCCGGCCAACAAGAGCTACGGCATCGAGGTCGCCCGTCTCGCCGGTCTTCCCGCGGGCGTCATCGCGCGCGCGCGCGAGGTGCTGAAGCTGCATGAGCGCGCCGAAAGCCAGCAAGTTCGCGAGGCTGCAAGCGATCGTATTCCCGCCATGCAGATGTCCATGTTCACGCCGCTCTCGCAGAAGATCGTCGATCACCTCGCCGAGGTCGACGTCGATGGCCTTACTCCTCGGGAGGCGCTCAATCTAATCGCAGAACTGCAGAAGGAGCTGAAGGGATGACGAAGCGGCCAAAGAGCATGATCGTCGCAGGCGTGATGAGTGGGACCTCGGCTGACGGCGTCGAGGTGGCGTTGTGCAGGATCACTCCGTCAACGGCTAACGGACTGCCTCGCATCAAGCTGATTGGAGCAGCCTCCTTTCCCTATCTGAAACCTTTAAGAGCAGCCGTGTTCGCCGCGATGGACGCGAAAGCTATTTCCGTTGCCGATATCTCCCAATTGAACTGGCGACTTGGCGAGGTCTACGCGGACGCGGTGGAGAGCACCGCGAAGCAGTTCGGCGAGAAGCTCAATCTGGTCGGATGCCATGGACAGACCATCTATCATCAGGGCGCAGCGAAGAAGTTTCTCGGCAGGCCCGTACGCTCCACATGGCAGATCGGCGAGGCCGCAGTAATCGCCGAAAAGCTGCGGATTCCGGTCGTCAGCGACTTTCGTCCGGCGGACCTCGCGGCCGGAGGACAAGGCGCGCCTCTGGTTCCCATGCTCGATCTCTGCGCCTTTCGCTCCGATAAGGTGAGCCGCATACTGCAAAACCTCGGCGGCATCGCCAACATGACGGCAATCCCAGCGGGTGCGACCGCTGCCGACCTTCTCGCCTTCGACTCCGGTCCCTCCAACATGGTCATTGACGTCTGCATGACCAGGCTCTTCGGCAAGGCCTTCGATCGCGGCGGTCAGGTGGCACGACGCGGCAAGGTGATCCGTCCTGTTCTCGATCGCTTGCTGCGCGAACCCTACTTCTCAGCTCCTCCCCCCAAGAGCTGCGGCCGCGAAGAGTATGGAGAGAGATTCACAGATCACTTCATCGCGGCGTGCCGCAAGTCCAGGGCGAGCGACGCCGATATCGTCCGCACCGCAACTGCGCTGAGCTCCGAATCAATCCTTGAAGCCTACCACAGCTTTGTCTGGCCTCACCTCGGACAGAAGGCTCCTCTCGCCCGCAGCGTGGAGTACATCGTCGCCGGTGGCGGAGCAAAGAATAAAACCCTGATGGCGATGCTGCGCGAAGGCCTCGACCCCCTCGGCGTGCGCGTCCGCTCGACGGAAGACTTTGGCATTCCTGCACAGGCAAAGGAGGGAGTCGCCTTTGCTCTGCTGGCGTGGCTCACATGGCAACGCCGACCTGGAAACATCGCCAGCGCGACTGGCGCACTGCGCCCAGTCGTGTTGGGCAAGGTCAGCCACGGATGATGGACCTCAGAGATCGAGAGCGCAGCGTAAAAGGGCTTCGTCGTGGTGCAGCCTTGTGCGGGCTCGGTCTTACCCTGCTGACGGGTTGCCACTCGGCGCCCGTAAGCCCTCGAACCGTCATCATGATCATCGAGAGTAGCCCCAACAATCTCGATCTGCGCCAGGGCACGGACGCGCAATCCGAGCGCGTGGGCAGCGTAATCTTCGACGCTCTCTTCAAGAAGGACGAGCACTACAACCTGCAGCCCTGGCTCGCCACTCATTGGGAGCAACCCGACACGCTTACTCTCGTGATTCATCTGCGCGATGGCGTGCGCTTTCACGATGGCCGTCCGCTCGAGGCCGAGGATGTAGCCTGGACGATCCGCAGCATGATCGACGGAACGCTCATCACCGCGAAGGGAGGGGCCTTCGCGTCCATCGACCGCATCGAGGTTCGCGACCGCCTCACACTTGTGCTCCGGCTGAAGTACCCGGATGCGGGAGTGCTCTTCAACATGAGTGACGGTCTCTTTGGCGTCGTTCCACGCGGCGCTGGACGCGACTTCGGTTTGCGTCCAATCGGCACCGGTCCCTTCCGCTTCGTGAGTGCGGTTCAAGATAAAGAGGTCATCGTCGCGCGCAATCCCGACTACTGGGCCGGTCCTGCGAAGATCGACGGAGTACGTTTCACCGTCATCCCCGACGCCATCACCAGCGCGCTCGAGCTGCGCAAGGGATCGGCCGATCTGGCCAGCAACGTTCTCACGCTCGACATGATCCACGCGCTCGAGCAAACCAGAAATCTGAAGATCGAGTCCAATACCAGCTCCATAGCGAACTACGCCAACTTCAACGTCAACGATCCCGTGTTGCGCGATCGTCGCGTACGCCAGGCGATCGCGTGCGCGATGGACCGGCAGGCCATCATCGACGCCATCTGGCGCGGACAAGCGAAGCTGGCCAATACGCTGCTGCCCACCAGACACTGGGCCGCCACGACCGATGCCGAGATGGCACGGTACCCGCACGACGTCGCGCGCGCGGAGAAGCTGTTGGATGAGGCGGGATTTCATCTTGGCCCGGACGGCATCCGCCTGCACCTGACGCTCAAGACCTCGACCGATGAGCAGACACGATTGATGGCCGTGATCCTGCAACAGCAGCTGCGTGCTGCAGGAATCAAGCTCGAGATTCGTTCTGCCGAGTTCGGCACGTTTTATTCGGACGTCACCCGTGGTGCCTTCCAGATGTACGCCCTGCGCTGGATCGGGTCGAACGAAGACCCGTATATCTTCCGCTACACCTACGGCTCAGAGTCGTTCCCTCCTAAGGGGGCCAATCGCGGTCGTTATGCAAATCCGAAGGTCGATGCCCTCTTGAAGTTGGCCGCTGGAGAGACCGACCAAGGCAAGAGGCGCGCGGAGTACGTTGAGGTGCAGAAGATTCTTGCCGAAGACCTGCCGGGCATCCCGCTGTGGTATCCCAACAATGAAGTCATCCACTCGCGCAGGATTGAGGGGGTAAAGCCTGAGGGCTCCGGGAACTTCGACTACCTTCGGGAGATCTCAATCAAGCCTTAAGTTTTGACGGATAGGTTGGCTACACACCAAAAGGGCACCGTACAACACCACGATGTGGTTGCCTATCTAGGCATTCGAACGTCCCCACCTGATGAACTTGAAGTATCCGGTCAGCGAGGTGTTCGCAGAGGGACGTAACATGAGCGTCGGGTTGATGGTATACCGGTTATCCTGTACGGCGTTCACATAAGTGTTACTGTTTCTTGCGACTCCATTGTCCGATACAGAGATGTACTGCTGTGGTTGAGTGGCTCACTGAAATCTGCCGCCCCATGGAACCATTAACACCTTCCGGTCTGGGACTGAATCGGCTGTACCTTCCCCCTTTGCTGCCTGTGCGCTGTCAGCGGTCACGCAGCGGCACAGCGGGCCGTTTGCCTTGCGCTTGCTCTGGCAGAACCTGGTTCCCAACCGGTGCAACAGGCTTCGGCAACGTTGCGATCTCGTATTGAGAACGCTCCCAATACGCCTCTGTATCCGGGACGGTTGGCGTCCCGGCGGCCTTGTCATGGAAGCGGAAGACGGAGACGGAGGGTGAAATCACCAAAAGTCTTTCTACGTCAAGTGCTGATGTGAGGGCACTTCACTCCAGTAACCTTCTCCAAGAACTATAAGTTGGATGTGTGATCGAAGAACTCGCTGCAAACCCACCCGCCCGCAGTCCATGGCGAAACGATGATGCTGAACCTTTGCGCACTGCTTCGGACTGTCTCTGCTATGCAACGACTGAGATAGCCTCGTTACCATCTCGTATGCTTCTCCTATGAGTATCCCTCGCATCCCAAACCTCTCGCCAGAAGCACAGCAGGTCGAAGAGCGTGCGATTCTGCGAGTGGAGCAAGAACTCGATGTCCTTGTGAGGGAATATAGGAAGCGATTTGGAGCGATGGTCAGTACGGATTTGGCGCGAGAGTTGTTTGAGGACTACGCAGCTTCCATCGAAACCAGACTGCGTTTCGCATCAGCAGTCCAGAAGGCCGCCGCCAGAATCGCGGACAAGACTTTTGCGCAGATCCTCTCTGAGCGTGGATCGGGCATGGCGCTGTTCACGGCTGGCGGAACCGGCGCGGGCAAGACGACCTCTATTCGCTCCACCGGACAAACGGCTGGCCTGCTCACCAACGCCCGCGTCATTTACGACAGCAATTTCAATAGCCTCGGGTCTGCGAAAGCGAAGGTTGAATTCGCAATCGCATCGGGTGCAATAGCCGTTGTCATCTTCGTCCACCGGCATCCCGTCGAGTCTTATCTGCAAGGCGTTCTGCCGAGGGCACTGGAAGAAGGTCGCACAGTATCCATCAGTGCCCACCTGCGGATGCACCGGGATTCGCTGAAAACCTTCCTCCGAGTGCAAAGAGCCTTTGCAGAAAACCCAAAAGTGGCATTTACGGTTCTCAACAATACCGGCCATGCGACGGAGGCATTTCCAGCCGATATCAGCTATTTGAAGGGTGTAAAATACGATCAGGACGAGATTTTCAACGCCATCAAGGAGGGTTTGGACCATGCCTACAGCCAAGGAAAAATCTCCCAAGACCTCTACGAGGCGTCATGCGGCGACACGTAAAGCAGCGCAGGTGAACGCGAAAAGGGTTCCCGCCCGCTCTGCCGCCCAGCTCGCAGAGGAATCGTGCGCAGAGATGATTCAGAACCTAAAGAGGAACGTTGCGGGACGGACAGCACGTTCGGTTCTCTGACTCTGTAGCCCCATACAAACCCGACAAAGCGCCGCGTCTGCGGCGCTTTTCTTTTGAAGTAGTGGGCCTAAACAATTAGTACGAGCCTGATCCCTCGCAATGCCTCTATGCTCAATACTGCAATCAATCAGAGGCCAGGAAGTATTGCGGAGGCTTGTCATAGATTTGAGCAAGCTGGATCAATTCAAACACTTCGACGCTGCGCTCACCCGTCTCACATTTCGAGAGGAAGGAGTGCGGCCTACCTGGCTAGCCCGCTGTTTTGTACCAGTGAGGAGTTAGTGTAGCGCATTGACCTCTGAGATCAGATCGATGCAGGGTGTGGCAACATGGGGAGCCGGGAGCGAAGCGACTGGCTCCCCATGTTGCCAAGTGGTCGAAGTCATCCATGCCTCTGGTGCTGGAGGTCTGTAGCCGAGCGAAGAGTGCGGCCTGACGGTGTTGTAGTGGATGCGCCAGCGCTCAGCCAGCACACGCAGTTCTTTCATCGAGTAGAAGAGTTCGCCGTTGAGGAACTCACCTCTGAGCTTGGAGTTGAAGCTTTCACAGTAGCCGTTCTCCCACGGAGATCCAGGTTCGATGTACAGTGTTTTTGCGCCGGTATCGGCAAGCCATTTGCGCAGGTCCTTGGCCACGAACTCGGGCCCGTTGTCTGATCGAAGATGCTCTGGCACTCCCTTCCACACCATGACGTCAGCCAGCGCTCCGATCACTTTGGCTGAGGACCAACGCCGTTCCGCACGGATCAGCAGGCACTCGCGCGTGGACTCGTCGATCAGGTTGAGGATGCGCACACTACGGCCGTCATGCGTTCGTGCGCTGACGAAGTCGTAGCTCCACACGTGGCCCGCATGCGTCGGTCTAAGCCGCACACACGATCCATCGTTGAGCCACAACCGTCCTCTTGGCTTCTGCCTCTTCGGTACCTTCAGCCCTTCACGACGCCAGATGCGTTCGACCCGGTCCTTGCCCACCTTCCAGCCGGCACGCACCAGCAACGCCGTGATCCGGCGATACCCGTAACGTCCATACTGGCTGGCAAGAGCAACGATGGCCTGAGTCAGACGATCTTCGTCTTCGCGCTGTGTCGGCCGGTAGCGCTGCGTGCCCCTGGGCTGCCCCAACAGAAGGCACGCATGCCGCTCACTCGCGCCACGCTCACAGGCATGGCTCACCGCACTGCGCCGTCGCTCAGGGCTTAGAAGTTTCCCGAGGCGATGTCCTTCAGCACAAGGTTATCCAGACTCAGGTTCGCCACCAGACGCTTCAGCTTCCCGTTCTCCTGCTCAAGCTCCTTCAACCGTTTCGCCTGGTCGATCTGCAACCCGCCATACTCCCTGCGCCAGCGAAAATACGTCTGCTCCACGATCTCCGCTTCCTTGCATGCCTGCGACGTCGTCTTGCCGTTCGCTACCGCCACTTCGATCTGTCGCAGCAGGTTCACAACCTGCTCGGGTTGGTACCGCTTACCTCGGGACATCTTGCTCTCCTCATTCCAGTGTCTCTCTTAGTCACTGGTACAAAGCAAGTCGGGCAGACCAGTAAAGGCCGTGACAGGTCTTTCTAAGACGACGATCTACGAACGGATCAGAGAGGACGATTTCCCCTCGCCCGTCCCGATTGGCAAGCGGGCAGTCGGTTGGATCGAGTCGGAGATCAAACAATGGGCGGCCAACCGTGTTCTCGCGTCCCGCTCTATGCTGCGTTTGAACGCTGGAAAGCGACCGCCACATTCGGTTCGTCCCGAAACGGGAACATCGTCAAGACGATTCGCTTAAGCCGCTAACGCTTGTCTACCTCGCGCTAGTTTGCCGTCGAGATAATCAGCCCACCACTGCATCATCTCTGCGCGCTGCTTCAAATACTTCGCGTGATTGTAGGCAGCGGCCACTTTATCGCGCTTCATGTGAGCAAGCTGCAATTCAATGTGCGCCTCCTCAAATCCATTCTCATGAAGTATGGTCGAGGCGATCCCACGGAATCCATGACCGGTCATGCGCCCGCGATAGCCCATTCTGTAGAGCGCGGAGAGAATCGCCATATTGCTCATCGGCTTGTTCTTGTCCAGTGCTCCCGGAAGAAGATGCTTACTATTGCCCGTAAGAAGCAGAATCGCTTTCACTACTTCTACAGCCTGGCGAGATAGGGGCACGATATGGGGAGTATCCATCTTCATTCGCTCTTCTAGGATGACCCAACGAGGAGTGTCCAGATCGAACTCGGTCTTGGGAGCTGCAATCAATTCGTTTGTGCGCACGAAGGTATACGCCAGTAGCTTCATTCCAAGTTTGGTGATGGCATCACCGTTGTAGTCCTCCATCTTGACCAGAAGTTCCGGCAGGTCTTTTTCATCGACCCGTGCGAAGTTCTCCGTCTTGGCCGCCGCCAATATGTCTCTCGGTTTGAAGGCGGCAGCCGGGTTCTTGGTGGCAATCCCGCGAGCGACCGCAAACCGAAAGATTTGTCCGATGACTTCATGGGCGCGCTTGGCGACATCTCTAGCGCCTCGCTCTTCGATGGTGAGCATGATCTGGCGGATGTGAAGGGTCTCCACAGCGTCAATGAACAAGTGTCCAATGACCGGAAAAACATCGGCCTCAAGGCGAGCCATCACGGTTGCAGCATGACGGGGTGACTTTCCGATAGACCACCATGCCCACCATTTGCGGGCGACCTTTTCAAAACTGTTCTCAGCTTCGCGTGAAAGCGCTTTCGCTTCCTCCTGCTTCGCATCGGCCTGGGCCTTGCGCTCTGCCATCGGGTCAACGCCCAGTGCCAGCGTCTTGCGCGCGGCGAGGTGACGTTCTCTGGCTTGAGCGAGGCCCAACAACGGATATTCGCCAAGGGCCATCAGCTTCTCTTTGCCCTCGAAGCGATAACGCCAGCGCCAGAGCTTAGACCCGCCAGGATTGACGAGCAGGAACAGTCCGTCACTGTCGTACATCTTGAACGGCTTGGTAGACCGTTTCACGGTTCGGATTGCGGTATCCGTGAGTGACATAGGGCATTCTCCTCTAAGCGGGGTACGAATCCTGAACAGGGATTCTAATGGCCGTACCCCACTTTCAGAGGAATTGTACCCCTGTTCCGTACCCCACTTTCGAGGCGGCTCATACCGCACTGCCGCGTCCGTCACCGGACCCTATTTTGCCGTAACCTACTGAAAAATAATAACCTATCCAGATTCGGAGAGGTTCGGGAAAGTGCTCAGAAGTGCGGTATTGGTTGCCCCCCAGGGATTCGAACCCCGATATGCTGAGTCAGAGTCAGCTGTCCTACCATTGAACGAGGAGGCAACAAGATTAGAAGCGGAGCCGCGCTGGGACAACCTAGGTTGCTAGGTTTCATGCTGACGTCCGACTCCTTTGAGTGTACGGGGTGAGGCCGAATCGGTCAAACGAGAAAGCTCTACAATTCCCGCATGGATAACCAGATCGGGAATCTCTTTCTCGAGCTTTCAAGCTCCAAGCTCGAACTGATGGCCAGCTTCCTCACCAGCTGCATGAACCGGCTCACGGACGAGCAGGTATGGGAGCGCCATGGAGCCCATGAAAACGCCGTCGGCAATCTGGTCCTTCATCTCATCGGCAATATGCGACAGTGGATCATGCACGGCGTCGGCGGCGCGCTCGATATCCGTGTCCGCGATGAGGAATTCAGCACTCAGAACAGCCTGACAGGCGCCGAGCTGGTCACGCTCTTCCAGCAGACCGTGAGCGAGGCTCGCGGTGTAATCGAATCTCTCCCGGTAGAAAAGCTGATGGAGAAGACAACTCCCCAAGGCCGCCATGTCACCCGGCTTGAGGCGATCTACCAGGTCGTCGGTCATGTACAACAACACATCGGGCAGATCATCCTGCTGACCAAGCAGATGTGCGGAATCGACCTTGATCTGACGATGCCCCGGCCTCGCTGATCCAGGCTGGGCTGACGTCGGGATGCTCTTACTCGACCTCGTTCTTGGCCCGGTAGCCGTCACGAGCGATCACGGAATACTTTAGCGGCTTGTGCTTCTCATCCTGCATCTGCAGCGGCTTGCCTTCGTTATCGACCAGCTTCACTTGTATGCGGCGATAGCTTCCGTCGTTCTTGTTGTTCGTCGGCCGATAGGTCAAAACATACTGGTTGCGGATCGAATCATTGATCTGCGAGAAGACATCCGGCAGCGCTCCCTGAAACATGGGGTTGAAGCTCAATCCGCCGGTCATCTGGGCGAAGGTCTTCATCTGATTCTCGGCCTGCAGATAATCCATGCGGGTGATCGATCCCATGCCGCCCCGTGCATCGGCCAGTTCGCGGATCAAGGCTCCGGTCCCGATGGTGAAGATAGTGACATTCGGAGTAGCCTTGACCTTCGCCAGGATCTTATCCAGCGTGATCTTCGAGAAGGTATCCCGCCCTGTGCCTATCAGGATAATGTACTTTCGTCCGTCGATCCGGCTCACGCGATCGAGCGTTTCGTAGAGCGCGTCGAAGACGTTTGTATCCGAGAAGCCGGGAATGATGAGCGACGAGAGCGCGTTTCCGACGATCTGCTTGTTATTGGTGAAGTCGGTCAGGATATGCGTGCGCAGGTCGTAGGTCACGACAGCCACATAGTCGTCCGTCCGCAGCGTATTGAAGAAGCTGAAAGACGCGTTCTGCATGTCGCGGATGAAGTAGTAGCTGTTGGCGGCGAACTCCAGCAGCATGACCGCCGTAATCGGGGCCTGGGCCATGTGCAGGTTGGTGATGGTCTGGGGGACGCCGTCCTCTAGCACGAGGAAGTTGCCGGCCTTGAGCCCTGGCACGAACTGGTGCGTCTTATCGAGAATCACATTAACGTCGAGATTGACGATGGGAACGTCGACGCGTATCGAGTAGGTCTCGTTATTCGGGTTCTTGACCTTGGGCTCGGGAGGAGCGACGGGTGCCGGTGGCGGCGGGGCCTCTTCTTCCTTCTTCTTCTTGATGACGATCGGGCCCTGGTCGGTCTGGGGGCCGGCCGAGTCGTCAGCGGGCTGTCGCGGGGGATTTTGCTGCTGGGACTGCGCGGTTGAGACGGCAGGCAGGGATGCAAGACCAAGAAGCATAAGCAGAGCAAGGACCACACGGTTCATTCGCAAGAGAGTCATCATCTCAAACTTTACTCCGTCCTGTTGGACGCCGGTGAGCCGGTTTCCGCACTGAAGGAAGGCCTACCGCGATCCCACAGGACCAAACCTCCATCCGCTCCGTCCATCCAACTTGCACTGGCATTGCCAGGGAACAGGCTCTAGTCTGGTAGACGTGATGACAGGACGAAAGACGCGGTGGCTGGCGTGCAGCCTTCTTTTAACGGGCTCTCTGATGCACGTGCCACCGGCGCTCGCCCAGGCAGGTACCCCCACTACGGTCGTGGCCTCCTCCTCGCTTCCTCCTACCGCAGCCGCCGCCATGGGAGGAGGAACGGGAGAGACCAGAATCTTCCCCCTCACCCAGATAAAGCGAGGGCTCCAGGGTGTCGCCTACACGGTCTTTGAAGGAGTTACCCCCGAGCCGATGCAGATAGAGATCCTGGGCGTGCTCAAAGACGCCCTCGGTCCCGGCAAGGACATGATCCTGGCACGGCTTCACGGCACCAAGCCCGAGTTCACCGGCGTGGTGGCCGGAATGAGTGGAAGCCCGGTCTATATCGACGGAAAGCTGGTAGGCGCTATCAGCTACCGTATCGGTCAGTTCAGCAAGGAACCCATCGCCGGAATCACCCCCATCGAGCAGATGCTCGAGGTTCGCGACGGCGAGGTCAGGCCTGCCGCAGGGCCGGCCGGAGACACGGCGACCACAACCAGCCTCCCCGCTACCAATGCCGGTTCCGGCGTTCAGATGCAGGCCATGGAAACTCCACTGGTCTTCAGTGGATTTAGCCAGGAGGCCGTCGACCGCTTCGGAGACCGCTTCCGCGCCATGGGCCTGACGCCCGTGGCAGGCCTTGGCAGCTCCGACCCAAACGCATCGCAGCCTGAGCCCCTGGTCCCAGGCTCGGCCGTCAGCGCCATTCTCGTCCGTGGCGACCTCTCGATGTCGGGAACCTGCACCGTGACCTACGTCGATCCGACCCGCCTTCTCGCCTGCGGCCACCCCATCACCCAATACGGTCCCGTGGACATGCCGATGACCAAGGCTGCGGTCGTGGCTACGCTTCCCTCCCCCCTCAACGCCTTCAAGATCGTGAACACCACCGAGACCGTAGGGGCTTTCACCGAGGATCGCGCCTCGGCCATCATGGGCCGCTTCGGAGAGAAGGCCCGGATGATTCCGGTGACGGTGGAGGTGGTTCAGCCCCCGGTCCCAGGCATGTCCGCCACCCCTAAGGACAAGACCTTCCACTTCGAGGTTCTGGATAACCGGCAGCTTACTCCGTCAGCCATGCTGGTCTCCGTCTACCAGAGTCTGCAAGGTACCAACATCGCTGCCGCCGAGATGAGTTACCGCCTGAGCGGCGAGATCGACGTCGCAGGTCACCAGCCGGTCAAGATGTCGAGCATCGTCGCCCAGAATGAGCTCAACCCAGCGGCGATCAATGCGGCTGTGTTTCTGAACGATCGTTTCAGCCGCGTCTACAGCAACCCCCTGGATCAACCCGTCGTGACCGGCCTGAAGCTCAGGATGGAGGGAATCCCCGAACGCCGGACCGCGGTCATCGAGTCGGCGCGCATCAACGCCATCGAGGCCCACGCCGGCGACTCAATCGACGCCGAGGTGACGCTCAGGCCCTATCAGTCCGAGGCTCGGGTCCTGAAGCTCAAGATCAAGCTTCCCGAAGACCTCGCCACGGGACAGATTCGCGTGCTGGTCTCCGATGGAGCAACCGTGGATCGCCTGCTCTCAGCGGGTGCTATTTCGCAGCGCCCGGTTGGGTTGGCCGATGCCATCGACCAGATGAACCATCTCCATGCCAACGATCAGATCTATGTGACGCTGCTCGATCGAGCGGCACAGGCCGTGCTCGAAGGAGAGACGCTGCCCGGGGTTCCTCTTTCGATGGCAAACGTTCTCGGCCCACTCAAGGATTCGCAGAGGCTTCAACTAAACGGAGAGAGCGTCGTCGAGACCACATCCGCCGAAACCGATTACTCCATCAGTGGATCGCAGTCTCTTAATCTCACCGTTCGTTAGGTGGGTTCCCGCAGCCCTTCCTCCGAAGGCTCATTGCCCCTGTTTCGAGCCTCTGGTTTGAGAAGATCTCCTCAGACGGATGATGTAGCATCTCTTCTTAGGCGCTGACTTGAGCGAGGAAAAGGAACCGAATGAGCGAGATTCGTGGCTACGCCGTGCATGCCGCAGGCGCGCAGCTGTTGCCCTACAAGTTCGATCCCGGCGAGCTCAATGCCCATGAAGTTGAAGTTAAGATCTCGCACTGCGGAATCTGCCACAGCGACGTCCACCTTATTAACAACGACTGGGGTATCAGCAAGTATCCCTTTATTCCCGGACATGAGATCGTCGGCACGATCGTCGCCGCTGGCGATGAGGTTCGCAACCTTAAGGCGGGCGATCGCGTCGGAGTCGGCTGGCAGGCGGACAGCTGTGGAATCTGCGAGTGGTGCCGTCAGGGCGATGACCAACTCTGCGCCCAGGCGCAACCGACCTGCGTCGGCCGTAACGGAGGTTTTGCCGAAAGAGTCCGCGTCAACTCTCGTTTCGCTATTCCTTTGCCTGAGGGGCTCGAGAGTCGGACCGCTGCTCCTCTGCTGTGCGCTGGAGTCACTGTCTATACTCCGTTGCGAAACTACGGCGTTCGGCCCTCCTCGCGGGTTGGCGTAATCGGCATCGGCGGACTGGGACACATCGGAATCCAGTTCGCGAAGGCCTTCGGCGCCGAGGTGACGGCCTTCTCTTCCTCAAAGAACAAAGAGGAGGAGGCCATCGAGCTGGGAGCTCACCAGTTTGTCAACACCAGGGATACGGGAGCTCTCAAGAAGGTCGCCGGATCCTATGATCTCCTGCTCTCGACTGCGAACGCCGATCAGGATTGGGTGGCTTATATTCACGCGCTGCGGCCAAACGGCGTGCTGTGCATGGTCGGCGCTCCTCCCAAAGCGATGCAGCTGCAGATCCAGCCGCTCATCAGCGGTCAGCGAACGGTCGCCGGATCCTCGATCGGCAGTCCAAGGGATCTCTACGAGATGCTCGATATCGCGGCTCGCCACAAGATCAAAGCCGTCACCGAGCCCTTCGCGATGGCAAAGGCCAACGAGGCCGTAGCCCGGGTTCAGAAGAATCAGGTCCGGTACCGCGCCGTGCTCGCGAACTAGTTCTTTTAAATAAGGTTACTAGGAGCGTTGAGCCCGGACGAAGAGTCCTGTCGGAAGTCTTATTATCCCCTTCTGCTTTAGACTCAGGTCACGATGATGCGAAGGTATTTGGTTCTGGGATGTCTGGCTCCTGTGGTGATGGCGAGTGCTATGTGGGGACAGGGCACTAAGCTTTGGACGGTGGATCGCTATGACGCGATGGAGCGCGGAACGGTCGATGGAGTTGCGATCCGCAGTGATGGCCGGCTTGAACCCGGACCGGCGAAGTCGATGGTCTACGATACGGGCAAAAGCTATGCCTGGTCCCTTGCGAGCGACCGCTCCGGAGACGGATACATCGGCCTGGGGGGGAGTGCGTCCGGTTCCGGCATCGTCATGCGCGTGACTCCCGATGGCAACGCTACTAAGATTCTCGATACCAAAGAACTGGCCGTACAGGCCCTGACCGTCGCGCCTGACGGCTCGGTGCTGGCGGCGACCTCGCCCGACGGCAAGGTGTATCGCGTGCCTGCCGCTGGAGGCACGCCGACGGTTGTCTTCGATCCCTCTACCACCGAGGAGAAGCCGAAGTACCTATGGGATCTCGCGACTGGCCGATCCGGCGAGGTCTACGTCGCGGCGGGAGCTCCGGCTGTCGTCTATCGCATCCCTGCGAACGGAGGCAAAGCCGAGGTCCTCTTCAAGACCGCCGACCAGCACATCCGCTGCCTGCTGATGACAAACGATGGCACTCTGTGGGCGGGCTCGGACGGCTCGGGCGTCATCTATCGGATCGATACGAAGAGACCAGGTGCCAAGCCCTTCGCCGCCTATGCGGCTCCGCGCAAGGAGATTACCTCGCTCGCTCTCGATAATGCTGGCAACGTCTACGCCGCCGGTGTCGGCACTCGAGGCAATCTACCTCTTCCTCCTCTGCCGGTCACTGGCAACGTCGGCGTGACCATCTCGTTCTCGCAGCCCGGGTCTTCGACCGCCGCCGGAGCCAATTCGCTGGTTCCCGAGGGCAGCGAGATCTACCGCATCGCCAAGGACGGCACGCCGCAGCGTCTGGTCACGATGAAGGACGACGTTGTCTACTCCCTCGCCTTCCGTACCGGAACTCTGCTCGCCGCGACCGGGAATCGTGGTCGCGTCTATCGCATTGATGTCGCGGCTCCAGGCCGCTTCACCGACATCGCGCATCTTGAGGCCGCTCAGGCCATGGCCTTTGCCCCATTGAAGGATGGTCTTCTGCTCGCCACCAGCAACAGCGGCAAACTCTTCCGCCTCTCCGATGCACCAGCCAAAAATTCGACCTACACCAGCGAGGTCTTCGACGCGCAGGGATACTCGCAGTGGGGCCGGGTCGAGACCCGGGCCTCGGGCGAGCCACAGAGCTACGAGCTCTGGCTTCGCAGCGGCAACGTCGAGAGCCCGCTGATGGGATGGAGCGATTGGACGCGCGTCAACCCCGATGGAGCCACCACCGTTTCCGAGGGCCGTTACGCCCAGTGGAAGACCGTCCTGCGTCCTGGTGCCTCGAGCCAGGGTAGCGCTTCAAATCAGGGTATCGATGCCATCGCACTCAACTATCTTTCCCGCAACGTCGCTCCCATGGTCGACGAGATCGTCGTTCAGCCTGGAGCCCGCATGCCGGCGGGCGGTGGAGCCCAGCCCAACACCACCGTACAGGTGGCCTTCCCTCAGACCGCGGGCGCGGCCTCTGTCGCCAACTTTCAGCCGGATTCCAATGCCACTCCCCTCACCGCGCAAAAGGACAAGACCGCCATTACCGCCCGCTGGCAGGCACATGACGACAACGGCGACGATCTGATGTTCGCAATCTGGTATCGCGGCGTGGGCGAAGCCAACTGGCGTCTGCTCAAGGACAAGATCAGCGATCGCTTCTACAGCTTCGACTCCGCCCTTGTGCCCGATGGCAGCTACGAGTTGAAGATCGTCGCCAGCGACTCACCCATCCACACCGACGCCGACGCACTGAAGGGGGAGCGGGTCAGCCCGGTCTTCGTCGTCGACACCACGCCGCCCGTGCCCGGCTCCCTGACGGCGGCGATGGCGGCACCGCAGAGAATCCATGCCACGCTCGAGGCCCGAGACGCCACCTCTCCCATCGCGCACGCCGAGTATTCGGTCGACGCCGGTCCGTGGCAGTATCTGGAACCGGTCGGGCACGTCTCCGATTCCCTGACCGAACACTACGACTTCACCGCCGAGATCCCACAGACGACCGCGCCAGCAGGCGACGCCAAGGAACACGTCGTCGCGGTCCGCATTTACGACCGCTACGACAATCTGTCCGCGATCAAGGCGGTGGTACGGTGACCGAGGGCGTTGACGAGCAGACACGGCGTGGCATCGGGCGGTTCAACCTCTACCACCCGGACTTCCTCCTCCTGGTCGTTGACCTCATGGGGGTTGCCGTCTTTGCGGTCGAAGGCGCCCTGGCCGCCATTCACGCCGAACTCGATATTCTCGGGCTGTTAGTGATCGCCTTCGCCACGGCGCTGGGCGGAGGTATGATCCGCGATGTTCTGATCGGAGCGATCCCGCCTAATAGCGTGCGCGACTGGCGCTATCCCACAACGGCATTTCTGGGCGGCGGGGCGGTCTTCTTCTTCTACCAGGTCTTCCAGCATATCCCCCAAAGCCTCATCACCACGCTCGATGCGGCAGGTTTGGCCCTGTGCGCGATCGCCGGGGCGGGCAAGGCCATCGAATACGGCATCAATCCCCTGCTCGCAGTTCTGATGGGGGCGGTCACCGGGGTCGGCGGCGGGACCATCCGTGATATCCTGCTCAATCGCGTCCCCGGCGTTCTGCAGAGCGACGTCTACGCTGCCGCCGCTTTAGCCGGCGCGCTGGTCGTCGTCCTCGGCCTTCGCGTGAAGATTCCCCGCTGGCTTGTCATGACCTCCGGAGCTCTCGTCTGCTTCCTGTTGCGCATGGTAGCGGTGTGGAAGCACTGGAACCTGCCCAAGGTCATCGTCCACTGAGCATGCGGCCAGCAGATAGTAATCTCCAGCAGATAGTAATCTGAAGCTCGATGCGATTTGAGCTCTTCATCGCCGCGCGTTATCTGCGAGCCAAGCGTCGTCAGGCCGTGGTCGGCGTCATCACCGTGATCTCCATCATCGGAGTCGCCGCTGGCGTTGCCTCTCTGATCATAGCCCTGGCCATCACCAACGGCATGCGCCGCGACCTGCAGGACCGTCTCTTGGGATCGACCGCGCACGTCGATCTGATGCGCATCGCCGCCGACGGCATCAAGGACTGGCGTCCTCTGCTCGATCACCTCCGGAAGACCCCGCATGTGGTCGCCGCGGCCCCCGGCCTCTACGGACAGGTCCTCATCTCGCATGGCGTTCGCAGCGGGGGCGGCCTGATCAAAGGCATTCTTCCCGAGGATGAAAGGACCGTCGGCGATCTTCTGGGCAAGATCATTGAGGGCTCGGCGGCTTCGCTTGAGCCGGTTGTCTCCACCGATGTGCGGGCACTCCCCCCGATCGTCATCGGTAAGGACATGGCCGACGATATCGGGGTGAAGGTCGGTGACGGAGTCGTGGTGACCAGCCCCCAGGGCGAGCTGACTCCTCTCGGACTGGTGCCCAAGTACCAGAAATGTATCGTCGTCGGAATCTTCCGCTCCGGCTTCTACCAGTACGACTCCACCTATGCCTTTATGCGGCTGCGCGACGCGCAGAGGCTCTTCTCCGAGCCCGACTGGATCTCCGTCATCAGCTTCAAGGTCGACGATCTCTACAAAGCCAACACCATCGGCCGCGTCATCGAGCAGGAGGCAGGCAAGGGCTTCCAGACGACCAACTGGATGGAGCAGAACCGCGAGCTCTTCCGCGCCCTGAAGCTGGAGCAGATCGTAACCTTCATCGTGCTGGCCCTGATCGTCTGCGTCGCCGCCTTAAACATCCTGATTGCCCTCACCATGATGGTGATGGAGAAGACGCGCGACATCGCCGTGCTGATGAGCTTCGGTGTAACCGAGATGCAGGTTCGCCGCATCTTTCTGCTGCAGGGCCTTCTTATTTCGGTGATCGGCACCGTATTGGGACTGGTCACCGGTTATGCCGCAAGCTGGATCGGGGGCCACTACCGCTTCCCTCTCGACGCGGCAGTGTACTCGATTGATTACCTTCCCTTCGCTCCCCGCCTTTGGGATGCGGTGATCGTCGCGGCTGTCTCGCTCGGCGTCAGCCTTTTGGCGACGCTCTATCCAAGCGGAAGCGCGGCCAAGGTGCTTCCCGCTGAAGCCCTGCGCTATGAGTGAAGTGTTTTGGATCGTCAAAAGTCCAGTTATGATCAAGTTCAGGAGAGCGTACCGATGAGCGTCATAGACGATAGCCGAAAGCCGCTGCAGGATTTCATCGCGCCACAGCTGCGGGCTATCTCGGCACGACTGGATGCGCTCGAGCGCAGGTTCGACTTGGTGGACCGGAATATCGATGACATCGACAGGCGCGCGGAGAAGCGCCACGATGAGCTCATAGGTGCCATCCGACAGGTCATTGACCTGAATTCCATCCAGCAGCGGCTGGCACGTCTCGAATCCAAAGACACCGCGCAGCACCAGTAATCCGCCTCTTCGCGTTCAACAGGATGAGTGACCTACGCCTCAAATATTGGGAGATCGCCCCACAAGGGATGGCAAAGATGCGGGAGCTCGAGCACTATGTCAACGCAGAGAGCGGGCTTGATCATGGTCTGCTCGAACTGGTACGGCTTCGGGCCTCCCTGTTGAATGGCTGTGAGTACTGCGTCGAGATGCACTCGGCGAAGTTGAAGAAGCTGAATGAACTGGCGGAGAGAATCGCGTGTGTTGCGGACTGGCGGAGTTCCACCGCCTATACAAAGCGCGAGCGCGCCGCCCTCTCCTGGACGGAAGCGGTCACCAACATTCAGGATGGCCACGCTCCCGAAACTGTCTATGAAGAGGTCCTGGCCGTCTTTAGCGAGCGGGAGACGGTTGACCTAACCCTTGCCATCACAACGATTAACGCATGGAACCGGCTGGCGATCTCTCTCGGCAAGCACTCAAACCGTGGGGAGACTCCATGAGCGGAGCCGAAGGGTATAGTCTTCAGCCCTTGCCAGCCAGCTCCGGTCCTCGAGTCATCCTGAAAGCCGTGGGACTTACGAAGATTTATCCGTCGGTCGCCGGAACCGATCGCGGTGAGGTCGAGCTCTTCCGCGACCTCGACCTGACGGTCCATGCCGGCGAGATGGTCGCAATCGTTGGCGAAAGCGGAGCCGGGAAGAGCTCCCTGCTCCATCTGCTGGCGGCGCTCGACAAACCCACCTCGGGCGAGGTCTTATGTGGCGCATCCCGCCTGACTGCCTTCACCGCACGTCAAGCCTCCGAGTTTCGCAATCGGGACGTCGGCTACGTTTGGCAGTTTCATTACCTTCTGCCCGAGTTCACCGCTGTCGAAAATGTCGCTATGCCATTGTTGGCAAGGGGGATGAGTCATTCGACAGCCCTTGACCGCGCCACCTTCTGGCTCGGCGAGGTCGGTCTGGCCTCCCGCGCGAGGCACCGCTCCGGAGAGCTCAGCGGCGGGGAGCAGCAGAGGGTCTCGCTCGCCCGCGCTCTTGTCACTCAGCCCAAGATCCTGCTCGCTGACGAACCCACAGGCGATTTGGATACAAAGACCGGCGAGACCGTCTTCGGGCTCCTCCAGGGGCTTCATCAAGCTCATGGTCTGACCAGTATTCTGGTTACTCATAATCTAGCTTTTGCTGAGAGATGCAGCCGTATGCTCCTGCTCAAAGGGGGTCATCTGGAAGAACGTTCGCCGCTCACGCAAAGCATCTGACTTCTTTGTCTAGCGTTTGTAAGTTGTTCCATGCAAAGCGCGAGATTACCGTCGCCTTCTCGCCCGCGGAGCACGATCCATTTGAAGGGTGGATCTCTCTGAACCGTCCTTTTGAGCGATAAATCCTATGATGGCTACCGCTCAAATGGCTGGAACGCATCATTTTGAGTTATGAACCTCTTTTTCACATATTGCGTCGAATAGATATTGATGTAGTTTAAGCAATAACTTTTTTTGCGGACAAGCAAATTGACGCGGCGACTACACTAGTACCAGTGGATGGGATGCGCCGCAGAAGACGCGGTAGCACCCAATGTGTTCTCCAGGCGGGTCGTTGACGCGGGGAATGGAAGTGGTAATGGCGCCATCGACGGCTCCTTAGAGGCCGTAGGTGGAGGCCGGGTTCGAAGGGGAGAACATGTTCGAACGCTACACAGAGAAAGCACGGCGGGTGATCTTCTTTGCCCGTTACGAGGCAAGTCAGTTCGGGTCACCTTATATTGAAACGGAACACCTGCTCCTTGGTCTGCTAAGGGAAGACAAGGCACTGACGAACCGCTTCCTGCGGTCGCATGCCTCGGTGGAATCGATTCGCAAGCAGATTGAAGGACATACGACGATCCGGGAGAAGGTCTCGACCTCCGTCGACCTTCCGCTCTCGAATGAGTGCAAACGCGTTCTCGCCTATGCGGCCGAGGAGGCTGAGCGGCTCTCGCACAAGCACATCGGCACCGAGCATCTGCTGCTGGGTCTGCTGCGCGAAGAGAAGTGCTTCGCCGCCGAGATCCTGACCGAGCGCGGCCTGCGGCTGCCGGCCATCCGCGAAGAGCTGCAGCGCACCACGCAGGAGAAGGCGCCCTCGTCCCAGTCCGGCAAGTCCCAGCGCGGCGAGCAGAGCATGCTGGCCGAGTTCTCGCGCGACCTCACCCAATCCGCTCTCGATCAGCAGCTCGACCCGCTGGTCGGCCGCGACTCCGAGGTCGACCGCGTCATTCAGATTCTTTGCCGCCGTACCAAGAACAATCCGGTCCTGATCGGAGAGCCTGGTGTCGGCAAGACCGCCATCGTCGAAGGTCTGGCCCAGAAGATCGCCGACGGCGAGGTTCCGAGCTTCCTGGCCGACAAGCGCGTGCTGGCGCTCGATCTCTCGCTGATCGTCGCCGGGACCAAGTACCGCGGCCAGTTCGAGGAACGCCTGAAGACCATCATGAAAGAGCTGATGGAAAATCAGAACTCCATCGTCTTCATCGACGAGCTGCACACGCTGGTGGGCGCGGGATCGGCCGAGGGCTCGCTCGACGCGGCGAACATCCTCAAGCCTGCCCTGAGCCGTGGCGAGATCCAGTGCATCGGAGCGACCACTCCGGGTGAATACCGCAAGTCGATCGAGAAGGATCGCTCGCTCGAGCGGCGCTTCCAGGCGGTGAAGGTTCCTCCTCCCAACGAGGAGGATGCGATCAAGATCATCATGGGGATCAAGGACAAGTACGAGAAGTTTCACGCCGTCAGCTACACCGACGATGCGATCCAGTTCTCGGTCTCGCACTCCAGCCGTTACATCCCCGACCGCTTCCTTCCCGACAAGGCGATCGACCTCATCGATGAAGCGGGTGCTCGCGTGAAGCTGCGCCAGACCTCCCTTCCCGAGGAGCTGACTGAGGTACAGAAGCGGATCAAGTTCATCGTGCATCGCATGGAGAACGCCATCGCGAATCACGAGTTCGAGAAGGCCCGCTTCTACTCCGACGAGGAGCGAAAGGAGCGCGAGAACCTGCGCGCTTTACGCGACAAGTACCACCTCGACGACTCCTCTGCTGGCATCGTGACCCGCGAGGACATCGAGGATGTTGTCAGTCGCTGGACGGGCGTCCCCGTCACCTCGCTGAAGGAAGAAGAGACCCAGCGCCTGCTGCGCGTGGAAGAAGAGCTGCACAAGCGCGTGATCTCGCAGGAGAAGGCGATCTCCGCCCTGGCCCGCGCCATTCGTCGGTCCAGAGCTGGCCTGAAAAATCCAGCCCGGCCGATTGGAAGCTTCCTCTTCCTGGGACCGACCGGCGTCGGCAAGACGGAGATGGCGCGTACGCTTGCCCAGTTCCTCTTCGGTAGCGAGAAGTCGCTGATTCGGTTCGATATGTCGGAGTTCATGGAGAAGCACTCGGTCTCGAAGCTGATCGGTTCGCCTCCGGGATACGTCGGTTACGAGGAGGGCGGCCAGCTCACCGAGCGCGTCAAGCGCAATCCCTACTGCGTCGTTCTGCTCGACGAGATCGAGAAGGCACATCCGGATGTCTTCAACCTGCTGCTGCAGGTCTTCGAAGACGGCCAGCTCACCGATGGCCTCGGCAACACCGTCGACTACAAGAACACGATCATCATCATGACCTCGAACATCGGGGCCAAGCACCTTCAGAAGCAGCAGGGTCTTGGCTTCCAGAGTGAGCGCGAAAATATGGTACTCGAGAAGATGGAGGAGCTAGTGAAGGGCGAGGTCAAGCGCACTTTCAACCCCGAGTTCCTCAACCGTCTGGACGAGATCATCATCTTCACCTCGCTCTCCGATCAGGACCTAATGCAGATTCTCGAGCTTCTGGTGCAGCAGCTCAATACCAACCTGGTACACAAGGCGATCACCATCTCGGTGACTGACGAGGCCAAGCGCTGGATCATCGAGAAGACGGCATCGGATCGCACCTACGGCGCTCGTCCGTTGCGCAGGGCGCTACAAAAATACGTCGAGGATCCGCTGTCGGAGGCACTGATCGCAGGAGGCATTCAGCAGCGGCCGGCCTTCCTTGAGGTCTACATGGAGAATAACCAGCTCTTCTACCGTCCTATCTCGAGCGACGGAGAGGACAAGGTCTCCGGCTCTGTTCTCACCACCGTATAGAAATCGACACAGTTAACCCAAAAACGATACGCCCGGCAAATGCCGGGCGTATCGTTTCGTTAATCTCAATTTAGTCTCCAGGAACCATTAACCTTAGTCGCCAGGAACCATTAACCGCCAGGGAATCCGATCGGAATCTCGCACCCCAACCGGATCTCAGCCCGCGTCCACGATTTAGACGATCGCTTTGGCAGACTTAACCGCGCTGTTGACTGCTCCGGAGACGACATCGACTGCGTCGCCGGCGTGATCGCCCGCTTTGTCGACAAGATGAACTGCCTGATTCCGGGCGCGCTTCAAAGCGTCCTGCGCCTCATCGCTAAAGCGTTCGGCCTGCGATCTTAGATAATCCCCTGCATCGTGCAGATAGTCGCCCGCCTCTCCTACTCCCTTGCGGAGCTTGCGGCGAGTCCTTACCCCGCTCTGTGGAGCATATAAAAGAGCGATCGCAGCACCGGCGGAGACGCCAATGCCAAAAGCCAGCCAGTAGTTCTTTGCACTCATTTGAGGGGCCCTTTCCTTATCGAGTTCGATCTGACATCTCAGACTCTAGTGGGTAGGATTCGGCCGGGGAAACCCTAGTTGTACGTATTTTTTTAGAGCGACAACCCGCAGCCGATCTACTTCAATGCAGCCAGCTCACGCGCCTTGACGAAGATGCGGGTAAACATCGCCTTATCGAGGCGTCCCGTGTTGGTGTTGCGCAGCGAAGGATGATAGCTGCACAGGAGATACCTGCCATCCGGCATCTCGTAGTGAACTCCATGGGCGAAGCGATACGCGGATTTGCGTTCGATAACCCTCTTTGAGAGCAGATAGGCCAGATACCCGTCGAATGCGATCTTGCCCAGGCACACCACCACACGAAGGCGCTTAAGCTCACCCAATTCGGCGGCAAAGTGCATAGAACAGGTCCGCAGCTCCTGCGGGGTTGGCTTGTCGCCAGGCGGAGCGCACCGCACCACAGAGGCGATCCAGGCATCGCGCAGCCTCAGGCCATCGTCGCGTGAAACGGCCAGAGCCTGCGTGGCGAAGCCGGTCTCATGCAGCACCGGATACATGAAGTAACCCGCTCCATCCCCCGTAAACGGTCTCCCGGTACGGTTGGCTCCGTGAGCTCCTGGCGCAAGCCCTGCGATCAGAACCCGTGCCTTGGGATCGCCGAAGCCCGGCACCGGTCTTGCCCAGTAGGTCTGGTCGCGATATGCCTTGCGCTTGGTCTCCCCAATTCCCTTGCAGTAGGTACGGAGCCGTTCGCATTGTTCGCAATCGGCGATATTTTGCTGGATCTGAATCAGGGCGGCAGGAAGTGGCTTCGAGGTGGATCGTCTCACTGTACCCATGATATCTCCCGCAGATCGCAGAAAACGCGACATAAAGCCGATCGCTTCCATAGAATCGGTGGGGACACGAGAATCACCCAGGGACCCCGAGGTAAGTTTTGGAAGATCCGAGATTAAGTCGTATGGATGCGCGATCTGGAACTGATCGTGTGCGAGGGCTGTGGCAACAGATGATTCTGCGTTCGGGAGGGGTGACCATCGCCCTTCTCGCTCTCGCCCTGATCGGACTGGCCCTCGGCTGGCGAGCGCACACCCGAGGCCGTTTTGCGAAGTTAAAGGCTGAGCTCAATCAACGCGACACCCCACACGCTGCCCTTCCACCCCGCCCGGGCGGCCAAGACGCCCTCGTCCTCGAGCGTTCTGCCATCGAAGGAGGAACGGTTCCTGAATTCCTCTCTGCCACCCTTCTTCCGGGCCGCGGCATGAACATCCTTCAGATCACCGCCGCGCTTCCGGGCAAAGGCATCGTCAAGCTGCTCGACTCTCCATCGCTCGATGAGGCTGCCCGTATCTTGTCCGGACAGGATGAGGATGCGCACGGCGCGCAAAGCCTGAAGATCGGAGGAGCCATCGAATCTCCATGGGCCGGCGACCTCTTCGGAACGGCTTCGCCGGATGGATTGAACACCTCCTGGCACGGAATGAGCCTCTCGGTCCCCGCAATGCAACGCAATGGTGTCGCTGTCGCCACAGGAGGACTCTTACTGGCCTCTTCGTCGTCCGCGATCAAGAACAACTTCATGCCCGATGGCGCCGAGGCCGAGGCCGTCTATGAGGCAGGAGACTACGACGGTCACTGGCCCTCCACCATGCGCCTCACGGCCACAACGCAGTTAAGTGCACGCTCTATCGAGATGAGGGTCACCGCTCTCAATACCGGCAAGGATCCGCAACCAGTGGGCCTCGGCTGGAGGCCACGCTTTGCCCTGCAGGGCGATCGCGCCCAGGTCACCCTGCGATTGCCGGCAGCGATGCGCGAGGAGATTCGCGACTCCCGGACCGGAGCTCCCACCGGGCATCTGCTACCCGTCGAGGGCACGCGGTACGACTTCAACTCCCATACCGGAGTCGCCCTTGGAAGCATCAGCCTTGACGACACCTTCGCCCATCTGCACCAGGCCCCGCTCGACTCCGGTCCCATCGTCGAGCTTCGTGATACCCAGAACGACTATGGCCTCCGCATCACGATGCTTAGCTCCTCCATCAAGGCGATTCACGTCGAAGCTCCCGCAGACGGCAAATCGATCCTGATTGAACCGCGATTCAACTACGACGATCCCTTCGGACGCGAGTGGGCCCAGCAGGAAGACACTGGCATGGTCACTCTCCAGCCCGGCAGGTCGGTACAGTGGAGGATTCGTTTCGAGATCTTTTCGCTTACCGCCGCGCCGGTCAATCAGCCCTGACTGGCACGCAAACCTGACTGGCATAGCTTTGGCAGCCCTGATCCACACGGCGTTTGTCGTTCCCCAAAGAAGGATCCGGCAGGTTTGACCCTCCGCAACCAAGACCCGTACAGTAGTATCTGAGGCGCGTGCCGCACGGTCGGCGGGCTGAATGAGCGACTGCGGCGCAATTTCACGCGACCCATTGGAAGGCATGGATTTGACCCCGACAGAGACGACAGAGATCAACAACACCCCCGGGCAGCCCACGGCGCCGGCAGAGACGCACGCCCACGATCATGATCATGCCCACGACCACGTGCATGACCACCAGCACGGCCCCACCTTGAATCCCGAACTGACCAAGGAGATTCAGGTGGAGGTGGACGCCGACGAGGTCTCGAAAGCCTATAAGGGGATCGTCAAGCGCTACCAGAAGCTGGCACGGATTCCCGGATTCCGTTCCGGCAAGGTTCCCGAGTCGCTGGTGCGTTCGAAGTTCGCCAAGGAGCTTCGCCAGGAGGTGCTTGAGAGCCTGGTCTCAGAGCGCTTCCGCAAGGCTATCGACGAGCAGCAGCTTCGCCCCATCTCCGAGCCTCAGCTGCTCGACCTGCAGCTTCACGACGGCGAGCCTCTGCGCTTCAAAGCTGCCTTCGAGGTCGCTCCCGAGTTCGCCGTCGACGGCTACGACACCGTCAAGATCACACGCCCTGACGTTGCTCTCAGCGAGGACGAGTACCAGGCTGAGCTGAGCCGCGTGCTCGACAGTCATGCCACCGTTGAGAGCATCGATGAGGATCGCACCCTGGTCGATGGCGACTGGGCCGAGATCCAGTTCAAGGGCGAGGTCAAGGACCTGGCCCAGACCGTCACCGAAGACGGCGTCGAGAACTCTACCCAGGCCGAGCCCATCACTGGGGAAGACGTTCTTGTCGAGATTGGCGGCAAGAACACCCTGCCTGCATTCACCGAGGCTCTGCGCGGATCCAAGCCCGGCCAGGAGATGAGCTTCGAGGTGACCTACCCGGTTGAGTTCGGCGAACCCCGCCTGGCCGGCCAGACCGTCGCCTATGACGTCACCATCAAGAGTCTCAAGCGGAAGACCTATCCCGAGCGCGATGCCGAGTTCGCCAAGCAGCTTGGCGACTATGAGAGCTGGGAGGACTTCGAAAAGCAGCTTCGTGAGCACGCCGCCGGACGTAAGAAGAGCGCGCTCGAGAGCCAGGCCCGCGACCGCATGCTCGACGAGCTGGTCCAGAGGTTCCAGTTCCCTGTTCCCGAGTCCTTCGTGCAGCAGCAAGTCGATGCGCGCCTCGACCGCGGTCTCCGTGCGCTCGCTCAGCAAGGCATGGGTGCCGAGGAGATGCGCCGGCTCGACTTCGGACATCTTCGAGCCGCGCAACGCGACCAGGCTCTCAACGAGGTGAGGGCCTCGATGATCCTCGACAAGATCGGCGAGGCCGAGAAGATCACGATCAACGATGAGGATCTCGATCAGGAGCTGTTCATGCTCTCGCTGCAGTCGCGCGAGCCCCTCGAGACTCTGCGCGAGCGTCTCTCCAAGGATGGCGGACTCGACCGCATCCGCGAGCAGATGCGCCGCGAGAAGACGGCAAGCGTGCTCTATGAAAAGCTGGCCTCGTAACACAAGAGGCCAGAGTCACCCGTTAACCTAGATAACCGCTGGCCGGAAAAGAAAGAGAGTGTTATGGGACTAGTACCGATGGTGATCGAGCAGACGAATCGTGGCGAACGCGCCTACGACATCTACAGCCGTCTGCTTCGCGACAACATCATCTTCCTGGGAACTCCGATTGACGACAACATCGCCAACGTCATCATTGCGCAGATGCTGTTTCTGAGCAGCGAGGATCCGGAGAAGGACATTCAGCTCTACATCAACTCGCCCGGCGGTTCCATCACGGCCGGTCTGGCCATCTACGACACCATGCAGTACATCAAGAACGATGTCGTGACCCTGTGCATCGGTCAGGCCGCCTCCATGGGAGCCTTCCTATTGATGGCGGGCAAGAAGGGCAAACGCTTCGCCCTTCCCAACTCGCGCATCCTCATCCACCAGCCGTCGATGGGCGGCCTGAGCGGACAGGCGACCGACATCGACATCCACGCCCGCGAGATTCTTCGCATCCGCGAGATCACCAACAAGCTGATGAGCGCTAGCACCGGCCAGACGCTTGAGAGGATCGAGCGCGACGTGGAGCGCGACTTCATCATGACCGCTCCGCAGGCCAAGGAGTACGGCATCGTCGACGACATCATCGACCGTCCCCGAACCTAGGAACGGCTGAATTCCACGCCAAGGCCCGGGATTCCTCCCGGGCCTTGCTCTATCCCCCAAAGGTCACATCCGATGGTGCACAACGACTCAGATCAAACGGGTGTAAACTTGTTAATAGTAGTTTGCTGTACCGAGGAGTCGTCGCACCTATGAAAACATCCCGGGGCTCAGAAGAGTCGCTTCGCTGCTCGTTTTGCCATAAATCGCAGGATGCCGTGGCCAAGCTGATCTCATCGCCATCGGACTACCCCCGCGCCTACATCTGCGACGAGTGTGTGGCGGTATGCAACTCCATCCTCGAAGACGACCGCACCGAGGCACAGCCCGGCTCCGCCCCGGCTCACCTCCCAAAGCCGCAAGAGGTCAAGGCCTTCCTCGACGAGTACGTCATCGGCCAGGACACCACCAAGAAGAAGCTCGCCGTCGCTGTCTATAACCATTACAAGCGCATCCAGATGAACAAGACGCGCGGCAATGACGTGGAACTGGCGAAGTCGAACATCCTTCTGGTCGGCCCGACCGGCTCCGGCAAAACCCTTCTGGCCCACACATTGGCCAAGATGCTCGACGTTCCCTTCGCGATCGTCGATGCGACCACGCTAACCGAAGCCGGCTATGTCGGCGAGGACGTTGAAAACATCATTCTCAAGCTGCTGCAGGCTGCCGATGGCGACGTCGCCCGGGCCCAGTGCGGCATCATCTATATTGATGAGATCGACAAGATCGGCCGCAAGGACGAGAACCCTTCCATCACCCGCGACGTTTCGGGCGAGGGCGTTCAGCAGGCACTGCTCAAGATCCTCGAAGGAACGGTTGCCAACGTTCCGCCTCAGGGGGGCCGTAAGCATCCGCACCAGGAATTCACCGCGGTCGATACCACCAACATCCTCTTTATTTGCGGTGGAGCTTTCGTCGGTCTCGAAAAAGTTATTGGACGCCGCGTCGGGAAAAAGGCCCTCGGCTTCCGTGCCGTGACCGATCCGGACGCGAAGGATGGCGACGTCATGCCAATTCGCGCCCAGCGTGACTCCGAGCTTCTGCGTCAGGCCGAGCCCCAAGACCTTCTGAAGTACGGCCTGATCCCCGAATTCGTCGGACGCCTCCCGGTCATGGGAATTCTGGACGAGCTCGATGAGGCTGCTTTGATCGAGATCCTCACCAAACCCCGCAATGCCATCCTCAAGCAGTACGCCAAGCTCTTCGACTTCGAGGGGGTAAAAGTTACCTTCACCGACGAGGCAGCCCGCGCCATCGCCCGCGAGGCCCTCATGCGCAAGGTGGGGGCCCGCGGTCTGCGCATGATCATCGAGGAGCTGATGCTTGACCTCATGTATCACGTACCCGGCAACAAGAAGGTTAAGGAGATCGTCATCACCGATGCCATGGTGAAGAACCGCGATCTGACCGTTCCGATGCTGCTCGAAAAGGCCGGCTAAAGGGTTCCGCAAGACAGAAGACCCCTTCCTGGCGATACAATCACCTGAAGCTGAAGCAGGCTGCATCTTTGCACCCGTGTGAGCGTCTAATCGGGGAGAACTATGAGTAATCCATCCAAAGAAACCCTCAGTGGCGGTACCTTGAAGCTTCCAATGATGCCGATCCGGGACATGGTCATCTTTCCGTTCATGATGACACCCTTTGTTGTCGGGCGAGAGTCGAGCGTCCGTGCCCTCGAAGAGGCGCTCTCGGGCGACCGTAAGATCTTCCTCGCCACCCAGCACGATGCCTCGGTCGACGAGCCTACCGCTGAAGATATCTATGCCACCGGAACCGTCGGCAATATCGTCCAGAGCGTTAAAATGCCGGACGGAAATATTAAGGTGCTGGTTGAAGGTGTCGAACGCGCCCGTTCCACCGAGGTCACGGACAAAGATGGCTTCTTCGTAGCCACCGTCCGCACCGGAAAGACTCAGCTTGAGATAACCCCGCAGGTAGAGGCGCTTATGCAGCGCGTTCACTCCCTCTTTGAGCAATACGTCAAGCTGCAGCAGTCGCTCAACTATGAGACCATGGCCGCCAGCGTTCGTCCAGACGAGCCCGCCAAGCTGGCCGATACCATCGCTGCCAATCTCCAGCTTACCATCGAAGAGAAGCAGCAGCTCCTTGAGGTCTTCGACCCCGAACAGCGACTGGCCCGCGTCGGCGATGTCCTCGACCTTGCCATTGAGAAGCTCAATATGGACCGCACCATCCAGTCGCGCGTCAAGCGCCAGATGGAGAAGGCCCAGAAGGAGTACTACCTCAACGAGAAGATCAAGGCCATCCAGAAGGAGCTCGGACGCGGCGAAAAGTCGGAGTTCGACGAGCTGCGCAAGAAGATCGAAGCCGCGGGTATGCCCAAGGACGTCCTCGAGAAATCCCTGCAGGAGCTCAAGAAGCTCGAGGCCATGCCGCCTATGTCGGCCGAATCGACCGTCTCACGCAACTACCTCGACTGGCTCCTCGCGGTGCCGTGGAAGAAACGCTCCAAGGAGATTCGCTCCATCGAGCACGCCGAGACCATCCTGAACGAGGATCACTACGGCCTCGAGAAGATCAAGGACCGGATACTCGAGTTCCTCGCCGTCCGTCAGCTGGTCAAGAATCCCAAGGGCTCCATCCTCTGCTTCGTCGGGCCTCCCGGCGTCGGCAAGACCTCGCTCGGCATGTCTATCGCCAAGGCGACGGGGCGCAAGTTCGTCCGCATGTCGCTCGGTGGCGTTCGCGACGAGGCCGAGATCCGCGGCCATCGCCGCACTTACATCGGTGCCCTTCCCGGCCAGATCATCCAGTCCATGAAGAAGGCCGGAACCAAGAACCCCGTCTTCATGCTCGACGAGATCGACAAAATGGCCTCTGACTTCCGTGGCGATCCCGCCAGTGCCCTGCTCGAGGTACTCGACCCCGAACAGAACACCTCCTTCCAGGATCACTACCTCGACGTCGAGTACGACCTGTCGCAGGTACTCTTCGTCGCCACCGCCAACGTTCTACACACCATCCCCGGCCCACTTCAGGACCGCATGGAGATCCTGCGTCTGCACGGCTACACCGAGCTCGAGAAGCTTGAGATCGCCAAGCAGTATTTGGTCAAGAAGCAGCGCGAGGCCACCGGCCTGACCGAAGAACAGATCATCTTCGAGGACGACGCAATCCGGCAGATCATCCGTGCTTACACACGCGAGGCCGGCGTCCGTAATCTCGAGCGCGAGATCGGCAACGTCTGCCGCAAGGTCGCGCGCCGCGTGGTCAAGAACGGCCCGACCCACAAGGAGACCATCTCCGCCGAAAACCTCGCCGACCTTCTCGGCGTAACCCGGTTCCGCGACTCCCAGGTGCACGAGAAGAGTGAGGTTGGCCTCGTCACCGGTCTCGCTTGGACCGAGATGGGAGGCACCATCCTCCAGACCGAGGTACAGGTCCTCGACGGCAAGGGCAAGCTCACCACCACCGGCCAACTCGGCGACGTTATGCAGGAGTCCGCGCAGGCGGCCCTCAGCTACGTGCGCTCGCGCTCGCATCAACTCGGCCTGGGCAAAGACTTCTACCGCAACGTCGACATCCACGTCCATGTGCCCGAAGGCGCGATCCCCAAGGATGGCCCCTCGGCCGGCATTACGCTCGCAACCGGCCTCGCTAGCGCGCTTACTGGAATCAAGGTGCGCCGTGACATTGCCATGACCGGCGAGATCACGCTACGCGGCAAGGTGCTTCCCATTGGCGGGCTCAAGGAAAAGCTGCTGGCTGCCCACCGCGCCGGCATCTTTGAGGCGATTCTTCCTGAGGAGAACCGCAAGGACCTCGCTGATCTTCCCGAGTTGCTCAAGAATACGATGAAGCTTCATTTCGTCGAGGACATGGATCAGGTCCTGCAGATCGCTCTCGAAAGCAAACTTCCCGAACTCAAGGAAGAGCAACCGGAAGCGCTTTCGCCGATTATGCCTCCCTCGAACATCGAGGTGCCTCAGCGCGTAGCTCGTCAATAGCTCAACGTTCTCAAACGTAGGAAGGCGGGCTCAATTTGAGCCCGCCTTTTCTGCTTTGAGCGGAACAGAAGCGCAATTCAGCTCCTCTCGAGTATTAGGAGAGTCGCTGGAACCGCATGTCGAACTGGAAAAGCCGCCCTGCCTCTTCCCGAAGGACGGTACATTGACTTCCGGACCAGGATCTCGTCAATCTGATCGGGAGCAGCATCAATAGTCTTTGATCGCTGATAGCGTGCTTATGGTGGAGTTTGCTCCCTTAGGACACAGCCTGTCTTGGTGGCTTGACATGCCAACTGAGTACCAGAGTTGTTCCACGGCGCACTTCGCCGGGGGGACCAGGATTCGCTTGACCAGCGAAAAAAGCCGACACTACTCGCACGGCCTCTTTGAATCTCGCATCCATTGAACGATCGTGCAAGATCCTTTGTGTTTCAGCAGTCACATTCACACGCAAAACTTGGCTGCTTACGAATATCAGCTTGTTCACACGGTAGGGATAGCGAGTCGCATACGATAGGGCAATTGCTCCTGAGTTTGAATGCCCAAGGAGGTTGATTTGTGGCAGATCCAAGTGAATGCGTAACGCTTCAAGATCATCTGCCATCGTAATACTTCCCATCTGATTCTCATCAGTAGGACGACTTGAGAGGCCGCTTCCCCGAGTATCGATGAAGACGAGCTTGCAGCACGCGGCCAGGGAGTGGAACGCGCGCTGCAAGTAGACGGAGCCCACTCCCAGCCTGGGGAGACGAGAAAGAGCACTTCGCCTTGGCCGATGGTGCGGTAATGAAGAGTAACTCCGTTTACATCGGCAATGTGATCATCCAGGAATCGCCCTTGAGTATGTTCACTCATGATGATTAGTCGTGGATCCTCTCGTGAGGTATTCCTGTGTTCCGTCAAGATTCACAGACCATGGTCTTTAGACAATTCTTCGGCAGCTCGCTCTCCGATAATCACGCAGGGAGCCATCGTGTTCCCCGTCGTCACGCGAGGCATGATAGATCCGTCAGCAATGCGCAAGCTCTGGATGCCGTACACCTGAAGTCTGCCGTTTACCACGGACATTTCGTCGGTGCCCATCTTTGCAGTGCAGGTTTCGTGCCAGTAGGTAGTGGCAGCGGTCCGGACAAAGTCTTCCAGTGCCAGCCCCTTGAGCGGCCCTGGCATGACCTCGCGCTTGCTGAACGCCCTCAGCGGTGCAGCATTGCCAATATCGCGACAAAGCTCAACGCATTCCAGCGCAACCTTCAAATCATCTGGATGTGAAAAGAAGTTGGCTTCGATCTCAATGGGGTCGTTAGGACTCGGTCCCGCGAGACTCAGATAGCCACGGCTTTTCGGCCGCATGAGCCCACCAAATAAGGTATAGCCGTGCTGTGGCATATCATGTCGAGCGGCGTTCTCCGGCGAAGTTTTCGGCACTTCCGCCAGACAGGCTTGAATGTCAGGTGTCGGTACGGTCGGGTCGCTCTTCCAGAAGAACGTCGCTTCGGCCATGTTGTTTCTTGGCGGTAACGGATCCAGGTATTCCCAAACACAATCGAACGCGATGTGATCCTGGAAGTTTTTCCCAACTCCGGGAAGGTGCTGCAGCACCGGAATTCCATGACGACGCAGTTCATATTCATCACCGATCCCCGATTGCATTAGAAGCTTCGGGGTTTGGATTGCTCCCATGGAAAGGACGATCTCCTTGGTAGCGGCGAACTTTATGAGAACGCCGTCGAGCAATACATCTACACCAGTTGTTCTCCCTTTTTCGATGTTGAGCCGTAACACCAGAGCTCCCGTTAGTACGGTCAGGTTCTCTCGATCCATCATGGGATACACGTAAGAGCGAAAGATAGACTGACGCTTTCCTCCTTTAGCTCGCACATCAACGATGGATGCGCCTCCATCCCCCTCCATCATTCGGCCGTTTTGATTTTCAAACGTGGGGATTCCAATGGATTGGGCAGCTTCCAACATAGCCGGCGCGATCGGATTGGGATTGGGAGCAGGCTCAACAAACACAGGACCGCCGACGCCCCGATATTCAGGGTCGGGCGAGCCATTCCAATCCTCGATACGACGATAGATTTTCAGAACAGAGTCATAGTTCCATGCTGGATCTTTTGCCTCTTCTGCGAAGTAGTCCCAGTCACTTTTGTGACCACGTGCCCAGACCATGACGTTGATACTGGAGCCGCCTCCCAACACCTTTCCCATGGCCATATGAACGGCACGTCCATTCAGGGATGCGGTGGGTTTAGATTGGAATCCCCAGTCTCTTTCGCTGCCAAGGTTCAAAGGCCATTGGTTCGCTTCCATTACCTGAGGAACGTCGTCCCTTCCTCCTGCTTCGAGCAGCAATACATGGACCTTCGGATTCTCGGCGAGCCGCCGGGCCACAACGGAGCCAGATGACCCTGAACCACAGACGATGAAATCGTAATGCGAGCGTAAACCGGAGCGTAAATGGTGTTGATTACTCCTTACCCGCTCTAAGAAAGCTGTCGCTTCTGCTTCTTCAACTTTACGAGTGCTGACTGCACTCGTGGGTTTATCAGTCTTGATATTCATATCCAACTCTCCCTTGCTGGATGGCACACGGTCTACCGTTCGTGATGTCCAGCTGCAATCTGATTGGCTTATCGAGCAGGACGGAGTATCGTCGCATCCTGCGGACATGGTTCTCATTTATAAGTAAGCCAGTATTGACATGTGAAATCTATTGACCAAAGGTATTGTGGGATACCTTCGTATCACCGTATTGACCGGAGTGCATCAGCCAACCGCCACCACGCTGAGTTATCGAGCGGTGCGTTGCCCAGATAGTGACTAAACAAGGCCTGGATCAGGTTCCCAACCCACCGCTTCGTAAGAAGGTTAGAAAATATTCCGTGTGGCACATCTCGCAGCAATGCCATTGTGTCTCCCTTCACAGAAGAAGCTTCTTCCGCCTCATCTGTCACTCGATGATCATTTGAGTTCCTAGAGAGGTGCTGTCACAAAAGAACCCTTCTTGCACAAACCGGCTTACTCTTGATGACTCGTATGATGGGCGAGGATTTAACGCGTCGCCTATGCTCCACTCTCCCGATCAGATAAGTATTAGAGCGTTTTCAATCAAGAACCGCACTTTGAGATAAACGTTAGTCTTTTCTTATTCGTTAGGGTTAGTGCAAAGAATGCTTATCTTTGTAATTGCAGAGATCTAGTCCCGAAGTGCTCTATTGTTCCTTCTTATGAGCGAAAGAGACTATCTCTGCTGAAGCAGTTGGGATGATATGACCTATTCAGAATTGATGCATTGGATAATCGCTACTTGGCGACCTCTCTTTTTCGCCCTAGCGTTTTTGTTTCGCATTGCAACGCTCATAGTTTCCGTATCCCACGAGAAGGCCCTAAAGAAGGATGGTGCTATCGAGTACGGCGCCACCAACTCGCGATGGCTGGCAGTTGCTCATCTCAGTTTCTACCTGTCGGTTCTAACCGAAGATTCCATTCGAGAGAGTCCCGTGAATGGCGTCTCTGTACTAGGGTTTGTGTTATATGGCTTGAGCGTGATCATGCTGCTAACAGTAATGTGCCTTTTGGGCCGCCTGTGGACCGTCAAGCTACTCATCGCCCGAGATCATATTCTTGTTGAGCATCCGCTTTTCAGGCTCGTCCGGCACCCCAATTACTTTCTGAACATCATGCCGGAACTGATTGGTCTTGCTCTGGTCTTTCATGCATTCGCCACACTGGTCATCGGATGTGTTCTTTATTCACTTCCCCTTGCAATTCGTATTCGCGAAGAAGAACGGGTGATGAAATCCAGGTTCGTCGCATACAGATGATCTGCGTTTGGATGAGGGGTGGCTATAAATGACGACGGTAATGACTGGGGGTCACGTTCAGGGTTCGTCGAAAAGCACGCGTGAAATGAGCGTGGCTAGCGAAACCACACTCAAGGGCGATCTCTAGTAGTGTAGCCTTTGTATTCTTCATCATCGCCTTCGCCTTTTCGATGCGCCGGAAGACCAGATACTGATGTGGTGTGAATCCCGTTGCAGAGTGGAACATTCGCAAGAAGTGACTCCTGCTGTAACCGCTCTCGTCAGCAAGTGCAGCCAGGCTTAGGTCCCTATCCAAGTTGGCTTCCATAAGACGGATCACCCGCTGCAGTCGATGGAAGGGAAGCGATTGCTCGAATGGTAGTGCCGTAACCCTGTCGGTTCCCGCGAGCAACAACCTAGTTGCCAGAGCGTACGTCAAGTGATCGGCGTAGCCGGCACCGGAGAGCCCTCCGGTCTCCACTTCATCCACGAGAAGAGTAATGAGGTGCTCTATGGACGAGTCTCGGAATCCAATCCTCTGAATTAGAGCGGGCTCACATCCCAACTCTTCCGCTACGTGTGCAACAAATTGTTTATCGAGTGCGCAGAGTGCCAGGTCAGTTGGGCTGAACGGATTGATGGCAGGCTGGAGACCGTTCTCGTAGAGGTTAATTGTTCCAGGCTCCTTCTGGTATGGCACCACGTGTCCTGCCCATCCAAGTCGCTCCCCGTAACAAACTTCGTTACCGTTTGCCATGACGACAATATGACAGTCAGAAATGGTCTCCGCCTTTTCCTCCGGGTCCACCAAGTACCGCTCTACGAGTATGTGTTTCCACCCGAGTCCACTACTGGACGCTAAGCGGAGCGCATGTCCGCGAACGATGCTGTTAATCATCTAATGCATCAACTCCTGGGGCCATTTCGTTGCGCGATGTGTGCCGCTCAACATCATGCGAGCGTAATTCCAATGGCAGCATTCTCGACCGAAGACCCTATCCAATACCCGTGTTGCGCAGCGGTTTCGAAAAGGACTCTCAGCTCTTCAGGGGTAGGCTTGTGCGCCACGAAGTTCGGGTCGAAAGGTTGAGCAAGTTCACGAAAGAAGTTATGGATACCTGCCTTGCTGATCAAAATTGCTCGTACCGAACCGTCAGTCGTGTTACGAAGAGCATGCTTGACGTTTCCCGGGATGGTAATCAGTTGGCCGACTGTTGCTACGTTCCAATCGGTGGTCTCCTGATAGACATCGAGAGAGCCTTCGAGGAGAAAGAAGAGTTCCGGGTCCGCATGACTGTGGAGCGGGACAACGATTCCAGGTGGCATGGTGGCAGTCATGAAGCTAAGATCGTCTCGTCCGCTCCCTGGTTCATTCAGAAACTGCAGTAAGTTGCCTAGTACGACGAATGTCGGTTCATTCAATGGGGTGATGATATTTGATTTCAAACGATATCTCCTGCCACAACAAGTGTGCTTGGGTACCCTTCATCTTGAAGGGTGATGCGAGTTCGCGAGCTCAGTCACTTGAGCAGCTTCATGAGCGCTTTCTCAAAATTACAGCTGACCCATACGAATCGCAGTGTTGATCTCACGACCTCCGCAAACAGTTCATAGCTGTCAGGCGGTGTAGCCTCCATCCGCTGTGAGGCTGGCGCCGGTAATGAAGCCCGCATCTTCTGACGCGAGGTACGCAATGAGGCTTGCGATTTCATGATCCTGCCCAAAGCGCTTCAGTGGAATGAGTTTGATGAGCCAATCCACATGTGGTCCCTCCGCCGGATTCATGTCCGTGGTCGTCGGACCAGGTTGAATGTTGTTAACGGTGATGGCACGCGGTGCCAGGTCGATTGCCGCTCCCCGAACAAACCCCGCCAGAGCGGCCTTCGTCATGCTATAAATGCTCCCACCAGCAACACCCGTCCTGACGCCTGAAACGCTTCCTATCGTCATGATTCTTCCACCGCTCTTCATTGCAGCTGCTGCCGCCTGCGTGCCGATTACTACAGCACGAACATTCACTGCCAGCATGCGATCCAGATCGCCTGTCTGCACTTGTTCCAACTCTTTGATCAGCAGCTGGCCGGCATTGCTGACGAATATGTCCAGCCCGCCGAAGGTTACCGCGGTTTCTCGCACTGCGCTGCGAATGTCACTTTCAGATGCGCTATCTGCCCTAATCGCGAGAGCTCTTCCGCCTCCTGCGGTGATTTCGGCAACAAGAGCGAGAGCCTTTTCTTCCGAAGAGATGTAGGTAAAGGCGACGTTCGCTCCGTCAGATGCCAAGCGGCGAACGATGCCGGCCCCGATCCCGCGAGAGCCGCCGGTTACAAGTGCTACTTTGCCTTTTAGTAGATCTTTTTGGGAACTCATGATTGCCTCCAGACCCGAATGGGCTTTTTAGTGGACTTAACTGTCCAGATTGGTTGTGGGTATTCAGCAGCCATGGACTCGTTGGTGCAGCTTTGGTGGTGAAAATCGGCAAGAATCGTTTGAAACTTAGCTGGCACTACAGGCGCTCTGCCTCTGCGACTATGACCACAAGCGCGTCAGACTGGCGGATGCGCTGGCCAAGCGATTTGGCCTTCGTTTGATAATCCGGCCGGACCAGTATCTTCCGCACGGCAAGTCGGATCTCTTCCTCCGACGGTGTGCCCGTCTTGAGATCAATACCAACGCCGCTCCACTCAACCCTCGTGCCGACGTAAGGCTTATCTTCGGTCGACCCCGCGGAGATGATGGGAACTCCAAAGCTAAGCGCCGTTTGGACCCCGTTATAACCTCCGTTGGTGAGAAAGACACTCGCCTTCGGCAGGACGTGCTCGTAGGGAATGTACGGCTTCACTACGGCATTTGGAGCGATCGCGATCTTGCTCACATCACCACTTCCTGCGGTCACGACTACATTTACTGGCTCATCCGCGAGAGCAACGATCGCTCGGTTGATGAGTTGGTCGAAATTCGTGTTTGCCACAGTACCCTGTGTCACGAACACCAAAAGCTTCGACTCCTCCAGTTCCAGCAACCACTCTGGCACATCCGTAGCATTTGATGATTGGGGAAGGAGCGGACCTGCGAATCGCAGATTGTCTCTGTTCTCCACCAATGGATACTCAAATTCTTCTACGGTCAGCTGCATCATTCTGTCCGGAAGTCTGTACATCGTGTCGAACATTTTGAATCCTCCCGGAACGTTGACATCGAGTCGTCTCAGAAGTTCATCGATATACTCAGTTCCGGGCAGAACCGCTTCGTCAAAGTGCAGGCCGTCTGCGATGTTTCGCTTTTGACCCTCGATGCTGCTGTCAGGTCCACTGAATGGAGAAAAGCCGGCATCTCGCCACATGGGAGCGATAACACCACATGACATCACTGGCGGTCGTTCGTCTTTCTTCAGAAGAAGCGGAAGGATCCCTAGATACAACACATCGACCAGAATGAGATCCGTCTTCCCATCATGAATTGCCTTGTGTAGAGCGGCCGCTTGACCGGGTATGGAATCCGCAAACAGACGTTTGAGATGAATGATGTGCTGCTCTAAACCCTCGGCTCGACTTTCCGCTTCGGAGAATAATGGGCGGAGATCGCGCCAGTTGTAGTTGGCATGTCCGCTCAGTCCATGGAAGTGAAACCCTTGCCGCTCCACACTCTCCCGGAAGCTATCGGAGGTAAGAAAAGAAACTTCGTGGCCACGCCCCTGGAGTGCTGCTGCAATCTGAAGCATGGGTGTGACATGGCCGAGAAGCGGCGTGGACGCGACGAGAATTCTACTCATGGGGACCTCTCTTGTGGGTGGTTAGACAACGCTCGTTTCAGAGTGGAGCGTCGTGACATGTCGCCGTTGATCACACCAATTCGATCGCAGTGAAACCTGCAACAATGAGCGAGCGCGATGGAGCCGTGTTTTTACCGAAGCACTGGTGATCTTCAATAACTCAGCGGTTTCACATGTGCTCAACTCCTGTATGACACGGAGCTTGAATACACTGCGATAGTCGGAAGACAGTTCTTCCACCGCCTGCTTTAGCAAACAGCTAAGTTCCTGTCTTTCTATAAACTGCGATGGGATCTCGCGTGTGTCCGGTATGGAGGCGACAAACTCCGCGCCTTCAGCTTCCGAACGGCTGGCAACAGACCTCATCTTGAGAGAGTTGCGCTGACGCAGGCGGTTGCGAGCTTCATTGATAGTGATGCTCGTGAGCCAGGTGCTGAACTGCGAGCGCCCTTGGAACGTGTTCAGCTTGAGGAACGCCTTGAGAAGGCTTTCTTGTGCTACGTCCCTCGCGTCTTCCTCGTCTTTCATATGCAGAAGAGCAACGCGATAGACACGATCCTCGTATGGCTGAATCAGCACCTCGTACAGATAGGTATCGCCGCTCAAGATTGCAACGATCAGATCGTGATCCGATCGTTGGTCTTCTGCCTTAGAGGCCTTTCCCGCAGATGTCATAGCGTTGTTCAATGCAATCTTCGACCTCTCGCTACCACTCGTTTGATTAAGACAGGCGAAGAGTCTTTACTCCATTGAACGAAGGTATTGATCGATACCTTGGTATTGGGTCAGAGCCCAGTTTCGCTAAAATGTGACAGGATGCAGTGACCACTCGCGCAAGCGAGCAACGTCCCGACAGGACCATTCACAATGGCTGAGTCCACCGACAGGACATCGAACCGATCAGGCAGCGCGCAAAGCGACAATGTGCTCGCGCCGGGGAGTGGTGCCGACAGCGAATATCTTCGTAAGCTGCTGGATAGCATCCCCGCGCTGGTAGCTTCACTCAATCCCAATTGGGAAGTCGAATTCGTCAATCAATCCCTACTTAGCTACTTGGGGAAGCCCTTGGAGGAGTTGAAAGACTGGAAGAATAGTGGCGTCGTCCATCCCCACGATCTTGAAACCGCAATCGCTAGTGTCGCCAAAGCCGACCGGACTGGCGAGGCATTCAACATGGAAGTGCGGTGTCGTCGTCATGACGATAGCTTCCATTGGTTCCAGATTCACGCTGTACCGTTTCGCAGTTCGGATGGACTCATCGAGCGTTGGAATGTCCAGATGGTGGATATTGAAGACAGGAAGCATACGGAACATGCATTGGAATCCAGAGAACGAGATCTCAGGATTGCCATCGACACCATGCCAGTCCTCGCCTGGTCGGCTAACCCTGATGGTACCGCAGATTTTTTCAATGAACACTTTCTCACCTATACCGGCCTGAGCTCTGAGCTAGCTGCGGGCTGGGGTTGGACTTCCGCACTCCATCCTGATGATCGCGCTCCTCTGGCAGCTTATTGGCAGACCCTGGTTGCTGAGGGACATGAGGGTGAGTTCGAGGCTCGGATGCGCCGCTTTGACGGTGCGTACCGATATTTACTTTTTCGGGCCAACCCACTACGCGATGACGACGGAAGAATAGTGAAATGGTTTGGGACGAATACCGACATCAACGATCGGAAGGAAGCCGAGGAACAACTACGGCGAAGCGAAGCGTTCCTCGCCGAAGCCCAGCACCTCACGCGCATAGGTAGATTCTCGTGGTGTGTTGCGACAGGCGAGATCAGGTGGTCAGAAGAGTTGTATTCCATGTTCGACTTCGAACCAGGAGCAACCATCACATTCGATCTCATCGCCAGCCGCTGCCATCCGGATGACCTGAGCTATCTCTCGGATATGCATTATCGGGCAAGTCAGGCCATGAGAGACCTCGAATATGAACATCGTGTCATCATGTCCGATGGACGGGTGAAATACCTGCACCTTATAGCCCACGCTCGTGAAGATGCCGGGGAAACGCTTGAGTATATCGGAGCCGCCCAAGACGTCACACAGCGCAGGCTTGGAGAAGAAGCGCTTGCCAAAGCACGGCAGGAACTCGCCAACGTAACGAGGGCAACCAGCCTCGGGGTTCTGACAGCATCTATTGCCCATGAAGTGAATCAGCCACTGGCAGGGATCATAACCAATGCAAGTACCTGCCTGCGGATGCTCGATGGAACCCCTCCGAACGTCGATGGAGCCCGGGAAACAGCTCGCCGAACAATTCGAGATGGCAATCGAGCCGCCGCCGTCATTGCGAGGCTGCGCAGTCTCTTCGGACAAAAAAAGATCGTCGCCGGGCCGATCAATCTCTCCGAGGTGGCACAAGAAGTTATTTCCATGTCCGCAAGCGAGTTGCATGGGAGACGCGTGAGCTTACAACAAGAACTTGCAGACGACCTGCCTCTGATCCAGGCAGATCGCATCCAGCTTCAACAAGTGATTCTTAATCTGCTACGCAATGCAGCAGATGCGATAGAAGGCGTCACTGATCGCCCTAGGGCCATCCGGATCACCACGGCGCGGGATGGCGCACATGTTTACCTCGCAGTCCGGGATGCCGGAATAGGCTTAGACCCTCTCCTCGGCGAAACCATCTTCGAAGCCTTTAATACGACGAAGCCCAACGGCATGGGGATTGGGCTCTCGGTTAGCCGCTCGATCATTACCGCTCACCATGGACTAATTTGGGGGGAGCAGAATGATGGGCCCGGGGCCACCTTTACTTTTTCACTACCGATTCAGCCTCCGACTGAAGACACGATGAATGCCTAAAAGCGGCACACCTGTAATTCCCGCAAATGTTCTTACCCTATGTTCGGTCTTGCTCTCCTAAACCGATACCTAAGTACAATAGCCACCTGATGCTATCCAAAGAGATTATTGTCTTTGGGGATGCGGTGCTCAGCCCTTCACTTCTGCCGCACGGTTTACGTTGTCAGAAGAACGTCAGCGCTCTCCCGCGTAAATATCGACTTAGTCTTGGCAATTTACGCGTCGCCCAACGAGCTTGATTGCAGACAGGACCCTACGAAATGCGGAGCAGAAGCTAGATGTCCCCACGACCGTTCGTGACGGTGATTGACGATGACGAATCCGTACGTGAGTCACTCCCAGACCTCCTCAACGAATTTGGTTTCGAAACGGCGGTGTTTCCTTCATCAGAGGCATTTTTGCTTTCGGAAGCTTTTTCGAAAACTGAATGTCTGATTCTGGATGTCAACATGCCGGGAACTACCGGACCGGATCTTCAACGCGAGTTGAGGAATCAGAGCCGCGCCATCCCAATCATTTTCATCACCGCCCGGAAGGACGAGGGAGAGCGCGCAAGCAGGATGGCACACGGTGCTGTCGAGTGCCTTTTTAAACCTTTCAGTGACACGGCCCTTCTGGAGGCCTTGCAAACTGTATTCCGCCACAGGTAAACGCTCCTGTCTACGTAGTGTGAGGTCGAACTAGAATGTCAGAGACAACCATTCGCGTTATCAGGGAACAGTCAAAAGGTATGGTTTACGCTAAACCAATCGTGTTTGTGGTGGACGATGACGTCTCAGTGCGTGAGTCGCTTGAGCTACTGATTGACAATGAGGGCTGGCGAGCGGAGCTGTTTATGTCGGCTCAGGACTTCCTGCAGCGTGAGCGTCCTGATGTGCCACATTGCTTAATTCTGGATATTTCTATGCCAGGCCTGAATGGCCTTGAGCTGCAGAGGCAGCTTGCCGGAGAGCGGCCCGAGATGCCGATTATCTTCATCACGGGACACGGCGACATCCCCAGCACTGTCCAGGCGATGAAAGCAGGAGCAATCGAATTTCTTACAAAGCCATTTAGCGACCAGGCACTACTCAATGCCATTCAAACCTCGCTTGACCGCAGCGGAGTAGTGCTGCATCGTGAGACCGAGGTGCTTGAACTGAGGCGAAGATACGCTCAACTCACCGCACGGGAACGGGACGTCATGTCCTTGGTTGTGGCGGGGCTTCCCAATAAACAGGTAGGTGGTGAGTTGGGTATCAGCGAGATCACGGTGAAAGCACACCGTGGAAACGTGATGCGAAAGATGGAGGCTGGCTCACTGGCCGATCTGGTAAAGATGGCAGGACGCGTCCGCATCAAGGTTCCTCGCAATGTGTCTAACAGCAGTCAGGGGCTTGGCGGCGCGGTTGCGGATGCCACAGGGGCGATTAGGATCCTCAGCATTGAAGACCATCCGATCTTTCGGGATGGCCTCAGCATGATTCTCAGTTCGCAGAAAGATCTTCAGCTCATCGGACAATCTCCCACTGCACGAGATGGAGTTCAGAAGTTTGAGAAACTGCGTCCAGACATCGTGCTCCTGGATCTGAGCCTCCCTGATGTTGATGGCCTTAACGTGTTGCAGGAACTCCTGGTAATTTCGCCGCGTGCACGCGTCATCATCTTAACGACGTCAGACAACACCGCAGATATGCAGGCCGCTCTCAAAATCGGGGCGGCCGCCTACATCTTAAAGAGCATGCCTCGCGAAAAAATCCTTGCCATCATTCGGGATGTTCATGCGCGGCCCGGGATATTGTCCGGGAAATAGCCCTCCATCTGCCTCCGAAAGCACTGATGAGTAGATCTTTGGGTTTAGAAGATTCGAGACGACTTTCAAGGGAAAGGGTACTTTCCTTCAAGACAATGATGCCTCTTTCACTGCTGATCCGAATCTCGCAGTCAAGATGGATCGGCGTTCGTGTCGGCTTATCAGCGCTCCTTTTGAACCTCTCGCTGCTCACGTTACCGCTTGCACACGCCGTCGACCCACAAGCACGTCTGACGCAATACGGGCACACGGCCTGGCGTGTACGCGACGGGTATTTCGCCGGTGCGCCAAACGCAATCGCACAGACAAGTGATGGCTACATCTGGATTGGGACCGGGGCAGGTCTGCTCCGCTTTGACGGCAGCCGATTTGAGACATTCCATCCGTTACAGGGGAAAGACCTGAGCTCTAGCTACATCGTTTCGCTCGCATCTGCGAAGGATGGAAGCCTCTTTGTAGGCACCGCAGTCGGGTTGGATCAAATTAATGGTGCTATTGTGCACAGCTTCAATGGCGGGCAGGGGCGAGTGAACCAGATCATCCTGGATTCCCGCGGCGATGTTTGGTATGCGCGATCGAGAACCCGCGATTCCACCGGCCCACTGTGCAGCATTCGCACATCGGACGTTCGTTGTTTCGGCGTCAATGATGATGTGACGATCCCTGTAGCGACAACAGTTATACAGGCCGCTGATGGAGCGTTTTGGATTGGAGGGGCGACGGCAGTTGTTCGATGGGCCAACGGAAAGGGAGAGACGTATACCTCCCCACGGTTCGGTTCTGGCGATCATCTGTCCGGTTTCAACGCCCTGGTGCAGGCAGGAACGAACAGGATTTACGCTGGCGTGGCTCATCCGGGGCTCGGACTGGGCGTTGAGCGGATCGTCGGCAAAACCTTCCAACACTTAAAGCTGCCCGGTTTCGATGGAAGTTTGGTCGGGACCACCTGCTTTCTGCATGATCGTCAGGGTTCGCTCTGGATCGGAACGTTGAACGACGGGATGTACCGACTGCATGGCGGACAGGCAGAGCACTATCGGAGTGCCGATGGATTGAGTGGCAATACGGTGAACCAGATCTTTGAAGACCGCGAAGGTGTCATCTGGGTTGCCACTTCTCATGGCATTGATAGCTTCCGCGATCTTCGTGTTCTCACCCTATCCACTACTGAAGGACTTACCAGCGACATCATCAGCGGTCTTGCAGTCGCAAAGGATGGCAGCGTATGGCTGGGCAATGCAAATGGACTAGATATCGTGCAGTCTGAGCGGATAAAGAGCATCGGACAAGCACAAGGTTTGCCGGGGAAGCAGGTAACATCACTGCTTGAAGATGAGCGCGGGCAGTGGTGGATCGGCATTGACCAGGGAATCTTCCAGTACTCCAATGGACATTTCAAAGAGATCACCGACAAGGGAGCGCACGTAGGTCCGGTCATCTCACTCGCCTCCGATCATACCGGTGGTTTATGGGTTGTTGCGAATGGGAAGCCGCCCGCTTTGCTCCATATTCAAGGGGACAAAGTGATATGGCGAGAAGGTCCCCCGATAGCCCCGCGCGCAGCGGCAGTCTATGCCGATGCCTCAGGGGGAGCCTGGGCTGGGTATCTCGATGGCTCCGTCGGCTACATCAAGGACGAAGCGCGAAGGAAAATCTCCCTGGGCTTGTCGAATCAAACCCCAATACGCCGCATCATCGGATTCGGCGCGAAGGGGCCACTCATTCTCACGCAGGAAGGCTTGTACGGAATCCGCAACGAACACCCACAATTGCTTAATAAAGCGAATGGACTTCCGGATACACATCTGAGGTCAGGTGTCTTCGACCTGAATGGCGACCTTTGGCTCATGTGTGATGTCGGGATTCTTCATCTTTCGCGATCAGAGCTTGATCGTTGGTGGACGTCACCATCAGCCGTAGTCCAATACAAGCTTTTAACAGCAAGCGATGGAGTTCTACTCTCGCAGGACCCGTTCGATCCCAGCACCGGCGTTACTCCAGACAACAAAGTGTGGTTTGCAACGGAACAAAATGGCGTTGAGATCGTTGACGGCTCAGCAGAGCATCTCCAGCGATTGCTGCCCCCTGTTCGCATTGAGGCTCTACACAGCGATCACAAGGCATATGGAATAGATGGCACAACCCAACTGCCGCCACGGCCACGCAATATCATGATCGACTATGCGGGGCTCAGCTTCGCAGCACCGGCAGACTTGCAGTTTCGTTACCGGCTTGATGGCCATGACAGCATGTGGATGGACGCTGGAGCCAGGCGAACTGCATACTTTGAAGACCTGAGGCCCGGGCACTATCGCTTCCGTGTCATTGCCAGCAATCAGCAGGGTATCTGGAATCAGGAAGAGGCAGTTGTCGACTTTTCGGTCGCTCCGGCCTGGTATCAAACACATTGGTTCACCGCCATTTGGATCGCAACTGTTTCATTGCTGGTATGGATCGTGTATCGACTCAGAATCCGCTCCGTTGCTGCGGCTATAAGTTCACGGTTCGATGAACGTCTGGCGGAAAGAACGCGGATGGCGCGAGAGCTTCATGACACGTTCCTGCAAACAGTGCAAAGCAGCAAGATGGTTGCCGACGACGCACTGGCGGACGGAACGGACGAGCTTAGAATGAGCCGGGCGCTCGCAAAATTATCGGAATGGCTCGGCCAGGCTGTAACAGAGGGGCGTGCCGCACTCAACGCATTGAGAGCCTCGACGTTTGAGAGAAACCATCTTGCGGAAGTATTTCGCGATGCACTCGATGAACTTCCTCTCACAGGTGTCATTGAGACTCAAATACACGTCAGTGGAACGAAGCGGGAACTCCATCCTATTGTGCGGTCGGAACTTTGCAATGTTGGGCTTGAGGCCATTCGGAATGCCATTCACCACTCGAGTGCGAAGCGTCTTCGGGTCGAGTTGATCTACTCTCGCACCCTTGTCCTCAAGGTCATTGACGACGGAGTTGGGATTCCGGCGGAATACATTGAGCACGGAAGGTCAGACCACTTCGGTCTCGCTGGAATGCGCGAACGCGTCGAACGCATCCGAGGCCGCATCACAATCACATCAGGTCCGAATGTCGGAACCCAGGTATGCGTCAGTGTTCCATCCGCTTCCGCATATCTCAAATCTCTTAAGGAATCGGGTATACGTAAATTCTTTCGCAAATAGCCGCACGCGCAGGAGAGCGAAGTAGCGCCAGCTATTTCTCGATCGCAATTGTAACCATTGGATACAGAATCAGATCACTCAACAGTGCAGTGAGTGTTTCGACAAGTCTGTTTCATGGTCATCCGTCACAATGTTTGCGAGCCACTCCTCGAACATGCGAGCGCAGCATTCAACCATAGAGGGTTCATAAGATGCAGCATCCATCCGAATCTTACGAATGTCGATTCCAGCAGTGGTAAGCTCGGACGCATGACCGATCAACCATCGCTCTATCATTGCCGGCACAATTTCAGGGTGAAATTGCAGACCGAGGACGTTTGGTCCGATGCAGAAGGCTTGGTTCGGGCAAAGATCGGTAGAAGCAAGACCTGTCGCACCTTCAGGTAGATCAAATACATCCCCATGCCAGTGGAGCAGAGGGATGCCATCCAGATGGCGAAGAGCGCTATTTCTTCCTGCTTCGCTGAGCGAAATCGGCGCGAAGCCGATCTCTTTGAACCCGCTCGGCGTTACTTTCGCCCCACGCGCCGCGGCGATCTGTTGCGCACCAAGGCAAATTCCTACAGTCGGAAGCCGGAACATCATTCTTCGGCGAAGCAAAGGTCGCTGCTGCAGAACGAAAGGAAACATGTCTCGTTCGTAGACACTAATGGGAGCTCCCAGCACAAATAATAGATCCGGCTCCAGAGGATCGATCGTCTCAATATCTTGGACACCGACATCGAAATAGCTGACGCGATACCCGGCTTTCGCCAGAACCTGCTGGAAGATTCCTAGGTCTTCAAAGTGAACGTGGCGTAGCGCAAGGGCTGTTTTCAAAGCAAGATCTCCTTCTTCAATGGTCTGTCAGGCATGTGATTGTCAAGGGCGTGTACGACAGATGAGAAACAGCAAACCGTTAAAAGTTACAAAATAGTCGGATCCATTCTTTCGGAGACTCTGCAGTCATTGGTCTCAAATTCTGTCACCATTTGCTTCTTTCCCGTGTCTCATGGGCGTTCCGGATATTTCCCAGGGAACAGGGATAGTCTGGCACCCAACAGGAGACACGATGGCGATCGATAAAGTTCTATATACAGCAAAGGTTCATACAGCAGGCGGGCGGGATGGCGGCTCTTCGAAAAGCGAAGAAGGCAATCTGGATCTGGACTTTGCTCTGCCGGGTTCAAAACATCCCGGTGTCAATCCCGAACAGCTGCTGGCTGCCGGATGGTCCGCATGCTTTCTTGGAGCACTCGCAATTGCGGCAGCCAAGCAGAACATTACCCTCCCAGCGAGTCGTTCGGTCGATGCGGAGATCGATCTTGGTACTGGCGAAGGCGGATTCCTTCTTGCTGCTCGTCTGTCCGTCAGTCTGCCTGGTATTGAGCGCGAGATAAGTGAGCGCTTACTCGAAGCCGCACATCAAACTTGTCCTTATTCAAAAGCCGTGCGAGGAAACATTGAGGTTTTCGTTTCACTTGCGTAGGCCGTAGGAAATGGTATGTGGCGACCAGAAGCAACTATTGCAAACACGCCTCTTCATAGGGCGCAGAAAAGGGGAATCGAGATGAGTGAAATGGACCCACAACATGGCACAATACAGAATCGCCGCAGCTTTTTGAGCACGGCCGCAATGACACTCGCATTTGCCGGTGTAGCGATCGATCGAGAGGCCATTGGGCAATCTCAGACATCGCCCAAATCGAGATCCTCCTCCTCAACGTCAGGTGCTTTCTCACCAGTTAAGCAGATTCATGCTGGCCTCCTGGATACCGGGTACATAGATCAAGGTCCAGCAGATGGACAGGCCGTGATTCTCTTGCACGGATGGCCCTATGACATCCACAGTTTCGTGGATGTCGCCGACATTCTCGTAAAGGCAAACTATCGCGTCATCGTCCCCCACCTACGCGGATACGGGACGACACGATTCCTCTCTGCGGACACAGTCAGAAACGCGCAACCCGCCACGTTCGCTCTCGATGTCATTGCGCTCATGGATGCTTTGCATATCAAGCAGGCTGTCATCGGTGGTTTTGATTGGGGCGCACGAACAGCAGATATCGTCGCGGCTCTCTGGCCTGAGCGCTGCAAAGGCCTGGTCAGTGTAAGCGGCTACTTGATCGGCAGCCAAAAGAGCGGGAAGGTTCCGCTCCCTCCCAAAGCGGAGCTGGCATGGTGGTATCAGTTCTACTTCGCCACAGATCGGGGGAGTGAAGGATATGACAAGTACCGCCGCGACTTCGCAAAACTGATCTGGCAAACTGCGTCGCCTCAGTGGCACTTCGATGACGAGGTGTTCGAGCGCTCCGCGAGCTCATTCGATAACCCGGACCATACAAGTATTGTGATTCACAATTACCGATGGCGTATGGGTATCGCCTTGGGTGAGCCAAAGTATGACGAATACGAACAGAAATTAGCATCTGCTCCATCCATCATTGTGCCCACGATCACGCTTGAGGGCGACGCGAATGGAGCGCCCCATCCAGACAGCAAGGACTATGCCAAGATGTTTACCGGTAAATATGCGCATCGCTTGATCCAGGGCGGAGTGGGTCACAACCTGCCTCAAGAGGCCCCCGAAGCTTTTGCGAAGGCCATCCAGGATGTGACTTTGCTGTAGTGCCTTTGGAAGCAACACGAGTTGAGAACCTGATTTAGCGAAAGGAGACGGCGCATGAATCGAGAAGTTAGCATCGCGAAGAAGACAACGCTCAAAGCCCTGTTGGTGCTGGGCGTTGTGGGGCCGCCCTTCGGCGGGGTCATTTGGAAGCCAAATCGAGTGCTTGCAAAGGAGAGAGTTGCTCAGGACGCTGGCACGGTAACTGGCCTGCCATCCGGATACCGGGATTGGCGGCTAATTTCTGTCGCTCACGAAGCTGGCAGCCTCAACGACCTCCGCGCTGTTCTTGGCAATGATAAGGCGGTCGAGACGTATCGCACAGGTACACTTCCCTTCCCGGACGGAACGATCATCGCGCGCTTGGCATGGACCTATACTCCTTCGAACGAGAACAACAAGGTCTTCGGTAAGGAGCAATCGTTTGTGGCTGGAACCCCAACCAACGTCCAGCTCATGATCAAGGACACAAAGAAATACGCTGCGACTGGAGGCTGGAGATTTGAGCAGTTCGATCACGGCAAGGCCGCTAGCGCTGAAGCAACTAGGGGATGTTACGCCTGCCATACTCCGGTGAAGAATCGCGATTACGTCTTTACCCGCTACGCTCCATAGGCTATTGCAGTCCACCGTGCGGCCACAGCATTCGTAATTTTGTTCATGCCATGTAGGCATTTGTAAACAGGGAGATAACGATGCAGCAGCCAGATTCGCCAGTACAAGGGTTTCACCCCTTACTACTATCAAGACTTCGATACGGCCAAGGAATGTTCGCCGCCCTTGATCAGAGTGGAGGATCAACGCCGGCAGCACTTGCCCGTTATGGCGTGGACGCCAGCCAATATAAGAACGAAGAAGAGATGTTCGAGCTAATACACGAGATGCGTCTCCGCGTCATCAAATCGCCGGTATTTGCCGGAGATCGGATACTCGCGGTCATCCTATTCACACGAACGCTTAAGAGTTCCATCCAGGGCCGGACGATTCCCCAGTTTCTGTCTGGCAAGGGCGGCATCGCTTCTTTTCTCAAGATTGATGCCGGTCTGGAGCAGACCGTTGACGGCGTTCAACTGATGAAGCCGATTCCCGATCTCCCACAAACGTTGGCGTGGGCACGTGGCCTTGGCATCGTCGGCACGAAGATGCGGTCACTGATTCATGCCACGACAGAACAAAGGATCGTCGAGGCGGTACAGCAGCAATTGCACTGGCCGAGGTGATCTTCGCGGCGGGGCTGTTTCCTATTGTGGAGATCGAACTTTCAACCTCACTCCCCGATCACATTCGAGAGCTTCAGGAACTTGAACTCCGTGATGCGATTCTGTCGGCTCTCGAACAAGCCAGTGGTGAATTGCGTGTCTTCCTCAAACTCACGATCCCGGTAATGGCCGGCACTTACACTCCGCTGATGGGCGACCCGAAGGTCTATCGTGTCCTCGCACTTTCCGGTGGTTTCTCAAGGCACCGCGCCTGCCAGCTGCTTGCACAAAATCCGGGACTGATTGCCAGTTTTTCGCGAGCACTCCTGGAAGATCTCCATGTGCAAATGTCACAGGCTGACTTCGACCGGATACTGGATCACTCCATCGCTGAGGTTATTCAAGCAACAACGGATGGGATGAGTTCCTACGAGTTCGGAGCAAAGTGTTCGCTAGGTTGATCTATAAGGAAGAAATACAAAATGAACAAGGTCTGGCTGATTACAGGAAGTTCCAAGGGTTTGGGGCGCGCCACTGCGAGAGCGGTTCTTGAGCATGGTGATAAGTTAGTCGCTACCGCGAGACACGTTGAGCATCTAAGAGAACTCACCGCAGAATTTGGCAGCCAAGTCGCTTTGGCGGCGCTTGATGTGACTGATCCTGTAGCCGCTGAAAGGGCCGTAGGATTCGCTGTGGGGCACTTCGGTCAGATCGATGTGCTGGTCAACAACGCCGGCTATGGAACCATCGGGGCGCTCGAAGATATGAGCATCGACGAGTTCCGAGAGCACATTGATACGAACCTTATGGGAACGGTTTACACCACCAGGGCGGCTATTCCGTTTATGAGAAAGCAGAAAGCCGGCCACATCATTCAAATTTCCTCAGTTGGAGGAAGAATCGGAGTTCTCGGAAGGACGCCTTATTCCGCAGCGAAATGGGGCGTCGAGGGCTTTTCAGAAGCATTGGCCAAGGAAGTCGGCCCACTTGGAATTAACGTAACGATCGTTGAGCCGGGTGGGTTCAGAACAGACTTCGCCGCAGGTTCGACTGCTGGTGCCGCGATCCGTGCAGAATACCAGCCGACCATTGGGGCTGCTGCCCGCTTTCAAGCTGAATACCACGGGAATCAGCCCGGAGATCCCGCACGAGCGGCCAGAGTGTTAATCGAACTTTCCCAAATGGCTCACCCGCCACTTCGACTCGCGCTTGGGAGTGACGCCTTTAAGGCGATTAAAGAGAACGATCGCAAACGACTCGAAGCCATGGAGACGTGGCGAGAGTTGAGCTTCTCTACTGACTATTCAGCGCGATAGCGGTTAACAACGTGAGAATCATCGCGGTCAAAGCGTCCAAGCGGTTGTCCTAATGCAGCGGCAGCTAAGAGAACTGAAGAGACGTCCTTTTTCGATAGGTGTGGGATATGACAAATGAGATTTATGTCAGCACTTCACATGGGGTGCTCGCTTACGAGGAGTCAGGAAAAAGTGGTCTTCCGGTCGTGCTGATCCATGGCAACTCATCATGCCGTGACGTTTTCCGAAAGCAACTCGAAAGCAATCTCTTCAGTGATTATCGTTTGATAGCAGTTGACCTACCGGGGCACGGCCAGTCCGAAGACGCTATAAACGCTGATCAGACCTATACGCTGCCCGGTTTGGCAGAAGCTGTTTCTGAACTGCTCGAGACAATCCGCGTATCGGAGCCTGTGGTTTGTGGTTGGTCTCTCGGCGGCCATATCGCTATTGAAATGCTTGCGCACTCCATCAATATGCGCAGCCTCCTTTTGTGCGGAACTCCACCAGTCGGAAAGATGGATGGCAGGAACAACATGACGGAAGGATTTAATAATCCTCCGAGTTCGCTTCCTGCGCTGGGCCGAGGAATGAATAAAAGTGAAGCGCGTTCCTTTGTGGGTAGACTTTTTCGGGGAACGGGAAATGATATTTTGGTGGAGGCCGCGGTTAGAACAGATGGACGGTTTCGTCGAAGACTCATCGAAAGTTCACTCGCAGGCTTAGGAACGAATCAGAAGCACACTGTCGAGAGTGCCCAGATTCCTATGGCTATTTTCAATGGTGCTGAAGACAATCAGATCAAAGCCGATTTCTTTCGTACAGTGATGTTTCAGGATCTATGGGAAGACAAAATCCACGCAATTGAGAACGCAGGTCATGCTCCCTTCTGGGAACAACCGGTGGACTTCAATCTAAAACTGGGCCGTTTTCTATCTTTTGCACGTAAATCGATGAACGCGCGCTAATCGGAGCAGTCATAAAGAAATGCGTTCCTTGATCTGTCGGATGACTCAGCAGGCAGCTCTATCGCTGTCCTGCCAGACCCGCTACAGATGCCTGCAGTTTCGCCGAATCCCAACCCACGCCCTTCTTGAAGACTATCTCTGGCCTGCGAATTGCTGAGACGTCGTGCTCGAAGTCACCGTTCAAAAGTACAAGGTCTGCCCGTTTGCCTAGCACAACCGTGCCTATTTCATTCTGTCGACCCAGGTATTGTGCTCCATGACTCGAGAAGATGGCGACAGCTTCGGATGGCGAGAAACCTGCCTGAACAAGTAGTTCCATCTCACGTTCGTCTCCAAACCCCGCAATAACTCCTCCTAATCCAGTCGGATCACAACCAGCTATCAGAAGACCACCTTGCCGGACGAATTCACGTTCAAACTCCATCTCCTTGTGGAGGAGCGCCATAACAGAATTCGTCTCACCAGCACGGGTTCGCTTTCCAAGCAGAGTTTTGAGCTTGAGAAAATCTGCCCAGGAAAGACCACTCAAAGTAGTCTGAGTCTGACGCAAGGTATCCAGCGCGGGTTCGTCCGCATCGAAGTTCTCGTACGTCGCCAATGTTGACGTGAGCGCCACATGATGCGAGATCATGGACTTGATAAGTCTTTGAATCTGTTGCCCATGAACATCAAGTACCAGCAATGCCTGCACGGATTCGGAACTCTTAGATGGACATACTCCTGGCTTCTTGTGGGGATCAAATTCCGAGTCAACGATCAGGCCATGCTCCAGGTTGTCTATGCCCATATTGATGGCTTCAGTAAAACCCACGGAACATAGATGTCCCGTGACCTTAATCCTGCGGGCATGAGCCTGCTCAATTGCGGCCTTCAAATCGGCAGGCTGAATGAACATGTAAGCCTTGAAGGACGTTACACCCCGCTTACTCCAGTAATCCACTGTTTCGCGGATGTCCTGCGCACCATTCATTATTTGATTCTGGATGAGGAACGTCTCTTGGCCGTCGAGATACGGCCCTGTGACATCGAGGTCGGGCCCGCTCTGCATTCCATTGTCAATGGCAGCCTTAATCGCAAGGTCTGCAGCAGGTTCGATAGCTCCCGTCGTACGAGCTGTTGTGATTCCTGCGGCAAGATATAGCCTTGGAGCAGATTCGGCCTGTTCCGTACCGAGAATGAGATGGTTGGGACCTCCACCCACCGAAATGTAAAACATATGCTCATGCATACCCACCAGGCCGGGAAGAACAGTCTTGTCACGTTCGTTGAGAAGCTGGGCTCCCTGCGGGATTATTGTGGTGTCTGAAGGACCGACGGATGCGATACGACCGTGATCAACGATGATAGTTTGGTCGTGCTGTGATGGAGCACCGCTGCCATCGAAGAGTGTGACATGACTCAAGGCAATCACTGGCGCATCTGTTCGGATCAAAGGTCTCAGTGCAGCCGCTGGAATCGGATTGCTTACGCCTTGACCTATGGCGACTGCTATCGCTTCCATTGCGACAACAAAGAATGTCCCGGTTTGCAGGACGCTATTTATAAAGCTTAGGTGTTTTGGCATTGTGCAGGTTTTCCCCTCAGATCCTTTGGTGTAGACCTTCATTCACGTATGCAATTAGGCCATTCTGAGAAAACAATGCCTATCGGACGAAGGTATCGACCGATACTTTCGTCTGATAGATTCGCTGTCATCCCAATGATGTCATCGTGCAAACGGGGCTCGCCGGAACTTAGCTCGATTCATAATCCCGACGGCACAAGGAGACAGCATGGGTTTACAACATCGATTGACCATTCTTATCGGGGCTTCACTTCTACTCGCGATCTCGTCACTCGCCCAGGTAAACCAGCGTGCCGCGAACGGCATCGTAGCTTCTGACGAAAGCGCGATTCGCCCGTTTAAGATCAACATTCCCGAGGAGCAGATCCTTGATCTCCGCAAACGGCTCGCCGCAACCCGCTTTCCTGATAAGGAAACGGTGACTGACGAATCACAAGGTATCCGGTTGGCGGAGATGCAGGCGTTGGTGCGCTACTGGAGCGATGGTTACAACTGGCGCAAGGTGGAAACCAGGCTGAATGCGCTTCCGGAATTTGTAACCACAATCGATGGCGTGGATATTCAGTTAATTCATATGCGTTCGCGTGAACCGAATGCGCTGCCCTTGATCTTAACCCACGGCTGGCCAGGTTCCCACTGGAATTCTTGAGGGTTATTGGTCCGCTCACCGATCCAGTCGCATACGGAGGACACGCAGAAGACGCCTTCGACGTCGTGATCCCCGCCATTCCGGGTTATGGCATCTCGGGTAAACCAAGTGATCCTGGTTGGAATCCTGAACGTGTGGCACGGGCCTGGGACGTGCTCATGAAGCGTCTGGAATACAACCGATATGTATCAGAGGGAGGCGATCATGGATCGGTGATTTCTGATGCCCTGGCACGTCAGGCGCCCGCCGGATTGCTCGGCATCCATCTCACCATGCCTGCCACAATTCCCGAGAACCTTGTAAAGAGTATCAACAGTGGTGATCCAGCACCCAACGATCTGACCGGTCCAGAACTGAGAGCCTATAACGCCCTCAGCGTCTTCTTCGGAAGAAACGCAGCGTACGGAGCCATGATGGTGACGCGTCCACAGACCATAGGCTATGCCCTCGCTGATTCCCCGAGTGGTTTGGCTGCCTGGACATACGAAAAAATCGCTGCGCGGTCCGATAGCGATGGCCGCCCAGAAACGGTGATTGGTCGCGACGAAATCCTTGACGACATTACCTTGTATTGGTTCACCAACAGTGGAGCCTCTTCGTCCCGTTTCTATTGGGAAAATAACAACAACAACTTTAGCGCGACCGCGCAAAAGACAAGTCTGATCATGGTTCCCGTTGCCATCACGGTCTTCCCGCACGAGATTTATCGCGCCCCGGAAAGCTGGTCCCTACGAGCCTACCCCACTCTTTATTACTTCCATGAAGCTGAGAAAGGTGGACACTTCGCTGCTTGGGAGCAGCCTGAGCTCTTCAGCGCTGACATCCGAGCCGCCTTTAAACCACTACGTTAGATAAATAGTCGTCGTCGATCTGACCTTTATCAATAGAGGGAAGATTGGCGTGAACTTCTTCTTCATGAGCACCTTGCTCGACATTGGTTGAGCACTCTGAGTATTGTGTCTTTTCCGATCAGCCTCCGGGCGTAATAAAGAAGTGACTGCGCTCAATTTCGCGCCCACTTCGTCCCTGCCTACAAAAAGGCGACACTTCCTCCAAGACTCGAGATCAGCCGCACGACCGCCTCTCCAATGCCTGCCGTTCTGCCTGTAATAAGCGCAACTTTACCCTTAAATGTCATGGCTCTGTCTCACTCCGATCTGTTGTCATGCCGCACGCGCTCCACAAATTCGAGCATTCTGTCCCCGCTGATCGGGTCGATCTCGACGTCGAGCGCCGTCGTCAACACCGCGACTGTGTATGCAAAGCCGTGAACGCCGATGATCTCCACAATTTCCTGTTCGCTGAAGAAGGCGCGCAGGGAAGCAAGCTCCTTTGCGTGCATAGGCGTGACATGGCGAAGCGCGGAGACAAACGACAGCAGCCGCTGTTCTTTTTCTGAGAAATCAGCTGCGGTAAGATCGCCCTGTCGCAGCGCATCGCGCTGCGACTCTGAGATGCTAAAGGCCTGCGATATCCCGACATGCTGCGCCCACACATAGTCCGAGTGAATGAGTCGGCTAGTGTGCAGAATCACCAACTCTCGCAGCGCAGGATCGAGCGAGAGCTCCGTCATCTGCGCGGTGGCCAGCTTCACAAACTGCGTGGCCCAGAGTGGCGAATGAAAGAGCACGCGCAGCAGGTTCGCAGTCTGCGGCGATCTCAGGGCTTTTTGGTAGATGTCGTCTTCGACATAGCTCACGAGAGTCATCGATTTTTCTCCTCTGCGTGGAATGCATTCCACACTTCCCATCGTGCCTGCTGCGCCTCCGGGTCCGCTGTCACAAAAGAGCAATCCTTGCACATTCTGCTCATCGTGAGAGCGCTGTCTTACGGGAGCTTGTTGGCTACGTTAGACAATGCAGGCAGCGAAGCGTTGCGGAAGAATTAGAGCGGGTACTTTCTGGCCCTCTTTTTCGGAGAAGAGTGGATCCCGATCGACTTCATGAAAGCATCCACACCGCGAGCACGACATAGCTTCGATCGGAGCAGTGGCTTTTCTTCATACTCGAGCCAGGAAGAATCTCGGGCCTCCCTTGCCATTGCCGCACTCACACTATCGATGGCGACGGCCGACATACAAGTGTGGCGAGCGGGTGCGTAGCGATAAGCGCCCACAATACTCCTATTCGATCTTCACGATATGCGATTGGGGTGAGATACGTCATCACTTGACTAAGTAACGACGTATTGGGCAGCGGCGGAAAGCACGACAAACCCGACTCGCCGAGAATCTCGCCGACATCCGCGCTGTCGAACGCTGCTTCCTCGCCAATCTGGCCATACCTTGCCGGGAATACTCGGGACTGCGCTATCCGATAACTACGTAACCGTCGAATCGAAGACGCATGGCTCACGCAAGCTTTTCGGAAGACGTCTTGCCTTGCTTGTCGTTTCCCGTAAAAAGGTAGAAGTGCTCTTTTCCCCAAGCCTCTATCGCGACCAACACTGGTTCAAGACTGCAGCCCAGCGGAGACAAACGGTATTCGACGCGGGGAGGAACCTCGGCAAAGACCGTTCTCAACACCAGTCCGTCCGCTTCCAACTCGCGGAGTTGTGCTGTCAACACACGCTGCGTTGCGGATTTAAGGCGCCGGCGCAACTCATTGAACCGCAGGGTGCCGCCAAGCAAATGATACAGAATGCCACACTTCCACTTCCCATCGATCAATGTAACGGTAGCTTCTACGGTACAGCCAGGGGTGCTGTCGAAGTGAGAAAAGCGTGATTTCGTCGCCATAGTATCCTTTTCATCCCTACGTCAATGAATAGTGCGTACTTACAGAAAAGAGTCTTCCGAAATAGTCTGACATCGGAGGCAGAGGTATGCCAAGAGCTGTAAGGTTTCACCGTCTCGGTTCACCCGAGGTTCTCACGATTGAGGATGTCCAACTTCGTCATCCAGGCCCTGGAGAAGTCGCAATGGACGTTGCGGCGGTCGGCTTGAATCGCGCAGAGAGCATGTACTTTCGGGGCGAATACTTCGAGCAGCCTCGATTCCCGTCTGGCGTAGGTTATGAAGCGGTGGGCACGATCACCTCTGTCGGCGAGGACATTGACACGTCGCTGGTTGGGAAACGAGTTGGAACAATTCCTGGATACTCAATGAATCTATATCCGGTTCTGGGCGAGAAGGCTGTTGTGCCCGTGACGGTCATTGCCGAAGTTCCTCCATCGCTGTCCTCCGTCGATGCTGCGGCTGTCTGGATGCAATACGGAACGGCTTACGGTGCGCTGGTAGACCGAGCCAAAGTAAGCCCAGGCGACACCGTTATCCTCACCGCTGCAAGCTCCTCTGTCGGACTTGCAGCGATACAGATTGTGAAGGCGCAAGGTGCGATTTCCATCGCAACTACACGTACGTCGGCCAAAAGGCAGCAACTCCTTGACCTCGGAGCGGACTACGTCATCGTCACACAGGAAGAGCATCTCCCGACTCGCGTTCGCGAGATCACTGGAGGCGATCTAGCTCGAGTGGCTTTCGATGCAGTCGGCGGGTCCTTCCTTAATTCTTTGGCACACGCTGTGGCACCTTCCGGGACAATTTACTTGTATGGACTGCTTTCCGGGGAGGCAAACAATTACCCAGTGAGTGCCTTCTTTAAGAGCATTTCGCTTACAGCTTTCATGCTGACCGAGTTGAATACCCAGGAGCGCCTCGAACCCATGAAGCGTTACGTGTATGACCACCTCGCGGATGGTTCCTTCCGACCGCGCGTTGATCGTGTGTTTCCGTTCGAAGAGGCTACCGAAGCATACCGGTATCTTGAAAGCAATCATCAGGTCGGCAAGGTAGTGATTGCACTCTGACAGTTGGCAAGAATCGTTAATGCGCAGCAAGCGACCATAGTCAGTTGCACCAACTAGAAGAATGGCTTTCTAGATTGGCGAAAAGCGGCTGACTTTCATTCACCGGCACCCGTGCCTACCAACTAAGAAAATAGTGAGGGTAACCATGGAAACTATCTTGATCGATTCGACGCGTTCTTTACGAAATCTCTATTTCGTTCGGACCGCTTTTCAGGTGGTCTGGGCGGCAGGCGTCATTTCCACCGCAGCCCATCAACCGCAGGTAGCTGCCGTGTTATTCCTGCTTTACCCCTTATGGGACGTTGCCTGCACGATCTACGACCTCAACACGTTCAGTAAGACCGGATCATCACGCACCTCGCAGATGATCAACGCAGTACTTGGAGTCTTGGCTGCGATCGGCATTGGTTTGACGGTTTTTCAGAATCCGATCTATGCGGTCGCAATCTTCGGTGTATGGGCATTCGGAGCAGGAGTACTTCAACTCGTCGTCGGCCTCATCCGCCGCAAGGAGATGGGCGGCGGTCAGTGGAGCATGATTCTGAGCGGTGCCCAATCTGCACTTGCTGGGACGTTCTTCATCATCCTCGGCCTTCAGGACAAGAAGCATGTTGGGGACGTCGGTGGATACGCCATCTTCGGTGCCTTCTACTTCCTCATCGGTGCGATCCTGCTGAGCCGCAAGCTGTCGAAGAGCGCGGCTGTCGCGACAAGCTAGCCTTCGATTCATCGAATGGCCTCATGCACCCTTCCAACCTAAAGGAGATCCCATGTCTATCGATGTGAAATATCGCACTGCCGCCACCGCCACCGGAGGTCGCGATGGAAGAACTCGGACGGAGGACGGTAAGCTCGACCTGCAACTTGCCATACCCAAAGAGATCGGCGGCCCCGGGGGCGATGGTGTCAATCCGGAGCAGCTCTTCGTCGCAGGATACGCCGCCTGCTTCTTGAGCTCCGTGAAAGGAGCTGGGCAGAAGTTGAAGGTCAGAGTGTCGCCCGAATCCACTGTCAAAGCGACTGTGGGAATCGGAACGAATCCTGAAGGCGGGTACGGACTCGCTATCGAACTAGCTATTAGTTTGCCAGGGGTCGATCCAACGCAGGCTCAGCAATTGATCGAACTTGCACATCAGATCTGCCCTTACTCCAATGCGACACGAAACAACGTCGATGTTCACCTAACCGTGGTCTGAGGGTCTTGCTACCGACTGAGCGGACAAGCGATTGCGATTTCATCGCGTGTCCGTCCCCCTTCAGCTTCTTGATCGGTCGTCGCTTATCGATTTGCTTTACAGACATACGCGAATGCGAGGTTTATGAATGGAACATTTTGACGCCATTGTGATCGGCACTGGTCAAGCAGGACCCGCCCTTGCTACCAAGCTTGCTGGCAGCGGTCTCTCAGTCGCCATTATGGAACGCAAGTTCGTTGGAGGGACGTGTGTCAATGTCGGTTGCTCTCCCACCAAAGCCATGGTTACTTCGGCGCACGCGGCATTTGTCGCACGAAGAGGCGCGACTTTCGGCGTGGAGATCGGTGACAGCGTTCGAGTGAACCTCGATACGGTGCTTGAAAGGAAAAACGGGATTGTGATGAAGTCGCGTATCGGCGTTACCAATTGGCTCACGGAAACTCCCGGTTGCACGTTGATTCACGGCCATGCCCGGTTTGAGTCTCCCACTACGGTTCGTGTCGGAGAGCGCCTACTGACAGCACCGAAGATTTACCTGAACGTCGGTGCTCGACCTTCAGTAACAGTGAAAGGAGCAGAAGCGACACCGTATTTGACCAGTAGCACGATCCTGGATATCGCCGCTATTCCTGAGCACCTGATCGTGGTGGGCGGTGGATTCATTGGACTGGAATTTGCCCAGATGTTTCACCGTTTCGGAAGTCTGGTTACAGTGGTGGAGCGTAACGCATACCTTCTTCCGCATAAAGACGAAGACGTCTCGCTGGCTCTACGAGCCATGCTGGAAGAGGAAGGCATCCGCATTCGAACGAATGCGAGTTGCATTGAACTGAATCAAGAAGGTTCATCGGTGAGCGTCGCGGTTAACTGTAGTGATCGAACCAACCGCATCTTCGGATCACATATTCTTCTGGCGACAGGACGAACGCCAAATACAGATGATCTTGGACTTGAGGCAGCGAATGTCAAAGTGGACCAGCGCGGTTTTGTACTGACGGATGAACACCTTCAGACGAGCTCACCTAACGTCTGGGCCCTTGGCGATTGCAACGGCCGGGGTGCTTTCACGCATACGGCGTGGAACGACTATGAGATTGTCGTGGACAACTTGCATCATGGAACACGTTCCATAGCGGATCGCATCGGCGTCTATGCACTTTTCACTGACCCACCCATGGCTCACGTCGGCATGACGGAGAAGCAGGCACGAGCTCTTGGCCGACCCTTGCTTTTAGCGAAGAGGCCAATGACCAAAGTGAGCCGAGCCGTGGAGAAGGGGGAGACCATCGGTTTTATGAAGGCCATTGTCGATGCTGAGACCCGCATAGTTTTGGGCGCGACGATCTTTGGCGTAGGCGGCGATGAGGCCATCCACAGTTTGCTCGCTTGTATGTATGCCAAGAAGCCTGTTGACCTCCTAAGCGAAGCTGTGTTCATCCATCCGACGATCTCGGAACTCATTCCGACAATGCTGCAGGAGATGACTCCACTGGAGATGGCGCATTAGAATTTCTTGTGTTTGAATCGAGAGCTTTTGCACGGTGCGAATCTGAGCTATAAAACCTTCAACGAGACGGATTAGGAAAGCGTGCGTGTATTGAATAAATCCGTTTGGCTGTTTCTGCTTTTCCTCCTGGCCTTCAGTTCGGCAGCATATGCCCTCGTCGTCCACAGTCACCATGAGACTGCAGCACTCAGTCGCTTCCTCATGTGGTGTCCAGGCGTCGCCGCACTCTGCACTTGCTGGGTGCTTCGAGTGCCTGTGGGTACGTTAGGATGGTATTGGCCCGCACGCCGTTTTCTTCGTCTCTCCTACTTCTTACCCCTGCTCTACGCTGCGCCCGTGTATCTGTTCACATGGCTCGTAGTCCCGGGTGCATTTGCCCTACGAAGCTTTGAGACGAGGATGGTCGTGCCTTACGGGCTAGAGCGCTGGCCTGTCCTCGGAACATTTGGGGTTGCATTGCCGCTGTTGTTCACCATTACCGTGATCGGCACAATAGTCTGGACAATTGGTGAAGAGCTCGGTTGGCGCGGCTTTCTTTTCCCCCGTCTGCAGGATCAATTTGGCTTTCATGGAGCCAGCCTCATCTCAGGGGGAATTTGGGCAGTGTGGCATTATCCAGGCCTGCTCTGGGCTGACTACAACGCGGGTACAAACCCTGCGTTTGCGATCGGATGCTTCACAGTGATGGTCGTGGCATTGGCCTACATTATGGGCTTTCTGAGAGTGCGCTCAAAGAGTATTTGGCCTTGCGTGCTTCTCCATGCCACCCACAATACTTTCGTTCAAGGGCTGTTCGATGCCTTGACGGCTCCGGTGGGCATGGCGAAATACATAACCACGGAATTCGGTGCTGGTTTGGCCGTGATGATCATCTGCGCGGCAATACTACTTTTGACGAGAGGACGAAGGGCGCAAGCGCGTGCGATGGAGGTCCCCGCCAACGCAAACGCTGCTACATGAGCGCCTGACTGGCTGGAGAGCCGATTGTCATGGGCCAAGACCGTGCGATCATTGATCTCGGTGGCAAATTCGACATCATCTCGAAGTCGATGCTCACCGGCGGGCGGAAATACAGCGGCATCTCCAACATCAAAGAAGGCGAAGAGAAGTTACAGATTTTGGACGGCGTGTTGGGTATGCTCGATGAACTCACTATCATCGGGTATGGCTTTGCCGATGAGCACATCAACTTTCGACTCTCGAATGCGATGCTGCTCAATCCAAAGTTGAAAATCATGATCGTTGATCCATACCGCACTGAGATATCACTTTGTCTTCGTCAGTTCGATTACGGCGGGCGGGTACGACGTGCTGCCTACAGCGCTCCTCAATGGATGGAATACCGTGCGACGGGCGTATGGAATCAGGCAAAAACAAAGACGCTCAAAGAGAATGAGCACTTCAGAACCGAGATCAAAAACTTCGTTGAAACCCATCTCAAGCCCGCTTAACATTTCTTTGCAAAGCCGCTGAACGACTTGAAGTGAGGACCGCCATGCTATCAGCCGAGGAGCAGTTTCTTGAAACCTTCCGTAGATTCAATAACAACTGGAATCTCGTCCTGTCCTTGAGGCAGTTTCTAGCTGCTACAGATAGCATCGCGCCGTTGGCGGTTCAGCAGCAAATCACAAAGCGGACATGGCATCGGTCTGCGGAATACTGCGGATCGTCTCGCACACTTTTATCCGCACAATTATCGGTTTTCATCAGGAGAGGCGAAATCCGGCGGCTTCGAGGTACTAATCACCATACCCTATGAAAGAGTCCTCGCATGACCCTGAAGACGCTCATCGCCAACGACGAACCACCGGCGCGGAAACGGTTGCGACAACTCCTGACCGCGGATCAGGATGTCGAAATCACGGAGGAATGCCGCAATGGAGATGAGGTCGTAGCAGCCTTGAAGTCGAAGCGTATCGATCTGGTCTTTCTGGACATTCAGATGCCGGGAAATACCGGATTTGAAGCGGTAGGCGCCGTGCACATGCCGCTGACAGTTTTCGTCACAGCCCATAACGTATACGCCGTAAAGGCATTCGATGTTCACGCGCTTGACTATCTGATCAAACCAATCGATCAGGAGAGGTTGCAGATCGCCCTGACGCGAGTGAAGGAGCGAATCGCCGCAAACTCCGCGCTCCCCGTGCAGGCACAGTTGAACGGATTTCTGCTAAGCATCAATCAGACAAACAACGGAGTTCGGTGGATTGAGGCTTCTGACAACTATGCCTGCCTTCACGTCGGAAGCAAGACCTTTCTGCTACGGGAAACGATCAAACAGCTCGTGGCCTCTCTTGATCCGAAGAAATTCGTTCGCGTCCATCGTTCCGCCATTGTGAACGTGACTCATATTCGGAAGATCCTCCGTGAAGGCAGAATGGAAAGCTGGTTATTGCTTTCGAATGGCCAACGCATCAGGATGAGTAAGATTGGTTGGCAAAGCCTGATGGCGGCCACCGATTCTCTGTCTGTTTGATCCGATTGACTCTTGGAACTCTTCTCACAACACTACGATTTGTCCGGTGACGTGTGCATCGGGCAGAATCGACCCCGGCTTTGGCGGCGTTATCTGCTCGTTGCTCTAGCGCCCAAGCTCAATCAGTCGCTGGCGACCCTGCCTGCTCATTTTGAGTGTGCTCCCTGACTTGAGAACAAGTGAGGACTCGGTTCGACCTTCGCGGTGAACTTCGCGTATGCGTTCCACGTTTACAATGGCGGAACGATGCACCCGAACAAAACAGTTCGGATCAAGCTTGTTTGCGAGGTCCGAGATCGTCTCGCGGAGCATGTATTGCTTCCCGTTGACGTGTAGACGGGAGTAGTAAGCATCTGCTTCTATCCAATCGATCTCTGTGACTGGAAGAAGAAGTTCCCGTTCCCCATCTTTCACAAGGAAGCGAACTGCGTACGACTTCGCTGGTTCCGCTTGCAGGCGAACTGAGTGTAGTAAGGCGGTCAGTTGCTTTTGAGTGAGGCCGGTGGTGCTCGACATCAATCTATCTCTCACCCTTCGCAGAGCTTTACCCAGACGCTCATTGATAATCGGCTTCGTCAAATAGTCAACAGCCTGGACATCAAATGCACGAACCGCATGTTCCTGAAATGCCGTCACAAAGATGGTTGGGGGCAGGGATTCAACACCGACTTCCTCGATAACATCGAAACCATCCATCTCCGGCATTTGAACGTCAAGAAGGAGAAGATTGATCGAACTGTCCTGCAATGCTTCGACAGCATCCTCGCCATTTGCACATTCCCCAATAACGGCAACATCTTCATACTTGCGGAGCATGGAACGTAGCAAGTCTCTCGCAAGCGGTTCGTCATCGACAATGAGGACTTTTAGTTGCATTCGGGTACTTCCTCAAACGGAATTTGAATCGTGACCTGGTATCCGCCTCCCGGTGATGTCTCAATTTCAAATTGATGCTCCCCCGGATAAAAGAACGCAAGCCGTTCTCTGATATTGCTTAACCCGATTCCATGCCCGTCTGTGCGGGCCGTCGCTACTCCATTTCCGTTGTCACACACCTGCATCCAAAGCCGATTACCCAACCGCGCGGCTTTCGTTTGAATGCGCCCACCATTCTTTCTCCGTTCAATTCCATGACGCACGGCATTTTCGACCAGTGGTTGTAGCAGGAAGCACGGCACAAGACCTCGACGTGCTTCTGGCGTGGTCTGAATCTCGATTTCAATACGGTCAGCAAAACGCACTTTCTGAATTGCAAGGTAGCTTTCTACGAGCTGCAATTCTTCTGTAAACGGAACTTTCTCCGGGCTTCGTCTCTGTAGTGTTGTACGAAGAATCATATTGAGATGTGCGATGGTTTCCATCGCAGCCTCGTTCTTATGCTGATCCACAAGGCTTGTGACGGCGTTCAACGTATTGAATAGGAAGTGAGGCTCCATCTGCATTTGGAGAGCTTTGAGTTGGGCTATGGTAAGCTGCTGTTCGATTTCCAGTTTTTGGCGCTCTACCTCTAGCTTTTGAATCAGGGCTTGTTGTGTCTGCATGCGAGAGCGGAGGAATGCGCATACACCACTGATAAATCCATAAATAACCAGTTCCACACCAAAGCGTTCAATATTATCCAGCCTAAAGGTGCGGTTATTGATCAGACTGCCCCATGCGGGCCAGTACCACGCAGCGAATCCAACCGTGTGTTGCAGCAGGGATAAATGAACCCACGCTAGAACACACGAAACTCCAAAGTGAAGAGCGACGACGACCCTTGAAGGCTTGAATGCTACCGGCCACTGATTCGCCACGATCCACAGAACGAGGGTGGCGACAACCCACCACATCCAATACACACAGCTATATAAAAGAGATGGCGCGAGCGAGGTCTGGACGTGGCGAAATTCTAGTCCGCGATTAGCGTCCCTTGCGGTCAAGAACGCGAGGATTGCGCCGCTCAATAAAACGGCGGCAAATCCAGTACTTCGCCTTATGGGAAGGAGCCTCGCGTTATAGATACCCTCGCTCATGTCTGCCCTCTAAGGATATGGTGGAATTTTAGCGCCGCTCTGCGGCGTTCGCTACGTTCAGAATGCAAACCGCATACCCAGTTCAATACGCCGCGCGGTCTCGGCGGCTACCGCTTCGCCAAGAGCCGACGATGAAACGACTGTATTCACAGCCGTGGCGTTCTTGTGATTCAGTAGATTGGCGCTGCGTACGTTGAATGTTAGGGTGCGGGAGTGATTTGTGTCTCTAGGGTTCAGGGTGAAGGACCGGCTCAGATTCGTATCCAGATGGATCACGCCCGGCATTGTTCCAAGGTTGGCTGGAACATTGCCGTTGACCGTATTCGTAGTCAGTAGACCAAACCGAGTGCCGTAGACACCAGGGCCGGGAGCGGACGCATACGATGGTCTATCTGTAAAGTTTCCGTCTCCGTTATTGTCTGTTCCTGTGGTGATGTCATAGGCGCGACCATTACCAGCATCAAATTGGACGGCACCTTGAACCTTGTAGGGAAAGTTAACCGTCCCGAGGAAAGTGACACTATTCTTCCTCTCGTAATTGAGGCGTCCCCATTCCCCTTGATTGGAATAGCTTGACTGTGGAGTGCCGTTGCCCGGACTGTAGGCTTTGAAGTTCACATATCCATAGCTCACAGATAAGCTAAAGCGCTTGTAACTGTGCTGCTCGATGGTGAACGTAGCCGAGGGGCCGGCAGCGGGAGAGGAATTTTGATACTGGACCATATTCTCGTCGGGCGCAATTGGACGCGTCGCCAGAAGGGCTGCTGTGGGGTCTGGGGGCGCTCCGACATTGCTGGCCACCTCCGGAGCATTGATATTGACTGTGCGAATAAGACCGTAGCCTTTTCCGTACAAGAATGTGGCGCGAGCGTGCCAGTGATGTAGGAGGTCATGCTCAACATCGGCATAGCTCATGAATGACTTGGATTGAAATAATGTAGGTGACAAGAGATTGATGGTAGTGATTTGAATCGACTGCGGCGTTGGGGTTAAGGGGTCGGTATAACTTGGCGAATATACGGTGATCTCCTTCTGCCGGGTTCCATTCAGCCGATAGACATTGGTTGCGTCGCTCGGGTTGATAGCGACCGCGAAGAGTCCTGAGCGGACGTGGAACACCCAGGATTGCTTCTTATCCGGTGACCACGCGAGAGCGATCCGGGGATTGAAGTTGACAAATGATCCCGGCGTGGTCTGAAGCTGATAGCGAAGTCCCGTATCGAGAGTGAGCTTCTGCGTGAGCTTGACTGTATCCTGTGCCCACAGATTGACTTGCCATTGCGCTAGCGGAATGAGCGGCGTTCCCGTGGTGACCTGATAAGTCGTTGGCGATCCTCCAGGCAGATTCAGTAGGGCGCGCCGGTATTGTTCGAGAGCACTGATCGTCGTCGTCTGGCCTGTTGGATTGTTGTTCGCATCGAGCGCTGGAGCGCTACCGCCGCCAAACACATAACCACCGTTGAATGTGTCGGAGTCGTAATCATGGATAAAGATGCCGAGGGACTGGACGCCGAATGCCACTGTGTGTTTTCCGTGTATCACGGTCATATCGTCGTCTATCTCGAGATCACGTTCTCGATTGTTCAGATTTTGGCTGGTGGCACCTCCACCCAAAAAGTATCCGGAAACCTGAACGGACGGTGCGCTCGACACCGGCGTTTGCTCTGTTCGTTTCCAGCTAAAGCTGATGTGCGTTTGATGCAGGAGGGTCGGGCTTACCGTCTGCGTGTCGTGGAGTCTCAGGTCGTACTCGGCAAGCAAACTCGAATACCCCGCGTCAGCGAGAGTGAGGCCCCCGATGCCTTGGTTGTCTTCATTATTGACATTCACAGAGAACGAGAGACCGATGGTATTGCTCGGAGAGACCTGCCAGTCTCCTCGGGCCGAAGCAATCCAGAGGCGCTCAGGAGCTGAGACCGTTTGCTGCGATGGAACACCATTCCCACGCGGTCCCATGCTGCCATTTGTGTCGAGCGTGACTGCGTTGACTACATTGAATTCATCAATGTCGCGCTTTTCGAGTGCCAGAGCGAAATCGCTCTTCTTCGAGAGGATCGGGCCGCTTAGTTCAAAGCCGTATCGCCTCCGCCCGGCAGGTGTTGCAATGACGGAAAAAGGGTCGGTGGCATTGAAGGTGCCATCGCTATCGGTAAAGAAGGCCGCGCCGTGGAATGTGTCTGCTCCAGGCTTGGTCGTGACTTCGATAATGCCTCCGCCAAAAGGGGGCCACCTAGACTTGGCAGAAAATAAGTCTGGGTTGATGCGAATTGAAGCGATGGAGTTCTTTGGTGGGAGAGCGCTTGGGTTCTGAAACCCATCCACCATAATCATCGACGTGGTTGGATCGCCGCCACCTTCAGCAGCTAACACTTGAAGCTGCCGCAGGAAATCATCAGGATCATCGGCGAGCCCCTGCAAAGCCTTTGTGTTTAGAGTCGTTGTAGCACCACCGCCGTCGATCTCTGAATCTCCGTTCACCTGGACATCCGCCTGTACGGTTGCAATCGCCAGTTGGATATTCAGTGTGAGTGGTTGATCCGCTCTCTTTCGCGCCTGTACCTTCTTGGTCTCGAAGCCGGAAGCGCTCACCTCCAGCGTGACTTGTCCTGACGAAACGCAAACAAGCGAATAATGGCCGACCACATCGGATGTGACCGTTTGGGCTCTGGCAACCGTGATCATGACACCTGGAATGTTTGCGTCGGTCTGGTCCGTAATGTTTCCTGATAGTGCGGATGACGCAGGGCATGTCTGTTGAGCGCTGAGCAACGGAACCGACAGCAGAACAAGAAGAACCGCAGGTAGCTGGGAAATATTCATGGAACCTTGCCTCTGAAAGGAAACTTTCAGAGGAAGGGTGAATTCCGGGAAAGAATGCAACGAACGCGCACTTTAGGTCAATGAATGGCGTCAAGTCGCCGGGCTGACGCCGCCCCGTACGATCACTTCATCCGGGAGGTGTCCTGGGGGGTGATCCCCAACACGGCAGAGGATATCGCCAAGTTGGCGAAGCGGCTGGCGAAGCATGGGGAACTCGATTTCTGTTACGAAGCAAGCGGTTGCGGCTACGGCATCCACCGCCAGCTAACAGCGCTCGGGCACAAGTGCATCGTGGTCGCACCGTCCATGATCCCGCGCAAGCCCGGAGAACGGATTAAGACCGACCGGCGAAATTCCGAGAAGCTCGCCGTTCTGCACCGTTCGGGCGATCTAACGCCAGTGTGGATTCCAGACACCACTCACGAAGCGCTTCGCGACCTGGTCAGAGCACGCGTGGATGCATCGATGCACCTGATGCGTGCACGCCAGCAGCTGCTCGCATTTCTGCTCCGGCATGGCCGTAGCTACCCGACAGGCAAGCACTGGACGCAGCGCCACCGCAGTTGGCTTGCTGGCCAGAAGTTTGAAGAGCACGCTCATGGCATCGTCTTCCAGGATTACCTCGAGACGGTCTGGACCGCCCAGCAGAGAAGAGATGCCCTGATCGAGCGCATCTCGGCGATGGTCGGAAGGTGGTTGCTCGGGCCACTGGTCGAAGCGTTGCGAGGATTGCGTGGCATCGACATGATCTCCGCAGCTACGTTTATCGCGTCCACCGGCGATCTCAGTCGCTTTGGGTCACCGCGGATGCTGATGGGTATCTCGGCCTGGTTCCTTCCGAGCATTCCAGCGGTGGAACGGTACGTCGCGGCGGTATCACTAAGACTGGCAACCGCGAAGCCCGACGCATGCTCATCGAAGCGGCGGCGTGGAGTTACCAGTACCCTGCACGTATAGCGAAGGAGAAGGCTGAGATTCTTGTACGGCTACCGAAGAACGTTCGCGACATCGCCTGGAAGGCACAGACCAGACTCTGCACCCGGTATCGCTCCATGGTCGCCAGAGGCAATGTTGTTGCTGCGATCGCGCGCAAACTCGCCGGCTTCATCTGGGCGATTGGTCAGGAAGTGAGATGTAACAACTTCTCGATCACGGCAGCGCTGGTGTGATCGCTCACTTTGCGAACTTCTCCACGAGCCAGCCGTAGGTAGTCCTGAGATCATTTGTTCTCAGCCGAGTCTTTTCCTCTATGCAGGCAAGATAGGCAGGATTTGCTCCACCAGTACCTCCCTTATAGAGATCACGCTCGGCTCCACACGTTGCATCCCGGAACTGAATCCAGAGCGTTGTGATGCACGCAGCTTCTGTTGGTCATCGGCCTGCAGAACTGCCAAGACTTGCCCGTACGTCTCGTTGAGTTTGCGGTCGGCATCTTTGGCCGCTTTGTTGAAGCAATTCGCAACATCGACCGTTATCGTCACATTTCGGCAAGGAGCATCAGCCAAGTTCATGTGCTGGGCGTGAGCTGTCGTCAGGCAAGAGAAGAGGACAACGCCTATGGCAACAGAGTAGGTGAGAGGCTTCATGAAAGGAAGATAGCAGAGCTCTTCAGCCTTCACAGCAGCAGAAGAACGCTGTTTCAAGATCTATGGTCTGGGGAGCCGGGCAAGCGGTCATGGTGATCCTCGAGAGCCCCTTGGGCAGGATGAATATCCGACGCCCGCGCTAAGTCCGAGGCAAGCCTGCGACGACACATACTCATGCGGTATCCAACCCGCGTATGGAAGTTTTAGCGACTGTCGCTGAACATTGTCCGGTTCCCCAGACCATAGAACATACTAAGTACACCTGCTCATGTAGCAGGGATGAAACCCCTGCGCCTGACCATTGACAAAAGACATGGAAGGGGCCCTGCCCTGATCGCGCGGCGCAAGGGTTTCCCCAATCTTCCGCGCTGCGCTTGTGCAGACCTCCACTGCGCTCCGTCCTTTCCGCTCCCCTGAGTATTGCAACCTGCCTCTCGCACAGTTGCAGGAGTCACCCACCAATCCCCGCCACCGCTTCGATGAGCGCAGCTTGCACGAACTGGCGGAGAGCTTCAAGACGCAGGGAGTCTTGCAGCCCTTGCTTGTCCGCGCCGTGGAGATCAACAGCTGTGAAGTCATCGCTGAAGCGCGGAGGTTTCGCGCCGCCGCTCTTGCAGAATTGAAAGAGGTTCCCGTCCGCGTCGTCCAGCTATCGGATGCGGCTGTGCGGGAGTCGCAGCTCACCGAGAACCTGCTAAGGAAGATGTGCATCCTTACGAGGAGGCGCTGGCCTTCCGGCATACCTACCGGGCGAATCTCTCAGAATCGGGACTCCCGCTGGAGGTTCAGCAGAAACTCATGCGCCACGCCGACATCGCTATGACCACGAGATACGGTCAAAGTTCCATGTTGAACGTGACCCGCCCGGCCAATGTCCAAATCGTCGAAAATGGTAATGAAAGGGGGGCAAAAAGAAATAACTGAAACAGCGGCCTGACGCGACAGGTCCAAACTGTTCAGTTATTGTTCAGTTGAATTTTCCTAAATGGTTGCGGGGGCAGGATTTGAACCTGCGACCTTTGGGTTATGAGGCGTCAACTGATTGATACTAAAAGACATTGCTCAGAGCGGCTGGCGTTCAAAAAGAGCAACTTAGAGTGAACGGTAGGTCTTAATGTGAGGGCAAAGTGGGGCCGTTTTTCGCGGGGTCAGACTGGCCAGAATCTTTGGGGCGCTAAACCATAGAAGTGCTTCAGCTCCACTCAAGCCTCTAATCTACAGCAGGATAGCTCTATGTTCATTTCCGTCTAGGTTGATAGCGTGGGATTGCGTACAGTCCTCGGAATTATTGATTCTCTACATGACTGATTGTTCTCAAATCGAGTACAATTGTTCTCGTTATGGGAACGAACTCAAAGTCGCTGGGCGACCTGCTTTTTGGGCAGACCCGAGGTCGTGTCCTAGCGTTGCTCTATGGTATGCCTGACCAGACTTTCTTTGTTCGCCAGATAGCAAGGGAGATCGGAACCAGCGTCGGCAGCGTCCAGCGAGAATTGGAAAACCTGTCGGAAGTTGGATTGCTCAATCGGACAACGATAGGGCGACAGGTCTTCTATCAGGCAAATAGTCACCACCCGGCATTTGCAGACGTTCGTTCGTTGATCGCAAAGACTTCAGGTATCTTTCATCAGCTTCGTTCCGCTCTGGCCCCCCTTGCTTCACAAATCATCTTTGCTCTGGTCTACGGGTCGATTGCGCGGGGGGACGAGGATGCGGGAAGTGATGTCGATTTGATGATCGTGGGGAATGTGACTCTGGATGACGTGCTGGCTCAATTGACTTCAGTAGAAAACGCCATTGGACGGCCCATCAACCCAACCGTCTATTCTCTAAAAGAATTCAAAGCCAAGATTAAAGACGGAAATCACTTCTTAACCTCGGTATTGCATGGCAAAAAAATGCTCTTGATCGGAGATGAAGATGAGCTTAGAAAAATGGGCTGAATACGGGTGGCTCAAAGCCGAACCCTCCAGTCCTGACGAGATCAGGGACTTGTTGGGGATTGTCACTCGCGCTCTCAAGGACTCGAAGGTGGAGGCAATCTCCGACGATCTCCGCTTCCAGGCGGCATTCAGTGCGGCGCTGACGTCCGCGAATATCGCTTTGCGGGCAAGTGGCTACCGTACCAGAGTGCAGACCGGGCATCATCAGAAAATTGTCGAATCCCTGGAACTCACACTCAAGAGCGATCCGAAACTGATTCAGAAGCTGAAAGTCTTCTCGAAGAAACGGAATGCAACCAGCTACGACGCGGCTGGCAATATCTCAGAACAGGAACTCGAACAGGCGATTAAAGCCGCGGAAGAATTGCAACAAGGCATTTCTACATGGTTGAAGCAAAATCATTCCGAATTGTTAAAACCCTCTTAGGTGCTATTGTTCCTACTTGCATTGGGAATTGCGTTAAAAGTCTAGCTTGTGGGAGATTGCGTAGAAGAACAATGGCAACAGGATGTATTTAGCCAAGTCAATGAGTGGCGTCACACACTTGGCCTGAGAAAGTGAATGATGAATCTGACTGCCTACCATGCAAAGCTCTTTGCCCATGAGCTGACAAAACGATCCAGTTCCGACAACGTGGACAAACTTGCGTCCGCACTTTCTGATGCGCAAGTTGATCTCAATCCGCATCAGATTGAAGCGGCTTTATTTGCATTCCGTTCCCCTCTGTCGAAGGGCGCGATCCTTGCAGATGAAGTTGGTCTCGGAAAGACCATTGAGGCAGGCATCTTACTTGCCCAGCATTGGGCGGAGCGACGACGCACCTTGCTTGTCATCTGCCCTGCAAATCTTCGCAAACAGTGGAGTCAGGAACTACTCGATAAGTTTTTCCTTCCAAGCGTCATCCTGGAAACCAAGACCTTCAATGAAGCGATTCGTTCGGGCAATCTAAATCCTTTCCAGCAGTCCAAGATCATCATTTGCTCTTTCCAATTTGCGCGCTCTAAAGAGCCGTATCTGCGAAACACGCCTTGGAATCTCATTGTTATCGACGAAGCGCATCGCTTACGAAACGTCTACAAGCCCAGCAACAAGGTTGCAAACTCTATCAAGAATGCCGTGAGCAGCTTTCAAAAAGTCCTTCTGACGGCCACACCTCTGCAAAACTCCCTTTTGGAGCTATATGGTCTCGTCAGTATCGTGGATGAGTTCACTTTCGGCGATCTCCGCAGCTTTCGCGCCCAATTTTCCCGGCTCTCGGACAAAGCGGACTTTGATGCGCTCAAGCAGCGGCTTCGTCCGATCTGTCAGCGCACCTTGCGACGGCAGGTGCTCGCTTACGTGCCATACACCAACCGACACGCGATGGTGCAGGAGTTCTATCCGAGTGCCGCCGAGCAGCAACTTTACGAACTTGTCTCCGAATACCTCAAAGGCGACAAACTGTACGCGCTTCCTGCAAGTCAGCGACAGCTCATGACCCTTATTTTGCGGAAGCTGCTCGCCTCATCAACTTATGCCATCTCCGATACCTTGCTGGGACTTGCAAACAAGCTAGGAGCGATAGAAACCGAGCAACAAAAAGCAGCCGATGTCTCCACAGTTATTGCGGATGACTTCGAGACGCTCGCTGAAGTTCAGGAGGAATGGGTTGAAGAGGATGAAGATTCAGAATCAGAAGATGGAAACGAGAAGAAGGGGCCGGATCAGCTGACACCGGAGCAACTTGCCGAACTTCGGGCTGAGAGAGACAAGCTCCAACAGTTTCATGCTCTCGCAAAGGCAATTCAGACCAACTCCAAAGGCGACGCGCTTCTCACTGCACTGCAACGCGGTTTTGAAGCTGCGCGTACCGTCCGAATGGAGAATGGCACCGGCGCTCTCCAACAGAAGGCCATTATATTTACCGAGTCGCGCCGCACTCAGGAGTACCTCTTCAATCTGCTCCAGCAGACAGAGTTTGCCGGAAAGGTCGTGCTCTTCAACGGCACTAACACCGACCCCCAAAGTCAGGCCATCTATCAGGCTTGGATGAGGCAACACGCCGGGACCGACCGCATTACCGGCTCGCCTACTGCCGACAAGCGCGCCGCTCTGGTCGAGTATTTCCGAGACGACGCGAACATCATGATTGCCACTGAAGCAGCAGCAGAGGGCATCAATCTCCAATTCTGCAATCTGGTCGTTAATTATGACATGCCGTGGAATCCGCAACGCATTGAACAACGCATCGGAAGGTGCCACCGCTACGGCCAGAAGTACGATGTGGTTGTCGTCAACTTCCTCAATAAAGCAAACGCTGCGGATGTTCGTGTCTACCAACTTCTTGCGGAGAAGTTCAAGCTCTTCGACGGAGTGTTCGGAGCCAGTGATGAGGTCATCGGTGCCATCGAATCCGGTGTGGACTTTGAGAAGCGCATCGTTGCTATCTATCAGCAGTGCCGCACCACGGAACAGATCGAATTCCAGTTCGACCGACTCCAACAGGAACTCGAATCGCAGATTGCCCAGGCTCGTAGCGATGCTAGTGAGCAGCTTCTTAACAACTTCGATCAGGAAGTCATTGAACGTGTCCGCGTCTCCAGCGGAGCGGCTTTGGGGCGATTTGAAGACCTGCTTTGGCGAGTAACGGCTTTCTACCTTACTCCGTATGCTCGCTTCGACACTCCGGGCCACACCTTCTATCTAGAGCGTGATCCATTCTCGATATCTTCAGGTAGTCCGCAGCCGGTCAACCCCGGTCCTTACCGGATGGGCAAGAACGTCGAGGATGCAAACACCTATCGGGTGGGACATCCTCTGGCCCAACAAGTTCTGAGAAGCTGCTGTGCGCTTCCTACCCCCAAGGTAGAGCTGCGCTTCAATCTAAGTCGCAGCGGTAAGCGTATTGCCATTTTGGAATCTTTACCCGTCCGTAGTGGATGGCTCACCTGTGCCCGGTTCACCCTCAGCGGCTTCGAGACGGAAGACCACATTCTTCTTAGCGGCGTTCTCGATAACGGCCAGCCACTTGAGCCAGTGGCCTGCAAGCGCCTTTTTGACCTTGAGGGGAAGCTAGGACAGCCGCTATTGCTGGAGCCGCCGGATGTGCTCGCTGCGGAGCTAGATAAAGAGCAGCAGCGCGTCTTGGGGGACCTTGAAGCACGCAACGGGAAGTGGCTCGACTCTGAGATCGAGAAACTTGATCGCTGGACTGAAGACCTCAAGTTCGGACTGGAGCAGGAAATCAAAGATCTCGATAAAGAGATTCGTGAGGCGCGACGCGAATCTGTCGCCGCCGCTGGCCTACAGCACAAACTGGAGCATCAGCGTCGCCTAAAGGATCTGACTACTGCCCGCAACCAGCGCCGTAAAGACCTTTTTATCGCCCAGGACGAGGTTGAAGCACGCCGTGAGACCTTGATTGTAGACATTGAAGGAAAGCTAAAACAGAAGCAAGAGTTGATACAGCTCTTCGTCATTCGCTGGAGGTTGGACTGATGGAACCGACGATTACCTGCCCAAAATGCAAGACCGAGTTCCCGTTAACGGAGTCTCTTGCGGCTCCATTGATAGAAGCAACTCGCCGACAGTTTGAAAAGAAGCTGTCTCAGAAAGACGAGGAGATCGCCCTACGCGAACAGTCTTTGCGTGACAAAGAAAGGCAAATTGTCGAAGAGAAGCGGGCACTTGAGCAACAGGTTGTAGATCGAGTGGATCAGCAACTCAAGACGGAACGAGCACGGGTAGTTGAAGAAGAGTCCAGGAAGGCAAAGCTCGCCAGCGCAGCCGAGCTTGAAACGAAGGCCAAAGAGCTTACAGACCTTCAAGAAGTTCTTAAAAGGCGCGATGAGAAACTTGCCGAAGCTCAGAAAGCGCAAGCTGAGTTGATCAAGAAGCAGCGTGAGTTGGATGATGCCAAACGTGAGCTCGAATTGACCGTTCAGACCCGCGTGCAAGATAGCCTCACGGAAGTCCGTTCTCAAGCAAAGCGAGAAGCCGAAGAAGCACACAAACTGAAGGTAATGGAAAAGGATCAAGCCATTGCCACGATGCAGGAAAACATTACTGCGCTGAAGCTACAGAATGAACAGATTGCCCAACGTGAACAAGAAGTGCGTGAGAAAGAAAAACAGGTCCTGGAAGAGAAACGTGGACTTGAACAGCAAGTCTCAGATCAGGTGGCCCAGCAACTCAAGGCCGAGCGGGCGCGGGTAATCGAAGAAGAGTCGAAGAAAGCGAAGCTCGCCAGTGAAGCGGAACTTGACGCGAAAGCCAAAGAGCTTGCAGATCTTCAAGAAGTTCTCAAGGTGCGTGACGAGAAGTTAGCGGAAGCCCAGAAGTCGCAAGCGGAGTTAATCAAAAAACAGCGAGAGTTGGATGACGCTAAGCGCGAACTGGAATTGACCGTTGAAACGCGCGTGCAGGAAGGGCTTTCTGAAGTTCGCACCCTGGCAAAGCGGGAGGCTGAGGAGGGACTCAGGCTGAAGGTAATGGAAAAAGATCAAACCATTGCCTCCATGCAGCAGAAGATCGAAGAGCTGAAACAAAAGGCCGAGCAAGGCTCCCAGCAGTTACAGGGCGAAGTCCAGGAACTTGAATTGGAGAATCTGCTCCGAGCCAAATTCCCCTACGACACCATCGAGCCAGTACCTAAGGGCGAGTTCGGAGGCGATACGCTTCATCGTGTTGGTAGTCCCGGTGGTCTAATGAGTGGCACAATTCTTTGGGAAACCAAGCGCACAAAAAACTGGAGTAGTGCGTGGCTCACCAAATTGCGCGACGACCAGCGCACGGCTAAGGCCGATTTGTCCGTGCTTGTATCTCAAACCTTACCAAGTGGTATTGAGACCTTCGATGTCATCGACGGGGTTTGGATCGCACATCCACGATGCGTATTGCCTGTTGCTACCATTTTGCGGCACACACTTCTTCAAGTGAACTCAGCACGACTGGTCACCGAAGGGCAGCAGACTAAAGCTGAAATGGTCTATCAATACCTCACCGGGCCGAGATTTCGCCAGCGCGTCGAGGCAATCGTGGAGGCATTTTCCTCTATGCAGGAGGATTTGGACAAAGAGCGTAAAGCAATCATGAGGCAATGGGCGAAACGCGAAGAACAGATCGAACGTGTAATGGGAGCTACTGTTGGGATGTACGGTGACCTCCAAGGAATAGCAGGCAAGTCGTTGCGGGAAATAGAAGGCCTAGAGTTACCTGGCACTTCAGAACCGAGCATGGAATTGTTCACTCCGAAAGAACTTCTATGACAGAAAATCAGGAGGGCATGACCATGACGGTAAAGTCGGATACTTGGCCACGGGGGGCGGAGTGGCGTCGGTGGGATCTGCACGTTCACACACCGGCAAGTCTTCTAGGAACATCCTTTGTAGGCGTTCAGTGGAACGACTACATGAATGCGTTGGAAGAATCTGTAGCTCGCCACAACGTTGCTGTTATTGGCGTTACAGATTACATGTCCATTGATGGGTATGAACAAGTTGTTGCTCTTCGGAATGCAACAACACATCCAAAGCTCTCATCCGCACTTCTACTGCCAAACATCGAATTTAGGAGTCTGCCGCATACCAAGACTGGGCAAGCGCTCAATATTCATTTGATTGTCAGTACCTCAGACCCGCAGCACATCGACAAACTAAAGAAATCTCTCAGGAACCTGAAATACAAATACAACCAGCAGAGCTATGGTTGCATTCGTGAGGAGTTGATTGACTTTGCACAGCAACAAAATTCAACTCTGGTTGATGATGCCGCTTACAAGTTCGGTGTGGAGCAATTCAAACCCTCGCATACTGACATCTTTGAATGGCTTCAAAACGACAAATGGCTGACAGATAACAGTGTTGTCGGGATTGCCAATGGAAATGACGGTATAAGCGGCCTTCCGTTAGACAGCTTCGCGGCAACCCGCGATGAACTGTTACGACGTTCTGACTTCATCTTCAGTGGGAACCCTAATGACCGAAAGCATTACCTCGGTCAGAAGCCAGGTATTTCACCTGAGAGCATTAGAAGCCAATACAAAACCCTTAAGCCCTGCTTCCACGGCTCCGATGCACACGAAATTGCGAAACTCTTCGAGCCAGCCGAAAAACGGTATTGCTGGTTAAAGGCCGACCCAACCTTTCTTGGCCTATTGCAAGCCATAAAGGAACCAGAATCGCGCGCTTTCATCGGCGAAGTGCCTCCAAAGCTCCTTGAGGTGTCTGGCCAAAAAAGATATTTCATTGACAGGGTGGAGATTGCGAAGGTGTCCGGTAGCACCTTCCCTGATAAGTGGCTAGACAAATGTTCCGTGCCCCTAAACACTGACCTCATCGCCATCATAGGCAATAAAGGAAGCGGGAAAAGCGCGCTTGCGGATGTCATCGCTCTTCTAGGCCATTCGCAGCGGAAGGCGCATTTTACGTTTCTCAAGAAGGAACGTTTCCGCGGTAAATCGGGAGAACCTGCAAAGCACTTCGTCGGAAAGCTTGTGTGGTGCGACTCAAGTAGCGAAGATCAGAATCTTAATGAAGACACGCCCCCCGAGAAAGTAGAACTTGTTCGCTACATCCCACAAGGACATTTTGAAGAGCTTTGCAACGAACATGTATCTGGAAAATCGAATGCTTTTGAACGCGAGCTTCGATCTGTGATCTTCTCGCACGCCGGAGAGTCTATTCGGCTAGGGGCATTAGATTTTGACCAGCTGATCGAACGGCAGGAAGGCAGTTACAGAGATCAGCTTGCCGATTTCAGGAAGCAGCTTAACAGACTAAATCAAGACATTTCTGGTATTGAGGATCAGCTACAACCGGAGATCAGGAAGAACCTTAATGAAAAACTTTCTCTTCAGGCAAAAGAAATCGAAGAGCACCAGAAGCTACAGCCTGAAACGCTGGCCAAGCCAACAGGCGCATTAGACCCCGAACAAACTCGGGCAGCCAGCGAACTGGACTCAATAGTAGGCGCTCTGAAAACTCTTGATGGGCGTGCCATTGAACATTCCACAACTCAGGCATCCATCGCGGCGCGGACCAAGGCGGTCCAAAATATCCGCGAACGAATGCGTCTTCTGAAGCGTGCATACGACCAGTTCCAAGAAGAAACCAATAAAGACTTTGAGACGTTGGGAGTCAATCTGGCGGATGTCGTGACGATGACAACCAATGATGCACCATTGACCGCTGTTGAAGTAGAAATCCCCAATTCTCAATCCGCATTGAACGGGGAAATATCCAAGGATGCTGCTGAGAAAGAGAATCTCAGAAAGCAACAAGAAGCTCTGAATGCCAAACTGAACGCGCCCCAACTAGCCTATCAGCAGAGCCAGAATGCTCTCACCGAATGGAACTCTAAATTAGAGGAGCTAACTGGAACTGCTGAACAGCCTGAAACCTTGGAAGGATTGAAGGCTCGAATCGCCCAACTTGATGGTCTTCCCAAGACTCTTGAAGAGCGTCGTGGACAGCGGAAGACCCTGACGGGAGAGATTTATGACGTTTTGGATGCACAGCGTAAGGCCCGCGAACTCTTGTTCAAGCCGGTGCAGGATTTGATCCAGGGTAATAAGCTCATACGCGATGATTACAAGCTCCAGTTCTTGGCTACTCTAGGTGGAACATCAGAATCTTTGGCTGCACCGCTCTTTACGCTCCTCAAGCAGAACTCAGGATCATTTAGAGGAGAAGACGAAAGCTATTCGACCGTAAAGAAGATTGCTGAGAAATACGATTTCAATAAACGGGATGATGTCGTTAAATTTGTCGAAGAGCTTCACAAGGAAATTCAAGATGCGGCAGGCGGCGGCGCTGTAAATAGTGTGGGCATCGCAAACATGTTGAGACGCGATAGAGCTGTAAAGGACAAAACAGCCGGAGACGTGTACGACCTGCTTTACAGCCTTTCATTTCTGGAGCCGCGCTACACGCTCCTTTTTCAGGATGCACAGATCGAGCAACTTTCTCCAGGGCAGAGAGGCGCACTGCTGCTCATTTTCTACTTGCTGGTTGATAAAGGCAGGAACCCGATCATCCTCGATCAACCGGAGGAGAATCTTGATAACGAAACGGTTGTGAGTCTACTGGTACCCGTGCTGAGCGAGGCAAAGAGGAAGAGGCAGATCATTATGGCCACGCATAATCCGAACTTGGCCGTCGTTTGCGATGCGGAACAGGTAATCTATTCGACCTTCGATAGAAAGAACGCATCCACGATCACTTATGTATCGGGAGCGATTGAGAACCCTGAGATCAACAGGCATGTTGTAGATGTGCTAGAAGGCACAATGCCTGCCTTCCAGAACCGGAGAGAAAAGTATCAGGAACCTTATGCAAAATAAGCAGAGACTCGAACTGACATGGATTGGGAAGGAGAACCGGCCACGGCTGGAGCCTCGTATCCTGCTTGAAGACCAAGAGAAGAGCTATCACGCCAAGCAGCGCGTGACCGATAACGACCTCTTCGACAATCGTCTGATCTTCGGCGACAATTTGCTCGCGCTGAAAGCTCTGGAGCAAGAGTTCACAGACAAGGTGAAATGCGTCTTCATCGACCCACCGTACAATACAGGCTCAGCTTTTGAGCACTATGACGACGGCGTTGAACATTCAATTTGGCTGTCACTGATGCGGGATCGGCTAGAAATCCTCAATCGACTGCTATCAAGAGACGGCAGCCTTTGGGTAACGATCGATGACAATGAGGCTCATTACTTGAAGGTTCTTTGCGACGAGGTATTTGGACGACCAAACTTTATCGCAAATATCGTTTGGCAAAAGCGAACCTCACGAGAGAACCGGGCCGCTGTTGGCTCTTCCCATGACCACATTCTTGTATACGCAAAGATGCCTGCACCTGAATGGAAGGCCTTTCGCAATAAATTGCCCGCAAACGACGCAGGGTTCAGCAATCCAGACCACGATCCACGCGGTCCTTGGCGCTCGATCCCATTCTCAGCCCAGGGCTTTCGAGAGAATCAGATGTACAAGATTCTGACACCTACAGGTAAGACTCTTGATCCACCGAAAGGTCGATGCTGGGGCGCGACCGAGCCGGAATACAGGAAATATGAGGCAGACGGACGAGTCTATTTTCCCAAGGGTGGCGATGGAAGACCGCGGATCAAGCTCTTTCGAGGTGAAGAGGAGGGGCTTGTTCCGATGACATGGTGGACGGCCGCGGATTGCGGAGACACCGAGGAGTCGAAGAAAGAAATTTTGGCGCTATATCCCGACCAAGAGCCTTTCGGCACTCCAAAACCGGAACGTCTTCTCAAGCAGATCATCACTATTGCCACGAAAGAGGGAGATCTCGTCCTTGACTCTTTCGCTGGATCTGGCACAACAGGGGCGGTAGCACAAAAGATGAAGCGTCGTTGGATAATGGTCGAACTTGGAGAGCACACCTACACACACATCATTCCCCGGCTGACCAAGGTTATTGACGGCACAGATTCGGGAGGTGTTACGGAATCGACCTCCTGGAAAGGTGGCGGCGGTTTTCGTTGCTTTCATCTCGCACCGTCTCTACTAGAAAAAGACCGCTTCGGAAACCTCATCATCAGCAAACAATACAACGCGACGATGCTTGCCGAGGCTATGTGCAAGATTATGGGCTTCACCTACGCTCCAAGCGACGAACTCTATTGGCAGCAGGGTCGTTCCACTGAGAACGACTTCCTTTACGTCACGACGCAGACGCTTACTCGTGAGCAGCTCGCTAAGCTGAGCGATGAGGTCGGCGAACATCGCAGCCTCCTTATCTGCTGTGCCGCTTTTCGAGGGAAAGCCGATGCCTTCCCCAACCTGACGGTGAAGAAGATTCCATCGGCGGTTCTGGCAAAGTGCGAGTGGGGTCATGACGATTACAGCCTCAATGTCGCCAACCTTCCAAAAGTCGCACCTCAGCCTGAACCGCCAGCAGATGCCGAACAGCCGCTGACGCCAAAGCAAGCCCGTCGTCGTGCTGCGCAAGCGAACCTGTTTACGGCTGACAGCAACGGAGGTGCAGAGTGAAGCAAGCCGGTAACGCTATCGCCAACCGTCTGAGTCTGCGTTCCCCGCAGCGTGAGTCGCTGGAAATCCTCGACCGCATCTGCGATCTGCTCTCCTTGCAAAAAGACCAGGATGCAGCGCAGGCACTCGCTACGATTCGCGCCGAGTTTGCCAACGTCACAGACTTCGAGCGTGACTTCCCCTCGTTGTGCTTTGCGCTGGCAACCGGCGTCGGCAAGACCCGTCTGATGGGCGCGTTCATTGCCTATCTCCATCAGGCAGAGGGCATCCGTCACTTCTTCGTTCTTGCCCCAAATCTGACGATCTACAACAAGCTCATCTCCGATTTCACGCCCGGTTCGCCCAAGTACGTCTTTCAAGGTCTCTCCGACTTCGTTATCCAGCCGCCGGAGATTATCACCGGGGACAACTACGAAAGTGGGCGTGGCGTTCGCTCTGAGCGCCTTACCCAACCCGTGATCCCCGGTCTAAAAGACCCGGACACGCCGGTTCACATCAACATTTTCAACATCAGCAAGATTAACTCGGAAGTGCGCGGCGGCGCAGAACCGCGTATCAAGCGATTGCAGGAGTATATCGGGGAGAGCTATTTCGAGTATCTGTCCGAGTTGGATGACCTCGTTCTCCTGATGGACGAATCGCATCGCTATCGTGGCAAGGCCGGAATGCGGGCGATCAACGAGCTCAAACCGATCCTCGGCTTGGAGCTTACAGCCACGCCGCGCACAGAAACCGGCAGCGGCGCGGACTTCAAGAATGTCATTTACAGCTACCCGCTGTCCTCTGCGCTCCGAGACGGCTTTGTAAAAGAGCCAGCCGTCGCAACCCGCGAGAACTTCCGTGCGGAGAATTACGATGAGGTCGGCCTTGAGAAGCTAAAGCTGGAGGACAGTGTTCGCATCCATGAACACACCAAGGTCCAGCTCGACATCTATGCCCGCGAGAATCTGAAGCCTCTGGTCAAGCCATTCATGCTCGTTGTGGCAAAGGACACTACCCATGCGAACGACCTTCAACGGCGTATCGAAGCGGACGACTTTTTCGGAGGCAGGTACAAGGGCCGGGTAATCACCGTTCACTCCAACCAGACAGGCGATGAGAAGGACGAGACAGTGCAGCAGCTTCTTTCGGTCGAAGACCCAGCGAATCCGACCGAGATCGTCATTCACGTCAACATGCTCAAGGAAGGCTGGGACGTAACGAACCTGTATACCATCGTCCCGCTTCGCACGGCTAACTCAAGAACGCTGGTCGAGCAGTCCATTGGGCGCGGTTTGCGTCTTCCGTATGGCAAGCGTACCGGCGTCCCCGATGTGGACCGCCTGACTATCGTTTCACACGACCGATTTCAGGAGATCGTAGATCACGCCAACGACCCGGACTCGATTATCCGTACAGGAGTTGTCATCGGGCGGGACATTCCCGACACGCCGACGAAGGCGGTCACCATCGAACCTGTCTTCATGACGCAGTTGGGTTTGGGGATGGCCCCGACGACTCCCGCTCCGGGTGCTCCACCGCAGCCCGCTCCGACCATCAGTGAGCCGGAGCGCAAGACTGCCGAAGTAACTATGCAAGTCATCCGGCAGCAATTCGAGAGGCTTGCCCGATCTGGTGATCTAAAGACGGAAGAAGTACAGCAGCGCATCGCTGCACGAGTAACAGAGCTCATGCAGCCGATTCAGGGCGAACTCCCAGGAGTAACGCAGCCGGTTGACGTGGCATCGGTGGTCGAGCGCGTCACCAGCGCCATTGCGGAACGCACAATCGATATTCCGAAGATCATTGTGACGCCGAAGGGTGAAGTTACGGTAGGCTATCAGGACTTCGACTTGGATTGCAGCAGCTTCCGCCAGCCGCCCGCAGAGAAGGACCTGCTCGTTCAGCACTTGATGAACAATCAGCGGTTCAAGATCATTAGCGGTGACGGCGTGGTGCTAGAAAAGAATCTTGAAGATTATATTGTTCGCGGTCTCATCGACAAGGACGACATCAACTACGACGAACACGCTGAACTTCTCTACAAACTGGCAGGGCAGATGGTTCGTCATCTCCAGTCCTATCTCCAAACACCGGATGATGTGCTGAATGTCTTGCAGTTCTATCAGGCACAGCTTGTCACCCTCATTCACGCCCAAATGAACCAGCACTACATCGAGAAGGCGACCGAGTACGAGGTCACGGTTTCCAAGGGCTTCCAGACCCTAACAAGTAGCATGGCTGCCATGCAGACTGACCAAGCGATTCTTCCCTTCCGCGCTCCGGTTGAAGAACGGCTTTTGATCCGCGGAATGCTCTTCGGTGGTTTCTCGAAGTGCCTGTACCCGGCCCAGAAGTTCGACTCGGACTCTGAACGCCGTTTCGCCATCATCCTTGAAGATGAATCCTCCGTGCTCAAGTGGCTCAAGCCGCCTAAAGATGTACTGAGAATTTACTACCACCAGGAAGAGATCTACCAGCCTGACTTCATTGTCGAAACTCGTGCTGGTCTATTCTTGTGTGAGGTCAAGAGAGCGATAGAAATAGACGATCCAATTGTACAAATGAAGGCTAAGGCCGCCATTGAGTGGTGCCATCGAGCCTCCACAATCAGCGACAAGCCGTGGAAATATGTTCTCTTGTCACACGACCAGATTCAGATAAATCGGACGTTTGCGAATCTCGTTTCGTCTTTCGACGGTTCTGCATGAGGCCACACGCCGGACTCTTTCAGAGTATTTCCCAATATCATGGCATTCCCACGATAACCAGAAAAGAGTCCGTCACCGTATTCGGGTCAAGGCTGCGCCTGCCAGCTATTGGTCCGGTCCAGTAGTTAGCGCACCGCCGACAGGCGGCATGGCCTTGACGCGGATGCGGCGACGGGTAGCATCTCGAAGGCATGTGGGAATGCCTCGCATTGATCTTTTTCTGGATGGTGAATGGATGCTTGTTTGATCTGAAGTTGATCCGTGGAAGATCAGATTGTCATCTGTCAGTGATGCCGGCTTGATTTGAAGTAGATCAAGTTCAGTACCGGCATTGATCCAAGTCCGGACCTGAATTGGACGCCGATTGGGACTAACTTCGTACCGTTTCAGTACCAGATTTGGTCCTTACTCGGTACCTGTTTTTGTCAGGGCGGGAACGACCGAGCGAAGCGGCAACACGGAGTGTGTGGTCGTTCCCGCCCTGACCCTGCTTATATTTTGGGTTAGCCTGACCCGTGCCTTGACCCCAGATCATAGGTAAAAGATTGATATTAAGGATGTTGACCTATCAGGAGGCAGAGCGATGGGGGGAACGCTCCATAGAGTGGAAGGTTGGGGCCTTCCGGGGCAGATGGCGGTGTTGGAAGATGGGATAACTCTGTCTCTGTAGCTCTGTGCGAAAGGAAAAAGTGGAGCTTTGTGCCCCCATCAGCGCAGGGATTTCACTTGCGCTGAAGCGTCTCACCCGCCACTGCTGATACAGCCTTTCATGCTCCCGCGAAGTATACAATGGGTTTCCTTCTCGGAGCAGCAGGAAATCCTGCATCGCCAACCCTCCAAGTCCGCTGTCATAGCGTGCCCGCACCCTAAGCCACTCCAGCAGATGGTCCGGCCCTTTTGGATAAAGGGCATGAGCGTTGGCCATCCGGCTTTGCGGGAAGAGCTTCTCGAACAGACGTCCGGCTCCCACGAAATTCAGGTCGGAGTCTGACAGATAGACGAGTTCAAACCTAGTCAGCGCCTGAAACAGTTGCTTGTAGCTGACAAGGAACTTTTCAAAACGAATGAGTGACCGGGTGCCTTCTTCAACGTAGACGAAGCGGGGAGCTTTGCTTATTGCCTCGTGGCTTATCAGGATGTGGTCGGCAAAAGAAATCTGGGAATATCGGCCAGCCTCCGGCAGAGAGGCAGGCGGAACATGAAGAGACTCGGTAAAGAATCGGACCTTTGCTTCGCGAGTTTCGAGAAATTCCTCACCCAACTGCAGCAGGACATAATCGAGCGCCATGAGCCGGAGCTTGATCTCGGCATCGCTTTTCCGGCGGCGGTTCTGCGAGTCGGGATTATTGAGCAGCCTGTAGAACGGTTTGTAAAACAGGTGATAGACGTGACGCTGCTGGCCAAAGTCGAGAACGGCAACGTGTCCTCTGCGTTTTGCCCTGAGCAGAAAATGCTGAGCGATGGCACCATTGGCCCGGTCGATGAATTGATCGAACTGGCGACGGAGGAAGTAGCCGGAGTGAACAGCCACGAGGTAAAGGAAGCTGGCTTCGCGCTCCGTATATCCCAGATACTCGATGCCACGAATGGGGTCGGCGCTGGTCATAGATCGAGAATGCCCGTCATCATGTCGTGGTCATCCTCGATTCGGGCGGTCAGTGTTGCCCGGTCCGATGCCGAGGCATAGAGACGAAACCCGGCCTGCAACTTCGCGGCAAGGTGCCTGCCGTGATAGGCCGCGGTGGCGACTTCCACATCCGAGTGCCCGCTCTGTGCGCCCTGATCGAGGTCGTATTCGATGCGAAGGTCGGGAATCTGGATCGAGTCGTCGATGAACTTCAGGTCTAACTGCTCCGCGACCTGCTGCTTGATCGCACTCAAATCCTCATCCGGCTCTGCCTTCTGCAGTGTGTGTATGGCCTTCTGGATGTCGGCCTTCAATTCAAAGTCCAGAACGATGCGCGGGTTGCTGCCGCCGTCCCTCTCAATCCGCTCCCACTCCTTAAGGTAGGCACGATAGACCTGAGCATCGTGCTCCGCCTCGCGCGGCTTCACCAGCTCTGCATATATCTCCTGATCGTGGCGAAACTGTCCCGTCCGCAGCAGGACATTCCGTCCTTCTTCGGTCAACGTGACCACCTGAATGCGTTCGACAGGCCGGTTCTGTCCGTCGCGGCGGGCGTTGATGAAACTGGTCTCGGCCAGGTTCTTTTCTCGCAGATAGGCCAGGTCACGCTCCATCTGTCCACGATTGCCACCATAGATCGTCGCAGCCAAATCGCGCGCCGTAATGACGCGGAAACGCCCCACCTCACCGAGCATTCGTGTCTCTTCCGGGCGAAGTCGCAAATCCACGGCAATCGCGGGAAGCCGGTCCCGGCCTGGACGGACTTCCTGAGCGCGGATGCGCTTTCGTTCTTCTCTCGGCAGTTCGTGACGTACCGCGCGTTCCCGCTTTGGATGTGAGACAGCAGTTACCCGGCGGTCGGCTGCCCGTTGTTTCAGGGATTCGAGCCTGCCCTGAATCGGGCTGCGGTCATCTCGTCCCGTTTGTTTCGGCGAGTCTCCGTCTATATGACGATCCCGTTCCTTCGACTCTGGAGCCTGCGGTTTGGGCTTCCGCACCGGCATGTAGTCATAGTCGTCTCGCGGATCGTAGATGGGGATGTCCATATTGCCTCAACCCTGTTCGCCGTACTCCAACTGAAGCGCGACCATGCGCTCCGTAATCTCCGGCTTCTCCCATGCCTGCCGGAACAGGTCGCGCAGCCGCAGCCATTCCTTGTCGGTGAAGGCGATCTCGATGTCCTGCTGCTTCGGCCAAAGTGTGTACTTCGTTTCGCCGGAATCTTCATTGGTTGCGACGATCGCACGGAAATACCGTCCGTTCCAAGCTGACAGTTCATCGAATTCTTCCAGCATGGCGTGGAACTCGATCAGCTCCGGGTAATGAAGGATGCTGTAGGTAAAGCTGCGCGGCGGACGGAACTCAAGATGGAACGCAATATCTCCGCTGCCTCCATCTCCAAAGGACAGCCGCAAATTGCGCGTTTCGATACTGTCTGGAAATTTTGGCCTCTCTGCCGGGCCGGAAGAATCGGGCTGCACAATACGCACCGGCGAGTGATGGCGTAGCCAGTGGCCTCGCGCGGCAATCCGCCATAGGACATTCCAATACGGCGCAAGCGCCTGGTCGATGCGGCGGCTCTCCGGCTCCGACTGAATCGCAGTCAATAAGCAACGTCCGACGGAGCCGGGATATTTCCAATCTTCTTCTGATTGCAACTGCGCTTTCTGTGTCGCAATCAATCTCCGCACCGTTTCATAACTCTGCTCGGCATCCTCCTTCTCCGAAAACGGAATGCCGGAATTATGACCGTCCAGGTTGGCGAAGTAGTACCAGAGATGTTTTCCAAAAACCTCTTTTTTCTGGCTTTGAAGCAGGCTTGCAAATGCCTCGACCAATCCGAGAAACGACTCCCGGCAGGGAGCCGCAGGTCGCCATACAGGGGGAACCTGCCGCTGCTCTTCGGCTCCGATCTGGAGATAGATCGCCAGCAGGTCCCACTCGGCCACGGACAACGTGTGCTCGGCCTCCCACTGCTGCCGAATCTTCCACAGGCTCTCAGCCGGATTTTTCAGCAGCTCGTAGCGTGCGGTCTCGCGTTCTACGGCTTCTACGCGGTCTTCCAGAACAAGAAACGCCGCCTCAGAAAGTGAAACCGGACGGTTTAGCTGCTCCATCAATGCCTGCCGATGGCGCTCCAGCACCTCGATCCGCTCCTCATTGAGCCGGAGGGAGATGACATCGTTTTTTCGTTCCTTGTCGCGTTTGTATCGCATGATTGTTTACAAAAAACAAATATGTAATCATAATAACACTAGCTCGCTTTCTGCTCGGAATGCAAGCAGAATTTTCTGACAGAATCTCTGCGAGCCGATGAGGTGTCCTTTGAAGTCATCCCCTTCACAAAGGAACTCGATCCCCATTGAACCCGTCTTTGAACGGCTGCTGAATCTGCATGAAGCGGCGGCGCTTCTGGAGATGCACTGGAAAACCCTTGAAGGAATGGCGCGGAAAGGAACGGTGCCTGCATTTCGCATTGGTGGCCGCTGGCGCTTTCGCGCCTCTCTTCTGAACGCCTGGCTGGAGAAAAGACTTGTAGCGCCTCGTTCCGGCGAGGTTCAATGGAATCAGCCAGCCGCTCTGCGTGATGCGGGAGAGAAGGAATGAAGTTTTCACGCGAGCGTTTTCAGAATGGATCGTTACGCAGGGTGCCGCGCAAGACGGGTCCCGATGTATGGGAATTCCGTTACCGCGATCACTCGAAACCGGGTTTGCCGATGCGACAAGTGACACTGAGCACCGTCGAATATCAAACCGAAACCGCCGCCCGTCGCGCTTTGCAGGCATTGCTGCTGAAGATCAATGGCAGCGAGGCTTATATCGCGCAACGGTCGCCAACCTTTGGAACTGTCCTCGACAAGTTCATTACGGATGAGCGCCTGAAAGAGATCAAGGCGCAGCGTCCCGGTGAAACCGTCGATGACGGTCTGAAGTTCAGCACCACGGTCGGGTATCTGTCTGTCATCAAGGTTCACCTCCGGCCTGCATGGAGCAAGGTGATTCTGACAGACATCAAGCCGCTCGAAGTACAGGAGTGGCTGAAACAACTCAACCTCTCGAAGAAAACCAAGCAGAACATCAAAGCAGCCTTCCATCGCATGTTGGAACTCTCTATGCTTTGGGGGCTTTTACCTGCACAGCGCAATCCACTAAGCCTTGTCGAAATCAAAGGGGGAACAACACGGCCACGCCGGAAGAAATTCATCCTAACGCCGGAGCAATTTCAGCAGTTGTGCAATCTGCTGGAAGAACCCTACAGGACGATGGTTATTATCGCCATGTGCCTGGGCTTGCGGGTGAGCGAGATTCTGGCGCTGAAGTGGCCCGACTTCGATTTTGAAGAGGGTACGCTGATGATTACGCGGGGCACCGTCCACGGAAGAATCGGGCGTGTGAAAACGGAGTATAGCGAGGATGAAATGCCTCTCGATCCGGCCTTCGCGCACATCATTCAGAAGTGGCGGATGCAGTGTCCGGCCAGTGAAGGGAGATGGGTCTTTCCTAATCCCAACACGGGCGGAGTTTGGCACTCTTCTGTTTTACAGGGAGACATCCTTGTGCCTGCGGGCAAGAAGATCGGCGTACTGCGGCTGGGCTGGCATACCTTCCGGCACAGCTACCGCTCGCTGCTCGATGCCTGCGGCGCTCCTATCGGCGTGCAGCAGAAACTGATGAGGCACGCTCAGGTAAGCACGACCATGAAATATGGGGATGCTTATATGGGAGAAAAACGGAAGGCGCATAGCGCCGTTGTACAGATGGTATTACCCACAAATGCTGCTACAGAAACGGAGAGAAGTGTTTCCGCTTAGCGTGGGGTTGTGTGGGGATTTGTGAGCAGTTTGTGTAACCCAAAAACAATCTTAAGTTATTTAGATTGTTTTGGTTGCGGGGGTAGGATTTGAACCTACGACCTTTGGGTTATGAGAAGCGTAAGTTGTTGATTCTAAATGAACTGTAGCGGCTCAGATGATCTCTTGAGACCTTTAGAATCAATAAGATACAGACCCCTTTCGCTTACTGTTCGTTATTGTTCAGTTGAATTTAGCACAAAGTATGCCCGGTTACCTTTGGGGGCCGATTCCACGGGTCATGCGAAAAACGCCGGAAAAGCCAGATTTTCAGCGAATGGACTCGCTTATTGTTCAGTCGTTTGGCTAATTTCGCGGAATCTAGCCGGAAATACGCTAGTTGCAGCACAGCTACGCGTCAGAGCTGATCTACTGTTTCCGGAGTGGCATCGCTCACTTTTGCCAAAACGCGCTTCAACTTCGCGATAGAACCCCTGCCAGCGCGCTCTTGGAGCCGTGACCACTCTCCGACACCTTCAGCCACAAGCACTGCCACCAGTTTGTCCACGGAGACATGATCCTGCGCGGCCAACTTCGAGGCCTGCTGGTAGACATCGTCGGGAAGTTGAATGGTCTTCATGGCATCTCCTCCAACAGTATAAGAAATTCTTTCGGAGTCAGACAGCGAATTCCGAATCGCTCGCTGTCGGAAAAGTCTCGCTTATTAAAGGTGATGATGAAATCGCTCCGGCTGGCTATCGCGCCTTCCAGTACCAGGTCGTCATCCGGGTCGGAGGCAACCGGTCTCCAACGGAAATAAAGCCGGTGAATTCCGGCCTGTGAGCAGATCGCATCCACGACATCATCGATGTCGTCTTCTGTAAGGCCAAACTCTCCGCAATCGCGCTTCAACACTGCCTCATACTCCAGCACAATCGCGACCGTGACATTGGGTCGCCAACGGTCATCGCCCAATCCATCAAGGAGGCGATAGGAAGCCCCACGCCTGGACCGCATCGCAGCTACCAACACGTTCGTATCTAGGACTATCTGATACATAGGTTGCTTCCCAGTCTAGCCCGACGCGGTTAGATCTCGGATAGAGCCCATCGGCTCAACGTTTCCATATACGAAACGTAGACTTCCCGAAAGTCGTTAGACTACGACATCGTTCCCCGTTACGGTGACTCCAAATCGCGGCCACAAAAGGCCGCGGGAGGTGCCGATGTCCCACCATCGCAGTAGCGTTACATCCCCCGAGATAGCCCCTTCTCATTGCTCGTTACGCAAGCGGCGAGCGCAACTCATTTCTCGAAAACTCCTCCATGCCGCGCATGTGATGGGACCGACGCTCATTGCTCTGTCTCTAGCGGGCGCTGCCAACGTTGCTCACGCCCAGGGAACGATGGACTTCTCTGGCGCTCAAACCTTGATGTCTACCTTCAAAACTTTCGCCATGTACGCCGGGGCCGTCATCTGCCTCGGAGGGCTGATTTTTGCGGGTATTCGGATGATGTCGGGACGCTTTCAGGACGCTATCCCAGGACTCTTCGGCGCGCTGTTTGGCGCTGGAGTTCTCGGTTGGGGAGCTGGATGGATTGGCTCGCTGACCGGGCAGCAGATGTAGGAGGTGCATCTGCTATGGCTCGCCGGGGAGAACCGTTACCGATCAATCAGGCGCTTAATAGGCCACGAGCCAAGCTCGGACTGGACCTCAGCGCATGGATGGCGATTGTCTTCGTCTGTGTAACGGTTTTCCTCGTTGGGTTTCGCCTGCTGGCGATGGTGGCCTTCCCCACGCTCGCCGTGGGCGCGTGGCTCACCGTTCGTAAACACCCAAAGATGTTCCAGCTCTGGGGCTTGAGCCTCAACCAGAAGTCCTACTATGACCCGCGCAAATACTGAGCAAGCCAAATTCGTTCCGTGGTTCGCCAAGGCCGGAGCTGCGTGCAGCATCGTTCCGATTGCACGCTTCGTTGGCCCAAACATCTTCGCCCTCAAGGGCGGCGGTTATGGATGCTTATTTGCGCTCACAGGAATTGATGAAGAGGGATTGACCGACCAGGAGCTTGAATCACGAATGCGCTCGATTGAGGGAGCATTGCGTGGCCTCCCCGAAGGTTCGTGCCTTCACCAGTACACCCGCATCCTGTCCGGCTATGAGCTGCCACGCCAAGAGACCTACAGCAACCCTGTCACGCAGGTATTTGTCGATGACCGCCTCGGCTTCCTTGAGAAGACCGCAGCCTTTCGGCGCATTGACCTTCACTGGTGCCTCACGCTGGAGCCGCCCAAGCTGAAAGCGTTTGAGCGCAAGCCACAGGAGAACTCCGCCGACACATCGCGGATGCTGGTGGAACTTCAGAAGGCGGCAACGATTCTGGAAGGTCATCTCGGCGGTATGTTGGGGCTGCGACCGCTGGATAAAAACAGCACATTCCAATTCTTCTCGTATCTCTTCAACCTTGAAGAATGGGCTTTGCAGGCACAGCTCCGTGACGATACCGGCGTAGACCGCCAGATCGTCAGCAATCCCGTTGCATGGCACAGCGATCATCTGCGTGTGGGCAAACGGTACGTGCAGATGTACTCATTGAAGACGACGCCGGAGGCATCGAGGCCGTGCCTCTTCTCCGGCCTGCTCACGCTCGATTGCGATAGCGTGTTGTGCTCGACGTGGCGGCCCAAGTCCACCACCGCCGCCCGCAGTGAGATCGACGCGCAGGAGAAGTTCATCTCGTTTTTCAAAGTCGGTGTGCTCACCCGCGTAATGAGCGGGCGCGATACAGCCTCGCTCGAAACCGGAGCCGATGCGAAAGCCGCCAACAGCAGCGTCGATGACTTGAGCTTAGTCATCCGCGAATTAGATAAGAAGGCACAAGGCGAATACTCACTCCGCTTGCTGCTCGCCGCCAACAGCGCGGAGCAGCTCCGCGATACCGCGCCCGCCGTGCATCGGATCTTCGTCGATGCACGCGCCCAGGTGATCGAGGAGACGCTTGGCAATCTCTGTGCGTTCTATGCCATGTTCCCCGGCAACGGCAAGTTCAATGTCTTCCCGATGTGGCTATCCGAGGAGCACCACGCACGGCTCTCTTCTGTTTTCGCTCCGCACATCGGCCATCCCTACTCGGAAGACCTTGACTCGGAATACCTCAACATCTTCGAGACGCGCACTCGCACGCCGTTCTTTATGGATACCTATGTCAACGGTGTTCGCGTCATGCTCATCCTCGGTCCTACCGGAACCGGGAAGTCCGTTCATGGAAATCAGATCGTCGCATTGGAGCAGAAATACGGTGGTTTTACCCACATTTTTGACATCGGCGGCAGCTATGAGAGCGTTGTCGAGTTATACGGCGGACGTGTTGACCGCATTGGGAAAGACGGCCCGCGTGTCGCCTTATTTGCCCTGGACCCAACCGAGAGCAACATCAAATTCCTCTATTCCTTCGTCAAGCTGCTGCTGACCAAAGGCGGCGCAGAGTTGGAGCCGGAGGACGACGATGTGATTCACAAGGCAGTGCGGGACATCTATTTGCTCGACCCGCAAAACCGCCGCCTCTCCAATCTCTTTCTGCCCAAGAAGCTAGACCGCTATATGGCGAAGTGGGTTGGAAATGGCGTCTACAGTGCCATCTTCGACAACGTAGAGGACAACTTCTCGCTCGCCCGCATCGGGTGCTCCGACTTTCAGGCGGTCAATAACGAACAGCACGCCGACCTGATTGAGCCGTTTATGGTTTGGCGACTTCATCGCCTGAAAGATGTTCTCTACGATCCTGCGAATCTTGGCGTCCCTAAGCACGTTCTCATCGAAGAAGTGTTCTCTTCGATGAAGAACCGGCAGCTTCTCGAAGATTCCTTGTCGTCCATCAAGACCGTCCGTAAGAACCTCGGCGGCGTCACCATGATTGGTCAGTCGGCGGAAGACCTCGGAGACAACGCCGACATCATCGTGAACTCCTGCACGTCGTTTCTCTTCCTGAAAGATGCGACCTTCAACCGAAAGAAGTACGCCGAGCTATTCAAGATGACGGAACAGCAGCTCGCTCTCTTCGAGAGCTTGCAGGACCGCGAGGCTCTGTACATGCGCCGCGACGGACTCACCAAAGTTATCAAGTTGAACCTTGATGGTCGCAGCTATGCGACGTTCTCCACCAAACCGAAAGATCGCGTGCGCCGGTCGAAGCTAATTGCCAAGTACGGACTCACCGAGGGCATCACGCGGTTCGCCCAGGGCGAGTCCGCATAACCGAAAGGAACAGAGAGCAATGAAACCACCTATCCTCATCTTCGTCACCTGTGGGCTTGCCTTTACCGCAACTGCCTTTGCCTCTGGCCCCGGCACGCCCGACGCGAAGCACCTCCAGCCGAACGCGCCGCGCACCATCACCGTGTCCGAGGCGGACACGCCGCCTGTGGTCCGCGCCGGGTTATTGCAATCGACGCTCATTCTGCTTCCCGATCAGGAAAAGGTTGCCAACGTCTTCGCCGGTGACACCGTGGATTGGGTCTTCGATGGTGGACACGTTGCATCGCGCTTCATCAGCATCAAGCCGAAGCTGGCGAACAGCACGACGGACGTGCATATCGTTTCCGATCACGGCAACGAATACACCTTGCAGTTGCGCGAAGTCTCCGGCGACGACGATCCGCATTTCGATTCCAAAATCTTCATCGCCCCCGGCGACAAGGCCGCGAAGGACAGGCTGGTGGAGATGCCTGTCTTCGTTCCCGCCGCCGAGTTGGACAAAGTAAAGCAGGAGGCAGTCGCAGCGAAGGCCGCTGAAGCTGCCACGCTGAAGGCCGAGGAAACGAAAGAGGAGACATATCGCAGCCAGTATCCAGGCTCTCTCCATTTCGACTACACATGGGATAAGTCGAAGGGCAAGGAGCTTGGCTTACAGGCGATATGGCGCGATGACAGGTTCACGTATCTGCGCGGCCACTTTCAGGAGACACCTGCTCTCTACGAGGTGAAAGACAAGAAACCCTCGCTTATCAATTTCAACTTCAACAACGGCCTGTATACCGTGCCGAAGGAACTGGACAATGGCTATCTCGCCATCGGCAAGCAGAAGGTGGAGTTCCACCGCAGCGAGGAAGCGAGGTAGCCATGCCGGAACCAAACCAGAACGTCCCCGCCACCGTACCGGAACAGCCGGAGTCCAAGCCGCCGCTCAAGAAGAGTATGCCAGTGGTGATTGCCCTGGTGGTCATCATCGGGCTTATCGGCATCGCCAATCTCTCCAGTCTCTTGAGCGGCAATAAAAGGAATGCGCCAGCCAGTGCCATGCCCATGCGTCCGGCAGCGCCGAACGCGCAACAGGTAAACAGCTTCGAGTCGCAACAGCAGTTGCAGGCGCAGCGGGACGCCGAGGCGCGGCAGCATCAGCAAGAGCTTGCCGCCGCCCTCCAGCAACTCCAGCAGACCGAAGGTGTGCCCGGCCCGGAGGCCGCAGGCGCACCACCCATGACCGCCGCGCAGCATTCAGCGATCTACGGCGACAACCCCAATGCGCCCGCGCACACCTCCGAGATGTCGCAGGCCCAGGCCCAGGCCGAGGCCAAGCAGAAGCAGCTTGCCAAAGAGAAGCAACAACAGGACGCCATCAATAGCGACACCGTAGCGATTGACTTTGAACGCTCTGCCCCACCTCCGGCTACAACAGAGGCCACGAAACAGACGGCTGTTAACGCAGCCGAAGGCGCGTCCCCTGCAAAGCCTGTCAGCACCGAAGCGAAAGGTAATGAAAAGAATCCTGCTTTGGCTCCCTACGACTTTGACACCTATGAGGGCCGCCTTTTCCGGGTCTTTGAAGGAACCGTACTTGAGGGCGTTGTCACGTTGCGTCTCGATGGAGGAGCGAATGGCGCGGTGATGCTCATGGTGACTACCGACCTGTATTCTCACGATCACCAACAGCTTCTTATCCCACAGGGAACATTCGTTCTTGGCGACGTACTGGCGGTTGGAAGCGCTCAACAGCGCAAGATGATTGTCAGCTTCCACCGTGCCGTTACGCCCGATGGATTTTCCTTATGGTTCTCGAAGTACATCGCCCTTGACCAGATCGGCACGACCGGCCTTGCAACCAAAGTCAACCACGGATACTTGCAGGCGTTCGCCGCCGCTGCCGCTATTGGCGGTTTGGGCGGTCTCGCGCAGATCGGCAACAACGGCAGTGTCTTCACGCCTTCGACGGAGATACGCAATGGCATCTCGGAAGAGTCTGCGATGGAGGGTGAACAGGTGCTCAATCACTTCCTTAACCGACTCCCCATCATCACGCTGAAGGAAGGCTCGCGTGCCCGCGTATACATCGGCACCGACTTATTGATTCCCGCCTATACGGGCCATCGCGTCGATCCAACGATGTAAAGGAGGCATGTGTGATGGATGACCGCTATGAACATCTGCTCCGCAAGGCCCGCGACGCGAAGCGCGGCGGGCATGACGCATGGGGTGTGCAGTCCACCGGCGAAAAGGTTGCCGTCGCGCTTGTCCTCAATCGTGCCGATTGGTTGGCCGAGATCGACTACACGATCCCCGAGGCTATCGACCGCAGCGGGCAGGAATGGGTAGCAGTGATTCCGCAGGTTGCCCGCCAGCTTGCAGAGGAGGAGTGATCGCCATGCAGACGAGTATGCTCCGTCGGTTCAGTCAGATGTCTGGAATTATTGCGGCCATCCTGCTTGCTCTTCTGCTGATTGGGACAGATACCGGACGGAACGCGCTCGCGTGGATTTACCTCCAGTCCACCGTGGCTATTACAAACGCAACACATATCCACGCATTTCCTCTGGACAGGTTGGACCCGACCTGCCCGCAGTGCATGTAGTTCAACCCAAACGCAGGAGGCTTTATGCAAGTCACGCTGACTAACCGCCGCAAGTGGCTCATCGGTGCAGGCGCGGCGTTGCTTCTCACGGCAACGCCCAGCTTCGCTCTCTTCGGCATCGGGGATATTGTCTTCGACCCGACCAGCTACGCGAGCCTTGTCTCTCAGCTCACCACCCTTCAGACGCAGTACAACATGCTGAAGAACAACATCACCCATTTCTCGGTCAAGCAGCAATGGCAAACGACCCTGCACGCTCTCGAAAATGTGAACGTCGCCAATATGTTCGGTGAGACAGCGGGCATGAGTATTGCGCTCAACAGCAATTCGCCGTCTGCCTCAAGCACAGCATGGAAGGCCGCGACCGTCACCATGAACGGGAATGCTTCTTCCTATCTCTCGGCTCAGTCTCTTGGCAGCTCCCGCACGTCGCAGCTTGCCTTGATTGAAACCTCCGATTCTGTCTCCCCGGACTGCCTTACCGCCGTGGGACAGTACCGGGCCTCCAGAAGCGAAAACACCACGGCCAACAACTCGCTTCTTTCACAGCAGTTCGACGTCAGCGACAGCACCAACAGCGAAGTCCAGCAGCTCAATCTCTTGAACGCTGCGGAGGCGCAGCGATTGAGCGAGATGCAATCGCAAGGCACGCTCCACGCTTGCCTTGCTTCGCAGATGACCGTCGCCAACATGGAGCGCCGCAACGCCCACGTCGAAGACCTCAACACCGCTGTCTTCGTGCAGCAACAGCGTTCCGCCAATGACACCAGCGCGGCGAACGAATCGAGCACCTGGACGACCTACCTTCCATAGCTGGAGAGCGCGATGCTGAAAGCGATCAATACGAAAATCCTGCTCGCCATCCTTGCAGCTCTGACGGCTATTGGAGGCGCATTGACGTACCAGCGGCATGAGGCGGCGAAAGCCGCCGCTGCCGCCGCCAAAGCTGCGGCCATTCTTCAACAGCAGCAGAAGGAGGCTGAAGAACGAAAGGCTGAAGATGAGGCGTTTCGGCAACGTGTGGAGGCGGACAAAAAGATGCACAATTCCTCCGCCGCACATGAAGGCAAGACCTGGCAGAAGTACATCCCCTAAACGCAACCGAGGGAGAGCAGCGATATGGTTTCCGTGGCGTTGTTAGCACAAGCACTGCCGAGCGCAAGTTCCGGTGTCGATTGGCTGTACCAGTTCACCAACAATCTCACCAATCTGACCACGCAGAACGGCGGCGCATTGACGCAGCTTGGACTCACGGAACTGGCCTGCATCTCCCTCTTCACCCTCATCAGTCTGGTCATCAACTGGAATACCACCAGCATGACGTTCCGCTTTCATGCCCAGCCCGTCCATGCGGGCGACTTGGTCAACTTCCTGCTGCGGCTTATCATCTGCTGCCTGCTTGAAAACTATTGGGTGAATCCATTCCCCGGTGCGAGTTTTGGTATCAATCATTTCTTTTCCTACATCGCTCAGGCGATGGTTGCTGCTTTCGATCAGAACTCGCTCGACACGCTTCTCCAGCTCTTCAAGACCGCTGGCGACAATACGGCCATGCCATCGCTTATGGCCCCGGTTCAGATCCTCTGCTACTTCGTTGTGCAGGTACTCCTCGGCATCTCATCGGCCATCCTCTTCGTGATTAATTGCAGCGCCTTCATCCTCTATGGCGTGACAGCATTGTTTGGCCCGGTATTCATTCCACTGCTGATGACGAAGACCTTCCGTGCCAAGTTCTTTCACTTCCTCGATGTACTTGTCAGCTTCGCCATGATTCGCGCCGTTGCTGCCGCGTTCATCTTCGTATGGGGCGGGTTTATGAACGCCTTTATCCAACAGACCTTCAATGGAAATTACTCGATGGAGATGTGGCTTGCCAATCTCATTCCGTGCATCATGGTATTCGTCGCATTCATTGTGAACATGCTTTTTATTCCGAGCATGACGCAGGCAATCTTCGGTGGTGCGGCGGGACTGGCAGGAAATATGGGTAACGCGGTGAGCAATGTCGTCTCGACACTTTTCATCGCGGGAGGAGCTGGATAGAGATGTTCAAGTATCAGGTTCACGCGCTGGCAATGAGAAAAGCAGGTTTAGGCAGGCCGCTTCGCTACCTGTTTCTGGTAATCCTTCTCGGCTGCATCATCGCCGGATTGATATATGCCGCAGTGGTTATTCACGCGGTCAACGAAAGGAGTCATCCTCCCCATGTCCACGCACACAGCAGTCAATGAACAGTCGATACTCTCGCCAGAGCAAGCCTTGCTCACCGATCAGATTGGCAATGAAGTCTATGCCTCTCATTACGCCGAGCGCAAAACCTACCGCTGCATTCTCGCCTGTGGAACAGTCCTGCTTTGCGGCTCCATGTGGCTCAACCTCTCCCTCGCTCGCCGCCCTCTCGTAAACCGCTACATCCGCATTGATGAGATGGGCCGCGCCCAGGCGATCCAGTACAGCGATTTGAATTACAGTCCCCGTGAAGGCGAGATTAGGACATATCTCACCGATTGGGCAAACTACCGCTATACGATCAGCCGCGACACCATCGCCAAGAAGTACCCGCTCAACTACTACTTCCTGTCCGGCACTTTCGCCTCGCAGTTGATGGGCGATGACAACCAGAATCATCTTGTCTCGCAGGTCGTCGGCGGTCAGATCGAGCAGAGCGATGTCGAGGTGAAGAACGTCACCATCACGTCCATGTCCCAGGAGACGATACAGGGAGCAGTCCTGGCGCGTGGGACGGCACTACTGGCTCTGGATAAGCTCTACTCACCCAGCCATTCGCGCCAGCCCCGCACCGAGCATTGGATGCTTAGTCTGACCTACTACCTGAATCCCAAACAGGTCAGTGACCAAGCCAAGATTTATCCGCAATATGAGTTCATCAATCCGTTGGGATTGACCATCACCGAGTTCCACGAAAACCGCGTCTCGGTTGACCCGATTGCACCCGGCACTGCCGCAGCCACGGCAGACGGAGCGGTACGGTGAGATTTCCTGTATCAACCTTCACGGCTGCGCTATTCGGAGAGCGCAAGTTCAACGTCTTTATCTGGAAAGACGGCACGGATTTCGATGTGTCCGCCCAGGGCACTGACGTAGTTCCGCAGCGTTCCAAGTTTGACTTCGGAACGCTTTTCGAGGCGGGAAACCTCGCTTTGCTCCATCTTCATGGCGAGCGCGACCTTTCCCTGCGTCATCTTGCGGTCCTTACGCAATTCATCGAGCGTCATCCGCTTGAGAAGGGTGTTGGCGCGCTTCTTTGCGCGGGCGCGGCTGGCCGGAGTCATCAGCTCATTGGCGATGCTGTCGTAGGAGAGGGTCTTGTTTGCCATAGGTTCCTTTCTCGCTTGCGCTCACTTCTTCAGGTTTCGCAGGTGTTCGCGGTAGAGTTCATCGGCATTGCGAATCAACTTCTCGTAAAAGCCACGCCGCCCATGTTTGTCGCCACCGATGAGCAGGATGGCGGAACGCTTCGGATCGAAGGCAAAGAATGCGCGAAGCGCCAGATGTTTGTCGTGCGCGGTACGCAACTCCTTCATGTTCGGGAATGCCGATCCCTTGACGGTATCGACATAAGGCCGGGCAAGCATAGGGCCGCGTTCCCTGAGAAGGTTTACGGCTGTATCGAACGATTCCCGTTCTGCCGGAGAGAGGGTCTGCATCCATTCCCGAAACTCAGGCGTGGCCCGAATCTCGTAAGCCATGTATCCATTATGCGCTGTACATCATATTACGTCAAGCTCATATCCTCCGCTGCGGCGGCAAGCAACAATCAGGTGGTGGTTCCATGAGCTTCGAGCTGATATTGCCGTTCTTTCCCGAAGAGTTGCGGGGCCTGCTACTTGACCCGTCCATCTCCGACCTGATGATTAACGGGACCACCGGCGTCTACGCGGATCGAGGTGGCGTGGTCGAGCATATTGCGCTCTCCACGCCGTACACCAACGACCGCTTGCAGGCCGCGATAGAGCGTGTCGCCCGTCTTCTCGGACAAGACCTTACCAGCCAGAATCCCATCCTCAATACACGCCTGCCGGACGGCTCTCGCGTCGCCGTCGTCGGCTCTCCCTCTTCCATTAACGGCCCCACCTTCACCGTCAGGAAATTCAATCGCTGGTTCACGTCTGCGGAGCTGATTGCATCGGGGAGCCTGCCGGAGCAGATTCGAGATGCCGTTGTGGGCTTCATTGGAGAGCGCAAGAACGGCATTATCAGCGGCGGAACGGGCAGCGGGAAGACAACTCTGATGAAGGCGCTGCTAGACCATGTGCCGTTGCAGGAACGGCTCATCGTGATTGAGCAGCCCGCCGAGCTAAAGATAACCCATCCGAACGCCGTTCGTTGGGAAGCGGTCGAGGCCATCCCCGGCCAGGTTGCCGTTACTCCGAGCCAGCTTGTAGCCGCTGCATTACGCCATCGTCCCGACCGCATCATCATGGGCGAGATACGCGACGAATGCGGCTATGACCTCTTGCAAGCGATGAATACCGGCCACGGTGGAACACTCTCCACCATCCACGCCAAGAGTGCGTGGGATGCGCTCAACAGGCTGTCCGATTTGGCCCTGAGTGCGAGACCGAATCTCAATCACTCTTTCATTCGCTCGGAGACGGCGGAGGCCATCGACTTTGTTCTCTATTGCGAGCGCGATCATGCGGGCCGACGCCGGGTACGCGAGTTGATTGCCGTGACGGGCTACAGCCATGCGGAGCAGTCCTTCCAGACCGAGGACATCTATCGTGCTCCCGCCGGAGTTGCGTGAGGTTTGAGCTGATGAATTGCCGAAACACAATCGAGTCGCACAGCCCATCCAAGAGCATGACGAATCTCCCTGCGATGCACTGTGTCTTCCGGCTTCTCCATACAGGCCAAACCTTGCACGGTATCGGTAGCGTCGCAGTCCTTGTTTGCGCGAGCAGTCGGCCAAACATGGGCATGTCCGTTCGCGGTGAGGGCGGAAGCCTGAGCAGCGATGGAGGCCGGGTTCTCCGACAGGTCTCCTCAGAGCAATCCCAACCATGCTCGGTCACGGCTTCGGGGCTTTTCATGCGCCCGTCGGCAGCTCGCTCTTCTGCTTTTACGGCTTTCAGAAAACTTTTGTGCAACGAACGCAAAAAGATTTTCCGAACCTTCCGCAAATGCAGAGCTTCGGCACTAGGGAGCATGGCCCACTCGCTTGTTTCGTGACCCGATCAGATCGGGAATTTCAAAACGGAGACACCATCATGGAAACGAACCTCGCAATCCTCATCGGCAACCTCGGCGGTCCCGCCAAAACCTACACCAAGAACGGCAGCACATTCACCACGTTTTCGATGGCGACTAATACTCGCTTCAAGAACAAGGACGGCAAGTACACGACGCTCACCGAATGGCACCGTTGCATCGTCTTCGGCCCTCGTGCAGAAGCAGCCGGAAAGCTCGATACAGGCACGTTCATCGAAGTCCGTGGAGCGATTCGCCACACGGAGTACAAGGGCAGCAAGCGCGACTCGATTGTCGTCAACTCCTTCCTCAAACTCGACCGCTCCGAAAGGGTCGAGTCCGACGCTGAGGAGCACGACGAGATTCCCGACGAGGCGCTGGCCGAATAGGCCGCGCCTCATCCGTAGAAGCCCGGCACATCACCGGGCTTCTTTTCCTGCTAAGGCCCGCATGATTGCACTCGCAAGAGGTTCCGCTATGAGCCACATTGCCGCCAGCTTTTTAAGACGCTGCTTCGTCCCCGAAGAGACCATTGCGATCCTGCTTCGCAGACCGGATGCCCCTGCTCCCATGCAGCGCGTCGTGCGCCTGGAGCAGGTGTTGGAGACCCGGTATATGGCATGGCTCTCTTATGAGAATCAGCACGGTCGCAACAACATCTATGTCGCCGCCAATCCGCTTCGCCCTGGCAGCCGCAAGCGCACCAAAGAGTGCATCGCTTCTGTGCGGCATCTGTACCTCGACATCGACGAGGATGGAGATGCCCGTCTCGCTGCGCTGCGGGCATCGGAGTCGGTGCCGCCGCCAACCTCGATTCTGTCCACATCTCCCGGCAAATATCAGGTGCTTTGGCGCGTCGAAGAGTTCGACTTTGCGCGTCAGGAACAGACGCTCAAGCTGCTCGCTATCGCCTTCGGCGCGGACATTGCTTGCACCGACTGCAACCGTGTCCTGCGTGTCCCCGGTTTCCTGAATCGGAAGTACGATCCAGCCTACAAAGTCACGGTCGAATATCCCGACGATTCCGTTTGGACTCCCGATGATTTCCGGCTTGACGCGGGTGTTGTGGATGCCATGCTCTTCGCCGCTACTTCGACGCCGCGCAAACCGCCGTCGAAGCATAGTCATTCCGAGAGTGATTGGGCATGGGTTTCCCATGAGCTTGCTCACGGCAAAGACGCCACGAAGCTGACGCGGGAGCTGGCTTCGCGCCGCTCCGATAAGCCCAATCCGCTGTACTACGCGCAGCGCACCGTCGATGTTGCTTCGGCTCGCCTGTGGTTCATCGAAGGCATTCGTTTCGATGACGTGATCATCATGCTTGAATCCCGCCGCCGTTTCGAGCTTCCCGCCGCACTTTGCTCCGCTCGTGCGCGGGAGATTGCAACCACGGCAGAACGCATGATTGCCCGCAAAAAGTCCGCCTGATTTCAACCCTCAAAGGAGAACGCAATGCCACTCATCGAAGTCACCCAAATCCGCCGCGTAACAGCCCACGTCCGGTTCAATGAGCCGGTCGTTACGCAGATCAATCAATATGCGGCTTTCATCGGTGCAACGCCCGATGAAGTCATCAATAAAGGACTCGAATATCTCTTCGATAAAGACCGTGATTTCGCGGCCTTTCGAGCCTCCGATAAATGCAAGGATGTGCCGGAGCTTCTAAAGCCCCGTCGCGCTAATGGAACGAAGGCTCCTCGCAGCAGCGCGAAGAAGCCTTCAGCCGGGGTGGAGCCAGCGGAATCCGTGGCGGTTCGGAGAGCATGATGTGCTCTCTACATCCGTGCCAGTACCAGAGCGGTGCTGCGCACCGGGTGTATTTCGACACTCCACCCCTCATAGGGTCGTGCAGGTATACCAACGTAAACCCGCTGAAACAGAAGGAAATACGCTAAAGCCGGTATACGCAGGTATACCGGCCCGGAGCTATCAAAATGGCGCTCCTTACTCCAGCAAACGGCACAAAGAAGACGACCAGTAAAACGGTCTTCCGTAACACCACGCGCTGCCTCAAGTTGACAGAAGACGAAGCGCGGTTGGTCGATGAAGTCGCCACGGCGAAGGGCGTTCCTCGTAGCGAATGGATGCGTGACGTGATCCTGCGTGAGCTGCGCTCGGAACCTGCGCCCGATGCTTCGTTGGCGGAGATTCTTGGCGTTCGCCTGCTTTTAGTCAATGTCCTGCGACCGCTCGCCGCAGGACAGAATCTCTCGCTCGAAGCATTCGACAAGCTGCTTGACCAGATCAGCAGCCTGAAACACGAGCTGGCCGGAAAACTCCTGGCAGAGGGAAGGAGATAGGACGATGGCAAAGACAACGTGGGGACGCAAAGAGACGATCATCTGGCCGCAGCACCGGCCCATCTATACCTATGCTGCAATCTTCATCGCCGTATTTCTGACTGCCGTATTTCTCTACGCTCGCCTTCGCTTCATCGGTACGCCGATGCAGCGATTCTATATGCCGGTCTACGTGCGTACTTCCATCTTCGGATCATTCAGCCGGACGCATCGCAGCCAGTACCGGATGCTCTTTTTGACCGGGCATGGGATGAAGCCAAGCCCAGCCATGAATGACGATGTAGTGCGTGGGAAGACTCTGGAGCCGGGCGGTCGCGTCATCCCTCTGGCCCTTTCCCCGGCTGCGCTCCAGCATGGCGATGACCTGTTGTTTCGCGGCCCGGTACGGAGCTACGTGGACGCCCGGTTGTGCGACTACCTCAAAGTCGCTGTCTATCATAACGACCTATCCACCATCTTGAAAATCCCGCTGCTCTGTGGTGCGGGAATCTTCTTGGTGCTGCTGCCGTTCGCCGTTGCCAAAGACGTGAAGCGGCAAAAAGCACTCAAGTACGGACGGCGGTTGAAAGGCCCGGAGCGGCTGACGCCGCAGGCGTTCAACCGCACCGTCAAGGGCGACGGCATTGGATTCAAAACCGATGACATGAAAGAGATGATTCGCATTCCTGCGAAGGCCGAAGCACAGCACATGCAGATCATCGGGGACACTGGCGCAGGAAAGTCCGCGTTAATGTTCCAGGTGCTTCGTCAGGTCCGCAGCCGCGAGGATTCGGCCATCGTATATGACCCGGCCCGCGAGTTCGTGAAGCGATTTTACGACCCATCAAGGGGTGACGTAATCCTGAATCCACTGGACGCACGCTGCCCCTATTGGGGGCCAGCCGAGGAGCTGCGCAGCCGTTCCGAAGCAAAGGCGCTGGCCGCGTCCTTGTTTCAGCCGCCGCAGGACAGAAAGGGTGAGTTTTTCATCGAAAGCCCGCAGAAAATTTTTGCCTTCCTGATGGCGTATGGCCCAACGCCGGACGAGCTGGTGCAGTGGATGTCGAACCCGGATGAGATCGACCGCAGGCTGAAAGGCACCGAACACGCGCACCTGATTGACCCGCGAGCGCACCAGCAGCGAGCCGGTGTTCTTGGCTCACTCGGATTGGTCGCGGACAGCCTGCGCTTGCTCCCGAAAAAGGGTGAAGGCAACGGGAGATGGACGGCTACGGAGTGGGCCGAAAAGAGACAAGGTTGGATCTTCCTTACCTCGCTTCCAGCCGAGCGCGAAGCGTTGCGCCCCTTGCAGAGTCTATGGATTGACTGGCTGGTGTTGCGGCTGTTGAATGAGCCGACCAAAGAGCAAAAGCGTGTATGGTTCGTCATTGACGAGCTGGCGAGCTTGCAGAAGTTGCCGCAGCTTCACACCGCCATCACAGAGAGCCGCAAGAGCCGGAATCCGGTCGTGCTTGGTTTTCAGGGCAAAGCACAGCTTGAGTATCTGTACGGCCATCTGGCCGAGGTGATGCTGTCGCAGCCTGCGACCAGCGTTTGGCTCACCACCAAAGAGCCGAATGCTGGAGAGTGGGTGTCGAAATTCATCGGCAAGGTCGAAATCGAAAGGCTGCGCGAGACGCACTTTGACGGAACACGCGCAGGCCACAACTTCACTATCGAGAGACAGGTTGAGCCGCTGGTACTGGAGTCGGAAATCTCCGGCCTCGCGGACCTCCACGCCTTTATGAAGTACCAGAATTTCGTAACGTACTTTTCATTTCCGTATTTCGATATGCCGGAGATTGCCAAGCCTTTCGAGCTGCGCGAGCGCCCCGATGACAAGCTGCCGTATGACCCAAAAGCCATCCGTGGCGGCAACCAGGAATTGCAGCAGGTGCCGGAAGCCTCCGCTCCGTCGCCGGAGCCGAACGAGCCTGCGACCGCGGAAGTGATACAGCCCGAGCTTTCCGTCGTTCCCGATGCTCACGAAGAACAGAACGTGATTACGCACGGTTGAGGAGTTGTCATGCTCAATATCTCGAAACCGCTCTCCGCAAGCCAGGCACAGACTTACCACGAGAAAGAGTTCACCGCCGCCGAGCAGAACTATTGGAAGCAGGGCGACACCATACAGGGTGAATGGCATGGCAAGCTGGCCGACACATTCGAGTTGTCCGGCGCTGTCGGCGCGGAGGAGTTCGCCCGCCTCTCCGAAGGCCAGCATCCGCAAACCGGCAGGCAGTTGGTCTCGCATCGTGTCGTCCATGAATACCGCAACGCACAGGGAGAGATGGTCTCTCCGGTCGAGCATCGCGCCGGTTGGGACGCGACCTTCTCCGCGCCCAAGTCCATCTCTCTGACTGCCCTTGTCGGCGGCGATGACCGGGTGCGTGAGGCACACCGCGAGGCCGTCAACGTCGCCTTGAACGAGTTGGAGCGATACACACAAGCCCGCATCGGGGGCAACCATCCCGCCGAGACGACCGGGCGGTTTGTCGCAGCGAAGTTCGAGCATGACACCGCCCGTCCTGTCGATGGCTACTCCGCGCCGCAGCTCCACACGCATGTTGTCGTGTTCAATATGACCGAGCGCGACAACGGCAAGATGCGGGCGTTACAGCCGCACTCATTGTTTGAGAGCCAGCAGTTTGCTACCGCCGTGTATCAGTCCCATCTCACCTACAAGTTGCGTGACCTCGGCTATGAGATTGAACCCGGCAAAAGCGGAGCGCCGGAGATCAAGGGCTACACGCAGGAGTACCTTGACGCCTCCAGCCCGCGTCGCCAGCAGATCGAAGAAGCTCTCTCCCGTAGTGGCTTTGCTGGCCCGGAGGCCGCGCAGATTGCCGCGCACAACACCCGCGACAAGAAAGTCACCCTGTCTCCCGACCAAATCCTGGCCGCGCATAAACAGATTGCCGACGAGTTCGGCAATCAGGCCGACCGGGTTGTAGCCGAGGCGCGGGAGCGCCGGAACGAACAGCGACCGGACAACGACCGCCGCCAGCAAGTTCGGGAAGCCGTCACCTTCGCCCGCGATAAAGGCTTTGAGCGGGAGGCCGTCGTGGACGAACGCGCTCTCTATGTCGATGCCTTGCGCCGTGGCATGGGAGAGATGACCTACCCGGAGGTTCGCGCCAGCTTTGAGGCGCGGGTCGCCTCCGGCGAGTTCAAAGAGATTGCCGGGAATGGCCACGAGGCCGGGCGAAGGTTTACCACTGCGGCGACCATTAAGGCCGAAAATGAAATCGTTCAGAAGGTGCAGGGCGGCCAAAATAGCGCATCACAAATCATGTCGGCTGAATCGGCAGTGCCGCTCTCGGAGTCACGGCCTCACTTCAACGCCGCGCAGCGGCGAGTCATTGAAGAGGTGCTTATCTCCCGCGATCAGGTGCAGGGATTGCAGGGGCGGGCAGGCTCAGGCAAAACTTCCGTGCTTGAAACTATCCGCGAGGGAGCCGAACAAAACGGCTACGCGGTGGAAGGTTTTGCGCCGACCTCGCGTGCCGCGAAGCAGCTCCGCGACGCTGGAATCAAAGCGGACACGTTGCAGCGCTTCCTCGCGGGCGGCGGCCTGCAGACCGCCGGCGATCCCGCGAGGAAGCATCTCTATATGGTCGATGAATCCTCTTTGGCATCGACGCAGCAGATACGTGACTTCCTTAACAAGATTGCCCCGCAGGACAAAGTTCTGTTGATTGGCGATACTCGCCAGCATCAGGGCGTCGATGCCGGAAAGCCCTTCGAGCAGTTGCAGGAAGCTGGCATGAAGACCGCACAGCTTGACCAGATCGTGCGTCAGAAACCCAATCCCGAATTGTTGGAAGTTGTGGAGCATCTGTCGAAAAACGAAACCGCCATCGGCGTCGAGATGCTTGCACAGCAGGGACGCATCACTGAAATCAAAGACCAGCAGGAGCGCATCGAGGCGATAGCAAAGAGCTATACGGCACATCCTGAAAACACCATCATCGTCTCGCCCGATAATGCGTCGCGCCGTGCGATCAATCAGGCCGTCCGGCAGGAGTTGCAGACGCTTGGAGTCGTGGATAAGACAGATCATTCCATGCGCGTGCTGACGCCGCGCAACGACATGACCGGCGCGGATCGGGAGTGGGCGAGTCGTTATCAGGCCGGAGACGTTCTGCATTACACGCGCGGGAGCAAGGAGCACGGCATCGAGCCGAGAAGCTACGCCCAGGTCGTCACCACGGACGCCAAAAACAATCTTGTGACTGTCCGCAGGCAGGACGGCCAGCAAGTGACCTATGACCCGTCACGGTTGCGCGGCATCGCCGCGTACCGTGAGATCGAGCGCGAGTTTGCCATAGGGGAGAAAATTCAATTTACGGCTCCGAACCGGGACTTGCAGGTTGCCAACCGCGACCTCGGCACCATCCAGCAGTTCGACAAAGACGGAACGATCAGTGTCCGCATGGATGGCCCGAAAGACAGAATCGTGCGCTTCGATGCCACCGAAATGAGGCACCTTGACCACGGTTACGCTGTGACCTCGCACAGCTCCCAAGGTCTCACCTCCGAGCGCGTGTTGGTCAACATGGATACCGAAGTTCATCCTGAATTGATAAATAGCAGGTTCGCCTATGTCTCCGTTTCGCGGGCCTCGCATGACGCGCAGATTTATACCAATGATGCCGCTTCACTTACCAGCAAACTGAGTCAGGATGTAAGCAAGAGCGCGGCTGTCAGCTTTGGCAACGCACAGAGCAATTCGATGGCGCAGGGATTGGCGCTCGCCGTTCGTTGATTCCCACATGCTTTCAATCCACTTCTGAAACTTCCAAAGACAGTTCATGCAGGAGGGAGGAGTTGCACTCCTCGCCTGTCTCCAGCCGCGTTCCGCGTCTTCCGCCACCCACCACAGCGGCCTGTTCCTGCCGCAACGCGACCCTGAAAATCATGTGCGCTGACGCGCACGAATAAGGAAACCAAACCTTTGCTGAGGGCGCTGCCCTGGCGCGGCGCAAGGGGTTTCCCAACAGTCTTCCGCGCTTCGCTTGTGCAGACCTTCGCTACGCTTCGCCCTCCGCTTTGCTCCGGGTGGGAGATACCCCTCCCCTTGCGCCTTGCCGCCCCGCCTTCGCCAGGAGGCGTTCGGCATGTAGGTACATGCCGCGCACGGCATGAAAAGCAAAAGCAACCGCAAAGGAGCAAGCACCATGAAGAAGCCAAGCACCAGCAGCAGGCCAAGCCTCTATCAGACCGTTACCGACCGCATTATTACCAGCCTCAAGGCTGGCGTGATTCCGTGGGAGAAGCCGTGGAAGTCTCCACGCTTCGCAGGCGGGCCATTCCCGCGCAACTTCTACACCGGCAAGCCCTACCGGGGAATCAATGTTCTCTTGCTTTGGTCGAGTGACTACAGCAGCCCGTTTTGGTTGACCTTCAAACAAGCGCAGGAGTTGAAAGGCACCGTCCGCAAGGGTGAACACGGAACGCCGATTGTCTTTTACAAGCAGCTTCCCGAAGACCAAAAGAAACAAGCAGCCAACGATGGAGACGAAGACACACGCGCCCCGTTTGTTCTTTGCCGCTATACCGTGTTCAACGTCGAGCAGTGCGACGGCCTCACGATTCCTGAAGTCTCGCAGCCCATGCACGCGCCGGACGTGGACGAGGACGAGCTTTGCGAAAGCATCGTCAACGGATGGGAGAATCGCCCCTCACTTCATCTGACCAGCCCCACCGAGTACCGCGCTTATTACCGGCCCTCTACTGATTCCGTTCACATGCCTGCACGTTCCCGCTTTGTGGACACAGCCCACTACTACAGCACTTTTTTCCATGAGCTGATTCACAGCACCGGCCATGAAAGCCGCCTGAATCGCACCTTTGGCGACCGTTTCGGAGATGAGCTTTACAGCAAAGAGGAATTGGTTGCGGAGATGGGCGCGGCCTTTCTCTCCGCCATCGCTGGCATCGCCAACGAGCACACCGACCGCAACACCACCGCGTACATCCAGAACTGGATTAGCAAGCTGGAAGAAGATAACCGGCTCATCGTTCACGCCGCCGCGAATGCACAGAAAGCCGTGGACTCCATTCTCGGCAGCACCTTCGAGGATGCCGCAGAGCAGCCCGTCACCACCGCCGCAGCGGAAGAACTTGCGGAGGTGGCGTAATGCAGACCGTATTGGACATTCTCAAGCGGGCCGGAGGCTACCGACCCACGCTCTCCCTCAAGATCGAAAACCTGCCTTTCATGGCGCTTGTCATCGAGGCCATCGGAACCGGGCCGATGGGATTGCCCGCTCTCTCCGTCGCGCACTACGGCGAACAGAACGGCGACCTCATGCGTGACCCGGAGATGTGCTTCGAGCTTGGCTTCGCCGGAGGCCCGCACCTGAATCCGTGGTACTGGCGTAACGATTACGTGGCCGTCGAGCAGTGGAGCCGCAACATCGTCCGCGACCATTACGTGCATTTGATTCAGTTGCACGAGCAGCACATCCGCTTTGCGAAGACGTGGGACAACAACCTGCGTTTGCAGGGATTCGCAGACGCTTTCACGGACAAGTCGATTCGTGGCTAGTCCGCTCTCTTCGGGGCGGAACAGCCCGACGTGTCTCCGCTCCGTTTCCATTCACCATGTAACCGCTCGAAAGGAGCCTTGTCATGCAAACCCAAGTCAGCAACGCCACCGAGTACCGCAATGTTTCGCTCTCACTATTGAGTGAGTCCAAGACCAACCCGCGCCGCATCTTCGAGGATGCGGCCTTAAAAGAATTGGCATCAACCATTCGGACGCAGGGCGTTCTCTCGCCCTTGCTGGTACGGCCCGTCACCGAGAACGGTTTCGAGATCGTCTTCGGCGCACGGCGTTACCGCGCCGCGCAGTTGGCCGAAGCCGATACCGTCCCCGTCCGCATCAAGCAGATGACGGATGCGGAAGTCATCGAAGCGCAGCTAATTGAAAATCTCCAGAGACGCGACGTGCATCCGATGGAAGAGGCGCAGGGCTTCCGCGCTCTGCTGGACTTGGAGGAACCCAAGTACAGCATCGAGCAGATCGGCGCGAAGACGGGAAAATCCGCCGCGTATGTGGCTGGCAGATTGAAATTGACCGAGCTTGTTCCCGCCGTGGTCGATGCGTTCTATAAGGATGAAATCGGCGTAGGCCACGCGCTGCTGCTGGCGAAGTTGCAACCCGCGCAGCAAGAGCAAGCCTTGCCGCATTGCTTCCGCGAGGATTGGAGTGGAGCGAGTAAGAATCGCAACATCCTTCTCCCCGTCCGCAATCTCCAATATTGGATCGAGCAGAACGTCATGCTCATTCTGAAAGATGCTCCGTTCAACAAGCGCGATACGCAGTTGGTTCCGGCTGCGGGTAGCTGTGTGGATTGCCCCAAGCGAACAGGCCACAACAAGCTATTGTTCTCTGACCTTGGCAAGCAGGACGCTTGCAGCGACCCCGGTTGCTATCAGGCCAAAGTCTCGGCGCACGTCGCCCAGGCCATCGCCGCGAAACCGCAGCTTGTGCAGATCAGCACGGCCTATGGGACGCAGAAGGAAGACAGCCCTGTACTCCCGCGCAACAAGTACACCGAGATTCACAAGCCGACGAGCAAAGAAGATGCGAAGCGGCCACAGTTCAAGGTGTGCAAGTTCACCGCCGACGCCATCATCACCGAAGGCGAAGGCATCGGCACCGTGCAGAAGGTGTGCGCGAATCCATCTTGCCCCGTCCATCATCCCAAGCCGAAGGCAACCCGCGAGGATGAGAAGTGGAAGGCCGAGCAGGAGAAGCAGCGGAAAGAACAGGCCATCGCTAACACGACCGGCCTTCGCGTCCTCGCCGCCGTAAGCGCCGCCGTGCCTGTCCGCCTGATGAAGCGTGACCTGCTTTTCATCCTTGAGAAGCTGGTAGCTCTGATGGATGAGCGGCGCATCGAGACACTGGCGCGGCAGCACGGCATCCGTCAGAAGCGCGACGATGGCGGCTTGGCAAAGGTGTTCGGTTCGTTCCTTCGCCGCGCCGATGAAGGGACGCTCTCGCGCCTCATGGTGGAGACAAGCATTCTGCTTGCGGCATCGCGCACGAACCCGGCCACCGTTCTCCGCGATGCGGCCACCACGTACAAGGTGAATACGGATGCCATCGCCCTCAAGGTGAAGCAGGAGTTTGCCGCGAAGGAGAAGGCGAAGAAGGCCACCGCGCAGGCTGCGAAGCCAGCGAAGAAAGCAGCCTGAAAACACCGCATCATTACGAGCCTGCCAATCGGCAGGCTCGTTTTTTCTCGCCGGTCTTTCCCGGCCCTCAAGTGTGCCAGCGCCTCCGGCGCCGGGCTTGACTTGCCCACCCGACCGGCACCTGAGTACAGAGATGACGTGCATTGAAAAGATTTTTTTCTTCGCCTTCGATGGTGCTTGGAGAGCAGCACACAACCCAACGTCTTATTCTTGTGCTGCTTAGGATTCACGACAGAATGAGTCCTAGATTTTCTGGACTAAGTTAGTCGCAATTTACAGAAAATAAACCACATACTACCGTTGTTCTTGAGGGCGATTCGCCACAGGAGGCAACATCATGGAATCAGTTCACAACGGTCAGTGCGGACTCTGTACCCACTTCGGAGAAGGTCACAAGAGCGACGTGCTGGTAAGCATTCGCAGCAAGCATGAAGCAGACCTCAAGGTTCTCGACGAGTGCGGTCATCCCAAGCACGCGGCGCTGCACCTGAAGGTGACGCCGATCAGCGGATGCGATGGCTTCGTTCCCGCTGCCGCAGCGTAGCGACAGATCAACAGATCGAGACAGCGGCCCGACGCAGCGGGCCGCTGTTGCGTTTAATGGCTGCTTGTCTTCGAGCGTTCCGCAACGAAGTAAGAACCAAGCACGAGGACGAACGCGAGTGCCTGTGCTGCCAGCGTCTCTATCGTTGGGAACACCGAGAACCAGAGTCCCATCCATGACGGGATGCGTTCGGTGAGTGATGCAACCGGTGTCGTCGGCAGCCAGTGAGCAAGCTGCATCTCTTGCGCCTGTTCGCCCACCATCACGACCAGCACCAGACCGAGCAGAACGCCGGTCAGCACCAGCATCTTCCGGTATGGAAGTTTGCGATGCGCGATGAAGGTAAGCACGGCGACCACGCCCGCGAGAGCAGAGCCGAGCAACACGCCAAGATAGACCGGCTCGTTGCCGAGGCGCAGCCGATAGCTTTGCAGGAAGAGAACCACTTCAACACCTTCCCGGTAGACGGAAGAGAACCCAAGCAGCCCCATGCCGACCGCGAGTTTGCGTGTGCTATCGCGGTCTTCCAGCAGCTTGCGCTTCCTGCGATTGTGAAGTGAGATCCATCCCGTCCAGTACATCTTGTGAAAGAACCAGTTCATCACCACCAGCAGGACGATGACCGCAAGCAGGCCGGTTGCAGCTTGCAGTTGAAGCGCGGACACTTTCTCGCTGATGTCATCGAGAACCCGCACGGCAACGGCCCAGGTCGCCAGCGTCGCCACCAAGCCGACGCCAGCTCCAGCAGCGATGGGATTGCGTTGCCGCTGTTGTTCGCCGGTTAGTCCAGCAGTGATGGCCGCGAGTACCAAAATGCACTCCAGTCCCTCGCGCAGCACCAGCACCGCAATATCGAAGACAGCGGCGCTCCGGCTTGCGTTCGGAGCGAGAGGATTGGGATTGCCGAGAGACACTGTGCTTCGCCACAGCAGGACCGCGAGTAGAGCTATCGCCACAAGCACTACCGCAATCGTCATGATTGGCTTTCCGCGTCCGGTTGCCCGTTGCGGAGTATGTGACGAAACCAACGAACCCATCTCCCTTACTGCTCCCATCGCGTGACTCTTCAATTCGGCCTTTGCGCCTGTTCCATCTCTCCGGCAGCGGCGATAACGGACAAGCACTCCATCGCCTGCTTCACCATCTGCGCGGTCTGCGCGAACATCTCCGGCACCATGTTGATGACGATGGGGCCGATGCTCAGAAGGACACAGTTGCATCCGCACAGCCGGACGGCTCCGGTGCCGGGACTCTCCGCTAGGACTACGCTGATCTCGCTCATGGTGTCGTCTCATCCTTCGGGACGATGCGCCGAACCGCGCATCGCGTCGATCTCCAGAGAGGCGGCGGTGCTTCGCCAAAAGACTCCGCCGCCTTCTGCTTTGAAATGCAGACTAAATTGGTCCTATATTTGTGTCAAGGGTTTGAAAGCGAGTGGAACCGAACTGGATTTAGTTGGTGGGATGAGGCAGAGAGTGGAGTCGTGCGGACTTCAAGCCAGCCGCGCTCTGGCTAGGAAATTTGATCTAGGACCAAAATTGTCGTATTTTAAGTACATTGTGAAAAGGGTTTTGATCTTGAGGAGACCCTCGCGGCCTGTCTTTTTGGCGAAGCGACCGCGAGGGCCTGAGATCGACAACCCAAAGGCTGACGATTACTTGTCACTATAGACGAAATCTCAGCCACGCGAGATGCACGGAGACAAACTGTGGCTGCTACCAGACCCTCGACTCGACCGGAACACGATAGGTTCGAGCGGGCCTTTGCCCCGGTCTTTCTGCCATTCCTATTCCCACTGAGCGGGAGCTATTGACCTGCTTATGGCGTCGTCTCCTTCCTTCGCAGTAGCAAAACCCGGCAGCAGCCCACTCGATACCGTGATGGAACTTGAGTCGGTGTATACAGACCGGCGACACGATATTGTGCATATGCTGCTACGGCAAGGTGTCCACGAAGCAGAAGCCGAGGATGTTACCCAACAGGTCTTCCTGAATGCGTATGACCGCCGCGAAACCGGCACCGGCTCACTCTTTAATTGGTTATCAACCTGCGCACGCAACCTTGCTGTATCGCGCTACCGGCGAACACGCAAGGAACAGTTAGCGCCAGCGGAGCAATGGAGAGAGTGGGAAGAAACCCTCGCAGACCCCGCTAAGAGCATCCTGATCCGAATCGAAGAAGAGCAGAGATACGCGATGGTGACAAAGGCCATCGCAGGACTTAGCCTGCGACAACAGCAGTCTCTCCTTCTGCGCAGCAGGGGATACAACTATCAACAGATAGCCGATGCGCTCGACATCTCGAAGGACAGCGCCATGTATGCTGTCCACTCTGGCATCGAGAAGCTGCGGGATACACTGAAGCTTAAACGCCAAACTTCCTGCCCATGACGAACTCCGAGCATCCTTCGTGGAAACAACTACTGTTATGGCAGACGGGCGAGCTTCCACCGGAAGAGGCTCAAGAGGTTCAGTCCCATCTCAAGCTGTGTTCTGCCTGTAGAGAACAGGTAGACGAGGCTGAGTCCGCGTTTGAACACATCGCATGGGTGGATGCGGAAGCGGAGCGCCGCAGGTCCGCCGCCAGCAGGAAGAACCTGCCTGCACGCATCATTCAATCCCATCCAGTGACGATAACGACGGCCTCTGTCGTGATCGCGGCGCTGCTTCTGGGTACATTGTTTCAGTGGACGCCGCAGGCCCGCGCCGAATCGCTACTCGATAAGGCAGTTCAGGAGCAGATAAAAGAGTACCGTCCTGTGCGCTTCCTGAAAGTGCAAAGCGGTTCTCTCTCCTGTGCCGTTGCGCTTGGGGCAAGCCTCGCACGTCCCCAGCTTGTTTCGGCAGGCTCGACCAATTTTTGCGAGAACGTCTCCCATCATCTCGCCTCAGCCAGCCGCCAATGGAACAGCCTGCTTTCGGCAGAGAGCTTCCAGAAGTGGCGTCACTCGCTGGCAAAGAAACAGGATTCCATTCATAAGTCCGATGACACGATTGAAGTCAGCACGACCACCGAGAACGGAATGGTGCGGGAAGCCAGCTTGCAGCTACGCTCTTCTGATTACCGCCCGATTGCCGCGCACTTCCAGTTTGCCGGAACAGATTCGCTTAGCATCGACGTAAACGAAGATCATGCCGCCGAAGAAAAAGCTGCCACAGAGCAGGCGATGCTGGCAAAGCAACCGCAATCGTCCGCCGTGTTGTCCGAAGACGAGCAACATCCTTTGATCGACCCGCTCGATGAGACAGAGGCGCAGGTCCGGCTGGCATTGCATCAGGCCCAACTGGACAGGAACATCCTTCTGGCCGTGGAGCGGCAGCATGGCATCATCCGGGTTTGGGGAGCCGTGCCGTCGGAGAACGACCGTGCAAGCGCAGAAACCGCTCTCAATTCTCTGGCTCATGTGAACGTCTCCCTAATCACCCAGGCCGAGGAACAGGAGCAGCGTAAGCCGCTGCCGTGGTCTTCCTATCAAGGTGATGATGTTCCTCTGGCGGAGGAAAAGCTAACTGCAATCTTCCCCGATGGTGGCGCGGAGCGACATCAGTTCCAGAACGACGTGGATGCACTGACGCGCCGCATCGTAGGAGAGGCAAAGTCGCGGGACGCGCTTCTGACGTTGCGCTCCCGTCTCTCCACCACACAATATGACGAGCCTCTGGAGAGAGCTGCGCGCGACCTCTCCGATTCGCTGCGTGCGGATACGCTGGAGCTGGCAGGCAGGCTCGCCCCGTTTACGGGAACCGTCGCCCACGCCCGTTCGGTGATGAGCTACCAGCAGGCGATGCAGCTTTATACCCTGGTGCATGAGATGACGTTTATGGGCCAGAAAAATAGCCATCTTCAACTCGCTCAGGTAGTTAGTCGCACTCGGCGGCTACTCACCAGAAACTAAGCCTCTCTTTGCCTCAAAAAAGTTTTCCACAATAGTCCATTTTTTGCCTTCCCCAAGCGTGTACATAACAGGGAGATATTTTCGGCTTCTGGCCGGAATGTCTCCTGGAAATGCGCGGCTTAAGTCTTCTGGCGAAGCGAACCGTGTGTTTTGAGATCGACTTGGAAAGGCGACTATATCCATGAAGTTACCGAACTCTACGTGTGTGCGGACGACGGCTCCGGCCCGACTGCGCATTGCTGCTCTTATCTTCCCGGTACTCTGCGTTCTGATGTTTTCCGTCCAGCGGCTCCATGCCCAGAACGCCGCGCTGACCGGCCTCATCACAGACCCATCCGGCGCGGTGATTCAACACGCGCAGGTGACTCTGGCCGACCAGCGCACCTCTGCCGTCTGGAAGGCCACCACCAATGACAGGGGCCTATACAGCGTCCCAAACATTGCTCCGGGAAAATATACCCTCGATGTGGACGCTCCCGGATTCAGGCACTACAAGCAGGCGGACATCAATGTTGATCCTGCTCAGGCCGTCGCGTTCGATGCGCACTTACAAGTCGGTGGAACGTCGCAATCCGTGATGGTGACTGCTGGTACCGATTATGCAGGAGGGCAGGTCGCCACCAATGCCGGACTTGGGATGCTCGGAAACCGAGACATCATGGATACACCATTCAATGTCATCAGCTATACCGACCAGACCGTGGCAAATCAGCAGGCACAAAGCATCTCCGAGGTACTGAATAATAATGCCTCAGTCCACAGTATTTGGCCGCAAGGAAGCAACAACGACGTTCTTTATATACGCGGCTTTCTAGTGTTCAATGAAGATGTTTCTCTCAATGGCCTTTTTGGTGTCTTACCATTTCAGCTCATCAATCCAGACTTCGCTGAACGTGTCGAGCTTCAACAGGGGCCGTCAGCTCTGTTGAATGGCATCTCACCTAGTGGGGGAGTAGGTGGCACTGTTAATGTAGTTCCCAAGCGGGCCACGGACACTCCGATCTTCCGCTTCACACCGAGCTATGGCATGAACTCCCAATTTGGAGGTCATCTGGACGCGGGACGGCGTTTCGGCACAGATAAAGCTTGGGGTGCCCGATTCAATGGCAGCATCAGGGGAGGAAATACCGCCGTCCAGCAACAGTATGAACGGGTCGGAGATGCGGTCGCAGGATTGGACTATAGAGGAAATCATCTGCGGGTCGGACTTGACCTTGGATACATCAATAACTATGCAACAGGATATGCAGAACCCGTCTACTTGAATACGGGTATACAGTTGCCTCAAGCGCCAAAGGCGACAACGAACATCTTCGCCCCATGGTCTTTATGGAATAGTTACGATGGATTCGCTGCCCTTCGTGCGGAGTATGACCTGCCCTTTAAGGCGACTCTCTTCGGCTCTTTGGGCGGAGACAACAATAAATACACCTATTTGCAGACTCAGCCAACAATTACATCATCGACAGGCGACTTAGATACCACCCCACTTCAGTTTCCCGGCCGAAATAACACTAGAGCTGAGGAGGGAGGAATACAAGGAACATTCAAGACAGGCCCTATTCATCACTCATACTCTGTCGTCGGTTCTGGCCTTACCCGAGAGACGGGAAGCAATCTCTTAATAGCAGCAAACGACATATATACAAACCTCTACCATCCTGTATGGGGAGACGCACCGACGTGGGATGGAAATTTGAATGCGCGGCCACGCACATCAAACTTTAGCTATCCCGGCGTGGCAGGAGCGGATACGCTTTCAGCTCTGAACAATCGGCTTTTCCTTACACTCGGACTACGCAGACAGCATGTAACGACCCACAGCTTTAATCGGACGACTCAAGCCGTGACTGCTTCCTACAGTGAAGGTGCAACTACACCGGCGTTTGCGGTTGTTGGAAAGCCGCTAAAGAACCTATCGCTATACGGCAATTACATTGAAGGTCTCCAGCCTGGATCAACCGCTCCATCCTCGGCCAAGAACGCCGACCAAGTATTTCCTCCCTATCGTTCAAAGCAATATGAGGTAGGCGCGAAACTTGATTTGGGCAGGCTAACCGGAACGCTGAGCCTCTATCAGATTCAGCAACCTAATGCTGTTACCAATCCCGACACACTCATCTACGGCATAAGTGGGCGACAACGTAATCGTGGGCTGGAACTCAATACATTTGGCGAGCTAAGAAAAGACCTTCGTGTGCTCGGCGGACTAACTTTCATGAAAGGGACTCAGCTCAACACGGGCAATAACACAACAGAAGGCAAGAATGCTCCCGGTATTCCCAATGTGCAGCTCAATTTGGGCCTAGAGTGGGATACCTTCTTTGCTCATGGTCTCACCCTGACGGCGCAGACCACCGACACCTCGCATCAGTATGCCGATGTAGTCAATACACAGCCAATGCCTGCATGGGGGATATTCAATCCAGGGGCGCGTTATAGCTTCAGACGCTCAGGAGAGAAGCAGCTTGTTGTCAAAGGGGATGTCCTTAATGCTCTTGGAGACAATTATTGGGCAGGGACTTCGGCAACCTATGGAATCGTAAGAGGTGGCCCGCGAACCTTTAGGCTCTCCGCGACCTTTGATTTCTAACAGCATCACCGGAGGCATGAAACGAACTCATGCCTCCGGCTGCCTTCATCGTTTGTTCATTAAAGAGATACCGAATGGTCACCATACATAACCCAATCAGCCCGAAGGCTGTACGTGCGTGGTATCGAGTTCACAAGTGGTCGAGCCTTATTTGCGCGATCTTCCTACTCATGGCCTGTATCACGGGGCTTCCTCTCGTTTTTCACGATGAGATAAACGCTATTCTTCAGCCGCATGTGGCACCTGCTTCCATGCCTTCCGAAGCACCAATGGCAAATGTTGACCAAATGGTGTCCGAAGCCCAGGCGAGGTTTCCGTCACTTCATCCCTATGATGTTTATTGGGATGATGATGAGCCGCGCGTTTTTGTCTATATGAGTCCTTCCGACGAGCCTAAGAACAGCGACCTTCGGACAATGGTTTTTGATGCTCATACAGGAAAATTCCTCGAAAGTCCGAAATTGGGCGGCACAGTCCTGACACTTATCTTCCGGTTGCATACAGAACTGTTTCTTGGCCTGACCGGCGAGGTGGTAATGGCCGTGATGGCTTTATCGTTCGTCCTTTCGCTTGTGTCCGGCACTCTGGTCTATGGCCCGTTTATGAGGCGGCTCCGCTTTGGGACATATCGAAGAGAAGCTGCACCGAGGACGCGCTGGTTCGACTTGCACAATCTTCTTGGAATCGTCACGTTGACATGGGCACTCGTAGTCGGAGCAACAGGGGCGATGAATACCATCTCTACGCCGCTCTTCGCCATGTGGCGGTCGCAGACGATGCCCCAGATTCTCGCGCCGTATCAGGGAAAGCCGATGCCGAGGCACTTCCTATCCGTTGACGCCGCAGTAAAGGAAGTTTCTGTTGCGCTCCCCTGGGCAGAACAATCTGCCGTTCTTTTCCCGAATGCAGTCCTCGGCAGTCCTCGACACTATCTTGTCTGGAACAAAGGCAAGACACCGATCACCTCACGCCTACTCACACCAGTCCTTGTCGATGTTGAAACGGGAAGATTAACGGTATCGAAGGGCTTGCCCTGGTACTTGCGAACTCTCGAAGTCTCGCGCCCCCTGCACTTCGGCGACTACGGCGGAATGCCATTGAAGATCATTTGGGCATTGTTCGACCTAGCGCTGATTGTGGTCTTGCTCAGCGGCGTCTATCTCTGGCTCTCGCGCCATAAGGCTCCAGTCGAAAAAGAGCTGGACCGTTTGGTGAGACTGGAAAAACTTGAGGCAGAGCAGACACCAGCCGCAGGAGTGCTGGCACGATGAGCCATCCCTTTCCATTCCGCAAGGTTTATGGGGCCGCAACTTTGATTGCCGTGCTGACCCTCTTCGGATTGCTTTCTGCTCTGTTGGGCGATGGAGTGTGGGATGCACTTTCATGGATAACTCTGACGATTCCGTTGGCAGTCATTGGGTGGAAGTGCAGCCGCCCCTCCAAGACTCCATCGTCCAGGGTTTGAGACCAACGGAGCGCACCTGTTCAGGATGAACGATGAAGAGATTGCTTTACTTACTCTGCCTTTATATGGAAACAGCGATGGCTATCGCACAGCAGACAGGAGCTATTCGCGGCTCCGTCTTTGATGCGACCAAAGCTGCCATCCCCGGAGCGACTGTGACAGCGACGGGGCCGGATAACTGGACGCGCACTGCTGTTTCCGATGGAGAAGGTCGGTATAGCCTGCACGGTCTTCCTTCCGGGGAATACTCAGTGCGGGCAGCCGCAAACGGATTTATGCAGCCGCATGTAGCTCATGTGCATGTCCAGAACGATTCCATCGCATTGAATATCACCTTGCAGGTTGAGGGGCACGAGGAGACTGTAACGGTCGAAGGGAATAGCGAACGGATCACTATTGGGACCGACTCCGCGCAGAACGCCAGCGCAACGCATGTCACCGGAAAGGGCCTCGATGCTTTAGCGAATGACCCGGACGATTTTGTGACGGACATCCAAACTCTCGCCGGGCCTTCCGCTGGACTGGAGGGAGCGCAGGTCTACATCGACGGACTCACGGCAGGCGATGCCGTTCTGCCGGACAAAGCAGCCATTCAGGAAATCCGCATCAATCAAAATCCGTTTGCGCCGGAGTTCGACTCGATGGGACTTGGCAGAGTGGAGCTGCTGACAAAGGCAGGAACGGATGCGTACCACGCGACGGCCTTTTTCAATTATGGCGATGCGCTGTTCAACTCGCGCAATCCCTACGCTCCTGAAAAGCCACCATTCACGCTGAAGCAATATGGTGGCAGTGTTAGCGGCCCGATCAACAAGAAGCTGTCTTTTTTCTTCGACCTCAACAAGCGCGACATCGGCAACGGCGCAGTCATCAATGCCGTCACGCTCGACCCCGATACGCTGGCGATTGTTGATCCCTATACTCAAGTCTTCATCAGCCCGTTCCGGTTTTTACGGATCAGTCCTCGTGTCGATTACAAAATCAGTCCCAAGCACACGCTGATGCTGCGTTACGGCTATACGAAGAACGATTACGACCATTACGGCGTCGGCAGCTTCGATCTAGTCTCGCGTGGAGCGAACGCGCATCTACGGGAACATGCCGTGCAGGTGACAGAGACGGCCATCCTGTCTCCGAAGATCGTCAGCGAGACCAACTTCCTTTTCCTCCATCAGTACCACACCCATCAGGCTGACACTACCGGCCCGACGCTCGAAGTCGAGAACGCCTTCAGCGGCGGTCCCGACCCGGAGACGTTCTCAAGCTACCTGCACCATCACTATCAGGTGCAGAACATCACGACCATTGGAGAGAGGAACCATACCATCCGCTTCGGCGTGAGACTTCGCGCCGTCTCGATGGTGGATACGTCGTATGAGAACTTCGGTGGGACGTTCACCTTCGGCGGTGCGTTTGCGCCGGTGCTGGACGGGAACGACAGTCCTGTTGTTCCCGGTGTCGTCTGCAACGCGAACGGCACGGCACAAACCGGATGCACGACCATCAGCTCTATCGAGCAGTACCGCCGCACTCTGGTCTTCGAGAAGCAAGGGCTAAGCCCGAGTGCCGTCGAGCAGCTTGGCGGTGGGGCTACGCAGTTCTCTCTCAATGCAGGTCAACCCGTCGCGGATGTCGGTGGAATTGACCTTGGTGTGTTCATCGGAGACGACTGGCGCATCCGCCCCAACCTCACCCTCAGCTATGGCCTTCGTTATGAGACGCAGACAAATATCCGCGATCACGCGGACTTCGCGCCACGCCTCGGCTTTGCGTGGAACCCGAAGTTTGGCGGCAAGGAATCGAAGACTGTTATTCGCGCAGGCTTCGGTCTCTTCTATGACCGTTTCTCGGAGTTGAACGTCACGACCGCGCAGCGATATAACGGCATCGCGCAACAGCAGTACCTCATCTCCAATCCCGATTTCTTCCCGAACGTCCCCGCGCCTGTGAGCCTCGCTCCGTCGCCGCAGAATCAGGTCATCCAGACGATCAGCCCGACCATGCGTGCTCCGTATCTCATTCAGAGCGCCGTCACCATCGAGCGGCAGTTGCCGGGCAACACCACTCTCGCGCTCAATTACGTCAACACGCACGGTCTGCACCAGTTTCGCTCGCGCAACATCAATGCGCCGCTGCCCGGAACCTACACCGGCGTCTCCGGCAGCGGGACGTTTCCGTATCCGACTCAAGGCCCGATATACGAGATGGAGTCGGCAGGACTCTTCAACCAGAACGAGTTGATTGCGAATGTGAATACGCGGGTCAATAAAAACGTCTCGCTGTTCGGCTCCTACACGCTTAACTATGCGCGAAGCAACACGGACGGATTGAGCACTTTTCCGGCGAATCAGTATGACCTCGCCGGAGAGTATGGTCCAGCGGAGAACGACATCCGCCAACGCTTCTCCCTCGGCGGCTCCGCCGCGCCGCTGTGGAAGCTCCAGTTTGCCCCGCTCATCGTGCTCCAAAGCGGAGCACCCTTCAATATCACTACCAGCCAGGACATCTACGGTACGGGCCTGCTGAATGCGCGTCCGGGATTTGCTGCCAGCGCCTCGACTCCCGGCGTCGTCTCCACGCGCTACGGCTTGCTTGACCCGAATCCTGTTGCCGGAGAGAAGATCGTGCCGCGCAACTATGGCAGGAGTCCGGGCCAGTTCATCGTGAACCTGCGCGTGGCACGGGACTTCAACTTTGGGGAGAAGAACCCGGCAAACAAAGGCTTTTTCAAGCGACAGTACACACTTACCACTGCGGCCTCAGCTCGCAATCTGCTGAATCACGTCAATCCGGGGCCGACCATCGGCAATATCAACTCGCCCCTGTTCGACCAATCGAACGAGATTGCGACCGGAACAGGAGCCTACCAGTTCAGTGCAAACAACCGGCGCATGGAATTTGAAATCAGGTTGGGATTCTAGGACAGGAGCAGACTATGTTGAAACTTACCAAACGCGCTGACTACGGCATGATGGCGATGCGCTATCTTGCCGAACATGCCGACGAACGCAGGCCGCATTCCGCACGAGACATTGCTGATGCCTACAACATTCCTTTGCCTGTATTGGCAAAGACTCTCCAGCGACTTGCCAGAGCAGAGTTGATCTCGTCGCAGCATGGCGCGATGGGCGGCTATGCGCTGGCGCGTCCCGCAAAGGCCATCAGCACGCTTGATGTCATCAGCGCCTTCGATGGGCCGCCCGTTATTACGAGCTGCACGACCATTCATGGTTCATGCGAGATGATGCAGCACTGTCTTGTGAAAGAGCCGTTGCAGCGAGTCAACGAAAGCATCCGTGCATTGCTACGCAACATCACGGTTGCCGACCTGACGAACCGCTCCAATTCGTCGGAGTTGGATAGAAGCGAAAGGCTCGTATCCATCCACTACTAAACCAATCTCCCTATAACGCAGAGCAAAGAGAGAACTGAATCAGTGTCCACAGACCTTGGTAAACCCCACGACCCCTTTGTCCATGTCCATGTATGCGTCCACTGCGGAAGCGCATTTCGTAGAGAAGAATTTGAAGATCGAGCGCAGACGACCGGGATATACCCTTGCGCGAAATGCGGTAAAGAAGGGCCGCTCAATATTGAGATACGCGCCGTCGATACGCTTGAGAATGATTCCGGCAAGACGGATTGAATCATCCTGTCAAAGGCAGTCTGCTTTGGCCTCTCTGTCCAGCTTCGGTGAGTTTTCTACCAGCGGCCTTCACAAACTCATTCACTAGCTTTGATTTGCTATCGGCGCGAACCGCAAGACTCGTAACGAGACGTAGCTGATCTTCTGCAAGAGGACGAATCGTAATGCCGTCTCGCGCAATCCGCCAAGCGGCGGTGCGCGGAAGGAGCGCCAAACCATGATGTTCGCGCACCAATCCAGAAGCCTCATCGGGCGTGGTGAAGTGGAGGATGTCGGAGGGATATATCTCTTTCTCTGACGTGACGGCCAGGATTTCATTGTAGAGATGGGCACTCGTATGCGGCCCGAACAGTACCCATAGACGGCGCTCCATTTGATTCAGCCGAATCTCCTTATACGCTGCCAGTTCATCACCGGTTGGCATTGCGACGTAGTAGAGATCATTTGTAATCTCCAGTGTGCTCAATTTGCCTTTTGAGGGAACGCCGGTCACGAGTGCAACATCAAGCGTCCCGGCGGCGACTTCCTGCGCCAGCACATTGGAATAGTTGCTCCACAGCTTAATTCTCATGGACGGAAATAGAGGAAGTTCTATCGAGGTGAGGAGCGAAACCAGGAACGGATCGGTATAAGATGACTTGCCAAAGTTCAGAATCTCCGTCGAGCCATCCACGACAGCTCGTGCGGAGATGATGGCTCGCTCGGCATGAAAAACGACCTCGCGTGCTTCTGCGATGAAGACCTGCCCGGCAGGTGTAAGTTCAGCGGCCTGATGGTTGTGCTCAAAGAGGCGCAGCCCGACAGACCGCTCCAGGCGAAAGATTTGCTTACTGAGCGTCGGTTGAGTCATGTTCAACCTGTCTGCCGCTCGCCCGAAATGCAACTCTTCCGCAAGTACAATCGCCGCTTGAAGCAGGCTTATATCTGGTAAGACCATGCGTATCCTCCAGAGACCGGGGAATTCTTGGAAGGACGGCAAACATTTCAAGATCGGGTACGATCAAGTCCCGACTGTGGCAAGCATTCTACCTCCGAAAAGCTACTCCTGACACCATAACCTTTTGTGCCTCCCGGCCAGCCGTCATGCCTCATAGGCATGACGAGCGCCCGAAATTTCATTGGACGATTCCGACGACACGCGCGACCCTCGCTTGTGAATAAGAAAGCAAGGTTCGGTCGCAAAGGAGTCCCCCATGTCCGATGAGAAGAAACCACCAGCAAGCGTAGGCATCCCGAATGGCCGGATCGACCGTGAACCATTGCTGGACAGCTATCAAGCAGCCGCGATCCTGAAGGTTCATCCGAGGACGCTTCAAAGGCTCGTCCATCGTGGCGAAATTGCCGCCGTGCATGTGGGCAAACTCTGGCGTTTTAGAGCGTCCGCTTTGACGGCGTGGATCGACCGAGACATTGCAAGTTGATGGCTGGAAACTAGCGCAATTCCTTCGGTTTTTTGATGATTTCCCCACGCGATAGCGATACGCTTTTAACAGCTATCCGTGCCGGGAAATCAAGGAAAGGCACCTTGATGGAACGAGCATGTTACCAATTCGGAAGTTTAACCAGAAAGAAGCGGGCGAAGGGCGCAGACACCTGGGAGTTTCGGTTCTACGAAACGACGGAGCAGGGACAACGAAGACGGAAGTCTTGCATTGTCGGCAACGTCGCTCAGTATCCAACCAAGGCTCAAGCACAAAAGGCCGTCGAAGCTCTTCTCCTCAAACTCAACTCTGAAACTCCACAGCAGCGTCTGGCCGTGGTGACGTTCGGCGCGATATGCGACCGCTACCTCAAGGAAGAGATGCCGGAACGGTACTCGACCTCGAAGTCGTATCGGTCGAATATCAAGAACCACCTGAAGCCGCGTTGGGGCGACTACTTGCTCGACCGCATCCGTCCGATGGCGGTCGAGGATTGGATGAAGAAACTCCCTATGGCTCCGAAGTCGAAGACCCATATCCGAAGCGTGATGCACTTGATGTTCGAGTGCGCTACGCGCTGGGAGTTGTTCACCGAAAAGAGAAACCCGATTGCGCTGGTTCGGATCAAAGACGGCTCCAAGCGTCGTCAGCGTCCAGCGATTCTCACTGTGGACCAGTTTGAAGCCATCATTGCGTTACTGAAAGAGCCGTATCGCACGATGGCTTATATCGCCCAATGCCTCGGTCTTCGCGTGAGCGAGATTGCGGCGCTTCAATGGGACGACTTCGATTTTGAAAAGAACCAGCTTCTCGTTCAACGGAGCATCGTGAACGGGAACGTGGATGATGTCAAAACCGAATACTCCCAGGACTATGTTCCGTTGCACCCGTCGTTGACTGAGGTGGTTTCGGAGTGGAGCAAGGAGGCCGTGCCGACGAAAGAAGGTTGGGTCTTTGCGAATCCCATTACCGAGAAGCCTTATTTCCCGACGGAGATTCAAAGGCGTCACATCCGGCCTGCCGGATGGTGTCTGGTGGAGTGCCCGAAGTGCGGTGCCGGGGTTGGCGTCTGGTGTAACCAGTCCAAGCCCACGCCGAACGGCGCTCGGCTGCCGATCCACAAGGAGCGGAGGGGCGCAGCCGGGAAGTACAGCTCCATCGGCTGGCACACGTTCCGCCACACGTACCGTTCGTGGCTCGACGAGACCGGAGCGCCGATGAAAGTGCAGCAGGAATTGATGCGTCATGCCTCGATCCAGACGACGATGAACGTCTATGGACAGGCCATGTCGTCATCGAAGAGAGAAGCGAATGGGAAGGTCGTGGAGATGGTGCTCAAGCCACTGAAAGCGAGCGCCTAAAACCATGAATTTTCTTATTGGGAGATATTGGGAGTCTGTCGGTAGCACCGGATTCCCATAAGTTGTTGATTCTTTGGTTGCGGGGGTAGGATTTGAACCTACGACCTTTGGGTTATGAGCCCAACGAGCTACCGGGCTGCTCCACCCCGCTTGTTAAATATAACGCTTTCGTCACATAGGGTCAAATCGAATTTAAATTGACCGGTTGATTTGACTCGAGAGGCAGAGCACGAAGCTTGTGGAGTACGGCGCGTATTACGAAGTCAATAAGAAGTTGTGGATGAGGTGAAAGATTTCATCAGCCGAGAAAATCCGGGAGTCTCTGCCGGAAGAAAACTCAGCGTCAAAGTTCGCGTGAAAGTAAATTCCCGCGCTGTCGTAAATGATCAATCAGCCCACGACCTCGGGCGATCAAGGGGCAAACTTCATTGCGATCCATCCTCCCATCGACCATCCACCCACAAGCGCATGAGGGAGATGAACAACCTGCGCAAATACAACTGTGGCGGCTTCCTGGGTGACGATCGAATAACTGGCGTCTCTCGGTTTCGGGGATCGCACAAGATTCGCCATGGACCACGTATTGGGGGCAAACTCTTGTCCAATTGGTCCTGATGGATAAAGCGTGATTGAGATCCCATGACCTTGCGCCCGGCGTAATAAATGTCACCGACTCCATCGAATGATCCGACTACCTCCAAACTAATGGCCCTCGAGATTCGCGGCGAATTCGATCTATGGCTTCAACGTGGACGCCGCCTTCTCGATGAAAGCAGATACGTCTGTCGGATGCGCCAGCAAAGCTACGTGGCAAGACTGCAAAGTGATTGTGGTCGCTTTCGCCCGGGTCGCCATCGTCTGCTCCAGCTGTGGCGAAATAACCCGATCGTTTGCCGCGACGATGAACCAGGAGTGTCTGCCCTTCCACGCCGGGTTCGTGATGGTGCCTCCAAGAGCGTTCGGAAACGAGATCGGCCCCTGCGTGACAGCCAGCGACGCTTTCTCCGTGTCCGTAAGTTCTGGTGCAAAATCTTCCGAGATACCTTCCGCCGATAGCTTGGCGTAGCCTTGCATGTCCGCCTGGACGGTAGCACCGACCGGCGTCGCAGCAACGGTGGCACCGAGCAAATTGGCCGATTCACCTTCATCCGGCGCAAACGCAGCCACGTACAGCAAACCTTCCACCTTCGGATCGTTCCCCGCCTGCGTAATGACAGCGCCTCCGTAAGAATGACCGACCAGCAGCACAGGTCCGGTTTCTACGGCGAGAGCACGCTGCACTACGGCTGCATCATCGGCAAGAGAAGTAAGAGGAAGTTGGACTGCGACAACGTTGTACCCGTCCGCTTGCAGGAGGGGGATTACCTTCGACCAGCTGGACCCATCCGCCCAGGCTCCGTGGACAAGAAGGATATTCTTGACCCCGGTTGGGCCTCCAGCTTGAACGGGGATGCCGGAGTTGCATCCAAGCAGAATTGTGCTTCCACACGCTGCGAAAATAAGTCCAAACCAATTCTTTGTGTTCACCATTTCTGTCCTCGATTCTGGATTCGATTGCGAGAGCTGATCTTCTTACTGCCGACGAGTCTTCCCGCGCTCGCCGAAGGTTCGATGAAACTGCTCATGAGGCTGGCAGGCAAAGGGTTTAAGCCAGCCCGCAGAGTGACGAGAGAGAGGTAGCGCGCCCTCGTTCCACGCATACCCATCTGCCGACTCTGCAACCTTAGCCGAGCGCGCTTTGAGTTATCTTGTCGAACACAGCCAGCGTTTGTCGGATCACGCCAGAAACCCGTGGCCGTCGAAAGCGCGATGAGAAATGGCATATAGAGCGGAACCTGCGTTTGCCCGCCTGCCAGTTACATCGAGACGGTCTCGCGAAAGCTCTGGCATTTCATACGCTTACGAAGATATCCACCTACCCCCCAAATGAGGAGTTAGCATTTCATGAGGAATCTGGTACGACTGGTCGTATTATATATTTCACGAGCCCACACAAAGGGGTTGAACATGGATAGCCACGCGAATACTCAACCATTTGAGAACTGGACCGATCGATCGATGCCCATCGTTCCAGAATCCATCCTCCCGGCGGGGCATCCCATTTCAACGCCAAAGGTTGCTCTTATCCCATTGGTTCGGCAGGTGGGAGCCCCTTCACAAGCAATAAGCCACATTCTTTTGCAACGGCTTATCGTCACAGTTCAATTCAATCCGGCATCCGTGCAATTACGTTGGGCCTTGGACATTTCAGACGATGACAAGCTCGACATCATTGCCAAAGCGCTTAGCGGAGCTTCCCGCGGCAACCTGCATTTTGGCAAAGCGAACACCTACGACAGCGTTCAGTATCATCTTCCGCGGACCACCCTAAACCAATTCACCGACAATCAGGGTCTTCCGCGTATTTCGACTGAGCTCGAAGATATCCCCTGCGAAGCCTCCGTATTTACCCGCCTTACACATCTAATCCTCCCCAGCCTCGAATCCCCCGAGTTGTTTTCGTCTTCCTTTATGGAACATTTCGTGATGCTCTTCTGTTCGCAAATTGTCCACCTCCGAAGTTTGGGACCTGCNGACAAGAGAATCCATCGAGGTGGCCTGTCAACTTCGCAGAAGCGTCGTGCAATCGAACTCTTATCCAAAGGGACTTACAGCGACGTCCGGCTGTCGATCGTTGCGAAGGAATGTGGTCTGTCGGTCAGTCATTTCGCACGATCATTCAAGACCAGTTTCGGTCAGCCGGTACATCGATGGGTGATCGCGCAGCGGATCGCTCGCGCGAAGCATCTCCTCTTGAACTCCGATGAATCGCTTCTTGAAATTGCCTTTCAGGCAGGCTTCTGTGATCAGGCTTCTTTCAACCGAACATTCGCGAAGTTGACCGGCACAAGCCCGGGTCGCTGGCGAAGAGACTTCAAAGGGTAGGTCTGCGGCTTCATGCATATGTTAGCCTTCCGATGCAGAAGGAAAGGGAGGCATGGAGGGGGTACCGGACTTCGCACGATTTAGAAGTCCATCGACTGCCAAAAGAGCAGCGGCTTGGGACTCTGGAGAACGGAGAAAACGCGCGGAAACATGGAAGCTGTAGCAAATTCCAGAGAGTTCCGAGACGAATTGCTCGCTGTTCAGATCTTGTCGGAATGCGCCTGTTTCAATCGTTTCCACAACCAGCTGGCGCAGGTGATCTCGCCATGCGACCTCCTGTTCCAGCAGCGCGTCTCTGACCGCTCCCTCTCTGTCGTCGAACTCGAAAAAGCCCGCGATCAGAGGAGATCCGCCGAATGTTCCTGGCCGTGCTGTCCATTCCAGCCACTTGGACATCGTCGCTTCCAGCCGAGGCAGGCCCGCATCCGATTCGAGTGCAGGCAGAATCACGTCTGATCGAAACACTTCACCTGCATAAGCGATCAACGCGAGATGTACCTGTTCGATTGATTTGAAGTGGGCAAAAAGACCGCTCTTCGACATCCCTACCTTGCGCGCAAGATGCCCCAGCGTGACTCCGGCGAAGCCATAGACGCAAACGATTTCAAATGCCGCCTGAAGAATGAGCGATCGCGTTCCTTGAGTAAATCTCTGTGCATTCATGCCCCACTCGTTTCCGTGGGCCCGCAGTCCATCGCGTCGTAATCCGTAGGCCGTCTCCCTGAAAGTTCCGTTCAAATACAGCTAACGATATAGGCGCCTCACGCGCGTTAACTTTGCAAATGTCACCACGTTTTGGCCTAACACGTTATCAAAGGCTTTGATCGTACCATCCCCCCCAAATGAGGAGTAGCTCCGTGACTACGTTCTAGGCGGCGCAGCATACAGATCCATTGATCGATCTGCCGAACTCATCGTTAGGGGATGTTGAGAGTCTATGGATAGAAGCAATCGAGGCGAACGAAGGAAGATGACCGCCAAATTCGTAAAAAGAAGATCGCATTGACAAAGATGTCGCCCGTACCTCTGCCATAGCTTGTGAACAGCGCACTCGGGGTTGGGATCCCAGCTTCAGCGAATGCCTGTCGTGACACTATCGGAGGTCCCATGGACTGCTGGCTTCTTGCATTACTGATCGGAGTTGTCTGCGGTCTGAGATCATTTACGGGGTTAGCAGCAATAAGCATTGCTGCACGGGCAGACCGGCTCGGACTCTCTGGTTCGAAGATCGCTTTTCTCGGATACAGGTATACTCCGTGGATCTTTGCCGCTCTCGCGCTTGTCGAATATGTGACAGACCAACTTCCCAAAACACCAAGCCGGAAAGTGCCTCAGCAGTTCATCCCGCGCGTGCTGGCGGGAGCACTCTGCGGCGCTGCAATGTGTGTTGCCAGCGGCTCTACACTCTTCGGGATTGTTGCGGGCATCGTCGGCGCGATTGCCGGGACTTTCGGGGGCGCAAAGGGACGTCAACTCTTGGCGTCTGCCTTTGGAAAAGACATGCCGGCTGCCTTCCTGGAAGATGCAATCGCAATTGGATTGGCTCTCCTGGTCGTCACTCGCAACACTATCTAAC
>ATWD01000003.1 GCA_000421065.1 Acidobacteriaceae bacterium TAA 166
GGGGCTCCTCTTCAGCAACATCCAGCCGGGTATTGACTGGCCCCCATATTGGGGCGGGTTGATCAATTTCTGGGCGTTTCCGCCAAGACATTGAGGCGACCGCCACCTAGCCTCAGGTGTGTGCGCCATGGCTTAGCCCACTTGACCGAAGCAAAGAACCGCTTCCGCTTCTTAGTCGGCGAACTCCAGCCATTCTCGCGCAGGTTCGATGGCAACGGTAGTTAGTGCCGGAGCAGGCCATCCTCCACCGTACGCCAGCGCAATGAAAGCAACTGCCTACTCCGCGGCAGAACTCACGAAGGAGCACAAGATGTTGCCTGACACGCCGGAACAGCACGCTATTCTCTTTCCACGCCTTAACGAGGCTCATCTTGCTGAGCTGCAACGGCACGGCGTGATAAGACCGACGGTCGCGTCCGAGATCCTCTTCGACCGCGAAACACCACGGCACGGAATTTTCATCGTGCTAAGCGGCAGTATCGAACTCCTCGGAGTTGCAAACGGGCAGGAGTCGGTACTAAGTGAGCTAGCACCGGGAGAGTTCACAGGGGAGCTGACCCAACTATCTGGGCGTAGAAGTCTTGTCTCTTGCCGCGTTCTTCGAGCTGGCGAAGTCCTTGAAATCGATCGAGCCGCGCTTCGAGATCTCATGCAGAGGGATGCCGCGATTGGCAACGTATTCCTAAGCGCGTTCGTGCAAAGACGGCTCTTTCTGATCGCCAATGCGATTGGAGATGCCGTACTCATAGGTTCTGCCCATTCCAGTGACACTCTACGTCTGCGCTCTTTTCTGGTGCGAAACGGCCATCCTTACACCTATATCGACGTCGATCTCGATCCTGATATTCAGATCGTTCTGGATCAGTTTGCCATCCGCCTTGAAGACATTCCTGTGCTGATCTGCCGGGGTGATCTCGTGCTCCGACGCCCGAGCAATGCCGATGCGGCTGTCTGTTTCGATCTAAATGCCGGAGTCGACCAGACCGACGTCTTCGACGTGATCATCGTGGGTGCGGGACCTGCTGGATTGGCTGCTGCGGTCTATGGCGCGTCCGAAGGACTGGATGTCCTGGTCATTGAAAGCAACGCTCCTGGTGGGCAAGCCGGTTCGAGTTCAAGGATCGAGAATTACCTGGGGTTTCCTCTGGGAATCTCGGGGCAGGAACTCGCGGACCGAGCCTTTATCCAGGCGGAGAAGTTCGGTGCCAAAATCTCCATCGCTCGGAACGCTCGAACTCTTGAGTGTCTGCACCCACCTTACCAAATAGGGCTTGATGATGGCAGCACACTTCAGGCGCGAACCATCGTCATCGCGACTGGCTCGCGGTACCGGCCTTTGAGCGTCGAAGGGGCCAATCATTTCGACGGGAACGGCGTGTACTACGGAGCGACACAGCTGGAGGCCCCAATGTGCAAAGACGAAGAAGTGGCCATCGTGGGGGGCGGCAACTCGGCGGGGCAAGCGGCGGTCTTTCTGGCTGGCTTCGCAAAACACGTTCACCTTGTGGTGAGAGGCCCGAATCTCAATAACACGATGTCGAAGTATCTGGTGTCGCGAATCGAAGCCTCAAAGGACATTTCATTGCGAACTCTCACAACGATCGAGGCGCTCGAAGGGGAGAGCCATCTGGAACGGATTCGCTGGAAGTGCCTGAAGAACGACTCGCACGAGTGTCATGAGATCAAGCATTTGTTCATGATGACCGGTGCAGATCCAAACACTGCGTGGCTTGGAGATTGCGTCTCCCTTGATGCTCAGGGCTTCGTGAAGACCGGTATGAGTGTCATGGATAGCTGGAAGCTCAAACGCCCGCCATTCCCGCTTGAGACAAGCGTACCCGGTGTCTTCGCTATCGGGGACGTGCGCTCGAAGAGTATCAAGCGCGTAGCCTCAGCCGTGGGTGAAGGATCGATGTCGATCCAGTTCGTGCACCAGGCTCTCGCAACTCAGTGAGGACGCACCAGGCGAGAAGCGAGGTGACGACCGATTAGCCGCAGCTTCCGACAAAACTCGGCATCTTTCGCAAAGAACATTGGCAGCTCCGCGGTTACCCTCAACCGGAGCGTCCTCATGCACCGGCTCATTCCGAGATTCGAGGTAGGCGTCAGTAGGTCAAGGAACCATGAACGTTTACTTCGCTATTACTTCCAAAACAATCATGCTGTATGTCTCGCGATCTCTTGTTGTTTTAGCGACGCTGGTTCTTCTGTTCATTCCTAATGCCGTAGGGCAGGTTGGCACAGGAGCGCCGCAAGCGTCGGCGCATATTCAGGTGCAAACGAAAGCCGCCGACCAATCGCAGGATACTCCGCAGCCCACCTATCTCGGTCAGGCGCTTGATCAGGATGTGAGGGTCTTATCGAGAGTTCCTGCCGACCCTCTCTTCAGGCAAGACCCCTTTCATCCGCTCCTGAGCCCTGGCGACAAGTTAATGAATGATCTCCGCAAAGCGAAGAGGCTAAGCCTCGGTGCAACGTATACCGTGGTCCATCAGTATGCAACCGAGACGCCCGAAGGGGTACGCCACAATTGGGCGACCGGACGCTTTGATCTGGCTGGAGGATGGAAGGCATATGACCACGGCGGAAACGCAGGAAGCTTCAGTCTTCTCGTAAGATCGGGCGTGAACTTTGGAGTTAGCCAGAAATTCAATTTGAGTGACTCTCTCGGCTCTGGTCTCGTACTGAATTGCCTTCCTGGTGGTGGCCCTCAGGAACCGATCACGCTGAACATCCTTTACTACAGACAGGATTTCTTCCGCAAGAAGTTTGCGTTCTATATCGGAAAGATCCATCCGAATGAGTTCATCAGCCTCAGTCTCTACAACAATGACGAGCGCACCCAGTTTCTGAATGCCGAGAACGATGGCAACCTGACCATCCCCTCGGACGGCACCTATGCAGGCGGTGCCGCGTTGGAGTACCAGGCGAGCAAGCATATCTACATCCACGCAGTCACCGTGGATACCAAAGGCGCCCAACAGAGAAATCTCAAGACGCTGGTCGACAAGAAGTATATGAACGCCGTCGAGCTTGGCTGGAAGAGTGGAGCCCCTACTCAGCAGGAGCACTTATACCGCTTCCTTGTCTGGCGCGATGACACTGCAGAACAAGGCAGCGGTGCAGGGATCGGATTTGGCAGCGACTATGAACTCAAGAACGGCTGGGTTCCGTTTGGCCGGATTGGAATTGGGACAGACGCAGGATCTTCCATCAAGAGGGTTCTCGATGCGGGCATCGTTCATATCCGTCCCTTTGGCCGGCGCGGCGATATGTTTGGAGCTTCCATCACCATCACTGATCCGAGCCACGATGCGAAGCACCACGAGAGCCTGTTCGAGACCTTCTATCGAATCAGGATGACGCAAAGTCTGGAACTTGGACCCGACTTGGAAGTTTCGGTCCGCCCAACAAATAGTCCGAAAGAATACACCACAGCCCTGCTCGATTTGAGGATGAGGATCATCTTTTGATCGACAGACTAAACCGCCAACGAATTGAAGAAAGGGTGTCTATGCAAACTGTTTCCGAACACCAAGCCAAAAGCCGCGCGACCTATGCACCGGATTTAGACGGCACGGATGTCCGGGCGATGAGCATCGCAACTTCACTCTTCTTTATGTGGGGCTTCCTGACCTCGCTGAACGATGTGATGATCCCCAATCTCAAGGCAATCTTCGACCTTGACTTCACTCGCGCAATGCTGGTTCAGTTCGCGTTCTTCTCGTCGTACTTTGTGTTTGCGCTCCCATCCGGAAAACTTGTGGAGCGGTTCGGCTTTAAGCGCACCATGATCATCGGCCTTCTTACGATGACCGCCGGAGCCCTCCTCTTTCTGCCGGCAGCGAGGGTGCCGTCCTTTTATCTATTTCTGTCTGCGCTGGTCGTTCTCGCGGCCGGGATCACAGCTCTCCAGGTGGCCGCTAATCCCTACGTCGCCAACCTTGGCCCACAACGCACGGCTTCGAGCCGCCTGAATCTCGCCCAGGCATTCAATTCCTTTGGAACTTTCCTGGCTCCAATCTTTGGCGGCTACTTGATTCTGTCGCGGATTCCGAAAGCTTTAACTTCGGCAGGTCTGACCGAAGCCGCTCTGCATGCATCCCGGATGCGAGAGGCAGCGTCGGTTCAGCTTCCATATCTCGGGATTGCTCTTACCCTGGCAGTCTTAGCGATCGCCTTGGCACTTATAAAGCTGCCGTCGATGACCTTTACACAAGATCTCAGACCGAATGAGCTGCAGCCCGCGGGCAACGACAAACTGCGCAATCATCCGCAGCTCCTGCTGGGGGCAGTGGGCATCTTCCTTTACGTCGGCGCCGAAGTTGCAATTGGGAGTTTTCTGATTAGCTTCTTTCAACTTCCGTCCATCGGCAATCTGACACCCAGGGCGGCAAGCCTCTACGTCTCCCTTTACTGGGGCGGAGCAATGGTCGGCCGCTTCCTCGGATCTGTGATTCTTCGTCGCTTCACGACCGGGCGGGTTCTCGGAGTTGCCGCTTCCACAGCCTGCTTGCTTGCAGTGGTATCGATGCTGGCAGGCGGTCATCTGGCGATGTTCGCAATAATCGCGGTGGGATTATTCAACTCCGTCATGTTCCCAAGTATCTTCACCCTTGGAATCGCGAATCTCGGACCGCTCGTAGGCCGTGGATCTAGCTTGATGGTGGCGGCAATCGTAGGAGGAGCTATCATCCCGCTACTTCAAGGCAAGATCGCGGACAGCTCGATCGGGCTACACCACGCGTTCATCTTGCCCGTCCTCTGCTACATCTATATTGCAGTATTTGGGTTTACGAGAAATCACTTATCAGAAATAGCCAACTAAGCCCGTCGCGCGATTTCAATAAGTTATGTGATGTTGGCACGGCATAGAGGAGGTATCGCGACCCAACCGTAGTGGAATTGACACTCGTGCCTCCAGGCTTGGCACGTATTGAGTGCTACAACGTCAGCTTGGAAAACAATCGCCAACCTATCAAGTAACCGGAGGTAATCATGAATTTTATCGAGATGATTTCTCAACGTAATGAGGAGTTTGTCAGGAGTGGCCACTCGGCTGATCTCAAGATCATTCCTTCAACAAAGACCATCATCATCGGCTGTTTGGATCCTAGAGTCGATCCGATGGACATCCTGGAACTGAAGCCGGGAGAAGCCGCGATCATTCGCAACATTGGAGGCAGAGTCAATCCGGCATTGTTGGAGACCCTCATCCTTTTTCCAATCGTCACCAAGGCTGCAGGCCAGGAGATGGGTCCCGGTTGGAACCTCGTCATTTTGCATCACACAGACTGTGGAATCATTGGGTGCTACAAGCACGCTCCTGACCTGCTTGCAACCCACCTGGGGGTAGCTCGGTCAGAACTGGAATCCATGTCAATTACTGATCCGCGTAAGGCGGTAGCAATGGATGTCGCCGCTTACAAATCCGTCAAAGAGCTTCCGGGCGGATTCATGATCTCTGGAATCGTCTATGACATCTCAACTGGGAAAATTGAAGTAATCGTGCCCCCAAGTCAGCTGCGCTCGGATCAATAGGTTGTCGCATCGCTGCCCGATGCAACGTCGAATCCAATATTGTGGGGAGTGACAAGTCATGTCTGAACTTGAACCAGTTGATCGCATCGAAATTCAGGTCCTCATCGACAACGTAACGGACAGCCTCTCCTCGACACCTGCTTTTGTGACGCGGGAATGGTCGGTGCTTCAGGAAGCTGGGTTGAAGGTCATTGCGGGCGACTCCTTATGCTGCGCCAATCATGGCCTTTCACTCGTGATAACTACCCACGGCACGCGCGGCACGCATACTGTCTTGTTCGATGCTGGGCCGGCTGACTATGCGGTGGAACGAAATGGGGTTCGCTTAGGGGTGGACTTCGGCAGAACAGAGGCCGTTATCCTTTCCCACGGGCATTGGGATCACGCTGGGGGTATTCCGCAGGCCTTGAGTCTTATCCGTCAGCGCAAAGGGGGATCGTCAATCCCGCTCTACCTCCATCCAGGCATGTTTCAGCAGCGAGGTACCCGTCAAGGAGAGGGCCCTGTATTGCCGATGCAGAGGGTGCTGAATCCTGAGGAGTGGTCCCTCCTTGGAGCTGACCCTAGGGTCACAAAGCAGGCCCAACTGTGCCTGGACGATTCGTTCTACATCAGCGGAGAAATTCCTCGTATCACCCCATATGAAAAAGGATTTCCCGGCCACGTTTGCAGGAATGAGGCGACTGGAACGTGGGAGGCAGACGAGCTCCTGATCGACGAACGGTTCGTAGCAGTTCATGTAAAGGGGAAGGGCCTCGTGGTGTTTAGCGCCTGTTCGCATGCTGGCATCGTTAACGTCATGCACGAGGCAATCGCGGCCCTCCCTGGCATCCCCCTTCACGCGGTTATGGGAGGGTTTCATCTGTCGGGAACGAACGAGCGGATCATTCCCGAAACAGTACGCGACATGGGCCAATTCGGAGTTGTCTACATCATTCCAGCGCACTGTACTGGATGGCGGGCCGTGAATGCTCTAGTGAGCAAATTTGGGGAATCGGTCGTTCTGCCGTGTTCGGTGGGAAAGCGATTTCGCATGTAGGCGCCTACTAGAAGGTGAACGGAATGAGCCGGAAATGTTTCTTTGGGATGTGAAAGCGTGTCTAAGGAGGTTCGTTGAACGCCATTCCGGCAAACTCAAATTCGAACGCCTACTGTAAGACCCTCGAGCATGGCCGCAGGACTTCACGTGCAGAACGATTTGTGGCTCACTGGAGGGTTTAGTCGATGGTAGGGCAAAGTACCTGCGATTTCGCTTAGATGATTTGCATGAGAGAGAATGCAGGAAAGGGACAAAGCTCGCGAATGCCCAGTCGCCGCGAAACTCGTGGTTATGAGACCTTCTCTACTCGCCCGATGCGAGAAAGAAAGGTGAGCGTTGCGTCTGGCTGTTTGAGCATTGAAACATCTCGTTTATCTGATGGCGATCCCTCCTTGCACTTCTGGAAGCTCATCTCTGTACACACTGCGAATCGAGGTGCGGTCCAGCGAATGAAGTATTTCTTTGTGTTTCTTATGCTAAGCCTGCATGTATCACCTGCCGGCGCTTTGGATCCTTCGCGAACCATCAAACAGTTCGATCACGCCTCCTGGACCGCGCGCCAAGGTTTGCCGGGTGGAATCGCCGCACTCGCACAAACTACGGATGGCTATCTTTGGTTAGCAACGGCAAACGGGCTCGTCCGCTTCGACGGCGTCACATTTGAGCGTTTTCAGCCATCTTCGGGTCCTCCGTTCCCGCAAAAGGATGTTACTGCACTGTTAGCCACAAGCGATGGCGGATTGTGGGTTGGCTATAGGCTCGGCGGCATAAGCTTCCTGAGAAACGGTGTGCTGACGAATTACAAGTTTCCTGAAGGAACCGTTTGGGATCTCAAATATGCCCCCGACGGAGTTCTGTGGATGTCGGGGGGATTTCGAGGTTGTCTAGCGCGATTTGAGCATGGCAGTTGGAGGAGTGTCGGTCTGGAGTTGGGCTATACCGAGCCGTTCGCCTTTAGGCTCCTCTTTGATCGATTGGGAAACTTGTGGGTTGGAGGCATCCGTACCGTCTGGGTACTTGAAAAAGGTGCCGCTCGAATTGTGGGTACCGGAGTCACGACTAACGACGCGACTCATCTGACCGAGGCTTCCGATGGATCACTCTGGTGGGCTGATGAAGCCGGGGTCCTTCCACTGTTGAAGCACCTTGCTCCGGTGGCGAAACGAGACGACCACCTTATCCTTGGCGCACCCCCCAGAGGCCTGCTAGTAGATCGGGACGGGGCGCTATGGTACTTCGCTCACGAAGAAGTCCTTCGCGTTCCGTCACCAACAGCGACGTGGAAGTTGCCTCCGTCTCAAAGAGAGTCAGCCGTCCAACACTTCATTGCCACAGATGGACTCTCCCGGGGCGATGTAGTCGCTTCTCTTGAAGACCGGGAAGGCAACATTTGGATTGCTACTGCAGTCAGCCTCGATCGTTTTCGGATGACGACCTTCTCTCCCGCTCTTCTCGGTCATGCTGCTGCCTCTGGGTTTTCGATGAGCGCAAAACCAAAGGGTGGGATGCTCATCAGCACAGGCAGTCCCAATCTCCTTCTCCTTCATGACGGGCGTGTAAGTACAGTTCCCGGTCCGCCGAACACGGCATTCGACTCGCTTTACGAGGCTCCCAATGGAATCATCTGGGCTGGGGGGAAAGGGCAGCTTGCTTATTTTCAAGGGACTCGTTACACAGTGGTGCCTCTCCCTGCCGGCTTCAAGGAAAACCGTCGAAACACGCAAGCAATGACCCTGGGACCTGATGGATCCTTGTGGCTGTCGACGATAGGCCGCGGTCTATTCAAACTGAAGAATCGACAATGGACGGAGATACCACAGCTTGACGATTACCCGGTGACGGCGGTTTGCTTATACACCGATTCGCAAGGGCAAATCTGGGCAGGCTACACAGATGGTAAGGTCGCCGTTTACGCGGCAAACACAGTCAAGACCTATTCCACAACAGATGGTCTTACTATCGGCAACGTCATGACTATCTACGGTAAAGACTCTAACATCTGGCTGGCAGGACAACACGGTATAAATCTGTTTCGTAATGGACATTTCCTTCCGATCCGTTTCGAGGGGGGCACCGAGGTAGAGGGGATTACCGGAGTTGTCGGAGGAGTGGACGGCAGCCTCTGGCTGAATAGCATGTCAGGAATCGTGAGAATCTCACAAAAGGAGCTACTTTCGTTTCTCGAGTTTCCCGATCATCCTGTCGCATTTACAAACTATGACTACTTGGACGGAGTGGATGGGACTGCGAAGCAACTACGTCCCGTCCCATCTACTTGCCTGGGCACGGATGGACGCTTGTGGTTTTCACTAGAGGGAAATGTGGTCTCAGTAGATCCGCTACACCCTTATTCGGATACACTGGTGCCTCCCGTGTCAATTGTTCGTACGATCTCTGGTTCGCAACGCCAGCAAGGTGGGGATTTTGTAAGTCTCGCAAAGACAGCTAGAGACCTTGAGATCGATTACACGGCTACAAGTCTGGCAGTCCCCGAACGAGTTAAATTTAAGTACAACTTGGACAATGGAACCTTTCAGGATGTGGGAAAGGCGCGACAGGCTTTCTTGACGGGCTTGGCTCCCGGGCGGCATACCTTTCGGGTGATCGCGTCAAACGGTTACGGAGCATGGAATCTTACCGGCGCCTCGCTTGTCATCTTCAGGCCCCCGGTGTTTTCGGAGACGGTCTGGTTCAAGCTCCTTTGTCTGCTATTAGCTACTTTCATCGTCGGCGCTCTGTTTCTTATTCGCATGCGCCAGATGCTGCTCAAGGCACAGCTTCGTATGTCAGAACGGCTACTTGAGAGAGAACGCATTGCACGCGATCTACACGACACTCTGCTCCAAGGATTTCAAGGGGTGCTGCTGCGATTCCAGACTATCGCCAAGCGTGGGAAGGCGGACGACATCACACATCGTGAACTGGAGGACACTGTCGTGCGAGCTGACAGGGTACTGGCGGAAGCCCGAGACAAAGTTTGGCAATTGAGATCGGCATCGAGACCATACGATGATCTCGCAAGCTCTCTAAGCGCAACAGCCGGCGATTTAAGAAATCATTGGGGGGCAACGTTTTCTCTTCAAGTGACCGGAACGCCGCGTCCGCTAGCTTCTGGAGCATTCGAAGAGATTTACGCCATTGCTCAGGAGGCACTTGTGAATGCCTTTAGGCATGCCAGTGCACGGGTTATCGAGGTAGAACTGCAATTTAACCAAACAGAGTTCCGCATACGTGTATGCGATGATGGTCATGGACTCCCCGATCAGGCTAAGAAACGGCATGACCAAACCAAACACTGGGGGATTATTGGCATGCAAGAGCGCGCCAAGAAGCTGGGTGGCCGTCTTACTTGGTTGAATCGACAAACAGGGGGCACTGAGGTGCAGTTGAGTGTTCCGGCGGGCGTAAGCTATCGCGCAATCCCATCACGTTGGAAGAAGTTTATTGGAGGGGAGTGGGTGTGACTCATAATTCGACATTATGTGCCTGTAGCGGAGCAATAATCTCGGGCTGAATGCGTCCAACCTCCGTCGGTGACCTACCAATCGCGTGTCGATCGGGCCCCAACTCTTCGTATTCGCGACTATTAAATCCAATACCTGAAGGGTACTGAGGCCGGACTCAATGCATAAAAAGTAATGGAGCGATAACGACGATGACCTCAATACCTAAGCGGTGCCCTGAGATGGTGTACGGAAAGCATCTCTTTGTCGCCTGGTTGGGCGTTGCACTCGTTTTTGCATGCTTGCCGCAAGCTTTCGCGCAAACTAATTACGGTGGAATTGTTGGTACTGTAACCGACGCTACAGGCGCATATATCGTCGGTGCTCAGGTATCCGTCACGAGCGACGCGACAGACGCGAATCGGACAAGCACGTCGGGAAGTGGGGGGACTTATACCGTATTGAACCTGAACCCTGGTTCGTACGCTGTTCGGGTTTTGAGTGCCGGTTTTAAGGAGTACAGGCGCACTCAGGTTGAAGTAACCATTGGCGGTACGACGCGAGTGGATGCGGCCCTCTCAATCGGAAATGTGTTCGACACGGTGGTTGTTGATGGAGCCTCAACTGCCAGCCTTCAGGCGGACACTTCCTCACTCGGGGGAGTTGTAGAGGGACGGCAGGTTCTTGAATCACCCTTGAACGGACGCAACGTCAATAACTTGCTGAGCTTCATTCCAGGGGTTGTACCTGGCGGAGGGACTTCAGGGAACACAATCGCAAACGGTGGCAGCGGAAATTTCCAGGTCGGCTCGCAGACACAAGCGATCGCCTACGGCAACTATCAAATGGGCGGGGGTTTTAGCGGTCAAAGCCTGTTCTTCATTGATGGCGTGCTCTCGAACGTTCCCGAGAATAACGTGAATTCCCTCGTCCCGACCCAGGATTCGGTGCAGGAATTCAGAGTCTTGACGAATAATCCTGATGTAGAATTTGGCGGTTTCGGCGGAGGCGTAGTTCAGATCTCAACCAAGAGTGGCAGCAAGCAGTACCACGGCTCTGGCTATGAATACTTCCGAAATACCATACTTGATGCGAACGACTACTTCAGCAATCAACAGGGCCTGCCGCGGCCGCCGTTGCACCAAAACCAATTCGGCGGCAACCTTGGTGGCCCGCTCATCACGAATAGGCTATTTGGCTTTTTCTCGTTCGAGCGTGAGACGCTTTCATCCGGGGGAATTTCGACTTATACAGTTCCAACTGCAGCCGAACTAAGTGGGGATTTTTCTGAGCTTGGAACTAATATCTATAGTCCCGCGACCGGGTTGCAATACACATGCAATGGCAGGCTGAACGTGCTCTGCAACCCGGACCCGACCGCGGTGAAAATACTAAAACTAGAGTCTCCTCTCCCAAACCGTCCGGGGTTGATAAACAACTATGTAGCCACCGCTCCGATTGTGGGTGCGCAGAATCAATTCAATGCAAGGACCGACTACATTCCAGGACAGTCCGATCAACTGTTTGCGCGTTATACCTTTTGGAATCCGCATAATGGGGCTAGTGATCCCTTGGGAACAAGAACAGGTTCAGGACCCACCGGAAACACCACTACGGAGGCGATAGTTGGTGAGAATCATATCTTCAACAAATCAACCATCGCAGATCTTCGCGTCTCCTATCTCCAAAATTACAATTTCCAGGTGCCTCTTTCGAAGGGCTTTAACCTGGGAGACATTAATGCCAACTATGGAGCGATTCAAGCACAGCAGATCAATGACAATTCCAGCGGTTTGCTTCCCAGCCTTGATATCCAGAACTATGGCGTCGGTGCGCAACTCTCTCAATTTTATTGGTTGAACACCATTTACGCTTTCAGTGGCAGCCTGACGAAGGTAGTGCACCGTCACACAATTAAGGCTGGCGGGAATTTCCGCGGGATTCGGTGGACGGCCTTTGGCGTAGATGGTGGGGTCGGATTGAATGCACTCTCCACATTTACGGCCAACGCTACCGACCCAAGCTCCGGAAATGCGCTCGCAGCGTTTCTTGCGGGTGTTCCTTCGTTCGTATATGTCGGAGAGGTAAATACGTCGCGAGCATTTCTTCACTCGTATGGCTTCTATGCCAATGACACATATCAAATGACCAGTAGGCTGACGCTCAACCTCGGTATTCGTTGGGATCAGCCGGGTTCCTACTCTGAGGTCAACAACAACAATACCGTGCTTCTGCCTCAGCTATCCACGGACTTGGGTTCTGTTATCAATCCCATAACCGGAGTGACGCAGCCCGTTGTCGGTGGGCTCGCATTTGTCGCGTCGTCCCAGTATCCGTCGAGGCGCGAGGAGCAACTACACTCGAGGTTGTTCGCACCGCGAATTGGATTTGCTTATCGGTTGGATAAGAGCACCGTAGCTCGAGGTGGGTATGGTATTGCATATCTCCCGTCCGAGATAACCGCGGATGGTCCGCGCGGAAGTGCGATTAATTCGTTTTTCACCGTCCTCACGAATACCCCCGGGACGACCTATGCCGGAGAACCGACAGTTGCGAACCCATTTCCAAACGGGATCAACGCTCCTCTTGGTCGCAATCCGATCGGGTTGACTCAACTTCTCGGACAAGGGATTACATCACCTATTCCGTCGCAGCCTTATGGCTACGTCCAGCAGTTCAATTTCGGTGTGGAGCGCCTGCTTGACACGCGGACCAGCGTCTCAATCTCTTATGCCGGCGCGAAGGGAACGCACCTTGTCATGTCACAGGGTTTTCAAAGTTCAGGTCTAAACCTTAATCAGCTCCCTGATCAGTACGATTCCATTGGGGGCGATCCGATCGCACAAACTGGTCTTTTCAAGAGTCTCGCGAACCCTTTTGCGGGAAAGTTTGTTTCTGGCGGCCAATTGAACCAGGCCACAATTCTGGAGGGGCTTCTCCTGAAACCGTTTCCTCAGTACACAACTGTGGAGCAAACTATTCCGCGGTATGGCGCTTCGACATACGAGGCGCTTCAAGCCTCTCTCACACGACATTTAGGCCATGGTGGCATGGTGCAAGTCGCTTACACGTGGGCGAAGTTGCTGAGCAACACTGACAACACCAGCAGCTTTCAGGATGGACAAGGTGGCCAGGGCGTCGTGCAAGACAATTACAACCTCAAAGCTGAGAAGTCGATCTCTCTTCAGGACCTCACGAATAATCTTGTGGTCAACTACGCTGTGGATCTTCCCTTCGGACACGACCGCACTTTTCTCAGCAGCGGAAGTCCGTTCCTAAACGCGATAGTGGCGGGGTGGCAGGTTAACGGAATCACCACAATCCACAGCGGCCTGCCCGTTGCGTTCTCTACGAACGGAAACTATCTGAGCAGTTACTTCGGGTCGGGACCCATCCGTCCACATGTATTACCTGGCTGTGTCAGGACCTCGAGCGGAACTGCTCAGAGCCGGTCTGGCGCGTGGTTCAATACCAGAGCCAACGCGACCACTGGAGGCAAAGGCTGTTTCTACAGCCCGGGACCATTCGAGTTTGGTAACGAGGAGCGGGTGGATTCAGACGTAAGAACAGCGGCTGCACGAAACTTTGACGTGGCCGTAAACAGAATCTTTCCCTTAGTTGGCGACGTGACTGGCAAATTTAGCGTAGAAGTTTTTAACGTGTTCAATCGAGCTCAATTCGGCCCGCCCAATAGCAATTTGGATGATCCGGCATTTGGAACCGTGACTAAGCAGGCAAACCTTGCACGCACCCTTCAGTTTGCTCTGCGCTTATCCTTTTAAGAACAACATCTTAAGAACAACATCCGACTCGACGGAGGATGATGAGTAGGCGAGTCACATATTCAGGGTTTTGCTAAGACCCCTCGGGTGATCCCACCAAGCCGGAAGACGATCGCCCAAATTAGATGCTAGTCGGGTATCTTTCCTTCGACCCTTTCGAGCGACGGATTATGCTGGATGGCACAAACAAAGACTCGGGACTATAGGCACGCCCGTCCGTGTACGGAAGAACCACAAACCTCCGGACCGTGCGCGGGGTCTGCTCGACCGTTGCACCCGGTTTTGCGTCTTTACGGAGCGAGGGAAGATCAAACAGGCAGTCCGGCTCTTGTGCCAGTCGCTGGCCCCACTCAGTCGGACCAAAGTGGCATGACATACCTCAAGTGTCCCATGGAGGCACAGCGACACACTCAGATAATTTCTTAGTTGACCAGGCTCGTCGATCTCGCTTGGCGGAGATCAACACAAAACGCGGGAGCAGGGAAGAGCTCGAGGTGAGACATGGCAAAGTCTGGAACACGGCGGACCTGGCTTCGGGGTGTGATGTGAGCGGCTTCGCGACACCATTCGTTGTTGTTACAAGACAGGCATATTTCTGAGATGTCGCGCCAGATATATAACGGTGATCCGTCAACTCCACAAATAGAGAGGAGCTGACGGGACACCGGTTGACAGAGCCATAAGACAATCGGGGTCGGAAGATGGGATTGTCAAGAATTGATGATTAGGGCGAGCTGGACAAGGCTGCATGTGAATACATCAGCAGCCTTTCCGCCTGATTGATATCGATCCAACGGGGCCTGCGAAGGCGACGGTTGCAGGGAAACACCGCGCAGGGCCCCGTCAAGCTAGAAAGCCATGGCCTGTAAGGCCTCCTGCATTTCACTGAGGAGATTTGCGATGGGAGTATAGCTAGTGTGGACCAAGTGTATCGCTCCATTCACGGTGGTGACGCCGATCATCTGTTCGCCCTCGATCCCTACAAAGACTGCCGGTCCCCAGAGAGCATCCATCTCAAATTCTCCGAAGCGCGTCTCGAAAGGCAACACACCAAGGTTAGAGATCATCCCCTCGCATCCACAGATCTGGAGCTCGAAAGCGGCGATCTCATCGACACCTGGAGAAGTTCCCATGAGCTGCCGAAAACCGGAATAGACCGTGCTGAGTCCTGACTGCGTCCGAATGGGAGCCAGGTCATTCTTAACCTCGCGTGCCACCTCCCACAGGTGACTCTCAGATTTGGGGACGTAGGCTCCCGTAGGAAACACAATAGCGAGTTGGCATTGATCATCGAGACCAAGGCGCTCGCGATTGTTGACCGGTGAGATAACGCGAGTGGGATGCGCACGCCATTCGGGACGAAGCTTTCGGCCCGCAAAAGCAAGAGCAGCGATAAGGGCTCCGTGGACCGTAGCGTTTTCGTCGCGAGCACGATCTCGCAGCCTCCTGGTGAGATCCTCAGGGATTTTAAGCGCCTCTACGCTGGGAAACTTGGGAATCCTGCTCAGTAACTTGGCGGGCGGGTACTCTTGTGCCGATGGGGGCGGCGGAGCTTCCGGTAGCGCTAAGCAAAGATCTTCCTGAGGTGCGGTGAGCTTCAGAGGTGAAACTTCTGCCCCCGACAGGGAACGCAGGATGTCTCGAATCACAAAGGAAGAGGACAGGCCATCAGAGATTGAATGATGCATCGTGAAGAGGAAGATGCATCGGCCATGGCATCTCACGAGTGTGGCACGGGCCAGGACTGAACCGGCCAATGGCAACGGGGTTGCAAGCTCTCGAGCCATTTGTCCCTGCCAGGCTGGGATCTCTCCCTCCGCAAAGATCTGCAGAGAAATCGTCAGTCCAGGTTTTTCGACAAAGCAAAGTCGTCCATCCTGATCCGGCTCGACCGTCACCTGAAGCAACGGGTGGCGAGCCTGAGCTTTCGCGATTGCTTGGGACCAGGCCTCATCCGAGGCATCTCCTAAGATCTCAGCCGCGAAGACGAAGTGTTTGGCGGAATTCTGATTACTAAGCCAGAAATACTGCTCACTGGGGCCGAGGGGACGAAGAATATCTAGCGTAGCTGATGTAGTCATGAGGGAGTATCCTTTGTTGTCGAAGATGTCCATTGATTCGAAATGTCCGCCGCAGTAACGACGCGAATAAATTGCACGATATACTGAATGTATCAAATTTGCCAAATAAGGCAATTGTGGCAAAATAAATGCAGAGGGCATTTTGGATAAGGACATTCTCACGACGACAGAAGTGGCGGAGTTGCTGGGTATCTCCGTGCGCACGGCCCAATTGTTGGTCGAGGACGAGAGTCTCAACTCCTGGAAGACCCCCGGTGGTCATCGCAGGGTAAACCGTGCCGACGTGCTCGCCTGGAAGGAAAAGAACAATCCCGCTGCCCCAACATCTTCGGCGTGCATATTCCTCCATACCTCCACGGAAGAGCAGCCTCGCCTCCTGAAATCCATGTCGGAGTTGAATGGATATAGTTTCAGCGCGTTTCACGACTCCCATCGCCTTTCGGTGGCGATCGGCACAAGTATCCCTGCTGTGCTGATCGTCGACATCCGGGAGAAAACGAAAGAGCGTTTGCAGCTGATTCGAAGCCTGGTTGACGACGTTGACCTCAAGCTGATGAAGATCATCGTTCTTGTGGCGAATGAGGCGGCTTCTTCCGGAATGCCCCAAGCCGGCAAGGTGATAATCGTCACGAAGCCATCCCACTTAGCAGGGACTATTCGCTCCGTCTTGAATAGTAAAGTTCCTGTCGCACCCATCCTAGGAGAAATTTCCTATCCGATCGGAGCTAACGAAGCACAGCGTTTGCTTGCGGTGGAACGTTCTGGGCTGGTCGATACGACGGCGGAAGATATTTTCGACCGTATCACATGGCTCACGAGTCATAGTCTGGGCACTCCGGTCGCACTCTTTACGCTGCTGACTGCGGATCGGCAATGGTTTAAGTCACGTCGTGGTTTGCCGATGGAACAGATCCCTCGAGATTGGGCGTTTTGCAACCACACGATTCTGCAGGACAAGGTCTTTGTTGTCGATGATTTGAAACGTAATCCTCATTTCTTGAAGCATCCTGCCGTCGTCGGTGATCCTCATCTCCGCTTTTACGCCGGCGCACGAGTGCTTGATTCCGCGGGCTTTGCGCTCGGGTCCCTTTGTGTCATGGACTACTCGCCGCGGGTCCTTGATCGTGACCAAACGCAGACGCTGTTGGCCCTCTCACGATTTACTTCCGACGCCATCCAATTGAAAGGCGTTACACGACAATTGCACTGGACGCTCGATGCGGTCCGTAGAAACCGTGAAGGCGCTTCTCCTCGGAGACGTTGACTCCGAACGAGAATCTAGAATGCAGGAGTTGTGGATTGCGAGTAGGGCCTCGCATCTTTTCCGGTCGCCCAAGACTTATTGGCTGTTGAGCCCATCACGAAGTGAAGCTCGCCACCCGTCAGGATCTCTGCATGTGTGAGGTAACTATGATCAAGGGCTTTTCCATTCAGAGTGACCTGTTGCACAAAAGCATTCTGGCTGGAAAGATGGGTGGCCACGATGTGGAAATCTTTTCCGTTGGGCAAATGAAGCGTGACGGAATCTACAAAAGGTCGGCCCATGACGTACTGATTCGAGGCGGGCGCCACCGGGTAAAAGCCCATTGCCGTAAAGAGCAGCCAAGCTGACATCTGGCCAAGATCATCGTTGCCTACCAGCCCATCAGGCGCAGGTCGGTACTGCGGAAAGGTGCGCCCGTCTGGTCCAGTGCCAATGAAGGGATCGACTGCATGGTAAGCTGCGCTTTGCGCTGAAGCAAGGCACGCTGCAAAGAGGCTGGTAAATAAGAGTGTCGTAAACGCAAGGTGGCCATCATTGCGTGCATTGATTGGATGTGTCGAACAGACGATGTGCCCCCCATCTGAAGGGCTGGGTGACTACAAGATTTTGACAGCGAAGCGATCTTCTAAGGATCGACGAATTGCTCTCCTTTCATCCCATATCATTTCGCGACTTCACAGGCGATCAGCCGACCTTTGCCGATAGAGAGATGGAGTCACGCCGAACCGGTTTCGAAACGCATTGGTCATGTGCGATTGGCTCGAGAACCCACACTCGGCAGAAATGTCGATCAAGGCGAGCTTTCGACTCGCCAATAAAATCCGAGCACGCTCCAACCTTTGTTCGAGGAGATACTCGTGCGGTGTCATCCCTGTAGAAGCGCGGAACCAACGCAAAAAGTGAGCGCGGCTGAAACCCATTTCAGCCGCGAGTAGGTTTAGAGTCAGCCGTTCCTTAAGGCTCGCATCGATACGTTCTTTCACTCGAGAGAGACGCGCTGCAGAGGATCGGACCCATTTCGGATCTTCTGACGCCGACGCATGAGTTCCAAGTTTCAGGAAACGGATTGTTGCTGCATGTGCCACAGTATCCACATATAAAGGTTCGCCAACTTCAGGTGATTCGAGTTCGGCCAGCAGTAAACCGAATAGCGAGAGCAGCTTCGGATCACGTTTCCCTGACTGAAACGTGATCGGTGACACAGGTCCCTCCATCTCTTCAATAATCCGGCTCAAGTAGGCATTGTCGACCGCAAAATATGCCATTTCGGATTTTTGCAGAAGTCTGAGCTGAGGAATCAGGCCAGTCGGAATCGTGGTGAAGGCCCCAAAAGTCTTCCGATACGGTAGAAATTCGCCGGTGACGGCGCGATGTTCCCCGTGTGAGACCGCAGAACAGAGCATCGCCAAGACTGGCCGATCCACGAGTTCTGCGGGACGTTCTCCAGGATCGCAGACATGTCGCTCGACGATAATTCCGTTCCAATTCAGATTGGAGCTGGAACGGAGAGCGGTTGCCGGCCCCGGCGCCACAATTGCCAAGGTCGGGTGCGGGGTGAGAGATTTGGAAGCCATATGTTGTTCTAATCCCCGAAACACGAGCATACCCTCGTTGAAGCACTTTTCTGCAAAAGAAAAAGTGCTCCGCAGGGCAAGATACTCACGCCGGGGCGAGTTCCGAGGAATGCGGGTTGGTGACAGCCCTCTATTGCCAAACCTCTGTGCGGTCACCCTGGAGTCTGCGGTCCAAAAATGTGGCAGCGCTAATGAGAGCCAGATGAGTCAACGCCTGAGGGAAATTTCCCAAATGCTTGCCGCCGCTGCTCAGCTCTTCTGAATAAAGGCCTAGGTGGTTTGCATATCCCAACATCTTGTCAAAGAGCAAACGGGCTTTCTCAACCTGTCCGGAACGCGCCAGACATTCGACAAGCCAGAAAGAACAAGCTGTAAAACTGCCTTCATTGCCGTCGATTCCATCCGAACCTCCTCTGTAGCGATACACCAGGCTGTCCTCTGTCAGTTCCCGTTCGATTGCGGCCAGCGTCGAAAGCCATTGAGGATCGGTAGGGCTGATGAAGCGCATCATTGGCATTAAGAGTATGGAGGCATCTAGTGTTTCCGAGCCTTGAGTCTGTACGAAAGAATTGAGCTTCTCATTCCAGAAGTTTTTGAAGATATCCTCGCGAATCGAATCGCGAATTTCCAGCCACGACTGCAAGGGAGCAGCGAGGGAACGCTTTTGGGACAATCGTATGGAGCGGTCAAATGCAACCCAGCACATCAGTCGTGAATGCAAATAGTGTTTGCGACCGTTGCGGAACTCCCAAATCCCTTCGTCCTCCTGCCGCCAATTCTCTTTGAGCCAATCCAACACCAGGACAAGGCGTTTCCATCCACTGTCAGAAATACCACTGGAGTATTTATTTGCAAGATAGATGGCATCCATCATTTCGCCATAGATATCAAGCTGCAGTTGCAGGCCTGCCGCATTCCCGATTCGCACAGGATAAGACTCTTGGTACCCGCAGAAGTTTTGGAGATCCTCTTCGCGAACGTCCGACGATCCGTCGGCACGGTACATCACCTGCAGGGGACCATTGGCGTTATTCCGCTGCAGACCATCATGGAGTCTATCTCTCAGCCAGAAAGTGAATTTTTGCGCTTCCTCTGTGAATCCCAGTCGCATGAATGCGTACAGTGAAAACGATGTATCACGTAACCATGTGTAGCGATAGTCCCAGTTGCGGGACCTTCTAACCTGTTCAGGGAGTCCAAATGTCGGAGCGGCGATTACCGAACCATGATCATGGCTGCAGAGAAGCTTCAGAACAAGTGCGGAACGGCTAACTGTCTCACGCCAGCGACCTGTATACCTCGATTGCGATACCCAGCGACGCCAAAACTGAGAGGTTTCGTGGAACTGTTCGTCAATTTTCCGCTGGTCTAATCGGGAAAGCGCGCCTTGGTTCTCGCGTTTGGCGTCTCCGAAAGTGAACGATGCAGTCTCACCACATTGGAGAGTAAACTCCGCAGTTGCGTCCTGATCTTCGATTCCTAGGGAGACGGTCGCGTGCAGTGCCATGGAGACAAGATCTTGGGCTTCCGGTCGAAAGCACACCGCATCTTCCTCGAAAGATACAGAATGCGCAGACCGACCATAGTCGAACCGGGGCGCGCAACGAAGATGAAATCGAACTTGCCCTTTGATGACTCGAACGTAGCGGATGATCTGGTTTGTGAATGTTTGCTTTTCCTGGGACTCCGTGATTGGCATGAAGTCAGTTATCTCAGCCACACCCGCTTCGGAAAGGTAACGCGTAATCAAAATATTCGTGTCGGGCAGATAAAGTTGTTTGGTCCGCACCTCGGCCATCTCGGCGTCGATCCGAAAGCTGCCGCCTTTCTCTTGATCAAGCAGCGATGCAAAGATAGAAGGCGAGTCGAAGGCGGGAAAGCAGAAGAAATCAATAGCTCCGTCTATGCAGACAAGAGCAGCAGAACGCATATTGCCGACGATACCGTGATCCTCGATTAATGGGAATTCCATCTCACCTTTCTTCTTCCAGCGGATACAGTAGCTATGCGAAGCCGGCAGACCGCGAGCCGCAAGCTTTGCTCATTCCTATGGCGATGGAGTGGATCGCTCCGTCATTATCGAAATGAGCAAAGCACGATTCAGGACATCTCCAATCCACCTGTGGCCGCGAAGACCTCTCCTGTCACATAGCTCGCCTCCTGAGATGCCAGTAATACATATAGCGGTGCGATTTCTACAGGCTGCCCCGGACGCTTCATGGGTGTATTCGATCCATAATTGGTCAGGTCCTCGTCGGACTCTCCTCCACTCGTCTGTAGTGGTGTCCAAACTGGCCCTGGAGCGACGCAGTTAACGCGAATGCCAGTTCCGGCAACCTGACGGGCTAAGGAGCGTGTGAATGCGAGAATTGCTGCTTTCGTTGAAGAGTAGTCCAGAAGGATCGGACTGGGCTGAGCCGCCAAATAGGACGCCGTTGTTATGATTGACCCTCCACGGGGAATCAGTGGCAATGCGGCCTTGCAGAGCCAAAAGAGCGCAAACACGTTAACGCGATATGTCTGCTCAAACTGTTCGGTAGTCAGATCTTCGATATGGTTCACCCAATGTTGCTTGCCGGCGACACAGACTATCGTATCCAGACCTGCCAATGCCTTGTGGGCATCCCTAACAAGGTTCGTGCTGAGTGCCTCATCAGCGATATTCCCGGGCAGTGAGATCGCTCTACGACCCTCCTGTTCAATGAGTGCGATGACTTCCTCAGCATCTTTTTCCTCACTGGGCAGGTAGTTGATCGCTATGTCAGCACCCTCCCGCGCAAACGCGATTGCTGCCGCTCGTCCAATTCCAGAGTCGCCACCCGTTATCAGAGCTTTCCGATTTCGAAAACGCCCACTTCCTCTATAGCTTGTCTCGCCATGGTCGGGACGTGGAAGCATCTCATGAGCGAGGCCGGGCGCCCGCTGGGGCTGATAATCGAAGGGGGGCTGGGCATATTGAGTTGTGGGATCTTGCAGCGTGTAGAGGTCACTCATAGCTATCACCGCCTTTCGCAGTCATTCAAAATATTCTCATCGCAGAGGATTCATCGAGGGCGCTCATCCCAGAGTTTCTGCATCGATCTCTCGAACCCTTCCGGGTCTTGCCGAATCGAATTCCACATTTCCTCTGATCGGTCGTCCGCCCTCACGTGGTCCACTCCATCAATGATTCCTTGAAGCGTGCGCTCGGCGACCTGGCTAGGCGGTGTCTTCGGCTCATTGGCTTCCGCTAGTCCAGCGGCCATCTCGGTGTCGATGAAGCCAGCGTACACTGCGACAACTTGGGTCCCTTGTTCCCTCAGTTGAATCCTCGCTCCATCTGTGACCGCTAAAGAAGCGTGTTTAGATGCACAGTAAGTAGCATTGAACGGCAACGTAAACCAGCTCACGACCGAGAGCATGTTAGCGATAGCGCCTCCTCCGTTTTTTGCGAGGACCGGTGCGAACGACCGAATCATCGATAGAACACCAAAGACGTTTACTTCCATCTCTCGTCGGAGAGCTTCTTCCGAATCGTCCGCCAACATTGGACTTCCGAACATCGCCCCCGCATTGTTGATCAAGATGTCGACATCCTGACATTCCTTAGCTGCGGCCTTTACATCCTCTCGTGATGTCACGTCGAGTTTGATCGCGATAACACGAGAGTCCGTTATGCTGGATGGATCGCGTGCCCCTGCATAGACTTTCGTCGCCCCGGCGGCAAACAAAGCCTCCACGTAGGCTTTACCCAGGCCACGATTAGCTCCAGTGACGAGTGCAACACTTCCTTGAATTTTCATAACACTCTCCAGATCATGATTTGTTTGGTGTTGAGTCGGGCAAAGCGTGCGACAAGATGACGAAGAAAAATTTTGCCGAGCCTTTGTCATTCGTGCGCGCAGTCGTTATGCGTTATAGCTCGAAGACGATGTGCGGCCTCCCCGTGTCGCCCTCTTGAAGGTGTGGCAGGACCTGCTCGATCGTCTGGTCGACCACCTCGCCTGCCTTGACCATCAGCATGATGCGACGGGGCGTCTTGAGCTTGCTGGTCAACTCCTCAATGGAGTGCGCGCCTACGATAGAAGTATCTTTGGCTTCCTGAGCAAGAAATTCATCGACCTTAGAATTCGTTCGATTGAAGACCGCAACTTTGTATCCATGGTCGCTGATATTCAAGGCTAGATTCCGCCCCATAACTACAAGTCCGATTACTCCGATGTCACACATCGCTTCTTCCATAAGATTCTCCTGCCAATCATTAGGACTAGCTTGTTGGTTCATCTTTGCCGGTCATCCCGAAGTCTTCGCGGGTATGTGCTAGGTAGCGTCAGAAAGACAGCATGCGATCCACTTCGTTCCCTAAGGTGACTATTGAAAGCTTCGATGCTCACCAGTGCATCCAGGTAGCCATCATTTGCACTTCAAAACGAGCGGAGTTGAAAAAGATGTCTGACCGAGCCGTTTGCTAAGTCTTGTAGGCTTTACCAATGGACATAACAAGGAGAGCATCCCGTCATCCTCGGCCCCAGCGTACGTCTTTTCCCATGAATTTCTAGATCGACTTCGCAATAGCGCGAGCCTGACTGCTTCTAGGCATCGTTTTCCAAGAGCGAAGCCGGACTCATTAAACGAGAATCGAATCGAGTTGTCTTGCAACAGAGTGACAGCCGTTGCAGCAAAGTGCTCTGCGAGCGTGCAGCATATACGGCGTCTAGGATTCAGTGCTCTATTTATTCAGAAGCTCGGGCCTTAGTTCAGCTGGCCGTTATCTTCGTTCGACTTTCAAGCCGGACCTCCGAGCGGCATTGTTTTTTGAAAGACCCGTCAACTGGAATAACTTCGTCATAGAGGTCGCAATGGCCGCCTTTCATGCAGCCCACGTCAAAATGCTTCGCAAGGTGCAACTCGAATCCGATATCGACCCTTTGGGCAGCCCAGGTCCAGCGGCGAAAGCTTCGCTACCGTTCTCGAGACAGACGATGAATCGACAGCAGTCAGTGCCAGCCAACCGCTGGAAATTAATCCAGGTATAGAACGCTCCCATGTCTGCATCGATCAACGATCCACGTGGATCCACTTGAGACAGGGAACTGTCCCCTAGGAACAGTTCATCCATCGGGCGCTCTGCTTGGCGTAGCCGGAACCTGAGTAAGAGGCTTTGCGGTCGTGCTCGGCGGAGGATCTCGCGCCCAGCCCATTGGACGAAGGTCGTGCTGAAAATCTGCGTTCCCGACCCTTCTGTATATAACCGGAGTATGAAATTGCGCATGACTTCATCCTGATAGCCGCCGAGTGCAGGATCCTCCAGATGCGTTTGGGCGAGCAATGTACGTAATTGTTCCGGGCCAGCGATCCCTGAGGTGCGTGCTCTGTTCATTGCCTGCACGACGCTGCTCCGCATAGGCGCTGAATGAGTATAGGAAACGTAGTGGATACCGCCACTCTCCAAATCGGAAGCTTGGATGTCTGGGGCCGAGGAAGCGCCATCGACATACCAATGTCGGTATGGAGCAGAATTGACACCGACTTCGCCTTTGACGGCTTCGATCGCTTGGGACAGAGCTTCCGATGAATCGACAGAGCGGAAGTATGTTCCGTATGGCCGGAGTTTTTCAAACAGCGGCTGCTCGCCCCGAGTACTGCCGGCGCCCATCAGCACGATGCACAAGCGCGATTCAGTGGCAGCTCCTTCCGTTCTAAGACTTTGCACGAGATCGCCGTATGTTTTGCCTGCGGCGCGAAAAGCTTCGATGGAATGCGTCATCCACAAATCGGTCGTAAGCCGCTCAAGGAAGAGTTCGGGCTGACGAGACCAAGGCAGAGCTAGAACGAGATCAGAGACGCGTAGGGCCGCAAAGGGAGCGATGATCGACTTGACGTCTGAACGGTCTGCTGTTTCGAACCACTTCAACTGTTTCATCAAGTCGCTACGCTCTGCAGGAAACTGCCAGTCATATTGGCTGATTTCTTTGAGCAACAGAGCACACAGGACTGGCGGAAGCTCCTTGAGTATCGAGATGTGATCCGTTGCGAGGCGTCTGGCCTGCATCGGGTAGAAGTCGAAGTCTGCAGGACGAAGCTCTTGCTTGATCAAGCAAGCACCTCCGTGATGATTTTGCCCTGCGCGAAAGCCGCGTTACAGCCAAGCTTTGCTGCAAGCGTAGGTACAAGATCGATCGAATCCAATCTTCGATCGACAGACACGTTCTGTCGTATCCCGGGGCCGAGCGCGAGCATCCAAGTTGTTCGTGAAAGTGCATCGCCGGTTCGATGGTGTTGAAACCCATTTCCCCCTGGCTCGAAATCGCTGTCCCGACCGAAATCGGGAAGGACAAACATGTCGGTCTTGCCTGCGTACTCCGGATTTGTCTCGATCGTCTTCCATAACTCAGCGCATATCCGGTCGGTGCGTGTGATTGCATCGGTGTAGAGCGAGTATGCTCCGGCGTGTGCCACGTCGATGTCGTGTAAAGTAATCCAGATGAGGCTTGGCGCGAGGTGGCTCATCAGGTGTCGAGCAATGTAAAGGGACAGCTCATCCGGACTCGTGACAGTGGCAGCGTAAGCAAGGAAATCTGACACCGGAAGTTTCAGGCGGTCTGCGAGCGCAGTCAGTGTCAACGCGTGTTGGCTCGAGACAGAAACCTTTGAATTGTCTTCATAACTGTCCGTCAAGAGGTGGTCAAAAGCACCGGCCTTGCGGTTGGCAAGTCCGCCGAGCAATTGTTTCGGCAAGACCATCGTGGCACCAAGCTGACTGCCATACGCCGGGTGAGTGCTCGCGCCGATCCGGTCGAAGCCATTGCTGGGGGCAATAACCCAGACATCGTCCGCTCTTGCCGCGCGATCACGCCGATAGTATTCAAAGAGTGTTGGATTGCTTGGCGGCGTCGGAATGAAGTTGTCGAAGCTTTCATAGCAGCCCGTAGTCAGACTGGCATTCGCTACATAGTGCCCCAGGATGCCCCGATTTACGACCTGCGTGAAAAACGTAGCTTGAGGAATCAGTTCGCCGAGCATCCTTGGGATATATCGCTGGCCTTCTACTGCAAACGTCTCCTCATCTCTGGCGCCTCCCCCGAAGGTGACGACTACAAGCCTTCGTGCAGGAAGCGATATCCGAGAATTTTGTCCGAAACTCCGTAGACCGAAGATGCTTGTGGCCGCAGTAGTTCGGGCGACGTCCCATAGGAATCTGCGCCGACTGACTGACCTGGCTTGCGCGATTGTGATCAGATTCGTTGTCTCTGGACTCGGGTACATCGGATCCTCCTGTAGTCCGCCTCTAAGGTTGAGTCCGGAAGTCCAGCTTCAGAAGCTTCGATTCCGCGGGCCTGAGAGTGACCGCTACCGCTCCGTCGGTGACGGCAGCAACCTGACCCGTCTCGGTGTCGAGTACCTGTTTCAATTCGTGGGCGGGGTCGGTGGTGAGGATGCGAGTAGCCGGAATCCGGATCGTAGTTGAGTTCTTGTCGTCATAATTGAAGACGGCCAAATAGACTCCATCTCCCGAGAGACGCACAAACGCATTCGCTGCCGCATTGCCGGTTGCCCCATCGACAGGGCGAAACGCTTCTCCGTCAGAGGCGATATCGAACCACTTCGGTTCGTTGTAAACCGATTGCGCGAGGCTACGCGCCTGGGGATCGTCGGCGATGGGGCTGCTATCGAGTACCATACCGCCACCGATGATGGCGGACAGCAGGCGGCTCTTACCCTCCTCGACACTGCGAGCGCCGAGGTCGCCGTGCTCGCCGAGCACAACGTGATCCGGATCAAGAATATAGAGCCGTTTGTTGGTCCACCACCCGTACGTCAGTGCATTCAGCATGTATTCAGTGGACTGCTCGTTGCCATTGATGTGGCCTTTGGTATCGCAGGAGAGCCGCCGCGCATGGCCATAGCCGGAAGGGAAGAGGGGAGCAATGGACAAGCTGAGAAACATCTTTCCACCGGCGCCATCCACGATCTGTTTCATGCCCATGTTGTAGGCCTGAACACCCGTCTGAACCGCGGGGTCATAGTGGGCGCCTTCCAAAGCTCCATGCGTCAAAAAGTCAATCTTGAGATAGGTGAAGCCAAGTCGACGTAGTTCTCTCATGTAGAGTTCCGTTCGAAGCCTGGCCCCCGGATGCGACGGGTCGATCGGACGCCCCCCGTCTACCTTGGGGAGGGGAGTTCCGTCGGGGCCTTTGAGCAAGATGTCCCGATAGCGATATCTCTTGTCCGTTCCTTCAACAAACGCATTCAGATCGTCGGACCAGTAGGCAAACGGTGTCCAGTAGATGCCAGGTTCGAAATGCGTACCATCGTTCGCCTGCATCGCTTTGATGGCTGTCACTGCATCTTCGAGTTGTACCGCATCAAGTCGCGACCAGAATGCATCGAGGTTGATATAGATGGTTCTGTCTTTGCCAAAACCTTCGGGACCGAGCGTGTCATGGACGTACTGGGCAGCTCCCATGTAACGCTGATAGTCGATCTTGCCGCCATAGGCTGCCCAACTGTTCCAGCCCGCGGGCAACTTGCCGTCCCATTTCAGAGGTGGTTGCCTCTCCGCATTGGCTTCGGCGTAGGCTTCGAGTCCATCCCTCCAATCGGCAAACGATCCCACAAATATTCTCGGGGAGACAACTTTTTCGCCATGCACGATCCCGTGCGGAAGCACATCATGAGTATCGGATCGGACGCCTGTGGGGGCTGAGATGCCACCATAGACATCAATGTTCGCGAGGTGCCCCTGAGAGGACCTTATATCGATGGCCGTCTTCCACGTGTCATGGGTGATGGACCCGATAACGATTCCTTGCCGGATCGTATCGTCGTAGATGGCTGTCACCTCTTCCCCGGAAAACAGGTCACCATCTTTAATTGACGCAACGGGTTGGCTCGCGAACCTAAACCACATGTCGTTGTCGTAAGGCACATGTAAGACTCGCAACTCTTTCGCGGAAGCGATCTTCACCGGGTCCGGCTGTCGAATCGTGAGCGCGTCGAAGTGGCGAGTTCCTGTTTGACCGGCGACGCGGTCAAGCTCCGCTTCGATCGCAAAGGAGGTCTTTCCAGCATCGAGGAAGATTCGCTGCAGCATCGTGGGGAGTCCGCTTCCCGAACTCCGAATGGTGTACACGCGAGGGTGGCTTTCCTCGGAACCGGGCCTCTCTTCACTGAGCGAATGAACGGGATATTGATCGGTCGAGATCGTGCGCCCATCGGCGAGTGTAGCTGCGCTGGCTACTCCAAGGAGTTGGTGCCCGTCTGCCCAGAGAACATCCATGGTTCCCGTGCGTACGTGGTAGTGAATCTTAACTCCAGGATTGCCGATCGCAATGTCCTGGCTGCGCTTCGATGGCTTCTCGCTAACACCGGCCGCGTGAGCCGACCCGGGATAGCCGGCTGCCGCGAGAATTGCTACCGCCATGGGGATCAAGCCCTTCGATATAGCTCTGTTCATCTCATCCAACTCATTTCTCGGCTATGGCTGCCGGCTATCCAACACTGATTGAGTAGCGTTCGCCGCTTTGGGTAGGAACAGTCCACAAGTCTCCGTCCGGTGTCGTCGGCACGTGCTTTCCGTCACTGGAGCGAACCACTCGTACTTGCTTTTGTTTCCAGGGAGAGATGAACCGCAGCGGGGCCCCGCGCTCGCTGAGCACCTCGAAACGAGCCACAGACTTGCCGTCGAAGATAGCGCTCACAAGGAAAGCGCCAACTGCTCGGAGGTTCTCGAAGCGCGCGGGGCCGAGATTCGTCACATTGGGGAACAGCCTGATCGTGCCCGTATAGCTCTGCAACATACATTCGTTCAGAACGACCGGAACCGCGAAGTTCTCGCACCATAGTCCCATCCGCATCATGAAGTCGAAATCGGTTGAGAGGCTGTATCGTCCACCAGACTGCCGGACTCGATCGTTCGAGACTCCGTCCGGCAGCATGCAGTATTCGATCTGACCCTTGAACCATTCGAGGTCGAGTAGCCCCAGCCGGGCACGGATGAGAGGCTGCGAGACCAGATCGTTACCTCCTTCAAGGCGAATCGTCTTCGCCGTTCGGGTCGCAATGTCGAGAAATTCTGTACCTTCACCGATCCCAACTTGCTCCCCGGGAAAGACGGGTGCGAGAGTGATCGGTACGTTGTAGGTATGCTCTGCGGGGGCATTGACGATGTCGAGCCATACCTCACCGTACCGGCCAGTGGCCTTTGGGTATGGGGCAAGATTCTCGCTGATCTCCTTCCAGTGTGTCCGTTCTCCTTCATCGAGACCAAGGATTGTCGAGGCATCGACCATTGCGTTGAGAACGAAGCGCGTCAGAGCCAGATCAAGGATGCAGTCCTTGTTCAGCTTGAAGTCCACCGTGCAACCCCAATTCTCCGAGGAGATCGAGGGAAAGATGTGATATTTGCCATCATCCTCCTTGGTCACGAAGGCGGCGAGGAACCGAACGGCGGCACGAATCAGCGGGTACACGCGCTGGAGATATTTGACGTCCTGCGTATACAGGTATTGCCACCAGAGGCTTTGAACGGCCCACGGTGTCATGCATATCTGATAACCCCACGGCGGAACAGGGTAAGGAACGATTTGGCTGGGCACGGGATAGGCGGATAGGGGGAAGAAGGCCCCCGGTAGATTGAACCCTTCTCTTGCCGACTTCTCTGACATCGCCAGCAGGTTCTCTACAAGTTCCAGGTATGGCTGATGCATATCCACGTGGTTGCTTGAGAACACGCCCCAATAGACCTGCTGGCAGTTGTAGTCGAGGTGATAGTCGCTGTGCCACGCGCTGCCGATATTTTCATAGGACCAGTTTCCAAAGAGGCCGGGTGCCGTTCCGTGCTTTCGCAAACAACAGGCAAGGAAGTACTGGTTGTGATACCAGACCCGTTCGAGATCCTGGTCCTGGAAGCTCACCGCAGAAGCTGCCCAAAACTCCCTCCAAGCTTGCTCCGACTTCTGCTGTAGTTCCTCGAACGAGGAACTCGAAGCTGCGGACACCATTTGCTCCGCGAAGGGCGCTGTGTGGAGCTCGGCCTCCGTATAAGTGTGGGTCTGCGGAATGGTGATCCAGGAGGCCGGATCTCGATCTTCATGATGCTCGGACTCGAGCCGCTGAAGAAGCAGGTCACGAGGTGTGGCAACAGCGACGTCAAGACGGAGCGGCTTGTCTGAGCCACCCGAGAAAGCCAGGCTCCCGCTGGATTGGATCGTGTCGACCGACCAGGTTCCCGCCATGCGGCCGCACAGGCTGAAGTTTCGATCTTTGTCCGAACGCGGCGGGTTGGGGTTATCGTGCGAAGGCCCGATCGCAGGGAAGTATTGAAAGCAGGAGAATTCAGTCGTGCCCGCAAGCGCTTGATGCTTCAGTACGGGTCTCGGGAGTTGGTCCGGGTAGACGTCCACACGTCCGGCATCGAACGGTCCCGCATGGAAGCCGTCGATAGCCGGGGAATAGATGACGGACAGATCCGGGATGGAGCCGGAATCGACGCTGATCCGCCCGGAACTTCTGTCTACAAAAGCGCGCAGCTTTGCAATCTTTTCTTGCCCGTCGATCGTCTTGATCTTCAGATCAAGGCTGAAGAGACCATTGGCGGGGTTGAGGGTGTAGCCGATAGGCTCGACCCAACGCGCATCCCACTTCAGCCAAACGGTCCCGCACGGCCAGGGGCGCGGCCATCTCTTCGCATAAGATCCACCAACCTTATGCCCGTACTCACGGAAGAACTCCACGCTCTCGACGGAGAGAGAGTCGTCTCCGGTGCGGTGCATCTCTGCACTGGCGCGCTTCCAAAGGTCGAGGATCTCGGAAAAGGGCTGCACGTACTTGTCGCTGTCTTCTGTGACGCGAATGTCCCAGCAATCACTCTTCGAAATATGTAGACCAAGAGCGTCGGGGCGAACCACGGCGCATACACCGATGTCCCCGTTGCCGAGCAGCATGCCTTCAAAGTAGGTCGGACCGGCTTTGGCCCTGACAAGCGGATGACGGCCTGCAATGTCGAAGGGGTTGAGTCGATCGCCGGTCTGCATCGAATGGGTGCTCCGGGATTGACCGGAGGTCGGTTCAGAGCCGATGGCTACAAGAGAGGCCAATGCGGATGTTTGCAGAAACGTGCGGCGCGTGGTCTTCATCAGCGGTACCTTCGATGGCCTCAAGCCAACATTGATTGCCTCTATGGTCGCCTATCAACTGCGTTACAGGCGAGATCTTGATGAACAGGCGGGACTCCTGAAGTTGATCGATTGTTCAGGAGTCCCATCCGTGTTGTGCGTCGGATCAGCTAGAACGCATACTTCAGCGATAGCTGGAAGAAGCGTGCGTCGGGCGTATTGTTCTGAAAGAACTTCGGACCCGTGATCTGACCGCCGCTGTTGTTGTTATTCGCGCTACCATTGCCCGGAGCACCCCATGTCGGGTGATTCAGGACGTTGAACCCGTCGGCACGGAACTGGAGATACTGCTCGTGCCAGACAGGGAACGTCTTGAAGAGTGACATGTTGACCTGGTAGTAACCGGGGCCATAGAGCGTGTCCTGCAAACCACCCAAGAGACGGAGAGCGGTTGCAGTGTCACGTACCGGACCCTGGAAGAGTACCGGCGTCCCGTCCGGATTAACCGATCCGACCGGATGCGTGGCGTCGGAGATCGTCTCTCCAGGAAGTGGATTGGCCAACGCGCAAGGATTGAACCAGTTGTCCTTTGTGTGGACTTGAGCGGGGCAGCTTACCCCAGCGTTACTGGAGTTCGGAGAACCACCCCCCGCATCCGGGTTGCCCGCAATATAGGCGCGTGCACCGCCGCCGGCAGCCGTGCTGATGTTAGGGGATACCGAAAAGGGAGTACCGGTCTGAGCCACCCAGGTCAGCGAACTGGACCATCCTCCGATGGTCTCATCCACTAACTTCGAGTTGTTGAGGAACCGCTTGCCCTTACCGACAGGGATCTCATAGTTCCCGTTGATGGTGAAGCGATGCCGAACGTCATAGACCGAGTTCGTGTACTCGTCGATGAATGGGATGAGCGCCTGGTTTCTGCTGCCGATGGCCGCAAAATTGCCACCGGCGTCACTTGCATCATCCATTGCGTGAGCCCATGTATACGTTGCAAGGAAGGAGAGACCATGCGAAGCCCGTTTCTCTAACTTGGTCTGCAGAGAGTTATAGGTGCTGACTCCAGCGTACGAAATCTGACCGACGCTCCCGAGGTCAGGAAAGGGGTTGAACGTTTGGGTGTTGGTGCCAGGGCGAAACAGTCCCGGGACCGTATTCGGATTGTTGGAAAGCGTGAGATGCCTGCTCTCATTGCCCACATAGCTGATTGTGAACGCGAGATTCGGACTCAATGCCTGCTGAACCGAGAGACTGTAGTTCATCGTGTACGGGGTCTTGATGTTCACGTCGATGGCGTGGAAGCCGGGAAGCGATACATAATTCTGCAACCCACCCCCTGCTGTGATCACATGCTGAACGCCCTGCTCGAGGGTAACCCCCTGGGCGGCAACCGAGGGGCAATTGCCTTGGACGCAACTGGGCGGGATAAACTGTGCCTGATTTGAGAACGGGAAGTTCGCACCAAGGTTTGTATTGCCTTGCGACATCAGCCCACCGTAAAAGATCCCGAAGCCTCCGCGCACCACGGTGTTGTTGGTTGCCTGGAAAGCAAAGCCGACTCGAGGTGCGAAGTTCGTCTTCTGGCCGTTAGCGAGCCTCTCGTTATCCACGTACTGGACAGAGACATTGTCTTTAGCCAGTACGTTGAGGAAGGTTTGTCCCAGGACGACGTTTCTGGATCGCGAGGGGAGCTGATACACGGCGGAACCCGTGCCAATCCCCAATGGGCCATTCACGACGAAGTTGCCCTGTTGCCCTGCATTCTCCTTATACGGCTGGAAGTAGTCGTAGCGCAGACCAAGGTTCAGGGTCAGTTTTCTGGTAATCTTCCAGTCGTCCTGTATATAACCGGCGCGGTACCACTGAGCATCGTTGATGTTGGGTGCGTTCGCGAGGTTCGAGCTGCTCATCTGATCGGCTAGAAAATCCGCAACCGCATTGCCGGTGAAGCTCACGCCGGGTAGACCGGTGAACGTCCCGTTGTAGTAGTAGAGGCCAAGGGAGGCCGGGGCGAACTGATAGGCGAAGCGAACCGCCTGAAGCGTCAGGCCCGCACGGAGTGAATGGTTTCCTAGGCTGACGGTAACGTTGTCCAGAATCTGGTAGACGTTTTGTCCTTCGTTGTTGGTGCCTTCCGAACCCCACGAGTTGATGCCGCTGACTCCGCCATACGGCAACCCATATTGGCCAGGCCCCGGAGCCGGAACCCCGCCCAACCCGAGAGACGCGGCGATGTTCGGCTCAAAAGCATGCGCCTGGATGAAACGGGCGTGTCCCCAGTTGTATCCGAAGCGAAACTCGTTCGTAATACGTGGGCTGAAGATATGGGTCTCGCTCAGCATGAAGTTCATGAAGAGGCTCGGGTCGCTCTGGCCACCGTATCCGCTGCCGTCGAGAAGCGGACCAAGTGGAAGGTCGTTGACCTTCTGCTCATGGGAATAGCTATAGCGCGCATACGTCTGGTCCTTCGCGCTGATATTCCAATCCAGGCGCTGGTCCCATTGGATCGTGTTGTCGTGGCTTGCGAGATTTACGTTGTAGTTGTTGTACGTCTTACCATTGTTTGCATTCGGTTGAGGATAGAGACTGAGGATGCGCTGAGCGATTGGGTTGATCTGTCCAGGGCAAAACACGTTGGCCCTTCCGTTGCAGGTGAGCGGTTGGCCGGGGTCTGCGGAATTGGGTTGATAGAGGGTTACCGCCTGCGTGCCCGTCAGCGACGGATTCAGAAGCTCCGAAAAATCGCCCTGCCGCATCAGCTGAGTCGGAACACTGGTGATATTCGGATTGGCGAACGCGATCCGGTTGAGTTCGATATCGCCGAAGTAGAAGAGCTTGTTTTTCCAAATGGGGAAGCCGAGCGTCGCACCGAATTGGTTCTGGTGATACGGCGGTGTCGTTTGAGCATTCCAAGGCGTGGCGTCGAGCTTCGTATTTCGTGCGTATTCCCAGATGTCGCCGTGAACCTGATTCGATCCGGACTTGATGCTGGCGCTCATCAATGCGCCGGCGGAATGCCCGAATTCAGCGCTGAAGTTGCTCGTTTGGATATTGAACTCTGCGAGTGCGTCCGGCGGAGGCCGCATGACAAAGCTGGAGCCATTGAGGAAGTCTGTCAGGTTGCTGTTGTTATCAACTCCATCCAGGATAAAGTTGTTCTGCTCCGCCCGCTGCCCATTCGCGACGAAATCTCCAGTGCCGCTGCCACGCGTTGCGCCGCTGTTGGCGGAGGCGGAAACGGAGCCGGCTGTCAACTGCGCGATATAGACCCAGTTACGACCATTCAGAGGGGTGTTGTTGATCGTCTGAGCGTCGATCGTCTGGCCGACACCACTTGTCTCCGACTGGAGCAACGGCACTTCGGACGTGACCGTTACGGTCTCAGATACCTCCCCGGTGGTAAGCCGCAGATCTGCTTCGACCCGCTGTTGCGCATTCACATGAAGATTCTCCCGCGTGAGCGTTTGGAATCCGCTCATCGAGACGCTCACGGTATAGTCGCCGATCTTGATCGGTGAAAACGTGTAGTTTCCGCTTTGGTTGGACTTTGTCTGAAGAATCAGACCAGTGCCCGAAGCCGTAAGGGTTACGTTCGCTCCCGGAACGATCGCTCCGGATGGGTCGGTCACCACACCCGTGATGGCTCCCTGATCCGCCTGGCCAAACGATATCGAGGGGATCAGCAGTGCCAGGACAAATAGAAAGAGCCGGAACGGTGATTGGAATGAAATTGATCGTGCGGCCGTGTCTCGACCCTGCGTGAGATTGGCATGCCTTATGCTCCCGTACTCGTGTGCGAGTGGCTGAGCTTTGGCGTCCCTTCCCAGAAATGAAAATTGGATTGTCATGCGGCCTCCGGAACGCTCCAACGATCTGTACTGAGCGCTCACAAGAACGAAACAATAGGCCGGAAGAGCCAGCATAGTCAACTCTTCGCCGTAAGTAGTTATAAATAAAGAACGCAAGGCGAGGATTTTACTCCAGGCCCGCTCTAGATACGGTATTTCGAGCGCTCGCTAAGCGCCATGTGCGGTTATTGACGAAAATCGTGGCAGCGAAGTTTTAGCCGAAATATGGGGATAACGCCAAATATTTCCTGCGATTTGCGAGTTCGCCTCGGTCTGCGTCGTCCTCTTGGTGAGCGCTCGATAAATTCAAGGTTGACGATCTTGATTGGTGACGGGTAGCATCCGATTGACCTTATGAGCGCTCAGATTCGAGATGACAAATCGAAAGACCTCCGCAAGCACGAAATCGCGGAGCGCCTGCTCTCCAAGATTGTGAGTGGGCAGCTGTCCCCTGGGGGGCAGATCTCGGAGAGAACCTGGGGTCAAAAGTTCGGCGTCGCTCAAGCCTCTATTCGAGAGGCGATCAACATCCTCGAACGGGATGGCTTTGTTACGAAAGAATCGGGTCGGAGCGCAAGGGTTGTAAACCTCAGCGAAGAGGACGTGGTCCAGCTCTACCAGGTCCGCGCCGGCCTTGAAGGGATGGCTGGTTATTTAGCCGCTTCAACGGGGGCAGACACCACCGCGCTCGAGGCGATTGTCCGCGAGATGCGTTCCGCCTCCGAGGCGCATGACAGCAAGCTGCTGACCGACTGCGATTTTCGCTTTCATCTCGAGTTGTGTCGCATGTCCGGCAATGCCCACCTGCTTTCCTATGCGCAAAAGCTTCTACGTCCCTTTTTTGCCTTTGTCCGCATGCGAGTGAGTGTCAGCGGCCAGGGAACGTCGGCATGGGGGCAGGATGTGGATGTGCATCAGCACATCGTCGATCTTGTCCGCGATGGAGAATCCGAGCTCACAGAGCATTATGTGAAGAAGTGCATGGCTCGCTTCGCGTCGACAGCGAGGAGGAACTGGTTACCGCATGAACAATAGCCTCAGCAACAAAGTGATTCTCCTGACGGGCGGCGCGACCGGGATCGGCCGCGAATGTGCTCTCGCGTACGCCCGCGAGGGCGCAGCCGTCGCAGTCCTTGACCGCAATCTCGAGGATGCCCGCAAAACAGCCGACGAAGCGGGACATGACAGCTTCGCCATTCAAGCGGACGTATCAGACGGTCCTGCTATCGAGGCGGCGATCAAGACGCTCCTCGACAAATGCGGGAAGCTTGACGCGATCCACAACAATGCCGGCATCGTAGGCCCGTCTCGACCTCTCCACGAGACCAGCGAGGCGGAGTGGGATGAACTCCAGAACATCAATCTGAAATCCGTGTACTGGACGACAAAGTTTGGGTTTGAAGCCCTGGTCGCCTCGAAAGGAACAATCCTCAACACGGCAAGCATGGTTGGGGTGATAGGGCAGCAGGACCACGCCGCCTACGTGGCTACCAAGGGCGGAATGATCGCGCTCACAAAGGCTATGGCAGCCGACTACGGCAAGCATGGGATTCGCGTCAATGCCATCTGTCCCGCAATCGTGTGGACCCCGATGCTCGAGCGGTGGGCGGATGCGCAGAGCGATCCCAATGCGACCCGACGGCTCTTCGACGAGATGAGTCTGCTGGGCTATACCCCGCATGGCGACGTGATCTCCGACGCCGCGGTGTTTTTGCTTTCAGACCAGTCACGTTTCATCACCGGTTGCATCCTGCCCGTCAGTGGCGGTGCAGAAATTGGCTACAAACGATAACCCAAGAGGAATAATGGCAAACAACATCATCCGCGCAATCTCCACGTACGATGCCCGCTTTCCGTTGGCAGCAGGGGCAGGTACCGACTCGATCCATGCCACTTCGGAGTACTGTCTCGCGACGACTCTGCTTTCAACCGACGGCGGCCCGACCGGGTCCGGGTTCGTTCTCACGCTTGGTTCCGGCAACGAGCTTGTCTGCAAGGCCATAGAGATGCTGGCTACGCCCTTGCAGGGAAAGAGCATTGACGAGATCATGGCCGACTTCGGCAGCCTCTCGCGAAGCATCGCCGACCACGCGGCCTTGCGCTGGCTCGGACCCCACAAGGGGGTAGTACACCTGGCGCTCGCCTCGATCACCAACGCATGCTTCGATCTTTGGGCCAAGAGCCGCGGAGTCCCGCTGTGGAAGCTTCTCCTCGATCTCTCGCCGGAAGAACTCGTGAGGGTTATGGACCTTTCCTACGTGGAAGAAGTCGTCGATCAGAAGCGCGCCATTGAGATGTTGCGTGAGAAACAAGCTTCGCGGGCGTCACGCGAGGGGATTCTCGAAACCGGATACCCCGGATACGACACTTCTGTGGGATGGATGGACTACAGCGACGACAAGGTGTGGGAGCTGACCAAGGCGGCGCTCGATCAGGGATTCTCTGCTTTCAAGTTGAAGGTCGGTTCCCCGGAAGAGAGCCGTGATCTCCGCAGGGCCGCCATGCTCCGTGAACTTGCCGGCGATGACAAAACAATCATGTTCGATGCGAATCAGCACTGGAACCTGCCGGATGCGTTGCATATGTGCCGTGAATTATCGAAGTTCAAGCCACTCTGGATTGAGGAGCCGACACATCCGGATGACCTGCTCGCGCATGTGGAACTGTCCGAAGCAATCGCCCCGGTAAAGATCGCCGCCGGGGAACACATCTCCAATCGTGTTCTGTTCAAAAACTTCCTGAAGGCCAATGCGTTGCAGTTCATCCAGGTCGACTGCACGCGCGTGGCGGGCATTAGCGAATTCTTGACGGTAAGCTTTATGGCGAAGATCTTCAATCGTCCTGTGGTTCCTCACGTCGGTGATATGGGGCAGATGCATCAGCACCTGATGTTCTTCAACCATATTGCGCTGGATCATGAGGTGGTTTTCCTGGAACATATTCCTCATCTTCGGAAGCACTTCGTGCACCCAGCCGAAGTGTCCGCGGGGGTCTATCGTACGCCACAAGCTCCGGGGGCTTCAACGGATCTGAAAGTCAACGCCACAGCATAACGGTCGAGGTATGAGATGGACAGTTCCCGGAGTCAAGCCAGATGCATCGACGCGCATCATCATCTGTGGCGCTATCGTCATCCTGGACCAGCGTGGATGACGGAGCAGATGACTGAACTCCACCGAGATATCGGAGTGGAAGATCTGCGCAAGGTGGCCTTGCCTTCCGGGATCACTGGAACCGTTGTCGTCGAGGTCGAACGCACCGCAGAAGAGACGCGGTGGCTCGCCTCGACGGCAGCCAGCGACGATCTCATCCTGGGAGTCGTTGGATGGGCGGAGTTGACCAACCCCTCCGTCCAAGCGGAGTTGGAGCAGGTGGCGGAATTACCGAAGTTAAAAGGCGTTCGCCATCCCATTCACGATGAAACAGATCCTGACTTCGTGCTGCGAGACGACTTCAATCGGGGCATTTCCCACCTGCACCGCTTGGGCCTTTCCTACGACATCCTGATCTTCGAGGACCATCTTCCTCAGACGATTAAGTTCGTCGATCGTCATCCGAACCAGATCTTCGTTTTGAACCACATCGGTAAGCCACGTATCCGACATGCATCCATCAGGCTTTGGCTGCGGAACCTTCTTGAACTCGCTCGTCGGCCCAATGTCTACTGCAAACTTTCAGGCGTCCTCACCGAAGCGGAATGGGACCGGTGGACGCCACAGATGATCACGCCGTACATCGATGCCGTGCTCGAAGCTTTCGGGGCGAGCCGCGTGATGTTCGGTTCTGACTGGCCGATCGTTACGCTGGCATCGACCTACAAAGGATGGATTGAGATGGTGCGCGCAGCGATCGAGCCGTTGTCCGATGAGGAGCGGCAATGGATCTTATGGCGATCGGCTACCGAGGCTTATCGCTTGGAAGCCGCGGGGTCTGGGAACGGAAGATAAATGCGATCTATGATGCCCAGCATATCTCGCGGTCCCACCTCCGCCCTTCCGGCAATTTATGGAATTGCGCCAATGTTTTACATCTCTTACCAATTGAGATTGTGATGACGTGGCCGCGCCTAACATAGGCGTAAATGGATTTTCAGACGGCGCGAGTCGAAGCTCAACGGCCAGTTTTCGGTGAGCCTCTGGCGCATAACTGCCGAACTATCAATCTCGGCGAGAACAGGATTTTCGTGGCATATCAATGGCGGGCGAGCCGCAAGGAAGTGGAATCAGGTTGCCACGACTCATCCCCCAAAGCCGGACATACTCCGGAGGTACATCGCTTGCGTAATTGTCACGTTGTCATGACCCGATTGGTGGGTTCAGCAACCCGGCTCCTGGCAGGTCTGATTCTCGCAGGCGCGCTGGGCCTATCCTCCTCTACCTTTGGACAGTCTGCAGGTCAGGCACAGATGATCCACTATGACGCAGCCACGAAGGTATTCCGGCTGGATGGCGCCGATGTGAGCTATGTCCTCGGGATCAACGAACAGTCTGAAGTTCAGACGCTCTACTGGGGCAAGCGTCTTGCGGATAGCGATACGCTGCCAGCTGCGATCTCTTCTCCTGCGATCTCTTCGTTCGATATGGCTCTCAACACCACACCTCATGAGTTTGTCGGTTGGGGTGGTGGGCTCTACGTCGAGCCTGACTTGAAGGTGTCGTTTCCTGACGGCAATCGCGATCTGATCCTCAAATATGTATCGCATCAGATCCACAATGATGGCCTAGCCATCACGATGAAGGATCAGCTACGCGATGTCTATGTAACTCTCGACTACCGGATGGACAAAGAAACCGGGATTCTGCGACGGTCTGCGGTCATCGAGAATAGAACGGGCGATCCCTTCACCATCGAGCAAGTAGCCTCCGGTACCTGGAATTTACCTCGCGGAACAGACTATCGGCTCCGCTATCTCACGGGCCGCTGGGCAGGCGAGTGGAACGTCCAGGAGCAGCCTGTTCATCCTGGAAAGGTTGTACTCGAAAGCCGACGTGGCACCACAGGCGCACAAAACAACCCATGGTTCGCAATCGACGACAACCGCTCAAACGATCAGGACCAAGGAAACGTGTGGTTCGGTGCACTTGGCTGGAGTGGATCGTGGCAGATCAGCGTTGAGCAGGACCAGGTTCAGCAGGTACGGGTTACAGGCGGCCCGAATGCATTTGATTTTGCGTACAGACTAGGCAACGGAGAAAAGCTGGAGACACCGGCCTTCTATGGCGGTTTCAGCGACCATGGAGTTGGTGACGCTTCCCGGCTACTGCATCGCTTTGAAGTAGGATCTATTCTTCCAGGTCATCCTTCGCCCCGCCTCCGTCCCGTTCTTTACAACTCCTGGGAGGCGACAACCTTCGATGTAAACGAGGCCGGCCAGATGGCATTGGCCGAGAAGGCGGCCAGTATCGGCGTCGAACGTTTCGTTATGGATGATGGCTGGTTCGGGGGGCGAAAGAACGACCACGCGGGACTGGGCGACTGGTATGTGAACCCGAAGAAGTTTCCGAACGGGCTGAAACCCTTCATCGACAAGGTTCATTCATTGGGCATGGAGTTCGGGTTGTGGGTCGAACCCGAGATGGTGAATCCGGATAGCGACTTGTATCGGGAGCATCCTGATTGGGTGTTGAACTTCCCCGGCCGTCCTCGCACAGAGGCACGGAATCAGCTTGTCCTGAACCTGGCTCGTCCGGACGTCCGAGCATATGTGTTTGGCTTCCTGGATAAGCTACTCACCGAAAACGATATCGCCTTTCTCAAGTGGGACTACAACCGAAACTGGTCTGAACCCGGCTGGCCTGCCGCTCCCAATGGCGCGCAGCAGAACGTATATGTCGACTTCACTCGGAACTTCTACAGCATTCTGGCCGAACTGCGGCAGAAGCATCCTCAAGTGGAGATCGAATCCTGTTCGGGAGGGGGAAGCCGCGTTGATCTGGGCGTGATGCAATACACAGATGAAGTATGGCCCTCAGACAATACCGACGCCTTCGATCGAATACTGATTCAGAATGGGTTTACTTATGCCTATAGCCCGGCCGTCATGATGGCTTGGGTGACTGACTCGCCGAACTGGGTCAACCAGCGCTCGGCTTCACTCGAGTACCGATTCCTCGTCGCTATGCAGGGGTCACTTGGCATTGGAGCGGATCTCAACAAGTGGACGGCTGACGACTTTGACAAGGCGAAGCAGATGGTCGCCGAGTACAAGACGATCCGCGAGACAGTTCAACGCGGACAGCTCTATCGGCTGATCACGCCTGAACACGATAGCCCCTACTCAGTAACCGAGTCGGTGTCGCCGGACGGAAAGAAGGCAGTCGCCTTTGCGTTCCTGCACTCCAGCAAGGAACTCTACCCGTACCCACGGATTCAACTGCGCGGACTTGACCGAGGTGCGCGTTACGAGATCTCGGCCTTTGCAGGCAAACTCGCTCCTGCGACCCCTAAGACCGCAAGTGGTGCGTTCTGGATGCAGCACGGCATCGATGTCTTGCTCCGAGGCGACTTCCAGGCGGCAGCCTTTACTCTCACCCGGGTTGATTAGTCCGGACTTTCAAACTTAGGAGATGAACGTGGCAACAGTTTCGACAACAACAAGTCAGCCGACCCAAGTGAGAACGGCTTTGGTGACCGGAGGTGGCAGCGGTATCGGTGAGGCAATTTGCCGAAAGCTTGCCGAAGATGGGTACCGCGTTATCGTGGCCGACCTCGATCTCACCGCCGCGGAGAGAGTAGCTGGGGACCTCCCCGGAGCAAGTTCGCTCCATGTTGACGTCGGCTCCGAGGACAGCGTGACGCAGGCCGCGGATCGCGTCCCCAAGCTGAATATCCTGATTAATAATGCTGGGATCGGATTGGTTGGAAGCATCGCAGAGACCGAGGCTACCGACTTTGAGCGCATCATGCGGGTCAACGTGAACTCAGTCTTCTACGTGACACGGAGTTTCCTGCCCAAACTGCTCGCAGCCCGAGGCTCGATTATCAACATTGCCTCGGTCGCCGGTCTCGTCGGCATTAAGCGGCGGTTCGCCTACTGTGCGTCGAAAGGGGCCGTCGTCGCAATGACTCGTCAGCTGGCGGTTGAATATCCCCGCGAACTGCGCGTCAACTGCATCTGTCCGGGCACTATCGATAGTCCCTTCGTGGCTGGGTACATCGCGAAATATCACGCGGGCGAAGAGGTGAAAATTCGTGCCGAACTCAATGATCGCCAGCCCGTAGGCCGGCTGGGACGACCGGACGAAGTAGCCGGACTTGTACGGTACCTATGCAGCCCCGATGCAGATTTCATGCACGGAGCAGCTTTGACGATGGATGGCGGATGGACCGCCGCATAAGAGCCGCACACGGGAGAAGAAGATGAAACTTGCACGGTTTGGTTTAGTTGGACACGAGCGTCCCGCTGTGGTGATGGATAGCGGCGAGCGGCTTGATCTTTCTGGGTATTTCTCAGACTGGAATGCAGAGTTCTTTGCGCAGGATGGTTTGGTCCAAGTAAGGCAACTTGTCTCCGACAAGCTTTCTGAACTGCCGAGAATCGATACGTCCGCACGAGTTGGATCGCCCATCGCGCGTCCCGGGAAAGTCATCTGCATCGGCTTGAACTACTCCGATCATGCGGAAGAATCCGGGATGCCCATTCCCGCCGAACCCATCATTTTTCTCAAGGCCTCGAACACCGTGGTCGGTCCCTACGACGACGTACGGATTCCGCGAGGAAGTCAGAAGACCGACTGGGAGGTTGAGTTGGGAGTTGTCATTGGCAAGGAGGCCCGCTATCTGGACTCGGTCGAGGATTCTAAATCGTATATTGCCGGTTTCGCGATCTCGCATGATGTCTCTGAGCGGGAATTCCAACTCGAGCGCGGAGGGCAGTGGACGAAAGGGAAGAGCTGCGACACGTTCAACCCATTGGGGCCGGTCTTGGTGACCCCAGATGAGGTTGGAGATCCGCAGACCTTGTCGATGCGCCTGAGTGTGAACGGCCTGGAGCGGCAGCGAGGCAACACCGAAAAGATGATCTTTGGTTGCGACTACCTGGTGCACTATCTTTCGCAGTTCATGACTCTTGAACCCGGCGACCTTATCTCGACTGGCACGCCTCCTGGCGTGGGCCTTGGCCTCAAGCCCCCGACCTATCTCAAGAAGGGCGACGTCGTCGAGCTTGCGATCGAGAAGCTGGGCCTGCAAAAACAAACCTTCGTTGCAAGCGAATGAGCCATGGCCGTCATTTTGATCCCGGGGAGAAAAGAGCAAATGCGGCATGACACAGAGCGGATGAGATGGGAGCGCTTCGCGCCAGCCCGCGTCAACCTGCTCGGAGAGCACACAGATTACACGGGTGGAATGGTCTTGCCGATGGCGATCCCGTTCCTGACTCAAGCCACAATCGAGCGCATAGACGGGCCGGATTCACATATCTACACCGAATTGTTTGATAAGGAATACGTCATTGCGAAGGAACAGCGGCCTAACCCAACGGGCGAATGGAGCGACTACCCGACCGGGGTGTTTGAGGAGTTCCGAAAGCTCGACATCGCGGTCCCCCCATTTGCTCTCCGGCTTCGTGGCGACGTGCCGTTCGGAGCGGGATTGAGTTCGTCGGCCTCGGTAGAAGTCGCTACCTGCATGGCTCTTCTCGCACTTACCGGATCGGAGTTGTCGATCAAAGAGATTGCGCTGCTATGCCAGCGCGCCGAGAACCTGTTCGTGAAGTCCCCGTGCGGGATCATGGATCAGGCCGTGGTCACAGCGGCGCGCGCCGGGCATGCACTGATGCTGAACACGCGCGACCTGACGTTTGACCTGGTCCCAATGAATCGTGGGGAGATGGCAAAGGTCAGGGTTGTGGTCGTGAACTCGGAAGTGAAGCACTCAGTTGCTACCGGAGCCTATGGCGACCGCAGACGTGAAGCAGAAGCTGGTCAAGCGGCCGTAGTTGCTAAGTTCGGCATCCGGGATCTGGGTGAAGCGACGATCTATCAAGTGGAACAGATCGCCGGAGAGATCGATCCAGTCATCCTCAAGCGTATCCGGCACATCGTCAACGAAAACGCGCGCGTCCGCGAGGCTGCGGATGCTCTGGAGGCAGGGAATGTCTCACGGATGGGAGAGATCATGCTCCAGGGGCACGCCAGCATGCGAGATGACTATGAGATCACCTGCCAGGAGGTGGACTTCCTGGTGGATACTGCGGCACAGTTGCCCGGGTGTTTCGGTGCACGGATGACCGGAGGTGGTTTTGGCGGCTGTACCGTCAACCTTGTCGTCGAGGATCGGGTTGCATCCTTCTCGTCTGAACTCGCCGAAAGGTACGAGAGAGAGTTCGGCATCCGGTGTGCCATCTATCCCTGTGTGGCCGTGGACGGCGCGTTTGAACTCTCTCTGAAGGAGCAGGCTTAGATGGATACTCTGTGGCTCCAGTCGCCACATCGGCGATGGAATCCGCTCAAAAGTGAGTGGGTTATTGTCTCGCCTCACCGCACGCAACGGCCGTGGCAGGGGCAGACGGAGGACCGCGCCGCTTCGGAAGCGCCTCCTTTTGACCCAGCCTGTTATCTGTGTCCGGGCAATCTGCGGGCAGGTGGCGAACAGACGCCTGCATACGAGAGTACCTACGTATTCACAAATGATTTCGCGGCTCTTAAGCCGGATGTGAATGAGGCGTCGATCGACATCGAGGAGGCTGGCCTGGTCCGGGCCGAAATCGAGCGTGGAATCTGCAGAGTTCTTTGCTTCCACCCTCGCCACGATCTAACCCTGGCAACGATGTCTCGTGAGCTGATTCTCCCTGTCATCGAGATGTGGGCAGCGCAGGTGAAGGAACTAGGCGCGTATTCCGAAATCCGATACGTGCAGATCTTCGAGAATCGTGGAGCGATGATGGGTGCAAGCAACCCGCATCCGCATGGGCAGGTATGGGCGACGCAACACCTTCCAAACGAACCCCTGGCCGAGTTGGGCACACAGAAGACCTACTTCGCTGAGCATCAAAGGCCTCTGCTCGAAGCGTATCTCGAGCTTGAGAACAGGCAACAGGAACGCATCGTCGCAAGCAATGCCTCATGGATTGTCCTCGTGCCCTTCTGGGCAGTGTGGCCGTTCGAGACGCTCTTGCTGCCTCGCCGTCCTGTCCCAAGCTTCGGCGAGCTGTCTTCCGAGGAGAAGGCAGATCTCGCTGAGATTCTTCATGTCCTCACTGCGGGCTACAACCGCGTCTTCGAAACCCCATTTCCTTACTCCATGGGGTTTCACGTCGCGCCCACTGACGGCGAGCCTCATCCGGAGTGGGTGATGCACGCGCACTTCTATCCACCCCTTCTACGGTCGGCGACAATCCGGAAGTTCATGGTCGGTTTTGAGCTGCTGGGTTCGCCACAAAGGGATATCACACCTGAGGCCGCAGCCGAGGTGCTGCGGCGCGCATCGGAGAGGCAATGAAAAGAGTTCTTGTAACAGGAGGGGCCGGATACATCGGCGGGACCGTTTCGATCCTGTTGCGTGACGCAGGATACAGCGTTACCGTTCTGGACAATCTTACGCATGCACGACGCGAGGCCGTACCGGCGGGAGTGAACTTCATCGAGGCTGATATCGCTGATCGGCCGATGGTCGAGGCGGCACTCCGCGAACTCAGACCGGATGGAGTTCTGCACTTCGCAGCCTTGATCGAAGCTGGCGAGTCCATGGTCAAGCCGGAGATATACTTCCGCAACAACACAGCGTCGACGCTCTCCCTGCTCGAAGCCATGCTGGCTGCAGACGTCAAGAACTTGGTCTTCTCGTCGACCGCTGCCGTCTATGGAGAGCCGGACGTGACGCCCATCCCGGAGACCGCCAAGCTACAGCCCACGAACGCATATGGGGAGTCAAAATTGCTGGTGGAGCAGATGCTCGCCTGGTTCCAACGCGTCCACGGTTTCAAGACCGCGACATTGCGATACTTCAACGTCGCTGGAGCGCTCGACGGCCGAGGAGAGCAGCACGAACCCGAAACTCATCTGATTCCTATCATTCTGGACACGGCCCTCGGAAAACGAAAGTCCATTGCAATCTATGGCGACGACTACGATACGCCGGATGGGACGTGCATCCGGGACTACATCCACGTGGCGGACCTCGCGAACGCGCATATTCGCGCGCTTGAGCGGCTTCACGAACACGGCCGGATACTCGTGAATCTTGGGAACGGCAAAGGGTTCTCAGTCAAAGCAGTCATTGAGGCTGCCCGGCGTGTCACGGGCGCCGTGATCCCGGCGGAGGTCAAGCCTCGGCGTCCCGGAGATCCGGCGCGGCTCGTGGCGAGTTCCGAGCAGGCGCGTGAGCTTCTGGGATGGGAGCCAGAACATGCGGATCTCGACGAGATAGTGGCGAGCGCATGGAAGTGGCATCAGCAGCGCTTCGGCGCGTAATGGATTCGCAATCTTATCGACAGAGGTAGGTCATGCATCTTGGTTGGGTTGATTGGCTGCTCATGCTGATCTACTTCGGGTTTGTCTTGGGTATCGGTTTCGCTCTGAAGCGATACATGAAGACGTCCAACGATTTCTTTCTGGCCGGACGTGCGATTCCCGCATGGGTCTGCGGTCTCGCGTTCATCTCTGCGAATCTCGGCGCGCAAGAAGTTATCGGGATGGGCGCGTCCGGAGCAAAGTACGGAATCATTACAAGCCACTTCTATTGGATCGGCGCCATCCCGGCGATGCTCTTCGTTGGCTTGTTCATGATGCCGTTTTACTACGGTTCGAAAGCGCGCTCTGTTCCCGAGTATCTCCGAATGCGATACGACGAGAAGACGCGCGCGCTGAACGCATTCTCGTTCGCGATCATGACCGTTTTCTCGTCAGGGATCTCGATGTACGCCATGGCGCTCCTGATTCAGACCCTGGGCTTGCTGCACGGGATTGTTCCGGATGGCTGGATCTTCCACGTGTCCGTTGCGCTGTCCGCGATGATCGTGCTGGGCTACATCTTCCTCGGTGGCCTGACAAGTGCAATCTACAACGAAGTGCTGCAGTTCTTTCTGATCGTTGCAGGGTTCCTTCCCTTGGTCTGGGTCGGACTGCGTAATGTCGGAGGATGGGACGGAATCCGCAGAACGCTGCCGGCCTCCATGACTCACTCCTGGCGCGGCATGCTGCATGCAAACACGAATCCGCTCGGAGTGGAAATCGTAGGCCTGGTCATGGGATTGGGCTTTGTCCTGTCTTTCGGCTACTGGTGCACAGACTTCCTCGTCATCCAGCGTGCGATGGCGGCTGATTCGCAGGACGCGGCTCGGCGTGTCCCTATCATCGCCGCGGTGCCCAAGATGTTATTTCCATTTCTCGTAATCCTTCCAGGATTGATTGCTGTCTGTGTGGGAGCGCATGGGGGGCACGGCATCATCCCGGTTAAGGTTGACCCCCTGTCCGGTTCGGCGGTCGTTGACGCGTCCGGAAATGCGATCTACAACTACGATCTTGCAATCCCGATGATGCTCTTACATTTTTTCCCCTCCGGCATCCTCGGACTCGGTCTAACGGCCCTCCTTGCCAGCTTCATGTCCGGCATGGCTGGCAATGTAACTGCCTTCAACACTGTCTGGACCTATGACATCTATCAGAGCTATATCCGCAAGGGCGCCTCAGATGAGCACTACCTTTGGATGGGCAGGGTCTCCACTGTGGGCGGAGTCTTACTGAGTGTCGCAGCGGCTTATGCTGCTACGAGCTTCAACAACATCATGGATGCACTCCAGTTGATCTTCTCCATGGTGAACGCGCCATTGTTTGCGACCTTCCTCCTCGGAATGTTCTGGAAGCGGACCACCGGCCACGGAGCCTTTGCCGGCCTTCTGAGCGGAACGATCACGGCAATGGCCCACCATGGATTAACGTTGCCTGCCGGAGCGACGCCCGGTATCCATGGAGGGTGGTTAGGCCATGTGATCTATACCTATCCGAGCGACATGGCCCAAAATCTTTGGACCGCTATATTCGCCTTCAGTGTCAACCTGATCGTGACGATCGCTGTAAGTTTTGTGACCGAACCAAAGCCGGAATCGGAGTTGGTCGGATTGGTGTACTCCTTGACTCCACGCCAGTCGGAAGTCCATCTTGCATGGTGGCAGAAGCCGCAAGCCCTGGCCTTCGCCGTATTGCTCATTCTTCTGTTACTGAACGTAGTGTTTGCTTGAAAGGTCGATCGGCATGAATCTTGATATTCGGTATCCCCTGGGGTGGATCTTCGTCGCCTTCGGTGTCGTATTGGGTCTGTACGGGCTGGAAACCATCCATAACGGAATGTATGCCGCCTCGATGAACCTGAACCTTAACCTGATCTGGGGTGTCGTGATGCTCGGTTTCGGCGCCTCCATGCTTTTCCTCGCTCGCCGAGCTTCGTGACCGTCCTATCGAACATCGAGTAGAAGCAGGAACAGCAACCCCGGAGTCCATGTCTATGCAGACAACATCCTCGCAATTCGTCATTCTCCCGCAAGGCGCGGTTGCTCACCCGCACGAACAGTTTGGCCATGCCAAACTGCTGGAGCAGCGGCTTCGACAGGCGATTCGGGGAGAGGTGCGATTTGACGACGCTTCTCGGGCTCTCTATGCAACCGACGCGTCGAATTATCGCCAGGTTCCTATTGGGCTTGTCGTCCCTCGCACCGTTGAGGACGTGATCGCGGCGGTTGCTATTTGCCGTGAGTTCGGCGCCCCCGTACTTTCACGGGGTGGCGGCACAAGCCTAGCTGGGCAGTGTTGTAATGTCGCGGTGGTGCTGGACTTCTCTAAGTACCTGAGCAAGATTCGCTGGCTTGATCCGGAGAAGCGTCTCGCTCACGTGGAACCCGGTATCGTCCTCGATGCTCTTCGCGACGAAGCGGAGATGCACGATCTCACCTTTGCCCCTGATCCGGCGACACACAGCCGCTGCACGCTGGGGGGCATGATTGGCAATAACTCTTGCGGTGTCCATGCTTTGATGGGCGGCAAGACCGTCGACAATATCGACGAGCTCGATATCCTCCTCTACGACGGCACCCGTATGACGGTCGGCCGCACCAGCGAGGAAGAGCTTGCGACAATCATTGCCGCAGGAGGTCGCAAGGGGGAGATTTACGCGGGACTTCGGATGCTTCGGGATCGTTATGCCGAGCTTGTCCGCGAACGGTTTCCCGACATCCCGCGCCGCGTGTCCGGCTATAACCTCGATCAACTGTTACCCGAGAATGGCTTCCATGTCGCCCGTGCCCTGGTCGGCAGCGAAGGCACCTGTGTCACTATCCTGGGGGCTACGTGCGAACTCAAGGACAGCCCGCAACACCGACGGCTTGTAGTCCTCGGGTTCAAGGACGCATTTCTTGCAGCTGACCACGTCCCGCAGGTACTGCAACACAAACCGATTGGCCTTGAGGGGTTCGACGGTCTACTCGTCGACTACATGCTGCGCAAAAATCTTGCGATGGACGACGTGACGCTGCTGCCAGAGGGCAGGGGATTCCTGCTCTGTGAGTTTGGTGCGGATTCCTCTGAGGAGGTCGAGACCATGGTCGATCACTTCGTTGAGGACGCGCAGAGCTATCCCGAGGGGCCACTCATCGCGCGTTATACAGTCTCCCAAGCAGCGCGTGTTTGGAAGGTCCGGGAGTCCGCACTGGGCGCCAGCGTCTTTGTTCCAGGCGAACGTAGCGGATGGGAGGGCTGGGAGGATTCCGCTGTGCCGCCCGAGAAGCTGGGCGCGTACCTCCGAGATCTCTTTACCTTGATAGCCGCGTATGGCTATAGCACGCCCATGTACGGCCACTTCGGTCAGGGCTGCGTCCACCTGCGCATCACCTTCGATTTCACAAGCGAGCAAGGCGTCGCGAATTTCCGCCGTTTCCTTGAAGAAGCGGCTGAGATCGTGCTTCGATACGGAGGCTCCTTCTCGGGGGAACACGGCGATGGCCAAGCGCGTGGTTTCCTGTTGCCGAAGATGTTCGGGCCGGAGCTGATGGCCGCCTTCCAGCAGTTCAAAGCGTTGTGGGATCCGACTAACGCGATGAACCCCGGCAAGATGATTGATCCCGTCCAGGTGTATGACGCGACCGACAACCTGCGTATCGGTCCGGCGTACAAGCCTGCGAAGCCGAAGACCTGGTTCAGCTATCCAGGGGACAACGGCCTTTTCAGTGAAGCCACCACGCGGTGTGTGGGCGTGGGCGCCTGCCGCAAAGTCGATCACGGAACCATGTGCCCGTCGTACATGGCGACACGCGAAGAGAAGCACTCAACGCGAGGGCGCGCCCACCTGCTCTTCGAGATGCTGCAGGGGAATACGATTCATGATGGGTGGCAAAGTGAAGAGGTCCGGGAAGCCCTCGATCTTTGTCTGTCGTGCAAAGCATGCAAGACCGAATGCCCGGTGAACGTCGATATGGCCACCTGGAAGTCGGAGTTTCTGGCACACCACTACGAACACCGTCTGCATCCCTTGCAGCATTATGCCTTCGGATTCATGGATCGCTGGGCAAGCATCGCGTCTATCTCGCCACGTCTGGCGAATCTTCCGACGTCCCTAGGAGTTACGTCGAGCCTGATCCGCCGCATGCTGCACATCGCGCCCCATCGCGAGATTCCGCGCTTTGCTCAAAGGAACTTCCGTTCGGAATGGAATCGCCGGGATGGACCGAAGCCAGCCAGTGCGCAAGCAGATGTATTGCTATGGCCAGACACCTGGAACAACTACTTCCAGCCGGCCGCCCTGCACGCTGCGCACCGGGTTCTCGAGCAGACAGGCGCACGCGTTACCATTCCACCGCGCCACGTCTGCTGCGGTCGTCCTCTCTATGACTTTGGATTTCTCGACGCGGCAAAACGATATCTTCGCGACATCTTGGACACGTTTGCTCCGCAGATCATGGCTGGCATCCCGGTCATCATGCTCGAACCGAGCTGCGCAAGTGTTTTTCGGGACGAACTCGTAAATTTCTTCCCGAACGACGCCCGTGCTCAGCGTCTGGCAAAGCAGACGGTCATGCTCAGCGAATACGTCACCGAGCACCGTGGGGGCTGGAACGTACCGAATCTAAGCGGTAGGCGATTGATCGTCCAAGGTCACTGCCATCAGAAATCACTGATGACCATGAAAGGTGATCTCGAGCTGATGAAGGCTACGGGAGCCGAGGTTGATCTGCTCGACTCCGGATGTTGCGGCATGGCAGGTCCTTTTGGGTTCGAGGACGAGCACTACGAGGTCTCGCAGGCGCTCGCCGAACGAGTCTTGCTGCCCGCGGTCCGCTCTGCCCAGGCTCGGGATGTGATCGTCGCCAATGGGTTCTCTTGTAGGGAAGCCGTAGCACAGAATAGCCCTCGCCGAGCGGTCCATCTATCACAGGTTCTAGCTGGCGAGGTCTAGGTGCCTACGCTCGTCCGCTGACCGTTGCCATGTCTAGGCGGAAGCGGGTCTGAAATCGCATCGGGTGTCGTGCAGAATTGAAACGGGACCCAGATTCTGCAACGTCGGAGCGCCCGCCAGGCATTCCGGAGAGCCAGAGCGGGTGTCGAGGGTTTACCGCAAGACGGTTCTGGATTCGTTGGCCTAATCCGTAGCGAGGTATTCCGAGCTGGTATGTTGGAGATCACGCGGCAAACGCGAAAGGACTCTATGTCTAAGCTGGCCATCGGTGCTCTCACGGCGCTATTGAGTGTTTCTCTAGCCTATCCGCAATCGCGTCCTGGTCTCGTATCCGCCAATAACACTGCGCAGGCTTCGAAGACGTCGAGTATGCCGTCTGAAGAGGAGATAGGAGAGCTTCTTAGCAAGGCCAATGAGTACGTGGAGATATATCAACAGACGTTCAAGAGCACAAAGCATTCTCTCGATAAGGCCGCCAATCCCGGCTTTTATGAAAAGGGAATGGAGCTGAGCGCCCAGGCATTGGGAGCTATCGCTGCGCTGAAGAAGAACGGATCCTCCGCCTATGCGCTGGTCGGCCTCATTGCCATTCTTGACGATATGAGTCTCAACGCCGCTCGAGCATCGGCGGCAACTACGCTGGTCGCGTTGGAAGAAAATAGATCCGACCCTGCGAACCATGCAAAAGACGATTTCTTGAGCCTCGCTCAGTCCGAGAAGAATTGTTACGACATCTCGGAATTGCTCTTGCACGCCACTCTTCGCTACATCTCCGTGGAAGAGACGGCCCTGAGAATGCTGCTAGATCGACAAAAAAACTAGTGGATCGTGCCGGGATGAACACAACCCGAATGAGGAGAGAATCGTGTCAATGCTTAGCAATCCCGAGATGACCGCTGTTTTGGCTTTATTGCACTACTTCCTCCGAAATTCTGCGACGCCCGAGTTTCGCGTTATGACAAGGGATGATGGTCCCGATGATCTGGATCAGACGCGGGGCCGGCTTCTGTCTGCCTTCCCAAAGATCCGCGACGGCTCAACCATTAAGTTGGATGATCTGGTCACGGTCCATGCAGTCACAAAGAACTGTCTCAACCATTGGCCGCCCGAAGTCTTCGATGCGATATGGGAAACCGAAAACTCAATTGCATCCCCTGGTGAATTGCGGGATCTGCTTACGGGGGTGAGCACTCGCGTTGGCCCGATCATCGACCAGGCATGGGCAACCGAAAAGGCAAGACGTAGCGGGAGCGTCGGTTAACCCCGGTTTCAGGGACGAAAGCCGTGGTCTGACACGATAGGTGCAAACTTTCTGACGATTGGTCAGTCACAGTTTGCCCCATCATCGTATGCGCTAAACTATGATGCATCATTGTGAGCGCTCATACTCCCATTCCGAATCGGTCTGACGATCTGTTGAAGCATGGGCTGGCAGATCGATTGAGGGCCGAAATCGTCAGCGGGACCCTTCCTCCCGGCGAGCGAATCGTAGAGAGGGTCTGGGCCCAAAAGTATGGAGTGGCGCAAGCCTCCATTCGGGAAGCCATCAACATCTTGGAAAGGGACGGCTTCGTCACGAAGCAGCCGGGGCAGACGGCCCAAGTCATTAGCCTTACCGAACTCGACATCGCCCAGCTCTACGATGTTCGTGCGGCGCTTGAAGGGATGGCGGCTCGCTCGGCTGCGCTCGCTCGGCCGGATGTTTCGCGTCTGTCATCCCATGTGTCAGGAATGCGCGAAGCGGTCGCCACAAACAACGCGGACGATCTGGTCGAGTGTGATCTCAATTTTCACCTGGAACTCTCCCGCCTCGCCGACAACCCGCATCTGCAAGAGCACGCCGTTCGGATCTTGCGCCCTTTCTTCGCGTTCTTTCGTCTCAGGCTCAGCGCGAGCGAAGGCGACCTATCGTCCTGGCATAAGGACGTGGAAGCGCACCAAAGAATCGTTGATTTGATCACCGAGGGTGAAGGGGATCTGGCGGAGCATTACGTCAGAAGAAGTATGGGAAGATTCGCGCAGACAGCACGCCAGAACTGGATACCTCATGGTGAATCATCCTCGAATGGGAGATCCGAATAGTGAACGGTGCCGGTCGCGGATTGAATTTTCTGAGGGCAGGGGATCGGCGGGGGCATTTCGTGACTGCTCCCCAAGCATTCTGGCCCGGCAGTTGATCTGCCGGGCCAGAATAGTACGTTTCGACTTCTATTTTTCTGCAACTCTTCGACCATTCGGTAAACCAGACAGTCGCCGAGATTAGAAGGTAGCAGCAGAAGAGATAGTGATCGAATCGAGATTCGGAGCCCAATTCGTCGGATTGCCGAATTCGATCCGGTTGCTGCCCTTATGGAGTTGAACCGGAACAACCGTGCTCGTTGGTGTGCCGAAGTTATAACCGCTGAGATCTAGCTCCTGCGCGGCCTCATCATTCACCGTAATGAAGAACGAACGAGTTCCCGCAGTCATATAGTCGATCTCCATCAGGTAGGTTCCGGGTGCCGGCACCGTTACATCTGTGAAGGTCACGCTGCTGTCCGCGGAGTTCCCGACGTTTCCGGCACTGGACACTCCGGAGCAATATGCGCAATACACTTGGGAAGCTGTTCCTCCGAGCGTGGCAAGCTCTGCCTCGTACGTCGTGAAGTTAGGCCGAGCTACATTGCCTTTACCGGAGACCACAATGCGGTCGAGATCGGGTGGATAGCTCGCCGGGTTGCCGAACTGAATCGTGTTCATCCCTTTCTTCAGACGAACCGGGATCGTGGTTGGGAACGGCAGATTGTCGCTACCTCCGCTCAGGTTCAAGGTGATCGCAGGATCGTTGTTCACGTTGATGATGTACGAACGGGGGCCTGTTGTCATGGAATCAACTTCGAGATCGTATACCCCATCCTTTGTTGCGGGGACATTGAAAACCGCATAGTTTGCCGCGCCGATGCCGAGATAAGTGAGTTTATGTCCGCTGGCACAGGTGGAGCAATCCGAAATCTGGGTGTTGCCATAGCGTAGAGCAGCATCCGCGCCGAAGACCTGAACTGGGGAAGCACCAGGGCGTCCGAGCGCTCCGGTCACTTTGAGTAGCACCGCTCCATGTCCTGGAATCTCTCTGGCAAAGCCTTCAAGGGTTGGCCCTAGTTCTGCGTGTTCCCAAAGATCCCTGACACTGAATGCGCCGACGAAACCGAGGGCCGACCAGTCCACGGATACCCGGGTTGGGAACGCATTGAGGTTGAATAGTGCAACGTAGTAGCTGCCGTTCCCCAGGTCAGAGACCCACACCGGCGTGTATCCACCGCGAACCTGAATGCCAGGATGTCCTGACTGGTCGACGGCGAGGACTTCATCATTGGTGAGTAGCTTCTTGCCAAAGGTGGTGAGCTTGGTTAGATCGCCACCGATGAAGAGCGGAGCGTTTGCAATGCTCCATAGCGTCATTGTGGTCTGCTGCTCTCTGTCTGTCAGGCCATCGTTCGCGCCGTTGCCGACCTCGAGAGAGTCAAGATCGTTCCAGCCAAGTCTTGGACCGGAAGTCCGTTCCCATCCAATCAGATCGTAGAAACGAAGGAGAACCCGCTCCCATTCAGTCAGGAATGGGCAGTCTCCTTCGCACTCTACGTCTCCCTCAATGCGACGAGCATTGGCATTTTGCTGCCAATCCGCCACATAGTCCTCGTCGATATCCCAGGAGACCGTCAGCCAGATCGGCCGGCGACTCCGAGCGATGGCCTGATTGATAGCCTTTACGTCGGGAATGTTATTGATGTCGAGGTTGTTGTTGTACGACCCCGGCGTAACTCCGTCGAGCTTGATGAAATCGATTCCCCAGGATGCATACAGGTCGATCAGCGAGTCGATGTATTCCTGCGCGCCGGGCTTCGTGAAGTCGATCTTTTGAGCGTCGCAGAACGCGTTCCCGCAGGTCAAGGGCATCACCATGATGTCCTTCAGGTGATAGTTGGTCCCATAGATCTGATAATTCGCTGCGACGTCGCCAGCCCCGACCCCGGGATTTAAGTAAATGCCAACCTTCTGGCCGTTGGCATGGATGTGCCGAATCATCTCAAGAAATTCCGGGAACTCGGTCGCATTCCACTGTGGCCGGCCATACTGATCTGAAGGTCCCGTCCATCCCGCATCAAGATTGATGTATTCGTACCCGTGAGCGCTAAGGCCTGTTCTTTTCATCGCATCGGACTGGGCCGTGATGCCTTGCTGATTCATAATGGTGGGGGTGAGGGTTTGCTGACTGAAGGAGCTCCAGCCCAAATACGGGCGTCTGCCCACATCATTGAGTTGTGCAGTTGCGCTGACGCTCAGAGATAAGAGCGAGAGGCAAACAGTCAGCAAGCTCAAGAATCTAGCGCTGAACTCTGGCTGGTTGGTTTTGGGGAATATCAGGCGTACAGAAGGGCGGGGGGAAGGGGAGCGCAGAGACACTGTGATGGTCCTTTCCTGTAGCTTGGGTTGGGTGGAGACACTTCATTGGTCGGACAACCATCCATGGAAGCAGACCATGAATGGCGCGCCGCTCGGAATCTGGCGGACGCTTTCTGTCGTTCATGCTTAGGCTCGATGTAGCCGGAACATGACAACTCCGTGTGGGACCACGGTTGCGGAGATTCGGCCGCTCTCCGTCCCCAAGTCTCGGTGGGCCCAAAGATCTCGAACGCTCACTCGGCTGGTCAAACCTGTGGCGGAGCTTTCGAACGAAATGGTTTGCGCTGATTGCCCGCGATTGAACAGGGCAACCGCCACATCGCCACCTGACAGAGTGCGAACCCAAATCTCGGTGGTTCCGTCGACGCTGAGCCGTTTACCCTGACTTCCTAGAGCGTCCTGATCGATCCGAATTACCTCGCGATTCATCAGGATCGAGCGGTCAGAGGCCGTCATCTTGGCCAGGTCGTTCCCAGCCAACAAGGGTGCGGCGAGGATCGACCAGAGACTGAAATGAGTTTTGTACTCATCCTCCGTCATTCCTCCGTTGCCAACCTCAAGCATGTCGGGATCATTCCAGTGCCCCGGACCGGCATAAGGAGCGAGAGAACTCTGTCCGAAGCCGATCTCCGACATACTTCCGTAGGTGTCGTGAATGTCATAGGTGGTACGCCAGGTATTTCCTCCGATACTCGGGGCCCATTTCCAGACCTCATCCAAGCCGTACTGGCACAGACTAAAAAGAATTGGCCGGCCGGTTGCACGCAAAGCATCCGCCATCTTCGAGTACGCTTCACGCATCATGCGATTCGCGGTGTCTTTATCCTCGGGATGATCCTTCGCGGATTGCTTCATGAGATCACCGAAGCTGCAGAGGTCATACTTGAGATAGTCGACACCCCACGAGGCGTATAGCTCGGCGTCTTGCTGCTCGTGACCATAGCTGCCTTCATAGTGAGCGCAAGTCTGTGGACCAGGAGAAGAGTAGATCCCGAACTTGAGCCCCTTTGAATGCACGTAGTCCGCCAGCGCCTTCATGTCTGGAAATTTCTCGTTGGGATGGAGCACGCCATTCGCGTCGCGTTTACCTTGCCATGCGTCGTCGATGTTTACGTAGGTGTAGCCGGCATCACGCATCCCGGTGGCAACCAGAGCATCTGCCGCCGAACGTACATCGGCATCGCTGACTTTGCTGAAGAAGTGGTTCCAACTGTTCCATCCCATTGGAGGTGTTGCCGCGACACGTGTTTGTGCGACTGATGAAGAAGCAACCATGAGAACGACGAATGCAACTGCGGAGACGCGAGTCTTCATGAACGAAAGATCTCCTTTGAGCTATGGACCGTTAGCAGGTTGATGTTCCGCGGATCTAAACGATGGTTCTAAATGTGATCGATCGCCAGCGCGGCAAAGAATCACATAGCGGCCATGTTCCTGGCCGCTATGCGTGGGTTGGATTGTTGATGAACGCTATCGAATTACCAAAGGAGCTTCACGGCGAGCTGAACCTGACGTTGAAGGTTTGTTTGCCCACTCGATTTGAGGAATACTCCGAAAGTAGGACTGGTTGGCGTGTAATCGTAGCTCGATTGGAAGATTGGGTGGTTGGGAACGTTGAAGGTGTCGAGACGAGTCTGTAGGGTCAGCCGATCGTAGAGCTTGAAGTTCTTGGACAAATTGGTATCGATGTTCCAATAGTTCGGCGTACGAATCCCCGTGTAGATGATGTTGGGTGATGCCGCGTACTGCGGATTTGCGATGAAGTTATAGACCCCGCCGCATCCCGAGTTCTGAACGGGAACGAGATTCCATTGAAATGCCTCGCTTCCCTGGACGTATTGTTCTGTGCAGGCTCTTGCTCCTCGGATCGAATTGGGGATAGCGGGATCTGGGCGGCGATCCACCCGAGCATTGCCGGTGTACTGGGTAGATCCGTTCAAGAACCAAGGCTTTCCGGTTTCGTAGATATAGATCCCACCGAGTTCCCATCCGCCGATCACAGCATCCACGACTCGATTGGTAGTCCCGAGAAAATGTCTCCCGCGACCGACCGGCAACAGGTAGACACCCGAGATAGTAATTCGATGGGTGATGTCATTCTGGTCAATCGTGCGGACCGGAATTCGGTACACGGCATCGTTGTATCCACCTGAATCCATCGCCTTGGACCACGTCCACGTTGCATGCAAGGTGAGATCGTTATTCCACTTGTGGAGCGCGGTGACCTGAAGCGAGTCATACCATGATTTGCCACCGTTCAATTGATATTCCCCAAGGTCCCCGAAGCCCGTAAACGGCCGGCTCAGGTTGAGAGCCTGGATCGTCGGGGCGCTGTAATAGCCGGTTCCCTGAAAAGGCGCCAGTCCTTGAAACGGATTCTTTACATAGGCTCCGGGAGCGTTGTTGCAGTAGTACGGATCGCCGCCAAGCAAGATGTTGCACTTCGACTCTGCAGCCGCACTGACGTGATTTGGGTTGTCGCTGCTGTCGTTGAAGCGAGTACGCGTTCCGACATAGTTGATCTCAAGCACGTCGTTTTTGAGGAACTGCTTTTGTATGCCGACAGAGAATGTCCAGAACTGCGGCGTCCGATAGTGTGGGTTGATCCAGAAGACGCCTTGACCCAAGTAGCTCTGAAGTCCCTGTGAGGCTCCCTGTGGTTGCAGAACAGTGGGGAACGGATTCGAAAGATTATTGATCGGTGTCTTGTTGCCGTCCAGTGATCCGACATAGGGAGTCGATGCCGAGAAACCTGATTGCGAAGGCCCGGGATTAACATTGCGATACATGAGGCCAAAGCCGCCACGAAAGACGGTTTTAGGGTCAGCTTGAAACGCGAAGCCGAAGCGAGGGCCGAAGTTGATTTTGGTCAGGGAATAGAGCTGACGTGGAGCTCCGTTCACACCCACAAACCGAGGTCCACCTATCACGGGTCCAGGCAGCAGGGAATGGTCTACGAGAGCATCGACCGGGTTGACGGAAGACGTGTCAAAGGCGTAATCCAGGCGGTTGTGTCGGTCCACCGGCGGGCCGTTGAGATCATAGCGCAGGCCCAGATTGAGTGTCAGGCGGCGCGTGATCTTCCAGTCGTCCTGGAAGAAGGGGGCATAGTAATGTTGCGAGAAAAAGGTTAGGGGATTGATCGCGACGTTGCCCCCGCTTGCCGTTCCAAGCAGGAGTGAGGCGATGGAATTGCCGCTCGCCTGGTCACCCTGAGCATAGTTCGCTTGGGTCCAGGTGCGGTCAGAGTTGAGAGTGATGCCGCCAACAACATAGCGGAAACTCGCCTGAAGGATGCGCCAGTCGATACCAAAGTGCATCGTGTGGTTGCCCTTGATGTACGTTACGGAAGGGAGCATAGCCAGAGAGTTACCGAGTGCCATTTGGCCGCCAGTGCTACCGATGCCAGTGAACTCGCTGATCTGCATGTTGGGAAAGACATTGTTGAAGATGCCGAGACTTTGGGTCAGAGACGACGGAAAGCCCAGACTCGTCTGATCAAAACCGAGTTCGCTGTAGTTATTGAATCCGGCACGAACGATCACGCTCGCACGGAAATCGAGTAGAAGGTTGGGAGAAAACGTGTGTGTCCAATCTTCTCCGAAGCTGTGGCTCCGTTCCGCGTGCGGGAAGAATCCTTGCCCAGCCACCCCTGGCTGGCCAGTGGTGTTCGCGGTCAGGAAACGCTCCCAAAACCCATAACGGAGTGAGAAACGGTCTTTGCTCGTGATGTTTTCATCGATCTTGGCAAGAGCGTTCCTGTAGATGTTCTGCTGCGGTGCAGGGGCCTGAAAATTGTTCTGCCAGGTATTCAAACCAGGAGTCGGCGCCACGTTTGGTTTCGCATAGTAAGAGAGAATCTTCTGGGCGACCGGATTGATTCGGTCAGATGGAATCTTGTTCCCCGGAAATGGATCGCGGACGAGAACACCGTGTCCGTTGTCATGAAGGGTGAGCGGGTCATAGATGATGAGGGGCTTGTAACTCTGCGTGGCCCCATCGAAGTAGGTGGTATTGCTGAAGTCGCCTGTCAGCCATTCCGGTTGTGGCACGCTGCTGACCGCAGCTGCTGGTTCGATGCCGTTCCAGTTCTCTCCCTGCAGCAGGAAAAAAGTCTTGTCGCGGCCGTTATAGAACTTCGGCAAAACAACAGGGCCATCGAGTTCAAATCCGTATTGGTCGCGTTTCTGGTTCGTTCGAGGATTTCCGTAGAAGTTGTTTTGCCACGTGTTGGCGTCCAACCAGGCTCTGCGAGCGAACTCATACACAGTGCCGTGTAGCTTGTTGGTGCCAGATTTGAGGGTCATGTCGATCACACCACCAGAAGCGCGCCCGTACTGCGCATCGTAAGGGTTAGTAATGATCTTGAATTCCTGTACCGCGGAAACTGGCGGTATATACCCCACTTGGCCGTTCGTCCCGTTGTACTCGTCGCCCTTTGCAGCCTCATTCGAGGTGCCATCCAGTAGAAGCTCATTGTTCGCTGCGCCGCCGCCATTGATGGACAACATCGCCTCGGTATCATCGAATGGTTCCTGATACTGCTTGGCACCATACCAATTAGCGCCCGCACTCAACTGAGCGAGAGTACTTGGATCTCCACCATTGAGGGGCAACTCCGTGACGCGGGTGTTCTCAACGACTTCACCTACGTCTCCGCTGTTGAAGTTCAGCAGAGCCTGGTCATTCTTGACGGTGATGGTCTCGCTTACGGAACCGACAGCAAGTGCGAAGTCGATCGTCGCCGTTTGACCCACGGCGAGTGTAATCTCGGTCTTGGACTCCCGGCTGAACCCCTGCGATTCCGCGGTAACGGTGTACAGGCCGGGGATTAAGTACGGAACCGTGTAGACGCCCGCCCCCGTCGTTTTTGTTGTAATTGCCACGTTCGTCTTTTGATTGAGGACGGTGATTGTCGCCTTCGGCACGACGGCGCCACTGGCATCGGTGACACGCCCGGTAAATTCCTGGGCTTTTGAGAGAACTGGGGCTAAGAAGAGAAGGCAAAGTATCAGGTAGCGGGTGGCTGTGGACAATCCGCGCCCATGCCAACCCTGGTTTGATTTGGTTTTCATCTGGTCTCCTTGGAATCGCTCCGTCTAGCGTCGATGAGCGCTCACAAGACGATCAACATAGGCGAACAAAATGGATTTCGTCAAGAAATTTTCTTAAATACCTAAAAATGCTAGGAAAAACGCGAATCACTCACGTTGTCCTGCGTCCCCGTCGATGCCATTGAGCGCTCAATTGCATCGAGTTCTAGGCCTTCTCGGCAACGAAATGTCGATTTTGTCCGTGATCAGCAAGATCCCAGCGCCTCTCGCTCTCAATGCCAACGATTCTGAGTGCTCACAGAGCATGCCCTGATTCCCGTCGGACAGCTTGAACCCGGCACGAATTTGGTAACGCGAGCGCTCACAGAGCCTTTTGGAGGGGAACATACTCCTGCCTTGGAACCCCCAGACAGACGATGGGTGGCAAGGAAATTGCACATCTCTGGCAGCTCGCTCAGCCGTTCGCCCCCTCGATTTCTCGGTTCTGTCAACCTAGCAGCGAATGCGCGAACAGAACTCAGGAACCCCAGTTGACTCGTTGGCGACCCGAAATAGCGCTCCCGCCAGAAGCCCCGCGGGCTGCTCAGCCCCTCCGGCCGTGGTGATATACATCTCGTCGTAGTTCGCGCCACCGAAGATCAGGCTTGAGACCTTTGGAGTGGGAAGGGGAATCTTGCGATCGATATGCCCATCTTCACCGAGCCGGACCACCGCGCTGCCGTCCCACAGAGCGGACCAAAGCCGTCCATGGCGGTCCCGGGTCAAACCATCCGGCATGCCATCGCGCTCGCCGAACTGGGCGAAGACTCGGCGATTCGAAAGAGAACCCGTCTCAACCGAGTAGTCATAGCGACAGATCTGTCGAGCGAAGGAATCGGTGTGGTAAAAGTTTTGCAAATCCGCCGAGAACGCCATTCCGTTCGAACAACCGATGCCCTCGAGCATAAGTTGGAGCGAGCCGTCAGGGTCGAGTCGATAGAGCCTGCCACTGCTTTGCTCTGTAGACATCGTGCCGCAGTAGACTCGGCCGTGTGGATCGGCGATGACATCATTGAACCGCGAATCTCGCTCAACGGGAATGTCCTTCACAATCTCGCTGAGTCCGCCTTCCTGCCACGTAGCAATGGTCCCGCGATCCATGAACAAGAGGAGGGTTCCATCGCTTTGCATTGTGAATCCCCCTACCGGCCGTCCCTCATAGCACTGTTCGTGGACACCTGTTGACGGATCGAAGCGAAAGAGGCGGCCTTTTGGGATATCGCACCAATACACCTTCCTTTCGATTGCATGCCAGAGGGGATTCTCCCCGGTGTCGCACGCGTAATCAGCAATGAGCTCCACCTGTCGGTCGCTCCTCTGTTCAACAAGATCGTTCCGCATCTCAGGCCCTTTCTGACTGCAGTTCGTCTGCAGCAAACGAATGAAGCATGTCGCTCGATGAACATGGACTCGCTAGTTGTGTCTGCAACCTTCGAGCTTCGCTGCGATCGCATCGGCGTCGTATACGCACCCGCCCCAGACACCCCCGCTCGCTTGAACCAGAGCAGCCCAGAGCTTTGTGTCGCCTGGAAGTTCCGGATGAGCAGCTAGATCGCTTCGTTGAGAGCGATTGTCCAAAGTCGCTGCAGCTTCTTCCTTGCTGAAGCTGCGTTCGCCGCTACCAACCAATGAGATTGAACCCACCAGGTTGAGCCGATCGATGACGATCTCGATCTGATCGTCCTCCAAGACCTTCCCGATCGGACCGCCCGCCAGCGCCTCCGGGGAGATGTGCCCGACACAAGCTCCGGTCGAGACCCCACTGAACCGGGCATCCGTGAGCACCGCAACGTGCTTGCAGTGTGGGAGCGCCTTCAGGGCGGACGTTACCTGATAGATCTCCTGCATCCCCGCGCCTTTCGGCCCTCCGCAGATAAGGACGATCACGTCGCCGTGGCCGATCTTGCCGCTCTTGATCGCTTGAACTGCATCGGGCTCGCTGATGAAAACACGGGCCGGTCCTCGGTGCCGATAGACCTGGTCGTCGCCCACCAGGGATGGATCGATCGCCGTGCTTTTGATCACCGAACCTTCCGGAGCGAGATTTCCGACAGGGAAGCAGACGGTGGAAGTCAGGCCCTTTGCGCGAGCTCGGTCGGGACTCATGATGACATCGTCCGGATCGATGCCGTCGAGATCGCGCAGGCGCTTGCGTACTTCACTTCGCCGCTCGCTGTCTCGCCACCAATCGAGGCAATCGTCGAGCGTCTCTCCAGAAACAGTGCGGACCTTGGTATCGAGCAATCCGGCGGCACGCAAGTGAAGCATCACTTCAGGGACTCCTCCGGAGAGAAACACTTGAACAGTAGCGAATCCCCTGGGGCCATTCGGCAGCGCGTCCACGAGTCTGGGGACCTGCCGATTGACGGAGGCCCATTCGTCGACTGAAGGACGCTTCAATCCCGCTGAGAACGCAATCGCCGGGAGATGAATCAACAGGTTCGTTGAGCCACCGAAAGCTGCGTGAAGGGCCATTGCATTTTGGAGTGCACTCGTTGTCAGTACATCTCGGGTTCCAAGCCCCATTTGCTGAAGCCGCACTAAAGCTCGCGCCGAGCGTGTCGCCGCATCGAGCCAGATCGTTTGTCCAGATGGTGCGAGCGCCGTATGTGGCAACGACAATCCCAATGCTTCACCGATGACCTGTGAGGTCGCAGCTGTACCGAGAAACTGGCAACCACCTCCGGGACTAGCGCAGGCGCGGCATCCGATTTCGGCGGCGTATTCCAACGTGATCTGTTGCTGCGCGAACCGTGCCCCTATGGTTTGCACGCGACCTGCGTCTTCGCCGGATTCGGGCAGGAGCGTGACCCCTCCGGGAACAAGCACTGTTGGAAGAGACTCCGCCGAGGCCAGAGCCATCATCATTGCGGGAAGTCCTTTGTCGCAGGTGGCAATTCCCATGACGCCTTTTCTGGTTGGTAGTGAACGGACCAACCGACGGAGGACCGTCGCCGCGTCATTGCGAAACGGCAGGGAATCCATCATTCCTGTTGTTCCCTGTGTGCGACCGTCACAAGGGTCGGTGCACGCTCCGGCAAAAGGGATCGCTCGAAGCGACTTAAACTCTCGTGCAGCCTCGGCGACGAGCAAGCCGACTTCCCAATGCCCGCTGTGAAAGCCAAGGGCGATGGGCTTCCCATCTTCCGCCCTCAATCCGCCATGAGTGCTGAGGATCAAGAACTCAGGATCAAGAACTCGATCGGGTTCCCAGCCCATTCCGGTGTTCTGGGTTAATCCGAAGAGGTTTCCCGATGATTCTTTCAGAAGCATTTCCGGGGTGATCGGCAAGGAGCCGGCGGGGCCACTTGCATGGGTTCGCACGTGCGCCCAGGGCGACGCCGGCGAATCGAGTACGGATTCCAGTTTAATTTCTGACGGTTCGTTAGACGATCTTGAGCTGTTCATCGAGCCTCTCCGGGATGAGTTGCCGTTTCTTCTTCGGGAGAGTCGGGCACCTGCACGTCATCACATCCCTGCGCGCCCTTCGCTCCACTGCGCAGCCGGCTCGACCCGCCTAAGACCACTTTACGTGATGGTCTAAGGACTGAAGCCCGCACAATTCCGTTTGGTAAAAAATGTAAAACATTGCCCAAATTACATAAATTGCGGACGTTGCTAGTGGTGGGCGAAGCCGCGTACCGTTGGTCCGATTCACAGCTAGACCTCCCGAGATCTTGCATAAATTCGAGGAGAGAGCGACGCGACCGAATGTCGTGAGCGATGACGGGGCGGGTTCGAGGTCTGTGTAGGGGAGGATGTTCATGAGTGACGGCAAGGGTTGGACTGGCCAGCTTCGAGGATTCTCGATTGGCAGATTGGTTGTGATGGTTGTCTTGCTCCTGGCTTGCGATCGTGGATGGTCGCAAACCACAGGGTCGATACTCGGCGTCATCACCGACGCAAACGGAGCGGTTGTTCCATCAGCCACCGTGCACGTAACGGATACGGACACCGGCCTCACCAAAAACTTTGCCACCACAACGGAAGGGGCGTACCTGGCTCCGCTGCTGCCGGTAGGAACGTACTCGGTCTCCGTCGAAGCAAATGGATTCAAGAGCTTTACACGGTCCGGCATACTCGTTCCCGTTGCCCAGAATATCCGGGTCGACGTGCAATTGCAGGTCGGCAACGTGGATCAGTCGATCAGCGTGGTCGGCAACGCAGTCAACATTGAGACAACCAATGCCACACTCGGGCAAACCATCGATACGGCGCGCCTGAATAGTCTCCCATTGAACGGCCGCAATGCTCTCGGCCTCATGGGGACTCTTCCGGGTGTCGCCGTCGCAAACGCGCCTACATCGGTTACCTCGGCGCGCAACGGACCATCTTTCAGCATTTCGGGAAGCCGCACCGATTTTGCGAATCTGATGCTCGACGGCACCACGTTCACGGATGCTATCTCCAACACGAGCCAGAATCTGCCCACCGTTGATGCGCTCGAAGAGTTCCGCGTCCTGACCGATAGCTATGGCGCAGAATACGGAAGAGCGGGCGGCAGCGTCATTCTCGCGATTACGAAGTCCGGCACCAATCAATTCCATGGCAGCCTATGGGAATACTTGCGGAACGACGCTTTCGATGCCGCCAACGCCTTTACTCCGCAGGGGACGAGGAAGCCTCTTCTGCGACAAAACCAGTTTGGCGGCGACATCGGTGGGCCGGTTATCCTGCCAAAATACAACGGCCGCAACAAAACGTTCTTCTTCTTCGGGTACGAAGGTCTCCGCATCCATCAGCAAAACCTGACGGTGGCCTATCCACTTACCGCGGCCCAAAGAACGGGAGACTTCTCAGCACTGTTACCGTCACAGGTCATCGTCGACCCGAACACTGGTCAGCCGTTCCAGGGCAACCAGATCCCAGGCGATCGGATCGACTCCGTCGCGACCAACGTGCTGAACTTGTACGTGCCACTCCCCAACCAGCCCGATGGCAGCTTCCGGTTAGCGCAAGCCGCGCCAACCACGTCGAACCAGTACATCTTCAAGATCGACCAGACGATTGGAGCGAAGGACAGGGTATGGTTCAGACTGTTCCGGAACAACACGACAAGCAGCTCGCCAGGAGCCATTCCTTTCTTTGCGAGTCCTTCGAGCGGAAACTTCCAGAGTTATGCGTTGAATGAAACCCACACATTCAGTACGAACCTGATCAACCAGGCCCAGTTTTCGTACTCGCGTCCGGAAGGGATCTCGGACACCACAAAGAACGGAAAGTCGGCGCAGGAACTCGGTATCAACGCCAATGGGTTCACACCGTATCCCCAGACACCGGGTTTCAACTTGAGCGGTTTCTCCTTGGGTTCCGGTTGGTTTATTGATGAACCTTCCTATTTCCGGCAGATCGATGACACTGTCTCTTGGACTCACGGAAAGCACAACATCCAGGCTGGCATCATGATCAACTACCAGAAGAACGGAGATCTGGCCTATCCCGCAACGGGCTTCACCTTCTCGGGGCTATACACGAACAATTCCGCGGCGGACTTCCTGATCGGCCGTCCCGAGAACTATAGTGTGACGACTACCATCGTTGACAATGGAACTTCCACCATCGTCCAACCGTTCATCCAGGACAACTACAAGCTCACACCGCGGCTGACGCTCGACCTCGGGCTTCGCTACGGATACCAAACGCCTTGGACCCAGAAGAACGGAAACGTCTCGACTTACCAGGCAGGCGCGCAATCTACCGTGTACCCAACCGCCCCTCCGGGATTGGTCGTTCCCGGCGACAAGGACGTTCCTGCCGGGCTTTACAAGGGGTGGAAGTGGGGCTTTGAGCCCCGCATCGGCTTCGCCTGGGATGTGACCGGGTCCGGAGCTACTTCCATCCGCGCCGCATGGGGCCTGTTCCATGCTGCTGTCAACGAAGAGGTGGAAGCAATCGAGACCAACAACGAACCATTCCTCGTAAGCTTCAGCGCGACCCCGCCAAACACCGAGAATCCCTGGGCGGGTCAGACGGACCCTCTGCCATACGATCCAAAACATCCCAGCTTCGGACCGTTCCCCGGTATCACGCAGTCGTATGTGGACCCGAACTACCGGCCGGGCGACATCCAGCAGTTCAATCTCGATGTCCAGCACCGATTCTGGGAGAACCTCTTTACGGAGGTCGCGTACGTCGGAACGGTGTCACACCATCTCTACGACTCGCGTGACATCAATGCCGCGGTTTATGGTCCGGGAGCGACGGAGGACAACGCGCAATCCCGCCGGCCGATCCACCCGGAGTACTACGGCAGCATGCCCGGGTTGTTCTCCGATACAAACGCGAACTACCACGCGCTTCAAATCAGCGTTCAAAAGAAGTTTGCCAACAGGTATTCTGTGCAGGGTTCCTATACCTGGGGCAAGTCTATTGATAACCGCTCGCAGTCGCTGCTCGGCAGTGGGGCACAGGATCCCAATAATTGGGGCCGAGCCGAGCGTGGACTCTCCGACTTCAACGTTGGTCAGATCCTGGCGATCAACGGTCTCTGGGATCTTCCAGAGCTCCACGGCAGGGGTTTCCTCACTGCGGTCGCGGGAGGATGGCGCTTGAGCGGCATCTTCCGCTACAACGGTGGTACTCCTCAGTCTGTCTACTCAGGGCAGGACAATGCATTGATCGGGTACTCCCGTCCGAACGGAGGGATGCAGCGTGGCAATCTCATCGGCAAACCGAACCTTCCGTTTAGCCGTTCCCGTAGCCAACTGGCCGCTCAGTACTTCAATACCGCAGCGTTCGCGCAGCCTGCGCTTGGGACGTTCGGCAACGTCGGACGCAACACGATCGTTGGACCGAGTAACCTTCAGAACGATATCTCTGTTATGAAGAAGTTCCCCCTGCCTGGAGAGTTCGGCGCGTTCCAATTCCGCGCCGACCTGTTCAACCTGATGAACTGGACCAACCTCGGGCAGCCGAATACGACGATGAACTCGCCGGGATTTGGTCAGATCACCAGTGCCGGTGACCCAAGGATTGTTCAGTTCGCGTTGAGGTACGACTTCTAGTCTCAAGCATTCCACCGAACTCGCCTCGGGACGCGCCACAGAACGATCGTGGCGCGTTCTGTCACATAGGGTTGATGCGCAAACGGCCGAGACAGGTCATCAATTTCAAACAGCACTTACGGACACTGCTCCGCACTGATTTGGTCGACTAAGATAAAGAATGCCCCAACCCACACGCAGGATTGCACTGATTTATGACGCGAGATCGACGTATGACCTCAAGGTGATGTCTGGCGTGGCCGCATACCTGCAGGAGGGCCATCAGTACAGCATCTTCATCGAAGAGAATGCCTTGAAGGACCAACGATTGCCGGACCTCCGATCATGGGAGGGCGATGGCATCATCGGAAACTTTGATGATCCTGGGATAGCCAAACTTGTCACCCAGGCGCAATTGCCAGTTGTCGGGTTCGGAGGAGGGTATGGCTGGTATGTGGCAGGATCAGCGATCCCATACTTTTATACGAATAACAAAGCGATCGCGACCCTGACGGCGGATCACTTGCTCGAACGAGGGTTCAAACACTTTGCCTATTGCGGCTATGCGAAAAGTCCGATCAACGGTTGGTCGCAAGAACGACAGCACGCGTTCCAGAGTTACCTGCGAAAGCGCGCCGCGTCTTTCTCGCTATTCGACAGCATGCCTCGATCGAATCACAACTGGGCGACCTTGCAACGTTCCCTAGGAGATTGGCTCAGGAAACTTCCCAAGCCTCTCGGCGTTATGGCCGCGAACGACAATCGAGGGCGGCAGATACTTGAAGCCTGCCGAGCTTACGATATCGCGGTGCCGGATGAGGTAGCGGTAGTCGGCGTCGATAACGACGAGCTATTGTGTCGGTTGAGCAGCCCGCCCCTCAGCAGTGTGGAACAAGGCGCGAAAGGTTTGGGCTACGCGGCGGCTGCGCTCCTCGATCAGATGATCCAGGGACGCACCTCACGGAAACGTCACTACATCTTTGACCCGACAACTGTGGTCACTCGTCAGTCCACGGACATTCTGGCGATCGATGATCCTAAGGTAGCCCAGGCAATGGCATATATCCGGGAACATTCCTCGAAAGGCATCAAGGTCCCCCAGGTGGTGAGCGCAGTCGCCATCTCTCGCTCCGGGCTGGAAACACGGTTTGCCTCCGCCCTCGGCTATTCCATTCACACGGCGATCGGTCGGACGAAGCTCGAGCGGGTGAGGGGATTGGTTTCGGAGACGGATCTACCATTGAAACAAATTGCTGCGGAGACGGGGTTCAAATCAGTCCAGCATATGACCACTCTCTTTGTCAGGGAGTTTGGTCGAACCCCGGGGCGGTATCGACGTATTTCGACCATCTGAGTTTGCTCACCTACCTGTCCGCGAGTCGGTTGATATCAAAAATGCTGCGCGCATGGCACCTGCGGCTTGGGAGCCTCCTCTGACCTCTTACGCAAATCTGTAAACCCGTAACCTAATTACATAAACCACGACAATTGCTTGTGGTGGTCTATGGTGAGTAATCTGCTCTGGTGATTATCTTTGTATCGAGTGCGCCATAGTTCCACAACAGATTCTTAGCCGCTACCTCAAGTTGTGGCGCCTAAGAAACGTCTTCAGAGGAAACGATGACTGTGAGCGATCAGTTTGCACGCTATCCGAGCTTGCGCGACAAGCCTGTCTTAATTACAGGAGGCGCTTCGGGGATAGGCGCTGCCATAGTTGAAGAATTTGCATTGCAGGGAGCCAAAGTAGCTTTTTTGGATGTGGCGTCTGGGCCTGCGCAGGAGTTGATCCGGAGCCTGGATGGGAGGGTCGAGCACGAGCCTTTGTTTGTGCAATGCGACGTTACCGATATCGGCGCTTTGCGCTCCGCGACCGATGCAGCCCAGGCCCGGTTGGGAGCAGTTCGGGTACTTGTTAATAACGCAGCGAATGACGATAGGCACGATTTTGAACTGGTGACGCCGGAATACTGGGATGGGAGGATGAACGTCAATCTTCGCCACCATTTCTTCACGATTCAGGCGTTGAGTCCCGGTATGAGTTCGGCGGGCGGGGGATCCGTCATCAACATGAGCTCAATCGCATGGATGATTCCATCGACGGGCATACCCGCTTACGTGACGGCCAAAGCGGCCATTGTGGGCCTCACACGCGCCATGGCTCATGAGCTTGGACCTTCAAACATCCGTGTCAATTGCGTCTTACCCGGTGCGGTCTTGACGGAACGCCAACGTCGGCTGTGGTGGACCCCGGAATACGAGGCGGAGATTATGAACAGGCAGGCTTTGAAGAGAAGTCTGTTTGCAGACGATGTCGCACGGATGGTCCTGTTCCTTGCCGCAGACGACAGCTGGGCGATTACGAATCAAAGTTTCATCGTGGATGGTGGTTGGGTCTGAGAGCACACATGAAGTTCCAACAAGAACAGCGATAGATGGCCAGAAGCTTGTCCCGGCGAGGGAAAGCTCTTCAGTGCTTCTCCTGAAGACCAGACCGTGTCGAGCAGATGTAAGAAATGAACAGGGTAACCATATGGTCTCGGCAAAGACGAGTAAAGCGTTCACTGCAATCATGTCCTTAGCAGGCATTCTTGGATGTGCCTGGACGGTAACCGCCGCCACACGTGCTTCCACCACCTCGTCAGACGAGGTCGTCGCAGATTGGCGAACCTATGGAGGGCAACCCGCGAACGACCACTACTCCCCGTTGCGCCAGATCAACAAGGCCAACGTTGCGAAGTTGAAGGTTGCATGGACCTATGAAACGGGCGAAGACGGTGGCATGGAAACCAGTCCGCTCGTCGTTGGGAAGGTCCTGTACACCTACACTCCCTCCCAGAAAGTGATCGCGCTCGATGCGGCGACCGGCAAACTCCTGTGGAAGTTTGATTCGGGGATCACTGCCGAGCAGCCCACGCGAGGGCTTTCGTATTGGACTGACGGAAAACAGGCCCGGCTATTCGCCGGCATCATGAACTACCTCTACGCCCTCGACCCGGAGACAGGCAAGCCAATTCCTGGTTTCGGGGAGGATGGCCGCATTGACCTTCGAAAGGGTCTTCGCGGAGACTACCATCTCCAGTCGATCGCGCTGACGACTCCGGGGATCGTCTATAAAGACCTGATTATTGTCGGTGGGGAGATGCCTGAGACTTTGCCGGCATCGGCCGGCGATATCCGCGCCTACGATGTTCACACAGGCGAAACGCGATGGACATTCCACACGATTCCTCATCCTGGCGAACCGGGATACGAGACTTGGCCGGCGGATGCCTGGGAGCACTCTGGTGCGGCGAACAACTGGTCCGGAATGAGTCTCGACGTGGAGAGAGGGATTGTGTATGTCCCTACGGGGTCCGCGGCTTTCGACTTCTATGGTGGCGACCGTCTGGGCAACAACCTATTCGCCAATACCCTGCTGGCGCTTGACGCCAACACCGGCAAGAGACTTTGGCATTTTCAAGGCGTTCATCACGATATTTGGGACAGAGACTTTCCTTCAGCTCCCTCACTCCTGACTGTTGTTCATAATGGGCGGAAGGTTGACGCGATTGCCCAGACGACAAAACAGGGGTTTCTGTATCTCTTCGACCGCACAACGGGCGAGCCGCTCTTTCCGATCGAGGAACAAAATTATCCGGCGAGTGCGACCCCGGGTGAGGTGACGTCGCCCACTCAGCCTCACCCGTTGAAGCCTGAGCCATATGCGCGTCAGATCCTGACCGAAGACCAGCTTACGAACCGCACTCCCGAAGCGCACGCATGGGCACTTAAGCAGTTCCGGACCTTCCGCAGTGAAGGACAGTTCGTGCCCTTTGGTTTGGACAAGCAAACAGTCGTCTTCCCAGGATTCGATGGCGGCGCCGAGTGGGGAGGCCCGGCGGTAGACATTAAGAGCGGGGTCATTTATGTAAACGCGAATGAGATGGCCTGGACCGGGGGGCTCCAACGCAATGACTCCGCCAGTAGTCCTGGAGAAGCGACATACCGAAGCCAATGCAGCGTCTGCCACGGGGCCGATCGTGCTGGGTCTCCCCCGGGCTTTCCCTCTCTAGTTGAGATAGACAAGCGACTGTCGGACGATCAGGTTAAATCAGTCGTTCATCACGGCAAGGGGAGGATGCCCACTTTCCCCAGCCTAAGCGACTCGCAACTTGATCAACTGCTTGCGTATCTGAAAAACCCCACAGACGCGACAGGGAATTCCGCCGGGGACAAGAAAGAGATGGAAGCTGTTGCCGGTGCTCCGACACGGAAGTCCGGTCCACAATACAGCTTCACCGGCTATCGAAAGTTCCTCGACCCGGATCACTATCCTGCGATCGCGCCACCTTGGGGCACCTTGAATGCCATCGATCTCAACACCGGGGAATATCTGTGGAAGGTCCCCCTGGGTGAGTATCCGGCGTTGGCTGCCCAAGGGGTCAAGAATACGGGCTCCGAGAACTATGGAGGGCCGATCGTCACTGCTAGTGGCCTCGTATTTATAGGCGCAAGCCTCTACGACTACAAGTTCCATGCGTTCGACGCGCGTTCCGGAAAGCTTCTCTGGGAGACGAAGCTGCCATACGCAGGGAGAGCCACGCCGGCGACGTACATGGTCAATGGAAAGCAGTTTGTGGTCGTGGCCACGGGCGGAGGACGTTATCAGATCGCGCCGGCCAAAGGTGTGTACGTGGCGTTCGCTCTGCCCTAACGGGTGATGAAGATTCAGACCACAGATGTTTGATATCGCAGCAAGAAGCTGAAAGAGAAGGGAACAACCATGATCAAGCCGATTAGCCGTAGATCGTTCATGCGCACAAGTGCCGCTACGTTAGCAGGCATATCCGTCAGCGGCTCACTGACAAAAAGCCTTCAGGCTGAGCCGCTGGTGAACTATCCAGGAATTCAGCTCTACACGGTCGACAAAGAGCTCAAGGCTGACGTCCCTAAAACGCTGAAGATCATTCACGACATCGGCTACAAAGAAGTCGAAGGCGCAGGGTTTGCAGGACTGTCTGCAAAACAGTTCCGAGCCGCCTTGGACGATGCGGGACTCAAGTGCAACAGCACGCATTTCTTCAATTTCGGCGACGGCGATCCATCTGCAATCTTCGAAGACGCAAACACCCTTGGGGTGAGGTATGTAGTGAGTTCCTTCATTGGAAAGTTCGGCCGCAACCATGAGGGTGGCGAGGCTGGGGCGGAGGAGTATAAGGCGATGGCGGACTTCTTCAACCAGCTCGGCACGTCCGCGAAAAAGGCGGGCCTTCAACTTGCCTATCACAACCACAACACGGAGTTCAGGGATCTGGGTCAAGGCAAGGTCGGCTACGACGTATTTGTTGAAAACACCGATGCTGCGTTGGTTAAGCTGGAACTCGATTGTGGATGGATGGTCGCAGCCGGTCACAATCCGATTGACTACTTCAAGCGCTATCCGAATCGCTACCGCATGGTGCACATCAAGGACTTCGCGCCCACTGCCCAACCGAGCACATCGTTAAAGCGCTCCGAGGTGCCGCAGGGGGTGGTGCTCGGCACCGGATACATCAAGTACAGCCCTATTCTCATCGCGGCCAAGGCTGCAGGAGTAGAGCACTTCTTCGTGGAGCAAGAGCCACCATTTATCGGAACGACCGCAGTCGAAGCCGCTACCAAGGATTACCAATACCTGGTAGCACTCTCAAGGTAGACTCCGTCGAGCTTCAGCATTTTGATGTTCGATATCCCATTCTTTTCTGCGATCGCAAGACTGCACAGGCCCACGGTGGACTTCCTTCTCCCCCACGTCCTTCTCATCAATCGCAAAGGTGTCGTAGTCGAGGAGAGCGCCGATTCCGAGGCAGAGATTGAGCAGAAGATCTTGAAGGCACTCGCCTCCAGGAAGAGGCCGTGACACAAATATTGACTCGAACGGCTACTCAGTGAGGATCGAGGACTAGAGAGTACCGTCTTCCGAATTCAGTTGTTTCGGTGGAAGCAGCTATGCGTACCCAGTAATGAACTCCGGTGTCGTGATCGAGGCCATGCACGTTGCTTAACCTTGATCGGAGCCGTTATGGATATGTGCGCCACGCAAGAACCGTGCTTTTCGCTGCGCTGCCATTGAAGTTGTTCGTTCCTAGCACGATCTCGAAGTGCGGGATCGAACCATCTGAACGGCGGATGGGATCCAAAAATGGTGATAACTGTGAATCATCAGATACAAAGTCCCAAGCGCTCTCTGTGCCCGCCATGGAGGTTCCCTCCAGGATCAGGGCGTTGCCATCGCCATTAAGATTTGGTAAGTAAGCAACGACTCCATAAACGCGATGCTGGGCATCGGCATAGACGGAATCCCAACGCGGTGCTTCTTTGTCTCTTGGGGCGCGATTGAGCACCGACATGACTTTACGTGCGCGATCATTGGAGAAGACAAAATTCATGCGCGGTTCGAACATCTGTACCCAGGGATTGGCCTCGGTAGCTCCTATTAGAACAACGTTACCTTCCTTGAAGTCATTGGGCCGTACGTCTCTTGCGAAGCGTATGACGAGCTTGCTCGTCTGCTCCTCAGCATGCAGATCAAGAGCGTGGACGATTTCGAGATCGACATTCGACGTATAGCGCCTGCTGCTCAGATCGCCTGCCAGTTCCAACGAAGGCATCGCAGGCGTCGATAGCTGAGCCCGGAAGTTTCCAGCGATGTACTCGGATAAATCGAGCTCCCGGCCTGTGATGCCGTGCCACATCACTAAACCGCTGTCCCCGGTAACGACCAAGGTGGGTTGATCGGCGCGAAATATCTGACTCCAAAGCGGGTGAACGTGCCTGCTCTTTCTGGACAATCCGCGATAGTGAAGAAACATCCCCAGCATGCTCATTGACAGAATGGCGACTAGAATCCACGCGAGTCGGGATTTCGCGGTACGTGGCACATTGGTTTCGTCCGGAAGCCGAGGCGGGTTCACGGGCACGCTCACAGGCGGCCCCGAAAGAACCGCGGGAACTGCTTCCTTTGGTGTCCGCGGAACAAAGAAGGGCACATAGCCCCCCTTGGGTATAACGATCCTGACCGGCTCGTCGACTCCCTCGGTCTCGAAATAGAGATCGAGTTTCTGACGAAGACGGCTGGCTTGAGTCCGCACGATGCCGTCGATTGAGGAATCGTAGTCGGCTGACCGACCAAACAGCGCCGCACCAATCTTCTGCTCGCTTATCTCAGATTCACGACCCTCGAGTGCAATGTCGCAGATGTAGACCAGCAGGCTCGAAATCCGTTCGGCTTTCGAAAAGAGAGGTGACGCAATGATGCGATCCACCAACTCGCGACGTGAATCGGTCGACGAGGTGCCGAAAGAAACGCCCTCTCTGTTACTGGAGATCATGGTTGACCACGCGGAACTCTAGTTGAGCAAAGTCATGTGAATCAAGTGTCAACGGATTGAAACATTCTGTTCACTGTAACGGGTGACAGTGACACCCTAATGTAATCGGCTTGGTTTCAATCAGTTACCGGTTGTAACGCGATGTGGCTGTGAATAGCTTTGGAGGCTTTCAGCAACGGGTGCTACTTCTAACGAGCGGAAACAGACCAGATAGAGAACTGAGATCCGCCATCGCATTCAGGAGACCACCATGCAAGCCAGCCTCAATATTCGAATACGAGCGATTCAACCTCGATTCTTTCTCCAAGCTTTGTCTTGCCGACTATTGTTCTTCATCGTCATCTCGGGTTGTGTGATCTTCGGAGTTCCGCGAATCAGCGCGCAGCAGGTCTTCGGCTCCATCAATGGCAATGTCAAGGACCCCTCAGGCGCCGTCATCGCAGCGGGCACGGTGACTATCACCGAGACAACGAAGAACGTCGTTTACAAGACGACGACAAATGCGTCCGGATTCTATGGGCAGGGGCAGCTGGTACCCGGCACCTATAAGGTTACGATCGAGGCTCCCGGTTTCTCCAAGGTAGCTTCTACGGATCTAACGGTAAGCCTCGATGAAGTGACCCGCTTTGACGCAACCCTCGCTGTGGGTAGCGGAGGGGAGACCGTTCAAGTCACCAGCGCCGCCCCGCTGCTCGAAACCGACCGAGTCGATATAGCGACAGCGCTCACGTCCAAACAGATTCTTGCGATCCCAACCTACCAACGCAGCTTCCTCTCCCTCGAGTTCATCACGCCGGGAGTCTTGACCAACCCTGCCAGCACCCAAACATCTGAAAATCCCCAAGGCAGCTTTCGAGCGCGGGTCAATTCTCAAGTATGGGGCACAACCGGCTATCAGCTTGATGGAACGGATAATCAGGACGCTTGGCTGGGTTCCGCAATCATCAATCCTGATCCCGATTCTGTGGCGGAGTCCCGATTTTCGACCGAGAACTTTGATGCTGAGAACGGATATGTGGCGGGCGGCATGTTCGTTGCATCCACAAAGTCCGGAACCAATGCACTCCATGGGTCGCTCTTTGAATACCTCATCAACAACAGCCCCGGGTTCAAGACAGTTGGAGCGAATCCGTTTACCCAGCCAAATGGAGCGCCGCCGCTCAAGAACAACCAGTTTGGCGGCTCCATCGGCGGTCGCATCATTCCGAACAAACTGTTCTTCTTCGGCGATATTCAGATACAGCGCCGGAATGAAGGCGACTCGCTCTTGACCACGGTGCCCACGGTCCGTGTTCAGAGCACCTGTGGCGCAACTTCGAGTGTGCCTTGCGATTTGAGCGAGTATCTGAGTGGCGGGGCGTTTCAGGTTTACGATCCGACGACCGGAAACAGTAGCACGGGGCAGGGCCGTACGGCTTTCGCGAATAACCAGATTCCGTTAGCTCGACTCAGCTCGCAAGCGCAAGCCATCCTCAAGTATTTTCCGCTTCCAAATGTCCCCAACGCTAACCCGAATTATGTCAATAACTACATCGCAACGGCTTCACAGGTATTCAACGCACAGCAGTACAACACGCGCGAGGACTACTATCTCAACGATAAGAACTTCATCTTTGGTCGTTATACGTTCGCAAAGTTCGCGCTGTCGGTTCCCGGAGCGTTTGGCTTTGCCGCGGGCGGCCCTGGCATGGACAGCACCGGCTTTTCGGGACTCTCGAACGTCGATAATCAGAGCCTTTCTCTGGGGTACACACACATCTTCGATCCAAACCTAGTCAATGAGTTTCGGTTTGGATTTTACCGCTACAACGTACATGTTCTGCCTGGCGGGTATGGTACGACACCAGCTTCGGATGCAGGGATACCCGGACTGAATCTGGACAATACGGTCACCTCGGGAATGCCTGCTTTCTATATACCGGCAGCAAGCGGTGCAACGATCGACCTAGGCTACAGCAACACAGTGAACCGCTGCAATTGCACCCTCACCGAGCGGGAGAAAGAGTTTCAGCTCGTCGACAATCTGACCAAGATATTTGGAAACCATAGTCTCAAGCTTGGTGTGGATCTTAAGCGCACTGCAAATCTTCGTGTTCCCAGTGACAGCCATCGTGCGGGAGAGTTAACTTTCGCCGCTGGCTACACGGGCCTAGGCAATGCCAATGGCGGCAGCACGAATGGCCTGGGACTAGCTACCTTCCTTCTCGGACAAACGACGACCTTTGCGCGTTACGTGAGCACGATCAACGATGCAACTGCTTACTTAGACCGAGCTCACTTTTATGCGCAGGATACCTGGCATGCAACACCGAAGCTGACTCTCAGCTACGGCATCCGATGGGAACTCACGCTTCCGGAAGCGACCGATCGCGGCAAAGGAGGTCTACTCGATCTCAATACGGGTAACGTCGATATCTTTGGAGAAGGGGGTAACTCCTCGCGGGGCTACCAGCAGACCGCTTACGACAATTTCGCGCCGCGTATCGGCGTCGCCTATCAGCTGACTCCGAAGACAGTTGTTCGGGCAGGTTACGGATGGGCGTATAGCTCAGGTTGGGCGGGTTCGAACTTCAGTGAAGCCAACATCACGCTTCCGGTCATCTTGGCGCAGTCCAACTCTCCGGCCAACTCCTCTCTCGGGGTATTCAATCTCGCTTCTGGTCCACCTGCCGCCGTCTTCCCTCAGGACAATAACGGGCAAATGGCTCTCCCGAACAACATCACTGCTGCGGCACGTCCGCATCACCAGACTTTGCCTGTCGTTTATGCCTATAACGCGGCGATCCAGCGGCAGCTCACGGACCGAATCGCTGTCACGGCCGCCTACGTCGGTAACTCCGGACGGCATACGTTCAATGACGTCGATTCAAACATCAATGCGAACCAAGCTGCCTTTGCGCCTGGCGTGAGCAACCAAAACATGCTCAAGCCATACTTCGCGAAGTATGGTTGGACCCAGTCGATTACTTACTTCTGCAACTGTGCCGTTAGCCAGTACAACTCGCTGCAGGCCTCGGTCGATGTACGGAACTACCACGGTTACTCAGCTCAGGGGACCTACGTCTACCAACGTGCGTATGGCGATGGGTATCCAGCACAGAACGGAAACTTCGCGTCCTACACCATGCTGTACAACCGCCCCTTGGGTCGTGGGGACGAAAATTACACTCCCCGTACCCAGGTGATTGTTGTACAGGACTTCGAGATACCCTTCGGCAAGGGTCATTCTTTGGGAAACAATGCCGGAACCCTCGCCACCGATCTGCTGGGCGGGTGGCGACTCTCAGGGGTTACTACTGTCCTCAGTGGAGAGCCCTTTGCGGTAGGCATCGGGACTTATCCCACCGGATATGCTTTTCCGAGCGTCGGCCCGAACTTTCCCGACCGCGGGACAGCCTCACCTTACGCTGGTGCCGCCCACAACCGCACGCAGTGGTTCAAGGGTGGGCTTGGCGGAGCCTTCTTGCTCCCCGCACCCAACACATTCGGAAACTACGGATTCAACAACCTCTACGGCCCAAGCTTTGTCAATCAAGATCTCGCTGCTAGCAAGAGTGTGAAAGTTGCCGAGAGATATAACTTCACCTTGCGCGCGGACGCTTTCAACGTATTCAACCACACGAACCTTGGATTGCCGGATGCAACGGTCACCGATGCAACGGCCGGAAAGATTACCAGCCTGGCTCCTGGGGCTAATATGCGCCGTCTGCAGTTCGCCCTACGGATGGATTTCTAATTCGTGCCGACTAGCCTCGGAGAGATCAGGACTAGTCGGCAACAACACCTTTGTGAGGTTTCAACCATTACACATCCGCTCCATACCGCCAGCCCGAAAGGCGGAAGAGCACTCGGAGAAAGATGAACAGACTTTTGATAGTTGCACTGCTGTTGCTGTCACTAACCCCAGCCGCCCTTTGTGAGGAGGGTGTTCTCGTGACTCTCAAGCTGACCAAGACCGACAACGCACCCGCGGCCGTGGCTACGAAGATCGGTTTCTCATCAGCTTGCACCACATGTTCGGTGGTTGATGATCAAGCCTATGCGAGACAGAACGCTCGCGAAGTCATTCTCGCCATTCGCATCCCGCGATCACAGCCAATCGACCTCAAGATCGCAACGGACACGAGCGCCTTTCGCAGAGTCACGCTTGAAACAGTGGACCTCCCATTCAGCAAAGATTTTGGGAACCTCAGATTCATAGTTCCGGCACAGATTGCGGACAGGGTAAATTCCGGCGAGTTTCAGACCCACCTCTATTGGCCGGGCATTGAGCTTCGGTTAGAGCACGGTGACCCCACGCGGAGAGCTGGAGATTACGCTACGGGAGACTTCCCATCGCTGCAAAGGCAAGCCGCTAGCAATCTTGAATTTGGCTTGCTTGAAGCCATCAAGAGGCTTGGGCTCGACCACTACGTCGATGACCAGAATCTCGGCAAGCTCTTCATAATGGGGTTTGATACCAACTTCCCTCACGGTCATCATGACTCGCCGGCGCATTTTCATCTGGCGCTTTGGCTTCCAAATTACCGCGGAGGTGGGAGTCTTATCCCCCACTTCTATCTGAGTCCGAAAGGACGGATCGTCAACTCGCTGGTGATGCCTTACGATTGGCCGCTCAAGGCTGCGGAATACAAAGCTGGCGAGCCATTCACTGCTTCGGATATGCTCACCCGTCCTGTGTATTCGATGACGATCACTCCAGAGGGATGGCTTAATCTGACCCGCTTCGACGGTCAAAAATGCTCGTTGAAACCCATCGGTGATGGATTTGATAGCGGCATCGAGATCCGCTGCCCAAGCTTTCCGCCAATGTCCATCAAGGTAGAGGACGACATCGAACATGGCCAGATTCGCGAGGTCATCGATGGTCGGCGGACACAAGTGTTTCACTACGACCCTGACACGGGGGCTGCTCTCTAGCTATATGGGACGTTGCCCTCCATAGCCTCCTCCAAGGGAGGGGCAGGACCCACCACAACGCTCACTGCACCACTTGGTCTGACCAGAGGAAAAGAACCTGTGGGTACGTTGCTTCATAGGTATTCCAGGCAATTCGCCCAATTCAATGGTCCAATCAGCGCTCGAGTGCGGACCGAGAGCAGAGAGAGTTGTAAAACGGAGAAAGGGACCGACCATGCAAACGTATATTCGGAGCATTACGCGCCTGCTTCTGGTGCTCACGTTCGGGTGTGGCTTAGTAGAGGCACAAAATGCGGCAAATCCCAATAACCCCAATAATTGGCGAGCCAAATATGTTGTACAGGCAATCAACAACCAGTATGCGGGAACGACGCTTGTTGCCGCCCACCGAGGTGGACACTCGCTCTACGGCGGCGGACCACACCAAGGCATAGCGGAGAATTCGCTGGAGTCTATTTTGGCCGCAGCCCAGGATGGAGCGGAGCTCATCGAAGTCGATATTCGACAGACGTCCGACGGCGTGCCCATCGTGAGTCACGACTCAAAATGGGGTCGTGAGACAAACGTCGGCTGCGCTCAAAACTCTGAGTACGACCCAAACACAAATACCGGCTCAAACCCAGCGGTAAATTCGGTGACGGCCAATGTAGTGCGGACGACGCCGACGTCGGGTAACTGCGGATTCAACGGTTACATCGTGAAGGATTCCATTACCGGCCAGATCAGCCCTGCGATTGAGACGCCTGCAACGTTGCAACAGGTCATCGATTATGTCAAACAGCACAATATCGGTGCGGCGCTCGCGTTGGATATCAAGGACCAGAACGCGTTCAATGCTTCGGCTCAAATTATACTGAGCAACAAAGACAACGACGGCTACAACTTTGTCGACGACGTGCTGTTCAAGGTCCCCTCAACCGGGGTCAAGCCAGATTCAATTGCTTCCACCTTCTCGGGGCATACCATCAGCATTTTGTTTCCGGACTGGCAATACTTCCACGTCATGCCTGTATATCAAACGAGCGCAATTGCTCCGTTTGCGTATGGGACAGAGATGGCGGCTCAAGCCAGTGATCCCGAACACTGGGTCCTAGACAACCTCTCACGCTGGTGGGGAAGTTATTCCCAGATGTTTTCTGCGGCCGAGCTCGACCTCAAGCAAACAGGAGGGATACTGTCAACGGCACTCAAATACCTGAATGATGGATACGGTTGGGGAATTGGGTCTCACAGGTCTTCGAATTTCCAGCCAGTTCCTGAAACATCGACTGGATACTATCAGGACGGAAGCTGCGCCCCTTGCGCGCAGCTGAGTAATTTCTTTTTCAACGGTGTTCCATATGGATTGCCTTCTGACACTGACGATCAGCGAGCGGACACTGGCTTCCAACTGACGAGCACCTTCAACAACGTGATTACGACGGATAATTACCTCCCAATGATCCAGGCGCTCCAAGACAACAACAAGCGGCAAAATATCGCCTGCCTCATGTACAACCACTCTATCGACCGCTGCGAGTCGTTCACCCGGGCATGCAATGCGTCTCCATCCGATAACGAATTGCCGTGTGGAGGGAATACATATCAATGTTTGCAGGGCATCAACTGTACCTTGCCGATTCAGAATTACACTCCACCCGTCCGAGTTGATATTTCTGCAGAGATGAACAACGGTCAGGTCCAAGCGCCGGCCCAACGCGTGGCATACTTCGATAGCTGGTCGGTCTACCAGAACAACTTCTACCTCAAGAACCTGGATACCCAAGGGATCGCGAGCAGGCTCACGACTATCATCTATTCCTTTGAAAACATCGATCCGGTGAATCTCACTTGCTTTGCGGCGAACCAATCGGAAGGCACTGACCCGAACAACCCTACCAACTATGATGGGGCCTCCGACGCTTATGCGGACTATCAGATGGGCTTCACTTCAGCAAACAGCGTTGACGGAAGCACCGACCAGTGGGGCCAGGCGCTGGAAGGCAATTTCAACCAGCTCCGGGAACTAAAGAAGAAGTACCCAAATCTAAAGATCCTTATCTCTATTGGCGGTTGGACCTACTCTAAATTCTTCTCGGACGCGGCTGCGACCGATGCATCCAGGAAGAAGTTTGTCAGCTCCTGCATCAATCTGTATATCAACGGCAATCTTCCAGTGCTGACTACAAGCCCTGCAGGAGGTCAAGGCGCCGCTGCCGGCATCTTTGATGGTTTCGACATCGACTGGGAATACCCAGCGAGTGCGAACGGCAATCTCGGTAATCACTATGGGCCACAGGATACCGCAAACTATACGGCCTTACTGGCAGAGTTTCGCACGGAGCTTAATGCTTTGGGAGGCGAACATTACATGCTGACAGCTGCCGTCCCGGCTGGTCCAAGCGACATCGCCAAGGTTCAGGTCGGGAGCATCAGTCAGTATCTCGATTTTGCGGACCTGATGTCCTATGATTATCACGGGGCATTCGAAACCAATGGCCCAACGAACTTCCAGGCGCCCCTCTTCGACTCCCCGTCGAGTCCAGCATTTGGAACGCAGTTCGACATTGACGACTCGGTCAACAACTGGATCAACAATGGGTTCCCGGCGTCCAAACTGAATCTGGGAATTGCCTTCTATGGACGTGGATGGACCGGAGTCCCAGATGGCGGCACGAACGGCCTATACCAATCAGTCACGGGTGCTACAGCGCCATTTACATATTCTCAGGAAGCGGGCGTTGCTGACTGGAAGGAACTCCAAAGCGCAGGAGTTCTTGCGAGCTCCCAGTATTTCGATCCAAACAGCGCAAGTAGCTGGGTTTACGATGGAACGAACTTCTGGGGCATCGAGACGCCGTACTCGCTGATGTACAAAGTAGCTTACATCCAACAAAAAGGACTTGGGGGCGTCATGATGTACTCGTTAGAAGATGATGACGTCTATAGCACTCTTATGAATGCTGCGACGGGCAACTTCACCAGCCCCAGCGGTAATGTGATCAATGCATCGGGTGGCCCTAATCAATAATGCGGTGTTGTGAATGCCGCACCGTGAACGCAGCTTACTCTCACAACTGACCAAATCGAGGTTGGCCGATGATACTTGTTCGGCCAGCCTCGGTTTTTAGGTTCGGTGTGCTGGGATATATCGGACTTTCACTATGAGGAGCACTCCTCTTATTCCCTAGGGCAATCCGTTCGCGGAAGAGCGCGTCCCGAGTATCCAATCCTTGATCCGGGCAAGTTTGTTGGGACACCTCATTTTCAAGATTTGTCTCTCGTGCGCCCTCTGCCGGGTAGACACTGATATTTCCTTCGGGCGGAGCATGAAGACGAGCGCATGCGAATCCTCGGGCGGAATCCGGAGGGTTCTACCGTGATTACGTTCCGTCGAGGTTAGACGAGTAGCAGCGAAACTCACCTTGTTCAGGCGTCTCACGACCAATCCATCGCGCGGCTCCAGGCGGAACCGCTCGCAGATGCGTCGCCCGTACGCTCCATCATTACTCATACTTTCCTCTAACAAGGTTCCTTACAACAATGTTCTGTTCTGACAATTGGATGTGATTGCCAATCCATCGACACTGAAAATCATGAAGATGGGACGGGGTACTGCCATCCGAGGCGCGGAAGCCTGTAGTTAGGAATGGGTTGGGAAATCCTTCTCAATTGCCAACGGGTAGGTCAGGTAACAAAAGGAAGCCGGGCAGGCTATCGCTGAGAAAGTTCTCATTATTACGAGCAGTCATCAGCCTCCGCTCGTCGGCATAGCGACGCACTGACTCCATAGCGACGCCTGGATCGAGAAATCCTGATACAGGATAGGCAAATTCACTGTTGTCCATGTTTATCCCCAGAAACGGTTAGAGGGCTGTGCTCCAAGCTTCACAAAGGCCACACGGTTCATAGGATCTCGTTCAAGCCGACCAGCTCTACGAGAGAGGATGCAAAGTCTTTTCGATGGCACACGTACCACCAGGCTGGCACATGCAAAATGCATTCTTGCAGTGTTGACATGTCATGATCGCGAGGTTCGATAGAACCTCTTAGAGTCCTGCACGACGGACCTAGTTGGCGATGGCATGGCTAACGAAAAGGCGCATGCACAATTATGGAACCCAACGTGTCATCTGAAAGAAGGGAAGGGAAAGGGCGCAGCAAAAGGGGCGAGTCCCTTTAGAAGACCCGCCCCCTCGTTCCGATTTCGAAGACCTGGTTCAGACTCCCAGATTGCGTGCGCCTGTCACGGTTGGATGATTCGGTACTTGCGAACCTCTCGGCCCGCATTTCCCGAAAGTCCAGTCGTTCCATTCGTTGCAAGAGCGTTCTCAGTTCCGTCCCTCGGCTTTCAGTTTCCTGAACGCTTCGCGAGTCCCGTTGCCGGTTCTCTGGACGACCCTTGTCTTCTCTCTCCTTCTGGGAGATTGCTCTCCCGATGAGTTGAAGCATACTCGCGTTTCGCCCGGATACAAGAGGGGAAAAGAGATTTTTCCGTGTGGAAATGGCGTACGTATTGTTGAAATATCGTCAGACGTCGATTAAAAACCTCCGCATTTCATGTGTCTAGAGATGATGACTCCCCTTGGACCGGATTTCCATATCGTCACTGGCCGTCGGCGCTTCCTGCGGCAGACCTTCGCCTACAGCGCCCTCCTAGCGCTTGGTTCGAAGACCAGTTTGTCTTCTCTATTGATCGCTGATCCGACCGCCGCCGAACTTCTGATGATTGGAGACTGGGGTTATGACGACAACCACGCCGCCCAGTCCGCAGTGGCAGCGGCAATGCGCCGGTATGCACACTCCCGGGGAATCAACCCTCAGGCGTTGCTTATGCTCGGGGACAACTGGTACGGAGAACTCGCCGGAGGTGCGCACTCATCTCGCTGGCAGAGACAGTTTGAAGAGATGTATCCGCCGGATGTCTTTGCCTGTCCCGCTTATGCCATAGCCGGGAACCACGACTATGAGCGTTGGCCTGAGAGCAAAGTCTCCGCTGAATTGGAGTACACCCGCATTGGAAAGACCGCTACAGGCCCGACTCGATGGACGATGCCCTCACTCTGGTATCGGTTCGAGTTTCCCGCTACAAAGCCCCTGATCACCTTCATCGCGCTTGATAGCAACATGCCCCTTGTCGATGGAGGCTCCGGTCGGGAGCGTGAGTTTACTCTGACGCCGCAACAACAGGCGGAACAGCTTTCGTGGCTGAAACGAGAGTTGGAGCGGCCTCGCACCACGCCTTTCCTCGTCGTAATGGGGCACCACCCGGTTTATTCAAATGGCGTGCATGGAGACCATCCGATTCTGATGCGCGACTGGAACCCTCTCTTTCAGAAGCATAAGGTCGATATGTACCTGGCAGGACACGACCACGACATGCAGCACCTGGAGTTTGAGGGCCACCCGACGAGCTTCGTCATCTCTGGAGGTGGCGGTGCGCTCCTCACCAATCCAAAGATCGATCCTGCACAGCGTGGACCCTATGGACAGAAGATCTATGGCTTCAGCCATCTCACCGTCTCCAGCACGCAGATGACTTTGCGTCACCTGGACAGCAACGGGGGGAAGCTTCATGCCTTCGTGAGGACGTCTCGTGGAAAGGTCGTAGTGTTCTCTTAGCGCCTGGGGCTGCGCAACTCTCGTAGGCTCACGAAGTTTGCGCGAACGCGCGTCTTTTGCCAATTTCGAGCACGAAGCGGGAGCTATTCGAGGTAGCTCACGCGAAATGGATACCATGAAGCCTAAGAGCTTCCAGCAGATCCGGATCGCCCTCAGAGAACTCCTCCGACGCTGCCTGCTCCAGAGAGAATGGTTCGAAGAGTGCCCAGTTTTCGAGAGTCTGTCCGTACCTTGATCGATAAAAGATTCCGGCGAAGTTGAGACTGTAGGCTTGGCGCGAGGCGAGCTGTGTGAGTCTCCGAGGCTCGGCTCTTTCAAGGGAACTGAGGTCAATGTCTTTCATGCCCAACCTCAGTGCCTCGGTAGCCAAGGTCCTACGGAGTTGACTCACCCAGGCAACTCCATAGATGTCGGCAAAGATTCCATCGACCATCGCGCTTCCCATCGTGCGCATCGCCAACCAGTCGCGGGGAAGTGTTCCCATCGCAACGAAGTCATCTTCCCCCTCGATCGCGTCGAGTTCTACTAACAGTGATAGGTCAGGTCTGAAGCGTGCCAGCGTTTCGATAAAACAGGCGAGTCGTTGCGATGAGGCATAGATAACGCGGTAGTAGCTTTGAGGGTCGTCGAATCTGTTCCCGAAGGTGCCATCGCTGTGCGCGAGGAACCACTCTGGTGGTTGCCAGGCATCCGGACGGCGGCCAAGGCGATAAATGGGGTCTGTTGGCCTGCGCTTTTCGAGTTCCAACGAGCTATCCTCCGGCAAGGAACGCACGTGCCGCGCTGAGGATTGCCGGAGCGACCGCGTCGATGTCGTTCTCGCGCAGGAGGCGCAGAGGAACGCGATCGCCCAGTTCTGGATTGACGCCAGTCAGCCAGGCCTGTACGACGGCAGGTGAGTCATGCTCCCTCAACGTGCGAACGACCTGAAACGCAAATCGCAAGCGAGCTTCTGCATCGCCGTAGATCTCTCCTCCGGCGATCCAGCGATTTACGGCGCGAACGTCTTTTACTCCTCCGATGTAGGCGGTGAGTTTCCGTCCAACGATCTCGACCAGCCTCTCGACGACAGTAGCCGCGGGAAGACGCAATGCCTCTCGATGGGCAAATAGATCAGGTCTTGGGAGCGATGCGGTCGCCATGACAACCCTCCTTGTGAAACCGTACACCCCTAGTTTCTCACAATACCTTGAAAATAACATCTAAATCACACCTTAAAAGCAGGTTCTGTCGGTTCTGCCTCATTCCATCTGGGTCCACCAGTCTCAGTTGAGGTTTTTCTCGGGCGAACATTAAAAGACATTGTTCTCAGGTGTTTAGAACAGATGAATACTCGCCGATGGGCTTCTCGCATACTCACCTCTCTTTGCACTTTGATCCTGCTCACCCTTGGTCTCTGCTCGAACCCGCTTGCATTCTCCCAGAATCTTCCGGCTTCCGTCGGCGGGAAACTATCCGGACAGCTCGCACCGAATTTCACAGTGAAGACACTTGACGGGAAGACGGCCTCGCTGTCCGACTACAAGGGGAAGGTGGTGTTGGTGAATTTCTGGGCCACGTGGTGTGGAGCATGCCGCTTAGAGATGCCATGGCTTGCACGACTGCGGCAAAAGTATGCACCGCAGGGCGTGGAAGTCCTCGGCATATTGACCGACAATGCGCCTCCCGAAAAGATCTCAGCCATTCTGAGCAAGAGTGACGTTCGATACCCCATTCTCCTCTGCAACCACAAGACTGCCCAAGCCTATGGAGGACTTCCTTCTCTTCCCACCTCCTTCTACATCAATCGTGAAGGTGTCGTGGTCGAGGAGAGCGCTGAGGCCGACTCCGAGGCCGAGATCGAACAGAAGATCCTGGAGGCACTTGCCTCCAAGAAAAGGTCGTCGCACAAAGAGTGACATGACCGGCTACGCAGGTGGGAATCAGATACGATCAACGACTAGAGAGGACTATTCATGATGGATATCTCCAGTACCGACGGCCCTTGGTTGGTGATCATCGACATGCAGACTATCTTTTCGGAATACCCAAAGTGGTGGGGCTGTCCAAACTTCAACGAAATTATCCAGCCCATCTTGAATCTTGCAGCTGAGTATGGCGACCGAACTCTGATCACTCGTTTCGTGAGGGGACCCGAACCCCAGGGCTCTTGGGTGCCCTATTATGAGGATTTCAATTTCGCCGATGTGCCAGGCTCGGACCCCATCTACGATTTGGTTCCTGAGATCGCTAATCTCGTTCGCGACGATAACGTGATCACCATGACGACGTTCAGCAAGTGGGGGAACGAGATGCATGGCATCCGTGCAAAAACCGGAAAGGATCCGCATCTGGTGCTCGCCGGAGTAGCGACCGATTGTTGTGTCCTGTCCACGGCCATGTCTGCTGCCGAAGCGGGAGCATTCGTCACAGTGGCGTTGGACGCCTGCGCAGGCTCATCCGATGAAAACCAGTTGGCTGCCAAGAACATCCTGATCGGATACGCTCCGCTGATCAGCATATCTACAACGGAACAACTTCTTTTGCGTCGTTCATGAAAAGAGCCCCGGTGATAGCCGGGGCTCTTTCTTTGATTCGCTTTCCCGATGTTCTGCGGAAGCAGTTATGCGTACTTGTTTATAAAATCCTTTACCCAGTCAACGAAGTAGACGGAAAATCCTTCTTCCGGGTTGGCAGCCCGATGAAAACTGTGGACACCGTTCACCATGTCAAGATTGCCGTACATCAACCACGGCGCTCCGCTTGATCCCCCTTCGAATTTGCTCTGCTTTCCAACGACAGCACCACTATCGAGACGCCGCGTGTATTGTCCTTCGTCGGACATCATGCAGCGACCACCTTCGAGATTGGCGGGATATCCAACCTCGACCCAGGAACGGTCGTAGGTCCGGTTGATCTCATACCCCAGCCATCCTACGGCGTTGCCTATATCCAGATTGGATAGACCGCCTTTCTTCATGACCACGACCCCCAAATCGTAGGGATATCCGTTGCCTGCAATCCATTCATTTGGAACGGCGCACAGATCGTAGCTCCAGGAGCCAAATGGCGCTGCCCCGTCAGTGTAGGAAGGGTCGAAGAGGATGTGAGTTGACCAGTCTTTGCTCTTAAGGTCATACAAGTTATGCGCGACCGTTAGCAGAAGACTGCGTTTAATGACACAAGCAGAGCCAACCCAGTCTGTTCCGTCGCTTTTGAAGAAGAGTTTGCCTGCCGTACACCATGGGTACTCCTCTGGATTAGCGACCGGAGCCGTCTTTTGGAGCGCGACTGATGCTGAGGCTCCACCGGACGGTGGGGGCTGACCGGGGATGGATTCCGGTTCTCCGATTTCGGTTGGAGCGAATGGAGTGGCCAACTCCACTGTATCCTCCTGCGATCGTGGTTTAGCGCCGGCTTTTCGCTCGGGTGTCCAATAAGTATCTGAGTCGGCGTCGAGGTCGTTTGCTTTATGGCTTGTAAATTCCATTTTTCTCCTGCTCCTCGCTATTTTTTTGTGACTCTAGCTGCGATTCGATTTAAAGATTCCGTCGAAATAGTTTTTCGACTGATCGATCGCGCCCTGTGTGAACTCTTTGATGAAATCTTTGACTTCCGTGCGGAACCATTCCTCTTGCCGCCACATTTCGATCTTGAAGGGAGCGACAAATTTCTCGACTCTAAAATCGAATTGGAAGTGGTCATAACTAACGCAGTTGCTCGTGAGCTTGAAGGTGCTTACCGTAAACTCCGTGAAAAAGGCCTGGATCTTTGGCACATAAATCCACTCATCTTTTTCGATCTCGAAGATTTCGTGGATCATGCCGATCGTGGCAAATTTGTATCCTTCGCCATCACTCTCTGCGGCCAGACGAATGGCATCTCCCTGGGTTGCCAGGAATGCGGAGAATTCAGCCAGTGCCGCGCCTTCCGTAACGACTGCGGTGAAAAGCAGGTCGAGGAAGGAGGTTGCAATATCAATTCCCCTGATCTCGCGGTTGTAGGTTGACTCCGAAGAGGTAAACCCGCCGATGAACGGAGCCAGGCCCCACTCAATGGGTTCGCGCCAGATAGCAGGATCGTGTTTTGGTTTCACGCTGCCTTCATTTTCGGCAACCTGAAGGACAGCAGCGACTACGATTCCGGTAAGTCCCTCCAGGATCGCGCTCACTTCCTTGCGCTCCTGTTTGAGGTTCTCCGGAGGTTCATTCGACGATCCGTTGATGTACGTTACGAAACCATCGGTATCGGCAATTGTCGGGTCGAAGTCATCCTGCTTAATGTTGCGTTTTTTGAAGAACTCACGCGCTTGCGCAAGAGACGTTTGAAATTCCTGTTTCACGGTTTGGGCATCGGCAGACATTGATATTCCTCATGTAGAGCGGGTGTTTTGCAACGTGAACGGAGTAAGCCGCGCTCTGCAGATGTGTACCTGTCATCAGCAAAAATGCGCAGTTCGGAGACGTGAAACGGCTTAGGCGCCAGATGGCGTCTTGGTTGGAGCGTCAAGAGTCGATGTAAGAAGATGTCACCAAGCATGACAGCGCGCGACTGCGGAACTTGGTGGATCTCTTAAAGCCACAGATGAAAAATGATGGTTCTTATTGTTCTGTAGAGACAGATCGTCGTGGGGCACATGTCAAAGACATGATCCGGGAGCAATGAAATACTCGATATGTCAAAGGGGAGAATAGAAGGGAAGGTACGTGTTGAACTTGCTGTCAAGCAACTCACGGCTAAGCCGGTCGCCTTGTAGCTGAAAACATAAACGAATCGCGGCAGAGGCGCAAGTGAATGGGAGAAGATTCGTTGAGATTTCAATATCGGAGAAACCTCGGGATAGATGAAGGGAAGGACGGAGGTATCATGCAAGACCTATTTACTCCCTTTGGGGAACTCGCACTCAAGCTGCAACGCTTTCTCCCCTCCGAGGGCGATGGCGCACATGACCTCTCGCACCTCCACCGAGTCTGGGGCAATGCGAAAGCCATCCACCTGGAGGAGGGAGGAGACCTCGAGGCATTGGCAGCAGCTGTGCTCCTGCACGATTGCGTTCATGTGCCGAAGGATTCTCCTTTGCGCGCAAAGGCTGCTGGACTTGCCGCCGAACAGGCCCGCATCGCGCTGACGGTCCTTGAGTGGTCGGGCGATCGAATTGGCCTTGTCGCAGGCGCCATCGAGAGCCATAGCTACTCGGCCGGAGTGCGCCCGTCCAGTCTCGAAGGCCGCATCCTTCAGGATTCCGACAGGCTCGATGCAATCGGATACATCGGAATCGCCCGCTGTTTCTATACGGCGGGGCAAATGAGTTCTTCGCTCTACGACCTCAGTGAACCTGAAGCCATTCTTCGAACCTTAGACGACCGCCATTTCGCGCTCGATCACTTTCCGAAGAAACTGATGAAGCTCGCTGAGGGCTTCCAGACGAGGACGGGGGCACGCCTCTCTCAGGAGCGTCAGCAGACGCTGCTGAATTTCTATCGCGGTTTCCTGAAGGAGATAGAGAACAGACCATCGCCACAGTCTATGCAGGAGCAGTTTGCCGTGAGTGCTCCCGCGAAAACCTGAATCAGGAAACAGCAAGTGGTCAAGCGAGACCAAGCTTGTTTCGTTCGAGCGGACTCAGAAGTCCTGCCAGCGGATCGACGTCTAATTGAGATAGTTCTCGCCGGACCCTGTTTGCAAGATCGAACGCACCGCGGCCAAAGATTGCGGGCCCGAAATTACGGGCCAACGGTATCGCTGAGCGGCCGACCTGGCCTATTGCTCCCACCGCCGCACCTACGCCAAACTTGCCTCCTGCTACTGCAGCGGCCGCACCTCCCGCTCCTGCTGCCGCCAAGATCTCCCACAATATTCTGACTGGATTGGTGTCGGCATTCGAAGATACGGGTGAAAACCTACGCGATGCGTCAAGCAACGACTCCTGAATCTCATCTGCCTCGCGGATCGTAGGAGCGTTTCGAAGGGCATTCAAGAGTTGCCAAACCTTTGCGCGGGGTTCCTCCCATTCGTTCCTGAGATCCAAGATGACCTTGGGGATCGCCTGCCGATCGGCGGCTCTTTTCAAGACGATCCCGAGCACAGGTGGAACTACCAGTTTTACTCCCGAGTCCTGGAGATGTTTCGCAAACCGTTCCCAGTCCTGATCCAGTTCACTGAATAGCTGCTCAGGGTACCGTTGGGCAATACTCATGGCCGATTGGCCGAAATCGCTGTAAAGGAGTGCGCTGCCGCCCTGCTCGACGACTCCGAGCATTCGCTTCAGGTAGTCTATGTGGGCTTCAAAATAAACGTTTCCATCTCCTGCATTGGCATGGTCAGCGGCCGACTGAATCAATGACGGACTCAGGTTGATCTCTGGAACCTCGAACTTGCGATTCATATCCGCAAAGAAGTCATAGCCGGTTAAGACGGGTGCGAAAGAGATGATCACGGAACGCTGGCCCACCGCTTTATCTTCCTCGCTCCAGTCCTCATCCTCCATACCATGGGACGGCAAAGGCGCTGGATCCATCACGATCTCATCATGCAGAACAACCGTCCGGACAAAACGCTCAATGAGCAGCAATTCGCGCAGATCCGTGAAGGGACCTTGCACCAGGCTACGCAACGGATAGAAGGCCTCTGGATCACAAGCGGCAATAGACATGGGAAGATCATGGCACAGACTCGGAACGGTCAAAAGAGAGCAGCTCTCTATTTCGCACGTTGATGACGGTTTCAGTAGAAACGCCGTTCGTGAGCAGGCTATCGTGCGAGTATGGCTGCAACCTAGAACCTACGAGTCAGCACCATTCGGGTAACGCCGGCTAGATCTCGTCGCAGCTACAACACCTGGCACCATCGGTAAAACAGAGGACGCATCATGCAGCAGCTTGGCTGCGAGGCGAGGGATCGACGGAATCTTCTCCTCGCCAGCGAATGAAATGCCGCGCCGCTTGGCCCTGACGAAATGGATCGTCTCGATCGTCCCTCCAAGGTTCTTCTCGACTGCGTTCCCGACTAATTGGACGCGCAGCAGGACGATTCCTTCCTTGGACGTCAACACGATCTCCCTGTCGGAATAGCTGCAGACGTGACTATTCCGGATACGGCAGAGGCCCCGGAGTTCTATGCAGATCCTCTCCCATATCGAGGAGCACTCCTCCGGGGTGAAGGTTCCACTCGCGCCAAGCCCGTTCCTGTTCCCCGATGCGAGTGCCTCTGCGGCTAAGAGCTCCTTCTTACTGAAGCGTCGACGCCCCACAGCCTGGCCCAGAAGCCTAGATCTGTCCTCGGAGGGGACTCGGTGACTGCTCCTTGTCGATGTGCCCGCGCTATTGCCGACATCGTCCCTTTCACGTTCCGTGGACTGTAGGCTGCTCGGCGCTTGCTGTGCGATCTCCGCGATACGCTCAGCCTGCTGACTGAAATGCGCCGCCAACAGCGCCCGGGCATACTGCTTGATCGCCTCGAGCGAGGGTGTCGAGTCTGACTCCCCGAGCAAGGAAAACACCCCTGAGAGGGGAGAGGTTTCCCTAGACTCCAATCCTTGTTCAGCCAGAACATCCTCTCTCCCCATCGGCTCTATCGCGGAGCTGGTAAACCAATCTTCCGCAAGCCAGTCGCCGGCAAAGTTGATAAAGGAAAGCATCAATCCTCTGGCCGCTCCATACTCCTCGATGTGGAAGCGGGAACCGATCCGTGCGCCGTCTTTTGAGGCATGGCATTCGACTGCGAAGATGTTCCGGGACTGAAACCGGACCGTTAGCACTCTAGCCGTCAGCCCAACCTGAAGGCGGGGGTACCGTTTGCTTGGCCGCAGATCAATATAGGCTGCGAGCGTGCCGCTGTCATCGGGCCGTTCGGCTTCGACAAGCGTCCGCAAGTTCTGTTCGGCGGATCGGTATGGCTGCTGTCCCTGAATAGTCGAGATCTGTCGCAGCTCAAGAACCTCATTGGCTTCCAGAGCCGGGATCTCCTCAAGCTTCAACGCGCGATAGGACATTGTCTTACCAGCCTTTCTCGCGAGAGAGAGTACTGCCGCAGTACTGATACGAACTCAAATTCATTTCCAAAATCCCACCTCAAGGCTTGATTTCTCAAGCCGCTACTTAGCAGACCGTCCTGGTCCTGCGGTGAATCGAGCGAACAATGAATGCCCTGATTATTTTGTTCGGGCACACGTGTGTCCATAGGGCACAGGCCAAGTCTGTCCATAGGGCGTGGCCTATGGAGCTTGCTGCGACAGAAACGCAGCATGACTTGGCATGCCTCAGTTGAAGGGGAGCAGTGCCAAAATCGTAAGAGAAAGGAAAGCGTTCGGCCGAGCGCTCCGCCTGCTTCGCCTGGAGGTCAAACTCACCCAGGAGGAACTGGCGTTCGCCAGCGGAATTCATCCGACTCATATCAGCGTCCTGGAGAAAGGGCATGCTTCCCCCTCACTACACACAATCCTGGCACTGTCCAGAGGCCTCGAGTTGAGTTCTACCACACTGATCCGGAAGACGAATAAAGAGCTTGAGATGCAGAAACGACTCAAAGCCGCTAGATCTGCGGGAAAAAGGAACAAGAAGTGATGTACCTGTGGAGCAGGCGCCGTCAGGCCTGCTCCACAATGGGAATATTGATTTATCCGGCTACAGAGAAGCCAGAACCAGCGGTTTGGTCCCAGAAAGACGGGACGCTTCGTAGGGCACCGCTGCTTGTGCCTCCGGAGAATTGGAGGAGTCCCGACGGACCATTGGCTCGGGATCGATTTGACGATCGAGTTCGATCAATACGCCGACCAACTCGGTTCTGTTGGTGACCTCGAACTGACGGTATAGCTCACTCAACCGTGCCCGGACCGTCCGAGGTTTCATTCCGGTAGCTCTTCCAATCTCAGTATTCCGAAGCCCCTTGGCGACCAGGCGAACGAGTTCAGCGTTGACCGGGGAGAGCATTTGAAGCGTGTTCTCAACACCCTTTGCTGCGTGGAATCTTTTGTTGGCCGTTCGTCTATCACTGAAAAGTAGATCGAGACTGGCGCGACTGAGGACGACGACGGCCGGAGAATGGTGCTCAACGAGCTTCCATAGGCCTTCCAGCCCGCCGACAGCATCCGGGACGATACAAACCTCAATGCCATTCCCACATAGCCCTGCATGAGGCCCTCCAAGGTGTCCGCACACCAGAATGCGGTCAGAGAGACCTGTGATCCCGGCAGGGTAGAGATCGCAGCGTTTCGAGGTCTTACATGGGGAAGCGAGAGAGTTTGCTTTCACGTTGTTTCGTTCTCCGGTCCTTTGGTCTTACGTTGCTAGCTGCTCAGGGATTTACGGATCGAGTCGTCGAGGCGCCGCAACCGCGCGTCTGGCCAAAAGGGGAGTGGGCGCGACAAGAGTATGCTGCACCTATCGTGCGGTGGTGGCCAGCACATCTCATTGTCCAAACGGTGCAACCGACGGGTTTATCCTTCTCCTCCGCACTCCCGGCGGAACTCACTCGGAGATACTCCGTTCTCTTTGCGAAAGAACTTAGTGAAGGCTCCTAGATCCTCGTACCCGAGCTCTGAAGCAATGCTGTCAATCTTTCTGCTGAGTTCATTGCGCAACATGGTTCGCGCGGCTTCGTTGCGTATCCTGATTTGCATCTCCTTGGGCGGGTGGGGATAGTTCAGGCTGGCGAAGCCACGCGTCAGCGTGTGCAGGTTCACCTCGAGACACTTCGCGAGAGTTCCCATTTTGATCAGGACGTTTCCCCGGTTCATATCTAAGACCATGAGGGCGAGGGTAGCCGCCCGTTCGCTCCGCCGGAGCGGTAGCTTGCCGGCATCGGCTCGTATGAGGCGAGCGTGCTCAATAAGCTGATGGTAGACGGCAGTCGACAAGTGCCTCTTTCGACGACGTCCTTTTTCCAACACTACGTCAGGATCGTTTGCCACGGGATCTCCCCGCCTCCCCAGACGGCGCGGGCGAGGCGATGTATAAGACCGGGACGGAGAGCGGCAATAGATCAGTGAGTCAAGAGGCCAGTAATCCAATGGGCCGCAGATGGACTTCCTCGCTTAGCCCTGTTTCCTTGCTGATGCGTCTCATACCGTGCCCACGAATCCCGTATAAGCGGTGACAATTTGAACTGTCACGTTACAAAAAAAAGCAGCTTTCTTGCGTATCGAGGGGAAAAGGAAAAAGAAGCACTTTGGGGTCTGGCAAACAATCCAATTCATCGCGGAGCGCAATTTCTCATCCAAAGCTAAGTAATTGAAAATATGGACGAGATATGGCGTAAAATTTCCCAATTCTGAGAAATTTACGAAAACCGGAAAAGCACATACACGGAGAATCTATCACCGGCTCCCCGTTCATCGAGCACAAAGTTTACCATTTTGTTTTCGTTCCGAATGTCGTTCGGCGAACAGAAGGGCAGTTGCAGACCATGGATGTCCGTCTGGCGCGGACCACGCACAGAGCCGGCCATTAGGGGGCCAACTCCTCGATGCCGGGCAGGCAGATGTCCGTAAGTATCGTCCGACCTCGGTCTGGGGCCGCGTCCCATGACCGCCGGAAAACGTAAGTGCATAGCGTTCGTCGAGGGTTTTTAGCGCTCTAGGCCCCTCGAGGTTACCGACGGCCGGATAGTCGTCGATAGGGCTTCATGCGCGACCAATGTTCCGTATTTTAAGGTATCGATGGAAAAAGGCATTCGGATTTGATTGTCCCTCAGCTGTCTTGAACGAAGTCTTCCGGATATTGCATAGGAACGGCTTAGAATGGACAACACAATTACCTGATGAACGCGACCGCCGGCCCGCCGGTCACTGGTCTGCCCGGCTTGCTTTGTGCCAGTGAGTAAGAGACAAACTGGAACCTTGATGGGCTTGGATTTTCGACACCAGTTAGAGGGGCTGGTTTCCGACCAAATTTAGGCAGGGAAGCAGAGGGACATTTCGAGCACAAGAAGCGATTCAGTGTCGAATAGATGATCGGTGTGTTGAAGCTGGCGTTCCGATTCAAAACAGTGCCATCATGCCATAGTCAGCTCGTTTTGTGAGTTTCAGCATGAGCGATTCCACATATCTGTCATCGCAGGAAGAACTCAATCGGCAGTGACAACTCCATCACATCCGGAAGATTCGAAGGAACAGCGGGAAGAGGCTGCGCTCGCGAAATCATGGCCAGAGCTTCTTTGTCCAGCGCCGAGAAACCCGATGAACGCTCAAGATCGGCAGACAGAACGTGTCCGGTTCGATCGAGCTTAAAGCGAACGTAGACGGTGCCTTCCTCATGACGCATCCTGGACGCGGCAGGATAGCGGCGAAACTGCGCCAGTCGCGCGAGGACCGCCCCTTCCCAGGTTGCTCTGGCTCCCGAGAGTGCTCCGTCTGGAGCGGGGTTGGAACGAGGGGCGGCGGCCTGCGAGGGATTCTGCGCCGTGGACGATGATGCCTCTCGATCTGCTCCAACGGGATGTCCCGCAGTCCCCGTCACCCTCACCTGACTGGCCGGGGTATTGAACAAAGAAGGCAGGAAGGAATCGGTGCGGTTGATCGGCAGCGAACCGATCGGTTGAGGGGACGGAGGTTGTTCCAGGACTGCTCTCGGGATCTGCCGTCGGTGACGATTCAACTGCGGTATTGGCTTTGCAGCAACCCTTTCTTCGACAGGCATGACGGGCGCAGCGGGAGCCGTCAGCGTAATCGCATTCACGGCGACGCTGGCCATTCGTGGATGTACTGTCTGATGAATTCTGATGCCGAGTACGGTGAAGGCAATGAGGTGAAGTCCGATGGCAGCGATATAGGTCGCGGAACTGCGGCGTGGCGGACGAAGCGCGTCGAACACCACTAGAGCCGGGCAGTATGTCGAATCGCCAATCTGGCTTGTGCTGCGATTCTGCCCATCGACCGTTCTCTGCACACTTTCCATGCGTTGTTCCAACACCTCAGGCACGGTCCGGCTCCTTCTTCCCGGCGTGGACAATTTTTTGCGCCAATCCGGCGGCGTATTCAAAAGCGTCAACGGCACCAGACGTAGCCCTATTCCGCTCTTCGTCGGTGAAAGGAAGCGCCGAGATGGTCTGCGTGAAAACGCGCCACTTCTCCGCTGGGCCACCGGCGGGTCCTGCGAGATGACGCGCTCCAAACGTTTCGCTCAAGCCAAGAGCTGTGGCGCGGCGGAACAGACTCGCTGCACCCAGCCGGGAGCCCTCCAGTACGAACAACCACCCCACGCTTGCCGCAAGATCGGAGAGGGGAAGTACAGGTGTCTCCGCATCGTTCGTCGGAAGAGCGAGTTGGAGGTCAGCCATGTCCTGCTCAACGAGAGAAAGACGCGATCGTGATTCGAGGTCGGGCAGACGCCCCCTAAGAGTTGCGTCGTGATAGAGCGGCTCTAAATCGCGCTGCAGGCAATACTGCATCGTGAGCAGGCGTGAGTAGTTCTCACGATCTGCGAAAGGTTCGCTTGCCATGATGAGGTCGTCCAGCTTTTCATGAGCAGGCAGCGTTGCCGTACGCATCTGCGAGATCAGGTCGGTTGCCGGTTTGGTGTCGAGTGTTGCGGTCATTGGATCTCCATTCAAAAGGGTTTGTTGAGAGTTAGAACTTGATCGTCGCGTTCAGACGGACGATGCGCCCCGGGGCGGGCAAATAGGCGGTCTCAAGCGGATCGACATAGTAGCGGTTGCCAAGGTTCGCGCCACTGGCTCCGAGTTCGAAGTGGTTCATGACTTTATACGAAGCATAGGCATTCATGATGATGGCCTTCGGCCACGTGGCCGGAGGAACGTAAGGATGGTTCGGGTCGGAGTTCGGTGGCGTCTGGACGGGCGCGACGCCGCTCCAGTAGTTAATGTTGAAACCGGCTGTCAGCGTGTCATGGAAGAGACTGGTTCCGAGTGTCCCACTGCCTTGATAGGAGGGCGGAACATACCCGCCACCGTAGTCGTTACTCAACGCAGAGCTGGAACAGGGCTGCCCCTTCAGGCAGTAGGTGATCTCCGTGTATTTTGTGAACGTTCCCTGAGCAAAGAGCTGCGGAATTCCATAGGTTCCCTGTACTTCCACGCCGCGGTACTCTGCCTTGTCAAAGTTGGTCCAGCTATAGGGGAGAGTATTATTTCCGGCGAGGCTTTCGCGGCCAATATAGTTTCCATACCGGTTAGAGAAATACGCGAACTTCAGCTGCGCACGGTCCCTCGTCCCCAGCAGATTTGAGCGGCTTACGTTCGTTCCGACCTCGAAATCGTTGGATGTCTCCGGCTTCAGGTCTGGATTGGGGAGGAGCAGCGTGGTGAACTGCCAGTAGGCTTCGCGCAGAGCCGGGGGACGCCAGCCCAGCGCATAGGTGGCAAAGAACTGGATGCCCTGCCATGGCTCCGCCGTAATGGAGACGGTCGGATTCACGCGATTGCCGGTCTTCTGTGGGAAGGAAGCATAGTAGGCATGGCCGTTTTCGTGATACCGGTCGATGCGGAAGCTGCCGTCGAAGATCAGCCACGGCCTGATCCGGTAGTTGGCCTGAGTGAAGAGGCTTCCGAGGTAGCGCTTACCGGAAGGGTCGCTGATGGGATAGACCGTTGATTGATAGTAGTCACCGGGATAGGGGGTATAACTCTGGAGCAGTACCTGTCCGGTGGCGTTCTCCTGCGAGAAGGAGGCGCCGTACTTCAAATTGAGCTGGCCGAACTTTGTGGGCAGTTCGGAAGTATTCCAGATCTCCGTTCCCACGGAGGCAAGCGGATAGCTCAGGTTGTAGGTAGCTGTGCTGTTGAAGGTGCTAAAAAACTGTGGGCTGTGGTGGGTCTGCAGCCGTGTTCCCCAGAGGTTTGCGCGGAAGTGGATGAGATGGCTGTTCTCCGGGAAGTAGCCATATCGGATGGAACCGGTATGTGCCCTTGTTGTGGAAAGATCGCCCTGCACTAACGGCAAAAAACTACCGGCGTAGATCAGGGAGTAGGCATTCAGCTCGCCGTGTTTGTCGTAGTAGTTCATGTAGCCCAGTTCCAGGGAGTGGCCATTCCCGAACTGCGTCCGCACCTTCGCCATCCCCGAGATTTCATCCTGGGAGGTATCGAAGACCTCGCTATTGGGATCGATGAGTGAGTAGATTGTTCCCGGAGTACCGGCAGGACCCGGGGAGATCCCGATCCATGACCGGGGCATATTGCTCCCGGCAAAGTAGTTTCCGGCTTTGCGCCGGGCGAGCCCGACGACGATGTTGAAGCGGTCCAGAATGGCTCCCGCCGTCCCACTCCAGCGAAAGGAATCGCCATTGAAGGCGGAGGGATTGCCGGAACGAGGGAAGTCGACTTCTAACTGCGGCTCTTTGGAGCCGTTCGCGATCCCTCCACGCAACTGGATCCCATACTTGTGACCTTCTTGAACAATATCGGTCGCGTCAAGTGTTCGCATGTTGACGACGCCGCCCATCGCTCCGGAGCCGAACTGGCCGCCGCTTGGCCCCTTTGAGATGTCCACGCCGCTGATGAAGTCGGGGTCGATATACACGCTGCTGGTGTTGCCTTGATAACCGATGTACTGTGAGTTGGTCTGCTGTGTCCCATCCACCAGAACATTGACGCGGTTCATCCCCTGTAGCCCGCGAATGTTGATGTTCAGGCCGGAGGCTTCGTCGTTGCCGGCGGAGATGACACCGGGGGAGTTCTTGAAGATGTCGCCGATCGAGTTAGGAGGTACGCGGTTGATCTGCTCTTTCGAGATATATGCTGTAGAGCCAGGGGTGGTGTACACCTTGCGTTCCGCAGTGTGATTCAGACTGCGGTTGCCGTTCTGGTCCACATCTCCGAAGAAGCCTCCGCCCTCTGAGCCTCCACCTTCCCCTGCGCCCTGCACGCGCAAGGGGCCGAGTTGTGTGACCCCGGCGGCTGTCCTGGGTGCTTCTTCCAATTGAGCGGTGTGTGGTCCCGTGAACCGGAAGGTCAAGCCGGTGCCTGCGAGCAGCCTGCTCAATGCTTCGGATCCAGACATGGATCCATCGACGGCCGAGGAAGATACGCCGGAAGGAAACGGCTTCCCATACAACAGGTCAACACCACTCTTCCTCGTATAGTCGGAGAGCGCGGAAGCCAGCGGCTGCGCCGGAATATGAAAGGAGGACGGAGTCTGGGAGTGGCAGATCGCAGCCACGCAAAACAGAAGGAATACGACCGCGCACTTCAATATCGCGAGGCAAAGGATGATTTTCTTATATCGCTGCACAGCAAGCCCCTCAGGTCCGGATCATGAGGGAGTCGCTGATACGAATGCCCTCTGCTGGGGAAGACAGAGGGCAGGTGGATTTGTCAGGGTGAGTTCGGAGTTTTTTTTGAAGAAGAGTGGTGGCTAGGCTGAATAGATGACTGTCAGGAGCGGGGTGATCTCGACTGTCCTGACGGGAAGGATGGAGGGCAAGCCCTGTATCCCTTCCGAGATGCGGGAGAGATCGATCAGCATCGTCAGCGGCAGAAGCGCCAGCTTTCCGTCTGCAAGAACTGTCTTTCCTGTTCTCCACTGGTCAAGAGCATGGACAGCTTCGCCCAGCGGAGTGGCGATGAACTCGAGCCGACCGGAGCGCCAGGCCAATACCGAAGGCAATAAGGGCATGATCTTTCCCTGTCTCCCGTTGCCATACTGAACGGTCTGGCCCGCTGTCACCTCGGACTGGGAATGGCCGGACGTAACGCGTACCGTGTGTTCCGTAACCGACAGCCGGGCAGCATCTTTCATCGTCGCTACACTGAACTCCGTACCCAACGCAGTCGCCTCTCCAGCTCTTGACTCGACGACGAAGGGACGCGCCAGACTATCCCGCTCGACGCTGAAATACGCCTCGCCTTCATGGAGATGAATTCTGCGTTCCTGCCCATTGAAAGCCGCGGAGAGCGCCGTCCTCGTAGACAGCTCTACGCTGGACCCATCCGGCAGATCGATGCTTCGCCGCTCCCCTGTGCCGGTCCGATATTGGGCGAACGGGAACCGGTCCGCGAGATAAATCAAGCTGCTCGTAACGGCCAGCCCTACTCCGCCTGTGATCGCGGCCTTGCGAAGAAACTGACGTCGCGTATACCGCTGATATGCCTGGCGCGTCGCCGGAGCTTCAAGGCTGACGTCCCAGAGGCGTTCCACTTCGGCAAAAGCCTCCTGATGGCGTACGTCGGATCGAATCCAGGCATTGAACTTTGCATGAAGTCCCTGGTCCTCAGGCTCCCCCTGCAATCGGACGAACCACTGCATCGCTTCTGCCTGGAGGGGATCCATCTGCCCAAGAAGCTCTTTAACCGCTGGGGACGTTTCGCCGGAACCTCGTTGAACAGCCTGCTGCTCTTTCTCTCTCAACTCTTCTCGCCTTTGCGAACTGAAATCCAATGCGGACGAATCCCTATAGGAGAAGACTGCGTGGGATCGACTTTGTCAGGGCGCATTCGACTGGAACCACGAAAAATAATTTCACACTCCTCACCCTGACAAACACCTGCTAACCCTGTCTTCCCCAGCAGAGGGCATTCGTGATCGAACTGCCCACTCCAAGGAATACCACCTGAAGGGGCACACCGGATGTTTCGACTCAATTTCGTTATGCGCCATATGCGCAGTGTATTGCTGATATGCCTGTTCGGCGGTCTTGCTCATGCACAGAACAGTCAGCCTGTGGCGACACTGACTCCTGGCATCATCTCTACCTATGCCGGAAATGGAGATGCATTCAACTCCGGCGATGGTGGACCGGCCACAAGTGCCAGCATTGGTGGTCTCGTGAATGTGGCGATCGACAAACAGAACAATCTTTACCTCGTCATCAATAGCGATGCTGTTGCCGGCGATGCCTATGTGCGCAAAGTTGACCCGCAGACAGGCGTCATTACCACTATCGCGGGGAGTGGCGCCCCTGATATATCCGGCGATGGTGGTCCGGCGATCCACGCGGGCCTCGGGGCCATAAGCGCGATGACGGCCGATGCTTCGGGGAACCTGTACCTTACCAGCTACGATGCTGTTACACAGGCTAACGAGATTCGTAAGATCGATCACGTAACGGGCATCATCAGCAAGATTGCCGGGAATGAAACCGTCACGTATAGCGGAGATAATGGTCCCGCCACGGACGCGGGTATCGACGGCGCAAGCTGCCTGGCCCTGGATGCATCCGGGAACTTATATCTCTGTGGTAATGGACGTATCCGAAAGATCGATGCGTCCACCGGAATCATAACAACTGTGGCTGGCAATGGTACTTTTGGCTCGATCGGAGACGGAGGACCCGCCACAGACGCCCAGATGCTTCCCTACGCCTTGGCAATAAGCCCTTCAGGAGACATCTACGTAAGCGACATAGGGAATGGATCCTATAACTTCATCCGAAAGATCGATCACTCGACGGGGACTATTTCTCTGGTTGCTGGTTCTGGGACGGGAGATACCCTCCATCCAGGTGCGACCGGAGATGGAGGTCCGGCTACATCTGCCAACATCACCCAGGCACGTGGACTCAACCTCGACCCTGCCGGAAACCTGTACTTCATCGATATTCAGAACGGCGTCGCTCGAAAGATCGACACGAAGGGAATCATCTCCACCATCGCGGGAAGGTGCAACGTCAACAATGAGTTTCACTATTGCCAGGCGACCTTCAGCGGAGATGGAGGGATCGCAACCCAGGCCTATTTAGATCCATTCGATCTGGTCCTTGATAGCGCGGGGAACCTTTATATCGGCGAAAATTATCACAATAACCGGGTTCGCCGCGTGAATGTGTCGCTCTCTTCCTTGTCATGGCCTACGCCGACGCAGGCTGGCTACATCGACAGCGAAGACGGCTCTCAGAGCGTGACCCTTGCCAATGCAGGCAACGCGCCCCTGACATTTACAGCTCCGCAAAGCGGAACGAATCCGTCTGCCACGACTACAGACTTCACCTTGGCTCCAACAAACACCTGCCCCGTTGTCCATGCTGGAGATCCCGTCTCCACGCTGGCTCCCGGTGATTCCTGTACTCTGGCGATCGACTTCACGCCTGTAGAATCCGGAACTCTTACCGCGAATTTTGTAGTCGCTAACGATTCCGAGGGCGTAGCCACAAGCCAGCAGGTCATCCAATTATCCGGGCAGGCAACATCAAGCACAGCAGATGCGACCACAATCCAGGTCGCGACGATCTCCTCCAATGGGGTCATCGGTAATCCCATCACTCTTACTGCCACAGTCGCCGACACCAAAGACCCCACAAAGGTTCCTACTGGCACGGTCATCTTCACCGTCACGCCAACTTCATCATCCGGAGCCCCGACGACCTCGAGTCCCGCGACAGTAGTTGCGAATGGAGTCGCCAGCTTTTCCTTTACGCCGAAATACTCGGGAACCTTCGCGGTCACAGCGATCTTCTCGCCAGGCGATCCGACCACGTATCGCGGAAGCTCCTACACGACTGGACAGCCCATGACAGTGGTGGGGGACTTCTCTTTGTTGGGGGGGACCGGAGATTTCGACCCTCTCGTTGCCTCAAAGACTGGCCCTCCGGCAGTCTTTATCGTCAACCTCACGCCCGGCACCGGCGGCTTTCCCTCCGATGTGAAGCTCTCGGTCTCCGGCCTTCCCTCTGAAGCCGTCGTCTCCATCTCTCCTGCCTCTGTTCCTCAGAATGGAGGTGCTGTTACGGCGACCATTACCATCAATATCTCCGGCGTCAATCTGAGCGAACAGCACAGCCCTCCCGTTCCCTTCGGTAAATCTCCCGTTGTCGTTGCCGGACTCGCTTTGGTTTGCGGTTTCACATGGCGCAGGCGTCGCCTGGGAGTGCCTTTTTTGCTCACCCTGCTTTTGGCCGTCGCCACTACGCTCACCGGCTGCGTGCAGCGCACCAATGCCTCGCTGAGTTCCTACAGCGTGGTGGTGACCGCCGCCAGTGGGTCGGTGCAGCATACGTTCACGCAACAATTCTCGATCTCCCGCTAGCGGGGGAATCTTTCACTGCGCCAGCGGCCCGGAAGGCTGCGCGGAAGTCTTTGTGTGCTGCATGTACTGGTTACGAACTTAGTCCAGGAGGTCCAACATGTCTCTCTTTGATTCCGTGGTTTGCGGATCACGCCGGTTCCCCAAACTGACCTTACTTCTTGTTCTCTTGGCTGTTGCCAAAGTCTCTTTCGCGCAGTCGATTACGACGGCGAATCTCGGTGCGAACCAGGTGACGCTGCATTTGACGGCTCCTAATGCCGGAAAGGGCTACTTTACCCTGCTGCAGGGAGACGCCGCATGCGGAAGCGCAACGCAAACGGTTGCCGGAACGAACAGTGCCGGAACTGCAGTCGTTCACGGCTCTCTGACGCTGGCAGCCGGCACCGCCGGAGAGTATACGGTACGCAATCTGCTAGGCAGTACCGCCTACAGCGTTTGCTTCACGCCGGACGGCACGACAACACCCATTATCCAAAGCTTTACAACAATCGATGCAGCCAGTCTTTCCCCAGCCTCCTGGGCCTCAGTTGGCCCTGCCACCGCGTTCACTGCGAATTTGGGTGCTCCTTCGCTTGCTTTTTCGCCGGATGGCTCTCTCTACATGGCTTTTGGGGATCAAAGCAACGGCAACAAGCTGTCGGTGATGAAGTTTGATGGGACTCAGTGGACAGCCGTAGGCAAAACGGATTTCTCCGCGGGAGCGAACGGAGTAAGCGGCGGTGTGTCCATAGCGTTCGCTCCGGATGGTACGCCTTATGTGGCCTATCTGGATGAAGATGAATCCTTCAACTACGCGGTGACCGTAGTGAAGTTTAGCGGCTCAGGCTGGACACTGGTTGGCAGCGGAGCTATATCTCCTAACGGCAATACCCCAACAATGTCTTTTTCTCCCAATGGCACCCCCTATGTCTCGTACTCTGACGCCGGAAATAACTACAGAGCTACCGTGATGAAGTTCGACGGTAGTGCATGGACGGCTGTAGGCGGCGCAGGCTTCACTTCCGCAAGAGCGGACTCCTTGAGCATGGCATTCTCGCTGGATGGGAGCCCCTATGTGGCCTATGCGGATGAAGGCAACAATAACAAGGCGACGGTAATGAAGTTTGACGGGACTCGGTGGACGGTCGTAGGGAGTGCGGGGTTATCGACCTCGACTGCCTTATCGACGACAGTACGATCCGCTCCGGATGGAACACCGTATGTTGCCTTTGGTGATGGAGGGAACAGCAATAAGGCAAGTGTATTGAAGTTTGACGGTAGCGCGTGGACGCCTGTGGGCACGACCGCGTTCACCCCGGGAAGTGCGCAGTCCCTTCTGTTGGCATTCGATCCAGATGGTGCGCCGAGCGTCTTCTTTGTCGACGGCAGCAGAAGCAGCAAAGTAACGGCAATGCGGTATGACGGCAGCGCGTGGGAAATACTCGGTAGCCCAGGTTTTTCGACTGGATTTTCGTTTTCCACGGCGCTGGCATTCTCTCCCAAGGGAGTGCCTTACGTTGTCTATGATAGCGGCGGACACGGATCGGTCATGAGCCTTCAACCTGCGACGACGCCCTCCGCAGTGACAGAGCCTGCAAGCGCGATTACTTCATCGAGTGCAACACTGAATGGCACAGTCAACGACAACGGCCTCGCAACCACTGTCACCTTCGATTACGGCACAACCCCAAGCTATGGAACTAGCGTTGCAGCCACGACCGGTGGCACCATCGCAGCAGGAGCGGGAAGCACGTTGGCATCGGTCGATCTGACTGGCCTCGAATCCAACACGACCTATCACTTCCGGGTCAATGCGACAGGGAACGGATATACGGTCAATGGCAGCGATGCCACGTTTACGACGGACAAGTTGACTCCGTCCGTCACAACCTGGCCTACGGCTTCCACGATTACTTATGGCCAACCGCTTACAGCCTCTGTTCTCACCGGAGGAGCCGCATCAATCGCCGGCACCTTTGCATGGACAACCGGAACTACAGTCCCTGCGGCCGGTACAGCAAGCTCTTCCGTCACATTTTCTCCAGCTGATACCGCAACCTACGCCACTATCTCCAACACGGTGAGCCTCGTCGTCAACAAGGCGACTCCGACGGTGAGTGCATGGCCGACGGCTTCGTCGATCACCACAGGGCAGACGCTTGCCTCCTCGACGTTGACCGGGGGAACGGCGTCGGTTGCGGGCACATTCGCCTGGGCGACACCATCCACGACCGTAACCGGCAGTGGGAGCTTCCCGGTGGTCTTTACACCCACCGACTCCACGGACTATGAATCGGTCACCGGATCGGTGAGTGTCTCAGCGTCCCATTTGACTCCAGCGATCACGCTGACTTCGAGCGTAAACCCCTCGCTATCACAAAATCCAGCCGTGCTCACAGCAGCTTTGTCAGCCACCGGCGCGACGCCGACCGGGACCGTGAGCCTTCTGGACGGCAACACGACTCTGGGGACGCAGACCTTGGCAAACGGAAGGGCTATCTTCAGCCTGTCCTCGTTGACACCAGGAACGCATTCCATCACGGCCGTCTATTCGGGAGACACGACCTTCGCGTCGGCGACCAGTGCTCCTGTCTCTCAGGTGGTGGCGGATTTCACCTTCGCCTTGTCCTCCAACACTGGCAGTTCCCAGACGATAGCGGTGGGTGGAACAGCAAAATATACGTTCTCACTTGCTCCGGCTGGCACGCCGACATTCCCGGATGCAATCCAGTTGAGCGTATCGGGTCTGCCTAGCGGAGCAACCTATTCGTTGACACCGACCACAATCGCCTCTGGGGCCGCCACGACGGATGTCACCCTGTCGGTTACGATTCCGAACAAGACGGCGATGTCGAGCATCGCCAAGCTCGCCCCAATCGCAATGGGAATGCTGCTATTGCCCTTCTCGGGTCTGATACGGCGGAAAGGACGAGGAATGGCCAAGCTGACAGCCATGCTTCTCGTATTTGGAGGAATTGTAGGATTGACGGGCTGTGGCGGCGGATCTTCCCCTAACTCCTCCACGGATACCGGGACTCCGCAGGCCTACACTCTCACCATTGCGGGGTCATCGGGGACGCTGCAACATTCCACCACTGTCACCCTCACCGTACAGTAACTGTTCACAGGATTCGAGTGATGATCGACCACCAAAGAAGGGCAGGCCTTGAGCCTGCCTTTCTTTGCCTTAGAAAATCCGTTGCAAGAGCACTTGAGATGCCCCTCGATTAAAGAAAGTGAGAAAGAGATGAGTGCGGGATTCCGGTTTGGTCTTGGATTTGTTGGAGCTTGTGGGGTATGCACGCTCCTGTTCGTCAGCGTAATCCTCGTCTCCATATGGATCGGTGATCACGTCAGGAAGCATCGCCGGGGCCGCACTGGAAAGATGAAGGTCTATGGAGGGCCACGCTCCTACAGGGCAGTGCTTCAATCTAACTATATTTGGCCAGTCCTGGCGGCCCCTCTCGCAGAGGGTGAGGATAGGTCAGGATCATCCCGCACGCCATCCGAGTGAGGCGGCGACGCTCGGTCTAGCTTCGCGCTCCCTCTGGATTCTTTGTCCTCAACTCCGTCTGAAGAGTGAGCAGGGCACGCATCATGTGCTCATAGACCGTCTGCCTGGAAATATTGAGCTGCCTGCCAATTTCTGCATAGGATAACCCTTCCACGCGCGCGAGCAGAAACACAGCGCGAGAGCGGGGCGGCATCAGTTTCAAAGCCGCCTCAACACGCCGTAGTTCTTCACAGACCAGAAACTGCCGTTCGATATGTGCCTTGGGGTCGGGGAGCAAGCGAAGATCAACTTCGTCGAGTGCTATCTCGTTTGCCTGGGTACGGGTCCGCCCCTGGTCTGTCATCAAGTTGCGGGCAACCCGATGAAGATACGCGCGTACATTTTGAACCGTCCCCGACGCGATCGCAGACATCGACCGCGTCCAGGTCTCCTGCACGATATCTTCCGCTTCATGCCGGATTTCCAATCGGCCGCGCACAAACGCAAGCAAAGGCAGATAGTGCTGCTCTATGAGAGCTTCGACCTCGAGATCATTCACCATGAGCCGACCTGGCAGGAACAACAGCTTCAGACATACGAAACGCTCCACGTCGGCTGTGCTCATGCATGCAGGCCAGCCTTGCTGAATCGATCTCAGGTCATATTCCTCGCTTCGCCAAAAGACTGGGAATACAACCTCTGTTGATTGCACAGCGGCACGTCAAGACTGATAGCAATCCGGTCAGCATTCCGGAACAGTCCTTAATATCCGCTTGACCAAAATATACGACCAAAGTAGTCTCCATTCAAGAGCAGCGCGATTAAAAGCATCAAGATCACTTGTTCTCGCTTGATTCGCTGCGAAGTACGGGAGCACTTTTCGAGTAATGCGATCGAATCAGGACATAGCTTGTGGATGGGTTCACCGCCTGTCAAGAATTGCCCAGACTCTTGTAGGCATTCGAATCAGCTCCGGTTCAGCGGAACGCCAGGGTTCAGCTCGCCGTTGTTCTGCTTGCTCAGGTTCTGATGAAGGAGAGCCAGATCGCCATGATTGAGTTGCGATCCCATTCCGCGCAAGCGTACATCGATGCCATCACAAGGATGGGCGGCGTTCTCGACGATCACACACAATGGCGCCGTATGAAACTTCCTGGTCATCTCGGCACAGGAGTGTGGGAACACTATCCCTTGCAAAAGGGCCTGGAACTCACAATCAGCCGATATCACTTTGATCGGGCGGTTCGCGTGGAATATAGTCCCGACCAGCCGCTGTTCTGCTTCGGTTGCCTCCTGAAAGGAGGGTTTGAGCTGCAAGGGCAGGACGTACGGTCTTCCACATCGCTGCGGCAGGGGCAGGGAATGAATATGTGGGCAAGCGAAGGGCATTATTCCTTCCTGTTGGGTCCGAAGCATTATGTAGGAGTGGAGTTGATCGTTGATGGAGAACTGCTTGTCGAGAAACTGGGACGAGCCGGACTGCTTCCATCCGATCTTGAGAGGATCGTCACACGCAGCTCCTTCCCTGACCACGTGAACACGAATCTCCTGTCTCCTCTTGCGTATCAGGCAAGCTGCTCTATCCTGTCGGCGTCCGCTGAAGATCCCTTTTGCACACTTCTGTTTGAGTCATGTGCGTTAACTATCCTGAGGGAGCAATTGCTTTCCATGGGCCATCGCACAGAACTGTCGCGCCCACTGAGTCGGCGGGAGGCCGACTGTGTGCATGCCGTGCGTGAGATTCTCTTGCGTCACCCCGAACGTTCCCCGTCCCTGGGTGAGCTGGCCAGTCAGGTCGGCACGAATGAGTTCAGCCTCACCCGAGGATTCCGTCTGCAGTTCGGTCTGAGCATCTATGGGTTTCTCCGAAAACATAGGATGGAGATTGCCGATCAACTGCTGGCCGAAGGTCAATACAGTGTCACCGAGGTTGCTAACGCGGTGGGCTATCGAAGCCTGGGGCGTTTCGCAGCTGCATTTCAGCGTCAGTTCGGAGTTACACCCAAGCGGCATCAGTTGGCCTTGCGCTATCGGAAGTCTGGACAACTTGATATGCACCTCGAAAATTAATTTTGGCTCCGCACGTTTCCCCTCTCGCGCGGCACAAATTCTCAGCCGCCGCTGACTATCATTTTTATAAACGCTTCTGAGTTTTCTCTCGCTCGGCAATGCCGCTGCTTAGTTGACTCCTGTTTCCTTGTCAGGAGCAGCCTGCAGTCCTGCATTGGGATCAGCAGAGATTCAGACGTTCTATGTACGGACCTCTCGGCTGTCTTTTGGCGAAGCGCTGTGTGGTTCGGAGATCGATAGGCCGTGGTCGGGGACAACTCTGTTTGAACACAGGAGGTCAGCGCCACATAACAACAGAAAGGCACGTTGAATGCGCTTGACGCCTCTTACAATCCTCTCCAGGCTTCTTCTCTCTATCTGCTTTAGCACCGTTCTTTTTGCTCAGAATCTCACAGCGGGTAGCTCTCTCACGGGCGTTGTGACTGACCTTACGGAGCACGCCCTCTCGGGCGTGCAGATCTTTGCAACGGCTTCTGACGGAAGGAGCTATCGGGCGACAAGCGATGCTGATGGCAACTACCGCTTTCCAAGCCTGCCGGAAGGAAGCTATCAACTGAAGGCGACATTAGGTGGATTCTCACCCCAGCAAAAGAATGCAACCATCAATGCGAACGGCACGATCACCGTGAACTTCGATCTTGCGCTGGCGCCACTTGAAACCAACGTCACTGTCACATCGGGAATGCACGAGGAAACTCTCGGGGAGATGCCAACCACCGCTGATGTATTGACTTCGAACACAGTTGAGCAATATGGCATCCAGCAACTCGATGATCTGAATGGACGCGTCTCGAACTATCTTCTTTCGAGCACCGGCAATCGCGCGGTCTTCACCTTTTTGTCGATGCGCGGATATGTGAGCAACGACAACTCTGTCGATCCATCTACAGCCATTTATGTCGATGGCGTTCCAGTCGGCGACTTCTTCTCTCTCGACCAGAAACTCCTGGATGTGGATCGAATTGAAGTTCTGAAAGGCCCCCAGGGGACGCTCTATGGAGCCAATAGTGCTGCAGGCCTGATCAATGTGGTGACCAAGGAACCTGGCAATACCTTCCGCGGATCGGTTGGCGGCATGTATGGCGGATACAACGGCTATGAATCGAATTTCTCTTTTTCAGGGCCAATCGTTCCGGCAAAGCTATTTATTGGCGCCGCGGGGTCGATTGATGGACGAGATGGCTTCGTACGCGGATACACGTCGGGCAAGAAGTTCAACGACCAGTTCAGCTATGCAGGCAGGGTGCGTCTGGACTGGGTTCCTGCACGTCAGTGGCGCGTCAGTGTTGTCCAGAGTGGGGGGCATGTCGAAGACGGCGGCGGCTATGTCCTGCTCCCAACGTATCTTTCAGGCTATAACGAGCTTCCATTCTTGACGCACCCCATTGGCAAATATGAGGAGGCGATGGATATTGACGGTGCCGGACACTCGGGGACGAATACGGAATCGGTCCAGGCAAACTATTTTGGGTCGCACTTCGACTTCGTCAACACCGCTTCACGTCGTGAGAACAGTGTTGCCTATACCTCCGACGCGGACTTCTCTCCCTTGCGGGAGTACGGATACGATGATCGTTTTGCCGTCCGCTCATGGAATGAAGAGGCTCGTATCCAGTCGACGGAAGGGAAGAAACATCTCATCTGGGTGGCCGGGTACTCCTTTGGGAATGATGATCGCGCGAATCCCGTCAGCACACCTTTGCTACCCGATAATGCCTTTGGGTATCCGGTGCAAAACTACTCCTATGGAGACCCGCGCCTCCATACCCGGCGCTCTGCGATCTTTGGACAGATCACCGCACGGTTTTTCGACGAGAAGCTTGGGCTGACGGGTGGGTTCCGTTCCGAGTGGCTCGATCGCGATATGCACCGGGAGATCAATGATTTTGGTCCGGCCTTCGATGGCTCGATCAGCGAATGGCAAGCACTTCCGAAGTTCAGTGCCGACTATCGGCTTCTGCCCAATGCTCTTGTCTACTACACCCTCGCCGAAGGATGGGTTCCTGGTGGGTTGAATCTGTTTGCGACCACGGCAGACCTCATCCCATACCGCAAGGAGACAACTCTCTCGAACGAGTTGGGAATGAAATCGACCTGGTTCAATGGTAGAGCGGCCCTGAACGTCTCGCTCTTCCATACAGGAGTGAAGGACTTCCAGGACACGATCTTCCTGAATCCGACTACATCCAACTACGGAAATGCAGCAAGGGCAACCATCAAGGGCGCCGAGATCGAGGCCGAGGTGCACCCGGTCCGTCAACTGATACTGAATGGAACCGCGGGTGTAACCGACGCTCGCTTCGATGACTATGTCTACAACGCCGCTACCGGTGTAACTCTTGATGGCGAGCGTATCCATTCCGCTCCCAGCCACACCTCTGCATTCACGGCACGGTACGTCTTTCTGCGGAACTACTTTCTAAATGCGGAAGTGCAGGAGACGGGTGCCCACTTCGAATACACCATTGATGAGACAGGGGGAGTACAGCCGACCCGATTCGGCGGGTACGCGGTCGAGAATCTGCAGGCTGGCTATGACAAGGGACGGTGGAGCGTTCTCGTCTTCGCGAACAATGTCGCGGATCGACGCTACTTCCCGATCACGTTTGTGGGAATCACCAGCGGGACAAGCTACACAAGCGGTTTGGGAGTTCCGGGAGTTCCTCGACAGGTCGGTTTCCGCACGAACTTCCACTTCTAAGCAGCGAGATCCATAAGAAAGGAAATCAACATGAAAAGACTGCATGTACGAGCCGCCTTACTTCTGGCTCTGGCGATGGGGGCCATGAGCCACACCGCATCTTCGGCAAGCCCATCGAGCCTACGAAAACTGATGGAACAGCAATATCGGAAAATGGATCAGGCCGCAGCCCGCCTCGACCTCAAGGGGTATACGAGCTACGCCGCGTCCGATATCGTCGGGGCCGATGAGGGAGAAACTTTTACGGGGACTGAGCAGTTTGCGAAACATCTCTCCGAGGATTTCGATGCGACGAAGAAGATGTATGTTTTCACCTCGAAGATCAGCCACCTCTCAGGTGTCGATGACCTCGTCAAAGTTGATCTCACCACGCACATGGTATGTGATTCGGCTGATCCCGAAGGGAAGTACGGCCCGAAAGGCGCTGTACATCGTTTCGATATCGAGATGATGTTCCACCATGAGTGGCGGCGCATGTCGAACCGATGGCTCATAACTCGATTCGATACCGTAGGCTTTTCCGGAACCATGGATGGTCAGGCAATTCCGCAGCCGGAACCAAAATAGAAATGGTCTTCCGGTCAAGGTACGATTTGAGACAAGCAGATCGCCATCCACCGCGTGCAGCACTTCGCTCAAGCCTACTTCGGCTCAATCGGTCTATCGCGTGGATCTGGTTCGTTGCAATGGGTGTCATCACCTTCGTGAGCGTCCGTCGACACGAACCTCTTGCCGGGATGCTCGCGGGGGTTGCGATCCTGGTCCGTGCCTATCTGTTCTGCCACGCCGGGATCGCACTCTGGGCCTACCAGCTGCCGCGTCCGCGTTTCAGCCGGTTTCACTTCGTCCTTTACAGCGGCTACTTGATCCTGCTCCTTACGCTGCTTGGCTTTGCTGCGAATGGCTCCTGGCAACTGCTCCTCGAGAGAGCGACGTGGCTCGTCATGATCGCGCATCTCGCTCTCGTTAGTTGGAGCGTTGGATGCCGATACGGTCTTCCGAACAATCTCAAAGTCGTCTCTGTTAGCGCAATGATTGTTCTATCGGGGTATCTGGCACTCATTTCACTTTCCGGCAGAGATTAACGATCGCACGGGAGAGATTCCAGGTGCTGTAGCGCATGACGAATGTCCCGTTTGGTCCAGAACTCCAAGAGTACTCGGGAAGCGTCAGTCGGTTTCGAATCGGCGCTTGTCAATCCTCAACGCCGTGATTCTGGCCGCAAGCGTCGACTGAGGCATCCGCAGTTTGGCCGCAGCGCCGAAGGGACCCGAAACTCGACCGCGACTCTTCTCGAGCGCATCCTCAATGATCCTTTTCTCATGTCTGGTGAGCTCTTCCGTGTAGGAGCCGTACGACGCCGCAGAATCGACTGGGGCGAAGGTCCTCTCATCCACGATGAGCAGGGGACCGTCCGAAACGATCAGTGACCGCTCGATCAGGTTTTGCAGTTCTCGGATATTGCCCGGCCAATCGTAGGCTTGAAGACGCTCCATCGTCTGTTTCTCGATAGACGGCACCCTCTTTCCGAGCTTGCGGGAGAATTGCTGCACGAAATACGAGACAAGGGCCGGGATGTCTTCCCGGCGTGCGCGCAACGGCGGAACTTCGATCGGGAAAACGCTCAGCCGGTAAAACAGATCGCTGCGAAATCCTTTCTCATTAATAAAGGCATGCAGATTGCGATTCGTCGCAGCCAGCACGCGGACATCCGTGCGAATTTTGGTGTTTCCTCCTACGCGTTCGAACTCATGCTCCTGGAGAACGCGCAATAGCAAAGCCTGCGCTTCAGCGGACAGGTCGCCGACCTCGTCGAGAAAGATCGTGCCTCCCTCGGCCAATTCGAATCTCCCAAGCCTTCTTTGGTCAGCGCCAGTAAACGCGCCTTTCTCGTGCCCGAACAGTTCCGACGCGATCAACGTTGAGGGAAACGCCGCACAGTTAAAACTGATGAGAGGCTTGTCCGCACGGGTAGAAGCCCGATGGATCCCATGGGCGATCAGTTCCTTCCCGGTGCCGGTCTCGCCCGTAATCAGTACCGTCGAGTCGGTCCGTGCGACTTTGGCCACCTTCGCCAGGGTCTCCGCCAGAGAACCCGAGGAGCCGATGATCTCCTGGAACCCAATGTCGCGATTGAACTCCTGAGTGAGGAAGAAGGTCTTCTCTTTTAAGGAGATAACCTCCCGATGGGCCTGCTCCTGCAGCGCTCGAACTCTGTCGAGAAGCTCCGTCTGTTCGGTCATATCCATGACCGTTCCAATGAATTCAAGCTCTTCAGTGCCGCTATGGAACGGTCGCCCGAGGCGACGGACATGACGAACTGCCCCGTCCGGACGAACGACACGGTGTCTATGGTCGAACTCTCTCCTTTGCTCCACCGCGATAAGCCATTGCTCCTCCATTGCCCGCCGATCATCTGGGTGAACACGCTCGGAATAGGTATTCAGAGTCGGGCCGACGCTCTGCGGGTCGACTCCGAGAATATGGAAAAGTTCCTGAGACCAGAATCCTTGCCCTCGGGTCACATTCCACGCCCAGCTTCCGGTGTGGCTGATGCTCTGCGCTTCCCTGAGATAGGCTTCGCGCCGTCGCAATTCAGCTTCCTGTGTTTCGCGGAGTGTCATGTCACGCGTGACGGCAGCAAGGAGTGCGGGCCTTCCAGCCGCGGCCTCGATCACGAAGGACGTCCACTCCGCAGGAAAGGACTTTCCCGTGAGGGCGTTTTTGCCGGCAGCGTCCGCGGTGAGATGCCTGTCACGAAGGAGCTGAGGAATCAGCTCGTCGCGCACACGCGCTCGTTCGTCCTCTGAAAAGAGATCGAGCACATGCGTACGCCTTACTTGTTCGTCCCCGCTCAGTCCGAAGGCCTCTTGGCCGGCTGGATTGATGAAGAGGACATTCAGATCCATGCCAGCTACCCCGATGAACTGAGGGCTATTCCGGACGACCGCGCCATATATCTGTAGCTGCTCGTCGCGCTTGTTGCGTTCGGTCACATCGCGCGCAACTGCGGCAACATAAGCCGGGCGTCCCGTCCTAGCGTCGGGAATGACGAAGCAGGTACAAAAGATCGCCATCTCCATACCGGTCATGGAGTTCACGACGGTCGCTTCGAACTCGAGTTGTCCCTTCTCAAGTAGAGTCGGCAGAAGCTGTTCTCGTGCGTCGGGGCACTTGCTTCGCGCGAAATAATCCAGAACCCCAATCTCTCTGACCTGCTCCTCGCTCTCGATGCCGAAGAGGTGGTGGCCTGCCCGGTTCACGAAGACAGCGTTTTGATTGATATCTTCGACTCCGATGAAGTCGGGACTGTGCTGGGCCAGCTCGCTGAGCATGAACCTCTCCGCCTCTTGGGCGTGCCTCGTCGTATTGTCGATAATCAAGCCGACCGATCCCACATACTGTCCGCCATCAAACAGCGGAGTAACTGAGATTGTTGCCGGAAACTCGGTTCCGTCTTTTCGGATACGGACCGCTTCCTGGTCGACCAGACCTTTCCCGGCCTGAAATTGTTCCTCGAACTTCCGCCAAGCGTCCTCTTCACTCAACGGGAGCGGTGCCCGCTTGCCGAGAAGTTCTCCCGGCTCATAGCCAAGCATCTGCTCATAGACGGGGTTGCATCGTCGCACGAGACGATCCGGAGCGAGCAGCGCAATTCCGAAGGGAGCGGAATCAAGGATTGTCTCGTACTCCTGTTCAGCCAGGTCAACTCCGCGGTTCTCTCCGCAACGTCGGATTCCAACCTGTCTTGCGCCTGCGCCAATCTCCACTCAGCGTGGTGACGGGACATGCTGAATCGATGAATCAGAAATCCAAAGAAGAGGAAGACCGTCAGGTAGGGGAGGTCATAGAGTCCGACCTGATACCAAGGCCCGTGGGAGTGCAGGAGGAGGTGGAGGATTACGGTCGACAGTACGGTCGCGAGAATTCCAGGTCCGGTTCCGCCGTACCACACGCTGATCGCTAGAGCCGCGAGGAAGATCGCCGCGCGCGGATCACGCACATGCAGGCGCTGCAGAACCACCGCGATGGCGAGGGCGATCGCGACGGAGCCGACCGCTGTTCCGTAACGTAACGGTTGAGGGAGACAACCGCGTGATGACTTGGCAGAAAACCGTGGCATACGAAAAGCCCCTTGCGGCAAAATCTCGACTCAAGGCAGATTCCCGGCAAGGGATTCGGAAACGGTGGCGACGATAAAACCCTGAACGAGGGTAACCACCGGATGGTACCGCATTGCCCGCCTCTTAGAAAGACCTTCGTACCTGGGTTGCGACAACCTGCAGCAGCTCAGAGGATCCGATAAACCAACCTATTCCATCAGCTAAGACTTTTCGAAACCGGAAAATATGTGAGTTCGATTCAAGCATGATGCTTCGGTTGCAGAAAATTAGGGTTCAACCTCCGGCGTCTAACAGCAGGGAACTACCGGTCGAACAGATCTTTTAAGGGGATGCCCAATGCGACCGCAATCTTCTCGAGCGCGCAGAGTCCGGGGTCGCGACTGCGGCCGGTTTCAATCGATGAGGCCGTCTCCCGTGTTACCTCAGCATGATCCGCGAGCATCTGTTGCGTCCATCCCATGGTCTCCCGCAAGCTCTCGATTCTGAAGCGAACCCAAACACAGATATCAGATGCTATGCCTCAAGAATGGCCTTAGCATCGGGAACGGATTTGAAGCAGGCTTCACATCGAGACGTAAAAAAGAAGGTTGAACCTCTCCGGGGGTGAGGCCGGATCGGAGGTCCAGACTCCGGATCTTTGCAGTTTATGTGGGGGAAACTTCGGCAAGGTCCCGAATTATGCGCGCGGCCATTAACAATGGCCGAATATCCTCTCATATGAGATGGATGTGCAGCCCCCCACGACCAGCAAGTCCATGTTTCCCAACACGATACGTCCACTTTATCCGATTTGGCCGTGTGCTGTCGCCTTTGTAGGTGCAGAGATCCAAGTGCCGGATCGAGAGTGTGCGAGTTGTGCGGGCTATGACGGATTACCCAAGGATTCTCAACGGAGATTTGTTAAATATCTGTAAATATATGGTGAACGCGGTTAAGATTTTAGGGAATGTTCTGTGAATATCTTCCTGCCTGACATCTATTTAGATTCTAGATTCACTACGCTATTCGTGTTTTTTATCTTGCGGCATCCGGAACCCGCGCCGTGATCCTCCCGGAGGCCGAAACTCTGTAGCAACTGTTATCTCGTACCGGTGTGCGCGAGAAATCATGAATGGGGAACCTGTAGCTATGTCTGGAACCATCCTGGTCGTCGAGGATGATCGAAGTTATCGAACACTTGTTGTCCGCTACTTGCGTCGCTTGAATCTGACGGTTCTCGAGACCGTCGACATGGAGTCCGCACTCAAGCATCTCGACCGGCACCAAATCGACGTTGCGATTCTCGACATCGGGTTAGGGAAGCAGGCGGCGTTCCTTGGGGAGTGGAAGCCCGGAGTCCAGTCGGGCAGCAGTGGTTATGCGCTTCTTGAAATGATTCGGGCTCAACCCCGGTATATCTCCATCATCGTCTTGACCTCGCTCGAGGAGACCATCTTCGAGGTCGCTTGCCTGCAGCGGGGCGCTGACGACTACCTCTCCAAACACATCCAAATGGAAGCGCTGGCGGCCCGGGTACAGGCGTGCCTGCGGAGGGGCCAGCTGATCGCTGCCGCTGGGGGACATGCAGCAGTCATCTCCCAAAGGCCCCAGGGTGCCAAGGGGGCAAATGCGCAGCCTTGCAAGCTTGTCCAGGCAGGAGACTTCCATATAGATGTAGAGCACCGGACGGTTCAGATCTGCGGCGGTCCCAGCGTCGGGCTGTCTCCGCGTGAGCTGAGACTACTTGTGCTCATGGCGGAGTCGCCGGGAAGGGTCTTCAAGAAAGACGAAATCCTGGAATCGCTGTGGGGTCCGAGCGCCACGCAGGGATACTATTCCGTTGACGCCCTGGTGAAGAACACCCGGAGGAAGATCGAACCCAGGACCGGGAAAGCCCAGTATCTATTGAGCGCGCGCGGCGAAGGCTATCGCCTCAATCTCACCACACCTCATTGACGCGACTGCAATCTCCTCTACAGAATCGATGAATGCAGGCAATCACTCTGCTTTTCCGGGAACCCGGATGTAGACCTTCTGGTGTCGAACAACGAGTGAGGACGGAGTTCGCGGCGCCCTCCATTTCAGCCCGCCGCTATCGATGAATGCCTTATTCCCGCTGAAGTCCAACAGGGAAGCAATCGACACCTTGAATGCATTGGCGAGACGCTCAAGGGTGGTCTTGCTGACGAAGCTTTCGTCTCGTTCGATCTTGCTTACCAAATCCTCGGAACGACCGATCAAACCTGCCAGCCATCGCTGGCTAAAATCGTTGTCTCGACGGAGACTCCTGATCCGGATTCCGAAATCAGGTTGCGCGACATGTACTTCATCTTCCACACAAAAAGTGTGGACAAATTCAAAAACTGATGACACCGAATGATATTACGGGTTACGATATCCGTACATTGGGCGTTTAGTATGCCTTGGAGGTGGATGAGGGGGAGAAGTCGAAGAAGTCGCGGACAGGGATACCGAGAATTAGGGAGAACGACTCGATGGTCTCGAAGGAGGGTGCGCTGATCCCGCGTTCTACAAGGCTGAGAAAATCGATTGAAATATCCAGAAGTTCAGCAAACTCCTGTTGAGTCAGGTCCTTGCTCTTGCGGATCGACCGCAGTTTCTTCCCAAACTGTTTCCGCAAGGCTGCCATGCTTGAAGTGTGTCTGAACGACACCCATCAGACCACGGAGTATTACTACGGATTGTGAAGTGAATTCGATCGCTTCCGATACATTCCCTGCAAGATCCTTTGATCGTTGCGGGCCTCCCTTTGCGTTTCGTGATTTCGCTGGAGAGAGTGTATGAGCCCCGAAGCCGCAGTCTACCTCATCAGGCAATTGGCGAGCGCGCCGGCCATTGACGAGCGCCAAAATGAGGACGTCCATTTACGACGGCATCCTGAAATATATCTACATGCGTTCCCCCTGTCCGATAAAAACCGGAGTACGGTTTCGTTGCGGCTACCCCCGAAGCCGAGCAGCTCGTTCGATGCAGAGCACACTCGTCCGGCGCTGAGTCGCGATGACGTCCCCTCTGCAAACAGTTTTCAGGGTGCCGCCGCAGGCGGAGCAGGAGGCAGTGTGGTCGTGAAACCAGATCGGTCTGTGGAGCCACGTCGTGTCTGACAGTTCAAGTGCGACTTTCTCTTTCCCCCAGATTCAAACGATGCGGATCAAGGAAGCGCTTCGCGAAGTAGCTCAAGACGAGGTCCCCTCCGCTTCCACTCCTCCGAACCTGGAGGATCTTTATCAGAGGTTTCACAAACAGCTTTATCGATTCAGCCTGTATCTCGTCCGGGACGAGGGCTTCGCCGAAGATCTCATGCAAGAGGCTTTCCTCAGTTTTTACAGCCATGGGATCGTTGTGGACGGCCCTGAAAACGCTTACGCGTGGCTCTGCACAGCTATCAGGAATCGAGCCAGGAATCACTGGCGTGACCGGAAGGGGCAGGCGTCCCAGCCTCAGGATGAGACACTCTTCGATAGGGTAGCGGATACGTCACGCAACCAGGAAGAAGCCGTCATCCGAAAGCAGCACCTCGATCGGCTGCAACAGTTCGTCGAAGAACTTGAGGGAATAGACAAGGCGTGTATCCTTCTTTACGCGCAGGGAATGACCTTCAAGAAGATCGCGGAGGAGCTCGGAGTGAGTCTGTCCACCGCTATCAACAAGACGATGAGGGCAATTAAGCTCATGAACAGACGGGCGAGCCAAAAATAACTTTGAAATTCTCTTTTCAGCATCTTTCTGACGACGATCTCGCTTTGAGTTCTACCGGAGAACTGTCTCGCGAAGACCAGGCGAGGGTACTCAAGCACCTGAGCAAGTGCCAGCATTGCGTCGAGCGACTTCAGGAGCTCACTGCGGCCTTCGAAGACCTGCATGCGTTACAGGAAGAGCGCTATCCATCCTTCGAGGTTCCCAGCGTCCACAAGCCCTCCCCGGCGGCAGTCGGCCGTCCTCTGTGGTTTGCATGGACCGCCGGACTAGTTGCCTGCAGTCTGCTGGTTACGCTCGTTTTCTTTGGGAATGAGTTTGTAGTTTCAGCCCATGCAAGCAAGATTCTTGACCGTGCGTCAGCGAGCGAAGAGGCGGATACGAGCCGAGAACATCCCTACAAGCTAGTCGCCGGCGGAGAGACCTGCCTCCAGGGGACACGCCAACGCCGAGTGAAAACAGAAGCTTCTTCTTGTGCCAACGCAGAGAAGTTGATAGCTACAGCCAATTGGAATGCTGAGAAGCCTTTGTCGGCGCGATCCTTCGAGCATTGGCGCAAGGGGCTGAAGTCCCATCACGACACGGTTAAGACCGATCGCGCAGCCTGGGTGATTCGAACTGAAACGACGGATGGACCGCTGAGGGCAGCAACTCTTAGGCTGAAGACTGCCGACTACCAACCAGAGCAATTGCAGTTGGAGTTTCAGGATCAGACATTGATGATCGAGGCCGCAGAAGTTCCTGAGGAGCCGCCCGCTGATTTTGTTGTCAAAGTGCCGGTCAAGGCACCAGAAGAGAATGTAGTGGCTTCGGTCAATCCTCTTGATCTTGCTGAGGCCGGGGCTTGGCAGGCTCTCCACATCGTCGATGCGGATGGAGGATGGGAGGCGAGTGTCGTTCGGCAGCCTGACTCGGTAGAGGTCAAGGGAATCGTTGCCGATGAGGGCAGGCGGAATCAACTCCTAGGCTCGCTCAGTCGAGTGCCTGACCTAAAGTACGAGATCAAGACGTACAGCGATGCTTCCCCGGAACTCCAGGCATCGCTTCCCGCACGTCTACCGAGAGGAACAGGGGAGCCGATTGCGAAGGAGTGGCTGGTCGAGCATTTTTCTGATGACGACGAGCGTTCGAAGTTCCGCAACGACATCCGGGAGAGGTCGCGCCTCGTTCTTGGTCGCGCTCAAATGGTGAGTGAGATGAAGCGTGGTCTGCGAGACGTGCAGCATTGTGCAGAGTGCAGAGCGAAGCTTGTTCCTATGCTTGATACGCAGCAGGCCCTCTTAAGGTTTCAGTTGACTCAGCTCGCGGACGAGGTTGCGCCGTATTTCAATAAACGTGTGAACCCGGTGCACACCGTCAGCTACACCGATGCACAGCGGCTTGACCAGGCGCTTGGCGCGCTTTTCTCTGGTGCAGGCGACGCGGATCAAACTCCGTCTCCAGAACAGAAGCTGGCTGAGAGTTTGTTGTTCCGTCCATAGTCTTCTCACTATGCGGTTACCCAATCTTAATAGTCGTTCTTAAAAACCAAGCCCCCTCGCGTGTCTTAGTGCCATACGAAATGACTCCGTGGCCACTGTAGAGTGGCATCGCGAATCTGTCGCAGTGAGGGAAAAGTGTCTCTTGGTTTCTTGAAGTTCTGTGCTCCCGCGGTACTGATCGCACTCTTCGTTTCGTCCCCATCGTTTGCGAAGAGTCTCCCATCAACGAACGTTCCCACTGATCCCAACGATGTCAAACGTGAAAACTTCAGCTTTGACACCAGACTCCGGTATAACAGCGCGTTAGTGAATGGGATCAAGACATTGAATGTTTTGATCGCGTCGAAGATGGGCCGTACAGATGAGGCCATCAAAAGCTTCGAAGCCTGCGGTGGCAAAGTTGGTTACCACTTCGATCCAGTCGGTTACTTCTGGGGAAGCATCCCAACAGCCGATCTTCCAAAGCTCCTTGCAGTAGAGGACATCGTTGATATCGAATTAGACGGTCCGACTAACTCAGGGGTCGATTACATCGAGCCAACAGACCCGGACAAGCTAAAGCCCGGAAGTGTTTGGCTTAGGCAGAAGGCGTTGAAGCCTCTCAGTGTGACAACCGCTAAGCTTCCCCTCCTCCCTGCGGACAAACTAGAAGGCGACAACCCATACTTGCCTTGGTACCTGATGGGAGTGCCGCAGTTCTTGAAGGAGCACCCGACATTTGATGGAAGAGGAACAACCATCGCTGTTGTTGAGGGCTATGGTGATCTACTTCATCCGGCGCTACAGGCCGCCCGTAGACTCGATGGAACTCCGATCTCGAAAGTGGTCGGAATTCTCGATACGTCGGATGTCGACGATCCGTACTATGACAGAGGACGGGGATACCTTCCGACTGCCTTATCTCTGCCGATGGTCGATGAGGTCTCGACACCAACAGCGACTCTCCGCTACCAAGGGCAAGCGTTTATCGTTCCAGCTGCGGGAACCTACAAAATTGCATTGTTCGATAACGGCGGTCGTTCGTTCTGGGTTCTTTGGAGCTTGAACAAGAACTCCGTATGGGTGGATACCAATCAAAACAATAGCTTTGCGGATGAGGCAGAGCTAAAGGACATCGCCGAACAGTTCAGCGCTGCGAACTTTCCGCAGGAATACGGTGGTCCCGATCAACCGTTTGCGAGTGCTACTAGCTTTGCAGTCTCGATCGACAGGGCGAAGTCGAATATCAAACTTTTTGTAAACCAGGACGATCATGCTACCGGCGTCGCAAGCATCGCAGCAGGGGTGGGGTTTTTGGGAGGGAGAGGAACTGGAGTAGCCCCTGGCGCTAGGATACTCTACGTCCCGCGCGGCTCCGGGTCTCTTCATGAAGATATAAAGGCGTTCATTGCCACCGCATGTCGTCAGGATGTTGACGTTATCACGGCATCGTTTGTAATCAAGCCGATGATCGCCGGAGAAACGGTCGCTTCACTTATCTTGGATCGGCTGGCCGTTTTATACCAGAAACCCATGTTCTTTACAGCAACAGCCGGGCCGAGTTCGACGACTGACAATATTAGCGATCAAGCTACTGGGTCGCACGTGTTTGCGGTGATGGGTTACACCCCACCCGAAGTGTGGAAAGCGCTCAATGGCGTAAACGTACCGCTGCGTGACAATGATCCCGATGGTGGGGGAGAAGGACCTGCAATCAATGGTGCTCTCAAGCCCGACTTTCTCGCGCCATTTCATCAAATAGCGGCTGGAAATTGCACTCCGAACGATTGGGATCAATCCCACAGCGACGTTTCTGAAGGCTTTCGGGTTCCTCATTGTTATGTGAAGTTCGGTGGAACTTCAGGTTCGACTCCCGAAGTTGCTGCTGTGGCGGCTCTGCTTATTAGCGCCTCCAAGCAAATTAAAATCCCGATAACACTTGACCGTATTGCCTGGGCTTTGCGTAGCAGTGCTACTTATTTAGATCAGATGCCTGAGCCCATCGGTTATCAGGGATATGGTCTTCCAAACGTGCAAAACGCATGGTCATCGATGGCGTCTGCCGAGCTGACACCATCCTTTGTGGTTACGTCACAAAGCAATGGACCTCGCGAATTCAATAGAAGACAGCCACACGCGGGCGTTGGGATTTATGAATATGCGAACTGGCATCCGGGAATGAGCGGCTCAGCTTTCGTTACGATCACACGTAAGGATAGCGAGAATAGTCGTCGGGCGCTTTTCCTCTTGAAGTGGCGTGGAAACGACGGGACATTCATGGCACCCAACTCCGTCGTGCTTGCCTTTGATAAGCCGACCCCAGTTCCGATCGATTTCAAACTAGCAACGCCGGGAATTCATCAAGCTATCCTAGAGATCGTAGATCCAAGCACAGATCGGAGTCTAGGCAGTTTTCTCAACACGGTCGTTGCATCGCAACCTGTTGCTCTAAGTTCGACTCCGACAAGCTGGCAGGGAGAAGTCCCGCTCTCTCATGAGGTATGTCCCACGTTTGATGTGGCGGCAGGGACGTCGGTTCTCTCCGTTACTGTGACGATCTCAAAGGGGCCAGCTATTTTTTGGACTGGGCCTTCCACATCGAGGGGATCAGATAGCTACCTTCGATATTTCTTGCCGAATCAAAACCCAAATACCATCTTCTTCAAAGCCCCCGGCACACGTCACGTACTCATTGCCAACCCTGCGGATGGGGTCTGGGCATTCTGCGTGAGAAATCATCAAGGTGCCGCGGACAGGCAGGGTGAAAACGTTGCGTCAATAGATGCAAGGATAGAAGTATCTCCATTTCAGCTCGCGCTGAAACTATCCGATATACACCTTCGGGCCGAACCAGATGGCCGGACGCAGATCGGGGCCGATCTTTCTGTCAAAAACATCGGAGTTGGGGTTAGACGGCCGATCATAAAGTCGGAACCAGCAATTGTCGACCGTCGTTCAATGTCCTTTCTGCCCGACAAACGAACCCTAACGGCTGATTTTGCGATTCCAGAGGAAACGTCCCAGCTGAGCCTGTTGTTTCCGAGACGCGCAGGCAATCTGACCGCTTTTGTGTACCTGTGCGGACAGAACAGTGACGAGGCGAAACGTTGCAAGCTGTTGGACGTGAAAGTTGCGACAGGTCCCTTGGACTACATACGTCCCTCTCCGGGAACGTGGAAAGTCTTGCTATCAAACGATTCCTCAAGTGACACGCGTCTTGTCGATAAAACTGCGATAACTATAGTGCGCTCCGCTTTCGCAAATTCATCTGCACTAGATCTGAATCGTGGAAGTTTGACCACAACACCCCCGATACTCACCGACGAAAGTGTCCAGACTTCGCTCTCTGTCACGACGGCTAGTCCGTCTGCCCAGACTGAGGCGCTCATAACAACGGTGTTTGACGGCGCCGAAGAGGATGAAGAGACGCCATCTAGAAAAGATTTCCGTCACTTCTTCACGAACACTTCTCGTCCAGCAGCTGTTGGCAGGTCAATCGATTTGCTCCCCAAATCGGTGCTCAACAGTGCCTCCCTCGTAAAACGGTCGCCGCAATAGCGATGGCAGTGTTGTAGCGCGCAAGTGGAAATCGCCGCGCCCGATTGCCACGTGATTGTGAATCCGTGGAAACCGACAACCCAATTTAGCCTCAGCCAAGTTTCTCTCAGGAGTTACACAATGAACGTCCGTCGATTAGTTCAAATGCTCGCCCTGCTTATAGCATTTGCTTCCGTCCCAATATGTCATGCTCAGGGCATCAGCGCTTCTATTGGGGGAATTGTCAAAGATCGCAGTGATTTAGCCATTCCAGGTACAGAGATAACCTTGACAAACAAAGAGACTAGAGTGGCGTCTAGTACACTTACAAACAAATCAGGAGTCTACCGAGTGCCGGGACTCCGACCCGGCGGCTACGTACTACACGCTGAGAAGCATGGCTTCAAATATGCCGAGCTGCAGAACATACAACTCACAGTCGGCCAAGAGCTAGTGCAGGACATTCGCCTCCAGGTTGGTACAGTTGACCAAGTTGTCTCCGTCAACGTTGAAGAGGCGGAGGTTAACACGTCAAACGGAGCAGTCACAACTGTAATTGGCAAACAATTGATCGACAACTTGCCGGTAAATGGTCGAAGCTTAGCGACCTTGTTCGAGTTGACGCCAGGTGTCCTTCAAGCCCCGAGCAGTTCGCAAAATCCAGGTGGATTCATCGTCAATGGGCAACGTGCTAGCGCAAACAACCTCATGATCGATGGGGTCAGCGGAAACGTCTCGCTGACTCCCACCTTTGGCTCTAACGTAGGTGGTGTCGGCCTGCCGACCTCCGCATCAGGAGGTACTAATGGAATCTTGCCGATGGATGCGATTGAAGAGTTTCGCATTCAGACATCCACCTATTCTGCGGAATTTGGCAGGAGTCCGGGTGCTCAGATTCAAGTGCGAAGTAGAGGTGGGTCGGATCGTTTTCATGGTACGGTCTTCGAATACTTTCGTAATCAAGCTCTGGATGCGACCGATTGGTTTGTGAAGCACGCAGGAAAGACAGAACCGGCACTTCGCATGAACGATTTTGGGGGAACGTTGAGTGGTCCGATCCTTCACGGTCGCTTATTTGGACTCGTTGCCCATGAGACCCTTCTCATGCACCAACCACGCTTTAGTACATTCGATGTTCCAAGTATGTCTACAAAGCAAACTGCGGCACCGTCACTACGGCCATTTCTTGCTGTGTTCCCCGACGGCAATTCAACCTCTTCGTCCTGTCCCAATGCCGATCCTTCGTGTGATCCCGCTAAAGCAGGTGCCGACATCTATGACAATTCATACTTGAACATAGTCGTCGACCATTCGACGTCGACTCGTGTTGACTACAAGATGAATCCCAAACTGAGCTTGTTTGAGCGAGTAAATATAGCTCCATCAAGCATTGATCTAAGATCCGTCCCAGGGGGCGGCCTTGAAAGTGTTGACTACTACACCTCAACGACCGGTATGACCTTCGTGGCGAGTCCGCGACTGGTCGACGAGGCGAATGTCGGTTACGCACGAACTGGAGCCTCCGATCAACAACACTTAATAGGGGGAGTAGGAAGCGATACAACGGGTGTTGATGCAAGCATTGCGGCGCTCAGGCTGCCGCCCAATGCCTACTTGACGTTCGCAACGCCGATCGGAACATATAACTCAGGAACCAGCTATGGGAACACCCAAAACCAGTGGAACCTGGTAAATACGGTAAGCATGAATATAGGCCGCCATCTTCTCAAGGGTGGTGTTGACTACAGACGAAGCAGCCCAAGCATCGTCGAGGGCAGTGAACTCACCCTAAGTACTGGATACAAAAGTTTGCAGAATATTGCAACCGGGGTGCTGGAAAGCGTAAATCTATTTGCGTCCGCTCCTCTCTCCAGCCCTGCCTTTAAGTTTTTGTATAACAATCTGTCGGTGTTCGCTCAGGACACGTGGCGAATAACTGATCGGCTGACGATAGACTATGGCGTTCGCTGGGAGGTCACCCCCCCCCCTAGTGACGGGCATGGCGGGCCGCTGGCGATCACTGGCCCACTTGATAATTTGTCTGAAGTCGAAACTGCTGCACCTGGAACACCCTTGTGGAGCACGACCTACACCAATATTGCTCCCCGCTTCGGGTTTGCCTATAGAGTGAACCGGAGCACCAGGTTCGGCACTGTGGTTCGCGGTGGTTTTGGACGGTTTTACGATACCGGCACAACGAGCGCGGTGACCAATACGCTGGCTGGGGCTTACCCATATAGCGCCTCTGTTACGGTGTCGAATATTACGCTGGGGCAAATAAACACTAATGCTCTAACGTTGCAATCGGCAGTGCTCCCACAGGCTAGTCTCAACGTGTATGACCCAAACCTCAAGCTCCCAAGGACGTATCAATGGAGCCTCATCCTCGACCAGTCGCTAGGCAGTCGGGCGACTATTGGCGTTAGCTACATTGGGAATGAAGGTAGGGCATTGCTGATAAGGGGCTTGCACGGGAATAAAGTAAGTCCTCTGGCTACGAACCTGCTGCTCACTACAAACGGAGGATCGTCGAAGTACGAGGCTCTCCAGATTCAGGCCAAAGGAGCCGTGTTCGGCGGCCTCAGTGGCATTGTTGGTTACACATGGTCGCATGCGTTGGATGATATTGACGACGAGTTCTCACAGACAACAACGAATGCCCCTTTGCAGTTCGCTTCTTCGGGGTTCGACATACGACATATGTTTTCTGTTGGAGCTCATTGGGCTGGCCCTCCCGCAGGGAGAAGAACTTTTGTGGATGTGATCCGATCGGGCTGGAGTATGGACGCGATCACAAAACTTCAAACTGCATCTCCTCTGACTGTGACAGCGCAAACGAATCCTGCATTCACGCAGCTCTATAACGCTACTCCTCGAGCTGATATTGTTCCTGGCGTCCAAGCGGTTATAGAGAATCCTACGTATCCCGGCGGCAAAGGTCTTAATCGTGCCGCGTTTACTAGTCCTCCATCTTCGCCAGTAAGACAGGGAACCAGCGGGAGAAATGCATATAGGCTCTTTGGCTTGACCCAGTTTGATCTTGCGGTGAGTAAACAACTCTTTCGAACAGAGCGGCTAAATGTGTTGCTGAGAATTGACGGTTTTAACGTGTTGAACACCCCCAATTTTTCATCCGTCAGCACCGGATTGTCGTCTGCTACATTTGGTCAAGCAACTAACACCTACGCAGGAAGCTATGGGTCGACAGGCGCCGACAATCCAAGTACGAATCAAGTGTTCGCAAACGGTGCCCCGCGTAACATTCAGGCTTCATTGAAGATGACCTTCTAGCGACCTTCATTTCGGAGGCTCGTTGAGCCTCCGAAATGAACGATCGTTTCCTACTCGTCGACTTCATATGCAGCAGACGACGAGGTGCTTGGATTTGCGGCTTCATGGCAGACGCCTTTCTTGTTTGCGGCTGTCATGATCGCGCTCTCCGCAGTCGAGAATACGGTCAGCGTTGGGCTTTGATATTTCATTCTTTTCACCTCCTTTACTCGGGGTTTTAGTGGCGGTTGAAAATGCGAGGAACATCTGGGGTCGATCCTACTCATCGACTTCGTAAGCAGCAGAGCTGCTGCCGCCGTTTGAGCCCGAATCAGCGCAGGCATCGGAACTCTTGGTGCCTGCACCGAGGACCACCTGAGAAGCGCTCCCGAACAGTCGCATTTGCGGAGTTGTATACATCATGTTTTTCACCTCCTTCCTGTTGATACTATTTCCGGCATTTGGGGCGTTCCCGCCATCCAAATTTCTATTGGAGAGGCCGTGGCAAATTTATCTCATCTCGATAGTGGCGGCTGAGCGCACGCGGAAATCAAGATGAAGTGAGAGTCTCGCCAGTGGTATAAAGTTCTTGCGACGAACATTCCTTTATCCCGTCTGCGGATGAAGACCCAGACCAATTGGGTGTCTAGTCTCAAAAGCGAGCTGGCGCTGATCCAAATCTTCGAATAGAAGGCATGCTCCAAAAACGCGCTCGAACAGCAAAATCGGTGTTGCCGTCCCCTGACTCAATTGTGAACATCGACTGAGCACCTCATCGCGATCGACGTATAAGTCAGTGAGCTTGGACGTCGAGAGGAGAGTCGCAAATTCGCTAATATTGTCGAGCAGAGTGAGTGCTGGCTGCCTTTGACCGAGCCATTTGTTTTTTCTGTCGAGCACAACTGCTGGCACGACGTCTCGTAACGCGCGCCGCATAAGAGATCTGCGTTGATGTGGCCTGAGGAGCTGGTCGCCAGGAATTGCGAAGAGTGGTCTGCCCGACTTGCTTTGTACCAGTGACTAAGAGAGACACTGGAATGAGGAGAGCAAGATGTCCCGAGGTAAGCGGTACCAACCCGAGCAGGTTGTGAACCTGCTGCGACAGATCGAAGTGGCGGTAGCGAACGGCAAGACGACGTCGCAGGCATGCAAGGAAGCGGAGATCGTGGAGCAGACGTATTTTCGCTGGCGCAGGGAGTATGGCGGGTTGCAGATCGACCAGGCGAAACGGTTGAAGGAGCTTGAGCAGGAGAACGGGAAGCTGAAGCGTCTGGTGGCGAACCTGAGTCTGGATAACCTTGTGCTGAAGGACATCGCCTCGGGAAACTTCTAAGCCCTGAGCGACGGCGCAGTGCGGTGAGCCATGCCTGTGAGCGTGGCGCGAGTGAGCGGCATGCGTGCCTTCTGTTGGGGCAGCCCAGGGGCACGCAGCGCTACCGGCCGACACAGCGCGAAGACGAAGATCGTCTGACTCAGGCCATCGTTGCTCTTGCCAGCCAGTATGGACGTTACGGGTATCGCCGGATCACGGCGTTGCTGGTGCGTGCCGGCTGGAAGGTGGGCAAGGACCGGGTCGAACGCATCTGGCGTCGTGAAGGGCTGAAGGTACCGAAGAGGCAGAAGCCAAGAGGACGGTTGTGGCTCAACGATGGATCGTGTGTGCGGCTTAGACCGACGCATGCGGGCCACGTGTGGAGCTACGACTTCGTCAGCGCACGAACGCATGACGGCCGTAGTGTGCGCATCCTCAACCTGATCGACGAGTCCACGCGCGAGTGCCTGCTGATCCGTGCGGAACGGCGTTGGTCCTCAGCCAAAGTGATCGGAGCGCTGGCTGACGTCATGGTGTGGAAGGGAGTGCCAGAGCATCTTCGATCAGACAACGGGCCCGAGTTCGTGGCCAAGGACCTGCGCAAATGGCTTGCCGATACCGGCGCAAAAACACTGTACATCGAACCTGGATCTCCGTGGGAGAACGGCTACTGTGAAAGCTTCAACTCCAAGCTCAGAGGTGAGTTCCTCAACGGCGAACTCTTCTACTCGATGAAAGAACTGCGTGTGCTGGCTGAGCGCTGGCGCATCCACTACAACACCGTCAGGCCGCACTCTTCGCTCGGCTACAGACCTCCAGCACCAGAGGCATGGATGACTTCGACCACTTGGCAACATGGGGAGCCAGTCGCTTCGCTCCCGGCTCCCCATGTTGCCACACCCTGCATCGATCTGATCTCAGAGGTCAATGCGCTACACTAACTCCTCACTGGTACAAAACAGCGGGCTAGCCACCGTAGGGTCCGCTTCAATGACGAGGGAAGCAGGGAGGCCTGATCGACCTGTACGCGTATGGAGTGCGTATGCGATCAGCGCCTCCCTGTAACCATGATCCAGCACCTATACCGCAAAGGAGCTGCTGTGATCATCCATGTACTGGGTTAGACTGCGGGGCTCTTTACCCGTGATAATTGAGACCATGTCGGACTCAATGGAGAGTCCGCCTAGCGAAGAAGCCGTCCATTCCCGGGTAAAAACATCCACGATACCGGCGGGCAGTCCCGATTTGGCTAGCCCCTCCTCGAACGCAGCCAAGGTAATCGCCTGATATCCGAAAGGAACTTTGCTAACGCGGCTGAACTCCTTTGCTGCCTCTTGAAATGTGGTTAGGCGTCCGGTGATGGAGTAAGAGTGATTCCACCACTTCGACTCGGAGAGACAAACGGCTGCCACTTCCGCGATGTCTCGGGTATCCACCATCCCGGCACGCAAATCGCCGGCCGGGAGGGCCAGCAGACCTATCGCTTTGGCCTGGGAGAACATTCTTGGCAAGTTCTGCATGAAAAAATTGGGTCGAAGGAAGACGTAGTTCAAGCTGGTCTCTTGAATGAACTCCTCGATCTCACCATGTCCGCGATGGATGTTGGAAAGGCTCTTTGAGCGTTTGCTCGGCCAACTCGAAGAGACTTTTACGATGACCTCCGCGCCGGCTTCCTCGGCGACCGTGGCGAACCGCTTTTCCTGGTCCACCTGGCTCGGAGAAAACGGAGACACCAGAAACGCTCGCTTGATCCCCTTCAACGCTGCCCGTAGGGACGCGTCATCGTCGAAGTTTCCTACCACATAATCAATTCCTGGGACCTTGTCCTGCTGCTCTCCACGTACCAGGGCTCGGGCCGGAACCCCTTTCCTTGCGAAGATTTTAAGTAGTTCACTGCCGATGTTTCCCGTTGCTCCGGTGATAAGGTACATAGTTCCTCCGAGTCAAAGCTTCATGATGGTTTCCGTGATTGAGGGGTAAACTCCTGTGAGTTTGCTGAACCGCGGAAAAGAAATCCCCGATGCAAAGTTGGATTGAACGACCATTCCATTCGGTTCAAAAAAATATCATGCTGCCACCGAATTCCAGCAGAGCTCCGCGACCTGCACGAGAGCGGAGTGTGCAAGCGGCTTCGGATGAGTCGCCAGATGCGCCGCCACACCAAAAGACAACTCATGAATGGCCTGCGCGGGAAGGTTCTTGAGTACGCCGCCCTGCGCTTTTGGACGGAAGGCCTTGGCAAACGGAGCCACCGTCTGATGGGCGTCCTTCTTTTGCGATCCAAGGTTATGCGTGCAAAATGGCGAGTTCTCATACTGATCCAGGAAGCGAGCTTCCCGATGATGTGATCGATAGAAGTTATGGACGCCAATCCAGAGGTGCAAAAAAGCGTCTTTCGGTGTCATCTCCGCGAAATAACCCTGTCCTACGATCTCGCCTTTGAACTGCACCACATATTCGTAAACGGCGTGGATAAGGTCTTCCTTGCTCGGAAAGTAGTGATAGATGAGTCCCGCACCGGTTCCTGATCGCTTTGCCAGCAGCGACATTGGCGCATCATGAAAGCCACGCTCGGCCACGAGGTCAAGCATGGCTTCCATAATCACGGTCTTCTTGTCGCCCTTTGCCGTCATGTACTCGGTCCCCGGAAGCTCCTGGAATGATCATTCTACCAAGGAAGCTTTCAGATCATGGAGTGGCGCTAGGCGAAGTCTGACCAAAGAGCAGGAACCAGTCGAAATCCTCCCTCAGTCCGCCGGACAAAGCTGAATCCAGGAAAGTCGATATGCATCCCCGCCACGAGCAGGCGTTCGCTGGCGGCCTTGGTCATGATGTCTTTCCTGGTCTCGACTGCCTTCGCACTGTCGACATCGAAAGCGAGGCCAGTGTCGGGACGTGCCGACTGGATCTCCTGGAATTGGACGATATCACCCCAAATGAGCACCGATGTCCCTTCAGAGCTGATGCGGTATCCAGTGTGACCCGGGGTATGGCCGTACAGGGGAACGGACCAAATCTTCGGGACAACTTCGGTTTCGCCGTTGAACAACCGGATCCGCCCCTTGTAGGGAACGAGAGATCCCTGGGTGAGCGCGACATAGCCTTTAAACTCATCCGGGGCATCCTTGAAGTTGTTGTTATCCGTCCAGAATGCGTGTTCGATCTTCTCCAACACGATCTCCGCGTTCGGAAAGACCGCATTTCCTTTTCCGTCTGTCAGACCCGCACAGTGATCGGGATGGAGATGAGTCAGTAATACGGTGCCAATTTCCTCGGGAGTAACGCCAACCGCCTCCAGCGCGGAAAGAAGACGCCCCGATGTCTCTCCTCCGATAAAGCCCATCCCTGTATCAATCAGGACCGGTGGGTGCTTGTCGCTCTCCACCAGGAACAGATTGATCGTGATCTTCGGATCATCTGTCCGGAAGGCGTCACGTTGAATACGGATAGCCTCCTCGCGGCTCAGGCCCTGTACAACATCCACGGAGGCCGGATTGAATCCATCGTTAAGGGTGGTGACGACGCGGTTGCCGATCTTCCATTGCAGTATGCCTGGCTTCATAGTGTCTCCTCTTAGCTGGTTAGTCGGTTAGTGCCTCAAAGGCTTGAACGTCTGCTTCTTCATCCTGAGCTGGACGGTGCTCGACTCTCATCGGCAGCCTCAACGCCGCGGCTACCAGACCGAGTTGCACCGCGGAGAGAAGCACGAAGGCTGGCACGAACGAGCTGACGATGGTGCGACCGCCCGGATGGACATGCACCCCTACGAGCATCGTTGCCAGTGTGGTCAGAATAGGACCGCCCAATCTCTGCAGGATGTTGAGGGTTGTTGTGGCCATCGGCAGCTCTGGCTTCGGTACCGATGAATAGGCTGCGGACATAGAAGGAATGTTGATCGCTCCGAGACCGGCTCCGCGAATAAAGAGGGCGAGAACCAACGCGATCATGGAGACTCCGTGAGCTGCCATCCAGATAAACGGGACCGTCCCGATAGCGGCGACAAGGCCACCGCCGGCCGAGACACTGCGAATTCCGAATCGCTTCGCAAGCACTCCCATGAACGGGTAGGTACAGATCATGCCGACTCCCATCGGAGCCATCAACCAGCCGGTCTGCTCCGGGGTCATGTTGCATCCCGTGATAAGGAAGTAGGGAATCAGTACTTGGCCAGCCAACGCGACCGCATTGGCCAGGAATTGGGTGATAGCTGCAGCATTGAAGGCAGGAATACGAAACAGGCGGAGGTTCATGAGCGCCTGGTCGCCTTTTCGGCCCGCTCGGACAAGAAATATTCCAATGAGCACCATGGCGAGGAGCAGGGCGTATTTGCCGCCCGCACTTTTGACGTGATCCAGGCCATAGAGAAAAGCCACAAGGCCTGGCGAGAGCTGCATAAAGCCCACAAAGTCGAGCCTGCGCGGACGAACATCCGCATGGTCGCGAGGGAGGAAGAGCATCGACAATACGATTGCCAGGACGCCGACCGGCAGGTTGATGAGAAACAGCCAACGCCATGAGCTGTGCTGAAGGATCGCGCCAGCCAGCACGGGACCGAACAGGGGACCGAGCATCACAGGAGGTGCTGCATACCCCATCACCTTCGTCATGTTCCCCGGATTGGCGGCGCGCGCAATCATCATCTGCGCCATAGGAGCGAGAAGTCCCCCTGCTATCCCCTGCAGGATGCGGAAGCCGATAAGAGAAGCCGGCGACCATGCCGCGCCGCAGAGAGCGGAGGTCACCGTGAATGCTGCGAAGCACCAGATGTAGAGTTTGCGTGCGCCAATCCGGTCCACCATCCAGCCGCTGAGAGGAAGCACAAGAGCGAGCGCCAGAAGATAGGCGCTCGCGACCCATTGGATCACTCCGAGGTTGGTCTTCAGCTCTGTCGCAAGACCGGACAGCGAGACATTCACGACGGTCGCGTCGAGGGTCGAGAGAAACGGCCCCAACGTGGCGACCGTGACGATGCGCCAGGTCTCCGGGCTGATGTAGTCCGGATTCTCCGTATGGCTAGACAAGAGCTTCGGAGACCTCAGCGGCCGTTCGAACGCGGCCCAGCATCGGGAAGATGAGCTGGTATGCGAAATTGTGGGCATCGGCACTGATGCTGGTGGTAGCGTCTTCAGGGAGCACAACTGCAAATCCAAGGCCCACCGCGGATCTTGCTGTAGACTCTACCCCAAAGTTGGTGGCGATACCGGCGATGACGATGGTTTCGACTCCCGCTAACCGAAGGCGATGCTCAAGGTCCGTCCCGGAGAATGCGCTCCAATGGCGCTTGGTAATCACTGGATCGTCCTGTTGGACCCCTGATTCCGGTACCAGCTCCGAGGCAATCGGAGGAGGAGGGGTTTTCGGATCTCCGTGTGAGACATCCACCGGAAGCTGGATCATTTTGGAAAGATCGACCCTCACGTAGATCACCATGGCCTTCTTGTCACGAAAGCGATTTGCAAGGATGGCAGACTTCTCGACGACCGACTTCGCCGGATAGGGTTGCGTATCGATTCCGACAATTCCATGTTGCAGATCGATAAGAATCAGTGCCGTGGTTTTTGAACTTAGAGTGAGCTTGTCCATAAACGTGAGTGGTCCCTCGTGTTCGTGGTCTCAGAATACGAGGGGTCCCTCGTGTTCGTCAAACGTGGCGTACTTTCTCACAGACTTGACCGCGTGGACACTTTCCTAGTCTCCGTATTACAGAAACCCTCCGAGAATTCGAACCAAACAATAGCCTAAGATATGAGCATGCCCTCGCCTTCCGTCGAAACCGACCGGCCGAAACCGCAGCAGCAACGCTCATCGCGAAGAGTCAGCGAGTACCTCGAAATCGCCGCGGCCCTATTTGCTGAAGCTGGATACGAGACCGCCACGATGACGGCGATCGCCGAACGAGCAGGCTCGTCGATTGGGGGACTCTACAGATACTTCCCGGACAAGCAGGCGATCGCTGTTGCATTGCAAAAGCGTTACACCGACGACCTGGATGTGCTATGGGGGGCGGTTCTCGAAGAATTGGAGCAGTCGTCGATTGCTGATTTCGCAGACCGTCTCATGGATCGGATGGTCGAATTCGTGTCTGAGCGTCCAGGATTTTTTGCGCTGCTCGGTGTGCCGATTCATTATCGCCGCGACATCGCAACACGCAACCACCTGAGAGCACAGTTCAGTAAGGCCTTCCGTGTGAAAAACTCCTGCTTGTCTCAGGAGGAAGGTCTGTTGGCTGCGAATGTTGCCATCCAGATAATCAAGGGCATGCTGGCCGTGTGCGCCGAAGTCGAGCCCAGACGTCGTCCCCCCGTGATCCGCGAATTCAAGCGAGCGATGAAAGACTATTTGGCAGACGTCCTGCGGAGCAGTTGATGGCTTTGAGGGGAAGACGTCATGGCGGCGATACCTAACTGCCCTAGAGTCGCAAATCGGATATAAGTCGATCCGTAAGACCGCGCTATTGATTTGTGGATAGGGAGCGTTGAGCGGTATTGCCGCATCTCCCATCCCGTGAAATCCGCGCGAGAGCCTCATTCGGTAGCCGATTGTCTGGATTCATTGACTCATGTAGTCAGGGCGCAAGCACGATCTTCCCGCCGGTATGGCGTTGCGCGAGATCCAGGTAGCATCGGGCCAGCCGAACTCATAACGGGCGGCAGCTGGTACTCCATGGCCCAGAAATGGGACTCGTTAGTATCAGCTGCCGCACTACCCCCGGATATGCGGTTCAAGCAATTCGCCGCCCGAAGGCTCACCTTTTGTCCCGAGTCTTTGATCGGTCCTGGGAAAGAGCCAGCGCAGTTGACACGAGTGTGACCTGTGCTCCGATCATCTTTCGAATCTCTTTGCCATCTCGTGCCGTTTCCTTGAAACCCTTGATCGCAAATGAGATCACGTGCGCCACTTCTTTCGCGGAGAGCTTAAGGCCGGATTGACGGAGCGGCTCCCGAAGGATTTCGACCAGCAGCTCCTCGAATGCCGAATAGCTGTCGCATACGGACTTGAACCCGAGGTCGAACATATCCTTTGCATCTGGGTGAGCCTTGACAAGGTCGTATCCCTCCGCACCCCAGGACTCGCAGGCGAATTGCAGTTTGGCGTCAAGACTTGTTCTTGCAGGCAGACCGCTGCGAATGTCCGCCAGTTTGGCAGAGACCATAGTCTCGACAACTGCGGCGAAGATGGACTCCTTGTCAGAGAACATCGAATACAGGGTTTGGCGCGCCACGCGTGCTGCCTTCGCTATGTCAGCCATCGTAGTGCGGCCATATCCATAGCGAAGGAAGACGCCGACTGCATCCTGGATGACTTGTTGCCGCCTCGACGATGCCGCGGATTCCTCTTTCATGAATTAATCATGACAGATTGACTCCTGCTGTCCAACTGATCTAACGTGACAAACAGATCGTAACTGTCGTCTTGTATGTGGCAGTTATCTAGTTACAGCATGACAAGGAGTCCACATGGGAGTGCGCTACGCTATTGCTCCAGAAGAAGCTGCCGATCGACTCGCCATTCGGGAACTTATCGATGCCTATGCACATTGCGCCGATCGTCGCGATGCTTCGGGGCAGATGGCTCTCTTTACTGAGGATGCGCACTTTGTAGTCTTCATGGGAATCGGGGCCACCGAGGCATCTCAGGATTTTCACAGGCGGGACGAACTTGCTCCGGTATTTGCCCACCTGAACATCTACGAAGCGACCACCCATTTCAATGGACAGAGTACAGTGACCATCGATGGAGATCGTGCCACGGGAGAATCGTATTGCCTCGCTCATCATGTCTTGGTCTCTGAAGGAAATAGGACTCTTATGGTGGCGTCGATCCGATATCTCGACACATTCGTGAAGCAGGAAGGTGCATGGCTGTTCTCAGAACGCCGACTGATGGTGGACTGGACCGACACGCGCCCGACCACCCCGTAGAACTCCGGGAAACGACAGTTAAACCAGCAGAAGGAGGTCCGCATGGCAGAGCACAAGGTATGGTTCGTCACAGGGGCGGCACGAGGTTTTGGGCGCAGGTGGACCGAAGCGGCGTTGGAACGAGGGGACAAGGTTGCGGTCACCGCCCGCAACCCTGAGACATTGGAGGGCTTAGCCAGGGAGTACGGGAATGCTGTTCTGGCATTGCAGCTGGACGTCACCGACCGCAATGCCGTCTTCAGAACCGTGAAGCAGGCGCACGAACACTTCGGACGCCTGGATGTGATTCTGAGCAATGCCGGCTATGGACTGATGGGGGCCGTCGAGGAGGTGGCATTTGAGGATATGCGGGCCAACTTCGAGACCAATGTTTTTGGCACGGTTTCTGTGCTACAGGCTGTGCTTCCCCTGTTACGGGAGCAAGGGAGGGGACACATTCTTCTTGTCTCAAGCGTCGCCGGACTCGTCGCTCTTCCAACAGCCGGTATTTATGAAGGGGCGAAGTTCGCAATCGAGGGGATCGGGGAAGCGCTTGCTGGGGAGGTTGGAGGTTTCGGCATAAAAGTTACACTCATCGAACCCGGTCCGTATGCGACTGACTTCCTAAGCGATAGCTCCGTCAAGAACTCCACCCCCATACCGTGCTACGATCCGGTTCGCCAATACCTCGCCAGCATGATGACGCCAGACATGATTGGCGACCCTGCCGCAACTTCGGGTGCGATTCTCAAGCTCGTCGATGGCGAAAATCCACCCCTTCGCTTGATTCTCGGGGGGTTATTGCCGCTTGTCCGTAACATATACGGGGAGCGCATCAAGTCGTGGGAAGACTGGGAAGATATTTCGAAAGCGGCTCAACGCTGACACGGCGCGCAGTGGAGCAATCCACATAAAAGATCGTCCGAGCAGACATGTTCCGTGCCGTTGTTCCTCTGGCGTGGCCTGGACAGAGTGGGCGACCGCAGGAAAGGCTTCAGAAAAATAGTCTCGTCAATATGTTGTGCTACCATCCGGGCACACGGGAATCAGAGCTTTAGGCGGTCCTCAAGGCGGAGAGCATGGCCACGGGTGTACGCGATTTTCCTCGAATCGGTTTATCGGCGTGGATCGATTCACAGATCGAGAATACCGATCCAGGCGTGCCTTTGTATGCTGTCGGCCGCGCAGCCGACGTTGTGCGCAACGTACTCCAAAGCGAGGATCGCACCTCGGTTCTGTTGGCCAATACATTCTGGCAAAGCTACGTGAATTCAACTGCCTTTGTCCGCGATTTGGTGTACTACGGTATTGACCCAAGAGCAGCGCACAATCAAGAGATACTGGTTGTGTCGCACGGAACAGATCGCTTCAGCCTCCTGTTGACCGACCCCAAACTTAGTGAGGGTGCAGTTCGCTCTTTCGTCATGACTGCAAGTCGGGACGAGTTACAGGATGGATGGGAGCGGACGTTTGGAAAGGTTTTCAAGTTCCCGAGAGTTATACGCGAGGAGATACCTGGCCTTCCTTTTCTCGCACCGTCTCAGACCCTGTACGAGGTTTACCCGACACAACAGTTCACGGTGGTCTTGACAGCTCCCCTTGAAGAAGAACTCACGCACGTCCCCTCGCCACATGCGCCGGTGGATGTCTCTGTCGGCACCTCAACAGCGGGGGTCTACGTGAAGGATGCTATCGGACGCATTGGTGTTACAGCGTCTCTTCACTCAGTACCGTTTGGTGCCACGGTCACGGTTGAAGGGCTTCCCGGAACGGTAGTCTCGACGGACAGCATTACGGACAGTTGTTTCATCCATGTTCCGGGAATTATTCCTCGAGGCAAGACCTCGCGCGGACCGCTCCGCCTTTCGCCACGTTTGCATGAGACCGTGACGTTCGAGGGCTATTCCACCACCTCCGGTTCAACGCGTATCGTGGCCTGGAACTACGAACTGCCATACATCGATCCGAATCTCCAGCAGACGGTGAGGACGGACCTCATAACAGCCCGAGGAGACAGTGGGGCTGCTCTGCTCGACAGTTCGGACTATATCGTCGGCTTCGCTCATAGCCGGAGCGCTTCAAACATTGTTCAAGCGTACTCATCCTGGATATGGGCTGATGCTGTGCTTCAGGCTCACTCGTTGTCGATCTACTAAGCAAAGGAGTTTCGCATGGGTATCTTCGATTTCTGGACGGCGAAAGCTAAAGACTACGTTTACGGTCAACTGGATGCGTCGCAGTGCCCCGCGGATATCGTGGTGAAGCCGTTGCAGGCTGACGAGGCATACGTTGAAGTTGTCCTTCGACATATGAGAATTGTGGATGTTCGTATTGGCACCAAAAAGTTCTATGGTGCCGTTCATTCCGACCTCGGACTGTTTCACGATTCCGGCCAGTTCGTGAATTTCAAGTCACTGATTACTCCAGATGAACTGAAGGACACCGACGCCGCTCATCTAGATCGAGTCATCGTGAGTAATCAGCCCCTTCTCGGGCCGACCCCTTACCGGGGCGGACGTCTTCAACTTAACCTCGCTTTGCTGTCTGTAAAGTCGGTCGATCTTGCCGGGCCATTCCTTGAGGTGCTGACAGGCTTGGCCTCGGCCGCCGGCGTTTCGTATATCAGCATTGCGGAGCCTTTTCTCAAACCCCTGGCCGCGGGGATCGACCTCCTCACCGGAACCTCCGGCGCTGCGAACCTCGAGATTCAAGTCGTGACCAATCTGAAGCCAGTGACGACCGGTGTCTATGTAGTGTTGCGCGCGCCAAGCGACGAACTCCAATTGGAAGAGATTCGCGTCAAATCTGACTACACCCTGACCTATGCGGACGGCACTGCAATCACAAACTATCCCTACATGGTTACAACCATCGAAGCCAGTCCAACGCGGGACGACTGGAAGGGAATTCCGGAGATCAAGAAGGCCTTCGATCTCGTGGTTAAGGCTGTGAAAAGCGACAAACCCGACGACTACAAAGACGCGCTCGCGGGGTTTCGGCGGGCAGCCTTACTCAGCGACGATCTATTGTTCGACCACGCACAGGCGCTGGTTCAGCAGGTCCAGGCGAAGATGGATGTACTTATGGGAGCAACCACGACAGTTCGGTCCGAGAAGAGCGCGGAGGTACCAACTCTGGACGACTTCGATCCTTTTGGATACTCACTTGTTCGCTAACGTCTTCTGTGTCATTCTCGCCGATAGTTGTAAGTTATTGAAAAAAGGCGATGGCAAATAAAAACCATTCAAAGGCTTTCTTACGCACCCAAAATCAGTTTCAGCACCCTTGAATTATGCTCTGACATCTTTGAATAATGGCTCTCGCTACTAATGCATAACGCCATATGCTTTTAATCGCGGAGGAGCCAATGAAAACCTCCGAGGTCAGGATTACTAGTCATAAATGGGATGAGCAGGTCCTCTTGAGAGGAGCAGACTGTTCCCATGAAGAAGCCAGCGCAACACCTCACCGCCGAAGTACCTCGGAAGCGTGGCCAGGTAGAGCTTGACATAATTTCAAAGTATCGCAAGAAGAGAAGCCAGGCTAATTTCAAGTCGGGCATGTCGATTGCCCTTGTGATCCGAAACAATGACTGCGATCAGGCGCCCAACTATTTTTGCGGTTTGGATTTTGCGATTTGAGGACGATCTTCTCGGAACAGCGATGTGTAGGGCATCGGCCCTCCGCAGTTTCTTTGCTCATGACATCGTCGTCTTGCGGCTTTGAGCCGGATGTTCAGGAATCGATCGATTCATTTGTTCTATCGGCGAAGGCAACAGCGACGGGCCCAAATGTCCCCTTAAAGATTGAAAATAGCAACAGGAGCGAAGGAATCATGATGACCGCGCCCACGAGGCAGACCGTCATCAACTCTTCAATGGCCCCACGCGGAGCTGTTGCATTGGTGATGGTCAGATCAGGGCGAACGAGGTAAGGATACTGCGCAAGAGCCCAACCCCACAGGATGAATACGACCTGGGCCGCGGCAAAAAAGCGCGCTAGTCGGAAGCGGCGCTGCAATAAAGCCCAAAACGCCACGATAGCTGCTATCGCAGTAGCAATCTGTTCTCCCCAACTCCACGGTCGATCAAGCAAGCCGCTCCGAATGGCGGGAGCGTACGAGCCCGAAAGCAAAAAAGTAAGTCCGGCAAAAAACGCTACGGCGATTCCGGAGAGGATGGCACGTCTGCGAAAGTCATTCTGCATCCAGATATCAGACGCTTCCACGGTGAGATATACAGCGGCTAGGTATGCGAAAAGAGTCGCAGCGAACAATCCAATCACGATCGGGAAAGGAGAGGCCCAGTCTGCGAAGAAGCCTTGAAGACTGCGACCGTCACGCACCTGGACAGAACCCGACGACAGCGCTCCGATGACGACCCCGAGAAAGATCGGTGTCAAGAGACTGGCGACTGAGAACACCCGGGCCCAGAATCGCTGTGCGCTAGGCGCTCTCGTGTAGTAAGAGCGAAAGGTGAAGGCCGCGCCGCGAAAAACGACCCCTACCAACACCAGAAGAATCGGGATATGAAGTGCTGTAGTGATTGCCGCAAAGACGGCTGGAAATCCTGAGAACAGGAGAACAATGATGAAAATCAACCAGACGTGGTTCACCTCCCAGACCGGTGCAATTGCTTGTCCAATTAGTTTCTGTTGTTCCTCCTTTCGAGGACCGAACGATAGTAGATCCCAGATACCGGCTCCATAGTCTGCTCCTCCAAGCAGAGCGTAGACTGTCAGCGATAACATGATGATGACCGCGAGGATTACCTCAGGCATGGCGAACCTCTCCCTCTATCGCATTGTCGAGTTCATTTTTTCCGGGAGTAGCGATCACATGCGCGCTCATGAGCCATACAACGACGACCGCAAGAAAAAGATAGATACAGGTCATACCCAGGAAAGGGAATTCAAGATGAGGCATTGTTGTCACACTGTCGCGAGTGCGTAGAAATCCCTGCACGATCCAAGGCTGACGGCCCAGTTCTGTGACCATCCAACCTGCTTCGAGAGCGATGAACCCGAGCGGGGTTGCAGCGACGAGTATCCAGAGAAATCGTCTTCTTCTGGTGAATGGTGGGTCTCTTCGGCCCAGATACACAGCACAAGCCGAGAGAAGCAAAAGGAGGCTGCCGCAGCCGACCATGATTTGGAAACAGATGTGAACGACGGGGACTCTTGGCCAATCGGATCGAGGGAACTCATCCAGGCCTCGTACGGTCGCGTGTGCACTGTGAAATGCGAGGAGACTGAGACCATCCGGGATTTCAATTGCATATTTCGTTTCATCCTGTTTGACATCTGGAAGCCCCCCGATGCGGAGAGGAGCGCCCCTCTCCGTTTTGAACTGGCCTTCCAGGCTCGCAAGCTTGACAGGTTGGCGCGCTGCAACCATTCGCGCCAGGGCGTCACCACTCACAAGTTGAAGGAGGGCCGCAGTTCCTCCGACTGCGAGAGCGAGTGTAATGGCGACTTCATGGAAGCGATTTGATCCTCGACGCAATTGAAGCCAGCTATGAATACCGGCTGTCGCGAACCCCGCGGCACAGTAGGCTGCTAGAACCATGTGCACGGCCTCTGGAATCGCTGCCGGACTCATCATGGCTGCGAACGGATGAATGTCTGTGAATTGCCCGTCGGTGAAAGTAAAACCGGTGGGAGTATTCATCCATGCGTTGACAAACGTCACAAAGGTTGCAGACGCCAGCCCACTCAGGGCCACTATAGCTCCGGCGAAGAAGTGGAGACGAGAGGATACGCGGTTCCATCCAAAGAGGTAGATCCCCAGGAAGATTGCTTCCATAAAGAAGGCGAACCCCTCCAGCGAAAAAGGCATGCCGATCACGGCGCCAGCGGCTGCCATGAAACGTGGCCATAGCAGACCAAGTTCAAACGAGAGAACCGTCCCGGAGATGGCGCCAATGGCAAAGAGAATCGCAGTGCCTTTCGCCCACCTCTTTGCGAGCAACAGGAAGACGGGATCACCAGTCCGCAGCCAACGGAACTCCGCCAGAGTCATCATCAGCGGAAGGGCAACGCCAATTGAGGCGAAGATGATGTGAAAGGCCAAAGACATTGCCATTTGTGACCGCGCCGCTAGCAGGTCGCTCATTCGCACAAACCTCACTTGAATCTGCTGTACTGACATTCCGCTTCCGCATTGCGCGTCGAGCCGTCGATTCGTTACCGGATGCTACATCTCGAACACAGCGAGGGTATTGCAGAATTCTGCTCTTTCGACAGCTCTCTGTCTGGCAGTGCATGGCTCCACCTCTGGGATGGATGCAGGTATGCGGAACCAACAGGACCGCTCGAGCCGGGTTCTATGTAAGAGTCGCACCCGATTTAGCGCGAAATCCCCGAGAGAAGTGAGTAGCCCACGGGCAAAGAGCATGCAGGATCTATGTGGGAGACAGTATTGGAAGAACATTAGCGATGGAGTCTCATGACCCGTTTACACCATTTCACATCGCTTAATTCTTGGGTGGAGTCAGTCGAGACATCCTGCTATCAGGGCTTCTCACCAGCCACGAAAGGACGCCGTCATGTCCGAATATCTTCGTTCACCTTTACCCGCGCATGCTCGAAAGATCACTGGTCGGAGGTTCTATCTACCGAAGATCAAGACGTCCGAGGCAGGCCGGGGACTCTTGCCCTGGCAAACCGCACGGGTTGAAGGTTATGTACGCGGAGAACTGAGCTCCCGTATCTCAATCCCCGATCTCGCGCGGCTCGTGGGTTTGAGTTCGAGTTATTTCTCACGAGCATTCAAGAGGAGTCTGGGGATATCGCCTCATGCCTACGTCATGCATCAGCGGATAGAGTATGCAAAGCAAATCATGCTTACATCAACCTGGTCGCTCAGCGACATTGCATCCCTGTGTGGGTTTTCGGATCAGGCCAACTTCAGTAATGTGTTTCGGCGATTCGTGGGAACGAGTCCAGGATGGTGGCGCCGGAATTGCCGGCATGTCACACAAGGGGCCGGCTGTGTGGATCGCACCCCCGGTGGCAAGGATAGAAGAGTCACAGATTCATCGCAGATGAGACCGCCGCAGGAGCATGCCTTGTTTGCGCCCTACTCTGATCACTTCAGGGGGCTTGATTCCCGTTTGATCGATGATCTGCCTAGTCTAGTGACCTTCAATTCAACCAGTGCCGAATCAGTTCATCCGGTTCACTGACAGCAGTACTTCGGAAGCAGTCAACTCAACAGAATGCCCTATTTTTCTGAACGCTACTTCCCGCCAGATGTTCCGAATTGCGAAGGCCTGGGGAGGCGTCAACCCGTTCGAACGAGGAGGAGTAAGCAATGCGTAAAGAGATGGAAGAGGACGTATTGGTTGAGAACCAATCGCGCAGGAAGTTTATCGGTAATAGCTCTCTGGCGCTGGTCGTAGCGGCACTTGCGAATGTGACTGCAGAAGGCCAACAGAAGGCGAATACGCAGAAGGCTGAGCACGATCATTCCTCAAGTGATCCGGGACAGGAGAATAAGACCCTTCTAGATCTGAATCCGAACTCAAACACACCGCCGCCGACGGATCACGGTGATGTCCTCCCTTTCTGGTACTCTTTCGACCTCGTTAAGAAGCGGGTTGAAGAGGGTGGATGGACACACGAAGTCACGCAGCGAGAACTCCCAGTGTCAAAAAATGTTGCCGGAGTCAACATGCGACTCACTGCGGGGAGTTACCGCGAGATGCATTGGCATACAGCCGATGAATGGGCTTATGTGCTTTATGGCAATGCGCGGGTGACAGTTATGCATCCTGATGGTTCACAATTTATCGGAGATGTCCGCGAGGGTGATCTCTGGATCTTCCCCGCCGGCTTTCCACATTCTATCCAGGGGCTCGGCCCAGACGGAACTGAGTTCCTGTTGGTGTTCCCACAAGGAGATTTTTCCGAAGATGGAACCTTCCTCCTCTCTGAGTTTATGGCTCATATCCCGCCGGAGGTCGTTGCGAAGAACACTGGTTTGAGCATAGAAACGATCAGCGATTTTCCAGAGGCGCCGATGTACATCTTTCCGGGAAGCGTACCCGGTTCTCTGGAGCAGGACAAAAAAGAAATCGGGGGGGAGGCGGTTCTTTCAAAGTTGCAATACACCTTCCACTTGAAGTCGATGGAGCCTACAAGGGTGACTCATGGAGGAGAAGTCCGCATCGTTGATTCGCGCAACTTTCCTCTCTCGACGCGCATTGTCGGAGCGCTAGTCACACTGAAGCCCGGCGGGATACGAGAGATGCATTGGCATCCGAACGCGTCGGAATGGCAGTTCTGGATCGCAGGTAAGGGGCGTATGACCATGGTTTTGCCAGTAGCCAACGCACGCACGATGGATTTCAACGCTAATGATGTCGGCTATGTTCCGCCCAACGCTGGTCATTACATCGAAAATACAGGAGACTCGGACGTAGTATTCCTGGAACTCTTCGCAGCCTCGGAGTTTATGGACGTTTCTCTGAATCAGTGGCTCAGACGCGTACCCAGCGAGATGCTGAAGGCTCATTTGAATATTGACGTAGCCACGGCGAAGGTAATCCCTTCAGAGAAGCTTCAGCTCCTTCCCCTATAACTACCACCGTCGTTAGCCAGAGGGATGGTGCAAAGCGGCCAGAGCATGCAGCAAAGCACTGGCGCCAGACGCCTCATCGACAAAAGTCGAAGGGGCGTGTTTGGAGTGTTATGCATCCGCGCCCCGCTACAACCCGGAAAATCGTATTGTCGTTCTACTGGATCTTCACTTCGATGTTGAGCACTGCACAGAATACTCCCCGGAACGCCTCGCAACCTTGGTCTCCTTCGACGGGAGAGATCGAAAGGCTTCGTAGCGCCGTGCATAGCATCAACACGAATGTCGATCTCAAGCACGAATACACATTGTTCGAGTTAATAGACCTCGCCGAGAAGCACAATCCGGAGACCCGCGCCGCATGGCAACGCACCAAAGAAAAGGCTGGCGAGCTTCGGATCGCGGAAAGTGATCTTCTCCCCGTCGTCATCGCCAAGGCCGAGGCCGCGACGATGCGACAGGGCGTGCTTCTCTATTCGGAGTTCGCGCGGCAGACGCTTGGATACTTCCAGCCATTATTGGAGGTGAATTACACCATCTTCGACTTTGGCAGGCGTGGCAGCAGGATCGAGGCGGCACGGCAGCAACTGGCAGCCGTCGATTACATCTTCAACACCGCACAACTCAACCTCCTATACGAAACTCGAAAACGATACTACAGACTTCTCAATGCGCAGGGCCAACTCGATGCAGCACGAGTTGCCGCGGCCAACGCGCATACCGTTCGGGACGCGGTCGATGCCCGCCTCGCCGTCGGACTGGCTACACTCCCCGATTTTCTGGAAGCGAGGGCGGCGGCAGCGCAAGCCGACTTCGATCTCGTGGCTTCCAAGGGACAAGTAGACATTACGCGAGGAGACCTCCAGATCTTCCTCGGTATCTCGCCGATCTCCGACTTGTTAGTTCAACCACTTGATGAGCTGCAGATTCCCGAGCGGATGGATGAGACAGCTGAGGCCGCGATAGAGCGGTCGCTTGCGCAAAGACCAGAACTCAGTGAAGAAATAGCGGGGAAATTGAGCGCTGCCGCAGATGTCCAGGGAGCTCGCTCAAATTTTCTGCCGTCCTTGAACTTCTCTGGCTCGGGTGGCGAGATACGCGCTTACGGACAACAGAACCAGCTCCCGAACAGTTATGCGGGCCCGGTCGAAGTATGGGATGTCAAACTCGGCCTTCGCTGGACTCTCTTCGACGGTGGTCGTCGGGAGGCGGAATTGACTCGAAACAAGGCAGTTGAACACAGAGCCGACGCGGAAATTACCGCAACCCACGACGAAATAGAACAACAGGTATGGACAGCTTATGTGGATCTCCGAACGGCCTTCCAGCAAAGGCAAACTGCAATGAGTTTATTGCAGTCCGCACAGAGCTCCTATGACGCAGCCTTGAAGAGCTACAAGGCAGGTGTGCGAAACGTCGTGGATGTGGTCACCTCTCAGCGAGTACTCGCACAGGCCCAAAGCGAGGATGTCACCGCAAGAACGGCGGTGCTCACGCAGTTGGCCACAATGGCATGGAGAACCGGGGACCTTCTGCAAACACGGCCACCGGCGAGGAAGCCTTGAGGCCAGGGCTCGACATTCCGGATGGCGGGCAGGGCTGGCGGGGTGGCCTTACGCTGCCGCTTGTTTACCTCTCTCTCACAGGTTGCCAATCTGCACCTGCATTTGATGTATTCGGGTCATTCTTCCCAAGCTGGATTGCTTGCAGTCTTGTCGGGATTCTTTTCTCTACGGTATTTCATTTTGCGTTGCGCCGACTGGCGCCTGAGTGTGTCCCAAAGGCGGCTCCAGTGTTTTATCTAAGCATCACTATTTTTTTCAGCAGTCTCGTGTGGTTGTGGTTCTTCGAATAGGGAAAAGGATATGGCGGAGCCGATAGAGCAGAGCTCATCGAAATCATTGGCCGGACTCATCCTCCTCATCGGGGCGGTGCTGCTGGCTGGCTTTGCGCTTATGCTCGCAATCCACCGTTCGGTGGTCAACCCGCGCACCGACGACGCCGAGGTATTTGCAAACTTTATTGGTATGTCGCCTCAAGTGGAGGGGCCCATCGCGAAGCTGGCCGTCCATGATAATCAGCGTGTGCGCCGTGGTGATCTTCTCTTTGAGATTGACGATCGCCCGTATGTCTATGCTTTGGAGCGAGCGCTCTCAGAGCAGTCTGCGCTCGAAGGACAAATTGTAGATGAGCGTCGTCATATCGCTGCTCAGACAAGTGCGATCGATGTCGCCAGGGCGTCGGTGAGCACGGCACTGGCCGATCAACATGCACAATCGGCCACTGTGGCCGAAGCAATGGCACGAGTCGATGATGCGAAGGCCAATATCCGCCGGTTGGAAGCGGAGCGGAACTACGTTGCGGGAAATCTACAGCGCATTGAAAAACTACTAGCCCAGCAGTTCGTGACTGTCGATGAAGTAGACCATGTGCGTGCACAGCTGCAGGCGCAGACCGAGGCTATAGATCAGGCGCGGGCGGGCCTCAGGGTTATGGAGGCGCAAGTGACGGCCAACACAGCGCATGTGAAACAGTCGGTATCTGCCATCGTCGAGGCCGAAGCTCACGCACAGGAAGCTACACATGCGGTACAAACAACGGAATCCCTCACAAACCAGCGTGAGGCTCGAGCAGCAGCTGTGCGTTTGGCTCGGTACAACCTCAGCAACTGCCGAGTTTACGCGCCCTTCGACGCCCTCGTAACGAATTTGACGATCTCCGAAGGAGAGTTTGCGCACGTCGGGAAAGAGGTTTTCACGCTTATCGACGCACGAAGCTGGTGGGTCGTGGCAAACTTCCGGGAAACTCAGCTGAATCACGTCGCCTCGGAAGCTCCGGTTGACATCTTTCTGATGCAGCACATCGGCGGCACTCTTCACGGAACGGTAGAGAGCATCGGATACGGTGTCACGCCTGATCCCAGTGTGGCAGGGGTGGTGGCACCGGGGCTACCGAATGTCCAGCGTTCGTTGAGTTGGGTACATCTGGCCGCCCGATATCCTGTGCGCATCCGCATCCAATCTCCCCCGCCTGACCAGCTCCGAATCGGCCAGACCGCAGTCGTTGTCATACATCCCGATCAAAATGCGGGAAGGTAGTATGACTAGCGCCGACAAGTTGAAGATGCCGAGGTCTAACGGTGGAGCGCCGCTCCCTGGATTTCCTCCGGAAGCACTGGAACAGGGATATGGTCATTGGTTATGGCAATTCCTTAAGGAGGAGCTTGCACCATATCCGGGTCGCATCTCTCTTGTCGCCCGCATGATCGTATCGGGAATCCTGACGATGCTAATCTTCATGGTGTTTCGTTTACCCGGAGGCGCTCTGGCAGTAGCTTATTCGCTCCTGCTCTCCCGCGAATCGCCATCGCTGACGCTCAGCAACTTCTTCACAACGCTACTCGCATATCTTGTCGGTGGAATATATTGCGTCATTAGCGCAATGCTCTTTGTTGGCCTCCCTTCGACGCACTTTTTGTGGGTCGTTTTTACCTTACTCCTCTGTTTTGCCGGAATACGTGTGATGACCAATCCATTGGGCGCCATTGGTTTCGGTTTTATGGTGACACTCGCGGTGCCGTACTGGGATCAAAATCTCCCGGTAGAGGCGCTGTTGGAATCAACTCTATGGACAACCGGAGCCGCCGTTATCGGTCTTCTCACGACGCTTGCTGTAGAGTATGCCTTCGCCCTAGGAGGACAGAAGGATGAGCTTCGAAGCGGGCTCGAGGCTCGGCTTGACGCTGTCAGGTCCTCGCTCGAGAGGTCCACTGATAGCCAGGAAACCCGATCGGCGCGTGAACTGTCCAAGTTTTGGATGGTTGGGGTATCACGTCTACGACAGTTGGCGATGAGGCCCTCGGCCAACAAACCCAATGTATTTCGAAGCAGTGCAGTTGTCGCGCTGGTCGGGCGCCTTGTCGACCTGACCGCAACCATTCGGTTTGCTCCAGACCTTTCGGATGAGATGAACCGGGAGCAATTCCGCTCGCTTGCAGAGCAGGTAAGAACCCTCCGCGAATGGGTTCTCGAAGATTCGTCAGATTCGCACACACTGTCCCACGGCATCCCCATAGAGGGGGCCGGTATCCTGGCGGAGATGCAACATACCGTGAATCTATTGCGAATTGTTTCTTCGGGACTGATGCCGGAAGAGGGTCTTCCACCTCCTGTTGAGCAGCCTCGTTCGCGTCGAGTGTTCCTCCCAGATGTGTTCTCCAACCATGACCACCTGCTATTCGCACTGCGCGGGTGCCTTGCCGCTTCCTCCTGCTACGTTTTCATGAACGCAGTCGCATGGCCTGGGTTGAGCACGTCGCTGGCGACCTGCCTCATCACAGCGCTCAGCAGCATCGGCTCATCGCGTCAACGACAATTACTCCGTATCACAGGCGCCGTCATCGGAGGCATCGTCTTTGGTCTGGGAGCACAGGCTTTCATCCTACCCGCCTTGGATGGGATCTTCGGATTCACCCTGCTCTTTGCTCTCGTGGCCTTTGTCTCGGCGTGGTTCTTTACATGCAGTACGCGACTTTCGTACCTTGGGCTCCAGATCGCCCTCGCATTCGACCTGATTCACCTTCAGGAAGCGTACCCGCAAACGGATCTTGGGATCGGACGCGATCGTGTCTTTGGAGTATTGCTGGGACTGGTATCCATGTGGCTCTTCTTCGATACATTAGGCTCCAAACCGGCCATTCAGGTGATGTATGAGCTCTTTTCGAAAAACCTCCGCGTCCTTTCAGAACTCTCCAAACTCGGGACGGACGGCTCGCCTCTCAATCTGACCCGGATTCTGGAGATACGCGATCTGGCCGTAACCAACTTCAATTCGGTCAATGCACAAGGGGACGCGGTGCTCTTTGAGACCGGGATCCATAGGAACCGCGATCTTTGGTTAAGACAGAATCTTCGCAACTGGCAGCCTCGCCTGCGCGCCTTGCTGCTGTGCCGAATCTCAATTTTGCACTACAGGTTCGCGGTTGGGCATCACATCTCTTCCATAATCAAAGAGGCCCAGAGCGAATTCGACCTAGCCTCTGCTGCAGCACTCGACGCCTTTGCCAGACAGCTTGAGCAATGCAGAAACGAAAGCCGATCTCTTCCGGACAAAACCTTCAGAACACCCCAACTGACGACCTTACGACAAATCTTCGATAAGCTCTCGGCAACGTTTCAACGGCAGGAGGATCCGGACGCTTACATCCTAGCGATTCTCGCACTGGACAGGACTGTAATGCTGATTCTGGAGCATATCTCCGAACCTGAATCAGTCGCATCGTCGATGGAGTAAGTCGCTCATCTTAGCTCGTTCCGCAGTCAAGAGGCTGATCATCGACCGTCTTTCACATGCCTTCACGACACTTCACCGCACCGAGATCAGTTCATCGCTGAAGATCACATTGAAACGGGTTAGACATACCAAACTCGTCTGCGAGGTTGCAGACAAAAGGACAGGAACATGGCACAAGATCTCACACTCTCACGCTCTATCGTCACTGCCATCATTAACGCGCCCATCGAAAAGGTGGATATCGCCGATTGGTTGTTCAACCTTCCGGATGCGGAATACCAACGGTGCTCCACCAAGCACATCGCCGCTGGCACCACTACAACCGACAGCGGTAAGCCCATGTCGATTAACGTGGAAACAATCGGGGACGCTCTCATGATCCAGCATTATGTGGCTGAGATCAAGGAGCCGACAATCTGCCGAATGGTCTCTACGTCGGACTCGATTACGGCAAACGGCCACACCAAGGTCCACGTCGTTTGGGAACTGAGTGCCAAAAAAATCGACGACGAAACATGCGAATACTCCAATCGCATCCACGCAAGTGCAACAGATGAGATGCTCGAATTTATCAAAAAGCATGGCATCACACTCGAGCAGGCAGCGGCTTCCCGGCAGGCCGCATCGGACGCTCATAATAAGGAAGAGACCCCCAACTTCGCCAGGAGCATCGAGCGCAGGGCACTCAGCAAGAGCTAGCTTCCGTATTTCCCGTAAGCCAAAAGCGACGCCTCGCGCGACATCTGCGTGAGGCGTCGCTTCTTAACGTGACCCCATGGGCGAAGGTCCGCGTAATCTAGGCCCGAGCGCAAAGAGGCTCGAGCGTCGCGTCACACATGCCTTCCCGATCACAAAACAAGCCTCCGCTCTCGACAAGTCAATCGAGCGTCAGCACAATCTTGCCGAAGTTCCTGGAAGCCTCCATGTACCTGTGCGCCTCTGCTGTATCCTCTAAGCGGAATGTGGAGTCTACGATCGGCTTTAGCCTGCCCGCAGCAAAAGCATCAAGCCACCGCTCACAGAATCTCTGAACCATCGACACTTTTTCTTCGAGGCTGCGCGACTTCATCACAGTCCCGATAATGCGAAGGTGTTGATGTATGAGAAAGCCCAACGGAAGGACGCCCTCTCCACCCCCGAGTGCCCCTACTTCAATCAGGCGGCCACCTTGGGCGAGCGAACGAAGGTTACGGTCGAGGTATGATCCGCCGACAAAATCGATGACAACATCGACTCCACGCTCGTTGGTCACCTCCATCGCAACGCCCAAAAAGTCCTGCGTCTTATAGTTCACGCCGATCGTTCCGCCGATGGTCTTTACGCGCTCGATACGATTTTGGTCCGAGGCGGTGAAGACGGTGTTCGCACCTGTGGCATGCGCTAACTGGATGACGGCCGTGCCAACTCCGCCAGCAGCTGCATGAACAAGCGCCCACTGGTCCGCCTGCAACTCGCCCAGATGAATCAACGCCTCGTGCGCGGTCACGAATACTTCTGGTACAGCCGCAGCCTGCACATAGGAGAGCGACTCTGGAATGGGGATGCACATGCGAGCATTCACTCGAGCAAACTCCGCGTATCCGCCTCCGCCAACGATCGCCATCACGCGATCCCCCTCCTTATATTGTTTGACAGCGTGACCGACTTCAACGATCTCTCCTGCGATTTCCAAGCCAGGAATCACCGAATCCCCAAATTGAGGCTGCACTCCGTAGTAGCCCTGCCGCTGTAGGATGTCAGCTCGGTTAACTCCTGCAGCATGCACACGCACAATAACGTCGTCGGGCCGTAACTCGGGCATCTCTTCCTCGATCACACGAATGACATCCGCTTCGCCCGCGCCGTCAAAAAGGATAGCTTTCATGGAATAACCTCCTCAAACCGTATGCATCCATCGCATTCCGCACGTCCAGCTTTGCAGCTCTGCGCGAACCAGTCTTGTTCATTTCTGCTTCGCGGGAGATGAAGTGACATGGTAAGAAGAATCCGTAGCGTCGGCCCTATTCGTCCAGCAGCCCTCGGCGCATGGCCAGAAAGACGGCATGGGCTCGGTCGTTCGCTTCGAGTTTGGCCACGATGCTCTTAATGTGGCTCTTCACTGTGTTCTCGGAGATCTGCAGCCGGTCGGCGATTATTTTATTGGCACAACCAGCAGCGACACTGCGGAGCACATCGAGCTCTCTGCCCGACAGTTCCTCCGCCGCGAGATGATTCATGACAGTACATGCAATTTCATGAGGAACATATTTATGTCCGGCATTTACCGTGTGAATCGCCTCAACCAGCCGCTTTCGGATCATGGTCTTTAATAGGTAGCCCATCGCGCCCGCCTTCAGTGCGCGTGCGGCCTGAACATCACCCTGATAGGTCGTCAAGATGATACAGCGCGCCTTGGGCGCCTCCTTTCGGATCGCCATGAGTGCATCAAAGCCGCTCAGACTTGGCATCTGCAGATCCATAAGGGTGATGTCGGGGCGATGTTTGCGGAAACCCTCGACGGCTTCCAGACCATTGGCCGCTGAAGCAACCAATTCAATTCCCGCTTCTCCCTGCAACGCAAATGCGATGCCATCTCGAATCAGCTGATGATCATCTGCACACAGTACGCGGATAGGGGAAGCATTATTCATTTGATTACCTGATCTGATGTGCACTGGAGAGCCGACTCTGGACTCAGATCGGATGTACGGCGCATCAGCATTAGCAAGATTTTCAAAAGCGAACGCCTCTTTCTTCGAATGTAGGCAATGCGAGCTGGAATTACAATCTCGATGATGGTGCCATGCGGATCAACACGTCTGATTCCAAATATCGCCCTGATTTTTCTGGCTTCCTCCCGCATGCCGACGAGACCCAAATGGCCACGTAATTGGCCTGCAGCTGTGATCTCAGGTGCTACCCCGATTCCGTCGTCCTGACAGAGCATGCGGAATTCAGCATCCCCGAAACTAAGCTTAAGTGAGATCTCCGTAGCATCTGAGTGCCGGAAAGCATTTGTGAGAGCCTCGCGACCTATTCCATAAATTGCCACTTGCACCAACCGTTGCAGATGCCGCGGGCATTCCAGCACTTCAGTTTGTGCTGTAATGTATTTTCCCAGCTGCAGGTTGGCAATACATTTCTCAAACGCTCTAACAAGGTCCATTGAAGCGCTGTCGCCAACTCGCTGATAGGGGATACTATTCCTACCTTCGATAAGAACCTCATCAGCCTGATCAAGCGCTGCTTCTAGGGCACACCGCGCCGGCTCCCCAAGAGGCACAAGGCGTGCAGCTGCCTGTATCCGGAGGAGCACACCTTGAAAGCCCTGAAGCAGGGTGTCGTGCAATTCCCGTGCGACACGTTCTTTTTCGATAAGATGCTCGCGCATCTGTGCTTCACTCAACTCTGTCGAAATCCTAAGACGCATAAGAACGAGCAGAAAAACCAAGCCGGATGCCGCAGTAGTCATAACCACCTGGAACCAGACGATTTGATAAAATCTGTGGCGGATGTGCAGATTGAGATGGTCGCCCATCAGATCTCTCAGGAAAAGCTCAATCTCATGAACTGTTTTCACGTAAATCACCTCTGGGGTCGCCCGACGATGACCTGTCGCATCTGGTTGTCGTAAGCGATCGGTTAGATGAGGCAACTGGCCCGGCTCTTCATCAGTGAACGAGGGTTGAAGCGAGTTGTTTTCGTGAGAGTCTTATTTATAGATATTCCCGGCTCACTCATTGCGATATCGCCCTGATGGGAAGAGTGCCAGACGAGTCCGTTACCGGTGTCTTCGAACAATCGGAGCGACCGTTCCGGAGGCCTCTCCCACTCCGCTTCCTTGAGGGATGGCGATGCGAGTTCCGCATAACGATGTCGTATATCCTCAGCGTTTTCAAGCCCATAGAGCTTTTCTCGCAGGTAGATCCGGGTTAAAGAAGAGAGACTATACATGGTGCGCGATTGCCCTCGGGTCGGCGTCAACCAGAATTTAGCGACTAGGGCCCCGAGCAACTCAAGCGCGAAGCCTGCGTCCTCTTTGCTGAAATCCGCCAACATCATTGCTGAGGCCCGATCAAATGGCTGGTCGAAAAGCGCCAAGCAAACCAGAAAGTTTTGCTCCTCAGGCGATAAAACCCGAAAGCCCCAGTCGAGGCTGCACCGAAGTGACCGTTGGCGTAAGGGCGCGGTTCTTTGGCCCCGAGTCAGCGCGGAGAGCGAATGGCTGAGCTCTTCATTCAGTTCTGTCGGAGTGCAGCAGGCGACGGCGGACGCTGCAAGCTCGATGTAGAGTGGTTTGCCTTCAAGGTGTTTACAGATAGCTGCGATCACAGGAGCGTCCTGATCTGTAAGCGTGTAACCGGTGCCGGCCGCCGTGGTGGAATGCATGAAGAGCTGGATTGATGGATATAGCAGCGCATCGTCAGCCTTATAAAGGCTATTGGGTTCTTCTGGATATTCAAGCGCGGCGAGCTGGTATTGAGTTTCTTCTTCGAGCATGAAGGCTTCCCGGCTCGTAGCGAGAATTCTCACGGCAGGGGCTCGTCGGAGCAGCATTTTTGAGAGCATCGCGACTCTCTCCACTACGTGCTCGCAGTTATCCAGGATAACCAGCGCTTCCATGTTCCGAAGCTGGGATATTAGCTCATGTTCCGTGTCGGAACTGCTGGTGATCGCCATCGCGTGGGCCATTGCATCTGTCACCCCAAGAGCAGCTGGCACGGGAGCGAGATCGACAAATATGACTCCGTCGTGGAAACGCTCCTTTGCGGATTGTGCTACGGCTAATGCCAACGAGCTCTTCCCGCAGGCGCCTGAGCCAACAATATTGACCAACCTTGACACTTGCATTTCTGCGAGAATCCTCGCGATGTCGTGTGAGCGGCCGAAAAGATGAGTTGGTTGCGGAGGCAAGAATGAGCGGGGCGTGACAAAACAGCCATTCTCAGCTTTCACCGGTTGGGCGAAGCGGTAGCCGCGGCCTGGCACGTTGATTATGTATTGTGAGCCATCCCCCCCTGCAGCCAGGATCTTCCGCAAGGATACAAGGTGCACTCGAAGTGTGTTTTCTTCGACATGTGTATCCGGCCATGTCCTTGTAATCAAATCTTCGCCAGAAACTACGGCGCCAGCCCGTTCAACTAGAGCGGTGAGAATTTCGATGGCGCGGCTTCCGATCCGGACAGGCTTTTCATCGCAACAAAGAGTAGCTCGATCCGCAAACAATACGAATGGCCCAAATGAAAACGACCGATCCTTCAACATGATTCGCCTCCCGTACGTTTACTTGTTGTCTTGCAAGTATCGGGCCGCCGCCGGGTTCGTTTGGCCCCTTCACTCCGGGTCTAAGAAATGGAAGAAGCGCATTTCTATTTCAAGGCCGCGCTCTCGCCAATCCTGAAACCGGAGTGTAGCAAGTGTCACAAGATGCGGGGAATAACCGAAACACCTAAGCAGGTGACCGCCCGATCACCCGTTTGGGCGATGGCAGAACCGGCCTTGTCTCAGCAGGGTTAAGACTCATCCGTTTCAACGCGAAGGCGACTCGCAACGCTACATCACAACACGTAATACCAAGGGTGGCCGAAGCGACACTACGATCTCAGTATTCCCGAACTGTCGGTTAGGAGGCTGTATGCGGCATAATTACGGCAAATCACACAGTTTCAATCGCAGGCAAGTGCTATTTGGCGCGGCTACTATGGCCGCCAGCTTTGGGCTGCCAGTATCGGCGCTGCCAGAAGAGCCAGAACTTACCCCTTTCAACCCACCAACATATTACCCGGAGGAAAAAATGAAAACGACCGTTGCTGTGAAGGATGGAACAGAGATTTATTACAAAGACTGGGGAGCCGGAGAAACAGTAGTTTTTTCCCACGGCTGGCCGCTAAGTTCAGATGCATGGGACCCGCAGATGCTGTTTCTCGGTCACAATGGTTACCGCGTGATTGCTCACGATCGCCGCGGTCATGGACGCTCAAGCCAGCCATGGTCCGGCTATGACAACGATACGTTCGCGGATGACCTGGCTGAGCTTTTCGAAAAGCTGGACCTGAAAAATGTTACGCTGGTGGCTCATTCGATGGGCGGCGGGGAGATCGCGCGGTACGTCGGCCGTCATGGCACGAAGCGCCTAAAGAAGATGGTATTTATCGGGGCTGTTCCACCCCTGATGTTGAAGACAGAGCAAAATCCTGGCGGTCTTCCAATCTCGGTCTTCGATGGGCTCCGGAGTGGTATAGCGGGGAATCGAGCGCAGTTTTACAAGGATGTCAGTCTTCCGTTCTACGGCTACAACAGACCACAAGCTCAAGTCTCTGAAGGCGTCAGAGAACAATTCTGGCGTCTTGGAATGCAATCCTCCATCATCGGTTCCTATGACTGCGTCAAAGCATTTTCTCAAGACGATTTCACAGAAGACCTCAAGAAGATCGATGTTCCCGCACTCTTTATCCACGGCGAAGACGATCAGATCGTACCTGTCAACGATGCATCGGTGCTTGCGGTGAAACTTGTCAAAGGTGGAAGCTTGAAGCTTGTTCCTGGAGCGCCGCACGGCCTGTGCACAACGCATGCGGATTTGATCAATCAAGCACTCTTGGCTTTTATCAAGTCTTAGTGAATACATGCGGCCGCGATTGCATATCTCGTCTGAAATCCGGCCGCATGATCATGACGCATTGGCGGGCCGCATCCGCCTGCTCAGGACGACAAAGGCATGAGAGTTTTCATCATCGACGATGAATGGCTCATAGCGTACACGCTAGAGTTGATCCTGCGCGACAACGGGTTCGATGCGACCGGATTTACGGTGGTCGATGACCTTCTCCGCAACCTCATCATCGCCAAACCGGCAGCTCTCATCACAGACATCGATATGGGAACTGTCAATGGGGTGCAACTAGCAGAGACTGTTTCTGTCTTATTGCCAACCTGCAAAATTCTCTTCCTCTCGGGACGGGTTGACGGTGCAGGGGGGCCAGGCGAATCCGGCTGCCAGCACTGGCCGTTTCTGGCGAAGCCAGTTCACACTTCAGTGCTTCTCGACACACTCAACTCTCTTCTCAGCATCAGCGATTCTGGCTTCGATAGGAACATTCCATCTACCCAAGCATCATGACTGCAAAGGAGGGAACATGGATAATGACGCGAAAAAACTGCAGAATGATATCAGTGAGGACGAAGCTCGACTCAATCAATTCGAGCAGGAGAAATCTCTTGTTGAGAACCGTATACATATTGGATTCAAAGACGCGGTCTTGGCGCGAGTCCTGGAGGACGAAATTCAAACAGTGGAGAGAGAACTCACCCGCGAGAAGGAAAAGCTTGCAGCCGATCGTGATTAGTGGGATTACTAACTACTGTGCGAGCGGAGCTAACTGCCGACCCTCAATTTATGGCTCCGACTTCCATAATGCCTGCCGAATCGTAGAGGAGTTTCCGGAATCTCTGTTCTCAGTCTCGCGGAGATAGCTGTGGATTGCTGAGACCACAACCGACCCCTCTCCGACGGCCGACGCCACACGCTTCACCGAACCGGATCGCACATCGCCGACAACGAATATGCCGGGAACAGAAGTTTCGTAGTCGCGGCAACCTCCGTCCTTTGGCGACACTACAACCCGGACGAAACCTTTTTCGTCTAGATCGACACATCCACCGAGCCATGCGGTGCATGGCTCTGCTCCAATCATGACAAAAACGTGGTGGATGGGACGCTCCTCTTGCTGGCCTGTCCGCAAATTTTTCCAAGTAACGGCCTGTAGCTGCCGATCGCCGCGAAGGGCGACGATCTCCGTTTCTGTATGGAGCGTGATGGCCATGGAAGAACTAATTCGCTCCATGAGGTACTCCGACATGGTACTCGCTAGTTCTTCGCCGCGAATGAGAAGGTGGACGTGTCTCGCGGAAGTGGCAAGATACAGGACAGCCTGGCCAGCCGAGTTGCCACCACCTACTACTATGACTTCATTGGCAGCGCAAAGCCGTGATTCAATCACCGTAGCCGAATAGTAGATGCCCGTCCCTTCGAACTCCGCAAGATTAGAAATTGCGAGCTTACGGTAACGTGCTCCTGTAGCGATCACAATTGTACGGGCACGCACACGAGCCCCGCCCTCAAGCGTCAGGATGAAGGGCCGTTGCGCGCAATCGATCGCAGTGATGTACCGGGAAATGGCAAGCTTCGCTCCGAACTTCTGGGCCTGTACCTGGGCGCGAGACGCAAGCTCTTGTCCAGAGATACCTGACGGAAATCCCAGATAGTTTTCGATGCGCGAGCTCGTACCCGCCTGGCCGCCGGGCGCATTTCCTTCGATAACAATTGTTCCCAGCCCTTCAGAAGCGGCGTATACGGATGCCGCTAGACCCGCTGGGCCAGCCCCTGCGATCGCTAGGTCATAGGTCACATCTGCAGACAGATCCTCGGCGAGACCCAACACATCAGCAAGACGGGCATTGGATGGATTGCGCAAGACGGTTCCTTTGGAGAGCACCACGGGGAGCTCTTCGACGTTGATGTGGAACGTGTCCATCATCGCTGTGCCTTCGGGATTTACCTCGACGTCTAAAAGACGATAAGGATAGCTGTTCCGCGACAAGAAACTTTCAATCCGAAGCGTATCCGCCCGCCGCGATGAGCCAAGCAGCGCCACACCACCTTGCGAGCGGTGCATCAGGTTCAGGCGGCGAAGGAGGAGCGTCCGCATGACAATGTCGGCAATGTCGGACTCAGTCGTTACACATTCAAGAAACCGCCCATGTGAGATACAAATCAGATCTGCGGGAGTCCCGGTCCGGGCGCTCACGATGGTTTCGCGGTCAGCAAGCATGTCTAGACCTCCAGTGAATTCTCCTCTTCTAAGGATCGTCACAACCGTATCTACACCGTGCTCGTCGGGGCCGGCAATGATTACAGATCCATTCAGCACGATGAAAAAGTCGACTCGCCGCGCACCTCGCGGATAGAGTACGGCACCTTCCAGGAACTGCTCATTTGTCCCATATTTGCGGCATCGATCGAGCATCTCGTCGCTCAACGCTGGAAAGGGTAGCTCTCGGCTTGCGGTCCAGCCATCGAGACTGAATGGGAAGACTTTCTCTGGCACCTAAAAACCTCATCCTCAGTGGGAACTTCTTCAGAGCCATGTCATCATCTTTGGTCGAAATTCCATCGTGACTATGCGTGAAGAGTTGTGAAAGGCCGTTGGCGACTCGATTGGCGGATTACCCAGATCTCAAGCCGCATCGATACGTGCCCCTCCCCACACCAAAACACGTTCTATCGAAACTTCACGACTCTTCACGAACTGCGATTCGAACAAATGCGATAAAGGGAAACCATTGGGGAAAGATAATATGATCACGCCTTCGCAAGACATCGACGGACTCGACAAGCAAACTCCTGGAACGCTTTTGGAAAACGGCCGAGTCCGAGTCGAAAGCGACTCTCTCGGCAACGTGGCTGTGCCTCAGGAGCGGCTCTGGGGGGCGCAAACGCAACGTTCCTTGATCCACTTCTCCATTGGCCAGGACCTCATGCCAAAAGAGGTGTATCACGCCTACGGTTATGTAAAAAAGGCCGCGGCGCTGGTTAACGGCAAACTTGGTCTCCTACCCGAGGACAAGGTGAGGCTCATTGCAGAAGTGGCGGACGATGTCATTGCGGGTAAGCTGGACGCGGAGTTCCCCCTCTTTGTCTGGCAGACCGGATCAGGCACTCAGTCGAACATGAATGTTAATGAGGTAATTTCCAATCGCGCTATTCAGATTACGGGCGGAATCCTCGGAACAAAAGATCCCATTCATCCCAACGATCATGTCAACATGTCGCAGTCCTCGAACGACTCTTTCCCAACGGCAATGCACATCGCTGCCGTGCTGGAGATCCGAAAGTATCTTCTTCCTCGCGTGGATAGCCTCGCCAAGGCGATCGAGAACAAATCGAAAGAGTGGTCGAATGTCGTCAAGATCGGCCGCACTCATCTGGAAGATGCAGTGCCTCTCACAGTGGGCCAGGAATGGTCCGGGTACGCGACCCAGTTGCGTAACGCAATGTCTCAGATCGAGGATTCCCTCAAAGGGCTGTATCAACTGGCAGCTGGCGGTACCGCAGTCGGAACTGGACTTAATGCACCAAAGGGCTTCGCGAAGGGTATTGCCGCATCGATCGCAGAACTCACCGGTGAACCTTTTATCACAGCCCCCAACAAGTTTGCGGCGCAGGGCTCGCTGGATGCGATGGTCGCAGCCCATGCGGCGCTACGGGCTCTCGCCGTTGCGTTAATGAAGATTGCCAACGACATGCGTTGGCTTGCTTCGGGGCCACGTTGCGGCCTTAGCGAACTCATCTTGCCCGCCAACGAGCCTGGTTCCTCCATTATGCCCGGTAAGGTGAACCCTACCCAGTGCGAGGCGATCGTTATGATTGCGATCCAAGTCATCGGAGACGACACGGCTGTAGCATTCGCTGGCTCACAGGGGAACTTCGAGCTCAATGCTATGCGACCTATCATCATTAACAACTTTCTTCACTCCGCACGTAATCTGGCTGACGGGTGCGACAAGTTCCGGACATACTCCGTCGAAGGCACGCAGCTCAATCGCGGCAAGATCAAACAATATCTCGATGAGTCCCTGATGCTGGTGACTGCACTCAGCCCCGTCATCGGATACGACAAATCGTCGAAGATTGCACACATGGCCCTCAATGATGGAACTACGCTGAAACAGGCGGCACTTAAGAGTGGTTTTGTCGACGAGGTGACCTTCGATCAAGTGGTCGATCCGAACAAGATGATCTCCGGTGAGAACTAGAGATCATGCGTTTCCGCTTATCCATCTCCGTGGTGTATAGCTTCGTCTCGGTTGCTCTCCTCGCCGTGGTAGCGGCTCCACTGTCCTCGCAGACCACTGAAGAGGGTCCCTTTGCCGGCCCGGATGCTCATGAACACGAGGTACACGACCGAGGCCATCTGTTTGGGGACTGGAGTGGGGAGCGCCAACGCTTGCTTGAACATGGATTCCAACTGGATGTGCAGTATGTCGCCGACCACCTCTCGAATATCCGCAGCGATGAGAAAACGAGATTGACCAGTTGGAATCGTTTCCGAGGAACGGCCGATCTCGATTTGGGCCGCATGGGCGGCCCAAAGGATGTCTTTGTTCACGTCACGGCACTCTGGCAAGCTGGCGGAATTCTGGGCCAATATCTCGGTCTGGTGACAAGCCCGAGCGGTATGTCCAGCGGCGACACATTTCGTTTGGACTCGTGGTGGCTGGAGAAGCGCTTCCGGGAGCGCATAGCGTTCCGGGTCGGACAATTCGCCGGCCAAGACTTTTATGGTTCCCAGCACTTCGCGAGTTCCTTCATCTTCGAGCCGATGGGATACGCACTCAGTAATCTGTCGAATACTTATGAGACATTTGATCCTCCTTCCACGCCGGCCGCTGAGCTGCGGGTTTCGCCGGCAGCTTACTTCTATATCAAGTCGATGGTGATGGCGGGAGATCGCTTTCCCTACGCTCATAACCCGACGGGACTTGCACCGCAATTTCGCGGGGCGCCGGTCAGCGCCTCGGAAATTGGCTTTACCCTAGGCAAACGGGCCGCCTCTGTACGTGCATTCGATACCGTCGAGGATCGCAGAGGCTACTCTGGGCTCTACCAGTTTGGGGCCACCTACAATCCTGGAAAATTTGCGCAGGCAGGTGCCGTCGCCAAAAGCTCAGGCAACGAACTTCTCTACCTTATGGCTAGCCAGTCACTCTACAGGACCGATCCCGTTTCCTCGCATGGGCTGGATGTCACGGCGTCGATCGACTGGAGCCCTGCCAAGGCCAACCCACATAATCGGCTTCTTACTGCAGGTCTTCGTTGGAATGAGCCGCTTCCGATCAGAAATCACAACACCGTCTCAATCGGCTACGTGCAATCCGGATTCAGCTCCTATTTTCCGAATGCGAGCACAGGGCAGCCCCTCAAGACAGAATATGGGGCGGAGTGCAACCTGCTACTGGATCTGACGCGATCGCTGCTGTTACAGCCCGTACTCCAGTACTATGCGCACGCTGGCGGTACGGACCGGAGCGCCGTGGTACTCGGCTTTCGTTCCAAAATCGATTTCTGAAAGGGACACGTTCATGAATGTCGCGGATCTTTTTTCCACGCTGATCCCTGTGTTTTTCGTCCTCCTGCTTGGCTTTCTGGCGGGTAAACGTCACGACTTCGCTCCCGAACAGGCCTCCGGTCTGAGCAAGCTTGCCTTAGGTTTTGCACTGCCGGCTTCGCTCTTTGATGGAATGTCAAACCTTCCCAAGCCACTTCTAATCGCACAGTGGGAACTCGCCTGTCTCTTGCTCGTTGTCCACCTTGGCCTCCTGGGAGTGGCCTATCTCACGTTGCGGTATGCCCTCCATCTCGATGCGATCGCCAGCGCTCTGTATGCATTGGTACTGAGCACCTCCGCAACACCTGTCTTTGGTATATCTGTTCTTTCCCCGCTACTCGGTCCTACCAGCATCGGCACCGTTGGGCTCGTAGCATTGGCGATCAACTTCTCGGTTCCCGTGGCCGTCATCCTTTTGGAAGCCTTTCAGACCCCAGACGCCGGACGGGTCGATCGTTCTCAGTACGTTCAGGAGTTGCCGAGTGCCACTCCAAATCCGATATGGAAAGGAGTGCGCGAAGGCCTGAAGTCGCCTCTCCTGTGGGCTCCTGTCCTGGGAGTGTTGGTGGTACTGACCGGACTGCATGTGCCCTCTCTCGCACGCAACTCACTGAATTTCATTGGCTCCGCTACATCGGGAGTAGCAGTATTCACGGTCGGACTAACTCTCTCAGCTCATGCCATCGCGTTATCCCGCACGGTACTTCTCGGAACGCTTGGCCGCTTGACCCTTCAGACAGGTTTGCTGTTGCTCGGGCTTCACCTGCTCCATATATCCGGACCTTTCGCCCGCGAGGCTCTAGTGTGCTGCAGCTTCCCCTCGGCGACGGTCTCCGTCTTGCTGGCCTCCAAATATCGTCGCGCAGAAGCTGAGATCGCTTCGATACTTGCCTTCTCGACGCTCTTACTGATCATAAGTGTGCCCGTGACGCTGCATTTAGTTCGGTAGGACCTGACACAACTCTCGCGACCAACTGCCCCGCTGGAAAGCGTGGCATCTGTCACCGAGGACCGAATCTTGTATATCGTCGAGGACCGTCCGGTGTGGCATCTCCCGTTGAGCGTCCTAATCAGTATGAAAATGAACTAATTCGGCTAACGAATCGCGTGTGTGAGTGCCCCGATTGTCTTGATGATTGGAATGAGGTGGTAGGCGTCTCCTGTGATGAGTCGCCTACGGACCCAGCCTCAACCTCCGTGCGCGATGACAAATTTCTCAGCGCAACACGTTAGTCCTGGCAAGATCTATCACTTCATCTCCACGTCCGCTCAACACAGCACGAATCATATAGAGGCTGAAACCAAGAGCCTGATCAATTGAGATTGTCGGAGGCATCGAAAGTTCTTGCCGATTGACTATCACTTCGACCAATGCAGGACCATCGTGCGTCAATGCTTCGCTCAGAGCTGAGCGAAGCTCTTCAGGCTTCTCTACGCGAACACCGTAGAGTCCAGCGGATTCAGCCAGTTTTGCGAAATTTGGATTGACCAGATTGGTTCCATAGTCGACAAGTCCGGCAGCCTTCATCTCCAATTCGACAAAACCCAAAGAACTATTATTGAAGACTACTAGCTTTACCGGCAGAGTGAGCTGGCGTAGTGTCAACAAGTCTCCAAGAAGCATCGCCAACCCTCCATCACCCGAAAGAGTGATGACCTGTCTCCCCGGATGGCTGGACTGGACTCCGATAGCCTGTGGCAGAGCATTAGCCATCGAGCCATGACTAAAGGAGCCGAGCAATCTACGCTTGCCATTCATATGGAGATAACGAGCAGCCCAGACCGTGGGTGTACCCACGTCGCAGCTAAAGACAGCATCTTCAGCAGCCAGCTCATCCAGGACCTTTGCGACATATTGTGGGTGGATGGGGGATCGACCCTGTTCGCCCGTAGCGAGATCATCGAGGCTCTTGCGAGCATTTTTGTAGTGGCCGAGGCATTTATCAAGATACGATCTGTCGGTCTTGCTCTCGAGTTGCGGCGTCAACACCTCAAGTGTGTCCTTGACATTGCCAATCAGTCCAAGATCGATGGGAGTCCGGCGTCCGATCTGTTCCCCAAGACGATCCACTTGAATGATCTTTGCTCCCTTCGGATAGAACTGCCGATAAGGGAAATCCGTTCCCAGCATGAGCAACGCATCGCACTCCATCATCGCGTGGTAGCCGGACGAAAAACCAAGTAATCCAGTCATCCCAACGTCATAAGGGTTGTCGTATTCGATGAACTCCTTGCCTCGCAATGCATGCACGATTGGAGCCTTCAGCTTCTCCGCCAATTCAAGGAGTTCGGCGTGGGCACCCTCGCAACCTGCGCCACCCAAAATAGTGACTTTTCGAGCTTCGTTCAGGATTTTTGCCGCAGCCTCAACTTCATTTTCTGAGGGAAACAGATAGGAGTCGGAATCCGTGATGCCAAGCGAAAGTGCAGGCGCGGAACATTCGCGTAGTGCTACGTCTCCGGGAATGACCACTACGGCAACGCCTCGCTTTGCGAGAGCGGTGCGTATGGCAATCCCCAGCACTCTGGGCATCTGCTCTGGTTGCGAAACCAGTTCGCAGTAATGGCTACAATCTTTGAACAGATGCTCAGGATGTGTCTCCTGAAAGTAGCTGCTTCCGATCTCATCGCTCGGGATCTGTGCCGCAATCGCAAGCACGGGTACACGATTCCGCTGACAATCGAAAAGACCGTTGATGAGGTGAAGATTGCCGGGCCCGCAACTGCCAGCGCACACTGCAAGTTTCCCGGTTAGGTGAGCCTCTGCCCCGGCGGCAAACGCAGCCACCTCCTCATGTCTTACATGGAGCCAATCGATCTCCTTGCTCTTCCGGATGACCTCGGTTACGCCGTTCAGAGAGTCGCCTACGACGCCATAGACCCGTTTCACACCGGCATTTACCAGTGTTTCGATGAGAACTTCTGCGACCTTTTGTGCCATATGCCCCTTCACCTCGCTTCGTAAAAAAATAGCCAGATGCGCTCGATGGATTTGCTTTGTTGCGCTTATCGAAGAATTTCCATTCCCAAAACGACGTGGCTTCCCGAAGGGTACTCCCGCTCTGCCGAGACCCGTTCTTTATGCCCCTCGGTCCGCAGCGAACGACTCAGCAGGCCGGATCGATATGTTTTCAATCTGGCACAAAATGAAGGTCCGCGCCGGTCTGGAACGGGACGTACGCTCGTATCCAAGGCTGGTCATTCACCAACCTCCATGTGTGCCCCGTGCCTGTATGGTCCACGGCGATCAAGACTTCGCCAGGCTGCACAACAAACGTTTCGTCCGTCCGAGTAACGAACTCAATCGCTCCTGCGAGAAACAACACGTACTGCGGAATCGGATCGTTATGCCAACCCATTGAGGAGTGAGGAGGATCTTCCTTGAACATGATCGATTGTGCTGCTATCACATGCTTGGGTTCCACACTGCCACGCTTCACATGGGAGTGGCCGTCATCTCCGGTGTACAAATAATAAGCACGTATCATTTTTCTCTCCTCTTGCATCGAGTCACTTTGTTATAGGTGGTACATTCCCCATGCCACCCGTATTGAGTTTTGCGTAGTCAATATTGAGGACCTCGGCAGTTTCTGCCCGAACTCGGTCGCATAGCGCTGCATCGTCAACCAATGAGATTCCATAAGAAGGAATGATCTTCTTCAACGTTGTCTTCCAGCCGCTCTTTAGCTGATCCGGAAAGCACCGCTGCAGCAGGTCGAGCATGATCGATACAGCGGTGGATGCCCCGGGAGATGCTCCCAGCAAAGCCGCGAGACTGCGGTCGGCGGAGGTGACAATCTCCGTGCCAAACTCAAGCACGCCTCCCCTTTGTCCTTCGCGCTTGATAATCTGCACACGCTGACCTGCCTCCTCGAGTCGCCAGTCAGATTCTTGTGCGAGCGGGTAATACTCACGTAATGCCTTGAAGCGTGCCTCCGAAGACTCGACCACCTGACCGATCAGATATTCCTCCAGCGAAAGATTATTCTTGGCGACGTCCAGCATGGGTATGATGTTCTCAATCTCCACCGACTTGAACAGCTCCGTGTAGGAGCCATGCTTCAGAAACTTGCTGGAAAATCCCGCATAGGGCCCGAAGAGTAGGGAAGTCCTTCCATTTACATGTCGCCTGTCGAGGTGAGGCACCGACATCGGAGGCGAACCAGATGCGGCTTTACCGTACACCTTCGCGTCATGGCGAGCCGCCAGTTCTTCATTGTCGCAGCGGAGCCAGAGTCCGCTTACTGGAAAGCCTGCATAGTTTTCCTGCTCAGGAATCCCGGACTTTTGCAACAGCGGGAGAGCGCCGCCCCCCGCTCCGAGGAAAACAAAGTTCGCGTAAACGATGCGCTTCTCTCCGGTGAGCTGATCTTTGACATACACGCTCCAGCCCGAGCCATCGCGGTTCAGATCATCTACAAGGCTGTTGAAGTGAATGGTGAATCCCTCTTTGGCGCGGAGCCAATTCAGCAGACCGCTGGTAAGCGCACCGTAGTTCACGTCCGTGCCTGTCACCATACGTGTAGCCGCCAGTTTGTCGGAGCCTTCTCGACCCTCCATCACTAACGGAAACCATTCAGCCAGGCGGTCGTTGTCTTCAGTGAACTCCATACCGTAATAGCAATGCTCCACGGAGAGAGTTTCATAGCGCTTTCTCAGATATGCAACATTTTCCTCTCCCCAGACGAAGCTGCAGTGTGGCACAGAGTGGATAAACGATTGAGGATCCTGGATCGCCCCCTGCCGGACGAGATACGCCCACATCTGACGTGACAGATCAAAACGAGTGTTGACATCCAATGCCTTGGACACATCAATACTCCCGTCGCTGCGCTCAGGGGTGTAATTCAACTCGCACAAAGCCGCATGACCCGTTCCCGCGTTGTTCCATGGACCGGAACTCTCCTGTGCTTCACTGTCGAGGACTTCATACAACGCGATCTTGAGGCTGGGATCCACTTCCTTGAGCAAAACTGCCAAAGTCATGCTCATGATGCCCGCGCCTACGAGAAGAACATCGGCCTTACTCGTAATATTTGGCTTGCTTTCCATTTGCGCCCCTTCCCATTTGACATTGAGTTAGCTGCATGGCGAGCCTATATTTAAGACGTGGGCTGCCGTTTGTCTTGGACCTTAGCGAAATGTTGCCCACATGCATGGACGAACGCGCCACAGGGATATTTAATCCTTTTGCTCGACCGCTACAGTGGCACCCCATGCGGCCTATTAGGACCGCACGGAATTAGGGTACTGAGTGCTCGTTACAGCAAGGCTCCCTACTATGAAGGTTCAAGCCTTTGCAGCTTCACTGACGTTATACGAGTGCGCACCAGCTCCTGCGAGTTTGCCCCCGGCTACGATGAGATACTCATCGCGAATCGGACGCTGCTCAAACCAGCATTCAAGAATCTCTCGCGTCCCGGCGGCATAGTGAGCCTGCCCCGATAGGGATGCGCCCGACATGTGGGGGGGCATTCCATTGTGGGGCATCGTCCGCCAGGGGTGGTCTGCGGGCGCGGGCTGGGGAAACCACACATCACCTGCATACCCTGCCAATCGTCCGGTCTTCAGTGCGTGCGCGATCGCGTCTCGATCGCATAGTGCTCCTCTAGCGCAATTGATGAGGTAGCTACCGTGTCTCATCTCCGACAACATCTCATCATTGAAGAAACCTTTTGTTGCTGGGTAAAGTGGCATCATAAGGTTGACCACGTCGCTGACCTTCAGGAGAGATTGCGGTTTGTCATGATAGATAAGTCCCAGTTCTTTTTCGATATCCAGAGAGAGACGATGGGGATCGTAATAATGCAGACCGACGTCAAAGGGCTTGAGCCGGCGCAAGACCGCAAGACCAATACGTCCAGCGCCGAGAGTTCCAAACTGCATTCCCTCGATGTCATAGCTTCGCTTCACGCAGTCCGCGATCTCCCAGCCACCTTGTATTGCAACGCTATGGGCCGGCAAATAGTCGCGCACAAGAGAGAGCGCCATCATTACGACATGTTCGGCGACGCTGATGCTATTTGAGAATGTCTCTTCTGCGACAGTTATGCCGTGCTCCGTTGCAGCGTTCAAGTCGACATGGTCGGATCCGATTCCTGCCGTAATTGCAAGCTTCAGCTTCTTCGCCTTCTCAATTCTCTCTGCAGTGAGATATGCCGGCCAGAACGGTTGAGAGATGACAATATCCGCGTCAGCAACCTCACGTTCGAAGATGGAGTCCGGGCCATCCTTGTCGGATGTCACCACAAATGTATGGCCGAGCCCCTCGATGTATTTGCGCAACCCGAGTTCGCCGGAAACGCAGCCGATGAGTTCTCCTGGCGTGAAATCAACAGCTCTTGGGCTGGGTACAGTTGTGCCGTCCGGGTAATGAGTGAGAACTGGAATCTCGGTTCGCGCGTAAGCTGGAGGATATCCATCTTGGGGGTCCGGAAAGAGAACACACAATACTTTCGCCATCACATCTCCTTTGTGAAACTGTTTTTGAGCAACTCAGATACGTAATCAGAGTCATGTTCATGATCACTGCGTCATAGAGATACTTAATCCGCTGGGAAGATCCAGTGATGTGAAGACTTGTGAATTCGTCTTGACATCTCACCGAGCGCTCTCTAGAACTTCTGCGGCGAGCAGGCGCAGGCTGGCGGCATCAAGAAAGCACCGTTTTGAACGAGTCGAGAATATTATGGACAACTCGACGAAACGCTCGGTGCGCGGCGCCTGTCTACCGAGATTAGCTTCGGAATGCCCGCCCCAAAAGACGAAACATCTCGATCTTGTCTTCTACGGCGTACGACATCGTTGTGAGCATCACCTCGTCGGCGTCATATCGGCTTGCCCTCTCAAGGAGTTGGTCTCGGACTTCAAGGGGATGGCCAACGACTTCGCGGTTGGCGATCTTGTGGAGGTAGCTCCGCTCCCTTTGTCCGAAATCAATCTTGCTGAGGGTTGCCGGTGATGGGATCTCGGCTGGATATCTGCCGGAGTCACGCATCAAGCGAAAAAAGTCCGACGCTTTTTTGAGTTCCAACAGCTTTCCCTCATCCTCCGCGCATACGGCGTTGACCGCCAGAATCACTTTCGGCTCGGGGAACTCGCGCGATGGTCTAAATCGCTGCCGATATTGCCTGACTGACTCCACGCTCGCTTCGGGATTAATGAACAATGCGACGGCAAATCCCATTCCCTTTTCCGCGGCGAGCAGGCCGCTGGACGGATTACTTCCGGCGGACAGCAACCACATCGGGGGAACTGTAGAGACCTTCGGCATAGCAAAGGCACGCTCGCACTCGTCGTGGAAGTGGCGGTCAAGTTGGTCGATCTGGTTGGGAAAACTGTCTGCAGTTCCAGGAACAGCATTCAAGAGGGATCGGGAATAACTGTCACCACCACTTGCACGTCCGATGCCGCAATCGACACGACCAGGGTAGAGCGCCTCCAGCATTCGAAAGTTTTCCGCGACGTGGTAGGCGGAGTGATTGGGTAGCATCACGCCTCCCGATCCAATACGAATGCGTCGGGTCTGAGCGCCAATGGAAGAAAGCAGGACCTCGGGAGTCGAGCCCTGCAAAATGCTCATGTTATGGTGCTCGGAGACCCAGATCCTCTCGTATCCAAAGCTGTCGACCTGTTTGGCGACTTCTACCGTGCCGGCGATTGCGTCCGTCGGGCTTGATCCTTCGGACAGCGTGGACTGATCTAATACAGACAATCTCATCGTGAGTTCCCGAAGCCCTGCCGCCTCATACATCAAGACAGCAGGCGCGATGTAGTTGATAGGCGACGGCTGAAAATATCTGCATGTTTTGCATTACACCGTTCCCGTGAGTCCATCGCCTAGCTGTGCGCCGAAACCTTTACAAAACACAACCTGACGCATGCCGGGGTGGTGGATGAAGGATTGGGCCACACAAGTATTCAATCCTTGGTGCGGAACTGCCCGCGTGAAGACTTGTGAAGTTATCTTGATTTCGGATCACCGGCGCTTAGGAATAGGCAATCTTGGCTGGCACTCTCACTACGATATGAGTCCCGCTTCCCGCATTGCTTTTCAGAGAGAATCCCCCCCCGAGCGCAGAGGCCCGCTCCTTCATTCCTATGAGGCCCCAGTGATTTGGGGTTTGGCAATCACGCAAAAACTCCGGAGGGATGCCACATCCGTTATCCTGGCACTCTACCTGAAGTCCCGTCCGTTCATAGGTCACAATACATTTGATCTGAGTGCATCGGGCATGGCGCGAAGCATTCAGTATCGCTTCTCTGAAAATAAAGAAAAGTTCATCTCGCACGATCACGTTCAAATCGTGCGGAGGACCGGACTGGTGAATATGGAACTCCGCGGAATGGCCGCAGCTTAGCCCTTCGCACAATGTTTCGAGCTTCTCAATAAGTGTCTCGCCATCCCAGCCGGTTTCGCGAAGATCCCGCACCCGATTGCGCCCATGTGCCAGTGTCTGATCTGCCAGGTCAAGCGTATTTTCGATCGCATGTCGAATTGGATCATCAGGAGACAATTTACGTGCATCTGCGCCGAGACGGAGGACCAACCCCTGAAAGCCCTGAAGCAGGGTGTCATGTAGCTCCCGGGCAATTCTCTCGCGCTCCAAAATGCGTTCAGAGAGTCGAGAACGGATGCCTTCCCCGATTCGCGCTCTTCTGCCGTCCAACAAGCACCTCAAGTAACCAGCGACCACAACTCCAAGCGACTTCTTGTGCGCATCGCCATTGGCATTCCTTAGAACGCGAGGCGAGCCGTTACCCAGCGCGTAAGGTGTTGACCCTCCGGACAGAAAACCGGCGGGTATGGCGAGATGGTCAAGGTGTTTGGACGATGGTCGCGAAACGTATAAGTTCGAAAACAATCGCATGACGAGCTCCAAAAACTTAATGCCTATGAATGTCCACTAGACGCTATTAGCACTTAGCCATGGGTAGCCGAATCCGCGAAAAGGTAGCTAAATCAGCGATTTTTCCCAAAGATACCGCAGTTGGTCATCTCATTGTTTCAGTTCGTTCTTTTCGTTAGCTGAGTAGCTGTAAAGCGGCCACTTCGACTACCTAGTCCCTCCAGTGTTCGAATATCTCTATTAGTATCCCGGCCCGATATACTTCGCGTAGGTAGATGCCTTTGCGTAAACTGCATAAATGGCTGGCTATTCATCGCACAATCTCGAAGCCTTCGTAGAGACAGTGGATCTCAAGAGTTTTTCAGCAGTAGCACGGAAACGCGGGCTGACAGCTTCGACGGTAGCGCGTCAAATCAGCTCTCTCGAGGAGGAACTCGGGATTGCTCTCCTCGTGCGTACGACGCGCTCTGTTGTTCCAACTGCAGCAGGACGCATCCTTTTCGAACGAGCTGAACATATTTTGGAGGAACTTGACGATGCAAAACGTGAGGCAAGAGCTCTCCGCAGCGAAGTATCCGGATTTCTCCGTTTATCTTGCTGGCCTACCTTCGCAAAAAAGTGCGTGGTTCCTTATCTGCCGCAACTCATGGATCAGCATCCGCTGTTACGTATCGATCTGGATCTCACGGAGAGGCTTCATGAACCAGTGCTCGACCGCATGGATCTCGTGATCCGTATTGGAGAGTTAGTTGATAGTGCGCTCCTGACAACAAAGCTCGCCACACAGCATAGCGTCGCTGCCGCTAGCCCCGCCTACCTGACGAAGTACGGATCCCCACAGACCTTAATGGATTGCGGCAGCCATCGGCTCATTGATAAGCGCCGCCCCGCACACTATATGGGATGGCGTGGTCTACTTGGGGACGGTCGAACGATTCGGCAAAATATGGTGCTGCAAACGGACGACCTTCAAACCCAATCCGATGCGGCTGCAGCCGGGCTGGGATTGGTCTACCTGCCGTTATGGTGTATCGCGGATCGATTGAAAACTGGCGAGCTCGTTGCCCTCAGGGTCGAGGATGCTAAGTTGAACAGGCCTGCCGGAATCTACCTTCTCCGAAATCATGGAGTATCGACTGCCGCTATCGATGCCTTGTCTGCTTTTCTCCGGGAGGCAATATCGAAAGTTTCGGAGGACGCTATGGCCCTTCGGCAGCAGGAGCGCTGTCTGCCTCAGATGCGTGAGGGGTAGTGTCGGAACGAAACTACCCCGATTCAGTAGGGCAAATGTTTTGCCTTGCGGTCTACCCTGCATACCCCCCGCATCCTTTTTTTCACCCAGATCAGGACCATGCCGAGGAATCACCTTATACCGCGCTCCTTCGACCCATAGTGCCCCTACAGACATTTCACGGGGAACTAAACTAAAGGGACTCCATTTGCTTCCAAGGAGAGTTTACTAATGCCTGGACTCGGAATCATTTGGCCTGCTCCCAGCGCCAAACGCCAGGAGGGACACCGACGACCTTTCGGAATGTCGCCGTAAAATGGCTTTGATCGGCGAACCCGCATCGGAGTGCGATGTCAGCAAGGCCTGTCTTGCCATTCAGTAGACGGCGCTTAGCCGCTTCGATACGTTGCATAATCAGATATTGATGCGGCGGTAGCCCGGTCGATTGCTTAAACGCACGGACAAAATGTTTGCAGCTAAGACCCGTCAACGAGGCGATGTCGTCCAGGCAAATGTCTTCCGCGAGATGTTCAATAATGAAGTCGCAGACTCGGCGCAAATGTCTCGGCGATAGTCCGCCTTTCTCTGGAGCCACGAAAGCTCGCGGTGGATCATGGAGTCGTTGCAGAGCGTCGACCAGTAGCAGCGCGCGTCCCTCCATTTCAAGGGAAGTAGCGGGAATTAGCGGATCAAATGCGCGTCCGAGATAGTCTCGTATTTGGGTGTGAAGTATCTGTTCCGGCACGAACGAGAGATCGTCGCGCAAGCGGCCGCTGAGTGCAGGAAGGCCTTCCACATATGCAGCTCTATCGAGTAACGAGTCGGGCAGAAATATGTGGCCAAACTTGAGGCCTGTGAAGCAGAGAAATCGGGTTGGGGTGCCCTTGGGCTGAAGTGCAAAATTCCGACTGGGGCCGCTCGTTCGCGTCACTTTTCGGTTATGATCCTCGACGACTCCGCCATGCAGGCGAATCGCGAGCACGGTCTCCGTGGTTGTCGTCCATGCCGATTCGCCAATACCTGCAGACGCTGTATATAAGGCGGCAGGCGCGACCCATCGTTCCCTCGCACCTTTGATTTCTCCGCCTCCCACGCTGTCGCGAAGAAATCCAAAAAAACTCGGACTCGCCGCCACCGGCGCTATGTGCGAGCGGTCTCCCAATTTATTGCCATGCCAGACTTCTCCAGAATTGGTTTCCATTTGAGTACCTGTCCCTCCGAAATCCCGGTCTTGGGCGGATCAAGTTGCGCTCGTGCCATGTGCAGCACTATCGTCGCCAACGCGAGCATCTAGCGTCATTGGCTAAGTGATTGCACGGTTGCTGCCTACAGCCAATATTGTTCTCGAAACTGTCCTTTTTGCAACAAGATTGCGCGGAATCACCAATCATTGGCCATGTCATTCCGAATAGTATTTCCAGACAATCACGGATCGACTCTTGTCCTGACGAAGGCGGTGTCCCCACTATCCATGGAAGGAATCGGCATGTCATGCAATAAACACATACCAAGTGCGCTGTCTCGCCTTTCTGGGGATAGTGGTGACTCCGAAGCGGTTTCCCATTGGAGTCATTTTCGACTGAGATCCTTCTCTACGCTTAGGACAACAGAGTCAGCTGGTATATATTTAGCGGCGGCCTGCCTTCAGGTAGAGCATGGAAACTTTGGCCCTACTGATCCGCCTGAACCAGAATCTGCATTTCGCGTCAGTGTTGCGATGCGGAATACGCGGCTAAAGAGCCTTTGGCTTGAAGATCGTTGGGTGTCTCACCTCAATCACGGGCGCCATTCAATCTGCATCATCGATATGGAGCGCAGGCCCACTGTAGAATTTGTTGATCCGGTCGACCTCGTGCAGTTCTATGTTCCTCAGCGTGCCCTCCGGCATTTCGCTCGCCACAACTCAATGCCTTCTGTTGAAGGACTTCGCCTCCCACCGCCCGGATCATTCGATCCAGTGATTGCGAATCTTGCGTGCTCTCTCCTGCCTGCTCTTAGGGGCGCCGAGCAGGCGAGCGGCTTATTCATTGATCACATCCATCTCGCTCTTCAGGCCCACCTATTGCGGAAGTATGCCGAGATTAAGATGAGAATCGGTCGGTCCCGAGAGTCTCTGGGGCCATTGCAATGCCGTCGTGCAATAGAGCTCATCGAGGCCCGAATCAGCGACGACATCACACTCGCAGAGCTAGCAAACGAACTCGACCTTTCGACAGCCCATTTTGCACGCGCGTTCAAGAATAGCCTCGGCGAAACGCCGTATGGGTGGCTCACGAAGCGGCGAATCGAGCATGCAAAACAGCTTCTTGCTCACACTTCCTTGGCGCTTGCGGATATCGCCTTGGAGTGCGGATTTTCCCACAGGATCGGCTTCGCACGCGCCTTTGCACGTATTACAGGTGTCACTCCGTCAGAGTGGCGAAGGAGCATCAGAGCCTGACCCAGCTATGGCTTTTCGTATCTCAGATCACGAACGATTGCGGCCCATGTGAGGTCGAAAATCTTGCTTGGCGTAAACGCTGAACGGGAATTGAATAGTCGCCATTTGGGTTACTTGAACGCAGATGGGCTGAAAGACCGCTAGAATCACGGTCGCTCGACGCATGAGCCGTGTGTTGTGGGCTGTCACTCGTGCGGAGGCTAGAACCGCTGCTCCTCAGGAGAAAGGCTCCTCTGGTGGCGGTACAAAGATGATACCGTTAGCCTGTGCCGCCTGTAAGTGTTTGATTTTACATGGGGTAAAGTGGTGGCCAGAGACGGAATCAAACCCACGCGTTCTCGAACGGATCATCAACGCTCAAGACATCATCCGGATTGCTCCAGCCCTTTGGGCCACTCAGGCACCTCTGGCAAAATTGAGCCAGAAATCGCGAAAGAAGACTTGACCATGTGGGCCTGCTCATAGAAAGCCGGCTTATGGCAAAGTGGGACTCGGTTGGCTTGCGAGAAGGACAACCAGCACAATCTGTGCTGTCCGCGTATTGGATGTACTTTTGTCGTGGGAGTTCTTCCATGCCTAAATTGCGGTGAAGACTCAGTCTTGTCCTCTTCTCATGCCTATTCCTAACGAGAGCTTCTCCGTTTCAGCGCCCTTTTGGGCCCCCATGAGCCCGCTAAGCGAATGTAAGGCATTTTATTGTGATATTTGGGAGAGACTCTTTCAGTTGGTTTTCCATGCTACAGGGCATCAATTCTCAGGGGCTATGTCACGAATTGCTTCCACGAGTTCATCACTGTGCCAGTAGGAACCGTGGGTTGCGAACCCGTTCTTGAGGTCGTGGACTGTTCGGATGTCGATTGGCGGCTGTCCTGAAGACAGCCTGAAGACCTTCTCGGTGGCAAAGGCGAGCACGTCCAAGGGCTCCCAAAGGCTCGTCCAGCGCCCAATGGTCGGAGGCAAGAGGATCGGTGCTCCGGGAGCGTAGGTTGCCAAGGCTGGTCTTGGGTCCAGGACTTCAAAGAAAGAGGCTTGGCTGCCGAAGGTTACGAGTCCTGAGATCCAGAGAGGACTGTCGGCTCTCGTAGCTGCGTCAAAAGCGATGACGCCCCCGAGGCTATGCGCGGCAACAGTGATGGGCTTCTCTTTCGTACCCCATCCGGGAGCGTGTTCATTGATCGTCGCGATGAGCCGATCCTGTATCTCCGGCTGTTTCCGTTGATAGGCGAGGATATCTCCTAAGAAAAGGCCAATCGGAGCCGCCCAGGCTCCCCGCAACGATTGATTCAGATCCCCAACCACCTGGCCGACGGCATAGCCAACGACCTTGTCGATCTCGCCCATAACCGCCCGCGCGGCATTTCCTATTGCGTCCTTGATGCCTCGAGTCTCAATGGACTCATCCTCTTCTGAGCCGCGAGTAACGTAGGGGCTGGATGGTGGAGCGGAGCTGTCCGCCGATCCCGACGCCACCGCCACTGCTCTTCCAATGGCTTGAAGTGCCCTCTGGTCGCGGATGAGAGGGAGATAGGTCGACGAGTTCCATGCCTGATGAATCGCGGTTTCGAGTTCACCGTCGGAACGAACCACGGTTGTCGTTCCCAGCTGCTCCTGCGCTGAACGAACAATGATCTCCTCGCGAGCTTCGCCCGCGCGCACCAGGTATTCGGGGGACGTGGAGGAAATAGAAGCGCCCAACGCCAGAAGGTCTCGGTCGTCCAACTCTGAGCGGACTACCGGTTGCCCCATGTCAGGAAGGGTGTCGTCGAGGAAATTCGTCTTCCCGCCGAGATCCGCCCACCAGGCGGGGATAAGACGGTAGCCGCCGCCGAGCTTTTCTTGGAGATCTGAGACTTCTTGATTGAAAGCATTCTGGTCGCGGTTCGCGACCCCATGCACTACCAGAACCGGTATTCCTGCCATGGAATTGATCCTTATTGTGTGATCTTAGCGTCGGGACTACCGTAGACCGAGTAAGCCAGCCATGTGGGATCGCCGTCTCCTGAGTTGATGAATTTTCTGGCGGACGTAACGGCATCTCCAAGCGATTTGGTCTTCATCTCGTTGTAGAGAGTGGCTGCAAACGATCTGGCGCTCGTGTCGCGGATCTCCCATAGTGATCCGACAAAGGCCCCCACTCCAGTATCGAGAAACGACGTTGCCCACCCGCTCAGTCGGTTGTAGCTTTGGATTTGACCATCGGTGCGGCATGCGTTCATAAATATCAGGGGATTTTGCTTGAATTTGTTCAGATAGTTTCGTAGCGTCGATGGCGCCAAAGGACCGTCTGACAAGGCGATCGTTGCCGACGTCTTAGTAAATGTGTTGTGGCACGCAAAATGGAGAATCCCAAAGTCCGCGCTTTGCAGTACGTCACTAAGCTGGCCGAGACTGCCGACGACGACGCTGTCGTTTCCAGCAATGCTCTTCAGTGCATCGACCTCAGCGACCGCTTGTTTTGGGGCAGTTGGCGGAAGCACAAAACACGCGCGTCCATTCTGCAGTGTCGTCGGTGGTGTCTTCCCGAATCTCCATCGTGTCAAGCCGAATGTATCCCCGAGGAAACCAACTGCAGGGTCGGGAGACCCACCGGGTTCGGTGGGATAGAGCAACTCCCAGGGTATTGGGTCCCCACCTGAAAGAATCGTTAGCCGTTTAATGTTGGCTCTCTCGTTCCAGATGAGGCTCTGCAGGCCCTCAGGGATGAATTCAAGCCATAGGTCGAGACCCTTGCCTCGCAGCCAATCGGGCATTTGCTTTGGGTCAATCTTTATCTCACCTCTGGCCAGAGCATTCAAGTCTGCGATGAGCGGGCTTATGACCTCTTCGGGAGGTCCATTCAATGGCTTCAATGCCATATCGTCCGTATGCATACGAGTTGATATGAAGTTGCACTTGTAGACTCGATTACCAGGGTCGTATCGAATCTCGAGAGTGATCTCTCCTGGATCGGGCTTCTGAAACTCAGCGTTGGTGCTCTTTGTGGTGGTCGCGCCGGTTCCGGCGCTGTCCAGCGAGGCCACTTCAATCCTGAGTTCTCCGAGGGCGGCCGAGCCGTAGTAGGCGGTGACGGCGAGATCGAGCGTTGCAACCCTGTTTGGGGTGAGTTCCCAAAGGGCAAAATCAGAGTTCTTCTTTGCCGGAACTTTTATCGTTCGTGCGCGTTGATCACCGCTAATCGTAAAGTCCGGTGCATGAAGTAAGAAAAGGACCTGTGCATCCTGATTTGCGGGAAGCACCCCTGGATTCACCGCGGTCGTCTTCGTTCCATCTGCGGGTTCTACCGCAATCCGCACCTCAAGGTAAAACGACTTGCCGACCTGGACAGAGGAAGGAAAGCGACCTTCAATGAACCTTTCCGTCGGTCCATCGGGTTCTCCTGGGCCAGGTGATGCGGGAGGTGGTGGTGGGAAATCATCATCACTCCTCACCACGAAGACGGACTTTTCTACGGGAGTTGGCTCAGGTGAAGCTGCGGCTGGCGAAGCCCATAAGTCGGTGGCGGGAATCCATATGCCCTGGAAGATGTCTGGAGTAGGTGTAGCCTCTTCGACATCAGCAGGGAACGCGCTCGGCAACAAATCCATGGAGGGCGCATCTTCGTCGAACTCAATTTCAACGTAGTTGTCGGACTCAGAAAAATCGATGATATCGATATGCCCCGTGAGGGCCGTACTGGCAAGTGTTGGAATGCCTACTGTTCTTCCATAGCTCCGAGCTGGAACCATTTGCTGAACAATATCGCTTAGGGCGCGCGCGAGTTCGTTTGAGCGCCCCACCGAATCGATGACTCGAGGTACCCCTCCGAAGTGGACTTCAATCGCCCCAAGTTCTTTGAAAAGGCCGCCCAACTCCGTTGCTCGCGGTGAATTGAGGCCAACGACAATCCGATTCTCCGGTAGATCGATGTCGTACTGCGCGAAAACTCTGGGGTATTTTGCAGGTTGAGACTTGCCTTGTCTGATGGCCTTCGCCCTAGAAAGGTAGCGGGCTGATAAAGGCGACAGCCGGTCACGTTGATGGACCCGTTCTTTCGAAGATGCGAGTTTGAAGTCTCCCAGACCGAAGTCTAGAGGAGCCGCGAGCAGGTCATCGATCGCATCCTGCTGGCGTTCATTCGCAAAGACGAAAGTATTATTGCGAGACGCGGAATGGCTTTGAAGCCTGGCGAGTATCTCCTGCAGTGCATCCCTGTCTTCAAATAGCCCGAGGACTAACTTGTCCCTACGTTTGGACGCCACGAAGACCTCCGCCAATTGAAATGTCGCAGCTCAGTCGCGACGAAGCTTCTTGAAATTGTTTTGGGTTGCCGGGTGCCAATATAGCACCGTTTTGCCTCGCATCCAAGAAAAAGCGGCATCGTCTCCGGTTCCATCGCGGCTAAGAACAAGCTCGCCAATTCGAGTCCGGTTGCTCGAGAGAAAACAGACAAGACGTCGTTCTCCTAACAGGCCTGGCCGGTGCCCAGCTTTTCCGAATGGCAGCGGTCCAAGGCCGCTCGCCTTGTGCCGTCGTAAGGTGCCCGCGCCCGCACGCGGGCGCACTTCGGAAGGCAGATCGCACTTGCGAGCCGCCTTGCGGATCGGAACGAGTCTGTGAACGCGTGGAGGGTACAGCATCAAGCATGGCGACGGCCTTTGAGGGAATTGGAGGTGAATTCTCCACCGCGGAAAATGGTAATTTTGATGAATGGGTAACATTGAACGACAGACGCTAGAGCGGGAACGTGACCGCTTGAAAATGGCCGTCAAGGCTGAGGAAGATGCAATCGCATCTGGTGCCGTCAGCCTCAAAGAATTTTCTGCTGGTGATCTGGATGTCCCTCAATCACGCCGTGAATATCTGTTGGAGTTGCAGTCCCGTCTAGCCGCTGCTGAGTCCCGCCTTGCGTTGGTGGAATCTCGCATCGAAATCGAAAGACAGATAGCCTAACGCTTCTCAGTGGTCTGGGGTCCCGAGTCGGGAAACAACTGCAGCTCCATTGCGCGCCCTAGCAGCTCAGCACGATTCGCAACCTCGAACCTTTCATAGAGGCGTTGGAGAATTCTCTTGACGCTGCTCTCGGTGACTCCAAGGACTTGCGCGATATCCAGATTGCGAGCTCCCTTTGCCAGCAACTGCAGAACCTCAAGATCCCGGGGACTGAGATCAGTGTTGGGAAGGATTGCTTTGTTCGCATGTTTCAATTCGACAAGGCCCGGCCGCAAATCCTTCGAAACTGCGCCGTCGACGGAAATCAGACTGCGAAGAAACTCTGTCTTGCACAGGATGAAGTCGGGATGGACTTCATTTACCTCAAGGCTCACCTCCGGTATGTCGTCGCTCGGAATGTGCACGGTTTCCGCTCCATCCAGAGACCGAAAGACTTCTTGTGCCTCTTGCGAGGTACAGGCGCATATCAAGATGCGAAGACGTCTCCCGGACCAAAAGGTTACCTGAGTTGTCGTGCTGGTCGGAGGCAAATGTCCGGAGTGCATAGTTGGTGACCTATCGCGCGCACCAACAACGGCGGAAATTCGTCGTTGGACCGCGCTACCACTGCATCTGAATTGAAAACAGTTATCGCTAATGTAGAGTCCGACATGTCAAGGGTCTCCGGTTACGCCTTCATTGCGCAATGGCCAACTGGCCATAAAATCTGGCGAACTAGACGGGACATGGATCTGGTGGGAATTCAGGCGATGATCGCAGAAAAAAGACGACTCGATTCGAGCGGCGCGTGGTCGCAGAGAAGACACAGAAACTTGTTGATCGCGCGGACCGAACTCAATGCGTGATCCGAGGAGAATGCAGGGCCGTTATAACAACACGAGGAAGAAGAGAAGAAGAGGCATTGCCGTAGAAGCCTTCAGGATAGCTCTCCTCGTCGATTTGTTCGGTCGCGCTGACCGGGCCGCGTGAAGTTCTAATCTCTGATCACGCTCCACCCGATGAGCCATCAATTCACGTGTGCATTCTGCACACTTGAACACATGAAGAAACTTCCGGTCCTCCAGGTCCAATGTCTCCGGAGCATAGACGAACGCCCTAAGGGTCGCCGCGTCGAGGCAATCAAGGCGTTCGGGATTTGGGTAGTGAGTCAACACATACTGTTGCAGGCCCTCGAAGAGAAATGTGTCGTTGTCATCGTCTTGTTCGTATTCGTGATCAACGTCAAACGGAGGGATCATTGGTTATCATTTCGGGTTATTGTTCACGTTGCGTTGCACCTCGCGAAAGATCAGCTCGAAGCCTCTTTCTGATCCGGTTCAACTCACGCTGGCAACTCTTGCGGATTGCATCTTTGGTCGTTCCGGTTTTCTCCGCGACCACACTCCAGCTTTCGTTGCTCCCGTAGCGCAGCAGCAAGGCCACCCGTAGGTCGGGCCGCGTGAATCGTAACGTCGTTTCGAGATCTAGCCGGTGCTCCACCGTTGACAATGGGCTTGCGGAGACGGCAGAGGCCAGTTCAGAGGCGGTTCCACGAAGACTGTACTTGGTGCTTGCGGCGCGCCGCCTCCGTACCTCCTTCTGGTAGAACCGGAAGAAGACCACACCGGTCTCCTCGACGCCAAGCGGAGAGTGCCCGGCGAGATACTTTACGGTCCGTTCGATTGCCACCTCCGTCATTTCCGGAGCCAGCGAATCGTCGCCAAGGAGCGCGGCTGCGAACTTCCGAGTCTCCGGCCACTTGCTTTCAACCGCGGCTCGCAAGACTGGGCGGAAGCTTTGCTCCAGCGGCGCGGACCTCATGGCCCAACAAATCTCGGTGGGAGAGGGAAGCGCCATCGATATGTCCACACCACGAAATTCGGAAACCTATTCGTGCACGTGCCGATTCCAAATTTGCAGCGAGACTAAGGCTCGCTTATTACACGGGGATTAATTTCCACACATCGGCGTCCGTTTTCCACGTTTTCCACAGGGCTAATAGGCGATGAGGAAGCGAGCGTTCTTCAGGTGCCTCCTCAAGCGAGGGGTCAATGGGTCCCGAAAAAAAACCGACAAAGGTTCACCCCGGTTGGGGGCCGGAGGCCGTGGCTATGGCTCAACAGGCGAGAGTCCTGTCCGGAGATAAGCTTGACCAACTGGTGCGCCGATTGCAGCGGCACACCGGGCACTCGCGAGAATCCTGCTGGCGTTTCATTATCCAGCATGGGCTGAAGGGTAGGGTTGAGCACCGCCGCTGGACGGAAAGGGAGATCGAAGAAGCGCGCGAAGAATTGGCGCGACGGTCGGTTGAAGAGGTAGCGAAGAAATTGAATCGCTCTCCGAAGGCGTTGCGCTGCGCTCTTCAACGCAATGAACTTAGCGTCCGCGATATTCGGTGCGACTGTTTTTCGGTCGACGCGCTCGCACGGATGTTGCATGTCCGGAAGGACGAAATTCTTCATTGGATCAAAGAGGGTTGGCTTCCGGCGGCAATACAAAAGCTTGGAAAAAAACAGTCATACGTCATAACCCCAGAGGCATTTGCCCATCTCTACAAGAAACACCTCCACGACCTTCTTGGAAGGCGGAGACTGGCGAATCTTTCTCTCTTCGAGGCGTTCTACCAGTACTGCTATATCCCGAAACATACGGTCGGCGAACAAATACTCGACGTCCGTCGAGACAAGCGCGAGCGAGCGGCTTTCGCCGCTTCAGATCGAAAGTCCCATCCTGGAACGGAGGAGGAAGATGACGACGGTGACGAAGACGGGTTCGATACGGGGCAGGGGATTGCCCTTTTCCCAGAGGACGAATGACATCGGTCCTGCGGTGTGCCCGTGCTGCGGTGTCCACAGAAGCGCCGAACCGTTCTCTTTTCGCGAGTTTGGCTGCAATCTCCTTTGTCTTATCTTGTTGGTAGCGATCGTCGTGCCGTCGGCCTGTGGTGTTTCAGAGTTTCTTGAGCGGGGAATCCAGAAGCTTCCCGTTCCCCTTCTTTCTCCCAAATTCATAGAGCACCGGAACTAATGTCACCCCGACTTGGTACCTGGAGAACACGAATCGGAACGGATTCACTGGCGGCCCGAGAACCCACTCCTATACTGTTTCCTGAAAATGGTCTGCGTTGACCCGGGCACACGCCGGGACTGCACTGGAGTGCGCGATGAGAAAACTGTTCATGATTCGTCTTGAGAACGGAAATAGTGTCATTGTCCAGGCTGACAACCGAGAACAAGCCCTCGAGTTTGCTGGACTTACAGTCGACCCGGCCAAACAGGCCGCGGCGATGGGGGAACGAGATGTCGCCGGGTTGCACTTGGTTCTTGTGCACGAGGGCTTCGGGCCTCAAAATTACACGATCCGGGAGATTGAGAACTTCCTCTGCGTAGCCCATCTCGAAGATGATGGAGACTTCGACATCTCGTTAGAGAGCGGAGAGGGGAGCGATGAATTTTACAAAGACTATCCGCATCTGTGCGAGGCGGAACGAGAGCATCTTCGGCGAAAGTTCACCGATCCGACCTTTGACAATCCCGACGTTAGAAGGCTCTACCAGGAAGCGGTGGAGAAGGAGCGGACCAGGCTATTGGTTGTTAGCTGAGCGTCTCTTCCGCCAACTATTTCGAACTTCCAGCACTTGATGTTGGCCTCATCCCCTATAGCGCGAGGCTAAGGTATCGACTCACAGTCGATACCAAGAGTGCCCAACTGTACGGGAGTCAGGTTCATCTCAGGAAGAGTAAATACTTCGTCTAGCGTCCCGAGAGCATGAACCACAGTTGTCTTCATTTTATCCGCAGTCTCATGGTCGAAGACTGCGGCGTTCAAGCGCGATAGGAATGACCCTGTAGAGTCATACGTGATGGTCCGCAGCTTTCCTTCGTGGGCATCGAAATGTTGCGCTTGATTGCAAGGGGGATTGCAGCACATAACCTTAAGAACGGACCGCTTCTGACGAGCCAGAAGTTCATTGGAAGGTCATGCGTCCATAATACCAGCGCTAGCGAGGGGAACGGGAGACTGCATTCCGCGGGCGAAGTTGGGTGAGCTTTCATACCAATGTGACTTTCGGCGATCCGCCGTCACTCAAGATATTTGCCGACCGTATAAACGACGCCCTCGAGCACCTCGTGCCACCGCCTGGTTGGCCGATCGTCGAGGTTGAGCCTACTGATGCCGCTCTTCTTCCATGCCTCTTCGATGGTAGGGGCATAGACACTAACTTCGAAGATCGACATGTTTCTCTGAGCGCGTTCTGGAAAAGTACGCGCGAACTCGTTTCGCAGTTCTTCGCGAAGCCATACGGCGATCTTCCGAACCTCGGCCTCGGTCTCCGGGGTTCCCTGACGCTCTTCCAGTATCCGAAGAGCTATGCTCCCCTGGATTTGAATGCCCTGGAGACGCTCCAACAACTGGTGGCGGGTTTTAGGCTGGCTCGATGATTGCAGAGTCGCTGGTTTGTCTTGCATCGTCTATTAGTCTCACAATCCATCGGGCGAAAGATTCTCGAACTGGAACTCCTCCCGAAAAGAAGCGCCGCATGACGGGCAGCGATTCTTGCTGTCGATGTACGAATGGATGTTGAACTCTGACCGGCAGATCCCGCAGAATGCTCCAAGGGGTTGGAGTTCTTTGCGCTCCCAGATCACCGCGTGATGATCCGCCAACGTATCGTGGCATTCTCGGCACGCATAGTAATCGCCACAACACTTGAACCGGAGTGCCACGACGTCAAGAGGGGAAACCGAGTGTTCGCAACGGGTTTGGTAGTCGACATCGACCCCGAGAACTCTCGGGATCGGTTTGCTCTGGGATGTCTGTTCGCCGGAATTCACCGGTTCTATTTTATGACGTGTTTGCTCGTTGGAATAGCTTCACGCAACACCTTTTGAACAGTTCCTCTGTCGGATACTGACTCGCTTTGACTTGAAGCCGCGTGGACCGTCGATTCTGTGGTCGCGACAAGACGTTCGGGCTGTTGAGAAGGCAATATGAGGGCCATCCATTACCGACACTTTTCGGAATAAAAGATTGAAAGACATGCCTGACTCTCAATGAGAGGTGGCACCATTTCACGCGGCCGATAGCGTTCAATTATCTATGGACTGACCCGAATCCAAGTCATTGTTCAGGCAGGTTGATTCTACGGAGTTCTTCGTGTGCCTGCTTCAGAAGCGGTTCATCTTGATCCGCATCCTTCCAGAGCGCAATGAATCTCTCACAGGCTGCCCGACTTTCCGCCCGTTTGCCTTCTTTTGCCAATGCACGGCCAAGCTGAAGGTGCGCCAACCTATAGAGATGAGAAAGTGGATCGACACCGCGATGATCGATGACCTTGCGAAACTCCTTCTCGGCAGCGGTTGGCTGATTTGCTTCAAGATAGGCTACGCCCCGCATATAAGGGATCTCAAGGGTACGAAGCTCGTAAGGTGCAGAGTTCCGTAGAGATTCAATCGCTTCCAATGGCCTGTGTTGATTGAGAAAGATAGCCGCACGGATCTGGGGATTCTTGAAGTTATTCCACAGCGTATCTTCGGGGCGCCGCGCAAGCTCCTGCGTAAGGATCCTCTGCGCGCGCTCTGTCTCTCCGAGGTACGCTAAGGCGACAAGAGGATCGATAAGTCCTTCTGGAATGTCCCTGGACTGAAGCAATGCACGGGCCTCGTTCATGTGGCCCGTCTCAACGAGAATTCGCGAAGAAGAGAGCTGGTAAATCGCATACTGCTGACTCGCTCCCTGTTGCTCAAAGGAGGTAGCAAGTTCAGAAATAATCCTCTGCCCCTGCCGGACACGCCCTTCGGCGAAGGCCAGAAGAGCCTCGTTCAACTCGGCCCGGACGGCGGCACTGTGATTTCTTGCCCAGGCAATTTGCGCCGCCGCTCCGGCGGTATCGTCGCGAGCAACATCTACTTCCATCAGAACAGAGTGGAGATCGGCTCCGTCGATGTGTTTGGCGATGGCCTGATCACCAACAGATCTTGCGTCCTCCAGTTGCCCTGCATGGAGCAGTGCGCGGCAGAGAATTACATACGCGGTGGCATTGTCAGGATTCCGTTCCAAGGCTTTTCTAGCAAGAGGAATAGATTTCTCTGGCTGGCCAAGCTGAGTATAGATGTCGGCCGCGTTGTCTAATGCCGATAAATCTCCCGGATAGAGATCCTCCCAGTTGCGGAAATTGCGTAGAGCCTCCTCTGTGTTTCCAGTAACGTTCTTGTGATAGCTCGCAATGATAAAAAGTCGGTTTCGCTCGTCTGCAAAATCCCGTAACGCGTATGCTTTGGTGAGATTGGCGATAAGCTGTGCACGGTTGTTGCTGTTGCCATAGGTTGCAGCCATGTCTGCGTAGGCCACGGCGAACTTCGGGTCCAGATCAATGGCTCTCTGGAAGAGAGGAATCGCGTCGGCGTGTCTTCCTTGTAACGCAAGACGTCTGCCAGCAGAGTAATCTCGCAACGCTTCCAGCGAACCCGTGTTCTCATGCACGAGCGGCGTATTAAACTTTTGAATCGATGCCCGCGACTCGCCAAGCTTCTTCCTTATATTCGCAGCCACGGTATCGATAGCGTTAGGAATCTCATCCGCTGTACCAGCTTCAGCCTTACTAATTGCTAAGGAGTTTCCCGAGACACAATCGGTGGCGTCGACGGTAAGGAGATACTTCTGACCCAGTTTCGCAATAACGCCCCGGAGCGTAATCTGCGCGTTGTTGCGCAGGCAGACCTCCCGGGCCAGAGAGGGTGTCAACGGGGAATCTTTCTTTTGCTGCATCTGGGTCAACGTCTCTTGCACATGGACCGGCGAAAGAAAGTTGAGGTAAGGGGATTGCTTGAGGTCTGAGGCTATGGCTGTGTTCAGCACGTCGGTCAGGCCTGGGTCTCCAGTGGAGTTCTCCATCTGTGAGAGCACGACGATGGGATCGGCAGGAAGGCGATGATAGTGCCTCCAGGTCAGGACGGAAGCGAGGGCGATAGCTCCCAGCGAGACGGTTGCACCGGCCAGCACCCAACCGGTGCGACGGCCGCTGGCAGAGACTCGCGTGGCTTCCTGCTCTTCCGTGACAACCGTCGTTCGAACCTTCTGCTCCTGATATAGAAGTCCATCTGTTTCGTTCACGTGGCCGTTCTGTAATCCGGCCGCGGCCCGAGATCGGGTAGGTGAGACGAGACGCACCGGATAGGCGAACTGGTATCCCCTACCGGGCAACGTCACGATGTAGGCGCTCTCTCCGGGTTTGGCTGCCAGAGCCTTGCGCAGGGTTGAGATGCTCTGGACAAGACTGCTCTCGTCGACATAGGTGTCAGACCACACGGACCTCAGCAATTCTTCCTTGCTAAGCACCTTGCCAGGGTCGCGGAGCAGGCATACAAGCACATCAAAGGCTCTCCGATTCAATGGCAGTGTTTCGTCCCCACGTTTCACCGTGCGCGAAACCGTGTTCACCTCGAACTCCGCGAACTGAAAGATCTCCATTATTTTCAATGTCCTAGCAAGTTCTGAAATCCCTTTTAGAAGTTGTCAGAAGTTGTTACTGGCATTTACGACACGACCAAGCCACGATCTCCGCAAGCGAAACAAACGACGCGGGCCTGGCAATTCGACTTTACCAATGGTCTGCGTTCTGAACAATTCCCAGCGGGGGGTGGACGATGATCCAGCTCTATCGGTGGCTGCAAGAGCGCGCACATTTCCTCCGCCACGTCAGCCTGGAAGAGGACGGTACGCGCATGATGCGGCGGGAGATCACGGTGGAGCGGGAGGAAAGCACTCTTTGGATTGGCTCCATCTCCCGGCAAAACATGGAGGCCTGCCCATTCTGTGGCCAGAGTTTAACCGCGGCACGAGACTCAAACATTTCGGGAAAACCCGGAACCAAGAACGAAGAGACACCACGGAGGATTCGGTGAAAGATCAGATTTACTTCATTTCCGGGCACAGAATATGCCCCGGGAAACATGCTGGGACAATCTTGAAGAAGCTCCTCGTACATCATCTTTCCTTAGTGCAGCTTCTGTCGGTGGTTCTGGTGGCACTCGGGATAGGCATGATGAGCACCGCGGCACAAGCACAGATTCCGATCACGGGGGCGGCGGGAGTGGGAGCGAGTGGAGGGGCCGCGTTCGATCACCATGGCAACGCCTATTACATTGGTGAATCCGCGCCTTCTTATATAAGCAACCAGGTATACAAGGTCACCTATTCGAACGGGACCTTCTCGGCTTCAACCCTGATTGCCACGCTGCCTCTGGCGGCGCAGCACCTGGCTGTCGATGACAGCGGGAACCTGTACGTGATCGGCTCCTACAACTCCCTACGGAAGGAGACGCTCTCCGGAGGTTCTTATACAGAGAGCGTGCTGTACACCGGATTGAGCAGCCCGCAGGCCATTGCGTTCGACGGCAGCGGGAACCTGTACGTCAAGGATGGCAACCGCATTCTCAAGGGATCGTCTTCCGGAGGCTTTAGCCAGATTGTTAGCGGCCTGAGTTTTGCCGGAGGGATGTCGGTGGACAGCGCCGGGAATATCTATGTCACCGACAGCGATAATAACCAGGTCCTGAAATACCCTTCATCTGGAGGCAACTCTCCGCAAACACTTGCCGTGACAGGCGATCTGAGCGCTCCGCGAGGCATTGCCGTGGATGATCATGGGACGATCTACGTCTCGGACTATAACCACGGGCGCGTGCTGAAGGAGACTCCATCCCCGGACGGCAGCTACACCGCGCGGTTGTTCGACAAATACACCTCACTCAGTGGCAGCCATGCGACAACAGATCTCGCGGCGAACTCCGAGGGGGATGCGCTCATTGCCTTCCAGCCAAGCGGAAGCGGGGTTGGGGGTCTCCTTGGATACGAAACCTCGAGCCAGGACAAGGCGAGCTTCGACTTCACCTCAGTTCCGCTGGGAACCAACGCAACCAAGGCCGTGACATTGACGCTCGGCACAGGCGGCTCGCTGGACCACCTCAGCGTTACAACCCTGGGAGCGGGAGGCATGGACTTTGCCAGTGCGGACGGCGGAACCTGTGCAGCAGGTAGCACCTACTCCACAGGCGACACCTGCACGGTGAATGTGGTTTTCTCACCACGCCAGGCCGGTGTGCGCTATGGCGCGGTCAGTCTTCTCGACGCTTCGGGCAATGTCCTCACTACGACCTATATCTATGGCACGGGGACCGGGCCACAGTTGACGCTCGATGCCTACCAAATCACCTATCTCGGTACGGCGTTTTCCAATCCAACCCTGAACACTCAGGCCGTGGCACGTGGAATAGCAGTCGATGCGGCCGGGGCAGTGTACCTCGCGGATTATGGGAACAAGCGCGTACTCAAAGAAGCTCTTTCGGGTAGTCCTGCAGAGACGGTAATCGCCGATGGATTGGCCGGACCTCAGGGAATCGCCGTGGATGGCGCTGGAAACGTCTATGTCTCAGACGGTGTTGACTATGTCAGTGGTTCCGGTGATGTCCAGAGCAATGGAACCTTGCTGAAGCTCACGCCTTCCTCATCCGGAAATTACATCAGGACTACGCTTGCCAGCGGGCTGCAATATCCGCGTCAAATCGCGGTGGACAGCAACGGCAATCTCTACCTCGCTCAATACGGTGTTACTGGCGCCAATGCCTCCGCCATTCTGAAGTTCACTCTGTTGCCTACGGGAGACTATACGCAGAGCACGGCAGTGCAGATCGAGGCTGACGGGATCGCGGTGGATGCCAACGGAAACCTCTATCTCGGTACCCCTGATAGTCAGGGCAATGGCGGCGTATATAAGGCCACCCGGACTGCGGAAGGTGATTATACGCTCGGTTCCAGCCAGCTCTTTTCCGGCTACGGAGGCGTTGCCCTTGACGGTGCGGGGAACGTGTACTCCATCAATTCAGCCAGCGGAGGCACCGCCCAGATCACCCGAGCGGTCGCGGCTCCCGATGGCACGTACACCACGACCGAGATCATCGCAATCTCCCGGGGCCGCAACGGCGATGAGATTGCGGTCGATGGGGCCGGCAATGTGTACGTCACGGGAGCTGCTGCCTCGCAGCAGCAGCCAACAGGTGGAACATTCACGGTATATCCGGCGGCGAAGGTCACGATGGACAATCCATCGACGCTGGACTTCGGCTCAAACCAGGTTGGTCACGATCCCGGTTTCGGGAACGACCACTTTGTGTGGGTGGGAAATATTGGCACTGATCCGCTCACCTTCGCGGCGCCTGCAAGCGGCAACAATCCCACCCTCGCCCCCGCTGATTTCTATGTGGAATCAAACTATGGCGGCTGCACCCAGGCTGCGCCTGGTTCTGCGGTGACGCTGAGCACTGGGGAAAGTTGCCGATACCTCATCGACTTCAAGCCGTCGCGTGCGGGCGAGATCGATGGGACGATGACCTTTACAGACAATGACCGAAACGTTGCCAATGCATCCCAGACAGTTTCTCTCAAAGGTTTAGGTGAGGGAGCTGGTTCGACCAATACTTTGTCGGTCAGTGTGCCGTCGCTCTCAATTAGTTCGGGGACAGCTGCAACTGTCCTGACGGCTACCATCTCTTTTACGGCGGGCGATCCGACCGGCGCAGTCACCTTCACGCTGAACGGAAGTTCACCGGTGACGGCGACGTGCAGCGCCGGGACGAACACGGAAAGCTGCACGGCAAGCTACCCCACCGCAACCCTCTCCGTGGGCTCCTACCCCATCCCGGTCAGCATCGCGGCGGACTCGAACTACGGCGCCGCAAGCGGAACAGGCACGCTCACCGTGACTGCAGCCTCTTCCGGGCCGAAGGCTATTCTCAGTCCTACGAATGGAGCCTTCGGTGGCGTGAGCGTTGGCAGCACCAGCGATCCGAAAGCCTTCACGCTTGCCAGTGGAGGCGATGTTGATCTCGCGATCAGCTCCATCACCATCACTGGCGCGAATGCGTCTTCCTTCCGTATATCCGCGAACACCTGCGGCGAGACCCTGGCTCCGAGCCATAGCTGCTCGATCTACGTGACCTTCGAACCCACTGCCGTAGGCGATGCAGCTGGAACGCTCTCCGTGGTAGACAGTGCGGGCACGCAAACGGCAACCCTCGACGGAGCTGGCACGTCCGCCGCCGCGCCGCAGGCCAACCTATCTCCCACTAGTGTTTCCTTCGGTAGTGTGAATACCGGCGCTACAAGTACAACGCAGACATTCACCTTGAAGAACGGAGGCAGTGCCACTCTTCCTATCAACTCGATCCGCATCACTGGCACGGACGCATCGCTGTTCGTGATTGGCGGCAACACGTGCGGTTCTACGCTGGATGCAGGAGGGTCGTGCTCCATCGGCGTATCCTTCAAGCCGTCTGCCGCGGGTGACGCAACTGCGACGCTCACAGTGGTAGACAGCATCGGCACACAAACCGCCAGTCTGAGCGGCACGGGTATCGCAGGAAGCAGTGCTACTGACTTCCACATCGCTGTGGCGTCGAATCAGCAGACGGTACAACGCGGCGCTTCGGCCAGCTATGCAATCCAGCTTGTCTCAGCCGACCCCAGCAATCCATTCACCAGCGCGGTAACGCTCTCCGCAAGCGGACTGCCGGCTGGAGCATCCGCAACCTTCTCCCCCGCAAGTCTTGTGCCGGGAACAACGCAAGCCACAACCAGCACCATGACCGTCACGGTTCCGGTTTTGAGCGCGGAGTTAAAGGATTCGCCTCCGCGGCCGTTAGGCGGACTGCCGGCAGTAGCCTCACTGGCCTGCGTCATTGTGCTGTGGCCGCTCCGTCGCGGACGACGTGGTCTCAGTCTGCTCATTCTCCTCATCGTAGGAATTGCGTGCGCTGCAGGACTCACCGGCTGCGGAAGTGGAACGGGATTTGCGCCGCCTGGCTTAGCCTCCACGATCTCGGTGACAGGCACAAGCGGAAGCACAACGCACACCACCACCGTCACGCTGAAGGTTAATTAGGAGACTGCCATGATATTGAGCTTCCGTTTGAAGGGCCTGTTTGTCTTGTCTGCTGCTCTCGTAATGTTCGGTGCGCAGTCTTCTGTGGCGCAGCAACAGCATTCGATCTCCGTGGGCCTGAACTACACCTATGTGCGCACCAACCTGACTCCCGACTGCAACTGTTTCGGTCTGAATGGTGGCGGGGCAGAAGTCCAATTCAACCTCAGCCGTCAGCTTGCCTTGCTGGGCGATCTCACCGCGACACATCACGGAGACGTCACCATCAACCATTACGACCTGACGCAGGTGACCTACGCAGGCGGCCTGCGATACTTTCCACCATCCTCCAGCCGTTTACATCCGTTTGGGGACCTGTTGTTCGGCGGGGCGCACGCTTCCGGCAGCCTCGCCCCAGATGCGACGGGCCACGGCGGCGCAAACGCCTTCGCGTTTGAAACGGGAGGAGGAGTCGGTATCACTATAGGACAGCGATGGACTCTCGTGCCTGTTCGCGCTTCCTATCTACTCACCACTTTCTCAAATGGACGCGACGATCATCAGAATGACCTGCGCCTCTCGGCGGGCATTCGGGTCCGATTGGATAGGCGATAGCTATCGAGGAGACGGCATGATTGAGAATATATCCCCATTCGGATTTGCTTCACCCGTGCGAGAAGCGAGTAATCCGAAGGAAGCGAATGCAAAGATCGACGGCTTTACCGAAGATCAGCGTTTCTTCCTCAGTGGAGCGCGTGTCACTCGCACAAATGCCCGCGACGAGAAGCCTGCTCCTGCTCAATACAGGCTTTCATGCACCCGGCTCGCTGCGCGAGGTTGGTCCGCTTTCCAACATGAATGCCTTCGCGGGGTATTTCATTGCAAACCGGGCGATGAGATGGTGGGTACTGGACAAATGCAGGTAAATATATGGTGAGGTTCCGGAGGGCATAATGATGAAGACGAAACAGTGGATATTGATCGGGGCACTGGTGCTGGCTCGCCTGGGAAGCGCGCACGCGCAGGAACTGGATGGCGAGGCGAAGAAGAAGCTGGCCGTAGCCGGCGCAGCGGTCGGTAAGGCCATCAATGAGCATGACATTGCCGCGCTTGAAAAGCTCTGGTCGCCGAAACTGCTGGTCAATGGCCCCAACAACCACGTTCTGACCCGCGCCGAAGTCTTCGATGCGATCAAGCGCGACCAACTCAATTACGAGGACGGTTACAAGTCCACGCTGGAGAAGATCGAGTTCTACGGAAACATCGCCGTCACGATGGCCGACGAAACTCTGGTTCCCGAGTTTGGACCCGACAAGGGCAAGACAATCCATCGCCGCAGCACCAACGTCTGGCAGTACGCCGATGGGGCGTGGACGATGATCGCTCGCCAGGCCACTATCTACGACCCGGATGCAAAGCATTACTGACAATGACATGCGGAATGTCCTGCTGATCTTTGCGATCCAATACCTTGCTTCTGAGCGGAACCGTTTGTCTGGAGGCAGGGTCAATGGGTTTTTGCACACCAGTGCGCGGAATGCTCCACGGGAGAAATGATGCACCTCACTCGCCGCAATGCGTTGATCCTCGTTCCAATCCTTTGGATGTCTCTAAGCTCCATCGCCCAAACATCGTCGACTACGCTTAGAGCGACTTCCGCTGACACCGGTGCGATCGTCAACACCGTACAGTCCTGGTATTCCGCGGCGTCCGCAGGGGACAAAGGAAAGTTTTTCTCCTATGTGACTCCGGACTTCCAGATCTTCGACGAAGGCCGTCGCTTTACCGGCGAGGAGCTTTTCGCTCTTGGGAAGAAGCATCTGGCCGAGGGATCGAGGGCCAACTGGACAGTCAGTCACCCCGAGGTGAGTGTGGATTGCAATACAGCACTTGCCATCTTTACCACTCTCGGCTCCTTCAGCCATGCCGGACACGAACAGAAGGTCACGTTCCTGGAGTCAGCCGTGTTGAGGAAAGCAGAGGGGCGGTGGCGTATCGCCTTCTTCCACAGTACAGCGGCACCTGAAGCGCTGCCGCCTGCTTCGGAGAACAAGTAAGTGCGGAAAGTCATCGCAAGTCGAACCTTACGGCATGAGGAAAAGCGACATGAGTTCATTTGTGAAGTTGTCTGAGAGGTGGTTGCGGATTGGAATACCATTTGTGGTTCTTTCTGTCTTCACCATGCTCCGTGTACTGGTTGCACAGGAAGCGAAACAAGAAGACCCCACGCTCGATGCACTGAAACAGCTCGCCGCGCAAGTGGAGGCAGTTGTTCATCAGTCAAACCTTCCCGCGTTCGCGCCTCCCCAGGTTCTGCTCGATACCCAGCCTCAGATCTCCTTCTACGAAAAACACACCGTCCATTCATCGCGCTTCGGGAAGCTGCCGGCCCAGGTACAGAGTACCTTCGATCAGTGGGCCAGCTACACCACGGACCAGCCATCAGGGCAGGAGCTCTTCGAGGCCATGTTCTACCGATTCTTCTTCGTTCATGAGTTGGGGCACTGGGTCAGCATCCAGCTTATCCGCAGATTGCCGGAGGACAGGAAGAAAGTGGTGTCTGACAACTTCGACAGGAACTACTGGCAGGTAGAGATGACGGCCAACCGCATCGCCGTCGCATGGTATCGCGAACGCGATCCCGAGTACCTGGCAAAACTCGTGAATGACTTTCGCCGCATCCGGAAGAAGCTGCCGAGTCCAGTTTCTTCCGGACAGGATGAGAGGCAGTATTTCAACGCCAACTACGCGACGCTCGGCGACAATCCAACAGCCTATGGCTGGTACCAACTGGAGATGGTCATCCTTGCCAGCGAAGAACCACCTCGTACCTTTGAGCAGGTCATGAGGGGCTTGCCGCAAATGAACTATGAGAACTGACAACGTGGAACAGAGGCGGTGCTCAGAGATCAGTACGCAGCGAGCGGACTGTGGTCATTAGTCAACTAACAAGAGACTACGAAAAAAGAGCTTCAGGGTATGTTCAGACAAACAACCCTCAACTCGATCATGTTCTCACTGAAACGAGTCAATTCCTTATTCAGTGTGAATCAGCGAGAACCTCAGGCGGCGCGTGGTGAGGAGAGATCGAGCGACTCGGTTCGGCGGTCTTCGATACGAAGCCAGTTGAGCAGGGGCTCCATGACCAGCCGCCTGGTGTTTACCATCCCTGCGGTTGCAGCATATTGCTCCAGAGCTTGGAGATGTGGATTGCATCGGGAGGCGTAAGGCCATTTCAGTGTTTCAAACGTCTCCGGTGAGGTGTGGCCATCTCCTGCGATCGAGGCCGAAGGAGGAACTTCGATGCTGCGTGAAGGATACCTTCAACTGTAATGTCACGAAATCGATGGATGAGTCAGCGGCCGCATACATGCTTTGATCCTGACATTCTCCAAATGTTCCCCGCGAGACATTCATGTACCGATCGTTATTATAACGATAAGTATGGTAATGTTAAGGGCGAAGGTTGAGCAGCCGCCAGATGCTTCTCGATTTTCATAGGGAGATGGGGCAATGAGAATCGGATTCGATCTTAAGACTCAGATGCTCATTGCGTCCTTGATGCTTGCGTTTGGGCAATATGCTCATGGTTTGTCCGAGACCTACTCGTCGGTCAAGACAAACTTCGTCTCGGTGAAGAACACGCGATTAGCCTATCGGAGATACGGCAGCGCCAATGGCACGCCCCTCGTTCTCCTCTTATCTACCAGGGCGAACATGGACCTGTGGGACCCATTGCTGCTGGACCGTCTGGCTCAGAACAGAACCGTGATCGCCTTCGACAACAAAGGCGTAGGAGATACGAGCGGTACAGCTCCGGACAACTTTGCGGCAATGGCGGATGACGCTGCTGACTTCATCACAGCCCTCGGTTATAAGAAGGTGGATATCCTCGGATTCTCCATCGGCGGCGCCGTCGCTCAGGAGTTGCTGATACGCCACAATGGACTGGTTCGTCGCGCCATTCTGGCTGGGACCGGCGCAAAGGGAGGCGACGGCGTCAACGAAATCCCCGAAAAGTCGAAATCTGTCAGCACGAAGCCTTCCTTGACGGACGACGATTTTCTCTGTGGTCTCTTCGCGCCCAGTGATCGCAGCCAGGCTTTAGGTCGCCAGTACCTTCAACGCATGAAGCAACGCGTCAGAGATCCAGACGAGCCGGTGTCTATGGCGACCGTTAGAGCGCAGGCAATTGCCAGGGAAGAGTGGGGAAGGCCACAGGAGAAACCGGATGAACGGCTGAAGACCGTTACTAATCCGGTTTTAATTTCCAACGGCATCAACGATATTCGGATGCCGACGATCAACTCCTACCGTCTGTCTCAGATTCTTCCGTATTCGCAGCTTATCTTGTATCCGGATTCAGGACATGGCTTTTTGTTTCAATATCCGGACGTTTGTGGGAAGGCTTTTGCCGATTTCCTCGACCAAACCCTATCGGGTGTCAGCAATACAGAAGGAGAAATCGAAATGAGGACTGCTGTTCAGTTGTTAGAGGAATATACACGCCGGGTGTCAGAAGGAAACTTCGAGAAGGCCCTCGAATTGTTCTCTCCCGATGCCGTCTTCGAGTTTCCGTATTTCCCATCCGTTGGTATCGGGGGGCATCTTGTAGGTATCGATGCGATCCGGAAGCAGATCGGGGCCTTTCTTACAAATCAGACAGAAGATTTCAAGTTTCACAATGTTCAGATCTTTGCTGCTGAGGACCCCAACCGCGCGTTCGGAGAGTATTCGGTTACCACGCGCATCAAGGCCACAGGACGGGTCTACAACCAACTGTACGGCGGAAGGCTGGAATCGAAAGACGGCAAGATCGTGCTGCTAAGAGAGTTCTCTGATCCTGTGGCTGCAGCAGAAGCAATCTTCCCGAATGGACTTGCGGATATTCCGGCCAAAACCGCGAAGTAACTCCCCCCGCTCGAGCTAATTCGACCCTGAAGTGGCGAGCTATGGGCCGAGTTTCATCTGGGGCGGTACTTTCATTGCAGCGATGGCCAATGTTGGTACGGCGAAATCACAACCGGAGAAGTAGACATGAAGATTGGGATTCTGGGAGCGGGAAAAGTGGGCATTACCTTGGCCACCAAATACGCGACAGCCGGACACGAAGTGCTCGTGGCAAACAGCCGTGGACCGCAAAGTGTATCGGAGATTTTCTCGAAGATCGCTGAGCCTGTCACCCCGGCGACCGTGGTGGAGGTCGTAGGGTGTGAGGTCGTGTTGCTCGCAGTCCCCTGGCTCAAGGTGCCGGAGATTCTCTCCCCCTCCTTGTCGTGGGAGAGAAGAATTCTGGTGGATACGACCAATATCTTCGCGTCCTACAAGCAAGAACTGGTGGTCGCTGATTTGAAGGGCGATTTTGGCAGCGAAGTTGTGGCCCGGCTTGCTCCGGATGCGCGCGTTGTAAAAGCATTCAACACCCTCTCCTTCGACGTGATGTTCTCGCCGACGCCGACGAACTTGAAGCGCGTGCTGTTCATCGCTGGTGATGACAAATCAGCGGCCGAGACAATTGCGGGGCTTGTTGCGCAGATTGGGCTCCATCCGGTTGTTGCCGGCAAGCTTGCCATTGCTGGGCGTCAGATGGAGCTAGGTGGTCCATTTAGTTCGCTTGAGTTATTTGTACCGGTAAAACAAGCGGCGTCGGCATGAGCGATTCTTCCGTCGATATGAATGACGTAACAGCTGAGACTGTTTCCGATTCGGGTGTTGGATCATTTTCGACGTTCGTTCCTGGCTAACCGAGGGTGTGTCGCCAAATCCACCGATTCATAAATACTGAAGGAGCAATATCATGACAGACAACACAACGGCCTCACTGAATGGCAAGGTCGCGCTCGTGACCGGCGGGGCGCGTGGCCTCGGCCTTGAAATTGCTTCCCAACTTGCAGCGCGGGGAGCCTATGTCGTTATCGGAGCGCGGGAAAAGGCGAAGGCCGAAGCGGTCGTTTCCAATCTGCACGCCTTGGGGCTTGAGGCGTCCGCGATCAAGCTCGACGTAACGAGCGACGAGGATCGGCAGCAGGCTTACGCGGCAATCGACAAAGCCCACGGGAAGCTCGACATCCTCATCAACAACGCCGCCGTCCTGCTGGACAGCCCCAACGGGGGAACGCCAGCACCTCGGCAACCGAGCCGAGCCCTTCCGAGCGTCCTGCGCGAAACCTTTGAGGCGAACTTCTTTGCGCCCATTTTCCTGACGCAGCTCCTGCTCCCACTGATCGAGCGGGCAGAGGCCGGTCGCATCGTGAATGTGTCGAGCATCCGGGGATCGCTCACCCATCTGTCCGATCCGACCTCGCCGGTCTATCCGATCCGGGCACTTGCCTACGACACGTCCAAGGCTGCGCTCAATGCCTTCACCATCCTGATCGCTGAAGAACTCCGCAGCACGCCGATCAAGATAAACGCGATTCACCCTGGCTGGTTGCGGACCGATATGGGGGGCGCGGAGGCAAACATGGGTGTCGAAGAGGGCGCTCGCGCAACCATCAATTACGCCACTCTCGATGAAACCGGACCAACGGGAGGTTTCTTTTTCCTTGATGAGCGGCTGCCCTGGTAAGGTGCCTCTCCAAACTACATTCCAATCAACGAAGGAGTTCATGATGAGTAAGACACTTTCAGGCAAGGTAGCGCTCGTTACGGGCGGGTCGCGGGGACTTGGCGTTGCAATCGCGATCGCCCTAGCGGATAAAGGGGCGGATGTCGCAATCAGCTACGTCGCTTCGGAGGAGAAGGCGGCTTCGGTCGTCGAGCAACTGAAGGCGAAAGGTGTGAAGGCCGTCGCCATCAAGGCCGATCAAGGCGATCCCTCCGCGTCGGAGCCATTGATTCGGCAGGTGGTTGAGAAGCTCGGAAAGCTCGACATCCTGGTCAATAACGCCGCCGTCGCCTGGCAAGGCAAGAAGATCGACGATCCCGAAATTGACAATGCCGCGATGGACCGGCAGTGGACCATCAACACGATGGGGGTCATCGCAAACATCCGCGCAGCCGTCAAGGTGCTGCCGGACAGGGGGCGCATCATCTCAATTGGCTCCGGACTCGGCACACGCATCGCTTTCCCAGGCACCGCGGACTATGCGGCGACCAAGGCCGCCATCGTTGGTTACACCAAGGGAGCGGCACGAGATCTCGGTTCACGACACATCACAGTAAACGTCGTTCAGGCGGGGATGATGGACACGGATATGGCGGCCGGATCGAAAGGAAAGCTGCCGCCAATCATCATGGAGTCACACGCTATTCAGGGTTACGTGCCCGTCGAGGAAGTGGCTGCCGCTGTTGTCTTTCTCGCGGGGCCGGATGCGGGTTCGATCACCGGATCGGTGATCGACGTCAATGGCGGATTCACTGCGTAAAGAGTCCGGTTTATTGTTTGGGGTTCCCTGGGGCCATCAACAACAAACCGGTGGATGGAAGGCTACCTTGCTTCCGATAGTGCATTAACAGACGTCAAGAACGTTGCAGTTTCGAACCTAAGGAAGAAACAGATGACAGAGCAGATGTCGGTACTATTTGAGGGAGCCCGCGTCGGCGACCTCGATCTCCCGAATCGTGTACTCATGGCTCCCATGACGAGAGCGCGCGCCAATGGTGCCACGCCCAGCCCACTGATGGGGACGTATTACGAACAGCGCGCCTCGGCCGGTCTGATCATATCGGAAGGAGTTGTAATCAGTCCCGAAGCGACCGGCTTTGTCAATGTCCCTGGGATCTACAGCGATGAACAGGTGGCCGCCTGGCAGTTCGTTACCGAGAAGGTTCATGGGAGAGGCGGAAGGATATTCGCCCAGCTCTGGCATGTTGGCCCGATTTCCCACCCAGATCTCCTTGGGGGAAAGCTGCCACTAGCTCCCTCAGCGATCAATCCAAACTGGCAGGCCTTCACCAAGACCGGTCCCACGGATACTGTTACGCCGAAGGCCATGACGGCAGAGGACATCGACAGGACAATCAGCGATTTTCGTAGAGCTGCTCTCAACGCCATTGCCGCTGGGTTCGACGGCATCGAGTTGCATGCTGCAAATGCTTACCTCATCCATCAGTTTCTTGCCCCGAGTTCCAATCGCAGGACGGATAACTATGGTGGCAGTCGCGAAAATCGCAGCCGTTTCCTGTTTGAGGTAGTCGAAGCAGTTTCGTCAGCCATTGGAAACAAGCGTACTGCCGTGCGACTCAACCCGATTGTGGATGGAGTTGCCGGCATCGTGTTGGACGACGAGTTGGAGAAGACGTTCCAGTACGTGGTCAATAAGCTGAGCGATTTCAATCTCGCATTTCTTGAGCTCGCTGCTCTGACGCTGAAGCCAGGTTTCGACTCTGTCGAGCGAACGATAGAAATGGCGAGGCACTACCGACCACTGTATAGGGGCAACCTTGTGGTCAATGGCTCCATGACGGAAGCGCTTGCCGAGGCTGCCCTTGCCGGTCGCCTTGCCGATTTCATCGCATTTGGTAGGCCATTTATCGCAAATCCCGACTTGGTCAGACGGTTCAGACAGGGTATCCCGCTAACCGTTCCACGGCAGGAGACTTTCTACGAGGGAGGAGAAACAGGGTACATCGACTATCCCTTCGCCGGACCGGCTCAATAGTTTGAGAGCTATCAATGGCGTTCCGGTCCGTATTCAACGGATAATGAATACGTGCGAGGAACTGTAACGATGCCAAGTAGCGTTGGAAAGCAGAAGGGGCGTGGGAGGGGAAGACCGGCAAATGATCACCTGCGCGGCGATATTGCGCTGCTGCGGGCGGGGCAGACTGCGTTCGCCCGTCACGGATTTGAGGGAGCCAGTTTGCGCAAGATTGCGGCAGTTGCCGGAGTAGATCCTGGGCTTGCCTCCCACCATTTTGGCTCCAAGGAGGCGCTCTGGGAGGCCGTGATTGACCGTCTTGCCGAATCCCTGAATCCTGCGATTGAAGAACTCAAGCAGCTCAGGCGCGACGTGCATGTCCCAATCAAGCAGCGCCTCGGCCAGGCTCTTCGCCAGCTAGTGTCTTTGAACTGCGACGAACCAGATCTCGGAATGTTCATTTCAAGAATTGGGGCGGAGAGCGGAGAAAAGCTTGACCTTTTGATCGAGCGTTTTTTGAGGCCCTATCATGACGCCTTCAAACCTCTTCTTGTGGAGGCCATGAAGAAAAAGGCAATCCCGAAGCAGCCTGTGGAGGTCATGTATTGCATGCTGACGTATGCAGTCTCCATGACTGTTTCCTATCGGCATATTCTGGAAACTTTCGGGGAACCAGTCCGAGACACAGAAAAGCTCAAAGCAGCGATTACGGAGTGCATGTTCGCCACGTTTATCGGCGATACTCCCTAAACTGCCCGCTGACGCATGCTGAGCGAGTCTCCGGAAGTTTCTGCATCCGAGTGCTGTGTTTCGCATATATTCAATATATGTTTAATATGGAGCGCGGCGTGTTTTTCCATCGCGTGCCAAGCGAAACAGTGTCCCCTCGCGGTTTCGAAAGGCACCGGAGCAGCAAGACAGATTGGTACAAACTCGCCTCGAACTGCTCGAAGCGGCGCGCGACAGGTTTGCGCTTGATGGATTCGAGATGTCCCGGATAGAGGATATCGCCTACGCTTTGCGCAAGACCCGCGGAGCTTTCTACGCTCACTTCATGGACAAGGAAGATATCTTCCTGGCTATTTTCGAAGATGATCTCGCGCACAAAAACTGGATACTTCCGGAACAAACAGGTATTCAGCTATCTGCGACGGGCGAAATCTGGATTAGCCCGCGACAACTATTTCGAACTCTACAAGGGAAGCGCCAGTGGCTTCTTTATCTCGAACTGCACCTGTATGCCCGAAGAACGAGGACTAGGTCCAAGCGCCTCATCTCATTGCTCGACAGGTTACAAGAACATAGTCCGGGGGCTGAATTTGCGGCGATCTTTGCTGCACTCGATGCCAATTGCAGCTCGAGCAAGGGACACAACTGAGGAGCCTGCGTCTCTTGGTCGCGGTTTGCAATTCGCAGGCGTTCCAAATCCCGTCTTGCTACTTCGCAACTGATTAATTTGCATCGCCTAACTGGACGCCACATCATATTCAACATGTATTGAATATAAGCCTGGAGGATTCCTTACAAGCATTCCGTGTGCTGAACCGCGAGTCGAAGTTCGTTCGCCAACGGCGTGAACAAGCTCTCTCACTGATTGCCAATAGTGAGAACAATTGCCATGAGTGTCCGTGCGTGCCGAATGGTGCGCGATTCACTGGTGTGCGCTCCGATGCTCCCTGTGAGCGAGCACACTGCTGTCCTCATCTTCCAACGCTGTGCATCGGAGGTTTTGTTCATGTTGAAAATGCCTGCGGCAGTTCGATCTATCTGCTGCTCATCTGCCCCGCATTCACTGGCGCTAACGATAGCTTTTATTCTGGCTCCAATTATCGGGTGCAGTTCGAAGCGCACAATTGCCCCGGAAACTTCAACAGCCACAACCGTTGAAGTTGTGAGCGTGCAACCCGAGACCGTTCCAATCGAGGGTACGTGGGTTGCAACGCTGGATGGCTATCTCAACGCTCAAATTCAGCCACAGGTCTCGGGTTATCTGATTAGCCAGAATTATCGTGAAGGTTCTGAGGTAGCGAAGGGGCAGGTTCTCTATCAGATCGATCCGAAGCCGTTTGAAGCGACATTGCAACAGGCTCAAGGGGCGCTGGAGAAGGTCAAAGCGCAACTTGCGTTGGCAGAAATCAATGTGAACCGGGACACGCCTCTCGTTACGGAACATGCCATCTCCCAGAGTCAGTTGGACACGGAGGTGCAGCAGCGCGAGCAAGCAAAAGCAGCCTTTAAAGCTGCCGAGGGAAACGTTGCGAGCGCAAAGATAAACCTTGAATTCACGGAGGTTCATTCCCTCATCTCGGGGGTTGCCGGACAGGCTCAAGTGCAGGTGGGCAATCTCGTAGGACCGTCTGCGGTATTAACTTCGGTCTCTCAGTTGAACCCGATCAAAGCCTATTTCTCGATCAGTGATCGGGAATACCTCGCGCTGACCCAGCGCTCCCACGAGAACGGCAAGGGAAGCCTGATCGGTAACGACACAGTTCCTCTTCATCTGATCCTTTCGAACAATGAAGTTTATCCGAAACCAGGACGGATTATGTTCGTGGATCGGCAGATGAACGCACAAACCGGCGCAATACGCATTGCTGCGGAGTTTCCGAACCCGGGGAATGTTCTTCGTCCTGGTCAATTCGGGCGAGTCACGACTCAAACCGAAGTCCTATCTCACGCAATCGTCGTTCCTCAGGAGGCGGTGCAGGAGATCCAGGGGGCCTTCCAGGTGTTCGTTGTAACGAACGATCGCCACGCCAAGCTTCGCAACGTAACGCTCGGTTCGCAAGTCGGTCAGCGTTGGGTTATTCAAAGCGGTCTGTCGGCCGGTGACGTTGTCGTGGTGAACGGCATGAGCAATATCAAGGATGGTGCGTTAGTGAATCCTCGGATTGCGAACAGTGCTCGGAGCGTCGCCGAGGTGAGGCCCTAAATGTCAAAGTTCTTCATCCGTCGCCCGATCGTCGCGATAGTTATCGCTATCATTATGGTGCTCGTCGGGGTGGTTGCGATGCAGTCGCTTCCAACCGCGCAATATCCCGATATGGTTCCGCCTGAGATCCTGATTACTTCGCTCTTCCCTGGTGCAGACGCGAAGACGCTGCTGCAGTCTGTTTCCACACCCCTTGAACAGCAGATCAATGGCGTGGACAACATGAACTACATGTATTCAATCAATGACAACAATGGAAACAACGCCATTGTCGTCAATTTCGACGTCAAAACGAACGCGAATACGGACCAGGTTCTAACGCAATTGCGGGTCAGTCAGGCGCAGGCACAGGTTCCTCAGGAAGTGCAGATCGCCGGGATCACGGTTCAGAAATCGCTTGCGTCGCCTCTTGTGTTCGCAACTTTATTCTCTCCCGACAAAAGCTTCTCTGAAGAGTTTCTGACGAATTACGCCATCATCAACATTGAAGACGAGCTTACTCGTATCAAGGGCGTCTCGCGAGTTCAGGTATATGGCGGGCAATACGCTCTTCGGGTCTGGGTACGACCGGACCAGTTGGCCAAACTCGGGGTTACGACCTCTGAGATCATCCATGCAATCCAGACGCAAAATACGGTCAATCCCGCAGGACAGATAGGCGGAGAACCGGTGCCACACGGCCAGAAGTTTACCTTTTCCGTACAGACCGACGGACGTTTGGTGACTCCCGAGGAGTTCGGGAAGATCATCGTCCGCGCCAACCCCGATGGCTCGATCCTTCATCTCTCGGACGTTGCCCGTGTGGAGTTGGGCGCTCAGATTTACAACATGGAGAGCCGGTTTAACAACGCTCCTTCAGCAGGAATCGCAATCTACCAGCTACCAGGGTCGAATGCCGTGGAAACCGCGGCATTGGTGAACAAGCGTCTTAAGGAACTCGCAGTAAATCTACCGGCTGGAATCAGTTACAAGGTCACTCTGGACACCACAAAGGCTGTTACCGCGGGCCTTCATGAGATCGCCGTAACGCTCATTGAAGCACTTCTGCTGGTCATGGTCGTCGTATACCTCTTTCTCCAAAGTTGGCGGGCAACGATCATTCCGCTTCTCGCGGTCCCGGTGTCATTGGTAGGCACGTTTGCGATGTTCCCGTTATTGGGATTTTCGATCAACACGTTATCGCTGTTTGGCCTTGTCCTGGCTATTGGTCTCGTCGTAGACGACGCGATCATTGTTGTGGAGGCAGTCGAGCATCACATTGAGCATGGTATGACTCCGCGCGAAGCAACGTACAAAGCCATGGAAGAGGTTGGTGGACCAGTCATCGGCATCGCGTTGATCCTTGCAGCAGTCTTTATCCCGACTGCCGCTATTCCCGGGATTACGGGCCGCCTCTATCAACAGTTCGCCATTACGATCGCGATCTCTGTTCTAATATCGGCGTTCAACGCGCTGACACTCAGCCCCGCACTCGCCGCTCTCCTGCTTAAGCCACGCAAGCTGAAAAGTAAGACCGGCCCTCTTGACCAGTTCTTCGCATGGTTCAATCAGATCTTCGATCGCACAACTGATGGGTATGTGACGACCTCCCGTGTGCTGATCCACAAAACCAAGACGTCGATGATTGGGTTGGTTGTGGTTTCGCTCTTCGTCGGTGTTATCGCATCGAGCCTTCCGAAGGGGTTTGTGCCGGAAGAAGACCAGGGCTATCTCTTTGTAGCTCTCCAGTTGCCGGACGCCGCTTCGCTTCAGCGGACCGATGAGGCGGGCCAAAAAGTGACGGACAGACTCCTGAAGGTCCCCGGCGTACAGGCAGTGACAACTGTGAACGGCTTCAACCTGCTCTCTCTGACCTATTCTACGAATTCTGCCATCATCTTCGTGACTCTCAAACCCTGGGAAGAACGGAAAACACCTGAAGAACAGATCGCCGGGATTCAAGCCAACATTCGGAAGAACGTGGCGGATATTCAGGAAGGGACTGTCTTTTCCTTTCCACCTCCTGCAATTCCCGGTGTCGGCACGGCCGGTGGCGTCACCTTCATTTTGGAAGATCGATCTGGTACAGGCGATCAGGCTTTTCTCACCAAGAACCTCTATAAGTTCCTGGGCGAGGTGAATAAGCGCCCGGAAATTGCCGCTGCCTTACCTTCTTTTCAACCCGCTGTACCTCAGTTGAAAGTGAGCGTCGACAAGGAGAAAGCACTGCAACAGCAGGTCAACCTCACCAATGTGTATCAAACCATGCAGACATTCCTCGGCGGCTACTTGGTGAACTACTTCAACAGGTTTGGGCGACAATGGCAAACTTTCGTCGAAGCGGAAGGCGACTCGCGCACCAACATTCAAAACATCGGACAGTTCTATGTGCAAAGTGCGAATGGAGGGCAGGTCCCGCTTAGCTCTCTCGTGCAGGTCAAGCAAATGACGGGGCCGGAGTTTCTCTGGCGATACAACGAATACGGCGCCGTTCAAATCACTGTCGCTCCGCAAGCCGGATACAGCACCGGACAGGTCATGGCGGCGCTCGAAGAGACGTTTCACAAGACAATGCCGCAGGGCATGGGCTTTGACTACTTCGGAATGTCGTACCAAGAGAAGATTGCGGCCGATGGAGTGCCGCCATCAGCCGTGTTTGGATTGTCTCTGCTCTTCGTGTTCCTGATTCTCGCGGCTCTCTATGAGAGTTGGACCTTACCATTCAGCGTGTTGCTGAGTACGCCTATCGCCGTGCTCGGGGCATTTCTCGCACTCAAGGCGAGGGCGCTCGCGAATGATGCCTTCGCCACAGTCGGTCTGATTATGCTGATCGGTCTGGCAGCGAAAAATGCGATCCTGATCGTCGAATTCGCAAAGATCAACTACGAGAATGGGGAAAGTATCGTGGATGCCGCTCTCCATGCAGCACGGGTGCGCTTCCGCCCCATCATCATGACCGCGCTCGCGTTTATCTTCGGCTGTCTGCCGCTTTGGACGGCGACCGGGGCTGGCTCGGTCGGACGACGGACACTTGGCACCATCGTCATCGGTGGAATGGTCGCAGCAACCATCATTGGGATACTGATTGTTCCTGTGAACTTCTCCTTCGTGGAATATCTTTCGCACCGCTTTGGAAAGAAGAAGGGCACCTCTCTCGAGACTGTGCCGCCTGTTGACGAGCTCAACGATGGAGGTGTTGCTTGAGACGTATCGTTCGATTCCACATTGCCCTAACATTCAGCGCCCTTCTGGCTGGATGCACGGTTGGACCGAAATACAAACGCCCCGACGTACCCGTAGCGCCAGCATTTCGAGGTCCGGACAACGCGGCTGTTCAGGATTCCGATTCGATCGGTGATCTGAAATGGCTTGACGTTTTTCATGATCCCGACCTGAAGGTCTTGATCGAGGAAGGTCTACGTTCGAATTATGACATCCGTATCGCTGCGCAGCGTGTTCTCGAACAGCAAGCCAGACTCGGCATTACTCGCTCACAAATGTTTCCTGCCTTATCGTTAGGCGGGTCTGAAGTAGGAGCGAGGCTGCCAAGTGGGGCCGCCGGCGCTGCTGGCATTCACAACGTCATCGCCGCAGGTTCGCTTTCCTTGTCAGCAGCGTGGACACCTGATTTCTGGGGTCTCTATAGACGGCAGAATGAGCAGGCACGTGCAGGGTTGTTAGCTCAGCGATGGGCTCAAAGAGCGGTGACGAGCACGTTGATAGCAAACCTGGCAACCGCCTATCTGCAGTTACGGGCTCTGGATGGACAAATGGCGGTCACCAGGAACGCTTTGAAGGTGCGCGAAGACTCACTCCGGTTGACGGAGCACCTGGAGCATTCTGGAGCGGCGACGATGTCGGATGTCCGAGAATCTCAGGCTCTTGTCTTTGCCGCATCCTCCAATATTCCCGCTCTTGAACAACAGATCCAGGAGCAGGAAAACCAGATCCGCCTTTTACTTGGCCGTCAGCCCGGTTCGATCACGCGCAAGGAGACATATACGCCGTCCCCAAATGTTGCGTCGGTGCCCGCCGGGATTCCTTCGCAACTCCTCGAACGAAGGCCTGATATTCAGGAGGCAGAGGCAAACCTTATCGCTGCAAATGCAGCAATCGGCGTCGCCCGGGCACAGTTCTTTCCAACGATTCCGATATCCGGCAGCGGTGGAATAGGAAGCAACAGCCTTGGTTCTCTCTTCGACCCCTCCGGAGCCTACGTTTATGGAGTGGGCTCCCTGGCGCAGCCTCTCTTTGAGGGCGGACGGTTACGGAATAATTTGCGCTTAGCTAAAGAGACGGATCAGGAGGTTGTGCTTACGTATCAACAGACGATCGCTGCGGCCTTCCGAGACGTATCGAATGCACTGATTGCCTATCGAAAGACCAGAGAGTATCGGGAACAACAAGAGCAGCTGGTGGCGGCGGATCAGGATGCTTCACACCTGGCGGAAGTTCGATATAAGGGAGGAGCGACAACGTATCTCGAAGTTCTAACCAATGAAGGCAACCGATATAACGCGGAGCTCGGCCTTGTCACCGCCCAACAAAATGAATCTCTTGCTCTCGTGCAGCTCTATAACGCGCTGGGTGGGGGATGGCAATAGGCGTGAAGAACGCTTATTGGTTACGGGTCTGGAGATAATCCAGACCCGCTTTTCCCAGTCCCAGAATATTCTGGCGCCGGGTCCGAGTTCCGACGGTGATACCAGGTCATTTTGGCCGTTTCAGATGATCGGTAAGCCATCCTGCCGATACTGGAATTGTTAGTAGGGGGCACTTGGCTGAAGTCAAGAGCTCGTAGGCCATGCTCGTATGCAGGTGTCTCTGAACATATCCGCAAGGCTCGACGCTCAAAGCAACTACCGATGACGCACCGCGTGCGTTGACTGCGGCCCTGATCGTCTGCGCGACTTCATGGGAAGGAGTTCGCGGAACACGGACTACCTCGACCGTTGCGCCGACCGCAGCGGCAAGTCCATGGACAAAGGGCATTGACGCCTCGGCATGGCTCGACATGTCGGAGATGTACAGGATGTCTTTAAGCTTTAGAGCTGGAGTCCATTCCTGATGTACGCCCGGTCCAATCGTGAAGGTTGGACAGGGAGCGTTCAACAAGAGAGCCTCCGTCTTCGAGCCCACGAGCAGATGGTCGAGGCCAAGGTGGATATGATCGGTGCCCAGGACCAGGAGATCGATCCGATCGCGTTCGATGGCTGTCAGAATCGAGGACGGCACAGATCCTTCGATCGCCTCGTATCTTACGGGAATTCCCAGATGTTCAATCTCGGAACTGAATGTGGCGAGCCTTGCTTCTGCATTGCGCCGCACGCGACTGGGCACGTGATCCAGCAATTCGACGTTCGCAGAGTGCGGTCCAAACTCAAACGCATTCAGAGTAATCAGGTCAGCACCGAAGTGCTTTGCAAATGCCGCCGCGTACGTGAGTGCAAGTCGCGAGCTCTGGTGAAAATCGGTGGCGAGCATAACGGCTTTGATTGCAACGAGCAATTGTTCTGTGGACGTCGTCATAATTTACTTCCTCGATGTGTACTTACTACTCGGCTGCGAATCCGAAATCCGGCGCTCGATCGAGGGGCGGAGTTGAGCTCGGGTTCCTTGGCTTCGGCCGGAAGGTTATCCAGGTTGTGCAGGGGGATTGCAGTAGGTGCTTCGAGTTCTTTCCAAAGAAAGATCGCGTTCGCCAAAAAAATAATCATGAGCGAAGCCCTCGGCTCGGCAAATGCCAGCATCAAACCGAGACCCACTGCGATGTGCAGCAAACGCATTCGGGTATTGCCGTACAGTAGCGTTTTACGTCGCCATCCTGCATTTGCGGTTCCCCAGGCGATTCCTCCGAAACAGCGTTGGTATGCCAGAAAGACAAATGTCATGCCCGCGTACGTCAGTGACGAGGATGGACTCAACTTCTCGTCGACCTGACTGGCAGTCGCCATAATCATGCCCATCCAGGGAAGAGCCATGAAGATGTTCGTCGCGAAAAGAAGAGGTGTTACATGCTGGACATGCCGCATCTCGTCTTGATATCGGAGCCACTGGTTCAAGAGAACAAGGGCGGTCGTCCCAAAGGTACACGCCCATATCAGCAGCGACGGGCCAACGTGCGTGTTGTTCGGGCCTGGTACAACCATGAACGACAGCAGCATCGCCACAAACAGGAGCGAGATCACCAGGCCAGAGCACTCACGGAGACCCGCAACCGTCACTCTTGTGCTCGGGATTGGTCTGGTCCAGTAAGTCATGGCCATCTGTCTTTCCATACTCCAGTTGCGATACTATATTCAACGAATGTAGAATATGTCAAGCGAGATGCGATTAGCTCGAATCCACTGATCCGCAATTGTGTAGACTAGTCATCATCTCGACCAATTCAATACACGTTGAATATGATGAGGCATGTCTCGTTGCGATGCAATTTAGTTCTCTTCGCTGGTTGCGCCCTCAGTTGTCGAGCCCGAGGAAATTCGCGGAAGACGTGAACTCAGCATCGTCATTCCTCTGATGGGGTAGGGAAGAGCGCCCTAAACAGCCTGCCCTCAAAACTGGGCTGTGTAAGGTATGTTCGGAACCGAGGAAATGCGAGCTAACGCATATGTTCATGAAATGAGTGCAGTTGCCCCGGAGGGCCTTGCTGAGTGAATGGTTCGAATGACAGAACGAAAGATCGAAAACCCGGCAGACCGGCGAGAGACTTTCACGGGGAAGCCGTTTTGCTGCAGGCCGGGCAAGCCGCATTTGCACGGTTAGGTTTTGAAGGAGCAAGAATACGCCAAATCGCCTTGAAAGCTGGCGTTGACCCCGCTCTCGTGGCTCATCATTTTGGCTCGAAAGAGGCACTTTGGCGGGCTGTCGTCGAGCGTTTGGTGCACTCATTGCACCCGTTGCTCGCCGAACTTGAAACATTACGCCATCAGATCGAGTGCCCCGTTCAAGAGCGCCTCACAAAGGCACTCTCTAGCCTGATTACCGCTACCTGTAAAGAGCCGGAGCTCGGGATGTTTCTTACCAGGATCGGCGCCGAACGGGGAACGAAGATTAATTTTTTGCTCGACACTTTGATCCGTCCTTACCACGATGCCCTGTTGCCCCTATTGGAAGAGGCCATGCGCGAAGGCATAATCCCCACCCAGCCGTCGGATATATTGTGCTTCATGCTCACCAACGCCATCTCCATTACTGTGTCGTATCGCCACATCCTTGCGACGTATGAGGGGGGCATCAGAAGCATCGAAAGCCTGGCGGAGGCGATGAGCCAGTGCCTGTTGAGAACCATATTCGCTCGACAAACGATCTAAAAGTGCTCGTTCGCGTTGTGTAGCTTCGATCGAATCCTTGCAATCATGTCAATGCGTGACGCCATTCACGTGCCTTTCTATATTCAACAGGTGTAGAATAGCGAAAGTGGATGGGCTTTGGAGTCTCACTATGGCGATACTTTCCGCTTCCCAAGCGACGCAGATCGCGAAGGCACTGAGTGATCGGGTACGCTTGCAGACCTACGCGGAAATAGCGCGCCGGAAAGAAGTGTGCGTTGGGGAACTGGATGTCTGTAACCTCGTGTCGAGACCTACGTTGTCTCACCATCTTCACGTACTTGCCGAGGCGGGTTTAGTTTCATCACAAAGGAGCGGTATCTACATCTTCTATCGGGCGATCCCAGAGCGAATGGCCGCCTATGGTGTTTACCTCTTGTCTTTGGCGAATCCTAACATCGTTGCTGAAGAGGAGAAACTTGAGACCGCATGACAAGGTAAAAGTGAAACACCAGGATGGTTGGAAGTTGGCAGGCGTTTTGAACGCGGCTACGCGACGTAAATAGTGCCCGCGAGAGCGGCTGTCCTACGGAGGGACCGCGGGCTCTTACCAACTCTCGCTTCCGTCCTAATTCCTGTGATCGTAGCTTCAAAGAACTCCGCCATGCTTCTCGCCTCGGCATCGGGATGCAGCTGGCATTCGAGTTTAGCCCGCACGAGTAGACGGGTGAGGATTCTTCGCTGGAAGAGAATCGTTGTACGGATGAGCTTCGCTACATCCGGATCGCTCGGACCGAGTTCACTCACGGCGGTAACTCGGATATAGTCACCGTTCAGCGGCAATTCAATTCTGTCTGCGAATGCGATGAGCGACGCGCGATTGATGGCAAGCGCTGGTCCCGGTTGCTGTAGATCGGCCGAGATCCCCTATAAGTACTCCATCAGGTGCAGTTCGAATGCTTTGAGAAATAGGGATTTCTTGTTGCCGAAGACCTTATACATGCTCTGATGTCCGATTTTCATCGCATGTCTTAGTTCGCGGGTAGACGTCGCAGCGTAACCCTGGCGTGCAAAGAGTCGTATTGCCGTCCGAAGGCTCGCTTTCTGGGTGATGTCGAGTTCCTCGTCCATGGCCAAATTGCTACCTGAACCTGCATTTGTGAGACGTGGCGTGAAAGGCCCCACGCTCACCGTTAGAATGTTGTCTCTTCCTCGGTCGGGACACTGTTGCTACTCGTCTCGTCGGCGTTGAGATATTCAGCCAATGCGAGCAAGGGAAAGTACTGTTTGTAAAATTGATAACCAAGGTAGAAGACACATGGAAATCCAGTTCCTGTGTAGTAGTTCTCTCCATTCCTTCCGCGTGCGAGCTCGTCCCAGCTGCCATCCGGATGCTGACGTTCGACGAGCCAACGAAACCCTAGCGCAAGGTGCCGAGATCCTCGATCGCCTCCAGCAAGCAGGCCAAGGAGAGCCCACGCCGTCTGGGAGGCGGTACTCGGACCGGTTCCACGTTCATGCTTATGGTCGTATGTTCCACACGTCTCGCCCCAACCTCCGTCAAGGTTCTGCACGCTGCGTATCCACTGCGAAGCGCGGGCCATGCATGGTTCTTGGGCCGATAGACCCACTGCGCGAAGGCCGCGCAGTGCGAGGAAGGTGCCGTAGAGGTAGTTGACGCCCCAGCGCCCGTACCAACATCCATCCGGCTCTTGTTCGCGGAGAATAAACTGTACCGCCTTCTCGACCCGACGGTCAGTTCTAGAGTAGCCATATTGGACCAGCATCTCCAACGTCCGTCCCGTGATATCAACGCTCGGTGGATCGAGCATGGCGTTATGATCGGCGAACGGGATGTACTGAAAGATACTTTTGGTATTGTCTTTGTCGAACGCGGCCCAGCCACCATTCTTGCATTGCATCGCCCATATCCAATCAAGAGCTCGTAAAGTGAGGGCATTCTGCTGTCCGCCGGATCTGACGGAGTCCAGAGCCATTAGAACCTGGCCGGTATCGTCTACATCCGGATAGAACTCGTTATTGAACTCAAAGTACCAACCCGAGGCAGCAACGTTCCGGACGTTATTGGACCAATCTCCCTTTGTGCGCACCTCCTTACTCAGAAGCCACTCGGTAGCCGTTCTGAGTTGGGGATCGGTCTTCGGTACGCCGGCAGCCCGCAGTGCGCAGACCGCTTGTGCAGTGTCCCACACGGGGGAGAAACACGGCTGCATCCGAAAAGTCGGAGTGGGACAATCCGGACTGCCGTCCGGGTAGTCGGTCCCGAGTCTTTCCAACTCCTCAACGGCCCGGACAACTTGCGGGTGATCCATAGGATAGCCGAGACACCGTAATGCAATGATTGAGTTAAGGATCGCCGGATAGATCGCGCCGAGGCCATCCGATTTTTCAAAGCGCTCAAGCATCCAGAGTTCCGCGCGCCGCAAGGCCAGGCGACGCAACGGACGAATGTGGACTCTCTCGGCCAAGTGTGCCAATCGATCTAACGCGATGAAGAAGTTCCGCCAACTCAGCGGACTCTTCTTGTCCCAGCGCAGTCGAAGGTTGGCATCCTTACGCCCACCGACGAACAATTCGTCGATGTCCTGACCTGGAGGTATCTTTCGGAACGGTTTCTTGGCATAAATGATGGAAAGAGGAACCAATATGCCACGAGACCAGGCCGAGATCTCATAAATATTGAAGTAACACCAGCGCGGAAAAAGAAGAATCTCGGGTGGTATAGCCGGTACTGCGTCGAAGTCATACTGGCCTAGACCGCACAGATATATCTTCGTGAAGGTATTGCACTCGGTTACACCTCCCAGGGCCAACACATTCTTCCGGGCTTTAACGAGTACCGGATGATCTTTCGACCATCCCATGAGTTTGAGCGCGAGGTACGCCTTGACTCCATAGTTCACATTCGAAGGGCCGCCAGGATAAAGACTCCACCCTCCATCTTCATTCTGATGGCGAAGAATCTCATTCAAAGCGCGCTGCAATCGCTCCGGGTTCCTGGTACCGAGGAGCTTATGAAGGAAAATATAATCGGCCTCAAGCATGATGTCGGCCTCAAGCTCGCCGCACCAATAGCCCTCTGTGTGCTGCTGGCTGAGTAACCAACGCTTCGCCCTATCCAGGCTGTCCGTGAGGATGGCGACGTTTGGGTTAGAGAGGGACGAACGGTGCTGTGTTGGCGTTCGCCCAGAAGATGACGAGAGCGTCATGTACCGGGAACCTCCGGAAATGCGTTTGTTTGAAAGAATAGTCGTGTCACTCTTTTGAATGACTTGATGCAACCACTGATGACACAGAGTTCCATTACTTCTACTCACCAGAGACCGTAAGCGCCTGGTCTTTCGGATGTCCCACATCGATGCTTATCCCGTTCACAAAGCGAGATTCGTCGGATGCGAGAAAGAGGGTGGCGTAGGCAATCTGGAGAGCAAGCGACGCATGATTGGCTGTGGGCCCATTGTGCGATGCGACGGCGGGTGGTATGTCCATACCTAAATTGTCCGGCGGCACAGTGAGGTCCATCCCAAAACAAACGGCATTGAGTCGAACTTCGCCAGCATGCTTAGCCGCCAGACTAAGGATGCGAGATGCAAACGGGAAGCTCGCTTCCTGGAGTTCATCTCTGAGCACGTTTGGGGAAATCGTGGGGGCAACGCGCGCGACCAAGAGTTGAAGCGAATGAGGGCAGAACGAAAAGGGTTCCGGAACTTGCGTACTATCTGCGACCGCGATCTGTACTCTTCTCTGACCCCACGACCAACAGTCGATGATGATATCGGGTCGATTGAAGCGGGAAGTCGAAAGGGCGCGAATCAGATTCTCGGGACGCCGTGGGCTTGCCTCATACGGGAGAGCAAAGCCGCCGTCTTCCTGGATATCCGAGACCAGCTTTCGAAGGTCATTTCGACTCTCGTCTGCAGCCAGTATCTTGCACCCTTCAACGGCAAAGACACGCGCGACCGTCGCCGCCACCTCCGTGCTGACACCACAAATCAGGCAAGTCTTACCCAGCAACCTAAGATGCCCGGGAATATGAGGCATCGATTTGTACCATCCGCTCAACATAACGTCACCATCCTGTTCCAGCATTGTGGAAGGCGAAACGGGAACCGCACTCCTCGCGATATTAGCGATCACCTTTATTCAACACATATTGAATATAAGCACTATTGAACTCGAATGGCAACTGGAAGGCAATGATTGCCAGGAGCCAATCTGGCAGCATCTCAATCAGTACGCAGCCGCAGAGGCGTATCAGGACATCTATCATTTGCTTTCTTGGATGGCTGGGGGGACGTTGGCGTGTGCCTTCATGCTACGCAAGAACAAACCGGAGGGGGCTACCGCCAGCGAGAGGATACATTAGCCGATTTCGCAGTAGCTCTATTCAATAACATACGTTACCCTACAGGGCGCTACCGTGTACCTTGGGATGTTGTCAAGCGTTCTATAATGCACATTAGGGAATTAACGCGCGATATGGGAAGACATCGTGAATTTAACGAGGATGTAGCTCTGGAGGCGGCCTTGGCTGTCTTTTGGGAGAGGGGGTACGAAGGTACCTCGTTTGACGATCTGAGTCGCGCGACCAAAGTCGCGCGGCCGGGACTTTATGCGGCCTTCGGCAATAAAGAGTCCTTGTTTCTGAAGGCACTCGATTTCTATGATGCCAAGTACACGCTATTCATGAGGGAAGCTCTGGAGAAGCCTTCCTCTCTGGACGTCGTGACGCACATTCTTCGGAAGACCGTAGAGTTGAACACGCGATTCACGGAGCATTTGGGATGTCTGGGAGTCAATGGTGCGGTTGCGTGCTCGTCGGAAGCAGAATCGATCAGACTGGAACTCGTTCGGCGTCGCTCGCTGTCGGAGGCGGCTCTGGCGCGCCGGTTGAAGCGTGCTCAGAAGGAGTCTGACCTTACGAACGCTGTTGAAGCGGGTACGATGGCAAGATTGGTCATGACGCTCACCCAGGGGATTTCCGTTCAAGCCAAGGCCGGAGTGGGGAAGGGAATTCTGATGAAAATGGTAGACGAGTTTTTGCGCACTTGGCCCTCTAAACCGGCAACGTCAATACGTAGCAAGCGGTTTGTGGGTTCACCTGTGCCCGGTACCAAGGTGGCTCGATCCCGTGCAAAGGCTAGCTGATCCGGTTGTTTCGTGCCTTGGTTATCAAGAGTGCTGATATGAGGATCATGATGCTGCCGGCGAAGAATGCTGATTGGAGACCCGAGTGATCAACAAGTGCGCCACCGATGGCCGCGCCAGAGGCGACTCCGACCTGTGCGGTAGTGACCAGCAGAGCGGAGTTACCCTCAAAACCAGAGGGATCTGCTTCGTACATCCAGACGGGTACGAAGACTCCGAAAGCTGAAAAAAGCGCGCCCCAAAGCCCCACTGCCGCGACAGCAGCAACAAGCTTCTGCGTACTGAGGGCAGCTGCCGTCAAAACGAAGGACAACGTTACGGTGCAGATAAGAAAAGCTCGAACAATGCCAAATCGCTTCACCGCCCATTCAGCAACAAACGCACCCAGGAAAGCAACGATGCCGTAGTACACCAGTATTGCGTCTACGGTCTTTTCGTTTGAATTAGGCAAAGCTCTTAAGTAAGGTTCGAGGAATGTGTAAGCTGCAAACTGTCCCCCGAAGACGAAGACATTAATCCACAGTCCAAGACGAACATTGGGATTTCGAAAAGCGTCCCTTAGCTTTCGTTCTTGATCGACATCCTGCCCCTTGATCTCAGGCAATCTTGCCATCTGAATAAGCGCAACTACGAGTGCGACCCCGGCCACCACAAAGAAAGATCGCCTCCATCCCAGCATCTGTCCAACGGCCGTTCCAATTGGAAGTCCGAAAACAATTCCTAAGGACATCCCTGAGGTAACGATTGCGGTTGCCCTGTTTCCGTCCGCTTCTTTTACCAGGCGGCGACCGGAGGAGAGTGCAAAGGTCCAAAATCCCCCTACTGCAACCCCTAGCAAAGCCCGAGCCGACAATAAGATTGGAAGATTCGGCGCCCAACCAGCCACGATATTTGATACAGCCACTACCAAGGAGAGCCCAATCAGAACCCACCGGCGATCACGAGACTTCATGGTGGTCGTCAGGATAGGAGCCACCACTGCCGCGGCGAGTCCGGGGAGTGTGACCGCCCACGACACTCCGCCTTCTGTTGTCTGAAGACTTTGACGTATCGGTGTCAATAGACCGATTGGCAGGAATTCGGTTGTTACGATTACGAAGGCGCCGACGGCCATCGACAGAACTCCCTGCCAGTGTGAAGTCTCTCGTTTCTCAGTTGTAACGACGCTTGTACCCAAGCTCATCGGATTTTCCTACAATCACTCTTGCTGGAGTCACTAGTAAAGATACCATTCGTTATGGTAACGATGTTTTCCGTACTGTCCGAAGGACCTTGACCTAGTCAAGAACGACGAACATTCCAAGAACGCTATTGAAGATAAAAGAGAACACGGGCTATGGTCTTAACCCAGCAGCGTCGTAAGGCGGATGAAGGATACAGACCAGCGGCACTGTTTGCGGTGGGTTCCTGGCAACTGGTTCTCTTTGATGCGCCAGATGGAATTTGTCTCTCAAGTAGGGCTCTCATCAATTCAGGACCGAGATGGGAATCACGATTACACGTCACCACGATTGAGAATTCAGGCAAATGACCATCCAGAAGTCCGCTCCAGGGTTTCGGCAAACAAAACGTTAGAAAAACACATTTATTTTCCAGACTCAGAGCTCCGGGTGAAAGGGGCCTATCGCAGGAGATATGAGCTCAACCTTCCCAATCGGAGGGCTTAGTTTCCGCGGTGGCTACCGTGGCCGGATCAGGATTGCTTGGCCGAAATGGTAAGCAAGATGGGACGTCCTCGACAGCAAAACTGCGTGGCGATTGCGATACGGCTCACGGGCGAACTCCTCTTCAGACACCGAGCCGTGTCGTTCCAACCACTCCTCTGGCGATAGCTTGTTCATCTCTCTCCAGAGGGTCTCGTTGACTTCAGCCCAGAACAGTTTCAACTCTGACGTTGAAACTGTGATCGGCTTGGCCCCGTCGGGATTTACGACAAACATTGTGTCGAGTTCGGGATGAAGTCGCGGACCAACCCGCAATAGGGGCAGGAGCATGTCGTTGATCGCAGTGTGATGTCCAAAGAGGTACACTGCTCTATTTCTTCCCGGTGCGATCTCCTCCTGAAGTTGATCCTCAGAGAGGGCCAGAAAGAATTTGCTGTTCCGATCGACATTTGTTTTCCAGGCGTGAAGAGCCCCTTCGACTAAGACACGAGTGTTATTCAACAACTACAGCTCCTTTCTTAAGTGAACGATCCGAGAAGGTGCGCCTAGTAGTACGGCGCACCCACGAAATGTCACTCGGTCCTAAACCTGGCCCTGTCCGCCATCGACGAAGATATCCGCACCGGCGATGAAGCTTGCATCCTCCGAAGCAAGGAAGGCCACGGTCTTCGCTATCTCACTTACATGGCCGAGGCGACCAAGGGGGACAAAGGAGGCGAGTTGGGTGTACAAACCATCTTTCTGGTCGGGAGTTACGAGGCCGCTCAATCCCGGTGTATCAATCACGCCTGGGCTGACCGCGTTTACACGGATCTTGCGGTCTTTCAGGTCGGTCGTCCAGCTACGAGCGAATGAGCGGACCGCGGCCTTGGTCGCGGAATAGACGCTGAATGCGGGAAGACCTTTAATAGAGACAACAGACGCATTCAGGATGATGGCGCCGCCATCTGGCATCAGAGGGAGTGCCTTTTGGACAGTGAAGACCAGACCCTTTACATTGTTGTCGAAGGTATTGTCATAATGCTCCTCGGTGATTGCCCCGAGCGGAACAAACTCGCCGCCGCCTGCATTTGCGAAGACGATATCGACTCGTCCCTTCTCTTTCTTGATCTGTTCATAAACCGCATCCAGATCCGCCAGCTTCGAGGAATCAGCGCGAATGGCCGTAACATTCGAACCAATTTCTTTAACGGCGTCATCGAGCGCGGCCTGACGACGGCCGGTGATATAGACGTAAGCACCCTGAGCAACAAGTTCCTTGGCACTCCCAAGCCCAATTCCTGTGCTGCCGCCGGTGACAATCGCGATTTTCCCTTCAAGCTTTTTGGACATTACACTCTCCTGCGATACATTTTGACCGCACATTCTAGATGTGCAGGTTTGTAGATTCGTCGCAAACTTTTTGGAACAATCAGTTAAAATAGTGATCTAAAGGTCGTGAGTGTGAGTGAGACAACAGCAGTCAAGATGGGGCGCCCCCGCGAGTTCGATGAGGACTTCGCGTTGGAGGCGGCTATGCGTCTTTTCTGGGAGAGAGGTTATGAAGGCACGTCTCTTAATGATTTGACCGAGGCAATGGGGGTCAATCGCGCCAGCCTTTATGCCACGTTCGGTGACAAGGAGTCCCTGTTTCTCAAAGCGTTGGCACGGTATGGGGATGGACCGACATCCTATCTGAAGTTCGCTCTGAAGGAGCCGACGGCGGTACGGGTCATCGAAAGTATCTTCAGAGGGTCGGTGAATGTACTTGGCGATCCGACAAATCCACGCGGGTGCCTATCGACGCAAGGAGCACTCGCTACCGGCCCCGCGGCTGCCTCTGTGAAGCAGGCTCTGATCGACTGGCGAAAAGCAGGGGAAGCTCAGTTGCAGGAGAGGCTGAAGCGGGCAAAGGCCGAGGGCGACCTGCCGGCTACTACGAATATTTCGGATCTGACGCGATTCGTTTCCACCATTTGGTACGGTTTGGGAGTCCTGGCAGCCAATGGAGACAGTAAGGCAGAGATGAAAAGGGTTACAGACCTCGCTTTAAAGATGCTCCCCATCTGAGAATGTTGTTGCCGTGAGTACAAGCGACTTTGCGGGCGATTGCGGTTCCATTAGGCGAGTGTCCGGGCCGAGGACGCTCTCGTGAGCTGCACGTTAATCGATTTACCCTTTTCATTCGGGTGGGAACGTGCATGCCGAGGCCCCTCCTCCTGAATATTCCTGACAATATAAACCAAACAGTCTAAAAGTTTGAACCCAGCCCTGTCAGGTGCACATCGAGAACGTGTGGTCCAAAATGACAGCATACAAAATTGCTGGACAAGCCTTACAGGACGATCTCAAGAGGGTATGGTGTGACAATCGATGAGTACAATCTTTACGAATTCAGGACATAACCACGGGCGACGCCGATTCTTGGCAATGGGCGCATCCGTAGCAGCAGCAGTGGCTGGCATTGCCCGTCCACTTGATGCGTCGGACTCGCATTACAAGATCGAAGCGCAAGGTTCTTCGCTCGAACTCCAATTGCCCAAGGCTACCGAAGCTGTCACGCAATTCAAAGTCGCGGTTCCAGAGCCGATGCTTCAGGACCTGCATCGTCGCCTGGGCGCGGTGCGCTGGCCCTCAAAGGAGACCGCGCCGGGATGGGGGCAGGGTGTTCCTTTGGCCAAAGCGCAAGGTCTTGTCGAGTATTGGAAGAAAGACTACCAATGGCGCCGGTTCGAAGCCCATCTGAACAGCTTTCCGCAGTATCGAACACTGATCGATGGCGTCGGCATCCACTTTCTGCACGTCCGTTCAAAGCATGAATCGGCACTGCCGATCCTCCTCACGCATGGCTGGCCGGGATCGGTCGTTGAATTCCTCAAGACCATCGGACCTCTAACTGATCCCGAAAAGTTCGGCGGTAGCCCGAGCGATGCATTCCATGTTGTCATTCCTTCCTTACCCGGCTTCGGTTTTTCAGACAAACCTGAAGAAGCAGGTTGGGACCTCACCCGTATCGCGAAGGCGTGGTCCGTCCTCATGGACCGGCTTGGTTATAAGCGATGGGTGGCGCAAGGGGGTGACTGGGGAAGCGGCGTGACCCATCGATTAGCCATCATGAGGCCGTCCGGTTTAGTAGCAGCACATGTCAATTGGCCGTTCGTATTCCCGGAGAAGCTTCCCGATAACCCTAACCCTGCTGAACAACTTGCAATAGAAGATGCAAACCGCTTTTACACAGTTGGCGGTGGATATTATCGTGAGCAGACTACCCGGCCTCAAACTATTTCTTATCCACTGGCAGACTCGCCTTCGGGGCAAGCCCTTTGGATCTATGAGAAGTTCCAGGAATGGACCGATAATAACGGAAATCCGGAAGACGCCCTCACTGTCGATGAAATGCTCGACAATATCATGATCTATTGGCTCACGAATACCGCAGGATCATCAGCTCGGATATATCAGGAAGACAGTAGCGTGGGCTCAAGTTGGGGACGCATCGAGTTGCCGATGGCTGCAAGCATTTTCCCTCACGAGATCTTTCGTGCGCCGAAGCAGTGGGCAGAGCAGGCATGGCCAAACATGTTCTATTGGAACGAAGTATCGAAGGGTGGGCACTTTGCGGCATTTGAGCAACCGCAGATCTTCAGTGAAGAGTTGCGGAAGGCATTCCGCAAGTTTCAGCAAACGTAATCCGCGTCTGTGAATGCTGAGCGCCTTTCAATAGTGGGGTACGTTACGAGGAGCCGGAACGTACCCCGCCACGCAATCATGTTCAAGGGCCCAAAGTGGACTAAACATTGGAAGGTAATTCCCAATCTCCAATCGTAAACGGGGAAACAAGAGCGGAGTCACGGCGGGTAATCGCGCTGTTACATACATAGGATTTCGAAAGGTCGAAGCTCAGAATTACGATTTCCTCAAGCTTGTGGGGCCGAAGGACCAGAGGCAATTCCTATTTACCCATGAACACAACGTTATGCCCTAATGGTGTGCATCCACGCAAGTGGGGGGCGGTCCTCATCTCGGAGAGGGCAAACAAAATTGTGGATTTGAGCTTCGGGCCCTTCACTTAGGAGAACACTACTACATGACAAAGACATCCGAACATATCTTTTCCTTGCTTGATCGTGGTTTCTTCAACCGGCCCTATGTTTGAGGGGCCAGCCGTATTGACAAGGACATCGATGCGCTATACCCCGCCAACATGCTATCAATCGTAGCCACGGAATCATGGCCTTTTGCCGATCGTCGAGGAACTCACGAAATGCGCCGCTCATGATGGCCAATTCACTGCGGAGATCTGGTCATTGTAGCTGCGGGCAAGCGATTGGGGCGTGCAACTGTTGTGGTCTCTCAATGAGCGCCAAATCGTCAATTCCTATATGTCGACTTATCGGTATCTATCCAAGTACGAACCGATTGTGCCATGACGGCTGGGTGCTCTGCTCATACAGGCATGTGTGCGAAAATTGGGTCGGTCGTATCCTTTAGCGCAACCCCACCGGTAGCGACTCAAGCGAGTTGATCATGAGAGTAAAGAAAGAGCGATATGTCCAAACGACTTGTGTTCTTCAATCATAAGGGTGGAGTCAGCAAGACCACCTCTGCGTACAACATTGGCTGGACCATGTCCAAAGAGCATCGAGTATTGCTGGTAGACGCAGATCCACAATGCAATCTGACGGGCCTTCTCCTGGGAGATGATTTTGAAAAATACTACACGGAGGATGCGACCAAGAAGGAGAACATCATGGATGGTGTCTCACCCGCATTTGACGGCCGGCCGGTGCCAATAGGAGCGGTGAACTGTTTCAGTCCCCCTCGTGCTCCCAACTTATTCTTGCTAGCAGGCCATGCGAATCTGTCTGAGTATGATGCGGCACTGACTTTTGCCCAAACTTCAAATAATGCCATCGTGACACTACAGAATCTTCCGGGGGCATTCTCGGCTCTTTTAAAACATACGGAAGACAAGTATCAGATTGATTTCACACTCATCGACCTAAATCCGGGTCTAAGCGCGATCAACCAGAATATGTTTCTTGTGTCAGATGCTTTCATCATCCCGACCAATCCTGATCCTTTCTCACTCATGGCCCTCGACACTCTGAAAAAGATCCTTCCTCGATGGAACGCTTGGAAAACAACTAGTGTAGATATGTTTGCGAACTCAGCCTATCCACTGCCTGCAGGAGCTCCAAAGTTCATTGGAAGCCTCATACAAAGGTTCAATATTCGCAAAGGTAAAGCGGCGAGGCCATACCGGGACAACATCGGTGAAATAAATGTCCGCATAGCTGAGGTCTTGATGCCTGCATTGCAAGCATCAGGGATGAGTTTGACGGCAGATCAGTACGGCTCGTCTTTGGTAAACGCTAAATACTGTCTCGGAGAAATCCCAGATTTCCACGGTCTCTTGCCGAAGTCATTCAACAGCGGAGTTCCGGTATTCGAATTGACAGATCTAGAGTTGGGTGAATCCGGCCAAGTTCTGACTGATTTGAAAGATAAGCGCGAGATGTTTCGCGACCAGTTTGCGAAGATAGCCAAAATGATTGTAGGGCTGATAGCTAATGCATAGGGCCGTAGCAGCTTTCAATGTGAGCATTCAGGATGCTCGTTCCTTGACTGCCTTATACGATTTTTTAACAACTTCTGTTCCTACTCCATTTCCGTACGACGATCTGCTCCGATCGCAAATCGTCTATTCAGTGGGAGCTTTTGACAAGTTGATCCATGAACTCATTCGCATCGGGATGGTTGCGACGTTCATGGGAACGAGGCCCGCCACCGCGAAATACAAAGCCGAGTCTATCTCGATTCAATTTCATGGCACTCTCGTAGCTGCAACAATACCGCCGAAGGAAATTTTGTTTGAACAAGAAATTGGTAGGAAACTCAGTTTTCTCTCCTTTCAAGATCCACCTAAGGTAGCTGATGGTCTGGCCTATATATGGGAAGAAAAGGACAAGTGGCTCAAGATTGCAGGCGTGATGGGCATATCTGTCGATGACACCAAGACCAAAATGAAGCTGATAGTGTTACGCCGTAACGCAATCGTTCATGAATCTGATAGTGACCCACTATCAAACGTCAAGAATGCCATAACCCGAAGCGAATGCAAGGACATGACGGACTTCATCGAACTGTGCGGAAATTCTATAGCGGGCCTGGTGAAATAAACGCGCTGCCGACACCTCAGCTTGTTATGAAATTAGTCATGAGAATCGATCCTGATAAACGCTGTTTACGGAAGTAATCCGCATTGATTCCCGGTTCCATGAGTGCATTGGCCTGTGGGTGTTGAAAAACTCAGTGCGCATGAACGGATTTTGCTGTGATTTTTATGGCAACGGGAGCGGCTTGGCAGCATAGTTTGACCATGCTGTTGAGGATTGCCATTGATGGAGGACTAAGGCTCATGATGGGTCGGCACACCCGCTCGGAATCGCTGTTCTACTACTTCCGCCTGGAAGATCAGGTCCCGGAGAATCACTTACTACGGTTGATCGATAAGCACATCGACTTCGGTTTTGTTCGTGAGCATCTGAAGGACAGCTACAGCGATACCGGCCGTCCATCGATCGATCCTGAACTTCTGCTGCGGATCGTACTGATCGGTTACCTGTACGGAATCAGCAGTGAGCGTAGGCTGATCGAAGAACTGCGCATGCATCTGGCGTGGCGCTGGTTCACAGGTCTTGGATTCGATCAGGAGATCCCGCATCACTCTACGTTTTCGAAGAATCGCCACGGGCGTTTTCATGAGTCGAAGCTGTTCGAGCATCTATTCGAACGCCTCGTTGCCCAGTGTTTAGAAGTAGGCCTGGTCCGCGGAGACAAGCTATCAGTAGATGGAACGTTCGTTGAAGCTAGCGCTTCCAAAGAGAGCCGTATCCCGAGAGAGCAACTGGCGGAAGCCGCGCAAGTGAATCGAACGGTTCGCGAGTGGCTCACTGAACTGGAAGCGCAGAATCCAGTCGAGGAGCCGACGCATAGCCAGGATAAGGTGTCTACGACCGATCCGGATTCCACATATGCAACGAAGGGTGGCACGCCAGCGCGGATGGGCTACTACAACAACTACCTGGTGGACAATCACAGTTGCATCATCGTCGGCGTGCAAGCTACGGGCGCTCGCCTAAGCGAGGAGTCCCGAGCTGCCGAAGAGATGATCGCTCGGTTCACTCAGTGGCAAGGTAAGAACCCGCAGTCGATCGCCGCCGATGCCAGCTATGGCAATGGCGAGTTGTTGCAGTGGTTGATGGACCGACAGATCACGCCGTACATGCCCACACGCGATGCTGTGGCTCGGACAAGGAGCCCATTGTTCGGCCCAGAGCGCTTCACGTACCAGCCTGAAAGCAACAGCTATCTCTGTCCTGCGGGCCAGCAACTGAACTACGGCGGTCGCAATGACAGAAACCGCGCGTTTGCTTACATCGGGACTCGCCCCAAGTGTGGGCCATGCCCGCTGAAATCGCAGTGCACGAAAGGGGCATTTCGCTTCCTTGCCATCCATATGAACGAAGCCGCTCGACAACGGGCGAGAGATCTCTGGAATACTCCGGAGTTCGAACAGGCACAGAGGCAGCGGAAGAAAGTCGAAGCGCTGTTCGCAGAGCTGAAGGGTCGCATCGGCCTTCACCGCCTGCGTCTACGCAGACTGAAGTTCGTTCAGGAGCAGTTCTTCCTGGCTGCCACTGCCCAGAACATCAAACGATTGGTACGGTTCCTGAGCACATCAACAGGGCCGGCGACGGTCACAGCTTAGCGGACCCTAACACTGCCAAGCGTTCGGTAGGCCAGCTCCTGGCAAGTCCGAGACCAACGACTTTTTCAACACCCACGCCTGTTATCGCCAAGTGAATAACTGTAACCAATCCGCTTGAGCTGCGACATAATCGTAAAGGCATCCAGACGAGTGTTAGCGTCCGGTAATGTCTGCGAGGCGTCGTGGCTGAGGAGTACTTTGACGACAATCCGGGAGGGTCTGGGCGCGCCGCGCTTGCCGGCTACGACTACCAGATGGATGTCTCCGTCTGGCTTGCCCTCGTTCTTGTCCTGGCCAATAAGCAGGCTTCGGAGCTAGTTCTGGAGCCTCCCACCGAAGAAGACATCGAAGGAACTTTAGAGGAGTTTGAGCCCGGGCGGGTCACGGGCGAAATGCGTTTGGGAGCCACTAAACTCGTAGTGCAGGCGAAACTTCGTGGCGGTGACGCATGGAGCGTCAACGCCATTCAAACGCTCCTGAAGTACGGCGGGAAGAATCGGGTCTCAGCAGCTCATCGCTTGGTCGATCCAGAAGTCCGCTACCTCCTCGTAACAAGCGCCGGGCTGAACGGAAAAGCTGCTCGCCTCAGAGTCAAAAAGCCGGGGCTTTGGCCAGATGCAGCCGATTTTCCAGCTTCCCTAAAGAAAGTGTTGCCAGCTGATTCAGGCGGGCGAGTTGGCGTCATCAGCAACAAAGAACCCGAGCAACTCGAAACGGAAATCCGGGTGCTTCTCATGGACGCTTTCCGGGTACCGACCGCGCAATGGGAGGCGTGCCTCAAAGCGCTGCGTGAAGAAGCAAAGATTCGTATCCGCGGTGCAGCACAAGGGCACTGGCGGCGTGAGGATTTAGAAGAGGTGATCCGGAATCACGGAGGATATCTCGCGAGCCGGCCCGAATTAGATCTCTACGTAAAGCCCACAAATTGGGATGAGTTGCGTCGCGCGATGCGCGATCAGCATGGTGCGATCATCATCGGTCCTTCAGGAACAGGAAAAACCTGGGCGACTCGCATGCTTTACCAGGAGCTGCGGGAAGAGATGCCGAACCTGGCGCATAAGCCGATCCTGCTTGGGCCGCAGGAGCTCGACGCGGACCAGACGCCGTCCCCCGTTTTGTATGACATAGAAGACCCTTGGGGCAAAGCCGATTTCGATCCGAAAAGCCGCCCCTGGAACGATCAGCTCGACCGGTTCCTCTCGGCAGCGACAGCCAATCGCATGATCGTCGCAACTACACGACGAGACGTTGCGCAGCAGGCAGATGTCGTCAAAGTGGTAACGCCGTGGCTTGTCCCGCTGGAGCCAGAGCATTACGGTGCTGCCCAGCGGCGACGAATCTATGACCTGCGCGTAGCGCAGCTTGCATGGGATCTACAAGATGGCATTGGGCGATCGCGAAACGAGGTCCTGAAAAAGCTTGAGACCCCGCTTGAGATCCAGAAGTTTTTCGATGCCGTCTCAACGATGGACCGCGAAAAGTTCAGCAACACCAGTGCTCAGGTCGAGGAAGGCATTCGCTTAGCTCATCAGAACTCTATCGAGAAAACAGTCATCGAGCAGATTCGCGGGCGCAATGACACACGGGCAGCGGCTGCGATCTGGGCACTGCTGAAGGTGGCGGACAAATTCAAGACATCGAGAGTGACAGAGATCGAAGATGCTCTCTCCGCCGAAAGTGCCGAATGGGATGGAGGCGTGATGCCTTTGGTGCTGTTCTTCATCGCAGCGCGAAATCTCAAGCAAACCGGCGAAATCGTCACGTACTACCACCCTCGGGTTGAGGCGGGAATCCGAGATGCGTTAGCGGGCGACCGTTTAGTAGCAGGCAAGGCACTCCGCGCGTTGATCAACGTCTGGCTGTCCCTCAAAGAGGGTGAGGATTGGGGACTGAGGGCGTCCGCCAAGCTTATTGCGGCAATCCCGAAGGACAGCAAGATCACGCTCCGGCTCTCAACTCCAGTCGTCCAGCAAATCGATCTGTGGCTAGAATCGAACCTCGCAAATCCTCCAGACAAACTGGATGCCGCGCTTGAGCTGATCGCAGCGGCAGGATCACCAGCAAGCAGCCAGGCCGAACTAGCCCGATACCTTCTTTCGAGCCCGATTCGCCGTGGTGTCTTCATGGACCACTGGGAAAATCCAGAACATGGCGAAGAATGGTACGCGCGCCATCGCGCCGAGCCAACAACGAAGCCTCTCCTCGAGCGATTCATTCGACAGGTTTTGCCGTGGTCACGCAGCCACTACAGTGAGCGCTTTGCACGTGACCTGAGTCGCCTTGCCCCAGATCTCAGTCAAGCCTTCTTGGATGCTGCTCACGAAATTGTCGGGTACGGCGTGACCCACAATGACGGCCCGATCGCTGAAGGGGCTCTCGAAGATTTAGCCGGTTACGAGAACGTAGTGAACGAAGCCGTGAAGGCCCTTGTTCAAACGCCCAAAGAGAAGGCGGAACAAGAGGATCTCCATCTCAGACTGATGAACGGCGAATACAGCGATGAGTACGCCGACCACATCAGCGATTCAGAAGAGGGCTACACCGCAGGGGAACTCTTGAAAGCCTACGTTCGCAAGCTTCACAAGCTCGGCAGGTGGCAGCAGATAGCTGAGCATGTCCACCGCGATAGCTTCGGCTGGTACTGGCTCACTGTTTTCCGGGACGACCTGAAACGCCCGCTGTTCGATGACGATGAGGAGCCGGTAAGCGAATTGCAAGTGAAGGTCAATAACGACGAGTTGCGTGCTCTCTTCGACCTCACGCTGAACTCACGGCACGAAGACGAGCTGTGGCACCTGCTCGGACTTGTCTGGGACGGCGCATTTCTGCCGAATTTGCTGGCCAAGATCAAAGATGGGAGCGAATCAGGCAAAGCTCGCATCGCCGCACTCAGTTGTCTCCTCCTGTTCGCGCCGAGCGAGTTCGATGTGGTCTGCGCTGAGCTCCAGGCAATTGACAACAGCGTCCGTCTTATCGAGATTGCTCTCGATCTTTCTCAGCTTGCCAAGGATCTGTCCCAACGAACGCACTTTTCGCGGCACCGCAAGGAGACTGAACCTGACGCTTCCGCTGCAATCCATCAGCTGCCAGCCGCGCTGACCGAGTTGAGTTTGGCCTTCCGTGAGTTGCTGGATGAGGGCAAGCCCGCAGTGGGCGAAGCAGCTCGCAATTTGCTGTTCTCGATCGATCAGCCGACGGAGGATATGCGGCGTCTTCGACTTGCTCTGGGAAAAATAGCTGATGTGACGTGGCAGGAAGATGTCGATGCGATTCTAACAACAGCCACAGATGACGATATCGCAGCCGAAGCCGTCCAGGCGGCCGCGCGAGAAAAGCAAAAGGACGTCCTTGAGCGAGGTCTCACACACAAGTTCGCTACTGTCAGATCTGTAGCGCTGCAGGCGCTTGCTGAGGAAATGGAAGCTCCGCTGCCGGCGTCATTTCTGGACATGGTCTCGGACAAGGGGCGACGCGTCCGCCGCACCCTCGGAGAGATCCTCGCAAAGAAGATACGCCCGGCGCATTGGCCGGCGTTGATGAAGCTTGCCGGAGACAAATACTCCACTGGGTATCACCACTCCAATGACCAGGCGAACTTCCCGATCGCAAGAGCCGCTGTAGAGGCAATGAAGGGGTATCCGGTTTTGTCTCGCAAAAGTTCGAGCAAGCTCTTGGAGTTGGCCATCTCTTCGGATGACGTTCCCCTTAGAGGGGAAATTTTCGAAGTGCTTGCCACCCACGCTGAAGCGGAGGGCCAGCAGTTGCTTTTTGAGCTTGCGACAGAGCCCGGTCGGTACTTTCTCCGTGGACAAGCTGCGGGTGGCCTCCTATCGGCCCTTGGGTCGATTGACGCTGATGTGGTCGCAAAGATCGCTCCAGATTTGCTCGGCACGCAGCCTCCAGAGGTAGCCGCGCCTTTGACACTCGTGCTTGCTACCGGTGGCAGCGAGGAAGCGATCCTTCACGCTGCCATCGCACTGGCCGCCAAGCCTAAGCGACGCGCGCTCGTTCTATTGCTTATTCGTGTCGTAATCGACCGGTTACCCGAACTGGCGCCCAAGCTGGTTGCGCTCATGCCCAACGAGCATCCCGCACTCGTGTGGGCATCTGGCGGTGAGATCGATTGGAAAGACGATCAGCGCTTATCTGATCTAGGAGATCGCTCGGTCTGCCGTCAGGTGTTCGTCTTCATGAAACCGAGGGAGCCTAAATAAGGTTCTGAAGCTTCTTCATAGAGTCCGCGAGCATGTAGCGCACCGCCTGAACCGGGAGAGCCCTTTTGAGTTGTTTGCAGCCGATTGAAGTCAGTTCGACAACCGTGGACCGCTGGTCTGTGAGCTTGCGCTGGATGAGGCGACGATTTTGCATGCGGCTCAATTGCTGGGAGAGTCGGCTTTCTCCCACCCCATCTTTCCGCTAATTCTTGTTGACGAACATCTCCTCTACCGAATGCTGCCAGCCGGGAGAGCACACAAACTCTGGACCTGAGAGGCCGGTACCGGGCCGCCGCACTCCTCTTCCTCCCCGTCAGCCATAGCGAATGAGGCGGTTCACTTGACGCAAAATCGCCAAATCACTCGTTAAACGAGCTGATCACGTCCCATATGTCGGCTTCCCGTCAGAGATCTCCGATACCGGGCGTATTGACGAATGTTCGTCAAGAAAAAGCAGGAGTGGTTGGGTTCCCGCTGTTTTCAGATAGCCAGCCGCTGCTCGTCAAGGACGCCAGGATGTGGAAGAACTCATAGAGGAAAGCGATGAACAGATCAAAGTATGCAACAACGATCATTAGCCATTCGAGCCTAATCGACTTGAACATCGAGTACTCTCAGCCTCTCAAGAGAGGAAGAGATATCTTTGGTTCAGTCGTTCCCTATGGACAGCTCTGGCGAACTGGCGCGAATGGATGCGCCACGATCTTCACCAGCCAGGATCTCCGCTTTGCAAGCGGAACGCTTCCGCGGGGAAAGTATGCGCTATACACAGTCCCGCGGCCAGAAAGTTAGACAATCGTTTTCTACACCGACGTCAGCAACTATGAGCTTCCAAGATGTTGGGACAATAAAGCCATCGCACTTTCCGTAGTGGTTCTGGCCCGCATCTCGGAACGAGTTGCGGAAACGTTCAGCATTGCGATCGAGCAAACGAGTCATTTCGAAGCCAACATCGAAATCGCATGGGACAAGACACGTGTCTCGCCCTCCTCGTTACATCACTGGGACCATTGAGCAATAGTTCCTCGATCAGTGAAGGGCTCTTGCCATGGGCAGAAGCGACGACGCTGAATCGCAGTTATCGGCCTGCGGCCACATTCGTGGTAGTGGCATTGCCGCCGTTGCCGCACAAGTGCGGCTGATGTTGAAGGGCATCGGGTCTGCATCGGCAGACATCGCCCGTCTATGCTCTGGCGTTGCCGGAGCTTCGCGGAAAATGCCGCACTCAGACGATCTTGGGTTGATCTATGGCGAAAGGGCCACGCGCAGCTCATTGCGTCATGGCACAAATCACAATGAAATCCTCGCAATCTATTTTCGAGATGCTTGCCAGGGTGCAGTCTGTCGCGTGAAGTACTCTTATCCTTCCCGAATCGATGCGAGAGGTATCGACGAAGAAGAAGTTCACCGGGATCATAAGGATTCCGATGACCGATGAAGCAAGCATTCCGCCGATGACGATGGTGCCGAGTGCTCGCGTCTGAAAACACCCGATCCGGAGGCTGTCCAAAGCGGAAGACAACCGAAGATGAACGCGACAGCGGTCATGATGATCGCGCTAAAGCGAGGGTGAGCCGCATTGGTTGATCTTCAAGATCGCATACCAGCTTTTGGAGGCGAGCCGAAGGCGCGCCTGAAAGCGTGACCAAATGCACTTTGAGACGTATAGCCAACCTTGTTCGCTATGCTGGCGACAGTTTCCTCACCGCCTGCCAGCGCCGCACGAGCGATCGTCAGACGCCACGCCCGGACGTAAGCAAGTGGAGGTTGTCCGACTCGCCGCGTGAACTCGGCAGAGAAGGCAGCGCGCGACATACCGGCCACACCAGCAAGTTGGGCTACTGTCCATGTCCGCGCAATATCCTCATGTATGACGCGAAGCACGCGACCGAGCCGACTATCAGACAGAGCGCCAAGCCACCCGACCTCAACCTGCTCAACGCTTCCCGCGTAGGCTCGGATTGCTTCCACCACTAACACATCGGCCAGCCTGGCGCATACGATCTGACTCCCGATGCTGTCTCGTTCGACCTCGCGATTCAACAACCCAAGGATTGCCGCCATCGCTGCGGATTCAGACGAGGATTGAGAGATAAAGAGGAAAGGTGGCAGCATGCCAAGCAGGAAGTTAGCGTTCCCCGGAGCAAACGACACGGTTCCCCCGAGCGCAACCGTGTCGTCACCCCCGAGGCGTACCGAATCGCAGCCAGGCGCAGCGTAGAAGGTTTGGCCGTCGAGCGGCGGTAACTCCGGGTCGCTGGCTACAGCATATGCCGTGCGTCCGAGCAGGCAAACATCTCCGGGAGTCATGAGTTGCGGGGCGCGCGCCGGTAGCATCATCCAGCTAGTTCCTTTCAGCTGCGCCACAAACTTAAGGCGATCGAGAGCTGGAAATGCGAGAGCCCATCGTCCTGCGGCTTCCAGCCGAGTGCGGCGGGTCACCGTTGCGCCAAGGACGGTGAGCACATCCGATAGCGGGTCAACCACAGTCTTGGACGATCGCGACAAATCCATAGACATCCACGATAGATAATCCTAAGCCGATTGCCTACCATCCTGAATGAAGGAGACCTACTTTGGGCATCGAGGGCAAGGTCGTCGCTATCACAGGCGCAAGCAGTGGAATCGGTCTGGCAACAGCGAAGCTCCTTGCAGAACGCGGAGCTCTCGTCGTTCTAGGGGCTCGCAACGGCGAGCGTCTCGCAGAGGTTGTGGACGAAATTACTGCTGCAGGAGGTAAAGCCGCTTACAAGGTGACCGATGTCCGCCATCGAAGCCATCTTGAAGCCCTCGTCGAGGCGGCGATTCAGTTTGGAGGCAGACTCGACGTCATTGTGAACAATGCCGGGATTGGTCCCATATCCCGTTTCGATGCACTACGCGTAGAGGACTGGGACGCCATGATCGACGTCAATCTGCGTGGTACGCTCTACGGCATCGCTGCCGCTTTGCCTTTCTTCATGCGTCAGCAGTCGGGCCACGTGATCAATGTCGTTTCCACTGCTGGAATTAAGATTCTTCCAACCATGGGTGTCTATGCAGCGACCAAAAATGCAGTGCGCACCATTAGCGAAGCATTGAGGCAGGAGGCGGGGCCGCATCTAAAGGTCACCGAAGTTTCTCCGGGGATGGTTTCAACTAACTTTGCAAGTTCGATCACCGACCCATGCGTTATGGAGGCGGTTGCAAAACGAGTTTCTAACGTTGCAATTCCACCGTCTTCGATCGCTCGTGCCATCGCCTACGCGATTGAGCAGCCAGCCGATGTCGATGTCGGCAGCATTGTCATACGACCGACAGCCCAAGATTGACCAACTGGTTCTTAGCCTTCTCACATCCTCTCTGTAGGAGCCTGCCAACGGGCAGGCTCCATTTTATTGCGCCCGTCTTTCCCGCCCTGGGCGTTGCCGGTTCCAAATGCGTTCCGCTCGCCTGACGGGCTTGAATCGATCCAATCAGAACGTGAAAACTGCCTTGACCACTTTCCCAGCGGCCTGGTCTTCGATTGCTTGATCGATGTCGTTGAAGTTGTAGCGCGTGATCAACCTGTCAATGGGAAACTGCCCGGCCATGTAAAGGTCGATCAACTGTGGGATGTAGACTTCCGGCACACTGTCGCCTTCCGTGATGCCGCGCAAAGTCTGGCCCTTGATCAGCATGTTGAACATCTGAACCTCAATCGGACGCTCGCTGCGCGGAACAGCCAGAAAGCCCAGCATGCCAAGTGTGCTCAAGCTCTCAAGCCCTGCGATGCAGTTCTCGGATCTGCCCGACGTGTCGAGAGCGCGCTCCACCCCGTCTTTCCGGATGGTGAGGATATGTTCGGAGAGTTTTGTTTCAGCCGTGATCTTGATCGTGTGTGTTGCACCAAACTCTCTGGCGGCCTCAAGACGGGAATCGAGTATGTCGGCGGCAATGATAGTCGTGCAGCCGCATACTTTCGCCGCCATGACGGCACTCAGGCCGACCGAGCCTACTCCGAAGATGAGGATGGAGCTTCCTGGCTCCGGCCGCAGTACATTCACGACTGCGCCTGCACCGGTCTGTACTCCACAGCCGCAGATTGCGGATATCCTCCGATTCTCGAGCTGCTGGAGCCCCACCCGAGGCCTGGCGCTCTGATCATCGGCGAGAATGTGATCCCTGCATCTGGCAACTCCAACCGCGACCGGCAGGCAGTTTTGACGTTCGATTGTTGCACTAGCGACGAGCTTTGTGGCTGAAGCCTTGGCATCTGACCTCTATCTCACAGCCTTCGAGATCACGCCAAAAGTCTTCACCGCTCAAGCATAGAAAGTGCTTGGGCTGGGCAATAATGCGCAATGGTGGCAGAATGTTCTTATATCTAGCCAATTCACGGTTCGTTCCCAGTCATGCCCTTCCTTCTTCATCCACCTACCGGTTACCTGGACCTGATGGAAGAGGTATTGGCTGCGCGCCGCAAGGTCGTCACGGTCGGGGTTGAGATGGAGACCGCAGGCTGGGAATTAGAGTTCCATTCGCATCAGAAGGCACAGCTCATGCTCTCGCTCGCAGGTGTCGGAACCTGCGAGGCGGAGGGCGGAATCTGGCTTGTCCCTCCGCAATCCGCAGTCTTCGTTCCTGGCGGGATGATGCATCGCGTCACGACTGCGGGGAGGATCGAAGGCTATGCCGTGTTCATCGAACCTGACGAAACTCGGGCGCTCCCTTCCAAATGCACCACGATTGCCGTCAATCCTCTCCTGCGAGAGTTGATTATCCGATCCGCACACTTTCCAGCGAACTATACGCAGGGCGGCAGGGAATCCCACGTCACAACGTTGCTGCTGGACGAGATCTCGACAGCTCCGATCGGGGGCCTGCACCTGCCGATGCCGTCCGATCCGCGGCTCCGCGCAATCTTCGAGGGCATGACAAGGAACCCATCCGATCGCGGAACCATCGAGTCCTGGGCAAGGCGTGTCGGTTTCAGTAAGCGTACGCTGGCGCGAGTCATTGCCGCCGAGACAGGAATGAGCTTCGGCCGTTGGAGACAACAGCTGAACATCATCCTCGCGCTGCAATGGATGGCGGAGGGATCCACGGTGCAGCAGGCGGCGCTCGACCTGGGTTACGAGAGCGTCGGCAGCTTTGTCACTATGTTCCGTAAAGCGCTTGGCACCTCGCCGGCGCGCTACATGGCAGAGCGTTCGGGTACTCACTGAGACCTATCGAAGTCGATACATTCCTATCTTCCTTCATCACGCTCATCGTGGATTTTCCACCGCGACCAATGAGTGGCCTCCCGGGGGCTTGAGACCGTGGAGATTCTACCGATTGGCATTATTTGCGAATCCATTGGCTTGATTTCGCATTGATGCCAGCTCCAATACCGCCTATCGTCGAACGTATGGCGATGACGAACAAAGTAGCGATAGTGATAGGCGGAGCGAGCGGCATCGGTGCTGCGATCGCAGAACGGTTGGCAAAGGAAGGCGCCGTGGTCTTTCTAACCGGCCGTCGCGCACCTGACGTCGAGGCGGCGGCCACTCAGATCGGTCACGGCGCCCGCGGCCTGGTGGCCGACTCAAGCGACCCTGAGGATATTGAACGGGTCATCGCGACAGTCGCCGCTGAGGGGCGGATCGATGCGCTGGTGTTCAACGCCGGCATGATGGAACCGGCCGACTTGGAAGGGACCACGGGCGAGCATTTCGATCGGCACTTCGCAGTGAACGTTAGGGGCGCGCTTCTCACGATGCGAACAGCGGCACCGCGCATGGCGGCCGGAAGCGCCGCATTGTTCCTTGGATCGATCGCCGACGTGAAAGGGGTACCTCCCTATGGCACCTATGCGGCGACCAAGGCGGCATTGCGTTCCTATGTCCGCAGCTGGACGGTCGAATTCGCGCCGCGTGGCGTGCGCGTCAACGTCCTGAGTCCCGGCCCTACAGAAACCATCATGATGGCGACGCTTCCCGAGGAGATGCGCGCAGGGATCGTCAGCCAGATCCCGCTGGCTCGCATGGCACGCGTGGGAGAAGTTGCTGCTGCGGCGCTGTTCCTGCTTAGCGACGAAGCGAGCTTCGTAACGGGTGCGGAGTTATACGTCGACGGCGGCATGGCGCAGGTGTGATGCAAACGCTGTCGGCTCTCTCCGCAGTCTCTGACGGCTGCGCATCATCGATCTAAAAACTAAGTCGTAAGACTGTGAAGGGAATTACTATGTCATCGATTTCATCAAGACAAGAAACTACAGTTGCCGTCATCGGAGCCGGCGTCTCCGGTCTGACGTTGGCGACTTTCCTCGAGAAGTCCGGTATAGCCTGCATTGTTTTGGAGAGGCGCGATCGCGGCTACGTTGAAGTGCGACAGCGCGCCGGCGTCGTCGAGGCTCGCGGAGTGCGTATGTTCGAACGATGGCAGCTTGCAGATAAGCTCCTCGGCGGCCCGGTTGCCACGACTATTGAATATCGCGTCAACGGCTCAGGACGCGTCTTCGAGGTCGTAGCAGACGACGGCAGCGAAGGCCGGTTCTGTACCCAGCAGATGCTCGTCAACAACCTGTTGAAGGAACTCATCGACGCGAGGGGAGGTGACGTCCGTTTCGACGTTATGGACATATCGATCCAGAACGAAGAGGGCCACCATCCGCAAATCACCTATTCCGATGCGAATGGTTTACACGAACTCGTCTGCGACTACATCGTCGGGTGCGATGGCGATCGGGGCATCAGCCGTTCGTCGATCCCGCATGGCGTCCTGACTACCTACACCCATGAGTTCGGGTATGCGTGGCTGGCCGCGCTCGTCGAAGCTCCCGTCACTGGACATCCCATCATGGGAGTCAGCGATCATGGCTTCGTTGCGCAGCTTCCGCGCGGACCTCACCGGAGCCGGTATTACCTGCAGTGCGCGCTGAGTGATGGTCCTGAGGACTGGCCTGATGAGCGGATCTGGGATGAGATCCGGTTGCGGATCGGCAATAGCGATCTCAAGAACGTGACGGTTCACGACAAGCTCTTCGTTCCCTTGCGGAGCGTAGTTCATGTGCCGATGCAGTACAGGAATCTATTCCTTGCCGGCGATGCCGCGCACCTGGTGCCTCCTACCGGAGCGAAGGGAATGAATCTCGCTCTGTACGACGTAGACGTGCTGGCCCAGGCACTCCTGAGCGCGGTACGGGATCATGACACGACTGCATTGGATAACTATTCCGACACCTGCCTGCCCCACATCTGGACCTATCAGGATTTCAGTGTCTGGATGACCGATACGATGCACGATGCCGGCGACCCTGCACAGCATGGAACATTTCGGCAGAGGGTTGCGAGGGCACGCCTGGATACTTTGTTTAGCTCTCCGGCGGCAGGCCATCTGCACAGCGAATACCAGCGAGGAATGATCTGACGTGAAGTACGAGCAAGCAGTAAGAAGCTGGAACGAGAGGGAACACTAAGAGTCGTCCGGGACAGGTCGAGGTTCGAACCGCTCGACCCGACCCGGGACACCAATTACCTGATCATGCGATACGTTCACCGCCATCGGCCTGGCCCAACGACCAGTAGCCCGCAGCCTTGATCCATGCCTTGGGGTGTCCAAGCGTGTCCGTCATATAGCGATAAGCGTCTCGAGCCAGGGAAACCTCTGCGGCAACCCAGATGAAGCCTTCCCCTGGAGGAAGCTTCAGAGCCCGGAACGTAGTGCGCAATATCTCTCTATCTCGATCGGCACTACCGGTAGCATGCAACCATGTGAATTTCCTATTGCCTTTGGAATCGAGGTACAGCTCTTCCTCGCGACCCGCGACGAGGGCCATGATGCTCACAGGAGTTTCCAGCGGTAACGACTCCAGGCGCCTTCCCATCGCAGGAAGCGACGTCGCATCGCCGATGAGCAGGTACCAGTCGAAGTCAGTGGGCGCGACCGAAGAACCTCGTGGCCCGGCGATGTCGAGATGATCTCCGATCTCGGCTTTCCGCGCCCACTCCACTGCGGGCCCCTGCGGATGAAGCGCGAAGTCCAACGTGAATGTACCTGCCTCGACGTCCCAGGCTCGCGGAGTAAAGTCACGCATCAGCGCGGGTGCGTCTCCCTGGGCCGGAAGCAAGATCTTGATGTGGTCGTCCGGGGACGGGCTGACGAACCCCCTCAGGTCCTTCGATTGGAATCGAAGGCGCAGCATGTGTGGAGTGATCTGCTCCTTACCAATGACTTGCAGCTTTCTTTTAACGACGTCGTGGCGAACCTGGGTAAATTGATGCTTCGACATAAGAGTTTGGGTCCCCTGATCGATGTCCATATACGACTTGTCTGTCCGGATTTAGGATAGTCGGAGGCGAATCGGTTATGCTCCGCGTAATCTGACGCGCTCTACGTTGAAACGGTCATGAAAAAACGGCGTTCTACGAGTTTCATGTCTTTGAACGATGTGCCCCGCGCACTCGCGATGCTAGCAAGTTCGGTCCCCGCTGGAGCCAAGACCCCGCTACACACCCATGATCGCGCGCAGTTCATCTATGCGGCATCCGGATCGCTCAAAGTCTCCTCGGATCTGGGGCGCTGGATCATTCCTCCGCAGAGGGCGGTCTGGATGCCTGCACACTGTCCGCATCAACCGACTGCGATCAGCGCGGTTGAACTCCGGACGCTGTACATCCGGGAAGACATCTGTCCGGATCCTGCTCCGAAGGTGCCGCGAATGCTGCGGGTCTCCGCATTCCTCAGAGAATTGGTTTTGAGGCTGATGGCGATGCCGGTCGAATATGACCAGGACGGCCAGGATGGTCAGATCGTAAAGACCTTCTTAGGGGAGATCGACTGGACTCCACTTCATCCTGTAAGCCTGCCGCCACTTCATGACCGACGTTTGCGAGTTATGGAAGCGGCGTTAACCAAGAGGCCGGGCAACATGCGCACTCTCGAAGATTGGGCGACGCGGCTCGATTGCTCTCCGCGGACGCTGGCAAGACTCTTCCTGAAGGAAACAGGACTGTCCTTCCATACGTGGAGAGACCAAATCCGCACCTTTGCGGCACTACCGATGATGGCAGAAAACAGACCGCTGTCAGAGATCGCCGATGAACTCGGCTACGAGACCGCCTGGGCCTTCACCGCCATGTTCAAGCGAGTCACGGGTCAATTGCCAAGCAAGTATTTCTCATCCCACTAAGCAATACATCCATCCTGCTGTGAATTGTGGCTATCGTGGCGGCGTGAACGCTACGAGCCGATAAGTGCGCCCTGCTTTAGCGATTCTCTCTTCGTCAGAAAACACTGCACGGAACCACCGCCAACACCAGGAAGCTTCTCGCGCTGCGAGTGATCGATCGGGCCGCAACGATGTCAGATTGGCCGTAGGCTCTGTCCAGTGGAACGGAGCACGTTGAATAAGTTCCTCGCTATTCTAAGCAGACTCATTTGGTCGCATATCAAGATGCCCCAAAGTAAGACCCCTGCGATTGTCTTTTGGCGAAGCGTCACAGTGGACTTGAGATCGACAAAAGGAAGGCTGATAACCGTAGTTGCACGGGGATCAGCCATGGAGAAGGAGGTTATACAGTGGCTGTTCCCAACGATGGAAAGAGCATCGGTCTGTTTGGTGGTGATACCGATTGTCCCTGCGAGACTGCCGGTTCTTCAACCACCGAACTAGCAGGGTTTCCTGACGACTCCGCTGCGCTCCAGGCGTGTGTTTCACCCGAAAAGCGAGCCCGAGCGCCGGTGTCGCCCTGGGTTGTACAAATTCGTACCCGACGCGTCACCCCTCACGAGTTGCGCGACATGCTGGTCCGCAATCCGAGCGATGCGGCGCGATGGACAGAGACTGCCGCGAACGCTGGATTGGCGGCCGCACAGGTCGTGTGGGGGCAACTACTGCTGGACGGGCGTCACGCGGCGCGCGATGCCAAGGCAGCGTTCGGTTGGTTCCTCAAAGCCGCCGAACAGGGAGATATCGAAGCACGGAACATGATCGGTCGGTGCTACGAGCAGGGCTGGGGCGTCGCCGTCGATTTCAAGCAGGCGACCAAATCCTTCGAGATCGCCGCCCAGTCCGGTCATGCCTGGGGGCAGGTCAATCTTGCACAGATGCTGATGCGCGCGGGCGACCCCGCAGACCGCGCACGATGCTTTGCATTGTTCAAAGCGGCTGCTGAAGGCGGAACAGACAAGGTCAATCTCAAGGCGATGAATTCGCTGGCCCGCTTCCTTGAAGAAGGTTGGGCAGGAACGCGTGATCCGGTGGGTGCGGCATTCTGGTATCTGAAGGCTGCGAAGCTAGGGGACCACTGGGCGCAATACAATCTCGCCACCATCCTGTTCCGTCAGGGCGATCATGAAGCAGCAGAAAATCTGATCCGGAACGCCGTCAGCATCAGCGATAACGGGTTTCGTCGGCGTATCGCGCCTCTTTTGCTGGAGCGGCCGGAACCAACGCTCCGCCAACTTGGTCTGGATGCGCTGGCACGCTGTGCCGCAGGCAATGAGCCAGAAGATCTTTACGCCTACGGGCTCGCCCTCGACCAGGGGGTTGTCGGTCCCCGCGATCCGCACGAAGCCATGCAGATGTTCCAGGCGGCAGCAGCTAAGGGACATGCGCTCGCTTGTGCGCGGCTGCGGCCGCAGGCACGGCTCGCACGACTCTGCCTTCGGATACAGGCACAGATCCGCGTCGTTACGGCACGTCCTGCTGATTCCATCGTCCGCACCACCATTCGTTCAAAGGAGAATTCATGAAAACGCTCCAGACCCTGCGGCCAGCCTTGTCCGGCCTTGCTGCCTCCGCCAGTCTCGCCGGTCTTGCCGGCGGTGTTCTCTTCATCGCGCCCGAACAGGCCGACGCCCAAGGTAGCCAACCTTCGCAAAGCGAGCTGTCGGAGAAGGTTCATCAGTTCGACATTGCGCCCGGCCCATTAAGCGATGTTGTGAGCGCCTTCGAGCGCGCCACTGGTGTCCATGTGACGTTTGCGATCAACTCGATCGGATCGATTCACTCCCAGGGAGTCTCGGGCAGCTTCACGGCCGAGCAGGCGCTCTACGCGATAGTGACCGGAACCGGCATCCGGTTTCGTGTTACCTCGCCGACGATGGCGGTCGTAGAGATGACTCCTCTCACGACGTCCGTGGATGTTACGGACACGAGCAATGCGCTCCAGAGCACATTGGATCTCAATCGCCTCCCGGACAGCTTGCAAGAGACGCCCCAAACCGTAACTGTCATCCCGCAGGTGATGATCGAGCAACAGCAGGCATCCACCGTCAATCAGGTCCTGCAATACGTGCCTGGCATCACGGTCGCAACCGGCGAAGGTAATGGTGGCATCACCGGCGACCAGTTCCGTATCCGCGGTTTCGATGCGTCCGGCGACGTCTATGTCGATGGCCTGCGCGATTTCGGCTCTTACGTCCGCGATAGCTTCGCTACCGAAAACGTGATGGTGGTCAAAGGACCGTCCTCGGAGAGCTTCGGCAACGGCACCACAGGTGGCGTGATCGAACTGGACAGCAAGAAAGCCCATCTGGGAAATACTTATTCGCTCGAAGCGTCCCCCGGTTCCGGCCCGTACGGCCGCGGCGTTCTCGATGTGAATCGGCAGCTCAACGACACAACGGCGGTGCGAGTTGTCGGAATGATCCACGGCCAGGACGTGGTGGACCGCGATCATGTGTATGCGGACCGCTGGGGCGTTCTGGCCTCCATCGGACTTGGGCTGGGCACAGGCCAGCAGGTGATCGGTAACTATTTTCACCAACACAGCAAAAGTCGACCCGATTTCGGCGTGCCCATGGTCCGCCTGCCTCTCCCGGAATTGGGAGTGCCACGCTCCAATTACTACGGCCGCGAGAGCGATCGTGATGAGCAGGATGCCGATGTGGCAACCTTGCTTTACAAGGGCCAGTTCGGCGACTGGTTGACCGTGACCAACGATACGCGCTTCGGCCACTACACGCGTGATCTCAAGTTCACGCCAGTCTTCTGCATCGACGTCTCGCCAACTCTCTCCTATATCTATGGCGTCCCGCCGGGTACCTGTGCCACCGATGCGTCGGCCGGCAACTTCAACACCGCTTACGTGATCTGGGCGGTAGGCGGCAACACGCCTCGCAGTTATGGCGGCGAGAATGTGACCACGGCGGTCATGCGGTTCCATTCGGGGCCACTTCGCCACGAACTGATCGCGGGTATCGATGAATATTATCAACGCGCAAGGATGAACTTCTATCTCCCCAGCGGACCTGAGCCAGAGGGAACATTGCTGCATCCGATCTTTCAGAACTCGCCGGGGTTCTCGCTTGTCTTGACCCCCGCAGACCGGGGCACGACTGCCCGAAGCTGGGATGTCGGTCCCTTTGTCAGCGACCGCGTGTGGCTTATGCACGGACTCTCTCTTCTGGGTGGCGTGCGTTGGGATCACTACAACGTCCGCGCGAACTCGGCCGGGACCCCCATCGATACGACCACGGAGTTCGCCAGTCCCAAGGCGTCCTTGATCTGGCAGCCGACCGAACAGCAAACCTACTATTTCGGCTATGGGCGATCCTTTACGCCGCCTGCTCAGAATATTACGTCTCTCAGTTCGCCGTTATCCCTAGTAGGAGCGACGACGCCCAACCTGAAACCTGAGGGTGACACAACTTACGAATTCGGGGGGAAGTGGAGTCTTCTCGGAGGACGTCTCGGCGCGACGGCCGCCCTCTTCCGTGTCGACAAAAGCAACGCTAACTACACCGATCCGACCTCCGGCATTCAAGAGACTACCGACGACAATGACCGCGTACAAGGCGTTGAGCTGGGATTAACCGGGAAGGTCACGCACGCCTGGGATGTGCAGGCCTCCTACAGCAACATGGACGGCAAGATTGTCTACTCGTCCATCAGCTCCTTCACCCCAGTATCCGCGGCCGGCAATCGGGTGCCCTATGTCTCGAAAAATGGTTTCGCGCTGTGGACTACCTATGACTTCGCGACGCTCATTCCGTCGATGTCGGGACATCTGCTCGGCGGAGGCGGCGTCAATTATCGCTCCGACTATTTTGTGGACGATCCCAACACGTTGCGCATTCCCGATGCGACCACAGCCGATGCGATGGTGGCTTACGACCTGAAGAGCTATCATCTCGCGTTCAACGTGAATAACCTGAGCAACGCGCTGGCCTATAGCTCCGCCTTCGGCAACGGCTACGCCACGCCAATCGCGGGTCGGACGTTCCTGTTCACCCTTGGATTCCGCCTCGCCTCTCTCCGCAAACATGGAGGTTTCTGATGTTGATCGAGATTCCACAGATATTGTCGCAAGACGAAGTCGCAACCGTCCGCAGCGTAGTCGCGGCTGCGGACGTGGTCGATGGAAAGGTGACCGCGGGCGAACTGGCAGCGCAGGCCAAATACAATCTGCAGCTTCCTGAAGGCTCTGCGGCCGCGCGACAAGCGGGTGACATCATCCTTAGCGCACTGGGCCGCAATCCATTGTTCAACAGTGCAGCCCTACCGTATCGGGTGTTGCCGCCGCTGTTCAATCGCTATGACGTGGGCATGAAGTTCGATGCCCACGTCGATGGCGCCGTGCGCGCGGTCCCCGGCCCGGGCATCCGGATGCGCGCCGATCTCTCCTCGACGCTCTTTCTGACGCCACCGGAAGAGTATGACGGCGGCGAGTTGGTGATTGAGGACAGCTTCGGCACTCATGAAGTGAAGCTCCCGGCCGGTCACATGGTCCTTTATCCGGCGAGCAGCCTGCACCGCGTCAATGCGATCACGCGCGGATCGCGCTGGGCATCTTTCTTTTGGACCCAGTCGATGATCAAGGACGACGGCCTACGCGGGCTGCTTTACGACCTTGACCGGGCCATCATCGAGGTCCGTCAATCCTTGAACGGCGACACGCACGGAACTCTTTCCCTCACCGGGGTCTATCACAACCTGCTCAGACGCGAGGCTGAACTGTGATCCGCCACTTCATAGCGACTTGCTTGACGAGCAGCTCTCATTACGGAGTGCATAACGCATGGCAACACTGAAGACACCCACTCTGGGTTCAACTCGCAAGCGCGATGTGGCATCGAGGCTCTGCGCAGCTTTGTTTGGCGGTTACGTCGCCGCGTCCACCTTTAGCATGCTGGTGGCGCGCCTTGTGCCGTTGCCGAAGGCGGGAGCAACCACGATGGCGATCCTGACTACTCCGATTCTCTACTCGGCAACGATCCTCTGGGCGTTCTCCGCCCGCTCGCCATCCCGCGCCTGGCTCGTCCTCATCGCAGTTACTCTCCTCGCCGGAGGACTGACCTGGGGACTCATTATCGTGAGAGGGCGGCCATGAGACAGTCATTCCGGCTCTCTATGCAGTGGCTGCACACCTGGACGGGGCTCGTTGCAGGCTGGATCATCTTTCTCATTTTCTTCAACGGGACTGCGGCTTACTTCCGGCAGGAAATCACGACATGGATGAAGCCGGAGATCACGGCTGCTATCGACCCTGCCAAATCAGTTGCCGGCGCAGTGGTATTTCTCAAAGCGAAAGCACCCGATGCCGCAACCTGGACGATCACTGTGCCCGATGATCGCTATCCGGTTTCGGATGTCACCTGGCAGCCGAGGCCCAAGCCTGGGGCACCGCCGACGGAAGAGGACGACGATGAGCGGCCACCGGCTGACCGTCGCGCGACCGTCGACGCCACAGGCAGACCGCTGGCAGCTCGAGACACCGAGGGAGGCGATTACTTCTTCCAGTTTCACTACGCTCTTCACTACCTGCCGCAATTCCTCGGTATGGTCTTGGTCTGGTTTGCAGGTCTTGGGCTGATGGTCGCCCTGACGACCGGAGTCATCATCCACCGAAGATTCTTTGCCGAGTTTTTCACCTTCCGGCCGAGACAGGGAGCGCGCTCTTGGCTCGACGCACACACGACATTCGCTGTCCTGGCGCTGCCGTTCCATCTGATGATCACCTACAGCGGCGTTGCCATCCTGATGTTTTTCCTGATGCCATGGGCAATGTTCGCGAATTATTCCAGGCCGCAGACTTATTTCGAGATGATTCTCCAACGGGCCCACACACCGCCGGTAAGCGGTCATGTGGCGCCACTAGTTTCGGTCAATACTGTGCTGAGTGCGGCTGAAGCGACCTGGAACGGCGGTCGCGCCGAAAGGATTCGTGTCACCAATCCAGGCGATGCTACCGCAACCATCAAGATTGATCGGCATGTTGCTGGACTGGTCGCCGGTCGGGACGCGAGCCTCACCTTCAATGGAGTCACCGGCGTCCTGATCCGTCCGATTTCGGAGCCGAGCGCGGCCAGTACCGCAAGCTCTGCGATATTCAGTCTTCATCTAGCCCATTTTGCGCGACCGGCATTACGCTGGCTAATGTTTTTGTGCGGCGCGACCGGAACCGCAATGGTTGCCAGCGGCCTCATTCTCTGGACGGAGAAGCGCCGCCGCAAACTTCTGGACCCTCGCTATAGCCGATGCGGTTTCCGGCTTGTCGAAACCCTGAACGTAGCAGTGATCGCCGGCTATCCGGCCGCGACTGCAGCTTTGTTTTGGGCAAACCGATTGTTACCCCTGTCCATCGCCTCTCGAGCAAACGCCGAAATCCTCTGCGCCTTCAGCTTTTGGGGCCTCTCGTTGGTCTGGTCCGCAGTGCGTCCGATGCGCCAAGCCTGGGTTGGGGTTTTGGGCGCGACGGCGCTTCTGTTTCTTCTGCTTCCCTTCGTCAATGCCGTAACCTCTGCACGTGGCACCCTCACGAACCTAATGCAAGGTGACCCGCTCTATATCGGATTCAATCTCGTCTCGCTCACTCTTGGGTTTATGTTTGCCACTGCTGCGCTGTTCGCGCGAAGGCGCATGCACTTACCACCGCCTACCTTGGCTGATCCCGATTCCACGATAGGCCAACCGATTCTGGAAGGAGCGGAGTGATGGGTCTTGCCTTCTTTTTCGCGATGTTTGCCTTTGCTGCCCTTGCGGTTGCGATGCAGCGTCACTATTTCGATTTATTCGGGCTGGAACCCACTCGACGACAACAGGTGGTTCTTCGCGCGGTCGGCGCGCTTGGGCTTGCCGCTTCATATGGCCATCTCTGTTGCGTAGGGGGTGCCGTCGAGGGCACAGTCGATTGGTTCTGTCTTGCATCGCTTGCCGCGATCGTGATCGTCGTCGCCCTCAGCTTGGCGTCGACATCCTTGATTTTCCAACGAAGACGCATCTTCAACGCCCAAAGCACGGAAGGCGAGCGCCAGAAGTCTTTTGACCCGCGCTTCCGTGGCTGAGTCTTGTGGAATCCGCACAGAAGTCCAACAAGTACGGTGTCGAGGAGAAGAGTGTGCGCTTTGAATCTGTTATGACCACCGAGCTTCTCGAAACCGCGCGAGGGATGCACGAACTCGAGTATTCCGTCGAACTCCTCCTTCATACAATTCTGCTTCACCGTCCGTATCTGGCGGCCTTTACCGCAGACACCACTCAGTCGTGGTCCGTGGATCTGGACAGGCTTTCCCATGCCTTGATTTCAGCCAAGCGTTCCGTGAGATCGTTCCGAACAATCTCGACGGCATCGGAGCCGAGCAACAGGTGCAGCGGCGGTGTTTTCGTGTTCGCAAGTTGCACAATAGCTGGCCCAAGCTTGGCCGGATCCCCTGGCTGCTGGTGGTTGTAGCTCTCGTAGGCGGCTTCGGTCTTGCTACGAATTTCCTCGTAGTCGCCAATAGGGTTACCAGCAAACCGCGCCGAACTGGCATCCAGAAAATCGGTGCGGAAGTAGCCCGGCTCAACCACGGTGACGTGGATGCCCAAGGGTGCGAGGTCACGGGCCAGATTGACGCTGAACCCTTCCACAGCGAACTTGGACATGCCGTAGAGCGTACACATGTCGACACCGACTACGCCTGCAATCGAGCTGAAGTTAATGATGTGGCCGGAGCGCTGGCGTCGCAGCGTCGGCAGCACGGCCCGCGTCATCCGCGTTAGGCCGAACACGTTGGTATCGAACTGGCGCTGTACGTCTTGCTCGGAGGACTCTTCAAAAATGCCGAGTTGACCGTAGCCGGCATTATTCACCAGCACGTCGATGGCGCCGAAGCGCTCGATGGCGGCGTCCACGACAGCCTGCGGCCCGGTGGGGTTAGTCACGTCCAACGGCTGGATCAGCAGCCGTTCGACGTGATCCGTGAAGGCAGCACGGGCACCTTCTACACTGCGCGCGGTGGCAACGACGTTATCGCCTGCGGCGAGGGCAGCGTGCGCGATCTGTGCGCCTAAGCCACGGGCCGCGCCGGTAATTAGCCAAGTTTTCTTGCTCATTTCCTGGATTCCTTTCTTGTTTTTTTCGGATTTCCTAAGTTATGGATTGGCTTCAGGCCGCTTTCGGGCCGCGCGTGAAAACCGGACGCTCATGGGAGAATTCACGGAAGCCGTAAATGGAATGGTAGCGCCCGACGCCGCTGCCGTTGACGCCGCCAAAGGGGAGTCGCCCGTCGAAGTAGTGTTCACCCCAGACATTGACGGATACACCACCGGAACTGGTCTGTTGAAGGACGTCTTGGACGAATGCCGGGTCGTTCGAGAAGACAAAAGAGCCGAGCGGCTTGCCGTTCGCCCGCACGACATCGATGGCGCCTTGGAGCTTGTCGTATGGAATGACGACGAGGACCGGCCCGAAGATCTCTTCGTGCATGATCGCGGCGTTCGCGGGAACGTCGGTCAGGATCGTGGGCTCCATCGTCAGGTCGTCGGCATTCGAGCCACCACCCAGGATGACGCGCGCGCCGAGCGAAACCGCTTCGTCCACGTAGCGGCGAACGCGGTCGAAGTTGTTCCGGTTGACAAAGCGGCCCTGTTTGGCTGGATCGAAACGACCATCCGTGTAAACGAGGCGTTTGGCCGATTCCACCATCTTTTCCGCGAGAAGATGGGCGGACTCCGAAGGCACCGTGACGTAGTCGATAGAGAGACAGACCTGCCCGGCATTCATGATCCGGGACAGCATAATCTGGTAGGCGGCTTTCTCGATGTCAGCCTTCCGGTCGATGATCGCCGGGTTCTTGCCGCCCAATTCCAGCGTGACCGAGGCCAGGTTCTTCGCCGCCGCGGCCATCACGATTTTTCCTACCTTCGGACTGCCGGTCATGAAGATATGGTCGAATGGCTTGTCGAGAAGCAGAGTGGCGACGTCCGCTCCTCCCTCGAAGACCGCGACTTCGGATTCGTCGAATAGTTCCCGGATGATGCGGGTGACGATGGCGCTGGTTGCCGGAGTCAGCTCCGACGGCTTAACGATGGCGCTGTTGCCAGCCGCGATGGCATAGATCAACGGTTCGAAGCACAGATGGAACGGGAAGTTCCACGGGCCGAGGATCAGGATGACCCCGCGGGCTTCGTAGTGCACGTAGGCATTGACTTCCGCATCGATGCTCTTCGCGGTGACGGGAGTCGGCGCCATCCATTCGTCGAGGTGTTCGATGGTTTCGTTCGCGGTGTCGATGGCGTTCTGGACGTCGAACGGCATGGTCGTCTTCGGGCGTGCCATGTCCTGGTACAAGGCCTCGGAAACTTCCTCGCCTACCTGCATCAGGCGATCGCGCAGGCGCATGAGCTTAGTCTTCCGGGTCGCCGGGTTGCTCTGCTTGAGCTTCCAGGCATTGGCTTTTTGCAGTTCAAAGATGCGCGTGATGTCGGTCTTAAGGTCGGTCGGATTCGGCATGACAAATTTCTCCTATGGCGTAGCCCGGGGGCTGACGTGGGTCAATCCGACCCGGGGCTCGTTACATCAATAATTCTGGGCTTGCCACGCTTTTCCGGATAGACCTATTCCTATCCCATAATTGCCTATTCCTATTTTCTTGAATGTATTCCGCCTATTAGCAGACCAGAATGATTGCCTATTAAGTCTTGTATGCTATTTGACATGAGCAAGCAAAGTCCTTCGACGCAACGGCAGATGATCACGTTGCTGAAGCAACTCGCACCTCAGGAGGGCTATACGCGCTCGCTGCTGGATGGCGTGCGGTTCATGCGCTCAGACCGACCTCTTGGCCGGACACCGGTGCTGTACGAACCCAGCATCGTGATCGTTTGCCAGGGACGAAAGCACGGGTATTTGTCCGATCAGGTCTACGTCTACGATGCGCAGCATTATCTGGTTCTGTCAGTACCGCTGCCATTTTCTACGGAGACCGAAGCCAGCGCCGAGAACCCGATGTTGGCGGTTTCAGTTCGACTGGATATGACGGCAGTGGCCGACCTGGTCATGGAGTTGGATCATCAAGACACGAGTACAACGACCACCCCCGAGGGGATCATCTCCACGCCGCTGGACGAGGTATTGGCCGACACTACGTTGCGGCTCTTGCGCGCCTTGTCTTCACCCGTTGAGGCCAAGGTGCTAGGGCCTGGCATCGTTCGCGAGCTATGTTTCCGCGTGCTGGTCGGTGAACGAGGCGGCGCGATCCGCGCCGCGCTGGCCAGTCAGGGTAACTTTGGCCGGATCTCGCGCGCACTGCGACGCATCCACAATGACTACGCTCAATCGCTGGACGTCGCTCTGCTGGCCAGCGAAGCGTGCCTGAGCATGCCGACCTTCCATGTGTATTTCAAGGCCTTCGCCAAGACGTCGCCAATCCAATACATCAAATCCGTGAGGCTGCACCAAGCCAGACTGTTGATGATCCGCGACGACCTCACGGCTGCGGCCGCCGCAGCGCGTGTTGGCTACGAAAGCGCTTCCCAGTTCAACAGGGAATTCAAGCGATTGTTTGGCCGTAGTCCCGGAGAAGAGGCGCGGGAAATGAGAGCCTCCTTTTCGCTCCTGCCTCCCACGCAACTTGAAGCGGTGGCAGCTACTCACTAACGCCTGCCACGGTTTTCCCACGGAATCACTCTCACCTCGAGGCTGAGGATGATGCCTTAGCCAGCTTCAAAATGCCTGTACGAGAAACTTGAATTGCTTTCGGAAGTAAGACTCGATGGCACAGCGTCGCGGTAAGCTGTGTCGGCGAGTTGGGCGATCGGAAGCAAGACGCCCAGAGATTCTGCAATTTGAACGGAAGGGAGACGTGGACATGTTGAAGGTTGTCATTCTAGGCGCTGCCGGACAGATAGCGCGGCTTGCAATTGAACAGTTCCTTGAGGAGCAGTCGGGGGAATTGACGCTCTATCTGCGGAAATCGAACCGTTTGCATAAATTGGCAAGCGACCGGGTCCGCGTCATGGAAGGTGATGTGATGGACACGGCCCTGCTCGAAAAGGCTGTGCGGGGGCAGGATATCGTCTACGCCAACCTGGCGGGAGACGATATTGAGGATCAGGCGAAGTCGGTGGTTGCGGCGCTCGATCGGGCGGGGGTTCGGCGTCTGATCTGGATTTCCACGCTTGGCATTTACGACGAGGTGCCGGGAGCATTTGGTAAATGGAACCATGAGATGCTCGATGATGGATACCTCGGGCCTTACAGCTCAGCCGCAACAGTAATCGAGTCCTCGGACCTCGAATACACCATCGTGCGTCCGGCCTGGCTGACCGACAAGGATGAAGTGGACTATGAACTCACACAAAAAGGAGAGCCGTTCAAGGGGACAGAAGTGTCCCGCAAGAGTGTTGCCGATCTGGTCGTGAAACTCGCACAAGATCCAGCACGTGACTTGCGTGCATCGTTGGGCATAGACAAGCCTGGCACGGTGGGAGACAAACCGTCCTGGTACTGATTCGTTGTGTTCGCGTCTTGGTTGCCGCAACGTAGTCGCAGTTTTCGCGAATCTCGCCAGTGTCCTCCGCGATAGGGAAGAGACGTGCGCTGGAGATCGTTCGTCATCATGGTATTGAATTACCCTATCGCGGAAATTCTTGGCGAAGCCGACCCCCTGGAGCACTTCATCCCGAAAGCGTTGAGAAGCGCATCGCCGATAAACTCAGGGACCCTCAGTTCGACCCCCCGTGGGCATTGCATTCCATCTTTCGACGGTTCTATGCCTGCAATTCATCGAGTGAGCTGTAACTGCGAATAGACACAGTGTTTGAGACGATTAGGCGTCAGAAGTCGATTTTTGGGAGCTGATTGACCTGCTCGATGAGCGCCACGACGATTTACCACTAACCAAGAACGAAGATAGATGACGAAAACCGCTTTGCGAAGACAGATGCCTGTCTTCGCAAGGCATTTCCCGTGAGTCTTAACTGCGGGTATGACGAGGCGCGGGCTGAGGCCGCTGTGATGCGGAGAGGAGTGTCTCGGACGCGTCCACGTATTTCTGCATTGTGGTCTCGTCGTACACAGAAGGTGCAGTGATGAACTCTCCATCATCAAGCCCCTTCAAGGCAGCGTCCACAACGATGAGCGTGCCGTTAGAGGAAGAGCGTCGACGGCAGTCATTAATTCTCTGCGATTCATCAACCCTTTCTAAATAGAGTCCGTTCAGTGGCGAACCTATTGGTCGAAGCCCAGGGTCCGTCCCTCACACCACTTCAAACAGCTTCTTGAACCCAGCATCCATGTGCATTTGTTGATGACAATGGAAAAGAGCCAGACCTCTGCTGATGGGTATAAAGTCCAGTTCCATCCGGGCATATCGTTTCAGCATGACGACATCCTTCCAGATGCCGGAGATGGAGCGTCCATGGAGCCGTGTTAACTCAAAGGAATACCGGTGAAAGTGTACTGGGTGATCCTCGTCGGACCTGTTGTCGAAGATAAAGCGATAGCGAAGGCCACAGCGTAGCCGCTTGGGAACTCCATCATAGGGATTTCCATTAATTGTCCAGCTCTCCATTCCATCCCGACCTGTCGCGCCACGGTCGATGACCATGGGGATGAGCTGTTCTGGTGGAAGTTCTAACTGAGGCCGCTGTCCCGCGAAGATAGCGTAGTCCCAGGGCTGGAAGGATGGATCGATCCAGCGTGGAGCGTTCGAGCGCCCCGCATATTCCACCACGATCCCCATGCGTCCGTCTACACGATCACTGCCTCGAACCGCACCCAGAATCCAGACCCCTGGATTCGTCATTTCGACAACTGCGCTGACTCTCTCTCCTGCGCCGAGTTCCAGGATCTCGACGTATTGCGGGTTGGGAACGATATTTCCGTCGAGGGCCAAGACTTTGAAGCGGTGCCCTGGTAGTGCGAAGCGTTGTGTTGCCGTGGCACTCGCATTGAGAATGTGGAAGAGTACTCGGTCACCTTCCTTCACTTGTAGCGGCTCGCCCGCTCCCAGGGCTTTGCCATTGATCGAGCCGACATCATATTGCACCTCCCAGCCTCCGCTGGCGGGCAAGGTCCCGGCGCTGTTCTCGTCTTCTTCATCTTCCTGCTCCTCTTCGGATTGCTGGACCCACCGGAGCTCTGCCCCCCACTCGTGCGCTGCCAGAAAGAATTCGCGGTCATATGAGCCCAAGTTTTCTTTGGGTTCGACATAGACGATCCCGTACTGGCCACTGTAGACACCCCGATCGAGGTGTCCGTGAGCCATCGCATGGCTGTGGATCCATCGAGCCCCAGCCTGGTGCGGCGTAAACGAATACCGGATATGCCCGTTTGCCGGAACGACCATGCTCGCTTCTTCTTCTGTGCCGTCTATGCTGGGAGGAACATCGAGCCCATGCCAGTGAACGTATTCATCGAGCGAGGTTCGGTTTGATATCTCCACGGTTACAGGAAGCCCCTGCCGCAATCGCAGTACACGCGCGGGCGCCATGCCGTTGTATGCGGTCGTCTTATAGACAAAGCCCGGTGCAACCTCGTGGGAGAGGGAGTCGATCGTCAGATGAATATCTGCTGGTCGTGAACGGTGCTGTGCAGCCACGTTCACGGCCAGAGAAGCATACAAGAACTCGCGTCTGGTCACGTCCCTCAACTGGCAATATGTGTCCGGTACACTTCTTTCCCATCCATATCAACAAAGATCACATCAACATGCTGGGCATCGATCTCAAGAACCGTAAAACCAAATTGCTTGTCTTTGAAGATCGACTTCTTATAGGTTGGTTGCATGTCATACAGCCCGGCCCCGCCCGCGCCGCTGGTAAAGAAGTGCACCGAGGATTCTGTTCGCGCTTCCTGCATGTTGTGATCGTGGCCATTCAGATAGATCTGTACGTGGTTCTTCTCGAGAATTGGAAGAAGACGCTCGATTAGGCTTGTCTCGTCTCCTCGAGTTGCCGAATAAATGTGATAGTGGCCATAGACGATCTTCCATTTTGCAGTACTCTTGCTCAGTTCTTTGTCGAGCCATGCAAGTTCGGTATCAGTCAGCCTGATATTGTCGATCGCGAAGAACTGCGCTGCACCCGCCGTGAATGTGTAGTACGCCGCAGGGAAGACCCAAGACTTGCTCTTCGCCGAATACGCCAGCTCCGCGGCCGGACTATCGGTATCCCCATAATCGTGATTCCCGTAGATGGGGTAGAACTTGATCTCGAGTGGACCATAGAGTTGTTCCCACTGTGTCTGCCAACGCGGATCGTCAGGGCTATTCAGGCCAGCATTGTAAAAGTTGTCGCCGAGCGTAAGACCAAAATCAAAAGGATGCTCTTTGTGATAGGCGAGCATGGCGGAGGCATCCTGGACTTGTCCCTTCGAGCCCGTTCCGAAGTCACCGAATGCGAGAACCCGGATCGGCTTATCGAGCGGTCCGACCGAAAATAGAGGCGGCGGTTCATAATTGAAGTGCGGGTTTCGAATCTCCCAAACTGGCGTATACCGCGAACGCTGAAGGTTGCTTAGCTCGGTTGAGTCACCAAGTTTCCGTCTCGCCTCGAGTAAGTGGATCTCATCAAGCCTGTGCGCCAGGGAAATAACGCTCAACGCTGTGACCGCTGTCTTGGGATCGGGATCACCGGATGCGTGCTTTTCGACGATCGCGATCTCTGCTGGAGATAGAGCATTTGACGGCCCAGAGCGTTCGCGGGTCTCGGCCGCGGCAAGAATACTGGTCCTGAGCCGGCTATCTGGTTCGCTTTCCAGCTGCTTCATAAGGAAAGAACGGCCTTCCGGATTGCTGAAGATCATCGCGATGGCATCGTTTGTCCATTTTGGGTCGCTTTCTTTCTGGATGGCGGCAAGACTCTCATTTCCGATATGAAGAAAACTGCGCGCCGCTTCGCGGTACTGTTCGGGCAACCTGTGAATGGCGTTCTCGACGTCCGGGGATGGGGGCGGAGATTGGGCCAGAACGGCGGAACACAATCCAAGCGACAGACAAAGAATTCTTCTCATGATTTGATCTACAAATGTCCTATCGAAATATCAGCCAAGCAAACATCCGTAAGTTAGAAGCACTGGATGTCTCGATGCCCATCCTTCACGCGCAATTTTGCTAGTAAGACTGGTAAGAGTAGAGAGCAGATTTTTTGCCTCCGAGAGCAGGAAAATGAGCGTGCGAAGAACATTTTTTTCGACGAGACGCGAACATGCTGATAATTAGGCTCCGACCGTGCCGCTGTAAAGCATTTGGGGAAAACGGTTAATCTCCTATTACAGATGCCCGTGCTATATTTTGCCCACGCACAGATCAAGCGGGAGTAGTCGTAAATGGACGGGGATGTTTCGCTGAATCAGGTGTTGCCGCTAGAAGAGCCTGATTTTGCGCAGGAAGCCGACTCTTCGAATATCGAAAAGAGCATAGACCCCGCAATCTGGAGACGTGTCTTTCACTACGCATACTCTCTCGTACGCGACCAGGCAGACGCGGAAGATCTCACGCAGGAAGCATTCTTTGTGTTATTCCGTGAGCAAGAGGCGGGGAGATCGGTGGAACGAATGGGTGCATGGATGCGGACTGTGACCAAGCATCTGGCGCATCGGCGGTACGTTGAGCAACGACCGGATTTGCACATGTCTCTCGATGTCCTGAAGGAAGGAATTGATCGTGTTCCATGGGAACTCGCAGACCCAGGACCCTCTCCAGAGAAACGAGTCATCGACGAGACGATGTTGCAACTCAGTGCCAAAGTGCTGTATGAATTTTCAGAACGCGATCGGGAGTGTATCCTGATGTACTTCCGCGGGTACGACTTTCAGCAGATTGCCTCGGTGATCGGGCTGTCTCGATGGACAGCTCGAAGGCTTACACTGAAAGCGTTAAGGCGGTTTCAATCCAGGATGAATCCATCACGATAGTGACGAAACCTAAGCATCTGACTGAGGAAGCACTGCTGGAACTGGCCGGGGAAAGGCTGTCTGCCGAGGATCGGCGCGCGGCTGAGGAACACCTGTCAGAGTGCAAAGCCTGCCTGAAGCACTACCAAGACCTTAAATTCGCCCACACTGTTTTTGAGCGTATGGCCGAAGTTGGACTTCAGGAGGTTCTCCCAGCGCCAGTTCGTAGGCCCGCTGTTCGGCCAAGGAGAGAAGCCGCGTTCCCGTGGGGGCCCGTGGGGGCCATCACCGTCACCTGTATCTGCGTGATCACTTTTCTCCTCTATCCGCGCGCGGTTCCGACGGTGAGTGCGAGTGAGTTGTTGTCGAGTGCGATCACATCTGAGAGCCAACCCACCTTGGCAGTTGGGTTCAGGGTTAAATCGGGTGGTCAAATCTGCGCCGGCGGGAAGCAGAGTGAACAACTGGTTTCGTTTGAGAGATCTGTGAAGTGCAATCGAGCATTGCAACACATGAAAGCAACTCCATGGAGTCATGGAAATCCGCTTTCGGCCAAGACTTATGCGGCGTGGCGCGATTCTCTTCACAAACATCAGGATCAAGTTGCGAAGAGAGAAGCATCCTGGGAGATCAAGACGACAACTGACGAGGAGCCAGTTCGCACGGCAAGCCTTGAGATGCGGACCTCCGACTATCACACAACGAAACTGACGCTTGATTTCGAAGACGATGACGAACTCAGCATCTCGGAAGATACGGAGCCACTGGCGCCGCCCACTACGGAAGTCGCAACCAATACCGTGCCCCAAATGTCGCTTCATCTGGATAATCCGGCTGATCAGCTTGAGGTCGAGGCCTGGACGGCTCTGCAGCGAATGAATGCCGATTCAGGATGGGAAGCGATAGTGATCCGGAGTGGCTCCCATGTGGAAGTAAAAGCAGTCGTCGATGGAGATGATCGAAAGAGGCAACTGCTGGAGGGCTTTGCGGCGCATCCGGCTGTCGATCTCGATATTCATTTATCCCCAGATCCCGATGATTACAGAGACCTATCGCCGGTGCGCCCGCATCCACTGGGAGACTCGCCCGGACTCGCGGCGACATGGCTTCAGCAGCAATTTCCGGAAACGGATGCAAGAACGGTGTTCACGAACACGGCACTGCATTTGTCGCATCAGATCCTTGGCCGGACATTCTTCATCGACAGGTTGCAGCAGCGGCAACGAGCTCTCACTCATTGCTCCTGCGCGCGCGAGCTTTCTTCGCTGGTTGAAACCGAGAAACAAGCCCTGGCGAAGTTGCAAACGGACTTGTCTCTGGGGATTGAACCTCTAATCGGGCCGCCTGCCCATTCCCGCCCGCACCCCATGACGCTGGCGGAAGCCAAGAACCTTGATGGGGATTTGGCAGAACTCCTGTGGGCGGGTGCTGGCGAAGATCAGTCATCATTCGATGATCGTGTCCACGAGGTTCGTAAGCTGCTTTCACGACAGAGGTAACGCGTTGCGTTGGTGGACGGAAGCATTCTTCCGGCGGCCTGTTCTGTGAACGTGGTGTGAATTATTCCTACCCCGTCTATTTTTCTGCTCTCGCAAACAAGAATTCTGCTCTCTACATCCACCAGGGAAATGTCGCGTGGAGGATGGGCGTCGATACATCCAGTGCTTCAGGCCAAGCCACATTACACGGCCATGGACGGGTGTTCATTAGACAGGGGCGCGGGATGCAGCGAGCGTTCATTCCTTCATAAAGTTCATCAATGAAGCCCAGGCATACAGCCTGTATACAGCCGGTGGCGGGCGATACGAATGGCTATACACACTTGGATTTCCAGAGTTTATTGGAGGATGGAATGCAGCAGTTCGGAAAGATTTTGTGGGAGATGCTTACTTCAGGCAGTCCTGGAGCAACATCATCCATGCACGGCTTACAAGCGAGACCAGGAAATGGTGCCACAGCAAACCAATCCCTTCGCAATTGCCTCATCCCCATCTTGGGCGCTCTTCTGCTCGTTACATCCCCCTCTTTAACATTCGCGCAGCAGGGTTCAAATGCCGCGCTCAATGGAACGGTAAGAGATTCAAGTGGCCTCAATGTTGGTGACGCGCATATCGTTGCAACCAATCACGCGACTGGTGTGAACTACAGCGCAACGGCGACATCCACTGGAACGTACATCATCCCTTCGCTGCCCCCGGGTATCTATGACATTGCGGCTACCCATGACGGGTTCAAAAAGGCTGTCGTCAAAGACGTAACGTTTTACGTGGCACAACTGCTGACCGTCGACATGAAGCTGGATGTCGGCTCAACGTCAACAACGGTGACGGTAACAGACAACGCTCCGCTTCTTGAATCAAGCACCTCACAGATCAGCCACATCATCGATAGCCGATCGTTGACAAACTGGCCCGCACAGATGTCCGGCGGCGAACGAGATTTCCAGGCCAGCTTGTATAACAACCTGCCGGGAACAGCGGGAAGCACTTATTACGGGTCCATCAATGGCAGCCGGCAACAGACAAGCGAGATCTATCTGGATGGTGTCTCTCTGGGCAACTTCGACTCCAACGAGACAGGGCCCAGTATCGATGCGATTAGCGAAGTGAATATGCAGGTTGGGGCGATGAACGCACAGTGGAACGGCGGTGGAACTGCTGTCACCAGCTATGCGATCAAATCGGGGACAAATGACCTTCACGGTTCACTGTTTGCAATGCTGTCGAACGAAGCTCTGAACGCGAATAGTTATGCTGCAAATCAGTCCGGAACGCCTCGCGCTCAAAACCGGCAAAGCATTTATAGCGGTACTATTGGCGGGCCCATTTATATTCCCCACCTCTACAACGGGAGGAACCGGTCATTCTTCTTCTTCAACTACGAAAGAGACAACGTCAGTGATTTAGGTTTGGGTGGCGCGACCACAACCATGCCGACCCAGGCGATGCTTCATGGCGATTTCTCGGCTTTCCTGAATCCGGCTCTGACACAAAATACTCAGTCAGGGCAAAAGGCAGCGACGGATATTCTTGGCCGGCCCGTGGCCTACGGACAGATCTTCAACCCGGCAACCGAGCGTCTTCTTAAGGCAGGTCAGGTTGATCCGACCACTGGATTAACGGCGCAAACCGCCGGCTTTGTGCGTGAGCCGTTTGTAAACAATCAGATCTCTCCCAGCCAGTTTGATCCTGTCGCGGCGAATTTTCTGAAGTTTCAGTTCCCGACAAATTATCTCAATAACCTTGTGATTAACAACATTCCAAGGCTTCTTAACAGCCAGCCGACCTTGCTTCAGCACTACACGACAATCAAGCTCGATCAGGTGTTAACCGCCAGCCAGAAAATTTCGTTTTTCTTTACCAACATCACCAGAACGCGTTCCAACGAAAATGGAAGTATCGGTGGATGGTCTCTCCCGGGAACCAACGTTCTGGATACTTTCGAATTTCAAGATAACCCGGGACAAATTTATCGGGTGAATCACTATTGGACGGTCTCACCGCATATCTCGAACCATTTCGGCGGAGGGTACTTTCTATTTCGTAACAACTATGCAAACTCCTATCCCTCCGCACTGGCCCAACTTGGCATTCCAAACATCGGTGGTTCAGTCGGCTTTCCCACAATCTCTTTCTCCGGCGCGGCTGCGCTGGGAGGAGGCAATGTGCGTCTGGGGAACGCAGTGAACGGCACTGGCTTTAGCGCCATGAACTTCATGGCAATCGACCAGGTATATATCAGCCACGGAGCTCATCAGTTCCAATTAGGCTTCGAAGGCCGCCTGTACCGAAATGATCTGCAAAACATCATCGCTCCACCCGCATACAGCTTTTCCAATGCCGAGACCGATGCCGGGGTCAGTAGCGCGAATTTTGCAGGCAATGCGGTGGCCAGTTTCCTTCTGGGACGAGTAGACAGCTCCTCACAAACGATCTACAACGGATTTCTGGATTATCAACGACGTGAATCAGGCGTGTACATCCAGGACGACTGGAAGGTTACGCCGCATCTGACCCTGAACTTAGGACTCCGTTGGGAGGTTATCGGTGCACTTACCGAGACGCGAGGACAATGGAGTGGCGTCAATCTAAATCTGCCAAACTCGGCAGCCGGAGGGCTGCCAGGAGCAATGGAGTTTGCCAGTCAGTTAGGGAAGAAGGGCTTTGAAAACCCAGACTGGGGCATGATTCTTCCGCGATTCGGTATCGCATACAATCCCATCCCCAAATTGGTCTTCAAAGCGGGTTTCGGGGTAAACACTCAAGCGCCCGAAAAATACACGTACTTTACCGGTCTGAACGCTCCACCAACTCAGGGGTATACGGCATCCATTGCCGTCAATGGAACCACGCGTCCGCAACCGTTTTCCGGGATGGCAGTTGCTCAGTTGAGCGACCCTTATCCTTCGTACACGGGACCGCTTCCGAACTATGATCCGACGCAACAGCTCCACCAGAGCATTATGGTGAATAATCCCAGAGGGGCACGAGACCTGTACGTGGCGAACTACAACGCCGGTCTGCAGATGGATCTGGGGCACAACACGATTGCTGATCTCAACTATGTTGGAAATACCAACCGACGCATACCTATCAACGCGTTGGCGCAGATGAATCAACTTCCTCTTAGTGCCTTAACTACCTATGGGGACACGCTGCAGGATAATATCTCGCAGCATCCTGAAATTCCGCTGCCCTACAAGGGTTTTACCGGTACGGTGCAACAGGCTCTGGCTCCATTCCCTCAATACGCGGGTGGCGGCGTGACCCTCTACTCATCCCATCTGGGTTGGTCACGTTACGACGCCATGCAGGCAACGATCACCAGGAGAAGCGAAAAAGGCTTGTCCATCCTTGCTGCTTACACATGGGCAAAGCTTCTGGCCAACACAAATGGCGGAGTGCAGGATGTTTACAACCTGAAAGCAGAAAAGGCAGTATCCAGCTTGGCTGTTCCCCAACAGTTCAAGGTCAGTGTGATCTATGATCTTCCTTTTGGAAGAGGCAAACTGGTGGACTTTCATGGACCGCTCAATTGGGTGGTTGGTGGATGGGTACTGACAGGAAATGCCATCTACCAGTCTGGAAGTACATTGGCGGTCACTGACAGTTTCGTGCACAACGGAATCTTCGCGACAACGCGCCCAAACTACACGGGCGAGCGGGTCGAGCTAAAGCAGAAAGGCTTTGTTGATACCGTGCACAACACTGGACCGCTCTACCTGAACCCGGCAGCCTTCACCCACGTTCCGAATACGCCAGTTCGCCACATCGGCCTCACGACGGGAAATGTTCCGTCTGTGCTGCCGAATGTCTTCGGTCCCGGGTCAGCCGAAGAGAAGATTGGGCTGGCAAAGGGATTCAATCTCGGAGAGAGAGGCAACCTCACCTTCCGGGCGAACGCCTTCAACGCGCTGAACCGTGCCAATCCTGGCAATCCTGTTCTCGATATCAACAATGCGAACTTTGGCCGCATCCTGTCAATGGGAGGACCACGCTCGATACAACTGGAGGGGCTCATAACCTTCTAGGTTGGCACGACCGCCGCCAGGCCATGATCGCGTGGCCTGGCGACATCCGAGGCTATTCTCCCCTCATTCATGACACCGCAAGGGCGAAATGCTTGGATGAAGTGACCTTCCGTCGCCTGAGGGGATTCATTCCTGCTCGGGCGACGATCTTTCCATCCAAAAATAAAACGAGGCACCTATGCTAGCTTTCTTGGCAAGTAGAGATTCAGGCCATTCGATTCGGCGGCCTTTTGTAGGCGCGGCAGTTCTCGGGCTGGCCCTTTCGGGAGTGGGACTGCATGCTCAGACGAGCGCGGGCAACTGGCATGTCAATAATGGCCAGCAACAAACGTCCGCCTCCGATCTGGAAACTCCTGTGCGGCAGGTGCCGGACCCAGGAATGATTACAACGAGACAGGCGATCAGTCCTGCAGGAGTTCAGAGCGTCTTTGAAAGCCGGGTCTATGGAATCACGTTTGGGAGCACTTCAAAGGATCTCTATGTCGCAACAACAGGCCTGCTATATAAATTCGACTGGCAATCCAATAAGGTGCTCGAAAAGCTAAAAACCAATGCGCCCGGACTACAGGGGTTGACCTATGATCCGTCGTCTCAATCGGTCTTCATGACCGTCATTCGCGCGGACAAGAGCGTAGAACTCATTCCAAAATGGCGCGGAGGAGACCAACCAACGCCAATTGCTCTCGGAAAAAACGAGATAGCCGAGGTTGCAGTATCGCCCGCGAATGCTTCGGGAACGCAATATGGAGTTGTCGCGCTGACCTTTAGTGATGAAGCGGCAATCCTCAATCTCGGCTCCGGGACGGTCCTCTCAAAGGTACGAACTGGCATCGCGCCGTTTGGTGCGATCATCGATGCGAAGAATGCGACTGCATATGTCAGTAATTGGGGCGGGAGGTTTCCACGCCCGGGCGACCTGACCGGAAAGATGGGTCCCAGAGCCGATGCAGACAGGATGGTCGTCGATGCACGTGGTATCGCGGCCTCGGGGACCGTCTCTCGGATCGATTTGAACTCGGGAAAAGTAACCGCCGAGATCGAAGTCGGACTCCATCCAACGTCGTTAGCACTGGACGATACGCGTCATCTTCTCTACGTGACGAACAGCAATTCCGACACGGTCTCTGTCGTCGACACCGAGAACAACGCAGTCGTGGATACGATTCCAGTGGAGCCTTTTGTTCATGATGTAGCGGGGATCGCTCCCGAGGCGCTTACACTCTCGAAGGACGGAAAGCACCTGTATGTTGCCTGCGCGGGCATCAATGCCGTCGCTGTATTGGGATTACACGGCACTCACATGAGAATGGAAGGCCTACTTCCCACCGGGTGGTATCCTGACTCGATCCAACTCAGCCCAGATGGAAAATATCTCGCGGTAGGGACTCTGCTTGGGGTCGGATCAGGGTGGAAGCGAGCCCCATCACGGCAGTGCCTCGTTCGTTCGCCGGACTGCAGGTATGTACACAGCGACCGCAGCACGATTCATGTCATCCCCATTCCCGACGCATCGGCACTTCAACGATATTCTCTGGCGGTCGCGGACAATACCCGTCTACAGCTGAAGCTGAAGGGCGCGGTAGAAGTGACTGACAGTGCATTGGTGGCGAATCAGGCTGTGCCTGTGCCGCTGCGCGCAGGAGATCCGTCTCCGATCAAACACGTCATTTACGTCATCAAAGAAAATCGCAGCTATGACCAGTTCTTTGGCTCCCTTGGAAAAGGGAACGGAGACCCCTCGCTTAATCAATATTCAGACGATGTCATTCCTAACCATCGGAAGCTTGCCAGAGACTTCGTGGTTCTCGATAACTTCTACGCGACCGGCGGCAATAGCGGCGATGGCCATCAGTGGGTTACACAAGCGAACGAGACAGACTACAACTATCTACCAGGTTATGGAGGTCGAAGCTACGCCGAGGATGGGGATCCCATGGATGGCGCGCGTGGTGGCTTCATTTGGAATGCCACGATCGCGGCAGGGAAGACCTTCATCGACTTTGGAGAGTACACGGGAGACGATCCGCGCGGCTTCCCCATCCAGACCAAAGAACGATCGGAGTATCTCGACCGTTTCAAGAACGACGCGACATACGTGCCCAGCATTCCGAACAAGGCAAACATGAATTCTATGGATCCGTACCTCGTGAAAGACTATCCGCTCTGGTCTTTGAGTGTCCCGGATGTTATCCGCACACGCATCTTCACAAAATACCTGAAGCAGTGGGAGACCCAAAATAGTATGCCCGACCTGGTCATGGTGCAACTGCCGGCGGATCACACGGCAGGCACGCGACCTGGATTTTCAACTCCCAAGGCGTGTACAGCCGATAACGATTATGCGTTAGGAATGCTCGTAGACGAAGTGTCACACTCGACGTTCTGGCAATCGACGCTGATCTTGGTTGTAGAAGACGATGCACAGGATGGTGTTGATCACGTTGATGGACATCGCACTGTAGCTTTGGCAATCAGCCCCTATATCAAGCGCGGTGCCGTCGACTCGACCTTCTATTCGCAGCCCAGCATGCTCAAAACGATCGAATTGATCCTGGGCTTGAAAAATATGTCTCTTTTCGATCTGATCGCGAACGACATGCGAAACAGCTTCCAGTCGCAAGCGGATCTGACTCCATATACGGCTCAAGTTCCGAACCAATCTCTGTATGAAGTGAACCCTTCGATGCAAGCACTCTCAGGAGTGGCGCGCAGGGATGCAGAAGCCTCGCTTCATATGAACTTTAGCATTCCTGACGCTGCACCGACTGAGAAGCTGAATCGGATCTTGTGGCGAAATGCCAGAGGATGGAGCGTGCCATATCCGAAGGTGTCTCATGCTGTGTTCGCACCCTATTCCAATGACCTCGACGACGACGAGAAAGAAGAGAAGTATAGGCATCGATGAGCCGTTGTTGTTCGCAACTGGATCAAGAGGGAACGGATGATGTATGTCGCGGATGATCCAACCTCCTGGCTCTAACGGGAGAGCGTTGTCTTTGCTTAAGGTCTTGCCAACCGTCCGAATGCGTGACCGAGAAACATGTTCGTTAGGGGATCGAATGCGTAAAGTATTGTTCTTGTGTCTCTGTATCGCAGGTATTGCCAAGCATGCGTACGGCCAAGTGGCCATGACTCCACCGATGGGCTGGAATAGCTTCAACTATTTCTCCCACAACGTGACGGACAAAGATATCCGCGACGCGGCGGATCAAATGGTGGCGATGGGGATGAAAGACGTGGGCTACACCTACGTGAATATTGACGCCGCATGGGAAGGCGCGCGGGACGCAAACGGCGTGCTGCATACGAACGACAGATTTCCAGATATGAAGGCGCTCGCTGATTACGTCCATTCGAAAGGCCTCAAAATAGGGATATATTCTTCGCCGGGACCGAAGACGTGTGGACACGATGAAGGTTCCTACGGTCACGAAGAACAGGACGCAAAGATGTATGCCGACTGGGGCGTCGATTATTTGAAATACGACCTGTGTGGCTTCCGCGATCTCATGCGCGAACGGGCGCCGAACGATCCAGCTGAGCAGATGAAGATGATGATCGATTCCTATGACAAGATGGCGAAGGCGCTGAAGGCGACGGGAAGACCCATCGTGTTCTCGGTATGCCAGTACGGGATGGATGCGCCATGGGAGTGGGTTCCAGCATTAGGGGGTAACTTGTGGCGGACGACGTACGATATCAAACCTAACTGGAACAGTATCTATACGATCCTTAGCCAGCAGGAGGGACTCCAGAGATATGCTGGACCGGGACACTGGAATGATCCTGACATGTTGGAGGTAGGAAACGGCCAGCTTTCGCCGGCGGAAAACCGTTCACACTTTTCCATGTGGGCGATGCTTTCAGCACCGCTGCTGGCGGGGAATGATTTGGTGCATATGAAGGCGGAGGTTCTCGACATCCTCACCAGGCGTGATGTGATTGCACTGGATCAGGATAGGTTGGGCAGCCAGGCCGAACGCGTGTACAGCGAAGGCGAGGTTGATGTATGGAAGAAACAGTTAGCGGATGGTGCTGTAGCGGTTGCTGTGCTGAACGCTGGCTCCGCCCGGTACTTGACGCATCCATTTCATCTGAATCTGGCAAAGCTAGGACTGCATGGGACGCAAAGGGGCAAGGACTTGTGGACGGGCAAGGAGATCGATTTGAAAAATGACATGCCTGTTGAAATTGGCAGCCATGACATTCTGCTCGTGCGGATTGCAAATCCGCGTTAGACGAAATATTGGATAGGAAAGGCTCACAGACAAGAGTTCTACGGGCCTCTGTTTCGGATCGGCACAAAGTGTTCTTTTCTGGGAGATCCCATTCCGGAGAACCGAACGAGTCCTGAGCTCGAGCGACGGCATAAGAGCTTCGAACGAGGGGATCGCCTGCTCAGGCCAGGCTTCATACGGGGAATCGGACATACCGCTTTCTCCTCCTACTCGCAGGAGTGAACCAATTTGGGCAGGATCCCAAGATTAGGATGGCCCAGAAGTCGCCGTGCAATGCCAAGGTGAGGAAGGAACAATGAGAACACTTACTAGGCGTAGATTCATACAGGCTGGCTCTGCATCTGCGCTTGCTGTGATAGCGGGTAGAGATACTCATAGCCAGATGCTACAGGGCGCATTACCTCGGCAACTCCAGAAGATCCCAAAGGGATATTTGCTGGTGCAAGAGTTATCGACCTACGAGAAATCCAAATACAGCGCAATAAGCACCGCCGCCGAAGCGGAACAATTCTTCTCGGTTCTCAAAGCTGCACCAGAAGGAGGGTTGGTCAATGCCTTGGAATATGCCAGTCTCTCGTTTGGCACTGCCGATGTCGAGGCTTCACAAGTTGTCGCTAAGGTCGCGGTGTCGCAGGGTATTGATCTCTGGGTTTCCACGTACAATCTCCTCGATAAGATACCGGCGCTTGGTCCCATCGCACAGGAGTACCAGTCGAGCTTCATGCTTCCAAACGGCATGATTGTGCCAACGAGTTCCCATCCTGGCGCTCCGGTCTTCGACGTCCTCAACCCTGAGGCGATGGACTGGTTTATTGATGCGTTCAAGAACAGATATGTCGTTCCTATGAGAGGGCTAGTCAGCGGGCTCTTCTTGAACGAGGATAAGCTGCCTCATCTGGGAGCGCGCTCCGGATACAACATCAGACCCGATTACTGGTACACGCCGGTTTACAGCGAGCGGGTACTGCGTTTGTGGAGGCAGTACTGCCGCCAGAACGAGGTCATTTATAGAGCAGAGATCGTGACTCAGTTCCCCGTACACGACGCGACTATGGTCTCGAATGGTGGAGGGATGACGGCGTACTACCCGGGTTGGGATGTGCCGGCTAGCGTTCAGGCTGGTCAATTGTTTGTCGATCTGCCACGCGCAAAAGGCGTGTGGGAGCACTGGTACGAGTTCATCTGCACTCAATACCTCAATAATTACCTGGGACGCTTGGCAAAGCTCGCAAATGACGTGAACCGTGACCATCCTGTTTGGAAAGGAACTATCTACTTCGGTCTGCACACCTGGAGCCTCCCGTATGAGGAGATCAAGAATCCACGATTCGCCGTTCCTGCGAAGAACCGGTGGGGGGCATGGGGCCGACAGTATGGCGTCGACTTGGAGAAGTTAGCCCGGCATTCGGAGATAGACATTGTGATCTGTGAAACGTTTCCATCTGTCGCGGGAGGAAACTTGGCAGACTTCGTCGGCGAGTGGAGCAGGATCACGCGTGAGGCGAACAAGACTTTCGGCGTGATGATGGACCGTGACGACCACCAACCACTGACTATGGGGGAAGAAAGAGCGCGATGGTCCATCATCGATCAATATCAACCGACGGTAATTACCCGCTACCCTCGTGCTCGTATGCAGCCCAATGATCCGATGTATAGATCAGATGTTGAAATCGATATCGCTCAGAGACTCAAACAATATCGCCGACGATAGGGGATTGAGAAAAGTAGGGAGAGACCCATCTTTTGCTAGGAAAGCAGTACGGTTCTGACGCATTGCACCTGTGTGACGAAGCGCAGGGCGGGTTGCCCCTGATCTTTTCGTTGAGCGTGAGCCTCCGCCTCTCCTCGTCTTGCCGCTTCACACATATTCTTACGGGTATCGCCCTGTGGCTGTTAGATGTACCGCTGCTTCGTCTCGTCCGCAAAGTTCACACTCGACGAGTGCCATGTTTGATTCGGCCGTTCACCATATTCGAAGAACTGCTTTAGCAAAGCCGATTGACCTCGCATCGCATTCCGATTTCAACACCATAAATTCGCTCTCATCCCGTCCCAAGGAACCCTTGGTAGATGGCCGCGTGCAGCAATTCACTGGGCATTCATAACTCTCCTGCTCTCCTAGCACCCGATCAAGCTCTTACATATACGCATGAATCGACCGGCCTGGCCCTGCAAACCTGGTAGGGCATCGCGTCTCGTCTGTCAGCGCGCATTTCTATTATTTGGAGGAAGGATGCATCTTTTGAGGCATATCGGTGGGGCAGCTTCACGCCTAGTTGTGCTTGTCTGTATCGCTATCGTCGGAGTCTATTCCGCCCCCATGAACGCGCAAGAGTACCGGGCCCGTACTTCAGGCATCGTCAGTGATCCGTCAGGTGTCGCGATATCGGGAGCTAAAGTCGTTCTGCAAAATCAGGCAACAAACATTGAAACACTGAGCACCTCGGATAAAACGGGGAGCTATGTGCTGAACTTTCTCGATCCCGGAACCTATTTGATGTCAGTAGATGCCCCCGGTTTCAAGCACTGGGAGATGCGGAACCTTCGTCTAGACGCTGCTCAAGAGCTCAAAATCAATGTCGGACTGAAAATTGGCGCAGATAGCAGTGTCACTGTAGTATCCGGCGACAGTATTTTGGAGAGTGCGAATGCCGAGATTACTCAGCTGTTCGATTCCAGAGATGTGAGTGATCTTCCACTTGCGGACGGCAATCCGGCCATGCTGTTGCAGTACATCGGAGGAAGCGTCAACATAGGAAACCCACAGCCGACTCGTGTTTTCGATTCAGGGGCTATCACCCAAACGCAAGTTAACGGAACCGTAGGCGGCAACTCTTACTATCTCAACGGTGTTCCCGACAACGCGGTGGTCGGGCAGTATCCTGCTCAGTCCATGGGTTTCGTTCCTTCGACAGACGCTTTGGATCAAGTCAAAGTTCTATCCGCCGGATATAGCGCAAGTGCAGGAAATACAGGCGGAGCAAATGTAAATTTCAACACAAAGAGTGGGACAAACGCCATTCACGGTTCTCTTTTTGAGTACTTCGAGAATGAAGTTCTTGACGCAAATACTTGGAAGGGAAATCATCTCGGGCAACCACGGTCTGAGCAACGTTCAAATAACTTTGGCGGAACCTTCGGCGGTCCAGTCGTTATTCCCGGCGTCTACAACGGAAAGAATAGGACCTTCATTTTCCTCTTCGGCCAAGGCATCCTCGATAACGCTGGGCTGGGAGCAACGTACAAAGTTCCCACGCTCAAAATGCGGGACGGAGATTTCTCAGAGATTTGCACCAGTGGATTTACGAAGGGGCTTTGTAACAATCCGAATCAACAACTCTACAACCCGTTCGCGGCAACGGCTACCAGCGGCGGTCATGTCACGCGCCAGCCGTTTGCGAACAATCAGATTCCCTCGGCGCTTCGCAACCCCATCGGCGTGAAGTACTTGAACTACTTTCCGACTCCCAATATCGCTGGAGCGCCAGCCGATGGCTCGGTCAATTACTACAGCGCGAACCAATCGACCGATAAATACTATGCTTTTATCGTCCGCGCTGATCACTACACTCGAGTCCATCATTTGGCTGCAGACTACTTTTATAGCTATCGAGACCAGGCGTCTATCTGGTCCGGGGTTGTCAATGGCATTGCTTCCGGAGGATATCTATATCAGATCGGAAACAACGGTCTCGGCATTACTGACACGATCACTCTTTCGCCCCACGATGTACTGGATGTACGAGTCGGTGCAAATCGCTTCACGCAAGCGACCTTGCCCTCAAGCCTAGGTCTTGACCCTGCTACTTTCTCAATCCCGAGCGGGGCGAGTGCGCAATCTCAGACAAGCAATTACCTTCCTCCTTTCACCGGTTCAGATTTCTCGACGTTGACTACAAGTACTCCCAGTTGGCGAACGAGCAACGAATACTATGCGAAAGCATCGTTGACCAAGAGTATTGGGAAACACTTGGTTGAGCTCGGGTACGAGGGAACCCTCTACCGCATTAATTTCAACGCAACGGGAGCGAACCTTGGCACGTACGCCTTCAACGGAAGCTACGCGAGCAAAACAGATACCAGCGCCTCGTACTACGGCATGGGGATTGCGGATATGTATATGGGGCAACCTACCGCCGGAAGCATCGCTGTCAACGCGAGCTATGCCGAGCAGGTTTTGTACCATTCGGCATTTGTGCAGGACGAATGGAGAATTACCCCTAAACTGACGCTGACGGCGGGACTGCGATACGAATTTGAGGGGGCTCCGACTGATCGCTACAACCGCAACACTCGCGGCTTTGATCTGACCTCTGCGAGTCCTGTACAAAGTGCAGCACAGGCGGCTTTTGCTCGGTCTTTTCCCGGTGGCCTAAATGTCGGCCTTGGATTGCCATCGAAACCGTCCATTGCCGCCTTGGGTGGTTACACCTGGACTGACAGCGAGCACCGGGGATTCTATAACCCTGACTACCGGGTTGTTTTGCCACGGGTGGGACTTGCCTACGCCGTAAGCGATAAGACCGTGATTCGAGGTGGATATGGCCTGTATAAAGTGCCCCTGGTGGCATCGATGACGGGAAATCCAGGAGGAAATCAAGCAGGTTTCAGCCAGACGACGACATTGGTTCCCACCACGAATAATGGCCTTACATTCAATGCAAATATTAGCGATCCCTTTCCGAACGGAATCGCCCAACCCACTGGATCAAGCTTAGGTTTGTATCAAAACCTAGGACAGACCGCAACCTTTTTCCCCCTGAATCCGCCTACCGAATACTCATCTCACTGGACTGCCGAGATTCAGCAAGTAATCGGAGGGAAGTGGATACTCGATCTGACCTATCTTGGTGAAAAGGCACGGAATATCGCAAATAGCAGCAACATCTTCGACGCACTGCCTGAGGCTTATCTGTCAACACAAAAGACTCGCGACACGAACCTTGCCAACGCATTGTCGAAGACTGTCACGAATCCATTCAAAGGACTTCTTGGACCAACCTCAACTAACTCAACAGCTTTGAACACAGGAAGCACGGTCCAGGTTCAGCAATTACTGCGCCCAAACCCGCAGTTCACCGGTATTTCCGGAACAGTTTTCAATGGAAGCAACAACTACCAGTCCCTGATGACGAGGCTTTCACGTCGTTTCGGCAAGGGATATTCGGTGAACGCTCTCTACACTTGGTCGAAGCTGCTCCAGCGTTCCGGGTTCAACAATGATTTTCAGGTGTTGCCGACGAAGGCGTTGGCTGGTTACGACATTCCTCATCGTCTTATAGTCACCTTTATCGCAGAGCTTCCAGTTGGAAAGGGACGCGCATTGTTGCCGTCACTCCCGCGTTGGGCCGACACTCTTGTAGGCGGCTGGCAGATGAGTGGGGCGTATCAGGCTCAAAGTGGGGTACCGCTTGATTTTGGGAATGTGTTTTATTCCGGCGACCCGCATCACCTCCATTTCCATTACCAGAATTCTCTCGTCGGAACTGGAACGCCGATGTTGGACACTAGTGGGTTTTATCTTCCCACTGATGCCGATGGCAATGCTTGGACTTCCGCCTCAGCGCAGCGGTCCGATTCCAGAATCTCGCTCGCGAACAACATCCGATACTTTCCCAACAACATGGGAAACACACGGTCTCCCGCACAAAACAATGTTGACCTCGCAGCGTTGAAGAAGTTTAGGCTATCCGATGGCGTATCGCTGGAAACCCGGGCTTCGTTCATCAATGCGTTCAACCACCCATGGTTCAGTAATCCGGTTACAACGCCATCGCAAGCAACATTCGGAACTCTTGATGGTACTCAAAAAACCAACCCCCGGTATGTCGAACTGAATGCCAGGATTACCTTTTAAAACGCGATTCTCCTCATCTTCCCCGACCCATGAGAGTGTGTGGGGGGGAAGATGAGGTGGCCGCAACCTTTCGTGATACCAGAACCTGCCATGCAGCAGGAAGGCGTAATGACTAAGAGCAACAACAGATCCCCTCGGAAGGCGCCTCTCCTTACCTCAACACTACTTACGTTCGGCTTCCTTGGTGCACCTGCACTGACACAGAGAGCATTCGCGCAGCAACCCCGCACCGTCGCAGAAGTAGCCAGGCAGTTCGCTTTCCCTCCGGACGATGCACGTCCTATGGTTCGCTGGTGGTGGTTCGGCGTGGCCGTCGAAAAGCAGGAGATACTTCGCGAGTTGCAGCAGATGAAGGCCGATGGCATCGGTGGAGCAGAGCTGGCTTTCGTCTACCCAGTTGTTCTTGACGATCCTTCACGCGGGCTCAGGAACCTTCCGTTTCTCTCTCCCGCGATGCTCGATGCTCTCCACTATGCCCAGGAAGAGGGTCATAAGCTCGGTCTGCGTATAGACCTTACTCTCGGCAGCGGATGGCCTTATGGTGGACCGGCCATATCCCTTGCTGAGTCCGCCGGGAGTCTGCGCATGGTCACTCTTCCAATCCCTGGCGATGCCACAGCAATGCCTGTGCCGAAGCTGGAAGAAGGAGACCGTGTTATCTCCACTTTCGTTGCAAGCGGTACACCGGAGAGATGGAGCGCGCCTTCCGCCAGGCAGATCGCTCCGACCACACAACCAGAGCAGTCCAATTCTTCCCGCGTCGCACTGTTCTTCATCTCCAGCCATACACGGCAACAGGTCAAACACGCCGCTATTCAAGCTGGCGGCTACGTCCTCGATCCTTTCAATAGGCAGGCAGTCGCAACGCACTTGAGGACAGTTGGAGAACCGCTGATAAGTGCATTCGGCTCGACTCCACCATATGCTATCTTCTCGGATTCCCTGGAGGCCTATGGAGCTGACTGGACGCCAAATCTGCCTCGGGAATTTGAGAAACGCCGAGGCTATGATCTGATTGCTCATCTACCGGAGCTAGCAACTGGCGGTACTCCCGCGGCCGAAAAGATCCGTCACGACTATGGCCGCACCCTCACTGAACTGATCAACGAGAGCTATCTTGTACAGATCAACGATTGGGCTCATGCACACCATACAAAGTTTCGCTCCCAGACTTACGGGGAACCCGCCGTATCGTTTTCCAGCGAAGGACTGGTAGATCTCGCCGAAGGAGAGGGGCGGCAGTGGCGTGCCTTCTCCACGCTTCGATGGGCGGCCTCAGCCAATCATGTCTTTGGCAAGACCATTACTTCTGGCGAGAGCTTCACATGGTTGCGACCGCCCGTCTTTCGAGCGACTCCTCTGAACATGAAAGCCGAAGCCGACATTGACTTCATCAGTGGCGAAAATCAGTTCATCTATCACGGATGGCCCTACTCTTCGCCGCAAGTCGCCGAACCCGGATGGTCGCTGTATGCTCCAGCTGTGCTCAACCATCACAACCCCTGGCATCCGGTAGTGTCTTACTTCAACAGCTACATCACCCGGCTGAGCTTTCTACTCCGGCAAGGCGAGTCCGCAAACCAGGTCGCAGTCCTTTTACCCACCGACGACGCATGGGCGAGCGTCAGTCCCGGTAAGGTCACGATCACTGGCGCAATGCTGACCCGGTTTATCCCCGCCCCGCTGGTTGCATCCATCCTCTCCGCAGGCTACAACCTCGACTTCATCGACGCGGACGCAATCAACCGGCTGGGAATCAACCATTCCGTTCTCGTGCTACCGCCTACCGATCGAATTCCACTGGAGACGCTGCGGAAAATCGATGCATACGTGCATTCAGGTGGAAAGGTTGTTGCGGTAGGGCACGCACCCTCTATGGACTCCGATGGTGCTGCCTCCCCCGAATGGACGCACCTATCGAGCGAGCTATTCGGCAATGGAAATCTTGTATCCGATACTGAACATTTAGGCGGAGCACTTCATCAGGCTCAGCACCCAGATCTGGATCTCCTGGCTCCGGCAGGCGACACCGTTCATGATGTCATCGGTTTTATACGACGCCGGTTGTCCGACTCCGACATCTATTTCGTCGTGAACACCTCAGACCAGCCAGTTCAGACCCACGCTCGTTTCGGAACCAAATTTGAGACCGGGATTCTCTGGGACCCCGAGACAGGTGTAACGAATGGGCCCAGTGTTCAGGCCAACGATGCAATTGTTAGACTTGCCCCCTATGGGTCCGTTCTTTATGTTTTCAGCAATCTGGATGCACGACCGGCCGCTCCAGAGGCTCCCCTGAAGGAACTCGCTGACCTCAGCCACGACTGGAAGGTAACATTCACCTCCATCGGGAAATCCCAGAACGAGTCCAACCTGACCGACTGGACCTCCGATCCCGCGACGATCCATTATTCGGGAGAGGCTGTTTATTCCCGAGACGTCAAGTTGTCGATCCCATCTGATGAGTCTGTTTATCTTCAGCTCGACGGAGATGCTCCGTCCTCTTTCCCCGCGCACGCTCCTCTTGTTCTTGACGATCTGCACAACCCCACAATTTCCCACCGTGGTGCGCGTACTGACTTCGATCCGCCCGTCCACGAAGCGGCACTCGTTATCGTCAACGGACAGGCGGCTGGGGCACTTTGGCACCCGCCCTACCTTCTGGACATCTCGAAGCTCCTGCAGACCGGCGACAACCACATTGATATTCATGTCTACAACACTGCTCTGAATGCCTGGGCAGCACGACCTCCGAGCGACTATAAAGTCGTAATCGAGCGGTATGGTAAGGGAGTCCAGATGCCGGATTTGAATCAGGTCAAGCCAATCTCCTCCGGCCTTTTGGGTTCGATTCGTCTTGTTACGAGGAGCGGAAATTAAAGGTTCAACTCCAATGACTCCGCATGTGATATTGGAGCCGCTCCACGCGAGTGAAGTACGCAATATCTTCTTGGAAATAAGCGGCCGCGCTCGAAGGGCAGCGACTAGCGGCGATTTGCTGACAAGATATGCAGGTCATTCTGTACACGCTGCGGTTCATCATCCAAGGCCTGATTCGGTGTATCAGGCACTTCCTCCAACGCATTTTCTGGGTCCACATCCAATGCAGCGAATAGCGCATCGAGCCAGGACCTGCGATGACACTCGAAGTGAGTCGCTCGGCCGCGGAGACCTTGTGCTTCATCAAGCCGGGCCTTCCCCGTAACCTGTCCCCGGTCACGGGGGGGACGTGGAGCAATCATGGCCTGCAAAGCCGCGTTCTTTGTCCACAATACGAAACGCTCTGGATTGTCCTGCCTTCGGGGCAAACTCCTGCAAACCTCTCCACCTCAATTGTGCCTGCCCTGCAGAGCAACTTACTCAACGATTTCGGTTGCATCAACCGTTGCAACATACGTGATCTGGTTCATCAAGTTCTCGAAGAGGTGACTCATGGGTAGAAGGGGATTCATTCGTCTTCATCGTCGCCTGAGTCAGAGCTGTGGCCGGCCTCGGTGTCCAGAAATTCTTCGCGCTCGAAGGCTTCACGCTCAAGCTTGCTGGAACGCGCTGTGTAGTCGTCGGCGATATCACCCGCGACTAAATAGTCCGTCAAGAATATGTACGATTCTAACCGGCTGGGTCCTGCGGTTCACTTGCGTACATCATCGAAGGTCCGGGGAGGATTGGGAAACAGTCGATGCAATACCGAACCGACCTTAAGTAAGAAATGATTCTGTGGTTCAGTTGCCCTGAAGCGCCGGCTCGGTATTGTCCAGCTTGTGCAACATGGTGCGCGCCGCTTCCTGATCCAACTCACGCTCTTCAATCAATCGGTTGATTTCGTGGCGCTCCGCTCGCACCGCCTCCAGCCACATCTTTATCTCCGCCGCCCGAAAGACGCCCGCTTTCGCATGATTAGGGTTGTCTCCGGTCAACGCTTCCATTCGCCGGCGATAATAGTCCATCAAACGGGACGCAATCGCCGCCACACCGTTGGCTACTTCGCTCTCCTCCGAGGCCTGATCGTGCACCTCTACCAGCCGCTTGATGGCGGCTGGTGCTGAGACGCGGCTCCATCGTTGAGAGTGAGTGGGAGGGAGAGAACAGCCGCCAGCGTCACTGCACCTCGAACTCCAGCCAAAGACATGGCGATAAGCAGGCGTCTCGGAGTCGGCCGCCTTGTACCTATATTTCGCTTTTCGCGATAGAAGGCCCATTTGAGAGAAGTCCACGTCCAGAGAAAACGAAGCAGAGCCAGACATAGTGTGATGCTCAGAGCAGGAGAAACAGGGAAGGATCGAGCGTGCTGTGAACATGCAACGCGGCTAGCGCGATACCGGGACCTATCTGAAAGAGCGGTAATGGAATCCGTGAGACGAGCGAGGCGACTCCAGAGAGACACTCCAAACAAAAGGATGATAAGGATCGTTGTCAGCTGTTCCAATCTCAGGGTCCACCTTTGTTAATACTGTTGCCATCATCTAGAAGATCGTTCTTTGTTCTGTGATGCACGACAACCCGATCGTTAACCTAGCCTATAGGCGATCGCATCCAGAAACTTGAACATGCTCAGAGCACAACCACTCGGACGTGGCGCATTGCAGGAGGGTCACTTGGCCATGGCCGTTCAGAGTCTTGTAATGGGGGCATCCTCTCCTAAAAATGCTTCCGGGGACTGCAAGGGCACTAAGAGTGGCAACAAGGATTCGTTTCCCATTTTTCCATTCGCAAGGTCAGGTCTAATTCGGACCGGATTTCCACTTGCTTGCGCAGTCGCAGGTGCCCCCGTCTCAGTGCTAGCCTTAAACCATTCGACGGAATTATGCGAGCCAACCGAAAGAGGAGACTCAAATTGGCTCGTAGACGATTTCAAGCCGGCAGCGTCCGGTTACGTACGAATCGCGGTCCAGCGTACTGGCAGGGGTTCTATCGGGAGGACGTCATCGACGAAGCAGGGAGGACGGTGCGTAAGCGCATGGCAGTCAACCTTGGTTTGATGGAGAACGTTCCAAACGAAAAGGAGGCCCTACAAAGGCTGGCTGTGATTCTCAACCCCATTAACGATGTCAACCACCAGCCAAAGAAGATGATGACGTTCGGCGGTTTCATTCCGAAATACCGGGCGCTCAAGATGGCGAACCAGAAGGGAACTACGGTGCACGGTTACGAGACGAATATTCGCGCACACTACCTTCCGGCCTTCGCTGACGTTGAGCTGTCCGCCATCACTGCCGAGGCTGTGCAGATATTCCTGAATCAGAAGAGACTTGAAGGAAAATCGCTCCAAACGCTCAAGAACTTGAAATGGGGACTGAGCTCGATCTTCGAGTCTGCAATCAAGAACGGGTACATGACGTCCAATCCCGCCTGCAGGGCGGATCTTCCCCCGGACGAGGTCAAGGAGCAGGCGAAGCTGCCGACAGGCAACGAGCTGGCTCTGCTGATTGACGCTCTGGAGGAGCCCTACAGCACGATGGTGTATCTGGTGTCGGTGAGTTCGGTTCGTCCGGAGGAGCTGGCATTCAAATGGTCGGATCTGATTCCCGCAACCCGAGACCTCTGGGTGGTACGTGCCATGAACCAGGGCAGGTTCCACACCCCGAAGTACCATCGGGCCAACCGCCCCATCCGTCTGACCGAGGCCGACGTCCAACGTCTGCTCCGGTTGAAAGCGACGGTGCGGGCGCAGGATGACGATTGGATGTTCCCGAACCGCATCAGGACGGGCAAGAAGCTGAAGCCCGGGCCCATCCGGTATGAACATGTCCTCGAACGGAAGATTCAGCCGGTCGCGAGGCGTCTCGGCCTGCCGCATATCACCTGGCGTCTCCTCCGGCACTGGGGAGCCACACAGATGATTGCGGCGAAGGTCGATATCAAGGCAGCCCAGCAGCGCCTTGGTCACTCTCGTCCGACGACTCTGCTCATCCACTACGCGCAGGTTCTGGATGAGTCGGCGGACGCGGCAGCCGGATTGGTCAGCGGTCAGCTGGGGTATGCGATTCCGGCTGGGGCTTCAGGCAATTCGATAGAAATAGGAGGCTTGTAGCAGGGTAATTCGCCTAATTGGCAACCATTTTGGCAACCACGCTCTGGAGCCTGGCTGCTAAGTTGTAGGAGAAATTGGAGGCGCGGGTCGGGATCGAACCGACGCATAAAGGTTTTGCAGACCTCTCCCTTACCACTTGGGTACCGCGCCTCAGTGGGCTGCCTCAATCCTGCAGGTTGTAGAGGAAGTGTAACGCAGGCAGGGAGGTTTTGGAGCGGGAGACCGGGGTCGAACCGGCGACATCTTCCTTGGCAAGGAAGCACTCTACCACTGAGCTACTCCCGCGCTCACCAAGTCAAGTATAACCATCCTCTGGTCTCCCGGTCAACGCAAGGTGAATTCCACAGACCCCTTAAGAAATCCACACTTTAGTTCGGAAGCCGTTCCTCAAATGCAATGCGTGGGCCGACAACAGTATTGGACCGATGACGAACGATATGGGGTGTGATTAGAAGAACCAGTTCGCTGGTATCAAGCTCCGTTGCTTTATCTGCTGTTGCGGTTTGGAATCCCGGTAACTCGCTAATGCCGGGAAGCCCGTTGATTGCAGCCGACTCCGTTCGCGAAAGAGAACTGGCCAATAGCGTGCTCTCTCCATCTTTTACTGTAACCGTCGAAGTGTATTGGCGACTTGCAAGGACAGGGATGCCATTCAGCGATCCGCTCGCAAGAGCTTCGATCTTCAGGTCGAGCTGCATGCTCACCTGGCCGGACTTCTGGATCGTCGATTTCGCTTTGAGGGTGAGGCCGAGATCCTCGAATTGAATCTGGGGAATTGTAACGGTCGATGACTGTCCGAGCAGGCTCTGTGCGCTGACACCGTTTACCGTTACTCCAGCAAGCGAATTGGGCAGGTTGGCGATCCCGCTGCTGTACGTCGAGGTGATGATGGGGTATTTCGTCCCGGAGCGAAAGTTTCCGGTTTGCCCATCTCCCAAACGAAGTTTGAGGGAATCGAGGGCGCGGGTATCGCTAGAGTTGAGCGAAAGCTGAAAGGTTATGCTCGTATTCGTTGTTAAACCCGATGTTGTGAGTCCTCCTCCGAAGAACCCGACGGTGTTGGCAAGAAGAGAGCTCTGTACCAGGCCTGACGAAATCAATGCCAGGGCGATCGTAATGTCATTCGAGTTGGCGGGAATCAATCCCTGAGAGATGGCCTGGTTGACCAGCGACTGGTTGGAAGAGACAAGGTCGCGAGCTGCGCTCTCGACGTTATAGACTCCCAGCTGTTGCGGCAGTTGAGCACCTATGTTGCGCTGACGGGTACGATCAACCGTATAAAGAGTGATATCCAGCACAACCTCAGAGCCGCCATCGACCAGGTCTGTTAGAGTCTGGTTGATCGCCGAAAGAGTAGCTTCAGGAGCCCGGAGCACGAGATTGCCGCTACCGTTCAGAATACTCGTCTGCTTTACGTCGAAGACGTTCTGAATGACTGTGCTGATCTCTTTGATCTGTTCCTGCGTCAGGCCTGGAACGTAGATCGTTTCCTGGAGCTTTCGCTCAAACTTCTGCCGGTTCTCCGTCGTATCTTTTGTGATCAGCACCGAATGCTCGTCGAGAGGGGTTGCGAAGGCGTGCGCCATCTCCAGCAGGATCGAGGAAGCTTCTCTGTAAGTGACATCATCGAGATCGACCCGTAAGCTCTGATGCTGAATCGATTCATCGAATACGGTGCGAATACCGTATAGGGAGAAGACCTGTCGAAGCACTTGCTGTACATCTTCATGAAGATGTACAGCGTGTGTGCCTTTTTGAGGGAGCAGCGTGATAGGTCCTGCAATCGTTGCGGTTTGACGGCTGGATTCCGCAGCGCCGTTCTCGTCCGGCTCCATCCGTAGATGGAAGGAAGAGGCTGGAAATGGCTGATTGGTATGCTGCGTGACGATCTCGTTTTGTGGGTCAAGCTGATGGGCCTGAGCCAACAAGCTGTCAGCCTGTTCCGGATGTCCCGACATTCGTGCCTTGCCAGCCTGCTGAACCAGATTGGTGACACGGTGCTCTCGCGCCAGCGTGGCTGCCTGCATGTAATCTGGCTTCGATGGATCGATGCGAGTGGCCTTCGTGAATGCGGCCTCGGCGGCATTCAGATCCCCTCGATCAAGCAGCTTCACCCCCGTCAGGTAAGACTCCTCCGCTTGTTGGACCTCTCGTTTCCTAGGTGAAGGCGGCTGCGCCTGAGAAGTCTGCGCGGAGTCCTGAGCATGCGCCGGTATCGTCACAGCGATGATCAGCGCGAGTGCGGTTGTATAGAGATGTGACGCGTTGAGTTGAAGTCGATGGTGCATCGGGGTTGCTGGTTAGACGGAGAGTCTGCTTATCGGATACCAGCGACTCCGCGATTGCCGTTCGATGCAATGCTCTGCACGCGCGGCCGTTCGCTGACAGGAGGGCGCCGCATTCCGTTGCGAATCTGCACGGTATCCATCTCAAGCTCAGTGAGCGTACGGCTCAGGGTATTTCGGTGCATACGGAGCTCCTCGGCGGCCTTGCACTGGTTGCCTTTGTGATGGGCCAGTACCTCAAAGATATAACGCCGCTTAAATTGCCGGACAGCCTCGGCGTAGGAGACACCTGCACTATGCATCTGGATAACGAGACTGTCCAATTCGCGTTTCAAGGCTTGCTCCTGGCTGGTTGTCTGGGTGCGGCGTTCCCTCATTGTCACTCTAACGATGCAGCTTGATCCAGTCGGGTGCGTTGTGCTTGAGTTCGTCTTCGCCGTTTTCGATCAGGTGCTTGAGGTTTTGAGGTACAACGAAGGATACCGCATGTGCCCCGTCAAGGAAATAGGGTGCTAAACGAGAGTTTTTTAGCCAGCCCGATGCAGGAAGAAATGAGATAACGGCCATGAGAATCGCAATCCCCACCAGGCCGCCGCGAACCAAACCAAAGGCAGCTCCGCCGAGCCGGTCGAAGAATCCAAGTCCGATCGCATGGGCCGACGAGCGGATAATTCGCGCCAAAAGGGAAGCGGCGATCATCACTCCGATCGAGATCAAAAGGAAGGCAATTACGCTTGCGACATCGAGATTTGTGACAATTCCGGAGAGTTTCTCCGCGAGAAGCGGATAGTTCCATGCCGCCAGAACAATCCCGCAGATCAGCCCGGCGAGTGAAAATAGTTCAAGTACAAGTCCACGGAAGAAAGCCTGAACCGTTGAGGCTGTGAGAATAGTGACTAACAGCCAATCAAAGAGAGTCATCACTCGGAGTGGCCGGTGATCAGGCGGAAAGCTTCAAGATATTTTTCCCGTGTTCGCTCGATTACCTCGTCCGGAAGGGCAGGCGCAGGAGCTTGTTTATTCCAGCGGATAGACTCAAGATAGTCTCGTACATATTGCTTGTCGAATGAAGGTTGAGAGCCGCCGGGAGCGTAGCCTTTAGCAGGCCAGTAGCGTGAGGAATCAGGCGTCAGTACCTCGTCGGCCAGCACAATCTCCCCATCGATCAGACCAAACTCAAACTTCGTATCGGCGAGGATCAGACCGTGGCTCTCAGCATGGCGCGAAGCCTTATCAAAGATCTCCAAGGTGAGGCGCCGGAGCGCGTTCGCGTTTTCTTCTCCGACGATCGAGACGACGTTCGCGAATGAGATATTTTCATCATGGCCGCCCGTGTTGATCTTTGCCGCTGGTGTGAAGATCGGCTCCGGCAGGCGTTCGGACTCTTTCAGGCCAGAGGGCAGCGCGATGCCGCAGATCGCGCCGGTCGTTTGATAATCTTTCCACCCCGAACCGGAGAGATAGGCGCGTACCACACATTCGACGGGAAACATCTCCGCGCTCCGAACAACCATGCTCCGCCCGGTAAGCTGATCGATATAGGGTGCAAGCTGGGAAGGGAACTGGGCGGCATCCGCAGTGATGACGTGGTTCTTGACGGTGTCTTTGAGGAAGTCGAACCAAAAGAGCGAGAGCTGCGTCAAAATGCGGCCCTTGTCCGGAATTCCGCTCCCGAGTACATGGTCAAAAGCCGAGACACGATCGGTCGCCACAAAGAGCAGCTCCTCTGCGCCGAGTGAATAAATGTCACGGACCTTCCCGCGAGCGATAGGAGAGAGTGGCTCAAGATGCGTTTCCAAAAGTGCAGTCTGCATGACTCTGACGGTATCACTCCTCAAGATGAACTATTTCGGTTATCGGAAAGGCAGAATCAAATCGATAGAGGGCTTGCCATCTCCCAGCTCCGGACAATGAAAGTGCACCGTGTGATGTTGAAGGTCAGCCTGAGCGGAGGCATTCGTCGCCCTGCAGGCGTCGTTTCCAAACGAAGCCCTCTGAACCTGATGACGGAGGAAGGGGAGCAGTATGGGGCGATGAAAGACGATCAATTCGACCCCTGTATTCCCCGAGGCGTCCGTCTCCCAAGGGGCCCTTTCGAGGATGTACTGTCCTCCCAGCGAAGAGATATCCATCCTGCTGATGTCGAAGATCTTTGCCAGCGGAATCATCATGATAGACCCGATTAAAGGTGTCAGCAGAATGATTGCGCTCAAGGAGGTCAGCCACCGCGGTCTCATCAGGCTGAAGCGGGCAAGAAGAATTTCATAGCCCGTCACGGCGGCCCAGGCCAGGCCCGCATTGAGCTGGGTCGATGTAAAGGTCCACTGCGATGCGATCGAAAGGATGCGAGCCAAAACCATCATGGCCCCGCCTGCGGCGAACAGCACCCGTAGCCAGCGGGGAAATCTCCACCAGCGAAGACGAAGCACAAGGATCGCCAGGGAGAGGACTCCCAGCAGAATGAAGGCTAGAGGAAGGTGCAGGCTGGCTCTCACAAAGGCTATGCTACCGCCCGGCGCGTCGTGTTCTCGTCTCTCCGATTCAGATTGACGCTGACCACCTTCGACACCCCTGGCTCCTGCATGGTGACGCCATAGATAATATCTGCCTGCGCCATCGTACGTTTGCTGTGCGTGATTACGACGAATTGGGTGTTCGTGCTCATATCGGCGATTAGCTTGGCAAAACGGCCGACGTTTGTCTCATCCAGTGGGGCATCTACCTCGTCCAGGATGCAGAATGGCGCCGGCTGGAACTGGAAGATTCCCACCAGAAGGGAAAGTGCCGTCAGGGCCTTCTCTCCACCGGAGAGCAAAAGGATACTCTGCAGTTTCTTTCCTGGAGGTGAAGCAACGATGTCGATGCCGCTTTCGGCCGAGTTCTCCGCATCGGTCAGCTTCATGAAAGCTTGTCCGCCGCCAAAGAGCTTCGAGAACGTAACGGAAAAGTTCTCGTTAATCACGCCAAAGGCTTCATCGAACTTCTGCCGCGAGACCTCGTCGATCTCTTTGATGGAAGCCTGCGTGTTCTCGATCGAGTCCAACAGATCCTTGCGCTGGGTCTCGAGGAAGGAGTGTCGCTGGGTGGTTTCGTTGTATTCGTCAAGCGCCATCATATTGACCGGCCCCATCGATTCCAGGCGCTGTTTCAGCGAGCGTGAGGCCTCTTCTTCTTCAAGCAGAGCATCGCCCTCGATCCGATTGATCCCTTCGTCCTGCCGGAGGGCGGAGGCCTCAAGGGCAAGATCGTTCAAGCAAGTAGCTTCGATGTGCTCGATGTCAGAAGCGAGTTTTGCCGAGCGGGCAGTGTGCGAGGCGCGTTCCTCACGGAGTGTCTCCGTCTCATAACGCAGCGTTCGCAACTTCTGGTCCAGCTCATTCATAGCCGCCCGCAGTGCCTCGGCTTCGCTTGTAAGGTTCGCGCTCTCCTCCTGGGCAGTTACGCGCGTCTCGACGAGTTCGGTCTGTTGTGCCGAGAGGCTGGCGGTCTCCTCTTCGCGGCGAAGCTTCTCGGCCTGAGATGCAGCAAGCTGCTGTTCGATCTGCTGAATTCTCTGATTTTGACCGTTGTACAGACGCGATGTTTGATCAAAATTCGCCTGTGCATTGCGCCGGCGCTCTTCGAGTCCAGCAAGTGCCGCAGACGCCTCGGCAGCCGACTGTTGCAGGTCTTCGCGGCGAGCGCGCATCGCATCGAGCTGAGATTGCAGTTCGGCCAACGAGCTTTCGAGTCCAGCCCGCTGTGTTTCAAGGGCCGCCGCCTCTTGTTGAAGTCGAGCGATCAGGTCGGATTTTTTACTGCGTGCATCGCGATTCCGCTCGGTCGTCAAGCTCCATTCCTGAACTCTGCGCTCGATTCGCGCGGCTTCGGCCTCCATCTGCCGGAGCGCTGCTCCCGAGTTTGCCGCCTCACGTTCTGCGTCACGCCGCTCGATTGTCTTGCCATCAATGGTGGCATTCAACGTAGCGATCTGGCTCTGCAGGCTGGCCGTGCTGAGATCGGACTGGTCCAGATTCTGTTCGGCCAGTTCGATCTTTTGAACGACTTCAGCCAGTTCGCGCTTTAGAGCGAGAGGTCCCTGGGCCCGCGGGCGACCACCGGTAACCGTGACATTGTGGAAGGTTTCGCCCGTAGGAGAGAGGAAGAAGGCGTGAGGGTTCGATAGCGCCAAGGAGCGTGCCGTGTAAGAGTCAGGGGCGACGAAGCCTTCGCGCAGCTTGGGGAGTATCACCTCGAGCGATCTGCCGAAACCGTCGAGCACACGCACGCACTCTCGCAGAGGGACCACGCCTTCAATGTGATTCGTATTGTTGGCTGCTTCGCTGGCCATTCCCTCGGCGAAGGTGAAGTTTGCCTGAGCATCGTTCGGGTGAACGAGGAAGGTGGCTCGCCCGGCGACATCGGTCTGCAGAAGGTGCATGCCGGTATCGGCGGCATCCCAGCTCTTCACAACGACGTAATTCAGCTCATCACGTAGAAATTCGTCTACGACGCTCTCGTATTTTCCTTCAACCTCAAGAAAGTCCGCTAGGGTTCCCAGCAGTTTCAGGTCGCCAGACTGAGTTGCGTTCGACTTGAAAAGCTTTCGTACGGTCTCGGTAGAGTAGCTGTGATCACGGATGAGGCCTTCGAGCGAGTTGCGGCGGCCGTTGAGGGTTGCGATCTCACCGCGAAGCTGATCTCCCCGGCGCTTGCTCTCGTTTTCCTCTTTACGCCGGGTGTCGATCTCGAGCCGCATCTCGACGATCTCCGATTCCAGCCGCTTCAGACGCTCGGTCACGGTCTCAAAAGAGATCTTCACCTGGCCGCGCTGAACGCCGAGCGTCTCAAGCTCCTGCCGGGCGACCTCGGACTCACGCTCGAGTCTTTGAGACTCCTGTTCGAGGCTTGCCAGGGCCGCCTCCGCCTGCGTCTCTTCATTCCGGGTCTGCGAGGCGCGCTGCACGAGCTGCATGGTCTGGCGACGGTTCTCCTCGGCTTGCTTTTCGGTGCTTTGCAGAGCCCGCATTGCCTCTTGCGCATCTTGCTGCTGCTGCTGGGCGGCTTGGCGAGAGTTTGTCGCCTCTGCCGTGGCGTTCGCCAAAAAACTGCGGTGTTCTTCGAGCTCTCCGGACAGGGAGCCCAGCTGCTCACGCGCCTGCGCCAGCTCGCCCGTACCGCTTTCGAGCCGTTCGTCCAGCTCGGCGATGCGGTCGACATTCGAAGTTGATCGAGCCGTTATCCGTTCCAGCTCTACTGCCGCCTGATTTGCCCGAGATGCTGTCTCGCGAATCAGCTGATCGAGCGTATACCCGCGGCCTACGCCATCAGTATGCTCGGCATCCATCTGTTCCACGGCCGCCGCCTGGATATCGATCTGGGCGGCTAACGCAGCAATTCTCTCGGTCGTCCTCTGCTGTTCGGCATCGAGCTGTGCCATGCGACTGGCAAGAACGACCCGCAGTCTGGAACGCAACTCATCGCGCAAGGCTCCGTATCTCTCTGCCTTCGCGGCCTGACGCTTGAGCGTCGCCATCTGCCGCGTCACTTCTTCAAAGATGTCGTTGACCCGCGCAAGATTTTGCTTCGCCGACTCCAGACGCAGCTCCGCCAGGCGCTTTTTGGTCTTGAACCGGGTGATCCCTGCCGCCTCTTCAATGATGCCGCGGCGATCGAGCGGCTTCGAGCTCAGGAGTTGTCCGATGCGCTCCTGACCGATGATCGCGTAGGATTCGCCACCGAGACCCGTACCCATGAAGATGTCTTGAATATCGCGCAGACGGCAGATCTTTCCGTTGAGAAGATACTCGGAGTCTCCTGAGCGGAAGAGGCGTCGAGTGATGGTCAGCTCTCCGGCGCGCACCGGAGCCCGGTTGAACTTGCGCCGGCGGATCTTCAGAACCACATTCCCGGCGGCGCTCTCTGCACCTTCAAGGGAGGTTTCTGTCATCTCTCCTTCGACTACGGTTCCAGGCTGGGCCTCGACGACGGCATCTTCCGTCTCCTGCGCATGCCTCTCGCGCAGAGCTGCCTCATCCCAGTCGGAGATATCGGCCGTTTGCTCGGTCGGATGCTCGTCGATGACGATGACCTCCGGACCATCAGGAGACAGGGTCGCTCCATCGTAGACCTCTGGATCGACCAACGTAAGCGAGACCTCAGCCATTCCTGTCGGCTTACGTTCCCGGGTGCCGGCAAAGATGACATCTTCCATCTTCACGCCGCGAAGGCTCTTGGCAGACTGTTCTCCCAGGACCCAGGTGATGGCGTCCGAGATGTTCGATTTTCCGCAGCCGTTTGGTCCGACGATGGCAGCGATCCCCTCACCGGAGAGCTGAACCTCAGTTCTGTCACAGAATGATTTAAACCCGAGAATCTGGACTTTTTTGAGTTTGAGCAAGGTAACCTCTCCGCTGGCGCTCACCCGGGACTTAGGGAAGGAGCACGATAGTTATAAGTCTGAGCTAACTTTAATGTCACGGAGGCCCAGAATCAACGCTAACAATACTACTTATTGTGGATATTGCGTCCGAAATACCACAAATGGGGTTTCCAGGTGAATTGAACGGAGACAAAGAAGTACCTCGGCGAGGATTGGCTCTTTTGGACGATAATTTGAGAAGAGGATATTTTCAGTACCAATCCCCCAGTTGGAGGAGGCTCTAAGAGGTCAGGCTCAAGAGCGGTAGGACCTCAAGCCCTTGCCATGGAGCAACGTGCTTTCTATAATCCGCATCATCATGCCATGGTGCACGATTGCAGTTGAACCGCTTGGCAATGGTCGAGTGAGGGTGGCTCGACTGGCCAATGCGCTATCTTTGTGTGATATATCTGTCTGACCATCCGGCAATCTACCGGCCGGCAGATGATGAATGAGAGATTAATGAGGAGTGTGGGAATGAAGAAGGTAGTCGTTGCGTCTCTCCTGGCGGTCGCTAGCGTTGCATCCTGTGCGCGTATTGCGGTTGCACAAGATCCGGCACCAGCCCAGGCACCGGCCAATCCCGGGGCGAATGGGCAGCAGGCGGGTGGAGGCATTCAGTTAGCCCCAGCCGAATACAACGCGTATACCGCAGCGATCGGACAGAGCACGCCGCAGACACAGGCTCCTGCGCTCGAGTCCTTCCTAACCACCTATCCACAATCGCAGGTGAAGGCTGACGTGCTGCAGAGGCTCTTGGTGGCTTACAGTCAGTTCGATCCTGCCAAGACCCTCGATACTGCCGACCGCCTTCTTCAAGTGGATCCGAATAACCTGCGCGCCCTCACCATGGGCGCCTACTTCAATATGCAGAATGCGGATAAACTTACCGACGCGACTCAGAAACAGACCACGCTGGACAAGGCTGCCGATTATGCCCAGAAGGGTCTGAATGCTACTAAGCCTGCCTCGATGGGCGATGCCGACTTCAAAGCGCTGAAGGATGCTGCTGACCCCGTCTTCCATCGTGCGATCGCGACCGATGCCCTCGGTAAGAAGGACGCAGCGACCGCCGTCACCCAGCTGAAGCAGAGCCTCTCAAACGTTCCGGTCGATCAGACCAAGACCCCCGGCCCCCTGCTCACCGATACCTATCTGCTGGCGAACGCCTACTACCAGTCCAATCCGTCTGATCCTCTCAACTGCGCATGGTATGCGGCGCGCGCAGCGTCCTTTGCTCCGGAGCCCTACAAGTCGCAGATGATGCCGCTGGCGAAGTACTGCTACAAGAAGTACCACGGCGCGGATGACGGCTTCGACACACTCGCGACCTCATCTCAGCAAAATCTCGATCCTCCGGCCGACCTCTCGACGACAATCAAGCCGGCCCCCAAGCCCGAAGATATTGTGAAGCAGGTCATCTCCAGCACGCCTGACCTCGCAACGCTCGCCATCTCCGACAAGGAGTTCATTCTGCAGAATGGCTCCCCAGAGGATGCCAACAAGGTTTGGGACACGATCAAGGGCAAGTCGGTGCAGTTTCCCGACGCGACGGTGATCTCGGTCTCCGACACCGCTCTTCAGGTTGCGGTCTCTGACGATGCTGTGCAGTCGAAGACTGCGGACTTCACCTTCAACCTGACGGCTCCCCTTAAGACACCTCCTGCTGCTGGGGATAAGGTGACCGTCACAGGGACTTATGATTCCTTCACACCGAAGCCCATCATGATTACGATGACCAACGGCGCAATTGTTCCGGCTAAGTCTACAAAACCTACCGCGGCACACCGCCCTGCGGCCCGTCGGCACTAAACAGAGGCAACAAAAAGAAGAGGCAGTCCTTGGACTGCCTCTTCTTTTGCGTTTAGGTAGGGATTTTTCGTCGTAGAAGAGTGCGGCTTACTCTCCCAGCATGAGGTGCTGAATAGAATTGGCTCTTCCCGTGGCTCCATCGCAGCCAATCAATGCGGCGCACATCTTCGGATTTCCCTTGGCCGCCTCGAACTTTCCTGGCATTCCGGTCAAAAATCGATTGAGAACGAGCTCCGTCTCCACCCCGATCACCGAGTCGTACGGTCCCGACATGCCTACGTCTGTGAGAAAAGCAGTTCCTCCCTGCAGGATGCGAGCATCCGCAGTCGGAATATGGGTGTGAGTCCCCATGACGGCCGTGACGCGGCCATCGAGGTACCATCCTAGTGCGACCTTTTCACTGGTTGTTTCGGCGTGAATATCAAGCAGGATGACCTTGGCTGTCAATCCTCGAAGCAGCTCGTCTACTTTACGAAAAGGATCGTCGCAGGAAGACATAAAGACCCTGCCCTGGAGATTAAGCACGGCATAGGATTGTCCCGACGGCAGCTGCCCCTGGTAGACACCAAAGCCAGGCGTACCCACCGGATAGTTCGCAGGACGCAGAATGCGGCGGCCGCGTTCGTGAGAATCAGCGGGGACCGTCATGTATTCGAAGATCTCACGCTTGTCCCAGATGTGATTCCCGGTGGTGATGACGTGCGCTCCAAGATCGAAGATCTCTTCGGCGATGGACGGTGTAATCCCGAACCCACCGGCGGCATTTTCACCGTTGATGATGAGAAGGTCGACTTCGTGAGTCTCAAGGACGTGGGGAAGATGTTCGCGTACGATGTGGCGGCCGGCTGAGCCAAAAACGTCGCCAACGAAAAGGATATTCACCCAAAGATTTTACATGTCCGCGACGTCCAAAGGATGTGCCTGTATAACAGGTGTGTTAGTTTGCTTGGCATGGCGCAGAGTGAACGTTTTCAGTTGAGCATTCGAGTTTTGACGGTGTTGGCTGAGGAGCCGGGAGATATGAAGACCTCCTCGGAGATTGCAGAAGTTCTGGAAGAGAGCGCGGTCATGGTGCGAAGGACATTCCTGCTGCTCCATAAAGCGGGTCTCATCGAACAGCGCAAGGGGCCCCGTGGCGGTGCAAGGCTTAAGCTGACGCCCAAGCAGATCGGTCTTGGAGACGTCTTTGCCGCAACCTCCGGGGAATGGCTTGTTCTGGAAGACAAGTCTGTGGCCGGATTGGCAAAGAAGGTTCGCGAAGATGCTCTGGAAGCTATGAACGAACACTCTCTCGCTAGCGTTCTGAAGCGCAAGAAAAAAGCGAAGTAGGGAAGAGATCGGTCCTTCTCATCGTTTGAGATTCGAGAAAACATTTTGGTGCGCTGAATCCGGGAACAGAGGCTTTATCTTGTCAATCGGTTTGGCGGGTGAGCGAGAAGTGTCCAGGACATTCGCCGGAGTCATTCTTTTCGACTTGGTCTGCACTGTTTTCTTCAACTCCAATCAATGGGGCGCAGACCGGTGGGTTTCCCGTATATGCCCCCGTCCCCTACGGACGTGGACGATGACCTTGCGAGCCTTCACCTGCGCCGGGCAATCCTCGAGCGAGCAGGCTATCAGGTGATCTCCATAGATCGGGCGCGCGAGGCCCTCGAGCAAGATCTGTCGGTCATTGACCTGATCTTTCTGGACTACGACATGCCAGAGATGAACGGCAGGGAGCTGTTTCTCCGATTGAGAACCGCCCGAGCGATTTGCCCGATCATCCTTCTGAGCGGCTGTCTTGAGGAAATTCCACCGGAGGTCCGTGTCCTGTTCTCGACATGTATCACAAAAGGAACGCCTGTTGAGGAGATCCTAACAATCGTTGCCGCATACTTGGAGCAAGCGATGACGAGGGACGCTCCCTGAAAGTGCGTTCGAATCCGCGAGTTGGATAGTCCTCTCCCGAAGCCCAAGATGCACCATTCTTCAAAACGAAGAACGGATACCCCCGAAGGTGCGACAGTTGTTGTTCAGTTCGCTATGATCGAACTGTAACGAAGGGGGGCTATGGCGAAGAACGGAACTCGCGAGAAGATCATAGAGGCAGCGTACGTCCGTTTCTACCGTTTTGGCTACAACGGCAGCAGCGTGCAGGACATCGTGGATATGGTTGGCGTTCAGAAAGGGACGTTTTACAACTATTTCAAAAGCAAAGAGCGGTTAGCTCTTGAGGCCTTGAAGCACTACGCTTGCATCGCAGACCAAGTGTTCACTTCTCCTGACACCGCTGAAGTCGCGGCTACGTCTGGGAAAGACGCGCAGTCATACGTTGAACGGATTCGCAATCAGTTCATGCAGGCCGCACATTTCCAGGAGGGACCAAACGGTTCCCTGGGATGTTTGATGGGAAACTTTACGGCAGAATCCGATACTCTCCCTGCGAGCTTTCGTAAGTTGATCAATCAGAGTTTCAAGCGATGGGACGCTGCAATCGCGGCATCTTTGAAGCTCGCCCAAGAGAGAGGCGAGATCGATTCATCGCACAATCCAGAGGAGTTGGGTCGGTATCTGATGGCCTCCTGGCAAGGTGCTTTGCTCCTGATGAAAAGCTCAAAGAGCAGAGTGCCGATAGAAGATTTCTTCCATTTCACGCTCCAGGTACTGTTGAAGTCCGACGCCGCGAAAGCGGCGGATACCCAAGCAAAACCTCGATCTCGGAAGAAATCGTAAGCCATGCATACCTCACCCTTTCCGCGATGCGACGCGATAGCCCGAATCGACCGCTTTCAAGAATGATCAGAAATGCAAATACTTGAGACGGCAACGAGCGTATCGTAGCAAAACACGTCGTCATGCAAAGAAGGGATCTGATGGCCATGCTGGGCCGACAGCACGGACCGCCGGCGGTAGTGTCCCATATCCATTTTTCTGCCTGGATCGAAACGCCTGTTCTTCATAGAATCCAACGCTTTCCCGCTAGACGAGCTGCCTCAGCGATTCTGACTTTTCTGACGTTTGTAGTGCTTGTTCAAAGAGCAAGCGCCTTGGATCCATCCCGGACGATCAAGCAGTTCGATCACACTTCCTGGACGGTGCGACAGGGAGCACCGAGTGGGATCGTCGCGCTGGCGCAGACGGCGGACGGCTATCTATGGTTAGGCACAGCAAGCGGGTTGTTCCGCTTCGATGGCGTCTCCTTCGAGGCATATCTCCCCGCCGCCGGAAGTCCTTCGTTCCCGCAAACGGATGTAACCGCCTTAATGGCATTACCCGGCTGTGGCCTTTGGATTGGATACAGACTTGGCGGATCGAGCCTTTTGAAAGGCGACGTCCTCGCCAATTACTCTTTTCCTGAAGGGACGGTGTGGGGTTTCGCCAAGGGGCCTGACGGCGCTACCTGGATGGCCGGAGGTTTCGCTGGGGGCCTCGCAAAGTTTGTCGACAATCAGTGGAAGAGGACGGGATCAGGCGTGGGTTTTTCTGATCCCGTAGCCTACTCCATATCGTTCGATCGTCAGGGAAATCTATGGGCGGGATCGGGCCGAACCCTCTGGGAGCTTCGAGCGGGATCGAACCACATCGTGGAAACCGGAGCGAGGAAGGTATCCGCCGCCCGCGTCGTGGAAGCTTCGGACGGGTCTCTCTGGTGGCCAGACAGCAAAGGGGTTGCGAGAGTCCCGAAAGATCCGGCTTCCGCGCCAAAGTCCTCCGATTACCTGATCCGTGGGCTGCCTCCAAACTCGCTTCTGCTGGATAGAGATGGCACGCTCTGGGACTTTGAAGGTAGGGGAATCCTGCGCCTCGCGTCCCCGATCGAGACATGGAAACTTGCCCCCTCAGAACGAGCCGGTGCTGTTGATCGATTCTCCGTTGCCGACGGACTTACCGGCAGCTATATCGTAGCCTCACTCGAGGATCGAGAGGGCAACATCTGGGCAGCGTCTCCGAATGGCCTGGAACGCTTCCGAATGACGGTCTTTCGACCTGCACTTCTGAGTCAAAATGCATTTTCCGGATTTGCTTTAAATCCGGCCACTGACGGCAGCATGGTAATTGGTACCACGGTTGATTATCTGCTGTCAGTCCGAGGCAATAAGATCAGTCACATTCCTGGCGTTTCGATGCAAAATATCGATTGCCTCTACAGAGCTCCCGATGGAAAACTCTGGATCGGAGGCATTGGGGAACTAGCCTACTTCCAGAATGGCCGTTATGTCCGGGTCTCTCTTCCTGCGCAACTTCAAGGGAAAGAGTATCCGACACAGGCGATGACCTATGGCGCGGACGGTGCTCTTTGGGTCTCCACCGTGAAACATAGACTCTACAGGTTCAAAGATCAAAATTGGACTGAAATCGATCAGCCCGTCGGGTTTCCCGTGACTGCTGTAAGTCTGCTGAGCGATCGCGAGGGACGCGTCTGGGTTGGCTATATGGGAGCCAAGGTCGCTGTATACGACGGCGCGTCCATCAAAACCTATTCGGAGAAGGACGGCCTTGATATTGGGAATGTGATGACCTTTTACCAATCGTCCATTGGGATGTTGTTGGCAGGGCAGCATGGGATCAATCTTTTCCAGTCGGGCCGGTTTATCCCGATACGATTCCAGCATGACCTCAAGTTGGAGGGAGTGACGGGCGTTATCGAAGGTTCCGACGGCAGCTTATGGTTGAACACCATGACCGGCATTGTGCGCATTGCCCGCGACGAAATTTATCGCTTCCTGAAGACCAGCGGGTACTCCGTGGCCTACACCAAATATGACCTGCAAGATGGACTCAAGGGAGGAGCGATTCAGCTCCGGCCTCTACCTTCTGCTGTTCGTGCGAATGATGGGCGTCTTTGGTTCGCTCTCCAGGGTGACGTGGTTTCTGTCGACCCTCTGCATGTTTTTCAAAACTCTCTCCCAGCTCCAGTTTCCGTCATCCGGGTGTTGTCAGATTCGAGGCGGCAGGCGATAGGCGATGTAGTAAACCTCGCAAGCACGTCCAAAAACATCGAGATTGATTACATCGCAGGAAGCCTTTCGGTTCCGGAACGGGTGTATTTCAAATACAAGATGGACGACGGCGAATGGCAAGACGTCGGGACAAGGCGGCAAGCATACTTTACGGACTTAGCGCCAGGTTCTCATCTGTTTAGGGTCCAGGCCTCCAATGGTTATGGAGTATGGAACGAGACCGGCGCTTCAGTTTCCATATTTAGGCCGCCGACATTTCAAGAGAGCATCGGGTTCAAGCTCCTCTGGATTGTGATCGGGTCCCTTGTCATCGGAGCAGCATTCTTTATTCGAATGCGCCAGATGATATTGAAGGTGCAACTCCGCATGTCGGAGCGGCTCGTGGAACGGGAGCGTATCGCCAGAGATCTCCACGATACTCTCCTGCAGGGCTTTCAAGGAGTGCTACTGCGTTTCCAGACCATCTCAAAGCGTCTGACGGAAGACGCCAGGATCCAGCGGGAAATGGAAGATACTATTTCCCGAGCTGACAAGGTACTCACCGAGGCACGAGACAAGGTCTGGCAGCTCAGAGCCTCGGCGCGCCCTCCCGGCGACCTCGCCAGCTACCTGAGTACGGCTGCAGGAGACCTAAGCACTCAATGGCCGGCTGACTTCTCGCTTCACGTCGTCGGCACCCCACGACTCCTTCTTGCCGACGCCTTTGACGAGATCTCCTCGATCACTCAGGAAGCACTTGCGAATGCGTTCCGACACTCCGAAGCGCAGGCGATCGAGGTCGAGCTTCATTTTGGGCAATGGGAATTTCGAGCGCGTATCCGCGACAATGGCAAGGGGCTTCCAGCAAATGCCCAGGAACGTAGCGAGGATACGAAACATTGGGGCCTTTTGGGCATGCAGGAGCGAGCCAAGAAATTAGGAGCAAACTTTGTTTTGCGAGGGCGATCGACGGGCCGTACGGAAGTTCAACTGACCGTACCTGGGTCTGTCTGCTATTGCTCGACTTCGCCGAACCGGATACGGTTTTTTAGGGGAGGCTCGTCTTGAACGATAAGGCGACTATACGAATAATGACGGTGGACGACCATCCGATTGCGCTGGGAGGAATTGCTTACGCGCTACAGGAGGAGTTCGATATCCAGATAGTCGCTGAAGGCTGTACAGGGGCCGAAGCGATTCGGCTCTATCCATTGCATAGGCCGGACGTTACTCTGATCGATCTGCGCCTGCCAGATATGAGCGGCATCATCGCAATGGGAGAAATTCTCAAGTCTTTCCCAGAGGGAAAGTTCATTGTGCTGACAACCTACCACGGTGACGTGCCGGCAAAGAGGGCGTATCAAGCCGGTGCTCTGGGATATCTTTTCAAAAGCATGCTCAGCAAGGATCTGGTGCAGACGATTCGACGGGTTTACTCCGGAGAGTGTGTAGTGCTTCCGGAGGTAGCCTCAAGGATCGAGCAATACGCATCCGCACCAGATCTCACGGAGCGGGAGATCGCAGTGCTTCGGCTTGTGGCAGCGGGAAACTCCAATAAAGTCGTCGCAGCCCACCTCAACGTTTCGGCCGAGACAGTGAAGGGGCACATGAAACTCATCCTAGGGAAACTCCGAGCAGGTGATCGGACTCATGCGGTCACACTCGCGCAACAACGGGGATTTCTTGCGGAATGATCGCGGTCTACCGGCACGCGCAAAAGGCATGCTGGGCGTTCAGAGAGATGCAAGGGCCAATAGAAGCCACACATTCCTTCAAACACCCAGGCCATAGCTCACACCAACGGCTATCAGTTCACAATTTCGAACTCTTCGGTTGCGATGGAAATGGGCTGCGTCCTTCGCTCGTGCACGTGAGCAGCAGGGGTGCGGTTAATCAAGAGACTGAGCAACTCTGGCCGGCTGTAATGGCCGACAGCATCCATCAGGCGTTTACGCTTGTCGATCAATTGAAAGTCCAGGTCGGCAATGACCACACCCTCGCCAGAGCGAAGAGGTTCCCCTAGCAATTCGCCGTCTGGGGTGACAATTGTCGTGAAGCATCCGCTCGATATTGGTTCGAGTTCGCAGCCGGTGTCCTTCATAATCTGCGCTTGTTGATCAGCATCCAGCCAGGCGGTCGCGTTGACAACAAAGCAGGCGGATTCAAGCGCGTGCTGGCGAATGTTGACCTGTATCTGCTCGGAGAAGAGATCGCCCGCAAAGGACCCAGGGTACATCCCCGCGTGAATCTGTTCTCCATCAGCAATCAACGCATACCGGGCCAAAGGGTTGTAGTGTTCCCAGCATGCGAGCGAGCCAATGCGCCCAACGGCGGTATCGACGGCACGCAGCCCGGAGCCATCACCTTGCCCCCAAACCATCCGCTCATGGTAGGTCGGCGAAATCTTACGACGATGCTGCACCAGACGACCGTCAGCGTCGAACAGCAATTGCGTGTTGTAAATCGTGCCGCCGTCGCGCTCGTTGACTCCAATGGACGCGACCATTCCTGCTTGCTTGCAAGCTTCGCCGATGGCCTCAGTTGTTGCCGACGGAACGATAACGGATTGTTCGAGCAATTTGTAGTGCTCTCTACCCATCTTGTAAGGAGACTGGACGAAGGAGAAGTAAGGATAATTCGGCACTACCGTTTCAGGAAAGACGACGTACTGCACTCCCTGACGGCCGAGGTCAATGATCTGTTTGCAAATCTTCTCCACGGTACCTTCGCGGCTATAGAGAACAGGGCTGAGTTGCACGGCTGCTGCCTTGATGATCCTCATTGTCGGTATCCTCACTCAATACGGTTTGAAATCACATTGTTGATTCCGCCCGCGGCTAAGTGGGGGGAACTTCTTGATTCGGAGAAAACGCTCCAGAACCTGTCGCAACGGATCAATCGTTACTCGGAACGATCACACGCGCGATAGGCAGTCTCCGAATTGATCAGGTTCGTTCATGAACCTTCACCCATTGAGACTAGAACCAAGCGGCTGCCGGGTCTTCACGGAAGAGCGCGCCGTTTGGTCAGAACGGCTGAATATTGCGGAAGGTCACCGAGGCAAGATGGTCATTGCAGGATTGAGCAAAAAATGCCAAATTAGAGCTTTTTCGACAAAGAGACCCTGCTCTGCTTTCCGTAGTGTCAACGATGATGACGTCTCCGATGGATATTGGTCGCTGGTTGAAGCTGACTCAGATTCGCACTTCGGGCTATCAGGCGGAGCTATACGGGGTTCTTTATGTTGAAGCTGTATCGCAATATCGCGGCCATGATTGCACTGCTGCCACTCCCATCATTCGCCCAGTCTCCAGCAGCAAGAGCTCAAACTCCTGTACCGACGACTCACGTTCTTGCCATTGGTCACTTCACAAGACCCCTCACATTGCAAGAGGCGAACTCAATCCTGCCGCATGAAGTACCCGACACACTGCGCCTCATTCTGGACGGCAAGATCGATCAAGGGTGGGTTCGCCAGGATCACAACGGCGTCGTCTTCTTAATGAACGTCACGACCATAGAAGAGGCTCATGCATTGCTTGAGAAGCTTCCGCTCGGCCAGGCAAAGCTGATGGAGTTCGATCTCGTGCCCGTCGGACCATTAGGCCCGCTCCGTATTTTGCTAACCGACACACCGCCCGCGACGAAGTAAATCTCGATGCGTGCGATGTCGGTCGGCTCATAAAAGACGTGCGGGTGACTGACGCAAGTCTCAACAACCACCGTGTACCAAAAGATCTTTACATTTCTATGTTTGTCCACAACCCCCAAGGAGAATCAGATGTCCGCTTCCGACAAGTCAAAGTACCTGGCGATTGGTACATTCACCGAAGGTGCCACCCCCGAACAACTCAACCCATTCATGTCGCAAGAAGTTCCAGCCACCTTGAAGTTGTACGTTGACGGTAAGATGGACCAGTTCTGGCTTCGCCACGATGGGAAGGGCGTCGTGTTTGTCATGACCACGGAGACTGCCGAGGAGGCCGATGCGCTGCTCAAGGCGCTCCCCCTGGGTCAGGCAGACCTACTGCATTTTGAACTGATCCCAATTGGAACGCTCACCGCTTTTGGGGTCCTCCTGGGCGATAAGTTTTCAGTTGGCAAGTAGCCAATAGTCTCGAAGAGCTACTGCAGCCGTCTCCAGTGGGAGGCGGCTGCGGGCTGTTATGCGAAGTTTTGCGCTTGATCTCTGACTACGCCAGCGGTGGAGAGCATGGGATGGGTGCGCACATAGTGTTGAGCTGAATAGCGCAAATCCACAGGACATTGACGTCGCGCTTAGGTTTCCGCGAAAGATTAGCTCTAAGCAAAAAGCGTCCTGTTCTTCTCGATAAACTCGCGCATCCCGATTGGCTTTCTTCCCGTGATATTTTCGACCCAATCATTTGTTCCCGAAAACACTCCGTCGCGACAATCCTGAGCCACAGACGAAATGTGCTGCAGGTTGAAGTCGTTAGCCCCGACCATTCTCTCCCACATCGGCATAAAGTCCTCGATCTCAAGGGCATCGTAGGTAATCTTTCTGCCGAGGACGTCGGTAAGAATATCGGCTACTTCGTATTCGGAAAGTTCCACTGGGCCATAAAGAGGGTAAGTCTGCCCGGCGTGCTTTGTAGGGTTATTTAAGATAGCGGCTATAACGCGACCCTGATCCTCAGCTGCGATCGGTGCGTAACGCGCGTCACCAAACGGGAGAGGCAGGACGCTGGTTCTGCGAATTGTCTCGGCAAAATAGATCAACCATTCGGCAAAGAAGGTGGGCCGCAAGTGAGTGACCGGAATGCCTGACCGATCGAGGAGACGTTCCGAGATCCAGTGATTTCGGGCCGCATGGCTCTTGGAGATTCTGCGGGCCGATATCTGCGACATATTCACGATCGCGCGGAGACCATGCTCCAGGGCCGCCTGAGCGAAGAAGGCTGTTGACTCCACAATCCCTGGAATTTGAATCGGATAACAGAAATAAGCTTCCGTGATGTCTTCTAGCGCAGCATCCAGGACCGCAAAGTCAGAGAGGTCGCCTTCGATGATCTCCACGCCCTCGGCCCGAAGTTGCTCTGATCGAGCGTCAATTTGATGAACCAGTGCCCGCACCGGAATCTTGAGATCAAGAAGAGTCGCAATGGCGTTTCTGCCCGTGGCTCCCGTCGCTGCCGTGATCAATACATTTTTATCTGCCACTTCATTTTCCTCTTTTGGTTAGAAACTGATTGCTAAGTATTCCGATCATCTTCTCGACTGCGTGCCGAGGTACCGCAAGATGAACTGTGAGGCACTGCCGCGGTGAGAAGGGGGCATTGAACCTTCGAGCATGAGGCTCTGACGAACTCTAAGCCAGAAGATAGCTGCCGACCTCTTCAGGAAGGTCAAGCTGTGGCCAGTGCCCAGCGTCCAGGATGTGCAACGATGCTCCCTCGATATGGGCCGCGAGATCCTCAGCAACACCTGTGTCGAGGTACGCGTCACCCTTGCCCCAGATGATGGTGCTCGGAAAAGGGAGGTCTTTCAGGCGTGGCAAATGCTTATCGTTTAGCTCGATTTGCGCTCGGACGCTTACAGCGAGAGCAGCGAAAGCGGGTCCTGCACTTGGCTGTTGGGCGAAATTATCGTTGATGAGCGGAGCCAGTACGGCGTCAACCATATCGATCTGAGCTTCCGAGGCGTTAATCTTGAATTGGCTCTGCTGGAAGGTTAAGAGAAATGCCATCTGTTTCGGATCTGTCGCAATCGCCACGGCGAGCGCCCTCAGATCAGGAACCGCAAAGAGCTCAACCAACTCTGGAAGCCGCAGCGTAGGCGCATTTCCATAGAAAGTATTCAGAAGGCACAGCTTACTAACGCGCTGTGGATTGGACAGGGAGTAGTCAATCGCGGAGATTCCGCCGGCGTCATGGCCGACGGGCACGATTTGGCCGAGCTTTAGGAACTCGACCACTGCTCCCAGGTCGCCGAGCTGCTGCTCGAAGCTGTAGCCGTAACTGGATGGCTTGTCCGATGCGCCGAAGCCCAGGAAGTCAAAGGCTACGACACGGCGCCCCGCATCGACCAGGATCGGAATCAGCCGATCATAGATGTGAAGATTGTCGGGAAATCCATGCATCAGCACAAAAGCAGGCCCCGTACCGGGATACTCCCGCACATAGAGCTTGCTTCCTTCTCTGGGAACCCGATGTTCCACAAACGATGGTGCAGGCTGCAACGCTGGGTTCTGGAGCACGCTATTTTCTGTCATACATTCCTCAAGGTGAGCATGGGTTCGGACTACTCCGTGATCGTCTGAAAGAGACAGCAGGATCGAAGAGATCCAGCCGTCAGATAGTGTTTGCCACTTGACGATAGGAGGCCACGCAGACAAAGTCTTCCCAGAAAAGCGCCTGTTTTGATCGAAAAGGCTCAATACGTCTCTGGACATCGTCTCTGTGCCCTATGTTTGTTTGGGGCGTGAAATGCGAAACGATGGCTTTTTTGTCAAAGATGCCTTCTGGCAGGCGCTCGTAGTCTCGAATGATGACACAGTCGGATTATGTTCGGCTGCCCAGCCCTGGCGGTGCCTCAGGGCCTCAGGTCAGCCGCGCTGCTACCGCCGCTGCGCTGACGTTGGCCAGTGCGGCGGAAACCTGGACTACATCCGGCGTGAGCCTGTCGCTGACAGATTTGACCGGAACCCTCAGCGCTTCTTCCGACGAAGCGACTTGGGTTCTCACTGTCTACATGTCGGCGTTCGCGATTTCGGTTGCGCTATCCCATCGTCTCTCCGTTCGATTCGGCAATCGGCGCTACCTGGGTGTCTGCGCGGCACTTTATGCGCTGTCGTCCATAGGATGCGCGCTTAGTCCGGGTCTCGCCGTGTTCTTGTTCTTTCGGGCGATAGAAGGCTTCGCAGGAGGAGTGTTTCTGGTCCGCGCTTTCGTCTTCTTCACCCAACAGTTTGAGCCCTCCGTCCGGGCGAAGCCCCTGATCGGCTACGCCATTGTTTACTTCTTTCTCGGCCGGTTCTTATCCCCGATTGTTTGTGGTTGGTTGGCAGACATCGCTTCATGGAGAATGCTGTTTGTTCTCCCATCTATGCTGATGCTCGTTGCTGCAGTCCTGTTCAGCCGCTACTCGGCGGATCACTGGATGGAGGAAGATGCCGGGGAACCTCTGGACTACGCCGGCATTATGTTTCTTGTCTTCGGGGCAGCGTGCCTGCAAACGGTGTTGAGCCGCGGAGAAGTGGATGGCTGGTTCGAGTCTTCCGCGCTCCTTGCGATCACTCTGGCTGGCATAGGGGGCAATGTCTTATTTGTCCTGTGGCAGCTTTCTCCTCGGAATCAATATCCCCTGCTTGATCTCTTCGTCTTTCGACATGCGACAGCTCGCGCTGCCGCCGTATTAGGGTTCTTGATTGGTGTCTTGCTCGCTGGAAGCCTGTATGTAATCCCGCAGTACTTGCGGAGCATAGAGACTCACTCGGCGCTCCAAACTGGCGTCCTACTCAGTATCGGGGGAACAGCGGCGGTGTTGGTGCTGTGCGGCTTCCGCCCAGTTGTTCTACTGTTTGCAAAGATTGGTGGCGGGGGAGTCCTTTTATTCTCCCTGTTCGTGGAAATAGCCTCTCAACTGCTCTTCGCGCATTATCTGACTCCGGATACACCTGATCGCTTTCTGTGGCTTCCTTTGGCGCTGAATGGTGTATTCATCGCGCTTTCGGTGCCCACTCTGGGAATCGTCGCATTCGCGAACATCGAGAACGATCAAGCTTCTAACGCGCGGGCTATGTATTACGGGTGTCGACAGTTCGGCGCTTCTATCGGCGTTACCTGTGCGGCAGTGCTCATAGATCGGCGAATGTCGCTACACTCCTCGCGTCTCCTCGACGCCTTTGCTAATCGGGATAGTTCCATTCTCGGTACAGCGGCGGTCATGACCGATAGAGCGCTTGCGGGAGCGATTCGTAGGCAGAGTTCCGTGCTCAGCTATGCGGATGTGTTCTACGCGATGACGGTGGTGGCGGTTGTCACGCTGTTTTTCGTGCCGCTTCTCCCTCCTGTTGCGTACGCTTCCGGGGAGCCGGCCGTGGAACCATCGCCAAGCCAGTCTCTAGGAGCCACCGGATGAAACATACACAGCGGTCTCGATCTGCGCGGTGCTATTTGTTCCTGCTGGTGCTCCTGGCCTCGATGTTCAGTGATGCCCAAAGCACAGGCAACACCAGTCCCGCGGCAAACTCCGTCAGTACGCCGCGACCCTTTGACCCTGGGCAGAACACGACAAATCCCAGCGCGTTTGCTGTCCAGACACAGAACCCTTTTCTCGGGAGTGTTCCAACTGGTGCTCTCGTCCCCGGAGTCATGCCCCTTTCCCTCCGGGCGGCTGTCGATATGGCGCTCCGTGCCAACCTTGGATACATCGACTCTGAGCAGGAACACGCGCAATCGAGAGCTGCAAGAATTCGAGCACTCTCAGTGTTACTTCCACAACTCGTGGTCGAATCGACCGAGGAGTACAGGAATCTCGTCATGGATAGCCTGGGAACGCCGAAGCTTGGTGTTCCTCACGTCGTTCAAGGCTTCAATTACCAAACCGCACACGTTTCGCTGCACCAGGACGTCCTGGACGTCCACGCCACGTACGACATCCGGGCAGCAAAGAGCGAGCAAGATGCCAGTCAAGCGTCAATGGCTGATGCGAGAAACATTGTGGTGCTCGCCGCTGCCAGTTCCTATCTGCTGGTCGCCGCCAGTCAAACGCGTCTCGAAACGGCAAAGGCTCAGTTTGCAACTGCCACGACGACAGATTCACTCCTTCGTAATAGGGTAAGCCACGAGCTCTCTCCTGAAATTGACGAGATGCGCGCTCGTGTCGCCATGCGCTCGGCAGAGCTCCGCGTGACGATTGCTGCGACAGTTCTCCAGAAGGACAAATTGGCCCTGACGCGCATCATCGGCCTGCCGATTGAGCAACAGTTCGTCTTGACGGATGAGCTGACGTACAAGGATTCTCCTGCAAGTCTTCTTCCGGAACTCTTGCTTCAGGCGACAGAGAGGAGGCAAGACCTGAAGGCTGCCAAGGCCCGTCTCCAGTCGGCGGAGCAGGCCGTGAAGGCTGAGCAGGCTCAACGGCTGCCCACCGTGGACGTGCGGGCGAATGCGGGCGAGACTGGCATCACGTACGGTCATCCCATTCGAGACTATGAAGTCGAGGGCAGGATTTCGCTCCCGATCTTCACTGGAAGACGTATTGAATCTGACATCCTGAGCGCAAAGGCAGTGCTTGCTCGACGAAGAGCGGAATTCGCCGACACACAAGCGCGAGCAGCTTTTGATGTGCGTACCGCACTTCTCGATCTTGCCGCAGCGAATACAAGTGTCGAGGTCTCTGTGGAGAATCAGGCGCTCGCAAAAGAAGGCCTGCGACAGGCGAAGGATCGATTCGAGGTGGGTGTCTCGAATACCGTCGACCTGATTCAAGCGCAGCAGGCTGTAGCTGAGGCGGAAGACAATCGCATCGCAAGCGTCTATGCCCATCAACTCGCCAAACTCCTGCTCATTCGAGCAACCGGAACCGCCGAACAGGACTACATCAACTATCTTGGAGTCCGCTAATGTCAATGACGGAAAATCCTACCACGACCAGGAACAAGCTTCTCCTCGGGGCGGCAACGATCGGCGTTCTGATCCTCTGCTTTTTGGGATGGCACTATTTAGTTCACCCGGGAGAGGTCCGTACCAACGACGCGCAAATTGATGGCCACGTCCATCCGATCAATACACGGATCGGAGGAACGATTACCTGGGTAAACCCCGATGTCGAGGACACACGTTTTGTGAAGGCCGGTACAGTGATCGCGCATCTTGATCCAAATGATTACCGGCCTACGGTGGATCGCCTTGAGGGAGATGTCCAGGCTTCCGAAGCACAGCAGCGCGCGTCAGCCCTGAACGTGCCGATCACCTCTGCAGCGGCGATGGGCAGGTTGTCGTCAGCGCAGGCGGCTGTCGCAGATGCCGAGTCGGACCTAAAGGCAGCGGTGTCTCAGAAGGCGGCGGCCGATGCCTCTGTCGCGCAGGCCTCTGCAAGTTACCGTCGCGCGGAGGCAGATCGCGTACGCTATGCAGCGCTCGTGTCCACTCATGAAATCTCACGTTCTGAGTATGACCAGCGGGCGACCGACGCAACGACGACGGAGGCCGCACTCACGGCTGCTCAGGCAAACAGTGCTTCTGCTGAAGAGAAGATTGAGTCGGCTCGGCAGAGAATCAAGGAGCGGCAGAGCGATCTTCGCTCCGCGCAGACTGCCCCCGAGAGCATCGCGAGTGCGCGAGCGAACGTACTGCGTGCCGAGGGCGAAACGAAGAAGTCACAGGCCGCTCTCCTGAACGCGCGCCTTGACCTGGGGTACACGAACCTGATTGCTCCTGTAAGCGGGATAGTCGGGCGGAAATCGATGGAGGCCGGACAACGGGTGGCAGCCGGTCAACTCATGCTGACTATTGTGCCGCCGAACGACGTCTGGGTGATCGCAAACTTCCGGGAGACGCAGCTGCATCATATGCGCGTGGGACAGGCCGCGAAGATACACGTCGACTCCTTTGATCGGGACTTCGAAGGCGAAGTGGAGAGTATCGGTGGCGCGACGGGGTCGAAGTATTCAGCCTTGGCCCCGGATAACGCTACAGGAAACTACGTCAAGGTTGTGCAACGCATCTCTGTTCGCCTCCGAATCATCAATCCGGGAGTCGGGAACCCGTTGTTATTGCCCGGCATGTCGATTGAGGTTTCCGTCAGAGTTAACGATTGATGGTCTCGGTCCTACTTGGGGGAGAAGCCTCTGATACCGATCTCTCAGAAGCCACTTGAAAGCAAACTTGCGATTCAGATCCGACGTACGAATATTACGAAAACTGCGGCTGCAAGCAGGAGCAAACCTCCCAACATTACCGAGACGAAGATGACAGCGGCACGCTCTTTTTCCGGAGTGGGAGGCGTAATCCCCACCGTCAAAATGAACGCCGTTGCGATCGCTCTAAACGGATTTACCATGTCACTCTCCTGCGACGTTACTTTGCACAGAACAAGCGTATGAGGTGGCAAGACCCCTGTCTTAGCAAAATGTGCCTTCATTTGTCCGTGTCGGGGCATTGTGGCAGATTTCAGGCACGCGACACCATAGACTCTCACGAAGATAACCACCACTACCGTCAAAACTGGGGCGTATTTGAAAAGCATTCCCGGAGGATGATCGTTACTCTGGCGATAGGTGCTGGAGGAACGACCAGCACATGCTTCACAGCTGTTGACCTTTGAGCGAAATTTCACCCCAACCACGAGGTCCGAGCATTTCGGATTCGCCGCCTCGAGCCTCATTTTCAACCTCACCAGAGTTCGCGCATATCACAAGGAGAACGATGCCGATCACAAAAGTCACAGTCGAACGAGTTTCGCTGATTTCAGACAAGCCGTTTGAATCAGTCTTGGCCGCAATTCAAGGCGGCATTGGACACCCCGACATGAATAAGCTCTGGGAGCAGATCTGGGCCGCCAGCACATTTCAAGGAGTCGAGTCGGTAGTGACTGCTGTGCTCGGTCCCACGGGCCTCATGCAATTCGGGGAATTCAATGCTGGCGGCTTCATTCGCAAGGGCAATGGGGAGGGAACACCGCAATCCATGCGCTTGCTGATTGGGAATCCTCTGATCATGAAACAGATGGCGGAGCTTGTACCGGATGCCGCAGGGTATGCGCCCGTGACCGTACTGGTTGACGTACGGGACGCCAAGGTACATGTGTCCTATGACCGAATGGCAAGTCTCCTATCGATCTATGGAAATGCCGGAGCTACGAGGATCGCCGAAGCCCTGGACGACAAAATCGAAACACTCATGCGTAACGCAGTCTAGGAGCAAGTCATGGCGAACTCAAAGATATTGGTGACAGGTGCAACCGGCGCAACGGGCGGAAGTGCAGTACGGGAGCTGCGGGCCGGCGGGCACGAGGTACGCGCCTTTGTGCACGAAGACGACGAACGAGCGGAGAGTCTACGCACCCTGGGTGCGGAAGTAGCTATTGGGAACCTGCTCGACATCGACAGCGTCCACGCAGCACTTGAGGGCGTGCGCTCCGCCTACTTCGTGTACCCGCTTTACCCTCAGTTACTCGATGCAACGGTCAACTTTGCCCAGGCGGCAAAAGAGGCTGGCGTGAGCGCGATCGTCAATACGTCGCAGATGACCTCGCGTCGGGACTCGAAGAGTCACGCAGCACAAAGCCATTGGCTCGCCGAGCAGGTCTTCAGCTGGGGTGATGTTCCCGTTACTCATCTCCGTCCCACCCTTTTTCTGGAGTGGCTGCTTTATCCGTTCTCGTGGGAGAACTACGCCAAGAAAGACACTCTGGCTCTCCCGTTTGGTGACGGGAAATTTGCCCCAATCGCTTCCGAGGATCAGGGAAGAGTGATCGCTGCGATCCTCCTGAATCCCGAACCGCATGCGGGGAAGCTGTACAAGCTATTTGGTCCAGTGGAGCTCGACGGCTATGGGATTGCTGCCGCAGCCAGCGAGGCGTTGGGACGTACAATTCGTTACTCGCCCATCGAGGTTGATGCCTTTTTGGACACTCTCCGCAAGATGCCTGCATACTCCGCTCCATTCTTTACGCAGCATATCGGCGCCGTCTCTATCGATTGCCAGAACGGGATCACCGGTGGAACCAATGACAATGTTGAGCGGCTTACGGGCCGCGCTCCTCTGAGTGTGCAGCAGTTCGCCGAGAAGCATCGGGACGCTCTCAAGGTCGTCCCGAAAGGCTGATTTACAGATCACAATTGTGTATGGGCCGAGTCCTTCCTCGAAGGGTTTTCACGACCTCCCAGGAGGGACTTCGTTGTTCTTCTTGCGTTGATTGATGTCGCCCGAGCGTCATGCTGATGGAATGTTTTTGGCTTCTACGGGTGTGCGGCTTGCATCATTGGAGTCCTTGGGTATTTCTGCTTCTCCAGAACGAGCGAGGTGTGCTCGCGCCGAATCGGCCATCGTGACGAGAGCAGCACCAAGCATAATGCAGTCCTTAATAACCAACCTCCCTACGCCAGATAGATAGGGGAACCCATGCTGAGCGTCCCCTAAAGCAGGGACCCAAGCTTCCGGGGTGGTGACGAGGAACGAAAGAGTTACACACGACATGCCAAGAAGAAGAAAACTTCCTAACGTCGCAGCTTGAGGGAAGAACGGATTAAGAGCTATCAGCACCCCGAGCGATATGATGATGATTCCTAAACTGCGGGCTACAGGATAGGTTCCGTTTCTTTTGTGCCATTCGTGGTGAACAGGAATAGCCTCGCCCTCCCTATTCATATACTGCCGATACTCGGGCGCCGCGCGATGATAGAGAAAGCTGGCAAATGGGCTATTTGCGACCAGAGCAACGATGCTGTCAGCTTCATAGTTGGCGAACTTGAGGCCGCCGATCCACAACAGAACGACAACTAGTCCAAGCCGCAACACTCCCATTGCAATTCTCTGGAGACTTGCGGCCCAGAGAAAGAAGCTCCTTCCATTGATGGCGCTCGTCAAGGCGTTGGGTTGTTGTGCAACTGTAGAGGGAAGATTCATTGACATGAGAAGTCTCCTCAGTACGCTTCAAGGCCCAGCCTATTTGTGTTTTCCTGCTTCGTCTTTGCGGATATCACTCTCTTTTGTATGGGATGGTCAGACGTCCCATTCATTTCCACTAATGGGATCTTCGTATCTAATTTTGCGGTGCGGCGGGTCAAATGCTGAGCATATTTGCAAAGAGTCCCGAAGGTTTCTTGTCTAGCCTCTGATCAGTGGGCGATTCAAACATTCGCCGACATCCACGAAGGGATAAACGCATGAATGAACTCCTGAACCTCGCTGTCACGGCACACGGCGGTCTAGAGCGTTGGAACAAAGTGAAGGCTATTAAAGTTGCCGCATCGATCACCGGCGGCATTTGGTGGATCAAGGGTAAAGGTGATGTCCTAAAGAACATCGTGATGATCGCTGAGACCAAGAAAGAACGCCTTGTTACGGAATTTCCCGGACAGGATAAGCGGTCAATCTTTGAGCCAAACCGTGTGGTGATGGAGACCGTCGCGAGCGTACTCATCGAAAGCCGCGACAATCCTGAAGCTTCGTTCGAGGGGCAACTGCGTGAGACACCTTGGGACGACATACATGTTGCCTACTTTTGCGGCGAAGCTCTCTGGACGTATCTCAATACACCGTTTCTGTATACCTATCCGGGGTTTACCTCGGAGGAGATATCCTCCATCACTGTTGAAGGTGAGATCTGGCGACGTCTGAAGGTGACGTTCCCGGATTCCGTCAAGAGCCACACGCGTGAGCAAATCTCATGTTTCGGCCCGGACGGCCTCCTACGCCGGCATGACTACACCGTTGACATTCTTGGTGGGGCGACCGGACTGAACTATGCGAGCGAATACCGTGACGTCGACGGAATCATTGTCCCGACCAGGCGAAGAGTTTATGCCTACGAAGGAGACTACCAGCCGGTGAAAGAACCTCTCCTGGTTGCGATCGATATGGGTGAGATCAGCCTAACCTGACTGCCTTCTCGTGCACGTCTTGTCTCTCGAGATAATTCATAGCCTCAGCGTATGCTCATCACTCCTGGTAGGTGAACTAATGTCAGCGAACGACCTTTTCACGCCGATTCGGCTAGGAGATCTTGATCTGCCTCACCGAATCGTGATGGCTCCGCTCACGCGTATGCGCGCGGACCAAGATGGAGTCCCAGGTTCCCTGAACGCAGAGTATTATTCGCAGCGGGCATCTGCCGCCCTTATCATTACGGAAGCCACAGCCATCAGCGTTCAAGGGCGCGGTATCCCGCATATGCCAGAGATACACACTCCGAACCAGATCAAGGGGTGGAGGAGCGTAGTTGGCGCGGTACATTCCAAAGGCGGAAGGATCGTTCTTCAGATCGTGCACAATGGGCGCGCTTCCCATCGCTCCTATATGCCTGAAGGAATGGGTCCAGTGGGACCTTCGGCGATCGCTATTTCCGGCAAAGGATATATGCCAGACTTCACCTTTGCAGACTATGAAGCGCCACGGGAACTCACGACAGGTGAGATTGGTGACATCGTTAGGGACTTCAGGAGAGCGGCGCTGAACGGTATGGATGCAGGCTTCGATGGCATCGAACTCCACGCAGCAAATGGCTATCTCTTGAATCAGTTTCTCGAAGATGGCTCGAACCGTCGAACGGATGCGTATGGGGGAAGTTTCGAGAATAGGGCGCGCCTATTGATGGAAGTTATTGAAGCAGTAAAGGGCGCAGTCGGTGCCGGTCGCCTCGGGGTCCGATTATCTCCATTTGGAAGCGCAGGTGGCATGAGCGACAGCAATCCGACTGAGCTTTACAAGTCAGTGATCACGGATCTGAATCAGCATTCGTTGGCCTATCTGCACCTGATCGAGGCTAGAGCGTCTGGTATGGCTAGAACCGATGTTATGAGGGGAGACGCGCTCAACAACGCAAAGCTATTTGGTCACCTCTTTCAAGGGCCCGTTATCTCTGCGGGAGGATACACCCCGGAAAGCGCTAATCACGCAATTCTCTCGGGCGATGCGGATGCGATTGCATTTGGTCGCTTCTTCATCGCAAACCCGGATCTGGTTCGACGAATACGGAGCCATGCTCCTCTGAACCAGTATGACCGCAGCACGTTCTATGGTGGCAGCGGCCGCGGTTACACCGACTACCCAACTCTCGCATAGTCGCTTGTTCGGTCCCAATCACATGGCATCCAGAAGGAAGGTCCCACATGTCTCAATCAACGCTCTTTACATCTCTTCGCCTGGGCGCCCTTGAACTACCAAACCGTATCGTAATGGCGCCGCTCACGAGAATGCGAGCGGACAAAGAAGGGAAGCCGACGGAGATGACCGTTGAGTACTACAAGCAGCGGTCGTCGGCGGGGCTTGTCATCACCGAGGGTACGGCTATCAGCCCGCAGGCTCATGGTTATCCGAGCACTCCCGGAATCTACACCCCTGGGCAGATCGCCGCATGGCAGGATGTAACAGCTGCCGTTCATGCTAATGGCGGTCGCATCATCATGCAGATTGCTCATAACGGCCGAAACTCACACTCCTCGTTCAATGCGGACGGCTCGTCTCCGGTCTCCTCATCTGCGGTTCCACCGTCGGGTCCGGTTCTTACCTCATCCTTCCAGCAGGTCCCCGCTGAGGTTCCCAGGGCGCTCGAGACAGGCGAGGTGTCTCTCATCATCAACAGCTACCGGCAGGCCGCTATGAATGCGATGGCAGCTGGATTTGACGGAGTGGAGTTGCAGGGCGCTAATAGCCATTTGATTGAGCAGTTCCTTGAGACCGGGACGAATCAACGTACTGACCAATACGGCGGCCCGATCGAGAATCGTGCTCGCTTCCTGCTTGAGATTGTCGATGAAGTCTCAAACGCAATTGGTGCCGAGAGGCTAGGCGTGCGACTTTCGCCTTTCGGACAATACGGAGGCATCTCTGACACGGCGCCTTTCGAATTATTCAAATACGTGATTAACGAGCTCAGCAGTCGGCAAATCGCGTACCTCCACGTGATCGAAGCTCGCGGTTCAGAGATGGGACTCACAGACGAATTGCATGCCGGTGCCGTTAACAACGCAGAGTTGTTCCGGGCGTTGTTTGACGGACCGTTTATTTCAGCCGCTGCTTATACCCCGCACACCGCCGAGATAGCAGTGGGGACTGGAGCCGTGGACGCGGTCGCCTTTGGGCGCCTCTTTATCGCGAATCCTGACTTGCCCTTGCGGATATCGCTGCGTGCTCCTCTCAATAAATACAATCGCTCCAGCTTTTATGGTGGTGGGGCAGAGGGATATATCGACTACCCTATGCTGCCCGAACAAAGATAGTTCAAACACCATCTGTGTTCCGTCATCGCTTCTTCTTGAGCTTGGCGCGAGGGTTGTGTGAAACCTCCGCAGGCTTCAAGAGGTAATCGAAGGTGTTCGTGAGAAATTGATCGTACGGGATACGGTCGCGGGTGAGTTTCCCGCGCAGTACCGCACCGTGGTAGGAGTTCAGGATGTAGCTTGCCAACTCCTTTGGACTCTGTGTCGCTGGAAGTTCGCCTTTGTCTTGCGCTTTGGCAAGGACGTCTTCTATCGCTTTGGCCCACGAGTCAAACGCTCGGACAACGAAAGCTCGTAGCACCTTTTCAGAATTGGAGATCTCCGCAGCGAAGTTTCCTATCATGCATCCCGTTTCGAAACCCCACTCTTTGTGCTGATGAATCGATTGCTCGAAATAGATACGCAGGAGTTCGATGGGGGAAGCCTCCTCAGGACCTTGCATGGACTCTTGGACGATCTTGACATAGAGGTCGAGCACTTCGATGGCGAGTTGCTGCTTGCTCTTGAAGTGGTTATAGGAGCTGGCTTTCGGGACTTTGGCCGCTTCGATGATGTCCTGAATACTGGTTCCGTTGTAACCCTTTTCGTGAAATGCCTTAAATGCGGCTTGAAGAATCTTTTCGCGAGTGTCGCTCTTCTTCGTTGCCGACGTCAGAGCCCGTTTTGCCATCATCGTGCCTCATTTGGAGTGCGTGTGAAACCGCCGATAAATTGGCGAGAAGCGCTCAAGGGTTTTAATCAGGAAGGGGAATGTATTTCGTCGATGGCCTCGAGTCTGAACTCATGGGAAGGAGTCTCTTCCTTATGATAATATGACCAGTCGTACAATAGCAGGCGAGACTGGAAGCTTTCTTTAGTCAAGAGGCCTCAGCGTCAATAACAGGAGAACGCACCCAAAGGATTGACACAAACGGAGACATGATGAGCGAAGCGAATACTGCCACGAACAAGGCCATTGCAATTGAGGCAATTACCGGTGTCTTTATTAAGCGGGATACGACGATTCCTGGGAAACTCTTTATCGCGGGCTATCAGCAACACAACCCCGCTATTCCCAATGGTAGCGCCTCTATCCCCGACGTCATTCGGGCTCTACCGGACGACTTCAAATATGAAATGGGCCTGGTAGTCGCCGAGGGTGACTACGTGATGATTCATGGTCGATATACGGGATGGGCTCCAAAACCAGTTGTCGCTGTCGACATCTTTCGCATCGTTGATGGAAAGCTCGTGGAGCACTGGGATGTCATGCAGGAAGAAGTGCCGGCAGAAAAGACTGCCAGCGGCAACCCGATGTTCACGCCACCTGCATAGAAGGAAGTGGTCCTTTGTTTCGTGACGCGTAACGCCGGGCCACTCTCGGTCTTGGGATGGGATGGTAACCTACGGGCAAATGTCAGAGAAGTTTGAAGAGTTGTTTGAAGAAGGATACCGGGCGCGACGCGAACACCGTGTAGCAGATTCCCGTGCGATCTTCCTCGATGCTGTGCGCAAGGCCGCAGAGGGAGCCGACAGGCCATCCCTTGCCGAAGCCCTCTGCGGCTTGGCACAGGCGGAGAATGACATCGGGAATTGCGAAGCTGCATCACACCACTATGCAAACGCCGCTGTACTTTATCGTCAGGTCGGACCATTGTTTCGGTTGGCTTTCGCGATCCGACATGAGGCGGATCTGCTTCGACAGATGCGCCAACCGTCAGAGGCCGAACCGCTCTACCTGGAAGCGGAGAGAATCTATCGTCAGAGCAGTGACGATGCATCTCTCGATCTCGCGAACACGCTTAGAGGATTGGCTTTGGTGAGAGAGGCAACCGGACCACTGGAAGCAGCCAGAGCACTTTGGGTTGAAGCTCGAGACCTGTATGCACGGTGCGACGTGACGGCAGGAGTCGAGGAGTGTAATAAGAGGCTCTCTTCATAGGTGAGAACATCGTCAGTTCCACCGCAACGGCCTATGTTGACCCGCAGTTGTGGAGCGAAATCGCTAAATTCATGTAGGGTTGGCTAAGACGGCGAGATGATGAACGTCTAACCTTGCAGCACATTTAGGCGGACGGAAATTGGTCAAGATCCGCGACTAACAGTCCGGCGATACGATGAAATCAATTCCACCCAGATCGCCGATTCTTCTGCCTTGCGTCTCGGTTGATCCTTCAACCGACTTGCAATCGTCGTGTGCCAGCCACGACCGACGATCGATTCTTGTATTAACCGTACTTGGTTCCGCGATCGCGTTCATGGATGAGTCCATCGTGAATGTGGCGCTTCCGACCCTGCAGGCTACATTCAGAGCGGGGTCCTCAGAAATTCTTTGGGTCGTTCAAAGCTACGCCTTATTCTGTGCGGCTCTGTTGTTATTTTGCGGAGCCCTGGGCGATCGCTTTGGGCGCAAGCGTGCCTATCTGGCGGGGATCACGCTCTTTGCCGTGGCTTCGATGGGCTGCGCCGCTGCCATGACGCTACCTCAGTTGATTGTCGCTCGTGCCGTGCAGGGTATAGGCGCCGCTCTTCTTATTCCTCAAGGCCTCGCGATTCTATCGAACGCTTACCCGGAGCCCGAGCGCCCGAGAGCGATAGGCATTTGGTCGGCCTGGACTGCGGTGTTTGCCGCATTCGGTCCCATCCTCGGCGGGTGGTTGATTCAGATTGCAAATTGGCGAGCCATATTTCTTATCAACCTGCCATTTACGGTGTGGATATTCATACTTTCCCCCAAATTGAAGGGAAAGGGGGCGGAATCGCAAAAATTGATCTCTTCATCACTCGACTATTTAGGGGCCATCCTCAGCACCTTCGGCTTCGGGGCACTTGTCTACGCATTGTCGTTCGTTCCAAAACTCGGATGGCGGAATCCCTTCATCGTCGGATTTTTCCTGACCGGTGTCTTCCTTCTGGCGGGGTTCCTCTGGTCACAGAAAGCGCGTTCCAACGTCTTGATGCCACTCTCCCTATTTCGCAATCGACGTTTCGCGAGTGCGAATTTTCTGACTTTCCTGGCGTATGGGTCGCTGGGAGCAGCCTTCTATGTTGTTCCCTTTTTTCTGATCGGAGTGCATCGTTTTAGTCCTAGCGCGACCGGCGCCGCATTTCTGCCCATCATTGTCTTGATGTTCGCTTTCTCAGGGAAAATCGGCAAAACTGCAGCAAAATTCGGAGAACTGCCGTTTATGGCGTTGGGTTCTGCGCTCGCAGCAGCAGGGTTTGCTCTCCTGGCACTTCTCGCCAGCAGAAACGGATATCTCGGCGCATTTTTTCCAGGGGTACTCACCTTGGGTGTAGGCATGACGCTGGTGGTTGCGCCTCTCACGAACTCCGTGATGTCTTCCGTTGAGGAGAACACGAGAGGCATCGCATCTGCCGTGAACAACTCTGTCTCCCGGCTTGCGGCCCTGCTTTTCGTCTCTATGGCGGCGCTGCTCTTGTTCCACATCTTCAGCGACGACTTCCGCCAGGAACTGCAGTCCTCAGGTCTGCCATCTGCCGTGCAACAGCAACTGATCTCTCAGAGATCGCTCATGCTTGCGCTCCCGATGCCAGAAGAGCTTGATGCACAGCAAAGGATGCGCATCGAAGAGATCGTGCAACGCTCGTTCGTGTTTGCTTACCGCGGAGTCATGGCGGTGTGCTCTTTATGCACCCTACTCGGAACATTGACGATTTTGATAGCTTCGCGCAAGAGGAACCGTAATGAAGTTAACCTTCTTGATCAATCAGAACGGACAGCTTCCTGAACACGACAAGATGGCAAAACACGACTGCCGGGACGATGAATGCGGCCAGCAGGATGAACGGGAAATAGAGGATTGCGACGGTCGGCTGATCGAACGCAAACTGCTGAAAGCGGAACGGGGCAGAGAGCATGGCACGTCCGAACGCATTCAACACGCTGAGCAAGCAGATGCTATTCCAAACCAGTAGCCCTCTTCTCCCAATGTGTCCTTTACTGAACGCCCACCAAATGAGGGGTACAGAAAGACCCACCAGTATATCGAGATTGCCGCCCTCGAACGTCATCTGCACGGGGAGTTGCTTATAGAAGAACAGCCAGTAGAGGTTGAGCTCAACGAAGATGCGAATCAAGTGTAGAAGAACGCACCACTTCAGATCCATCCCATCGACGAATCTCCTCCCGCGAGCAGTTGAGAAGAGGACGGCGATGACCAGTAAAGGTGGAGCAATTGCCAGGGAAAGATGCGGCGGGAGAGTTTTCGTCACCAGATAAAATCCGGACAGAGCGATGATGGACTGGATGCCCATCCAAAGGATCGATCCGACGATCGCAGCCTTCGATCCACGAACAGCCTTCCCGAAACCCATGAGAGCCAATAGAGTTGTGAACAGAAAGAAGCCAATGATTGGCGGCGGCAGATGATCCATTTGAAATCTCCTCTAAGACTGTGTTGCACAAGCCGCCTCAACGCTGGGCGGGTTCTACTCGGTCTATCCACGCTCAACGGGCGGCAGTCATGATCGCCGACTTCTTCAGAGCAATGCGGGCGCGGAGCATACGCGATTTGACGGCAGCGATCGAGATACCGTTTCGCTCAGCGAGCTCTGCCATGGAGCAGTCGTATCGTTGATAGCCATCCACAACAGAACGTAGCGCAGGCTTCAGACTTAAGGTCGCATGCGCGAGCAGTTCGGCTCTTTCCTGCCTTGCATAAGCGGTCTCGATGTCGACCGCGCGGTCCGGAAGACGGTCAGCCCACGCGGTACCGTTCTCGTTCGTTTCGTCGAGAGATAGATGAGACCTGGTGCGAGTTTTTCGCAACTGCATGAGGCACGTATTGATGAGGATTCTCGTAAGCCAGGTCGAAAAGCTGGATTGTCCCCGGAACGTCTCGATCCGCCAATAAGCCTTCAGGAGAGCTTCCTGCACCGCATCTTTACTGTCTTCTGTATTCTTCGTGATGCGGCCTGCAATTCTCAGAAGGCGCTTTTCGTAACGCCGGGTCAATATCGCAAATGCGTCGGCGTCTCCAAGTCGAAGCAGTGTTACCAGTTGCGTGTCGCTGAACTCCGCCTTGGCAGCGTTCAACTGGACGACTGAAGCCACGTCTGATATCAGCAATCCTTCATTCATCACGATCCTCCTGGCCTGCTGTTTTCTACTGGCCCGTGACGAGCACCATGCGAAAGCGGGCTTTACCACTGATCATGCGCTCGTATGCTGCTGGGGCCTCTGCCAACGGAACCGGTTCGATCATCGGTCGCACTCCTTGTAGAACGCTGAATGCGAGTGTGTCTTCTTCGTCGATCGATGTTCCCGATAGGCTTCTCGAGATGACCCGCCCGCCAAAGACGATCGGGATGGTGCTCACTCCGATGGGGTCGGGAGCGACACCAACCACCAGCAGCCTACCGTGCTCTTTGAGCCCTCCCACGACTTCACCCATCGCCCTTCCATTGGGAGCGGTCGTGAGGATAGCATCAGCGCCACCAAGTCGCTGCAGAGCCGCGGCGGCATTTTCTTTTGCACTGTCGATGTAGACATGAGCACCGAGTTGTTTTGCGAGCTCTTCCTTGTCCGCTCCTCGGGCCAAAGCGACGGTTTTGAAGCCCATGTGCCTGGCAAATTGCACGGCGAGGTGCCCGAGTCCACCGATGCCCTGAATAGCAACGAGATCGCCTGGTCGTAAACCGGCATTCCGCAAGCAATTGAATGTGGTCACGCCTGCACACAGCAATGGCGCGGCCTCGGCAGAACCGAGTTCGTCAGGGATCAGAGCTATCGCACGGGCTTCAGCAATCATCATTTCCGCATAGCCGCCATCAACAGTGACGCCTGGGATGATGGGACTCTTGCAGTTTACGAAGTCTCCTCGCCGGCACGGTTCGCAGGTGCCGTCTTCTCCGCCGAAGAACCCAACGCCGACCCGTTGGCCGACCCTCCACTTCGTGACACCCTCGCCAATGACTTCAATTCGACCGATGATTTCGTGCCCTGGAACGCGGGGGAAAGTGACGCCAGGAAACTGACCGGACACGGTTGCGAGATCGGAGTGGCACACGCCACACGCTTCGACGCGAATCCTCACCTGTCCGGGCGCGGGTTCCTTGAGCAGACGATCAACCGCAGTGAACCGGCCAGGGGACGTGACCTCTATAGCCTTGTATGTAGTATCCATATCGCCTCTTATATCCGCCAACTGTCGGCGGCTTTCGACTTTGTGCCTTCAACGCTGCTCTTAATTGCCGAGTTGAATTGAGGGTAAAGAACTCGCGCACGAGCCGTTTGTCGGAACCGCCTATGCTTTTGCCGACCTTGCTGCCGATTGAGAGGATTTT